>CAWCEA010000010.1:0-107941 GCA_963794455.1 uncultured Acidobacteriaceae bacterium | reverse complement strand
GTCCCGTCTGTATGAATGCATAAGTGAAATGAAGAAGGGTTCTCGAAGCGGCTACGATGCTGAGACCGACGAAGAAAGCGCCGGCTCAGAAAGCTCACTCGGAGAACCCTATGAACAATCTTCACTATATCGGATTCGACGTTCACAAAAAAGCCATCAGTTTCTGTGTCAAGACCGCTGCGGGCGAGATCGTGGAAGAAGGCAGCGTGCTGGCGCAACGCGAGGTTTTGCGGCGATGGGCCTCCGCCGTCCGCAACCCTGGCGCGGAGCGATGGAAGCGACCCTGTTCAGCGCTTGGATCTACGACACGCTGAAACCCTACGGCGAGCAATTGGAGATGGCGCATCCGGCCAAAATGAAAGCCATCAGCGCGGGCAAGAAGAAGAGCGACACCATCGACGCGCGCACCATCGCCGACCTGGTGCGCTGCAATCTGTTACCGGCCTGCTATGTGGCTCCGCCACGGATTCGCGAACTTCGCCGCCTGCTGCGCTATCGCAGCCTGGTGGTGAGCGAAGCGGTACGCATGAAGAACAAGATGGCTGGTCTTCTGATGAAGCCGGCGCTCTCTATTGAAGGAGAAGCTGCACCGCAAGAAATACTTCGCCAGTCTGCTGGAAGAACTCGAAGAAGTGCCGGAATCGGTGATCGATCTGCTGCGTTTGAGCCGGGGCGCTCTGGAGATGTTCGAGAACACGCAGAAGCGGTTGGTCCGCGAGTTACTCGCCGATCCCGAACTGGCCGAACGCGTGGAACGGTTGATGACGATTCCAGCGGTCGGAGAAATTACCGCTCTCACCTGGGCCTTGGAGGTCGGCGATCCCCAGCGTTTTCCCTCCTGCTCCGATGCCATGAGTTACTGCGGACTGACCGCCGCCTTGAAGTCCTCGGCGGGCAAGCAGAAACGCGGTCCTATCTCGAAACAGCGCAACCACTGGCTGCAAACCACGCTTATCGAGGCCGCCAAGCTGGCCCCGCGATGGAATCCGCAACTGGCGGCGCTGCATGCCCGCGAGCTAGAGCGTGGGCATCGCAACCGCGCCACTCTGGCCGTGGCGCGCAAACTCGTCACCTATCTGCTGGCCGTCACAAAAGCCGTCAGCCCTTCCAACTGCGCGTGCCTTTGGAAGAGCCAACCCAAAAAGCTGCCTGAGAAGGAAAAACTTTGAACTCAGCGGCGATCGACCGGCCGTTCCTCGCCAACTCGGGGACTGGGCAGAGGAGTCTCGACTCCCGATGCTCCTTACCGTCTGTATCGAGGCCGGCCGGACAACCCTAACTCATACTTCGTGGACCGGGCTCGCGCCCGTTTCCCGCAAATGGATGTCTGGCCAAGCTGCTGCTTTGGCCGCTCTAAACGATCGCTGGCTGTTCGCTAACTCAACCGCACCACCTTCGCTTCGAGACCCCAATCCTCTAAGTGCTGGGAGACCTCCGTCTCCTCTTGACTTTTACTTATCATGGATGTCCCCAGGTTCCTCTGTCCCCAGGTTCCTCTAAGTGTTTCGACGAATGGAAATCGGTGAACGTCCCGTCTGTCGGGTTTTCTTGTCTGATGCGCGCGGTACTAGGCAAAAAGGTTTTCTTGCCGCTCGATGCGGACGTGGGTATCAAGGGCTCCCAACAAGGCTCGCGCCGGTATCTGGGCAAGCTCCTTCGGCTCCACCTTATGAAGTCCTCCGCCGTATACCCTGCCCTCTGAAATCAATTCTGCTGGCGTAATTCTCTGCAAGGTATTGAATACCTGCTCCTCAAGCTCCGGGTGCTTCTGTAGCGCCGCTTGCAGCGGGCCTTTCGGATAAAGCATAAGGTAAACATTATGCGCCGTCGCCTGCGAACGATTCCAGATAAAGCGGAAAGGATGCTTGCCGTTGCGCGAGCGTCCCATATAGGTGCAAAGAAACGGTGCCGGGGGTCGTTGTTCCTGCGAGTACCACGGTGCGCGATGGCTGGCAAGGTAGGAGCCTGCAATCTCCTCGTTACGGCCTTTTTGCAAGTATTCAAAAAAACGCGGCCAACGGTTTTTGATTCTCTGCTCGGGTTCAGTGCAATCAAGTAAAAAGAGTTGGGGAGACACAGCCGGGGAGCCGTCAGGGTTCGCCTCAACAATATCCGCTGTCACATGCCGGGGGCCGGGAAGTATGGGCTTGAGAAACTGCTGCGGGATTTTCCACTCGGCGGCACGCTCGCGGCCAATAATGAAGAAATCGTTGGAGCCGGTTGCAAGTCCCCGCTTGATGGCAAAAATGTCGCCAAGCCTCAACTCGTCGGTTTTATCAATGCTCGTCCTCGCCGGGAACTGCGTCCACTTCCGGGAATGGCGGAGCGTCTCTAGTGAAATCTGTGCCTCGCTCTGCGGGTTCTCAATCGAGCCTGCAAAGGAAAACCGGGCGCTGTGTCCTGGCGGTGGCGGTGCCTTCCTGAATACGACAATCGCGGAAGATACTAAGGCATCCGTAAACTGCACGTCCGTGGGGCAAAAGCGGTGGATATGCAGAAGGGTGACTCGCTCGGTGAGATATCGGCGAAGCGCGGAGCCGTAGTTCACGTCCATAAATTCCGAAGGGATTAGCCACACAGCAAGCCCTTGGTCTTCCATCCAGTCATGCGACAACAAGAGGAAATAGCAGTACAGACCGGCAAGCCCGCTAATCTCGGGAGAAAGAAATGGCGCAAGACGCGCCTTGAGCCTGCTCTTTTCGTCTGCGGACAAGTGATGATGCCGCACGTAAGGGGGGTTCGTGAGGACAAGGTTATAGCGGCTCTGCGGCTGTTGCTTGGTAAAATCCCCTCGCACGATATTAAGGCCGCTCTTACTCCACAAGTCTTCCGCCGCCTGAGCGAAAGCTGAATCAAGCTCTATCCCGGTCGCCGTTTCGATGCTGTCAGAGGGGAAGGTCTCTCTAAGGGCGGAGTAGAAAGAGCCAGTGCCGATGGCCGGATCAAGAAATCGGATAGTCCCGAGTCCGGCAACGTCGCGCACATACCGAGCTATACTGAGCGCCAATTCGGTCGGCGTGGCGAACTGTCCCCACTTGTTGCGCTCCGCTGCCGTCTTGAGTGTGTCAAGGTGAGTCTGGTGTTCTTGGCGGCGGCTTTCGATGCTATGTGACGCGGTGCTTCCCATACATCCTCAGATTCCAAGCTGGTCAAGGTCTTTGGTGCGGTGTTCCCATATCCAGTCTATGCCTTCGGCGGCTTCGTAGCCGAGATACGCTGCGTCAAAATATCCGCAGAGAAATAGCACAAAGACCACTTGTTTCCCGAAGGTAGCCTTGAGCTGGTTGATTTTTGTGGCCTCTTCCTTGCGGCGCTTGTTCACGTTGGTAAAGTCGCCTGCGGATTTCGCTTCAATGAGTATCGGAAGGTGCGGCAGCTTTACCTTTTTCGGCTGGATGACTGCATCAACAGGGATTTTGACCACCTTTGCCTCGGCTTTAGAAGGCTTTACCAGCACGTTCATGCGAAAAGAAAACGTTCCGGGCTCCATTTGCAGAATCGGCATGGCAGCAGGGTGAGCCTTCAATTTATAGCCCCTTGCTTCGAGGTATTGCTGAATTAATACTAGCTGACGTTTCTCCTGAGCGTTGCGCACGATTGGCTCTGCCACCGCTCCGCAAAGCCGGTCTGCAACGATGGTCGACGAGCGGTAGCGTTCTTCCTCAGTCGGTCGGCGCTTTTCTTCCAACCAAGGAAAGATGTCCACGTCAAGCATCTGCGACAGAATCTTTGTAATGCTCTTAAGGTGCTGGTCCAGCAGGTCCGGCGCGAGATGCGGCGGTAGTTTTCCGGCCTCAAGCGTACCGACAAAATTCTTGCTCGAATCCGCAAGGCCAATAAGCCTGTCGCGGGCCAGAGGCGGACAGGTGGACATGCGAAGCGTAGGCAATATGCCAGGGTTTGCCTTGATTATCTCGCGCGTTATCAGGGTCAAGTCTTTCGTTTGGAGAAGCCCATGCTCGACGCTCTCCACCGTTTTCTTGCGTGTCTCGCGGTAGGCTTTCGGTGCGAATTTCATGAACCACTGATTAAACTGGTCAACCGAGGCGCGGGTATCAGCCTTCCACAAGTGCGGTTTGTCGGCATTAATGGGCATGGCCCACCGTCGCAAGTACTCGACAGCTTCCAACTTTCCTGCTTTGGCGAAACTGAATTGTAGCCGATTCGTAATTGCGACGAGACAAATACAGGGACAGACGGAACTCACCCCAATTCAGCCAGGACATACTGCATGCCGTTGGTGGGCGAGCATTACAACGTCCGTTGCATGACCACACTTGGGGTCACATCGTCGGTCAACGAATTTCTGTCCGCCGTGAACCTACTGATGCAATGAGAATCCAGACGGCAAGGCTGCCTCAAGATGGATTGGTTCGCCGGTGATGGGGTGGTGGAAGTTTAGGAAGCGGGCGTGCAGGAAATATCCTCCATCGCCGGGAAGGCCGGGGAGATGTTCAAGAGGCTGGCCGGTTAATCCGTACAGAGGATCGCCTACCAGGGGATGGCCGATGGATGCCAGATGGATTCTGATTTGATGAGGGCGTCCCGAATTCAGGCTTACCTCAAATGTTGTGGTGGTTGCGGTGCGTGAGGCCACCTTCGCCAATGATTTTGATGGGCGAGTAGCTCGCGCTTCGTAGAATTTATTTTCTCCATCCTCATAACGAAACCAGGGGAGGGCCATCCTTGCATTCTTTGCAAGGGTGGGATGGCGGACGCTCTCCCCATTTGGGTTTTGACCTGTTCCTTTCTCAGCAAAAAGAGCCCAAAGTTCAAGTTTGCTATTGCCCACCCTTGCAAAAATCGCAAGGATGGGCCACCCGAGATTCACCGAACCAGCGACGCCAGTTGGATTCCCGATGCCCTCGCTGCGCCTTTGACGAGCGCGAGCATCGGGTGTTTTCCTTCACGGAACCGGAACTGGAACGACGGATGAGCTGACGTGCGTAAACAACCAGCGTCCGTTGATCTTTCTGGCTTCACCGTCGAGGTCAACGTGACTCTTCGCGGTCCACAGCGGCAAGCCTCGGTGTATTTCGAATGCCATTACTTCGACGTGTCCTTGGATCAGACAACTGGCTTTCTATTATGCCAGGCGCGGAGGCCTTTTACGTGCCCTCCTGGTCGCCGGATGGAAAATACATGGTTGCAATCGCCCAGAATCCGTCGCGCATGGTGCTTTACACGACCGCGTCCGGCACTTGGAAGGATCTGAAAATATTTAAAGCTCCGTGGCAGTACTGGGTCTGGGCCAACGACAGCAGGTCTGTTTACTTTGCCATGAGAGATCCCGAGTCTGGAAGAGAACCGGGAATGTATCAGTTGACGATTGCGGATGGAAAGTGGAAGCAGACGGCAAAATTCGATGGACTGACCGTCAACCGCGACGGGTTGGAGGGGCTCCCCAGCATGACCGCCGATGGCCGCGTTGGTATGATGCGCGACACCAGCGTGGTGCAGATTTACTGGGCGAATTGGGCCGCAGGTGCTCGATTGGAATAGCCTGTAGCCGAAACTACTACGGTTCTCGCCAGAGTCTCGGGCAAGCCGGTCGCTTCGTCCGTCGGATCAGTATCGAGAAACGCGCAAGCATCTAGGATTTCATCTCCAGGCTAGCCGACTTACCGGGACTTATCCAGAAACCCATAATTTCGGCAGATCAACGCCGCCCTAAGCCACTGCAAATGAAAGGGTATGAGTTTGGTCCTTCGGTTGCCCTGCGTCTCAGCAGCAGGAGAGTCCGCAGCCAAGCGATCCGGCTTTCAATATCTTCAGCCCGGGCTCCGGGGGGTGCTCGGGGGCGATGGAAACCTACAGGGCAATCCTCCGCGCCAAGCAAGCTAGCATCGAGCCTTGAGCAGTTGCGGACACATCTTCGGCAGAAAGGAAACGAAAACGAGCATGATGCGATTTGCAAAGATCGAAAAGATTGCAGGCAGAGTGGCAGTGGGAGCGCTTGCCCTCGTGAGTTTGCTGAGCATGACTGTGAGCACGCGGGCACAGGATGCAGAGAGGCCCTATCCGAAGATGCTGCCACTTTCGCAGTATTTAATGGACCGGAATGCGGCAATCGCGCTCGCGCGAAGCGCCGCTCCGGAGGGCATTTCAAAGGATGCGTCTGTTTTGGTGCTGACGCCCAAAGGTTGGGAACCAGCGGTCAAAGGTACAAACGGTTTTGTGTGCATGGCGGGGCCGTCATGGACGGCCAGCATTGACTTTTATGACGTCTGGAGTCCGAAGCAGAGAGGGGCGATCTGCCTCAATCCAGCGGCGGTGCGGTCGATCCTGCCGATTTTTCGTAAGCTGACGGAAATGACGCTCGGTGGAGTGACCTCCGTAAAAGAGCGCATCGCGGGCATTCAAGAGGCGTATGCGAAGAAGGAGATTCCGCCGGTGGAGCCGGGGGCAATGAGCTATATGATGTCCAAGGATGCATACCTTACCCATTTGGGCAATTCACACAATTTATGCCACGTGATGTTCTTCTTGCCGATGAAAGATCCTGCTGAATTGAACGCCAATGATCCGAACTCACCCATTTCTTCGACATCTATGTGGTTCCCGGACCCTGACAAACCGGATAGTCCACTGAACAAAGAGCTGCCGCCGCTGCGGGTGGTGCCAATCGAAGTGCCGTATTGGTCCGATGGCAGTCTGGCGTTCCACTAAATATAGCCGTATGGCAACAGTACCGATCCCAGGAACGACCTCTGGGAGACCTGGGGGGATAGTCCCCGCATTTCCCCAGAGATCAGAACTAATTGCTAAGCGGCTGGATCACTTCAAAGAGGTTACCCCAGGGATCTGCAAAGAAGGCGACGCGAAGACCTATAGCGGCCACATCATGCGGCTCGCTAACACGTGGAACGTAAGGCACGCTCAGGCAAAAGACCGCTTTAAGTCGATCGGGACGCATCAGCGCAGCATTCCACGCATGGGTTGCGCCCCAGTCATGACCCACGATGACAGCGCTCGGGATATTCAGCGCATCGAGCAACCCGATCAGATCGCCAGCCGTATACAACGGCGTGTACAAGGTTGGGTCCGCCGGAGCCGAACTGCGCCCGTAGCCACGCATATCTAGAGCTATCGCGCGGTACCCGGCCGAAGCAAGTGCTTTGATTTGTCGACGCCAGGTATAGGAAGTGTCCGGAAAGCCATGGCAAAAAAGAACGGCAGGGCCGTTCCCTAGCTCCGAGACATGCAAGGTGATGCCATTCGTACTGATGTCGGATTCCTTTAGAGCGGGGTCGTCTACGCCCGCGCGATTTACCACTCCAGCCATTCTTCCCAGAAACGTGCTCGCACCTACAGCAGTCCCGGCAGCAAGGAAAGAGAGCGGCGCGAAACCGAGCAAAGCATTCCTTCTACTTGATGCTGCCCTTCAACAACGCGTGGCACGCTGGTGATCGCTTCGTTCCTTGAAGCTCCTGCCGGGAGCATCTCCAACCAATCGAGGCTCCCCGTGCTGTCGACGCCTTTAGCTTTAAACAAAGTTTTCCTCCTGACCGAGGGACATGTTGATCGGTGGTTTCAAACTAAGGGTAACCTTGCGTTTCATCGAGGTGCCTTGTGGCTTCCTCCTATCCGCGAAGCAGACCGACTGCCACTACGGTTCGCAATGCTTCGTCCTTCACGAGTCAACCATCTAGGTGTGTTTGAGACCGGCAGGCGACTCAGGGATTCAAAAGGTGCGGTTTAGGGCTGCCGCAAAAAATATTTCTGGGCAAGGCACCGCCCCTTTCGGTTCGGCATCTCCAGGACCGATAAGCTCGTATGCTCCGGTCTGTCCTCGATCCCCCGTACTTCCTGTGCCTAGCCGGGCGGTTACCTCGGTAAGCCGAAATGTCTGCATAAGAGTGTTCTAATTTCCGGTTAGAGTGTGCGTCGGAATCGCACGATGTCTTCTTGGTGAGGTTGGTGAAATGAAAGCTTTGTTCCCTGCCCTTTTCCTTCTTCCTCTTTTTCTCGTGGGCTGCGCTTCGCCAAACGGCAATCACACTCCGCCTCCTTCTCAATTCACGATCTCTGGCACGCTGGTAGATCTCGCTGCCGGAAGCGGTGGAGTCGTTCTCCAGAACAATGGCGCGGACAATCTCTCGGTGACCTCAAATGGGACGTTTCACTTTGCAACTACGATCACGGGCGGCGGTACCTACCTTGTGACCGTCATGACGCAGCCTGCCAGCCCGGCGCAACAATGCACCGTGGCTAACGGCAACGGGACTGCCACCGGAAACGTAACCAACGTCAACGTCGAATGCGGGCACAACGAGTGGGCGTGGATGGCCGGATCGCAGAGCGTCAACCCGAACGGCACCTATGGAACGCTGGGAGTAGCTGGATCGGCGAACGCGCCCGGCGGGAGGCAGACTCCGGCAACGTGGATGGATGGCTCGGGAAATCTCTGGCTCTTTGGCGGATACGGACGCGACTCCAATGGAACTGTGATGCCGTTGAACGATCTCTGGGAGTTCAGCTCAGCTCAATGGACCTGGCAGGGCGGCTCCACTCTCGCCGGACAGAGCGGAAATTATGGATCGCTCGGGGTCGCGAGTGCGAACGGAATTCCGGGCGCACGGTCCCAAGCGGTCAGCTGGACCGATGCCTCCGGCAATTTCTGGCTGTTCGGAGGAAATGGTTTCGACTCGGTCGGAACCGAAGCACAGATGAACGATCTATGGAAGTACAGCGCGGGCCAGTGGACATGGGTGGGCGGATCGGCCGTCGCCAAGCAGCACGGCGACTACGGAACGATTGGTGTTGCTGGCGCGAACAATATCCCGGGCGCGCGAAACGCTGCCACGCTCTCGAAGGATTCCTCGGGCAACGTATGGCTGTTTGGAGGATTAGGGTACGACGAGTCGACTTCAACGGCCGGCATTCTCGGCGATCTGTGGGAATTCAGCGGGGGGCAGTGGACGTGGATGAGTGGGCCCAAGGTGCAAGGGCAAAAAGGAATTTACGGGACGCAGGGAGTCGCGTCGGCCTCGAATGTGCCGGGCGCGCGCATGTACGCCAATAGCTGGGTCGATTCGTCGGGCGATCTGTGGCTGTTCGGAGGAGATGGATACGACGTCAACGGAACGAATGGGGCTCTCAACGACCTGTGGAAATACAGTTCCGGGCAATGGACCTGGATGGAAGGCTCGAACGTTGTGAACCGCACGGGCGTCTACGGGACGCAAGGTACGGCAGCGGCAAATAACACTCCGGGCGCTCGACAAATGGGCGTCGCCTGGACGGATGCCTCCGGAAACGCGTGGCTCTTTGGCGGAAATGGATATGGTGCGACGTCGAGTGTCGGTGAGCTCAACGATCTTTGGAAATACAGCAGCGGGCAATGGATGTGGGTTAGCGGATCGAGCAGCGTGAACCAGAGTTCAACCTACGGCACTGAAGGAACGCTGGCTCCAGGAAACATTCCGGATGGGCGCATCGCCGCCAGCGGCTGGGTCGATGCCCACGGAAACCTATGGCTCATCGGCGGCTGGCAACTCTCCGGAGGAGTGACTGGAAATCTGAACGATTTGTGGATGTACATGCCGTAAAGCAAGAGAAGAACGACCCGTTCACAGCACGCCCACCGAAGTCCTCTAGACGACCTGGATTCGGAACACGCAGCGCGTACTTCCGCGCAGAATCGACTCTTCCAATACTGCGTCGACCGGTTTGCCCAGGATTCTCGAGTACGTTTCTTTCTGCCAGCCCAAGATACATTCGCACTGGTCCGACGGAGTGAACTTTTCGTCAACCAGCGTGCAGGTGCAGGTCTTCGACCGGTCGAAGATGCGGATGGTGCCGGTCGCTTCGTTGTATTCGGTTTTCTCCACCCATCCGGACGGGAGCTGAATCGCGGTCAGAAATCCCGTGAATGTCATTCTTGTCTTGCAGGTGCAGAACGATCTACCGCTCCAGTTCCGCCCATTTTTCTTTGGGCAACGACTGCTTTACGGTTTCGATCCGCTGGAAACCGTCCTTGAACACCGTATCCCTCGCGTTGAGCCGCGTGACAGAGATCGGGGTCAGCAGGATCGCCTTGGTTGTGTGCGCGCCATTCGGAACGGTAGTTTCGGTTTCCACTTTGCCGTGCGTCGCCAGGTTGACCGCGGCTTCTGCCGCTGCACGCGCCTCGCCGACGATCGGTTTGTAAACGGTCATGAGCTGCGTGCCTTCGTAGAGGCGCGCCACGGCGGCAAGGTCGGCGTCCTGTCCGGTCACCAACACCTGTCCGGAAAGATGGTTGTCTTCGAGCGCCTGAATGGCTCCGCCCGCGGTCCCATCATTCGATGCCAGAATTGCCGTCAGCGGCGATTTCAGATCGCGCAGCGCCTGTGTGACCAGAATGTAGGCCTGAGTCGGACTCCACTCAGGGATCCAGATGTCGGCAAGAATCTTGATGTCGCCCCGATCGATCAGCGGCTGCAGCACTTTCATCTGGCCGGCGCGAACGACTTTGGAATTTGGATCGAGCGGCGAACCGCCCATCAGAATGTAATTCCCTTTGGGCGCGTGATCCGTCAAACACTGCGCTTGCAGCACGCCCACCGCATACAGATCGAATCCGATATAGAGATCCAGCCGCGGATTGTCGATGAGCCGGTCGTAGCTGATGACTGGGACGTGTTTGGCATGTGCCGCTTCTACAATGCGGCTGGCCTTCTCGAAATCGTGAGGCAAGAGCACGAGGACGTTGATGCCCGAGGCCAGCAGCTCTTCGACCTGCTTGAACTGCAGGTTGTCGTCGCCGTCGGCGGATCGCGTGATGGTTTGTGCTCCAAGCTGCCGGGCGCGCTGTTGAAATTCGTCGATGTCCGTTTGCCAGCGCTCGCCCTTCGTGTTCTCTAGGGAAAATCCGATCTTGATGGCAGATTTCTGCTGCACCTGTGCCCAACACGAAGCCGACATAATAAGGATTAGCACAGCGCAGAGGTGCAACCGCCGAACTTGCATGACCATCTCCCTGCCGGGCCATTGTGCTGAGTCGACAATCGGCCGCGACACGCTCTGTTGTGATCGTAGGGGCGGGGCTTCGCCTCATCAATTTACTTTCGTAATGAAGCGGCGGGCGATCCCCATGAAATCGACCTCTCTCGACCGCGATATTAACGCGGCGCTGGAAGCGGAGAACGCGCAGTACGGAACATTTACCTTTTCCCTTCCGTACTCCCGTTAGCACCATTCCTCCGAAAGCGAGATCCCCGCATGAAACGTCGTGTGTCTCTGTCTACGATTCTGTTGTTCCTGGCAGTTCCACTCGCTTTGCTCTGCAACGTCGCCGCGCAAAACGCGCCTCCACAAACCATCCTTCCGCTCGACAAGATTCAAAACCAGGAAGAACTCGACCGCGTTGGCGCTGCCTTGGATGCTGCCTTATTCGATAGCTACAACCATTGCGATCTCGAGAAGTTCGCGTCATTCATCGACGAGAACGTGGAGTTCTATCACGACCAGGGCGGCGTCACGTTGGGCAGGGCGGCCTTGACCGACAGCGTCAAGAAAAACATCTGCGGCAAGGTCACCCGCGAACTCGTCCCGGGAACGCTGAAGGTCTACCACATGAAGGGCTATGGTTTCGTCGAGATGGGCGTACACCGCTTTCACCATCCCGGCCACGAGGATACGGAAGGAGTCGGCGAGGGCCAATTTGTTCACCTGTGGCAGTACAAGGACGGCGCATGGAAGGTAACCCGCGTCATCAGCTACGACCATCACCCGGCGGCAAAGTAGGCGGGCAACGCCGGGAGAGTTTTGTCTGCTCCCGAATCTTCCCTACCAAGGTTCCAAAGGTGCCTCCGGATGATCCAGAAACCTCGCTTGGCGCTACAATGTGCGCAGGGCGAACACGATGAATTCCACCAAAGCTGCTCTCAGCGCTGTAGCAGCGATCATCATCGCCTGGTGCGTTAATGCTTGGCCGATGTTTAGCAGGACAAAGGCAACTGGTCTGGCTGGCGTGATAGGCAGTTTTCTCGGTAGCCCCTCTTCCCCAGTATTTTGGATTGTCGCGTTCCTGGCCTTCGGGCTTTTTTTCTCCGCGAGCCGCCTCGGAAACAAGGCCTTGCGAGTGGTGTTTTTTTGGGTGCCAACACTTGCAGTTTCCGGATTGAGCGCCACGATCGCTCTGCTAATCGTCTGCTTGCTCGTTAGTCTGCATTTCAGGCTGTGACGCCGTACTCGACTTGTTGGCGACCGGTGAGACGAACAAGAGCGGATGCCCAATTTCTCGCGCGTTTTTTGTGAGAGACGTAGAGACTTTCGGCAGTTTCCCGCGCCCGGGCACGTCCCAAAGTCGGGCCCCTGCAGCCCTAAAGAATAAGCGGGAAATCTCCAAATACAGGGTATGATGGAGGAGATGCCTTACATTTCGGAACATCTCTCCAGCCTTCGCCAGGAAATCATCGACCTGCGTAATCTGAACGCCAGCGTCAGGAAGAACGGCCATACTTCGGAGGTCGATCAGACGGCGTTCGAACTGCGCACCAACCGCCTGCGCGAGATCAAGCAGGAACTGTCGCGCATGCTCAACCAGCCCGACGACCCCAAGGTCTGGTGGGAGCGGTTCCGCAAATCCACCCCCGCCTAAGGGTGGCTCGATTTCATCTTGTCTCAGCGCCGTTCCCGTTTTGGGAACCGGCGCTTCTTTTTTTCTTTCAATTCCTTGATTGGGGATTTCGAACCTCTATGATTATGAATAGAGTTAGAAGGCTGATGCGGAGTGAGCCGAGCGTAAACCCTTGGGGCTCAAGATTTTGCCCCTAAGCGATTCTGGCTCTAGGATTAAATCACAGATTTCCGCTAAGTCGATGATTCCAATAGACCACAGGGGAGGGGGTACCTCCTCAGCGATTTTTTCCCAGTTCGGTCTCAAGCCGTTGAGCGACTTCCTTTAACGCAGATTCGAGCCCTTCGCCACTAGCGACTCCTCCTTGCGCCATGTCTTTGCTGCCGCCTCCGCGGCCGCTCAGCTTTGCCATCGTTTCTTTCATCAGAGCGCCCACGTCGAAGGGCTGACCAGCGGACTGGGCAAAGACCAGCGACGGCTGCGGCGAAGTCGTCGCCAACAGAGCGATGGCGTTGGTCGAAAGCCGAGTAAGTTTCTGCGCCAGTAACTTCATAAAGTTCAACTCGCGGTCGGAGAGCGTGCGTACCACGAGCTTGCGCGCGTTGATTTCTGGAGTCTCAGCCAGCATCGCCGCGGCTTGGGCAGCGGCCAGTTCTTCCTGCGACTGTTCGCGTTGCTTGCGCAGAGAGCGGATTTCGTCGAGCGACTTGCGCGTCTGCTGCGGAACGTCGTAGATATTCGCCGAGAAGAGTCCAGCGGTATCGGTGAGCGCAGTGAAGTCGCGACGCGCGATGGCAACAGCGCGCTGTCCGGCTACAAATTCCACGCGCCATCCCTGGCGAACTTTTTCGGCCTTGCGCAGCAGCACGCAGCCGATCTGTCCGGTCTGGTTGACGTGCGTCCCGCCGCAGGCGCTCAGGTCGAAGTCGCGAATGTCGATGATGCGCAGCTCGTCGCGATCGGCGACTGGAACTTTCCGCAAGCCAAGCTTCCCTGCCTCCTCGCGATTCACAAAGCGAACGTCGACGATGCGATTCTCGAGAATTATCTCGTTCGCGAGACGCTCAGCGGATTCGATCTGCTCTTTGGTCAGCGTCGCCGTGTCGAGATCGATCGAGCAGTAGTCGTCGGCCATGTGGAACGAAACCGTGTGCATGTCGAAGAGCTGGATAAACGCGGCCGAGAGCACGTGCTGTCCGGAGTGCTGCTGCATGTGGTCGCGGCGGCGTGCGGCGTCGATCACGCCATGGACGCGCGTTCCCGGCTGCAGATTCTTGTGCGCATCACCGGACGGAGCTTCGAGGTAGTGAACGACCTTGCCGTCTTCGGTGTCGGCAACTTCGGTGACGCGAAACTTGGCGTCGTCGTTGGCGGTGATCCAGCCGGTATCGAAAACTTGTCCGCCACTCGTCGGATAGAACGCCGTGCGGTCGAGAACGAGCGCGGGACGCGGGCCTTCAGGCACGTCGCGCACTTCAGCGTCAAAGTCGTAAAGAAAAGAGTCGCGGTAGTAGAGACGGTCGGTCATGGGGAGACTTTATTTTAACCACAGCGGAGCGCAGAGGTCGCTTTTGCACCTCAGAACAGCAGGTTCCTCGACGGGCGTTCCGCCCGGTTCGGAATGACAAACTTTGGTGAGGTTGCCAGCGGTGAAGGTGATAGCCCTCAGTAGGGTCCGTTCAGTACGGTCCGATGATTCCGCCGATTTGTCTTGCCGCGGGCTTCACTGCTTGTGCAGGTTTCGCCGGCGAAGTCTTTGCAACGCTCGCGTCTAAAACATCCAGATACTTCAGGCCGCTGCCGGTGTTGAACAGGACTACTGTATCTTCGGCTTGAAAGAAGCCACTGGCGCGCAGTTTTCGATAAGCGACCAGGCTCGCGGCGCCTTCCGGCGCGGCGAAGATGCCTTCGACCTTCGCCCAGTGACGCGTGGCTTCGAGAATCTCTTCATCGGTGGCGGCGATTGCGGTGCCTTTGCTCTTCATTAATATGTCGAGGATCAAGTAGTCGCCGTATGGTTTGGGCACGCGCAGGCCTGAGGCGATGGTCGCGGCGTTTGGCCACATCTCCACCGTGGAGTGACGCTCATCCCAGGCTTTGACGACGGGCGCGCAACCTGCAGCCTGCACTGTGATCATCTTGGGGCGCTCGGATCCGATCCAGCCCAGAGCTTGCATTTCGTCGAAAGCCTTCCACATGCCGAGCAGGCCGACGCCTCCACCCGTGGGATAGATGATGCCTTGCGGCATGCGCCAGCCAAGTTGTTCGGCGACTTCGTATCCCATGGTCTTTTTGCCTTCGACGCGGTAGGGCTCTTTTGTGGTGCTGACGTCGAACCATCCGTCTTTTTTCCACGACTCGCTCTCTTTGAGTTCCGCAACTTTTCTTGCGCAGTCGCTGATCAGGCCGTCGACGAGCATGACGTGCGCGCCGTAATAATCGCACTCGATGCGGTTGGCCATGGGAACATCTTTCGGCATGAAGATGTGGGCTTCGACGCCCGCAGTCGCGGCGTACGCAGCGAGCGCTCCGGCGGCATTTCCAGCCGATGGAATGGCGAGTTTCTTCAGGCCGAAGTGGCGAGCCATGGTGACGCAGGCGGAGAGGCCGCGGGCCTTGAATGATCCAGTGGGATTCAGGCCTTCGTCTTTGATGAAGACGTTGGGATATTCGCGACTCGGAAGCATCGGCGTGAATCCTTCGCCAAGAGAAACGGGATCGGCCGCGGGAAGGACGGCGTCGTAGCGCCACATCGTGGGCGCGCGCCCGGCGAGGCGCGCGGAAGAAAACGTGCGCTTGATTGTAGCGAGATCGTAACGTGCGTAGAGAATGCCGCCGTCTTTGGGGCAAACGGATTGCGGACGGTCCGCGGGATAGTGTTCGCCACAGCGGGTGCATTCGAGATGAGTCAGCATCGAATGCGAGTTTAGCAGACCAGTTCTCAGTTCTCAGTTGCCAGTTCTCGGTTCTCACTTCTTTGTATCCACTTCCGAGAGTCGCGCGGGATTCCCTTCGTCTTTTGCCGCCATTGCCGATTTGAAGCCGCGGATACTTTCGCCGAGGCCTTTGCCTAGTTCGGGAAGCTTCTTGGGACCGAAGACCAGGAGTGCGATACCGAAAATTACCAGCATGTGCGTGGGTTGGAACAAGTCCTTCAAACATGATGTTTACCTTCCTTCTATGAAATTGCCCGGTATGGTTTCTGGTTAGGAGTGCAGGCGCCGCAGCCGCTGTTTTTCGGCGACGACGCCTGCTCGATGAGATGCATGCCCCCCGTCCCCCGAGGCGCTTCCACGCGATCTCAAACGTTAGAAGCCACGCTTTGCCTCGTCGGCGGCTTCGGCTAGAGCAGCCAGGGTGTCGAAGAACTCCACCGGCTGTCCGATGAAAAGTCCATCGTCGGTGAAGGCCTTGACTGCTCCAGCGGCAATCCCGTCGGGCTCAGTCGGGCGAATCACCGCGCAGTGCGGCAACGAGGGACTGATGAATTCGCACGGCACCGGGAAGATGAGATTCGTCTGCAGCGCCGAGCGGCCGGTGGCATTGAAGTCGGGAAAGGTCAGGCCGTTGGTGGGATCGGTAAAGGGAGCGATGGGACCCTGCACACCGTTTCCGGCAAAGTCGACCCACTCGAGAAAGTGAGCGACCTCGTCTCCGCCGATGCTGATGACGATTCGCAAAACTTCCGCGTCGCGTGCCTTCTGGGCCATCGCCGAATACAGGCTGCTGCCGCCCTGCTCGATGAAAGCGAAGTGGAAGGCAGCGGTGTTAGCGAGCGCCTGCGCGTGATCGGCGTTGGCGAAGTCGGAGTTGTCTCGCGGAATCGCCGGCAAGTCGACGAGCTTAATCGCCTGCGGGAAATTCGCGCCGAAGTCGGGGTTCGTCCGGCTGCGATAGCGCGTGTAGAAACTGGTGTCGACGGTGAGCTGCGTGAGGTTGGTGAGACGTCCAATCTGCTTTGCGCCACTCGCCTGGCTGCTGGGCAGAGTTCGGAATTTATTGAGATTTACCGGCGGAGCGCCTTTCGATTCAAGATATGCATTGAGAAAGAGGGAGTGGCTGATTTCGTCGAGCGTGTTGCTACTGATGTACTGCGAGCCATCGCCGTCTAACTGTTGGAGAGCGAGCTGGTAGGCATTCTGATCTCCGCTGGTGACGCCTCCGAGTTCGGCGTATTGCCGCCAGAGATCAGACTCGATGATTTCAGCGGCTGCGAGAAAACGGAGGATTGCAATGTCGCCTTTGGAAAGTTTGCCGCCACGCTTGCCGTCGTCGGCGCGGCTCTTGCCGGCCATGAGCGCGCCGGCGGTGATGGTGGCTCCAGCCATTCCGAGTCCCTTGAGGAACGAGCGGCGAGGCGTGATGCGGGCGGGCTGAGTGTGGGCTTGGCCTCGAACAGCCGGTTGAGTGGTTTCCGAGGTGAGAAGGGGAGAAGGCGTTTTTTCGTTGCCCATAACTTTGTACACTCCAGACTTTTTTGCGATGACGTTGCAGGTCGACGCAGGGACTTCGAAGTCAACGTAAGTGGAGAATAGGGGGATGAGTGAGCGCGGGTGTCACGAGTGAGTCAGCGAGTTGTAAAAGGATCGTCTGAGATTTGCGGGCTGATTTGCTGGTTGGCTTCGAGCCGAGCCCGGAGGACGTGCAGACCGGTTGGTCCGTGGCGCTTATAGCGCCTAAATCGGCCTTGAACGGGGGTTTGAGCGGGGTAAATCGTGGTTTTCGAGATGTTTGGCTTGCAGGTTTGACCGGGTCAGTGCACAATTACGACTGACGTAAGAAGCCTGTCACGCTGGCGCAAACCCCCAAAAATCCTGTCGGCCAGCGAGGAGTTCTGCCATGAAGAATATCTTTATAACCCTGCTGGTTTCCGGAGCCCTTGCGCTGCCGGGATACGCGCAGCAGTCCACCTCCACGAGTCAATCGGCCCCGGCGCCGACCGCAGGAAACAGCGACAAAGAACCTCTGCCGGCGCCAACCGCTGTCGACTTCTGGGACGGCGACGAGCCGAACCTGGCGAATCTGGTGACGCATCCATTTGCCAGCAAGAAGTATGTGCAGCGGCTGACGCTGCCCATCAAGGATCGTCTGAACGAACTGGACGAAATCACAACAACCAACACCCAGACGATCAAGGACATCGATGCCCGCAATCAGAAAGGTCTTCAACTCGTATCGGAAAAGACCAATCTGGCCGACCAGCACGCGACCGACGCCGCGAGCAAAGCTCAGACAGCGCAGACGACTGCGACTCAGACCACGACCCACGTTACGAATGTGGAACAGATGGTGGGAAACCTCGATCAGTACAAAGGCACGGGACAAACGGAGATCCGCTTCCGTCCCGGGCAGACCGTGCTGAGCAAGCAGGCGAAGGATGCGCTCGACGAGATGGCTGTCCCGTTGAAGGATCAGACCAGCTACATCATTGAAGTACGCGGCTTCGCGCCGGGTCACGGGCAGGCGGCGATTGCGAGTTCCCAGAAAATGGCGGATTCGGTTGTGCGATACCTCGTGCTCACGCACAGCGTCCCGGTGTATCGGATTTATGTCGTTGGGATGGGCAACACTCCGGTCGCCGGCGAGAGCATGGGGAAGAAGAGCAGCATCGCGCGGGTTGAAGTGAATCTGCTGAAGAACGATTTGGTGAGTTCGGCGAAGTAGCCAATACCATACCTTGAAGCGTTGATTAAGACGAGGGACCTGAGTTTCCGGCAGCAGTATGGAGTATTGATGCTGCCAGCGAAAAAGCAGGTCCCTCGCTTTGCTTGGGATGACAAGGCGCTTTCGCGAGGGCACAGCTTCAACTCGTCGCAACTCCGCCCGGCTAGGCAGCCATCTCGTAGAGGAATTCCACGTGGTCAGTCGAGCGGCAGCAGGTATCCGGGAGTTCCGCATAGGCGGCCGCCGAAAGCCTGAGCATCGAGAACGGCCATGTTCCATGCGGTCCACGAAGAGGGTGTGAGGCAGATCGTCACATCGTCGAATATTTCAAAGACGGGTCCAATGGCTTGGTCGGCAATGGCGGCGGGACTCATGTAGCGGCTGTGGATGCGGCGATTGATTTGCTGAGAGCGGTCGCCGGAAATCAGTTCGACGGTTCCGGCGGCCGTGACGCCGCGTTCCTTTCCGGGCTTGCGAACATCGATCATCAGTGAGGCTTTGGGACGCTCCCGCAAATTTCGGGCCTTTCGACTTTTGGAGGAGGTCGCGATGAAGAGCTTGCCATTTTCGAAGAGATACCAGACCGCAGTCAGATGAAGCGAACCGTCAGAGTTCTGCGTTGCGATAGTGGCGATGTAGCGTTTCGCGAGTAGCTCCTGCGAAGTTGCGTCTGGCGCTTGAGTTGACATTTCGTCCTCCTGACACGCGGGTGTTGACGGCGGGGTTCATTCTCTCACTTGCTTCCGAAATCGGGAACAGGACGGTGGTGTAGTTTCGCGGACCATAGTCGATGTGAATTTTCTGCACTTGGCGTGAGTTATTTTTGATCGCAAGGGTCGCGAAAAAAATCCGCAAAGTCCGCTAAGAACCGCTAGATCCGGATACTCGCCGCGACGCGCGGTGGGTTACTATTCAAGGGCAAGTTGTTCAGGAGAAAGTGAATGAAACCGTTCATTGTCGGTCTGATTCTGGGATTGATTGTGGTTCCTGTGGTCGTCTACATGTATTTCGCTTCGGGGAATGTTCCGGTTGCGACGTCGGCGCCGCCGATGCCGCTGGAGAGAACATTCGCGCGAATGGCCTTGCATGCTCGGATGGAAAAAGAGATGCCGAAGTCGGCTCCGCCGGTCGCGGCGGAAGAGACTACATACATAGCAGGTGCTCAAATTTATAAGGATCACTGCGCCGTGTGCCACGGGTTGCCCGGTCAACCGCAGACGGCCATCGCCAAGGGAATGTTTCCGAAGCCTCCGAAGCTGATGGAGGGAACGGGCGTCAGTGACGATCCGGCGGGAGAAACGTATTGGAAAGTTGCGGGCGGAATTCGGATGACGGGAATGCCTGGGTTCGACAAATCATTGTCGCCAACCGAGATGTGGCAAGTGAGTTTGCTGCTCGCAAACTCGGATAAGTTGCCGAAGACGGTGATGGATAATCTAAGCGCAGTGGCGACGCCGGCGGCCGCTCCGGCGATGACGAAGTAGGTTGTTTAGTCCGCGGGAATGACGGGCGGGGAACTACTGAGATCGTTTTTTTGGTGCTGCCTTGTTCGGCCGTATCTAAATCTGCGAAGTGTCGGGCGTCCTGAGCGGACGCGGATCCATCTTTTTGCAAAGCTGTTCGGCGCTTGGAGGCGCCGGGCTGGTTTCGATATTCCCCATGCTATAGTGCGATTTCACGATGGGATCATTTCTCTTCTTTGCTTTTTCGTGGTGGGGGATCCTGCTGCGGATCGTGGCGATTGTCCACTTTATCCGGCGGCGTCCTGACTTTTTCTGGATCTTCGTGATCCTGTTTCATTGGGTCGGGGCGCTGGTTTACATCGTTGTGGAAGTGGTCCCGGACGCGGATTTGCTGAAGGGTTCGTTTCAGGCATTTCCACGGCGGCGGCGGATTCACGAACTCGAGCGGGAGATTCTCGACAATCCTTCTGCGGGAAACTACGAAGAGTTGGGACTGCTGTATCTGGACGACGGCGACTTTGCACGGGCCCGCGCGTGCTATGACAAGGCAATTTCGTCGCGAGCGGATTCGGTGGATCCGTTCTACCGGCGCGGAGTTGCGGAAATCGAGCTGGGAGATTTCGCAGCGGCCGTGCCAGACCTGGAGCGCGCGGTCAATTCCGATCCGGAGTACGATTTCCATCGCGCCAAGGGATTGCTAGGGTGGGCATACGCGCAGACGGGACAGCCGGAAAAAGCGAACGCGATGTTTCGGGAGGCAACGCGGATCTCGACCATTTCTGAAACGTACTATCACTACGCGCTGTTTCTGCAGTCGCAAGGACGCATCGCTGAGGCGCGAGAGTGGGCGCGGAAGATTCTGGAGAAGAAGCCGACGATGCCGGGATATTTGCGGCGGCGGGAGCGTCCGTGGTTTCGGAAAGCGAACGTGCTTCTGGCTCGCCTGCGGGGGTAAAGAAGCGGCCACAATTCGTCATCGGATGGGACCCGCATTGACGGATTTCTGGCGTACCTAACTTAGATCTACTATTGAACCCCACCCTCTCGCGTGGGATCATCCTCTCCTTCGTTTGAGCAAGTCCCACAAATGGGGGTAGGATTCCTATGAGAGCAAGCCGCACCATGCCTCACGTTGCCGAAGCTTCGGACAACGGTCAGAGTCTTCTGCAAAAGCTCAATTCACGATGGCACGAACGCGCCCTTCAGGTGTTCATGGTTATCGTGCTCGGTCACTGGGCGGAACACCTCGTCCAAGCGTATCAAGTTTATGTGATGGGCTGGCCGCGCCCGAGGGCCCTCGGACTGCTGGGCCTGTGGTATCCGTGGTTGGTCAAGTCGGAGACCTTGCACTACGGGTACGCTCTGGTGATGCTGATAGGCATTTGGGTCCTGCGCAAGGGATTTACGGGAGTCTCGTATACATGGTGGATGGTGGCGTTTTGGATCCAGTTCTGGCATCACATCGAGCATTTCCTTCTGATCTTCCAGGCCACCACCCATCACTATTTTTGGGGAAGGCCGGTTCCGTGCAGCATACTGCAGCTGATCATCCCCAGGGTTGAGCTCCACCTGTTTTACAACTCGATCGTGTTTATCCCGATGGTGATTGGCATGTACTACCACATGTTTCCGCCCGTCCACGAAAAGGAGCGGGCCAGTTGCAGTTGCGCCTGGCAGCGGGATGAACTGCCGAGCGCAGCTTGACCTGCGGTGGGATCTCTTGCTCTACCTCTTACCGTTTTTGGCGGTTGGATTCCTGTGGTTTCGGGGCATGTCGCGACGCCGCCGTTATAAGACAAAGAACAGGAGCTTGCAGGCCGCTTGATATCTGCGCGCCACTTCTAACCATGCGCTGGGGACGGTGGATTGCCTTCCGAAACGCACTTCTTCTGCTGCTGACTGGAGCGGTGATCGCACTCTTTTCTGGCTGCCAGTCGGCGCCCAAATTTCCCGAGAAGAATTCGAAAGCCTATGCGGATGTGGTCTCGGCATTTTATGTCGGCCTTTCGGCGTTGCAAGTTGGCGATGACGTGCACGCGGAAACTAAGTTGTCCGAAGTCACGCATTTAGTGCCCGGAGAGCCCGCCGGATGGGCCAACTGGGGCATCCTCGCCCTGCGGCAGAGAAACTACGATGCCGCGGCGCAGCGATTTCAGCACGCTCACGATCTGGCTCCGAAGAACGACCATATCTACAGCCTTATGGGATTGCTCGAGAGCCAGCGCGGCAATTCGGCCCAGGCTCTCGTCGACTTGCGGCATGCCGTCGCACTGAACCCCCAAGACCTGCGAGCGCTTTACCAGCTAGCCGAGGAAACCGAGCGCCAGGGGGCGGGTAATAGCGAGGCTGAATTTCAGCAACTCGTGAAGAAGATCCTTGCGGTGCAACCGAATAATCTCGCCGCGTTACTTGAGTTGAGCCGGATCGCCGCGAAACAAGGCGACGCCGCCACCGTGAAATCGACGGTCGCGCAAATTCAAGCCCAGTCTTCGAGTTGGCCCGCTGAAGTTAAACGCCAGTTGGCCGCGGTCGAAGCGGCGATTGCATCCAGTGATCTACGCTCTGCCGCCACGCAGACGACCTTTCTCCGCAACGTGCTGATGCGCGTGCCGGAGTACCGTCTCAGCCTCAGGGCGATCAAAGCTGCTCCGGGCGAAGAGGCCGAGCCCTTTACTCGGTTCGTATTGCTTGAGACTCCGGTCTTCCGTCCGGCGCCGGCCGATCTGGCGCTGTCGTTTAATGCTCAATCGTTGCCGAACCCGAATGGCACTCACTGGAATTGGATTGGAGCTATCCCGCTCGGAAGTGCGGGCGTTCCTGTCGTAGCAGAAGCCAATGGCGGCACGGTGCAGTTGTCGAGCGGAGCGAAATTTCCCTTCCCCGGAGGCCCGTCCGCCGTCCCACCGCAAGCCGATGCGGTTGTGCCGATCGATTTCAACTACGATTTCAAAACGGACATCGTCCTTGCAGGGGCGGGCGGCGTTCGGCTGATGCGCCAGGAAAATCCCGGCAGGTTCACCGATGTGACCGCGCTGAGCAAGCTGCCGAAATCGGTGACGAACGCTTCTTACACGGGAGCCTGGGCTGTCGACATTGAGGCCGATGGCGACCTCGACATCGTGCTTGGATCTAAAGAGGGCGTCCCAACCGTATTGCGAAACAATGGCGACGGCACGTTTCTCGCGATCCATCCCTTCGGTGGGATCTCCGGTGTTAGCGGCTTCGCGTGGGCCGATTTCGATGGCGATGGCAATCCCGACGCCGGCATCGTCGATGGCGCGGGTCATCTTCACGTCTTCATGAATGAACGCCAGGGACAGTTTCGCGAAAGGCCTTTGCCGGCGAACGTCGGCTCCGTGAAAGCAATCGCTGTTGCGGACGCGAACAATGACGGCATTCTCGATCTGCTGGCCGTCGAAGCGGATGGCGCGATCCTGCGAATCTCTGACAAGAACGAGGGAGAACGCTGGGAGACCGCCGAAATCGCGAGAGTTCCAGACGTAGCTCACAATCTTGCGGGTAGTGTTCGCCTGAACATTGCGGACGTCGACAACAACGGCGCGCTCGATCTCATACTTTCATCCACGAGTGGCTCTGGCAACGGGGCGCTGATTTGGCTCGGCAATGAAAACGGAACGTTCACGCCGATGAGCGGTCCAGCCGGACCAGCGTTGATCTTTACTGCTGCCGACCTTACCGGCAAGGGCCACCTTGACCTGCTCGGCCTCACTGCCGCCGGCCAACCAGTTCAGGCGGTGAATCACAGCTCGAAAAACTATCACTGGCAGGTTGTGCGGCCGCACGCTGTGCAGGCAGTTGGGGATCAGCGCATCAATCCCTTCGGCGTTGGCGGAGAAATTGAAGTTCGATCCGGTCTGTTGGTGCAGAAGCAGCCCATCACCGGACCCCAACTCCATTTTGGTTTGGGAGAACAGACCGAGGCCGAGGTCGTGCGCGTGGTGTGGCCAAACGGCACGGTGCGTGCCGAGTTTGGCGTGAAGGCGGACCAGGATGTCGTGACCGAACAGCGCCTCAAAGCCTCCTGCCCGTTCTTGTTCGCCTACAACGGAAAGGAGATGGAGTTTGTGAAAGATGCGGTTCCATGGGGTTCCGCCATTGGTCTGCGCATCAACACGCTTGGGTCCGCACAAATCGCGGCCACGGGAGAGTGGTACAAAATCGGACGCGAGCAACTCGTGCCGCATGACGGCTACTACGACATCCGCGTTACAGCGGAACTCTGGGAAGTCTATTACTACGACTACCTCGCGCTCACTGCGGTGGATCATCCCGCGGGAACAGAGATTTACGTCGACGAGCGATTCGTGATTCCGCCGGCGAAGCTCGGGATCACCACTGTCTCAACTCCACATGACATCGCCCGCGCTACGGACGACACCGGGCAGGACGTGACGGCTCTCGTCCGCAATCTCGACGGCAAGGCCGTGAGCAGCTTTGGGCGCGGCCAGTTCCAGGGCGTAACCAGAGACCACTATCTGGAAGTCGATCTGGGCGACGACGCACCGAAGAGCGGTCCACTCTACCTGGTTGCGCAAGGTTCCATCCACGACACGGAATCGTCGGTGAACGTTGCCATCACGCAGGGCAGCCGCTGGCGCGCCCATGGGCTAAGCGTTGAGGTTCCTGACGGCCACGGTGGATGGGTAACTGCGCAGGATAATCTGGGTTTTCCCGCCGGCCGGAAGAAGACGATTCTCTTCAATCTCACGAATATTTTCCGGCCGGGAACGCCGCGTCGCGTGCGCCTGCGCACGAATCTGGAAATCTACTGGGATGCGATTCACTGGGCGCAGGGCGCACCTGACACGCCGCTGAAAGAGGTTACGTTAAATCCAAACATGGCCGACCTGCATTACAGAGGGTATTCGGTGATGCACATGCCGGTCGGTGCGGGAGCGCCGGAAGTCCCTGACTACAACGTGATCGAAGGAACCAAGCAGCGCTGGCGCGATCTGATCGGGTACTACACTCGCTATGGCGACGTGCGCGAGCTTTTGAAAACCATCGACGACCGCTACGTGATCGTGAACTCGGGCGATGAACTCTCCATGCGCTTCGCCGAGCAGCCGCCTCCGCCGCCCGGATGGGTGCGCGATTTCGTTATCAAAGGAGATGGCTGGATCAAGGACGGCGATTACAATTCGACGTTCTCGAAAACCGTGCTGCCCTTGCCCTACCACGCGAAGAACGAGTACACCGTGCGTCCCGGCACTCTGGAAAATGAGTGGGTGTATCGCCAACATCCGGAAGACTGGAAGAACTATCACACCCGCTACGTGACGCCGGAAGTCTTCAAAAACGCGCTACGGGATGGCGGTTCGAGCGAGCCCGTCCGGAGCACGCAGGCGCCATGACCGGCAATCGCATTGCGAGAGTACTGCTCGCGTTTTTTTTTGCCGGACTGATTCTCACGCCGCTGGCGATCAAACGAATCACAGCGCGGCACAATCTCGACCGCTCGGCCGGCGATGCGGCAACAGCCCTGGCTCGTCACGGCTTCTACTTCCAGGAAGTGTCTCACGCGGTTGGGATCAACTTTGTTCATCAGGCTCCGACGCTTGATCCCAAACTTGAATCCATCATGCCGGAAGTGGCGTCCATGGGCGCTTCCGTGTCGATCGTCGATTTCGACCGCGATGGGTGGCCTGACATTTACGTGGTGAACAGCGCCATCGGCAGCAAGAACTGTCTCTATCGCAACATGCGCGACGGTACTTTCAAGGACGTAGCGGGTGAACTCGGAATTGCCGACGTCAACCAGCCCGGCACGGGCGTCTCGACCGGCGCCGTGTGGGGAGATTACGACAACGATGGATACGAAGATTTATTCCTGATCAAGTGGGGACGCCCGGAGCTTTATCACAACGATCAAGGCCACGGATTCACGCGGGTCTCCGAACAGGCGGGACTGCCGCGCTGGATCAATGCCAATAGCGCGATATGGTTTGACTACGACGGCGATGGCCTACTCGATCTCTTCGTCGGAGGATATTACTCGGAAGACATTGACCTCTGGCATCTCAACACAACGCGGATCATGCCTGACAGTTTCGAGTATGCCAAGAATGGCGGCAGGAAATATTTGTTTCACAATCTCGGCAACGGCAAGTTCGAGGAGGTCAGCGCCAAGGTCGGCATCGACAGCCATCGCTGGACGCTGGCTGCATCGGCCGCAGACCTGCGTGGCACGGGGCATCCCGACCTGTTCGTCGCCAACGACTACGGAGTCTCCGAACTTTATTTCAACGACGGCAAAAGATTCCATGAAGTCGGGAAAGAAACGGGCATCGGCTTCGCGCCCAAGAGCGGGATGAACGCTGCCTTCGGCGATATTCTGAATCAGGGGCAGTACGCCGTTTATGTTTCGAACATCTCTGAAGACGGAATTCTGATTCAAGGCAACAATCTGTGGGTGCCGAAGCCCGGCACTTCCGGCGACGGAATTCAATACGAAAATCTTGCGCGCGACTTCGGCGTGGAACTCGGTGGGTGGAGTTTCGGCGCGCAGTTTGGCGATCTGAACAACGACGGAACTCTCGACCTCTATTTGGCGAACGGTTACATTTCGCTCGATCGCAACCGCAGCTACTGGTATGACTTCTCAAAAGTAGCCGGCGGCAACAGCACGATCATCGGAGATGCCAAGAATTGGCCGGCATTCGAAGGCCGCAGCTTGTCGGGATATCAAAATAAACGTGTCTGGCTGAATGATGGGGCCGGAAAGTTTATCGATGTCGCTCAAGCGGTGGGCGTTACCGATACTTATGACGGTCGGGCCGTGGCGTTCGCTGACCTGTGGAATCGCGGCGTGCTTGACGTTGTCGTTGCCAACCAGAAGGGACCGCTCCTGGTTTACAAAAACACTGTTGCACCGGAGAACGAGTGGGTCGAGTTTCAACTGGAAGGAACGGCGAGCAACCGCAGCGCAATCGGCGCGAAGGTTACCCTCTTCTGGAATGGCCAGAAGCAAGAGCAGGAAGTCTCCGGTGGCACAGGATTTGCCGCGCAGAATGATCGTCGCCTGCATTTCGGGCTGGGAAAGAATCCAAAGATCGAGAGAGCCGTAATCCGCTGGCCCTCTGGTAAAGTCCAGACAATCGAAGAGCCCGCTCCAAGGCAGTTGCACAAGATCAAGGAGCCTGTATGAGTCCGACAACCGAAATAATCGCGCCGGCGCCTGCTCGACGAAAACCGTTGTTCAGCCTCGACAATCGCTATATTGCGCCTGCGTTCATCACGTGCATCCTGCTGGTTGGGCACTTATCGTTCGGAATTCTCGAGAGCTATCCGAAGACGTTGCTCGCGATCGTCACGAGCATTGGGCTGGAGTTGGCGCTCGGACGCGTCTTCGTGCACAAGTGGTTGAACCCTGCGAGTGCATATATTTCCGGAATCAGCGTCGGCATTCTTGTTCGTTCGCCGGCCTATTGGCCTTACGCTCTGTGTGCCGCAATATCGATTACGTCGAAGTACGTTCTGCGCGTGAAGGGCCGCCACATCTGGAATCCGTCGAACTTCGGAATCTCGGTGATGTTGTTTCTCGCTGCCGATACGGTTGCGAGCCTGAGCATTCAATGGGGCAACTATCTGTTGCCGATGCTGGTCATATGGGCGCTGGGTTCCATCATCATTGCGCGCCTTCACCGCTTCCACATCACGGGCATTTACGTCGCGTCCTTTCTCGCGTTCGCGTTTTTACGCAGCTGGATGACCGGCAGTCCGTGGCAATCGGAGGTCGCTCCCATTACTGGGCCGATGTATCAGCTGTTCATATTTTTCATGATCACTGACCCGAAAACCACGGTGCGCTCGAAGCGCGGACAATGCATCGTGGTCTTCCTTGTAGCGTTACTGGAAATGATCCTGCGTCTGGAGCAGGTCGTCTATGCTCCGTTCTATGCACTTTTCATCGTTGGCCCGGCGGCCATGCTGGTCGAGATCTGGCTGGACTCACGCCGCGAGAATTCGGTAAAGGCGGTTGCCGCGTAGTGAGCGCCGGATACTCCAGCAAGCACTTTGGCCCGGCGCGATGCTGGGCACTCTGCGTGTTCGCGAGTATTTCGCTGCTGGCAGCGTGCAAGAAGGCACCTTCGACCGAGCAAACTTCGACGCCGAGCGGCGCCGTTCAGCCTGCAGTTCGGTCTGCAGAGCCTACGTCGGCACCTCCACGGGTTACGCCCCCCGCAAACAGCGCCGCTCCAGCGCGCGGCGAGGGGCCGATCGAGTTCACCGATATCACTGCGCAAGCCGGCATTCGCTTCAAGCACAACACCGGGGCATTCGGAAAAAAGTATCTGCCCGAGACGATGGGCAGCGGGGTCTGCTTTATCGATTACGATAACGACGGCTGGCAAGACATACTTCTCATCAACTCCATGGATTGGCCGGGACACAAATCCGGCAACTCATATCCCGCGCTCTATCACAACAATAAGGACGGCACATTTACGGATGTAACCCGGCAGGCCGGACTCGCGGTTGAAATGTACGGACTGGGCTGCGCCGTCGGCGACTATGACAATGATGGATATGACGATATCTACATCACCACGGTGGGATCGAATCACTTGTTCCGGAATCTTCACAACGGAAAGTTTGCCGATGTGACTGCGAAGGCGGACGTCGCTGATCCTGGATTCTCCGCCAGCGCCGTTTGGTTTGACTACGACAACGACGGCAAACTCGATCTATTTGTCGCTCACTACATCGAGTGGTCCATCGACACCGATCAATATTGCACGCTCGACAACAAGAACAAGTCGTACTGTACGCCGCAAGCGTACAAAGGACAGAGTTCAACTCTGTTCCGTAACCGAGGAGATGGAACCTTCGAGAATGTGACGAAGAAAGCCCGCCTGTATGATCCGACCGGCAAAGCGCTCGGCGTTGCTCTGCTCGACTACGACAACGACGGCTGGCTCGATCTGTTCGTCTCGAACGACACCGAGCCCAACAAGCTCTATCACAACAATCGGAACGGCACTTTTACTGACGTGGGACTGGCGGCGGGACTGGCCTATGGCGAAGCCGGAACGGCGCGTGCCGGCATGGGCACGGATGCCGCCGATTATGACAACTCCGGCCGGCAAAGCTTGGTTCTCGGGAACTTCACGAACGAGAGCATGTCGCTTTATCACAACGATGGCTCGGGACTTTTCACCGACGAAGCGCCCGGCACGGGCATCGCGACGATGTCGAATAAGTCGCTCACTTTCGGGACGTTCTTCTTCGATTACGACCTTGACGGACTCCTCGACATTCTCGCTGTTAATGGTCATGTCTCCGATGACATCAGTGTGGTGCAACCGAATGTGAAGTACGCGCAGCCACCGGATTTGTTTCACAATCTCGGCAAGAACAAATTCGAGGAAGTGACGACCAAGGTGGGTTCGGCCCTGCCTCGTCCCATCGTCGGCCGCGGCGCGGCCTACGCCGATGTCGACAACGATGGCGATCTTGATCTGGTCATCACTGCCAACAACGGTTCAGCGCGCTTGCTGCGCAACGACAACGGGAACAAGAACGACATGCTGCGCGTCAAGACCATTGGTACGCGTTCAAACCGCGACGGCATTGGCGCCAAAATCACAGTCAAGACGCCAAGTGGCACTCGCCTCTTCGGCATGGTGAAAACGGGATCAAGCTATTTGTCGCAGAGCGAGCTTCCGGTGACCTTCGGTCTGGGCAAGCCTGAGATAGGCAAGACGGTCAGCGTGGAAATTGTCTGGCCGAGCGGCCGGAAGGACTCCATCGCTAGTGTCAAAGCGAATCAGTTCATCACTGTTCAGGAGGGCAAAGGGATCGTCGACCAGCAGCCTCTGCCGTTCCCACGCTAGCGACGCCACTTATCGCCGCATCAGCCTCGTTCATCTGTGGCATTCCGCCAACGCACTGGTGATTTCTTCCCTTCTGCATGCGACCGCATCGACAGTACTGCTTTCAGATTATTGACTGGTGCTTAAGCGTCCCTATAATCGCCGCACTTCATCTGTGGGCGAATTCTCGCGAGCGTTCTCCAAAGACGCCGACACGAGCAGCTGTTTTGTGAACTCAATCGTGATTCACGAGGACAAATGGGGAGAAGCATGCGTAGCGCGAAAACGCTGGCGTTGTTCCTGATAACTGCTTTGGCGAGCTTGAATGTTGCAGCACAGCAAATCACGGGAAGCATCCGTGGAACAGTTCAGGATCCGAGTGGAGCGATCGTCCGCGGCGCTACTGTTACCGCGAAACAAGTCGAAACCGGTTTAACGCGCGTTGTAGCCGCGGACCGTCAGGGCGAATATGTGTTAGTCGAACTGCCGATTGGCCACTATCAGCTGGAAGTTCAGGCGAAAGGTTTCCAGACGTACCTGCAGCAAGGCATCTCATTGGACGTGAACCAGAATGCGACAATCGCCATTCGACTCAAGCTGGGGGCGGAGACACAGCAAGTTGAAGTGAGCGCCAATGCGGCTCTGGTGCAGAGCACGGTCACGAGTCTCGGACAGACCGTGATGGAGCACGAGATTCTTGATCTGCCTCTCGACGGTCGGAACTTTTCTCAGTTGGGAACGCTTCAGCCCGGCGTGGTGCCTTTGACGCCCGGTCTGCTCGAAGCGGGCGGCCCGGCGCGACAGAACCAGGCGTATGCCGTGGATGGCCAGCGGCCGGAATCAAATAATTTCATGATTGACGGCGCCGACAATGTTAGTTCGGTGGATGGAGGGTTCGTTCTCAAGCCACCGATCGATGCGATTGCCGAGTTCAAGATTCTCAGTCATAACGCGAATGCCGAGTTCGGCCGCAACACCGGCTCGACCACCAACATCGTCACGCGATCTGGCTCAAATTCATTTCACGGGGCTCTGTGGGAGTTTCTGCGCAACGATGCGATGGATTCGTCCGACTACTTCACGCATAGTGTTCAACCCCTGAAGCAGAATCAGTTCGGTGGGACCTTTGGAGGGCCGCTTCGCAAAGACAAGACGTTCTTCTTCGCGTATTACGAGGGCTTCCGCAACCGGCAGGGTGAGACCGTGCCTGCAACTGTTCCGTCGGCGGCGGAACGGCAAGGAAACTTTGGGCAGGAGTGCACGGATTTTCCCGGCGCCTCGTTTGATCCGGGCACTGGCCAGTGCAGCAACCCTCAGGGACAGCTGACTTTCTTTGGAACTCCGGTGCCGTTCAACCAGATGACGCTTTTCACGCCCATCGATCCGACTGCTTCAAGTGTGTTGCCGTTTTTCCCTCTGCCCAACGTTGGCGAGAATGGATTCATTGCCACGCAGACTCTGAGCGAGAATAACAATCAATTCGGGGTGCGGCTCGATCATTATCTTTCCCGCGCTGACACTCTGAATTTCCGCTACATGTTCAGCAGCGGGCCGACGACCGATCCTCTTTCGCCCGTGGGTGCCAATGTGCCCGGCTTTCCGGTGGGCGAGTATAACCGAGCCCAAAACTTCGTCGCGCAAGAAACGCATATCTTTTCGCCGACCACGATCGGGGTCGCGCGTTTTTCGTATCTGCGCAATACATTCTTGCTTGACCAGCACCTGAATCACGAATCATTGTCGGACTTGGGCTTTCAGTATGATCCGACATTGCCTTCGGCCGCTGGACCGCCATTTATCCAAGTCGGTGGATACGCATCGGTTGGCGATCCGATCACGGGACCGCGCAACACAGTTCAGAATACGTTTGATCTATCAGGCTCTCTGAGCTGGATCCATGGCCGCCACGAATTCAAATTTGGCGGAGGCTACCGACGCGACCAGGTTAACGCGCTGCAAGGCATCGCGACGAACGGATTTTTTGTATTCGCCGGAATTCCATCGTTCGAGAGCTTCCTCTACAACGACGGCTTTGCTAATTATCTTTCGGGGAATCCGGTGGTCTTCCTGCAGGGTGGTGGGAATTTTGCTCGTCAAATTCGCGATCGAGCCCTGAATGCTTACGGGCAGGATACCTACAAAGTTAGTTCCCGCCTGACGTTGAACCTTGGGCTACGTTACGAACTGCCCTTCCCCACTACCGAGAATAACAACGAAGTGAACCTCTTTGTTCCGGGAGCACAGTCGAAAGTGATCACGAATGCTCCGGCGGGTCTTCTGTATCCCGGCGACCCTGGCGTACCGGCGGGGTTGATCGCGACCCAGAAAACGGCTTTCGCGCCGCGCATTGGCTTGGCGTGGGATCCTCGTGGAAATTCCAAGACTGTGCTGAGCGCCGCTTACGGAATCTTTTACGAGCCGTACTACACGGGAGAAGGTGGTCCATTGCAGGATCCCGTCAGCGCACCGCCTTACCTGAAGACTCTGCAGTTGGGATTTCCCATCCACTCATTTGCGAATCCGTTTTATACCCCAGATCCTTTCGGAGTGCCCTTCCCCGAGCCGATGACGCTGCTAGTCACTTCGCCCAATCTGCATCTGCCGTACGCGCAGGATTGGAACCTGAATATTCAACGATCGTTCGGCGAGAATTGGCTGCTGCAGGTGGGATACGTCGGCACGACGGGAGTCAGGCTGCCGCGATTCATTGAGGGGAATCCAGCCGCATTTATCCCCGGCGCGGATACGACCAGCCCAGGCTGCTCAACGACGAACCCGTGTCCGATCTCCACCGAAAATAACGTGAACCAGCGGCGTCTATATTCGGGATGCACGCTCGCCCAGCCGGACAATTGCGTTTACGGCTCGGTCGGGGAGATTGCGAGCATCGCCAACTCCAGCTACAACGCCCTCGAGACCAGCTTGCGAAAGCGCTTCAGCCACGGCCTGTCGTTCCTTGCGTCTTACACGTGGTCGCACTCCATCGATGACGTCTCTTCTTTCAACATCACTGGTTCGGCTTCGCAGCCCGTTGCTGGCGAAAACGATCTGGCGCAGAATCCCTTCAATCTCGCTGCCGAGCGCGGACCGTCCATGTTCGACGCTCGCCATCGTCTCGTGCTGAGTTACCAGTGGACTCTTCCTTTCTTGCAGCACTCGAGCGCGTGGTACGGAAAGATTCTGGGCGACTGGCAGTTGAACGGAATTTTCACGGCAATGAGCGGCACGCCGTTCACCGTGTTCGATTCCAATGATGTTTCGCTGCAGGGCCAGGCGCCGGAGATTTCAGGATTCTCGAGCAACCGGCCGAACGTCGTGGGCAATCCGAACTCCGGTCCGCGGACGACGGCGGAATGGTTCAACACCCAAGCTTTCCAGCAACTCCAACCGGACCCTCTAGGCCGCTTCGAGGTATTCGGAGACGAAGGCCGCAACGCCGTTTTGGGGCCACGATATGTGAACTGGGACTTTTCGGCATTCAAGAATATTCGGCTGACGGAATCGAAAGAACTTCAATTTCGGGGAGAGCTGTTTAATGTGCTGAACCATACGAATTTCCGATTGCCTGTGAGCGACATTGAATCGCAAACGTTCGGGCAGATTCAGTCGGATGTTGCTCCGCGCGTGATCCAGGTCGCGCTGAAGTTCCTCTTTTGATGAAACTAAGTCCCAGCCAGAGGTAGTTCATTTCCACGCGCCCCGTCGAAGCAAGTACAGGAACGACGCAGGAGCACTCATAACGGTTCTCTAGAACGAAACGAGAGCCCGAACGGCCGCTGACAGCAAGTTTCGAGAGAACAACAGAACAATTAGCACAGCGGCGCTGTGTTGCAGAATAACGAGAACGCCCCACTGGACCCGCGCAGCCGTGCGCAAATTAGCGGGTCGCCCTTTTGCCAATCGAGAGTCAGCCGACAACTTCGTATCCCGATCGACCAAGTTTAATGCTGTGTTCCATGCACTCATAACATCACCTGCTGCGATATCTCTTTGGTTTTACCTTCGTCAACAAATCGCCAGTGACCGAGGTGCCGCCCTTTCAGGGAGAAGCCTCGCAGCAATCTTCACCAGGTCGGCGAGAGATCCCGCCTTCATCTTTTGCATTACCTGACCTCGGTGGGCCTTCACAGTAATCTCGCTGATGCCGAGCTCCCCGCCGACCTGTTTATTCAATAATCCCGAGACGACCAGTGCCATCACCTGCCGTTCGCGATGGGTGAGCGACGCATGCCGTTCCCGCAGCGTCCGCATCTCCGCCTCATGGCCGAGAGCAAGCCGGCTGCGTTCCAGGGCTTGCCGAACCGCGCTCAGAAGCACTTCGTCGTTGAACGGTTTCGTCAGAAACTCAACGGCTCCGGCCTTCATCGCTTGAACGGCCACGGCGACATCGCGTAGACCGGTGATGAAGATGATCGGGAGATCAGCCCGTTCGGCGGCGACGCGCTTCTGTAGATCGAGGCCATTGAGACCTGGAAGAGAAATATCGAGGATAAGGCAGCTCGGAACCGGGGATCGCGGGCAGTCGAGGAATTCCTGCGCGGATGCAAAGGTCGCCGGCTCCCAACCTTCGCAGCGGATGAGCAGTTCCAAGGACTCGCGCACTGAGATGTCGTCGTCGACCACAAAAACAATTGGTGTGCCGGGCGAACTGGGTCGCGGCTCGAATGGGTGACCCAGTAGGTGCGCGACTGCGATGGGGTCTGCCCCAGGAATTGCTGTTGTTACGCCTGATCTCATACGCCACTCCTTTAATCTCGCTTCGTTCGCCTGCCGGAAGAGCTCGTTCAAAACCAACCGCCCTGGCTGTGTCAAGGGCTGGTATTGTTTCAGAGTTTCTGGTGCGTAGGCTCAGTGTCGGACAATCCCGTATTTCCCGCCACCCTCAATGGTCGTCCTTGGGAGTCAACATATTGTGGGTCGCAGCGCTACCACTTTCGGGGGGGGCGAGGACGTATTTTCGTTTCGGTTTCGCTGCCGGACTCGGGTGAGGACCCACGAAAAGAGCAAGTGTTGTACAGTTTTCTGATATGGATAAAACCGCTTCGGCACCGAGTATTGACGAATATTTGCGCCAGCGACTGATGCCTGTGGAAGGCTCCATCCCCCACATACAGGGCATCGAGATGTACGGGAACTCCATACCTGCCGGCACCGTGGGGGGCGACCTTTTCGAATACATCAATTTCCAGCAGCGCTACGACATCGACGCACGAATTCGGCGGGCTCGTATGTTATCGGAAGAATTTCTCGAACCGCTGCGTCCGGGTGCGCCTCCGCGCAATTCAGTGGACGACCACGCGGAATGGTTGAAATCGAATCCTAATTTCACGCCACAGCTGGAAAGTTGCTACAGGGAGGCAAAGAGCTCGGAACAGGCTCGAGTAGCCGACAGTTTGCAGGGCCTTTACACGATGGCTGGAGTCCTGCTGGTGGACGCGCAGGGCCACGGCATCATTTCGGCGAAGATTGCTTCCACGGTGCACGATACTTTCCACGCTCTCATGCTCACCGAACTCGATCGACACGGTAGAACCACGCCCGAGCTGTTTCAGAACATCAATCTGCGGCTGGCGCAATCGGTCACCGCGCGCAACGCTCTCGGCGGAGCGACAGGACAGAATTCGCGTGAGATCGCCACGATGCTGTATGGGGAGATCCATCCTCACGGATATTTTCGTTTCGTGAATTTCGGGCATCCGCCTCCGCTTGTATTTTCAGCGGAATATCGCAAATTCATGAAGTTTCCCAGGAACCAAATGGTCCAGTTCCTGGCTTTGGGCCTGCAGATCCCGGAAGATCATCCCGACCGCAAGAGATACTATTCGATGGAGCCGCGGGATCCGAACATAACTTCTCCTGACGTCGCAGAACTCACCCTGATGAGTCCGGGAGACATTCTGTTCCTTTATACCGATGGCGTCCATGATGGATATGACGAACAGGAACATCAGGAACTCGAAGAAGTCATCCGTAAGCATTACCAAGAGCCTGCCAGGGACATTTGTAATGCGTTGCTGGAACACGCGGTGAGGCAGGATGATATTCGCAAACGCAACGGCGAAGTGGATCTGATCGACGACAAAACGGTCTTCATTATCAAGCGAACCTAGCTAAGAAACGCGGTGCCCCCGAATGCCCGTCACCCCTGGCGGCAATTCGGAGGCTCCGGTCGCCTAAGCACGTCCAACGGAGAGTGTTGAAACCCTCTTTCCCTCTTCACATCAACTCTGGGGCACTCGATGCAAGAAACCAGAGTTGACCGTCAGCCTAAGCCGCAACTCCTCTACTTATACAAAGGTATCGCCAATACCATCGTCCAATTGTTCGCTTCCCGCGCATCTGGTTTTATGGATTTACGTCAGCAGCTGCAACAGGAACGAAAGCGGTGCACGTGAAAGAAAGGAGTGGGCTATGCAAAACCTAAATGCATTCATCAACAGAAGGACGAGTCTTGAAGTTATGAATTGTGACGGGGCGGCCCAGGAATTACGCGGGATACTGTCAGCCAATCTGCCTTCATTCTACAGAAGTGCATACCGGGTTCTAGGCAACCCAGCTGACGCCGAAGACGCGGTGCAAGACGCTATGCTTGCGGCCTACAAGCATTTGGACCAGTTTCAGGGGCGGTCACAAATGTCTACATGGGTGACGGCAATCGTGCAAAACGCCGCCCGCATGCAACTGCGAACGCGCCTTCGGCACATCTATGTGTCGTTGGACGAGCCGGTCACAGAGGATCCGGACAGTTCCCTCTTGAATCGGCTGGCAGACAGCGGACCGAATCCTGAAGAGGAGTGTCGGGATTCCGAACTGAACAATTACTTGCGGGATTTGACGTCTCAGCTTTCTCCGACTTTGCTGAGGACTTTTCAGCTCCGAGATATCGAGGGCCTGTCGATCCGCGAGACCGCAAAGATCCTTGGCGTGCCGAACGGAACGGTGAAGGCTCGATTGGCGCGAGCGCGCAAGAAATTGAAATATCTGATGCGGAGAACGCTCACACCGCCAACTCGTCACGGAGCCAACGCTTATCAACAACAGTTTGCCGCATAGGGACAACCTGCCGTGAGGAAATTGGATATTCACTTGCTTCCGCGACTGCATTCATCCTCAGACCACATGGCCGCGCTGCGATGCCGCTGAGTCGGCACGGCTCAGAGCCCTCGCATCGATTGATGCAAGGGTCGCGAATGCTACTCCCCAATCGTGGACCGGTTGCAGGTTTGGCGTTCAATGATAAGCTTGCAGGGTAACAACTCCGCGAGACAACGCCGCACTTGAGAAAGGTCCGCTCGGCAGAAACAACGATCCTGATGGAGACCGCTCCCCACCCCGATCCAATGACTGTGCCGGCAGCAAAAGGCAGGCCGGCTGCCGTGGCACAAGCCGTGTCCGCGCCGCTTAGCCGCGCGGCGATTTTCATGGTCGCAACCATAAACCCTGGCGCTGACAATCGAGACGCTCTGCGCTCGTTCTGCGGAGACATTGCCGCCTTGATACGCGCGGTGGAATTTCGCGACGTGGAAGGCGGGCTCTCCTGCGTGATGGGATTTGGTTCGGACGCGTGGGACCACCTCTTTGGTTCACCGCGGCCCGCGGAACTGCGTCCTTTCCGCGAGATTCGCGCGGGAGCGCGCCACGCGGTGTCCACGCCCGGCGACTTGGTTTTTCACATTCGCTCCAAACGCACAGACCTCTGTTTCGAACTGGCTACCCAGATCATGGCACGTATCGGCGGGGCTGTGTCGACGGAGGATGAAGTACAGGGCTTCCGATACTTCGACGAACGCGATCTGCTCGGTTTTGTCGATGGCACGGAAAATCCGAGGGGCGCGGCAGTGGCCGATGCCGTCCTCATCACCGACGAAGACCCGGACTTTGCCGGCGGGAGCTACGTGATCGTGCAGAAATATCTCCACAACCTTGCGGGATGGAACGCGCTGTCCACTGAAGCGCAGGAACGGATTATCGGCCGCACCAAGCTTTCCGACATCGAACTCGACGATTCCATCAAGCCAACTTCAGCGCACAACGCGCTCACCACGATCGTCGAGAACGGACAAGAGATTAAGATATTGCGCGACAACATGCCCTTTGGCCGCCCTGCGAACGGTGAGTTTGGAACTTATTTCATTGGCTACAGCCGTTCGCCCCGCCCCATCGAGCAAATGATCGAGAATATGTTCGTCGGCAAGCCGCCGGGCAACTATGACCGGTTGCTCGATTTCAGCCGAGCCGTCACCGGAAACCTGTTCTTCGTGCCGTCTGCGACATTCCTTGAAAACGTCACCGAAGAACCGGCGAGCGCAGAACAGCCCACGGCTGAGGAATCCACCGCCGTGGCTGAAACGTCTTCATCCAGCCCGTCCGCGCATGATGGTTCGCTCGGCATCGGTTCTCTCAAAGGAGACACAAGACATGAATAACCTCCATCGCGAGCTTGCCCCCATTTCCGATTCTGCGTGGGCACAGATCGAAGAAGAAACATCGCGCACACTCAAGCGCTACCTCGCCGCGCGACGTGTAGTTGACTTGAAGGGACCGGGCGGCACCGCCCTTTCTGCCGTCGGCACGGGCCATCTGCGAACGATCACGGCTCCGGCAAAAGGCATATCGGCGAGCCAGCGTGAAGTGAAGGCATTAGTAGAGATGCGGGTTCCGTTCGAACTGGATCGCCAGGCGATCGACGACGTTGACCGGGGCGCGAACGACTCGGATTGGCAGCCCGCGAAGGACGCCGCGAGACAGATCGCTTTTGCCGAAGATGGCGCCGTGTTTGACGGTTATGCCGCAGCCGGGATTGAAGGCATCCGTCAGGGAACCAGCAACCCGATCATGACGCTGCCCGCCGACGTGAGCGAGTACCCAGACGCGATTGCACAAAGCTTGAGCCGGTTGCGTCTCGTCGGGGTCAACGGCCCTTACTCAGTGTTGCTCGGCGCCGATGCCTACACCGCCCTTGCCGAGACCAGCGACCACGGATATCCGGTGCTCGAGCATGTCAAGCGTCTGGTCAAGGATGAAATCATCTGGGCGCCCGCCATTGCTGGCGCATTCGTGCTGACTACTCGCGGCGGTGACTTCGAGCTTCACATCGGCCAGGATGTTTCCATTGGTTATCTCAGCCACACCGACACTGCTGTGCGTCTGTACTTGCAGGAAACGTTCACATTCCTCATGCTCACTAGCGAGTCTGCGGTCGCGCTGGCTGCTCCCGCGAAGGCAAAGAAAGGCTGAGGCGGGGTGGATCGTCCTTGGGATTCTTGCAGGCCAGGATACTCGGGCAGGTGTAGGGCCGTGCGAGCACTCGCACGGCTGGCGCCCAGAGATTGCACCCTCTACGGAACCAGCGCCAGCGCTTTCAAATGGCCAAGCAACTGCGCCGTGTCGACGGGTTTGAACACGTAAGCGTCGCACAATGCCCGGAACGAGTCGACCACGTTCTTAACGTCGTCGAGCGCGGTAATCATTATGACCTTCACTCCGGAAGTTGACAGCGTGCCCCCCGCTTCTTCCATGGCTCGGATCTCCGCGAGCGCCGCCTTGCCATCCTTTTCAGGCATCATGATGTCCATACAGATAAGGTCGTACGCTCGCCCACTCTGCCTCGACATACGGAAGGCCTCAACGGCCTCTTTGCCGTTGACCGCAACGTGACATTCGCCGTAGCGCGACAGAAACGCTTGCAACAATAGCCGGCTCGTAAGGTCGTCCTCAACAATAAGTGTGTGCATGGCAGTCCTTCCTTCGTTGTGCTGAGCTTAGGCCCAGCCAGACTGGCTCAGAGTCGCCTTGAGCCGCCCGAATTCTTGCTCCATCGACGCCAGCAACTCGGCCGCCCGCGACATATTTCCATCCGTTGCCGCTTGCTGGATCTGGAGCGCTAATTCCTGCAACCCTGGAGCCGAGACGGTGGCGGCCGCTCCCTTCAGAGTGTGTGCCTGCATGCTTACACCGCCGACGTCTCCCTGCTCGATCAGTTGACTCAACATCCGCAACTGTCGCGGCGCATCGCTCAGAAATCCCGCCATGATCGTTCGAGCAAGGGCCTCGTCGCCCGAAAGACGAGACACTAGTGCTTCCTCTCTGAAGACTTCTTGAGTGAGCCGAGAGGATTTTTGCGCGAGAGGTACGCGTTCGTGCTGGGCGGCCGGCCTCGCCCATTTCGGCAAGACCTCGGCTAATTGCCGGGGCTCGATTGGTTTCGGAATATAGTCGTTCATACCCGCCGCGATACACTTTTCTCGATCTCCAGCCATGGCATGCGCCGTCACAGCAATGATCGGAATGTCAGGATTGCACATCTCACTCGAGGACTGTCGGATACGCCGCGCGGTCTCGTAGCCGTCCATACCCGGCATTTCGCAATCCATGAGGACGATGCTGTAGTCCGCGCGGCGCAGCCTCTCGAGGGCCTCCGCACCATTTCCCACGGCATCGGCTTGGTGCCCGAGCGTGCGCAAGATGGCCAAAGCTACTTGCTGATTCGTCGCGTTGTCCTCGACTACGAGAATTCGGACAGGCGAGTCAAGGACTGACTTGTTCGGAGGGTTGGTTGAGATTTCCTTGACGGCGACAGGCTCAGGTCCCTTCATTCGCAACGCCCGCGCCAGCGCCTCGTGCAGAGACGACTCCCATATCGGCTTCGACAGGCGCCCGGCAAATCCAGATACCTTCAAGAGACCAGGATCGCTCTCCTGTCCTAGCGGGCACATGAGCAGGAGCGCTATTCCTTTCAAGTCAGGATCTGCCGCAATTTGCTTCCCTACTGCAATCGCATCGCTTTCAGGCATCTTTCCATCCAGCAGCGCAACTCGGAATGGATCTGAGGCTTTGGCCGCGCTCTGAAGTGCGGCCAGGGCTGAATTTGCGTCGCCAACTTCTTCGCTGCGACAACCGCAGTTGTTCAGAAGCATGTGCAGAAGCCCGCGGCTGGCGGCGTTGTCATCGACGACGAGAACTCGGGGCGCTTCCAAACTCAAATCCAATTTTGGCAGCGGCGCGGCCCCCTCTGGTTGTTTCTCCAGCGCAATGGTGAACCAGAACGTTGACCCTTTCCCAGGCGAGCTATGAGCACCGATGCGTCCTCCCATCATCTCGACCAGTTGCTTGGCAATCGTCAAACCCAGTCCCGTCCCGCCGTACTTGCGAGTCGCGGACCCGTCGGCCTGCACGAACGGCTGGAACAGGAATGCAGCCTGGCCCTCCGGAAATCCGATGCCCGTGTCTTTGACCCGGAAGCGCAGGATCGCGGCGCTTTTGTATTCGGCCTCCAATTCCACGGTAAGGAGCATCTCCCCTTCGTGCGTAAACTTGACGGAGTTGGCAAGCAGATTGACCAGGATCTGACGCAAGCGGCCGGCATCGCCCCTGAGCCGCCGCGGAACTTCACAAGCGACGTCGCAAATCAGTTCCAGCCCCTTGAGATGCGCCTGGAGCGCCACCATCTCCACCGCTTCCTGCAGCGGAATATGCAGATCAAAATCAGTAAGCTCCAGCGTCAGCCTTCGGGCCTCGATCTTAGAGAAATCGAGGATGTCGTTGATGACGGTCAGCAGCGTCTTGCCGCTGGAGTTTGCGATCTCCGCATATTGCTGCTGCTCCGGGCTGAGCGAAGTTCCGAGCAGGAGCGAGGTCATGCCAATCACACCATTCATGGGCGTGCGGATTTCATGACTCATGTTGGCCAGGAATTGGCTCTTGGCTTCGTTGGCCGATTCCGCGGCATCTTTGGCTTTCCTGATTTCCTGCTCAATCCGCCGGCGCTCTGTAATCTCGATGCAGGATCCTTCGACCAGCGGTGGACCGGCAGCGCTTTCCACCCAGATTAAGTTTGCCAGCAGCCACACTCCTTCGCCGTCTTTCCGCTTGACGCACACCTCGTGGTTGGCAAGCATTTTGTCCCGCTTCAAGAGCTCCCACCTGCGTTCGGCGTCGCCCGGGTCAAAGAATAGGTCTGCCCGGCGCAGGCCTACAATTTCCTGGCGTGACGAATAATGCAGCATGCGGGCGCACGCATCGTTGGCATCGATGATGGTTCCGTCCTCCGAATAGCTAAATACTCCGGCAAGGTTGCGCTCAAACATCAGCCGATAATGTTGCTCCGAAGCCTGCAGAGCTTTCTCCATCCGCTTTCGGGAGGTAATGTCGAGCACGGAGGCGATGACGCTGATCACCTCTCCGCTTTCAGACTTGAGGGGAAAATAGCTGCACAGCCAGTCCTGCGCACCGGTCGACGAAGCAGCCACGTGAATCTCGACATCGAGCCTCGGCTCGCCGTCTTCGAACACTTTTCTCCAGATTTCGATCAGTTCGAGCGCAATGCCAGGCGTCAAGTCGCCGATCTTTCTGCCCGTCGCTTGCGCAGCCGACAGCTTGCAGACAGCTGCCAAACGTTCATTGATGCGGAGAACTCGATACTCTCGATCGATCACCGCGAGGCCGACGGGAGCATGTTTATAGATCAGCTCAATCTCGGCCAGATGCTTGTGCGCTTTCTCCTCCTGGATGCGGAGCGACGCCTGAGCGGCCCGGCGATCGGTCACATCCTCCTTGATCGCGATGTAGTTGCTGATAGCATTTTCCAGATCTCGTACCGGCGCAATCGTCATCTTCTCGGTGTACAAGCTGCCATCCTTGCGCCGATTGATGAGTTCGCCCCGCCAGATGTTCCCGGCGGTGATGGTGTTCCACAGATCGCGATAGTATTCGGGTTTCTGCTGATCGGACTTCAGGATGTTGGGATTCTGACCGATCGCTTCCTCGGCGGTATAGCCGGTCATCGCGGTAAAGGCAGGGTTCACGTACTGAATTCGAGCGCTGGCATCGGTAATGACTATGGCTTCCCCAGCCTGCGCAATCGCGGTAGCCAGCAACGGCATATTCGAGAACGAGACGGAAGACAGCGCGCTCCGCTTCGCAGACTCTTGAGGATCGTCGTGCTTGACGTGGATGTCCGCCGCGCCCAACCTCAATTCGCGACCCGCAGTTTGGTCTTGCGTACCCGCCATAACGATCCTTACTTAAGAAGTTTTTGAATCACCGAGGTCAACTGCTCGGCGTTAAAAGGCTTGACGATCCAGCCCGTGGCTCCGGCCTTACGCCCCTCGTCTTTCTTTTGCGCTTGCGATTCAGTCGTCAGCATCAAGATGGGAATGAAGCCGCAGCCCGGCAGCTTGCGAACAGCGGAGATCAGCCCAATACCGTCGAGGTTCGGCATGTTGAGATCGGTGATGATCATGTCGAACTTATCTTTGCTGGCTTTGGCAAGGCCATCCTTGCCATCGACCGCATCCACCACTTCATGGCCGGCGCTTCGCAAAGTGAAAGCGACCATCTGGCGAATGCTGGCGGAATCATCCACGGCCAGGATTTTTTTCATCGTGTCCTCCCCGCCCGAGAAAGAAAGGCAGTCCAGTTTTTTTCGAACCTTCCTCGGGTCAGAACAGTTCCACGGCATTGCCCGCAAACGAATGCTCGATGACAGGCAAAGCCGTTCCATAAAGCGCGGCTTTCATTACGGCGCGCTCAACTTCGGTCGTATAAAACGAAGACAGCCAACACTCGACTTCAGCGGTATCGCACTGCTCGGCCGCGATCGCATGGTCGTTTTCCCACTCGCGGGCAAGGCCTTCAGTTTGGCCCAGCACGGTGTCGAGATGACCAAAGCAGAGTTCCAAACGATTTCCGGTGGCAGCGACTTCCGCCAGGTGGGCCTGCATGCTCTGGGTGATGGCCTGCATTTGCGCCGCTTCGTCGGCTACAAAAGCGGCAGCGCGGCGCACTTTGTCGAGCGCCGCCCTGGTTTCCGACTGGTCGGCGCGCAGTTTCTGAGAACTTGCTTCGGAAAACGCTTCCATCAGCGCATTCGTATGCTGCACCTGGCCCAGGATCTCAGTCAGGGCGCGCCGGGATCGCTTCCCAATCGTGTTCCACTCCTCGGATACTTCTTTAATCAGCGCGGCGATGGCCGAGACGACGGCTCCGCGCCCGCCCAGCCGCTGCGCCTCGACCAGAGCGTTTAACATGAGGATTTGCAAACGGTTCCGAATCATCTGTCCGCGCTGCAGGTGGGTATTGACGAGTTCCACGAGGCTGGACAGTCCGCCCAGCGTGGCCTGCATTCTCCCGCTATACTCCTGGCTTTTCTGTTGCAGCATTTCGATGTGCGCCAGTTCAGCGGAAAGTCCCTGCTCCTGACGGAGTACGGTGGGTCCGACGCTGGCAACGCCAGAAGCGCTGAGCTGTTGAATGCCCTCCATGCACCTTCGAATCTGAGAGGTCCAGTTAACGACCGTCTCCCGAACGGTCTTCAGTTGCAGGATTTGAATCTTTAAGCCGGCATACGCGGCGGCAAGCTCATCCGCGCACGAACTGTCGGCGGCGCTGACCTTCGACGCGATCAGGCACAGCGAATGCTGCACGTGCTCCATTTGTTGCCGAGTGATATCGTGGGCCTGGATGGCAGCGACGACGCCGGCGGTTTGCTGCGCAGTATGCTCCGCGCATTGCCGGAACTGGCCCGGAACTTCCGCCTGCTGGCTCAGTTCCTGCTCGATCACCCGCAGAGTATTTCCAATGTCTTCTTCCATGCTCTTCATTTCCTCGCGCAACCGCGGAAGACTGCAGGCCAGTTCGTTTCTGGTTACCGCAATCGTCTGCTGACGGCGTTCGGTGTCGCGCGCCATTTCCACGGTCTGTTGCGTCAACAATCTCGAGAATGAAGCGAGTTCCTGCGCCAGCCGCTGGAAGTTGCCGCCGCTGCCGCCCAGGTGAGCGACCTCGACGTTGGTCAGCACGCTGAGGGCGCTCAAATGGCGTGCAATGGCCTCCTGACTCCGCGTGACGGGGATCAATTGCCGCACCAGCTTTTCCTCCTCCCGCAGCGTCCCCAGAATCGTGGTGGCTGCCTCCAGGCGCCGTCCGAGAAAGTCCTTCACCGTCACGCACAACGACTGCACGCTCCCGAGAACGCTTCCCATGCCCTCGTTCTCGATGCATCCGACAATGGCTCCTGCCTGCTTCAAGATGGTGTCTGCCTGCCCGGCAAGACTTTTGAAAGCGTGCGCGACTGCCTCGATCTCGGTCTCGCTGGATCGCGCCAGACGATCGAGAGAGTCCCCGGCGGCGGCCAGCACCGCGAGATATTTCGCCTTGCGATCCGCCATCAGCGCGACTGGTGATGCCGCTCCCATTCCGGTTTCTCTCCGTCAGTTGGCATGCGCGAGAATCGCCCTGGCGATCGACGGCAAGGGCAGCACGTGCTCCGCCGCATCGCGTTTGATTGCCTCATTCGGCATTCCGAACACCACGCAAGTCTCTTCATTCTGCGCAATGGTGACCGCTCCCGCCTCCTTCATTTCAAGCAGGCCGTTGGCTCCGTCATCGCCCATTCCGGTCATGATCACGCCCACGGCGTTTTGTCCGGCATAGCGCGCGGCGGAGCGGAACAGCACATCGACCGAGGGACGGTGGCGGCATACCAGCGGCCCATCCTTGATGTCGACGTAGTAGCGGGCGCCGCTGCGCTTCAGCAGCATGTGGTGATTGCCGGGCGCAATCAGCGCCCGCCCGCGCAGTACAGTGTCGTTGGGCTCCGCCTCTTTGACGGAAATTTCGCACAAGCTGTCCAGCCGTTTGGCGAAGGCCCGGGTAAACATTTCCGGCATGTGCTGCACGATCACCATGCCGGGAGCATCCGGGGGCAGAGCTTCGAGCAAAACGCGGAGGGCTTCGGTACCGCCCGTCGAGGCCCCAATGGCCACGATCTTTTCCGTGGTCGCAATCATGGCGCCGGTGGCGCGCGAAAGAACCGAATCGGCAGTCAGCTTTGGTTCGACGGTGTGAACGGTGTGCGGCCGGATGCGGGCTGCCGCCGCTGCTTTCACCGCCTGGCAGAGCATGACTTGAGATTCCTCGAGAAACTGCTTGCTGCCCAAACGAGGCTTCGTGACGATCTCCACCGCCCCGTACTCCAGCGCCTTCAGTGTGCTTTCGGCGCCATCTTCCGCCAGGCTCGAGCAGATCACGACCGGGATGGGATGCTGGGCCATGATCTTCTGCAGAAAGGTCAGGCCGTCCATGCGCGGCATCTCGATGTCGAGCGTGATGACGTCGGGCAGTTGCTCGGCAATCCGCTCGGCCGCAACGAACGGGTCGCCGGCGGTCCCGATGACTTCGATTTCCGGATCGGAGGAGAGCACATTCGTCAAGGTTTGGCGAACCAAGGCGGAGTCGTCCACGATCAAGACTTTCGTTTTTCCCGTGCTCATGTGTCCGCCCTTATCCCGCCTTCATCCTGCCCTCACGGCCTCTGGTCTTCCGGGGTTAAATGGGAAAGCCGGCGAAGCAGCACTTCCCCGGTCCCGGTATGAAATTGAATGGTGCGGCCGACGGAGCCTCCCAGATCGGACGCGAGCACGGTAAAGTTCTGATCGCGCAGGACCTCGAGCGCGGTGTACCAATTCTGGTGGCCCACCGTCGCCTTCCAGGTAAGACTGGAATTCACCGGAAGCACGTCCGCTCCGCCGAATACTTTGATCTGCACCTCGCCGCGCAGGGCGCCGAAGCTGTCGAATTGCCGGGCCAGGTCGATGATGGCGTAATCGACGTAGCGGTAGCCTTCTGCGTCCCGCACGCCCGGCGGACATCGCGGCAGCACTCCGTGGCAGAGCGCGCCCATCCCCAGCCGCGGACTCCAGAAGGTCACCCCGACACACGAGCCCAGAATCGTTTTCAAAAGAGCGGGCATGCGCGCCAGTCGAATCTCGCCCGGCTGCAGATAGAACTCCGGAATTTCAATTTCGGTGTCGGCCATCGGCTTTCCTGTAGAGCGCGGGAGCGACCGGCACCAGAGGCACATCCATATGGTGCAGACTTTCCGAGTGGCCTACGAACATGTATCCGCCTTCCACCAGTTGGCGGCTGAATTTGTGAAACAGCTTTTCCTGCGTCGGCCGGTCGAAATAAATGATCACGTTGCGGCAGAAGATGGCGTCGGCCAATTCCGGCATGCCGAACTCCTCCATCAGGTTCATGCGCCGGAATTCAATCATCTGGCGCAACTCCGGAATCACCCGCAACAATCCCGAGTCGCGATCCCGGCTGCGCATGAAGTATTTCCGCTGTAATTCGGCCGGCACCGGACGCACGACCTCGGCGGAAAAGACTCCCAGTTCGGCCTTGGCCAGAGCCGCGGTCGAGATGTCGGTGGCCAGAATGCGGAAACGAAAGCCGGGATGCGACTCCCGGTACTGGCTCAGCACAATGGCCAGGGTGTAAGGTTCTTCCCCCGTCGAACAACCCGCGCTCCAGATCATGACTTCCCGGGCGTTCTTTGCTCCCAGAATGAGGTCGGGGAGCACACGGGATGCCAGGAAATCGAAGTGCGTCTTCTCGCGGAAGAAGTCGGTCTTGTTGGTGGCGACGGCATCGATGAGGTGAACCATCTCCTCGACATCGTGGCCCTTGCCTTCGAACAGGTAGTCGCAATACTCCTTGTAAGAAGACAAGTGGAGGCTGGTCATCCGCCGCTTCAGCCGGCCTTCCAGCATGATCTTTTTTTCCGCACCGAGCGTGATGCCCGATTGCTCATAGATCAGGCGGCAGAGCCGGCTCAGGTCGCGGCTTGAAAGGCTGTCCGCGTGAGTGTTCGTAGACGAATTCGTCATAGGTCTGAATGGTGAAAAAAAGCGGGGGGGAACAGAATGCGTTCCCCCGTCAGGCGGTCGCCGCCGTCAGCGTCCCGGTTCCTTCCGCGGTCCGCACCGCCGACAGTTCCTCGGCGGAGAAGACGCGGTCGATATCGAGGATCATGATGAACTGGGCTTCCCGTTTGCCCATGCCCTTGATGAAATCGGTGCGGATCTGGGTGCCGATCTTGGGCGCCGGCTGAATCTGGTCCGGTTCGAGATCAATGACTTCCTCGACCGAATCCGCCAGCGCTCCGATCACCGTGGCTTCGCCCTCGAGCTGCACCTCCACCACCACGATGCAGGTGTTGCGGGTACGCACAGTCTTCGACATCTGGAAGCAGAGCCGCAGATCCACCACCGGCACCACACTTCCCCGCAGGTTGATTACGCCGCTCATGAAGTCGGGCGTGCGGGGTATCTCGGTGATGGTGGTGAAGTCGAGCACCTCGCGCACCTTCGCCACATCGATTCCAAACACCTCGTTACCCAGCTTGAAAGTCAGATACTGCCGCGTCTCGGTAATTTCCTTGCCACTCATCGTCATCTCCTTTCGAGGCTGAATGCCGGCGCTCATCCCTGGCAGACGAGCGCCGGAATCCTAGAAGCGCTCGAACTCCTTATCGAGGTTGTCGCCTTTGTCCTTCAGCTTGAGGGCGACTCCGGACTTGGCAGCGGTTTTGTTGCCGGCCGCGGGCGAACTGTGCCCGTCGGTCTTTTGCGCTTTGGCGGACGCAGGCTCGGCAGGTCGGACGGCCTTCGCCGCCGGCCGCGCCGTGTGCGCAACCATCGCATCGTTTCCGGTGCGGAAGAATCCCAGCGCGCTCACCAGTTGATCGGATTGACCGGTCAGCTCTTCGGTGGTGGACGCCATCTCTTCGGAAGCGGAAGCGTTCTGTTGGATGACCTTCTCCAGTTGCTGCAGTGCCTTGTTGATCTGCTCGGCGCCGGTATCCTGCTCCTTGCTGGCGGCGGTGATCTCCTGCACCAGTTCGGCGGTCTTCTGGATGTCGGGCACCAGCTTCTCGAGCATTTCTCCGGCCTTCTCCGACACCTTGACGGTGGTGCCAGAGAGCTGGTTGATCTCGCCCGCAGCCTTCTGGCTGCGTTCGGCGAGTTTGCGCACTTCGGCCGCCACTACGGCGAATCCCTTGCCGTGCTCCCCGGCCCGGGCTGCTTCGATCGCTGCATTCAAGGCCAGCAGGTTGGTCTGGCGGGCAATCTCCTCAATGATGGAAATTTTGCTGGCGATTTCCTTCATCGCGGTCACCGCTTCAACTACCGCCCGGCCGCTCTCCTGTGCATCTTTGGCCGACTTGTTGGCGATCTTGTCGGTTTGCTGCGCGTTGTCGGCGTTCTGCTTGATGTTGGAGACCATCTCCTCCATCGAGCTCGACGCCTCTTCCGCGGAAGCAGCCTGCGTGGTCGCGCCATTCGAAATCTGCACCGAGGCGGTCGAGATCGACTGGCTGGCCGCGCTGACTTCGCCGGCGATGTTGCGGATTTCGCTTACCGTCCGCGTCAGGTCGTGGACCATGGCGGCCAGGGCTTGCATGAGCTTGTCCTGCGGAGATCGTTCCTGGATGGTGACCGTAAGGTTGCCGTGAGAAATCTCATCGGCAGCGTGGGTAATTTCGTTCATGGCATTGATCAAGGTGTTGAGGTTGTTCTTGATCAGGTTGAAGTCCCCGTGATAGGTGTCGGTGATCTGCGGCGGGACGTCGCCTTTGCTGATTCGGTCCACATAGTTGGCGGACACATTCAAAGGCCCAATGACTGCGTCGAGCACGTTGTTGACGCCGCGCACGATCTCGGCATACGCTCCGCGGAACTGGTCGTGGTTGCCGCGTTCGGATAACTGCCCCGCACTGGCCGCCTCGCTCAGCCGCTGCAATTCCTTCTGCAGGCTCTGCAGCACGATGGCCACGTTGTTGATCGCCTGTTTCATCTTCTCGTGATCGCCTTTGTAGGTCTGCGCGATCAGTTCGTCGATCTTGCCTCCGGAGACTTGCGCGAGAATGCGGTTCCCTTCTCCGATGGGCAGCAGGATGGCGTCGAGCATGGCGTTGACGCCGCGCACGATCTCGGCATACGCTCCGCGGAACTGTTCCGGCTTGCCGCGGTCGCTCAACTGCCCTTCTTTCGAGGCATCGGTCAACCGCACCAATTCCTTTTGGAGGCTTTGCAGGACGATGGCCACGTTGTTGATCGCCTGTTTCATCTTCTCGTGATCGCCTTTGTAGGTCTGCGCGATCAGTTCGTCGATCTTGCCTTCGGAGACCTGCGCGAGAATGCGGTTCCCTTCTCCGATGGGCAGCAGGATGGCGTCGAGCATGGCGTTGACGCCACGCACGATCTCGGCATATGCCCCCTGGAACTGTTCCGGCTTGCCTCGGTCGCTCAGTTGTCCATCTTTCGAGGCATCGGTCAGCCGCAGCAGTTCTTTCTGCAGGCTCTGGATTACCGTGCCCACGTTGTTGACCGCCTGCTTCATCTTCTCGTGATCGCCTTTGTAGGTTTGCGCGATCAGTTCGTCGATCTTGCCGCTCGAGATCTGCGCCAGAATCCGGTTCCCTTCTGCGATCGGCAGCAGGATGGCGTCGAGCATGGCGTTGACGCCGTGTACGATGTCGGCGTAAGCGCCGTGGAACTGGTCTGCCTTTCCCCGCTCGGACAGCTGCCCATCCTTCGAAGCGTTGGTCAGGCGCGCCATCATTTTTTCCAGGCTTTGGATCACGAGGGCCACATTGTTGACGGCCTGCTTCATCTTCTCGTGATCGCCTTTGTAGGTTTGCGCAATCAGTTCGTCGATCTTGCCGCTCGAGATCTGCGCCAGAATCCGGTTCCCTTCTCCAATCGGCAGCAGGATCGCGTCGAGCATGGCATTCACGCCCTGCAGCATCTCGCGATGGACGCCTTCGAACTTCTCCGCGTGGGCCCGCTCGCTCAGGCGCCCTTCCTGCGACGCCTCGACTAATCGCATAATCTCCTGCGAGATCAGCAGTGCCTGCGTGTCCTCGCCCTGTGCGGTGCCTTTGGGATGGCTCTGCTTTCCTTGCCCATCGCCGGCGCCACGGTGAATTTTCTGTTTGCTGACTGCGGTTGCGCTTGCCATGACCTCATCTCCTTTGAATTTGAACTCGTGACTCTGCTGATCTTCTGCTTAAGCCTTCACTCCACCGCCCCCTGCCGGCGCCCGGGCGCGAGCCTGTGTATGCGGGCTGATGGCGCTGTTGCGAATCACGTTCTGGGCCAGGCGGTGTAAGTCGAGAATGAGCGCTACAGTGCCATCCCCGAGAATGGTGGCCCCCGACACGTCTTGGACGTTGCGGTAGAGCCGGCCCAGATTCTTGATCACCGTCTGGTGGTCCCCGAGCACCTGATCGACGACAAAGCCGAAGCGCCCGTGTTCTGTTTCCGCCACCATGATCTGCTCGCGCTCGGGCGGCTCAGTATGCGTCTGCAGATACTCGCTCAGCCGGATGTAGGGAATGATCTCGCCGCGGATATTCGCCAGGTGCTTGCCGTTGGCATTCGCGATGTCCTGCCGCGTGAGTTCGACGCATTCGACGGTGTTCCCCAGCGGCATGACGAAGCGGGCCTGGCCGACTCGCACCAGCAGTCCATCGATGATGGCCAGCGTGAGCGGCAGCCGGAGCGTCGCGGTGGTGCCCAAACCCGGTTGGCTCGCGATCTCGATGCTTCCGCGCAAGGCCTCGACGTTTTTCCGCACCACATCCATGCCCACGCCTCTTCCGGAAACGTCGGAGAGCTCGTGCGCCGTGGAAAAACCCGGCTCCATGATGAAGGAAAACACTTCGGATTCGCTGAGCCTCGCATCGGAGGCGATCAATCCCTTTTCGATGGCTCGCGTGCGCACCCCTTCCCGGTCGATTCCCTTGCCGTCATCGGAGACCGACACCAGGACCTGGGCTCCGGCATGGCGAGCCGAAAGGCGGATGGTTCCCGTGGAAGCTTTGCCCGCGGCGCGGCGAACCTCCGGCGACTCAATCCCATGGTCCATACTGTTGCGGATCAAATGCATCAGAGGATCGTTCAGTTGGTCGAGCACGGTCTTATCGAGCTCCGTCTCGCCGCCTTCGAATGTCAGCTCGACTTCCTTATGCAGGCTGCGCCCCAGGTCGTAGACCAGCCGCTTGAAGCGCTCAAAAGTAGACCGCAGCGGCAGGGTGCGCATGCCCATCGAGGTCTCGCGAAGTTGCGCGGTCAAGGCTTCAATCTCTTCCGCCACAGCCTGCATGGCGCGATCTTCGCGGCCGGTGGCAAGCTCTGCCAACCGGGCCTGCACAGTCACCAATTGGCCGACCAGATCGACCAGTTGGTCGAGTTTGGCGGCAGCCACGCGAATGCTGGAGGCCTGCGCTTCCTTGTCGGGGGAACGGCGGCCCTCGCCGGACGACTTTACGACGGGCGCCGCGGGTGCAGCTGCGCCGTCAGGAGAAGAACCGACCTGCTCGACGGACAGTTCGCAACTGCCCTCCACGAAAATGAAGACATCGCGGATCTCGTCGGAAGCCACGGCAGTGGTCAGAATCATGTCCCAGGCGATGTAGCAGCACTCGGGATCCAGTTCACCGATAGCCGGGACGGACGAAGTATCCGCCTTGACCTGAAGCGTTCCCAGATGGCGCAGTTCGCGCAGCAGCAACAGAGGATTGGCCCCGGTTCGCAACAGATCGGCTCCCGGACGAAAACTGATGTGCCATTCACTGGTTGCGCTCGCAGCGACTGGCGGGCCCGTGGTTACTGCGGCTGGCCTCGGCTTGACCGGCGCCTCGGAGGCTCCGGTCAACGCCCGCAATTTCTCGAGGATGTGCGCCGTAGACTCGGCGCTCCCGTTGCCTTGTCCGTCCGCTTCGTCCAGCATGATTTTGATCTGATCGACTGCGGCCAGGGAGAGGCTGATTAGATCCGAAGTCGCTCGCAGGCGGCCGTTTCGTACCTGGTCAAAAGCGTTCTCGATGTCGTGCGTGAACGCGGCAATCGCGTCAAATCCGAACATCGCCCCTGAACCCTTGATCGTATGCAGGGCGCGAAAAGCCCGTCCAACCAATTCAGTGTCGTCGCGATTCTCATTGAGGTCCAACAGAGCTGATTCCAGGTCCACCAGAATCTCGCGGGCTTCCTCCCGGAACGCCTGCTTATATTTGTCAATCATCCGGAGTTCCTGTGGCCGAAGGCCCGGATTTCACTGGCTCACCTTTTGGAATCCTTGCCACCAGAAAATTCTCGAAACCCGCCTCGCAAATCGCGCGGTGGATGTTTTCAGGCACATCCCCGGAAACCGCGAAAGATGCCCCCGCCTTTTCCGCTTCCCGCCTCGCTGCCCACAACAACTGGATCGCGGTCACGTCGAGGTCGCTGGCCAGCGCCAGGTCGACCTGCACTTCTTTTCCGGAGGAGATCGCCTCGACCAACGTCCGCTTCAGGTCGGTCGAACATGTAACGTCGATGTCGCCTTCCAACCGGACGCCGCAACTCGTCGCACTGTTGTCAATCGTTATCGACAAAATTCGGCCTCAGAAAACGAGATCTACGCCAGACAAAAGGCGTTGCGGTTGATTGCCGTACCCACTACCCATCGGCACGTGCCGCGGAAACGTGAATCCTTTGTTGCATTTATGACGGTTAGGATTTTCTTAATGAAAGCGAGCCGCGATCGCTTTCCAACAACTCCGTTGCAAGCGAGCGACCGGAATCGTTGATCCACCGCGACACGTTTGGGACGGTCGGGAAGCGAAACCGCACATTTGGGACGCGCCAGACCAAGGAGATCAAGGAGGGCTAGCACTACGATGGCTATATGGCCGGATATTACGAGCGCATAGGAGCGAAATGGCAGGCCAAAAACTGCAATGGCGGCTGGGTTTTGGCGTTGCCGGCGATCCGTCCAACTCATTGCCAACGATTCGGTGTCTATCCCGGAGGAACCCCGAGTCTGACTTGCTCCGCAAGAATTGGGAATTACAGCGTTCTTATCGTGAGTGCGAAAAGCTGTAACGGCACGCTTGGAGAGTTCCGAACGGAGACTCTATGCAAGATTCCGATTCACACGCCACCTCGTCTAGGCCTTGGTTTTTTCTCCTTCCAGCTTTACTACTCGTTGCCGCCATCGTGACGGTTCGAGACAACCGGGCAAGTACCACTGAACCTGTCGCGGGCGCGACCTACTCACACGGAGTTCTCGACGTTACGATCCCCTACCATGCTCCCCACAGCGGCGCCGGGCATCTCGTGATGGAAGTATTGGATCCTGAGGATCAAGTCCTGGGACGCGCTGAACAGAGCCTCGACGTTGCGGATGGCAACGGCCACTGGCGGGAACGGATTCCTCTCGCGCGGCCGTTGGCCGTTGACGACCTGGTGTGGCATCGAGTGCGCTATCGCTTCGAATATAGCGGCGGCGAGACCACGAAGATCGAGGGCACGGAGTCAATTTCGCAGATCCTGCGTACGCCCGTGATTCACATTTTGGGCCAGCAATCCTATTTGGCGGGCGGAGAAGCCGCCGTTCGAGTCATTGTGACCGACTCGCAGGACGCGGTCATTGGCGGCCGCGGCTCAGTCCGGATCGAACTCCTCGCCCCAAATGAGAAATCCCATACTCTTTTCAACGGGCCGCTCAACCGGCGAGGAACTACGGAGGCACAATTCCGGCTTCCGGCGGGCTTGGTGGGCAGTTATGACTTGCGATATCGGGTCGACACCGCCATTGGCTCAGCAGAATTCACTCAGTCCGTGCGACTCGAAGACAAGGTTTCGATTCTGCTCACCACCGAGAAACCGCTTTACCAGCCGGGCCAAACCATACACGTACGCGCACTCTCCCTCGATCGCTCCAACCATGAAGCAACCGCCAATCGCAAATTGACGTTTGAGTTGGAAGATTCCCGCGGCAACAAGGTTTTCAGGAAGGCAACCCAAACTGACAAATTCGGGGTTTCCTCCGCGGAATTTGCGCTCGCCGATGAAGTCAATCTCGGAACATACCATCTGCGCGCATTGATGGGCGATAGTGAAGCACCCACAAATACGGCGGAGATCGCGCTGAACGTCGAGCGTTACGTTCTGCCGAAATTCAAGGTCGCAGTTGATTTTGCAGGCGCGAACAACAAAACGAAGCGCGGCTATCGTCCCGGCGACCACGTCACTGGAACGGTTCGCGCCAACTACTTCTTCGGAAAGCCGGTCGATGACGCCGCAATCACGGTCAAGGCTTCCAGCATGGATGTTGCAGTGTTTGAGGCGGCGTCGGCTCAGGGCAAAACGGATCACGACGGCGTCTATCATTTCGATCTGAAATTGCCCACCTACTTCGCCGGACGCCCCTTGAGTCAGGGCGCCGCTCGCGTCTTGATTGAAGCCACGGTCAAAGACTCGGCAGCACATTCCGAGACGCGAGGAGAGCCCATCATCGTCAGCGAATTGCCTCTGCTGATTACCGCTGTCCCTGAGGGCGGCACGCTCGCGCCAAATCTTGAGAATCAGGTGTTCATCCTCACTTCGTATCCTGACGGAACGCCGGCGAGTACACGACTGAAGGTTCATGCGGAAGGAACACCTGACCAGGAAGTGAACTCCGACAGTGGTGGAGTCGCCGTCGTGCGTATCAGTCCGGGCTCTGGAGTTGAGAATATTAAGATCGAAGCGCAGGACCGCGAGGGAAACCACGCATCGAACACGATCGAGTTGCAATCTCGCCATGGTGAGGATCAGATCCTGCTGCGCACCGAGCGCGCTGTCTACCGCGCCGGAGATCGTATTAATCTCCGAGTCTTTTCCACCAGGAAGCGGGGAGCGGCATACGTTGACATCGTCAAAGATGGACAGACCGTGCTCACGCGCGATCTCGACTTAGAGAATGGCCAAGCCGAACTTACGCTGACAGCCACGCCTGACCTGGCGGGTACTGTTGATTTCAACGCATACATCTTCAGTAGTAACGCACAGGCTGTCGGAGATCATCGCCTGATCTTCGTGCAGCCGGCAGATGAACTCAAGATCGACGCTGTGGCGGATGCTTCCGTTTATAAGCCCGGCGACGAGGCTCGCATACGGTTCCATGTGACAAACTCCAAGGGCGAGGGCGTGAGTGCCGCGCTCGGCTTGCAAGTCGTGGATGAGGCTGTCTTCGCGCTGGCCGAAAAGCAGCCGGGCTTCGCTAAAGTCTTCTTCTATCTCGAACAGGAAGTGATGAAGCCGCGCTATGAAATCCACTCGATCGGCCTGCCGGAAGTCGTCGAACCGGCGGAAGAATCGAAAACGGAGCAACGGGACCGGGCTGCACGCGCTTTGTTCTCGGCCACTGAAATCGTGACTGAAAATAGATTTGAGACAGAGTTCGGCCGGACTGTGCCCATGACGAAATATCAGGAGTATTCGGCACGCTATCGAGCTCATTTCCAGAAGCAGGTAAACGAGTTAGCAGAAGCGCTGAGCAAGACTTATGCGAATGATCAGAAAATGGGCAATCCCACTCAAATCCACGCGAAGATCCTCCAAGCGTGTGGTGCGGAGTGCCGCGATTCCTGGGGCCACAGCCTGACGTTTGAACCGGCTAACTGGGATTCCACAAAAACGTACTACATGGTGAAAAGCGCTGGTCCCGATGGCCAGATCAACACTGGCGACGACCTGCAGGAATACCTGCTATTCAGGGGCAGGAACGCAATCAGCCGATCGAGTTCGCAGACGAGCGCAATGGCGGTAACTCTTGAACATGATCGCGGACCGTTCAATGGTCTGGCGGAAATTGCGGGAACCGTTACCGATCCCACGGGTGCGGTCGTTCCCCAAGCGAGCGTCGAGGTACGGAAGACCCCTGGTGGAAAGATACGCCTCGCAAGCACAGATGCAGCCGGTCGGTTTTCGGTTCCGGGCCTGCCCATCGGAAAATACGTTGTTCAAGTGACCGCGCGGGGCTTCAAGATGGCCCGGCAGGAACTCACTCTTCGGCAGCGCGACCGGGCTGTACTCGCCGCAACGCTGTCGGTTGGTCAGTCGTCAGAGCTAGTCGAGGTGATGGGCGCGAGTCCCGTTATTGAAACTGAGATGGCGATAGTTGCAGTTCTGCGCCCCGCGTATGCTATGGCGGGGGTTGCCGGGGGTGGCCGTCAATGCTCCACCGATCGATGGCCGCGACGTCATGCAAATGGCGGAACTAAAGGCGCGAGGTGCGGACAGCGCGACTCTTGCCAACGGAGGCTCCGCATCACCAACTGCGCATGTGCGTTCCTACTTCCCCGAAGCTCTCTACATCAATCCTGAGATCATCACCGACGAAGACGGTTCGGCAAGCATCACGATTCCCGTCGCGGATTCGATTACGACCTGGCGCATGGCGATGCTCGCATCCACGACGCGCGGTGCGCTGGGCAGCGCTACCGCCAGCCTGAAAGTCTTTCAGGATTTCTTCGTCGATCTCGACCTGCCGGTCACGTTGACCCAAGGCGATCGCGTCTCCATTCCCGTGGCTGTGTACAACTATGCGGGTGAGCGCGGCGACGTCAGCCTGCAACTGCAACCGGATGAGTGGTTCTCGTTGGTGGATGATGTCTCGGAAAAATCCATTACCGTCGATTCCGGCCGAGTGGGCAGCTCTCAATTCACACTCGAAGCCCGACACATCGGTAAATTCAAGCTAACCCTTTCCGCCCGCATGAATGGCGCAGCCAGCCGCGCCGATATTGTCGTGCGCGAAATAGAAGTCATTCCGAACGGACGCGAACAGAACCTCGTTTTTAACGGAAGACTGGAAAACTCGGTTCAACAGGAACTCAACTTTCCCGCGACTTCCATTCCGGATGCCAGCAAGATTTTCGTTCGCCTCTATCCCGGCCCTCTCAGCCAGGTGATCGAAGGCATGGACAGTATTCTGAGCATGCCGGGCGGATGCTTCGAACAGACTTCCTCGAGCACTTATCCCAACGTGTTGGCGCTCGACTACATGAAACGCACGAAAAAGCTAACTCCCGAGGTGCACGCCAAAGCTGAGGGATACATCGCAAATGGTTACCAGCGCCTGCTTACGTTTGAAGTGCCCGGCGGCGGATTCTCCTGGTTCGGGCAAGCGCCTGCCAATAAGATCCTGACCGCATACGGACTGATGGAGTTCAGCGACATGTCGAAGGTCTACGATGTGGACTCGAGACTGATCTCCCGGACGCAGGAGTGGCTTGCGTCTCAGCAACAGACCGAGGGAAGCTGGAAGCCTGATACCTCGTTCATTAACGAGGGAGCGACGAACAGGTACAACTCCGACGTGCTTCGTATCACCGCCTATATCGCATGGTCGCTCGAGAACACGGGCTACCAGGGACCCGCGGTCGAAAGAGCAAAGAAGTTTGTCGAGAGCCACATGAACGCAAAGATGGATGCGTACACTCTGGCCGTGATCGCCAATTTCGCCGTCGACTATCGGTCAAGCGATCAGAGCAAAGACAGTGACTTCACTCGACAGGCGATGCAGCTTCTGCTTGACGCCCGTACTGAAAAAGATGAACAAGCCTGGTGGAGTGCGGACGAGACTAGCGTCTACGCCACCGGCGCCAGCGCCAGCGTCGAGACCACGGGACTCGCGGTACAAGCGCTACTCAAATGGGGTGAGGCATCGGGAACAGCTCGCAAAGCGATGAGTTACATAGCGGCCAAAAAAGATGCCGCCGGAACCTGGGGCACTACTCAAGCTACCATCATGGCGCTTCGGGCATTGCTGCTCGCGACGGAGAAAGGAGCCGCCGACGTGCACGGCACATTACAGGTTCTGCTCAACGGCAAACCTGTTGAACAATTAACGCTGACATCGGAGAACAACGACTTGCTCCATCAGTTCGTCTTCAAAAACATCGACCCGAAAGATTCGGAAGGCCCCACCACCGTTGAACTCCAGTTCGAAGGCAAAGGCGGTTTGGCGTACCAGATTGTGGGCACCTACTTTCTGCCGTGGGATGAGAAACCCGCGAACGAGGCTCTCTCTATCGACGTCGCTTACGATCGAACCCACCTCGCGCAAGACGACATCGCTACCGCAACCGCGACGATCCGCAACAATCTGCCCAAAACCGCCAACATGGTGATGGTAGACCTTGGCATTCCTCCCGGATTCGACCTGCTCAGCGAGGATCTGCAGGACTACGTCGAGAAAACTGCGGGCGCGAAGAGTGGTCGCCTGGAGAAATTCAGTCTCACGGCAACACAGGCCATCCTCTACTTCAACGCCATCGCCCCCGGCGGGAAGATCGCACTGCACGTTCGGCTGCGCGCGAAATACCCCATCCGTGCCCGGACTTTTCGATCGCGAGTCTACGAATACTATGATCCCGATGTAAGCTCAGTAGCACGGCCGTTGGAGTTGGAGGTACGCGGGCGCTAGGACCGTTCCATCAACCTATCGCCGACGACCAGATTTTGCGGACGGCTTGGAAGAGAGGCAACGCTCTTATGGCCTGCCGCGTTTCCTCGCATCGGCGATGGATGCTAAGATGGCATCCGATCTTCCGGCATCTACAGGGCTTGGCATCTACGATATGGCGAGGTCGGTACTCTTTTTCTTCTTCATCTTCCTGATCAGCGTCTCGTTGGCATTGCTTTACATTTTTGATTTTTCTCGGCTCTTCATAGCAGTCCTGTGCCTTACCACACTACTCATCGTTTACCTGTTGTTTCACCCGCGTAACCAATGGCTGGTAGCGAACCGGTCGCGAGTCGATGGCGAACGTTGCGTGGCCTTAACGTTTGACGACGGCCCCGATCCGGTGTACACCCCCAAATTACTCGATCTACTCAGGGAAAAAGGCGTCAAAGCAACGTTCTTCGTCATCGGGAAACGCGCGGACCAGTATCCGGAAATAGTCCGCCGCGCCTGGTCCGAAGGACATCTGGTCGGCAATCACACTTGGTCGCACTATCCTCTGTTTTGTTTCCTCATGCCCCGTCGCCTGCAGTCTGAGATTGAGCGTGGCACCGAGAGCGTTCGCCGCAGCTGTGGTTCCACTCCGCGCTTTTTCCGCTCGCCCGTGGGTCTGCGTCACCCGCTGCTGGCGCTGTATCTGGAGAATGCGGGTCTCGAGTACATTTCCTGGAGCATTCGGACCCTCGATACCTTCAATACGGATTCCGGTGTTCTTGCCCGGCGCATTCTGAGTAAAGCTGCAAGCGGAGACATCATTTTGCTGCATGATCACTTGCCTCGCGGAACCGATGCCATGCTCCAGGCGTTGCCTCGGGTCATCGATGAGCTCAAAGAACGGGGATTCGAATTCGTTCTGGCCGGGCCACGCGAAGATGCGGGGGGTACACTGGAGCCGACGACATGCGAACCTGTGCGCTGATTCCCGCCTTCAACGAGGCTCCTTATATCGCAGATGTTGTCGAGCGAACCCGCGAACATGTGGCAGAGGTTGTGGTGATCGACGATGGATCCGGCGACGGAACTGCGGACATCGCTCGAACTGCGGGAGCGACTTGTTTGCAACTGCCACGCAATCGCGGCAAGGCCTCGGCCCTGCGCGCGGGCCTGGCGTATGCGCGCGACCTCAATTTTACTTACGTCATCACCTTGGATGGCGACGGCCAGCATCTGCCGGAGGACATCCCGGTCATGCTTCGCGTCGCCGGAGAAACTGGCGCCGACCTGGTCATTGGCGCGCGCAGCTTCGATCCTGCCCTCATGCCCCGCTCCCGATATTTCTCGAACGTGATTGGAAGCCGGTTGGCTTCCGCGCTCGTCGGCTGCAAAATCCGAGACAGCCAGAGTGGATTCCGTTTGTTGCGATTGGACAAACTTGATCTGGAAAACCTGCGCAGCCGGTGCTACGAACTCGAGATGGAAATCCTGATCAAGATGGCCCGGTCCGGCTGCACCATCGCACATGCTCCCATCCGTATCGTCTATGATGACGGCCACGCGCGCTCCAAGATGAAGCCCGTACGAGACACGGTACGGGTCTGTCTCTGGTCCCTGGCATTTCGCTTTCTCGGAGCATGACACGACGGCCACTCAGTGATCCCACGACTTAAGGTTGAAGCGCGGCAGTTCGTGACCCTCTTGCTGAAAGAGAGGCTTGACCCATCCCACGCGGCCGCTGCCGTCTTCCTGGGAATTTTCATCGGCATTTTGCCAATCTATGGATTCCAAACTCTTGCGGCGGTGGGCATCGCCCTGCTCTTCCGACTGAATAAGCCTCTGATCGTGGCCTGCACTTTCATCAACAATCCGCTGTTCCTGCCCCTGACTATCTTCTCCTCAGTGGAACTGGGCTGTCTTCTCCGCAACGGGTCGTTCCAGCGGCTAACCATCTCCTCCCTGGTTGCCATGCGCGGCCATATTAATAAAGAGCAATTTTTCATCTGGGTTATCGGGAGCGTGGCGCTCGGCATACTCCTCGGTGGCGTCGGGGCGCTGGTGACGGCAGTTGTCGTCCGTCGCCATCGTATGGCGTCTGCCAATGCCGCGCTGCGTGAACGCCTACGCTATGTAAACGGAATGTTTGCCCAATGCACGCGCGCGGTTCGCGGATTCGTCCGATGGAAGCTCCGTTTGGATCGCATCTTTGAATTACTTGCCGCCGAATTAGCTGCCGCCGAAAACCTGGGATCGGAAACGGTAGTGGATTTAGGCTGCGGTTACGGAATGGCTCTCTGTTTTGCGGCTTTCGGTGACGACCGCCGGCGTCTGGTTGGTTGTGACTTAGACGAGCACCGCATCGCCGTCGCTCGCAAGGCGCTCTCCGCCCTCAATGCGGACGTCACCGTTGCCGACATCCGTTATTTCGAACTTCCGCCTGCCGGTCTGATTTTGATTATGGACGTCTTGCAGTGTTTGCCCGCTGCCGAGCAATCGGCTCTGCTGAAACGCTGCTGTTCGGCACTCACTCCCAACGGAATGTTAATTTTTCGAGTCCATGATCGCGAACGCGGTGTCTTCTCGGCGATCACGATGGCCTTCGAGCGACTGCTCTTCGCGTGCCACCACGTCGGCCTACAGCCTCAAATTTTGTCGATCGCCGACTACCGCAGCGTACTCGAGAACGCAGGTATGCAGCTGGAAGAGCGCCATTTCCAGAATCGCTTGCCTTTGGCTCACATCCTATTCGTCGCAAGAAAACCTGGGACCGAAGCTACACTATGACGGTCCACGCTCTCTGCCGTCCGCCTTCACCTAAGCACATTGACGATCCGTCGCGATCAGTGGTTGAATCTGTTATTTCATAGCCGGTTGCCCTATTGACTGATCCCTACAAGACCATAGTCGTTACCGGAGTCGGCGTCGTCAGCCCCTACGGTATTGGGCTGGACTGCTTGCAGGCAGGCATGTTATCGGGCAAGAGCTGTCTGGCACCCGCAAAAGATGATGTGTATCCCGGTTTCGAGGGCACAATTGCCAAAGTCCCTGGCTTGCCGCCTCTGGCGGAGTACTCCGATCCCAAATACTCGCGCACCGACCAACTCGCAGTGATCGCGACCCAGGATGCAATGGCGAATTCTGGGGCCGATCGTTCTGCCTTCCTCGACAGCGGCGTTGTCATGGCGAGCACCCTTGGGGGTTTGACCGAGATCGACACAGGAATCGCAAAAGATCCGGCCGCTTGGTATCGGCGCCCCGACGGTCTGTTGCGCGCTGCCTCGTATCCGTTCGCGCATGTTGCCGACGTGACGGGAGACCACTTCGGGATTCGCGGACCGCGCTGTGCCGTCTCCGTGGCTTGTGCATCTGGAGCCGTGGCGATCGCGCTGGCAGCGAACACGCTGCTCGACGGAGCCGCTCCAATCGTCCTGGCAGGAGGTTGCGATCCGCTGTGCCCGTTCACCTTGAGCGGATTCAACTCCCTGCAAGCGCTAGACCCGAACCCCTGCTCTCCCTTTGACCAGAATCGCAGGGGCCTCAACCTGGGCGAGGGATCAGCCGTCCTTATCCTCGAAACTCTTGCGGGAGCCACTGCGCGGAATGCCAAGGTTCTCGCCGTGCTGCGGGGATGGGCCATGACGAACGATGCATTCCATCCGACTGCACCGCAGAAAGACGGAAGCGGATTGGCCGATTGCATTCGCCTCGCCATGGAAATGGCGGAAGTCCACGGTGATGACGTGGGGTATGTGAATGCTCACGGCACTGGCACACCTTTGAACGATAGTGCCGAGTCCCAAGCCTATGAAACCGCTTTCCGCGAACGAAAACTTCCCATTCCCGTGTCTTCAACAAAATCGTACTTCGGACACTGCCTGGGCGCGGCTGGCGCGCTCGAAGCAGCCATCACGATCATGGCCATCCGTGCCGGGGCGCTGATTCCTACGCTGCGTCTCACCAATCCCATCGAGAGCCCTGGGATTGACTGGTTGAGAGGAGAAGTCAAACGCCAACCCCTGCCCTTGGCCATGTCGGCTTCCAGTGGCTTTGGTGGCAGCAACGCCGTGCTCATATTCGAGAGCGCCCCCTCATGACTTCGCATTTGCGCTCTGTCATGATTACTGGGATCGGCTCTGTCAGTCCGCATGGTCCGCTCGCAGGGCTCATTCCACTCAGTCCTCTCGAACCGACCGCGATCTCTGCCTGGACAACCGCCGGCCCCCGGCGAGCGTTTCTCGTACCGCCCTTTCGTCCCGCTGCCGTGGTACCCGGGGTGAAGACAAGGCGTCTCGATCGCTTGTCAGTGTGGGCCTTGGTCGCTTCGTCTTTAGCGATTAAGGATGCTGGGCTCGACCTGAATCAAGTGGATCGATCACGCGTTGCTGTGATCTTTGCCACCTCCTTCGGCTGTGTTGAACTCACGGAAGCTTTCTACCTAAGTGCTGCCGCAAACGGTTGGAATGGGACCGATCCCGTTACCTTCCCGGAAACTCTCGCCAGCGCTCCAACCAGTCATGTAGCGATGTTTCACGGGCTGCGTGGACCGAACATCACGGTGAGCAACAAACATTTTTCGGGCGAGAGCGCGATGATCCAGGCCGCTTCCCTGCTTCGCCACGGTCAGGCCGACCTGGCCATTGTCCTCGCGGGTGACGCGTTGGCGCGAAGCCTGTATTCATGGTACGAAGAGGCAGGCCTCCTTTCGCCCGCTTGCTACAACTTAGATCCCGTGCCGGAACCCGATGGCTTCATCCCCAGCGAAGGCGTGGCCGCGTTGGTCATGGAATCATCCGCCGTCGGAGATGTTCACTCTGCGGTTCGCCCCGGGATCCGCTCTTATGCCCGAGTGAACTCAGGCCAATGGGCGGCGGGCGGTCAACCTGCGGACGCGGTCCGACGTATGTTGGGCGAATCCGTCACGAGTTTCGTAATCTGCAGCGGGAATGGCGCCCCTTGCGCCACCAGTCCAACAGCCCGCTTGGCTCGCGAGATTGCCGGCGAAGGCGCCATGGTCATACGGCCCCAGTCATCTGCCCACGGTCTGGCCGGTACCGGCGCGCTTTTCCACTTGATTCTCGGTTTAAACGGCAACCCAACCGGCAAGCCAAGTAGCGGGCCGGTGTTACTGTTGGGAACCGCCCGCGACAATGGATTTGCCGCTATGCTTCTGGAGTTGCCTTGATGAACGTGCGCATTGCAGCCGCGGCCTATGCTGTTCCGCCCGACGATGAGTCGGCGGACACCGTCTTGGAGCGGGAACGTACCCGAATTGAGAGAGCTCTTTCTCCGTTGAGCCCCGAGTCGAGAAGGAAGGCCCTGGAAGGTCTCGGATTGAATCGAGTCCGTGTTTGCGCCGAAAACAAACTTTATGACTTGGTTCTCGAAGCTGCCTCGAAGGCGATCTGCGACGCCGGCATCACCGCGCGGGACATCAATCTAATTCTGGATTTCAGCACTTGGACCTCCGAGAGCTCACAAGGCCTCTCGTTCGCGCACCGACTCAGCGCCGACCTCGGTGCGGAAACTTCGATGATTTTGAGTTTCAAGGTTGGCGGATGTGCGGGACTTCATGTCGCGATCAAGACCGCGCTCGGCTGGATGTCCACCGATGAGAGCGTTCAAACAGTTCTCCTGGTGACCGGCGACGCCGCACCGGAAGGAAATCGTTCGTTACTTCCCATTACCCTGCATGGCGACGCCGGCAGCGCCGTCATCCTACGCCGAGAAGGCACCCAAAGCTTTTCAACCGAGGGTCCGTTGTTGTTGAGCGTTCAAGCCATGACCGTCGGCCATCTGCAGAACGCGATAACCATGGTGAGAACCAATGGCCGCCCCGACATCGTTATCGATGCCCTTTGCATGGAGCAGGAGGTCAGGCCGGTCTACTTTCTCAACATGCTGGCGGTAATCAATCAAGCTCTCGCGGCAGCTTCTTTGAGTTTGAAAGATATCGACCATTTCATCTATTCCAACCTCAGCCGGCGGGACCGCGAGGGTTTCTGCAAGATGGTGGGACTGCCCAAGGGCGGCCTGCCCCCGACTCTCATGGAACAGTATGGCCATACTTTTGCCAGCGACCTGGTCATCAATTATGCGAATATGCGGCGCGAGGGGATGATTCATCCCGGGCAATTGTTGTTGTTCGCATCCGCTGGCATCGGCTTTACCTGGGGGGTAACGCTTGCCCGTGCCTGAACGAAAATCTAGGGGTGGATACCTTTTACGATGGTGGGGTAGTTTGGTGTTTTATAAGACGGCGTCATCCAGAGCGTAGCCGTTTTTCAGGCATAGCGAAGGATCTCTGGCTTTACCCTGATGCGTAACCAGGCTGCACCACTACCACCTTAGTACAAAGTTGGACAAGAATGATCGCATCATATTAGCCAGGCTGATTTGCCATGCGTCGCGTACAGTTCATCGAACTCCATGAACAATCGTGGTTCCCGTCATCGCTTCGAGCGGACGTTACCGATGCGCTTCAATTTGGCTTCAACCTCTTACACGCCTACGAGCCCGTGGCTCCGCTGCTACAGAGCGTAATCGACTCGGATGGGAACCGGACGAACGCCGGGCCGTCGTCTACTGGTCACTCTCCCGCCGTCCAATCGATTGTTGATATGTGCTCTGGCGGAGGCGGTCCGTGGCTGGATCTGGCTCGCCAGTTGCGATGCGGCGATGCTGACGGAGACTCCGGGGGCCTTCAAGTTTGGCTCACCGACAAATATCCGAATCTCGAGGCATTCCAAAGTGTCAGCGCGTCCTCGGACCACCACATTACTTTTTATCCCGAACCGGTTGACGCGATGACAGTTCCCGGTTCACTAAAAGGCTTGCGAACGATGTTCACGTCGTTCCATCATTTTCCGCCAGAGGATGCTCGCGCTATCCTGCAAAATGCCGTCGATGCCGGAGAAAGCATCGGCATCTTTGAGGCCACCAAGCGCGCTCCGTCGACGATGGCTCTTATATTTGTCGGCATTCTCCTGATGTTCCTCCATACTCCCCGGATTCGTCCGTTCCGCTGGTCGCGGCTGCTGTGGACGTACTTGATTCCCGTCATTCCCATCGTCCTGCTCTTCGATGGAGTCGTGTCCTGCCTCAGGACTTATCGGCCACAGGAACTGCACGAGATCGTTGAAAAACTGACCGCTTGCCAATACCAATGGCAGATCGGTGAACTCGCCACTGGAAAGATGCCGGTTACCTATCTGATCGGATACCCAAAAGACCGGTCTTGATCTCGCAGGCCCGACCAAGAAACAGGGTGCCCCATTTCTCGCGTCTTTTGCGAGAAGTGGGCAGGATGAGGCTTGGAGCACCGGCTTGAACCCCTCCGAAATCTCATAACGAGCGGGAAATCTCTCCCGTCCCTGTGTTTTCTTAGGTTTAGATGTCATGACACAATCGTACAGCCGTTTCCGTCATGACGATACGTTCCTGCAGGAACACTATGAGCGTGAGAAGTGACCGCTCCGTAGAGGAAGGTCGGGGACAAAACCGCGGACAGAAGTTGACTCTCTTACCGGGCCAGCCCCAGAGCGGAAACCAGACTCAAAAACACGCGACTCGCCGCCCCTACCGGATCGAGCAGCACTGTACGCCGCTCCAGCATGGCCGCCACCGGTTGTCCCTGGTAGCTGGCAATCTGCCGGTAGCGCGAGATGAAAAACAGTACTCGCAGGAAAAGTTTCCACCTTAGCGGGGCAAAATAATTGGGCGTCACGAACGGCACCGCATGACCGTCTTTCACTTCAGCAATAAAATCCTTGAAAGTTGCGGCACGCGACAGCGAGATCACCGAACTGGCGACCAGCAGATGGCTGTCCCCTCCGCCGACCACCGGTTTACGCCACTGGCGGGCAAGTTCGAGAACGCGATCATTCTCCTCGCGCGGCCGCATGCCATTTACTTCCAACGCATGAATTGCCCAGCCATAGCGCGAGAGAAGTTCCGTGGCCGGAATTAACTTTGCTTCCGGTCCCCACGGGAGCAGAGGATGATTAAAGACGACCAGGCAGCCGCTGGCCGCGAGCTCTTCAAACAACTCGTCGTAGCGTCCATCCCGCGCTGCTGCTTGAATTCGAGTGTGCGTCTCGTCGACTGCACTCTCCGGCAAGTGACACACCCCCAGGTGAAATAAGTGCCCATGAAACCAGAGTGACAGCTCTTCACTCAGCGCGATGCGGCCGTTCAGATCGGGCCGGCTGCGCTGCAGAGCAAGGCTGCCGGCAAATTCGTCATGATCAGTGATGGCCATGTGAACTCCGTCGAAGCCCCACTCGGCTGCAGCTGCAGCCTCCATCAAGTAGACGTCTTCAGGCGTGTAGGGCGGATTGAACGTGATCTCTGCGTAGTTCAGATCTGATATCCCGCCGAGGCCAAACGACTTTTGAAGGATGCCACTCCAGGGGCGCATGTACGCCAGCTTTACAACGTGGTTCAATGCCGCCAGCTTCTCTACCGAGTGGCACGAGTGGTTGTGCAGAGAAACCGCGTAGCCGAACTCACGATCCGGGTGGGGACACTCGCGGTAGGTATAGTTCTCAATCTTCCAGGCGGAGCGGCGTTTCATCACGTCTTGTGGGACCGTTCGCAAGTGTAATTTCACTCATACAACCCGGCAAGAACAAGTTGTCGCACGAGAATGCGATCTGATACTCTTCGATGACCATTCGCAATTCAGCGGCACAGGCTTCGCTCCATAGAAGTCCTTATGCAAGAGAATACGAACTACGCTCTCGTGGATATGTACAGCGTTTTTCAAAATCGTTTGTTTCAGCACGTAAACGATATTGGGGCCGACTCAACACGGAGCATCAAGGTAAATGCATAAGCCCATCAAATACCTGGAAAAAGCGATGTCCATTGCTGCGAACGGGGCGTGGCAAATATTCTGTTGGAGTAACAATCTCTTTCCAGAAAGCCCGTCTTTCACTCCCAGTTGGTCGGATAGGCCGCTGCTGAAGTCCCGTGAAAAGTCGAAGCCTCCTCTGGGCTGGCCGCGGCAAACCGATTCGCTATGCCCGCGTTGTGTGCCGGAAATTCGACAGCAGATTGTCGACGGCAAGCAGGACTACCGTATCCTGCTAAATGAAAGGCCCGGGGAGATCAGGGCGCAGATCATCGAGCGCGATGGCAGAATCCTGATGGTCAAGGATTGCCCGGTTCACGGACACTTCGAAGACGTGCTCTCCATTGACACTCAATTCTTCCGGCACCTGGAAGAGACATTTCCCGGTCGGGATATCCGCGCCCACAACGACGAAAAACTGCATAACCACGGCAGCAGCACCATCAAGCATGGGCGAGGCTCGGTCCTAACCATCGACCTCACCAACCGGTGCAACATGATGTGCGATCCGTGCTTCATGGACGCCAACCAAGTCGGCTTCGTGCACGAGCTCACCTGGGATGAAATCAAGACGCTGCTCGACAATGCATTTTCCATCAAGCCCCGGCGTCAGATGTCTGTGCAGTTCTCCGGCGGCGAGCCGACTCTGTCTCCATATTTTCTGGACGCCATTCGTTACGCCCGTCAGATCGGCTATGACAGCGTACAGGCCGCAACCAATGGCATCGAATTCGCCAAGAGTCCCGCGTTCGCAGCGCAGGCCGCGGAAGCAGGGTTGCGTTACGCCTATCTCCAATTCGACGGCATCGGCAATGCGGCGAATTCTCATCGGAACGTCGGAAACCTGTTTGACTTGAAGCTGCGCGCCATTGAGAACCTGCACTCCAACGGCGTCGAGATCGTGCTCGTGACCACCGTGGTCAACGGGATCAACAACGAGCAGGTAGGGCGCGTCGTACAATTCGCTCTCGACAACCCAGACAAAATAGCTCTCGTGTCATTCCAGCCCGTGTCTTTCACCGGCCGCGACGAAGCTGTCACCGACGAACGCCGAAAAGCGCAACGCTACACACTCTCGCATCTGGCTCACGATGTGAAAGCACAGTTGAAGATCGGTGAACCCGCTCGCGACTGGTTCCCGCTCTCCTTCCTGAGCACTTTTTCCGACTGGGCGGACCTCGTTCACGGCCCCGACGCTGCCTGGGGCCACGTCGCCTGTAGTTGTCACCCGAACTGTGGGGTGGGAATGGCGATTATGGTCGACAAGGAGACGCGCGAGGCGGTTGCGGTAACTGCATTCGTGAATGCCGACCAGTTCGCCAAGGATGTTGCAAGGATCAATGATTGGGCCCGCAGCCGCTGGATATCGGCCGCGGGTATGGCCCTCGCATTAGTTCGGAATTATGATTCATTTCATGCGCCAAGGTATTTCCGCGCGGTCGACATGCTGAAGAAATTGGACAAGGGCCTGGGCGCAACAGGACACGACTATGGTGACGTCTCCGGCAAGCGGACGATGGCGGATATTTTCCGGCGACGGCGCGACCGCTGGAACCTGCTGTTCGTTGCGGGAATGTGGTTCCAGGATTTATTCAACTACGATTTTCGCAGGACTGAGCAATGCATCATTCCCTATGCGACGCAGGAAGGCGAGATTTCCTTCTGTGCGTATAACACGGGCGTGGGCTGGCGGCAGATCATTGAAAAGATGCACATGACCGCGACTTTGACCAAGTGGTACGAGGAGCATGGACGACACGAGATTTTCGCCGGCGGCAAGAGAGTGAAGCTCAGTAGTACGGAGCATCACCTGGTATTGAAGGATGAGATTGTCACCAACGAGTCGCAGCATGACCTGGAACAGCTTGGTATCGCGAAGAATGCTCGGGAGGAGAGGCTGCGGGCCCGAGATGAGCGGCTCAAGCAGGACGAAGAGAATTTCCGTATGGCCAAGCTCTACCGCGAGTTCGCACTGAAAGAACAACCTGTTCCAGAGTTGGTGCAGATTGAGCTCGGAGCTAAATGCAGCCCGCCGCGAGTGCCAGAGAATCTGTGAGAGCACCGGGAGCTAAGAAGTCAGGTTCGGCGCTGGACGTGATCTTGCGATTGCTATGCACTCTGCTTGCGTTTTTGATTTTTCCGGGAGTGCTGTCCGGCCAATCGGACGATCTGCTGAACAAAGTTTGGAACGGGATACAGCAAGCGCAGAAACAATACACGAGCATGTGCGGAACCCTCACCGAAACCCGCACATCCAACCTGATGGTCAAACCGATGGTGCTCCGCGGCAAATTCTGCGCTGAAGGCACAACGCGATTCGCACTGGACTACTTCGAACCATCGACCATGCGCATTCGCTTCAACGAGAACTACGTCAACGTTACGACCGGCGGCAACACCGAAGTGATGGAAATCGGAAAAAGTGTTCGCCGGGCGCAATCTTATTTCGGCCGCGAGAACTCTCTCGGAAATCTAAAGAAGAACTTCACCGTTACCGTGCAAGAAGACAGCCGGGATTACCAGATGAAACTGGTTCCGCGGACGGACACCTTTCGCAGCAGGCTGAATTATCTGGTCGTGAAGCTGAGTAAGGATTTTATGCTGCGCTCGCTCGAAGTGGATGGCAAGAGCGGCGTCAACAGCGTGTTCGTCATCGACGTAAGCTCGATGAATCCGAAAATTCCGCCGGATATGTTTGAGGTATACAAACCAAAGTGACCAAAGCCAGGGCGCTCGATCAAATTGAAATCGAGTCGCTGATTCCTCATCGCTCACCCTTCTTGTGGATCGACCGGGTGGAAGAACTGGAGCCCGGAGTTCGTTGTGTTGCGGTGAAATTCATCGACCCGGCGAACCCTATGTTTGCCGGACATTTTCCTGCCAAGCCGATTCTGCCTGGAGTCCTTCTGATCGAAGCGATGGCTCAGACAGCCGGAGTGATGCTCGGATCGGCCGCGTCGCAAGCGGCTGTCAAAAGCACGGGAGTAGCACTGCTCGCGGCCGTAAACCGTTTCAAATTTCTGAAGCCTGTCACGCCGGGGCAGGAACTGCGCATTGAGACGAAGAGGTTGACCGAAGTTGGACAACTGGTTTGCATCGGCGGCACAGTGTCGGTGGGTGGAGAGATGGTAGCGAATGGCGAGTTATCGTTGGTAACGGCTTGATGGGCGAGCGATGATCATCGCGAACAATCCGCCGGCAGACGGCGCGGCAGCCACAGCATGATGGCCCGATGCATGCGCTTTGTGGGTGGCCTGGTGGTAAACCATCCGGGATTTGTGGTGGCCCTGAGTTTAGTCATTACTTTAGGGCTGTATGCGAACATCCACAACCTGCGAACTGGAACGGACCTCGCCGATTTATTTGGGAATAGCGATCCACAGTGGCGAGTCGCGAGCCAGATCGGCAAAGAACTGGGTTATGGCAATCAGCTCTTCCTGGTGATTGAGGCTCCGGCTGGAGGAACGGATGCCACCGACCAGATGGAAGAAATGGCCGACCGTCTCACCGCCGAGATGCACTCCAGTGGACTGTTCGTGGATGCGCGCAGCGGCTTGCAGGATGAGGAACTGCTCAACCTGGTCCGTTTTTTTACCTGGAACTTTCCTTCGCTGGTCCAGCCTGATCAAGCCGAAGAGCTGAAGCGGCGACTGGATCCCAAACAAATTCATCAAAACGTTCGCCGCGCAGAAACCGAACTGGTCAGTTCTTTTTCTTCTCTGGGAACAAATTACTTCCTCGCCGACCCTTTAGGCCTGATGCAAGTGGAAGCGCGCAGCAGCCAAGGGTTTTCTCAATTTGCCAATTTCGATCTCAAGTGGGGATCGGGAAACCGGTTTTTCAGCAAAGACCACAAGGCGCTGCTGGTCATTGCCGAGCCGCGGCAGTCGGCGATGGATTACAACTTCGCCGAGCAGGTGATGCAGTGGACGCGAGAGCACATCCGGTCGATTACATCGGAGCCAGAGCTGCAGAACTCAGGAGTGCGGGCTACTGCAGCGGGAGCCTACGTTTTTGCGGAGCAAGAACATCAACTCATCGAAACAAATATTCACCGAATCTCGCTGATTTCCATTGTCGGCAATCTGTTGTTGTGCCTACTGATCTATCCGAGAATTCCACTTCTGCTTTTGTCGCTGCTACCCGCCAGCCTTGGCATTGTGTGGACGACGGGCATTGCAAGCTTCTATCCGGGACAAGTAAATCTCATCAGCCTATCGTTTATCGCGATCCTGGCGGGACTGGGAGACGACCAGATCGTACATTTTTTCAACCGGGTGCCGCAGGAATGGGCAAAGGGCGGGACGCTGAATGATGCGGTATTACGAACCTTCGAAACCACTGGGCTTAGCGTTTTCTTCTGCATTGTAACGGCGGCCATCGCCACGGCTTCGCTGGCTACCGCGAGCTTTAAGGGATTGTCGGAATTCGGGTTCATCCTGACGGTGGGAATGTTCATGATGATGTTCCATACCCTGTTGACGGTTCCGGCGCTGCTTCAGTTGTGGTGGAAAGTGCGCAAGCCGCGCGCTCCGCAGACGATTACCTTCCGGCTGCTGCCCTTCGTGGCGCGGAAATCCGTTGAATTTGTCGGCCGGAACACCCGCCTTGTGGTGGGCTTGGGCCTGGGAGCATTCCTGCTGTCATTAGTATTTCTGCCGACGATCAAATTTGAAAAGCACTTCGAGATCACCGGCTCCGATAACCCAGCCATGGCGGCGCAGAACCTGCTTTCCGCGAGGTTCGGCATTGAAGGTAGTCCACACCTGTTGTTGATCACCGGAGGCGAGCAGGAAGTCCTGCGTAGAGCCGAAGAATTGACTGCACAGTTAGAAGACTATCAGCATCGCGGGATCATAAAATCCATCTTCTCACCCACGATTCTGCTTCCGTCGGCACAAACGCAAAATGAGCGAGCCAGATTGCTGGCCGGCGTCAACTTCGCCGCTTCGGCCCACGCCCTCGAGGACGCGCTTCGCGAGAATGGTTTTCGAACCGCGCCGGTCCAACCATTTATCGATCGACTGCGACAGTTCGGACAAGGCGCAGAACCAGGAAACGATCCGCTCACCCTGGAAACGGCCGCCAACTTCCTGCCGCCAGCGCTGCTTAACAACAGCATCCGCAAAATCAAGGACGGTAGCTACGTCGCGGCGATCAGTTTCTACAGCACCGATCCTGATGCGGTCGAGGTAATTCCGGAAAGCGTCATCGAGTCCTGGCGTAATCAATTTGGACGGTTCGTGGAGTTTTCGTACGAGAAGATAAACCGCGAACTTCAGAGGCTGGTGCTTCATGACAGCCAAAGAGCAATGGGGTGGACGGCGGCCGGGATTCTGTTAGTTGTCTATCTTAGTTTCCGCAGCCTGCGCGTGTCGCTGATCGTACTGATCCCGATCGTATTCGGCGTGGTTACAACTTTCGGTGTGTTGCTGCTGGTGCGCTACCACTTCAGTTTCACGTCGCTTACGGCGATTCCGCTCATTATCGGCATTGGCATCGACAATGGCATCCATTTGGTGCGGCGATATCAAGAGAACAAAAACAGCGAGATTCTTGTGGTTGCGAAGGCCTCGGGCGCGGCGCTGATTCAATCGAACCTGACTACGATTGTTGGCTTCGGGGCGCTGATGACTTCCAGTTTCGCACCCCTGGTGGAGATGGGTCTGGTGACTTCATTAGGAGTGGCATTCGCACTGGCAGGTGGCTTGTTGTTGATTCCTGCTGTCATTCTGCTTGAGGAGCGGCGCCGTATAGCGGTGAAGGTGCCAGTCGCCAATCCGAGCAAAGATTGATATGGGAAGGGTTCGCATATACTACTGCTGTCGGTTAAAGCATCTGAGCGATGCAGCAGCGCGTTCGCGAAACCAGCGTCGAGGGCGTCATGACAATGCTGTGGTCGCGCGATCGATTTTATTTCGTGATTGTCATCAGCTCCCAATTCTAAGTTGCCGGACTCAAATTTGATGAAATCGTCGTTCCGCTCGGCAACGTTATTTCTATCTGACTCGATGCCCCGGTTCGGATGGGAAAGTTGCAAGACAGTAGCGCCGATTCTGCTGCTTTCGGCCTTCCTGCTTTTACCGCTAACGGCAGAGGCGGGCCTGCCGCGGGTTGCGATCTCGATTCCGACCGATCAGGCGTTAGCTACCGGATTAAAGACTGCCGAGCGGTGTGACGTTCCAGACAAATTGATCGTGCTGCCTCCGCTGTCTTTCGATTTCGCGGGTGCCACAAGCGCGGCAGACTTGCTCGACAAGCGCGCCGTCGAGAACGTGCCCGAAGGAGTCGAGGTCTGGCTGCATGTTGTGGTGGGAGCCGGCTCACTTAGCGGCAAGGAATCCGAGCAGGAAATTACCCAGCGCGTCGATGCGTTCGTGAACTCGTTGCCGCTGCTGGCGACTACAGTGCGCGGGCTTGTGGTGGAGATCAAGGAACCGCTGAAGGCTCCCGATCTGTTCGCCTTCGGGTTGGTGCGCCTGGCATTATCCGTAAAGGGCAGCAATGCTGGCTTGCAGCTGGCATTTGTTTTTCAGGCGGGGTTCGCCGCGAGCCACGGCGATCTTGTAAGAAGACTCGCTACCTATTCCGATCTGCTGGGAACCACTTATGCAGAAGGCTGGCGCAAAGATGTTGCGTGGATCGCAGAACACGGGCTGAATAAGCCGGTGATCCTTAAATTGGATCCGCTTAAATTAAATGCCGGTGGGTCCGCGACTTCCTCGCTCTTCTTAACGGCGATGCTCGATGCCAGCGGGCCCGCGGTGGAAATTGTCTGGGCAGAGCCTCAGGACGCAAAGTCTGCTGCGTCCGTGTGCGCGGCGAGCGGATTCCTTAGGCGTTCCATCACCAGCAACATGTTTGCAGCGGATTCCGCGGCCTCTCCGTTCAGTGTCGCGGTGGAAGGCGTGCCGAACGATGAGCATCACTGGTTCGCCGGCGGCCCCTCGGATGTGGTGATTGTGGCGCGCGTCAATGCGAGCCCGGACTCACCGAAGACAGCCCGGTTGCAGAGCGCTAAGCCGGGTCCATTCGATATCAAGTGGTACGATCCCGCGACCGGAGCCGAACTTCCGGCAGGCGAAGTTATAAAGACCGACAAGGGTTTTGCGCAAACCTGCGCATGCACCACGGAATACGCGCTGATCTCGATCCACCGACCGAGCAACGATCAAACGCTCTATAACACGGTTGAAGTTAAGAGTGGAGTCGAACTGAGCGTCGAGGAAATCATTGCTCGCTGGCAGCAGAATCGCGAAGCGCAAAAACAAAAGCTCGAGAACTATATCGCCTCGACTTTCCTGAGTCTGCACTTTGAGACCACCACTCTGGAGCCAGGGTTCGATTTCTCGATGCAACTGAGGCAATTCTTCAGCCGGAATGGCGCGACGGAACTGGCGCAAAAGGAGTTCTATATCAACGGTGTAAAGTTCGGTAAGAATCATGAGTTTCCGCTGCCTCAAATTGAGCCGGAAAAAGTGCTGACGCCACCTCTCGAATTGAAACTCAGCGAGCGCTACGACTACAAATTGCTTGGGACCGAACAGGTCGATGGGACGATGTGTTTTGTAGTGGGAGTCGAGCCCAAGGTGCAGGATGAGGCGCTTTACAGCGGCAAGATCTGGATCGACGGCACAACTTTTCGTGAGGTGAAACAGTATCTGAGCCAGCGTGGCGTCAAGAGCAACGTACTGGTGAATGTGGAGACCCAGAATTACGAACTGGTGCGCGACGAGAAGGGCAATCAGTTCAACTTGCTGCGATCGATTTCCGCACAGCAACTGCTGAACGCCGCGGGGCGCGATTTCGTGTTGCAGAGGACGATGCAGTTTTCCGACTACGTGATTAACACGGCGAACTTCAGTGCCGCCCTCGCGGCTGAGCATAGTTCGGACGACCCGATGTTCCGCGACACCGACCAGGGATTGCGGTCGCTGCGAAAGAAAAACGGCGAGCGTGTTCTGGTGGACAATAATGCGAAGCGCATCAAGTCTCTGGTTGCCGGCCTGATGTATGGAGGCACGTTCAGTTTTCCCATTCCCTTCCTCGGCACCAGCACGGTGGATTTTGATTTTCATCACACTGGGGCACAGCTTTCCACCTTCTTTGCCGGACCCATTCTGATTTCCGACCTCTCGAAGCAGTTCCGGCCCAAGTTCCGGCTGGCGCTGGATGTGGCGCTTTCCGCATTGCCGAGTGAGAATCGCATCTACGGCAATAACACCGAATTATTGCAGGGAGAAATATGGAACTGGGAACAAACCACCGGCGTGCGCGCCTCGTGGCAAGCCAGCACTCATCTCAGCGTGACGGCGTCAAGCTACTTCACGTTTGACAACTTCCTTCGAAGCAGCCAAGCGGACAAGCAGTACGAACTTCCGCGCAACGGATTTAATGTGCTTCCCGGTCTTGAAATAAAATACAACCGCAACGGCTACGTATTCGACGCGCAGGCGACACGGGGCGAGCGGATCGGGTGGAGACCGTTCGGATGCGCTTCGCTGACTCAACCTCCAGCCGGGTGCGGGTCTTCATCGCCCAACCCGCCGCCCGAAAACGCTCTACTGGTGCAACGTCCGCAAAATGGGTTCACGCTTTACAACGCCGATTTGCGCAAGGACTACTACATCCGAAAGTTCACCAAGGGCGGGTGGGATCTTTCCTACTGGGGCGGAAATCAACTGGATCGCTTCTCGCGCTACTTCCCTTCTTTTATTTCATCGCCGCGTTTGCACGGCATTCCCCCCGGCACTGATTCTTTCGACGCCATTGCCATGGCGGACGTGCACTACGGTTTCAATGTGATGGACCTGGTGAAGGTCGATGGGATGTACGCGTATGCGCGCGCGCGGAATCTCGACGAGTCTCTGCGATTCCGAAAATTCGACGGTCCGGAGATTAACTTCAACACTCCCGGCCCCTTCGGCACGCTGTTGCAAGGCACGGTCTCCTACGCGCTCGACGGCAATATTCCTCGCTACAACTCCCGTTGGGCCGTGTACATTTTGGTGTTCAAGCCGCTGCACTGAATTCGAGGATATGGCTGAAATAAAGGTAGGTAATCGCACCACAGAACAACGGGTCGCGTTAGTCACAGGAGCATCAGGGGTCATCGGTGCCGCGATTGCAAAAGCTCTGGGAAGCGCGGGGTTCCGCGTAGCCGTGCACTATCGTCATGGGAAAGATTCCGCGGATGAGGTGGTGAAGAGCATCGTCGCCGCCGGCGGAGAGGCATTGGCAGTGCAAGCGAGTCTCTCCGGCGAAGAAGCCGTTGCGCCCATGTTCGATCACATCGAAAAGCAACTTGGTTCTGTCGATTACCTGGTGAACAATGCGGGGCTCAACCGTGATGTGCTGCTGGCCTTCATGTCGGAGGAGCAGTGGGATGAAGTGATCGAGACGAATCTCCGCGGGACGTATTTGTGCTCGAGACTGGCCTTATCGGGCATGATGCGCCGCGGCGGAGGAGCCATCTGCAATATCGTGTCGCCTGCCGGACTTCGCGGCCAGGCCGGCCAGTGCAATTATTCGGCGGCGAAGGGCGGCGTTATTGCTTTCACAAAGGCACTCTCCCGCGAGGTCGGGCGATTCCAGGTCCGGGTGAATGCCGTTTGCCCCGGCGTGATTCCGAGCCCGATGTCCGCCAAATACATTGAGAAAGAGGGGAAACGATTGCTTTCCGATATCCCGCTCGGGCGCCTTGGCAGGCCCGAAGAGGTGGCTCCGCTCGTAGCATTCCTGGGGTCCCAGGAGGCGAGTTACATCACCGGACAGGTGATCTCGGTGGATGGTGGCCTGCTGTAGCCTGGGGGTGGCGACGGAAAGAAAAAGCGATGGTAAATCGTCTCAACGTTTCACGCTGAACTGCATCCAAAAGGCCTGTTGGACGCTTGTTCTCAGTGATTCCTACAGAATGAGCTTTGTGGTATGCTACGCTGTCCTAAATGAACGATATGCCGACCGTTAAGGAGCAACTCAAGCCCATCATATTGAATAGCTTGCGGATCACCGACTTGACCCCAGACGATCTGCGCGACGACCAACCGCTGCTGGGCGGAGAACTGGAAATCGATTCCATTGACGTACTGCAACTCGTTCTAGAGATCGAGAGGCACTTCGGCATCAAGCTGGTGCAAGGCAACTTCAACCAGAAATACCTCGAAAGCGTTAACGCCTTGGCGGCGATCATTGAGTCCAAAGTTGCGGAAGCAAAGTCCTGACTTCCGCATCCCGGTGTGCACTCCCCTCTTACTCCAAGCAAAATAAACAGTGGCTCAGGGCGGTGCCGCCTGTAAGCGCGTGGTTGGTTCGCCTCTACTCGATCGGGCATGGGCAAAGTCGAGATCGCTTGCATACGAATGGTTAAAGGCGAATGTGACAATATGGGCGATCACATGATGGCGGGCGGAAAGTGACGCGCTGGTACGAGCACCGTTTTCATAACACAACGGCGCTGCGGATGATCTTCGTTATCATGCCGAGGGTGCCGCGCTTTCTTCATCCTCCGGTGGCGGCGGTGACCGCGCTGATTTTCTTCCTCATCTTGAAGCGAGAACGACGGGCGGTGACCAGAAACTTGAGCCGGGTCTCGGCCAAGCGCGGGCTTGCGCGGCAATGGAAAGTTTATAAGGTCTTTTATTCGTTCTGCGACCTTATGGTTTCCTATTGTTTTGTCCCACAGGCCACTGATTCGGAACTGCTCGGAATGCTGGTGGACTCCGAGGACGGAGACTCCAAGATTGACCAATGCCTTGCCGCGGGCAATGGACTCATCGTATGGACGGCGCATGTGGGGAATTGGGAATTCGCGTCGCGGTTGCTGGCCCTGCACGGCCCGGTCAACGTGGCCCGGGTGGTGGAGGACAATCCGGCGGAGATTATTCTGCGAAATTTGATGGCCAGCGAACGGCTCAAAACTGTGGATCTCAAAGGGGGCGTGCAGGCTACGATCGAACTATTGCAGGTTTTGCGTCGGAACGAGATTGTCGCGATCCAGGGAGACCGCGTTTATCAGCGTCACACTTTTGATATACCATTTTTTTCCCAACCCACCAGTTTCCCGATCGGTCCGTTCCTGCTTTCGCAGGTCTCGGGCGCTCCGGTGCTGCCCGTTTTCGTGATTCGCCGCGGGTGGCTGCGCTACCAGGTTCTCATGGGAGATCTGATCCCGGCAGTCTCGTCAGAGCTCAAACGCGGTGACGCCGAGGCCGGCTTGTACGAGGCTATGTGCCAGGCTGTTAAATTTTTGGAAGCAACGTTAGCGATTTATTACGACCAATGGATGAATTATTTTGATTTTTGGCCGGTTGCCCCTCCCGACTAGCCCGAAGCTCTCTGTCGTAGCAATGTGATTTTGTCACCCGACGGGAACGTGAAAATGTCACCCTGCGTCGCGAGGGTCCTCTCGGCCCGGTATCCATCCCTTCCTGCCGATCTGAATAGCCACAATCGAGATCTTGGGCCGCCACAAATCTCAGGCTGCCCGCCTGCCCATTACAAAGTGCAGGATTAGAGAAATTACTGCAAAGAGAAGCAGAAGGTGAATCAAGCCTCCCGCGACGTGGAATATTGTGAATCCCCCGATCCACGCTATCAGCAACACCACGAACAAGACGGTCCAGATGCTCATTTCATCTCACTTTCGCCGTGCCATGCGCGGCAAGTTAAGGCGAGCCGGAAGAAACTCATTTCCACCGGCGCGCAAGGTTGAGGTAAGCGGCGTTCCTTCGTTCTTGCCAGCCCTCATGAGACCAGAGCCGAGTCATGACTCTAATAGACGGTGGCGCGCGAGGTATGTAGCGTCGATGCTGTATAAACGCCTCCGAGAAAAGGTATGCCATTCGGAGGCGAGCCTCCGGAGTCCGTCAGTGATGGGGAGGCTTACTTCTCTGGATAAACAATGCGCTGGGAGGAGGTCCACCCTTTAGCAGATTCTGTTCTCCTGCATGGCAAGAAAACGTAAACCTTTTATGTGCCGAGGCCGATAGGTTTAAAGGAGAACAGCGAGTGCCGGAAATTGCCAATGCGATTTTGTGCATGGACGCCGATGGCCGAATCGTATATGCCAATGGCACGGCATGCAGTTGGCTGGGTTGTCGACCGGAAGAAGCCTGTGGGCTGTCGTTTCCGGCTACTGATGTCGGCGCCAAGACGACCTGGCGGCAGCTTTGGCTGCAGCTCCAAACCTGCGGATCACACACGCTCGAGATCGAGTCCCCGGCGGGAGAAGCGACGCACACGGCTCATTGGACAGTCCACTATGTTCGATTCGCGGAAAAAGAATATGCGATCGGGCTTCTGCGCGCAATGGCCGACGATTGCAGTGAGCACACGTTCCTTCTCAGTGACCGAGCTAACTTCCAGACGATTTTCGAAGGGGTCGAAACCGGGATTTTTATTATCGATCCTGCGACCCATCGTATCGTCGACGCGAATCCGGTCGCTCTGCAACTGATTGGCGCACCTCTCCACGAGACCGTCGGCGCCGTCTGTCACCAGTTCATCTGTCCTGCCGAATCCAAACACTGCCCGGTCACGGACCTGGGACAAACCGTCGACAACTCCGAGCGCGTCCTTCTTACCGCGGGCAGTGAGCGGCGTTCCATTATCAAAACAGTGCGGCCTGTCGAGCTCGACGGGCACAAATATCTATTGGAGAGCTTCTTCGATATCACGGAGCGAAAACGCTCGGAACAGGCGCTGGAACAGCGCACCTCGTATCTCAACACTCTGATCGAAACCAATCCGCTGGGCACCGTGGTGTTGGACAAGGAACAACGGATCGAGATGTCGAATTCGGCTTTTGAGCAACTGTTCCTTTTCTCGCATGAGGAAGTCCAGGGTAAGAACATCCACGATCTGATCGTGCCCGGTGACTTCGCCGAAGAATCGACCGATTTCAAACACGCGTGCCTGGAACTGAAAAGCGTGCATGTCACCAGCCGCCGCCGCCGCAAAAACAACACTCTCGTCGACGTTGAAATCTACGGCGTGCCTCTCATCATCGGCGGTAAGCCCCACGGCATTCTGGTGATTTACCAGGATATTACGGGCCGCAAGCAGATCGAAGCCGAGTTGCGCGATAGTGAAAATCGATTTCGCACCGCCTTCGAAGACGCTCCGTATGGCATGTGCATGACCGGTTTGAATGGACGGTTCCTGCACGCCAACTCAGCCCTTTGCCGAATGCTGGGCTACTCGCCTTCGGAACTTCTGGCAGGGGCCTGGCAACAGATCACGCATCCCGACGATATCGAACGGTCTCGCCAGGTCGCAATCCAGTTCGGCAAAGGTGTCGACACAACTCTGGAGCTGAAAAAGCGCTACCTGCATAAGGAAGGAAGAGTCGTATGGGTGCACCTGAAAATTTCGGTCGTGAAAGACGACCTGGACAACCCATCCCACTACATCACCCAGATCGAAGATATTACGCAACGCAAGCGCGCCGACGAAGCGCAGGCATTTCTCGCATCCCTGGTCGAGTCGTCGCAGGATGCGATCATCGGGGAGAATCTCCAAGGCCTCGTGATGAGCTGGAACCGCGGGGCCACAGAACTCTACGGCTACAGCTCGGAAGAAATGATCGGAAACTCCGTCGCCCGGCTGATTGCCCCCGAGTGTTGGGAGCAATTGCCGCAATCCCTCGAAAAGATCCGCAAAGGAGAGAGCATATCCAGCTATGAGACCTACCGCATCCGCAAGGACGATACGCGTGTCGATGTTTCGCTCTCCATTTCCCCCGTGTTCGACGAGGCTCGGCAGATTACTGGACTGGTCACCATCGCCCGCGATATCAGCCAGCGTAAGCAGGCCCAGCAGGCGCTGGTGAGCAGCGAAGAAAAATTTCGCCAACTGGCAGAAAACATCAGCGAAGTATTCTGGCTCGTGTCTCCGCCCGCCCCGGGAATCCTCTATGTCAGCCCGGCCTATGAGCAAGTGTGGCGCAGAAGTTGTGAGAGCCTGTATCGCGATCCCCTGTCCTGGGCGGAGAGCATCCATCCTGACGATGTGCAAAAGGCGACGGAAACAAGCCGCAAGCAACTGAGCGGCGAGAGGCTCGATTCGATCTATCGCATTCGCACTCCCGACGGCCAGGAGAAATGGATTCGCGACCGCGCTTTCCCGGTTCGTGACGCCAGTGGCCAGTTGACCCGCATCGTTGGCCTGGCGGAGGACATCTCGGCGCGCAAGCTCGCCGAGGACCGTCTGCAAGCCTCCGAAGAGCGGTATCGTGAACTGTTCGAAAATGCCAGCGACCTGGTCTATACCTTCGATCTGGATCTACGCATCACCTCGCTGAATCGCATGGCCGAGCAAACCATCGGATATTCGCGCGACGAAGCCTTGCAGATGAACCTGCGCCAACTGCTCGAACCCCTGCCCTCGCCGCAGCCGGAGCAAGCCATTGCCCAGTTGTGCACCGCTCAAGCCCCAACCAAGATCGAATTGGATATCCGAGCCAAGGATGGACGCCGCCTGAAGCTGGAAATGAATCCCCGAATCATCTATCGCGAGGGGGAGCCCATCGGCATCCAGGCCATTGCACGCGACATCACGGGGCGTGATGTGGCCGAAGTGGAAATACGCCAGGCACAGAAACTGGAATCCGTTGGCCGATTGGCCTCCGGAATCGCTCACGAAATCAACACGCCCATCCAGTTTGTGGGAGACAACGTGCGCTTCCTGCAGGACGCGTTTGGAGAGTTGCAGTCCGTGCTCCAGGAGTTTCAGCAACTCTGCAAATCCACGCATGAGATGCGGTCAGGCCCCCAGTTTGGCAGCGAACTGGAGCGCATTGCGGCCCGATCCGACAGCGACTACCTGTTGAAGGAGATTCCCAAGGCTTTGGGCCAGACCCTCGACGGCGTCGAGCGGGTCGTGACCATTGTGCGCGCCATGAAGGAATTCGCTCACCCCGACAGCAAGGGCATGACACCCGTCGACCTGAACAAGGCTCTTTCCAATACCCTCACCGTTGCGCGGAACGAACTGAAATATGTGGCGGATGTAGAAACCGATTTTGGAACGTTACCGCCGGTGGTCTGCAGCGCCGGAGATATGAATCAGGTCTTCCTCAACCTGCTGGTCAATGCTGCTCACGCCATCGCCGATGTAGTGAAGGACACCGGCAAGAAAGGGAAAATCCGCGTATCCACCTCGCTCGAAGGCACCATGGTGGTGATTGCCATCTCCGATACCGGCTCTGGTATTCCGGAGAGCATTCGCGACCGTATCTTCGATCCCTTCTTCACCACTAAGGAAGTAGGTCGGGGCACGGGTCAGGGCCTCGCCATTGCACGCTCTGTAGTCGATCATCATCAAGGGTCTTTGACCTTTGAAACGCAAGTGGGCAAGGGCGCGTGTTTCTATATCCGCTTACCCATTGCCAATCCCGCGGCGCAAGAACTTCCGTAAGCCTGGGAAGAGTGTTCTCTCATTTTCTGGGTGGGTCGGGAACACGGGCGGATGAGTACCAGAAGCGCCGAGTCTCATACATCAGCCCCAGCAACATCTCAAGCCGATACCCTCGTACCTTCCAACGCAGTAATGCGATTCAGAAAACTTTCCGATATGTGTAGAGGCGGAGTTTCTTCCGCCGGGACGGTGGCGCAGTGCCTTCTACAGGTCAGAAGACGAAGAAGTCGACCGGGGAGCGATCGCGCGAATCGTTCCCGGCAGCTGAACTATTTATTAACTCAGTGCCTTCCATTCTGATCGGGATTGATGACCAGGGGTGCATCAACCGGTGGAATCGAGCGGCGGCGGAGACCTTCGGCCTGGAAGAGGCCGACGTGTTGCATAAGCCCTTGTCGCGTTGCGGAATCCACTGGCTGAACTCGCAGATTGATGCCAAGATCGCCGATCTGCTGCAATCCCAGGGCCGGCTGGTCTGGGACGGAGTGCAGTTCGAGAAAGCCGGGGCCCCCCGCCTTTTGGGTATGACCGTCACTTGGATCAAGGTTCCCCACAGTCGGCGTGGCGAACTGTTGATCGTCGGTTCCGACATCACATCGAGAAAAAGAACAGAAGATGAGTTGCGAGCCAAGACGGCATTTTTCGAAGCTCAGATTCAAGCCACGATCGACGGCATGCTGGTGGTCGATGAACATGGAAACATCCTTTTGCATAACGAACGGGTCGGCGAAATCTTCGAAATACCTCCGGAACTCTTCCGAACCCAAAACGATAGTCTCGTGTTGAAATATGTGGTTGGGAAAGTGGCTGACCCCAGCCGCTTCTTGGAAAGAGTGAAGTACCTTTACTCTCACAGGCAAGAAAAAGGACGCGATGAAGTCAAGCTGCGCAACGGGCGCGTGCTCGACCGCTACTCCTCGCCCGTTTTTGGTCCGGATGGCCATTACTATGGCCGGATCTGGTCTTTTCACGACATTACCGAGCGCAAGCAAAATGAAGACGCGTTGCGGCAGCTGTCGGTCGCGGTTGAACAGAGCCCCGTATCCGTGCTGATCACTGATCTCGAAGGCAATATCACTTACGTCAATCGCCGCTTCACGGAGTGTACGGGATACAGTTACGAAGAAGTGATTGGACGAAATCCGAGGCTGCTGAGGTCGGAACATACCACCTCGGAGGAGTACCGCCAGTTATGGCAGACCGTCATTGGGGGCCAGGAGTGGCGCGGCGAACTTTGCAATAAGAAGAAAAACGGCGATCTCTACTGGGAATCGGTCGTCATCAGCCCGATCCGTAACCGAGTTGGCGAAACCTCCCACTTCCTGGCGGTAAAGGAAGACATCACCGATCGGAAAATCGCGGAGAACCACAGCCGGCAGGCACAAAAACTAGAGGCGATTGGCCAACTTGCCGCCGGAATTGCCCATGAAATTAATACCCCGATCCAGTTCGTCGGCGACAATCTCCGCTTTATCAAGGACTCCTGGTCCGGACTCGAGTCGCTGATTTGCTTTTGTGAGTCGCTGCAGGGAAACACACTAACTGCCGACTCCTTAGAGCAGCTGCGCCGGATTCTGCACGAATCGGATTCTGCTTACCTGCGCTCAGAAATTCCTCGTGCTCTCGATCAGTCGCTCGAGGGGACCAGCCGCGTCGCGAAAATCGTGCGCGCTATGAAGGAATTCTCCCATCCCGGATCCGACGAGACTCAGCCCACCGATATCAATCAGGCCATCCTGACCACTCTCACCGTTTCGCGAAACGAATGGAAGTATGTTGCGGAGGTAGAGACCGTCCTGCAACGCGATCTGCAACTGGTACCTTGTCATCTCGGCGAATTGAACCAGGTCTTGCTCAACCTCCTCATCAACGCCGCGCACGCTCTCGCCGAAGTGGTGGGAGATGGTTCTCAGAAGAAAGGCAGGATTACGATCCGAACCACGCAAGACCCCCAGTTCACAACCATTACCGTCCAGGACACGGGCGCAGGGATCCCGCAGGAAATCCAGTCGCGAATATTCGATCCTTTCTTTACCACCAAGGGTGTGGGCCGTGGCACTGGCCAGGGACTTACCCTGGCGTATAACTCAATCGTGAAAAAGCACGGGGGCAAGATTTGGTTCGAATCCGAAGTAGGCAAAGGTACAACGTTCTTCATTCAATTACCCACGGCAGGGGAAGCCGCCACTCATGTCGAAACGAATTCTGTTTGTCGATGACGAACCAATGGTCCTTTTTGGTCTGCAGCGCAGCCTGCGCTCCATGCGGGAAGAGTGGGAAATGGCTTTCGTGACCAACGGGCTCGAAGCCCTGCAGCTCATGGAGAGCCAACCTTTCGACATCATCGTGACCGACATGCGCATGCCGGTCATGACAGGAGCCGAGTTGCTGGACCAAGTGAAACGCCGCTTCCCGCAATGCTTTCGAATCATCCTCTCCGGGCAGGCTGATCAGGAGACCATCCTGCGGGCGGTCGATCCAACGCATCAGTATCTGGCTAAACCCTGCGACACGACTGAACTGAAGAAACGCCTGACCCGCGCCTTCGCGGTTCGCGGCTTGCTTAAGAATGAAGAACTGCAGGCGGTCGTCTCGCGTCTCGAAGCTCTTCCCAGTCTTCCCTCCCTGTATCTCGAGGTAACCAGTGAACTGGAGAACCGCGAACCTTCTCTACCCAGAATCGGGCGCCTGGTTTCGGAAGATATGGCGATGACAGCCAAGATTCTGCAGTTGGTCAACTCCGCTTTTTTTGGCTTGCGCTGCCGCATCTCCAGTCCCAAGCAGGCGGTTCAGATGCTCGGTCTCGACACGCTCCGCGCGCTGGTGCTGACCACGCATGTGTTCGATAAGTTCCGCACCCATAGCCTCGGCGAGGAGGAAACCTCTTACCTGTGGAAACACAGCTTCGCCGTCGGGAGCTTTGCCAAGCATATCGCCACTTCCGAAAAAGCAGATCGCCAATTGGTCGATGACTGCTTTACCGCCGGACTATTACACGATGCCGGTAAACTCATCCTCGCTTTCACCATGGAGAAGAAGTACCTTCTTGTGCTGGAGGCGATCCGAAAAAACGGTACGAAATTGATCGCCGCTGAAACGGAGATTCTTGGATGTAACCACGCCGAAGTAGCTGCCTATCTACTCGGTCTGTGGGGGTTGCCTGAAGCCGTGATTGACGGCGTGGCTTGGCATCATGCCCCTTCACGAAGCATGCAAACAGGATTTTCCACGGTCGTGGCGACTCACGTGGCCAGTATATTTCACGACCAGCAGTGTCCGTTTTGGATGCAAGATGACGTTCCACTCGACGTTGAATACCTGAACCAGAACAACCTTGCGGGACGAGAACTGATCTGGCGCAGGCAGGTCGATGAACTGGCCGCCCTCCAGGATCGCTAGCCTTTCCGGGCACCTCTCCCCATGAGGTTCATTTCTCGCCGCGAAGATTGGCTCGTGCTTCTAGCCTGTAAGGAACTCCTAATCTGAGATTGTGCGCTCTCGTCCTGGGGCAAATATCGGCAAACCCACCCAGTCCATTTCAGGACCGGACCATCGCTGAAACTCAAGGAATCTCTCCTTATGTCGATAACTTTAAGGTCAAACCTCGACACCCTCGATGTACAAGAAGTGAAAAATCGAGTGTTCGAGTTGTCGATTGCGGTGTGATCACTGTTGCGTGCAAAGGAGAGTGCAATGCGGGAAAGGATCCTTCTCGTCGATGATGACAGCAACGTGCTCGACGGTTACCGGCGAAGCCTGAGCCGCGAATTTCTGCTGGAGACTGCAATCGGATCGGACCAGGCGTTGCCTCTTATCGAAAAGAACGGTCCGTATGCCGTCATCGTTTCGGATATGCGCATGCCGGGCATGAGCGGCATTCAGTTGCTGAGTGCGGTCAAAACGACTTCGCCGGACACGGTTCGCGTGATTCTGACCGGCAATGCCGATCTCCAAACCGCCATTGACGCCATCAATGAGGGCAGCATCTTCCGCTTTCTTATCAAGCCCTGCGATCGCGAAAGCATGGCAAAGACCTTGACTGCGGCATTGATGCAGTACCGTTTAGTTACGGCAGAGAAGGAGCTCTTGGAACAGACCCTCCGGGGCAGCGTTCAAGTACTCACCGAAGTACTCAGTCTCGTGAACCCAGCGGCTTTTGGTCGTGCGGAGCGTGCTCGCCGTTACATCCGTCATGTCGTTAAGGCAATGAAACTAGGAAATCCATGGCAATACGAAGTGGCCGCCATGCTATCGCAATTGGGCTGTGTCACACTGGCTCCTGAGACCATTGAAGCCGTCTACAAAGGCGAGGCGCTCACGCCCAACGAACAGGCACAATATGCCTCGCACCCAAGTGTGGCCTACGATCTTCTGTCGAAAATCCCGCGCCTGGAACCGATTGCGTGGATGATCGAGCATCAAAATGGCCCCGCTCCTTCTGAAGGCGGGCCCGAAAAGCCGGACATTCGACGCGGGGCAGAGATTCTCCGTTTGATCCTGGCCTATGAGGACTTCATCCATAAAGGCTCTTCGCGGAACGAAACCGTTCACCGTTTGGCTCGTCTTAACCCAAAATTCAGTCCTGAATTCTTCAACGCTTTGGTGGCCCTGGACCCCCATGCGGAAGAGGAGGAAACCAGAACCTGCCGCGTCGAGGAACTGGCGCCGGGAATGATCATTCAGCAAGAAATCCAAGCTGTTGACGGCACACTGATTATTTCTAAGGGACAGGAAGTCACCCCCACGGTCATTTTCAAGCTGAAAAATCTGCAAGCAAGACGCGGCATTTCCGGCACCATCACAATTTCGATTCCAACCATGAAACCCTTGTCCGCAGCCGCATCGTCGAAGTGACGTCCCGAAATACCAAGGCTATCCTCAGGATGGCCCTTGGGAGGCAGTACCAAGAGACGCTGGGACAGCCCGCCACCGAGCGGATGAAAACACAACGCCGCATGCTCCACTCATCCACCACACTGAGGGCTTCCCAGGCTAAGAGTCGCCAACGATCCAAGAGTTATCACGAGTGGATCGAAAGTTTGACTTTTCCCATAGAATGACATGGGCAAGCAATGGTAAAGAGACAATGTGGCAGCTGATCCAGAACAATTTGCTGCGCGGTCTGACATCGGCTGCGGCGTTACTGGTCTTGTCTGCCCCCCATGCTTGTTCACGGCCCGGTTTGACCTCAGTTCCGCCGCCGCGAGGTTCTGCGATCTACTACCTCGATTGTTCTGCAGAACAGAACGGCAATGGGACGCAGACCTCGCCGTGGAACTCCACCGCCGGCGTTAATGGATTCACGTTTCTCCCAGGGGATCATCTTCTACTCAAGCGTGGCACGGTCTGCAATGGAGCCCTAAACCCGCAAGGCTCCGGTACCGCGAACGCCCCCATTGTGATCGATGCTTACGGAGCGGGCGCGCAACCATTGATCAATGGCGGCAGTGCGAAAGGGGCTTTGACGCTGTTCAACCAGCAATACTGGGAAATCAACAATCTTGAAATCACAGGTGGCAACCTATACGGCGTCTACGTTTCTGGTGACGCTCGCAATACGAGCATCAATCACATCTACCTGAGAAATCTGAACGTCCACGGCGCGACCTTCACTTCGACCAAGCGGGCCGACTCTGGCGAAGTCTTCCTCTCCCCCGCCGGCACAGGACAGATCCTGAACGACGTTCTGATTGATGGGGTGACGGCGCATGACAGTCACGTCTCCGAGGGGATATTTGTGAGCGCTGGTGGAGCCTGGATCGAGACAAAAGGCGTCTCCCAGCCCTTGGGCAGCAATGTCACAGTGCAGAATTCGACGGCGCACGATATTTATGGTGATGGGATTTTTATCGGGGAGTTGCATGGCGGACTGCTGCAGGCGAATGTTGTGTACAACAGCGGGCTTTGTCCAAAATGCACCGACAGCACGCCGGTAGGTCTTTGGGAGTGGTACTGCCGCACATGCACCGTCCAAAACAACGAGTCGTACGCCAACCAAAGCTGGGGCGGCGATGGTGGGGACTTCGACATCGACTATTACAACGACGACAACGTCGTGCAGTACAACTATGGGCACGACTCGGCAGGTTATTGCGTAGCCTTCTTCGGCGCCGGCGGAAGGGCCAGCAACGACAACATCTTCCGCTATAACGTGTGTTCCAATAACGGCCGGAGAAGCGACTTATCGAAGCAGGGAGAGATCGAACTCTATACCTGGGACCAAGGTTCACTTAATGGAGTTCAGATCTACAACAATACCTTCTACTGGAATCCAGCCTCCGATGGAGCTGCTCTAAGCGCGGGTACTGCTACTTTTTCAGGCACCTCCCCACGATTCTTCGAGAACAACATTATCTATGCCACCAAGCCGGGAATGATCCAGATCACCTCGGGGATCGTTCTGAACAACAATATCTATTGGACGACTGCCTCATCTCCCGCAACCTGGCAAATAAACGGCACCACCTACACAAACTTCAGCGCCTACCAAGCAAGAGCGAACCAGGACGTCCGCAGCTACTATACGGATCCGATGCTGAACAGCCCGAACTACCACGCCGTAGGAAGGCCGGCGACCGCCTTCCGGTTGTTGCCAGGCTCCTCGGCCACGGGGACGGGAACGAATGTATGCAGCGGAATCAGCGGATGCTCCATGGGCGCTCAGGATTTCTGGGGATTCCCGTTGCCCGCCGGAAGCGGGTACAACATCGGGGCCTATCAAGGACCATGAAAATGCTCGTTCCTCCGGCTAACGAGCGTCGCACCAATTCCTGGGGACGCTGGGCGCTGATAACTTTTGCGGCTCTTCTATGCGTGCCAGGGTGCCGCCGGTCACAGTCTACGACGCGGGGCCCGGACTTTACGCTAAAGCAGGTTCGTGGCGGCATTTTTCATCTGCGCGCGGAACAACCGCAAGCAACGCTTCTGGCCTTTCTGCAGACGGTGCCCGACACAGCAGACACGCCGTCACACCGTCAAGTACAGTTTCTTTTGAGCATGAACCACCAGTACAAAGCTCGCGGGTTGAAAGTCGTGATTGTCGATTCGTCCGCGCTAGTCACTCACCAGTTGCCCACTCGCGACACCCTGATCAATGCAAGCTACGACTGGCAGCTAGACATTCCGCTGCTGGAAGATGACGACAATCGTGTTGCACGGAACTGGGAGGTCACCCGAGTTCCGACGCTGCTGTTGCTGGCGTCCGATGGAACCGTGGTGCAACGATGGGATCGGCTAACTGACCCTGCACTTCTCGCGAAAAGCATCGAGCAGCTCTGCGGTGGCCCGCCGGGTCGCGGTGGAGGTTCGGCACCATAAATCAACCGCAACCTGCTCAATAGTCTGCGTGGTTGTGAGCCGACGCTTCGACTTGACCTCACATCTACTTCGCCACCAATGCAAATTTGTGCGGTTTCGGCTGGGCGTTTTGGCGTTGCTCAGTCGTAAGCGCTATCTCCGCGGCCTGCAGCACTCTCGCCGCATCGGCAGCGCCCGGTGTCGATGGCATTTCTCCCTCAAGAGCAAATCGCGCCGCGTCCATCTTCATCTTTCTGTCTTCCAGCCACTCCAGTCCGCGCGCCTGGTCCAACATCGGGGTAGGTAGCAGCGCCAGGTTCACTCCGGCGCTCAATTGCTGTTTCGTCAGGTCGAGCACGGGCTTGCCATCGATCTGCAGACTATATGATCCGCGACGAGACCGCGCACCAGCAGAACTTCCTGATCCATGACCTCCAGGTTGCCCACCCGCACGGCGAACTTCATCAATGGATCGTCAGTCGAGAACGGCAATGGAAGCGAGTGCTCAAGAGCCGTCCACGTGATCCCGCTCCCTGCGCCCTGTAAGTCTGAAACATCCACATTTCTTGCTGCTGCGACAGAGCGCTTCGCCGCATCAAGTTCCACCCGGCTGACCTCAGGCGAAGCTCGCCACACTTGCATGAGCGTCTCCGCCATGATCCAGTGGCCCTGTTCCGACGGATGAATGCGATCGGGAATCAGCAGCGCCGCATAGTCCGGGTTGTCTTTCATTGCGATATGAAGGGTCTCGTCGAGAGCGCTGTTGAAGTTCGCGAATTCGGCATGGCGTTGCCCAGCAAACTCTTTCACCAACATTCCATACTTTTGAACCGTCCCGCTCAACCCCGGAAAATCCGTGCCATGGGTCACTTCGTCATAAGGTGAGGAAGCAATCAGAGTGAGTCGGGCCTGTGGCAGCGCAGCGGTCAGCTTCCCGAGCAGGCTCTCGTAGCCGGTCTTGAAGACTTCGAAGATGTGCTGGTCGAAGGGAACATATCCGGGATCGTTCATGCCTAACATCACCGTGACTACGGTCGGCTTAAGGGGAATCACATCTCGGGCGAGCCGTGCTGTCGTGTCGCCGGCGTATCCGCCATAGACCGTGTCACCGGAAACACCGGCGCAAAAGAAATCAACGTTGAGCGTCGGATACCGCGTCAACAGGAATTCCTCTACATCGCGCGTGTAGAAGCGCTGCGCCGTGATGCTGTCGCCGTAGAAAGCAACGCGGTCACCGTTATGCAGAACAAATGCACCGCTCGTTTGATCTTGCGATGCGGCCAGGACGACCGAGAACAGAACAAAGAACAAGCTCTGAACACAACAGAGGAAATTTAATTTCATAGAGAAGGTTTATCTCGCCTGTGGCGCCAACGTCACACACATTACCGCGAAGGCATGCAACATCACTTGATTTGAGCCCAAGTTGCTCTTGTTCTGAAGTCCGGCTGCGGTGTCGTCGAAATGAACTTCTTTCTGCAACGTGTCTCCTGCGACCTTGACTTCAAGGTCATCGGAGGTTTTGTTGACCAGTATGATTTTGCGTTGACCGCTAGGGGCAATGAGGGGCAGCGCATACAGTCTGGGATCGTCGACCGCGGAATTTGCGAAGCGATCCCCAGGAGCAAGATTGTCCATCAGCAACTTCAGCGAATCATAACGGGCATTCGGCAGTCCGGTGGTCCAGTCCAGGAGAGACACGCTCGGAAATTGCGAAGGATATCCCACCAACTGCGAGGCCCCCACCACCTCGATCCCCATTTCTGCAAGCTTGCCCGCCACATACGAAAACATCGCTCCACAGAGATTCCAGTATGACGGCACGATACCCATGCCCGACATCTTGTCCGGTCCTTCGAACTGGTCGGTTGCGGCTATGCAGCCGGTCTCGTTGATTTGCGTTTCCGTGGCCGGCGAGAGGCGTTTCCGAATGCCTTCGATCTTTTTCACCGTTGCCAGGAAGTGATCGGCTTGTGCGAAGAAGCTAGACGTTTTTTCGTCGAGGGTTTCGTCTTTCTTCTCCAGCGCATAAAAATGGTACGAGATGGCATCGAGCCGCGTATGAGAGGTGTGATGCGAGCGGTCCAGAAAATAGGTAAAGAATTCCTCGGAGTGATCAGGAACGGCAAGCGACGCTCCGGTAAATTTCAGATGCCGGTCCACGCGGTGCAAGCGGCTCGTAATGGCGTCATATAGGTTGGTATATTCCGCCGGACTGAAGTTATGCTCGTATTCCGGCTCGTTGAACACTTCCCAATACGCCGGTTTGTAGTGATGCCCGGAAGAATGCCGGACGCCTAGCTCGTCGCGAAAGCCACCTTTCAGGTACCAGCGCGCGACGCGCTCGTAATACTGAGAGACTTCCCGCAAGGTCGGGTCACGCAGCGCTGCGCCCTGCTCGTAGTTCCACACCGGCGCATTCGGGTCGGCAGGGATTACCGGCGCAACTGGCTCCGCGAACATCCACTGGGGAATGGTGGCCACGTTCAAGACAGCCGGCCTTCCCTCTTGAGCGGAAAAAAAGTCTTCGACAAAAGGATCGATGTAGGAAAAATCCCAATAAGTCTTGTTAGCTGACGGCGGGGACAGTTCGGCCACGCTCATTCGAGGATAGGGGTACCAGAGGGCAAGGCGCACAGCCGACGCGCCCAGGTCCCGCAACGACTTCCACGCATTGTCATGGATCGCGGAACCGCGGCCGAGATATGGATTTTCGACCACCTGCAAAGTGACAGTCGTGCGGTTGATTTTCACCAGGCCCGGTGGCCGATTTCCCTTCCAATCTATCTTGAGCTCAAGCGGGCCGCTCGCCTGCGCCTGCAGCGAAATGCTTGTGATGATCAGGATGAAATACATCCGGCAGCCCCACCAACGACGGATGAGGAATGCAGCGAGAGGGCTCGAAAAACGTTCTTTCAGCGCATTTGTAGGCATTGGCTATTTTGTATCGTGTTCGAGCTAACGAGGCGCCGCTACGGCTAGAAATTCAACTTTAGCGCGAACTGCATCTGCCTTGCATCGCCAGACGTCCCGGTCACTCTTCCAAATGTCTGCTTGTCCGTGAAGTCAGCGTTCGGATTGCCAAAGGATGGGTGATTCAGCACGTTGTAGGCTTCGATACGAATCTGCAGCGAGGTCTGCTCCCTAATCTGGATATTTTTGAAGATCGAAGCATCGATATTGAAGAAGCTCGGCCCGAAGTATGCGTTTCGCCCCAAGTCTCCCGGGCAATTCGGAATGGCGCAGGTGGGCGCGGCGAATGCATTCGGATCGAAGTACTGGCCAGTGCGTCCATACGTGGGATGACTCAGCTTCGGATCTCCAACGAGGTCGGGGCGCAAGCCCGGATAGTTCTGATTGTTGCCGTTCATAACGATGTTGTAAGGCAAGCCACTGCGCGCTTCGGTGATTCCGTTCAGCTGCCAGCCGCCAAGAATCGAATTCTCCCAGGCGCTGGCATTTGCCAGAAACTTTTGCTTCCGCCCGAACGGCAGTTCATAAATCACGCTCCCCGTGAAATTGTGCGTGATGTCATTGTCGGAGATTGCCCGCTCGGCTGCCAGGTTGAAAGGATTCTGGGGCGAGTCGTGGTTGCGGCCGAGATCGAACGGCGCCGGTCCATTATCGATGCTTCTGCCGTAGGTGTAGGAAAGAAGGAAACTGAGGTGATCTGAATAGCGCTTATTGAGTTTGACCTGAAGCGAGTTGTAGGCGCTGTTTCCCACAGCGTATTGCGCCTGAATGTGCCCCAGCAGCGGCGTGATGTTGTTGTTCAGGTTGATGTTGCCAACCGCGTAAGGAAGCTTGCGTCCCTGTGACCCGACATATCCGATTTCAAGGCTGGTGTTGGGCAAAATCTCGCGCTGTAAAGTCAAATTGTAGAGTTGCGAGTATCCAGTGCGAAACCCAGGATCGACAAAGAACACCGACTGCCCAGTGGAGTTGGCGATTGTAGACGGTGCAATGGACGAACCGCCCACCGGAATATGAAGTGTCGTGTCACGCGGAACGCCTGAATCCAACTGGTACGAAGGAAATCCCGTGCTGTAGAACGCATTGATGTCGTTGAAGAAGAGTTGCTGATTGTTGAATGGATAATTCTTGGTCAACACATCGCTGCGGGCGTCGTTTTCAGGCGAGTAATAGACGCCGTATCCGCCGCGAAGAACTGTCTTTGGGTTCATTTCGAAGGAAAATCCGACACGCGGACCGAAATTGTTTTTGTCGGCGTTCACCAGAGCCGACGAATTTCCGCCCTTCCCAGCCAGCAGAATTGTGTTGGTCTTCGGATCATAGTTGGAAGAATTATTGTGCGCTTCGTAGTAAGGATTCTGATATTCATAGCGAATACCGTAGAAAAGAGACAGTCGAGACGCGACCTTCCATTCGTCCTCGACAAACCCGTGCAATTCCCAACTCTTCGTCTCCGGGTTGGTCAATTGCAACCCGATGTTCACGGTGTAGGGCAGTCCGAGTAACAAGTCTGCCAGGTCTGATCCTCCAATTGGAAAAGCCGCGGAGGGGTCATAAAAAGAGTAGGTCGGGTCTCCCGTAAAATTGGCATAGGAATAGGCCCCTGCATAGTACTGATAGCTGGTAGGAAACAGGGAAAAACCCGGGCGGGAACTTAGACTTCGAAACTCGCCGCCAAACTTGAACTGGTGCCGATCACGACTGATCGAGACCGTATCCACCAACTGGTAATTGCGATCCAGGAACGTCAGTGGCTTGTAGCTTGAGCCGCCCGTCACGTAGCCGGTCCCTAGATAGAAATAAGGAAATCCCTCGCTTGCTGGGAACGCATGCAGATTAATATTTCCCAGTCCAAACTGGGTTGCAGTGTCCTTTCCATTGAGCAGACTCAATTGCGAAAGTGCAAAATTGTTGAAACCAAAGCGGAACTCATTGACGACAGTCGGACTGAACAAGTGCGTTTCGCCGAGTGAAACGGCTTGATTCTTGGTGCGGGTATTGTCGCCGGTGTCGGTGCCTCCCCCTCCGCTTACAGGGATCTGTCCCTGAAAAGGATCGCTCTGCAACGAGTGAAAACGGGCGAAGTGATATTCTCCTGAGAGGCGATCTTTTTGAGAAAGCGTGTGATCGACTCTGACGTCGACGCTATCTCCATCGTATCCGTAGGTATTGTTGTAGATGCTGTTGTTGTACCACCCAAAACTCGTTCCGGTGAGAGAAGGAACCGGAAAGAAGTTCTGCAGCACTGCCTTGCCTGCAGGACTCACTTGGGCCGATGGAATGATGTTGCCGGCGAACTGTTGTGAGTAGAAATTCTGCGCGTAAAAATTAGGATCGAAGATCGGAATCGGATTCCCCGTGTTCGGATCGAGAAGTCCGGAAAGGTCGGCATCTCCATTCGGGAGGAACTTAATCTGGTTGGTTGGAGGAACGGCGCTCAGATAGTTGTCGCTGCTGCCCAACCGGTTGGCTTCATAGGAGACGAAGAAGAACGTCTTGTCCTTAATAATGGGACCGCCGAAGGTCCCCCCAAAATTGTCGTGATGCAGATTGACCGGGCTGGTCGAAAAATAATCGGCGGCAGCGGCCTGCTTCGGGCGATAGAACAAATATGCATCTCCATGGTATTGGTTGCTGCCCGATTTAGTCTGCAGCAGGACCACGCCTCCCGCCGCTCTGCCGAATTCGGCGGAGTATCCGGAAGTGACCATTTTGAACTCCTGCATCGCATCCACGCTCGGAGTGATGCCTGCATCGTTGTTGCGATTGCCGGTGACTTCAATTCCATTCAGGACGATGGAATTGGCAAATTCTCGTTGGCCATTCACGGAAATATTGTCGCTATTGCCGCCCGAACCCTGCAGAACCCCCGGCGTGAGAAATACCAAACCGAGAAAGTTTCTGCCCTCCAAAGGAAGGTCGAGAATCTCGCGCGTGTCAATCACCTGTCCGGTATCGACGCTGTGAGTTTGCATTACCGGGGTGGAGGCAGTGACGGTCACCGAGTCGGAAGTGGCGCCCACCGCAAGCGTTACATTGAGTTCAATCTGTTGATCAAGATTGAGAGTCAGGTTTGGATGCGAGAGGCTCTTGAACCCCGCTTTCGTGACTGACATCGAGTAAGTCCCCGGCGTGAGGTGGCTGACAATGTAGTTCCCGCCCGCATCGGTCTCAACGAATTGCTCAATCGCGGTTGCCTGATTTCGAACCCTTACGGTCGCGCCGACGACAACCGCATCGGAGGAGTCTTTCACCACCCCGCGGAAAGCTCCGAAACTACCCTGCGCGTGAACTGTAGGGGAGAGCAAGAGCACAGGAAGAACCAGCGTTGCAGCCAACAATCCGTAGATTTTCATTGTTCTCATATCGCCTCCCACAAGCTTGATTGGTGCGTCATCCCGCCCGCAGGGGCGCACTTACTCTTTAACGCCATGCCCAGTCCATCGAACCTCGACCAGCCCGATCGAACCGCGAGTCATGTTGATCGTTGCGGTGAGGATGTATTGCCCCAGCCTTTTTTCGTCGGCGGGGTGGAACAATATGAACGAATCCTTGCTCTCCGGGAGCAAACCGAGCGGCGTCCGCAACTCGGCCGTCCAGAACGGAGAACACGGAGCGGCGAGAAGCACACACTCCGGCAGGTCTGTGCGTTTCTTGGCGTCGCGGCCACTCCGAGTTTGTAGGCCTCGCGACGGCCCATTACAAGGTAATCGAGGTTATGTCGGAGGTTAACCGGGCCGCCTCATCACTCTGGCTCGGTCTGCGCTTGCCAACGCGGGTACTGGGCACAGATTCCGTGCCAACTTGCCGCTGGCGGACTCCGTGATTCGTTACTGGCGGCGATTCACAGCCAGCCTCGTACGCAGAAATAGCGTACTTGGATAGAATCCTCATGCTCAAGCCCTCGGAAGTAACCGCAATTAACGGTGCAAGTAACGGTTATTTTTGCAACGGAGGGTCGATTTCAATCCACAAAGCTATCTTGTCCTCATGCAGACCAGCGAGATTCGCCTCCCACTATCCACTCGCCAGCCGGCCTCCCCGGACTATACTTTCTTGAGGATGCCTCCCTCGACCGCGGCCAAGAAGAACGGTGGATTCGATCCCGGTGTGTTTCTCGCAACCATCGGCGACGGCAGGAGGATTCTGGCGATTCTCAAGAAGCAGACGATATTTGCGCAAGGCGACGAAGCCGATGCCATTTTTTACGTGCAAAAAGGCAAGGTGAGGCTCACCGTTGTGTCGAAGATCGGCAAAGAAGCAACGATCGCGATCGTCAGCCAAGGAAACTTCTTCGGGGAGGGTTCGCTGGCTGGTCAGCTGCTAAGAATGGGCTCAGCCGCGGCCATGACAGATTGCGAGATTCTCCGCGTTGAGAAGAAGACCATGATGGACGCTCTTCATCGTGAGCCTGCGCTGTCTGAAATGTTCGTGGCCTATTTACTGGGCCGGAATATCCGCTACGAAGAGGATCTGGTTGACCAGCTGTTTAACTCCAGTGAAAAACGTCTGGCTCGCGTGCTGCTATTGCTTGCTCATTTCGGCAAGGAAGGCATTCCGGAGACCGTAGTACCCAAGATCAGCCAGGAGACGCTGGCTGAGATGGTTGGGACCACTCGTTCGCGTGTCAGCTTCTTTATGAATCGATTCCGGAAGCTGGGCTTCATTCATTACGCCGGCGGAGTCGAAGGCGCGCTAGAGGTCCATAGTTCATTGCTCAGCGTCGTTCTCCACGACTAGAATTTGCCGGCTAGAAAGGACACCGGAAGATTCCGGCCGCTCGGGACCTCATTTCCATCTTCAGTTCTCCGAGATTGAGCGCTTGCATGAAAGCGGTTGTCCCAAGGATGCCGGGAATCATTTTCGATGGGGTGCGCTGACTCTTCAATCAGCCGGGGGTGAGCCGTGCATCTTGTGAACTGAGCAATACCTACCCTAACCCCTGTTGTTAAGCAGGATGGAGGAGGTGACTGGCAAAAACTAGTGGTTGGCGTCCCCGACGGGATTTGAACCCGTGTTACCGCCGTGAAAGGGCGATGTCCTAGGCCAGGCTAGACGACGGGGACGGCGATGAGGTGGGTTGTGATTGAACTTTTTATGCTAACAGCCGTCTTTCCTACTGTCAAAGAAGATGGGCACAGGGTCGAAGCTCGCTAGAAACATCCCCGCACTTAACTCATTAGAAATGTCCCCTTAAACTGAGGCCTCAAGCCAGAAAAGGAGGCCGGTTGAAGAGGACAGCGATGAGCCGTCGTTTTACAATACTCAAAGCGGGCCTGCCGCTCGCTACTCTCAATTTATGGCCGATCCTTTATATCTCAGTCTTTGGTTTCCGGATTTCTCGGGTCCGGCGATGCTGCCGCACGCGTTCGCCGTCTTGCAGCAATTCCCTTTTTCGCCGGCGCGTCCCGGAATTACCTATGCTTCCGTGCAGCCCGTTTCCTGGAACGAAGCCAGCGTGCTGGAACGCCGATTTTCGCCCGGCATCGGGCCGGAAGAAGCCGTTGCCGTCGCGGCCGATCTCATCCACGATGATTACGCTTATGTCTTCGACGCGTACTGGGACCTCTGGACTCCTGATGAAACCGGCCGGCAGTGGCTGCTCGTTCCGAGCCTGGTGAAATTCATTGTGCAAGGAGAGGAATTCGACGATGGAACGTATCAGGAGACCGGTCACATGGAAATTGATTTCGGTCTCGATTCGCTCTTCGTTCAGGAGAACATCGAACTCACCGACGAAACCCAGGCCAAGATTCGCGACAACGTCACCAAGTTGGTAGAGTTCACGCGGAAGGCAGAAATGAATACTCGCGCCACTTCGCGCCGCTTGTGGTCGGAATCGGAAGAGAGCCTTCCTCAAAAACTGATCGCGCGCCTGCAGAAAGTGCAGTAAGACGATCAGAGATCAAACCACAACCGCAGAGGACACGAGGGACGCAGAGGGACGATAGTTATTCACCAGCCTCCGAATCCCGTCTCGCAGATGCACGACGTTAAAGTTGATCAACAACCCCACCCGCTTGTCCGTCAGTTTGAGGTACGACAGCAGTTGGGCCTTGTGGACTTCGAGCACCTGTTCAACCACCTTCAATTCCACTATTCCTTGACTCTCGACCAGTAGGTCGATTTTGTAGCCACCCTCCACTTCAATTCCGTCATATATCACAGGTAGCCAGACTTGGGACTCCACACGGAAACCACGCTTTACTAGTTCATGCCTCAAACACTTTTCGTAAACACTCTCTAGCAAACCCGGGCCCAACGCCGTATGCACCTTCATGGCTGCATCGACGATGGGCCCGGTAATCTGATCGATCTCCACCGTACTCCACTCCCACTACTCTGCGTCCGCCGCGTCCTCTGCGGTTTTCATTTGGTTCTTCCGCCCTCGACTTTCAGTGTCTCCGCTGCGGCTGCCTGCGCCGCTGCCAGACGTGCGGTCAGTACGCGGAACGGTGAGCACGAAACGTAGTTCAAGCCGGTGCGATAGCAGAACTCGACCGACGATGGCTCGCCGCCGTGTTCTCCGCAGATTCCCACTTTCAAATTCGAACGCGTCTTGCGCCCACGCTCGGTCGCCATCTTGACCAATTGTCCGACGCCTTCCTGATCCAGCGCCGCGAATGGATCCTGCTTCAGAATGCCTTCTGCAAGATACGTAGGCAGCACCTTGTTGACGTCGTCGCGCGAGAAGCCGAACGTGGTCTGTGTTAGATCGTTAGTCCCGAACGAGAAGAACTCCGCCTCTTTCGCGATTTCGTCCGCCACCAGCGCCGCGCGCGGCAACTCGATCATCGTTCCGACCATGTACTCGACTTTCGTTCCCTTCTCTTTGAATACTTCGTCGGCAACGCGCCGCACGATGGCACCCTGATTCGCCATTTCCTTCACCGTGGCGACCAGCGGAATCATGACTTCCGGCAACACCTTGATTCCCTTCTTCGTGCAATCCACGGCCGCTTCGAAAATGGCGCGCGCCTGCATCTCGGTGATCTCGGGATACGTGATGCCGAGCCGGCATCCGCGATGTCCAAGCATCGGGTTGAACTCGTGCAACTGCTCCACACGAGCCAGCAGCGTCGGAAGCGTCTTCTTCAGATCGCCCACGGCCTTCACGTCATAGTCTTTATATTTCGCGAGCAGATCTTTCTTTTGCTTCGCGCTATAGGAAGAAAGCAATGCGATGTCGACCATCAACTCTTCCCGGCGCGGCAGGAACTCATGCAGCGGTGGGTCGAGCGTGCGGATCGTAACCGGTAAACCGTCCATCGCCTTGAAGACGCCGGCAAAGTCTGCCCGCTGCAAGGGAAGAAGTTTCTTCAGGGCGGCGCGGCGGCCTTTCTCGTTGTCCGCGAGAATCATCTCGCGCATCGGGCCAATCTTCTTTTCACCGAAGAACATGTGCTCCGTGCGGCAGAGTCCGATTCCCTCCGCTCCGAACGCCCTCGCCTGAACCGCGTCGCGAGGAATATCTGCATTGGCGCGCACCTTCATCTTGCGGAACGGATCGGCCCAGTTCATAAACTTCTGCAGTTCGGGATCATCGGGAGACGGATCGAGCGTGCCCAGCTTGCCCTTAATTACCCGGCCGGTCGTGCCGTCCAGCGAAATCCAGTCGCCTTCTTTGAAGGTCTGGCCCTTCACTCGCATCTCGCGCGCCTTCTCGTTTACGTCGATATCGCCCGCGCCCGCCACGCAGCACTTGCCCATGCCGCGCGTCACAACGGCGGCGTGACTCGTCATACCGCCGCGAGAGGTGAGAATGCCTTTTGCGACTTCCATGCCGTGAATGTCTTCCGGCGTAGTTTCGGCGCGGACGAGGATCACAGGATTTTTCGTAGTGTCGTGCCCGGCCATCTTCACCGCTTCATCTGCGGTAAAGACAATCCGTCCAACGGCAGCTCCCGGTGAAGCCGGTAAGCCGGTGGCGAGCACTTCAACTTTCGTGCTCTTCTCATCGAGCCGCGGAACCAGGAAGTCGTACAACTGGTTCGGCTCGACGCGGAAGATCGCTTCATCTTTCGTGATCAAACCTTCCTCGACCATCTGAATCGCCACTCGCACCGCAGCCAGGCCCGTGCGCTTGCCATTGCGAGTCTGCAACATGTAGAGCTTGCCGTCCTGGATGGTGAACTCAAAATCCTGCATGTCTTTGTAGTGCTTCTCCAGCCGCGTGGTGATGTCGCGCAACTGGTCGTACACATCAGGCATGATCTTGTGCAGCTCGAGAATCGGCACCGGAGTGCGCACGCCCGAAACCACGTCTTCGCCCTGGGCATTCATCAGGAATTCGCCATAGAACTCCTTCGTGCCCGTCGCCGGATTACGCGTAAATCCAACGCCCGTCCCACTGGTGTCGCCGAGGTTGCCGTACACCATCGCCTGCACGTTGACCGCTGTGCCGAGCATGTCGTCGATGTTGTTGATGCGGCGATAGTGCTTCGCGCGATCGTTCTGCCACGAGCGGAACACAGCATCGCGGGCCATGACGAGCTGTTCCCGTGGATCCTGCGGGAAGTCGCGCTTGGCATGCTTCTTCACGACCTTCTTGTATTCGACGATCACTTCCTGCAGATCTTTCGCTGTGAGATCGGTGTCGAGCTTCGTTTTCCGCTGCTTCTTCTTGGCGTCGAACACTTCGTCGAACGCCGCCTTCTCGATGTCGAGAACGACGTTGCCAAACATCTGGATCAGCCGCCGGTAAGAATCGGCCGCGAATCGCGGATTATTGCTGCGCTTGGCCAATGCTTCGACGCTCTTGTCGTTCAATCCGAGGTTAAGAATTGTGTCCATCATGCCGGGCATGGAGAACTTCGCGCCCGAGCGCACGCTCACCAGCAGCGGATTCTCGCCCGTGCCCAGCTTCTGTCCCTGCAGCGCTTCGAGCTGCGCCAGCGCAGCGTCCATCTGCCTGTCGACGTCGGGCGACAAGCTGCCGCGCATAGACTCGCGGCAAGCCTCAGTCTGAATCGTGAATCCCGGAGGCACCGGAAGCCCGGCGTTGGTCATCTCGGCGAGGCCTGCGCCCTTGCCGCCGAGCACGTCTTTCATTTTGCCGTTGCCATCGGCCTTGCCGCCGCCAAACGAATAAACGTACTTGGTTGTGGATTTTTTGGTTTCTTTCGTTTCAGTTTCGGGGAGAGTCATCGTCGCCATATGATTCCTTTGTGGTGCAGAGTTTCGTTTCTAAGTCTGGACAGTAATAATTGAGTAATTTTGTAATTGGGTAATTGAAAATCCAGCTCGCGCCTTTCGATTTACCCAATTACCAAATTACCCAATTACCAAATCTCGGTTACGTTTTCGCTTCTGTCACGATCTCCGAAAAATCGGCGATCGTGGAAAACTCTTTCAGCAAGGTCCGCAACAGCGCGAGCCGGTTCGCGCGCAGCTTCGCATCGTCGACCATCACCATCACCTTGTCGAAGAATGCATCCACGGGCTGACGTGCGGTCGAGAGCAACTTCAACGCGTCGCTATATTCTTTTTTCTTTCGAAGATCTTCAACCTTCGGACCATTGCCCTCGACATAGCCCACCAGGTTCTTTTCCTCCGGTGCGGAGTCGGACAGGTCTTCGAACGTCGCTGCCGGTTTAATTCCCTTCTCTTCTGCCTGCTTCAAGATGTTCCGCATGCGCTTGCACGCCGCTCCGATTGCCTGGAACTCGGGCATATGCAAGACCTGCTTGACGGCCTCGGCCCGTTGAAGAACGTCGACGACGTCTTCAGCATCGGCCCCCAGAACGGCCTTTACCACGTCGTAGTTATATCCGCGCACGTCGCGCAGATAGAACTCCAGTCGCTCGCGGAAGAACAGTGCGATCGACTCGGAATACTTCTCGTCGTCAACAAATTTCTTCTCCGCCTCGGACCTCTGGTACCCGGCCCGGGCATCGCGCATGAGGTCGTTCAAGCGAAGCGGCAACTTCTTTTCGGCGATCACTTTCACGATCGCGTTCGCCTGACGGCGCAGCGCAAATGGATCCTTCGATCCGCTCGGCACCAGTCCCAGCGCGAACATCCCGGCAATCGTATCGGCCTTGTCGCCGAGCGATAGGACCGCGCCTTCGATCGACCGCGGAACATCGTCGTCGGTCGATTCAGGCTTGTAGTGATCGTAAATCGTGCCGGCGATCGCGAGGCGCGTAGCCTCGGGCAGGGTCTCATCAAGTTGCTGTACGCGGGCGTAGAGTCCGCCCACAATTCCCTGCAGCTCGGTAAATTCCTTGACCAGTTCGGTTGTAAGGTCTGTCTTCGCGAGACACGCGGCCTTGTGAATAACGCCCGGGCGCACCGCCGTGCCGTTTTGCTTGAGAATTTCGCTCAGCCAGCTGCACAGCCGCTGCACGCGCTGCGTCTTCTCGTAGTAGCTGCCTAGATCTTTCTGGAAATGTGACATTCCGTAGAAGTTCCAGCCGCTCCAGAAGGGATTTCTTCTGATCGGTCTCCCAGAAGAAGCGCGCATCGTTGAAGCGGGCGCGCAGCACGCGCTCGTTGCCGTGGCGAATGAGTCCCTGCGGATCACTGTCCGTGTTGAGTACTGCGAGAAAATACGGGAGCAGCTTGCCGGAGCCATCTTCAAGCGCAAAATATTTTTGATGATCACGCATCACGGTAACGAGAACTTCTTCGGGTAGCGCCAGAAATTGGGGATCGAAGCCGCCGAGAATCGCGGAAGGAAACTCCGTGAGGTTGACCACCGTGTCGAGCAGCGCTTTGTCTTCACGCCAGCGCGCGCCGGGGACGGTGCGCGTCGCCGCGTCGAGCGCTTTGCGAATTTGATGTTCGCGTTCAGCGCGCCCCAGAACTTTCGCCGCTCGCAGAGAATCAACGTAAGCCGATCCAGCCCGCGGAATCGTGACTGCACCATCGGTCAGGATGCGATGTCCACGCGATTGCTTCCCTGCCTGAATGCCATCGAACTCGAGCGGAATCGTCTCTCCATCGAGCATCGCGACCAGCCACCGCACCGGACGCACGAAGCGCTCGGTCGGCTTGCGCCAGTACATATTCTTCGGCCAGTAGATGGTGGAGAGTTCCTTCGGCAAAAGCTCGGCAAGAATCTCCGACGCGCTGCGACCCTTCTTCGTGATCTTGGCCGCGAGGTATTCGCCCTTAGGAGTAGTAACTCTTTCCAGGTGGGCAACGTCGACGCCAGCCTTCTTGGCGAAGGCGTGGGCCGCAGGAGTGGGCTGGCCATCTTTGTATGCGACGTTGACGGAAGGTCCAGTAACTTGCTCGACCACGTCGGATTGAGAGGCGGCAATGCCGGAGGCCAGGATTGCAAGGCGCCGCGGAGTGTCGAAGTGAGTGACCTCGCCTCCAGACAATCGCTCGCGGCCCAACAACGCTACAACACGCTCGCGCAGTTCGTGCGAGGCGGCGTCAATCATCCGCGCCGGAATTTCTTCGCATCCGATCTCTAGCAGAAAGTCTGGCATGCCTTCAAACCATCAAGTGTCTCAAAACTGACCCCAGCCTGAATGTGATATCCGTCACAACCGCCCTGTGCAATTCGCGGGCGAGACGCCCCTTTGACAGCCGCCGGGACGACGGCGCTAAAGCGCCACGGGCGCCAACTTATCTTTATGCTTGTCCCTCTTCGGATTCTCTTTGTGCTCGCGGGCAGGCTCAGGCTCGTCAGATCGCTCCGACGGTGCCCCATCACTCTCCTGCTGATCAACCCAGGCCTTCGCGATGCCCACAGCCAGAGCGCGCACGCGGGCAATCACGCCCACGCGCTCGGTCACCGAAATCGCTCCACGCGCGTCGAGAATGTTGAACAGATGCGAGCATTTCAGGCAAAGATCATAGGCGCCCAGCAACGGAAACCGCGCCTTGTCGACAGGCGAATCTGGGTGCCCCATTTCTCGCGTCTTTTGCGAGAAGTGGGGATTTTGACTCTGGCACTCTTTTAACTGCTGCGTACTTCGCAATCAGCCCCTTGCACTCCGCTTCATACAAATCGAAGTGCTTCCAAGCCGTCTCCACATCCGCCAATTCGAAGTTATAAACGGAAAACTGCAACTCGTCGGCGAGTCGCACGTCGCCATATTTCACGACGCTGCCTGACTCCGGATCGCGCGCCCACACGATGTCGTAAATCGAATCGACGTCCTGCAAAAACGCCGCGATGCGCTCGAGGCCGTAAGTCAGTTCCGCACAAATCGGGAACAGATCCATGCCGCCGCACTGCTGGAAATAGGTGAACTGGGTGATCTCCAGTCCGTCGAGCATGACCTGCCAGCCCACGCCCCACGCGCTCAGCGTAGGCGCTTCCCAGTTATCTTCTTCAAACTTGATGTCGTGCTGGCGCAGGTCGATGCCGATCGCACCCAGCGACTCCAGATACAACTCCTGCACATTCTCCGGCGGAGGTTTCAGAATCACCTGCAACTGCATGTGCTTGAACAGCCGGTTGGGATTCTCTCCATAGCGCCCGTCGGCCGGACGCCGCGACGGCTGTACGTAGGCAACCTTATAAGGCTTCGATCCCAGCACGCGAAGAAACGTTTCTGGCGCCATGGTCCCCGCGCCAACTTCCACATCGTGAGGCTGCTGCAGCACGCATCCGCGCTCGGCCCAGAATGTCTGCAGGCGCAGGATGAGTTCCTGGAATGTCAGCGGGTTGGAGGAGGCTGGATTCACAGATTCGACTCTTTTAGCTCTGGGCGCAAACCCCAGTGTGCGAACGGTTATCGAAGTCTTACAGCGCAGCCAGAGCTCAACGGTTAATCAACGATTGTAATGGATGGAAGAGCCAGCCGTCAGCACCGCGCCGGAAAACGTTCCTTCAGGAACATCGTGGAAAAAGACAAAAGCAATCGCCGCAAGTCATCGATATTTTCGGCCTGCACAGCGCGTTCGTTAGAACCCGCCCTTCTCCAGCATCCCCGCCGTCACCAGCTTCTTCTCAATATGACGCTGCAGAATCTGGATCAGAAACTTCCTCAAATCCGCGCCCAGCGCTTTCGGCCACGGCGTCCCGGCAAAATTATCAACCGGGGCGCGAAACATCTGTGCCGCCAGTGTTCTTGATTCGCTGGAAATCTCAGACGACGCAAGTCGCTTGTCCTCCGCACACATCAGGCCGTCGGCCAGCGCGTGAAAATAGGCGCGACTGCCGTTCAACTCGCGGCCGCAGACGACGCACTCCGTCAACTCCGGCAGAAAGCCGACCAGCCGCGTCATCCAGAGTTCAAAATAGGTGACGGGCATCCACACGTCCGAACCGGTCAGGACGTGCAACACCGAAAGCGTCAGGCGGAAGATGGCGTCGTTGGCCTCGCGGTCGGGGAGCAGTTCGTCGAGTAGTTCGGCGATGTGTCCCAGCGCTACCGCGCGCGCGTAGCTGACTTCCGAGGCCAGCGGAGACTCCAGCACTTCGCAGGAATCGAGACGCGCCAGGTCCTGCCCTTCCTTTACGTCATAGAACGCGCGCACATACGTCAGGGGCTCGAGGGCTCCGCCAAAGCGGCGCTTGGATTTCTTCGCCGAACGCGCCACGCCGCGCACTTTTCCCTCGACCCGTGTGAACAGCGTGACCAACAGGTCGGCTTCGCGCATCGGGTAAGTGCGTAGCACGATCGCTTCTGATTCTCTCAGCGCCATGTCTGAGCGTGATTTTAGTGGAAAGCAGCTGTCAGCTGTCAGCCATCAGCTGTCAGCCACGAAGCCAACTCTCGTGACGCGGGCGAAAGATCGCGGCACCCGGCCCGGACTGCAAAGCAGGCGAAGAATGGGACAATCCCGTGAGAATGGCGGGAACCATGGGAGGCAATGCGGCCCCCTCCCTGTCGAAGATACGGCTTGGTGCACCTAACGCCTTATTTAACAATGCTGTAGCACCCAACAGTAACACTCCGTAACCACACTCTAGGGGGGTTCCGGTGGCACGTTGGAGACATTCACTCCGGGCCCCAGACCCGGTAGTACTAGTACAGGTGGCCATAGCCGGCCGGGACCTAAGTCACAATGAAAAACGATGCCCTCCGCACCCGCTGCAAGCGATCGCTGCTCATCCTGGCTCTGGTTCTGATTCCCGTTGCCAAAGGCTTTGCGCAGGAATCTCCCTTCGCGGCCTCGATGAAGGCCACGATGGTTCAGCCTGCCGCCTCCGGGGCATTTATTCAGCATTCTTATGTTCGGTCGTCGGAAATAGGAGAGCAGAAGCACCACTTCTGGGATCGCTCGAACACAATTCTGTTCGCCGCCGTAGGAGCCGGGGCCGCGGCCGACTTCTGCGTGACGCGCGCGAACCTCGCCAGCGGTGGACGCGAGCTTAATCCCGTAACAAGAGTATTCGCCGGGAGTACGACCGGTCTGGCCTTCAACTTCGTCGGAGAAGCCGTCGGAACCATGGGCGTGAGCTATCTATTTCACAAGACCGGCCACCACAAGTTGGAGAGGTTGACGTCGCTTGTCGAGATCGGCTCATCGGCTGGCGCCGTGGGATATGGATTGACGCACAGGTAGGATCGACAAGGCCTTCCCGAAACCCGTTTGTCAAAACCAGCAGGGTTCCACGGGAGATCCCTCGATCCGCTGGAAAAACGCGGATCTTCGGGATGACTCCGATTGAGAGAGTACCCGAAAATTCTTAATCAGCTGCTGGGCCTTCGATATACTCATGAGACTGTGAGAAAGACAGTCTCCATTCTTCTGCTGGTCCTGGCGACGTCTGCCCTGAGTCATGCTGAGGAAACTTCCTTCCGCAAAGTCATGGTGCCCAACCGCAAGGGCAAGCTTGTCAACGCCGTGCTCACGTTCAGCGACAACGACAAGGCGCTGGAAGTGCATCCCAAAAAAGGCGACGCGGTGACCA
>CAWCEA010000009.1:0-247166 GCA_963794455.1 uncultured Acidobacteriaceae bacterium | reverse complement strand
AGTCATAGTGCCACCACCATTGTCCCAAAGACCCCTGGGCCTCGCACAGGCCACGTCCACATTGGAGGGCCATCTGCATCGCGCTCTCGTCTCCGAAGGCCTGGGAGAATCTGGTCATCGCGTAGATCGGGTACACCTGATCGGCGAAGCTGCCGATGCGTCCTCGGGCCATGCCAGCAACGCTTCCACTACGAGAGAGATGACCGAAGAAGCCCTGTTCACCGCGGTTCTTCTTGAGCAAGGAGAACGTCTTTGATGCGAGTTCTCTCAGGCGCGCCAGCTTTTCCGGACACGCCAAGGCCCAATTCGAAAGCCCTGTCAGAAACCAGGCCAACTCCATCGTCACTCCCCGCTGGGCGCTTCGATAGCGAGTCAGAGCGGTTTCAAGATCGATGCGGCCTTCAAGTTCAGCCAGTCGTTCCGGCGCGACAAGTGCGCACGTCCACAGCAGCACGCCGAGATCTCCGATGTCCGTCATCCAATGGAGATCCGCCAGCAGCCGAGAAAGAACGGCGTTGATCTCGATTGGGGACGCTCCACCCGCTTCCTCCAGCCGATGAAGGCCCATCAGGGTCATCATCGTGTACCGAGGCGACAAACCTTCCTGGACCATCCCGTGATCGGTCTTCTTGAGCTTGTAGCAGAACAGTTGCTGCTGTGCGTCGAACATTGGAGACAGACCGCGAACCGCCAGATCAACAAACCGTCGGGCGGTGATTTGATCGGTCTCTTTTTGAATGAGTGTCGTATCTATCATCGGTACGAGTGCTCCAAACCTATTTGTGAGTATAAGAGTTGAAAACGAAGGACAGCCTTTTAACCAACGTGGCCGTACAACATCTGGCCGATTCGTGCGACGACGCTCGAGGGCAAGTGGGACATTACATATTTGCCCGCTTGAGCCTTCCACTTTCTCGTCGAGATATCAAAGAAATGCGTTGAGTTCTCAGCGGCGCCATAGCGGGCGTAGGTCAAGAACGTCGGTGTTGCACCCCAGCGATTCTTGAAAGTGATGAGCCCTTGCTGGTCGGCATCGGTGCGGCCGAAGTCGAATCGCCGTAAGGCCCTCATTCTTCGCGTCCATAATTGATTTCCAATACAACATTGGCATGCCGCCCAAATTGTTGTATCGCGAGTCCGAGCAGCCATACTTGTAGGTCAGAGTCTCTTTGTGCCTTAGCGTAATCATGGCAGCGATTGGCCGGTCGCCTTGATAGGCTACGCGAATCTTGAGTGCCGATCCAAAGCCTGCCATCAAGTTGCTGAACCACTTGCGAGGTTGAGGTGGCACTCGGTGGCGCAGTCTCGTGAGCTTAAAAAGACGATAGAAGTGATCCAGCAGTTCTTTGCTGGAGCCTTCGCGATATGTCACGCGCTCTCGCTCCGCGCGGCGAATCTTTCGCTGGATCGAATTCTTGTGGAGGTTTTGGAACAGGGTATCGATATCTGGTGACAGGTCCAGTTCATGAAAGGCGTAAACCACGTTCGTGCGATTCAGGCCAGTGGCAATTGCCAGAGGAGCAAGTGGGCGCAGTTCTACATAACGCCACTTTTCCTTGGTGATCTCCTTCTCGAGAACGTGACTCATAATCGCGGCAGCATCATGCGATCCCGCGAGCGGCGCGCAGTGATCAGAAAAAGGCAGGGAGACTAGCCGTCGGCCGGTTAGCCAGCTTTCAACCCGACAAAAGGCGATTGCGTTTTCCAGCCGTTCACTACTACTCGATGTAGTGTATGCGATTGGTCGATATCCATACGTGCGCGAAAGCGCCTCGAGCCACTCAGCCGAGTGAAAAACGGACGCGTCAGGCTGTCGTTCTACGAACTCGTTCCAGCGAGTGTCCTTCAGAGGGTCGAAACAATATACGCACTTAGTCGACGAGGCGTCCTTATGTGAATTCCAAGGCGCAACGCTCTGGGATGGGTCGTTCGCCTCAACCGAAATTACCGAGAGTGACATCGTACTCCTTCGAAAATTGCCATGACCGATCTAACGACAGATCACGATTGCAGTACTGTGGGCTGACTTGAGCGGAGAGCAGCTTCAGATCCGTGCAGGACCTGCGAGTGAACAGACAATCGCGGATCCTTCGCCGCCAGCACGGACATGACGCAATTGACGATGTAATGGAGTGCGGGACGGGAACGGCCATCCGGCTTCGAAGGACGATTCCATCGGCAGACCTTAATTTTCGTCGCCACTTCTTCTGGACGTTCAATCAGAGTCATGCGGCCCTGTTCCGCAAGATAGCGGTCCACAGCTCCAATCTTCCCGCGGAAGATGCTGTAAACGGGAACGCCGAGCGCCGCCGCTTCGCGATTCATCGTGCCGCCGCCGCTCACAACGAATTCAGAAAACCAGATCAGATTCAGCCCATCGACCGGCGAACTCGGAATGATCATTCGGCCGTCGGCGATCAGTTCTTTCCAGTCTTTGCGCAGCTGTTCGGCCTGTCTTCCGTTTCGAGGCAGCGTGACTGCTCTGACTTTCGGTATCGATCCGAGGAATCGCATGGTTTCCGCGAAAAGCACTTCGCTCTCAGGATTGTGGTAGTGAGCCTCGGTGGCCGGCGGACGAATCGCCACAACCAACTCGTCGTGGGAGATTCCCAGTTGGTTCAGAATCGACGGATCCGGACGAAACCCTGGGACATAGACATCTTCTTTCAGCCCGGGGTATCGCAGCACACGGGCTTGCTTCTTGCTCATCGCTCCCGCAGGAATGACATCCGGCATCATGATCCAGTCAGACTCGATGAAACCCGTCTTGGTCGAGTGTTCATAGTCGTGCAGCATGATCGTCGGAATACCCAGCGCCTTGGAGATCAGCAACTGCGCCCGAGAACCGTGAGAGATTGCAAGGTCGGGGCGCTGGCCCGCGGCGGTCGGAGCAAGTTCAACCGTCCGAAGAAGATTGCCGAAGACCTTCAGAAACTTGTTCTTGCCGTAATGGCGTCCGATAACTTTGCAGGGCAGCTGAAAGAACTCCAGCAACTCGACGACTTGATAGATATTGCGAGCGGTCAGAACCAGTTCGATGCCCTGTTCTTTGAGTTCGTGGATGATGGGCAGGAAAAACGGAACATGCGGAGAGTTGTCGATATCGATCCAGACCGTCTTTCCCTTGTGCGAACGGGCTTCAACGTTTTCAAAATTTGTGTTTGGACTAGTCATAAATTCAGATCCGTTCTTGTTCAAACGCTATGAGAAGATTTCTCGTTTTGCGATTGGATGCGATGAAAGAAACTAAAATGCGTCTCCACCGAGGATCACTGCGAAGGGCGTCTTCAGCAGAATCTTGGCATCAAGCCAGAGAGACCAGCTGTTCACATACTGCAGGTCCAGGCGCACCATGTCGTCGAACTTCACCCGGCTTCGGCCTTTTACTTGCCATAACCCGGTCAGCCCTGGCTTGACTTCGAGAACGCGCCGCCGATGCCAGATGTCATACTCCTGGCATTCATACGCCAGTGGCGGTCTGGGACCGACCAGGGACATATCGCCTTTCAGGACGCTGAGAAACTGTGGTAGCTCATCAAGGCTCGAACGGCGCAGAAAACGTCCGACGCGAGTGATGCGGGGATCGTCCGTCATTTTGCTCCCCGGCTTGTCGTGATCTCCACTAATGACCCGCTTCATGAACTCCCGATGAATCTTGGGATCGTTGTTGGCGTACATTGAGCGGAACTTCAGGAAGGTAAACGGCCTACCAAACTGCCCGACCCGTTCTTGTCTGAACAGGATTGGTCCTTTTGAGCCCAGTTTAACGGCAGCGGCAACCAGTAAGAACAGAGGGCCGAGGAGCAAAAGAGCCGCCAGGCTGCCCACGATGTCCATTACTCTCTTGATCGCCAGGGCCGCTCTTTGCGCCTTCGCCCGATGCACGAGATCGGGATAGAGAGCAGGATTGCCCGGCGAGGATTCGTGATTCCAGTCTTCGGGGAACACGTGCAGCGAAATGCTGATTTGACTGAACTTTTCCAGGCTCAGGTTGTTTCGCAGACTCTGGCTCACTCGATTCATCATCGTGCCGAGAATCGCTCCATGATCGCCCATGCTGATTTCGGTGAACATCACACCCACGACGGACTGTCCCTTGTACCAGCCAGTGACGTCGGTGTCCCGCGTGGACAGTGACAACGCGGAGACGATGTTGCTGAGAACGCGTCCGTTCTTGTCAAACGGTAGACTATTTCCCGCGTCCAGCAGCATGAGCAGTACCGGCTTTCGGGAGCGCTCCGTTCGTTTTCTCTCGAGCGCAATCACCTGCCGGAAAGACGCTTCATCGAGCACCACACATTCCCGGTTCTTGGCCGGTTGTGCTGGTGCGAGGACCCGATTTGAACGACGCAGATTCACTACTTCCTCTCCTGCTGTTGCTCCACTCGTATCGTGGGTTGGAATCATTTCCCGGGGAAGCGGTCGCGTTGGGTTTGTGGGGGTGAGGTGGTGTCTACAGAAGTTGCGCTTCAGATCTGCTGTCTTGCGTGAAGTTCACCATGCCGAATTGGAATTCGCGATGGGTGGTGAGCAGAGCAGTCTTGACATCTCTGCGGGGGACTACGAATGAAACGTTGTGCTCCGAAGAGCCTTGCCCCGTCGCCAGGATTTTGATCTCTTCGCGGCCGAGTTCGCCGATCGCGCGCCCCACAACTTCCTTGACCACATGCAGGTCCTGGCCAACGACCGTGAGGATCGAGACCGTGGAATCAATGGTCAGCCGCTGCACGAGTTCGTTCGTGGAATCGGTCGCAAATTCGCAGCGCAGAGCCTCCGCTGTTCGTTGAGCAGATGCTGCAGCAACCACTAAACAGACGCGATTGCACGAAGGCGAGTGGCAAATCATCAATACGTCGGTTCGGACCGACGCCGCAGTCGCGAGGGTGCGAGCGACGACGTCCGGCATATTGCTCATGGAGGACCCCTCGAGCGTGATCAGTGCCGCGTCGCGGACTGCCGCGAGCGCTTTTACTCCTCCATTACATACATGACCCGTCGGGGTGATTTTCGTTCCTGCCTTTTCCGGAGCGAACGTATTCCGGATCCACACCGGAATGCCACACTGCATCACAGGAAGAAGCGTCTTCGGATGCAGGACTTTTGCGCCGAAGTAAGCAAGTTCCGCCGCCTCCCGGTAGGAGATTTCAGGAATAGTCGTCGCATCGGGCACGAGGTGCGGATCGGCCGTCAGCATTCCGTCTACGTCGGTCCAGATCGTGACTTCGTCGGCTGTGAGAGCGGAACCGAGGATGGTCGCAGAATAGTCAGAGCCGCCGCGGCCAAGAGTGGTGAGCACACCGTCTTCGGTTGTGCCAATGAAACCCGTGACTACGGGGGTGATGCCCAGTTGCAACACACGAAGTAGACGTGCCTGGCAACGTTCGCGAGTCTGATCCATCTTTGGATCAGCCGCCCCATAATAACCATCTGTCACGATGAGGTCGGTGGCTTCGACAGACTCGGTCGGGACGCCCTCTTCCGCAAGCTTAGCGGCAACCAGGGGAGCCGAGAGGCGTTCCCCCAAGCTCGATATCAGATCACGCATCTGCGGAGTCAACTGGCCTCGTACCGCCGTGCTTTCGCACCAGCTCCGGCATTGCCCAAGAAGATCCCGCATCAGGCCGCCAATACGCTCACGCTCCGCGTCGGAACGGATCAGTGTTTCGAGTGCCGTCTCGTGCTGCTGCTGCACTTCCTCAAGTACCTTGGACGCCGTTCGACAATCACCTGACTCTGATCGGGTCGCCGCGTCAATCAGCTTGTTAGTCACACCACTCATCGCCGAAACGACGACCACAATGTCGCTCTCAGCCGAGGATCGGCGAACGATATCAACCACCCTCCGAATGCAGGCGGCATCTCCCACGGACGTGCCACCGAACTTCATCACTCGCAGCCTTCGGCGGACGGCCCCGTGTGGGTGAGCGCTCCTGAGGGTATGGACGGGCATCTGCTCCAGAAATGGCTTCCCATCGATCACGAATTTTTTGTTGGTTCGTTCGCTACTCATCAAGAAAAGTCCTCGCCTGGTCGATCACGCACGGGGGACGCGAACTGGTGACAGCGACTGCTCCCAGTTCTGCTGAGCCTTTAGAGCATGTTGCTTCGGGCCCTGGCTCACACAGGCTCGAATCAATTCTGGTTCTTCCCATGGAACGTCGTGATAGGCCGACCGCAAAAAGGGACTCGACGGATCCCTCATCCACTCCTGTGGGAACAGAGCGATTGTGTCTTTATCAGTCACTTTCGGTGTCGTCTGAACCACGCTTCCGGTCAAAGCCGCACACAGGGCGGCTGGAAGATTTCGGCCTTGACCGAGATTCAAGTGGCCCACCTGAGTCGTCCGGGGATTGATTTCGATCAGGTAAGCATGTCCGGTCTGTGCGTCTAGCATGAAATCAAATCCATGGATGCCCGACAGATTCAGCCTGCGGACCATCTTCTCGACCGCAGTCGTCATTTCGGCATTGTCGATCAGACGCATCACAGTAGCCGGCCCGGCAGAGTAACGCTTGTTGATAACTTCGAAGTGCAGACCAGCCACTACTGCACCTTTCCAACAGGCGACCGTGCTTGTTGCCTCACGCCCTACCACGAATGTTTGCGCGCTGACCATGTAGCGGCGTCGAAGCAGCGACGGCCAGACCAGAGTCTTGTCGCGATCCACCAGGGCCCGCTTCGCAGCGCGTGCCACCAAGGGCGGAGCTTGGAGGGCGCGAAAAGCGCGTTCCGCGTCTTCGAGAGTCTGAGCGATTTTCACTCCGTCACCGCCTGAGGTTCCGTCTGCCTTGAGCACGACCGGAAAACCCATCTGAACGGTCCATTGACGGAGTTCGTCTAAATTTGTGATGACTCCGGTCTTCGGTGCTCGGATGCCCTCTTCCTCTGCGAGACGCATGAAAGCAGCTCTCTCGTAGACGACCGGAAAACTATCTGGTGAACCAAACGAACGCTCGATGAGAGCGCATGTCCGAACTCCCTTCGGTCCTCGAGCACTCTCTCGACGATAAAGGTGGTGAAGGTGGCGCGTGGAGAGATCGTCGCCCGGGATGATGAGATCGGGCTCTGTCGCTGCGATTGCATCTGCTAACGACATCAGCGGTGCGAGGCCGCGATATGTGTGCATTTGTCGCATGACGCTGGTCTTGCTGAGCGGATGTCGCGAGCGGACACACCGCCTCGACGATGCAGCCGGCATTCGAGAGCGCCATCGCCAAGCGGGCGGTGGGGAACCAACGAGACGTCGCTGCCACCAGGATGGTTGGCTTCACTTTGCTTCAGACCTCCGTACCGCCTGCGGGCCGTTCACAGAAAATTGGCTCCCGGGACGCGAGGGGGACGCGCGACGTGAAATCTCAATTGCGTGAGAGTTTGAATGTTTAAGTTCCAAGACTTGGGTGTCTCCGACGATAGTTCTTCACGGAACGATCTACGGGGGGATGGCTACGCGGGTCGATCTGCTAGAGAGATGTCTCAGTGGCCCCATTGGGCGCGCCAACTCCGGGATAGATGGCCGGAATGGAGGCGTGCTCGGACACACCGTGACTGTGAACTTCGGGGAGAAGGTGGAACGATATTCCGATTTGGTGAAATTGCTGCGGGGTCAGATGATTCCTCAGATTCTGAGTCACTCGGGCCATCATCGTTGCTGGAATGGACTTTTCGTCATCGAGCGTGATCTCGGTGAACATCACTCCTACCACCGAGTCTTCCTTGTACCAGCCCGTGACATCTGTCTCTCTGAGCATCTGCGACAGGCTACGCAGCACTCGGTCCAGGATGAGACGATTATTTTTCGAGGTCGAATGGTCGGCTGCGTCGAGCAACATCAGCAGGAAAGACTTGCGCGATCGCTCGGTCCTGCGCCGCTCGATTGAGATCATCCGGTGAAATGCATCTACCCCTAATGTTTCGCGGTTTTGGGACTTGGCGGCGAACAGGCCGCTGCTTGCCTTGACAGATTCGGATCGGGAATTCACGGCGATTCTCCTGGTAGGGCTTAAATAACGAATAATTGGTTTGTGATCTGAGTAGCCCGGGGGAGGTCGGTCTGGCTAGATTTGCTTTAAAGCTGTGAAACGTGGGGGGATAAAATTCATTCTATCGCGAAGGAGTGCTCTTTACTTCGCTCCTGGCGGTGCATACCGTTGATAGTAGTTCGTCTCTGACTTCGAGCAGCCGTTCAAGACGACTCCCAGCAGATCAGATTTCTTCAGGATTTCCAAGCCGCTCAATAGAGAAGATTTTTCAGTTCTTCCTTCGCGCGCCACGAGCAAAGTTCCATCGGTCAATCGCGCCCAAACGGTCGTGTCGGCCAAGGGTAGCAACGGTGGAGAATCCACGATGATCCAGTCGAACATCGTAGCCAGCTGTGCCATCAACTTCGACAGTCTGCCCGACTGCATCAGTTCGAGAGGATTCGCCGGAGGATCGCCAGCCGGCATCAACCAGAATCCAGGGCCCCCTAGTTGATAGATGTTCGAGGCTGTCTGCTGACCGCTCTGCAGCCACTCCGCGAGACCGGCGAGTCTTCCAAGACCAAACTGCTGTGACAGTGTCGGACGGCGCAGGTCACCTTCGATCAACAGTACCTTCTGTTTCCTCTGAGCAAGGACGCCTGCCAGGTTGGCAGAAACCAGACTTTTTCCTTCTTCAGGAATCGTGCTCGTGATGAGTACCTTCTTCAGAGTCCTGTTTTGCTGAAGCTGGCGCAGGCGAACCCCAAGGAACCGGAATTTCTCCGCCGCCAGACTGTCGGGCTCCATGAAGTACACGAGGCGGCTGTCTGGGGTGACAGATACTTCCATGGACGGGAACTCAAGCGCTGCATCTGCTTTCGGTTCGGCGATGATCTCCGCTATCGCGGACTGGATCGGCGGAACCTGCATCAATGGCTGGAGGGCCGGAGCCTTCTCCGCGATTGCCTGGTCCTGGGGCTTCTGGCGTCGCGGCGCTTCGAAAACTTCCGTCGCCACTGACACCATGTCTGGATATTCGATTCCAGACTCCTCGGTCCCCGACCTCTGCAATGCGTCAAATATACGGCTCATTTTTACGCGCTCCCGCGCCCACTTCCATCCTCAAATCTGCTGTGCCGTCCTGCGCATTTCGCAAGTACGAATACAGGTCTAAAAGAGTCCTTGCTGCTCGCTCGATCTCTCCCGAGCGCTCGCCTTGGCTCGCCGGCGCAGAGGGCGAGGGAGTCTGCACGTTGAGCCGGAAGTCGGCGGCAATCTCCTCGATGATCTCTGGAGGAATGCTCAGGGATTGCTTGGCGTACCCCTGAATCAGTGCGTTCTCGCAAAGAGTATTCAGCAACCGAGGGAACCCTCGCGATTGCTGGTGCAGTTCCACGACGGTTTCCATCGGAAACAGTTCACCAGGATTTGCGCATCCTGCGAGTTGTAGCCTGCAATAAACGTAGCCACACGTTTCTTCCAGAGTCAGCGCTCCCAGATGCGACCGCAGAGCGATTCTCTGTTTGAGTTGCCGCAGGTCGACGGAATCAAGTTTCTCATCCAATTCCTGTTGTCCGACGAGCAGAATCTGCAGCAGCTTTTCCTGAGGAGTCTCCAGGTTGGTCAGGAGTCGCACTTCCTCCAGCACGTCGGCCGAAAGATGATGCGCTTCGTCGACCACCAGCACCGTCGTGAGATTCTTCTGATGACGCGCAATCACGAAACTGCTCAGATCGAGGAGCAGGTCGCTCTTGGACTTGCCCGCGGTCGGAATCCGGAAATCTCCGGCGATGTACTGCAGGAACTCCATCGGACTTAAGCGCGGGTTGAAGACATAGGCGTACGCGACATTCGCGCGGTTCAGCACCTGAAGTAAGCAGCGCACCAGGAGAGTTTTGCCCGTGCCAACCTCGCCCGTCATCACCACGAAACCCTTGCGCCGCTTTACGCCATAGTAGAGGGCCGCGAGCGCCTCATTGTGCCTCTTCGTGGCAAACAAGAAGGATGGATCCGGAGTGATCTCGAATGGGTTTCGCTGCAGGTTGTAGAAGCGTTTATACATGGGACGAAACTAGCCGCGCAGGTAACTAAACGCCGAACCTACCAATATGGTAGCAAAGACAAGGGCCGCGGTTGCCCACCCGAGCCAGATTTTCCGCTGTGCCCTTCGTGCATCGGACGCGTTCACAATTGCCGGAATTTCTCCGATGACCTCTGCCGGCAACAACTTTCGGATTTCCTTCGCATTGTGAAGCCGGCCATCCATAAACTCGAATGTTCCCGCGATGACTACGCCCAAGGCCAGCCCAAAGCCAAGCCCCATGCCGCAAAACTTGAGGCGATTCGGGAACTCCGGTTTCTGCGGAAAACTTGGCGGATCCACCACGCGGAACCGTTCGCCTTGTTGCAGCAATTCCATGCTGGTGGCCATCTTCGATTCATTCTTCTTTTTCAGCAGATCGTCGTAGTTGGCCTTCGACTGATCATAGCCACGAGTGAGATCGGCCAACTGCTGTTCGCGAATGGGTTCCTGGTTCAACCGGGCCTGGTAATCGTCGACCTTTGTCTTTAGGGCTGCGATGGAGTGTTCGCGGTTGCTGATTTCCAGCTGATTCGATCGCAACTGGCTTTGTATCGGCGCCAGCATGGACGCCTGGGCCGCATCCAGGCCCTGATTGGACTCGGCCCCGTCGGTTCCGGGTCCAGCATCTGGCCCCTTCGTCTTCAGGCTTGCCATGAGTTGGTCCCGCATTTTTTCGGTACTGGCGATCTGGTCTCGTACCTTGCGGACGTCGGGATGCCGATCCGTATAACCCCGCGACGTCAGATCTGCCAGTTGCGTCTTAAGCCTCGACAGTTCCTGATCGAGTGCCGGCAACCCGCCAGTGATGCCATCGGAACCCTTTGTCGATACCTGCATCGTTCGGTACTGGTCGGCCAGCGTCTGTAGATAAACGTGCTGCTGGCGGGCGGCGTTGAGGGCGTCTTCCTCGTTCTGAAGTTGCGATTGCAAGCCCTGAAGAATTTGGAGGTTGCTCGCCAGCTGTCCTGGCATCTCACCGACGTGCTGCGCTTTGAACTGGCGCACCTTGTCTTCCTGGTCCGAAAGAGTTTTTCGGGCGGCTTCCAATTGGGTCTCAAGGAACTGCGTCGTGTCCTCCGACTGCTGTTGGCGGACTTCAAGGTTTTCATTGATGAAGAGGTTCGTCAGTTCTCCGGTAACGGTTTGTGCCATCTCCGGATTCCGCGACAGGTAAGAAACATTAAATGCGGTGATCTGGTTGCGTTCGTCGCGCACCAGTACGATGTCAATGTCCTTGCGCATCCGATCAACCTTCTGGTCAGGCGACCGCTGCGCGTGTTCGCTGGCATAAAGGTTGTATTGATCAATGATGTGGAGCAGCCGCGTCCGGCTAAGAATCTGTTGCGTGATGCTCTGCATCCGCTCTTGCAGGTCATCGTTGACGTTCGGTGTGACATAGTCTTTAGGCATGGTGGGCTGTTCCACCAGGATCAGAGTGCTCGACTGGTACCGCGGCGGTAATACCCAGCTCGCGCCCCACACCAGAGCCCAACCAAGGAACAGCGGGATTAGGAACTGCAGGTGTCGACGCCGCACCACTCCCAGATAATGTTGAAGGTCCAGGCCTTCCGAACTTTGCTCTTCGAGATCGTCAACCATGAATTATCTTCCCAGCGGTCTTGAAAATTGATAGGAAACTGAAACAAATTCCCGGTTCGTGTCAGGTGTCCCCGCCAGCACTGCAACCGTGCTGTAGCTCTGGTGGAGGCGCGTGTAACCAAGTTGCACATTCATATGCTGGCCGAACCGTTGCTGCACGGATGCGGTTGCTGAAAGCGAGTGCCCATTGTTTGTCTGCTGTAAGGATGAACTCCCCAACACATCATTCTGGGCGTACCCTCCTGCGACCGAACCGCTGAGGGTTTTCGTGATCCGCTGCTGCATGGACGCGCTCGCACTATCCATCTGCACCGCCCCGAGCAATCCCCCGCCGCTTGCAATACTATGCGAGTAACTCAAAGCGAAACTGTTCCAGCGGCCCTGCCAGTTCATGCTTGCGCCTGCCGCCGGCGTCCACTCTTGAAGTGACAATGCCGGCAGTGCCTGCACCGTGTCTGAGTATTGCGGGCCGCCGAAGAATGTAATCGAGAATCTCGACGTCGGGTACAGCGTGTAGAAGAAAAGAAACGCGTGCGTCTGAGTTTCGTTCGTCCCTGCCGCCGGATACGCCAATAGTCTCTGATACTCGTAAGTCATTCCCAGGTAGTTCACCTTCGAGACGCGAAGCGCGTAAAATGCCATCCCACCTTGCGACGCCGAGTCCGATAACCCAGGAACCTGCGAAGGATCGGTATAGTGCAGATTCGAGAACGTACCGCCCGCCCCTACCATCTGGTTCAAAGCATATTGATAGGTGATGCCGATGTTCCCCGAGTTGCTCAACTGGCTGGCGATGGGCGCAATCACTGAAAAATTGGGACCTTCTGCTCCGCCGGAGACAGGTCCATTTGATCCGAAGTTCGGCTGGTTAAATACACTGGAACTCTTCCGAAGGCTGTCGTTCGCACTGAAGGTCACGTGCGGGCTCAATCGGTAAGCAAATTGGATCGACGCATTGTGATCGGCTTCGTTCCGCCCACTGGTGCGCTGGTAGAAGGTGAACCCAGGGGCGTAGGACAGAACGGTGTGCATCCGCGAAGTGGTTTCGTCGAGAGCAATCGTGGGCGCGATCGAATAGCTCACATCGCTGACCGGTGTGCCGTTCACCGCTCCCAGTACGTTATCGCTGTAGGCGCTTGTGAATGATAGTCCGCCGCTTAAGTAGTTCGAGCGTTCTTGCGTGCTAAGCGCGATCGGATATGCCTGGCCGCTGACCGCCGGCGGGGTCGTCATCCGGTCGTCAGTGATCTCCACGCTGTTATCGACGCCCGATAACGCAGGCGCAGGTTGCCTCGGAGGAGGAGTGGTATCCTCCTGGGCCCATGCGTGGCCCGTGGCTAGCGCGACAACGAGAACGCAAGTGAGTTCGAAGCGGTTCATCTATGAGATTTCTTTACGGGACGACGATCGTGTCTCGCGGCTGAATCTTCACGTTCTGTTCCGGATTCTTGCCCTTCACCACGTCCTTGTAATTGAAGGGAATCCGGGTTTCAGTTCCGTCCGTGTTCTGCCGCAAAATGTAAATCGATTTCTGTTTCGCGAAATCCCGAAAGCCGCCCGCCAAGGCAATCGCATCAAGCACGGTCGGGGAATTGGTAATCAGGAACGTGCCCGGATGCGCAACCATGCCCAGAACGTTGAATTTCTGGCTGTTGATCTGCTGCACGATCACCGTGACTTCCGGCTGTGAAATAAAGCTCTGCAGCTTGCTCGTGATTTCCTGTTCCAGCTTTAGCGGAGTCCGGCCGGCCGCCTGCACTTCCCCGACCAGCGGCAACGAGATCTTTCCATCGGACCGCACCGGAATGGAGCGGGAGATATCTGGTTCCTTCCAAACATTGATGGCCAACACGTCGTCGTTGCCGATGATGAAGCTGTCGTCATGCGCCTTCGCTGAGGAAGAGTCTGCGGTCGCAGCCGATTGCGGCGTGCTCGATTGCTTGTCGTTCGCCGCGGCCGTCTGGCCCCACAGTGGACTTGAAAGAAGGATGCATAGGCAGCATGTTGCCAATCGTTTCGCCCACGAGCCATGGTTATTCATGCTCATAACGACTCCTTGATCGCTTTTAAGCATAGTCCTCATGGCGTTCATTTCAACTCGCCTTTCCATTGCCTTTGGCGGTGCTGCCCTCGAGAGAAAGTTTGTCCCCCGAGAACGGCGGAAGATCGGCTTCTGACGCACTCATGTGGTACTGATCGATCTTGTAAAGCAGAGTGCGATAGCTGACCTGCAGAAGCCGGGCGGCAGCCTTCCGATTCCATCCCGTTTTCTGCAAGGCCGTCCCGATTGCATTCTTCTCAGCTTCCCACTTGATGCCCTGGATCAACGACTTCAGCGACTTCGGACCAGATGTGCCGGTCTGAGAATCTTTGACGCGCAGGCGCGGCGTCATCGATTCTTCCCCATCGGAAACACCAGTTCGGCCGAACCTGTCTGTCAGGTTTGCGTCCAGTTCGCTGAAGGCCAACTCTGCGTCGCCGGCCACAAGGTAGCGCTTGGCAAAGGCCTCAAGCTCTTTCAGATTTCCGGGCCAGGAGTAGCGCTGGCAGGCGTCGAGCACTGAGAATGAGAAGTCGCGGGGAGGAAGGGCGTAATGCCTCGCCAGTTTGTGCGTCAAGTGCCGTAAGAGGACCGCGATTTCGCCCTTACGCTGGCGCAGCGAGGGCACCTGCACGGTGAAGGCGCTCAGACGGTAGTACAAATCTTCTCGCAACTTCTTTTCGGCAATTGCACGCTCAACGTTGGCGCTGGTTGCCGCGAGGATCCGGACGTCCGATGCGATGGTCTCGTCGCCGCCGGCCCGAACCAGCAGTTTGTCCTGTAGAACCTGCATCAGCTTGGTCTGAAGGGCAAACGGCATTTCCGTGATTTCGTCAAGGAAGATCGTTCCTTTTTCGGCTCGCTCAAATTTTCCCGGAGTCGGGCGTCCATTGCCGGAGGACGAGGACCCATCGTTTCCGAACAACTCAGCCTCGAGCAAGTCAGCCGGCATGTCCGCACAGTTCACTTTGAGGAACTTGAAGCCGGAACGCACAGAGAACTTATGAATCAGTCTCGCGACGGTATCTTTTCCGCTGCCCGTCTCGCCAAGAATCAGAACCGGCACGTCAGCTTCGCCTAACAGCTCGGCTTGTGCACGCAACTTTTGGGTAGCGGGTCCGGCGCTCACGAAAAATGCGTCGGGACCCAATTGCTCGATATCCTGGCTGTCCAAGTCCGCGTGCTCAGGCTCTTCGGGGAGCAGATAGCGTGCGATTGCGGTCTCCAGCTTCGTTTCATCAAACGGGCGGATCAAGACTTCCTGCGCACCAAGACGAGTCGCCTCTCGCCTTCGATCCGCATCTTCGGGAAAGCAGATCACAATGACCGGAAGATCTGGCCGAAGTCTGCGCAGCCAGCGCAGAATGTGGAGGGTATCGCCGTCGCCGCGCGGCAAGTCCAGCAGAAGCAGATGCGGCGCTAGCCCGGACTGTACGCGCTCCATTGCCTCCCATGCGCTTACCGCACTTTCCACATGCCACGAGTTCGAATCCGCAATGGACCACAGCGGACGCAGAACGGCCGACTCCCGGCTCACGACGAGCAAGCGTGCGGTTTCAGTCATGTTTTCGGGCAATGTGAGAGTCTTTCTCAAACGAGGGAAAATTTCGTGTGGGGAGGCTTAGATGGCCTCGACTTGGTAGCCTTCTACGCGGACTGCGAGCGATCTTTGGAGCGCATCTACCGAAATTACAAGCGTCTCGTTTCCGTTGCGGGAGACAAGAATTCCTTCCATGCCTTCCAGTGCGCCGCCGCGAATACGCACGCGCTGGCCAATCTTAAGGAAGGGATACGGAGACCACGGCACTGCGCCGCCGACGAGAGTCTTTACTGCGTCGATCTGAGAATCCGGAATCGGTGTGCCTTCGCCTTGACTCCCCACCAGGCCAAGAACTCCGCCAACGCGAAGTACCTGCAAACGGTCCGAGCGATTCGGTATGAACCTGGCGAACACATAGCAGCTGAACAGCGGCAACTGCACCGACTTCTTACGATCGGTCCACCGATGCACTTCGGTGACGATCGGCATGAACGTCTCAACGCCGCGCTCCGTCAACCGCTGCGCTACTAACTTCTCATGTCGCGGACGAGTGTGAAGCGCGTACCAGTTCTCCGTCTCCGTTTCCAGTACTGCACTCGGAATCGGTGGCTGCCAAAGTAAGCTGTTCATGGACATAGCTTCGCCCTCTGGGTCACATCCCTTAGGGTGACCCCAAGAAACCACAGACTAAGGATTGCTCGATCTCTACAATGAGATCGCCCGGGGGAGAACAATTGGAGTTACTTCGGGGGGAGAACGAGATACCTACCGCAGGCTACGCTTATTGCATCTCTTCGTGGTTCTAGGTTCTTGTGATTGCAACTTCCCGCATTTCCGTGCGGAAAACTTGCAATGATGAAAGTCTGCAGCACGACCGACTCTCGCGGGATCCGGCAGCAAACGTTGGGAAGTTATTTACAAGTAAACTCATCGACATACTACCATGTGCCAAATGCTTGTCTATAGCACCTTCGAGCGGGGATCACGCTTCCTCGCGATCCTGACTTCGTCGCCAACTTCGGAACCCATTGGCCCACGGGGGAGGAGAGTGTAGGCGGGAATTCCAGAATGGTCTTCTCTACCAAATTGCAGCCCAACTCTAGCCGTGATTGCAGGTTGCTGCAAGTGGTACACGCTCTTAGCCCCGTATTTCTCCACGCAAATAGGCCTGACATACTCTCTCGATGAGAACAGTAACTTAGAGACGATATTCTCTATCGAGGGCAGTCCTTTCGCAGCGGAAGCCATCCGATAAATCGATCGAACCTGTCGTAACGGATTCATCTAGAAAGCTTTATGAGAAGGCCGCTCTCTTCACAAGAACTGCCTGCCGAATGGCATCGCTGTAAATCCACCCAGGGGACGAAGCGCTGTGCATGATCTTGCAACCTGCCACGCTCTGACGACTCCGCAAGTCGCAGCCGCTTGCACAGATGCCTGCGGCATGGATATCATTTGGTCGACGGCCTGCGTTTTTGTTCTTCCCCCGGAATAGTGACCGCTGACCGGAAATCGTTGCACTGTCGAGGAATGAGGGTGCGCATGAAGGGCGTCCATCGATCCCCGGGGGGAAGCACAATCCGAGTGCTGGTCGCGGACAGTTCACGGATCCACACTGGCCTGCTTGCGGATGCTCTGAAGCTTGATCCTCTGCTGGAAGTCATCCCTTTCGAATCCGAGTCTTCGTCACTCGTCACCGAAGTTGTCTCCAGGGAAATTGATGTGCTGGTGATTAGTTCGAACCTCGATGAACAGTCCAATCGCGGTTTCGAAGTCCTGCATGAGTTGCGGCGGTCGTATCCCCGCACTCGGGCCGTGCTGCTGCCCGACTCGTCGAAAGATGAAGCGGTCTTGAGAGCTTTTCGCGCGGGTGCGCGTGGTGTATTCAGCAAGAGCGAACCCGTCGAATTTCTGAGCAAGTGCGTGCAGTGCGTTCACCAGGGTCAGGTCTGGGCAAACAGTCAGGCCCTGCGTGTGGCCGTGGAGGCTCTGGCCAGCTCTCCGACAGTTCGCGCCGTGAATGCGAATGGGATGAAGTTGCTCTCCGAGCGCGAAGTGCAAGTGGTTCGGTGCATTGCCGAGGGATTGACGAACCGCGAAATTGCGGAGCGGCTCAAGTTGAGTCAACACACGATCAAGAACTATCTCTTTCGAATCTTTGACAAGGTGGGAGTCTCCAGCCGTGTGGAACTGCTCTTCATGACATTGAGCCAGTCCGGCGAAGGGAAAGCTCTATTTCAAAAGGCCGCGAAAGGAAGCCGCGATGAATCAGTTCTACTGAAGAAGGCGGCAGAAGCCGGTTTGCCGTCCGCACAGTTAGGCCTCGCGCAACTGTACCTGTCGCGACGCGCCGATCCCGAAGATATCGTCAACGCATACATGTGGTATCTCGTCGCGACCGAACGCGCGTTCGATGCCCGAGGTTCGATCACAAAGTTGATGACTCCCGAGCAGATCGAAGAGGCTAAACACAAAGCGAGTGCCTGGCTTTCAAAGCTGAAACAGACTTCTCCCTTGGCCGAGGATTTGCGATCTGAGTCGGAACCATCCGCTTCGGTAGTCGACGAAACATATGCGGCGAGGAACGATTGAGGGTAGGCAGGGAAAGCAGAAGCCAAAAAGCAACTTGAATACATGAATCAAAAAGGCGCGCCAGCTTGGCGCGCCTTTCCAATAAGCGAGACTGTTTGATTCCGAGTTAGACTGCCTTGTCGGCAGGGTTGCGACGACGGGAACTGACAAAAACAGCCCCAGCACACGAGAGCCCAGCTAGAACCAAGTACATCGCAGTGCTGCCGCCCTCGTCTGCAGCCACTTTGCAGCGTTTGTCAAAGCGGCAAGTGTCATTATTCTTGTTGGCCGGATGGACGCCCTGTAGGGCGAGGGCACTAGGAGCTAGAAACAACAGCGCAGCCCCAGTAATCAGCCACGAGTTACAGATTTTCCTCATTACACTTCTCCTCTAAAAATATTTAGCAAAAGGGGAAGGGGGGCTCGCGCACTTGGCGCAAGGTAAGAATGACCCTGAATGGCGGCGTTGTCAAGAATGATAGTTTTTGCAATAGAGGTTGCAACCGCTTGCAACATCGCTCTTCAATCGACTTTCTTCACGAGGAAACAGGCCAAATCCAGGACAAGAACGAGATCGGGGGTCTCGTCCCTTCAACATCAATCTGCAGCCCCAGTCAAGTCGGGGGCCGGCGATTTTTGCCACTAGTATTTTTTGGGTATTTCGCCCGCAGACCTCACTGTGTATGTTTATCGGCGCACGACATCAGCCACTGTGGGGCGGATGTCACTTCGTACCCTTTTCGAGCGTCGCTAAGTCATGAGGGATACTCCTATACCTGGTGCATTCATCCACCGCGCACTTGTGTGGCTGGTGTGCTTTTTGGCCATCTCGGCTGCTTATCTTTATACCTTTCCCCAGCCCAACGTCTTCTACGCAGGCATAGTGCTGCTGCACGCGTTCGCGGGAGTGCTCACCGCGATCCTTCTGGTTCCAGCCTTCATCCGTTTGCTTCGCAACGGTAGTTTCACCTCGCGCGCGGGCTGGGTTCTGATCGCGACAGGAGCGGTCTTGGGATTGATCCTCATCAAGACCGGCACGCCACGCACCGAGTGGAACAAGCTCTACTTCCATATCCTGATCTCGCTGGCCGGCGTCGGACTATTGATCGCCGACTGGCTCGGCCGCCGCAGGTCGCAAGGGCAAAGCGCAGCAGCGCCCATCGCCCGCGCAGTGATCTGTCTGGCAGCGCTCGCCGGAGTTGGATACGGTGCGCGCTATGTTCGCGACGGCTGGCAGATGCGTAATCGAATCCAAAACCCGGGAATGCCCCCAGAGACGATGAACGGTGAGGGCGACGGTCCCGATGGTTCGTTCTTTCCGAGTTCGGCGCAGGTGTACGGAAACCAGAAAATTCCCAGCAAGTTTTTTATGGAATCGGACTCCTGCAAGCGCTGCCACGAGGATATCTACAACGAGTGGTTCAGTTCGGCCCACCATTTTTCATCGTTCAACAACCAGTGGTACCGCAAGTCGATCGAGTACATGCAGGACACAATTGGCACCAAACCTTCCAAGTGGTGCGGAGGCTGCCATGATCCTGCGGTACTTTACAGTGGGCTAATGGACACGCCAATCAAGCAGATCGTGCATCGCCCTGAGTCGCAAGCCGGGCTGGGCTGCATGATGTGCCACTCCATCGCCCGGGTGAAGAGCACGATGGGTCAGGCCGATTTCTACCTGGAGTATCCCAAGCTGCATGAGCTGGCAGCGACGCAAAATCCGGTGATGCGCGCGTTGCATGATTTCGTGATTCGGTTGAACCCCGAGCCGCACAGGCGCGTTTTTCTGAAGCCATTCATGCGCACGCAGACGGCGGAGTTCTGCTCCACTTGCCACAAGGTGCATCTGGACGTTCCCGTGAACAGTTACCGTTGGATTCGTGGCTTCAACGAATACGACAACTGGCAGGCCAGCGGCGTTTCCGGACAGGGAGCGCGCTCCTTTTACTATCCCCCCAAACCGGCGCAGTGCGCCGATTGCCACATGCCGGCGGAAGCATCACAAGATGCGGGCAATATCAACGGCTTCGTGCACTCACACCGCTTTCCTGCAGCCAATACTGCGGTGCCCACCGCGAACGATGACGCGAAGCAGCTCAAGCTGACCGAAAACTTCTTGAAGAATGGCATTATCTCGGTCGATATCTTTGCGCTGTCTCGAGCGCAGGCGCCGTTGAAGGCGAACGATGCCACTCAGTCGGAGCTGTCCACGACATTCGCCGTAGGAGAGGAATCTGAGAGCAAGGTCGCCGCTGAAACCGGTGGAGTGGTCGCTCCTGTGACGGCTCCGTTGAACCGCATGCAACCACCCTTGCGTCGCGGCGACACCGTGCGCGTGGACGTGGTTGTGCGTACCAAGAAGGTTGGACACTTTTTCCCCGGCGGCACTGTCGACGCCTACGACACGTGGCTAGAACTCAAGGGCACCGACGATAAGGGCCAAACCATCTTTTGGAGCGGCATGGTCGAGGATAACGGCCACGGGCCCGTGGAAAAGGGCGCGCACTTCTACCGTTCACTGCAGATCGACGAGCACGGCAATCCCGTCAATAAGCGGAATGCCTGGGCCACGCGCGCGGTCGTGTATGTGCGGTTGATTCCTCCGGGCGCTGCCGACACCGTGCACTACCGCATGTTCATTCCTGAAAATGCAGGAAACAAGATCACCCTGCATGCGCGGCTGTGCTATAGAAAGTTTGCCTGGTGGAACACCCAGTTTGCCTTTGCAGGTGTGCCCGATCCGACGAAGCCCGGTGCCGTGACCTCCGACTACGATGACCGCTCATTCGTGTTTACTACGCCCGTGAGTGGCGTTTCGGCGAAAGAACAGAAGATTCCTGACCTGCCGATCGTGGCCCTCGCCGAAGATGAAGTTACCTTGCCGGTGGTTGCCCACAACGCGTCTATTCCCGAACCAAAGACGATTGCCCGCAAAGACGAATGGCAGCGCTGGAATGACTATGGCATCGGTCTGTTTCTCCAGGGAGACTTGAAGGGCGCTGCGGCAGCCTTTCAGAAAGTGACCGAGGCAGATCCCAACAATCCAGACGGGTGGGTGAACATTGGACGCTGCGCGGTGCAGGAGGGTGACATGGCGCGCGCCCGCTCCGTGCTCGAAAAGGCTCTCGCGCTGGCTCCGAAGCTTGCCCGTGCTAATTTCTTCTACGCCAAGGTTCTGCGTTCCGACGGTAATTACGACGGTGCCGCTGCTCACCTGCGAATTGTGCTGGCGGAGTATCCGCGCGACCGCGTTGCCTTGAACGATCTGGGTCGCATTCTATTTCTCCAACGCAAGTACGACGATGCTGTGAAAATCCTGCAGTCGGTGTTGACTGTCGATCCCGAAGACCTGCAGGCTCACTACAACCTGATGCTCTGCTACAACGGCCTTGGCGACGAGAAGCTGGCTAAGGAGCACGAGGCGCGCTATCTGCGATTCAAGGCCGACGAATCATCGCAAGCCATCACGGGTCCCTACCGCCGGCTTCATCCCGAAGACAACAACGAGCGTCAAGCCGTGCATGAGCATGTCTCGGTGCCGCTGGCAGCCCTGGGAAACCTGCCAAAATCAAAGCTCGCTTATCATCATCGCGATCATCGCGAAAGTTCGACTGTCGCATCCGCCGGGGCCTCGAGATGATACACAATCTCCCGAGGCAATTCGCCACGGACGCGCAAAGCCATAGCGTTTCCTTTCTTGGTGTCCTCTGGGTCTCCGTGTCTCTGTGGTTGATGATCTCGCCCAGTCACGCCCAGACCGCCCACTTCCGTGACATCACCGCTCAGGCTGGCATTCACTTCAATCACAATAATGGCGCCTTTGGAAAGAAGTGGTTACCCGAAACGATGGGGCCCGGTTGTGCGTTCATCGACTATGACAACGACGGATACCCCGACATTATCCTGATCAACGGAGATGACTTCCCCGGACATCCGCACGCCGGCGCGACCACACTGAAGCTCTACCACAACAACGGCAACGGTACGTTCACGGACGTGACCAGCAAGGCTGGTCTTGCGGTGCCCATGTATGGGCTTGGCGTTGCTATTGGGGACTACGACAACGACGGGTTTGACGATCTCTTCATTACGGCATTGGGTCAGAACCGTCTCTATCACAATAACGGCAACGGCACGTTCACTGACGTCACGAAATCCGCCGGTTTACTGGGACCTAGCGAGTTTTCCACCGGTGCGGCCTGGCTGGACTATGATCGCGACGGCAAACTCGATCTCGTCGTCGCCAATTATGTGCAGTGGACTGAGCAGACAGACCTTTACTGCACGATCGATGGCGCCCACAAATCCTACTGCACGCCAGAATCGTATAAAGGCACGTCGGTGCGGCTATGGCACAACATGGGTGGCGGCAGGTTCGAGGACGCTACGCAGAAGGCGGGGCTAGGCGATCCCACGTCGAAAAGCTTGGGCATCGCGATCCTCGATTACAACGGCGATGGCTGGCCCGACATTCTGATCGCCAACGATACCCAGCCGAACAAACTCTACCTGAACAAGAAGAACGGAACGTTCGAAGAGCGCGGTGTCGCGGCCGGCATCGGATTCAGTGAAGACGGTGTGGCCCGCGCCGGCATGGGGGTCGACGCCGCCGACTATGATCGCAGTGGGCACCCCAGCGTTCTAATCAGCAATTTCGCCAATCAGATGGTCTCGCTCTATCACAACGAGGGCAACGGCCTGTTTGTTGACGAAGCTCCGGAATCGGAAGTTGGCCGGGCAACTTTGATAACACTCGGGTTCGGCTGCTTCTTCTTCGATTACGACAACGACGGTTGGCCGGACATCTTCGTCGCCGACGGCCATATTGAGGATCAGATCGAGAAGGTGCAGAAACGCGTGACCTATGCTGAGCCGCCGCATCTGTTCCGCAATCTGGGTGGAGGCAAGTTCACCGAGGTGACTGCTCAGATGGGTGCCGCGTTCGACAGGCCCAAAGTGGCGCGGTCCGCCGCTTATGGCGACATCGACAACGATGGCTTCCTGGACATTTTGCTCACAACGAATGCAGGTCCAGCCTACTTGTTCCGCAATGAGGGCGGAGAGAATCACAGCCTGCGGATCAAACTATTAGGCACGAAATCGAACCGCGACGGCATCGGCACGGTTGTCCACGTAACGTCTGGCCCTGACAAACAATGGAAGATGCTGCGCTCCGGATCGAGTTATCTCTCCCAGAGCGAACTGGTACTAACCTTCGGTCTAGGCACGCAAACCAAGGCCGACAGCGTAGAAATACAGTGGCCTAGCGGGCAAGTGGACAAGCTATCGAATGTGAACGCCGGGCAGACGATCACAGTGCAAGAAGCAAAAGGCATCACCGCTACTCGGCTGTACGGCGCGACTCCCGCCGCCCGAAAATAGGAGAAATGCCACGGTGCCGTCTTTCCGGGTTCCGAAGTTTCGATGCCCGTGGTTGGCCAGCCCGATCCAGTAGCGTAGCTAACTCGCGGCCGAAAGATGGTCTTCCATCTCGGTGATGGAGTGCGTGCACTCGACTGCGATTGCAAATCCGGCGCCAGGTCCGAGTTCTTCCACGCGAACTACTTTCCCCTCGCCCTGCAAACGGACCGGCCGCCGAAACCACGGGCCGTGCACGTCCATAGTCAGGGTCACCGGAGTTCGCGGCGCGATCCGATTGTTCGCTCTTAGGAGAAGTCCTCCGATGCTGACATTCTTGCTGACCGCTTCGATCTCGCGGACCGACTTTCCCGATGGAAACCTCACAGCACACCGGAAATTGGAGATCGAATCGCTTGTATTTTCGTGCGATTTGATAGGGGGGAGGGGCTTCTACCGTCTGACGCATCCCGCGATCCTAGCTCCGAACGGCGCGGGTCTGACAGGTGTCACAGGTACAAGCCCGAGTGGCCAGCATTCGTTGCTCGATCCCGCCACATTCTTCTGGCATGTGGACCGCGCGAGTCGTATTACCTGTTATCAGAAACGGCGAAGATGGAGCGAAGAGGCAAGACTACAGAACCCGGACATATCTCCACGACAGGAGGGCATCTACGATCCCGTATAGATCTGGAATGGCGCCCAATAAAACGGCTTACGAAAGGCTCCGCCGGAGTGCAAGAGCGAAAGTTTCGCGCTGCGCAGCGCAACTTCCGGGCTCTCTCCTTTGTTCAAGCCGCTATAAACGTCATCCATAAGCTGCGGCGTGGAGACATCACTAACCTCCCACAGGGCGCCGATTACGTTGTGCGCGCCCGCGCGAAGAAATGCCCATGAAAGTCCGACCAGGCCTTCACCGGAATAAGCGCGCGACCCAGCTCCATAGCAGGTGGATATCGTGACCAGCTCCGCCCGCAGCGGCTGGTGAATAATGTCGCGTGCATAGAGCTTGAAGGAATCGTCCTGCGCATTGGACCTGGACAGGACGATCGCGGAGTCCAGCGGGCTCATGCGGCTGGCTGTGCCGTGCGCGACGAAGTGGATATAAGAAAACTGTTCAGGTTTGCTCGCCAGGTAAGCGGTTGGCGTCGCGTGTGCGCCATCGAATGCATGTCGTTGCGCGGCAGGGAAGTGCTTTTCGATGCTGTCCATCTCGCTGGCCGCCTTGCGCAGTTCTGGATAGTCCGCGTTCGGTGCGACCGCATTCCCCATTAGCAGCAGGCCGCTTGGATGCTTGCTCGCCGCACGCGACGCAGCCAGCAAGCGAAGGGAACTGGCGTCGGCGATCGTGGCGTCTTCAATCCAATAGTGGGGCGCAGGATCCGGCACCAGCAGAGTCTCAAAGTTGAGAGTGTTCAAGCCTCCGTCGGGGATGATAAATATCTTCGCGTCCTTCGGAAGCAGCGCCTCTGCCGGCGCCACCAGCGTGCGGTAGAGTGCTAAGCCATCGTCGTTGGAAGTCGCCAAAGGATCCAGCGGCCCAACTAGCGCCTTGCGGTAGCGCTGCACCATGGCGTCGATTTCATTCCCTGGCGGCAGAGAAAACAGACTCGTTTTTTGGGAAGTCACCAACCAGAGATACGATCGCTTCTCTCCCAGCCAGTAGAAGAGAATGCTGCCGCCAACCTTGCGTGCAATCTGGGGCGCGTCCAGCGGATCGGGCTGGAACGACGTCGTTGCCTTGAGAAATCCGAGCCCTTCACTGAGAGTTCGCGCGCGGCTGTATTCGGCGACCTGCAGAGCCTCGTCCGTTTTTCCTTGCGATACGAGCAGGTGAATATAGTCGTCGTAAATGTGCGATGCGTTCGTAAGAAACGGCAGGCGGGAGTTCTCGTGTTGGAGTTCGGAGCGCGCCGCCTCGAACGTACTTAACGCCGTTCGATATTCGCGCCCGGCGGCATCCATCTGATTCTCGCTTTCGTAGAGCTGGGCGAGCGAGCGTTCCGCCTCCCACTTCAAAAACACCGGCGCATCCGGAGAAGTTTCAACCTCGCGGTAAGCCGCCTCAGCGGCTGTCGGATCATTCTGCTGCGCCGCCACTCGTCCCTGCACCAGCCGCGGATACGTCTCGTCGCGCTTGTTCCCATCAGCCCGAGCCATGGAGAGCGCCTCGTCCGCATAGCGCTTGGCGTCTTCGAGTTTGTTCGTTTGTTCCGACAGAAACGCGAGCGCTATCACCCCGTTGAGGACGTCTTCACGGCTCTTGATCTTTCGCGCAAGGTCAAGCGATTGTCGGAAGGACTGCTCGGCCGCTGAAATTCTGTCAGTGTCGAGATCGAGGTATCCCTTTGCGGAGAGCCATCGCAATTGATCGACTATATCTCCTAATCTCTCAGCCTGTCCCGTAGCCTCGACGAACATACCCTCCGCTTTTTCGGTATCCCCTAACTTGTAGTAGGCCCAGCCCATGTTGCCGAGAGCCGTCTGCGCAATATCGGCGAAACCCTTGGTGGCGGAAATCTCTCGAGCGGAATTGGCCCAATAGAGCGCCTCATCAAAATGGGTCTGTTCGTTGGCCGCCCACGTCAGGTCCAGAAGCGCGTTTGCTTCCATGAAATGATCGCCTTGCATTCGGGCAGATGAAAGCACCTGTTCAAACAAACTCTGACCCTGAGCATACTGGCCGCGCTCCATTTGCAATTTTCCACGGGTGCTGACTACTTCCGCGCAAGCGGGGTGGTACGAAGCTGCGCAGAGCCGTTCCGCATCTGCCAATTTCTGCTCAGATTCGGAAAACTTGTGCATGGAAGCATACGCTACGCTTTCCAGCCTCAGTTTTCGTATAGCCAATTCATCGGACGGAATCGGCGTTGACTCAGAAGCGAGCAGCGCAAGCACTTCGTCATTCAAGCCCCGCCAGCGCAGCACTCTCGCTTTGAGGATTGTAAATTTCCATAGCCATTCGGCATTAAGAGTATGGAAATCTTTATAACCCTTCTCGCCATCCCTTGCCGCAACATCGATATCGCCACACTGCAGGGCTCGCTCTGCTCGGTCGAAGCTGACTTGAGGGTCCCTGGGCCTGGTGCATGCAAAGATGTACGCCAAAGTCAGTGCCAGCGTAGCAACCGTTAGCACTCTCTTTGACCGGTCTCGGGACTTGGCTATCATGGCTGAACGTAGCCCAAATCTCTTCGGCTAGAGTTTAGCCTGAAAGAGACGACAGGAAATTGCCGCGCTGCGCGCAGAGGAACCGGTGTCCTCAGTCGAGGTAGGCACGAGGAGGGTCGCAGAAGATTTTGCACACTGAATATCGGGCAGTGTTGCGTCCCCGTCAGGAATGACAGCGGGCACCATCGACTATGGCCCGGTCTTACCCTTACTTCCGCTCCCATTGGTGTCCAGCGCGACCACGGTCGTGCTCCCCGTCCCGATGCATCCCATCTCCAAGCGAATCATCTTCAGTTGGAAGTGGTAGGTGTCGTTCTCGTCGCGCGTCTTGGGTGGCTGGCGATTCACGGTCAGCTCGCCGAGAAAAATCTTGCCAAAGTGCGGCAGATCGATCACATGTCCAAACGAAGTTCCCGGCGCTCCGCTAACTTTGTTCACGAGCGAGCACGACGCCGTGCCATTCTTTGCTGCGCCCTTATCCCAACGAAACTGCTCGGCAGCCCAATCCGGCAACCCCTTAGACTTCCGAATGTTCGTATACTGCCGCGACATGCGCGCCAGCACTTCGGGTTCGTCTAAATACGATTTGTCCTTCGCCGGCTTCGGACCGAGGATATGAACATCCTGATCGAGTTCCACCTTGTGTCCGCCGATGCGCAAGTTGACGAAGCGCGTTCCCAGAAACGTAACCGATGGCACCTCGCCGTCGACGGGATGTTCGGTCGAAATCTGCCCGACCACGCGATCGGCCGTGACCACATCGAGAACATTCAGATCCTCGACCACCGACGTCGCCAGAGTCGTGAACCCGTGACCCTTGGTACTCGGGTGACCCGCGACCTGGGTGTAGCCAGACCGGTAGGAGAGCACGCCGAAAAGTTTGAAGGGTTCTGCACGTTGGAAGGTGTAAGTGCCATTTTCTGGCAACTCAACAAGAGCCTGCGGCTGGATGTCGCTGGAGACGGGTTGTTTCAGGTCCGCTTTCAGTACATAAGCGTCGGCATGGTAAAAATGCACGGGATCAGAAGCCACCCGCCCTTTCGGTGCTGTCGCCATTTTGTTTGCTCCGCTGGTTGAGCTTGATTTTGGTCGCGCTTATTTCTGGAGTTGCACTTCAACTGGATAATTCCCGAGATCCAAACTCTGGCCGCTAGCCGTGATGCCCTTGACTACCAGTTGGTAGGTCCCCTGCTCAAGGCCGGCTCCGGGAACGTGGATCGACCGCGTATCGTCCGGCGAGGAGGCCGGTATCCTGAGCGACCATTTTAGCGGTCCCGCCGGGTTATGCAACTCCAAAGTGTAGGCGGCATAGGCCGTATCCGGTGGAATGCTGACGAACAAGTTGAAGTCCTGTCCACGGGCCGTGGTTACTTCCGTTTTCACCACACCCCGCGTGCTGATATTGACTGAAGCATAAGGCAAAGCCTGCGGCTGATTGGCCGCCGATTCCAAGTGTGGCACCTGCACGAAGTTCTGGTAACCAATTACTGCCAGCAGCAAAGCCAGCACCGGCACAGCGAGAGCGGGTCGCAGCCACGAGAGCCAGCCCGGTTTCGCGGTCGCCGGTACTGTCACAGGAACAGCCGCCTCGGGCTGCCCGAGGATGACCTTGCTCTGCTCCACGAACATTGCTCCAGCGCGTAGATCGACTGCGCAGTCCTGGCAGTCGAACAGGTGTTCTTCGAACTGATCCCGTGTATCGGAATCGAGTTCATCCAGAAGATACCTCTCTGTTGCTTTCTGCCGGACCGCCTCATCGTGATTCATTGTCGGTCCCCCTCATTACAGTAGTGACTTGTGGCGGCATACCGTTTCACATTTCCCGCGCCGCGACAACACCCGGTGGACGGCTGGCAACATTCTTCAAATACAATGACTTGAAGGACTGTTTCGCACGATGCAGCAAGACCCGCAAATAGTCGCGGTCGACTCCAAAGTCACGGCAGACCTCATCCTTATCGCGTTCCTCCAAGAACACTTCACGCAGCAGTCGCCGGTCTCGTTCCGGTAATTCCTCGAGAATCTCGCGGATCTTCTCGCCAATCTGCCGGGCAGCGATGGCCCCCAGCACGTCCACTGCAGGAGCAGGGAAGTCTTTTTCTTCTTCGTCTTCAAGCGGCGTATCGCGCGAAGACGATCGGTAGTGCTCAAGCAATACGTTGTTGCACATCGAATTTACGAATGCGCCAAGCCGATCCGGTTGGCGGAGCTTTCCGCTACGCAACGCAGCGAATACGCGCGAAAAGGTTTCCTGCCGCACATCTTCGATAGCCTGCGGCGAATGCAGGCGCGAGCGCAACTTCAGCTGGATTAGTTCGCTGAAGTACGCCACGAAATGTTCCTGCGTTCGAAAGTCCCCCTCACGAAGACGCTCAACGTAGGATTCGTCAAAAGACTGGAGTTGCACCGACAGGCCCCGCAAGTTGCTGGAGTGGCAGCTAGTTTAGCACTTCAAGTGGAGGAAGATGCAGCGATAGCGGCTCATGTAACGAAACGGCCCGATGGAGCACTATTTTCCTGCAGCTGTTGCAGAACCCATCCTGCACATCGAGGTCGTTCGCTTGACCCACAATGCTCCGCTACCGGCCCGAAAACCGGCGTCAGCCGCTGAGGAACCTGGTTCCTTCCAGCGCATGATGCTGCGAGCTTCTGAGCTTCCCAAGACCTATCGCGATGTTCTGCTATTGAAGGAGATTCACGGCCACACTCTTGCTGAGATCGCGGCCATTCTCGGAATCAGTATCGACACGGCTCTGGTGCGCCTGGAACGCGCCCGCCGTGAAATCGGTCACCTGGGAGATTCCGACGCCATGGAGAGGGGGTAATGCCAACCCTGGCGAATTCGCTACGGCGAATCGGGTCCGCGAAAAACCGGATCCCTCACCTAACCGGGTGGGGGATTCCGGGTTCCCAAGGAGCTGCACCACAGGAAACGGCGCTCGCCCGAGTACACGATGTTCTTCTGGAAATCACTGCCGCGCTCAAGCGAGCCGCGCCTACTATCGTTCTTTTCGTCTTGAATATCTTCCGCTAAATCCCCGCCTTCCCCTAGGCCCTGTGAACGAACGCGAATCACCTGTCTGCAGCGCAAGCAACAACTACTCTCGCTCGTTGTTAAGAGATTGAGATGGATTGGAATGGTTTGCAGAACTAGACCAGATCTTGTCGGGTGAGAAATGGGCAGTGGAATCTATTGCGGGCAAAGCCCGAAGATCGCCGGAGCCGCTTTCCCTGTGCGGCTCCGGCGATCTGAAGGACCCAAGCTTCCCCCCGGTTGCCTAGGGTCTTCCAAGTCGGGATCTGGTGAGTGCAACTTCGTCCTCTAGGAGACTTATTCTGTTCCACTCATCTCGATAGTGCAGAGAACAAGCCCGCCGTTTCACGGAAAATGTTCAACATTTTTGGACAGATGGGCAGGGGAAGTCTCCTCATTTCCCGCAGCCCCATGGGCGCAGTCCAGCGTCTGCAATGTAGAGCTGACAACCTCAAACGTCTTCACGTAGGGCGTCGCGTCGAGCAGCTTCCCCAGTGTCGTCAAGACTTCCGGATAACCAGTGGAATCGTAAGCCTGAGCGTTCTCTTCGTGATCCCAGAAGCTGATCGTAGTTACCTCGCTTCCATCCGGAATCGCCAGAATGATCAAGTCCTGGAATCCTTGTTGCGTCCGCAGCCAGGGAAGGATTTTGCTTTCGACCAAATGCGAAAATTCCCCTAGAGAGTTCGACTTCAGGCGCGCAGTGACCTTGCGAGCGAACATGTCAACCTCCCGGGCAACTGGTTTGCGAATAACCAGACCGTACGACGCCCTTGGTGGGTAGTGCGTTTCATCGTAGGAGCGTTACATCGCGAGATCAACTGCAAAGTCTCAACAGCCGGCGCGCCCGCATTTATGGTGTTGTTTCGATATATTGGATGCGCTGGGGTTGATGCAACAAAGGAGCTTCCCGTGACCGCGCGATTGTTGTACATCCTGCTCGCGCTCGTAATGATTTCGTTTTTTGGCAGTCCCTCTGGAGCAGAAAATATTTCGCTCCAGGCAACGACGGCCCACCCTTCCCAGCCAGCGCCTTTGTCCGCCGAACAAGACCATCAGCGCATCATGGACTTGCTGCATATCAAGGCGCTGCGCCGCGGCGCCGACGGCGACCCCAAATCGCCGAACGCGGCAAATTACGACGAGTCGAAGGCTGATCCGAATCCGAAAGTTCCCGATCCGTTGTTGCTGAAAAGCGGCAAGAAGGTCACGAACGCGGAGATGTGGTGGCAGGATCGGCGTCCAGAAATCGTGGAGGACTTCGATCGCGAAATCTACGGTCGAGTTCCCGAGAACACGCCTACCGTGCATTGGGAAGTGACCAGCACTCAGAAGGAAATGAATGGCGAGGTGCCCGTCATCACAAAGAAGTTGATCGGGCACGTGGACAATTCTTCATATCCCCTCGTGACTGTGAACATCGACCTCACATTCACGGTTCCTGCCGGTGCCAAGGGCCCAGTTCCGGTGATGATGGAGTTCGGATTAAGTCCTGAAGTTCTCGAGATGCTGAAGAAGCGGTTTCCACAGATGTTCACGCCTGGGCCCGGTCCTACATGGCAGCAGCAGGTGCTTGCCATGGGCTGGGGCTATGCGGAGTACATCCCCACCAGCGTTCAGTCGGATAACGGAGAAGGCTTGGCCGCTGGCATAATCGGGCTCGTGAACAACGGACAGCCCCGCCAACTCGACGATTGGGGCGCCCTGCGCGCTTGGGCCTGGGGCGCTAGCCGCGCGCTCGACTACTTCGAGACCGACAAATCGGTGGATGCGAAGCACGTTGGTATTGAAGGCCATTCACGCTACGGCAAGGCTGCTCTAATCGCGATGGCGTATGATCCGCGTTTCGCCATCGCATTCATCAGTTCATCCGGCGAGGCTGGCGCCAAACTCTTCCGGCGCAGCTTTGGCGAGCAGATCGGCAACATCGCCGGAACCGGCGAATATCACTGGATGGCTGGCAACTTCCTGAAGTATGCAGGACCCCTCACCGAGAACGATTTGCCGGTGGACGCGCATGAGTTGATCGCGCTCTGCGCCCCGCGGCCCGTGTTCATCAGCGCCGGGGCTACGAATGGTGATGGATGGGTCGATGCCAAGGGGATGTTCCTGGCCGCGGTTGACGCCGGCCCAGTTTACAAACTGCTGGGCAAGAAGGATCTAGGAACCTCGGAATTTCCTCCGATTGAGACCGCTCTGATCGATGGAGATATTGCGTTTCGCCAGCATAGTGGCGGGCACACGCCTGCTCCGAATTGGCCGACATTCCTATCGTTCGCCGGTCGCTATATAAACGCGAAGGCCGTCCCTGCCGGCGCGAACAAGTGAGAGAGGAATCGCTCGTTTCGTTCACAGTGAATCGTGTTCACACGTCACTTCTTGTTCAGCGCAGTGATTTCCCGGACCAGCGTATCGATCTCTTCCGATGTCAATTTCGCCGCGAACTTCGGCATCCGTCCTTTGCCTTTCGTGATGATGTTGTGCAAATCCTCCGCGGAAGTTGTCGCGACCTTCTCGGAGACGAGGGACGGTCCGCCGAAGTGCCGGCCTTGAGCCATTTTCCCATGACACTTCGCACAGCTTTTCTGGAAGACTGGGTCCTCGGGGAGTTTCGCATCCGAAGGCGTACTCTGAGCCGAATTGGCGGTAAGCGCAAGAACAAAGCAATATGCAACGCTAGCGACTAGGAAGGTTTTCAAATTCGCACCTCTTCGGGCTCATACCATTCGTGCTGGAGCCGCAGGCACTCTCGTTATAGCACTTTATGAAAGCGGGATCTCGGCCCTGAGTATTCGGGGCCCGGGCGTCGTTGATGCGACAACGTTCATTCATCCTGGCGGCGAACGCCGCGCGCGCCGAGACCGAAGAGGAAATGAAGTAAACCGCTGGCGAGATATGCCCTCAAAAAACAGGCTCCTCACTCAGCGGCGGATGAGGAGCCATGCCTGCATTTCGACTCCTGCGAGAGCGACTCGCAGAATTCCAATCGTTCAACCTAATCTGACTCACCTATTGCGGCGGTTGGGAGTCTGGCGTCGAGCCCGGCGCTTGGCCCTCCTGATGATGTCCCTGCCACTGTTCGTGTCTGCTTTGCATTTCATCCCACTTCTTTTGCTGGTTTGCGTCCAGCAGGGCTCGGATCTGATCGTCCGACGTTTTGTGGATGTCCATCATTTTCGATCGCCGATCATCACGCGACATCGACGAATCCGAACGCAGGCTCTCCATCTGCGACTGCTCTGTTTTCAGAATTTCGAGCACCTTCGGCTGCTGATCGGATGTCAGCTTGAGTTCCTTGGTGAGCCTATCGGTCCGCTTCGCTGGATCAAAGTGACGGTGGCCGTGCTCCGGCCCTGCCGCGGGTGCGGATTGCTGATCATTATTCCCGCTGTCTTGTGCGACCGCAGGCAACGTGGTCAAGCCGACGAGGCCTGCGAGCATGAGCGCGAGTAAACAATGTTTAAGCATGTTATTTCCTCCAATGCGTTTTCGGCTTGCGATATCGGTATGAACCAGATTATGGGCCCAGAGTTGTGAAAACTCTGTCCCTTTTACGAATCTTTACTCGATCCTTGCCGAATGGGGATGCACCCTCGGTTAGAGCAGCAAATCCGCGCTCACCAACGACAAGAAGAGACAAAAGTTTACGGTTCAATACGGGGCGTCAAGCTATGATCCCTTCACTGGGTGCCTTTGGGCCCGGGGATAGTAATGATGGCGATGAGTCGGGTCACAGTTCGATGTCTGATGGCAAGCGTGACGCTCCTGTTTGCGATCAACCATGTGTGTGCCCAGACCGAGCCTGCCCAGCCCCAGCCCTCGCAAGGCGGCAAAATTTCCGGCATCGTGAAGTCGCGCAACATGCCGATTCCCGGCGCAGCCGTCTCCATCTCATCCTCATCCTCGCCTTCATCTAACAAAATCTCCACCTGGACCGATGTGGATGGCAGTTACTCGGCGACAGTGCCGTCGTATGGTTCCTACACCGTGCAGGTGCAGATGGTGGCCTTTGCCAACCGCGCACAGCAGGTTGTGATCGACGCCTCGCACCAGAATGCGCAGGCCAACTTTGAGCTGATCCTCTTATCGCGAACCTACGAAGCGCCAGTCGCGCCCCGCAGGTCGGCCGGTCAAGGCGGCGCCCAGCGCGGTTTTCAGAGTCTGTCGATCGTGCAGAGTCTGGCTGGTCAGGATGCCAGCAGTTCCATGAACGATGTTGTGCCCTCCGGCATGCCCGTGCCTGGGGTGGATCCGAACAGTGCGACCGAATCGATCGCCGTGTCCGGCAACACCTCGAATCCGCTGAACGCCATGAGCGGTACCGAACTCGAGCAACGTATCAACGAAGCTCGCGAACAGGGAGGCGGCTTTGGAGGCGGAGGATTTGGTGGTGGAGGAGGCTTCGGCGGCGGCGGCCCCGGACGCGCCATGGCCCTCGGCGGTCGACGTGGCTTTGACATCAATCACCCGCATGGATCGATCTATTACGGAATCGGCGACTCGGCGCTAAACGCCGCCCCTTACGCGCTGGCTGGCGAACCCTCGTCGAACCCGGGATATGTCCAGAACAGCTTCGGCGGATCCGTTGGCGGTCCGCTCAACATTCCCAAGATTTATCACGGCGGCGCCAAGACATTTTTCTTCGTCAATTACAACGGCAAGCGTGGGGAGAATCCATTCGACCAGTTTTCAACCGTGCCGACGTTACTCGAGCGTCAGGGGAATTTCTCGCAGAGTACTTATCGTACGGGCTCGCAGTCGGGGCAGCCCGCGCCGGTAGAGATTTTCGATCCCAGCACGAATACACAATTCCCGAACAACACACTCCCGCAAATCAATCCCGTCGCCGCGGGTTTACTGGCTTATATTCCCCAGCCGAACCTTCCGGGAGATTTTCAGAATTTTCACTTCGTGACCTCCACCAACAACAGCAGCGACGACCTCAACGTGCGCGTCAATCACACCTTTGGCGCGGCGCCAGTACGTGGACGCCGCGGCGCGGGACGCAACGCTCCACGCAACAATCTGAACTTCGGCCTGCACTATCACGGAGCGGACAGCAACATCACCAATCCTTTCCCGACCGTCGGCGGAAGTACGAGTATTCGTAGCTTTGACGTGCCCATCGGTTATGTCAGAAGTATCGGCAAGCTAACCAATAGCGTGCGCTTTGATTTCAATCGCAGCCGTACGCGCACGCAGAACCTCTATGCGTTCAATAGCGATGTTACTGCCGCACTAGGGATCAACGGCGTTTCGACGAATCCGTTCGATTGGGGCTTGCCTAGTCTTTCATTTTCCGACTTCACCAGTCTTCAAGACACGAATCCGCAGCTCCTGCGGAACCAGACCTACACATTCACCGATAGTATCGTCTGGAATCATGGCAAGCACACTTGGCGATGGGGCGTCGACTTCCGGCGAATTCAGATCAATACCGAGACCAGCAGCAACGCGCGAGGTTCATTCAGCTTCAGCGGAGGCAATACCTCCGAGATTTCCGGCGGCAATCCCGTGCAGGGAACCGGATACGACTTTGCCGACTTCCTGCTCGGACTCCCGCAGTCAACCTCCGTTCAATTTGGACAGGACAACTACCACTTCCGCGGCAACTATTGGGATCTGTACGCGCAGGATGAATGGAAGGTGCGAGGGAATCTGACGCTGAATCTCGGCGTCCGCTACGAGTACGTGTCGCCTCTCAGCGAAGAAAACGATCGCATCGCGAATCTCGATCTCTCACCCGCCGTTCTGAATCCAGTTCTAGGAACGCCTGCGGTCGCCCTCGTATTGCCGGGACAAACCGGACCTTACAACGGCAACTTGCCCGCGAGTCTGGTACGCCCGGATCGCAACAATTTTGCCCCGCGCATCGGTTTCGCGTGGAAGCCATTCTCCAAAACAGTCGTTCGCGGCGGATACGGTATCAACTACAACACAGGCGCTTATCAAGGGATCGTTCAGCAACTGGCGTTCCAGCCGCCGTTCTCGACTACGCAGACCAATATTCAATCGGCGGTCGGAGATCTCACGCTGGCCAACGGTTTTCCCACTTCTTCGACCAGCGACATCACCAATAATTACGCCGTGAATCCCAACTACCGCTTGGGTTACGTGCAGATTCGCAATCTCGATATTCAGCAGCAGATTCGTCCGACCTTGTTGTTTAATATCGATTACACGGGGACCAAAGGCACAGACCTCGACCTTCTGGAAGCTCCCAATCGAACAATTTCTCCCACGATGGGCATTACGACTCGAATTGGAAACGTCCAACCGTTCACCTTCGAAAATTCGGTGGCCGACTCCGAGGCCAATGCGGGATCCGTTCGCATGCGCAAGAGACTATCCAACGGTTTCTCCATCGGAGGGATTTATACCTTCTCCAAATCGATCGACGACGCTTCCTCGATTGGAGCGGGAGCGACGTCGGGCTCCGGGCGCGCAGGGTTGGGTGCAGGCGGAACCGCTGCCGGTGGAGGCGGCGCTATCAGTTCCGCCGGCAGCGGAGCAAACAACGTCGCGCAGAATCCCTTTAACCTCACCGCCGAGCGCGGGCTCTCCAGTTTCAACCAGACTCACAGGTTCACAGCCGACTTCTTGTGGGAACTTCCCTTCGGACAGGACAAGAGATGGCTTAACGGCAAAACTCCTTTGCGCGCGATCTTAGGCGACTGGCAATGGAGTGGAGACTGGACCTTCGCCTCCGGACTCCCATTCACCCCCCGGATTGTCGGCAGTACGTGCGAGCTCAACGGCGGCACCAGTAGCACGCTGCGGCCCGATCGGGTTCCCGGACAATCGATCAGCGTTTCGAATCCCTCGATTGCCGAGTGGTTCAACACCGCGGCATTCGCAGCGCCATCTTCTTGTGCCTATGGCGACGCGCGCCGTAACAGCATCATCGGCCCGCCCACGCACGTCATCGACATGGCTTTCACCAAGGTCATTCCACTCAGGGAATCCCGTGTGCTGGAATTCCGCGCGCAGGCCACCAATGTCTTTAACATCCCGAACTATTCGTCGATCGACACTTCAGTTACGTCGCCGACATTCGGGCGAGTCACGTCGGTTGGAGCGATGCGGCAGATTACGATGACTGCCCGCTTCCGCTTCTGAGCAGGGCAGATTTGGCGAGAGCAGATTTGAGGGGAGTAAAGAGGAGAGCAGAAATGATTTCGGCTCCGTATCGATGGTCGACCAGAATCCTCGCCGTGATTCTGGAACTCTGCCTGCTCACCTCCACGCTGCCTTCACAACAAGCGTCGGACTACACCTTCAAAGTGCAAACCGAGTTGGTGCTCGTGAACGTAACTGTCCGCGATAAAAACGGAAACTTCGTGCGCGACCTTAAGCCTCAGGACTTCACGATTCTCGAGGACAACAAGCTTCAGAAAGTCTCATCATTCGATATCGAGAATGTGGACGCCGTAGCAACCCAGGATGTAGCTCAGGCAAAACCGCTGCCCGGCGCGGCATCTCAGCCACAAGCGCCGACGGCAGCGGAAGCTCCCACCGCGGATTCCACGAGTCAGTTCAAGGATCGACGCCTCATTGTTCTCTTCTTCGATCTCTCCGCCATGGAGCCGGATGAAATCGATCGCGCCATCACATCCGCAGAGCACTACGTCGACACGCAGATGGCCCCCGCGGACCTTGTCTCGATCGTTTCTCTGGGAAGCTCGCTGCTGGTCAATCAGGACTTCACCGCCGACCGTGCCTTGCTCAAGAAGCAACTCGATGCCTTCAGCACCGGTAGCGGCCAGGGATTCGAAGAGGGCACCACCGGAACGACCGAAGGCACACCAGACACGGGTCAGCCATTTACCGCCGACGACACCGAATACAACATCTTCAATACCGATCGCCGCCTCGAAGCTCTGCGCTCCGTCGCCGAAAAGCTTTCGCACCTCCAGCAAAAGAAGTCGCTGATTTATTTCTCCAGTGGTATGGATCGCACCGGCATCGAAAATCAGTCGGAACTCCGCGTCGCGACCAATGCAGCCGTACGCGCAAACCTTGCGATCTACACCATGGACTTGCGCGGCCTGCAGGCGCTCGTTGCCGGAGGAGAGGCGCAGAACGCCAGCATGCGCGGCACGTCCGCGTATTCCGGTCAGTCGACGATCAATGCCCTTAATTCCAATTTCACCACGCAGGAAACACTTGTCACTCTGGCCAGCGACACCGGCGGGCGCGCTTTCCTCGACTCCAATGATTTCACCCAGGTTTTCAAAGGCGTTCAGCAAGACACGTCGACGTACTATCTTCTCGGCTATCGCAGCACGAATCCGGCTCGGGACGGGCGTTACCGGCACATCGCAGTCAAGGTCAATGTTCCCGGGGTGAAGATCGATTACCGTCGCGGCTATTATGCAGCCGCGGACTATCAGCACTCGACAAAGGAAGACAAAGAACTTCAGCTTGAGGAAGAGCTGGCGTCGGAGCTTCCCACCACAGACTTACCGCTCTATCTGAGTGCCTCTTACTTTCGCATCGAGCCCAACAAGTTCTATATCCCAATCTCATTAGTCGTGCCGGGCTCGGAGATCCCGTTCGTCCGCAGCAGTGATCGCGACAAAGCGACGCTCGACGTCATCGGCATGGTGCTCGATGCCGAGAAACATCCCGTCACTCGAATTCGCGACACGGTCAAGTTGGCCATCGATACTGCGTCCGAAGTGAAGAAAAAGAATGTGCAGTACGACACTGGAGTGAGCCTGCCTCCCGGCAAGTATCACCTCAAGTTTGTCGTGCGCGAAAATCAGACGGGCCGCATGGGATCATTCGAAACCGACGTGAATGTTCCCGATCTCAAATCGCAGCCTCTCAAAATGAGTTCCGTTGTGCTCGCCAGCCAGTTGCAACCTGCGAAGAAGGGCGCGCCCTCGAATCCATTGATTCGCGACGGCTCTGAGATCATTCCCAGCGTTACGCACGTCTTTTCGTCCGCGCAGCATCTGCGTCTGTACTACGAGGTGTACGATCCAGCCCGTACGACGGCGCCAGCTGGCTCTGCGACGCAAGGGAAGCCCGGCATTCGCTTGCTTTCCAACGTTTCCTTCTTCCGCGGCAAAGCTAAGGTGTTCGAGAGTTCCCTGGTCGAGCTGACGGAACTCAATGAGCGCGATCGCAAAGCAGGAGTTTTCCAACTCGACCTTCCGCTCACCGCTCTGAAGCCCGGCTTTTATACCTGCCAGGTTAACGTCATCGATGACGCAGCCGGGCTTTTCGTTTTCCCCCGCGTGGCCCTGCTGATTCGTTCTGGAAACGCCACGACCGCCGCACGCTAGTGGACGCCGCCAACTCGCCGAACTATTAATTTATTAATTGACAAGCGCGATCGCCTGCACTATAAATGTGAACTATTAATTAGTTAATTGTTAGGCTCGGGAGGAAGCGTTGGCCAGGAAGAAATCGCCGAACTTAACCGAAGGCGAACTGCGTTTGATGAACGTAGTATGGGTTCGCGGACAAGCCACCGTCGGTGACGTCGTAACGTCCCTACCGGCCAAACCGGCGCTCGCATACAGTACGGTGCTGACCACCCTGCGCATCCTCGAAAACAAAGGCTACCTGCGACATACGAAGAAGGGACGCGCCTTCGTCTATGAACCGCTGATCGCGCGTGAAGAAGCCAGCCGTACCGCTCTCGGCTACCTCGTGAACCGCTTCTTCGGCGGGTCGCGCGAACTGCTGGTCGTGAATCTTCTGAAGGAAGAACCCATCGGCCGCGCCGAATTGCGGCGCATTAAGAAGATGATCGAAGAGAGCGAGCAAGGAGAGCAGCAATGACTCATCTCAACTTTGCGATGACAACCCTTCTAAACGGGATTTGTCAGGGAGCGATTCTGGCAGCGGCGATGTGGATCGTTCTCCGCCTGCTTCCACGCTTGAACTCGACGACCCGTTTCACTGTGTTGTGGCTGACCTTGCTCGCGGTCGCGGCACTGCCGATCGGACTGCTGTCGCCTCGACCGCCTACGCGAGAAGCTCATGCAATTCCGCTTCCAGCTGCAATCAGCAGATATGAGGTCCCGACTCTTGCTCCGGTCGCGAATTCGTCGGAACCAACAAGTGCACCGAGCCAAACAACTCGTGCGGCGTTGTCTCCCAACTTGATTTCAGAGTCAACACCCGCACGGAATCCCGAATGGTCGCGAGTTCGAGCCTCCGCCGCGCAGAGTTCATCGGCAGTGATGGCAACGTTCCAACATCCTCTGATCCAGATTCGCTCCGTAAAATTCCTGACCGCCATCGAGATTCTCTGGGGATTTTTATCGTTCATAATGCTGATCCGCCTGGCAGGAGGGTACTGGGCCCTGCGACGTCTGAAGTCCAGCGCCACCCCGGCTCCGGAAGACTGGCAACTGCAATTACGGCGCCTGTGTGCAGGCAACGGCGTCAAGCGGAATCCACGGTTGCTCGTTTCGAGCGCCGCCGCCGCGCCCATGTCTCTTGGATTCCTTGATCCTGCGATCGTTATCCCTCGAGCATTCCTCGACACTCTTTCTCACTCGGAACTCGAGCACATTGTTCTACACGAACTCGCTCACCTGCGCCGTCGAGACGACTGGACCAACCTCGCGCAGAAATTTATCGAAGCGCTGCTTCCAATTCAGCCGGCGCTTTACTGGATCGGACACAAAATCTCGCTCGAGCGTGAGATTGCCTGCGATGACTGGGTGATTGCGGCGACGGGAACCCCGAAGCCATACGCAGCTTCGCTAACAAAGGTAGCGGAGCTTTCGCAATGGGAGCGCGCGGGTATCCTGGCTGCGGGCGCGGCTGGTGACCGGTCGCAACTCTTCCAGCGGGTCGACCACATGCTTCACCGGACCCGAAACTCAGCTCCAAAGCTAGCCATCGGTCCCTTGATCGCGGCCGTGCTCGCAGTCGTTGCTTTGACGTATTTGGGAGTTCGCTCGCCCCAATTAATCGCGCTCGCGCAGAATCCGACAAGAGAAATCAGCCCGCCGGCACTCACTGCGCCAAGAACACCGCAAGCAATACGCGCGCCCCGAGCGCCAGCAGTTCGGATTGCAGCCGTGGCTTCACCAGCGCCAATCGCAGCGCAGGCCAATACTTCTCCCCTTGCGCCAACGTCGCCCCTCTCGCCAACCTCCCCGCCGTCCCCCGTATCGCCGGTTGCACCGCTCGCACCGCTCGCACCCGTGGCTTCCCAGCAGAGTGGTGACGCTCACGTCGAGATGACAACCCGGAATGGATGGACGTCAATCTCGCTGAAGATCGACGGCAAAATCGAATTCACCGACGACGATCACGATGTAAAGACACTTTCCCCTGGGGGCCACTTTCGTCTGGAGGAAGGCAGTTGGTTCTCGGGCCGCGTCTACGACGTGAAAGCGGATTGGGCAGGGAATCTCGCAAGGACTTACTCCGTTGGCCGGACCACCAAGCCGCTCGACGACGACGGGCGTGCCTGGCTGGCGCACCTGCTCCCGCAAATGATTCGCGATACGGGCTTCGGAGCCGCACCCCGCGTCGCGCGAATTCTTCGCCAGGGAGGAGTGCCGGCGGTGATCGCCGAGATCGGATTGATCCGCAGCGACGGATCAAGACGGGTTTACGTGCAGCAACTCTTCTCGCAAGCGACGTTGAGTGTGCCACAACTGAAAGACGTCGCGAAGTTGATTCAGGGAGTCTCATCAGACGGTGACAAGGCGCAGACGATTATCGATGTGGATCAGAAGTACTTCACCGGCGATCTTCGCTCTTACCTGTTTGACGCCGTCGAGAGCATTAATTCGGATGGCGACAAACGGAGGGTGATCTCCGACATCGTCAAGAAAGACCCGGGCAGCACTGAGACGCTTGTGCGCGCTGCTCGCGCCGCACGGCGCATTTCGTCCGACGGAGACAAGGCGGCCGTCCTTGTTGAGATGTCCGATCCCTACCGCGCCAGCGACGAGCTTCGTATGACATATTTCGAAGCGGTCAACTCGATTAACTCAGACGGCGATCACGCGCGCGTCCTCTCCAAATTGCTCGACGGACACGGCGATGATCATGACACTGTGGCCCGCGTCCTGCGCTCTGCCCAAAAGATCTCATCTGACGGAGACAAGGCCCGAGTGCTCAGAGACGCTGTTCCGAAGTATAGCGAAGACGATTCCGTGCGAAAGGCATTCTTCGACGCGGCAAATTCCATTACGAGCGACGGCGACCACCAGCAGGTGCTTGTGGACCTCGCCCAGCGGGACGGAGTTGGATTTCCCACTCTCGGGGGGATCGCAAGTTCCGCACAACGAATCTCTTCTGATGGAGACAAGGCGCGGGTCCTGGTTGATCTCGCCACTGCGAATCTTGATCCCGTTCGCGACGCTTTCTTTGCGGCTGCGGACAGCGTTCATTCCGACGGGGACCGCGGCCGCATTCTCACTGCCGTACTCGACCGGCCGGGAACTTCCAGCACCGTGGCGGTCGCTGCGATTCAGTCAGCCGCCGGCATCTCATCGGATGGCGACAAAGCGCGGGTTCTGCTGGACGCGGCCACCCGATATTCGAGTGATCCGAACGTCATCGCTGCGCTGCACAGAGCTGTCGAAAGCCTGCACTCGGATGGTGAATATCGCGCAGTGATGTCTGAGATCGCGCGGCACAGCGGCACCCTTTAGTCCGCGCGCCGATGCTGCGGGATTTGGGTTAGGCCGATTGCGAAATTTGCGACGCTACGTTGGCCTCATCCTGAATCGTGTCCGCCGGCGCAAATGGAGGAAGCGTGCCGAGGGGGCAGTTCGGAGACAGCCACTGCAGCTTTTGCTGCATGATTTTCTGAGAATATTTCGAAAGATAGTGCACGATCGTCTCGATGCGGATCTTGATGCCGCCGGCAGGCTTCGTCGAATCGAGATCTCCAAATTTGAAGAACAGAGTGCCCGTCGCCTCTACGATCTTCTGTGTTGGCGTGTAGGTCGGCTGGTCCATGCCGCACTCGTAGCTTGAAAGCCGCACTACGCAAGTAATCCACGGGCAGCGGGCGGCGACCTTGGCTCCCCACATGATCTCGTTTGTATTGCTGCTATACGACGAAGTCCATACATCCGAGATGTCGAACGGACTCTTGATCCGTCCCATCTGCATGTCGGCTTCAAAGAGCCAGTTCATCAGGTCTTCATCGCCCGGAAGATATTGCAGCCATAGAATCGGATAACCGTGGGCCTGCAAATCCCCCTCGATCTCGTGGCCGATGCCGGTGTCCATGTGGTACGGACGCGCCAAAACCAGAATGCAAGGTTTCTGATTCATCGCGCACCACGTCAGAATATCCCGGCTCTGTTGTCTGGCTTTGTCGGTGAAGCTGTCGAGCGCTTCGAATCCCGCCTTCACCGCCCGCTCAGTTTCTTCGGGTTGAAGATCAAACACATCTTTGAGAGCAGTGTGGAGTTGCTCGGTCACCATGTGCCGGTCGCCGAGACTCACAAACGGAGAGGAATACGTAATTCCCGCATCCCCAAAAACGTCGCCTTCCTTGAGGAATCCCGCCTTGATATTCTCCGGTCCCGCCATGACTCGCGTGCAGGTCACCGTGTCGACGACGTGCCCATGCAGTACGGAAGGCAGCGAATGAATCATCGGGCTCAGCAGAACATGGATCTTCTTTTTCTGTCCAAATACCAACTCGCCGTAGTGGCCGCTGATGCACTTCACCGGATAGCAGCAATCAACAGTGCCTCGGCCCTTGCCGAACTCGCGCCCTTGCTCCTCGGAAGTGTCGGAACTGAAGACGATATTCTCCGACTCGATGCCGATCGACTTCAGGAAGCCCACCCAGAACTGGTGGGTCGTCCAGATGTTCAGCACCTTCGGAATCCCGACGCGCACCTGCGAACGGTCTTTAGGTGGTGGCGACGCGACGGAACGCTTCTTTGCGGACCAAATCGGCAACGTTGGGAAACGCATTCTTGGTCTTCTCCATCCCGGTCTTGATGACTTTCATCTCGTTCAGATCTTCGACCAGTCCCTTGGGGCAGGAATTATTTACGATCACCCGCTCCCAACCTTTTTCAAGAGGTACTTTACTCCACTCCCGGCCTTTGCCGCCTTCAAGCTCCACGTCGATAAAACTGCGCTGGCAAGTTACGGGGCACCAGTGACAGACAGTGTCGACTGAAGTGGCAGTCTTGTAGGTCAATCGCTCGACTGCGTCAAAGCCGCGGAACTTGCTTTCCCCGCCATTGTCCCACCAGTCGAGCGCGACCAACGCCGCGCCAATTGCCCCGGCTTCGCCAGAGAATGGATGCACGACTACTTCAGCACCCGGAACCTTTTTCAGGATGAAATCCACCTGCGTCTTTACCACCGCCAGGTTCTTATGCGTTCCGCCCTGCAGAATATATTTCCGGCCTACCTGCTGCAGGTTGTTCAGTCCGCCCGCATAAATCCACACATTCAACGGGAGGATGGCGCACAGCCCGGCCAGAATCTCTTCCGCCTGCCAGCCCTTGCGCTGTTGATTGACGATGTCGCTCTGCAGGAAGACTCCGCATCCCATTGAAAGCTGAGGCATGGCCCGCGCTCGGAAGGCGCCGTCGGCCATCTCGCTCATCGGAATGTTGAAGCGCTCCGCGACTCCTTGAAGAAACGCGCCGTTGCCCGACGAACATTGCGAGTTCAGGCGGAAGTCCGTCACGGCCCCATTGTTCAGGATCATGATCTTCACATCAACGCCGCCGACATCGCAGATACAGTCCGCATCGGGAAAATAATGAAGGCCGGCGCTGGCGTGAGCAATCGTCTCGACCACGGGGCAGTCGGCCCCAAGAATATCCTTCAGCAGGTCCTTGCCGTAGCCCGTGATGGCTAGGCCAAGAATCTCTCCGTCGCCAACAGCCTCGCGAACTTGCCGGAACAGACTCTTTGCGTCGTCGATTGGATTCCCGCGACTCAGCGCGTAACACGAGAAGAGCAGGTCTTTATCCGGAGACATGCAGACGGCTTTCGCCGTCGTCGATCCGAAATCGCAGCCCACCACGACCGGCCCGAGTTTGCTGGTCTTTCCGAGCATCGGAAGTTGCACTCGCGGACGCCGTCGAATCTTAGAATGACCATTTCCGTTCCCATTGGTTTTCGGGCGACCGTTGTCATTCCAAGTACCGCCGGGCGTCGAATAGCGGCTCAGAAAAGATTCCAATTCGGCTGGATCCGACCACAATCCTCCACGCCCTATCTTCTTCTTCTCTTCGTACTGTCCTTCTTCAATCCACCAGCGCAGCTTCGACGTTCCCTGGTAAATGCCGACCGCCGGCGAGTCTCTCAATCCAACTTCAATGCAGCCCTGCGCAGCATAATAAAGAGCATCGTCGGGCACGCGGATAAATTCCGCCGGATCGCGATCATCCGGAATCGCGATCTTGCGCTCCTTCCACACTTTTGCGAGATGGTGGCGCCACGCCTCCTGCAATCCTTTGAAGAAGAGGTTGGGACCGCCGAGCAGAAGAATCTCCGGCATCGGCGTGTTGCCGCGAGTCAGCGTTGCCAGATTTTGATAGACCACCGCTTCAAATAGCGAAGCGATAATCTCCTCAACGGAAACGCCGGCCTTCAGCAACGTGTTGGAGTCAGCCTCGGCGAAGATGCCGCATTTGCTGCTGATCTTGTGCAGCGTGTAACCGTCGTACCCCATCTTCGACAGTTGTTCCGTCGGGATATCGAGCTTCCTGGCTGTCTTTTCAATGAACGTGCCGGTTCCCCCAGAGCACGCGCTCTGCATCAGCACCTGCTTGCTCTTGCTGGGACCGTTGCCGCTGAAGAAAATCGTTTTCATGTCTTCGCCGCCGATTTCGCTGACGAAGCGCACATTGGGATGAACCTTCTCCACCGCAGCGGCAACCGCAACAACTTCCTGAACAACTTTTCCGCCGACCAACGGAGCGATGAGCCCCGCACCCGATCCCGTGAAGAAGACGCGGTCCGTCTCGGGCGTAAGGCCGTGATCTTTCTCCATGCGGTTCAGGAAATCGAGCACCTTCTCCGCTTGCTTGGTGTTGTGGCGTTCGTACGCCTGACCGAGGGTTTCGCCGGACGCGCCCGCAATCGAGTATTTGCAGGTTGTGCTTCCTACGTCGAGGCCGCAGATTTTTCCCGTACTCCGGGAAACGTCGCCCTCGGGTTTCGCCAACAAAGGACTGCCTTCGAGCGGTTGGATCTGAATGAAACCTTCACTTGCCATTGATCGACCTCGTCACAGATCGCCTCGCCGCAGAGCAGCGAGGCGCTTCGTTGAGTGAGTTCGTTGAGTTGGCCCGGTTCGTTTCCGCTGCGTCGATCAGGCCCGCGCCAACCCTTTGTCGTAGGCCAGGTGCATCACGTAATTGGCCGCGGTTCCGGCATAACCGTGATGAGGCACGTAGTACGTGGCCTTGCGCACTTCGGGGTGCTTGGCCTCATACGCCCGAATGGTCTTCTCACTCAAGCCGGTTTTTTCCATTACGTTTTCGAACTCGGCGTGTGCGCGCTTCTTCGCCTCCGTAAGGATCATCTGGCAGCGGGAAAGCGCGTGCACTTCTGCATCGCCCTTGACTTCGATCGGTGCGTACAGAAGGTCAGGATATTTCCCGATAACGTTGGCCATCGACCCAATCGACATCGTGTTCGGCATGCACGAGTACGGCGACAACTCGCAGATCATGTGCGCCGTCTTGTGATGGTAGGAATGCAGCGCCTTGCCAATCAGCATGTGTCCTTCGCCGCCTCGTAGTTCGAAGTGGTAGAAGGGTTCCGCCAGACTCTTGAGTTCTTCTTGGTCCGGCAGCTCGTGCGGCAGGTTCGCCAGAGCCTTGCGGAAACGGTTGTAAGTACCGCGATAGATGCGCTCCAGCGTCTGCAGCATAAATTCCTGCGCCCTCGGGTGTTTGCTGGTGGTATGCCGAGTTTCCAGTTTGCGGATGGTTGGATGCATCAAGTAGTGCAGCCACACCGCGACCGGCGGCGGTATCACTTCCGACTCTTCCGACTCGAGCCAGCGCTTGATGTTGTAGTTGCCTTCGCCTTCATGCGTCTGCAGCCAGAACTCTCCGGTGATTTTTACCTTAGCCTTTACGCGCAGATGATCGACTTCAATCTCATCCCATTTCTTGCGGACGCCCCGCAGTGCACGGGTGAAGTAGTTGCTCATCAAATGCCAGGCCAGCGTTCCATACTTCTTGCCGCGATCCGGGCGATGCAGGAATACGTCGTACATTTGCTCGACACACTCGCGCAGCACCAGTTCTGTCTGCCCCGGATGCACTTCATAAGGACGCGTCAAATACTCAAGATCCGTCACCAGGTCGCCGCACAGAATCGACCAGATGATGCCAAGGCTCATCGGCATGTTGATGTCGAGGCCGCCGCCGTTCCCCGGTCCCTGGTCCAGTTCGTCCTGCGCCAGAAGGAACAAGCGGAAATCGCGCAGCCCCAGCCCGTCAAGCGCCATCGCATACGATTCGTGATACTGGCCGAAGCGGCACGGGCCACACGCCCCTGCGGTGAGATATACAAACTTGCGATTCACTTCGTCCTTGCCGTGCTCGCTTACTTCCTTCTTGAGAAAATTTACCAGGCTCCCGGTGGTGAAGATCGTCGGGCAGCACGCGCCGACGTCGATCAACTCCTTCCCGGCATCGAGGTCTTCGCGGGCTATGTTAGGCAACGGCTCGGCGTTGTATTTCAGATTGTGGAGCGCTCCTTGCATCATCCGCTCATGCTTCCACGTGAGGCCCCCGTAGAGGATCGTGGTGGTATCCCGCTCCTCGCGAGTGAATGGTCGGGGTTTGTAGGCGCTGTAATGGCTGATGATGGGCAATTGTGCGGCTTGAGCCATGGATGCTCTCCTTAATGAACTGCCTAATTTGTTTCCCCAAGGAAGTGTGCTCGAATTATTCACCCGGCACCAGGAAAAGGCAACCTTATTGCGAACCGAGACGCAGAATGATGTTATGCCCGACTCGCGCGGTGCCGTGCTTCGTTCGTTCAGGCTTAAAAAGAAACAACACTTCGTGATAAATTGTTGGGGCAGGTAAATCGATTTACTCATTGCTTCGCAATGCTTTTCCACATGTGGATCGGGGCCGCCAGCGGCGCAGTGTGCGTCTTACGATCCACCGTCAAGAATCATCTCCCTTAGAGGTGCCGGATATATGCGCGTTCTTCGTCTCTTCTTAGCTGTCTTCGTTCTGGCTCTGCCTGCCGTCGCCGTGTCCGACGGAGACTATTACAACCACGTTCTCTTCGACAATAGCCTCACGCCCGATAACGATTACTACAGCGAAGCGCGTGCCGTATACCCCAGCGTCCTGGCGGGTCAAGACGGACGGATTCCCGTCGAGACGAAGCAGTTCTTTACTCCTCCGAATGCGTTGCGCCTGGAGTGGCAATCGATGCCCGGTGGAAGCTGGGATGCCGAGGTGCAGGCGTTAAGCATCCGCAACCGGCCTGTGGATTTCCGCGGCGACACTCTTTACTTCTGGTGCTACGCGCCCGAGGGTCTGGCTACGTCGGACTTGCCCGCGATTCAGTTGCTAGACAATGACCATGACTTTACCGCGCCCGTGCAGATGGCTAGCTTTACAGGTACTTTGCCGCCGCGTAAGTGGGTGCAGGTGAGGATTCCTCTGCGGATGTTTACCTCCGCATCGATCCATTCGATCTCACTTCGGCACTTGCACAGCATTTATTTTTCCCAGAGTGCAGCCGACGGCAAGCCGCACACCCTCATCGTCGATGAAATCAAAATCGACGACGAATCGGCGGTCCAGGGTGAAACCCACGCCAGCCTTCCAGTGCCCAACTCCGTTCATGCCCAAGGATACGAGCGGCACGTCGACGTGAGCTGGGATGCCCCTGCAAACGACGATGTGCAGTACTTCGTGGTCTACCGTGCGACCGATGGAAAGCGCTTCAGTCCAGTCGGGATCCAGGTTCCCGGAATCAATCGCTTCACCGACTACGTCGGGGCAGAGCCTCTCAATGCAACTTACAAAGTTGCGGCTGTCGACAAGTCCTACCACCAATCGGAATTCTCCGACACGGCCAGCGCTTCCACGCACGCAATGTCCGACGACGATCTTCTCACCATGTTGCAGGAAGAATGTTTCCGCTACTACTGGGAGAAAGGTTCGCATCCACATTCCGGCACCACCCGCGAAAACGTCCCCGGAGACGACCGCATCGTGGCTACTGGCGCGAGCGGATTCGGCATTATGGCAATCGTGGTCGGCGTCGATCGCGGATTCATCACTCGCCAACAAGGCATCGAGCGTCTTACACGCATCGTGGATTTTCTTGAGAAAGCCCCGCGCTATCACGGAGCGTGGTCGCACTTCATGGATGGGGACACCGGCGACACCTTGCCGGTGTTCGGCATGTTTGACAACGGTGGAGACCTTGTCGAGACCGCTTTTCTGATGGAGGGACTCCTTGCCGCGCGCCAGTATTTCAACGGGGACACCGAGGCAGAGCACTCTCTCTATACGCGAATCTCAAAGTTGTGGGAAACGGTGGAGTGGGATTGGTATCGCAAATCACCGACCGGCGATGCGCTCTACTGGCACTGGTCCCCGCAGTGGACCTGGTACATCAATCACCGACTCACGGGCTTCAACGAAGTAATGATCGTTTATCTTCTGGCCATCGCATCGCCGACGCATGGCGTCCCCGCGGATCTTTACTACACAGGTTGGGCCGGGCAGTCGAAAGCAGCCATTCAATATCGCGCCGGATGGTCAGGCACCGAAGAAGGGAATCACTACGAGAACGGCCACACCTACGAAGGCATCAAACTCGACGTCGGCGTCGGTAGCGGAGGCCCTCTCTTCTTCACGCACTATTCGTACATGGGTTTCGATCCCCGCGGCATTCGCGACCGCTACACCGACTATTTCAAGAACAACCAGAACATTGCGCTGATCAATTACAGATACTGCACCCAGAATCCAGGACACTTCAAAGGCTACGGTCCAGGAGACTGGGGCCTGACCGCCAGCGACGATCAGCTAGGCTATTCGCCTCACGCCCCGGACACGCTCGACGACAACGGCACCATCACTCCCACCGGCGCCCTCGCTTCTTTCCCTTATACGCCCGAGGAATCGATGGCCGCCTTGAAGCATTTCTATCGCGATCTCGGAGACCGCCTCTGGGGAGTCTATGGCCCGCGCGATGCCTTCAACCTCGACCACAACTGGTTCTCCCCCATCTATATGGGATTGAATCAGGCGCCGATTACGGTCATGGTGGAGAACTATCGAACGGGACTGATCTGGAAGATGTTCATGTCGAACCCAGAGATCAAGCCAATGCTTGACCGCATCGGATTCAAATCCGACGTCAGCCAGAACAAGGCCTTCGCACCTGATCACACCGGGGCGCTGAAGGCTGCGTAGGATCGTGTGATCTGAAGAGTGGGCAAGCCGATTCCTCCGCTTGCCCTCCTCATTTTAGAAACTGAAGCGCAATCCCAGCGTCACGACGCGGGCAGCGAGCGCTCCGGAAATCGTACCGAAGTTCGAGCTGCCAACGTTGTTCGAGATTTGCGTTGGGTCAAAGTTCAAATTGTTGAATACGTTGTAGGCATCGATTCGAAATTCAAGGTTCGCGTTTTCGCCGAGCACCGATGTGTTCGGCAAGCCGAAGCCCTTCGACAGCGTCAGATCAACGTCCTTGTATCCCGGCAGATTGAGCGAGTTGCGACGAGCCCCAGGAGCCTGCGGAACCGCCGTTCCGTATTCGCAGGTGGTCGAGGTCGGGCAAGTGTATGCGGTAAAGTTTGGCGTCGAGAAATAGGCTGTGCCGCCCAAGGGATAATTCGAATTCGCCGCGGTTTTGAACCGATCATTGCTGGTGCTCGTGCCTGCGCCACCCAAGTACGCTCCAGGATACAAAGTGGTGTATCCGCAATCTGCGCAATACAGACTCCCGCCGCCCTGAAGACTCACGACCGGACTCCAGGGGAATCCGGAGTGGAGGTTGAAGATGCCGCTCAGAGACCAGCCGCCGGCGATTTTCTCCATCCAACTGTTGCTTCCGTGAAACAGCACCGGCTGCCACATCCCAAAAAGCTTGAATGCTTTGCCGACGCTGTAGTCGGAGCGGCCGTAACTCAGACTGGGATCATATGGATAGTAAGGTTCCGTGTATGGCCGGGAGGTATTGTCCATGCTCTTAGCCCACGTGAATTGAGCGTCGGCCATGAATTGATGAGAGAAGTCATGCTTCAATTCCGCCAGCATAGCATTGTAGTTGCCTTTGCCGGACGCACTCCAGAAGTCCCCCCCGTTGATCTGATTTTGATTCACGGTGTATCCCAGTGTTGCAGGGAGAGCTAACGGATTCTCGTGGAATAAGAGGTCTCGCGACAGGCTCCCCTGATATCCCAGGCTGGCGATCAAGTTGTGCCCAAGATCGTATTGCGTGTCGAATGAGTAGTGGTGGACGCGCATGGTGGGCAAGCTACGCGGAAGGACTACGACACCAACCGCGCCATTCGTAGGCAGCCCATTCGTACCGAAGTTCAAAACGAAGTTAGGATTCGGCGGATAGCCATTGAGGTCGTGCGGATCCGACGAAACGGCATAGACAATTCCGGGATTCGCCGCGGTCGGCGAGTTCATGCTCACATACTCGCCAATCGACAAGCCCGGGTTTCCCTGAACGTTAGCGGAGATAGCGATCTCTTCCTGGTTGTAGTTCAGGCCGTATCCGCCGCGGACCACGAGTTTGTCGTGAAAGCGGCCCGGACTCCAGGCGAAACCGATCTCCGGCGAGAAGTTGTTCTTCTGAGGGTTCCAGGAATTCCCTTTTTGTACGGTAAGGCCGGTCAAGTAGTCCGCTCCCGCCCCCGGTACCGCCACGTACATGTTGTTTTCTTTCGAGTATAGCGGCCCGAAGTAGGACCACCGCAGACCCAGATTCAGCGTCAGGTTCTTGCGGAGTTTGAAATCATCCTGACCAAAAAGGCCCCAAATGTTTTCACGATCGTCCTGGCGAAGAGTCGTTGGCAGGCCCGTGTGCGGATCGAACGTCGTATAGCCTTCCGCATGCGGCGCGTCGTTCAGAAAGTCCCACATGTTGAAGAAGTTATAGCTTGGAATGCCGCAGCCCACACACTGATTCAGGTAGAACAGCCGCGTAACGTCGCCACCAACCTTTAGAGTGTGGCGCCCGATAATCTTTGTGGCCACATCCTTGAACCCGTAAGTCCACTGGTCCAGTTCGCTGCCGACACTCGGTCCAAAAGAATTCATCGTGATACTGCCAAAGCCGTCGATGTTGTCCGGGGGAAGTCCAACCGGCGACTGGGGATTTGAGGTGAGTTCATTCCATCGCCACCCGGCGGCGTTTACTCTGAATTCATTCAGCAGGGTCGGCGAGAAGGTCCGATTCCAGATTGTAGAGAATGCGTTGTTAATTTGATTGTGATGGAAGACGTCCAAGGCGCGGTTGCCGTTGTTGTTTTCCTTCGTTATCGGAACCCAATAAATAGCGAAGGCAATGCGATCCTTCTCGCTGAGATTGGCATCGAGCCGGCCGTTGTACTGGACCTCGGTTAAGGTGGTCGGATTCGAAACGATGTAGTTCGCGATATCCGCCACGCCGTCAAGGCCGCCTCCGACGCCCGGGTTCTGGGGATCAGTCCACCCGAGATCTTGTGTGCCTAGACCGGTCGTCAACGGTGAGCCAATGTCCAAGCCCTGTCCGGGCATGGTGACACAGTTCACACCTTCCGTCAGGCCGGCGTTGGCGCAGCTGGAGTTGTTGATGCCTTTGTTGACAATGCCATTCCCCGGAAATCCGACCATCGTTGCGGCGATGCTTCCAGTAGGAGCCAGCGCGTCGAAAGCCGCAGTCTCACCCCACTGGTTGCTGATGATATTGGTGTGCTCTCGAATCGTTTCATAGTTGAAGAATGCGAATATCTTGTTCTTCCAAATAGGGCCGCCAAAGCTGCCGCCGTATTGATTGAACAGGCTGGGATCTCTCAGCACACTGTTGCCGTCGCCGTTGTACCGCTGGTAGGCGTTCAGCCCCGGTCGGTGTGCGGTAAAGAACGCGCTGCCGTGATATTGGTTGCTCCCACCCTTGGACGTGATCTGAATCTGCGCGCCGCTGAATCGTCCATTCTCCGCGTCATAGCTGTTCGACACGATCTTGACGTTGTCGATGGAATCCTCAGATGGAGTGATGACCGTCGTTCCGCCCCACACCGCGCTGCTGGTGCTGATACCGTCGACTGTAACGCTGTTGGTGGGCGACTGGCCTCCGTTGGCGCTGATCGGCACGCCGTTTTCGGTACTGAAGATGCCCTGATCGCCGCCCGAAGCGCCTCCGCCGGTTTCAGTTCCCGGAAGATCGAAGCCCCCGCCGCCCCCGCCCTGCGAGCCATCGCCAAATACGCCCGGAGCCAGTTGCGCGAGTTTCGTGACATCTCGTCCGAATGACGGCATGTGCTGGATCTGGCTGCTGCTTACAGTCCCGCTTACCGTAGCCGTCTCCGTGTCGAGCGCCTGTGTTGTTGCCGACACGACGATGGTCTGTTGCACATCGCCGACTTCAAGCTGCACGTCCAGCCCGTTGGGCTGGTCCGGGATGATCTGCACGTGATCCAGCACTTTCTTCTTAAATCCCTTGGCCTCCGCAGTGAGCCGGTACGGCGCCGCCGGCAACGCATTGAATTGGTAGATGCCGTTGGCGTCGGAAGTCGACACCAGAGTCTGGTTGGTGTCTCTGTTCACCAACGTCACCGTCGCGCCCGGAATCGCGGCGCTTGAGGTATCAGTGACCGTCCCGCGGATCGAAGCGCGAAACTGCGCCTGCGCCAGACCAGTGAGCCAGATCGTACATACCGCAAGCAATGCGACTGAGACCGCTAAACTTGAACGCCTCATGGAGTCACCTCAGTTCGGAATCATTCCGAGAAAGTCGACAACCGTTACTCTTGTGAGAATCGAAGATCAAAATCCCCGGGAAAGTCAGTTCGAGTAGGATTCTGCGCCGTCGTCAGAAGTTGCTTTTTGCTGGAGACAATGACCTCCCGCGCAACGCCGTCCCTTCCACCCATGGCAACAGTGTTGTGCATCGAAGGAGCGAAGAAGAACCATCGAAGAAAGGACTTCTAGCATCGACTAGAGCCAGCAAATTCCTACTCATCGTGCAGCATTCCTTCGCCAGCAACCCGATTCGTTTACGATTCCTATATGTTCTTAGTAAAACTGAACTAAATCGATTTATCGAGCGTCGGGTATGCTTGGTAGTTACCATGCTCGTTGCAGCACTGTCAAGCAGATTTGCCCCGGAAAGCCCTTGTCTGGGCACGCGCAATATGCGAGACTGCAGGCCGTGCCTCGGAAAAAATCTCGCGCCGGTCCGAGCAGGGAATCCGTCGGCGTCCGTAAACAAGTCAGTTTAAAGCAGTTGGCCGATCACCTCGGATTCTCTCCGGCTACCGTCTCGCTCGTCCTGAACGGCTCTTCGCATGCCGACTCCATTCCGCAAGAGACCAAGGAACTGGTGAAGGCCGCCGCCCGCCAACTGAACTACCGCCCCAACTTTTTTGCGCGCTCACTGCGCACGCGCCGCAGTTTCACCGTCGGCGTCATCGTCCCGGAGATCAGCGAAGGCTATACCGCCACCGTCCTTGGTGGCATCGAAGACTATCTCCTCGAAGAGGGCTACTTCTATTTCGTGACCAGCCACCGTCACCGGCCCGACCTGATCGACGAATATCCAAAGATGTTCCTGGACCGCAACGTCGACGGAGTAATCGCGATCGATACTCCCTGGCACCACAAGTTGCCCGTGCCCGTTGCCACCATCTCCGGACACAACCACGCTCCGGGCGTAACCAACGTTGTCCTCGATCACGATCGTGCCTCAGAACTTGCCCTCAAGCATCTGGTGGAACTGGGCCATCGCAAGATTGCGTTCATCAAAGGACAGAAATTCAGTTCCGATACCGAGGTGCGCTCGAAAGCCAACCTGGACGCCGCTTTGCGCCTCGGCGTCGAAGTGCGCTCGAAACTGATCGTGCAACTGGAAGAGGACTCTCCGTCACCGCAGGTGGGCTACAAAGCGACGAAGAAGCTAATCGACCGCGAAGAACCGTTTACAGCGATCTTTGCTTTTAACGATATTTCTGCGCTGGGAGCCATTCACGCCTTGCGCCACTCGAATCTGCGCGTGCCCGAGGACGTTTCCGTGGTGGGCTTCGACGATATCGAGAGCGCCACGCACTCCAGCCCCGAACTGACCACCGTCAAGCAACCACTGCGAAAAATGGGACAGATCGCCGCCGAAGTTGTGTTGCGCCTCGTCAGGGTGCCCTCGGCAGTCCGGCGCGGCCGTCGGATCGTTGTCGAGCCCGAGTTGATCGTCAGAGAGAGCACCTGCCAGGCGAAATAGTCAGCCATAGCCTGCCAAATCCCTGCCTTGAAACTTCAGCCGTAACGAAAAGGACGCTCCGAAAGATCGGAGCGTCCATGTCCGCGAGGGGGCTTTGCGGTTTTTTAATTGCGCGCCGCCGAGAAAGACCCTTCTTCCGGCGCCCCTCTCCAACTTCAGCTGCAAGTCTAGAAGTAGAACTTCGCACCGAGCTGCACCACGCGAAAACCTCCAGGACCGGTGTTCGGAGTGCTTTGGTTCGTTCCAAAATTCCCGTTCTTCGTGATCGAGATCGAACTTGTAGGATCCGAATATTCCCACGGCCCGTTCACGCTGTAGCCATAGTTTTGCCCGGTGAAGTTCGGATGATTGAAGGTGTTGAACGTCTCAAGGCGAAGCTCCAGATAACGTGCCTCGCTGCCAAGAGGAATGTTCTTCAGCAACGACATATCCCAGTTTTGGATTCCGCCGTAACGGAGAATGTCGCGCGTTCCACGCTGCGGAAATCCCACCTGCGGAGTAACTGGATTCCCTTGACGATCTGCAGTGTAATAAAACGGAATGTTTCCCCACATATTTCCGCCATCCAGGCTGCCCGATGGGAACGAATAAGCGTTGTTCAAATCCACTGGCGTGCCAGTCATGAACTGAGTCACGCCGCTCAAGTGGTAGTTGTCGGTGACATACGAAAGCCACTTTGGTCCGCTAAAGTGTTTTGTCGCGTTTGGCAGATCGTAAACGTAGTTAGCGGCAAACACATGCGTGCGATCCCAATCTGCCGCTCGATAGTCGACCAGCGCGTTCACCGGATTCTGCTCGTCCTGGTCAGAACTGGCCGTGGTCAACGACTTTGACCACGTATACACTGCGCCGAACGTCAGTCCTTTGCTGAAGCGACGCTGTAGCGAAACCTGCAGCGAGTTATAGTTCGACGTACCGTCCCACCGAAGTCCGGGGATCTGTCCGTATCCTTTAAAGGGAACCAGGGCCGCGTTCGTATAACTCGACCATCCCAGGGCGCACCATCCGTTGAAGTTGTAGCCTGCCGCTTGATATTGCGGATCCATGCCTGGCTGCACCGCCGGCACACCTCCGCCATTCCACAACGAGCAATTTGGATCCTGATTGGCCGCCTGGAAGGCAGCGCCGTATGGAACCGCATTAATGTTGCGCGAGGTTACGAGATGCCGTGACATAGTGCCAACGTAGGCGATATCCAGCGTCGTTCCCGATCCTATTTCGTGCTGTATTCCCACGCTGAAGCTGTAGACGGTCGGAACGTGGCCATCTTTCGCCGCCGCGAGAATATTTCCGTCGCCCTGCACCGGGATTTCCGAGGAAGATGTTGAGAGACTCGGAAGGTTAACAACGTTATTGGCGGCCACCGACGGCGTTTGCACCAGCGCGGGATTGTTGAAGACAGTGTTGAAAATCAGATTGCCTTGAGTTCGATCATGCATCATTCCAGCGCCGCCGCGCAGAATGGTCTTGTGGGTACCGAACAAGTCGTATGCAAAACCAAGACGTGGCTCGGGCATAATGCCGCGGCTGTCCCAGCCTCCGGTAGGGATTTCACCATTCTTGGTGTATTTCATGCCATTCAAAGGATTCCCGCCATCGGCAACAATGATGGCACCGCTGCCGGGATCGATAGTTACAGCGTTGTTCGGATCGTATGAAGACGGATCGAACAGAGCAACCTGATTCTTGGCGTCATACTGTGGCGGAATCCACGCGAACCTCATGCCGTAGTCGAGAGTCAATCGTTGGGTCACCTTCCACGTGTCCTGAACATAAAACTCCAACTGGTTATAGCGGAAGAAGCCAGTTGGACGCGCAGTGGATTGGTCGAAGCCTTGGAAATAACCCAACAGTGTGGCTGCGAAAGGATCGCCCAGGTTATAGCTGCCAAAGGTACCCGTTCCAAAATTGAATTGGCCGTTTACATTGCCCCATGCAATCTGGTCCTTGCGGCTTCGCTGATAGAACATGCCCGTCTTGAAGGTGTGGTTGTTGCGCACCCAACTCAGGTTTTCGTTTACGTTGATAGTGGTGTTGGCTTGTTTCCAGGGAGTAGCGCCAAGGTAGCCTCCTTGGAAATTCACATTGTCCAGGCCACCGAAACTCATGTCCGGAATCGACTGGTCCGGAGTTAGCGGAAACAGCAACGGTATGGTGATGCCGTTCGCTCCGCGTGAGATGTTTCCGTTTGTGCCCTCCGCCAACGAGAGTGTGTGGCTGGGACCGATCGAGAACTCATTCAGGATAGTCGGAGTGATGGTGCTGACCAGGTTGGCGGACAAGTTCCAACCGGGATGCTTCTGGGTGCAACCGCCAGGAAACGTCACCGCGGAAGCACACGCGAAGATGCCAAATGGCCCTGGAAACGGCGTGAATGGCGAGGAATCACTTTCAGCGTTATGGATCCAACGCCCATAAAGCCGGTTCTTGCTGTTGAGTTGTACATCGACGCGCAGTATGTCTTCCCGTCGCGGGGCTTCACCCGAGAGTGCTTGAGAGTAGTTATAGTTCTGCCCGTTTATTCCGAAGCCTGGAACATTTGGTTCTGGATAGAGGCTCAGAATCTTCTGCATTTGCGCATTAATCAGTGTCGGGTCAATCACGTTATTTGTGATTCCCGGCCCGGTGATCGTCACCGGATTTCCGTTGCCGTCGATCGACTGGGAGAAATCACCCTTCCGCTCGAGATCCGTCGGCGTATAGAACTGTGTCACTCCGCTGATCGGCACCAATTGTCGGAAGAATTCCTGGCTCCAGAAAACGAAGAGTCTGTCCTTCTTGATCGGGCCGCCGAATTGATAGCCAAAGTAGTTGTAGCGATAAATCTCTGGCTCGTTGGGCGCGCCGTTCGCCAGTTCATTTGCCTTGTTGAACCACTCGTTCGCATTCAACCCGTCATTGCGATGGAAAAATCGCCCGTTCCCGTGCCACTGGTTCGTGCCGCTTTTTGTTGTTAGGGCAATCTGTCCACCGGCGGCCTTACCGAATTCGGCTTGATAGTTCGACGTCAGAATTTTCACTTCTTCGATGGCGTCGGTGTTGATGGTAACGTGGGTCCCGCCGTTATTGCCGGTATCCACGTTGGAGGCGCCGTCAATCGTAAACTCGTGCTGGTTGGAACGCGTACCATTGATGTTGTAGGCGTCGAGTCCCCCGGTCCCAGAAGCGTGAGCATCGAGTGTGCCTGACATGCCCGGAACGAGTTTCAGGTAGTCCAGCACGTTGCGACCGTTCAGCGCGACATCATTCAGTTGCTTGCTCGTGATCAGGTCCGAGCGCTCGCCGGAATCAGATTGCAGCTGAACCTGGCCAGCGTCGGCGGTCACGGTCACCTGGTCGGAGGTCGTCCCGACGGCGAGCACCAGCTTGGGAACGTCTAGCCTGTCGGCGGCGCTTAGCGCTAATCCGGAAGACTCCAGCTTCTTGAAGCCCGACGCTTCCACTGTGAGACTGTAGGTTCCGGGATACAGACCGGGCGCCACGAACTCACCGGAGTCTGAAGTCGTCACTCTGCGCGTGAGTCCATTGGCAGAATTCACGATGGTTACTGACGCCCCGCTCACCACGGCGCCGGTGACATCTGTCACTGTGCCTGAGATGGTCCCGGTTGTGACCTGGGCGACTGAGGACGGGGCCACTAGCGTGACGGCCAGAAATAAAGCCAGACAGAAGACTATGGGAATTCTTGAAGAGCGGGTCATGAAGTGGTCTCCTTGGACCGGATGCGCAACTTGGCGCATGCCATTTGCTATTTGCCTAAATAGTTCTAGCTGCGATGTGCATCGGTAATTTGCGATTCAGAACACGCGGCAGCCAAGTCAGGAGCGGCCGCGTTCATGCGATCATCTGGGAATGATCCCGGCGACCCACGATTGTAAGGAGACCCGGATCAACTGTCTGCTATGCATTGGATGGGCGTCCCTATACTACTTTCGTATAGGTGATGATGTTTATTCCAACGAGATAATCCCGCGCTGTACTGCCAACGTGGCGGCTTCCGTGCGGTCCTTGGCGCCCAGCTTTTCGAGAACGTGGCTCACGTGCAACTTAACGGTTACCTCCGCAATACTCAGCGATGCGGCGATCTCCTTGTTACCCAGTCCCTTTGCCACCATGCGAAGAACCTCCAGCTCGCGGGCTGGTCAACGACCGGTGCGACATGCGAGCCGCCAGCAGCGGGGCCACAGTCGGGTCCAGGTATCTTCGCCCCTGGAAAACTTCGCGAATGGCTCGCAGCAACTCGTCGCGCATCGCACTCTTCAGGATGTACCCGCGCGCTCCCGCTTGCAGCGCTCGGAAGACTTCTTCTTCTCCGGAGTGAGTCGAAAGCATCAGAACACGCGCATCCGGAAAGTCCCGCACAATCGCAGCGGTTGCCTCAGCGCCGCTGCTGCCGGGCAGGCGTACGTCCATGATGACGAGGTTCGGACGGTACTGGCGATAGGTCGTTAATGCCGCTTCGCCATTGGCCGCTTCAGCCACTACATCCATGTCGGGCTCGACGTTCAACGAGGCGGAGAGCCCCATGCGGACCATGAAGTGATCGTCAACGACCAGAATGCGTATGGGCTTTGGGCTCGGCATCGGAAATGGATTGTTGCTCGTAGGGAACTTCTACCGCAATCAGCGTGCCGCGTCCAGGCGCACTTTCGATCTGTAAATGACAGCCCAAAGCCTCGGCTCGCTCGTGCATGTCGAGCATTCCAAAGTGTCCGGCAGAGCGCGCGTGATCTGGACTGAAGCCGCAACCGTCGTCGCGCACCTTCAGAATCACTCTTTCAGGAGTGTATTGCAATTCAATCTGGATCGCAGTCGCCCGGCCGTGTTTGAAGGCATTAGCCACCGCTTCCTGGCCGATACGCAGCAGGTTCATCTCGACTCTGCCCGGCAACCGCACCGGCGTTCCGCTCACGTTGACGTCGATTCGCGCCTCGTCGCCCGGAATCAACGGCCGCACGATCTGGCCGAGCGCCGAGCGCAGATCTCCTTGCTCGAGCAGATCGCATCGCAGGTCCCACACCGAGCGTCGCGCTTCCACCATACTATGGCGGCTCATGTTGCGCGCCGTATCAAGCGCGTGAAACGCAACTGGCGGTGCCTGGCGGAAACAATCCACGGCCAGATCGAGCTGCATAGTAATGCCGGCCAGCTCTTGTTCGAGTGTGTCGTGCAGTTCGCGCGCAATCCGGTTACGCTCCTCGAGCACCGCGCCATGCTGCAGCTTCTGCCGGATGACGATCATCTGTTCGCGCATCTTGCGGCCCAGTACAAACATCCCAGCCAGCACCGCGAGCAGAATGCCGCTCAGAATTCCCAGCAGCCACAGCGCCCGGCGCAAATTCCACCACGGGGGCGCCTGCAGCAAAGTTACATCCTGCGCCGATCGCAACAGAATATGAAACGACTCAGGAGTCGACCACAAGCCTCCGTTGCGAACCAGGCAAATCCCGGTAATCTGCAGCTTGCTATTGATCGGGATCGATGGAAGGCGCTCGTGCAGTCCATCGGCCTCGAGCGTTGCTTCGAAGATGCGATTGTCTCTCTGCAGAACCAGATGCTGGCCATCCGGATGAGTCTCCAACTGAAGCAATGTTGCGTCAGTCGTAACCAGCGACCCGTCGTACTCTTCCCACGGAATCGTCAAGTCCAGCTTCAGCGCGTCATCGATGTGGCCTGAACCGATCCGATGAAAAACGGCATCTTCCAGTATCGGCGCCGAATCTCCAACCTTGGGAAATCCAATCACGTCGACGACATCGCCAATCGCCAGTTCGGTGTCTTGCAGCGTCAACACACGCAAACCCCTGCCGTGATCCTGAAGAAACAGGGCGCGTCCGCGCTGCTGATATGTCACTACCCCTCGCACTCGAACCCGATGCGGCGAAGTTCCGCCCGGCGTGAAGCGCATCAAAGACGAGACTGGCACCTCTTTGGCCTGGGCTTCGACTTTGATGAATTGAAGGTCTGGAACATAGAACAGCACACCGATAAGCTGGCGCTGCTGGTTAAACAGGCTTCCGCAAACGCCTTCCACCAGGACTTCGCGATCAATCCAGGAGGAGAAATCTTCATCGTGGTCGATCGGAATGCGCACCGCGAAACGACCATTCCCTGACGCGACCGTCATCGCGAGCGTCGTCTCCCGCCACGATGTGCGATCGATGGAAACCGAGCGAACAATTCCACGCACTGCGGCCCACTGGCTATCCTGCTGTCCAGCCGCGACCTCGCTGAACGGGTACACGCGCGACGCGGGCAGTGTGCCTTTTCCGACCACCTCGGTCTTCTGTTCTCGAATGACCGGCGCGAACTTTCCTGGTCCGGTGACTCCTTCGACTTCTACCAGATCTCCCCAGTGGTGGACGAACGTCGCAGTCAAGCTGCCTTCAACGTAGATTCCGGCGGTGCCATCCTGAACAAAAAAATCCGGAGCCGGTACATCGTCGGTGACTACGCCTCGGATTTTCACGGGATAGCCGCGAGCCGCTTCCTCGGGATCCATCTGACGGATCTGTTCAGCGCGCGTTAGTACAGGAAGCGCAGCCTGCTCCGATTGTGCCCACGCGATCGAAACACACGCCAGCAACCCTAAACATTTCGCGACGTGCAAAGCGAGGCGGAAGACTCTGCCGTCACGTAGTCGTCGCGAGATGGTAGGCGATTCAGACACGTCAGACTCTTCAGATCCGGTTAGGCCGTGCAATTCGAGCCGGAGCGCGGGATTCCGGGTCGCTCCCGAGATTGCTATCTTACTCCCGCCGTGTGGAAAGTCTATGGCTTGATCGAATGTCGGGGCTCGACTTGATCGCGAGTGCGAGCATGGAATTCCGCGCCAGCATGAGTTTCGTGCCAATTCCGCGCTACGGAAGCTTGACTCGCTCGGCCGGCTTGCTGGAAACAACTCCCTCGCCTTCGCGCACCACGTAGAATCGATCCGCAGCCAGGTTCGTCAGCGTCTCTTCTTTTCCGTTGGGCCAGCGAATCTCAGCCCGATCGAGGCGCTCATGACTACCGAGCCCGAAGTGTAACCGCAAGTCGCTCTGCGACAGGTAGCTCCCACCGCTGATTACTTCCTCGAGCTGCACGAGATCCCCCGCTGTCGCTCTCACTCGCGCGTTCAACGCCAGGCGATTGCACTTTACTCCTTCCAGTTGAAAACTGATCCAGTGATTCTGCGGACCTCCCTCCGGACGCAGAATCATCGGACTGCCCACCAGATTCTCAACCACTGCTTCCATCCTGCCATCGTTGAACAAGTCGCCGATCGCAACCCCGCGGCTCACCTGCTCGATCTGAAGCGCCGGCCCCACCTGCCGGCTGACGTTTCGAAATGTTCCATCGTGCTGGTTCAGAAACAGAAGCTTGGGCTCGAGATACTTCGTTCCTCGATGGGCGCTGTCCACTTGCGGGTACACGTGCCCATTGACGAGGAAAAAGTCCTGCCAGCCATCGTTGGAGAAATCAACGAAGCCGTCTCCCCAACCCACGTAGCCCTGTGTACCCCGTGCAATTCCCGAGGCGATCGACACATCCGTAAAGTTCATCCCTCCGTCATTGCGATACAAAGCCGCGTACTCGATGTCAAAATGCGAGAGCAATAGATCCATGCGACCTTTATGCATGTAGTCGCCCAGAGCCACTCCCATGTTGGCCTGTTCGGATCCATCTTCGTTCGCCGCCACGCCTGAAATAAGCGCGACATCCTCGAACTTGCCCTTGCCATCGCCCTGGTAGAGATAGTTCGCCTGCCCGTCGTTGGTCACAAAAAGATCAAGCTTTCCGTCGTTGTCGAAATCCGTCCAGATCGCAGTCAGTCCATAGCGATGCTCCGGATCGTCCACTCCAGCTTTTTTCGATACGTCGGTAAAAGTTCCGTCGCCGTTGTTGTGATAAAGATTGTCGGGAGAGCCCTTCAGCCCGCGCGGACCGCACTGCACATCGATCCCAAGATACTTGCAAGACTTTCCCGAGCCGAATACCGGAAGGTTGTCCAGATGAAAATCTACGTAGTGCGATATAAAAAGGTCCGCCCAACCATCGCCGTCATAGTCTCCAAACGCCGCACCTGTTGCCCAGCCCGTGTCACTGCCCAACCCGCTGGCCTTGGTTACATCCGTGAAAGTTCCATCGCCGTTATTGCGATAGAACACGACGCCGCCCAGACAAGTCACAACCAAATCCGGCCAGCCATCGTTGTTGTAGTCTCCGACCGACGCCCCCATGGCCCAGCATGGATATCCCACGCCAGCCTTGTCCGTCACATCAGTAAAAGTTCCGTCGTGATTATTGTGGTAGAGAGCGCTTCTCGCCTTGACGTCATGCAGGGCCATGTCCACGCTCTGCGCGCTCGTGAAATAGATGTCCGGCCAGCCGTCGCGGTCGTAGTCGATCAGAGCCACTCCTCCGCTCATCGACTCCGCAATAAATTTTGCTTCAGGACTCGACACGTGCTCGAAGTGAATTCCCGTCGAATCGGTTATGTCCACTAACTTCGGATAGTTCGGAAGCGGGGTCCCTGCTTTTTTCTCCGCCTCAGCTTCTTCGCGCTCCTTCGCAGAAAGCGGTGTGGCAGTCCCCATCTGCGCCGTGACCGCGAGGCTCAGGCAAAACACCGCGAGCAACGTGCAACTTGCCAGGAATACAACTCGCGTCTTCAATCTTTCGGCGATGCTTCGCACCCCAATACTTTTTCTGCTCCCGTTCATCCGCAGATCTTTACCTATATCCTGCCCGCAGGAGCAGTCGTCACGTTTCAGTGGTGATGACGAGATCGCCAATCACTTCGCCGGCGTAATCGTAATGTTCCGGAAGGCGACGTGTCCCGCCTCGGTGCCTTGCAGGTAGATCGGTCCCGGCAATCCTTCATGACTGTCGAGCGCCCCGCCGGTTATCCCCGGGATCTCCTGCTTGTCGATAATCATTTTTCCGTTCTGCAGAACTGTGACCACCCTGCCCACGAGAGTAATGTCATAACTCTGCCACTCGCCCGGCCTGCGCGCCTGTGCCGGTGTGGCAGCAAGATATCCATAGATGCCGCCCGTTTGCATGGTCGGTCCCTCCGGCTCCGGATCATCTTCAATCTGCAGTTCGTACCGGCCGCGCAGGTATACGCCGCTATTCGATCCGCGCGCGCAATTGAATTCGATATGCAACTTGAAATCTTCGAACTTGGAGTCACTAATCAGTTCCGCCCCATGCCCAGGGCTGACGAGCGTTCCATCTACGACCGTCCACTTTGCCGTTGCATTCGGATCGCTCGGCGTCCATCCCTTCAGATCCTTGCCGTCGAACAATTGCACCGGCTTTCCCCAAGCGGGCATACCCTTTCTCTTCAAGTCTGGAGCTCTCACGCCCGTCCATTGCCACGCGGTGCCGTCGGGACCCGTCGTCGTTCCAGTCAGCTTGTCTCCCGACAATTCTCCTTGGAACACCATGTCCTCTTTTCTATCCTCTTCTTCCTTGGGAGAAACGAACGTAATGTGATCGCCCGATATCTCAACTTTCGGCAGCGCCCGCGCATGTCCCCACCGGCTGACCATGCGCGCTTTGAATTGCCCGCCTTCCTGCGTGACCTCTAGCCACGACGGATACTCCCGTCCCGGCGTCGTAAGCGTCAAATCCCAACGCCCGAGAAATGATTGCCCTGTCGCGTCTGGAGAATTCTCCGCCGCGAAATCCATGCGTACAAAAACGAGAAAAATTAAAGCGACTAGCAAAGCCACACTTCGCCGCACACTCATAAGCATGCCCTCCATGCAGCGGCCATTTAGCCACAAAGATGACATCATTCACAATAGGGATGTAACCAGCGAGAAAAGCGAGGGGGATACTGAGGTCCGGTTCCTGCAAGCGAGAGAGCGTGGGGAATACTCCGGGAGCGAGTTGCTGGGAACTCGCTCCCGGAAAATACTACTGTTCTTTACTTCTGGCTGACAGACGAAACGCTCACGGGCTGTATTGCAGAATTCCTCTTGAGCCCCTTAACATTCGACTTGAATGCATTAGGTTTCAGCGTTTCGGGCATGCTGTCCATATCGCGGCTGTGGTCGGCCAAGCGGATGTTCTCAAAGTTCTTCCGCAGCGCCACGATGCGATAGTCGAATTTCACATTTGAAATTCCCCCACCCAGTTCATGCACTTCGAAGCTGCCCGGGCCTTCATTCGAAACATAGAGGCCCTTGCAGTCGCCCTTGGGCGTGAGAAAAACATGATATTCAACCTTGGTGTTCACGGTCTCGGCAAAGTCGCCTTCCAGTTTCACGACGGCGGCTCCATTCGATAGGTTCTCGGAGCCGAAGTCTTCAAACCAGTTCTTCGGCGATTCAATGGCCGCCAAGGCAACCTTGCGCTCTCCCCCTCTAATCGGGACCACAGCATTTTTCGATCCCGTGCAATTGATATTGCCGAGATAGTCAATCCAGCAGCCCTCCGAGGTACTGGTGCTGATCGCATAGAACGGCCCAGAATTCGCGTTGACCGCGGAGATAGTGTAGTGAGAGCCATTGTTGTAAAACGCTCCTGCAACATTTTCGTCTGTCGTTCCGAGAACTCCCCAGCTGGCTGCGGAACCGCCATCTCCCCAGACGCCCGGATGACTGAGCACCGATCCCGCCGTGCCGCTCGCCTGCGACCCGTTTTGGCCGTACACTCCGGCGCCGGTTGAGCCATCGCGGCTCTGGCCATACACTCCGAACGTGGTCCCAGTCGCAGCGTATGTCACACCGAAGAGCCCAGAGGAGTACGACGACGTGCTGGTGTTTGCGCCGGATATCGTTCCGGATGAGATTGATCCCTGGGCAGAAATGAAGCCAGTGTCGATCGACGATGCGATGAGCTCGCCAACCACTTGCTGATTTCCTACAAACGTGTTCGCGATGTTGAGCTGCGGCACCACCTTGGTGTCGATCGACAGCGTCCCGCTGCCGGTGATCGGTCCCCCAGTCAGGCCTAAACCGGTGCCCACGCTCGTTACCGCTCCCGTGCCTGGAAATGTCTGCCCAGCTGAGAACGTGATATGACCATTGCTGGCGATCTTCAATCCGGTTTCCGTCGGCGTATTTGATCCCGCTCCGTGAAGCAGGTTCAAAGTTCCGCTCGCACTCGCCGAGTTGTTGCCTGACGGCTCAGCCTGCCAGCGAAAGTTCTGATTGACCGCGGATCCCACGGTGCTGTTGTACACCGATGCCGTAAGAGCCAGCGGCTGTGAGGTCTTGCCCGCGGTCGCAGTCGCTGTTCCTGTAGCTGGCAGGTTCAGGATGCCGCGCACCGTTTCGCCGCCCTTCACATCCAGCGTGCTCGCCGGTGTCGTAGTGTTGATCCCAACCTTGGCTGTGCTTCCTGTGCCCGACTGGAACAAGACCGAATCGATGACCGACGAAGTCCCGTTGAAGAAAGGCAGAAAATCAGCCGTTCCGCCAGTTGTTGTGACGTTGGTAGTCGTCGGCGGCGAAATGCTCTGTTCGTCAGCCGGCTTACTGATTGGGGTTGGCCCAGCCCCGTTCACTGGCACCGCCAGCATGAAAGCCGACGCCGGCAGTCCGCCCAAGGTCTGCGCGTCAGCGGCTTTCAACGCGTACGGAACACTGAGCAGCAACACGCGCGGCTGCTCTTCGCTCCCATTCACTCGCACACCGAGCCAGCGTGCTTCTCCACTCGCAAACAGCTCTAAGGGTAGCCCATCAGTTTTTGTCGCGCCGAGTTCAACGGCGTAATTGCCTTTCGCGTCGGCCGTAATGTTCTGTGTCTCCATCCACAGTGGCGCGCCGCCGCTCTGCTCTTTGTAAATCGAGAAGGTAATGCCGGCGACGCCCGAGACCGTCTTGCCGCTGGCGTCCACCGCTTTCCCCGAATAGTTCACTAACTGTGGGACAACCGCTGGCGACACCGCGGTCGCCGCCTGCTGGGCCGCCGCCAGGCTGCACCAGACCGAAAGGACAGCGAGATAAGAAACTGCACTCCTAGTGAAATTCATATCGACCTCCCCTTCAGAAGTTTTTGTGAACGGTCGTGTCCCCGGAAATCACCGCGATAAATCGGAGTCGCAATGCAATGGCGGTCAGGCGTGTGCCCTTTACCTGAAGCCCCCTGTGCACCTCTGATCGTTTTTCGCGGTTCCCCCAACTGACCGGTGTCGTCAGTTCGAACGCGGATGCCGGCAGTCCCCCCGACCGTTCGGCATCCGCGGCCTTCAACGCTTTACCCGCTGAGCGGCAGATCCCCGCCGCACGAACGCGCGATCCGAGTCCGTACTTGTTTCCGGGTGTTGCTCCGGTCTCTGCCGCGGAGCGTCTTACCCTGATAAGACAAAAACGAAAAAACATTTCAGAGATTGGCAAATTTTTGTGGAGGCGAGACACGGAAGGGAAGATCGATGCAAGAACTTGCGTATGAGGTCGGCCGCGAACTCGAATCAATCCTGCGGTGGTTGCCGCCGTTGTCCGTCGAGGTTGGCCCACTCCCCAGACTCGATAAAGCTGGCCCAATAGAAAGGATGCTGTCGGTCTTTGCGCTTCAGCAGCGCTAGCTTGGTTTGGCGGAGAGCCTCGGCGCGGCCCATGCCCTTTTTCAATCCTTTGTAGTAAGACGTCATCATTTCGCGCGTAGCGTAGTCACTCACGGGCCAAAGGCTCATCACCACAGATTCCGCGCCCGCCAGAAGAAAGGCCCGTCGTAGTCCGTAAACACCCTCGCCATTGTGGATGACTCCAACGCCGGTGTCGCAGGCGGAAAGCGTGACGAGTTTCGTTCCCCACAGATTCAGGTCCGAAGCTTCGAGTGCGGTAAGAATTCCGTTGTCCACGCCCGCATGGTTTAGATTGGCGCCTGCCAGCGCCAAACCGGAGCGGAGCAACGGGTTCTCAAAACTGGCGTCAGACTCGACACCCCCTGCCGAACTTCGGCCGTGGTCATCCTGCATCTTGTTTGCATCTGTCAGAAAGAATCCGTGAGTTGCAATGTGCAGAATGCTCGGCGCATTGACTTGCTTCAGCGCACCTTCCGTCGCCTGTTGCCCGGTGAGCAATTGAGCACCGGGAAACTGCGACTCGATCGCTTCCGCCTCCAGCAATGTGCCTGCGAGTGGCGCGAAATAGACACCGGAGAGATCACTGGCAGTGGTCACACTTCGTCGTGCGGTCGTGCGCGCCGAGGTTCGCCGCCCTACCTTTACGCTAGCCGCTTCCGCAGTTGCGGGTTCGCCAAACACAGGATCTGCAACCACGACAGGTCCGCTGTGGCTGGACCGCATCGCCTGCAGTCGCAACAGGTCTCGCCCCGTCGTCAAGTAGCTGATGGAGTATCGCTCGACCAGATACCGCGAATCTTCATCCACCAACGCGTCGAACGGAATCAGATTCAACTCACCGTCGGGAGAGATCAAAAGCTGCTTCGCGTCGCCGAGCAGCGGGCGAACCGGCTGCATGATTTTCCTGTCCAGAGACCTGGCAAGATCGCGAACATCCTTCCGCTGCGGATCCCGCAAGGCTGCCCGGAATGCACCCACAGCATCTTCGATCGCTTTTGCCGGACCAAGTTCCACCCATCGCACCTGTCCCTCGGGACGCAGGACGTAAGCGACGTAATGCGAGTCTCCGTACGCGCGCGCATCGCTATCGCCCTTCTTGGGATCGAAAGGATGATAGGATTCGAATTCCAGCAAGGCCGCGTGCGGTGGAATAGCAGCCTCGACCGCAGCAATCGTGACAGTCGGCGCAAGAGAGCGAAATTCCGCGCTGCGTCGGCTGATTTCCGCTTCCAGATCGTTCCTTTGCTTTTCGAGCGAATCCAGTTGGCTTTGATATTCCTCGGGCGGCGTCTTTCCTGCGCCTTTTAGCGCAACCGTGGCCAAGTGTGCGGTTGCGGCGTTGAGCTCATCGAGCAGTTTCTGATCGTCGCTGCTCATGCGTTGTCGAAGAGCGGCGAAGCTCCTGGCCATGGCATCGAGCACTCGCCCTTTGCGCTGCAACACCACGAGCGCCGCAAGATCGGCGGCAGCCGGACTATCCGGAGCCAGCAAAGCATTGATCGAAATGGTGCGGTCCGTGCGTGCCGCCGCCGCCTGCAGAAAGACAGACTTCTCACGCTCTGAGCCGATAGCGAGATTGAGGCTGATCTTGTGCTCAAGAAGCGCGTCGGCGCGCGCCTGTTCTTCAATGGCACGAGCATCGTCCCCCAAAGCGGAGTACGCAATCGCGGAGTTCGTGTAGGTTAGGAGTGTCAGATCGTCGTAAGGCCCCGCCGCTGTTTGCAGAATCCTCCGAGACTGTTGGTACGTCTCCAGAGCTTTCGCGTATTCACCCTGCGCCCGGTAAACATTCCCGATCGAAATTAGGCCTCTCGCCGCTTGCACGCTCTGTGCTCCATACGCCTTCTCGCGAATCGCTTCTCCTCGCCGCGTGACCTCCAACGCGCGAGAATAGTCCCTCTTTTCCCGGAGAATGATCCCCAGGTTCATCAACGGTTCCGCGAGGCGAACGTTGTCCGCTCCACGCGTCTGTTCCACCGCTTCGACTACGTGCTCAATCAAAGGTTGAGCCTCATCGAAGCGCTTTGTGTGGACATACAACTCGCCCAGATTATTCAGAACGGCGATCAACAGGAAGTCAGTAGGTTCGAGCTGCTGCTCGGCAATCGCCCGCGCACGTTCCAGTTCCGGCAGAGCCTGCCCGTAGTCCTCACGATTTTCGTGCAGCGCCGCTATGTTCATCAGGCAAGTCACAACGTTAGGATGGTCACTTCCCAGCGTCCTTTCGGTGACTGCCAGCGACTGCTGAAAGAGCGGATCAGCTTTGGCGTACTCCCCGTGCGCATCATAGAGCGCGCCTAATCGCAACTTCGCATACGCTGTCTGGGGATTCTCCTCGCCCAAAGCTTTCTCGTCGAGGGCGATTGCGCGCTGAAACAACTCCTCCGATCTGGGCAAATTGTTTTTTGCCCGTTCCGCTTCCGCCAGGTTCACCAGCAATTCGCCAACGTAAGGATCATTCGCTCCTACTGCTTTCTCGCCCGCTTCCAACGCACGTGTTGCTGCAGACCGCGCGTCGTCGAACTTACCCTTCCTGTTCAACGCGAGGCCTTGAGTATCGAGCTGATGAGCCTCGAAGAGTAGCCTGTCTTTCTCAGTTGCCGGCCGGATCTCGATCACCCGGATCAGATACCTACCGGCCGCTGCTTTCGCATACTTCGGCTTGACGCTCAGCCGGTAGCGCACCGCGGACTCGGTGCTGACCACCACATGTTCCTCGGATTGAAGTCTGCTTTCAGAATCGAACTCGGCGATGGAATCACCCGTCTCACCAGCGACGGATACCACGACATCGATCCCGCGCTGGTCGACGGTTATGCTGGCGCACTGGCCGGCCCCAAGCGCCAGTTCATATTCGTCGGCGTTTCTGCCGGAGATTTCCCGTTCGATCGCATTGCCGAGTTCCAGCGTCGTCGACGCTTTCTGAGGCGGTGATGTGTGTTGGGCAAATGCCGGGGCGACCGCCAGGGCGAGCACCGCCCATAGCACACCGCCGGAAAACCGGCGCAGATCAAAACGGAAAGAAAGGTCGCAATGTAGTTGCAATGCCAGCCCCGGGGAGTAGCATTCGTGCGCCGCCAACCTGCAAGGACCGCGCTACTTTACTACGGTTCTGAAGGGATACGTGCTCACCAGTTCTTCGCTCCCGTTCGCACGAATACCCTTCAATTGGACAACATAGTTTTTCGGTTTCAACAGGCCGGGTCGAATCGCGAAAGATGCGGCTTGTCTGTCGCCATCTGGAAAAGGTTTCAGTTCGGTGCTATGCCAAAGATCTTGCCGGCTTGCTGCGTCTTCAATGGTCACGCGGTATTTCGCGAATTCTCCCGACTCGAGTTCCAGTTTCAAGACCACGAGATCGGCATCCCTCGGCAACGAAACAACTGGGAGCGGGCCTGCGCCGCGAAGGGAAGGGGCCAGCATGAATGAAGCGACTCTGAGCGTATCGAGCGAAACAGGAGGAGCCACCGCCGGTGAAGGCGCGTTCGCCGACTTAGTCTCAAGATCGTGTTCCAGGTCCTGCTCGCGGCTCGCGAGAGAAGCTCTCCCTGCCTCCGACTGATTCAGTCGTTCCCGGAGTTGCCGATTCAAGACCGTCAAATAACCGCTCCCGGCGAGCAACGCGATCACCACTCCAGCCATCGCCCACTGCGGCATAATCCAAAAATTGGGGAAGAATCGCCGACGGCTCGCGGATTCCACTTTCTTGCGACTGGGCGCCGCTGCGGCCGCGCCAGCCCGCAGCTGAAACGAAAAAAGCGTTTCGGCGAATGCCAGCTTCTGCCTTCGCTTTGGCGTCGACGAATACGCCGACCGAAATTGTGCTGCGGCATCCCCTGCGAGCTCGCCCCGCACGTACGCGTCGACCAGATCGTTCTCGACGGCGCTCAACTCCGCGGCAAACTCATTGTCGGCAATACTCAGTTCGTCCAGACGTTCTACTTCCTCGGCTGGAAGAGAACCGAGTAGATACCGCGTCAGCCGGTCATGGTCCGGATAATCCGTCACTGTGTGCTCTGTTTTGTGCCCTTACTATGCTTAAGGTAAAAAGACGAAAACATTTCACTTTTCTCCAGCACACTTCAAAACGCATTCCTCCAGCCGGTCCCGGATACGGCACGCCCGGATGCTCAACGCATTTAAAGTCAGCGCCAGCCGCTCGGCAAGTTCACGCCGGCGCCGAATCTTTTCTCCTTGCTCTCCCCGGTAATATTCCAGAATCAAATCGCGATCGGCGGAAAACAGTTTTTCCAGGCAATGCTCCAGGCACTCAACTAAGGTCTGCATTACCTCCGGCCGATCGTGCGCCTGATCGTGCGGGAGCCCCACCGAAATGATGTGCGATTCCACCGCATGAACTTGATGCGTATGCCGCAGGTGCTCCATAAATACAAATTTCGCGACGATGTAGCAGTACTGAGCGGGCGAAGCCTCTGCGATCGTACCCACTTCCTCCAGTCGCCGGGCCACACGATTCAAGGTCTCGTCGGCCAAGTCATCCGACGGGATGCACTGCTTGCGATCGAAATAGCGCACCAATCTCCGGCGCATCTCCAAATATCTCTCGCCGTTCGAATCCGTGCCCTCATCGAGCCAGCCCAGGAGTCTGCGAAATACCGGTTCGGTCGGTTCCCAACCTTGCCTGACGCCAGATTTTGAGGGTTGCATCATCGACGATCCGCAGTGGGCACGATTCTACGAGCACCGCGCGACCGGCACAACAGAAAAACCCCTCCTCACAAACCGGTGCATCCGCTTCCAAATGCCCGCGAATCCTGGGGTTTCGCCCGATCTGGAAGGGGCGGGAATCGCCCTGGGCCCGGTCGCGATTTTTCGCCGACCACGTCCATGGATCGTTAAGACGGCTACCCCTATACTGGACTTCATGGCCGCCCTCATTGACGCGATTGATGTCAAACGTAAAACGTATTTCGAATTCGAAGGCACTCCGTTCTGCTGTCTGGACGCAGAAGTGAACACGCCCACCGCTCGAGGCGGACAGACTCTAGTGCGCCTCAAGATGCGCAACCTGATCACCAACGCGGTTTTCGAGAAGACATTCAAGGCCAGCGACAAATTCAAGGACCCGGATCTCCAGTCGGTACAGGCTTCCTATCTATATAGTGATGGCGACGGTTCTCACTTTATGGACCAGGAAACCTACGAGACCGTTACCCTGAACGCTTCGATGCTGGGCGATGCATTGAATTTCCTGATCGAAGGTGCATTGGTTGAGTTGCGCAGATTCAATGGGAATCCAATTGGGATCGAGTTGCCAATCTTCGTGGAACTGGATGTTGCCGATACGGAGCCTCCGGGTCGGGGCGACCCGTCGGGCGGCGGCACCAAGACAGCCCGGCTCGAGACAGGCTTGGAAATCCGCGTCCCGCTTTTCATCAAACAGGGAGAAAAGGTGAAAGTGTCAACGGAGAGCCGCGAGTTTGGCGGGAGAGCCTGAGTTCGCGCTATGTCCCATTCTCCCAACCCCGCGGCGCCTCAGCAGGTCGCGCCCCTGCTTACCTTAGCCGCTCAGTTGCTGAGGGCCGGACGCCCTGCCGATGCGATCGCGCCGTTGCGTGATGCGGCGCTACTGCAACCGCTCGATCCCACGATCCACCACGATCTCGGCCTCGCCTGCCTCGAAGTTGGCCGCGTGCCAGATGCTATCGCTGCGCTGCAGCGAGCCGTTGCCAGCAACCCGCGCTACGCCGATGCATATTTCCGCCTGGGAATCGCATTAGAGAAGCTGGGCAATATCGGCGGAGCCATCGCTGCGTACGAGCGCGCTACTGAATTGCTCCCGTCGCTGACTGAGGCGTGGTTCCGCGCCGGAGCCCTGGTTTACGAACTGGGTCATCGCGATGAAGCGATCGGCTGTTTCCGTCGCGCGGCAGCGACGGGAGGTAAGACCACCTTCGGCCGACTTGGCAAGGTGCGCGCACTGCTGACTGAGAATCGTAACCAGGAAGCCGAACAGGTGCTGCGACAGACGCTGGCGCGTGATCCGAAAAACGCGATGGCGCATGATCTGTTGGGCAATCTCCTCTCTGAGTTCGGCCGCTTCGATGAGGCCCGCGAATGCTTCCAACGCGCCATCGCCATCGCGCCGCTGTTGGCGGGATGCTACTACGATCTCGTTCGATGTCGCCGCGTAACCAACGACGACGGCGATCTGCTTCCACGGATGGAGTCTGCTTTGGCCACGCCCGGGCTCGAAGCGGCTCAGCTTCTGCGCCTTCACCTCGCGATCGGCAAAGCAGCGGACGATCTCGGCAACTACGCCTTAGCCATGCAGCATTTCGATGCGGCAGACGCGGTGCGCCGTGGTTCCGCGCCATTCGATTCGGCCGCGTTCTCAATCGAGATCGACCGCATGATTGCGCGTTGTACGCCCGAATTGATCGCGCGGGCGCCAGAACTCGGTAGCCGCGATGCGATGCCGGTGCTGATCCTCGGCATGCCGCGATCTGGCACAACGCTCGTCGAGCAGATCGTCTCCATGCATCCCGAAGTCGGCGCGGGTGACGAGTTACACTTCTGGAATGAGCGCGGAGCGGCATGGCACCTCTCCGGCGTAGCCGGGAACGAGAGGCCATTTCTCGCCAGGGCGGCCTCAGACTATCTCGGCGTGCTGCGCGCCATCTCGCCGAAGGCGACGCGAGTCACCGACAAGATGCCGTTCAACTTCCTCTGGGCTAGGCCTGATCCACCTGGCATTCCCGCGCGCAATCATCATCCATTGCCGCCGCGCTGCCGTCGACACCGCGCTGTCCATTCATCAAACCCATTTCCATCCGGCCCTGGCGTTTCCGACCGGAGGCGCCGAACTGGTCGCGTATTTTCGCGACTATCAGCGGCTCGTCGCCCACTGGCGGCGCGTGCTGCCGGTCGATCGCTTCATCGATGTCGATTATGAGGATCTGACCCGTGACCCCGAACCAATCATCCGGCGGATCATCGCGGCCTGCGGATTGTCATGGAACGATGCGTGCCTGCGCCCCGAAAGCAATCCGCGGGCGGTGAAGACACCCAGCAAGTGGCAGACCCGGCAGAAGATCTATCGCACCTCAGTCGCCCGCTGGCGACGCTACGAACCCTGGCTGGGCCCGCTGCGCGCTCTCGTGGATATTTAACAGATCCGCGACGGTTCGAGACCGGACGCCGACATCGCCCGATCATGGTCGATCGGACCCGCCACTTATTTCACTCCGGCCGGGCGTGGCCCAAAGGTCGGCCAGGTTCCAGGCTTTATCCCGAAGCACCATCGCAAAGATGGTGACCTTTGCCCTACAACCTCGATGTCGCTCTCACGCCGTCGACCCGGCTCATGGGATGATCTCAAATACGACGCCCTGGTTCAGACTTCCGCCTTCATTGGTGGTGCCAAAAAGATTTCCTTGGCTATCCACCGCAACGCTGCCGTAGAGCGCCGCGCCCCCGGGGCCGCCGGTGAAAGCGTGGAGGTGGGTAAGAACCCAGTGGCCATTTGTCCGAGCTAGCTTGAATACCGAGCCGAAGCCATGCTTGCCTTCAGCTTCGGTACACCCGTAGAGCGTTCCGTTGACGAGCGTGAGTTTGTTGTAGGGTCCGCCGTAGCCGCCCCTGAAGCCGTAGATCGTGGTAAATTTCCAGCCGGCAGGCGAAGGCGACAGTTCGTAGACCGTGCCGCCACCGTTGTCGCCGCCGTCGAAGGTGGTGCCGTACAGATTGCCATCTCGATCTATGACGACACCGCCCACTGGATTTTGCCCATCGCTCTTACCCTGGAAGGTATAAAGAACGGTCTGTTTCCAGGCGGAACTGGCGTGCGAAACCTCGTACACCACGCCGACGCCATTGGCGCCACCCATCGAGGTCGTGCCATACAGAGTGCCGTCAGGCCCCCGCGTTACGGTCGCTGGCGGATTCCCGCCGTCGTCTCCGCCGGTAAAGTTGTAGATCGTGTGCTCCGCCCATTTGTTCCCGTACCGGATCTGTTCAAAGACCGTGCCATTCCCGTAGAGGCCGCCCTCACTAGTGGTTCCATAAAGATTGCCGTCGGCATCGAGGACCACCCCACCGATGGGCTGAGCACCGTCGCCTTCCTTGCCAAACTGGTGGATCTGAACTTCCCGACCGGAGTTGACGAGGATTTCGAAGTCGGTGCCGAAGTCTCCCCCGCCTTCGGTAGTTCCAAACAGAGTATCGTTGGAGGCGATGGCCAGAGAACCGAACCCCGGCCCAACCCCGTCCGGTCCGGCCTTGAAGCTATACAACGAAGTGTAGGTCCAAGAGGAGCCATTGGGGGAAAGACGGTACACGCTTCCGGCGCCCCGGGTCCCTCCGGTATATGTCGTGCCATAGAGATTTCCCTTTTGGTCGAGGACCGGACCTCCGTAAGGAGTGGCTCCATCACTGCCTTTGCCCGTGAAGTTGTAGATGACCTTGTAGGTTTGGGCCTGCACTTGTAGAGACATCGTCGCAAGAAACAAAAATACGAGCATAAGACTGAAAGCAACCACGGCAGCGCGACGCGCTAAAGCGTAGCAGTCAGCTTCACCTTGCAGCATTACTCCCCCTTTTTTCGATGACGACGGGCCCGGATGATCCTGAAACACGATGTTCCTGAAAAACTGTGGCGTACATTTATGCACGGATTGCATTCGCAATGCTTGCGCTTTTCTTAATCTGCCGGATCAGTTTCTTGGCAGACTCGGCCTCCGGTTCCTCGGTAGGGATCAACAAGAGTCCGCGAAAACGAGATCCCCCGCTGTAACCGAACTTTCACTCGATCGTAATAAAGGCGTCACATTTCGTCTGGTAAGGTGGACGAACTCTCTCCACTTTACCTTCTGAGTTGGCCACCGTCGTCACAAACGAGCGTATGAAAATTCTTATCATCGAAGACGAAACCAAGACCGCCAAGTTCCTTCAGAAAGGGCTTGGAGAAGCCGGCTACGTTGTCGACGTCGCGGACGACGGACTGGACGGGCTCCACATGGGCCAGGAAGTGGAGTTCGATCTCATCATTCTCGACGTTATGATTCCCAACCTGGATGGTTGGCAGGTGCTCACCCGGCTGCGCAGGTCGGGCCGTCAGACGCCAGTGCTCTTTCTGACCGCGCGCGACGCGGTTCACGAGCGGGTTCGCGGATTCGAACTGGGCGCTGATGACTACATGGTGAAACCATTCGCCTTCTCTGAATTGCTGGCTCGCGTGCGTTCTCTGCTTCGCCGGACCCCGCCTCGAGTGCAGGAGACCATACGCCTCGCTGACCTCGAGATCGATCTGCTGCGGCAACGCGCCACCCGGGCCGGTCAACGACTCGAGTTGACGGCGAAAGAATTTCTTCTTCTTTCCGCGCTCGCGCGCCGCGCCGGCGAAGTCCTGTCGCGCACTCTCATCGCCGAGTCCGTCTGGGACATGAATTTTGACAGCGACACCAACGTCGTTGACGTCAACGTGCGAAGGCTGCGCAGCAAAGTGGATGATCCCTTTCCGCTCAAGTTAATCCACACGGTTCGGGGCGCCGGCTATGTCATGGAATCTGGGGGATAGATTCGGGCAGGTGTCGCGCTTCTGGGGTACCCTCGCATTCCGCCTCACCGCTTGGTATGTGGTCGCCGCCTTGGCTCTGGTCGTCTGCGCCACCGCCAGTCTTTATTTCTTGCTGGTCAAGGAACTGCAAAAAAGCACCGACCTGTTCCTTTCCGACAAAGTGAACGTGCTACGCACCATGCTGCGCGAGCGTCCCGACGACTGGGACGGGCTGCGCGAGGAAATTGAACTGGAGTCGGCCGCGAGGCGATACCAGCAGTTCTACATTCGGCTGCTCGACGAACGCAACGTCCCGCTTCTGACGACTCCGGGAATGACTGACCAATTGGATCTGCCGCAATTGATCGCTCAAACCCGCAGCCGCCCCGAGCGCGCCGCAGACATGAAAGGCAGAAGCGGACGGTCGTTCGTTGTCATGAGCGCGGTGCTGCCCGTAGGGGGCTCCGCTCACACCGACACCGTGCAGATCGCAATCGACGTTTCGCTGCAGGAAGCGTTACTGGCGCGGTACCGGCACCAGTTTTGGGTCATCCTCCTCGGCACGCTTGCGGTCTTTCCCCTGGTCGGATATCAGATCGCAGGCCGCGGCATTCGCCCGGTGAAGGAAGTAGCGACGACCGCGCGCCACATCACTTCCACGAACCTGCACGAACGAATTCAGTCGGAAGGTTATCCATCCGAACTGGCGTCGCTGGCCGACACGTTCAACAAAATGCTAGACGGTCTCGAAGAATCCTTCGACCGGATCTCCAGATTCTCCGCCGATATTGCCCACGACCTGCGAACTCCGGTGAACAACATCCGCGGCGAGGCAGAGGTAGCGCTGGCCCGCGCGCGAACTGTCGATGAATACCGCGAAGTTTTGGGCTCATGTCTCGAAGAAGCCGTGCGCCTGTCAGACCTGATTGGCGACCTCCTTTTCCTCGCCCGCGCAGAGAGTCCGCTAGCCCACCTGCATCGCGAGAGCATCAACGTCGGCGAATTGCTTTCGGGCATTCGCGAATATTACGAAGCTCCAGCCGCCGAACTGGGTGTCTCTCTTTCCACGTTGGTGCCGGACGAACCCGTGATTGCGCAATTGGACCGCACTCTCTTGCAGCGAGCGGTGGGCAACCTCGTTTCGAATGCGTTAGCGCATACGCCTCCGGGAAAGTCCGTCACACTCGGCGCCTCTGTCGAGTCCGCAGCCGTTCGCATTGAAGTCTCGGATGCCGGCGTAGGCATTCCGCCCGAAGCGTTGCCGCGCGTCTTCGATCGCTTCTTCCGAGTGGACGAGTCGCGCTCTCAGGCTTCGGGTGGAACTGGGCTGGGACTTGCCATCGTTCAAAGCATCGTGCTGTTGCACGGCGGAAATGTGGAAATTGCGAGCAAGGTTGGCCAGGGAACACAAGTCACCCTCCGCGTACCCGCGTCGCCCGCTGCATGAACGACGACCGAGCATTACGAAAATGTAATCTCCGCGTCATCGAGTCGTTACAGCTCGCCTGCTAACGTTGGCGACCAACAAGGAGCTCGGGGCCTAAGGGAAAAAATACAGGAGGAGAACGGTACATGTCTCGAAAAACATCCAAGTTTCGAAAGATGTTTCGAATTAAGTCTCGAAACAAATCGCGGGTCAACCGGCTGCGTCCGCTTAAGGGCTTGCTGGCGGCGGGACTAAGCCTTCCAATGTTCGTCGCTGCTCAGTCCAAGCCGTACCCGACCTACGTTACCGGACCGCAGCCGAACGGCTCGTGGGTCGTGAGCAGTGGTCAGGTCATCAATCCCGCTGGCCTCCAGGTGGACCTTGGCATTCGCGTCCGAGCCAAGGCTGTCGCACTGAATCCGAATCTCCGTACTCACACCGCGGCCGTCCTCACCATGGGCGCGTCGGAAGCCGTTGAGGTATTCGACACCAATACTGGCACTGTTCTGCAGGACTACATTGCGCTCGGACACGATTCGCACGGCAGTTATAGCGGCATAGCCTATTCAGCGGACGGCAAGCACCTGGTATTCAGTCAGGACAGCAGCAACGTCACCCTCGCCGATGTCACAGACGAAGGCTTGCTGGAAGACAATGCCCAAGTCAGCGTGCCGCCGAACAATTCCTTCATCAAATGCTTTCCGAACAGCCCTCCGGGAGCTTATGCCACGCCATGCGGCGGGTTCTACACTCCGAGCACTTCTTATCCCGGCGGCGTAGCGGTCTCAAAGGATGGCAAGAGCGCCTACGCCCTACTGAACCAGAACGACACGCTCACCAAGATCGACCTGAGTGCGAAGCCGCCGAAGCAGGGTGAACAGATCCGCGTCGGCAACGCACCCCACAGCATCGTGATCGACAGCACTGGAACCACCGCCTACATCAGCAACGAGGGTGGCCGGGCCGCAACAGCGGCAGACTTCCAGATCTACTCCGCCGGCACCGAAATCGTCGCCGACCAGATCACGGGCGCTGCCGTAACTGGCACCGTTTCCGTGGTGGATCTTGCCTCGATGAAGGTCACCGCTACCGTCTCGACCGGTCTGCACCCCACCGGAATGGCATTCTGGGGAAAGCACCTGTTGGTCACCAACACCTATAGTGACAGCATCTCGGTGATCGACACGGCCACCAACACGGTGGTGCGGACGATCGACCTTGGGCTGCCGATCGGCGTACCCGGCGCAGGCGAAGCGGCTTATGGCGCTGCGCCAAACTCGATTGCTATCGACAGCAGGACCGGCACTGCCTATGTCGCACTCTACAACGCCAACGCGATCGGGGTGGTCGACCTGACCAGCGGTGCCGTTGCGAATCCTGTCAAGGGCATGATCCCGGTCGGTTATGCGCCGAGTTCGGTCGTGCTCGACCAGGTCAAGAACGAACTGCTCGTCGCCAATGACAAGGGCATCGGCACTCGTTATTCGTTCGAGACAGACTACGGCGTCACCAGCTACAACACCCACCAGGACAACGGCACCGTCAGCATCGTTCCCATACCAGACAGCGCGACCTTGCAGACAATGACGAGTCAGGTTTGGGAAAACAACCACTGGGATCTGGCGCAGAATATCAAGTCTGCCTCTGGTGGCAACCCGCACGCGAAGCCGGTCGCGCTCCCGAACAAGATCGGCGATCCGTCGCTGATCAAGCATGTGTTCCTGATCATTCGTGAAAACCGCACCTATGATCAGATCCTGGGCGACGTGGCCGCCGGTAACGGCGATCCGTCGTTGGCCGTGTTCGGTGGGAAGGACACGCCGAACGTGCACGCGCTGTTGAAGCGCTTCCCGCTGTTCGACAACTTCTACGACCCAAGCCGACAGTCGGCTGACGGTCACCAGTGGATCACCGAAGCTATGGCGCCCTACGCCGACGACATCCAGTCGCCGGACTGGGTCCGCAGCTATCCCGGCGGGAACGCCGGCGACGCACTGGCATACCAGAACAAGGGCTTCTTGTTCTCGGAAGCGGCGGCAGCCGGTTTGCCGTTGAAGATCTACGGCGAGTACGTCGAGTACGATACGTTCAAACAACCGGACGGTACGACGACCGAGCCGAGCTGGAGCGACTTCTACACCGACTCGAAGAACTTCGAGGCGGGGCTCGAGAAGACGCTGAAGTATCAGAACACGATTCGGGCACACTCCTCTGTTCCGGCCGTGTATCTGCATCTCATCAAGAACTTCCCGATCTTCGACCTGGGGATTCCTGACCAGTTCCGCGTCGACTTGTGGCTGCAGGACTTCCGCAAAGACGTGGCGGCCGGTACGGTGCCCACGTTGAGCATCCTGTGGGTCATGGACGACCACACGGGCGGCCCACCAACCCCGGACGCGGAACAGGCCGATAACGACCTGGCGGTTGGGCGCATCATCGACTACATCAGCCACAGCAACGTCTGGAACTCTTCGGCGATCTTCATTGAAGAAGACGACGCGCAGAATGGCGTCGACCACGTCGACGGTCATCGCAGCCCAGGCTATATTGTCAGCCCGTACGTTAAGCAGACTGGACTCGCCGACCACACCTACTACACGCAGGTCAACATGACGCGGACGATCGAGCAAATCCTCGGTCTGCCACCGATGAATCAGTTCGACCTGGTGGCATCGCCGATGAGAACGGCTTTCGTCAACGGCACGCCGCCAGCGGACAACTTCAAGCCCTGGACGCACGTCAAGAACCAGGTCCCGCTCGACGACGGCGTTACACCTGGCGCAGAAAACCCAGCGAGTGGCGCCCGGGTTAAGGCTCTGAGGGCGGCTTGGCTCCAGAAGAAGGCGGAGATCTTCGCCGGAAAACTGACCAGGCCCGACTCTGAAGATCCGGACACCGTCAACCATCTGAACTGGTACCTCTCGACCGGGTTTGTGCGACCGTATCCTGGCGAGAAGACGGTTCGGCCTCCGAGCGAGTTCAACAACCCGGCACCTGCTGGCGAGAAGAACGGCTTGGACGACGACGACTAAAACATGCTCCGATCTCAACCGCCCTCTCTCCGGTCACCGGGGAGGGGGTTTTCTTATTCCTGGCTGCCGCGTCTGCGTTCAAGGCCCGTGGCCTTCGCGGACAGAAGCGCTCGAAGGACGGGAACGCTGCTGTTGGTCTGGGCACCTATAAGATAGAAGGAGGAAGTGGTTGGACCACGAGTTTTTTTTGCGAAATCGCTAAATCTATGAATTTGCATGAGTTAGGTGCGCCATATCCCGGGTGATCCGGGCAAAATCTTGAGCCGAAAGGAGTTGCGGGTAAAATCTTGCGGAATAAGGACTTAGCGGCAGCGAATTGCCTGACCGGCTTTGCCAGTGCTTGATGGAGCTGTTGGCGCATAGGTTGAGTTGGCGCCTTTTCGATATCCAGGGTCAAGGTTGTTCGTCACAGGAACTGGGAAAATTTGTGTGGAGGGCTGTGGAAAACGTAACGGAGAAGAGGGGGTGAGGAGAATTAAGAATGAGAGGACTGAGAATATTGATCTGACAGCATCGTTCATTACACTCAGAACGAGTCAGAAGAAGAGCTTCTTTCTGCCGTTTTCAGCTAGTTCAACCAGAATCGAGTCGTATTCTTTCCCGCAAAATCCGAAGCGGACACAAAGCTGCTCGCTTAGCCCGTCTTCATGAATGGGGCCTCGGTCGAGTTCGCCATTCATGAAGAGGTCGAAAGTGCCGTCGTCCCTTCTCACGACTTCGAGAACTCTGTTCGTGGATTTTCTTGAATCTTTGCGGGTCCGGCTCACGGCATCATCCAGCCGACATTATGCACCAGATACTGTGTAACTGGCGGGAACAGCGTTTGCAGTCAAAATGGTTTCCAACGGGTTAATGAACGCTCGAGAGATTTTCAGCGGTGGGGGCCTGGAGTGGTGGCAGAATAGAGTCTGGTTGCCGGCGCGGTGGGCGTTGCTCGTAGTCCTTGCCGCACCCTCAGGGTTGAGCTGCCAAAATATTCCGCATGTATAAAGCACTCTGCACAGTCCTGATGGTGTCGCTGTCGATGGGCCTTCTCGCGTGTGGGGGCGCAAGCGCGATTCCAGGCGGGAGTGGCGGCGGCGACCCGGGAACTCCTTGTGGCACGGAACCGGGGACGAACTGCTTCTCGATGACCGTCGATGGCGTGGCGCGCACTTATGCGCTGCACGTTCCGTCTACGTTTCAGAAGAATGCCGGAGCGCTCGTCATCGTTCTACACGGATCCGGGGGCAGCGGATTGAAAATCGAAGGGAACACCGGGTTCAGCACGTTGGCCGATCAAGACGGGTTTGCGGTCGCGTATCCGGACGGATTGGTCAATCCCACTATCGCCCAAACGGATTGGGCCTACTTCTTCAACGACTTTACCGACGATGCCGGTTTTCTGCGGCAGTTGATCAATACGCTGCAGGCGAATGTGGAGCCCGATCGAAACAAAATTTACGTGACTGGTTTCTCAGCCGGCGCGTTGATGTCGCACCGCATGGGTGTGCAGGCCTCTGATCTGGTCGCGGCGATCGGGGCGGTGGAGGGCACACTTTCTTCGAGCACAACTCCACAAACCGTGCCTGCGGCGCTCGGTGCAGTCTCGGTGATCGCTCTTCATGGAGATCAGGACCCAACGGTGCGTTATTGCGGCAGCCAGACCGACGCTTCGCAGGAAGATACTTTTAACTACTGGAGTGGAAGCTCGGCAAACAGTTGTTCGAACTTTGATACATCTTCCGCGTTGTGCGACGCGCAGGGAAACATCACCGCGGTGGTGGAGAAGGATGCCACAAGTTGCACGGGAAACACTGAAGTAAAGTTCTACAAGCTGATCGGGGGAGAGCACGAATGGTATAGCAACCCGATGAATGTTTCGGGCCAGGTGCCTTTCAATCCGGACTTCGATGCGAGTACCGGGATCACGACGTCGGATATTGTGTGGAATTTTTTTGCTGCGCACGCGAAACAATAGCCAGACCTAGTAGGCCTTGCACAGTATCAAGCTGATTCGAAGAGTCTCTCAGACCGCCGTTTGCACCGGTTCGTCACTGCCCTTACCTTCCCGCGCAACACCCTTGGCAGTGGGAATCACTACGCGTACGCGGGTCCCCGAAGAGTCGGAGTCGATGGTCATTGTCCCGGAGAATTGGAGAACTCGTTCCCGCATGCCCCGGATGCCAACACCCGAGCCTGTCGACTGGATTTCTGCCAATCGTTCGGGAGACATGCCCCTTCCTGCATCTTGAACCTCGAGGATGAGTTCTCCGTCATCGCGGACGATGCGGATGCTGGCGGTCTTGCTGCCTGAATGGCGGTGGATGTTGGTGAGGGATTCCTGGACGATGCGGAACAAAGACAGTTCGTAATCGCGATCCAGACGCTCGATCGCCTCCGGAAGATCGAGCGAAACGCGAATTCCGCTGCGCGTGGCGAAGCCTTTGACGTATTCGGTGAGGGCGGACTGCAAGCCGACGTCGTCCAGCAAAGGCGGATGAAGCAGGTGAGACATGGTTCGAATGTCTTTGGTCATTTGCATGACCAGCGACTCAATGTTGCCGAGCGACGCGGCGGCTTTTGGAGTGAGGCGGGCGCTCTCTTTTCCGAGGGCAGCGGCCTCCATGCCGAGTGCCGCGAGAAGTTGCCCCGCTCCATCGTGGAGTTCTCTGGCGATACGCCGCCTCTCCTCGTCTTGGGCCTGTAAAAGGCGGGCCGAGAGTTCGCGGAGTCCATTGCTTGCCTCGATCAGTTCGTGCGTGCGTTCTCGAACGCGCTGTTCCAACTCGCCCTGGCTAACTCTGAGCTGCAATTCCTGATCGCGCTGGAGGCGGGCAATTTCGAGTCTGCCGCTGACGCGAGCCAGCAGTTCCCGGGCGGAAAACGGCTTTATCAAATAATCATCCGCGCCAGCCTGGATGCCTTCCACGCGCGACTCTTCGCCGGCACGAGCCGAGAGCAGGATGACCGGAATCGTGCGAGTCTGCTCATCGGCCCGCACAGCCTTCAGAAGTTCAAAGCCATCAAGGATCGGCATCATCACATCGCTGACGATGAGATCGGGAGGACGCGCACGCGCGGCCTGAATTGCCTCTTGACCGTCCGAAACAGTTTCTACTTCGTACAACTCAGACAAAAGACGCGCCAGATACTGGCGCATGTCGGAGTTGTCGTCGGCGACAAGGATGCGATGACGCACCGCCGTCTGCGACATTGGTGGACACGGCACCGGCAGCAGTTCATCCTGTAAGGCAGCGATCTCGCTTCCCGCGGCGGTGGAATCAGGAAGCCAGCGGAGAGCCTCCTCTACAAACGGCTTGGCGCCGACCGCGGTGGAAGACAGGCTGCGAGCGCCCCCCATTTGGCCGGATGCAAGGTGATCTTGCCCAAATGGAATGCTGACGATGAATGTAGAGCCTTGCCCGAGAGTACTTTCGGTCCGTACCGAGCCGCCGTGCAGCTTCACCAACTCATTGACCAGGGCCAAGCCAATTCCGCTTCCTTCATGAGTTCGGCTCGGCATGTTGGGAACACGATTGAATCGCTCGAACAATTTAGGGAGAGCGTCCGCAGGAATTCCTACTCCGGTGTCGTGAACGCGAAGCTCAGCCATGTTTCCGACGCGATGGACACCGACAGAGATCTCCCCTTGGAAGGTAAATTTGAACGCGTTGGAGATCAGATTCAGAACGATCTTCTCCCACATATCGCGATCGACATAGACCGGTTCTCCGAGATTGGGGCAATCGACCGTCAGGCGCAATCCAGCCTTGTCGGTGGCTGAGCGGAATACGCTGGCCAGTTCAGAAGTGAAGCCGGCTAAATCCGTTGCCTGATAGACGGCCTGCACCCGGCCAGCTTCGAGGCGCGAGAAGTCCAGCAAAGTATTGACGAGGCGCAACAGGCGAGCTCCGTTGCGGCTCACCAGGTCGAGCTGGTCTTTGGCGGTTGGTGAAAGGTGAGTCTGGCTTCTGGCCAGCAGGTCTTGAAGCGGTCCGAGCATCAGAGTCAGCGGCGTGCGAAACTCGTGACTCACGTTGCTGAAGAATGTAGTCTTCGCGCGGTCAATCTCGGCGAGAGCCTCCGCGCGCTTCTTCTCCGCCAAGTACGCTCGTGCATTGGCGATGCTGGCTGCGATCTGGCCTGCGACGAGATTAATGAGTCCAGCGTAGCCGACATCCAACGGACGAAATGGATTGAGGGCTGTGACGATCACGCCGGCGGGCGTGTCTTGACCTTGACTCGTGATGGGAAGCAGAAGCGCGCGCCAAGGCGCCTTGTCCCATGATCCGGACGGGACCGACGGGAACCTCTCCGACAGATTCTCAACAATGAAGGAATCTTTCCCGGCGAGCAGTTCGCCGATTGGCCAGGGTTGATGCTTTTCTTCTTCGTTCAGCGGAATTGACTCTGGCGCAGCCGGGTGGCCCTCCGGTATTCCAGTTTGGCAGGCGAGGCGGGCTTCGGTCCCATCTTCTGTGAAGAGATAAAGGAGGGTAAACGGCAAATCCTTTTGATTTTCGCCGAGACAGCGAGCGATACAGGAGACCACTTCCTCCTCGGTAATGGTCGTGTTCAGCTCCCCGGCGAGGGATCGCAGTGTCTTGAGCCGGCGCTCGCCGATTACGCGGTCGGTTTCTTCCGTGACCACGCAGAGATGTCCCGCAACCGTGCCGTCATCTCCGGATAGTGGACTGTAAGAAAAGGTGTGGTACGTTTCCTCGCGATATCCGCTGCGCTCGAGGAACAAGAGCAAGGCTTCATCCCACGTGGCCTCGCCAGTCTCAAGCACTCTGTGAATGCGCGGGCCGATGTCGTCCCAAATCTCGTTCCATACCTCGCGAGAGGGTTTTCCGAGCGCCCACGGATGCTTCTTGCCGAGGGTCATCCGCGCATAGTCGTCGTTGTAGAGGAAGGTGAGTTCTGGTCCCCAGCTCATCCACATGGCAAAGCGGGAAGAGAGCAGGACGCGAACGACGGTCTTCAAACTTTGCGGCCAACTGTCAATGGGCCCAAGCGGGGTCTTGGCCCAATCAAAGTCACGGACCAATTGGCCCAATGCCCCCCCGCCACGCATGAATTCTGACGTGACGGATCCATCTTGACTGGCAGTTTCTGTGGTCCCGGGGACTGGATTGTCGAACAGCCTTCTGATGATGGTGGGCAGTTCTTTGGTAAGGTCCGCCTTCGTCACCGAGCCTTTCGCATCAACCGACGCGGCTTGCTGGCGGGCAATCGTTTCGTGGTTCTGGGTAACGATGATCACGTTGCAATCGGGAAGCTCGCGACGGATGACTCGCGTCGCCTGCAATCCGTCCATGCGGGGCATGTTGATGTCCATCAGGATGACGTCGGGGCGCAGAACTTTGGCCTTCTCGATGGCTTCGATCCCATCGCCGGCTTCGCCGCAGATCTGCCAATTGGCCTGAGACTCAATAAAAGATCGCGCGGTACGCCGGAACAACTCATGGTCATCGACGATCAGGAATTGGACAGCGCTCATCTTCTAGCCCTTCTGACTGATGTGGTTGACCGCATTTCGCAATGAGGTAGCGGGTAATTATCTAATGAACTCAAATGCCAAGCCTTTAAGGTTTTCGCTGTATTACTTATTGGTTAACGCCAGTTGACGATGGCACAGGCCACGCCTACTGTGTGTTCTCCAAAACTTTCTTTTTAGAACCGTCTCAGCCCACATGGGCTGCAAAATTTTCGGAGGACGAGCCTGGGGATGGGCCGGCCGACGCGATGAACCGCGAGCATGCCCGCTCACCACGAAAGTATCCGTTCGCGCCTACTTTATTCTTGTGAGTGTACGGCCTTGCAGTGCGCGTCGAACTGCTCTTGCAGAGACTTCTGATACTCTTCGCGATTCGGCCGATGGCTTGAACCCTTTGCTTTGAAGACGACGGAAGCGCACGCGGTGCAAGTCGCGTCTACGGGAATGTCACCTAGCCATTTCGTCACGCGTATCGTCGGTTTTTTCATTGCAGAATCCTCCACCGATCATTTGCCGCGGGTGATCCGCACCGGCACAATCCAAATTGCACGCGGAAAACCATTGTCAGCTACTTCTTCGCCGACTCTTGCAGCAACTTGATGAGATCATTTTTCCAGACAGCTGCCTGGGTGTGAGTGCCGTGGCCGTAGGTATTCATGGAAGCCGGAACCAGAATGAAATGTGCGTGCGGCATCCTGGTGACCAGCTTTTGCGCGATCTCCAGTTCCGGCGGGTTAATGAAGTCGTCGGCGGAGTTGATCCAAAGGACCGGGGCGGCGATGGTGTTGAGCTTCGGCTCTGGGTTGTATTCGCGCGACGCATTGACGTAATAGAGGAAGTCGTTGGCGTCGGTACGGGCGACGATGGTGTTGACGGTGCTGTTTACATAATCTTCAGCCTGTTGCCGCGTTGGGAATTCCTTCTGCATCTGCTGCGGCGCAGATCCGGCGATGATCAAGAAATCGGCGACACTTCGGAGTCCCTCTATGGGCTCATGGGTGTAGTTGCCGCCGTCCCAGGTGGGATCGTCACGGATCGCTTGCATGGACATGTAGCGCCACATGCGGTTCCGGCCGGCGATTTCGATGGGGAGGCAGGCAAAGGGCGCGAAAGCGTCCGAAAACTGCGGATAGGTCTCGCCCCAGACGAAGGACTGCATGCAGCCCATCGAAGTGCCGAGGATGAGGCGGAGATGATCGACGTGTAAGCCGTCGACGAGCATCTCGTGCTGCGAGCGGACCATGTCGTCGTAGGTGTAGTGGGGAAATTTCATGCGGAGGCCGTCGGAGGGCTTGCTGGACTCGCCGTGGCCGATGTCGTCGGGAAGAATGATGAAGTATTTCGTAATGTCGAGCGGCTGTCCGGGACCGAACAGGACGTCAGAGAAAACAGGGTTGAGCAGAGAATGGGCATTGCCGCCGGTGCCGTGAAGCAAGAGAACAACATTGTCGGCGTGGCCATTGGCATCACGGTGAAGCGTCCCTAGCGTCAGGTAGTGCAGGTGCAGATTGGGCAGCATCTCGCCGGTGCCGAAGCGGAAGTCATGGATGTCGAAGCTTCCGTCCCGGATGGGCCAATGAGTCGCGGGGTACTCCGGTTTTGGCGACTGAGCGACAGCGGCTAGCGCGAGAGCAAGAGTAGAGATTAGAAAGCAGGCACGTCGCAGCAAGAAGTCCTCCTGAATGTTCGCACCATCTTAATGGCCGATTATTACTGGAGACAATGTTGCGACCGTTCGGAAATGGCGGGGTTCGTTTTCAGCTGCGATCAAAAGATTAAGGCGCGTTATACCATGGGGTGTGGACCTTCCCCTCAATCCGCCGATCCTGCCCATGCTCGCCAAGCGAGTGGACGAATTGCCAATGGAGGGCAATTGGATTTTCGAGCCCAAGTGGGATGGTTTTCGCGCATTGGTGTTTCGCGATGGAGACGAGATTTTCATCCAAAGCCGCGACGAAAAGCCGCTCAACCGTTACTTTCCTGAGTTGCTCGAACCGCTGCGCACCGCCCTGCCCGCGCGTTGTGTGCTGGATGGAGAGATCGTAATCGTCAAGAACGATGGGCTTGATTTTAATGCGCTGCAATTGCGTCTGCATCCTGCTGCATCGCGCGTAAAGCTTTTATCAGGGCAGATTCCGGCATCGTTCGTATTCTTCGATCTGCTTTGCCTTGGAGATCGCGATCTCTGCGGCGAGCCGTTTCAAAAGCGCCGACGCGAGCTGGAGTCGCTGCTTGGTTCAGCTTTGCCGCCGATTCATCTCACACCTGCAACCGGCGATCGGAATATTGCCGCCGATTGGTTTCGCCGTTTTGAAGGCGCAGGCCTGGATGGCGTGATGGCCAAGGATTCTGCTGGAACTTACCAGCCGAATAAGCGAGTGATGCTCAAGGTGAAGCACGAACGCGACTGCGATTGTGTTGTTGCCGGATTCCGCTGGCATAAAAAAGGTGAGCGCACAATGGTCGGCTCGCTGCTGCTCGGTTTGTTTGACGATGCCGGCGCCTTGCAACACGTCGGAGTCTGTGCGAGTTTCAGCACAGCAAAACGAAAAGAGCTAGTCGAGTTTCTTCAGCCTTATCGAAAAGATGCATTAAAGAACCATCCATGGAAGGCCTGGGCGGAGCAGGCGACCGAAGATGATGAAGGTGTCAAGCGAATGCCCGGCGGACAGAGTCGCTGGAGCCAGGGTAAAGATTTGTCGTGGGAACCACTGCGGCCTGAATTGATTGTGGAAGTTGCTTACGACCACATGCAGGGAGATCGCTTCCGGCACACGGCTCAATTCCGCAGATGGCGAACGGACAAAAAGCTCAACGATTGTACCTACGCCCAGCTTGAGGTTGTTCCTCCGCAGGAACTGGCGGCGATTTTTCCACACGGAAGGTGAGATTTACTCGTCTGTCTTCTTCTTTCGCCCCTCCCGCCACGCGCGTGTGGGATCATCGTCTGGGTCCGGCGTTTCCTGCGGCGGGCGTTGTTCTTCGGGGACATTACGCAGGTTGACGCGGATGCGTGTCCATGTGGATGAGCGGCCTCGCATGGAATCGACCAGCACATCGTCTAGGGCAAGCAAAGGTGCGATATCCGCATGCTTGGCCTTCCATCGCTCAAGACCTGCCAGCGCGGCGGCTTTATCGGGCGAATTCGCAATCGTAATCAGTGGCATCTTTACGCGCGGTTTCTTCGTTGCTGCTTTCTTTCCGCCAGATTTCGCACGCGAAGGCATCACGCGCGCAGCCTCGCCTTCCATCTTGCGGAAGTGCGGAGGCCATGGTGCGTCGGGGATTCCGCCCGCTTCATCTTTGTCGGCTAATTCCAGTAATTTTTCCAGCGAGCCAGGGGACGCATCCATCTCGGCATGCGGGTTCCCGATCTTCGCGAAGCGCTCAGGAACTGTGAAGAGGGTAAAGTCGGCGGGATCGCAATCGGGCACTTCGTTCCAGGAAAGAGGAGTCGAAACGCGAGCATCCGGGAGCGGCCGCACTGAATAAGCAGAGCATGTCGTGCGATCCTTCGCGTTCTGGTTGTAGTCGAGGAAGACGCCATGACGTTCTTCCTTCCACCATTTTGAAGTTGCCAGCGTCGGGGCGCGGCGCTCGACGGCTCGCGATAAGGCGACTGCCGCCCGACGAACTTGCGTGAACGTCCAACGAGGCTCGATGCGTACATTAACGTGCATGCCCCGCGAGCCGCTGGTTTTCGGCCAGCCACGAAGGCCGACTTCTTCGAGAAAGCCCTGAACTTCAAGCGCGACGCGGCGAACATCATCCCAAGTGACGCCGGGGCCCGGGTCCAGATCGACGCGTAACTCGTCGGGATGTTCGAGATCTCCGGAGCGCACCGGATGCGGGTGCAGTTCGATGCAGCCAAGGTTTACGATCCAGGCAAGTCCTGGCGTGTCATCGACTACTATTTCTTCGGCAGTTCGGCCGGAAGGGAACGACAACGTGACCGTACGCAACCACGCTGGCCGCTTCTCTGGCGCGCGCTTCTGATAAAAAGCTTCCGCCTCGGCGCCGTTGACGAAACGCTTCAGCACGACCGGTCGATCTTGGATCCCGGCCAGTGCGCCCGGAGCGACGGAGAGATAGTACTGAACAAGTTCGAGTTTGGTGACTTTGGCCTGCGACGAGAAATACAATTTCTCAGGATTCGTGATCTGGACTTCCCGCCCGTCGATCGTAAGAACTTCGCTGGCTGAGTCCTTTGTCACAAGATAAGGCTACCACCGACGATCAAGAGTTTAGGCGACGCAAATCTCTGGCCGGGTACGAATCCTCATTCAATTCCACAATCGACTGCGCAATCGACGATTATCCTCCCAGCCTCCTGATGCCGGCGTTGTGCATTTTGGGTTTATCGATTTTCTTGAGGTGGCAGAGAGGGTCGAACCCAAACAGAGAACCATTTGTGTAACGGTTCTGTGGAAATGAATCCGCCGTATTGAAATTCCAGTCTTGATTCTTCCCAACTGTTTGTGGCATTGTACCGGGCAACTTCTGGGGGAGGGGATTCGTGACCGAAACTCATCGACTGTTCAGGCTGTCGTATTTAATCGTTTCAATAATTACGTTAGCCTCCGTCGTGGCACGTGCGGATGTCACTGGTTCGATCTCAGGCGTGGTGCACGATCGTGCACAGGCAGTGGTCGCCGGAGCGAACGTCACAATCACCAACACACAAACAAATCTAAGCCAGAGAACGGTCTCGGGCACGGACGGGGCCTATCACTTTCTCGCGCTGGCGGCGGGGACGTACAAGATCATGGTGACGGCTCCCGGCTTCCGCCCTTACTCTACGACGGAAATCACGGTGCAGGTCAACGACCAGTTGAAGCTCGACGTCACGCTCGACATCGGCACGGTGATTGAGGAAGTTGACATTACCGGTGACCTGGTCCGCGTGGAAACCGAGAGTACGCAACTTGGGGACGTGATCGATTCACAGAAGATGATGGCCCTGCCGCTGAATGGTCGTAGTTATCTTGATCTGCTGGGGCTGCAGGCCGGGGTGGCTCCGACGACCGCGGGGACGATCGGTGGCGACCGGCCAGTCTCGGGCTACCTCACAAACGCGGGCAATGTGTCAGTCAATGGCCAGCGCGAGACGGCCAACGCATTTCTGGTAAATGGCGGCGACGTCAGCGAAGGACGAAACCTCGGCGCCGGGCTGGTTCCCAATCTCGATTCGGTGGAAGAGTTCCGTCTCATCACCAACAGCTTTGACGCGGAGTATGGAAAATTCAGCGGTGCGGTGATGAACGCAATCACCAAGTCGGGTACAAACGGCTTCCATGGCGATGTTTTCTACTTCATGCGCAACGAGAAGATGGATGCTCAGAACTACTTCTTCTCGGGCCAGCCTAAGTCCGAGTTTCGACAACACCAGTTCGGCTTTACGGCGGGAGGTCCATTCTGGAAAGACAAGTTGTTCTGGTTCACCGACTATCAAGGAACCAGACAACTGCGCGCCGCGGAAGTCAGCGGCGTAGCCGTGCCCAGCGCTGCCCAGCTTGGAGGACAGTTTGATCCTGCAGCTTTGACCGGCACTGTCGATACCGCGTCGCTTCCTTCCAATGGTTGTGCGGGCGTGGGGCCTTGCAATGACTGGCCCACGACGCTTTCAAACAGACTGGGCTACACAGTCGCAGCGGGCGAGCGGTACTCTTTCGCCGGTTGTGCTTCGACGGCGGACTGCGTATTTCCGGGTGGCGTAATTCCTCAAGCCGCCTGGGCGGCGCCCGCGATTGGAATTCTTCCTTATATCCCGGCCGCTAACGGCCCCAACGGTTTTTCGGACAACAGTCAAAAGAACAAGATTACCGACAATAAGATCGGTGAGCGCGTCGACTTTAACAACCGGAAGACGGGGAACTGGTCCTTCTATTATCACTTTGATGACTCGACCGTGAACAGCGCCCTGCCGAGCGGCGGCGCAAGCGTGCCAGGCTTCCCTGCCGTAACGCCAACGCGCGCTCAGGAATTTGTCCTGAGCGATACGAAGACTCTCGGCGCGAGCGCCGTAAACGAAGCGCGAGTGACGTTCTTCCGCACGTCGACCCACCTGGACAACCCGAGCGGCGGCCAGGCGTCGCTGGCATCTCTTGGTTTCGTGACTGGGGCCGGTACTCTCGGAATCATTCCCGATGCTACTCCAGGATTTCCGGAGTATGTTCCCCAGATTTATTTCAACAACTTTGCCATCGGCACGCCCTCTCTGATTACGTTCCAACCGAATAACACCTACATGGCGTCGGACGGGTTTTCGAAGGTAGTGGGCAGGCATACGGTGAAATTCGGCGGAGAATTCCGCTACTTGCAAGTCAACGAACGCAATCTGGCCAGCCAGGATGGAGCGTTCATTTTCGATGGCACCGAAACCGGCAATGATTTCGCGGACTACCTGCTTGGAGCGGTTACAGGAGCAGGCGGTGGTTACACCCAGGCAGCGTTGCAACTCCTGGATTCGCGCACACGTTATGGGGGCGCTTATGTGCAAGACTCCTGGAAAGCAACTCCCGATCTGACTTTGAATTTGGGCCTCCGTTGGGAGATGAGCACTCCCTGGTACGACACACAGGGGAAGATCCAGACTTGGGTTAAAGGTCAGCAGTCAACAGTCTTTCCAAATTCCCCCCAAGGGCTGGTATATCCGGGAGATGCAGGCATTCCCAAGACACTGGCCCCGACCCGATACAACAACTTCGGACCGCGTCTTGGTCTCGCTTACTCGCCGAGCTTTAGCGATGGAGTGCTGGGCAAGGTGTTTGGCGGGCCGGGAAAAAGCAGCATCCGTGCCTCGTACGGCCTGTACTATACGTCGGTTGAGGATTTAAATCTCTTCTATGAAGTGGGAGACGCTCCCTTTGGCTTGTACTGGACCAGTCCCGGTGCTGTTGACTTTGCCGAGCCCTTCCGAAATCGCCTGGACGGTGGTACCGACGGCGAGGGACAGCGCTTTCCGTTCACCATCCCGACTCCCGGCAGCCCAGCCAATAAGACGCTCGATTTCTCGGTTTACGAGCCGCTGTCTTATTTCCCGGGATACGACATTCACAATAGACTCCCATATGCTGAGCACTTCAATTTCTCGATCCAGCGAGAGTTGAGCAAATCCACGGTCTTGACCATGTCCTATGTGGGCACCGAGGGTCATCGGCTCATCTCGCAGACCGAAGCGAATCCGGGCGACGCTGCGTTGTGTATACAGCTCGCGGCGCAGGGGGCCAATTGCGGTCCGAACGCTGAGCAGAACACGTTCACCGTCGGCCCGAATACGATTTACGGCACCAGGGACCGGCTGCTTAATCCGAACACCTGTGGTTCCACGGGCCTAAATGATCCCGCGGGCCAAACCCTCTGTTTTGGTTTTGGCAACACCTTTACCAAGCTGGTTGCGAATTCCGCTTACCACTCGGGAGAGGTGACCCTTCAGCGTAAAGCTGGCGATGTAACCTTCCTGGCAGCGTATACGCTCGCGAAAGCCATTGATGATTCCTCTGCTTTCGGCGAGTTAATCAACTTCGCAAATGCCAAGCTTAGCCGCGGGTTGTCTTCGACGGACGTACACCAGAACTTTGTGGTCAGCTATGTTTGGGAGATGCCATTCTATCGGATGTTTCACGGCTTGCCGAGGCTGACGAAGGGTTGGCAATTGCAGGGCATTACCCGATTCTCATCCGGATTTCCGATCCAAATGGGCGACGGGAATCCTTCCGGCTTGTGTACTCAGTTTGACACCGTGACGGACCCGGCGAATCCGACGCCGCTGTGCGTAGGAGACGCCTCGCTTACTGGTAGCCCTTCCACTGATATGCCAAATGTCGTGGGACCGGTTCACATTCACAACCCTCGCGATACTGGCGCGCATACATATTTTGACCAGAGCGCATTTGTTGCAACTGCCTGCAATCTGACATACCCAAATGGGACGGCGAACCCGGGGGTTCTGGCGGGCACTGACTGCGGATCTTTCGGGACTGCGAACCGGCGATTCTTTCACGGCCCAGGATTCAACAACACCGATTTGGGCATAACGAAGATGATTCCCGTCAATGAAGCAATGCACTTCGAGATTCGAGGTGAATTCTTCAACGTCTTCAATCATGCGCAATTTAACAACCCGGCCGGAGACATCAGCGACAGCAACTTCGGCAACGTCACCAGTGCCCGCGACCCGCGCATTGGGCAGGTCAGTGCGAAGTTTATCTGGTGATCCGTTCACAGTAATCATGCGGGCGGGGCTCGACGCTCCGTCCGCAATTTTTTTCCAGTTGCAATCATTCCAGAAGAAAGAACTCGCGTCGGACGACCGTGCTAGGCTGTGGTCATGAAGGGCTTCTTGTTTTTTGCGCTCATGATGGCAGCTTCATGCTTTGCGCAAACGGCTGAAACCTACCGTCAGCAGGCCGTTGAGGACTCCCGCCAGAAATCCTGGGACCAGGCCATTGCGAACTACCGCAAGGCGCTGGAGCTGGAACCCAAGGATGCTCTCACTCACTACAACTTAGCCCTTGCGCTTAAATACAAAGGCGAGGCGAGGCAGGCGGTCGACGAATTCGGGGAAGCGCTGCGCCTCAATCCAAAGTCGGCTGAGGCCCACTACGGATTAGGCGCTACCTGGTACGATCTCCACGACCAAACTGCCGCGGTCAAGGAACTGCGGATTGCGGTGGGGCTTGACCCCGCAAATGCGGGGGCACACCGGCTGCTGGCGCGCATCTACCTGGAGCAGAACAATCCTTCTGGAGCCAGGAGTGAGCTGCAGCGGGCGATCGCATTGAAGCCGTCCGCCGAAATGTATATTGAGTTGGGATTGGCAGATGGGCAGATGGGGAATCTCCCTGGCGCTGCGGCCGATTTTCGCCATGCCCTGATGTTGAATCCGCGACTTGCGACTGCACACACTTTGCTGGGGGTCGCCCTGCGCCGCCAGGAGGATCATGCGGGCGCGCTCGCGCAGTTTCGCAAAGCAGTCGAAATCGACGCCAATGATCCCGAAGCACAACTGAACCTTGGGAAAGAACTAAAGTCCGCCGGTGACCTGAGCGGCGCCATCGCGGCCTTCCAGCGCGCGGTTGATCTCAAGCCAGATCTCGAAGAAGCGCATTACAACTTAGGCATGGCGCTGCGCTCGCAGGGAAAGACCGCAGCTGCGCAGAAAGAATTAAAAGAGGTCAGCGGGCTGCATGACTTTCGCACGCGGCTTGGCGCAAGCCAAAATGCTCACCCTTCAGGGTGTGGAAGCGCTCAAAGAGCAGAAGCTGGACGAGGCCCTCGACTATTTTCGGAAATCGATTGAGGAGAGTCCCGAGCTGCCGACCGGCTATTACTACTTGGGCGTCACGTGGGAGCGAAAGGGAGACGCCGAGCAGGCTCTGACAGCATTCGAGAAAGCTCTGGAGCTGAAGCCGGACTATGCACAGGCCCACTCGAGCCTTGGCCTGCTGTACTGGCGTCAGAACGAGCAGGCCCGGGCGCTCGAGGAATTCCGGCAGGCAACCATGTGCGATCCCGACCTCGCGGAGGCGCACTATAACCTCGGGTTGGCGCTGGCGCAATCGGGCAAATTGGACGAAGGCATCAGCGAGCTGAAAGAAGCCATTAGTCTCAATCCGGACTACACCGATGCGCGGATTCAGCTGGGATTGGCGCTGAGCCAGAAAAATGACAACACCAGCGCTGCCAATGTCTTTCGTGAGCTGGTGCGCCGCGATCCGAACTTCGCGGAGGGTCACAATAACCTTGGATTAGTCCTGCTGCAAGCCGGCAACGTTCGCGAGGCGCAGAAGGAGTTTATCGATGCGGTGCGCCTTAAGCCGAGGTACGCGGAAGCACACTACAATCTCGCGTTGGCGCTGCAACAGGAAGGAAATCAGGCAGAATCGCGGGCAGAATTCAACAAAGCCTATGAGATTGCGCCGCAGTTGAAAGACGCACCGCACCCGTAGCGATTGAAGGTGTTCGCGAAGCTGTGCGACGAGATGCCTATTGGTTTCGCGGAAGCAATGATTCGAGGGGAGGAATCGAGACGGACTTGGTAAAGGCATGTTCCGGCGGTTGGGTTCCGTCTTGACTTGCCTTTGCGAGCATCTCCATCGCCTGTCCCGTAAGCGGCGGAATGTGGATCGTTGCGGTGAGCCATTTTTCTCGTACCCAGGCCTGGCCCGTCGCCAGCTGACCATCACATCCGGTAAACGGCAAGCTCAGCCATCGCGCCCGCTCGGCTTCGTTGGGTATCTCCTGAAAAGCTTTGCGAGCTCCCAGAGCCATGGAGTCGTCCTGAGCGCCGACCAGGCTAATGGACGCGCTCTGCGAGGTGGCCATTTTCAGCCAGGAGCGCACCGCCCGCAAGGCACTCTCCTCGGTCCAGTGTGCCTTCAGCATTTTCACTTCGATGTTCGACGGTTTCGTCTCGAGCATCCCGGATTCGCGTTCTTGGGCCGAGGAACTCTGTGACGGGCCTTCAATGTACAAAACAGAACCGCCTCGGGGAAGCAACGCTGCGAATTGTTTTCCTTGGATGCGTCCAATCTCGAAGTGATTGGAACTAATCGCAAACATAGGTGCGCTTGCTGCTTTGCGGAGATCCGACAGGTAATCCGGCCTCCGGTTCATGACTGCCCAACCGATTCCTGCAGCGCTGGCAGCCCGGGCTACTTGCGGAAGAGCGGTGCCTCCAAAAGGCTCTACGACGATTGCATCGGGCCGGGACTCAACTCGGCTTTGGATTGCCTTTAGAAGTTGCGTGCTCTGATTGACGGCGTCGTTGTCGGCAAACACTATCTCCACATCGCTTCCCAGTTTGTGGGCGGTCTCTTCCGCGGTCTGGGCTTGTGCGACTTGGAAATCGTTCTCGCGGGTATGAAGAGACACCAGGAATCGGAGCTTTTTGATCATTTCGCAAGTGTACCCGTACCAAGGCATCCACGAAATGCTTCGAGAGATTCTGGGCGAAGTAAGAGGCTCTGCGGAAATAAGCGCGGGAAAAACAATTGCCTACTTTGCGAGTTCGTCGCGATTCTGTTTCGCCCAGTCACTGTCGGCCTGTACCGGTTGAAGCGGCGGCCCGCCTTCGGTACCGCAGGCGCAAGGACCTTCCATTTTCGCTTCCGTCATGCAAGAACAGGATCTCGTCTTCAAGCAAGCGCACACGTAGACGACGCTACCCTTGTTTTGTTCATGCTTTTTGGGACTGGCTGCCGCCGGAATCGGATAACCGTCGCTGGAAGGGAGGAACAACAACAAAAACAGCGCAGCGACAAGGCACGAACTGAGCTGGAGTCGATTTCTCATGACTATGTCCTTGGGTGACACTTTACATCCTACAGGATCACATTGAAAACCGGTTAAGGCAATATCCGGTTAATTGTACTTTTGTATAGCCAGTTCCGAAGCAAAAAACAGAATTGGCCTGAGAGTATTCGGTTTCATGCGTTTCGCATCTCACGACGCGACAATGGGGGATTTTTGTGCCACTCCCGGAGTAAAATCTGCGTATGTTACGGGTCTTCAGAATTGGTTCCACGAGTTGTTTGCCTGCGACTTGGGACGCCGGACTCAACCGTGAGGTGATTCAGCATGTCTGAGAAAATCGGAACTACATTGGATGACATATTGAAGAGTGCGTCGCGGCGCAACTTTATTAAAGGCGTGATCGCTGGAGGCGTGGCGGCTTCCTCTGCGAGTTATCTGTTTCGGGCTTCCACGCTTTTTGGACAACAGCCACCGGGTCTTGGAGACAGGCTCATCATGCTGAACGTCAACGGCCAGCAGCGCCGTGTGGACGTGATGAAGCAGGAGACTCTGGCTTGGACTATCCGTTACAAGCTCGGGCTCACTGGCACCAAGTTGGGTTGCGACCGCGCCGAGTGCGGTGCGTGTACGGTTCTGATTGATGATGTGCCTCACTACTCCTGTTCCGTCCTGACGCACACTGTGCGTGACAGGAAGGTTGTGACCATCGAAGGGCTGGCGAGTTCGGACGGCAGGTTGCATCCGGTACAGCAGGGCGTCATTGATGAGCAGGGCTTTCAGTGCGCATTTTGCATGTCCGGCTTCATTATGTCGGCGGTTGGCTTTCTGAAGGCGAATCCGAATCCGACTCGGTCTGAGATGGCCCACGGTCTCTCTGGCAATCTCTGCCGCTGCCAGGATTACGACAAAATTCTCACCGCCATGATGCGCGGCGCAGAGAACATGAGGAAGGCGCAGCATGTCTAACTCAGAGTGGAAGCCCAACCAGCAGAAATTTGGATCGCAATACAAACTCATCGGAAAGGACTACCCGACGCCGGATCTCTACGCGAAGGTAACCGGCAAAGCGAAATACGCCGAGGACTTCCGCGTCGATGGCATGTTGTTCTGCAAGTTGCTGCTGAGTCCCGTTCCGCACGGGCGCGTGAAACATCTGGACGTGAGCAAGGCGATGGCGATGCCCGGAGTGAAAGCGATCCTTACCCAGGATGATCTTCCGGCGCCGGCCGACAGCGTGACCGATCTGGGCGCGGTGATCAAGGCCAATAAGCAGGGCGAAAAAGCACTCACCATGGAGCCGCTCTATCAGGGCGAACCGATCCTGGCGGTCGCGGCCGTAGACGAATACACCGCTGCGGAAGCGATCGAAGCGATCGACATCGAGTTTGAACAGCTTCCATTTGCCATCGATCCGCTGGATACGCTGCGTCCGGGCGGACCCAATCCGCGCGTGGACGGCAACGTCTGGGTGAAGGAGCAGATGCCGCAGCCGAAGCCGGGAGAGAAGCCCCCGAGTCCACCACTACCCCACGTCGGAGAACTTAAGTGGACTGACTCGGATTTTGCTGAAGCCAAACACGGCCGCTTGCCCATGGGCAAAGCGCAAGACGAGTGGAGTTTCGGCGATCTGGACGCTGGTTTCAAGAATGCCGCGCTGGTCCTGGACGAAACATTTGTCACTCCAGACACCAGCCACGAAACGCTCGAGCCTCGCAGTACGTTGGCGTACTGGCAGAACGGCAAGGTTTTCGTTCACATGGGAACCCAGAGCACAGTGCAAACGCTGGCGAGCATGGGACGCTGGTTGAACATGGATCCCAGCCAGATCGTGCTGATCAGCGAATATACCGGAGGCGGATTCGGCAGCAAGGCCACCGGATATATCTTCGCGATTATTCCGGCGCTGCTGTCGAAGAAAGCGAATGCGCCAGTGATGATGCGCATCAGCCGCGAGGAAGAGCATTTCATCGGACGCGCGCGTCCGGGCTTTCAGGGCCGGATGAAGGTTGGCTTTGCCGGAGACGGGCGAATCACAGCACTGGACATGTTCGTCATCTGCAACAACGGCCCCTATGACGCTGTTGGGGATGCGGGCACGTCGGGGGCGATTGTGTCGCTGTTGTATCAGCCTCTTGCAATGCGCTGGCGCGGGACAACCGTTCTTACGAATACTCCGCCGCGCGGTGCGCAGAGTTCTCCCGGCGGAATGCAGGGAATCGTGATCATGGAAACGATTGTTTCCAAGGCCGCGCGAAAACTGTCGCTGGACCAGGTTGCCATTCGCAGAATCAATTGTCCCGAAGGCAAATCGCCGGTTGGGCCGGTGAGAAATGGAACGCGGGCGCATTGCACCAGCGCGTTTCTAAAAGAGGCATTTGACCGCGGCGTCGAGGAGTTCCAATGGAAGGATCGCATTTCGCGGCCAAAACGAAGCGGCACCAAAGTGCGCGGAGTGGGCGTGTCTTCGAGTTGCTTCGTCGGAGGCTCTACCGGCTACGACGGGCTGTTTGTGATTCAACCGAATGGCAGAGTCGCGATTCAGTCGGGAATCGGCAACCTGGGAACCGAATCAATCACCGACGTACACCGCGTCGTAGCCGAGGTGCTGGGTGTGCCTTGGGAGAAGTGTGATGTCACCTGGGGCAATACTTCCAAGAATCTACCGTGGACCTGCGTTTCCGGAGGAAGCCAGACCACCCATGCCATGACCCGCGCGGCACATGCCGCTGCGATGGATGGAAAGAAGAAACTGCAGGAGATTGCTGCCAAGACTCTCGGTGGAAAGCCGGAGCAATACGAAGTTGCGAATGAGCGAGTCTTTCACAAGGGTGGCGGCAGGGGCATGACCCTGGCGCAGGCTGCGCAGCGCGCCATTCAACTGGGCGGCATCTATGACGGCCACGAAGCTCCTGAGGATGTGAACAAGTACACCAAAGCCTCGATCGCGGCATTGGCGGGGCAAGGTCTGGTTGCAGCCGCCAAGGATCAGTACCCGCACGACGGGCAGACGTTCTCCTATGTGGCCAGCTTCGCGGAAGTCGAAGTCGATGTTGAAACTGGCAAGTACGACATTACGGATTTTCTGGCGGTGGCGGATGTCGGGACCGTGCTCCATCCCAAGGCGCTCTCAGGGCAAATCCTCGGCAGATCGATCCTGGGCATTGGCCACGCGATTGGCCAGAAGTGGGTCTACGATCCCCATTACGGCCACGCCGTTTCGCTACGCTTCTATCACACCAAGCCGCCAACCATTCTGGATGTCCCCGTGAACATGCAATGGGCCGCGCTCGACATTCCAGATCCGGAGACGCCGGTGGGCGCTCGCGGCATTGGTGAACCGCCGGTGGGCGGCGGGTGCGGTGCGATTCTGAATGCGCTCTCTGATGTTCTCGGCGATGAGATCTTCCGTCGCGCTCCTGTCAATCTGGACACAATCCTCACGGCGCTCGAATCTGGGCGGCCGATGCAAGATCCGCTGACCGCGTTTATTTAGCGGATTCGAATCATGGAGCATCTATGGCAGTAATTCGAGATGTGATGCCGGCATTTCAGTTGTATTCGCCGAAGTCAGTTGCCGATGCGGAGAAGCTTCTCCAACAGCATGGAGAGGAAGCCTGGGTGCTCGCGGGCGGGATGGACAGCTTCGACTGGCTGAAGGACCGCATCAAAAAGCCGAAGGTTGTCATCGAGCTGAGTGGAATCGAGGAACTTAAGGGGATTCGCGAGACGGGTGATGGAGTGGAAATCGGAGCCATGACGACGCTCACCAATGTCGTGCAGCATCCCGTCATCCGGCAGAAATATGGAGTGCTGGCGCAGGCGGCGGAGTTGGTCGCTTCTCCGCAGATTCGCAATCAAGGCACTGTCGGCGGCAATGTCTCACAGGACACGCGTTGCTGGTACTATCGCGCGGGATGGCCCTGTTATCGTGCCGGAGGAAATATCTGTTACGCCGACACGCCCGTGGGCAGAAATCGGGAGCACGCAATTCTGCATGCGGAGCGATGCGTAGCGGTGAATCCTTCGGACACGGCGCCGGCCTTTATCGCGCTCGATGCCAAGTTCGTCGTGCTGACGCCTAAAGGCCAGCAGGTGCTCGACGCCGAAGACTACTTCATCGGCCCTGACATCGACATCACACGCATGAATATTCTTCGCCCTGGTCATCTTCTGACGGCAATTCGCCTTCCTTCCACCTGGGCCGACGGACAGTTCTACTTCGAAAAAGTGCGCGACCGCAACGTGTGGGATTTCCCCCTGATGAATGTGGCCTCGGCAATGAAACTGTCCGGCGGAACGATTCAGGACATTCGGATTGCCGTGAACGCTGTCGCTGCCCGGCCACTGCGGCTAAAGGCCGTAGAAGACTCTGTGCGCGGCAAGCCCCAGGACGCCGCCACCGGCGAAGCGGCCGGAAAGATCGCCATTCAAGGTGCGGTTCCGCTGCAGTTCAACGCCTACAAGATCCCGCTCATGCGAAACCTGGTCAAGCGCTCGATTAGCGGAGTGCAGGAGGCAGCATGGGCATCCTAGAGTGGGCGACAAGTCCGTTCGGGCAAAGAGTTCCGATTCACATTGCCTGGTTCTTGATCTGGGTGGCGCTGATCGTGGGCCTGGTGTTTCTCGTAGTGCATGCGATCTACGTTCGCTACTTCGCGAAAGAGAAGGGATTCGCCCTCGATTCTTCTGTGCAGAGTGTAAAACTTCCCGCGCGTATTCCGCGACATTCGCTAGCCGCGAGATTGTTTCATTGGATCATGGCTGCCGCGATGTTCGTGTTGTTGTTCACCGCGTTCTTGCCGAAGGTTGGCTTTCAGTTCAACTGGGTGACATATCACTGGATCGCCGGCTCGGTGCTGACCGTGTCGATTCTTTTTCACATCATCCACGCGACCTTCTATATGGACTTCTGGTCGATTTGGCCGGACCGCGCCGATCTGGAAGACGCATGGAAGCGGTCGCGGCGTTTCCTGGGAAAGTCCGCTGAGCCGCCGCGAAAGTATGCCAAGTATCCGCTGGAGAACAAGCTTTATCACGGCGTCGTGATGCTGACAGGTCTGGCGGTGATCGCGACTGGCGTGTGTATGATGTGGCGCGTGCGCACGATCTTTTTTCCGCGAAATCCTTATCTGTTCAGTGATATGACCTGGGGCCTCATGTACGTCCTGCACGGATTGGCGGGAGTGGGCCTCATCACGCTGGTTATCGTGCACGTGTACTTTGCTATCCGACCCGAGAAAATGCCCATTACGGCATCGATGATCGTCGGGTCCATGAGCCGTGAGTTCTACCTGAAGGAGCACGACCCGAAACGCTGGGTAGTGGAGAGTGTATCCGACGGGCGCCAGGGGCTTGCCGATGGCGACTGAGTTTCTGGAACGCTGCGAGATTATCGAGGAGTGCTATGAGTTTCTGCTTGCCTACGCGGGACAGGGCTTGCCCGCCGATGAAAGCGGTCAGCGAGGAGGGCAAGTTCGCAGCTTCCTCAAGCGCGCGGCGGAAGCCTTAACCGGCCTGACGGAGAGTTGTAGAGGAGCGATACGAGATTCCGAACTGGAACCATCAGAACAGTACGAACACTTCTGTTCAATGCTGAAGCGCGACGCGTGGGACTCGCTCGCCGTGATTCACGTAGTCCTGGCGCAACCATCGATCAGCTCCCAGTTGGTCGATAACCTGAACGCCTCCATCCATCTCCGCGCGCTGCTGACCGATCTTTTTCTTATCGGCGAGATACTGAGAACGCCTACCAAGTCCATGCTCACACGCACCGATCAAGGGTAGGGTGTGCGGTATGACGACCTTGCAAGAGCTAGCTGAGAAAATGTATGGCGGAGAGGGAGGGATTCGAACCCCCGGTACCCTTTCGGGTACGCCGGTTTTCAAGACCGGAGCCATCAACCACTCGGCCACCTCTCCGTAGAACTCCGCAGCGTCGCAGGCGGATTTCCCACCCAACTCACCGCGGCATTTTGAGATTGTAGACGGCCAACTCAGGCTGGTCCAGCCAGCCCACGTGTTTCTATGCGAACCCAGTCGAACGCGTGCACCAGAAGGGAACTCCGGGCTTAGAATGCTTGCATGCTCGCCGATCTTCGTCGCATCACCAAAGCCGTTTCCAAGTTTCGCCTGCTGCTCGTAATCGCGCTATTTACCGCGGCCGCATCCGCAGCTCCCGTTCGTCTGCGTTGCGAATATCTCGTGAACCCGCTCGGCATCGACCAGGCCTTGCCTCGGCTCTCATGGCAGAGTGAAAGCTCCACTCGCAACTGGAAGCAGTCTGCTTACGAGATTCTAGTGGCAACCAGCCCCGAGAAACTCGCGGCGAACCAAGCCGACGTTTGGGACAGCGGCAAAAAAGCTTCCGCCGATTCCGTGGGCATCCCGTACGCCGGCCCCACGCTCGAGTCGCGCCATCGCTACTATTGGAAAGTTCGCACCTGGGATTCCTCCGGCACACTCTCCGAATCCTCCGAGCCCGCATGGTGGGAGATGGGACTTCTCCACTCCTCGGACTGGAAGAGCCAAGTGGATTCGCTGGAACAATCTCGAGGACGTCGCTGACCGCCAGGGAATTCGCTGGATCTGGGTTTCGGGGCAGGATGCGTTGGCCGTTCCTCCCAAGACCTCCGCAACGTTTCGAGTTCGCGTGCCTCTCTCTGAAAAGCCCCGCGACGCGGTCTTGTTAGTGGCCGTTCGCGGCAATTTCTCAGTGAAGGTCAACGGTCGCGAAGTTGGAAGCAAGGACAAGAAGAATCAATGGGACGCCTTCGACCGCCTCGACATTCTCGATCAGCTTGCAATCGGCGACAACATGATCGAGGTGACGGTTACGGCTCCGGAAGTGCCCGACTGGGGCCCGAACGCAGGCGCAAAGACTACCCAAGCCGCTCTAGCAGCGTTGGTGAAAATGAAACTCGCCAATGGTTCCATCATGCGCATTCCCACCACTGACGAATGGAACGCGACCCTCGCCGCCACCAACAAATGGCAATCAGCCAGCTCCGTGGGCGATCTCTCCGATAAGCGCTTCGGCGATCCCGGACCTCTGCCCCAGCCCGCCGCGTACCTGCGTCGCGAAGTCACCATCTCCAAAACCATTCAGCGCGCGCGGCTCTACGCGACGGCGCTTGGAAGTTATCGCCTCTATCTGAACGGAAGTCCGGTTGCGCCCGACGTCCTCACGCCCGAATTTACCGACTATCGCAAACGCGTCGTGTATGAGACCTACGACGTTACGAACTCTTTGGTGAATGGAAAGAACGCAATCGCAGCCCTTCTCGGCGATGGATGGTACGGGAGTGCTCTTACTTGGGAGGGATTTCATTTCTTCTCTCCGCCCGATCGCTTTGAGGCACAACTCGAAATCGAATACTCCGACGGCAGTCACGAAACGGTTGTAACGGATGAATCGTGGAAGGCGTCAGAGTCGCCAATTGTTCGCTCTGACATCTACGACGGCGAAGTCTACGATGCCCGTCTCGAGCAGCCCGCGTGGGCAACTTCCACCTTCGACGACTCTCACTGGAGTCGAGCCATTGCTGCCGACGCGCCGTCGATCGCGGTATCCGGCAAGATCACCGCGCCTCCCCAGGTCGTCGCAACGCTCGCGCCGAAGAAAGTCACTTCGCTGCCCAACGGCGCCTATGTCTTCGACATGGGACAGAACATGGTGGGCTGGGTCACGCTGAAAGTAAGAGGCGAAGCGGGGACCAAGGTCCGCCTGCGCTTCGCCGAGATTCTCAGTCCCGACGGAACCATCTACACCGACAACTTAAGAAACGCCGAAGCCACCGATACCTACGTCCTGCGCGGCACCGGCGACGAAACGTTTGCGCCCCATTTTACGTTTCACGGATTCCGCTATGTTGAAGTCACCGGCTATCCCGGAACGCCGACTCTCGACTCCATTCAAGGCGACGTAGTCAGCAGCGTGAGTGGCGAACCCACCGGCACGGTGGTCACGTCCAGCGATCTAGTGAACCGCATGTGGGAGATCGGTCTCTGGGGTCAGCGCGGCAACTTTCTTAGCATTCCCACTGACTGTCCGCAGCGTGATGAGCGCCTCGGCTGGATGGGCGACGCCGGAGTTTTCTGGCGCACCGGAACTTACAACTTCGACGTCGCTGCCTTCTCGCAGAAGTTCATGCAAGACATCGTCGACGCGCAAACTTCGGAGGGATCATTTACGAATGTCTCCCCCAACACACTTCCCGGTGGTGACGCAGACATAGCAAGCACGGTTGGCGCTCCGGGATGGGGTGACGCCGGCGTCATCGTCCCGTGGACAACCTGGATGCAATACGGCGACAAGGCGATCGTCGAACGCGACTGGGACGCGATGCAGCGCTGGATGGATTTCATCCAAAGCCGCAATCCCGATTTCCTGCGCAAGAACGGCGTCGGACCCAACTTCGCCGACTGGCTCGCGCCCGACGGCAACACCAACAAAGATCTGCTCGCCACCGCATACTGGGCTCTCATCGCGAACATGATGTCTGAGATGGCGCGCGCCATCGGCAAAGACACAGACGCGAAGCGCTATGACGATCTCGTGGGCAACATTCGCTCCGCCTTCCAGAAGGCCTATATCAAGCCTGACGGAGAAGTCGGTACAGGTACGCAAACGTCCTATGTCGTCGCGCTCTACACGAAGATGGCTCCAGAATCTCTCGAGCCCGCGATGGTCGATCGTTTGGTGAAAGATATCGAGTCTCGCAACTGGCATCTCTCCACCGGGTTTCTCGGCACGCCCTTCCTTCTCTTTACCCTCTCAAATCACGGACGCACTGACGTTGCCTATCGTCTTCTACTAAACGATACGTATCCTTCGTGGGGATACATGCTTTCGAAAGGCGCCACGACTTGGTGGGAGCGATGGAACGGCGACACTGGCGATCCTTCCATGAACTCCTACAACCATTACGCGTTTGGGTCGGTCGTTGCCTGGGTCTATCGCTACGCTGCCGGAATCGATACCACACCCGACGCGCCCGGTTTCAAGCAGATCGTTATTCATCCGCACCTCGACTCGCGCCTGACTTCTGCGCGCGCGGAATACGATTCTGTCTATGGAAAGATCGTGAGCGATTGGACGGTGCCCGCCGGGGCTGCCCGCCCTTTCACGCTAAGAGTGACCATTCCCGCGAACACCTCGGGGAAAGTTTTCCTTCCCGAAATTCCAGGAGCGCACATCACCGAAAGCGGCAAGCCCATCACAGCCCGCCAGGAAAACGGATCGAATGTCATCGAAATCGGCTCAGGCTCGTACAGCTTTGAAGAGAAGTGATGTGGAAGAGCGGCTCTCCGAAAAGCCGCGTCAAGCGCCCGAGCGTCGAAGAGCGCTTTGACCGCAGCGCAGAAGCGCCCGAGCGTGGAAGAGCGGCGCTTCAGTGCCGCGTAAAAGCACAAGATGAATGCGGCTTCAGCCGCCGAGGGAATCTCCGCGTGCGCCGAATCTCGCCTTACTGAAATCTCCCGCTATCCCGAATCTTGCGCGCCGCTTCTTCCAGAAAGTCGTCCACATGCTGCTGCGGCTGCGATTGCAATCCAGTCTTCGCTTTAATCCGCTCTGCAATCTTGATCGCAGTGGGCAACCTCACCAGCGGATCCAACTCCCACCGCCGGCTCAAATATGTTTCGATCAGAACAAGTTCCTCCGACCCAACTTTTCCCAATCCCGATGTAGGGGTACTGGCCGCTGTCGCGGTATTCCACGTCGGACGCACTTCCTCGGTTCGCTTCTCATGCACCACGACCGTTCCCGCAACGAAATCCCCCAGTCTGCGGCTCTGCCGGTTGCACATCATGCATACCACGCCTACTCCGTAAACTCCCGGCAACACGTCGACCGCCCGCATCAGGTTTCGTCCCACTGCCTCGAATGTATTGATCGGACGGCCGGACTCCTTGATCACACGGATGCCCGCGAATCTTTTCCCCGGCGTCTGTCCCTTCCACAGAATCTCGAAGATCGCAAAATATCCCCAGTAAATCGCGAACAGGATAAACACGCCCACCGCCGGACCAATCGTCTTCGGCACATACCACAACACTGAAGCCCCCAAGCCTAGAATCAGGAAGAAGACGATACCGGCTACCAGGTACAGCGCAAATTGGATTAGAGTATCGATGGCGATGGCCAGGAATCGGCTGCCGATTCCCGCCAGCGGCAACTCCAGCGCGATTTGCTCTGGAGTATCAATCTTGAGTTGGTCGAACGAGTCCACGATGATTTCCACTCGCTGGCTGGAGAAGCGCAAACCACACTGGGACAAGCTCGAGAAACTGCTCGATCAAAGCGCCAAGGGCGGGCTCAAATCGCTCTCGCGTTCTGACCTGCAGGAACTCAGCCTGGCCTACCGCCAGATCGCCGCTGATCTCGCCGCCATCCGCGAAGACCCGGCTTCCGTGCACTTTGCGCGCTACATCAACCAGTTGCTTGTGCGCGCTCACAATACCATCTATTCCGGTCGCAGGGCGAGTCCCAAGGCGCTATTTTTCGTTCTTTTGGGATACCTATCCCGCCACCTTCCGCCGCAACCTGAAACACTGCCTCTTAGCTACCTCGATCTTCGCAGTTGCCGGACTCGTGGGCGCGATCCTCACCTATCAGAACCCTGATTTCAAGGTGAAGCTGCTCGGGCCGCAGATGGTCGACACCATCCAGAAGCGCGAGATGTGGACGCATTCCATTGTTGGCATCAAGCCCCTCGCCTCCAGCGCAATCATGACCAACAACATGAGTGTCGGATTCACCACCTTCGCGCTCGGCATCACCGCTGGTCTCGGCACGATTTACATGATGGCATTCAACGGTTTGCTGATCGGAGTCATCGGCATGGCCTGCTGGCTCTCGGGCATGAGCCTGCAGTTGTGGAGTTTTGTTGCGCCCCACGGTGTGCTTGAACTGCCAGCCATCTTCATCGCCGGCGGCGCCGGCCTGCGCATCGCGCAAGGCCTTTTGTTCCCCGGAGTCCTGTCTAGAAAAGACTCGCTGGCCAAAGCGGGTCAGGAAGCCGTGCAACTTGTGCTCGGAACTATTCCAATCCTGATCATCGCCGGCCTGATCGAAGCCTTCGTCTCCCCAACTGTCCTCCCGGTCCCGCTAAAATTCTCCATGGCTGCCGCGCTCTTCGTGCTTCTGAACGTTTACTTGTTCGGCATGGGCCGCAGTCGCGGCACCGGATTGACGAAATAACTTTTACAACTGATTCCGTTCTTTGATCTGCAGATACGCGTTGACCAGAGCGGGAGAAACTACTCCGGAACTGACTTCCAGGGCCAGCGCCCCGCGCTCGCGCAGGCGCGCGAGCAGCAGCTCGCGACGATGAACCGTCTCCTGCGCCGCAGCCACCTGGTACATCTCCGACTCGCTCTTCGGAGTCTTTGCCGCCAGCTCGCCCAGGTCCGGCTGTCCAATCACCACGAACAGAACGAGGTGCCGCGGCATCATCATCGACGCCGCCTCGATCACCTCCGGCGTCATCGTGGTCTCGGCCAGGTCCGTGAGCCACACAATCAGGCTGCGCCGTTTCTGATCGTTCAACAGGCGCCCCGCCATCTGCAGGTGGTCCGCTTCAGCACTCTCTTCGTGCACCAACGCGAGTTGCTCGATCATCTGCCGCAAGTGCGCGCTGCCCTTCGATGCGGGAAGCTGATGACGAATCCCGCGACCATACGCAATCAGCCCCACTCGGTCGCCGGAGTACAAGGCGACCTGTGCCAGACTCAGTGCGGCATTTGCTGCCTGGTCCAGCTTGCTAAACGCGCCCACCCGCGCCCTCATCAGTCGCCCCGAATCGATCACAATCCAAACCGTCTGGCTGCGTTCGATCTGGTAGATGCGTGTGACCAGCTTTCCGCGCCGTGCGGCGGCGGTCCAGCAGATGTCGCGGTATTCGTCTCCTTGCTGATACTCGCGCAGGCTCTCAAACTCGCGCCCAATCCCGCGCACGCGCGTGCGACGTTTTTCCAGCGCGATCTGGCGGCTGCGCAGCAGGTAGATCGAGTGCCGCTTGGCCTCTTCCAGGTTCGGATAGATCCTGATCGTCTGTTCGATCGACGCCCGCACCCATCGCTCGGCAATGCGCAGCACACTCTGGTAGCGCACGTAACACTCGCCAATCTTCGCGTCTCCGCGCTGCGATGGGAGAATCTGGTAGCTCGCCGTTCCCTCATCTTTCCCGCGAGCTTTGACCGAGAGAGTCGGAGGATCGTTCCTGAGTTGCAGCGGAACCGTGTCGACCAGCGTGGCGTAGACGCCGCGGTTCGAGAAGTTCGTGACTGTGAGGTCGACATCAGCCGCGATCGAAAGCGCAGCCGGCGAGCGCCACGAGCGCTTCACCTTCAACTGCGCGGGCTTCGGCAATTGGGCGAGATCTGCAAGCCAGGCCAGCAACACGAGAACATCCCACGCGAGCATCGCATACACGAATCGCAGATCGATGAACGCCGGACCGAGCCACCCCAACCCGACAAACAGAAGCATAAAGAAGCGGTCTCCGAACGCCACGCCGAAGCGCTTGTACGATCGCGTCGCCGCCTCGACTTCGAGCGGAATCAGCTTGCCCGGATCATTCACCGCGATTCCTCATTTAAGAACCTGCTTCGGAACTTACTTCGGGACTTCGACCGCGCGCAGCACTTCTTCCAGAATCTGGTCTGGTGTGATCCCTTCCAGATCGGCTTCGGGCCTGAGCATGATGCGATGACGAAGCACTGGACGCGTCGCCGCCTTCACGTCATCGGGGATCACATAGTCACGTCCATCCATCGCCGCGAAGGCCTTCGACACAGCCATCAAACTGACCGCAGCTCGCGGACTTGCGCCCAGAGATAGCGACGGCCAATCGCGCGTGCGCCGCACAATCTGCACGATGTATCCAAACAGCGCTTCCTCCACCGTCACCGCCTTGACCTGCTGCTGTGCACTTTCGAGCAGTCCCGTCCCAATCGGGTGCAGGCCCACGCTATCCAGATCGCGCGACTCAAATCCCTTCTGCACGTTGGCCAGCAACTGTACTTCATCCCGCGCCGCAGGATACGTCACGCGCAGCTTCAGCAGGAATCGATCGAGCTGCGCCTCAGGCAGCGGATACGTTCCTTCAAACTCGATCGGATTCTGCGTTGCAAACACCGTGAAGAATGGCGAGAGTTGATAGCCCTTGCCGTCAATCGTGACCTGATGTTCTTCCATGCATTCCAGCAATGCCGCCTGCGTTCGGGGAGGCATGCGATTCACTTCGTCCACCAGCAACAAGTCCGTGAACACCGGGCCCTGGTGCAACTGGAATGCGCTGGTCGCCATGTTCAGAATGTTCGTTCCGACAATATCGGCCGGCATCAGGTCCGACGTACACTGCACACGCTGAAAGCCCAGCCCCATCAGGCGCGACAGAGCCTTGACCGTCAGAGTCTTGGCGATTCCCGGGACGCCCTCCAGCAGAACGTGGCCCCGGCACAGCAAGGCGATGACGCACTGGTTTCGGAGTTCGTCCTGCCCGACCACCACCTTACTCATCTCCTCGCGGATGTGTTGGATCAGTTCTGGTACAGCGTTCATCTACCTTGCTCCTTCCGAGTCCCTGGGAACAGCCTTAAGCGATTCGCAAACTCATCGAGTTCCTGTACAAGATGCAACGCAACCGGCCCATGCAGATAAGGATCGTTCTTCGCCGATTCGCAGCGCCGCAGCGTTGTAGCGAAGTGGTCGTCGGTGAACGACCATCGCTCGCGCACTGCGCGCGTCAGGTCTTCCACCGAAACGTTGCTCGCCACGCCAAGCCGCCGCGTCAGCCAATATCGAAAGCGCTGGTAGCAGATATCCACCGCAACGGATGCAGTGCCAGCGTTCTCGTACAGACCACCCAGCGTCTGCACGAACTCGATTGGCGACAGACGGACGTCCGCGATGGGCTTGCAGATTGGTCCGCTGCGCCGCGAGAACGTCGCCACAACCGCCAGCCCAAGAAGCAGAAGCTGCAAGGCAAGCCACTTCAGCGGCGAATGCACAATCGAAGAAGCCAGCGTCTCGCGGTAGCCGTGAATGTATTCGTCCCAGAGAATCTGCCGGTTCGAGCCGCCAACACACGCCAGAAGGAACTCAAGATTGCCCGGCTCCTTCAATCCAGCGTTGGTCAGTGGAGTCGCAGCGGCCCACCACAGAACCTCGCCCCGCCCGTAAGGATACTTCACCACCAGCGTATCGTCCCCGTCGCCATAGAGAGGATAAGCCGCCGAGAACGACCGCCATCGACTCTCGGGAGCAATCACAATCTCCGGAGCTGCGCGCGTGATTTCGGAAGGCGACAGCGCCGATGCAGTCTTCCACGTCATGCCGCCGAGAGGATCTGGCGTCGCGTCATTTTCCGGAAGGAATGTGCCTGCAAACATCCCCGTCGCGATCACGCGTCCACCTTCGGAGATGAACGTTTTCAGCCGCTCGCGCTCTTCTGTCGTCGGCGCCTCAACAGGATCGGCCAGAATCAGCGTCTTTCCCTCGGCTTGCGGCAATTCCTGCAGCGTCTTCTCCCATCGCTGCAGCTTGTATCCCGCATCAGACAACAAGAGGTAAGCAGCCTTCGCTCCGCCCGAGGCAGTCGAGTAGCTGCTGGGAATCTCAGCCTTGGACCCGGCTTCACCGCCAAACACCGCAGCCCCGGCGATCAGCAACACGAAGACGCAAGCGGCTCCCAGCAGAAGCTTGCGATCTTTCGGGTCGATCTTCACCGGGTCGATCTCAGCGGCATCCGAGCTTCTCCAGTTCCTGCAACGTCTCCGAGAAGGTTCGTTCACTTGCGCCGCGCTTGGCATACCACGTCAGTTCGAAGATTCGAGTCAGCGAGGTCAAAGTGTCGCGATGCTCGCTCGAACTCGAAAGCAGGCACAGGTATTCCCGCGGAGTGCGGGCTCGATCCGGTTTCCACGTGCCTTGCCGTTCAAGGAACGAAATGCCCGCCCAGTATGCGAGATGAATCGCATCCCGCCACTCGCCCTTCGCTGCCGCGGCGCGCGCCTCCTTCAACCAGATCGCCCAATCCTTCGCCGAGACGGGTAGATCCTTCGGCACCACGGTCTCGAAAGTGCTGTCATAGGTGAGGCTGCGGTAGGCGATGTAGCCGAGGCCCAGAATCGCCAGGCCCATGAGTGCGTAGATGAAGAACCTGCCGATGTTGGGGATGGACGAAGAGCGAATGAGTCTTCCCAGAGCGTGGAGTATGAATGCCAGCAGCCGCTGCTTTAGCCGGTCAACCCATGTTGGACCACTGACGTCGCGAAACTCCGGCCGAGCCAGAATCGAGTTCAGATCTTTTCGGTTTGCGGAAGCGTCGGCGGGGGTCTTCTCGAATCCGTCAACCTCGTTGCGCAGACTCTGCAGGCGCGTGCGCACGGCGGTGGCGGTCTCGACCTTCTTTTCTTTTTCGTACCTTCTGATATCACGCTGCAGACCTTCGGCGGATATCTCAAACTCGCGCTGGTCCGCGCGCACGTGCCAGCTCTGCGGCACCTCGCGCAATGGCTGAGGGGTGGCGTTGCCCGAGCTGTCGAGCTGCTGCGTTGCCGCCAGCAGCCGATCAAGCTCGGCACGATATTCCGCGGTAGTGAGCGGACCAGTCGCACCCGAGTCGGCCGCGCACGACGCAGGCAGGAGTAGCAACGACGAAATCAGCAGCCCCGCGAGGATGTAAATCCGGCAAGCCCTCATGCGCCAACTTGTGCGGGTGCGCCCGGAATCGTCGCCGCGTCCAAAGTGGTCATCATGAGTTGCAGGTCAAAGGCCTCTTTACGCACGCGTTCGTCGTAGTACACGACAGAGAATGCAATCGTCGCCAGTGCCCCGACGAGGCTTGTCGCGACAAACCCGGAGAGCAGCAGGGCTATCCGCCAGCCAATCGCAATTTGTTGCACTCCGCCTCTGATACTAAAACCAGCTGCAATGAGCAGAGGCCACTGCAGCAAGGAGCTAACACCAAACTTCAACGCTAGAATCAGCAGCCCAATTACGAATATTCGTCCCCAACTTCCTTTGGTCAGGTCCGTGCTCCTCGACATCGAGTCGAATACACCCCGATGTTCTAGAACCTTGACGGGCACGGCCAAGGACCACATGATCAGAAGGAGGACGCCCGGAACGATCAGTGCGACCATACCCAAACCGGCAGCCAGACTGACGAGAAAAGAGATTCCCACCACGCCCGGAACGTCCCCTTTAATTCTTGAGAACGAGTCTGTTATGCTCGCCGGCCGATCGAGATGAACATTAGAAACTGCAACCACAGTGGCCGCCTGAGAGACTGCCGAAACGACTAACGTCAAGACTCCGGCTCCAATACCCCAGACTAACGTCAACAATATGTTCGTAATCTTGGGGGTGGAAGGCTCAAAAGCGAGTCCCACGAATTGGAAGGCCAGAACAACCATATAGGGCAGGGCAAAAATCCCGACGAACAATCCGAAGTGGCTGCGATACAGGGAAAAGGTCCGATCCAGCAATTCGCCGGTAGTCAAAGGCCTGAGCGCGGTGGTCATGGTTTCCCTCCCGGGGAACCTCAAACTTTGCCCGGCATGGTAGCACAACCCCCGGAACGAGTCGCGTGAAAATCAGTATTTATTACCTTGTGATTCCGCGCACTGCGGTGAGCAGTTATTTGTGAGCGCTTTTCGAATCACTGTCTTGCGGCAGCAGGCCAAAGGCTTTGGAGTGAAACTGCATGACTTCGTCAAAGTGCGACAAAAAGTAAGTCAGGCTGTGATCGCCTGGGTAAGAATGATATTCGTGACTTACACCTTCCTTCTTGAGTTCCTCGTGCAGTTCCGCCGCTCCTTTTTCGAAGCCGTAGTTGTCGTTCTGGCCGCAGTTAAAGTAAATCGCCATCCTCTTCAGCGCCACAGCATTTTTTCTAGCCAGAACAAACGCGCTATTGGCGTTCCAGTGAGGCACATCGATCGGATTGCCAAACACCGGGCCCAGCACTCCCGCGAGGGGCGAGCCAGTTTGTGAGACTACGTTCAACTGTTGTGGAGATTCGGTGATCAGCGCGGCGCTCTGTGCGCTGACTGCCGAGAAGAGTTCCGGATGTGCGAAGGCAAACCGCAATGCGCCGTATCCGCCCATCGAGATTCCACTGATGGCGCGGCCCGCGCGTCCGGGCCGGACACGATACTTGTGCTCAATGTGCGGCATGAATTCCTGCAGGAAGAAATCGTTGTACAGGACCGAGCCGTCGGCTGAGTTGATGTAAAAGCTGCGCCAGCCTTCAGGCGCGACGATGAGAAAGTCACCCATCTTGTGTTGTTTGCGCAGGTCGTCGAATAACGTCCAGCCTCCGCCGTTGAAGAGCGTTTGCTCGTTGTCGCCCAGGCCGTGCAGAAAATAAAGGACGGGATATTGCTTGGCAGGATGCTGCGCCGCACCCGCGTCATAGCCTGCAGGTAAGTAGACGCAGTAGTGCGCCACACGTTTCAGGATGTGGCTGTTGAGCGCGCTGCAATCGATGCGGCTCTGCGCCGACGCCGCGGCGCCAGCGATCAGTAGGAACGAACAGGCAAACCTAAAGGCACGGATCATGCGCGTCGGTTTATTCGTAGCGCAGTGCCTGGACCGGGTCGAGTTGCGCGGCGCGCGCTGCGGGATACAGTCCGGAGACAAGGCTCACGACGAATGAGAATACGATGGCTAACACAACCAGCCACCATGGCACAGCCCAGAAATGTTCGGGCGGAAAGGACTGACGTTTGAGCCAGACGTTGGTTCCAAAATTGATGACCTGGCCGATCGACCAACCCAGCACGACTCCGACCGCACCACCGAGAATTCCCATGGCGCCGGCCTCGGCGAAAAAGAGTTTCTTCACGTCTCCGTCGCTGGCGCCGATGGCTTTCATGATGCCGATTTCGCGCCTTCGTTCAAGGATCGCCATCACGAGAGTGTTCACGATGCCGATGGAAGCGACAACCAGTGCGAGGCTGCCGAAAATTCCCAGGAACGCGTATAAGACTCTGAATACCTGCTGCAGGCCGCGGCTGGCATCGAGAATCGAGAAGGTTCCGAAGCCCATTTTCTTGACGGCGTCTTCGACAAGTTGTATCTGCCCTGGATTTTTCACCCGCACACTAATAGAAGAATAGGCCGGCTGACCGCTCGCGGACAGGTCGGAGGGCTGCATCACGTGCAGACTCTCGGCCAGCTTCAATGGCAGAAAGACCTTGGCGCGAGTTGGGCCACGCATGCTTTCCGGGTCGAGATCAGCGACGCCCACAATCTTGAGCTTCTGTTCACGCATAATCACCGAATAGGTGGCAGAGGCGAGGTCGCTATCGGTGGAATGCACACCGGAGCCAGCGGCCGAAGATGGGGCCGGGCTCGGCGCTCGCTGCGCGTAGAGCATCGTCAGGTCCTTGCCCAAGAGCGGCTTCGCGAGGTCCGCGACACTTGACTCTTCACCGCCACGAGCGTGCGCCTTGCCTAACAACTCCTCAGCAAAGGATTTTTGCAGGATTACTTCAGCGGCCGTGTCGGATGAAAAAAAAGCACCCTGCATGCCGTCGAAGGCGTCGTTGGATTTTGCAGACGCAGGCAGCGCGGAGATTGTGGTCGAGTGCGGGCTGTCACCGAAACGCAACTCTGCTCTGAAGCGGATGTCGGGATAGGCCTCGAGTACGTTGGGCAGTCGTTCGATTTCCGCCCGAACTGCTTCGTCGAGGACTCGGCTCTCGCCGGGCGCCGGGCCGTCGCGCTCTTCACGCCCCGTACCGCGCTGATCGCGGCGAGTGACCAGGACGGTGTCAAACAAGCCGGACTTCGCAAGGCGTCGAGAGAACAACTGTTGCAGTCCGATTCCGAGCGAGAGCATCGCCACGAGCGATGCGACTCCGACCGAGATGCCGATCGTGGTCAGCGAATTTCGCAGCAAGGACTCACGGAGATTGCGTAGCGCCAGTTCGGCGAGGTCGGGGATTTTCACGCTTGGCCTCCTTGTGCGCCGTGACTTATTGGCGCGTTCGGGCGGTCGTCGACTAACTTTCCATCTGCCAGGAAGATCATGCGCTGTACGTACTTCTCAGCCAGCGCGCGCTCGTGAGTGACCATCACGACTGTCATGCCCAACTGCCGGTTGAAGTCGCGAAGCATGTCCATGATTTCCGTGCCGGTGTGGCTGTCGAGATTTCCCGTGGGCTCGTCAGCCAACAGCACTTGCGGACGATTAATCAACGCACGCGCTAGCGCGGCTCTTTGCTGCTCGCCACCGGAAAGTTCGCTGGGGCGATGGTCCATGCGGGCCTGCAGGCCGACGCGCTTCAAGGCTTCGCGTGCCATGTCGTCGCGCTTGCCGCGATCGACCTCGGCGAAGCGAAGGGGCAACTCTACGTTCTCTACCAGCGTCATGTTTGCGATCAAATTGAACGACTGGAAAACCATCCCCACAACGTGCAGACGATACTTAGCCAACTCTTCGCGCGAGAGTTTCGCCAAGTCGCGGTCTTGAACAATGACGCTGCCCGAGGTCGGACGATCGAGCCCGGCGATCAGATTCAGCACCGAAGACTTGCCGGAGCCGGAGGTCCCCAGCAGCGCGACAAATTCTCCGCCCTGCACTTCGAGAGATACGCCATCGACGGCGCGAATCAGCGTTTCGCCCATGCGGTAATGGCGGCAGAGATTATCGCTGCGGATCGCGACCGTGCCAGTCTTGGAAGCAATTGCTGGAATCGTGGCCATGGCGTCTAGCGCATCTCCCCTCGAAGCACGCGCAGAGCGTCAGCCGTCTTCACGTCGCCGTTCTTGCCGTCGGCCCCGTTGCCATTCACCGCGACGGCATCGCCCTCGCCGGGAGCGAGGAAGAGATTCTCTTCGACTCCGTGTTGTCGCGTGTAGAGATCATAGTAGCGCCCGCGCGCGGCATAGAGTTCGGCATGCGTGCCCCGCTCCACGATTCGGCCTTGCTCCATCACCATGATCTGATTTGCGCGCCGGATGGTCGAAAGACGGTGAGCGATGACGAAGGTCGTGCGTCCCTGCATGAGATACGAGAGGCCCTGCTGGATCAGTTCTTCCGACTCGGAGTCGAGGCTGGAAGTGGCTTCATCGAGAATCAGAATGCGGGGCTCGGCGAGGATCGCGCGGGCAATCGAGATGCGCTGCCGCTGGCCGCCTGACAGCTTTACTCCGCGCTCGCCCACGATTGTGTCGTATTTCTCGGAGAAAGTTTCCGCGAATTCGTCGACGCGCGCGATGCGGCAGGCGCGCATGATTTCTTCCTCGGTCGCGTCCGGACGCGAGAAGGCGACATTTTCGCGGATCGTCCCATCGAAGAGAAAAGACTCCTGCAGCACAACACCCAAACGAGTGCGGAACGAGTCCAAGCGAACCGTGCTCAAATCCACACCGTCCACGCGGATCATGCCCTTGGTGGGGACATAGAACGCGGAGACTAGTCCGATGGTCGTCGACTTTCCCGATCCCGATGAACCCACGAGCGCAGTGACTGTGCCGGGTTCGGAGCGGAAAGAGATGTCGTGGAGAACTTCATGAACTCCGTCATAGCTGAAACTCACATCGTCAAACTCGATGGTGCCAACAATGTCATGCAGCACCACGGAGCGCTTTGGATCCTGATCCTCCGGACGCTCGCGCATGATCTCCTGCGTGCGCTCCATTCCGGCGAGGGCTTCCGTGATCTGCGTGCCGATCGCGACGACTTGCATGATGGGCGCGACAAGAAAGACGAGATACAGGTTGTACGAGATGTATCCACCGGGCGTTAGAGAGTTCCCGATCATCTGGTGGCCGCCTACGTACATTGTGGCGGCACCGACAAATCCGAGCAGCACACTCGCCGAAAGACTCATCAGCGAAGTCGCCGTCAGCGTGCGCATGACATTGTCGAGCAACCGGAGCACGCCTTTGCCGAAGATTGTTTCTTCCCGTCGTTCCGCGTGATATCCCTTGATCACCCGCACGCCGCCAAGAGACTCCGTAAGGCGTCCCGTGACTTCGGCGTTGATTTTGCCGCGCTCGCGGAAAATTGGGCGGATCGTCGCGAAGGCTTTATTAAGAACTAAAGCGAAGCAGGTGAGGGAACCGACGGCGATCAGCGTCAGGGGAACGCTGGTCTTCAAAAGCAGAACCATAGCAATGCTGGCCGCGACCAGGCCTCCGGCAAAATCGACGAGGCCCGTGCCCAAGAGATTTCGAACGCCCTCGACGTCGCTCATGATGCGTGAGACGAGCGCGCCGGTCTTGTTGGCGTCATAGAAGGAAACTGGAAGGCGCGAAATGTGAACCTGGACTTGCTGGCGAAGTTCGGCAATCAGGCGCTGGGCAGCCTTTGAGAGCAATTGAGTCAATGAAAAAGAGGTGATGCCCTGAACCAGAGTTGCGATCAAAACCGACAGGACCAGTGGCCGCAGCAGTCCTACCTGATGTTTGGTGACAACGTTATCGATCAGGAATTTCGAGGAGTATGGCAGGACGAATCCGGCGAACTTGTTGATGACCATCAACACGAAACCGAGCGCCAGCAGTCCGCGCCGCGGCCGCATCAACTGCCAGACTTCCGGCCAGACGGCCTTCAATCTCTGGAGTTTCGGGGGTTTCGCGACTTCTTTTGCTGGGGCACTCAATCTACTGTTTGACTCCGCTGGGGCCGGATTCGCTTCATTATTACAGCATTGTCACACATCTACCGGCTCTGCGCTGACTGTGACATTCGCCTCCCGTCCGTTGTATGCTCGGTGCGTGTCCCGCACGTCTTCGCCGGAGCGTTCGCCGACCTTTGGCCTGTTATTGGGCCTGATCATTACGTTGTCTGCAGTACTGGCGTATTCGGCGTACATCACGTGGCAGGTGACCGGCCTGCGCAAGTTGCAGACCGAACTGGTGGATCGCAACCGCAAGGATTCGCTGCAGTTGTTGCGCATCCAGAACGATCTCAACCTGCTCGCCGTCGCTATGCGCGACATGGTCAGCAGCGATGAGCCGTATCCGCTGACTGCGTGGTCGGCACAGTTTGACCGCATCCGAACCGATCTGGATGACGCGATCCGCCTGGAAGCAGGTTTCGCCTCCACCGGACGAACTCCCGAGCAGAGTGCGTTTTTGACCAGCCAATTCAGCCAGTTCTGGAATGCGGCAGATCGAATTTTCTCGCTCGCGCGCGAGGGCAAAGAAAAAGATGCGCGAGAGCAGATTGAACTCTCGCTGCAGGAACGGCAGGCCGCATTGAGCACCGCCGTGGCTCGGCTGCTAGTGCAGAACAGCGAAAATGAGGAGCAGGCCGGGCAGCAAATCGTTCGCATCTATGACAGGGTGCAGCGGCAGGTCTATGTTTTCCTGGCGGCGACGTTGCTGGCGATCCTTCTGAATGGGTTATCCCTGATTCGCTGGAACCGCCGCTTGTTCGCACGTCTGGCGGAGATTTCTGAGCGTCGCAGCGAACTGGCGCAGAAGCTCATCGCGACTCAGGAATCCACACTGCGGTACATCTCGCGCGAACTGCACGACGAGTTTGGCCAGATTTTGACAGCGGTTGGTTCCATGCTGCGGCGTGCAGGGACTCATGCGCCTGAGGGATCGTCGCTGCGAGCTGACCTGCAGGAAGTTCTTCAAACGGTGCAAACGACTTTGGAAAGCGTTCGCAGTCTCTCGCAGGCGCTGCATCCCGTGATGCTCGACGAGGCCGGGTTGGAGAGCACGCTCGACTGGTACATTCCCACCATAGAAAGACAAACCGGAATTGCCATATCCTATGAGAAGCAGGGAGAAGCGTTTCCCGTGGACGGCGGCGCGGGAGTGCATGTTTACCGCGTGGTGCAGGAAGCGTTGAACAATGTGGCGCGGCACTCTGGAGCCAAGCAGGCGTGGGTGCGATTGCGCTTCTTAAGCGACGCCCTCGAGTTGGAAGTCGAAGATCATGGAGTAGGGATTACGGAGCGTCCAAACCGTCACGGTATTGGTTTAGTGGCTATGCGCGAACGTTCCGAACTGATGGGGGGGCGGATTGTTTTTTCAAGTCCGCCGGAAGGTGGAACGCTGGTGCATCTCGCCGTTCCCCGAGAGAAAGCGGAGTCTTATGGAAAAGAAGATCACAGTCTTGCTGGTGGATGATCACAGCCTGGTGCGCCGCGGTTTCCGCCGCATGCTGGAAGATGAACCGGACATGCATGTGGTGGGCGAAGCGGGCAACGGGGAGGAAGCCGTGAAACTAGCGAAAGAGCTTCGTCCGCAGGTGGTCGTGATGGACTGCGCTCTGCCAGGGATGAACGGCTTGCAGGCGACGCGGCAGATTCTGGAAGAGAGTCCCGACGCCGCTGTGCTCATGCTCAGCATGCACACCGAGGGCACGTGGGTGCGGCAGGCTATTGAAGCTGGTGCGAAGGGTTACGTGCTCAAGAATGCTTTGGAGTTGGAGCTCGGCGCGGCCGTTCGCAAGGTCGCCGCGGGAGAGACGGTGTTCGATCCTCAGGTCGAGCAAAAGTCATCTCTGAAGGGAGAGCGCGAAGCGGCGCTTACGCCACGCGAGCTGGAAGTCCTGCAAATGATTGTCGACGGCAAGTCGAACAAGGAAATTGCGGTTGTGCTCGACCTGAGCGCAAACACGGTGGCGGTTCACCGCGCCAACATCATGAATACGCTGGGAATTCACAAGACCGCGGAGTTGGTTGTTTACGCGATTCGCGCCGGGCTGGTGAACGTTCCGTGAATCGCAGGTCTTTCCTATGGGGGATGGCAGGTCTCGCGTCGTGTTCGCAACTCTCGCGGCTTCACGCTTTGGCTGGAGCCGCTGGAGCTCAGGCGTCGCAGGAGTCGCCGGGCTTTCGATTTACCGATGTCACGGGGCAGGCAGGAATTCAATTTCAGCACAACAGCGGAGCCTTTGGTGGCAAGTTTCTGCCGGAGACTCTGGGCTCGGGCTGTGCCTTTCTTGACTACGATCGCGACGGCTGGCAGGACATCCTGCTGATCAACGGCGCCGACTGGCCGGGGCATAAGAAGGCTCGCTCCACGCTTCGCCTGTATCACAACAACAGGAACGGAACGTTCACCGATGTAACGACGCACGCCGGCCTTGATGTCGAACTTTATGGCATGGGAGTTGCCGTTGGCGATTACAACAACGACGGCTTCCCCGACATCCTCGTCACTTGCGTCGGACAGAACCGGCTCTTCCGCAATACGGGACGCGGCACCTTTGTTGATGTGACACGCACCAGCGGTCTCGCAAAACACGAAGGCTTCAGCACTTCAGCGCTGTGGTTCGATTATGACCGCGATGGCCTTCTTGATTTGTTTGTTTGCAACTACGTCAAGTGGTCGCCGGAGCACGATGTTTTCTGCAGTCTCGATGGCAAGCACAAGTCGTACTGCACACCCGAGGCCTATCGGGGGGCCACGTGCTGGCTCTTTCACAACCGGGGCAACGGTACGTTTGAAGATGTCACGGCGGCCAGCGGGATTTTCGACAGCAGCTCAAAATCACTCGGAGTTGCGCTGCTGGACGACAACCACGACGGCTGGCCGGACCTTCTCGTGGCCAACGACACGCAGCCGAACAAGTTGTATCGCAACCAGCACAACGGCACGTTCAAGGATTCCGCCGTGGAAGCGGGGCTCGCGTTCAGCAGCGAAGGCAAGGCCCGCGCGGGCATGGGAGTTGATGTCGCCGATTTCGACAACTCAGGCGCCCCCGGCGTTGCGATCACGAACTTTGACAATGAAATGATTGGGCTGTATCGGGCGAATGGAAAAAGTTTCGAAGACATCGCGCCGCAGTCCGGCGTCGGCATGGCTTCCCGGAACAGCCTGGGCTTCGGGTGTGTCTTCCTTGACGCGAACCTTGATGGCTGGCTCGACTTCGCCGTGGCCAACGGGCACATCGACGAGACCGTCCGCAACATACGCGGCAATGTGGGCTATGCGCAGCCGCCGCAACTTTTTCTGAACAACGGCAAGGGCGGTTTTCGCGATGTCGCGGCCGACGTTGGGGGAAGTTTCGATCAGCCGAAGGTGGGCCGGGGACTTGCCTATGGCGATTTCGATCGTGACGGCGACGTCGATCTCCTGCTCACCACCAACAATGGTCCTGCTTATCTGTATCGCAACGATCAGCTCGCAGGCAACCGCAGCATTCGGTTTCGTCTGGTGGGGACGAAATCGAATCGCGATGCGATTGGAGCGATTGTACGTGTCTTTGCCGGCGGTATCACCCAGTCACGGATGGTGAAAGGCGGTTCCAGCTATCTGTCGCAATCAGAATTGCCTTTGACGTTCGGGTTGGAAAAACACGACCGGATCGAACGCGTCGTGATCGATTGGCCGAGGGGCCGTACCGAAGAATATAAGAATCTCGCCGCAGGCCGTTGCTACGAGTGCACCGAAGAGAAGGGAATCGCGCCGCAGGACGGCTATTGAGGAGGTTTGGCCGAGACACCATGCGGGGCAACGCTTCCTGTTGTCGTCAGGTCAATCTCCACAGAATCGCTGACGCGCAAGAATAATGTGCTTGGATTTTTCATGCCCCACTTCGCGTAGGGAACGGTGAAATGCACGGTGGCCGTCCAGTGGTCCGGGGACATTTCGACTTCGGCGGGAACTGTGATTTCGCGGTCGACTCCGTGAATGCGGAAGACGCCGTGCACGTTCACGGAAGACTTTCCTTGACTGGCCACGGTCCCGTCTACGCGGTCAGGGCGAAACGAGATTTCTGGATAAGTTGCGCTCTCTAGCACTTCCTTATGCATCTTGCGATCTCGCATGCCGCTGCCGCTATCGCCGCTCTTGGCATCGACAACAATGTCTCCTGAGATCTTTCCAGTAGGCAGATTGAAGTCCAACGTTCCACTCTTCAATTGAAAGGTTCCGTGAACTGTGTGGAGCACGTCCGCCAGAGTAAACTTCACCGAAGTGTGCGCCGGATCGAGTTGAAGAGTTAATTGCTGAGCGGTCGCGGTCTGAGTTGACGCGATCAGCAGAGTCAACGCCAACGCCACTGCGCCAATGCCTGCCCACAGCCTGGTGGTATTCATTGTTTGATATGGGTCATGCGTTACGCGGTCAACAGTCCCCATCCCAGGGTCAGTCCGTCGAGTGCGACGTGCAGAGGTGACAGTGCCCCGACGTGCAACTCCAGCAGACGCCGGAAGAGCTCGGGGCGTTTCTGGAAGACCTGGAGTGTACGCTGTTGCAGCCGCGGACGTCCATCGAGAGTGAGCATTAAGCGCGCCATGTATCGCGGACGCAGCATGAGGCGTCGATGTTCAATCTGATAACGCGCGAGGTTGCCGCTCTTGAGACTATCCGCCAACGCCACCGCTTGGCTGAACGCGAGCCCAAGCCCGTCTCCGGTAATCGCGTCCACCGTGCCGGAAGCATCTCCGATGAGCGCCACATTTCCGCGCCACACTCGCCTGAACGTGCGGTTGCCGGTGAGCGCTCCCCGCTCCGTCGAAACCGTCTCCGCTTCGCTTAGGCGCGCTCGCAACTCGGGAAGCTGCCGCAATCCATCTTCCAGTCGAAGGTTCGGATCGGGCGACGCCAGCGCCACGCACACCTGCTCACTGCTGACAGCGGTCGCGTAGCCCTGGCAGCGATCACCCCAGTAAACTTCCATATGGTCGGTCCAAGGCGCAACACGAAAATGCCGCCGGAAGGCATATCGGAGGCGAGGGCGCGAGTTGCTGTCGATACGAGCCCATCGGCGCACACGCGAGTCCGAGCCATCGGCGCCAATGATCCAGCGCGCCCGCACCATGTGCTTCCCCACCTGAACTCCTTCGGCAGACATGCCGGTCACCGCAGCTCGCCACAACAGTTCGACGCCGAGGTGAGCCGCTCGCTCCATCATGACCCGATGCAAAGAAATGCGCCGAACGGCGAGGCCGCAGCCGCCGGCAGGGAAGTGACCATCTGCCGACAATGTGCCACTCAGAAAACGAATGCCGCGAAAAGGATGCGCATCGCTGAGAGACAACTGAATGCCGAGTCTGGCCAAGGCAGCCAGACCGTCGGGCATCAGGCCTTCGCCGCATGCTTTGTCGATAGGAGGTTGTGCGCCGTCGGCCACCACGACGCGGAACCCGCGTTGCCGCGCCGCGATTGCTGCAGCGAGTCCTGCGGGCCCACCGCCGATGACAAAAACGTCGGTCTCGCGCGGCGCATCGTGTGTGATGCCGCTACTCACCATCGCAGCAGGACCAACTCCGAGCAGAATCCTGGGCCCATGGCCGCGAGCACGCCCAGCGTTCCCGGCTCAGGCCGCCGGTTCCGCATCACATCTTCGAGCACCACCAGCACCGAAGCCGACGACAGGTTTCCCACTTTCTTCAGGCAATCCCACGAAGCATCGAGTTGACCGTCGTGCAGATCAAGCGCGTCCGCCGTTGCCTCCAACACCTTTGGACCACCGGTATGCAGGACCCAACTTCCGATGTCGCCGCGCTTGTGTCCGTGGTCGGCGAGGAACTTATCGACGCCACCTCCTAAATGCTCGCGAATGAGCACCGGAACTTCTGGGGAGAGCGTGATGCGGAAGCCTTTTTCGGTCACTTTCCATCCCATCATTTCTTCGGTGTCGGGATAGAAGATGGAGCGAGTCGCCAGGATCTCTGGTCCGGCGGAGTCAAGATCGTCGCCGGTTACAATCACGGCAGCCGAGCCATCGGCAAACAGTCCTGAGGAAATCAAGTTAGCGACGGAGAGATCGTCGCGTTGAATGGTCAGGGAGCAGAGTTCGACCGAGACCAGCGCAGCCGCTTGCGAAGGATAGGCGCGAACGTAATCGGCCGCACGCGCAATTCCTGCGGCGCCCGCAACGCAACCTAATCCAAAAATCGGCACGCGCTTAATGTTGGTCGGCAGTCCCATGCGGTTAATCAGCAGGGCGTCAATCGACGGACTGGAGATGCCGGTGACCGATGTGAAGAACAGTGCACTCAAGGCGCTGGTTTCGAGGCCGGCGTGGTGTAGAGCGCGGCAGAGCGCCTGCTCTCCTAACTCCTTGGCGACTTCGATCCAGATGTCGTTGGCCTGGCCCCAGGTGGTGATGTCGTAATACTTTTCTGTGGGCAGGGCGAGATAGCGGCCCTCCACTGTGACATTGCGATGCAATCGTGCCAGCAGTTGGGGATTTCGCAGGCGGTCGCCCCAGTATTCCTGCAGTTTTTCCAGTAGAACTTTCTGGGAGTAGTAATGCTTGGGAAAGGCGCTTGCGGCGCTGGCAATTTTCATGGTGTTGATCCCGGTCTTGGTAAGGAGTCAGCGCCGTTACGTCCCGGGCATCTCGGCTTGCAATTTTAGATGGCCGTACGCCTCTGGCGGTTGTACACGACTGTTACGTCCTGTCTTGTGAATCATCCCAAATGCTACTTCTACGACTTGTCACCCACTTGTCAAAAGACAACGGTTCGCTTCCGGCTAACGAAGGCGCGGAGAGCCAATCTCAGCGCCTCAGATGAGAAATAGCGGCGCGACTGGCAACTCCGTTACTGGGAGCGAAGGCTTAAGGCGTTACCGCGATCGAACTCGCTGTTCCAGGGACGGAATATGAGGCGATAGAAGTAAGCGTTCCACTTCCTGTATCGAGACCAAAGGATTGAACCTTCGTCCCCGACTGATTCCCCACGAAAAGATAGTGACCGGCTGGGTCGCTGGCAATGAAACTCGGCTGCGCGCTCGTCGCGAAAGGAGAACTTGAGAGCAACGATAAGCCTCCGTCGGAGCCAATCGAGAATCCCGCGAGAAGGTTCGAGCCGACGTTGGCGACATACAGATACTTGCCCGAATTGTCGACCAGCAGTGCGATCGGCCCCGTGTAGCTCTCGCCGATCGGGGAACCAGAGACCTCCGCGAGCGAACCGTCGGAGTTAATCGCGAAGATTGAAATCGAGTTGTCGGGTGCAGCATTGCCGGCATAGAGAAAGGTCCCGGCTGGATTGATTGCCAGACCTTGAGGAATCATTCCTACCTGGTACGGTGAGCCTGGGACCGGAACGTTCGAGACCACGCCCGCATTGAGAGTGAAAGCTTGAACGTAACCGGGCAAGCCCGCACCGCTCGATCCGGTTACGTAGAGAACATTCCCGGAAGGCGCAAGCTTCATGTTCAGAGGAGAGAGTCCAACCGAAAAGGGAGACCCCGGAAGCTGACTGAGCTTCCCGGTGGAAGGATCAATCGAAAATGACGAAATATTATTCGAGCCCGCATTGGCGACGTAAAGGAAAGCGCCGGCTGGGTCCATGGCGAGCAGAATCGGTACCGTGCCCGCTGGCTGGCGGGGCGTGACTTCCGTGAGAATGCCGCCGCCCGAGATGGCGAACTCCGAAATGTCGCTGCTGCCGGCGTTGGCGGCGTACAGAAACTTCTTGGATGGATGAATCGCAAGCGACTGCACTGCCGATCCCGCAACGAACGGACCTCCCTCGACTGGTGAGAGGAAGCCTGAGTTGGGGTCTTCACGAAAGGCGAAAATCTGGCTGGAACCGGGAATCGCTGCATACACGTAGATGTTGGTCGTCGTACTACAGCCGATCCACAAGGCTAGGCTCGCACACGCGAGGAGCAGAGCCGCTCTCTTTAGCATCCGTGACTCCTGAAGAAAATGTTTGAAACGAAAATTGGAATATCGCTGGTCTGCCCGGCAACGCCCCGGGCGAATATAGTACTCTCAGTCGTCTCTATTTCCAGGCTCCTATCATACGGGACACAGGCCGTTCCCTGCTCAGCCGCCATCCGTCAAACTGGATTCCGGGAAGTTCTCGCGACGAGCGCCAAGCGCTGCTTTAGCTCCTGCGATGCAGGATTTCTCCAGCGAGGTTGCACAAGCCATCTAGTGTAGTCGAGATGTAGGTCCCGGCGGAAGGATTTGTCGGTTCGGGCGAGACCCCCGGCCAGACGCATCCTTAGTGCGCTGGACTCGGTCGAGGGCTGCCTGGCGCCGAGGTATCGGGCAGCGCTCGGTCCGCACCGCCGCGCAGCGCCAATCGCAGGCGGTCGAGGTAAACGTAAACCACCGGCGTCGTGAAGAGCGTCAGGGCCTGGCTCACGATCAAGCCGCCCACGATCGTGATGCCAAGGGGCCGGTGCAACTCGGATCCGGTCCCAGTGCCCAGCGCGAGTGGAAGACCGCCCAGCAATGCCGCCATCGTCGTCATCATGATCGGGCGGAAGCGCAGGAGGCACGCGTCGTAAATCGCCTCTACCGGCTTCTTTCCCTGCGTGCGCTCCACCTCTAGTGCCACGTCGATCATCATAATCGCGTTCTTCTTCACCAGTCCGATGAGGAGGATGATCCCGATCATCCCGATTACGTTCAATTCGTTGTGGGTCAAAAGGAGCGCCAACAGGGCGCCCAGCCCAGCAGACGGGATCGTCGAAAGGATCGTAATCGGATGAATGTAGCTTTCATACAGCATTCCCAACACGATATATACCGCCCCGAGAGCCGTAATGATAAGGATCAGCATGTTGGACTTGGAATCCTGGAATGCCGCTGCCGTCCCTTGAAAACTCGCGGTGATCGAAGGTGGAAATCCGATGCTGCGCTCGGCATTCTCAATCGCATCCGTAGCCTCTCCCAGCGATACTCCCGGCGCCAGATTGAAAGAAATGGTCACCGAAGGCACCTGGCCTTGATGGTTGACCGCGAGCGGAGTATTCGAAGGCTCAAAATGAGTGAACGTTGCCAGTGGAATCGCAGAACCTGTGGTCGATTTCAGATAAATGTTCTGCAGCGCTTCCGGAGTCTGCTGGAATTGCGGCGCTACCTCCATCACGACGTGATACTGGTTCAGCGGAAGATACATGGTTGAAACTTGACGCTGCCCGAACGCGTCGTAGAGCGCATTATCCAGCGTTTGCGGCGTAACTCCCATCCGGCTTGCCGTGTCCCGGTCGATCACGAGTTTGGCCTGAAGTCCTTTATCCTGCTGGTCGGAATTCTGATCCCGCAATTCCTTCAGTTGTCTCATCTTCTGCAACAGGCGAGGAGCCCACGTATTCAATTCGTCGATATCCGAACTCTGCAGCGTGTACTGATATTGCGCGTTGCCATATCTTCCGCCAATCGTCAGTTCCTGAGCCGACTGCAAAATCAGAGTGGCTCCAGGCACCGTCGCCATCTTCCCTCGCAACCGATTGATGACGTCGTCAGCCGAGGCGTAATGGCATGACTGCCAGAAATGCTGTTCCTGGCAAGCCCCGCGCTGCTCCAGCGGCTTCAACATCACGAAAAAGCGCCCCTGGTTCAGAGCCGTGTTGCCGCCGGTAAAGCCGGCCATCGACTGCACTGCGGGGTCCGCCATCACGATTTTTACGTATTGCCGCATCTTGTCGGACATCGACTGGAACGAAATATCCTGAGAGCCGATCAGTGTGCCCGAGATGCGTCCGGTATCCTGCTGCGGGAAGAAACCCTTCGGCACCTTGTAGTACAGATATCCGCTCAGCACCGCAACGCAGATGGTGACGACTAATGTCACAAGCTGGTATTTCAGCACCCATGTCAGAGCGTGCGTATAGGTCGCAAGCAGCCGAGTGAACGACCACTCACTGGCGCGATAGAAGATGTTGTGCTTCTCGTCCTTCTCCGGCCGCAGGAATTTTGCGCACATGGTCGGAGTCGTCGTCAAAGAAACCACCAGCGATACTGCGATGGTCACACTGAGTGTGACCGCGAATTCGCGGAAGAGTCTTCCCACAATTCCGCCCATCATCAGCAGAGGAATAAATACAGCTACGAGCGAAGTGCTCATCGACAGCACGGTAAAGCCGATCTCCGATGCGCCTTTGAACGTCGCCTGCACCACTCCCATTCCGTGTTCGACATATCGCGTGATGTTCTCCAGCACCACAATCGCATCATCGACCACGAATCCCGTCGAGATGGCGAGGGCCATCAGCGACAAGTTATCCAGACTGTATCCCAGCACGTACATCACTCCGAACGTTCCCACCAGTGAAAGTGGGACCGCGACGCTGGGGATGATCGTCGCTCGAACCGTGCGCAAAAATACGAAGACGACCATGATCACCAGGGCTATCGAAATCAATAGAGTTCTTTCGATATCTTTCACCGAGGCTCTTACCGAAACCGTCCGGTCCATTACGACGGAGAGCTTCATCGCCGGCGGAATTGAGGATTGAAGGTAAGGCATGACCGCCTGCACGCGGTCCACAGTGTCGATGATGTTTGCTCCCGCCTGCCGAAAGATGGCCAGCATGACCCCGCGTTGCCCGTTGATCAATCCCAGGTTGCGTGCATCGGTCAACGCATCTGTAACCTCGCCTACATCGCCCAGCCGAACGGGCGCGCCATTGTTGTAGGCGACGATCAGAGGGCGATATTCATCGGCGGTGAAGAGCTGGTCGGTGTCGTCAAGCATGTACATCCGCGCATCGTTCTCGACTGCTCCCTTGGGCCGGTTGGCGTTCGCCGCGTTAAGCGCATTCCGCACGGTATCCAGGCCGATTCCAAGCTTGTTCAATAAAGTCGGATTGACTTCCGCGCGCACCGCGGGCTGCGATGATCCCCACACGAAGACCTGCCCCACGCCCTCCACCTGAGCCAGTTTCTGTGCCAGGATGGAGTCGGCGGCATCGTACATATGAGGCACCGTCACGGTATCTGACGTTAATCCCAGCAGCAGAATGGGAGCATCCGAGGGATTTACTTTCCGGTAGCTCGGATTGCTTGGCAAGTTTGCGGGAAGCTGGCTTCGCGCTGCGTTAATGGCTGCCTGCACGTCGCGCGCGGCCGCATCAATATTTCGGTTCAGATCGAACTGCAGCGAGATTCCCGTGCTTCCCAGTTGACTCGAAGAAGTCATCTGGTTGATCGCTGCAATACGTCCAAATTGCCGCTCCAGCGGGGTTGCGACGGCCGATGCCATGGTTGGCGGATCGGCTCCCGGCAGCGAAGCGCCTACGCTGATCACCGGAAAATCCATCTTGGGCAGCGGGGCGACGGGCAGGAAATTGAACGCCAGGATCCCCGACAGCAGCAGCGCAGCCGCCAATAAAGAGGTCCCGATCGGTCTCCGGATAAATGGCCTTGAAATATTCATTGCTCAATCCGCAGACATCGGTTCCGGTGGAATCTCGTTCCCAATGCGATACTTCGCAAATCTCTGCGCGAGCCGGTCAAACCAGAGGTACACGACCGGCGTCGTATACAGCGTCAACAATTGGCTCAGCAGCAATCCGCCAACGATCGTGATGCCGAGAGGCCGCCGTAACTCCGCGCCAGTGCCAGTCCCCAATGCGAGCGGCAATCCGCCGAGCAGCGCCGCCATCGTCGTCATCATGATGGGACGGAAGCGCAGCAAGCATGCCTGATAGATCGCCTCTTCCGGAGGCTTGTGTTCAACGCGCTCCGCCTCCAGAGCAAAATCGATCATCATGATGGCGTTCTTTTTTACGATGCCTATCAGAAGAATGATGCCGATTAGCGCCACCACCGTGAGATCATTTCCCGTCAGCATCAGAGCGAGAATTGCGCCTACGCCGGCTGAGGGCAGGGTTGAGAGAATCGTGATCGGATGAATGTAACTTTCATAAAGAACACCGAGCACGATGTATACGGTAATCACAGCAGCCAAAATCAAGTACGGTTCCGACGCGAGGGAATTTTGAAACGCTGCCGCCGTTCCTTGAAATGCCGCATGAATGCTGGTCGGCAGCTGTATGTCTTTTTCTGCCTGCTGAATCTGCTTGGTCGCGTCGCCGAGGGATGCTCCGGGCGCGAGGTTGAACGAGAGCGTGACCACGGGGAACTGTCCCTGATGGTTCACCGCAAGCGAGGCGCTGGTCGACTGCATGTGCGTGAACGCAGAAATTGGAACCGGAGCGCCGCTGGTTGTCACGGCCGCGCCATTTGCCGTCGGCGCGCCCGAATTTGGCGTGACCACGCTCGGGCGGATGTAAATGTCGCGCAGATTCGCCGGAGTCTGCGCGAAATTCGGGAGAACCTCGAGGATCACGTGGTATTGATTCAACTGCGTGAAGATGGTCGAGACCTGGCGCTGACCGAAAGCGTCATAGAGCGTATTGTCGATCGACTGCGGAAAGATTCCCAGCCGCGATGCGGTATCGCGGTCGATTGTCACGTTCGTTTTTAGCCCGTTATTGAGTTGATCGGTCGCGACGTCGCGCAGCGCCGGCAAGGTTTGCAGTTTGGCGACCAGTTTCGGCGTCCAATCCGAAAGTTCCTGCGCGTCGGCGTCTTCGATGGAGTACTGGAACTCCGTGCGGCTCACCCGATCCTCTACCGTGAGATCCTGCACGGGCTGCATATAAAGGGTAATGCCCTGCACCTTGGCAAGGTCGGGCTGCAGACGGCGGATAATCGCCGAAGCATCGTCGGAGCGCTCGTCGCGCGGCTTCAGATTGATCTGGATGCGGCCTTCGTTGGGCGTCGTGTTCGTGCCATCCACTCCGATGAATGACGACAAACTTTCTACATCCTTATCTTGCAGAATAGTCTTTGCCAGTTCCTGTTGTTTTTGTGCCAGCGCATCGAACGAAACGGAGTCAGGCGCTTCCGACACGCCCAGAATTACTCCCGTATCCTGCACCGGGAAAAACCCTTTGGGGACGACAACATAGAGCAACAGCGTGAGCACCAGTGTGGCGAACGTGATGAGCAGCGTCGTAGGTTGGTGCTTCAGAACGAACTTCACGGTTCGCCCATAGAAGGCAATGATCCGGTTGTAGTAGTCCTCTGTAATCTCGTAGAAACGGCCCTTTTCGCCTTCCTTGCGGTGCTTGAGAAGTTTGGCGCACATCATCGGAGTCAGTGTGAGGGAAACTCCCGCTGACACCAGAATCGTCACTGCGAGCGTGACTGCGAACTCGCGGAAGAGGCGCCCCACAATATCGCCCATGAATAACAGTGGAATCAGCACTGCGATCAGGGAGACCGTCAGCGAAACGATCGTGAAGCCGATCTGCCCCGAACCCTTCAAGGCGGCGTCGAGCGGTGAGTCTCCCGCTTCCAGGTAGCGGTCGATATTTTCGATCATGACGATCGCGTCATCCACCACGAATCCGGTAGAGATGGTCAGCGCCATGAGTGTGAGGTTGTTCAGGCTGTAGCCGAGCAGGTACATCACGGCAAAGGTTCCGATCAGCGAGAGCGGTACCGCTACGCTCGGAATGACGGTTGCCGAAAGATTTCGCAGGAAGAGAAAGACGACCAGGACTACAAGGGCGATGGCCAGCACCAGCTCAAATTCCACGTCCTTGACCGAAGCGCGGATGGTCGTCGTGCGATCTGTCAGAATCTGAACTTTCACAGCCAACGGCAGCGATGCCTGCAATTGCGGCAGAAGCTTCTTGATTCGGTCGACCACGCTGATGATGTTCGCGCCCGGCTGCCGCTGGATGTTCACGATCACTGCGGGCGTCAGATTCATCCACGCTGCAAGTCGCGTATTTTCGGTGCCGTCGATCACGTTCGCCACATCGCTTAGTCGCACGGGTGCGCCATTGTGATAGGCGATGACAATGGGCTTGTACTGTTCGCTGGAAAACAGCTGATCGTTGGCGCCGATTGTGTAGGCTTGCCGCTCTCCATCAATCACGCCCTTGGCTTGATCGACATTGGCTTGGGCCAGCGCGGCCCGCAGATCCTCGAGGCTCAGTCCGTAGGAGGCCAACGCTGTGGGGTTGGCTTGAATACGTACTGCAGGTTTCTGGCCGCCGCTGATCGAAACCAGGCCCACTCCGGGCAGCTGCGAGATCTTCTGTGCCAGCGACGTATCCGCCAGATCCTCGACCTTGGACAAGGGCAGTGAATCCGACGAGAGCGCCAGCGTTAAAATCGGCGCGTCCGCCGGATTCACCTTGTTATAGATCGGAGGATTCGGCAGGTCTGTAGGCAGATACGTCGATCCGGAATTGATCGCCGCCTGCACCTGCTGCTCTTCCACGTCGATGTCCTGATCGAGCCCGAATTGCAGCGTGATGACCGAACTGCCGAAAGAACTTGTCGACGTCATCTGGCTCAGCCCTGGGACTTCGCCGAATTGACGCTCGAGAGGAGAGGTTACCGACGAGGCCATCACATCCGGGTCCGCGCCCGGATAGAACGTCACGACCTGAATGGTGGGGTAATCCACCTCGGGCAAAGCGGAGACCGGCAGTTGCAAATACGCAACCAAGCCCACCAGCAGCACGCCAAACATCAGCAGAGTGGTCGCGACCGGGCGGAGAACGAATATTCGCGAAGGATTCATGAACCTGGTGTACCTGAACCTGGTGTACCTGAGCTCGGAATTCCCGCAGGCTCGCGGTGGCCGCCGCTGTTTCCTCCACCGGCGCTGGGATTGGTGGTGCGTGGTTCAATCCGGCTGCCCCTCTGCAACTTATCCTGGCCGTCGGTGACCACCACGTCGCCAGGATTCAAACCGCTCGTTATGACCGTCGTGTTGCCTTGCGTGAGCGAAACCGTGACCATGCGATCCTGTACGGTTTTGTCGGAATTTACGGTGTAAACGAATGTGCCTTGGGGGCCGCGCAGGATCGCAGCGGTGGGCAGCACTGTACTGTTCTTGCGCGTCTCGAGCAGTAGGTCCGCGTTCACAAACTGGTTCGGCCAAAGCTGGTCGTCTTTGTTGTCGAAGACGGCCTTGAGCTTTGCCGTTCCCGTCGTCGGATCGATCTGGTTGTCGATCGTCAATAACTTACCCGTGGACAGTTTGGTCTGGTCGTCGCGGCTGAAGGCATCCACTTCAAGAGTCGCCTGCTTCATGCGCTGGGCGACACGGGGAAGTACGTCCTCCGGCAGCGTGAAGATCACGGCGATAGGCTCCAGTTGAGTCAAAATCAGCATTGGGTTTGTGTCTGCCGCATGAATAATGTTGCCCGGGTCGACCTGCCTGAGCCCAACTCGTCCGTTGAACGGCGCCGTAATGTGGCAGTAAACAATCTGCAGCTTCGCGTTGTCGATTTGTGCCTGATCGGTGCGCACCGTGCCCTCGAGCTGGTCCGCCAACGCCTTCTGCGTGTCGACCTGCTGCTGCGCGATGCTTCCGGAAGGAATCAGAGCCGTATATCGATCCAGGTTCAGTTTGGCATCACGCAGTTGTGCCTGGTCGCGAAAGAGTTGTGCCTGCATCTGTTCGAGTTGCACCTGATAGGGGCGCGCATCGATCTCGATCAGCAGTTGGCCCTCGGTGACGTTTTGTCCCTCGCGAACATTTACCTTCATGATCTGCCCATCAACGCGGCTCTTGATGTTGGCGGTGTTGAATGCGGTCACCGCTCCCAAGCCGGAGAGATAGACCGGGACATCCTGTTTCTGCACCGGCGCTACCGCGACTGAAACAGCGCGAGGCCCGGCAGCCTGCGCCTTCTGTTGTTTGGAATCGGCAGTACTGCATCCCAAAAGGAAAGCACACAAGGCTGCAGTGGCGGCGAGGGCGATAACGCGGGAAGGGATTCCGACTTCCACGCGCGGGTTTCTTGAAGAAAGTCGATCGATCATGTTCACAAGGTTAGTTTTCACAAGATTGGTCGTCACAAGATCAGTCATCACAGGATTAGTCCAGGACCGCCACTTCGACACAAGATCGGCAGCCGGAAGCTCGAAGAATTAGACGTATGCATTGTAGACTCGGTTGCGGCAACTGCCGGGAGGAGGCAGTAAATTTTCGATGCCAAGGAACCTCCCGCGAGAGTGGTTCAGGTAGGAACCGGAACGCAGTTGCAATTGTAGAACTCTACCAAACCAGCATCAACTGCGGTGATACAGCAGGTCAAGACCGGCGCCGTTGTTTTACAAATCTTTACTCGCTTTGACCTTCTGTTTACTCTCAGGACGCTTTCAGCGCAGCAGGCGCGGGGTGCTGCGACTCATAAGCGGCAATTTCTGCTTCGTGCTGAAGGGTGAGGCCGATGTCGTCGAGGCCGTTTAGCAGGCAGTGCCGCACGAATTCGTCGATGGGAAACTTTGCGCAGAAATCGCGATCATCGCGCACTTCACACTTCTCCAGATCGATCACAAGTTGATAGTCGTCGATTTCTTGCGTTCGCTGCATGAGTTCCGCGACCTCGTCCTCGCTTAGGCGGACGGTGAGGAATCCATTCTTCGTGCTGTTGTTGGCAAAGATGTCGGCGAAGGAAGACGAGATTACCGCGCGAAAGCCAAAGTCTGCAAGCGCCCACACCGCATGTTCGCGCGATGACCCGCAGCCGAAATTCTTGCCCGCAACCAGGACGGATGCGCCTTCATAGCGCGGATCGTCGAGCACGAAGCCGGCGTTCTTTTTTCCGTCAGCGTCGAAGCGCCAGTCGTAAAAGATAAACTGACCGAAGCCGGTCTTCTCGATTCGCTTGAGAAACTGTTTGGGGATGATCTGATCGGTGTCGACGTTAACACGGTCGAGCGGCGCGACGCGCCCGCGATGCACTGTAAATGGTTTCATCTCGATTTCCTAGAGGCTGTTTTTAGCTCCAGATGTTCGTCGCCCACGACTGTGCACACTTCAATTGTTTTGTCATCTCGGTCGAAGAATTCGACCTCGTAAGCTTGAGCGCCAGCATCGTGCACCATCACAATTGTTCCTTTGGAGAACACAGGCACTGCCATGCCCGGCAAGGCTTTCTTCAGGACGACGACGTCAAACTCGTGCAACATCAAGGCTCCTACTGAAACTTCCAATTTCGAATATCCGTGAAGTGCCCGGCAATCGCCGCCGCTGCCGCCATCATCGGGCTCACCAGGTGCGTCCGGCCCCCGCGGCCCTGCCGTCCTTCAAAATTTCGGTTGCTCGTCGAAGCGCAACGCTCTCCTGGCTGCAAGATGTCAGGATTCATTCCCAAGCACATGGAGCATCCCGACTCGCGCCACTCAAATCCCGCATCCTGGAATATCCGATGCAGGCCTTCCTGCTCTGCGGCGCGCTTCACTGCCTGCGAACCCGGCACGACCATGGCGCGAACCTTCGAACTTACGCGATGCCCCTTCGCCACGCGAGCCGCGGCTCGCAGATCTTCGAGGCGAGAATTTGTGCAGGATCCAATGAACACGCGATCGATTCCGATATCCTCGATCCGCTTGCCCGGCTCCAGAGCCATGTACTCGAGGGCCAGTTCGGCAGCGCGGCGGTCCGACTCATCGAGTCCCTTCACTTCTGGCACACGCCCAGTGACCGGAGCCACCATCCCGGGATTCGTTCCCCAGGTTACAAAAGGAGAGAGTTGCGCCGCGTCGATCTCGATGACCTTGTCGAACGTCGCACCTTCATCGGAAGGCAAACTCCGCCAGTGTGCGACGGCTTTATCCCAGTCGCCGCCGGTTGGAGCGAATCGCTTCCCCTTCACATACGCGATGGTCGTCTCATCGGGCGCGACCATTCCCGCGCGCGCTCCAGCTTCAATGCTCATGTTGCACAGAGTCATGCGGCTTTCCATCGAGAGAGCGCGCACCGCCGGACCCGCGTATTCGATCACGTGCCCAGTCGCGCCGTCGGTGCCGATCTGTCCGATGATTCCCAGCGCAAGATCTTTTGCGGAGACTCCATCCGCGAGCCGCCCGTGCACGTCGATCTTCATCGTCTTTGGTTTCTGCTGCGCGAGACACTGCGTCGCCAGCACGTGCTCAACCTCCGACGTTCCAATGCCAAACGCGAGTGCGCCGAATGCGCCGTGCGTGCTGGTGTGGCTGTCGCCGCAGACGATCGTCATCCCGGGCTGCGTAATGCCGAGCTCTGGGCCGATGACGTGCACGATCCCCTGCTCCGGCGAATCCATGTCAAACAGCCGGACGCCAAATTCTTTACAGTTTTTTTGCAGCGCGGAAATCTGTTTCGCCGCAATCAAGTCCGTAATCGGAGTTCCTCGCGGCTCGGTAGGAATGTTGTGGTCGACCGTGGCGACCGTGCGCAGTGGCTGACGCACGCTGCGCCCCGCGGCGCGCAGTCCGTCAAACGCCTGCGGAGAAGTCACCTCGTGCACGAGGTGCAGATCGATATAAAGGATGGGTGAACGCCCCGCCGGCTGCGCAACCATGTGCGCGTCCCATATTTTTTCAAATAATGTTTTCTTCTTCGACATAATTTTTGTAGCGCCGGCATCTCGCCGGCCGATGCAATTCCTACTTCGGTCTAGTGATCGCGCCCTGCGATGCCGATGCTACCAGCGCTCCATATTTCGCGAAGACGCCCGTCGGATAGCGTGGTTGCGGCGCTTTCCACTGCGCCATGCGCTGCCGCAACAAATCGTCGGTGATTTCCACCTCGAGTACGCGCTGGCGCACATCGAAGCGAATGATGTCGCCATCGCGCACTCCGGCGATCGGGCCTCCCAGAGCCGCTTCCGGAGAAACGTGTCCCGCCATGAGTCCATGGGTCGCACCGCTGAATCGTCCGTCGGTCAATAGCGCCACTGAGCCGCCGAGTCCCTCGCCTACGATCGCGCCGGTGACGCTGAGCATTTCGCGCATTCCCGGACCGCCCTTCGGCCCTTCGTTGCGGATCACGACTACATCTCCAGCCTTTATTTTCTTGCTGGTGACTGCAGCCATCGCGTCTTCCTCAGATTCAAATACGCGCGCCGGACCACGATGCTCCAGCCGCTCATGTCCGCTGATTTTCGCGACACAACCCTCGGGCGCAAGGTTTCCCTTGAGGATCACGAGTCCGCCCGTGGCCTTCAGAGGTTTGTCGAGAGGCGCAATTACTTCCTGCCCGGCGGTCTCTCTTGCTTTCTCGGCTTCGGCTCCAATCGTCAAGCCGGACACAGTTTTCGCCGAAGCATGCAGATACTTTCCCTGCAGCAGTCGCTTTGCCAGCAGTCCGATTCCGCCCGCGCGATGCATATCCGCGGCAACGAATCGTCCTGATGGTTTGAGGTCGGCGAGCAAAGGTGTTCGCTCGCTGACGGTTTGAAAGTCATCGATTTCCAGATCGACGTCCGCCTCGCGCGCGATCGCGAGCAGGTGCAGAACCGCATTGGTAGACCCGCCACTCGCCGCGACCGATGCGATCGCGTTCTCGAAAGCATCGCGCGTTAAGATGTCCCGCGGCTTGATTCCCCTCTGCAGAACGTCCATCACGACTTTGCCGCAATCGAATGAAATCTGATCTTTCTGGGGATCCATCGCCGGAACGCTGTTGAAACCCATCGGCGACAGTCCGATCATCTCCATCACAGTCGACATCGTATTCGCCGTGTACTGCCCGCCGCAGGCGCCCGCACCCGGACACGCCACGCTCTCAATATCGTGCAACTCCTGATCCGTAATCTTGCCTGCAGCATTTGCGCCGACGGCTTCGAAGACATCCTGGATCGTCACATCTTTCCCGCGGTAGTTGCCAGGCGCGATCGTCCCGCCATAAAGCACCATCCCCGGAAGATTCATGCGCGCCAGAGCCATGGCCGCAGCGGGAATCGTCTTGTCGCATCCGACCACGCACACGACTGCGTCGAACATCTGTCCGCGGCAGACGAGTTCGATCGAATCGGCAATCAGTTCACGGCTCACCAGAGACGCGCGCATGCCCTCGGTGCCCATGGTTTCGCCGTCAGAAATCGCGATCGTGTTGAACTCCATGGGCGTACCGCCGGCGGCGCGGATTCCTTCTTTTACTTTCGCCGACAAACGGCGCAGATGAAAGTTGCACGGCATCGTCTCGATCCAGGTATTGGCCACGCCAATCAGCGGACGGCTGAGATCGGCGTCAGTGAATCCGATGGACTTGAACATGGCGCGAGCGCCGGCTCGATCGCGCCCGTCGGTGATTCCACGACTGATGTGCTTGAGATCCATGATGAGAGATTACACGCCTCGTATCGAAGATGGAAAACCGCGAAACCAACAAACGCATGTCGCTGAAAAAATGGGGAACCCGCGTTGCAGGTTCCCCGAAGTCGCATGACGCTGCCCAGGAGCAGTCATGCTTGCCCAGCTGATCTCGAGCCGAACCTACGCCCGCGCCGCAGCGCGCGCTTCTTCCTGCGTCACACCCGCCGGCGGATGAGCCGTGGCCCACGGTGCCGTGTGCGCCGCGCCGGAACTAACCTTGATCACGTCTGCAATCGAATACCATTCGCGATAAAGCTGGCCGACCTGCTTCTGATTCACGTCGAGGTCGAGCGTGACCTGATGATCGTGCTCGCCAGCTTCGGCCAGCACCTTCGGCAAGTCGAGCGCGCGGCGCGAAGCCGCATTCAGAATGCGCATCAATGTTCCCTGCGTATTGCGATAGCGAATGTGAAAACTGTGCATGCGTCTCTCCCTTGTTCTCGTAGCGCCGGCATCCCGCCGGCTGTCAAGTGGGTGTCTCGCCCACTGCCTTCCCACTACTGCGATGGTTCCTCTTCCAGCATCATCTCCGAGAGTGCGGCGCCCGCCGGAACCATCGGGAAAACGTTGGCCTCGGGCGCGCAATCAAACACCAGCAACTCCGGATCCGGCGACCGCAGGAATCGGTCGATTGAATCGCCCGTCTCTTGCGACACCGGAAACTCGCGCATGACGTCTTCTTTCAGGCGCCAGCTGTGAATCTTGTAGGCCTTGGCGATGTCCACGAAATCCGGGTTGTCGCTCAGGTCAGTTTCAGCATAATTCCGCTGGTAAAAAAGTTGCTGCCACTGCCGCACCATGCCGAGATATTTGTTGTCGATGATAACCATCTTCACCGGCAGGCCGAGACGATGCACGGTTGCAAGTTCCTGAATGTTCATCTGAAATCCGCCGTCGCCAGAGACGCAGAGCACGCACGTATCCGGCTTTGCGAGTTGGACACCTACCGCGGCCGGCAGAGCGAAGCCCATGGCCCCGAGCCCACCTGACGTGATGAATCCTCGCGGCGACGCAGATCGGAAGCGCTGCGCCGCCCACATCTGATGCTGGCCCACGTCGGCGAGAATCACGCTGTCCTGCGGGAGGCGGCTGAAGAGTTCGTCGAGAAAACGAATGGTCGGCTGCGCCAGTCCTCGCGGATCAAGTTCCGCGCGATCGTCCCCACATGCCAGCGCGCGCCACGCTGCAAAATCGGGAAGGGAATGTTTGCGCAATTCCGCTTGGAATGCGGGAATCGTATCCGCCAAGTCGCCGATCACGGACAGATCGCACGGACGAACACGATCCAACTGTGCCGGATCAATTTCAAAGTGAACGATCTTGGCATGCGGCGCGAACCGAGTCGGATCGCCGGTAACGCGATCATCGAGCCGCGCACCGAAGACCAGCAGCAAGTCTGTCTCGTGCAGCGCCATGTTCGCCGCGCGCGTTCCGTGCATGCCAACCATGCCCAGGTAATAAGGAGCATGCGGGGGCACCGCGCCGAGACCGTGAACCGTGGCGAACGTTGGAATATTCAATTCGTCGAGCAATCGCCGCAGCTCCGGAATCGCGCCTGACAACTTTGCTCCGGCGCCGATGAGCGCGACCGGCTTCGCCGATTGCTGCAGCAAAGCGACGATTGTGTCGGTGAATCCGCCGTCAGCCTTCGCGTCGGCGGGCCGTGCATGCGGAGTGAACTTCGCCGGCCCGGAGAATTCCTTTTTCGCCTTCAACATGTCGGTGGGGATATCGATGACCACCGGCCCCGGACGTCCGCTGCGTGCCCAGTAAAATCCTTCGGCGATGACTTCAGGAATCTCGTCGATCGTCTTAACGAGGCGGCTCCACTTCGTGAGTGAAAGCGTCACGCCGAATACGTCGGTCTCCTGAAAAGCATCTGTGCCGATCAAGGCGCTGCGCACTTGGCCGGTGATGCATACCAGCGGCACCGAATCCATCTTCGCGTCGGCAATACCCGTTACCAGATTCGTCGCGCCCGGCCCGCTGGTGGCCATGGCGACACCGACTTTGCCCGTCACGCGCGCATAACCTTCTGCTGCAAAAACCGCGCCTTGCTCATGGCGCGTGAGCACGTGCCGAACGCCGCTTCCATCGAGCGCGTCATACAACGGCATGATCGCGCCTCCGGGATAGCCGAATACGAGGTCCACCCCCTCGGCGCGCAGGCACTGCAGGACGATGTCGGCTCCCTTAAGCATTCACCACCTGTTTTGTGGCTTGGGGAGCCTCGGCCGGTTTCTTGCCTTCTTTCGGCAGCCAGCTCATCATGCCGCGCAGTTGCGCACCGACGATTTCGATCGGATGCTGTTTCTCTTTCTCGCGCAGCGCGTTGAAGTTCGGGCAGCCCGCCTTGTTTTCGGCGATCCATTCCTGAGCGAACTTTCCGCTCTGGATGTCGGCTAGCGTCTTCTTCATGGCCTGCCGTGTCGCGTCGCCGACTACTTGTTCGCCGCGCGTCAGGTCGCCATATTCTGCCGTGTTCGAGATCGAATAACGCATGCGATCCAGTCCACCTTCGTAGATCAGGTCGACGATGAGCTTCACTTCGTGCAGACACTCGAAGTACGCGATCTCAGGCGCGTATCCAGCTTCGACAAGCGTCTCGAATCCCTTCTTGATCAGCGACGTGAGCCCGCCGCATAGCACAGCCTGCTCGCCGAACAGATCGCTCTCAGTTTCTTCTTTGAACGTGGTCTGAAGAACGCCCGCCCGCGTAGAGCCGATCCCGTGCGCGTAGGCCAGAGCGAGTTCGTGAGCATGTCCGCTGGCATCCTGATGAATCGCGATCAGCGACGGCACGCCGCGCCCTTCGGTGTACACACGCCGCACCAGGTGCCCGGGGCTCTTCGGAGCGATCATCACCACGTCGACATCAGTCGGTGGAACAATCGTCTTGAAATGAATGCTGAATCCGTGCGACACGCCGAGAACTTTTCCGGGATGCAGATACGGCTTGATGAACTGCTCGTACGTCTCCGCTTGCGTCTCGTCGGGAGTGAGGATCTGAATCCAGTCGGCGCGCTTGGCCGCCTCGTCCGGAGCGACTACCACCATGCCATCGGCACGCGCTTGTTGTGCGCTCTTGCGGTTCGGGTCGAGCCCGATGATTACTTTGAATCCGCTGTCGCGAAGATTCTGCGCCTGTGCGTGTCCCTGACTGCCATAACCGATAATGGCGATCGTCTTGCCCTTCAGCGCTTCGGGCTTCGCGTCGCGTTCATAGAAAATAGTAACCACCGAGTGCTCCTCTCATTTTTATTGCACAAGGGGAGAAAGAAGCCCTTGCTTGTTGGGGATGGATTTCGGGAGCCAGCGGGCTGATCCGTAATCCTGAACTGCGATACCGACCGGTCGGTCGGTATTTCAGAATGCTACCTTCCTGAATTCCCGCTGTCAAGGGCAAAGCTGATTCTCATGATTTCCCGGGGATCTGGCGTATGCGGGCTCAAAACGGGCCGTACGACCTTTGGAGCAGAAGTTTTGCGTGTGGCGTGCGGCGAAAACCGCGTACTCTGATGGGTTAGGCGCCGTATTTCCCTAGTTTAGTGCAGGGGTCAAAACATGGCCGACAAGCGCCCTCCAACCGACGAAAAATCCTTTGCTCCGACGGCTTCGAAGAAAACTGAACTGTCTTCGCCCAAGCCTTCCAAGCCCCTACGCCTAGGCAAGGATTGCGATTACGAGCAGGAACTCGGGCGCCTGCAAATCGAACTCGTCAAACTGCATGAGTGGATTCGTCACAAGCATTTGAAGGTCGTCATTCTGTTCGAAGGGCGCGATGCCGCAGGCAAGGGAAGCGCGATCAAGCGGATCACGCAGACTTTGAATCCCCGCATTGCCCGCGTGGTCGCGCTCGGGACGCCCACGGAGCGAGAAAAGACGCAGTGGTATTTCCAGCGCTATGTAGCACACTTACCTGCCGCCGGAGAGATGGTCTTGTTCGACCGCAGTTGGTACAACCGCGCCGGTGTCGAACATGTCATGGGATTCTGCAGCGACGACGAATATCTCGAGTTTCTCCACAGCTGCCCGGAGTTCGAGCGCATGCTGGTGCGCGCGGGCATCATCTTGATCAAGTACTGGTTCTCCGTGAGTGACGAAGAACAAGAGCGCCGCTTTCAGGATCGCATGAACGATCCCACGAAGCGCTGGAAGCTCAGTCCGATGGACCTCGAATCGCGCCGGCGATGGGCCGAATACTCCCGCGCGAAAGATGAGATGTTCGCCGTCACTGACATCAAGCAGGCTCCGTGGTACGTCGTCAACGCCGAGAACAAAAAGTGCGCGCGGTTGAATGTCATCCGCCACCTGCTGTCGCTGGTCTCCTACAAAGATCTGACGCCGGAGCGACTCAAGCTTCCGTCGCTCGACAAGACGAAGTACGTGCGCCCGCCGATCCAGGAGCAGAACTTCATTCCCGAGATTTACGGCTAAACGTGGGGAGGCGGACGCATTCGTCCGTCCGGCGAGAGCAGTTCGATTGCGGTCGGCCCGATCGCAGACCGATACCCGCGAAACGGCGCCACGGCCAACTTGAGCCCACCGCTCGGATTGGCATTCCGCCCGGCAACTGTTTACCATGTCCCCCGATGCCTCGCGAGACTCTGGTTGATTCCCGGCAGGAGATCCTGCGCACCGCCGCGCGCTTGTTTCAGCAGCGCGGGTACGACGCCACGTCCATGAACGACGTCGCCGCGGCGCTCAAGCTCAGCAAGGGCGGCCTCTATCATCATTTCCAGAGCAAAGACGAAATCCTTTTCGAGATCATGAACCACGCGATGGAGATCACGCAGGAACGCGTGCTTGCTCCGGTACGCGCGATCGCAGATCCCACCGAACGCCTGCGTGCCCTGATCCGCCTCCACATGGAAGTCGTGCTCAGTCCCCGCGATCGCGAAATCACAGTCATGCTGCACGAGAACCATCCTCTGCCGCCTACGCTGCGGAAGCGCATCAACCAGCGCAAGAAGGAGTATGTGCATTTCGTCGAGGGTCTGATCGCCGAAGTGCAGAAAGAAAATCAACGCACGCGCGGAACTCCAGGTGCCGTCAGTCCTCGCGCCGCCGCCTTCGCGCTTCTCGGAATGATCAACTGGATTTACCAGTGGTACAAGCCCGAGGGCAACCTGCAAGCGCACAATCTGATTCCGCAATTCACTGAACTCCTCTTAGGAGGCATCCTCGCGTGAGCGGACGAATTCCAAGAGGATAGAAATGACGGTATCCAGCACGCACATAAAGAATGGAGCGGCGGGTTGGGACATCACTGCGTCAGCCAAGGCCGACAAGGGCGAAAAAATCGCTCGCATCCAAATTCTGGTGAACGGCTGGAGCCAATATGATCAGTCGTTCGTTCCGCCGGTCGACAACTGGCAGGAGCAACTGAGTCAACAAGGTGATTACCCCGGGGAAAACACCGTTCAAGTGATCGCCACCAGCGACAAGGGTGAAGATACCGAGTCGTACGATTCGTGGAGTTGACGAGCGCGTAGCGGCGATCTTGCAAAGGAACATCCACTCGTGACCGAGCCCCAAGCTATTTTCTTTACTGCATCTGAGCTCGAAAAGCAGAGAGCGTCGAGCGGCAAGTTGTATCGTGAGTTTCTTCGCGTGCCGTCGATGAGCGCTGGGCTCTACGTGCTGGCCGCGGGAGCCACTGATCCGCAGCGTCCGCATCACGAAGATGAGATGTATTACGTGGTCCGCGGCCGGGCGCGATTTCGCGCGGGCAAGGAAGACCGCGAAATCGCGGCTGGCAGCATTCTCTTTGTGGCAGCCGAGGTCGAACACCGTTTCTACGACATCACCGAAGACCTTGCGGTGCTGGTTTTCTTCGCGCCCGCGGAAAGCTAGGACGAGGACGTTCGCATCCAGGATCCGCTCCGGCGCTGTTCAGTCGTGGCAACTCGCGGCTACTTGTGCGACGGAATCCAATAAACCTCTTCTTTCACAGATCCTTTATCGGTAAAACCGCGACGCTTCAGAATTGCTTTGCTGTGCTCGATCATGTCCGGGTGCCCGCACAAATACGCGACCGTATTACTCGCGTCCAGTTCCCAGTGATCGGCGTATTTGCGCAGAATGTCGTCCGCGCGACCAATCTCTCCCGGCCAGTCCGCATGATCCCATGGACGGCTCACAGTGGGCACATACTTGAACCATGGCAGTTCTTTGTCGAACTGGTTCAGTTCCTCAAGATATCCAAATTCCCACGGGCGGCTCGCGCCATTCAACAGGAAGAGCCTGTGGCTTCCATCGAATCGTCCTTCTTTCCATTCTTTCGATAATGTACGTACATAGCTGACGAACGGAGCCACACCTGTGACCGTCGAAATCAGCAGATGATTCGAGCGTCCATTCTCCGTGTCGAGTGAGAACTTTCCTTTGGGAACTTTCCGCATCGACAGCCGGTCACCGGGCTGCAATTTATGCAGCAGCGGCGTCAGCGCCCCTTCAGGCACGAGTTCAAAGAAGAATTCAATCTCGTCCTCCGAAGGCGATGAGGCAATCGAATACGGTCGCTCGACGCGCTTTACGCCGTTGTCCAGGCCGAGCGTGGCATACTGCCCCGGAACGAACTTGAACTCGCCTTCGCAACGGATGCGGATCATCCACAGGTCCGGCGCGAAATCCACACGCCGGGTCAGTTGCGCACCATAGAACTTGTCGTCAGAAATCGTCATCGTAACCTGGCCCTCAGTCGTTCAAGAAATCCGGTGTCCAATAACCCCATAGCATCCAGAGAACTGGATGCGGCCCACTTGAGTCATGGGAATTGATCTGTTTTGATCGTGCGCAGGCAGAACCGCGAAGGTCCAACCGAACGGTCGTACGATCAATCCGGGTTGCGATATCCTAGCCGGAATCGGCCTTCTTGGAAAGGGCCAGCCTCTATTCTATCTCTCGATTTTATTTCTTCGCTTCATTTCTCCACGACGAGGACGACAAAACTGTCGGGAAGAATCGAGTGCCGCGGATGCGGGTTGTCGGCCGTCGGGGCCGGAGGCGGTCCGAATTTGGCAGTCACCACAAACACTTCGTGAGTTTTCAAATCGAGCGCCATCGTGCGCGCCCCCTGCTGGGTGGGAACCGTTTCCGCGACGCTGAACTTGCCGGGTGAGTCCTCTTTCACCACGGTGAGCACTCCTTCGCCGCAAGAGGCGAAAGCCAAGCCGGTCTCAGGGTCGTATCGCGTAGCATCCACACCTTCGCCAATGGCGGGAGTGGCCAGAACCTTGCCGCTGTCGGCGTCGACAACGGCCATCATCTTATTGTCGCAACCAACAAACAGCCGCCGGTTCTTGCGATCGATCGCGAGCCCGCTTGGCTCCGTGCACGGCGCGAGCGGCCACTTCGCCTTGACTTCCAGCTTATTCGGATCGATCACGGTCAGTTCGCTCTTGTCTTCGATGTTGACGAAAATCTCGCCCTTGGCATCGCTGGCCGCGAACTCGGGCTTGCCGTCCAGTTTGATCGTGCCCAGCAATTTTCCGCTCGCTGCGTCGATCGCGCTTGAATCCTGGCTGCGCCCGTTGAACGTGAAAACGCGCTTGGTCGCGGGATCGTAAAGAATCGCGTCCGGATTCTCGCCCACTTTCACCTTGCTGCTTGTTGCCAGCGTCTTGAGATCGAAAATGCTGACCGTGCCTTCGCGCCCGTTGCTGGTGAAGCCGCGACCGAGTTCCGGCACCAGCGCGATCCCATGCACTCCCGGCGTATCGCCAATGTCACCCACACTTTTTCCGGAGTCGATGTCGAGCACGATGACGTGCGTGCCGCGCGAAATGTAAAGTCGTCGTGCGTCTGAGTCCGCGGTGAGGTAGTCCCAGCCTCCGTCGCCGCCCACCTGGTAAGTCTTCGCCACGTGATATCCCGGACCGGCAGCCGCGAGCGCGATTGCCGCCACGAATGTGCCGCTTGCCGCCACCATCCACTTCCAGTTCCCGCTCATGACTTTCTCCTCCAGCACTCCGCGCGAAAAACATCGGGCGGAGCTGATTTCGCATCACAATCTCTGGGCTTCGAACCGAAGTAACTTTACCGCATTTCGACGCTAACTCTAGACTCTTCATTATATGGATGTGTTTCAGTCATCGTGGCCGAATCAGGAGCGGAAGCCGAACCCCGCCTCGGGAAACGATTCCGCTCCGCAAACGACTGCGAACTACGGAACTCTCGGCCCGGGCTCCGACATTGCGACGGGCAGTGTGAACGCGGCCGGTCCTTCGCTTTCCGCTTCCAGAGCGCTGCGATTCGGCCCATTCGTTGCCATTGCGATTGGTGTGTTATCAGCGGTGCTGGTTGGCAGCATCGGTAGCGCTCACGCCGCATGGCCGCGCTTCGCCAATTTCTTTTCGTTGCAACCAGACGAAGCATCCCACCTCGCGTCGGTCAAAGACTTGAAACAACTCGATCGCCTGAAGCCACAGAAACAAGCCGAGGCTCTGCTTGAACTCGCCGTCGGACACTCCGACGCGGCCATGGATCAGATCTCCACTCACGTCGACCGGTGGCAGGGATATGTGAAGTGGAATCCGCAGATCGCGACCTTAACGACGGCTGCCCTGAATTCCAGTGACATGCGCGTGCGCGAATCGGGCATTGAGGTTGAACTCTCTGCTTATGGACTCGCGAAGAATTCCGCCGGCGTCAATTACCTGTTGAAGAGCGCCGACTCTCCCGATCACGCCAAGAAAATCTGGGCGCTATGGGCGCTCGGTCTCATGGGCAATCGCGGAGTCGAAACCGATCGCATCGTGCAGGTTCTGACCGCGCACCTGAAAGATTCCGACGAAGACTCCCGTCACTGGGCTGTGGAAGGTCTTGCCTTGGTCGGCGGCACTGCGGCGATCCCTCCGCTTCTCCAGGCTATGCACGACGATCCCTCGCCGAGAGTTCGAGAGAGCGCGGCATGCAGTCTTGCTCAGGCGGGGATGTTTACTCGAGAAGAGAGGCTGAGCGCCGTCCCGCAATTGGTAAACTACACGGATGATCCCTCGCTCGATGCCCGCACTCACGCGTGGGCCTTCCAGGCTTTGAACGACATTACGCGCGAGCACCTGCCCAACGATCCCGCCGCCTGGCGCAACTGGTACGAATCAACCAAGAGCGATTGACCGTAGCGCTGCCGTCCCCGGCGGCTGTCGCGTGTGCGTCTCGTCCGCGCAATCTAGACCTGCCACGTTGACGAGAAATCCGTTACTCCGCCATCTTCGCCACATGCACGTCGAACCCCGTTTTCGGCAGCAGGGAAGTCAGCGAAAACGCCTTGAACCCATCCCCGTTCACTTCGGTATGCCGGTAGACTCCAGGCTCGCTCTCAATCGTCTCGCGACGGCCTTCCATGTTTTCAAGGAAGTCTCGGGCGAGGCTCACGCCCACCTCAACGTCTTTCGCGCGCGTCACTACTGCCTCCGAAGCATACGAGCGCACCAGCTTTGGCCAATACTTCTGCAGCAGATCCGTGCTGGCAAAGATATCGGCCCAGATGATGCGCCCGTTCACCGCAACCACGACGCCGACCGCATTCCGGTCTTGCAATTGCCGGATCAGGCTGTGATAGTTTTCTTCGATTGGCTTCGCGACGGCGTCCACTTGTTTCTTCACTTCATCGGTCTCCATCACCTTGGCATAAGAAGTGGTCCGTGAAATCTCGCCCGCCACCGCCGGAGCGGCGCCGGACACTTCGACTGTTTCGGTCACCGCGTCGCGCTGTTTTCTCACCTCCGCCCAAACTTCCTGCTGATTTTGGTCGCCCATCGCTTTGGCGCGTACGGACGGCTGCGCCATCATCGCCATCGGCGCGGGCTGGTTGACGTTCGCGGTCGCTTTGCCATACATCGCCTCCGACGCTCCGAAGTGTTCGCTGGTCGCGACCCACCGGCCTGGCTCCACGCAAAATACACTCAGGTCCACGGGATCGCTCTCCGGCGGAACGATGCGATCTTTCCCGATCACGCGATCCTGCTTACCTCCGCTGACGATCTCTCCAGCCAGCAACAGCAGTGGCCGTTTCGAGTTGTTGACCAGCACCAGCCGGTTTACCTGTGCCCCATCGTGCCGGATCGACGGCATCGGGTTTCGGCGAATCAATCCCTGCACCGTTCCGGCCTCCGTCACAATCACTTCTCCCGACCGCAACCCTTCATCCAATGTCAGAAACTCGCTCGTCGGATAATTCTTTGCCGCCACCACCGGAAACACAGTCAGATTTCCGTGCCGGATCGGCTCGAGCACCTTGTACCCCGATGCAGGTGTAACTTCTCCCGCTTGCGCCTGCCGCTGGTCCACCACTACCAACCCTGCCACGATCACGAGCACCGTCAAACCCAAAAAAAGTTTCGGACTCATAAACGCTCCCTCCCGGCGAGTCGGCGCATCTGGTCCAAGCCCTCGGACCCCACGTCCCGCCCTGCCTTTGCGAGACGTGGGGTTTTCGTCGCACCTGCTGACCAACTCGCTTCGTCGGGAGAACGAGAATCCTCGGGCCGCTTGCGGTCAAAATTCACGCTCAATACGTCTAATTAGTTGGTAGCATCGGAAAGAACGCGCAGGTTACCTTCGGAAGCCGCGCCGAGTTGGGGGCTGCGATAGAGTGTTGATCAGGATTTAGCGCTTCGGCTCCGCATCGGCTCACGCATGAGCTCGACAAAACAAAACTCCGCTGTCCAGTCCATCGTCAACGACCTGCTGGCGGAGCTCCACGCCAGAAGCGGCTGCGACAAAATCGGACTGACTCGCGAATCCTTTGCCGGGATACTTTGCGAAGTGGGCGCGAAACATGCGACGGCTGACACGTCGGAAACCGAAATCCGTACCTTCTTCTTGAGCCTTCGTGTTGACGAACTGGCTCTCGCGCGTGCGTGTGCCAGCGGTAACAACTCCGCCTGGGAAATCTTTCTCACTCGCTACCGCGATAAGCTTTATTTATCTGCGCTGCGCATTGCCCGCGAAGATTCAGCCGCGCGCGACCTTGCCGACACTCTTTACGCCGATCTCTACGGCACGAGCACCCGCGACGGCGAGCGAGTCTCCAAGCTCTCTTCCTACACCGGCCGCGGATCTCTCGAAGGCTGGCTGCGCACCGTTTTGGCGCAGGAATATGTGAACCGTTACCGTCGCACCAAACGCCTCGTCAGTCTCGACGAAGAGTCCGAAGATGGAGTCCAATTCTGCGCTCCTGATCCCGAACCCACGGCGCCCGCCGACACGCGCCTGGAGCAGGCCACTGATGAGGTCTTGGCGCTTCTTTCCGCCGAGGACCGCATGGTCCTGAGCGCGTATTATCTCGACGAACGCACCCTTGCCGAGATAGCCCGCATGCTGGATGTGCACGAATCCACCATCAGCCGCAAACTCGACAAGCTGGCCAAAGCCCTGCGCAAGCAAATCCTTGGAAATCTGGTGCGCCGCGGCATGTCGCGCCGCCAGGCTGAAGAATCCATGGATGTTGACGTGCGTGACCTGCGGGTGAATATCCAGCGTACTTTGACGCAAGAATCTTCACCTCCGGCGTTCTCTGAAAAGAGAGCAGAAGCACGAGTCCGTGAGGGCTCGGGATAGGGGCTAAATCTCGGCAGTCGAAAGGCTTGCCGTCATATTAGCTAGAAGCTGACAGCTAGAGGATCAGGAACTTAAGAAGCTGAAATGCCAAGTGTCCCAAATATCGTGCGCGAGCGCCTGAAGGCCGCAACGCCTATGGCCGGTCATCCAGACGCGGATGTGCTCACTGCCTTTGCGGAGCAATCGCTTCGGTCAGCGGAGCGTGCCCATGTGCTCGACCATCTGGCCCGGTGCGCTGATTGCCGCGATGTGGTTGCGCTGGCCCTACCAGCGACTGAGGATGTTAGTGCCGTCACTCCTGTCCCTCACCGCGGATGGCTGACGTGGCCTGCTCTTCGTTGGACCTTGGTCGCTGCTGGAATGATAGTCATCGCGTCATTCGGAGTCGTGCGATATCGGGAGAGCGGGCAGCCTGAACAGATGTCCCGTAACTCCGCGCAAAAAGTCGAGGTTGCCAAGGAGTCCCCGGCCCCAGCGCCCGTTCCAGCCTCTGCCGCCCCCGAAGCGAAACGGGATGCAACCCTCGCTACACCTGCGCGTTCTGAATCTGATACTAAGAGCGGCACCGTCTCTGAACCCAAGCGACTCGTGGACGGGCAACTCGCGACAAACCAGCCCGCGACAAACCAGCCCGCGACAAGCCAGATGGACCGTCTCTCGTCTCAGCAGCCATCCGCGAACGAGCTCGACGGCGTCGCGGGAGGCACTAACAGGAAGCAGATTTCTAACGGTCCCAACCCGCCTGCGCAATGGCAGCAACAAAGTGCGCAGTCGCCTCAGGTGCGAATGATCGCGCCCGCAGCGACGCCGCAACGTGCAAGTGCTGGAGCGAATACCGGCAATCCGTCACAGACAGTGACAGTGGATGTTGCGGCAGAGGCTACACCGGTTGCCACTCAAGCTCAGGATCAAAACTCGCAGGCCCAATCGCAGGACACCGAGTCGCAAGATCGATCCACATACTCGACTGTCGGGAAGGCCAAGGCGCCGGTGAATGTCGAGACCGCGAGCGCAGCGCCGGTCACCGACGCTGCTGGACAACAGGAGTTGCCCCGCCAGGACGGGAACATCACCGGACGTAGCTTCGCATTGGCCACCACGCCGGCTCTCCTCCCGCGCTGGAGCATCAGCGCAACCGGACGTCTGCAGCGCTCTTTCGATCAGGGCAGTACGTGGCAAGACGTCGATGTGGACGCAAACTCTGCGGCGACTTCGACGAGCCCGGAATCCTTCACCAAAACTTCGCGGGCGAAGGAGAAAGATACCGACAAGAAGGCGCTGAAAGGCGGAGTCGCTGCTCCAACTTTCCGCGTAGTCACCGCGCTTGGTTCCGAGGTGTGGGCCGGCGGTTCAGCAGGCGCGCTCTATCATTCCGCCGATGCGGGCAGCCACTGGACTCGCGTGCTACCCTCCGCAGCGGGAACCAACCTCTCGGGTGACATCGTCGGCCTTGAATTCTCCGACCCGCAGCGCGGCAGGATTACTACCGCGACACGGGAGATCTGGACCACCTCCGACGACGGGCAGACCTGGCAGAAGCAATAGATTTACTTGCAACCGGCCCTTAACTCTCCGCTATTCGCATTACCAAAGTGACGTTTACACTATTTGTAGTGAACTCTAATATCCATCTCGTGGTTTGGCAGTTCTGGGGGAGGGCTGCCGAGGCGTCCTTTGACTGAAAAGTCGAGGGCGCTTTTTCTTTCTGGCCAGACTCGCGTTTACCCGCGCTCCACGCGCAACATCATGTATTCCTCGTCCACATAGCGGTTGCCGATTTTCAGCGCCTGAGGTTCGCAGCCGAATGTCTGAAATCCAAGCGCCCGGTACAATCCGATTGCCGCGTCCTGCGTTGTTGTAACTGCGAGTAATATCTGCTCGACGCCGCTGATCCTGCTACCGCGCTCGAGCAGCAGTCGAAGCATCTTCCGTCCTATGCCTTTGCCTCGACTGCTTGGCGTCAGATAGACGCCCCACACGCGTCCCTTGTGTCTGGATTTTGGACTTTTCTCGCGATAGAAGCCCGCCATCCCGGCCAGTCGGCCGTCTTCGAACGCGCCCGCCACAAACATCTCTTCGTCGTTGGATCCGAGCCGCCTTCGCACTTCCTCCAAGGTCACAGACTGGTGTTCCTCCGCCGAAGCGCTGAAGGCCGCAGGATCGCGCTGCAGCGCATCTGCACGCAGTCTCCACCATTCGGCGGCGTCCTCGGCCTTGAGAAATCTGATTTCCATTGCGATCAAAACTCTCTACTGCGACCCCCGGCACCCGGCGCAGTATCCGCCAATCTCGAGGCGCGAAACCAGCACCCGGAACCGGCAATCTTTCTCTACCTGCTGCTTGAGCTTTTCAAAACTGTCGCTCACAAACTCCGTGATCTTGCCGCAGCGCAGGCACGCCATGTGGATGTGGTCGCGTTCCAGTTTGCGCTCGTAGTAATGTCCTTCGCCGTTGATGTGCATCAGGTCGAGTTCGTCAATCAATCCCTGCCGCTTCAACAGACGCAGAGTGCGATATACCGTGCTGCGATCGACGCTCGCGTCAATCTTTTGCGCCTTGCGAAGAATCTGGCTCGCATCGAGATGCTTGCTCGCTGTTTCCATCACCATAAGAATGGCGCGCCGTTGCTGCGTCATCCGAATTCCACGCTCGGCAAGGTGAGCTTGCAACCGGCCCGGCATTTCCGTTTGGGGAAGTGGCACGCGATTCCTCCGCTGTCGCAACTGGTCGCAATCAACCTGCGACGATTTCTTCCGCCAGTCCTTGACGCCGGCGGAGACGTTCCAGCAAGATCATTACTGTAACTTAGATGCGACTGAGTTGCAACTAGCGATAGTCGTAGTTCGCGACTGTAATTTCACTGACAAAGCAAAATGGCGGGGCTGCCGGAACGGACGGGAGTCTCGCTATTAATTGCGACTGAGTCGCATCTACCGGGGTTCAATTCTCCCCCTCCATCTTCCTTCGAAAGGAACTCGATCTCCGCTTGAACTCAATCAATCTGCGAACTCAACTCCCCGGGCCCCATCCCGGACGCGCCGCTCAACACTTCGTTCGCCCCGCTCTTCTCTGTGGCCTGCTAGCGCTGTTCTTGGCCGCGGTCGCTCCTCCCGCGCACTCTCAGGAGAGTCCATACATCGTCACCTATGACCACTATCTCGAAGAGCCCGGCAGCCTCGAAGTGGAATACTTCTCCACCTTCGGCACGCAGCGCGCCGGCAACGATTTCCACGCCTTCTGGACCGAGTTCGAATACGGCGCCACCGCCTGGTGGACCACCGAACTCTATTTCGACGGGCAAACCACGTTCAACGACAGCACCATCTTCACCGGCTTCCGCTGGGAGAACCGTTTCCGCCTCCTGCAGCGCGAACATTTCATCAATCCCGTGCTCTATATCGAGTACGAGCAAACCAGCGGCGCCGACAAAATTCTGAAAGAGGTCGAAGGCCACGACGTCGAAGCCGACTATGCCGATCCCAACGCCATCGCGCGTCAGGAGCACGATCACGAAATCGAGACCAAGCTCCTTCTCTCGAAGACCTTCAATGGATGGAACATCGCCGAAAACACCATCGCCACCAAGAATGTCACTGGAGGCAATCCCTGGGAGTTCGGCTACGCCATCGGCGCGAGTCGCCCGCTGGCACTGAAAGCCTCCGCCAAACGCTGCAGTTTCTGCCCTGAGAATTTCATTGCCGGAATCGAACTCTATGGAGGTCTCGGCGACCGATACAGTTTCGGCCTGCACGATACGTCGCACTACCTCGCTCCTGTCGTCGCCTGGAACCTGCCCTCCGACTGGACGTTCCGTCTCTCTCCCGGCTTCGGCCTCAACGACAATAGCCATCGCTTCTTGCTAAGGTGGGGCGTTTCCCGTGAGTTCTCCGGATTCGGCAACGCCATTTCCCGCATCTTCGGAGGCCGCCGATGAAAACGCTGATGACGATCAAAACGCTGACGAAACTGTGCGCACAATCGTCGGCCGCAAAATGGATAGCAATCGCAATCGCCGTCCTCGTGATCACTGCATCCTCGCACCGAGCGATCGCTCAATCCTCCGACGCCCGTCATTTCAGAAAGGATATTTACGCGGAGCTCTCGAAAGCTCCGAAAAAAGCTGTCGCCCGCCGCAATCCTCTCGCGCAAGATCCCGACGCCGTTGTGGCTGGCGGCAAACTTTTCGAAGAGCATTGCGCCGAGTGTCACGGCGATATGGCCGACGGCGGCAAAAAGGGACCCAGCCTGCGGGCCGACGAGGTGCAACATGCCACTCCAGGCGCACTGTTCTGGCTGCTGACCAATGGCGTCGTCCGCCGTGGCATGCCGGTCTGGTCGAAGCTCCCGGAACCCCAGCGCTGGCAACTGGTTAGCTACGTCAAATCGCTAACCCCCGCGACGCAGCCGAATGCCAACAGTGAAAAGGCAGCCTCGTCCCTGACGCCCGACGTCTTGCGACTTTCCACTGTCCCGGGGCATCCAATGGCAGGTGCTAAAATAATGGGTTCGACTCCCTACACGGGATGCACTCATACAGATCGCCCCGGTTACGCCGCTCGATGAGAACGTCGACCGTCGACCGACAGCGCGACCTTCACAACGAGGAGAAAGCAAATGGCAGGTAACGGAATCGTCGAAGTCACCGATGCAAACTTCGACCAGGATGTTCTGAAATCGGATCAGCCCGTTCTCGTAGACTTCTGGGCAACATGGTGCGGCCCATGCCGCGCGATCGCCCCCATCGTCGAAGAACTGGCCAAGGACTTTCAGGGCAAAATCAAAGTCGGCAAAATGGACGTCGACTCCAACAGCTCCACGCCGATGCGCTACAAGGTCACCGGCATCCCGACGCTGCTGGTGTTCAAAGGCGGCCAGGTCGTCGAGCAGTTAGTCGGCTACAAGCCCAAAGAAGCCATCGCCCAGGCCCTGAACAAGCACGTTGGATAAGTTAGCCATCCGATTTCCACGAAGATGAAACGCCCGGTGAAATGCCGGGCGTTTTTTTTGCTGAGTTAAGCTAGAATGCACAGCCATGAACTGGCAGTCGTCTCGTCGCGCCGTCATTTCCTGTGTCGTTCTCTTTCTGCTTGCCAGTCCTCTACACGCTTCCAGCGATATTGAACGGCACCTGCGGGATGAACTCCAGGGCAAGACATTCGTGCTTCGCGGTTTTTACTCAGGCGATCATTTGCACTACGACTCGGGCGGAACCTTCGTCGGCGATGCAAGTTCCGGCGACTGGATGAGTGATGGCTTCGCCTTAGTGAAGGGAATTCGCTTTTCCCGCAACCGACTGACGATTGAAGCAGAAAGGTTATTGGTCATTGAACTCGACGAGAAAGAATTCCAGGTTCTTCCCGAAAAAGATTCCGAAACGCGCAAATTAAAGATCGAAGTCACCTTGAATCTGGACAGCCTCTCTCCGGAACAACTAGACGCCGCGATGGCAAAGATTTTCCTAACTGCGCATGATAATCTCCCCGCCTTGGTTTCTGATTATTGGAGGCCTTGCGTCCTCGCGGCTGCGCTCGCCAAGGGTGGAAACCTTCGATTCTCTCCTGAGCTTCTGACCGTTCCGGGAGTGGTCCCTCAAGAGAGCACCACCGCACCTATGGAAACGAATGCGAGCCGAGGTCTTGATTGCAATACGGTCGTACACAACAAAGTCGGCGAAGGTATTCCAAGACCTATCTATCAGCCCGACCCTGAATTCAGCGAGAGTGCAAGGCACGCGAAATTACACGATGGTGTGGTAGTCCTAGGCTTGGTGGTGGACGAGAAAGGTCTTCCCACGAACATCCATATTGTAAAGCCACTTGGCTTCGGGCTTGAGGAAAAAGCTCTAACCTGCGTCGGGAAATGGAGATTCAAGCCAGCTGAAAGAGACGGCCGACCTGTGGCGACAAAGATTGTTGTGGAAGTCGATTTCCACCTCTACTGAACCAGCCCGTACGGGATCCGATAGCTGAGAACGAATACTTCGAGCAGTTAGTCGGCTACAAGCCCAAAGAAGCCATCGCCCAGGCCCTGAACAAACACGTTGGATAAGTCGGTCATCCGATTTGCACGAAGATGAAACGCCCGGTGAAATGCCGGGCGTTTTTTCATTTCCGCTCCGCGCCTCACCGCTATAATGCTCGGCGATGCGAAGCTCTTGGACTCTTCCGTTCTTGGCGACGGCGCTACTAGCCTTTCTTGCGATCAAAGGACAAGCCCAAACCGCCGACCCGCAACAGCGCTTGCAGGATCAGTACCAGAACAAGATATTCATTCTTCGTGGTTTCTACTCCGACGAGTTCCTCCACTACAACGCTATGGGTATCCCGTTCGGCACCCCGACTCCGGGCGATTGGACTGTGGATGGATTCGTTCTTCTAAGCGACCTGCAAATCCGTGGCCAGCGCCTGGAGATCGACGCGAGACGATTGCTGGTGTCCTCAACGGGCCATGGTTTTCAGTTTCACGCCGATACTCAGAAGAAGCGAAAGAAGGGTGAGCCCGTCAAAATCGAAGTGGAACTCGGCTCTGGGAACGCATCGGATGCGATCGATGCCCTTTTCTCACGCATTTTTCTAACCAACCGTAACAGTCTCGAGGCGCTAGTCCCAGACTACTGGGAGCCCTGCGTCTCAGCGGGGCTGCAAAATGCGAACGACCAGAAGCACCTGTATTGTCATTTCTCAGCGGAACTACTGGCGGTTCCTGGGATGGCTCCCAGCACCGACTCGCATTCGGATTCTGAGTCGAAGCAATCTTCTTCCTCAGAAATGTCGCATGCCCATCTCTATCATGTAGGGAAAGGCATTTCGCCGCCCAAACAGACTTTCGCGCCAGAACCGCAATTCAGTGAGGCCGCGCGGAAAGCAGGTGTGCGTGGAGAGGTAACCCTCGGGCTAATTGTCGACAGTCAGGGTATCCCACAGAATATTCGCATCCTGTCGCCACTCGGCTGTGGATTGGATGCTGAAGCTGTGCGCACGATTAAAACATGGAGATTCAAACCGGCGGAACAGGAGGGACACGAACCGGTCGCAGTCGAAATTGCTGTCGAGGTCGATTTCCATCTGTAGGGACAGAATCGCTTACGACTGAGAACTGAGAACTGAGAACTGAGAACTGCTAATACTTCCTGAGCACCCCAATCACCCTACCCTGCACATCCACCGAAGCCGCCGGAACAATGATCGGCTTCATCGTCGCATTCGAAGGCTGCAGACGAATGCTTTCTCCCTCGCGATAAAACCGCTTCAGCGTCGCATCGCTCTGATCCACCAAAGCCACCACAATGTCGCCGTTGTGCGCAGTCCGTGCCTTCTCCACCAGCACATAATCGCCGTTCAGGATCGCCTCATCCCGCATCGAGTCGCCACGCACTTCAAGCACAAACACTTCTTTCGATCTTACGAAGTCGGCCAGCGAGATCGTCTCATTATTCTGTATCGCTTCGATCGGCTGCCCCGCCGCGATACGCCCTACCAGCGGCAATACCACCGCTGTGTTCACGCTCATCGCCTGCTTGAGCCGCCCTTTCGGAGGCAGCAAATCGATCGACCGGCTCCGGTTGTAGTCCCGTGTCAACAATCCCTTCTTCTCGAGATTCGTGACGTGCTTGTGCACGGTCGCGAGCGAAGTCAGATCCAACCCTTTGCCAATCTCTTCAAACGAAGGAGAATATCCGTTCTCCGCCACGAATCGCGAAATGAAGTCGTACACTTCCCGCTGTCTGCGTGTGATGGCCATAGCGCCATTATTGGCGAACATAAGGCGAAAAAGCAAGCAAGAAGTGAACCTGACGAATTACCACGACTCGTGTCGGGACGGACGCATTCGTCCGTCCGTGAGGCCCGGGCGAATCGGCGGCGCAGTTCTGGCCGACAATCCATTTCTCGTTCGGTATCCTGAAACTTTTTTCCCGCGCAAGACTCCAATCTGGCAGCCCCCATTGCATCGTACTGACTGAGGAAGGAACTCCATATGCGATCTTCCATTCGCAACGTCCTGATTCTCTTCGCTGCCCTCATCGGCACAACAGCTTGCAACGCTAAAGCAAATCCAATGCCGGCCGCGGCCGTGCCCGCGCCGGTCGTCGATGCGACTCGCACTTCCGCCGCCGGCCAGCAAACCGCAGTCCTCTCCGGCGGATGTTTCTGGGGCGTCCAGGCTGTCTTCCAACACGTCAAAGGAGTCATCCGTGCCACGTCCGGTTACTCAGGAGGCTCCGCCAAGACTGCTGAATACGAAATCGTCAGCACTGGTGAGACCGGACACGCCGAGTCCGTTCAGGTTGTCTACGATCCTTCGCAGATTACTTACGGAGAACTGCTCCGCGTCTTCTTCTCGGTTGCGCATGATCCAACGGAACTTGACCGTCAAGGCCCGGATGAAGGCACGCAATATCGTTCGTCGATTTTCTACAGCAGCGACGAGCAGAAGCGCATCGCCGAGAACTACATCGCGCAGCTCGATAAAGCAAAGATCTTCCGGCACTCGATCGTGACGCAGGTCGTTCCGCTGAAGGCCTTCTACCCGGCCGAGGCCTATCACCAGAATTACGCGGCCCTGCATCCGAATCAACCGTACATCGTCTACAACGACGCGCCCAAGGTCGAGCATCTGCGCGAGCAGTTCCCCGACCTTTACACCGGAAAGTAGGTAGTGCGTGGTTTCGAAATCCGGGATGCCCTTCTTTGCGATCTTTGCGAGATTTTTTCTTTGCGGACTTTGCGATAAAGGTTTCGAACGCAAGCGGCGAAGGCCATGAATGAGCCCAAGGAGAGGCCAATGTCGGATTCAGATCTCGATGGAAAAATAGCTCATGTGGAGACAACGATCGACCGCCTCCCAGAGCAGCAAAGCTCGGCGGCACCCTCCCCCAATCTGCAACGCCGCGCGTTCCTCGCAACATCCGCGGCGACCCTCGCTGGCCTCGCTCTCTGGCAGTGGAGAAAGCCCGCCGTCCTGCAAGCCGCGCCGCGCCGCGGCGACTCGAACCAAAAGATGTCACCGTCGTTCTGTTCTCCGACGACGGCCAGCGCCTCAAGCAAATCCGCATCGCGAAAGTCGTGAAGACCGAAGACGAATGGCGCAAACAGCTTTCCGGAAATGCGTTCGACATCACGCGCCACGCCGACACCGAGATGGCCTTCTCCGGAGAATACTGGAATCTTCACGACAAAGGCATCTATCGCTGCATCTGCTGCGACAATGCGCTGTTCGATTCCAGCACCAAATTCGATTCCGGCACCGGATGGCCCAGCTTCTGGCAGCCGATCGCCAAAGAAAATGTCACGGAGATCCGCGACGTCACGTTCGGCATGGTGCGCACCGCCGTCGCTTGTACAGAATGTGACGCTCACCTCGGCCACGTCTTCGACGATGGCCCCGAGCCCACCGGCCTCCGCTACTGCATGAACTCCGCCTCGCTGCGTTTCGTGAAGCAAACGTAGGACGTCGATCATTCACCCACTCACCTCACCCACTCCGCTAATTGTCATTCTGAGCGAAGCGAAGAACCCAGCGACCGTCCGCATCACCGGCGGCTCCAAAAAAGGAGTTTCAACAAACGCCCTCGCCCCCGGAAGCTACAATCGAGAGCATGATCTCTAATCTCCCCGTGTTCCGCGAGCCGACGACGGTCGAAAAGATCTTCAATCGTACTTTCGGCTACCTTGTCGGTCTGGGTCTCGGGCCCTCGCACATCTATTTGCTCGAAGTCCGCGGACGAAAAAGCGGCAAGCTATTCTCGACTCCAGTCGATCTACTGGAATTGCAAGGCACACGTTACCTCGTTGCCCCGCGTGGCCGCACGCAATGGGTCCGCAATGCCGAAGCCGCTGGAGAGATCACCCTGAAGAAGGGAAGCGCGCGCTTGAAATTCCGTCTGCGACCAATTCCTGACGCCGACAAACCGCCGATCCTGAAGGCCTACCTCGACAACTTCAAGCGAGAAGTGCAACGCTATTTTCCAGTTCCAGCAGGATCGCCCGCGGAAGCTTTCGCCGAGGTAGCTTCCAGCTACCCCGCCTTCGAGCTTCTACCTATCTGAACCTGCCAGCAATTTTCCGAATTACGACAAATGTTTTTCGGAAGCAACAAATTTCCGCTTGCATAAAACTAAAAGTTATGTCATCTTCAAGCATCCTCAAACGAAAGGACGCCCAAATTTGTCAGAATTTACGCACAAATCGCTAAGCGGGCTGCTTAGACCGACAACCGGTCAAGTCAGCTTTAGGGCGTCGTCCGATTGCGCTAATTAATCTTCGGCGCTCCTTAACGCAAAGCTAACAAAATAAAAGTAGCTGGGTGGCGAAGGCTGTGGTTCCTTCGGCTGTAAATCGACCATTGCCGCTGCCGCCGATTCCCCAGCGAGATGCATTCGTGTGCAAGTTCGTTGACCGATGGACGCAGCTTGCCCTGAGCCCAGTCGAAGGGTCCGCCTGTCGAGCGCAAGCTCGGCTCTCAGTGCAACTCGGTCAGTGGTGAAAGGTTACGGATACTTCTCCTGGTAGAAACAGTTCTCGTTTCGCAAGAGACGAGACTGTGAGGTTCGACTCCTCAGGGCGCAAGCCCAATCCGTCGCCGACTGTTCCCTGACCAATGCAGTCGCTGTACACGTGCGCCGAGAGAATCTCCGCGTACAAAGCAAGTTCAGTCAGTGGTGAAGTTCACGGCAACTTCGTGGCGTGCCTGTTTCTAGGCCGGGGTTCGAGCCCTCAACCGTGATCGCAGTTCCCTGGCTGCAATGCAAGGTGTGGCGCGGGCGCTCTCGCCCGCGCCACATAAAGTACAAAGTTCGGCCGGTGGTGAAAACAAGGGTTACTTCGCCTGTGGAGCGGGAGATGCAGGTTCGAATCCTGCCGCGGCAATTTTCCCCGCGTCGTCTAAATGACAGGACGCCTCAACGTACCTTTGTTGCTGATTCCCCGGCTGATTGATTTCAACTTCACCCCGGCGAGAGCTGGTTAGAAAGTTATGCCTGAATATGCCCGAGTTTCTAAAACACGTGCTCAGCGGTCAGAACCAGTTCGCCTCCGGCGGGTTGCTTCTCATGATCATCGGTGCTCTGGGCGCTTACTTGCGCGCCATTCCCAGCAGAATCTGGGACTGGTTCGTCGATCAGACCACGCTGTCGATCACGGTGAAGGACGAGGACGCTGCCTTTGCATGGGTCAAGCAATGGTTCGCCGAACAGAAATTCCTCAAGCGCATTCGCCGCGTCGATCTCGATACGACTGTACGCAATGAGAATCTGGCTCTGATTCCGGCTCCGGGCCGACATTGGTTCTGGTATCGCAGACGCCCGTTTTGCATCGACTTCTACCGCAGCGAAGACACACGGGGATGGACGCCGAAGCGCAGCGAGTTGCTGGTGTTCCGAACCGTGGGACGCGACCAGAGTCTGCTGAAGGCTTTCGTCACCGAGATTGCTTCCTGTCACAAGAAGCATGAACGCGTGCAGTCGTCGCTCTACACGTATTCGGAATATTGGGACAGTGTGGAAGGATATATCGCGCGGTTACTCGACTCGGTGATTCTGCGATCCGGAGAGCGCGAGCGTCTGGTCGCCGACATCGAGAAGTTTAAGAACTCGAAGTCACGCTATCGGCATCTCGGAGTGCCGTACCACAGGGGATATCTGTTGTATGGTCCGCCAGGAACGGGGAAGACTTCGCTGGTGTCGGCAATCGCAGGAAAGTTTGCGATGTCGATCTATGCGATCAACCTCACGGACTTCAACGATCGATCGTTGACGAAGGCGATGAACGACGTGCCCGCGGGTTCGGTAGTTCTGTTCGAAGACGTCGATTGCATGATGGCGAGTAAGACTCGCAGTCAGGAGGAGACGTCAGTAAGTAAGCCCGGGGAACGGCCGGATAGCAAAGCGATCGCCGACAAGTTCGGCGTGACGCTGTCGGGACTGCTGAACGTTCTCGACGGGTTTCATGCTCCGGACGATGTGCTTTACATGATGACGACGAACAAGATCGAAGCGCTCGATCCGGCACTGCTGCGACCGGGACGCATCGATTACCGGTTGTACCTGGGCCTCGCGTCTGAAGAACAGAAGCTGGAACTGTATCGCCGCTTCTTTCCTCAAGCGGAGGAATTCGAGGTCCAAGAATTCGTGGCCGCACATCCTTGGGCGGAGACGATGGCAGACCTCCAGGGCCTGCTGCTGGAACTGGCGGAGAAACCCGCGGACTCGCGCATTGTCGAACGACTGCCGATGTCGAGTCCGCGGCACGAAGAGGACGAATCGCTGCCTGCGCTCCAGTAATGCAGGCACTGATTTTTCGCCGGTGGTGAAGACGAGGGTTACTTCTTAAGCCGAAGGTTGCGGGTTCGAACCCCGCCATAACGCGAGTCATGTAGCTCAAAGTTGGATAGAGCATCGGAACAAACCGTCGTCGCCGAATTCCCCGGCGAGTTTAGAACTGAGATCGAGAGCGGCTCGGGAGCAGAAGCACGCGATGTTCTTCAACGTCCCGTTTGACGTTTCCGAGTGGTCGGCGGAGTTTCGAATCCGATGCGGCGGTTGTTCGCGGGAAGAGGAGCCATCAGTTCGCGAATCGCTTCGATGAGCTGCTGGATGCCGTCGTCGTGATCGTCGAGGCGCGCTTCGATCTCCGCAAGCTTTGACGCGACATGCTGGTTCACGACTAACGCGTCGCGCATATTCACGAATGCACGCACTACGAAGAGACTCATTTCGATAGCGCGCTTCGAATTCAAAACGGTTGCGGCCATGATGGCGCCGTGTTCGGTGAAGGCATGCGGGAGATAGCGTCGACCACCGCGGGCGGAGTTTGAGGTCGCAATTTGTGACCTCAAATCTTTCTAATTCGGCCTTCGTGATCGTGAACAGAAAATCCGAAGGGAAAGCGATGAGCCGATTGCGTTTCACTTGCTGATTTAGATGTTTCACCGGAACGCCGTACAGCTCCGCTAAATCCGCGTCGAGAATGACTTTTTGATTTCGCAGAAACAGGATTTTCGAACCAACTCTTTTGGCTAGAACGATCGCGGTTTTATTCACAGTTCACCTACAAACTTGAGGTCGCAAATTGCGACCTCAACCGATTAGGAAGATGACAAGGCATCATAACAAGCTCGGGTGGCTAGAGGCACAAAGAACAGCAGCGAAGAAGAAGAGCGAGTGCCAAACTAGGAACCTTCGCCGCGAGCATCGGCGATGCCGCGAGTTCACTTCGCCCGGATAAAAAATAACGACATTGACCGCAGCCCTGGCGGCCACAAGATCGAGGTCGAAACTCGATTCTCGCGATGAAAGAAGGAGGCGACAAAATGACTCGACTGAATCTACTCAACCTGAACTCTATGCTGCGCACGCATGAAGGCGCTCCTGCGCGCAACGTCTCGATGGAGTTGCAACTGCGGCGCTCCGTGCTGGCTTGCCTGCTCTGGGAGAGCCAGTTCTACGAGGACGGAGTCGAGATCGCGGGGCGCATCGCGGAACTCGTCCCGAAGGTTGCGGTCGAGAAGGTGGCTGCGCTCGCCGTTGAGGCTCGCGGAAAGATGAAGCTGCGTCACGCGCCGCTTCTGCTCGTACGTGAAATGGCGCGTCACGCCACGCACCGCGAGCCTGTTGCGGAGACGCTCGCTCAGGTCATCCAGCGTGCCGACGAACTCGCGGAGTTCGTCGCCATCTACTGGAAGGACGGCCGCGTGCCGCTCTCCGCGCAGGTAAAGAAGGGGCTGGCTGCGGCTTTCCCGAAGTTTGATGCGTACGCGCTCGCGAAGTACGATCGCGGCGGACCTATCAAGCTGCGTGACGTTCTGTTCCTCGCTCACGCCAAGCCGCGCGACGAGGCGCAGGCCGAAGTGTGGAAGCGCCTGATCGCGGGCGAACTCACTGCTCCGGACACGTGGGAAGTTGCACTCTCGTCTGGCGCTGACAAGCGCGAGGCATGGGAGCGGCTGCTCCGCGAACGGAAGCTCGGAGCTCTCGCGCTGCTCCGGAACCTCCGCAACATGCGCGAGGTTGGAGTCGACGAGTCGCTCGTCCTCGCAGCGCTTCGTGAGATGAGCACGGCGCGAGTGCTTCCGTTCCGCTTCCTGGCTGCGGCGCGTTACGCTCCGCAGTGGGAAGAGGTTCTGGAGCAGGCCATGCTGAAGTGTGTTGCGGGACAAGAGAAGTTGAGCGGGAAGACCATTGTGCTGGTAGACGTTTCCGGCTCGATGACCGCTCCTCTTTCTCAGCGTTCGGAAATGCAGCGCACCGACGCGGCTTACGGGCTCGCAGTGTTGCTACGCGAGATCGGCGAGAAAGTGGAAGTATTCAGCTTCTCCGACAAATTGGCGGAAGTGCCAGCGCGTCGTGGCTTCGCGCTGCGCGACGCGATCGACAGGTCGCAGCGCCACAACAGCACGCAGCTCGGACACGCAGTGGAAGAGCTTAACCGCGAGCACGGCTATGATCGCCTGATCGTCATTACCGACGAGCAGGCGCACGACAGCGTGCCTGCGCCTCGCGGCAAGGGCTACCTAATCAACGTAGCCAGTTACAAGAACGGCGTCGGCTACGGCAAGTGGACGCACATCGACGGCTGGAGCGAGTCGGTTGTCGAGTACATCCGCGAGCTGGAGCGGGCGCAGTGAACCATGGTGGACAAGCAGCTTGCTGCGTCTCTGGTTGTGAGCAGATCGGCAGGAGGACAGGCGGCGAGCTTGTCCTCCTGCTATTTATTTATTAGCCGGATTCGAGAATGTGCCGGGAGTGGTTCGCGTGGTGAAGGGACGCAAGTGACAGGTGCCTACGAGAGGTTCATTGGAGAAGTCCATTTTGGGAGGATGTTTACTTTATGGTAATCAAGGGGTACCCCCTCCCCCCGGTCTATTGGAATCATCGATTTGCGGGGAAACGCTCGAAAAATCTATGGGCTACAACAAGATAGGGGCAAAATCTTGAGCCGCTAGGAGTTACGGGTGACTTGGATGCCAAAGAGCGGAAGACACACGACATCAAGGCTAATCCCGACAGTTGCTGGAGTCAATGGAAGGGGAAGGAAAATCTGAGAGTTGTTCCCAATTCGGGAAGGCGAGAGAACCCCATGTCTCGCGAGAGATGCGAGACATGGGGTAACCCGGTTTCATTTCTCCGGGGTGATTCAACTTGACGAGGAGGGTTAGTGGCTGTCGCCGTCGTGGTCGACGTCGCCGGCGCTCTTGAGCGTAACCGTGTCTTGTGGGAGGGCGCTGCTCTCGTGTTGTGATTGCTGATTGGGAGGTGGCAGTGAGGCCTGGTTGGCGTAGCTAGCTTGAGCGTTGCTGATTGAGCTGATCATAGAAGCATAGGATCGGCAGAAGCCGCGAATACTTTAGTGATTCGTGGCAGAAATGACGCAACTTCAGTGAGAATTTTCTAAACGAAGCGTCAATTTACTTGCGATCCTGGTCAAGTTGACCGGCACTCTTCAGCGTGACCTGGTCCTGCGAGACCGCCCCGCTCTTCTGCACTGGAGGAGTCTGGGCCTGACGATCAGGCTTCGGTTCCTGCGGTGGATGCGCGACTTGCCGGACACTGGTGGAGGCGTCGATCGGTTCAGCGCTGCTGATTGGGTTAATCATATTGGTCTCCTAGGAGAAGGAATCGGCAGGAGGAGGGGAAACTTTAAGTCTGCGGACCGGGACGAGGAAACGTTGGTAAGGGTTACCAACGGGTTCGCGCGTTCCTTTTGAAGATTATCTGTTTGTGGGGAAGAGCAGCGTGCGGGCCTTAAGAGATTTGCCCCGAATCTTTTGAGAATCGAGGGGTGCTTCGAAGCCGATACGACGGCGAGGAGGATCCGGAGGATTGATCAATTCGCGTATTGCATCCATCAGATCCTGGATATCGGAGTCGTGGCTCTCCAGACGGCGTTCGACCTCGACTAGTTTGGCGAGAATGTGACGGTTGGCGGCGATTGCGCGACGCATGCGTACGAAGGCGAGAACGACGAAGACGCTCATTTCGATGGCGCGTTGGGAGTTCAGGACTGTGGCCGCCATGATCGCGCCGTGTTCGGTGAAAGCGTAGGGACGATAACGCGCGCCGCCGTGGCCGTCACTTGAGATCACATTTTGTGATCTCAAGATTTTGAATTCTTGCGGAGAAACTTGAAAGCGGAACGCGAGAGGAAAGCGCTTTGCATTGCGCTTGACCTGCTGATTCAAGTGCCGGACTTGTACGCCGTAGAGTTCTGCGAGGTCGTTATCGAGGATGACTCTTTGGCCGCGCAGCATCAGGATCTTCGAATCAACTTTTCTTGTGGCCGCAATCGCTGACTTTGCCATAGCTAGTAGCTCGTTTCAAACTTGAGATCACAAATTGTGATCTCAAGTTTTCCAGGAACATCAGCAGAATAGCAGGCCAAAGCAGTTTGGAGCACCGCGAAAGTTCATTCATAACGCATGGAAGTTCCGATTAAGGAACAACGTTCAGCTGATGTTGTGTCGATTGGTGAGCGTGCACGGGCGGCGCCCGCGCCACATCACTATGTTTCAGAATGTTTCTGACTTAGGCCTCGGTGAGGAAGAAACTCTCGTCGGGCTTGGTGTTGATGCTCTCAGGTGAGACCTCGGCGGTCACATCCTGAACAAATTCGCGGCGGCGCTCGGGGCCTTTGCGTTCTACTTGGCGGACGCGGCGTGTGGGCATGTTGCTGGGTTCGAGTCGGATAATGCGGCCGTCGCGGACTTGAATTTGCGAGCGGAACCAGTCCGTGCGATACATACGGCCGGCGGCGTAGAACGTCATGGCAGCGGCGATGGGGCCTTCGAATTCCTGTCCTGTGCACGCCAGGATTCGCTTACCCATCTCTTGCGTCCAGGTTGTGCCACCGACCAGAGGATCATTCAGGCGGCAGCGCTCAAACGGCATGGCGTGCGAGATCTTGCGCAACTGCAAAAGCTGGAGCAGGACCGAGGTCTTTGCAAGGTTGGTGACGATGACCCGCGCCTCGCCCGAAGAGACTCGCTCCATTTTGATGTGTAGGTCCGGAGACCATTCGCGCTCGAATTCCTCGCGTGCCAGGGCCAGACCTTTATCGGTGGCCTCGACGTAACGCAGCGTGGCGCGAGCGAGGATCACGCTGAAGAAGGTGGTCACCAACGTGGCAATGACCGGGATGTAGCTGATCAGTGTGGTGAACGGAATGCGGAACGAGTTCATCAACTGCATGTGCATAGACGAGCATGGCTCCTGCGGACTCGGTGTCGCGGAACAAACTGGGGATGGCAACGAGTCTAGCGAGGGAAGGGAGTGGGCTCCAGATGCGCTTGGGGAGGGGGCGGTAACCGGGTTGGGGCTTGGACTTTGGTAACCAGGGTGAACGTGAGTTTGGCGGCTGATCTCGCGGTCAGAGTTCGCGGGCGAGAGCGCCCGCGCCACACAGAAGCTATTCCAACACGCTGTCGTCTAGCTTCTTCTTGCCCCAATCGGCGGCGGCTTGGACAAAGGCCAGAACGACCGGATGTGGGTTTTTCCCCGTAGACGACAGTTGGGGCTGGAAGAGCGTCGCTAGATAAAACCGATGGGTGGGAGATTCGATGGCGCGGATTTCGCCTTGCGGACCGCGGGCGACGACAGGAAACCCCGCTTCCATGGTGGTCCATTCGAAGTCAGGATTGATTTCGAAGTTGCAGAAGAATTCTTCGGTGACGGTGTCTTTGTCTTTACCGTAGAAGGACTGCAGATAAGAGCCGGGCCGAAGGCGAATCTCGGGAACCACGCCGGAGAGCTTGGGAGAGTTACCCTTGCGATCGGGCACAGCGCAGGCCACCGGATAGATGATGATGTTTTTCGAGCCGGAATTGTTCTCGGCGCTGTCGGCGTCTTTGATGTTGAGGACGTTGCGGGCGAATTCGATGAAGGCGTACTGGAATCCGGCGCAGGTGCCAAGGTACGGCCAGTCGCGGCGGCGGGCGAACTCGATGCCTTTGAGCATGCCGTCGAAACTTTTGAATGGGCTGCCGGGCGCTCCCCAAAGTCCGTCGAAAGTCTCCAACTTCTTTTCGACACCGGCGGTTGCGAGCGTTGGCGTGGGTAGCCACTCGGATTCGACCGTGATGTTCAGCTTGCGCGCGGCGTGTTGAAGGGCGTCGTTGGTGGCGTGGTGTGAGCGGGATTCGGCGTTGAAGTCGCCCAGGATTCCGATGCGGACGGCGTCGCTCACGGGTTTGATTGTACTAGAGGGAATGGCGAGGTCTGGAGAGGCAGAAGGCAGTGGTGGGTTAGAAGCGTGGTGCATGGAGAGAAAATCGGCCCGGGGGCGGGCACGTCACACATGGACTAGAACAGGTTCTTGATACCGAGGGAAAAGTAGAGGCTGAGTAGGGCGAGTGCGGCGCCGCCCCAGATCATCAGAGTGCATCTCCAGCCGAGGGAGCGAGCGACCTCGCTCTGACTGCGCCAGGAGATCAGGAACGTCTTGTTGTTGGCGCCCTTCATCAGAACCACTGGAGGATGCGAGTCGAAGCCCTCTGCATTTGCTGAGGGGGCGGCGACTTGCACTCCGGTCGCAAGCGTGGCCGGGGTCACCCCCGCGACGGCCCACGCCGCCGGGCTCATGATGCCGGCTTTCACGAGAGCGGCGGCAACCTTCTGAGGAGTCATGTCGGGGATGGGGCGGAATTGTGTCGGCGAGCGCTTGATCCGCGTCTGCGTGGCAACGGATCCGGCTGCGACGGGCGGGGAGAACGAAGCGTCGCTGAAATCATCTGCGGTCGATCTCCCGAGGAACGAGGATAGATTGATGGACAGCGAGAATCCGCCCATTGAGATGGAATCGGAAGGTTCAATGTCATGAATTGGCTGAGGAGTCACTTCAAGATCGGGATTCTCGCTCAATGTGCCGAGAATAAAGAGCGAGTTCTTGGGCTTGATGCAGTATTCCTCGACTTTGATTTTGTTGCTGGTGACGACGCCGTGGCGCAGCAGAAAGCCAGAGACGTTTGGCGGAGCCTCGTGGCTGAAGAAGAATGATCCGTAGAACTCATCCTTAAAATCACGGTGCAAGTCGAGATCGGCGCCGCGGGGGTCGACCATCAGACGTCCTGTATTGTCGTCGACGAAGAAGGGAAGGTGCGTGCATTCGCTGGCGACTCTTACCCACTGTTTATTCTTGCCGTTCTGTTTGTACTCCCAGACCAGCGTGCGGTAGTAATAGCAGGGCCGCGCGGTTATGGGAGAGAGCATCGTGTAGGGGCCAACGGCGAGCCCGCTGACCTCCACCATGCCCATGGAGGCGCTGCGAATTTTCGAAAGTGGAGTATCGAGAATCAGGCGGCGGCGTTGGAGCAGGCGGAATCCGTAGAAGAAAAGCACGATGCCGGCGCAGAAACCTAGGGCGCACCAGATCAGCAATCCGGTGGGATTGGGCGGGCGTTCGATAAGGGCAAAGGAAATCACTGAAGAATCTGTGAAGCGGGGCTTCGACACGCCTCCCCTTGTTCAGGCTAGCGAAGTCGCGGGCCGAATCGCAGCAGAAAATGGACGCGACGGCTTACGTTCGTAATGATGAGACGAGAGCGAAGTGGGTTTCACGTTCCGGGCTGCCGCGCATCACCATACATCGCAGCGCTTGCCGTCGGGCCGGACCATCGGGGCGTCCGCTTTGCAACTCCACGCTCTCTGGAATTCGGGCAGGTTCGACAGAGGGCCGATGACGCGATATTTCGCGATGGGGTGCGGATCGGTTTGCACCATCAGGCGCTGGGCTTCGGGGCGGATTTCGTCGCCGCGGAATTGTCCCCATGCGATGAAGAATTGCTGTTCGGGCGTAAAGCCGTCGATGTCGGCGGGGCGCGGTTTGCCTTCGAGAGATTTCATGTACGCGAGATAGGCGATCTTGGCGCCCCCGAGGTCGCCGATGCTTTCGCCGAGCACCAACTTCCCGTTGTGGTGAATGTCTTTCTCGATGTAGTAGTGATCGAACTGGTCGGCCACGCAAGCGGCGCGGGTTTGAAAATCCTTGAGATCGTTCTCGGTCCACCAATTGCGAAGGCGGCCAAGAAAATCAAATTGGGCGCCCTGGTCGTCGAAGCCGTGCGAGATTTCGTGGCCGATGACCACGCCGATGGCGCCGTAGTTCACGGCGTCGACGGCCTTCATATCGAACGCGGGAGGCTGAAGGATTCCGGCAGGGAAGACGATCTCGTTCAGCAGCGGATTGTAGTAGGCGTCGGAGGTCGGAGGCGTCATGCCCCAGCGCCCTCGGTCGACGGGCTTGCCGATTTGAGTGCGGTCGTCCTCTTCGACGAATTTTCTTCCTGCGATCACATTTTCGAAGTATGCGTCGCGACGAATCTGGACGTGGCTGTAGTCCTTCCACTTGTCGGGATATCCGATCTTGGGGTTGAACGTCGCGATCTTCGCCATGGCTTTTTCTTTGGTGTCGTCACTCATCCACGGGCGGCTGAGAATGTCATCGCGCATGGCGGCGAGAAGATTGCGCACCATCTCCTGCATGCGCGCCTTCGCTTCGGGCGGAAAATATTTCTCGACGTATTTTTGTCCGAGGGCCTCGCCTAGTAATTGATCGGTGGACTCGACGCAACGCTTCCAGCGCGGCTTCATCTCGGTTGCGCCGCCGAGATATTTTCCGTTGAAGGCGAAATTCTCTTCGACGAACGGGGCGGAGAGCGAATTCGCGACCGAGTCGAGAAGCTCCCACTTTAAATAGACCTTCCAGTCGGCCAGCGGTGTCTGCTGCATCTGCCGGTCGACTTCCTGCATGAACTTGGGTTGGTCGACGTTCATGTCGACGTCGGTGGGGATTTGCTTGTGCTTGAAATACGCTGCCCAGTCAATGTGCGGAGCCATGGACAGCAGCTGCGCGAAGGTCGTGTTGTGATCGGTGGCGGCGGGATCGCGCAAGGCAACGTTGTCGAGGGAGGCCTCGGCAAGCTTGGTTTCCATCGTCATGACGGTTTGTGCGGCGGCTGCGGCTGTCTTCTCATCCCACCCGGCGAGTTTGAACATCGCAGTGATGTGGTCGATGTATTTTTCGCGGGCCTCTTTGAATCGAGGTTCCGTCTTCAAGTAGTAGTCGCGATCGGGAAGGCCGAGGCCGTTGGCGCTGAGATCGGCGAGCACCCATGAGGGCTTGTGGGGATCCTGCTGGCTGGCGAAGGAGAACGGAGCCGATACAAGAATGTCGTGCATGTCGGCGATGATTTGCTGTATCTCGGCCATGTCGCGGGCAGCGTCGATGCGTGCGAACAATGGTTTAACCGGATCCATGCCGCGGGCGTTCACGCGGGATTCGTCCATACAGGCGCCGTAGTAGTCGCCGATGATCTGTTCGATGCTGCCTTTGGGCGCTGATTTGTCGGCCGCGGCAGCTTCGAGAATGTCGTGTAGCTTGTCTTTTGCAGTCTCGCCGGCTTGCCAGCGCTTGCTCCAGCGAGTCATTGAGGCGGGAATGGGATTGTTCGCGCGCCAGGTGCCGTTGGCGAATTCATAGAAATCGTCGCAGGGCTGTGCCTTGCGGTCGAGATCGCTGGTGTCGATGCCGTGGAGAGAGGAGGTTTGGGACAGCGCAACGGACGCGCATAAAGAAATTAGGAGGAGGCAGAACGAGACTCGCACACGGTGCATGATCTCTCCAGGATGTAGTGAATGCGGACAGCTATTGTAGATCAGGCGTACGAGATGTGCTTCGCATTAGACGGCGGCTGTCTCGTCGCACTTCCGTCACGTTCTCACCGTGTTGGGTTCCTATCCCCGCCTTTGCTCCTTTCGGTAAGGTGGTTGAAGGCTGAGATGTTGTCGAGAAGCTCTACGGCGGCTACGGAGAAAACTCCGGCAGCGGGATGCGCGCCGGACATCAGGACAAACTATTCGAAGGCGGCAACGCCTACATGGACAAGGAATTTCCTAAGCTGGATCGCCTCATTCGCGCGGCGATTATTGCGGACAAATAGATCCTGGCCATACTCTTTGCCGGAGAAGGGACTCGATAAGGTGCAGAGCGAGGAGGCGGAGGTCGATGTCCTACGCGGCAGATTCGTTCAGCAACGTGATGGTAACCACACGTCCGTCAAGGTATACGTTTCCGTCGTTTCCACGCTCAAACACCAACGCTGTCTGAGACTCTGTTTCTGGCAGCTCGTAAGCCTCTACCCAATATGCAAGATAGAAGTCCACCTCCGGGCCGAGACCTTCCTCTCTGTTAGAGAGTACGCGAGTCACTACCGCGTGCCGGTCTTGCGAAGGGGTGTCGGACAATATATTGAACTTAAAACGCTGTCCTATCTTGATTTCCGATTGCATTTGAACTCCTTCATGTCTGATACATCGGATGACCGATTCAACGATTCGGTGGCATTACAGTCTTTCGACGCGAGAAGAGCCTACTCTTCATCCTCATGCAGTGGAATACGCGCTCGAACAGCCAAGATGTAGGCCTTCGCGCCGGGTTTGTCCTGGTTGTAAAAGCCGACCGTGCAATTGGGACGAAAATAGTATGCGTCGCCTGCTTTGGCGACATGTCGCCCTTCGACGCCGTCCATTCCACCACCAGCTACGATTTCACCTTGGCCGTCCATCACCAGAGTAGATTTCCTCCGCGGCCTCGTGGTGATGAGGCCAGTTCGTGCCTTCGGGTGCGAAATCCATCCAAAAAAAACTGTTCATCACGTAGGCCTCATCTATCAAGTCTCGTTTTCCGGTGTGCAGTCCGATCATAAGTTTGTAGAGGACTGAGTTCGGGTGACCGCTGACGGTCTCCTCCCTTGCATCCTCCAGATTGGCGATCTTCGGATGTGGCATCGGCTCTCCGATTGCAATGGATGACGGGATCTTGAACCCCATTACTAGCACGCGGAGGGGTTGGTCGGAGTCGTTTGCAATGGAATGTTTCACCCCTGGCGGCAAGTAGGTGAAATCATGCTTGCGCAACGCTAGAACCTGATTTTGGTAGTGCAGCATGCCCGCCCCATCGACGACGAAATAAATCTCCTCCTGGCGGTCGTAGAAAACGGTTTGGCAAGCGCCATGCCGATCCAGGGAGACTTCGCCGAAACGCGCCACGGTTTTGAGAGATCGGTTCTCTTTATCCCCTTCGCCGAAAATGGCACGGTAGTGGCAAGTTGGAGAGGTGAGATCCGCGTTGATCTCCGGAACGTCTGGAACGTATCGATGCAGCCAGGTAGGGTCTGTCTGCCGCTGTGCCAGGAGTCCGTGTGCCAGCAACAGAAAAAACAGCAGGAGTTTCTTCACGATAGGTGCTCCCGACTCTTATTGGATTCCGTTTCCTGTGGCGTCTTCGCTTCGTTGATGAACAGGAAATCAGTCAGAGACATGGGGCAGATCATACTCGCTTTTGGAAGTGATCGGTGTATACCGTGAGGCCACGGTGCGCTCAAGACCCTGCGGGGAGGACGGTGAGTGAAATGGCGATATTTACGACAGTGAACGAGGTCACGGGGCTCCGCGCGTCATTTGGTCCGTCTTTGCTTCAATTCCTGTGGGAGTTCTCTGCACTTCGTGTCCGGGACCGTTATTGTCAGCTGCGGTGAGGCGCTCGCAGCGAGAAATGTGAGCGGCGGACTCTCAGTTTCAGGGTCACAGAAATTTGTGTGCGCCGTAATGGTGTACTCGCTGTCCGGCAACGCGTTGAGCTCATAAAGATTCTCTTCCAGCGGAGACGGAAAGGCGTTCTCACCTTTCGATCCCTTAACCGACAAATAGCTGCTCGTCGGCTCGCCTCCTCCAGTAAAAACGACTCGGATCGTGATTTTACGTGTGATCGTGCCACCCGTCAGTTGGATGTCCGCATGCAGCAGTTGGTCGCCCGAACCTACAAGAATGTGTTCCGCCCTTACTAGGTCCGGCGCATTTCGGAAGAACGTTCGGGGATAAGGAACATCGGTGTCGAGGCGGTTGTTCGCGTTGAAAACGAGGAGATATTCTCCCGGTGCCACGTGTTCAAAGTCGAAGTACTTTTTTTTATCGTCTGCGTATTCCCACCAACCTCTAGCGCCCTCCTTGTATCGGTCAACAGAGAACAATTCCACCGAGGCGTTCCATAGCGGTTTACCATCGCTCGCGAGCAGTCGCCCGCGAATCTTGCCGGTCGGCAGGGCGTCAAGGTCCATTTCAACACACGAATCAGTGTCGACCTTAAGAGGAGGAAGCGGATCGCTAAGAATAGTTTGAGCAAGCTCCAGATCAGTTGGCAAGTCGGCACTGACCTTGTAGGTTCCTGATGGCAGGTCATATAAGGCGAAGCTACCGTCGTCTGCGGTCTTCGCGACGATCTTTTTCTTCGATGACTCAAGGTGAAGCGCCACTTGTGGCAGCGGCTTGTCGAAATTCGCCTGGTAGGTGCCGTCGTATGGCTGTTGTACTTGCCGGAGCGTGCCGTAAACCCGAGCCACCGGTTGGTGGTTGTGCATAGCTCGCAGTTGAGTGAGCAACGGTCCCGCGTTTGTTACTCTTTGCGTATTGCTGCAGATAGTCGTTTGCAACTCACCGCTGTCACCCCGATAGGCAAAAACCAAATAGGGGATCCCAGTCTCAAACCAGACACTGCAATCCGCTCCCCCGCGACCCGAAAGTACGTCAACCTCCCCACGGATATCCGGTGACATCCACTCATCCACACGAAAGTGGTAGCGTGCCTTCGCGTTGTCTCCTCATCGCTCTCGTCGCGATCGTTGCAATAGGTCGTTCGCGGTTGTGGTGTTGGAGCTGCATGGGGTGGAGACAAATTCTGGTACGCGATTTTTGACGTTGACCGATGACTTCTGTTAACAGGCCATGCACAAGTGAGCCAGAGGAAAACTATTTTGACCCATGGTACTTGATTGAAATAGCGACACTTCGCCAGGGCTACCCATTTCGTGCTTTAGGCTGAGCCGGACCACGAAGAACAATTGCGGCGAGAACAGCAATCGACTCAACAGGAAATTTCGATTTTTTCTCGACAGACTACCCGCCGGCTTTCAGTTCCGTGAGAACTTGCTTCGCGATTTCCTTCAGCGTCTCGAATACGCCTACGCCCTGGAATGCCACTGCTTCGATGACGGGTTCGTTCTTGCGGCGGAGTTCAGTGGAGAGAAGATCGATGGGCAGAATGTTGGGAAGGTCGCGCTTGTTGAGCTGGAGCACGTAAGGAATTTTGTTGAAGTCGTAGCCGTGCTCTTTCAGATTTGACATCAGGTTGTCGAGGGCTTCGACGTTGGCGTCCTGGCGCTGCTCTTGCGAATCGGCGACGAAGACGATGCCGTCGACACCACGCAGAATCAGCTTGCGACTGGCATCGTAAAAGACTTGGCCAGGCACGGTGTAGAGGTGGATGCGGGTCTTGAAGCCGCGTACGGAGCCGAGGTCGAGAGGCAGAAAGTCGAAGAACAGCGTACGTTCGGTCTCGGTGGCCAGCGAGATCATCTTGCCCTTCTGCTGGTCCGCAGTTTTCTGGTAAATCACCTGCAGATTCGTGGTCTTGCCGCCGAGTCCGGCGCCATAGTACACGATCTTGCAATTGATCTCGCGGGCTGCGAAGTTGATGAAACTCAAGGCTTTCCTCAAGGTGCGGCCCTCCCCTCGCGGGGTGGCGCGCACACAAATGTCCTTATGGAGGCTCGCGGCTTTTATATCATACGGAGGGTATTCACCGCAGGTTACTCAGGTGACCCCCGAGGTCCGGCCGCTAAAGACTCTCCCCGTAAATTGCTGACAACACTGGAAACTAACGGATGTTCGGAATCGGATAGTAGCCATCCTTGGCGAAAACCTTCAGGCCTTTGCGGTCGACGGTGACGACGAGGTCGCGGTAGGCGGCGCTGCTGTTTATGGCTTGAGCAGCGTATCCCAAGGTGTACTGGTTTCGCGCTTCAGAGACGACTTGCGCGTACGCTTCTTCCATGGAATTGCGGGAGATCTCGGTAAAGACCTCTCCACCACCGGTGGCAGAAGAGTATTTCGGAAGGATGTCGCCAAAACCCTGGCCTTTCAAATGGAATTTTTCCAACTGTTTGTAGACCGGCAGGGCTCCCATGTCGACCACAATAGCTTTCACTTGGATGTTGCGAGTTTCGAGCAGGCGGAGGACATCGCGATAGCTGGCGCTGCTGCCCCGCTCGCGGCCATCGCTGATGACAAAAATAACTTTCCGGCGCGCACGATCGCGCTTGCTTAGATCGAGTGCGGCGCGAAGGATCGCGTCGTTAAGCACATGCGATTCTTTGGGCGGAGTATTCACGGGCTGGATAATCGGTCCGCCGACGGGTGCTCCGTTGACGGTGGGTCCGCCGGGCCCAAGCGGGCCGCCCAGCACCGGAGGACCGTTGTTATGTCCCCGCACCAGTTTGAGTTGATTCAGTTCGGAGGTAAGCCGCACGCTCGACGAGGTGAAGTCGGCGACTTGGCTGACCGTGCTGCTGAAGGTGTATAGCGCGACTTCATCGTAGGGGCTGAAGGCGCCGACGAGGGCGGAGTAGCTCTCGTTCAGTTTCTGCACGGCGACGTCGGCCATACCGATGTCGAGGACGACGGCTGCCGAAAGCTGAAATGGGTCACTGGTAAAGAATGTCAAATTCTGCTTCTTGCCGTTTTCCAAAACGGTAAAATCCTTGGCAGCGAGGCCGTCTACCGGCCGACCGTCGGAATACTTCACCATGACGGGAATCTGCACGAAATTTACCAGCTTGACGATCGTGTACAGATCTTCTCTGGGGTTAATCTGGTTTGCCGGACCCGAACTGATCTTGGTTGTTCCCGCCGGCACGGTCGTGACGGGCGGCATGGGAGGGGGCGGGGCTTTCTGGCCCGGCTCCGAGAAATCGTTGTAGGAGGGTTGCTGCTCGGGTTTCTTCTTGACCTCGGGCGGCTTGGACTCAGCCGGCTCAGGGGCCGGTTCGGCCCGCGGAGTCGGGGGCTGAACGGTGGAAGGCGCGTCGGGGATGTCCTGGGCGGGCTGCGAGGTCGCGGGAGGCTGGGACTGAGTGTCTCCGGACTGCGCTTGCAGTGCCGGAACGGACAGCGGCAACGCCACAGCCAGAACTGTGAGGGCCTTTAGCGCTCTGTACTGCCACCGCCGATTCCCGTTTACTCGCGCCATACGCTAATCCTCGCGGGCCAAAAAATTCCACTTCTCGACTTTGTGGGATGCTTAATCGGGCCGTTTGGTGCATCCAAGTTACAGGATTAGACTAACAAAGAATCACGAGAGAATCCCCGGATGCGTAAATTTCTTGTTTTCCCGAACCGCCTGCTGGCTTTGTTTGCCCTGGCGGGCGTATGCCTGGCGGCTACGGTCGTCATGGCGCAGCAAACTCCTCCACCGGCGCAGTCTTCGCAGCCTGCACAGCAGCCCGCGCAGCAGCCTGCTCAACCCGACCAGCAGTCAGGCGACTCGCAGCAGCCGACTGAGACCTTGAAGGTCAACGTCAATGTGGTGCAGCTCTTCTTTAACGTCAAGGACAAGCACGGAGCGCTGGTCCCGAACCTCACCAAGGATCTCTTCGCGGTCTCCGAAGACGGCCAGCCTCAGACCATCAAATACTTCAATGCCGAGAGCAATCTGCCGCTGACGCTGGGGATTTTGATTGACGCCAGCGGCAGCCAGCGCAACGTGATCGACATGGAGAAAGAGGTCGGCGGCGCGTTCCTGAAGCAAATCATCACCGATAAGGATGAGGCGTTCGTGATCAGCTTCGACATTTCCGTGGACTTGCTGCAGGACTTCACGCGGGACGTACGGCGTCTGCAGACTGCGCTGAATAAGGCGAAGGTGAATGTGGATTTCACCAGCGGAGTGCCGGGCATTGGGGGCGGGCCGATACCGCAACAGAATTCCCCCGGGACGCTACTCTACGATGCGGTGTATCTGTCGGCGCATGACATGCTGGCGAAGGAGGTCGGGCGCAAGGCGATGATCCTTTTGACCGACGGCCAGGATGAAGGCAGCCGGTTGAAGATTCAGGACGCGATCGAGGCGGCGCAGAAGTCGGATTCCATTGTGTATGTTCTGCTGTGCGCGGATCGTGGAGGATACTTCAGCGCTGGGATGGCCTATACCGGTGAAGGCGATATGCGCAAACTCACCGAGGCGACGGGCGGACGCGTTATCAACGTGGGAAATAAGTTCGACAAACTTCGCGAGGCCTTCGACCAGATTGCGGCCGAACTGCGCAGCCAGTACAACATCGGCTATACGCCGACGAATGCGAAGCAGGATGGGACGTATCGCAAGCTGGAAATCAAGTGCAAGCAACCGAACACCAAAATTCAGGCAAGGGCGGGATATTACGCGGGGCATAGCCAGGACTAGGGGCGACCGCAGGCGCCTGGCATAAAACGAAGAGCAACATCCAGATCAAAAGCAAGCAGGCAGGAGTGCCCGCTCCACATACTCTTATCGAGCGCTTACTCGGGGGATTCCGTCCACTTCACGACGCGGGCTTCGCGGCTGCTTTTGTGCGCCAGGACGAGAGCTCGCATGGTCCGCAGAGCCTGCTCTGGCGTGACGTCCAGCGGTGCCCGCTTTTCGATGGCATCGCGCACGTTGACGTAGAAGCCGCGATAGTCGCCGCGTTCGGTTTTTACTTTCCGCGGAGTTTCCCCCACACGGCTTAGAATGCCCCAGCGTTCTTCTGGCTCAAGTCCCCAGTCGGCGCCCCAGTCGTGTCCATCCGGGCAATTCTCACTGCGCAGGATTTCTTCCTGCGGATCCATTCCGTATTTCACGAATGATCCTCCAGTTCCGTGAAGCAGCAAGTGATGGCTGGGAGCGTAGGCGATGATGCGGGCGCGCAATGTGGCGTGGACGCGCGGATATTGCATGATCACGTCGAAGGCGTCGTCGACTCGCGATGTCTCACGCTGGCGGAGAGCGGAGGCGAAAATTGTTTCCGGCTCGCCAAAGAGAACGAGTGCGCCATCGATCAAATGCGGCCCGAGATCCCAGAGCACGCCGGCGGCGGGGAAATCCGACAGTTCGCGCCAGGCATTTGGCTTGGCGTCGAGACGGAAGCGATCGAAGCGGGCCTCGTATTCGACGACCGTGCCCAGCGCGCCTGCGCTGACAAGTTTCTTGACAGTGAGAAATGCTCCGTCCCAACGGCGATCCTGATAGACCGTGAGCAGGCGTCTGCGTTCGGCCGCGAGACGCACCAGTTGTTCGGCTTCGGCAAAGGTGGGAGTGAACGGCTTGTCGACGACTACGTCCCGGCCGGCCTCCAGACAGGCTTTCGTGTAGGAGAAGTGCGAATCGTTTGGAGTGGCGACGACGCACAAGCCGATCGATTTGTCGGAAAGCATCTCGTCGAGGTTTCGCGCGACGCGTACGTCCGGATATCTTTCCTTCGCTTTGGAGCCGTGCCGCTCGAGGATGCAGGTCAACTCCATGCCGGGAACGCCGCGAATGACGGGTGCGTGAAATGCCTGTCCTGCCAGACCAAAACCGATAAGCCCTACTCGTACCATGGGTGGTTTCTCTTTCTTTGCTTTGCTGAAGCAGACTGCGAAGCAGATTTGCCGAGCAGTTTAGCGATCTTTCACGCGGCGCACAAATTTTCGATCGGCCGCGCCCAAGGGCAAAAAGCACTGACCACTAAGGACACGAAGGGGCTGCAGGCCCGGATTTTCTTCTGTGGTTTTTTCTGTCCGTTAAAGGCTAAAGTTCTTGCGTGTTTATTGCGTCGGTGCGTACCAGCCGCGGCGCGCCCGCACTTTGAAATTCTTGCGGTCGTTGGCGACGATTTCGATGGTGCGATAATGCCCGTCCGGCTTGAGATCCGCGGGTTTGTAAGAAACGGCGTACTGGCTGCGCAGTTCGTCCTGAATCTCGGCAAAGGCGTTCACCACGTCGCGAATCTGAAAGGGGAAGAACGCACGCCCGCCGGTTGCGTCGGCAACGCGCTCGAGAATTTTGTCGTACTGGCTTTTGGTTCCGCTGACGTTCGTGCTGATGGTGTAGATGACGGCCTCGGCGCGCTGCGCCATTTCGATGGCCTCTTCACGTGAGACATGGCTCAGGTTGTCGTCCCCGTCGCTAAGCAAAATGATGGCACGGCGGACCGGGACGTCTTTGGGAGCTTTCAGTAGCTTGTCGCGACAGGCAAAGTAAATCGCGTCGTAGAGCGCAGTGCCGCCTCCGGGACGCAGTTCGCGTACGCCGTGCGCCAGCTTCTCCGTATCGTCGGTAAAATCCTGCGTGACCTCTGGAGTAGCGTCAAAGCCGACTACGAACGCCTGATCGTAGCGTTTACGGACGGTCTGGTTCAGAAATTCGATGGCCGATTCTTGCTCGAACTTAAAACGGTCGCGCACGGAGTTGCTGGCGTCGATGAGGAGTCCGACTTGCAAGGGCAGGTTTGCCTCGGCGTGAAAGCTGCGGACCACATCGGGCGGCTTGTTGTCGTCGAGGATCTTGAAATCGCTTTGCTTGAGGTCGGTGATGCGCTTGCCGTGCTTGTCGGTGACGGTGAAGACCACGTTGACTTCGTTGGTGCCAGTGCGGATAGTGGCGACGGGTTCATCCGCGGGTGCGGCACGATCAGGAGCTTTGGTCGTGTCGGCTGGTGGAACGCTTGTGGCCGGCGGGGTAGACGCCTGAGTTGTCGGAGCGGGCTGTGCCGGCTGCTGCGTGGCTGGAGCAGGTGCCGGTGCGGACGTAGCGGGCGTCGGCGGTTCGGACGAAGCTGGAACCGGTGACTGCGCGGTTGCGACTGTCGTAGCCAGCGCCAGCAACGACAATCTGGCAAGCTTGAAGAAGTTCGTCCCCGAGGTTTCCATCGATCCTTTCATTATATGCGCGTCTGGGCAGTGATCCTCAAGGCGAAAAACCCGGCGTCAGGCTTCGTTTGTAGACGGAGAGCGGGCAGAGGCTTCTTCGAGCGCCGCAAGAAATGCTTGTAGTTCCGCCGGCAGTGGAGTCTTGAACGCAAGTCTGTCGCCGGTTCGGGGATGCGATAGGGCTAATTCGGTCGAATGCAGAAAATTTCGGGGTAACGACAACGATTCTGTAGCCACGCGCTTACCGCGGCCAGAGCCCGCTTTCAACTCAGCGGGCGCGCCGTAGAGTTTGTCGCCGACGACGGGATGTCCGAGCGAAGCCATGTGGACGCGAATCTGGTGGGTTCTTCCGGTGTCGATCTTGACCTCGACGAGTGTGAGCTTGCCGAATGGAGAATCGATGCGTCGAACGACGGAGTAGTGCGAAACCGCTTCCCGGCCTCCCGCCTGCCGGGTGGTCATGCGGATGCGGCGCACGCGGTCGCGGCTGATGCTGGCGGAGATAGTCCCAGAATCTTTTTTCACCCAGCCGTGCACGAGGGCCACGTACGTTTTATTGACCTCGCGGCTGCGCAAACTGCGCGGCCAGTTTGCGGTGGGCGTCGTCGTTCTTTGCGACCACGATCAACCCGCTGGTTTCCTTGTCGAGGCGATGGACGATCCCCGGCCGCGTCTCGCCGCCCACAGTCGACAGCGCGGCAAAATGATGCAGTAGTGCGTTCACCAGCGTCCCGCGATTGCGCGCGTCCTCGGTTGCGCCGGCGCCGGCATGCACCATCATCCCGGCGGGCTTGTTGATGATCGCGAGGTCGTCGTCCTCATAGATGATGTCGAGCGGAATCTCCTCTGCGATTGCGCGTAGCGGTGGACGCTCAGCCGAGCCAAGCACCGTGATGCGTTCCCCGCCGCGCAGCTTCAGAGATGCCTTCTCCGCCGCATCATTTACCAGGACTTTTTGTTCGGCAATGAGCTGTTGCACTCTAGCGCGGCTTACTGAATCCAAGCGCACCGCCAGGAACTGATCGAGGCGCCTGCCAGCGTCGGCAGGGTCAACGGTCAGCAGCATTGGGAATTCTGGCACCATTTGGCAGTCAAGATAGTACAGCGTATCTCTGAGGAAACGCGGATTCCTGGTTTCCCCGAGCCAAAGAAATTGCATCAAAGAATCCCGATGAAACGCATGACGAAATTGTGGTTGCCAATCATAGTCTGGTGCGCCGTTTTGTATTGCCTTACCGACCGCTCCAGCGCGCAGGCCGGCAATCCCGATTTGCCTGACGCTCCGTCGCAGAGCACACTCTTCAGGCATCGCAACGATCCGGGCTTCGACCGGCAAGTATCATGGCGATCTCTGCCAAAAGATTTTCTCCACGACCAGAAAGACATTTGGCTCTTTCCAACTCAACTCGCGAGAGGCCGCTACTGGTTTCCCACGCTCGCCATTGCGGGCGGGACTGCCGGACTGCTGGTGGCCGATTCGCATGTGATGCCCTATTTCCGCGCTCACGCGGGCAATCTGGACGATGTGAACGACGTCTTCGATCCTCTGATTACTTCGGCAGAAGTAATCGCGGTGCCAGTGTCGCTTCTTGTTGCAGGCTATGCTCGGCATGATCGGTATCAAGTGAACACTGCGCTGCTTGCCGGAGAGGCTTACGCCGATAGCGCCGTCGTTGACCTGGCGATGAAGGCGATCACGCGCAGAAAACGTCCGAGCGATGTTGCCCCCGGAACGCCTTTCAACGATACGTTCTTTGCCGGGGGCAAGTCGCCATTTAAAGGCAGTTCGTTTCCTTCCGGGCACGCAGCAGGAGTTTTCTCGGTAGCGACAGTCGTCGCGTGCCGGTATCAGCATCATCGATGGGTGCCGTTGCTGGCGTATGGTTTCGCAGCGGTGATCAGTTTTTCTCGCGTCACGACGAGCGCGCATTTTCCGTCGGATGTATTTCTCGGAGCGGCTCTCGGCTACACGATTACGCGCTACGAAGTGCTGCGGCCACGATGAAGAGTGACTTCGGGCGAGGTGTGGTGCGTTAAGCCTGTACGGGTACGGCCTTAGCTCCTGGACGCAGCCACCAGATCAGTCCTCCGGTCAGTACGAGTCCGATCGCAATCAGTTGCGTGCCCGACATGGCGCCGCCGAAAACCGAGCCGCGGCCCGGGTCGTCGCGTATGAATTCGAGGAAGAATCTGGCAACACCGTAGATGAACATGAATGCGCCAATCACCTGGCCGTCAAACTTTCTGTGCTTCAGCAGCCACATCAGGAAAAAGAAATTGGCCAACTCCACGGCGGACTCAAAAAGCTGCGTAGGTTCGAGGGGAATGTGCAGGGGCGTGCCCGTGATGGAGGCTGCGAGCGGATTGGTGAAGGTCACGCCCCAGAAGTGATGAGTCGGTTTTCCGTAGCAGCATCCAGCAGCGAAGCAGCCGATGCGGCCGATCGAGTGTCCTAAGGCCAGCCCGGGGGCAAAGGCGTCGCAGGTGCCCAGGGCCGGCATTTGATTTCTCCAGACATACCAGGCCGCGGCGGCGAAAGCGGCGATCAGGCCTCCGGAAAAAACCCCACCAGCTTGTAGCGTGGCGATGCTGAGAATCTCGCTCGGATGCGCTGTGTAGTAACTCCACTCATTGACGACGTAGAGCACTTTCGCGCCGATGATTCCGCAGAGCACGACGAGAATGCCGAGGTTCCAAGCCTTGTCGCCGTTGATTCCCATGCGCTCGGAGTTGCGCACGCTGATCCACAGGCCGATCAGAACGCCTAGCGAGACCAGGAATCCATAGGTTGGAAGGAAGAATTTTCCGATATGAAAGAGTTGTGGAAGCACAGTCTGTTAGATGCGTGAAGTATGGGATTCGCTACTTGATCAGTCTAGCAGGTTGGCAGGAGAGAACGTGCCGCGTCAAACTCGCGGGCAAAAACACCAAGATCAAAACCTGGCGGACAAGAGTGTCCGCCCCACAGAAGAAAAATCAAGCCGACCCGCTATGCCGTGTGACGGGGCCGAGAATGAACCCGTCGGTAGACGTTGGGCGCCCGCCGAGACCCTTTAGGCATCTCCGCATGGCGGAGCGTCGCTCACCGGATCTTAGTTCGAGTCGAGCACCCGTTCATTCTGCATTGGTTCAAATATCGGTGACCCGCCATCACCAACCTGGCAGGTCGGCTTTCAATTCGGATGCTAGGGAAATTCCGTCCGCTTGGCAAGTGGAAGACTGCAAATAGTTGGCAGGTGGCTTGCAACCAAAGTAACGCGCTATTTACATGAATGGCTTGCCGGCAGTGACCGAATCGAGTTTTGCGAGCGACTGCAACAGCGAGTGAACCGCCGACGTGCCAGGATGTGCTATCGCGCGGTAAGTGTATACTCTGACGCTAAGATCAACGATCCGGGCCTCGAAGAACGTTTTTGCTCGTTGACTGGCGATTGCGCCGGAGAAGTCTGAGAGCGATGTCCAAAATTCGCACCGCCGCCGTGGCCGCGGCGGCAGCCCTCATGATGGTGCATGGGGCAGTGCTGGCAGTGCGATACGGCACTGAAGCCGCATCGCGGTGGGGCGACTGGATCGACACTGCGGCGCCGCTAACGGCGGCCGTGATTTGCTGGCTGGTCTCGCGGCAAGCCGGGTCGTTCGGGCGCCGCGTGTGGCGCCTTGTCGCCCTCTCGGCACTCCTGATTACGATCGGTCAGGGCCTCTACACCGAATACTACGACTATCTGCATGCGCCGCTGGGCACGCTTTGGCCAAGCGACCTTCTCGTTTTCTTCTGGATCATTCCCGCCATGATGACGCTGTTTCTGAGTCCGCGGGACTCAAGCAGCGGATTGCGATGGTTGCGCGTCTGCGATTTTGCGCAGGTCTGCACGCTCGCGCTCGCCGTAGAGTTGTCGCAGATTTATGTGCCTTCGCGCTGGCAGGCAGCGGGGCAGGCAATGGAGGTCCGCGCGCTGCATGCGGGAATTTTCTTCTTTGGGCTCATTGCTTTGAGTTTTCTGGTACGAGGTCTGCTGAGTTCCAGTCGAACCGAGAGAGCATTTTTTCTGCGGATGGGCTTGTTCCTGACGGTTCATGCAGTGGTTCTCAATTCCACTCTCGCCTATCAAGCCTCGGGGCACTACAAGCAGGGGGCATGGACCGACTTGTCGTGGACCTTGAGCTACTGCGTATTGATCGTGATTGCGGGAACCTGGAATGACCGCGAAGAGGAAGCTGGCTCTGAACCACGCTCCCGGCGTTTACAGTTGCTTGCCCAATTTTCTCCGCTGGTGATTCCGGCAATCGTTTTTCCGATGGTCCTGAGCATTGCGGAAGAACAATTTTGGTGGTCGGTCGCGCTGGTCATGGTTTCCTTCGCCGCCGCAAGCGGACGATTGTTTGTGGTCCAGAACCAGTTGATGGTCAGTTCCCACGAACTTGAGAAGAATCTGTCGCTCTTGCAAGGCATCACCGAGGGGACGACTGACGCGGTGTTCGTCAAGGATCTCGAGGGCCGCTATTTGATGATCAATTCGGCGGGGGCTCGAATCCTTGGTCGAAGTGTGGACGACGTGCTAGGCAAGCAGGATGCTGAGTTGTTTGATCCGGACGTGGGCCGCACCATCACGGTCCGCGACCTTGCAGTGCTGAAAGCGGGGCAGACGCAAACTTACGAGGAGGCCGGGACGGTAGGCGGAATAACCCGGCTGTACCTGGCGACGAAGGGGCCGTATCGCGACCCTAACGGCCAGGTGATCGGGCTGCTGGGAATCTGCCGCGACATTACGGACCGCAAACGCGCGGAGGAGGAAATCCGGCAGTCGCAGCAAAAGCTTCGCATTCATTTCGAACATACTCCGCTGGCTGTTGTCGAGTGGGATCTTGAATTTCGCGTGACCGCGTGGAATCCGTCGGCAGAGCGCATCTTCGGGTACACACGCGAAGAAGCGATCGGCAAACATGCCAGTTTCATCGTTCCAGTTCCGTTCCGGCGGCACGTGGATGAGATTTGGCGGAACCTGGTGACGCAAGCTGGCGGCACGAGGAGCACGAACGACAACATTACGCGAGACGGGCGCACGATTTCCTGTGAGTGGTACAACACGCCGCTGGTGGACGATTCAGGTCGAGTGCTGGGCGTGGCGTCTCTGGCGCAGGACGTGACAGAACGCGTGGCTCTGGAAGAACGACTGCGGCAGTCCCAGAAGATGGAAGCGGTCGGACGACTCGCGGGTGGCGTGGCTCACGATTTCAACAATCTGCTGACGGTCATCCTCGGCTACGCGCAGATTTTGTCAGATGGAGTACCGCAGGGCAGCCGGCTGGCTGACAGCACCGGACAAATCAAGTCGGCGGCAGAGCGCGCGGCTGGGATCACGCGACAACTGCTTGCCTTCAGCCGAAAACAAGTGCTGACACCGCGGATTATCAATCTGAATGACACAGTGATGAACCTGGACTCGCTGTTGCGACGCCTGATTGGCGAGGATATCGAGGTGCTGACTGCTCCTGCGGCCGACCTGGGCTCAGTCAAAGCGGACCCTGGACAGATCGAGCAGGTCATTATGAATCTGGCGCTCAATGCGCGCGATGCGATGCCACACGGAGGAAAGCTAACCCTCGAGACGTCGAACGCCCAGTTGGATGACAGTTACGCTAGCGAACATCAGCCCATTGCGTCGGGAAACTACGTGATGCTGGCGGTGAGCGATACGGGTACGGGAATGAGTCCGGAGGTTCAGGCGCGCATCTTCGAGCCTTTCTTCACGACGAAAGAAGTGGGAAAAGGCACGGGGCTGGGCCTTTCGACTGTATACGGCATCGTGAAGCAGAGCGGGGGATACATCTGGGTTTACAGCGAACCGGAGCGTGGAGCGACATTCAAAATTTATTTTCCGCGCGTCGACCAGATCGCCGAAACGGCAGGCCTGGACCGGCGGCCGAGTGATGCTATGCGTGGTAGTGAGACGATCTTGCTGGTCGAGGACGATCCGCAACTGCGTCAACTCAGTTCGTCGGTTCTGGCGCACTGCGGATACAAGATGCTGGTCGCGAGCGGACCGGATGAAGGGCTGGTGATCGGGAAGGAGAATCACCGCGACATTCGATTGTTGATCACCGATGTGGTCATGCCGGGTATGAATGGCCGGCAGTTTGCGGAGCAGGTTCTGAAGCACTCCCCGAAGACGCGAGTGCTTTACATTTCCGGATACACGAATAATGCCATTGTGCACTACGGCGTGCTGGACGAAGGACTGTGGTTCCTGCCGAAGCCATTTACGCTGTCAGCGTTGGTTGCGAAAGTCCGCGAGGTACTCGACGCGCCGGAATAAGGGCTATCCCACTTTGCGGTTTTCGTGCAGCACTTCATCCAGCGCATCTGCTAATAAATGCGCCCGTTTTTGGTAGTCGGTTGCCCCGCCGTCCCCCTTTTTCTTGAGCAGATGATACTCGTCGGCGATGTTGAGCGCGGCGAGAACCGCCAGGCGCACGGTGTCGATGGTGTTGGTCGCTTCGGCTACGGCGCGCATCTTGGAGTCGACGTATTCCGCGAGCTTCAGAATGTATTCGGGATCGGAGCCGCGCAGATTGTAGGCCTGATCAAAAATTTCCACACGCACACTGGCGTTCTGCGCGTCCTTGAGCATCTGATCTTTGGTAGCCGTCGCCATGAGCGGTTCTCCGTCGAGACGTAGTTTCCCAGTCCCCGTTCGCGCGGTGCAGCGCTTAGCTTGCTTCCGCGATCGATTCGATCTGCTCGAGCATCTTCTCGACGCGGCCCCGAATCTCCTGCCGCTCTTTCTTCAACTGTACTGCCTCGCGCCGCAAGGTCACAAGTTCTTCTTCGCGCTCCTCGAGTTGCTGGCGCAACCGTTGCGTATCGCGCTCGGCGGCAGTCTGAGCCTGCCGCGCCGCCTTGTACATCTCTATGGTGCGATAAACCTTCTCTTCGAGCGCCTGAAAATCGTCGGCCGGAACCTTATCTGCCACGTGTTCGACTGCATTGGATGCCATAAGTGCACTCTTCCCCACGAAGATTTCTGGAACTTCCTCGCAGTATACTCCACATTTTTGTGGAGAACTCGGATGAACCTTTGCCGTTTGGACCAAGGCGTCGTAATGATTGGCTATAATTCCTGCAACAGTGAGGAGGTTCGAACCTATGCAAAAGCTTGCGTATCTTACCCTTGGATTGCTCGTGACGCTGTTGGCCTTCACGACGCGGAGCGAGGCTAAGACGAAGGTCGAACTGAAGGACGCCCAGGATAACCCCGTGGGCTACGTCATCTTGTGGGACAAGGGAACTGGAGTTGGACTCGAACTTCACCTGCACAGTCTCACTTCTGGAGAGCACGCTATCCACTTCCATCAGGTTCCAAAGTGCGAGACTCCCGACTTCAGGTCAGCGGGCGGACATTTCAATCCCGAGGGCAAGAAGCACGGGTTTGATAATCCCGATGGCCACCACGCCGGCGACATGACGAATTTCAAGGTCGATGGTGAGGGCAAGGCCGAAGTCCGGCTGGAAGATAAAGACGTGACGCTGAAAGACGGCCCGCACTCGCTGTTTAGCAATGGTGGAACGGCGATCGTGATCCACGCGAAGGCTGACGACTACAAGACCGATCCGTCGGGGAATTCAGGAGACCGCGTGGCCTGCGGCGTAATCACAAAGTAGGCTTTTCAGTTTTGTCATCTTCGCGTGGCGAGGAGCCTGCTGTTCGGGTGCAGCATCACGGGTGTCTGGCGTGAGCGAGAACGAACTCATCGCAGCACCTTCGCCAGCTTCGCCAGCTTGGCCGCTGCCGCGTCGAGCGTCTCCGGTTTTTTGCAAAAGGCAAACCGCACTTGCCGCGCGCCATTCCGTGCATCGCGGTAGAAACTCGATCCCGGGACGCAAGCCACACCAATGTCCTGCACGAGATATTTCGCGAATGAAATATCGTCCTTGTACCCGAACGCGGAAATATCCGTCATTACGTAGTACGCTCCCCGTGGACGAAAGCATTTGAACCCGGCCGCAGTCAGCGCGGGCATGAGATGATCACGCCGAAGCCGGTATCCTTCAGCCAGTTTGGCGTAATACTCCGGGGGTAAACTCAAGGCCGTGGCGCCCGCTTCCTGCAACGGAGCAGGCGCGCCCACGGTCAGAAAGTCGTGCACCTTGCGGATCGCATTTGTGATCTTCTCTGGAGCAACCGCCCACCCGACACGCCATCCCGTCACGCTATAGGTCTTCGACATGCCGTTGATGGTGACCGTGCGATCCCGCATCCCTTCGAGTGTGGCCATCGAAATATGCTCGGTGCCCTCGTACAGGATGTGCTCGTAAATCTCATCGGTAATCGCGAGCACGTCGAACTCGACGCACAGGTCGCGAATCAGCTCCAGTTCCGCGCGCGTGAATACCTTGCCGGTCGGGTTGTTCGGCGTATTGAGAATGATCGCCTTGGTGTGCTTGTCGAAGGCGCGTCGCAGTTCCTTCTCGTCGAATGTCCACTCACCGCCGTCGACCACCGGCGGATGCAGTTTGACGAACTTCGGCTTCGCGCCGCTCAGAACAGAGTCCGGTCCGTAATTCTCGTAGAAGGGCTCGAAGATGACGACCTCGTCGCCCGCGTTGCATACCGCGAGCAGAGTGGAGATCATGGCCTCGGTTGATCCGCAGCACACCGTAATTTCCTTCTCGGGATCGACCGTGATGCCTTGCCACACACCTATTTGCCGCGCGATTGCGTTGCGTAGATTCTTCGCTCCCCACGTAATCGCGTACTGATTCACGTTGTCCGCAACCGCTTGCTGGGCAGCCTGTTTGATCTCGGCCGGGGCGGAAAAATCCGGAAATCCCTGCGCCAGATTTACCGCGCCGTACAGCATCGCTTGTCGTGTCATCTCGCGGATGACCGACTCGGTGAAGTGCTCGACCTTGTCGCTGAGGAAATGCTTGCCCGTCGGAAAAGCAGGGGACTCGGCGGCCCTGTCGCCTACATCCCGTGCGAGAAGCGCGGACTCGCGTGGCCGTTTGGCGGAAGAATCTCTGGAAGGAGTTGTCTTGATCTTCTTGCGCTTGGAAGAATTGCGGTCTGCCATACGAGGCAGACTAGCACAGCCGCATTGGCCTCATCACGCGGCTACGGCTTGAATCCCACGCTCTGCCATAACTCCGCGGTGTGATACATCATTCCATTGGTGACCACGTCTTCGACGTTGCGGGCGTTGCGAATATCATCCAGCGGATTGCCGTTCACCAGGATCAGATCACCGCGTTTCCCTTTCTCCACCGTGCCGGATTCTTTCTCGATCCCCATAGCGCGCGCCGGGACGATCGTCGCGGCCTGAATCGCTTCCATCGGCGTGAACCCGGCTTGGACGTACAATTCCATTTCGCGATGCAGGCTGTAGCCAGGAACTGTCTGATCGGTGCCGGCGACCACCGGAATCCCCGCGCGATGCAGCGCTCCCACGATGGCCACTTCTTTCTCGAAAACCTTTTCGCCGATTTCTGAACGTTCCGACGGCGGCTCCACGTCCGTGAGTTGTTCGGCAAGTTCGGGAGCGATCTTGTTGATGCCGGGCTCAAAGCTGGCAGGCGGTTTCGCGGTGGTCGCGGTAAAGAATTCCGAGAGCGCAATCGTCGGATCGACCACCGTGTGGTGTTCCTTCAAAAAAGCAAGCGCCTTTTTCGCCTCCGGAGAATCGAGATCGAGATTGGCTTCCGCTTTCATCCGATCGAGGCGGCTCATGTCGGCTGGAAACGGCGCGTGCATGATGTCGGCGACGTAGCCGATGTGGTTGATCTGGTCTTGTCCCGCTTCAATCGTCTGGTAGGCGTTCAATCCCTCAGGGACGTGGCCGGTGACGGTCATGCCGAGACGGTGCGCCTCGTCGGCGACGACTTTTACTTCTTCCAGCTTTACGGAACTGTAAATTTTCATTTGCTGGAAGCCAGCCGCGTGATAGCGGTCGGTCCACATGCGGGCCTGTTCCGGCGTGTCGATGCGCTCGACGCCGATGGTGTACTTGCCTGTACCATCCACTACGCCCGCTAGCAGCAATCTCGGACCGAGTCCCTGCCCTCGCGCAATCGCGTCGCGAACGGCGGTGATGAATTCGAATTCATTTCCGCAGTCGCGCACCGTGGTCACACCCGCCGCCAGATAGATCGGTCCCCACTCGACTTGCTCGAAGTGGGCGTGCATGTCCCAGAGTCCGGGCAGAATCGTCTTGCCGCGAGCGTCGACTACTTTCGCATTCTTCGGGATCTTTAGTGTGGAACGCGATCCCGCGGCGACGATGCGCCCGTTACGAATCACCACCGCAGCATCTGGGATGGGCGCAGCACCGGTTCCATCGATGAGAGTGCCGCCCACGATAGCGAGAGTCGAGGCGCGACTGCCTGCGATCGTCTTGGAGATTTCGGACAACGCGCTCATGCCGTCGACTCCGGCGCGTCCCACGAAATCTCCGAGGGCGCTCTCGTAACCGTCACGGATGGCTTCGAAATGGTCGAACTCGGCGTCGGTCGTTATCGCCGCGACCAGATTGCGATTCGCATCGAACCACAGAGTTTCGCGACCCCAGATCAGGCCTTCGATCGTGTAGCGATCGAGTTTCTCGTCTCTCGCGCCATCGTTCCCAGTAATGCGAATTGTGTCCTGACCACGGGGCTCGATTCTCACCGTGCCGCTCGGCAGAGTCGGAAGCTCCGCGGGCGATCCGTGTGTGGCCCAGTAGCGCACCATGAGCATCTGCATGGTGGTCGGGGCATATCCGGCGATGGCGAAGAACGGTCCTGTGGGTGACGGGAGTTCGCTGTTCTTGTCGCGGGTGCGGAAGTGGACTGCGCCGTTGTCGATGGTGACGGCCTCATCAAGCGACACGGGTCGCGCGGTCTTGCCCTTGATTTCGAAAGCCTGGGGCGTCAGATCCAGCGCGCCGCGAAAAGTCGCTGCGAGGGGAACCGGCGTGGCCCGGTCGGTGAACTTGAAATCCATTTTTACCTTGACGGAATCGCTATCGCGCCGGATTTCGTATGTTTCCTCGCCGATCGGTTGTTCGAACTTGTGCAGCGTGAACTTGCCCTGCTCGATAAGCGTGGACGCATCAGCGGCCGCGGCTTGTTGCGCCGCGGCGGTTGTCGGTGGGATTGCTGTCAGGCAGACGAACGGGACAACGAGGAATATCCGAGTAAAGGTTTTCATGATTGTCAGAGCGCGGAATACGCCGTGCTGCCCACAGACTCTACCCTTGCTTCTTTACTACAATTCCCAAATCCTTCAACTGCTTTTCGTCCACCGGAGTCGGCGCATCGACCATCAAGTCCACGGCGCGCGCCGTCTTCGGGAAGGGAATCACTTCGCGCAGACTCTCGGCTCCTGCCAGGATCATCACTATGCGGTCGAGACCGAGCGCGATGCCGCCATGCGGAGGCGTCCCATACTCCAGCGCTTCCAGAAAGAATCCGAAACGTGCCTTCGCCTCTTCCGGGCTCATGCCGAGCGCGCGGAAGATCTTGCTCTGAATGTCCTGGCGATGGATACGAATCGATCCCGAGCCCAACTCCGTGCCGTTGAGCACGACGTCGTACGCTAGGGCGCGCACCGCGCTCAGCGGCGATTGCGGATCGTTCACCGACTCAACACCGGCTTCGAGCAGGCCCATGTCTTGTTCGTGCGGCGATGTGAACGGATGATGCGCTGCCATCCATTGCTTCTCGCTCTCATCCCACTCGAACATCGGAAAATTTGTAACCCACAAGAAGCGATAATCCTTCGCCGGATCGCCCGTCTTCTTGAAAATGCCGTGCCGATCGGCGTACTTCTGCGCCAGCGCCAGTCGCAGGAGTCCCGCCGACGCGTAAATGGCCAACTCGGCTGGCGTGACCTTGCGGTGCGCCGGCATGGCGGTCTGCGGCCCGGCCTGCGCCGATCCTGCGACGAGCACAATCAGGTCGCCCTCTTCCATTGCGGTCTTCTTCTCGATGGCTGCCGCCGCATCCGGGAATTTATTTCCGATCCGCTTGAAGTCTTCGAAAATTTTCGCGCCACCTTTGGAGTGGAACATCGGTTTGATGTCGTCGCGTTCCTTGCGCGACAGTTCACCGACGCGCGGCGTGCGAATTGCGATCAGGGGCAGGTTCGCATTGATGGCGAGTTCCTGCAGGTTTTCCGCAGTAAAGCATTCGCGAACATCGGTGAACGGTGGCAGCCGCAGATCCGGTTTGTCGATGCCGTACAGCCGGATTGCTTCGTCGTAATCCATGCGCGGAAACGGCGTCTTGATTTCGTTGCCGGCCGCGCGGAATGCCGCTGTCAGGAATCCCTCGACCACCTCCCAAACGCGTTCCGCCTGGGGATAGGACATCTCAAGATCGATTTGCGTAAACTCCGGCTGGCGATCGGCGCGAAGATCCTCGTCACGGAAGCAGCGAACGATCTGATAGTACTTGTCGAATCCCGAAATCATCAGAATCTGCTTGAACATCTGCGGTGACTGAGGGAGAGCGTAGAACGTCCCAGGCTGCACGCGGCTGGGCACCAGATAGTCGCGAGCGCCTTCCGGCGTTGACCGCGTCATGAACGGCGTTTCGATCTCAAAGAATCCTTGCGATGAAAGATAATCGCGGATCGCCTTCGCCACGTGGTGCCGCGTCTCGATGTTGAACTGCATCACGTCGCGGCGCAAATCGATGTAACGATACTTCAATCGCGTCTCTTCATTGGTGAGCGCAGTATCCGACGGCAGGAATGGCGGCAGTTTTGATTCATTCAGAATTCGCAATTCCTCGGCCACCAATTCCACTTCGCCGGTTGGCATGTTCGGATTGATCGTGTTAGCGTCGCGTAGTTTTACGGTGCCGGTCACTGCGATGACGTACTCGTTACGCAGCGTCCCGGCTTTCTCGTGGATCGCGGCATCGCGATCGGCGTTAACGACGACTTGCGTCACGCCCGTGCGGTCGCGCAAATCGATAAAGAGCAGGCTGCCATGGTCACGGCGCTTATTCACCCATCCCATGAGCACAGCTTTCTTGCCGGCGTCAGACGAGCGCAGTGCGCCGCACATGTGGGTCCGTCGTAAATCCCCTAGAAAATCGAGCAAAGTGTGTCCTTACGGTGAGAATTGCAGCTGTGCGCCAAACGCTAGATTATAAATGGTTCGCGGGGAGATGCGGCTGTCGGCGGGTGATTTCGGCGAGAAGAAAGAGGCATTCTTACTGATGGCTTACTGCTGGCCGTCGTGGCAGCTCTGTTTGATGGCGTTCCAGCTGATGCTGCCATTGTTTTTCAGCGTGACGGCGTCGACCATTCCGCCGACGTCCCCGGGCGTTTTCGCGTAGGCATCGATGGTTAATTCCGCAATCTTGACGGCCAGCTTCACAGATCGATTGGCGCCCTTGAGTTGCGTGCGAACCTTAATTCTGTCGTTGGCCTTCGTCTGGGCGCAGAATTTTGCGGCTACGTCAAAGTGCTTGCCCATTGCGCAAATCCGGTTTCCGTCGCCGCAATCCCAGCAGTCGCTCAATCGTTCGATGAACTCCGGCTCGATTGGATCTCCCACCGAGGCACGACTCTGATCGAACCTGATCTGCGCTGCTCTGAAATAAATCGTCCCCATATTCGCTTCCGCAAACGCGCCTACCGTCAACCCGCCGTTTTTCGAAAGAACTCGCGTGACCTTCTCAGGCTCCGACCGATAGAGCGATTGCCAATTGGCTGCGATGGCGTCGGCCCATGTCTTTGCAATGGTGCGCGTCTGCGCCTCTTCGGTCGGCAGTTGACGGACGGATCGAAACGCAGCTCGGGTCGTCTCCGCATTGTCCCATCCATTCACCGGATCAGGGCCCGAACTCCTTTTGCGGCGTGCATTGCCCACGCTCGTGAATATCAAACGGTGGTCGACCTCGGCGATCTTGCACTCGTTGTCGTGCGGGACCCAAGTGTCGGTGTTCACTCCTCGACTATCGGCGGCGATGACGAGCCGGTCCTTCGTGAAATTGAGAATGATGATCGTTCCAGACGTGATCTGCGCGAATGCCGCGGATGCCAATAGCATCACGAAAATGAAGAGGTACTTCTTCATGAGCGTTTCCGGGGCAGGGGCTATCAGTCACTAAACTGGGTCTTCTTGCAGGGGTAGGCGGAGACCGGACGAGTAGTTGGCCGAAATTGTACATCGGGAGACGGAGTCCGTACAGGCGCGCGGCGGGAAGATTTTTGGCTCCATCATTCCAGACGCGGAGCCGCAATTCTGGTGTCCTTCTGGCTATCGCAACCGCCATTGGCGCATCTACTATAGGGGGATGACTGCGGCCCAACTGATCAGCGAGATGGCTCAGCCCGCGCCTGTTCCGCGGCTGCTGGTCGAACTGCCGTCACGGCGCGAGGTTTTCCTCGAGAACCTGCGCGACCTGTTTTCGCCGCCGCAACTTCCGAGCCTCGAACTGCAGTCGGCACCGGCCGCGTTCTGGCCCGATGTGTTTGTAAAACGTGGATTGCCGTGGCGCCGTTTCTTCGAGTCGGGCGCGTGTCATGTGGTAGCTGGGGCGTTACTCATCGGACTAACGCGCTTCTTTGCCATGCAACCTGTGGCCGTGCTCAAACCCGCCTTCGAGCACGATGAGGTGATCGTCTATCAACCGGCGGAATATCTTGCCTCCGCTCGATACACGCAGCGCGCCAGCCGAGCGGACCGTGAAGGCTGATCCGGAGATCGCCCGGCAACCCATCATTTCTGTTCCACCCGAGGCCGACAACCGTTCGCAGACCATCGTTACTCCGCCCAACGTGAAGCTGAAGCGCGACCTCGCTTTACCCAACATCGTCGCGTGGTCCGATAAAGATAAAGAGGAGCGGCCGCGACTCGACATTCCCGCCGTGCCGCTGACTCCTGCTGCAGAAATCACTCGGATTGCGCCGCAGATGACGGCTGTTGTGGCACCGCCGCCCGATGCGGTCCGGCTTGCCGATCGGCGCAACCAGCCAACGCTGCAGACTTCGGTGGTGGCGCCTCCGCCGGAGGTTCGCCAGTCTCCAGTTCTGACGTATCAGGCACTGCAGCCCGCAGTCATCGCGCCTCCGCCGAGAGTGGCGGACACATCGGCTCGTCCGATTGGTGAGCTGAATATCGGCCGTAGCGCGGTGATTGCCCCCGCGCCGCAGTTGGCGGTCAGCGAACAGCGCGCCGTGTCTTCGGGCAGATCGTCTGGTTCGGTGCGTGCGGGCATGGCTCCACAGGTGGTCGCACCGCCGCCATCGCTCTCCGCCTCAGGCTCGGCGGGATCACGTGGCCGCGTCATCGCGTTAAACCTTCGTCCTGTAGTCGCTGCGCCGCCGAATCCGCCTGCGGGTAACCGGCGCGGTAGCTTCGCTGCGACTCCCGAAGGCCATGCTGGAGCATCGGGTGCGCCGGGTTCGAGCGCAGGCGGCGCGAACGCCAAAGAAAATGGAGCTGGAGCAAATCGCAAGGGATCGAGCAACTTACCCACTGGGTTATATGTTGGGAATGCGGCGCCCGCGAAAACGTCGCCGGTTGCGGGCAATGCGAGCGGAGCGTCAAACACCGTCAATCCGAATCTGATAGCGAATCTCAGACCGCCGCGCATCACCAGCGATCCGAAGCGTGCCATGCAATCGGATAGCGCGGCCAGACTCTCAGAGCCAGAGCGCGCTGTATTCGGGGACCGAAAGTTTTATTCGCTGACGCTGAACATGCCGAATCTGAATTCCGCCGCGGGTAGTTGGGTGATCCGCTTCGCCGAACTCAATCATGATTCGGGCAATCGCTACTCGAACCACGATGCAGACCCGTCCGGGGCCGACCTCTCGCAGCCGATGGCGACGCGCAAGGTCGATCCCGCCTACCCGATCCAGTTGATGCGCGAGAACGTCAGGGGGACCGTGATCCTTTATGCGGTGATCCACGCCGACGGCACAGTGGGCGACGTGCGCGTGTTGCGTGGGGTCGACGAGCGGCTCGACCGCTACGCGAGCGAAGCTCTGGCGCGGTGGCAATTCCAGCCGGCAACGAAAAACGGAACGCCGGTCGACGTTGAGGCTACGTTCCAGATCCCCTTCCGTCCATCGCAGGCAGGAACGAACTTCTAAATCGCATCGGCGGGGAAGACATTGCAAGCAATGTCTCTATGGTTAGACTTTGGCACCCTTGCGCTTTTCGAGGGCTGAGTAAATGGCGGGGTCGGTGCAGACTTCGTAGTACGAGCGTTCGGTCCATCCGGTGACGGAAAAGTCGGCGGGATCGATGCGGGGGATGCGGCTTTCGCGTACGACGATCTTTCGGAAGATGTCACGGTCGACCGGCACCATCGCGCTGAAGAGGTGATACTCGCCCTTGTCGGACGAGGATAATTGCGGGGGCAGCCGCACTTTCATCGGCTCAAGCGTGATCTCCTGCTGCAGCTTGCGGAACGCGCCTTCGTTCAGGCGGATTCCGCCGAGATTGAAGCTGAGGATGACGTCTTCCGGATTCCCATCCGCATCGATTTCCGCCGCCTGAAATGCGTACACGTGGAACGGTCCTGCCTGCGGCTCCATGATCTTGCGCGCGCGTTTGTTGCACGATGACATGCGGTCGCTCTCGTTCAACGCCTCGGAAATCATGATCTGATGCTCGCCGTCCATCAAGTAGAGCGGCGCTGACTCCTGCAATGTGATACCCACGCCCAGTTCGAGTTGAGGCATACCGGAGCGCTGCATTAATTCGTTATACCCGCGCACGATTTCGATTACTTCGCGGGCCAGCACGCACATGCGGCTCACCGCCAGTCCGGGCTCGCCTTCGCGCTCCAGAATCGCCAGAATGATCGCGTCGCCTTCGAGAAAGACTTTCTGCGCGCCGTACTTCTCCAGCAACTTGTTGACCGGGTCGTAGAAATTCAAGCTGAAATACGATGCGGGATTCAGCCCCTTTTCCATCATCGTGCGGGTAAGCTTGGTTGAATCCCGCACATCGGCCTTGAGCACAACGTGGCGCAGCACGCGCTCCGAATCCGGTTCGCTTTGTTCCTCAGGAAGTAAAAACTCGTAGAGCGTCCCGTTCACTCGCGACATTTCCTGCAGCCGCTCATTGGCCACAAGATTCACGGAGTCCAGAGCGGCATTCAGAATTTCGAGGCGTCGCAAGTCGCGATGATAGCTAAAGAAATCTCCCAGGAAACGCGCAGCCACTTTGGCTCGCTCCGCGCCACGGCAACTCGCAACCTTTGCCACCGCGGCATACAAACTGTTGGGCGTGAGTTTGCCATGCTCTTGGATCATGCGCTCGACCCGATCGCATTCGGTGCGGTCGATCAGAGCATTCTTCAACTGCTGCGGATTGATACGCGGGGCGTATTCGTTGAGCAGCGGCACGACGTGGTAGGAGGCGATGACATTTTCCATCACGCGTTCGTCTTCGAGGAGGCGCACCCACGCCGCCAGCCGCTCCTGCTGCTCTTGCCCCTCGTCGGATTCTTCTGGCGTTCCTGTTCCGACCAGCGCGCGTGCGTTCTCGGGGACATTCATCCACGCGTCCAGCGTCTCCGCACTTACTTCCTCGCCATACAACGAGCGCAGATAGCCGGAAACGAGTTCCCGCATGCGACCATATCGGTCGGAATCGCGGTCCCAGTTGCCGAGCATGACATAGTGCTCGGCGCAAAGAAAGTCATCGCGACCGTCTTCGGAGAACAGCAGACGGTTCAGGAACAGCGGGTAGGTGAAGTAACTTCCTCCACTCGTTTCTTCGCCGAACAGCGAACGGCGCGTGCGCGCAAGCACACTTTTCTCGACTTCGCGCAGTGTCTCAAAGATTTCCTGGCCGGTCTTGCGCAGAATAATTTTCTTGCGCACCTGGAAGGTCGCAAGCCGCTCGCGATATTCATGCGCTTTTTGCTGGCGCATGTTGTCGTAGCTCTTGAGTAGCACGCGGCAGCGCTCCAGCACCTGCAGGAACTGCTGGTTCATTTCGGTGCGCAGGAACTTCGTCACGGCGAGCCGCGCCAGCAAGTCGACCGAAAGCTTGAATTCCTTCTTGGCTCGCGTCAAGGACGCGACCTGCAGTTCGGTAAGCAGCGACTTCCACTCAGACGGATCGTGCTTGGGCTTCACGGCCTTCCCAGCCTGGTTCCTCATCCAAGAGGGCCCTTGCGTCGACGCCGGAGCTTCGGCCGAGAGTAGTCCTTCCAGTTCGCCGGCCCGTGCGATCAGCCGCGCGATCTGCGCCCGTGCCGCTTCCACAAACTTCGCGCTTAAGACCACGTCGTGGCGTAGATTGTCCACGCCCACACTGAGTCCTTCGAGAGAGACGAAGGGTGTAGATGCGGCCAAGTTCGGCAGTGCCGGTTTGTCCGGCGCCCCGCCTAGACGAAAAATAGGAAGTCTCGGCATTCCAGATTAAGAAGTTTCTTCGGAAGTTGCTGATTACAAACGGACAGTCGAGGTTAGCATGCAGAGCGGGTGAGCTAAAGTTACCTCGGTTACTGCTGGCAAACCACTGATTCTGACTGGGCTAGACAATGTTGGGTTGAGGTTCTCAGTTTTAAGGAAGAACTGCCGAGGGCGCCTCATTTCTCGCCGTATTTTGCGAAAAATGGGATTTTCACGCTTAAGCAGGATAGGGATTTTTACCGCGCAATCGGCTACTGGCTCTTCGCCCGCGCTGCCTCGAACTCGTCGCCCTTTTGCCATCCAATCAATTTCGGCAAACTTGCGGCCTCCCATCCCAGCGCGAATCCAAATCGCGCCATCGCCGAATCGCCGACGAAATCCATATCCGGATGGTATTCGTCGCTAGGCTGATGATAGTGCTTCTCAACGTACTCGCGCTCTTGGTCGAGTCCCCAGGCTTCGCTGTGTCCCTTGAACTTCATCCCTTCGCTGATCGAGAAAGATGGAATGCCCACGCGCGCCAGGCTGAAATGGTCGGAGCGATAGAAATGGCCTGCCTCGGGACGCGCATCCGGACGAATTGCCAGGCGGAATTCCTTCGCGGTCGCTTCCACCGCGGGATAAAACGTCGTCCGCTCCGCTCCCGAGACCTGCACTTCCTCCGGAGCTCCCAGCGGTTTTACGTCGTCATAGTTCAAGTCCAGCGTAATTTTTCCTGCAGGAATCGGAGGATGCTTTCCCAGATACTCTGATCCAAGCAGTCCTTGCTCTTCGGCGGTAACCGAAGCGAAGATGATCGAGCGCCGCGGCCGTTGCGCCGCGGTGCCAAATGCGCGGGCCAACTCCAGCAGAATTCCGCATCCCGTCGCATTGTCGACAGCGCCGTTGAAGATATTGTCGCCGGGCATGTCGGGGCGAATGCCGAAATGATCGTAGTGCGCGGTGTAGATGACCGCCTGATCAGACAGTGTCCGATCTGAACCCGGCAAGATCGCGATGACGTTGTTCGACTCAAAATTCCGGATCTTGCTTACCATGTGCGCCTTCAGTCGTGCGCCGAGATTCACCGGGTGAAAGTCGCGTGACTGCGCATCCTTCATCATCTTGTCGAGATCCATGCCTGAGGCCGTCGCCAGTCGCCGAGCGACGTCGAGATGAATCCACGACGCCACTTTCAGCGCCGGGCCATCCAGCTTCAATGCGGACCGCTCTCCCGAGTTCGAGTTCCGCACCACCTCCCACGGATAACTCGCCATCTCCGTTTGGTGGACAAGAATCACTCCCACTGCGCCTTTGCGCGCAGCTTCCTCATATTTGTAAGTCCAGCGGCCGTAGTAGGTGAGGGCCTTGCCCTTGAAGAATTTCAGATCGTCAGACGGCGGTTCATTCACTAGCATCAGCAGAACTTTGCCATGCACGTCCAGGCCTTTGTAGTCGTCCCAGTTGTATTCCGGCGCTTCGATTCCGTAGCCGACGTAGACGATGTTGGCGTCCACGTCTGACTGGGGCTGCTGAGTCTGGTCGTAAGCCACATATTCATCCAGAGGCTTCAGGTTCATCGCTTCGCCCTGTTTCGGCACCAAAGAGAATTGGGTGTCGGGCAAGGTCGTGATGCCGACCAGAGGAACTTGCTGCATGTAAGTGCCATGATCTCCGGCGGGCTTCAGTCCATATTCAGCAAACTGCGTGGCCATGTACTCTGCGGCAATGTCGCCACCGCGCTGCCCGGTGCCGCGCCCTTCGAGTAGATCGTGCGAGAGATACCGAACGTGCCAGCGAATGTGATCGGGGGTGATCGTCTCGAAGGCCTTAATCGCGGTTCCCGGCAACTTCACCGACGGCGCACTTCCTGATTTCGATCCGCCCGCTCCTCCTTCCGCCCACGTGGGCAAGCTTAGGCACACCATCAGACACGCCGAAAGAATCTTTGGCATTCCTTGCATAGATTGCGTCTCTCCCCCAACAACGCGCCTGGCGGGAAGGCGATTTTATCTTGAAAGTCTGGGACGATTGTAACGGAGGGCGCGTTGCTGGTTGCAGGAGAACTGCGTTGATTCAGTGCACGAGAGTGCACCCACCGCCGGAACCAGAACCCATTCGGACGTGTCCGGCCGCGTAGTTTCCTCTGTGTTCTCCGTGTCCTTTGTGGTTGGCTTGTTTTTCTGGGGTCAGCGCGCCGGACCGGCGGCTTAGTTCTTCGACCCTCAACCAGCGCGGAAATCCCGCACATCTTCGCCGGGCTTGAACACCGTGGCGGGCGGAACCTTTCCGGACTCGGCCATTTTGCGGTTGATCTGCTCGAAGTCGGCCTTTACCCAGCCCACGCTGGAGATTTCGATCTCACTATCCTGGGCAATCAAGAAAATGGTAGGGACATTGGTCAGCCCATAGGCGTTGGACACTGGATAGGAATTCGTATCATCCAGCAGCACCGGAAATGTGACGCTGAATTCCTTAATAAAGGCCGCCGTATCTTTCGATCCATTCTGCGAAACTCCCACCAGCGTGACACCGCTGCGCCCGTATGCCTTGTAAAGCCGGTCGAGAAAAGGGAAGGCGTATTGGCAGGTGGGACACGACACCTTGAAAAAGGCCAGCACGACCGGGCCGCGAGCCAGTTCGCCGGCAAGCGAGAATCTGTTGCCGTCCAAAGTTTTCAATTCAAAATCCGGTGCTTTCTTACCCGCCGCCAGTGCTGGCATCTTTGTCCTCCGCCTCCTGTGTTACGAATTCTATGTGTTAGATGACCTTATTCGCGACGGAGGCTCATGCAATCATCGCGGAGATCAATCCTGAAGAATTTCGGCTTTGCGCAATATCTTCCGCGCCAAGCCGGTGAGGGGTAACCGGTTTAATCGCTCTACAAGAATCCATTGCCCGATGATCGCTCTCGGTATCTTGCCTTGCCATACCCGCACGGTGTAGTCCGTTACCGTGATTGAATGTCGCACCATGAACATAGGTGTCGCCCTGCCATTATTTTGGTGATGGGACTTTTTAGTCTTGCCATTCTTCTTACTTCTGTCATTTCGAGCGAGCCGAGGAACCCGTGTTGATTTTTTACTCTTGTCATTCCGAGCGAAGCGAGGAACCTGCTTTTCGCCCGTATCCATCTCAATCTCCGGCAATTCCCACATTCCCGCCATCAACGATGCGTCCCGGGCCCGCTGCACCAGAAGCACTTTTCCATTGCTGCCGTCGGTATCTCGAAAATGCAGAGCGTAATGAACCTCTCGTTTTTCTTGCGGCACGGGCTTCGACCTGTCGGCCAACTCCCCGCGCGTCGCGCACAATTCGACCACGGGACAGGTCAGGCACGACGGACTGCGGGGCGTGCACACGGTTGCGCCCAACTCCATCATGGCCTGATTGAAATCTCCAGACCGTTCGCGATCGAGCAGTTCTTCTGCCGCATTCCACAATTTTTCTCCGGAGAGCGGTTGAGCCGAAATTCGCCGCAGCACCCGCTCGACATTTCCATCTACCACGGCGATCGCTTCGCCAAACGCGATACTGGCGATGGCGGCCGCGGTATATCGCCCAATGCCCGGTAAAGACAGCAATCCTTCTGCAGTGATAGGAAACGATTCTCCCAACTTTCTGGTCACAATCTTCGCCGTCGCATGCAGCATGCGCGCCCGCCTGTAGTAGCCCAGTCCGCTCCACGCTGCCAGGACAGAAGCCTCGCGTGCCGATGCCAACTTTCGCACCGTGGGAAATCGCCGCAGGAACTCGTGATAATGTTCAATCACCGCGGCCACGCGCGTCTGTTGCAGCATGATTTCCGACAGCCACACCCGGTACGGATCGCGGTCTCGCCGCCAAGGCAAATCTCGCGCGTGCGCGTCGTACCAGCTGAGGAGGCGTGCGCGAAATTCCCGCGCATCGTCTTGAACCTTCAATTTTGCCGGTTCAGTCTTCATGACCCGAGTCGCATTCTAACCCACGTCCACCTCGCGCTTCGCAGGGTCTGAGGCGCGCATGCAATTTAGCCACCCGCCCCGAACCACCGAATTTCGCGCTTCTCCATTGACCGTGACTCCGAGGCGCGAAATAATAATCGAGCCTGGCATCCGCATCACCGCGTGAGAGTATTCACGCTCAATTATCGCGAGGAGCACCATGAACGACTTCAACCGCAAGGTCGAGGACGCTTCAGCGCGCGTTGGTCAGACGATCAACGAAGCAGCCGAGCGCCTGGAAAAAGAGATTCCGGAGTTCATCAAGTATCTGAACGACGAAGTCGTTCCGGCGGTTCGCACGCATTCGACCAAGGCTTTGCGCGTGGCCTCGACCAAGCTGGCCGAGTTCGCCGACTACATGGAGCAGCAGCATCCCCATCCGCCCAAGTAGCGATTTCTTGGACGCCAGCATTCCGCAACACATGCCGCGCCCGCTTCGTCAGCGTGACCATGATCCTGATCGTGCTGATCTCGATTCTGTTCTTCAGCGCCTGCGGACATCCCAAGCAGGCTCGCGTTAGCGTCCCGCCACCTCCGCCGCCTGCGACGACTACTACTACAATCCAACCCACGCCCGCTCCGCCGCGACCTACGGAGCCACCTCCGGAGGCCACCTCTGAGAACAAGGCGGCTGAGGAAGAGGAGGGCACGGACCTCGCCGAACCTACTGTTCCAGCGGGCACCCAGCCGATCGCCACGGAAATTGGGCTCGCCAGCTGGTACGGGCCTCCCTACCACAACCGCCGCGGATCGAATGGCGAGGTCTATAACATGCACGCCATGACCGCCGCGCATCGCACGTATCCACTCGGCTCGATTGTGCGCGTTACCAACATGAAGACCGGTCATTCGGTGCTCGTGCGCATCACCGACCGCGGCCCTTTCATTTCCGGGCGCGTTCTCGATCTGTCTCTGGCTGCAGCGCGCAAGGTCGACGTATGGCAGCCGGGCGTGGCCCAGGTGAAAGTTGAGTTATTAGAAGCCACCGCGCCTCTGACTTCGGGTGGGAAATGGGCGGTGCAGATTGGCGGATTTCCTGACGAGCATGCCGCCAGCAAGCTGGCCGAGCATCTCACGCGCCGTTACCACACTGCCAAGGTTCTCCGTTTCGCCAGTCCGGCAGGGGATTGGTGGATCCGCGTGCGCGTTCTCGAAGACGATCACAGGCGAGCCCAGCAACTCGCCGCCGAAACGAAAACTCCGGAAGGCGCGGTCTTCCTGGTCCGCCTCGATTAGGTTCGTTCGTTTCGATGTAGGCGAAGGCCGCGCGGCTACCCGCCCGCGTGCCGGTGAAAGTGGACAAACGATCCCCTAAAGTATTCCTGCCGACATTTCGCGCCCTTGACCGCACGCACCATCCGATGGAAACTTAGCAAGGTATGACCGATCCAACTTCCACTTGCCTCTTCTGTCGCATCATCCGCGGTGAGATTCCCGCAAAGAAAATTTACGAAGACGACCACGTCTTTGCTTTTGAAGACATCAGTCCGCAAGCACCCACGCACGTGCTCATCATTCCCAAGAAGCATTTTGCGGGATTGAAGGAGGCCGAGGCCTCCGATGCCGAACTAATCGGACGCTGCCACCTTGCGGCGGCCGAGATCGCGCGCCAGCGAAACATCGAGCAGGGATATCGCACGGTGCTGAATGTTGGGCCTGGCGCCGGGCAGTCGGTATTCCATCTGCACGTCCACCTGCTCGGTGGGCGGTCGCTCAGCTGGCCTCCGGGATAGGGCTAGCGCATCTGCGGAAAAGTCTTGGGTCAATGGGCGAGTCCTGCGGGGACTTCGAAGGGTTTAGGTCCGAAGTCTGAGGCTAGAGCCCGATGGCAGCAGTCGTTAGCCCAAGGTCATGGGCTGGTCCGGCACCTGATTCGAATTCCTACTGAACCGCAGAGTTCTCCGCCTCTTCCGGCGCTCCATGCCTTCTTAGCAATTGCGGCAGGTTCTGAGAAAATGCGGAACGCGGCAACACCATGTCGCAGCCGACTTCGTGGGCTTTCTGCTTCAAGTCGCCCTGCACGTGCGAAAGGAATCCGATAATCGACGTCCCCTTCTTCAGCTTGCTCTTGAGTTTTGGGATCAGCGTCAGGGGCTTCACGCTATTGTTGTTCAAATCGAAAATGATCAGCGACGGTTTCTCCTCGCCGTTCAGCTGCATCTTCTCCATCAAATCTTTGTCCGTTTTCACGAACTCAACTTTCACGTTGAGCTTCCGCGCTGTCTCCTGAATCTTCGCCATGAAGAACAGGTCTTCGATGAACGCAAAGATGCGTGAGTTCGCGTCGCCGTTCATGGGCAGAGGTTCGGGCTCAGGTTGCGGATACTGCGCGGCAAACCCTGGCCGCTGCCGTCCGCCGCCTTTGTGGCCGTTGTTGCCCCCGGCCAATGCGGCGCGATAGCTGTGGTCCATGGGTGCGGTGTAGATTCCGTCTTTGTTTTCCCGGCTCAGGCCAGGTCCGGGTCGTTGTCCGCGCTGGTTGTGGGGACGGCGTCCGCGCCGTCGTCTTCGTCCTCCTCCGCCACCGGAGGGTCTTCCTGGTCCTGCGTTCATAGTCCTCTCAAACTGTGTCGTACTTGGTGTTGCAAAATATTGCGAATCTCAGAATTTGCGCAGACGAATAGCGCGGGCAGTCCGGGCGGAACTCCGCCGGTCACATGCCACACGAAATACATAGTTACGGGTTGCGGCTGGGCACACTCTGGAACGAACCCCAACTCTCGAAACGATTCTTTACTCTCGAACGGTAATTCTACTTTTCAGTATCGGTTTTCCGTTTTCGGATCCGTAGGCGCCGCCTCGGAACGGCTGGCGCGGAAGGCCTGCGCGGGAACGAGGCCTAATAAATGAGAACATGTTCATGGTACTCGTCCTTGATCAACGGCGCAAGGGCCCCGCAAGCCATCTTTTGCACAGGAGGACATGGCTCTCAGGGACTCCGCTAGGCGCCAGCGGAGACATCCCGTGCCCAGTGCTGGGCCTGCCAGTAGTAGCCGGCGACCTCATCGGAATCCAGATGCAGAGATTCGCTCAGCCGCGACACCTCCTCCCACTCACCGCTCTCGTGCGCCAGCATCAATAGGAACACGGGCCGCAGCGGACTCGGCTGCCCCAATAAGACCGTCTTCGTTTCCCGATCGAGAGGAACTCTCTCCAGGACCTCAGCCATCGGCATTTCCAGCATGGCATCGATCAACGACAACAGGCCAAGGAGAAACAAATCTGATTCGCCGTGCGGTACGCGCGGAGCCAACAATTCGCCAAAACGCCCGCGCACCAGAGCCGACAGCAAGAGGTCACTGGTCTTCTCGTGTCCGGCACCTACGGCGGCGACCAGTCGCACCCAGCGCCGGACTTCCCGCTCGCCCAGCATCGACAGTGCGTGCCGCACCGAATGCACTTCGGTCTTGAGTCCGAAGATCGCGGAGTTCAAATAACGAAGCAGGCGGTAGCAGACCGACGCTTCGGCCTTCACCAGTCGCTCTACTTCGGCCACATCTATTTCCGGGCGCGATACTTCCTGCAACATTTGTAGATAATGCAGCCGGTTTGCCGGGAGGTCGCGGGTGTTCATCATTTCCGGCCGGCGGAAAAAATATCCCTGGAAGTAGACAAAACCCTGCTCTCGAGCCCGCATGTAGTCCGCCTGCGTCTCAATCTTTTCCGCCAGCATGCGGCTGCGCCACGGGCCGAACCGCTTAATCAAGGCGCACTGCTGCTCGTGAGTGGTGAGCTGCATTTCAACTTTGATGATGTCGGCGATGTCTGCCAGAGACTCTCGTGGATCGTTCGCGACGTAATCGTCGAGAGCGATCATGTAGCCAGCTTCCTTCAAAGCCCGGCAGGCCGCCACCACGTCAGGATCGGGCGGGACATTTTCCAGAACTTCCACCACCGTCGTAGTTGACGGCAGAAGCATGACGAGTCCTTTAATCAGCGTGTCGCGCGTGCAGTTCACGAACGCGCGTCGCCCGTCGCACAGGACGTCGAGGCCCATCAGCAGAGAGCGATCCATTGTCGCTCGGGAGGCTTCATCAATGTCTCCGCTGAACGCGTTCTCGAGCCCGTCGCGAAACAGCAATTCGTAGCCGAAGACTTTCTGTTCACGATCGACGATGGGCTGCCGCGCTACATACCGCAACGGCTTCACGTCCGGTATGCGAGCGCGAGCGACACCTTGGCCTGAGGAGACATTTCCCACATTATTTACTATCGGCAACAAACCGAAAAAGCTAAACGGTTGATTCGCCGTCGCGACCAGATGAGACGGTGCTCAGAAAAGATTCCGCTTCGTGTCCTCTGTGGCTTTCTTCTGAGCCAAGGAATTGAACCCATCGATTCTGCGACTGGAAGGTCAACCTGCGGGTGCACCATTTCTCGCGTCCTTTGCGAGAACTAGGGATTTTGGTCGTGAGTGAATCGCGTGCGGCGTTCTAGCCTCCTTGCGGCTAGCGCGGGAACTTTTCTTAGTTCTGGATTCCTTACACTCTCTGCGCTCCTCCCAACTCCGTGAGCGCCCCCACAACCTTCGCCGACCACTGCGCTACCTCGTCCTCGCGCAGAGTCCTCTCCGCCGACTGAAAACAAACGCGCAACAACACAGAATATTTTCCGGCAGGAATCGAGCCGCCCCGGAAAATCTCCACTGGACGGAATTCGCGCAACTCGACCAATCCGGCTGCTGCAACGGCCTTCTGCATTGCCCCGAACGAAACCTCGTCGGCAAACACGAAGGAAAAATCCCGCTCGACTGCCGGATACTTTCCGAGGGGCGTGAACTTTACTGTCCTCAGCCCCAGTCGATAAAGTTTCTCGAGATCAAACTCCGCGACAAATACTTCCTGTCGCAACTTGCGCGCCGTCGCCACTTCCGGATGAATCTGTCCAAACTGCGCGACGACCGCGCCATTCAGGCGGGCCCGCCCCGAACGTCCCGGATGAAAATACTCCGCCGCCTCCCGGTCGAAGCTTATCTCACCCGCGAACGCTGCCAGCAGATTCTCCACGTCGCCCTTGAATCCGCGAAACGTTTCAGCGGCCAACGCCTGTGCGCTCTTGCTCACATCCAGAGCGGCGCCCGCAGGAAGAGAACTACGCACCGCGTCCGCTGTCGCGCCCAGGCACGCGCGCTTCGGTTCCACGCGTTCGCCACCCGACAACTCATACACGCTGGCGATTTCGAAAAGCCTGGCCTCCGCCTGGCCCCGATTCAAGTTCCACGCCAGCATGTCGAGCATGCCCGGCACCAGCGACGTCCGCATCACTGAAGCCTCTTCGCTCAGAGGATTCTCCAGTTCGAGAATTCCCGCACCGGCTGACCGAGACGAAAACTTCTCCGCGTCCGCTTGCGAAATAAATGTCAGTGACAGAGCCTCGTTATAGCCCAACGCCAAGGCCCGCTCCCGCAGAGTCGCATCCATAGGCGCGTGCGGCAGTTCCACGACCGCGCCGCTGTACGCAGGCAGGGTATTCTGAAACTTGTCGTAACCATGCAGGCGTGCGATTTCTTCAATCACATCGATCTCGCGCTCCACGTCCAATCGCCAGCTTGGAATCGTCACCAAAAACTGCGCGTCTTTCTCGGAGTCTCCCTGTCCCTCGGGAAGCAGGTTGAACCCCAGTCGCTTGAGCAGTCGGAAAATCAGTCCCGCATCGAGATCCCCGCCTAGGATGCGCCGTACTTCCGAGACATGCAGCAAGACCGGCGCTTGATCCATTTTTTTCGAGACTACATCGACCACGTCGCCTTGCAGTTGGCCTCCGCCCGACTCCAGAATCATCTGCGCTACGAGATCGCACGACAACACGGTCGATTCGAAATCCGCTCCGCGCTCGAACCGGTGCGATGCATCGGTGTGAATCGCATGGCGCCGCGACATCTTCCGCACAATCCCCGGATCCCACCACGCCGATTCAATCACGATGTTCCGCGTCTTTTCCGTGATCATCGTGTCGTACCCACCCATGACTCCTGCAAGGCCGACAGGCTTTTTCGCATCGCACACAACAAGATCATCGGTGGTCAGTTTGCGCTCAACACCGTCCAGCGTCTTGAGCATCTCGCCTGCGCGCGCCTTGCGCACGATGATCAGTCCGCCCTCGAGAAGATCCATGTCGAAGACGTGCGTCGGCTTGCCGATTTCCCACAAAACATAGTTGGTCGCATCTACTGCATTCGAAATCGGCCGCTGATCGAGCAGTTGCAACCGGTGCGCGATCTTCGACGGGGAAGGCGTGATGTGAGTGCCGCGAATGACGCGCGCAGAAAATCGTGGACAAAGCGCCGGTTCCTCGACGGTGATCGGGAATGGTGCGTCAGAAACCGTGGAAGAGCGGCCCTTCAGGGCCGCGTCAGGTCCATCAGAAGTCGTGGCTTTAGCCGCTGAGGGAAGGGTCGGATCGAGTGCTTTTAGCGGCCGATCGTAAATCGCCGCCGCCTCCCGAGCCACGCCGTAATGATTCATCGCATCAGGACGATTCGTCCCAATCTCCATCTCAAACACGGTGTCGGCGCCGGTCCCGCTGATCCCCTCGACCGAGATGCCAACGTTGGTCAAGTCTTCGGCCAGTCGCCGGTCGTCGACCGCGAGATCAACATAGTCGCGAATCCAGTTAGGAGAGAGTTTCATTTGCCGGTACACCCTGTCATTCAGAAACTGTGCCCTGTCATCCTGAGCGAAGCGAAGGACCCCTGCACTTTTTCCCACCCCGACCCAGGGAATTCTTACGATGCCGTCGGTCATAGCCGACGGCCACACCTACCCAAACTGCTGCAGAAACCGTACATCCCCCTGGAAAAAATACTGCAAGTCATCGACGCCATACTTCAGCAGTGCCAACCGGTCGATGCCCATGCCGAAGGCGAAGCCCGAAATTTTCTTCGGGTCGTATCCGTGTTCCTTCACGAACTCGAACACATTCGGATCGACCATGCCGCACCCCAGCACCTCAACCCATCCACTCTGCTTGCACGGACGGCACGGGGCGTTATCCGCACCGCGCTTTCCGCTCCCGCCGCAAATGAAGCAGGTGACATACAACTCCGCGCTCGGTTCCGTGAACGGAAAGAACGACGGCCGGAAATGCGTCTTCACCGACGCCCCGAACAGCGCCTTCATCGCGTGATCGAGCGTGCCCTTCAAATCTCCAAATGTAATGTTGGTGTCGACGGCGAGCCCTTCGATCTGATGGAACATGGGCGAATGGCTCGCATCCGGAGGATCGTTGCGATGCACCGTCCCGGGAATCACGATCCGGATTGGCGGCGGCATCTTCTCCATCGTGCGAATCTGTACCGGCGAAGTGTGCGTGCGCAGCAGCAACCGTTCGCGCTGCGGCTTCGATTGCTGTCCTGCGATGAACAACGTGTCCTGCGTATCGCGCGCCGGATGGTTCGGCGGAAAATTCAGCGCTTCGAAGTTGTAGTAATCCGTCTCAACCACCGGACCTTCGGCGACGGAGTAACCGAGCCTCTGAAACACGGAGACAATTTCATTCCTAGTTTTGACAACGGGATGCTCTGCGCCGATGGGGCGGCGCACGCCGGGAAGGGAAATGTCGACGCGCTCTGCCGCGAGCGAATCAACGGCAGCGCCCCCAACGCGCGCGCCTTCCACGAGTTCCGTAATCCGCGCCTTCAGTTCGTTGACGCGAATCCCAGCCTCGCGCTTCGCCTCTTTCGGCGCGCCCTTCAGCCACAGATCGTTAATTTGTGTAAGGATGCCGTTCTTCCGCGCCATCCAGCGGTCGCGAAATGCTTTGAGTTCGAGATCGGTATGCACCGCCTCCGCTTCGAGTTTGCAAGCGTCGACACACTCCGTCGCAGACAGCTCCAGCGCCGCCGCCGAATAGTCCGTCAGTTTGGGAACGGTGTAAGGCATACACGACAGGTTTTCATTTACTCGAAAGTCTTGTCATTCCGAGGAGCGAATGCGACGAGGAACCTGCTGTTCTCTCGCCACCAGCGCAAAAGCAGATTCCTCGCCGCTCTCTCCGCGCTTGCGCGCATCTGCGAGCGCTCGGAATGACAAGTGGTTTGGCTAAGGTCGAAGAAGGCGCCAACAGCGCCGCGTCCCCGCTTGGCTGAAAGCTGATGGCTGAGAGCTGAAAGCTGCTTCTACGCCAGCGCAGCCTTCGCCTGCGACGCCAGCCCCGCAAATCCCGCCGGATCTTTTACCGCCAGATCCGCCAGAATTTTTCGATCCAGTTCGACCCCCGCAACCTTCAGCCCATGGATGAACTGGTTGTAGCTCATCCCGTTCAGTTTCGCGGCAGCGCCGATGCGCACGATCCACAGCGAGCGATACTGCCGCTTGCGCTGCTTGCGTCCGGAGTAGGCAAACTTCAGCCCGCGCTCTACCGCTTCTTTGGCCGAGCGGTACAGCTTTGATTTGGTAAGGAAGTAACCGCTCGCGCGGTCTAATATCTTCTTGCGTTTCGCGCGACGCTTGGTCCCGCGTTTTACACGAGGCATGGTGTTCTCCTTTTTGCTTTCGTTTTATGGCGGCTGGAGGTAAGGACGATTCGCCAGAAGCCCGGCGATCTCTGACCTCTTCACACACCTGGAAGGAATTTCAGATTGATGATTTTTGATTTCAGATTGAAAACTTGGTCCTAGCGCTTCTCAATCTCAAATCTGCAATCTCAAATCTGCAATCGAAATTGCTTCACTGATACGGAATCATCCGCAACACCTTGGCCAGATCACCATCGCTGACCAAGCCGCTGTGGCGCATCTTCCGCTTCTGTTTCGTGTCTTTGGACGTCAGGATGTGGCGCAGTTTCGCATGCCCGCGCTTCACCTTTCCCGTCCCGGTTTTCTTGAAGCGCTTGGCAGCGCCCTTGTGCGTTTTCAATTTCGGCATAAAGCCCTCAGGAAACAGTCGTCTGCTTTCAGCCATCAGCTGTCAGTTTCATTTCTTTCTCGCAGGATGTCCGTGGACCGCTCAGGCGAGACTTAATTCTTACACTCCCAACTTGTCATTCCGAGCCGTTCGCAGCCGCGAAGCGGCGAGAACGTGTCGAGGAACCTGCTTTTCCCTACGACGCGGGCTTGGCGACCTGCGCCGGAGGTGCGCTCGGGCCGGGCGCACTCTGTGCCGCAGCCTTCTGCTTTTCTTCCCTCTGTCTTTCTTTCTCTCGTTCTTTCTCCGTCTTCTTCGGCGCCAAAATCGCGTGCAGAGTGTTCCCCTCTTGGCGGGGACGGAACTCTACGATGCTGTGCGGCTCCACGTCTTTGATCAGGCGCTCAAGAATCTGCCGGCCCAGACCTGTCCGCGTCATTTCGCGTCCGCGGAAGAAAATCGTTGCCTTAACCTTGTCGCCCTCATCCAGAAAACGCAGTACATGATTCTTCTTCGTCTCGTAATCGTGGTCGTCCACGTTGATGCGGAACTTGACCTCTTTTACAGTGATCGTCTTCTGATGCTTCTTGGCTTCGCGCTCTTTCTTTTCCTGCTGATAGAGATACTTCCCGTAGTCCATGATGCGGCACACGGGAGGTTGCGCGGTGGGCGAAATCTCAACCAGGTCCAGGTTTTTCTCGCGGGCTTTTTTGATCGCTTCGTAGGGCGGCATGATGCCAAGCTGCTGCCCTTCGTCGTCAATCACGCGGATTTCGCGCGCCCGAATGCGATCATTGATGCGGATAAAACGTTTATCGATACAGTCCTCCGTGCTCTAAGCGACTGAGAATAAAGAATTATAGCATGACAGTTTGTCCAAGTTTCCACCCATTCCATGTCAATCTCAAGCGCTTGGCTCTTACCAAAAAAACGCTGGGACAAAATCGCCAATCCCGAAGTATCCTTCCTGTCACCGTTTTTGCGAGGAGTCTATGCGCTGCTTCGTCGCTCCGGGAGTTCTACCAGTTCGTGCGCAGCGGAGACGACCAGCAGATTCTGCTCGAGCCAGCCACTGTCGCGGAGAAATAATTTGCGTCAGTCGACGCGAGCGAGATATCCAGGGTCTGAAGCTTGATCGACCGGGTTGCCTCTTTGTACTCTAATTCTGAGGGCATGCCTGATGTGCCGGAATATTAAAATCCTGTTTAACTTTCGGCCGCCAGCCACCGAGGACGAAGTCCGGGCGGCAGCGTTGCAGTTTGTGCGTAAGATCAGCGGATTCGCGAAACCGTCGAAGGCCAACGAGGGGACGTTTCACGCGGCCGTCGAGGAGGTGACGCTAGTGTCGCGGCGGCTGCTTGCTTCACTCGAGACGACAGCGCCGCCCAAGAACCGCGAAGAGGAAGCCGCCAAAGCCAAAGCCCGTTCCGCCGAAAGATTTGGGACGTAGCCGATTTGTCGGGAAATCTCGATTTTGCTCAAATCTTGTCAAGGGGAGGAAACGACCCGAATCACGCTATCCTGTTGTTAGCAATCCAGATATATTTCTGAAAAGTTTGCCGGTTTACCCTGCCCAAATTGATATCCTAGATATATAGACCAAAATTTCTGAAGGGAACCAACGGCGCAGCCTCCGGGCAGGCGCCTTTTGTGTTTCGGGCCGAATCCAAATGGGAAGCACACGAATCGCAGCAGAACGCAACGCAATGGCAGCTCCGGCAACCGAACCCGCGAAGCAGACTCCTCCACCTCAGCGCCGCCGCTGCATCATCATCAAAGACGCCAAACATCGCGGCCGCCGGTTGTAGCACCTATTCTCCGGGACCTGATGAGGCGCTGTTCGTTTGCATGAAAACTGGGACCTTGCGCACCGCGTGGTGTGGAACGCCCACCAGCGCTCCATCCAACACGTCTGCTATGCGCGTGCGGAGCCAGTGATTTGGATCGTGCCGCCCGCGTAGATGCAGCTTCAGATAGTTGTCGGTGAGTGCTTCAGTGAACTCGCCGCCGTCATCATGGCCGACAACGTTCAGCGTGATCGCCTCCACATCTTTGCCGACGAACCCGCGCATGAATGCCAACTTCTTTTGTGCGGCTAGTTCGCGCAGTACGCGATTGCGCTCGCGGGCGATGTGGACGGGGACTTGATTCTTCATCAAAGCAGCCGGAGTCCCGGGCCGCGCCGAGTACGTGAATATATGCAGATAAGTGAACGGAAGATCCTCGATCATGCGTCGCGTGGCTTCAAACTCCGCCTCGGTTTCACCGGGGAAGCCGACCATCACGTCCGCGCCGATCGCAGCCGCTGGCATGGCGGCGCGAATCTTTTCAATTTTTTCCCGATAATGCCACGGACGATATTTGCGATGCATGCGGCGCAGCACCGCGTCACTGCCCGATTGCATCGGCACATGCGCATGCTTCGCAATCCGCGGCGATGAAGCGACGAGCGAAATCAATTCGTTCGTCCAGTCCATCGGCTCGACGGACGAGATGCGGAGTTTCTCGATCGAGGTCTCGCCGAGAATTGTTCGAATGAGAGATGTCAGTCGTCGGTCGTCAGTCGTGGATCGCTGGTCAGATTCGCTGAGAGCTGAAAGCTGAGAGCTGAAGGCTAAGTCCCGTCCCCATCGCCCCAAATTAATTCCGCTGATCACAACCTCGCGATAGCCGGACTCGACCAGCGTATTCACTTCGCGAATGATTTGCTGCACCTGCAGAGATCGGCTCTGCCCCCGGACGTAGGGAATCACGCAAAACGAGCAGCGATTGTCGCATCCGTCCTGCACTTTCAGATTCGGGCGCGTGCGCTCGTTGGCCGCATCGAAAACAGGGGCGGCCAGCAGTTCCGTGTGAGCAAAAATGTCCGAGACGAAGATCGGTCGTTGATCGTTGGTCGTTGCTGATTGTTGAAGCGACGTAATCGGCACAAACGCGGGCAGCTGCGAGTCTTCCAGCACACGATCGAGTGTAATCTCGGCCAGTTGATGCTTGTGCGAATTGCCAACTACGAGACTCACCCCTGGCAGCGCTGCGATCTCTTCGGGTGCGCGCTGCGCGTAACATCCCGTGACAACAATTTCTGCGCCAGGATTCTGCCGGCGCACACGGCGAATCGCCGCGCGCGCATCCTGATCAGCTCCTGCGGTCACCGTGCAGGTGTTCAAAATTACGATGGAGGCTTGTACGGGATTGGAAGCGCGAGCGAGACCACGCTCTTCGAACTGGCGTTCGAGAGCGGCGCCGTCGGCCTGGGTGGCGCGGCAACCAAAATTTTCTACGTAGTATCCGGGCACGTACTCATGGTAACGCACCCGGTGCTGTCTCAGCCGAACCTGCTCACCGCAAGCGAATCATGCCGAAGCCGCGGTCCTGCGTGACATAAAGCACTCACGGCAGAAGACGGGTCTGCCTTGGGTGGGGCGGAAGGGGACGGTTGTTTGTTTCCCGCAGCCCGAGCACGTAGCCTGAGTCTCGACCTTGGTGTAGCGATAGGCTTGTCCGGGCACAGGAGGTGCTCCGAGAATGGAGACCCGCTTGGTTTTGCAAGCCTTGCAGCGCTTAGGCTCGTTCTTGAATTGTTTGTCGTGAAAGAAAAGCTGTTCCCCGGCGGTGAAGACAAAATCGCCCCCACAGTCGATACACTTCAGCACCTTGTCCTGAAATTCCATTGAGGATGGCTCCCTTCAGCCCGTTTCCCGGCGCCCACCCGCGGGGAAAGAACTGCGGTGGTACGGAGAAATACAGGTTGTTACATCCCCCCTCGTACAGCCCCTTGGACTCGGCCCCTCACGCTCCTGGAACGGAGCGTGGATACAAACTTTCGTGCTTTTATGCCGGAAGAATTAAGAATATGAAATCGTCCCTATTGCAGCTCAATCTAGTGGGGGCCAGATTGAGCAGAGCCGCCCCGGGAAGGAGCGGCCCTTTGCTGCTGTTAATCCTGTTCTTTGCGAGTCTTCTTGCGGGCTCGTTTGCGAGCGAGCGCGGCCTTCACACGCTTTTTCTCGCCGGGCTTCAGGTAAAAGGAGTGGCGCTTGACCTCCTTGATAATGTCTTCCTGTTGCACCTTGCGCTTGAAGCGACGCAGAGCGTTCTCTAAGGATTCGCCCTCTTGAAGTCTAACTTCTGCCAAACTGACACACCCCCAAACCCGTCCGGTTGGACCGAATAGTTATTACAAGGATTTGACTCTAAGTCAAGTGGAACGGCCCTGAAATCTCTGGATAGGACCGAGTTAAGAGGCAAATAGGTTCATTTTGAGACAAAGTGGGCCGGTATTGGTGGTTTGTGGTCTGGCACACACATCCGGATCAAGGTCAGCCCTCAAAGGCCGTGGGCGGGGACGCCCTCGCCGCAGTTTGGCGCGCGAGACTGGTCTTCCATGATGGAGAGGAAGAAGACGAAGATCGCGCTGGGCCAGAGTTGAAGGAAGAGGCGCGGCAATGAAAATCGAAGGTGCCAGTAGATATCGTACGGGGTTATGAGGTAGACGGCGAAGTATCCCGCCAGGGTCAAACCCAAAGCCAAGATCGAGGTGCGAAGGCCGACTTCTGCCTCCGTCAGTTCTGTATCTCTTGGTCTCTCTCCTGCCGCGAAGTAGAAAGCGATCAGTAATAGAGTGCTGGGAATCACTAGCCAGTGTCCGAAGCGTAGGAATCCCTTTACATACCATTTCACGATGGCCCAGTAGCGCGCAGGGTCCATCAGTTTGTGAAGAGCAGTGGTCCCATCGGAGAAGAGATCGCCGGGAGGAGCGATGAAGTGCTTGAAATAAGCGACGAGGAGAAGAACGGGCGCCGCGGTTATCAATAACGGCGCGAGTTGACGCGCGATCGCGCCCACGGATGAACGCCCATAGCGGATGAGAGTCAGTAGTCGTGCAAGGAGGATCGTTGACAGGAACAGCAGGCCCTCATTCTTGGTCCAGGCGGCGCAGCCCGCTGCGAGTCCTGCGAGCGCCAGCAATCCGGAGGAGAAATGGGAATGATCATCCTGCGCGCGGCTGTCGTGAAGACAAAGCAGCGCGACGGTTGCAAGTATGAAGAACGAAAGGGGCACGTCGGCATACTGTGATGTCCCGAGTTCGATGAACGCGGGCGTCGCGAGCAGAACGGTTCCACCCACCATGGCCGCCGTTCGGCCTCGCAGAATCCTGAGCGCCGAGAACAGGACTCCGACGGTGCTGAAGGTGAATAGAAATCCAATGATGCCTGGGACGGCTGGCGTATCGCGACCGACATAACTCCAGAAATGCGCGATGGCTGCCGGAAGTAAGAGCGGGTAGTCGGGATGAGACCATGGAATCAGGGGGCTGAATCCGTCTCGCCAGTGAGGGCCGCCAAGAAAGAGGAACCGTGCGTGGAGATTCCAGATGGAAAAAGCGTCCCAGCCGTCGCCGTGGGGATAGGCGAGAGTACGCGTGACAGCGGCATAGAACGCCGCGCATAACGCGAGGGCGAAGGCGGTTGCCAGCAGGCGGTGGAAATGTGATTTAGGCTCGGCAGTATCTCTTGTTGAGTTAACGAAGCTTGTGCCGCGCGCGCGAAACAAGAGAAAGCCGATCACGAATAACGCGAACACTGCTGAGTCGACCAGAAACAGCTGCCTGACGCCGAGGAGCAGAGAGAGAAAATAGGCGACGGAGAAGATCGCCAGACCGAAGCCCACCGACAGAGACACTTTCAGGAGAAGATCGGAGAAGAGCGGTCTTTGCCGCGAGTAACTGAGGCATACAAGCAGAAATCCGGACGCGAGACACAAGAACGCGGCAAGGGTGAGCGCCATTTACTTTGCGTCCTCGGAGGCGAACAGCAGGATGCCACTGCCGAAATCTCTCTGGAGGTGCAATGTATTCGATGACGCTTGCACCGGCGATGCCGGGAAGTTGCCCACGACCAAGGGATGGTTGGTGGACCGATCGAGTACCAGCGGCGCGAGAGCGTATTGCGCGAGATAGTAATCGGCGATACCGGAGTTGCCCGGTTCTCCGATATAACCGATCACGCCGCGTGATGGCAACGCTGCTTTCAATGCAGCGAAACGCTGGTCGGCGCTCACCGCAATCTCGCTCGTCTTGAAATGGCCGGGAGCGGGCGCATCTCTGACCAGGCGCACGCTCGACAGCAGACAGGAAAAGAGGAGTATTGAAAATGCGACGATGCGTTTAGCTTCCATCATGCGGGAGAAATTGGCTAGAGCTGGCAGCATTATACGGTGAGCAAAACCTCTCGAACGCTAAGTACGCCAGGGCTGCGCAAAGGACGCGAAGAAGAACGAGCGTGCACTGCTCAGAGACGAGTACAGCGAGAGCGGCGATCACATTGTTTCGCTGACGAGAGTCCGGTCACGGTTTCACTCCAGCATTGATGAGCGCGTCGGTTGGTCCCGATGAGCAGTACCACGGCTTTGGGATGGAGTCCGTCAACCTCGCCGTGATCGAACCGCCATAAAACGTGAGCCGTCGTGTCGCCACTGAAGCCAAGGTTCAGAGCCTTGCGCGGTTCGTAGAACTGCTTCCAGGTCGTCTGGAAATTCTCGTCGGGCTGATTCGCCTTGTCGTAGTTGTCGGTGATGGAATCGCCGATGAGCAGTAGTTGGGTGCCTGGATGGATTCGAGCCGCGTCCACCACCGCTTTGTGCCGCTCGGCCCACCAAGACTCATTCAGACGGTCCGCCGGAACGGCGCCTGGGGTGCCGTGAGAGGCTGTCTCGCGCGTAAAAGTGCGGAAAACGGGCGCGACCGCAAGAAAGATCACTAGAACGGCGGCAAGAAAGACATGATGGAACAATCTGTTCCGAGTCGTGAGATTCATGCCGCCATTCTTGCCGAAGCCTTGCGCCACGCCCGCCTCAACCCCGCGCGAACTAAGCTCCCATATACAGAACGTGGACGTAAGTTCCGAGCCTTACGTTGTAGGCGAGGTAGTAGCCGTCGTGGTCGGGATCTTCGTAGATCACGACGTCGTCGCTATCCCAGAGCCAGTCGTTACAGAAGCCGACGTCAAACGGCGCGACGCTGAAATAGAATCCGCCGAACCAGAAACGGCCAGGGCCGCCGCCTGCGAGATGCCAGCGGTGCTCGGGACCGAAGCCGCCGGTGAAGTGTCCATGCTCCCAGGGATGATCGAGGTGGTAGTGGGGATCGCCGCGGCCGGTGTCGTGGCCGATCCATTTTCCATTGGAGTGAACGTGCGGAGCATCAGGATGTCCGGACTTATCGTTGAAGTGCCGGGCCTCTGGTGCGGGATGCGCCGTTCGCACAGGCGCGGGACCGTGAGCGGGGATGTGCGAAGCGCCGCCGACTTCGTGGCGTTGCGCAAGCGCTGGAAGTGCGAACAGCAGGCTGACTGCGAGTAGTCCAAGAAATCGTTTCATCTTGAGTCCTCTCGGCACGCCCCTTGTGTGCTTAATGTTTTAACCCAAGACGGGATGGTTTGTCGCGGTGGAGAACGGGGACACAAATCAGGGTGACACCAACACCAAGAGCAGCGGGCAGGAGTGCCCGCTCCACACAAGCCTAAGACTTCTAGTAAACGAACTTCAGGGACAACTGGATTTGCCTCGGCGCATAAGCAGCGTTTGGCTTCATGAAATTGTTGGGCAGCTGATAGTAGCCGGGGAACGGGGCGATGTTCGCTGTGACGGAGCTCTGTACAAACGTGGTCGCATTCGCGACCAGGCCGTTCGATGTGATGGCGACGCGCTGATTGTCGCGGTTGAACAGGTTGAAGGACTCCGCCACTAAGTTGAGCTTGCAGTGCTCTGTGAGGAGGATTTTGCGGGTGATGCGGAGATCGGCGGTGGCGTAGTCAGGTCCGGTGAAGGCGTTGCGGCTGTAGCCGGGGAGGCGGTCGTTGAGGCCGTTGGAGTCTTGGTTGGGATCGCCCGACACAGTGGCATTGACGGGGCGTCCGGAGCCGTAGTTGACCACCGTCGACATCTTCCAATCATTGAACATGTGGCCGAGCAGTTCGTGGCCGCGATGGAATGGCCGCGGTTCGGCAGAGAAGGCAGCGACGAGGCGCTGGCGCTGGTCGGTGACGCTTGGCCCGCGCTCGGAGCTGGGATTGTAGGAATTCTGAACGGTGGCGGGTTGGCCTGCGACGAGCGCGTCCTGACCATCGTCGATGGCGTGCGCATAGGTGTAGGAGAGACGCAGGTACGTACCTCGCGCCACGCGACGATTGATGGAGAGCGTGGCTCCGCTGTAGTAACTCGATGCGGCGCTCTGGAATTCGTTGATGGCGCCGAGTTGCGCGATCGGGCGTCCGAGAGGATTAATGCACGGAGGCCACGGACAGTCGAGCGTGCGGCTGAACTGCCAGGTTGCGAACGAATCGACGGTGTAATAACTCCCACTGAAGATGGAACCGGTGGAATCGAAGATGGGGTAGGTCAGAGCCGTGGGCTGGGGAAGATTCACGTCCAAGGCGCGGATGAGGTGTTCGCCGTGTACGTTGAGCAGAGAGACCGAAACCGTGGTGTGGTCGGCCACTTCCTTTTCGAGCGTGACGCTGGCTTGCTGCACGCGCGGGGTGACGAAGTTTGTGGCGAAGGCCGAGACGTCGTTGGTGACGCCTTGCGTAAATCTTGCGGGCAACGAGCATGACGCGGCCATCACTGGACAACTCACCAGCGGGTTGGGATAAGTCGGGAAGACCTGGTTATCGTAGTAATCGGTGTTGTTGAGAAAAACGCTGGCGTCAGTGACGCCGTTTTCCGTCTGGATGACTGAGTTGTAAATCTGCGGGATGCGGACAAAGAAGATGCCGTATCCGGCGCGGACGACCAGGGGGCGCGTCTTGCCGAAGGAGTAGGCGAGCCCGGCCCGCGGCGCGAAATTGTAGGGCTGAAACGGAACTTTGCCGGAGGGCGGAAACAGCGGGTTGGAAATCAGACCCTTGGTCGTGAAGGTTTGCAGGTCCCAACGAACGCCGAGGTTTACCGCAAGATGATCGGTGACGCGAATCGTGTCTTGCGCGAAGGCCGCATATTCGTTGGTGTCAGGACGCGAGGTGGCGCTGCCAAAGTTTTGCAGGTAGTAATGCGGGACTTCGTGAGCAAAGGCGCGCAACGGCGTGAGTTGCAGCCCGGATTCCATGGGGTCAAACGTAAATGGGTTGACCTTGATTGGATAAAAGAGATACTCGCCGCTCTGCTGGCTGGGGAAGAAGTCGTAGATCCATGTGAGGAGGCCGTCGCCGCCGAACTTCCAGGAATTGCGTGTGCCTTCAATGCTCAGAGTTTCGGCGAGGTGCAGCCGATGCTCGCGGTTCTGGCGGGGCAGAAGGTTAGAGCGTCCCATGCCGTCGAGAATCGTGGGAATCTTGACCAGAACATCGCTGGTGTTGCTATACGACTGTTGCTGGTCGCGCGAGAACTGGGCGCGGAAGTGGCTGATCCAGCGCGGTGTGAATCCGGAAGTAAGCGAAAGGGCTCCCGTTTCCGTGGAAACCAGTTCCTGGCCGTTGTCGCTGATTGAGTCGTAAGAGATGGGGCTGGCGGGATCGAGGAAGACGTTGTTCGATCCCCAATACCGCGTGGTGTTGAGGCGCAGTGAGAGTTGATGACGCGGGGTTAGATTGATGTCGAGCTTGCCATAGGCCGAGTTGCCGATTTGTGCGGACGGATATTCTCCGGCCAGCGAGGAGAGTTGCGCGGCGGCGGCGAAGACCAGCGCTTCATCGCTGGGTTCGTAGTCGCCGGGAGAGTAAGGCCCAGCGCCCGGTTGAGGAATGACTCTCGAACTGCCGTCGAGGAATTCGACGATGTTCGGGACGTGGAAGATGTGCTGATCGAATCCGGCGAAGAAGAAAACCTTGTTGCGCTTGAGCGGGCCGCCGATCGTGCCTCCGACCTGCTGCTGGCGGTTGTGAGGCCGGAAGGCTAGAAAAGGATTTGATGCTCCGAAGGAACTGTCGCGCAGGTAGTAGAAGGCGGTGCCATGAACGTGATTTGATCCCGACTTGGTAACGACGTTGACGACAGCGCCTCCGGAACGGCCCTGCTCGGCGCCATAAGCATTCGAGGAGACGCGGAACTCCTGCACAACTTCGGTGGAGAACTGGTAAGGCGCGCGATAGCGTCCGCGAGCCTGGGCGAAAAATGCGTTGTTGAAGTCGAGGCCGTCGACGAGGAAGGTGTTCTGAAATCCGCGAATGCCGCCGAACGAGAGATCGCCGTTCGTGGCAGAAGTGAGGCTGCGTGGATCCTGAGTAACGCCGGGCGAGAACAGGGCAAGGTCGGAGAAGCGGCGTCCATTCAGCGGAAGATCATTGACCGCGCGTTCGTCGAGAAGCGTGGAAACCGAACTGGGCTGGGTTTCGACGAGAGCTGGGGCAGCCGAGACTGTGACGTGCTCCTGGGCCCCCGCGATGGTGAGGCGGAATTCCAGGTCGGCGGTGCCGCCGACATCGACATGCAACTGTGGAGTCATCTGCGGCGACATGCTTTGAGCCACAGCTCGAGCGGAGTAATCTCCGGGTGGCAGCAGGTCGAGAGCGAACCGGCCTTCGGTATCGCTGGTCGTGGTGTAGCGCCTCCCGGTCGCGATGTTAATGACCACGATGGACGCTTGGCCAATGCGGCTGCCCGTGGAATCGAGCACTGTGCCGCGGATCGATCCGGTGGCCGAGTCCTGCGAGTGCAGACACGCGGGCATCACCAAGGAGAACATGATCATGGATAGGACGATGAGGGAGAGAATCAGGGCAAAAAGAAGACCGCGCGGCGGAATCATATAAGGTCGTCCCAAAGTGCGAAATAGTTCGCGGAATCAACTCGGAGGGATGACCCGGCGCGCGTTACCGGACGCGAAGCAGGGCAGTCCGCGGAGAATTGCCGGAGAACGCATCCTAGTAATGCGCGGCCGGAAGATTCTCCGCGGGATTTGGAGAACCTTTTTCTGTATAGCACGCGGAGGTGGAAGAGTTCTGTGATGGAGCGGAGTCTTTTTTGAGATCGTTCCCGGAGTGGGAACGGCGAAAGACTCTCACCACAAAGGACGCTGAGAACAGAAAGGAACTACGGGTCTTCGCATCGGGCTGGCTTGGCGGCTGTCCCCGCATGGGGCTCTCGTGGTATTTTCAATTTCCGTTGGAAAACAAAAATGATTCGATCCTATAAAGGTGTGCGGCCGACAATTCCGGCGACGTGTTACGTCGACGAGTCGGCGCAGGTTATTGGCGACGTAGTTTTGGGCGAGCATGCGTCCGTGTGGATGAATGCGGTGGTACGCGGGGACGTCCACGAGATACGCATTGGGGCTCACTCTAATGTGCAGGACAACAGCGTGCTGCACGGGATGAAGCAACAGTGGGGCGTGTATCTCGGGGAGTACGTCACGGTGGGACATTCGGTGACGCTGCATGGATGCGTGATCGAAGACCGGTGCCTGATCGGCATGGGGACGATTATTTTAAATGGCGCGAGAATCGGCGCGGGATCGATTATCGCGGCGGGTACGCTGATTCCGGAAAAGACGGTCGTCGAGCCCGGATCGCTGTGGATGGGTTCGCCCGGAAAATTCCGCAGGAAGTTGGGGCCTGCCGAGGACGAGATGATCATGCGCTATGCGAGGAATTATCTTGGGTATAAAGATGAATATTTGAGAGAGCGGTGAATTGCGAGTCCCGAGTATCAAGCATCAAGAATTGTCATCCTGAGCGGAGCGAGACGGTGAGCGACGCGAACCGGCTTGCGGAGTCGAAGGATCCCAGTCGGCCCGTTGCCACCCAGGATGCGTCGAGCCTCCTCACAGATGCGGCATTGGCCGGAATGCCCTGATAGGCTGGAGTACTGCCCGAGTGTCAGGGATCCTTCGACGGCGCGCGCTCATTCGAGCGCGCTTCGCTCAGGATGACAGGACTATGTGTTGAGAAATGGGAACAGACGGGAACTGAATGATTAAAGCGGTTCGAGGGACACGAGATCTACTGCCGCCGGAGACGGCGTTGTGGAATTTTGTGGAGGCGGCGGTGCGGGATGTATTTCGCGCTTATAACTTCCAGGAAATTCGCACGCCGATTTTTGAGGCGACGGAGTTGTTCGCGCGCGGCGTTGGCGAAGAGACCGACATCGTTTCGAAAGAGATGTATACATGGGAGGATCGCGGCCGCGCAGAGAGCGACAGGGGGCAATCGCTCACGCTGCGTCCCGAGGCGACGGCGGGAATCGTCCGAGCCTACATCGAACACAAGCTTGGGGATCGTGGACTGAACAAGCTTTACTGCATCGGGCCGATGTTCCGGCGCGAGAGGCCACAAAAGGGTCGATATCGGCAGTTCTATCAGATCGACGCCGAAATCATTGGACCTGCGTCCGCGGGGAGCGAGTCTCCGGCGCGGGATGCGGAAATCCTGGAGATGCTGGCGACTCTCCTCGACCGGCTCGGCATAACGGATTGGAATCTTGAGTTGAATTCGGTAGGCACGCCCGCGGACCGGGTCCAGTTTAATGAGGCGCTGCGCAAGGCTCTCGATCCGGTCAAAGACAAGATGTGCGGAGATTGCCAGCGGAGAGCTGTTACAAATCCGCTGCGCGTGTTTGACTGCAAAGTGCCGGAGGATCAGCCGATCATCGAGACCCTGCCGCGCATCACTCAGTTCCTAAGCGAAGACTCGAGCAAGCACTTTGAGGCGGTGCAGGAAATTCTGAGAGCCGTCGGTGTCGAGTTTCATATCAACGACCGTCTGGTGCGCGGGCTGGACTACTACACGCGCACAGCGTTCGAGTTTACCCATGGCGCGCTGGGGGCGCAGAACGCGATCCTGGGCGGCGGGCGCTACGACGGGCTGTCAGAGGCGCTGGGCGGCCCGGCGGCTCCGGGAATTGGCTTTGCGATCGGCGAAGACCGGCTGGTGATGTCGCTCGCGGAAAAGGCTCCCGTGGAGAGCGTGCTGCGGAAGCCAGACGTCTATGTCGCTCCGATGGCGGGAATGAATGCCGCAGCGGCGCGGCTGGCGCGCGAGTTGCGAAGGCATGATCTGGTGGTCGAGTTGGGCGATGACACCTTCCGGCTGAAGAAATCGTTTGAGGCGGCGACGAAGGTGGGAGCGAAGTACATCCTGATCGTGGGCGAGAACGAAGTGACGGCGAATGTGTTTTCGCTGAAGAATCTGACTACTGGAGAGCAGGTTTCAGTTCCGCGGGCAGAGTTGGCCGCGAGGATTCGTGCGTAAGTGACGTCTGTATCTGACGAGTCAAATCCCCACTTCTCGCAAAAGACACGAGAAATGGGGCACCCAGAGTTGGGTCGAGTCGAAGATGGTAAATGGTTCGGGAGGCTGGCATGAAACATGGATTTGTTGTCCTACTTATCCTTCTGTCTTGTAGTGCACTGAGTGTTGCCGGAGTTGGACAGGCCAATCCACCGGCCAAGCCTCTGACTCCGCTGGAGCAGACATTGATGGCGTCGGAGAAGAGCTTCATCGAGGCTGCGAAAAAGGGCGACATGGCGTTTTTCAAGCGCACGCTCACCGACGATTTCTCCTTTGTCTCCTTCGACGGCCAGTTGTACGAGCGACAGGACATGCTGGATCAGCTCTCCGGCGGCGGCACGGATGTGCTGGCTTACGACATGAAAGTGGTGCCGGCTGGAGATGGCGTCGCCATTGTGACTTACGATGTGGTGCTGCGCGTTCCGGCGGCGGAAGATCAAGGGCCGCCTCCGCGATATCAGCATTTCAGCACCGTCTGGGTGAAGCAGGGAGACGCGTGGAAGATGAAGTTTCAGCAGATGACGGCTTCACATTGGGGAGACTGGTAGAACAGACGACTGTTATTTGTTGAGAGGATCTCCCAATCAAGCGCTCCTCCCATCGAAAGATCGCCGGTGCGTGACAATTGTCATAACGCGCAGCTGACGAATCCCACTGGGCAGCGTCGTCCTGCCGAGCTAGTATCCTCGCGAAAGACTTTCAGCCAAAGGAGTACACACGTGAAGCGGAATACAATTTTGACAGCCGTTCTCTTGCTCGTTGCAGTCTCTGCCTGGGCCCAGATGGGGGAAAAGCCGGGAGCCGAAGTGAAGAAGCTGGACTATTTTGCCGGAACCTGGACGACCGAGGGGACTGTCGCACCTGGCCCTTGGGGGGCGGGCGGGAAATTCAGTGGGACCGACACATCCGACTGGATGAACGGCAACTTCTTCCTGGTAGGGCATGGCGACTTCAAGATGCCGGCAGAACTCGGCGGCGATGGCATGGAGACATCGATCTTGGGCTACGACACGGACAAGAACGTGTACACGCGGGACGGCTTCAACAACGGGGGACGGCACGATGTCTCGAAGGGCACGCTGAATGGCGACACGTGGACTTGGACGAGCACTGCCGTATACGGGGGACAGGAGATCAACCAGAAAATGACGATCAAGACTCTGACGCCGACGAGCTACAACATGAAGTTCGAGATATCAATGGATGGGACAAACTGGACGACGTTCATGGACGGGAAAGCGACGAAGAAATAGTTCTGGGTTCTTGGAGTCGAGGCTCCGGCTATACGGCTGGAGCCTTTTTTTATTCCAGGGAACGCGTCGGGCGGGACGCCCACGGCCACGGCCGTCGGGACGGCGGCGATACCAAGGCGCCGCTATCAAACTCGGTGCTAAGGGTTGCTGGTGTACGATTGGGGCGGGTGGTGTTTATGAGAGTAGTTCATGGCGTAGTTGCGTTGGTGCTGGCGGCGGGACTAGCTGGGGCGCCGGGGCGGCTGCGTGCGCAAGAAGCTAAGCCGGCGAACCCCGTTGCGGCGGAGAACGCTCAGCCATACTCAGGGATGTATACGTTCCTGAAAGAAGGCGAACTGGTGCAGGTCACGGTCGAAGATCAGGGGCACGTTGCCGGATTCATTTCGCGATTCGGCGATGGCGTGAGCGACAAGGGAGAGTTCCTGAATCAGTTCTTCAAAATCGGGAAACTCGACGGGAACAAGTTAAACTTCACCACCGATATCCTGCATGGCGTGTCATTCGATTTCAAGGGGACGGTCGAGCGGGGCGAAGGGAAGAACCCCGGGGATGAGGGTTATTACGTGCTCAAGGGCACGTTGACCCAGAACATAAGCGATGTGAACAAGAAGGTGACGTCGCGTTCGCAGGAAGTAGTGTTCAAGATGTTTCCGCAGGATGCATCGCCGGCGACCGCGGAGCGGAAGTAGGATAGGGCTGTTCTCAGTGTACGTTGCTTTTTCCGGGAGATTCGTTGTTCCTGTATTTCGGCTTCCGAGAGAAGACCGAGGTTTGCACTCTGCGCAAGTCGTCACTTAACTGAGAACCGAGAACTGAGAACTGCTTCTCTACTGACCCGCGCGGACGGCGGAGAGATTCAATCGGTTGGGAGCTTTCTTGCGGGCGCCTTCCTGGCTGTACACCAAGTCTGGACCACCGTCGGCGTTGGACGCTTCTGCCAGCGTTTCTGCGAGGGCGCGGTACGAGCGGCTGATCTCGGGGCCCTCCTGCAGGACAACCGGCGTGCCGTGGTCGATGGATGGCGAGACCGATTGAAACGCGTTTGGAACTTTCCACAACACCTTGCAGTTGGTGACCTGCTCGATGTCCTGGTCGGTGAAGCCGGGAATCTTCTTGTAGCGATTCAGAACAATACGTAGCCGGTCTCGACCGGTGCCTTCTTCGAGGAAGGCGTGTATGCGGCCCGCGCTCCAGAGCGTAACCACATCGGTCTGCGCGACCACCAGAACAGCGTTAGATAGATCGGAAAGCAGCCGCGTTGTCGGATCCAGGCGACTAGAGGCGTCGACGACGACAAAACGGTAATGATTGACCAGCAGATCAAACAGGCGAGCCATTTCGGCGGGTGTGGGTTCAGTGGGATAAGGCTGTTGCGGTCCAGCGAGAAGGTGCAGCCCTTCTTTGGTCGGGGTCATCAGGCCGTCGAGCAAAGAGACGTCCATGCGGTGGAGGTTCTGCAGCGCGTCGAGCACTCCGAACTGAGGCCGCAGATTGAGGTGCAGAGCTGCGTGACCAATAGGAGCGAAATCGACCAGAACCACATCGCCGTGAGATTGCTGCAGGGCCAGGGCAGTATTGACGGCAGCGGTTGTGCAACCCGCGCCTCCCTTGGCGCTGAGGAATGTGAAAACCTTACCTTTGCCGCCTCCGCTGGAAGTGCGAGTCTGGGCAGAACTGAAGCGGGTGAGCGCCTCCAGAAGAGCTTCAGAACCGGCGGAGTGATCAAGGTATTCGCCGGCTCCCGCGCGCATGGTCGCAACAATGGTGGCCGGGTGCGACATGTCGCCATTGGCGAAGATCGCGATCTGCGAAGTGGTGGCGCGAATCAGTTCGATGGTCCGAGTGGCGCGTTTGGCATCCTCTGCTGGAATATCGACCACCACGACCTCGGCGCGCGAATCCTGAAGTTGGCGAAGGATGGTGTCGGTGGGGCTCACCGGAAAACCGACATGGCTGAACACCGCGCGTCCCAGGCGCGTTTCTTCTAAACGATTTTGCAGCGCGGATAAGTGTTCCCGGTCCTCGGTCAGGAGGGCGACGGCGATCCCATGCATAGCGCGGTTCTCGCTGATTTCTCTCGGTGTCTGCATGTTAGAAAGAGAACGCACTCTCCGCCAAGTGACCTAAGTAATGGACCGCAACAATGCGAAGCCGCGAAGCGCGTGAAGATTCTGTGACCGCAACGACACTCTGGACGGCTGGGGGGATTTCACGGTGCAGAACAACTCCGAGGCTGTTCGCCTCTAATGCGAACCATTGTAAGCCAACTCGGGCAAAGATGGAAAGGAAGCTTCATGCGCCCGAATAATTCAAGACCGGGCGAGAGGGGCATGAGCCAGAGCCGGATCTTCGTCGTGGGGAAGGTCACGGTTGGAATGGAGCGACGATACACGCGCGAAACGGGAAGTGTCGGCGGATTCGGACAGATACTCGTAGCCTTCCAAACGAACCGCAACTCCAATTTTGGTTTCAGCGCGAGTCGGGCTCGATGACTCCTGCAGGGCAGCAACCGGCTTTACTACGCGGAGAACTCGGCCGCGGCAGCGCACGCGCATGCTATCGCCCAGAGTGATTTCCGAAGGCATTCGAAGCGTGATCTCGATTTCGTCGCCTTCGCTCACGGGTGCATCAGTGAAAAAGAAGACTCCGCGCGAGCTGAGATCCTGCGTGAACCCCGCGCTCTCAGCCGAGCAGCCGCGCTGGCGCAGGGAAAGTGGAAGAAGGTAGAGAAACCTTTGCCCAACACGGCGCTCAACTCGAACTGGAAGGGTAGTCATAGGGTCACTTCCTTGTGCCGAATCGCCGGGGGGAAAAGCGTAGCGGCTACTGTAGCGCACCGCAAGGGGGAAAAGAAGTTACAAGTTAGTTACAGCGGCAAAAAGAATCCCAAATTGGTCATACAGTTGCACTTGGACCTGATTGCGGTCCACGAAGTGCCTCACCTAGCAGGACCGTGGCTGTGGAAAAGTGGGCAGAGAAGGCCTTGCTTTGTCGATCCGAGCAGGACCGGCCAGTTTTTCCGGAACGATATACTTGATGAACAAATTGGCGCGGCATCATCAAACACACGAACGTGGCTGAGTCGACCAATCTCAATCCAGAAAATGCATCCGCACGTGACGCACAGGGAACTGTGGCGGGCACGCTGCGCTGGCAAGCCGCCGGACGCGCGCTGCGCCATCGCAACTTCCAGCTTTTTTTCAGTGGACAACTGATTTCGCTGATTGGCACCTGGATGCAGACGGTGGCGCAGTCATGGCTCGTCTACAAGTTGACGGGCTCGGGGTTGCAGCTGGGCGCAGTCGGATTCGCCAGCCAGATACCAGTGTTCCTGTTTGCGCCGCTCGGCGGGATCGTCGCCGATCGCAGCAATCGCAAGCACGTCGTTATCGCAACCCAGGTCGCATCAATGTTTCTGGCGTTCGTTCTGGCGGCGCTGACGTTGGGGCACATCGTCACGGTCAAAGAGGTTTATGTCCTGGCGGCGCTGCTGGGCGTGGTCAATGCGTTTGACATCCCGGGACGCCAGTCGTTTCTTGTGGACATGGTGGGCAAAGACGATTTGATGAACGCAATCGCGCTGAATTCCTCCATGTTCAACGGCGCGCGTGTGATTGGGCCGGCAGTGGCGGGCGTTCTAGTCGCGAGGCTGGGCGAAGGTTGGTGCTTTTTCGTAAATGGAGTCAGTTACATCGCCGTGATCGCCGGATTGCTCTTGATGAATGTGCACGCCCCGGCGCGCGTGTCTGCGAAGACCTCGCCGTGGGAGCACATGCGCGAGGGCTTTGAGTTTGTGAACCGCACGGCGCCGATCCGAGCGTTGATGATTTTACTGGGACTGGTCAGCATGACCGGTATGCCCTACGTAGTTCTCATGCCGATTTTTGCGGACCGCATTCTGCATGGCGGAGGACAGGAATTCGCGTCGCTGATCGGATCGCATGATCTGGGCGCGGTGCGGCTGGGAATTCTGATGGGCGCTGCCGGGGTGGGCGCATTGCTGGGAGCGTTGACGTTGGCGGTGCGGTCGGGTGTGAAGGGGTTGGGGCGCTGGGTTGCGGTCTGCTGCGCAGGATTCGGCGTAAGCCTGATGCTGTTTGCGTTTTCGAAATCCTTCTGGCTGTCGGTGCTGCTGCTGCTGCCCGTGGGATATTTCATCATGCTGCAGATGGCGTCGTCGAACACGTTGATCCAAGTCATGGTGCCGGATGTGCTACGTGGGCGCACCATGGCCGTGTATTCGATGATGTTCATGGGAATGGCGCCGATTGGAGCGTTGTTAGGCGGCGCACTGTCAGACCGCCTGGGCGCACCAATGGCCGTGGCAATCGGCGGGTTCGCTTCCGTGATGGGAGCGTGGTGGTTCAGCATTCAGTTACCGAAGATTCGCGTGGAGGCGCGGCGGTTGATCATCGCGCAATCGATGGTTGGCGGCGCACCATCGGAACAGATGACTACGCCGGTGGGCGATGAGTAGGAAGTCGCGCTAGCGGTAGGCGGCTGGAGGCAGGCCGGTGATGCGGAGTCCGGCGTGGCCTTTGTGGCGGATATTCAAGCCGATGAGCAGGGCGGTGATCTGTTCGACGATGCGGGCGTTTTCCAGTTTGCCGCCGTCGATGGCGCGGACGCCAGGAATTTTTGCGGCGAGTTCGCGGGTGAGTTGCGAGGCGTCAGGATCGTCACTGCAGACGATCACGTCGCAGTCGAGTGGTGCGTCTCCGTTGAGCAGGTCGGCGGAGAGATTGTGGAACGCGGCGACGACGCTGACTTCTTTAGGAACTAGTTCGGCAGTCTGCTGCGCGGCGGAACCTTGCCAGACGCCAAGAGTGCGCGAGGCGCGCCCGCCGATGCTGGCCGCGAGGGGAACCGTGGCGTCGATGAGGATGCTGCCTTCCGTGATTGAGGGTTTGAGCTGCTTGAGAAGCGTTGCTTGGCCTTCGAAGGGGACGGTGAGGACCAGAATGTCGGCCGTGGCGCAAGCTTCGCTGTTCTCCATGCCTGAGACATTCGACTCGGCGCCGACTTTTTGTTGAATCTCAGATGCGGTTTGCTGAGCGCGATCGGCATTGCGCGAGCCGATGATGATGGTTTCTCCCGCGCGCGCCCAGCGCAGGGCGAGTCCCATGCCGGCGGGGCCGGTGCCTCCGATGATGGCGATGGGGCGGCGGACCGGCTTTGCGTCCGCAGGGGGCGTACTCATGCGAACTCGGCCTCTAGCGCTTGTTCGGCGGTGAATTCGTTCTCGTTCATCGGAAGTTTGATATGGATGCGCGAGTACGTCGTGTTGCGCTCGGCGGGGATGCGTCCGGCTTCGAGAATGAGCGATTGAAAGTCTTCGGGGCTCGTGTACTGGCCGGCGGTGGCCCCGGCTTCGCGCGAAATATTTTCTTCCATCAAGGTGCCGCCGTAATCGTTGGCACCGGCGTGCAGGCAAAGCTGCGAGAGCTTGCGGTTCAACTTCACCCACGAAACCTGAATGTTGTTGATCGAGCCCGCGAGCAGCAAACGCGCCAGTGCGTGAACTTTCAGATGCTCGGCGAGAGTGGGCCCAGTGCGCGCAAGGCCTTGCTGGAAGAGCAGCGTGTTCTGATGCACGAATCCGAGTGGGACGAATTCGGTGAACCCTCCCGTTTCGCTCTGAATTTCACGCAGCAGCCGCATCTGGCGGACCCAGTGCGCGGGCGTTTCCGCGTGTCCGTACATGAGCGTCGACGTGGAGCGGATGCCGCAGCGGTGCGCGGTGCGGATGACCTCGATCCACTGAGCCGTGGAGAGTTTGTTGGCGGAGAGGATGTGGCGAATCTCGTCGTCGAGAATTTCGGCGGCGGTGCCGGGGAGCGTGCCGAGTCCATTGTCGCGGAGCATCGACAGATAGTCCGCGAGCGGCATGCCGGTGAGTTCGACGCCGTAGACAATTTCCATCGGCGAGAAGGCGTGAATGTGCATGCCGGGCACCGCGTTCTTGATGGCGCGAAGAATGTCGCGATAGTGAAACTTGGGCAGATCGCGGGGCAGGCCACCTTGAATGCAGACTTCGGTGGCGCCGATTTGCCACGCCTCGACGGCTTTCTGCGCCATCTGTTCGAGCGTGAGGAAATAAGTGTCGGATTCGCGGGGGCCACGGCTGAAGGCGCAGAATTTGCATCCCACGAAACAGATGTTGGTGAAATTGATGTTGCGATTTACGACGTAGGTAATGATGTTTCCCGTGAGTTCGGCGCGCAGGGTGTTGGCGGCAACGAGCAAGCCGAGGAGATCGTCGCCTTCGGAGCTGGCGAGTGCGTAAGATTCTTCGAGCGAGAGGTCGGCGCCGTTCTGGGTGGCGAGAACTTTTTCCAGGGACGAGCGCAATGCCGGAGTCAGGCGCGGAGCGACATCAGACCAGTCGAGTTGGGGGAAGGATTCGAGTTCAGAGTGCGTGAGTTCGCGGGAACTTAATTCGCCGGACATGATTTCTCCAACCCCAGGGCCAAGACCGCAGGGCTAAACTTCTATGAAAGTTAGTTGACGTTTCTGTGCGGCTCGATTCAAAGTTTAGCACCGTGCGCGGATCTCGGTTGCACCCGCCGCCAGCGCGCTACGCGAGAAATATTTCCGGATTGGCGGTCGGTCCGTCGAGGTGGCCGACGAGGCGCTTCTCGAGTCCCTCGCGTGCCGGATTCAGTTGCTGACGCAGATGTTCTTTTTCCTGATCCGTCAGCGGCGAAAAATTGCGCGCGATCTCGACGTTGTGCGCGAGCATTTCCGGACGCGGCATTCCGACGACCGCGCTCGTGACCGGCAGGCTCATCGAATAGCGCAGCAGCGAGTTCATGTCGGCTTTGCCGGAGCCGTCGCCGACCGAGAAATTCCTGCCCCGTGACCTTCATCGCGATCACGCCGAGATTCTTGGCGTTGGCGGCGGGGAGGGCGAGTTCTTCGAAGCGGCCGTTGCGCGAGGCATTGAGCGCCATCTGCACGCAGTCAAGGTCGTGGCGCTTGATGGCCATGGCCATGACTTCGCCGTTGGTGTGGCTCGTCATTCCGGCAAACCGCGCCATTTTTTGTTCGCGAGCTTCCATCAGGCCTTTGAGGGCGCCGTCGGGGGCCTCGATTTTCGCGAGGTCGTCGGACTGGCCAAGGCTGTGAATGTGGACGAGGTCGACATGATCGGTCTGCAGGCGCTTGAGGCTGGCTTCGAGGCGGCGCAGAAATGCGTCGCGGGTGCGGTCGGGAATTTTCGTGGCGAGCCAGACATCTTTGCGGCGCGTCGCCATGACGCGGCCAACGCGGGTTTCGCTCTCGCCGTCTCCGTAGGCATAGGCGGTGTCGAGATAGGTGATGCCGAGATCGATGGCGCGATTGAGGATGGCGGAGCTCTCTTCGTCCTTATACATAAGGAAGCGGCTGCCGCAGCCGAAGGCGAGGATGGAAACTTTGGCGCCGGTTCGTCCGAGGGCGCGGGAGGGAAGCGCGGCGGCGGACGGCTGGTCGTTGCTAGGTTGATCGTCGCCGGGGTGAGCGTTGCCAGGCTGCGCGTGCGCGACATCTTTCATCAGCAGGAGACTGGTGCCGGCAGCGGCTCCGAGGCCGATGTTCTCAAGAAATTCGCGGCGGGAAATGTCCTTGGTCATAGGGGCTCCTCCTGAAGGGGCAAGGTGCATCTTATCGCTTTGGTGGGAGTTTTGTTAGGGAGATGGAGGCTATGGGAGATTTTTCGCGATCCGCAAAAATTGAGGGCTACTTTTCACGCACTTTCGTTGGCCCTTCGCAAACTGGCGGAAGCCGATAAATGAACAGCTTGTTCTTCACCGTGATGGCGACGAGTTCGCCGGAAGAGGAAATGGTCGCAAACCTTCCCCGACGCCAATCCATGGGAAAACTGCGACGCCAGTCGAAGCACGACTTTCGAGTGACAGTATCAATTACCCGCACCGCCTCACTGTTGACATCTTCAGGCGCCGACATTCCTAAGGTCGAGAGGGTGTGAAGACTCTCCAGCAGGTGTTGGAATCTAGGGATCTTCCTTTCGCCTAAGTCGAATAACATGCGACTTCCATCACCGGAGGATCTTCCGCCCCATCGTGGACTCTCTGGCTGCGCAATGCGTTTGAAAGACCTGTTCCTCCACTGAACATCATACTGGGAATATCTCGGGCCCTGGGCGGCCGTTCGGTACATCCAGACCGCAAGAGAGTTGTCCGACGAGAAGACTACCGATATCAGTTCTCCCGGTTCCTCAGGGCACGATTCGGATAGGTCGATAGTTGCGACTGGTTGAGGCAGAGGCGCATGGGATTGTGCAGAAGCAAATGGGGGGCAGTTAAGTAGAACAATGAACGCTACAATCGGGAGAATACTGTGCGTGTACCCCATGCGCCTAGCTTAAGCGGGCATCTGCTTTGAACCCTATGTGATTGTGACACTCTCTGGGGGTGTGATAGATCACTTTGGTAACGGTCGCAAACAGCCTTAGCACACATCAACGCGCCCTTGATGGCGCGGAGGGAGAAATCTAGGCCTTGTTATCGCAGCGCTGAAAGCGATCCGCCACCCAAAGGCGAAACTCCCACAAACCAAAATCGTCCAAAACCCTTTACCGGAATAAATCGGTGGAGGCGGGTCGGAGAAGATCCTGCGCGCTGCCCTGGCCCGGGTCGAAGCGGAATCCGCGGACGATGCAGGCTGGGGTGCGGTTGAGTTTGCCGCAGACGAGTCCGGCGGCGCAGGCCAGTTCGTCGGCGATGGCTTCGACGCTGGCTTTGAGTTGGTAGCCGTCGGGATCGCGGCGTCCGCGGTCGTCGCGCAGCGGCTTCATTCCGGCGATGCCGATGGCGAACTCGGTGAGTCCTTCGCGCCAGGGGCGGCCGAAGCTGTCGGTGATGATGACGGGGATGGAGAGTCCGGTGCGCTTCTTGATGGCGCGGCGAAGATTGGCGGCGGAGCGGTCGGGATCTTCGGGGAGCAGGATGGCGTGGTGGCCGCCGTCGACGTTGGAGACGTCGACGCCGCTGTTGGCGCAGAGGAATCCGTGATGCGTTTCGGTGATGAGCACGCCGTTCTTGCGGCGGATGACGGAGCGGCTCTCGCGGAGGGCGAGTTCGATGACGCGGGCGTCGAGGGCATATTGTTTTGCCCACGCGATGGATTCGGCTGTCGGATGGATCGTGGTCGAGGTCGACGATGCGTCCTTCGGATTTGGAGACGATTTTGTGTTTGACGATGAGGATGTCGCCGGGGCGGAGGCGGGCGGAGGCGAGGAGTGTGTCGGGGAGGGAATCGCCGGGGCGGATTTCAGCGGCGAGGGGGATGGGGATTAGGTGAAGTTCGGCCGGCGCAACAGCTCGGCGTTTCTTTTTCCACGTCAAGCCGGTTGAGTTTTTCCCGGTGGCTGAGCCATTCGAGATCATTGCAGTCCCTTCAAATTGTCATCCTGAGGCGGCGTTTTTGGCCGCCGAAGGACCTATGCAATCCTTGCAGCACGCGTGCTGTCGGCAGGTTACAGAGGTCCTTCGCCGCAAAGTGCGCGCTCAGGATGACAGCGCATATGAAGGTTTGCAGCAAAAATGGAGTTTACACTGAGGCACGTCGCGCCGCGCGACCCGGAGAGCGACAGCGCCTCCATCCATATATTTCCGGGCCAGGCGCTGGGCGTGGGTTTCGCCCGGATGCGATAACAATTCCTGCAGGTCTTCGGGATTGTCTACGTCTACGGCGATGCCGGGCAGATTTAGCATCACGCATGGTTTGCCGGTGGCTTGGGCGGCGGCGTGGTGCGGTTTGAAGCTGTCGTTGCCGAAGCGGAGCGGGAATAGATTCGCGGGGCGCCGGTAGGCGGCGTTGGTGCCGCGTCTGTCGCCGGCGGGGACGAGGACGCTGCCTTCTTTCGGCGCGTGCTTGAGAATCTCTTCGAGCTCCCACGACTGAATGAGAGGAATGTCGCCGGGGATCACGAGCGTGCTGTCGACGCCGCGCGTCGACGCAGATTCGAGTGGCCATCTCGATGGCGCCGGTCTCTCCGGGATTGTCGGGGTCGGGGATGACTTCGAATTCGAAATCGCGGGCGAGTTCGGTGGCGTAAGGATCGCCGGTGACGATCGCGACGGGCGGACGATTCTTCCAGTTATGAAGCGTCGTGAGGACATCGAGCAGCATGGCCTGAGCGAGCGCGGTGCGCGACGGCTGGTCGAGAATCGCGGCGAGACGCTGTTTCGCGGACGACGAATTCTTGACCGGAACGAGGATCACGGCTCGCGGTCCAGGCGGCGAAACGTGGTGCCCTGCGTCGCGGGCTCATCCTCCGGAGAGCAGATGTCGGCGAGACGCAGGAGAGAGTTTCGCGCGCGAGCGCGGCCTTGTCTTCGGCGCTGCGCATGATCGTCTGCGTGCATTGCACGCGCAAGCCATTCTTGCGAAGAGCTTCGGCTGATCGGGCGTCACGCGTGTCGCAGATCAGCACGTCGAGAAAATCTTCGTAGGCCTTGAGCGACGCCAGCGATGGAGCAAGGCCATCCCTGCGCGGCCATGAGAATTCCCGCAGGGCCGGCGACCGGAGCGTTGCCAACGATCGGACTGACGGCAGCAATTTTTCCGCGCGCGCGTGTGAGAGCATCGCGAATGCCGGGCACGGCGAGAATCGGACCAATGCTGGTCACGGGATTGCTCGGAGCGATCAGCACGGCGTCGGCGGAAGTGATTGCTTCGATCACGCCGGGCGCGGGTTCGGCGTCGGAGGCTCCGGCGAAGCGCACGGACTCGACTGGGTCTTGATACCAACGCTGCACGAAATATTCTTCGAAGCTCAACTCGCCGACGTTGGGTGTGATGACTCGGGTCTCGACGCGCGAGTCAGACATAGGAAGGATGCGCGCCTTCACGCCGAGCTTGTTGCAGATAATCGACGTGGCTTCGGAGAGCGTCTTACCTTCGGCCAGTAGTCGCGAACGCAGGATGTGTACGGCGAGATCACGGTCTCCCGTGTGAAACCACGTCGGTTCGCCGAGCTGTCCCATAGCCTGCAGGCAGAGGAAGGTGTCGCCCTTCACGCCCCATCCGCGCTCGCGGCTGAGCATGCCGGAGAGAACGTAAGTGATGGAATCGATGTCGGGGGAGACGTAGAGTCCCCACCAGAGCAGGTCGTCGCCGGTGTTGACGATCAGAGTGATTTCTTCGGCGGGCATGGCCTGGCGCAGGCCGTCGACGAACTTCGCTCCGCCGGTGCCGCCGGTGAGTACGCAGATCATCGCGACTCCATCATGCCGCCCTCTGTGGTTTTGACAGGCCGTCGCCACCTGCGGCGGCGCGCAGTTTTTCCGAGAGCAGGCCCGGCTTGGCGACGACGGCTGGCAGAAATTCCGGATAGATCGGAAGACGCTGGCGCAGAGAGAATCCTTTGGCCTCGGTGCGAATGCGGAGCTGCTCGAGGTGCGGCCAGGGCTTTTCGGGATTGATGAAGTCGGGAGTCAGCGGCGAAATTCCTCCCCAATCATTGATGCCAGCGTCCACTAAATCATCATAGTCATAGTAAGGTCCGGAGAGATTCGGCGGAGCCTGAATATTGACGTTGGGGAGTAACAAGCGAGCTACCGCCACGGCGCGCAACATCTCGCCGCGAGTGGGCTCGGGCCAGTGAGCCATGGGGATGGCGGGCTTCACGCGGAAATTCTGCACGATGACTTCCTGAATGTGGCCGTATCGGCTGTGCAGGTCGCGAATGGCCAGGAGCGCGTCGACGCGATCTTCGGGAGTTTCGCCGATGCCGATGAGGATGCCGGTGGTGAACGGAACATTCTGCTTTCCGGCGTCTTCAATGGTCCGAAGACGCTTGGCAGGCGCTTTGTCGGGGGCATTGTCATGGGCCGCTCCGCGAGCCAGCAGAGAAGTGTTGGTGGTTTCGAGCATGAGTCCCATGCTGGGGGAGACGGCGGCGAGGCGTGCGATCCACTCGGCGCTGAGCAGACCGGGATTCGGGTGCGGCAGCAGGCTGGTCTCGCGCAGGATGAGTTCGCACATCGCTTCAAGATAGTGCAGCGTCGATCTGTAGCCGAGGTGGCGGAGTGTCTCGCGCATCTCGGGGAAGAGCAGTTCCGGCTTGTCACCGAGGCTGAAGAGGGCTTCGGTGCATCCGAGTTGTTCGCCTTCGCGCGCAACTTTCAGGACTTCTTCCGGAGTCATGGTGTGCGCGCCGGGATCGCCCGGATCGCGGCGGAAGGTGCAGTATCCGCAATAGTCGCGGCAGAGGTTCGTTAGCGGCAGGAAAACTTTGCGCGAATAGGTGATGACGCCGGGCTTGAACCGTTCTTTGGCGGCGCGGGCGGCCGCGAGCAGTTCAGGAAGATCGTTGTCGGAGCAGCGAATCAGTTGCAGAGCGGCGTCGCGCGACATGGGGATGCCGGTGCGGAGATCGGCGAGAGGCGTGATTGCATTCAGGGCCACAGATAAGACGAATGATACATGAGTAGGGATTGGGGCTGGCAACAGCGGGGCGTGGTAATGTATGCGGTTGCGGCGCGAAGTTGGTAGCGCCGGCGTCCCGCCGGCTGTCGTGAGGGCGTCTCGCGCTCGCTGCGGGTAAGCTAAGCTCCCAGCGAAGTAGTCGACATTCGTTTTGCTATCGGCGCGGCGGGCGGGGACGCCCCCCGGACAGCCGGCGAGACGCCGGCGCTACGCTTGAGATTATGAGTCTGAATCCATCTGAATTCCGAAAGGCGATGGGCGCGTTCGCCACCGGGGTGACGATTATTACTGTCGACCTTGAGGGAGAGGTCCATGGGATGACCGCCAATGCGTTCACGTCGGTGTCGCTTGATCCGATGCTGGTGCTGGTTTGCGTCGATGCGAGCACGCGCACGCATGCGCATTTGCATGCGAAAAAGCGGTTTGGGATCAATGTGCTGTGCGAGGGTCAGCGGGCGATTTCGGAATATTACGCGCGCCCGGATCGTACGCACGAGCACGCGGAGACCGAGGCTGGGGCCCGCTTCGACCGCACAAAACATGGGACTCCGATGCTGAACGGGTCCCTTGCGTATCTGGAGTGCAGGCTGCATTCGGCAGAGGACGCGGGGGATCATACGATCTTTATTGCCGAAGTGGAGGATGTCGTGGTGCGGGACGGGGAGCCGCTGTTGTTCTTCCGGGGGAAGTATCGGAAGGTGGGGGAGGATGTGGGGGAGTAAAGCTTAGGTCGCTGGTTCCGGCGTTAACCCAGGGCGCGGGACGTTTCGCACCGGAGCGCGACGTTTCTTTTCCTGGGCCATCTGAGCCCGAATCTCATCCATGGTTTTCCAGTAGTCCGCGATCTCAGAAATGCCGCGCTTGGAGAGACTGGCGGTCGTACGCATTTTCTTGTCTTTTTCAGAGAAGGCCAGATCTTTCACCAGGGAGATCAATATGTGTAGGCGAGAAGCCATGGGATCGAGGTAGTGCGCGATGGGCTGACCGAAAAAAATCCATACGAAAAGCAGGACAAGGAAGGCCAAGAAGAGCAGGGCGTCCCACTTTGACCACGGCTTTCGTGTCGCCTGAACAGAGCCGAACCGCTGCTGATAGTACGCTGGGATCCAACGTTCGGAAGCGGCTAAGTAAATTTTGATACCCAAAAGGGAAGCTGGGAGTGCCAATAGATCCCACCACCCGCCCGGGTTCGAGATTTCCGCCAGGAGAAGGAGCATTCCAACGAGGGCTGTGTTAAGCCCTTGCTGAGACCCCAGGAGCCTAGTGACATACCTGAGCCGTTCGTGGTCAACCGGCACTTCCCAGTTGGTCGGTTCGTCCGATTGTTGCTCTACGGTCAGCGGCGAAGGCAATGGTACTCCTTTATGAACTGGTTTATATCATGAACTTGCCGGGAAAGCTAGCCGTTTCCTGAGGCGCGTGCGCTTGTCACTTTTGGCTGGGTTCGAACATCCAACCAGAGGATAAAAAGATCATCGAAATGGAGTGGATCAATGGCTGAGAAAATTGCTGAGAAGGTTGTGAAGTCGGAGGCGGAGTGGAGGAAATCCCTTACGCCGGAGCAGTATCACGTGACGCGCGAGGCCGGTACCGAGTGCGCGTTCACGGGAGCGTACTGGAATACGAAGGATGCGGGGATGTATCACTGCGTGTGCTGCGGGGCTCCGCTGTTTGATTCGGGGACGAAGTTTAATTCGGGGACTGGCTGGCCGAGTTTCACCAAGCCGGCTGAGGGTGGTGGCGTCGTTGAGCACAAGGATTCGACTTACGGGATGGTGCGGACCGAGGTCCGGTGCGCGACTTGTGATGCGCATCTGGGGCACGTGTTTGACGATGGTCCGGCGCCGACTGGGTTGCGGTATTGCATGAACTCGGCTTCGCTGGATTTTCGGCCGAACGAGAAGAAATAAGGTTCACATCTAGGACCTGGCTCACGGAGCCGAGACGGCGCCGCGCCAGCCGCTGGGACGGGCGGCGCCACAAAACATCGGGGCACGCGCAAGCGTGCCCCTTATTCATTCCCCAGACCGTCTTCCGCCGAAACTATGCGCTGGCTGTTGCCGCCATGGCCTTTGGTTGTTCCTGCTTCGCCTGAGCCTGCGGCTGGTTCTGCTTTTGCTCGTTGTGGACCTGGATTCCGCCCTTGAGCGCGGCGCCGTCTTCAACGCTGATGCGTACGGTCGAGATGTCTCCGCTGACCGAACCTTCGCTACGGATATCGACGCGGTCGCTACACTCGATGTTGCCATTCACCTTGCCCATCACCACGACTTCGCGGGCCTGGATGCTGGCGTCAACCTTGCCATTGCGTCCGATGGTGACGCGGCTGTCGGGCATGGTGATCTTGCCTTCGATGCGGCCATCGATATAAAGAGCTTCGGAGCCGCTGATTTCGCCCTTGATTACGAGCGTGCGGCCAATGGTCGCCTGGTCGATCGGAGCGGTAACGGTTTTGACGGGATTGTAAGCGTTGGGGTTGGAAGCCGGTGAGTTCGACTTCAGGAATGAGTTCTCCGACGACTGAAGCATGCGACCTTCCTTGGGTTCCCGCGCGGCGCGCCCTGGCTCTACGCCGATTCAAGCGGTGGTCTTGAAATTTGTGGCCCCGGCAGTTGCTGGCCACTTGGCCAAGCTGACTATCGCACAGAGGTAAGTATTTTCTTAAGATTACGGAAGACGGTGTACGGCTGCGGACGGGGCTAGTCGGACGCTTGCAGTTCTTCCGCGAGACCCTCCCATTCTTTGATCAGAGCAGCGTGAGTTGCCTTTTCGCGATCGAGATCTTGCGATTGGCGCTGGCTCTCATCGGCGCTCACGAAATTCTGCAGCGCGGTTTCCAGATGCGTGATGACAGATTCGGTCTCACTGATGTCTTCTTCCAGCTTGCGAACGCGATCTTCTATTTGCTTGCGCTTGAGGGGATTCAGGCGCTTCTTGGGAGTGTCGTCAGATACAGCGGTCTGGTTTCCGTTCCCCGGATGATCGGATATGGCTGAGGTCGTCCCGCTTCTCGCAACACCGGCGAGAAGTGGGGCACCCATGGTTTTGGTTGGTTTTATATCCGGAACGTCTTCGAGCGTCGGCGCGACGTGCTGACCGCCTTGCTTGCGCCAGAGATAGTCCTCGTAGTTGCCGGGGAAGACCTCCACCTTACCATCGCCGACTTCGAATACGCGCGTGGCCAGGTTGTCGATGAAGTAGCGATCGTGCGAGACGAAGACGACCGTGCCGGTGTACTCCATGAGCGCGTTAAGCAATACGTCTTTCGCGCGCAGGTCGAGGTGGTTTGTCGGCTCGTCGAGCAGAAGAAAGTTCGCTGGGTGCAGTAGCAGTCGGAGCAGCGCATAGCGTCCACGCTCGCCGCCCGAGAGGACTCCGATTTTCTTGAAGACGTCGTCTTCGGAGAACAGGAAACATCCGAGCAGGCCGCGAAGTTCGGTCTCGCCGCGGCCAGGGGCGGCCTCGCCGAGATCGTCGATCATGCGCGCGTCGGCGTCGAGTTCTTTGTATTGATCCTGCGCGAAGTAGTCGGACTGGACGTTGTAGCCGAGGCGGAATTCGCCGTGCGAGGTCGGCTCGGTTCCGGCGAGAAGTTTGATCAGCGTGGACTTGCCGGCGCCGTTGACGCCGACCAGGGCGATGCGATCCCCGCGCTCGATCATGAAGCTGACGTTGCGGAAGACTTCTTTCTCAGCCCCGCCGGGCTTCCCCGGAATAAATCTGCCGGGATAAATCTTGGCGACGTCTTCGAACTCGGCGACAATGCGCCCGCTGGGTTTCGGCTGCGGGAACGAAAAGTGAATCGTCTTTTCTTCCGGCGGAATCTCGATGCGCTCGATCTTCTCCAGTTCCTTGATGCGGCTCTGCACCTGCTTCGCCTTCGTGGCCTGATATCGAAAGCGGTTAATGAAGACCTCGAGCTGCTCGATGCGGTCGCGCTGGTTTTTGTAGGCGGCCTGTAACTGCTCGTTGCGCTGCGTCTTCTGAGAGAGAAACTTGTCGTAGTTGCCGGTGTAGAACCAGAAACGCTTGTTCCAGATTTCGGCGATCTTGTTGACGGTGACGTCGAGAAAATAGCGATCGTGCGAGATCAGCACGAAAGCGTTGGGATAGTTCTGCAGATATTCTTCCAGCCAGTTGCGGGCTTCCAGATCGAGATGGTTCGTCGGTTCGTCGAGCAGGAGCAGGTTCGGCTTTTGCAGAAGAAGTTTGGCGAGGGCGAGGCGCATCTGCCATCCGCCGGAAAATTCGTCGGTCATGCGCGGCCAGTCTTCTTTCGTAAAACCCAGACCCATTAAGACGCGTCCGACTTCGGATTCGATGGAGTAGCCGTCGCGGGTGCGAAATTCGTGTTCGACGCGGTGGTAGCGATCGGCGACGGCGTCATAGGCGGAACTGGTGTGGTCGAGTTCAGCCATGCTGTGCATGAGCGACTCGAGTTCCATTTCCATGGCGCGCAGATCGTCGAAGACCGACATGCATTCCGCGAAGACGCTGCGACCGGAGAGCGTGAGGCCATCTTGCGGAAGATATCCAGCGGACGTGCCTTTGGCGACGACGAGGCCTCCGTAGTCGAAGGTGTCCATGCCCCCGAGAACCTTCATGAGCGTGGATTTGCCGGTGCCATTGCCGCCGACCAGGCCGATGCGGTCGCGCGACGTGATCAGCCAGTCGACATTTTCGAAGAGAAGTTTGTGGCCGAAACGTTTTCCGGCGCCGGAAAGCTGAATCATATTTCGTTCGCAAAATCTGGTCTGGAATTATGGTAGCAGGTACAAAAGAATGCGAACCTCTTGGGCTTTTCTTGATGACAGCAACTGAAGGCTTCGACCACTAGTGAGCTAGAATCGCCGGAGGCTGGATCCGATCACACTCTCGAGATGGAGTATCAGAACATGAAGCCGAAGAACACGATTTGCCTCTGGTTTGATAAAGATGCGCTTGACGCGGCGCGCTTTTACGCCGCGACCTTCCCGAACAGTGAGGTCACCTCGATTCACAAAGCGCCGAGTGATTATCCGAGCGGCAAGAAGGGCGATGTGCTGACGGTGGAGTTCACCGTTGTGGGCATCCCGTGTCTCGGTCTGAACGGCGGTCCCATGTTCAAGCACAGCGAGGCCTTTTCCTTCCAGATCGCAACGGACGATCAGGGAGAGACGGATCGCTACTGGAACGCGATTGTCGGCAACGGCGGTGCGGAAAGCGCGTGCGGTTGGTGCAAGGACCGCTGGGGCCTCTCCTGGCAGATCACCCCACGCGCGCTTACCGATGCACTCGCGGCTGGGGGCGATGAAGCAAAGCGCGCCTTCGAGGCGATGATGACGATGAGGAACATCGACATCGCCAGGATCGAGGCTGCGCGGAGAGGCTGAACCGGGCGAGTGCGCTCAGTCCTGCCATTTCAAGTGTTATCCTGCATGCCTTATGGAAGCCAAAGGCCTGACACCGACCTTGAACGTCTCCGACATCGCTGCCACATTCGCGTGGTTTGAGAAGTGGGGATGGAAAAAGTTGTGGGACTGGGGAACGCCTCCGACGTTTGGCGCCGTGGGATCGGGCAAGGAAACCTGCATCTTCCTATGCCAGGGGGCGCAGGGAGGCCGCGGGCGCGGCTCTAACACCACCACCTTTCAGCACGACGGAGACGAAGATGCCGATAAGGGCGTCTGGATGTCGGTGTGGGTCGACGACGTCGACGAGATGCACAAGCACTGCGCCGCCGCCGGGCTGGACATCACCTTTCCACCTGCCGACATGCCATGGCATGTCCGTGAGATGCACCTTCGCCATCCCGACGGCCACGTCTTCCGCGTCAGCCGCGGACTTGAATCGGAGAAGTAGAAGGGGCGAATTCCTCTTGTCATGCTGACCCGCGAACTACGGCCAGACGACATTCGCAATGGGATCTTTTGCGGCAGGGCGGACGCTGCGGGCTCCGGGGTAGGCACCCCAGAGTTCGTTGTGATACTGGATGCGTTCGAGCGCGCGGTCGACAACGGCCTCGAGCTCGTGGAAGTATTTCACTTCGCGTCCCTTGGCGAGGCGGCGCTTGGCTTCTTCCGGGCTTACCCACGTTGGATGACGATTGCTTTCATCTGGGCGGCGCATCTGATGGATTTCCATCAGGAAGGCTTTGACCACAAATTCCTGCACGCCGCCCGGCTGCCAGAAGACTCCCTTCGAATGAATGTAGAGATGAAAGTGGCGCGGCTCAATGGTGCCGATGGCTCCTGCTTCTTCGGCGGCTTCGCGTTCGGCGGCCTGGCTGTGCGACAAGCGTGGATCCGTCGATCCTTTTGGGAAAGTCCACTTGTTGCCGCCATTGGTATTAACCAGAAGGAACTCAATCGCGGTGCCCCGCCGGCGGTAGCACACGGCAGCCACTTGAAGCGGCAAAGACCTTGCGACGCGGGCTGAACCCATGACGGCCTCCTGATAACAGGTTACATGCAAGATATTTCACTAGTATTAAAGTGCAACAAAAAATGTGCATCAAAGAGGGTTACGAAAGGGTTACGTACCCTTTTGGGAATCTGAGCAACCTCAAGCGATTCCCCTATAACCCACGCCCATACACCGGAATCGCCGCCCCGGTTACGTCCTTCCCCGCCTCCCCCGCCAGCCACACGATCAAACTTGCGACCGACGTGGGCTGCACCCACTGCGAGGTGTCAGCCCCAGGCATCTCTTTGCGGTTGGTAGGAGTGTCCATCGTGCCCGGCAGTATTACGTTGGCGGTAATACCTGCGTCCTTGTTTTCGAGTGCAATCGTTCGTATCAGTGATACCAGCGCCGCCTTGGATGCGCTGTAAGCGCCGACGGTGGGACCAGGATCTTCGGCAGCTCGACTGCCGATCGCGACGATGCGTCCGGCGCCCGCCTTGCGCATCTGCGGGAGGACGGCTCGCAAGATGTGAAATGCACTGTTGAGGTTCACATCGAACATTCGTTGGAAGGTGGCGTCGTCCGTGTCAGCGATGGTCTGGCCTCC
>CAWCEA010000008.1:0-73028 GCA_963794455.1 uncultured Acidobacteriaceae bacterium | reverse complement strand
GCGAACGAACGATCCGGCGTATTTTCACCGGCGAACCTGGGGTGATCAAGTGGGAAAGCGGTGAAACACGTTTCAAGCGAGGCTATACCACGCTGCGAATCCCGGAAAGCGTCGTGCAACGAGTGCATAGGAAACTCAGGAAAGCGGGGTAACGGGAAATGAGACCGACCAAAACATTGGCTGAGACGCATAAAGAGACAAATTCACATGAGAATGTGGTTGCGAGTATTGAGTTTATGATCCGTGCCGAACTACACGATTCCGTTGAGACTGCCTTCGTCCATTCCATTCTTGGAACGAACACTGCCGAAACGGAAAGCCGCGGAAATAAGGATGTCGGGCATATTCAAGGTTCACTCGTTCGGTTCGGCGAGGCATTGGACCACGGCATCAGTGCGGAACGGCTCGGAGATGGCATCGCTTGGCGACATCTCAGAATACTGGGAACATCTTTTCGACGTGGAAACTGGCTATCCGAAAGAAGAAATACAGAACGAGTTCGAAGTGGTTGAACTAGATCTACTGATCATCGACTACGTCGCGATCTATCCGGAGTTTCGGGGACTAGGGATCGCTGAGTCCGCCTTTCACCGTACGATCGACATTTTTGGTACAGGGTGCGGGTTGGTGGCGTGCAAGCCTTGGCCGCTACAGTTCACGCCGTCCGTTGCGGACGATCAAGAAGCGTTGAAAAGACTTGCCTTACCGAACGTAAGCAAGGGCGAGGCCCTTCGGAAGTTGAGATCGTACTGGTCACGGCTCGGGTTTTGGCCCCTCAGCGACACCGGAATTTATCTGCTGAGCGTATCGCAGAGGGCTTGTGAAGTTTCTTCTCGGGGTTGCGGAAAAAGCATTCAATGACTCCGTTAGTCGGCTGGAGCTCCGGCCGGTTAGAACGCTGCCCTGTCACCGACTCCAACCACAGAATCAATTGAACGTCCGCTGTTTCCACGCATAGCCCAACTTCGGCCACCAGTAATTCTTTCTGCGAATGCCTCCCGTTTCTTAGCAGTAAAACTCGACACCTGATCGAATCTGGGGCCTCTCCCTTGTCGCGGCAACGGTCGACGGGTGGTTCCTTTTCCAACTTGTGTCGCTTTCCTACTAAAACTAGAAGTGGAGTTGTTTCTGCGGCGGGTTTCGAAAGGTGTCATAAGGCCATGGTCGCCGCTTCTATTGCCAACGTCATTCTCGCAATGAGCTAATTCAGGGCAGAGAGTGTGTAGTTGACAATTAACGCGGCAAGGAAGGCGATTCCAGTCATATAAATAAACTGGATGATCGGCCATTTCCAGCTATTGGTTTCACGACGAACCACCGCCAGCTCTGCAGGGCCGATTGAAGAGTCAGCGCAATGTGAGCAATCCTGTACAGAATCCCGAGCAATACTCTGTCATCGTTAAATTATCGGAGATCGGCTCAATCAGCTGAATCCGCAAAGGCGCACTCGATGGAACCGTATCGTCCTTCTTTTCGTCGCCGGTTGGCTTCGGCATGGGGCTCTCTCAGAAGATTGTTGGCAAGGCTTAGACCGACGACGCCGGAAGTTCGATCCAACAGGATGTGTCCGTTTTGCGGGCTGATCACGCCACGAGCCAAGCGAGTTTGCCTCGAATGCGGGAAGTCGCTCAGCGCTGTTTCCCTTGAGAGGATAGAAGCAAAACAAGGATAGACAAAGGAGAGGTCTGATCAGCAGCCATGCTCTGATCGAGAATGGTTCTCCGCACTCTTTGGGGAGGAATGCGGATGCCCTCCTGGTCTGTTGCGCAGTTAGGGAAGATGTGGCTGGCTACGATCTCCTCCCAGCGAACTGTTCGGGACGGCGATGCCGTATAGGCGCTCGCATACTCGGCGTTGCTCGCTCGCGTGGATTGCGCTTCACATTCAAGATAAAGTGAACGGTGGCCCATAGAAAGTGGGCGCCGTCGGCCTTGGTCACGACTGCATCGACAGACTTCAGCGCTCCGTCAGGCAAGACCAGGTGGTCAGCAGGCATCACGATTGGGAGCTGCGACTTGGCCTTCTTGATCTCCGTTGCGATGACCGCACCATCCAGTAAGCCCAGATGGTACTCGAGGACAATTGCATCCACGGAGCGCGTCTTCAAAAGCTGTAGGCCCTCCGAGCCGCTAGTAGCGATAACCAGTTCGTATCCGTTTTCTTGCAACAGACTTAATTGAGCCGGATCCCTGTGGATGCAAAGCAAAGTACCGTTGTCACCCATATCAGTCAGGTATACACACGGAATTTCCGCAATTCTGCCCAGAATTGCTCACCGCACTCAATTCGAGGGTTGGCAAGGCAAGAGCAATTGTGACCAGATATCGTTACTGCAAGGGCCTAGCATTGTGCATTAGCTCTTCATCTCCGGAGGACCCACGATGAGGAAACAATACCTTCACCTCTCCGCATACCCGTGTGACGCTTGCGCCGGCCCAGTGATCGCCGGCTCGCTGGGTGTGCGCGAGAATGAAATATCGAAAGAGACCGATATTCGCCAGGTGGGAGCGATCTGTCTCTCGTGCGGCAATCGGCAATGTGCGGCGACCGAACCGGCGCGCGCCCGTCATTTGATGCCGATGCAATGGGAGCCCGTCGATGGAGTAAGGTTTTGAGCCTGACAAACGCTTTCGTGGACGCGCTCACTCTCGCAGAACTGCTTGAGGCCTGCGAAGCGGCAAAAGACGCGAACCGAGCGATCTTGCTCAGACCTTGACCTATCGAAGGTGAGAAGGTCTCTATCAGAACATTTGCGAACGAGACAGGGGTTCCCCAGTATGTCTCGCCTGGAAAATCATCCACTCCATCCGCGCAGCCCGCAGCAGCACAGCATTACCGGGCACGCGAAGGATCATCGGGCAAAGGAATCACAATGAGGGTCGGTTCTCTATTCGTTCTCTTTGTTTTCTTACGCAGTAGCAGGGCGGCGTGTAAGCGTAAGACTTCAGAGGAACAGCGATGGCTGAAAACCCAAGTACCACCCTGTTTGGAACCGTAGAAAAAATCATTAAACCCCGTGTCCCGAGTGAACCTGAAAGAGCGCAGACTGCCGTCGAAGGAGCCGACCACCTTTACAAGGAACTCCGTATCGAAAACGCGCTAACCGATGCAAGCGGCAATCGGGTCTATTTAAAGCCGGGCGCCAAAGTGCAGATAACAGTCGAAGCCGAGCCCCAGGGCGTGATAACAAGGATTCATTACAAAGTCTGCAGGCAGAAATGGGCCCCGAGCGGCCTGAATCTTTGGGTGCCTTCTAGCCGGCAGATTCTAGTCGTGGAGACCGACGTTGAGCAGTGAGCTATGGACCTGGCAATGCGAGATTGCCCCAAGCTCTGCTGCTGGTAGGCTCAGCTTGCTCGGATGACCGCATGGTTTCTGCCGGCCTTGAATCGCTGGATTGGCTATCAACAGAGCAACACTGCGAGATTAACCGCCACTTTGCTCCGATCGGTTCGCAAGGCTTCTATCGCCAGGATGGTGAGAAGGCTCGCTTCGATCAGCAACCGCTGGAGGCCGCCGGCGCCGTCTCTGCGTGCCTGCAAGCATACCGTGTTACCGGCGATAGTCGATGGCGCACCGAAGCCTGGTCGGCCTTCAACTGGTTCCTCGGCGACAACGATCTGCAACTGCCTCTTTACGATTCCGTCACCGGCGGTTGCCGAGACGGCCTGCAACCCGACCGCGCCAATGAGAACCAGGGAGCGGAGTCAACACTGTCGTTCTTAATGGCGCTCCTCGAAATGCGCTCGCTGCAAGAGCCATGACAAAAGGAAATCCTTTCATGACCGTACCCGCAGAAAAGCAGGTGAGCCAGCTTAATACTCGCTTCGAACCGCTACTTCATCGTCATCCCACGAACCCGATCCTGACGAGTAAGGACTGGCCTTATCCCATTAACAGCGTCTTCAATGCGGGCGCAACACTCCTTGCAGATGGAACGACTCTGCTGCTTTGCCGCGTGGAAGATCGACGGGGACTGTCGCATCTCTGCGCTGCGCGATCTTCCAACGGAGTCGACGGATGGCAAATCGACCAAGAACCCACGTTGATGGCCGATCCCAAGAAGTTTCCGGAAGAAATCTGGGGCATTGAAGATCCTCGGATCACCTTCGTTCCCGAACTGCAGAAATACGTGGTCACTTACACGTCCTATTCGCGTGGCGGCCCCGGCGTGTCGCTAGCTCTAACCAAAGACTTCCGCACCTTCGAACGCTACGGCGTGATTATGCCGCCCGATGACAAAGACTCCGCACTTCTGCCTCGGAGAATCGACGGATGCTGGGCGCTAATTCATCGACCCATGACAACGCTCGGGTCGCATATGTGGATCTCCTACTCTCCCGACCTGCGTTATTGGGGCCGGCATAGGCTCATGCTGGAAGCTCGCCGCGGTGCCTGGTGGGACGCCAACAAAATCGGATTATCGCCGCCGCCAATCGAGACTTCCAGAGGATGGCTGGTCTTCTATCACGGAGTAAGGCATATGCCCTCGGGTTGTCTGTATCGTTTGGGCTTGGCCCTGTTCGACTTGGAGAATCCCGAGAAATGCCTCCTTCGAGGAGATTCGTGGATTTTTGGGCCAGAAGCGGAGTACGAGCGCCACGGCGACGTGGATGACGTCGCCTTCCCATGCGGATACACGATGGACGCCGATGGTGACACGCTCAACATCTATTACGGAGCAGCGGATTGCGCGATTGCCCTGGCTCGGGCCAGTGTGCGCTCTCTGCTCGAATGGCTCGACGCCAATGGAAGTTGCGAGCGGCGCCAGCGGGCGCAGGATTTGTGAAACTGCTGCCAGTTCTTCAGTTCATCTTTGGCTGTCGGCACCGTCACCTCAGTCGCGTCTTTACCATCAAGCGCCGTACATATCGAGTTTGCTTCGATTGTGGGCGGGAATTCAACTTGCCGGACGCACATGCTCCGGTCCGGTCCGACTCTTCTCAAAACGTCCGCTTGGGTACCAATCCTCATCATTTACGCTGAAACTTCAGCGCTTTGATCCTGTCAGCACATCCCAACTGTGCCTTTCACTTGTGAGCTATCTTGCTCAGACGCGCAACTCTGGACCTGTCATTCTTCTTGTACTGACTGTGGGTATGAGCCGCGAGCTTTGAGTCGCAGCTCTCATTCTTAAGCTGTGGTCGAGGCCAATCAGCATTCTTTAGCCGTGTGCATGTCGCCAAACCTTGCGGCAACACGATTCGACTCTACGAGTTCCCGAAAATTGAAATCAGGCAACTTCTCCCCGCGGATGAGGAGAGGTGTTAGCCCGCGAAACTTAGCTCGTCGAAACAAGGAGGGTACAAATCATGCCTTTAATTCAACTGCTCGAAGTTCTCATCGTGGTGGGTGTCCTGCTGTGGCTGGTGAACCGATTCATCCCCATGCAAGGATCCATCAAGTCAATCCTCAACGGCGTTGTGGTCATCGCCGTGGTCTTGTGGCTTTTGAACGTCTTCGGGCTCTTTCACTCGTTGTCTCGGATCCACGTCGGAACGTTACTGACCCTGTAGCGCAAGCCAGCCGGAACGCTGAAGAGGTCACAAATCTATCAACCAGATGCAGCAGATCTCTGCCGCAAGGAGTCATTTTGAAATCGAAGCTGATATTAGCAGCAGGAATCACCCTCAGTTTGAGCGCGTTTGCTCAAACCAACTCTCAAAACCGAACCGTCGAACCGATGAGTACCACACCCACGTTCCGGGTAACCGTGATTAGTCGCAGCGTGCAGGCCGTCAACTACGAGCATCGCAGCGGATCTTCGAAGGTCGATTTCACGGGGACCGATTTGATGCCCTCCGCCAACGGCGTAGCGGAAGTAAACAGCAAGCGCGGGTCCATTGCCATCGAAGCGGAATTCGGCGATCTGCGCAAGCCGACAACGTTCGGCAATGAGTATCTCACTTACGTTCTGTGGGCGATTTCCCCCGAAGGCCGCGCCGTGAACCTGGGTGAAGTCCTGCTCGGCGGCAACCACCGAAGCAAGCTGAACGTGACCACCGATCTTCAGGCCTTCGCTCTGATTGTCACTGCGGAACCCTACTATGCGGTCCGGCAGCCCAGCAATGTGGTGATTCTGGAAAACGTAGTTCGCGAGGAAACTAAGGGAACGACCGAAGCGGTGAACGCAAAATATGAACTGATGGAGCGCGGCGGCTACATCCCAACCGGGTACAAGTTTGATCCCGTAATACTAAATGCCAAGTTGCCGCTCGAATTCTTTGAGGCGCGGAATGCTCTGCGCATCGCTCAATCCGAGGGAGCCGAGCAGTATGCCAGTGACAGCTATCAACACGCCGTCAAACTGATGAACGACGCCGATCGCTATGCGACAGATAAGCACATCGACAAAAAACCGTTGATCGCAGTTTCCCGCGAAGCGGTGCAGACCGCCGAAGACGCACGCGCGATCGCGGTCAAGAAAATGGATGACGTCCGACTGGCAAACGAGCGCCAGGATTCAGCCGATGCCCAGGCAGAATCGTTGGCGCAGGCCAATGAGGCGACGCAGCGCAAGGAACAGGCTGAGTCCGACGCGGCAAAAGCCCAAGCTGCCACCGCTCAGGCCCAGTCTGATGCAGCCAAAGCACGCAATGACGCCGCGGATGCACAGGCTGCAACAGCGAAGGCCCAGTCCGACATGGCAGCGAGCCAAGCTTCTTCCGCAACTGCGCTCTCGGCAGCGCAAGCTGATGCCGACCAATCGCGGGCGGACTCGCTGAAAGCACAGCAGGCCGCGCAACAAGCGGAGGCTGACAAGGCGGCAATGCGTGCCAAGCTGTCCGAGCAGCTGAATTCTATTCTTCAGACTCGCGATACGGCACGCGGCCTCATCGTCAGCATGTCTGATGTTCTGTTTGACACGGGAAAGTACTCGTTGAAGCCGGGAGCCCGCGAGAAGTTGGCGAAAGTCGCCGGGATTCTTCAGTCCTATCCTGGACTCAACATTGAGGTCGGCGGTTACACCGATAACGTCGGCGGCGATGTCATGAATCAAACCCTGTCTGAACATCGTGCCAGCTCTGTGCGCGACTACCTCGTGCAGCAAGGGGTATCAACGAATTCGGTGTCGGCCAGAGGTTTCGGAAACACTTCGCCAGTGGCCTCCAACGATAACTCCGCGGGTCGCCAGCAGAATCGCAGAGTCGAACTTCTCGTGTCGGGCGACCTCATCGGCAGCCCGGTCAATGCAACTACCGGAAGCTTGCAGTAGGTAGGAATAAGCAGCAAGTCGATCATGGAGGCAACACTTTATGAGACTCGTCGGAGCTATCAGCACAGCAGTTCTCTCTTTGTCCCTCGGAATCGGTATTCCGGCATATGCGCAACAGGAACAACACGACCAGCAGGAAGAAAATAAAGATAAGCCTGCGCAGCAAAAAGAAAAAAAGGCACAACCAGAACACACCGCCAAGCCAGATGAGAAAAACGCCCGGCAGGAAGACAAGAACACCAAGCCGGAAGAGAAGAAGGCGCAGCAGGAGAAGAGCAGCCAGGGAGAGAAGAATGTGCGGGAGCAACATGCACAGGACGCCAAGCCTGGGAAGCAGGACGAGCATGCCCGTGGTAACGGCGCTGGCCGCATTCCCGACGACCGCTACAAGGCCAACTTCGGCAGGGAACACAGGTTCCATGTCAACCAATCTGACTATCACAACCGCCGCTTTCAGTACGGTGGCTACTGGTTCGGATTTGAGGGCGAGTGGCCCAGCAACTGGTTGTACACACAGGACGTTTACGTCATCGAAATCGACGGCGTCTATTACCTGTGCAACGCGAACTATCCGGGTGTGAACATCGCTCTGAGCGTCACGCTATAGCTCGCCACGTCAACCGCGAATGATCGGCGCGGGCTCCTTTAGGCCCGCGCCTTCCTCTGGTCGCAGCGAAGGGAGCGACATGCTTGGAACCATACTGATCGTGATTCTGATTCTGGCACTTCTGGGAGCATTGCCGCGGTGGTCGCATAGTCGGGACTGGGGCTACGCCCCAACTAGCGGCGTGGGACTGATCCTTTGCGTTGTTGTCATTCTTCTGGTTCTCGGGCGGATTTGAGAACAAGTCCGACACTTCCGAGTGCGTGAGACTATTTCTCGGTGGAGACGGCTCGCTGGTGATAGTTGAAGAATGTATCGTCTTCTGCGGCTTTGTGCGGTATCAAGAATAAGACCTTGGCATTCGCCTTCATCGAGTAGTGCGATGCCAGCCAGACACCGCGGGTCACAGGGCGTTTTTCGAGTTCGAAGCGGGTACCGGGTTCTACCTCGGCGACGAAGCCTTCGATCCTCACGGGATGCGTAACGTGCGCCTCAACCTTGACCCATTGCAGCGTTTTCTGGTCAATCCATAACGTTCCTTCCATCCCAGGGAGCACTTGGCTGTCGCGATCGGGAGGCTTATAACCCTTGCGAGGCGTCGCCTTAAGCACATATACCTTGTGCCCGCTGAGGATGCGTTCGCCGACCAGATGAAAGTCGAACGCGGCGGTCAGTTGTTCAAGCATCGTATGATCGCGTTTCCTCTCAGCCTGATATTTCGCAATTCTCTTTGATCTCTCCTCTGGCGATTCATGTCGCCGTTCCGCCACCGCATCTTGGTATTTTTTATCCTGCTCTTGTTTTTTTGCGCCACTGAGATCATGTCCGTTCACTGCAATCAGGCGTTCGTAGGGGGAACCGTCGAGCATTGTCACCGCATATGTCTTATCCCCATCTTTTGTATGGTCCCGTTCGAAATTATCAAATTCGGGAGCTGCGGCCCAATCGCGGTCATTCGCTTCCTTCGATTGACGAACGATGCTGGCGACGTCCTGCGCGGCAGCAAAATGAGGGCACAGTAGCAGAGTTGCCACAATCCACAGGATGATCGATAACTTGTGTGCAAGCGCTTGCAGAAGATCCTCACCCACGCCTCGAAACGAACCAAACCGCTGCCGCGATTGCGGCCGCACCTGCGCCGATCCAGCCGCGGCTCAAGCTCGCACGCAGTTCCCAACTGGTTTCGTGTGCGCGTTCTTCGAATCTGCCGTGAGCGCCGTAATCGCCTTTCAGCGGCTCCCATAGGTTGTCTGGCCGGTTGGGATTTTCCGGCTCGCTCGTTTGCTGGGATCCAAATCCAGTTTTCCCCAGATAGCGGTCGAGCAACCCCGGAGCTACTTTATTTCCGACGATCGCCTCCACCGTGGGCCAGCCAACATACATCTCACGCCGCGTGTGGTGTGCCGCCCAGTAAATCGCTTCCGCGCCGACCTCAGGTTGGAAGATTGGCGGGACCGGCTGCGCCCGGTGCTTCAAGCGGCTTTTGACCCACCCAAATTGTGGCGTATTTAGGGCGGGCATTTGAACCATGGTCACGCGAACTTTACTTTTGTCATGGAGAAGCTCGCACCGTAAGGAGTCAGTGAATCCGGCGATCGCGTGTTTGGCCGCGCAATATGCGGACTGCAGAGGTATGCTGCGATAGGCAAGCGCCGACCCAACCTGCACGATGGTTCCCCGGTCGCGTGGAAGCATTCGCTTCAGAGCGGCCAGTGTTCCGTAGACCACGCCCAGGTATGTGACTTCGGTGACGCGCTTGTATTCCTCCGGCTGCATTTCCTTGATCGGAGAAAATACCGAAGCCATGGCGTTGTTGACCCAGATGTCAATCGGTCCGAACTCTCGTTCGACTGCGTTGGCTGCGTTCTCGATGGCACTCGCGTCGGCAACATCCAGCGGCAACACCAAGGCCTCTCCGCCCGACGACTCGATTTCCCGCTTCGCCGCTTCGAGCCCTTCGACCCCTCGAGCAATCAAGCCAACCCTCGCACCGTGTTTTCCGAACTCTCGCGCCGTCGCCCTACCCAGACCCGCGGATGCTCCAGTAATCACTACGACTTCGTTCTTCAATTCGCCACCATCCCGTTCTGCATAGAGTTTCTGCATAGAGTCAAATGAGCTCACGAACCTGATCGGAAAGAGTAGTAAGCGCGATTTTCTTTCGATTCGGTTCTCCACGAGCCAAGGATTCGGCGAAGTGCAAAGCCTGTTCGGCTTTCACTTTCGCAGGCATTGGTGGCTCAAAAGGATCCACGACCGCTTGCAGAATTGCTGGACCGGGCGCCGCGAGAAACTCTTCTAACGTTCGTCCGCATTCGGCAGGATCCTCCACGCTGAAGCCGATTCCGCCGCAAGCATGCGCGAACGCCGCGAAATCGATTGGGTGCAAATCCACGCCATACTCGGGATTACCCAGAAATACCATCTGCTCCCACTTGATTTGTCCGAGCGTGTTGTTCTTGATAATGACGACCTTGATAGGAAGTCTATACTTGACGGCGGTTACGAAATCCGCCATCAACATGGAAAAGCCACCGTCACCCACAAACGCTACGCACTGACGATTGGGATAGGCCACTTGAGCCGCGATCGTGTAAGGCAACCCGGGAGCCATCGTCGCCAGGTTTCCCGACAGCGTATGCATCTGACCGCGACGCGCGACAATGTGACGCGCCCACCACGTAGCAATCGTTCCGCTATCGCAACTCACGATTGCGTCGCTTCGCAACCGTTTGCCGAGTTCCCAGGCTACAACCTGGGGTTTCATCGGCTTTTCGGTACGAGTGGCGCGCTTTTCCATCAGCTCCCACCAATCTTTCATTCCCGCCTGGGCAGCCTCAAGAAACTTTCGGTTCTCTTTGCGCTTCAGCAGCGGAATCAGTTCGCCCAATGTATTTCGGCTGTCGCCTACGAGGCCGACCTCTACGGGATAGCGAAGTCCAATTCGCTTCGGATCGAGGTCGATCTGCACCCCCTTCGCCTGTCCCGGCTTCGGCATGAACTCGATGTATGGAAACGATGATCCGACCATCAGAAGTGTGTCGCAATCTTCCATCGCCTCCTGTGAAGGCTTTGTGCCGAGCAGACCAATGCCGCCGGTCGTGTAGGGACTGTCATCGGGCACAGCGGCTTTGCCGAGTAATGCTTTTATGATGGGCGCACCGAGCAGATCGGCGATTTGTTCCAGTTCGTCCGTCGCGTTGAGTGCTCCGCGTCCAGCGAGGATCGCAACTTTTTTGCCTTCATTCAGAATCTGTGCCGCCTGCTCGAGATCCGCACGATTTGGCAGACGCGCGCTCCGCGCATAGACATCCGAAGTGTGATGCGGAATATTGCGGCTTGAACGTTGCTTCTTCTTCACTTCCTGTTCCTGAAGGTCGACTGGGAAGGTGATGTGCGCGACAGTGTGATAAGCGAGCGCCGTTCGACAGGCCAAGTCAGCAATGTTTTCAACGTGGGTCGGTCCCATAATGCGTTCGTTGAAAACGGCGACATCCATAAAGAGCTTGTCGAGGGAAACATCCTGCTGCGTAAACGTGCCGATCAAATCGTGGAACTGAAGACCTGTAATCGCCAAGACCGGCTGGTTGTCGAGCTTCGCGTCATAGAGTCCATTCAGAAGATGGATGCCTCCGGGACCGGACGTAGCGAGGCAAACGCCAAGTTTGCCGGTGAACTTGGCATAGCCGCACGCCATGAATGCAGCCGCCTCTTCATGCCTCACCTGAATGAAGCGGAGTTTGTCTGCGTGGGTGCGCAGCGATTCCATGATTCCGTTGATTCCATCGCCGGGTAGACCGAAGATGACTTCCACGCCCCAGTCCAGAAGGGTTTCGACCAATACATCGGCTGCTGTCATAAAGAAATCCTCCGCACGTAGCAAAAAACTAAAAGAAGATCGTCGTAGTTCAGATGCAGTGTTAAACCCGCAAGTCCATGCCGCGAGATAAATTCTTCGCTTCAAAGTCTTGTTCAGACTTGGCATAAAACGTTTTCTAGAAATTTAAGATTTCTTAGCCCACCTCTTCTGCCGAAAAAGTCATCTCTACATCCGTAGACTCTGCTGCGAGTTGTTGCGGATCAATACCGTGTTCACTTGAGCGGCCGCTCGCAGAGAATCTAAGGAGGTAATAGTTACGCTTTCGCGCGTCGCGATCGATCACATCAAGGTTTCCACGTATACGGTGCCTACGGATTTTCCTGAGTCTGACGGGACGCTACAGTGGAACTCCACAACCCTGGTTTTGGTTCATGCCCATGGCGGCAACAAAGTTGGACTCGGATATACCTACGCTGATACTGCGACTGCGCTCCTTGTGCGCGATACGTTGGCGAAAACGGTAGAGGGGCAGAACGCCATGGCCCCAGGGGCCAGTTGGAATGCGATGGTGCTGCGCACTCGCAATCTGGGCCGTCCAGGAATTGTTTCCATGGCGATCTCAGCGGTCGATATCGCCTTGTGGGACTTGAAAGCACGGCTGCTCGATCTTCCATTGTCGATTCTCCTGGGCCCGGTGCGAGAGTCAGTACCTGTATATGGAAGCGGCGGATTTACCTCGTATTCCGAAAAGCAACTCCAAAATCAGCTAGCCGGTTGGGTCGAACAAGGCATCACTCGTGTGAAGATGAAGATCGGACACGATGCCAAGGCGGACATCAGAAGAGTTCATGCCGCGCGGGAGGCTATCGGTCGAAATGTCGAGCTTTTTGTCGACGCGAATGGGGCGTACAGCCGAAAGCAGGCTCTCGAGCAGGCCCAGAAGTTTGCAGGCTTGAATGTCAGTTGGTTTGAGGAACCGGTTTCATCGGACGATCTGGCCGGTCTGAGGCTGCTCCGGGATCGTGTGCCCGCCGGCATGGAGATTGCCGCCGGCGAATACGGTTACGACTCTGGATATTTTCGCCGCATGCTTGCCGCCGGCGCCGTAGATGTTCTTCAAGCCGACGCAACTCGATGCGGTGGCATCACCGGATTTCTTCAGGCCGCGGCACTGTGTGAAGCGCATCATCTGCCGCTCTCTGCTCACACCGCGCCGTCGGTACACACTCATCTCGGATGTGCCGCTACGCCTCTCCGTCATCTGGAGTACTTCCACGATCACGTCCGCATCGAAAAAGCGTTTTTCGATGGAGTTCGCTCGCCGGTGAATGGCCAGCTTGAGCCCGACCTTTCGAGGCCGGGTATGGGGATTGAATTGAAACGCGCGGATGCGCAACGCTTTGCAGCGTAAGGAGTAACAATGTCGGCGAGCCGGGTTCCGCTTATCGCATCGGAAGAGCTGAAACAATCGTGGAGGAATCAATCGCGGAACGTAGACGCCGCTGAATTGGAAAGCGCGCTCCGATCCGTCGTTACTGGCGAAGTTCGCTTTGATGCCGGAAGCCGAGCGCTCTACGCCACCGACGGCTCCAACTATCGGCAAGTCCCGATCGGTGTAGTTATTCCTAAGTCCAAGCAGGATGTGATCAAGACCATTGCCATCTGTCGATCATTTGGTGCTCCCCTGCTTTCGCGCGGTGGAGGCACGAGTCTGGCGGGGCAGTGCTGCAACGTGGCTGTTGTCATCGATTGGTCAAAGTATCTGCACAACATCGTCGAGCTGAATCCGCAACAGAAATACGCTCGCGTCCAGCCTGGGACAATCTGCGACACGCTTCGCAATGCCGCCGAGCCCTACACATTGACATGGGGTCCTGATCCCGCCACGCACGACCACTGTACCTTCGGCGGCATGTTGGGCAACAACTCGTGTGGCGTTCATGCGCAAATGGCGGGAAAAGCGGGCGAGAACGTCCTCTCAATGGACATCGTCCTCTACGACGGAACCGAGATGACCGTGGGATGGATGGACGATCAGCTGCTTGACGCAAAGATCTCCGGAGGCGGCCGAGAAGGAAGCATCTACGCGCAATTGAAGTCGCTGCGTGAAAAGTACGGAAACCTGATCAAAGAAAGATATCCCCGCATCCCTCGTCGCGTTTCCGGCTACAACCTTGACCATCTGTTGCCCGGCCACGACGGCCGGTTCAATATCGCACGAGCTTTGGTAGGAAGTGAGAGCACTTGCGTCACGATTCTCGAGGCCGAGGTTCAGCTCATCTACAGCTATCCCAAGCGTGTCCTTCTGGTTCTGGGTTACCCGAGTATTTATGAAGCCGGCGATCACGTGCCGAAGATCCTTGAATTCAAGCCCATCGGTTTTGAAGGCCTCGACAATTTCCTGATCAACAACGTGAAAAAGAAAGGCATGCCACAGGTCGACGATCTTTCGATCCTTCCAGAAGGAAAAGGATGGCTGGTGGTCGAGTTTGGCGCGGGCACCATCGAAGAGGCCGAGCAGCAGGCACGAACTGCAATGTCAGCTCTGGAGGGCCCCGGGGCGCCATCGATGAAACTCTTCGTCGATAAGGCTGAGCAGCAAAAAATGTGGGATGTCCGCGAAGCAGGACTCGGTGCAACGGCATTTGTCCCCGGTGATCCGTTGACGTGGGAGGGTTGGGAGGACTCCGCGGTTCCGCCGGAAAAAGTTGGAGGCTATCTGCGTGATTTGTGCAAGCTCTACGAAAAATATGAATACCGATCTGCGCTCTACGGGCACTTTGGGCAGGGCTGCATTCATTGCCGGTTGAACTTCGATCTCATGAGCGAACCGGGCATCCGCAAGTGGCGCTCGTTCATGGAAGAAGCCACGGATCTTGTCACCAGCTATGGCGGATCGCTCTCAGGCGAGCACGGAGATGGACAATCGAAAGCAGAATTCCTCTACAAAATGTTTGGATCGGAGTTGATCGAGGCCTTCCGGGAATTCAAAACCATTTGGGACCCCGACTGGAAGATGAATCCCGGAAAAATCGTCGATCCCTATCACATCGACGAGAACCTGCGATTGGGAGCGAATTACCATCCCTGGGATCCACTCACATATTTCAAATTCCCCGACGATCATGGCAGCATCGCACACGCGGCTCTGCGCTGCGTGGGCGTGGGAAAGTGCCGCCGAGAGAATGGCGAAGGCGCACAGGACACGATGTGCCCGAGTTACATGGTCACGCACGAAGAAATGCATTCCACCCGCGGCAGAACTCACTTGCTGTGGGAAATGCTGCATGGCGACGTCATCGGCGACGGCTGGCGCGATGAGCATGTAAAAGAAGCGCTGGACCTCTGCCTCGCCTGCAAAGGCTGCAAAGGGGATTGCCCTGTCAATGTGGATATGGCTACCTACAAGGCGGAGTTCCTTGCGCACTACTGGGAAGGCAGAATTCGTCCGATTCACGCCTATGCCTTTGGTTGGATCGATAAGTGGGCACGGCTCGCATCCATTGCCCCGGGCTTCGCCAATTTGTTCACGCAACTGCCCGGCTTGCGCAATGTGGCGAAGATGGCGGTGGGTGTGCCGCCGCAGAGAGAGATTCCTGCGTTCGCTGCGCAAACATTCCAGTCATGGTTTCGCAACCGCAGATTTCATAGCCGCAGGTTTCACAACCGCAAGCCGCAGTCCGCGACCGGTTCGAAAGTACTTCTCTGGGCTGACACGTTCAACAATTACTTCATGCCTGAGACGGCACGGGCTGCAGTGGACGTCCTGGAAGACGCAGGTTGCGAGGTCGAGGTGCTCGATCAACATCTCTGCTGCGGCCGGCCGCTCTATGACTATGGCTTCCTCGACATGGCCAAGTCTTATCTTCGCCGCAATCTAAGGGCGCTCGGTCCCCACATTTCGGAAACCACTCCAATGGTAGTTCTGGAGCCGAGTTGTTGCTCCGTATTCCGCGACGAATTGCACAACTTATTTCCTGAGTCGAGCGAGGCGAAGCGGCTAGCCGAAAACACTTTCACGCTTTCGGAATTTCTGGAGAAGAAGGTTCCCGGCTATCAACCGCCTGAGGTCCGGAGGCAAGCCATTGTGCAGGGTCACTGCCATCACAAAGCAGTGATGCGAATGAAGGAAGAAAAATCCCTGATGGATAAAATGCAGCTCGACCATCGCTTACTCGAGTCAGGCTGCTGCGGGATGGCAGGCGCGTTCGGCTATGAAGCCGACAAGTATCAGGTATCGGTCGCCTGTGGCGAGCGCGTGCTCTTGCCCGAGGTGCGCAAGGCGCCCGTCTCCTCGATCATCGTCGCCGACGGATTCAGTTGCAAAGAACAGATTGCACAGGAAACCGGCCGTCACGCGCTGCATCTGGCGGAGGTGTTGAAACTGGGCCTCGAAGATCAGAAGGAACCGGTTCCAACGATGTATCCCGAAAATTACCTTGTGCAGCCGCGCAAAGACGCACAAAGGAAGTCGATGACGCGCGCAGCGATTGTCAGCGGCTTGGCGCTTGCGACACTGGGCTTCATGTGGATGAAAAGCAGACGATGAAAAGCGGACAACGATAAGTGTTTGCAGAGGCCTGTGGATGCGATTGCCGTTCGTTGACTTCCATCACGCTGCCGATGTTTCGTGGATGGCAACAGACCACAAACACTGGCGCTCTCAACTGTCGAGCAACAGTCATGGCTCCGCTCTTACATCAGTCCTGCTGCGAGCCCTCGCTGGAAACAGGATATGGGGCCGGGTGATGTGGAGAAGACTTCAGAAGAAACCTTCGAGATGAAAGTGTCGCGAACGGTCGGCTGTGGACTCAGGACCTCCGCGAAACTTCACCAAAAATGTTAACGAGATTTCATTCAACACCGAGGTGCGAATTGAACAATCCAATCGGTCACAAACGCTGGGCAATTGCTGAGGGCTACATTCCAGAATTCAGTCACGGACCCGAACCGGAGATGACCAGTCACGAAACGGCCTGTTTGCTCAACACTTCAGACCAGGATGCCCATGTGCAAATTACGATTTACTTCTCAGACAGGCAGCCAGTCGGTCCGTATCGTGTCGTCGTACCGGCAAATCGGACAAAGCATCTGCGTTTTAACGATCTGAAAGATCCGGAACCGATACCGCGAGGAACCGACTATGCAAGCGTAATCGAATCCGATGTCCCGATTGTCGTGCAGCACACTCGCCTGGACTCACGGCAAAGTGCTAACGCCTTGCTCTCAACCATCGCTTACGCCGAGGCAGCCTAGGGTGCCGACGAAACTTCCTGCGGGCGCCAAACTACCTGGCGATTCCATGATCCGACCATTGCGTTTTGGACGCGAACGCCGGACTAGGATTTTTTTCGTGGGACCTTCGCACCCTTTTTTTCGCGCCTCGGAAAGACCGATCGCGATGGCCTGCTTGCGGCTTTTCACCTTACCGCCTTTACCTGAACGCAGAGTGCCATGTTTCTTTCGGCGCATCGCGCTCGCAACACGCTTCCCGGCAGCCTTACCGTACCTGCGACTCCTCGATTTTTCCTTCGTTGGCATAGCACTCCTTGAGTACAAGCCTCTGATGAATTCGAAGCAACGAAGGTTGTAAGCGAACCGGCTTACTGCGCCAAACTCTCCGCCGGCATTCTTCAGGCCAGACCGAGATCGCTGGCTGCGGTGTCCACGATAGCTCGGCCGATAGTGAGCGACGCCGTGGCCGCAGGCGAAGGAACGTTTAGCACGTGCAGTATTTTGCCCGATGGCACAAATTGAAAATCGTCGACCATCGCGCCGTCTGGCTTGAGAGCCTGCGCGCGCACGCCCGAGCCGCCGGGAACCAGATCGGCCTCACGCACCTCTGGAAGCAAGCGCTGCAGGGCATGGACAAAAGCCGACTTTGAGAGCGAGCGGTGCCACTCGTCAAGACCGTTGCGCCAGTGCTGGCGAGCCATGCGCCAGAATCCAGGAAACGCAAGAGTGGAACCGAGATCGCGAACGCTGATGTCGCGATGACGATAGCCTTCGCGCGCCAGCGCCAGAATGGCGTTCGGACCGGCGTCCACTTTGCCGGTGATCCGGCGCGTGAAGTGAACTCCGAGAAAAGGAAAGCGCGGGTCAGGCACGGGATAGATCAGCCATCGCACCAGAGATGCGCGCTCAGGAATCAGGTCGTAATACTCGCCGCGAAAAGGGACAATCATCACTCCCGGCTCGTCGCCGGCCATGCGGCTGATGCGGTCGCTGTAAAGTCCGGCGCAGTTGATAACAGCTGTTGTCGAAAAAGCTCCTCGCGAAGTCTCAACCACGATCTCGTTCGAGAGCCGCTTGATGCCCGTGGCTGCCGCGGAAGTCAGAACCGTACCGCCTGCCGCTGAGATCAGCTCCGCATACTTCTCGCAGACGACCGCATAGTTTGTGATTCCTGTCGAGGGCACGACCAGCGCCTTGATGCCGGTAGCGTGCGGCTCAATCTCTCGCAGTTCTTCTGGCCCAATCGTCCGCAGGCCGGTGAGTCCATTGGCTTCGCCGCGCCGTCGCAATTCTTCCAACCGCGGCAGTTCGTCCTCTCTGGTCGCAACAATGACCTTGCCGCAAACTTCATGTGGGATTCCATGCTCGCGGCAAAACTCGACCATCGCCGCGGCGCCTGTGACGCACAGGCGTGCCTTCAACGACCCCGGCTTGTAGTACACGCCCGAATGGATGACGCCGCTGTTGTGCCCGCTCTGGTGGCGGGCCACTCCGTCCTCTTTTTCGAGGAGTAACAGGCGAAGACGCGGAAAGCGGCGTGTAATCTCAAGCGCTACGCCAAGTCCAACAACACCGCCGCCGATAATGATTGCGTTGTAGCGAGAGTCGGTCATGTGCTGAATATAAGGTGGAACTGACATGGATAAAACTGACTAAGGTGCTGCCAGGCCCATTGGCTGAACCCGCCGCCCTACGTCAGTTTACGACGAGAGTCACTTGCGTGGTTTGGCCTGAGTCTGCAGGTGTACCGGAAGAAGCACCGGTCACGGTGATTTTGTATGTGCCCGGCGGTGTTCCCTGTTTTCCACCGCCACCGCCACCGCTGCTGACGCCACCGCACGCCGTAAAAACCAGCACCAACAGGAACAGAATTGTGCTCCCCGTGAGCGGCGCGAGTTTGCTCTTCGCTGAGCGACGCCCAAGACCGACCCAGCAAATCGCTAGCCCCGGCAGTACCAACCACGCCGCGTAGAAACTCGACCGTCTCGCACGCAGTGCACTTGTAGTGGCTGTCGTTGAGATGGTCATCACTACGTTTACCGCGGAATTGCCCGGCGTCACCGGCGCAGCAGGATTGAAGCTGCAGAGCGCGAGCGAAGGCAGATTGGCGCAGGTGAAAGTTACCGCCCCATTGAACGACGTGCCCACGGGCTGAATCGTAAGATTGTACGGTCCGCTCGACTGGCCCGCATTCACCGTCTGGCTCGGAGTCGACGAGCTAAGGCGGAAATCCTGGCCCACCGTTAGCGATACGGAAAATGCGTGGCTGGGCGCACCTGTGGTGTCCTGCGTTTTCACCTGGATGGCATAGCTTCCAGTGGCGGCGCTGTTGGGTACATTAATGTTTGCTGTCAGGTTGACCGTTCCACCGCTGGCAACCGGGACAGGATTCGTAGGCGAAACAGTACACGTTGCGCCCACGAGGGCGCTGGCGTCACACGTTGCGTTGATCTGACCGCCATAGAGAGTGGAGGCGGTCAGCGTGAGGTTCGTAGTCCCGTGGCCACCGGGAGCCAGAAACAGAGTCTGCGTTCCTGAGATCGAGTAGTCGCCAACATTGAACGGGATCGAAATCGAGTGGGTGGTCGAGCCCGAGGCTCCACTCACCAAAAGCGAATAATTGCCCGCCTCTAATGCCGTGCCATTAATTGCAAGAGTAGACGTCGCTGGAAACGAGCTTACGGATGTGGGATTGAGACTGCAACTGCCGGCCGTTATAGAGCAACTCAACGTAACCGTGCCGCTGAATCCGTCCTGCGAACTAATCGCGATCGGCCCGGTTGTGCTGGAGCTCCCGGCATTCACTTCAGGAAAGGCGGAAGGCTCGGTCAAAGTGAAATCGGGATTCGATGTAACCACGAGTGTGAACGAAGCCGTCAGCGCAGCCGAAACACCCGCCGTCGTCGCCTGAATGTTCACGAGATAGTTGCCACCTGTAGCCCCTGCGGGCACGGCCACACTCGCCGTCATGTTCACGGGACTAGTCGAGGTTGGGCTCACCGTATTCCCCGGTGTCAACGTGCACGTTGAGCTCGGGATATTCACGGCACACGAAACGGTGACGCTCTGATTGAACGATCCTGCCGCAGTCACCTGAAAGTTCACAGGAGACGATGTAGCACCGCGCGCCACTGTAACGCTCGACGGAACCGGCGTCGTCAGCCCGAAGCCAACCATATGGATTGTGACCGGAATCGTGTGCGTGATGTGCTTCGAGTCCGAACCCAGCGCCTGGATATTGAAACTGTAGTCGCCAACCGCTCCACCCACTGTGACCATGAATGGCGTCTTGTTTCCGGGAGTCAGCGTGGACGGCGAAGGCGTGCAGGTACTCGGCGGCGCCGTTGTACCTGCAACGCAACTCAGGACCACAGAGCTCGTGTAGCCATTCACCGCGCTGACGGTTCCGCTGACCTGCGCGGTTTGTCCCGAGAAAATCGTTAGCGGAGAATTCGAAACTGACAACTGAAAATCTGGTGTGATGACGAGATTGAATTGCCAGATGCCGCGTCCGTAAGTGGAAGCTCGCAGCAAGTCCTGACCGCCTGAATCGAAAATGGCAAGCGCAGTGACGGCAACGTCGGGCAGGAATCCGTTTTGATTCGTATTTGGATTTGGACCCAGTTCGATCCAACTGGCCGACGTGGTTGAACTGGCGAATACGCCGACATCGGTCCCAACGTAAACCTGCGGCTGCATCGGATCGACCACTACGACGTTCACCGGCGCATCCGGAAGATTGGCCGTGAAGTCCGTCCAGCTTGCGCCAGCGTTCGTAGTTTTCCAGACGTGACCTGATCCTCCTGTGAAACCCATGACAGTCACATAGGCAGTGGCGGCGGTAGAATCCGCCGGATCGATCGCCACACTCGACACCGGAAATTGATTGGGATTGATATTGCCCTGCAGCCCGTTGTTGGTCACGTCGGAAAAATAGCTGGCTCCGGCCGTGGCATTAGTTGTGACCCAAACGCGGCCGCCCGCCGGTGTCGAGAGTGGGCCATCGACCGGACCAAGCCCACTGGTGGTGGCGTAGATCACTTCAGAACCATAGTTGTCCGTCGGACCTCCAGCCGCCAACGCGCGCACCTGGTTCACTTCACTTCCAGAGCAAATTCCCGCGCTCAGAGTATCGAAGTTCGGACTCAGCACCGCGTACGCCCCGCCGGATCGCGGACCGCGCCACACTCGGCACGTACCCACCAACAGAGCCGTGTACGATCGCGGGTCGAGAATGTAGGGAAAGTAAAATCCTCCGTCATCGCCGCCGATATCGCTGCTGGTGACCACAAACGAGAAGCTCCCGTTATTGCAGTTTGCCCCATTCGAACAGACTTGTACTCCAAGCCCTCCGGGAGGAACATCGGGATTCGATGAATAGAAGTGATAGGGCGGGGTTGGATCGATCGCGCTATAGCCGCCATCGCCGCCCAGCACATTAAGCCAGCCTAGTGTCACCATTGCCTGATTGGTAGCGGGCGATCCATTGTCCTGTGCGCCGCCGAGCAGCGTTTGCGGATCGGTCGGGTGTTGCGAGAAGCTGACGAACTGGGTCATCGATCCAAGATTCTGGTTGAGATCATCGAACTGGTTCGTACCCGAGCACGAACCGGTGTTGAGCCCGAGAAATCCGTTGAGCGCTCGATAAATGCCGCCGTCGTTCGCGAAGTACATGAGCGCATTCCCTGAGTCGCTGCCGGTTCCAGGAATCACATACGCCAGCGCGTGCTCTGCTGGATGCACATGCGCCGGCGCGCCGATCGGATCGCATCCATACACATGCGTGAGGTTCATGAATGGCGAAGAAGTGCACGAGGGATTCTGCGAATTGACCGCGCACTTGTAGAGATTGATCGCTCCCGCGTATAAATCCGTACCCGACGCATTGGGCATCGCAAGCAGTTCGAGGTTATATGAACCTTGCTCTACACCGCAGCCTTCGAAGTCGCCACAATTCGTAATGCCAGAGTCTGAGATCGAATTCCAAGACGCCCCGCCGTTTACGCTCTGCCAGATGCCGCCATCGACGACGCTGCCGGTCGAAGAAAGGGAAAGAAACCACACGTACATCTCGTTGCGCCCCGGCACTACCGTGATCTCTCCCCGGTAGAGCGGACAGCCATAGTTATTCGAAGTGGATTGCGGCGGACACGCAGCCGCGCTCAGCAGGGCGCCGCCCGGCTGAGCCGAAAGACGAGTCCAGGTCACGCCGTCAGGGGATGAATAAATTCCGTGGTAACGAACCGCAGCGAAAAATAATCCTGCACTCGTGTTGTAAACGACCGAAGTTGCGGACGTGGCATCGGCCGCCCCTCCGGGATCGGCTAGTGCGTCGTAGGACCAGCTCTGACCCGCGTTGAGAGAAGTGTAGAGTCCGCGAGTGGTGTTGCTCGTCACGGCCCCATCCACCAATCCCTCGGACGTGGTGGCCATGGCTGCAACCACCGTGCTCATATGTCCACTGGCCGTGCTGAATGCCATGCGCGTACCACCGAGCCCGCTGAACGAAAGAGAACCGCCGTTGGCACTCGAAATCAGAGTCCACGTATTCCCCGCGTCGGCCGACCGTAGAATCCCCAATCCGAAATATGAATCTCCTGCGTTGTTGGCCTCCCCGGTAGCAGCGAGAATCACCGTCTTTGCGGGATCGCTATTCCCCGGCTGAATGGCGATCGCGCCGATCGAGAGCGTGGCCGCATCGTCGCTCATCGCAGTCCAGGCGACATCGTTGGTGCTGCCGTTCGCGCCATTCGTGGACTTCCATACTCCGCTCTGTGCGCCTCCAATGTAGACTGTATTCCCGCTCGGGTCGGCGGGATCGATAGCAACGGCCGTCGCCCGTCCTGATACCTGGTGATAATCCTGCGTCCCGTTTCCAGTGGCATCGGAGGCCAAGGGAACCGGCCCTAGCGGAACCCACGTGCCTAACGAGAGCGAGACCGGGCCGTTGGGAGAAGCAAGCGCCGCCGCGCGTTGTGCGCGCAACCTGAGTTTTCCCTGATATGCTCGCCGGCGCAATTCCGCAGACGGCTTTCCGGGAACGATCCTCCCACGGAAAAACCATTCGTTACGCTCTCTGATGTGGTTGGTGTCTGGGTCGGAAATCGAGGCGCCGGACTCCGTCTGCCGGGCGCCTTGACCTTGTACGATTGAAACTGCTGACAGGCAAACTAGAACGAGTGCAGGCACCCGCAGGGAAATACACGAACGGCCGCTTGGCATGATGGCGCTCACCTGCCAGTATCGGAAGCGGGCGAGGACGAATCAACGCAAAAGCGTCAGCGACGGCCTCACTTGGCCCACTTTGGGAAAAACGCCGTGAGTCTCGCGAACGTCGTGAGTGCCTCTAGCCTGTACAATCTGTTTTTCTAAGCCCCCTGAGGATCTCGATTTGCAATGAAGGAGGTCATCTACAACGGATCATGACGACGGCGAAGACTATGAAGTATTTTTCCTGCGCGTTGATCGTGGCAACTTTCCTTTTGATCTGTGCCCCCGCGTCGGCGCAGCAGCAGAATCCCGAGTTGGTCGTAGCCGCTGCCGCAGACTTGAGCACGGTACTGAAAGAGATTGCCGACGAATACGAGAAGAAGACCGGCGTAACCGTAAAGCTATCCTTCGGCGCCTCCGGAGCGCTCACGCAACAGATTCAAAATGGCGCGCCCTTCGATCTGTTCTTTTCCGCCGACATGGACTACCCGCGCCAGCTAATCGCAGGCGGCCAGGCCGTAGGCCCCAACCCCTACGAATATGCAGTTGGGAAGCTTGTGCTCTGGCTTCCCGCGGATTCTCCGCTCGACGTGGAACACAAGGGCATACAGATCCTGCTCGATCCGTCAGTAAAGAAAATTGCCATTGCCAATCCGCTGCATGCCCCATACGGACGGGCTGCGGTGGCGGCGTTGAAGCACTACTCGTTGTACGATCAGGTCTCAAGCGGGCTGGTGCTGGGCGAGAATGTGTCGCAGGCAGCGCAGTTCGCGGAATCAGGCAACGCCCAAGTCGGATTCGTCGCGTTGGCGCACGCAATCGCCCCTTCGATGCAGGGTAAAGGCAAGTACTGGGAAGTTCCCTCCGATGCCTATCCACCGCTCGCGCAAGGAGCAGTCGTACTCTCGCACTCAGCACATAAGAAGGAGGCGGAAGACTTCTTGCAATACATCAAGGCGAAAGAAGTATCCGACCTGCTTCGAAAGTACGGCTTCACGCTACCGTAGTTGATGTCCTAGCTCCGGAATTGATACCGTAGCGCCGGCGTCCCGCCGGCTGTCGTGGGGACGTCTCGTCCCCGAAACCCGGGGCCGCTGAGATATCGGTCCTGATCCACATGACCATCGACTGGCAGACATTCCGCCTCACACTGCAACTCGCCGTCACCGTGTCGGCAGTGTTACTGCTCCTCGGTCTTCCCATCGCCTACTGGATCGCCTTCTCCCGCTGGCGCTGGAAATTTCTGGTCGAAGCAGTCGTCGCGTTGCCGATCGTCCTGCCTCCGACCGTCCTCGGATTCTACGTCCTCGTAGCTCTTGGACCGCGTAGCCCGCTGGGGCGCTGGTGGATCTCTCTCACCGGCCACACGCTGGCATTCACATTCAGTGGATTGGTCATCGGGTCCATTCTTTATAGCCTTCCATTCGCCGTGCAGCCGTTCGCCGCGTCGTTTGCCGGAATCGACCGCAAGCTGATGGCCGCTTCGGCCACGCTGGGCGCTTCCCCGCTGCGAACTTTTTTTCGCGTGGTCATGCCGTTATCCCTGCAGGGATTAATCACGGGCGTGGCCCTGAGCTTCGCACACACCATGGGAGAATTCGGCGTCGTCCTGATGGTCGGTGGAAACATTCCCGGCGTCACGCGCACGGTTTCGATCGACATCTACGACCGCGTGCAGGCCTCCGATTACGCCGGTGCAAACGCGACTGCGCTATTGCTCCTTGTTCTCTGCTTTGCAGTGCTCGCCATTGTGTATAGCCTGAATCGGAGGGCGTGGTCGCTCGGCCCCGCAAGAAACCTCTGATGAACCAACCGCGCGCCGTCGACGCACTCCACCACTGATTCGCCCGCAGAGCTGTTCGCTAGCGATCGTCGTCCCGCGCTCGCCGCCGAATTCTCGAAGCGGCACACAGCCGATGCGCGCGCATTCACTTTGGAAGTCGACTTCGAGGCCACGCCTGGATTCACGATTCTGTTCGGTCCATCCGGAGCGGGCAAGACAACTCTGCTCGACTGCGTCGCCGGATTATCCCAACCAGACTCCGGACGCATCGCAGTCGGCAAACGCGTCCTATTCGATTCGACCCAGAAGACAAACCTCACAGTCGCGAAGCGCCGCGTTGGCTATGTCTTTCAGACTCTCGCACTGTTCCCTCACCTAACCGTGGAACAGAATGTCGAATACGGCCTGGCGCACCTGCCTCATGTCGAGCGCGCAACGCGAGTCTCCGCAATTCTTCAGGCATTTCGCATCGCCCATCTTGCTAATCAGAGTGCCCGGCGGATTTCCGGTGGCGAGAGCCAGCGCACTGCCCTCGCGCGAACTCTCGTGACCGACCCTGACGTCCTCCTGCTCGACGAACCGCTGGCCGCCCTCGACGCCGCGACGAAAACAAAAATCATCGACGACCTTCGCGAATGGAATCGCGCTCACCGCATTCCCATCCTGTACGTCACGCACAGCCGCGAAGAAGTCTTTGCCCTGGGCGAGCGCGTCATCGTTCTCGACGCTGGACGCATCATCGCCCAAGGCACACCGCACGAGGTAATCGAAGCTCCGCACCAGGAAACAGTCGCGCAACTGGTCGGCATAGAAAATGTCTTTGACGCCGTCGTGGACGCGATCAGCCCCGAGCGCGGCACCATGACCTGCCGCGTCAACGGCGACGGCGGCCCCGTGTTGCTGGAAACACCGCTCGTCCGAGGGGGCGTGGGAACGTCTCTGCGCGTCGGCATACGCGCGGGCGACATCCTGTTGGCGACAATCCCTCCGGTAGGCCTAAGCGCCCGCAACGTGATTCCGGGCCGCATCACATCTCTGGATCGTCGCGACGTAATCGTCACCGCGCGCGTAAAGTGCCGTGTCGAGATGGAAGTCCACCTCACCCTCGCCGCCCGCGATTCCCTGCAACTCGAACCGGGAAAAGAAGTATGGCTGGTAATCAAGACGCACTCGTGCCACCTGATGCAAGGATGAAGCAGTTGCACGTTCTCGTATCGATGCCTCAGAAGCGACCCAATGCCTTCCCGCCACCGGCCGCCATTATTGCGAATGGCATCAAGTTGGTAAGTCGAATCGACGCAGGAAAAGCAAAGCGATTCGGGGCAGTATCAGATGAGAACGGCGTTATCCGCTGGCGATATGGCCCACGCCGGACCCGCGATTCTTGGACTCCCGGGAATCCACTGAGGAAACCTGATTTTATTTTTTTTGAGCGTGACGAAAAGGATGCACTGACTATCCGTAGGATCTCGTTGTTTCCGTCGATCTTCAATCTTCTGGAAGCGGACAACTTGATGGGGACGCTAAGAATGTCCAGCGTCCTCCGAAACAGGTATTCTATCGAGCTCGACGACGGGAAGTGGACATTCCATATGCCGCTTTACACGATTTACTTCTTTGGAAAATCAAGAACTTGGACCGAAATATGGGTCGCAATGGGTTCCGGCGAGAGTCAATGGAACATCCTTCTCGCGCCAGGACTCCCGGAGCGCCCTTTCGCGGCCATATTGGCTTTCATTCATAATGAGCGATATTTCTACAGCTGATCGTGGATTCGATAAGCAACGCCGGAAGGAGTGCGTTTAGACAACGTGGGATTCGGGGACCGTTGTGCATCCCGGATTTCACTCTTCTCCATCTCAATCACCGCCACCCACTGCCCGCTCCGTTCCTCCGAAAACACAACATGTCCTCCCGAGAATCCTCGCCGCGGCGCCCGGTGGCAGATCGCGATGGTAGCCGAAGAATTTCCGCTTCAACTCCGTCCACGCTTCCCACCGGTCCAGCAACGGGTGCGCTGGTTCATACTTCGTCGAGAACACGAAAGCAACCTCGAAATGCGAACGAAACTCGGCCGCCGACAATACCTCATCCAGCGAAAAATCTTCAATCCGCACGACCTGCATCGGACGCGTCACATACCCAAGCCATGGTGTCGTCAATTCATTGGACGCAGGCCACGCCGTCAGCACATGCGCCATCGGATAGCGAGCCTCCAGAAAGCGCTCCCCGTCCTGATGTAGCGCCACAAAATCGCGGTAGGCAAGATTGTCTTCCGGTGAAAATCCATACGGAGGATTCCAGAACCATCCCGCAATGAACGCGACTCCCACGAAAGCGACGGCCGCGGCCCAATACTGAAGCCTCCGTCGCAGTGTCGAGACCGCAACAACAATCGCCAGCGGAACCGCCGGCAGCATGTAGCGCGCCAGCACCGCGCCTCCAATCAGCGCCATGGCCACAACGTACGCGGAAACAACAACGAGAAAAATCATCTGCACCGGAATCGCGATGCGTGCGCGTTCGCCCTCCGCATCGCGCACCGGCGGCAAAAGCATCGCCAGCAGCATTCCGACAGTCAGCACCCAAAGATGCATGTAGCCGAAGACCTGCCACAATCGCAACAACAGTGCCAACAGAAACCGCCACGGATTCATCGTCGCAGCAACGTTGTAACGAAAAAACTCCGGATTGCCGAAGACATACCCCGTGCGTGCGTAGTGATACGCATACCAAATCGCCAGCGGAATAACCGGCACGAGCAAGGCAACGACATGGGATGCCCCACGTCGAGCCGATTTTGCGAGACGTGGGAGGTCCGGCAGCGCGGACTCAGCGGCGCTACGCGATCGAGCGAAGCTCGATAGTCTTTGAGCCCAAGAGGATCTGAGACGCCCGGAGCCAAATAGTAATATCTCCCACCCCGCCAACGCGACCGGCGCAAGAATCGCCGTCTCCTTCGCGAGTGCCGCAAGCGAAAACCACATCCCCACCGCAACCGGCCGGTCTTCCAAATACGCGCACAATCCCCAGAATGTGAGTCCTGCCGCCGCCAGATCCACCTGCGCGAGCGAACTCTGCGCGAAGAACACTGGATACAGTGCTGTACAAAGCGTGGAGGCAATCGCGACTTCCGTGTTGGCGGCACGCTCGGCCAGACGAAACAGCCCCAGCAGCGAAAACGAGGCGACCACGAGCATGGCCGATCGCGTCACCAACGGCGCGAACCCTGCCACCTTCCACCACAACGCGACCCAAGCCATTACCAGCGGCGGGTGCGCGTTCGACACGCTTGTATGTGGAATCAAACTTCCGGTAAGCAGAAGATCGCGCGCGGCAGGAACGTAGTATCCCGCTTCATCCCAAAAATAAGGAAGCTGCAGCAGCGACGCATGTAGCAGAAAAATCGGAATAAAAATGGCAAGGAAAACGAGAGCCGGCTGCGGACGAGATCGCATGCGAAATGACATTCTACCCGTGAACCGTAGCGCCGGCATCTTGCCGGCTGTCGCGGGGGCGTCTCGCCCCCGAAACCGACCTCAGATCACAGCGCGATCTTCTAGTGTACCGGCCCCTGCGGGGCCATCCGCGGATCAAGTTTGATCTCGCCAAAGGCGCTCTCATATCCTGCCACATTCTGCTGCAGAAGACCCAGCAGCGCCTTGGCCTGCTGCGGGCTGAGATAGATGCCCTGAAAGTTCTTGATCTCCACATGGCTCTCGCTCTGCTGTTGCAAGGTTCCGAAGACAAGAAAGAAGTCCCAAATATTCACGCGCATCTGCACGCTGTTGGCATAATTCTCGCGATAGTCGGCAGCCGTCTCTAATTTCACATTAGGTTGCGTTGGAGGATTCATGCCCGCCAGTGTAATGAGTTTGCCGACGGAAAGGAAAGCGCAGCGACAAAGAAGTCCCGATTCACTGCCCCGCCCTCGGTGCAATGACAGAAAGTGTCAGCGGCATGATGGTTTGCGGCTTATCGAACGGGCGATTACCCTGTGCGCTCATGGCACCCCGCCGCACGTTTCTGCTGAAAACAAAGGATTTGCCCGGCCCAGCCCGGTTACTTTGGGGAGTACCGAATGGTGCACAAAGTGCGATAGAGTTTATGTTCCTCCCGCGGTATCGGAGATAGTGGCCGACTATGACTCAGGACAACGATCAGGCGATGATGGAAGAAATCGTACTCCCCGAGCATTTGCTGCCCCTGGGGTCGGTCTTGGGACAGGGTGTGTCGGCGCTGGACCTATGCATGGTCCTGGCCAAGATTTTTCGCGTGCAGTACACCGAAGTTGCTCTTCTGCGGCTCGAGGGCGGATTGCTTCGCTTTGTGTTTCCGGAATATCTGCGAACCACGGGTGCGATTCCGCTTTCCAGTAAAGCGGTAGCCGCGCATACGGCTCTCAGCAAGAAAGCTGAAATCTTCAACAACTTCGCGCGCGTAAAGCACGCCAGCATCTTTGAAACAATCAAACCCGGCACAAACGATTTGGACGAGCCCGCGGCGCCTGCGCCTATTCAGAAACTGATGTCGGTTCCAATCATGGACCGCACTTCCGCGGTAGTCGGCGTAATCCAGATTTCACGCAAGGGACTCGACTCGCGCTTCGCCCAGGATTTCAGCCGCGAAGATCTGCACGACCTGGAACTGGCGGCAGGCTTGCTAGCCACCGCCCCAGCGTTGCTGGAAAACTAACGGTACCCATGGTTAGTTCCCCGTGCTCCCCAGTGGCCCCTGTGGTGAGCGCTCTTCCTACTTCCGAAGCACCCGCAAATCAGCTCCCGTCATTTCCTTCGGCTCGTCGAGTCCCATCATCCCCAGCAGCGTGGGTGAGATATCGCGCAGCGAGCCATTCGGTTTCAACGTAAACGTCTTCGCGTCCTCCGACACCACGATAAACGGCACCGGATTCGTCGTGTGCGCCGTATGCGGACCGCCCGTCCCCGGATCAATCATCATCTCCGCGTTGCCGTGATCCGCAGTGATCAGCATCGCTCCACCCTTGGCGCGGACAGCGTTCTCGATCCGACTCAAGCAGCCGTCCACGGTCTCCACCGCCTTGATCGTCGGTTCAAGTTTGCCCGAATGACCCACCATATCCGCGTTCGCGAAGTTCACAATAAGCACGTCAAAGGTTCCACCCTCTGTCGCCTTCACCACGGCATCGGCGATTCCCGACGCACTCATCTCGGGCTTCAAATCGTAGGTCGCGACTTTCTGCGAGGGTACCAGCACGCGATCTTCACCCGGGAAGGGAGTCTCCACGCCGCCATTGAAAAAATACGTTACGTGCGCGTACTTCTCCGTCTCGGCCACGCGCAGATTCCGCATATTCATCCCACCCATCACGTTCGCCAGAATGTTCGCCATCGACTCCGCCGGAATCACGACAGGCAAACTGAAGCTCTTGTCGTACTGCGTCATGCAGACGTAGCGAAGGTTCTTGGGCACGCGATCGCGCGGAATCGTCGCATCGAGATCCGCCGCGCCCGGAAGATCGCTCCCACCCTTGTCATTGAGCCCGCTATTGCGAGTCAAAGCGCGCGTAATCTGGCGAACGCGATCCGCCCGGAAGTTAAAGCAGATGCACGAGTCTTCATCACGAATAGTTTGTGTGGCGCGGGCACTCTTGCCCGCCTCTTCGACGACAAAGGGAATCGTAAACTCGTCGGTCACTCCCTTGTTGTACGATTCCTTCATTCCCTGCACTGGATCGGAGTGCGTGCCGCCCTCAGCATCAGCGAACACCATTGCGTTATAAGCCTTGGCAATTCGCTCCCAACGCCGGTCGCGATCCATCGCGTAATAACGCCCGTTCACCGTCGCGATCTTCCCGCAGTTGTATTCCCGCATTTTCTGCTGCAGTTGTTCCAGATATCCCGCGCCGTTGGTCGGCAGTGTATCGCGCCCGTCCATGAACGCATGCACGAATACTCGCTCCAGCCCATTCTGCTTCGCCATTTTCAGCAGCGCGTAAAGATGCGCCTGCTGCGAATGCACGCCACCATCCGACAGCAGCCCGAACAAATGCAGCCGCCGCTCACCGGTGCGCGCATGCTTCATGGCATCAAGCAGGACCGGCTGTTCGAACAGCGTGCCGTTCTGGATCATCGAATCGATGCGCGTGATGTCCATGTGCACGATGCGCCCCGCGCCGATATTAAGATGCCCAACCTCACTGTTGCCCATCTGCCCCTCAGGGAGCCCGACAAACGGCCCGCTGGTATGAATCAGCGTGTTGGGATACTCCCGCAACAACCGGTCATACGTAGGCTTGCGCGCAAGCGCGATGGCGTTGGCTTTGGTTTCGGCTCGATACCCCCAGCCGTCGAGAATAATCAGAATAAGCGGTTTAGGACGAGACATGATTTGGTTCTAGCTCCTGGCTTTGCTTTTAGCCGTTAGCGTTTAGCCACGGCTGTTGGCGTGTATAAATTGGGAAGGGCGCGACTTCAGTCGCGCCGCAAAGTACGGATAAGAATCGGGCTTTAGCCCCTGAGGTCTGCTCTATTGCTACCAAAAAAGATCCTCGATCTCTTTGGGCAGAGGGTCGTTGAAATCGTCCGGGCTAATAAATTCGCCTTTCGCACTATCACGGAATTATTCGAACTGCAAAACCACAATCTCCGGATTCGATCCCAACCGCAACGGCGGTCCCCACGTCCCAGCTCCACTCGACGTGAAGACCTGCATCTTCCCGATCCGGCTCAGCCCGTACACGAATTGCCGATACATCCTCCGCGCAAACCAACTCCACGGGACGAACTGCCCCAGATGCGTGTGCCCCGACAGCTGCAACGAAACTCCCGCCGCCTCCGCCACCGCCGGATGATCCGGCGCATGCACCAGCAAAATACTTGCGCGCTCCCGGTCCAGATGAACATTCTTCAGAGCCGACGCCAGGTGCTCGCCCCGCGTCGCATAGTTGTAGGGCACGCCGACAATCTGCAGTCCGTCGGCCTCCACCTTCTCGTTGTGAAGCACGCGCACACCCGCCGCCTCCACCGCCTTCAGATACTTGCTGTCATCGCCAAACTGCTCGTGATTCCCAGCGACAAAATAAACTCCCTGCGGCGCGGTCAATTTGTTCAGCGGCTCCGCGGCCCGGGCGGCATCGATCGCCGTGCCATCGTACAAGTCTCCGGCAATAAAAATTGCGTCCGGATCTTCACTCAGAATTTTCGCGACCATGCGTCGCAGAAAATTCCCATTCCGCACATGGCCCAAGTGGAGATCGCTGATGAGCGCCGCCTTCCGCCCTCGCCACGCTTCCGGCAAGTTCGCCAGACGCACCGTCATCCGCGTGATACGCGTCCAACTCGCGTTGACGACACCAGCAATTCCAACCACGACGCCGGCCGCAAACAGCCATTCCACCAGCCGATGAAAGTTCAGATGCAGCCCGGCAACCGCCGCCACTCCCAACGCTGCCCACGACAATACCGCCGCGACAAATAGAAATGTCAGCAGACCCAGCCAGATCGCCGACACGCGGTAAAAGACCCGCAGCAATGGATTCGTGTATCGAAACGCCAGCACCGATGCGCCAACAAAGCTCACCGACAAAGCGCCCAGAGCGACCTTCATCCAAGCGCGCTCGCATCCGGGCCGGCCTGATAAATCCAGGTCTGATACAGCACCAGGTGTGCCAGAAAAAGAACGGATTGAATGACAACGATGAATCCAGCAATACTCCGACGTCGAGGCATGTACGATTAGATTCCTCAGAGTGTCATTCCGATTGAAATCTACCGACGCGCCCTTATCCCTTATAGTTCAATGCTTTAAGCCCCAAATACCGCGACGTCCCAGCCAACTCTTCTTCAATCCGCAGCAGCTGGTTGTACTTCGCGATGCGGTCCGTACGCGACGCCGACCCCGTCTTGATCTGTCCCGCACCCGTCGCTACCGCCAGGTCCGCAATGAACGTGTCTTCGGTCTCGCCCGACCGGTGCGAGATCACCGACGTATATCCATTCCGCCGCGCCAGGTCGATCGCATCCAGAGTCTCGCTCACGGTTCCGATCTGGTTGACCTTGACCAGGATCGAATTCGCCACGCCCTTGTCGATTCCTTCCTGCAGGAACTGTATATTCGTCACGAAAATATCGTCCCCCACCAGTTGAATCTTCCCGCCAAGTTCCTTGGTCAGGTTCTGCCACCCGTCCCAGTCGCCTTCCGAGAGGCCATCTTCGAGCGACACGATCGGATAATCCTCCACCCACTTCGCCCAGTACTTCACCATCTCGTCGGAACTCTTCGCCGACCTGTCGGACTTCTTGAAAACGTATTTTCCGTCCTGATAAAACTCGCTGGCCGCCGGATCGAGCGCAATCGCAATCTCTTCCCCAGGCTTATATCCAGCCTTCGTGATCGCTTCGAGCACGACTTCGATCGCTTCCACGTTCGACTTCACCGACGGCGCGAATCCACCCTCATCTCCAACTGCCGTGTTATAGCCCCGCTTCTTCAGCACGCCCTTCAGGGTATGGAAAACTTCCACGCCCCACCGCAGTGCTTCCGAGAACGAAGGCGCGCCCACCGGCATCACCATAAATTCCTGGAAGTCGACGTTATTATCGGCGTGCGCGCCGCCGTTCAGAATATTCATCATCGGCGTCGGCAGCGTGTTCGCTCCCGGCCCACCCAGATACCGATAGAGAGGAATATCCAGGCTCCACGCCGAAGCCCGCGCCGCCGCCATCGACACCGCCAGAATCGCGTTCGCTCCCAGCCGTCCCTTATTCTCCGTGCCGTCGAGTTCGATCATCTTCGCGTCGAGGCCTCTCTGGTCGAACGCATCCCAGTTCGCCAGTGCTTCTGCGATTTCGCCATTTACGTTTTCCACCGCCTTGAGCACGCCTTTGCCCTGAAACCGGTTCGTATCTCCGTCGCGTAACTCGACCGCCTCGTGCTCGCCAGTCGACGCCCCGCTCGGGACAATCGCCCTCCCCATCGAACCGTCGGCCAAGAATACTTCCGCTTCTACCGTAGGATTGCCCCGTGAATCCAGGACTTCTCGTGAATGAATCGCCGCAATATTTGACATAGGATGCATCACTCTCTCAATTTGATTTGGTCTCGTCCTCAGAGCAAGTCGCATTCGCTCTCACCAAAGTCGCCGTTAAATGCAAATACGGCGTTCGGCGAGCGAGTAGCTTGATACTCCCTGCTCATCGTTGGAATAAAACCCACGATTATATCGAATGGACGGTCGAGGCGGTGTGACCCTCGACACATTGCAGTGATCTAGTTCGGAGATGGGAATTGATCGCCTTCGCGCTGAACCACTAAGTGAACATAGCACTCTTCGTGGACCGCGCGCCCTCTGTCGTCGGTCTTAGCGATCTCAAGCGGCACAGGTCTGTTGCATGCAGGGCAAATGGGTAGAGCCGATTCCTGGGAAGCCACAAATACCTCCAAACGGGCGAGAGGTGACAATCTCTATACCAGAAGCGGCATATCTATCTCAACCCAGAAAATCGTGAAAAGTTGTCGTCCGACGGAATTCGAAGCAAGGCGTCAACGCCCAGTTGTCGCCTCGTCTCGCCGTCCAGCCTCCCATCCAAGACTGGCCATCTGGCCCATGCGACCCGCTCTTGTCTCCTCTGGTTCCCCTGTCCGGCCGCGTATTGTTCGGGCCCCGCACCTGGTCTACAGTCGAGAGATAGAATAGTTTCGGGGAAAGTTCGAGGAGGTACCATGAAGAAATGGATGCTATTGCCCGGCGTGCTGTTTTTGGCAGCGACGCTCGCGGCCCAAACCAGTTCGCCCGTCCCAGCCGGGACCGCCCTGATGGTTCGTCTTGACACCACTCTTGCGACCTTCAGCAATAAGGCTGGAGATCCTTTCCAGGGAAAAATCACGCCAGCCGGTAGTGGTCAACGGCAATACCGTGATTCCCAGTCGGCTCAACGATTGAAGGCCGCGTCACCAAGGTGACCGAACCGCGCCGCATCTCAGGCAAACCGACCATCGGGCTTCTTCCTGAAGCAGTCATTCTTCCCAGCGGAGAGCGTTTCTACCTCGACGCAACCCTCGTCGACACGAACATCCGCGGTGGCGATGTCAATGATGAAGGCCAGTTCAAAGGAACAGGTCACGATCGCCGCGACCAGCTTGAGACCGGCGGCGGCGCGGCAGGCGGCATGTTGATCGGCGGATTGGCCGGCGGTCCCATCGGCCTGGTAGTCGGCGGCGCCATCGGTGCCGGCGCAACCACGGGGCACTGGCTCGCCAAACATCGTTCCGCCACGCTGCCCGCCGGCACGGAGCTGACCCTCGAACTGAACCGCCCGCTGACCATGACCACTGCCGTGGCAAGCAGCGGCGGCAAGTAGAGAAGCTTCTCAGATTTTCGAGACGCCGGAGACAAGCTCTCCGGCTTTTTTTTGACCCAACACCAACCCTTCCACAACGACCATAAATATGGCAGAATGTCCGTATGCGAACGACGGTCGATATTCCCGACCCGCTGTACCGGGCCCTCAAGAAGAAAGCGGCGCATGAAGGGCACTCCGTGAAAGAGTTGCTACTTCGAGGAGTCGAATTGCAGCTGCGAACACCACCGAAGAAGACTGGCCGAAGACGCCCCCCAGTCATCGACTCCGACAAGCCCGGCAGCCTGGACTTAGACAATGCCAAGATCTACGAGATTATTCCTTTTCCCTGATGTCAATGTATGGATCGCGCTGACCTTCCGCGGCCATGTTCACCACGATGTCGCGAAGAATTGGTTGGCTTCGCTGCCGGAAGATTCCGAACTCTGTTTCTGTCGGCTTACACAACTGGGGGTCCTACGACTTCTCACAACTCCCGCAGTGATGGGAAATAGGGTTTTATCTCAAGCGGTCGCTTGGGACGTGTACGACGACTGGCTGGAAAACGGTCACGCGGCTTACATTGACGAACCGCCTTCGATCGAGCCTACCTTCCGTTCTCTTTCCGCATCCGAGCAGACGGCTCCGAAGGACTGGGCGGATTCTTATATCTCTGCATTTTCTCTTGTCTCAGGGCTACGCCTGGTAACCTTCGATCAGACCTTACACAGAAGAACAAGCGGATCCATTCTTCTGAAGCCATGATGGATGCGTCCTCACGCCCCAAATAGCAAGTCTCCCTCACTCAGCACCTGCAGTTCAATCCATCCCTCCATCGGCAACGAATCCACAGGCAATCGGTTCTGCCATAGACTGAAACGCAGGCGGAGCTTGCTTGTAGCGGCCACCGCCATCGCCACCGACTTGTGCTCGATCGTTCGCTGCGCCGGTGGCTCTGCCGACCCACTGCTTGGAGTCGCCAACAGCCAGGCCAGCGGCAATTTGAATTCAAAGTTCCTCAACAGAGCCAGCTTCACATGCTCCTCCGGCTGAGTCGAAGAAGCCAACACCTTCTCCGCCGATCCGTTCTCGATCTTCCACGTCTTCAGCTTGCGCTCGTGCACCGACACCTCAGCGCGCAGCGTGCGGCGCGGACGCGCCTCCCCACTCGCCCACGACTCCACATTCACCACGAGTTCAAAGTCTGCATCTGGAACTCTGTCCTTGAAATCGAGACGACCATACAGCTGGGTCGAATCAATCCCTGCGTACACCGAGTCCAGCAGAAATTGCTTGCCGTGCATCGCACCCGCGCGATGATCCGCCGTATAAGCGGCCGCCCCCATCCACTCGAAGTACCGCACCATATCTCCCGTGATCCGCGGATGGATGTACGCGGTCTGCGGTACAAACGTCGGACGCACCTCAACTCCGGTAATCGGCTGCGCTAAGTAGTCCGGCGGAGTGGCCCCCAGCGCCTGGTACACATTCGACAAGTGCTTGCGATAAAGCTCGTCAAAATCGCGGTCATTCGCCGAATGATGCTCTGGCCCGTACCACCAGTTCCAATCGCTGCCTTCGGCAATCAGGATCTCTTCAAACGCCAACTTGCGCTGCGCCTCGGTCGCGCGCGCCGCATTCTGCGCATAATATTCGCGAGCCTGGTGCAGGTAGTCCCACGCCCGGTTATCCTCCGGCGCTCCAATCCAAACGTTGAAATTTGCGTTGATCCACGAGCCGGGCACGAGCGACGTTAATTTCCCGAAATCCTTGTGCCTCGCAATCGCCTCGGAAATCGTCACCGCCTCCAGGCCCGGCTCGCGCTGCAACCCGTCATAGAAGCGCCTCAAGAACTCGCGCCCCGACTGCGGATAATATTCCCAGGCATTCTCGCCATCGAGAATGATCGACACCACGGCATCGCGTCCCGCGGCCAGCACTGGCTTCGCCGCCTCTTTGATGTTTCCAATCAAATGCTGCGCCGCGTTCGCCGGAGGCATCCCCGAATACACGAACCCGATCAGATCGGAAATCGTGTGATCGCGGAAAACCATATGCATCGCCGCCGACCCGTTCTCATAGCGATGGATGTTGTAGAGTTTCTCTCCCAGCGGCGCTGGCAGCCGCCCGGAGTTGTCGCGCGCAAAATATGCCCCCGAACTCCGCCCAAGCACTCCCTCGTCTGTCGCCATCCACTGAATGCCCAGGCTGTGCGCAATCGCCAGCACTTCTTCCGACACGCTGCCTTCGGACGGCCAAACGCCCTTGGGCCGGATCCCGAAAACCTTTTCGTGCAGATCAAGGCCGCGCGTTAGTTGTTCTCGCGCATCTTCCGGATGCCGAAACCGATTCTGCGGCAGCGGCAGCCCCGGCGACGATACAGCCCCTATGCTCGTATCGCAAACCAGCGGCAGGATCGGATGATAGAACGGTGTCGCCGAAAGCTCGATCGATCCCTTCTTCGCCGCCTCCGCATGCGCCGGAAGGACCTTGCCAATCAGTTCTCTCTCGCGCGCGATGACATACTTCTGATCGTCGAGCGAGTAGTTGTGCCCCTTCGCCACCAGCGCCGCGATATCTTTTTCTTCGAGGAAGAATTCGTCAAACCACGCAATCTGCGACAAGACTTGGAGATCGGTGAAATCCTGCGGCTGAAAATATCGCTCCGCGCGCTCTGGATGGTCTCCATGCTCCCGAAACCGCTCGTACAATTCCCGGTATCGCGGATACCGTCCAATCAGATTCTGCGGATTCGCCTGAAACAAATACTGCAGTGCGAAACGCCGTTCTCCCTCAGAAAGGTCCTTGGCGGGCTTGGCGGCGACGCTTAAGAAAGGATCCTGCGCCGTCCCCGCCGCATAATCCTCGATCTGCACCATCAGCGATGGCACGATATTGAAGTTCTGATGAACGTTGGGAAACTCGTCCAGCAGTTTCACCATCCCGTAGTAGTCCTTGAGCGCGTGCAGCCGCGTCCACGGCAGGCGATATTCCCCCGTGACCAGATCTTTGTAGAAAGGCTGGTGCTGATGCCACAGCAGGATGACGCGCAGGGCAGGCATGGCTGAATTTGTCAGTCTAGCATGGGATCATTTCGTCCCGTTACGCATGCGGGCATGCAAGATCATTCCAACCCATGAATGCAGCCTTAGGTCGACCGCAACGCGTGCGTCGGGTCTGCGTGAGCAGCGCGCACTGCAGGAAGCGCGGACGCAACCAGCGCCACAATCATCATCACCAGAACGCCCCCGATATAAATGAAAGGATCGGTGGCGCTCACCTCAAACAGAAACGAACTGACCAGACGTGATACGGCCAGCGAAGCGAGTACACCAAGGCCGCATCCCAGAAGCGTTAATTTCGCGGCAGAAACCAACACTAGCCTTGCAATGCCCATACGCTGCGCACCCAGTGCAATGCGGATCGCCAGCTCCTGGGTTCGCAGTGAGACGGAGAATGCAACCACCGCGTAGATGCCTGTGATTGCCAGCAACAGAGCGCCCACTGCAAACGCGGTGATCAGGTCGGTGTTGAAACGGCGCGGCGCTTCGACGCTCGAGATCGCATCATCCATCGGTTGCAATTGCTGCAACGCGAGCATCGGATCAACCTCTGCAACCGTCGAGCGCAGTGTCTGCTTCATTTGCTCAGGAGCAAGAGCGGAACGAAGCGTGATGTATCCGCTGGCCGGCCCCGTTAGCTTTCCTGCGAAGTCAGAGCCATTCAGCGTCGCGGGCTGTTCGGCAGGCATGTACCATTGATCTTCGCTAGGTTCGTCTCGCGATCCCATCTTCACGTCGGCGACTACGCCGACGACCGTTGCCCACGGGTACCCCTTCTGCGGGTTGCCCACGTGCATCCGCTTGCCCACAGCCCGTTGACCCGGCCAGCTGTGCGACGCCATCGACTGATTGACGATCACGACGAGGGCAGAACTCGACCGGTCATCCTCGGTGAAGTACCTGCCGTCGATCAGCGGAATCTGCAAGGCACGGAAGTAGTCGCCGTAAACCGTCGCGAACATGGCGAACTTCAGCTTCCATCTGCCGACCGGCTCGCCCTCGATCGTGTAGGCAGCCTTTGGGTAGGCCCCGGATGCGGGCAATGCACCAGCACTACCCGCGGCCATGATTCCCGGTTTGCTCCGGAGCCGCTCGATCAACTCGTGGTTGAAAACGTTCGCGGAGGTCGCAGTCGCGTATTGCTGCAGCGGCAACTGGTAGCCAGCTACGAGCACATGGTCGGCACGAAATCCCGGGTCGACGGCGCGCATCTTCTGAAAGCTGCGCAGGAATGCTCCCGAAACTGTGAGCAGGATTAAAGCGATCGCGATCTCCGACACAACTAACGCAGATCGCAACCAGGTATGGCTCGAAGACCCCGTCCCAGTCCGCGCCCCTTCTTTCAAACTCTCCGTCAAATTCGTCCGCAGTGCGGCGAAGGCAGGCGCAAGACTGCAGACGGCGCCGGTTACGATCGCCACAACCAGGGCGAACGCCGCCACGGTTGGGTCAATCGAGATTGAGTCGATGCGCGGTATCGAATCGGGCAGCAGATGCAGCGCAGTTCGAACTGCGACAGCCGCGAAGGCCAAGCCGAGCAGGCCGCCGGCGAAGCTGATCAGCAGTCCTTCGAATACAGACTGGCGGACGATCGCCGCGGAACGCGCCCCCAGAGCGAGTCTCACGGCGTATTCGCGCCGGCGGCGGATGGCCCGCACCAGCAGCAGCCCCGCAATGTTCACGCAAGCGATGAGCAGCACCACGGAAACAGCCATGAACAGCGTTTGCAACAACGGCCGAACATCTGCGATGTCGACTTCGCGCAGCAGCGAGACGTCTCCCTTGATATGGATTGCAGCCATGCTGGCGGGAAAAGTATGCATGATCTGCCGGCTGACGCGGTCCGCATCTTCCGCTGCCTGCGCGAGCGTCACGCCATCCTTCAGGCGAGCGACCATCTGGTATCCCCAGAAGCCGATCTGCTGGTCCGAAAGCTGGACGGGAGTCAGGCTCAAAGGCACCCACAGCTGCGCCTGATCGAGATGTCCCGCCTCCAGAGGAAACTCAAAGCTGCGCGGCATCACGCCAATGATCGAATAAACTTTGCGATCGAGAACAATGGAACTTCCCAACACCGCGGGATCCCGATGATAGCGATTCGTCCACAACGCATCACTGATGACCGCGACGGGCTGATGGCCATCTTCTTCCTGTTGCGTAAAAACGCGTCCGAGCACGGGAGAGACTCCAAGCGTGGGGAAAACGCTGGCAGTGAAGCGCGCAGCATTGACCTCTTCCGGAATCGCTCCGCTCGATAGTTCATAGTTTGTCGAGATGTAGCCACCTACAGCGGAGAAAGCGCTCGTCGTCTTGGCGTAAATATCAATCTCGCGAGCCGTGACCGAAATGCCCACTCCTTCTCCCAGATGATCTCCCAGCACCACCAGACGGTCCGGCTGGTTGAACGGCAACGGGCGCAGCAATACGCATTCAACGAGAGAAAAGATTGCGGTGGTAGCCCCAATGCCGAGAGCGAGCGTGAGGACGACGGTCGCGGTGAAGCCGGGAGATTTCTTGAGCTGGCGAAATGCAAAACGGAAATCGTGTGCGAATGAGCCCATGCGTCCCCCAAGGGAAGAGGCGAAGTTCGTTGCGCACATTATTCACGAAGTCCGGGGCCCTCGGAAGTGAAATAGATGGCTGTTTTTGTTTCGTGAAATGGTCCCGCATGCGCGAATTTCGCGATTCCCACAAACACCGGCCAACCCTTTGGCAGTTCCGGTAGACTATCTAGCGGACCCATGAGCCCCGAATCCTCACTCGCCGCCCCGCAACTCCTCTCCGATCAGGACCTCTACCTGTTCAACGAGGGCAGCAACTACCGCATGTACGACAAGATGGGAGCCCACCTCATCACTCGCAACGGAGAAGCGGGCACGGTCTTCAGCGTATGGGCGCCCAACGCCCACTCCGTCTCGGTGGTCGGTAGCTTCAACGAATGGGATCCTAAGAAGCACCAACTCAGCCCGCGTGGTTCCTCAGGCATCTGGGAAGGTTTTATCCCCGGCGCCAACCGCGGCGCGCTGTACAAGTACCACATCGAATCACAGCGTCACGGATACCGCATCGACAAAGCCGACCCCCTCGGTCTTCTCCACGAAAAACCGCCGCGCACTGCCTCGGTTGTCTGGGATCTCGACTACCAGTGGAGCGATGGGGATTGGATGGCCAACCGTGCTCAACGCAACTCGTTGCGCGCGCCTCAAGCCGTTTATGAGGTACATCTCGGCTCCTGGATGCGCGTTCCCGAAGAGCACAACCGCCCGCTCACCTACCGTGAAACCGCGCCGCGCCTCGCCGAATACGTCGGGCAAATGGGATTCACCCACGTCGAATTTCTTCCCGTGATGGAGCACCCTTTCTACGGCTCCTGGGGATATCAGACGACCGGCTACTTCGCCCCCACCTCGCGCTATGGCACGCCGCAGGATTTCATGTACCTCGTGGACTACCTGCACCAGCACGGCATCGGCGTAATTCTCGACTGGGTCCCGTCGCACTTCCCTTCCGACGCGCATGGCCTCGCCTATTTTGACGGCACGCATCTCTACGAGCACGCCGACTCGCGCCAGGGATTCCATCCCGACTGGAAGACGCACATCTTCAACTACGGCCGCCCCGAAGTGCGCAGCTTTCTCATGTCGAGCGCCATGTTCTGGCTCGACAAATATCACATCGACGGACTGCGCGTGGACGCCGTCGCCTCCATGCTCTATCTGGACTACTCCCGCAAACAGGGTGAGTGGATTCCCAATAAATTCGGCGGCCGCGAAAATCTCGACGCCATCGACTTCCTCCGTCGCTTCAATCAGGAGGCCTACGGGCAGCATCCCGACATTCAGACTACCGCCGAAGAGTCGACTTCCTGGCCGATGGTCTCAAAACCGGTCTACGTTGGCGGCCTCGGCTTCGGCCTCAAGTGGGACATGGGATGGATGCACGACACGCTTCGCTATTTCCAGAACGACCCCATTCACCGCAAGTATCACCACAACGATCTCACCTTCCGTATGCTGTATTCCTACCACGAAAATTTCGTGCTGCCGCTCTCGCACGATGAAGTCGTTCACGGCAAAGGATCGCTGATCGGCAAAATGCCCGGCGACGAATGGCAGAAGTTCGCCAACCTGCGCCTGCTCTACGGCTACATGTACGCGCAGTCCGGCAAGAAACTACTTTTTATGGGCGATGAATTTGGACAAGTGCGCGAGTGGGCGCACGATTCCAGCCTCGAATGGCATGTGCTGCAGTATCAGGTTCATCGCGGAGTGCAGGCCTGGATGGAACAACTCAACCGTTTCTATCGCAGCGAGCCTGCCATGCACCTGCTCGACAACGACCCCGCCGGCTTCGAATGGGTCGACGCCAACGACAACGCCACCAGCACAATTTCTTTGCTTCGCAAGAGCGAGTCGCCGCGAGACACGATCCTTGCTGTCTGCAACTTCACGCCCGTGCCGCGTGTAGGCTACCGCGTCGGCGTCCCCCACGGCGGCTACTGGCGAGAAATGCTCAACAGCGACGCCCGCGAATACGCCGGCAGCGGCATGGGAAACATGGGCGGAGTACATGCCGAAGAAATCCCCACCCACGGCCGCCCCTTCTCCCTGAAGCTGACCTTACCGCCGCTATCAGCGCTGTTCTTCAAAGCACAATAGATGCCCGTATACGACGCCCATGTTGGCAATGTCCATGTGGCGACGGACGCATTCGTCCGTCGAGCGAAGGCGAAGCCGAGCCGCAAACGAATGCTCCCACAGCACGACGTCCGCTTTCGACGTAGTCCAGACTTCATTCCTCCGTGTCCCCCGTGTCCTCTGTGGTTTTCTTTTCGCCTTTGCCGACTGCACTCGTCCTGCCATGCTATCCTCGCCTAAAGTTGAGGCGGTTTGCGGGCGTGAGCGAAGCGGGAGCCCGCTGCCGAAATCCCGAACGAAGTGAGGGATCTGTAGTTGATGCGGATTCTAACCCGGTACATCCTCCGCGAGGTGACCGCGCACGCGCTGATCGGCGCGGCGATCTTCACCTTCGTCCTTTTCACTCGCGACCTCGGCCGCATCCTCGAACTCGTCGTCCGCGCCAGCGCCCCGCTTCCCAGCGTCGCCGAAATATTTTTCTTCACCATTCCCCTCGCGCTGACCTACACGCTCCCCATGAGCGTGCTTGTAGGAATCCTCATCGGCCTCAGCCGCCTCGCCGCCGACAGCGAAATCACCGCCATGCGCGCCAGCGGCATGGGCGTCTGGAGTTTCCTCCGCGTACTCTCAATTTTTGTCATCGCCGCCTGGCTCCTGGCGCTGGCCAACGGCTTGTACATCGCCCCGCGATCGCTCGCAGCACTTGGCCACCTCGAAGATCGGCTCAAGGGCTCCCAGGTTTCGTTCGAGGTTCAGCCTCGCGTCTTCTATGAAGGATTCCCCAAAGTCGTCCTCTACGTGCAGGACGTGAAGAATGCGCAAGGGGCGGCCCTGTGGAAAGGCGTCTTCATGGCCGACCTCACTGACGCCTCCAATCCCCGCATCACGCTCGCCAAAGAAGGCATCGTCGTCAGCGAAGGCCAGGATCGTCTCCACCTGCACCTGATCGACGGTTCCGCTCATGAGACCGACCCCAAAGACGCCAGCCATTACCAGATTTCAACCTTCGAGCAGACTGACATCCCGATCGACCTGCCCTCCACCGAGAATAAGTCGGACGAATCGATTCCCGCCGCGCTAATCGATACCGGCTCCCTCCGCGAGAAGGCACGCCATGTCGATCCCATCTCCGCCCGCTGGTATCTCATCGAATATCATCGCCGGTTCGCCCTCTCGACCGCGTGCCTCGTGCTCGCACTCGTCGGGATCCCTCTCGGCCTGTCCTCGAAGAAAAGCGGTAAGTCCGGCGGATTCGTCCTGACCATCCTGCTCGTATTCGTCTATTACTCGATCTCGCTGGTAGGAGTTTCGCTGGCCCGACAGGGCAGAGTCTCGCCGTGGTTTGGAGCATGGCTCGCCGACTTCGTCTTCCTCGCCCTCGCTCTTTTTCTGCTCTACCGCGCTGAGAAGCGTCCCATCGAACTCGCCGCATTCCGCTTCTCAAAGTCCAGTCGCACTCTATCGCAAGCGGGCACGCCCCGGCCGCGCCGCGAAAATGCTTTCGAGCGCGCCTCCACCCGCCGCCGTGTCTTCAGCGCCACTTTTCCCACGCTGCTCGACGACTACGTGCTCCGCGATTTCTTCGTTTACCTTGGAATGATCCTCTCGACATTCCTCGTGCTGGTCGTCGTCTTCACCTTGTTCGAACTTCTTGGGGATATTCTCCGCAACCAGGTTCCACCCACCGTCGTTGCCGAATACCTGCTCAACGTCACTCCCTATCTTCTTTACAACGTGGCACCGCTGGTCATGCTGCTCGCCGTGCTCGTGACCTTCGGCCTGATGCAGCGCTCCAACGAAATCACTGCCATCAAGGCGACCGGAACCAGCATCTACCGCATCATCACTCCCGTCATCGTCGCAGCCGCTTTTCTTGCGGCAGCGCTGTTTTTCGCCGACCAGTTCTACTCTGCCGCACACCAACAAGCGCCAGGAAGCCCTCCACAATCAGATCAAAGGCAAGCCCGCCCAAACCTATCTGCGTCAAGATCGCAGATGGATTTTCGGCCAGAACAACGACATCTACTACTACCAGTTTTTCGACCCCGACCGCGACCAGTTCGGCAATCTCACAGTCTTCCAGCTCGACCGCGCCAGCTTCACCATCACCCGCCGCATTCACGCCGACCGCGCACGCTGGAACGACAATCTCAACCGCTGGGTCTACGAACAAGGGTGGGTTCGCACTCTGAAAGTCTCGGCCATGGGCGACTATCGGCCATTCGACGTATCGACATTCCCCGACTTGCCCGAGACTCCGTCGTATTTCAAGAAGGAAGTCAAACAATACAGCGAGATGAATTACGAGGAGTTGCGTCGCTACATCCGCGACCTGCAACAGAGCGGATTCGACGTCGTACGTCTGCGCGTACAGCTCAACAAGAAGCTGTCCTATCCGCTGATCACGCTGATCATGGCGATCCTCGCGATTCCCTTTGCCCTCTCCACTGGCAAAAAAGGAGCCATCACCGGCATCGCGGTTGCGGTCGGCATCGCCCTCTTCTACACAGTCGTATCGCGTCTGTTCGAGGCCATGGGAGACCTCAGCCAGCTCCCGCCGGCTCTTGCCGCCTGGTCGCCCGACCTGATCTTCATGCTGGTAGGGGGATATTTGATTCTGAAAGTGCCGACGTAGTGATGGAATAGCGGCGTTGGGCCGCGAGCGGCGTTGTGGAAGAGCGGCCCTTCAGGGCCGCGACAAGAGCGAAAACGATTGGGGTCTTCAGCCCCAACTGGCCATTGACCACTGCTACTTTACCGCCACGCCCCAAGGCAAGTTGTCCACTTCAATCACCGGCGCAGGACTAAGTGCGCCGGTCTCGGGCGTGACCTGATACTGCGAGACAGTGGCGGCATTGTAGTTCGCTACGAAAAGCCAGTTACCATCCCCGCGGATGGCAATCGATACCGGCCGCGCCCCCGTCGCCGTATTTGTCAAAGCGGTCAACGCCCCTGTGACCGTGCCAATTCGAAATGGTGAGACCGTATTCGATCCCGTGCCCACGACATAAACGTATTTTCCAAACGGATCGACCGCGATCGGTCCCGGAAAAGTCGCACTGCCCGGCAGTGAGAACGGCGAAGCCGCAACCGGCACGAGCTCGCCGTTTCCTCCTGGCAGGTTGTTCGGGCTGGGACAAATCGATTGGTCCTGAGTCGAACTCCCGTTGCAGATCGTGTAGGCACTCACGTTGTACGACAAATTATTCGCCACATACACGAACCTCTGGCAAGGATCGACCGCCACTCCCGACGGCTGCGACCCAGCGGGAATATATTGGACCGAACTGAAAGACGGAAGATTCGTAATCGCGCCAGACGATGTATCCACTCCAAATTCCCAGATCACGTTGTTCTGTTGATCGGCCACATAGAGAAACTCTGACGTCGGCGGGGCCGTGCCCGCTGCGGAACACACCGAATTCTGCACGCCATTCACTCCGAGAGCCGGAAAAACCGTAGGGCTCGTCGCCACGGCCACAAAATTCGGCGTCTGGAAGCCCGGTTGTAAAATGAAATTAAACGTGCCAGACACCGGCGTGAGCGTTCCACCGCTTCCGATCGCGAAGGATTCAACCCCACCACCTATACCCTCCACGACAAACAGGAACTTCCCCTTCGAGTCCATCGCCAGCGCAACAGGATTCGGGTCACTGGTATTGGTGCCGCTGCTGGGAATCGATCCGTCGGAATTCACCTTGATCGAGAGGATGCCGTTCGTGCTCCCCGGACAGCCAGGGTTTGCATTAACAATTGTGTAAGCGTATGCCCCCGCCGGATCCATCACAATCGACGAAGGCAGCCCCGGCAGTATGCAGGTCGCGTCCGCCGTCGACGATGGCGGATTACTGATCCCAAACGGGTGCCCGCTGTTCAGATTGAAGCTAAACGACTCGATCAGCGCCGATCCTTGACTCCCCACCAGCATCAGACCGTCGGACGACGAGGAGTAATTGCTCCCGCATGCCACCAGCAAGCCCAATCCCACCAGCACCGCCAACCCGAGCAGCCACGCGAATCTTGTCGACATTCTCTACCTGATCTCCATCTTTATCTGAAGTTTACGCGTGCACACACCCCTCGGCGCCCCGCCGGCCGGGTCCTTGCACTCTGAAAAACACGGGAAATCTCAACCCATTTGTGTATCAGGAAAGCGCGGGAAGAGCAAACTCCCACAAAGACTTATTGGAACCCTCAGAACGCCCAGGAGTTGCCCGAACAAGTATACAGGGTAAGATCGTTGCTCACCTCAGGAGAAACCGTCGGCGTCTGCCCCCAACCCCTTGTCATCCTAAGCGGAGCGCGACGGTGAGCAAAGCGAACCGTCGTGCGCAGTCGAAGGACCCCTATTCAGTCATTGCAAATAGCGACCGCAAAAAGGCGTTCCTGCGGTGATCTCGACGTTCGGCGCCCGGTGGGGCCGACCTTGGACCTCAGGCATCAGGACCAAAACGGTTGAGGTCTAACGCTGAGGTCCTAGCTCAAAAATGGAAGGCCGAAGCGCCACGGTTGCTGAAGTCCGACGCAAAGTCCCCTAAACCTGCTGCGCCGACGGAACCGTCTCCGCCGCTTTCTTCCCCACCGCTCCCCCCGATATCAAGGGAAGCCGCATCTCCACGCGCAACCCGCCGCCCGCACGATTGAAGGCCGTGACTTTTCCCCCATGGAACCGAACCGCGCGCTCGGTAATCGCCAAGCCGAGTCCAACCCCGCCCGTCAGACGTCCGCGCGCATCGTCCAGCCGGTAGAAAGGTTCAAACAGTTTCCCCAGCGCATCCGGAGGAACTCCCGGCCCAGAGTCGCTCACGTTGAGCACCGCCTCCCGGCGACCGGCTTTCTCTTCACTCGACAGTTCGATCTCCACCGACGTCCCTTCCTGCGTGTAGCGAATCGCGTTGCGCACCACGTTCTCGACCGCGCTGTGCAACAGCGAATCGTTCCCGCGCACTCCCCAGTCACCTTCCGGAACCACCATGTGCACGTGGCAGTGTCTCTCCTGCGCTTCAAACTCCGCGTCTTCGGCGACGTTTGCCACCAACTCGCCCAGCGCTACCGGAGTCTGCGGCACGCGCTGTTCCCCGTCTTCCAGCCGCGCCAGCGTCAGAATCCTGCCAATCAATTCGTTCAACCGGCTCGCTTCCAGTTCAATGCGGTCCAGCATGTCGACGCTTTCCACGCCCGCGCGCTGCCGCGCCAATCCAAGAGCGACGTTCAACCGGGCCAGCGGCGACCGCAACTCGTGAGAAATATCGTTAAGCAAACGAGACTGCGCATTCACCAGAGTCTCCAGTCGTTCCGCCATGCCGTCAAAATCACGCATGAGGCTGGCCACCTCGTCGCGCCGTTTGCTCACCGGAGCTCCCGTGCGCGCCGTCAAATCTCCCGCCGCCAGTTGCCGCGTCACCGCGCGCAGCCGGACGATCGGCTTAGTCAAATACCAAGACAGCAAATACACCACCAGTCCTGAGGTAATCACGCCGATGATCAACCCTGTAAACGGCATGCCTCTCGGGCCGAGAAACACGCGCGGCCCCGGAGGAAGTCCCATCACCAGCGTAAATTTGTGCTGCCCATCGGAAGACGCCCGCGATTCCTTCAGCACTTTAGGAGCGGGGATGATGAATCCATCGTGAGGAACCGCAGAGCCGCTGGTGAACACCCGCATCGCCCAGTCAGGAGCACCGCGCCGCGTCACTTCTTCCCCTAATTCGTTGAACAGGTAAGCACGAATATGCTGTGTCGTCTGCAAGCCGTCCAGATATTCGCGAGCCGCCTGCGCTCCGCCTTGCTCATACTCCGCGACCGCATCGTTCAATGCCGTCGTACGCAGAGCTTCCCACGACGAACCTCGCGGACGAAGCGCCAAGGTCACCAGAATGGCGAGCACTACGAACAGCGCCTGCGCCATCCAGAAGGACAAAAATATGCGGAGAAACAAACTTTTCATGCTGGGCTCACGAGAAGCGCTCTAGACTTTGGACTTCTCTCTCGGACGCGCAAAAATATAGCCTACACCACGAACCGTCTTGATGTGCTCGTCGTTATCGGTGTCTCCTAACTTCTTCCGCACCTTGCTGACGTGCATATCGATGCTGCGGTCAAACGGCGAGAACTTGCGGCTGAGCACCGCATTCACCAGCCGTTCCCGAGGCACGACCCGGCCGGCCTCGCGCAATAATACTTCCAGCAAATTGAACTCGACCGATGTCAAATCCACCGGCTTGCCTTCGAGACGCACCGTGCGAGTCGCCGGATCCAACTCGACATCTCCCACGCTCACCACATCCGGCGCAGGCGGCCCCCCGCTGCCCTCGCCGCGCGTTCGCCGCAGCACCGCGCGAATCCGCGCCACCAGTTCCCGCGGATTGAATGGCTTCGGAAGATAATCGTCCGCGCCAATCTCCAATCCGACGATGCGATCCACATCTTCCCCTCGCGCCGTCAGCAACAAAACCGGCAACCGCGAAGTCGCGCGGATTCTCCGCAGCACTTCAAATCCGTTAATGCCCGGCAGCATCACATCAAGCACCGCCAGCAAATAGTCGCCGGCCGTGGCCTTCTTCAGCCCGCTCTCGCCGTCGTGCACGCATTCGATCGTGAAACCCTCTGCCTGGAGATATTCCCCAACCAGATGGCAAAGTTCCACGTCGTCGTCAATCACCAGAATTCGTTCCATTGCCTTTCATTGTGCATCATTTACAAAATCGTTCGTAGTAAAGAATTGTCAAATGGACGGCAAACACTAAAGTTCGCCCAAACGTAGCGCCGGCGTCCCCGCCGGCTGTCGCGGAGGCGTCTCGCCCCCGCGCCCCTTTGACAAAACTTTACTCCGGTTGACCGACTCTTTACTGCTTCCTCCCGCGGAACCGTGTTTCTATGAACGTACGCAAAGTACCCGGACCGCCGGGAACACTCTAGGAGTGATCAATGAAATCGACTCGTCTCCGCTTCCTGATCGCAGCTTTAGTTGTAGTGCTTGGCACGGCTCTCGCCAACGCGCAGACCTCCGCCGACGCCCCGCCGATGCGCGAGCACGGCCCCGAATTTGGCATGGGCGGCCACATGGGATTTTTCGCCCGTGAACTGAACCTCACCGATGACCAGAAGGCTCAGATGAAAACCATCATGGATAAGGAACATCCCACCATGAAGCCTCTGATGCAGCAGGAGCACCAGATCGACCGCCAGCTTCGCACCTATGTAGAGGGCACCTATGACGCAGCCAAAGTGCGAGCCTTAGCCACTCAGAAGGCGAAACTCGAGGTCGAGATCACTGTCCAGCAAACTCGCATCCACAACGAGATGTACCAGTTGCTGACCTCCGATCAACAGGCGAAGGTAAAGGAACTCGAAGCCAATCGCGAAGCGCGGATGCAGCAGCACATGCAGGATGAGCCTCCGCCTCCGCCGTCCGAATAAGTCGGTTCGGGATCAAACTCTGGCCAGCGGGCCCGGTCGACTGGGCCCGCCACGAGCCAACCTAAGCACTCGATTTCCGGGTAGCCAAAAACTAGATTTACTAGTCAGGCAACACCCACGCGAGCCAGATGCAAACCGCTCGAAACTCCGCGCGCCCCTACCGGAGGATGACTGATGCTCTTAAGTGATTCGTACCTCTTCGACGCCGGATGGCTCTTTTTCATGGTATGGAGCGTTGTCGTAGCCGTAGTCAGCATCACAGCCTTCGGTCGCGACCTGATCCCCTTCCGTTCCCCCCTCAAGCAATCCCAGGAAACTCCAAAAGCCCGAAATCGATAAGATCAAGAAGAGCCCCCACCAAAGGAAACGAAAAACGTGGGTTCCCCATTTCTCGCGCGCTCTTTGCGCGAGAAGTGGGGATTTTCGACAGAGAGAAATCGAGGGATCGGTTTTCTTGACTCTAGATTTTCACCTCTTTCCACAGTTCCCCATGTGATATCCAACCTTGACCCAGCAACTCAATAAGCAGATCATCGTCCTAGCGGATGCGGTGGGCTTAGAGTGGCCCAAGCTCTTCGCAGTCAGAATTCTGACTGCTAACCCTAATAGGCTCAAGATTTTGCCCCTAAAGCATTGAGCGCCATAGATTACTTCGAGTTTTGACGCTAAATCATTGATTCCAATAGACCGGGGGAGGGGGGGATACCCCATCTTGACCGCGGATTACCGAAATGGAACTGAAAGAATGTTCCGTCTCCGAGCCCCAAATTCAAATTCTTTTCGTACTTTTTCCACAGCCAAAATCTCCTTAGCGACCTTTGCGGGCCCTTAGCGTTCTTTGCGTTAAGCTTTTCGCCGCTACACTCTTCAGGAAGCGAGCCCCCGAAAACCTGAACCTACCCCTGCTAAAATTTCATCTACACAACCTGCATGCTGCCGAAGAGTCTGCGTCCGCTCCTGCCTTATCTGAAACGCTATCGCTGGGGATACATCTTAGGAACAGTCTGCGTCCTCCTCACCAACGGCATTTGGATCCTGTTCCCGCTCGTGCTCGGCAAGGCTGCCGACGATCTGCATGAAGGAGTCACGCGCCACAAGCTGTTCATCTACGCGGCAATCCTGCTCGGCATCGCCATCACCAAGGGAATCTTCCAGTTCCTTACCCGCTGGATCGTGATCGGCATTTCGCGAGACGTCGAGTTCGACCTGCGCAACGATCTCTTCGCTCGCCTCGAAAGCCTCTCGTACTCCTACTACCAGCGCCATCGCACCGGCGACATCATGGCGCGCGCCACCAACGACCTGAACGCAGTCCGCATGCTGCTCGGTCCCGCGATCATGTACTCCGCCAACACGCTGGTCTACACCGCCGGCGCGTTGGCCTTCATGATCTCCATCAGCCCGTGGTTGACGCTGTTTACTTTCCTTCCGCTGCCCGCGGTCAGCATCGTGATTCAAACCTTCGGACGCCGCATTCATGAGCGCTTCGAAAGAATTCAGGCAATGTTCTCCGACATCTCCGCGCGAGCGCAGGAGAACTTTTCCGGCGCGCGCCTGATTCGCGCCTACGTCCAGGAAGATGCCGAGATTCGCGCCTTCGAGCGCGAGAACAAGGAATACATTCGCCGCAGCCTGAAACTCGTTCGTCTCATGGGCATGCTCTGGCCCACTCTCGAACTCATGCTCGGTTGCGCCGTCGTACTCGTGTTGTGGCTCGGTGGACGCGAGGTGATCCACGGCCTCTCGCACGTCACGCTGGTTTCGAATCCGCAAGCTCTTATTCTCAATGGAATCGCGGCTCCGGCGATCACGACTACGCTGTCTCTCTCCGGTTCGATGACCGTTGGAGACTTCGTCTCCTTCAGCACTTACATGATGCAACTCACGTGGCCCGTCATCGCTCTCGGCTGGGTCATCAACATCTTTCAACGAGGCACAGCGTCGCTCATCCGCATCAACGAGATCATGCACGAGCAGCCCGAAATCAAGGATGCACCAACCGCGCAAAATCGCGACATCGAAGGCGAGATCGAGTTCCGCGGGCTCAACTTCAGCTATGAAGGAAAGCAAGTTCTGCACGACCTGAATCTGCGCGTGCCCGCCGGCAGCAGCCTCGCGATCGTAGGCCCGACCGGATCAGGGAAAACGACTCTGGTCAGCCTCATCCCGCGCATCTACGATGCCGAGTCAGGCATGGTCCTGATCGATGGCCGTCCGATTCGCGACTATGCCCTGGCCTCGCTGCGCCGCAATATCGGCTTCGTCCCGCAGGAAACTTTCTTATTCAGCGAGCGCATCCGCGAGAACATTGCACTCGGAGTGGACTCGACCACCGACGCGGCGATTCACAGCGCAGCGGCCGCCGCAAACATTGCGGCCGACATCGAGAGTTTTCCCGAAGGCTACGACACGATGGTCGGAGAACGCGGCATCACGCTTTCTGGCGGACAGAAGCAGCGCACGGCGATTGCTCGCGCGCTGATCCGCAATCCGAAGATTCTGATCCTCGACGACGCACTCTCCAGCGTCGACACCCACACCGAAGACAAGATCCTCAACCACCTGCGTAACGTGATGCAGGGCCGCACAACCATCTTCATTTCGCACCGCGTCTCGACCGTGCGCAATGCCGATCGCATCGCCGTGCTGCACAGCGGACGCATCGTCGAACTCGGCACCCACGACGAATTGCTAGCCTTGAACGGCTACTACAGCGACCTTTATAACAAGCAGTTGTTGGAAGAAGAACTCGCCGAAGTCTGAGGAAAGCCTGAGTTGTTTTTCCGAGCGCCTCTATGAGTTTGTCATTCCGAGCGCCGGTTTTTGGCGCGAGGAACCTGCTTTTCGCCGGCGCCAGCAAACATCAGCGTCCTCGCTCCGCCCTCGAATGATACTTTACGGATGACGTCGAATTCCTATGCGCCGCATTGTCACGCCGGAAATCCTCGATTCCGACGATTGCCCTCCCGCCGAAGTAAAAGCTTCGCTGCGCGACATGGGCCTCGTCAACCGCTGGTTTGGCGGAGTCGCAACCACTCGCAAGATGATCGAACGCGTCGCCCTCGCCACCGGCAAGAATCATTTCTCCCTTCTGGACGTTGCTGCCGGATTGGCGGAGGTTCCCGGAATCGTCGCCCAACAATTAGCGCGCAAGGGAATCACGCTCGACGTCACGCTTCTCGACCGCAAACGCTCACACCTTGCCTCTGGAAAGCGCGCGGTGGTCGCAGACGCACTCGCACTTCCCTTCCGCGACGGCGCATTTGATCTGATCCACTGCAACCTGTTCGCGCATCATCTGGAGCCTGAGGACGTATCGCGCTATGCGCGCGAGGCGCTTCGCGTAAGCCGCACCGCCGTTTTGATCAACGACCTCGTGCGGCATCCACTGCATTTGGCACTGGTATATGCAGGCTTCCCGTTGATGCGCAGCTACGTGTCGCGCCTCGACGGAGTCGCATCCGTTCGCCGAGCTTACGTTCCGGCGGAGATGCGAAACTTCCTCGCGAGCGCTGTTAGCCCAGCCGCTAACATCGAAGTCGCGCAGCACTATCTGTTTCGAATGGGAGTCGTTGTGTGGAAAGAGAAGCGTTGAAATTGCAGATTTGTGATTTCAGATTGCAGATTTCAGATCGTTGAATCGACCCCAGCCGCCAATCTGCAATCTGAGATCTTCAATCCTGAAATCGCCTTCACCTCACGACTAGCACTTCCCTGACATTGTCGCGGGCGAGAAAGAATTTTATCGAGGCAAAATCGCGGAACAACGTTTCGATGTGACGATTGTTGAATACGCGCTGCAGCCTGAATCCTTCGGTGATTGCCGTGTGAACCGCTCCGGTTGGTCCGCGGCGCGCCTCGCGCTTGAGCACGATCCGCTGCATCTCCAGCGTATCCTTGCCGATGATGTGGAATCGGTAGCACGGAGAATCTGGCCCCGCGTCCTTCGTATGGAAGAATGCGAGCATCATGCCTCCGGGCTTCAGCACCGACCATAGCCTTCCCATCACTGGACGAACCAAACTCTCATCCAAGTAGTCCGGCAAATTCCAGCACAGGACAACGTCGAAATGCGCCGCGGGATAGACGAGGTTGTCGGCAAGAAACTGGCGGCTGTCGAGGACGACATTGCCCTGCTCATCCTTCGTCACCAGATGCGGCTCGGTCGACGCAACTAGTAAATCTTCGCTGTAAATCTTGTGACTGCCTTCAGTGAAGAACCGGATGTTCGCAGGAGAAGTCGATCCCAAGTCAAGAACACACAGCGGAGTGTCGCTCTCCCACAGGCGGGAGAGTTCACCCAGGCCGCTGGAGCGGCGAGTCAGTTTTTGGGCTGCTTGCGGCGTCGCCGCCTCTGCCCCGCCCGATGAGCCGCGAAAGAGCTTCATGAAATTCTGAGAGACTGATGCCATCACTCTAACCTGCGGAGCCCCTAACGAGGAGTTACTTTCCTGCCGCCTTGTCCTTGCCCTGAATGTCGACCTTGCCCTTCAGGTAGGCGCCTTCCTCGATCGAAATCCGCTGGGTCGAGATGTCGCCAGTAACGACGGCCGACTTACGCAATTCGACTCGGTCGCTGGCCTGCACGTTGCCTTCGAGTTTGCCCTGCACCACAATTCCCTTAGCCTCGACGGTGGCCTTGACCTGGCCGTTGGGACCGACAGTCAGGCTGTTGCCCTTGAGGGCGATGCTGCCCTCGACCTGTCCATCCACATAAAGGTCTTCGCTGCCCGACAGTTCGCCCTTGATGACTACGGATTTGCCAATCTGCGCCAAATCGCCCGACAACGGAGCACTCATGGATGTTCTCCTTAAGGATGCGGGATGCTCGACCAGAATCCAGAATAACGATAACTGGGAAGGCAGGTACCGACGCCGCGTCGCTTGTCACGACTATACCCAAGTCCGAGAGCAGGCGGCAAGCGACGACCCAGCCGATCGGACGACCGGAACTGCTCTTCTTCGCAGGCGCAAAGAAAACCCTGGCCGCAGATTGCTACACTAAGCATGCATGAACCGCGCCGAGCGAACGCGATGGCGAGCCTGCCTGCTGGGAGCTTGTGCACTGCTTGCGGGCGCGAGCGCGCTCCCTGCCCAAGTCTCGGCCACGCCCGAAATGCCTCCGGGAGAATTGGTACGCCTTGCGGTGGCCAATGAAGTTGCGGCGGCCAACGCCCCTGCGATCAAGCACATGTTCCGCTCGCGGAGGCAGACCCCGAAGGGATCGCAGACGCGGCTGTTCGTCGAAACCAACGATGCGATCGCCGCAAGGCTTGTCGCGATTAACGATCAGCCTCTGACGGCCGATCAACAGCAGGCCGAGACGAACCGCCTGGTTTGGCTCATGAACAATCCCGAGCAGCTTCGCAAGAAGCAGGCGCGAGAGAAAGAGGACGCGGACAGGTCGGTACGCATCTTGAAATCGCTGCCCGATGCTTTCCGCTATACCTATGCCGGCACCGAGAACGGCGTCGAGGGACTCGGCAAAACGGGCGCACAGTTGGTGCGAGTAACGTTCGTGCCCAATCCGGCGTACTCGCCCCCGTCGCGCGTGGAGCAGTCTCTTCAGGGAATGCAGGGATATTTGCTGATCGACACAGCCAGCCGGCGACTCGCAAAGATCGATGGGACGTTATTCAAAGACGTCACGTTCGGGTGGGGAATCATCGGACGACTCGACAAAGGCGGTCACTTCGTGGTCCAGCAGGCCGATGTTGGCGATGGCAGCTGGGACATCACCGAGATGAAGCTGAACATCACGGGGAAAATTCTGCTCATCAAGACCATCGGCATGGTATCCGACGAGGTGTTCAGCGATTTCCGCCGCGTGCCCGACAACACCACGTTCGCACAGGGAGTCGAGATGCTGAAAGCCGAGCAGACGCGACTCGCGCAAGAAAGCCACATCCCGAGAGCGTCAGATGCAAGGCCTCCGCAATGAATCGCCTCGCCTAAGGCATCCTCTGCACTTGAGTTTTGAGGATTGCGCTGTCGCGGCAGATTCGATACAACAAGTGCGACTCGAGAATCGGACCTGCTTATGTTCAAAACCTTCCTGACCATGATGCTGCTGGCAGCGGCGCTGCCGGCGCAAACCGCTTCGCCTTCCTGGCGTGCGCGACTGGCCGGCGCGATGCCGTTACTTGGGCACCGCAACTGGATTCTTGTCGTCGACTCGGCCTATCCTCAGCAGGTGTCGCCCGGCGTCGAGACGATCGAGACCAATGCGAGCCAGATTGACGTGGTGCGCATCGTGCTGGCCGCGATCAATCGCTCGCCGCAAGTGCGGCCGGTCGTGTTCATGGACGCCGAACTGCCCTTCATTACCGATGAAGATGCTCCAGGCGTTACCACGTATCGCGCAGAAGTGAAGCCCCTGCTACAGGATTATCCCCTTGAACAACTGCCGCACGAAAAGATCATCTCCAACATTGACGAGGCTGGGAAAACCTTCCGCGTCCTCGTACTGAAGACGAACATGACGATTCCCTATACGTCCGTGTTCATTCGTCTCGACTGCAGGTATTGGAGCGCGGACCAGGAGAAGAGCCTGCGCGAGAGGATGGCCGCGACGAAGTGATCTAGCGCCGCAGGGGCTAAAGCCCAGTTTCATTCTGGCATCTGACGGCACGGCTGAAGCCGCGCCCTGATACGAATCGGCCATTGTCCCCGCAACAGCAGCCTCTGCGCTACCACTTTCCTGTCCAAACACCGTCTCTCAGCGCAAGCATCTTCCGGGACAAACATCGTCACATACAGCTACTTCGCCCGCAGCGTTTCTTTGCGCACTGTTAGCTTCTCGATCAGGTCGGTTTTGACGCGGTAGCCGGTTCCGGGCTGGTCGCTGATCGCGATCATTCCCTCCGGCGATACCGTCACTTCGGGATCGATGATGTCTTCTTTCCAGTAGCGCTTCGACGCGGAGACATCGCCCGGCAAGCTGAAATTCGGCAGCGTCGAGAGCGCGATGTTGTGCGCGCGTCCGATGCCAGTTTCGAGCATGCCTCCGCACCAAACCGGAATGTTGTGCGCGTGGCAGAGGTCGTGAACCTTGAGCGCTTCGGAGAATCCACCGACGCGGCCGACTTTGACGTTGATGATGCGGCAGGCATTGGTCTCAACCGCGAAAGCGGCACTGCGTACGGTGACGATGGATTCGTCGAGGCAGATGGCAGTCCGCAGCTCTTTCTGCAGACGCGCGTGATAGTAGATGTCGTCGTTCCACAGCGGCTGCTCGATCATCAGAAGGTTGAATTGGTCGAACTTGCGCAGATGCTCGACCTGATCGAGCGTGTAGGCGGAGTTAGCGTCGCAACTCAGCGTGATGTCGGACCAGCGCGAGCGGATGCGCTCGAGCACGTTCACGTCCCAACCGGGCTTGACTTTGATCTTGATGCGGCGATACCCGGCTGCGAGTTCGGTCTGAATCTTCTCGAGCAGCTGCTCGACCGAATCCTGGATGCCGATGGAAACGCCGCAAGGAATCTCGCGGCGCGTGCCGCCGAGCAGTTTCCAGAGCGGTTGCTGCCTCTGCGTGGCCTCTGTATCCCAGAGCGCGTTTTCCAGCGCAGCTTTGGCCATGCGGTGAGCGCGCACTTTCGCGAAAAGCGGCGGGCACTCGCGCGCGGATTCGAGGCGCTGCCCGAGCAGTGCGGGGATCAAGTAGTGCGTCAGCGTCGGCCATGCGGTCTCGATCCACTCGCTGCTGTAGTAGGGATCTTCGCCGACGACACTTTCACCCCATCCGTCGACGCCTTCGCTGTGGACGGTGACGAGAAGAATGCGGCGGCTGTAGAGGCGATGGAAGCTCGTCTCGAAGAAGTGGACGAGCGGCAATTGAATTTCGCGGAGTGTGATGGCTTCAATCTTCATGGGTCAGGACAAACGTCATTTCACCACAGAGTCACGGAGACACAGAGAGGAAAAATCGAGCTGCTGCATCATATCGTTAGAACAACAATCCCTCGAGTTTTAAGGTTTCTCTGTGCCTCTGTGTCTCTGTGGTGAATCGAACCCGTCGCAATCGGCACCTTCAACCTTCCGATGCGTACGACCATTTTTCATCCCAGCGGCCTAGCAGGAATTTCCCGTTGCCTTCGCTGTCGCGTTCGTAGCCGAGAGCGGCAAATCCATGGGAAAAGGCGCTGAGAAATTGCTCGCGATTGCGCTCCTGCACCTGTTGTGCCTTGGCGCGAGTTTCAGGCGCGGCTTTCCAGTCGTAGATTTGCGCCGGCACAGCGATCGCCGAATCACTTTCAATCGTCGGATTCTTTCCAGTCGCAAGCAGAGTTTCGACGCGCTTCGACTTCAGCCACCATTCGGCGATGAGGCGATCGCTAGGCAGACCTCCTTGCAGCGGCGACGAAGTGATGCCGTATTGGTTGATGTTATAGCGGCGCGCGATCGCTCCGAGCTTTTCGAGGTTCAGATACGCGTTCTTGATCTCAAGCGGATCAAAAGTCCATTCGATCAACTCGATGCCGCGCGCGATAGCGTCTTCCCGCTGCAGAAGTTTCAGACGGCGTCCGAGGCCGCTGTTGCGATGATCTTTCTTCACCGCGAGCATGTGCGAGTGCAGGTAGACGTGGCCGCTGCGCGTGCCGGGAACCGACAGCGCGAAGCCAACCATGTGATTGCCTTCGAAGGCGCCCATTACCTGACCGCCGACTTTCTCGGCGACGACGAACATGCGCAGCGGGACGAGTTCGGCGTCGGTGAAATTCCAGACTTCCTTTTGCAGGGCGACGCAGGCGCGGAGTTCTTCGAGGCCGTGGCAGCGGCGAAGGATGATCGAGTCAACGGTCACGCTGACTTCTCCTCGCCTTGTCTCTCTTGCGCCTTGGCTTGCTGCCAGAGGGATTCGAGTTCGTCCATGGAAGCCTGATCGGCGGTGCGGCCGGATTCGTGGAGGCGGGCTTCCATCCACTGAAAGCGACGCTTGAACTTCCGGTTGGTTTTGCGCAGAGCGGATTCAGGATCGAGCGACAGATAGCGCGCGATGTTGACCAGCACGAAGAACAGGTCGCCGACTTCGTCTTCGAGACGGGACTGCAGAGCTTCCGGGACAACGGTGCGTCCAGATCCGGCCATGCCGCGGCCCTGCGGACGCGGCCCAGGCGCGGGGAAGTCATTTAGTTGCTCGCGGAGTTCGCTGGTCTCTTCGTGTAGCTTGTCGAACAATCCCTCAACGTTGGGCCAATCGAAGCCAGCCTGGGCGGCGCGAGAACTCAGTTTGTAGGCTTCGAGCAGCGACGGCATCGCGGAAGAAACGCCCGCGAGAATGGAAGGATTCTCGTTGTTCGCCGGAGGGGTATTCCCTTCTCCGTCCGCGGCTTGCCGCTTCTTCTTCTCGTCCAGCTCAAGCTTTCGTTCTTCGACCTTGATGGCTTCCCAGTTGCGCTTGACCTCCGCCGAAGTGTCGGCCTTCACGTCGCCGAACACGTGAGGATGGCGGTTGATCAGTTTGGCTGACAGGCGGTCGAGGACGTCATCAATCGAAAACGAAGACTGCTCCTTCGCCATTTCCGCGTAGAACAGCACCTGTAACAGCAGATCGCCGAGTTCGCCCTTGAGTTCGGGCCAGTCGCGATTGTCGATGGCTTCGAGGACTTCGTACGTCTCTTCCAGCGTGTAGGGCTTGATGGAATCGAAGGTCTGTTCGCGATCCCAGGGGCACCCGCCGGGGGCGCGGAGGCGCTCCATGATGGCGACAGCGCGTTCGAAGCGTTCTCCCGTAGTGGACATGCGGCAACCAATGTAAATGAGGGCCGATGCGTGAAGCAATGCGCGGAAATTGGAACAGTGGCGCTGCACGCCAACCGAGCGTGAGCGGACGGCATCCTAGCCAAGCCGAACTATTTCCTGCTCACTCGGTGCTCGTATGGCTTATTCGAACATACATTCATGAAGGAGGACAAAATGACGACTGATACGTTGAAAGGAAAAAAGGTGGCAATCCTGGTCACTCACGGATTCGAGCAGTCAGAGTTGCTGGAACCAAGAAAAGCTCTCGATGAGGCTGGCGCAACAACGCTTGTAGTCTCGCCTGCGGACGGAAAAGTTCGCGGATGGAATCACAAGGAGTGGGGCAACGAAGTACCCGTAGACGTGCCGCTGAAATCCGCCAATGCCGAAGATTTTGACGCGCTCTTGCTGCCGGGAGGAGTCATGAATCCCGACCAGCTTCGCATGATCCCCGAGGCAGTCACCTTCGTGAAGCGATTCAAGCAGTCCGGCAAGCCGATCGCCGCGATCTGCCATGGTCCGTGGACGCTGGTGGAAGCCGATGCGGTTCGTGGACACACGCTGACCTCCTGGCCATCCCTCAAGACTGATCTGAAAAACGCGGGCGCGGTGTGGGTCGATCGGGAGGTGGTCAACGATCCCGGACTCGTGACCAGCCGCAAGCCCGAAGACATCCCCGCCTTCAACCGGGAAATGATCCGCTCGTTTGCCGAGGAGCGGCGGATGCCTTCTCTGCAAAAGACGGCATAGATCAGTGATCCTTGATTCTTGTGTGCTCTGTGGTTCATTCAAGACCTTGAACCACAGAGGACACGGAGGCCGCAGATAAGGCCCGATTACTTCGGGAACACTCCATCTCCCGACGATTCAGGAATTCGTACACTGTCCGAATGGACCTGTGGTCACCTTCATCTTTGCTGGCCGTAGGCGCACAATGAACTCAGGCATCTGTATTGGCGTTTCCGGCATCCACGCTTGGGCTCATTAAGCAATTTAAATACATGACTTTAGCCATAAAGCCTCGATCATCGATGGAAGGCCAGAGCTTCCACGTGGTCGTCATTGGCGGCGGCATCAACGGCGTCGCCGTAGCGCGCGAGTGCGCGCGGGCCGGCAAACGGACTCTGCTCGTCGAGCAGAACGACTTTGCCTCGGGCGTTACGAGCCGTTCGACCCGCATCATTCACGGCGGGCTGCGCTACCTGGAGCATGGAGAGATTGACCTTGTCCGCGAATCTGTTCGCGAGCGCGAACGGTTGCTGCGCGAACGGTCGCACCTGGTGCATCCCGTGCGATTTCTTTTCCTGCTGAACGAAACCAGCCAGCGCAGTGCGATGAAGGTGCGTGCCGGGCTGTGGCTCTACCAGCGGATCGCGGGCAAAAAGGCTGCAGACTTGAGTGAGATGGAATTGAAACGCGTGGAGCGCGCGTTGGATGCGGGCCATCAGTGGTCGATTTTCAATTACGAAGACGCGCAGTGTGAGTTTCCTGAGCGGCTCGTCGCCGAGTGGGCGACAGAAGCCGCCGAAGCCGGCGCCGTGGTGCGCAATCATTGTGAAGTACTGGCGGTGAATGTCACGCATGGCCGGGCTCGAGGAGTGCTGCTACGCGACCGCATTACGGGAAAAGATGAGCGCGTGGATGCAGCGTGGGTTGTGAACTGTTCCGGCCCGTGGGCCGACCGCATTTGCCAACGCTCCTCAGTGCGCACCAGCAAGCCGATGCTGGGCGGAGTACGCGGATCGCACATCGTGCTGCCGCGATTTTCGGGTGCTCCGAGCAATGGACTCTACACAGAGGCGGCGGACGGGCGTCCGATCTTCGTTCTTCCCTGGAACGAGCAAGTGCTGGTCGGACACGACGGAGATTCCCGACACGGGTGATCCCGGGCGCACGGCCGCATCGCAGGAAGAAATCGAATACCTGCTGCGCACTGTGACTCAACTGTTTCCGAAGGCGAAGTTGTCAGCACACGATATCAAGTATGCATTTGCCGGAGTGCGTCCGTTGCCGAACTCGCCGGGGAATAAGCCATCGGCGGTGACGCGGCGGCATTTCCTGCACGACCACTCCGATGATGGAGCCGTGCGGCTCATCTCGGTCATCGGCGGCAAGTTGACTACGGCGGCATCTCTGGCGCGCGAGTGTGCACGGAAAATCGGCCTTACCGTTGCCGAGCCGACGACGGTCGCGATCGGGCCGGGCAGTTCGCTCGATCCCATGCTCGATCAGGAAGTCATCGAGATTGCCCGCGCGGGTTCGGTGAGCGAAGAAACCGCTCGCGGCATGATGGAGTGGCACGGGCAGCGCGCCATGGACATCGCCCGAATGGCGCTGGTGAGCGCCGAACTGCGCGCTCCGATTTGTCCGCACACGTCGCACATCGTGGCCGAAGTCTTCGAGGCCTATCGTCGAGAGTTCGCGGTGAGCCTGGGCGACGTGCTGCTGCGGCGCGTTCCGGTTGCGCTGGGCGCGTGCTGGTCCGATGCATGTAGCCGCGATGCGGCGCTGCGCATCGGCGCCGTCCTCGGCTGGAGCGATCAGGATCTAGGTGCGAATCTGGAATCGTTTGAAACTGAGCGTGCGGCGTTTCTGCAGCGTCCGTCGCGCGGCGGGGCGGCGCTGGAAGCGGCCGCGGACTAAGTACGGCGATTTCACCCTCGGACACGGGGCGAGACGCGCCCTCGACAGCCGCCGGGACGGCGGCGCTACGACTGCCCAAGCATCGCTCGTCAACAAACTCTTCGTTACTAAAGATTTGGTCTGACCGGTCCGGAGTCATCTGGGAATCGACTCCGAACGACACTACACTGGCGCGGGTGTGTCGGATCTCTCGCGCTAAGCGGGGCGCACTTCGATGTTGATTCCCATCAAGCACGAAAATATGTCGGCCCGGCGCTGGCCGGTGGTGACGCTTGCGCTGATCGCCATCAATGTCGTCGTCTTTCTATTCACCATGTCGGCGATGGACGACGAGGCGCCGCAACTGGGCGAAGTGAAGACTCACATCCTGATTCTGGCGGCGCTGCATCCCGAACTGAAGATGAGGCCGGAATCGCAGCAACTCGTCGATGGATTCAAGCAAAGCCATCCGGACCAGTGGAAAGAAGCACAGAATCCCTATCGCGACGTCATCGATCCTTACGACGCAAAGATCAAGATGAGCGAGGACTCTTCGAGCCTGCAAGGGCAGATGGATTCTCTGAACGCACAGTTTGTGAAGCTCTCGAAGACGTCGATCACCGAGCAGTACGCGTTCATTCCCGCGCATCCCACGGCCATCAGCTATCTCACGGCAAACTTTCTGCATGGTGGATGGTTCCACATTATTGGGAACATGTGGTTCCTGTGGCTGGCAGGATTTGTGCTGGAAGACGTGTGGGGCCGTTGGCTCTATGCGGCGTTCTATTTGATCGCGGGCGCGGCCGCACTACAGTTTTATGCGTGGACGAATCCTGGCAGCATCACGGCAACGCTGGGCGCATCGGGGGCGGTGGCGGCGTTGATGGGCGCGTTCCTGGTGCGCTTCCCCAAGATGAAGATTGAGATGGGCGGCCTCATCATGTTTAAGGTGTACCGCTTCAAGGCCGCGGCGTACTGGTTGCTGCCGCTGTGGCTGGGGACGGAAATCTTCTACGGATCGTTGCTGGGCTCATCGAGCGGAGTGGCACATTGGGCGCACGTTGGCGGATTTCTCTTTGGGGCGCTCGCGGCCGTCGCGATCCAGCATTCGGGACTTGAGCAGAAAGCGAACAAGGCAATCGAAGAAAAGCTCAGCTGGAGCGCCGATCCGGAGATCGAAAAAGCCAACGAGATGATGGAACACGGCCAGTTTCCTGACGCCGTCGCACTGCTGACGAGTCATGTCGCCACAAAACCAAGCTCCGCCGATGGGTGGAGTCTGCTGCGCCAGATCTATCATCGACAGGCGGATACGAAAGCCTATCTGGAAGCGACCATCAAGACCTGCAGCCTGCACTTGAAAGCTCACGAAATTGAGGCCGCGTTTCAGGATTATGCAGAATTCATCGATGCCGGTGGGAGCAAGATGCCTGCGGCAATCTGGCTCGACCTGTGCAAGGGCGCTGAAGAAAAGCAGGACTTCGAACGAGCACTTAGCGAGTATCAGCAACTCGCGGGCGCGTATCCCGCAGAGCGGCAGGGACTGACGGCGCAACTCAGCGCGGCACGGATTTGCCTGAAGAAGCTGAACCGCGCCGCAGGATGCACTCGCTCTATATCAGACTGCGGCGGCGTCCCCGATTCCACATCTCGACTGGGAGCAGCACATTCGGTCGGGGATCAAAGAAGCAAAGGCTGCGATGTCATCGGGAAATGCGGCAGCGGCCGGAGCGCAGTAATCGGCTTACTAGAAACTGTGCACCACGTGATCAGGCCCGACCAGAAAATAGTCGGGCCTGACTCGTTTGCGGCCTTGCCTTCCCCTAAAGGTTGAAGGTCGCTTTACTACATGCCGTCGTGCATTACAGGGTGCGAAGCGAAGAACAGAAAGAAGTTCGATGGCGCTTCGATGGCGCGTCCTGCCTTGATCGCCGCCTGAATCGCGACGAACGAGGTCAGTCCACGGCCGCCAGCGGCGCTGGGCCAGTCGCTGCGATCAAGCACAAGAATCGGAATCACCTGCCACCAGATCGCTTTAACGTTGACATCAGGGCGGATCACCACATGGCTATGATTCGGCGTCGGCACAAAAATGTTCTGCACCGGACCCTTTACCAAACCGAGGGCGACGAGCGCCGGCCCAAGATCGAGTCGCGAAGCGTGCATCGTACACGTACCCGGAGCCGCACCCGGCTCAGGACACTGCGTGTAGACCGCGGGCTTGGCCTTGAAAGCTTCCGGCAGAGCGCCAAACAAAGAGATCAGAGTGCTGCCGAGCGCCTGCCCGCAGGTAGTCCCAGCCACTATGTTGTCGCAAGAAATCGCATCGTTCGGATTCTGATCTTTATCGGTGGAGAACATTGGAACCAGCACGTAAACCGGTTCGGTGGTCACAGCCGGATCCCCGATCTGTCCGGGAGGATTGATGGTAGGCTGCGTTCCGACCTGGCAGATGGGAGTCTGCATTTCCGAAGGATCGTTGGCGGCGGGGATTCCGTTGAAGTTCAGATCGTTGTCGGGCTGGTCGATACAGGCGAAATTTTGCGTGTAGAAGAATTTGACGACCTGCCCGACTCCGTAGCCTAGCGTGACATTTGGCGGGTTTTCCGAAGATTGTGAGCTTTTCGCAGATTGCGCGGTTGCTGCGAGGACTAATGAGGCGATGACGGGCAAAAGCAGTAATGCCCGGTGAATTGCGGTTTTCATACTTCCTCCACAGGCGGTTGGGACCGCTCTGCGTGAAGTACGAAAGCGAAACGAATTCGGATTGGAAGCTGGGTAAATCTTTCTCAGGGGTCTTACTCGAGCAGCGTTTGACAGAGAAGGACCGTGTCGTCGGAGATGATGCCGTCGACTCCGAGGTCTGCAAAGCGCCGCATTTCAGCGGCATCGTTGACCGTCCAGACCATGATTTTCTTTCCAGCTCCCTTTACCTTGCGGACAAGGTCTGGATCAACCAATGCGTGGTGGGGAATGACGTATCCGACCGGAAGTTCGGTCCAGAGGCGAAGTTGCGTTTTCGTTTCGCAGATCAGGCCCAGGGGAATCGTCGCGTCTTGATCGTGCAGGGCTTTGAGGGCTGAGGGTAGAAATGAGGAGACGACGGATCCACGGTGCGGCTTGTGGCGAAGGAAGAGGTCAACAATGATCCGCTCCAGCCCACGAACTTTCATCTCGATATCGAGAAACGCGCTGGCCTGGTAGCGTTTCAAAACGTCGCGCAGACGAGGTAGATCGGGCAGTTCCTTCGACGCCGTCCGTTCGATCTTATCTTTCCCCAACTGCGGATCATGGATGACCAAGGCCTCGTCGTCAGCCGTGAGTCGAACGTCGAATTCAAAGCCGTCACACCCGTCGGCCAACGCCCGGTCGAATGACGCGAGAGTATTCTCAGGGATGGACTTGAGAGCGCAGGCGCCGCGATGGCCGAGAAGAAGAGGACGAGGCATGGCTAGCGCGGTCCTCGTTGAAATTCGGGATTAATCAAGGTCGAAGTCCCGAATCGGCTTGCCCGTGTCCGGAGTCTCCTTCGCCTTCTTCACGGCCTCCTGAAATTTCTTCTCGAGGAGGTCAGAGGCGTGCTTCTGAGCCTCGACCGACTGCTGGAAGATGGACTCGCGGCGGCTATCCTGCTCGCGCATGGCCTTGGCCGCAGCCTCCATGTCGTTGAAACGTTTTCGGCTTCACGGCGGCCGTGTGGGCGATGACGGCGCGCGTCGCCACATCGATTTTCAGCACCGCACTGCAGCAAGGGCACGTCACTTCGAAGTTCGGGGGATTCTTCGCCATTTGAGCGAATCATACCGCAAAAAGAGGCCGCCCGGCGAAGGGCGGGGAGCGCACGGAGAAAGCGAACGCTGGCGTACATATATGGCTGTATGTACAAGTGTTCCTTCAGGAACACTGTGGAAATCTTCCCGGCTTGGAGTAGGTCCTTTGTTTTCAATGGCTGATTCGGATGGGAAAGATATGGAACAGGTTGAGCATTTCCACTCCCAGTAGAAAGATCGATAGGAAGACGACCATCACGGCCAGAAGTTCGCCAAAAGTCAGGCCGCGACGTGCGGGCTCGAAGCGCCGGGCAGCTAAGCTAAGAATGTTCAGGGTCGCAAAGCCGAAGACCACTGCCCAGAGGATGTTGTAAACGTCCTGCCGCCCGCCACGATAGAACCAGGTCACGGCAATTCCCACGACCACTGCCGTCTGCGTACGCACCACTGGATACACGGCGAGCGCCGCCCGCGTGGTGCGGGTGAAGCTTGAGATCAGCGACAGCGTAGCGGGTAGTTCCATCGACGGTGGGAGGCGACTGAAGGGCAACGGTGGCCCGGGGCCTCAAGCATTGGATATTACATCTTTTTGAGCCGGCCACGAACCGGGAAGAAACCTGAGCAACCTTTCGCGAAGACTTCGCTCCGTTGGTTAATATGGATCATGGCCAAGCAGCGGTTCATTTTCTTTGACGTTGGCAATACTCTACTCTTTCCGAATCGTCCGCGGATGCTGGCGCCTCTGTCGGCAGATCGCCATCCAACACTCGAGCGCTGGCAGGAACTGGAACGACGCACGAAGCATGAATTTGATGAGGGGATGATGGAAGGCAAGGTCGATCATAATTTCTGGTGGACCTTTCACACGTATCTTCTGGAAGGCATCGATGGCTCGGACGGGCGCGTGCGCGACGAACTCGTGGAGAACACGCGGCAATCCACCAACTGGGACCAGATTCTGCCCGGCACGCGAGAAGCGCTGGAACGAATCCGACAAGAATATTCGATTGCTGTGATTTCGAATGCAGATGGCAAGATTGACGCTGTCTTGAGCCGGTGCGGAATCGCGGATTGCTTCGCGACGATTACCGATTCAGGGACGGTGGGCTGCGAGAAGCCGCATCCCGCGATTTTCGAAGCGGCACTGCGCGCGATGAAGGCTGATCCGGCAGAGAGTCTTTATGTCGGCGACGTCTACTCGGTTGACTACGTTGGTGCGCGCAACGTGGGCATGCAGGCCGTGTTGTTCGACTTGGCCGGAGCGTACCTGGACCGGGGAGTTCCGCGCGTGGACTCGCTGGCGGCGCTGGAAGCGTGGCTCAGACAGGAGTAACGAGACTATGTTCGATTCGACGCGAGTTGTGCTATTTCTGACGGCGGCCTTGCTGCTGGCCATCGCTCCGGGGCCGGGGATGCTCTATGTTCTTGCTCGCAGCCTCGCGGGTGGGAAGCGCGAGGGCGTCCTGTCGGCGGTAGGCACGTTTCTCGGCGGGATGGTTCATGTGTTCGCCGCAGCACTGGGAATTTCGATCATCCTGGCGAAGTCGGCGATCGCATTTTCGGCGGTGAAATATGTTGGCGCAGCCTACTTGTGCTTTCTAGGCGTGCGCATGATTCTCGACGCGCGAAAAGAGAATGGAACGGTCGATGCGATTCCTACCTCTGGCGCGCCGCGCAATCCGCTATGGCAGGGAGTGGCGACAGAGGTGCTCAATCCCAAGACTGCCCTGTTCTTTCTGTCGTTCATTCCGCAGTTCGTGAATCGCGGCGCCGGACATGTGTTTCTTCAATTCGTGGCGCTGGGAACGATCTCGGTGATGATGAACACCACCGCCGACTTGATTGTGATTGCGATGGCGGGACCGCTCGGCAATCGCATTCGCTCATCGGCAACGTTTCGGCGTCGGCAGAGGACCGTTACAGGCGCGATCATGATCGGGCTGGGGAGTTATCTGGCTCTGAGCGAGAGCAAGTAGCGGAGTTCGCTCCCGGATGCGGGGGCGAGACGACCTCCGCGACAGCGGCTCTACCGTTGCTGCGGATGAATGATCTCCCGCTACAACTCCAGAATCTGGTGGTCGTGGCAGTCGGAGTGGATGGCTTCGAAGAGCTGGTGCAGAAGATCTTGCCCGTAGCGGGCCACAAAGTAGATTCCGCCGATGCCGCGCTCCTGCAGGCCTTTGTCGGGATAGAGAGCCTGGCTGAGAGTGGCTGCGTGGCGGCCGACCAACTCTCCCTTTTGCGCTTCCGCGCGCGCCACTTGTGTGTGCAGTTTTTCCAGCTGATGCTGCATTTTCGAGGCGGCAGTTTGCGCGGCGTCTACTAATGTGCGATCCAGTTTTTCCAACTTCTCCCGGATCGCATCGAGGCTCGTGGTGAGGGATTGATGCAGGGCGTCAAATGCGGCTTGCAGGTCTTGAGGCAGTCCGCGGGCGGCAAGCTCCTGACGCAGCGCTTCGGGTCCACCGAATACTTCAGTCACTGCGATTCCGTGACGCTCGAGTAGACGCTGAATTTTCGGTTCGACAATCGTGGCAGAAAAGCGGGGAACGATGGGCGTGACGCGACCGGCCAGGAGTTCATACACTGCGCCCGCCTGAGAGAAGTAAGCCGCTTCAGCCGCGCCACCAGCGTACGCCAGCGTAGGAAGAAGATAGTCCTGCACGATGGGCCGCAACAGCACGTTGGGACTGAATCGTTCCGGCGTTGAGCCGATGCGAGAAATCAACTCAGACTGCGAGAGCTTCTCTGCGCCAGATTCGCCACCAATCACGAACTCTACGGTGCTGCCGTCGCGGCGCTGGTGAATTGGCGTGCGGGCGCCGTCTTGAATTGTGAAGACCAACACTGACGACGGGGTAACCTTCACCTGCTGGTGATAGCCGGCAGCTTCCAAGGCCTCGCCGCGAGCCAGCAGAGCGGTGGCGAGTTCTCCCGAGCGTACGATGGCTGCGCGGTAGATGGGCTCGGCGATGCGATGGAGTTCTCCATCAGAGGCATCGAGCACAATCACGCCCCACTCCGCAAACAACCGCGTGTACAGGCGAGCGAAGGCCGTGCCCAACGTTTCCCCGGGACGGTAGCACTCCCGCAGGAACTGGGTCGCTTCGTTGTCGCCGAGCAGCGCGGCGGCCTGATCCAATACAGGCAGAATTTCGTCGCCCAGGTGAACCGCACTGACTGGAGCGCCGGGCGATGCGTGGCTTGAGGTCGTAAACGTCTGCAAGCTGCCGTCGGCAGCCGGAAGCGCAACGTGATTCACTTCCGCTAGGTCGTGATCGTAGGTGGCGAGCCAGAAAATGGGCACCGCATCAATTCCATCAGCGGTCGCTTCGTCCGCAAGCTTCACGGCGGTGAGCGCTTTGTAAATCGCGAACATGGGACCGCCGAAGAGTCCGACCTGCTGTCCGGTGACGACTGCAGCGGCGCCTTTGCGCAGACGATCGAGATTGGCCAGCGTTTTCGGAGACGCGTCCCAGGATTTGTTTTGTCGCTCGAGAATGCCTGCTACACGTTCACGTCGCGACGCGTCGTAGGAGATGCTCGCAGCTTCTTCTTTCGCCCACTCGGCGAAGTACGGCGACCTTGGATAAAACGGCTGAACCTTCGGGGGGTAGGCCAGGAAATCAGTGAAAAGGCGGGTCGTATGCGGAATCTGCGAGAACGGAAGACAATGCGCCTTCACTGACAGATCTCCTGACATTGTTGTGTTGAGACAGCTAACGGACACGACTGTTGGACGAAGAAGGTCATGGTTCAGTGATCAACGTAAATCGATAATTCCGGTCAAGACGAGCACGAGGAGAAATGAAGACCCCAGAACCCGCGCCGTTCTAGAGATGCCTGAAAACTCCTTAAGATGCAAGATATAAGATGGAGAGCGGAATGCAAAGGTCGCTGATGATTTTCGGCGCTACGCCCTGCAATTGTGATCCGCGATAGAGGAAAGGAAAGAATGAGTTCGACAGCTTCTGCAATGAATATTGTTTTGCCAGTGACCTTGGAGGGTTCCGTCGTTCGTCTCGAACCGCTTCGCCGCGAACATGCAGAATTGTTCTGGAACGTTGCCAAGGATGACCTGGAAGACATTTTTCGCTGGATTCCCTATTCGATGAAGTCGCCTGAGGACTTCCAGCGCCTGGTTGATAAGGCTTTCACCGAGCAGCAGCGCGGCGAGTCGGTTGTGTTTGCCACTGTCGAACGCAAGTCTGGACGTGCGATTGGCAGCACGCGGTTCATGAATATCGATCGGGGGAACCGGCGAGTCGAGATTGGGTCGACCTGGATCGCACCCGCGTGGCAGCGCACGGCCGTGAACACGGAAGCAAAATTTCTGATGCTGCAGCATGCCTTCGAAGTGTGGCAGTGTTTTCGCGTGGAATTGAAGACGGATGCGCTCAACGAAAAATCCCGCAATGCAATTCTGCGCATCGGTGCGAAAGAAGAAGGCACGCTGCGACGGCACGTGCTCACGTCGACCGGCCGCGTTCGCGACAGCGTGTATTTCAGCATTCTCGATAGCGAGTGGCCCGCTGTGAAGAACACGCTAGAGGAGAAGTTGCAGCGGTAGAGTTCCCTTCTGGCGGAGAACAATGTGGATTTGCCGGGCGTACTCAGTGCTATTCAACTCCGAGTTTCTTTAAGGCTGTGCGGCCGCTTTTGCTCGAGGGATTCAACTCGACGGACTTTCGATAGTTCTTCACTGCTTGCTCGTTGTCGCCTTTGTTCAGGTATGCTTCGCCGAGGCTGTCATAGGCATTCCATGAAGTGGGATGCAGCGCGACGTTTTTCTCGAAAATGAGAATCGCGTCGTCGATTTTCCTTTTTCCCATCAGGCTGTAACCGAGTTGATTGAGACTTTCTTCCGAAATTATTCCGGCGGCCAACTCTTTTGCGAATTGCGTGAGCGCGGCGCTCGCACCTTCTTGCAGGGCTGCCTTGATAAACATGAGCCCGGGCGAGTCGTAGTTGTCGTAGTGCAGCCAATCGAAGGCCGGCTGATCTCCTCCGAGAGTTTCGGCAAGAATCGGCCGGCTGAGGGCCAATCCATTTTCTCCGTTGGTCATGTAGACCACGCCCGAACGGCTCGCTGGGCGCACTACAAAGAACGCTTTGAAAATTCCGTTGTCACCCCAATGCCACAGAGAAAGTCGCTCGGCGGTTTTCTCGATGCCGACGCCGAGTCCCCAGAAAATCGAGGTTGAGAGCTTCCCGCTGGGAGCTTGAGCAACACAGTTTTCGCAGGCCATGTCGACGGCAATCTGTGCCCTTTCCATGTCGCTGAAGGTCGAAGGCTTAAGTCCTTTGCGATCGAGAAGGGCGTTCAGAAATGTGGCGTAGTCTTCAGCGGTGGTCGAGAGGCTGGAGGCGGAGTTGGACTCCTCCGATTTGTATTCCTGCGGCTCCCCAGCCGCAGTGTATCCGAGCGCAACATCTTTCCAATCGGGACTTGTAATGTACGAACTATGCTTCATCCCGAGCGGTGTAAAGACAACTTGCTGGATGTAATCGTTCAGCGGTTCGCCGGTAATTCTCTCGACAGCCTTCTGCAGTAGGACCATCCCCGCACCCGAGTAGCTGAACCTTTCGCCGGGAGTGAAGTGGATCGTGAGCATCTTGCCGTCGGGCGGCCAGTTGGGAAATCCAGTGCGATGGCTCAGCACAATGCGTGGGGTGATTTGCTGGAAGCGGGGATCGTCGAGAATGGACTCTTTCGGAAGATAAGGAGCGATAGGCTCGTCGAGCTTCAGTTTGCCGGCGTCGACCAGTTTCAGCACGGCATAGGCAAACACCGGCTTGCTGAGCGAAGCGACGTTGAAGATGGTGTCGCGGTCGACGGGAAGGTTGGCAGCCTCATCGCGAAAACCGAAAGCGCCGGTCCAGACAGTTTTGCCATCGCGGATCACGGCGATGGAAAGTCCGGGAACGTCGGCCCTTTCCATGAGCGCCGGAATATCCTTCTGAAGGTGCGCTTCGCGTGACGCATTCATCGGAACGGGAGAGGACTGCGCAGGGCAGAAGACAGAAGTTAAGAGAAGGGCTAAAAGAGAACGCACCTGAATGGAGGTCATGAGGGCTTTTTCGAGGTGTTAGACGGCCGCGGTCGTAGATGGTCAACTGGACCGTCCGCGCCCTCGAAAGGCGGCGAATCTACGTGCGCCCCGCGGCATCTAACGAATTGACTTCTTGTCTTGTAAAACCTAGTCTGGAAGTGGTTCTTTGAATGGCCAATCCCACCAGTGGGGGCGTCACGGCTTCGACGGAGATGCTTGCGGCCAAGAGGCATGCCGGGGTGCACACACCCGTAATCGTGAGCAAAATGATAATTGCCAATCAACAAATGGCATACGCAGCCTAACTAGTTTAGGCAGCCGTCCGAGGAGGCTTCGCCCGTGGGCCTCCGTAGGACGTCACACAGCGGGCTGCTCTTCTCATCTACGTCTGGGGTGAGAGGCTAAGATCTCAGGCTAGTGGCACCCGTTTCTTGTCCGTTCTGAGCGGAGGCCGCGAACGTCCCAGGGTAATGCCTGGGGCATGAACGTGAATAAGCATGTAGTCTCTTGACCAGTAACATTTTCGGACGCGGG
>CAWCEA010000007.1:0-720369 GCA_963794455.1 uncultured Acidobacteriaceae bacterium | reverse complement strand
CGCCGGCGCGTCCCGGAATCACCTATGCTTCCGTGAAGCCCGTGTTCCTGGAACGAAGCTAGCGTGCTGGAACGCCGATTTTCGCCCGGCATCGGGCCGGAAGAAGCCGTTGCCGTCGCGGCCGATCTCATCCACGATGATTACGCTTATGTCTTCGACGCGTACTGGGACCTCTGGACTCCTGATGAAACCGGCCGGCAGTGGCTGCTCGTTCCGAGCCTGGTGAAATTCATTGTGCAAGGAGAGGAATTCGACGATGGAACGTATCAGGAGACCGGTCACATGGAAATTGATTTCGGTCTCGATTCGCTCTTCGTTCAGGAGAACATCGAACTCACCGACGAAACCCAGGCCAAGATTCGCGACAACGTCACCAAGTTGGTAGAGTTCACGCGGAAGGCAGAAATGAATACTCGCGCCACTTCGCGCCGCTTGTGGTCGGAATCGGAAGAGAGCCTTCCTCAAAAACTGATCGCGCGCTTGCAAAAAGTACAGTAAGAGGATCAGAGATCAAACCACAACCGCAGAGGACACGAGGGACGCAGAGGGACGATAGTTATTCACCAGCCTCCGAATCCCGTCTCGCAGATGCACGACGTTAAAGTTGATCAACAACCCCACCCGCTTGTCCGTCAGTTTGAGGTACGACAGCAGTTGGGCCTTGTGGACTTCGAGCACCTGTTCAACCACCTTCAATTCCACTATTCCTTGACTCTCGACCAGTAGGTCGATTTTGTAGCCACCCTCCACTTCAATTCCGTCATATATCACAGGTAGCCAGACTTGGGACTCCACACGGAAACCACGCTTTACTAGTTCATGCCTCAAACACTTTTCGTAAACACTCTCTAGCAAACCCGGGCCCAACGCCGTATGCACCTTCATGGCTGCATCGACGATGGGCCCGGTAATCTGATCGATCTCCACCGTACTCCACTCCCACTACTCTGCGTCCGCCGCGTCCTCTGCGGTTTTCATTTGGTTCTTCCGCCCTCGACTTTCAGTGTCTCCGCTGCGGCTGCCTGCGCCGCTGCCAGACGTGCGGTCAGTACGCGGAACGGTGAGCACGAAACGTAGTTCAAGCCGGTGCGATAGCAGAACTCGACCGACGATGGCTCGCCGCCGTGTTCTCCGCAGATTCCCACTTTCAAATTCGAACGCGTCTTGCGCCCACGCTCGGTCGCCATCTTGACCAATTGTCCGACGCCTTCCTGATCCAGCGCCGCGAATGGATCCTGCTTCAGAATGCCTTCTGCAAGATACGTAGGCAGCACCTTGTTGACGTCGTCGCGCGAGAAGCCGAACGTGGTCTGTGTTAGATCGTTAGTGCCGAAGGAGAAGAACTCCGCCTCTTTCGCGATCTCGTCCGCTACCAGCGCCGCGCGCGGCAACTCGATCATCGTTCCGACCATGTACTCGACTTTCGTTCCCTTCTCTTTGAATACTTCGTCGGCAACGCGCCGCACGATGGCACCCTGATTCGCCATTTCCTTCACCGTGGCGACCAGCGGAATCATGACTTCCGGCAACACCTTGATTCCCTTCTTCGTGCAATCCACGGCCGCTTCGAAAATGGCGCGCGCCTGCATCTCGGTGATCTCGGGATACGTGATGCCGAGCCGGCATCCGCGATGTCCAAGCATCGGGTTGAACTCGTGCAACTGCTCCACACGAGCCAGCAGCGTCGGAAGCGTCTTCTTCAGATCGCCCACGGCCTTCACGTCATAGTCTTTATATTTCGCGAGCAGATCTTTCTTTTGCTTCGCGCTATAGGAAGAAAGCAATGCGATGTCGACCATCAACTCTTCCCGGCGCGGCAGGAACTCATGCAGCGGTGGGTCGAGCGTGCGGATCGTAACCGGTAAACCGTCCATCGCCTTGAAGACGCCGGCAAAGTCTGCCCGCTGCAAGGGAAGAAGTTTCTTCAGGGCGGCGCGGCGGCCTTTCTCGTTGTCCGCGAGAATCATCTCGCGCATCGGGCCAATCTTCTTTTCACCGAAGAACATGTGCTCCGTGCGGCAGAGTCCGATTCCCTCCGCTCCGAACGCCCTCGCCTGAACCGCGTCGCGAGGAATATCTGCATTGGCGCGCACCTTCATCTTGCGGAACGGATCGGCCCAGTTCATAAACTTCTGCAGTTCGGGATCATCGGGAGACGGATCGAGCGTGCCCAGCTTGCCCTTAATTACCCGGCCGGTCGTGCCGTCCAGCGAAATCCAGTCGCCTTCTTTGAAGGTCTGGCCCTTCACTCGCATCTCGCGCGCCTTCTCGTTTACGTCGATATCGCCCGCGCCCGCCACGCAGCACTTGCCCATGCCGCGCGTCACAACGGCGGCGTGACTCGTCATACCGCCGCGAGAGGTGAGAATGCCTTTTGCGACTTCCATGCCGTGAATGTCTTCCGGCGTAGTTTCGGCGCGGACGAGGATCACAGGATTTTTCGTAGTGTCGTGCCCGGCCATCTTCACCGCTTCATCTGCGGTAAAGACAATCCGTCCAACGGCAGCTCCCGGTGAAGCCGGTAAGCCGGTGGCGAGCACTTCAACTTTCGTGCTCTTCTCATCGAGCCGCGGAACCAGGAAGTCGTACAACTGGTTCGGCTCGACGCGGAAGATCGCTTCATCTTTCGTGATCAAACCTTCCTCGACCATCTGAATCGCCACTCGCACCGCAGCCAGGCCCGTGCGCTTGCCATTGCGAGTCTGCAACATGTAGAGCTTGCCGTCCTGGATGGTGAACTCAAAATCCTGCATGTCTTTGTAGTGCTTCTCCAGCCGCGTGGTGATGTCGCGCAACTGGTCGTACACATCAGGCATGATCTTGTGCAGCTCGAGAATCGGCACCGGAGTGCGCACGCCCGAAACCACGTCCTCGCCCTGGGCGTTCATCAGGAATTCGCCATAGAACTCCTTCGTGCCCGTCGCCGGATTACGCGTAAATCCAACGCCCGTCCCACTGGTGTCGCCGAGGTTGCCGTACACCATCGCCTGCACGTTGACCGCTGTGCCGAGCATGTCGTCGATGTTGTTGATGCGGCGATAGTGCTTCGCGCGATCGTTCTGCCACGAGCGGAACACAGCATCGCGGGCCATGACGAGCTGTTCCCGTGGATCCTGCGGGAAGTCGCGCTTGGCATGCTTCTTCACGACCTTCTTGTATTCGACGATCACTTCCTGCAGATCTTTCGCTGTGAGATCGGTGTCGAGCTTCGTTTTCCGCTGCTTCTTCTTGGCGTCGAACACTTCGTCGAACGCCGCCTTCTCGATGTCGAGAACGACGTTGCCAAACATCTGGATCAGCCGCCGGTAAGAATCGGCCGCGAATCGCGGATTATTGCTGCGCTTGGCCAATGCTTCGACGCTCTTGTCGTTCAATCCGAGGTTAAGAATTGTGTCCATCATGCCGGGCATGGAGAACTTCGCGCCCGAGCGCACGCTCACCAGCAGCGGATTCTCGCCCGTGCCCAGCTTCTGTCCCTGCAGCGCTTCGAGCTGCGCCAGCGCAGCGTCCATCTGCCTGTCGACGTCGGGCGACAAGCTGCCGCGCATAGACTCGCGGCAAGCCTCAGTCTGAATCGTGAATCCCGGAGGCACCGGAAGCCCGGCGTTGGTCATCTCGGCGAGGCCTGCGCCCTTGCCGCCGAGCACGTCTTTCATTTTGCCGTTGCCATCGGCCTTGCCGCCGCCAAACGAATAAACGTACTTGGTTGTGGATTTTTTGGTTTCTTTCGTTTCAGTTTCGGGGAGAGTCATCGTCGCCATATGATTCCTTTGTGGTGCAGAGTTTCGTTTCTAAGTCTGGACAGTAATAATTGAGTAATTTTGTAATTGGGTAATTGAAAATCCAGCTCGCGCCTTTCGATTTACCCAATTACCAAATTACCCAATTACCAAATCTCGGTTACGTTTTCGCTTCTGTCACGATCTCCGAAAAATCGGCGATCGTGGAAAACTCTTTCAGCAAGGTCCGCAACAGCGCGAGCCGGTTCGCGCGCAGCTTCGCATCGTCGACCATCACCATCACCTTGTCGAAGAATGCATCCACGGGCTGACGTGCGGTCGAGAGCAACTTCAACGCGTCGCTATATTCTTTTTTCTTTCGAAGATCTTCAACCTTCGGACCATTGCCCTCGACATAGGCCACCAGGTTCTTTTCCTCCGGTGCGGAGTCGGACAGGTCTTCGAACGTCGCTGCCGGTTTAATTCCCTTCTCTTCTGCCTGCTTCAAGATGTTCCGCATGCGCTTGCACGCCGCTCCGATTGCCTGGAACTCGGGCATATGCAAGACCTGCTTGACGGCCTCGGCCCGTTGAAGAACGTCGACGACGTCTTCAGCATCGGCCCCCAGAACGGCCTTTACCACGTCGTAGTTATATCCGCGCACGTCGCGCAGATAGAACTCCAGCCGCTCGCGGAAGAACAGTGCGATCGACTCGGAATACTTCTCGTCGTCAACAAATTTCTTCTCCGCCTCGGACCGCTGGTACCCGGCCCGGGCATCGCGCATGAGGTCGTTCAGGCGAAGCGGCAACTTCTTTTCGGCGATCACTTTCACGATCGCGTTCGCCTGACGGCGCAGCGCAAATGGATCCTTCGATCCGCTCGGCACCAGTCCCAGCGCGAACATCCCGGCAATCGTATCGGCCTTGTCGCCGAGCGATAGGACCGCGCCTTCGATCGACCGCGGAACATCGTCGTCGGTCGATTCAGGCTTGTAGTGATCGTAAATCGTGCCGGCGATCGCGAGGCGCGTAGCCTCGGGCAAGGTCTCATCAAGTTGCTGTACGCGGGCGTAGAGTCCGCCCACAATTCCCTGCAGCTCGGTAAATTCCTTGACCAGTTCGGTCGTAAGGTCTGTCTTCGCGAGACATGCGGCCTTGTGAATAACGCCCGGGCGCACCGCCGTGCCGTTTTGCTTGAGAATTTCGCTCAGCCAGCTGCACAGCCGCTGCACGCGCTGCGTCTTTTCGTAGTAGCTGCCCAGATCTTTCTGGAAAGTGACATTCCGTAGAAGTTCCAGCCGCTCCAGAAGGGATTTCTTCTGATCGGTCTCCCAGAAGAAGCGCGCATCGTTGAAGCGGGCGCGCAGCACGCGCTCGTTGCCGTGGCGAATGAGTCCCTGCGGATCACTGTCCGTGTTGAGTACTGCGAGAAAATACGGGAGCAGCTTGCCGGAGCCATCTTCAAGCGCAAAATATTTTTGATGATCACGCATCACGGTAACGAGAACTTCTTCGGGTAGCGCCAGAAATTGGGGATCGAAGCCGCCGAGAATCGCGGAAGGAAACTCCGTGAGGTTGACCACCGTGTCGAGCAGCGCTTTGTCTTCACGCCAGCGCGCGCCGGGGACGGTGCGCGTCGCCGCGTCGAGCGCTTTGCGAATTTGATGTTCGCGTTCAGCGCGCCCCAGAACTTTCGCCGCTCGCAGAGAATCAACGTAAGCCGATCCAGCCCGCGGAATCGTGACTGCACCATCGGTCAGGATGCGATGTCCACGCGATTGCTTCCCTGCCTGAATGCCATCGAACTCGAGCGGAATCGTCTCTCCATCGAGCATCGCGACCAGCCACCGCACCGGACGCACGAAGCGCTCGGTCGGCTTGCGCCAGTACATATTCTTCGGCCAATAGATGGTGGAGAGTTCCTTCGGCAAGAGCTCGGCAAGAATCTCCGACGCGCTGCGACCCTTCTTCGTGATCTTGGCCGCGAGGTATTCGCCCTTAGGAGTAGTAACTCTTTCCAGGTGGGCAACGTCGACGCCAGCCTTCTTGGCGAAGGCGTGGGCCGCGGGAGTGGGCTGGCCATCCTTATATGCGACGTTGACCGAAGGTCCGGTAACTTGCTCGACCACGTCGGCCTGAGACGCGGCAATGCCGGAGGCCAGGATCGCCAGGCGCCGCGGCGTGTCGAAGTGCGTGACCTCGCCTCCAGACAATCGCTCGCGGCTCAGCAACGCTACAACACGCTCGCGCAGTTCGTGCGAGGCGGCGTCAATCATCCGCGCCGGAATTTCTTCGCACCCGATCTCTAGCAGGAAGTCTGGCATGCCTTCAAACCATCAAGTGTCTCAAAACTGACCCCAGCCTGAATGTGATATCCGTCACAACCGCCCTGTGCAATTCGCGGGCGACACGTCCCCTCGACGGCCGCCGGGACGACGGCGCTAAAGTGCCACGGGCGCCAAATTATCTTTATGCTTGTCCCTCTTCGGATTCTCTTTGTGCTCGCGGGCAGGCTCAGGCTCGTCAGATCTGCTCCGACGGGGCGCTCTCATTCTTTTGCTGATCAACCCAGGCCTTCGCGATGCCCACAGCCAGAGCGCGCACGCGGGCAATCACGCCCACGCGCTCGGTCACCGAAATCGCTCCACGCGCGTCGAGAATGTTGAACAGATGCGAGCATTTCAGGCAAAGGTCATAGGCGCCCAGCAACGGAAACCGCGCCTTGTCGACAGGCGAATCCGGGTACCCCATTTCTCGCGTCTTTTGCGGGACGTGGGGATTTTGAGTCTGACACTCTTTCAACTGCGCGTACTTCGCAATCAATCCCTTGCACTCCGCTTCATACAAATCGAAGTGCTTCCAAGCCTTTTCAACATCCGCTAATTCGAAGTTGTAAACGGAAAACTGCAACTCGTCGGCGAGTCGCACGTCGCCATATTTCACGACGCTGCCTGACTCCGGATCGCGCGCCCACACGATGTCGTAAATCGAATCGACGTCCTGCAAAAACGCCGCGATGCGCTCGAGGCCGTAAGTCAGTTCCGCACAAATCGGGAACAGATCCATGCCGCCGCACTGCTGGAAATAGGTGAACTGGGTGATCTCCAGTCCGTCGAGCATGACCTGCCAGCCCACGCCCCACGCGCTCAGCGTAGGCGCTTCCCAGTTATCTTCTTCAAACTTGATGTCGTGCTGGCGCAGGTCGATGCCGATCGCACCCAGCGACTCCAGATACAACTCCTGCACATTCTCCGGCGGAGGTTTCAGAATCACCTGCAACTGCATGTGCTTGAACAGCCGGTTGGGATTCTCTCCATAGCGTCCGTCGGCCGGACGCCGCGACGGCTGTACGTAGGCAACCTTATAAGGCTTCGGTCCCAGCACGCGAAGAAACGTTTCTGGCGCCATGGTCCCCGCGCCAACTTCCACATCGTGAGGCTGCTGCAGCACGCATCCGCGCTCGGCCCAGAATGTCTGCAGGCGCAGGATGAGTTCCTGGAATGTCAGCGGGTTGGAGGAGGCTGGATTCACAGATTCGACTCTTTTAGCTCTGGGCGCAAACCCCAGTGTGCGAACGGTTATCGAAGTCTTACAGCGCAGCCAGAGCTCAACGGTTAATCAACGATTGTAATGGATGGAAGAGCCAGCCGTCAGCACCGCGCCGGAAAACGTTCCTTCAGGAAGACCGTGGAAAAAGACAAAAGCAATCGCCGCAAGTCATCGATATTTTCGGCCTGCACAGCGCGTTCGTTAGAACCCGCCCTTCTCCAGCATCCCCGCCGTCACCAGCTTCTTCTCAATATGCCGCTGCAGAATCTGGATCAGAAACTTCCTCAAGTCCGCGGCCAGCGCTTTCGGCCACGGCGTTCCGGCAAAACTATCAACCGGGGCACGAAACATCTGTGCGGCCAGTGTTCGCGATTCGCTGGAAATCTCAGACGATGCAAGGCGCTTGTCCTCCGCACACATCAGGCCGTCGGCCAGCGCGTGAAAATAGGCGCGACTGCCGTTCAACTCGCGGCCGCAGACGACGCACTCCGTCAACTCCGGCAGAAAGCCGACCAGCCGCGTCATCCAGAGTTCAAAATAGGTGACGGGCATCCACACGTCCGAACCGGTCAGGACGTGCAACACCGAAAGCGTCAGGCGGAAGATGGCGTCGTTGGCCTCGCGGTCAGGGAGTAGTTCGTCGAGCAGTTCGGCGATGTGTCCCAGCGCTACGGCGCGCGCGTAGCTCACTTCCGAGGCCAGCGGAGACTCCAGCACTTCGCAGGCATCGAGACGCGCCAGGTCCTGCCCTTCCTTTACGTCATAGAACGCGCGCACATACGTCAGGGGCTCGAGGGCTCCGCCAAAGCGGCGCTTGGATTTCTTCGCCGAACGCGCCACGCCGCGCACTTTTCCCTCGACCCGTGTGAACAGCGTGACCAACAGGTCGGCTTCGCGCATCGGGTAAGTGCGTAGCACGATCGCTTCTGATTCTCTCAGCGCCATGTCTGAGCGTGATTTTAGTGGAAAGCAGCTGTCAGCTGTCAGCCATCAGCTGTCAGCCACGAAGCCAACTCTCGTGACGCGGGCGAAAGATCGCGGCACCCGGCCCGGACTGCAAAGCAGGCGAAGAATGGGACAATCCCGTGAGAATGGCGGGAACCATGGGAGGCAATGCGGCCCCCTCCCTGTCGAAGATACGGCCTGGTGCCCCTAACGCCTTATTTAACAATGCTGTAGCACCCAACAGTAACACTCCGTAACCACACTCTAGGGGGGTTCCGGTGGCACGTTGGAGACATTCACTCCGGGCCCCAGACCCGGTAGTACTAGTACAGGTGGCCATAGCCGGCCGGGACCTAAGTCACAATGAAAAACGATGCCCTCCGCACCCGCTGCAAGCGATCGCTGCTCATCCTGGCTCTGGTTCTGATTCCCGTTGCCAAAGGCTTTGCGCAGGAATCTCCCTTCGCGGCCTCGATGAAGGCCACGATGGTTCAGCCTGCCGCCTCCGGGGCATTTATTCAGCATTCTTATGTTCGGTCGTCGGAAATAGGAGAGCAGAAGCACCACTTCTGGGATCGCTCGAACACAATTCTGTTCGCCGCCGTAGGAGCCGGGGCCGCGGCCGACTTCTGCGTGACGCGCGCGAACCTCGCCAGCGGTGGACGCGAGCTTAATCCCGTAACAAGAGTATTCGCCGGGAGTACGACCGGTCTGGCCTTCAACTTCGTCGGAGAAGCCGTCGGAACCATGGGCGTGAGCTATCTATTTCACAAGACCGGCCACCACAAGTTGGAGAGGTTGACGTCGCTTGTCGAGATCGGCTCATCGGCTGGCGCCGTGGGATATGGATTGACGCACAGGTAGGATCGACAAGGCCTTCCCGAAACCCGTTTGTGCAAGACCAGCAGGGTTCCACGGGAGATCCCTCGATCCGCTGGAAAAACGCGGATCTTCGGGATGACTCCGATTGAGAGAGTACCCGAAAATTCTTAATCAGCTGCTGCGCCTTCGATATACTCATGAGACTGTGAGAAAGACAGTCTCCATTCTTCTGCTGGTCCTGGCGACGTCTGCCCTGAGTCATGCTGAGGAAACTTCCTTCCGCAAAGTCATGGTGCCCAACCGCAAGGGCAAGCTTGTCAACGCCGTGCTCACGTTCAGCGACAACGACAAGGCGCTGGAAGTGCATCCCAAAAAAGGCGACGCGGTGACCATTCCCTACTCCCAGATCGACAAGGCGTCATACGAATACAAGTCACAAATCTCGGTCGGACTGAGCAAGAGCCACTGGCTTCAGATTGACTACCACGACCAGAGCATGCCCAAGGTTTTCATCCTGCACATGGACAAGCACGAGTACATTCACATACTCGACGCATTGAAGGCGCATACGGGAATCGATGCCGAGGTCCTGGGCAACGCAAATAAGCGACTTAAGTAAACCAGCAGGGGAAGCGGCGAGACGGAGAATTCCGCGCCTCAAAAACGAAGGCGCGCATCCTGTCAGGGACGCACGCCTGTGATCAAAATACTCCCAACAAAACTCGGCCTAACCCGCAGTAGCCGCTGGAAACATCGAACGCCGTCTACCGCCCGAAATACTTGGCATTGCGCTCAGTGAAGGCGTTCCACTTTTCCGGTAGATCGTCGAGGGCAAAAATGGCTGAGACGGGGCACACGGGGACGCACGCGCCGCAGTCGATGCACTCTACCGGATCGATATACAGCAATTCCTCAGTGGCGTAAGCGGGCTCATCTTTTTTCGGATGAATGCAATCTACCGGACACGCATCCACGCATGCGGTGTCTTTGGTGCCAATGCACGGCTCTGCAATCACGTAGGCCATAACGGTGTCAGTCTCCTCAGGTCGATTCTTTTATCTTACTACCACGACGGTCCAGACGAGCAACCTCACAGAACCGCACATTCTAGCAAGAATCGGGCAAGAATGCAGGTCGAGTCATTGCGTTGTTGAAGCGACGCTCGAGCACGGAACTCCCCCGGCTCGGGCCGCCAAGCCTAAACTTCCAGAGAGAGGAGGTAATCTCGTACCTCCTCCTGCCCGAAGTATTCCGCGCCGCCGGCGGCGGTAGCGTGGTACAGATCGTCTTGGATCGATCGATCTGCCCCGCGTTCAATCAGAAGCTTCACCATCGGCAAGTGTCCGCTCTGAGCGGCCATGTGCAGCGCGGTCACGCCTTGACCATGCGTCACCCCTCCGAATGTACCCTTCTGGTTTACGTTGGCGCCGTGATCCATCAACCATGCGGCAGCCTCTTTGCGATTACAGGCTGCGGCCCAAATCAGCGGAGTGCCACGATATGGATTGGCATCGAGCCGAGCCCCGGCTCGCAAAAGTCGATCGAGCACGCTTACGCGATCGCTCTTGCATGCCCACACCAGCGCTTCATCGAGCACCTCTTGTGGATTCGTCGACGGTTGCCAATCGGGAAATCCGCTGTGCGGCCGATAGAAGCCGCGGGCAGCGCTGGCCTCGGGCGTCAGAGTGCATTCTCCGGTAAAGCAAGCTTCCACCAATTCTGGGATGCCAAGCCCCGCCGCTGCTCGAAGATTACTTGGGGCAGTCGAATGCTGGCCCAGCAGATCGGCCACCTCGCGATGTCCCCAGAACAGCGCAGCAATCAAGGGAGTGCCGCCCGCGCCGTGCGCTTCCGCATCGAGAGCCGCGCCTTTCGCTAGTAAGAGGCTCGCAATCTCGGGTTGGTTCGCGTATGCAGCCGCATGAAGCGGAGTCCAGCCCCGATCATTCGCGTCGTTTACGTCGGCACCGGCCGCCAGCAGCGCGTCTATCGCCGAAATGCCCGTCGAGAGAGCGATTTTCCCGTCCGGCTTGCTGGCGAAGCTAACGGCGAGATTCAGCAGCGTGTTGCCATTCGTACCGCGCTCGTTTGCCAAGCGGGGATTCGCGCGCAACAAAGCTTCGAAGCCTGCCACGTCACCCGCCTTCAGCGCGCTGAAGGCTGCCATGAACGGTTCGGTCGTTGCCAGATCCGCTCGCGATGCCAGTAGATTCACCCGGCTTGTCAGATCGTCCCAGGTCTCGAAGCCGTGCTCGCGTGCGTAGACAAGCCGGGCGTCGTCCTCGGTGAATGGAGCTTGTCGAATCTCCTCGTCTGTTCTATCTGCGAAACGCGGATGCCATTCACGAATTTGTTCCAGCGCCGCCGGACCGGCCGATTGCCGCGTTCGCAATAAGCCATGAACCCGGCCGGTGAGCCATTCCACATCGGCGACAAACAGACGCGTGTGACGTGAACCGGAAAACGGCTCGGCGTAAGCCTTCAACTTGGGCCAACTGGCGAAGCCCTGTTCGCGAGCCAGTGCGAACTGGGCATCATGCAGAGCTACCAGTTGCCGGATGGTTACATCATCGATGGTGGACCAGCGGGAATGGTGGCGGCGTAGGCGGGAAATTGCTTCTTCATTTCCAGCCCGAATCGCCCGCAGGAGTTCGCGGGCCTGCTTCTTCTGTTGTTCGAGATTCAAGGCTCCTCCTTCGTGTGCCTGGTCCGCATGACAGGCGAAAGAGGATCAACCAAGAGATGGTGCCTCAAAGAAGCAGGTGGGCGCAGCCCTTTCCGCGGACAGGACGCTTCCTGCAGGCGTCAGAGACGAAGTTTACCATAGGCGAAGAATCTCTCGCGCGGCGCTAAGTCGCGTCCAGCGCCGTAATCCGCGTGAGCCGTGCCAAGTCACAGTTGTCAAATTGAGTCGTAATACCAGCGTAGAACTCGCAACGCACGCAAGGTATTCCAGCGACTTGCTCTGCCGACTTCGGCTTCCATCTTCAACGGAATGAATTCGGGATGAAGACGATTCATCGGCCAGCGTCCATTCTGATGGCGGCGCTCCATCACAATTTCAATGGCTTCACGAACTCGGCTGTCGGGTTTGACTCCTGCGTTCCGCAGATAATCGAGTCCACGCAACACGTCATAATGCCAAAACGTGGGGAATGAGAACCGCAGCCAGCGTTTGTCGATGATCTTGCCGGTTCGAAGCGAGCGCAACATGCGGCGCTCGAGCAGATAGTCTTCAGCACGCTTGCGGGCCTTGCTGACCGCCGCGGATTTGCGACCCGCTCGTTCGTACTCGAGCAATCCTTCGAGCACGCAAATCGTCGTATGGAAGGAAGAGCGCAGGCTCTTCGGCGCTTCGCAATTCCAGCCGCCATCTTCAAGCTGTTCGCTCAAGAGCTGCCTGGCCAGCGCACGGTTCGGTTTCTTGAAATACGCGCCGATACCCAGAATTCTGCCGTTGATGCAAGGCTCCGTTTCGCCGTCAAGGTAAGGCCGGTTGTCGAGCCATCGAAACACCAGGCGCTTGTCGATGCGCTGGATCATTTGGCGAGCCTGCTTGCTGGCGGGATCGACCCCGAGGTCCATCAATGTCGAGAGAGAGTAGAGCGTGACCAGCAAGTCTCGATGCTCTCTTGGCAGATCGGCTCTCCATCCACGGGGACTCCCACTCCAGCTGCCGGCAAGAGATTGGCGAGAAAGAAGCTGTGCTCCCCATCCTTCGGTCGCGACGCGCGACCGCTCGGCTGCGATCGCTTTGGGGGATTCGCCTGTGATATCCCTCATAACCTGCCAACGAATCGCGGGGTCAGAGTCAAGCAGCCACTTGATGTGCGCGGGCCGGGGTGCGTATTCGGGTTGCATTGGGTTTTTATAGCATGCCGCATTTTATTTTGGCCCCTTACCGACTACGTCCCATTGGCTCCTATGTCGGCGAGGCGCGAGCAGAACTGGCTCTCGGGCGGATCGAATTGGCCCTTCGCTCCCGCCCCAAGGAACCACGTTCCGGAACCGAAACGGGTAATACGAAAACACCGAAGTAACTTGGCGTAACCCCATCTGAGTGTGCATTAATGAGGCAAGATGTGCGGTGTGACCGGCAGAGGAAGGTTCGGTCTCAATAAACATGCTCAACGTTCTGGTTTCCCTGATCACAGACGATAACGATTACCAGCTCGCGCAGGCAGCCTCAGCGCAGACAGCCGCGTCGAAACTTGGCGTGAATGTCCAGATCCTGTATTCGGGCAATGACGCCGTCCAACAAACCCAGCAGATTCTGAGCTTCATTCAGAACCCGGGTAAGCGGCCGGACGCCATCCTGGCCGAACCCGTCGGGACCGGCATGCCGCAGATTGCAAAGGCCGCGGTCTCTGCGGGAATTGCCTGGGGGATCATTAACACCGACGTCGACTACATTGCCCAGCTGCGGCAACACGCTCTGGTCCCAATCTTCTCGGTTCTCTCGGATCACGAGGCCATCGGGAAACTTCAAGGTCAGCAGATTGCGGCCTTCCTGGGAGATCAGGGATGCGTTCTCTATCTTGAGGGTCCTTCCGTTCGGGATGTAGCCAAGGTTCGCACGAAAGGAATGCTGTCGACAAAACCGGCGGGTGTGCTGGTGAAGACGCTCAAAGGCGACTGGACGCAGCAGAGCGGATATCACGCGATCAAATCATGGCTGTCTCTGAGCACCTCACGGCAATTGCATGTCGGCATGATCGCGGGCCAGAACGACGACATGGCCATCGGCGCACGCCGGGCTTTTGAGGAGTTGGGAAACGGGGAAGAGCGTGCCGCGTGGCTTCGCCTTCCGATCACCGGATGCGATGGCGTTGCGACCTCAGGGCAGGAATGGGTTCGTCAGGGCAAACTGGCGGCCACGGTCGTCTCGCCCCCGATCGCCGGAGACGCCATACAGTTACTGGTCACGGCGCTGAAAGCCGGATCTCAACCACCCGAGCGAACCTTGATGGCACCTAAATCTTTTCCAGCGCTGAACGAACTGCAAAAGCTAAGAGCCAGCGCGGCGCAGGTATCCAAATAAGTCAGTAGTCGTAGATATGCTCTGCCATCAAGCCGTCCGCACGCAGGCGATTCAACGCCTGGTCGAGCGACGACACATCACTTCGAAGGAAAACCCTCCGCCATCCCGGATGGGTAAGAACTGGTAAGGAGAAAAGCTGCTGGGCCGGCGAATTGTCCTGCCAAGCCTCAGGAACGAGCACAGAAAGAACAACGCTGGAGTTCCCCGCAATCTCGACGAAATGAGCTCCTTGTTGCGCGAGCGACGATGCGATCGGCGTGAACTCCTGATAGCGCGGGATGCTCACGATGTACGCGCGCGGGCCCACCGTTTTCGCGATCTTCACGTGCGGAAATTGCGCCAGCACCGCGTCGTCGGCATTGTCGATCCAGGTATAGGTCTCGGCCGGTTCGTAGCCGTAACTGAGGTGCGTTCCCTTCTCGATCAGCCAGCAATACGCAGCTTCAATCGTGTAATCAACCGTCAGAAATGCCCGACGCTCCCACTTGCGAATCGGATGCGGACCCCAAAGAGAATTTTCCGCCCAGAGTCCTCTCACATGCCGGGCGAAGTGAAACTCATAAAACGGGCGTATGTACACGAAGTCGGAGTACTCGCGCGCAACCTTGTAAGCGTAGCGATCCTCATCCGTGAGTTGATTGTCGCTGGTCCACTCGCTCAGCCGGCCAACAGTTTTCTCGTACAGGCCTTTTAGGATGTACTCCGCCGAATAGCTGGTGCCGATCACCACCTGGGCAAACTCTTCGCCCAGGTTCGACGAATATTTCCCTTTGGTGACCCGCGAAATGCAGCAGAAGATATTCCAGTATTCCCGCACCTCGCCGAAATAGGGAAATTTGCTTGGCAGACCGTTCTCCTGGAAGTCTGCCTTCGCCTGGTAACTCCAGACGATGTACCACTCCGGCAGGCTCAGGTAGGTATCGACTTCGGGGCGCGCGTAGTCCTTGATTCCAGCCGCTGCGGCTTGCCTTTCTTTCGACGGAGGCACCGGAGTTGGAATTTCTCCCTGCAGATCGCAGCGCCAACCGGCGATCGCCTCAGCAGCAATGAGGACGATGAGCAGAGCAAAGCAAATCAGGAGAAATCGGACGATGCGGCGCAGCCACCGTTTCAAGCGGCAGCCGTCCCAACTTTCGGCTTGTCGACGCGGAGGGCGATCCAGTACGCCGCAATGAAGATGAGAATATGCGGCATGTTCACCAGAATGTTTTTGATCAGAGGAAGCGTGCTCAGATGGCTGAAAAAGTAAGTGATGACATCAATCGTGTACCAGACGCCCAGCAGCCAGAAATAAAATCGCGACGCCTTTGCGGAAATGAGCGCGCAGATCAGCGCCAGCGATCCCGCCCCGAGATGTCCAAGATCGATCAGCCGGCTCATGTGGAATAGTCCGAACATGAGGCCGTTTTGATCCATGATGCCCGGAACATAGTCGAGCGCATACACGCCGAGAAACAGCACGGCGAAGCCGAAACCTACCTTCTGAATGGTGCTGAATTTTCTTGCCATGGGTATAGCTGCTGGTACTATTCAGCAGGATTGCCGCGGTTGCAAGCTATTTTTTCCAGGATTGAACCACCTTTATCTCTCGAAGCCGCTTCACTGGGGGATGCGTGAGCCGCAAGCGCCATCTGCTTCTGATCGTCGTTCTGTTGATCGCGTCGAGTCTGGTTCTCAGCGCGAAGAAGATCTTCGACTACGCCGCCGCTCCTGACAAAGAAAAAGAAAGCGACTTCCTCTTCCCTTCCAATCCTGACCAGGAAAAACCAACGATTCTCGTCGCCGAGCCCCAGGCACCGCCCTTCACCTTCGAGCAGCGTGGAGGATTCGTCAACGACGCCAGCCATCTGAATAAGACCGCGGTATATGGCGTGGTGCAGATCACCAGCGAAGACGACATCCGCAACGCTCTGCAATATGCGCGTGACCACAATCTAAAAGTCAGCTGTGCCGGCCAGCAGCACAGCATGGGCGGGCAGACTTTCACGCATGGCGGCCTCGTCCTCGACCTGCGCCAGTTCAACCGCATTCAACTCGACAAGGAACGCAAGATCGTCAATCTGCAATCCGGTGTGCGCTGGTGGCAATTGCAGAAACTTCTCGACCAGCAAGGGCTCTCGGTCAAGTCGATGCAGTCCATCAATATTTTCAGTGTTGGCGGCACGTTGAGCATCAACGCGCACGGCATCGATCCCATGCCCGGCCAAATCGCTCCCACCGTGCGCTCGCTCCGCGTCATGCTCAGCGATGGCAGCATCGTCAAAGCCAGCCCCACCGAGAACGCGGATCTGTTTCGCCACGTGCTCGGCGGATATGGCTTATTCGGTGTGATTATCGACGTCGATCTCGACGTCGTCGCAAACGAAATGTATACGCGGAAGACGATCTACATGGACTACACAGGATTCCCCACATACTACCGGGCAAATATCGAGAACAACGCCGACATCGGACTCGTCTACGGACGACTGTCGGTCGCTCCGCAGTCGTTCCTGCGCGAGACAGCCGTGCACACATATACCCGCGCTCCGTTCGAGGGCGAGTTCCCGGCGATGAAGCCCAACACCCACAACACACTCGACCGTTTCATCATCAACTTCTCGAAAACCGGTGACGTGGGCCGCTGGACGCGCTGGACCCTGGAAAAATACGCCGAGCCCCACATGCACGATTGCCTCACCCGCAATCAGGCCATGAATCAGAAGGAAGTCTGCCTCGTCTCGCGCAATGAAGAAATGTACGACGACATGGCCTACCTGAAAAACCGCCTTCGCGATACCGACATTCTGCAGGAGTACTTCGTCCCCTACGACCGCATGCCCGAATTCGTCGACGGCCTGCGCAACACGGTGCAGACCAACGGCGCCAACCTGCTCAATGTGACAATACGGACAGTGCACAAAGACACGATCACCGCGCTCCCGTATGCGAAAGAAGATATGTTCGGGTTTGTGCTGTACTTCAACGTGAAGTTCAACGACCGGGACAACGAGATCCTGAAGAAGACTACGTCCGACCTGATTGATGTGGCACACCGCGCCGGAGGCACGTACTACTTGCCTTACCAGCTTTTCTATTCCAAAGAGCAACTAAAGAGTTGCTATCCCGAGGTCGACGATTTCTTCGCCGCGAAGAAGAAATACGACCCGAGCGGGCTGTTCTCAAACAAGTTTTATGAGAAGTACGGGATGTGAAAGCGAACACAACAGCGTAGAATAGGCGCTTCAGGGGGAATCCGATGGCGAGTACACAAGTGGGCCGGTCCGAGCGGGCGGTATCTCAAGGACAGGAACTCATCAGCTTTGACGATGCCATGGAAAAACTATCCCGTGACGAGCGCTTTCGCGCCACCGTCTATGCGATGAATACACTGCTAGTGCAAAAAGGCATTTACTCACCAGAAGAGTTCGAGTTCCAGTTCCGTCAGTTCGCCCAGAAGAACCTGCGCTAGCGGCGTGATTTCGGCTTCTTCGTCGGGATGTCCTTCCACTTCGGCATGTGGCACTCGGAGGATTGGCAGCGCTCGTGCGCGCCAATCTCGCAACTGGTACATTCGCACTCACACCACAGCTGATCCTTCTTAGGATCTGGTTTCTTGTCTGGCTTGGCCATCGGCACCCGCTCTTCTTTCTTACAGGAGATATATAACGGTTGCCATTGATCTCCACGGCGAGAAAAATAATCGCCGTGCTACGCCCCTACCAATTCCTTCTTCTCACTCGGTTCGTATTCGACGATGTAACCCGCCACGGCGCTTGCGGCAACGGTCAGAGGCGACGCCAGATACATCTGGCCTGGCCCGCTACGCCCGGGAAAGTTCCGGTTCTGCGCGCTGATTACAACCTGATCGGGACGCGTTGAAACTCCCGGCCCGGCGTTGATGCACGCTCCGCAGCTGGGCTCGATCACGTGCGCACCCGACTTCTGAAATGTCTCCAGGTATCCGCGGCGCACACAATAATCGCGCGTCTCCTGCGAGCCGAACTGAATGTAGAACTTCACCGACTCCGCCACGCGCTTGCCTTGTTTGAGCGCATCGGCGAGGACGAGCGCGTACATGTCCATGTCTTCGTTCTTGCCCGCGGTGCAGGTTCCGCCGTATGCAATCTCGATCGGAACCGGCGTGTTCAGTTCGCGGACGTATTTTCCATTGCCCGGATCACCGGGTGTAGCGACCATCGGAGTAATCTCAGCCGCATCGAGTTCGATGACGTGCGCATATTGCGCGCCAGGATCGCTATACAGGCCCGCAATCATCGCCTCAGCGCTCGCACGCTCGACTCCGCGCCGCTCGACCAGGAAGTCGACCGCCTTTTTGTCGGGCGCGACGATGCCGGTAAATCCGCCGATCTCCGCCGCCATGTTGGTCATGGTGGCGCGTTCATCGACACTCAACTCTTCAATTGCCTCGCCCGCGTACTCCATTACTTTCGCGAGCGCCTTTCCACTACGCACGTAGTCGAGGCTCAGAATCTTCAGGATGAAATCCTTCGCCGTGACGTTCGCGTGTTTCTTCCCGCGAATCACGATCTTCACCGACTCCGGCACCTTCACCCGCACATCCTTCGTGATCCACGAATTGAAAACATCGGTCGTGCCAATGCCAAACGCGACGCACCCGATCGCGCCAACGTGCGGCGTGTGCGAGTCGGAACCGATATTCAATTGCCCCGGCAGCGCGTAGCTCTCGAGCACGATTGAATGGCAAATGCCTTCCGACCCTTTTCTGTCGGCGAGTTCTCCGTGCAAGCGAATGCCCTGCTTAACGGCAAAATCCTGTTGCTTGAGCTTGAGTTGCGTCGCCAGGTCGAGCAGGCCCAGCTTCTTCTTTTCTTCGGAGATCACTTCATCGAGAAACGTTAGATGGTCACGGAAGAACAAGATGCTCGACGGATCATTGACCTTCGCGTCTTTACCTACATAGCGCTCGAAGAAAATCGCCGCCATGGGCGTTACATATTCGTGGCTGAAACGCAGGTCGGCGCGCGCGAAACCGGTGTCGCCCGGCTTGACGGACGGCACACCCACCTCGCCGTTTTCATTCAACATGTGCCGCGCGAAAATCTTCTCCGCCACCGTCATTGCTGAAGCCTGTGTGGAGCGGGCACTCATGCCCGCTTCTTCGATCGGAGGCAAAGATACTTTCCCCTGCATGCGCGCGACGTTGAACGGAAACAGTCCGCCGTATTCGATGACCTGCCGAGTGATCTCGTCCTCGCCCGCCGTAAACTCGCTCAACGCAATCTCTTCCCCGCTGCGAATGCGATCGATCAACGAGAAGTTCGTCGAAGTGAGCAGCCCGAGGTTCTGGCAATTCTGCTTGTAGATGCGTTCGATATTCTCCGCAATCACCACGCGAATGCCGGCGCACATCTCGGCATAAGGAGACTGCTCGCGGCTCGATCCCTTGCCGCGCCGCTTGCCGCTCACCGCGCAGACGAATCCACCGCGCTTCACATCACCGCGGCCGATGGGCGTCACGCTTCCGCATTTCAAACCGAGGTACGGAATCTCGCCCAGCGTCTCATCAAAATAAAAACAATAGTGCGCTGGAGTGATCTCGTCGGTCGAAATGTCGTCCCGCAGTTTGGGATTGTTGGCAGGATTTTTCGTGTCCCAAGGCAGGTCTTCGCCGGCAAGCTGTCGCTTGATGAGATCGGGATCTTCGGTGAGAAAAAGAATACGTCCCTGCAGGCGGACTTTGTCCGGCCGCTTCTCGATCTTGCGTTCCAGAAGTGAGTTAATCACGGTTAACCTGAAGTGTTGTCGAATTGGCCGCCCGGGCGGATGGGCGTCCCCACAGGCTCATTGTAACGCCGCGCAGGTTGCTTCGAATGGCGTCAGCGCTCGTACACGTGCGGGTCCGGCAAAGGTTCCATCCCTCGTCCGGCGAAAATCTCTTTGAACTCCTGCAGCAACGCTTCATGCACTAACCCGTTCGACGCCAGCGTCTCGCGGCTGTTGAGTTCGAATGGCGAGCCGTCGAAGCGGCTAATCTTACCGCCGGCTTCTTCCACAATGACCGCCCCTGCGGCCGTGTCCCACGGATTGAGATTGAACTCCCAGAATCCGTCGAAGCGTCCGCAAGCCACGTTGCATAAGTCGAGCGCCGCCGAACCCGCGCGGCGTACCCCGTGCGTGCGCAGCGTGATCTGGTGGTAGAAGTAAATATTCGGATTCTTGTGCCGCTTGTGGCTGGGGAATCCCGTCGCCACCAGGCATTCCTTCAACTGGCTGGCCTTTGAAACCTTGATCGCCTTACCGTTGAGATGCGCGCCCTTCCCCTGCTCAGCGCTGAAAAGCTCGTCACGCGTTGGATCGTAAACAACTCCGGCGACGAGCTTCGACGATTGGCCTGAGCGATGTTCCAACCCCATCGATACGCAGAACACCGGATATCCGTGGGCAAAGTTTGTCGTGCCGTCGAGGGGATCGACGTACCAGCGATAATCGCTGCCCTGATCGTTGAGGCCCTGCTCTTCCCCGAGCACATCGTGCGATGGAAACTGCTGGCTGATCCGTTCGCGGATCAACTTCTCAGAAGCACGGTCGGCCGCCGTTACCAGATCGGCGTCGCCTTTGTATTCGATTTTCAGTCCCTGATGAAAATACGGCAGCAGCAGCGCACCCGCCTCGCGGGCGATGGCGGACATGGCGGGAAGGAAGCTCTCGGGATTTTGTGTGTTCGATGACATGGAATGATCGGCGACGGGCTCCGGAAGCGCTACTTCCGCTTCCCGCTATCTTCCGCGATGTACATGATCTCGTGCTTGAAGATGAACAGGTTGGGCCCGCCTTCGCGTGTGAGCCGCACCATGTTTTTGTCGTAGTACTCGATCCAGCCCCGAACGGTCTCTCCGTCCATGAGTTTGATCGACACCGGCTTCTGCTTTTCCCCCAGCGCCTTGAGGAAGGTCGCTTCCTCGAAGGTCTCTTCAGGAGGCGGCGTTCGTCCTCGCTTGGCGGCATTGGAACTTCCTTGGGGAGCGCGGAAAGGCATGCCGTCATTGTACACAAACACAAGAGCGGGACAGAGCCACCGCCCGCTACCAATGTAAACTCCCCGTCGTTGCTATCAGGAAACCAATTTCCCCCTCACCCAAGAAAAAGCCGTGGCGCTCACTGAACGCCACGGCCGGTTTGCGCACAACGCTCTTAGAACGAAACCGTGAGCCCAAACTCGAACTGGCGCGGAGCTCCCAGCGCGTAGGTTCCTGACTGAAAGCTGGCGCGATAAGGAGTCAAACCTGCGCCGGCCACTCCTCCTACTGCATTCGGCGCCAGCACGCCATTCTCACCGCTGAAAAGAGATGCAGTCGGCAGGTTGCCGGGAAGGAATGCGTTCGAGAAGTTAAACACGTTGAAGATGCTGGCAGTCGGCTCGATAGTGAAGCGCTCGCGAAGCTTGATGGGCCACGCCGCTCGAATATCCATCGACCTCAGCCACGGAAAACCCGTCGCGTCCGGGGCGACATTTCCGAGCGTCGGCATCACCCAATTCAAAGCCGTCATGTCGGCGTTGTTTAGAACATTGCCACTGACTAACCTGCTGCCAGAGGGAGTTAGAGTGCCGGCGTAGCGAATGTTGTAGCTGCTGATCACGCTCTCCAGTTGGGAGATGCCGGTACCGCGCATGAACTGCCCGATCTGGGTTCCCGGAATCGGCTCGGCTGGGCCATTTGATCCAAGTCCTGCACCCAGCCAGTCCGTCGCGAAAATCTCGCCGCCGCTGGTCTGCTCTGGAAGCGACAGGTTCTGCGGCAGCGGACTGTAGAAGTGACCGATCACGCTGAATTGGGCGAAGAACGGCAAATTGAAAGTTCCGCCAAACGAAATCTGATGTTTGCGGTCGAGCGCGTTCGGGCCAGTGAACTGCAGTGGATTGTCGTTGTTCGTGGCGACGTTGATGAAATCCTGGTCCTGCACCTGGCTGACAAACTTGGAGAACGAGTAGGAGATTTGGAAGTCTGAGTCCTTGACGAAGTGCCACGGTTTTCGGACATGCTGCACGAGCTTGACTTGCAGACCGTCGTACACTGAGCGACCAATCGGTTCGAGCATGTCGAGCGTGCCAACGACACCCTGATTTCCGCTGATCGGGTTCGTGCCCGGAAATGCGCAGTAGCTGCAAGGCGCTCCGCCGGTGGTCGCGATGTTCGAATCCAAACCGGCGGCCGAATACGCGGCCTGCGCACCGCTGATGCCCAACGATGTGACCATGCAGTTCGCCTGACCCTCGCCTGGCGGGCAATTCTGGGTTCCTTGATAGACCGTCATCGCATTCTGCTGCGCGAAGTCTCGCGCCGCCAAGGCATTGTTGACGTTGAACGACCGCGTCGCGCCGCTGTGATTCCTGTCAACGGCGATCAGGTAGTGCTCGCCAATATTTCGAATGAAGTCGGCACTGAAAACCGTTCCCGGCCGAATCTGCCGCTCGATGCCGAGGTTCATCTGCCAGGACCTGGGCGTGCGGTAACTAGGATCGAACACGTCAAATCCGTTGGCATTGGCAGCGCTCAGTCCTGTGCCAATGTAGTTGCCATTCGGCTGCAGGCCAACGTTTGACGCCGCAGCGCCCTTGAAGGCGTCGCTCAGAGCAAGGATCTGGCTTCCGGCGGCAGCAATCGGATCTCCGCAGAAAGTCGGTTGGACCTGGTTGTTTCCGGCAACCACGACTCCCGCACCACCGGCAATCGAGGTCCCTACCCCACCTGGGTTGGTGGGCCATGTAAACGGAACCGTGGTTCCACCCGCGCAGACTACTGGCGTGTACGCGAAGATTCCCTGCTTACTCCGTGTCGGGCTATCGAAGAGCACATTGTTCCAGATCGAGTTCTCGTAGAACAGGCCAGCGCCGCCGCGAATCACGGTCTTGCCAACTCCTCCCATGTCCCATGCGAAGCCGAACTGAGGCGCAAAGTTCGTGCCCGGAGTACGCACTCTGTTGCCCAATCCAGCCCCCCAGTCGTTGAATGTGGGCTCCGGACCGAGAGCGCTATCCACTCGCCCAGTATCGCGAACATAGTGGAGCCCGTAGGTCAACGTCACATGGCGTTGGAGTTTCCATCCGTCGCCAACATACGCCTCAAAACGGTTGTCAGGCCCGAGTCCTCCGCCGGGGTAACCGAAGGCCTTCTCGGAGGTCGAGAAGCCGATGCCATTTCCGAGAAAAACCCAGTCCGCGGGGTAGGACGTAGGATCGGATTGCCCCTGGGTCGCGAACGTCGTTCCAACTTGCGGGTACGTAAAGAACGCTGCCAGCCCTCCACCCTGAATGTGATTGAAGGTCGCGCCGAAGCGCAGGATGTGTGCTCCAAATACTGTGCTGCCGTCATACTTGATTTCGTGATTGGATTGGATCGTCGCCTGCGGCGCAAGCAAATTTGGACCGCCGCAAAACGAACCCCCGCCGCTCAGCACGCAACTGCCCGCGACTGGCGCTCCGATGTTAATGCCCAGTCCGGGGATCGGATTGTCCACTCCCGCCGGTATTGCGCCCGTGCCATCGACAATACCGTTGCGGAACTTCAGATACTCGAAACGGATGCTGTGCGTGTACTTGCCCGTACTGAAGTCGTAACCGAGCGTGTGCGACGGCGTGTGGTTTACGTTCTTGAATCCCTGCGTAGAACTAGCCGATCCAAACGGGCGAATCTGGCTGTTCTGGTCGAAATTGAATCGATAGAACGCGTGCGCATTGTTGTGCAGTTGCCAATCCAGCCTGCCGTCGAGTTGCACTTCGCGGAACGGCTGCACCAGCGTTGTGCTCAGAGTGTCAAAGGGAGCCGTGAAGGGTTCCGCAGCCGTCAGGTCCTGCTTGCTGCGCTCTCCGTCGATGAACCAGAAGAGTTTGTCTTTGATGAGATATCCGCCCAGACGTCCGCCGAACTGCTCACGCTGAAACGGAGGCGCTGTTGGTCCCGGCAAAGCTGCCGCCGTCTGATTGCCGCGGAAGAATCCGAATGCCTGCCCGTGCAGAGCGTTACTCCCAGAACGAGTCGTGACGTTCACTGCGCCGGAAGACGTCAACTCCGTCGAGAGGTCGAGGGTGGACTGCGAGAGATTAAACTCCTGGATCGCGCTCGCTGGAATATTCTGAGTTGTGGTGCCGACGGTTTCGTCGGAGATGTCGACTCCGTCTACTTCAATACGCGCCGTCCGCCCAAATCGTCCTTGGAACGAGATCGATGAAAATCCGTTCTTCGTGGGATCGAACGTGCTGCCCTCCTGAATCTGCACCCCAGGCTCAAGCTGTGCCAGATCGAGGAAGTTCCGGCCATTGACGGGAAGATTGTCAATCTGACTCGCCGTCAACACCCCTTGCACGGTGGCCTGTTCAGTGTTAACGGCGACCTCGGTGCCTTGTACCTGAATAATCTGGCTCGCGTTGCCGACTTCGAGCTTCACGTTCCCGGAAGAAACGATACCAACCTGCGCTACTACTGGAAGCTCGGTCGTCTTGAAGCCCTTCGCTTCCACGCGTACTACGTAATTCCCCGGCAACAGTGCGCCCGACGAATAGTTTCCCGCAGATGAGCTCGTCACGTGAATGGCGCTGCTTGTGGCTCTATTGGTGATTGTGACCTGGGCACCGCCAACCGCCGCACCCGTCTGGTCCTTCACCGTACCCTGAATGCTGCCGGTGCCCACCGTCGATTGGCATAACGCCACGGTAGATGCAAAAACAAGGGCCAGCGCACCAACCACAAAGAATCGCGCCACAGCGCACCGGGGGGAGTTAAGGTTCAGCATCGTCTACCTTCCTTCGTTTTCATTTTCCGATGAAACGTACAAACTTCTGGTTACGCATCGCACCATCTCTGCTGCCTTACAACAATGAGTGCTGAATTCGTTCCGGCAAAACAGCCGCCGCGTGTCTAGGCTTCGCCTGACTGCAATTCACAAACCAGCCGCTAGCCAAGGCCGTGCGGTAGTTGCTGATCCGCCACTATCCTCAACGGCTTACAGCGGGACCGGAGCGATCGGAGGATAAAAAATGTTCGCTGCCGATCCTAACAGGAAATTCCAAATGCTGTATCCAACTCCGGGAAAACGAATCCGCCGCAACTCGTTAACTCCTTGTTTGCATCGAGTTAAATTGAACTTTCTCGGGCGCCCACTCAGGCCTGAGTTCAGCCTTCCGATCAGCGTCGCTTGTCGCTCGCTTCAAAAATCAGACTTTACTGTGTAGTAACCTGCGCGATGCCGAACATGGTAGTCGGCAGCCTCTGGCACTCCAGCGACTTTCACTTGAATCCGGCGAAACTCAGAGAATGAACTGCGCTGAATCGGATAGTATGCCAGCAAATACTGCGTCCGCAGCTCGTCGCTGATCTTGCGGAACGCGTCATCGAGTTGCGCCGTCGAAGTCGCGTAATAGTACTTCCCACCGGTATCTTCCGAGAGCTGGATGAGCGCATGTTCGCCGCCGGTTTCGCGGCCAGCACTGTTTTCGATTGGCACAATGATGATCGAGTAGACGAGAGCCTCGGCTTCTTCCGCCGCGCGCACGGCCTGTTTGTAGTCGACTGTGCTGATGGTGTCGCCGCCGTCCGTAATCAGGACGATCACCTTTCGTCCTTTGCGCTTATCGAGCGACCGCGATACCAGGTAGATCGCATCGTAGAGCGCGGTCGCCGCCCCGACGTGAATGTGGTCGATCGCTTCGTCAATGCGCTTCAGATCCGGCGTGAAACCGGGAGTGCTCTCGCGAACCACTTCGCTGAAACCGTAGACCGAGAGCGCGTCGATCGGGCGCAGAATCGAGTGCGCGAAGTGCTTCGCCGCAGCCTGCTCGAGCGGCAAATCATGGCGCGTGCTCAGGCTGGTATCGACCGCGAGCGCGATCGACAGCGGAAACGCCGATTCCTTATCGAAGACCGCGATTTTCTGCTCTCGACCATCTTCCTCGAGAACGAAGTTCTCCTTCGTAAGCCCGCCAACGGGCGCGCCATGCGCGTCGGTCACGGTCACATACACGTTCACCAGATTCACGTCGTACTTGAGAGTGGATTGAGCGTCCGCCGGATGCTGTGCAGGCGGGGGAGTTTGCGGGGTGGAGTTCGGTGCAGAGGGGTTCTGCGAAATGGAGGTCTGCTGCCCCCAAAGGCCGCAAACCGATACGAAAAGGCCCACTGCGAGCAGGCTCGTGGCGAGTTTTCTCATCGAGTGATGAAATTATACCTTTGCGATTTCGCGAGCGACGTTCCGAAAGGCAGTACGCCGTTCACTTAGATGCCGGGCCTACATTGGGGCTGCCTTCGCCAGAAGAATTTGCGCGGGGAATCTCCGCAGGAAACGGCTCCCCGTCAGCCCAGACGGCCCCATCCTCGAAGTACTCCTTCTTCCAGATGGGAACGGTGCGCTTAAGCGTGTCGATGAGCCAGCGGCAAGCTTCGAAAGCAGCTGCGCGATGCGCCGAGGCTACGGCTATGAGGACACTGGTCTCGCCGATTTCGAGCCTGCCCAGCCGATGCACGAGCGCCACGTCACGTATCTGGAACTGTTGCAGCGCTTGCGTGGCCAGCGCTTCCATCTGCTGCAACGCCATCTCGTCATAGGCTTCGTAGTCGAGATAGAGCGTTCTCCGCCCCCGCGTCTGATTGCGGACCACGCCCTCAAACACCAGCGCCGCTCCGTCTTCATCACGCCTAAGGCCGGCCAGAATCCGCTGCGTGTCGATGGAAGCGCGGACGATCGCAGAGTGCGTCTTGATGAGCAGTTGGGCGCCACCAGGCCCACCGCCGCTGACCGGCGGCAGCAGCGCGATCTCATCGTCTGCCTTTAATTTCGCGTCCGGGCTGGCGTATTGCTGATTCAGCGCGAGCGCGAGTGAAGATATCGACTCTTTCAACCGTGGAATCTGCTTTTCATAGTGCGCCAACACGTCCCGGATGGACGCGCCCTCCGGCAAGTCCAGCGCCTCGGCCGGCTTCCCCGCCAGTTCCTTCAGCATCCCGAAAAAAAGTACGCGCACGCGCATCGCAGTGATCACAGATATATCGATCGTTAGTGTATCGCGACTGATCGCCCACCAGTCCCGCACCGCATAATCGCCACTCCAAAAAAAAATCCCCACCCCCCGCTCACGCGAAGGATGGAGACTCAGGCTTTGAATCGAGAACGCCGCCGCTCAGGCTCGCGTCAACACTTTCTCGTGAACCGCCTCCGGCTCTTTCACCGGCTGCGTCGGGTTGTAATCCTGCTTCGGATCCTTCGGCGGAGTCGAAAGAATCTTCGCCGCCGGACCTTCCGCCACTTGGGGCAACGAGATCTTCAGAGCCTCGTCGATGGTCTTGACGTAGTGCACCTTCAGATTCGCGAGTTGCTCCGGCGTCAGATCCTCCTCGACGTTGGTTTTGTTCTCCGCCGGCAGAATCACATCGGTGACGCCGGCCCGTTTTGCAGCCAGCACCTTCTCCTTGATTCCGCCCACGGGCAGCACGTTTCCGCTCAGCGTGATCTCACCGGTCATCGCCAGGAGCGGAGTAATCCGCCGCTTCGTCAGCAGCGAGACTAGCGCCGTCGCCATCGTCACACCTGCTGACGGACCATCTTTCGGAATCGCGCCCGCCGGAACGTGAATGTGAATGTCGTGCCCGGCAAAGAAATCATCCGGCACGGCAAGCCGGTCGGCATTCGACCGCACCCACGTCAGCGCCGCTTGCATCGACTCCTGCATCACCTGGCCAATCTGTCCGGTCATGGTGAATCCGCCTTTGCCCTTCATGGCGTTGGCTTCGACGAACAGCACGTCGCCGCCCGACGGAGTCCACGCCAGACCCCACCGCGACACCAGGACGTTCGGTGCGCTCGGCAATTTCTCCTTCGCTCCGAATCTTGATGCCGCCCAGAAATTCCTGAATGGTCTCTTTTGTGACCACCAGTTTCTCAGTCTTGCCTTCCGCCAGTCGCCGCGCCTGCTTTCGGCAGATGGTGCCGATGGTCCGTTCGAGGCTGCGCACGCCCGCTTCCCGCGTATAGTGGCGGATCACGTAGCGCACTGCCTCTTCCGGAAACTCGATCTGCTCGACCGTAATCCCGTTTTCCTCAATCTGTCGCGGAATCAGATACTGGAACGCAATGTGAACTTTTTCCTCTTCCGTGTACCCCTGCAGTTCGATGATCTCCATACGGTCGCGCAGCGGCTCGGCCACAGGGTCGAGCATGTTGGCGGTCGTAATGAAGAGCACCTTCGACAAATCGAACGTCACGTCGAGATAGTTATCGCGGAACGTCGAGTTCTGCTCGGGATCGAGCGCTTCAAGCAGCGCCGACGCGGGATCGCCCCGGAAATCGCGCCCTACCTTGTCGATCTCGTCGAGCATGAAAACCGGATCCTTCGTTTCCGCCCGCCGAATACCCTGAATAATTTGTCCCGGCAACGCTCCAATGTACGTACGCCGATGTCCGCGGATTTCAGCTTCATCATGGACACCGCCCAGCGAGAGCCGCACGAACTTGCGTCCCAATGCCCTCGCAATCGACTTACCCAGTGAAGTCTTGCCCACGCCCGGAGGTCCGACAAAGCACAGAATCGGCCCCTTCATGTTCGGCTTCAAGCGCCGCACTGAAAGGTAGTCGAGAATCCGGTCTTTGACTTTCTCCAGATCGTAGTGATCAGTGTCGAGTATCTCCTTCGCCTTCGGGATCTCAATTTCTTGCCCCGAAGTCTTGGCCCACGGCAGCACCGCCAGCCACTCAATGTAATTCCGAGTAAGCGAATAGTCCGCGGCCATCGGCGACATGCGCGAGAGGCGGCCCAATTCCTTGAGGGCTTCCTTCTTCACATCATCGGGCATGCCCGCTTCTTCAATCTTCTTCTTTAGATCTTCGACGTCGCGCTGGCCTTCGTCCTGCTCGCCCAATTCTTTCTGAATCGCCTTCATCTGCTCGCGCAGGTAATACTCGCGCTGCGTCTGCTGCACGCGATCCTGCACCTCGCTCTGAATCTTGTTGCGCAGTTGCTGGACCTCCAGTTCCTTGGCCAGATGCTGGTTAATCTTCTCCAGCCGCACGTGGACTTCGAGCGTCTCCAGCGTGTCCTGCTTGTCGGGCGTCGACAGCGACGGCAGCGACGAGGCGATGAAATCCACCAGGCGGCCGGGCTCGTCGATGTTCATCGCGACGGTCGAGAGTTCGTCCGAAAGAGTCGGCGAACCGGCGACGATCTGCTGGAACAACGTCAGCACATTGCGCTGCAAGGCTTCGATTTCCGACGTGGCGGCCGGCGTCGCGCTCTCCGGCATCGTGGAGTAATGCGCGCGCATGAACGGCGCCAATTGTGTGAACTCGCCTAGACGCACTCGCTCCAGGCCCTCGGCAAACACAAACAGGCTCTGGTTGGGCATCTTGACGACTTTGTGAACGACCGCTGACGTTCCCACCGTGTATAAATCGACGGGCTGAGGGGAGTCGACCCGCGCCTCGCGCTGGGCCACCACAATAATCGTCTTGTCCTCACCCAGCGAATTAATCAGTTGGACCGAACTCTCGCGTCCCACCGTCAGGGGTAAAACAGCATGGGGGAACAAAACGGTGTCCCGTACCGGGAGCACCGGAAGCGCCCTTTGATCGTTTGTTTCCTTATTCTTAGGAACTTGCTCGACGGGCGTCTGCTGGCTCATATTTCTCCTTGAGTGTAACTCGCTCAAGTTTAGATGACAGTCCTCCGGGAAAGGTTTCAGGCCGCTCCCGGGGATTGCCGCAAGAGTCTGGATTCTATTCCGTTATAAAGTTTGTGACACCGTGCCTAAGGTGCAGAGGCTAACGCGGAAGATACTCCCTTGCCAAGCACTAAATTGGAACAGCGGCACGACAGTCCTCTGCCGCGCCGCTGGTGTACCGATTCCTGAGAGCGAGTTGGCCTAGCCCGCCGCCATCACTGGCAAAGCGGCGGGGTTCGAGGCTCATATCGCTCACCGGGCGCCAACTCGTTCGACCAAAACGCCACCGAAGCGTCGCTCCGAACCAATGGCGCCACCCTACACGCCTCATCTGGACGCACACCGTCAGATTCCGCGATTCAACTTCCTAAGACTACTTTCTAGAACACGTGTTTCGAAGTATCGCCTCGGAACACAAGCTCTTGTAGCACTCTTTCGTTGCCCGCGTTCAACTGGTACAGCTCTTCATTCTTGTCCGCCTTCTTGGCCAGCGGAACCAGCGTGCATTTCACCTTGGCAAGATCTTTCCCCTGGATGTTCTGGAAGACCATGACATGATCTTGCCCTTCCATCGTATGGCGCACGATGTATTCGCCAGCTGGTAACACCGCGGTTCCAACGTGTACCACCGAAGAAAATGTCACGTGGCTCACATCGTGGATTCCCATCTTGTTGACGCCCGCCGTCGCGATCGAACAGAGTGCAAGTGCGCACAGGAAAAGGCCCAGAACTTTCAATAAACGCATAAAGTCTCCTTGCTAACGAGAATTTCCGCCATGCCTCAGGACAGCAGTCCCCGGGGCACCGGAAACAAGTCTAGGAGGATATGTCTAGAAGGAATGTGTGCAGCGTCACAAGCAACTGTGACGGCAATTCACGGCGTTCTCTACCGGGAAACTGCTTACTTCAGGCCGCCGGGTAGATTCCCAGCACCTTCACGAACTCAGCCACTTCACCGAGATGGTGAAGCGCATTGCGGGCGGGCTCGTCGTCGCCACGCAGGAAGTCGACATAGAACACATATTCCCACGGACGACCGCGCATGGGCCTCGACTCGATCTTGCTCAAGCTGATGTCGCGCAGGGCGAACACACTGAGCGATTTGAACAGCGCCCCAGGGACATTTTTCACTTTGAAAGCGATCGACGTCTTACTCGCTCCACGAGGAATCAGCCGGTGATAATCCGCGCTTCCCTGCTTTCCCTTGCCTCGGCGCCCGCCGCCCAGCTTGCGAATCAGAAAGAATCTCGTGAAATTCCGCTTGTCGTCTTCAATGTCTGCCTGAACAATCTTCCCAGAATATTCCCGCGCCGCCTGCCTCCCCGCGATCCCTGCCGCGTCTTTCAATCCTTCGGCGATCACGTGCTTTACGCTTCCCGCCGTGTCATAGAACGGCACCGACTCAATTCTCGGATGATCTCTAAAAAAATCCCGGCATTGATCGAGCGCCACCGGATGCGACAACACACGCCGCAACGACGCCAGCTTCACGCCGGGCGCGGCAATCACGTTGTGCACGATGCGCAGCAGATACTCCCCCTGGATGAAAACGTTTCGCGTGACCAGCAAATCGGCGTGCTCGGCCACAGTTCCGGCCAGTGTGTTCTCGATCGGGATCACAGCCGCGTCCACCGATCCGCCCTCGACCCGGTCGAACACCTCGGCCGATCGCGCGCATGGCACCACCGTGCAGCGCTTCAGCATCCGCTCCGCCGCCTCGTGACTGAACGCCCCGCGTTCTCCCTGAATAGCAACTTTCATCATTGGCAAGGTATCTTCTCAACGCCAGCCAGGGCAAATCGATTCATGGTCCCTTAGGCCAGCTCTTTTTTCATCACCAGCGCGTCCACCCCATTCGAGTAATATCGGGGCCAGGTCCGAATCACGTTGTACCCGTGCCGCTTGTAAAAGGACAACGCAGAAATATTGTCGACAGCCGTCTCGAGGCCAACCGCATGCGAACCACGCTCCCGCAGGCGATCTTCCCCAGCCCGTAGCAACAGCGATCCAACTCCCGCCCGGCGCACTGAACGAATGACATCAATCGTAATAATGTGTCCCGTCGTGCCATCGTGGACGACGATAAATCCCACGATCGACCCCGTTTCATCCTCCGCAACCAGCGTAAACGAACCCCTCCGCCGCATGTAGAGCTTCAGCTCCTGCCGGGAATACGCGATCCCCGGAGCGAAGCATTCCTGGTCCATGAGCCATAATGTCTCAAAGTCCTCAGGCTTGAAATCGCGGATGACGAAGGGCACGCGGACATTGTAGCGGCAGACACCGAATCCTGTGCCAAGATGGAACGGGAAGAACTGTCACCCAACCGCATCCCCGTTTTCCACAATTTTCCTTGCCCTACCCGATTGTCCCCTTGCAGCAATCGCAACTCCGGACGTACCATTTGCATCAGAGGATGCGTTGTGGGGCGCCTTCTTGTGATTCGGTTGCTCTTGATCGACGGTGTCGCGGCGGTTGCGGCCTTAGGATTCTGGTACTTCCTCTTTGCTGCCTACAATCGTCGCCGGGGCGCTGAGGCCCTCCGCTGGGTCGAATCGGCCTGCGCGGGCAAGGGACGCATCCTCGACTCCCACTGGCTCAACAGTTCCCGCCTCCACGCCCGCGTGCAGTTCCCGTCCCGCTCCTTCGAAAACGCTTACGTCACCATGAAGTTCCGGCCCCGCCCCTTACCCGTAGCCTGGCTGCTGAGCTACTGGCGTAAGCAGAAAGAGACTCTTACCTTCGAGGCCGACCTCGGCGGATCGCCCAGCTTCCATCTGGAAGTGGTTCGGCATCGCTGGTGCGCTCGCAGCCGCGGAGTCACCTCCCGCCGCCGCGACGAACGCGAGTGGGATCTCTACGAGCCCGGCCCCGTCATTCTCACCACCCGCACGCACTGGAAACAGGATCCTACCCTCGAACTCAACGCCCTGATGACCGTGCGCCAGCAGGACGTGCTGCAGGTTCGCTTCCGTCCCGAATCCCCGCAGTTCTCCGCCACCGTCGCCCTCGACGCCCTCTCCGACCCACGCACAGCCGCCGGATTCCTGACTACGCTGCGCGAACTAGCCGGCGCATCAGCGCATCGACAATAGAACTCGCCTCATAAGTAAGTCCTGCGAAAATTCTCTGCAGATAAATCCCTTTTATGCCGCGCATCAGCATTTTCGATTGGCTGAGGGCAGAATCCTCGCGCTATTCTTCCATGTTCCAAACCAGAGTGTTGAAACCAGCCATTTCAACTCCTCCGCGGCTGTGATGCGGTTTTACCCAAAATCATTGTTTCTACTTTGAAGGAGACAGAACAACATCCATGTCTAACGAACTGCGCAGTTTCCTGGCACTCACGTACGACGAACTCGAAGATCTCAACCTGAAGGCGAAGGAGCAGCGCAGAAATCGCGTCTCTAACGACAAGGTCCGCGAGGAACGCATCAAGTACCTCACCGACGAAAAACGCATCAAGGCCGTCACCGTGCTCTTCAGCGACCTCGAAGGCCGGTTGCACATGCTCGACTACGACAAGAAATTTCTGATCAAGAGCTGGGACAACCTCACGTTCGACGGCTCTTCGATTCGCGGATTCACCGCCCAGCGCGAGAGCGATCTGCGCCTCGGCATCGACTGGGCCGCCTTCTACTGGGCGCCCGCAGACGTCTTCGGCTCGGGCAAGGTTCTCGTGTTCGGCGAAGTCATCGACAAGGGCGGAACGCCTTACTCCGGCGACATTCGCGGCGTCCTCAAAGGATACGCCGACGAACTCTTCAACAAAAAAGGCTACACGCTCAACGCCGCCAATGAAATCGAAGGCTTCCTCTTCAAGGGCCCAGATGCCGAACGTCATTATCACGAGGCCGGAGGCAAGTTCGAATACGTCAATACCGGCGGCTACTATCACTCGTTGCCCGGTGACCCGCTCCGCACCTTCATCGATACAACCGCAGAAGTTCAGCGCTCGATGGGATTCCAGAACGAAAAAGATCACCCTGAGGTCGCGCCTTCACAATTTGAAATTAACTACGGTTACGGCGAAGTCGTCGCCGCCGCCGATCAGATCCAACTCTACAAACTCATCTGCCGCCAGGTCGCCACGAACATGGGATTGACTGCGTCCTTCCTGCCTAAGCCCGTCGTCGGCGTCAACGGCAGCGGCATGCACACCAACGTTTCCATCAGTGAAAATGGCAAGAATCTTTTCTGGGACGCGAAGGGCGAAGAAAAACTCAGCAAGATGGGCTGGGCCTTCGTCGACCGCATCCTCACCCACGGCAACGACATTTGCCTGCTGCTCAATGCCAGTGTCAACGCCTACCGCCGTCTCGATCCCCACTTCGAAGCGCCGAACCAGATCAAGGCATCCGCCGTCGATCGCGGCTCCATGATCCGCATTCCGATCGGCAACGAGAAGAGTATGCGCGTCGAGGTTCGCTCTGTCGCTCCCGACGCCAACCCGTACCTAGTCATGCTTGCGATCTTCAAGAGCGGCATCAACGGCGAGACCTCGAAGATCAAGAATCTCCGCCAGGCCGAGCGCTATCTGCCCGACAACATCTACACCGCGCTCGACAATTTCCGAACCGCCAACTGGACCACCAATCTTCTCGGAGAAGACGTCAAGGGACGCTATGCTGATCTCAAGCAGGCCTCGGCTGATCGTTGTCCGCGCGCCTTAGGAACGTTCGTAAAAGCTCCCGAAGTCCAGTTCCACCACGAGGTCTACAACCAGTTCTTGTGGAACCTGTTCTAGACCGCAATTCCGTACCGACCTAAAGCGCCCCGGTCAAAAAGCCGGGGCGTTTGATTTTCATAGCGCCGGCGTTTCGTCCCCGCGTCACAACCGTGCGCCGCTACTGGATCGTCGCCAAGAGCGTCCCGCTAGTGCTGTACACCGCAATCGCATTCCCCTGCTGGTTCGAGAGGTAAACTCGCCCGCGCGCATTGTCGATCGCAATTCCCGCTGGGCTGAAGTCTAACGTCGCGAACACCACTTCTTGGGTAGTTGCGAAGTTGAAGCGAACCACCGTCTGCGTTGCATTGACGATATAGAGCGTGCCTGCCCGGTCAAATGCCACCGCGATCGCCTCGTCGCAGCTTGCGCCAAAAGGCGTCAGCGCTCCGCTGCCGAGCATCGCATCGATATACTGCGTTTCAACCTGGCTCACGCTGCCCCACGCGAAAAACTGACCATGCGTCGCGATCCCGAATATCGGACCCTGCGCCGGAGTGTAGGTCTGAACCAGTGCCGTCTCGACGAACTCTGCCGCCGGATAAGTGTTGCCCGGATAAATCGTGACGTTCTGATAGTTGTTCTCCACGTAAACGTTGTTGATCCCATCGATGGCAATCGCTTGCGGATTCACAATGCCGTTGACCAGAGTACCGCCTTTGTTTTGCAATCCTCCGGGACCGTATTGCGTCACCGTATTATTTCCTTCATTCGCTACATAGATGTTTCCCTGATTGTCGAGAGCGACCCCGGTCGGCTTGTCGATCCCAGCCGTGATTGTCTTCGTCAGGGCATACGTTGGGCTGAATATCAGGACCTTATTGCCGCTCTGGTTGGCAACGTATAGATTTCCCTTCCCGTCGAGAGCCAGGCCCCGCGGCCCGTTCAGAGGATTGGCCGCGGCCGACATCGGCCATACGGAAAGCAGTGTAACTAACAACGCTCCCGACATCTTCGCAAAACAGTGCATCGCACGGTTGTTCATGGCGCTTCTCCAAAACTTAGATTGAAAGCACGCACATTCTCGTGCGCGCTCATGGCAGCAATTTCTGCACTCACTCGGATACGCGACATTTCGCGCCGAAAGCCCTCATGGTTTGCCGATTTTTTCTAACCCTGCGCGGTCGGTCCGTGCTGCCTGCGACGCCCGCCCCCTCGAAGCTCACGTTGACTCGCGATGCTTTGCTCCCTAAGATGGCAAGCCACGGCTGCGGCGTTCCAGCGCCAGCACGCTGCGTCCACGAGATGCCGCGACTGAGGATCAGGTCCTGAATGTCCGAACCACAAAACCGACGGAACCCGGCCCGCAGCATGTTTCGCGCGATCCTCACAGATCCTCACTTCTGGATTCCGGTCGCTGTTCTCGCCGGTGGCCTCTTGCTTCTGAATCAACTCCACTGAAATCACAGGGGGGACTGTGCTAACCGAAACTGCGGTTCAATCTCCCATGCTCGCAAGCCGCCAGCGCAGCCTCCAACTGCTCGGCATATTCTGTGGCTTCGCCGCCGGAGCATGGCTCGGTGGCGCCGAAGCCCCCATCAAACTCGTCAACCCTGACATTTCTCCCATCACCGTCTCCCTCATCATGGTGCTTGGAGTTTTTCTCGCGCGCTGGAGCGTACCCGCACTCGTTCGCGGCACCGCACACGTCCGTCACGATGTCCGCCAAGCCCCGCACCTCATCGTCTGGGCCGTGCTCGCCGGATGCATGTGGGCCGTCGCCAACACGCTCACCATCTACGCCATCCGCAACGTCGGCCTCAGCATCGCTTTTCCCTTGTGGAACACGAACAGCCTGCTCGGTATTTTCTGGGGATTCCTTCTCTTCAACGAGCTGCACTACGCCGGATGGAAGCGCTGGCTCGGCGTAATCGGCGGCGCCGTCTGCATGTTCGCGGGCGCAACGCTCCTCGCCATCGCGTCATCGCATCAAGCCGCTCCCGGCAAGGCCGCGCTAGGCATCTTTGCCGCTCTGGGCGCGGGAATTCTCTGGGGCACAATGTACATTCCTTATCGCAAGGCCTACCTGACCGGCATGAATCCCCTTTCGTTCGTCACGTTCTTCACCGTCGGCGAACTCGCCACCATGAGTTTGCTGGCGATCGGCTACCGCGGCGCGAATCCGCTCTGGCATGAACTCGTCAGTGCCCGCGCGGTCCTCTTCTGGCTCATGCTGGGCGGCTTCGTCTGGGTCATCGGAGATCTCTTTCAGCAATACGCAACAAAGTATGTTGGCATCAGCCGCGGCATTCCGCTCTCCAACACCAATCAGCTTTGGGGACTGCTCTGGGGCATCCTGGTTTTTCATGAACTACGAGGCGGAAGCCACGCCGTCTATTCGCAAGTCATCGGAGGGTCTCTTCTGATGGCTCTGGGAGCCGTCGCCATCGCGCTCTCATCCGCAACCGAGCGCGAACATTCTTCCTGGCAAGACGCCGCCAACCGTGAAGGCCAACGCTACGGCGTCGAACAGGAATACGTCCGGGCCGGCATGGAAGGACGAGAGATGGAAGGTAAAGAGACGAACAATCGCGGGAGCGATTCCAGCCCGACCGGCCGAAGCACCATCGACTGGATACTCATTCTCGGCACTACCGCCCTGTTCGTAGTCCTCGCGTCCCTGGCAAAGCTCCCGCGGATAGAAATCAGCTTCGGCGCGGCCATTGCGCTTACCCTCGCGATGCTCTCTCTCTTACTCACCTGCGGAATCGCCCTCTGGCGCACGACCCGCTTCCGCTGATTCCCCCGCCCAACCGCCGCAGAAAAGAAGTACCAGCGGACCTCAGACCGCCAGCCTCGGACTCGACCAATCGTAAAAACCGCTCCGGAGCCTGACGTCCGAGGTTCGACGGCTGCTTTTCTGTGCTAGATTCGATGATTCGTTAGTTTCTGCTGTATGGATCTAGCACCCACCATCTCCACCCAAGCCCTGTCTCGCCGCTTCGGAGATCTCGTCGCCGTCGAGGACGTCAACTTGCGCGTCGCGCCCGGACAATTCTTCGGCTTTCTCGGCCCCAACGGCGCGGGCAAATCCACGACCATCAAGATGCTGACCGGCCTGCTCGCGCCCACCTCGGGAAGCATTGAAATCCTCGGCCTCGATCTCAACGCGCACCCGGTCGAAGTCAAGCGCCAGATCGGCGTGGTGCCCGAAGGCATGGCGCTGTTCGGCCGCCTCACCGGCGCTGAGTTCCTCAGCTTCGCTGGACGCATGTACGGCCTCGACCGCGAGACCGCCGCCAAACGTGCCGCCGAACTGCTCGAATTCATGCAACTCGCCGACCAGCCGAAGAAACTTGTCACCGACTACTCGCACGGCATGCAGAAAAAGTTGGCCATGGCCGCCGCCGTCATTCATGGCCCGAAAGTTCTCTTCCTCGACGAACCGTTCGAGGGTGTCGACGCCATCGCCTCGGGCACGCTGAAATCGATGCTGCAAGGCATGATCGCCCGTGGTGCCACGATTTTTCTGACCTCGCACGTGCTCGAAATCGTCGAGCGCCTCTGCAGCCACGTCGCCATCATTCATCAGGGCCGATTGGTAGCCCAGGGATCTATCGAGGAACTCCGCGCCGGTGTCGAAGCGCGAACTCCCGCCGGATCCAAACGGCTCCCAAGCCTCCGGCGAGAAACTCACGCTGGAACAGATTTTCCTAAGCATCGTCGGAGGAGAGCGCCGTACCGAGCAGGAGCTTTCATGGCTGGGATAAAGGCGGCGCCATGACTACCCTCCCAAATCGCGGCCAGCTTAACGCCATCGCCAACCTGCGCTGGCGCATGTTCGTCAACGGCCTGCGCAGTAAGCGTGCCAAGCTGGAACTGCTCTCGCGCATCCTCGTCACTTCCGCCTTCGCGATCGGCGGTCTCGGCGGATTCTCCCTCTGCGCCGGACTCTCATGGTACTTCGTTTCGCAAGGCAAAGCCGATTACCTCGCAATTCTCTTGTGGCCCGTTTTTCTCTTCTGGCAAGCGTTCCCCGTGATGGCGACCGCCTTCACCAACAATCCTGATTCCTCCGACTTGCTGCGCTTCCCACTGACTTACCGCTCTTATTTTCTGATCCGCCTCGCGTACGGCATGTTCGACCCTGCCAGCGCCCTCGGCACCCTCGCAGTGTTTGGCACCTTGCTCGGCATTACCTTCGCACGCCCCCTGCTGTTCCCCTGGACACTGCTGGTCCTGCTCACCTTCGCAATCTTCAACCTGACGCTGATGCAAACGATTTTCGCCTGGCTTGAACGCTCGCTGGCGCAGCGCCGCACCCGAGAGATTCTTGCGGTCGTCTTCATTCTCGCGATGCTCAGCTTTCAGCTGATCGGTCCGACGATCGAGCACTTCGAACGAAGCCCGCATCCCGAGTTAACCCACGCGGCACAGGTCGCCGCTCGGGTTCAGTCTGTCCTGCCGCCCGGCCTAGCCGCCAGTGCAATCGCGCGAGCGCTGCGTTCGGAGTATCTAGCCGGACTTACTTCCTTTCTCTTCCTCGGGATCATCACTCTGGCAATCGGCTTGCTACTGCACCTGCGTCTGCGGGCGCAGTTTCGCGGCGAGAATCTCAGCGAAGCCCCGGCCCGTCCGACGGTCACACAGGCACAGACTTTGCAGGTAGGATGGGACGTCCCCGGATTTTCTCAGACGGTGGCCGCCGTCTTCGAAAAAGAAATTCGCTATCTCGGCCGCAGCGGACCGATGCTGCTCACTCTAATCATGCCCGTCTTCATGCTGGTCATCTTCCGACTTGGGCCGATGAATCCGATGCGCCAGCAGAATTTCTTCAGCCGCGCGCCCGACATGGCATTTCCCGCCGCGGCGGCCTACGCACTGCTCGTGTTGACGAATCTCGTCTACAACAGCTTCGGCGCCGATGCCGGCGGCATGCAATTCTTCTATGCGTCGCCTGTCAGCTTCCGCCAGATTGTGTTGGGAAAGAATCTCACGCACGCCTTCATTCTCGCCGCCAACACCGCGCTCGCGTGGTTTGCCGTCAGCTACCTCTACGGAGCTCCGCGCCCAGCAGTCTCGATTGCAACATTAGCAGGTCTGCTCTTCGCGGCTCCGCTGAATTTCACGGCCGGAAATTTGCTCTCGATGTATTCGCCTAAAAAGCGCGACTTCGCCACCTTCGGGCGTCAGAACGTCTCCCAGATGACCGTGTTGGCCAGCCTCGGCGTGCAGGTGGTCGTCGTCGCCGTCGGCGTCTCCGCCTTCGCGGTAGCGCGCCTCTATCAGAATCCGTGGATCACTGCCGCGATCTTCCTCGTACTCGCCGCCGTCACCATTCCGCTCTACATCATGGTCCTGCGCAGCATCGACGGCATCGCCCTCCAACGCAGAGAAATCCTCCTGGCAGAGTTGTGCCGAGCGTAACTGGACCACAGATGGATGGGCGACTCGGGTAGCGAGAATTGTCGCGTGGTCGGTTGGGTCGTAGTGGTAAAAGAACTTACGCTTCGTATCAGGGTATGCCTTAAGGCATACCGGGATGGACCACTAGCTGGAGCAAGCCTTCAGGCGCTGCATGCAATAGCCTGTTCCGAACGAACTTCTACTTCGTCTCCGTCTCCGTCTCCGCCAGAAATCTATATCCCACGCCCCGCACCGTCAGCAAATGCTGCGGATGCCCCGGATCAACCTCAATATACCGTCGCAACCTCACCACAAAATTGTCGATCGCGCGCGTGTCCGTGTCTTCGTGCAATCCCCAGACCTCTTCGAGAATTTGCTTGCGCGACACGATGTGTCCATCATTCCGCACCAGGTGCCGCAGCAGCTCCGACTCCATCACCGTCAGATGAATCGTAGTGTCGCCAGTCCGCAATTCCAAGCGCGCCAAAATCGATCGTCTTCCCCGCGAATGAAAATGTCCCAAAATCCCCAACGCCCGTCGAATCAGCCGGCGCACCGCCCTGCTCCGTCTTGGCGCCATGCGGTCCGCGCATCCACGCGCTGCGCCGCAACAATCCCTGCAATCGCGCCAGCAGAATCGACAGATCAAACGGCTTCGCCAGATAATCGTCCGCACCCGACGCGAATCCCTTCAACACATCTTCCGGACGCCCCCGCGCCGTCAGCATGAGCACCGGAACGTAATTCCGCGCGGCGCGCAACTCCGAGACCACGCTGAATCCGTCCTTCCCCGGAAGCATGATGTCGAGCACGACCACATCAAAATTCTCTTTCTTCCCGAGCAAACGCTCCGTCGCGCCCTCGCCGTCGGCTACTACTTCGGCTGAATATCCCTCTGCTTCAAGGTTAAAGCGCAAACCTTGGGCCAGGTGAGCTTCATCCTCTACGACCAGGACGCGGCTCATGCGGCATACCTCGGCAATTCCATCACGATCGTCGTCCCCTGCCCTTCGCCGCCGCTCTCGGCAAACACCTTGCCTCCGTGCTTTTGCGCGATCGCCTTCACAATAAACAATCCCAGCCCAGTTCCCTTCACGTGCGCCAGCGACCGGTGCGTCACTCGATAGAAGCGTTTGAAAATGGCCTTCAGATCATCCGCAGGAATGCCCACTCCCTGATCCTGCACGCGCAGCACGATCCGCTTCTCGTCTGGCATCTCCAGGGTCACCCGCACGTCGACATTGTCTCCCGAATATTTAATCGCGTTGTCGAGCACATTGATGACGGCCGTGCGCAGATCCTCCGCGCTCCCTCGCACTCTCAGCCCGCTCCCGTTGCTCGACGCCTCTTCATATCGCAGGGCCTCCGGCTGCAAGTGATGACGACTGCGCGTCGCGTCCATGCAATCACGCACCAGTTGCCGGAAGTCGACTTCGGCCTTCTCGCGCCCGGTCTTCTTTTCGCCCGCCCGTCCCGCCCGCAGAACCTGCTCCACCGTGTAGGTCAACCGGTCGGTATCGCTCAGCATCAACCGGTAAAACTCCTGCTTCTGCGGCTCCGGCAACTCGCGCCGCTGCAAAGTTTCCAGATGCAGCCTGATCGACGCCACCGGCGTCTTCAATTCATGCGTCACAGCGTTGATAAAGCTGTCGTGCTGCTCACTCCGCCGCAATTCCCGCACAAGGAAGATCGTGTTCACCACCATGCCCGCAATGAGCAGTGCGAAAAAGATGATGCCGAAAAGCAGCAGCACGCCCTCGCGCCAGTTGAGGATGATCCATCCAACATTCAGGGCAACCGCCAGCGCGACCAGGCCGATGCCCAGGCAGAGGAAGAACACAATCGTTCCGCGGCGGCTCGATATGCGCATACTGTTTCTTCGGATAGATTCTACCGCGTTGCGAACGCCGGCACTCCATGCAGACGCACGAATGCAACGCAATAGGCCGAGCCTAGGATCGAACGCTAGCCTACCAAATCAGCTTGAGTCCGAACTGAACCTGCCGTGAAGAAGTAGAAGTGCTGCTCACTGCTCCTGCCGTGCCCGAGACTCCAGAAGGAGTGAAGGTAATCAGACTTGGGGTATTGAAATTTGCGCGGTTGAGCAAATTGAAAATCTCGGCTCGAAATTGCAACTCCAGCCGCTCGTAGAGACTCGTCTCCTTTTGCACCGAAAAATCCCACGTCGCCAGCCCCGGACCAATCAGGGTATCCCTACCCAGGTTGCCGTAGAATCCGCCATTGGCCGGAGGAGCCAGGAACGCGTCGGGATTGAACCATTGCCCAGGCTTGCCCAGAATTGCGGACCCGGTGAAATCCGGATTCGCAAACGGGCGCACCGGATTGCGAGTGTCTCCATTATTGGAGGGGTTGTAGCTGAGCTGTGGCGTGAACGGAAATCCCGATTGCGCCGTCACGATGCTATCAACCGACCAGCCACTCGCCGCCGCACTCTGCCAGCCCTCAAGACTCCCGCCCACAGCTTCGCCGCGCCCGAACGGCAGCTTGTACACCGCATTGTTCACCGCAATGTTCCTCACATCGTAAGTTGCGAGGCCATAGTCCGCCCGCAGATTGAACGGATTCGATACCAGACCCGGCGCATTTCCCGCCGTCGTCGCATTCAACGAATCGCCGTCGTCCAGAGCCTTCGACCACGTGTAGACCCCGCGCAGAGAAAGCCCGTGGCTGAAGCGCCGGTTCACATCAACCTGCAGCGCGTTGTAATTGCTGTTGCCCGCCGAGAACCACGTCCACGTATTCGCCAGCGTCGGATTCGCTCGCGGAGTGCTAGGAGCGACAAACGGAATATAGAACGTTCCCGCTGGCACGGGAGCATTCGCCAACGCCCCCGGAAAGCTCGCCGGATACGTAGCCGGACAAGGCGACGCCGGACAGATCACAGGAAATGGCTCGTTCGCGTCGATGCCGATAATTTCGTGATAACCGTGGCTGCCCACGTAACCCACTGTCAGCGCCGTGTTCGGCGAGATTTGCTGCTCCGCCCGCAATGACCACGAGACAAGAGTCGGCGTATGCAGGTTGGGATCGACGCCGCCGGGAACCAGCTTCGCATTCGACGGCACCGGCGCCGTTGCGTCAATCGGAAGCGACGAGACTGGAAGCGACGCGATGCTGTAGCTTGGATTGAATGGCGCGTTCTGATCGGTGCGATACCCGAGGGCATCCTGCAGATCGTTGTACATTCCAAAGCCCGCGCGCAGTACGGTCTTTCCGCTCAAGGGACTCCAGGCAAGCCCAATGCGCGGTTGCGGCAGAAACTTTGCGTTGTTCATTGTGAATACCGAACTGCCTACATTCGGCTGCGACTCGATCACCCCGTTCGTAAAGGTGTAGTTTGAAGCGCGGCCATGCGCTTCATTCCAGCCCGTCGAAAATTCCGAGCGGAATCCCAACGACACGGTCAGCCTGGGCATCACGCGAATCACATCCTCGGCGTAACCGGCGCCAAACAATGAGGTCCAGTTCATCTCAGTCGGAGCGGGATCGTACAAGAAACTCGAAGTCGTTCCTTGCAAGAACGTTTGCAGGCTGCTGAACGTAGCCTGCCCGAACTGGCTGAGCGCAATCGTCTCATTCGATCGGAACGGCTGGAACCATCCTCCGAACGTCAGTTGATGCCGACCGCGCGTCAGCGTGATGTGATCCTCGAACGTAAAGAGATTGCGCGCAATGCTCAGATTGCTCCCGTTATTGCTGCCTGCCAACCCAACCTGCGCCTGCGGATTCGATGCCGCGCTCCCGCCCACTACCACCGCTCCAACCGGATGTCCCAGCAGGAACCCGGGAACGCTAGCCGCCGGAGTTCCCGGCGTGGGCTCGCCCGTGAAGAAGTAACCAGCTCGCGAGTATCCGACTCGCGCGACGTTCACCATCGAACCCGAGAACGAATGCGTGTCTTCCAGACTGAGCACTTGTTCGCGCAGCGCAAGAACATCGGTGCTGTACGGATCGAGTGTTGTCGCCGTGAGGTCGTCGCCATCGTCAATCGTGTACACACCAGCCAGCGAATCCCGCCGAGAAAAGACCTGATCGAGTCGCAGCGTTCCGAAGTCTTCGCGAATCGTCTGCAAAGGACTGCTATATACCTGCGCGATGCCATTAAAGTCGGGCGCATTCGCCGGCGCGACCGGCCACAAATTCAGCAAAGGCACAACACTGGGCACGGCAGCCGCCCGCGAAGCCGCGTCTGGAACGAATGCCGCCGATGTCTGATGCAGATGCTGACGCAATCCCTCGTAGTTGCCGAAGAGGAAGGTCTTATCCCGTCGAACCGGCCCGCCCAGAGATCCGCCAAACTGATTTCGCTGGAATGGAGGCGGCGCGCCCTGATCAAAATAATTCGGTGCATCGAGCGCGCTATTTCGCAGGAACTCATACACGCTGCCGTGCAATTGATTTGTCCCCGAGTCGGTCACGATGATTACCTGACCGCCCGGGCGTTTCCCGTACTCAGCCCCATAGGAGTCGCGCAGCACGTTGAACTCCCGTATCGCGTCCACACCCAGCAACTGCTGGCTCGCGCCTCCGGGCTGCATATTGTTTTCCGCAGCTCCCGTGAATTCGACACCGTTCAACAGGAACAAATTCTGCTGTGGCCGGTTTCCCGACACTGCAAAGTTGTTCCCGGTGGTCGAATTCGAAACGCCAATACCGCCGGTCTTCTGGGCAGTGAAGTTCACGATCCCGGGATTCAGCGTCAGCAGAAGATCATAGCTGCGCCCGTTCAGTGGCAAATCCTTGACTTGCCTTTCTCCCACAAGACCGGAGATGTCCTGGGTCGTCAAATTCACCACCGGCGCATCCTCGGTCACTTTGATCTGCTCGCTTACTTGCCCAATGTGCAGGCTGAAATCGACTGTCGCCTCTTGCCCCACGGCAAGGCGAATGCCCGTCCGGATTCCCTCCGCAAATCCATCCTTCTTAACGCGCACCTCGTACAGCCCCACCAGCAGTGCGAATACTCCAAAGTGCCCACCCTGATCGGTCGTGGCGCTTCGCGAGATCCCTGTGTCGACGTCTTTCACTGTCACCTCCGCGCCAGAAACCGCCGCGCTGGATGGATCGGTGACCACCCCCGACAAACTCGCCGACACCTGAGCGGATGCGAATGCAACCGAGAGACAACCAAACAACAAAACCAGTAGCGAACGTACCAGCAGGGCGCCGTGGCGTGCAGACTTCTGCATCTTAATCTTCCCCCATTGCAGAATTTTGAGATGTATATACTAAACGATTTTCATTGTCGTTATGATGCGCTTATAGATCATTCGTTTCAGAACTCAAGACGGAAAATCGTCAGAAATAGGTTCCGCCGATTGAATTGACTGGGATAACTGATCGCGCTACGATGCCCTTCCAAATGGCCAGCGAAACTGAACCGCAACGCCGTAAGCGACCAAGCGAGGAATTACTGCGCCCGCGGGATGCCGCCGTACAACTTCAAATCAGCTATCCGACCATCAAGCAATGGATCTACCACCGGAAGCTGCGCGCCATCAAAACGCCCGGCGGCCACTATCGAATCCCGCAGGCAGAAATTGATCGCCTGCTCTACCGCACTCGCGGCCACAATGAAGACGAACGCCGTGTCAGCTACAAGCGCATCAGCGGCCGCAACCAACTCGTTGGCCGCATCGTCGACGTCCGCGTCAGCGGACTGGTAGGTCAAGTCACATTGTCCGTGGGAGGACAACTGATCACCTCGCTCATCACCTCAAGCGCGGTCCGCGAAATGAAGCTGAAGAAGGGACAAACCGCCGCCGCCCTGATCAAAGCAACCGAGGTAATGATCATCCGCGTGTGAGCAGGTCGATTTCAGGCACAAAAAAGCCCTGGCCGGAGCCAGGGCTAATTTTCTTTTCGGTGCTCTTAGTCCCCCGCGAGCGCGCCTTCCGGCACCGCTGCCGTAATCAGTCGTCCATTCGGCGTCGGGACCAGCCCGCGTTCGACTTCATCCAGCTTCACGCGTTTGATGTCCCATGCCAGGCCCAGCGTCTTCAACGCCCAGATGCCGTACCAGTTCATATCGACTTCATACCACTTGAATCCATGCTGTGCCGCCGTCGGATGCGCGTGGTGATTATTGTGCCATCCCTCACCAAATGTCAGTAGAGCCACCCACCAGCTGTTCGTGGAAAGATCGCGCGTGGCGAAGCGGCGCGTGCCCCAGGAATGCGTCGCCGAATTCACCAGCCACGTCGCGTGCAATCCAACCACGGTGCGCACAAAAATGCCCCACATCAGAAACGGTAGCCCACCAATGGCAAACAAAATCACCCCAAGCACGATCATCGGAACGTAATGATATTTCGTAATCCAAACGTGGAACTTATCTTTCGCGAGATCGGGAACGTAGCGCGCCAGCGTGGTCGTGTCGTGATGCATCGACTTGCCCATGAGAATCCATCCCATGTGCGACCACCACTTTCCGTCGATCGGCGAATGCGGATCGCCGTCCTGATCCGAATACTGGTGATGAATGCGGTGCGTCGCCACCCAGAAAATCGGTCCGCCCTCAAGCGCCAGCGTCGCACACACGGTCAGAAAGTATTCCATCCACTTCGGAGTCTTATAGCCGCGATGCGTCAGTAGCCGGTGATAGCTCATCCCGATGCCGAGGCTGCCCGAAACCCACCACAGAAACATCGCAACAAACAATGCCTTCCAGGTGAAGAAAAAGATCGCGGCCACCGCGCCAACGTGAAACGCCGCCATAAAAGCCGCCGTCACCCAATTCACTTGATCTCTTGCCGCTTGTGGTTTTTCCAGATCTTGCAGTTCCATGTCCAAAGTGGTCCCCGTTTCGTGGTCTGAGCGCCCCAATCAACCTCAGCTAACCTACCAAGGGTCCGGGGGGAGTGACTGTAATACTTGTGTAATAGCGGGATTACCCCGGTAACAGCGGAGTCACTTCGGGAGCGGATGAGCGGCACACACAGCAGACCCAGGAAGCTCGTTCAGAGCCAGTTCTTCGCCCGATACTTTTCCAGCCCAGCCCGCGTCAACTCGCCCAACTCCGCAAACAACGCCTCGTCCGGCGCCTTGAAATTGAAGCAGGACTTCCCCTGCATCCGTTTCCTCAACTCCGGGGAGATCAGCTTGAGCAACTCGGGGCACGAATAAAGCGCCATCAGGTGGTAGCTCACGTAGGCCTTGCCCATGACGACGGCGCCGAAAAACATCGGTCCGCCCTTCCAGCTGTGGGATTTCGTAACCAGATAGTATTTCTGCGGTTCGTCCGTCGATACCCACAGCTCAGGCGCAAACGCCGTTATCACCTTTTTCAGCCCGTCGAACGCAGCTGCGAATTCGCCCTGTTCCCCGCCACTGGATTTAATCCCAGCCGGGGTTTTTCGCTTGGGTTTCGCTCTCGCCGTCGCCTTCTTCGGCGTCGCGACTTTCTTCCGAGACTTCTTCTTCGGCATCGATCCTCTATGCCGCCTGACCCTTCACCTGCACTCCAGCCCACTTCTCCAGCAAAGTCAGCGTCGCTGCGTAGTCAAGATCCTTGTGCCCATCTTCGGTCGCCATCTCGTAAATCTCTTCCACCGTCTCCAGCGCCGGCAACTTCACCCGCGCCTCTTTCGCCGCTTCGAGCGTCAGCTTAATATCCTTATGCATCAATCGCAGCGGAAAATTCGGCGTGAAGTCGCGCTGCAGGATGAAGGGCCCCTTGTATTCCACAACCCCCGACCGCACCATTGTTGCCTCGATCAGCGTAAGCAATTGTTGCGTGTCCACTCCAAGTTTTGTGGCCAGGGTCAACGCCTCGGCGAAACCTTCAAAGATCAGCGCGATCTGCAGGTTCATGGCGAGCTTCGTGGCCTGTCCTTTGCTCGTTTCGCCCATGCGGAAAATCTTCTTCCCCATCGCCGCGAACAACGGCTTGAGCCGATCGACTGTCGCCTCATCTCCGCCCACAATGAACACCAGGGTCCCGTCGCGCGCGCCAATTTTCGATCCCGTCATCGGCGCGTCCACCCACGCCACACCTTTCGCGCCCACGCGTTCCGCAAATTTCAATGTGGCTGAGGGCGAGATCGTGCTCGAGTCGGCAATGATCATCCCCTCTGTCAGCGAGGCCGCCACACCTTCCTTGCCGAAGATGACCTCTTCCACAGCGTCGGTATCGGAGACGCACAGCCACACCACTTCCGCGCCCTGCGCCGCCGCTGCGGGCGTTGGAGCAACTCCCGCGCCTTCCACCAGTTTGCCCGGCGTCCGATTCCACACCGTGACCTCATGGCCCGCCTTCACCAGGTTCGTCGCCATCGCGTGGCCCATGATGCCCAACCCCAGAAACGCAACTCGCATTCGGACCTCTCCTTTGTCCCCAATTTCAACTAAAAAAAGAACGTCCTCGGATTAGATATGACCAGTGATCTTAAGGTCAAGCAAGATTGGAGCGCGAGTGAAGTTTGGGAAGCTCAGACGCTTCTCTTAGCGTACTTTGCGCGATCTTCTTCGCGATCTTTGCGATAAAAGCGTCCCGCGGTCCGAATCTGCATACCCTCGCGATCACCCATGTGATTCGTTGCCTGCCCCACGTTACTCCCGTACCAATCACCCGGGAAAAAGCACCGCCACACTCATTTCACTCATCTAAAATCAGTGGCAGCAAGATTTTCGCAGCACCTCGTTATCGCTCGGCACGCTGCGGCGATCAGGACTAGTATTGGGTAAGGATGTAATCAGTTCGACCCCGGGCTCTGTAGCAGGATGATCAAGCAAACGCTTCGCAATCCGGCCCTCCGCAAGCGCGCCACCCAGTTCGGACGTCTGGTGCGCCGTTCCGCGGTAACTCCTCGTCGCGGCCAGACCCACAAGCCCCAACTCGTCTCCAATGGAGAACTTGGCGTCACTTTCATTGGCCATGCCAGCTTCTTCTTGCAGATCGGCGGCCAAAGCGTAATGATCGATCCCAATTTCGCGCGCTGGCTGTTCGTGCTGAAAAGGTTGCGCCGTCCCGGCCTGCGCATTGCCGACTTGCCGGCTATCGATCTCGTACTGGTTTCACACGCCCATTTCGATCATCTGCATCGTCCGTCTCTCCGCGCCATCGTGCAGAACAATCTGCGTGCGGGCAGAGAAGCACCGGCAATCATCATCCCGACGCATGTTTCCGATCTCGTCTCCGACCTGGGATTCTCCGAAATCATCGAACTCGATTGGTGGAAGACTTCCCGCCGAAGTAATTTGCAGATCACCCACGTGCCCTCTCAGCACTGGGGTGCGCGCATTCTAAAAGACTCGCACCGCGGCTACGGCGGCTTTGTGCTGAAGGCCGGTAAGCACTCCGTCTATCACGCCGGCGACACCGCTTATTTCGCGGGATTCAAGGAAATCGGTCACCGCCTTGCGCCCGAACTCGCTTTGCTTCCCATCGGCGCCTACAATCCCCCCCAGTTCCGCAACGTTCACGCGAATCCTGCCGACGCCACTCGCGCCTTCCTCGACCTCCAGGCCCGCTGGATGGTGCCCATGCACTACGGCACCTTCCGCCTTTCCCACGAACCAGTCGACGAACCACTCCAGTTGCTCGACGAGGAAGCAAAAGCCGCAGGCATAAAAGACCAAGTCGTAGTCCTCGAAGAAGGCGTAACAAGATTTTTCTAACCCGCAATGTCGTAGCGCATCGCCAAATGTAGCGCCTCAAATGTCAGCGCCTCAAACCGTAGCGCCGGCGTCCCGCCCCCGACACTATTCAGCACATCGAACGTCGCAATATAACCTTCACTCAATGTCTCGGCGTCATCCCGAAGCCCCGCGTTTTCTCCAGCGGGGCGAGGGATCTCCAATGCGACAGGAAGCCGGCCCCCAAATAATCCTCCAACTTTCATCTCCCCTTGACGATCTCCACTCCCAATTGGTGTAGACTTCCCCTCGCAAAATATCACTGCAACAGGAGGTCCCATGTCCGTAAAACCCGTTCCCGATGGTTATCACACACTCACCCCGTACCTCACGGTTCGCAACGCACCAGGAGCGATCGAGTTCTACAAGCAGGCTTTCGGCGCCACCGAACGAGGCGTTATGAAAGGTCCCGACGGCAAAGTCATGCACGCAGAATTGATGATCGGTGACTCCATCGTGATGCTCGCCGAGGAAATGCCCGAATATGGCGCCCTTTCACCGGAGACCACCGGCGGCGCCGGCATGGGACTTCACATCTACCTCGACGGCGTCGATGCCGCCTTCGATCGCGCTGTAAAAGCTGGGGCACAGGTCGAAATGCCCGTGATGGATCAGTTCTGGGGCGACCGTTATGGCAAACTCAAAGATCCCTTCGGTCACAAATGGTCGATCGCTACCCACACCAAAGACCTGTCAGTGGATGAAATGAAACGTGGCATGAACGAAGCCATGGAGAAAATGCAAATGCAGAAGACCGCCTAGCTCGCCTACCGCTCGTGTCGGGACAGTCGCTCGGCTGTCCCGCGCGGGCATAACCCCGGCTGGAAGCTACCTCGGACTCGAAGGACTGATCGGGTCATCGCCGCGACACAGAGCCCAGCACGTCAGCACCCCCACCGCGATCGTTGCTCCCCCAATCGCCCATGGAGAATTCATAAACGCGCCTCGCGCCGCATACCGGCTCGACTCCTTGATAGGCGGGGCTCCGCATTTCTCCTCGCGCGACTTCTGCTCGCTTTCCTTCACAATGCTGCGGTCGGAGTGAGTCGACTGCGCGGACTGCTTCGCGTTCTGAGGATTCTTCGACGCCGAATCGATGTACACATCGTTCTTTTGCGCCCATACCGTGACTTTGCCGTTTGTGTCGGTCACGTCGTAGTGCGTCCACTCGGCGTGCACCGGAGTGACCGTGATGCAACCCACTCGCACTCGCATCGCGCGCCCGGTGTTCACCGAAACAGATCCGTGTTCGAGAACCAGTTCGTCCCCTTCGAACTGCAAGATCGTCTCGGGACGCATGTCCGCCGTCGAACCTGCAACTTCAAGGCGGGCGGCAGTGTCTTTCTGTGTTTCGATGAGGTCGTCGGGTAACAACGCGATCGACGCCGGCGCCGCATTTTTATTGACCAGCACGCCTCCGCTGCTGCGCAGCATCGCCGCTCCGGTATCCTGCGCCCACAACGATATAGGCAGCACTATGATCATGGGAACGCAAACAAGATTGCGCCATCTGGACGAACTACGGCTCAGGATTGTCCGCACACCACTCACTGTTGCAAGCTTATCCCGCGGCCGCGAGCGCGGCTATTGGCTCCGCTGGTGACCCGCAGTGAGTCCGGCTGCTTGAGTGCTGGTAGTGTGCCCTACGGATCGGCCTACGCGCGGGCGAAGTCGATGTATCCCCTCTGCACGTCGGTGCGGATCAACTTGGCGCGCAGTTTATCGCCGACGTCGAGTCCCTGCTCGCCTTGCGCCAGCAGTCCCTCGATGTGCGGCTGCAGAACTCGCACAAACGTCCCGCTGTCGGTTACGCCTGTCACGATTGCGTCGAACACTTCTCCAATCCTGGATTGCATGGCAATCGCCGCCAGCCGCTTCGACATTTCGCGCTCCACCTTCCGCGCCGCGTCTTCTTTCTGCGTGCAGTTGGCGGCAATCGCGGTGAGCTCATCGTCGGAGTATGGATTCTGCTGCCCTGCGATCATCGCCTTGATCAGCCGCTGCGTGACCATATCAGCGAAACGCCGGTTGGGCGCGGTCGAGTGCGTATAGTCCTGAACCGCGAGTCCGAAGTGACCCGGCGCTACTTCTCCCGCGCGCTCCAGAACATATTCTCCGGGACCGATGAGCTTAATCACCGCCAGCGAAACGTCGGCGAAGTGGTCTGGATCGGCGGCCTTGCGCCTCAGCAGCATATCGTTCAGCGCCTTCGAGTCGGGCTGCGCCGGAAGTTTCTCGCCCTTGCTCGCGGCCAGTTGCACGATGCGATCCCAGCGCTTCGGCGTGCGCACAATCCGGCGCAGCGACGACACGCTCTCCAGCCTGCGCGCCACAATGCCGTTCGCCGCAATCATGAAATCTTCAATCAGGTCCGTGGCGCGATTCCTCTGCTGTTGGACAATGTCCACGACCTTTTCGTTGAGCACGACAGGATGGGCTTCATCAGTATCCAGCGTCAGCGCACCGTTCTGAAAGCGGTGCTGCTTCAACCTCTGCGCGACTTCATCCTGTAGTTTTAGCTGCGCTTGCAACTCACTCGATGACGCAACCTTCGCAGGCGCCGCCGACTTCCCTTCCAGCCACTCGCCGACGGAGTTGTATTGCAGTTGCGCCTTGTTCCGGACGACGGCGCGGTAAATATCCTGCGAAGTCACCTGACCAGAGGCGTCGACCACGAACTCGACCACGATGCAGAGCCTGTCTTGGTTCTCCAGCAAAGAGGTCACGCCCGTCGAAAGCTCCTCCGGCAGCATCGGGAAATTCCGGACTCCGGTATAGACCGTCGTGGTCTCCAGCGCGGCGTGTTGATCGATGGGCGTCTGCTTCGAAACAAAGGAATCGACGTCCGCGACTCCGATCATGACTCTCACGTCGCCGTTCGACCCGTGATCGGCCAATTCGATCTGATCAAGATCGCGCGAGGTATCGTTATCGATCGATGACCACAACTGGTCCCGCAAGTCGCGCACGTTGCCTCCCGCCGCGACTTGCGGCGGATGGGCTTCGAGTCCGGCCAGTTGCTGCGAAGCCTGCGGAGGAAACTCGGGCTCGAAGCCGTGCTCCTGCATGACTTGTTTCGCGATCGCCTGCAGGTCAATATGCGAAGGATTCCCGTCGTGCATAAACTCCCCAATCGAGATAAGTGGGCTTCAGCCTACCACGACGGTGCATGGGCCCGACGTCCGCCGAAGAAAATGAAAACCGTTGGTGCCCCATTTCTCGCGAGTTCTTTGCGCGAGAAGTGGGGATTCTCGACAGCGCGAACTCGAAGGGTCGGCCCGGCGCCCTAGCCTCATCGGGTCGCCACGTACGACCACGATGCCCTACCGCCCCAAACTCCGCGCCCAAGGCCAGAATTGGAGTCCAACGACTCTGGCAATCCCCTCCGCCGACGCTTCATAATCAATCCATAAACCTTCGGGAGGCCCCCATGCGTCCAGCTACATTCTTCCTCGTCGTCTTCGCCGCAATCGGAATCTCTGCCGCGCAAGACACCAGTTTCTCCACCGGCCCGCAATACCTCGCGAGTTCCGTTACTTCGGGTTCGACGATGTTCCTCCACCCCATTACGACTCCATCCCTATCCCTCGGTGAAGCGTTGCCTCCGGTTCCCGGTGCCTCCAGCACGCCGCTGTCAATAACTCCCGAACCGGCGCCGCGAATCGCTCCGCCGTCGCACGATCTTTTTCTCGGCGATGTCCTCTGGGGAGAGCACAGCGCAACTGAAATCCTAGATCCTCAGATCACCACTCCGACTCTGTCTCTTTCAGAATTGCCCGCCACGGCAAACACTCAGCCCAGCGAAACTTCGGCCCCCGTCAACGAAATTCAGCTCAGTTCGTCGCAGCCTTCCCGGCCCCTTCCCGTCAGCATCGTCGACGTCGGAGTCACCGGCACCGCCGCACAATCCCTCCGCGCGCAAGACTACGGGGCTCCCCTGGGCGACGTCGCCTCCTACTGGAAGACTCACAAACCCACGTCCCCGCACTCTTTCACCAACGCCGACCTATCTCGCTTCCACGCGAACTAGGGTAAGCGCTCGGAGACAACGACAAACCGCAAGCCGCGAAGCGGCGAAAGAATGCAGCCCACGGCACAAAAGCCGTGGGAAAAGCCCATCAAAAGACGACCCATCCCCGTAGGTGCGTTAGAAAAGCTCGCTATTTTCCACACCCCACCGTGTGACATGTAACCTTGACCCTGAAATTCAAAGAGCAGATCATCGTCAAGGCGGAGGCGGTACACAACCCATCCTCCAAAAAGCCCGTAAGTGCTTTCAGCTCAAGATTTTGACCTCTAACTCCTACCGGCTCAAGATTTTGCAGACCATTTTTGCAGACCCCGCGCCAGTCAAGGCTTTCCGAGGGGTGGGGGAGGGGGGGATACCCCAATTCTCACCCACTATTCCCAAAACGGGAACGCTCAAATGCGCTTTCCGCTGCGCCTTTTCTCAACTATTTTTTCGGGAGGTTTTCCACAGGAAGCTTATCGTTTGCCCTCGCGAGTTCTTCCCTCTCGCGCTCGCGCCGGTTGGTTCGGATCACATAAGCCATGTAAAGCACGACTGCCACGTTTCCCACGAAGAACGCGCAGCGCACAAGAGTGATTCCGCGCATCAATTCGCGCACTTCGAATGGAAGCAACAGAGTGCCGGAAACCAGCGCGACCCATTCCGCCCAGGTTCGCCCCTTCCACAACCCGTAAGCTTCCGTAAAACGCAGCGCCGCATACGCGAAAGCAATGCGAGCCGCAGCCCACAGTCGCGCGTCGGTCACGCTGTCGGCGAAGTCGAGAAAGATCTGCGCCCAGCGGTGATCTGTGCTGATGTGAAGCAGCGCCAGCAGACTTTCCGCGTACAACCAGACATCTTTGTGAACCAGCGCAAGCGCGCAGATTCCCATGACCACGACAAAAATGCCTTTGAAAAATTCGAATGACGCGACGGCCCGAAGCACTTGCCGCCGGCGGCGATGGGAAGTAGACGTGGCGCGAAGATGGTGCATGAACCCTTGCGAGGACCGATGGCAGATTATCACGGACGCGCGCCCTTGCCATCCGCGACCGCCCGCTCCTGTTGCCTTTCCTGACGCCTTACCTCGGTAACTAGAGACGGCGCGCGAAGGATGTCACGATCCTTGCTGGAGATGCACCTATGCGAAGAGCTACCATTCCTCTGGCCATTGTCGTGATGTGCCTTACCCTCTCGTGGGCTCGATCCGCGGCCGCTCCTCAGCCTACTCCGCAAACCGCGCGGCAAGCCTTGCTTGAAATGTTTTTCAGCAAGACGCCGGGAACGTTTGTGAAGCATCTGCCCACCGTCACAAACGCGGCGCTGGAGAAAGCAGGCGCTCTGAACAGTCTCCAGCAATATTCGCTGTTCATGACCCAGCTTCAGACCCAAGGGCACGCTTTTGAAACCTACGAAACTGGATCGGTATTGCTCACGGCAAATGATCCGAAGACTGGGGACAAGGCCGACGTCATCGTGGAAAGCGACTCACTCAACGGCGATCAAGACGACATCACATTGACGTTCCACACCTACAAGAATGGTGAGCCGAAATCCAGTCCCTTCATGCCGCAGATCACGTTCTCGATGAAGCAGGAAGCGCAGGTGTGGAAGCTGAACGAAATCTCGATCACTGTTCATCTACCGTTGGCGGATCCCGACTTTCTAAAAGCCGTGACTGAGAAAATGACGCCGCACGCAACCGCGACCGCGACCGGAGTGAATGGCTCCTTCGTTCCGCGCCCCGAAATCTCCATGCAGACCACGGCAGGAAGCGATGACATCGTGTTGGCAAACATGCGCATGATTCTCGCGGCAGAGGCTACGTATGCGCGTCGCTATCCAACGGTTGGTTATACCTGCTCTCTTTCAAGTCTCGACGGCTTTGGCGGTGGTGAACCGAACGAGCATCAGGCAATGCTGATCAACAGCGGTTTGGCGAGCGGGAAGAAATACGGCTTCGTGTTCACTCTTTCGGGGTGCGGAGCAGCGCCTGTTACAAGCTTTCGTCTGACCGCTGCTCCGAATGCAAACAGCTTCGGGCGGAAGGCGTTTTGCGCAGATCAGTCGTCAGGAGTGATCGGGTCAGCCGACAATGGAAACGCAGCGGCGTGCTTGGTGAACGGCGCTGTCGCCCACTAGCGACTCGCAGTCTAAAATCCGCTCGGTTCTTTACGTCAACCGCTGTCGGCCCCATTAGCTCTTTTTGCGAATCGCGGCACGCAACTCCGCGACAATTTCCTGCGACGCCTTGATCGCCGCGGCGTGCTGGTTCACGTTGAACGAAATCGCGCCGACCCGTGCGTGACCGCCTCCGCCGTAACGTTCGCAAATCTTGGCCAGGTTCACTTCCGGTTCTTGCGGCGCCCACGGATTCGATCCCACAGAAACCTTCACCCGAAAACTGCTCTTGCTGAGTCCCACGCTGTACACCGATTCCGGATGCAGGTAGTACGGAACGAACTTGTTGTAGCCCTCAAGGTCCTGGTCGGTAACGTCGAAGAAGATTGTGCCGTCTTTGCATTCGGCGCGCTCTTTGAGTATCCCGATCGATAACTCGTGGCGCTTGAGCAGCGGCGGCAACAAGGGTGCAACGAACGGCTCTTCCAGAATCTCGGCGAGTGACTTCGTTGCGAGCAGAGGAATCAGGTTCGGCACGAACCCATGGTCAGGCGCTGATTCAATCACCATGGTCAGCTTCATCGCAGGGGCTTCCATCTCGACCGCGGTCTTCGCGTCGGGATAAAGAGCGCCGTCGATGATGTCGGTCCAATGCACAAGATCAGCCACCGGCGCGGGATCGAAGCCGAAGTGCTGCTGCGCGATCATGGCAATGAAACTGGTGCAGGACTTGAAATTGGGATCGTAGAACTTGCGGTTGCTCTCGTTCTGTTCGAAGTGCTCCGCGTCCGCGGGCGACAGGAACGCGCTCTCGTGATGATCGAACCACCATGTGATCTTGGGCGAACTGGAGTACTTGAAGTCGACGATGGCGTTCTCGTCGCCGTCGAACTGCTTTTCGTCAAACAGCGCGCCCGCGCGGTGAACGAGGCCGGTGAACACGAATTCGGCGTCCTCGCGAATGCGCTCGCGGTAGAAGCGCGAAAACAGCGCCGCGGAAGAAGCACCGTCAAAACACTTGTCGTGATAGAAAACCCGGACTCGCAATGAATTCCCCAATCGTCCTAAAAATTCCCGACCGGTAAACTCGGCGCCGTAAGCGCGGAATTCCGGTGCAGGTAAAAGCTAATAGGATTGACAGCTTACAGGAAGAAAGTCAAGCACGGGCTGGAAGAAAACAGAAAACTATAACCACGAAGGTCCACGAAGAAGTGTCGCCTTCCTTCGTGAACCTTCGTGCCCTTCGTGGTTGAGGGTCTTACTTCCTACATCGCGTTTGCTTGTTTTTCAGCCAGATCGCCGACAAACGGCAGCTTGTACATCTGATTGCCATTCGCCTTCAACAACGCAATGATCCAGGCGACAAAAAAGCCCACCATCAGTGCGGCCCACAGGAGGAAGGCAATGAGGTGGCCCAGAATCGGGATGAACGCCAGCACGAACGAGACGATGAGAAGACCGATCCAGAACACCAGTGCGGCAGCATGCAGGAAAATGTTCTGCCACGAATGGAATCGCACGAAACGATTCTTGTTGTAGGGCTCGATGACCAGAAAAATAATGGAGGGGATGATGGTGATGTAGGCCAGCATTCCCGCCACGTTATCGGCCATGCCGCCGGTGTTCGCCACCGCGACCGCAGGCGCCGCTGGAATCCGGCTGGCGCAGGCTGCACAAGTCGTCGTACCGTCTGCAATCTGTGCTCCGCAACTACTGCAAAATGCCATAGGGGAAGTCCTCCTTGGTCGCCAAAGACCTCCGACTCGGTAAGCAGCATAATTCCGGGCTCGGGCGGCGTCGCGGCAACGTACCAAAGATTGCTGTTCAATGCAATCTACAACTTGGAAGTTCAAAGTCTATGTCTAGGACGAGCCGGAGTGCTGCTCGGCAAAGTCGCCCAGCACGGGAAGCTTGAACGCCTCGCCCTGCACGGCTTTCACGACGAGGACCAACCAGGTCACGACGCAGGCCAATCCAACGACTACCGAGAGCAGTAGTGCAGCAAGAGGGCCCGCCACCGGAATCAGAAAGAGCAGAATCGCCGCGAGCTTAAGGGCCGACGCAGCGGCAAGTGCCGCGACCCACAGGAGCAAACACTGGACCGAATGGAATCGTACGAAGGCGTTCTTTCGATAGGGATCACGAACAAGAAAGACAACGGCAGGAATAAAAGTGAAATAGGCGAGCGCTCCCGCGACGTTCTCGGGAAAGACTCCTACTTTTCCCTGAGCGCGAATCTCCGCAGTCGTCGTCGTGATCACCATCGAACGTCCGCAACCCGGGCAGAAACCCGCCGTCGCCGGCATTTGAGCCGTGCACTCCGGACACGAGATCGGCATGGGAACGACTGGATCCATATCTTTGTGCACCCTATCACTATCACCGTGCGGGCAGCAGCACAACCGTGAACGCAGCCAATCTAGCATTGACGCGGCGTTGGACCACGTGTACTGTTTCGTGCGAATTTCGGCGGAGAGCATCGTCTGCGGCCTGGCGAGAGTGACGCGCACATTCGGCGCGGGTTGTGGCAACGATGTCAGCCTTCATAACAGCTTCTCCGGTTGACTCGCTCGCCAGAAGGAGATCTGGATGAGTTCGTTCTGTCTGGGTTGCGGCACCAGCATGGCGGAAGGCGAGCGCTTCTGCGGAAACTGCGGAACAGACTCGTCATCATCGGCTACAACGGCGCCCGATCCGGCGGTCGCATTCGGTCTTCCTCCGGAGACGAGTGGTAAGGCGATCGTCAGCCTGATCTCCAGTTTCTTTTCGCTGTTCCTGCCCTTTGCCTTGGTTGCGATCATCTTCGGCCATCTCTCGCTATCTGAGATCCGCAAGAGCCCAGGCAGGCTGAAAGGAAGAGGCCTGGCGAGCGCGGGCTTAGTGCTGGGCTACCTCGGGGTGATCGCAACGATTGGCCTCATCACCTTCGCAATCATCTCGGCGGCAAAGTTGGAGAAGGCCAGGGGAACGATAAAAACCGGAAAGACCGTATACACGGGTCAAGTCACTACGAAGCGGCCGTCAGCCGTGTCGGCTCTGCGCAGCTTCAACACCGCGGAGATCGCGTTCGCGCAGGCGCATCCTGCGGTCGGATACACATGCTCCGTCGAAGAACTCTCCCACATCTGGGGAATCAGCGGCGATCTGGATCAGGTAAGGAAGAACGGATATCTCGTCACGCTTCAAGGATGCGCCAGCGCAAAGGCCAATGGACCCGTGACGAAATATCAAGTTGTGGCATATCCCACTCCCGGTAAAGCCAGATTGCCGGCGTTCTGCTCCAATGAGTCGGATGTGATCAAGATCGACTGGAGCGGCTCACCTCAGGATTGTCTGAAAAAAGGCGCCGACCTTCCCGCAAACGAGGTCAACCATCCGGAAAACTGGACACCGAGCGCGCCCCGCTGAAATAACCGATCGTGAACTGACGTGAGTAGCCGATTTCAAGCTGGGCGAGCCGAATGACTCTTCTTGCGGCAGTCTTCGCAGACTCCGTAAATCTGAAACGTGTGCCGGGTCGTGAGGTAGTGATACTTGCGGCCAATCTCCTGCTCAAGTTCTCCGACTTCCTGCGAAAAAAATTCCACTGAACTGCCGCACTCGGTGCAGACCATATGATGGTGGCTGCGACGGTTGTACTGATGTTCGTAGCGGGCGATGCCGTCGTGGAAGGCGACTTCACTGGCCAAGCCACACTCGGCAAGAAGTTTCAGCGTGCGGTAGACAGTGGTGTAACCGATGCGGGCGTCTTTTTTCTGGACCAGGCGGTGAAGTTCGTCCGTGGAGAGATGGTCGCGAGTTTCGAGAAAAGTGCGCAGGATGGTGTCGCGCTGGCCGGTCTGCTTGAGACCGACCTGCTTCAAGTGCCGGTGAAGAATGTCTTGGGCCTCGCGCACCATCTGGCGCGAGAGGGTAGGCTGATCATCGATGCGTTTCTGGAGCATGGCGTGATGGAAGAGTCAGAATACCACCCTGGCATCTTGAAAATGAAATTCATTTTCAACATCATGGCGCGCGGGCCTGTTCGACTGGAATACAATCAGAGTTTCCCATGAGCACTATGGCAGAAATCAGGACGCCCACTTCGCGCCGTTCTCCGGCGCTTCGCTTTCTGCTGTGGTTGCTGCTCGCCATGGTTGCGATTGCAGCGGTGGGAGTCGGCTACGCCTGGTATGTAGCGCACTCTGCCCTGCCCCAACTCGATGGGCGACTGCAGATCAACGGACCGTCGTCACCAGTCACGGTAACGCGCGACGCGCATGGCGTGCCCACGATCGACGCGGCGAGCCTGGAAGACCTTTTCTTCGCGCAGGGCTTCGTCACGGCGCAGGACCGCATGTGGCAGATGGACATGATGCGCCGCTTCGGCAGTGGTGAACTGTCGGAAATCCTGGGCGACCTTCCGCTGAAGCTGGACCGCGAACAGCGAATTTTAGGTTTGAGAGCGGCCGCGAAGAAATCACTAACGATGGCCAGCCCGCGCGATCGCAGTTACTACGAAGCCTACGCGCGCGGAGTGAATGCATACATCGCGAAACACGCAAATGCGCTCCCGGTTGAGTTTCGCATCCTGCATTACAGCCCGAAGCCGTGGCTGGCGGAAGATTCGGTCGTGATTGCGAATTCGATGGTGAAGGACCTGAACTATCACTACTTCTTCGACGCGCTCGACCGCGAGAAAATTCTGGCGAAGCTCGGACCAGAACTGACGAACGACCTGTATGTAAACCGTTCGTGGCACGACCGTCCGCCAACCGTGATGCGTGAGGATCTGAACGAGCCAGACAACAACAAAGGCGACTCGAACGACGACGATGATGAAGACGATGATGCTCCGGACAACTCGGTCACGCAGCTTCCGGCGGAGAGCCTGCCGGTAAACGGATCAAACGACTGGGTGGTTTCCGGAGCGCACACCGTCACGGGAAAACCGCTGCTCTCGAATGACATGCACCTCGGCCACCAGATGCCGAACCTGTGGTACGAAGCGCATCTGCATTGCGGCTTGCTGGATGTTGCAGGTGTGACGCTGCCGGGAATGCCGTACGTGATTGTCGGCCACAATCAGCGGATCGCGTGGGGATTCACGAATGTCGGGCCGACGGTGACCGATGTTTACATCGAGAACTTCAACCCGCAGGGTGCGTATCAGACTCCGGACGGATGGGTGCAACCGGAGCATCGCGCGGAGGTCATTCACGTCAAGGGTAAGCCGGACGTGACGGTGGATGTAAAAATCACACGGCATGGGCCGATTATTACGGAACTGGTGCCCGGCGAAACCCGGCCACTAGCGCTGCGTTGGACGCTGTACGACGGGCTCCGCATTCCCTTCTTCGACGTGAATACGGCGCAGAACTGGCAGGAGTTCCGCAAGGCATTTTCTCAGCTCGACGCACCCGGGCAGAACGTGGTATACGCCGACGTGGATGGAAATATTGGATATCAGACGACAGGAAAGGTTCCCATCCGCGCGGCGGGCGACGGCAGTCTTCCGGTGAGCGGAGCCGACAACGCGCACGAATGGGTTTCCTATATTCCGTTTGAAAAGCTCCCGAGCGTCTACAACCCGCCGTCGGGAGTCATCGCGACCGCAAATGGGAGAATCACGCCGGACGGCTATCCGAATTCGATCAGCATGGAATGGGAGGCGCCGTGGCGCACGGAGCGGATTTATCACGTGCTGGAATCAGGGCGGCAATTTTCTCCGGCTGACATGCTGGCGCTCGAGACCGACATTCATTCTGAGCCTGACTTGTTTGCGGCGGAGCGATTTGTATATGCAGTCGATCACGCCTCCAAACCTTCCGCGCGAGCGAAGGAGGCAGTGGATCTCATGCGGAGTTGGGATGGAAGGATGATGGCTTCGTCGGCTGCTCCGACGATTGCCGAGAATTCGATGCGGGAGTTGCGGAGGCTGGTGCTCGAAGCGAAGCTCGGAGCCACACCCCGCGGTTCCGCGACAGAGAACGGGACTTTGAGTTGGCAGACTTATTCGTGGGAGATGCGTTCGGTTTGGCTCGAGAACATTCTGCTGCACCGGCCCAAGCGCTGGCTGCCGGAAAAATATCCGAACTACGACGAATTGCTGACTGCGGCGGTGGAAGCGGCGGTGAATGATCCGGAGGCGCCAAAGGAGTTGGGGGCGTGGCGCTGGGGCGCGTTCAATGCGGTCGAAATCGAGCACCCAGTACTGGGAAAGATTCCCCTGATCAAACGTTGGGCCGAGCCCGGAGTGAACGAGCAATCGGGCAGTGGATATACCGTCAAGGCGGTAACCCGGCACCACGGGCCATCAGAGCGATTCACCGCGAATCTGGCGAACCTGGACGAGTCGACGCTGAACATCGTCACCGGCCAAGGTGGAAATTTCCTGAGCCCGTACTACATGGACCAGTGGAAGGCGTGGTACGGGGGAACAACGTTCACACTTCCGTTTACCGCCAAGGCCGTGGACGCGGCGAAGACACATCGGCTGACGCTGGAGCCCTCCAAGTAGTCGGATCGCATGAAACTTTGTGACTCCGAACCCGCGGTCGGCTGATCTAATGCTCCGAGGTGCGCGATGCAACTGAAGCCTTTCCTGCTCGACATGTGGCTGGCCGCCTACGAGCACGAGATCGAATTCAATCTGGCCTCCAGCGAAGGACCGCGCTGGACGCTGAATGAGATCCTCTGCCTCGCCCGTGAGGAGGAGCGGCAGGACTTTCTGAATCACAAGCTGGCTTATGGTCGCCCGGAGGGCGCCGAGGGTTTACGTGCGGCCATCGCCGAGATGCACGAGGTTGATGTCGACACCGTCCAGGTCGTGACCGGAGCCTCTGAGGCGTTGCTGATTCTCTTCTGGCTGGCCGCGGAACCTGAGGCCAATGTTGTGCTTCCTCAACCAGGCTACCCGCCGTTTTCTGCGCTGCCCGAATCGCTGGGGATCGAGATTCGCCGCTACGCTGTTCGTAAGGAAAACAACTTCCGCATCGATCTCGAGGAAATCAAGAGACTGGCTGATCGAAATACCAAGCTCATTCTAGTGAATAGTCCGCACAATCCTACGGGCGCAACGATTAGCGATTCGGAACTCGACAACTTGCACGAGTTCACAACGTCTCGCGGAATTCAACTGGTCAGCGATGAGGTCTACCATCCGATCTATCACGGAGAGGCAACGCGATCGGCGTCCCGTCTGCCGCATGCGACCGTCATTCACGATTTTTCGAAGGCCTTCCCTCTAGCCGGAGTGCGGACCGGTTGGATGATCGAGCACGACGTCGAACGCCGCGCGCGCTACTGGAATGCGCGCACCACTTTCTCTATTTCGAACAATACCGCGGGAGAAAAGCTGGCGGAGATTGCGATGCGCGAGCGCAAGATCGTTCTCGGGAAAACGCAGGAGACCGCCAGTCGGAACCTTCGGCGGCTTTCCGCATTCATAGCTGACCATCGCGAGACGATTGGCTGGATTCCTCCTCGCGGCGGGATGACGGCGTTTCCATGGCTGGTCACTGGAGAGAACAGCCGCAGCTTTTGCCAGGCGGCCGCGGAACAGGGCATCCTGCTCGCTCCCGGAGATTGCTGGGATGCGCCATCGCATTTTCGACTTGGATTCGCAGCGACGAGCGATCGATTTCCCGAAGCGCTGGACCGGCTTGGGGAATTCGTCAAGAACTGGTCGGCGGCGAACTTGCTGAAGCGGTAGCGAGAGTCTGGTGTGTCCTCGGTAGAGACGGTGTCCATGGCAAGAAGTCAAAAGCTTTACCACAGGGGACACAGTGGGACACGGAGTAAGTCATCCGAATCAGAAGCGTCGATCTCTCTGACGCACTGCTCTAGAAGAAGTCGATCGCCTTCACGTCGCCAACGTAGCCTGGGATGTCGATGGTTCCGTTGGGTACAAACTCGTTGATCAGCAGGATGTTTTTCGTAGTGTCGTAGACGCGGAGGTTGCCGCCTTCCGCGACATATTCGACGTCGCGCTGGCTGAAGCTTTGCAGGCCGGTGACATCGCCATTGTCCGGAGGAAATACCACCGAACCGTTTGTGGTGTTGTAAATCGCGAGGCAGCCGCGAACTTCTCCGGTCGGATTATTGGCGTCGCCGACATTCGTGCAGGTGTGCGATCCGACGAACAGCTGACCGTTCTCACTGATGTCGATGCGGTAATGAAATCCGTTGGGGATCGCGATTTCAGTCGCCGGATTGTTGAAGTAGGGATCGGTCATCGTGGTGAGATCGACGATGTCGAGCGTTCCGCAGTAAGTGGCAGCGGTCGTGGCCGCATTCGTAATTGAGGTGCACAGCGGCCCTGTCGGCGTTCCGTTTCCCGCCACGTAAAGCTGAGAGCCATGGATCAGGCCGACTGTGGCTCCATTCACCGGGACCGGCGTTCCCACCGCAAGGCTATTCAGGTCTAGAGTCTGCACACTGGCCTGAACTCCGCCGCACTCGGCTCCGCAGTTCAGAATGTAAGCGGTGCTGCCGTTGACCACGGCGTATACAGGGCGGTCGAAGCCCGGGACAATCGTGCACACGGAATTCGGAGGATTGGTGAGACAACTGGTATCGACGGGAGGCGCTGCGTTGCTTGGAGTCAGTACCGTGACAGAATCGGAGCCATTGCTAAAGACCAGAAGTTGACTGCCGGTTGAATTCGCGATCACTGTCTGCGCGTTCGTAACGGCGATAGTGGTCGTAAGCGCTCCGGGAGCGGCAAGATTCACCTCATCGACTGCGCCCAGAAATTCGAAGCCGTTGACGCTAGCCGATGGCACAGCGGCATAGCCGATCTCCTGCGACGTCGGAACGGCCATGCTGAAGGTGGGCCCCTGCAGAGCGACGTGTTGCGCTAGAACATTCTCATGGACTGTGTCGACGCCATACACTGCATTCGCAGCCGCATCGAAGGACATCAGGAGGTTGCGGCTGGGAGAAATCGCCATCAGGCCGGGAGAGGTACCGGCGCTGATCGGAGCAACCCTGGGCAGGACGTCATACTGCCCGTTGATCATTACCAGGCGGCCAAAATCATTGACTGCATTGACCCCCTGCGAAGCTAGCACGCGATACAGCAGGCCGCTGGGCGGTTTGTACACGTAGCTCTTGTTGGAGTAGCTACAGGAAACAAGGCTCGCGCTGATCACAAGCAGAGCGCTGGCAACGAGGACCGCTTTCTTCAAACGGAAGGCTCCTAACGACATGAAAAACGGAGATTTAATTGCGAAATGGTGGATTATAGCAGACCCGAAACCCGAATCCCCTGCGACGCTCTCCGGATTTAACCAACCTGCACCCCACTTTGTTTCGGTGAGAGGCCGCCAAAAGCTTCGATGTTTGCGTGGCGAGATCGGTTGGCCCAACCAACGTCGGAATCGCGATGAGGACAGTTGTTCGCTTCCTATCCGATTCGAAGCGCGGCCAGCGGTTCAATTCCAGCGGCCCGACGCGCGGGCAGATAGCTCGCTACCAAGGCGACGAGCACGAACATCATGGCTGCTGTTAAAAGTAACAGGGTGCGTCGAGTGCGCCGCTGCCACGAACCATTGCGGATAATGGAGAGAAAGTCGCCGGCTTGGCCCGATCTCAAGAGCGATCACCAGTACAACTGCCACAGAAAAACCGGGAATTCTAGCCCATCGTCCTAAAGCTGAACTTTAAGTCTTGCAGAACCCGTTCGAGGAAAATCGTTCTTCTCGGTGCTCTGCTCATGGACGAGGCTCCTTCCGTCCGGATCGGAGTACGTCCCTTCGGTTCGGGACGAGTTCAGCCACTCTACGATGGTGAGCCGTAACGATTCAAGGCAGTTCCCGCTGCGGGAAGAGGCTGTGCATAATTTTCGATGGTCACCACAAAAAAGACTGGACACCGCGTGGAAATCGTAGCATCTATAATGAGTACGGAGCGAAAACCCCGTTGGCCAAGTTTGAAGAGTGCCTCCAGCGACTGGAGAAGATTGTTCAGGAACTGGAAAAGGGAGAGGTCCCTTTAGAGAAGTCTTTGACACTGTTTGAAGAGGGCATGCAGCTTTCTTCTGCCTGCAGGAAAGAACTGGAACAGGCGGAAGGAAAGGTCGAGATTCTGCTGAAAAAGAACGGGAAGCTCCAGCCAGAACCGTTCGAGCCGCTGAGTGAGAAGGCCCCCGCACGCCGGTGAGTGCGATCCTTCGTAGCAGCTCATTAGTTAAGCAGTCTGTGGAGTCATGGTTTTTTCTGTGAACCGGTTCCGCAGCCTAGTCTGCCGTTGACGACGGCTGAAATCGAGGGGATTATGGCCCAAAGCGTGATCGTACTTGAGCGAGATCCCAAACTGGCCCGCTCCCTTGCCGGGGGATTGCGCCCTCACTTTCATTCAGTACACCTCACCCGATCGCACGATGAAATGCGAAAGAAGGTAGCGGCAAACCGTCCGGACGCGGTGGTGCTCGACATTGAGCACTGGCGCTTGACGGATGTTCAAACACTGCGGCGGGATTTCCCCGCGCTCTCCATCATTTGTACGCATCGCGTGCCTGATGAAGAAATGTGGATGGCGGCAATGGAAGCTGGTGCCAGCGACGTGTGCGCATCTGATGATGTGGCAACCGTCCTGACCTCGGTGCTGCGAAACACGGAACTCTCCCGCGGCGCCGCCGCATAGATCATTTCTGCGCTGAGAAGGACGCCTGCGGGCGTCCTTTTTCATTTGTGGATTCTGCGCAACGCGGGCGAATCCTCAAATGGAACGACTCCGAGTTATTCGCTGTTCAGGGCGCGCAGGAATTCATACCCTACCGAGCCGAGGGTACGAATCATTTCGTCAAATACACCTGAGTAGACGAGCAGCGCGAAGACCAGAAAAGACGCGATGCCGGCGCAGACCCTGATAGCCCCTGGGGTAGCCTGATAAGGCATGACTTGCACTCCGCCGAACGGGATGGCGGATCATACTCCGGGAAATGGAGTGTGTCTAGCGACATAGAGTTCGGGTAGTGGGCTGTTTTTCAAAACCGCCCACTACCAGAGTTCGGCTTCCAGGCTCAAGCCGTAAAGAGCTCGCGACCACGCCTTGTTATACTCACTCTCGCATGCTCAAGGACACTCTTGAACAAGGGCAGCGGCTCACCGACGCCGCGCTCGACCGCCTTATCCCGCTCGAAACTCAGGATCCCGTCTCGATCCACAAGGCAATGCGACACAGTGTGTTTGCCGGGGGCAAGCGCTTGCGTCCCGTGCTTTGCATGGAAGCGGGGCGCATGGTGGCGGGCTCGTTCCCCGCGGGCATTGAAGAACTCGGAGCTGCGCTGGAGATGGTGCACACTTACTCGCTGATTCACGACGATCTTCCCGCGCTCGACAATGACGATCTGCGCCGCGGCCGACCCACTTGCCACAAGGCGTTCGGCGAAGCCATCGCAATTCTTGCCGGAGACGCGCTGCAGACGCAGGCGTACGAGGTTCTGGCGAAGCTGAAGTGTCCGGCAGAAGCGCGAGTGCGGATCATTGCCGAGATCGCGCATGGCACGGGAACGGTCGACGGAATGATCGGAGGACAGGTCGTCGACCTCGAAGCGGAGCACACTCAGCCGACGGCAGAGATGCTCGAATATATTCACCGCTCAAAGACTGCGGCGCTGATCACGGCAAGCCTGGTCAGCGGCGGGCTGTATGCCGAGGCGAAAGACAAGCAAGTCGAGAAGCTGAGGGCGTTCGGACTGGCGATTGGACTGGCGTTTCAGATTGTCGATGACGTGCTCGACGTCACGCAGACCTCGGAGCAACTGGGAAAGACGGCGGGGAAAGATACGGCATCGGAAAAGGCGACGTATCCCGCGCTTTTTGGGATTGATGCATCACTGAAAAAGGCGGACGCGCTGGTGAATGAGGCGTTCGCGGAGTTGGACAGTTTCGGCGAGCAGGCGGAACCGCTGAAGGAATTGGCAAGATTCCTGGTGGAAAGAAAAAAATAGGGCGGCCCGCATCGGGCCTCAGACTTTGGTGTAGCGGTAACCAAACTACCTCTGTGCTCCCCAGTGTTCCCTGTGGTAAAAATAGTTAGGGCGATGGAGTTCGCCATAACCGCCTGCTGCATCGGCTGATAACTCCTACAGAATTGAAACCTGTTTTGTAGGAGAGCCCGTTGTGAAAGACTTCCTCGCTATATCCCTAGCCGCAATCGTCGGCGCCAACCTGCGGTATCTTCTGAGCCGTTTCGCCGCCCGAGAATTTGGACCCGTCTTCCCTTACGGCACGCTGGCCATCAACATTATCGGCAGTTTCATCGTCGGATTCTTCGTCATCTGGACGACCGAGCGGGTGCTCGTCGATCCGCGCTGGCGACTACTGGTAGTGATCGGATTCTGCGGATCGTTCACGACATTCTCCAGCTACGCGTTCGAATCGATGTCGTTCTTCGAGCGCGGGCAGTGGGGTCTGATGCTGGTAAACGTCTTCAGCAACAATCTTCTGTGCCTGGCAGGAGCGCTCGCCGGCATGGCGCTGGCGCGGGTGCTGTAGAATGGCGAACGCGATGGCTGTACAGGTCACGATCTACCTGAACGAAGCCGACCAGTGGCATCACCGGCCGCTGCACATGGAGATTCTCAGCTACCTGCGCAAGGAAAACGCCTACGCGGCAACGGCGATCCACTGCGTCGCAGGGTTCCTCGGACGACATCAGGTGGAGTCTTCGCATCTGGTTGAAGCAGGCGGCAAGCTGCCGGTGATCATCATCTTCGTCGACACCGACGAGCATGTGAGCCGAGTGCTGCCCACGCTGAAGGAAATGGCGTCGCACCGGCTGATCGTGCGCGAGAATGTTGTGCTCGAACAGGGCAATCTCGACTGACATGCCTTCCCTTCCCAGTGATCCAGCGCTCGACATCCTGGCCATCGCCGCGCATCGCGACGACGTGGAGCAGACTTGCGGCGGCACGCTGCTGAAAGCCGCGCAGCGCGGGCAACGCACTGGGATTCTGGACCTGACCCAAGGCGAGATGGGGACGCGCGGCACCGCAGAAGATCGCTCGCGCGAGGCCGACGATGCGGCGAAGATTCTCGGCGTCACTTGGCGGCGCGCGCTCGACATTCCCGACGGTCGCGTCGAGAACACGTGGGAAAATCGCCTGAAGGTTGCCAGCGTCATTCGCGAGACGCGGCCTCACGTGGTCATTCTGCCATATTGGAAAGGGCGGCATCCGGACCACTACACGGCTTCGGTGTTGGGGTACGAAGCGTGTTTTCTGGCGGGGCTGGCAAAATTGGATCCAGAGAGAGCTCTGAGCTCTCAGCTGTCAGCTGCCAGCCAAAACACTCGTAGAAGTGATGTGACCGCTTCCCTCCCGCCGCATCGTCCATTCAAGATTATCTACGCTACGCTTTACTACGACATTCGGCCAACGTTTGTCGTGGATATTGGCGAGCAATTCGAGGGAAAGTTCGCGTCCATCCTGGCTTACAAGTCACAATTCAGCGATCAGGAAGCGGGCAAGGACCTGTTCCCTGCTCATGATGAGATCCGCACGCGCGTTGATGCGATGGCTCGCTTCTACGGCATGCTCGGGGGCGTGACCCACGCCGAACCCTTCCTGCAAAAAGAAGTCGGACTCGTCGAGGATTTGTTGGCGATTCCGGTCAAGTCCATTTAGCATAATGAAACCCCTGTGACGTCCAAAGAACCCCGAAAAACAGGAGACCGTGTATATATGTCCCGCATTCTCTTAAACGTATTCATCGCTCTGGCGATGGCAGCTACCGCCGTGGCGCAGGCAGGAACCTGGCAAATCGATCCGCGCCACTCATCGGCGCAATTTTCCGTGCGGCACTTGGCAGTTTCGACCGTCCGGGGTGCGTTTACGAAGGTAAGCGGCTCGGCGAACTTCGATCCCGCCGATCCTTCGAAGGGCTCGCTCGACGCCACGATTGAAGCGGCATCCGTCGATACCCACGTGGAGATGCGTGACAACGATTTGCGCAGCCCCAACTTCCTCGATGTTCAGAAATTCCCGACGATCACTTTCCATTCCAAACAAATCAAGGCAGCGGGTTCGGGAAAGCTGCTGATTACCGGCGATCTGACCATTCACGGCGTAACCAAAGAAGTGGTACTGGACGTGGATGGACCTACGGGCCCGATTAAAGACCCAATGGGCAACCAGCGCATTGGCGCATCGGCGACGACGAAAATTATCCGGCAAGATTTTGGAGTGAATGGTGCTCCCGGAATTGCCGGAAGCGAGATCACCATCACGATCGACGCGGAGTTGATTCAACCACAGGCAAAGTAGGATGGCAGTTTGAGCACGGAAGAGTTGTCTCGGTTCTGGGTTCCTCTGGCAAGGAGTCAACCATGACACGCAGTGCGCACTGGGGTGTTTTGTGGTTCGCGACAGCAGGAATGTTAACGCTAGTCGGATGCGGTGGCGGAGGCAGTACCCCTCCACCGCCCCCGAGCGTAACGGTCAGCGTCTCTCCAAGACAAGCAGCTGTCGTCGCCGCAAGCCAAACGCAACAATTCACCGCGACCGTGACTGGCGCGAGCGACTCCAGCGTCACGTGGGACGTCGACGGAACGGCTGGAGGGAACGCCACCATCGGCACGATCAGTGCCAGCGGTCTGTATACGCCTCCGGCGGCTGCCGGAAGTCACACGATCACCGCGACCAGCGTTGCGTCGACTTCATCCTCGGCGACGGCACATATCGCGGTTACGGACCTCGCCGGAGTGTTCACGTATCACAACGATCTGGCTCGCGACGGAGCGAATAAGCAGGAATATGCGCTGAGTTCCTCCACCCTCACCACCGGAAGTTTCGGAAAAGTATTCTCGTGCGCCGTCGATGGCGCGGTCTACACGCAGCCGCTTTGGGTGCCGGGCTTAAACATCGCCGGTGGAGTTCACAACGTTCTGTTCGTCGCCACGGCACACGACAGCGTCTACGCTTTCGACGCCGACGCGAGTCCATGTGTCACCTACTGGCAAGCGAAGCTGCTCGACGAACTTCACGGCGGGACGGCTGGCGAAAACCCGGTGGTCTGGAACGAGGTGGGATACTGCTACGGCGATATCTACCCTGAAGTCGGCGTGACGGGAACGCCTGTGATTGATCCCGCGACGAGTACGATTTACCTGGTCAGCGCGTCAGAAATGGGAGGCGCGGGTTCGTCCGGGTGCTCCGGTTATGCCGGCACTTTCTATCACAGGCTGCACGCGCTCGACCTGTCAAATGGAAGCGAGAAGTTCAATGCGCCGATCACGATTGCAGCGTCGGTACCGGGAACCGGTGACGGAGCGTCCGGCGGTATGGTCAGTTTCAACTCGCAGTTGCATCACAACCGGTCCGGCTTGGCGCTGGCGAACGGGAATGTTTACGTGCCGTTTTCCGCGCATGAGGACGCCACTCCCTACCACGGGTGGGTGATCGCTTATCGCGCTTCTGATGTGCAGGTGCAGACTGCCGTCTTCAATACCACACCGAATGGATTAAGCGGAGCCGATGGCGGCATTTGGGCTGCCGGCGGCGCTCCGGCAGTCGACAGCGGGGGAGACCTTTACGTGTCCACCGGCAACGGGGATTTCGATCAGTCTCCCCTCCCTGGCGATAACGACTACGGTGACAGCATTCTGCGATTGCATCAGCTCTCCGGAAATACCAGCACACCCAACGGCGTTAACTTGAGCGTGGCGGGCTGGTTCACTCCCGAAGACCAGGCTACGCTCCAACAACAGGATGAGGATCTGGGAGCAGGCGCGCCCATCCTGCTACCCGATCAGACGACTGGGCCCACGCATCTGCTGGCGCAACTGGGAAAAGAAGGCGTCGTGTACCTGATTGATCGCGACAATATGGGCCAGTTCACATCTGACAACGGTCAAATCGTGCAGAGCTTCGCAGCCACTCGATACTACGGCGGCCTTTGGGGAACACCCGCCTTCTGGAACAATGCCCTGTATTTTGCCGGGTACCAAAGCCCGCTGCTGATGTTCTCCTTCGGAGACACGAACCCGGGATTATTTACCACGACTGCGTCTTCGCAATCGACGAATTCGTTTAATTATCCGACGGCAAGTCCGTCGATTTCGTCGCAGGGATCGTCCAATGGAATTGCCTGGGCGATCGATGCCGGGCTCTACGGTTACGCCAGCCCGAACTCAGGGCAGAACGGCAGTTACTGCTACGCTGACCCGCCGCCGGCCGCCTGCACCGGGCCTGCAGTGCTGCATGCTTACAATGCGACAAACCTTGCGACGGAATACTGGAACAGCACGCAGGCGTCGGGCAATCGCGACCAGGCCGGCAATGCGGTGAAGTTCGTTCCGCCGACCATCGCCAATGGCAAGGTCTACGTCGCAACCCGCACCGAAATCGATGTGTATGGATTGCTGCCGTGACCGGAACTTACTTTTTCAGCGCCACTGCCAAGCCATCCCGTATAGGCAGGATGGTCGTGTAGAAATCCTTCGAGTCGTAGAGCTTGCGATTGAATTCGAGAATGGCCTTGGTTCGCGCGTCCGTCGGATTTTTCTCGGCTACGTGGCCGCTCCAGAGCACGTTGTCGGTAATGAACAGCCCGCCCTTGCGCAGACGTGGAGCGACGAGGCGCAGAACGCGCGGGTAATCCTCTTTATCCACGTCGTTGAAGATGATGTCGAACTCCTGCTTCTGCTCCGAGAGAACTTCCAGCGCGTCACCAGTGTGGAGCGTGATGCGATTCGCGACACCGGCGCGCGTGAAATAGCCGCGGGCGCGCTCGGCATTCTTCTTGTCACCATCGGTATAAATGACGCGTCCTTTGTCGGCCACAGCCTGCGCCCACCAGATAGTCGAATATCCAATGGCAGAGCCCAGTTCGAAAACCGTGCGGGCACTGATCATCAGTGCCAGTTGCTGCAGGACAGATGCCACCGCCGGGCCCACGATCGGGATGCTGTGCTGGGTGGCATAGTCTTCCATCTCGGCAAGCACTTCGCTGCGCTTCGGCAACATCGAGTAGAGATAGTCGTCGACCGGTCCTGCGGTCGTAAAGTTGTAGTGGCGCCAGCTCGGCGCATCATCTTTCTTCTTACTTTGGGTCACACGCTTCCCTTTCGGTGTGAGGTCTTTTGACTTCAGCTGATTGTGACGCCGGGCTTCATTTCTACGACTTCGACGCCAGGAGCCAGCTTCCGCAGTTCGGCCGCGGTCCCCGTGAGAACAGGAAAAGTTCCGAAGTGCATCGGAATTACAAACTTCGGCTTCAATAGCTTGCACGCGTAGGCAGCCTCGCGCGGGCCCATCGTGTAGTGATCGCCAATCGGTATCATCACGATCTCGGGCGCATACAGCTCGCGGATGATCGCCATATCGCCGAATACATTGGTGTCACCGGCATGGTAGATCTTCAGGCCGTTTGAAAATTCGACCACGTAGCCGCAAGCCTCGCCACCATAAACGAGTTCGTCGCCGTCCTGAATGCCACAGGAGTGATCGGCATGCACCATTGTGACTTTGATATCGCCAACGGTCTGGGTTCCGCCTTTGTTCATTTCGGCAAGTTGTTTGACGCCCTTCTTGCCCAGCCATCGCGCCAACTCCGGGATTCCGACCGCGATCGGGTTATGCTTCTTGCCGATTTCAACGGCGTCGCCAATATGATCGCCGTGGCCGTGCGTGCAAAGAAGGATGTCAACTTTCTTCACGTGCTTCTCAGACTCGGGGCACATGGGATTGCCCATGACCCAGGGATCGATGATGACGGTCTTGCCGCCAGGCGTCTCGATGCGAAACGTAGCGTGGCCAAGCCAGGTGAGTTTGACGCCCTGCAGATTCATGATCGTGGTCTTCCTTCTTATGTCTGCGTATCACGGGAACTTGGATAACTCCCGCGAACACGCCCACCTAGTTTAATATGAAACGCCATGACAGAACTCAAGGTGATGATTTCGCGGGGCGAGATTCAGAAGCGCGTCGCCGAACTGGGCGCGGAAATCACGAAAGATTTCGCGGGACAGTCGATCATTTTCGTCGGCGTTCTCAAAGGCGCTGCCATTTTCCTGTCCGATTTGGCGCGCGAGGTCAACCTCGACGCGACATTTGATTTCATTGCCGTCTCCAGTTACGGCAACCGCCCCACTCCGACCCAGGAACTCAATAGTGGCTGGGATTCGACAGGCGAAGTAAAGCTCACCAAAGATGTCGACCAGACGATGAAAGACAAGAACATCATCGTGGTCGAAGATATTCTCGACACGGGGCTGACCATGACTTACCTGAAAAAGATGCTCCTGGCGCGTCAACCAAAAACGCTGAGGGTCGCGGCGCTGCTCGACAAGCCCTCACGGCGCAAGCTGCCGCTCGAGGGAGATTACATCGGCTTCAAGATTCCTGACGAATTTGTGGTCGGCTACGGGCTCGATTACGCCGAAAAGTATCGTAACCTGGCCGACATTTGCATCGTGCCGAGGGCTTAGCCGCAGGAACGGCAGCCGGCGACATCCGGCTCCCAACAAGCCTTTTGAGCGGGTTGAGCGGCTCGCCGCTTGGGCCGGGGTACGCGGCTGCTATCATAACCAACGATGGATTCTGTTCTATCCAAACCTGAGCGTTTGCCGGTCGAGTCGCTGCTGCTCGACGTCGCCGACGTGTTGGCCACGTCTCTCGACCTCGACACGACCGTTCGCCGTGTCGCCGAAGTCGTCCGCAAAGTCATCGACTACGAAATCTTCGCAATTCTGCTTCTGAACGAGAAGACGCAGGAAATGCGCTTCCGCTTTCAAGTAGGCTATCCGGCGGAGTTCGCCGAACGTAGCCGGATCAAAGTCGGCGAGGGCGTCACCGGACAGGCGGCCCAGTTGCGGCAAGCGGTTCTGATTGACGATGTCACCAAGGATCCTCGCTACATCGAAGCAGTTCCGAACGTGCGCTCGGAGCTTGCCGTTCCGCTGATCACTAAGAATCGCGTCATCGGCGTCATCGACATTGAAGCGCGCGAGCCCGGATACTTCACCGAAGAGCACAAGCGCGTACTGACACTGGTTGCGTCGCGCATGGCGGCGGGCATTGAGAATGCGCAACTCTACACGCGGACGACGAAGCAGGCGCGGATCCTTCTCCTGCTGAACGAGATTGCGCGTGAGCTGACGTCCATCCTGAATCTCGATGAACTGCTCGGCCGGATCGCGGAGCTGGTGCGGCGATTGATCGACTACCAGATGTTCAGCATCCTGCTGCTCGATGCCTCGGGCGAGAAACTGCAGCACCGCTTCTCGCTGCGCTTCGACGAAAAGCTCCATTTGAAACACGAGATTCCGCTAGGCCGTGGACTGGTTGGCGCGGCGGCTGAGAGCATGCAAGCAGTGCTGGTTCCCGACGTGAGCCAGGACCCGCGCTACGTGGAGGCCAATCCCGAGACGCGATCTGAGATGGCAGTTCCGCTCGTCTATAAAGGCAAAGTCATCGGAGTGCTTGATATGGAGCACACGCGTCGAGGATTCTTCACCGAAGACCACAAGCGGACCATGACCACTTTGGCGGCACAGATTGCGATTGCTGTTGAGAATGCGCGCCTGTATGAAGAGATCGAGCGCCAGGAGCGGCGACTGGAGCGCGATTTGTCGCTGGCTCGAGAGTTGCAAATGCGCTTGCTGCCGCAGACGCCGCCGAAACTCGCACATCTCGACGTTGCAGCGAAGTTTGTTCCCGCGCGAACAATTGGCGGCGACCTCTACGACTTCATTCCCTATTCCATGTCACGGCTCGGCATCGTCATCGGCGACGTCAGCGGCAAAGGCGCTCCGGCGGCGATTTATGCCGCGCTGGTGAGCGGGATCATTCGCTCGCACGCGCCCATCGAGCCGGGGTCGGCCGAAATGCTTTCGGCGGTGAATCTGTCTTTGGCGGAGCGGCGTATCGAGGCGCAATTTGTGTCGATCATTTATGCCATGTGGGACGACGAGCACCGGACGCTGACAGTCGCCAATTCTGGCCTGCCCCGCCCCGTGTATGTGCACGGCGGAAAAAATGAAGTCGTCGAAATCACCGGGTTACCGCTCGGCCTGTTTGACGAGGCCGACTACGACGAAATCAAGTTTCGGATGAAGCCGGGAGACCTCTTCGTGTTCTTCAGCGACGGCATTCTCGACGCTCGCAACCGCAAAGGCGAGCTTTTCGGACGAGGGCGCTTGGAGAAGCTCATCGCCGAGTGTGCCGACAAATCTGCGAAGTGTGTAGTGGATACGCTCTTCAAAGCGGCAGCGGAATTTTCCGCAGGCGTCGAAACGTTCGACGACCAGACTGTAGTTGCCATCCGGGTGCCCAGTGGCGCGCACGCTTCTTCCAAGAAAAAATGATCTCTCGAAGTCAGACTTCAGCAATCCGTCCACCGGGATTTGTCTATCGCGAGTCAAAGCTCCGCGAATCGAAGTCCCGCCGGTCGACGCGTGGGAGCGACGCGCAAAGCGTTTTGTATTGCGAGGGCGTCCCACTGCCGGCGCTGGCAGCGCGGTATGGCACTCCACTGTACGTCTACTCATCGGCCACGATCCGCGAGCGCTACGAGGCGTTCGACGCAGCGTTCAGAGCAGTGCCCCATACCATCTGCTACTCCGTCAAAGCCAATTCGAATCTGACTATTCTGCGATTGCTTGCCCGGAAGGGTTGCGGCTTCGACGTAGTTTCGGGCGGGGAGTTGGAACGCGTGCTCGCTGCCGATCGTAAGGCGGCGGGGAAAGTCGTGTTCTCCGGCGTCGGCAAGACACGCGAAGAACTGACGACCGCACTGAAAGCTGGAATCCTACTCTTCAACGTCGAGAGCGAGTCAGAGTTGGCGGCTCTTGCGGAATGCGCCAACCGCCTGAGGAAAACGGCTTCGGTCGCTCTACGGGTGAATCCCGATGTGGCGGCCGAGACTCATCCTTACATTTCAACCGGCTTGCACAAGCACAAGTTCGGGGTGCCGATCCGCGAAGCGCGCGGTCTCTACGCGCAAGCGGCAGGAGAGCGCTACCTCAAAGCGCGCGGGGTTAGCGTTCACATTGGTTCGCAAATCACCGACGTGGCTCCGTTCGGCGAAGCGATGGATCGTGTGGCCGATCTTGTCCGCGAGTTGCGCACGGACGGACACGCGATCGACTACATCGACGCCGGCGGTGGCCTCGGCATCGCTTATGACAAGCCGGGTGCTTTGCCATTTCCCGAGTACGTGGCAACTTACGCGCAAGCGCTGATCGCGCCCTTGCGCAACTTGGATGTGCGCCTGCTCCTTGAGCCAGGACGATCGATCGTTGGCCCCGCCGGCATTTTGCTAACGTCGGTCCTCTACAAGAAGACGAACGACAGCAAGCGCTTCATGGTTGTCGATGCCGCGATGAACGACCTGATCCGCCCCGCTCTCTACGGCGCCTATCACGAAATCATTTCGGTGAATCAGCACGCCGGTGCAGAACCCGAGACGATCGACATTGTTGGCCCCATCTGCGAGACCGGGGATTTTTTCGCACGCGATCGCGCATTGCCCGCCGTCAACGAAGGCGACCTGCTGGCCATTCTGGATGTGGGTGCCTATGGGATGGTCCTGGCCTCGAACTACAACACGCGCCTGCGAGCGGCGGAAGTTCTAGTCAGCGGCAAATCGGCAAAGGTCATTCGAAGGCGAGAGAAAGTGTCCGACCTGCTGCGCGCTGAACGGTAGGCGCCAGGCCTATCGTTCTCCCCACTTCATCTTCGTGCGCAGCACCTGAAAGAAATCCGTCCCCGTGCGGAAGAGATTGACCTGGTGCTTGGAGCGGCGGCAGCGGACGCGGTCCCCATCGCTCAGGTCAAGCCCGGGCTGGCCGTCGAGGCTGAGGTAAGCAACGTCTTCTTCGCTGCGTAGCAGGATTTCGATTTCGACCGAATCCGGCACAACCAGCGGCCGATGTGTGAGCGAATGCGGCGCGACCGGAGTGATCACAAAAGCGTTGACTGTCGGCATCACCACGGGGCCGCCCGCAGACAGTGAATACGCGGTCGATCCAGTCGGCGTAGCCACGATCATTCCATCCGCGCGATAGCTGGAGACGAATGCCTTGTCGACGTAGAGGTCATACGTATTGAGGCGAGCGAGCGCGGTCTTGTTCACGACGGCGTCGTTGAAGACAAGATAACTACCGCGAACTGTCTCTCCTCGAAGCAACTGACACTCCATCAGAACACGATGCTCAACCCGAGCTTGGCCCTGCGCTATCGCGTCGAGCATGGAATAAAGCGATTCGCGAGGGACCTCCGTCAAAAAACCGAGCGAGCCCAGGTTTACGCCAAGCAGCGGAACATCGATCGCGGCCGTAACTCTCGCCGCCGAAAGCAGCGTGCCATCTCCTCCGAGAACCACGACCAAATCGAGCGAGCGCACCGACATTTGAGCCCTCGGAACAACCTCAGGGCCTGTAGCGTAGGTTCCGGTCGCCTCGTCGATAATGACCGCATATCCGTGCTCTCCGAGCCAGGAAAGCAGGCCCGGAATGATCTGTGCGACTTCACGACGGTCGGGCCGCGAGATGATGGCTGCAGTTTTCGGGGAAGATTGCGGGCTGGCCATAAGGACGTTGCAACAAGATTGTACCGAATCTCGCAGGTTTCACCACAGACTGCACCGTAAAGCGGCCTTTAGAACACGCCATGCAGAAGAAACTCGCGATTGCCCTCGGCGCCGAGGATGGGCGACTCGATCACGTCGGTCTGCGCGACGCTAAGACTTAGCAGCGCCGATTTCACCCGCTCCACGGCTGCGAGTTGCGCCCCCTCATCGCGCACGATGCCACCCTTTCCAACATGCTCCCTGCCCGCTTCGAACTGAGGCTTCACCAGCACCACGATTCCCCTCCCCCGCCGCTCGTCTCGCGACTCGGGAAGTGCAGCGACAACCACTGCAGGAAGAACGAGAGTCGCGGAGATGAACGAGACGTCCATGGCGATGAAGTCCACCATCTCGCCAAGCATCTCTCGTGTCAGATAGCGCGCATTCGTCTTCTCCAGCAAGCGCACCCGTGGATCCTGACGAAGCTTGAAGTCCATCTGTCCATAGCCGGTGTCAACGGCGACGACCCGCGCCGCGCCGCTTTGCAGCATGCAGTCGGTGAAGCCTCCAGTGGACGCGCCCACGTCGAGACAGACTTTGCCCGCGACTTCGATATTCCAGTGCTCGAGCGCCCGTTCAAGCTTCAATCCGCCGCGACTAACGTATCTCAGATCATCGCCGAGCAAGCGGATTGCGCTTTTCTCTTCAACCTGCGCGCCTGCTTTCTCGATTTTCTGATCGTCGACCAGCACTTTACCGGCGAGAATCAGCGCCTGCGCGCGCTCGCGCGACGCAGCCAGATTACGGTCCACCAGAAGTTTGTCCAGTCGAATCTTCAAAGGAGATTTTTCGCTACAAGTCGTACCCCGAAAGTGCCAGCACCCGCATCAGTGCAAAGTGCTGAAGCATCTCTCAGTGAACCACTTACGAAGATACTGTGCCGCTTTTCCACAAGATTTTCCACGAAGATGTTGAAAACTTCGGCGGGCAAAATGCGACGCGACGATCAGAGTGAAATCGCGCAAGAATAAAGCCGCCCGAACCACGGGCGGCTCACACAGTTCGCGTGCTTCAAACTATCCGGCAACTTCTTCGAGCAATTTCTGATCGATGTCGAAGTTGGCGTGCACGTCTTGCACGTCGTCATGCTCTTCGAGCGCTTCCATCAGGCGGATCATGGTGTTGGCTGCTGCGCCTTCCAGTTTGATGTAATTCTGAGGGATAGACGCGACGCTTGAAGATGCCGGCTCAATGCCAGCCTTTTTCACGGCTTCAAGCACAGCCTCGAATGCCGAGGGCTCGGTCAGGATTTCCCAATTGTCGCCGTCGTCGTTCAGGTCTTCCCCGCCGGATTCGAGGACAATGTTCATCAGGTCGTCCTCTTTTGCCGCGGTCTTCGGAACGACAATATCGCCCTTCTTGTGGAACATCCACGAGACCGCTCCGGCTTCGGCCATGTTGCCGCCATTTTTGCCGAAGACGTGGCGGATTTCGCTGACGGTGCGGTTGCGATTGTCGGTGTTGATATCGAGCAGAATCGCCACACCGCCCGGCCCGTAGCCTTCGAGAGAAAACTCTTCGTAGGTGGCGCCCGGCAATTCACCGGTACCGCGCTGGATGGCCCGCTTAATGTTGTCCGCGGGCATGTTCTCCGCCTTGGCCGCGACGATGGCGCCGCGCAGGCGGGGGTTGGAGTCAGGATCGCCGCCGCCGTTTTTCGCGGCAATGCTGATTTCCTTAATGAGACGGGTGAAGATCTTGCCGCGCTTGGCGTCCAGCGCGCCCTTCTTGTGCTTGATTGTGGCCCATTTTGAGTGGCCGGACATGGTTCGACCTCGTGTCTAAATATCTCTCTTTAAAGAGCTACGGATGGCGCAGGATTCGCCTTCAGAGGAGATCACAGGATTACCTCGTAACGATGCAGGCGAACACAGATTATAGCACGCGGGTCTCTGGATCGGTCAGGCATGCTAAACCGGCTAGTTCTGAACCGGATACCCTATCGTCTTAAGGCGTTGATCATGATCGCCAGAGGATGCGTCCCCGCGACGAAGAGCGAGCCGGAGAGCCGGCTCAAAATCGCCGGCGATCTCCCTGATGACAGAGATGTTACCGGCGGTTGCAGAAAAACCCTGGAATCGCTCGACGACCAGGAAGGGCGCGAGTTTTGCTCATGCCCTGAGAAGTGAAGGATTAGTCGAGGTTTAATCCCTCTGGGACTTCGGTCAAGAACCGGCAGAGTTTTTCCGCAACTACTTATAAGCCGTGCCCTTAAACGCCAAACAAACTCGGCCTCAGACCTGAGGAGCAAGACTCTCCCCGCTCTTGCCATTTCTGAAACCGGTTCTAATCTTCCGAAACGACAGTAATCCTCATATCTTCGCGAGATAGGGCAGTTACACAGTCGCTATAACTCAGGTTGGTATTGACTGTCTCCGCCGTCGCTCCTAACATGCCATGCACAGGTTGCGCGCCTTTTTATGATTGGCCAGTTGTTGGGGCACTACCGGATTCTCGAGAAGATTGGTGCAGGCGGGATGGGGGACGTTTTTCGGGCGCGCGACGAGCGCTTGGGACGCGACGTCGCCCTGAAGCTGATTCGCCCCGCTTCCAGTGACAATCCCGATCATCTGCGTCGTTTCGAGCAAGAAGCCCGTGCCGCGGCTGCACTTAACCACCCCAACATTCTCGCCATCTTCGATGTAGGCCTCGCAGGTACCACGCCTTACATCGTCTCCGAACTGCTCGAGGGCAAGACGTTGCGCCAGCGGCTTTCGGAAGGTGCACTTCCGATTCGCGAAACCACGGACTACGCCCTTCAGATCGCTCACGGTCTTGTCGCCGCACATGAGCGTCGCATCGTCCATCGCGACCTTAAACCGGAAAACTTGTTTCTGACTGCTGACGGTCGCGTGAAGATACTCGATTTCGGCGTCGCCAAAGTACAAATTCCGGTGCAAGACGATCGCTCTATTGAGAGTCTGACCACTGTAACCAAGAGCGGCACCGTCATCGGCACAGTGGCCTACATGTCGCCAGAACAGTTGCGCATGAAGCCCGTCGATCACCGCAGCGATATCTTCAGCTTCGGCGCCGTGCTTTACGAAATGCTCTCCGGGCGACGCGCATTTCAGGGCGAAACTCAAGTCGACACGATGACTGCGGTTCTCCGCGAAGAGCCGGCTGAGGCGAACCTGGAACAGGCAGCGATCCCGGCCGGCTACCGCGATGTCGTCAAGCACTGCCTCGAAAAAGAGCCGGATAACCGGTTTCAGTCGGTCAAAGACCTCGCCTTCGCGCTGCAAACTGTCTCGGGCTCGTCGGCGACCCGGCGGGTTTTCAGCCCTAAGCCAAAGTCCCACGCAAGACAAAACTTGGCCTGGATCGCGGTGGCAGTACTGTTCGCAACCACCATAGCGCTGGTAATCGCTCTGCTGCGCCCTCCGCATCCTCCGCCGACTTACCGCCGTCTGACGTCTGAAGCGGGCTCCATCTTTGGCGCGCGCTTCACGCATGACGGAACATCCATCGTCTACGGTGCCGCCTGGAACGGCAAGCCCGTGCAAATTTTCTCCACGGTCGGAAACTCGCTCCAGGCACAGGCGCTCGACTTAAGCGGCGCCGACCTGCTCGCAGTTTCACCAAGCAACGAACTCGCCATCGCGCGCGGCGGAATTCACACCGGGTTGCTTGAAACAATCAACGGAATGCTGGCCGAGGCTCCACTCGCGGGCGGATCTCCGCGCGAGATACTTTCGGATGTGCGCTGGGCCGACTGGGACGCATCGGGGAAGTTGGCCGTAGTGCATTCCGTCGCCGGCCACAGCCGTCTGGAATATCCCATCGGCAACGTCCTCTATCAAAGCGGCGGATGGATCACCAACATCCGTTTCTCTCCCACCTTCGACAAGATCGCGTTCATGGATCACCCAGCCGTCTGGGACAACCGCGGGACGGTCTGCGTCGTGGATCTTTCCGGCAAGGTGCAGACCCTGACCGGAGAGTGGGAATCGGAGCAAGGACTTGCGTGGCAGCCGCAGGGGAAAGAGGTCTGGTTTTCAGCCGCAAATGAAGGCATCAATCTGAATTTGATGGCGGTCGATCTCTCCGGCAAAATTCGCCCGTTGCTCAACTTGCCGGTTGCACTCACATTGCAGGATATTTCCTCTGACGCGCGGGTGTTGGTCACGTTGAACTCCAGACGAATGGCGTTGGCATTCACCACCCTCGGCAGCAAGGAAGAAACGGAACTTTCCTGGCATGACTGGAATGTCGCCAAGGATATTTCACATGACGGGCAGTTCGTTTTGTTCGAGGACGCGAGCGCGGCGGCCGGACCCAACTACGCCGTCGCACTCCGTAAGACAGATGGCAGCCTGCCCATTCGACTCGGAGAAGGCAGCGGCGGTGGCCTCTCTCCAGATGGAAAGTGGGCAATCGCTATTCCCACGAGTCACTCACAAGAAGTGACCCTGCTCCCCGTCGGAGCTGGCCAGCCCCGGTCGATCGCAGTAAGCGGATTCGATCATATTCAGAATGGCTTGTCTCGTTTCCTCAGCGATGGTCGAAGGATCATCGTGAACGGCAACGATCAGGGTCATTCAGCCCGCTGCTATGTATTGGATCTCGAAAGCGGAAAAGCGAAAGCTGTTACCCCAGAAGGTGTTGGCTGCGGCCCATCTTCGCCAGATGACCGCTTCGTTATCGGCCTTAGCCCCAACGCGCCGCCAGCGGCCTACCCCGTGGAGGGCGGCCCTCCTCGGGTCATCCCGGGGCTGGGCCCTGGTTTCCAGGCAGCCCAGTGGTCCCGCGACGGTACTATGCTCTACGGTTACCAAACGGGCGAACTTCCCAGCAAAATCTACAAGGTTGAAATCTCCACTGGAAAACGAACGGTGTTGCAGGAGTTGAGACCGGGGACTCCGGCTGGCGTAGTGACGGTTGCCCCCGTCGTCGTCAATCGCGAAGGCACGCGCTTCGTATACAGTTACCACCAGAACCTGTCTGTTTTGTACCTCATCTCGGGCTTGCGCTAGAACCCGCTCTGTCCATCAACCCAATGGTCCCGAGAAGTCCTCCGCGACATAGTGGAAGAAAATCGACGTGGACGTTCGGCCGGCGCTCAGACGATCTCGATAGTGCGGCAATCTCGTTCCGCGGTAAGCAAGGCCGTCTCCCAAAGCCTGATAGACCGTGACCATGCCTGTCGGTGTGTCGAGACGAATCGGCCAGGAAGTTTCGAGCCTGGGCTCAGGAGAAAAATCCAGGCAGAGTGTCACACTGAATTCACACTGCTTCCGATCCGTGTGTTTCTCTAATTCAGCGCCGCTCACATACGACGCAAAATAAACGTATGACGGCTTAAGCGGCTCTCCGGCCACCGCACTGATAGTTTCCGCGATCTGATGGTGAAAAAAGCGCGCCACCGGCTCGTTATAGGCCGCATAGCGCCGAGGACTCTGCTTGTCCCCGAGTCGGATCGCCCCCGTGCGGACGAGATGGCGATAGTACCGTCGGAGAGCAGCCAGATGGAATGGGTGAATCAAACCGGCGACCGGCGCGTAGCCTTTGTCACGAAATAGACAAGCGGCTTTGCGCTCGATTTCTTCGCAAGCGCGATCGCATCCCGCTACCGCTTCCTCAGGAATCAAAATGCCCGCCGCCTTCAAAAGGGAGCCAGCCCTTGCCGGTACAGACGGCGGCACAGGCTCGTTGGCATGCAGTCTGCGCAAAACAGATTCGAGTTCAGGTCCAAGCCAGAAAGGAAGGAGATTTCGCCTCGCCGGGTCTCGCACCCACGCGATCGTTCCCTGCAGAGCAAATCCCTGCCGGGCAGATTCAGCGATGCATTCTCTCTCGCGGAGCTCATCGGGCAACTGCCCTGCCGCGCAAATCGTGCAATCTGGATTTACAAACAACATCTCGCTTCGCCGGTTGCGAGCCTCCTGCATCGCCAGATGCCGCGGAATCAGATGCAGAGGTAACTCATCCAGCAGGCAATAAAAGCGAGCTGGAGGCAGCGTCGCGGCGAACGTCTGCCGCGACGCTCCTCCTATGAGAGTCGTCATCCACTCCATCCATGCCGGATTGTTTAGCGACGAAGCCATCCGTTCAGGGTGAAGCGGCTGTCGGCAAACTGACCCGAGGCGCAACTCACTTGAGTGACTTCGTGCATCAGTTCACAAGGAAAGAAAACAATCTGATTCTGCTGCGGGACGATCGTCTGGTAGCTCCCTTCGCTCACATAGACTCCATCTTCCAGACGCGCGTCGTGAAGGCGCAACTCTCCGCCTTCGAATTGCCGCGGCTCGCGCTGGAAGAAATAGACGAACGTGAGAAACCTCGCGCCTACCTGGCCGTTGCCGTTGTCACTGTGAAAACGGAAGAAGTCTCCGTCGTTGCTGGCCGTGATCTGCGCTTCAATATCGGCCACGACAAACTCCTCCATGTCCAACTCTCGCACAACCCGCGGCAACACACTCTTGATCCGTTGCAGGATCATCTCCTGATACTGTTCGAGATCCATCAGCACGCGCGAGCGGCGATGCTCGTAGTCGATCACACCCCGCTCCGCACTCGGAGAAATCACTTGGCTCGCGCTGAAGTCACTCTCGTGATCAAGCGCAAATTGAGTGAGAGCCGCAAGCTCCTGCGGCGCGAGGAATTCGTCGAGCACGCAGCACTTCGCCGGCAAGACTGCGGGCCGTTCGGCGACCGCAGTCGGCGCCGTTTCAGATGCGACGGTGGTGTCCAAGCCGTGGCCCGGCGGTGCCGGTTCTTTGGAACCCGGTGGCACTGGTAACACCGGTGTATCGCGCAGAGGTTTGCGTGGCACTTGAACACCGGGCGGCACCGGATCTCTGGGCACTGGCGGCGTCGGCTCTTTTGGTACCGGCGGCGCTGGGGTATCTCGCATCGGTTTCGAAGTTAAGAATCCCGTGTGGACATCCGAGGTGCTGCCCGCATCCGCGTCGCTCAGGCGGCCGCTTCTGAGTATGTGATCAACAACGCTCTCGCCCAGGACGCTGAAAGCGCGCTGCGCGACGGTTTCCCCAACCGCCGACGCGATCACGGCCTTTACGGCAGCCTGGGTCTCCGGACTTTCCCCGGCTGCCGTTTTCGCATGGCGCAGCAAAGTCGCGACCAGTGAACGTTCCTGGGCGCTGAAAATCCGTTCATCCCGCATCAATGTGTCTGAAAAGGAATCTAGAATCTGCTTCGGTGTCATAGAGACACGCCTCCCCGCGTGTGCTTGCGAAAACAAACACGTTTTTAAACCGCACTACAGGGGAAGAGACTTGAAGATATACCGAAAGGCAGAGATCGGCAAAGAAATTCTACGACGCGGGTTCGAACGCGGACTCGAAATGGAACGCCTAGCGATTCGCCATCGCACCAACCAGGGACTGGAATACTTTCATTCCGTCGGTACAACCCAGTTCCGGCTCCGCCGAGCGCTCCGGATGCGGCATCATGCCGACAACATTTCCTCCGGGACTGCAGATGCCGGCGATGTTCTCCAACGAACCGTTCGGATTGGCTTCAGCGGTAATCTCTCCACCGGGCAGGCAATAACGAAACACAATACGATTGTCCCGGCGCAACTCGTCTAGCGTGGCGGGATCGCAGTAGTAATTGCCTTCCATGTGGCCAATCGGGATGGTCAACACTTCTCCCTTCGTGCACGCGTTCGTGAAAGGAGTCTCAACGTTTTCCACCCGCACCTGAACCGGCTTGCAAACATACTTGAGACCTACGTTGCGCATCAGCGCTCCGGGCAACAGCCCCGACTCGCAGAGGATCTGAAACCCATTGCAGATGCCAAGTACCAGTCCGCCGCTGGCAGCGAACTTGCGCACCGACTCCATGACTGGCGAAAACTTCGCGATCGCGCCCGTTCGAAGGTAATCACCGAAGGCAAAGCCGCCAGGTACGATCACGGCGTCGCAGTTCTCCAGATCGTGCGATTCGTGCCATAGGAACGTAACCGGCTGTTTGGCGACATGCTGAATCGTCCAATAGGCATCGTGATCGCAGTTCGAACCGGGAAAAATGATGACGCCAAATTTCATGGGCACCCTCAGTTATACGGAGTTGAAATTAGTCTAGCACGCTCATCAACATGGATATCCACCGGCCATGTGCCGTGTTGGGTAACACTCGACGAACCGGTCGTTTGCCGGCGCTTTGCGACTCCAGGCTGCCATCCGAGAGTATGTGTTTCGGTGTCCAATCCGCATGTCGGGAACAGAGAACGGCTAACTAGTTAGATAGAAAGACCTAGATCGGTGACTAGAATCACCGACGCCCCCATACTTTCGTGGTTCCATGCCCGAGGAGATTTTCTTGACACAGGATAACAGTGGAGGTATTCTCGCCAACCATAAGTTGCGCGCTCTACAGATCGTAGCTTGGTACTGCAAATGTCCCAGCGGCCTTTGCTTTCCCCCTTTAGGTCCTCAACATTTGCGGCAATCCGAACATCTACAGGTGAATTGCGCCATGCCGAGTCTTCGTCCCCTGCGTCTCCGTCTCTCTCTCTGTGTCGTCATTGTTGGATCAGTCGTCGTCCTCTCCACGGCCGCATGGGCTGTGGGTTTTCAGCCGGTCTCCCAGGAGGAGTTGAAGATGACGAGCGAGCCCAAGGCTCCCGGGGCTCCCGCGATCATTCTCTTCCGTGAGGTTGATCGCGACGACCGTGGCCTCACCGCCCACGAAGATGTCTACTTCCGGATCAAGATTTTGACGGAGGAAGGCCGCAAGTACGCGGACATCGAAATTCCTTATTGGAAAGCGCAAGGCTCCATCGTCAACATTCACGCGCGTACGATCAAGCCTGACGGCTCGGTCGTCAACTATGACGGTAAGGTTTTCGACAAGTCAATCGTCAAGGCCCGTGGAGTGAAGTACCTCGCCAAAACGTTTACCCTGCCCGATATACAGGTCGGCGGCATCATCGAGTACTACTACACAACCGACTTCAGTGAGAATTTCGTCTTCGATTCCCACTGGATCTTGAGCAACGAACTGTTCACCAAGAATGCGAAATTCTCGCTGAAGCCCTATACCAGCGACTATCAGCAGTGGGTTGTGCGGTGGATTTGGAATAACCTGCCGCCCGGTACGGCTCAACCCGCAGAAGCTCCCAATCATGTCATCAATCTCGAAGCGAGTAACATTCCAGCTTTCCACGTCGAAGACTACATGCCTCCCGAGAACGAGTTAAAGTCGCGGGTTGACTTTATTTACAGTGACGAAGCTTTCGAGCGAGAAGCGGCCGCCTACTGGAAGAAACTAGGCAAGAGGCGGAATGGCCAACTGGAAAGTTTCATCGACAAACGCAAAGCCATGGAGCAGGCCGTGGCGTCGATTGTTTCTCCCAGTGACTCTCAAGAGGTAAAGCTCCAGAAGATCTACGCGCGCGTACAGCAACTCCGCAATACCTCCTACGAAGCAGAGAAGACCGAGCAGGAACAAAAACGCGAAAAGGAAAAGGACCCGGGCAACGTCGAGACTGTCTGGAAGAAGCAATATGCGAACGGCTCGGAACTGACCTGGCTGTTTTTGGCCTTGGCCCGCGCGGCCGGCTTCGAAGCGTATGGAATGTGGGTTCCCGATCGGCAAAACTATTTTTTCGGTCCGCAGACGATGGAGGGCCGACGCCTCGACTCCAACGTAGTGGTCGTAAAGCTGAACGGGAAGGACGTCTTTTGCGATCCTGGCGCGGCTTTCACTCCGTTTGGAATGTTGCCTTGGGTTGAGACTGGAGTGAACGGACTCCGCCTCGATAAAGACGGCGGTTCCTGGTTGCAAACCATGCTGCCCTCGAGTACCGAGTCCGCCATCCAGCGCACCGCAACTCTGAAACTCAGTGACACTGGCGATCTCGAAGGCAAATTGACCGTCAGCTACAGCGGATTAGAAGCCTGGGAGGTGCGGGTGGACGAGAGGCTCGCCGACGACGCCGATCGCAAGAAATTCCTGGAGGACAGCGTCAAAGAGTCCATCCCCGCCGCTGCCGAGGTCGAACTCACCAACCAACCCGACTGGAAGAATTCCACGCCTCCTCTGGTGGCGGAATTCACTCTTAAGGTGCCAGGCTGGGTCTCGGGAGCCGGTCACCACGTCCTCTTTCCTATTGGACTCTTCAGTGCTCCTGAGAAGCATCTGTTCGATCACGCAGACCGTGTCCAGCCAATTTACTTCAGCTATCCGTTCGGGCGTCACGACGACATCAGCATTGAATTGCCGCTAGGCTGGCAAATCTCCACTCTGCCCGCGCCCCAGAAACAGGACGGGCACATCATCTCGTACGCGATGCAGGCGGAAAACAATAAGGGCACTTTGCATTTGAACCGCGCTCTGAAAGTCGACATCCTGTTGCTCGAGCAGAAGTACTATCCAGCCTTACGCAATTTCTTTCAGGTGGTGAGGACAACCGATGAACAACAAGTCGTTCTGCAGCCCGCCGGCGCCAATGCCAGCAATTAATTGCAGGCGTCTCCGAATTCTGCTGTGCGCGGTCTGTGCTCTCGCCACCGTGCTTCCGGCTCGGGCCAGCGATGCCCCGCAGTGGATGCACGCCCTTGTCTCTGCAGCCCTTCCTCCGCACGACGAAAAGACCGACGCCGTCTTGCTGTACGAAGAAAGAATCGTCAACGTCCAATCGGTCGATAAGATCAAGACCCAGGTCCGCGTCGCCTACAAAATCCTCAGACCTAATGGCCGTGACTACGGATTTGCCGCGGTCTCTTTCAATGCTCATACCAAGATCAACGGTCTCCACGGCTGGTGCATTCCAGCGCAGGGAAAAGATTATGAAGTGAAAGACAAAGAGGCGATTGAGACCTCGCTACCAAAGGTGCAAGGTAGCGAACTCATCTCTGATGTCAAAGACAAAGTCCTGCAGATCCCGGCTCCTGATCCCGGCAACATCGTTGGCTATGAATACGAAGAAGACGAGCAACCGATGGTGTTGCAGGATGTGTGGGCTTTTCAGCGCGAGATTCCCGTTCGCGAAACACACTATTCCCTGCAACTCCCTGCCGGATGGGCCTACAAGGCTTACTGGATCAACTATCCCGAGACCAAGCCGAGCGAGAGCGGGACACAGTTGCAGTGGGCCGTTAGCGACGTGAAGAGCATCCGCGAGGAACCCGAGATGCCTCCGCGGGCAGGAATCTCCGGCCAGATGGTTGTCTCTTTTTTTCCCCAGGGTGGCGCCTCCTCGCACGGCTTTACAACCTGGCCGGAGATGGGGAATTGGTATCTGAACTTGACCAGCGGCCGCCGCGATGCCTCCCCGGAAATCAAACAGGAGGTCTCAACTCTAATTGCTTCCGCCACCACTCCTCTGGACAAAATGCGAGCGCTCGCGCAGTTCGTTCAGCACGACATCCGTTACGTTGCCATCGAACTTGGGATTGGGGGATTTCAGCCGCACCCCGCTTCGGAAGTTTTCAGCCACCACTATGGCGACTGCAAAGACAAGGCAACCCTGCTCAGCTCAATGCTGACTCAGATTGGTATCGAGTCCTATTACGTAGTCATCAATTCCGAACGAGGCGCTGTAACCCCAGACATGCCCGCCAACATCGGCGCCTTCGACCACGCGATCCTTGCCATCAAACTACCGCCAAACCTCTCGGATCCATCTCTAATCGCGACCGTCGAGCATCCTAAACTGGGACGTCTGCTGTTCTTCGATCCCACGAACGAACTAACTCCCTTTGGCGAAATTGGTGGATACCTTCAGGGAAACTACGGTCTCATGGTCGCGCCGGAGGGAGGTGAACTCGTCCAATTGCCCCGGCAGCCTTCCGCCATGAGTGGCATCCTGCGCACTGCGAAGCTGACGCTCGATACCACAGGCACCCTCAAAGGGGACGTGCAAGAGACCCGCTTGGGAGATCGTGCCGCCTCCGAGCGCTGGAGACTGCGCACCGTCACCAAAGACGCCGACAGAAAAAAGCCCATCGAAGACCTGCTCGCCGGCTCTTTGTCTCTCTTTCAACTCACAAAGGCCACCGTTCTCAATCTCGAGCATACCGATCAAACTTTCGGTCTCAACTACTCCTTTGAGGCGCCGGGCTACGCCAAAAACGCTGGAGGCCTGCTACTGGTTCGTCCCCGCGTTCTGGGGGTCAAGAGCAGCGCCGTCCTCGAGACGAAAGAGCCGCGCAAGTTCCCTATCGAATTTGAAGGCCCGTCGCGCGACACCGACACGTTCGACATCACGATCCCCGCCGGATACGTCGTCGACGACCTGCCGCCAGCCGTTGACGCCGACTACAGTTTTGCCAGCTATCACTCCAGGACCGAAGTGAAAGGCAACGTGATCCACTACAGCCGCACCCTGGAATACAAAGAACTCAGCGTCCCGGTCGCCCGTGCCGACGAGTTGAAAAAGTTCTACCGCATCATCGCCGGTGACGAGCGCAATACGGTAGTGCTGAAGGTGGGAGCAAACTAAAACTGCTGTTGAGGCAGCTAGTGCGGATCAGCCGAAAGCGATGCCGGCGAATCCTGCGGCACAAGCAGCGACGCGGGGACAGCAGCAGGCGCTGCGTCCTTACTCTGCGCGGTGGTCGGCTGCAGGTTCGCCGTATAACTTTGTGGAGCGTAACCCTTCGCCTGCACGATCGCCCAATGCCATTCATCCCCCGGCGCGAGATCGAGATTCAGCGGCGCGCTGAACACCGTGTGCGAGAACGGAGGCGCCGCCGCCCTCATTCGGTAGATAACAACTGTGTCGGGCTTCCTCTCGGGCCGAACCTGTGACTCCTGTCCTGCCGCAGCTGCTGGCAAGCTCGGATCTCCATAGTTCAAGAATGGATCAGCACCAGCCTTCTTCACGACCGTCAGCGCCACAGCAACTTCGCTTACGTGCCAGTCCGTGTCGTTGAAAACCGACACGGTGAGCGCATCTCCCTCAATCGTCGCCGGTCCTTCCAGTTTGCTCAAATCTGCGGACGGAAGATCCATCTGCGCGTATTGGTTGGAGAGCAACGCCTTCGTATTCGCACTGAACGACAGGCTGCAACTCACATCGGGCGCCGCGACTTGAAAGTTCTTACTCTCGCCTGACATCAGAAATTTCAGCACCGAGTCCGGCGTATGCCGACTCTCGGCCTGCCGCATCACTTGCGACAGATTGTCGTCGTCAATCACGTCCTTGGCCGGCGCCGCCTTCTTCCTCATGTTGCGAGCCACATCGCCCAGCGGCACGTCGTTCGGATCGCTAGTCGGATCGTCCTGCCCCACCATCACCGCAGACAGCAGAAGCACGACTATCGCAGGCAGCAACAGGGCCAACCGAATTCGTGAGACACGCCGCATGAATCAACCTATTCACAGAACGCCGACTCCGCGAAAGCAGATCGCTCCGCAGAACGCATTCCTGACTCCAATTGTATGGAGAGACAGAAGAAACAGGGATGAGACAGGCAAACCTTAGTAACAGTACTTCAGGAGGCAGGAAGCAATGGGCGCGCGCTGACGAAATGGAGGCGCAACGGGGCGCGCGCCCAAGCCCGGAAAAACCGTTCTACAGAAGGCCCTGAGACCGGAACCGAGTGACTGGGTCCGCTACTGGCTGCCGTTTGAATATCCAACGGGCCACCGCAAAGCCAATTGCCGCATAGCACAGATGCATCATTCGCATATATACCCCCCACTCGGGCTCGGCTTTCACCTTCAGGGGAGGAACCACATCAGCTCTATCGGCACAATAGCAACGCCCGTGAGCCCGGACAAGGCCCATCCGTGCCATACAAGTGGCACAGAAGTAATAGAGAGTAATGCGAAGAGTTAACAGGATGGAACAAACGTGGCACAGCCCTCTCGGCGGCTGTCCGGCGGCGCGTCCTCGCCCGCCGAGCGCATTGTTTTGAAAGGGAGTGGCTTCAGGCCGCGCCGTATGCCATGCAAAATCACTCCGCCTTCAGCCGCTGCGGGCAGACCCTAGCGCCCGAGAATATTTGCGAATAACCCCTCCTCAATGCGCCGGAACTTCCTCCTCAACCAACCGCCCCGCCGGGGGCACCACCACCGTCGACAAACTTCCTTCCGCCGTCAGCTTCTGAAACGCAGCCAGATCGCGCCGTTGCAAGTCGTCCCAACGCGCCACCAGTTCCCCGCTCTGCCGCTTGAGCTTCTCGAATTCCTTCTGCTCGGCCTCCGTGGGAGCAGAGTCCGCAGTTCCCACATCCATCGCCAGATACGCCCACTTCGCGTCCAGTTGCGGAGGATACGCCAGGGAATCCTCGTTCGCATCAATCGTGAGGTTCACCAAATCGTCGCGCACTCCCACCAGTTTCTTCTCCAGATCATCCGCCGCCGCGACAATCTTCTTCGAACTGGCGCTTTCCGGCAGGCGCTTTGTCAGACCACTCAACTGCGAACGCACATCCTGAATCTGGTTCACCGTGTCATACACGCGGCTCAGTTCGTCACGAGTCTGCAGCAGCAAGTCGAATTGCTGTTGCAGGTCCGCCTGGCTAACCTTCACCCGTGGATCGAGTTTCAAATCGAATCCCGCCGTCTCGCTCTTGCCAGCCACCGTAAGCCGAACCTGATAGTGCCCCGGTACCGCTACCGGCCCGCGCGCCCCGCTACCGTATTCCCACAGATAATATCCCGGCACGTGATGCGCTTCTTCGTACCGCAAATCCCACACGAAGCGATTCAACCCGGCTTCCGGCTTGATCTCTTTCTCCGGCTTCTTCTCGTCCGGGATCAAGCGGCTCCTCCAGCGTCTCCGACTTCCCCGCTCGAATATTTCCGAATCACATTGCCCGAGCCATCGAGAATCTCAATCTTCGTTTCGCTGTTCGGCCTTCGGAGCATTCTTCAAGTAGTAGTAGATGACCGCTCCCGCAGGAGGATTCTGTCCCGTTGTCTTCGACGGATGCCGCTCCGCGCTGGCTCCCGCTTGAATGCGGTACGCCGTCGAAGGCGTGTAAAGGAACGCGTCTTTCTGCGCAATCTCGTCCGAGTACTGCCGCAACGGCGAAACATCATCGAGAATCCAGAACGCGCGCCCATGAGTCGCAACCACCAAGTCATCATTCTTGATGATCAGGTCGTGCACCGGCGTCGTCGGCAGATTCAGCTGAAGCGCTTGCCACTTCGCCCCATCGTTGAACGACACGTATATCCCTGTCTCAGTCCCCGCATAAAGCAGCCCGCTCTTTTTCGGATCCTCGCGCACCACGCGCACGAAAGCATTGTCTGGAATTCCCTGCGTCAGCTTCGTCCAGCTCTTGCCGTAGTCGCTCGTCTTGTAAATGTAAGGATGCAGATCGTCGAACTGATGACGGTCAGCCGCCACGTACGCCGTCCCCGCATCGTGCGGCGACGGATCAATCTGGCTGATTCGGCTCCACTCCGGCATATCCTTCGGAGTGATGTTCGTCCACGTCTTGCCTTCGTCTTGCGTCAACTGGATCAGGCCGTCGTCGGTGCCGACCCACAGCAATCCCTTCTTGAGCGGCGACTCCGCCAGCGCAAAAATCGTGTCGTAGTATTCCGTGCCGGAATCGTCGAGCGTGATGTCGCCGCCGGAAACTTTCTGCTTGCTCTTGTCGTTGCGCGTCAGGTCAGGACTGATTGCCTGCCAGTGCGCGCCGCCGTCGGTGGTCTTAAACAGCCGCTCGCCGCCGTGGTACAGCGTGTTCGGATCGTGCGGAGAAATCATCACTGGAGCCGTCCACTGAAAGCGGTGCTCAAGATTCGCCGCCCCGTGCGCATCTGAAAGTTCCGGCTGCTCCGTGATCGCCTTCACCTGGCCAATGTGCCGGTCATAGCGCGTGATGTTGCCCTGGTAATCCGCCGCATAAACAATTTCAGGATCGCGTGGATCGGGCGCGATGTATCCCGCCTCGCCGCCGCCAACGTCGTACCAATCGCTGCGGTCGATCGAACCATCGTCGCTGCGGCTGGCAATCGCCACCGTTCCGCTGTCCTGCTGTGCGCCGTAAACGCGATAGGGCATCGCCGAATCCGCAATCACGTGGTAAAACTGCGCGGTGGGCTGGTTGTCCTGGCGCGTCCAGTTTTTGCCGCCATCTAGCGTCACCGTGACTCCGCCGTCATTCGACGCGATCATGCGTCGCGTATTCATCGGGTCAATCCAAAGCCCGTGATTATCCCCATGTGGCACGTGGACCTTATTGAATAAATGTCCGCCGTCAGTCGACTTGTACGCGTCGACATCCATGATGTAGAGAACGTTCTCGTCGCGCGGATCGGCGATCACGTGCATGTAGTACCACGGTCGCTGCCACAGGCTGTGGCTGGGATTCACCAGAATCCAGTTCTCGCCTCCATCGTCCGAGCGATAAAGTCCGCCATCCGGAAGCCGCGCCTCGATCAACGCATAAACGCGATCGGAATTCGCTGCGACCGCCACGCCAATCTTTCCGTACGGTCCCTTGGGCAGACCGTGTTCTTCGAGACGCTTCCAGGTCGTGCCGCCGTCGTTCGATCGATACAACCCACTCCCTGGACCGCCGTCATCCATGCTCCACGAAGTGCGACGCGCCTGCCACAGCGCGCCAAAAAGAATATTCGGATTCGTGCGGATCGAACGCCACGTCGATTCCGCCCGTGTTCTCGTCCTTATAGAGAACCTTTTCCCAAGTCTTCCCGCCGTCGGTTGTGCGGAAGATTCCGCGCTCCGTATTCGGTCCATACGGATGTCCCAGCGCCGCGACAAACGCAATATCGGGATTCGTGGGATTAATGATGACCTTCCCAATCGCGCGCGAATCATGCAGTCCTACGTTCTTCCACGTCTTCCCGCCGTCCAGCGACTTGTAAACGCCGTCGCCGTGCGAAATGTTTCCGCGAATACAGGCCTCGCCCGTGCCCACGTAGAGTATGTTGCGATTGGAATTCGCGACCGCAATGCTGCCAATCGACGACGTGCCCTCCTTGTCGAAAACGGAAGACCACGTCATCGCGCCATCGGTCGACTTCCAGACGCCGCCGCCCGTCGCGCCAAAATAATAAGTCGTCGGATCCCCGGGGATTCCCGCCGCCGTTAACGACCGCCCGCCGCGGAACGGACCAATCATGCGGTAATGCATCCCTTTGAAGGCCTTCTCCTCTGGCTTCGTAGCTTCAGGAGCCTCGGCTTTGGCGTTCGCCGAAGCCGTGGCCTGTGGCGGCTGCTTTGTCTCCGCGGGTTTCACAGCCTTGGATTGCCGCTCCGGCTTCGTCTGCCCGAACCCAGCAACGCCGAAGAACGCAAACACCGTGAGTGCGAAAGCCAACTGCGTGACGAGGGTGATGCTCTTGCGACCGCAATCTGGGCCGACCATGTTGAAGTTTTCTCCCGGGGAAGATTTTGGCAATTGCCTATCTTAATCCCGCGGAGCAAGGCTGGAAAGAGCGAGAACAGGGTTCGGCTGCTGTTCCCACTTCGACTTGGGGGACGCGCCGCCTTTGCGTTCTTAAAGTCCTTTGCGGTTTAAGATCTTTCTCCGTCAAAGCACGCATAGTCATATCGTCCTTCAGCGACCGAACGAACAATGTGGAGATAGCCGCGCGTTTGTCCCCATCGAGAGAAGCGGGACGCATGTCAGCAAGCAGAAGAAATCATTTCTGTAACAGAGCTTTCTTTGCCGCCGCGAGTTCTTTGAGCTTTGCATCATCCACTTTCGGATAAGCCAGGTCGAGAGAGTTCAACGCATCGATGATCACCGTGGACACCACCAACCGCGTAAACCACTTGTTATCCGCCGGAACAACGTACCAGGGCGCTTGCTCCGTCGCTGTGTTGGCAATCATCTCTTCATACGCTTTCTGATAATCGTCCCAACATGCGCGCTCGCGAATGTCGGCCGCCGAGAATTTCCAGTTCTTCTCCGGCTCATCGAGGCGCGCCAGGAAGCGCTGTTTCTGCTCCTTCTTCGAGACGTGCAGAAAGAACTTTCGAATCACCGTCCCGCTCCGCGTCATGTGGTGCTCAAAGCATCGGATGTCCTCAAAGCGCTCCTCCCAAATCTTCTTGCCGACCAGCGACGGAGGCGTTTTCTGGCTCTTCAGAATGTTGGGATGCACGCGCACCACGAGCACCTCTTCGTAATACGACCGGTTGAAGATTCCAATATGCCCGCGCTCCGGCAGGCAGCGCGTCGTGCGCCAGAGAAAATCGTGCTGCAGTTCCAGTTCCGACGGAGTCTTAAACGAAAACACCTGGCAACCCTGGGGATTGATTCCCGACATCACGTGCTTGATCACGCCGTCTTTGCCCGCCGCATCCAGCGCCTGAAAAATCAGAAGCAGCGCCCAGTTATCCTGTGCATAAAGCTTGTCCTGCAGTTCCGCCGTCTGCAGGATGCCCTGCTGGACAGCCTCTTCCGCATGCTCTTTCGAGCGCCAGTGTCCCGTATCGGCGGGATCAAAATCCTTCAACCGAAAATGCTTTCCGCTCTCCACCCGAAACGTCTTCGCAAGTTTCTCGATCTTCATTCTGTGTGCTCCCATCCCCTCTGAGTCTACAACTTCCGAAGCGGCAGATGGCGGCGACCTCTTGCGGATGAATCGAATTGCCCGCCGAAAGTGAGCGGAGTAAACAAAGAAGTGACGAACTGCGGGGCAAGAACATACATCCGAAGAAGCCCGTCGGGCGTTTGTCCCGAAGGGACATCTGACAATAGCCCGGCGTTTCCAACGCCGGGTCGCTCGCCAAGAACATAACCGCATCCCGGAGGGATGCCTGACAAGGCGCCGCGAACTCGCTCTCACTTCAATCCCCATGCGACTTTCGCACACGTCAGGCCGAGAACGAACGCCTTATGGGATTATGGACTGGTTCAATTAACATTCGGCGATCCTACTTTCTAACTCGCGCTCCCCGAGGCAATCATTGTTCGAATCCGACTTCCTTACCAACCGCGAAGAGGCTCAACATCAATACCAGCGCCTGATTTCGCAAGCTGCCGAAATTGTCTGCGGCTCGTTACCCAACCTCCCATACTCCGGCGCGACGCCCGCCGCACTGGCCGCCCTTGTAGATGACGACTTTCTTCCCTCCGTCGCATCCTCCTCGGAGCAAATCGCGACTACCCTGCGAACAGTCGTCGCGCAGTCAATTGCGGTCAGCCATCCGAACACCGCTGCACATCTGCACTGCCCGCCCCTGCTGGCCGCCCTCGCTGCAGAAGTCGTGATCAGCACCCTCAACCAGTCCATGGATTCGTTCGACCAGGCGCCCATCGCTACCGTCATCGAACAGAAACTGGTTCGCTGGCTATGCGCGGAGGCCGGGTTGCCCGCCTCTGCCGACGGTACCTTCACGACCGGCGGCTCCCAATCGAACTACGTGGGATTGCTACTCGCGCGCGACGCATTTCTTCAGAAACACTGGAATTGGTCCGCTCAGAAGTCAGGCCTACCTCCAGAAGCCCGGCGCCTGCGCATCTTCTGTTCAGAAGTAGCTCACTTCACAGTCGAGAAGTCCGCATCGCAGTTGGGTCTGGGGACGGACGCAGTGATTCGAGTCGCCGTGGACGAAAGATTCCGCATGAACCCCACAGCCCTGCGCGACGCGATCAACGCCTCCCGTGCGCAAAACCTGCTGCCCATGGCAATTGTGGCAACCGCAGGCACCACCGACTTCGGCTCCGTCGATCCCCTGCTCGAACTGGCCTCAGTCGCCAGCGCCGAAGGTGCATGGCTGCACGTCGACGCCGCTTATGGAGGTGCGCTACTTTTCTCCGCGCATCATCGCGACAAGCTCCAAGGTATTGAGAAGGCCGACTCGCTCAGCATCGACTTCCACAAGCTCTTCTGGCAGCCAATCCCGTGCAGTGTTTTCCTGCTCCGTGACGCGCGCTACTTCGATTCGATCAAGCTCCACGCCGATTATCTGAATCCCGAACTCCACGAAGACGACGGCATCCCAAATCTCGTTACGACTTCCCTGCTGACGACCCGGCGCTTCGACGCGCTGAAATTGTGGATTTCGTTTCAGACCCTCGGCCGGGCCAAACTCGCCGCCATGATCGATCGCGTGATTGAATTAGCCAATCACAGCGCATTGGCGATAAGCAGCACGCCGCGACTCGAACTACTCTGCCAACCAGAGCTGAGCACAGTCATTTTTCGTTATGCCCCGGCCAACTCGGCGCTCGATCCCAATCTCCTGAATTTCACCCTTCGCCAACGCCTGTTCGAACGCGGCATGGCAGTCATCGGCCACACCCGAGTGCACGGCCGGCAGTGCCTGAAATTCACCTGCATGAACCCCGCCGTGACCGAAATTCAGATGGAACAATTAATCCAATCAATCGCCGCCCGCGGCGAAGAAATCGAGACTGCGCCCTAACCCGCCAATCCGTTGCCAGCATTGCACTTCCGTGATGATTGACACGGACGTACTTACATTACAGTACATGGAAGTGTTCCTGCAGGAACACTTTGTCAATTTGTAAAAGGGTTACGCGCTGACAGGTTTCGCGCTCACTGATGGCAGATTGGCTTCCTGCCAGGCATCGAATCCACCAGCCACATTGAATATGTGTTTAAATCCAGCGCGTTGCAGCAGGCTGCTGGCAATCATGCTTCGATAACCACTCTTGCAGTGAACCGCGATGGGCACATCATGATCCATCTCTGGTGGAGAGACCTTGAAGTTATCGAGCGGCCACCACGTCGCGCCCTCAATGTGCGCCCCTTCCCACTCGGGTGCGCGGCGTACGTCGAGCACTTGCGCGCTGCCTGCTCGCAAACGCGCGTCGAGCTCGTTCGCGGTGATCTGCGCGATCGATCCGACGGCAAAGCCAGCCTGCTGCCACGCGGCGACACCGCCTTGCAAATATCCATCGAGCACTTCGACTCCTACGCGTGCGAGCCTGAGGCGTGCCTCTTCCAGTTGCTCGTCCGACGCTGCGATCAGCACAGGATGCGCCGTCAATCCCAGAACCGTGCCAGTCCACGACGCGAACTGTCCTGATAGCGCGATGTTGACGGAACCAGGCACGTGCGCTGCGGCGAACTCATCGCCCGGACGCACGTCGAGCGCGAGTTCACCATCAGCCAGCATGGCCTTCAACTCAGCAGGCATGATGGCTCGCATAGGCGGCAGGTCCGACAGCGCCGCAGCGCCTGCGCGATTCATCTCAGCATCTTTCAAAAAATACTCAGGACGCGCGGGCAGGTTGCTGGTCAACTGTGCGACGAACTCTTCTCTGCTCTTGATTTGCAGCGCGTAGTTGGTGAGGCGCTCGGTGCCAATCGTCGATGAGCGCTCGGCGCGCATGTTCTTGCCGCATAGAGAACCAGCCCCATGGGCGGGATAGACAAGCACGCTATCCGGCAGCGCCAGCAATTTCTCGTGCAGGCTGTCATAGAGAAGGCCCGCAAGTTGAACGGGAGTATGCCGAGGCGAAAGATCAGGACGCCCTACGTCGCCGATAAACAACGTATCGCCAGTCAACACCGCCCACGGTTCTGCGGATTTTTCTGCGTTCGTCACCACGAGGCAGATGCTCTCTGGCGTGTGCCCCGGAGTCTCCAGCACGCGCATCGAAGCCGCGCCAAATTTCAACTCAAAACCATCCGTCACCGCCACATGCGGAAACGTCGCCCCAGCTTGCGCTCCCATATAAATCTTTGCTCCGGTGCGGGCGGCCAGTTCGCGGTGTCCCGAGACGAAGTCCGCGTGCAGGTGGGTCTCAAAGATATGCCGGATCGCGACTCCATGATCAGCCGCCGCCTTGATGTATAGCTCGACATCGCGTTGTGGATCGACGACCACCGCCTCGCCTTTCGAGGCCAGCATGTACGAAGCGTGCGCGAGGCATCCCAGATAAAACTGTTCGAAGTACATAGGGTGAGTGTGCTCCGTGAGCGTTACCGATGCTAAAACAAACGGCGCGACAATGCACGCGTCGGGATTATCGGAGCATAAGAAACGATCAGGCTGGCAGCGGAGTGATGAACTCAAGACCGAAGCAGAAACCGTTGCGGGAGCGAACGATCGCGGGCATGCGCGAGTGGACGGGGGTATCGAACTCAATCTCCAGCAAATCCCCAGGATTCAGCAGGATTCCGGCGTAGAGCACCATGCCACCCTCGCTCATTTCCGTGCCTCGCCCCTCGACCACTGTGGTAGAAAAGCCTTTGGAGGTAAGCACGCGAACCGGCAAGTCGACCGGCAGGCGATCCCAGCGGCGCGTCTTATCGAGACTCGGCATTAGCGCTAATCATTGCCCCTGGCGTTGTTTTCTTCAAATTACTAAGGTGAAATAGAGGTATGGTCAGGAGGACATTGCCGGGTCCAGTGCCCTTACGGGATGTACGGCGGTGACGGCACCGCAACCCTCACGCGAATCCCGAGGTCGCAGCGCGTTACACCCGACGTCGGTTAGGCCTTGCCCTAATACAAAAGTATCAATAGACATGGCCGATAAAGCAGTGGCATGATATCTGACAGGTTTAGAAGTCCACTCACCGTTTCTCTCATGTCGGGATATCGTTCGCGTCGTTGAAGTGGGGACGCGAAACTCGACCGTACGAACCGCTCAAAAATTACAGCTGTGTAGGGATCCCAATTCATAAGACCGTAAGGGAGGAATACACGATGAAGAAGGCCGCGACCCCCATTTCCCTGGCCGGTTCCCATCTCGGCGAAGTCCGTCACGTCTGCGCATTCTTCAACAACGACGACGAAGAGTATCGGGTACTGCTTCCGTTCATCAAAGATGGATTCGCGTGCGGCGACAAAGCCGTTCACGTCGTCAACCCAGATCAACGTCACGACCATTTGCGACGGCTGGCCGCAGCTGGCATCGACTCGGCGGCTGCCCAGCGAACCGGACAGCTCGAGGTTCGAACCAATACTGACGCCTACCTTCGTGACGGCGGTTTCGATCAGGATCGGATGCTGGCATCATTCGAGCAGATCGCCAGCGGCACCGCTCAGGGAGGATTCCCACTCAGTCGCATTTGCTGCCGAATGGACTGGGCGGTCGAAGATCGATCGTATATTGACGACCTCGTTGAATTCGAATCGCGGGTCAACGATGTGTGGCGCAGCCACGATGACGCTGTGATCTGCACCTACCATCTCGGAAAGTTTGGCGGCGACACGGTAATCGACATCATGCGGACGCACCCCATGATCATCATCGGTGGACTCCTGCAACGGAATCCGTTTTTCGTGCCGCCCGAGCAGTTTTTGCGCGAGGTTCGCGAACGCCGTGCCGGGCGGACTTCCTCCTCTTCCACGGCAGCCTGATATGGAAGCGCAATCCGAACCTATTTCCGGCGAGGTCAAGCGCCTGCAACGGTGCATCAGTGATCTCGTCAGCCTGCTCGCTCTTCCCGCGGTCTGGAGCGGCAGCGATCCATCTCAAATTCTTCAGACCTTGCTCGAAGCGCTCATGCGGATGCTGCGCCTCGATCTCGTGTCGGTACGTCTGACAGATCCACTTGCCGGGGGGCCGGTTGAAATTGTCCGCATCACGGGACTGCAACAACCGATCCCACCGGCGCATGAAATCTGCGAGGCGCTGGAGCACTCTGTGGGAGATGGCTCTCAGAAATGGCCTCCCCTGCTTCGGAAACTCTTTGGAGATGGAGACGTTTCCATTGTGCCTCTGCCACTGGGGCCGCAAGGCGACATTGGCATGATCATCGCCGCGGCGCAGCGCAATGATTTTCCGCAACAAACCGAAGCATTGCTCTTGAGCGTCGCCGCGAATCAAGCGTCGGTCGGGCTGCAGGAGGCCCAACTTCGTAACCGGCAGAAGCAGATCGCCGAGGAACTCGACCACCGAGTCGCAGTTCGAACCAAGGAACTTGCGCAGGCCAACGACGAGCTAAGAAAGGAAATCTCCGAACGCAAACAAGTGGAGGAGAAGTTGCGGCGCAGCGAGGTGTTCCTCGCGGAAGGCCAGCAACTCTCCCGAATCGGCAGCTTCTCATGGCGCGTGGCGACAGGAGAAATCACATGGTCCGAGCAACTCTATCGCACCTTCGGCTTTGAACCGGGCACGCCTGTAACTCTCGAGTTGATCGCCACCCGAGTACATCCGGAAGATCGACTTTTGTTGAGTGACATGATCGAACAGGCAGGACGCGGCGTCAGCGATTTCGATTACGAATATCGGCTGCAGATGATCGACCTCTCGGTCAAGCACCTGCACCTGATCGCTCAAGGCACCCGTGACAAAGACGGCCAGTTCGAATATATCGGGGCAGTTCAGGATGTGACTCAGCGGCGATTTTCTGAAGAAGCGCTGAGTCGGGCTCGCTCGGAACTCGCACACGTGGCGCGCATCACCAGCCTGGGCGTCTTGACCGCGTCGATCGCGCACGAAGTCAACCAGCCGCTTTCAGGCATCATTACCAATGCCAGCACATGTCTGCGGATGCTGGCGACTGATCCTCCGAACGTCGATGGCGCGCGAGAAACGGCGCGGCGAACGATTCGCGATGGCAATCGCGCCTCAGAAGTGATTTCTCGATTGCGTGCACTCTTCAGCAAGAAAGACGTCACAATGGAGCCGATGGATCTCAATGAAGCGACCCAGGAAGTGATTGCCCTCTCCCTGAGAGGACTGCAAAGAAACCGCGTGATTGTGCAGACGGAACTGGCTGACGACCTGCCGCCGGTTATGGGTGATCGCGTGCAGCTTGAGCAGGTCATCCTCAATCTTGTCCGGAACGCATCCGACGCGATGAGCACGGTCGACGACCGCCAGCGGCAACTGCTGATCAGAACCGAGCAGGACGACGGCGACTACGTGCGCCTGACCGTACAAGATGCCGGAGTAGGATTCGATCCTCACGCGGTAGACAGGCTTTTCGAGGCGTTCCACACGACAAAGAGTGACGGTATGGGCATTGGACTATCCGTCAGCCGTTCTATTGTCGAGAGTCATCATGGTCGTCTTTCGGCAAAACTGAATGACGGCCCAGGAGCCACGTTCTCATTCTCCATTCCGTGTGCACCCGACGGGTTGGCTCAGACTCAGCGCGCTCAAGAAGTGCCGAAGCGTTCGGAACCCGACAAAGATGCAGCCTGACGCCTCCCGGGCCTGATCCTGACCAATACTAAAGCACAATGGACGCTCTTCCCCGAGTGGCGCATCCTCTAGCTCATGTGGCATAACCAGGAAAGGAGCGCCATCCAACATTCACTTGTATCGGTTGTCGATGACGACGAATCTGTGCGCGAGTCGTTACCCGACTTACTGAAGGAGTTCGGCTTTGACGCCCGCGCCTTCTCATCGGCGGAAGAGTTTCTCGCTTCGGAATACGTCGCCAGGACCAAGTGTCTGATCCTCGACGTGGCCATGCCGGGCATGAACGGTCCTGACCTGCAGCGGGAGTTGAAGCTTCGGCGGCATGAGATTCCAATCGTGTTTATCACCGCCCATGGAGATGAAAACGTTCGCCCTCACCTCCTCGAGCAAGGCGCAGTGGAGTGCCTAATCAAGCCCTTCAGTGATACAGCTCTGCTGAAGGCACTGAATGCCGCACTACAGTTGAGCTGAACGGTTCGCACACAGGAGATTAGAATGATTGCAGCGTCCGCTCTTTGCCATGTACCGAGGTTACCCCCTATGGCACCCGCAACGCCGATCGTATTCGTCGTCGACGACGATGTCTCCGTGCGCGAATCGCTGGAATTGCTGATCCGCTGCGAAGGCTGGAGGCCTGAGATATTCGCCTCAGCCCAGGAATTCCTCGCCCGCCCACGCGCTACAGTTCCCAGCTGCCTGGTGCTCGACGTTTCTCTTCCGGGCGTCAATGGCCTCGAACTGCAGAAGCTTGTCGCCGCCGATCGAACAGAGATGCCGATTATTTTCATCACAGGCCACGGCGACGTGCCCATGACAGTTCAAGCAATGAAAGCAGGGGCTGTGGAATTCCTCACGAAGCCATTCAACGATGAAGTGCTATTGAAGGCCGTCTGCCAGGCCCTCGAACGCAGCCGGGCCGCGCTCGCCCACGAGAGAGAATTAAAGACGCTTCGTGACTGCTACGAATCGCTCACCACCAGAGAGCGGCAGGTCATGGCACTGGTGGTGTCGGGACTGTTGAATAAACAAGTGGGCGGCGAGCTCGGAATCAGCGAGATCACTGTGAAGGCGCATCGAGGCCGCGTGATGCAGAAGATGAAAGCGGAGTCTCTTGCTGAGTTGGTGAAGATTGCGGCGAGGCTTAGCCTCGGTGAGAGATCCGCCGCTTAGGATTTGGTCTTGGGTCTTGGGTCGCCCGCTGCCTACGCAGCGCTCATGCGATTTTCGCGTCCTTTGCGAGTAGCCTGGCATCGTTCGCGCGAAGGATCACGCGGCCCGAGAATCTGGCTCGTGCCGTTCTTCAGATACGGCCGCCTTGTCTTCCCCAGCTTCGAATCGGAGCCGCACCCAATAACCGCTTGATCGACGATTCCCTTCACTCTTCAACGCCATCAGGAATCACAACCAAACTCGCGCGGGGTTAAGATATACCTTGACACGTATATACGTAATAGAGTATATACAAAGAGTGGAAACCGCCTTCGAGATCATCGCCGAACCGAGCCGACGCGCCATCTTGAGCCTGCTGGTCTTGTCAGAACAGTCCGTGGGAGAGATTGAGCGTCAACTGCGCATGTCGCAGCCGACGGTGTCGAAGCACCTAAGAGTGCTGCGCGATGCCGGGTTCGTAGAGTCCACGGTGGACGCACAGCGCCGCCTCTACCGGCTGAAGCCGGGGCCGTTTCGCGAAGTAGATGCCTGGCTGGAGCAGTTCCGCCGCTTCTGGTCGGCTCACATCGATGCTCTCGAACGCCACCTCGACCGGATGCATCCGTTAGCACCGAAACCGAAACCAAAGGAAAAGGCGGCGGGGCCTAAGCCGCGTCGCGATAAAGGAGAAGCGAAATGAAAATCAAAGTGACCAGCGTATACGTGGACGATCAGGAGAAGGCTCTGCGCTTCTATACAGAAGTATTAGGCTTTGCCAAGAAGACCGATTTCAGTCAAGGCCCATATCGATGGCTGACCGTGGCCTCGCCCGAGGATCTGAACGGCACCGAGCTGCAGTTGGCGCTGAACAACAATCCTGCGGCCAAAACGTACCAGCAGGCGATCTTCCAGCAAAACCAGCCGGCGGCCATGTTCTTCACCGACGACATCAAGGGCGACTATGAGCGGATCAAGGCACGGGGCGCCGAGTTCACGATGCCGCCCACCGACGTGACCGGCTCGACCATCGCGATGCTGAAAGACACCTGCGGCAATCTCATTCAACTGACCCAGCTGGCAAGCTGGTAGGCCGACGTTCAAGTGGATGTTCAATAGGAGGGAGAGCGATGAGCCGTCGTGAACAGTACACACTGAGTCCGGCGAGTGCCGAGCAGTTCTGGTCCGCGCACATGGACGCTCTCGAACGCCATCTCTCGGCTAAGACGTGGGCCCTGGCGGCCTTCACAATGGTGTTGAGCGCCTATCCGATTGTCCGAATTGCGATTCCTGCGATCCTCCATGCCATCGTGCCGGGTCTGGCCCGGGCCGCGCTCAACGTAATCGTTCGTTATTAACGAGGAGGAGAAGATGACCGAACCTCAAGTGTACGAACCGGGACCCGCCAATCTGGCGCGGGTGGTGAAAGATGGAGAGCAGAAGTGGACGCTGGTTCTCGTCCGAGAGATGCGGCACTCGCCGGAAAAAGTCTGGGAGGCGCTGATCGACCCGGCACAACTGCGCGAGTGGGCTCCCTTTGTGACCGATGCGAGCTTGGGCGCGCTCGGAACTGTGAAGGTCACATGGGTGGGAAATCCCGTGCCGATCGAAACACAAGTGACGCGGGTCGAAGCTCCCAAGGCGCTTGAGTACGGCGACATGCGCTGGGAGCTTGAGCCCTCGGGCCGGGGCACGCGCCTGACGCTGTGGACCAAGATCAATCGCGGCTTCGTCTCCATGGGAGCTGCTGGGTGGCACATTTCGTTCGATGTGTTGGATCACCTGCTCAGCGGGACTCCGATCGGCCGTATCGCTGGTGCTGACGCGATGAAGTTCGCCGGATGGCAGCGTCTGAACGCGGAGTATGCCAAACAGTTCGGCGTGAAAGCGCCGAACTGGCCGCCTCAAACGGAGAAGAAGTCGTAATGCAATGGGGATCGCAAGAGCGGTGCACGAACCATCGTCACAGAGGAGGCAGTCATGAGTAATACGCAACGTTCGATCTTTCGCTGGATTCACCTGGTCTTGAGCATTCCGATACTGGGGTATATCTATAGTCCGTTTGACAAACTCCCGGCCTATGCTTTCAAGACTCGGTTCGTTTTCGTTCCGCTGATGGTTCTTTCGGGATTGTGGATGTGGAAGGGACATCTCGTTCGACGACTCTTTTCGAAGAGATCAGGGATGCCACGGATTCCTATGCGAATGTGTGATGTACGATAGGCGATTGCGTGGCAGCGTCCCCGGCCGTTTGAGTTGTAGGAGTGAAGAGCCGGGGACAGGGACGATGCGAAACCTGCTGCAAGGAGGAACGGTGCCAGGCAGCGAAGGAAATGCAGAAAAACGAAATGTAACCTTGCATATGGTTTCAAGTCTGGATGGCTTCATCGCCAAGAAGGACAACAGTGTCTCCTGGCTCGACAGCCCCGGAAGCATCTACGAGGCCGGAGTTTCTATCTCCGAAGAAGAAGTAGCTAACTTCGTCAAGATGGTCGACTGTTATGTGCTCGGTTCCCGCACCTATGAACATGCCCTTGAACTGGGCTGGCCCTACGGCGATACTCCGGTCGTAGTGGTGACCAGCAGAGAATGGCCGGCGGCGCAGAAAGGTGTTGAGTTCTATTCGGGCGATCTCACGACATTAGTTGACACGAAACTCGCCCCTCGGTATCGAAGCATCTGGCTGGTAGGCGGGGCCCTCCTGTCCCAGCATTTTCTCCAACTCGGATTGGTGGACGAAATCAGATTGACGATTGCGCCTGTCCAGTTGGGCGAAGGACTCCGACTATTCGATGGCTCTCTTCCTGAGAAGAGATGGAATTTAAAGAACGCGGTCGCTTACAAGAACGGCTTTGTTGAGCTGTCGTACTCTGCCGCTACCGGGTGAAAACTATGCCAAACATGACCCTCGCAAAAAAGCAGCGCGAAGAGCTGCTCAAAACATTGAAAGCGCGTTTTGAGAAAAACATGAACCGCCATCAAGGTCTTGACTGGGCTGACGTGCAAGTCAAGCTCGAAGCCAAGACTGAAACACTGTGGTCAATTAGCGAGATGGAACGAACCGGCGGTGAGCCGGACGTTGTTCGCCGTGATAAGAAAACCGGCGAATACATTTTCTACGATTGTGCCGCCGAGAGTCCCAAGGAGCGCCGAAGCCTCTGCTACGATCGCGAAGCACTGGACTCCAGAAAGGAAAACAAACCCAAAGGCAACGCCGTGGATGCGGCCACTGCCATGGGCACTGACCTTTTGACAGAAGAACAATATCGCGAACTGCAGAAGCTTGGAGATTTCGATTTGAAGACGTCGAGCTGGGTGAAGACACCGCCTGCTGTGAGAAAACTCGGCGGCGCCCTTTTTTGTGATCGGCGCTTCGATACTGTTTTCGTGTATCACAACGGCGCCGAGTCTTACTATGCTGGGCGAGGTTTTCGGGGATGGCTGAAAGTCTAGGTTCCACTCTTGAGTTTCAACGTCCCCACTCTAGATTTCGTAAGGAGCGCCAACTTTAGCACAGCGCCCCTGGAAAGATCGGGCGAACAGAATGGCGAAGGATGGCGGCACTGTTGGGGTATCAGATCACGGAGGGTGGGCAGTGCTGGTGACGGTGGCGCGTGATGGGACTCTGCTTGACCGGCGCCGGGTGGAACTCGTCGACAAGGGACTGCCGAAGATTCCGCACCACAGCGAAGCCCAGAGGATGCCGCTCGACAAAGCCGTGGAACTGGTCGAGCGCGTGCGCGTGTCGGCGCAGGGGCATGCGGCGCTTGCCTTGGACGGTGTCGCGAAGGTGGTGCCGCGCATCCGTGGTGTCGCGCTGCGCAAATGTCCACCGCTTCCACCGACCGTAGCTGAGAGAATCCAGGACTACCGCGCGCAGAATAATGCTGACTGGGTGATGTACCGCATGGCGCTGGCATCCGCCGCTGAGGCGCGCGGGTGGCCGGTCCACTGGTACGACGCAAAGACGGTGTTCGATGCGGCGACGCAGGCGTTGGGGATCGCGAACCTCGACGCTCACTTCTTACGAGTGCGGAAGGATTTCGGGCCGCCATGGAACAATGATCACAAGCTCGCAATGGCAGCGGCTGTCGTCGCGGCTGTGGATTTCAAAGATCGATGACTACATCTGACTTGGGCTGTGAGCAGCACACCAACACATTTCCGGGAGCCGGACTCTCCAGCGGTTCGGGCTGATAGGTGATTGAACCGCCAATCATGCCCGTCATACAGGTGTGACACACTCCGGTGCGGCACGACCATCGGACGGGGACATCGCAAGCTTCGGCCAATTCAAGCAAGCTTGCGAACTTGCGATCCCATGCAACGGTGAGCCCGCTACGCGCAAATGAAACCGAAGGGCCGGAGCCCGGCGGGCCTGGTGGCTGATGCGGATTGTGAGCCACACTCTTCATGCCAGGCGTAATGCCATCAAGAACGCCAAAGATTTCCATGTGAACGCGCTCGGCGGGCACACCCCAGTTGTGAAGACCATCGCGCATGTTCTGCAAAAACGACGGCGGGCCGCAGAGGTAGAAGTCGCTATTTTGAGAGACGCCAATCTTGGCAAGCAGCGCCGCGTCGATGTGTCCGGGGGCATCGAAGTCGGTCTGGAGCCGATCGGTCGGAGCGGGGCGGCTGTACACGACGTAGCTTCGTTGATCGGTGAGCTGTTTTAGCAATGAACGCGATTCTTCCGCGAATGGATGATCGGCGCGATTGCGGGCTGCGTAAATCCACCAGACTTGCCGTCGTGATTCTTGTGCGGCGAGCGCGTGCAGCATCGACATTACGGGCGTTGCGCCGACGCCGGCGCTCAGCAGGACGACAGAATCGTCGCCAGCGCGCAGAGTAAAACTTCCTCGCGGTGCACTGACGTCCAGTGCGTCGCCTTCGTGCACGCGGCTGCACAGAAACGAACTTCCCATCCCATTCGATTCCGCCTTGACGCTGATGCGGAAGTGATCGGGCGCTGGAAGGTCAGACAACGAATAATTGCGAAGAATCGGCGGCTTCTCGGGATCGACTTTTAACCGCAACACCACGAATTGACCTGGCCGGAAGACGGGAAGGTTTTGTCCGTCGGCTGGCGTCAGGATGAAAGAAGTCACGCTCTCGCTTTCCTTGCGGATGTGAGCGATACGCATCTGCCGGAATCCGGGCCAAGCGGGCGGCTGCGCCTCATCCGCGAGGCCGGGATTTCCTTCCATAGTGTTCGTATTCGATTCTTGCTTCAGGATCGCCTGGAAAGAAGCCTGCCAGCCGGGGCTGAGCGCTGGTACCCGGAGGACGCGTTCCAATTGCTCGCGAGAGTGTCCCGGTAAATACAGCAGCGCGTCCGTGTCAGCGACCGTGATCCGTTCCGGACCATCGGCGATTTTTACGATGTCGTCACCCGCGCCAACTTCTCCTTCCTGCAAGACGCGAAAGTAGAAACCTGGCCGCCGGTGCGCGACGAGCAGTGCCGGCATGCGAGGCTCATTCATGCGGATGCCGATGCGGTAGCAGGTGACGCGCGGCTGGCTCACTTCGAAAAGTGCACTACCGATGCGATAGCGATCGCCGATGCAGACTTCGTTATCGGCAAGCCCATCGACAGTAAAGTTCTCTCCGAACTGGCCGTAAGAAAAATCATTTCGATTCAGAAGGCGTTCCCAGTAATGGTAGGAATCCATCTGGTAGACGAAAACGGCGCGCTGCTCTCCACCGTGACCGGCGAGGTCGGCTTGGGCATCGCCATCGATGTCGAGTTTCCGCGCCATGCGGCGTCCCGCGACCGGCGTTTTCCAGACCGATGTTCGGACGGTCTTCCCGTTCCATGTCACGTCGCGCGGCAGGCCGACATTCACCGAGAGTAGTCGGGACATTTATCGCATCCCCTTCGCTGAGTCAGTTTGTGACGAAATCACCTGGTCCGTTTCGGAGCCATGCTTCGATGCTCTCACCTGTCCACCGGCAGCCTGAAACAGCAATAGCAGTCCAACTGCAACCAGGCCGGCATAGACGTATCTTACAAATGTCTCTTGTCGCATTCGCTGATTGACGAATCGTCCCAAGAAGATGGCTGGGACCGCGACGGGAAGAGATAAAAGATAGTAGTGCGTGACCGCGGGCACCCAAAGCCCCATCATCAAGTACCCGGCGAGACCAACGAGACTCGCGGGGAGAAAGTATCCCTGAAGCGTAGCTCGAAAGTGCTGCGCAGACCATTGACGCATCGATCCATAAACCACGAGCGGAGGCCCATTCATCCCGTAGGCACCGCCGAGAATCCCCGCAGCGAATCCGCATAGAGAAAGCCATATTCGACTATCGTGGCTCAAAACAGGTTGCTTCGTTCCGATCAGCGAATATAGCGCGAAACTTATAATCGTCAGCGCCAGAACGATCTTGATCGCAGTTGGATGTCCGCTTGTCAGAAGCAAGAGGCCCAGGGGAATGCCGAATAGCGATGCGACGATGAGCCAACCCGCGCTGCGAAGGTGAATCTTTCGCCAGTCTTGCAGGACGACGACCGCCCCGACGGTGATCGACAGAAGCGCAACGAGCGGAGTGGCTATCGTGATGGGGACGAAGAAAGCCAGCAGCGGTACCGCGACCAGGGCTTCGCCGAATCCAAACGTTGAGCGGATCAGCGTAGCGATAAACACTATGAGTACGACACAGAACAGAGTCATTTCGATCGGAGGATCCCCGCGATGACGAACAGGATATACGACATTCGAGGAATGGATCATGACCTTCGAGCCGCTGCATCTATTGATTCCTCAGCCCGGAACAAGCAACAAAAATTACGCGCTCCACCACGGCGTCTCACTTCTAGAAGGCTCGTTTGCGAAATGACAGCAACGTATTCCGCTCCCGAACGCTAAAATTGAGGACAAACTCTTCGCGACCGATTTCATCTCAGTGAGGTAGCAGGACCGCCATGACAGATGCCGCTGGGGGTCGATTCCCAGCGGCATCTTGTTGCCAGAGAAATGCGATTAATGGCCGACTGTGACCTCTTCCTCGACATTCGCTTCCACCGGACGAGGAGAATATTCCCCTTCGTCACGGGACGGAGGTGTTTCCTATTCCGCCCCTACGCTGCCCATGTCGGCCAGAATCAGCCGCAGGTTCCCTGGGTTCGTCGCGTAGGCGAGTCCGGTGTCGAGGTCCACGATGCCGGCGCGGACGAGCTTTTCAATCTCTCCGTCGAAATGCTGCATGCCTTCGGTGTCTCCGTCCTGCATGGCTTCGAGGAGAGTCTTCCCTTCGTGCTCGCCTTTCTCCAGATACTCGCGCGTGCGGAGCGTTGACTTCAGAATCTCGACCATCGCGACGCGGCCATTGCCGTCCTTTCTCGGAACCAGGCGTTGCGAGACGATGAAGCGAAAACTCTTCGCCAGGCGGTTGCGAATCGTGTGCTGCTCCGCCATCGGAAACACGCCAACGATGCGCTCGACGGTCTTCGAGGCATCGATGGTGTGCAGAGTCGAGAGGACGAGGTGTCCGGTCTCGGCGGCTTCGAGGGCGATTTCGATGGTTTCCTTGTCGCGCATTTCGCCGACAAGAATTACTTTCGGCGCCTGTCGCAAGGCGGCGCGCAGGGCGAGCGCGAAACTGGGCGTGTCGCTGTGCAGTTCGCGTTGGTGGATGATCGACTTCTTGTGCCGGTGCATGAACTCGATGGGATCTTCAATCGTGAGGATGTGATAGGCCTGCGTCTCGTTGATGCGGTCGAGCACGGCCGCCAGTGTCGACGACTTTCCTGATCCGGTCGGCCCGGTCACGAGGACAATGCCGTTGCGCAACTCCGCAATTTCCGCAAGCTGCGGAGGCAGGTTCAGAGCGTCGAGCGTCGGGATAATCTGCGGAATCACACGCATGACAATCGCGTGGCTGCCACGCTGCTGAAACACGTTCACGCGGAAGCGGCAATGGCCGGGCAATCGATATGAGATGTCGCACGATCCCTGGTTCTCGAGCGCGTCAGTCGCCTGCTTGTTGCCGGCAATCAGTTCGTAGCCAATGCGGCGCGTGTCTTCGGGCGTCAGCGGCTGCATGCCTGAGATTTTCACCGGTACCAGCTTCCCGGAGAGTTCGACCACCGGATAACTTCCCGGCGACATAATCAGATCGCTCACCTTCGGGGACACCTTCAACATTGCCAGCAACAGAGCCGGAGTTGGCACCGGCTTGGGTTCCGAGGCAGTCGTAACAGCCGCCGCCACAGGTGCAGTCTTCGCCGCAGTTTCCACTCGTTCATCCTTTCTCTTTCTAGTGTCTGACTATGTCTGAGTCGTGATTCTGACCAATCGCTAAGGGAGATTTAACGGCCTAGACGCCCCTGCGCTCCAGGGGCGTCTACCGTGTGGGTTATGGGGGAGTCGACGTATGACGAGTATGGATATGCAAGCAGCGCGCCATTCGCCTGGCCCGAAGGGCCGCTCCCGATTGCGCTAAGTGATTGTGAAATAGGGAGATGGAGGCTCGCTACCGGGCTGGTCGGGCATTATCCTCCGCGAGGCTTGTCCTTTTATTGGACAGGTTTCCAGTCGCCAGACAGGGCGGGACGCTGCGTCAGAATTGGATGGCAATCGAACCTCTAAGAACAATGGAGCGGGAGACCGGGATCGAACCGGCGACATCCAGCTTGGGAAGCTGGCGTTCTACCGCTGAACTACTCCCGCTCACTTCAACGCCACACAATCATATCTCACTGCAATCCTCATTTGCTAGGCGCCCAGCATCGCATCACGCGAATGCCGCATGCCTCATCCCGTACTTCATGCCGACTTGCGGGAATTCACTTTTTCTTCTGGCTTGGTGCTGCAGGCTTAATTTCGGCGGCGGCTTTTTGGAGCGCGTCGACAGGGCCCGACTCCAGATAGTAGAGCGTTGGATCGTTCTCGCGCTTGGCGATGAAACCGTCGCCGGACCTTGCGATCGAAACCTTCTCCACACGCTTAGCATCGGCGGAAGTAACCGTGAGGTCGATTGTGGGGCTAGCGAATCCGGAGTCCACGAACTTGCTGGCGGATAAATCGCGCAGATCGCCGATCAGCGATTCCACGCTACCGCTGTCCATCTTCTTTCCGTTCGACCACCAGTCGGTGCCACCCTTGGTCAGGAAATAAGCCGCTGAGCCGACGTGCATCTCGATCTTGGCCGGATCGGCGTAACCGAAGTCGAACAGCGACTTGTTGCGAAAGTCGTCGAGCTTTTTGTCGAGCCCCTGACCGAGAGTTGTGTCGACTTTATAGACGCCCTCGACCACGCTCGACTTGGCGTAGTATGTGTCCTTGTTCCTGCGGACTTGAAGTTCTTCGGTGCCGGAGTCGCTGGTTACTTTCGCAGTGGCCACGGGAGCGGCGTTCGCAAAGGCTGACGCATTTTCCGCCGCATCTTTTTCGGATTCATTGAGATCCATGCGGGCATCGGTGAGCTTTCCTACGAGTTCGCCTACCTCGGTGCTGTTGGCGCGAAGCGGCTTGGGCTTCAGGATCTGCCATTCGTCTTTGCTGCGGCCAAACTCGATTTCCTGATTCTTCTCGATCAGGTCGAGGCGACTGATCTTGTCCGGGCTGACCGTGAGCAGACGCTTGTCGCGGAGGTCGTTGAGGCTCTTGTCGATGCTGGTCTTGCTATAGCTGGCCATGGTGAAGATTCGCGGATCTCCAGCCAGCATGGCGTAGACGGCCCCTCCGGCGGGCGTGGCGTCGCCGATCAGGAGTCGATGGTTCTTGTTGTCTTTGTCCGTGACATCGATCTCGACCGCAGGATGATCGAGCCCAAACTGCTTGAGATCGGAAGCCTTGTCCTCTACCACGCGCTCGGAGTTCAGGGAAGACAGTGAAGAGAGCACACCCGAAACGGCACTCTGATCGACGGGGAAAGCCTTGGGTTCGACAATTTGCCAGCTGCCCGAATCACTCTTCTTCAAAGCGATCGGCTCGGCGCCGTTTGGCTTCAGTTCGAGTTGGGTTATCGACGCCTCATTCAACTTGAGGATGGCGGGAGCACTATTCGCCGAGGCCTTTGATATCTCGTCGGTGGGCTTACGATGCTCCGACCAATAGAGAGTTCCGGCAAGGGCGAGGAACACAAACGTGGCAACGATCAGGCTGCGAATTTTCATGGCGCTTTGACGAGCCTCGAATCAATCGAGGAATCTTCCCTACCTCCTCTTCCACCAGACTCCAATCCAGACGGCAACAACAATCCCCGGCAACAGGAATTGGCTGACGGCGCGTACCCAACTCAATTGTGAGCCGGTCAAAGTGATGCGGCGATCTTCCTGCTGTTTCGGCCGGATCGAGATCAAGTCTTCATCGGATGCAAGCCAGTTGATGGTATTGAGCGCCAGGTCGCTGTTTCCGTTGAAGTTGAAGAAACGGTTCGCAACCCACGATGAGCTGCCGACCACGACGAAGCGTCCCTGGGAATTTTCCTTACCGGTACTGTAGGTGCCCGCCGCGGCAATGGTCAGGGGCCCTTTCCTGTTCTTAGGATCATTCACGTTGACGGCCGGCGAACTGAGATTGTTCGTTGCCAGACTGCTGGCGGAGGAATCGAACAGCTTCTGCACGCTGGTCTTGTCACCGCTCTTGATTTCGATTGAGCGCGCCAGCGGAAATCCGGTGGCCATTCCTTTCATCTGATCGACGATCGGCTGAGAGCCGTAACTTGTGACAAGTGCGACCTGCGGGCCGAGGCCGGCGATCTGTCCGATCGGATTCAGATCGAGAATCAGATCCTTGTCCAAGGTGATGCCCCAGCTTTCAAGCAGGCTGGTGAGTGCGTCGTTGTCGGCGATTTCGTCGTTGCCGAGTTTTAGCGGCGGATCGAGCAGGAACAAGGTGCGCCCGCCGTCTTCCACGTACTTCTTGATGGCATCCACTTCCGGCTGTTCATAATTTCGCGTCGGGCCGGCGATGACCAGCGTCGTGCAGTCACCCGGAACTTCGGCCTTCTGCAGCAGGTCGATCGCCTTGGTCTCGTAATCGTCTTTGGCGAGACTGTCTTTGAAGTGCGATAGCCCCTCGCGGTCGCTATCGGTCAGTGGATGCTCGCCGCTCCCACTTGTGAAACAGACCGTGCGCGTGCCGCCCTTCAGATCGCGGATGAAGGCGCCAGTAATGCCCTCTTCGGTCAAACTCTTGGCCTGTTCCTTCTTCAACCCGACTTGAACGATCGCCGTACCGAATTCCGTGACGCCCGCTTGTCTCGCGGCTTGTGGATTCTTGTCAGGATCGACATAGTCAACCCGCACTTTGGGCGAGAGATTGGCATATTCGTCGAGCAGATCTTTGCCGTCATGGAATCGCGTGCTCTGGTTGTAGTACGTGATGGTCGCGTCCTGCTTCAATCCCTTGACGATCTTGGCCGTCTGCTCCGAGAGGCTATAACGCTTGTTCGACGTCGCGTCGTAAGACTTGTTGTAGCGGTTTGCGAGCACGTTGGCCACAACGATGGCCGCCAGCACGATGAGAATGTAGCTGGTCGCGTACGCCGCGTACTTGGTTTGTCTCGCTTTAAGCCATTGACTTGCCATTCCGATCTCCTGACTACGATTGTCCTGATTACGATGTCGTTACAGACTGCTGAATTACGATCTCCAGCGGAGAGACTCCATGGAACGCGCGGTGAAAAAGAGCCCCAGGAAAATCACCGTGAGATAAAAGACTGCGTCCTTACTGACGATGACGCCACGAACGAATGAATCGAAGTGAGTAGAAATAGACATGTAGGAAAGGACCTGCGCCCAACCTGTGCTTTCGTATGCTGTGACCCAATCAAACACATACAGCAGGATGCAGATACCGAAAGTTATCGCGCCGGCAATAATTTGGTTCTTCGTCAGCGTAGAAATAAATGTACCGATCGCCAGCAGTGCGCCTGCCTGAAGCAACAGGCCGAGATAGCCGATGGCTAACGGTTTCCAATCGGGGTTGCCATATCTGAATAGGAAGCCAAAGTTAACAGCCGTTAACAGGAGGACGCAGGCATACAGGAGAAGTGCTGCGAACCATTTTCCAATAATGATCTCCAGATCACGCACGGGCGAAGTCGCCAGTAACTCAATGGTGCCAGTTCGTTTCTCTTCGGCAAACAAACGCATCGTGATCAGCGGAATCAGGAAAAGCCCACCGATCACACTGACATTGTGCAGCAACGGGCTAATGAGCATTTCATTAATGTTCATGGGATAGGACTGGCCGCGCATCTGCATCTCCATGCCTGCCACCACGAACTGGCCGAGTCCGTTCCAGAACATGAAACCGAAAACGACACCGAACATCGTCAAGAGTATGTAGGCGATGGGCGATACAAAATAGCTGTGCAGTTCTTTGCGGCAAATGATCCACACATTCCTCATTGGTGAACCTCCTCCGCCGGGGTATTCTCGACTTCAGGCGCCGGCTCCGTTCCCGTAAGTTGAAGAAAGACTTCTTCCAGGCTCATGGCCGCGGGACGAAGTTCGTTGAGATCCCATCCAGATTCGACGACGGCGCGAGCCAGGTCGCCGCGGACGAAGCGCCCCTTCTGGCTCTCGACTTCGAACAGCGCCCGGCTGTCGACCTGCTGTTTGCAGAGCACCCGGCTAACACCGGAAACCTGTTCCAGCTTGTGCTGGACGATGGGGACTTCGAGACTTCCGTTGCGTCCCGCGACTTCGACGACTACGGATTCAGCGCCCCGGGCCCGTGCCTGCAGATTGCGGACCGAGTCCGTCGCCACTAACTTCCCTTTGTTGATGATGACGACCTGCTCGCAGGTCTGCTCAACTTCGGGGAGAATGTGCGTGCTGAGAATAATGGTGTGTTCGCCGGCGAGATCCTTGATCAGATCGCGGGTTTCGTTGATCTGTTTCGGGTCGAGTCCGGCCGTGGGCTCGTCGAGAATCAGCACCTCGGGATTGTGAATGATCGCCTGCGCCAGGCCCACCCGTTGCCGGTAGCCTTTGGACAATTTGCCCAAGAGCTTGTTTCGGACGTCGGCAACGGCGCACCGGCCGCAGACGTAGTCGACGCGATTCTGCAAATCCGCGCCTCTCAGCCCCTTCAGCTTTCCCACGAACTTCAGGTACTCGCCGGTCTCCATCTCGGGATAAATAGGCGGAGTCTCCGGGAGATAACCGATTCGACGCTTGACCTCAAGCGGATGCTCGAGGACATCAAAGCCGGCGACGGTCGCCGAACCCGAAGACGGCGGCAGAAAGCAGGTGAGAATGCGCATCGTGGTGGTTTTGCCGGCGCCGTTGGGGCCGAGAAAGCCGACGATCTGGCCCTTGGCCACTTCAAAGGAGATTCGATCCACGGCAATCGTACGCGCATACCGCTTAGTCAGTTCTTTGACAGTGATCATAAAAGTTGTTGTCAACAGTGAGAATGCTCAACCGTTGTGCCGATCCGCACTAGAACAGTGCGGGGTAAACCTATGTTAGAAAGCGCGCCGGAACCATGTCAATCTACGACAGGCCGACAAACTATTGCGGGCAACGAAACTGTAGAGATGGAGGCTATCAGCAGCGAAGAACGGAAGCGCTATCGAAAGGAGAACTCAGAAGCCCCGAGATCCTATGGCGAAGAATGTGCAGAGTAGAACCGTAACCCGGCAACAACCATCCCGCCAGACCAGCGGCGGCAACTGCCATCAAAATCCAAATGCGGATCTTTGTCTTGATCGACCGAAGCGTCGTAACCGGCCCGTGCACTGCGGAAAACGAACCGTGGGCCGCGGGAAACAGGAATAGCGCAACCGTACAGACAATCGCTACGAGGGCGAACTCATAGCTGAAGTGTCGGGAGGATATCAATGTGTATCTCGCAAGGTCGAAGGCCTACCGATTTTCGATCAAAATCATCGGCAAAAGGTTGCCAACGTTTCACTCAATTATTCGGCCAACCGCATCTTAATCGTGCCAGACTCAGCAGGCTTTGACAAATCTATTACATTTGGCCGCCGAGGCTGTGGCAGAGTGGTGCGATGAATGCGCCTGCCATGTCCAGTCCGCAACCGGACGATGCTCCCCGGCCCGCGACCTCGAAGCATAGTCCGCAGAGGCCGTATTTCGATGCGGAGTCCGGAACCTGGGTGCTCAGCCGCTACGGCGATGTGCAAGCTGCATTCTACGAAGTGAATTTGTGTCCGGTGTCTTCGCACAGCGAGGGTCAGGTCACCGCTGAAACCCGAACGCTTTTGGCGCGGACTCGATCGCAAACGCTGGCCGTCATGTCTGCGGCGAAGGTGTCTGAGTGGGGATCGGAACTTACACCACTCGCGCACAAGATGGCGTCGAATCTTCCGGTTTCTCGCCTGGTAGATGTCTGCGGCGAATTCGCGCGACCTTGGTCATTGGCGCTTGCGGTGCGAGTCACCGGCGCCGACCCGAACGACGCCGAACGCCTGGTCGCACTCGCCTCCAGAGTGTCGATGGCAACGGCCGATCCGGAGAACGCCGATCAGGCCTCGTCGGAGGCCGCGGACGCCGAGCTTAACTCTGAGCTCAAAAATGACGTGCAGCCTATGGCGGGGCCCGCGTTTGTGGCCTTGTCGCAAACGCTTCCCGCTTTGTTGGCCAATGCATGGTTCTTATTGCTCGGACAGCCGGCTGAACTTGAGCGCTTGCGTGAAAATCCTGACATGTTGCCGCGCGCGGTCGAGGAATTGTTGCGCATGGGCGGAGTGGCGCACGTTCTTCATCGGCAGGCGATTGCCGACGTGCAACTCGGAGATTTGCAAATCAAAGCTGGGCAGCGTGTTCGCCTGCTGCTCGATCCCGTGCATCACGACCCCGTACATTTTCCCGAACCAGATCAGCTTGATATTTCCCGGCGGGCGTCGTCGCAGTTTGCCCTAGGAGCAGGCTCGCACTCCTGCGCCGCCGCGGCGCTGCTCCGCATGGCAGTTGGGGCCGCTACAGCAGCGTTCGTTGAACATTTCAGGGCGACGGACTCAGCGTCGCCGGTCGAGTGGCAGGGAGGCTCGGGCTTCCGTTGGCCCGCTCCGCTTTATGCGCAACGCCAGGCTCGATGATGTTCAATTTCAGACGACATTCAAGGTGTTCGAAAAGCTTTGTTCTGTTATGGCTCTCTCTCGTCATCACTTTAACTTTCACGAGCCAATTGCTCAGTGACTGCATTACCATGTTTCGACGCCAAGGCTGCTTAACGGTGCAGTGACGAAAACTTTTGAACGGAAAACACACATGCCCAAAAATGCAGGATTAGCTGGTCGTTCGAATCGAAGGAACTTTCTGCAGTCCAGCCTGGTCGGCGGAGCCGCAGTCGCCATCTCTCCTGTGTTGTTGCCTGCACTCAGCGCCGCCAGAGACATGGGCGTTCCTTCGAAACCGGAAGGCGCCGATGCAGCGCCCGTGAAGCCATTCGAACTCGACGAGATCACCATCCCGGAATTGCAGGATGGCATGAAGTCCGGCAAATTCACGGCGCAATCGCTGGTCGAGAAATATGGGGCGCGCATCGACGACATCGACAAGCGAACCGTGAATGCCGTCCTCGAACTGAATCCCGATGCTCCTTCTATCGCTGACTCGCTCGACCAGGAGCGCAAAGCCAAAGGGCCGCGCGGCCCGCTCCACGGCATTCCGGTGCTGATCAAAGACAACATCGACACCGCCGATCGCATGATGACGACCGCAGGCTCTCTGGCACTGGTGGGCTCGAAGCCGCCGAAGGATTCCTTCGTCGCGCAGAAGCTTCGCGCGGCGGGAGCGGTCATCCTGGGGAAAACCAATCTCAGCGAGTGGGCCAACATTCGTTCCAGCCACTCGACCAGCGGATGGAGCGGCCGCGGCGGGCTTACCAGAAATCCATACGCGCTCGACAGGAATCCCTGTGGCTCGAGTTCAGGCACCGGCGCCGGCATTTCCGGGAATCTGGCTGCGGTCGGCATTGGTACTGAAACCGACGGATCGATCGTCTGCCCGTCGTCGTCGAATGGACTTGCTGGAATCAAGCCCACCGTGGGGTTGGTGAGCCGCAGCGGCGTCATTCCGATTTCGCACAGCCAGGACGGCGCCGGGCCCATGTGCCGCACCGTGCGCGACGCCGCAATTTTCCTCGGTGTGCTCACCGGCGTCGACCCCGAGGACGCAGCGACTGCGGCCAGCGCCGGTAAATCCCAAACTGACTACGCGCAGTACTGCGATCCCAACGGACTCAAGGGCGCCCGCATCGGGGTGGCGCGAAAATACTTCGGATTCAGCGATGCCGTTGATGCCCTCATGGAGCAGTCGCTCGATGTGATGAAGAAGCAGGGCGCGACCCTGGTCGATCCAGCCGACATCCCAACGCTCGGAAAATTCGACGAGAGCGAACTGCTGGTCTTCATGTACGAATTAAAGGCCGACCTGAATGCGTATCTGGCGCGTCTCGGACCCGGTGCGCCGGTTCACACCTTGAAAGACATCATCGATTTCGACGAGCGCAATCGTGACAAAGAAATGCCCTACTTTGGCCAGGACTTATTCGTCAAGGCTGAGGCCAAGGGACCACTTACGGAGAAGGCCTATCTCGACGCCGTGACGAAGAACCACCAGTTAGCGCGGACCGAGGGCATTGACGCGCTCATGGACCAGCACCATCTTGACGCCATTGTGGCTCCCACCGGGGGTCCAGCGTGGCTCACAGACCTGATCAACGGCGACCACGCGGCCGGGGGCAGTTCGAACGCCGCCGCCGTAGCAGGTTATCCAAATATCAACGTCACCGCAGGAAATATATGGGGCCTGCCCGTGGGAATCTCTTTCTTCGGCCGCGCCTGGAGCGAACCCATGCTGATCAAGCTGGCCTATGCATTCGAGCAAGCCACCAAGGCGCGACAAACTCCGCGATTCCTGCCCACGCTCGGACCGGGCTAGAATAGGGCAAACGGGCCGCTGGAGGTGTCGCATGACCAAGCTCGGACTCCCGGGAGTTGCGTTTCTCGCCGCATTTTCCAGTCTTGCCTACGGCCAACAGGATATTCCCCGCACTGTCAGGGGAGTCCACCCAAATCAGGAAATTCGGGTGAGTGGTCTGCCTTCGCTGAAAGCACAATCGAAGGATGCCCCCGACGTGCTCGCGACCGCGCTGGCCACGGTTTTCAACGATAAGGATCTTTGCTGCGACAAAGGCTCATCCCTCGAAGATCGGCTTCCGCAATCCGATCCAGTCTCTCTGCCGGAAGTTGCCGCGAAGCTGCAAGGCCGCCAGTTGCACACCGACGGTCGTCCGGTCTTGATCACAGCGGAGCTTTTCGCGGCGGATTCCGTCAATTCCGGCCAGTTAATCACCGCAATTCGCGAAAAACACCCGCCACTGCTGGAGTGGAATTCTCATTTATATGTTCTCGATGGGGTCGTTTATGACGATACGTTCTACAGTGATGGGGCGGAAACGTATGTAATTCGCAAGTTTCTGTTGCTCGACACGAGATACTCCGACTCGCGCAGAGAAGTGACCTTCGACCGCGATGCCGATGATTTGTCAAAGATTCAGGGAATCCTATTCCTGACGGTTCGACCGCAATAGGGCTTGCTCGGAGGATTCCGGCGGACGCACACCGGCAACTTAGCTGATAAATTCAACAATTCCAGACCGAGTTAGAACCCGCGCCGGGCGGGGCATCTAACCGATTATTAGAATTTCGTTTTTCTTCACTAACATCTGTGTCCAAGACCCGTTCTTCATGTTAGCCTCTACTGCAAGAGGGGGTAATGAATGACCAACCTGAACAAGGTAGTCACTTCCCTGCAGAACGAGTACGCTCGTCTCCAAAAAGAGATGGGTAGAGTGGGGAAGGCATTAGATGCCCTCGGCCAAGCTGGCGGAAAGAAGCTCAAGAAGACGGGCCGTACCTTGAGCAAGGAAGCCCGCAAGCGGATTGCCGATGCGCAAAGACTACGCTGGGCAAAAGTGCGGAAGCAAGCTGCCAAGCTAGTCAAGTCGTAATGCAGTAATTCGCAAGCACCGCGGCCGGCCTCGTTCGTAAGTTCGGTAAGAATGCGCGAGCGAGGCCCCAGCGGGGCAGCAGTTGGGCAAGCGTCGAATCTTTCGCAAGCACGGCCGCGAATACTAAAGCGAGTCCTTGGATTTTGTCCTCCCCGGCGCTCCGATTGCTATCTTGTCGCAAAGGACGCTCATTAAAGCATTTTCATTAGAGGAGCAGCGCCAAACCCCTGTGATCCCCTGTGGTGAAAGCCTCTGACCTGCTTTGCCGAACAGAGCGGAAAGGCGGATCGCTACGCTAGGTCCAGCGGAACCATTTCAGCGCCAGCACGAACGAAACTCCACCCCAGACAATCATCACCAGCAGACGCGGCCACTGGTGCGTCAGCGGTGTACCTTCCAGAATGCTCGCGCGCAGTGCGTCGTTAAGCGCTGTCAGCGGCAGCGCCTTGATCAGCGGATGAATCACCGCCGGGAATCGTTCATAGGAAAAGAACACGCCCGAGAAAATCCACATGGGCATCATGACCAGGTTGATGAGTCCGCTGATGCTCTCGATCTTCTGCGCGCGGCTCGCGGTCAGCAGGCCGACTCCTCCGAAGGTGAGCGATCCCAGAGCGCCGATCGCGGCGATGGAGAACACCGATCCCAGCACCCGCATGTGAAAGAAGATCACGCCAAACACCAGCAGCAGGCCGATCTCGATGACCATCAGCAGCAGGCGGCTGGTCATGATCGCGAGCAGGAAATCTCCGCGCCTCATCGGCGTGCCCACAAAACGCTTGAGCAGCTTGCGTTGCCGCATGTCGACCAGCGCGAAACCGATGCCCCACAGACCGGAGTTCATCAGGTTCATGCCCAGCAGGCCGGGAATGAGGAAGTCGATGTACCGCGAGCCTGGCTCGGACGATGTGACGGTCTTTGTCTGGACTACATCCTTGCGCCCGGCGGCAGCCTGCAGCGCGTCATTCACTTCCGCCCTGGCCAGCACACTCTCAGGACGCGCGGGGTCGTAGCGATATTGATATCCGCCGTTCTTATCTGGCTCGATCACCAAATCGTATTTGCCGAGGCGGAATCCATTGTGCGCCGCGCCAGAAGAAAGAATGTCAATCTTCGATGTCGCAAACAACGGCGCGCTCTGCAGCTTCGTCTTCAACGATTGAGCTTGTGAATTCTCAATGATCGCCACCGGGGATGCAGCCGGCTGCGGCTTGTTTCGAAATGCAATCCCCAAGCCGAGCGCCAAAAGTAGCGGAAACACAAACACCCAGAACACAACCTCGGGTTCGCGCTTGAGTTCCAGCAGGCGTGCCCCGAGCAAATGCCAATAGCCCGCCCAGCGCCCGTTCCGCCGCGGAGGCTCGTGCACGACTTTAACCGGCGTCACCGGCGTTTCCTGTGCCACGCTCATAAGAAAATCACCGCGCCTCAGGCCTCCATTTGTTCAAGAATTCCAGCAACACATCCGGCGTCAATCCGCGCGCATCTTCAAACTCCCCATTCTTCTGACTGACCACAAGCTTGCCGTCACTGTCAGCTACGGCCAGCGCCGGAATGCCCTTGTTCAGCGGGATCTGATACTGCTCGACCAAGTCTGCGTTCTTGTGCTCGTCCGGCCCCAGATCGACATGCACGACCTCATAATTCGCCACGACCGGCGCGAGATCAGGACGCCGAAACGCCATATCCAGCACATGGCAGTCGAAACACCAGTTCGCTCCGAAGACGAGCAACAGACGTTTGTGACCGGCCGCGGCCTTCTCTTCCGCCTCTTTAATATCAGCATGCGCGTCGGCGTCTGCCGGATAAATATCTTTCTTCATGTTCGCCGGCTGCGCGAGGCGCGGCGAATCGGTGCGCTCAACCGCAACGAGACGCCACTGATCGCCCTGCTGCAGCCACGACTGGTCGTCGGTGATGTTCACCGTCCGTCCGCTGGGCACTCCGGTCTGAACCTCGACGCGAAAAATGTAGCTGACGTGCCCATGCCGCGGTTCGTCGCGGACAACCTCCACCTTCATGCTCCGCGCCTTCAGACCGAGCCAGAAATTCGCATCGGCCTCGGCGTCACTCTTCACCACGCCGACGGTGACGTGCGCCGGCGGATCGGTACTGTACAAGGCCTTCAGCGCTGCCGCATCTCCCGCGAGCACCGCGGCCTTCCACTGCTCAAACGGAGCGAACGAGGCGTCAGGCGCCGCTTGCGCGAAGCAGACTCCAATGCCCACCACCGAAAGCGCTGCGAATTTCAAGAAAGTGTTCCCAGGATTCATGTTGCGAAGACTCCTTCCCGTACCGTAAGCGCCGGCAGCCTGCCCTTGAGATGAAGTCGAAGGGCCTCGCCGGCTGTCGCGGAGGCGTCCCGCCCCCGCCTCTACTCCTCCCGCAGATGCCGTCCCGTCAGCCGCACAAACACGTCTTCCAGACTCGCCTGCCGCGTCGTCAGGTGTTGCAGCACACTTCCCTGCTTGTCGATCACTTCGAGCAGCGCCGGAATCGTCAAATGCGGCTGCTTCACGTTCAACGCGATGAGGCCGTCGTCCGCGCGCACCGACTCAACGCTCGGCAGTGCGCGCCAGACATCTTTATGAGAATCCGGTTTATGAGAATCGGGCGACGCACCGTTGCCGCTCACCGAAAACTCCACCACATGATGTCCCCCCAGCCGCTCGATCAACTCCGCCGGAGATCCCTCGGCGATAATCTGCCCGTGATCCACAATGGCGAGCCGGTCGCACAACCGCTCCGCCTCATCCATGTAATGCGTGGTGAGCAGCACCGTGCCGCCGTTGCGCTGAAATTCGCGAATGATGTCCCAGAGCTGGCGCCGGCTCTGCGGATCAAGCCCGGTCGTCGGCTCGTCGAGAAACAGAATCTTGGGATTGCACACCAGAGCGGTCGCCACCGCCAGCCGCTGCCGCTGTCCTCCAGAAAGTTTCCCCACCCACGAGTCGGCCTTTTCCGTAAGTTCCAGTTGCGCGAGCACTTCTTCCGACGACCGCGGTTCGCGATAAAAGCTCGCAAACAGATTGATCGTCTCGCGCACCGTCAGCTTGTCCGACAGCCGAGTCTCCTGCAGCGAAATACCCAGCCACTCGCGGAGTTCGCGCTCATCCTCGCCCCATGTGTGTCCCAGAATCGTCACCACTCCCGAGGTTGGCTTCAACAAGCCTTCGAGGATCTCGATGGTCGTAGTCTTCCCCGCCCCGTTCGGCCCGAGCAGCCCGAAACATTCGCCCGCCTGAATTTCGAGATTCAGCCCGCGCACGGCCTCGACCTTTCCGTCGTACGTCTTGCGCAGATCGCGGCATTGGATGGCGACGGGCATTGCAGCATTCTAACGTACACGGGACCGGTGTATACTCCACAGCAATCGCTTGCCAGAGGCGGCATACGCCTCGTCTCCCCCCGTCCGCGCCTCGTTTTGAACTACGCCGTACGAATGGAGATGATTTTCGATGAAACTCAACCAGCCCTTTCTCCTCCGCACTGGATTGTCGGCCGCGTTCGCCGCCCTCGCCTTTATCTCTGTCGGTTCTGCCTCGGCGTTCGCCCAGACTGAATGGATTGTTCATTTCTTCCCCACGGTGTCGCAGGGACTCTACCCAATGGGGAATCTGGTTGCTGACGGTGCCGGCAATCTCTACGGCACAACGCAAGAGGGAGGTTCGTCGGGAGAGTGGGGCGTCGTTTACGAACTCGTCCGCCCTGTCCCCCCTAAGACCGCGTGGACCGAAGTGGTTCTTCACAGCTTCACCGACGGTACAGATGGTGGAGGGCCGGTTGCAGGCCTTGTCATCGACCCGGCGGGAAATCTGTACGGAACCACAGTCAAGGGGACATCCTCCCGACACGGGGTTGTTTTCGAGTTACAGGCTCCGTCTAACGCTGGAGGAAAGTGGAAGGAAATTGTTCTGCACGTTTTTCAACCAGAGAGTGGCGATGGTAGTTACCCTCAAACAGGGCTGACCTGGGATCATTCGGGAAATCTCGTCGGTGTGACGCCGAGTGGCGGCGCCAACAGGCCGTCCGCTTGCGGGGGAAACTGCGGCACGGTGTTTGAGCTGTCGCCGCCGTCCACGCCGGGGGGGGCGTGGACGGAAACCATCTTGCAGAACTTCAAGTGGGGACAGGGAGTCGAGCCGAGAGGAACCCCGGTCGTCGCCGCGAACGGCACTCTCTACGGCACTACGTACGGAGGTGGCCTATACGGTGAAGGCGTGCTTTACCAGCTTACGCCCCCAGCAACTCCGGGCGGCGCCTGGAACTATCGCGTGCTCCACGCCTTCACCGGGAGGTTCGATGGTCAGGCACCGATAGGTGCCCTGGTCCTTCGCGGCAAGGGAGTTCTCTACGGCACCAGTGAAGGAGGAGGCGCATACGCAGGAGGCATGGTCTTTCAGTTTGTCCCTCCCACTGCTCCAGGCGGCGATTGGACCGAGAACGTTCTTTGCAGTTTTGGCTCCGCAACTGGCGATGGCGAAGGTCCCACTCAAAACGTCGTCTTCGACTCCACCGGAAACATCTACGGCGTAACCATTGTCGGCGGCACTGCAAACGGAGGTACCGTCTTCCGTTGCGCTCCGCCCACGTCGCCCGGCGGTGACTGGACTGAGACCGTGTTGCACAGTTTCGGCGAGGGATCAAAAGATGGTGTTTCACCTTCCGGCGGCCTGCTTCTGGGTACGAATGGCGTGCTGTTTGGCGTCACACAAACGGACAAGGCCAATAGGCAGGGGACGGTGTATGGGGTGACCAAGTAGCCAGAGGATCAATCACTGCGATCCCGTCTGAACAAAAGCAGCATGAATTGGAGATGTCCTGTATGAAACTCAACCAACCTTTCCTTCTCCGCACCGGACTGTTGGCCGCGACCCTCGCCCTAGTGATCGGGAGTTCTCTGATGGCTCTCGCCCAAAAGGAATGGATTGTTCATTCCTTCGATTCTCAGTTTGGCGTCCAGGGCGAGTTTCCTACGGGAACCCTGGTTGCCGACGCCGCAGGCAATCGTTACGGCACCACCCAGTTAGGCGGGAGTGCCACTTCTGGACTCGTTTATGAACTTGTCCGTCCTGTGCCACCGAAAACTGCATGGACCTATACGGTCCTGTACAACTTTAGCGGCCCTCCGGATGGTCTCTTTCCAGAGGCGGGACTAATCTTTGACAATGCCGGAAATCTTTACGGCACCACCGCCGGAGGCGGAACCGCAAATGCCGGAACTGTTTTCGAACTAGTTCCACCGCTTAGTCCTGGGGGCACGTGGACCGAGTCGTTGCTCCACAGCTTTACACCGGACAGCGGCGATGGTAGTAATCCGGAAACCGAACTGACGTGGGACCGGTCGGGAAATCTCATTGGCGTGACATTAGCTGGAGGAATCAACTCCGGGTCACCCTGCGAGGGCTTCGGAGATTGCGGCACCGTGTTTGAGCTGTCGCCCCCCTCAACCCCGGGCGGTGCCTGGACGGAAACAATCCTTCACAACTTCAACTTGGCAGAGGGAGCCGACCCGAGCGGTACTCCGGTCGTCGCGGCGGATGGCGTTCTCTACGGAACGACTGACAACGGCGGACCGCGCCGACGCGGCGTCGTCTACATGCTTCACCCTCCTTTAGTAAAGACTGGCGGATGGACTTACCACGTGCTTCACAACTTCCACCCGGCGGTGGGTAGCGTCGAAGGCAGCTCTCCCCAGGGTGCGCTCAAATTGCGCGGCAGAGGAGTTCTCTACGGTACAACCTTAGTGGGAGGAGCATACCGCTCGGGTACTGTTTTTCAGCTAGTACCGCCCGTGGTGGCAGGCGGTACCTGGACTGAAAATGTCCTCTATAGTTTTGGCTCTGCAACCGGCGATGGCAAATATCCCGCGAACCTCATCTTCGACCCCGCAGGTAATATTTACGGTACAACCGAGGACCCCGGCAATTTCTATAACGGCGTCCGCTTCTGCGTTGGCGGGTGTACCGTCTTCCAATTGGCTCCTCCAACCTCGTCGGGCGGTTCCTGGACAGAGACCGTACTATATAATTTCGGAATAGGAGGAAGCATTGGCGCGCCATCCGGGGGACTGATCTTGGGCAAGAACGGCGTTCTCTTTGGTGTCACCATGGGTGGCGGGATCTTGGACCACGGCTTGGTCTACGGGGTGACCAAGTAGCCAGACCATCAGCACTCTAAGACGCTTAAACCTGATCAGGCGATTGGCATCTGGCGAATCCCGCAGGTGCCGCGCACGGATCAGTTCTGCACCGAGCCCTCCTGGCCCGCCGCAGGCAACAGGAGCGCCGCCACCTCAGGCCCTCCCTTGAAGAGCCATCGCGACAGCAGCGAGAAGCCAATAATCCGGACAACCAGGAAACTCAACTCGATGAGAGTTGAGTGTCGATAGTATTGCGTGGCTGAGGGCGAAGGTAGTTCAACGCTCGTGTAGTGCAGGAACGAGTGTACGTATCCCGGCAAATAGGACACGTCGGCCAGCGCCCACACCATCAGCATGACAGCCAGCGTGCGGCTGGCTAACACGACGAAGTCTTCTCTTGACATGAACTCTCCCCCTTGAGAACTCTGTCCCTGCTAAAATACCGCATCGCCGGAAATTCTTCCGGCATCCTTTCTTCCATGCGCGAACTTTTGATACTCCATCTCAAGCGCGGCTTCACTTGACGGCGTTCCCTCTAAGACGCCCGTGTGTCGTTTCCCAAACTCCCTGGTTCTCTGTTCTCGGTTCTCAGTTCTCAGTTGAGTACCTGAGACTTGAAAGGAAGCCGCCTATGCTGCGCAAGCTCTGCGTCTTGTCGTCGCTGTTTTTCGCAATCGCTCTCGCTGCCGTCGCTCAGGATTCTCGTCACTTCACCTTCCACTACGCTTTCACGGTCAAGAATCTTGCCAGCGAACAAAGAGCGTTCGTATCTGGATTCCTGCGGCGCACTCTGACGCCTTTCAGGAAGTGAAAGTCGTTTCGGCTAAGGGCGACTTGCCGCTGAAGAAAACCCGCGAATCGAAGTTCGGCAATGAGATCTATTTCGCCGAATCCACTGCGGCGACTCAGCCCGAACTGCACTTCGACGTTGAGTATGACATCGTCCGCCACGAACGCGTCGCACTGAATCCAGCGCCGCGCGTCGTCTCCGTCGCTCTCACCAAGAAAGAGCGTGAGGAAGATCTGCAACCGGACGCGCTCGTGCCCGTCACCGGATTGCCCGCCGACCTCGCCGTGAAAGTCACGCAAGGCAAGACCGCAACCGCTCGACAAGGCGCGCGCCATCTACGACTACGTCTTCACCACGATGAAGTACGACAAAAGCGGAACTGGTTGGGGACATGGCGACGTTCTCTACGCCTGCGATGCGAAGAAAGGCAACTGCACCGACTTCCATTCGTTGTTCATCGCGATGGCGCGATCGCAGGGCATTCCCGCGCGCTTCGAGATCGGCTTCCCTCTTCCCGCCGACAAGCATTCCGCCGAGATCGCCGGTTATCACTGCTGGTCCGATTTCTACATCGACGGCAAAGGATGGATTCCGGTCGACATCTCCGAAGCCTGGAAGCATCCCGAGAAGCATGACTACTTCTTTGGATCGCACGACGTGAATCGCGTGCAGTTCAGCATGGGCCGCGACCTGCGCCTGAATCCCGCGCAGGCCGGAAAGCCGCTCAACTATTTTGTCTATCCCTACGTGGAGGTCGATGGACAGGAATATCCGAACGTGTCGCTGGCGTTCTCGTTCGCGGACGCGGAAACAGCGATGGCCGCAAAGTAAGCAAAGAGATTACGGGCGTGAAAACTATCTATGCCCGGCGATGATATCGCCTGGACCAGGAGGTCCCGGCTGCTGCGGAATATCCGGCGGAGCGATCGGAGGAGTCGGGTTGACTCCATCATCGCCCTTCGGCGCGTTCTCGGGATCTTCGCCGGGACGCCGCAGACTCGGCGCGTTCGCCGGACGATCTTCCTGTTCCTTCTTTGCCTCGGTATCTTTGTCGGGCTTGTCGAGGATGACTTCTTTTTCGGTGCGGACGATCTTGTCGCCGCCGACCTTCATGGTCTCTACTCGTACAACTTCGTCACCGATGATACGAACGAAGTCCACGTCCTGCGGAGGTTCGCCGTAGATCCATTCCTCGTATGGAGTGTCGCCGTCTTTCTCGCGCACCTTTTTCGGAGGCTTGCCCTTGGCGTGCAACACCATTTCGGAGTTCATCCCGACGAGCACATAGTGCGCCTGAATCGCGGCCTTTACCTTGGGCGGCAACGTGTCGAGGTAGGCTTGCTCTTTATTTCTCGCGCTGAAATCGAGCACGGGAGAGAGCAGGTCGCGCAGTTGCTGCGCGCTCATCTCCGGAACGTACTTGTCGAAGTAGACGTCCAGATATGTACCATGCGGATTCTGTATCGGCTCATCGGGAGACAGCGGAACTTCCTGCCCGTTCGCCCCTGAAATCTGGACGTGTTGATACCACTTCTTGCGCCGAATCGGACCACCGTTGATGTCGAAGTGAATGTGGTCGTCTTTGATCTGTACGAACGAGAGGTGCGCGGGATCGCCCGGCTTTACCGCAGGTCCATAGAGAGCAAGCGCCTGCTGCAAGTCCTGACCGTTGGGCGAGGACACGCCGTCTTTCAGCTTGAGGCCTTTCGCGCCCATGGGGAATGAAGTCTTCGAATAGACGATCTGGGTCTCGAAGTCGCGAATGATTTCATAACGCGTCTGCTTCGACATGTGCGGGGCATTCGCGGAAATCGGCGGCGCAGGCGTTTGCTGCGGCATGGTTTGGATGTTAGGTATGGAGGTCGAAGAGTGCGCCGCAGGCGTAGTGTCGCTGCTTTGTCCAAAGACCAGGACTGCAGGGGTCAGCAACAGGAAAAGAAACAGAGAGGACGGGCCGCGAAGACGTTCCATATACCACCCCAGGCCGACTTCGCTGATTATAACGCCGTTGGCAAGGGCAAATCACATCGGGTGAGATATGTACTGAATCCAGCGGGAGAGAGGAAGGTCTGAGGTCTGAGGTCTGAGGTCTGAGGTTACGTCTGAGATCCGACGCCAGCTCTCACGAGAGGTTGAGCGCTTTCCTGATCGTGCCCTTTTCCTTCTGAATCTTCTCCTGCAGAAGCGTGATGGCATAGATCAGTTGCTCAGGGCGCGGCGGACAGCCAGGAACATAGATGTCAACCGGGATCACCTGGTTCACGCTCTGAACCAGCGCATAGTTCTGGAAGACGCCGCCCGAAGTCGCGCACGCGCCCATCGATATCACCCACTTGGGTTCGGGCATCTGCTCCCAGAGCTGGCGGATCACCGGCGCCATCTTGTTTGACACTCGTCCGGCAATGATCATCAGATCGCTTTGCCGCGGAGACGGACGGAAGACTTCGGCGCCGAAGCGCGCGATATCGAAGCGCGCCGCGCCCATCGACATCATCTCGATGGCGCAGCAGGCCAGGCCGAAGGTCATGGGCCAGATCGAACTTTTGCGCATCCAGTTGACGGCCGAGTCGACCGTGGCCAGGACCACCCCTTCAGGCGTGGGATTGCCGAAGGTCAGATCTTTGACGACTTTCTTGCCGTCTTCGAAGTCAACGTACGGTCCAAAGTTCAGTTCACGGGACATGGGATTATTCTAAACCAGATGGGCTTCATCAGGAGACCCTGTCCGTACGCACATGAGATCCCTCACTGCGCCTGAAGAACGGCTCCGTTCGGGATGACGCCGGCTAAGTCGTGTACTGGAGCCACGTCGCCTGCGAAAATTCTTGACAAGATTGAGCGTTGGGTTAAGCTTTGCGAATCTTCCCCTCGATTGGTCGTTCTCGGCCCCTGTATTGACTCCGAATCGAAGTGCGGTATGACTGATAACTGCGCCCTGCACATCTGAGTGTGTGCAAAGGACGGGGTCGCATCATCCAACAGCTTTAAGGAGAAGATTATGAGTCCATTGCGTTCTTTCAGCACGGGGCAAGGGGCGCGCAAGCGGTTGAGCTACGTGCCGCCCATTTCTGGCGCCAAGCTTCAGGTTCAGGCCGCTCACCTGAAACTGCCGACGTATCCATTTCAGCCGCTTCCGCCTCCCAATGGGCCCGCACCGTATCGCTACGACCTGTCTCAATTGTTGACCGCGGACGACATCAAACGAATCACCGACGCGGGCGTGATGGTGTTTCACACTGTCGGGGACACCGGTGACTATCGCGGGCAGCAGCAGGTTTTCGTCGCGGAGATGATGACTCAGGATGCGCAGAGCCTGCCCGCTAATAATCAGCCTGCATTCCTGTATCACCTTGGGGACGTGATCTATTTTGCGGGCGACATCATCAAGTATCCCGACAACTTTTACACCACGTACAAGGGTTATCCAGTGTTCATCGTGTCGATTCCGGGGAATCACGACTGCCAGCCGGATGACCCGGCCGATGGCCCGGGCGATCCGAACAAGTATCCGCTGGACGGCTGGGTGCAGAACTTCATGTCGAAGGATCCGGCTCAACCGGGCTCGAACAAGACGGGCGCGAGCCGGACCTTGATGGATTTGCCGAATGTGTATTGGACGTTCACGACGCCCTTCGCGACGATCATCGGCTTGTTTTCGAACGTAGGCGAGGACGAAGGCGAGATTCATCAGGACCAGATCGACTGGTTTCAAGGAGAATTGAAGGCGGCTGATCCTACGAAGGCGCTGATTGTGTCGGTGCATCACCCGCCGTTTTCAGGGGACGACGAGCACTCGGGCAGTAGCGCAGTAGACAAGGTACTCACGGCGGCTTTCCAGGCGACGAAGCGCTATCCGAATCTTGTGCTCTCGGGTCACGTGCACAACTACCAGCGCTTCACGAGTGTGGTGCAGGGTCCCAAGGGACAGCTGCAGATTCCCTACATCGTGGCGGGCGCCGGTGGATATACGAATCTGGGAAAGCTGCAGAAGATCAACGGGGCATATCCTGATCCGACGCGTCCGCTGGCGGTCGGGAACGGACTTACGCTGGAGCGGTATGACCAGAACAATTTCGGGTTCCTGCGTTTGGAGGTAAGTAAAACGCAGATTGTGGGAACGTATATGTCGGCGCCTTACGCGGTGGGAGCTATGCCGGCAGCCAGCGCAGTGGAGAGCTTTACCGTGGATTTGGCGAAACATACGGTGGTCACGGGAGTGAAAAAGCGGACCAAGAAAAAGAGTTCGGGGAAGCGGAAGCGATGATCGGGGATATCACCCGGGGGCGGGACGCTGGCGCTACCTTTGGTGCGACGCTTCCACAAAAGAGGTCTTATATATTCAGGACGATCTTGCCGAACATTTGACTCTTTTCCATGTACTCGTGAGCCGCGCGGGTTTCGCTCAGCGGGAAGGTGCGGTCGACCACCGGCTTCAGGCGTCCATCGAAGACGTGTTTCAGTACTTCGTAGAGTTCGCCCATGGTTCCCATGTAGGAACCATGGAGTCTCAACTGCCTGGCAAAGAGGTGGCGCAGATCGACTCCCACGTTGGGTCCGGTGGTCGCCCCACATGTCACCAGTGTGCCCCCGCTCTTGAGCGACTTGACGCTTTCGTCCCAGGTGGCGGCACCGACGTGCTCGACGACGATGTCCACACCTTCTTTGTTGGTGAGCTTGCGAACTTCTTCTGAGATCTTCTGCTTGTAGTGGTTGATGCCGTCATCGGCGCCGAGAGCGCGCGCCTTTTCCAGCTTGGTTTCATCGCCGGCTGTCGTGATTACACGGCATTGAAAGAGCTTTGCAATCTGGATGGCGGCGATGCCCACGCCGGAACTCGCGCCGAGCACGAGCACAGTTTGTCCGGGACGTACTTGCGCGAGGCCCACCAGCATGTGCCAGGCGGTCAGGAACACGAGGGGCACGCTGGCAGCTTGATTGAAATCGAACGAGTCAGGAATCGGAATGACATTTGCCCACGGAACAGCGATGAGTTCGCAGTTGCCACCGTCGACGCCATTGCCGAGGACGGTGAATTCGCGGCATTGATTTTGTAATCCCGCGACGCACTTGGCGCAGTGTCCGCAGAAGTGCATAGGCGCGACCAGGACGCGTTGGCCCGGCGTGAATCCGGTGACGTACTCGCCGACTTCGGCGATTTCACCTGCGATGTCAGCTCCCAGAATGTGGGGCAACTTCACGCCGGGCAAACCTTTGCGTGCCCAGACGTCGACATGATTCAGGGCGCACGCTTTGACGCGGACCAGGACATGATCTTTGCGCGGCTTAGGATCGGGGAGGTCTTCGTAAGTCAGGACTTCCGGGCCACCGAATTGATGAATGCGGACGGCTTTCATAGAGACGCTCCCTTTGCCTACCCTGATTTCTCTCTCGATTTGCGACATCCGCGCGGCGCGGTCCTCACGGAGACGCGTCGACCTACGGTCGATGGACAGCCGAAGGCGGCTGTCTCGACATGGACTTATCGAGAAACCGCTCTCGCGATTGACTCCCTTTATTAACCGATTGATAATCAGCATGGCAAGCGGCCTATGGATATTTACGAACAAATCGTCGAGCTTCGGCGCGAGGGACGGCGCGGGGCGGTGGCTACGATCGTCAACGTGCGCGGATCGATCCCATCGTTTCAGACGGCGAAAATGCTGGTGCGCGACGACGGCTCGATCGTCGGAACAATCGGCGGAGGCTGCGTTGAGGCCGATGTGTGGCAGGCGGCGCGTGAAGTGATGGAATCGGAGAAGCCCCGAACCTTAAAGTTTGACTTGAACCAGAATCCGAAGTATGACACTGGGCTAGTGTGTGGTGGAACGCTGGAGGTTTTCGTCGAGCCTGTGCTACCTCCAGCATTACTTTATGTTTTCGGGGCAGGCCACGTGGCGTTCAACCTTTGCACCGCGGCGGCGAATGCTGGATTTGACGTGATTGTGACCGACGACCGCTCTTCATACGCGACCAAGGAGCGATTTCCTGCAGCGCGCGAGGTGCATGCACTCGATTTTGACGAGGCTACGAAAAAGCTCGATCCGAATGAATCTTCTTACATTGTCATCGTGACACGCGGTCATCGAGACGATATGCGTCTGCTGCGCTGGGCGGTACAGACCCGCGCGCGGTACGTGGGCATGATCGGATCGAAGCGGAAGGTCATTGAGATTTTCAAGACGCTGCAGAGCGAAGGCCTCAGCGCGCAGCTTTTTGAACGCGTTCACGCACCTGTTGGACTCGATATAGGCGCCGTCACTCCGGAAGAAATTGCAGTGGCGATTACGGCGGAGTTGATCGCGATCCGCAGGCACGCGACTGCTTCATTGCCGCACTTGAGCTGGTTCAAAACGATTGCTCACGATGCGACGGAGCCCACTGCGGAATCGGTCGACGAACACGATCGCAGTCGCTGATTCCAGTCACTGACTTTCCTGCACGTTTCTGTTATCTTCCGCTCATGTCCCGCTCCCCGAGTTTCGCTGGGCTGATTCTTGCCGCGGGAGAGTCTTCGCGCATGGGCACGGACAAGGCATTGCTGCGGTGGCCTCCGCAGATTCCGGGGCAGCCGCTGGTAAAGGATACGTTTCTCTCGGCGGCGATTCGTTCGTTGCTCGCGACAGACTTCGTAGCTGTGGTAGCCGGCAAGAATGAAGCCGCGTTGGAGGCGATTGCCTATGCCAACGGCGCTTCGATCGTGATCAATCCCGACCCTAGCCGGGGCCAGTTCAGCTCCCTACAGGCGGGACTGCATGAAGTTCTGAACCGTGGTCGAGACGCGGCAGTGATTACGTTGGTGGATCGGCCGCCGGTCAGCGCAGCGACGGTTCAGCAACTGCAGGACGCATTCGCGGGTGCCCCGGAAAATGTTTGGGGCATCGTGCCGGAATTCTCGGGGAAACATGGGCATCCGTTCATCGCGGGGCGTGAATTGATTGAAGCGTTTCTGCAGGGGGCGCCGACAGCGAATGCTCGCGACATTGAGCACCGGTATCAGGAACACATCCAGTACGTCAGCGTGAACGAGCCATTCGTGGCGCTGAACATCAATACTCCGGAAGACTACGCAGCGCTGATGGCACGGTCATCCTGACCGCCTTCCCTCGTCAAGAATTGCGCATTCCCGCTCTCTCACGTTATCGTCGAAGGACATGCAAACTTCTGGCATAAAGACGTTGCGTCCTGCAGAACAGGACTTCCTGGAATCAGTTCTCCGCCTCGAACCGCAGGTTGCGGCGTTCGACTGCGATGGCACGCTCTGGTCCGGCGACGCGGGCGTGACATTCTTCAACTGGGAAATCGAACAGGGAGTCGTATCCGCGGAAGTCGCGAAGAAGATGCGCGCGCGCTACGACGAATACACCGCCGGCAAGGTGAGCGAAGACGAAATGTGCGGCGAGATGGTGACCATGCATCACGGACTCTCGGAGGCAGTCATGATGCAGGCTGCGACCGAGTTCATGACGCAGTCGTTTCCCGGCCATATTTTTCCGGAGATGAGGGAGTTGGTCGGCGCCTTGCGCGAAGAAGGTTGCGATGTCTGGGCCGTTTCCTCATCGAACGAATGGGTAATTCGCGCGGGGATGAAAGGGTTCGGCATTCCTGACGACCATATTCTGGCCACGAAGGTCGAAGTGAAAAACGGAATCGTGACCGATCAGCTAGTGCGTGTGCCGTCGGGACCGGGCAAGCCGCAGGCGCTGCGAGATGCGGTCCGCAGGAATATTGACGCTGCGTTTGGGAACTCGCAGTGGGACGTCGACATGCTCGCGATTGCCAAGCATGGATTCGCGGTGAATCCTAATCCTGATCTTGAGGCTGCGGCGCGGCCAGCGCGGATGGACCGTCTACTTTCCCGACGGAACTGGCTCGTAATCCTCTCTCGTCTCTCAGTGTGTCAGGCGATTCCCAGTACTTCGTTGAAGAATCCCACCAGATATTTCCAGACCAGGTAGTACGCGATCAGGGCGAAGCAGAATCCTCCGGCGAGAAATCGATAGGGAATGACTACGTCGTGGAACCAGACGAGGCCGCTCGAAGTCGCGACCAGGAAGCCGGAGCACGTGGCGAGAGTGAGTCCGGCGGGCGCCAGAATGAACGGCAGGATCGCCCCGTGAAATCCGATCGGCAGATGGCGCCGCGGGCGCAGCCAGAAATAGAAAATATTCCAGAGCGCCGAAGAGGTTGGGCACCAGGGCCATGGGGAAGATGATGGCCCGCTCGATCGGAATCGGAATATGGAACGTGTAACGCGCGAATAGGAAGCCGGTGAGAATTACGAGCAGCAGCATCGTCGGCACGGTGATTCCCGCCATGTAGGCGCGCAGATAAGGATGTGTATTCATGATGGCCTCCTAATTAAAAGTGATAGAGCCAGATCGGAATCGTGTTTGGAAAAACACAGACACCGATGATTAAGGCCGCCAGCAGCGCCCAGTCGAACCACGGCACTGAGGACAGCGTCGCGGTAGAAAACATCACCGAGAACCACGGGCGACTGGAAGAGGTTTCGTCGAGGCGACGCAACATTTGGGGCCAAAGGTCGCGCTTGAGTTCGGCGCCGGCCGGTGCAACAGACTGTCTCAGTAAGCCGGCAATTCTCTTCTGTTCTTGTTCTTGCGTTTCGTCTTCATTCATGGCTCACATCCAGGCTCTTTAATTTTGTTCGCAACCTGCGGACCGCCCGAAACAGGCGCGACTTGACGGCCGGAGTCGAGATGTTCAGCGCATCGGCAATCTCGCTGTGCGACTGCTCTTCGACCAAGGCGAGCGTCGCGATGATTCGCAGCTGCGGCGGCAATTGGTGAAGCGCCAAGCGAATGCGTTCGCGCACTTCGCGCTGAATCGCCGGATTGCCCGCACGAGGCTGCGTCGCCGTCCAGCTCTGTGCGGCCTCAGGCTCGACGTTTTCGGGAAGCTGAACTTCGCGGGTCCGCGGACTCTTGAGATAGTCAAGCGCCACGTTGGTCGCGATTCTTCTGGCCCAGGCGCCGAAGCTGCGTGCGGGATCGAAGCGGGCGTGCGCACGGTGAATGCGCCAGAAAGTCTCGACTGTCAGATCTTCCGCGGCGGCGGGATCGCGGACGATGCGCACGATCCACCCATAGACTTCCGCCTGAAACTGGCGGAACAGGGCCTCGAAGGCGTCGCGATCTCCGGCAGCGAACTGCGCCAGTAGCTCCGGTGGCCGTTCCAGCAGTTCCATGCTCCCTCTATATACGCTTACTGTGTGAGGGCGGAGAGCGTTTCATGTTTTTTTGTGGAATGCACTCCGGGCGATCGGAGGTTTCGGCGGACGACGTCCGCATGTACGATCCGTTCTACAATTGAACTGCATGTATTCGGCCCAGTTGCTTGATCACTTTCAGAATCCGCGCAATGCAGGCGACGTTTCCGGCGCGGACGCGACGACAGAAATGGAAAATCCGGTGTGTGGCGATGTACTTCGCCTGACTTTAAGAATTCAGGCGGGAAGGATCGTGGAGATTCGATTCAAAGCCAAGGGGTGCGTGCCGTCGATGGCGTGCGGATCGGCGCTGACCGAACTAGTGTCGGGAAGGACGGTTGACGAAGCTCGCAATCTGCAACGCGATGAGTTGACAGCTGCGATAGGCGGCCTGCCGCAGGCATCAACGCACGCCGCACAGTTGGCCCTGGACGCATTGTCGGCGGCGCTACGGCAGGTCAAGGTGCAATGACGACCGCCTCTCACACGCCCCAGCGCGTTGCGTGCCTGCAGCCGAGTGCGACGGTTATTCTTGCGGCGATTGGCGAACTTCGACGCGTCGTGGCTTGCACCCGATATTGTGCCGATGTGGTGCCCGAAGTTGCGGATGGATCGCGAATGATCTTGGCCGATTCCTGGACCGCCAACGCCGAGCAGATCGCGGCCGCACGGCCTGACTTAGTGATCGCCTCGGTGCCGTACCAGGAGAAATCGGTCACGGAAATTCTCAAGGCAGGGGCGCGATTTCTGGGTCTGGCCCCAAAGACATTGGCCGACATTTACGTCGATATCGCGACGATCGCGGGCGCGGTTGGAGCCATTGCGCGCGGAGAAGAAGTTATCGCAGAGATGCAGCGCCATATCGACCGAGTGTGCGCACGCGTTTCGGGAGCGGTGCGGCCCAGAGTTTTCTGCGAGGAGTGGGGCAAACCGATCATCACTTCGCAGGCTTGGGTTGCGGAACTCATTGAGGCCGCGGGCGGCGAATTCCTGGGTCCGGTTGGGAAGGAAGTCGAGGCTACGGAAATTCTTGGACTCGATCCGGAAGTGATCATCGCGGCGTGGTGTGGGGCGGGAGATCGGGTCCCGCTCGAGAAAATCGTCGCGGACCGCGGGTGGCAGCAGACCTCTGCGGCGAGCTCCGGAAGAGTCTTCTGCATTCGTGACGAGTTCCTGAATACGCCCGCACCGACTCTGTTGCAGGGGCTTGACGCGATGGCTTCTGCGATTCATCCCGAGATTTTCCCTGCCGCGACGCACGGCACGAAAGGAATCCGACAGATTACCCGCGTTCCCGCTTCTACGGTGTCGAAATTGGCGCGCTGAGTTAAGATTTCAGTCATGCCTGTGACGAGCAAGATCGAAGAAGTGCGCACCGAAGTCAACGCACTGGCGCAGGCCGCGCCGACTGCTCAGGAACTCATGCAGAAAATGGTTCGCCTGCTGCACGAACGCGTACTGAAATATAACTGGGTGGGCTTCTACCTGCTGGAGCCGGGTGCGGTGCCTCCCATGCTGGTTCTTGGGGCATTCGAGGGAGCGATGACACCCCATACGCGCATCCCTCTCAATCAGGGGATTTGCGGGGCGGCCGCGTCGAGTGGGCTGACGGTTGTGGTTGATGATGTCAGCAAGGATCCGCGATATCTGGCGTGCTCGCTTGAGACGAAGTCAGAAATCGTTGTCCCGGTTTTTGCTCACGGAAGAATCGTCGGCGAGTTGGACATCGACAGCCACTTCCCCGCGGCGTTCACGAGTGAACATCAGGATCTCGTCCAGTACTGCGCAATGCTTGTCGGAAAGAAACTGGAAACTTCCCCACAATGAGGGTCGAAAAGGGCAAGGTGCGCGCGCCGGAGATCGGTCGCGTATGGCTGAATTCGACGCCGCTCAGCTTTCGGCAGCTGCGCGGGCGTATAGTGCTCGTCGACTTCTGGGACTACACCTGCGTGAACTGTATCCGCACACTGCCTTATATGCAGGCCTGGCACGAACGCTATAAAGACAAAGGCCTCACGGTGATCGGAGTTCACACGCCGGAGTTCACCTTCGCACAGTACGAATCGAATGTGGAGCGGGGCATCCGCGAATTCGGGCTGACGTATCCCATCGTTATCGACAGCGATCGCGAGATCTGGAAGGCCTTCGCCAACCGCTACTGGCCGACAAAATATCTACTCGATAAAGATGGGTACCTGCGATACGGCCACTTCGGCGAGGGCGGATATGCCGAGTGCGAGCAGGTGATTCAGGAACTGCTGCGCGAGATCGATCCCAATATGGTTTTGCCGACGTTGATGGAGCCGTTGCGCGAAGAGGATCATATGGGCGCGGTCTGCTATCGCGGGTCCGGGGAGCTTTACCTTGGACATCAGCGGGGACGAATTGGCAACGAAGGTGGACTCAAGGAAGATCAGATTGCCGATTACGCCTTCGAGGGCGCTCCTGAAGACAATTTCTTTTATGCAAATGGACGTTGGGCCTCGACTGCCGAGTACTTTGAAGCCGTTGAGACTGGCTCACACAGCCTACGGTTGAAGTACGAAGCCGCTGCCGTAAACTTGGTTATGGCTTCGCCACACATGCCCAGTGCCGAAGTTGTTGTGCTGCAGGACGGCAAGCCGCTCAGCCGGAAGCAGGCGATGCGCGATACGCGCTTTCGTCCTGCAACTAGCGGCACGGGCGAAGAAAGCTATGTTGTGGTGGACTCGGCCCGCATGTATTTTCTGGTGGACAACCACGCATTCGGCGAACATGAATTCGAGTTACAGTGTTCTGCCGGCGTGGCGGCGTTCGCCTTCACCTTTACGAGTTGCGTGGATCCCGTGGCCAGCGCGTTACAGACGGCCACTGTGCCGGAATCATGAAGCGCGTCGTCGCAGGGCTCATCGTGAATGACGGGAAGCTGCTGGTGTGCCAGCGCACTCGCCACCAGACTATGCCGCTCAAATGGGAGTTTCCCGGCGGAAAGATTGAGGAAAGAGAACAGCCGCGCGATGCGCTGCGTCGCGAACTCGAAGAGGAATTAGGAATCCTGGCGAGCATCGGGGACGAAGTCAAGCGCATCAAGCATGAGTATCCCAACGGCGGGATGGTGGAGCTTCGCTTCTTTATTGTGCGCGAGTACGAGAGGGAAATCGAGAACCGGATCTTCAAAGACATCCAGTGGGCCGCGCCCAAGGACCTTCCGACCTACGACTTTCTGGAAGCAGACTTGACGCTGGTGCGGGAGTTGGCGGCGGGGAAATTCCTTTAAAGCAGGCGATGTATCTCCTACCCTTTTATTGAGGACCACGCCCAGGCGACCGACAGACAGACGATCAGGATCGTTGTGCTCCAAGCCACCACATTGAAGAAGCGGGTATTCACATATTCGCCCATCAATTCTTTCTTGTTGATGAGCAACAGCATAAAAATCAGAACAAAGGGCAGGACCACTCCGTTCAGCACCTGAGACCAGAGGACGATTCTTATAAGCTGTTGCCCCGGAATCAGCAGCACCAATGCGCCGCCAGCCACGATCAACAGCGTGTATAACCAATAGAACACGGGCGCCTCGCTGAACTTCATTCCAACGCCAGACTCGAATCCGAGACCCTCGCAAACCGTGTACGCAGTGGAAAGAGGCAGGATCGACGCGGCAAACAAGGATGCGTTGAAGAGTCCGACAGCAAAGAGGATGTAGGCATAATCTCCGGCGAGCGGCTTCAGGGCCTGAGCGGCGTCGGCAGCATATTTGATGTCGCGGAAGCCGTGCGTATAGAGCGTTGCGGCACAGGCCACAATGATGAACCACGCCACGATGTCGGTGAAAACACATCCGGTGACCACGTCCAGGCGCGAGGCCTTGAATCCGCGGCGGGTTACGCCTTTCTCGACGATGGACGATTGCAGGTAAAACTGCATCCAGGGAGCGATCGTCGTTCCAACGACGCCGATGACCATGAACAAATATGTCTGGTCGCGAAATTGCGCCCACGCGGGCGGCTTGAACGTGGCCTTGGCGGCTTCCTTCCACATGGGATGCGCCAGCACGCCCGCGACGATATAGGTGATGTAGAAAAAGGACGCGGCAAGGAAAACCTTTTCGACAGTCTTGTACTGCCCTTTCACTACGATCAGCCATACAATCACGGCGCACACGGGTACCGTGATGAACCGGGACATGCTGAACAACTCAAGGCTGGTTGCGATGCCGATGAATTCCGTCACGACGTTGCCAAAATTGATGATCAGAATGCCGATCATCATGAGGAACGTGATGCGAAATCCGAATTCTTCCCGGATGAGGTCGCTTAAGCCCTTGCCGGTGACGGCACCCATGCGAGCGCACATCTCCTGGATCACGATCAGAGCGAGGGTGATGGGGATCATGGTCCACAGTAAAAGATGTCCGAATTGGGCCCCGGCCTGGGAATAGGTCAGGATGCCGCCGGCATCGTTGTCGACGTTCGCGGTAATGAATCCCGGGCCGACTACGGCGAGGAAGAGCAGAATCCGGGTTTTGGAACGCTTTAAGAACTTCATGCGCAGGTTTCGCAGACATAGATGGAACGGATGACCGCTACAACGACGCCACAGGATAAATGCACGAGGCGAATCTGACCAACGGAAAAGTGGCGCCGGGTCTGAAACTTGGATGGCAGAGTTGGTGCGCGTGTCTTGAGGTTTGTTCGATTCCAGGCAATTCGGGCCGGCTCAGGTTCCGCGAGTCCGAGAATCGGTGTAGAGTTGTTGCCGCTTTCAAACAACACCTATCGGACGGTCGCTACCCATGTGGAAAATTGCTCTAGTGTCTTTTTGCCTGCTGGCTCCTGCCTTCGCCGCAGAAAAACGGTCGGCACGAGAACTGATCGAATTGGCGAACTCTCACAATGCGAGTCTGCGGGAGGCGATCAGCGCCACCTTCGAGGCCAAGGATTTGAAGGAGGGCACGGCGTGGAGCGGCCACGGTCCGGATTTCTTTTTTGCGACGGAGGCGGCGTCGCAACCGTCTCTGGTCGTCGACGAGACTCCGGCGCGGCCGATGGAACGGCTGGCTGATTCTGATCTGTGGTACGCAACGGCTCATGTCGAACCGGTGGCCCGACTGCATTCGTTTCACTATCTAGTGAACGGCGCAAAACTCGGCGGGCGACTCGATCTACCCGCTTTCGGCCCCCTTTCGTACTTGCAACCGGGAGTACCGTCGGGAAAGCTCTCGGACAAGATCATCCACACCAGCAAAATCTACGATGGAATGAAGAGCGAGTATTGGATTTATGTGCCGGCGGAGTACGATCGGAAAGTTCCGGCGGCTCTGATGGTCTTTCAAGATGGCGGCTCGTACACCGATCGGGATGGTAATAATCCGGTGCTCAACGTGATGGACAACCTGATCGCGCTGAAAAAGATTCCGGTGATGATCAGCGTGTTCATCAATCCTGGCGATGTCACCGATTCGCCGGGCACGCCGACTTATGCTTTCGTAAAAGCGTATGGGGACAAATGGCACCGCACGCTGAAGGATTCGATGCGAAGTACGCTCTACGACACGGTGAGCGACCGGTACGTGCGGTTTCTGCGGGACGAAGTTCTCGCCGATGTCGAGGCGAAATACAACATTCGCAAAGACGCCTACAGCCACGCGGTCACGGGGCTGTCCTCGGGCGGAATCTGCAGTTTCAATGCGGCGTGGCAGATGCCCGATCAATTCAGCCGCGTGATTTCATGGATCGGCAGCTTCGACAGCATTCAGTGGAAAGAAGATCCGAAGGTGCCGGACGGCGGGCAGGATTATCCGAGCAAGATTTTGCATGAGCCGAAACGGAACATTCGCGTGTGGTTGCAGGATGGCTCGAATGATCTGGAGATCGACCGCTATGGAAGCTGGCCGCTGGCGAATCTTCGGATGGCCAATGCGCTGAAGATGAAAGGCTACGATTTTCATTTCAGCTTCGGCCAAGGGACGCACAATTCCGGCCAGGGCGCGGCCGAGTTTCCGGCGGAGATGATTTGGATGTGGCGGGACTATGACGCGAGCAAGACGGAACAGGCCTATGAGATGGAGACGTCGGAGGCGGCGAAGCCTGTGTTTCGGGTATCGGTAACAAATCGCGATGCCGAGTAAGAAGCTCGGTTGCGATCGGTAACTAGAGCTTCGAGCGCAGCATGCTGATTACGTCGTCTGAAGTGATGATGCCGGTGAGCTTGTTGTGCTCGTCCACGACCGGTAGAGTGAGCAAGTTGTACTTGTCGAACAACTCAGCGACTTCATTTTCAGCAACGCCCTCGTGAGCCAGCACTAGCGGCTCTTGTGTCAGCGAAAGCATTGGCGTGGCGGCGGCCGCAAGAGCGACTCTTGCCAGCGGCACCGCGCCGACGAGCGTGCCTTTTGAATCCACCAGATAGATTGTGCTGACCGCCTCCACTCCACCCTCAAACTCACGCATAGAATCAATGGCATTCTGCGCGGTGGCGTTCACGGGTAGTGCTAGGAACTCAGTGGTCATCCGACCGGCAGCGGTTTCTTCTCGATGTTCGAGGAGTTCGACGACGTCCTGCTGCGCCTCGGGCTCCATCTGGATCAGGATCTGCTCGGTGCGTTCCTCGGTCAGGTCGCCAAGCAGGTCGGCAGCCGCGTCGGGATCCATTTCCTCGACGATCTCGGCAGCTCGTTCCGAGTCCAGGGATTCAACGATTGCCTTCTGCACTCTGGGCTCGACTTCCTCCAGGGCTTCGGCTGCGACTTCTTCGTCGAGCGTCTGGAAGACGGCTTGGCGCTCGTCTGGCGCGAGATCTTCAACGATGTCGGCAATGTCGGCCGGATGCAGCTTGGCGAGACCATCGTGTGAAATCTTTAGCTTGACGCGGCGCGCGGGATCGGTCTCGATCACGTCGACGAAGTTCCACGGAATGGTGCGCGGAGGAATTCTGCCGAGCAGAGCGCGCAATGCAGCCTTCGGCGCAACTCCCCGCAACAAGCGGCGAACCGCGCCGCGTGCTCCTACGTCTACTGAGTGCACACGCAGCACGAGGGGCACAGCGACAATGCCTTTTTGCAGTTCGAGTTGCAGATCCACGTCATTGACCCGAACGACTTTTCGTCCGTTGATGTCGATGACTTGCTGATCGAGCAGGTCACGCTCGAGCAGAAACATGCCTTCCGCGCCGTTAGCCGCAGGCCATTCGCCGGGTACAGTCGCGGCTTTTATGCCTCCGTTGATTGCCGCGACGGCAGCGAATGACAGGAAGCGGTTGCCCGTCTTTGTTTTGACGATCAGGGATGAGATTCGCGAACGGTCTTCCTGCGGGGTCATCGTCACTTCGCGCACACGGCCACTTACCGCGCCAGACGGGTCATACACCGCGGCACCGAGCAGTTCGCTTAAGGCGATGGTCGTCATCCAGCTAGAGAATAAACAAGTCAGGGGGAATTCGGAACGGAAATCGGGACTTGGGTGTTAGGTCCGAGGTCTGAGGCCGTTGCTCTGACCCAATTCGGGGTACCACTCCATAGCCTAGAGCGAGAATTTTCAAGGATGGCACCCGGTTCCGAAGTCGGCATCCGGCGCGGGAACCTGGCGGTGCCTATCCCCGTATAATCGAATGTAGCGTGCACATTATCCTCGACATCTTTGGTCAAACCCTTCGCACTCTTTGGGCGCACAAGCTGCGCTCGTTCCTGACGATGTTCGGAATCGCCTGGGGTGTGGGATCCCTGTTGCTTCTGGTCGGTCTGGGGGAAGGATTCCGCTCGGGCAATCGCAAGCAATTCGACTCCCTGGGCGAGAACGTGATGTTCATCTGGTCCGGGCGCGCTCCGGTCATGCAAGGCAGTTTCACCGCCCTTCGCCAGTACTACCTAACGTACCGAGATGCTGAAGACATTCTTCGCGAGTGCCCTAGCGTTGGCGCTGTCGCTCCGGTCATCTCGCGCAACGACATTCGCGCGGTCAGCGACTTTTTCCAAGCTAGCGGACAGATCATGGGCGTGCCCGCAAGTATCAATCAGATCCGTTACCTGCCGATTTACGAAGGCCGCTGGATCAACAGCATGGACGACTCGCAAAAGCGCCGGGTGATCGTGATTGGCGACGAGGTCCGGCGAACGCTCTTCCCGGGACGTCCCGCGGTTGGAGCATCGATCCTGTTGAACGGGGTTCAATTCACCGTGATTGGCACGCTTCAAAAGATTGGCCACGGCGACAATATGAATTTGAACCTTCGGAGCTTCGTCCCATTCCATACGATGCAGGACTATTTCCGGCCGCTCAACGCCGGCATTGAAACGGACGTCATTTCCTTCATTAACTACCAGCCTAAGTCGCGGGCGTTGCATGAAACTGCCCAAGCGGAAGTTCACAAAATCATCGCGCGTAATCATGGATTTGATCCCAGTAATCCCGATTCGTTCGACGAGTGGGACACGATCAAGACCGTCGACCAGATCGGCAAGATCTTTGACGCGATGAATGATTTTCTCGGAAGTGTCGGACTAGTCACGCTGGCGCTGGGCGCGATCGGGATCATCAACATCATGCTGGTGGCGGTGGCGGATCGTACGCGCGAGATCGGATTGCGCAAGGCGATCGGCGCGACCAACTCCAGCATCATGTTTCAGTTTTTCGTGGAAGGCGCGTTTTTGACCCTAATGAGCGGAGGAATCGGCATCGCCGGGGCGGCGGGACTTATGGCTCTTCTTTCCGGCGTGGACCTGGGAGGCGGATTCGATCCGCCGAAGCTAGTTGCGTCTACGGCGGCTCTGGCCGTGATTTCGCTTGGGGTCGCAGGCGTCGCGGCCGGTCTGTATCCGGCGCGGCGCGCGGCGATGCTGGAACCGGTGGAGGCCCTCCGCAAGGAATAAGCATGCACAGTGACCTTCTCAAACAAGCGTATTCCGCGATGCGCCACGACGTGCGCAGGACGGTGCTCACGATGGCAGGTATGGCGTGGGGCATCGCCACTGTTGTGCTGCTTCTTGCGTACGGCAACGGCTTCGGCAAGGCCATTGAGACGATCTTTGAGAGTTTCGGCGCAACCGCGGTCGGCGTGTTTCCGGGACGTACCTCGCAGCAGGCTGGAGGCAACAAGGCGGGAGTTCAGATTCGCTTCACCAACGACGACATCGAACTTTTGCGCAACAACATCCCGCTGTGCCGGCATGTGGTCCGAATGTCGCAGAAGGACTCCACGGTTCAAAACAACAACCGATCGTTCACCTTCCCGGTCATGGGACTCGATCCTTCGATCCAGGCGATCTGGAATCTCGATATTGCAGAAGGACGATTTCTCAACGACGCCGACAATATGCAGCATGGACTGTACGCTGTGATCGCTTCGGAGGCGCGCGACAAGCTTTTCTCGGGAATGCCCGCCGTGGGCGAAAGCATCCGTATCGACGGCGTGACTTTTGAGGTGATTGGAGTTGGTGCGCCCCGAATGCAGGAGGGCGACAATGACAACAATCGCGTCGTCTACATTCCGTATAACTCGATGGACGTCCTGAAGGACAACCACTATCTCGATGGAATCTGGCTCGACTCGGCAGGCCTGGGCCACGACAAGATGGACAAGACGATTCGCGACACGCTGGCTACTGCACACAATTTCAAACCGGACGATCAGCGCGCGGTCTTCGTTTTCGACGCGCAGAAGCAGCTATCGCAATTTGGCATTATCACGATGGCGCTGAAAGTATTGCTGGCGTTCATCGGCACGGTCACGTTGGGGATTGGTGGCGTGGGTCTGATGAACATCATGCTGGTTTCGGTGACGCAACGCACGCGAGAGATCGGCGTGGAGAAAGCGCTGGGCGCGCGACGGCATGACATTCTCTTTCAGTTTCTGGCAGAGGCGTTGGTGATTACCGCAGCGGGCGGGATCCTCGGCATTCTGCTTTCTTATGCGGTATCGATTTTCGCCGGGCGCATCACTTTTTACAGCGCGCTGGCCAAGCACGCCGAGGCAGCGGACATTCGATTGATTGTCTCGCCGATGATTCTGCTGGTGGCGACCTCGATTCTCGCTGTCGTGGGCGTAATCAGCGGGATGGTGCCCGCCATGCGCGCGGCGAACCTCGACCCCATCGAGGCTCTGCGCTACGAATAGGTTTGTAAGCCGCGGGGCTATCGTACAACTCGCAAAATCCTTCAGCACAGAAAAAGCCGGAGCGAGGTTTCGCTCCGGCTAGATTCTTGTGGCGTTTCTTCACTCAGGCGACTGCAGTCAGCGACTTCGATGAGGTGTTTGCAAAGGGTGGTCTCGACCTTATACGGCCTGACTATCACGGGGACGGCCAGGAATGGTTTCAGCATCTGCTCCACCTTCGGGAACATCTCATTCACGTACTTCTCGGCTTCACGCTTTTCCGTCCACAGCGTGATTGCGATCCATCTCTCGTTGCTGATCTCCGGGACAAACGGCAGGAGTTCAAGGAAGCCGGGCTGTTTCTTCAGAATGGGAAGGATTTCCTGACGAACGGTCTTGATCAGATCGTCCTTCATTTCCAGTTTCGGGGTGATTTCGAGAATACGAGCAAACATGGAGACTCTCCTTCCTTGAGGGGGAAAGTGCTCGCGAAGGGCCGCCGTTCGAGAACGGCCTCCGTAGGGCCCAATCCCGAATCAGGGTGACTGAATTGAATGTGCTGAAAAACGGCATGAATATAATCATCCATGGGTCGACACCGCAGTGACCGCAGCTACAGTTCTTAGTGACCAGCGGCACGAGCAACTGAGTAGGACGAGGAAGACATGTCTGACGACATCCTGAGTCTTCAACCGCCGCCCGCGGACGCTCGCGTCGCCTACGGTGCGGATCCAAATCAGTTTTTCGATCTGCGGCTGCCGGCAGAGGGAAAGACCAAGAGACCTTTTCCTCTTGTCATCCATATTCATGGTGGATACTGGCGGGCAAAGTACAGCCTGGATCATTGTGGCCATTTGTGCGCAGCCCTCACCGCGAAGGGATTTGCCACGGCCAACCTCGAATATCGCCGCGTCGGCGACCCGGGTGGCGGGTGGCCTGAAACTTTCGCCGACATACGCGCGGCCTACCAGTTTCTGATGCAGAGTGCGCCATCGCGCAATCTCGATCCACAGAGAGTCGTCGTGATGGGACATTCCGCGGGAGGCCAGCTTGCGCTTTGCCTCGCCGCTCACGAACCAAGTGTCACTCGCGTGGTCTCACTTGCCGGGGTTGTCGATCTACAGCGCGCATATCAACTCCACCTCAGCCATGACGCGGTGGTCGAATTTCTGCGAGGTACCCCGGAACAAGTCCCTGACCATTACGCGGAAGCCGACCCAATGCGGCTCTCGATCACGCGCACGCGCCAGTGGCTGATTCACGGCTCTGCCGATGATGTGGTGCCGGTGGATTTCAGCCGCGACTATGTTGCGTCTAAGAAGAAGCGCATGGGCAAAGAAAAAGAAGATATCCACCTACTTGAGATCCCTGATGCCGAACATTTTGATCTGATTGATCCGCGCAGCGCGGCATGGAAACGGGTTGAGGAGGTCGTAGTCGGACTCTCAGCGTGAGTGAGGGTTCGGTCGGCTCGGAAACGTTCGCGCTGCATTCGAACCATTCTCTTAACGACCCAACTATAGTTCGTGGTTGCTGCGGTAAGGTGGGCTCGCATAAGATCAATATAACTTTGAGCTGACCTCTCGCGGCTCTCGGGTGTCGCGAACCTGTCGTCTGGAAGTGCCAGAACTCTATGGTCCTGAAAACATCGGATGCACCCTCGCGGGATTTTCTTCCTAATCCTGAAATACTCTATCGTTTACTTTTTCAGAACGGCCTCGACGGACTGATGTTGACGGCTCCCGATGGATCAGTGCTCGATGCCAATGCCGCTGCCTGCACGATTTTTGGCCGGACACGCGAGGAGATTCTGCGTGAGGGACGCAAAGGGTTGGTGGATAGTTCCGACCCGCGACTCGCCTACTTAATGGAGCAGCGGCAGCGTACAGGCTGGGCACATGGCGAGCTAACAGCCCGGCGGACAGACGGAACACTGTTTCCTATCGAAGTATCTTCCGTTGTATTCCAAAGTCCCGACGGTGAGTCCCGCACGTGCATGATCATCCGCGACATCAGTGAGCGCAAGGCTACCGAAACCGAGCGCGAACAGTTGATCAGGGAACTTCAAGAGGCCCTGGGGAAAGTCAAAACTCTGAGCGGGCTGCTACCCATTTGCGCTTCGTGTCGCAAGATTCGTGATCAGAAAAACGAGTGGCATAATCTGGAGGTCTATATTCGACAGCACACGGAATGCGACTTCAGTCACGGAATTTGCCCCGACTGCCGCAAGACCCTCTATCCCGAATACCGCTCTAAGTAACCAACTTGCCGTATCAGCTCCGCAAACATGCTGAGGTAGAATCGCAGGTCGAAACGAGGGAATCTTTCAGTATGCGCGTTGATCCGCGCAAATCCGCGTCGAGTCCTCCGCTTTGTAATCCCTTATAATCGTCGGTCATCGTATTGATCATTGCTGAGAGGAACCCTTTGCCCTTCGACGATCTCCGACAGTTCATCGCGGCGCTCGACCGCGCCGGCGAACTCAAGCGCATCCAGACTGAAGTTGACCCTATTCTTGAGATTGCCGAAATCACCGACCGCGCGTCGAAGAGCCGCGATAGCAAGGGTGCGACGGGCGGCCCGGCGCTGCTTTTTCAGAATGTCAAGGGCCATCCAGGATCGCAACTCCTGATCAACCAGTTCGGATCGGACGCGCGCATGAAGCTCTCCGTCGGCGTCAGTTCCTATGATGAGATTGCGAACCGCATTCGCATGTTTATGGATGTGAAGTCTCCGCAGGGGTTTCTCGACAAGCTGAAGATGCTGCCGCTGCTCACCGAGGCGGGAAAGTTTTTTCCGCGCACGGTGACGACAGGCCCGTGCAAGGAAGTGATCAAGCGCGACAAGTTCTCCTTGCTCGACTTCCCAATTTTGCAGTGTTGGCCCAAAGATGGTGGACGATTTATCACTTTGCCGTGCGTGACCACGCGTGATCCGAAGTCCGGCAAGCGAAATCTTGGCATGTACCGGATGCAGATCTACGACGAGCGCACGACGGGAATGCATTGGCAGCGACAGAAGGTTGCCGCTGAACACGCGCGCGAGCACATGAGGGCCGCAGTCGAAGGCAAATCAGCCGCGGTGGACATCATGGCGCGCTCGTCCGGCGGTTCGATTCTTGCAGAAGGCGAACGCCCTTCCGGAAAAATGGAAGTGGCAGTCGCCATCGGCACGGACCCGGCAGTAACTTTCTGCTCCATCGTGCCCGCGCCGCCGGAGATTGAAGAGTATCTGATCGCAGGATTTCTTCGTGGGGCACCAGTCGATCTGGTCAAGTGCGAGACGGTCGATCTCGAGGTTCCGGCTTCGAGTGAGATCGTGATCGAAGGACACGTACATCTCGACGAACTCCGCACAGAAGGCCCCTTCGGCGATCACACCGGCTTCTATTCGCTCGAAGATCTTTATCCCGTCTTCCACGTCAGCTGCATTACGCATCGCAAGAACCCCATCTATGCGACAACGATCGTGGGCAAGCCTCCACAAGAAGATGCGTATATGGGCAAAGCGGTCGAGCGCATTTTCCTGCCGCTGATGAAGCTGACGATTCCAGAGTTGCAGGACATCAATCTGCCGATCGAGGGTGTGTTCCACAATCTGATGATCGTTTCGATCAAGAAGTCGTATCCCGGACAGGCGCGCAAGGTCATGAATGCGATCTGGTCGCTTGGACAGGCCATGTTCACCAAGTGCATTGTAGTGGTGGATGAAGACGTCGATGTGCAGGATATTGGCGACGTAACGTTAAAAGTTCTGAACCACATCGATCCCGAGCGCGATATTCAGTTCACGCTCGGTCCAGTCGACTCGCTGGATCACGCTTCGCGGCTACCGAACTACGGATCGAAAATGGGTATAGACGCCACGCGCAAATGGGCCAGCGAGGGATTCACGCGCCCGTGGCCGGACGAAATTGTGATGGACGCGAAAACGAAGGCACTGGTCGATGGCAAGTGGAAGGCGTTGGCCAAAGAGTTAGGGATCGCCTGAGGTCGATAAAGTACGCGGTTCGTACCCCTGGCACTGCAGAACCGGTAGTCGTGGATATTTGGGAAAGCTCTTGTCGCTCGCCGACAGCTCGCACATATAAAATCGCGACCCGCGATCTGACTCAATCAGGCGCATGAAACGGCATTCATCGCATAATCCTGCGCGGCCGCTCATCTTGGAGCTATCCATTTCCTCTCAAGCATAACGCTTCGAACAGACCACCCATCCGCTCAAGCTTGTTATAGCGGAACCGCGCCTCTCCCGAGATTTCAAACGTTTCCGGTATACTGGTTAGGCATGCCGGTACTGAAGAATATCGCTGCGATCGCCAAGGGGATGAGCATCACCTTTATGGAGATGTTCCAGCCCACGACCGTCGAGAACTATCCCGATGGCAAAGGACCCTTGCGCGGGGCGCGGATTGAAGCCCGGTTCCGGGGCGCGCATGTTCTGCAGCGCGATGAGAACGGACTGGAAAAATGCGTGGCTTGTTTCCTGTGCGCGGCCGCGTGTCCGTCGAATTGCATTTACATCGAAGCCGCCGAAAACACCGCGGAGAACCGGGTGAGCGGCGCCGAGCGCTACGCCAAGGTCTATAACATCGATTACAACCGGTGCATTTTCTGCGGATACTGTGTGGAAGCGTGTCCGACCGACGCGATCACCCATGGTCACGGATTTGAACTGGCGACGTTCAACGCCAGCAACCTGGTCTACCGCAAGGAGCAAATGCTTGCCCCCCGGCCAGCACACATGGGAGCCAACGTAGTGTTCAATCAAGCCGATGTGGACGGTGGGGCGCCGGTACAGATGATGCCCGGAAGCTGAGATTCAGAACAAGGTTTGAGTGCATGCACGCCGGTCATCAATTGGAGACCGGCGTTGTTATTTAAGACGGTCGTGGTCGTCTGCAGCTTTCCTACTCTCAGAAATGAATTCGGAACTCTAGGCTGCAGGATCATAGTTCAAGTTTTGTCCCAGCCACCGTTCGACTTCGTGTACATCCATTCTTTTGCGCTCGCTATAATCGACGACCTGGTCGCGTTCAATCTTACCGAGGCTGAAATAACGCGATTCGGGATGGGCGAAATAAAGGCCACTCACGCTCGATCCCGGCCACATCGCAAATGACTCCGTGATCTGGATTCCGGTATTCGCTTCAACGTCGAGTAAACGCCAAAGCGAACCCTTCTCGGTGTGATCGGGGCAGGCCGGATATCCTGCGGCCGGACGGATCCCGCGATATTTTTCTTGAAGCAAATCCTCGCTGCTGAGGTTTTCTGAGGAACCGTATCCCCATTCATTGCGGACGCATTTATGCAGGCACTCGGCAAAAGCTTCCGCCAGACGGTCGGCGAGAGCTTCCGCCATGATCGCGTTGTAGTCGTCGTGCTTGGCCTTGAATGACTCGCAGAGTTCCTTCAATCCGAAACCGCTCGTGACCGCGAATGCGCCGATGTGATCCGGCAGTCCCGTTTCCTTCGGCGCAATGAAGTCGGCGAGAGACCGGCACGGCTCGCTGCCTTCTTTATTCGACTGTTGGCGGAGAAAGTGAAATCGTTCCAAAACTTTCTTGCGATTTCCATCCGCGTACAACTCGACGTCATCGCCCACCGCGTTGGCGGGAAACAGGCCATACACGCCCCTCGCCGTGATTAACTTCTTCTCGACAATGGCATCCAAAAGAGCATTGCCTTCCTGGAATAATTGGCGTGCCTGCTCACCCTGTTCTTTGTGATCAAAAATCCGTGGATAAATGCCTTTCAATCCCCAGGTGTGAAAGAAGGGCGACCAATCGATGAACTCGCGCAGCGTTGCCAAGGGAAAATCGTTGAGCGTGCGCACGTCCGTAAAACTCGGCGAAGGGATATCATCGGCACGCCACACAATCGGAGTTCGCCGCGAACGCGCGACCGCCAGAGAAACCGCCGTTTGCTTTGGAGCGCTGTGGGCCTTCCGTACGGCTGCGTATTCGGCGCGGTGCTGCGCCACAAACGGGGACTTTCCCTCTTCACTTAGAAGACTTGTGGTAACAGGCACTGCACGGCTGGCATCAACGATGTGGACTACCGGTTCGCTGTAATGGGGCGCGATTTTGACAGCCGTATGCGCGCGGCTTGTGGTTGCACCGCCGATCAGCAGCGGCAGTTTGAAACCTTGGCGCTCCATCTCGCGCGCCACATGCACCATCTCGTCTAGAGACGGGGTGATCAGTCCGCTAAGTCCGATCAAATCCGCATTGACGGCCCGGGCACGCTCGAGAATTTTCTCGCACGGTACCATCACGCCCATATCGATCACTTCATAGTTGTTGCAGGCGAGGACGACGCCGACGATGTTCTTGCCAATATCGTGAACGTCGCCTTTGACCGTCGCGAGTACGATTTTGCCTTGCGACCTAACCGCTTCTCCGGCAGCGACCTTCGCTTTCTTCTCAGCCTCCATGTACGGGGTGAGTTGAGCCACAGCCTTCTTCATCACTCGCGCCGATTTCACTACTTGCGGCAGGAACATCTTTCCCGCTCCGAAAAGATCACCGACGATGCTCATACCCGCCATCAATGGGCCTTCGATCACTGCGAGCGGACGGCCCAACTTGACGCGGGCCTCTTCGGCATCGGCCTCGATGTAAGTGTCGATTCCCTTAACCAGCGCATGCGCGAGGCGTTCCTCGACCGTGCCGTTACGCCACTCCTCGGTTTTCCTTTCGCTGGTGGCGTTGCCCGCTCCCTTCAGTGTTTCGCCGAACTCCACCAAACGCTCGGTGGCATCGGGGCGCCGGTTCAGCAACACATCTTCGACCAGTTGCTTCAGCGTGGGCTCGATCTCCTCATACACTTCGAGCATGCCGGCGTTGACAATGCCCATATCCATGCCGGCGGCGATGGCGTGGTAGAGAAATGCAGAATGAATCGCTTCGCGAACGATGTTATTGCCGCGAAAACTGAAAGAAATGTTGGAAACGCCGCCGCTCACTTTCGCAAACGGCAGGTTGGCTTTGATCCAGCGCGTGGCGTTGATGTAGTCAACCGCGTAGTTGTTGTGCTCCTCCATGCCCGTAGCAACCGTGAGGATGTTCGGGTCGAAGATGATGTCTTCCGGGGGGAACCCGACCTCGTTGACCAGTATCCGATAGGCCCGTTCGCACAGCCGGATCTTGTCGTCGTAATTTGCGGCCTGACCCTGCTCGTCGAAGGCCATCACGACCACCGCCGCACCGTACTTCAAAATGGTCGACGCTTGCTGGCGGAATTTGCTTTCACCTTCTTTCAGCGAAATTGAATTGACGATGCCCTTCCCCTGCAGGCACTTCAGGCCCGCCTCGATGACTTCCCATTTCGAGGAGTCAACCATAATGGGGACCTTGGTGACTTCCGGTTCACTCGCAATCAACTGCAGGAAGCGTGTCATCGCGGTGACGCCCTCAATCATGCCCTCGTCCATGCAGACATCAAGAACGTTCGCGCCGTTCTCGACTTGCTGCCGGGCGATGCTTACCGCTTCTTCATACTTGCCGTCTTTTATGAACTTGGCGAACTTTGGCGAACCGGCCACGTTGGTCCGCTCACCGATCATGATGTAGACGCTCCGCTGTTGGGTGAAGGGCTGGGATCCCGAGAGACGAAGCGGCCTAAACTGAGACGAGTCCGCAATGGAGCTATCCGACGCGCTCACGCTTGGCTCGCAATCTCGCCCTGGTAAGCAAACAATCCTTCGGTGGAATGTGTACCCAACTTCCGAGGAGGCTGGCCTTCGAGCGCTTTCGCGATCGCGGCTATGTGCTCAGGCGTATTGCCGCAGCAACCACCCGCAATATTGATCAGACCACCTTTAGCAAAGTCGCCAAGATAACGGGCCATATCTTGCGGACCCAGATCGAAACCCGTTTCTGCCAGAGGATTGGGCAGACCAGCATTGGGATAAGCTGAGATCGCCACGTCGGCCTTCTCCGAGAGTTCCTCGAGAAACGGATACATAAGATCGGGACCGAGAGAGCAGTTGAGGCCTACTGACAACGGATTTACGTGCCGCACCGCGTTCCAAAATGCCTCGGTGGTTTGCCCCGAGATCATCGTCTCACCGCCGCGCCCAACCGCTGCGGAAATCATTACGGGCACGTCTTTGTCTTTGCCTTGTTCGTTCAAAACCTCTCTGATGGCGACGAGCGCGGCCTTGGCATTGAGCGAGTCGAAGATCGTCTCGACGAGCAGAAGATCCACGCCACCCGCAATAAGAGCGCGCACCTGCTGTGCGTATGCGACCTTCACTTGATCGAACGTAACTACGCGAAACCCTGGGTCGTCGGCATCCGGCGAGTTCGAGAGAGAAACGGTGAGCGGTCCAATCGCTCCCGCCACGAAGCGCTGACGCGAAGTTGCGGTTCCCACCCGATCAGCCCATTCTCGGCACTGTCGCGCAGACTGCTCGTTGATATCCCAGGCCAGGCCCTTGAGAAACGAATCGTCGATGATTTTCTGGTAGAACTCGGGATCCTTTCGGATGCCATGCTCCCGCGGATCGTCTACGAAGAATTCACTCTGCGAGATACTCGTCGCGCCAAACGTGTTGGTCTCAATAATGTCCGCGCCCGCTTCCAGAAACCTCCGGTGAATATCGCCGATCATCTCAGGCTTGGTTAGAGTGAACAGATCACCGTTGTTGAGAAGGCTCTTCGTCGCATCTTTGAACCGCTCCCCGCGAATGTCGGCTTCTTTCATACCGTAGGTTCGGATCGTCGTGCCCATCGCCCCATCGATGATGGCGATACGTTGATCGAGGATCTTCTCCAGAGGATGTTGATGTGCTTTGCTCATGTCGATTTGATGAGTTCAAGCGGCCTTCGATTCGGCCTTAACACTACCCACAACTGCCTTCTTTTATTATACGATGCGGTGTTTCTGCAGAATCTGCATGAAGACGCAGCGGAGAACGTGGGTGTGCGGCTCACCTCTGAGTTCCGGCTTGAGCCCGAGCCGTCGACATCTGCGATCGTGGTGCGAGGAAGAGACTTTTACCACGGGGGAACACTGGAAAGCTCTTTCGCCGCGGATTCTCGCGGGTCGCCGCGGATGAACTGGCTCACTGGGATGCTGGACGCCAGCGGGCTTCCCTTCATCATTCAGAACGTGGTTTGCAGGCGCACCGAGTAGCTCCTCGGCGGGGCGATTGCATTGCCCGAGAACAATCCGCCGAAGTCGATCACATTCAAGCGGTTGTTGAGATTTTCGACATCGGCTTGGAGCCGCATGGAGATCTTGTCATTCTTGTACAGGTCGACGCCAGCCGATACTCCGATCGCCAATGATGGCCGCACGCGGCCGCGATCAAAATTAAGGCGGTCCACCACCGCCTGACCGTACTGAGCGAGCGCTTCTTCGTAGGTACCGGTAAACTCAAAGGGCAGGCCGCTGCCGTATTCTCCGGAACCGGCAATCCACAAACGCGAAATCAACTGGTAGCGCAAGCGGAGGCGAATGCTGTTCCGCTGATCTTGCGAATCCGGAAAGTGGCCCCTCAACTGAGTAGTGGCATCCACCGCGTCGTCGGCCAAGAACAGCCCGCCAGTGACCGGCAACCAGGCATTGCCCACGATGTAGGAGTAGCTGGCGAAGCCGGAGAATCGTCCCCACTTCGGAATCTCGATCTTCCCTTCCGCTCCGTAGATCACTGCCTTATCGAACGCAATCGGAAAGCTCACGGCGGTGCTCAGAATCTGGTCATCGTCGGCGTAGTTATTGACGTAGCGGCGGAAATAGTTGGCATCGAAACGCAATTTGCTGAGGAAACTCTTGGTAGCGCCGACCTCGTAGTAGTTGCCATGCGAAGGTTCAACAGGTAAGCGCAAAACGTCGGGGCTGAGAGAAACCACCTGTGCAGAACTCGACAACAGGATGTTCTCCGACGAAGGCGTCTGGAAAACGCGATCGTACGACGCATGGATCACGAGTCCCGCCGACGGGAAGAAGCGAGCTACCGAAAGCCGCGGGCTGACGGCATTCTGGTTGACGAGGAGTTGATAGTGATCCCAGCGCAGACCGGCACTGACCGTCCAATTGCCCAGGCGAATGAGGTCTTGCATGTAACCGGACTGCTCGATATCAGGTCGGCTTCCGGTGAATGCGAAGTTCTGCGGGGTACCATCGGGGAATTGTGTGGGATCGGTAATGCTGTCGCTGAAATTCTCGTGCAGGAATAAGACGTCGGACTCGACCCCGACCTTCCATTCGTGACGGCCCTTGTGCACGGAGACGGAGCCGTTGAAGTATCCCTCTTTGAAGTCGTTGTGCAGCGAAGCAATGATGGGAGTCGAACTGGGATTCGAAAATAGATCGTCGGAGTTATCGCGCACCATGCCGCGCACGCTGCCCAATGTGTTCGACGAAAAGACGTGTTGATAGGAAACGATGCCCATGGTCTCAAAGCTGTCGCCGTCCTGGCGCTGTCCAGCGGCCTGCTGCACCTGCTCGTTTGGAATCTGATAGCGGGTGATGCCATGCCGGACGATCAATCCCAGACGGTCGATGGGAGTGAGATCGCGCTCGTAGTGGAGCGAGAAGTCGCCGGTGGTTCCGTTGTTGGTGTAGTTCTGCGGAACCACAGGATTCAGGTAGTGACTGGTCATGCTCCCCGAGGCGCTGCCGCCGAGCGTGTTTCCCTTCCAGACGTACTGCGCCTGCGCGAAAGCGGCCGCCGTATCGAAGCTGCCGCCAGACAGAACCGTCTCGCCATGCAGTCCCGGATGCGTGTCTTTGAGCGTATTTACTTCAACAACGCCGCCCATCTTCCTCCCGAACTCGGCGGGAATACCGGCCGTGTAGATATTCAAAGAATTGACGTCGTCGGCCTCAATCTCAGGACCAAAGCTGGGAGACCGATTGTCCGTCAGCGGAATTCCATCCACCACAAACTGCGTCTGATACTCCGAGCCGCGCGGATGAAGCACGGCATTCCCTTCATAGAGCCATCCCGGCTCCGCGTTCACCAGGTCCTGCAGCGAGCGACCTGGCAATGACATTGCCCGAGTCTGAATCGTTTCGGAGCCAATCTCATTGGCTGATCCGGCGCGATAGGGATCGATGAGCGTATTGACGTCCTGCACTAAGACTGAGGTTGCGACAGAAGCCAGCGTCAGCTTGATGGCATATTCGACCGGAACCGCAGAACGAACTTCGATCGGCATGGAAACCTCAGCGAAACCAGGTTGCTGGATCTGAATCCGATACAGCCCAAAAGGCAGGCGCTTCGCAATCAGCACGCCGTTATCGTCAGTCACGAACGTGTTGTTGTACTGATTGGCCTCGCTTGCCAGTTCCACCGTGCTTCTGACGCTGAGTCCGTGGGGGTCGGTGACCTTGAGGCGAAGTTCTCCGGCGTTGCTCTGAGCCAGTGACGGGAGAGCAAGTAGGAAGATTGCGAAGAGGGACGTGAGGCGCGACATTCCTGCTTGGGGGATTCCTCATCATAACAGTCCGGTGTCCCGGCTCCGGTTACGAAGGGCATCCCAGGAGCCGACCGTATCGCCAGCGACTTTTTACAAATTACAGACATGGTGATGACAAACAGGGGCAGAAAGTAATGCATTTTCTAACCAGATCCTGCAGGTTCGGCTGCCGCCGCGGCTGAGTTGCTCACCGGGATCGCAACCTTCAGGCCCTCCGTCACCGGGAGGGCGTGGGGAAAAACAGGCGCTCGTACCGCAGGGGGTACGAGCGCCGTTTTACGTTTGGTCGCCCGCCTTCGTTTCGTTCAGGTGCTTGTCTTGGCACTGGGTTGCGACCGCGCGCCGCGCCTCAACTGTTACAATTTCTGCATCGGTCCTACGAAGCTCGTGACATCTTCCTGCCTCGCTGGTCGGGAGGAAAATCGTGTGAGCGAGTCCGGCCGAACCATCAAGCGCCATGAAATGTCCTTTTTGTGGATTTGCGAACGACAAGGTTGTCGACTCACGCGAGAGCAAGGAAGCGGAATCGATCCGGCGCCGGCGCGAGTGTTTGAAGTGCGGCAAGCGCTTCACGACGTACGAGCGGATCGATGAAATCCCGTACATGGTCGTGAAAAAAGATGGCCGGCGGGAAAAATTCGACCGCCAAAAAGTGCTGAATGGACTGCTGCGGGCCTGCGAGAAGCGTCCGGTACCGATCAGCAAACTGGAGCAGATCGTCAACGAAGCAGAATCATTCGTAATCGAATCGGCTGAGCGCGAACGCAAGACGAGCGAACTCGGTGAGCTGATCATGAATCGCTTGCGACGCTATGACAAGGTCGCCTACGTACGCTTTGCTTCGGTGTATCTGGATTTCAAAGACGTCAAAGAGTTTATGAACGAACTGAAGGATCTGGTGAAAGTGAAGACTGGATAGACGATTGTGTAATTGAAATCAACCATGGCCTAGCGCCTTTTCAATTACACAATTACTCAATTTCCGAATCATTCAATTTCCAAGGAATTCATTCATGAGTCATAAAGTGACGCTGATTCCGGGTGACGGAATCGGTCCGGAGGTCACGCAGGCCACGGTGCGCATTCTCGAAGCGACCGGGGTGAAGTTCGAGTGGGAGACTTTTGCCGTTGGCGCTGACGCCTATGAGAAATTCGGCGAATATATTCCGAAGGAAGTGATCGAGTCGATCGAGCGGACGCGCGTGGTCTTGAAAGGGCCCGTGACCACACCGATCGGCGGGGGATTCTCCAGCATTAACGTCGCGCTCCGCAAGAAATTTGATTTGTATGCGAACTTCCGTCCCATACGGAATCTGCCGCACATTCCGACGCGCTATCCCGACGTTGATCTCATCATCGTGCGTGAAAACACGGAAGGACTCTACTCAGGCCTGGAACATGAAGTCGTGCCGGGAGTGGTTGAGAGTCTTAAGATCATCACGGAAAAAGCGTCGACTCGCATCGCCAAGTTCGCATTTGAATACGCAAGAAAGAATCAGCGCAAAAAGATTCACTGCATTCATAAAGCAAACATCATGAAGCTGTCGGATGGCCTGTTCCTGCGGTGCGCCCGAACGGTGGCGAAGGATTATCCGGAAATCACCTACGGCGAGCACATCGTCGACAACACCTGCATGCAGCTCGTGATGAATCCCTACCAGTACGACATGCTGGTGATGGAAAATCTGTACGGAGATATCTTGTCGGACTTGTGCGCCGCGTTTGTAGGTGGACTGGGCTTCGTCCCCAGCGCGAACCTGGGAGATGATTGCGCCATGTTTGAAGCTGTGCACGGCTCGGCTCCGGATATTGCCGGCAAGAATCTGGCGAATCCGACTGCCCTGCTGCGATCGGCGCTGCTGATGGTGCGGCATCTCGGTGAACACGAGGCTTCGACCCAGATTCGAAATGCGCTGGAGCGGGTCTATCGTCACCGCGAAAAATTGACGCGCGACATCGGCGGGCAGGCAGGAACCTCGGAGTTTGCGGATGCGGTGATTGAAGAAATGCAAAAGGCGGGAAGCTAGCGGATTGTGGGGCGGTCCTCTGGATTCCTGGTTTTGTTCAACCTCAGTTCGAAATTCCAATTCAGGAGGGAGAGGTCATGAAGCGATGCTTGGGCGCTTTAGGCGGTCTGGCTTTTTTGTTTGCGCTATCCGTGCCGGCAATGGCACAGGGCGGCGTGCTCGTAAGAGCGGAATGGGGCGTACGGGGACAGCGCGTCGATGTCACGGAAACGGTGCGCTCTTTCGCGCATGACGGAATATTGCAGTTTGAAGCGACGCGGCAGACGCTCGGAGTCGATCCTGCGCCGGGGCAGGCCAAAGAGCTGACCATCCGCATTCGTCATTGGGACGGCGACACGCAAGAATATTCATTCCCGGAAAGATCGCTCGTAAGTCTGGAACTGGATCCCGATCGGGGTTTTGAATGGCACAACCGAGGCCTGCACATCATGCGCGCTTATTACGGCGGTGAAGGACACTTTGTGAATGTGACCGAGCGCCTGCAGCACATGGTCAGCCACGGGCACGTTTTCACCCGCGTCGACAATGAGCATCTTGGCCTGGACCCCGATCCACATGTGCACAAAGTGCTGCGCATCCTGTACTGGTCTAACGGCGAACGGCGGAACATTGTCGTGCCGGAAAAGGCAGACCTACGACTCCCGTAGATTTTCCGCGTCTTAACGGCGTTTCAGCGCTTCCAGTTCGTCCAGCGTGCGCGGCCAGTCCGATCCCAACAGACGCGACAAGCTTCGGTCCGCGAGAACTTTGCCGCCGGTCTGGCAGCGCGCGCAATAGTTGGTCTCTTTATCGGCATAGCGGATGCGTAGAACTTTGTCGCTGCATCGTGGGCAAGGTTCGCCATAGCGTCCATGAACTGCCATCTCTTTGCGAAACGCAGTGACTTTTTCTGGAAATCCTACCGCCGCTTCTGCGCCAAGACGTTCGATCCAAACCTTCAGAGTCTGACGCGTGGCTTTGTGCAGCCTCTCCCACTCGTCTGCCGTGAGCTTGCGCGTCAGCGTAATCGGAGAAAGCTGCGCGGCGTGGAGAATCTCGTCCGAATAAGCGTTGCCGATCCCGCTTAGCAGGCGCGGGTCGGTGAGCGCTCTCTTGAGCGTATGATTCTCCGCCGTTAGCGTGTCGCGGAATACTTTGACATCGGCATTAAATACGTCGATCCCACCCGCATCGAACGACCCGAGGTTCTCCTCGCCCTTGACCACGTGCAGCGACGCTCGATGCTTGCTGCCCGCCTCCGTCAGTACCAACGAGCCTTGAGGAAAATCAAATGCCGCAAGGCTCTGACGCCCGGCCAGCTTGGCATTTCGAGCTCGCCAATGCAGTCGGCCCGCGATCATGAGGTGCAACACCAGCCAGAGATCGTCTTCCAATCCGATGACGATGCGCTTGCCGATCCTCATTAACGCCTCCACCACCAAACCCTCCGCGCTCGAGAGCGGCGGTTGCGCAGTGCGAAGCAGAAAGGGACTCGCCAAGCGGATGTGCTCAAGCGGCTGACCGATGATTCGATTCTCGAGCGCTCGGATGTACGCCGCAATGTCCGGCAACTCTGGCATCTATACAGATTGAAGGGAGCATCGCAATTTTGCAATGTCGCTTCACTCGCCAGTGCCATTTGTCAAAATTTGCACATCTTGCCATTGACTCGCGCGCGCCATTCGGAGTAAAGTCCCTTCCGTTCTGGGGATTCTGGGGGAAAATGACGCGCAAAACACGGCGTGTGGGGATAGTTCTCTTTCAGCTGGGTGGACCTGACACCCTGGAAGCGATTGAGCCGTTTCTTTACAACCTATTTTGCGACCCCGACATTATTGATTTCCCTTTCGCCCGCATTGGACGCAAGCCTCTAGCCAAACTAATTTCAACAACACGCGCGCGTAAGGTTCAACACCACTACGCCGTAATCGGCGGAGGGTCGCCCATACGCCGGCATACGGAACGGCAAGCGCGAGCGCTCGAGGCGCATCTAAGAAATCAAGGGATCGACGCGAAATGCTTTGTGGCCATGCGCTACTGGCATCCGTTCACCGCCAAAGCAATCGAGCAACTGCGGGAAGCCGCATGCGATGAAGTTGTCCTACTGCCGCTTTATCCGCAGTATTCGTCGACCACAACGGGGTCGAGTCTGAACGAGTGGCGCCGGCTGTTCTGTGATGACGTGCACCTGCATTGCGTGGAGGCGTTCTATCGTAATACGATGTACCTCGCCGCCGTCGTCGAAAAAGTTGACCAGGCGCTCTCGCGCTTCCCCGCTCCCGAGAAACCAGAGATTGTTTTCAGCGCTCACAGTGTCCCTATGTCGGTCATCGAAAAGGGCGACCCGTACCAGCAGCAGATCGAGGAGACTGTGCGACTTCTAATGGAGCGCGGCGGGTGGAGCAATCCGCACCGGCTTTGCTATCAGAGCAAAGTGGGCGCCAGCCGGTGGCTGCAGCCCTCGCTACGCCAGACGTTGCATAACCTTGGAGCGGAAGGCGCGCGCGAGGTTTGTGTCGTACCGGTTGCGTTCGTTTCCGATCATGTGGAAACTCTGGGCGAGATCGATCACGAAGCGCGCGAACAGGCTTTGCGGTTGGGCATCACGCAGTTTGAGATGAGCGCGGGACTAAATGATTCTCCAAAATTTATACAGGCACTAGGGCAGATTGTCTGCGAGACCTTGGGCCCATCTGTTCATTCTTTGATTCCGATTCGTAGTACGGGGAGGCAGTTGGCGGAACCGCAGTATGCGGTAGCCGCAGGTTTGGACTAGGGCCAGGTCACAAAGAATCAGGAGGGGAATATGGCGGAGCCGGAATCCGGCAAGGTCAATCCGAATCCAGAGGCAGCGACTCCCGCAGCCAAGAGCGCCACGGATGCCACAAAGTATGTGGGCACGCCGGCGGTGGGAACCTCCAAGGCGGCAGCCGCTGCCGGTGTCGCTGGCACCGCGCCGTTCACCGAGATCGACCGGCGGCGGCGGCGCTTCGTGTGGGTCATGGTCACGGGCTTTCTGACGGCATGGTTCCTCGCTTTCTTCCGATTCTTCCTGCCACGCACTCTTTTCGAACCGAATTCCGTTTTTAAAATCGGTTATCCCTCAGAATTTGCGCTTGGCGTCGATACAAAGTTCCAGCAAAAATACCGCATCTGGGTGGACCGCACACCTGACCGGCTGTTCGTGATTTACGCGCGCTGCACGCATCTCGGCTGCACTCCTGACTGGAAGCCCAGCGAAAACAAGTTCAAGTGTCCGTGCCACGGCAGCGGCTACGACAGCGAAGGAATCAACTTCGAAGGTCCGGCGCCGCGTCCTATGGACCGCGCGAAGATCGAACTGGCTCCCGACGGACAGATCATTGTCGATACCTCCCGGCTCTATCAATGGCCGAAGGGGCAGCCTACGCACTTCAATGATCCAGGAGCATTTTTGACGGGAGTTTAAAGAACGCAGGTTCCCCACCGGGCCTTGCCCGGTTCGGAATGACAAAACAGAAAGTGGCTCTGAATCATGGCTGACGAAAATAATCCGAATAGCGGGAACGGCGATTCCAGCGGCAAGAATGGAAAAGTCGGTCTGGTCGAACGAGTGACCACTGGAGTCAAGGACGACATTCAGGCTCTGAAGACCGACATCCCAAGCAAAGCCAAGGAACAGATCGAAGGGTTGAAGGATCCGACGAAGACGCAAGTCTACACGTCGATCTTCCGCCACAAGCACGACGACACGCCCCGAAACCGAGCGCTGGGCGTGCTTTCAAACGTGTTCCTGCATCTGCATCCGGCGAAGATCAATCGCGATGCGGTACGTTACAGCTACACCTGGGGCATGGGCGGGATTACTTTTTACCTGTTCATCATCCTCACCTACACCGGCGTCTTGCTGATGTTCTATTACCACCCGAGCAAGGTGCAGGCATTTCGCGACGTCCTGTATCTTGAGCACGATGTTCCCTTCGGAAAGATCCTGCGCAACATGCACCGGTGGGCGGCGCACTTGATGGTGATCGCCGTCTGGCTGCACATGTTCCGCGTGTTCCTGACAGGCTCATATAAGAAGCCGCGCGAGTTCAACTGGAACATTGGCGTGCTGCTCCTGGTCTTTACGCTGCTGCTTTCATTCACCGGATATCTTCTGCCGGACGATCAACTCGGATTCTGGGCCGTCACCGTCGGCACAAACATGGCGCGCGCGACTCCGCTGCTGGGGCATGAAGGCCCGTTCGGATCCATGCTGGGCATGACTCCGTATAACGACGTGCGGTTCGGCTTGTTGGGCGGATCGATTGTCGATGCGAACGCGCTACTGCGGTCCTACATTTGGCACTGCATTGGAATTCCGATTGTGGCGTCGGTACTGATGATTGTGCACTTCTGGCGCGTTAGAAAAGATGGCGGGATTTCGGGTCCGGCTCCAGTGATGCTCGAAGCCGAAGCCGATAAGCCGCGACGCGGGCCGAAGGCCGCGGGAGAGTAATGGAGATTTCTTGGGGGTGTCATTCCGATTTTTTAGCGGTGTCATTATTTTTAGCGATGTCATTCCGAACAGGTCCGCAGGACCGGTGAGGAACCTGCTTTCTAATCGTGAGTAGGAGAAGCGGGTTCCTCACCGCCGCTTTGCGCCGGTTCGGAATGACAAGCGGTACTGTGGGATTCGAGAGAACTCTATATGGATTGGCGACAACTCTGGGAAATTTGCTCGGCGCCGGACAACGTGCCGATCGTCGGCCTGATTCCGCTGCTGGCTTTCTACATTTACCTGGCGGTGAAACAGGCGCGGGCCAACGACCAACTGATCGCGCAGCTTGAGGCCGATCCCGCGATGGCCAAGACGCACCACCGCAAGACTTGGCCCTTCAAGGCCGGATGGCAGAAGGAAGTCCACGTCTGGCCGTTCCTGCTGCGCATTGAATTTCTGGCCGCGATTATCATCACCATCATTCTGATGGTCTGGTCGATCAGCTTGAATGCCCCGCTCGAAGAACCCGCCAATCCCAACCTCACAATGAATCCTGCCAAGGCTCCGTGGTACTTCCTCGGATTGCAGGAGATGCTCGTCTATTTCGATCCCTGGATCGCGGGCGTGGTGATGCCGACAATGATCATCATCGGCCTGATGGTGATTCCTTACATCGACACCAATCCGCTCGGCAGCGGTTATTACACGTGGAAGCAGCGGAAGTTTTCGATTTCTTCTTTTCTTTTTGGCTTCATCGTTCTGTGGGTCGCGATGATCATCATTGGGACGTTCATACGCGGCCCTGGCTGGCAGTGGTTCTGGCCGGGGCAGACATGGGATCACAACCGCTTGATCTATGAGGTGAATCGCGATCTTCCGGACCTTTTCGGAATTACCTCGAACATGGCGAAGGCAGTTTTCGGCGCGATCGTGGTGGGCGGATATTACTTGATCGGCGGAGGACTTGTGTATTCCCTCTTCCGGCGCCGCATGAAGAAAGACTTTCAGCGCATGAGCCTCCTGCAGTTTTCACTTATGGCGTTCTTGTGGCTGACCATGATTGCGCTGCCCCTGAAGATGGGGCTCCGGCTCGTGTGGCACATCAAGTATGTGTGGATCACGCCGTGGTTCAACGTCTGACAAAAGCAGCTCTGAGCTCTTTGCCTGGAGCTTTCGAACGAACGCTTCAACGTTTATAGAGGGATAGCCTGGTGCCAGAAAAACCGATTCCCGAGCAGGACCCGATCACCAGTAAATCGTATGCGGCGCATTATGCCATTGCGATGATCCTACTGGTCGCCACGCTGTTCTGGGCTTTGTGGGATGAGGCCTGGGGCCAGCGTCCGTGGAAAGCGTTCCAGGAGCACTGGAAGACACGCTATTCGGCCTTCCTCGACACGTCGCGCTCGAAGTCCGCGGCGTCAGAAAAGGAAGTTGAGAGTAATCCTGACTATGCCACGCTCTCCGCAGCCTGGAAAAAAGCCTCCGAGGATTCTGCCTCTCAGGCGGCCGAAGCCCGCAAGAAGCTCGACGACGCCAGCGCCCGGTTGCTCGCGGTGCAGAGCGTCTTCACCGACCGGCGCGCTTATGTGAACGCGTTGACGTACGAACTCGAAACCAGCCACAGCGCTTCGGAGAAAGCCAGCAAACAAAAGGAAATCGACGCATACAAGGCAGAGCTTGCGACGGTGGAGTTTCCTGACGGCAGCCGCAAGAAATTCACTTTTCAGCAATTGGAAGAGACCTACAACGATATCCGCAATGAACGAACAAAGCTGAGCCTCGACCTCGGAGACGTGCTGAAGCCCGTTACCGCGGCTCGGGCCAAGATGGATGAGTACGTCTCCGATCACATGGTGGACCTTACGCCAGCCCAGATCGAAGGATTGAAAAAGAAGACAACGGACTGGGATCCGAAGATCGTGCAAATCAACGTAGCCGAGGCGAATATCGTCGATCGCTGCGAGTCGTGCCACATGGGTGCGCGCGAGCCCCTCAAGATTACCGAAGCTGCGATGACTCCGAAAGGCAGCAAACCGGATGAATATGCCGCTGCGTTCGTCAGCCATCCAGAGCCGGAATTGCTGCAGCTTCACGACCCTGAAAAATTTGGATGCTCACCTTGCCACCAGGGCAATGGCCGCGCGACGACTAGCATCGAGAAAGGACACGGCACTTACGAGCATTGGCTATGGCCTCTTTATCCGAAGGAGAATTCGCAAGCTGGCTGCCAGACGTGCCATGCCGCCGACATGGTTCTCGCCAGCGGAGATACACAGTTTGAAACCATCAACAACGGCAAGGAGCTGTATCGCCAAAAAGGCTGCATGGGCTGTCATCGGTACGAGGGTTACGACAAGGAACCCGAGGACCTGAATTCGATTGGGCAGCAGATCAAGCAGATTGAAAACCAGAAGAAAGATAACGTGAAGCAGACGGCCTATTTGATGAAAGAGGCCGATGCCGCCGAGTCCAACGAGGAAGCGAATAAGCTGAACACCGAGGCCGTCGATCTGAGAGTCGCCAACAGCAAACTGGATGCGCGTTTGCAGCAACTCGACTATCAATCGCACAGCCTGATGCAGGACATGAAGAAGGTCGGTCCAAATCTGAAGGACATTCGGCTCAAATTGAATAAGAATTGGATCCCAGTCTGGCTGAAGAAGCCGTCAGATTTCAGGCCCACCACGAAGATGCCGAATTTCCGCCTGAGCGATCATCAGATCCAGGCGATCTCAGCCTTCATCTGGCAATCCGCTTTGACCGATCAACTGCCTAAGCAAAAACCGGGAAATGCCGCGCACGGCAAGGAGTTGTTTGAAACGCGCGGCTGCCTCGCCTGCCATTCTATCGGCGAAGGCGATCAGATGCAGGGTGGGACGTTTGCCGCAAATCTTTCGAGGGTGGGGGAAAAGGCAAACTACGACTACCTCGTTCGCTGGATTCACAATGCGCGCCAGCGCACGCGGCCATACTGCCCCTACGAGAAAAAGGACATTGGTCCCGAAGACTACGCCAAGAAGGGACTTCCCTATCAGTTCGATCTCGACCACAGCAAGTGTCCAAACGACGGCCACGAACTGCAAGTGCAGAACATGACGGTGATGCCGAGCCTGCGCCTCGCGCCCGAGGACGCGCAAGACATCGCGACGTACCTGATGACGCAGAAGAGGCAGGAACCGTCTTCCTATGCCGACGCCTCGTTCATGGACGATCCGGCGTTGAAAGAAGAAGGCAAGAAGTGGGTGCGCCAGTTCGGCTGCGCCGGTTGCCACGAGATTGCCGGCTTCGAGGACGAGGGACGAATCGGTACCGAACTGACGTTCGAGGGCAGCAAGCCGATTGAGCGTCTCGACTTTGCGCTCTTCACCGAGGCTGCGCAACGCGGCGGCAAAAACGCGGAGCCAATCAAAGACAAAGAAGATCTGGCGCGACTGCCCGACGGTCCCGCGACCAAGCCTTGGTACGACCACAAGGGATTCTTCGAGCACAAACTGGCCGAACCAAACGTCTATGACCAAGGCATGGTGAAGAACGAGATGGAAGCCATGCGCATGCCGAATCTGCATCTGACAAAAGAGCAGGTGCTGGATCTCACCACGTTCCTGATGGGCAGCCAGGAAACTTCCCTGCCCGCGAGTTATCAGTACAAACCCGGAGATGCGCGCCACGACATTCAGGAAGGCTGGTGGATCGTAAAGAAATACAACTGCATGGGATGCCACCAGTTCATCCCCGGCCAGCGAACCATCCTGATGGGATTGAAGCAATATCAGGATGCGCAGGAACAATTGCCGCCGAAGTTGCTGACGGAAGGCGCTCGCGTCGATCCGGAATGGCTGCGCAAATTCCTTTCGAACCCGGCGCTGAGCACGACGGATACAAACCGCGACGGCGTGCGGCCGTATCTGAAAGTGCGCATGCCGACTTTCTCGTTCTCCGACAATGAGCTTAGAAAGCTGGTGCGATTCTTCCAGGCGTTGTCGCAGCAGCCCATGCCATACATTCCGGAAGAAGTGCCTACACTCACGGCGAAAGAGACGGACATGGCGCGGAGCTTGTTCTCGAGCACAGCGGCGCCTTGTCTGAAGTGCCACGCTACAGGCGATCCCAATCACGACAAGATCGCGACTGCGCCGAATTTCCTTCTGGCGAAGGAGCGCTTGAAGCCGGATTGGGTGGAGCGCTGGATTACCGATCCGCAAGCGGTGAGCCCCGGAACTTCCATGCCGTCGGGCCTGTTCAAGGAGCAGAATAATCAGTGGGTGTTCGCAGGACCGACGCCACCAACGTTCAACGGCTATGCGGGAGATCATCGCAAGCTTTTGGTCGATTACATCTTCCAGTTGACGCCGGAGGAGCAGCGGCGAGTCGCGGCTTCCATGCCGCATGCCCGCGCTGCGGCGCAACGGCCGAGCAATCGCAAACAGGCGGCTATCGAGTCGCATGCGGCAGCCAGCGGAGGTTCGCGCTAAAATGGGCGGCTTGGTGCCTGCATTTCGCTTTGTCAGCATCCACGGGCGTGGCGTGGCTGCCGGCGCAACAGCCGGCAGCCGCGGACGCGGCACCCCAATAGATTTCAATTTAGGAGAGAGGACGAAATCATGAATAAAAGAACGAGTTGGGCAAAGATCACGGTCGGCTCTGCGGCGCTGTGCGCCTTGCTAGTGTTGCCGGCGTGCAACAAGAATACCGAACAGTCCAGCAACAAGACCGAAGAACAGCAAGCACAACCTGCGCCCATGGCGGCACCTATCGATCCTGCTACGGTGGCTACGGTCAACGGCACTGTGAAATTCGACGGCGCGGCTCCGAAGATGGCGAAGATCGACATGAGTCAGGACCCGGGCTGCAAGGGCACGAACGACGCTGAGAATGTGGTCGTCAATGGCGGCGATCTGGCCAACGTCTTCGTCTACGTAAAAGACGGCCTTGGCAGTCGCACCTTCGATGTGCCGAAAGATCCGGTCGTGCTCGAGCAAAAAGGCTGCCAGTATCATCCCCACGTGCTCGGCGTGATGGCTGGGCAGACGGTCGACATCAAGAACGAAGACCCAACTACGCACAACATCCATCCGACCCCGAAGGATAATCGGGAGTGGAACGAGTCCCAGCCTCCGTCGGCCCCGGCTATTGAGAAGAATTTTGCGCGTGAAGAGATCATGCTGCCGGTGAAGTGCAACCAGCACCCGTGGATGAAGATGTACATCAACGTGGTGAAGAGCCCGTTCTACGCCGTCACCGATAAAGACGGCAAGTACGAGATCAAGGGCCTTCCGCCTGGCGATTACACTCTGGCCTTCGTTCAAGAAAAACTCGGAGAGCAAGATCAGAAGGTCACCGTCGCCGCGAAAGAGACGAAGACCGTCGATCAGAGCTTCAAAGCAGCCGCCGAGTAACCACGCAGTTTGGTATAGAATACCGGGTTGGACGGAGCCGGTCGCACCTACTGTGTGACCTGCTCCGCTCCTGCAAAACTCTGAGAGAGCGTCTTCGCTGTGAACCTTCCTGACCCAAGGGGCACGACTCTGAAAGCCATCGGCACACCTTACAATCGCGGTCTCCACAGGCTTGCTGTGCTTCTCGCGTGCTGGACTTTTCTTCTCATCATTGCCGGAGCGCTGGTGACCAGCAACGATGCCGGCCTATCGGTTCCGGACTGGCCGACCTCGTTCGGATCCTGGTATAAGATTCCGAAACTTGTCGGCGGCGTTAAGTTTGAACATACGCATCGCATGATCGCGCAAGTCGCCGGGCTGCTTACAATCATCCTCGCCGTGTGGACTTGGCGGGCTGAGAAGCGCCGCTGGATGAGGATTCTGGGCGTCACGGCCTTGGGAACCGTCATCGCCCAGGGCGTCCTTGGCGGGATCACTGTTCTCTTCTATCTCCCTCCAGCCGTTTCATCAGCGCATGCGGCGCTGGCCCAGACATTTTTTTGCATCGCGGTCGCCATCGCACTGTTCACTGGGAAGAGATGGGTGGAAGAACAACCGCGCGTCGAATTCGACCAGCGGCGCCCGAGCTTGTTTACGCTGACGCTGCTCTCGATTTTCGTTTTGTATGTCCAGTTGATTCTCGGAGCGATGTTCCGCCACCACGGGCTCAGTTGGTGGCCGCACGTGCTGCATGCCGTGGTCGTTTCATTCGTGCTGGCATGGACATCGATACGGGCACTCTCGGTGTATTCGAACATCGAGGCAGTCCGGCGCCCGGCGATTCTCATGCTTTCGCTGATGATCGCTCAACTCTGTCTGGGCTTTACCGCATTCCTGACGCGCGTGGCGTGGGGCCGCGACGCGGTGCAACCTGAATTGCCGATGGTCGTTTCGACGGTCGCGCATGTCGCAGTCGGCGCGCTGTTGCTCGCGACGACGGTCATTTTGGCGATTCAGGTCTGGAGGCACGTGCCAGTCGCCTTCGAAGAACGGCTGCCCCAGGTACAGCGCGATCCTTCGATTGCGTGAGCGAGCCCGCCCTCGCCGCGATGCCAGCAACTTTTCGCGAGGCGTAGTGTTCTTAGTTGCCGCTGCCGTCCTCGTTCTATTCAACGCAATGTCGTAAACTGTTTAGAGTCTCCGGAGTTATCTTTTGGCCTCGAAAGTCGCTGCGCTCGTTGATGCCGGAACGGAAGTTGAGCCCGCTTCCGTCACTCCGGTTATTTCCGTACAGAATCTAGTCCATCGGTACGAAAACCGCACGGCGCTGAATGGAGTCTCATTCGACGTGCGCCCTGCGGAGTTATTCGGCCTGCTCGGTCCGAATGGCAGCGGCAAGACGACGCTCTTCCGCATTCTCTCGACTTTGATGATTCCAACGGGAGGCCACGCGCTAGTCATGGGCTGCGATGCGGCTACTGACGCCTCGCATGTGCGCCGTCAGATTGGCGTCGTGTTTCAGGCCCAGAGCGTCGACCCCAAGCTCACGGCTTACGAGAACCTCTGGCATCAGGGACATCTGTACGGCTTGCGAGGGCCGTCGCTGAAGAAGCGTATCGGGGAGATTCTGGCGCGGGTGGGACTCGCCGATCGAGCGAATGAACGCGTGGAGACGTTCTCCGGTGGGATGCAGCGGCGCATCGAACTCGGCAAGGGATTGCTGCACCATCCCGGCGTCTTGCTGCTCGATGAGCCGACGACCGGCCTTGATCCCGGCGCGCGCCGTGACTTGTGGCAATACCTGCAAATTCTCCGCGATGAGGAGCGCGTTTCCGTGCTGGTAACCACGCACCTGATGGAAGAAGCCGAGCGTTGCGATCGGCTCGCCATCATGAATGAGGGAAATCTGGTGGCGCTGGGAACGCCGGCGGAGTTGAAGAGCGAGATCGGCGGCGACGTGATCATGCTGGATGCCGCGCACGATGCCGGTTTACTGGCCGACCAGATCCGCGCGCGATTCCATGTCGAAACCACGGTTCTCGGTAATCAGGTACGTATTGAACGCGAGGGCGGTCATCGCTTTGTCCCGGATGTCGTCGAGGCGTTCCCTGGCGAGATTCAGGCAATCTCGCTGAGCAAGCCCGCACTGGAAGATGTTTTCATCCATCGCACCGGGCACAAGTTTTGGAGTGAAGGCAACGAGGTAAATCCCGAGGAAAACAGGAGGTAGCTTGCGCTCAATGATTCTGGTGCTTTCTCTCGTGCTCGGCGTCGTTCCGTTGGCCGGAGTGGCGTGGATTTTCGCCAGCGGCATGATCACGCTGTCGCCTCCGTCCGCAACGGTCGACGGACTATTCATGACCCTCATCCTGCTTGCACTCTCGGGCTGCTTCCTGCTGAACGCGTACTGGGAGCTGCGCGACCAGGGCATTCTTGGGAAGAAAGTAAGCGCGCCGGCAAAAACTCCCGCTGCAAAGGCAAGTTAAGGAATGGCCACTCAGGCAACAACTTTAGCGCGGCCGATCGTCCCAGCATCAGCGGGAGTGATGCTTCCGTCTTTCACTCTCTGGTGGCGTGAGATCGTGCGGTTCTACAGGCAACCGACGCGCGTGGTGGGCGTGCTGGCCTCGCCGCTGGTTTTCTGGCTGGTCATCGGCTCAGGATTCGGTACATCGTTCCGTTCCGGCGGCGGTCCCGGCCAGCAGCACTATCTTGACTATTTCTATCCGGGCGCGCTCATCATGATCGTGCTCTTCACGTCGATCTTCACCATGATGTCAGTCATTGAAGATCGCAAGGAAGGCTTCCTGCTTTCGGTGCTGGTCGCTCCCGTTCCTCGAACAGCCATTGTGTTGGGCAAGGTCCTGGGTGGAACCACGCTCGCCGCCGTACAAGGCATGATCTTCCTGATCTTCGCGCCGTTTGCCGGTGTTCATGTGGAACTCGTGCAGGTCCTGCTCGTCGCGGTGGTGGTGTTCCTGGTTTCATTTTCTTTGACTGCGCTCGGGTTCGCTATCGCATGGCCCATGGATTCGTCGCAGGCATTTCACGGAATCGTGAACCTGTTTCTGATTCCTCTCTGGCTGGTGTCTGGCGCGCTGTTTCCGCTTGCCGGAGCTTCGGGGTGGATTCGGGTGATTATGCGACTGAATCCGCTGACCTATGGAGTGGAAGCCCTGCGCTCGCTCTTGTATCCGGGCGCGGAAACCAGCTTCCCGTTGCCGTCGGCAATGGCTACGCTTGTTCTGTTTTCACTGGTCATGTTCGGATTGGCATTCTTGATGGCAAATCGTCGTACCGGATCTGCCAGAGCATGAGGCCTGCTGCGTGATCCCTGAGCAATACGCCTACTTCCCTGCCCTGATCGCGAGTCTCAACGGAGCCAGCGCGATCCTACTGTTCGTTGGACGCAGCTTGATTTTGCGCGGCAAACTGGCCGCGCACCGCGCCTGCATGATTGCGGCTGTCGTATCGTCGGCGTTGTTTCTGGCTTGCTATTTATATTTTCACGCCCACGTTGGGGACATTCGGTTTCTCGGCAAAGGCATATGGCATGCGATCTATCTCCTGGTCCTGATTCCCCATGTCACGCTGGCCATCGTCATTGTGCCGCTGGTAATCATCACGTTAAGCCGTGGGTTGCGGGCGCGATATGACAAGCACCGTGCCATCGCTCGCTGGACCTGGCCACTCTGGATGTATGTTTCGGTTACGGGCGTGCTCGTATATTTCATGTTGTACCGGTGGTTTCCACACAGCTAGGGCGCCCAAAAAAGAATAACCACAGAGACACGGAAAAAAACAAAACTCGAAGAAAAGAACTACCAGCAAGCAGCTGATCTTGTCTTCTCCGTGTCTCTGTGACTCCGTGGTGAATGGCTCTTTATGACGATCCTCAAACTAAAAATCGACGTATCCGGCACGGTCGGCGATGCCGCTTGGCGCGAAATCAATCAATACGACCAGATTCAGAGTGCGGAGTTCGGTCCGCAGTTCGGCAGTAGCGCACACAACCATCCGCCCGACTCGCCCCACGCCAAGGGCGAGTGGATCGGGGCCGAAATTCGGCTCCAGACGCCGCTTCTCGCCCAGTACGCGATGTCACACTACCTGGAGCAGGAACGCGTTCTTGACGCGGACGTAGAGTAGGCCGCTTCTGCTATAGTTCATTTCCGGATTCTCATGTCGGCTCAACCAGAAGCTCCTGCCCCCCCCTCCGATCCTCAGACCAATCTGGATTCCGGATCGCCCCGTCCCAAGCGCAGCATGTCGCGCACGCAGAAGATACTCTTCTTCACCACCGGATGGCTCATCGTCCTCATGCCGTTTCTCTTCTGGTGGAACACCTGGTTCGGCCGCCATCTTTCCGACCAGCAGTTGAACCAGTATTTACACGATGACAAGAAGCCGCGCCATATTCAGCAGGCGCTGGTGCAGATCAGCGATCGCATGTCGCACACAGACGCGACTGCCAAGCAGTGGTATCCAGATTTAGTGCGGGTGGCAAATTACCCGGTGGAAGAGGTCCGCAACACCGACGCCTGGGTCATGGGGCAGGACACGTCCGGCGCGGGATTTCACGAGACGCTGCTGAAGATGCTGCAGGATTCTTCACCCATGGTGCGAGGCAACGCGGCGCTGTCGCTAGTGCGGTTCGGGGACGCCACGGGGCGTCCACAGATTGTTGCGTTGTTACAACCGGCGCATCTCACCGCTCCCGCCGCCGGCCGCATTGTAGACTCTGACCGCCCCGGCACAGCCATCCATCAGGAAGGACTGGTCGCGAAGTTAGCGGTGACAGGTTCGTCACAAGTGATTGAAGTTCGTTCGCCGATCCCAGGGCGAATCCGATCAGTTTCCCAGCCCGGCGCAAACGTGGCCGCCAGCGCAGAGCTGGCTGTGATTGATCCCGACACGGAGCAAGTCTGGGAGGCGCTGCGCGCGCTTTACCTGATCGGACAACTTGACGATCTCGACGCGGTTCGTCCCTACGAGCAGGATCTGCCCGACATTTCCCACGATGTACGCCAGCAGGCTATCGAAACTGAGAAGGCCATCCGCGATAGAAGTCAGCACTAACGACGCGCTCAGACACCGGACTACCGGACCGTGGTTCGGTTTGCTTTCAGAACCCAGTCGCTCGCGCGCTTCTCCCAAACAGCAACGATAGGACCGCCAAGCTGACGAGTCTCGTCCCCTGCGCAGTGGTGATATTTCTGACCCTGCCCGACAATCGGTCCGGCACTGAACTCGGAATCGACCCGATAGGTCACGCCGCAACCTTTGCATCGAAATTCCGTACGCGTATAAGGACGAATTTCAACTGCCGTCGCACTGCTCATCGATATAGCCCTCCAACGAACCCGCAAACCCAAGCTAGAGGCACGGGCGAGCCGCGTCGGTGATTATGATCACCTCGTCTTGTGCGTGAATGAGGAGGCTTGTGTGCCTCGATGGGGAATAGGTGAAGCTCGATGGAAGAAATAGAGGGGGACTCAAATTTCCACACCTGACCTGATTTAATCTTGCTGGCAGGAAATACTCATGCCTCAGACTCTTGGATATATCGCTTTGGTGGTCCGGGATTACGACGAAGCCATTACTTATTTCACGCAGTCGCTTGGCTTCCAGTTAGTCGAAGACAGCGTCTCGAAAGATCGCCAGGGCCGTGACAAACGATGGGTGCTCGTCGCGCCGCCGGGATCTCGCGGAACGCATCTGCTTCTCGCCAAAGCCTCCACCGATGAAGAAGCCAGCCGGATCGGCAACCAGACCGGAGGGCGCGTCTTTCTTTTTCTTCACACCAATGATTTCTGGCGGGATTACCGCAGCATGACAGCTCGCGGCGTCAAGTTCGCCCGCGAACCGAAAGAAGAACCCTATGGCACGGTAGCCGTCTTCGAAGACCTCTACGGCAACAAGTGGGACTTACTGCAACTCAAGCCTGCAGCTCAGGCCGCGCCCTAACCATTCATGAGGCGGCTTGATCATTGTGAAACAGCGTTCGTGTCGGCCTTCTGTTCCCACACCTCGTCGCCGCTCGGAAAAGTCCGAGTCAGGACGTAGTTGCTGTAAAGGTAGTCGCGGAACGGACCAAGATGATCGGAGGGCAATCCGGTCGGCTGCAGATATTTTTGTTCGGACGGCAGAATCATCAACGGCACAGCGTGCGTCCGCAGCGATTGCAGCAGCGCGGATATCTGCTCCGGGCGCGTGTATTCCGTCGCGTCATAGCCGGCAATTGCAGCCGGATTGATGAGATGGAAAGGAACATACATCGGAGGCATCCCAGAGAACAATTGTCCCGGGTGAGTATGCCCAAGAACCCAGGCATATTCCTCATATTGGGCCTTTTCATGAAAGGCGGTTCGACCCGCAGGAAGATCAAGAAACGCGTGCCAGTGCGTCTGTGTTCTAACGGGCAAAGCCACCGCCAAAGCTACGGCTACAACTACCAGGCCCTGTCGGAACAGCCGCAATATCGATCCCGAACGGCAAAGCAGCCAGCCAAGCGACACCATGGCCAGCGGTGCAACCGAACCGACGCGCTTTACCGATGGCGCGAGGGCGACCGGCAGAAATATGAAGCAACCCGTCAGCGCGATTAAGACGAGATCGCGCCATGGTTCGTCGCCGTCTTTCCACCGCCTCCGGGTCATCACCAGAAAGACGACGCAAGCGAGCGGCACAGTCGCGTAAATGAACGGGTACGCGATCCATTTGACGGGGCCGCCATGCCATCCAAAATCGTGTTCGAGCACCCGCCAATTGTTTACCGTCGGTGCAGAATAATAACGCAGGGGGTAAACGATGATGCAGTACCACCATGTTCTCAGTCCTGCGGCCGCAACGAAGTAGATGTTGAATGCTGCAAATGTAATCGCCGCGAAAGCCGCAAGCACGGCGCATTGACGCGCGACCATAGCTGCGGACTTCTTGCTCAGGCTCGCCTCCCACGCAAAGAAAATGCAGAATGCCATCAGCATTGCTGCACCTTTCGTTTGCGTGAAACAAGCGGTCAAGCCACAGAGTGCACCGGCCGCCGCCACCCGCCCAGTCGTCGATCCTCCCAACAACACGAACACCGCAGCGAGCGCGACCACGGTGCTGAACCAGTGGTGAGTTGCATCGGCCGATATCGGCAGGACCAATCCGATCAAAAGCAATCCGGGCACGATCGCCGCAGTCCCGGGCAGGACTCGAAGCGAGATTCGCGTCATCAAAAAGACTGCAGTCGCCGCGAGAAGCGCCATGGCAATGTGCGGGATCCAAAGGTGCAAACCAAATTCCCGGATCACGAAGGAATAAACCAAATCTGTCCCGGGCGGGACGATCTGGAAATAATCGCGGTAGGGTAGGCCTCCGGCCGCAATGCGACTTCCTGCATAAACAAAGCCGGTCTGGTCGCCGTTCGGCAATAACGGCGTGCCGGGAAAAATGAATGTCCGGAAGTAGCAGGTCAGGAAGGCGAACAGTGCAATTGCGATTGAAATCGCGAGATGGTGTTTTGAGGCACCAGCGTTGCTGTCAGGGTGCAGAGCGTTGGTTGCTGCCACGAAAGGGCCTTTGAGTCCGACGTTTCAAAGCAGCAGGGGGAATTGCACCGCAGATTTCTAGATCGCCAGATTTCTAAATGGCCATGGGCCCGACTTCTTTTTCCACCTCGACGATGTCAACCATGACGATGGCATCCCATGGACAGCCATCGAGGAAGCAGCCGTCCGGGCCCTTGCTCAGGCACTTTTTGCAACCGATGCAGAGGATGGGATCGATCGCGATGCGGCCGAACGGAGGATTGTCCTCGTCCGGCACCCAGAACATGCAGTCTTCCACCGGACAATATTCGACGCAGGCAGGCGAGCCGGCGCATCCGGTGCAGCACTCGGTGATCACCGCGAGTTCCTTGGGTTTCTTCTTGCGCGGGGTGGCGAGGCCTTTGGACCTCGGTTCAAACTTCTGCTCGTCGGGCACCATCCCGACGGCCTTGGTCGCTCCGGGTGCGGCAGGCATGGGAGGATTATACCTCAAGAGGCTATTGGCTCTTAGCTGTTGGCTCTGGGCTTGGATCCCCAGCACCGGAGACCGGGTTTCGCTTAAACGTATCCGCGGAATCCGGCTTAAACACTGCCTTGTCGTCAGCATACTTGCGACAAAAGCTTTTCAAGTCTTTGGACGATGCGGTGATCGTATCGGTATCGCCTGCCACAGTCGCCAGTTTCACTTTCTTCGCTGTAATCGACTTCTTCAGCCAGTCGGAGTCAATCGGCGTGAGCGACAACGTATCCTTCTCGAATTTCGCGAGAAGGATGCTGTGCTTCGCCGAGCACATGTTACAAACGTCGTCATCCATAGGCGAAACATCCAGAAAGTAATGCCCATCCAGTTTCACCAGACGGGCCTGTTGATGGGACTTCTCTTCGCTACACCCCTCACCTTGGTCGATCGACTGCAAATCGTAGGCCTCGTCCTTGGCCGTGATCGTCAGTAGCGTGGTGCATTTGTCGTTGGTAACGCCCCAGGAACCAACCAGGCTCTGATCGAAAATCAGAGCAGGATCCTTGTGAAGACTACCGAAACTTCCCTCCTCATACAGCGGATTAATCGATGCAACCCAACATCCAGAAAGCAGGAGCAACCCTAACAGGGCGAGAACGACGCGAGGAAGTCTTGGGGCACAGGGAGAACGAACGAAACGGGAGAGCGACATAAAACCCTCCTGGGACGAAGTTGCGGGCTCAAGTAATACTTAAAGAACAGCCCGACCCGAAATGATACTCCTTCACCCCGTTTGTGATGCTGGCACCCCTTTCCACTGGCCCTATTCTGCTATAGTGAACCCCGGCAAAGGAGCACCCCATGGCAGGCAGAAGCGTCAACAAAGTTATTCTTCTAGGAAATCTGGGCAAGGATCCCGAGGTGAAGTACACGCCCAGCGGCACGCCCGTCGCCAAGTTCAGTCTGGCCACGAATGACCGATTCAAGGACAAAGACGGCAATTGGCAGGACCGCACCGAATGGCACAACGTCACCGCGTGGGCGCGCACCGCAGAGATTGCCGGCGAGTATTTGAAGAAAGGCAGCAAGGTTTACATCGAGGGCAGCCTGCGAACGCATTCCTGGGATGACAAAACGAGCGGCCAGAAGAAATACATGACGGAAATCATCGTCAACGACCTGGTCATGCTCACTGGGAAGGGCGAGGGCGCCGGTGGCGGCGAGTACAGCGGAAGTTCGCGGGGCGCGTCATCGTCCGGCGGCGGCAATAACTTCGATCAGCGCAGCCCGGAACCAGAGCCAGCACCAGCGGGTCCGATCACCGACGACGACATTCCGTTTTAAGGCATAGACGCGAGTGCAGGAGCCGGTTTCGGCTAGTCGCCGTCGCCGGCATCCACCGAGATCAACTCCAGGTTCTGCAGCAGAGGACTGGAGTCCGACACGAATTCCACGTGTCCGCAGCGCGGGCAAGAGAGTGTTGCGAGACCCGAATTCCCTGGGGTCAAGCTCACGCGCATCAGTTGGTATCGCTGAAGTTTCTGCTCGCAGCGCAGACAGCAAACCGTCTTGTGATATGGATCGGGAGAGACGCCGCTCGGCGTCTCGATGGCTGGTTTCATAATTCTCTCGTAAAAACGAAAATTCTGGAGCGCCTAAACCCCAGGCGGAACTCCAGTCAGTGAAAAAAGTGTAACACGCATAGTGCACTCATCCATTCCCCTACCACGCGCCAGCGACTCAATCGTAACCCTTGCGCCTTAGCGGCGCAGCTTCACCAAGGTGCCCGAGATGCGCCAACTGGCCTTCATCCTGTATTCTGACTTGATCTATGGCCGCTGACTTTCTTGCTCGGGTAAAGCAGGCTCCAGTGCTGTGCGACGGCGCGATGGGGACCCTGCTTTATTCCAATGGAATCTTCATCAACCGCTCCTACGACGAGTTGAACGTTTCGCAGCCCGACCTGATTCGTGGAATCCACCACAATTACTTGCAGGCTGGCGCGGAAGTTATTGAAACCAATACCTTTGGCGCAAACTCGTTTCGCCTGGCAGGATACACGCTGGCCGACAAGGTCCGCGACATCAACCTGGCCGGCGCACGTCTGGCCCGCGAGGCGGCGAAGAGCTTCGATGTATGGGTAGCGGGCTCCGTTGGACCGTTGGGCACCCGTATCGAGCCTCTGGGCAAGACTTCGTTCGATGAAGCCCGTACGGCTTTTCGCCAGCAAATCGAGGCGCTGGCCGAAGGCGGAGTCGACCTGCTCATCATGGAAACCTTCGGCTACCTGGAAGAACTTCATCAGGCCATGCTCGCCGCAAAAGACGTCAAGGCCGGGCTGCCAATCATGGCGCAAGTCACCATCGATGAGGACGGCAACTGTCTCGACGGCTCAGATCCGGCGACGTTCGTTCCTAAGACTCGAGGAGTGGGGAGCCGACGTCATCGGCTGCAACTGCAGTGTTGGTCCGGTCGCGATGCTGGACGCGATGGAGCGCGTCCGGGCGCTGACTTCCCTGCCGCTCTCGGCGCAACCGAATGCCGGCATCCCGCGGTCGATTGATGGAAGGAATATCTACCTGTGCTCGCCCGAGTACATGGCCAGTTACGCGCGGAAATTTGTGGCGGCGGGCGTGCGCGTCGTAGGCGGGTGTTGTGGAACGACTCCCGATCACATTCGCGTGATGAAGTCCGCACTGCGCGTGGGCGAGGCGCGCGGCAAAACGGCAATGGCACAAGTCGTGGGAACTCAGGCCGCACCGCAGGCTGCCCCGGCCGTGCCTCTCGAAAAGCGCTCTGCTTTGGGTGCGAAGCTCGCGCGCGGCGAGTTCGCGACCATGGTCGAGATTGTTCCGCCGAAGGGCATCGATATTCGCAAGGAGATCGAGGGCGCGCGCTTCGTGAAGTCTGTTGGCGTAGACGCCGTCAACATTCCCGACAGCCCGCGCGCTTCGGCGCGTATGAGCAACCAGGCGCTGTCTCTGCTCATGCAGCGCGAGGTTGGCATTGAGGCGGTGCTGCATTACACCTGCCGCGACCGCAATGTGCTCGGCATTCAAAGTGACCTGCTGGGCGCTGCCGCGGTCGGGATCCGGAACCTGATTTGCATCACTGGTGATCCTCCGAAAATGGGCAACTATCCGGACGCGACCGCCGTCTTCGACGTAGACGCCATCGGTCTGGTCAACATCGTTCACAACCTGAACCGCGGACTCGATATTGGAGCGAATCCGATCGGCACGGGAACAGGATTTGTGATCGGCGTGGGCGCAAACCCCGGACTGACTGACCTTGATGAGGAAATTCGCCGCTTCGAATTCAAGGTTCAGGCGGGAGCCGAATATGCCGTCACGCAGCCCGTGTTCGACATCCGGCTGCTTGAGAACTTCCTGCGCCGCATTGAGCATTGCCGCATTCCCGTGATCGCCGGCATCTGGCCTCTGGTGAGCGTGCGCAACGCGGAGTTCATGAAGAACGAACTGCGGGTTTCCGTGCCAGACGCGATCCTCGAACGCATGGCGCGAGCCACTACTCCTGAGTCCGCGCGGGCTGAGGGCGTAGCCATCGCTCGCGAGATGCTGACCACCGTGCGCCACACCGTGCAGGGAGCGCAGATCAGCGCGCCTCAGGGGCGTTACAGTTCCGCAGTGGATGTATTGGAGGCGCTTGGCTGACACGGGCTTCATCCTGCACACATAAACGCGCTAAAGTTTTTTTGCGCTCACCCGAGTGGAAATTCTGCCGGACGTGTTTGCAAGGCCAGGGCGTTCCTTGCGTTGGGGCAACGCCACGGTTGGAAATGGGCAACCAATCTTCGCGCAGCGCAATTCACTCTCGTCACTCTGGCTTGGAGACCCGTATGCCTCGGTTCACGATTTTCATATTATGGGGCCTCCTGGCTTCGGCAGGGGCGCTACTCGTCGCAATGAATGGCTGCGGCGGGGTTAGCGGGAACTCGCACACGGTTCCGCCTGGAAAAATTCAGCATGTGGTGATCATCTTTCAGGAGAACCGGACTCCCGACAACCTGTTTCACGATCCCGTTCTGATGGCGCGCGGCGCCGACATTGCCACCACCGGCGTGAACTCGAAGGGCCACACCATAACCTTGGTTCCGAAAGGCCTTGTCACCGACTTCGATCTGAGCCATGCCCACACCGCGTTCCTCAAGATGTACGACGGCGGAAAAATGGATGGGGCTGACCTGATCGCGCAAGCGTGCTCACCAGGCGCTACGGACTGCCCAGCACCGAACCTCCCGTTTCAGTATGTGCAGGCTTCCGACGTTCAGCCCTACTTTAATCTCGCGGAAACCTACACGTTCGGCGATCGCATGTTCCAGACCAATCAGGGGCCGAGCTATCCGGCGCATCAGTACATCATTTCGGGAACTTCCGCGCCTACGGAGACGAGTAAGTTGCTCGCCGCGGAGAACCCTAACAATGGGCTCGAGTATTCGGGGAACACTGGATGTAGCTCGCCGGCGAGCGAGACGGTCGCCATGATCGACTCGACGAATATGAACTCCGCTACGAATCTGACCCAAACGATGTATCCGTGTTTCGATCACAATACTTTGATCGATTTGCTGGATGGCCAGAAGATCAGTTGGCGGTACTACGCAAATGTGCCGGCGTGCGACCCGCAGAGTGCACCGTGCGCGCCGACCGGCATCTGGGTGGGGCCGAACTCAATTCAGCATCTTTGCGTGCCTAACGCCGCCCCTCCCAACGGTACGTCCTGCACCGGCGCGGAATGGGTGAGCAATGTCGTCCCGAACACACAGGTCCTCACCGATATTCAAAATGGCCAACTGCCCGCGGTCAGTTGGGTGATCCCAGACGGAAAGGCTTCGGACCATTCCGACATCAGTACCGGAGAGGGACCGTCGTGGGTCGCCTCGGTCGTCAATGCCGTCGGAAACAGCCAGTATTGGGGCAACACAGCGATCATTATCGCTTGGGATGACTGGGGTGGATGGTATGACCATGTTGCGCCGCCTTCCATCCGCAACTCCTACGAATATGGTTTCCGGGTGCCGTTAATTGTGGTGTCCCCTTATGCGAAGGCGGCCTACATTTCTCATCAGAATCATGATTTTGGAAGCATTTTGAAGTTCACCGAAACGGTGTTCAATCTGGGTCCCATCGATACCCAAGCCGGCGGATACGCCGATTCGCGGGCGGATGATCTCTCGGATTGTTTCGACTTCAACCAAACGCCGCTGACATTTACAACGATTCCATCAAAATACGACGCCAGTTTCTTTCTGAATGACAAGAGGCCGCCATCCGATCCTGACGACGACTAAAGCTGGCAGGCGCTGCACGTATTCTCGCTCAGACTTGAATGTTTGCTTCCCAATCACACTCCCGTAACATCTCGGATCGTCGGTAGCGATACAATGACTCTGCCGAGCGCCACGAGAACGCTCGTATCGCACTAAGGGCCTACGTATTTCAGACAATCCACGCGCGAGAAAACGCTCGCAGCTGGAAAGTCTTTTCTTCGCGGTTCGATCTACATCAACGGAAAAGCGCGCAGATGCTAGATCGAGGGGGATTATGAAGATCCAAAAGCTCATCCCGCACGTGACACTCTGCCTCATCGCCTCTCTGGGTGTTGCGTGGGCGCAGGCCAACATCAACGAGAATCTCGAGACCACCTTTGTTTACGTTGACGGCACGGTCGGCGCCGACTCCAATCCGGGGACGCAGGCCAAGCCCTTCAAGACCATCGGCAAGGCCGCAACCGTTGCGGTTTCGAACAACCAGCACGGCATCGGCACGCGTGTGACTATCAACTCCGGGATCTATCCCGAGACGATTTCTCTAAGCAACAACGGCACGCTGACTTCCCTGCCGATCACATTCCAGGCGGCGGCAAAAGGAACGGTGAAGATTTCCGGTTCGGATGTTTGGACCGGCTGGCAGCCTTACAGCGGTAATTCGAGTATCTACACTCACGCGTGGCCCTATACATGGGGGCCGTGCGCTCGCGCGTCATCCGGACCGTTGGAACAGGACATCAATCTGCGAAGGGAAATGATTTTCGTCAATGGCGTCATGTTGACGCAGGTGATGACCCAATCGCAGCTCGGACGAGGTACATTCTTCGTCGACGAATCGCACGGTATTGTTTACATCTATCCCGCCCTCGGCACCGACATCAGCATTGCGAACGTCGAAGTGGCCACGCGGGCCGCGCTCTTTTCGGCTTACAAAATGACCAACCTCGTGTTGCGCGGCCTGAGGTTCGAACAAGGAAACGACTGCCGCGATCACGATACGGTCACGTTCAACGGCGGCAGCAACATTCTTATCGAGAGTGACGGCTTTAACTGGAACAACGCCGGCGGCTTCGCTATGAATGCAGTGACCTCGTTCACCGTCCGTAGCAGCGTCGCCCGGCACAATGGCGAGCGCGGGTTCAAGTCGTACCAGTCGAAGAACGGTGTGTGGAATGCCCTCGAAGCCGATTACAACGCCTGGCGCGGCGCACAGGGCGGCATCTACGGTTGGAGCGAAGGCGGGTTCTATTTCTACGCACAGCACGACAACACCGTCGCCAATCTGAAGATGTTCTACAACATGACCCACGGATTGCACTGGGACACGGACCAGCAGAATGTCTGGTCCAAGTCCATCATCGGTGCCTACAACTTGCACTACGGGTTGGTGGTGGAGAAGAGCGAAGGGCCGGTGAACATCTCGAACAGCACTCTCTGTTATAACGGGCTGCTTGGGGTGTATTACGACGGTGGGATGCTGCTGCGGGCGTCGACCTTCGTCAACATGACGGGAAATACTTTTGCCTACAACGCAGTCAGCCAGATTCCAGTGATCGGCATCCAGGGCGGCGTCTTCATGCCGGTGACCAACTATGAGACCGGGCAACAATACAGCCTGGTCACGCAGAATCTCACGATGAAGTCGAATACCGTTGTCGGCGCGGCGGGCCAGCAACTGTTCTATGACTTCGATCAAAGCGGGCTAGCCTGGACCGATTTTCAAGACACGCTCATCTCCGACAACAACACATGGTGGAGCGACTCAGTCGCGCAGCCTTTCACCGTCCCGATACCCGCGTACTACACGACGATCGACTGGCCGCACTGGCTCTCGTTGACCGGTCAGGACACCCACTCCACATTCGCCGCGCCCGCGGGCGATCCTACAATTCCCTGCCAAGTCCAGCCAGACTTCCCCGATTTCTGGTTTGTGAATCCCAACACCGGCGCATTGACGGTTAACGCCGGATCTCCGGCTGTGTTCACCATGCTGGTGATACCGCTGGGAGCCTTCAACGGGCAGACGTTCTTCAGTTCATACGGGGTCAGTTTGATTCCGGGAGCAAACCTGAACTGGTCGCATCCCTCCTTGACACGATCGGGCACGGTCACATTCACCGTCAGCACCAGCAGCACCACACCAAAAGGGATATATCCCGTAACCATGACTGCGCGCAGCGGAGATGTGACGCGGAATGCCACTGTTTGGCTGACGGTGCAGTGACGGGTACTGCGAATTCCAAGAAGAAATACCGCACAAAAAATTTGGGCAAGAGCGATATCGCCGCTCTTGCCCGATTTTGTCTATCCGATTGGCTCAAGGCCAGCGGACGAGACTGTTTGACGAATTACTTTCCCGAACCCGTCAGCGTGACGACCTGAGGACCGTTCGCATCGCCGTCGTTGATCGTTAAGACTCCGTTGCGTGGGCCCGCTGCTTTAGGTGTGAACGTGACGTTTACGGTGCAGGTTTCACCAGCGGTGAGCACTGAGCCGCAGTTGTCGGTTTCGGTGTAGTCCTTCGCGCCTGTGAACGCCAGGCTCGACAGGGTGAGTAGCTTCTTCCCGAAGTTATTGATGGTGAAGCTCTCAACCGGGCTAGCGGTCCGCACCTTCATCGTCGGGAATTGCAAACCCAGCGTCGAGACTCGCACCGATGTCACTGGCACGATAAGGAACGTCGTGATCGTACGCGTCACGCCGTTGGCAGTGGCATACGCCGTGACTGGATACGTGCCCGGAGGTGTGCTCTCGGCAACGCGCATGGCGGCCGTGGTTGTTCCGGTCAGAGGCACCGACTTATCAGACACCCTCAATGAGACGCCCGGGATCTCTACCGTGCCGTCCACTGCGAAGGTGGCCGTACCAGTCATGCCTCCGAATGGAAACAGGCTGTAATTGAAGGCGGCGGTCCCGTCCTGAGCAACCGTCACCGATGGATTGTCCACCGTCAGCCAGTAGTCTTTCACAGGCGAGACTGCGCACGCCGTGCTCAGATCGGCAGGTTGACTCCAGGTCGAGAGGCCGTCCTGCGCGGTCACAGTTCGCCAGCCCGACAGGGAGTGCATCTCCGCAATCGGTACTTCGAAAACGGTGCTGCCGGAACCGTTCCACCAATTATTTTTGTTTGAGTTCAGCGTGGTTTGGAAAACGTCCCAGTCCGTACCGTTCAGATAGCTGTCTTCGAACGTGTTCTGGCCTCCCACCGCTTCGACAGCGTTGCCGGTGTGGGTGAAGTTCTGGCTTCTCAGGTTGTAGCTCTGGCCCGTTTCCCAGTTGGTAACCTGAATCCCACCCTTCTGTCCGATGACGTTGATCTGGCTGATGGAGTTGTTATAAAGCGTGCTGTTGGTCAGAGTGACGTTCTCGGAGTTCCGCAGGACGAAGCCGCCCTGGTACAGATAGCTGAGCTTCACGCCCAGGTTGTTGCCACACATGTGACTGTTCGTGATGGCGACGGGCCCTTCGCTCTTTTCGACCACCGCGCCAATGGCCAGGTTCTGCGTTGCAACCATGTTCGTGACGGTGACATTCTGAGCGTCCGTGTCCCAGTGAACGCCATGCGTCTGGTTGTACGCCGTGACCAAGCCGGTAATGGTTTGATCGTGCGCGTTGTAAAAGTGGAAGCCGCCAGTGTTCCAGTTGTAATAAGAGCCCTGGGCACCGCGCCAGTTATTGAATGAAGTGGTGACGTTCTTCCAGACACCGTTCTTCGCCATCACCGACATCATGCCCGACTGGCCGTTGTGATTGGCCACCGAGTTTTGGACGGTGAAGTTCGAGACCGGATTAAAGATGTGCAATCCGATCGCGTTGTTCCACTGGAAGTTGTCGTTATCAAAAAGTATGTTCTTGGCGGTGCCGCCTACGTAGACAGCATTGTTGTCGCGGCAACTGTTGGCGTATTCAAACGTCATTCCGCGCACCACAATGTTCGACACACCGACGACGTGGAACACTTCCGGCAAAGTCGCAACTTCAACGTCAGCACTGTTGATATCGACGCTCGAAGCCGGCCAGATATAAATCTTGCCGTTTTTTTCGTCGACAGCGAAAGTGCCTGCGCGCATCTGTCCGGCTTTCATGACCTGTGTGAGCTGAACACCGTTCACAAAGACCATCTCGCGCCGGAGGACGGCGTCCGCCGCCAAAGGACCGCTGGCCAAGGGCACGCAGAGGCCCCAGTTGTAGGCCCATGGGGCACTGTAGACCGCGGAATTCCCAGCGTAGGTGTGCCAGTTGTCATAGCGAACCGCGCCACTGACAACGACACCGCTGCCATTGGCCTGGAACGTGATAGGAGCGCTGGTGTAGTAACTACTTCCGATTAAGGTGACGGTTTCCCGATACGTCCCGGGATTGATAATCACCTTGGTTCCTACCCCTTTGTAATTGTTCGTCTGCGCCACGCTGGTGGCTGCGCTAATGGTCTTGAATGGCAGAGACTGGGTTCCCGGATTCGAATCCGAGCCCTTTACCGCATCCACATATAAAGAAGCCGTTTCCAGACTCTCGTTTACCGTCGCCTGCGCCCAGATCGACCGTGGCGCGAGCAGCGTAAAGCAAACGACAAGACAAGCGAAGATTTGCTTCATTCCGCCCCTCCCTACAAATTTGGCCTGAACTGCTATAGACGAAGCGCGAAAAGCATCAACGAATAAGCTGGGAGCCATTCGTTTCGATCTGCCTGTACTCTATGGGTGATTCCCCGTATCGCCAAGAGACCACAAGTACATGTAGGTGATGGACCAGAGTTATAGCGGTAATCAGACCATTCTCGCAAGTGCAGATTGGCCCGTGGGCCAGCAGACCTTAGGGTGGGGGGAAAATGGGGCTTTTTCGGGCCGTCAAACGAGGGATAAGCCACCCCAAGAGAGATCTGAATCGCGTTGCAGAAAGTTCGTGAAAACCTCGCCCATCACGGGGTTTCGTCGAGGCGACCGTAGGCCAGTCAGAATCTCAGCTCTCTCAAGAGGTAACAGGGGAGGTGCACAGAGCGGACTAGAGAAATTAGACTCCTTTTCAGCCTCGTAATTCTAGGGTAGCCTGTGGACAATCGCGTTGGGACCAAATTAGGACTCCAAATAGGATTTGTTGGCAAGCGCCTCCTTCCCCCTGAATTTCAATCGTCTGTATCCCCCGTTTTGAGGAGTTTCGATGTCGAATTGTTCTGTTAGCCTTCAGCGCAACCCTAACCAGTCCCAACGGAGCTCGGCCTCGCTCACTTCCCGTCCCAACCTGCGCTCGCCGCGAACAGTTTCGCTTCAGTGGCTGCTGATGATCGCCGTGGTCCTCGGGCTGGGAATGGGTTCGGCATCGGCCCAGAGTGACACCGTTCTGACGTATCACTTTGACAATGCACGGACTGGCCAAATCACCACCGAGACCACCCTGGTCTCGTCCAAGGTCAATCCGACCCGGTTTGGCAAACTGTTTTTCTATCCGGTCGACGGTCAGGTGGCCGCGCAACCTCTCTATGTCCCCAACCTCACGCTACCAGGATTGGGCAAGCACAACGTCGTCTACGTGGTTACGCAGCACGACAGCGTCTACGCCCTCGACGCCGACAACCCGGCGACTGGAACGCTATGGCACGTCAGCTTCCTGAACTCCGCCGCGGGCGTGACCAGCGTACCGATCAGCGAACAAGGTTGCGCCGATACCGGATTTACTGAGATGGGTATCCTTGGCACGCCGGTCATCGACTCCACGACTGGCACTCTTTATGTCGCCGTCAAGACCCGCGAACAATCGGGAAGCCAAATAAATTACGTACATCGGCTGCACGCCCTCGATATCACCACGGGATCCGAAAAGTTCGGAGGCCCAGTCGTTGTGACTCCCAACGGCAGCACCGAGTTCAATACGTTGGGCCAGTGCCAAAGGCCAGCCCTGCTCCTCTCAAATGGGACGCTGTTCATCGCATACGGGTCGAACGGATGCGACCTGAAGGCTCATGGGTGGGTCATGGCCTACAACCCGACCACCCTGCAGCAACTTGCCACATTCAATGCATCGCCCAGCTACACGTGGGGCTCTTCGCTTTGGATGAGTGGCGGAGGAATCGCTGCTGACAGCGAGGGCAACATTTATGCGGTGACTGCCAACGGACCCTTTGACGCCAATGTAAACAATGGTCCCGATTACGGTGACACCGTTCTCAAGCTCATCTACAACCAGGGCGGGTTCTCGGTCGCCGATTACTTCACCCCCTTCGACCAGCAGAATATGGACAACATGGATCTCGATCTGGGATCTGGTGGCGTAACCTTGCTTCCCGACCAAACCGGCGCGCACGAGCACGAACTCGTGACTTCCGGCAAGACCGGCACGATCTATCTCATCGATCGCGACAGCATGGGACACTTCAACTCTGGCGGCCAAAACGACGATCAAATTGTGCAGCCGATCCCGGCCGCCCTAGGCCTGTTCGATAGCGTTCCGGTGTACTGGAACAACACGGTCTATTTTGCGGCTCACGGGGACACGGTCAAGGCCTTCTCTTTAAGTAATGGCGCGCTCTCCTGGAATCCGGTGGCGCAGTCCGTGAAGTACTCTCAAGTCGGAAACCCGATCGTCTCCTCGAGCGGCACGCAGGGCGGCATCCTTTGGAACATTCACAATCCGGTGAGCCCGGTGCTCTCCGCGTTGGACGCGATCACTCTCGCGGAAATCTATAACAGCAGCCAGAAGGGCAGCCGCGATGTTCTCGGCGCAGTCAACCATTTCGCGACCCCCATCGTCGCGAATAATAAAGTCTTTGTAGGAACGCAAAGCGCCCTGGCCGTATACGGACTCTTTCCGTACCTTTCAACCCAGTCTGGCGACAAGCAGACCGGGGCTGCCGGAACCACGCTGGCCAGCCCGTTGACTGTGCAGGCCGTGGACAGCCAAGGCAAGGGAGTACCGGGCGTTACTGTGAATTTCACCGCCAGCGCTACCGGCGGTACATTCAGTAATCCCACTGCGATCACGGACGTCAACGGGAATGCAAAGACTAACTACACACTTCCAACGAAGGCTCAATCGATCGGCTTCACGGCGACGGCCACTGGATACACTCAGATTCTCATGTCGGCGACTGCCGTTCCTGGTCCGGCAACCATGATCGTGAAATTCTCAGGCATGGGGCAAACCGGGGATGTTGGCACCACTCTTCCCGCCCCGCTCGTCATGAAGCTTCGCGACGCCTACAACAACCCCATCGTCGGACAACCGATTGCGTTCAGCGATACCGCGCCTCACGGTTCCTTCTCCCCCAATCCCGCGATCACGAATTCGACTGGGTTAGCAACGGTGTTGTACACATTGCCGACGAGCACTCAGCCTATCAGCACCAAAACGACGTTCGCGACCGGAACCTACGGCACACTCTCGGCGACAATGACAGACAAGGCTGTCGTGGGCCCGGCTACGTCAGTGACTATCGCTGGTGGCAATAATCAGGTCGGCAAAGTTAAAACCAGGTTGCCGAGCATTCTGCTTGTTCTCGTTACCGATCAATACGGAAACCCCGAACCGGGGCTCACCGTCAGTTACTCCGACGGAGGTGCTAGCGGGACTCTCTCTGCCCCCTCGGCCGTTACCAACGGTGTCGGAAAGGCATACGTAACGTACATTTTGCCATCGACACCCGAGGTTGTGACCGTAACAGCTTCGGTAAGCGGGCTAACGCCGGTACAGTTCACTGAAACCGCACAGTAGTTTTCAGGATGAGGAAATTGGGCCGACCACAGGACGCTATGGCTTCGAAGACTACGTCGCTTTTGATCCTTGTCTTTCTTGCAGTCCCGCTGGTTCTGAACGTGGGACTAGCCGCACAGTCGGGGGCGATCACCGCGTCGCCAAACAGCCTGACTTTTGGAGAGCAGGTTGTCGGAAGCGCGAGCGCCCCTCAAAGCGTCACGCTGACCAACCAGAGCGCAGCGACGCTCACGGTCACCGGGATCGCTGCAGGCGGCAGCTTTACGCAAACCAACAAGTGTGGGAGCCTCGCGCCGCAGGCCACCTGTTCTGTCTCAGTCACATTCGCGCCGAAAGCCGCCGGCTCCGCGCAGGGGACTTTAACGATTCACGACAGCGCGAGCTCCACTCCTGTGACCGTCGCTCTTGCGGGACTCGCGATCCGCGGCATCGATAAAATCCAGCACATCGTCTACCTGGTCAAGGAAAACCGTTCCTTTGATTCTTACTTCGGAACATTCCCCGGGGCGAACGGAGCCACCACCGGGGTCATCTCTACCGGGCAGGTGATCCCTCTCGGGAGAACGCCCGACCGCACTCTTCACGACATGGGCCACAGCTGGCCCTCGGCGTGGACCGCCATGGATGGCGGCAAAATGGACCAGTTCGACCTCATTCCTGACGGCACCGTCAATGGCGATTACCAGTCCTACACCCAACTTCGGATCGCCGACATTCCCAACTACTTCGCCTATGCCCATCATTTCGTTCTTTCCGACAACACATTCTCGTCGCTGATGGGCGCCAGCTTTTCCAATCATCTCTACATGATAGCGAGCCAGTCGGGCGGCGCAATCGGCCTGCCCGTGGTGGCGAAGAAGCCCGGCACCTGGGGATGCGATGCCCAGGCGGGAACATTCGTGCAGGTGATGGCGCAGGATACTGTGATCTCCAACCAGTTCCCGTGCTTCGACTTTCCGACGTTAGGCGATAGTCTCAACAGCGCTAATAATATTGGGTGGCTCTCCTATGCGCCGGGCGAGGGCGATGACGGCTACATCTGGTCTGCCTACGACGCAGTCAATCATGTCCGCAATTCGGCCATGTGGCAGCAGCATGTTGTTCCGTGGGAGCAGTTCGTAACCGACGCAAAGAGCGGAAACCTGCCCGCGGTCAGCTGGGTCGTCACCTCGGGAGCCACCAGCGAACATCCGCCGGCCAGCAGTTGCCTCGGCGAAAACACGACCGTCACCCAACTTAACGCGCTCATGCAGGGCCCGGACTGGCCGACCACAGTGGTTTTTCTCACCTGGGACGATTTCGGCGGCTTGTATGACCACGTTTCCCCTCCCATGATCGACCAGTACGGCTTGGGCCCGCGCGTCCCAATGATCATCATTTCGCCGTATGCCAAGTCCGGCTACATTTCGCACACTCTCTACTCGTTTGATTCCGTAGTGAAGTTCATCGAAGAACGGTTCAATCTGCCATCCCTGACCGACCGCGATGCGAATGCCAACGACATGCTGGACAGCTTCAACTTTAACCAGCAGCCGCTGGCGCCATTCGTCCTGAACACGCGTCAATGCCCGCTCCTGGCGGCTTCCAGCCTCAAGTTCGGCAATGCGCCGATTGGCACCACCAGCCCCGCCGACGTTGTGACTCTCACCAACTCGCGAACCACGAAGCTCACCATCCAGAGCATTACCGCGACGGGTAACTACGCGGTGAGCGGCTGCACGAACCACACCATCTACCCTGGAGGCAGTTGCTCGCTGAACATCACATTCTCTCCGGCGATCACGGGCGTGCACAACGGAACGGTTACCGTCGTCGACAGCGACGCCAGTTCCCCACAGGTTGTCAGCCTGACCGGCACAGGAACCGGACTCAAAGCGATGCCGAGCGGCGTGAATTTCTCGAATATCGTTGTACAGGGCTCGAAGAACACCCGTTCCGTCACGCTCACAAACGTGCTGACGACGCCTTTGACGAATCTGAACATCACCGCAAAAAACGACTATACCCAGACCAATAACTGTGGAACGCGTTTGTCGCCTGGTGCATCCTGCGCTGTGATCGTCACTTTCGCTCCTGATGGTTCCGGGATCAGGGACGGCAATCTCGCGGTCTACTACAGCGGGCCAGGCAGCCCGCAGATTCTGACCCTCGTTGGAACGGGCACGGCGGTAAGCCTGAAACCCGGCGCGCTCACGTTTGGCAGTCAGGCTATCGGTACTCCAAGCACGGCGAAGGATGTTCTCCTGAAAAACAACGGAACGACTCCGCTAGTCCTGGGAGCGATGGTGGCGCTCGGAGACTTCTCCCAAGCCAGCAACTGTCCTAGTAGTCTCTTGCCAGATACGATGTGCACGCTCAGAATCACATTCACTCCCAGCCAGAGCGGGGTGCGGACGGGACAGATTACAATTGATGACAGCGACGGCAACAGTCCTCACGTCATCAAACTCTCGGGAACAGGCACATAAAATGAACGACAGCAAAACGGCCGATGGAAAACTCAAGGTCATTTTTATCGCCGGCTGCGGGCGCAGCGGCACCACGGTCCTGGGACAACTTCTGGGTGAATTCGAAAACTTCGTCAACGTAGGCGAAGGTGTGCGGTACCTATTCGACCGCGCCAAGAAATTGCCTTGCGGATGCGGAAGTTCGGCATTTGAATGCCCGTTCTGGAAAGATATTATCGGGGCGATTCCCGATGATCTCGCTGCCAAAGGAGCCGGATCGCTCCGTATTCGAAATTTTCCGTCCTTGTTCCTGCGCACGAAAAATCACGAAGTTCCCCGCGAATACGAATCCATCCTCAACGCGATGGGCGAGGCTTATCGCGCCGTTGCACGGGAGACCGGTTGCAGCGTGATCGTCGACTCCTCGAAATATCCTTCGACTGCGCTGCTGGCAGGTTTAATTCCCAATGTCGAGATGCATGTCGTCCATGTGGTGCGCAGCCCGCACAGCGTGGTCGCCAGCTGGACTAGAAAGAATGGATATCTCGCAGTGCATCCGGCGCGCAAGGTAGTGGCGTTCTGGTGGGCTTACAACGTTCTGTCTGAAGCCCTGAAGTCGCGCGCGGAAACCTACCGGCTAGTGCGCTATGAAGATTTCGCGCGTAATCCAGGCTCCGTGTTGGAGCAGATTACGTCCGACGTGATGGGAAGCCCGCTGCCCATGCCGTTTTTGAACGGCAATCGCGCTACGGTACACGTCCAGCATTCGCTAGCCGGCAACCCCAGCAAGTTCAATACAGGTGAGATCAAGATTCACGATGGCAACGGGCAGGTGGCCACGAAGAGAAAGCTCCTCATGAACCTGCTGACCTTTCCCCTGCAGCGCCGCTATCACTATCTGCCTGAACCCCAGAACCAGTACTAAGGGGGATTCTCGGCCAGTCTCGCGCTACTCGCCCAACGGAGCAGTCTGTCCCGTCACTACATTCACAACGGGCAGATGCGAGATCAGTTTCCGTCTTGCGGGCCCGCGAAGCAGGGTCATATTCCCCTTCTTATCGCGACCTTCACGGAAAAGGCTGCTGACGTACCCTTCCTGCGCAGTCAATTCTCGAAACGACCCGGCCAGATCTTTTCTTATGAAAAAGGCGTTGTTCCCGCGAAGGTTTGACCCGACAAAGACGTATCCCTTCTTGCCTGCCAGATGTGTGAGCGCACTCAGCGAACAGCCGTAGTAGAGATTGGAATAGTGTGCTTTGGTCCTGAAAAAATCGGCTTGATATGGAATGGAAACGGGGTCAAGGCCGAAAACACTGTTGTATTCGGAGACAACAATTCGGGGTTGAATCGAGTTGATTGCTTCCCAAACCCAGTAATCATTGCCGTCGATGTCAACCGAGAGCAATCCGAGATCAGGGTCGAAGCCGGCGCGGTGGATTAGCTCATTGATATTGTCTTTTGTAATGAACTCGCAATAGGATTGCAGATCATACTTCCGGGAAACGCGGTCGTCCTTGATATAGTCAACGTTCTCTTCCGACCCATCCATCACCAGCCCCTGCCAGTTATCGTTCATCAGCAGAAAACGGGTATTACTTTCCTCGTAATGCTCGACGCCAAATTCGATGAAAGTCTGATTCTTGATTTCCATATGACTGATCAGGAACTGAATGATGCCGTCCTCATCGAATTGCGAAAACACTCCGAATCCGGCCCGTTTCAGGGGAGTCGAGACCGGCAACTTGGCGACCTCCCAAGCCGCCCGCCTGCCTTCCAGAAGAATAAGTCTCTCGCCAAAAGGGCCTATCCGCCTGCGAAAACGATCCGCCTTCAGTTTCAGGGACACTCTTTCTCCAATCCCGGCAAGCTGGCCGGCACTTCTCCGTCCGTATCTACCTGCTTTAAACTGCGGTTGGCTCGAAGCGCATTCGCTCCGAACATGACGTCGGCCAGGGACTCCCGGTCGACCACCAGATGTCTATGTTGAGATACTTTACCTTTGAGCTATTCTACTTAGAGGCACCAAAAAGACTGGGTTTGGTGGCTCCTGGCCCCATTTTATGACCCGCTCCATCTTGCGGCTTTCACGGCGCGTTATTATAATAACAAAAGGCGTCTGCATGGCGGTTCGGGTCCATGGGGTCCTCGAAGAACGCTCGGGGGAACACAAACTGCTAGGGTCCAGGATTCGGTCGGCACGTACTTCACTCCCCTTTTTAATACATAAGCAGAGCAAAAACTATCGTCGGAGTGTCCATTCTGCAGTCGGGCCTTTGGGTCGTGTGCCAGCCTTCTGCAGTCGCAGTCGAGTTTCGATTCGGGAGGTTGTTGCTTGGGTACAGACCATAAGAACTCTCCGTGGGTAGTCACCGGCGCCGCCGGATTCCTCGGCTCGCACGTCGTCGAACAACTCCTTCAGCGCCAGATTCCAGTCATCGGCATTGATAATTTGTGGAGCGGCAAGTGGGAATTCCTGGCTCCTTTCGCCGGAAACCCGCTCTTTCGGTTCTATTGCAAAGACATCCGCGACGAAGCCGGTTTGGTCGAACTCTTCCGGAAAGAGAAACCTGCGGTAGCAGTCCATCTCGCAGCCCTGCACTTCATTCCGGCTGCAATGCGCGATCCAGCCTTAGCCGTCAGCCTGAACGTGCATGGCACGCAATCGCTGCTCAGCGCCTGCCGCGACAGCAAAGTCAGCCGCTTCTGGTTCTCGAGCACCGCCGATGTCTATAAGGCGAGTGAAACGGCCCACCACGAATCGGGCCCAGTAGCTCCGTTCAATATTTACGGCCTGACGAAGTGGATGGGGGAGCAGTTGGTAAAACTGGAATCAAGCATTCGCCCTGAATGTCACTTCGTGAATGGCCGTTTATTCAACCTGTACGGCCCGCACGAGACGAATCCCCATATCCTGCCCGAAATCATTGATCAGATTCGCCGCGGAAACGGCGTCATCCGACTCGGAAACGTCACGCCGAAGCGCGATCTCGTTCCCGTCGCTGATGCGGCAAGAGCCATTATCGACGTCCTTGAAAAGTCTGCGCCGGGGGTTACGACTGTGAACGTCGGCACCGGAGTCTCGGTCTCGATGCAGGAAGTTGTGGAGCGAATCTCTACGATCATCGGAAAGCCGGTTCGCATTGAGATCGATCCTGCGAAGGTGCGTGCCGTAGAACGCGCCCACTTGCAAGCCGATGTTGGAGCGCTGAAATCCCTGATCGGTTGGGCGCCCCATGGCGACCTGTCGCGCGGATTGCGCGAACTTCTCATCCACGAAGGAGTCGCCCTGTGAAATCATCCCGGCCCCATATTGGACTGATTGGCATCGACGCATGGCTCGGTGGCGCGATCTACACCCAGAATCTGATCAAGGCGCTGTGCCGCCTTCCCGACGACGAGCGCCCTCGGCTCACACTGTTCTGCCGTCGCGACACCGACTTGTTTCCGGAAGTCACCCCTTTGGTCGACAAGGTCGTGCTCTTTGACTCGATGCTCGGCCGCGCATTCGGAAACACGAAGCTGGCTGGACGAGTACAGCGTATCGACTATGCCGCCTCGTCATTTTTCCTCGGTGACTCGACTCCGGCGCTCGGACGAGCGGCGAAGCGGGAAAACGTGGATGCGCTCTTCCCCGTGCCCGATCCCTATACGCGACTGACACCGAACCCAATCGCGTGGATCCCCGACCTTCAGCACAGCGCGTACCCCCAGTTCTTTTCGCCGCTGCAGCGCAAGGTCCGGGACAAGCGCTTCTCTACCCTGCTGAATGATCCCAATCGCCACGTCGTCTTCAGCAGCCAGTGCGCGCTCGATCACGCCATCAGCGTTTACGGCCAGCCGCGATCGAAGACCTATATTCTGCATTTCGCAACCGTCCCGCAGCCGGCGTGGTTCATCGACCCGGCACCGGTGGTCGCCAAGTACGCGCTTGAAACGCCGTACTTCATCGTCTGCAACCAGTTCTGGATACACAAGGATCATCCGACCGTTTTTCGCGGGATTGCGAAGCTGAAGCAGCAAGGCCTGAAGGTGAACATCGTCTGCACGGGTCCCACTAAAGATCCACGGCAGCCGGATTACTTCGACAAGCTCAAAGCGGAGATCAGCCAGCTCGGTGTCGAGTCGCAGGTAAAGATTCTTGGGGTCATCCCCCGCACCGACCAGATTTCCCTGATGCGCGCATCCGCTGCCGTGTTGCAGCCGTCAAATTTTGAGGGTTGGAGCACGGTTATCGAAGACGCACGCCTGCTGGGGAAACCTGTGATCGCTTCTGACTTCCCTGTTCATTTGGAGCAGGACGTCCCAGGCTCCTCCTACTTCCGCATGGGCGACGCTGATGCTTTCGCTGTCGCGATAAAGAAGTTTATGGAGAAGAAGCAAGAGCCCTCGACATGGACTCCCGCAACCCACGATGCCCGGATTCTCGACTTTGCCCGCACGTTCCTCGAGATCTGCAATCAGGCCTATCCGATGCCTCAGCGAGCATTGGTCGAGGTCTGATTCGAATCGCATTCGCGAGCCATTTCACGACACTTCACTATCTGAAGCCCAAGCCTTGCAGTGATAACGATGGAAACCGCGTAGTACGCACTCGGCAGCGATGCCGCCCTCCCAGCATTCATCCCGCGTCACTCCGCCATCACCGTCGTAACGACAATCCCGCCCAAAAAAAACGCCCCTACCGCACAAGCGGTAAGGGCGCTGATCGTGCTGTTGGTTACTGGTTCGTTTACTCGCCGGTTCCGGTGAGACTAACGGTCTGCGGTCCGGTTGGATCGGTATCGCCAATGTTTAGCGTGGCGGACCGCGCTCCGGTCGCCAGCGCCGTAAACGTGACACCGATCGTGCAGCTGCCCCCAGCAGGAATGCTGTTCGCACCGCTGCAGCTATTGCTGGCCACTGCGAAATCCTGGAAGTTCGTTCCTTGGATAGTCGCAGTAAACGGCAGTGCTGTCGATCCAGCGTTCTGGATTACCACTGTCTTGACCGCGCTCGTGGTCCCGACTTTGTGGCTTCCGAAGGTTAACTTAGTCGGCGATACTGCAACCGCTGTGCCAATGCTGTTCTGCAGGGTGGTCTGCTGTCCGTTTCCGGGTGAGAAGTGTCCGAAAACAGTCAGGCCGGCAGTCCGCGAGCCTACGTGCGTAGGCGCAAAGACCATGGTGACCAGGCACTTGGCGGATGGCCCAACGGTCAAGCCGCAGGCGTCGTTGGTCTTGATGTAATCCGTGGGATCGAGTCCGATCAACTTGAACCCAGGAGGAGTGAAAGTCACCGTCAGCTTGCTGTAATTCGTGAAGGTGAAGTTGAACGGCGGACTCTGCGTTCCCAGCAGCGTTGTCGGGAAGCTATGCGGGTTGGGCTCGACCGTCACCAGAATCGTCGACGAACCGGTCAGGGCCATTCCCACCGAGCCGCCAGCGGTTAACGGGATGATGACCTGAGCTGATCTGCTCCCCATGTCCTGCGGAGTAAACGTGACAGTATAGGTACAAGTCTTGCCAGCTGCGATCGTGCTGCCGCAGGTCGTCGTGTAGCTGAAGTCTCCAGGATTGACTCCCGAGACTGGCGGATTAGGAGAAATCCCAACTGTCGTGGTCCCGCTATTCCTCAACGTTACCGTCAACGGACTTGAAGCAAATCCGCCCTGAGTGCTGGGAAAGTTCAGAACCGTCGGAGAAACGAAGAGCGCAGTCTGAGTGAGCAGGCTCAACGTGCCGGCAGAGGAATCGACAACGGCGTAGTCGAGTTTTCCATCCGCGTTGAAATCGCCAACTGCCAGCCATGCTGGACCGGGATTCGTCGGAAACACTTCCTGCGGCCTGAATGTTCCATCGCCCACGCCTGTCAATAACGACACGCTATTGTCAGCGAGATTGACCGTTGCCAGGTCCAGCTTGCCATCAGCGTTCATGTCGGCAACCGCCGCATACTGCGCGTTGTGTCCGACTACGTAGTTCTTTGAGGCTCCGAACGTTCCGTCGCCGGCGCCAAGCAGGATTGACATCCTGGCCGATGCGGTACAAACCGCAAGATCAAGCTTGCCATCGCCATTGAAGTCGCCAACCAGCACCCACGACGGCAACGGCGAAGTCGGATAGTCGACGTGCGTGGAGAAGGATCCCCCGCTCGCTCCGAGCAAAATGGATACCGTACCGTCGTTGTTGTTGCCTACGGCCAAGTCGAGCAGGCCGTCGCCGTTAAAGTCACCTACCGCAACCGACGTCGGATTCACTCCGGTGGGGTACGCGTGTTGAGTCTGGAAAGTACCGTCGCCGTTCCCCAACAGAACTGAGACTGTGCTGTCGGTGAAGTTGGTGACAATCAAATCCAACTTGCCGTCCTTGTTGACGTCAGCGGCAGTCGCGGCCACAGGATTCGAGCCCGTCGAGAACTCTTCTCCCATGGTGAACGTGCCGTCGCCGTTGCCGGTCAGGATGGCAACCATGCTTGTGTGGCCGAGCACGACCGCAAGGTCCTGTTTGCCGTCGCCGTTGAAATCACCGACGATGATGGCGACCGGAAATCCAGAGCTGAACGGATAGTTCACGGCTGTCTGGAAGGTGCCGTTGCCATTGCCGAGCAGGACATCGACGCTGTTGTTCGAGTTGGCGATGGCCAAATCAGTCTTGCCGATTCCGCGGAAGTCTCCCGACGCGACGGCTTGCGCGGTATTGTTTACCGTGATGTCGTTGCGAGCCATGAACACGCCCGTAACGCTCGCCTTCACAACTGCGAAGGATACGGGATTCGAAGTGCCTCCCCCAGGGGTTGGATTGGTCACGGTCACGCTAGCAGTGCCGACTGAGGCGATGTCAGTCGCCAGAATCGATGCCGTCAACTTCGAACTGCTGACGAACGTTGTGGCCCTTGCGACTCCGTTCCACTTGACCACGGAGGTCGACACAAATCCTGTGCCCGATACCGTTAGCGTAAAAGCCGCGCCCCCGGGCGCTGCAAAGGTGGGTACGAGCGGCTGATTGAGCAAGGGGACCGCATTTTGCGCTATCGCTTGAGACGGCACGAGAGCGATAAGAACAGCCAGGACGAGCGCAGCCTGGGAAGCCGTCCTACCTGGGCCCGTCATAAGACGGAAGAATGTTGCACATACTTTCATAATTGTCTTGGTGTTCATGGTGTTGTTGTTCTCCAAATTCACAGATTGCGCACAGTCGTTAGGGTTGGGGGGGGAATTCTTGAGAGTGTTCAAAACGAAGCGGTCGCCTTCTCCGGGCAGATCGGTTGCCGCCCTTCAGAACTTTTCGAGTGATTTCGTAGTAATTTGTAAAAACGTCGGTGAGCTTTGGGAGAGGGCTCTTGAGGGAGGATTCCAAACTCTCTGCTGCTGAATCCCGAACGGCACCGGCCAATTGAGCGGTCTTGGCTGGATTTTTCTAGTCTGCTCCGGTTGACCGCAGGGGTTCTTCCTGCTTCGACATCTCTTGTTTCGAAGGTTCCTGTCCGCGCGCCTTCATTCGACGATACATGCCCAGTAATCCGATGGGTGCGAAACAATAGATGAGTATGATCGCCCAATCAGCTGCCCTGTAAGCACGGTACTGCAGGAAATCAGAACATCGTTCGAGCCACCCTGGGTTGCCCGCATCCGACGCGAGAGGCTCGCAATATGCCGGCCACGTCCCACCCGATTGTTCGCGCCACATGTGCGTATATCGCAAGACCTTCTTGTGGAACGCGGGAGGCAGAACTTCTTCGCGGGGTCCCTGTGCGCGAATTTTTGTGCTCTTCACCATCGCGTGGTGATCGGCCTCGTAAATGGCCGACCGCTCTGCGTCGGCCAGCGAAACCATTCGTGCCTCAAACGGAATCTGCAGAAACTCGCATATCTTCCGCAGTTCGATCTCCGGCTCGCGCACCAGCTCTTCGTACTGCAACAAATGGACCTGCGCGCCCATGCCGACCAGTCGATCCGTCTCCCGCTTCATCTCGCGATACCCGAGCAAACCTCGCAGCGACATACCCGGCCGCGAGAACCACGAGGCCTTGCGCCCGGCTCGGACGATGCTGCGACAGATATCCGCCGGGTTGCGATAGATGATGACGAACTTCGCGGCCGGAAACTGCTCTGCCAAACGCGTCATCGAGTCGTAATAGTTCGGCGATTTGCATCCCCAGATCGCGTCGCCCGCATGCTGGCGGTACACCTGCTCCATCGCCTCGCTCAGGCTCGCCACCTCCGAGGGCAGCCGACTGCCGGACAGTTGGTGACGCGAGAGTGCGCTGTTCCAGAACTCCCATCGCTGGAGCCAATCTGACTTCGCCTTCCCTCCCAGGAACAGCGGCCACAGCAACGGCAGGTCGCCTTCATACATCAAGGCAATCTGTGGGTGCTGGTTCAGCAGGGCGTACAACAACGAGGTGCCGGAGCGCCACATGCCCACAACAAACAAAGGGCCCTTGAAACTCTGCGAGTCGGAATTGTGATCTGCGTTGGTCATCAGGGTTCTATCGTAAAAAGAATCTGTCGGACTACATCTGAACGGGTTCAGGTTCGGGCATCGCAACTTCACGCAGCGGCCGTGCGACCGTCTTCTGGCTCTCGATTCGCGATTTCCGGGTACGTCGCAAGAACTCCGCATACGCGATAATCGCAAAATACAGCAATGGCGCGTGCCAGCTCATTTCGACGTTGAAGAACGAGCGCACCGAGAGGACGCCGAATACTCCGGCCATCTCTGGTAGCCACTGGCGCTCGCGCGGCGTGAGAGTGCGATCGCGATAACTGCCGGCGATGATCCGCCAGCACCAGAAAAACGCGATCATGAACGGGAGCAACCCCCAAACACTTGATCCCGAGAGAATCTCCAGCCAGTCACTGTGAATTTGCGATGCGACAATTCCCAGCTTGCCGAGGACGGCAAATTTTCCTGCAGCATACGCCCCATATCCCGTTAACGGACGCTGCCGGAACTGGTGCAATGCAAAAGACCACCAGGTCACTCTGCTGCTCATGGTTTCGAGTTGTTGCTCTGACTGGTCGCGTTCCAGAAATTGCAACACTCTGGGCCCAAGGCTCGTAAACAACAGCAACGGCACGGTGCCCGCCAGGCCGACTGCGCCGATCCAGAGGCGTCGCTCGAAAAATAGAAGCACGAGAATGCCAACCACTAAACCAGCCATCGCGTTGCGAGTCTGTGAGGCGATCAGGGTATAGATTCCCAGCGCCAGCAGCACGAGATACCAGGCCCGCTCGCTCTTCTTCACACGGTCGCCCGTCTCCGCATCCCGCGCGATCAACCGCGATAACGCGACCACGCTGACCACGGCGCTCGAAGCGCCCAGACTGTTGTAGGAGATCACCGGCCACACGCTCGACAAGCGACCGAGTTCGTCCAACGCCTCCGACGGCCATAAAGCCGCGTTCGTCCAGGCCCACACCATATCCAACCCGTACAGCAGCCAGACGAAATTGCACAGCTTGCGAATCTCTGCTTCCGACGTTGCTGTCACCATGAAGGCCGCCAACGCGCACACATCAAGAAGGTATTCGAGCGATTTGTAAAGGGTCCACGATGGGTAGACTGACCATGTGGACGATACGGCACAAACGATTCCGTAGACGGCCAGCACTCCCAACAATCCCTGAAACAAACTGTGCCGCCATGCCGTTGCCGGATTCTTCGAACGAATGAAGAGCACCGCCGCAACGAGCGCTTCCGGACCCAACCGCAAGAGCGCCCACGCGTCCACCGGCGCCGACGTCACTTCCGCGTTATCTCGGATGCGAAATACCAGAGTGCTGATGATGAGGAGAAGGAACGACCAATGCCACCACGTCCACTCCGCCCTCAACTCCGATAGATGCTTGAGCCCCTGGCGCAGCCCCATCGCAGCCACAATGAGGAGCGGTGGACCGAGAATGAGCAATACCACCGCTTCGACAATGCCAATCTGCTCGAATCCACCCGCCAGGTAATACACTCCCAGGCTCAGCAGTACGCCGGTGGCCACGAAAGCCAGCAGCAACGTGAGGTTGCGAGTTCGGGTCAGGCCCGGTTGTGCCGTTTCGAGATTCATTTGGAGAGCGCGGTGTGCGAAGCGCTACGCTTCGCACGCAACTGTTAACGGCCTTCCTTGAGCGCCTGCAGAACGCCGTAGTACGCCGGCTTCTTCCTGAACTGAGAGTCGAACAGAAGCGGATTTGCGTCCGTCAAGCCCTTAGCTTGATGGAGCCAACTGAACTGATCGGCGACGCCCCACACCGTGAATGTCGTGCAGTTGGAATCCTTCAAACAGGCGTGCGCAATGTTATAGAAGATATTCTTTTGGTTCTCGTACGGATCCTGAAATGACCCTTCCGGCCCCTGATACACATCCATCTCCGTAACTTGTGCGGTCAAATTATTCTTGCGCGCCTGGTCCAGGAAATATTTGAATTCGTCGACATAGGTGGGGCGAAGCCGATGTGCTTCCAGGTGCATCTCGGTTCCGACGGCGTCGATCCGGCCTCCTAGCGCTCGCACCCGCTTGATCAAGCTGAAGAAATCGTCGACCTTGCCCTTATCGAGACCTTCCTGGCCAAATGTGTCATTCAGCAGGATCGGCACGTTGGGATTCGCTTCGTAGACATACTGGGACGCCTTGGCAATCATCCTGTCCTGCCCGCCGTGGTCGTACCCACCGAAGATGTGCGTCCAGCATCCGTTGTGGCCCGTGGAAACCGGTTCGTTGACGACTTCCCAAGCGTAAAACAGATCGCCGCCATGGCGGACGATCGTCTGGATGTCGTCCTTCATGATCTTTTCGATTTCATTCTGCGACCAGCCTCCGCAGTTGCGATCCATGAAATGCAACCACTCAGGAGAAGCGGTGCTCCGATAGATGAGGCCCGCGCCAAAGAGCTTCATGTTGTGGTCTCTGGCCATCTTCATCTCTTGATCCATGAAGTCGAAATCGTAGTGCCCGCGCTCGCGCTGAATCATGACCGCATAGGCGACCGCGCGATTGAACTCCGTTTCGATAATCTCCTTGTGCCGGGGATCTTGCAGCCAATAGCGAGGCTGCACAAAAACGCCGATGCCAAATCCCAACTTGTCGGCATACTGCCGCAGTGTCTCGTTCTCCTTATCGGGGCTGAGTTCGCTGTTCATGCCCGAAGCGCCGAGCAAGAGCACAGCCGCGGAGAGAATCAACAGACTGCCTGCAACGGATACGATTACGTTTCTTGTTCTCTTGGTTTTTGTGCTGGTAATCCTGGTGGTCGCGGATGGGGGGGCAGCGATCATGATGTTTTCACTCCAGGTAGATTTGGATTCTTGCGTCATTCTAAACGAAGTGAAATAGACTCCAGTTCACCACTAGGACGCTTCCGCCTCGGCCAAGGCGCTCGCTCCAACCGCCACTTTCTTACGCAGCAAAAACACCGCAAACACCAGCGCGGCTGCGTTTGCGAGCACGATTCCGACAACGCATCCCCACAAACCGTATGCAAAGGTCAGTGGGACTCCGACGAGGAGCGACAGCACACTCGCAGCGCATCGTGCATAAAAAACCGATGCAGGAGACTCCATCGCGCGCAGCACAATCGTGGGCCCGAAAGCCGCGCTCCACAGAATCGTCTCCGCCGCCACGTATGGAAGCAGGAATGTCACCTCCATGTATTTGCCGCCATACAGCAGATGAAACATCGGCCCCTTCATCGGGATCAGGATCATCCAGTAAATCGCGCCTCCGCCGATGTAGAGCAGCGCGATCCGACGCGTCAGGAAGCCGACGCTGGCGGGTCCGGTTTCTCCATGAACTCGGGCCGCATACGGCAGAAAAAGACAGGCGAGTGCTGTAAAAGTCTGCTCGAGCGGCAATGCCAAATTCATGAGTGCGCGCAATTGCGCAGCCTCTACCAGGCCGCGGAACGCCGTCAGGAGCGGATAGTACATGTAGTAAGGAATCCACGTCATCGCGGCCGTCGCCAGCGCCCATCGCCCGTAGTCCCAATGCCGATTCCACGTCTCCTTAAGGTTCGGACCCGGTTCGGTGCTCAGAGAGCCGCGGATGTGGAGTAGCAAGTAAACAGAAGTGATGAGCGCGCCGATGGCCATCAGTACGAACGCGCTGAATGGTGACAACCATCCCTCGTGGTACACCACAAACAACCCGGAGACCACGGAAACGCAGTAGATCGAAGCTCCCACGACCGCCTGCCCGGGCTCGAGCTTCATGTAATACGCTCGCCGCGCCAGCCAAAACAGCAGGATGCATGGAGAAGCAAGCGTCACACCCAGCAGCGCGCCGGGGAGATCGTTCGCTGCACTCCATTTGAACGACACGATAGTCGCGGTTCCCAGAACGACCGTGCCGACTGCGGTCAGCGATAAGTGAATCCACAACAGGGCGCCCAGATATCCACGCAGCGACTTGCGATACGCTGCGCCGCTGAATACGGCCATGGGCTCGAGCAGCAGCGACTGATAAAGAAACGTCAACAGCAGGAAAACCGAGAACCCAAGCGCGTAGGCGCCATACGCCGCGGGGCGCAGCCAACGTGCCAGAAAAATGCCAATCAGGAAATTCGATCCCGAGATCAGCCCCTGATCGAGAATCGCCAGCCCACCCTTGGTCGCCCACGGCAACACTTTTCGCAAGGTCGCGCTCATACGAGTCTGCCCGCCCGTTGGCGGTTCCACCCGTTCAATCACGTTTTCTGCTTCCACCACAGTTGTATCGTCGAAACGCGAGGTCATGGGACTCTTTCTTCTTGGGTCTCAGGCTTCTGGGTTTTGGCGCTTTTGTTTGGTGCAGAGATTACTGTTGGCAGAGTTGCGCTGTAAGGCGGGAAGTTTGTGCTTGGTCAATGCAAGCGGTGAGTTGCTCAGCGAGAAGTTGAACTTGCGGTTCGCTCATGATGCTGACGTGACCGCCCGGAATTTCAAAGATCTGTAACCCGCCGCGGGCTAGCTCTGTCCATCCGGCATCGGGATCATGATCTCCGCGCAGCGATTTTTCGCTCGCGCGAAACAGCGTGACCGCTCCCTCGTAAGGTTGCGGAGAATAGTGCGTCCCGGCCACATGAATGCCGCGGCGAACATTCTTCAGAGCCTGTGGCAAGAACATTCTGTCGATGCGCCGCTTCCAGTTGCGCGCATATTGCCCCGTCTTCCGTCGGACGTAGTCGAACTGATCGCGCACCGGCATTCGGCCAAGCTTCACTAGAAGAGAAGCGGTCGGCTCATACTTTCCGGGGAAGGTATCAAACAGGGCGAGCAGTGCAACCTCTTCACCGCGGGCGAGCAGCAGGCGGGCCATCTCGAACGCTACGGTTCCGCCAAACGACAGCCCTCCGAGAAAATACGGCCCTTCCGGTTGAATCGTCCGAATCGCCTCGAGGTAGTGAGCCGCCATTTCTTCGACGCGAGTGAAGCACTTCTGTCCGTCGAGTCCTTGCGCCTGCAACCCATACATGGGCTGGTCTGGACCGAGATGCCGCGCCAGATCGCGATAAATGATGACCGTTCCCCCGGCGCCGTGCACGCAAAAGAACGGTGGTTTCGAACCGAGAGGTTGAATGGGCACGAGCGATGACCACGACGGCGCCCATCCTTTTGTCCGCAGCAACTCCGCCATGTGCTCGATTGTCGGAGCCTGGAACAGTGTTGTGATCGGCATTTTCTTGCCGAACACTTGCTCCAGCCTGTGCATCAGCCTCACGGCCAGCAACGAATGTCCGCCAAGGTCAAAGAAACTCTGCCGCACTCCGATCGGATGTCTGCCCAGAATCGACTGCCAGATGCTCACCAGTTGCGATTCGAGCGCATCCTTTGGAGCGGTCACATCTTCGGTCGCAGCGGTGTCTGCGGCTCCGGGTTCCGGCAGAGCGCGACGATCCACTTTGCCGTTCGGCGTCAGCGGCATCGTCTCGAGCTTCACGAACGACGATGGCAACATGTGCTCGGGCAGCCGCTCCTGCAGAAAGCCCCGCAGTTCGCTTCCGGTCGGCGACGGCTCCTTCGCCGGAACAAAATAAGCGACGAGTGTCTTCTCTCCGCGAGCGTCTTCCCTGGCTGTGACCACCGCCATATCAATTCCCGGGAACCGCCCCAGCAAGGCTTCAATCTCGCCCAGTTCGATGCGAAATCCGCGAACCTTCACCTGATCGTCGTTGCGGCCCAAAAATTCGATGTTGCCGTCAGGCAAATAGCGCGCCATGTCTCCGGTCTTGTAAAGGCGCGCGCTCGCATCTTTGACAAATGGGTTGGAGATGAATTTTTTCTCCGTCAGCTCTGCCCGGTTCAAATATCCGCGGGCCACGCCCTTGCCGCCGATGTGAAGTTCTCCGCGAATCCCCACCGGTTGCGGCTGCAGGCTCGCGTTCAGGATGTGAATCTGCGTATTCGCGATGGGCCGTCCGATGGGCAGAAGCGCGGGAATTTCCGATCCCGGTTCGTACGCCGTCGCGATGACACTGGCTTCCGTAGGACCGTATGTGTTGACCCAACGCACGCGGTCGCCCGCAAGTTTTTGCCATGCCTGCAACGAAACCGACGACGCCTTCTCGCCACCGACAATCACGAGTCGCAGCTTGTCGGGCAGAGGATGATGCGACTCCGAAAGCTGATGCACCAGTTCGTGCCAGTACGCGGTCGGTAGATCGAGCACCGAGATCTTCCGCGCGCGAATCCAGCGCAGGAAATCATTCGCCGTCAGCGGCATGTCTTCTGTCTTGAGCACAAGCCGTGCGCCGCTGATCAATGCCGGGTAGATTTCCTCCACCGCTATATCGAAACTGATGGACGAGAATTGCAGCACGCAGTCCTCAGAGCTCAGCCCGTACAACCGAATCGCTGCCGTGTTGTGGTTCACCAGTCCGCGATGCGTAAGCTGGACGCCGCGAGGCTTTCCGGTTGACCCGGAGGTGTAAATCAGATACGCGAGATTCTCTGGACTTTGCGCAACCTGCGGACTTGCGGCGCTCTCGAGCTCGATCTTCCCCCAGTCCTGAATCAGATTGATGACTTCGGCTCTCGAATCCGGGAAATTCTCCGCCGTGCGCGAATCTCCGATCAGCACCGGAACCCGCGCATCCTCGATCATGTAAGACAGGCGTTCTTGCGGATATTTTGGATCGAGCGGCACACAGGCGCCGCCCGCCTTCAGCACTCCGAGCAGCGCGATCATCATCTCCGGCGAACTCTGCAGGCAAACTCCCACCGGCACGTCCGGAGCCACGCCATGTTTTCTAAGATAGTGCGCGAGCTGGTTGGCCCGCGAATTCAGTTCGCTGTACGTGAGTGCTCTCTTCTCCTGCTGAACCGCAATCGCTTCAGGAGATCGCTCCACCTGTGCTTCCACCAACTGGTGAATGCATTTGTCGCGAGGAAACTCTTCGTCTGTCCGATTCCACTCGACTAACTGCTCGCGCTCGGACTCGGTCAGTATCGGCAGTGTCGAAATCTTCTGGTCCGGTCCGGCAACGATGCCCCGCAACAGCGTCTCCCAATGGCCAACCGTTCGTGCGATCGAGTCGGCATCGAACAGATCAGTGTTGTAGACGAAGCGTCCGCGAATTCCATCAGGCCGGTCATCCAGCTCCAGATCAAGGTCAAACTTCGCCGCGCCCACATCGACCGACATCTGCTTGAGATCCCAACCAGAATCGACGTTTGGCATCGACGGCGCCAGCGACAACAAAACCTGCAAGATCGGACTGCGGCTCAGATCGCGCTCTGGTTGCAGTTCCTGCACCAGCGTTCCAAACGGCACATCGTCGTGCGACAGCGCCCCGAGAACGGCCGACTTCGCCCGCTTCAGCAGTTCGCGAAAATTCGGATCTCCCGACGCATCGACGCGTAGCGCCACCGGATTCTGGAAACAACCGAGAAGCCCGTGCAGTTCCGATTCCTTGCGGCCCGCGCTCACCGTACCCACAACGAAATCGTCTTGACCGGTATAACGATGCAGCAGGCCCGTAAATGCCGCCAGCAGCGTCATGAAAACCGTTGAACCTTCGCGCTGGCTCATCTGCCGAAGCGAATCGCTCAAATCCTTCGGCAAACGGAACGGTTGCATCGCGCCACGATAGGTCTGCACCGCGGGGCGCGGACGATCCGTCGGCAACTGCAATACCGGAACTTCCCCGCTCAATTGCTTGCGCCAGTAATCCATTTGCTGGCACAGCGGACCCTCAAGCTGCCGGTCTTTCTGCCATGCCGCGAAATCCGTATATCGAATCGGCAGATCGGGCAACACGGCCGTGGTTCCCTCGGAATACGCGTTGTAGAGAGCGAGGAACTCCGGCAGGAAGACGTCGTAGATCGATAGACCATCGAAAATGATGTGATGGAGCGTCAGGACCAACTGATGATCGTCATCGGCCAGGCGCAGCAAAGTCGCGCGCACAAGCAGATCCTGCTTAAGGTCAAATGGCTTGCGCGTTTGCTCCTCGGCCAGCGAGCGCGCCCGCAGTTGCCGCTCGACCGCCGACAGGTGCCGCAGGTCAACCACAGGGAGTGCGATCGCTTCCGCTTCGCGCACAAGTTGCACGGGCTGCCCGTCCACTAATTCAAAGTTGGTTCGCCAGGCCTCGTGCCGCCGGATGATTTCCGACAGACTCTTCTCCATCGCAGCCACATCGAGCGGTCCCTTGCGATCGATTACGACCGCCTCGTTGTACATCGGAACATCGGGCGCCAACTGTGTGTGCAGCCAGATCTGTTCCTGCGCACATGACAACGGCACGGGCTTGTCGTCCGAACGCCGCGGAATGCGGTTCCGCGCGATTCCGCCCTTTAGATAATTTTCAATCGCGCTGCGGTTCGCTTCCGAAAGGCTTGCGCGCGCAATCGCGGAGCGCTCTGCATCCCCTGTTCCAGAGGGCGAAGCGCTCACGCCATGATCTCCGCCCGGTTCCGGCTCTTGCGCTCGGCCCGGCGTATCAAACGAAACCTTCAAGGAAGTTAAGCCACGCAGACCGGAGTTGGTCCGCCAGTGCAGTTGTTGTTGCTCGAGCCTGAGGTTCGGCAACCGGCGCAACAGCGCCTCAAATGCCATCTGCCCTTCCGCGCGAGCCAGCGGAGCGCCGAAACAGAAATGCGCAGCGTAACCAAACGCCAGGTGCCGGTTGTCCTGCCGCGTAATGTCGAAGCGGTCGGGATCAGGGAATCTTTCGGGATCGCGATTCGCCGCCGCCATCACGGCGATTACTGCCTGACGCTTCGGAATGCGCTTTCCGCCAAGCTCACGGTCTTCGGGGGCCAATCTCGCCGTATGCTGGCTCGGACTTTCGTAGCGCAGCATTTCCTCGACGGCCGATGGAATCAGCGACAGATCGCTCCGCAGCCGCTGCATCTCTTCCGGATTGCGCAGCAACGTCAGCAACCCGTTGCCGATCAAGTTCGTCGTAGTTTCCTGGCCGCCGACCATCGTAACGATCGTATTGGCGACGACCTCTTCCTCGGTCAGCCGGTCGCCGTCCACTTCCGCTGTCAGCAGTGAGTGGATCAGGCCCTCCCGCGGATGATCTTTGATTTCACGGATCATCTCCTGGAAGTATGCGGCCATTTCGTCGACCGTCTGCAACATCAGGGGCACGTGGTCCGGATTGTGCTGGAAGTTCCCCAGCATCTCGGCGAAGTTCGCCGACCACTGCTTCAACTTGTGCCGGTCGCTGACCGGGACGCCCAACATTTCCGCAGTGACAATCGCCGGCAGCGGCTCGGCCAAGTCGCGGATGACGTCCATTCGGCCCTGGTCCTGCACCTTATCGAGCAGGTTGCCGACGATGTCGGAAATGTGCGAGCGCAGCAGTTCAACTCGCGCCGGCATGAATGCCTTCGAAGCCAGGGCACGCAAGCGCGTGTGCGCCGGCGCATCCATGAACAACATCTGCTTCACCATCACGCGGGCGATCGGACCAAGGCGCGCCAGGCCCATCGCGTCCAACTGTTCCGCACTCGGCGTGCGATCGGCCGAAAAAGTGTGAAGTACTTCGAGAACTTCCGCGTAGCGCGTAACTACCCAGGCATGCAAGAACGGATCCCAGTGGACGGGATCTTCCTCGCGAAGCTTGCGGAAAAGAGGATACGGATTCGCCACCACCTCCGGGTCCAACAGGTGGTACAAGCTCAAAGCCCTGTCAGAGCGGTCGGTGCGCGATACCGGTTGTAGGCTGGAAGCCACTAAGCGGCGTCTCCCCTGCGTGGAATGCGCGAGGTGTATTCGTCTTCCGTCCCCATCGCTCCGACTTTGGCAAGAATCAGCTGTTCGATTTCTTGCGACATCTCGGCCAGGGTGGGATGATCGAAGAGGTTAAGCAAGCTCAACTCGACGCCGAAGGTCTCGCTGATCTTCGAAATCAGCTGCGTCCCCAGCAGCGAATGTCCGCCCAGGAAGAAGAAATTGTCGTGGAGCCCAACTCGCTCCACATGCAACAACGGCGCAATGATCGCCGCCAGCTTCTGATCGACAATGCTCTCGGGCGCGACATACTGCTCGTCTGCCAGCACGTTGCCGTTTTTCGCCTCGGGCAACGCCGCGATATCAACTTTCCCATTGCTGGTCACCGGCAAGGCATCGATCCGCACGAACGTCGCCGGAATCATGTAGTCGGGAAGTTGTTTGCGAAGCCCCGTTCGAAGCGCGGAGCCAGTCACTCCGTTAGCACTCTCTGCCAAGACCACATACGCCACGAGCCGCTTATCACCCGCATCGTCTTCGTTCGCCACCACAACGCTTGCCTCCACATCGGGGCTCGCATTCAACGACTGGACGATTTCGTTGGGCTCAATGCGATAGCCGCGTATCTTGATCTGGGTGTCGATGCGCCCCAGAAATTCCAACTCTCCACTCGGCAACTCGCGAACCAGGTCGCCCGTACGGTAGAGGCGTTCGCTAGAATTTGTCGCGAAGGGGTTCGTGACGAATTTCTCCGCGGTAATGTCAGGACGATTCCGGTAACCCCGCGCGAGGCCCGCTCCGCCGACGTACAACTCTCCCGGCTTCCCTGCTGGAACACGCCGCATGTTCTCGTCAAGCACCAAGACTTCTGTGTTGTCGATCGCACGTCCAATGGTCGGTGGCTCGCTGCTGGATTCCGCAGATGACACCGCCCCCGAAGTCGCGACCACCGTACACTCGGTGGGGCCGTAGTTATTCACCAAGGTAAACGGCACGCGCGAAGAAGGCCGGCGATGAAGCGTATCGGCGCCAGTCAGCAGAATGCGCAAATCCGCCGGACTCGGCCAATCAAGCAGCATCATCCTTTCCGCAAGAGGCGTGGCGACAAACGTGATTGTGATCTTGTGTGCAACCAGCCAGTCCCGTAGGGCTTCCGGATCGCTCCGAACTCCCTCCCCCGGAAAATAGACGCTGGCACCCGCCGCGAGATATGGCCAAACTTCCCACACCGCCGCGTCGAATCCCAGCGCGGCTTGATGACTGGCGCGGTCCGCGGTCGTCACGTTGAACGCCCGCAGGTGCCAGCTCACCAGATTCGCCAGCCCGCCGTGTGTGACTTCCACTCCCTTCGGCTGACCGGTAGAACCCGAGGTGTAGATTACATACGCGAGATTCTCCGGCGTAATCGCAACAACCGGAGCCTCGGCCGAAGCAGCAGCAATCGCCGCCGCATCTTTATCGAGATCCACCACTTTCGCGTTCCCCGCCGGGAGCAAGCGCGCACGCTGGTTCGTCACCATCACGGCGACGTCGGCGTCGCACAGCATCAACTCCATACGCTCGGTAGGCGCTGACGGATCGAGCGGCAAATACGCTCCTCCCGCCTTGAGTATGCCCAAAGCCGCAATCACCATCTGCGGAGACCGGTCCACGCATAGCGCAACCAATTTCTCCGGACCAACACCTAGTGTCTGCAGATAATTCGCGAATTGATTCGAGCGGCGATCAAGCTCCGCATAGCTCAGCGTAGCTGACTCAGTGACAAGGGCAGCCGAATCCGGCCTCTCCTGTGTCTGCGCCGCAACTAAAGAAGGGACCAGACTATTTTGAACAGCATTCATGGTTGTGAATTGATTAGACATGAAATCGCGATCTCGCGCTTGCGAAGCCCGGGCAGCAGCCTCAGGCCGCGCCCGATCCCCGAAGCACGGCGGGAATCGTCTGCAACAGAATCCGCAAATCCAGCCACAGAGACCATTTGTCGATGTACTGCAGATCCAACTCCATCCACTGCTCGAATGGAATTGAACTCCGGCCTTTCACCTGCCACAAACATGTAATCCCAGGCCGTACGCTGAAGCGGCGCCGCTGCCAGTCTTCGCTGAATCCTTCGTAGTCGCGTACCGGCAGAGGCCGCGGCCCAACCAGGCTCATATCGCCCCGGAAGACATTGAACAACTGCGGAAGTTCGTCGATGCTTGTCCTACGCAGGAACCGTCCCACCGCGGTGATCCGCGGATCGTTCTTAATTTTGAACACCGGCCCGCTTACTTCGTTGAGATGCTCAATCTCGCGCATCTTCTTTTCCGCGTCCACTACCATCGTACGGAACTTGTAAATGTTGAACCGGCGCTTGTTCAGTCCGAGCCGCTTTTGCACGAACAATGCCGGCCCAGGAGACGTTGCCATAATCAGAATCACAGCGACGATTAGCACCGGACTCAACAGCAGGATCATCGCGCCCGAAGCCACGATATCCAGAGTGCGCTTCGCCATCAAGGCCAGTTCGTCGACTGCGCCCGTTCGATGTGTAATCAGCGGATCGCCTTCCAGATCTTCCGCGGAAGAATGCGCCAGCTTCAAATCGAAAATGTTACTCAGCAACCGAACCGTAATCCCCTGTTCTTCGCAGAACGACGCGATCTTCGACGATTCATAGTGAAAAGATCGCATGGGCAACGCCATCACAACTTCGTCGACCACATTGCTTCTCAGGAATTCCTGCGCGCCCTCAAAATCACAGGCCAGCGCGAACCCGCTCATTTGAAGTTGGTCGGTTCCTGCCCACGGTTGATCCACGAATCCAATCACCCGATAGCCCAACTGGGGACTCTCGTGGAGTTTGCGAGCGAACGCCATCGCCCGATTGTTGGTTCCCACAATCAAAACGTCGCGCAGATTACGGCCATGGCGTCGAATATAGGCCAGCACCACGCGTAGTAGGATGCGGCTTGAGACCGCCGAGACGGTTCCCACCAGCCAAAAGACGACCAGGAATCTGGGCGTTGCCATCCGGATGTGGAGTAACACGGAAGCGCCACCGATGATGAGCGTCGCGACGGTCGTCGCGGTCGCTACGTCCACAACTTCACTGCGCTTGTTGGCGAGTCGACGAGAGTCGTAGAGGCCAAAACCTTTGAAGAGGAAATGCCAGGCCAGCAAGAAGAGCGAAAAGATCAGGAAGTTTTCGATCTTCACTCGCATGGAGAAAAATTCGGCGAGTGTCATCGTGTGACTCTTGGCCAAGACAGCTACTGTGGCAACGAAAAATGCCAGCAGCATGAGTCCGATGTCCCACAACTTGAAAACGTTCAGCAGGATTTGACGGCGAGCATTACTCATGCGGGGTCACCCAAGGGCCAGAAGCGCGTAGAACCGTTAAGGAGAAAACTACAGGTTGAAGCAGGCGAGCGATTACAGCTTGTTGTAAATTCCCTGTGGAATCGGGAATGAACGTTGATTCAATACCGCACCCAGAATACGAACTTGCGCGTTTTCGAGTTCCTGAACCGCCTTGCGTGCGATCTCCCGGCGGGAGGAGTTCGCTTTGATGACAAGCACTACTCCATCGGCAACGTGTCCCAGAACAATTCCGTGGTTGGCTGCATTCAGCGCCGGGGCGTCGATCAGGACGTAGTCGAATTCCCGTCGCAGTTCCGCGAGACGAATCCGCATGCGATCGGAGCTGAGCAGATTCTGCCATCCTGCGCTATCAGCGCCGCTGCTAACCAGCCAGAGATTTTCGCGGCTCACCTGCCCGGCAAACTTCCGGATCGATTCCGGTTCGCGCAACGCATCGGCGAGGCCCCGGAAATTCTCCGTCTGAAATTGAGTGTGCAGGCCCGGCGCCGTCAGATTCGCATCGACCACGCACACCGAAGCTGAAATCTGCGAGGCCAGCATTTCGGCCATGCGCGCGCACGTCCATGTACAACCGCTACCCGATTCCGTTGCGGCCACCACCACCATGTGGGCCGCCTCCGCGCCCGGCACCAGAAATAGACGCTGCACAACTTTCGCCAGTTCGTCTCGCTGGCTTTCATCCGTTTTTAGTTGCAGCGGCGTTAGCTCGACCGGCGCCAGGGGCGTCGACAGGCGCAGGCGAGGGCATAGCCATAACCGGTTCCCGGTCGGCTTCGAAAATATCCTGCTCTTTTCCGAGATTCTGCAATAGTTCGAAATTTCGGCTCATTGGGTTCCTGGGATTCCGATCAATCTACCGCGGTTGGATAAAGCGTTTCTTCCCAAACTCTGTTACGCGCGTTTGTTGGGCCGGGCCGTCTTGATGCCGGCTCCCTGCCAGTTCTTCAAGAACCGCGTCACTTCCTGCATGTGTGCGCGGGCTTCATCGGGACTCAACAACTCCTCGGCGCTTGGTCGGGCGAACTGTGGCCGCCCATCGCCACGCTGCACAGATCGTTCTCCGTCCCACTCCTGGCGATAATTCATATCCAGCCCGTGCCGTTGCCCTGACTCATCGGTCAACAAGCGCCGGATGTCCAGATCGTCGGCCACTTCCTGCACAATCGCCGCGTCCACCGTCTTCTGCTGCATGGCAAAGCCGAGCGAGAGCGAATGGAAGCAAAGATTGTTGATATTCCGCGGAATCCCTTCGCTGATCTCCGAGATCAGATTCACGGCCTCAGTATCGAACAGCGAGGCGCCCTCATACCCCGCAACCCGCAACCGGTGCTCAATAAAGCGCGCCGTCTGCTCCGCCGGAAAGGGTTTCAGCCCGTTGAAACTCGTGATGCGCTGGCGCAGTTGCATCAACCCGGGATGAGCCAGTTTCTCCGCCAGTTCCGGTTGCCCCGCCAGAATGATCTGCAGCAGCTTGGCTCGCGGCGTTTCAAAGTCCGACAGCAGGCGCACCGTTTCCAGAACCGGAGGATCCAGGTTCTGCGCCTCATCAATCACGATGATGAAGCGGCGTCCGTCTCGCGCTTCCTGGAGCAGGCAGCGGTTGAACGCCTCGTGCATTTGCACGAAATCTCGGCCGTCGCTTTCGAGTCCAACTTCGGCCAGCAGCAGCCGCATGAATTCCCGCGAACTGCACTGCGTCTGAAACAGGAACGCAGTCCGGGCCCGGTTCCGGAACTTCTCCAACAGATGGAATAAGAGCGTCGTCTTGCCCATCCCCGGCCTCGCGATGAGCGCGAGAAAGCCTCGGTTGGATTCGATTCCGTAGAACAACGATGCCAGCGCCTCACGATGCGCCGGCGCCAGGTACAAATAGCGCGGATCCGGCGTGACGCCGAATGGCTGCTCGCGAAGTCCGAAGAATTCTTTAAACATATGCCCCTTAGCCCAAACGTACAGACTGGATTTCGCTCTCTTCGGTCAGTGGTCCGTTCCCAAATCCACTCCCACCGAAGCCGCCCTGAGTCCTGGCGTGATGCGGCACTGCAGCCAGCACCGGGATTCCCAGTTCGGCGGTAACCTCAGACGGTGTGCGGAACGATTGATCCATGTAGTCGAGCGTGATCGCCACGCCTACACTCGCGACCACCGCCAGCACAAAACCCATGATGCCGAGCAGAAACGGCGAACGCGACGGAAGCGCCGGAATCGCGGGAGGCTCCGTCACCGCCACGTTCAGAATGTTGCTCTGATCAAGCGCGTCGGCGATGCGAGCTTCCTCACCCTTCTTCAGGTAGAGCAAATAGTTCGCTTCATTCGCCTTCTGCGTCCGCAGCAGATCCTGCTGTGTGATTCCCTTCTCATCGAGCTGCTTCGCGTTAGTCGAGTAAAGATCGACGATCGCTTGCGTCGCGCTCTCCTTCGCTCTCAGCCCGCTCAAGTCCGCCTTCGCCTTGGCCAATTCTTCATTGATCCAGCCAAAGGTCGGATTCTGATCCGTTGTCTCTTCCTTCAGCGGTGTAGCCTCTTCCTTGGTCAGCGTCGCCTTGGTGTCCGCAATCTGCTTGTCGATCTCAACCACCAGCGGATACGTCGGCTGATACTTGGTGAGCAGTTCGGTTTTCTTCAGCTCCAGAGTAACCAGCGTCCCTTTCAACTGCTGCAGTACCTGCGGATCATCGCCCTTCCGCATCTGCGTGGTCAGGCGCGGAGAGGTGGAACTTTCCTGGCTCTGCAGATCGCGGATGCGAGTTTCAGTTTCCTGAATCTGCGCCCGCGTGGTCTGCAGGCTGCTGTTAAACTCCGCCAGTTTCTGCAGTGTCAAATCACGCATCGCCGCCGGAGCAACGCCACCCTGCTGCTGATCGAATTCCTTCAGCTGCGTTTCCGTGTCCGCCAGAGCCTTCCGGTATTGCTCAGTCTCTTCCTCGAAAAATTTCGCTTGTCCCGTCGGGTGATGCACTTCCAGATGCTTCTGGATATAAACCATGTTCAGAGTGTCGAGCACCTGTGCCGCCAGGCGCGGATTCGAAGACTCATAGGCGACGCTGATCATGTTGCTCTTCTTGATCGGCTCGACCATCAGGTCCGACTTCAGTCGCCGCACCGCCTTCGCGACCCTTGTGTCCTCGGATTGCCCGAGTCCCACTATCGCGAGCAGAGACTTCTTCTTCTGCAGGCCGCACTCTTCGACGACTTTGCGCAGCACATCATCGCTTCCGATCAGTTCCACTTCGGAGTTCAAGTCTTCCTCGCTCACCGAGTCCTTGAACACCATGGGAGCGTTCTGCTCCGGGCTGACAACCGGATCGAGGCGTTCCTTCTTGACCAGGATCTTGGTCTCAGCTCGGTACGTGGGTGGCAGCAGAAACGCAGAAAGCAGCGTACCTACGAAAACTCCCACGAAACACAACGCCATGACCCGCTGATGACGGAAACCGATCGCCACGAAGTCTCGTAGCGTGAAAGAAAGGTTCCGATTTCCATTGCCGTTAAGTGACGATAGATTCATATGTGTCTCCGCGGGGGTGATCTAGTAAGGCTTAACGTAGGTGCCTACGTTGCCGGTCGGGATGAACTGCTTGAACTTGGAAAATGCATTCTTGGGAACGAACAGCATGTCCCCGGGATGAAGGAATGGATCTTCCTTCAAGTTGCCCTGCTTCTCCATCTTCTTCACGTCGATCAGCTTCGCTTCCATCCACTGATCATTCACCTTGCGGAACAGCACGACCTGGGAATGCTTGGCTGCATCCGTGAAGCCGCCGGCGATCGCGATCGCCTGCGTCAGCGTTGTATCGCCGCGCAAATCGTACTTGCCCGGTTTGCCAACTTGTCCGTCTGCGATGAAGTAGGGCTTCTCAAAATCCTTCAGGACGACCGAGATGATCGGATCATTCAGGATCTTTCCATACGCCTTGCGCAACGTATCGGTTAGTTCCGGCACCGTCTGATCCTGCACGTGCAGGTCGCCGACACCGCGCATGGTGACGTATCCATCGGGCTGTACCGTGACCGTTTGATTGAACTCCGGACTAAGGTCGAAGTTCACGTCAAACTGATCGCCTGCCTCGATCTTGTACCGCGGATAGCGCGTCTGGAATTGACCGTCTTTGGCGGTATTCGCCGTCGCGCTCGAGGCCTCGCTCGGGGCCGTGGCGGGAGGAACCGCCTTTGCCGACTCTTGTGCAGCACAAACGGCCAGTGTGGCAAGCACCACAAGACCGCTGAAGAGCACCGTGGTCATTTTTTTCTTCATGATTTTCATCGCTGCTATCTCCGACTTCTTGGCCGGTCGCCCGTCCTTACCACTCTATTCTTGGGTACCGGAAAATGCCCAGTTTTTTACTCTATTCCGTTGTCCGCAAAAGACCCGATCCGTCCCCCGAATCGGCTGACGCCGGCTTCGCGCGCGTGATTTTGTGGCGGCTGATCTTGTAGAGCAGCGCGCGGTAACTGATCCGCAACAATTGCGCTGCGCGTTTGCGGTTCCACCCTGCGCGGTCCAATGCGCGGTTGATGGCGTAAATCTCCGCTTGCACGCGCTGGCTGCGCAAAGAGTAGTTCACTCCATCCACAAAATGGTCCCACGAGTTCGCGGGAACCGGTCCTGTTGTTACTGCCTCTGCCTGACCGTTTGCACTCGGTCCCCGGCCAATTTCTTCGACGTTAAATCTCTGATCGCTCATGGCTGCACCTGACGGCTTGATTTTTTTCGTTCTCTGCGGCGGCACGTGCCATTGCAATCCCAACAGCTCGCGCAACTTCCAATGTTCTTGACCCAGATCGCCACAGAACCAAAGGGAACTAACAGTTAGCAGGGGAACGAAAAGCTAGATGGCCTCTACTTCATATCCTTCAACCCGAATCGAAAGAGACCGTTCGATCGGATCCAGGGAAATCACCAGACTGCGCTCTCCGTGATGGGAAACCAGAATTCCCTGTACTCCATCCAGCGCCCCACCTCGAAGCCTCACGCGCTGGCCGACCCGCAGGAAACTGTGCTCCTTCACCGGAACCTCGTTCGACAGCAGGGTTCGCAAATCCTCGATCTGGCTGTCGGGAATCGGAATCCCCGTTCGCTGCACTCCCACAAACCCGACGACTCCGTGAGTTTGCAACACTCGCAACCGCTGTTCGTTCGAGGAGTAGACCACCCTCGCAAACGTGTAACCCGAGAAGAGCGGGACTTCTACCCGTTTCTTCCGATCGCTCCAGCGGTGAACCCGCGTAACACTCGGCAGAAATGTCTCGATGCCGCGTGTCTCCAACTGCTGGGTAGCTGCTTTTTCATGGCGTGAACGGGTGCGTAGGGCATACCAACGAAGCTCATCTGACGGCGCAAGCGTCTCCATGAATTAGAAGTCTAAGACCTGCAACCCAAACCGGCATCACAAATCCCGCTAGCGCGACGCCAGAGGCGCACTGGCCGGCGCCGGCGGAGTTGCCGACGCGGACTTCACATCCGCTTGGGGACCCTCGCACGCCGCGTTATAAGCCGGAAGGGTCTCGACAGCCTTCATCAATTCGCTCGCAATCAGTTCGTGCCCAGCGACCGACGGATGCTCTGGATCCATGAACATCGCCGATTGATCCTTCGTGCTCATGATCGGAATCATGTTGAGAACTGGAACATGCTCCTTCTCGGCGAACGCCAGCATCGCCTTCGAGAACGGAGATTTCGTCGAGGCTGTCGTCTGGCCTTCAGTCGACAGCAGCAAGAACATCAACTGCACGTGATGGGCTTTGCAAATCGCCAGGCTCTGCTCAAGATTCTGGTTGAACTGGTTGATATCCAGATCATCCATATCGTGCAGCGTCCCCTCCATGATGGCGCGGCGCAGTTGGTAATAGGCCACTTTGCGCAACAGATCCTCAATCAAGAAGTTGTAGATCGCGCTGCGACGCGCAATCGATTTCCACTCGACTCGCCGCAGGAATTTCTCACGATCCGCGCCTTGCAAAAGAGCCAACTTCTCCAGATTGCTGTTCTCACTGCAGGACACTACAGCAACATCTGGACGCATCGCGTCGTCTTCCACCACTTCCTTCAACTTCTCGGCAATCAGCGAATTCGGATATGCATTCACGCCGCCAGACGCCACCTGAAAATGCTCTCTGCTGCACGACCCGTGATTCAGATCCTTTTCCAGCAGCGCGCTGAAGTGCGAATGGTCGTCCACGCCCCATCCCTGCACCGTCGAATCACCAAATGTGATGATGCGAAACTGATCTCGCTGCTTGGGCTGCAGATCCACCGCATATCGCAGTCCCTGGTTATTGACCGTGATCGGCAGGTGGTTCACTACCGTCAGCTTCTGCCCCGGCTCAGGAACCCACAACAGGCGCTCGTCCGGACGATAGATCGTGTAGTGGCCGTAGCCGAACAGGCGCAGTCCCAACTCGAGCGCAATGCAGAAAATAAAAAATGCGACGACCGCTTTCAGAAATAAATGTTTCTTCGGGCCCGTGCTCATCAGAAATAAACTCCAGATGGAATAATTGCGGATTCGCTGAACAGTTCCAGATTCAGACCACCATCTACCGCGGTCTGTTGTTTAGGAAATGATTTGTGGGTCAACGATGACAGGAACATCTGCTGGTGGGAGGATTTTACTTCTCTCGGTCGCTCTTCTTCGCTGAAGTCCCCACTGCCTCGAATACAGCTTCGCCCTCTGAGTCACATTTTCGTGACCGCCGGAAGAGAAACCTCTGGCGCCCCGACGTCGACAAGGACGCCGGTTCGAGGGCAAAGTTACGTTAATCAGGGGGAGACTAATTCAACTACGAAGTGACCGCCAGGGAGCCAAGTCCCCTTAATCTTGGGGCCGATTCTAGCCCCCGTATGCAACTTACTGCAAGAGGCGAAAAGTGGAGAGAAGAAAGTCCCTAGCCCCCTCAAGCATGTGTATAAAGTAATCACGGTAACCCGTTGCGAACGATAGATGTAATTCTCAACACTTGAGATGAGCAATTCATCATCTTTTAACGTTCGGAGAGCCTCGAACGCCACTACCCTACATAATAATGACCCACAGTCACCTCTTGGAGGCCATACGCGTTCACTGCCAGTTACGGAGTGACACTACATGTACGTCTGGTGGCAATTCAGCATCGTATTCCGGTCGCCTGGGTAGTAAAATTATGAAACAAGGTAGCTCCTCCCAGATGGATCCGCGCGAGAAATGGGTTTCACACGGGCCATATGCTAACTAAGTTTCGCCCTGACAATAAGATAGCAACGAAAATAGAGTCTTGGGTGACCTGCGGCCCACGATCGGCCTACCTACACGATAGTGCCATTTACTCTGTGTCAAATTTCTCCTACGCTCAGAGGAATTCGTGTCTGCCGGAGGCGTTCAACACGCATCGCTTCCGTGTCTCGGTCGTCCGGAAGGAGCTTCTTAATCCCCCCGAGCGGTTCGTCTCGACCCCGGGTTAAGATCGGCGTTTATTCAAAAAATATGGCTCACCTAACCGCTGTACCGAATCAAGATCGACTTCGAGTTGTTGCCGCTGACGGCAGTTCCATGAGCACGCAGTTGCTGGTGGAGGCTTTGGCTCGCGACGCACAGTTTTGCATGATCGAGTCTCCCTCGAGCGGCCCCGCTCTTTTCAGCCTCGTAAAGCGCGAGAAGCCGCATGTCGCGGTAGTCAGCGCAAAGCTGGGCGAGACTCATGCGAGAGGTTTCGAATGGGTGCGCGAAATCCGCGCCCAGTCGCCGTCTACGCGTGTGATTGTCCTGCTCGATGCTTCCGAGCGTTCTTCCGTCGTGGAAGCGTTTCGCGCCGGTGCGCACGGCGTCTTCTGCCGCACCGAGCCTTTCCGCCTCCTGGCAAAGTGCATTCAATGCGTGCACCAGGGCCAGGTATGGGTGAACAGCACAGAACTGCACTATGTGCTCGAGGCCCTCGCCAAGCCCACGCTCTCAAATTTCCAGAGCAATGGCGGATCTCTGCTCTCCGCCCGCGAGATTGACGTAGTCCGCTGCGTTGCCGAGGGATTGACGAACCGCGAAGTCGCACAGCGCCTCAAGCTCACCGAACACACGGTGAAAAACTATCTGTTCCGCATCTTCGACAAGCTGGGAGTATCGAGCCGGGTAGAAGTTGTGCTTTACGCTCTGGGGAGCACCGTTCCGCATTCGGCGCCGGTTCCTAACACGCGCAGGCAGGCCCAGTTAGTGGCCGTCTCGCCGAGCGCTCCGCCGCCATCTGCTCCGGTCACACTGCGCAAGACTGCAATCTAGAATCGCGGCCCGCGGAGTCGCATGTTTCGCGGGCTGCGATAGCCTCAGTGCGGCAATCGGAAGTTCAGCGTAACTCTAGTCTCCATCTCCGCCGGATGGCCGTCTACGCTGTGCGGCTTGAACCGCCATTGCTTCACAGCGTCCGTTGACGCCTGCGCCAACTCTGCCGGACCGCTCACGAACTGCACGTCCCGCACCGCGCCATCCTCACCCACCCGAACCGTCAGCACAACTGCTCCCTCGATCTTCTGTTGTCGCGCTTGCTCCGGATACTCTGGCTCAACGCGTTGAAGCAGGCTGCCCTCTGCCACAGCGGGAGGAAACTCCGTGATTTTTTCTGGTTCCACCGAAGACGCGCGCTGCATTCCCGAACCCAGAGACGGCGCCGATTCATCCGGATTCCGCCTCGCAAGCCGTGTCCCGCCTGAGGGTGGCAGGCGAAATACTTCTTTCCCGTCCTTGAGAACCAGTAACCCTCCGGGCGGAACAGCCATACCAACACCAACCTTCACCGAAACAGGCTCTGCGACGGCCTTCGCACTCTCGTCCCTGCTTGACCTGTTCGCTGGCGAACTCAGGCTAGGGGAAGCAGCGCGAACACCCGTTTCGCCGGCTGCAACCGCCGGAGAGGAAGAGTGCGGGCTCGCGAATGCGGCATCCCATCCCAGACGCCGAGCCGACAACACCAGCAAAAACACCGTGCACGCCAGTACCGCTGTCGCAAGAGCCCATGTAACAAAGTCGACCGGACGACGCGGCGCAACCGACGGAATCTCCGCAACCTCTCCTCGGTCCGACTCCGTCTGACCGCGGACCGCGCTAACTTCATCCGTTTTTACTGTTGCCGGCTCTGCCGGCTCAGGCGAGAGTGGCTGCGCCGCACGCTCCATATTGTTCAGAACTCGCGCAGCCAAAGCCTCCAAGGTGCGTTCATCGCGTTCTCCGAAAACATTGGGCGCCGACGAAAACAACTCAAACAATCCAACTAGTTCCTGCCCGCGAAGCAGCGGCATCACCATCACCGCTCGCACGCCGAGCCGCTGAGAGGCCTCGACATCCACACGGGGATCAGCCAGAACATCGTCGCAACGTTGCGTTTGATGAGTTCGGATGCACTCGCCCGAAAGACCCGACGCGGCATCGAGTCGCGCGCCAAGTTGTGGCGCCGTCAAACCGCTGCTGGCGCGGCAAACCATTTCGCCGCCGCGCGGCAACACAATCGCCGCTCCGGTTGCGCCCGTCGCCAGGCAGGCCTGGTCCACAACTTCGTTCAACACGATTTCAAGCGCCAACTCGGCGGAGAGTTCGGGCGATAGGCCCCCGCCGCTCTGCGCAGCGAAGCGTGCCGCAAGATCGGCGAAGTCGGCTGCAAAACTGGTATCGTCGGGCCGCGCTCGAAGCACATCAGTATCGCCCGGAGCGGGCGTCTCAGGCGTCAAAGGTTTCGGTTCCGACATCGGGTCGCGCGACATAGCGGAAGAGGCGCAAAGTGCGTGAATCTGCTTCTGTAGCGGAGTTTCCCCCCAAATCTCAGCATTGTCAATAAGCCTTTCGGGCCCCTTCGCGCCGGACCTCTCCCATCCCAAAACGGAAGAAAAAAGTACCAGTGGAACAAGACTAGTAGGGTCTTTTCTCTCCTCCCAATGTTAGTCTTGTGCTGGTAAAATCATCCTAATTTTGGGGCGAACGTTAATGGGATTTTCCCAATCCGTTTTCCTGATCCCCCCTAGCGCTTCCTCGTTGAAGCATCTCAAACTAAAGCGGATTCACGACATTTCCATCGGGGAGTTTGCACCATGCGGATCGCTGTCGTCGGCTCTGGATATGTAGGGTTAGTGGCAGGGGCTTGTTTTGCAGACCTGGGACATGATGTCATCCTCGTCGACAACGACGAAAAAAAACTGGCGTCGCTGAAGAATGGCCAGGTTCCAATCCATGAGAAGTTTCTGCCCGAGTTGCTGAATCGCCATCGCGGCCAGCGCCTCACTTTTTCCGACAACTTGCAGGAAGCCGTCCGCCTCAGTTCGGCTGTATTCGTGGCGGTGGGCACGCCCCCAACCGAAAGCGGAGAGGCCGACTTGTCCTACGTCGAGTCCGTGGCCCGTGAAATTTCCGGTGGCATCGACGGATACAAAGTCATCGTCGAAAAGAGCACCGTGCCCGTCTACACCAGCGAGTGGGTGCGCAAAATTATCCTGCGCAACGGTACGGATCCCGAATCGTTCGACGTCGCCTCAAATCCTGAGTTCTTGCGCGAAGGCACCGCCGTCACCGACTTCCTCTTTCCCGATCGCGTCGTCATTGGCTGCGATAGCGACCGCGCCGCTGACGTCTTGCGCGAAATCTACTTGCCTCTGACCGATGGCAGCTACTACGAGCGCCCCGACGCCATTCCGCAACCGGATCGCGCGTCCATCCCCGCTCCCATCATCGTGACTAGCACCAAGAGCGCTGAGTTGATCAAGCACGCATCCAACGCCTTCCTTGCGATGAAGATCTCATTCATCAACGCGGTCGCTTCCGTCTGCGAATCCGTCGGAGCCAACGTAAATCAGGTGGTCCACGGCGTCGGCACCGACTCGCGCATCGGTCCGCGTTTTCTCAATCCCGGCATCGGCTACGGCGGCTCGTGTTTCCCTAAAGATGTCATGGCATTTCGTGCCGTCGCTCGCGAATGCGGCTACGACTTCCGTCTGCTCGACGAAGTCATGAACATCAACGAAGATCAGCGCCAGCGCTTCCTGCGAAAAGTCCGCAGCGCGCTCTGGACTCTTCGCGGCAAAAACCTCGGCGTCCTCGGCCTCGCCTTTAAGGGAGGCACCGACGACATCCGCGAGTCTCCTGCGCTCTTCCTCGTGCAGGCGTTGCTCCAGGAAGGCAGCAAGATCAAGGCCTATGATCCGGCCGCGATGGAACGCACACAGGAAGCCATGACGTCCAGCATCACCTTCGCCAACTCAGCATACGATGCGGCGCATGGCGCCGATGCCTTGCTGATCCTCACCGAGTGGGAAGAGTTCGCTAATCTCGATCTCGAGCGCCTTCGCCATGAACTCCGATATCCCATCGTGATCGACGGCCGCAATCTCTACGATCCCGAAGTCATGGCCGCCCAGGGATTCACCTATTACAGCGTGGGCCGCGCCGCATCGCATCCCGATGGCGTGCCCGCCGCCGTCCTAAGGAACGGCAAGAAAGCATGAGCCGACAACGTGCTCTCGTCACAGGCGGCGCCGGTTTTCTCGGATCCCATCTCTGCGACGCTCTTCTTGCCGAAGGCTGGAATGTCGTCTGCGTCGACAACCTGCTCACCGGCCGTCGCGCCAATCTCGAACATCTGAAGAACGAACCCGCCTTCGAGTTCGTCGAAAAAGACATCTGCGAGCCCTTCGACGTCGGCAAGATCGACTACGTCTTCCACCTCGCCAGCCCCGCGAGTCCCGTGGACTACATGATCCACGGCATTGCCACACTGAAGGTCGGATCTCTCGGAACATTTCACGCCCTCGATGTCGCGTACAAGTACGGCGCGAAATATTTCGTTTCCTCCACGTCGGAGTGCTATGGAGATCCGCTCGAACATCCCCAGAAGGAAACCTACTGGGGCCACGTCAATCCCATCGGACCGCGATCCGTCTACGACGAAGCCAAGCGCTTTACCGAAGCCGTGACCATGGCCTACCGCCGCTATCACAATGTCGACACGCGCATCGTGCGCATCTTCAACACCTACGGTCCGCGCCTGCAATTGAACGATGGCCGCGTGGTTTCGAATTTCATGAAGCAGGCCCTTCGCGGCGAAGACCTCACCGTTTACGGCAACGGCAATCAGACTCGGAGTTTCTGCTATGTGAGCGACGAAATTGACGGATTCCTTCGCCTGTCGAAATCCGACGAGCATCTTCCCGTGAACATCGGCAACCCCAACGAGTTCACGATTCTCGAGTGCGCCCAGCTTGTATTGAAAGTCACCGGCTCGAAGAGCAAGATTCGCAACGAGCCGCTTCCGCAGGATGATCCCAAGCAGCGCCGCCCCGACATCACCAAGGCGCGCCAGCTACTGGGATGGGAACCGAAGATTGATCTGGAAACCGGGCTGCGATTGTCGCTTGACTATTTCAGGAAGGCTTTAGCGGAAGAAGCAGCCGTGAAATAAGCCGTCTACGCTCGCTCTACGAAGGGTTGGTCGTCGTCGCCACGAAGTCGGTCAACTTCTTCACGTTCTCGCGTTCTTCCTTAGTCTTCAGCTCGAACGCCACGCCCATCCCAAAGCCGGGATGCGACCCTTGCACGGCCCCGCGCAAACGCAATTTCATATCGTAGGTACGAACCACGATCTCGACCGACGCGCTCGTTGGAAACGGCAGCGAGACCTCGAGATAGCATCCGCCCGAGCTCAGATCGGTCAGGCAGCAGTGATACGGAACCGAGGTCCCGGTACGGTAGACTTCCGCTCCCAGGCGGCACGCGTAACGAGTCTGCGTCCGCCGGTTCTCAGGATCTGCTTGTACTTCGGCGGGTGCTTCGGTGTGCTCCTGCACGGCAACTTCATGTGCGGTGTGCTTCGCTTGCTCAACCCCATGGGTCTGCTCTGCCACCGATATGGTCGCCAGCTGCAGAGGCTCTTCCACTTCCACCGTTACGTCAGGCAGCCGCTCCTGCTGTGATTCCGCCGGCAGGCTAACGCTGAGGAATTCCGTCAGCAATTTCCGTGAGGTCTTTGGCACGTCGACAAACTGCACGCCCGCGCGCCCGTTCCAATCCTGCCAGACCACTTGCCCCGACAGCCGCACACTCGACGCCTGCCCCGGCAGCTTGAATTGAAAATAAACCTTATTGACCGGCGGCAGCTTCTTTCCAAACTGCACCGCCATGCCTTCCTGGGCCAGATCGACCAGCGTCGCTTTCTCCTGCTGCACGTTGGCATAGTCGATCGTTGCATGGGCGTGCACCGTGGCGCGCGCATTCTTCCGTTTTTCCTTGCGCATCACCGCCCGTGCCGCTCGCATGCTGCTCAAGGCCCGGTCGTACGCCACCGGCTTGTACAGGACAAAATTGACGCCGAGAGAAAACATCTCGCGAATCGAATCCTGGCCGGCCACCACGGCCACGGCGAGCGTCGCATCGTTCAATCGCGAAGTGCGCGTTTCGCGCAACAAGGCAATCACTTCGGCATTCGACGCCCCGTCGACAATCACCACATCGAACCGCTCCTGCGCCAGCCGAATGCCGGCGCGAGCAAAGTCAGGACAGGGCTCGACCGCGATGCTGAGTTCTTCCAGAACTCGCCGCAATACCTCGGCTGCCGCCTCGTCAACGCACACTAGCAGAGCAGATAGAGTCATACCTGGACCCCATCCTAGGTTCCTCCAGTTCGCCCGACAAGTTACCAGGGTCATGGTTAACTCGGTCTCACAAACCTTCCCTGCCCTTAACCGACTTGCAATCAATCGGTGACATCAGTAACCACTCCCCACACCGGAAGACCAACACCCAGTCATTGGACCATCGTGCTTTGACGCCATCTCAACACGTTCCTAGGATGGACCATGACGCGATGAAGGATCGCGCGCCCGCTCTGTTGTCTGTCGGCGGGGATGCGAAGCGGTCTTCCCCATGCTTCAACTGGCATGTTCGCAACGTAGCGGAGTTAATAGCGTGTTCGGCATAGTCGTCCCTCCTCCTCGAAAGAGATTTATGACATCGAGACAAAATCGCGGCTTCTCGTTGCTGGAATTGCTGATCGTGATCGCCATCGGCTTCACCATGGCGGGCATCACCTTCATGGCTCTGATGCCTCTGTTCAAAGAGAACCATCTGGATGCTGCCTACGACACCACGCTCTCGGTGATCCGCAACTACCGGAACCAGGCCATCATTCAGAACAAGCGCTACATTCTTACCTTCACTGCACCTGGCACGATCACCGTGCAGTACTGGCAACATGTCCCGCTCCCGGGCCCGGACCCGGCCCCGGTCCAGGTCGCGACTTACACGCTGCCGCCCGACATCCAATTCGCGGTGCAGGCTGGTTTTCCCAACCCCGGACCCGATGGCGCCAGTTTCGGGACCGGCGCAACGCCCGTCGTGTTTAACGCGTGCACAATCGTCGAGGCCGGCAACCCGTGCGTCATTTTCTATCCCGACGGTTCCGCTCAAGACGATGCCGGCAACCCGGGCAACTACAACAACGGAGTCGTTTACCTTACCCGTCCCAGCGATCTCTACAGCTCGCGTGCCATCAACATCTGGGGCACAACTGGCCGAGTTCGCGGTTGGCGTCTTTACAAACAAGGTGGAGTGAATACGTGGGTGCAACAATGATGCAACACAAAGCTCATTCATCGGCGCGACGTTCCTCGAAGGAGCAAGGTTTCACCATCATCGAGACCATGATCGCAATTGCGATCATGAGCATCGGCATTCTCACCCTGCTCGCCGCGTTTGCCACCGCCGTCGGAGCAACCAACAACGCGCAGGAGAATCTCATCGCCCGCCAGAAAACGCTTGAGGCGATGGAGAGCATCTACACCGCCCGCAACGCGCAGCAGATTACCTTCGACCAGATCGCGAATATCAGCAGCGGCGGAATCTTCACCACCGGCGCCACGCAGCTTCTCGCGCCCGGCCCTGATGGACTCGTCAACACCGCCGACGACGTTTCTTTCCCCGCCAATGGAGCCTGCCCGACCGGCCCCGAATGCCTTGTCCTGCCCGGTCCGGACGGCATCCTGGGCACCGCGGACGACAAGGCCATGAGCCTCGCCAACTTCACCCGGCAGATTCAAATTGGCAAAGTGCTCGACGCCGACGGCGTCACCACGAATCCGAACCTTAAGCAGATCACGGTGACCGTCAGTTACACCACGGGCGGATCTACGGTTCCTCGCTCGTACACAGTGAACGCGCTGATTTCGAATTTCAACTAAGGGTCGCGACGGAAAACATTGTGATGGAAAACATGAAGATGCAAAAACAAAAATCGGACCGCGGCTTCACCCTGTTGGAACTCATGGTTTCCATGGCCCTCGGCCTTATCGTGATGGCGGCCATGGCCAGCCTGTTCAAGACTGGCATGAACTCCACCATGCTCGTCACCCAGCGCGCCGAGACGCAGCAGAACATGCGCGCTGCCATTGATCTCATGGTGAAAGACATCAGCATGGCCGGCGCCGGATTGCCCTCAGGCGGCATCCAGTTGCCTCTCGCTGGAGGCGCCACCACCGCCAAGTTCGGCTGTGACCAGGGTGGTACTTGCCACGTCGTGAACCACACCTACCCCACCACCAACTACATGTACGGGATCATTCCTGGATTCTCCAACGGAGTCGAAGCCGGTGCCGCCATTCCCGCCGCTCCTGCACCCGCGGTGAATGACAGCATTACCGTCATCTATTGCGACTACAACTTTCCGCTCTGGGAATACAACGTCACTTTCCCGGCAGCGCCCACTGGCACTCTGATTAACCTGACGGTGAATAGCACCTACGCCGCTACTCCGCCGCCAGCGCCGAATGCAGCCGGTGGCATCCAGACCGGCGATCTGATTCTTATTAATGGCATCAATGGCGTAACCGCCGTCGGAGAGGCAACTAACGTCACCGCGACCTCCATCAGTTTCGCCAACACCGACCCGCTCAACATCAATTGGAGCGGCGGGACCCACACCAACAACGTCTATGCCGCTAGCGGTGGCTCAGGCTACGCTTTCCCGGTCCCGGTGACCGTTCCTCAGACCACGCAAGGAACCGCATACCGTCTTTATGCCGTCACTTACTACCTGACCGTGCCCGGCGCCGGACAGACCCCGCGCCTCATGCGCCAGGTCAACGGACTCACTCCGGTGCCGGTGGCGGATGACATCATCAATTTGCAGTTCGCTTTCGACACGTATAACTCGACGACCAATGCGCTCGACGCCAACCAGGCCAACCCCCTTGGCGTGGGCGAATCGCCGAACCTGATTCAGAAGATCAACATCGCTGTCATGGGGCAGAGCATCATCACCCAGGGAAATAAATCGCAGAACATGTATCTGGCGACTTCCGTCAGCGCGCGAAACATGGCATTCCGTAACTCTTACAAGTAGGGGCTTTTTTGGGGGCAGGAGACTAACTTCTATGGCACAGGGAAAAAAGAACTCACAAGGATTCACGCTGATCGCGGCCCTTCTTATTCTGGTGCTGCTGTCGGGCGTGGCGGCTGGCCTTCTCTTCATGGTCACCAACGAATCCAAAATGGGCGGCAATGACCTGGAGGCCAATCTGGCCTTCTATGGTGCTGAGTCCGGCATGGAGAAACTCACGGCCGACCTCGCAGCTCTGTACCAGCAGTACCAGGTGCCCAAGAACCCCCAGATTCAGAGCCTGATTTCCAACCCACCCACCTCGGCGATGGTCCCCAACATGACCTATAGCGAGATCATTTCCGTTCCCCTGATGGCGGACGGGATCACGCCCCAGAGCAGCTATAACACCGTCAGCTCCGGCACCAACCAGGGACTCTACGCCGAAATCATTCCCATGACGCTGCAGGTCACCGCCACGCGTCCGGCAGGCGCAACGGCGAACATCACCCGCAACGTGGAAGTGGCCTTGATCCCCGTGTTTCAGTTCGGCGTCTTCTGCGGATATGACTGCAGCTACTTCGCCGGACCCAATTTCAGCTTCGGCGGCCGCGTGCATACCAACCAGAATCTGTTCCTCGCCGCTGGCGGCGACCTGGTCTTCAACGACAAGATCTCGGCCTACCAGCAAATCGTCATGGATCAGCTGGAAAACGGCCACTCGACTACTTCCGGATACGGCGGGACGGTCTACGTTCCCAAAGCTACGTCGGGCTGCCCTCTGAATACGTTCCCTCCCACTGGAACCAACTGCGTTGCACTTCCCGGCGCGGGCTCGGTCCCCGGCGACGCAAGTTGGAGCGGCGGTTATCCCAGCATCGGCGGCGCGGCGAATGCGAACTTCCCGAGCCTTTCGTCCGGCACTCTGAACGGCTTCGTCACCAACTCATTGACGGGCGCAACGAACATGGAGTTGCCCTTCGTGCAAAACAGCTGCACCAGCAACCCACCGCCTTGCACCGATCCCATCGCGATTATTCGTAAGCCGCAGACCGAGGCTCCTACGAGTGCTTTGGGCAGCGCGCGCCTCTACAACAAGGCGCAGATCCGCATTCTCATCGCCGACACTCTCGCCGATTTGCACCCGGAGCGCGGAGTCGGACAACTGGACGCCAACGACGTTCAGTTCCCCAACCTCACCACTTCAGCCAACGCCACGATCGCTGTACCCACAGGAGTCGGCACTGAAGCTTTCGGATTCGCAACCGCCGGTGCTAACGGATGGGTGAAACCATATACGGACTCGGGCGTAACCACATGGGCCTCTTGGCCGCTGATCGGTGAGTTGACGACGAATCCCTCCACTCCTTCCGCCATGACGGGTCCGTGGATCCGAGTCGAATATCTCAACAATGCTGGGGCATGGGTGGGCGTTACCAACGAATGGCTGGGATTGGGCTTTGGCCAGCTTTTCAACTTGCCGCCAATAACACCCAACTCCAACGCTCCCAACCACAACGCTATCCTGATTCTCCAGCAACTTCGTCCCACGCTCACCGCCACCGCTGGCAACCTCGCGGGTTCGGGTAATTGGTACCCCATCAACTTCTATGACACTCGCGAAGGCGAAATGCGCGACCTGACTCCGGCGGCCGGTGCCACCGGGAATACTTGGAACGGCAACAAAACCTATTCGACCTGCTCGGTCAACGGCATCATGAACGCCGTCGAGCTCGATGTGGGCAACTTGGCTCGCTGGCTGAATGGGACCATGGGTGGCGGAACAACTGGTGCCAGCGTGAACTACACCAACTACAACGGCTACGTTCTTTATTACTCCGATCACCGGGGCATGCTGCCCTCCACGCACGTATCGAACGGTGGTCAGACTGCCGCCGGCGTGATTAACGGAGAGTCTGGCATCGAAGACGTGGTGAACCGGAGCCAGCCTCTCACTTATCCACACAACACAGATGGAGTTCTGGAACCCGCGACCTATTATGGTTACTCTCCCGAGGACGTGGATCAGAACGGATTCCTCGACAACTGGGGTGAGAAGAACATCGGATACGGCTTCGGCATCAACACGAATACGTCTCCCCTGAATCCTTACAAGCGAATTAGCGTGGCCAACGCAGGTGCGTCGAATTCCATTGACTGCGCCGCCTACAATACCGGCACCGCGACCTCGTCCTCGTCCCCTCCGATCCCTGCTCCAACCGCCGCCACGCTGCTGACGGGCGCCACCGATCAGGAGGGCCTGGCTAATGCCGTCAGTGGCGCTCGCCACGTATTGAAGCTTGTTGACGCCGGCATGAGTGCCGGACTGCAGAGCTACTTGCCCGTCATGCCCGCAGCCAGCGGATGCACACAAAATGCCGCCAACCCGACGGGCTGCGGCGGGTTCACTATCGCCTCCGAGAACCCGGTCTACGTTCAGGGAGATTACAACACCAATTCAACAGATCCGTTCTGGGCCACCGCAACTGCCGCAACGCCGACTCAGACACCCCATTCGGCAGCTTCCATCATTGCGGATTCGGTCACTCTTCTGTCTGATCAATGGAGCGATCTGAACAGCATGACTTCTCCAACCACTCTTGGCAACCGCGCTCCGACCCTTGATGCGTACTATCGGACCGCAATCTCTGGGGGCAAGAACATCCCGTTCCCGATACCTACCTGGACCAGCGTTGCCCAGGATTTCGGAACCGACGGAGGTCTACACAACTTCCTCCGCTATCTGGAGAGTATGGGCAACATCGCGATGCATTATGACGGATCGCTGGTGAGCATGTACTACTCGGAGTACAACACCGGCGTCTTCAAGTGCTGCACGACGGTATACGGTGCGCCGACTCGTAACTACTTCTTCGATGTGCTCTTCCTGAATCCGGCCAACTTGCCTCCGGCAACGCCAGAGTTCCAGGACGTCGTCAACCTCAGCTATCACCAGAACTTCACTCCGCGGTAAGCGGACGTAGGTTCCATAACAAACGACCCCGGTTCCGCAAGAGCGGACCCGGGGTTTTTCATTTTGCGCCTAGGTATAAGCAAACGTAGCACCGGCGACTCGCCGGCTGTCGAGGAGGCGTCTCGCCTCCGTTTCGGCGCCGCTAGTATTTAATAACTATCTCCCCATCGCGCCGAATTCTATACAATCCTCCGCACGTCGTCGGCATCATCAGAAGGGATCACACCATTTTCATGTCTTCGCCCTCTTCTTCAAACCGCGTGCGATGGTTTCTCTTCCTGGCGTTTGCCCTGGCATGCATCGCACTCTTCTTCATCCCGGCCTTCATCATCCGCCCGTTCACGCACCAAACCGCCCGAGGCCTAACGCTGGCCATGGCCCTTCACCAGCGTGCTCCGTGGGCTACGCTTATCGCGGCCGTGATTTCCCTGCCGTTCGCAATCGCGCTCTGGAGAACTTCCAATCTCTGGCGCAGGATCGGGTTGGCCGTCGTCATGGTGCTGGTGGTGTTCTCCACCGTGATGGCTCGCCTGAACTATTTCGAGTGGATGTTCCATCCAGTCGAAAACGTACAGTTCGCGTCCATCTCGGCCACCAAGCTCGATCCCGCCGAAATGATTCTCGCCGTGCGCCTCGGCGACGACGCGCGCGCCTATCCAATCAGCGAAATGGCCTATCACCACATGGTCAACGACGTCGTCGACGGAGTTCCCGTTGTGGCCACGTATTGAACGCTCTGTCACACCGGTCTGGTGTGGACACGCACGGTGAATGGCAGGGCTTTGCATTTTTATCTTGCCGGCATCAACAACCAGAACTTCATCATGCGCGACAAGGAGACCGGTACGTGGTGGCAGCAGATCACCGGCAAAGCTCTCTATGGACCGCTAAAGGGCGCGTCACTGCAACTCGTGCTGAGCGATGAACTGACCTTCGGCGAGTGGAAGTCGGAATTCCCCGACGGCAAAGTTTTGGCGCAGGTGCCGAAGTACATCAAGGAATACGATCCCAAGTGGGAGCCGGAAGTTGCCAAGTATCCAGTCCCGATCAGCTTTCCCGGCACACCGCTGAAGTCTCGTGACGTGGTTGTCGGGCTTGAGATGCCTGGACCAGCGCGCGCTTATCCCTGGGACACTCTCGTGAAGCAATCTCCGGTGGTCGACCGCGTGAATGGCACTCCGCTGCTGGTAGCGATCGGTCCTGATGGAAAGTCGTTCCGCGTTTTCGTCAGCCGCATCGATGGCAATGATACGGAATTCTTCCTGAAAGCTGAGACCGAAGACGATCCGCCAGCAGCCGCAATCGCGGCGACCGAATCAAAGCCCGCAACGCCTTCGCCCGAACCCAAAGCCGAAGCCAAGACAGAAGGCAAGACCGAAACAAAATCCGAATCAAAAAAAGACGACACGAAAGCACCCGATGCCAAAGCTGACGCGTCCGTTAAAGCCGAGCCCGCTCCGCCACCAAAACCCTGGATCCTCATCGATACGACAACCGCTAGCGAATGGAACTTTCAAGGCTGCGCGATCTCAGGACCATCCCTCGGCAAATGCCTCGATCGCGTGCCGGCGCTGAAAGACTACTGGTTCGACTGGCGCAATTATCATCCAGAGACGACCATCTACAAACGCTGAGGAGTTGTGGACGCAGACTAATCAAGACCTTCGTGATACTTCGTGTCCTTCTTGGTTAACGCTCTTTTGCATGCGCCGCATCACGGCGCCTGCCAATCCACCGAATACACATCCTGCGTTCCCGCATCGCGCAACAAAAGCGGCGAATCATCCGGCGCCAGAGCGAGCGCGCCACCATATTTTCCGGCAGACACAAAATCCTTGAGATCGGCGACCTGTTCGATCTTGTGGTCGCTCACGCGAATCCTCACCACGGCATCTTTGCCCTTGTTGTCGAGAAGGTAAACGTATTTTCCATCGTGCGACCAGTTCAGCCAGGCCAACGAACCGCTGGCCATCGGACTCCACTCCTTCGTCTCGAAATCAAACAGCATGAGAGTCTTCGAGTCGGGCGAGAACGCGGAAACATAACGTCCGTCGGGCGACCAGCGCGGCGAGTAGAGTCCCTGCGAGCCCGGCAAGTCTGAGACAGTTCGGCTCGCCAGATCCAGAATATGAATCGCCGACGCTGGATTATTGGACTCTCCCGAGAAAATAATCTTGCTTCCATCTGGAGACCAGTTCGGATCGAGTTGCTGGCTGCTGTCGTTCGGCAACAGCGGCTGCGGTGTTCCGCCCTCCGACGAAATCTCATACATTCTGGCGGGCTTGTCCGCACTCAGCGCAAACTCGAAGAAGATGATCTTCTTGCCATCGGGCGACCAGCGCGGCAGCACCGGATACATCGGCGGATACGTCAACTGCAGCCGCTCGCTTCCATCAATCTTGCTGCGCCAGAGGGTGCCCTCGCGATACGCAACGTATGTGACCCATTGGCCGTCTTTCGAGAACGCTACGTACTCCGCCGAAATGCCGCCGAGAAACGGCGCAAACTGGCTCGATTTCCCGTCGTATCGCATCATCTGGCCGCGATACATTTGACCGATCAAAAACAGTTTCCTGCCATCTTTACTCGGCAGCGCAGAAGACAGCGACAACGGACTCGCGGACAACTGAATTGGCTTCGGATCCGAATGCAGAAAACTGCCGCGCCGTGGAAGCGTCCAGATCTGGCCATTCGACTGAAACACAAAATAATTTCCGTCAGCGGTCCACTTGCCGCAGCATTCATTCGGCGGATTGTGCCAGCCTTCGAGCAAGCGGTGCAGTCCGGTTCCATCGGCTGACACGTCCCACTCGATCTGTTGCCCGATCGTCCCCGCAGTCTCCGAAGAATCGAAGCGCAAGTGCGTGCTGTCGGGCGACCACGTAACATTCTTTATGTCGCCGCGCACGCTCAGCAACTTGTGCGATTCCGTGCCGTCGGCCTTTGCCAGAAATAAATCGCTGAGGTTCGTATAAGCCAGCATCTTTCCATCGGGAGACCATGCAGCGGTTTCTGCCGTCATGTCTCCGAGGCGGCGCGGCGAACCGCCGAGAATCGGCAGACTCCACAGCGGACCCTTCGGCGGCGCGCCTTGCCCGTCGACGACGAGGAGTTGCGATCCATCCTGCGAGAGATCGAGCGGAATCATGTCGGGAGATGGCATCACGGAAATCTGCTGCGGCTCTCCACCGCCGACCGACATCTCCGCGACGGCATGCGATGCGAAACTTCCGGCGTTTCCGACTCCCAATCCCAGGTAGAGCCTTGAGCCATCGGTGCCGATGAGCGACTTCGGCTGTCCATCATGGGTGAGTTGGACGTAATTCGCGACCTTCGGCGCAGGAGAGGGCTGCACCAGAAAATAAATCAGTCCAAGAATTGCCGCGACGATCACCAGAACCAGCGCAACGGTCGAACTCGCAAGTCTCGGGCGTGCGGGCTCGTCTTTCACAATCGGATGAGCGCCGCTCGCCGATGTCAGAGTCGGGTCGAGCAACGCTTCCAGCGCAAACGCCAGATCGGATGCCGACTGAAAGCGCTGCTCTGCATTTTTCTCCAGACATCGGCGAACCACTCTCTCGAGAGCGACAGGCGTGTCTGAGGCGATCTGAGAAATCGGCGGAGGCTCTTCGTTCAGAATCGCGCTGATCGTATCGGCTGACGTCGGGCGCTGAAATGTTCCTTTGCCCATCACCATCTCGTAGAGAATCGCGCCGAGCGCAAAGATGTCAGCGCGATGATCGGTCGCGAGGCCGCGTACTTGCTCGGGAGCCATGTATCCAATGGTGCCCATCGCGACACCGGGCGCTGTGAGCGTTGGCGCTTGATTCGTGATCGAATCTTTCGGTTGAATGACTTTCGCCAAGCCGAAGTCGAGGATCTTGACTCGCCCATCTTTCGTGACGAAAAGATTGTCGGGTTTCAGGTCGCGGTGAACGATTCCCTTTTCGTGCGCCGCGGCGAGACCGTGGGCGATCTGCACTCCGAAGTCGATGGCCTTGCGAAACGGCAGCGGTCCGCGGCGCATCGTCTCGGTCAGCGTCTTCCCTTCCAGCAACTCCGACACGAGATACGGAACGCCTGAATACGATCCCATCTGGTAAACCGCAAGAATGTTGGGATGACTGAGCGCGGCGGCTGCACGCGCTTCCGTCTCGAAGCGAAGCAGGCGCTCCGGATCAAGCGAGACCAACTCCGGCAGCACTTTGATCGCAACATCACGACTGAGCCGGGAGTCGTGAGCGCGATACACTTCGCCCATGCTGCCAGCTCCAAGTGGCGCAAGGATTTCGTACTGACCCAGCTTTGTGCCAGGGGTTAGGGCCATGTGTGCGGCAATTATAGTCCCGCGAATGTGGGAAGAAACGTCTCACCACTGGGGACACAGAGGTTCACAGAGGGAATCGACTTACGGGCTGACTTTCAATTTCGCCAGATCTGCGCGCAGTTGATCGATGGTTTGCATTTCGATGGTGTGCATTCCGAGTTTGACGGCGCATTCGAGGTTGAGGGCGCGGTCGTCGATGAAGCAGCAGGCTTCGGCGGGAATCTGCGTGGTTTCGAGAGCGAGGCGGTAGATGTCTTTTTCCGGCTTGCGGAAGCCGACGAAGCACGAACTGATGAAGAGGCGAAAGATCTTGCGCAGTCCGAATTTTTCTATGCGGTAGTAGTTGAGCTCGCGCGATTCGTTGTTGATCGTCCCCATGAAGTACTTGCCGGAATCTGTCAGCGCCTGAGCGAACTGCAGGACGTCAGGAAACGGCTGCGAGAGCGAGTACATAAACTGGCAGAACTCCTCTCGCGTGAAGGGACGCGCGCGATAGAAGACGGTGCGATCGAGGTATTCGTCGAGGGTGATCTTTCCACGCTCGAACGACGAGACGACCATTTCATGGCGGTCGTGGAATTCTTGTTCGTCCAGGTGAAAACGTTCAAACGCTTTGGCGCGTTCGGTGCGGTCCCATGCGTTGGTGAGCAGGACTCCACCAACGTCCCAGAAAATGGCGCGAATGTCGGACAAGGATTTCCTCCGGCTGAGAGAGTTCTTCCGAGTGTAGATGAAAGGACGGGGAGAGGAGCGCTCAGGATTCCCGGTTTGGGAGAATTTTCGCTCGAGGCTAGGGTATCCCCCCTCCCCCCCGGTCTATTGGAATGTTGGAGTTAGGGGAAAATCGAAAACAAATCTAATGATGTCAATATGTTACGGGTAAAATATTGGCTCTAAAGGAGTTATCCGTTGTCGCGTCGCGTAAGTTCTTTGGAATCAGTTGGCCGCTTTAGGTTTTATCCTGCAAAATATTCATTCTGAAAGACTTCTTTCTTTTGTCCCCCACGACGTTCTCGGAGCGTTCAAGTCAATCATCAGGGGATGATCGCGCGCCGTCAAGACCACAAAAGTAGGCTTGGACAGTTCCCACTCTCAGAGCAGTTCGATTGCGCGCGAGATCCTTCGGCCCGCTCGAGAAAACGCGGGCTCTCAGGATGACGCCTTGGTTGGCAGCTGTTAGAACGTGACCAGACACACTGTCAAAGTGTTCTTCGATGATTTGCTTCCCACGCGAAATCGGTACCGTCCGCACATGGAAAAACTATTTTAGACGTTTAGAAGGATGCTGATGCGTTTTGTCCTCTAGCTTTGAATAGTCCTCAATGCCACATGCAGGTTTTCGATTCATCCACTCTATCGTGTGATTGTTGCGAATTATCGCAATGTCAGTCGGGCCACCAATATAGCGCTTATCGCGTTCGCTACCGTTGCTTTCTACAAACTCAATTGCCTTTTTAATCAGGCCCGCGTCTGTCATCGCATCCTGATGCCGCTTCAGATTTGGTCCGTAAGCAGTCGTGGCCCGAAAGGTCTTCCTTGCGAAAAACTCTTGAGCGGATTCAATGCCAACACCAGAGTATCCAAGTTGTCCCTGATGGGCCTGAGCCATGGGATCGTATTGTACTTTGTGCATATCGTTAAGATAAATTTCTGTCACAAAAGTAGAAAGAACACCTTGGTCCGAAAAAGCAATAAAGCCAGCAGAGGAAAGAGTTCCATGTGGCCCGTACGCCATGGTTTTCAGCATAGATGGCGAGAAAGAAGAAAACATCATTGATGCTTCTTTTGCCCAAGCCTCCGTGAGATCGCTTCCACTGCGTATTTTCAGGGTGCTGTAAATGCGGCCTGCCGATGCAAAACCACTCCACGTTTTCTTGCTACGAGGAAGTCTGAATTGTGAGATTCCGGTATCAAAAAAGATCGTGTCTCTACCGAGCGCTATCAGTTTGCAAGCGGAATCGTTGAGGTAGTTCTCATTTAAATCCACCGTCCGACTATCGGCACCGACAACCACGTAGTCGCCATGTGCAGAGGCACTGAACACAACTAGACTGCCTCTCGCTACTTGCTGGGCGTGAGCTGTGCAGATCAGAAACAATAGCAGGCAATGTTTCATAAAATCCTTCTCTCATTGCGATTGTCGATCTTCTCCATGATTTTCTCAGCCGACGGAATGCTCGCGGATCAGCTTGTCGCTCGGTGCACGCTAGGCCAGACCAACGGCGTAGCGGCTGTCAAACATCCTGCAGCTGTTTTTCCAATTCGGCAGAAAGGTCGTCCCGGTCCTGACCATCTGAAGACCACAATCTGGAACATCTTGTTAGTAGAGATTTTCTGGAACGGATTCACTTGCGGGGCTGGGTGGTTTTTACGCCGGCGCTGGCGGGGATGTCCGATTCCATCGCACTGAAAGTCAGATCGCTGGACCAGCAATCGCCTGCGACTTTCCATTCGCCGTTGCTCTGGCGCGCGCAGACCCAAAGATACTTGCCGCGTTCCTCGCGGCGCTTGCCGGTCGCGCCCGGAACCAGCGCTTTGCATCGTCCCGCTTCGTACGCCATGTCTCCGATGACTTCCACGCGGAGCGGGTCGAACTCGACTTCGCCAAGTCCGGCGTCGAGCGCGCCGAAAAAGAATTCGCGCACGGCGGCCGCGCCCCGCACTGGCGGATAATTCGATCGGAGCACGAGCGCGTCGGCGACGTAGAGATCGAGCAGGTCGTCGAGATGTTTGGTGTTGCAGGCCAGAACCCACTCCTGGGTGAGGCGACGCACGGCCGCTTCCGAGCGACTCATGTCACCACGCAGAGCGGCATTGGGACGCATTTTTTCCGTCTCACGCGGGGACTCGATATTGGAGCGCGGAATCGATGCCTGGCTCATGCCTTCCTGCCCGCCCGGAAAATAATGGTGGTGATAGTGATGATGATAGTGATGAGTCTCGAACGACCCGTTTCGATTCGCCGTAGGCCGCGGTTCAGGGTCAGGATCAAACGGAATGGGAGCAAGGTCGGCGGGGCGCAGCGGATGAGGCTCCGCTTGAGACGGTAGCGCACTCTTCGATGTATTCAGCGCAGGAACCGCGAGGCCGCACATGCCACAGAACTTGTTGGCGCCGCGATTGTGGTATCCGCAAACACTGCAGACGACGGCGCCGGAATCGGTGGTGAGATCGTCCGCGAGATCAGTTGCGGCGTCCTCTGCATCGGTTTCAGCGGCGAGGCGCTGTGCGGTCTCGAGCGCCGCGGAAATGGCGTCAGCGTTCGGCTTGCGGCGCATTTCCAGCTGGAGCCGGCGGTAGAGTTCCTCCATCTCGGGAGTGCTCGGCAGCTGTGGCTCAGCGGACGAACCGGATGGTCGGGAATGCTTCTTGTCTTTATCCACGAAATCTATCCACGGAAATCAATCCACGAAAACGGGCGGCGAATCGCCCGCTTCTCGCGTCATTCTAGCAGCGGCTCGTGTTAGCGGCTGGAAAACTCGATTTTGCCCTCGGTTTCGGTGGGAACGCCGTTGCAGGTCGCGGGACGATATCTCCAGGTGCGCACCGTCTGAAGGACACGGCGATCTCCCGTGAGCCCTGCGCTTTGCAGGATCAGCGGGCTATGGACGCGGCCGTCGGTTCCGATGATGAAGCTGACTTTCACCTTCCTGCCGGGCAACTGAACCAGCGGGTCAGGCGTGGTCAGTTCCTGCGGCGGTTGAACTTCTTCGCAAGACGGGCGGGAACTGACGTGCTGCACGTCGACAAATTGCGAGGCGCGGGTCAGCGATTTCTCGACTTGGCGCTCGCGTTGGTCGAGCGTCGCCGAGCGCGGATGCGAATCGGAATTTGCGGCAAGCAGTGCCGCGGGAATTATGAGGAATAGAAAGACGGTTGGCCGGATGGAACGAAGCATGATTTCTTGCACACCCTCATACTTCTATTGGCAAATTCGGGACCACATGGAGAAGCCGGGATATCCTTGCCAGACAATGACTTACGCACGACAGATCAATGTATTGACGGTTCCCTTGTGAAAGGGATTGCACATGGAAAGTGGCCATTTTCGACCGAAGCATTCGTGGAGGTGGTGTCAGAGGTCAAAAGCCAAAGCTTTTACCACAGGGGACACAGAGGAGCACAGGGTAAATCGCCGAATCGTGAGCGCTAGCGTGCGGTGCGGCGCATGGTTAGCAACGTCACTTCCGGAGGACAATCGAAGCGGGCGGGAACTCCTACGGTGCCGAGTCCGGCATTGGTGTAGAGCGTGAGCGGGCCGATCTTGAATAATCCGGCTACATATTTTTTTCCAAGATCCGGAAGATAAAGAGGAGGCAGGAACGGAACGCGCAACTGGCCTCCATGAGTGTGTCCCGAGAGTTGAAGATCGACGGGATGAACATTGGCAGAACGCGCAACCTCGTCGGCGTAATCCGGTTCGTGGGCGAGGAGAACCGTGGCTTCATCGCCCTGAACATCGCGGAGGGTGGCGTCGAGGTCAGCGGTGTCGCTCAGGACATCGTTGACGCCCGCCAGCCAGAAGCGGGCGCCGTTGCTTTCGATTGCGACCGAGTCGTTGGCGAGCACTTGAATTCCTTGTGCACGAAGAGCAGTCCCAACACGAACGGGATCGGTAAAGAAGTCGTGATTCCCCATGATGGCCCACAGCCCCAGCGGCGCTTCCATCTGGCGGAGCAATCGCGCACAAGGGACGGCGGCATCAGCGGCGGCAGCGGGGTTGTTGCCCAAGACTGGAAATGTGACGAAGTCGCCGGTCAGGACGATCAGGTCGGGGCGCAGACGGTTGACCATGGGGATGGCAGCTTTGAGAGGATGAATCGAGAAATAAGGGTCGTAGTGAAAGTCACTGAGCAGGGCGATGGTGAAGCCATCCAGCCGGGCAGGCCAACGGCGGAGGGAGATTTCCTGGCGCACGAGCCGCGGGAAATTGGGTTCGAGCAGGGTGGAATCGGCAGCGAGCGCGGCAACGCCGGCGGCCGCCGTAAGGCGGATAAACTTCCGCCTGCTGGTGGGAAGAAATGCCAATCTGACCCGAGCCTTACCCTGCAGAATTGCGCAGCGTACAGGCTGCACTCTTCAGGATAACCCGAGGATGCAGATTCACGATACGGCGCGAGGACTTCGGTAATGGGTCAGTTTGCACACAAGGTCAGTGCGGCGTGCGAGATCCCTCGGCCTGCTGGTGAAAACGCGGGCCTTCGGGATGACGCCGGCTGAAAGGTGTATCGAGAAAGTCAAAGTGAGCCACTACCAGGACTTCCCCGGAATCAGAAGCTAAACGTAGCTTGCAGATCGAGGCGGCGATTCGCCGCCGAACCGGGGGAGAAGGGACCTCCCTGCAACGCGTTGGACACGCCAAAGAAGCGAGAGCCGAGTTCGCCGCCCGGATTGGCTACGTTCACATTGTTGAAAGCGTTGCGCAGGCTCACACCGAGCGTGAGATTGTAGCGCCGGTCCGAATTGGTCGACATCATCATTGGACCTCCGCCACCGAACAGAGGGCCGCCGTGGTGATGCCCGCCGCCACCGCCGCCGCCTCCGGGCCCGGCGGCGTTCGCCTTCATCTTCGCTCCGATACCGAAAGTCTTGGTGAGGCGCAGGTTCATGACGAAGTGGTTGGGACCGGTGCCGTAGTTGATGGGCAGAATCGGCTCTGGCGTGGCGGCCAGGTCGGGCCGCGCATCGAAGGTTCCGTAGGGAGTGCAATAGACGCTGTTGTTCGGTCCTGTCGGGACGATGCTGCCGGTCGTGGGCAATGGGCACGTGGCGTTAGAGACGACGCCGGGCCGATCGTTGAGTTGGGAATCGCCGTTGAGATCGAATGGCGTTGCGATGTTGAAGGGAGCGCCCGAACTGACGACCATGAAAGGACTCAGCCGAAACAGATACGGCAAAGCGATGCTGCCGCCAAAGAAAAGCCGGTGCCGGATGTCGAACGCACCGCGACCGTAGTCGTCGCTGATGTCGTAGGAGTTTGACGGGAAGGTCGACACGCCGGCGGTATCGCTCTTCGCATAGTTCAAAGTGTAGTACCCGAACAGCTGCATCTTGGAGCCGATGCGGACGTTCGTGTTCAAGATGAGCTGGTTCTGCTTGAAGTTGCCTTCCGAGACGTAGGTGTAGAGGTTGGAGGAACTGGAGCACGGATAGCAGGGCGTCCCGGGAAAGGGAGCGTCGGCGTTGATGGTAACGAACTGATCGAAGCCGCGCGAGTTCAAATACGTAACCGAGAGAGTGGCGGATTTCGTGACCTGGCGCTCGACGCTGACGGCACTCTGGATCGTGTAGGGTGCATGCAATGTGGGATTGATCTGGTATTTCGTGGAGGCGACTTCCTGCGGCGTTCCGCAAGTCGAGACAGGCGCCGTGAGTGGCTGATCGAGTCCGGGAAAACAGGTTGGATTGGTGACGACGTACGCGGTTTGCGTGTCGCCATTGATGTTGAGGCGGTCGGCCTGCAGAAGATTGGAAACCTGAAAGCGGTCATAGAAGACGCCGGAGCCGCCGCGGATCACGACTTTCGGCGCGCTATTCCTGCCGCCCACACCCCAGGCGAATCCAAAGCGCGGAGCCCAGTCGCCGTGATCGTGAATTGCGTTCTGCGTTTCGAAGCGGAGTCCGGCGCTGATGGTGATGTTGGGGCGCACACGCCAGTCGTCCTGAAAATAAGGTTCAAAGTCGTAGTAGTTGACTGAGGCGGTGGGGGAACCAGTCGTGATCGTGAGCTGGGACGGCTCGCCGTTCTGAAATTCCGTGAAGCCGGGGAAAACGAATGTGCCGTTGAACTGGCTGGTGGAAAAATCGGTGTCGTGGGTGGCGCGGAAGCGGGCACCGAACTTCATGGTGTGATTGCCGTGAATCAGTGAAGTATAGTTCTGCAATTCGTAGTTGTTCTCGAGGTCGTTCAGAGTTCCTTCGCTGTTCCCGCCTCCCAGAAAATTGCCCAGAACGCTGATCGCCGGATTCGTATCCAGCGGGTTCTGCGATTCGTTGTCGCGGTTATATTGAAAACGCGTTTCGTTAATGGTCTTGGAGCCAATCACCTGCGTGTCGCTCACCTGGAGGGTCTGCTCGGTGCTCTTCGAGGAGTAACCCTGCGAAGGCAGGCTGAGCACGTTGGTTAGGTCGCCTTCCTGCGTGTCGCGATAATACTGGTAGCGCGCGGTCAGAGTGTTGTTCTTGCTGAGCGCCCAATCGAGACGCGGACCGAGATTGGTGCGGTGGCGCGGGTTGGAGACGGAAGAGGAAAAGAGATCTCCCGTATCGGGGTCAGCCGCGTTGATGGCGGCCAATTCGTTGATGTCGCGCCGGTCGATGTTGAAAAAGAACGATGCCGTCTTGCTGAGCGGTCCGCCGATGTTTCCGTTGAACTGAGTCGAGTAATAAGGCGGCTCGCCGGCTCCTATGAATGGATTGGTTGAATTGAATGGCGAATCATTGCCGTCGGCGAAAACCTGGCCGTGGAATTTGTCGGTGCCGGGCTTGGTGAAAATCTCGATGCGGCCGTAACCGAGTTTATCGTACTCGGAAGAAAACGGATTCTGGTTGATTCGAATTTCGCGAATGGACGATTTGGGCGGAAGTTGGCCGGCGGTGAAACCGTCGATATACATCTGCCCGCCGTTGGGGCCAGCGGATGGGCCGGCGAGGGCTTCGAGATCAGATTGGAGTTCGTCGGGATCGTCGGGTAGCGCTTCGAGTTCCTTGCCCGAGATCGTGATTGCTCCGGCGTTGTTGGAAGGATTGACGTCGACCGTTGGGGCGGTGTCGGAGACCTGGACCTTCTGCGCCTGCACTTCGATCGACATGCTGACATTGAGGCGCAGGGGTTGGTCGGCGACGGTGACGCTGTCGTTCTCGTAGAGGTTGAATCCGAGGGCGGCGACGGTCAGAATGTATTTCCCGACGGGCAGAGACTTGAATTCATACATTCCCTGAGGGTTGGTCTGCACGGTGATCGGAGCGCCGGTGGCAGGCGTCATGATCACGGTCGCTCCGGTAATGGCGGCGCCGGAGGGATCGGTGACCTGTCCGCGAAGCGAACTGGTGGCTAGGGCCGGAGCGGGAGCGGGGGCGGTTTGGGCCCACGACATCGTCAGCGAAAGAAACAAAAAGAGGAGTGAGGAAAAAAATCTGTGCGAGCGAAGCTTCATCCTATGACTTCCATTTCGTAAATTTCTTAAGAATTAGACGGCAATAACGTCATTCCGTATCGTCGTTACTGGGTGTCGCCGCCAGGCGCGCCACCACCCAGGCTCCAGGGAGCCAGCATCATGGCTTGGCCCGCGTTGGGAGCGGCTTCAAGGATTGGTTCGACTCCACTGACCAATTTGATGACAGTGCTTCCGGCGGGCGTGCCTTGCGTGGTCAGAACGTAGATGGCATCTCCTTTGTGCAGATCGGCGAGCGTTACCGTGGGTGTTTGGTCGAGTAATCGGCTGAGGTCAAATCCTCCACCGCCGGCACGAGCGCCGCCCATTCTTGCGCCGCCCTGGCCCATGCCTTGGCCCATGCCGGACGGCGCGCCAGCGGTCGAGCTATTTGCGCCGTTTGCAGCGCCACTTCGCGGCGGCGGGTGAACTTGAAGATGAATGCGCGGCCCCGGGCATTCCGGGGGGCAATGCGGCCTTCACTCGCATGGCGAATCGCTGGGCCATTTCGGCTGGAAGCTTGTGCATCTGCGAGTCGGTATTGATTTTCAATTGCACATTCTTCTTGGTCGCTAAATCCTGAACGCTGAGAGTTCCCGCACTTGCATCGACCGACTTGACCAAGGCCGAAAACTGAGGAAAGACGCCGGTGTAAATCTCTTCGGCGGCCAGTTCGGTGCCGTCGGCGCTGCGGTTCCCGCGGGCGCGTAGTTGGTCGTCAACGTGAATGTCCGAAAGCGTGATCACCTTCGCGTCCTCGGGCTTGGCCGAGTCGGGCGCGTAGTGGCGGATGACGGTGGTCTTGGAAACTTGAACCACGACCGATTTTTTTCCGCCGAAGCCGGAGACCGAGAGAGTTACGGTGCCAGCCGTGGGATCGACCGCGCTGACAATGCCTCCAATGCCGCGCTTCTGCCAATCCTGACGTATTTCGTCGGTCACGGCCGCGATCGCGGAATGCGTGATAACGAGGACTTCAAGCGCGTTGAGGGACTTGGCATCTTCAGAGGCTTGGCCGCGAACGCGAACGGTGTCGCCGACCTGCAAATCCTGGAGTGAGAGAGTCGTGGCGTTCTTGAGATCCTTTTCGCCCGGAACGATGCGCAGAATGCGCGCGTTCGGCAGTACGGTGACCGCGACCTCAGGGCCGGACGCGGGCGCCAGGGTGATGACGCTGCCGTTGATCGCCTTGATGGCGCCGATGCGCTTGGCGATCGCGGGTTGAGCGGCGTCCTGCGTTTCGCGCAAGGCAGCGAAACTCGTCGGCGTAAGATTCGCGCCGAGGGTGACGATCAAGATCGAGAGAGGAACCAGGAAGACTGTATTCTTTATATTCATGCTCCCACTTCTACTTTACATTGCCGGAAGGAGTGGAAGTGTATGGTTTACAAAGTTTTACCCAACCGAAACATGATTTACAAAAGGTAAAAGTCAGGGCATCCACGAACAGAGGCGCTCGCCGCGCAGATGGCGCAGCGAACCGGGTCATCCAGAGTGCCAATAGACGACTCGAGTACCCCCGGTTACGATTTTCACAGGTAGGTTTTGAAATCGGCCTTTGGGATGAGTGTGTCTATCTTACGTTGGGTTTTATGTTGGGCCATGATCGTCGTCGTACCTGTGACGTTGCTGGGCCAAGCTCCGTCGGCAATCGTTCATACGCAGGGCGGCGTTTGGGTAAACGGCTACGAGGCGCGGGACTCGTCCGCCATTTTTGCGGGCGACCTCATCGAGACCAAAGCCGGGTTCTCGGCAAACCTGACCCTGGACGGATCGACGGTCTTGATTCAGCCGGAAACGGTAGGAAAGTTTCAGGGGGACTTGCTGGTGCTGGATCATGGCGGGGTTTCAGTGGGAACGTCCAAGGGCTTCAAGGTCAAAGTGAATTGCCTCACCGTTGTGCCAGTTCAGACGGAATGGACTCAATATGAAGTGGCAGACATCAACGGGACGGTGCAAGTCGCGGCACGCAAGAACGACGTAAACGTGAATCGGGAGACGGGAGTCCGGAAGTCAGAGCCCGCGACGGCGCCGGAACAATCGAATAACGCCGCGGTTCACGAAGGCGAGCAAAAGAACTACAACGAGTCGAGCGTGTGCGGCGCGCCAGCAGCGCCCACAACGCCGACAACGAGTTTGAATCCGAAATGGATTGGGGTGGGGGCGGCGGGTGCCGGTGGCCTGCTCTGCCTTCTGCTATGTCGTTCGGGAGGAAAAACTCCGCTTAGCCCGTCAGACCCGTAGTGCCGAAGTGCAGTTCTATCTCTGAAGAATCCCTTAGATGGTGAGCGTTAAATGTTGCGTCTCGATCTGCCTTGCCGGTTGTGTTTGACGAGGCAGTCAAGGGCTTTCACCACAGGGGACACAGGGGATCACAGGGGAAACCGGCGACTTATCAATGTCACCTGCATGGCACACTCCGTTAGGCAGGTATCATTCTCCAATCATCAGCAGGCATCCGTCGCTACAGAATTCTTTCGTGCGTGTAGCCGGCGGAGACGAGAGCGGCGAGTAGTTCGGTGATGTGATCGGGGCCGCGGGTTTCCATGGTGATATCGATGGCGGTGTCGCCGAGATTCACGCCGTGATAGGCGCGATCGTAGGCGGTCTCGACGATGTTGGCGCGATGATCGGCGAGAATTCCAGTGAGGCGATGCAGCGCTCCGGGATAGTCGGGCAGATGAACGCGGAGGCGGACGAGGCGTCCGTCTTTCACCAAGCCGCGCTCGATGATGCGCGAGAGCAGAGTGACGTCGATATTTCCGCCGCAGACAAGAACGGCGATTCGCTTTCCCTGCAGCGACAGCTTGCGATTGAGCACTGCAGCGATGGCGGCGGCTCCGGCACCTTCGGCTAGAGTTTTCTCTCGCTCCAGCAGCAACAGAATCGCGTTCGCGATTTCTTCTTCTTCCACGGTAACAATGTCGTCGACATATTTCTGAACGAGCGGGAGAGTGCGTTCTCCGGCGCGGCGCACGGCGATGCCGTCGGCGATGGTCTTCGCAGAATCCAGCGTGACGGGCTTCCCTGCTGCGACTGCGGCCTTCATGGAAGGAAGCTTCGCAGGCTGCACTCCGAAGACTTTCACGGCGGGATTCGATTCTTTCACGGCGCAGGCGATACCGCCGATTAGGCCTCCGCCGCCGATGGGGGAGACGATGACCTCGATGTCGGGATGCTGCTGCAGAATTTCGAGACCGAGAGTTCCCTGCCCGGCGATAACCGTGTCGTCGTCGAAGGCGTGAATGAGGGTCAGGCGGTCTTGTTGGCTCTGCTCGACCGCCTTCTCGTAGGCTTCGTCGTAGTTCGTGCCATGCAGGACGACTTCGGCTCCGTAAGCGCGCGTCGCGGAGACTTTGGTGAGCGGTGTGGGGAGCGGCATCACGATGCGGGCGTGGATGCCATGGCGTCCTGCGTGGTAAGCGACGCCCTGCGCGTGATTGCCGGCGGATGCGGCGATGACGCCGCGCGAGCGTTCTTCGTTGCCCATCGTCAGCAACTTGTTCAACGCGCCGCGCTCTTTGAATGCTCCGGTGCGCTGCTGGTTATCCATTTTGAGAAAGATGATGTTGTTGGTCAGCGCGGAAAATGTTTCGGAGCGAGGACACGGGGAGACGCGAATGTCGGCGCGAATTCTGGCGAGCGCGGACTGGATGTCGGTGAGTTGGATCATGACGGTGGAGCAGTCATCTTATCGCATGCCGAATGGAGTCGCGGTTCGGATGCTGGTCATTTGTCCTTAGTCGTTGGTCGTTGAGTTGATCGGACTTGGCTAACGACGACGACGAGCGACTAGTGGCGGCTTCCCGCTCACGAAGCCATTGGACGGGCAGTCGAAACCGTCGACTCAACAGGACGGATCCCAAGGGATTTCAGGTAGGCGTCGACGCAGGCCGCGGCTTTACGGCCTTCGGAGATGGCCCACACGACGAGCGATTGGCCGCGACGCATGTCTCCAGCGGCGAAGACTCCGGGGACTGACGACATATAGTTCTGGTCAGTAGCGACGTTGCCTCGGTTGTCGAGTTGAACTCCCAATTGCTCGATCATGCCATTGCGCACGGGGCCGAGAAAGCCCATGGCAATGAGGATGAGGTCGGCGTCCATGGTGAACTCGGAGCCAGCGATGGCCTCAAATTTCGGCGGTGGTCCAACGCGCACGGCGTGAAGTTGCTGGACGCTGCCATTTTCGCCGGTAAGCTTCGTAGTGGCAAGGCTCCAATCGCGAATGCCGCCTTCTTCGTGAGCGCCTTCGACACGGAGTTGCATGGGCCAGAGCGGCCACGGCGTTTGCGGGGAGCGCTCGTCGGGCGGCTTCGGCATGATTTCGAATTGATGAACCGAAATCGGCTTCTGGCGATGAACGGTGCCAAGGCAGTCGGCGCCGGTGTCGCCGCCTCCAATGATGACGACGCGCTTGCCGGTTGCGAGGATGTCGAGCGCCGGGTCGAGCGAGTCGCCATGGCAGCGCTTGTTCTGCTGCGGCAGGAATTCCATGGCGTAATGAATTCCCTTCAACTCACGGCCGGGAATTGCGAGATCGCGCGGATGCTCGGCGCCTCCAGCAAGAACGATCGCATCAAAATCGCGGCGAATATCTTCGACCGGAATTTTCGTGCCGACTTCGGCGTTCGTGACAAACTTCACGCCCTCGGAGGACATTTGTTCAATGCGGCGATCGATGATGTGCTTTTCGAGCTTGAACTCGGGAATGCCGTAGCGGAGTAATCCGCCGATGCGGTCGGCTTTTTCGTAGACCGTGACGGAGTGGCCGGCGCGGCAAAGTTGCTGCGCTGCTGCTAGCCCGGCGGGGCCGGAACCGACGATAGCGACTTTTTTCCCGGTGCGAATTTTGGGTGGCTCGGGATGAATCCAGCCTTCGAGGAATCCGCGCTCGACGATATTTTTTTCGTTCTGCTTGATCGTAACCGGCGGTGCGTTGATGCCGAGAACGCAAGAGGCTTCGCAGGGCGCGGGGCAGATGCGGCCGGTGAATTCAGGGAAATTGTTCGTGGCGTGAAGTTGGCGCACCGCGTCTTTCCAGCGTCCGCGATAGACGAGATCGTTCCAGTCGGGGATGAGGTTGCTGACGGGGCATCCGGTCTGACAGAAGGGCACGCCGCAATCCATGCAGCGAGCGCCCTGCTCGCGCAACTTGTCTTCGGGAAAATCCTGATAGATCTCGAACCAGTCGTTCACGCGCTCGGCGACTGGGCGGCGCGGAGCAAGTTCGCGCGAGTAATCCATGAAGCCGGTGGTCTTACCCATGCTGCACCTGCCCATGCTGCACCTGCTCCCGTTGAAGCGGCGCGGGACCGCCCAGCAAAGTGGCGGGCTGGTTCGGGATGTAGGCGTTCTGGCTGCGCGGCACTTTCAGCACGCGCTTGAATTCGTGCGGGAAGACTTTGATGAAGCGCGTGACCATCTCATGCCAGTTGTCGAGGATCGACTTGGCGCGGCGGCTGCCGGTCAGTTCCGCGTGGCGTGCGACGAGATTCTTCACGAGCTGTGTATCTTGTTCGTCGAGCAACGGCTCGAGATCGACGGAGTCGAGGTTGCAGCGCTTCTCGGTGAAATCCCCACGCTCGTCGAAGACGTAGGCGACGCCGCCGCTCATGCCTGCCGCAAAGTTTCTGCCGCAGGAGCCGAGGACGAGCACCAATCCGTTCGTCATGTATTCGCAGCCGTGGTCGCCGACACCCTCGACGACTGCGGTCGCGCCGGAGTTGCGGACGGCGAAGCGCTCACCAGCGACTCCGTTGAAGAATACTTCTCCACTGGTCGCACCGTAAAGAGCGACGTTGCCGATCAGAATATTTTCTTCGGCAGCGAAACTCGAGTTGCGCGGCGGATATACGACGAGCCGTCCACCAGAGAGACCTTTGCCGACATAGTCGTTGGCTTCGCCTTCGAGGGTGAGCGTTACACCCTTCGCGAGGAAGGCGCCGAGACTCTGGCCCGCCGAACCGGAAAGCTGAATGCGTACGGTGTCGTCGGGCAGGCCCGCGGAGCCGTAGCGGCGGGCAATTTCTCCGCTCAGGATCGTGCCGACGGAGCGATGGATATTGCGCACCGGCAAATTGATTTCGACATTCTTCAGGCTCAACAGAGCGTCGAGAGAGTGCTCGACGAGTTGATGGTCAAGGGCGTGGTCGAGGCCGTGATCCTGGCTCTGCACGCACCGGCGCGCCACTCGTGAAGGCACCGGCGGATTGTAGAGGATCGCAGAGAAGTCGAGGCCGCGGGCCTTCCAGTGGTCGACGGCCTCTTGCGCGTCGAGCATGTCAACGCGTCCGACCATTTCGTCGACGGTGCGGAATCCCATCTCCGCCATGTACTGGCGAAGTTGTTCGGCGATGAAGAAAAAGAAATTGATGACGTGCTCGGGCTGTCCTTGAAACTGCTTGCGCAGCGCGGGATCTTGGGTGGCGATGCCGACCGAACAGGTGTTGAGGTGGCACTTGCGCATCATGATGCAGCCCATCGCGATCAGTGGGGTGGTCGCGAAACCGAACTCTTCGGCGCCGAGGAGCGCGGCGATGGCGACGTCGCGGCCGGTCTGCAGTTTGCCGTCGGTTTGTACGCGGATGCGGCTGCGCAGATCGTTTAACAACAAAACTTGCTGAGTTTCGGCCAAGCCGAGTTCCCAGGGAATGCCGGCATGCTTGATGGAACTCAGGGGAGACGCGCCCGTTCCGCCGGAATCTCCGCTGATGAGAACGACGTCGGCGTGAGCTTTGGCGACGCCTGCTGCGACGGTTCCTACACCGACTTCTGCAACGAGTTTCACGGCGATGCGCGCCGTCGGATTTACGTTCTTCAGGTCGTAGATCAGTTGCGCGAGATCTTCGATCGAGTAGATGTCATGGTGCGGCGGCGGAGAGATAAGCCCGACGCCGGGGATGGAGTGGCGCACACGGGCGATCACGTCGTCGACTTTGTGGCCGGGGAGTTGGCCGCCCTCGCCGGGTTTCGCGCCTTGCGCCATCTTGATCTGCAGTTCGTCGGCGTTGACCAGATAATTTGCGGTGACGCCGAAGCGCGCAGACGCGACTTGCTTCACGGCGCTGCGACGCAGGTCACCGTTTGCATCGGGCTTGAATCGTTCTTCGTCTTCTCCGCCCTCGCCCGTGTTCGACTTGCCGCCGATGCGGTTCATGGCGATGGCTAGCGTTTCGTGCGCCTCTTTGGAAATTGACCCGAACGACATGGCTCCGGTGGTGAAGCGCTTCACGATCTCTTTGGCGGGCTCGACTTCTTCGAGCGGAACGGGCGTATCGCTCTTCTTCAACTTCATCAGGCCGCGCAGAGTGCAGAGGTTCGCGCTCTGGTTGTCGATGAGCGCCGTGTATTCCTCGAAGGTCTTGAAGCTGTCCTGGCGCACCGCTTGCTGCAGCTTGCTGATGGTGAGCGGATTGAGAAGATGGTATTCACCGTTGACGCGCTGGTGATAACTGCCGCCGACTGAGAGTTCGGTCTCGAATTCGGTGAGCGGACGGAAGGCGTATTCGTGCTTGAACTGCGCCTCGGCGGCGAGAACGGAGAGGCCGATTCCTTCGAGCCGCGAGGTTGTGCCGGCGAAGTAGGAGTCGATCAAGTCTTTGTTCAGCCCGATGGCTTCGAAGACCTGCGCACCCTGATAACTCTGCAGAGTGGAGATGCCCATCTTCGAGAAAGTCTTGAGCAGACCTTTCTTGACGGCCTTCATGAAGTGGTTGACTGCGGTCTCGGGCGTGATGCCGTCTCCCAGTTCGCCCCGCCAGACAAGGGATTCGACACTTTCGAGCGCGAGGTAGGGATTGATGGCGCTGGCTCCGTAGCCGCTGAGAAGGGCGAAATGCATGACCTCGCGCGGCTCGCCGGATTCGGTGATCAGCGCAACTTGGGTCCGCGTTTCTTCGCGCACCAGCAAATTGTGGACGGCGGCGAGCGCCAGCAGGCACGGGATGGGAGCGTAATCTTTGTCGACTCCGCGATCGGAGAGAATCAGCAGAGAGTATCCGGCTTTTACAGCCAATGAGGCTCGCTGGCAGAGTTCATCGAGAGCGCGCTTGAGTCCAGCCTCGCCGTCGCTCGCGCGGAAAAGAGCTGGGAGCGTGGTTGCGAGCAGATCGCGATTCGAGACGCGGCGCAATTTTTCCAGCTCACGATTCGAGAGCAGCGGATGTGCGAGCTTCAGCATGTGGCAGCTCTCTGGCGCCTCCTCGAGGATGTTGCGCTCGCTCCCGATGTAGCTGATGAGCGACATCACCATCTCTTCGCGGATGGGATCGATGGGAGGATTCGTGACCTGTGCGAAGAGCTGCTTGAAATAGTTGAACAGCGATTGCGGCTTGTCGGAGAGACAAGCCAGCGGCGTATCGGTGCCCATGGAGCCGATCGGCTCTTCTCCTTTGATCGCCATCGGAGCGAGGATCATCCGGAGATCTTCATCGCTGTAGCCGAAGGCGCGCTGGCGGCGCAGAAGCGTCTCCGCGTCGGGATGGTGCATGCGCGTGGGATCGGGTAACTGATCGATGGTGATCTGATTTTCTTTTACCCACTCGGCATAAGGTTGCTGCGCAGCGAGTTTCTGCTTGATCTCCTTGTCGGAGACGATGCGGCCTTCGACGGTGTCGACGAGGAACATTTTCCCGGGCTGCAGGCGGCCTTTGCTCTTGACCTGTTCGGGAGCGATGTCGAGGACCCCAGCTTCGGACGCCATCACGACGAGATCGTCGTGCGTAACGACGTATCGTCCGGGGCGAAGTCCGTTGCGGTCAAGCGTGGCTCCGATGTAACGGCCGTCGGTAAAGGCGATCGCAGCGGGGCCGTCCCATGGCTCCATCAGGCAGGCGTGATATTCGTAAAACGCGCGGCGCTCCGGCGACATGTGCGGATTGCCGGACCATGCTTCGGGGATGAGCATGGCCATGACGTGCGGCAGGCTGCGACCAGCCTGAACGAGCAACTCCACCGCGTTGTCGAAGTTCGCCGAATCACTGCCGTCGGGCGCGATGATCGGGAACAGCTTTTTCAGGTCGTCGCCAAAGAGAGGCGACTCCAGCAGAGACTGGCGGGCCTGCATCCAGTTCACGTTGCCGCGAAGTGTATTGATTTCGCCGTTGTGAGCGATGTAGCGGTACGGATGGGCGCGGTCCCAGCTGGGAAAAGTATTCGTCGAAAAGCGCTGGTGGACGAGACAGAGGGCGCTGACTGCATCCGGGTCGGACAGTTCGCGGTAAAAATTTGCGATCTGCGGAGCCAGCAGCAGGCCCTTGTAAACAATCGTGCGGCATGAGAGCGACGGGATGTAGAACATCTCCGCGCCTTCAATGCCGGAGTCGCGAATTTCGTTCTCGGCGCGTTTGCGCACAACGTAAAGCTTTCGCTCAAAGGCATCTTCGTCGCCGCAGACGCCCGAGGGACACTTCACGAAAATCTGCTGAATGTAGGGTTGCGAGGCGCGCGCCACGCGGCCAATCGCGGAAGCGTAGACCGGGGTATCGCGCCAGCCCAGCAAGATCAGGCCTTCTTCGCGAATGATGCGCTCGAGGATTCCTTCGCATTGCAGGCGCTGGTGCTTCTCGACTGGGAGAAACGTCATGCCGACGCCGTAGCTTCCGGGCTTGGGCAGCGTGAAACCGAGTCTCTCGCACTCGCGGGCGAAGAATTTGTGGGGAATTTGGATCAGGACTCCAGCGCCGTCGCCAGTCTCAGGATCGCAACCGCAGGCACCGCGATGCGCCAGGTTGAGCAGAACCTGAATTCCTTTTTGGATGATTTCGTGGCTCTTTTGACCGGAGATGCTGGCGACGAAGCCGATCCCGCAGGCATCGTGCTCGTGCGCCGGATCGTACAGACCCTGGGCAGGGGGCAGGCCGTTCTTCGGGTTGAGACGCGTCGTCATGGACTCCGTCCAGAGGGTTGGTTTCGTGCCGAATCAGTTGTTCTTGGGCGTGCCTTGGGAGACACGGAGCGCTTGCACACTGCGGCTCAGGAACAGACGTTTCGTACCCTCCTTAATATCGTCTTCGGGCAAGCAAAGTACAATGCAGAATTTCGATGCGAAGCATAAATATTTCAGGATGGCTTTGGAGGCGTTTGTTATCGAGTAATTACCCCGCGAGGAATGCGGACTCCGTTATAATCCTGCTCAAACCAATGGACTTTGATCAGCTCATCACGTTCCTGGAAGTAGCCCGGCAAGGCAGTTTTTCGCGTGCGGGGGAAAAGGTATTTCGCTCGCAATCGGCAGTCAGCGCGCAGATTCGGCAGTTGGAGCAGGAATACGGAGACCGCTTGCTCGACCGTTCGGGGAAGAGCGTGAAGCTTACGCCCGCGGGGCAGGTTTTTTACGAATACGCAGAGCGCTTGAAGAACCTGCGCGACGAATCGTTAATGGCTGTGGCCGACCATAGCGGCACGCCTCGGGGTACGCTGCGCGTGGGCGCCAATGAGGCGACTTGCCTCTATGTTCTGCCGGAGGTATTTGGCGAATATTGCCGTCGATATCCGCCGGTGCAGATCAGCATCTATCGAAATTTCAGTTACAAGATCGTGGAAAAGCTGGAGAACGGGGCCGTTGAGGTAGGCATTCTGACGCTGCCGATCCAGTCTCCCAGCTTGAAGATTCAGCCGATATTCCGCGACAAATTGATGTTAATGGTGAGCCCGAAGAATCCGCTGGCCAAGTTCAAGGTTGTGCCCGTGCGCGATATCGTCAAGCATCCCCTGCTACTTCCGAAGACGGGCCACACACGAAGGCTGCTCGACAAACTGTTTCGGCCGTATAACGCGGAGCTGCAGGTGCGGATGGAGCTGCCGAGCATTGGCATGATCAAGAGCTTCGTGGCGGCGGATTTGGGAGTGTCGCTGATCAGTGCATCGTTTGCACGCGATGAGGTGGATGCGGGCCGCGTGAAGTTGATTGACCTTGAAGATGCGGAACTGTACCGGGAACTGGGCCTTGCCTATCGTAAGGACCGAACGCTCTCGGTAGCATCGACGGCGTTTGTGGCTCTGCTGCGTCAGTTCGCCACGCAGATGAAGAAGACGGAGTCGTAGGTCTGTCGAGCTGAAATTTCGATGGGCAGCATCGGAATTTTGAATTTCCGTCGAAGGGGCGGCAGGAATAGCCTAGAAGTGAAGTGTTTGCTAGTTGTCAATCATTTTTCATGAACTCGACCATCCAGAAAGCGACGCGAATTACATCGACAGGCACAGGCATGTCGACACGAATTACGTGTCTTCTGGAGGACGGGAACGGATGAAGTAGAGCAATATTAAGCAAGTTCACCGAACCCACCGCCAGAAGCGATCTGGCGGTGGGTTTTTCTTTGCGCCAAAGATTTGCGGAAGACGACTTCCAAAAGGATTAGAACGGGGACGATATGAGCGGGCTACAGCGACAAAAAAGCAGATTCGACAAAAGTGACGACCTGGTGGTGATGAAATTCGGCGGCACGTCGGTGGAAGACGCGGTCGCCATTGGCCGTCTGATTCGAATCGTACAGAGCAGAGCTGGGGCGCAGCCGGTGGTCGTGGTCAGCGCCCTGGCGAAGGTTACTGATCAATTGCTGGAGTCGGGGAGTGCGGCTGCCGACGGGCATCTTGGATTAGCACTTGCGATTGTCCGCGACATTTATGTTCGCCATGAGCAGTTGGCAGACTCGCTGCTGGATGGTTCGGCTCACGGCGCGCTTGATCGAGAACTGCGCGACGAATTTCGGGCTCTCGAATCGCAACTGCATGATCTGGAAGCGTCGCGCCGACTCGATCTGAAATCTCAAGACCGGCTGCTGGGTTTTGGCGAATGCTTCTCAAGCGCACTAGTGAAGGAAGCTCTGTGCGAGGCGGGAGTCAACGCCGCGCACGTGGATGCGCGAAGTTGCATTGTTACCGACGCGCGACATGGGCAAGCGAGTCTGGTTTGGGAGGAGACCAACCAGCGGCTGCGAGATACGGTGGGCCCGCTGCTGGAGTCGGGCGCGGTGCCTGTGCTGGGTGGATTCATTGCGTCGACGGCCGACGGCGTTCCTACGACTTTGGGTCGCGGAGGTTCTGATTTCAGCGCTGCGATTGTGGGTGCGGCGTTGTCGGCGTCACGCATTGAGATTTGGACCGATGTCGACGGAGTCATGACTACCGATCCGAAGCTTTGCCCCGACGCACGGGTAATCCGAAAATTGAGTTTCGACGAGGCGGAGGAGCTGGCGCATTTTGGAGCGAAGGTCCTACATCCGGCAACGCTGGCTCCGGCAAAGCGCGAGAACATTCCAGTCTACGTTTTGAATTCGCGACGCCCGGATGGCGAGGGCACCGAGATCGCGGGACGGGCGAGAAGCGGCAACGCCATCAGCGCGATCAGCGCAAAAAGAAAAGCGGCTGTCGTGGAGATCGAATCACGGGAAGGGATTGACTCGTCATTCTTGCATGCCGTGTATGCGGCGTTTGATAAGCATTGTTGTGCGGTCGACATCATGGCAACTTCGTTGGGCCGCATGTCGTTGGTGGTGGGCTCTACGGGCACTCTGGCTGCGATCGCCGCGGAACTTCAGGACGTCGCGAAGGTGCGATGGGAAAATCACAAAGGACTAGTGTGCCTGGTCGGCGAGAATATTCGCCGGCATCCGGATGTGGCCAGCCAGGCTTTTGGCGCGTTGTCGGATCTGGATGTTCGCGTGGTCTGCCAGGGAGCTTCGGACCGGACGATTTCGTTTCTGGTGGAGGAATCGAAGGTTCAGGAGTCGGTGCAGCGGCTGCACGCGCTGTTCTTTTCCAAAGCGCCGCCTACGCCCGACTGGGGCGGGATCTCAGCTGCGTTCTGTCAGGCAGGCTGAGCGGCGATCAGTTGCCGAACTTGGCGGCCTTCGACGCAACTACGCTGGCAGAGTTCGACGCAGGCTCGATGATGTGCAGACCGCACTCGGTCTTGGCGAATCCGGGCCAACGGCCGGCGCGCGGATCTTCTCCCGGCCTGACGGCGCGCGTGCAATGCGTGCAGCCGATGCTGGGGTAATCCTGATTGTGCAGCTCGTTGTAAGGAACATCGTGATCGTGGATGTAGCGCCACACCTGCTTCGCCGTCCAGTCGATGATTGGATTGATCTTTACCAAGCCGAACTTCCCATCCCACTCAATTCTGTGGGCAGTTGAACGGACAGAAGTCTGGTCACGGCGGATGCTCGTGATCCACGCACTCAGTTCGCCGAGCTTGCGGCGCAGCGGTTCGACCTTGCGCAGGTTGCAGCAGCAGTCGGGATCGCGCGTCCAGAGCGCGGTTCCGTGGGAGCGCTCCTGCTCTTCAGGAGAGAGCACGGAATATACCTTCTCGATGGCGATGCCGTACTTTTCTTCGATCCGATCCATCAGGTTGTACGTTTCGGGAAAGAGGAATTCGGTATCGACGGTGAAAAGGCGGAAATCCTTGCGCACGCGCGACGCCATGTCGATCAAGACCATGCCTTCGGCTCCGAAGGCCGAGGAAATGGCGACGCGGTTGCCGAAGGTTTCGAAGGCCCATGAGAGGGCGCGCTCCGGACTGAAGTTCTCGGCTTCGTTCTGAACGGCTGCAATCCGGTCCTGAATATGGTCGATCACGCGCGCGGCTCCTCATTTTTAGTGCGGCTGAAATCGGCGGCCAGCGCGGGAAGCGGGCTGGCGCCGTCGGCAGGGCTGGTTGGGATCAAGAAGTCTTGCGCAAGGCTGACAGGGTCGGCGAAGCGAACGACTTCACCCACGACTAGAAGCGTCGGCGCGGCAAGCTGAGGCGCACGGCGAAGGCCGGTGATGGTGGTACAGTGAGTCTTTTGTTGACGAGTCGTGGCGCGCGAAACGATGGCGCACGGCGTATCACCGGCGAGTCCAGCGGTGGTAAGTCTTGTAGCGACGTCGGAGTACTTCTGGCCGGGCATGTAAATCACAAGCGTGGCGCCGCTTCCCGCAAGTTTCGTCCAATTCGCCGTCTCACTTTCGGAGGCTTGATGTGCGGTGATCAATACCAGAGCGGACGACGCGCGGCGATGAGTCAGAGGAATCTCCGCTGCGGCCGCCGCGCCCAGGGCCGAAGTGATTCCCGGTACGATCTCGAAAGAAATGTTGGCGCGACGCAGAGCTTCGATTTCTTCCCCAGCTCTGCCGAAGATCAGCGGATCGCCGCTTTTCAAACGAACGACGCGCAGGCCGGAATTGGCGAGCGCGATCATCAGGAAATTGATCTCCCCTTGCAGGGTTTTCTTTTTCCCACAACGCTTGCCGACGTTGTGCAACTGCGCCGAAGGAGAAATGAGCTTCAGAATTTCGGGAGCAACCAACTCGTCGTACAGCACGGCCTCGGCCGTGCGCAGCAGGCGCAGCGCTTTCAAGGTGAGCAACTCGGGATCACCCGGCCCCGCGCCGACCAGATAAACCTTCCCCCTCATGCTCCCTCCCCCTTTGCCGCGAGTTCGGGTAATTCGGCCAGGGCCGCCTCCAGGGCTTCCCGGCTGGCCAGAGAGTGCAGCAGATCCAGCTTGCGCTCTTTGTCGAGATCGCTCTCGAGGATCAGCTTTCTGGTCTCGCCGAGCTCTGCCACCCAGGCTGCGTACCCCGGGCCGAATTGTCTTTCCAGCTGCTGCCGGATCTTCTGCGCCAACGACGGGCTCTTTCCTGAGGTGGAGACCGCGATCTGAAGATCGCCGCGGCGAACCACCGAGGGATAGAAGAAATCGCAGAGGTCGGGAACATCCACGACGTTGCAGAGCACGCCACGTCGCTCCGCGTCGTGATAGATGCGCTCATTCAAAGTGCGCGAAGATGTGGCAACCACAACAAGGAATGCGCCGACGAGGTCGTCGGTGGAAAAAGCCCGCAGGTCGAGATCGATCTTCCCGTCGCGCGCCCATTCACGAACCGCGGGAGTCGCCTCGAGGGCGACAACGCGGATATGCGCTCCGGTGTCGAGCAGGCCAGCGATTTTCGGTTCGCCGACTCTTCCCGCGCCGACGACCAGCACCTGACGTCCTTCAAGCTTCAGGAACATGGGGAATAAGTTAGTCACCGATTCCTCCTGCGGACTGGGCGAGAGTCACTGTGGGCAAATCGCGCGCGACAGCGGCGACGGTTTCACCGGCCAAGAACTCGCGAAGTTGCGCATCCGTGTGTCGAACAAAGAAGCGGCGCAGATTCTCGCCTGGTTCACAACCCGCCAAATAGCGTGCCAGTAGGCGCTCGAGCGCGTCGGGAACTTCGGTGGCGGGGCAGCGATAGCCAACCGGCCGCGCCGTGGATTGATGCAACCCGAGCGCTCCGCCCACGCAGAAGTAGTAGGCGTCGACGAGTTCTCCGTGCGCTTTGATCTTCTTGCCCTCGATGCCGATGTCGGCGATCCAGTGCTGGCCGCAACTGTTGGGGCATCCGGTGACGTGCAGTTTGAGGTGTTGATCGAAGCCGGGCAGGCGTTCTTCCAGTTCTTCGACCAGCCAGCGCGAGAAGGCTTTCGTTTCGGTGATTGCGAGTTTGCAGAATTCCGTACCGCTGCAGGCGACTATGCCGCGGTGAAATGCCGAACCGCCGACTTTGAGGCCGATGTCGTCCAGTTCTTTGGCTAGGGGCTCAGCATTGAGCGTGGGCACGTTTACGACCAGCAGATTCTGCATGTTGGTCGCGCGCAACTCGCCGCCAGCAAAACGCTCGGCGAGATCGGCGGCCGAATGCATCTGCTCTGCGGTAATCCGACCGCGCAGCGCAACCGCTCCGACGTAAGAAAGCCCTGACTGCTTCTGCGGATGAATCCCAACGTGATCGCGATAAACATCGTCGGGCGGATGCTCTTCGACCGCGGGATCGAGTTGGAATCCGATGCGATCTTGCAGTTCGGCTTGAAAGCGTTCGGCGGTCCATCCGTGACGCAGGAAGAGAAACTTGAGGCGGGCGCGCTCGCGATGTTCGCGCAGAACGTCGGAGTCGCGGAACAGCTCGGCAATCCCTTTGACGACCGGAATCACCTGATTCCATCGAACAAATGCATTTAGTCGCGCGCCAAGATAAGGCTCGGTCGAGAGACCACCGGCAACGCGCAGAGAGAATCCAACCTCGGGTTTGCCACCTACGACGCGCGTGATGGCGGTGAGGCCGATGTCGTTGATCTCGGGATAGGGGCACCAGACGCGGCATCCGGTGATGGAGATTTTGAACTTGCGCGGCAGGTTGTAGAACTTGGCATTGCCCGCCAGCAGCTTCGAGGCTTCGAGGACGAGCGGAGAGGCGTCGACAATTTCGTCGGCATCGACGCCGGCTACGGGGCATCCAGTCACATTGCGCGCGACGTCGCCGCAAGCGCCCGTCGTATTCAAGCCAACCTTCCACAGACCGTCGAGGACTTCGGGCAGCGCTTCGATGGTGACCCAGTGGAGTTGAATGTTCTGGCGTACGGTGAGATCGGCGATTCCGTTAGCGTGCTGGCGGGTGAGGTCGGCGATGGCGCGGAGTTGCGTGGAGGTCAGGATGCCGTTGGGAATTCGGATGCGCACCATGAAGCGTTGCAGCGCCTTCCCTACTCCACCCGTCCCGCCGGTTACGCCTGCGCCGTCTCCCTGGGTGTAAACGCCCCACCAGCGGAAATAGGTGCCGATCCATTCGGGAGGGATCGACTGAAATCCTTCGCGGGCGAAGCGACGAATTTCGTCGAGGCCGTCCCAAGGGTTGGCCGCGCGCTTCAGGCGCTCGACTCGCTGTGCTGTCGTCTCTTTGGCTGGTTGTGTCATAAGTGTTATGTGTGCAACAAAAAACCCACCGCCAAGGTGCGCCTGGCGGTGGGTTGATGAGTGCTGGATTTAAGAAAGATTTCTTAGGTCAGCAGCCTCCCCGCGCCAGTGCACACGCATGCACAACAACAACAAGTGCAACAACACGTCGCGCGAGAATTTCGGCTATCTGACATTCGAGTCTGCATTCTAGGTTGAACGGCTCGCGCCGTCAACAAACTTGCGTAACGACTTGGATTCATAATTTCGATAGAAAGAATCAGATTTTTTCTATGCGTTTTTCTGTCGGCGGTGGCGGCCATTGCGCCGCCCGTAGAATCAGCGACTTAGACGCGCGGTCAAATCTTGAGCGATAATCTTCGGTTGCTCGTGGCAGGCTGCAAGGTCAGTCTGACCTCGGCGCGAAAGGTGAGTTTCCCGATGAAGCGTTTTGCCCTCCTTCCTTTATTGACTGTGTTGATGTGGCTCGCTCCCAGCTTTTCTCAGACGACTTCCGATCCTTATAAGGCGACTCTCGACAAACTGCAGTCGCTCACGATTCAGGGAGAATCCGAGTGGCGTTATCACGCCGACATTCCTCATCCGGAGGATCCGGGGGTGAGTGATTCGGACTGGGGCGTTCTGACGGTTAAGAACGTGTCGGGGCCGGGCGGAGATAATCCGAACGAGGAGCACTGGACGGGGACGCGCGTCTTCCGGCGCTGGGTGCAGATTCCGGAGAAGATCAATGGCTATTCGACGCAAGGCTCGCAAGTGCATTTGGATTTGCGCTTCGGCAGCCCGGGAAGCCTGACGATCACAGTATTTTCGAATGGAGCGATTCTCTATCGCGGCAGTGATGATGACATTCTTCCGGTGTTGTTGACGGAGAACGCGCAGCCGGGGCAGAAGTTTCTCATCGCGGCGCGAGTGGTGGCAGGGGACGATGTTCAGGCGGAATTCTTTCACGCGGAGATGATTATCAAGCCGCCATCGTCGCGGCCCGATCCGGTTTTTCTGCGTACGGAACTTCTGGCGGCGCGGCCCATCATCGCGGCCTACGAAGAAGGCAAGGCCGAGCGCGAGCAGGAGCTGGATACAGCGGTGAAGGCTATCGACTTTGCACCGCTCGAGCGCGGAGATCAGGCCGGCTTCGACGCGTCTCTCAGTGCGGCGCATGCCAAGCTCGAAGCACTCAAACCTTGGCTGCAGCAGTTCACGATTCGCGTAGTCGGCAATTCGCACATCGACATGGCTTGGCTCTGGCCGTGGACGGAGACTGTCGAAGTTGTGCGCAACACGTTCACCAGCGTGCTCGACTTGATGCGCGAGTATCCCGACTTCAAGTTCACCATGTCGTCGGCGCGAACGTATGAGTGGATGCAGGAAAAATATCCTGACTTGTTTCAGCAGATTAAGGAACGGGTCAAGGAAGGCCGGTGGGAGGTTATCGGCGGCATGTGGGTCGAGCCTGACCTGAATATGCCGGACGGCGAATCGCTGGTGCGGCAGATTCTGGTGGGCAAGCGATATTTTCAGAAGAATTTCGGCGTTGATGTGAAGATCGGGTGGAATCCGGATTCGTTCGGCTACAACTATCAGTTGCCGCAGATTTACAAGAAGTCGGGGATGGATTACTTCGTGACGCAAAAGCTGCTCTGGGCGCACGAATTCACCACTTTCCCTTACAAACTTTTCTGGTGGCAGGCGCCGGATGGCAGCCGCCTGCTGACATATTTTCCGCACGATTACGCTGGAGGCATAGATGCGGAACCGCTGGCGACGGACCTGTCGATTTGGATGCCGTCGATCTACGGCAAGAAGTTGACCGATAGCCCCGAGATGATGCACCTCTATGGCGTCGGCGACCACGGCGGCGGGCCCACGCGCGTGATGCTCGATCATGCGGACGAACTCAGGTCTCCGAGTGCAGTGTTTCCGAAAATTCAGTTCAGTTTCGCGACGGACTTCTTCAAGGATATTGAGAAGAAGATGCCGAGCATGCAGATTCCAACATGGGATGGCGAACTTTATTTTGCGTATCACCGCGGAGTGTTCACGACGCAGGCGGAGACGAAACGTAGAATCCGGCGTGCGGAAGAGATCGTGCTCAACGCGGAGAAGTTTGCGTCGCTGGCGTCGCTTTACGGGCGCGCTTATCCGCAAGACGAGATGGAACTGGCCTGGAAGAGGCTGCTGTTTGATCACTTTCACGACATCATGCCGGGGTCAGGGATCGCGGTGAATTATCTGGACGCGAAGCGGAACCTGGAAAATGTCGACCGGGCCGCGAATGACGTGACCCGAGGATCGCTCAACGAAATCGCCGCGCACGTGAACACTCAGGGTGAGGGCGTGCCAGAGATGCTGTTCAATTCCCTTTCGTGGCCACGCACAGATGTGATGGAGCTTGAAGTGCAACTGCCGACGGTCGCTCATCAGATTGAGGTCGTCGACGCCCGTGGAAAGGTGGCCGAGTCGCAGTTGATCTCCATGGATTCGGCGACTCATCGGGCAAAGTTCTTAGTGCTGGCTCACACGCCCTCGCTCGGGTATCAGACATATTTTGTGCGCGGCGCAACGATGGCTCCGCCAGTGCATTCCATGTTTAAGGCTTCGGTGGACACGTTGGAGAACGAGTTTCTGCGGGTGAAGATCGATCCGCAGACGGGCTGCATGACGAGTTTATTCGACAAGCGGAGTGGTACGGAAGCGCTGGCCCCGGCAGAGACTGACACTGGCGGCCCCAAGAATTCAGTCTGCGGCAACCTGCTGCAGACGTTCGTCGACAAGCCGAAGCAATGGGACGCGTGGAATATCGACGCGGACTTCGAGAAACAACATTGGGACCTGGACAAGGCGGACGAGGTCAGACTCGTGGAGAGCGGGCCGCTGCGGGCGATCGTTGAAATCAAAAATCATTTTCAGAATTCGACTTTTGTGCGCGACGTCATTCTGTATGCCGGGGTCCCGCGCGTCGATGTGAAGATGCAGGTGGAGTGGCATGAGAAGCACATTCTGTTGAAGGTCGCTTTTCCGGTCAGCGCGCATAGTGACAAGGCGACATTTGAAATTCCCTACGGTTCTGTCGAACGTCCGACTACGCGCAACACGCCGGCAGAGAAAGCACAGTTTGAAGTGCCGGCTCAACGCTGGGCCGACATTTCCGATGCCACGCATGGATTCAGCCTGCTCAATGACTGCAAGTATGGATACGACTCCAAAGGAAACGTGCTTCGCTTGTCGTTGCTGCGATCGCCGGAGTGGCCCGATCCTCATGCGGACGAGGGTGATCATGAATTCACTTACTCGCTCTATCCGCATGGCGGAGGATGGAAGGACGCGCTGACGATTCGGCGCGGGTACGAATTGAATTACAAATTGATCGCCGTGCCGACGGAGAAACACGAGGGAGCGTTGCCTGCCGAGCACTCGTTCGTGCAGACGCCTGCCGAGAATGTTATTGTGACGGCGTTGAAGAAGGCCGAGGATGACAACGAACTCATTCTTCGTTACTACGAATGGGCGGGCAAAGAAAGCGAAGTGAAGCTGCAGCTTCCGCCGGGAGCGAAGTCGGCCGCTGAGACCGATTTGATGGAACGCTCGATCGGGAGCATCCCGGTAAAAGACGGCGCGGTGACATTACACACCAAACCATACGAGATTAAAACGGTGAAGGTGCGGTACGCAGACACGCCGGAGATGGCCAAACAGTGACGGAAAGTTCAAAGCAAAACAATCTGGTCCTTGGCGTCGACATTGGCGGCACAAAAGTTGCCGTCGGGCTTGTCGACGCCGAGGGCAAGATCATCTCCCAGGGCCGCGCGCCAATGGTTGCGCATGACACGCCCGAAGCGGCACTGAAGGCTGTGATGGGTGCCATCGACTCCATTGCAGCTTCCACCGCATCTTCCGGTGGGAAGTTTTACAGCATTGGAATTTGCGCGCCCGGCCCGCTCGATCCGAAGACGGGAATGGTTCTGAATCCTCCGAATCTTCCCTGCTGGCGAAATTTTCCGCTGGCACAGAGAATCGCTGACGCCTACCACTTACCCGTCAAAGTAGACAACGACGCGAACGCAGCCGCGCTAGCAGAAACTCGGTGGGGAGCCGCGCGCGGCTATCACTATGTTTTCTATTCGACGATCGGAACAGGAATCGGAACCGGAATCGTCCTGGATGGCCGTATCTATCACGGAAACACTGGATCGGCGGGCGAGGGCGGGCATGTGAGCATCGACTACCGCGGTCCGGTCTGTAACTGCGGCAAGCTCGGATGCATTGAGATTCTGGCAGCGGGACCGGCGATCGGAAGGCGAGCCCGCGCGAAGCTTACCGCCGATTCGTCGAATCATTCCGCGATTCTTGAACTCGCCAAAGGCGACGTGGCGGCCGTGACCAGCGAACTGGTGGGAAAGGCTTTCACAGCCGGCGATCCGTTGGCGCGTGAGGTACTTCAGGAGACGGTTGAGTTGTTAACGGTGTGGCTGGGGAACATCGTCGACCTGTTTGATCCTGATGTTCTCGTGATGGGCGGCGGCGTGGCCGCGATGCTCAGTCCGTTCTTTGGAGAGATCAAGAATCGACTTCCGGATTGGTGCGTGAATCCGCGTGCAGCTGAGATTCCGCTAGTCATGGCCCGCTACGGGGCGGACGCGGGAATCGCGGGCGGCGCGGCGTTATGCTCGGAGAGTTCTTACTAAGTTAGTGCGGTGCCTTGGCAATCAATGATCGTTAACATTGGGCCTCGATTCGCGTGATGGGTGGTGACCCGCGAGGAGGTCAAAAGCTTCAACCACAGAGGACACAGAGGGTCACGGGGGAAAACTGCGAACCTATCAATGTCGATCTGTTGGACGCAGTGCACTAGCTCATTGAATCATCGATGAACATGAGAGGATTCCGAATGCTCGGCACACGTTCGCTCTATATATTTTTCATCGCCTGCACTTTCCCGATGGCGACCGGATTTCCGGCGTCCGCTCAGGATCTGCCCAAGGCACCGCAGGCTCAGGTATTTACGCTGACTCCGACGATCGGCCCTTTCACGGAGCCCGCGATCGCGATCAACCCTGCAAAACCTGATCAGGTGGTGGCAGTGTTTCAAGACAACGTTCACGCCTCGTATTCGGAGGATGCCGGTCACAAGTGGCAGGCAGCCGAGAACGTTGATCCGAAGAACTATCGAGTCTCGGGTGATGTCTCGACTACCTTCGACAACCAGGGGCATGCCTTTGTCTGTTACATCGCGTTCGACCGGCTGGGGACATTCAACTATTGGGGTCATGGAGCGACACGCAACGGAATATTCGTACGGCGCTCACTCGATGGAGGAAAGACTTGGGAAGCCGAGCACATCCCGGTGGCGGAGCAGCTTTCGCAACCGGGCATTCCGTTCGAAGATAAACCGTATATCGTCGCCGATAACACGAAGAGCAAGTACGCCGGGAATCTTTATATCGGATGGACGCGTTGGAGGCTGACCGATTCTCAGATGGTGCTTTCGCGTTCGACCGACGACGGCAGGACGTGGTCGGCGCCAATTGAAATCGACGCGCATCCCGGCTTGCCGCGAGATGACAACGGCGCGGCGGAAGGGTTCGACGGCGTTGTGGCCCCGGATGGAACGATCTACGCAATCTGGAGCCAGGACGATGACATCATGCTCACTTCGTCTCGCGACGGCGGCAAGACGTTTTCGCACGCGCGTGCGATCATTCACACAGCGCCCATCATGTTCGCGGTGCAAACGCTCGAGCGAGCGAATGGATTCCCTCAGATCGGGATCGATCCCAGGACCAAGCGCCTGTACGTGACCTGGAGCGACTACCGCAACGGCGATCTCGACGTGTTCATCTCAAGATCCGACGACGGAGGCAAGCGCTGGAGCGAAGCGGCGCGCGTGAACAACGATCCAATACACAACGGAGCGGAACAGTTCTTCCAGTGGCTTGCCGTCGATCCTACGGATGGGTCGGTCAACGTTCTCTTCTATGACCGGCGCGGCGACCCTCGAAATCAGAAGCAGATTGTGGCGCTGGCACGTTCCACTGATGCAGGACACACCTTCAAGAACTACTCGTGGACTGACGATCCTTTTGAAGCGAGCGGCGTGTTCTTCGGCGATTACACGGGGCTGGCCGCTTACGGTGGACGGGTCTACGGAGTGTGGATGGAGAAGCCCGCGCCTCCGCCCGCACCCGCAGCGCAAGCCGCACCCGAGTCGAAGAAGCCAGAAGAATCGAAAGAGGTCAAGGAAACAAAAGAGACGAAACCACAGCCGAGAGGCACGATCGTCAAAGTGGGCACGGCGGACTTCTCCACTCAGACAAAATAGGAAGCGGTTGCCGCCTTACGAGTGGAACTCCCATCCTTCATCTTTCATCTTCTTGTTGGACCAGTGCTGCAGGTGCTCGAAGAGAGCGGGTTCGATCACGACGAAGCGGATTCCAACGCGGCCTTCGTCGCCAATCCACATGAGGCGGGCTTTCGCCTGAAAAAGGATTTCGCTTTCGGGCAACAGGAAACTCACGTCCAGCACTCCGGAGAAGCGCAGCGGCTCTTTGAGGCCGTCCAAGCCCATCCCTCCCGTACTGAGGTTCACGCCTTTCGCATGGATCTCTTCCCCTTGCGAATTCTTTACCGTGACTGCAATTTCCACGCGGGCGCGGAAAAACTTCTGCTGCTCGGTGCTGATGAAGCCGAGTGAGGTGCTGCCTTCTCCGGGGGCGAAGTTGATGTTGTATTCCTTCAGCTTGCGGCTGAGCGTGCGGCGGGAGATGCCAAGTTGCTCAGCGGCCTGCGTGCGGTGTCCGGCGGTGCGCTCGAGAGCTTTGATGATCATTTGTTCTTCCATGCTGTCGAGGTTGCCGACGGGCATGGAAGCGGTTTGCCGCTGGGCGGTGGGCTCTCCGGTGAGAGCGGCGCTGAGTTTCGAGAAGTCGATTTCCGCACCGGAGGATTCCATGGAAACTTTGGCGACAAGGTTGCGCAGTTCGCGAATGTTTCCTGGCCACGAGTGCGACAGCAGGGCCGAAATGGCCTGCGTGGAAAAACTCTTGCCGTGCGCCTTCAAACGCAGAAAGTGCTCGGCGAGCGCGACGATGTCCTCGGGACGATCGCGCAGGGCGGGAACGCGGAGCTGGAACTGGCCGAGGCGGTGGAATAGATCTTGACGAAACCGGCCGTCTCTGACCGCGGCTTCGAGATCCTGATTGGTGGCGGCGACGATGCGCACATCCACTTTGATCTTGCGATGGCCGCCGAGCCGGTAGAAGGCCTGCCCGTCAAGCACGCGCAGCAGCTTCACCTGTGTTTGCAGCTGCAGTTCGCCAATTTCATCGAGAAAAAGTGTGCCCTTGTCGGCGAGTTCGAAAAGACCGGGCTTGGAAGAATCGGCGCCGCTGAAGGCGCCTTTTTCGTATCCGAAGAGTTCGCTTTCGACCAGATTCTCGGGAAGCGCCGCGCAGTTGATATCGACCCAGGGGCGGCTGCGGCGGTGCGATGACTCGTGAACCGTGCGCGCAATCAGCTCTTTGCCCGTACCGGTCTCGCCGGTAATGAGAACTGTTTCGGTGTGTTCCGCAACGCGATCGACCAGGCCCATAAATTTATGCATGACGGGACTGGCGAGAATGAACTGTGTGTCATCGATCTTGCGAGAGACGATTCCAGGCGTCGGAGTAACAGCGGGCGGCTCCGCCTTACTGACGGTGCTTTGCACGGCGGGTACGACTAAGGGTACGACGAGGGCAACGATTGCCGTTGGAGCAGAAGCGGCATCGCGAAGAAGCGTCGCCGAGAACTCTACCGACAGATTGTTCCCGGACTTGGGATAGGCGATGAGTTGCGAACGATATTCCCCTTGCGAAGTTGCGCAGGTAAGAATCGTACGACGCAGGAAGGACTGATCATCGCGGTTCGACTTTTCGGCAGGAGCAAAGAGCGCCGAGAAATTGCGCCCCAGAAGCTCTTGCGGGGTATAGCCCAGAAGCTCTGTAAAGACGGCGTTGCAGGCGGTGAAATCTCCCTGCAAATCAGACGAGAAGACAGCCATGGGTGCGGGATTCGCGTCGCGAGGCTTGTCCCCGCCTGTCGCAACCTTGCTCTCACTGTCGAGGGCCTGGCCCCCGTTAAGGGGCGGCTGCGGATCCGAATTGCGGTTGGAGATCGACATGCAAGGGCGTTTGGGATGAATGTTGACACAGGAATGTGCGTTCGGATGGCAAACCGCCCAGCAGTACGTAACGAAAGTAACGAAAACGTCCTTCCGGCAGTAGCGCAAGGGCATTGCCAGCCCACTCAAAAGTACCATTGGAAACGTTGTCCGATAGTTACTTCGGTAAGCTTCTGAAGATCTAATCCCTGCAATACGATTCGGAGCAAGGCTCAGATAGGGCAGACGTGTGTCCCCTGGGCTGAGCGCGGGCTGATGGAGTCCGCGCAGAAATTATTGTGTCTTCGCGGGAGGATCAGGCGAGGGCGTGGGCAGGCAGAACGGGCTTCGAGGCCTGAAGGGCCGCAGTCGTCAAGGTGTAGATGAAACCAGAGACGGACGGATTATCGATCCAGACGAAGGCCTTCGTCGGCGTAGCCGCGTCCATTGGCGTGGTGGTGCTGGGGTATTCCCTTTTCCACTGGCAGTCCCACGACCTGATGCGGTTCTTGTGCTACCTCGCGGTAGCAGTCCTGGCCTCGGGATTGAAGGTGCAGCTGCCGGGGATCGACGGCACGATGTCGGTAAATTTCCTGTTCATCCTGCTGGGCGTGATGGAGTTGAGCCTTCCTGAGACGCTGGTCATCGGCTGCACGGCAACGCTGGTGCAGAGTGTGTGGCAGGCCCGCAAGCGACTCGATCCCGTCAAAGTAATCTTCAACGTTGCCGGCATGATGGCCAATGCCAGTGCCCTCACGTACATCAGTTATCACTGGCTCTCCGATCGATTCGGATCGAACAAACCGATCTTGCTGATGGTCGCCGCGCTGGTGTTCTTCTTCGCGAACACGCTGCCGATCTCGGTCGTCATCGCCCTGACCGAAGGAAAATCGAGCCGCAAGGTTTGGTCGGAATGCTACTTCTGGTCGTTCCCCTACTACCTGGTCGGAGCGGCGGCGGTGGGACTGGTTGGAATTGTGAACCGGTCTGCCGGATGGGAAACATCGCTGCTGGTGCTGCCGCTTATTTATTGGGTGTACCGGTCGTACCGGCTTTATCTGGGCCGACTTGAGGCTGAGAAAGAGCGCGTCGAGGTTGAGAAACGGCATGTGGAAGAGATCGCTTCCCTGAATATGCGGACGATCGAGGCCTTGGCACTTGCGATCGAAGCCAAGGATCACACCACGCACACGCATCTGCAGCGCGTACGGATATATGCGGTCGCGGTCGCGAAAGAATTGAATCTGTCGGATACCGATATTGAGGCACTTCGCGCGGCGGCGTTGCTGCACGACATTGGGAAGCTGGCCGTACCAGAGCAGATCATCAATAAGCCGGGGCGGTTGACGCCGGAAGAGTTCGAGAAGATGAAAGTGCATCCACTGGTGGGAGCGGAGATTCTCGACCGCGTGGCATTTCCCTATCCCGTGGCGCCGATCGTGCGATCGCATCACGAGCGCTGGGATGGAACGGGGTATCCGGAAGGCATTGCGGGCGAGAACATTCCGATCGGAGCACGGATTCTGGCGGCCGTCGATTGCCTGGATGCGCTAGCTTCGCACCGGCAATACCGGCAGGCGTTGCCCTTAGCAGAGGCAATGGCGAAGGTGAACGAGAAATCCGGCAGCTGGTTCGATCCGAAGGTCGTAGAAATTCTGCAGAAGCGCTACGTCGAGTTGGAACGTATGGCGCAGATGACGGAGGACACCGCAGCATCGCACGGACTCTCGAAGGCGGTGAGAGTAGAACGCGGAATCGCTCCCGCGGCAGGATTCGAGCGCACCGAGCCTACGCACGGCCCGGTGGAGAATGCGGACTTCCTGACGTCGATTGCATCGGCGCGACAGGAAGCGCAGACGATGTTCGAATTGAGCCAGGACCTGGGCGTATCACTGAGCTTGAGCGAGACGTTGTCGGTGCTTTCGATGCGGCTCCGGCGAATGATTCCCTACGATTCGATTGCCGTGTTTGTGAACCGGAACGGCTGGCTGCTGCCGGAACTGGTGAGTGGCGAAAATTTCCGCATGCTGTCGTCTTTGAAGATTCGCGTGGGCGAAGGCCTGTGCGGATGGGTCGCTGAAAACTGCAAGCCCATCGTGAACGGGAATCCGCAGGTGGAAGCGGGATATGTAGTCGATCCCGGAAAACATTCGACGCTGCAGTCGGCGCTGGTAGTGCCGCTCGAAGGGCTGAACGGAGTGGTCGGGGTGCTGGCGATGTACCACGCGAGTCGCGACGCGTTCACTCCTGATCATTTGAGAATTCTGCTGGCCGTCGGATCGAAGGTCGCTCTGTCGGTCGAGAACGCCTTGAAATATCAGCAGGCGGAGAGTTCGGCGACGACGGATTATCTGACCGGCCTGCCGAATGCGCGGTCGCTGTTCGTGCATCTGGCGCAGGAAGTGGGACGGTGCCGCCGCATGAAGACACAACTCGCGGTGCTGGTCTGCGACATCGACGGCTTCAAACAGATCAACGATTCGTTTGGACACCTCGAGGGCGACAAGTTGCTGCGCGAGTTTACGACACGGCTGAAAGAAGTCTGCCGTGGATACGATTACGTCGCTCGCATGGGCGGCGACGAGTTTGTGATTACTGCGCCTGGCTTGACCGCGGAGGCCGCGAAGGAAAAAGCCGACCGGCTTAATCAGGCGGCCATTGATTCAGGACGGCATGTGTGCGGACGCGAAGTGATTACGCTGAGCGTGGGGATGGCCTTCTGTCCGGAGGATGGCTACGACGTGGAGCGATTATTGGCCGAGGCCGACCGCCGGATGTATTCGATGAAGCAGATTCATCACGCAGAAGCGGTGGCGGCTGAAGAGACCAAAGCGCACGGAGCGGCGGGGAAATAGGAGAACTTGTCCATGCTGAAAAGAATCGCGCAGCATGGACTCACTCTGGTTGCCACAGTTTTGCTGGGAGGCTTCCTCTCGGCGACCCTCGTGCGGCTTGCACCGGGGTTCGATGTAGATGAGGCGCAGCTTGATCCGCATCTCAATTCTGCGAGTATTCGCGCCCTGCACGATGCGCGAGCCGAGCAAAACAATATTTTTCGCTTCTACTTTCATTCCCTGCAACGTGCTGCGCATGGGGATCTGGGGACTTCGATTTCTCTGGGGCAGCCGGTTAGCGTGCTTCTGCGACAGAGAATTCCACTGACTTTGCGTCTTGTGGGGATCGGGCTTGTGATGAGTTGGGCCCTGGCGATGGCTCTCGCGTTGAGCGCGGCGTGGTTGCGGGTCTCAGCGTACGACACGGCCACAACCGTCGTCAGCGGAACATTCCTTTGTCTTCCGGCGGCGGTGCTGGCGTTGTTGTCGGTGCTGTGGAACGTGCCGGGAGCGCTCGCGATTGGATTGATTGTGTTTCCGCAAGTCTATCGTTACGCGCGAAATCTGCTGGCGAAGGCCTATGCGCTGCCGCACATCATCACGGCGCGAGCCAAGGGCCTGAGCGAGTTGCGGATTCTTTTCTGGCACGTCGTGCCGGTGGTTGGACCGCAGTTGTTGGCGGTGGCGGGCATCTCGGTAAGCATCGCGTTGGGCGCGGCCATTCCGGTCGAAGCGTTGTGTGGGCTGGCGGGAGTCGGTCAACTGGCGTGGCAGGCGGCGCTCGCGCGTGATCTCCCTCTGCTGATGAATATCACGATCCTGGTGACACTGGTAACCTTGCTGGCCAATTCTGGGGCAGATGTAATCGGACGTATGCTTCGAGGTCAGGAAGCATGAGATCTCCAGCGAACGTCTGGCGGTGGGTCGGCTTGTGTGGTTCTGCTGCTGGTCGTGAGCGCTTCGCTGGCGGCAGGCTGGCTAGCTCCGGCGGGATATTCGAAGCAGTATCGCGAAGCAGCGGACGCGGCTCCGTCGCGCCAGCACTGGCTGGGAACCGACGATATTGGGCGCGACCGGTTTGCGCGCGTGCTGTATGGGACGCGCATTTCGCTGTTGCTCGCGCCCGCAGCGGCCCTGCTTTCGACGTTGATGGCAGCATTCGTTGGCGGGCTGGCGGGATACGTGGGCGGCACGTGGGCACGAGCGGCAATGGCCGTGACAGATTTATTTTTGTCGTTGCCGTGGCTTTTCCTGCTCATTACTGTGCGCGCGCTGATGCCGCTGAACGTGTCTCCACTGATTTCGGTGTTAGTGACTTTTCTGATGTTGGGGCTGTTGGGGTGGACGAGTGCGGCTCGCGTGTTATGCGCGACCGCCGGAACTTTGCGAGACGCCGATTTCGTGCGGCAGGCGCGGGCTTCGGGGATTCAGGGCGCACGGCTGTTCTGGGTACACGTGCTGCCGAATCTGAAGCCCGTGCTGCTTGCACAGTTCTGGATATCAATTCCCGCGTTCATTTTGAGCGAAGCGAACTTGGGGATTCTCGGACTGGGCGTAGCCGAACCGATGCCGTCGTGGGGAAGCTTGTTGAAGGAACTCGAAGGTCTGGTCTCAGTGGGTGAAGAACCATGGAAATTTGTGCCGCTGGTGCTGCTGGTCGTGGTGGTGACGTCGTTTCAACTTGTGCTCTCAAAGCAGGAAGAGGTGGCGGCATGAGCGATGCTCGCTTGTCGGTTGGGAAGGGTATTGTTCCGGCCGAAGATAGGTCGCGGGGTTCGCGACAGAGGTCGATCGCGAAGTTCGGAGCTGGCGTCCTCTTCTGCATCTGCATGCTTGCGAGCATGGCCGCCGCGCAGGGCGAACTGCGGTTCTGCTTGCGCTCTGAGCCGAAGACGTTCGATCCGCTAAAGGTGGAAGATGATGCTTCGGTTGCGATCCGTTATTTGACCGGCGGCGTGCTGGTGCGAATGAACCGCCAGACGCAGGCTTTGGAGCCTGAACTGGCCGAATCATGGAAGGTTTCGAAAGACGGAAAACAGATCACGTTCAAGTTGCGCAGCGGCGTTTCGTTTTCGGATGGCACGCCGTTCTCCGCGAAGGACGTGGCTTATACGATGCAGCAGTTGATGGACCCCGCGCTGCATTCGCCGACCGGTGACGCGTTCCGCTCGGGGCCTGGGAACGTCGAGACCAAGATCATCTCTCCGACTCAGATTTCCATTGCGTTTCCGGCCGCGGTCGCGGGACTGGACCGGCAATTCGACCAGGTCGCGATCCTTTCGGCGCACTCTCCCAAGAAGGAAATGGCGGTGCTCGGTCCGTTCATGGTCGCAGACTACAAGCCGGGAGCGTCGCTCCTCCTGAAGCGAAATTCGAACTACTGGAAGAGCGATGCGCAAGGGCGGAAGCTGCCATATCTGGATTCGATCCAGCTCGACATCCAGCCAAACCGGGACGTGGAGATGTTGCGCTTCAAGCGTGGAGAGATAGATCTTATCAATTCGCTAGACAGCGAGTATTACGACAAACTGGAGGCGACTTCTCCGCAGCTCGTGCACGACGCTGGCCCGTCGCTCGACAGCGAGCAGATGTGGTTCAACGAAGTGGCCAAGTCGCCGCTGCCGCCGTTCAAGAAGAACTGGTTCCGGTCGGCAAATTTCCGGCGTGCAATTTCTGAGGCCATCAATCGCGACGATCTGAGCCGGGTTGTCTTTCGCGGGCACGCGCAACCGGCGATCGGACCGGTGTCGCCAGCGAACAAGTTCTGGTTTAACGCCAGGCTGAAGGCCCAGCCGTACTCTTCCGATCAAGCGCTGAAGTTGCTGCAATCCGACGGATTCCGGCTGGAGAATGGAGTTCTCAAGGATCGCGACGGAAATGAAGTTGTCTTTTCGATCATCACCAATGCTGGAAACAAATATCGCGAACGCATGGCTACGATGATTCAGGAAGATCTGAAGAAGATCGGAATCCATGTGAGTGTCGTCACGCTCGACTTCCCTTCCCTGATCGCGCGCATGACGCAGACCTTCGACTACGAGGCGATCCTGCTGGGGCTGACGAACGTGGGGCTCGATCCGAACGAGCAGATGAATGTGTGGCTGAGTTCGTCGGAGAATCATCAGTGGAATCCGTCGGAGAAGACTCCCGAAACCACGTGGGAAGCCGAGATTGACCGGTTGATGCGGGCGCAGGCTTCTTCGGCTGACGCAAAGAAGCGGAAAGAAAGTTTTGATCGCGTGCAGGAGATCGCTGTCGAAGAGGCGCCGTTCATTTATCTGGTGAACCGGAATGCGCTGTCGGCGGTTGCGGCGCGCGTGCAAGGGGCACGCCCGGTAATTCTGGCGCCGCAGACTTATTGGAATGTCGAGCAGCTCTCGGTGAAGTAGGGCAAAATCTCTTTGGCACGGATTCACGCGGATTATCGCGGATAGAACCTTAGGTTGGTAACGACTGTATTTTGATTTATCGATGAGCCTGGCGCCTCAACTCGAGATCACTCTTTCTGCCCGGATATCGGTTTCGTACGCCGGCAAACCTCCCGTGCTGCGCGATATAGATCTGCAGATTCGGCGAGGAGAAGTACTTGGGTTGGTGGGACAGAGCGGATCCGGCAAGAGCACGCTGGCAATGGCGGTTCTGGGGCTGATCGATCGCAAGAAAACTCAGGTCGACGGCACAATTGATTTCGAGGATTGCGATCTGCTCAAGCTGAGCGAGCGGGAGTTGCGACAACTGCGTGGACGAAAAATCGCACTGGTTTTGCAGAGTCCCCTCTCTTCGCTAAATCCGGCATTGAAAATTCGCACGCAACTGAAAGAAGCGTGGCGAGCACACGCTTCCGGATTGGGCGCCGATTGTGAAACTCGCGATCCGCGCGGCTCTGGAGAGCGTGAGCCTTCCTTCCAATGACGAGTTCTTGCGGAAGTATCCGTCGCAGATGAGTGTGGGGCAGGCGCAACGCGTGCTGATTGCGATGGCTGTACTGCATCGTCCCGCACTTCTCATCGCAGACGAAGCAACGAGCGCTCTCGACGTGATCACCCAGTCGGAAATCCTGGCGCTGTTTCGCGACTTGAACCGCTCAACCGGTATGGCCATCCTCTACATCTCCCACGATCTGGCGTCGGTGGCTGGAATCTGCGACCGGATTGCGATCCTGCATGAAGGTCAGATCGTGGAGCTGGGATCGACGACGCAGGTCTTGACGAATCCTCAGCACGAATACACGCGGCGACTGATGGCCGCGATGCCGCAGATGCCTCGACTCGCCACGGGCAAAGCTGCCGCCGTTTAAGTCTTCGCACTCACCTCGGAAAACCGCGCCAGTCCCCCACCCGCCAAATCAAGATCGCGCCATTCCTACAGGCTCTGAAAGTGGGACAGAGTGTCCCATGCCCCGCTGAGCGGGACAGAGTGTCCCACTCGAAACTGGCGAACGCGTTTTATCCCTAACAAATACAGTCACTTACAGATATCTGATTGGCTGCCGCCGTGCAACAGAGGCCGTGGGTACAATCTCGATCTTTCCCCCATTCAGAGAAAGTAGGGTGAGATTCTATGGTGCGTACGCTGAAATCAAAGAGACCTGCGGGACGCGGAGAGCGTCACAGCGCGGCATGGGGCAAGCGCCTGAGTTTGGTGCTGCTCCTCGCGACGGGCATGGCGTTTGGACAGCGCTGGAGCAATCCTACGACCAGCGAAGGGAACGGCAGGTTCTCGTCGCGCATCGCTCCTGAACTGTCGGGATTCCTTGCGAAGTCCCATCAGGGATCGGCGAACGGCCAGACCGTCCGCGTCATCGTGCAGTACAAGCAGGTACCGACGGCGTCACACTTTGCCACGATGCAGGGCCGCGGTGGGTTCCTGCATTCGAAGCTGAACCTGATCAAGGGTGCTTCGTTCACGATTCCGGTCAGCGCACTGGCGGCATTAGAGGCCGACCCCGAGATCGCCTCGGTGACCATCGATCACCCGATGAGCTTGATGGATGATTTGACGAATGGCGCGACTGGCGTGCAAGCGGCCTGGAATTCCGGATTCACCGGCGCGGGTATCGGCGTAGCCGTCATTGACAGCGGCATCAACGATAGCCTGCCCGATCTGCGGAATGTGAACGGCACTTCGCGCGTCGTCTATCACCAGGACTTTACGGGAACCGCGACGAGCAACGCCAACGGAGCAAAGTGGGACTTATACGGCCACGGCACACACGTGGCGGGCATCATCGGCGGCAACGGCGCGCTTTCGGGCGGACAATATGAAGGCATCGCCCCTGCGGTGAGTTTCGTCGATCTGCGCGCGCTGGATGCAAATGGCGCCGGCACCGACAGCACGGTAATCGCTGCGATTCAGCAGGCGATTGCCTTGAAAAGTACCTATAACATTCGCGTCATCAATCTGTCGCTTGGCCGAGGAATTCCGGTCAGCTATACGCAGGATCCTCTCTGCCAGGCGGTGGAAGCGGCGTGGAAGAGCGGGATTGTCGTCGTGGTTGCAGCCGGCAATTATGGCCGCTTGACCGTGAACGGCAACAATGGCTTCGGAACCGTCACGGCGCCGGGAAATGATCCGTACGTTCTGACCGTTGGCGCAACCAAGAGCAACGGATCTTCGTCTCCCGCTGCTGAGACGAAGGCTAGCTATAGTTCGAAGGGGCCCACGACCTACGATCACATTGTGAAGCCCGACATCATGGCGCCGGGCAACGACATCGTATCTCTGGCGGCTCCCGGAAGCACGCTTACGGCGGCTTATGCGAGTGAACTGGTCAGCGGCAGCGATGGCAAGAACGATTACTTCACACTGAGCGGCACCAGCATGGCCACTCCGGCCGTGGCTGGCGCAGCGGCCCTGTTGCTCCAGGAACAAAACACGCTGACTCCCGATCAGGTAAAAGCACGGTTGATGAAGACGGCCTACAAGATGGGCATGACTTCGACCAGCGCCTGGGTACCTCACCTGCTGCAGAACTTCACTGATTTCTACGATCTGTTCTCGGTTGGCTCTGGACTGCTCAACATCCAGGCCGCCACCGCGAACAGCGATTTGGCTCCGGCGAACGTTGGAGCGGCACTTTCACCGACCGCCGTCTATAACCCGCAGTCACGCACGGTTTCGCTTGTATACGGAAACTCGACGGTTGCTTCGACCTCTGTGGTCTGGGGCACGTCTGTGGTATGGGGAACTTCAGTCGTATGGGGCACGTCGATTGTGAACGGCACATCTGTGGTTTGGGGTACTTCGTTGCCCTGGAATGACAACACTCTGGCCGCGTTTAGCGTGGTCTGGGGAACGAGCACGGGCACTGGTACGACGGCCTCAAGCGTGGTCTGGGGTACGTCAGTAGGGACCGCCAATGGCGCGTTCTCTGATGCGGGTGACGATGAGCAATAGTTAGCCGTGTGATTAACGAAGAAAGGAGAAGAGCTCATGGACAACACACGGCGAATTAGAGCATTCATCGGGGCGATGATCCTGGCCGCGGTCGGTACCGCCGGATACGCAGGATTCGCAAGCCACACGCTGCATACGTATTACGCTGTTGCAGTGCTTGTGCTGGCGGCTGTCACGTCGCGAATGAAAGTGAAGCTGCCGGGCATCAACGGCAACATGTCGGTAAATCTTCCGTTCCTGCTCACGGCAGTTGTAAATCTGAGTGCTGCCGAAGCAGTTGCGATCACATGCATCTCGACTGTCGTGCAGTGCTGGCCGCAGAAGAATAAGCCGTTCAAAGCGGAGCAGATGGGCTTCAACGTCAGCATGATGACTTTTGCCACTTGCCTGGCGAGCCTGATGTTCCACGCGGAATGGCTGCGGGGAATGCATGTCGGCTCGGCTACCCTGGGCTTGACGATGGCGACAGTGACCCTGTTCCTTGGGCAAACCGCTCCCGTCGCCACTATCGTGGCGCTGAGCGAGGGCAAAGCCGCGGGAGCCGTCTGGTGGGGACTGGCGCAGCTGTCGTTCCCCTACTATGTCGTTACTGCGGGTGTAACCTCCATGCTTCAGGCCGTTAGCTTCTCACATGGGATGGGCCTTGGCACTGGCGGTCTTTCCCGTGATGTACGGGATCCACCGATCGTACAAAGTCTACTTTGGACGGATCGCGGAGACGACGCGACCGGAGGTTCTGGTCCGAAAGGCTAGCGCAGGGGCGTAGCGAAGGATTCCTGACGAGTAGCTTTAAGTGGGGTGGCACTATGGATCGTGCCACCCCTCTTTATTCGCCCAAGAATCGCGGTACTGGCTAGAACTCGTACCGCAAAGCAAACTGCATGACTCTGGGATTTGTGAGCACGCCGCTGAACGTTCCGAAAGATCCAGCTTGGTCAATTGCATTCGTGATCGATGCGACGTCGAACTCCGTGTGGTTCAGCGCATTGAATACCTCCCACCGGAACTTCAGGGCTTGAGCCTCTGAGAACGGCATCCTCCAAGTCTTGCTCAGTGCGGCATCCAGGCCGGCGAATCCCGGACCGCGAACCTGGTTCCTTCCGCCAGCCTCGCCGGGATAGTCATGACGAAACGCGCCAATCCCTGTGGGCCCATTCGGATCAGGAAATAGATTCGGGATTTGGCCCGGGAAGGCGCTGCTCTGTTTCGTGACTCCAGTGTGCGCGGGACCAATCTGCGTTGCCCCGCCTCCCAGCTGCCAGTTGGTGGGCCACGTGTTTCCGTTGACGATGCTCACCGGGAATCCGCTGGTCCACCGCGCCAGGCCCGAGAGCTGCCATCCGCCAATGGCGGCATCGGCCAGGCCGCTAACGCCGTGGGCAAATGCCTTTCCCCTGCCAAAGGGCAACTCGATGATGAAGTTCGTGTTGAACTGATGCGTCGTATCGAAGTCGGAGACTCCGCGGAGCTGGTTTGGATTCCACGAGTTAACGATATTGCTGCCGGAGCCCAACCCTAGCCACGGAGCGACTCTTTCGGCACTCGACGAAAGGTCGATGGACTTGGAGTAAGCATAGTTAACGTCGAACTGGATCCCATGCGTCATCTTTTGCCGCAAGGTGATTTGCAGCGCGTTATAGTTCGCGTTCGCAATGGACCGCCACGCGTACAGTGAGTGGAACTGGCTGTTGAAGAATGCGTTCGGCCCGAAAACTGTCGGATAGTAGTTCGCCGGGCACGGAGCACCATTCGAATAAGCGCCGCTGGGATCGCATTTTGTGCTGCCCGTAAGTTTTCCGGCGATCCCCGCTGTGCCGCCGTTGTTGAAGTCGGATCCGGCATAATCGATCGCAGACAATGCCGTCGTCTCATTGAAGGTGAAACAGTTGTAAAGATCGTAAGCGGCCTGCAGAGGATCTGAAGTGAAATACTGTGGTCCTGAGTTGATGCCCGGATTTGTATTTCCCTGGCACGAAAGGTTGTACTGATCGCCTGGCTGCAACGGTGCGACCATATTCTGCCAGTAAGCAGCCGTTGGGCCCACCAAGGCTGGAGTGATCGCGCTCGTCGGAGTGCCTGCGGCCGACAGTTGCGAGAACCTCTTTGCCGCCCCGAGATAGTTCACTCCTGATTTTTTGTCGACAAGATCGAGCGGCATCGCCATGTCTTCCTGAGCCAGCAGGCGATGGGAAAGATGGCCCACGTACGAAACTTCCAGGCTTGTGCTCTTGGTTAGCTCACGCCCCACCGAAAGATCCAACGCGTACGAATACGGCGTCTTCACCTGATCGTCGACTCCCCAGTAAATCCCAAGGCCTGACCCAGCGGAGGGCGGCGTGTAAGGGAATCCTCCTGTCGGAGTCGGAGGAGCGAACGGAGTGACTCCATCGAACAGGGTTGTGGGCACGGAGGTCAGGCTGGTCACGCGCGGAGCCGTGCCCGCCGTAGGCAGCACAGAGTTCGTCAGGTTGGTGGAAAGGCCGAAGGAACCGTTTTGGTCGAAGCTGGTCAGTAAGCCGGCGCCGATTCGATCGTAGACGATACCGAATCCGCCACGCACTACGGTTTTGTCTCCACCGCCAAACAGACTCTTCAACCAGCCCGAGCTTGGCTCTGGGGAGTACGCAAAAGAAATCCGCGGGCCGAAGTCGTGATAGTCCCAGTTGTAATAACCCTTCTTGCCGTTGGCAGCTCCGGCTAACGCGAATGTAACCAGCGGATCCTCACTCGACGGGATTCCGTTTCGCATGTTCACGCCGCGCTGTTTAAACCACTCGCCCATGCTGAACGTGGGGGCAACTTCGGTACCGCTCGTCTCCCAGGGCGGCGAGAGCAGCGAGTAACGCAAACCCAAATTCACGGTCAGGTTTGATTTCACGCGGAGGGAGTCCTGGACGTAGAACTCGTATTCGTCCGCGCCCCAGTCCCGATGCACTGGAGCCCCAATCGGCAAAGCGGTGCCGCTCCTGTCGAAATTGAAGAAGGCGTTGTACTCGGTAACCATTCCCAATACCGCGATCGTCGGATAGTCGTACTGATTGTCGAAGCTACTGTCGACCGCGGGCAAACCGCTATGGGTAGGGTTAAACGGGCTCGGCTTGTTAGCGAGGCCGGCGGTATCGAGCGCCGACACATTGGCTACGCCGTTCGGGAAGGAGTTGACGAAGTTGTTGCGCGGGCTACGGATGAATCGGATATTCGTGCCGAACTCGAGGGTGTGTTTGCCGCGCGCCCACGATACATCGTCGACAACATTCTCGACCGTCGAGCGGAAGTCGGAACCGCGCGTAATCGCGTTGGTGGAGTTGAACGAGGTGCTGTTGTCGTTAAGACCGCGGAAGAAAATCACCGGCGTCGAATCGTTGTTGCCCGGAAGCCCCCAGCTCTGCCGCGTATATCCCCAGTGGAAATTGTTGACCAGAGTGGGGCGCAGGGTCGCCGAGTAACCGACGGTGAATCCTTTGCTGAAGTCCAAAATGCTCGACAGGGGCGCCGTGCCCGGCAGGTACGGAGCGTCCGAGTGGTTATCGTTGCGAAGCGCACCGCGCCAGAACAGACTGTGATTCCCGTTCGCCGTAATCTTGTAGTCGGCTCGCGCAATGTACCAGTTCCGGTCCGTCGGAATTGGGCCACGGAATCGATAGCCCAGGAAGTTGAATTGATCTCCCTGCGATCCGTCATTCGCGTGAGGAAAAGAGTTGAAATAATTCATCACGACCGGGTCCGGTCCGATGCCATTCGGGTCCATGGCGGTGAGCTGTGTCGCCGTGAGTCCGTAAACGCCCGGCGGCGTAACTACGGAAGTTCCGGCCACCGCGCCTCCCGGGCAGGCAGCCGCGCCTCCGGCACATTGGTACTGAATGACTCCCTGGCGCAACGCGTCGCTCGGCACAATGCGCAACACGCTGGCCTCTTCCCGCTGGCGAGCGGCCTCGAAGTTCACAAAAAAGTAGAAGCGGTTCTTGATGATCGGTCCTCCTAGCGATCCGCCGAAGATGTTGCGAATCAGCTTGGGAGGCTCGTTCGGTTGGCCGGTCTGTATCTGAGACGATTTCACAAAGTAGTCGTTCGCGCTGGTGTAAGTGTTTCTTAAGTATTCATACAGCGAGCCGTGGAATTTGTTGGTTCCGCTTTTAGTGACCAGAGATACTTGCGCGCCAGACGAGCGTCCTGCGTCGGCGCCCGAGTTGGTCGTGGTCACGCGAAATTCCTGCATGGAATCTAACGTGACAGGAAGGACGGAGCTGAATGCGTAGCCGTTCACCTGATCGTTCACATCGACGCCGTCGAGCGTGATGTTGCTCTGATCGCTGTGCGCTCCGTTGACAGACCCGCCGCGCGTGTCGACATTCAGCTCGTTGGGAGTCTCGCGGTTGCCAATGTATGTCACGCCGGCCTGCAGCGTGAGCAAGTCCGGTACGTTCCGGCCTTCCATGGGCAGTTCTTTGACCTGGCGCTCGTCAAAGGCGTTGCCGATCGAAGCATCGGTCGTGTTGATGACCTCGCCCTCTGCCGTGACTTCCACAACTTCCGTCGCAGCGCCTACAGTCAGTTTCACGTTGATGGTGGACGGCGTATCAACCAGCAACTGCAGCCCTTTCTGCTCGTAGCGGTGGAAGCCGCTCATCTCGACGACGAGTTCGTAAACTCCCGGCTGCAGTTGAAGAAATTCGTATCCACCAGCCGCGCCACTCGTAGAGGTGCGTTGGAAACCGCGGTCGGCGCTGCTTAGGGTAACGTTCGCGCCCGCCACGGTGGCTCCCGTCGAGTCGGTAACGGTTCCGCGCACCGATGTCGTCCCGGTCTGCGCACAAAACACCGAGCTGACAGCGAGAACAAATACAACTAACTGCGCAACGACTGTTGAGCGAAAACGCATAACGGATAGTCCTCCGCCCCCGCAGGGCTAACACCTGGAATTTGTTATTGCTCGGGATTTTCTAGACAGATTTGAAATCCCGAGAACGCCGATGCCACCAATAGTGCAAGTCATCGGCCACGGGAGCGAGGGTCGGATTCGCTAGGTTTTTCGCTCAGACGTCGAACGCCATGTCTCCTTTCCCATAGACAATCCATAATTTGGAAGTGCGATTCGGAGCGTCATGTGCGCCGTCGCGGCAGACACCTTCGCTAAACATTTTTTTGTTTCTATGTTTGAGTTGAGTTGTGTCTCAGGCAGGCTGCTAGCATCCGCGAACTTCGTGGGACGACTGCAGTCGGAGATATCTATAAGAAATAGCGATGAACTAGATTCTTGTTCGCCGACTGCGGCGGCGAGGAAGGAAGAGTGACGGGCAAAGGCTCCGAGCGATCAGCATATCGTCTCTATGCCTCTCCAAACTCTCGATACCGCTCGAGCACATCCTGCTGGGAGATGACTCCTTCTAGTTTTTGGAAGTTAGCGCGACTGACGACGGGGACCAGCAGCCAGCGATCAACGTACCGCAGCGCCGTCTCAAGAGGCTGGTCGGGATGCAGGTATGGAATCTCATGTCTGGAAACAACCGAGCCCAAGGTCAAGCCACCCTTGCCATCTTTCACGATTGTCTCTAATTCTTGCTTTGTGACGGTGCTCCACCCGGCGGGATTCAGATGGACCAGCAACACATCGGGAGATTTCTCATCGAGTCCTCGTACGACTTGATCAATCACGTCTCTTTCATCCCACACCGCTTTTTCTGGCGGTCGCATGGCATCTTCCACGTGCAGAACATCCTCTTCTCGCTGTTCCTCCATGGAGGGCAAGTCGAGGCCGTCCTGCCGCGTCAGCACGTCGAAAATCGCGATCGGCTGAAGCCCTCGCGAAATAACATAGGCAAACGTATTCGCCACAATGACCGGAACGATAATGGAATAGTTGCCGCTGACTTCGAGCACCATGAATACCGACGTCATTGGAGCTCTTAGAAAGCCCGCGAAGAGCACGCCCATGCCAACCAGGGCATACGTCCCGGGAGAACCGGTCAGATGCGGCAGGAATACGTGCTCCGCCCCGCCCACTGCCGCGCCCAACATTGCGCCAATAAATAATGTTGGGGCGAACATGCCGCCGGGAGTTCCACTGACGAACGAAAGCAATGTCGCAATAATCTTGAGTCCCGCCAGAATTGCCAGAAACTGCCACGTAAACTGCCCGTGCATCGCCTCATCCATGTATTCGTAGCCGGCTCCCATCACCTGAGGCGCACCCAGAACGGCGATGACTCCGATGAGCAGTCCTGCGAGCGCGGGCTGGAAATACTGTGTCCATCGCGGCATCGCCTTGAATCGCGGACGCAAAACGGCAATACCACTTGAGAACGCGATGGAAGCGAAGCCACCCACGATCCCAAGGATGGAGTATGCAATCAACTCCGACGGCCGCTCCAGGTGCACCGCGGGAATCCGAAACATCGATTCCGATCCGAGAAACCAGCGCATGACCACGACGCTCGATACCGCAGAAAGAACCACGGAACCGAGAATGCCGGCGGTCCACCTGCCGATAACTTCTTCAATCACAAAAAGCACTGCCGAGATGGGGGCGTTGAAGGCTGCCGCCAATCCGGCAGCCGCGCCGACCGGCGCGATCAGGCGCATGCGGTCTCGCGATAGACGCATGCGCCGCCCAAGCGCAGAAGCCAGGCTGGCTCCGATTTGCAACGACGGATCTTCCGGGCCTAACGAGTGCCCGGAGCCGATCGCCAGCGCGGCAGTAATGAACTTCCCGACCGCCGTGCGCAGCGGAATATATCCGTTGTAGATGTAGAGCGCCGCTTTGGTTTGATTCACGCCACTTCCACGCGCCAGCGGAAAAACGTGGATCACCAGGACGGCGATGACAAATCCTGCGAGCGTCGGCGCCAGAAGCAGCCGGGTGGGTGAGAGTGTGGCTCCTGACCCGAGCAGATAAATCCGGCACCAATCGATGGCGAAACGAAAACAGACGACGGCAAGCCCGGAAAAGATTCCGATGAACACGGACAGAATCAAAAAGAACCGATCCTCGCGAAACACGGACTGCCACAGAGCTCTGGGAAAGCGCTCGGGAAAGGGTACCGCCGCGGTTTCGGTGGTTCCGTCTTCGATCAGAACGTCAGCTTTTGAGTTGGCGGGCAAATCCAAGTTAGTTCCCTTCATGCAACTTCGCGATCAGAAGCAGCGCCAAGTCCGTTCCTGTTGGAGCGCCGCAGGTCGCGCTGGTCTGGCGTTCGGCGCTGAATACCAGGTCCATCGCTCCTTCCACCAAGTCGGGATTTCGCCGCAAACCTTGTTCCGTGATCTGCGGTTTCATCTTCGCCCATCGTCCGGCGAGGTCCTGTTGCGAGGCGGGAGGCGCAGTGCTTGGAAGAGCGCAGGCCTTTATGCGGTCACCCGCGGCGTCAAACGCTGCGATTACGGTTCGATCGCGCTCCGCAGCTGAAATCTGGCGTCGGAACGGATCCATTCGCAATACTAGTTCCGCCGTTTTCAGCCGTTCGGCGCTCTGCGTATCGCTGGGTGCAGCCGCGACTGCTTCCTGCAGGTATCGTTCAGCCTCCGCGTAGAGGCCGAGATCGAACGCAGCCAGGCCCGCGCCGGCAATCGCCGCATGATTGTGGCGATCGGCCTTCAGACAAAGGCGATAGGCGGAAAGCGCGTTTTGATAGTCCCGCGCTTGAAGAAACAGGTCGCCGACGCGAAGTTGCTGTGCAGAATCGTCCCCAAGATTCGCCTCGAGCGCGATTAACTCGGACTGCGCTTGTGTTGTGGCGTTGATTTTCAGCAGATACTCAATCAGTTCCACGCGTGCGTCCCGCCGTTGTACTCGCTGGTCACCGGGCCAAGTGGCGTAGATCGCATCATGGTAGTAGCGAAGCGCCTGTTCGGTTTCTCCTCTTTGCGCCGCAATGCGGGCCAGTTCCAGGTTCACGAGCCCGTTCTCTGGCTCCCGATCCCAAAGGTTCAGCAGGTAAGCGGATGCCTCATTGGTCCGCTTCAAACCAAGAAGCGCCTCAGCTAGATTCAGTTGGTAGTCGTAATTGTCTCGCGAGTAAAGCAGAGCGGCGCGAAATTCGGTGATCGCACTGTCGTACTGGTGCACCTTCAGATCAGCCACGCCACGACTGAACCATCTGCTTCCAAGATATTCGCGCTGCCCGTGGTAGGCGCGCGACAAGCCAGTCACGGCCAGAAAGAAGATCACAGCAGCAATCGACAATAGGGCCAGGACCACTGGCTCGCGCGAAAGATACCGGCGCACGTCCAGCCAGTTCCGCTGCGCACCCATTTTTCCTCCTCCGATCTGAGCACTTCTGAAATCGCTATCGATAATACCTAGGATCGAACCTGAAATTCGAACTCTGTGGCCGCGTTAACGACAACACTCCAAGAGCAGGCCGTCCAAGCGCGACGCACTCCTACTACCGCTCCATTGAGTGAATTAGAAAGAGAATTCGAAGTGAGATCAGCAGCGCAGGACGCTGCTGGAATCGCGCGAGGCGAAAGGCCTGATCTCCGAATGCGATAACGTTCTCCAGGACCACACCACGAGGAGCGAAATCGACGAGTCTCGCAAGACGTGCAGAGCCGATCGCACGATGGAAACGCGCAATCTCGCGGCGGAACGCGCCGACTGGAGCGCCGTAACGGGCCCATGCACTGCTGAATAAGGACCTTGCATCGCGGGAAACAGGAAAAGCGCGAGCACGCAGAGAAGAACCAGAATGGCCAGCCCGCAATCGATTCGCCGAGGCTTCATTGAAGAGTCGTGATAATTATATCGTAGGGTTTTCCGCGATGATGTCACGGACGTGAACCTCGTTCGATCGGCGCGCGTCGCCGGTGCCCTTCTGCCAGGCATGTTGGCTCGAATCGTGAACTGGGAGGTGCGGATGGAACTGGGACTTCGCAAATCGTTCAAGATTTTTGCGCCGGGCAGTTCCCTGCGGCGACGTGTCGCTTACAGTTTGGCGATCGTACGACTCATACTCGTCCCCGTCATATTTCTCGCGGTTTATTACCTCTTCGAGATGGGAGTGATCGTCGACCGCATTGTGAATGTCGACTCGGCGGTGACACGACTGGCGGAGCAGGCGTCGGTGCAGATGCTGGAGGCCCGTCGCACTGAGCGCAACTATTTCCTGCTTCGCGATCCGGAATACCTTCAGGCGAACCAGCGGGCAATCGCCCAACTCAAGCAAACTCTCGAGGAGATTCGCCGGCTTGCCTCCGGTGAGCAGGCCGCCACCCAGCAGGCACTCGACAATGCAACCCTCTATGAACAGCAATTTGCGGCGGCGGTGTCGCTCGCGCAAAAACCCGGCGGTAGTGCCATGGAGCGCGTTCAGGAAGTCGTACGCGATTACGAAAAAGACCTGAACGACCTTCTCAAGGGAGCTCATCGAAGGACTCGCAAACAACTGATTGACGACCTCCACGGCCAAGTCGATTCTTTCGATGCGCAGATGGCGAGCACGTTAGAGGCTGGAGATCCCACCTTGCGCCGCGTCTCCCCCGCCTTGCAGTCTGCGAGCCAGCAGGTCCAGCAAATAGCGGGCGAACTGGAAAGCCGCAGCTGGACGCGCGTACAACGCGACCATCGTGAGGCGCGGGATCTCCTCAGTCGCGCGGAATGGGTGCTGGGCTCAGTCTCGGCGCTCACATTTCTGCTGAGCGTATGGATCAGCTTCGTGCTGCCTCGGCAGGTCGTTCGGCCCCTGCTTGAATTAAAAGAGGCTGTCGATCACGCTGCATCTGGCGATTATCAGATCGATTTCGAACTGCGTGGCGAAGGCGAAGTCGTAGAGCTTGCGAAGAGCGTCGATGGCCTCATCGCGCACATTCGGCGGACACCCTGATCAGCAATGCCCGGCGCACAGGCCCGGCGGGATTGCAATAAAATCAACTTGCTGCGTTGTGAGCGAGTTGCGTGAGGTTCCATGCCCAGTCTCAGGTGCTTCCATCACATTCGCGTGTATGCGGTCATTGCAACGGTATGGTTGGGGATCATCCCGCTCCGTGGGCAGACCCCAAACCAACCGCAGGGGCCGCCTCCCGTACCCCAGGCTCCCGTTATTGTCCAAAAGACAACCTTATTCTCCGTGCAAGGCGTGCTTTCTTTCCCAGCTGAGGCTCGGGCGGCCGCCATCAGCCGGCGTATCACGGAAATCGCAAAGGATGTTTCTTTCAAGCCTGAACAGCTGTCGATAACGGACATTGAAGGCTCTACCGACATTACTGCGAACGACCTGGTCGTCATGAGCGTCACTGACCAGGACGCCAAGTTCGCGAAGCAGACCCGTCAAGAGCTCGCGAAGGAGTATGAGCAGCTGATTCGGTCCGCTGTGATCTCGCTGCGAAGAACACACAGTCTCAAGGCGTTGCTTCTGGGCATTCTTTACGCCATCATTGTCACAGTCTTCTTTATTCTTGGGTTGCGGCTTCTTCGTGTGCTCTTCCGCCGGCTCTACCGAACTCTTGAGGCGTGGCGCGGTACGCGCATTCGGGCAATCAAGATTCAACGGTTCGAACTCCTCCCTGCTGATCGGATCACCAATGTTCTAATCGGCAGTGCGCGACTACTGCGGCTGGCCTTCACCCTGCTCCTTTGTTATGTCTACATTTCTCTTGTTCTGAATTTCTTTCCATGGACCAGAGGTTACGGCGCAGTCCTCTTTGACTACTCCACTACCCCGGTCCGGAGTATGGGCCTGGCGATCCTGTCTTACCTTCCCAACGTCTTCTTCGTCGGGGTCATACTCGTGGTGGCGTTTTACGTCGCGAAGTTCGTGAAACTGATTTTCCGCGAGATCGAAAGGGGAACGCTGGAATTCTCGGGCTTCTATCCGGAATGGGCCGAGCCTACCTACAAAATTGTTCGGTTTCTGATCATCACTCTGACCGCGGTTGTAATTTTCCCTTATCTTCCCGGAGCAAGATCACCCGCGTTTCAAGGAATTTCAATCTTTCTCGGCGTGCTCTTATCGCTAGGATCGAGTTCTGCCGTCGCAAATGTCGTTGCCGGCGTAATCCTCACCTACATGCGGGCTTTCACGGTAGGAGACCGGGTAAAGATCGCCGACACCATCGGAGACGTGATGGAAAAAACGCTGCTCGTGACCCGCATCAAGACCATCAAGAACGTCGAGATCACCATCGCCAATTCGATGGTTCTGGGTGCACACATCGTCAATTTCAGCGCTTCGGGCGTCGAATCCGGGTTGATTCTGCATACTACCGTCACGATTGGTTACGATGCCCCCTGGAGAAGGGTGCATGAACTCTTGCTGAGCGCAGCTCAGGCTACGGAGCACATCCTGAAGGAGCCGCGACCGTTCATATTGCAGACGGCGCTCGACGATTTCTATGTTCACTACGAACTGAACGCCTATACCGACACGCCGAGTTTGATGGCCACGATCTACTCCAATCTCCACCAGAATATCCAGGACAAATTCAACGAAGGCGGGGTGGAGATTATGTCTTCCCACTATTCCTCTATCCGCGATGGCAATCAGACTACGATCCCGGAACATTATCTGCCGAAGGATTACGAGGCGCCAGGTTTTCGCTTGGATACCAAACCGGGAAGTGCAGGCAGGGAGACTGGGAAGAATCGTTCCGCTAGCGAAGGGTCAGCAAGGAGTGAGTGAGATGAAATTTGCCCGCGCGTCGGCCTTGGCAGCGACGTCGCAAGGTTCGTAGAAAAACAAGGTCTCACCCCCGCGTCGTCTAGACAGCAGGGGTGAGACACTCGTGTTTAAGAACCACTTTCGACCGAGTGCAGCACTCGGAAAGTGTTTCCGCCATTGGACCAGACCAGCAGCAGAGCATCTTGTCCTTTCGGAATGCTCGAAAGGGCTTCCTGAACCTCCGCTGCGTTCTGGACTGTGTGCCGGTTCACTTCGAGAATAACGTCACCCTGCTGAAGTCCGGCGTTATCCGCAGCGCTTCCCGGTTGAACGCGTTCAACAACGGCGCCACGCAGGTCGTGCGGCGCCTGAATCTGATCGCGTATTTCGGGCGTCAGATCAGACAGGCCGATGCCCCAGTGCATCTTGGCATGGCCCTCGCCACTGGCTCCGCCAGCCTCATTCTCGCCGTTCAGCGCATCCAATGTGACTTTCATCGTCATGCTCTTGCCATTGCGAAGCACGCCAAGTTCAACCGCTGTGCCGGGCTGCTTCTGTCCAACTGTCACCTGGAGTTCGCCAGCATCGCTCACTTTCTTTCCGTCGATCTCGGTAATCACATCGCCGATCTGCAATCCGGCTTTAGCTCCGGGAGAATCGGGTTCGACTTGACTAACCACCGCACCGGTTGCATTCGATGCGTCGAAGAACTTCGCGTTCTCGGGGGTCACGTCGGAAATTTCGATGCCGATGCGGCCATGGTTCACTTTGCCGTATCGAATCAACGTATCGACGGTAGGCTTAGCGATCTGTGACGGAATCGCAAATCCCATTCCCGAAAATGTCCCAGATGGCGAAATAAGAAAAGTATTGATCCCCACCACTTCTCCGCGAGCGTCGACCAGCGGGCCGCCGGAGTTGCCAGGATTGATCGCCGCGTCGGTCTGAATGAACTCGCCAGGTTTGCGCGGATCAGAAGAATCCGGGTTCGCCCGATTGATCGCACTCACGATTCCACGCGTTACCGTGAACCGGAAATTGTAGGGATTGCCAAAGGCCAGCACTGTTTCTCCGGGGCGTACTTCTTTCGAATCTCCCCAGGGCACGCTCGGCATGTTGGTCTCGTCGACTTTTAGGACTGCCAGATCCGTCAGAGGATCGGTGCCAATCAGCTTCGCCTTCAGCACTCGGCGAGTGTTGGTGGTGACGCGGATATCCGTGGCGCCATCGACCACATGGTTATTGGTCACGATGTATCCGTCGGGAGAAATCACCACGCCACTTCCAATGCCGTGTTCGATCTGCGGCTGGTTGCGCATTCCCGGTCCAAAGAACTGTCCAAACCCGCCGAACGGTGAAGATTGGCCGAAGAATCGCTGCATCTCCTGCGACATCTGCTGATCGGATTTGTCTGGCTTCGTTCGCGAAGTAACTGTGACGTTCACGACTGCCGGAGTCACGCGGGAGGCCAATGTTTCCATCGCGTGATCAAGGGCAAGCAATGCGCTCACGCTGTTGTCGTCGAGCGGCGCGGCAGCAGGTGCGGAAGACGCCGCTGTCGCCGTAGCTGGTCTTACAAGTTCATAGGTGGTGAACGAAGCGACAAGCGCCAGCGCAAGCACCGGTATTGCGAGCCGCCGCGTCCATTTATTTTTCTGGAACCACATTTTCAGATTCATGATCGTGTCACCCTCTCTTGATGTGCTTTTATCAACTAATTCCTTAGTTTCTAACTGCAAACAACTGTTCCGTACTTCCTCCCACGTCTAAGTTTGCTTACGGGGAAATTCTTTGCTGGCAGAGTGGGCAGCCGGATGCAGCACGGTCAACCGCCACATCTGGAGCTCATACACCGGCTCGCCGAAAGGTCCCGCCTGCGGATGTTCGACGAGAAGATAGACGGCCTGCGTCGATACGACGGAAGACGTGCTGGCGCCGGTGAAGTGAACCAGGCCCGACTCTGCAAATGGATCTTCGACAAGAAGCTCGCTTTCAAACTCTTCAACATTGCGAACAACTGGGACCGGCTTCGAAACTTTGTTTTTCGCAAGGAACGCGCGTGCCGGCCGCGGTCGAAGCACGGATTTTTTTGTCTGAGGGTCCACCGTCTTGAAAGCTGCGAGCGTAGGTTTGATCGCGGCAGCGCTCAACAATGCGCTCGCCGGCGCGGAAACATTCAATTGCGCGTCCTGAAACGCAACCAGGTGCGGCTCTTCCGTGGCGACTAGTCCACAAGCAATCGCTAATCCCGCCATCACCGGCACGGCGGGCTTCCACATCTGCTTTGTCTTTGTAAGACGCGGCCGGTTTACGTCGAGGATCTGCGCCACTCGCATTGACGTATGCCGAACGCGGCCCAACGCCGCTTGCGCCAGCGCGAGGCTGCGCCGAACCAAAGCCTTCTGCGCCAGGTGCGTCAGGCACTCCGCATAAGCGCGTGGCCGCGCGGTTTCTGCCAGAACGGCATCATCGCAAGCCATTTCGCGCTCGAGCGAGACTCTTGTCTCAATCCACCACACTGCGGGATGAAAGAAAAACAAAGCCTTCACAATCTTCTGCGCGAGATTCGTCCAGTCATCCCACCGTCGCAAGTGCGCGAGTTCATGGAGCAGGATCTGATTCAGTTCGTCTACCGACAGCTCTTCTATCGCCCACTGCGGAATGACCACCGCCGGTTCAATCAATCCGATTGCGGTCGGCACCTGCACTCGCTCCGATGTGCAGAGTGTAACCACTCTTCGCCCCTCGTTGCGTTTCACTGTTTCGAGAAGACAGGCATCCAGGTTCGCGGCATCGATCGCGACACAACTCTTACGCAGCGTGTGCACATGCCACAGACCTATGACGACGCGCGCCATGTACCAAGTAGCTATGAGCGCCCACGCCGCGAACAAATAGAGAGCCCACGATTCCGGCAACGTAATCGCAGGTTGGTTGATTCCGGTCGACAAACCTGCGCCATGCGGACCAGCCAAATTGCTCAAAAAAGGCAAACTCGCAATCGCAACCAGCGTCGCAAACCAAACGGCAAACCTTGTCCCCGAACTTTGACGACGAGAGAGTCGAAGTCCGAGTCCCACTGCCAGAGCGATGAGCGTGCCCCCCAGAAGGCAATCGACGATCCGCACCGCAGACATCTGAGCAATGGCGTGAAGTTCGAGAATCCCGGTCATCGTCGGCTCACTTGCTCCCTTCCAGCAACTGGCGCATGCGCTCCAATTCCTCGGCGTCAATGCTCTTGTCTTCCAGAATGTTCAGCACCAACAATTCGTGGGAGTCGCCGAAGAAACGACTCACCAGCCTACGAACTTCAGACCGGGTCGCATCCTCTTTGCCGACTTCCGGGATATACACGTGAGCCCGCTTGTCTTTCACGTGCTTCACATATCCCTTCTTTTCCAGAATGCGAATGATGGTCAGAACAGATGTGTAGGCCAGAGGAGGCTTTGGCGGTAACCCTTCAAGCACTTCGTGCACGGTCGCAGAGCGCTTCTCCCATAGCACCTTCATGATGCGGAGTTCGGCTTCGGTTAGCGTTGCCGACTTGCTACGAGCCAATTCTCCCTCCTTGGAATGCCTTGCGCACCGCGCTCCTTATATATGAGACGGGGCACATATATGAGACGGGGCACCCTCAAAAACGTCAACTAATTTGTTAGTTGCCCAGAAAGTATCCCAGGTTGCCCGAGCCACCCCGGACGGCGGTTTGGCGATCGGATGCTAAAATCTTGTGTGGCAATCCCTTCCAAGCTTTCCATTCGGCTGCTGGCGACCGACATCGACGGCACGCTGCTGAATCCACAATTCCAGATCTCTGAGGGAGACCTGGCGGCGCTGCGGCGTGCACATGGGGCCGGCATTGAGATCGTGCTCGTTACTGGGCGCCGCCATACGTTTGCCCTGCCGATTGCAAAACAGCTGGGATTCGACTTGTGGCTGATCAGTTCCAACGGGGCGATCACCCGTTCGTTGGAAGGAGAGACGTTTCATCGCGACATGATGCCGGCCGAGACCTGCCGACGCCTCTGCGGAGCCATGCAAGAGTTTCGCGGCAACACCGTTCTTACTTTTGACACCGAAACCAAGGGTGCCATCGTACTCGAACGGCTGGACGAACTCGGCGCCAGCATCCGGCGCTGGCTCGAGAAGAATATGGACTACATCGAATTTGTTATTCCAATCGAGAAGGCGCTCGTGTCCGATCCGGTGCAGTCGATGTTTTGTGGAACGATGGCGCGAATGCGGCAGGCACTGCTGGCGCTCGACGCGGCGGGAATGGAGGCCACAGTTACGGTGTTGCGAACCGAGTATCCCGAGCGGGACTTGTCGATGATCGACGTGCTGAATGCCGGATGTTCCAAGGGACACGCGCTCAAGCGGTGGGCCCTGCACCGCGGCTACCGGCGCGAAGAGGTCATGGCCATCGGTGACAACCATAACGACGTGGAGATGCTTGAGTTTGCGGGGCATCCGGTTATCATGGGGAATGCGTGCGAGGAATTGCGCGGGCGCGGATGGACCGTAACTCGCGGCAATCATGATTGCGGCGTGGCAGCAGCGGTCGACTTGGCGATGGGGGCGTCGTTGGTTACGAGCCGTTAGTCGTTAATAGCTAGTCGTTAGCCGCTCGCGATTTCAGATGAGAGTCTTTCTTCAACGTCGGGCCCAGGTTATGCTCATCGCGATCCTCGCGCTGTCGGCGGTTCCCTGCTTCGCCGGCGAAGTTGCGGTGCTGAAAAACGGATTCTCCATCCGGCATGAGCGGCGCGAAGTCATCGGCGAAGTTACCCGCCTCTACGTCAACGCCGACGGCTCGAGCTACGTTGATGTCCCAACCACCGACATTGAGCACTACGAACCGGCCCCGGATTTGCCTGCTTCGGCGTCCACTGCATCGAACACTCCCGGCATCGCAACCTATGCGAGAAAAGGCGGGCCCTCGTCGTCAGCAAGATTCACTCAGACTCCAATCGACCTCAATGAAGTCGTCAACACGGCGAGCGGACGTTACCGGCTTGATCCGGATCTCGTCAACAGCGTCATCAAGGCCGAGAGCGGGTTCAATGTGCGAGCAGTTTCTCCCAAGGGTGCGCAGGGGCTGATGCAGTTGATGCCTGGTACTGCATCGCAGCTGGGTGTCCCCAACGCGTTCGATCCTCAGGCCAACGTCGAGGGCGGAACGAAATATCTGCGGGAGCTGCTGGAGCGTTACAACTTCGATCTGGTGAAGGCATTGGCCGCTTACAATGCCGGCCCCCAGCGTGTGGAACAGTTCGGCGGCGTGCCTCCTTATTATGAGACGCGCGCCTATGTCGCCCGGGTGGTCCGGGATTTCAACAAGAAGAAGGTAGCGCAGAAGAAAGCGGCTGCCGCTTCGACACACAGCCTTACTGCCAAGGCCACGACCGCAAAAGCTCACCCGTCAACCAGCAAGCCTCCAGTCTCCGGCACGTTGACTCAGGCGAAAGCAGGTACAGCGGGATTGAGCAATTAGAATCGGCGGTAACAGCAAGGTCAAAAGCAGCGGGCAAGAGCGCCCGCTCCACATGCACCCGATCCTCACTTGCTCCCTTTGACACACTCATTTACCTTTAAACAGCCGTTTCCCGCTTCGCGTTGCCAGGGGCCGCGGCGCGGAGTTTCTCCCCTTCATGGATAAGAAGCGCGTTCTGGCCACTGCGGTCGTGTTCCTCATTCTGGTGGGTCTTGTTTATTTGCAATACCGGCATTGGCGGACCTTCGACTGGGGAACCTTCTGGAGCCAGACGCATCGCATAAAGAAAATACACGTTCTGCACGGAATCGCCCTGATCTACTTCGGCTATCTGATGCGGGCCTGGCGTTGGAAAATCTTCCTAAAACCCGTGCGTCCCAAAACTAAGACCATCGACATGGTGTCACCCACGCTTGTTGGGTTCACCGGATTGGCGCTGCTCGGACGTGCGGGGGAATTCATTCGTCCTTACTTAATCGCACGCCGCACCGGACTCCCTTTCTCTTCTCAGTTGGCAGTGTGGGGCGTGGAGCGCATTTTCGATCTCGGCGCGTTCACGATCCTGATGATGCTTGCGATCTTCCTCCCCAGCGCCTTGCCATCGATTCCTCATCCTGAATACTACGTTCGCTTCCGCGAGATCGGATTTGTACTCACTGCCCTGGTGGTCGGAACTACGATCGCCGCGGTCATCATCGGTCGTAATGGCGAAAAAGCCGCGCAGTGGGTCGAGCAGAGATTCGCCCATCTGGCTTCGAATTTTGGACACAAACTCGGTCAAAAAGTCCGCGAGTTCGGAATGGGACTCAACACGATTCACGGACCCGTAGCCCTGCTCTCTCTGACCATGGTCTCGGTTGGAATGTGGTACGTCATCGCTCTCGCATACAAAGAAGTCACTCTTTCTTATGGCGTTGATGCGTTGTCGATTCCCGTCTCGCAGCTTTTGATCCTGATGTTTTCCAGCATGCTGGGGTCCATGCTGCAATTGCCGGCCGTTGGCGGAGGGTCGCAGATGGCAACGATCGCTACGTTGTCCAGTGTCTTTGACGTGCCGCCAGAACTGGCCGCCAGTTGCGGGATCCTGCTGTGGCTGGTGACCTTCGCCGCCGTCGTGCCGCTCGGACTGTTGCTCGCACACCACGAAAGACTATCGCTGCGAGAATTGTCCAAGGAGAGTCATGAGGCGGAGCACACTGAGATCGCGCAACCTCCTGCGGGCTGAAACGCCGAAAATCATCCTTCCATTCGAGCGACCCACACCCGGCCAGTAGATTCGGCACGTTCTTGCACAGTGTGAAAAACTCTTCATCTTGACAAACAATTGGGGCCAGCAGAGAATTGCGCCGGCCCGGGGATGCATTCTGTGGTGCATCTCTCCTCATGTCGTCCTCCCCCAATAGACGACGGCCGCGACGTTTGAAAGTTTCAATAGACAAGAAAAATACGGCGTCGTGTGCATGGATGAGGGTTAGCTCGCTCTGATCGAAAATCTGAGACAAACAACTGTTCCTCATCAAGGACTGGCTGCGCTACGCGCACCTTGCCTTGCACGGAAAGTAGTCGAACCAATGAGATTCAAGGAGGATATTATGCGGTCTCTGCGCCTTTCCCGAGCATGGCTAGTCTGCGCACTGCTCACTTCTCTGTTGCTTGCAACCGTCGGCGCTTCCGCCAGAAACGGAAGAAATTTTACCGGCTACTACAACCTGAGCGGCGTGCTAGAACAGGGAGACCTTATACAGGTCACCCTTCACCTGAGACTTTTCAATCACAGCAACACAGACCTGAACAGCGTCGTCGTTACTCTTCTCGACTCCGCCCCCGCCTTGGACTTCCGTGGCAATTTTGCACCGGTGAAGGTGTGGAAGAAGCAGCAATTCATCGAAATGAGCCAGGAGTTTACGGTGTCCAGGCTTGAATTCAAGCAGTGGACCCAGGCGCCGGCACAACCGAATCTGGTCATCCTTTTCCAGGACAACACGGGAAAAACTTGGCAGGAGGGCGCGCAAATCAGCCGCCGAGAAATCGCGAAATAAGACCGCGAAATCAGTTTGGTTGCTTGCCTCAACCGCGAACGAACGACTTCACGAGGAGAAAATTCATGCGTCGCTTGACGATTTTCGCTGCTCTTCTGCTGGCTGTGCTGCTGGTGAGTCTCCCCGGCGTGGCGCAGCAGGATGTGATCACCACCATCATCGGCGGCGGGCCGAATAATATTCCCGCGCTCAATGCCAACCTCTACAACCCGGAAGGCGTCGCCATCGACAGCTCGGGCAATTTCTACATCGCCTCTTACAACCAGCACCGCGTGTTTAAAGTAACAACGTCAACAGGAAAGCTTACCGTGGTCGCAGGTACCGGAATTGCCGCCTACGGGGGCGACGGCGTCGTTGGCGGAGCCGCGCTTGCCAACCTGAATCATCCCGTGGCAGTGACCGTAGACGCAACGGGGAATGTCTATATCGCCGACACGCAGAACTGCGTCGTGCGCAAGGTCGACACCACCAATACCATCACTACGATTGCCGGAACCAACGCTTGCGGCTTCAGTGGGGATGGCGGCAAAGGCACTGCCGCTCAGATCTACTATCCTGAGGGACTGGCCCTTGACAGCCTTGGCAACCTCTTCATCGGCGACTACTACAACTGCCGAGTTCGCCGGCTGAACCTTTCGACGAACATCATCACCACGTATGCCGGCGACGGAACCTGCGGCTACTCCGGCGACGGTGGCGCGGCCACCGCTGCCGAACTGGCTTACCCCTCCGGCGTCGCGGTCGACGGCTCGAACAATCTCTACATTGGCGACAGCAATAACTATGTGATCCGCGAAGTAACCAAGACCAACGCCAAGATCAATACGATCGCTGGAAACCACACGTACGGATTCAATGGCGACGGCGGCAAGGCCACCAGCGCAGAAATGACCTATCCTTACGGAATTGCCGTAAACAGCGCCGGCACAGTAGTGACCTTCGCCGATTATTCAAACCAGCGCATTCGTCAGTTCACAGTCGGAGGCAACATCACGACCATAGCCGGGAACGGAACAGCTTGTGCTTACTCGAACCCTTGCGGGGAAGGTGGCGCGGCGACCAGTGCGGAACTCGATAACCCGGTTGGTGTGGCACTCACCAGCGCCGGCACTGTATTTTTCGCCAACGACAGCAACATGGTGGTCGATAGTTTCCCGGTAGGTGGAAACCTCACCGTCAAGGCCGGAAACCATTCCTACAACGTCGAAACGCTCGTGACCGGAACCCCAGGCACGGGTGCCGAGTTGAACTATCCCTACGGTCTCGCAACAGACGCCACAGGCAACGTCTACGTCGCCGACAGCCATAACTACATGGCTCGCGAGTTAATAAAGTCTTCCGGCTTATTGAACTTCTATGCTGGAACTGGAGTTGCCGGATATAGCGGAGATGGGGGTGCCGCGCTCAGCGCCAAACTCAACCTTAACTATGGTGTGGCCAAGGATAGCGCCGGGAACGTCTACATCGCCGACTCTGGCAATTGCCTCGTTCGTAAAGTAAACACCGCCGGCGTAATCAGCACGTTCGCCGGCGTAGAAGTAAACGGCACCTCGACTCAGTGCGGCTATACGGGCGACGGCGGCCCGGCTACCAGCGCCAAACTCTCCCAACCGGACGGATTGGCAGTCGACAAGAGCGGCGCCGTCTATATCGCAGACTACGGCGCGCACGTCGTGCGCAAAGTAGTGGGTGGCACTATCACCACGATTGCCGGCATTGGTGGTCTCGCCGGATACTCTGGCGATGGCGGTCCGGCAACCAGCGCTCTCCTATACGATCCGTTGGCCGTTGCCGTCGACCCGTCCGGCAACGTGTTTATCGCAGACTATAACAACTGTCGAATTCGAGAGGTCAACGGAGCGACCGGCATTATCACCACCATTGCTGGAACCGGTGCCTGTGGTTTCACGGGCGACGGCTTGGCTACCAGCAATGGGGTGGAATACCCCCAGGGACTAGCGGTAGACGCCAACGACAACCTGTTCATCGGCGATTACTCGAACCGCGTGCGCTGGGTCGCTCCCAACGGCTTCATGACCACGATCGCGGGAACGGGCGCTAGCGGATATCGGGGAGATGGCGGCTTGGCAACTTCTGCCACTCTTTACGAGCCGACCGGAATCGCCCTCGATGCAGCCGGCGATGTTCTGGTTTCTGACTACAACAACTTCGTCGTGCGCAAAATCTCGGCGTTCTCGGCGCTCAACACCAGTACCGGTGCTTTGGCGTTCGGGCTGACGAGTGTCGGATCGACGAGCCCGCCGCAGACTTTCATGGTGAGCGCCTACGGTCCAGTCACCATCAGCAACATCGGGACTAGCGCAGGCTACACCGAGGCCGACAACTGCCCAGCAAGCATGACCAACGGCACTAACTGCACGATGTACGTGTACTTTACGCCGACAGGATCAGGCAATCTTACGGGCAACGTTACCATCAACAGCAACGGCTACTTCAACCAAACCAACTCTGTCAGTCTGACCGGTCTGGGAAGCGCCGTGTCGCTGACTGGCGCGCCTTTGAACTTTGGCAGTCACTTGGTGAAAACAACCAGTGCCGCAAAGACGGTAACTGTCATGAACGGCGGCACCACAGCCATCACGATGGGAGCCATCACGTCCACCAACACAACCGACTACCACATCGCCTCAAACACCTGTCCAGCATCGGGCAGCACGCTCGCCGGCGGCGCCAGCTGCACCATCGGCGTAACCTTCGGCCCGCAATCCACGGGCGCGAAGCGTGGGACGATCGTAATCAACGACAGCGATCCCTCAAGCCCGGAATTGATTGGTTTGAGCGGAACAGGAACCAGCAATGTGACACTCACACCGAGCACGATCACATTTGCGACGACGGCCGTGGGTGTCCTGAGCAAGGCCACGTCCATCACCGTAACCAACAATACGGGCGTTTCGATCACGCTGAAAGCTACTCCCATCACCGTGACCGGGCCGTTCGTAAACGCAGCCACTACCACTTGCACCGCCGATCTGGTCATCGCCGCGAGCGGAACCTGCGTCATCAATGTGGAGTTCAAACCGACCGCTGTTGGCTATGCTTCAGGGTCGATCAGCATCGCTGACAGCGACGTCACCAGTCCGCAATCCGTGGCTCTGCAGGGCTACGGCACCGGCGTCAAGTTCACTCCTGGTTCCGTGAACTTCGGCACGGTCAACCGCGGTACGCAAGTTTCGTCAACGGTGACCATCACCAATGTCGGAACTACCAACGTGTTCTTCACCGGCGCCGAAATCTCAGGCACAAACAGCGCTGATTTCGTCGTCAACTACAACGACAACGCTCCTTGCGGCAACACTTCGGCTAATCCGCTGCTTCCCGGCAAGACTTGCCAGATCACGGTTTATTTTGATCCGACCAAGGCTGCCGCGGAGACCGCGAGCTACAAGGTGTTCGACAACAGCGTCGGCAGCCCACAGGCTCTGCCGCTGGCAGGTCGAGGACAGTAGCGCTTAGCGTCGACTGCTTTTGATTACCTGGCCGCCGGACTTCAAGTTCGGCGGCTTTTTTATCCTTCAGAGAGTGAACTACCTGATGGCCGAACGGCGTCAACCGCAAATTTAATGGAACGAAGAGATCGTTGGAGGGCAAATGGGGATGGGCTGGTAGCCCCGGGCAGAGTCGAACTGCCGACCTTCGGTTTAGGAAACCGCTGCTCTATCCATCTGAGCTACGGGGCCACGCACGCTGCCCAATTATCTCACGGCAGTTGACGCGTGTTGACGCGCCATTGACGAGACGACTGTGACAATCGTAGAAACATCTTCATGGGTCAGCAGAACTCCGAGCGATCAACCAAGAAGCGGTTCTCGCGGTTCGTGGCACTGGGAGCCATTCTGCTTTGCGCGGTTGCGCTCTCGAACTGGGCGCTTGCCGAGACCGGAGCCGAAGCCTGGTTGCGCTACTCGGCACTAACCCCACAACTTGCTAAACGCTACGCCAGCTTCCCCGTCACGGCTGTCGTGTTAGGAGATTCGCTTGTCCTCAAAACCGCGCAGCAGGAACTCGCTCGCGGCGCTTCCCAGATCCTGGGACGCCATGTGGGTGCCGAGAATGGCCGGCTGTCGCACCCTGCCATGATTCTGGGGACTCTTGCACAACTTCACATGCTGGCTCCGGAGTTGAATCCGCCGCAAGAACTGACTAAAGATGGCTACTGGATAAAGAGCGCGAGGGTCCGCGGCTTCCGCTGCATCATCGTCGCCGGCGCGAGCGACCGCGGCGTTTTGTACGGCGTGTTCGCATTGCTGAGCAAGATTGCTCGCGCAGAAGACATCGCTTCCATCGATGAGGTCCAACAGCCCTACGCCCCCATCCGCTGGGTTAACCAGTGGGACAACCTCGACGGCCGGATCGAACGCGGATACGGCGGACCCTCTCTTTTCTTTTCCGATGGAAAAGTTCGCGACGACCTGACTCGCGCCGGCCAGTACGCTCGCCTGCTTGCTTCCATCGGGATCAACGGCTGTACCGTGAATAATGTGAACGCTGATCCGCGAATTCTCGATGACAACTTTATCGCGCAAGTCAGTCGCATCGCCGATGTGTTTCGTCCGTGGGGCGTTCAACTCTCTTTGTCGGTCGATCTGAGTAGCCCGAAGGCAATCGGGGGGCTGGACACGTTTGATCCTCTCGATCCGAAGGTCGCGGAGTGGTGGCGGAAAAAGGTCGACGAGATTTATCGCCAGATCCCCGACTTCGGCGGCTTCGTGGTGAAAGCAGACTCCGAGGGGCGCCTCGGCCCCTCCACCTACGGCCGCACTCCCGCTGACGCCGCGAACGTGATCGCACGCGCCCTGAAGCCGCATGGAGGCGTCGTCTTCTACCGCGCGTTCGTGTACAACCACCATCTTGATTGGCGCAATTTGAAGAACGATCGCGCGAAGGCCGCATACGACAACTTCCATCCCCTCGACGGCGACTTCGACGACAACGTCATCGTTCAAATCAAGAATGGCCCCATCGACTTCCAAGTGCGAGAACCGGCGTCCCCGCTGTTCGCTGGCCTTCGCCGGACCAATGAAGCCATTGAACTGCAAATCACGCAGGAATATACCGGGCAGCAGCGCCAACTCTGCTTTCTGGTTCCCATGTGGAAAGAAGTGCTGGACTTTGACATGCACATCGACGATCCCAGCGCTGGCAACAGACCTACGCCCGTCAAAGATCTTGTTGCCGGCCACACCTTCCATCGTCCCACGGGCGGTTTCGTTGGCGTCGCCAACGTCGGCATGGATGCGAACTGGTTAGGGAGCCCGCTGGCGATGGCCAATCTCTACGGCTTCGGACGTCTGGCCTGGAATCCCAATCTTAGCGCGGAGACCATCCTCGATGAATGGACCCGTCTAACCTTCAGTGCCGATCCAGTCGTGTTGCACGCCATTACCACCTTGCAACTCACTTCGTGGCACGTCTACGAAAGTTACACTGGGCCACTCGGCGCAGGCACGCTCACCAACATAACCGGCAATCACTACGACCCCGCGCCCGAATCATCAGAGAACAACGGTTGGGGACAATGGCACCGCGCCGATCACAACGGCATTGGCATGGATCGCACCATCGCGACCGGGACCGGATTTATCGGACAATATCCCCTAGCTATACAACCACTCTATGAATCGCTGGCCAATTGCCCTGATAACTTGCTCCTGTTTTTTCACCATGTTCCCTACACCTACGTCTTGCATTCCGGTAAAACTGTAATCCAGCACATCTACGATTCGCACTATGAGGGTGCCGACCGTGCTCGCGATTTCATCTCGCAATGGAAAACACTGCAGGGGCACATCGACGACGAACGCTACCGCGACATCCTGGCGCGATTCGAATATCAGGCGGGAGAGGCGGTGGTGTGGCGCGATACCATCTGCCAGTGGATTTATCACTTGTCGGGTATTACTGATCAGAAGCACCGGGTTGGCTCTACCACTCCAACCCCGTGACACGGCCCGCTCTAGTGCTTCCGTGTAAGGTCATCTAGAGCCAGATTCAGTTCGAGCACGTTCACGCGCGCTTCGCCGAATAGACCCAGGTCGCGATCTCGAGTGTATTTCCGCACCAAGTCACGAATCGTTGCGTCCGTCACTCCTCGCTCACGCGCAACGCGTGGAATCTGAAATTCCGCAGCCGCCGGAGTAACATCTGGGTCCAGCCCAGAGGCGGACGTAGTAAGAAGATCCACTGGAATCGGCGTGGTCGGATTCTCCTCATGCAAGTTCTTGGCATCGGCCTGCACGCGGTCGATCAGTTTCTGGTTCGTGGGAGCGAAGTTGGTGCCGCCGGAGTTGGCTGCATCATATCCATTTCCTGCGACCGATGGACGTGAATGAAAATACCTTGCCGAAGTGAACGGCTGCCCGATGATGCGCGAACCAATCGCTTGTCCATCGCGATACTGAATTTGCCCGTTCGCTTTATCTTTGAACAGTACCTGCGCGAGCCCCGTTATCACTAGCGGATAGATGACTCCGAGCAGAACCGTAGTCGCGATGGTCATCAAGAATGCGGTAATCAGATTTTTCTTCATAGCAAGCCTCAGGCCAGTCCCGCCGCCGTAATGAGCACGTCGATGATCTTGATGCCTACAAATGGCGCGATCAGCCCGCCGACGCCGTAGATAAACAGGTTCCGGCGCAGAAGCGCCTCTGCATTCATCGCGCGGTATTTCACCCCACGCAGTGCCAGCGGAATCAGCGCAACGATGATGAGTGCATTGAAAATGACCGCTGAAAGCACCGCCGACTCTGGCGTCTTCAAGCGCATGATGTTCAAGGCATTCAGCACGGGGAATGTTGCGGCGAACATGGCAGGGATGATCGCAAAATATTTCGCCACATCGTTTGCAATCGAGAATGTGGTCAGCGCGCCTCGCGTCATCAGCAACTGCTTGCCGATTTCGACAACCTCGATCAACTTCGTGGGATTCGAATCGAGATCGACCATGTTGCCAGCTTCTTTGGCCGCCTGCGTCCCGGTATTCATCGCGACGCCGACGTCCGCTTGCGCCAGGGCTGGAGCGTCGTTCGTGCCATCGCCGGTCATGGCCACGAGTTTGCCGCCCGCCTGCTCGCTCCGAATAAGTTTGAGTTTGTCCTCGGGCGTTGCCTGGGCGAGGAAGTCATCGACCCCGGCTTCACGCGCGATCGCCGCTGCCGTCAGCGGATTATCCCCCGTGATCATTACCGTTCGGATGCCCATTGCCCGCAACTGCGCGAACCGGTCGCGGATTCCGCCTTTCACCACGTCTTTCAAATGAATCACGCCCATCGCTCGCCGATTTTCCGAAACGACCAGCGGGGTTCCGCCCGAGGAGGCAATCCGCTCCACCGACGCGCGTACTTCCTGCGGCATTGCGACATTATTCTGCTCCAGATAGCGCGTGATCGACTCGGCCGCGCCTTTACGGATCTCACGGCCATCGAGATTCACGCCCGACATGCGAGTCTGCGCCGTAAATGGAATGAACTCGGCCTCGTGCGTGCCGAATTCCCTCCCGCGCAATTTGTATTTTTCCTTAGCGAGTACGACGATCGATCGGCCTTCCGGAGTTTCATCGGCCAGCGACGAGAGTTGTGCGGCGTCGGCCATCTCCGCTTCGCTGACCCCCGGAGCCGGCAGAAATTCGGTCGCCTGGCGATTCCCAAACGTGATTGTCCCCGTCTTGTCGAGGAGAAGTGTATTCACATCCCCCGCAGCCTCGACCGCGCGGCCCGACATCGCGAGTACATTGTGCTGCACCAATCGGTCCATACCTGCGATGCCAATAGCCGAAAGTAAACCACCAATCGTTGTGGGAATCAGGCAGACGAGAAGCGAGACCAGAACGAACACCGTCTGCGGAGCTTGCGAGTAGATAGCAAAGGGCTGCAGCGTGACCACAGCCAGCAGGAAGATAATCGTCAAGCCGGCAAGCAGAATATTCAACGCAATTTCGTTCGGAGTCTTCTGGCGTGAAGCTCCTTCCACCAACGCGATCATGCGATCGAGAAAGGTCTCTCCCGGATTAGATGTAATCTTCACTTTGATCTGATCGCTGAGCACGCGCGTCCCACCCGTTACAGCCGAGCGATCTCCGCCCGCCTCGCGAATCACCGGAGCGGATTCGCCGGTGATGGCGGACTCGTCCACCGACGCCACACCCTCGATAATCTCTCCATCGCCCGGAATCAACTCCCCGGCTGAGACAGAAACGAGATCCCCAGCCCGAAGCCTGGCGCTGGCAATCTCTTCGATCGTCCCTTCGCAAACAATGCGCTTCGCGATGGTTTCCGATCGCGCGCGCCGCAGCGTCTCCGCTTGCGCCTTCCCGCGCCCCTCGGCCATCGCTTCCGCGAAATTGGCAAACAAGACGGTGAACCAGAGCCACAACGTGATCTGCAGGTTGAAACCAAACGCCTGATGCGGATGCAGCACCAGCAGAACCGTCGTGATCACGCTGCCGATTTCGACCACGAACATCACGGGGTTCCCCATCATGTTCCGCGGATTCAATTTCAGCAGCGAACTCCACACCGCGCTGCGCACGAGACTCAGATCCCAAATCGATTTGCGATGGCTTGCCATAAGTTCCTAGAAGGTTTTCCCCACGTGCATCAGAAGGTGCTCGAGAATCGGTCCAAGGCTCAGCGCCGGAAAAAACGTTAGCGCGCCCAGAATCAGAATGACGCTGATCAACAGCATCGTGAACAGCGGAGTCGTCACCGGAAACGTACCCAACGATGGCGGCACATATTTCTTTTGCGCGAGATTTCCCGCGATCGCCAGCATTGGGATGATCATGAAGAAGCGCCCTACCAGCGTCGTAATCCCGATTGCCGTGTCGTACCAGGGCGTGTTGACTGTGAGTCCGGCAAACGCAGAACCGTTATTCCCCGCGCCTGACGTGAAGGCATACAAAATCTCGCTCAGACCGTGCGGGCCGGGATTCAGTATCCCCGAAGTTCCGAATCCCTTGACGACCGAGATTCCCGTCAGCGAAAGAATGATCAGCGGGAATACCAGCGAGACCAGCATCGCCATCTTCACGTCGTATGCTTCGATCTTCTTCCCCAGGTATTCCGGCGTGCGTCCAACCATCAGGCCTGCTATGAAGACGGCGAGCACGATGTAGACGAGGATTCCGTACATGCCCGATCCCACTCCGCCAAAAATCACCTCGCTCAACATGATGTTCACGAGCGGAACCAGACCGCCGAGCGGCGTGAACGAATCGTGCCAACCGTTGATCGCGCCACAACTGGCGTCAGTCGTCACGGTCGCGAACAATGCCGAATCCGCAATTCCAAAGCGAACTTCCTTCCCTTCCATATTTCCGCCAGGCTGCAGATTCGTGGCATGCTGTGCGACCGTCGCCGGATAGAGCGGGTTGCCCTGCGCCTCGGCCCAATATGCAACGGTCACGCCCGCAAGAAACAGAATCGCCATCGCCGACCACACGGCCCATCCGTGAGCCGAGGATCCGGTCATGCGGCCGAGTGTATAAGTGAGTCCCGACCCAATTGCGAAAATGCAAAACATTTCGATGAGATTTGTGAGCGGCGTGGGATTCTCAAACGGATGCGCGCTGTTCGCGTTAAAAAATCCGCCACCATTCGTGCCCCATTCCTTGATGATTTCCTGAGACGCCACAGGCCCCTGCGCGATCGTCTGCGTCGTCACAGTGTCCATCACCACTTTGCCACTGGCATCGACGACAGGTTTCCCGTCCGCGCCCAGACGCTGCACCTGCTGTGGTTCAATCAGCCTCACCGTGTCGTACGGCTTCAGGTTCTGCACGACTCCTTGCGACACCAAGAGCAACGCTCCCACAACACAGAAGGGCAGCAGCACCCACAAACAGCAGCGCACAAAATCGACCCAGAAGTTTCCCAACGTGTTCATCTGCCGGCGTGCAATGCCGCGAATGAACGCGATGGCCAGCACGATGCCCGTAGCCGCCGAAGCGAAGTTGTGATACGCGAGCCCGGCCATTTGTGTGAAATAACTCATGGTCGTTTCGCCAGAGTAAGCCTGCCAGTTTGTGTTCGTCGTGAACGATGCGGCCGTGTTGAAGGCCAGATGTTCTGGCGACACGGCCCCGAGGTGTTGCGGATTGAGAGGCAGTGCGCCCTGGATCCGCTGAATCAGATACAGCACCAGCATCGACACCGCGCTGAACAAAAGCATCGCCGTCGCGTATTCGGTCCACCGCATCTCATGCGTTTCGTCGACGCCGGTGACGCGATACAGCAGCCGCTCGACCGGCCGCAGCACGGGATCAAGAAACGTCTTCTCGCGCGCGAACACACGCGCCATGAAGACGCCCATGGGCTTGGTCACGGCCAAGATCAGTCCCAGAAACACCAGGATCTGCAGCCAGCCATTAATGGTCATTTCAGAATTTCTCCGGACGCAATAACGCGTAGAACAGATACACCGTGGTCAGCGCGCTGATGATGAGCATGATGAGAGACTGTGTGTCCATTCGATCCCCTTACTTCACTCGTTCGCAGAAATGCACATAAGCAATCGACAGTGCGAAGAATGCGATCGTCACGACTACCCAAAGTATGTCTTGCATAACTATCTCCAGAAATGAGCTTCAAACCGCATCACCACGAACCTTCTTTTCTTCCCCACCACCACACGAAGCCTGCCGTGGCCGTGTTCTGCTGTTTGCTGAAAACACCTTGTACGTCAGACAGGAACGAAGGTTGATTCGAAAAATCGCGCCGCCATTCGTAGCGCATCAGAAAGCCATCTGCCAGCTTGTAATCGAAAGTGACCGTGTTCTCTTTCAGGGCCTGGGTCAGCCCGCTGAACAGGCCGCCGCGATCCGACATGTACTCGGCCCGCGTCGCAATGGCTAACTTCGGGGTCAACTGGTATTGGATATAGCCGGCGCCACCATCCACATGCGAAGGCGCCGACGATTCGCCCGGCGCGGCGTTTCGCCAAAGGCGCTGGATGAAGTAGTCTCCCTCGAGCGCGACCGTGAGTTTCGGTGTCGCCTGCCACGTAGCATAACTGTCGAAGATGTGAGTTCGGCCATCCGGCGCGGGCGAGATGCCTGTAAAGCAAAGTCCGGGCTGCACCGGTATCGGCCCGCAACCAGATGCAGCGCGATCGGGATGCTCCTGACCCAGATAATAATTCATGGTCCAAGTGACGGTCTTTCGCGGCTTGGCAGTGAATCCGAACAACTCATCCTTAAAGCCGTTCGTTGATTCCACCTGATTTGCCCCGTTTACGATCCAGTAGTTCACACTGAATCGATCGTTCAACGGAATCGTGGCGCGCACGCCCATGTGATAGAACGGCAGAAAGTTGAACCAGTAGGATCGCGAGTAGTCGATCTGGTCCTTGGTGTAATTTCCCTCAATGCCCAGCGCGCTCGCCCATTTGCCGAAATCGACTGTGATGCCTTTGCCAGCCGGGATCACGTATGTTCCGTAGGCCTGGAAAATATTCCGGTAAATGTCCGGCCTCGGCTCGTTCGAGGGATTTCCCTGCAGCGTATCAGTCGCCTGCCCAAACTGCAGGTCGAGGCGTCCACCCCATCGTCGTCCGGCGCTTACATCGGGAGCGTGTTCGAGAATCACGCTGGCCTGATTCAAACTGATCTCGTTGCTCAGGACATCGTAGGCGCGCAACAGATTCACGCGACCCACCGGATTGTTGAAGTTGTAGTCGTAGTAGGTATCGAGCGTCAGATTCAGCGTCGTGTCATGCAGAAAGTCCAGCGTCTTGCGATCGTCTGCACTCACACTTGAGGCTGCCGGCGAACTGACGGGCTGCGGCGGAGCCACCGGGTCCGCGCCCGTTACCACGGCCACCCCGCTCGCAGCCGGGCGGTCAACGCCGTCGGCGGCCGCAACGCCCGGTTGAAGCTGCTTCACGATTTTCTTGAGTTCGCTCACTTCCGCTTCTAATTGCTGTACTCGCTGCTTGAGATCATCCGGCGCATCACTTGCCCCAGCCGAACCTCGCTGCTGACCCTGCGCAGATAAAACAGAGGCCAGGATCGTCACAGCGCATGTTAGATGTAGCCTCATGTTTCCGTGCCGCCTTTCTTTTCGGCTGGTGGATGACTGCCATCCAGCTCAAGCAGTCCAGGACGACCAATTGCCCGTTTTTTCAGAGAACCCGTCTTTTTCCGTCCCGGCGCTGATCATTACGACTTTTCTCCGTCGCCCCCATGCATCAGCCTTCGCAAGGGTTTGACCTGTCGCGCACTTGGGCCACGTCATCCACTCCCTCAGCAAACTGACGAGGACAGCCAGCAGAAACGCGACTGCGCCGACACACAACGCCATCAGTGCAATTTTCATGGCCACTGCACGCTCGTCGAAGGATCATCCAGCAGCATTTCACTCTTCCGCAGATAAAAGTGGGATGAAAAGTTCATAAGGAATTCGTAAGGAGCGTCGCCATTATCGGACTACTCTCAAGCTGATCTCGGCGGCCCGCACGATTGCCCTTCGCCTTGGACACATTGGATAACCCCAGGCGTAAAGATTGAATAAAGAATTCGTAGAATGTTCGTAAGAAGGAAGCGGCGGGAAGACGCTGACTTGGCGGGCTAGCTCGTCAGCCCGGTAGATATCTACTCGCCGGGCTCGAACCTGTATCCCACCCAAGGCTCCGTGATGATGTAGCGTGGCGACGACGCGTCCGGCTCCAACTTCTTGCGCAGTTGACCCACGAAGACGCGGATGTATTCCACTTGCTCCGTACTTTGCCCGCCCCAGATTGCGCCGAGCAGAGCGCGATGGCTAATGACCTTGCCGGGGCGCCGCGCGAGATAAACCAGCAACTCGAACTCTTTCGGAGTGAGACGCACTTCATTGCGCCGCACCATCACTTTATGGGCCGCCGTGTCGACATGAAAATCGCCGATCTCGATCACAGCGTCCGGCTCGACGTCGGAGGGCACGCGACGGAGATTCGCTCGCACCCGCGCCAGTAGTTCGTTCATGCCGAAAGGCTTGGTGACGTAGTCATCGGCGCCGGCGTCGAGCGCTTCCACTTTCTGCTGCTCTTTGTCGCGCACCGAGAGCACCACGATCGGAACCTGCGACGTCGCTCGCACCTTCCGGCACAGCTGGACGCCGTCGATGGAAGGCATCGATAGATCCGTGATGATCAAGTTCGGCGCCCAGTCTTTCATGATCTCGAGAGCCATCTCTCCGCTGTTGGCGATGCGAATGTCATAGCCCTGAGCAGACAGACTTGTACGCAAAACCCGCGTGATCTGTGGTTCGTCATCCACCACCAGAATGTGCGGCGGCTCAGCCATCAGCGGGCCTCCTGCGTTACGATGTGGACATCCACCGATGGCGAGTCGCGGAGAAACCTCTGAATCGCCGACAGGTACAGATATCGTTGCCAGCCGCTGCGCGCCGACCGCCCGAAAATCACCTGCGTGATGTGATGCTCACGCACCAACTGTGCGACTCCGTCGGCGACGCTTCGATTGGTAGTGCGCACCACACGCGCCCCCAGATTTTCCGCAAAGCGAATATTCTCCGCCAGAGTCTTCTGATCCTCCGGACGCGTGTCTCGCCCAACATCTACATAAAACACACACAGCTCTCCGCCAATGGCTTGCGCCATGCGCGAACCGCGCGCGATCAGATACTGCGCCGCTGGATTTGAACTTACGCACACCCCAATGCGCTCGCGTACCGTGTGCGCAGGTTGCGTCCCGTCCTTTTCCAGATACGCATCGAGGCTGCGATCGACAACACCAGTCACCTGCCGCAATGCCAACTCGCGAAGCGCGATCAGATTTCCCGGACGAAAGAAGTGCGCGAGTGCGCGTTGCGCCCGATCTACAGGATAAATATCTCCTCGCTCCATGCGCTTCTGCAGCGCTTGCGGGGTCAGGTCGGCCAGCACAATTTCGTCCACGCGTTGCATCACCCAGTCAGGCACAGTCTCTCGAACCTGGACTCCGGTGATCTGCTGAACTGTCGGGCCAACGCTCTCAACGTGCTGCACATTCATCGTCGAAAGCACATCGATCCTGGCCTCCAGCAATTCCATCACGTCTTCGTAGCGCTTCGCGTGCTTGCTGCCCTCGATGTTGGTGTGAGCCAGTTCGTCGACCACGACGACCGACGGTTTGCGTGCCAGGATGGCGTCGACGTCCATCTCTTCGAACAGGGTGCCTTTGTATTCGAGTCTGCGTGGCAGAACGCGGTCAAGTTTGGCGGCCAACTCCGCTGTCGCCTTGCGCCCGTGGCTTTCCACCACGCCGACGACAACGTCTTCCCCGCGGCTGGCGCGGCGAATCGCCTCGCTCAGCATGCTGTAGGTCTTGCCCACTCCCGGAGCGTAGCCGAGAAATAGCTTAAAGATTCCGCGCGGTTTTTCCGGAGAAACCTCATTCAGCCACTCTTCTGGTGTCTTGGTCATCGCAACCATTGTCTTTCGCAGCCGCGCAATTGTCACCACCATCGTACAATGCGGGAGTGAAATCCGGGGCTCGAACCCAAGCGCTGCGTTATTTCTCGGTGGTCGTGGCCGTTGCCGCGATCACGGCGGTGGACTTCCGGTTGCACGTCAACCACACAACCGTTGCCCTGATGTTTCTGGTCGGAGTGCTGCTCGCCTCAGCCTATTGGGGCCTGCGTTATGCGTTAGTCTTGGCGGTCGGCGCCACTGCAGCTTTCAATTTCTTCTTTCTCCCTCCCTTCGGCACCTTCACCATCGCCGATCCTCAAAACTGGGTTGCGCTATTCGCGTTTCTTGTAACGGCGCTGGTGGCGAGCAACCTCGCGGAGCGCGCGCGCCGCGAGGCCGAGCAATCGAAGCAACGCCGTCGCGACGTCGAACGCCTTTACGCCCTGAGCCAGCGACTACTCGCTTCCGACAATGTTCTCGAACTTCTTAATGCCCTTCCCCTCTACGTGCAGGAAACGTTCCTGGTTCCGAGCGTGGCAGGAATTGCGGCCGATCATCCTACGATCTATCGTTCTTCGCTCGACGCCGTCTTCGATGAAACCGTATTGCGTTCGACGCTGCTGCGCGGCGAACCGGTCACTCAGGCAGGCGTGTCGTATGTTCCGCTGCGGCTCGGAATGCGCACTGTTGGCGCGCTCGCAGTGACCGGAGACGACCTTTCTCGCGAAACTCTCGACGCCCTGGGAAGCCTAGCCGGTCTTGCCATTGAGCGCGCCCGCGCCCTCGAGGCTCTCAGCAAGCACCGCGCTGAGCAGGAGCACGAACGCCTGCGCTCCGCCCTGCTCGATTCCGTCACGCATGAATTCCGCACACCCCTCACCTCCATCAAAGCCAGCGTGACCACGCTCTTGTCAGGCACGACCCTCGATCACAAGAGCCGAAGCGAGTTGCTGACCGTCATCGACGAAGAGACCGATCGCTTGAACCGCTTGGTGGGCGAGGCTTCTGAGATGGCGCAACTCGACGCCGGCATGTTCAAACTCGATCTGCAGCCGCGGTCCATTCGCGATGCGCTCGACCCTGCATTGCAGGACGCGCGCGTCTCGCTCGAAAATCATCCGGTGGAAGTGAACGTTTCCGCCGACCTGCCGAAGGTGCGCATCGATGTGCAGCGGATCCGCGAAGTCCTGATGCACCTTCTCGAAAACGCCGGAAAGTATTCTGGTCCGGGGATCGGGATTCAGGTCACGAGCGAAGTAAAGGGAGATCGACTTGTGACCAGCGTTGCCGACCGCGGTCCAGGCATCGATTCATTCGAGCAATCGTTGATTTTCGAAAAGTTCTACCGCGGCCAAAATCAGCGTTACACCGCGCCCGGAACTGGTATGGGACTGGCCATCGCGAAGGTCATTGTGGAAGCTCACGGCGGCACCATTGGCGTGGTCAGCCAGTTGGGAAGCGGATCCGTCTTCTCCTTCACGCTGCCGATTGATAAGAGTTCTCAGGCATAGCGGCTCAGCTAGGCTACAATCATCTGCGCTTGAGATTCGCGCGGCGTGAACTGCGCGCATCCACCCGAGACACGGACCCGACTACAATCGAGCCCGAGCACAAACCAAAATATGACCGCTGACATGGCAACTGGCGCGACCGTCCTCGACGACAAAAAGATTTTCTACAACCGCTTTCTGCTGATCGTCGCCGGCCTCGGCGGCTTGCTCTATGGCGTCGACGTCGGCATCATCTCCGGCGCGCTTCCTTATTTACAGGCAACTTCGAAATTCACTGCCGGCCAACTCTCCATCGTGGTCGCCGCCGTGCTGCTGGGCAGCGTTATCTCCACCTTATTTGCTGGCCTGCTCGCTGACTGGATGGGCCGTCGTGCGTTGATGGCTCTCAGCGGCATCATGTTCGTCATCAGCATTCCAATGATCGCGTTGTCGACCGACTACGGGCCGCTCGTCTTTGGCCGCCTCCTTCAGGGAGTGAGCGGCGGTCTCATCGGAGTCGTCGTTCCGCTCTATCTCGCAGAATGCCTTACCGCATCCAACCGCGGCAAGGGCACCGGCGTTTTTCAATGGCTGCTCACACTCGGCATTGCCGCCGCAGCAATCGTCGGCTTTTATTTCAGCATCCGCGTCGACGAAGTCGCCAAGCTTGGCGATGCTGCCGTGCTATTCGCCTTTAAGAATCACGCCTGGCGCGGGATATTCTGGGTCTCTTTGCCTCCGGGTATTTTATTCGTCATCGGCAGCTTCATGGTCGCGGAGTCTCCACGCTGGCTGTTGCGCCGCGGAAAACAAGATTCCGCTTATGCAGCGCTACTCCGTTCCCGCACGAAGGAACAGGCCGACCTCGAACTTCGCGAAATGCAGGAAGCAGTGGCTGCCGAGCACGCCAAAGCATCTTCGGGAAGCAAGACCAGCGAATCGCTTCTGCGCCGTAAATACGTTATCCCGTTCATCCTGGCGTGCGTCATTCTCGCCTGCAATCAGGCCACCGGAATCAACTCGATCATCGCTTACAACACGAACATCCTGCTGCAGAGCGGACTCTCTGATTTCTACGCCCATCTTGGCTACGTCCTGTTCACGCTGGTGAATTTTTCAGTCACGCTGATCGCGGTGGTGCTGGTCGATCGCAAGGGCCGTAAATTTCTATTGAGTCTGGGGACCGCGGGCATCATCCTGTCGCTTCTCGGTACTGGCGTGATCTTCCGTGGCACGGAAAGTGTTCGCGTCGATGCCAAAAGCGCCGTGCAGTCGATGGTTTCACCCGAACAGAAACTCTCTTTGACCTACACGCCAGAAGTATCCGCGAGCCTCGTGAATCAAGCGGGGATATCTGCATCATCGAGAATGGCAACTTCGCTTGTAATCATTTATTCCTACGGAGATTTTCGTGCGGCGAGTCAGGCGGTGCGCTCCGACGATCCCGCGGTAAAGCCGATCGAGATTACCCGCAACGACACAGTGCCGCAAAATAGGGTCAACGCGTTCTTCTCGAATCCATTCGGCAACCTGGAGGCTGCACAGACCGCGCCCCTGAAGATTGAGAACGCGCTGATCACCCCGATTCCCTCCTCGAGCAACGGATGGCTCGTCGCGGTCACATTGTTTGTATTCATGGCGTTTTACGCAGTCGGGCCGGGCGTTTGCGTGTGGCTCGCGCTGTCGGAACTCATGCCCACACGCATTCGATCGAACGGAATGAGCATCGCGCTGGTGCTGAACCAGGCAGTATCAACAACGATCGCGGCAATCTTTCTTCCAACGGTCGGCAAGTACGGATACTCGACCATGTTCTTCGGATTCGCAGCCTGCACGGTGATCTACTTCATCACCGCAGCATGGTTCCTGCCCGAGACGAAAGGCAAAACGCTGGAAGAGATCGAAGCGCACTTCGAAGGGGCGCATGCAAAGTAGCGACGTCTCGGCGGCGTCTCGCCGCCGCTAGGGCGAAACGCCCTCGCGACAGCCGACAACATGCGGCGCTACGAAGCTTTTTGTGCCGTTTGCTCGTTGCATCAGAAATGATTTACTCTGCCCAATCACGATGAATCCTACTAACGACAAGCACTCTCACGCCATGCGGCGTGAAATCTACGAGCAGCCTCAGGCAATCGCGAAGACCATCGCGAAACACCTGAAGGACGACGTCATCTTCCCCGGGGAACTCCACGCGATCGAGAGTGCACTCCTCACCTTCGAAAAACTCATCATCGCGGCCAGCGGATCAAGCCGCCACGCAGGCTTGGCGGGCGAGATCATGATCGAGGATCTCTCCGGCGTTGCGGTCGACGTCGAGTACGCGAGCGAGTATTGCTATCGCTCAACGCACACGTCCGTCGAACCGATCGTTATGGTGATCACACAGTCGGGCGAAACTGCCGACACGACGGCGGCGCAGCGCGAAGCTCTGACTCGCGGCGTGAAAACCATCGCGATTTCGAATGTCGACGGCACCACGATTGTGCGCGAGGCCGGCGCGGCGCTGATTTCCGGCGCGGGTCCGGAATTGTCGATTCCCGCGACCAAGAGTTTCACGACGCAGCTCACGATTCTGTACCTGATGGCCCTGTTCCTCGCACGCAAGCGTGGGCGCATGACTTCAGAGGTTACGCGATCATATTTGCAGCGGCTGTCGCGATTGCCCGACTCAATCGAGCAGAACCTGCGCATTTGGGATGGTCTCGCAGAAGAGTTTGGGGCCAGGCACTTTAAGGCGGAAAAGTTTCTCTACCTGGGACGAGGCGTGCACTATGCCATCGCGCGCGAAGGCGCGCTCAAGCTCAAGGAGATTTCCTACGCGCACGCCGAAGGATATCCCGCTGGCGAACTCAAACACGGCCCTAACGCGCTGGTGGATGAGACGTTGCCCGTGGTCGTGCTTGCAACGTGTGATCACGCCGATCCGGACTCGGTGCTGCGCTATCGGCGGACGCTCGACGTGATGAAAGAAGTGAAGTCGCGGCGCGGACCGCTCGTGACAGTCGCAACCGAAGGCGACAAAGAGGTAGAGGCGATCGCCGAGCACGTGTTTTACGTTCCCGCTGCTCCCGAGCTTCTGCTGCCGATCCTCGAAGTGATCCCTCTGCAGCTCTTCGCTTACCACATCGCGATAAACAAGGGATACGACGTGGACCATCCCCGAAACCTGGTGAAGGCAGTCGTCACGGAGTAACGCGTTTCGTGCGGAGAATATTTCGCGGGAGTATCAGCGTGGAAGAGCGGCGCTTCAGCGCCGCGTAAGCGTGCCTCTTGGAAGCGGCTTCAGCCGTGGCCTTTCAATATGCCAGCAGTATTCTCAGATCGCGCAGATTGTTTCCGGTCGGGCCGGTCTCAACTGCGTCGCCGAGCGCGCTGAAGAAAGGATACGCATCGAACTTCTCCAGCGCGGCGCGCGCATCGAGTCCTCTGGCCTGCGCGCGCTCGATCGTGCTGCCATCCGCGATTGCCCCGGCGGCAACGCTATTTCCGTCGATTCCGTCGGTTCCGGCGCTCAGCACCGTGATCTTTTCACCTGCAAGCTTTGTCGCGCAGAATAGCGCGAATTGCTGGTTGCGGCCTCCAATGCCACCATTCGTGACCTTCACCGTGACTTCGCCGCCCGAAATCAGGCATACGGGAGAAAACTGCTTTCGCAATTCTCGGACGCGAGCTAACAGGTAATCAGCCGCGCGGTCGTAATCCCAGTCGTCGCAGGAGTTATCGACGTGAACGATGAAACCCGCGCGCTCCGCGGCGTTAGTGGCTTCTTCGATCGCGGACTGGTTCGACAATATCTGCCACCAGCGAGCACGGTGAAATATGGGATCGTCCGACTTCGGTGTCTCTTCCAATGCATGACGCTCGAACAATTCACGGGTCGAGGCGGGAAACTGTCGAAGCAGATCATATTTCTCGGCGACGCGAGAACAGTCTTCCACCGTCGTTGAGTCGGGCATCGTAGGACCGGAAGCAAGCGCGTCGGGTGTATTGTCGGGAACATCCGAGACAAGCACGGAGATTTGTTGCGCCGGAGATGCGGCTTGCGCAAGACGTCCACCTTTCACGGCGGAGAGATGTTTGCGCACCGTGTTGATCTCGGCGATCGGCGCACCCGAATGCACCAGGGTGCGATAGGTTGCGATGAGATCGTGGAGCGAAATCTCGTCGTCGATGGGCTTCTCGACGATCGACGAGCCTCCGCCGCTGAGCAGGAAGATGACCAGCGCCGAAGCCGGTTGCGCTTCCAGCGCTCTGAGAATCGCGCTCGCCGCCTGAATCGATTCCGCGTTGGGCGTGGGGTGTCCTCCGCGAAAATAACGGAAGCCGTGAACCTGCGTCGCGGGCGCGACGGAGCTGGCGACGATGCCTTCGAGCGACGCTCCGACCTGACCACCGAGCGCTTCGACCATGGTATGCGCGGCTTTTCCGAGAGAAACGACCTGCACGTGTGAGTACGAATGCAGATCGTAAAGGTCTTCGCGAACACGGAGGACTCCACGTTCGCAATGCACGTGGCGCGCGAAGGCGTTGGCGATAGAGGCATTCTCCAGGGCAGTGCGGAATATCTCACGTGCGGTTTCTCGGGTAGCTGTGAACTTCAATGCGCTATCGGTGTGCATCGGGGAAATTATAGGGTCAGCTTCGCGGATCTGCTGAACGCAAAGCTTTGGACCGCAAAGTTCGCGAAGGATGCGCAAAGATCGCTAAGAAGCCGCGCGGACCGCAATCTACGGGATCGCTTGCTCGCGAACCCAGCGTTCAATCGCGTCGCGCAATTCGCGCAGCCTTCCTTCGAAGAAATGGTCGGCGCCTTCGATCACGACCAGTTTCTTCGGCTCAGGGACGGACGCGACCAGGGCTTCCAGCTTCGGGCGAGGACCGAACTGGTCGCGCGCGCCGCTGACGAACAGCTTGGGCTTCGTGCACTGCTGCAGGAAGTCGTAGCTATACACGCGCGGTTCTTCGGTGCTTTCAGCGACCGGAACGACTGGTGTACCAACACCGATCACGGCTCGAACACGCTCGTCAGCGCAGGCGGCGCGCAGACCAACGGCCGCGCCGAAAGAGAATCCCGCGAAGATCAACGGCAGATGAAACTCCGCGTCGAGCCAGTTGAACGCCGTTAGAACATCTTCGACTTCCCCTTCGCCGTGCGTGTGCTCTCCCTGGCTCAATCCCGCTCCGCGGAAGTTGAAGCGCAGCACGGGAAAACCGAAGCTGTTCAGCGCCTTCATGGTGTGAAAGACAACTTTATTGTGCAGCGTTCCACCGAACAGCGGATGCGGATGGCAGACGACCGCGGCATGTGTCGCGTTTTCGGCTCCTGCGTTGAGCAGGGCTTCGAGGCGTCCCGCAGGACCGTCGAGGAACAGGGAGCGAATAGTTGGGTTCGAAGGGAGCACGTTTCAGATTACACAATCGCGGCCTGGGGAAGAAGGTCTTGAGTCTGTCGTCTTGGGTCAGCGGTCCGAGGTCGGTTTTGCGTCTGCTATTCTCTCCTCCATGGACGCAATCACGCTCACGCGGCAACTGGTGGACATCGAATCCATCACGGGCAATGAAGCTGCGGTTGGAAATTATCTTTACGGGGAACTTTGCCGTCTCGGCTATCAGACGCAGAAGATGGCGGTCGAGGGCGAGCGCTTCAACGTCTATGCGGTTTCGTCCGAACAACAGCGGCCCGAAGTTTTCTTCTCGACACACATGGACACGGTTCCTCCATTCATTCCGTCGTCGGAAGATGCGGGACGCATTTATGGACGCGGCTCATGCGATGCCAAGGGAATCATTGCGGCGCAGATCGCGGCTGCGGAGAGGTTGCGCCGCGAAGGAATCTACGTCGGACTGTTGTTTGTCGCTGGCGAAGAGCGCGACAGTCTCGGCGCGCAGGTGGCGAACGAATCCATTGCGAAGGGACAGTTATCGGGCTGCAAGTTTCTGGTGAACGGCGAGCCGACGGAAAATCACATCGCGCTGGCTTCGAAAGGCACGCTGCGCGCGGAAGTCACGGCGAAGGGGCGGATGGCGCATTCGGCGTATCCAGAACTGGGCGACTCGGCGATCGACAAGCTGATTCCGGCGCTGGCGCGGCTGCGGGTAATGGAGTTGCCTTCCGATCCGGAGGTTGGTCCGTGCACTCTGAATATTGGGCTGATCGAAGGCGGGCGCGCGCCGAATGTGATTCCGGATTATGCGCACGCGGATTTGCTCTACCGGCTCGTCGGTCCATCGGAAGAGTTGCGAAAGCAGATTGTCGCGACTGCGGGAGGTGCGGTTGAGGTCACGTTTCCACTGGAGCTTCCCTTCCTGCGTTTGCGCACGGTCGACGGGTTACCGACGATGATCGCGAAGTTCACTACCGATATTCCGAAGCTGACGAATTGGGGCGAACCGCTGCTGATCGGTCCGGGATCGATTCACGTCGCTCACACTGATGGCGAGTACATTGAGAAGAAGCAACTGGCGGAGGCGATCGATTTGTACTGCACGATCGCGAAGCGGCTTTTGCGTTGAGCGGCGCTTCTCTGAAAAGACCTTATCGCAAAGTTCGCTAAGAACTGCCGCTAAGGACGCTAAGAAAATCTTGCCTTCTTGCGGATTTTGTCTGCGGATGTTTTCGCGAAATTCTCCTACGAAAAGAAGCTCTGAATTAGTTCCAAAATAGGAATCCCGCAGTTCTTGTGAATGGCTGCGGAAAATCTTTAAAATCGATCACAGTGTCAGGAATGTGCCCGGTCTGTTCTGTCAGGGATGCGCCCGGTCTGTACCCCCAGGTACCCCTCCCCCCTCCCCCCTGGTCTCTTAGAATCTTTGGGTTAGCGGGAAATTGAGAAAAAATCTATGGGGCACAATCACTTGCGGGCAAAATCCTGATTTCAAAGAGCTTAGCCATGTCGGGTTGGATTCCGGCACGACACTCGCAGTGGCGATCTTGGACTACTTCTGTGCAGCGCGCAAGGTCAGATGTCACATGCGGGCTGTGGATATTCTCTATTTGACTAAGTTGCAGAAGCACATATAATCGTGCTGCACGCATTTACGTGCTGACTGATGAAAACCAACATCACCCTGAAGATCAATACAGATCTGCTGCGCGAAGCTAAGATTCTCGCCGCAGAGGATGGAACCTCTATCAGCGCCATGCTGTCGGGGCAGTTGGAGAGGATTGTGCGCGAGCGCAAAACGTATGAGCGGGCGCGCCGGCGCGCTTTGGTCCGATTGCGGGAAGGTATGAATCTGCAGTGGACGCCTCCCCGGTCGCGCGACGAATTGCACGAGCGATAACTAATGGCAGAGAAATACTTTGTTGACACCAACATTCTCATCTATGCGCATGATCGGTCGGCGGGAGTAAAGCACGACCGGGCCCGGCGGGCCGTTGAACACCTGTGGGATACGGGCGAAGGCGTTCTAAGCACGCAGGTGTTGCAGGAACTCTGTATCAATCTGCGCCGCAAGGTGGCCAAACCCCTGGCCGTCGATGAGGTGCGGCGGCTTATTCAAGACTACCTGAGCTGGGAGGTCGTCGTGAACACGCCGGAGTCGGTTCTGCAAGCGCTGGAGATCGAGGTACGCTACAAGATTTCGTTCTGGGATGCGCTGGTTCTACAAGCGGCGGAGAGCTCGGGCGCGAGTATCGTCTATTCCGAGGATTTGTCGGTCGGGCATCGCTATGGGGCGATTCAGGTCGTGAATCCTCTGGTTGGATAGATATGGAATTCCACCCTTTCGCAGAGGACGCGAAAAGGCAAGCCTTCCGGCGCTCCGTCTTCGCTCGCGAGTTCCGAACCAACGAGAGCACCCTGGGGAAGCGGGTGCAGGGCTGGGCGAAACAAACTTCTTCTGGGAAGCACGTCTGATTAAAGGCGATGAGGTCTCTCCCACCATCCTTTCCTCCACGGTAGACTTGATTCATGTCCAAGTCCCTCAATTCCCTCGCCCGCGCTTCTTCTGCCTACCTCCGGTCTGCCATGCATCAACCGATTCGGTGGCATGAGTGGGGGGCAGAGGCGTTTGAAGTGGCGCGGCGAGAGAACAAGCCGATGCTGCTCGACATTGGCGCGGTGTGGTGCCACTGGTGCCATGTGATGGATCGGGAGTCGTATGACGATCCGGCGATTGCGGCGATTGTGAATGAGCATTTCATCGCGGTGAAGGTGGATCGGGACGAGCGGCCCGACATCGACAGCCGCTATCAGGCAGCGGTACAGGCGGTGAGTGGGCAGGGCGGATGGCCGCTGACGGCGTTTCTTACGCCCGATGGGAAGCCGTTTTACGGCGGAACGTATTTTCCTCCGAGCGATGGATATGGGCGTCCGAGCTTCCGGCGCGTGCTGCTGAGCATTGCGAATGCTTACAAAGAGAAAAATGGCGATGTGGTCGAGCAGGCGCAAATGGTCGAGAACGCGATTGCGCAGTCGGAATCTTTCGCGGGGAAAGATGGGCGGGTTTCGGCGGCGGTGATCAAGGCGATCGAGACTTCGGCGGAGCGGATGTTTGATCCGGAGCACGGCGGGTTTGGGCAGGCGCCGAAGTTTCCGCATCCGTCGGCGCTGGACTTGCTGATTGAGAGATATGCAAGAAGCGGCGGAACTGCGCTCCGCGGACAGCCGGGGGCGGCTGTCCCCACACAAGCTTCTGGAGCCGACGGAGCGCTCGGGCATTTGATCACTACGACGCTTGAGCATATGGCACGGGGGGGCGTGTATGACCAACTGGCGGGCGGATTTCATCGGTATTCGGTGGATGAGCGGTGGGTGGTGCCACACTTCGAGAAGATGTGCTACGACAATTCGGAGCTGCTGAAGAACTACGTGCACGCTTACCAGGCGACGGGGGATGAATTTTTCGCGAGCGTGGCACGGGACATTATTCGCTGGATGGATGAGTGGCTGAGCGATCGGGAGCGCGGCGGGTTCTATGCGTCGCAGGATGCCGACATCAACATGGACGATGACGGCGACTACTTCACATGGACGCTCGCCGAGGCGCGCGCGGTGCTGTCCGAGGAAGAGGCACAGGCGGCGGCGCTGCATTATGACATCAACGAAGTCGGGGAAATGCATCACAATCCGGCGAAGAATGTGCTGTATGTGCGGGCGACGGTGGAGGAGATCGCGGCGCGGATGAAGGTTGCGCCCGAGCGCGTGCGGGAGTTGCTGGCTTCAGCGAAGAAGAAGATGTCTGAGGCGCGATTGCTGCGTCCGACGCCGTATGTCGACAAGACCGTGTATGTAGGATGGAACAGCTTGTGCGTGTCGGCGTATCTGGAGGCGGCGAAGGTGCTCGGGCTCGGCGATGCGCGGCGGTTTGGGTTGCGATCGCTGGATCGGGTGCTGGGGGCGGCGTGGAGACATCCCGGCGAAAAGCAAGCGGGCAAGAGTGCCCGCTCCACACAAGCTGACTTCTCACAGGGGCCAACACATGCTGGACTTCTGCTGCATGTGGTTTCTTACTCCGATCCGGAGGCTTCGCACCGCGAGGTTGCGGGGCTGCTTGATGACTATGCGTTTACAGCTCTGGCCTGCCTCGACGCTTATGAGGCGACGGCCGATCTTAGCTATTTCAAGTTTGCGCGCGCGATTACGGACGCGATGATTGCGCGATTTTATGACGCGACCGGTGGGGGATTTTTCGACAGCGAGCCTGCGGCCGAGGGCGCAAGCCTGGGAGTTTTGGCGACGCGGAGGAAGCCGTTGCAGGATTCTCCGACTCCGGCGGGAAATCCGATGGCGGCGATTGCGCTGGTGCGAATGCATCATCACACGGGCGAGGCCAGCTATCGCGACAAGGCAGAACAGACGCTGGAAACATTCGCAGGAGCGGCAGAGCAGTTTGGAATTTTTGCTGCCACCTATGGGATTGCGGTTTTGTATTTCCTCGAGAGTCCGGTGCAGGTGGTAGTGATTGCGGACGAAGGGGACGAGTCGGGACGGCATCTGTATCAGGAGGCGGTCGCGGTTTTCTCGTTCAGCAAGACCACGCTGCATCTGGCGGCGAATCAGGCGGTCGCGGCGAATCTTCCTCCGACACTGGCGGCGACAATTCCCAATCTTCCGCAGTTGGCGTCCGGGAAGTCCTTTGCGGTGCTCTGTTCGGGAACCAGCTGCCAGCCACCCGTGCACGATGCGGCGGACTTGCGTAGGGCACTGGAAGTGGCGCTCGCGCCATCTCGGTGAAAAGCCAAAACAAACCTCAGTGACAAATTCAGCGCGAATTCCCATGTCTCGCAAAGGACGCGAGACATGGGGCACCCACATTTTCGTGAAGGCGATCGAGAATCTTGCGATTCGCTACCACCAAAAAAATAGGGGCTGACGGGTTAGTATGAGTCCCGTCAGCCCAAAGATAGCGAGCCCAAGTTTTCGGCCCAAGTTACGGACAACGTTACGACTGGTTACTTTGGTGACCTTGCGGTCGCCGCTGCTACCGTATCTACTGCGGTGGCAGGTTGTTTTGACAGTTTGTTTGTCTTGGTGGGCATACGAAAATCGGGCCACCGTCCGCGGCGGGAACCTGCGGGACGGCAGCAACGACATAGGTGCCCACTAATCCGAGGATCAGGACAGAAAGCCTGATTGCACGTTTCATGGATCGTCTCCTAGATCCGCGTTAATGATCCCTTGCAGGGGAACTTTTGCGCGGACCGGAATTATAAGCCACGAGTCAAGCTTTAACTGCAACAATTTTCACCTCGCTCGACTCCTTCCGGAATCTGAGGTCTTCACCCAGCAACAGGTCATACGCCATTCCAATTTAAAACCAGGCGGTTTCGTCGGATACATGAAGTGTTTCTTTAGATTCCAGGGTGGGTACTACAGGCGAGCGTTGTCCCTGCTGTGGTTTACGATTTCCGAACAATTACGAGAGGGATTTGTGCATGGGCGGATGCACTGTCCGCGCAGAGCGCTGTTAGCTCTTCGAGCTAGCGCCCGCTTTACGAGCGTTGAGGGACGGAGTTGAAGTAGGCGTAGGTGTGGCTTCCGGGTCCCAGGGCGCGCGCTTGTCGCGAACTGCAGTTGTATCCTGATGATTGCGCGAGAGAGCGCGATCGACCATGCCCTCGAACATGGGGATAAGGGAGTCGGCGGGCAATGGATGGTGAATGTCGGAGAGGCTCTGCTCCCAGCGCTGCGATTGGAACAGCGCGGTGGAAGTCTCGCGAGCCGGTACCTTCATCGCACAGTATCCTACCCACAACAACAGGCTCATGTTGTAGGCCGACATATTGACCATACTCATCCACGGATTTCCCAGATGGTTGCCAACCCAGGAGGCAATCAGGATGAGTTCGACCACGGCGAAAGAACCGAATCCCAAGGCGATGCCGAAGCTCTGCTGGCGGCGGCTCACCCCCATGTATTGGGCAAAGAAAAGCAGGAACAGGACCATTCCAACCTGGATGATACGCACACATCGTTGGGTGGTGATGATGGCCTGCATCCAGGGCACGATTTCGAGCGAGTTGGTGGAAACCGAGACCACGCCGGCCACTAGTAACATCACGAGGCCGGCCCACTTGAAGAGCACGGTGCCGAGATCGCGCAGAGTATGGAAAGAGCGGAAAACATCTACGAAAACTTCGTGGATGACGCCGAAGCCGAAACCGGCGCTCACGGCCTGGCATCCCCAATAGAGGTAAAAGCATGCGGTGTAGTTGTGACGATACCAGTAGGCGGGGAATAAGACGGCAAACGTAATGAACTGAGTGACAATGTATCCGAAGAAGAACTTGAATTTACGGTGCAACCCACGGCGAACCATGAGTGCGCCCACCCCCAGTTCGAGCAAGGGATGCGCGAACCAAAGCGCGTAGTAAACGAATCTAATTCGTTCGCTCATGGGAAAGGGCATTAAGGGCTTCGGTGGCTTTAGCAGCCGCCTGGAGCCTGTCTTCGGTCGATCTTCAACAATTCAGTTCCCGCTCGGTCAAGGCTAACGTTAACTTGTTACAACCCGCTGTTCAATGGACTGAAGTAATCGCAAGTAACGTTACCGTTGTGGGTACCAGTACCGCAAGGTTACCTTCGTGCTAGGGATGAAAGCGGGGGCTCGTTGAGGAAGAAACCTGTTGAAGAACTTGTCTGGAACGGTACATGCCTCTGGTTCATTGGCGAGACGGAGATGAGGCGGCCGGAGAAGTCTAGCAGGCTGCGGAAAAACTCGATTCGCTACGGAAACGCAACCACAGGGGGCTGAAGCCCGTACTGATTCTGAGCGCTTTACGCGGCGCTGAAGCGCCGCTCTTCCACGGTGGCACATGATTTCACCAGTTTTTCCGCAGCCTGCTAGGCGTCGGGTGTGGAGTGGATGTAGGCGCGCATCATGCGGACCTCGTCGTCCTTCGCGTCGAGGTCGTGCAGCAGCACATCGCGGAGCGAGATCATCCCGATCAAATGGCCTTCATGGCAGACCGGAAGGTGGCGGAAGTTGTTGCGCCGCATCAGGTCCATGCAGGTCTCAACGTCTTCGTTCATGTTGATGGTCATGGGATCGTCGGTCATGACCTCAGCCATGCAGGTGCTGCGCGGATCGTGGCCTTCGGCGACGACGCGCCTCATCAGGTCGCGTTCAGAGAAGATGCCAACCACCCGGCCGTTGTGGATTACCGGTACGGCTCCAATGTTGCGCTCAACCATGGCGCGGACGGTTTCAAGAACGGTGTGTCCCAGTTCCGCCTCGTACGTTTCCTGACACTTGATCAGGTCGCAGACACGCATTTGATACCTCCCGGGCTACAGAGTTCCGAGTTGTCCAAAAGCATCTACCGGGGCGCGAGTATATGCCCGCGAGATGACGGAAAGAAAGAGGAAAACAGCGGAGGATCAGAAATAACATCCAAAATAACATCCAAAACGGGAGGGCTTGGTAAACGGCGGCTGTGAGCGTCGACCTAGTCGCGAGTGGACACTCGGTGTAGAATGCCACTCATTTCACGGGGCTGCAGAGCGATGCGCGGCCCGGGCCCGTGATCGAAGGAGCGCCATGTTGGTTCAAGCAAGTCTTCGCGCCGCAGCGTCGTTCGTCGTGGTGGCACTGCTGGTGGTTCCCTGCCGGCCGCAACAGCAGCAAATCTCCAGTCTTGATCGTGGCCGCGCACAAGACATGCTAAAGACCGTCGCGGGCGAAGTACGCAAGCATTATTACGATCCCAAATTTCACGGCGTTGATTGGGATGCGAAGGTCGCCGAGGCAAAGGAAAAGATCGCAAAAACCACGTCAATGAACATGGCGCTGTCGCATATTGCAGCCGCGCTGGATGAGCTCAACGATTCGCACACGTTCTTTCTGCCACCGCGACACATGGATCGCATCGACTACGGCTTTCAGTACGAGATGGTGGGAGACCGATGCTTCGTGATTCGAGTACGTCCGAAAAGTGACGCGGAAGGGAAGGGCATCAAGCCCGGCGATGAGATCCTGACTCTCAACAGCTACAACGTGAACCGCGAGGATCTGTGGAGAATCCAATACCTCTTCTCCGTTCTCCGTCCGCAGCCGGTTCTGGTGCTGGAGCTGCAAGATCCTTCCGGAGCACAGCGCAAAGTCGAAGTGTCGGCCAAGATTCGGGAAGGGAAAAAAGTAACAGATCTGACCTGGGAGAGTGGAGGAAGCGATATTTTCGATATCGTGCGCCAGGGAGAAACTCAAGACCACTTGATGAGGGCTCGCTACGTGGAATATGGCGGCCAGTTGCTGGTTCTCAAGGTACCGGAGTTTTACTTTTCGCCGACAGAGGTAGGAGACATGATCGGCAAGGCTCACCAGCATCAGAATCTTATCGTGGACCTCCGAGGCAACCCAGGAGGCAGCGTTGATACGCTTGCGTACCTGCTGGGCGGAATGTTTGACAGAGAAGTGAAGATCGCCGACCGGGTAGGGCGAAAGGACAGCAAGCCCCAAGTCTCCAAGAAAATGCAAAATCCATTCCTGGGCAAAGTAGTGGTGCTGGTGGATTCCAGATCGGCCTCTGCCGCGGAGATTTTCGCCCGTGTCGTTCAACTCGAAAAACGCGGCATAGTCCTGGGGGACCACTCCTCCGGAAGCGTGATGGAAGCGAAACATTACAGCGAACAAACAGGAGCTGACACCGTCGTCTTCTACGGGGCTTCGATCACCGATTCGAACCTCATTACGACGGATGGGAAGAGCCTTGAGCACACGGGGGTAGTGCCCGACGAAGTTGTGCTGCCGAGTGCCCAGGATTTGGCCGGCGGGCGTGATCCCATTCTCGCTCATGCAGCGGAGTTGTTGGGCGTGAAAATCAGTCCTGAAGAAGCCGGCAAGGCGTTCCCTTACGAATGGCCTCCGGAAGGGGACTAGCTAATTGGACCGGTTGATGGCGGGCACGTCGTCTCCCACGAAAACGAAGTACGACGAGTTCCACAGCGCGGCAGGCAGACTTCCGCGCGAACGCGCGGTGACTACGATGCTGTAGTCGTTGGCGTTGCCGAGCGTCACGTCGTACAAAGTGTCGCCTACAGGAGCGTGTTTCCCCGCCCCGGTGGTGTTCGGCTTGCGTGAAATGGTCCCGGTTGATCCCGGTTCAACCACTGCCAGCCATGCCAGAAATTCGTGGAGATCGCGGGTGCGGGGGTGTCCCGAGGCCGCGAACGAAACCTCCGCATCTTGGGTGGAAAAGTGCCAGGCCAGCGATGCTGCGAGATCGATCGCTTTCTCATAGGAGCGTTCCGAAATCAGGCCGGGCTCGGGATTGTCAAAGGCGATACAGAGTTTGCGTTCGTCTTCGCGGGCGAACTCGCGGACTTTCAGCGAGCCGGATTTGGCTGTTGCTTTCCAGTCAATGTGGCGGACGGAATCCTCGGGCATGTATTCGCGAATGCGGTAAAGGTCGGCGCCGCGGCCGCGCACAAAACTCTCCCACTCGCCGCGAACTTTGGGCAGAATCTCGAATAGTTGGTCTGTGGGCTCGATGCGCGGATATACCAGAACTTCTCGCGGCAACGCGACGTGGCGCGTCTTGGTGAGAAACGCGAAAGGAAAACGCGTAGCCAATCCGAAGCTGTCTTCGCGATAGCGGCCACGCTGCTCGAACCTCAACTGCAGATCGGCGGACAACTCGGCTTGCGGCGGGACGAACGGAAAATAGGCCATCCCTTCAAAAATGCCGGGCGGCGAGGGCAGCAGCGTCACGCGCTTCAATCGGCGATCGGGCAGGCGCAGCCACTGCTGCTCAGGCGGACGGTTGAACGGAAATGCAAACGTCGTCGACTCCCATTGCCACTGCTTAACCGCCTTCTTTCTTTTCTTGCTCGTGGAAACCACGCGAATGGAAAGCGAGGGCAGAAAACGCCGCGGATTGTGCAGCACGATGCGGCCGGGGACGACGCGTCCGGCAAAGATGTGCTCGGGCAGGCGAACGTCGAGTTCGAGATAGCGGAGCACCCACGCGGAGACGACTCCTGAAACCAGAATCGCCGCCAACATGGCCGCGACCACGATATAGAGAAGATTGTTGCCGGTGTTCAGCGCGGCGATGGCAATCACCAACGTGACCAGCACGTAGATGATTCCGGCGCGAGTGATGTCATAGTCGAAGGATTCACGCAAGCGCTCGACGGCGACGCGGCGCGCGAGGTAAGGAACAGTGACCAGTCCGACCAGAGTCGCAACCACGAGCGAGGTCGAAGCCAGAATCACAGTGGCCCAGACGTTGCCGGCATCGCGCGAGATGGTGGAAAACAAGGCTGCGCCGAAGGCCAGACCCAGGCCGACCAAGGCGAGCAGAAATTTGGCCCAGATTTCAGCAGAAGTGGATTGCAGCCACAGTAACAGGCGTCCAGGGACAGGGGCCGACGGGGTCGACTTTAACGGATTGGCGTACGCAGAACCCACTCGTTTCGAGCCTAGCATCCCTCTGGGGAACGGACAATCGGGATCGGCTTGCGGGGAAAGCGTTCGTAACCGGGGCTGCGGCCGGCCACGGGCGCGGCGGGCGAGACGCCCGCCGGACAGCCGCCGAGACGGCGGCGCTACGGTTTTCTCGCGTCCGCGGCATTCCACGCGCGCTCGTTACTTTTCAGATCTGTCACGTCCCACTCTTCTTCTTCCTGCTGGCGTGTGCTAACCTTACCGCCGCGCGACGACGGGGCACCGCACGTCGCGCGTAGTGCCATCGCAGACGCAAGGAGATCTCCCTTATGCCTATCGGTAAACGCGCAGCAGCGGAATTCTTTGGAACCTTCTGGCTGGTTTTCGGCGGATGCGGCGCGGCCGTACTCGCCGCTGGCTTTCCCACGCTCGGCATCGGATTCGCCGGCGTCGCCCTGGCCTTTGGACTCACGGTTCTAACCATGGTCTATGCCGTCGGGCATATCTCCGGCGGCCACTTCAATCCGGCCGTAAGCGTTGGACTTGTGGTGGGAAAGCGCTTCCCTGCTTCGGATCTATCTGCCTTACGTGATCGCGCAGGTTGTGGGAGCGATTGCCGCGGCAGGCGTGCTCTACATCATCGCCAGCGGGACGGCCAGCTTCGACGTGCATGCGGGGTTCGCTTCTAACGGCTACGGCGAGCACTCTCCGGGCGGCTATTCCCTGCTGGCGGGCTTCGTAGCTGAAGTCGTGCTGACGGCATTCTTCATCATCGTGATCATGGGGGCAACCGACAACCGCGCGCCCAAGGGATTCGCGGGCATCGCGATCGGCCTTTGCCTGACACTGATTCATCTGGTCTGCATTCCGGTGACGAATACCTCAGTGAATCCGGCGCGCAGCACTGGACCGGCGATCTTTGTTGGTGGGTGGGCGCTGCAGCAATTGTGGTTGTTCTGGGTGGCCCCGCTCATTGGCGGAGCGCTCGGCGGAGGAATCTACAGCATGCTGTTCGGGGAGTAGGTTCGCCACGGATTTGCACGGATCGACACGGATACGAGGAATTCTTGTCCCCGAGACTCGACCGTGCCTCAAGTTGCCGCGTCTGATGCAGCAAGATACATTATGTTCGTTGCCTGAATCCTGGTGTGCCAGGACTTTGAGAAGGCACTCGCCCATCGCCGCGTAGCGTGAATAATGACCGCTATGTGATGTTCAAAGTCTTTCGCACCCATATAAGGCGAAAACACCATCACGGGAAAATACTTCCCCCTCCAAAACTAAGAATCCCCTCAATGCAGTTGCAGGAACCGGGCGCAAAGAACACGATGATGTAAGCATTTCCTTTTTCGTTTGCGGATTTCTGCTGGGTTTTCTAGATGCGGCCCGATTCAAAAATGCGGCGAGGAAGGTATGGAGCGGGCATTTCTAGTTTCGTAATCTCCTGAAAGCCGTTTCACTAAAGCCGTTTCATTAAGGAGTATTTATGCGGGCCCCGATTTTTCGTTTTGCATTTTTTGCTTTCTTCTTTTGCCTTTGCCTCATGCTTCCAGCCGCCGCCCAGCAAAACACATCGAGTTCTGATGACACTGTAGAAGGCGTCGTCGTCTCTGCGGGCCGCGCCACTCTCGTGGTGCGCAGCGACGATAACCAGTTCCATCTTTTTACTTTCAATCATCCCGGAACGCGGCCCGCGTCGCTCGCGGCTGGCGTTCGCGTTCGTGTGACGGCTGAGGCAGCGGATGAAAATGGTACTCGTGTCGCCACCAACATTGTCGTTATCAACCCTTCAGAAAGCACAAGTGCTTCGGTTGACAAAGGAGCTCAGGCCGCGCCGGTGCCAGAAAAAGTTCGCGACGTGGAATCTGATATCAAACGCGAGAGCAGACGTTGGCATCTCGGCGTGCGTGCTGGCGCGGCTTTTGATCCCGAACTCTTCATGTTCGGAGTTCATTCGCAAATGGGGCCGATTTTTAATCGTCATATATTGTTCCGTCCCAGCGCAGAATTCGATTTCGGGGAAGTCACCGATCTCATCGCCCTAAACTTCGAGCCCATCTATCGCTTTACCGCCCACCGCCAAGGGAAGTGGACGCCGTATGTTGGCGCGGGGCCAGCCATGATCTTCATTCACCAGAGTTACCAGCAAGGTCGGGACATCTCGTTCGGCAACTTCGATTACGAAACGGGCTTCAACGTGCTCGTCGGAATGCAATCGCGCAAAGGCGGCTTCTTGGAGATGAAGAGCAGCCTCTGGTCCGGCCCCGCTCCTAAACTGCGCTTGATCGTCGGATACAACTTTTAAGGCGTAATGTACTTAAGGTGGTGCACGCGGGCATGGGTTGGTAGTGGTGCAGTTTGCACCACTACCCATGCGTTATATGGCTTTTACGTGTACTCACTCGCTGTTCTTATCGGCGCTAACGGAAGTGAGACTAAAGGAAAGCTATTCTGACTCAGGGTGGAGCAGTGTGGGCTTTATGCCCATTGCCCCCGCTCGTGGTTATGGGACGAGCAGGTGGGGAGCGGACTCCGACCTAGTCAACCGCTTTTACTTCAATCCAAAAATCTGCAACTGGCGGTTGCTGGCCACGTAAACATGGCCGTTCGCAACTACTGGGACGAGGTTCGCGTTGCCCCTGAAGTTGGGCCAGGCCCCGGCTGTGCTCTGAAAAATCGGCGTCATTGTTCCCGACGTCGAGGCATCGAAGGCGTAGAGCAGAATGCCAGGCGACGCGAGGGAGGCTGGGTGCGACAGTGCCCAGATGATGGTATTCGTCCTGCCGTTCGATGAAATGGACGTGAAGAAGCCCGGACTCTGGCCGCTGATCAGCCCCGTCGAATGCGCGACGGTTGTCAGATGCGGTTTGGGAGATAACTGCAGTTTCCAGACCAGGACGGTTCGTCCGCCGCTCGACACGACGCGGGGAAAGTTGTCGGCGCCAATGAAGTATGACGGCCCGCAGAAGCATCCGCCGATGGTGTAGATTCCCAGCACATTGTTTTTCGTAGTCGAGAAGCCGCCGAGATTGTCTTCGTTCATGAGGAACATCTGCCCGGCTTTGCCGGCCGCCACCGCCAGATGAGGAATAGTTCCAGCCTGCTTGGGCAGGGCCAACACGCCGCCGGATCCGAAATCGCTGTCGATCTCGTCCAGGTGCGCCTGGTTCGTAGGAGTGAACACATCAAGAACCGTGCTCAGGTCCGGCGACACTTTGACCACGCTCTCCTGCAGATTGCTGACGCCGTCGTAACTTGCCTGATCGGAATTTCCGGTGACGAAGAGAACGTTGCCTGCGGCGTCGGCGGTCAGGGCAAACCCTGACATCCAGATCGAAGACAGAAAGTACGAATTCGGGGACGACGCCTGCGTATCGAGCACCTGGTTCGCCGAGAGCGGTGCCAACGAAGAGGCGTTCCATCCCAAGACCCATCCGCGAGAAAGAGCGGGAGCCTCATCGCACCAACTGCCGAACCCGGCGTACACATTGCCGTTCGCCAGCATCAACCCCGGACGTTGGCGCTCATAGGTTCCATTGAAGGCGAAGGTTGTGCCGTCGGTAAGCTGGTGCGACGCGGCGACAAGGCGCGGCGGCACTTTATCGGTGAGATTGCCCAGATCAAGGGCGTGAAGGTAATAGGCCCGCGATCCGACCTCTTGCACGTACGTCATCACATAGAGGGTGCTATTCGGACCATCGATGACCGGCGTGGAATTGATGCCGACGTACGGTCCATTGGCCACGCAGTTAAGCGGGTAATACACCGGCTTCCCGAGATTGCGGGTCAGAAGAACCTGAGCACCTCCGGCTCCGATGGCATAGACCGTGTTGTTCTCGGTGACGACGTAGGCTACGGCGTGTTTGCCCGGGTAGTTGCCCGCCGTGATGGTTACGTTTGGAACCACGAGCGGCTGGGCGTCGACCTGCTCATCGAGCGGAATTGTTGCCAGTAGCCCGAAGGACGAACTGGCCACATTCGCGGGCGTGAGGGTGGTTTCCTTCTGGTTCCAGCCGGTGCGGAAGTTGTCGTAGTGATAGGTGGTAACCGACTCTTGGCCAGCCAGAGGACCCGCACAACAGGTCACAAACAGGCAGAGGCAAAAAGCGGTTAAGGCAGCGGTGGCGGCACTGCTTCGCAGGGGTCCCATAATCGTGATGGATGGTAGCCGAGGTCAAGTGCATGGTCAATTGGAAGAACCTCCCGTAGAGAAAAGGCTCTAGACATAAGGCTGTAACAATGGGCCAGGAAATCGAGGGGTATGATTTCAGTATTCCGCGAGTTCCTTCATGGCCAGGAACAAATCATTGGGCTGCGGAAGGATCGCATCTTCGAGAATGGGTTGATAGGCAACGAATACATCTTTGGCGGCGACGCGGCGGACGGGGGCGTCGAGATGATCGAAAAGTTGGTCGGCGATGCGGGCAGAGATTTCGGCTCCGTAGCCCCAGCTCAGCGTGTCTTCGTAGGCGACCAGCACGCGATTCGTCTTCGCGACCGAGGCGGCGATGGTTTCCCAGTCGAACGGATTCAGGCAGCGCAGGTCGATCAGTTCGACCTTCACGCCTTGCTCGCGCTCGATCTTCTGCGCGGCCTGCAGCGCACGGGGCACGACGGCGCCATAAGTAATGACAGTGAGGTCGTCGCCCGGATACACGATCTTCGCTTTGCCGAATGGGATCATGTAGTCGGGGCCTGGATAAGGAGCGCGTCCGAACGCTTCGCGATAGAGACGCTTGTGCTCGAGGAACAGCACCGGGTCGTCGCAGCGGATGGCGGTGCGCAGCAGTCCGGCGGCGTCGAGTGAGTTTGACGGAAACACGACGCGCAATCCCGGAATGTGCGTGAAAACGCTCTCGCCGCATTGCGAGTGATAGATGGCGCCGCCGGTTAGGTATCCGCCGATCGCCACGCGAATCACCACCGGACAGGAGAATCCATTGTTCGAGCGCCAGCGGATGACGCTGAGTTCGTCGCGAATCTGCATCATGGCGGGCCAGATGTAGTCGAAGAACTGAATCTCGACCACTGGCTTCAGACCGCGCGTGGCCATGCCAGTTGCGCGTCCAACGATGGCAGCTTCAGCTAGCGGGGAGTTGAAGACGCGGTCGCTGCCGAATTCGTTTTGCAGGCCGAAGGTGAGCTTGAAGACTCCGCCCTTGCCTTTCACCAGCTTGCGCTTCAAGTACTCTTCGCGGCTGCAGTCGCCGACGTCTTCGCCGAAGATGATGATGCGCTCGTCACGCTTCATCTCGTCGCGCAGTGTGGCTGTAATCAGATCGGCCATGGTCTTGGCCGGAATCTTCTTGCCGTCGGCGGGAACTTCCGCGGCAATCGGCTGCGTATCGAATGCCGCCGACGTGGGATCGATGTCGGGCGAATAGACGTACTTCGTAATGCTTTCCGGAACCGGAGGCAGTGCTTCGAGCGCGAGATCGACGGCAACTTGTAATTCGGCTTCGACTTCTTTCTCGAGCTGGTTGATTCCCTTCTCGTCGAGAATGCCTTCGCGGAGCAGGAACATCTGCGTGCGGCTGACGGGATCGCGCGTCGCGTCACTCTGACGCTCGGCCTCGGCACGATAGAGGCGCTCATCGTCTGACAGCGAGTGCGAGTACGGACGGATCACGTGCGCATGCACGAACGCCGGGCCGTGTCCCTCGCGGCAGTAGCGCACAGAGCGCTGGAATGCCGCGAAGCTGGCCACGGGGTCGGTGCCATCAACTTCCTCGAAATGGAAATCAGGAAAACCAGAAACCAGGCGCGAGATGCTTCCGCCCGCAGTCTGCACTTCGACCGGCACCGAGATCGCGTAGCCGTTATCTTCGACGCAAAAAATAACGGGCAGCTTGCCAAGCGCGGCGGCGTTCATCGCCTCCCAGAACTCGCCCTCGCTCGAAGTGCCATCGCCGAGAGAGACGTAGGAAACCTCATCCCCCTGGTAACTGACGTGCTTGAACTGACGGTAGTCCGCAAACGTGGGTGGCCCATCCTTCGCGTTTTCTGCGAAGGGTGGGGATGCGGGAGTCTCAGCGGCCTTAGGATGCCGCGAAAAGTAGCGCCCCCCTTCGGCGCATCCCACAGCCTGCAGAATCTGCGAGCCGGTCGGCGACGACTGGGTCACGATGTGCAGATCGGGATAGCTCCAGTGCGAAGGCATCTGGCGTCCGCCGGAACTGGGATCGTTGGCCGCGCCCACACCCTGCAGAAACATGTCAGAAGGCTTCACGCCGAGCGCCAGACACAAAGCGCGATCGCGGTAGTAGGGATAGAACCAGTCGTAGCCCGGCTTCATTGCCAGGCCGGCGGCGACTCCGATGGCCTCGTGGCCGGCTCCGGACATCTGGAAGTAGATTTTCTGCTGGCGCTTTAGAAGGATTTCCCGGTCGTCGATGCGGCGGGAGGTATACATGAGCCGGTAGGCCCGGATGAGCTGGTCGCGGGTAAGCCCGTCGTAAAGCTTGTGCTTCTTCGCGCCGTTGGCCGCGAGCGCCAGCTTGGGGTCCGTTTTCGTCGTCGCCATCCGGTTCTTTAATTCCCCTATGAATATAACGTAACAAATATCCCAGGCAGGTTGCATTGTAAATGCGGAGCGAGGTTAGGGAACATACCGAAAAAGCCTGATGGGTAAAAACGTGCTGGTTCAGGAAGATACGGGTTTGTTGGCGGCGACCACCCGGGCTAGACGCGGATTTGCAGCCACGGCTTGTTCCAGATTCTGAACGACCTCATCGGACGGACCGGCGCGAAGAATGGCCTCAATTGCGGGCTCGGCGTGCGGAGACTGGTCTCGGACCAACTTGAGCAGAAAATCGTGCGCCTCCGGGTGGCGGGTCAATGCGATGGCCGAGAGTAAAACGGAGAGGAACCATGCGTCTGGCGACGGGCCCTCCAGGAAACGTTTGTGCAAGGCGTTGAATGCCTCCGGAGAGCGGTCAGCGGCGAGGGCTAAAGCAGCTTCGGCGGCAATGTCATCGCCAGCAGTGAGGAAGCGGCTGATCCACGCAATGGCTCCTCTGCCTTCGATGCGCAGGATTCCGCCGAAGCAGGCTCCGAGAACTTCCGGCTCGTCATTCTTCTCGTTGCTCTTCTGGGCCGCGCCAAGAACAGCGCGGAGGCGCAGCAACAGCGCGGCCGCCGGGGAGCCGACCTGCTCGACGGCACGGGCGGCCTCGACACGGACAGACTTATCTTCGTCGGCGAACAGTTCGATCAAGTGGCTGAGCAACTCGCTCTCTGACAAGCTGCGGCACTGCACTAGCGCGAGAGCGCAGGTGCCACGGAGAGTGCCGGCGGTGTCGGAGCGGCCTCCCCAGACAGGCTCGAGTTGGATGTGGCGCATGCCGCGCAGAAAAATAGCTGCGTCCTGATGTTCGAGGGCCGCAAGCGTGCGGCTCAGCGCATTCTTGGCCCAGCACTGCGGATCGCTCTTGATAGCATCCGCAAAGAAACGGTCGAAGGCCGTCAGCAGATCGGCAATCAGCTCCGCGAGCGTGAATTCGCGGACCAGATCGGCTGCCTTAGCAACCATGAAGTTGTTGCGATGACCGAGAGCTTTTCGCAGAGGCGCGAACTGCGGCCGAGGGAGGTCCCTGGCGAAGCGCATCGAGCGCGGCCAGTTGATCGTCGAAGCTGCGCTTGCCGGGCATGGAAGCAGTTTAGCGCCATAGCAGCGTCGGCAGGTTAGCTGGATCGGGTCAGGACTTTCCCACCGAACCGAGCGCAGAGACTGAGGGCGTGATTGCGGGACCTACTTCGAAGTAGCGTCTTTGAAAATACAGAGCAACATTTACCAGGCCGATTAATGCCGGGACCTCGACCAGTGGCCCGATCACTGCCGCGAACGCTGCGCCCGAGTCGATACCAAAGACGGCAACTGCCACGGCAATAGCAAGCTCGAAGTTATTGCTCGCGGCCGTGAACGACAAAGTCGCGGTCTTCGAATAATCCGCGCCCAATTTGCGCCCCATGTAGAAGGAAACCAGAAACATCACGACAAAATAGATCAGCAGTGGAATGGCGATCCGCACCACGTCGAGCGGTAACCGCACGATGTAGCTGCCCTTGAGCGAAAACATCACGACGATGGTGAACAAGAGCGCAATCAGAGTAATGGGGCTGATCCGCGGGATAAAAGTCTTCTCATACCACTCTCTTCCGCGGGCGCGCAGCAGCACGAAGCGCGTGATCATCCCAGCCAGGAAAGGAATCCCAAGATAAATGAAGACGCTCTTCGCGATATCCCCGATCGACACGTTGACTATCGCGCCGTGTAGTCCAAACCATTCCGGCAACTTGGTGACGAAGAACCACGCATAGACCGAATAAAACAGCACTTGAAAAACGGAATTGAAGGCGACCAGACCGGCGGCGTAGTCCGTATCGCCCTTCGCCAATTCGTTCCACACAATCACCATGGCGATGCAGCGGGCCAGGCCGATCATGATGAGGCCCGCCATGTACTCGGGGTATCCTCGCAAGAACACAATCGCCAACACAAACATCAGGATGGGACCAATCACCCAGTTTTGCACGAGGGACAGGCCGAGAATCTTCTTGTTACGGAAGACTTCGCCGAGCTCTTCATAGCGGACTTTCGCGAGTGGCGGATACATCATCAGGATGAGGCCGACCGCAATGGGGATCGAAGTCGTGCCTACGCTGAAGTGATTCAGAAAAGGTACTATTCCGGGAAGCGCCCAACCCGCACCCACGCCAATCAGCATGGCAGTGAAAATCCAGACGGTCAGGAACCGATCCAAAAAGCCGAGACGAGACATTACATTTCCGTTCATGTTCGAAGCCTCAGGCGCGGCCGACCTTCGCTGGTTGGCGGCGAAATGAGAATGGAGTTTATTGCCGTCCGATGTTGTCGAGTTCTTTCTTGACCGCAAAGCTGTCGAGACTGGTCAGAGGAAGACTGAGAAACAAAGCGATTCTGCGGTCGAGCATAAGGAAGGCCTCGCGGAATGCGCGTTTCACTTCCTCCGGCGTTCCGCACACCGCGGCTGGATCGGGCACTCCCCAGTGGGCAGAGATAGGCTGCCCCGGCCAGACCGGACAAACTTCCTTCGCCGCGTTATCACAGACGGTGAACACGAAATCGAGAGCTGGCGCGCCCGGTTCGGCAAACTCCTCCCAGCTCTTGCTGTGAAGACCGGCGGTGGGAAGACTCGCGTTCTCAAGTTCGCGGAGCGCCTCCGGACGAATCTTTCCTGCCGGGTGGCTGCCGGCGCTGTACGCGGTGAAGGTCGGACGACCCTTGAAGTTCAGAATCGCCTCGGCCAGGATGGAGCGCGCCGAGTTCCCCGTGCACAAAAAAAGTACGTTGTAATGTTTTTGCATCTCTGATCCTCTTGCCTTCGCTTAGTTGCAGCACGTCGGACCACAGCACGATTCCTGCTCCTTGACTGGTTTCACGGCGCGGATGAAGGCGCTCATGAACTTTCCGTCCACTTGCTCGGCGATGACGTTCACATCAATCTTCTGGCCGGAGAGGAATTCGAGAGCATCCTCCGCCCGATAAATACGGGTCGGCTCAACCTCGATCTGCCCGAATCCGGCTGCCGTCAATTTGTTGCGATATTCGTTTTCCTCCAGCGCGCCGGCAATGCAGCCTACCCACGCCAGGACGCTCTGGCGAATCTCCGGGAGCATTTCTCCGCGAGTCACGACGTCTGAGACTGCGAGGCGGCCGCCGGGCTTCAAGACACGAAACGCTTCGCGCAGAACTTTGTCCTTGTCGGCAGAAAGGTTGATGACGCAATTCGAGATGATGACGTCGACGAACTTGTCGGGCAGCGGAATGCTCTCGATTTCTCCCCTCAGAAACTCAACATTATTCATGCCCGACTTGCGTTTGTTTTCGTTGGCCAGCGCCAACATCTGATCGGTCATGTCGAGACCATAGGCCTTGCCCGTGGGGCCGACGCGGCGCGCCGAGAGCAACACGTCGATGCCTCCGCCGGAGCCGAGATCGAGCACCGTCTCTCCGGGTTTCAGTTCAGCCAGTGCCGTGGGATTGCCGCAGCCGAGCGAGGCCAGCAGCGCCTCTTCGGGAATTTGCCCAATCTGCGAGGCGTCGTAGAGGTCGGTGGTGATGGGGTCGCAGCACCCCGTTGACGCCGTCGCACCGCAGCAGGAACTGCCTCCGGACTTCACGCGCAGCGCGGCTTCGCCGTATTTTTGTCTGACGACTTCTTTGATATCGGTGGTCTCAGTCGTGCTCATAAAATGCAATCTCCTATTTACAGATTTGAATAATGTCTCTGGGCTTAAGGGCCTTATTGCGCGTGCAGCACTCGGCGTAAAGGAACTGCAGCAACTCTTGCAGCGCACCGGTATTCGCGGTGTAGCGCAGAAAGGTGCCTTCCCTCTGCACTTCGACGAGGCCTTCGGTCCTCAGTTTGTCCAGGTGATGAGACAGGGTCGAGTTGGGAATTCCGAGCTCGTCCTGAATCTCGTTGACGACGAGTCCTTCAGGGTGCGCCGTCAGCAGCAACTGCATGATGCGCAGGCGGGGCTCGGTGCCCATGGCGGAAAACATGTCGGCGTATTTCGCGATGCGCTCGACGGCACTGGTGGGGGAAGGAGCCTTCAATCCGGATGCGACCATATTTCGACGTTACTAGAAATACCGATTCATGTCAAGGCCTGGTCCGATTGCGAAAGACACAGCGCCGCGCGAGCAGGATTCCCGGCAAGGTTCCAAGCAACGCAGCGTGGACGGAAGACGTTGTAAATAACGTCTCTACGGTGCGCTATTGTGATGGGTTATCCTGAAAGTGCATGATTCGTACTCTCCGCGCTTTTGATCCGCATGCCATCAAGCTGGTGATCTTCGACCTCGACGGGACGTTAATCGACTCGCGCCTTGACCTGGTGCATTCGGTTAACGCGGCGCTACGCCACATCGGGCGGCCCGAGTTGCCGGATGACGTTATCGCCAGCTACGTAGGCGATGGAGCGCCGGTTCTCATTCAACGCGCGCTGGGCGGCGAAACCATCGACGAAGCGCTGGTGCGCAAGGGATTGGAATTCTTCCTTTCTTACTATCGCGAGCACAAACTCGACCATACGACCGTGTATCCGGGCATTGCCGAAGCGTTGACGACGATCCAGAATTCGGCGAACGGAACGCCGCGGAAGATGGCAGTGTTGTCGAACAAGCCGGTCGGTCCGTCGCGCGCGATCGTTGACGCGCTCGGGCTGGGACGGTTCTTCTCGCAGGTGTATGGTGGGAACAGTTTCGCTTCGAAGAAGCCTGAACCAGAGGGAGCGCTCAAACTACTTCAGGAAAGCGGCGCGCGTCCCGAGCAAGCTGCCATCGTCGGCGACTCTCACGTCGACATTGAGACCGGACGGAACGCCGGACTGTGGACAGTTGGCGTTTCTTACGGATTTGCGCCGCACACCCTTGAAGGCGTCACGCCTGACCTGTCAATTGACATGCCGGAAGAACTGGCGGAGGTATTCCGTTAGATCATCCCAAGCTTTAAAGTTGCCAGCCCCAAAGTAACTTTCGACACTTCCTCCGCACGAGTAAAAGAAAGAGTTAGGCAAAGGGGAATGACTTTATGGCTTGGCTGGAGCGGTTTGCCTTGGCCATCGTGATCACAGCCCTCACGGTTTCCGCGACCGGTTCTGCTCAGGAAGTTCCTGCCCTCAGCATATCCCCGGGAAAAGTCACGATGCTGCAAGGCGAAACACGCACGTTCCGGGCAGTCGGGAAAGATGGCAGGATGCGCCCCAACGTTCGCTGGAGTATCTCTCCGGAACATGCGGCTAAACTCACGGTCAGTGGCGACGAAGCGGTAGTACAGGCTCAGACAGAGTCGACCAGTCTGACGTTGACCGCATACGCCGAAGGCGATTCCGCGGAAGCGACGGTCGACGTTGGATCGAGCCACACGCTGCCGGCGGGAACTCTGCTATGGACGGTTCCCCCTTTGCCGGGGTGCAAGAGCACAAAGTTGAGTCAGGCGGTGCCAAGCGCAACCGGACCCGACCTCTACGATGAGGAAGAATGCCCGCAGGGCGCGTTTGTTCGCGCGCTGACGGCCGACGGCCGTGAACTGTGGCGCCGGCAGATCACGGGCAAAGGTGGAGTTCTTGACAGCAAACCCGTAACGCAGCCACCAGCAGATACCGGTCAGCATCTGAGCCCGCATCTCGCCTCGGTATGCGACGCGGTTTCATCAGGCATGAGCAAGGACGAAGTCACGAAGGTCGTGAATGGGCATCGCCTCAGTGTGGAAAAGAAACAGTGGCTTAGCGACAAGTGGGAATTCGAGGAAGAAGGCTCGCGTTGCACGATTTCATTTGACGCAAACACGGCGACCGTGGTCAAAAAGAAGAAGACCGTCGTCACGGACTAGCGAGGAACCGGACCAGTTGGCCGCCAAGAAGAACGGAGTTCCTGACCCAGGCTTTACTCCCGCAGAACTGCGCAAGCTGCGCAGGATGAAAACTCCTTACGGCATTCAGAAATTTCTCGATGACATGCCGTATCACCTGGAAGACACGGCCTGGTCTCCGCGGATGGTGCTCGCCGAGGAATCCTCGCATTGCCTCGAGGGCGCGATTTTCGCAGCCGCAGCGTTGCGGGCGAATGGCTATCCTCCGCTGCTGTTGGATTTCGAGGCCGACCACGACACCGACCACGTCATTGCCATCTACCGCGAAGATGGATGCTGGGGTGCGGTGGCGAAATCGAACTACACGGGATGCCGTTGGCGTGAGCCTGTGTATCGCACGCTGCGCGAGCTGGCGCTGAGCTATTTCAATGCTTATTTCAATCTGCGCCGCGAGCGCACGCTTCGCCGCTATTCGGGACCGGTGAACCTGAAACGGTTCGACCGGCAGAATTGGATGACCACCGACCAGCCGGTATGGTTTATTGTGTATCACCTGTTCGACATCAAGCATTATTCGCTAATGACAAAGGCGCAGGAGAACGGTCTGCATCGCGTGGATGAGCGGCTGTTCCAGGCCGAGTGTTTGGGGAAAGCGTACAAAGTCAGAGACTAGGCCAGAGCGGCAACCTCGTCTAAAGTTTCTTGCGCGTTGTCCGATGCTTAATAACAAGGACAATCTGTCGGTATTCGTCGGCAGAGTTCGGCCAGCATTCAATACCGAAGAAGGGATCGAATTGGTAGTGAGCCGGCAATTCGGGTCCAGCCAGAATCACGACTTTGTGGAAGCGCGCCGCCACCCGCGCCTTAAACTCAATATCGAAATTTGCGTATATCCTCGCAACGCCAGCGTGATCCGCGGGCATACAGTCGACATCAGCGAGTCGGGCATCTCGGCGATGCTGCGCGTGGAAGTTCCGATCGGCGAGGTCGTCCGGCTGAAATTCGAGTTGCCTCTCGGTCCGGTCGAGGTGCACGCCCTGGTTCGGCAGCGAATCGCGTTTCGCTATGGACTTCAGTTCGTCGAGTCCAGCTCCGCCCAGGAAGTAATTGGGCGAACCTGCCGCGAACTGGCGATGGAAGAGTCTCTGCGGGAAGCGAAACTCTCGTAGCCGGGCGCGTCTCCGCCACATTTTCCGGCCACCTTTACTATCAGCGAAACTTCTCGGTCCCGAATGCGTTAAAGTGAAGCATGCGAGTGCGGCGACTCGTCTTCGTAATGCTAATTACTGGTTGCGCTCTGGCATTTGCCCAGTCGGATCAGCCCGTTTCCACGCCCTCGACCGACGCCAAAGCTTCCTTGCCCGACTTGACCCCGGATGCCAATGGAGCACTCTCGCAGGAGCAGATGCAACAACTCCTTCGCGTGGTCGCCGACAAAGACATCGAGAACGACAAGAAGCTGCGCGACTACACCTACATCGAGCGTGAGGTCCAGAACAAGCTCGACGGCAAGGGGCAAACCAAATCGACAGAAACCAAGACCTACGACATTCTCGAAGTTTACGGAGAGCAAGTACAACGGCTGACGGAAAAGGACGGAAAACCGCTCTCGGAAAAAGATGCCGCGAAGGAAGATGAGAAGGTCCAGAAGATCATCGACAAGCGCAAGAACGAGTCGGACGATGACCGCAAGAAGCGCGAAGAGAAAGAAGAGAAAGACCGAGAAGACGGTCGCAAATTCGTCCACGAGATTGCCGACGCGTACAACTTTAAATTGGTAGGGACCGAGCAGGTCGGCGGACGCGACGCCTGGGTGATCGACGGCGAACCCCGGCCGGGATATGAACCGCAAATGAAAGATGCCAGGTTCCTGCCCAAGTTTCACGGCCGGGTTTGGATCGACAAGGGCGACCTGCAACTCGCAAAGATGGATGTCGAATGCCTCGATACGATTTCCTGGGGAGTGTTCCTGGCCCGCTTCCACAAGGGTTCCCGCTTCATGCTTGAGCAGACGCGTGTGAACGACGAAGTCTGGCTGCCGCAGCATGTCTCCGCAAAGATCGATGTGCGCCTCGCGCTGCTGAAGAATTTCAACGCGGATATTGAACAGGAATACCGCGACTACAAGAAGTTCCGTGCCTCGTCGAAGATCGTCAGCGTGGGAGAAGTAAAGGATGGCGAAGTCAAGGATCAGCACTAGCCCTCCGCGAATTTCTTCTTACAACTTTTGGTGGATCTACGACGATCCTTGCGGGGCTTATAATGCGAGGTCCCAAGGGCGACGAACTCCACCCTGATTCTGTCGAGAACGGACGCGCGTGGGACTGGATTCAAATTCCCTTCTTATCCGGTGAGGCTTCGAATGTCTTCTCTTACCCGTCGTGATCTGCTGCGCTCCGGCGTTGCACTTTCCGCTTCGACGCTGGTTGCCGGCCCTATGGGCCGCGCGCACGCATTGCTCGCGAGCTATTCCGGCGCGACTTCGGCAGAGGCTTTGTCGGCGGTCGCTCCGCGGGAGCATCTGCTGTTTGATTTTGGCTGGAAGTTCTTTCAGGGACATGGCTGCGATCCGCTGCGCGACCTGGGATTCGGCAAAGGCCAGGGAGATTTCGCCAAGACCGGGGACTTCGAGTTTGCCACGGCAAAGTTCGACGATTCGAAGTGGCGATCGCTCAACCTGCCGCACGATTGGGCTGTCGAGTTGCCCTTTGTGAACGATGACGAGTTGGAGTCTCACGGCTACAAACCGCTGGGCCGGCGGTATCCGGAGACCAGCGTGGGCTGGTACCGGCGCACGTTCGATGTACCGAAGGAAGATGCAAACCGCCGTACCGTGATCGAGTTCGATGGCGCCTTCCGCAGCGCGCTGGTTTTTGTGAACGGATCGTTCATGGGACGCAATGACAATGGTTATGCGCCCTTCCGCTTCGACGTCACCGATTTTCTGAACTACGGCGGTAAGAACTTCCTGGTCGTTCGCATGGACGCCAGCTTTGGCGATGGCTGGTTCTACGAAGGTGCAGGAATTTATCGGCATGTGTGGCTGACGAAGACTGATCCGTTGCATCTTGGACATTGGGACAGCTATGTTCGCAGTGCGGTAAAAGGCACTGCGGCGACGCTAAGCCTTGGAACGATCGTGCAGAACGAAGGCAGGCAAGCGGAAAGTTGCCGAATACGCTGGCAAATTCTCGATGCGACAGGGAAAGTAGTCGCGACGGCGGAAGCCGCACCGCAGTCCGTCGCGGCAGATGGATCGGCAACTTTCACGGCAAGCGCGAACCTAGCGAATCCTGCACTCTGGTCGCCGGAAACTCCGAACATCTATTCTGCGATTGTCACGGTTGAGTCTGGCGGCAAAGCCCGCGACGCCGAGCGCATCAGTTTCGGTGTTCGCGACATCCGGTGGGACGCCGACAAGGGATTTTTCCTCAACGGCAGGTCCGTCAAGATCAAAGGCACATGCAATCATCACGACCACGCCGGAGTGGGCGCGGCTCTTCCTGATCGTCTGCAGTGGTATCGCGTCGCAGTATTGAAAGATATGGGGGGCAATGCGGTGCGTACCTCGCACAACATGCCTACGCCCGAGTGGGTGGAGGCCTGCGACCGGCTCGGCCTGATGATGATGTGCGAAACGCGCCTGATGAGTTCCAACACAGAAGGCCTGGCGCAGTTGGAGTTGATGATCAAGCGATATCGCAATTCGCCGGCGGTCATTTTGTGGTCGATGGGGAATGAGGAGGGAGTTCTGCAGAAGACCCCCCAGGGCCCGCGAGTTATTGCCGACATGGTGGCGCGTTCGCATGAACTCGATCCCACCCGGCTTTGCACCTCGGCGGTAAATGAAAGTTTCGACTCTCACTTCCCCGACGCGCTCGATGTCATGGGCTTCAACTACAACCTTGGCGTGCCGGATGGCTGGCACAAGGAACATCCAAAAAAGCCCAGCGTCGGCTCTGAGACGGCCAGCACCGTCTGCACGCGCGGCATCTACGAAACAGACAAGCTGCGGAACTGGGTGAGTGCGTATGATCTGAACCACACTTCGTGGTCCGAACTGGCCGAGGAGTGGTGGAAGTTCTACGCAGTGCGCGAGTGGCTTTCGGGAGGATTTGCCTGGACCGGCTTCGACTACCGCGGCGAGCCTACGCCGTACGGCTGGCCGTCGATCAACTCGCAGTTCGGTATCGTCGATATGTGCGGCTTTCCCAAGGACAATTTTTACTACTACAAAGCATGGTGGGGATCGGAACCGGTGCTGCATCTTTTTCCGCACTGGAATTGGGAGCAGCGATTCGGTGAGCCGATCTCGGTGTGGGTGCATTCGAATCTCGATTCGGTCGAGGTCTTTTTGAACGGCAAGAGCCAGGGCTCGCAGAAAGTTGAGCCGCTCACGCACCTCGAATGGAAAGTAAAATACGAGCCCGGTGTGCTCGAGGCGCGCGGCACCAAAGACGGCAAGGTTGTTCTGGTCGAGAAGCGCGAGACTACAGGCGAGCCGGTGGCAATCCGGTTGACCGCCGATCGCTCCGAGATCAATGCTGACGGCGAGGACGTCGCCGTGCTGCGCGCGGAGGTCCTCGACAAGGAAGGACGAGCGATCCCGACGGCGGGCAACCTGATCAGTTTCAAGGTGACCGGTGAAGGTGCGTTGATCGGCGTGGGCAACGGCGATCCGAACTGCCAGGAATCCGACAAGGAACCGAGGCGCAGCCTGTTCAACGGACTGGCGCAGGTGATTGTGCAATCCACAAAAACGCCGGGGACGATCACGGTCGAGGCCTACACCGGCGACTGGCCGCCGCCGAAGCTTCCGGCCACACAAGTTACCATCACGACGAAGAAGGTGGAACTGCGGCCGACGGTGGGGTGAATCCCAACTTCATTTGCCACGGATCTTCGCGGATTGCCACGGATCTTTTCGATCTGATTCGCAGCCTTGAGCACAGCGTCACCCTCTGCCTTGTTGACGGTCGTGGCCAACGCTTCGCACCGTTTATAATAGAAAGATTCTCCGGAGGCGAAATTCGCATCTGTGTAGCTGCCGACGAGGAGCCAGCCGACCTTTGCTCGGCCCGACAGCCGGGGCTGCCGTCGCCACAATCGAAACGCAACAGCAGATTCCTCCGCCCTTCGCTTCGCTCGGGGGTCGGAATGACAACGAATCAGTTGAGGACAGAATGTGTCCGCAATTGGAGTTACGCTTTTTGTCGGTTTAGGCTGAAGGCTGAGAGCTGACAGCTGAGGGCTGTTCTTCCATGGACTTCAAACTCGTTTCCGATTACAAGCCGCAAGGCGACCAGGGGCGCGCGATCGAGTCGCTGCTGCGCGGCGTGTATGACCGCGAGCAGCATCAGGTTTTACTTGGTGTGACGGGCTCGGGCAAGACGTTCACCATGGCCAAGGTGATCGAGGCGGCGAACCGTCCGGCACTGGTGATGGCACATAACAAGACGCTGGCGGCGCAGCTTTATCACGAGTTCAAGAATTTCTTCCCACACAATGCGGTGGAATATTTCGTCTCGTACTACGACTACTACCAACCCGAGGCCTATGTTCCGGCCGCCGATCTCTACATTGAAAAAGAAGCAACCATCAACGACGAACTCGACAAGCTGCGCCTGTCGGCAACACGGTCGCTGTTCGAGCGGCGCGACGCGCTGATTGTGGCGTCGGTGAGCTGCATCTACGGCCTGGGCTCACCGGAAGCTTACTACGGCATGATGATGTTTCTGGAAAAGGGCCAGAAGATCAAGCGCGAGGACATCACGCGCCGGCTGGTCGACATTCTGTACGAACGCACCAATGGCGACTTCCGCCGCGGAACATTTCGCGTGCGCGGCGATGTGATCGAGGTCTTCCCTACTTACGACGACATGGCGTATCGCATCGAGTTGTGGGGAGACGAGATTTCTTCGCTGACGCAGATTGATCCACTGTTCGGCACCGTGAAACAGAAGTACATGCGGCTTCCGATTTATCCCAAGACGCACTATGTAATGAAAGACGAAACGCGCGCGGCGGCCGTCGATTCGATCAAGAAAGAGCTGGCGTGGTGGGAAGTCGAACTTGAAAAGCAGGGACGGCTGGTCGAGGCACAGCGCATTCATCAGCGCACCATGTTCGATCTGGAAATGATCAAGGCCATGGGCTTCTGCCACGGGATCGAAAATTATTCGCGGCACTTTACGGGGCGTTTGCCGGGCGAACCGCCGCCGACTTTGCTGGATTATTTTCCGCGCGATTATCTGATGTTCATCGACGAGTCGCACCAGACCGTGCCGCAGTTGCGCGGCATGTACGCCGGCGATCGCTCGCGTAAGGAAACGCTCGTTGAGTACGGATTTCGCATGCCGTCGGCGCTGGACAACCGTCCGCTGACGTTTGAGGAATTTGAGCATCGCACGAATCAGCTCGTGTATGTCTCCGCGACGCCAGGGCCGTATGAACTAACGAAATCGGCGGGCGTGGTGGTCGAGCAGATTATCCGGCCGACAGGGCTGATCGATCCCGAGGTTGAGGTGCGGCCGGTGAAGGGGCAAATCGACGATCTGCTGCACGAGATTCGCGCGCGCGTAGACAAGGGCGAGCGGGTGCTGGTGACGACTTTGACCAAACGCATGTCGGAAGATCTCGCCGAGTACTACGCGGAAGTCGGGGTGAAGTGCCGCTACATGCATTCGGAAATCGAAACTCTGGAGCGCGTGAAGATTTTGCGCGACCTGCGCAAGGGCGAATTCGATGTATTGATCGGGATCAATCTGCTGCGCGAAGGACTCGACTTGCCGGAAGTTTCGCTGGTGGCGATTCTCGATGCCGACAAAGAAGGCTTCCTGCGCTCGTCGGGATCGCTGATTCAAACGATTGGCCGCTGCGCGCGGCATTTGAATGGCCGCGCAATTCTTTATGCCGACCGACAGACCGATTCCATGAAGCGAGCCATGGATGAGACGCTGCGCCGCCGCGCCATCCAGACCGCCTATAACGAAGAAAATGGAATCACGCCAGAGTCGATCGTGCGCCCATTGGATATGACACTCGCCGGAATCGTAGCCGCCGACTATGCCGACCTAACCGCGGGCGAGTCCGAAGGCATGCCGGAGTTCAAATCGCAGGAAGAAGTCGACGCCTACATCGGCAAGCTCGAAAGCGACATGCGCGAAGCGGCGAAGAAGTTCGAATTCGAGAAGGCCGCGAAGTTAAGGGATACGATCAAGGAGTTGAGGACGAAGGAGTTTCTTTTCGCGTAAACGCTTTAACTGATCACCCTGCGCGTCTCAACGCCGAGTATCTGCCGAAACTCCTTCTCCCACTCTTCTCTCACTTCGGGATGCTCAATCCGAACCTTCTCCTGGAGGCGTTGCGGGCTGCTGATTTCTACTGCGGGCTGGGCGAATCTGTGGGAACCGGGGCCGGAACTGGTGGAGGATCGGCGGTTGGCGTGGTGTGCGATGCGGTCGGCGCGGAGGTCTGCGAAGTTGTGGGCATTGCCTGTGCACGCGGCGCGTCCGGACCGGTGATCATGGCACTGTCAGGATTCAGCAAGTGATCTTTGCTAGGGCCAAGACCTAGCTTTATCAGGGCGCGCGAGTCAGGGACTTGCTTGCTCTGCCAGCCATGATCGGCCTGATATTTCCGCATGGCATCTTCGCTGGCCTGGTTCCAGGTTCCGGTGGCGTCTCCGCTCAAATAGTGCTCGCGGATCAGTGCTTCTTGAATCGCAGTGGCGCGCTCGGAGTCGATCTTCTGCTGGCCGCGCGTTCGCGCCGATTTTTTCTTTCGCGAAGAACGCTTGGTAGACGTCGGATGCGTCGTGCTCGTGGATCGGACCTTGGCGGAACTGGAGGACGAGGCCGGCTTCCTATGATGTGTCGACGCCGTTGTCTTTGCCGCAGGCTTCTTTGTCGCGGGCTTCGTCGTGGCAGGCTTCTTGGCCGCGGGGTCCGCGGTTGAATCCTGCCGGCGGGCAAACGCCGACACCGTGGCACACGCCAGGATCAGCGCGCAAACCACGCCCCATCGTGCTTTACGGATTCGAGCCAAAAACACCGCCATCAAATCGAATCCCTTCGCCGAACCATCCCGCAAAAAGAAAAAGGCCCAACCGGACGCTGGCATTGTAATCATCCTCGATTGAGGTGCACAGTGCCAGTTCCGATCGGGCCGATTCAGGTTACGGAAGTGTACCGGCAAGGAAGCCGGTTCCATCCTGCTGCGTCGAACCGCGCTGCCGCACCAGGAAGACCACGTCCTGGCCGCTCTTCAGGCTCGATTCGACCCTTGCGAACTCCTCTTCGCTATTGACGGCCTGCTTGTTGACTTCGAGGATCACGTCGCCGCGTCCCAGGCCTACATCTTCGGCAAAGGAGTTTGGCTTCACATCCTGCACGATCACGCCCTTGCCCGCAGGAACCTCGAGGCGATCGGCCATCTCAGGGGTCAACTTCCGAACGGTTACTCCGAATTTGCTCTGCTTCGGAGTGCTCTCGTCGTTGTCTTCCTGATCTTCGCCCAGGCGCGCCGCAAAGAGCTTGGCGCGATCGGCGATCGTGACCGATGCTTCCTGAGGCTTGCCGTTGCGGATGAAGGCCAAGCTGACTTTCGATCCGGGCTTGCGCGAAGCGATATCAGAAACCAGTTCGGTTCCCTTCGACACCTTCTTGCCGTCCACAGCGGTGATCGTATCGCCAACCTTCAGGCCAGCCTGGTCTGCCGGGCTCCCCGCCACTACGGTGGAGATGGTGATGCCCGAGCCACTGCCGTAGACGCGAGCGATCGCGGGATTGTCCTGCCCGGCGAACATGATGCCGATAGAACCGCGCGACACTCGGTGCTCTGGCCCAGTCAGCTGGTTATAAACCTCGACAACGGTTTTCGAAGGCAAGGCAAAACCCACGCCAGCGTAGGCATTGGTCTCGCTCAGAATTGCCGTGTTGATGCCGATCACTTCGCCGGCCATGTTGACCAGCGGCCCGCCGGAGTTGCCGGGATTGATGGCGGCATCGGTCTGAATGAAAGTCTGGAATTGCCGGCCCGGAACGATGTCGCGTCCCTTCGCCGAAACGATCCCCGCAGTGACGGTCTCTGAAAGGCCGAAGGGGCTGCCTACAGCCAGAACCCAGTCGCCTACCTGCATGCTGTCGGAGTTTCCCATCTTCGCTGATGGGAGCGCGCGATCCACTTCAACCTTGATCACGGCCAGATCGGTTTCCTGGTCGGTTCCAACGACTTTGGCATCGTGTTGCACACCTGGGGGATCATCTTGAAAACGAACGCGGATGCGGTCGGCCTTCTCGACCACATGCCGGTTGGTGACGATGTATCCCTTAGGATCGACGATTACGCCAGATCCTAAAGAGCGCTCGCGAATCGGGCCATTGCCGGGACCAGCCTGGCCTCCGGGGCCACCGAAGAAATGGTTGAAGAAATCGTCCATTCCGCCGCCACCGCCGCCGCCGTTATCGTCATCTTCGTCACCACCGCCGCTCCCAGGGCGCCGGTGGACGTTCTTGATGGTCGACTCTGTGTTGATGTTAACCACGCTCGGTTCCAACTGTTTCGCAATCTGCGAAAAGGTGGTCGACAACTGTTGCGGCGCGGGCAAGCTAAGCGGCGTAGCGTCGCTTTTCTGCCCCTCTTTCCCTTTGACTCCATAGGAAATGACCGTCCCGATCAAAATGCCGACCGAAAGGGTTGCCAGAATACTCAGCGTATAGGCCCAACGATGGGCCTTCAGGCGCATCCACATTGCGCGCGAATCCATAGGTCTACTTCCCTCCGAAACTCAGAAACCCGTTCTAGTATACCCATTTACGCGATGCCTTCGAAGTCGGGCGTTGCAGAGATTTACAGACACCGCTTGGGCGTTAGCTATTAGACGCACGAATGGGCAAAAGCGTTTGATGCCTACTGGGGCGCCTACTTCGCTTCGTACACGGTTTTCCCGCCTACGACGGTGCGAAGCACCTTGGTGGCGAGCAACTTTTCAGGCGAGACTGCGGTGACGTCGCGGTCGAGGACGACAAAATCCGCGAGCATCCCCGGCACGATCCTGCCCTTCTCTTTCTCGTCAAACTCGGCAAAGGCCGAGCCTGTCGTGTAGGCGGCGATGGCCTGATCCATGGTCAGCCGCTGCTCGGGAAAATATTCTTTCTTGCCATCCTCGCTCTTGCGTGTAATGGCCGCGTAGAGCCCACGGAACGGCGAGACCGGCTCTACGGGATAGTCGGTGCCGAACGCCAGCGTCACGCCCTTGTTCAGAAAGGCGAGCCAGGCGTAGGAAGTGGCTGCACGCTTCGGACCCAGCCGGTCCTGCGCCCAGCGCATGTCGGTGAGGATATGACTGGGTTGCATTGAGGCAATGACTTTCAATTCCTTGAAGCGGGCAAACTGCGCGGGAGTCGTAACCTGGGCATGCTCGATGCGCAAGCGGAATTCGTCGCCGCCATTGGGCCCGCGGACGTGCGCCTCGCGCGCGGCTGCTTCGGCTCCTGCGAAGGCGTCGAGCGCCATCTGGACGCCCTTGTCCCCGATGGCGTGAAAGCCAATCTGGAAGCCCGCCAGCACGCGCTCCTTGGTCATATCGTTTAACTTCGCCGCGTCGTATCTGGGCAGGCCGGAGTTTTTTGGATCGTCCGAGTAGGGCTCGAGCATTGCCGCCGTATGCGATCCGAGCGAGCCGTCCATGAATCCCTTGAGCATGCCGGTGTGAAGCATCAAGTCGGACTGGGGATGCGACTCGCGCTTGCGGCTCAACTCCTCGAGCGTGTCGTCGAACGGCAGCCACTCGGAAATGCGCGCCGTCAACCTGCCCTCTTTTTCCAGCTCTTCGTAGATCTGAAAATTTTCCCAGTTGGGCGAATAATCCTGCGCCGAGGTCACGCCGTGTTCGGCCAAGTCCGCGAGCGCGAGTTCCAGGCCTTCTCTGCGCAACTGGTGGCTCGGCTTGGGAATGACTTCGAGCACAGCCGATTGCGCGGTCTCGCGCAAAATGCCGGTGGGCTCGCCGTTCTCGTTGCGATCAATGTGTCCGCCCTGCGGATCGCGGCTGGCCAAGGTGATGCTCGCCAACTGCAGCGCCCGTGTGTTCGCGACGGCGATGTGGCCGTCGATTCGACCCAGGAACACCGGATGTCCGCCGGAGACTTCATCCAGGTCCCAACGGGTCGGCGTTACTTTCACCGGCCACAGAGTTTCGTCCCAACCGGAGCCGAGAATCCAGTCGCCCGCTTTGGCCTCTTCGACTTTCTTCATCACCCGGTCGCGGAGTTCGTCGAGCGACTTGACTCCGGTCAAATCCACGCTGAGCTTGGTCATTCCTGCGTCGTCAAGGTGCAGGTGCGCATCATTGAATCCGGGCATGAGGAAGTGGCCGCCCAGGTCGATTACCTGGGTCTGCGGCCCTTTCAGCTTCTGGATGTCGAGCGTCTTGCCGACGGCTTCAATGCGATCTCCGCGCACCGCAATGGCCTCTTCACGCAGAATGGAACTGAACGGCGTATTGGCGGGTACGCCGGTGTAAACGTTCGCGTGCATGAAGATGATGTCGGCTTTCGGCTTTGTGCTCTCGGGCGTGGCCGAATCGAATGCAGGCGTCTGAGCCAGGCAAGGCGCAGAAAATGCGGCGAGCGAAGACAGTAAGAAAAAAGACAGAAGTTGCCGCGTAGATTTCATTGAGATCCCACCTGAGCCCAGACTCATTCCCCCACCCCCGCCAGCGCCAGCATGGTCAGCAGAATTCGCTTTAAGGCCAGCTCGCGCCCATTAGAATCGAACCACTCCTGCAAAGTATGTGCCCCGCCACCGGAGCCACCGCCGCCGATGGCGATCGCTTCTTGTCCGAGCGACAGAGGAATGTTGGCGTCGGTCGAGGCGCGTTGCACCTGCGCCGCATTGCCGAGTTGCGCATCGACGGCGCGAACGACTTGCAGAATCTTTGCGCCCGGGGAAAGCTCTCCTGCGGGCCGGTTGCCGATCACGACAATTTCACAGCTCACGCCGGGACGCTTCTGGGCCGACGACCGCATCTCTGCCGCCAGCGTCTCTTCCTCGATCGCGCGATTCAACGCTTGCCGCATCGCCTGCTCCAGTCGCTCCATCTCTGTCATCGACGTGGAGCGGATGTCGACCTTCATGCTGGCCGACTCGGGAATCGAATTCACCGAAGTACCGCCGCGGATCACGCCAATGTTGAACGTGGTCTTTGGAGTCGAGGGCACGGGTGTCGCGGTAAACGTTTCGATGGCTTTGGCCAGAATCAGGATGGGATTGGGCGCGCCAAAATCGCTCCAGGAATGCCCGCCCGGCCCGCGCACGATGACCTCGAACCGGCGACTGCCGAGAGCTTCGGCCACGATCGTGTCTGCGCCCGCACCGTCGAGCACCAGGCTGTAAGCGATCGAATCTTTCCAGCGCGGCGTGGAAAAAATGTGCCGCATGCCGCGCAGATCGCCTTCTCCCTCTTCACCAACGTTGCCGATGAACACAAACGGCAACGCATGGCGTACGCGCACCGCCCGAAACATGGCTGCAATTCCCAGCATCGCCGCCACTCCGGCGCCGTTATCGGAAACGCCAGGACCGTAAATGCGGCTTCCCTGCTGGCGAATATTCAACGGCGTGTTCGCCGGAAAGACCGTGTCAATATGCGCGCTCAGAGTCACGTACCGGCGGCCAAAGCCCGGGTGCATGCCGAAGACATTCCCGACGTCATCGATGCGAACATCGTCGAGTCCGACCTCGCGAAAACGCTCGGCCAGCCATGCTGCACGGGCCGACTCGCCAAACGGAGGCGCCGGAATCCGCGCCATCTCCATTTGCCAGTGCGCCAGTTGCGGTTCCTGCATGCGAAACCAGTTGAAGGCCGACCGCACCTCGGGTGAAGCCGCCAAACGCGCAACTTCCTGCTGCACTTCCAGCTTGAGTGCAGGGGCGAGGTCCGGCCTATCCGCGCGCGGAGGATTCGGGCTCATGGGAAGTATTGCGTCAGTTTACAACGCATTGGAAGGATTAGGGATTGCTTAGCGGGGGAACAGGGATTACGGAAGAGTGGTAACAAGGAGGGCGGCAGGCAATGCGCAGAATGCGACTTTCGATAGGGGCGATTCGGGGTGCGTCAGTTCTTGCGAATCGCGTGCGGGATGCACTCGAGAATCTCCGACTCGCTGAGCGTGTGGTCGCTCTGCTTGGCGCGCGCATAGATGCGGTCGACGTCGTCGTCGGTGGCCGGGATGGCGCGCTGCTCAAGCCACCACAGGACGTTGGATTTGCCGCTCATCGGGCCGATGTCGATGATCTGCTCGAGCCCGAAGACGTGCGAAGGCACTCCGGAATACACGGTGTTCGCCAGCACGACGTCGTTCTTGTGATAGGCCTTGATGATGGCGGCCGCGTGCACGCCAGTCGCGGTGCGAAATGCGTCGTCGCCGACCACGGGATAATTCGCGGGAATCGGCACGCCGGTGGCCCGCGAAACGGCCTGGCAATACTGCTTGAGCTTGGTCAGATCCTGCTGGTCCCAGGGCGCGATGCCCATGAGTTTCAGGTTCACCAGCATTTGATCAATCTGCGTATTGCCTACGCGCTCGCCGAGGCCAATGGCGCATCCGTGGACGCAATTGGCGCCCGCAATGACTGCAGCCATGGAATTGGCAATCGCCAGTCCGCGGTCACTGTGGCCATGCCAGTCCACGCGAACGTTTTCGCCGGAGGGCTTAACGCACTCGGCAATCACGAATCGCACCAGCGCCAGAGCACCCATGGGCGTGGCGTGTCCCGCCGTGTCGCAGATACAGATCGCGCGCGCGCCGCAACTGATCGCAGTCGAATAGAGCCTCTTCACGGTTTCCGGATCGCAGCGGCTTGTGTCCTCGGTGACGTACATCACATCGAGGCCGAGTGAGACCGCGTACTTGATGGCTTTCTCGGTCGTTTGCAGAAGGAAGTCGTCAGTCCAGCCTTCCGTGAAGCGGCGAATCGGGCTCGATCCGATGAACGTCGCCGCCTCAATGCGCAGCCCGGTTTTCTGTACGATCTCGGCGATTGGGCGTATGTCGTTTTCGTGAGTGCGAGCGGCGCAGTTCGCGCGGATCCTCATCTTGTGCGCGACGATCTCGCGAGCCAGAGCTGTAACGGCCTCGACGGCGCGGAGCCCTGCGCCGGGCAGTCCGAGGTCGAGAAAGTGGATGCCGAGTGCCTCCATCAGATGGAGAATCTCAATCTTTTCGGCAATCGATGGATCGCGCACCGAAGGCGACTGGAGGCCATCACGCAGGCTTTCGTCGTTCAGCAGAACCGGCCCCGGGGGCTTCAGTCCGGGAGGGTGGTTCTTGTTCCAGTCGTAGATGAGGTCGGAAGTGTTCATGAACCAGCTATGAGCGATGAGCTGTGAGCTATGAGTATGAGAGCGGGTTATTAAGAAGGCTCACAGCTCGCCGCTCACAGCTCATTGCTCGTTGCTATTTTTCTTTAGGCGGCAGCGTTAGGCCGAAGACCGAAATCATTCCCTGCCCTGCGACGTTTGTTTTCATCTCGCCCGGCGTTGGCAGATAGAGCGCTTTGCAGTTCTCGCAGCGATAGACTTCGGCGTTCGGACCCCAGGCCTTCTCGACGTCGCCGCAGTCGCGCTCGACTACGTCGGTCATGTAGAACCAGAGCTTTAAATGACCGCCGCAGAATTTCCCCTTCTCGTTTTTCTCGTTGCAAGCGCGCTGCCCGGCCTTCTTGATCTTGACCTTATGCTTGGGAAGCTGCTGCACATTCTGCTGAGAACTCTGTGAGCCGGAAGTGGTCACTTCGCTGGTCGCCAAAGGGCTTACCCCTCGTTCGAGCGGCTCCATAGCCGCCGGATTCGGCCTTACGCGCTCATTGTAACCGAAACCATGCCCGGCAAAACACGCTGCTGGATGCGCGGGCGAAACCGCGATGTCGTATGCTAGGCGAGTTCAGGAAAAGCAGGTTCGTCAGCCAAAACCCAGCGGCGGCAATCGCCTGCCAGATTGAGATTCCATGCGTATTTGCAAAGCTCGCATTACCCGCATCGCAATTTTTATCCCGCTCGCGCTCGTCATTGGGAGAACGAGTGCCCAGGCTCCGCAGAAGAAGGCCGGGGTCGATGAGGAATTGATCGGTACCGAAACAGGTTTCTTCGAAGCGTGGAAAACGAACGACCAGGCATACTTCCGCAGCCACATGCCGGAGAACGGCGTCTCCTGGGGCGAAGACGGCACATTGTCGCGCGACCAGCAGTTGGAGAGCATGACTGCGTCCGCGAAAGTGTGCGCTGTCGAAGGCTATCGTCTGTCTGATTTCGGAGTGCTGCCCCTCGCCACCGGCGCGTTTCTTCTGACTTACAAGGCCGCGCAATTTGTAACCTGCGGCGGAGCAAGACTCCCGGTGCACATGAACGGCAGTTCGATCTACGTCCGCAAAGATGGCCGCTGGCAAGCCGTTTATCGCGCCGAGGTTGCGCTGAAGAATCAGGTCTGAGCAACGCTGCGCCCGCGTCTGCTAGTCTGAGGGATCAAATTCATTGGTGGATCGGGCTTCGCCCTCCGCACGATTCCAGGGAAATGAAATGATCACGATTGTTTCGGGATTGCCTCGCTCCGGCACATCTCTCATGATGCAGATGCTCGTGGCCGGAGGAATGTCGCCACTCTCCGACGGAGAACGCGAGGCCGATGTTGATAATCCGCGCGGCTACCTCGAGTGGGAACGCATCAAGCAACTCCCGAACGATCCAGGCTGCATTGCCGAGGGCGAAGGCAAGGTAGTGAAGGTGATCTCGCGGCTTCTGCTCTCACTTCCGGCCGGCCATGAGTATCGCGTGATTTTCATGCAGCGTCCGCTGCCGGAGGTGCTGGCCTCGCAGGATCAAATGCTGCGGCATCGGGGGACTTACAAGGAAGGAACGAATCCGGCGGCGATCGCCGCTGCGTTCGAGAAACATCTGCGCGAGGTCAATGCTTGGCTGGATGGCGCGGTTCACGTGAAGGCGCTGCGAGTTCCCTATCACGAGGCTTTGAAGAACGCCGAAGAGACATCGCGAAAGCTCGCGGAATTTCTGGGAGTTAATTTGAATGTCGAAGCGATGACGCAGCAGGTCGACGCATCCCTTTACCGCAACCGGGCGAAGTAGCCGGCTTCCGCGGCCGTCTGGAGAAGATCAGAACTCGCGTTTCGGCGGTGCCTGGTCGGCGCCCACGTGTCCCGCCTTGATATCGGCGGCGTAGTAATTCTCGCCTTTCACCGGCGCGGCCGCCATGCGCCGCAGGATGTTGATTTGTCCCACGTGTGTAAAGGCATCCGCAATCGGCCCCTGAAATAGATTTTCGGGCGAAGCTTCGAGGGCTTGGTTTGAGGCGAGGAAGTCGTCGAACTTCTTAAGCGCCGCGAAGAATCGTTCGACCTCCTGCTCCCAGGGCAGCGGCTTTGCATTGCTCCACCTTTGTTGACCCTCGGCAATCGACAATGCCCAGTCGAGCAGGTCGCCAATGTGAGAGAGAATCTCGCTGGGAGTGCGCAGCCCGTGTCCTGCGGAAAATTCCGCGAAGCCGGCCGGTGCGTTTCGCACTGCTTTGCCGCCACGATACGCCAGGGTGGCCAGAGTGTGCCGCAACAGATCGCGCTTCGAATCAGTCTGCTTCGAGTCATCACGTTTCGAATCTTGGGCGGGATTGGAGTGAGCCTGATTCTGCATAGCGCAAGGTTACACCGGTCGGCTAGGATACGAAAATCATGGCAAGGAAACCTCATCCCGCTTCTGGCCGGCGCCCTCCGGCGACAGCTGCCCGCGCGCAACTGGGCTCGGTGAGCCGCGAAAACGCCGAGCACTATCGCTGGGGCAACGATTGCGACGCATGGTATCTCGTCAACGACGAACAACTCACTGTGATCGAAGAGTTCATGCCGCCCGGCGCCGCCGAAATTCGCCATCATCACGAGAAGGCGCAGCAATTTTTCTACATCCTCACCGGCGAAGTCTTGATGGAGGTGGAAGGAGAAACCACGTTGCTGCCCGCCGGTAGCGGCATTCGCGTGTTGCCGGGAAAACGGCACCAGATTCGCAACCCATCGTCGGTCCCAGTGCGCTTCCTGGTGGTCTCGCATCCGCGAAGCCACGGCGACCGATATGACGAGTAATGACGGAACAGTTTGGATGCGATCGTGCTTCGCTCTGTCCTGACGGCGAAGCCTCCGTCGCCACATGATTACAGCTGCTTCCTCTTGACGACTCCCGCAGCGCGCAACGCCCCGCGGACGCGCGCGCCGAGACCCCGGGCGAATTGCATGTCGAGGAAGCCGTCCATCTGCAGCCGGAAGCTCTCGCCGTAGCCGTACCACCAAACTTTCTTCATCGCCGGTGTAAGGTCGACGTCCAGATATTTCAGCCGAACCATTTCGTCGAGACCGAAGCGGCCGTGCGTGCGGCCAACGCCGCTGGCTTTCACTCCGCCGTGCGGCGCCTCGCTGATTCCGAAACACGACACCACGTCGTTGACCATGACCGTGCCCGCGTGAATGCGGCGGGCAAGCCGCTCGCCGCGCGGCCGGTCACGCGTCCAGACGCTGGCAGCAAGGCCGTATTCGGAATCGTTGGCCAGGTTGACGGCTTCGTCGTCGGTGTCGAACGCCATCACGGGCAACACCGGACCGAATGTTTCTTCGCGCATGATGCGCATGTCGTGCGTTACGTCTGCCAGCACTGTGGGATGAAAGAAATTCTTCCCCTGCTCGAGGAATCTCGTTCCGCCAGCGAAGATGCGGACACCGCGCGCCTTCGCATCCTCGACATGAGCCTCGACGATCTTAAGCTGCCGCTCATGAATCATCGGACCGATGTCCGTTTCGCGATCTTCTCCATGACCCACGCGCAACTTCTTTGTCTTCTCAGCGCACGCCGCGAGGAACTTTTCGTACAGGCTCTGATGCACGTAGCATCTCTCAACCGACAGGCACGTCTGCCCCGCGTTCACAAACGCTCCCCAGACGGCTGCGCTCGAGGCAACGTCCAGGTCAGCGTCGTCGAGCACCAGCATGGGATCTTTTCCGCCAAGCTCGAGGACGACCGGAAGCAAACGCTCCGCCGCGGCAGCGGCGATCCGCTTTCCTGTCGAGACGCTACCCGTGAATACCAGCTTGTCGATCGGCGAGTGCACGAGCGCCGCACCAGCTGATCCGTCGCCGACCACAACCTGAAACACATCCTCGGGCACTCCCGCCGCATGCAGCAGTGAAGCCAGTTCCAGTGCCACCAGCGGGGTGAGTTCAGAGGGCTTCAGTACGACCGTGTTCCCCGCTATCAGCGCCGCAAGCGTCTCCGTCGCGGGAATCGAGAACGGATAATTCCACGGCGAAATGATTCCAATGACTCCATGCGGCTCGCGCACCAGCCGTCCACTCTTCAACTTCGTAGCCAGATTGCCGTGCGGCACCAGCTCGTCTTGCAGCAGACGCCATGCGTTATCGATGAGGAACCGCGCGGCGTCAAGCACGACGAGTACTTCGGTGACCAACGCCTCAGCCACAGGTTTGCCAGCCTCACGCGTGATCGCGTCCGCAATCTCGGATTTGTGGGCATGCAAGTTCGCTTGAAACTTCCGCACTAAGGCCATTCGCCGCCGCAACCCCAACTCGGCCCATGCTCCTTGCGCCGCCCGAGCGCGGCTAACCGCCGCGAATAAGTCACTCTCGCTCGCGCACTCCACTTCGCGCAGAATTTCGCCCGTCGCCGGATTCACCGACACAATTTTCCGCGCCGTAATTTGCGCATCGGTTACCAAGATGATCAATACTCCACGTTCACCAGGTACAGCCCGCGTGCCGGAGCGGTCGCACCCGCCTCGGACCGGCTCCGCGCCTCGAGAATCCGCGTAATATCCTCAACCTTCAATGTTCCCTTGCCCACAAGAATAAATGTCCCCACCAGATTCCGAACCATGTGGTGCAGAAATCCTGAACCGCGGACGGTATACACAAGTTCATCTTTGCCTCGAGTCCAGGCCGACGAAAAGATCGTCCTAACATTCGAAGCCGGCGCGTCCTCGCGGCTTCGCTCCGGATCCACCGCGGCAAACGAAGTGAAATCATGCTCACCCACAACCCGCGCCGCCGCCCCAGCCATGGCGTCTTCGTCGAGCGGATACGGATAGTGCCACACATATCGCGCCAGAAATGGCGGACAAATCGATTCCCGGTAGATGCGATAGCGATAGGTCTTGGCATGCGCTGAATGCCGCGCATGAAATTCCGGCGGCACTTCTGTGACCGACAGCACACGCACCGACGCGGGCAAAATATCGTTCATCGCCTTGAGGAAATTTTCCGTGGGGACGGAAGACTCCGTGACAAATGTCACAACCTGCGCCAGTGCATGCACTCCCGCGTCGGTGCGTCCAGAGCCTTGGGGCAATACCTTTTCGCCCGTGATGCGTCCAATCACGTTGGCAAGCGTGCCCTGTACGGTGGCCGCATCGGGCTGCACCTGCCACCCAGAGAATTCCGCCCCGTCATAGGAGAGAATCAGTTTGAGATTGCGCATCCTGCGATCTTTCGAGTCCCCGGCGGTCGTCGCATCATCCAAGCCATTTCAACCTTTGCCAGCAATGTACCAGCTTCGCAGGGAGCATGTTGCAGGCGGCGGCCCATTCCACTCAGATATACTTGTTGGTTTCCGGAATCAGGGTCTTGGAAGAAGGAAGTTTATGCCCGAATTTTCCCTCGACGGTGGGAGCCGGGCAGCATAGGTAGGTCAGCGCCGCGAGGGGAAGGTAGTTTTCTCCTAGCTTTGAGGAACCTTCCGCCCGTCCTTTGCGTATTAATGCCTGAGTAGGATTTCATTTTGGTGAGTCCGGTCGTCTCAGGCGAGACCCAAACGTCTTTAATTGGCTGCAAGAAATTAATCAATTGGTCTTAACAAACGGAGAAGAGTAGATGCCATTCGCACGTTTTATCTCGACCATCCGGTTTGCCGCTGCTGCCAGCTTATTTGCAACGCTGACGCTAGCGGGTTGGGCCCAGGAGCCTGCGGCCGCGCCCACCCCCCAGAACACACCCGAAGCGCGGCCTCTGCCGGTCATGGATTACGCCAAGCCAGTGTCGCACTTCCCCAATCCGATCGGCCCCTATACGGCGCGGCACCTGCCTCCGCCGAATCTCGCGAACACGGCGAGAATCGACTCTCTGATGCACGATGGCAAGTTGTATCTCTCGCTCAACGATGCGATCGCACTCGCTCTCGAGAACAACCTCGATATCGCCATCGCGCGCTATAACTTGAATATCGCCGATACCGACGTGCTGCGCGCTAAAGCCGGCGCCCAGATTCTTGGAACACCCCTTGGCATAGTACAGAACACCCCGGGAGGCGGCGTGGGTGGAGTCGGCGCGCAGGTCGGCTCCGGTACAGGAGGAACCACGCTTGGCGCGGGTGGCGCGGGCGCAGGCGCAGGCGGCTTGGTCGGTTCGACCGCAGGCGGATTGTATGGTCCTTTCGTTACCAGTTTCGATCCGGTATTGACGGGCTCGTTCCAGAATGACCACGCCAATTTCATCCCGACCAGCCCGTTCGCTGGAACGTTACAAAGAACTACGACCGCAAATTTCGCATACACGCAGGGATTTCAGTGGGGCACAAATCTATCGGTGGGCTTCAACAATACCCGTCAGACTACGAATAGTGCCTTTTCGACAGTGAGTCCGGCTTTGAGCTCCGGGTTCCAATTCAAATTGACGCAGCATTTGCTGCAAGGCTTCGGATTCGCGGCGAACAATCGCTTCATCCGCATTTCGAAAAACAATCGTGAACTCTCCGACGTGGCGTTTCGCTTGCAGATCATCACGACCGTCGACCAGATCGAGAACATGTATTGGGATCTCGTCTACGCGTACGAAAATTTGCGGGTGAAGCAGGAGTCGCTGTCATTCTCTGAAAAGACTCTTTCTGACACGAAGAAGCAGGTCGAAATCGGCAGCCTCGCGCCCATCGAGTCCGTGCGGGCGCAAAGCACGGTCGCAGCCGATCAACAGGCCCTCACGGTGGCCCGGACCAACTTGCAACTGGAACAGTTGCTCATGAAGAATGCTCTCAGCCGCACGCTGCACGATCAGGCGCTGGCAACGGCAGAAGTCATTCCCACTTCCACGATGGAAGTTCCCCAGGCCCCCCAGGTGCAGCCCACGGAGGACCTGGTCAACGATGCTCTGCGGCATCGGGCCGAACTTGTGGAATCGCGCATTCAGCTGAACAGCCAAGAGCTAAGCAATAAAGCCGTGCGTAGCGCGTTGTTGCCTACCCTCGACGTGTACGCCTACTACGGCGGGTCAGGCTTGGGCGGCTCGCAAAACCCGGCCAACGTCTGCCAGAGCCCCGCTCAGACATTTTGTGCCAGTGCCAATCCCGACACGACGCTGGGACAGTTCCCTCTCACTCCTCCGACCAGCTACACCTCCACGCTGAACCAACTGATCAACTCGACCGCTCCTGACAAAGGAGTCGGTTTACAGCTCAACATTCCTTTGCGGAACCGCGCTGCGCAAGCGTTGCAGATCCGCTCAGAGTTGGAGTATCGCCAACAGCAGATGGCGCTGCAGCAGACCGAAAATCGCATCAGCATCGAGGTTCGTAACGCTCAGTTTGGAGTGGAACAGAATCGAGCCAGCGTCGCATCGGCACAGGCCGCAGTCGACTATGCCAAGCAATCGCTCGACGCCGAACAGAAGAAGTATCAGTTCGGCACCTCGACCACGACTGCGGTGCTGCAGAACCGCAGCGCGCTGGCGACCGCAGAGTCGACGTTGCTCTCGGCGACAGCGGCCTACGAAAAGTCGCGGATCGAACTCGATCGTGCTGTCGGGACTCTGCTCGACGACGAGGGCATCAGCATCGACGATGCCGCTAAGGGACAAGTAACGCGGATGCCGAACGTTCCCAATGTTGCGCCGCGCAAAGACGTGCAGTCGTTGACTCAACCCGTGGAGCAATCTCAGCCGCCGCAACAACCTCAACAGTAAGTTCGCAGCATTCTCATAGCGCCGCTCTGAAGTGGAGCGGCGCTTCTTTTTCCTAACAATTCTTTACAATCCCGCCCGCGTACCGCGAAACTTCTCCCGCTAAGATGAAGTGACACATTTTTTAAGATTGCATCCAACACTGGCATCCTGTTCGTCAAAGCTGGTCGTAAAAGCTGCTCGTAAAAAACGAATGCCCGCTCTTATGCAAGGAGAAGACCTATGCTCTTACAGCGTTTGATCTCGTTTGCCCGGCTCGCAACGCTCGGCCTGATCGTCGCTCTTCCGGCCGGAAGTGCTGCGCTCTGGGCCCAATCGGCCGCACCGGCGCCATCGTCGCAGGCAGCGCCTCCAACTGCGCCGCTACCTGAGCAGCCGCAGGCCATCCATCTGAAGGATTACTCTCAGCCGCGCGCCGCATTTCCGCACGTGCTGCAACCCTACACGCCGCAAGAGCTGCCTCAGCCCACACTGAGCAACTCGCCGCGGATCGATTCGCTCATGCGCGAGGGCAAGATTTATCTTTCGATCGACGACGCGGTCGCACTCGCGCTTGAGAACAATCTTGATCTCGATATCGCGCGCTACAACCTGAACATCGCCGAAGCGGATCTTCTCCGCGCGAAGTCAGGAGCCAGCATTCTCGGTGTCAATACAGGCATCGTGCAGAACACTCCGGGCGGCGGCGTTGGCGGACTCGGTGGAACCGTCGGCTCCGGCACGGGCGGCACCACCGTCGCCGCAGGCGGCGCAGGAACCGGCACCAACGGACTGGTCAGTTCGACCCTCGGCATTGGCTCTCCGCTCATCAACTTCGATCCCCAACTCAGTGGCACGTTGCAGCTCGACAAAAACGATACGGAATCGGTTAGCGTCTTCAGTCCGGTCCCGGTTGTCGCGCAGAACACGTACACTTCGAACTTCGGCTACTCCCAGGGATTCGGCTGGGGCGGCATGCTCACCGGCTCTTTCAACAACACTCACCTCACCACCAATAACCCGACGAGTCTACTCACCCCGCAGCTCGGATCGAACTTCCAATTTCGATTCACGCAAAACCTGTTGCAGGGTTTCGGATTCCTTCCCAACACGCGATTCATCCGAATCGCCAAGAACAACCGTGAGATTTCCGACGTGGCTTTTCGCCTGCAGGTCATCACAACCGTGGACCAGATCGAAAACATGTACTGGGACCTCGTCTACGCCTACGAGAATGTTCGCGTGCAACAGGAATCGTTGACCTATGCGCAAAAAGCGCTCGAGGACTCAAAGCGCCAGGCGCAAGTCGGCACCGCGCCGCCGATTCAGGTGGTAAGTTCGCAAAGCACGGTGGCCACCGACCAACAGAATCTGATCGTCGCCCAGAACAATCTTCAACTGCAGCAGTTGCTGATGAAGAACGCGTTGAGCCGCAGCATTGAAGATCCGGTGCTCGCTGAAGCGGATGTAATTCCTACGTCTGGCATGGTAATACCGCAGCAAGAAGCGGTGGTCCCCATCCAGGATATGATCATCGACGCGTTGCGTCATCGCGCCGAACTCGTCGAATCGCGCATCGACCTTCAGTCGCGCGACATCAACAACAAGGCCGTACGCAATGCCATGCTGCCGACGCTGCAGGCATTTGCTTACTACGGTGGATCGGGAGTAGGCGGCGACGTGAATCCGGCGGTTCCGAATTGCGCCAATACCACCAGCGCTTTCTGTTTCGATCAAACCAAGGCGCCGCCGCCATTTCGATCAACCACGACGGTCGGCTACGGCGGCACTTTGAACCAACTCGTGAACTCGACTGCGCCGGACAAGGGCCTCGGGCTCAGCCTGACGATTCCTCTTCGCAATCGCCTGGCGCAATCGAACCAGGTACGCGCCCAGCTTGAATATCGCCAGGCGCAGGTGCGCGAGCTGCAACTTGAGAATCAGGTGCGGATCGAAGTTCGCAACGCGAGTTCGATGTTAGACAGAATCGGGTCGCGGTGCAGGCGGCGCAATCCGCGGTAGATTTGGCGCACCAGACGCTCGACGCCGATCAACAGAAGCTGAAGGTCGGACTGACCACACAGACTGCGATCCTGCAAGATGCGGCGACGCTGACCACGGGCGAGTCCAATCTCGTTTCGGCGAAGGCGGCCTACGAGAAATCTCGCATTGAGCTCGACCGCGCCACCGGATTGCTGCTCGACCATGCCGGCATCAACGTTGCCGACGCTACTCGCGGTCAGGTCACGCACTTGCCCACCGTGCCTTATGTGGCGCCGCGTCAGGATGCGGTGCCGGTCACGCCGCCTGCGTCCGCTCCTCAGCCGGCCAATCCACCGGGAGGACAACTGTAGAGACGGAACTCGTTCACGATTATGCAGAAGCAAGATCCGACGAAAACATCCCGGCGGCCGTACATCGATGTTTTCTCGCATGTACACAGTTTCACGGAATGACACGCTCCTGACCGCTGACTAGCCTCGATCTATCAGATCGATGTAGGTCAAAACTGGGAGGTATCGACATTGAATCTAGCAAAGTACAGTCTTGCCGCAGGTTTGGTAGTGGGAATTGCTGGTGCTGCATTCGGAATGCCTCAGGATACGCAGAGCCCCAAACAGGACATGAAAGACGCTGGACAGAACACCAAGAAGGCGGCAAAGCAAACTGGGAAGGCAACTAAGAAAACTGCAAAAAAGACCGCGAAGGCTACGAAGAAGGCGACCAACAAGGCAGCTAAGAAAACACAGAAGGGCGCTCAAAAAGTGCAGGACAAAACCCAGCCGAAGCCGCCGCAGTAGGTGCCGGAAGGACCTCCGCACCTCGTCTCACATGTCAAATCTCGCTAGCCTGATAAACTTCACGCGATGGCGCGACTCTGCCCTTCAGCGCTCCCGAAGTTTTTTCTCTGGCTCCTGCCCCTGTCATTTTTGTTGCAGGTGGCCGCCATCGGGGCCCTCCATCAATATCGAACTCGCCAGGGTGACGACCACTTCGAGTTCGGATGGGAGATGGGCCGCGTCGGCCGCTCCATCGCAGAAGGCCACGGATTCAGCAGTCCCTACGAAGGCAGCACCGGCCCTACCGCGTGGGAACCTCCACTCTATCCATATCTGATCGGCGGAATCTTCAAGGTCTTCGGAATTTATACGCCGGCATCCGCGTGGATTCTGCTCAGCATTAACAGCCTCTTCGCCACGCTGACCTGCATTCCAGTTTTTCTGATCGCGCGCAGAACGTTCGGCGAACACATCGCTGTATGGTCGGCGTATGCGTGGGGGTTGAATCCATACGTCTGGTACTGGTCGATTCACTGGATTTGGGATACGACCTTCACGCCGTTGATTCTCGCCTGTCTATTTCTGCTTGCCCTGGAACTTGCCGGAGTAGGGCTGAACCATTTCGAAAGTGGGATGCCCGAGGTCGCACCCCCTTTGCGAAAAATCGAAAGTGGGATGCCCCAAGTCTCGCCGCCTTCGCGAGACATGGGAACTCGTCGTCTTGCACGAACCACGCAACTCTGGGTGCTGTTCGGCGCGCTGTATGGCGTCGGCGCGCTGGCGAATCCGACCATGCTCGCCTTCCTCCCCTTCTGCGGCCTTTGGATTTGGCGGCAGCGCTACCGGCGCGGCCTTCCTTCGCTCGCCGGAGTCGCGCTGTCATCCGTCGTGTTCTTTCTCGTTCTTTCCCCATGGGTGATTCGAAACTACGAGGTCTTTGGGCGCTTCGTTTTTCTCCGCGACGATTTCGGATTGCAGGTTCGCCTGGGCAACGGTCCGCACGCGGACGGCATGTTGATGGCCTATCTCCAGCCCAATCTCAATCATCTTGAACTCGAGAAGTTTCAGCAAATGGGAGAACTCGCTTACGGAGAATCATGCAAGCAGGTGGCATTCGCATGGATCCGCGAGCATCCCACGCGTTTTGCGGTGGTCAGTCTGAAGCGTTTCTTCTACTACTGGAATGGCGTGCCTAAACCGACAAACAGCGTCGCGCCCGTGGACTTCCGCAATTCGGCGTTTCTCGCAACATCGGTGCTGGCGCTCTGGGGACTCGGGCGCGCGCTGCGCCAAAAGCGGCCTGGGGCCTGGCTTTTCGCGGGGCTGGTCCTTACCTATCCGACCGTGTATTACTTTGTCTTTCCCCACGCCCGCTACCGCCATCCGATTGAACCGGAGTTGCTGATCCTGATTGTGTTTTTGCTATCGGAGGTTCGGGCGCGCAGGACGATTTCGGCTCGGCTCTAAGGCCGGGTCTTAGGTTTCAGGTCTGGGGTCTTAGGTCTTGGGATTTAGGATTTGCGATTCACTTCGAGCCTGAACCTGTCTCCTAAGACCCACCACCCAAGACCCAAGACCTGTGTGAGACAATTTCGAGTCCGCGCACCCGCATTGCATCCATGAACCTTTCCGTCGTCATCATCACGTTGAACGAAGAGGCCAACATCGGCCGCACGCTCGCAAGCCTGCAGACGCTGGTCGCCGACGGGAAAGGGGAGATGATTGTCGTCGACTCAGGATCGACCGACCACACGGTGGAGATCGCGAAATCGTACGGTGCGAATGTGTTCGTCGAAGAATGGAAGGGCTACGCAGCGCAAAAGAATTCTGCCATCGATAAAGCGACAGGAGATTGGATTCTCAGTCTCGACGCCGACGAAGAACTCGACGCGCCGTTGCAGCAGGCGCTGCTCGAACTTCTGGAAACGCTGAGCCGCCTGTCAGCTCTGGGTCAGCCAGCAGAGCATCAGCCACCAACGGATTTCGACGGTCTATGGATCCCCCGGAAGAATGAATTCCTCGGCCGCTGGATCAGACACGGCGGCTTCTGGCCCGACCCTAAGCTGCGCCTCTTTCGCCGCGGCAAAGGCAAGTTCGAGAATCGCGCAGTCCATGAAGACATCCAGGTTGACGGACTCACGAGGCACATTCAACGCGGCGCACTTCTTCATCACTCCTACCCCACGCTCTCCGACTACATCGAGCACATGAACCGCTACTCTTCGCTGGGCGCGGAAATGGCGGTGGCGAAGGGCAGGGTTCGCTTTAGCGTCATCAACATTGTGATGCGCTCTTTCGCAACGTTCCTCTACAACTATTTTTTTCGCCTCGGATTTCTCGACGGCCGCGAAGGCCTGCTCCTGCACCTCAACCACTCCGTCTACGTTTCCTGGAAATATGCGAAGGCGTGGGAGTTCTCGCGTCAGAAAAGCAAGTTGTCATCCTGACCGACCGGTCGTTCAATCGCACACACTCGCCTTGCTCCGCAGCGCGCGCTTCCCTATCATCAAAACAGCGCACCGGGGTTCGCATGGAAAACAAGCAGTCTCGCCCGTCCAAGCCACAAGTCGCCGAGAATCCGCTCGCGGACGTTTTCGAGAACCGTCATCCCTCCGCCGGCGAAAAGCAATGGGCGGAGAAAACGCTCGCTCCTACGCTCGAAAAATCTCCCGAGCGTCCGATCGGCTCGCCCACGGGCGTGAATCTCGACGAGCACGGCAACGCGCGCTTCACAACGATTTCCGGGGTGCCGATTCGGCGCCTGTACACGCAGGCCGATCTGCCCGACGACTGGAGCGAAGAAAATTATCTCGGCTATCCCGGCCAACCGCCCTTCACGCGCGGCATTCACGCCACCGGATATCGCGGCAAGCTTTTCACCATGCGGCAGTTCTCCGGCTTCGCGTCGCCCGAAGAGACGAACCAGCGCTACAAGTATCTGCTCGAACACGGCGGCAGCGGACTCTCCGTCGCCTTCGATCTGCCGACGCTCATGGGCTACGACTCGGACCATCCTGCGAGCGAGGGCGAGGTCGGAAAATGCGGTGTGGCCATCGACTCTCTTGAAGATATGGAAATTCTCTTCGGTGGAATCGATCTGGAGAAAACCACGGTATCGATGACCATCAACTCGCCGGCGTCGGTCTTATGGGCGATGTATCTGGTGGTCGCGGAAAAGCAGGGCGCCGACTGGAAGAAAATTTCCGGCACGATCCAGAACGACATCCTGAAGGAATACATCGCGCAGAAGGAATACATTTATCCTCCGGCGCCGTCGATGCGCCTCGTGATCGATACTTTCGAATTTGGCTCGAAGTTCACGCCCGCGGTTCAACACCATTTCGATCAGCGGATATCACATTCGCGAGGCCGGTTCTACCGCGCTGCAGGAACTGGCGTTCACGCTGTATGACGGCGTCGAGTATGTCGAATGGGCCCGCCGCCGCGGACTCGATGTCGACGACTTTGGTCCGCGCCTGAGTTTCTTCTTCAATGCGCACAACGATTTCTTCGAGGAGATCGCGAAATACCGCGCCGCGCGAAAGGTCTGGGGTCAAGTCATGAAGACCCGCTTCGGCGCGAAGAACCAGCGCACCTGGCTCATGCGATTCCACACGCAGACCGCGGGAGTTTCGCTGCCGGCCCAACAGCCGATGAACAACATTGCACGGGTGGCCTTGCAGGCCATGGCGGCGGTGCTCGGCGGAACGCAGTCGCTGCACACAGACTCCTACGACGAAGCCTTTGCCCTGCCAACGGAAGAGGCGGCGCGCATTGCGCTGCGCACGCAGCAGATCATCGCCTACGAGTCAGGCGTCACGCAGACCGTCGATCCGCTCGGCGGATCGTACTTTGTTGAGAACCAGACCCTGCAGATGGAGAACGGCGCCTTCGATTACTTCAGCAGACTCGACGCCATGGGCGGCATGGTGAAGGCCATCGAGCGCGGCTATCCGCAGAAGGAAATCGCCGAGGCCTCATATCAGTATCAGCGCGCGGTCGAAGCACGTGAGAAAGTCATCGTGGGCGTCAACGAATTCGTCATCGAAGAAGACTCGCCCAACATTCTCTACATCGACGAAAGCGTCGCCCGCCGGCAATCGGCAAAGCTGAAGACGCTGCGCGCGCGGCGCTCGAATGATGACGTCCAACGCACGCTCGACGCGCTGAAAAAAGCTGCCGCACAGGAACCCAAGGCAGGCACCAACGGCAACGTCTCCTCCGCCAACACCATGCCCTACATCGTGGACGCCGTCCGCGCCTACGCCACCGTCGGTGAGATCTGCGAAGCCCTCCGGCAGGTGTATGGAACCTATACGGAAGTCAGCATCACGTAGGCCGGCTCTCGCGGAAAAATCCTCAGATGCCTGCGGCGAAACACCCGTCTCCCGCGCATTGGCCCTCATCTTTTTCTGAAGCTTTTCGGTCTAAGCAATTGAAAATACATATCCTGCTCCAGGCGGGCGCATTGGCAGACGGCGTGCCCTAATAGCTGAAGATCACTATGGCGAACGAACCAGAATTATCCGGTCCGCGCGGCTGGAGAACGACTCAGGTCTATGCGATGGCGAGCGCCTGCCTCGTCATCGGGATAGCGCTAGGCTATTTATTCCGTGGGTCAGGGCCGGTTCGTACTTCGTCTTCGCCTGCTCCGACAACGGCCTCCGCCGCAAACGCACCCGCGGCCACCATGCCGCAGATGCCCAGCCTCGACGACATGAAGCGCATGGCCGACAAGAAGGCCGAACCGCTGCTCGCCAGACTGAAAACCGATCCTCACAACTCCACGCTGCTCAATCAGATTGGAACGCTCTACAAAGCGACGCATCAGTTCAAGGAAGCCGCGGATTATTACCGGAAAGCTCTGGACGCCGACCCGAAGAACATCCCTGCGCGCACGGACCTCGCCTCGTGCCTCTTCTACCAGGGCGACACCGATGGCGCCATCAGCCAGCTGCAGCAGTCGCTTCGCTACGATCCCAAGGATGCGAACGCGCTCTTCAATCTGGGGATGATCCGGCTGCAGGGGAAGAACGATCCTGACGGCGCGGTCACGGCGTGGCAGAAGTTGCTGAAGGCGAATCCGACGCTGCCCCAGGAAAAGAAGACGGCCGTCGAGAAGCTCATCGCCCAGGCGCAGATGGCGGAGTCTCAAAAACTCGGCGGCGGCAACCAGTAATTCTCCTCACAAGAACTTGCGAAGCTCGCGTTGCATTACTCTTCTTTGCGACCTTTGCGCATTCTTCGCGTACTTTGCGTGTATGCCTTTGCGTTTTTCAAACCTTTCACGCAAAGGTCGCGAAGAACGGCCGCAAAGGACGCTAAGAAGAACCAGCACTCTCCGCCCTCAACGCGCAACATTTGCGGATTCTCACCTCCGCCGCCGCTCCCACGCGCCGGCTTCGATCCCTGTCAAGCGCAGCCCTCTGCCAGCAATGACCCCGGTAACGTCGTACGCCCTCAAGTTCCACACGGATGGCCGATGTATTCGGTATGGCCACACTTGTATCTGGACGACGTGCGGGGCCTCTTCTCTTACTTCTAGTGTTTTGCGCAGGGATTTCCCGGGCCGCGGAGCCGGCCGCGGACAACGATCAGCCCGACATCACCTATCGCACTCGTGCCACCGAGGTTCGGATGACCTTCTCTGCACTCGACCGGAACAATCACGGCGTGGCCACCTTGCGAGCCGCCGATTTCGCGGTCGTCGATAAAGGTTTTATCGTCCGCGATTTTCAAAGCTTTACTCGCGCCGACTGGACCAAGCTCGAACTCGCCATCCTCGTCGACGCCAGCGGATCGATCACTCCTCGATTCCGCGAAGAAATCGCCGACGTCCTCGAAGTGATTTCCAAAACCACAGGCGTGCCTGACGAAAACATCTCCATCTTCTCTTTTCAGGGCCAGCAACCGGTGGTCATTTGTGCTGGAGACTGCCGCGCCTCACACGCCTCCGACCGGTTGCCGTCTGCTCACCCCGACGGACTAACGCCGCTGTTCGACGCCGTCGTCTTCGCCTCCGACTTTCTGGCGCATCGCGGCGACGCGCACGCTCAGAAAATTCTCATCTTGCTCTCGGACGGTGAAGATACGATCAGCCGGCACTCGATCTCCGACGCGATCGAAGCCGCGTCCACCAGTGAGATTCAGATCTACAGCATCGACATGAGCCACACGAATTATGCCTCGCAGGGCTCCGCCGTTCTCGACAAACTGGCCTGCGCTACCGGGGGCCGCTACCTGCCCGCGCGCAACGGAACTGCCCGCGCGCTGAATGTCATTCTCGAAGGCTTTCGGGCAACCTACACGGTCAGCTACCGGCTGCCCAGCCACGCCAACGGATTTCACGATGTACGGATTCTTCCCACTCATAACCTAAACCTCGAGTTCCACAGCCGAAGCGGCTACTACTATCCCAGCCGCGTTCAGTAATTGAGGACCTATGAAACGGATGCTGTTCAGCATTGTTCTGCTTCTGATCCCGATGCTTCTCCCGGCGCAGTCGCGCCAGCAAGGCACCATCATTCGCATGCGCATGACCGATTGCATGGGCCCGCAGCACGGATTTATGGCCGCAATGTCAGGCGGCGCGAAGACCGAAACCGGCGCACTCTGCCCCGAGTACGTGCTGATGGCCGACACGGTGGTCTACGTCATCATCGGAAAGACTTCCGATCAACTCCTACCGCTGGCGGAGGTGACGCGCTTTCGCTTCCTGAAGAATGAAATGCTCATTCGCGTCGACGACGCGCCCAAGGAGTCCCATTTCCACATCAAGGCGATGGTTCTGCGACCGGAGTGGGATCACGATCAGAAGCTACAGGAGGCAGAAGCGAGTGCAGTCCTCAGTCGCCATCTGGAGGGAGCCGTGATGAGAGAGCAATAGGGAGATGGGTTTCGTAGCGCCGCCGTCCCGGCGGCTGTCCGGCGGGCGTCTTGCCCGCCGATGCGGCAAGCAACACGCCGCCAGCTTTATTTCCGCGGCTTCCCCAGCCGTTCGGCGGTCTCGAACATCTTCCGTACCGTGTCCATGTCGGAAGGCGCAACCTTGGCGGCGGGGATGCGAAGTTTCGTAATGCGTTCGAGTTCGAAAAGCGCTTCAACCAGCGCGAACGAGTCGACGATTCCGGTAGAGACCAGCGCGGTATCCGCATCGACGGCAAGTTCCGGCTTACGCAGGACTTTTTCCTTCAGATACTGAATCATTGCTTCGGCTTGCGCGTTATCCACGAACTGCCCCCTCCGACTTGAGTCTAAGACCGTTGATCCACTCCCTTCCGGCATCATCCAGCTTCGCCGACTTCCGCGAGGACGAAATGAGAATCATCTTCCCGTCCGACGCCCGGTTCACGCGATAGTCGAACGAGAGCAACAAGTGACTATCGTCTAGGACCCCAGCCCGTCCGGTGATCTGAATCTGCAGCTGGTCGGTGACCTGTGCGTTGCCGAAATAACCGAGCCTGCGCCAGTAGGTCGACCGGGCATCGATGAGCTGGCTTGGCAGCTGGCAGTCGTTCAGCAGCGCTCGTTCGGCGTACTCGAGAAAACAGACAAAGTTCGCAAAGTAAATGAGCCCCGCGCCGTTGGCGTCGCGATCGGGATCAATGACATACGTCACCAGCCGGGACCCCAGGTCAGCGTGGCTCGAATCCATCTGCTGGAATGTCCCTTCGGCTTTCGCGGCCCGGCACAGGTTCAGAGAGTCAGGCTGGGCCGGCAACTCGGGCATCGAATCAAAATTCAGATTCTCCGGTTGAGCCATCTTGAGCTGCTGCGGCCCAGCCAACTGATAGATAAACACGTTGGTGCAGCGAATCTCGAACGGCCCACCCTCGGCCAGCACATACTTTCCGTCAAGGTAGACGTGAGAATAATGGCTCAGATCGGAACGAGAAAAATTCAGCAGATCATTCTCATCGTAAGCACTGAGCGGACGCTCGGGCGTCAAAGCGAGTTCGACGAAGCAGTAGGTCGCGTAGAGCCGGTTGTCAAACGCGTCGCGAATCTTCGACGTGCTCACCCCGCCAAGGCGAGTAATCTCCTGCCACCGGTCATCTCCAATCAGCTTGAGCAGCGGCGACTCACTCAGGCCACTGCGGCCGAGCAACGGCATGCCTAATTCCAAAGTGAAGTGTTCCGCGGCAACTTGGGTTCCCATAGATATCCGTCCGGCTTGCGGGTGTCTAAGACGCAGTCCGCCCTGAGGCTCTCAGAACTGGGTAGAAGGCGAAACGCCCTCGGAGGAGTAACGTATTCTAGCGAGGGAATGGGGGGGGGGTGTCAAGCGGCTTCCCTGGCCGCGTCTTGCCCACACGTTGCGCGGTCGCGAACATCTTCGCGACGGTATCCAGATCTTTGGGCTGCACTTTGCCGGCGGGAATCCGCATGTGCGTGAGGTCTTCGAGTTTCAGCAGCAGATCCACTAACGCCATCGAATCGATCAAGCCGGAGGATACCAGCGGAGTATTCTCATCGAGCGTCACGCCCGGTTTGTGGATCAGTTCCTTGATGTGTTCGATCATCTGCTGCGCTTCTGCGGTCATTCAGACTGTCTCCTGGGCTTCAACGTTCAGTTCGGGATGCTCGCGCAATAACTTCTCGCGAGTGGTCGAGCGCGCCGCTTTTCCAGCGGTGCTTTTCACAATCCATTTGGGCGGCTTCAGGAAAATCGTACGAACGGCCACTCCCAGGCTGGCCACGACCTGGCTGCGGATTTCGCGTTCGATCTCAACCGCGTTGGCGAGAAGTTCCTCGCGCTCGACCTCGGCCACCGCGACGATCTCTTCCGTACCGAGAGTCGGACTATAGACTCCCATGGCGATCGCGCGGCCATCGTGAATCGCGGGATGGCTGGCAACGATCTCTTCGATATCCTGCGGATAAATATTCTCGCCGCCGATGATCAGCAAGTCTTTCTTGCGGCCGACTACATAGAGTTCGCCGTCGAGCAAGAAGCCCAGATCGCCACTGTGGTACCAGCCCTCGACCAGCGCCTTGGCCGTCAGGTCGGGACGATTATAGTAGCCGTCAAAAAGGCAATCGCTCTTGATCAGAATTTCGCCAACGTGCCCATCGGCCTGCACCGCGCCGGAATCAGAGACGATGCGAACTTCCTGAAGCGGCAATAACCGCCCCGACGAAGTGAACGAGACGGATCCCGCAGTTCCCGCCGGGACCGGCACAATACGGTGGGCGCTGCGAAATTGCTGGCCGTCGGCCGAAACGCTGACCGGTCCGCCTTTCCGATCAACCGGCGTTTGCGTTACCGCGAAGACGTTTTCTGCCATTGCATAGGAAGCCTGCAGCGCTTCACTCTTGATTCCGAACGCCTTCTGAAATTCGAGCATGCTGTTGGCGCGAACCGGCTCGGAGCAGTTGATCAATGCCCGCATCGAAGAAAGATCGTACTGCGCCCAACGACTTTGCGGTGTGCGCCGCGGGACGAACTGGTATGCGAAGTTCGGCATCCACGCCAGAGTGCACTTGTAGTCGCTCATGATCTGGAGCATCGAATCCGGATGCATTACCCAATCGAGCGGCGACTGCATCACGATCGGAATGTGGCAAACCATGGGCATGATGAAGCACGCGATCAGCCCCATATCGTGATAGAGCGGCAGCCAACTGTAGATGCAGTCAGTGGCGCCATCGGCCTTCAACGCGAGCGCCAGATGTCCAAGCTGGCGCAGCACGGCGGCATGCGTGAGCGCGACTCCCTTCTGCAATCCCGTCGTGCCCGCGGAGTGTTGGATGAACGCAAGACTCTCTGCATGAATCTCGGGAGCTTTAAGTGGCACCCCGTCTTTCCCCGCTTCCCTCTCTGCTCCTGCACGGATGAGTTTGGTTCCTTCGCTGAGAGAAACGTGCCCGAGCAGGTCTTCTGGAAAATCTTCGTCGATGACCACGGCCTTGGCGCTGAGATTCTTGGAGACTCCGGCCAGTCCGAAGCGATACTTTGCCGGCTCGACTTTAAAGTTGGGATAGGCGAGAAACGCGGGCACCGCGCCCAGCATCATCGCTCCGACAAAAGTTGTCATCGCGGCGATGTCCTGCGGCATGATGATGATGACGCGATCGCCGGTTTCCACGCCATGACCGCGCAGCATGCCCGCCTGCCGCCGCGCCCGGCGCCGAAACTCGGCAAATGTGACCGTTTCCTGTTCGTCCTCGTCGATCCACGCCGTCACGAACGGACGCTCGGCGGGAGCCTCATCGAGAGCCTCGATGAGATTGCGGAATCGAATCATAAGCAACTATATTAGATTACGTTGCGTGTCCTTGTAACCAGCGAAGCGGCTCACTATTCTTGTTCGCTGGTCTCCGAAGTAACAGATTAAAAAGCTGGCACACGTGGTTCGATGCCACGACCCCGGGGGAAAAAGTTTGCTACAAAGTGTCCTGTATGGCCTGTCGTTCCTGCTTTGCGCCGTCGTTTTCGCCACTGTTCGCGCGCGCAAAGTGCGGCTCGCCGTCCTTCTGATCGCCAGCTTCACGCTCTACCTCACATGGGGACTCTGGTTTGGAGCCGTTCTTCTCACCTCCACGGTGATGAATTTCCTGATCGGAAAATGGCTGCAGCGCAACCCCTCCGGCACTCCGCTCGCGACCGGCATCATTCTGAACCTGGCCTTGCTGAGCACCTTCAAATACCTTCCCGAGATCGCGGTCAACTCTTCTTTATCGGCGTTGCAGCCCTTCGCGCACCTGGTGCTGCCGTTGGGTATATCGTTCTGGACCTTCCAGGCGATGAGTTACCTGTTCGATCTCTACCGCGGCGAGGAACTCGATCCATCGTTTTTCGAATTCGCCGCCTACATGGTTTTCTTCCCCGTCACGATTTCGGGCCCGATCTGCCGCATGCCTGACATGCTGCCGCAATTCCGCTCCGACAAACTTACTCCGTGGAGCGACGTAGGGCGCGGAGTCACCCGCATCCTGATGGGCATCTTCATGGTGCAGCTCGCGCAATTAGTCGGTCAGGGAATTCTGGCGGGCGACGGCGTGAACTCCGGCTTCGACCACGCCACTCGCTGGACCGGCGCCGACGTATGGGTACTCGTCTTCGGCTACGGCCTGCAGTTGTTCTTCGATTTCGCCGGCTACTCGCACATCGCCATCGGGGTGGCGAAGGTGCTGGGCTTCACAGTGCCGGAAAACTTCGATCGGCCATTCCGATCGACCACTCCGTCGGTCTTCTGGACGCGCTGGCACATGTCGCTCTCTTTCTGGATTCGCGACTACGTCTTCCTTCCGCTGGCCGTAGTGCGCCGCGAAGTCTGGTGGCGAAATCTCGCGCTCGTCATCTCGATGATCCTGTTCGGACTGTGGCACAAAGGAAGCCTGCTCTTCGCGTTGTGGGGTTGCTATCACGGCGTGCTGCTTGTCCTACATCGCCAGGTGCAGCAAGTGCAGCGCAAGTTCAACTGGGAACCGCCTGCAATTCTCTGGACGCCAATTTCGTGGATCGCAACCATCGGCCTCATCAGTCTGGGATGGATTCTTTTCCGCGCTCACACGATGCCCCAGGCCTTGCAGATGCTATCGGCGGTCGTGTCGCCTGCTAGCTATGCGACGCATTTTCTGAGCGGAACTTTTTATCTCCTGGTGGCCGGGTTGGCGGTGGGATATGCGATTGTGATGTTGGTGGCAAGCGCGCTTGCGCCCTACACGACGGAAAAAGAAGAAGGAGAAGAACCGGGTACTGCCACCCAAAGCGGATTTCTAGCGCTCATCGCTCGCTGGCGCTGGTACTGGCTGCCGCCCATCTATGCCGTGGCGTTGACTCTTCTGCTGGTTATCACCATGACCAATGGCGCCAGCACCGCGCAATTCATGTACGGAAATTTCTAAGCCAGATTTACTCGATCAGGTTATTCCACCAGATTGCCATCCGGAGCGAACACCGGAAAACCATCCCAAGGCCGCGACAAGCGCAACTGCGCCACCGCGGCAGCCTGGTTGTAGTCGAAGAGAAAGAGCCCGTAGTTGTAGTGCAAAACGCGGTCGTCCGGATTTTTGCGTATTGCCCATTCATACTCGGCGGAGGTTGCATCAGGACTCTCATCGGGAGCCTGCGCTTCAATCGTCAACCGCAACAGCTGATCGGAGTGATTGAGTTGATTCGTGAATGGAGGCCGCTGCAAGCGCTGCAGCATCTCCGTCGCAATCCGCAGGCGATCGTGGCCGGTGTAGGCCAGCAATTGCTCGCACTCCGCTTCGGAGGGAACGTCAGCCTCCGTCATTGCATGCCCAGCCTCTGCTGGCAACTTGCTCGCAATCTGCAAGAACATAGCGCGGGCCAGCAGGTAGTTGCCCGGCGGAGTCAGGTGCACGTGCTCGTACACGAGTTCGCTGCCGATGATCCCATTCGGACTTTCCTTCGAAAAGAGTGCCTCAGCATCGACCAGTTCTGCGCCCGATGAATTCGCAACCGCGCGATTGATGTCGTTGATCCGGCTGTCAGCGCGAAAGCGAAGCGTGTCGAGATCTCGCGCCCGAACGAAATGTTCTTTTGAGCCCGCATAGTCGCCCATCTTCCACAAAGTGCGGGCAATCCGGAACTCCAATTCTGCATACTGATTGTCAATCTTCGCCGCGGCCGCGTACGACTTCAGAGCCTCCTCATACAACCGGGCGTTTTCCGCGTCCGATCCCTGCTGCACGAGCGCCGTCCAGGAGCGCAAATCGTCAGCTGTTAAGTCATGGCGGTGCAGCGATCCAAACGGAGCGCAGTCTTTCAAATTCGTCGCCGCCGTACTGACGATGACGCGAGCGCCCGAGTCACGGCCAGCTTCAATCGTGTCGCGCAGATTCTTCTCGAAATTCGCGTAGGCATACTTCATAAGCGGCGAACTTGCCTGAACCTGCTTGTCGAGAAACATCTCCATCCCGCGCCATTCCTTTTTTCGAGTTCCCACTTTCGTTAGAAGCTGCCCAATGCGCGTGGACCGCACGAAAATGCTGGCGCGAATGACCGGCAGGCTCATCTTCGACGACGTCAGCGCCGTGCCAGGACCGTAAGGTCCAACGACTTCATTGTTGCCGGAATAGATGATGAAAAGATCCGGACGCTCTTTCGCCAGCCCTTCGGCGATCGGCAACACCACATGAGAATTAATCGCGACGCTGCCCGTGTTCACGACTTCAAACTTCATCGACGGATAGCGCTCCCGCAGCATCACATCGAGATAGCGGCTGAAGGCGTAGGCCGGGTCGGGATCGCCCATCGCCGCCGATTCTCCGAGCACAAAAATGCGGTAGGTTCCCGGCGGCTTGTCCGCGGGAATCGAATACGCCTGAGGTGTCTTGATCATTCCCGGGGGAAAAAACGGCGCAGGGAAAAACAGGTTGTAGCAGTCCGCGGCATGGCCTTGGGCCGTGCACGGGACGGTGAGGTCGGTGGAATATCCCACGCCAAACACTCGCAGCGCCAACTCAATCACGCCCAGCAACAACAGAGGCACGAGCACCGCCGTCGCGATGCGCGGCGCCCAGCGGCGCATGCCGCCACGCTCCCGCGGATTATTCGTTGCTGGTTCTGTCGCTACAGGCATTCTGTTTCGCTTGGAGTCCCCTGATCAATTGTTCGCGATACAGGGCTGGACCAGATCCAACTCCGCGGGCCTAATCGCGGTGTAAGACCTCATATTCGTCCAGCCCTGCCGGTTCCCCGCATGCGTTGTCTCGCTCGAACGTTTCCGATCGAACGCGAACAGCCGCATACCCGAGAAAAACGAAGTGTTCGCGCAGATGTTCGTCACCTGCCCTTAATCCCTTTGGGTTTCGCGGTAGTTGCCCCGGCTGCCGTGACGGTGCCATCCGGATTGTGCGCCGCACCGTGGCACATCAGCGTGCAAGTGTTAGTCCCACGGTTATACGAGATGGGAACCCCACTATTCTGCCCAACCACATTGGCGTCGAAATTCACCAGCCGCTCGCCGGTGACGTTCGGCGACGTCGCGCCCATGCCGTGCGCCGTGTGGCAGGTCGAACAACTGAACCCGTACTGCGACACGTGCACGCTGTGCTGCGAGAAACTTGTGTTAGCCAGAATCTGTGTCAAGTCGTGGCACTTCGCGCACATGGAGTACGGTCCAGCCACGGTGAGATCGGGATTCGGAAACAGATTGCTGACCGGTCCACCCGGCGCCGCAGCCTGGTTGAATTGATAATTGCGCTCGAGGATGTGTGCGTTGACCGATCCATGAGGGCCGTTGGGTCCGGTGCCGCCAAATTCGCGGTTGTCATCGCTATTGTGGCAATCGCTGCAGAAAATTCGCGTTCCCACCAGCCGCGCCGAGGTCGTGCCATTCTCGTTCAGCATGTTGATCAGCAGGCTGGGCTGCGGCAAAGGACTCGTGCGATCGTGCGTTACCGGATGGCTCGAGGTCGCGGTCGAGGCGAGCTCCGCGATGACGTTCAACGGGTCCGCCGCCGAGACGACTCGCACAGGAGCGTATCCATAGATGATCAGCCGCTGTTTACCTATGCTCGTGCCGTGACAGCGCAGGCAGGTTTCATATTGATTGATCGCCGGGGTCAGCACAGTCACGCCGTCTAGCGCGCTGACGCCGGTCGCGCCCGCCTGCGAGGGCCGCAGCAGCGGCGGCGCCGAGAAGGCCGTTACCTGATTCGACGCATGGGCGTTGTGACAATCGACGCAGGTCGTGTGGCGATTGTTGTTCAGCACCGCCGGCTCGGCGGCATCGTGGAAATTATTCCCCGAAGGCAGCGGATGGCCGACCTTCGCCGCCCCGGAAACTTCACCCATGATGTTCGGAATTGCTGGTGAAAGATAAGTGCCGCCGGCGTGGCAGGTCATGCAATCCTGCGTCGCCGGATCCGTCGCAATCGCCGCCGGTGTCGCCGGACGCAACAGCCGCGCAGGTGCCAGCGAATTGTGCTGCATGTGGCAGGACGCGCACGCGTTCAGCCCAACCGTCATGTAAGGACCGGCATGCGCGTCGGGCGATACCTGGTTCGTCGCCGTTTGATGAATGCTGTTCGGCCAACCCGCCAGCGCGTTGATCTGTCCCTGCACGACTCGCGTTGGATCGTGGCAGGAGAGGCACATCTGCGCGTTCGAACTGTCGCGCACTAAAAAGTTCTGCGCGATCCTGTCTTTTCCCTGGACGTGCGGATCATGACAGCTCGTGCATTCAATATTCCCGTTCACCAACTTCACCGCGCCCGTAGGATCGGCTGTCTTGCCCTGTGCCACAAGCGACGACGCCAGGTTCGCCGCGTCCTTCAGCGGGGTTACCAGGCTGAACGGATGCGATCCCGTCAGCGTCGTCCCAAACGAATCGGCACTATTCATCTGCCCGGTCGTAGGAAGCTGTCCATACGCCGCGGACTGTCCTACGCCGACCGTCCCGTCATGACAACTCAAGCACAGGCTACTGGTAACCCCCAACGTCGGCTGCGTGTTCCCTTGCTCGTGATACGTCGTGCTGTTGTAGGGAGTGTAGGTGCTCCGTGAAAGTTTCTGATTCCACAATGGAGTGACGCCGCCCAATCCACTGTGCGGAGCGTGGCAGAAGGTGCAGCCCAGACCTCCCGACGTCGTTACTGACGCTCCACTCGCCGCCGTGAGATTGTGCATGCCGAGCACGTCGCCATTGACTGGACTGCCCTGGCCTCTTGCCGCACTCTGCGACAGGAGAACCGCACAAACCAGTACGCAACCGAGCGACAGGAGCGCCTTCACGGTTGCCTCCCATCCGCCGTTTTCGCCAAACCGTAGTAATGGAATACCTGAACTCGCCGGTTAAACGCGTCGACCACGTAAATGCGATCTTTGTTGTCGATCTCGAGCCCGGCCGGCAACTGGAACTGGCCCGCGCCCGTGCCCCTCTGCCCGAAGTAGTAGAGCAACCTTCCCTGCTCGTCGAACACCTGCACCATGCCCCACTGCGCGTCGACAACGTAGAGATGGCCTTCGGAATCGAATCCAATGCCCTTGGGACGAAAGATCCATCCCGCGCCATCTCCGACTTTTCCAATCGCATAGCGGAATGTGCCGGAGCGATCGAGAACCTGCACGCGGAAATTCATGGCGTCGACCACGACGAGGTCCGTCCCATTCAGCCGCAGTTCCGTCGGGAAATTGAACTCGCCATCTCCCGTACCCGGTTTCCCGATTACCTGCAGAACGCTGCCCTGCATGTCCATCATGTAAATCTTGTTGCGCAGCGTGTCGGTGACGTAAATGCGCTGTGCGGCGGAATCTACCGCGATTCCCGTAGGGCGCTTGAAATATCCTTCACCACCCTTCAGGCTTCCGATCGTTCGCTTGAACTTTCCGCTCGGGTCGAAGACGAATACTTTCCCGGACTGCGAATCTGTGACGTAGATGTTGTCCTGCGCGTCGACGGTCACGCACTGCGGTGTCAGCAGCCGATCTTTGCCGGTATCGCGGCGCGAAATGAACTTGTACTTCTGCTGGACGAAATCGAAGATGTGCACGCCGGCCGCGCCCGTGTCAGTCACGAGGATGCGTCCATGCGAATCGGTGGCAACGCTGTAGGGACTCACCAGATAGTGGAAGTCAGGCTCGCCGGCGATGACGTCGACCACCCGTGTCCAAAAACTGCGCTTCGGTTTGACCTCGCGCTCAAGACTGAAGCTGCGCTCGAATACCAGCTTGCGTCCGCCGTCGAGCAGCAAATCCGGCGGGGGAGGCTGACCAATCTTCTCCTTGGGACGCTTCGCCGCGCGCGCCTGCGGTGCGAACAACGCCGCCAGCAATGCGAGGATCAGTCCGGCGCGTACTGCCGCCTTGCTCCGCCCGGTTAGAAGAAGTCGAACCATCTGGTCATCCCGACGAAGAACGACGTCGTACTGGCAGGTGCGCCGACTGCGCTGATTCCCTGGGTGAACTGAGTGTATCCCGCTTGCAGTCCGATGCGCCTCAAATGGTACTGCAATTGAGCGTTGAAGATCTCTGTATTGTTGTGTGAAGTCGTGGTGCTCACCGTGTCGCTAATGGCGCGGCTGAAGCTGCCTGCGATCACCAGCCGCCGGATCGGCGTGGCCGAAACTCCGCCTCCCCAGCTGCTTCCGCCAAACAAAATGAAGTCGTTCACTCCCGGCGTCGGCGGAGCCCCTACCAGACCGCCTGCTCCCAGCAACGAGATCCCGTTGGACTTCGTGTAGTTTCCATTCACGCTGAACATGCGCATGCTCAACGCCGACGAATAGCCCTGGCTGCTGCTGCTCGTGCCGCTGTAATTTGTCAGTCCGCTATGCGATCCGTTCACCGCCGCCGTCCACGTTAGCCCGCTCGTTAAACGCCGGTGTAAGTTGGCGCTGTAGTTGTAATAGGAGGTCGTGTAAGTCACGAGCAACGTCTGCACGTTTTGTGCGTAGCTGAAGGCGCCCGCCGTCTGCCATCCCGCAAACCGATGCGAATAGTTCACAGTTCCCACGAATCCCAGTGCGTTGGTGCCCTGTCCGTTGGAACTCTCCACCACCGAACCGGAGAAAGTGAACATGTCGAACAGCCGCTTGCCATAGTTCAGCGTGCCACTCAAGTACGTCCCCGTATAGTTTTTGCCGAAATAAGTCTGGTCGTAGTAAGTTGCCTGTGTCTGCGCCGAGAGATAATTCGTGAACTGATAGCTAGCGCCTCCACCCATCGTGGACGAGTGCGATCCCGATCCCAGATTAAGTCCCGGCACCGCCGATCCCGTCCCCACCAGGTTCTGCGTCAGGTAGCCGGTCAGGTTATCGGTGTAGGTCTGCGAGATGTTCAGGTTCAGCTTCTGCGTGGGGTGGAAGCTGACGTTCGCGGTCTCGGTGTCGTCTGAATAGCTCGAAGTATTTGCGCTATTTCCTTCGGTGGAGAGGTAGTCGCTCGTCGCCGACGCCCGGTTGAACGAGATCGCGAATATCCCGTGAAGCGGCAACTCGTGTTGCGCGCCCGCACCGAAATCGTGACCTGCCGAATTCTGTACCGATTCCCCTTCTCCGGTCAGAAACTGCGGAAACGTTGACTTCATGCTGTTGCGGTCGAAGAAACCATTCAGACGAAAGCCGGCTACTTCATAATTCGAATGGATGTTGAGCAAATGTGTGCTGGAATCGTCCTGCTCGTCGGTGCCGTAGATCGTGCTGTGGCCGCTTCCCTGCGAGTAGCCCACGCTGAGCGTCGGCATATTCGGAAGCAGCGCGCTCCAGTTGATCCCGAATCCCTGGCCCTTACCGTAAGTTGTGAAGTTCGGCTGACCGGTCAAGCCCAATGTGCCGGTGCTGTTGTCGTCATAGTGATAGCTGATCGCGCCGGGAAAGTGACTTCCGGTGAAGAAATTCGCAGTCCCGAGAATCCCCTTCGCTCCGGTGAGTGACTGATAGTTGGAATCGGCGCGCGACTGGTTGTAGTAGGGAGTTGCTTCGAAAGACAGGAAGTTGGGATTGTAGTACGAACCTGAAATCTTGCCGTCGAATCCAAGGTTCAGGCCGTGATCGGATGGAATCGCGTCGCCATAGTCGCCGGAGTAGCCGAAGGTGAAAAGTCCACCGACCGTTAGTTTCGTGTTGTCGCCGATCTTTAACTGAGCCGAGGCGAGTTGTGCCACCATCAGAATTGCCAGCCCGATGATGTGCTTGGTTCCCTTCATTTGACGTCCGCTTGCGACAGGCCCAACGTCCAATTCCACTTACCCATGTAGAGGCACAACGGTTGCCAAAATGGGCATTGCCATTCGTTTGTAAAGTCATTGAAAATAAGGCGCTTAGGAGCAGCGAAGTGAGGTTTTTGCACTCGAATCCGCAACCGTTGCGGAATATCACCCGCCATGTGGTGTCGAATGACTCAACGGCAAGAAAGAACCCAGTCGTCAGAATCCAGTTTCCGGTTCTCTAAGAAACCGGACTCTAACTGGACACTGACAACTGGGTACTGAGTACTGCTAACTGGGTACTGCTTCTAGCCAACCTCGATCTTCGCCTTGGCGCGCAGCTGTTTCGCTAAACCAGACCGGAGCTGCTCGTATTTCTTCTTCTGCAACTCGGTCTTCAGGTCCGTCTTCACTTCCGCGAATGGCTGCTTCCGGCCTGGCGTGTGGGCGTTCAGCCGGATGATCGTGTACGCGCTCTCGATCTGAATCAGGCCCGTCATCTGCCCCGCCTGCATCGCGGTAAGAACCTTTACGACCTGTGGCGGAAGCTTGTCGCCGGCGACAACGTGATGGTCGCCCATGTTCACGCGGAAGTCGTCATCTGAGATCTTCTCCGCCAGCAGGCCGAAATCCTGGTAGCTCTTGGTCGCTTTGGCTTGCCGCAATGCGTCCTCGGCTTTCTTCTGCGCTTCTTTGGCCTGCTCCGGGGTAGGCTTCAGCGGCGGCACCACAGAGATGCTCTGGAACGTGAAGCTCTCCGATTGCCGGAAGCGAGCCGGATTCTTCGTGTAGTAGGTCTGAACTTCCGTCAGAGTGACGGCAGCCTTGGCTTCCACTTCCTGCTTCAACAGTTGCTCGATCAGCAGGGAGCGCCGCATCTGCTGGCGCAGTTGTTTCTCCGAGCCCTGCATTTCGGTTTGCAAATATTGCTGGTATTGGTCGGGACTCTGAAACTGCTTGCGAAACGTGGCTTCGGCGCCGTTCAGTTTTTCCGTCGGAACCAGCATCTTGCGCCGTACTGCTTCCTGGTACACCAACTCCTCGAAAATGATCATTTCCAGCGCACCCTGACGAATCTGCGCCTCCTGTGCCTTGGGAAATCCATTGTGTTGCTGGGCGTAGGGGAAGATCGCATACATCTCGCGCAGCAAGTCGCGGTCGGTCAGCACGGCTCCATTCACGCGAGCTACGGGCCGATCGCTGGCCTGCAGCGGGGTCGTCGTCGTGGGAGCGCTGGCCGCTACTGCAGTCGGAGCGTGCGACGCTACCTGAGCCGAAGCCGCGGAGAGTGCCAGCGCCAGCATTGCGCAGATTGGAAGTTGGTATTTCATAGTTCCTCGCTCTTGACTCGCTTGACAAAGACTTGCTTCACAAAAAAAGGGGGAGAGTGAATCTCTCCCCCTTTGTCCACCGTCCGGTCTACTGGAAGACCGTGGTGATGTTGTTAGTGTTGTTGGCTTCGTTCGCCTCGCCAAAGTGGCACTGGCGGCAGAACTGCGTCGTCGAAGGAGCATTCGCGTTCGAAACATTGTTGATGTTCGGATTGTACGGGCCATTCACGAAGAAGAAGGTGGCATAGTACTTGCCGCCGCCATCACCCGCGATCGGGCTCGCCGCGCTCGAAGTGTAGACCGTCATCACATGCTGGTTGTGGCAGGTCGTGCACAGCACATAGGGCGCTCCCGCGGCGGTTACGCCGTAGGGGTTCGACCACTTGCCGGGCGCCAGTGCTGGCCAGCCGTAGTTGGCTACGAACTGAGCATAGGGCGTGCCCGTGGTGACCGACAGTTTCCCGGCGGTATTGACCAAGCCGCTGCCGACGCCGATCGTGGCCATCTGTCCCACCGGGTGATCGTTGGTGTAATTGCCGGCCGAGGAACCGTCGTTGCCGAGCAAGGTTGGAATTGTTCCGTTGCCGTACGAAGTGTTCGTCAGAAGGCCAATTCGCCGCTCATAGGAGTCGTTGACCATCATGTTCTTCGCGGTGACGTTGCCGTCATGGCAGCTGAGGCAGAGTAGAATCCCGCCGACTTCCTGGCTGCCCGTGCTGATCGTGCCCGGCAAAACTTCGGTGTATTTTCCACCGTCGCCGAACGCGACTGTCGCGCCGTACAGTGGGCTGGCGTCCTGGCCCCACAATGCATAGCTGCCGGTATCAGCAGCGCCGGCGTGGCCGGAACCGAAGGAGCCGCTGTGCGGAGAGTGACATCCAGCGCAGCCGCGGCCGTTATTATTGTGCGCGCCGAGGACGTCAACCGGCGACGTAGCGTTCTGCGCCATCACCAGACCCCCGACCGCCAGTACGAACATTACGACTAACATTGCTTTCTTCATAAAATTTGTACGACCTCCGTGATGTGAACCGCGTTCCTGAACTCCTAGAGGCTTAGGCCGAGGGCTGCAACTGCGCCTGGGCGCTTCTTGCAACCGCCCCTCGCTCCCTGTTAGTGCAAGTGGCCGCCCGAAACTCGCCAACGCTCCCCATTTTCCGCGATTTATTCATAAGTCATTGAATCTAAAATATTTTTCATGTTCAGCGAGCGGCCGCGCCCGTCTAAGATCCCTGGTCCGGGTGGGGGAAAAGAACCAGTTAAGGAACCCGGTTGGTTAAATCCCACAGTAGGAAGGCGAGCAAAGTGATGTGAAACGCAGCGGTTAGACGCACGAGCAGATGACCGCGCGAACCGCCTGTTGCGTTTCGCATGGGCCGGGAGTGGATTGGCAACACTCTTACCCGCTACTTGCTTTGGGGATTCTTCGCGTCTACCGCCGGAGCTGCAGGCGGAGCGGCTGCTTTCGTCCCAGTTCCGGCTTTCTTCGACCGCTGCTCTTCCCGCTCCTTGCGCAATTGCTCGGCCTGCGCATCGGTGACGTACAGGAACTGTTGCACGCGCCCAGGGTAGATCTCGGAGGTGAAGACGCGGTTGTTCTTATCGATCGTAATACTCGCTAAGCCTTGGAATTGTCCCGGAAGCAGCCCATGTCCGCCAAATGTGATGAGCAGTTGCCACTCCTGGCTGAAGACCTGCACTCGATCCTGCATGCCGTCCGTGACCCAGATGTGATTGTCGGAGTCGATCGCAACTCCCTTCGGCCGTGAGAAATATCCTGGGCCGTCGCCGTTCTTGCCATAGGTCGAAATGAACTTGCCGTCGGCGTCGAAGATCTCGATGCGATTATTCAACGTGTCGCAGACATAGAGATTCCCATCCGCATCAACCGCCATCCCCGTGGGTTTGGCGAAATCGCCGGGTGTCGTCAGCTCGTGATTGTGTCCGGTCGTGCCCATCTTTCGAAGCAGCTTCAGGGAATCTGCGTCGTAGACCAGGATCTGATCCAGTTGCACATCGGAAACGTAGAGCAGGCGATTTTCCTTGTCGATCGCCAGACCGGCCGGCTCGGCGAGGCCATCGGTGATCACATCTTCCGCTTTGTGATTGGCGTCAAACACCAGTACGTGGCGAAGTCCAGGATCAGAGGCGAACAACCGGTCGCTGTCATCCATCGCCAGTGCAATAATCCGCACAAAATGCGCGTCGACCTTGTTCTTGATCAGCGTCGCTTCGCGCGTCTCTGTATTGAAGATGAAGATGGCTCCGACCTTCTGATCGGCCACATATAAATTGTTCTTGGAATCGACAGCCAAGCCATAAGGCTCACCGAGTTGGAAAAGAACTTTCCGCTCGGCGGTCGGCTGCGTACCCGCCAGACGATCCATCCACTTCGCCTTCTGGGTATTGTTGCCTTCTTCCACTTGTGACAGTTTTTGCGCCGCATAAAACGCCTGGTAGCGTATACGCGCGATCGCCGGCGGGTTCGGCCACACTATATTCGAATAGTCGATGACCGGAACTTTCGCAGGCTCAGCCTTCTTCTTTCCCCCAAACGCCGCCACCGGCGCGATCAGAGTCACGCTCAGCAGCACCAGCCCGACGAGGCTCTTGCCATTGCGAATCACTTTTGCTGGGGATTCAGAAGTCATATCCATTCTCCTCGTCGTGTTCCTCGTCGGCCTCGTCATCGGCTTCGTCATCGGAACTATCTCTTCGTCAGATCCTTGTGGCAGCTCGCGCAAAACGCCGCGTTGTTGACCTGATCCTTCGCCAGCAGGTCGGGCTGCGCCGACGCGTGCGGCTGGTGGCAGGACAGGCAATCGATCTTCGCTATGGTCTTCGTGACGTCTGTCGGATCGGCCACATTCGAAATCGGGTGGCCCTCCACCGGATGCCCTCGACCAAATTTCAAAGGCAAAATGACAACTCTGTTCTTGGCGAAATAGTCCTCGGGCAGCTTCACGCTCCCGTTGAAGATCGTGACCACGTGCTCGGAATCGAGTTTCTTCGGCTGCGACTCGGGCCCGTGGCATTCCAGGCAGAGCCCGTTCGTATCTTTCGCCCGCAATAAATGATCGTTGTCACCGCCGTGCGGCTCATGGCACGTCGCGCATCCCTGCTTGAATGCTGGCTGGTGCAAGAATTTTTTCTTTCCCTGCTCGGCCTGATCCGTGTGGCAGGCCAGACAAATATCTACCGCATTGGTCTTGGGCAGACCGGGCTGCCGGCTGGCATGCGGATTGTGGCAATCGGTACAATCGCCCGCCGCTCCTGGATGCGGCACTTTCGCCTTGTCGATCTTTTCGGCCTGGTCGCTATGGCAGGTCACGCAGATTGATTTCACGTCGGCCTGCGTCAGAACTACCTTGCCGTCCTTGGCCGGCGCGTGGCAGGTGTCGCAGGATTTGTCCGCGAACGGAGGATGCAGGAACTGCCGCATCAACTTCGGAGCATCCGACTGGTGAGGATCGTGGCAGCTCGTGCAGTCCGCCGTGGCAAACGGCTGATCATGGTGCGCCTTCTGGAGGCTCGCATCCTTCACATCGTGACAGTCGATGCACAGCGCAGGAGCGCTTTTGGTCAGATGAAAATCAAACTCGGCTTTGCCGCGGTCTCCGGTCTTATGCGTGACGTGGCAAGTGTCGCAGCCCATGTCGAGCGCGGCATGGCGGCTGCCCTTCTCGGGAACGTTTAGTCCTTGCTTGTGGCAATCGAGGCAGAGATTCTGGCCCTTGTCGCCCGACTCTGCTTTCAGTAACTGATTTTTATTGTCGCTCTCGTGCGGGTCGTGGCACTTGATGCAGTCGCGCACCGCCGGAGGATGTACCGTCCCTTTAATCGTGGCCGCATCTTTTTCGGTGTGGCAGCTGAGACAAAGCGCCTGCGGAGTCGAAGTGATCAGCTTGACTCGCGTAATGTCTTTATTGACTCGCACTTCATGACAACTCAAGCATCCCGTGGCGATCGCCGAGTGAACGGCTTTGCCTTTAGTTTTATCTTCGTGGCATTCGAGACACTTCGCGGAGTCGACGTTCTTGTCGAGCGGAACCGGATGTTCCTTGGCCAGCGCGGGCGTCGCCGCGATCAGCACGAGCAGCATCAGTCGGAGGAGGCGGGGGAGGGCCTCAGCGTTCCGCTTTGCGACGGGGAGAGCACGGTTTGGAAACGCTGGGACCATTGCCAACTCTTGCATGTGCACGATCCTCGCCTTCGTGATGTGGAAGCGCGCCGTCTCGCGTGTTGAGTTGTAAATTATTGCATCAATTAAGCTTCCGAATTATGCGCGTCGGCGACGAATCTTCCTAAACTCAATTTCACGGCTCCCGAAATGGGCCTTCTCGCACACTCAGTCGGTGAAATCACGCACGCCTTCCTGGAGTTGATCCGCACTTCGAACTTGTCCGCTTTTCGTGCGATTTGTGATTGAAATCACACACTTACCGCCGGTGCGTGAATTCGCAGTCGCCCCCTTTTGAGATGAGTGTTATCGCTCAAGCCAAGGTCGCAAAGATTGCGAGTCGGCAACGTCAACTATTTCTCAACAAACGACTTAAGAAGAGGATCCCGCGTTGGCGCAGAACGTGCATTGCACCATGCGAGGAAGAGGAAAGATATGGCCCTGTCACTTCGCTCTGCGTTTCGAAAAATCTGGCAGACCCTGAGTTCCATCAAGACCGGCGTCGTTCTTATCATTCTGGTCGTCATCTTTTCCGCGGCCGGTACGGTGATCCTGCAGCGCCCTATCACCGAGCCCGAAGACATGCAGCGCGCCTACTCGCCGTCCATGTTGCGCTTCCTCGACGCAACCGGCCTTACCGATATCTTCCACACGCGCTGGTTCGTGGCTCTGATGATCATGGTCAGCCTGAGCATTATCGCGGCATCCGTGCAGCGCTTCCCCAACGCCTGGCGATATTTCGCGCGCCCTTATAAGAGTCCCGATGAAGGCTTCCGCAAAGTTCTTCCCACGCAAGCGGTTATTGCGATCACCGACGAAGAGCAGGGACTGAGCGCGGCCGAACGCGCCTTCAAACACCTTGGATTGAAATCGGAACGCATCGTACGCACCGAAAGTTTTTCGCTGTTCTCCGAGCGCAGTCGCATTTCTGAGATGGCGGTCTACATCGTTCATGCCAGCCTATTGCTGATTTTCCTCGGCGGTATCGTGGACGCACTCTACGGCTGGCGCGGATTCCTCATGCTGACCCCGGGCAGCGCCAGCAACCAGATTGAACTGCGCAACGGCTCGAGCAAGACGATTCCTTTCTCCATCCGCTGCGACGGAACCGGAGAGGACACCTACGCCGACGGCACTCCCAAGCGCTGGTGGTCGAAGCTGGCGGTAGTCGATGAGGGACGCGAAGTATCGAGCAAAGAGATCGTCGTCAACGATCCGTTGGTTTATCACGGACTGCGCTTCTACCAGGCCAGCTACGGACGCACGGGAAAGCTCGATCGCCTCATTCTCAACGCCATTCCTGCTAACGGAACGAAAGGCTCGCCACAGGAAATTTCTCTGGCGATGAACCAGACCGTCGCCCTTGACGCTAATACCACAGTGCAGCTCGCGGAATTTATTCCTGACTACGTCGTCGAGGACGGTCATGTATACACGCGCAGCCGCGAGATCACGAATCCAGCGGTCCACCTGATCGTGACTTCGAAGAAAGCCGGCGCGACCAGCACCGTCAACGTTTGGCTGCCTGAGATTCCCGGCGTCGCCGAGAACGCGAATTCGCCGTACACGCTCGACCCCAAGGACCTCAAGACCGGCCTCTACACCGGCCTGCAAGTCTCGCACGAGCCCGGACAGTGGGCAGTGTGGGCTGGAGTCGTGCTCATGGCCATCGGCCTGACCTTCGTCTTCTATGTGGTTCACATGCGCTTCTGGATCGTCCCGGTGCTCAACGCAAACGGACGTCCCGCGCTTTGGGTTGGCGGCACCGCCAATCGCAACCGCGACGCTTTCGAACATAAGTTCAAGACCGTAGTCGAACAGATTCAGAAGGAACTAAACCCGGGAGTCGCGCTGGCCGCTGAGAAGCCGGCAACATCGATTGCCGGAAGGTGAATTTTGCCGGAGGTGAGTCCGGCTTGGAGGACGTGTATGTCACGAGCAAAAGTTGAACAGCATCCCGCGACTGGCACGACGCTGGTCGTCGGCGTGGGACTGAGCATCGCATTCCTGCTGTTCATTGCATTCCTGAATGTCGTCAAGACCGGAAACATTCTGAGTGAGGCCAACTTCCTTTATGCCGCGCTGGTTTTCTACGCGGGCGCTGGAGCCCTCTATCTCGGCTTCGGTGTTACCGGCACCGAGTCCTACATCAAATTCGCCTCTCTGGTCACCTGGGCTGGATTGTTGGCCAACACCGCCGCGGTCGCGCATCGCTGGTACGAAGCCGGACATCCTCCCTTCGCCAGCATCTATGAAATGTTGCTGAGCTTTGTCTGGACGCTGGCCGCGCTGACCCTGATCGCCGAAAAACGTTACGGGGTAAAAGTCATTGGCACGGTCACGATGCCTGTCGCGATCGTCGGCGTCATCCTGATGCAGTTGCTGCCGAGCGAAGTTCGGCCGCTAGTTCCCGCGCTGCAATCCACGTGGCTCCACGTGCATGTCACGCTGGCCATGCTGGCCTATGCTGCCTGCGCCCTGAGTTTCGCGCTGGCCATGATGTTCCTCATCCAGGACAAGATGAAGACCGAGACTTTCCTGGCCGCAACCAGCATATTCACCGTCGGGATTTATGCTTCCGTTCTTCTGCGCTTCGAAAAGTGGGGCGGCTTGAACGTGATCGCATGGGATCCTGAGAACAAAGCCGAAGTCTTCGTTTCAAAAGGCGTTCGCCTCTTCGTGACCATTCCCGACCTTGGATGGTTGATGCTGCTGGTCTTCGCCGGGGTTCTCGCGCCGCTCGTTCTATATGTGTTAGCGCGCGTGAGAAAGAATGCAGCGTTCCTGGCGACCGCCGATCGCGCCGTCTTCATCAGCATTCTGCTGCAAGCTCTGGCGCTCGTCTTCTTCATACTGCGGACGCGCAACGGCCAATATCCGTCGCTCGACGCCGAGGGCCTGTACGCAACAAATCTGGCGCGAGTCCGTTCATTCTTTCGGCTCTGGTCGGCGGAATCTTCGCCAACCTGCTCTACCTGCTGTTGCTGTGGCGGCGTGAAGATCTCGAGCGTCTGCTGCCTGATGCCGACGCGCTTGACCGCATCACCTACAAAACGATTTGCATTGCCTTCCCCCTGCTCACCCTGATGATCGCCGCCGGCGCCTACTGGGCCAACCGGGCCTGGGGTTCCTACTGGAACTGGGACCCCAAGGAGACGTGGGCGGCGATTACATGGCTGATTTACGCAGCCTATCTGCACATGCGCATCACTCGCGGCATGCGCGGACGGGTTGCCGCCTACTTTGCAGTGGGGGGATTCGCAGTGGTGATGTTCACCTTCTTCGGCGTCACCTACCTGCTCCCGGGACTACACGCTTATGCCTGAGACTGCGCGCGATCGAATCGATCCGGACATTCCAGCCGACGCAGAGAATTCCTCCACGCCGTCGCGTAGAGCTTTCTTTAGCACCGAGTACTCGACCTCATCGCTGCCAACGGACGCAATCTCAACCGTCGCTGACAATTCCGCTCCGGCGAAAGCAAAGATTGACGATCCCGAGTTGCCCTGGTTCCGCATCAACTGGGAGATTAAAGCGCTGGTTCCTATCGCCCTCGTTCTGCTGGGCGGAATGCTGCTCTTCCTGCTGGCCACGCTCTCGTGGCGGGATCCCGAACGCCACCTCATCCTGTTTGTCGCTGGCGCTGGCGCAGTCGCGATCTGCGGCGCTCTGCTCGTTGTGCTGACCTATACCGTGCAGCGCCCCATGGTCGAACTGCAGCAGAAGATCGCCAAACTCGGCGGGGGAGACCTCGGTGTCTCTGTAAGTTTCGCTCACCGCAACGACGAAATTGGAGACCTTGGCCGCAACTTCAATCAGATGGTGCAGCAACTCCGCGAAAGCCGAGTCGAGATCGAACGTCTGCACCGCACGCAAATGTCTCGCGCCGAGCACCTCGCGACTCTAGGAGAGATGGCCACAGGGTTAGCTCACGAAATCCGCAACCCGCTGGCCGGAATCGCTGGCGTCATCGAAATCATCGGCCGCGATCTTCCCGGCACCAGCCCCGCACGCGCCGTAGTGAAAGACGTCCGCCAGGAAATCGCGCGCATCAACCACATCGTCACCGATCTGCTGCAAACGGCCCGCCCCCATCCTCCGAAAGTACGCAAGAGCGACTTGAACACCACCGTCGAACACGCCGTAATGCTCGGCCGCCAGCAAGCGCTAGCGAAATCAATCGAGATCGCGTTGCATAAAGACGCTTCCCTGCCCGAGGTCGAGCACGACAGCGATCAGATCCACCAGGTCCTCTTGAACCTTCTGCTCAACGCTCTGCAGGCAATCGACGTGAACGGAAAAATCGTGGTGACCATCAAGCCGCGGGGAAACAAGGCCGTCGTCGAAGTCGCCGATAACGGCCGCGGCATCGCTCCCGAGCACCTGCCCAACATTTTCCGCCCGTTCTACACCACCAAGGGCGACGGCACCGGACTCGGTCTATCGCTCGCCCGACGCATCGTCGAAGACCACCATGGCCGCATCGAAGTCACCAGCGCCATCGGCCAAGGCACCACCTTCTCCGTACTTCTACCGCTCGACGCAGAGTCAAAAGCGCAGTCCGCGTAACCTTCCCCAGCGCGCTTCCGCAGATCGAAGCCGCAGATCTTTTACTGTGTAAGAAAAGACGACGTTGCTTCCGACATCGTTGTCGAACAACGGCTGGCCCAAAAAAATCGGGCCACCTCACCAACCGGCGGCCCGTGCTACTCCAACGATTCGGCAGTCCGAACTATTTCACTGATAACGTCTTAGTCGCCTTCGCTGCGATGTGATACTTGTCGCCGCCGTAACTCGCAACCAGTTGATGCGTGCCGGAGGTCAGCGGCGCAATCACCACCGAAGCCGTGCCTGCGTTCAGCATCGCCGATCCCGCAGCCTTGCCATCGACCGTGAAGCTCACCTTTCCTGTCGGCGTCGTATACGAGGAACTGACCTTCACGGAAACCGAGACTTTGGTCCCGGCCGTAATCTGCGCCGCCCCTGGAGCCGTGAAGCTCACCGTTGCAGCGGCCGCGCCCGTGCCGCTAAGGCGCACCTGGTTGACCCCATTCAGGGAGTTGTCCACAAGATTCAGCGTGGCGGTTCGCGCTCCCACGGCGCCGGGCTTGAAGATCACGCCAATCTGGCAATTTTGCCCGGCAGCGAGAGAGTTCCCCGTTCCGAAGTCGCAGTTGGTCGCGTTGTTGTCGATGGTGAAGTCGGCGTGATTGGTACCAATTAGCGTGTCGCGCACAAAGCTAAGAGCCGAGTTGCCCGTATTAGCGACATTCACCAGCAACGTTCCGCTGGCGACTCCTTGCTTCGTCGACGCGAAGACCAGGGTTCCCGTGGTCCCGACCTTTCGCACTACCTGAGCAGTACCGGTAGTGGCCGAATTAGAGAGAATGTAAACCTGTCCCTGAGAGTCGACTCCCACGCCCGTCGGAGTCCGGAGCGTCGCCTTCGTTGCCGCACCGTTGTCGCCACCATTGCCCGCAGTTCCATTCCCGGCGATTGTGCGGATGATGCCCGTGGAGGCGTCGATGCGACGAACACGCTGGTTGCCGGCATCGGCAAAGTAGAGGTTGCCCGCGATATCGAAGGCCATCTGTCCTATGCTGGAGCTGATTTCGGCGCTGCGCCCCTGGCCCCCATCGCCGGAGAACCCGCACGTCACGCCACCGGCCACACGCTTGGCGGTGGGCGAGTACTCGGCGTTGTACAACGGTTCTTGCAAAAGGTAACACGTGTTCGCGTTTGTGTAGATGTAGGCGGTGTAAATGTTGCCGCCTGCATCGGCCGCGAACGACCCCGGATTTCCGGAGGCATAGGCAAACTGGTCACTCAGATACCAGAGACTGAGACTGCCGGTGCCGCCGGCAATACTTGCCACCGGCATCTCGGCCGCGCCTTTGGTGCCCTCTTCAAAAAAGAGATCGTCATAGGCGTCGATGCTCATGTTAGACGGTCGGCTCATGCCGACCGTCGACAATGAGCACGGAGTGCTTGGCGTGCATGAGCCGGCCGCGTATGTGGTGCCGTATGCAGTCTGACTGCCCCAAGGCATGAAAAAGCTGAAGTAGTACGTGCTCCCTGGAATGTTGGCTGAGTAAATTATGCCGAGGCTGTCCACGGCGAGCGATGCCGGCGTGGCAAAGTATGGAGTAAGGTTATTGAGAGCGCCGCTCGAATCGATCTCCCGAATCAGGTTATTTCCGATGTCGGGGACGTAAAGAATGTCTCCACTGACCGCAAGGTTGGTCGCGCCGCTGATCACCCCGGCGCCCGACGACACCGTCGCAGGAACGGTGCTGATCAGCGAAGGCGTGAAGCTCACAACCGCGGCATAGCCGTTTCCGGCCAGACCAACGGTTGCGGGCGCTGCCTCGGCCGAGTGCCTGATCTTCAGAAAGCCCAGCCGATGCCCCGGTCCTTGCGGCGTAAACCGCACGATGAGCGAACAGCTTTCCCCACGCGTGTAGCTGATTCCCTTTAAACACGTCCCGCCCGGCGCAATCACGAAGTCTTTATTGGTCGACTTGATTCCTGTGACTGTGGTCTGCCCGGCAAAGTTCAGCGTGAGCACCTCCGCCCCGGTGACCTCTCCCACGTTCGTTGCCGGGAAGATCCGGTAATTCGCGGGGACGTGTTCGAACCTCGCGTCGGTGGTAAAACGCGCAACCGTTTCCGCCGATGGCTTCGGGCTCGAGGCCAACGAGATAATCGACTGTGGCGCAGCAATGGATCGCGTCTCAGCCCTGATCGACTGGCCCACGCTGAAACTTACCATGTAAAAACTGACAAGGATCACGCCGAAAACTAAGAGCGAAACTGGCCTCGGTCGCTGCCGTGATCCTTCGATCTTCGTGCACTGCAATGCTTGGTTTTTCATAATTTTCCCCTTGGGCGAATAAGAGCGCAACCAGAAGGAGCGTCTCAAGGCTTCCCCCTTAACGCTTCACGTGTTGGCGCCTTGTAATGTTTCTGGAACGACAAATACCCCAGCTTGCCGTTGGATTGACGAGCAATTGATGGCCACAGAATCTGGTGCCGGCGGGACGGCCCCTTCCCGCCGAACGAGGGGGGACTGAATTCTCCCTCAAGAAGGGCACGCCGTCAAACCCAAAAGGGGGAAGGTATGAGTTTGAATTTAGATCCCGTAAAATCCCGGCGCAGCCTGTGGGATACCCGTTTGGCAGACAGCTACATGCCGAAGGCAGCAAAGCGCGGATCTTACAAAAAAAGGAATTGCATAGTCTTTTCCCGGGTCTTACGATGAAAGCTGCAATGAGATCATCATGGCAAACAGAGACAGGACAGCTGGCGTGTCGCTGGTCTGATGAGTGGCAGCGCGTCCAATACAACCCGCCTTGGATACGAGAATCTTCAGAGAGTGGTTACGTGCCGCCTGTCCCAGATTTTGCCAGCCGCAGTCCGTTTGCCGGAGCCTCTTGGTTGTTCCTGCCACACGACAAACGCGAATCCCTCTAAGAGTTTCTAAAAAATCAAACTAATACATTACCGAATAAGGAATTCAGCGAAAGGCGGAGGGCTAGGCTGGCCCAGCCGGGACACCACGTCGCAATCGCAGTTCTGGACTTCCAACCCCAAACATTTGAGTAGTCCCCCGGTCCAGGCCTGGCTGCGTGGACTTTCTCTGTAACCATCCCTTCCGTAGTAAGCTAGCTCAAGCATGCCTGCTGAGAAGATCCTGGTGGTCGATGACGAGCGTCTGGTGCGCTGGTCGTTGCGCCAGAAATGCGAAGAGTGGGGATACCACGTCATCGAAGCCGCCGCCGGCGATCCCGGCTTGCGACTCGCCCAGCACGAGTCTCCCGACCTCGTTCTGCTCGATGTTCGAATGCCCGACATGAGTGGCATTCAGGTTCTCGAACAGATCAAGAAGGGACCCGACGCTCCAGCGGTCATCATGATCACCGCCGATCCTCAACTGGACGACGTGAAGACCGCTCTCAAGCTCGGCGCCTATGATTTCATCGGCAAGCCTCTCGACTTTGAGGAATTGCGCGTCACCATTCAAAACGCGCTCGAAGCAACGCGCCTGCGCACCGAGGTCCAGTCGCTCCGCGGAGAGGTCCGCCGCCACGCCGGCTATCACGAAGTCGTCGCCGTTTCTCCGAAGACCACCGAACTGATGAACTTCGTGCAAAAAGTTGCGGCCAGCGAAGCCACAACCATCCTGATTCAAGGCGAGAGCGGCACCGGCAAAGATTTAATCGCCAAAACCATTCACTACGACAGTTCCCGGCAGAACGGCCCTTTCGTCGCCATCAACTGCTCTGCCATTCCCGAGACTTTGATGGAAGCCGAACTCTTCGGCCACGAACGCGGCGCCTTCACCGACGCCAAAGCGATGAAGAAGGGTCTCTTCGAAACAGCCCATGGCGGTACATTGTTCCTCGACGAGATCGGTGAACTCTCGCCGCTCTTGCAAGCCAAGCTCTTGCGCGTGCTGGAAGACCAGGTCATCCGGCGCGTGGGAGGCGTTCGCGACCTGCAGGTCGACGTGCGCGTCGTCGCAGCCTCGAATCGCGACCTCGAGAAAGCCGTGCGCGAAGGCCACTTCCGTCAGGATCTTTATTACCGGCTGGCGATCATTGCCATTTTCATTCCGCCCTTGCGCGAGCGCACCGAAGACATCCTTCCCTTGGTCGAATTCTTTATCGATTGGTACAACCGAAAATTCAAAAAATCCGTCCGTGGCATTACGCAGGAAACCCGCCGTTTGCTGCTCGCTCACAACTGGCCCGGCAATGTGCGCGAACTCAAGAACTCCATCGAGCGCGCCATGATCCTGGAAGACGAAGCAATCCTGCGCCCCGTGTATATGCCCTTCGCCGTCGGAGAAGCTGCCCGCAGCGGCCTGACCGCCTTCGAACATAGCAGCACACCCGCCGACAGTGGTGGCAAGCAACTGGCCAACGGCCGCGTGCTCCCGCGACTTTATATTCCGGAAGAAGGCACGTCGCTCGAGGAAGTCGAGCGCGCCATGGTCGAGCTCGCCATGCGCCAGGCCAACAGCAATCAGACGCACGCCGCTCGGCTGCTCGACATCAGCCGCGACGCCCTGCGATACAAGCTGAAGAAGTTCGACCTCGTCCCCGGCGATGAAGATGCCGCCGACCCCGTTCCAACCGAAGGCACCCCGCAAGCCGGCGGGATGTAGCGCCGGAATTATCCAGCCGTAGTTTGATCTCCACCCGAGCGCTTGCTCTGGTACATCAATTCGTCCACTCTGCGAACGGCCGACTCCGCCGTGTCCGAGTGATCGAGCACCGTCGCGCCGATCGAGGCCGTCGCCGACACGCGCGCCCCGCCCGTCGCAGAACCGTTCACAGCTAAAGATGTCGATACCGCGCCCGCACCACCAGCACCCGCCGCAGCCGCCGATTGCAATAGCGCCGGCTTCATCACCGAAGACTGCGCGATCAGCACCCGGCATCGCTCCGCCAGGTCGCCTAGCCCCACCGCATCCAGGTCAGGCATCAGCACCAGAAATTCTTCTCCGCCCCACCGTCCCACAATGTCGACGGTCCGCAACCCCTGCGTCAGAGTCCGCGCAATCACTTTCAGCAATGCATCGCCAATATCGTGGCCGTGCGCGTCATTCACCGACTTGAATTGATCCACATCGAACATCAGCAGCCCGTAGAGCCTGCCAAACCGCTGGTGTTCCTCCAGGGCTTGTTCCACTTTCAATTCGAGATAGCGCCGGTTCGGCAGGCCTGTCAGAGAATCGCGAAACGCCATGTGCTCCAGTTCGCTTACTCTCTTGTCGACTCGATCTTTCACCGTTGAATCGCTGAATACTTCCACCGCCCCCACAATGTCTCCGGCGCTGTTCCGCATGGGCAGCACTCGCACGGTGACCGGAACTCGATGCCCCTGCTTGTGGCGCAAATAGATCTCCGCCTCTCGCGCCTGCCCGTCGAGCATCACTTTGCTCAGCGGACATCCATTCATGCAAAGCGATCTGCCGCATTCATCCACATGCCCCAGGAAGTTGTCGTGGCAGTGCCTTCCGATCGCTTCGCTCGCGGCGTACCCACTCAACTGCTCCGCTCCTTCATTCCAGCAGGTAATCTTGCGTTCGCGATTCACGAAGTAGACACCGTCATGCACCGTGTCCACGAGTTTTTCGTAGAACGAGGATGAGAAACGGATTCCCCACAATCCCTCACACGACTCGATCGTCTCGACGCCGTAGAGTTGCCCTTCCGTTTGCGAACCCATAGGCGCGACGACCCGCGCACTGGCGGTCTCGTTGGTGCCGATCCGCCGCAATTCAAGCTTCTGGTCGGACTGCACCATGTGTGAAAGAGCAACACAGCAGCCGAAGCGGCTCACCGTCGTCGTCCTTGTTCTCTCGGAAAAACGGCGCCCGGCGAAATCGATCCCTTCCACCTCGATCGGAAAGGCGATCGACACGCGATCGCTTCGTCGACGAGTCGATGCGGCTGGCACTTGAAGATTCATGTCGAGTACCTCGATCTCTAGTACCTCGGCAGGAATGCTAAGAGACTTCAGTGAGGATGGACTAATATTGGCCGCGATTCGGCAGAATCCGCCCTTCCAATCGCGAAAATCCGTTCAGCACCGCCCTCGTTTTTAGTCGCAAAGCGACGCAAGAATGCAGCCCACGGCGCAAGCCGTGGCTGGCAGCGCGGGAACAATCAAGCCCCGAAGGGGCGAAAGAATAGTTCTCGGGCACACCGTTTAACCAGAGGGGCCATGCCTGTCTTCGCCACACGATTGACGAAAAAACCCGCTCTCGCAATCTCTCTAATGCGATCGCGTAAATACCGTGGTCACCCGCCGCACCCGAGCCTCACTCACACTCCGGCTCCCCGCCGGCACCAGACCCCGGCGCGAATTCGCCTGAGGCGTCACCGTCACCCCATCATTCACCTGCGCGCAATCCATCCGCAGCGTGCCGTTATCGTTGAATACCAGTCCGTAGAAGCGGAGCGTGCTGCCGGGACTGAGGGACATAGTGTTCAGTTTTTGCGTGTTGCTGTCGACGTACACTTCGACCTGGGTCGGATTGGTGAGAAGCGTCGTCTGTCCCTGTTGCACGGCCATCGTCGGAAACAGGTCGTAAGACGCCAGAGACACCGTGTAGTCGGTAAAGCTGCCGCTTTGCTGCGACCCCACAACAGTCCCATTGATCGTCTGCGGAACCAGGGTGATTGTGTTCGCCGCGGTGTACGTTGGCCCGACGAGTGTAAAGTCCGCCGAGGTAATGTCGACATTCTGACCCGCCACCATATTGGAGGCGTTGAAGCTGGGAACGAACGGCAGATTCTGCAGGTTTGTAAGCTGGCCTGAGACATTGAAGGACGCATTGCTGAAGTCGAAATTCGCTATATCCCAGTAGATGCCGCTCTGGCCGCCGATGGTCTGCAGAGTGCCGAGTTCGGTGCGGCCATAGAGCGTCAGCAGCGGGACCTCATTGTCGATAACCATCAAGGGGCCGCTGGAGTCGTTGATCGCCGAGGAATCTTCCACTGCGATTCGAGTCGCCAGTAGCGATCCATCGGGCTGAATCGCACCGTCCAAGTTCAAAAACATTCCGGGGGAGAGCGCAGAAGCGCCACTCACACCCTGAAACACGGTTGCGCTGTTCGAACTCGCCGAGAGAGTTCTGGTCCCGATCGTTTCGCCCGCAATCGTGAGAGTCAAACTTGAAGGTGTCGTTCCTACCGAAGCAATCTCCGCTGGGAGCCCGCGGACCAGGCCGTTTCCAGAGTTGGTCGGGGAAGCCGACACTGTAAACGGACTGAGGTCGAAGGTCGGCGTCATAGAGAAGCCTTCAAACGGAGGATCCGTCCAGCACGCGCCAAAGACTGCCGAACTGGAAACCTGCATGTTCAGTTGTAATGCCATGCTGTTGCCCGTGATCGTCATGGGTGACGCTAGGTTCACTACCGGCGCTTGGTCGATAAATGAATAATTTGCGATCCCGAGTCCACCGCCTGGAACTTGTCCTAGACAGACGAAGACTGCCCCCCCGAACGTAGCCGTCGCGGAAGTGTAGATATCCTGAGGAACCGTAACTGTCGTCAACGGCTCGATCCCTCCATTTATGTGCATGAATTCGGAGGGCTGCTGTGACGACAACAAAGTAACGGTCTTCCCAGACTGGCTGGTCAGCGTCAATGTCTGAAACTGCACATCAAACCGCGTCACTTGATCGTTCCCTGTACTCGATAGCAGCACAGTAACCGCGGTATTCCCGGTGAGCTTGGGCGCACCTGAGCTACCGCCGCAGCCTGTCATCATTCCGACAGCCGCTGCAAGAAGAACGATGGGGAACAAGATGGACAGGTGAGAGTAAAGAAGTTTGCGAGTAGAGGAAAGTGGCGTCATAACTCCTCCGATAGCGGCTCCTCATCTAAACTTCGAAATTGAAACCTGGGTCTATCTCTTTCGGCCGGCTGCACTCGACCCGCCTGATAGTATTTCGAAACTCTGTCAACTGCCATATTGATTGGTCGAGAAATGTAAAATCTGCACCTCTCTGTGTAACCCGACTCAACAAAAACAGGGACTCCTGTTTCCGGGAGCCCCGTGGCGCCATTATGAGTTGTTATGAATGAGCGCCGAACCTATGAAACCTTCACTACCCCCGCGCGGCGTGCTCTTTTGCCTTGGCTATGTACTGCTCCACTTGCTGCCGCTGCGGATAATCCGGATTCGCTTTGAGCAGTTGTTCCCACGCTTCCACCGCGCCTTTGGGATCCGTCTTGCCCTGCCACCGCACCCATCCCAAGTTGAACAGTGTCTGCGGATGTCCCGGCCGATATTTCAGCGATGTCTGCAATTCGGCGACCGCCTTGTCCGCGTCCCCGTTGTACCAATACGCTGTGCCCATGTCGGTGCGGACATCCGGATTCTCCGGATGAATCGCCAGCGCGCGCTGGTAATACTCGATCGCGTTCGGAAACTGCTTCCCGTCGTAGAACAGGTCTCCCAGTTTCACCAGTGAGTCATAGTCCTTGGGATCTTTGTTCACGGCATCGAGCAAGGGCGCGGCCGCCTGGGCCAACGCAGCTTGTGCATTCGCATCTGGCTGCGGTTGCTGATGCACGCCGCTTCCCTGCCCCGCCGCTGCATTCGCCGCCGATGCCTGCGCGCCGGCCGGTGACGCCGATCCGCGAAACAAATATCCCAGCGCGACTCCGAGCAGCAGGCAAAATGCCGCCAGAACGTAGGCTTGGGTTCCCGTCCACGCTGCACTGGCGCTCGTTGAATTAGTAACTGCTTGCGATTGCATGCTCTTTGGCTCGCTCATTTTCTTCTCTCCCCGATCTGGTGCCGGCAAGCGCCCGTTGCGGCGATTGCAGGTGGAACAGGCGCGTCACCGCTGCTGTCATCCGCTCCTGCTCCTCCCTCTCTGGAAGTTCCTTAAGCTCGCGGGCCAGGGAGCTGGCAATCTTCTGTATGACTTGCGCTGTGATTGCATGAAGCGACTGATCCTGCTCCCGCGTAAACGGCCCACGCTCTTCAATAAAGGACTCCAGCTCTTGCCGGCAAATCTCTTCCAGGCGTTGCCGCAGCGCCACGATCGTCGGCACCACGCTCTCCGCCTGCAATTGTCCGCGGAACGATTGCGCTGCCGCGGCGATAATTTTTTCTGCGCTTTCTGCCGCCGAGCTCCGCTGCTCGGCATGGCCCTTCACTGCTCGCTCCAGGCAATCCAGGTCACAGAGCAGAATCCCATCCACCCTGCGCACCTCAGGATCCACATCACGCGGCATTCCTATGTCCAATATCACGAGCGCCACTCGGTTCCTCTCCATCGCGATGCGCTCCGCTTCCTCAACCGTGAGGATGACGTGAGGGCACCCCGTCGCGCTGATCACAATGTCTGCCTGCAGCATGCAGTTCCAGCGATCCGCCAGCGTCGCAGGGGTGCCGCCGAGGATCTGCGCCAGTTCCTCTGCGCGCGTCGGCGACTGATCGATCACCACCACCGAACCAGCCCCGTGCTCCGCCAGTTGCCGCGCCGAAAGCTCGCTCATCTTCCCCGTCCCCAGCAGCAATACTCTCCGGCCTTCGAGCGATCCGAAAATGTGCTGCGCCATATCGAGCGCCGCTGTAGGAATGGAGATCGAGAATCTATCGATCTCTGTCTCGCTACGCACCTGCTTCGAAACGCCGAGAGCTTTTTCCAGCACCGCATTCAGGAAGCACCCTGCTGCTCCTACCGTGCGCGCCTGCTCCCACGCCGCGTTCACCTGCGCCACGATCTCCGGCTCGCCTAGCACCAGCGAATCGAGCCCGCACGTCACGCGGAAAATATGCGCCAGCGCCGATTCGTCCAGCAGTCGATAGAAATGCTCCCACTCCGTGAGCTTCAGACCATGTTCGGCCCCCAGAAAGCACAGCAACGAGTTCGCCGCCGCCGTGGGCTCGCCCGCCCACACCAGGAACTCGGTGCGGCAGCACGTCGAGAGCACGACCACCTCTTCCACGCCTTCCGCCTTCTTCAGTTGACGCAGCACTTCGTACCGCCGCTTCTCGCTGATCCAGAAACGCTCTCTCATGGCCAGCGGCGCCGTCCGATGGTTCAGTCCGATCACCATGAGTGTTGGTTCCAAGACGGCTCCTTAGCGGCGCAACGTTGCAATTCAGGAAAGCGCAAGCTGCTTGCCAAAGAACGCCCTGCACTCAAGATGACAACCTATTTGTTTCCATGGAGTTCCGTCGCTCCGCAGTCGTCTCGCCACAGTTCTCGCCCGGCGGCTGCGGAATATCACGCGGATCGCGAGTCTTTTGACGCGATCTGCCCGCGCTGCACCAACTTAGTGGCACACCACAATCACGACCCGAAGTGACCACAATCACTGACCAACCCTCGTTCTCCGGAGAAACTGCAAGACGATTAGTAAGTTCTTATCGAGTCTCAAAACTCGCAGGTGAAATTCTGTGGCTTCAGCGCCCGCGAGACGAGACCACTAAAAGGTTCTGAAAGGAAATCGCAATCATGAAGATGACGAAGCTCGTAGTCCTGATCGTGATGATCGCGCTGGCACTGTTCCTCATCCTGCCCAATCTGTCGTGGGCCGCCGATGACGGCGCGGGCACCTACAAAGCGAAGTGCGCAATGTGCCATGGCGCAGACCTCGCAGGGAAACCGGCTGCCAAGATTCCCAGCCTGGTTTCCGACGATGCGAAGAAAGCCTCCGACGCCGATCTGACCGACATGATCGCCAACGGCGGCAAAGACAAAAAAGCCTCGCACGCCTTCGCCAGCAAGGGCCTGACCCCGGACCAGATCAAGATGGTCGTGTCCTACGTGCGCGACAACCAGAAGAAGTAGTTCGGACAACTGAAATCGCTGTTCCATTAACGCGAACCCGCGCGGCCGTGTAAACCTACCGGTCGCGCAACGCACACGAGGGTGAGTGATCCGCTCACCGGCGCGCTCGGCCTCCAGCCGGACAGCCGGATATCCCCTCCTCGGTTCGCCATCCACGGAACAGCCCGCCCGGGTCTCGGTGCTCACCCCCAGACCCGGGCATTTTGTTTGTCCTGTCCATCCGCCACCGCTCCCGCCGAAGGTTGCAAAATCTTTCATATTGCATTGCGTTCTTGAATTGAATAACCTGCCATCCGTCGTCGGGAACCCGCAGTCCCCCCCAGTTTCCGCTTCTTGAATTGTCGACCTGTCTTTCCGCGAAAGGGCCCAACTCGCTGGTAGTCGCTGCAAGAAGATCAAATCCAATTTTTTCCGGAGATGCTTGTGCATACGTTTCGCATGCTTGCGGTCGTTCTCGTTCTCAGTGGACTTTCAACGTTGGGGCACGGACAGTCTTCTGCCACGGGAGCACCTGTTCCCAACCTGGTCAACTTCGCTGGCACACTTAAGGACTCCGGAGGGCATCCGATCCACTCCGTCACGGGCGTAACGTTCTCGCTCTACGCCCAGGAAGAAGGCGGAGTTCCGCTGTGGCTGGAAACGCAGACTGTGCAGGCCGACGGTAAAGGCAACTACACCGTACAACTGGGCGCGACGAAAGCCGAAGGACTGCCGCTTAAGCTATTTACTTCGAGCACCGCCCGTTGGCTCGGCGTGCGGATCAATGGCGGTGAAGAGCAACCACGCGTGCTGCTGGTGAGCGTTCCTTACGCCGTGAAAGCTGCAGATGCGCAGACTCTTGGCGGACTTCCGCCATCGGCCTTTATGCTGGCGGCGCCTGCAAATGCCGTTGCGTGGTCGAACGGGGCTTCAACGGCTGCTGCCGCCGTTCCTCCGCCAGCCGCAATCACCGGCTTGGGAACAGCAAACTATCTTCCTCTCTGGACCGGCACCACGGCTCTGGGCAACTCGGCGATCTTCCAGACGGGATCCGGAAGCACCGCCCGCATCGGTATCGGCACATCCACACCCTCTTCCACACTCGATGTGAAAGGGGCGGCGACATTCCGTGGCGCTATCAATATGGCTACAACCGGAATAGCGACTGCATCGGCCGGGAAGGTTTCCCAAGCAAGCAACTTCGCCGCCTCGGCGTTTAACAGCGCCACCAAGGCTGCGGTGAATCAAACCTTCCATTGGCGCGCCGAGCCTGTCGCCAACAACACCAGCCACCCTGGCGCGTCCATGAGTCTTCTGTTCGCGCAAGGCACGGCAACACCGGCTGAGACTGGATTCGCCATTGCGAGCAACGGCCGAGTTTCATTCGCATCCGGCCAGACATTTCCTGGAACGGGGACCATCTCCGGGGTCACTGCTGGAAACGGTCTCGCCGGCGGGGGCACGAGCGGAACGGTTGCGCTCAACGTGGACCCAAGCCTGATTCCGTTTCTGACCGTTCCGAATTTCTTCTCGGGCACTCAGGTAGCCACTTCGAACACTGAAATCGGCTTTGCGGGCCAGTCCGGAAGCAGTTATGGCGTCTACGGATCGTCGTCCAGTAGCAATGGCGTAGTAGGCACTTCGGGCACTGGAACGGGCGTAATAGGCACGTCCACCAGCGGGTCTGGCGTGTATGGCACCTCGCCCCATAACTACGGAGTGATTGGCGTTACTACCTCGGGCAACGGCGTATACGGACAGGTCAGCGTCGCCCCCCAGGGTGGCGTGGTCGGCCGTCAGCTCGACTCCAGTGGCAACTGGGCCGTCTATGCCTTTGGAAACTTTGGCGCCACTGGAACTAAGTCCTCCGTGGTCCCCGTCGATAACGGCACGCGCCAGGTCGCCCTCTACGCGGTCGAATCTCCAGAGGTCTGGTTCGAGGACTACGGCTCGGCAAAGCTCGTTTCCGGCGTCGCGAAGGTAAACATCGATCCGGCCTATGCCCAAACCGTAAACACGGGCGTGCAGTATCACGTCTTCCTGACCCCCGACGGCGACTGCGAGGGCCTCTACGTGACCGCCAGAACAGCAACCGGCTTCGAAGTGCGCGAACTGCATCAGGGTAAGTCGAACGTGACCTTCGACTACCGGATCATTGCCCGCCGGCGCGGCTATGAAACGAAACGGCTGGCGGATGTGACCAATGAGACTCCGAGGTCAGCCATCGAGACTCTACATCCGGAACACACCGCGTCGCTGCCCGGAACTGCCACCGCAAAATAACGGAGGCTCTCAAAACGCCGCACCAACTGGTGATTCCACGTCCGGCGCGCCGGTACTTGGAAGTGGAAATATCAAGAGCGAGCCCGCTCGGAGGCAGAGAGCCGATCCCAAACCCGTTTGCAACAGGCTGGAACCAGCAACGTTGCGGTTAACGTCAGTTGTTCCCCCAGTTTGACCGCACACTTGTGATAATGGGCCACTCGATGATTTCGGACACACAGCAACCGCTCAGTTCAGACGAATTAGCTGAGCTTCGGCAATACGCCGGGGAGTGCATTCGCTTATGGCGAAAACGTGCCCTCTACTCGACCCTCTCGCTCATTCTGAGTTGTGCGTCTGTATATCCCTTCTTGGCAGGTCACGCTTTGCATGATCGCTGGGGTTCGTTCGGTAAATATCTCGTGCTATTGTCAATGGCGCTTCTCGCGGTTTTTGTACTGTGTAATAGCTTCTGGTACAACGCATGGCAAGCCCTTCGAGATGTGGAAAAAGGGCACCGGTAAAGGCACCCAGCAACCTTCCCAGAGTCGCTGGTGTCAGCGAGTGCAATCGCCTGCCTACAACACTCACGGTTGACATAGAATGCAGATTCTTGAAGGGCACAGCGAATAACCATCCAGATGACAGACCCTCACCCAGTTGTGAGCGATATTCTGAAGCCCGATCAACCGTCGAACCCCAACCGGGATGTCTCCTTCAGACTCGTGTTGACTGCTATGGTGGCGTTCGGGTTCGTTGATATCGCCGGATTCTTCTTGAGATCGCGGGCGTTGTCACACCCCGACGCTGACCACCTTAAGGTGCTTCAGCTCTCAGCTCTCTTGTTTCCTTTCCTGATATGCGCTGCGTTGATAGTGGCACGAGGGAACTACCGCCATTTGTTAATTCCATTCGGTACGAATGCGTGGGCAAATGCTGTGATTGGCTTGGTCGTCGGGTTGTTAGCCTCGTTTGCGCTCTTCCCCGTGGCATTTGGCAAGGCTGATCTTTTGCTTGAGCGAATGGTCGCCTTCTCTGCCTATGAGATGAGACCTAGGGGCCTACTGGAATTGGCGCTTTTGATTTTGGGGCTTCCGGTTGTCGGTGAATTGGTATTCAGAGGCATCGCGCTGGAAGAGCTTCGCAAACATTTTTCTTTCCCGGTGGCAGCCGCCATAACTTGTGGAATGTACGCAGTCTTCTGGCCTGCTTTGAACCCACTGAGCAGAGTTGTATTTGCGGCATTATCTGTAACCTCTTACCGAAAGACCGGAGGCCTTCTTGCGTCTATCGTTGGAAACGCGATCCTCGCGACCGCTAGTTGTTTCGCCGCTTTGTGGCATCTCGTCCGCTAAGTGGATTTTACAAACGGTAGGTCAACTGGCGTAACATCGCCATTGCGCTCATTGACCCCTGTCGAAACGTGCAATCGCCTGATTACAACAGCCAAGCGATACAATTCCGAACTGTGTATGAACTAGTCGCTGAAATCACTGCACTTTTCGAGCGTCTCGTGTCTGAACTTCCAGCAGGCACAGCAGACGTCCACGTGCGCAAAATACCCATCGGAACCGTAATCGAAGTGAAACCCACGAATCCGGCATCCGCCAGCTTCTCAGTTCTTGCCGATGACTTCGAGCTATACAGCTTCCACCTCTACGGGTCATATTGGGAATTCCCATACGAGCGCCGTTATCGCAAAGGCGAGAAGGACATTCTCACCGAACTTGAGGAGTTGGCAAGGGCTGTAATCACGGGCAACTGCGAACAAAAACGTGGGCCGTTTTGGCTTCTCGGAAAGATCAGCGTGAATGATTACACGTACAAGACGACGAACCTACCGAAGTTGCCTATTCCACCTTTTTGGAGACGGCACTATGCCGCGTTCGTTCCAGCGCAAACGGTTTCCGGTAACGAGTGAAAAATCGCGATTTCGCTCATCGACTTCGGCACAGCCGTTTTCACTGGGATAGCTTGGTTTCCGCGGTTGACTTGCCCCCACAATCGCATTCACTCGTTTGTTCTGAGCCTGAGTTACTGCTCGTCTATCGTCAAGTGGATCTCTTTCATTTCCTTGATTTCCGTGATCACAATCGCATGCGTCCCGGTCCGCTCAAATACGGTCCCGCTAGCCCGCACGTACTTGCCTACGAATGGCATCAGTTTCTGCCGCTGATCCGCGTCAGGCATTTTGTCGGAGATGGGGAAGTACAAGTGACCGTCGTTGGTCAGAATCACGAGCGGCGAACCTCCCTTCACGCAATCCCTTACGCATTTGAGGCTTAGGTTAGTCGCGGTTCCATCCAGATTCTGAATGGGACAGGCAACATCCCGCACCAGGCCCTCGATTGTTGCTTGCGAAGCGTTAGCCCGATCGCCTGCCATCGAAGTGCTCTGAGGAGAGTGAGACACCGCCAGGGCCGACACTATCCCGCAGCCTGCAAGCAAGCAAACACTCAAAAATCGGCTCATCAGTTCTCCTTTTCATTGTGCATTCCACACCCTCGAGCGAGCGCCGTCAAGATGTAAGGCTTGCCATCCTGCCTGGTAAAAAATTAAGTAGCGCCGCCACCTTCGCGGCGAATCAAGGTCTTTCCCTGTGAACCTCTGTGCCCCCTGTGGTTCAAGCTTTTGCTTCCGCCAGTGCTCCGTAACCCTCCGGTTTGCGAGACTCATCACTTTCCCGTGTGATTCAAATCACAGCCTTTTCCCTCCTCCAAAAGTAACCTGAACTTGCCTGTGGGAGCTCTTTAGAAGCCGAAGGGGGAACATCATGGTAGTCGCCGGCACTACTCCAAACATGAGCCGCATGGCTCACGATCTGCCCAAGTACGATTTTTCCAAAAATCCCATGCTAGTTTACTGGGAGATGACCCAGGCCTGCGGCCTCGCCTGCAAACACTGTCGCGCCGAGGCCATGCCAACGCCGAATCCGCTGGAACTCACCACCGAGCAAAGCAAGCTGTTCCTGCGACAGCTCGTCGGCTTCGGCGATCCGCTGCCGCACCTGATTCTCACCGGCGGCGATCCTCTCAGCCGCAAAGATATTTTCCCGCTCATCGACTACGCGAACGGCCTCGGCCTGGAAGTCTCCGTCACCCCGAGCGCCACGCCCGAGTTGACCAATGACGCCATCACAAAACTGAAAGCGCACGGCATTCAAAGCCTCGGACTCAGTCTCGACGGCTCTTGCGCCGCCAAACACGACACCATTCGCGCGGTCCCGGGAACGTTCGAACGTACCATGGAAGCGGCGCGCCACTGCGGACGCCTCGGCCTTCCCATCCAGGTCAACACGCTCGTCGCCGAAGAAACCGCCGACGACTTGCCCGCGATCTACGAACTACTGCGCACCAGCTTTCCCGTCATGCGCTGGAGCCTCTTCATGCTGATCTCAGTCGGACGCGGCAAGGCCTTGAACGAAGTTTCCCCCGAAGAAGGCGAACGCATCATGCGCTGGGTCTTCGATCTCTCCATGCATTCGCCCTTCGCCGTGAAAACCACCGAAGCTCCGTCGTATCGCCGCATCGCCATCGACAAGATGCGATCCTCCGGCATGGCAACGCCGGAAATGAAGGCGACTTCCGTCTACAAGGGATTCCAGATTCGCGACGGTCACGGCATCGTCTTCGTCTCGAACCTCGGCGAGATCTATCCCTCTGGATTTCTGCCGTTGCGCTGCGGCAACGTTCGCACGGGTTCGCTGGTCGATGTCTATCGCAACTCCGAAACCTTCCGCGCCTTGCACTCTCCCGACCAGTTCCATGGAAAGTGCGGTTCCTGCGAATACAGCCACATCTGCGGCGGATCGCGGGCTCGCGCTTTTGCTTACACCGGCGATGCTCTAGGCACCGATCCGTTCTGCCCCTACGAACCGGAATCTGCTGGGCACGGCGCGTCATAGCGTCCGAGGTTCGGCAAAATGGCGACGCAACCGCAGGTGAACGAATTGGACGCAGATACGCCGCTATCGCTCGCGGTCGATGACTCGGGACTCCGACTCACACGACTCAGAAAAAAGCTGGTCCGCCGCGCCACGCCAGACCATTCCCAACTCCTGCGTCGTAGTTTTCAATTCGCTTTCCTGTTCCTGAACATCTGGCTCGGCAGCGCATTCTATTTCTGGGTCCGCCACATCGAGACCGGCACGCACGATCGCACCACGCTGCGTCCCGCCGGAGTCGAGGGCTGGTTGCCCATCGCGGGCCTGATGAACCTAAAGTTCTGGCTCAGCACTGGACGTCTGCCCACCACGCATCCCGCCGCGATGTTTCTGCTCCTCAGTTTTCTGGCGATTGCATTTCTGTTTCGGAAGGCATTCTGCGGCTGGCTTTGTCCGGTCGGAACTCTTTCGGAATATCTCTGGCGCGCCGGCCGCCAAATCTTTCGTCGCAATGTCCAGTTGCCGCGCTGGCTCGATCTCCCCCTGCGCAGTCTGAAATATTTTCTCTTGGGATTTTTTGTCTGGGCCGTTGCCAACATGTCGTCCGGTGCGATTGAAGAATTCATGCGCAGCCCTTACGGTGCCATCGCCGACGTGCGCATGCTCAACTTCTTTCGTTCTCTCGGAGAAACCGCCGCAATCGTTCTCGGCTTCCTTGTCGTAGCATCGGTGCTCGTGCAGAATTTCTGGTGTCGCTATCTCTGTCCCTACGGAGCGCTGCTCGGTCTCACTTCCCTGCTCAGTCCGATGCGCATTCGCCGTTCGGCGCCCGCCTGCATCGATTGCGCGAAGTGCGCCAAGGCCTGCCCCGCCGCTTTGCCTGTCGACAAACTGGTCTCGATCAAATCCGCGGAGTGCACGGGATGTCTCGAATGCGTCGCCGTCTGTCCGTCGGAAGGCGCGCTGCAAATGGCGCTGCCGCACTGGATCCGCTCGCCCCGCGACGGACGTCTTCCCGCGTGGGCGATGGCCGCAGGAATTGCAGTCTTGTTTCTGGGAATTGTCGGTTATGCGAAGACATCTGGCTACTGGAACGGCGACGTGCCCGACTACGTCTATCGCCAGCTAGTACCGCAAGCCAACGAAGTCAGTCATCCCGCAGAATGAAGCAGTTGACTTTCCTTCGTGAGCCTACGTGTCCTTTGTGGTTATCGCTCTTCCGGACGCCTCAGGAATAAAGTTTGATCGGCTGCACGACCCGCGTAATCGTCCCGCTAGGGCTCGGCTGGTCGGGCTTCAACCCGCACCGCATCGAAGCGAAGAGTCCGACCAATTGCCCCAGCATCACATCGAGCACCGGTCGATAGTGATCGGGAAAATCATCCACGCAGTCCAGCGACAAATAGTAATCCGCCAGCGCGGCAACATCTTCACTTCCGCGCGCCGTCACCACCGCCCGAACCCGCCCCAGGCGCTTGCGATCGATCTCTCGCAGCAAGTCGAGTTCGTACCCGCGCCGCCGCGCCTCGCTCGACAGAAACGCCACAAACAACGTCTGCCCATCGACGCTCGACATGGGCCCATGACGCAGTCCTAGCGGAGTTTCCGCCATCGTCGTCACTTTGCCGGCGCTGAGTTCAACCACTTTCAGAGCGGACTCATCCGCCACCGCTCGCAGCGCTCCCGACCCCACAAAACACGCTCGCGTGCAGCCGAGGATCGTGATCGCAGCGGCAACTTCCGCCGCTGCTGGCAGGAACTGAGTGCCAGTCTCCGCCATATGCGCTACGATCTGCCCGAAATGTGAAAGATCTTCCGCATTCGCGACGCACTGCCCCGCCAGCAACATGTTGCTGAACGAACTCGTCATCGCCAGCCCGCGATCGTTCACCGCATCATCCAGCACGAGCGCCAAAGCCCGGTCGCTGTGCTTCGCGCACAACTGCGCCATCGGCCCTTGCTGGTTGCAGGTAATGACCAGATGCCGGATCTCGCGATGCCGGTCCAGCGCCCGCTCCAGCAGCGCCACGCCTTCCGGACTCTCGCCCGACCGCGAAAACGAAATCCACAGATACTCTCGTCCCGACCGGTGAAACTCTTCGAACTCCGTGAGCAACGTCGTGCTCGGAATCGCCCACGCGTCGCAGTTCCACTGGCGACGGAGCAACGGAGCCAGCGCCCGGCCCGTGTAGTCGGAAGTGCCTGCGCCGATCAGGTACACCGTCGGCGACGAAGTGCTGCCGCGTCCGATGCCGGCGCGGCGCAGCACGTCGTTCAATTCGCTCTGGCGATCGCGGCAGCGCTCATACGTCTTGCTCCAGGTGGCAGGCTGCTGCCAGATCTCACGCGGCGTGTGCTCGAGGCCGCGCTCGGTTTTTTCCTGCTCCGGCAAATCCAGGAGCGTGCGCAAGGGGTTTCCCAACGTAGATTCCTCCGGTCAAAGACAATGTAGTCTATTACAGAGCGAGCCGGTTGAAAAGGTTTCGAAAGAAAATGAAATAGATTTCGGAAGGAAACGTTAGGAATGACCGCAGAGCCGAAAAAGGGGCCAAATAATGCCGATCCGGCGGCGCTCCCACTTTTCCTCAGAAACCGCGGAACGTTTTTCGGCAACTAATCTTCCTGTGCAGTGTTTTTCTTTCAAGAAGGAGAAACAACATGAGCCGTGGTTCAAGTGCCCTCAGTTCGTTGCTTCTCGCGGCTGCCTTGGCAACGTCCCTGGCAGGAATCGGATGCGCCGAGCATCATGCCCGCGTCTACGATCCCTACTACACCGACTACCACACCTGGAACAACGATGAAGTCGTTTACTACAATCAATGGGTTGGAGAGACTCATCGCGATCCGCACCGTGACTTCCGCCACCTCTCCAAGGAAGACCAAAAGGAATACTGGACGTGGCGCCACAACCACGGGGATCATGATCACGACCACGATCATGACCATCACTGAGATCTGTGCCAGGCTCTCAGGAATGTAGCGCCTTGAGAGCCTGGTCCGTTGTAATCAATCTCGCTCCCATCCGTTCTAATTCCGAAACAGTCTTCTGCCCGTCCTCGGGTTTGAGGGTCTCGATCGCGTCCTGCACCAGCGCAACGCGACGTCCCCGCTCGAGCAGTCCCTTTGCGGCGAAACTGACGCAATATTCCGTGACCACGCCAAACACCACAAACTCCGCCTGAGTGCCCAACTTCTTCACGAGAGCATCCGCGTGCCGACTTTCGAAAATGCTGAGCGTCTGCTTCTCGAGCACAATCTGCTGGTAGGCCAACAAGTCTTCCGGCAGCTTCGCGTCGGGATCGTTCGGAACGCGAACGACTTTTTCTGTCAGCGCTTCAGGGAGCAGCTCCGCGCCGGTCGTTCCCTTCACACAGTGCGGAGGAAAAATCTTGAACTCCGGATCATTCGGCGCATGAAAATCTCCATGAGAAACGAGGAACACCTGACCTTGCCGCGCCGCATCAGTGAGCCTTCGGATGTTGGGGACCAACTTCTCCGCGCCCGGCACATACAGATGTCCGCCCGGCAACATGAAATCCCTCTGCACATCGACTTCCCAGAAAATAAAGTCGCGAGAAACCATGACTCTCCTTACTTTATAGATGAGCCAGAGCGTAACACCGCTTCTTGCGGGGTGACAAATCTCGGGCGCAAATCTCGCAGCCGGGGGAATCGTCGGGTATGATTTGCAGGCTCCCGGTTTTCGGGAATCGACTTCATGACCCAAGACGCCCCAAAATCCGCAGCCTCGACCAAACTCGTCATCCGCAATATCGGACTCCTTCTCAGCGGAGATCTCGGCCATCCCATCCTCGACGCCGATACGGTCGTCGCCGTCGATAGCACAATCCACGTTGTCGGCAAAGAAAACGACATAGACACCACGGGCGCCACGACCACGATCGACGCAAAAGGCACCGCGCTCGCCCCGGGATTGATCGACAGCCACGTCCACCCCGTCTGCGGAGATTGGACGCCCCGCCAGAACCAGTTCGGCTGGATCGATGGCTGCCTGCACGGCGGCGTCACGACGATGATTTCCGCCGGAGAAGTTCACACCCCCGGACGCCCGAAAGACATCGTCGGACTGAAAGCGATGGCGATCTTCGCGCAGCGCGCCTTCCACGCCTTTCGTCCCGGAGGCGTCAAGGTATACGCAGGTGCGCCCGTCCTCGAACAAGGCATGGTCGAAGATGACTTCAAAGAACTCTCCGCCGCGGGCGTGAAGTTTCTCGGCGAAGTCGGTCTCGGCAGTGTGAAAGACGGCACGACCGGACGCCGCATGGTTGCATGGGCCCGCAAATACGGCATCCAGAGCACGATTCACACCGGCGGGCCGTCGATCCCCGGATCGAGTCTCATCGATAAAGATATGGTTCTCGAGACCGACGCCGACGTCATCGGACACGTCAACGGAGGCCACACCGCCCTGCCTGACGATCAAATTGTCGCGTTGTGCGAGCGTTCACCGCGCGCGCTGGAAATTGTTCACAACGGAAACGAGCGCGCAGGATTGCTGGCTCTGCGAACCGCGAAAGAGCTGAAGCAACTTCATCGCGTAATACTCGGCACCGATTCGCCCGCAGGCTCAGGCGTTCAGCCACTCGGCATTCTCCGCATGATTTCGATGTTGTCGTCGCTCGGAGAAATTCCCGCAGAAATCGCGATCTGCCTCGCCACCGGCAATACCGCGAAAATGCGCAGTCTGAATTGCGGCCTGATCGCTGCCGGACGCGAAGCCAGTTTCGTTTTCCTCGATACCGCGCAGCAATCCGCCGGGAACAATCTGCTAGACAGCATTCAAAAAGGAGACTTGCCTGGCGTCGGCATGGTGATCACCGACGGCGTAGTGAGCATCCAGCGCAGCCGCAACACCCCGCCGGCCACTCGCGTGCCAGAAGTGGTGAAGCCATGAAAGACATCTTGAAAAAGAATCACGTGGCGACGGCCGCCTCGGCCGTCCAAAAGAAGGCGAAGCCAAGCCCCCTGATACTAAAAGCTCGCCTGGCGACGAGTTTTCTCGCTTGCGCTCTTCTTTTATCTCCCGCTCTTTCCGCGCAGGTCTCAACTCCCAACTGGTGCCGCTCCCTTCCACGCCCCGAATACAAAACGCTGAAACGCATTCCCGTCACCGATCCCTGGTTCGAAGTCTACGAACCCGCGCCCAACGTCTTCGCCATCTATGAACCGCATCAAGCGGAAGAAACCATCGGCTATCTCATCGTCGGCAAGAAGCGCGCTCTGGAATTCGACACCGGCATGGGCATCAGCGACATAAAAAAGGTCATCTCCGAGCTGACGAAACTGCCGGTCATCGTTCTGAACTCTCACACGCACGACGACCACGTCGGCGGCAATTGGCAATTCGACACCATCTATGAAATGGACACGGATTTCACGCGCAAAAATGCGCAAGGCTCACGCGAAGATGCGCAAGCCGAAATCACTCCAGACCAGATTTGTGGGACGCTGCCGAAAGGATTCGACCCCAAGGCCTACGCCACGAAACCATGGAAGATCACGGCCTATATGCACGATGGCGACAAATTCGATCTCGGAGGCCGCACGATCGAAGTCATCGCAACTCCAGGCCACACGCCCGACGCGATCTCGCTCATCGATCACGCCAACGGCCTGCTCTTCACCGGCGACACATACTATCCGGCGCCGATCTGGCTGTTCCGCCCCGAAACCGATCTCGACGCGTACGCCGCTTCGATCCGCCGGCTCGCGGCGCTCGCGCCGCAGATCAAACTGGTCCTCGGAGCGCACAACATTCCTGTAGCATCGCCAACGGTTTTGCCGCGACTCGTAGCGGCCTTCGATGAAGTGCGCGCGGGAAAGATAAAGCCGACGCCGGATTCTCCCGGGAAAGTCCTCTACAAAGTCGGCGACATTTCTTTTCTGATGCGCGCCCCGGACGCTCATTAGACCCGTAGCGCCAGCGTAAAGATGTAGCGCCGGACGTAGAACCCTAGCGCCGACGTCTCGCCGGCTGTGGTGGAGGGCGTCTCGCCCTCCGCGCTCTAGCCATGAGAATCAAAGTTCGTCCTACCGCAACCCGTCTTCCCCTTTGATCTGATCCTTCGTCAGCCCGCCCACGCGCGCCAGCGGACGCCCGCTATCGGTCACCGCGATCGCCACCATGATTTCGTTCGCGCGCGGCGCGTCGTTCAACCGCACTTCCATCCCATCGAAATGGCTTCGCACAAACGCTGCGTCTTTGTGCCCGAGTGGAATGTCGAGCACCACGCCGAGTCCGCCTCGCTTCTTCGACGACGGAATCAGCGCCGCGCCTTTGCCCAGCACACGCCGCACCGGCGTCCCCAGCTTCGGATGCAGAATCGCCGCCGCATGCTCAAGCTCGCCATTCTCGCCCACGGCCGCCGCCTTGCCGTAACTCTCCGCCGACGGTCCCTCGATTCCCAATGCCGCGACTGCGCGCGTCGTCAGCAATTCGCCGAGTTCCTCACCAATCGCCATCAACTCCGAAAGATCCTCAACATACTTCCCGGCGCACGGATTCTCAATCACGGCCACAGCCGCCGCCCGCCGCGAAGGCGGAGAAATCTCCCGATCCATCTCGCGCCAAGTCTCCTCAACGAACGTCGCAATCTTCCGAATCTTTGCTTTCATGCTTTTCCCCGTGTTCCCCCGTGCCCCCTGTGGTGAGAGCGTTACCGGAGCCCGTCCAATCCCTTGATCTCGGAAGCCTTCAATCCCCCAACCCGAGAATGCACCCGCGCGCCAGTCGTCATCACCAGAGCCAGCAGAATCTCGTCCGCGCGTGGTGCGTCGTTGACGCCCACTTCCATCGCATCGAAGTGACTTCGCACGTACGACGCGTTGATATGCGTGATCGGAACATCCAGCCGCGTTCCCGGCCCGCCTACTTTTTTCGTCGACGCCACAATCGCTTTCGCCCCGCCCAGCACCTCGCGCATCGCATATCCGCCGGGCACATGCCAGAGCGCACCGTGCTCTAACTCTCCCGCCGATCCCACAATCGCGCCCTTGCCGTACCCCTCAACGGCTTTCGCGTCTCCGCCAAGAGCAGCGACCAGAGCGCGCGCCATCTCCAATCCGAGAGGCTTCAGATCGTCCATGAATCCTTCGATCTCGGCGACGTACTTCCCCGCAAACGGATTTCGAATGACCGCTAGCGCCGCCGCTCTCCGCAACGGAATCGCGACCACCGGCCCACCCTCGTGAAAAATATCCTCGACGCACGTCATCTTCTTTCGAACCACGACCTCAGGCATGCACCAAGCCCCTTTCAGACGAAGGAGTCGCAATCGTGCGCGACTCGCCGAACGCTCCAACCACGCGCGTCTCCTGCTGCAAGCTCAGCGCCGCCGAGCGAATCAATCCGATGCGAAGCAGCAAGTCCGCAGTTCGTACGCCCGCAGACAGCGCGCCATCAATTTCGTCCGCATTCAACTCTCCGACCGCTTGCGTTACTAGCCGATCTTCGAGGTCGCTGTCAGGGGCGAGTTCGCGCGCCGGAACTCGAGCGATCGCAGGATGTCCCGGCAAGTCCACCGCATTGGCGATGATCGTTGCGGCCGCGTCAGCCGCCGCCGCTCGATCCGCCAGCACTGTGACTGCATCCGCAATCCCCAGAGAAAAACTGCGCCCGCGCCATCCGCTGGTCGCAATCCCGCGCACCGGATCCGCAGAACAAAGCGTAGTCGTGCCCAACAGCGAGGGACGATCTGGACGCTCGACCATCCCCACCACAAACTTCCCTCCCGGAGCCAAGTGAATCGCAATGTCTCCGCCGTCATTCACGTAAGCGCGCGACGGCTCAGCAGACGCAACCATCGCAGCAAGAATTTCTTCGGCGACGGCGCCCGCCACGGCAGCCATGGGCGTAATGAAATGCTGCGCCGCATAAGGTATTACGGCAGCGACCATCCTGCGCGCAACCGCGCCACGCGGCCACTCGGCCTCGGGCGAGCAAGCCGTCCGCAAATACGAAAGCTCGCAGCACAACTCGTCGAGCACCGTCAAAAACCTCCTGCACGCAGCTCGATACGCCTCCTCAACCTCACGCGCTGTACCGAACGCTTCCAAGATCAAATCAATCGGCCCATCGTGAAGGTGCAGCCGCTTCCCATCAGGCAACAGTCGAATTTGCGCGCGCGGATTCATTTCTTCTTTTTCTTGAAACTCGATATCTGGCCACTCGATGCGCTCGACTCCAGCGGCCACGGATTATCCGCCCGCGCCGTCACTCGCTTCCGCCCGTCTTTACCGGAAATACCGGAAACGATCGAACTCAACGGACGAACGTTCTCCACATATCCTCCCAGCGCCCCATAATCTGCGAGCTTCAACGTAAATTCAATCGGAGCCACCAGCGCCGGCGTCGGCACATATCCAAACGCGTTCCGCGGCATGCGCGTCACGTCCACCATAAATGTAATCCCGCCGCCGGGCCACACGTAAACCGGCGCACCGCCGCAAGTCACCCGTGTCAGCGCGTCGCCGACCGAATGCGTAAGTTTCACCGGATTCTCCGTCACCCCAGCACGCAGTGATCCCCCAGCGCCGCCCATGAACATCACGGTACACAGCGCGGGCTCGCAATTTTCCTTGATGCGCGCCACCGACTGCACGCAGCTCGACGTGCAATTCCCTTTCCCGCGGCTTGAGATCTTCATCCAACTCAAAATATGCGTAGTGTTCACCGGTCGTGCTCACCATCAATAGGCGCAGTCCGGCCCAGGCTTTCTTCGCGTTGAACTTCCCCAGAATCGTCAGCGGATCGTCGATGTTGGTTCCACCCCATGATGTCCCCGGCTCGGCCACCTGAAAATATCGACCGGGCGTCGATCGCCGGCCCTTCAGCTTGATACCCGTCTCCTGCACGCCAAGCAACTTCCCGGCCTGATGCTCCGACAACACTCCAGTGATGTGGTCGTCGACCACGACAACCTCGTCCACTTTGCCGAACCATTGTTTAGCGAACATGCCAATCGTCGCCGAGCCGCAGCCCACGCGCATCCGTTCTTCCTGCGAGCCATCGACAATCGGCGGACGCCCCGCCTGCACCACGACCTCAGCGCCATCGTCGATCTTCAATTCGACCGCCCCGCCGTTGCATAACTTCAGCAGCGCGTCGCAGGTCGCATCGCCCTCGTGCCGGCTGCCTCCAGTCAAATGCCGCACGCCACCCAGCGACAACATTTGCGATCCATATTCGCTGGTCGTCACATGCCCGACCGCTTCCCCGTTCGCGCGCACCGTACTGCACTCGGGACCCAAATATCGATCAGTGTCAATCTTCGCCTTCACGCCGCAGTAGCTGAAAATTCCCTCGGTGACCACCGTGACCATGTCGACGCCCTCGACCTGCGACGAAATGATGAACGGCGCCGGCTTGTAATCCGGATACGTCGTTCCCGCGCCAATCGCGGTGACAAAGGTTTCGCCATGGCTGATGAGGGTGCCGTCCCAGTCGTGCTCGCGCTCCAGAAACGGAACGACCGCCCCACCCCGTTCCACCGCGCGATCGAGCACCACATGCGGATCGAGCCTCACCAACTTGCCTTCATGATTGCCGTACCGATCGCACGATCCCGTGCGCCCCGGCTTGATATAGCACAGCACCGGACACGCGTCGCAGCGAATCGCATCGTCAGCCACGCGCGCCTCCGTTCAACTTCGCGTCAATGCCATTCGCAACGACGCTCTTCGCAAGAATCGCTGCACGCACACGGTCTGGAGTCGCCGGAATCTTGGGGATGCGCACGCCTATCGCGTCATGAATCGCGTTCAGAATCGCGGGCGCTGTAGGAATCACCGCCTGCTCTCCAATCCCCTTCGCTCCAAACGGCCCGACCGACGCCGGATCTTCAATCAGAATCGATTCCACCGGAGGCACGTCCCCAGCCGACGGAATCAGATAGTCATGCAGATTCTCGCCCTTGCCAGGAAAAAATTCCTCCATCAACGCCATCCCAAGACCTTGCGCAACGCCGCCCTCGATCTGCCCCTCGATCAACGTGGGATTGATGGCGCGTCCCACATCGTGCGCCGCCGTCACTTTCAGCACGCGCACTGTGCCGAGTTCCACGTCGACTTCAACCTCCGCCATGTGCGCGCCAAATCCATAAACTGCATACGGCTTCCCCTGCCCGTTTTCGTCCAGGGGACTCGTCGGCGGATCAAATGTTGCCTCGCAAGTGATCACGTATCCGTGCACGTCGAGCGGCAATTCAGCAAGAGCACAACTCTTGCGCTTTCCATCTTCGGACACCGTCACGCAGCCGTCCCCAAATTCAATCCCCGCGCAATCGCACGCGCCCGCCAGTTTCAATATCTCGCCGCGAAGCTTGATCCCCGCCATGTACGCGGCTTTGCCGGTCACCAGCGTCTGCCGCGAAGCTGAAGTCTTCCCGCAATCCGGCGTGATCGCAGTGTCACCCGAGACCAGGTCGAACTTCGCAATCGGCGCTCCCACAGCGTCCGCGCAAATCTGCGTGACGATCGTGTTCGATCCCTGTCCAATGTCGACCGCACCCTGATGCAGTGCGATACGGCCATCGCGCTTCAATCCAATGCGCACCGTCGACGGATTCGGCAGCGACGTATTCCCGCAGCCATACCACATTCCCGCCACACCAACTCCGCGTCGCAGCGGACCTTTCGATCCCGCATTGAATTTCACAGCCTCCGCTCGTCCGATCAGCCACCGCGCCCGCAACGCCTCAAAGCATGCGCGAATGCCCACGCCCTCGCCGAGAACCTGTCCCGTCACGGTCGGGGTGTCATTGCCGAGCGCATTCAGAATCCGAAACTCCAGCCGATCGATCCCGACCTTGTCGGCGAGATCGTCATACAACTGCTCCTGCGCAATCGCCGCCTGCGGTACGCCGAATCCGCGAAACGCCCCCGCTGGGACCGAGTTCGTATGCACCGCGCGCGTCAATGCGCGGTAGTGTGGGACTCGATATGGTCCCGACGCGTGTACCGGCACGCGAAATGCTACGGTCGGCCCCCACGACGAATACGCGCCCGTATTGAAATCCGCCGCAAAATCGACCGCTGTGAGTTTTCCTCCACGCGTAACTCCCGCCCGCACTCGCATCCTCGCCGGATGCCGCTTCGTGGTCGACACGATCGACTCGTTCCGCGAATACACCATGCGCACTGGCTGGCCCAACTTCCACGCCGCCAGCGCGACGAACGGTTGCACCGAGAGATCAAGCTTCGATCCGAATCCCCCGCCAACCGCCGTCGGAATAATCCGCACTTTCTCCGGCGCGATACCCAGAAGTTTGGCGATGTCCGCACGATCCATATAAGGAGACTGCGTGCACGCCTGAATCTCGATCCCATCGCCGACGCGTCGCGCGAATCCCGCCTCCGGCTCAATGTAAGCGTGCTCTACGAATCCGGTCTCGTACTCATCCTCGGCAACGAACTCTGAAGCCCGCAGCGCCGCCTCGACATCTCCGCAAACCACGCGTCCGCGCACCAGTACGTTGTCCTCGCGATGCCCGTGAATACGCGGCGCATCGCTGGCCAACGCGTCATCAATCGTTCTCAGAGGCGGCAACTCTTCCCAGCACACCGGAAACTCTTTCAAGTCGAGCGACTCCAGCGAGTCTGGGTCGCCCACCACCGCCGCAACCGCCTCGCCTCGATAGCGTGCTTCGCGGTGCGCAAACACCGGCTGATCCGCATATTTCGGAATCACACCATAGCAATCGATTCCCGGCACATCCTTCGCCGTCAGAGCGAGCTTCACTCCGGTATGACTTTCAACGAACCGATCGACATCCCCAAACTGAAATCGAGCCCGATGGTACGGACAACGAATCACCCGCACGCCCAGCGCATTCGCAGGAGTCTCATCCGCTCCGAAGACTTCCGAGCCGTCGACTTTTTTCTGACCATCCAACCGCACAAGCCGCACCCCTACAGCGGCACCCGCCGCCGGCGACGCCTCCAAGTCCGCCGGACCAACCGCCTCGACAATCGCTCGAATAATCTTGCGATATCCCGTGCACCGGCAGAGCACGCCGCCAATCGCGTCCATGACTTCGTTCTCGCCAGGAGCCGCATTCATTTCCAACAGCGCCGTCGCCGCGACCAGCATCCCCGGTGTGCACGCTCCGCACTGGGCGGCGCCATGAGAGAGAAAAGATTGTTGTAGCCGGCCCAGCACCGGCGAGCGCTCCGCCAGCCCTTCCACCGTCGTAACTTCACATCCCGCCACCTGCCCCGCAGCCACCAGACATGCGCAGACCGGGTCGCCGTCGAGCAACACCGTGCAGGCCCCACAGTCCCCTGCATCGCACCCCACTTTCGTTCCAGTCAAACCCAGGTCGTCCCGCAACACGCGCGACAAGCGCCGCGCACCCGAAACTTCTACCTCAACGTGGCGTCCGTTCACCGAGAACGAAATCAACTCAGCCACCCGCGCCGGCACCTTCTCAGTCGTGCCCATATCAGAGGCTCCTCACGCAGGCTTCAAGCGTGCGCCGCACCAACGTTAATGACGCGTCCCGCCGATATTCCGCCGTCGCGCGCGCATCATCAATCGGCGAAAGTGATGAAAGATGTTTCCCCGTCACTGCGCCCCCGATCCCGGCCGCCATCCGCGCTCCCACGAGATCCTGCTCCAACGAAACTAACCGCTGCGCCTTTGCCGAGCACGATCCCACCGCAACACGCGCTTCACTCACGCGTCCCGCCGCGTCATCCTGCAAAACCGCCGCCACCATGGAAATCGAAATCACCAGATACCGCCGCGCCCCCAGCTTCAGAAACGCCGACGCCGCATTCTCCAGTCTCCTCGGCACCCACACCGCCGCCAGGATCTCATCCGTCCGCCGCAACGTCTTCCGATTCCCCACGACGAACTCCGCCAGCGGCAGCCGCCGCCTTCCCGCCGCCGACGCTAGTTCCACCTCCGCATCGAGAGCGAGCAACGGCGGAACCCCATCCGCCGCCGGAGAGGCATTACACAAATTCCCAGCCACCGTGCCGCGATTCTGAATCTGCACCGACCCGACTTCCCTCGCCGCCTCCTTGAGCGCATCAAAACATCGCGGCAGCGGAGTTCGAATCACTTCGCTCCACGTCGTCAGTCCGCCGATTCGAGTCCATTCCGCTTCGATCGAAATCCCGCGAATCTCGCCGCAGCGCAGTAATGTCAACGACGCGCCCCTGCGGCAGCCGCTCGCCCAGCGCCGGATAGAAATCCGTCCCACCGGCCAGAATCTGCCCGCCCTGAGAGGACAGCAGCAAAACCGCCTCGTCCAGCGTTTTCGGCTTGAGATACAAAGACGTTCAATCCCCTGAATTGCCGCTCCACGCACCGCTTGCGGCATTTGTCTGCAGCTTACACTCTTTGTACGACGGCCTTCATTCCCGAAAGCGACGATGCAACCACGCGATCGAGCGACATAAGTATGCATTTTCTTGCACTTAACCGCCACCTCGTCCTCGGTAACCGGTTACCTCGCACGAACAAAAATAATCGATCGAGGAACAATAAATCGCGGACTTCGCGCAATGGCCCAACGGAGGCATTGACATGTGCCTCCGCCTCTGGCAAAAAGGATAGTGTGGGTAGTTGGAATGTACGAACATCGACTCTGCTGATCCTCGGCTGCGTGATCTTCCTCATGCTGCTGATCGTTGTGCTGCCCGATGTCGACCTACCCGACACCGCCTTTCAAGGCAACACGGCACCGGCAGCGCTTCACGCTCAAGCCACTGCGGCTCCCGTCGTCGTCATCGTCGCCGCCATTTTTCAAATAACATTCGCTGACGAAACTCCCCGGACTTTGAGCCGTCCCGGTCCGCTGGTAATTAGCCCGCATCCTAACTTCCGGCCCATTTTGCTCCGTTCCATTCGCTGCTAGCGTCTCCGGTTGCGCCGCGCCCAAGCTTGCTTCGTGAAACGAAGCAGGAAGGGGCAGTGCGGCCCCAATTCCGGGTTCCCGGGGGGGCTTCCCGGAGTCGCTGCACTGCCCCATTTCTCCCATCCCACTTCACCGCCGCAAGGAAACCGAGGAGCATTGGCATGATTTTTGAATACGACATGGTTCCACTTCGTAGCGTAACGCAAATGCTGGAACAGGCTTCAGCCCGAACCGGCTTCACGCCCGCTCAAATCGTGGCTCTGATCGATTGTGACCTAGACACCGATCACCTGCTCGACTACATCACTGCCGTGATGTCGGACCGCATGAACTGAAATGCCCTCTCCCCTTGCCAGTCTGCTCGCAAGCTGCTTCCCGCCGATGGGTTCTCCTTCCGCTCGGAGAATCCACCGGTTCTGTGTTCTAATCTCCGCGTCGTAATTCTCAATCGCCACCACCATCCGGAGAGATTCATGCCTAAAACGTCCCCGCGACGCTTTGCGCTCGCCTTTGCCGCGCTTGCCGCCGCGACTTTCGCGTCAGCCCAATCGACTTCGACCGCGCCTCCTCCCGACCTGGACTCCTACGTCGCTGCTTCGATGAAGACTTTCGACGTGCCCGGCATGGCCGTCGCCATTGTTAAAGATGGCAAGATCGTCGTCGCCAAGGGATACGGCGTGCGCAAACTCGGCGATCCAACTCCGGTCGACGAATTCACCATGTTCGCCATCGGCTCCAATACCAAGGCCTTCACCACCGCAGCCCTAGCCACGCTTATCGATGAAGGAAAGCTCTCGTGGGACGATCCCGTCTACCAGCGCCTTCCCGGCTTCGTCATGTATGACCCTTACGTCTCGCACGAGATGACCATTCGCGATCTGCTCACCCATCGCAGCGGCATGGGACTCGGCGAAGGCGACCTGCTCTTCTGGCCGCACTCCACCTACACCCGCGCAGACGTCATCTACAAGCTGCGTTTCATGAAGCCGCAGTCCAGCTTCCGCAGCCATTACGCCTACGACAACCTGCTCTACATGACTGCCGGACAAATCATCCCCGCCGTCACCGGCACTTCCTGGGACGATTACATTCGCCAGCGCATCTTCGCGCCGCTCGGCATGACTCACTCCAACGTCACGAACTCCGATTTCAAACCTGGCGATGACTATGCGTTCCCGCATTCGCGCGTCGATGGCAAGCTGCAGGTCATTCCCTTCGGAGTGCTCGATAATGCCGGGCCTGCCGGCGCAATCAATTCCACAGCGCAGCCGATATGGCGAAGTGGGTACAGCTTCAACTCAACCGCGGCAAGTTCACCGGCCGCGACGGTCGCCTCTTCAGCGAGCAGCGCTCCAAAGAGATGTGGACGCCGCAAACCATTCTTCCTATCAACGACCCTCCTCCGCCTCTCGCCGCGCTGAAAACCAACTTCGCCGACTACGCTCTCGGCTGGGGACTCCGCGACTACCACGGCCGCAAACTTGTCGGCCACACCGGCGGAGTCGGCGGATTCGTCTCGCGGGTCATGCTTGTCCCCGAGGAAAATCTTGGTGTCGTCGTCCTCACCAATGCAGAAGAAGACGGCGCCTTCGATTCCATCCTCTACCATGTGCTTGATCACTATTTCCATCTTCCGCCCACCGATTGGATCGCCGCTTACAAGGCCGTGAGTGATAAAGAGGAAGCCGACGCCAACGAAACTATGAAGATGGCCGAAGGCGCCCGCGCCGCCGGCTCCAAGCCCTCGCTTCCTCTCGAAAAATATGCCGGGACGTACAACGACGCGTGGTATGGGCCGATCACGATCCGCATGAACAACGAGAACGGCGGTCTCGTGGTCACCTTCGATCACACGCCCACGATGATCGGCGATCTCCAGCACTGGCAGTACGACACCTTCAAGGCGCACTGGCGCACCCGCACCATCGAAGACGCCTTCATTACGTTCGCCCTGAATCCCGACGGCACCGTCGACAGCGCAAGAATGGCCGCCGTCTCTCCCCTGGCCGATTTCAGTTTCGACTATCAGGACCTGCTGCTCAAGCCGGCCGCAGCGCCGGAGAAGAAGTGAAACAAGTGTGGGCAGCCGTAACTCTGGGATGCCCCATTTCTCGCGTCCTTTGCGAGAAGTGGGGATTTTGACTTTAGTATTCTCCAGCCATCAACTTGTCCACCACAGACAACTCGTCTCTCCACTCCGCCGAAGCCGCAGTCCGGGCTCACAGCGCCGATCTTCGCCGCGAACTCGGCATCCGCGATCTGATCCTTGCGCAGATCTTGATCGTCATCGTCCCCGAATTCTACGGGACCGCCGTAAAAGCGGGCTCGGCCCACGTCGTTCTCTGGCTGCTGGCCATTCTTCTCTTCTTCATCCCGCACGCGCTGGTCGTCGCTCACCTGAATCGCCTCATGCCGCTCGAAGGCGGCCTGTATGAATGGGCCAGGCTCGCCTTCAGCGATCGCATCGGATTCCTCGTCGCCTGGAACATGTGGCTCAACACCACCGCACAAGTCTCCCAGGTCGCGCTGGTCACGACCACCTACATCTCCTACGCATTCCCCAAAGCCGCCTGGATTGCCTCGAACCAAGCCATTCTCGTCGCCACATCCGTCGCTCTGATCGCAGTCATGATGCTAGTTGCGCTTCTCGGCCTGAGCGTGGGCAAGTGGGTCAGCAACACCGGAGGCATCGTAACCGTGCTCGTGATTGCGGTCGTGATCGTGCTGCCGTTCCTCTACGTGTGGCGCGGACGCATGGCCGCCTATCATCCGCTGCCACTGGTTTTGCCTGCCATGACGCTGTTCAGCCTCAGCGTCTTCAGCAAAATGACCTTCGGAGCACTCACCGGCTTCGAGTACGTCGCCGTCTTTGCCGGAGAGTCCCGCGACCCCGGCCGCAACCTCGCGCGCTCCATCCTCTTCACCGCGCCGCTCATCGCACTGCTCTACATTCTCGGCACCAGCGGGATTCTCGCGTTCGTCTCTCCCGACGCGGTGGATGTCATTGGCCCCATCCCTCAAGCCCTCAACCGCGGACTCGCTATCTTCGGTCTCGCCGGTCCATTCGTGTCCATCGTCATCCTTCTATTGCTGATGAACTATCTTTGCTCCTATACGATTTATTTTTCTGCGAACACCCGGCTGCCCCTCGTCGCCGGATGGGATCACCTGATCCCCTCATGGTTCACCCGCTTACACCCGAAGTACCGCACTCCCGTGAACTCCACGCTGTTTATGGGAGCAGTCGCACTCGTGGCCAGCATGGGCGTGCTCATCGGCGCCGGCAACCAGGAGTCCTTCGTCCTGCTGCAAATCTGGGCGTGGACTTTCTACGGCTTCGCCTATCTCGCCAAATTTGCGATCCCACTTTTCTCAGCAAAAGACAAGGGACTACGCCCGGGCCTTTGGCTCCGGATCGGCGCCGCCTCCGGATTCCTGATGACGCTCTTATTCGTGTCGTTGTCTGTCTTGCCGGTGATCCCAGTCGCGAGCGTATCGATCTATGCGATGAAAATCGCATTCGTAGTGCTGGGAGCAAACCTCCTCGGCTGGATGATCTATCGGGCGGGGCAGCGGAAGAGAGTCCGCGCTACAGACTGACTCGGCGAGAAGGCATCTTTAGAAAACCGAGGAGTAGTACAGCGTGGAAGAGCGGCCCTTCAAGGGCCGCGAAAATGATTCCAAAAAATCAACCCAGGCTTTAGCCGCTGGGCTCCGCTCTCACTAAGAATCTTTGCCCACCCTGGCGAGTGGAACTATGATTATTATGGTTGTATTGCCGCTCCGACACAAACCGGGGCTTGGGATCCCAGATGACGCCTGTTACTAAATGGATCGGGGCTCTATTCGTCTTGTTCTTCGCAGTGATTCTGGCCCTGTTGGCAGTGGGAATCGCCATCAGACTGTCGCTGGTTTTGATGCCCGTATTCCTAGTCGCGCTGCCGATTCTCCTTTACGAGCTTCTCTTCCGCGCGCCTTCGGAGGGGCAGGCCGAGCGGGATCCCGCCGAATCCGCGCAGACTAAGTCCTGACCCTTCGAGGCTGTCACCGCAAAAACACCCTCCCCGCATCCTCCACCCGTACACTCGACTTCCTCCGCGCCCCCGTCTCCACGTTATATCCCACGAGCAGATGTCCCTCCACGATCAGGACTTCTTTCTCGCTGATCCATCCCACCAGCGTGGCATGCGGCAGAAACGACACTCGCCGCGGCGTATCCTCCATCTTCTTCACTTCCACTGCCGGCAAGTCCGCCAACGCCTTGCGAATCTGCTTCGACTCCTCCGGATTCGCCTGTCCCTGGTCCGACAACTGAATCGCCTGATTCGCCTGAGCCGTCGCCGTAATCGTCACGGCCACAAAACCAAGCTCCGGCGACAGCCGCGCGTTCGAAGTAAAAAAACTCACGTCGTAATCAGGATTTTTGTAAGTCGCCTGCTCATCGAACACGGTGCGCGATTTTCCAGAAACAAATACCAGCGTCTGATCGTTACTCTGATTCACCCAGCCGCAGCATCCAGTGTCGGGAATCGCGTCGACAATCATGTTCCCGCCGGCCGCCGCGTCCAGCACGCGATGCAGAGGCTCATCCAGCGGCGTGCTCCTCCACTTCCCTCCATCCTCCTGATACAAGCTGCTCGCCTTGTACGCCGGACCGGTCTTGCCCGACACAAACTGTGTCATCAGAAAAAACTTGTCCACTCCATCGTCAGGCGCCCACACCACGCCATACGGACAAGTCTCCTCGCAACTTCCCGTGGTGCAGCGGCACTCCGGCAACTTCATCGAAGTGAGATCCTCGCGTCCCGCGCCGCTTGAGTCGGTCCGCCAAGCCTCCCACGTTGTAGTCGTCGAAAGATCCAAATCTTCCCGCGTCAGCCGTCGCGCCTGATTGGCAAACCAGAATAAATGTGCGCCATCCGCCGAAAGATACGCCGTCGAAGCCTCTTCCGTGATTACCTGATTCGATCCCGTTGCTCCGAGTTCACGCTTCAGCCCCAGGTCGATCGCACTCGCGGCGTGACCATTCCAGAACCAGACTTTCTGCGGCTCCTCCGCATCGTCTGCCGACAGAGGCAGCGACACGGCCGGCGAAAAAAGAATCTGCCCCATCCGGTTCACCGAAATATTCTGCGGCGACTGCGCCGCCTCGGCCGGAACCTTCACCGTTCCCTTCACCGCAAATGTCGCCGGATCGTACTCCACCATCTCGCCCGCCGCACCCAGCACCCAAAGCCGTTTTATCTGGCCAAGCAAGGGAGCGGTGAGCAACAACAGGCCAGCGACAATTTGCAATGTGATTCTCATAGGAACGACCAAATTCGTAGTGCCCGCATCCCGCCGGCATCGCCAAACTTTCTCGTCATCCAAAATATTCTGTCATTCCGAACGGGCGCAGCCCGAGAGGAACCTGCTTCCTGCTTGCACCACCGGTGCCCATGTCAGCGAAACACCGTGCCGCGCACCGCCCTCTCCTACCGCGACTCCACCACCGGCATCTCGATAAAACTCGCCTCATCCGGTGAATGAAACACACGCTGCGTCGCCTTCTTATAATCCCCCGGCTTGGCCCAGAAAATATTCGGCACAAACGTCTGCGGATTCCGGTCGTACAGCGGAAACCAACTCGACTGAATCTGCACCATGATCCGATGTCCCGGCAGAAACACATGGTTGGCCGTCGGCAAAGTCCACCGATAAGTCAGCGGCTTGTCCGGAGTAATCGCCTCCGGCTTCTCCAGGCTCTCGCGATAACGCCCGCGGAAAATATCCGCCGAAATCATCAGCTGATATCCGCCCATCTCTTCCTGCTCCGCCACCTCATCCGGATACACATCGATCACCTTCACCACCCAGTCGGAATCTGTCCCGCTTGTCGACGCCACCAGATTAACCACGGGCTGCCCGCTGATTTTCACCGGCTCTTTCAAAACATCCGAGGTGAACGCCAGGACATCCGGCCGCCCCGAGGCCTCCCGCTGATCATCCACCAGCCACTCCGGCCACGTCAGCCGCCCGCTGTATCCCACCGGCTGGCTGGGACGCGCGCGGTAAGGCACGGGCTTCGCCGGATCCGAAACGTATTCGTCGAACGCCGCATCGCCCTTCCCCGGAGCATCAAATCCCAGCTTCAGCCCCGCTTTCAAATAAAGATGCTTCGGATAAATTCCGCATCCCTCGGTACATCCCGCCGGCCACGACCGCAGCCGCCGCCACGCATTCGTCCCAGTCTCAAACGCCGTCACTGGCGCCACATCTGAAGCAGGCGCATCGTCCTTCAAGTAGTGATCCAGAAATGGCCGCAGAATTTTCTCCCGAAAATACAGCCCCGTATCGCTATTGAACCTCAACGCGCCCAACGTGCTGCCGTCGCCAATCTCCTGCCCGTGGTGCCACGGCCCCACCACTAAAAACACCATGTCGTTGTGCGTGTCCTTCGGCTTGATTGCCTTGTACACCGCCGGCGCGCCGTAAATATCTTCCTGATCCCACAAACTGTCGACCAGCATCGTCGGAACTTTCAACGGCTGCGCGGCGAGAATCTTATCCATCGCCTGCTCCTGCCACCACGCGTCATAGCTCGGATGCTCCAACAGCTTCCGCCAGAACCCAACCTGCTCCAGCCCGTGCCGCCGCCCCAATTCCCCCGCCGATCCCGCCTCCATATATACGTCGTAGTCGTCGAAGTGATCGGTCCACCACGAAGCGCTGTTGTCGCGTGTCGCCTCCTGTTCGTAGATGTACGGCATGTTCTGTTCGCGAAACGCGCCGTTATGAAACCAGTCATCGCCCATCCAGCCATCGACCATGGGATTCATTGGCACCGCCACCTTCAGCGCCGGATGCGGATTCACCAACGCCATCAGCGGCAGAAACCCGTCGTACGAAATTCCGAGAATCCCCACCTTCCCGTTGCTCTCCGGAACATTCTTCACCAGCCAGTCAATCGTGTCGTAGGTGTCAGTTGAGTGATCGACCGCCGTCGGATTCAGCGGCCCGTGCAGCGGACGCGTCATCACATAATCTCCTTCCGACCCGTACTTGCCGCGCACATCCTGCACCACGCGGATGTATCCGCCTTCGACAATCACATCCACCGCATTGTCGTAGCCGTTCAGAATCGGCCCCAGGTGCGAACTCGCCGCGTGACTCACCTGGGCGCTCGCGCTGTAAGGAGTCCGCGTCAGCAGGATCGGCGCATTCTTCGCGCCCCTGGGAATCACGATCACCGTGTGCAGCTTCACGCCATCCCGCATCGGAATCATCACGTCGCGCTTGACGTAGTCAAAACTGTCGGTCGCGGGCACCAACTTCGCCGGAGTCTCGCTGGGCAGTGACTCGGCAGGACTCGCCTGTGCACTGGCTCTCCCAACCCACGACCCAAGAAATAGCGTCCCCACCAAGACCAAATCGATTCCACCAAACACACGAGCCCGTCCAAACCTTGTCATGAAACTCCCTCGATAGCCCTGAGAAGCGGCTGAGAATGGTAACCCGTCCTCAGCCGCGCTGCCAAATCCGCAAGTACTCGCCAGTGTCGTAATTTCGAAGGACGCTATCCGCTCTCACGCCCGTGACATCGGTAACCTCCCACGATTACCGCCCCATTCCCTTCATCCCCACGCGCTTCCGCCGCCCACAACTAAACTCTTACCCGTGTGTTCAATCTCCCATGACCAACAAAATCACGCAGTCGCTCTTAGCCCTGGCAGTGGGTGGTCTGATGGTGGTTGGATCGGCCGCTGCCCAAACGCAAACCACTTCTGGCGCCGGCGCTGGCCAGGTCGATCCCGGCCATCCGCGCGTCAACCAAGTCAATCGGCGCGAAACCAAGCAGCAGGACCGCATCGCCAACGGCGTGAAGAACGGACAGGTGACTCCCGGACAGACGGCCCGTCTCGAACACGGCGAGCAGCGCCTGCAGAACAACGAAAAGAAGGACATGGCCAAGGACAACAGCCACCTCACCAAGCAGGACCAGCGCCAGCTCAATCGCGAATCCAATCGCATGAGCAAGCGCATCGCAACCGACAAGCACTCGGCCAAGTAACCTGCCATCATCTCCCAGTCCCAACTCGCAAGGTAGAAGGCAGAGAGTAGAACGAAGAGCCGCTGCTCGTCGCGGCTTTTCTCTTTTTCCGAACACAAAAGAACCCGATGTTCAAATTGCCCTGGAAAGTGATAGGCTACCGAATTCTGATTCGAAGGTGGAGGGGCCCCAAAAAAGGAAACGAGAGGATTCAGTCCTCGCGTACCATATAATGACCGGGGCCCACACGCCTCTTCGATCGCACTACACCCCCCGATGAACGCCAGCACGCGCGTCTCTGCTATGGCCGTTGACTGTAGCAACACAAAACCCGGAATCGAGATGGCTTGCCTGACCGACGTGGGCCGCCAGCGTGCCAACAACGAGGACTCCTATCTCTACTGGGAGCCCGACACCGACGAGGAGTTCCGCCGCAAGGGCCGCCTCGCCGTCATTGCCGACGGCATGGGTGGATACGAAGGTGGACAGGAAGCCAGCCGCCTCGCCGTCGAAACCGTTCGCCACATTTACGACAGCGCCTTCGCCGCCGACCCGCAGGAAACTTTGCTCGGAGCTTTCGCTTCCGCTCACGCCAACATTCACCGCTACGCCGAGGAGCATCCCCAGTTTCACGGCATGGGAACCACCTGCACCGCCATGGCACTCGTGGGTCGTGAACTTTCCTTCGCGCACGTCGGGGATAGCCGCCTCTACCGCGTACAACGAGACTCTGTCACCCGGCTCACCCGCGATCATTCCTACGTTGGCCGCCTCGTCGAGAGCGGCATCGTTCGCTCCGAAGACGCCGAGTCGCATCCTCAGCGCCACATCCTCACCGCCGCTCTCGGCTCCGGGAGAGACATCATCCCCGACAGGCCGGACCATCCTGTTATGTTGGAAGAAGGCGATTCCCTGCTGCTCTGTACCGACGGTCTGTGGAGCCTAGTCGCCGAGCAGTACCTCGCCAGCGTAGTTCGATCCAATACTCCCGCAAAAGCCTGCGCCGCTCTGGTGCAAATGGCGCTGGAGCGCGGCGGCCCCGACAACGTCACCGTACTGATCCTCCGCATCGCGGCGTGACGCCAATCCTCCGTTGTTGGATCCTCCGTTGTTGTAGTTCTTCCTTATCTTGTTTCCTGTTCTTCTTCGCGACCTTTGCGCATCCTTAGCGTCCTTTGCGTCCTTTGCGTCCAAGCTTTGACCTCCTCCCCCCTCGAAAACTATGCAAGAACCTGCAATCCGGCGAAGTTTTCCACCGCCACCGAGGTACCGTTCCCAGCAACTAAACTGCAACCGAATGCACACCGCATCTGCCCACGTCATCGCTGCGCAAATGTAACTTCTTCAACGGGAAAGACTTGACCGACTTTGCGGACGCGTAAAAATTGGAAGTTGACTTGCATTGTCACGCACGTCAATAATGTCTATTATTTCAATGGAGTTTATGGAATAATCCGCCGATGAAGATCTCCCAAAAAGGTCTCTATGCTCTCCAGGCCATGATGATGCTGGCCCGCCATCACCATCAGGGCGCCATCAAGATCCGCGACATCGCCTACGAAGAGGTGCTGCCTGAAAAGTTCCTCGAACTGATTCTCCTCGAGCTCAAGAACGCCCGCATGGTCGAAAGCGTCCGCGGAGCCAAAGGCGGATACCAGTTGCGCCGCGACCCTGCCGAGATCCATCTCAGCGACATCATCCGCCTCATCGACGGCCCGCTCGCCCCTTTCGGCGACGCCGAGCAGTTGCGCGAACTCATCGACCGCGACCTACCGCATCGCACCCTTTACCAGGTCTTCCTCGACGTTCGCGACGCCGCCGCGCGCATCCTCGACAACACCACGCTGGCGGACTTGGTCAATACTCCTGCTCCGCGCACCGGCAAGTCCACCAAGCGCTCCAAGAATCAGAAAAAAGAATCAGCCACCGTCCTCCCGATGGTTGCCGGAGGCCACAAGGGTGAATAAAGCTCTAGGGATTTTCGCGTTATCGCTGGCGTTCCTGGCCTCCGCCCATGCTCAGACCACCATTCGCGTCGGCGCCTTCCCCAACGTCACTCACGCGCAAGCCATGGTCGGCAAGGCCAACGGATGGTTCGACAAAGCCATGGGACCGAACGTGAAGGTGCAGTGGACCAGTTTCAACGCCGGCCCTTCGGCAATCGAAGCGCTCTTCGCCGGCGCGATCGACATGACTTACGTCGGTCCCAATCCTGCGATCAACGGCTACGTTCGCTCCAATGGAGAAGCCCTTCGCGTCGTCTCCGGCGCGGCCAGCGGCGGCGCCTCGCTCATCGTTCGCAACGATGCCGGGATCAACAAGCCTGAGGATTTTCACGGCAAGCGCGTCGCCTCTCCGCAATTCGGCAACACGCAAGACGTCGCCCTGCGCAACTGGCTCAAGAATCATGGACTGAAGACCAATGACAAAGGCGGCGACGTGCGGATCATCCCCATGGCCAATCCCGACCAGTTGACCCTGTTCCTCAAAAAGGAACTCGACGCCGCATGGTCTCCCGAACCCTGGGCCACGCGCCTTATTCACGAGGGCAACGGCCGCCTCTTCGTCGACGAGCGTTCGCTTTGGCCCAACGGGCAATTCGTCATCACGCTATTGGTCGTCAACACCAAGTTTCTGAAGGCTCATCCCGATCTCGTCAAGAAGTGGATTGCCGCCAACATCGACCTTACCGACTGGATTAATGCCCACCAGACCGATGCCAAGAAGCTTCTCAATCAGCAGATTCAGACCGAGACTGGCAAGGCCCTCCCCCCGATCGTTCTCGATGAAGCGTTCTCTCGCATGCAGGTCACCTACGACCCGCTCCACGACGCCCTGACCACTGCCGCGAAGCAGGCCTTCGACGACGGATTCCTCGGTCGCGAGATGCCCGACCTCTCCCATCTCTACGATCTCTCGCTCCTTAACCAAGTCATGGCGGAAAAAGGACGAAAGGCGATCCAGTGAGCACCAACGCGCAAGATTTCCCCACCCAGTTTCCGATTCCCGTGGATCCTCGCCTGCCGGTTCGTCCCGCCCGAGGCAAAGCCTCTCCCCTGTCGGTCGCGCGCCCGCTCTCCACCGTTTCTCCCGCAATTTCCAAAGTCGGCCTCAGCGAAATCTGCCTGAGTTACAACACGCAGAGCGGAGAGCGGTTGCTTGCTCTCGACCACATCAACCTCCAAGTAAGAACCGGGGAGTTCGTCTGCATCGTTGGCCCTTCCGGTTGCGGCAAGTCCACACTCTTGCTTCTGATCGCCGGCCTGCATCGTCAGACCTCAGGACAGATCCTTGTCGATGGCCAGCCCGTCGAAGGTCCGGGCACCGACCGCATCATGATCTTCCAGGAGCATGGCCTCTTCCCGTGGCTCACGGTCGGCCAGAACGTCGAATTCGGCATGAAGATGAAAGGCATCGCCAAAGCCGAGCGCGAAGAAAAAACCAGCTACTACCTGCGCCTCGTGCATCTCGCGAAATTCAAGGACAGCTACATCCATCAGCTTTCCGGCGGCATGCGGCAACGCGTCGCCATCGCCCGCGCTCTGGCCACCGAGCCCGACGTCCTACTCATGGACGAGCCTTTCGCCGCGCTCGACGCTCAGACTCGCGACCTGCTCCATGACGAACTCGAGCGCATCTGGAGCGAGACCGGACGCACCATCATCTTCGTCACGCACAACGTTCGCGAAGCCATTCGCCTCGGCGACCGTGTGGTTCTCTTGACCTTCCGTCCCGGTCGCGTGAAGAGCGAATTCCCTGTCGAGTTGCAGCGGCCTCGTCATCTCGAAGACCCTGCCGTCGCGCGCGCCGCCGGTGCGATTCTCGCTGAACTGCGCGACGAGATTAACCGCTCTCTGGAAGCGGAATACAGCGAAGGCGTGAAACCTCACGTCGACCCCGAAGTCGAAGCGGGAGTCCGATCATGAAACGCGCCGCCCGTTACATCATCTTCTATGGCGCGCTCTTCGGCCTCTGGGTGCTCCTTGCCAAGCTAAAGATCTGGCCGCCCTATCTCTTCCCAACCCCATGGGGCGTTGCCCAGTCCCTTTACGCTGGATTTCAGGACCACACTTACCTGATCGCGATTCGCGTCAGTATGGAGCGTGTCCTGATCGGTTACGCCATCTCCGTCGTGTTGGGAATGATTCTCGGCCTGGGCGTGGCCAGCAACAAATTCCTCGAAGAAACCATGGGCGGATTGCTCGTCAGCCTGCAGAGCCTGCCCAGCATCTGCTGGTGGCCTCTCGCGCTGCTGTGGTTCGGGCTCAATCAGAACGCCATCCTCTTCGTCGTCGTCATGGGTTCCCTGCTATCGGTCACGCTCGCCATGGAAGATGGCCGCAAGCAGATGCCCAAGATCTTCGGCATGGCCGGGCGCAACCTCGGCGCGAAAGGGTTCAAGCTGTTCTGGTATGTGCTGCTGCCGGCCAGCCTCCCCTTCATCGTCACCGGTCTGAAGCAGGGATGGGCCTTCGCCTGGCGCTCACTCATCACCGCCGAGATGCTTTATCTGAGCCTTGGGCTCGGCCAGGTCTTGATGATGGGCCGCGACTTGAACGACATGAGCGCCGTCATCGCCGTCATGGTTTTGATCATTGCCATCGGATTCGTGGTGGATGGGATCGTATTTAGAGGAATCGAGCGTCGCCTTCAAAACAAGTGGGGGTTGACGCCCGCCTCGTAGCCGTTCGCGGAAACAGGATTTCCAGTCTTCCGCGTAATCAATGGTATCTGGGGGAAACGCAGGCGGAGGTTGTCGCAATGTCTATTACTATGATTATGATACTAATATATCGAGCTCGCGAGCCCTCGGCCACTGCATCGAACGCGCCGAACCAGGACCAAAGATTTCGTCCAAGAGGGACCGAACGGGTTGAAAGAGAGAGCTGAAAGAGAAAGAGAAAGAGAAGAGAAGATGACTCCCATGAATGTAACCAAGAGCTTCCTTTTCGCAAGCCTCATCGTGGCGGCCCTGTCCGCTGTCGTTTTGGCGCAAACCGAAACCGCGTCGAACGCGCCTCCAAAGCACGCGACCACGGCGACCACGACAACCACAACGGCGACCCCCGCTGCCCCTGCCCCGCCTGCGGCCACCATGGCCGACATTCAGGTCTTGCGCGACGCGCTCGCCGCGCAGCAGAAGCAGATCGAGGCGTTGCAGGCACAACTGCGCAGCCGAGATCAGGGCGACAAAGCCGGCACCACCGATACGGCCGACAAAGCCAACACGAAAGATCAGCCCAGCCCGCCCACGGAATCCACAACTGAAGCCGCGGCCCCAGCCCCTAGTCCCGCAACCTCGAGCCAGCCGGCGAAGCCGGGCGCTCAAGCAAATTCCACGCCCGCACAAGGCACGCAAGTTGCCCAGACGTTCCAGGCAGGAAGTTCCGACGAACGCATCCGCAACCTGGAGAGACAGATCAAGGGCCTCGGCCCCGTCTCCTTCAGCGGAGACATTCGTCTTCGCGGCGAACCGTTCTTCGGCGGACCTTCGAACGAATCGCTGGACCGCGTCCGTGGCCGCGTTCGCGCTCGCTTCAATGCCTTCGCCAATCTCGGCGACCAATTCCAGGCTGGCATCACTCTCGCGAGCGGTGACATCAACGACCCAACGTCGACCAACCAGACCCTCACCGGCTTTTACACTCGCAAGACGATTGCTCTCGATCAGGCGTTCATTCAGTTCACACCCAAGGCGTTCAAGCCTCTCACGCTCGTCGGAGGCAAGTTCCGTTATCCCTGGTACAACACCGAACTCACCTGGGATAAAGATTTGAACCCCGAAGGCGCCGCGCAAACCCTGGCCTTCAACGTGGCAAGTCCAGTCCTGAAGCGGATCGCGTTTGTCGGATTCGAATTGCCTTTCGCCGAGATGGCCGGCACTTCATCTACCGACCAGAGAATCACGCAGGCCATCACGTATGGCGGCCAAATTCAGACCGGTTGGAGCCTCGGCCCCAGAGTCACCCTGAACGCCTACTCGGGCTACTACGACTTCCGCGGATCTGACGCTATAGCTCTCGCTCTGGCCCGCGCCAGCAGCAAGAATCCGCAGACTCCGCTCTCGGGCGTTCTGCCGTCTAACCTCCGGCAACCCGGTGCAGGACTCCACCTACACGACGACCGCAACCACCATCGTCACCGTCGATGGAACGACCTATCCAACCGGAGTCACTTCCATCACCAGCGCGCAGTTCGCCTCGAAGTTCGGTCTCTTCGACAACATCGCACGCCTCGACGTCGATACCGGACACGCCCGCATTCCGATTTCATTCATCGGCGACTACGTTCAGAACACCGCGGCTTGCGGCAACCTTCCCAACATCACGGCGGCGCCTGCGAATACCGCGACCGCGACCTACAAGCAGACGGTCAACTCTCCCTGCAACTCGCACTATCGCCGCGGATATTGGGCTGAAACGACTGTCGGGCGCTTGCAGAAGAAAGGCGACCTGCAATTCGGATACGCCCACATGTACATCGAGCGCGAAGCCGTGCTCGGCAACTTCAACTACAGCGACATTCGTCAGGGGACGAACGTCACGCAGCACCGCTTCACGTCCTTCTACCAGTTCGATTCGAACGTGCAGTTAGGATTCACGGCGCTCGTCGGACGCCCGCTGGGCACGACCGAGCCGTGGCTCACTCGCCTGCAGTTCGACTCGATCTATATCTTCTGATTGCACTGCGGGGCAGAGGCACTCGGGCGACACGAAGGGTCGGGGCGAAGACGGCAAAGCGCCACCGACCCAGTGTCCAGACGTTTCATGGACGCTACGGTAGCGCTGCCACTTCAGAGCCCAAACTATAGGGAAAGTATAGAAATCGGCATGCACCACTAATAGTGCATCGTTAGGTACCCCAAGGTTAATAGCCGGAAGGTACTGCCGCGCGAAATTTATGGAGCACTGTGGAAGAGCGGCCCTTCGAGGGCCGCGTAAATGAACCCAAAATCGACCAGGGCTTTAGCCCCTGAGGCCGAGTCTCACGCCCCCTGTGTGTCCCCTGTGTCCTCTGTGGTGATGCCCTTCGCCGGACGAAGCAGAGGAAAGAGGATGACGTCGCGGATGGTGTGCGAGTCGGTCAACAGCATGCACACGCGATCGATCCCGATTCCGACGCCGCCTGCTGGAGGCATTCCGTACGACAGCGCGCGGATGTAATCCTCATCCATCTGGTGCGCCTCGTCGTCGCCGCGCTCGCGTTCCTTCAACTGCGCCTCAAAGCGACGCCGCTGGTCTTCCGGATCGTTGAGTTCGCTGAAGCCGTTGGCGATCTCCATTTTCCCAGCGTAAATCTCGAAACGTTCCGTCCAGTCGGGCTCATCCGGCTTCTGCTTCGATAGCGGAGAGATCGCCGTCGGGAATTCGTAAATGATCGTCGGCTGAATGAGATGCGGTTCGGCCAGTAACTCGAATAGATGCGCGATGGACTTCCCGAGCGTGCCGCCCTTCTCGACATCGTCGGCAATTTGATTAAATGTTACCGTCAGGACCCGCCTACGAGTCTTGATCTCCTGCTCGTCCGTCCAGTCTCTATGCAGTTGCAGGGAATCTTTACCCTCGCGGAGTCGCGACTGAAACGAAGGTGCAAATGCGAAGTCTGACATGAGGGGTGCCGTTCCGGCCTCTTCGGGCCAATAGCGAATGATCGCCTCGCGCATAGTCATGCGCTGCCAGTTGGCCCAGTCGATCTGAACGGCTTCTTTCTCGTCCGCCTCAGCATTGAGTCTTGCTAGCTCGCCGCTTGCTAGTCCGCTCTTAGCCATTTGGAGATCGAGGAGACCGCCCTCGCGATCCTTCATCGTCCACTTCGATTTCGTTCCGCCGTTCACGGCCTTCGCCGCTTCGGTGATGACTTCCTGCGTCAGGTTCATGATGCCCTGGTAGTCGGTGTAGGCCTGATACGCCTCGAGCATGGTGAACTCGGGATTCCACCGCCATCCCAGGCCTTCGTTGCGGAAGTTGCGATTGATCTCGTACACGCGATCGAGTCCGCCGACGACGAGCCGCTTCAAATAAAGTTCCGGCGCGATGCGCAGGTAAAGATCCATGTCGAGCGTGTTGTGATGCGTCACAAACGGACGCGCCACCGCGCCGCCCGCGATCGGCTGCATCATCGGCGTCTCGACCTCGATGAAGCCGTGCGCATCCATGGTGCGGCGCATCGACTGCACCATCTTCGTCCGCTTCAGAAAAACTTCGCGCACCTCGGGATTCATCACCAGATCGACATAGCGCTGCCGGTAGCGCAGCTCAACGTCGGTGAGCCCGTGCCACTTCTCGGGCAGAGGCAGCAGGTCTTTGCTGAGAAACGTGATCTCTTCGACGTGCACGGTGAGTTCGCCGGTGCGGGTGCGAAACAGGTATCCGCTGACCCCGATGTGGTCGCCGAGGTCGAGCAGTTTGTACAACTCGAATCCCGCGTCGCCGACGGCGTCTTTCTTGACGTAAATCTGCAGGCGCTTGCCGTCCTGCTGCAGGTGGGCAAAGCCGGCCTTGCCCATGAGGCGGATCGCCATGATGCGTCCGGCAACGCGCACGTTGACGCGCGACTGTTCGAGTTCTTCGCCGGTCTTCGCCGAATACTGCGCGAGAATCTGTTCCGCCGTGAGCGTGAATTCGTACTTGCTGCGATACGTAGCCTGCCCAAGCGCCTCAATCTTCTTCAGCTTTTCGCGCCGGAGTTCGTAAATGTCGTCGTCGAGTGGCAATGGAGTCCTTTTATGTGAGTGCGAGTGCAGATACGAGGAAGGGAGATTATAAACAATCCGGTCAGAGCAGCTTTGAGGGGCAATGACGGACCGTGGAGCAGCGGACGCATTCGTCCGCCGGGTAGCCAACCGCACCGGCCTCTCCGGCCTGCAGTCGGCCCAATCTCTTCTTCTGCGGCGCTCCCCGACGGGTAGCCCAGATCCACAATCACCATCTGAGCACTATATTACTAACTAAGCATATACTTGAGAAGGAAATACTTGATAATATATTCTTTGCCAGTATATTACGAGCATGGGGATTGTTACACTCAAGAAAAAAGGTTATAGATGTAACCGTTGCTTCCATGAATGGGAGCCACGAAAAAGCACACAGGGTGAACCGCGAGTGTGTCCAAAGTGCAAAAGTCCCTATTGGAACAAGCCACGCAAGAATAAGCGCCCTGTATCATAGAGTTTGTTCTTTCAAAAAGTTTGGCGAAGAGGGAGGGATTCGAACCCTCGGATGGGCCTACACCCATCTACGGTTTTGCGGACCGTTGCATTCGACCGCTCTGCCACCTCTCCGCTGAAAAGCAATCGCCTTCCGGTATTGCAAACCGGATCAACAAAAAGCGGTTGCTTCCGAGAAACCGAGTAGAGGGAGCGCCTTCGAACGTTTACCCTTTACTCGGTTTTGTTTTTCGGTCAGTTGACGGCTTCTTCGACCAGAAACCACCTTCCGTCGTCCTTTCTGTCAACCAAGTGGTGCTGTGCCATCCCAAGCATGGCGAAATGGATAACCCTCCCAGGCTGTTTATCGCCGAACGGTATGCCGCGCAGCACCGCAGCTTCTTTTAGTTCTTCAAGAGACGCCGTTCCCGACTTCGACTTCAGCGTGTCCAGGAGAACTTGGGACAGCACCGAGCCTGACTGCTTGTCGGTTCCCTCAAATAGGGGCGGGCTAATCTTCTCCCACATCGCATCTTCCTCTTCGATCAACTTGTCGAGTGTCTGCTCTTGGATGGCAAGCCTCTCGACCGCAGCCAGCATTGCGGCCCTCTTGGTCCTGACGGAGTCTCTGCGTTCCCTCAGATCTTGGCGTATGTCCCTCATTTTCGTGCCTCCACTGCGCCAAGTCTACCAGAGAGGGGACAACTGACAAGAGGGGACTTGGCAAACGTCTGTGGAAAAGCTGTGGAATTAGCCAAGTCCAGTGTGGACGAGCTAGGAAAACTGACTAGGATTGGTTCTCTCCGGGATGGGGGGAGGATTTAACGTGCGGGAAGGTTCGAAATGTGCAAAAGTCAGCCGCCCCAGCTAGGCTCATCCCGAGCAAAGGCGCTTTTCAGCCTAGCGTCGGATCTCGCGCGCAAACAATCTGCACATTCGTGGAAACCGCTCCGAAGACGCGCCGCCCCCTTTTTTCCACAGCCTCCGATGTGACGAACAACCTTGACCCTGAATACAGAAAGTTCACAATGGAGTCGTGCGCGCCATCCCCCAGTCCGCGACGAGGCCCGGCAACCCCGAAATCCCCGCCGCTAACTCCTTATTCCAGAAGATTTTACCTCTAAGTCCTTGCGCCTCAAGATTTTGCCGGGGTCAAGGGGTATCCCCTTCGCCTAACGTCAACCGAATCAGTATTTTACCTGCAACAGCAAAAAAAAATGTGTGGTCATACCACTTGGGCGCTGGCTTCCATGGAAGGGCTGATTCGTTGCGCCCGAGATCCCTCGCTACGCCTGAAAGGCGGCTTCGCTCGGGATGACTCCAGGCAGGGGTCTGAGGCTGGCTCGCGTCCGGAAACGAACAGCTTCTTACAAGACCGGACAGCCGCCGACCCCGAACCCAAAGCCACACCGCCGACCTTCGCGAATACCTACGCCATTTCAGCGAACCTCCTCGTTCAGAGTCCCTGGCAGAAGAATTGCTCTCCTCCCCTCTCGAATCGCAGGCACGGAGGCTGACCATGGCGCACTTTGAACGGATTCGCGATGTTATGTCGGGACCATTCAGTCCGGAGATGATCCGGCAGCGGACGGCGGCGGGGTGGAAGATGGTGTCGATCGAATGGCGGCGCGAGCTGCCCGAGTCGGAGGCTCCGACGCGAAGGCGCCTTCGCCGAGGACATCCCGTATGGCCTGCGCATCTCGGACGATTGCCAGCGGCTGGAGGTCGATCCCACGGAGAACCGCACGCTCATGCTGATGATGGAGCTGCTGGTGCAGGACTTCTCGTATTCGAGCATCGTCAGCGACCTCAACGAGAAAGGCCTGCGCATGCGCGACGGCCGGCCGTGGACGCGTGTGGCCGTCTTCAACATGACGCCGCGGCTGATCGAAGTGGGGCCGCGCCTGTTCGCGACCGACGAGTGGGTGAAGCTGCGGCAGAAGTTTTCGGTGTCGAGAGCGCCGGACGCGTTTTAGGGTGAGATCGTCTTCCCTTCTCGACTCTCGGCAACGAACGTTTTGCTGCTGGCAGTCCGGTTCCCACGTCTCGCAACAGCGGCGAGACGTGGGGCATCCCACTTCTATTCTCGGGACACCCACTTCATTGGTTGTGCAGGCGAAGGCGGCGTCTTGCTTCCGGGACGAAACTTGGTAGGATCGTTCGGCGTTAATATCGGCGTAAACGGACTGGAGGCCTTCCCATGACGATGAATCGCCGCACCTTCCTGATTGCCAGCGGACTCACTGCGCTTGCTTCAACGCGGGCGTTTGGAGCGAACGACCGGCTTCGCCTCGGAATCATTGGCGCGGGGCATCGCATGGATGGGCTGATCGATGCCGCGGACAAGGCCGGTGATTACGACCTGGTCGCCGTGTGCGATGTGTATGCGCCGCATCGCGACGCGTTCCAGAAACGATCGAACGGCCTGGCGACGACGCATCTGGATTATCACGAGGTACTCGAGAAGGACATTGACGCGGTGATCATCGCGTCGCCGGATCATTGGCACGTCCAGATGGCGGTTGACGCGCTGAAGGCGGGGAAGGACGTGTATCTCGAGAAGCCGGTGACGCACACGATTGAAGAAGGCGCGACACTCACGCGCGCGGTGCGGTCGAGCAAGCAGATCTTGCAATGTGGCATGCAGCAGCGCAGCTGGACGCACTTTCACGATGCGGTCGACATGATTCAGGCGGGCAGCCTGGGCCGCGTGGTGCAGGTGCGGACGTACTGGTGGCAGAACTATCACAGGAACCGGCCGGGGAAGCCGATCGATCAGTCGGCGCTCGATTGGAAGCGCTGGCTCGGGTCCGCGCCCGACCAGGAGTTTAGCGACGAGAAGTTCGACCACTGGCGATGGTTCTGGAACTTTGGCGGCGGCGCGATGACAGACCTGTTCACGCACTGGATCGACGTAGTGCACTGGGCGATGAAGTCCGACCAGCCGCGCATGGCGCACATGCTGGGCGACAAGTACATCTTCGAGCAGTGGGATTGTCCGGACACGATTCAGGCGGCGTTCCGCTATCCCGGCTTCGACGTGGTGTATGAAGGGATGATGAATTCGTCGATCGACGACGGCGGCCTGGAATTTCGCGGGACCGAAGCGACGCTGAAGATCAATCGCAGCGGGTTCAGCGTGTATCGCGAGCATGTGGATGAAGGGCAGAATCCGGTGCTGAGCGCGCGCAGCTTTCGCGATGGGACGATCACGCACATGGAGAACTTCTTCGACTGCATCAAGACGCGCAAGGAGCCGAACGCTCCGGTCGAAACCGGCGTGGCGGCGGCGCGGGCGGGCCACATCGGAAACCTGGCGCACCTGCACGGCGGGCAGTACGCATGGCCGGCCAAGGGCTGACAGCCGGCTTACGGTTGCATCGCGATTGGTACCGTGGTACATTGGTACCACTGAGGTGCCTATGGCCGATGATCCCAAGCTGGAAATTGAGCGGGTGCAGACCGGGGTACGCATTGAGAAGCGAATCCTGAAAGTCCTGAAGGCGTTCGCCGAATACCACGACATGACTCTGGGAGACGTGCTGGAGGGCATTGTGCTGCATGCCTTCGACGGCAAGACTCCGTTCAGCCCGGCGTCGCTGGAGCGGATTCGCGAGCTGAAGAAGTTCTACGGACTCGATTTGGATTCGAGCGCGAGCCACCGGCTGAAGGAGATCAAGTCCAGGGCGCCGCGCAAGCGCGGGGCAGAGCGCGCGGCAGTGCGCTCGACAAAGAAAGATAGGAGCGTGCGATGAGCGGTTCACAGGCGAAGTGTGCTCTGACGGTATTGCGATGGAGCCTGGGGATCGTGGTTCTGATCGAAGCGATCCTGTTCGTTCTGCCCAGCGCCGCGCATGAGTTTACCCGGACGCACATGCCGGGGTTCGTCCGGCTTTTGCTGGGATGGGGCGAGATTGTGGGAAGCGTCCTGCTGCTGATTCCGAAGACGGCGATTCGCGGGGCGTGGCTGCTGTTGGCGGTGTTCGTGTTTGCGATCCTGATTCATCTGCTGCATGGGGCGTACAACGTGGGGAATCTGGTGATCTATGCGGCGGCGGCGTTTGCGATCGCTTCGATGAAGTAGCGACTCTGACCTCAGCCGAAAATCCCCACGTCTCGCAAAAGATGCGAGACATGGGGCACCCGCGATCCACTATGACGAACAGCGAATTCATAAAGCGTTTCGAGGCGGACGCGGTGCCGGAAGATGGCTTTCATCATGCCGACCACGTGCGGCTGGCGTTTGCGTATTTGTCGGAGTATCCGGCGCTGCAAGCTCTGGACAAATTCTGTGTTGCTTTGCACCGCTTTGCTACCGCTCGCGGGAAGTCGCGGCTCTATCATGAGACGGTGACGTATTCGTATTTCTTTTTGATTCGCGAGCGCATGGCTCGGTGCGAGGGCGCGAACTGGAATGAGTTCGCGATGCGGAATTCCGATCTGCTCACGTGGAAGCCGGGAATCCTTGACCGCTACTATCATGAATCGACTCTGCAGTCGGACCTGGCGCGGAACACCTTCATCTTTCCTGATAAGTTCTGCTGAGTGCCGCGACCTGCCTCGAAAACCTGGAGACAAGACTGGGCGTTGTCCTTTACTGTCTTTCTGCGTCTAACGAGCGATCGATAGTACTGCTGACAGGATGAGCACAATGAACCGTTTCCCGCGAACTCTGGTGAGCTTCCTATTTCTGATCTCGACGTTACTGACCATCACGCCCGCACCGGCGCAAGACATCCGAAGCGGGGACGACGTTCTGCGGGCGATGCATGAGCGCTACAAATCATCGTGGTACAAGACCGTGACGTTCACGCAGAAGAGCACGACCTACAAACCCGACGGCACGAGCACCTCGGAGACCTGGTATGAAGCAGCGCGGCTGCCGGGAAAGTTGCGCATCGATATCGGCGCACCGGACAAAGGGAATGGTTATGTTCTCGCCGATGGTGGAATCACGATCGTGAAAGATAACAAGGTCGTCAGTACTCGTCCGCTGGTGAACATGCTGCTGGTGCTCGGATTCGACGTCTACACGCAGGGCCCGGAGGCCACGAGCAAAGTGGTCAAGGGCGAGGGCTACGACTTGTCGAAACTTCGGGAGGACACGTGGGACGGGCACGCTGCTTATGTGGTGGGCGCGGAGAAAGGCGATTTGAAGTCCAGGCAGTTCTGGGTGGCGAAGGACAGTTTGCTGTTTGTGCGTGAAATTGAACCGAGTCGAGGCGATCCGGCGAAGGTCGAGGATATACGCTTCGTTAAATATCAACCGCTGGCGGGCGCGTGGATCGCGGCGGGCGTGGAAGTTTATGTCGAGGACAAGAAGGTTTTCTCCGAGGACTACACCGACATTCATGCCAACGTGAAGCTTGATCCGGCGGTGTTTGATCCGCAGCAATTCAGCTCGACGCATTGGGAGAAGTGACGTTGCGAGCAACGTCCCTACGAATCGGGGCAGAGTACGGATGCATCTTGCTTCTTCCCGCAGTAAAATAGCGGGATAATTTTGTAAACCTCCAACCAGGAAGTGCTCCTATGGTTCATCTGAAGGTAAATGGACTCGAACGATCATTTGACGGCGATCCCGAGATGCCGCTGTTGTGGTACTTGCGCGACATCCTCGGAATGACGGGAACGAAATTCGGTTGCGGCATGGCGCTGTGCGGCGCGTGCACGGTGCTGCAGAACGGGAAGGCGATCCGCTCGTGCACAACGCAGATGGGAACGGTGGGAGGCCACGAGATCACGACGATTGAAGGAATCTCGGACCATGGTCCGCACGCGGTGCAGAAGGCGTGGAAAGAGGTGAACGTGCCGCAGTGCGGGTACTGCCAGCCGGGGCAGATCATGCAGGCCGTATCGCTGCTGTCTTCTAAACCGAAGCCTACCGACGACGACATTGACGACGGGATGGCGGGCAACATCTGCCGCTGTGGAACGTACCAGCGCATCCGTGCCGCGATCAAGGAAGCGGCAAAGGAGATGGCATGATCACCCTGGAGAAGCAACCCGAAGAGATCGAAAACGTTTCGCGCCGCAACTTTTTGCAGGGGGCGCTATCGGCTGGCGCGTTCATTTTGTTCGTTGGAAAATCCCCACTTCTCGCGAAGGCAGCGGGAAATGGGGCATCCCTCGACGATATCGCGAACGTCTCGCTGGCGAATCCGAGTATCGACACTGCGGCGTTTCATCCCGGAGTGTTCGTCGGGATTCAGACGGACGGTACGGTGCTCATTGTGGCGCACCGCTCGGAGATGGGGAATGGAGTGCGGACGAGCCTGCCGCGAATCCTGGCGGATGAACTCGATGCCGACTGGATCCGTGTGAAGGTGGTGCAGGGCGACGGAGATGCGGCGTACGGTTCGCAGGACACCGACGGTTCGCATTCGGTGCGCGAATTCTTCGATGTGCTGCGCGAGGCTGGCGCGACTGCGCGGTTGATGCTGGTGCGCGCGGCGGCGCAGCAGTGGGGCATTCCAGAGGCGCAGTGCGTGGCCGATCCTCCGCACATGGTGAGCGACAGGAATTCGTCGCGCAAGCTCGGTTACGGAGAACTCGCGACTCTCGCAGCAAAACTGCCCGTGCCGAAGAAAGAAGACGTGAAGTTGAAGACGCCGCAGGAATGGCGGTACATCGGCAAGCCGGCGCCCGGATATGACGTTTCCGATGTTTGCTCGGGGAAACCGCTATTTGGCATGGACGTGCAAGTCGAAGGCATGCTCTACGCGGCGGTCGCTCATCCTCCGGTGCTCGGAGGAAAAGTGAAGTCGGTCGACGACTCGGCCACGCTCAAAGTTAATGGCGTGAAAAAGACGATTCCGATCGATCCCTTCAAGCCTCCGCATGCGTTTCAGCCGCTCGGCGGCGTCGCTGTCATCGCCGACAATACATGGGCTGCTTTCAAGGGGCGGAAGAATCTCAAAATCGAGTGGGATAACGGAGCGAACTCGACGTACAACTCCTCCGAATACAAGAAGGAGTTGCAGCAAACGGCGCGCCAGCCCGGCAAAGTGGTGCACAGCGTCGGAGATGCCGACGCGGAGTTTGCCAAGGGCGGCAAGATCGTTGAGGCGGAATACTTCGCTCCGCATCTGGCGCATGCGTCGATGGAGCCTCCGGTGGCCGTCGCCGATGTGAGAGACGACAGGGCGACGATTTGGGCTCCGACGCAGGATCCGCAGGGTCTTCAGGAACAAGTGGCGAAGTCGCTGGGACTGAAGAAGGAAAATGTAACGTGCCACGTGACGTTTCTCGGCGGAGGTTTCGGGCGCAAATCGAAACCGGACTTCGCGGCTGAAGCGGCAGTGCTTTCGAAACAAACCGGGAAGCCGGTAAAAGTTGTTTGGAGCCGCGAAGACGACATCAAGTTCGACTACTACCATTCCGTCGCCGCGATGTATCTGAAGGCTGCGCTCGACGACGCGGGCAAGCCGAAGGCATGGCTGCAGCGGTCGGTGTTTCCCCCGATCGGATCGACCTTTACGCTGAACGACGTCTACGGCAGCGCGGGAGAGATGTCGCTGGGATGGGACCTGAGTCCGTTTGATATTCCGAACTTCCGTTCGGAGAACGGACAGGCTGCGGCGCACGTTCGCATCGGATGGCTGCGGTCGGTGGCGAATATTTATCACGCGTTTGCGGTGCAGTCGTTCGCGAACGAACTGGCGTATGCCGCGAATCGCGATCCTTATGACTACCTGATGATGTTGCTTGGTTCGGCGCGTGATGTCGACCCGGGGCCGAAGGGTTCGCCGTCGGTTCAGGACAAATATCCGTACGACATTGGACGACTGCGCCATGTCGCGGAAGTGGCCGCGGAGAAAGCCAATTGGGGCAAGAAGAAATTCGGCAAAGGAAGCGGCATGGGCATCGCGGTACACCGCAGCTTCTTTACTTATGTCGCCACCTCGGTTGAGGTGGAAGTCGATGACCAGGGCACGGTGCGCATCCCGCACGTCACGACCGTTGTCGATGCTGGGATTGTGGCGAACCCGGAGATGGTTCGACAGCAGTTCGAAGGCGCGGCGGTGTTTGGAACGAGCATTGCGCGCACGGGGGAAATCACCGCGACGAATGGGAAGATCGATCAGTCGAACTTCTTCGATTACCAGGTTGCGCGTATGAACGATGCTCCGCGGCAGGTCGACATACACATTGTAGAAAGCTCGGCTCCGCCCGCGGGAGTGGGAGAGCCTGGCGTGCCGCCGATGGTTCCGGCATTGTGCAATGCGGTGTTCGCGGCAACGGGCAAGCGGGTAAGAGAGTTGCCGCTGACGCGCAATGGATTCGCTTAGACCGTGGCTTCTCTAGGCCGGACGATCTGGGTAGATCGCTTTCGGAAAACGAAAATGGATCAACAGCGCGCAAAAGAGCAGAATGACCAAGGCAAAGACGCTGCCTTCAGGTCCTGCTGAGCCTCCGGTGAGCCAATTTGGCCCGTGCACCGAGGTATTGAGGAATCGGCCCACACCGAAACGGCCGCTGTCGGGCGTGCCGTAAAAGAACGTTTCCGCCCAGTCCCAGGCGGCGTGAAATCCGACGGCGAACCAGAGGGTGCCGGTGCGTCGAATCATGAAGCAAAAGAGTAGGCCGGTTGCAATCACCTGCAAAATGCCGAGTACATTTTCCCCGTGATTGCCGAGATGGGCTGCGCCGAAGACGATGGACAGAAGCAGCGCGGCCCGCCAGAAGCGCATGCGCCTGGACATGGTGAAGAGCCAATATCCGCGAAAGACGAACTCTTCATTCCACGAGACAGCAAGAAATGTGATGGCCCAACCAAACGCCCAGCGAAAGATTGCGGGACCCGCGAGCGCGACGGAGTCAATTCGAAAGTAGCCCGACACCCACAGCACCAGGAGAATGGCGGAAAGCATCGCGAAGCCCCAGACCGAACCTTCCCAAAATCTCCATCCGAAGGCCTGGCGCGGAGGAATCCCGTAGTCGGCAAGCGGCCGTTGCTCCATGCGGGACACGATCCAGGTCGCGATCAAGACGCAGAACGCCGCGAGGGCTTTGATGGGCAGTTCAGTGCGCACACTGAAAGCGGGTTCCCCCTGGCCCAACAAAAAGCGCCACGCAAGCACAATGGCCGCAGGAGGACCGAAGGTAATTCCGGCCCAGATGAGCAGGTGATTGCGATCTTTTCGACCCCAGGCTGGGGGATCGCTGGGGCGGTTCGGGGTCGTATCAGGCGCGTCACCGATAGATGGCAGCTCGTATTTCGATGGTTCGGTGAGCCCGCGGCCGGATTGTTCAACCACAATGACACCTCCTGTCGGGACACAAGAGTATGACAGTCGGAGTGTTCGATACGCCAGGTCGGGAGTTGGGCAGGCTTTCGCAATTCTTCACCGAATCGATGGTTGTGCCCCGATCGTCGCTTGAACCGTCAGCTTCATCGGAGCTACTATGGCTTGCTTCACGGATTGGGAGTCAGAGCACGATATGCCGCAAAATTACGTTCCTATTTTCATTTTTATCGCGATTGTCGGCGCGCTGCTGCCAGTCACACTGCTGGCGGCGAAACTGGTGCGTCCCGACAATCCGAGCAAGACCAAGCTGATGCCGTATGAATGCGGCATTGATCCGATCGATAGCGCGCGCGGACGCTACACCGTTCGCTACTACATCATCGCGATCCTGTTTGTCGTGTTCGACGTGGAGACGATTTTTCTTTTTCCGTGGGCCGTAAAGTTCAAGGCCTTCGGACTGTTTGGCTTGCTGGAGATGGTGATCTTCCTGGCGATCCTGATCGTGGGCTACGTCTGGGTCTGGAGTAAGGGCGCGCTGGAATGGGTGTAGGGGATTGCGATAATTTGGTAATTGAGTAATTCGTGCATTGTGTTTTCAAATTTCCTAATTACCAAATTACCCAATTCCTCAATCCTATGGCTTCTCCTAATCTTCACAGGGATGGATTCTTCTCCGGCTGAAACGTTTTCGGCGTCGCGGTGGACGCAGGGGAATTTCTTTTTTCCGACAAGGCTGGTGATCAGCCCCCAACGTGTCATCCGGACCAAGTCGCGGCTGTTTGGCAGCAATGAAGAGAGCATTCCGATCTCGAAGGTCGCCTCGGTGCACATTTCTACGGGCGTATTCTGGTCCGAGATCGTGATCGAATCGACGGGCGGCACCGATCCCATCACGAGTCACGGGCACCGCAAGGCGGACGCGCAACGGATCCGGGATTTGATTGAACAATATCAGGCGCAGGCGCGCGGCTAATCTATTTTCGGGCCATTCAAGATATTCTGTGCGCTCCTGCAACCTCTGCGAAACGCCTTGCCAGGCTGGCGGTTTCGCAATCATGCGAGGGATCCTTCGACGGCGCTGTCGTTCGCTGCGCTCGCGACAACTTGCTCAGCATGACAATGGAGAGAGTTCCGCTGATCTGTAAAATTTCTTGACCTCTCCGTCGTTGACACCGTTTCCTCAAGCTGATAAAAGTTATCGTTCTTCGCAACGCACGCTGGGCCGGAGGTTTGTGCCTTCGCGAGATATGCCGGACGAAACCAAATCTCCCTCGTCACCGCCGCCGGAAGGTGAACCGAAGCCGACGGCGGATCAGCCCGCTACTCCGGGCGGAGTGAAAGCAACTCCTGCTGGTTCGGTTCAATCGGAAACAAAGAGTGCTCCTGAAAAACCTGCTCCTGCTGCACCAGCAAAGCCTGCTGCCGCTGCGCCGCCTCCGGTGCGCCGTCCACTGGTGCACCTGCTTCCGCTACTCCCGCCTCGACTGCACCGGCCGCCAAACCCGCAGCGCCGGCCGCCGCCGGACATCCGGCGCCGCCGAAGCCTGCGGGGCCGGTTCCTACGCCGTGGGATTCTCCGCTGGTGGCCCAACTCAAACAGCGCTACGGATCGGGCATTGAGCCGCTGACGCATCTCGGCCAGAACTACATGGTGGTCGACCGTTCGCTGATTCCGGAACTTCTGCAGGTTCTGCGCGACGAAGAGCAGTTCGACTATTGCGTGGACATTACTGCGGTGCATTATCCCAAGCGCGAGAAACAGTTTGATGTGGTCTGGGTGCTGTATTCGTTTGCGCGAAACGAACGGATTCGGGTGAAGACGCAGATTGCGGATGGAGAGAGCCTGCCGAGTTCTGTGCCGATCTGGGCGACGGCGAATTGGCTGGAGCGCGAAGTATTTGACATGTTCGGCATTAAGTTCGATGGACATCCGGATTTGAAGCGGATTTTGTTGCCAGATGGATGGAAGGGACATCCGCTGCGCAAGGATTACGGGATTCTGCAGCAGGATAACGAGTGGGTGCAGATTAATTTGGGGATCGAGAGCGGACAGTGAGGCGTAGAACGCTGCACGCGAGATCCCTCGCCTCGCTGGAGAAAACGCGAGGCTTCGGGATGACGCCCGATTAAGGAGAACGAGATTAGACAACAGTAATGACGGATCCGAACACACTCTCGCCGCCATCTCTCGAGACGCACATTGAGGCGCAGGACAAGACGTTTCTGGATGCGAACGAGCTCGTCATTAATATGGGGCCGCAGCATCCGGCGACGCATGGAGTGCTGCGTGTCATCTTGCGGCTCGATGGCGAGAAGGTGATGGGGCTGGAGTGCGTCATCGGGTACCTGCACCGGGGCGTCGAGAAGATCGCCGAGAACCGCACATACACGATGTTCAATCCGTACGTCGACCGCATGGATTATGTGGCCGCGGTCTCGAACGGGCTGGGATACTGCGAGGCGGTCGAAAAACTTCTGAGCGTGGAGGCTCCGCCGCGCGCGCAATACATTCGCGTCATTCTCACGGAATTGAATCGCATTGCCAGCCACCAGCTTTGGCTGGGCACGCACGCGCTCGACATTGGTGCGATTACTCCGCTGTTTTATACGTTCCGGGACCGGGAAGAGATTCTTAAGATTTTCGAAAAATACTGCGGTGCGCGGCTCACCACGCATGCGTTTCGCATTGGCGGGCTGCAATACGAGTCGTATGAGGGCTTCGAACAAGACGTCAGGAACTTCGTCTCGTTCGTGAGGCCGAAGATCGATGAGTACGAGGAACTGCTGACGACGAACCGCATTTGGCTGGAGAGGACAAGGGGCGTGGGAGTGATTTCTGGCAAAGATTGCATCGCGCTGGGCGTGACCGGTCCGGTGCTGCGCGCCAGCGGGGTGAAGTGGGATATCCGCAAGGCGCTGCCGTACGCGAACTACAAGAATTTCGATTTCGAAATTCCTACGTGGGGCAGAATGGCGACACATACGATCGGTATCTCGTGCGCATGGTCGAGATGCGGCAGTCGCTGCGGATTATTGAGCAGGCCGTCGAGGCGATTCCCGAAGGGCCCATCATGGCAAAAGTTCCGAAAGTGATGAAGCCTCCGGTGGGCGAGATCTACCACTCGATCGAGGCGCCGAAGGGCGAGTTGGGATACTTCATCGTGAGTGATGGATCGACGCAGCCTTATCGCATACGCGTGCGGCCTCCATCGTTCGTCAACCTGCAGGCGCTGGATGTGATGTGCCGCGGGCAGCTGGTGGCTGACGTGATTGCAGTAATCGGCACGCTTGACATCGTACTGGGCGAGGTGGATCGATGAGGGGGGATCGCTGATGCACGATTTGATTCAGTACATCGAGTCCTACCTCAAGACTCAAGGCGTGACGCCCGGGGCCGACGGAAATATTTTCTGGGCGACGGTGTACATTCTGCTCGTGTTCGTCGGATTGTCGGTCGCGGTCATCGCGATGAACTGGCTGGAGCGGAAGATCCTGGCGCACATGCAGGTTCGGCTTGGGCCGATGCGCGTGGGGCCGCACGGGCTGCTGCAGCCGATCGCCGACGCGATCAAGCTGCTGTTGAAAGAAGACATTATTCCCTCCGAAGCGGACAAGGCGATTTTCTGGGTCGCACCGTTCATGGTTGTGCTGTCGGCGTTCACGGTATTCGTGGTCGTCCCGTTTGGTCCGGCGCACGCGATCACCGATATGAACATCGGAATTCTGTTCATGCTCGGCGTGTCGTCGCTCAGCGTGCTGGGCATTGTGATGGCGGGATGGGCCTCGAATTCGCACTATCCACTGATCGGTGCACTGCGTTCGAGCGCGCAGATGGTGTCGTACGAAGTGGCAATGGGGCTGACGGTCGTGTCAGTGATCATCATGACCAGCCTGAACACGTCAGGGGTCGGCTCGCTGAGCATGATTGAGATCGTTAAGCAACAGCAGGCCCAGGGCATGTGGTTTATCTTCAAGTTCTTTCCTCTTGGGCTGATTGGGTTCGTCATCTTTGCGATCGCGATGGTGGCTGAGACGAATCGCGCGCCCTTTGACTTGCCGGAAGCGGAATCAGAACTGACTGCCGGATTTCACACAGAGTACAGCGGCTTTCGCTGGTCGTTATTTTTTCTGGCGGAATACTCGGCGATGATTGCGGTGTCGTCGATCGCGGTCACGCTGTGGCTAGGCGGATGGCTGCGGCCGTTTCCGAATGCGTTGAGCGGCACCACCTGGGATTTGGTTTTCTCGCTCGCTCCTGGAATCACATTTTTATTCTTCGCAGCGATCTGTTTCTACAACACGGCCCGCATGCCGAAGCACCCGCTGTTCCGGATTCAGACGATAGGGCTGGCAGGATTCGGCGCGGTGCTTGGGCTAATTGGCTTGGTCTTGTTTGTGCCTGCGGTACGCGAGCGGGTGCAGGATATTTTCTGGTTCTCGGCCAAGGTTGCCGGATTTATGTATCTCTACATCTGGTATCGTGGCACGTTCCCGCGATACCGGTTTGATCAACTCATGAAAGTAGGATGGAAGGTTCTGCTTCCCGCCGGCTTGGGGCTGCTGATTCTGACGGCGGTCGTCGCGATGCGGGCCGAACTGTGGGCGGGATTGACAGGAGTGCAGCCATGAATCCTCCGGTTGCAACCGCGTTTTTCTTTTATCTGCTGGCGGCGACGATGATCATCGGCGGCGTGCTGGTGATTACGCGGAAGAATGCGGTGCATTCGGCACTGGCGCTGATTACGGCGCTGCTGGCGCAGGCCGGGCTCTACCTGATGCTATATGCCCCGTTTGTGGCCGGCGTGCAAATCATTCTTTATGCCGGCGGCATCATGGTGCTGTTCCTGTTCGTGATCATGCTGATCTCGATCGAACGCAACATGAAAGAGCGCCAGTTCAACAAGCAGTGGCTGGTAGGAATTGTTGCGGCCGCGGCGTTGGGAGGGTTGTTCATCGCTGTCTACACGACCACGACGCGGGGACAGCAACTTTTTCCTGAGGGCCGGTTGGCGTACGGCGAGGCGCAGAATACGCAGTCCGTCGCAACGTTGCTGTTCGATCGCCATCTGGGGACGTACATGTTCTCGTTTGAGATCGCTTCCCTGCTGTTGCTGGTGGCGATTATTGGGGCGGTGGTGATGGCGAAGAAAAGGATTTAGAAGCAGTGATCAGTGATTAGGGATTAGTGATCGGTCTGAAAAACTTTTATGCACGGGTTGCTTGACATCTCGACGCTGCACTATCTGGTGCTGGGGGCGGCATTGTTTTTGCTGGGCGTGATTGGCGTCCTTACGCGGCGGAATGTGGTCATCGTGTTGATGTCGATTGAGTTGATCCTGAATGCGGTGAACCTGAACTTGGTTGCGTTTTCGCGGTACTGGCAGGGAATGTCCGGACCGCACGGCGGACCGATGGCGCTGCACGGGCAGGTATTCGCGATTTTGGTCATCACCGATGCAGCCGCGGAGGCTGCCGTCGGGCTGGGAATTCTGATCGCCTTCTTCCGCAATAAGGAGACGGTCAATATGGATGAAGTGAATTTGTTGAAATGGTAGGAAAGAAGCTGTCAGCTATCAGCTTTCAGCTGTCAGCATTTGGAGAGGTAAAGAGAACGAGTAGTTCTCCGGAAGGAAATGTTTTGGCTGAAAGCTGACCGCTGACAGCTGAGAGCTTGCATGTTTTTTCTCGATCACATTTGGATCATCCCGCTACTGCCTGCTGTTGGGGCGGCGATCATGTTCTTTTTTGGCCGCCGGCTGCAGAAATCGACAGTGAACGCGGTTTGCGTGGGTACGATCGTCCTGGCTTTCATCATGGCCTGCGGCGCGGTTCTGCAATACACCTCGTGGGCTGACGCGAATCATCACCAGCCCTTTCAGAAGATCCTCTATACGTGGCTCGGCAGCGACACCGGGCACCTGACTTACGCGACGCACGACGGGTCGGCGAACTTTCAGGCCGACGCGGGATTCCTGCTTGATCCGCTCTCCAGCATCTGGCTGCTGTTCGTGACCGGCGTCGGCATGCTGATCCATATTTATTCCACCGGCTACATGGCGCATGAGGGTGGGTATTACCGGTTTTTCGGGTACCTCAACCTGTTCATGTTTTCCATGCTGACGCTGATATTGGCGAATAATTACGCCTTGATGTTCGTCGGGTGGGAGGGCGTGGGACTGTGTTCGTATTTGCTGATCGGCTTCTACTTCCAGCGCAAGTCGGCGAGCGACGCGGCGAACAAGGCGTTCATTGTCAATCGAATTGGCGACGCGGGATTCCTGCTTGGAATGTTTTTTATCGCCTGGTACATGGGATCCCTGCGCTACACGGATGTGATTGCAGCCGCGCATAGCGGGCGATTCGCGATTGGCGATCCCTACATTACTGCAGCGACGTTGCTGCTTTTTGTGGGAGCGTGCGGCAAGTCGGCGCAGCTACCTCTTTATATCTGGCTGCCGGATGCGATGGAGGGCCCGACTCCGGTTAGCGCGCTGATTCACGCCGCAACGATGGTGACGGCGGGCGTGTACATGGTGGCACGATCGAATGCGCTGTTCGTGCTGGCGCCGACATCGATGAAGACGGTTGCCATCATCGGAGCGCTGACGGCGATCTTTGCGGCGTCGATCGGGCTGGTGCAGAACGACATCAAGCGCGTGCTGGCATACTCAACCGTTTCGCAACTGGGATACATGTTCCTCGCGCTCGGCGTTGGCGCGTTTGCGGCCGGCGTCTTCCATGTTTTCACGCATGCGTTCTTCAAAGCGCTCCTGTTCCTTGGCGCAGGCTCGGTGATTCACGCGATGAGCGGCGAGCAGGATATGCGGAACATGGGCGCGTTGTCGCAGAAGATCCCAATTACCTATCGCACGATGTTTATTGCGACGCTGGCGATTGCGGGCATTCCACCATTCGCGGGATTCTTCTCGAAAGACGAAATCCTGTGGCAGACGTGGATCAGCGAAGGCGGTGCGTATCGCATCCTCTGGTTCATTGGCTACATCACGGCGCTGATGACGGCGTTTTACATGTTCCGGCTGATTTATCTGACGTTCTACAGCAAGCCTCGGATGAGCCACGATGTGGAGCACCATATCCACGAGTCGCCCAAATCGATGACGATGCCGCTGGTCGTCCTTGCGCTCTGCTCGATCTTTGCGGGATTTCTGGGATGGCCGCACAGTCTCGGCGGATCGGATCGCTTCGCGAAGTTTCTCGATCCGGTCTTCGCTCGTGGTGAGGCGCAGGTTCTAGTCGAAGAGGGCAAAGCTGGACAGCTTGCCGCCGGAGAAAAGGAAGAAGAGAGCACCAGTCCGATCGAGTACGCACTGATGGGACTCTCAGTCGCCGCCGCGCTCGCAGGATGGTTCGCGGCCTCGCGATTTTACCGCGACGCCGACAAAGGTTACGTCGAGCCGCTGGCTGCCTCGGCGCGGCCGGTCTATACGACTCTGCTCAACAAGTATTACGTGGACGAAGGTTACGACTATGTCTTCACGGGGCGCCGCAAGTTGGGCGACGTGCGATTGGGAGTGCTCGGGCTGGGCGAAGCATCCGCGTGGGTCGACACGAATGTGATCGACGGCGCGGTGAATGCCGCGGGGTGGATGACGCGCCTGACTGCCAGAATTTCCGGCTGGTGGGACAAGTGGATCATCGACGGCATTGGCGTGAATGGCCCGGCGATTCTGGCGCGGATGCTGAGTTATCCGGCGCGGCTTTTTGAATTCGGCCTGGTGCAGTGGTATGCGCTGGTCATGACGGCGGGGCTGGTTGGGCTGATTTTTTATTACGTGTATCACTGATGGTAGCTAGTAGCTGCTAGCTCCTAGCTTCTAGCTGAAGCAGGGTGGCTAGAAGCTAGCAGCTAGAAGCTAGAAGCTCATGTATAACCACATACTCTCGATCATCCTCTTCACGCCGCTGCTGGGCGCGCTCGTTCTTCTGTTTGTGCCGAAGGAGAATAAGGACGCCGTCCGGTGGATCGCGAACATTTTCGCGCTCGCCGGCCTACTGGTTTCGATCCCGCTCGTGCCATGGTTCTGGGACAAGCGCTTCGAGGCCGGCTTCAAGTTCATCGAGGGCGCGCCGGGCAACTGGATTCCCTCGATCGGCGCGGGCTACGTGCTCGGCATCGACGGCATTTCGTTCCTGCTGATCATGCTGACGACCCTGCTGGGGTGGATCTCGATCTTGTCGTCGTGGACGGCGATCGAGAATCGCGTCAAGGAATACTACATCTGGTTTCTGGTGCTGCAGACGGGCATGCTGGGCGTCTTCATGGCGCTCGATTTCTTCCTCTTCTTCGTATTCTGGGAAGCGATGCTGGTGCCGATGTACCTGCTGATCGGCATTTGGGGCGGCCCGCGCAAGCTCTACGCGGCAATCAAGTTTTTCCTGTACACACTCGCCGGCTCGGTACTGATGCTGTTGGGGATTCTGTTTCTCTACTTCCATCATCATGCTGTGGCGCAGGCCTACACGTTTTACCTTCCGGAACTCTACAAGACCGCACCACAGATTTATGCCGACTACGGGCCGCGCGTTGCGACACTTCTGTTTTTGAGCTTCTTCTTTGCGTTTGCGATCAAAGTGCCCATGTTCCCGTTCCACACATGGCTGCCTGACGCGCACGTGGAGGCGCCCACTGCGGGCTCGGTGATCCTGGCGGGCGTTTTGCTGAAGATGGGGACCTACGGATTCATCCGCTTCTCTCTTCCCTTCTTTCCGAACGTGTTGGCGAATCCCGCGACGCTCCTGGGGATGACGGTGCGCGGGTGGATGATTTTCCTGTCTATTGTCGGGATTCTGTATGGGGCGCTCGTTTCGCTCATGCAGAAGGACATGAAGAAGCTGGTGGCGTATTCGTCGGTAAGCCACTTGGGATTCTGCACGCTGGGAATTTTTGCGCTCACTCCGCTCGGTCTGACCGGATCGGTACTGCAGCAGATTAACCATGGCATCTCAACCGGAGCGCTCTTCCTGATTGTCGGCATTCTCTACGAACGACGGCATACGCGCGAGATCTCTGAATACGGCGGTATTTCGAACGTGATGCCGGTCTACGCCACGATCACGATGATTATGTTTCTGTCGTCGATGGGATTGCCGCTGCTGAATGGGTTCATCGGCGAATACACGATTCTTTGGGGGACGTTCATCGAGAATTGGAGATGGGTGGCATGGGCCGTGCCCGGCGTGGTGTTGGCGGCGGCGTATCTGCTATGGCTGTACCAGCGCGTTTTCTTCGGGACGGTGACGAATCCGAAGAACGAAAAGCTCCACGATTTGACGCCGCGGGAAGTCGCGACATTCGTTCCGCTCATCATTATGGCGTTCTGGATCGGGCTCTATCCCAAGCCGTTTTTCCAGATTCTCGAGCAACCGGCGAAGCAGACGATCGCCATGGCGCGCCCTGATTATCAGCAGTCCGGATCGACGGTGAACGCCGCTGCGCAACCGGCTCCGGTGGTGGTTGCGCCGGCAGCGGTGGCACCGGCGTCTGATCTGCGGGTCGCCGTAAAGTCGAACGCGGTGAAATCGAACAAGGGGAAGCAATAGTGCCGCCTCTCGGAATCTCGATGACGGACTACATGCTTGCGCTTCCCATTATTCTGCTTACGCTGTTTGCGCTCGGGATTCTGCTCATCGACTTGATGCTGCCTGCGGAGATGAAGTGGGTCAACCCAGTCACTGCTTTCGTGGGCGTCGCGTTCGCGACCGGGGGCGTTTACAAGATTCAACAGCAGATCGAGATCGCCGGCATTCTTCCGGGACATGGCATACCCGGCATGCTGGGCACCATGCATGTCGATCGTGCGACAATTTATTTCTTCTACCTATTCCTCGCGGGTACGGCTATCTCCATCCTCATGTCGGCGCGGTATCTCGAAGTGGAGCATGAGAACCACGGCGAGTATTACGCGCTGATGCTGCTTTCGGTTGTCGGCATGATGTGCATGGCCAGCGGGGCGGATGTCGTCCTCATCTTCATTGGTCTGGAGTTGATGGCGATTTCGACCTACGTGCTGGTGGGGTTCCTGAGGCGCGATCGCCGCTCGAATGAAGCGGCGTTGAAATACCTGCTGCTCGGCGCATTCTCCTCGGGCATATTTGCCTACGGGCTGTCATTGTTCTATGGGCTGAGTGGCAGCACGAACCTGGGAATCATCTACAACAGGGTCGGAGCCATCATGAACGACCCCAGGCTGGTGCAGTACAAGCCGGTGGCCATCCTCGCCCTGCTGACCACGCTCACGGGGTTGCTCTTCAAGATTGCCGCCGTTCCGTTTCACCAGTGGGCTCCCGACGCATACGAAGGGGCGCCTACCAGTATTACTGGATTCATGTCAGTCGCGGTTAAGGCCGCAGGATGGGCCATGCTGTTCCGGATCCTGCTGGGCGGGCTGACTCCGATGCGTTCCATCTGGCTGCCGGTTCTGATCTTCGTTTCGATCGCCACCATGACGGGAGCGAATTTTGCCGCGCTCACGCAGACCAATACGAAGCGACTGCTCGCCTACTCTTCGATCGCACATGTGGGATACATGCTGCTCGGCCTGGTCGCCGGCACTGCCGTAGCAACCAGCATCGACGGCATCAAAGGCATCCTGATTTATTTGCTGGTTTACACGTTCATGAATCTCGGGGCGTTTGGCGTAATTGCGTCCCTGCGGCATCGCAACGTGATCGGCGATGAGCTCGACGATCTCAATGGGTTGTATTCGCGGGCGCCGGTGGAAGCGGTGCTGATGCTGGTGTTCATGCTGTCGCTGGCGGGCATTCCGCCCCTTGCGGGATTCTGGGGGAAATACTTCATCTTCCTCAGCCTCATCGAAACCGGTCACTATGTTCTGGCCTCGCTGGCCGTGCTCTACTCCGTCTTCGGCCTGTACTACTACCTGAAAATTGCGAACGCCATGTTCATGGGGCAACCGGAGAAGGGCGAGGAGCGCCTGCCCGTCAGCATCGGCATGCGGGCGGCGATTGGGTTCACGGGGCTGGCTACGCTCTACATCGGACTGCTGCCGAACAGTTTCATCCAATGGGTAAACTGGGCGATCGGCATTGTGCAGCACCCGGCGATGGCGAAGCTGACGCAGTGAAGATGTGAGCGATGGCGCCTCCTCCTAACTCCCCTGAGGACCGTAACCCCGATCCCAAGAAAAATGCCTGGGTGCAGGTGGGCCGCTACAGCGAACTGGCTCTTCTGCTTCCCGCCGGTACCGTTGTGGGATGGCTGCTCGGGTCTGCCCTGGACCGCTGGCTTCATACGTCGTGGATCGGCGTGGTGGGTCTGCTCGTCGGCAGCGCCGCGGGGATGATTGAGTTGATTCGGACTGTCCTTCGCGATACGAAGTAGAAACGGAGCACGGGGGCTAAAGCCCAGACTTTACAGCGCTTCTGTCGCGGGCCCTTGAAGGGCCGCTCTTCCACGGTCGGGCGGGCGTTTCTTCGGTCCCCAGATGATTGAAGCACGACTTCGTAATAGCGGACGCGTCCTCAGGTAGCGCTGGGTTTGAACGACCTTTGGACCGGGCCGCCCTTTCAGAACCGAAGTGCGATTTCAGCGGACGATGACTATCGATCATCCTGATCTCCCGACTCCGCCTGCCGATGCAAGCGACAACCTCTATGCCGGAGCGCTCGGGCGCATACGGAATTCCATGCTCGTGCTGGCGCTGGCACTGACCATCGCGGCATGGTGGGAATTCGGGCGGGGAGCTGCGGTTGGATTTCTGCTGGGATGCGTGATCGCTTACCTGAACTTCCACTGGCTGAAAAGCGGGGTATCCGGGCTGGCAGACCGGGTAACGAACACCGGGAAAGCCCAGTCCGGGAAAGGGATCATTGCCCGCTTCTTATTGCGCTACATATTGTTGGGAGTGGCAGCGTATGCTATATTAACCAGTTTTCCCGCGAGCCTCCGAGGCCTCTTTGCGGGCTTGTTTTTGCCCGTCGGAGCAATTGCATGCGAAGCCGCCTACGAGTTGTACGTGGCGGTCACTCGGGAAGTTTAGGGGTCTGGATCCTTTTGCTCGTGTATGCTTGCGGATTACGTACCTGCGACAATCTTTAGACGCAAAGTACGCTAAGAAAGGCCGCAAAGAGTGCTAAGAAAGAGACGCCCTCGCGACTGTCGCCGGGACGGCGCCACTACGATCGAGAAACTGACTCATGCCTGAACAACTCTGGTTTACACAGATTCTGAACCACCTGTTCGCGGGCTCGACCACCGCATTCCTGCGGTTGATCCACATTGAGCCAAAATACCCGCAAGCACCCATCACGAATTCCTTTTCGATGGAAGTGCTGGTTTTCTTCTTTCTGCTGGCGATTTTTCTGATGGTGCGATCTCGCCTTTCGGTGGACTCTCCGGGATCGTTGCAGCATGCGTTCGAAGCTCTGGAAGGATTCGTCGTGGGCCAGAGCGAGGAGATCATCGGGCATCACACGGAACCGTATATCGCTTTCTTCGCCATTATTTTTGTGTTCATCCTGATCTGTAATTTGATCGGTCTGATCCCCGGATTCGAGTCTCCCACGGGCGTTCCGGTGGTGCCACTGGGTTGCGCAATCTGCGCTTTTCTGTACTACCACACGCAGGGATTCAAGCACTCTGGGCCGAAGTATCTGCTGCATTTTTTCGGGCCGCCGATGGAAGGGATGCCAATCTGGGCCCGTATTCCGATGGCGATCCTGATGCTTCCGATCGAACTGGTCAGCCATTTTGCGCGCCTGCTTTCGCTCACGGTGCGTCTGTGGGCTAACATTTTCGCCGGCGATCTGATCACTTTGGTTTTCTTTTCCATGATTCCGATCGGCATTCCAATTGTCTTCAGCGGATTGCACATCATCGTCGCAGTTCTGCAGGCGTATGTCTTTATGCTGCTGGCGATCATTTATGTTTCGGGAGCTGTGGCGGAAGAGCACTGAGAGGCAGTGGCTGGGGATCAGTGATTAGTGATCAGTGATCAGGGATCAGTGGGCTAGTGATTAGATGTCAGCTCCCAGTTGTCGGCTCTCGGTTGACTCAGCAGCAGGATTGCTGAGTACCGAGAACTGAGAACTGAGAACTGGCTTCCAGCGTGAGGGCGCCTGCACGGTATGGCGTCAACCACCCACTGGCGGCAATTTCATACAAGGAGCAACACTATGCGTAAACTAAGTCAGCTGTTCATGACACTCTCGGCCCTGTGCTTCGCCATGCCTGCCTTCGCGCAGGGCGGCGCACCCGGCGAAACCAACTGGGTCGCTATCACCGCCGGATTCTCGATGGCGATTGCCTCAGCCGTCTGCGGTTTGGCCCAGGGCAAGGCCGTCGCTTCCGCCACTGAGTCGTTGGCTCGGAATCCTGCTGCGCGTCCTGGCATTCAGTTCGCGCTGATTCTTGGCCTGGTACTGATCGAGTCCCTGGCGCTGTACACGCTCGCGATCATCTTCTTGAAGGTGAAGTAACACTTGGACGCGGGGCGAGACGCCTCCGCGACAGCCGGCGGGACCCTTCGACTTCGTCTCAAGGGCAGGCTGCCGGCGCTACGAAACTAAAGCCTCTGCTCACGCAGAGGCTTTTTTCTTGAATGCTAATGGCTAAGAGCTAAAGGCTGCTTCCTACACCTTGCGGTCGCCGGCCCATTCCTGGCCCTTGCTCTGGGGGGCGTGATTGAGGGCTTCGACGAGCAAGCGACGCAGGCGATAGCGGCTTTCGAGGTCGGTGTTCACGATTTCGAATCCTACTTCATTCACGCGGGCGCGACGGAGCAATACGTGGGCGCGGAGCTTGGAGCGCATGCCGAGCGAGATTTCGAGATCGGCTTCGCTGCCGATGCGGAGATTGTCTTCTTTCGTGCCCATGCCGCCGCCCAGGCTCAATTCGCGAATCTGAATTCTCGACTTGCCCCATGAGCTGCCAATCGTCGCAACTACGGTCTTTGCGAGGATCATGCGCTCGTAGCGGCGCTGCCTTACCCACGGGCAAGCCGGAGCCATATCGAGTGGAGCGATTGCGAGTTCCGCAGGCTCCAAGCCGCTGTCGGAGAGTACTTGCGAGCTGTAGCGCGGATCGGTTTTGGACAATGCCTGCGCCGCGGCGATTCTAAGCTCGCGATGATGGACCCATCCGAAGGTTTTCTTGGCTTCAAGAATCTCGCGAAGAGTGGCCACGGCTTCCGTATCTTTCAGGCGGCCCAGCGATTCGATCGCTTTGAGCTGCACAAACGGAGAGCGGGAAGCGGCTTCTCCCGGGCGCGCCATGGCGATGAGTGGAGGAGTCGAGCTGATATCTCCGCTCATGCCGATCTCGTCAACCGCTTCCGGCAACACGACCGGATCGAGAACTTCTGCGAGTTCGAGCAGCGTGCGTCCGCGGTCGGGAGCGGCTCCGTAGGCGATCTGCCGCACGACCACGTCGTGATAGAAACGATTCCACTCGGGCAAGCGCACGGGCAGTAGTTCGAGTAGCGTGCCAACATCGAGGCGGCTCACAAGACCCACCGCACCGGAAGCTTGGCGCGGCTGGCCTGTCCGGAGAATTTCGCGCAACTGCGCCAGCACGGGCGAACCCAATTCCTTGACCAGGTCGATCATGCGATCGCACTCGTCGCGGCGCATGCAGCGGAAGAAGCGATCGGCTAGATGCTCAGCGCCCGCTTGGCTAGTACGCCGCAGTACTGACAAAAGATCAGGAGGAAGCTGGTCCATGTGCAGCGCTTCCTCAATGAATTCAGGCAGGCGATTTTCCACGCCAACGCGCGGACGAAGATCGTTCATCAATACCGGACGTTCGACGCTGACCAGTTCAATGCCGGCGCAGACTTCGTTGACGGCCGCGTAATTCTTGGACGCGCTGGCTTCCTGGCTCAAGCGTACGAATGCCGCGCTGAACAGGCTCTGCAGCTCGGGATCCTTCTCGGCAATCAGCTGCTCGCTCAGCTTGCGAACGGCTTGTCCCATGGGCTGTCCACCAAGCCGCGCGTATAAATCAGCGAGCTGGCTCAATCCGATGGCGGTCCGGCGACGGGGTTCCATGTCCTTGGCGCCAAGACAGCTCGAATAGTTGTTGAGAATGTCGGCGGCACTCTGCTTGTCGTCCCGCTCCAGCAACACTTCCACGAACTGCCGCAGGTTGCGGGGCGGCACGCAGGGAGCTTCGTGCGAGAGCAACACGCTTTTCTTGCCTGACTCCGGCACTTCGGCCCAGAACATTCTGTCGAGGATGTCGGCATGCGACTCGACCAGAATGCCGGCCTTGCTCATCTTCTCTTCTTGCAGTTTCAGGATGGAGCGCAGAGAGTCCATCTGGCGGCTCATGTGCTCCATCATCTGATGGACGGCGTTGACCTTGACTTCGCCCTTCTGGTAGCGCTCGAGGGCGAAACGGATAGCCATGTGCTCGGCCGCCTTCATCAGCAGAGGCGTATCTTCTTCTTCGGCGGTTGTCGCCTTGGCAGCGAGACTTCCCAGCAACTGTTGAAGGTTTAACCGAGTGTTGGGATCGGTCTCGGTCAATTCCTTCTGGATATCTTCTTCTTTGATGGAGGGATCCTGCTGGACTTGTCCAAAGCGGGTGAGCAGACGGATCGCCTGAATGACTTCCTGTTCCTGTAGGGGGACCATGCCTCCGGTCCATGCCGGAGCAGCGCCGGTACCGGTTCCAGTTCCGCCGCCAGTTCCCTGGCCAGCGCCGCGAGGTGCGTTGGGCACACTCCCGAGTGGAACCATGGGAACGCCATTGGCAGCACCCTGTCCGCCACCGCCACCACCGCTGCCGGCGTTCGCGCCTTCGGCCGCGGCGATCAACTGCAACAGTTTTTGCGGATCATTCAACCACTGCTTGAATTCCGGCCCGAGCGTCTGGGCCGCGATTTGAGCGGCGATGCTGACATCCCCGGTCAGAGGATCGGCCGCCACAAACTTCACTTCATTAATCTTGATCGTGCTGCCCAGCTTGCCGCCGGGACTGAGCGCTTCTTTGATCTGCTTGGAAACGTCTTGTGCTTTCGATCCGGCAACTGTGAAAGCGCGTACCAGGCGGGTGAAGTCCTCGACCGTTACGTCTTTGGAGAAGTGCAGGCTGGCCAGTCCGGCAGTGTTGAGCAGTTGCGCGAAACTGCGCTCGGAATTCCCGGTTTCGAGTGGAATGCCATCGAGCAGCAACTTGTTGTCGGAAACGCCCAGCAGGAAGCCCGCGTCGCCGGTAGTGGGCAAACCCTGCTGCAGTTCATTCCACGTGACTTCGAACTGGGCCTCGGTGCGCTTGTGATTGTAGCCATACATCCGCGCATACTTGATGAGGATGTTCAGACTATGAACAAACGCCCGTGCCGAGGCGGACCGAGCACCTTGCGACATGTTTGTGGCGGAGATAAAGAGCTCCTGGTAAACACAAGTTCGAAGCTCAAGGGTAACGGGAAACGGTAAGGCCTAAAACGTTACGGAGGTAATTGACCTAACGCTGCGGCCGACCGCAAGGGCATGACCCGCGAGGGTGGGCGCAAGACCGGAGGTATTGGGAGCAGTGCGAACGCAATCTTAAGTAGAATATTGGCGGAGCAAAACACCCCTCTGAAGACCGCCGCCAAAACCACCGGACTGCGTTACTGGATGGCTCGTGTGCTCGAAGAGTGCGAGCACGTGGCCGCCGACTTCAGCGCCGATCCGGTGCATGATCTGCGTGTCGCGCTGCGCCGCTGCCGCTCCATGGCCGACGGCATGATGGCGATGGATCCGGAACCCGACTGGAAGGCGATGAAGAAAGCCGGCAAGCGGCTGTTCCAGCGGCTGGGAGCGCTGCGCGACGTGCAGATCATGATGGAGTGGATCGAGAAACTTGACGTCGCGGGAACGGCCGCGCCTGCGAAATCGGAAGACAGACAAGCGAGCCACGAATCTTCTTCGACCCCAAGTCTCGAGCACGTGGAAGTTTTACATGAAGGGACGCAAGGCGAGGGGATGTTGGCCGAAGCCTTCGATTCGAGCAGCGACCACGACCCCGCCGGGTTCGATCCCTCTCAGGCGCTCCTTCGAGTCTTGAAGGCGCGGGAGTCGGAGCAGAAGCATGAAGCTCGCGCGGCGCTTGAAGAATTCGACCGTAAGCAATGGAAGCAGTGGAGCAGGTCACTACCGCTGCGGGCTGGCCACATTCGTCCCGGCAGCGCAGTGTTCAAGCATCTGGCACTGGAGCGGTGGACCGCCGCGCGCGAACTGCACAGCCGGGCCATGCGCAACCGGTCCCAGATCGCTCTGCACACGCTGCGGATCGGCATCAAGCGCTTTCGCTACATCGTCGAGAACTTCCTGCCTGAGGAACACAAGGCATGGAGCAACGATCTGAAACACATGCAGGACTTGCTGGGGGACGTTCACGACCTGGACGTGCTATGGGCGACGGCCCTCGCGTGCCACGTATTTCCTGAGGAAGCGTCCCGGAGGTTATGGCACTCGCGGATTTTGGAAGAGCGCGACAAGCGGGTCGAGGAATATCGGTCGCGGACGGTCGGTCCGGAGTCGCTGTGGAATGTTTGGCGCGCCGGGCTTCCGCAAGGCAAGCAGATTCAGGAGATTGCCACGCGCCGCATGAAGTTGTGGGCGAAGGTACTAGATCCTGACTTCGCGCATTCGGAGCGGGTGGCGCGGCTGGCGCTGGAGCTGTACAACGGCCTCTCTATGCTCGGGCTGCTCGGGTCGCCTGCAGATACCGGGAACGGTACTGGTGAAGACGCGCGCGCCAGCCTCTACGTGGCGGCTCTTCTGCATGACGTCGGCAAATCGAAGGGCAACAAGGGACATCACAAAGAATCGCTGGAGCTGATCAAGAAACACGGCACTCCGCTGGGATGGAAGGCGGAGAACATGGCGCGGGCAGCGGTTGTGTCGCGCTTCCACGCGGGAGCGCTGCCTACGAGAAATCACAAAGCTCTGCGCGATCTGCTGCCGGACGAGCAGAAGACGATCATCCGGCTGGCCGCGATTCTCCGGTTGGCGAATGCCTTTGATGCGGGGCACGACGGGCATATTCGGCGCGTGAAGATCGAGCCCCCGCCCCGGTCCCAGGAACGCGGGCGGCGAACGAACGGCTTTGTGAGGAAGCCCGCGGGACTTGGAAAGAATGAAGCCCTGGTGATCGAGGCTGAGGGATACGCGCCTGGAAGTTCCACGGCCCAGACCATCGCGGCGGAGAGGTACTTGCTGGAAACTGTACTGCGGAGGCCGGTGGTGGTGAAGGCGACGAGCAGCGTAGCAACCGCGAGACGAACAGCCCTCAGCGGCTGAAGCCGAGTCCCTGTTGCGGCTCTTGCGCTACGACTGGAAGTCGTACCCTTCCCAAGACCGCCAGTGCGCAGGTCTTTAATTAGCAGGATAGGAAAGTTGTGGTGTCCGCTTGGCACGACTTTCTTCTAGCGCATAGCAATGAGTGGACCCTTCTTCGTCATCTTCCGACTTGATCGAGACAAGTACACTGTCTGCATGACTCACGCGCAACTGGTGGAACGGGCGGTGCGGTGGCTGCGGTGGTATCGCTGTGGCGTGGTGCTGTCGGAGCAGGCTTGCGTCAGCGGAGAGATGCCCGACGCGATCGGGTGGAAGCGCGCCAATCATTCTGTGCTCGTCGAGTGCAAGGTCTCGCGCGCTGATTTTCTTGCGGACCGCGCCAAACCATTTCGGCAGAAACCAGAAAAAGGAGTGGGCAGCGAGCGGTTCTACCTGACTCCGCCGACGCTGGTGAAGCCTGAGGAATTGCCCCCTGGTTGGGGACTGCTCGAGTTACAGCGTGGGCGGGTCGAGATGGTGCAGGCGTCTGAGAAGAACCTGCGCACAGCTACCGGATTTCGGTACGAGATGAATCTGCTGCTGGCCAGTCTGCGGCGGGTGGAAGTGCGCATTGAGCCGCAGAGCATTACTGACTTCCTCAAGTGGAAGAATCGCATGGCCGAGTACAATCGCGGGACTCTGCCGGAGGGCATTACTGCGACTGAGGAAGAGTTGAACGGCTTTCTGGAGCCGGAAGTTCCTAGTTCTATTTGAGCCACTCTCCGCGTATCTTTTCTTTCGCCCCTTCGGGTCTGCTTCCATCTCTCTCTACCTTACCCCATGGCTTTACGCCATGGGCTGCATTCTTGCGCCGCTTCGCGGCTTGAGTCGCACCTGCGACCACGACAACCGCGTCGAGGAGAGCCGGCCGAGGGCGCTACGGATTCATTCCGACGAACCATTTGCACTTCTGAGCAAAAAGAAAACCGGGCTGGTTGGCCCGGCTTCTTCTGCGTCGAGTGGATGCGGTTACATCACGCACGGCGCGACTGGCGCTGAAGCTGCTTTTCTGGTTGGGTTAGGACCAGTCCGGTCGCCCGGATGCGCGGCCACAGTCCAGTCATAGATCGCCGACTTTTCAGTCAAAGATCAGAAACAACGAGGAAACAGACGGGACCGAATGTGCAAATCACGCGCCATAAGGATAAACTTTCGACACAGACTGCAACTCATTGTTTTTATTGCAGTTGATATAGCATCCGCAGCAACATTCATTGCGCGCCCTCAACTTCGAAAAAGGCAAAACTTTGCACAAAGTGCACACCGGATTGTGCATGCATGAGACCGGCATTGCCGAGCGAGGGGGCGGCCACGAACCGCGTTTCGACGAATCCTCGTGGATGCACCGTGACGCTTCTCCGCTTATAATTCCGGCCACTCATGTCTTTAACCCCGGGGACACGCGTTGGACCCTACCAAGTCATCGCTGCGGCCGGTGCCGGCGGCATGGGTGAGGTGTATCGCGCGCGCGATCCTCGGCTCAACCGGGATGTCGCCATCAAAGTTCTGCCCGCAGCGTTCTCGCGCGACTCTGAGCGGTTGCGCCGCTTTCAACTGGAGGCGCAGGCCGTCGCCGCGCTCAATCATCCCAACATCCTGGCGATTCACGATTTCGGCGAGCACGACGGAGCGCCATATATCGTCATGGAGTTTCTTGAAGGCGAGACGCTGCGCCAGCGTCTCACTTCCGGACCGTTGCCTTCGCGGAGAGCGACCGAGTATGCAGAAGAAACGGCACGAGGGCTGGCGGCGGCACATGACAAAGGGATTGTTCACCGGGATCTAAAGCCGGAGAACATTTTCGTCACGCGCGACGGACGAGTAAAGATTCTCGATTTCGGACTGGCCAAACTTACTCTTCCTCAAGGCACTTTGTCTTCCGAGGCTGCGACGCGGGCTGCGCAGACGGAGACGGGAGTCGTGATGGGCACGGTCGGTTATATGTCACCGGAGCAGGTGAAGGGACAGATCGCCGACCACCGCTCGGACCTGTTCAATTTCGGCGCGATCTTGTACGAGATGCTGTCGGGCAAGCGTGCATTCCACAAGCCGACTTCGGCGGAAACGGCGACCGCCATTTTGAACGAAGATCCGGCGGCATTGCCCCAGGTTGCGCCGGCGGTTTCGCCAGGTCTGCAGCGAATCGCACAGCGTTGCCTTGAAAAAAATCCGGAGCAACGTTTTCAATCTGCTTCTGACCTCGCGTTTGCGCTGGGGGCGCTGTCGGAATCGGGCAGTTCGTCGATGGCACCGGTTGACGCTACAGGACGCCGCGCATGGTGGCAGTATCTACGCATTGCGGCGGAAGTGGCGCTGCTTGGCATCGCGCTAAGCCTGTTTTTTTCGCGACACTCTGAAAGGCTTGAGGCCAGCCTGTTGGCAGCGATTCCACCACCGCCCGGCGATGGGTTCTGGGCGAACATTACGCAACCGGCCGCGATTTCGCCAGATGGAAAGTTCCTCGCGATCATTGCCATGCACAACGGGCACACCCAGCTGTGGCTGCGACGGCTGGATCAGTCCGACGCGCAGCCCATCGCGGGCACGGAGGACGCCGCAAATCCCTTCTGGTCGCCGGATAGCGGCAACATTGCATTTTTCGTCCCCGGCAAGCTGAAGAAGGTGAATGTTTCCGGCGGAAGTGTCAGTGACATCTGTCCAGCAGGGGCGTTTGGAATTGGGGGAGCGTGGTCGCAGCGCGGAGTCATCGTTTTTGCCAACTTCGGTGACGCACTAAAAATGGTACCGGAGGGAGGCGGCACACCTGAACCAGTTCCGGGCGATGAGTTGCCGAGCGACTCGCTATCTCAGCTATGGCCGGCATTTCTTCCCGACGGAAAACACTTTCTGTTCCTGCAGTGGAAGTATCCGTCGTTTGGAACGCCAGATGACAACGTGTGGATTGGGTCAATCGACGGAGAAAAACCAAAACGGCTTCCGCTGGCGTCGACCAACGCACAGTACTCCGAGGGATATCTGTTATTCAGCCACGACGGCGATCTGGTCGCCCAGAAGTTCGATCTCGCACGATTGGAATTGAGCGGAGCGGTCTTGCCGGTTGCGAGGCAGATTCAATATCACACATTTTTGCATAACGGCGCGTTCACCGTTTCAACGAACGGCATCCTGGTCTATGGAACTGCGGGCACCGGAGTCAATAGCCAGATGACGTGGCTGGACCGAACCGGAACAACGATTGGAACGTTGGGTGAGCCTGGACTCTTGATGCGGCCGTCCCTTTCGCCGGATGGGAAGCGAATCGCGGTCGGCATTGCACCGAGCGATACGCGGGAGAAGATTTGGATTTACGACGTGGAGCGAGGCACTCGCATTCCTTTAGTCAGCGACGAGAACGGCCCGAACCTATATCGGCCTATCTGGTCCCCGGATGGAAAGCAGATCGCGTATCGGGACACAGCGGGAAAGGATTCAAATCTGATCGTCCATAATTCTGACGGTTCTGGAGAAGAACGACGGCCCGGCGGGATGCACTTCGATCTGATCCAACCGACCGATTGGTCCCCCGACGGACGCTATATCTCTGCTGAGTTGACCAAGTTTCAGGGCCGCGCGAACTGGCAGGATGTCCTTCGGGTGGCCGAGCTAGAAACAGGAAAACCAGTATTCGATATCAGTGATGCGAACGGGGGTAAATTTTCTCCTGACGGGCATTGGCTTGCTTACTCCGATGAAAGCAGTGGGCAAGTGTATGTAACCGCGTTTCCCGTCCGAGGGGCCAAGATTGCGGTTGAGTCCCTCGGAGGAGGGGATGTGCGGTGGCGTGGGGACGGACAGGAGTTGTTCTACGTAACGAATGATCAGATGATGACAGCTGTGCAGGTGCGTGAAACGGCACAGGAGTTTCGCGTGCTGGGTTCTCAGCCGCTATTTCGATTGCAGCTTCCAGACAATGTTGGCTTTTATGATGTAACGCGCGACGGAAAGCGCTTTCTGGTGAATGTCCGGACATGGAAGGAGCAAAGCAAGCCTCTGATGGTCATCACAGACTGGACTGCTCAAGTACGGAACTCCGGCAAGTAAATCTCCCGGCCAGCGTCACATATCCCGGCGGCCTTCCATCGCTTTTAGCATCGTGATTTCATCGGTGTATTCGATATCGCTGCCGACTGGGATGCCCATGGCGATGCGGGTGACTTTCACTCCGGCGCGCTTGAGCTGCTGCGAGAGATACGTCGCGGTGGCTTCACCTTCAACGGTGGGATTGGTGGCGACAATGACTTCGTCGACGTTGCCGGCGTCGACGCGGGCAATCAGGTTCGAGATGCGGAGCTGTTCGGGGCCGATGCCGTGCAGCGGGGAAATCGCGCCGTGCAGGACGTGAAAGACTCCGTTGAAGTGCTTGGTCTTGTCGATGGCGGCGATATTGGTGGGCTCTTCGACCACGCAGACCAGCCGCTGGTTGCGCGTGAGGCTGGTGCAGTAGACGCAGGGGTCGACGTCGGTGATGTTGTTGCAGACGGAACAGAGGCGTAGGTTGGCTTTCACGTCGCGCACGGCGGCGGCCAGGGCTTCGGCGTCTTCATCGCTTGATCGCAGGATGTGAAACGCCAGGCGCTGCGCGCTCTTCGCGCCAACGCCGGGGAGCTTTTTCAGCTCGTCGATCAGGCGGGACATGGGTTCGGCAAATCGATTCATGGGGAATTGAGTAATTGGGTAATTGTGTAATCGGGTAATTGAAAACCGATCTGGACCATTCTAACTGTTCGGGCTCCGCACGACCCAAATTGCATAATTACTCAACGTCTATTGAATGACCCCGAATCCCCCAATCGCTCGATGACTCAATCTGTTTTGGGTAGTGTGTATTCGAAGTCGTAGGAATGTTTGCCATCGGGAGCGATGTTGATGGTCATTTTCCCGGTGATTCCTTCCAGTTGGCCGGTACCGGAATCTGGGACAACCGCGATCGTCAAATGCGGCGTGCCGCGATTCATGGTGCCGCTGTGCTGAAGCACGAAAGTGCCGGTGCGTCCCTCCAGAGTTCCGGTGACACGCTCGATGGCGACGTATCCGGCTGAGCCTTTGACGTCAGTGCTGACGGAGAGCATTTGACCCTCGCTGGTGGCATCGAGATCGCCGTGGAATTGTTTGTCGATCATCATGCGTCCGAGAGGCGGGCCTGCATATTTGTCACTCTGGGGAGTGAGCTTTACGTCGAATGGTCCGGTAGCGTGGTTGGTCATGGGGTCCTCTTTAGGGGATTGAGCGGGGCACACGGCGGCGAGGAGAGAGAAGGAAACGACAAGAAAGGCATGTCGTGAACGCAGAATTCTCATCGCTCACCTCCCGACGGGGACGATAGCATTGTTGTGACGCGGAATATTACCAAGCCGTACAAGACCGCATTGACCAAGAGCGTTATTGACAACTCTCTCCCAAATGCTGCCATCGGCTGCGCTAGACAATCGACGAGACCGCCGCACGACTGGGAACCGGAAAAGAGCTGCGCGATGATCGATCCCGGAGATATAACAAAACTTAGCCAAGGGATGATATTGGCGAGAACCATCGCTGACGCGGCGACCGGCATGGAAAGAAGCCCCGAGAGGAGGGCCTTCTTCGCCCTCGCGGTCAGAATCGGGGGATAATATCCGATCACTCGATCGAGTCGCTGCCGATATGGAGATGTCAATCGCATGTTCAGGTCGAAGTTGTATTGAGCGATCTCAAAGCTAGAGTCCTGGTATGCCCATGCCGCCGAGCATGCCGCCGACGGTGGATTGCATTTGGGCGTCGACTTTACGCGCGGCTTCGTTGACGGCGGCAAGGACGAGGTCCTGCAGCATTTCGACGTCGCCGGATTTCACGGCTTCGGGGTCGATGCGCAGGCTAAGCAGTTGCTTGCGTCCGTCCATTTTGGCGGTGACGGTGCCGCCCCCGGAAGTGGCTTCGACGATGGTCTCCTGCATTTTCTTCTGCAGGGATTCATACTGCGACTTCGCTTTCGACATCAGGTCTTGCAGGTTGAATCCGCCCATGAACTGCTGCCTTTCGTTGTTTGGGTCTCAGGTCTAGGTCTTGGGTCTGAGGTCTTGGATGTCTGAGGCTTGCGGAAGTCCTGCTGCCCAAGACCTAACGCCTAAGACCTATCACCTTTTCTCTTTGTAGTCGATCACGGTGCGAATTTCGGCACCGAATTTTTCTCGCATGCGCTGCACGACTGGGTCCTGCTCGGCGCGGCCACGGCCGCCGGGGCCTGTCGCGCGCGGGACTCCGCCGTTGCGCTTATTTTCCTGCGGAGCGACTGTCGCGCCCGGAACCACTCTCAGCTTTACGGCGCGGCCCAGAACTCCACTGGCCGATGCGATGGCCAGACGCTTCGCGTCAGCGCCGAGCGACATATCGACCACCGTTTGCGACTCGGAGACTTTGATGACCAACTCGTTGCCCTGAACGCTCCATTCGCCGGATTCGAGCATCGAGACCAGGATGCGCTGGTTGCCGTCAGTGAGTGCCTGCAGCACGGCGGACTGCAGTTTTTCGATTTGCGGTTGCGCGACCTAGATGGCAGTTTCGGCGGGAGCCTCAGGCTGTGGCTGCAGCTTTGGTTCGGGGGCGGGCGGCTTGGTCGCACCGGCAGAGACGTAGCCAGCCGCGTCTTTATGATCGGTATCTTGTTGCGGTGCGGACTCGCGCATCGGGGCCGGTGCGGCCGAACCCATGATTACTGGCTCCTGAGCGCTCGCTGCGGCGACGATGCGTGGACCGGGCGCGGGAGTAAAGCCGGAGGAATCTTCTTGTCGCGGTGTGCCTTTGCGCGCGGAGTCGGCGGCGAACGGGGAAACGTAGTTTGGACGCGTGGCGGGCGACTCGGGGCGGCGCGTCTCGGCAGACGGTGCACCAACGATGGATGGTCGCGGGAAGGCCGTTGTACGCCTTGTGCAGGAGTCGCGGCCGCGTCGCTCAGCAACTGCTCGATCGGAATCAGCTTCTGCGCATGGGCCATTTTCAGCAGACCGAGTTCGAGATGGAAGCGCTGCTCCTGCTTGTATCCCAACTCGTTGTGGGTGCGCAGCATGATTTGCAGGTGGCGGGTAAGGTCCTCTTCGCCGAACAGCTCCGCGACGCGAGCGACGCGTTCACGCTCCTCGCTGGAAATCTGCAGCAGAGCCGAATCCTTTCCTGCGATTTTGGCAACAGTTGCATTCCGCAGGAAGCGGACCATCTGGCGGGCGAAGTGTGTCGGGCTGTGCCCTTCACTGATGAGGTGGTCGACCTGGCGAAGAATTTCTTCGCTCTTGCCTTCAGAGACGGCCTGCATCACTTGCTCGAGAATGTGCGCGGGAGCGGCGCCGACCAGGTTGCGGACGGAGTCGGCGGTGAGTTTTTCGTTCGACGACGCGATGGCCTGATCGAGAATCGATAGCGCATCGCGCATAGAGCCGTCACCGGCTTCTGCGAGCAGGGCGAGAGCATCATCGTCGGCTTCGATTTTTTCCCGAGTGACGAGGTCGCGCAACTGGCCGACGATCGCGTCAAATTTGACGGCGCGGAAACTGAAATGCTGGCAGCGCGAGCGGATCGTCTGCGGAATGTCTTCCGGCTGCGTGGTGGCCAGCATGAAGACGATGTGGTCGGGCGGCTCCTCCAGCGTCTTGAGTAGAGCGTTGAACGCGGCATCGGTGATCTGGTGCGCTTCGTCGAGGATGTAAATCTTGAAACGGTCGCGCGCGGGGCGGTAGCGAGCAGCCTCGCGCAACTCGCGGATTTCGTCGATGCCGCGGTTTGTGGCCGCGTCGATTTCAATGACGTCTACGGAATTCCCGGCCCGGATTTCGGTACAGGATTCGCAGATACCACAGGGCTCGGGGACGGGATGATCTTCTTTCGGAAGTAGCGAGCGGCAGTTCAACGCCATGGCCAGGATGCGGGCGACGGTCGTTTTTCCGATGCCGCGGTGGCCGCTGAAGATGTAGCCGTGGGCGGTGCGTCCCTGCTCGATGGCGTTCTGGAGCGTGCGGGTGACGTGCTCCTGTCCGATGACCTCGGAAAATTTCTGCGGACGGTATTTGCGGGCCAGGACGGTGTAAGACATGCGGAAGAGTCGATTATACGTGAGGGCGAGGAGCATTGTCGGGGCAGAGGAAACAAAGACCTTGAAACGCAAAGGGCGCGAAGGAACTCCGCCAAGCACGCTAAGAACGGCTTGAGTCGGGCTTGCCAAGCGGTCTCGCAGGCGATAGGCTAGTGCGACGCAATTATGTGCGGATGCGGCTCGGGGAGCCACTTTACGGCGGCCGCAAAGGAGAGAGAGATGCAACTGAAACTCACAAAAAGAACGGTAGACGGGATTCTGGCGTTTGAGTGCAATGGGCGGATTGTGTTTGGCGAAGAGTCCGCGATGCTGCGCGACGAGGTCAAGAAAGCCGTTGCCGATGGGGTAAAAAGGATCGTGCTTAACCTGCGCGAAGTGAACTACATCGATTCAGGCGGGCTGGGAACGCTGGTGGCGCTGCATACCACGGCACACAACGCCGGAGGCGCAATCAAGCTGGCGAATCTGACGAAGCGCGTCGGCGATTTGCTGCAGGTCACCAAGCTGCTGACCGTGTTCGACGTATATGACTCGGAATACGATGCGCTGGAATCCTTCCGTACGGCCGCTGCCTAGAATCAAAGCCCGGCGCCTGTCCCGCAAACTGTGCGGGACAAGGCCGGGCAACTGCGAAGTCCTTTTCAGGTGTGCCAGATCGTGAAGCGACGAAGCCGCGGCCCCGCAGCAAAGCTCAATTCAAACCAGGTTGGCGTGACGCGCTTGCGAATTGAGCAGGCGATTCGGGCGATTCCACGTGGGAAAGTATCGACCTACGGCGGAGTGGCGCGGGCGGCGGGCTTTCCGGGCGCGGCGCGGCTCGTGGCGCGCGTGCTGCAGCGCGGCTTTGGATTGCCCTGGCAACGCGTACTGGGCGCCGGTGGTGAAATCAAGCTGACTGGCGACTCGGCGATCGAGCAGCGACTTCGGCTTGAGGCCGAGGGCGTGCGATTTCGCGGGCGGCGCGTCGATCTGAAGGCACATGAGTACAAGAGCTTGCTATCTAAGAAGGCAGGCCCACGTCGAAAGAAGAGGCCCTCCAGAAGAAAACTGAAGTATCATCGGGGATTCGGTGTTCGGGCGGTTTCTTTTCAGCGCGCGTTATTGGTCGCACTGGCGGACACGGACAGGAGTGTCCGCGCCACATGAGCATGGCCGCGCTCTGCGCGGCGGACAGCCGGGGGCGGCTGTCCCCACATTTATTATTCTGTACTCTATTCTTCCGTTATTCACCTCTTGAATTGCGGGTCGATCTCGACCTGATATCCGGTCACCAGTTTGTTGGTTTCATTGGCCATGCCGACGACTGCCATCAGTTCCTGAAACATCGCGTTGGTCATCCCTTTCTTCTGTGCGGACACAGTATGAGACGCGATGCAGTAGTTGCATTGGTTGGTGACGCTGACGGCGACGTAGATCATTTCTTTGGTCAGCGGATCGAGCGCGCCGGGGGCCATGATCTGCTTGATGTCTTCCCACGTGCGCTTCAGCGTTGCGGGATCGTGCGCGATGGCCTTCCAGAAATTGTTGATCCAGTCGGTCTTGCGGGTGGACATGATGTCGTCGTAGACGGCGCGGACTTCAGGGCTGGCATCTTGGTATTCGATTAGGCCGAGTGTGGACATGCGATCTCCTGCTGTTGAGGAAAAGCAAAGTCAAAAGATTATCGCAAAGAGCGCTAAGAAAGGCCGCGAAGGACGCTAAGGAAGACCCTTCACGTTCTCACTTGTGCGGCAATTCTCCGGCTAACAATTTTTCCAAGTCTGCGGCGGGCACACGCACCCCTACGTAGAACTGGCCGAACAGCGCGTAGACGGCGCTGACCTGGTCGAAGCGCATCTCGTAGATCAGCTTCTTGAAGACCAGCGGATCGTCGGCGAAGAGGTCGACGCCCCATTCCCAGTCGTCGAAGCCGATCGAGCCGGTGATGATCTGTTTGACTTCTCCCGCGTAGCGGCGGCCGACGAGTCCGTGCTCGTTCATCTGGCGGGCACGTTCTTCGATGGGCAGCATGTACCAGTTCTTGTCTTCGCCGCGACGGCGATCCATGGGATAGAAGCAGGCGTAGCGGTGCGGAGGCATCTCAGGATACAGGCGCGGACGCATGGCTTCTTTGTGACGGTCGAGCTTGCAGGCGATCTCGGACTTCCACTGGTCGGAGTGCGGCTCGATCCCCTGGTCGGTGAGTTCTTTGTAGATCTTGACGGTCGACTCGTAGAGCCCGAGTTCTATGATCGAGAGATAAGACGTCGTGGACTCGAGATAGTCGCTGAGGCGCAGATTGGCGAGCTGTAATTCGGCGCGGTTCAGATCGGTGAAAGACTCACGGAAGTGGATTAGCATGAGGTCGCCCTTGTGTCCGATGAGCGAGAAGAGCGCGGATTGCCCCGGCGCGTGCTTCTCCATCGCAGAGAGCGCGTCGGAGGCTTCCTTAGCGATGGCGGACTTCTCGGCGTCGGGCAGCGCGCGCCAGGCGGATCGGCGGAAACGCAGCATCTGGTGCAGGACGCTGTAGCCCTCGGTGGTGAGCGGTACGGCCGGAACTTCGGCGGCGACTTGTGGGCGCGGATGGTGAGTTGTGGACATTGGGCCTCTCTTGCCGGTCGTTGCTTGCCGGTCGTTGCTTGCCGATCGTTTCTTGCCGATCATTGCTATTGTATCCGGTGGTCGCGCGGGGCGAAAACGCGGGTCGTGATTAATGGGCGTTGATCGTTTCGTGGTTAGTTTCTTCGTTTTCCTTTGCGTCGTTGCGGACTCTCTTTGCGTACTTTGCGATCACAGATCTCTGCTAGTGCGGGCGCAAATCATTAACGCAAAGGTCGCTAAGAACATCCGCAAAGAACGCTAAGAACCCCAGGCCTCACTCGAACCTGCATAACGCTGATTGAGACTTGATTTCTGCCTGAAAACCATCATGCGTGACCGTCGTCGCTTACAAGCGTGATTGCGATCACGCGTCACTCGCTTCGCTCACGATACAAACCACTTAGATGTGCCGATTGACGATCCACGAGTGCCTTTTCGCGTGTATTTTCGCGGGTCTAATCGTTTCCTATTAATGCTTGCGCACATCGCGCTTACTAGAATGGCGCCGCGAAATGAATCCTAAATGGAACGGCCAGTTCTCTTGCTTCGATCTCGTCGCTAAGACCAGCGAAAGGTCGCGCAGCGTGGTGCGAGTCCGCGACATTGAGATCGGCGGCGACGACTTTGTGGTCATGGCGGGACCATGCGCAGTCGAGTCCGAGAGCCAGTTGATGTCGACTGCGGAATCCGTTGCCGAAGCAGGCGCCCGAATCCTGCGCGGCGGAGCCTACAAGCCTCGGTCTTCTCCCTACGCATTTCAGGGTTTGGGTGTTGAGGGCCTCAAGATTTTAAGGAAGGCGCGCGAGGCGACCGGGCTGGCGATCGTCACCGAGGTGATGAGCGAGGAGGATGTATCTCTGATTGCGGAATATGCCGACATCATGCAAGTGGGCGCGCGCAGCATGGAAAATTACGCGCTGCTCGAGGCGCTGGGCGAATGCGGGCGTCCGGTGCTGCTCAAGCGGGGGATGACGGCGACGCTTGAAGATCTTCTTCGATCGGCTCAGGTCATTGCGATGGCGGGGAATCCTGGCGTCATTCTGTGCGAGCGGGGCATCCGTACATTCGAGACCGCGACTCGCAACACGCTCGACATTGCCGCCGTGCCGGTGCTGAAGACGGTTTCGCATCTTCCCGTGATCGTCGACCCGAGTCATGCCGCGGGCGTTCGATGCCTGGTGGGCGTGCTCGCGCGAGCGGCTTCTGTGGTGGGCGCGGATGGGGTGATTGTGGAAGTGCATCCGTCTCCCGAAGAAGCGCTGAGTGATGGGAACCAGTCTCTCACTTTCTCAGAGTTCCGAAACATGATGGAAGACTTGCAGCCCTACCTCGCCTTGCAACAAGAGGCCAGGCGCCTCTCTCCGCAACTTCTCCCCATGGGAGGAGCAGCGTAGTGCTGGGACGCTTCAAACTACGTTGGGGAATTGTGGCCTGCCTGGTTTTGTTGTTGATGTTTGGACTGGCCAGAACCAGTGTGAATGCCGGATCGCGGCCTGACTCACCCTCCTTTCTATATACGGAAGCGAAGCGCTACGAACCGCTCGCGTGCATGCGCGGAGACGAGCGCTTCCCAGCTGGCGCCACCGTTTTCTTGCGCGATGCCAGTGGGACCCGCGCACTCGTCCTGGGATTCGCCGCATCCGCTGATTCGTCGGTGTCGTTCGACGGACAACGCGTGCTTTTCGCGGGCAAGGCGAAGGCTGGAGATCCGTGGCAGATCTGGGAGATCACTTTACCCGACAGCGTCCCGCGGCGCGTCACGTCCGGAACCGAAGATTGCATTCGGCCTCTTTATCTACCGGAAGATCGCGTCGTGTACGCGCGGAAGATTGCGGGACGATTCGTAATTGAGAACGTCGCGCTTGAGGGCGGAAAGCCGCTCGCGCTCACATACGGCCCCGCGAACTTTCTTCCGACAGATGTTCTGCAAGATGGGCGCGTTCTGTTCGAAGCGAGTCAGCCAATGGGGAAGGAGTCTGGTCCTGAGATTTACACGGTGTATCCCGATGGCAGCGGTGTTGAATCGTATCGCTGCGATCATGGCAAAGCTCGGCACCAAGGCCGGCAGGTCAGTTCGGGGGACATCATCTTCGCCTCAAGTCTGGGATTAGCGAAATTCACTTCGGCGCGTGCGCAGGAAGTCGAGCTTTCCGCCCCTTCTGGAGAATATGCCGGGGACATCGCGGAGACGTCCTCGGGCGATTGGCTTCTGCCTTGGCGGCGCGACGACAAATCTCCGTTTCAGCTGATGCTGTGGACGCCCGGCACTAAAGCTGTGCGTCCGGTGGTGTCGGAGGACGGAGCAAATGTGATCGAGCCAACTCTTCTGGCCGAGCGGAGCGTGCCGCACCGTTATCCTTCCGGCCTGCATGACTGGCCCGGCGCGAACCTGCTCTGCCTGAACGCGTACACGTCGAAGTACCAGTTCGCGGCGGGATCCATCCACTCCGTGCTAGTTTACACGCGCGATGCCGCAGGTGCCGCGACGTTGCTTGGAACGGCTCCGGTAGAACGCGACGGTTCCTTCTTCGTTCATGTGCCTGCGGACCGTCCGCTGCAGATTGAACTACTCGATGGCGCTGGCAAGACGCTGAAGCGCGAGTCGGGATTTTTCTGGATGCGCCGAGGTGAGCAGCGCGGTTGCGTGGGATGCCATGCCGGCCCAGAGACGGCACCGGAGAATGCCGTGCCGATGACGCTTCTGAAATCGACGACGCCTGCCGACATGACAGGCGCGGTTGCGCAGAGCGCCGCGGGAGGCCACTGACGTGAAGAAGAACTTTCTTGGAGCGCTGGCACTGTTATCTTCCCTGCCCCTATTCTCCCAAGCGCCACAAGCAACGCCGAGCACGATTCGATTCGAAGACGCGACCGCGAAATCAGGCATTCAATTCATGCATAGCTTCGGAGCCGCGCAACTGGGCTCGCTGCTCGAAAGCACTGGGTCAGGTTGCGTCTGGTTCGATTACAACAACGATGGCTTCCCTGATCTTTATGTAGTGAGCGGTAAGCCGCTCGAAGCCGGGATGCATCCGTATCCGCTCAAGCAAGCGCCAGCGGTGGCGCCTCACAACCATCTTTATAAGAACAACGGCGACGGAACGTTCACCGATGTCACCGATCAGGCTGGCGTGGCAGCGAACATTTTCGGAACGGCAGCCATCGCGGCGGACTTTGACAATGACGGACTCGTCGATCTCTTCGTCACGGGCTACGGCCGCGCGATTCTCTATCGCAACAAGGGCGATGGAACTTTTGAGGACGTTACAGCGAAGGCCGGCATTCACGTCGACGGCTGGTCGATCAGTTCGGCGTGGCTCGATTACGATCGCGATGGCTGTGTTGATTTGTTTGTCGGGCGATACGTGAAGTTCGATCCAAAGTATCGCAGTTTTTACGCAGCAGACAACTATCCGGGGCCGCTCGATTACGCCGGCGATACCAACCGCCTTTATCACAACAATTGCAACGGAACATTCACGGACGTCACCGACAAGTCGGGGATCGGCGCCTACAAAGGCCGCACCATGGGCGTGACGGCGGCCGACTATGACGGAGACGGCTATCCCGACATATACGTCGCGAATGACAAGACTGAGAATTTTCTCTTTCACAACAAGCATGATGGCACGTTCGAAGAAGTCGCTGGCGACCTTGGGGTGGCCTACGGACAGAACGGAGAGAACACGTCGGCGATGGGTCCGATCTTCGCCGATGTCGATGGCGACGGGCGACTCGATCTTTGGGTGTCTGACTCCAAGTACAACCGGCTCATGCGAAACATGGGAGCCAATGGATTCGAGGATATCGGGCCGAGTTCCGGGATCTCGCAAGCTACAGCACAGTACACGAGCTGGGGCTCGGGCATTTACGACTTCGACAACGATGGCTGGCTCGACATTCTGATTTTTCACGGCGGATTGATTCATCTTGTCCCGCAGGAGCAGTCGCTGTTCCGCGGTCTGGGCGACGGAAAGTTCGCCGACGTGTCACGCGAGGCCGGCCCGGTGCTCGACGTGAAGACGGTTTCACGAGGAGCCTGCTTCGCCGACTACGACAACGACGGCAAAGTCGATGCTTTTGTCGTGAACCTGGGCGCGCCCGCAATGCTGCTGCATAACACCACCCAGAACGGCAATCACTGGCTCACGGTGAAGTTGAAAGGAAAGAAGAGCAATCGGGATGGGATCGGGACGCGCCTGGAGTTACTCGCTGGCGGACGAAAACAAATCGCCGAACGCACTGCGGGCGCGAGTTATCTCTCGCAGGATGATGGTCGCATTCACTTCGGTCTAGGCACGGCCGCAAAGGCTGAGAAGCTGACCATCCACTGGCCGAGCGGTCAGGACCAAGTCCTGGAGAATCTCGCGGTCGATCGCGTGCTTACCGTGGAGGAACCGTAGATGGCGGAACGCGCTACACATGCGAGCTTCGCGATGATGGCCAGGGCTCTGGGCGTCGTCGCGGTGGCGCTGCTGGCAATCGCAGCCAAGCCTGCGGCGAAACAATCCGCATCGGCGTTGAAGGAACGCTATCTCTCTCCAATCGAAATGGCATTCTCGCCGGATGGGCGAGTGTTGTATGTGGTTTGCCAGGACAGCAACGAGGTTCGGGCCGTCGAAGCGCAGTCGGGGCAGCTTGTGGGCAGCGTCACGGTCGGAAGCGCGCCGCGCGGAATTGCGATGTCGGCGGACGGGAGTCAGATTTTTGTGACGAATGCATCCTCGGATACCGTGTCGGTGATCGACGCTGGCACGCTGAAAGTCGCAGAGACGTTGCCGACTGGATTCGAGCCAGCTGGCGTTGTTGTCGATCGCAAAGGAACAACCTTATACGTCGCCAACCGGATTAGTGGCGACGTCTCTGTCATTGACTTCGCCACGGGGCAGGAGACGAAGCGCCTGCTGGCCGGACGCGGCGCGAGTTACCTTGCAATCTCTCCCGATGGCAAGTGGGTCTACTGCACGCACATCTATCCGAATTCCGGGGCGTTCCGGACGCAGCCGAATTCGGAAATCACGGTCATCGACACAGAACGGCAGATGGTGGTCGAACGCAAGACGCTGCACAACGTGGCTGGCGTGTTTCACGTCGCGGTGTCGGCGGACGGCAGGCTTGGCGTGGCGGCGCAACTGCGTCCAAAAAATCTCATTCCGCTCGCGCATGTCGAGCACGGCTGGGCATTTACCGATTCCCTCACATTGTTTGGAGACGACGTTGGCGGAACGGTCCAGGTTCCGATCGATGAGCTTGATCGTTACTACTCTCTGCCTTGGGGAGTTGCGATCGCGGCTCGACAAGTCGAAGATCTTCCTGACGACGGCGAGTTCTGAAAGCGTCACTGTCATTGATGTCTCTCGCCTGCTCAAAGCGGTACGATCGAGGCGGCAGCCGTTCGTCAACGATCTTTCTGCGTCGGCCGACTACGTTGTTGCGCGTATTGCCGTCGGCCATAATCCGCGGGGAGTCCTGCTCTCGCCGGACGGCAAGCGGCTTTATGTTGCCAATCGACTCGATGACAACATCGCGGTGATTGATACGTCGACGGACAGCGTTATATCGACAATCGCTCTCGGCGGACCGAAGAACGTCGACGCCCTGCGCCGCGGTGAGCGGCTGTTCTTCAGCGGAGACTTCGCGTTTCACGGTGGATTCGGATGCGCCAACTGCCATCTTGACGCCACCATCGACGGGCTGCAGTGGGATCTGGAGCCCGACGGATTCGGCAAGGACATTGTCGATAACCGTTCGCTCGAGAACCTTGCCGGCACGGAGCCCTTTAAATGGAATGGCGGCAATCCTGATATGCCGACCGAGTGCGGCCCGCGCACCGAGAAGTTTTTCTTCCGCTCGCAGAGTTTCAATCAGCAGCAACTTACCGATCTCGTGACGTTTGTGTATTCGCTTCCCTATCGTCCGAATCGCTACCGGTTGCCCCACGGGGAACTGACTCCAGCGCAGGAGCGCGGCAAGGCAATTTTTGAGCGGACGTTATCCAAGAATGGCAAGCCAATTCCCGAAGCAAATCAGTGTGGAACGTGCCACAGCGGCCCCAAGTACACCAACCAGCAACAGATCGACGTGGGTACGGGCAAGGCAACCGACCGCTCTCCGGTGATCGACGTGCCGCAACTATCGAACGTCGCGTATTCCGCACCGTACTTGCACGATGGTTCGGCGCGCTCTCTCGAAGAAATATGGACCGTCTTCAACCCTAAAGACACGCATGGGGTGACCAACGATCTGACGAAAGATGAATTGAACGACCTTATCGAGTACCTGAAAACGTTATGAGAACAAGAGTGTGGTTGACGACGATCGTGGTTGTTGTAGCGGCATCCCTGGCCGCAGCGCAGGATATGCCGCGCTTCCGCTGGGAGAACTTCACCACGGCGAACGGGCTGCCCGATAACCACGTTTTCTGCGTGCTGGTCGATGGCACGCGCATCTGGGCGGGCACGGAAAATGGATTGGGCTTATATGAGAACGGCGCGTGGAAAATCTTCCGTCCAGTCGAAGACGCGAAAGAACAGAGCCTGGCGCATCAGGCGGTGCTCTCTCTCGCGCTCGACAAGCGCACCGGCGACGTGTGGGCCGGCACGATGGGGGGCCTGAGCCGCATCTCGGCCGGACGCATTGACACCTTCACGCAACTGAATTCTGGTCTGAGCAACGACATTGTCTATGGAGTCGGCGTGCTCGACGATTTCGTGTGGACTGCCACCGCTGCCGGCGCCAGCCGCTTCAACACGCGAACCGGTCAGTGGACCCTCTATAACGAGCGCAACACGCCTATGTTCGAGATCTGGACCTACTCGGTGAGTCCAGCCGAGGACAAGGTCTATTACGCAGTGTGGGGCGGCGGCGTCCTCGAATACGACGTTAAGACGGAGCGCTGGAAAGACTACAACGACCCGGACGGAGAGACCGAGATGGTGGTCATGAAGGATCAGGGATTGATCCACGAGATCACGACTTCGGTGAGCTATGTCGACAAGATTTTGTGGGTGGCGACGTACTTCGGCGCAAGCCGTTACGACGGTCGCTACTGGCACAACTTCCTGCAGAAAGACAGCGGGTTGCCCAGCAATTTCCTGAACCAGGTCAAGGCCATCGACGCAAATCGCGCGTGGTTCTCCACCGACAAAGGCCTGGCCTACTACGACGGCACGAGTTGGGCGGTGTACCGCCCGGCGCTCGACACCCACAAACCGGAAATGCTGGTGCGCGATGCCGCTGGCACCGTAACGAGCATTCCGGTGCAGAGCGCCCCCGCGCACAACTATGTTCTCGGCGTCGATTTTGAGGGAGACGACCTCTGGGTCGCGACGGCCAAGGGACTGAGCCACGGCATCCGGCAGAAGAGTTCGGTCGAAACGGCACAAGTTTTGAAGACGAGCAAAGCACTACATAAGAAATAAAAGATCTGGGAGCAACTGTCATGAATATTCAGGAATTACTCGCAGAAGTGGTCACAGCGCCCGTAGTGAAGCGGGCGATCACCAATCACTCAGCGTTAAACGAAGCCTACGATTACGGCAGCGCTTTCTCGCGCGGCATGCGGATCGATTTGAACGGGCTGACGATCCTGCTGATCTCCGGCACGGCCAGCATTGACGACGCGGGCCAAACCGTACATGTTGGCGACCTGCGCGCGCAGTTGCGGCGTACGTTTGAAAACATCAGCAAGCTTCTGGCATCGGAGGGCGCAACGTGGCATGACATTGTTCGCACCACGTGCTACCTGCGCGACATTGAGCGTGATTACCAGGCGTTCAACGAAGAGCGCACTTCTTTCTACAAGGAGCAGGGATTAGATCCGCTGCCTGCCTCGACCGGGATTCAAGCCATTCTTTGCCGGCCGGATCTGTTGATCGAGATTGAAGCGATCGCCATGTTCCGCCGGGAACCGTCTGCCAAAGGGGAGTAGCGCCATGCGCCTCTGCGTTCGTTTCTTTATGGGTTACTGCCGTGTTCACTTGCACCGCGTGGGCGCAGCCGCCAGTTCCCTGCTCGTGTGGGCACAACCCGCCCGGCCCGCCGGCGCAACGTTCGCTCAAACCCTACACGGGCGCGCCGGAAGACCTGCGTCCATTCTCGAAGTTCACCACTCCTTATTACGAGTACTACGAGAATCTCATCGAGTACAACGGAGCGGCGCGCGATATACCCGATCCCGATCTCAAGGACCTCAGCGAAATTCGCATCGGCTTTCTGGCGCCGCTCTACGATCATCCCGACCAGGTGCGCGGCAATCGCATGCTGAACGGCGCAAGAATGGCGATTGACGAAGCCAACGCCGCGGGCGGATACGGCGGCAAACCATTCCGCCTCGTCAGTCACAACGACTACGACAACTGGCAGATGGGCAAGGCAGGAGCGACGGGTGTCGCGCGAGATTCCGCTATTTGGGGCGCAGCTTCGAACGATGCCGTCCGGATGATCTACGACGATAAGGTGTGGGCAATGTTCGGCTCGATCAGTTCGGAGTCGACGCACATCGCGCTCCGCCTGACGCTGAAGGCCGAAACTCCGCTCGTCAATAGTGCATCGACCGATCCGACAATTCCGGAAACTGCGATTCCGTGGTACTTCACGGTTCTTCAGGACGACCGCTTGCAGGGCTACACGTTGGCGCGGCACATTTATAGCGAACTGGGATTCAAGCGCGTTGCGATTCTGCGCGTAAACGATCGTTACGGGCGATTCGGAGTTCTCAAGTTTCGCGATGCGTCGCGGCGACTCGGGCATCCGGTGGTGATCGAGCAGAAATTCATGCCCGGCGATTCCGATTTTCGACGGCAGCTTCGGGTCATTGAGGATTCGCGCGTCGACGCGATTGTGCTCTGGACTGACATCGGCCCGGCGGCGGCAATCCTGCAGCAGATGCAGGAACTCGGCATGAAGCAGCGCGTATTCGGCAGCCATCGCACGATCGGCGACGAACTGATCAAGCTGGCTGGCCCCGCTGCCGAAGGATTCGAAGCGGTATTTCCGTATGATCCAACTCGCACGGACACTCGATGGCTGGAATTCATCGCTCGCTACGAAGCGCTCTACCACGAAAAACCTGATCAGTTCGCGGCGCTCGCCTATGACCAGATGCAGATTCTGCTCGAAGCAATCTGCCGCGCGGGGTTGAACAAAGGCAGGATTCGTGACGCGCTTACTGGGATCACGAGCTACAAGGGTGTTACGGGAGACATGATCTTCGATCCCAACTGCAAGAATATCTCGCCCTTATTCCTAGCCCACGTGCGCAGCGGAGCAATCAAGTACCGGCGCATCACGATGGAAAAACCTTATGCTCGCGTCGGCGAGCGCGGAGTACAGTACGAGGGGCCGTCGCTGCCCGATGAGAAAGCCAGCGAATTGAAGATTGGCGTGTTCGGGCCGCATGCCGATGACGTACTGCGGACAGTTGAGACCACACGACTGCTCGGCGCTCTCGGCCGGCATGTGAGCCTGATCGCAATTCCGTCGGAGACATCATGGGGCAAAGCCTCTGACGACCTGGTGAAGGCGGTCTATCAGGACCACGTGCTGGCGCTGGTTGCGCTTGACCGGCCATCGAGCCATCTGGCGGAGCAGATCGCGGTGAAGGCGTTCGTGCCGGTCATCGCCCTTTCTTCTGATCGCACACTTACATCAACCAACATCCCGTGGATTTTTCGCTTGCCCGAAGGCACATCTGTTGAGCAGGCGCTGCGTACCATCTCTGCTGCTATCGCTCAGGCTGGGGCAAATCGAGGGCGAATCCGCGAGGTCCTGGCTTCCGGCGCCGCGGTCGCAGGGGCTAGTTTCACGTCGACCGGCGAGTTGAACAAATAGATTTGTACCGCAGCCAGAGCGGTGTGCCTCTGCCCTTGCGCATCACTTGCCAATATCTTCGTTCCACAGGTCAGGATGCGCACTGATAAAGTCGCGCATGAGTTGAATGCACTCTTCGTCGTCAAGAACGACGACGCTCACGCCGAGTTGCCGGAAAACATCCTCCGCGCCGAGGAAGTTCCGATTTTCTCCAATCACAATGCGCGGGATTCGGTATAGCAAGGCAGTGCCAGTACACATGATGCAGGGACTCAGCGTGCTGACCAGGGTCAACTCCGGCCAATCGCGGCGGCGGCCGGCGTTGCGGATGCACACTACTTCCGCATGCGCTGTGGGGTCGCTACTCTGTACGCGCAGGTTGTGACCACGGGCTACGATTCGGCCCTGGCTGTCGGCTAGTACTGAACCGATCGGCAAACCTCCCTCGCTCAGACCCGTTCGAGCCTCCTCCAAAGCCGCTTGTAGCAATTCGAGATCGTCCATAGGATGTCCGGAGCGCCGCAGACTGGAGGCACCCGCACTCCATAAAATATCCTCTTTGGGACCGGGAAAGAAAGCCTTGCGCTTCCGAAGTGTCCGGTGAGGGTAAGCAGAATGCCTGACTTGACAACCTCGGGCCGCTTCCGTAACCTTGCGAAACTATAGTAAGGTTTTACCGCCCTGCCTGAACGGTCGACCTACGACTATGCCTCGAAAACCTAAGCCCGCCCCCAAAGATCCCGTTAACGATCGCGAACTCGGCATGTGGCGCGCCATTACGCGCCGGGATTTTCTCAACGGCGTCAGCATCGCAGTCGGCGCGTCGCTCGTGGCGGGGAGTCCTTGGGTGGATGCGTTTGGCATTCCCGATTCCCCGTTCGCTCCTGAGAAAGATCCCAGCTACTACCCGCCGGCAAAGACCGGCATGCGCGGCAGCCACGATGGGTCGTGGGAAGTGGCTCATGCCATGCGTGATGGCAAAGAATGGCCGGAGGCAACCGCGGACAATGAAAACTACGACCTCATTGTGGTGGGCGGAGGCATCAGCGGGCTGGCCGCTGCGTATTTTTTTCGCAAGTATGCGGGCGCCGATTCGAAGATTCTCATTCTCGACAATCACGACGACTTCGGCGGCCACGCCAAGCGCAACGAGTTTCGCGCGGGAAACCGCCTGCTGCTCGGCTACGGCGGCACGCAATCGATCGAGGCTCCGGCAAACTACAGCGCAACGGCCAAGGGACTCTTGAAGGAACTCGGCATCGACGTCCAGCGCTTCTACAAGTATTACGACCAGAAGCTGTTCTCTTCGATGAAGCTCGAGGAAGCCACGTTCTTCGACAAGGAGACTTTTGGCGAAGACCGCTTGGTCATGGAGGAGTCGTCACATTATTTTGGGCCGCGCTATTCGGCCAAGGTCGTCGATCAGATGCCGATCGCACCGGAGGCTCGGCGCGACCTGATGCGTCTGCAGGGCACGAAGATCGATTATCTGCCGGGCCTGACGCCGGAGCAGAAGCGCATCAAGCTGATCCAAAAGAGTTACAAGGCTTTTCTTCTAGAGGACGTCAAGACTCATCCGGATGTGCCGAAGGTTTTCCAGAAGACCACCCACGACTTGTATGCGGTCGGCATCGACGCGGTATCGGCCTACGACTGCGCGCAATACGGCTTCCCCGGCTTCAGTGGGATGACGCTCCCGAAGCGGCGTTCGGGGGACGACGAGGAAGAAGATGAGCCCTACATCTTCCACTTTCCGGATGGCAACGCCTCCATCGCTCGAATGCTGGTGCGTTCGCTGGTGCCGGGGTCGGCGCCGGGGAGCACGATGGAAGACATCGTGACGGCGCGGATGAATTACGCGAAGCTTGACGATGATAGCGCTAAGGTCAGGATTCGTCTCAACAGCACCGCCGTGCATGTGACGCACGTCGGCGATCCGCAGAGCGCGAAGGAAGTGGAAGTCACCTACGTTCGTGGAGGGCAGGCGCGTCGCGTGCGCGCCGCGTCGTGCGTTCTCGCCTGTTACAACATGGTGATTCCTTACCTGTGTCCGGAGATGCCGGACGATCAGAGGGAAGCGCTCGCCTACGCGGTGAAGATTCCACTCGTCTATACGAACGTGCAAATCAAGAATTGGAAGGCGTTCCAGAAACTTGGGTTGAGTTCCGTCTACGCGCCGGGCGCATACTTCTCGAACATCAGTCTGGATTTCCCGGTCACAATGGGCGGGTACAAATTTCCGTCTTCGCCTGACGAATCGTGCGTTCTGCACTTGCTTCGCACTCCGTGCAAGCCGGGCTTGGCCTGCAAGGATCAGTATCGCGCCGGGCGGTGGGAACTGGTCAGCACACCATTCGAAACCTTCGAGCGGCAAGTGCGCGATCAAATGGGACGAATGCTCGCTGCCGGAGGATTTGATCCCGCCACCGACATCGAAGCCATCACCGTGAACCGATGGCCTCACGGCTACGCGTACGAGTACAACCGGCTGTTTGAACCGCTCGATCGGCCTGAATCGGAGCGCCCCTGCGTTCTGGGACGGCGACCCTTCGGACGAATTACGATCGCGAACTCCGACGCCGACGGGCACGCATATACCAACATTGCGATCGATCAGGGCCACCGAGCCATCAAGGAAGTGATCGCGATGCGCATGGCAGCGCAGGGATAGCTGGATAGGTTTTCGAGCCTGCACTCATCGGGGGTCAGCCACACTATGAAGCCAGACCATTTCGCAGATTTTTCCCGGCGCGATTTTCTTTATGGCGTTGGCGCTTTCGCGCTGCTGCCACTCGCCCGCCTCGAACCCGAACTCATTCTGTACAACGGCAATATCTGGACGGTGAACGACAAAATGCCGCGCGCGCAGGCGCTGGCGCTCAACGGTGACCGTATTCTCGCCGTGGGATCGAATGATGAGATCCTTCGCCTCGCTGCCGGAATCAGTAAGAAGATTGATCTGGGAGGAAAAGCTGTCTTCCCCGGATTCATCGATGCTCACGCGCATCCTTGCGAATCGGGCGTGAACCATCTTCGGATGGTCGCCTGCGACATGGATTCGATCGCCGACATCCAGGCGGCCTTACGCAAACGCGCAGCGGAAACTCCGGCGGGCCAGTGGGTGCTCGGCTTCTTATATGACGATGGCAAAACTCCGCGGCCATTGTCGTTGCAGGATCTTGACGCTGCTGTCCCCGATCATCCTGTGCAGGTGCGTCATCGCGGAGGGCATACGGTCTTCGTGAATTCTCTTGCGCTGAAGCTCGCTGGAATTGATGAGCACACTCCTGATCCTCCCGGTGGGCGCTTTGAGCACGATGCTGCTGGTCACCTCACGGGACATGTCGGCGACAAAGCGACGGCAAGTTTCGAGCGGCTGATCGCTTTCACTCCCACGCGCGACGATTATCGCGAGGGTGCAAAGCTCATCTCCACAATCTTCAGCAGCAAAGGTGTGACCTCGGCAGGTGACGCGCTGACCATGCCGGCAAATCTGCAAGGCTACCAGGACGCTCGCGATGCTGGCGAGTTACGTATGCGCGTCTGCTGCCACATGGTGGTCGACTCAATTGATCGAATGATGGCCGCCGGCATTCATACCGGCTTTGGCGACGAGTGGGTGCGCATCGGCGCGGTGAAGCAGTTCGCTGACGGGTCGATCTCAGAGCGCACTGCGTGGCTTTCCGAGCCTTACATCGGCATTCCGAACTATCACGGACTTCAGGTCACCAGCCGCGATCAACTCTACGAAAACGCGCGGAAAGCGCACGCCGCAGGATGGCAATTGGCCACGCACGCCAACGGAGATCTGGCCATCGACATGGTGCTTGGCGTCTACGAGCAAGTTCAGCGCGAGATGCCAAAGCCCGACGCGCGCTATCGACTCGAGCATTGCACGCTTTTGAATGATTCACTATTGCAGCGCATGAAGGTTTTGCAGGTGATTCCGGTGCCCTTCTCGGGATACGTTTACTTTCACGGCGACGTCATGCACTTCTACGGCGAACAGCGCACCGAACACATGTTCCCCATGCGTGATTTTCTGAACCACGGCCTGCAGCCGCCGGACTCCTCCGACTACACGGCGAGCCCCTCGGATCCGATGATGTGGCTGCGCTCGCAGGTGACGCGCACCGACATCAAGGGAAATTTGTGGGGCGCCAATCAGAAACTTAGCGTCGAAGAAGCGATTCGCTGCGCCACCATCAACGGCGCGCATGCCACGTTTGAAGAAAAGATGAAGGGTTCGCTGGAACCCGGGAAACTTGCCGACCTCGTGGTTCTCGCGGACGATCCGTTCAAAGTCGATCCAATGAACCTGCAGAAGATCGGCGTCGAGCGCACGATGGTCGGCGGCAAGTGGGTATTCGAGTCGTAGGCCGAGGACACGCCAACGGCGGCTTAATCCGCCGCCGCGGCGATCTCCCCGTGAGATCGCAGACTTACTCCAGGCAGATTGAAGTAAGGATGCGGAAGTCTCGGAACAATTTTTGAGCTGCGCGGAACAGTATTGTTTTCGATCTTCGCGAGAAGCGATTCCACAGCGGACTCGGCCAATTCCGAGAACCATGCGGACATGTCGGACGCCAGCGACTCCTGCAGAGCCATAAAGCCGAGTTCGACCGAGACGATCGGCATATCCAGTTCGCGCGGCAGATTCGTACCCACTGCCAGTACACCTTCGACGCCCCGCTGCTGAAGATCGACGGTCATGTTCGTCCATGCGGATGCAGAGTCGACCGCTCCAAGAACCAGCAGGTACCCTCTGCGGCGCAGCAGGCGCTCCATCCCAGCGATCAGTCGAGAAACGGGCGCACGGCTAAAGTCCGCGCTGATAACCGCGACCATATGCGTTCTCTTGGTTCGCAACGAACGAGCTGAGAGGTTTGGACGATAGTTGAGTTGCGCAGCCGCGCGGAAAACTCGATCCTTTGTTCGTTGCGGAATACCATTCGACGCGGGCGTGCGGTTCAGAACGGCGGAAACCGAACACGGGGCGAGTCCGACCCGATCGGCCACGGTACGCAGGGTAACAACCTTCTTATCCGACACTTTCTCCCCCTCGATCCTGTTGGTTCAGGTTGAATGTTTCTCACGTTTATGGCGGACGACGAGGTCACCGAACAGCTGGAGAGTCCACTCGTGGGACAAACCAAACTGCCGAGTTGGAAGGTTCTCTGCGACTCTGCAGAAAAGGTACAAGCATCCTGAAGTAAGTTGGGCCCGGAGTCCAACTCAAAATATTCATGGGGAAGATCAGGATGAGCAGGATCTATTTTTCTCGCTGAACTTTCTTGAGGCTGCGGTTGAAGAAGAACCGAGGATCGCGAGCAGAAGAATCACGTGCACCTCAATGCGGAAGCGCAAATGTGAAAACGTCGCTCCCTGCAGCCACGGTCACGTATTGAACGCCGTCGACCTCGTATGTCATCGGCGACGCATGTATCGTCTGGCCCATATTGAAGTGCCAGAGAAGATGACCTGTGGCCGCGTCGATCGCCTCCAGCGCACCTGCATCGTCCCCGAAGAAAACCAGTCCGCCTGCGGTTGTGAGTGTCCCCGCCCACGAATCACCACGACCGACTTGAGGATAGCGCCAGGCCACCTTTCCGTCCGCCACCGAAAGCGCCAGCAAGATCTTCTGCGCGTGTTCATTCGGTGGAGTCTTCGATCCCGTGTCGTAGTAGGTCTCCCCTTTGACAAACTCTCTCGGCTGCGCAAAGAGAAGATCGCAGTTCTCGAGCGCCATAACATAAAAGAGCCGCGTGCTCGGATTATAAGAAGGAGAAAACCAATTCGTGGCGCCATTGATGCCCGGACAAATAAATGTGCCATCCGCGGTCGGAATTCGGCCTGACAAAATCGGACGGCCGGACGCGTCGATGCTGGTAGCCCAGTTCAGCTTTTCGACGAAGGGAGTGGCACGGAGGAACTTGCCATTGGTCCGGTCGAGAATATAAAGAAAACCGTTGCGGTTCGCCTGCACCAGCAGGCGACGCATCACGCCATTCTCTTCTGTGTTCACCAGGACTGGAGTTTCATTCGCATCGTAGTCATAGAGGTCGTGCGGGGTGAACTGAAAATACCACTTTAACTTTCCCGTGTTGGGGTCGATCGCGAGGACACAAGCCGTATAGAGGTCATCGCCCGGCCGTGTGTCGCCAACGAAATCGGGGGCGGCGTTGCTGGTTGTCCAATAAAGAGTATCGAGTTCCGGATCGTATGTGCCCGGCATCCAGGTTGTGGCGCCTCCGTGCAGATAAGAGTCGCCGGGCCAACTGTTGGACCCGAATTCTCCGGGCGCCGGGATGGTCCAGAGGCGCCACTTCATCGTGCCCGTGGCTGCATCGAAGGCGGCCACAAATCCGCGCACTCCCGAGTCTCCGCCAGATGTTCCGACGATCACCGTGCCGTTCACGACGAGCGGTGCGCTGGTCGCTCCGTAGTGTTTGGTCTTGTCGGCATACTCGACGTCCCATCGCAAGACTCCAGAGCGAGCGTCGAGACAGAGCAGATGCGCATCATCGGTCTCCGAGTAAACCCAGTTCTGCCAGACAGCGACACCGCGGCTCTTATGAGCGGCCGCGTCATCGAGCAATCCTGCGCTCACCGGCCGCTGGTAATGCCAGACGACGCGTCCGGTTTGCGCATCGAGGGCGAATACGTCGTTTGCAGACGTTACATACATGACGCCGCGGACGACCACGGGTGTTGCTTCGAGCCGCTGCGTGTTGCCGGAATGAAAAGCCCATACAGCCCGCAGACGCGCGACATTGGAGGGATTAATTTCCTGCAAACTGCTGTAGCGGCGTCCGGTGTAATCGCCGTTGTAGGAAGTCCAGTTCGAGCCGACCGGCTGTGCAAGAAGATCCGCCGCGCTGACGTTCGTATCAATACCGGAGGATTTCGCTTGACCGAGGACCACGCATGATCCGACGCAGATAACGGCTATCAGGAACAGAACGAGCGCTACACGACGCGATCGCATTTCAGCGCTTATCTCCGGAGGCCACCTGTATCTCTTGAAGCGCGCCGCGGTCGAGACCGTTCTCGTCTTCAAGATGCAGGGACACTCGCGCCGGCTTCCCGGTCGCTGCCACTTCCATTTCAAGCGAGACGGGGTCCGATGGACTCACGTCCGTGACCGGCGACGTTCCCAGACTTCGTCCATGTTGATCGTAGAAGTGGGCGACGAGGCGTCCGGAAAAGAACACTCCGAAAGCGCCCGACAGCCGAATCTTGCCATTCTGAGAATCCGTCGCGCGAAGCGGCTGAATAATGATGCCCGCATCTGTCGCGCCGTGAAACTCGCTCCCCGCTCGGGTGGGAAACCATTCTGTATCGAGGCTGCAACTCTCCCCGGGCCGCAATCGGCAGAGCGGACTGTTGACTTCAGCTTCGAGGTAATAGGGCACACCGTCCCCATCGGCGTTCAAGGAGGGGACACCGTCGCTGCTCAACCTCGTTTCCGGACCGTTGGTCCAAAAAATGACCGAGGCTTTTCCGGGATAAGATTTGCTCGCCTCATATTGGAAGCGTTCGACCATGGCGTAACGGCTGCTTCCATCGACGACTGCCAGCCAGCCGTCGGTCGAATCAATCCACAATTCCGCAGCCATGTGGGCGTAGTGAACGGTAAAGAGCCCGTCGTCCCTCACTGAAGCCGCGGGATTTTCCGCCGGGCCGAATCGAACGTGATAGCGATTGAGATACGCGCTCGACGGATTTGTCGGCGTGAATGTCCAGAAGTCGTGGTTGAAGGGCGCAGCGCTTGATCCAGGCGCCGAAGTTGACGCACCCGCGCCGGCCGTGTCGTACTGCGAGACCGACTGCATCGACCATTCCAGGGTGTGGCCGGTTATGTTCTTCATGTCGGTGTGAAAGCGGATGCGCGGAGAATCCGAGTCGAGGCGAATCGTGCGCACGAACTGGATCCCCGTCTGCGGATCGGCCGGCCCTGTAAGCTCGATTTCGCAATGTTCTCCTTCCGAAACTTTTCGAAAGGAAAAAGGGCCGTCATCCAGTACGTCCGAGTCTCCCGCCCAATGTTGTTCGTCCTCGGTTCCCTCGGGCAGAAGCCACATCTTGTCGCCGCCATAGTTGAACCATTGTCCGGGAGTGGGTGGCTCGTATTTTCCCGCCAACTTAGGATTGACGAACAGATAAGGATGTCCCGAGAACGTCACCTGCATCAGTCGACCGCCATTTTGCGGCACGACGATCAACTGCATCCACCGATTGGAGATTTGCTGCGCCTTCCAACCCCTGTAATCGGTGGGCTCGACCCGGCACGCTGCGTTCTTCGTCGAAGTTCCCTGCGCCCGGGCCTGCAGCGAGAGCGGCGCCAGCGCGATCAGGAGCCCAGTCATGACAAAGAGAAGCATCGCGGTTAGAAATCGCAGTCGATTCCACGGCAAAAAGTCCACTTTCATCATCGAGCCTCTCTCGAAACTGCAGCGGTCGAGCGTAGCACGCGCGCGGAAATACTCAAATGGCTGATTGCGCCTCGGCTCCGCCAAAACGAAATGAAAACTAATAAAACGAAAGATTTGGATTTCCGTCAAGCCTTTTCTGTGGTATACCAACTCGCGAACACTTCTTGCGACCGGATTCTGAGTGGGGAACCGGTCAAAACTATCTGAGGAGGATGTGGGGATGCGCATTCGGAATTCCAGCCGGCGATCATTCATGAAGGTATTGGCGGCTGCCCCGCTACTGGGCCAGATCGCTGCTCGTGATCTCTATGCACAAGCGGCCGCGGCTGTCGGTAAGGATCCGCGCCAGAACGTGTTTACGCGCCTGGGAGTGAAGACGGTCGTCAATTGCCGCGGCACCTGGACTTACCTGAGCGGATCGCTCGAATTTCCAGAAGTTCGCCAGGCGCAGTTGGAAGCATCTCAGTACTTCGTCAACGTGATCGACCTCCAGCGGGCGGTGGGCCGGCGCTTGTCGGAATTGACCGGCGCCGAGTCGGGCATCATCACCTCCGGTTCAGCCGGCGCCATGGCCGCAGCCACGGCTGGATGCATGGCCGGCACCGACGACAAGTACATTTGGCAACTTCCCGATACGACCGGCCTCAAGCATGAAGTCGTCATGGTCGGAGGCCGCAGTGCTTTTGACAGCGCAATTCGATTGACCGGCGCAAAACTCGTTCTCGTTTATTCGACAGACGAACTCGCCAACGCCATCAATGAAAACACGGCGATGATTTATACGACCGACCTGGGGGAGAAACTGCAGCGCGAGTTGGCCATCGCAAAAGATCACAAAGTCCCAATGCTGCTCGACGACGCCGCGGGCATACCGCCTGCCTCGAACGCCAAGCTCTACGCCGACATGAAAATTGACCTCTATTGTTTCTCGGGGGGCAAGGGGCTGTGCGGGCCGCAGTGCAGCGGCTTGTTGCTCGGACGAAAAGACTTGGTCGAGGCAGCGCTCATGAATAGCAGCCCTCGCGAGGGCGCCGTTTGCCGTCCCATGAAAGTCGGCAAGGAAGAGATCATTGGCTGTCTCACCTCGCTCGAGAGCTGGCTGAAGATGGACGAGAAGAAACTCTACGCCGAATGGAATGGCCGCGTCGATCGCATTCGCAAGCTTGTTGATACGGTGCCCGGAGTAAAGACCGACATCTACACTCCCGATGATGGCAACCGCTATCCAACGCTGAAGGTTTCGTGGGACCAGGAGGCTTGGCGGTTCACGATCTCCGATTGCGTGGCGGAACTGCGCGCGAGCGATCCGGTCATCGAGGTGTTGGGTGCAGACAATCCAAGCCTGGTCAGGGCCGTTCGCGAAGGCAATCCGAATCACAAAGAACACAAGGGCCCCGACCACATCGAATTGGTGTCGATGACCATCAAGCCCGGAGAGGACATCGTTGTCGGGCGCAGATTGCGTAGCATTTTGAGCGCGGCCCAGAAAAAAGCGGCTGCCTAAAAACGCGAAAGGACTTCCTTAGTTTTGAGGAAAATCGGACCGAGCGATCCCATGCGTTTCCTGTTAGCTGGAATTTTGCTTTCATTGACGCTGGCTGCGCAAGCCCAGACGCGCGCCGTCGTTCCCGCGCACGTTTCCGCCAATCCCTACTATTCCCCCGGCGTGGACGCGGGCGACTACGTTTACATCTCTGCCCAAGGCCCCCGGCGTCCCGACGGAGGTCTCCCGGCAAGCTTCGCCGAGCAGGTTCGGCAGGCGCTCGACAACGTCAAGGCGATCGTCGAAGCGTCAGGCCTGACGATGGAGCACGTCGTCTACACGCAGGTCTATCTCGAGGACATCCGCCAGTATGGTGAAATGAACAAAGCTTTTTCGGAGTACTTTGGGAAGAATCCGCCGGCTCGCGCTGTGCTGGGCGTTGCCCGGGTTCCCGATTCGCCGATTCAGATCAACGCGGTCGCAGTGCGCAGTCTGACCGACAAGCGGCCGGTCATGCCCGCGGGCTATAAATCTGACGATCCCGCTCCGCCGGGCATGCTCACCCACGACCGGCTTTTTGTTTCCGGCATGGTTGGCAGCGATCCCGCGACGGGCAAGGTTCCCGACGATCCGGCCGCACAAGTCGATGCAGCGCTCGACCGCATGCACGCAGTCTTACAAGCGGCCGGCCTTGATTTTGCCAACATGGTTTTCGTCAATCCATATCTGACGACCGACCTTCCGTCCCGCATCATGAATCAGCGATATGCCCGGCGCTTTGAGTTCGGCAACACTCCGGCGCGAGCCACCATCGAGGTGTCGAGCCTCCCCGGCGGCATTCACATCGAGTACACCGGTGTGGCCGTGCGCGATCTCAAACAGCGACGCGCGGTGCGTCCGAAGAACATGCCACCGAGCCCGACTGCCAGTCCCTGCGTCTTTGCCGGCGACACTTTATATTGCTCCGCCAAAGATGGCTTCATTCCGGGACCACACGGCGGAGTTTACGCCACAACTACTCCCCACCAAGCCCGGCAGACGATGCGTAATCTCCTCGACAACCTCGAAGAGGCTGACATGCGCTTCGACCAGGTCGTCTCCACGAATGCGTACCTCGACAATCTGTCGGACCTGAAGGCGTTCCACGAAGTGTACGCACAGTATTTCGGTCCGGTGCTGCCGGCGCAAACGATGATCCAGCAGCTGGCACCTACCGAGCGCAAAGCCGACAACGAGGACCACTACCCTGGCCTGGAGCAAGTGTCGCTGATCGCCGTGCGGCGCTGAGGCTCAATAGAGAACTTCATTCCTCCAGACGATTCTAAGTGCCGCCACGGCCACGCGTTCCGACGTTCCTTTCTGATCACCCACTTCGACAAGTCCGACCTTAGTCGGATTACTTGTCCGTCCTCGGCTGATAGAGTTCGAAGGTTAAGGTCTGGACAGGAATCGGTGACATGAAGTCGAACCGTGGTCTTGGTCTGGTGGTGGGACTTTCTCTTCTGATTACAACGCCCCTGACGATGGGTTCGTCGCCGCCGAGCGACGAGGCCGCGGGGGCGCCGATCGTCATCGACGCAAGAATTCCATCCTCGCCGCCGAAGCCACTGCCCTTCACCACGGGAGGCACCTCGCCCGACGGTCATACTCTCGGGGCAAACGGCCGATATCTCACGCGCGATGGAAAGCCCTGGTTCCCCATCATGGGCGAATTCCACTACTCGCGATACCCGGAGGCGCACTGGGAAGAAGAAATTTTGCGCATGAAAGCCGCGGGCATCCAGATCATTTCGACTTACGTTTTCTGGATTCATCATGAAGAGATCGAGGGGCAATTTGATTTCACGGGGCGCCGCGATCTTCGCCGCTTCGTCGAACTCTGCGCCAAGCATGGCCTTTATGTCTGGATTCGAGTCGGGCCATGGGACCACGGCGAGGCTCGCAATGGGGGCCTGCCCGACTGGGTAATGGCGAAGTCTCAGCCCCGCCAGAATGACCCGGCGTATCTGGGCTTTGTTCACGACTTCTTTGGCGCAATTGGCGGCCAATTACATGGACTGTTCTGGAAAGACGGCGGTCCAATTATTGGCGTGCAACTCGAAAATGAGTATTTCGCCAGCGGCCCGGGCAAGGGCACGGAACACATTCTGGCGCTGCTGAAACTGGCGAAGGAAGCCGGATTGGAAGCGCCGTTCTACACCGTGACGGGCTGGGACGGGGCGAAGATTCCGCCGCGCGATGTGCTTCCGGTCTTCAGCGGCTACGCCGACGGGTTTTGGTGGCGCAGTCTGACCGAACTTCCGCCGAACCCAAACTACTTCTTCACCACGATTCGCTGCCAGGAAAATGTTGGGGACGACTTGCGCACGACGCATCCGGAAATCGACGCGCAGGAGTCCGCATACCCCTATCTGACCGCGGAGATGGGAGGCGGAATGGAGTTCTCCTATCACCGTCGTCCCCTACTCAGCGCAGACGATACCGCCGCCATGGAACTGGTGAAGCTCGGCTCCGGCGTCACGATGTATGGCTACTACATGTTCCATGGGGGAACGAATCCGGACGGAAGGAAAACTACACTGCAGGAGTCACAAGCCACTGGATATCCGAATGATTTGCCGGTGAAGTCGTACGATTTTCAGGCGCCGCTCGGCGAGTTCGGCCAGGAGAATGCTTCGTATCGCGGTCTCAAACTATTTCATTTGTTCCTGGCAGATTTCGGTGCGGACCTTGCTCCGATGACGACGTACTTTCCCGAGCAAACTCCCAAAAACAAAGAAGACATTCAAACGCCGCGTCTGGCGGCGCGATTTCACAATGACAGCGGTTTTCTCTTCCTCAACAATTACCAGCGAAATTATCCCCTTCCCGAGCGGAAGAACTTACAGGTTCGACTTGAACTCCCATCGGGTACCGTAGACGTGCCCCGCCACTCCGTGAACATTCCCACCGGAATGTATGGCATTTGGCCCGTGAACCTGGACTTGGGGGAAGTGACACTACAGTATTCCACGGCGCAACTGTTAACCAGTCTGAACAATCCGAAGACATTCGTTTTCTTCACATGGCCGGGTGTCGCAGCGGAGTTCGCCTTCAAGAGTGCAGACGGAGTTTCGATCGAAGCTCTCCGTGGGCAAGTCAGTCAGAAGCATGGGGTCACCTACGTCGACGGAATCGAACCCGGGCCTGAGGCGGCCATCAAGATCCGTGGGCGGAGCGGCGAGACGATGATCGTTGTCCTGTCGCGCGAACAAGCGGGAAATGTGTGGAAGACGCGTCTGGCCGGAAAAGAACGTCTCATCTATTCTCCCGGCGAAGTTTTCTTTGACGAGAATCAGGTCCACCTTCGCTCTACCGATCCAACGCACTTGAAGATCGGCGTCTTCCCTTCCCCCGATCAAGTTCCCGCAGGCCTCGCAGACGCCGGAAGCGACGGGATATTCCGCCGCTACACAGCGTCCGTTCAGCCCATAACTGTAAAAGTGGAAGTCAAAAAGCTGAACGCCGCCGGAAACTCAATGCCCGTCAAAGTCGGAAAAGAAGTCGCGATAGCGCCGGTGGATTCGGACTTCAGCAGCGCGGCGCGGTGGTCGATTCGCGTACCCCGCGTCGATTCCATCGCGGTGAAAGATTTGCTCCTTCGCATCACCTATGAAGGGGACGTGGCTCGCGTGTACACGGGCGACAACTTTGTGACAGACGACTTCTACCACGGCAGACCACTACAGATCGGCCTGCGCAGCCTCGGAGATCCGCAATCTGACCCGGAGCTTGAACTCAAAGTGCTGCCCCTGCGAAAAGATGCACCCATCTACTTGCCGGCAGGAGCCCGGCCGCCATTTCCCCCAAGCGGGTCGGTTGCTGAGGTGAAGAGCGTCGAGGTCATACCTGTATACGAAGTTGTGACGGAACTGAAGCCATGAGTGCTCAACCTCGCCGCAGCGCTCGACGAGAAGCCCGACTCATATTCATTGTGTCTGCAGTCTTTGCCTTGACCAGTTGCGGATCAGGTGGCGGATCCGGCGGCCCGCCGCCACCTCCTCCTGTGCCTCCAACCATCACGACGCAGCCCTCCAGCCCCACTATCAACCCTGGACAGACCGCAACTTTCACAGTCGTCGCGACAGGCACGGCGCCGCTGACCTATCAGTGGAAAAAAGCCGGTGCGAGTATTTCTGGAGCTACTTCCCCGAGCTACACGACACCCGCTACCACGACGCTCGACAACGGTTCGCAATTCGATGTCGTAGTAAGCAACTCTGCCGGGAGCGCGACCAGCAACCTGGCCACGCTGAATGTGACTTCTTCCAGTCAGCAGCCCGCCGAGCCGGTGGATATCACTCCGATCGACGGCGACGCTTATTACGTCCTGAACCAGTTCAGCGGCCTGCAGGCCGACCTGATCAATAATTCGCAGACGGCGGGCGATCATGTTGTCCAGGCAAACCGCACGTTTACCGAACTCAGCCAGCGGTGGGGATTCAGCAAGTTGTCAGGGGGTCTCTGGAAGATCAGCAATCTCGAAAACGGTTTCTGTATGGACACCGCTACCAGCGCGGGTGTGACATGGGTCGTGCAGAATACATGCTCCTCCGGTGCGTCGCAGCAATGGACCCTGACTGCCGCTGGCAACGGCTACTACACAATCGCGAATCACAGCAGCGGTCTTCTCGTCGACGTGTATCAGGGTTCCGCGTCGGCAGGTGTGTCGCTCGACGAAACTGCGTTATCTGGGAGTCCGACTCAAAGCCAGCTCTGGCTGCTGCGTCCTGCATTCTTCCGCGGCGTCGATAACGCGCTGCTGGAAAAGCAGGAGGCTGCCCGCGCGACGGCCGGTCTCACGTGGTGGAACGACGCCGGCGTTACGGGAGACGTTCTGCAGATTCTGAAGAATCATGGCGTGAATATGATTCGGCTGCGCCCGACTTCCATGCCTCCTTACGCGACGCAGACTTCGCAGCCGCCGTGCGTGCAGAACCTTTGTTACGCTGAAACCGAGAGCCAGGATCTCGATCTCGCCAAGCGTGCCAAGAACCTGGGCATGAGCATTGAACTGACGTTGCTATTCGATGGCGGCGGTTCGACGAGCGTTCCCGCATCGTGGACGAATGATTCGTTGTCGCAGTTGCAGACGGATCTCTACAACTACGTCAAAGCCGAGATGCTGGCATACCGGCAGGCGGGAACCATGCCTGACCTCGTGTCGATCGGCAACGAAGTTGACACCGGATTTCTCGGGTCGATTGGCAGTCCCACGGGCAGCAGCTTTGGCAATTTCGCCGCTTTGCAGAAGCAGGCCATGCAGGCCGTGAGTGACGCGGCTGCTGACACGTCGATCGGTCCCGCGATTCCGCCGCCGCTCACCTGCATCCACATCACGCCCGCGTGGGACCTGACGCAGTTTTTTACGCTCGCGAATCAGAACGGCATTCCCTATGACGCGATCTGCCAGAGCTACTACCCGATCTTTCATGGTCCGCTGACAGACACGCAGGCTGCGGCGTCGAATCCCAGCGGTAAGCCGGTCGAGCAGAATGTGCTCGTCGCGGCTGCCAACAATCTCGGCAAGCCGATCTTCATCATCGAGACCGGTGAACACTACGAGAACGGCTATCAGTCGAATGACCCGTGGTATTCACCGCCGAGCCAAACGGAGCAACGACAATTCCTGATCGACCTTCAGAATGTGGAAGAGGGACTGCCAAGCAATCTCGCGATGGGCCTCGAGTATTGGGATCCGGCGGGCGTCAATATCCCTAGCCCTGCCGGGGGATTTCTCAATGGCGACAGCCTCCCTGACGCCATTTTTATCTGGAACGGTCTGACGCTGTTTGATAATGCGGACACATCGGGCATAACGGACGTTTCCGCGTCCAACTATTCTCAACTGCTACCCGCGATCGACGGACTGGGTGGCGCGCTCGATTCGGCTTTGAGCTATAAAATTGTCAACCGCGCGAGTGGGTGGCTGCTAACTGCTTCCGATGGCCGAGCATTGGCTGGCGACACTGCAAACTGGCCGATCGGTGGGGGCGCTGCACCTAGCACGAACAAGCCGTGGCGGATCATAAGCAATAAAGACGGTTCCTTCCAGATCGCAAGCATGGATCATGCCGCCGGCCATGCAGACAAAGTGTTGAGCGTCACCGCAAGCGACAATGTTGCTGTCGAGTCCGCCTCCGCTTCGACACAGCAAGAATGGAATATAGTCTCTGCTGGTAACGGATATTTCCAAATCGTGAATCGTCGCACTGGACGCGCGCTAGACGCCGGGGGAACCTTCGCACCGCAGACAAGTTCCCCGATGTACGAACGGCGCACCGCACCCCCTGAAACACAACAGTGGCGGATCATTCGCGTTCGCTGACCTGCCTCTTAGACGAAACTGATGGAGTCACGCTATGAAACGACCGTTCGGCCTTCTTCTATCGCTGCTTCTGTTGTCAGGACTCGTTTCCAATCTGCACGCGTCCGACTACGCGGTCGGCGCCGATGTTTCCTTCCTGAAGGCGGCCGAAGACGGCGGCAAGGTCTTCAAGGACAACGGCCAGCCTAAACCCGGCCTGGAAATATTCAAAGATCACGGCTACAACTGGGTGCGCCTCCGGTTGTTCCACACTCCCACGGACCTTCCCAACAATCTCGAATACACGCTCGCCATGGCAAAGGCAGCGAAGAAGCTCGGGTTTCACATCCTGCTCGACCTCCACTACTCCGATACCTGGGCTGATCCGGGGAAACAGTTCACACCCAAGGCATGGACGGGCTTTTCGCACGCGCAGCTAACGAAAGCAGTCGCTGACTACACGAGGGACACCATCGCGGCGTTCCAGGCGGCGGGCGCGCTTCCCGACATGGTGCAGATCGGCAACGAGATCATTCACGGCATGCTCTGGCCTGACGGCAAACTGCCGGAGAACTGGGACAATTTCGCCGACCTGATCAAAGCCGGAATCAGCGGCGTTGAAGCCGGCGTAGGCACTGGCCCGCATCCGCGCATCATGATCCACATTGATCGCGGCGGAGACAAAGCCACGACGAAATATTTCTTCGACAAGCTGAACTCTTATCACGTGCAATACGACGTCATCGGACAGTCTTACTATCCGTGGTGGCACGGCAGTCTGAACGATCTACGCGAAAATATGATTTTCATGGCCGAGGAGTACAAGAAGGACATCATCGTCGTTGAAGCCGCGTACAACTGGCGGCCCACGGAATACACAAAGAGGCCCGGCCCCTTCCCCGAATCACCGGAAGGGCAAAAACAGTTCCTTGAGGAACTGAATCGTGTGGTGCAGGAAACTCCGAACGGGTTGGGCAAAGGAGTTTTCTGGTGGGAGCCCGCGGTGGAGCCCAGCCCAATCTATTCTCGCGGGATGTTTGATGACCAGGGCAATGCCTTGCCCGTGATCACGGTATTCGACAAGTTCACCAGATACTAAGATCGGATCGATCTTTCAGCGCTCATCAGGGTTTCTCAGTGCCGGATGAATCATCGGTATCGGGCTTCGGCTGCAGGTTCATCTGGTGATAGAGCGCTTCCACCTGATCCTTCGTCTTCTTGATGTCCTGAAACAACTGCATTTCCTTGCGCGCCATATCCGTCATCTGAAGACGCCGATATGCCTGGCCTAATTGATAATGGGCGGAGCCGTTGAGCGGGTCGGATTGCACTGCCATGCGCAAGTATTTCACCGCTTCCTGCGGCTTCTGCTGCATCATTAAAAGCTTCGCCAGTCCCATCTGGGCCTGAACCTCGTTCGGATTGAGTTGATAGGCGCGCTGGAAGTGAGCAAATGCCTGATCCATTTGGGATTGCGACAGCGCGATGCTACCAAACTCGCATTCCGTGCGGGCACTATCGCCCTCGCCGAACATAGCAGCTTCAAGCTCCTTCTGCGCTTCTGCTTGTGCCGCGGCGTCGCCGGGCGCCGATTGCAGAATCGCCTCTCCTAACTCGAAGTGCACACCCGGCAACCGTGGATCGATCTGCAACGCCTTGCGGTAATGTTCAATCGCGTCTTTGAGATCTCCTCCGTTCACCAGGTGCTCGGCGATTGCTTGCTGCATGCGCGCCGACCCGGGCGCCAGCACGGCGAGCTTATTCAGTGTGTCGTCGGCGAGTTCGGTGTAGAAGCGTTGCGCCATGAACAGAACGTCCACGTTGTCGGGATCGAGGTCCACCAGCGTTCGCATTACGGTAGCTGTGGCGCCGGGGTCTCCTTGTTCGTCGTAGATTCCCGCCAACTCCATGCCGACCTGCAAGGCGCAGCTTCTTATCTTTAAGCTTTGGAAAAGATTTCTCCAGCAGCGCGCGAGCGGACGGATCCCCTAATCGTCTTCGCGAAATTCCCAAGAGCGCCTGCGTCTTCGTCAGAGACGGATCAATCGCCAGCGCCTTGCGAAAGTCTTCTGAAGCGCTGCGATAGTCGCGCTGGAGGAACGCGATGACGCCCAGATTGGCGTAAGCCTCCGTGTTCCTCGGATCGAGCGCCAAGACAGCCTCGAACTCCTTAGCAGCGGAACTCGGATCCTTCGCCTTGAGAAACTCTTCCGCCTTCTGAAGGTGATCGCGAATCTGCGTGGTATGGGACGGCGCAGTCTGCGCGAAGATGAGGCCGAGCATACTTGCAAAAGCTAGAACAATCAGCGGCAACTGCGTACCGAGTCGGCGCGAGCGGTCGTCGGCATGCCGGGCCGGGTGAACATGATTCAGTTGGGGCTCTACCATGCAGCAACGATACCCGAAATTCTCCCACTCCGGCGATCCACAAAACAGCGCGGGGTCGCAAGTGGCAAGCTGCTTCCGTACCCCGCGAGCATGGTTACTCAGAATCTAGTTGCGCGCGCTCAGAATCGCACATGAGCGCCAAGTTGTATGATGCGCGTGCCTCCGACTGGGCTGGTCACTTCGCCGGCGGTCGTATCGGCCAATGAGGGGCCCGTATACCCAACCGGGCATACTCCCCCCGCCGCCGGCAAAGTCGGCTGACCGGTCTCTGTGCATTGGTAGCCGACGTTTGCATCAGGATTTCCCCAGCTAATGTGATTGAACATATTAAAGGCGTCAGCCCTTACCTCGAGAGATATCGCCTCGTGAAGCGGAAATTCTTTTGCGATGCTGAGATTCACGTTCGCAAAGCCCGGCCCGACTAAGGTGTTGCGTCTGATGTTGCCGAAAGTACCATACGCCGGGTCTTGGAAGGCGGCATAGTTGAACCATTTGCCCCGGGAAGGACTCGACACTTTTGGGTTACCGACCTGTTCGGGATACAAATAGGAACCAGCGTTGAAAGCTGGGCTCAGTCCTGGATCAATTCCTCCCGAAACAGAGCCCTGGATCACCGGAGTAAATGGAACCCCGCCGTGCCACTGGAAGAGCGAAGAGAGGCGCCAGCCCCCGGCGATCTGATCAAGTGGCCCATGGAGCACAAACTGGCGATTGCGCCCGAAGGGCAGTTCGTACACGATCTGACCGACCAGAGTGTTGGCCGCATTGAAGTCAGACGGTCCATAGTTCGCAGCCGGACGATACGCATCCTGATAGACATCGATCCCCGAGCCGTGGCCATTTCCGGTACCCGTGTCGAGCGACTTCGACCACGCATAATTTAGCTGGAAACTCAGGCCATTCGACATTCGCTTTTGCAGACGGAACTGCAAAGCGTTGTAGTTCGACCATCCATCGTAGTTTTGAGCGGCGATGCTGTTGAACACCGGATTGGGGTTGCCGCAATGATAGAAGCTCGTGCACAGGAAACCGCCCACATCCGTCGAATTGGGAGTCGTTGCCTGGTTGATATTGGTGGCGAAGTTCAGATTGGTACCGCGGGTGTACACGTAGCTGGTATCCAACAACAAGCCGCGCCAGAATTCATGCTGAACGCTCAACAGGAACTGCTGCACGTAAACGGTTGGCATGCTCCGCGGGTAGTACTCCGCGCTGCTGTAGTTGGCAAAAGTGGAAGAAAGGGTCTGGACCGTCGGAAAGATGACCGTGCCTGCTGGTGGTCCCACAGATAAGGGGAAGGCGGAACTGCCGAAGGTATATCCACCATTGCCCTGGTTGTGCGGATTAAAGCCGAGTCCCAGCGCTCCATCGGTGTAATTCTCTGCGTCGCGCGGGGCGTCGAAGATACCGTAACTCGCCCGCACGGCCCACTTGTCGCGCGGTGACCAGGCAACACCGATGCGAGGAGCGATTTGTTTGTAGCTGCCGTTTTGAATCGCCGACAGCTTCCCTCCAAAGGCTGGATCGCTTTGCCCACCGAAGAGGATGCCCCCGGGGTATGCGCCGTTGTACTGAGTGGGATCGGGGATGAATGGATCGTAGTTGCCGAACAGGTTGTTCTTCACTCCCCAACCGGATTGCATCTGCCAGCGCAGGCCCAGATTCAACGTCAAATGCGATGTGACTTTGAAATCATCGCTGGCAAATAACGCACCTTGCCGCATGTAAGCGCTGGTGGGATCTGCTTCGTAGACGTACCATCCGTACACGTCGCCCGCCAGAAAATCCGCGTATGGAATACCAGTGACGCTGCCATTGAACTCGAAGTGACCGGAGTCGATGTCACCCCAGCTCGTATAGTTCTGGTAGAGCCGGTCGTACTCGCCGCCAACCTTGATCGTGTGCCGGCCGCGAATGAGCGTTAGAACGTCGGATACCGTGTAGATGCCTTCACCCAGCGTGGCATCGATATTCCCGTTCCCGCCGCCAGCGCCCAGCACCGTCGGGCCGAAATCCGCTCCCTGATCGATCGCGATATGAGGAAACACATTGGCAGGAGCGTTGGTGCCGTAGCCCGGCTCCAGGCCGAGCGTCGTAGGATCGTTTTTTCCGAGGGACGGCGGTTTGTATTTGTCGAGCTCGCGGCTCGCGCCGATCCGAAACTCGTTCACGACGCTCGAACTGATCGTGTAGAGATGCGAGAGTTGACCAGTCAGATTGTCAGTCTTCCCAACTTCGTATGCCGTGGCGTCGTTCGGGAACAGTGGGTCTGCAGGAACGTACGACGTAGTCGTGGGGAAATAGTTGAAGCTGAAGGAGAGCCTCTGCTTGGAGGAAAGATTGTAGTCGACCTTCCCCGTGTACCAGGTGTCGGTGTTCGGACTGCTCCCGTTGAACACATAATCGTTGGTGCCACCGTTAGGGCAAGTCTGAGACGTGCTTGCCGAAACATTCACCGGACCGGGACATCCCGCAACCCACCCCGGTGCGGTTGCGCTGGGGAAATACGTCTGAAGCTTCTGCGCCACCGGATCAAGCGTTCCCGTCAAATTGCCCGAGGCATCGAATGCGGAGCCGGTAGAACCCGGTATGCCGTAAAAATCTCCCGCCGCCATTGCCGCAGTCGGATAACTGTACAGTCCGGACGTTGGAGTCGACGAAGGATTGCGCTGGTAGAGGAAGTAGAAAAACAACTTATTCTTGACGATCGGACCGCCGATGCTCCCACCGTAGGTGTTCCAGTGCTCCACGGATTTTGTCTCAGGCGCCGGATTGAAATATCCCCGGGAGTTGAACGCGGTGTTCTGAATGTATTCGTACGCGCTGCCATGCCACTGGTTCGTTCCACTCTTCGTGATCACGTTGATGGAAGTCAGGCCGCTGCCGTACTGGGGATTGGCGTTGGCTGAATTGACGCTCACCTCGCCAATAGCGTCGACCGGCATGTAGTAGTTGCTGCCGTTGAAGTCGCGTGGAGCAGTGGCCGGTCCGCCGTCTGACAGGAACATCACGTTGTACGATTGCGTTCCGTTGACTCCGACAGCCTGGCCGTTGGCTTCACCCGCTCCTCCACCCGTATTTACACCGGGGATCAACTGGATCATCTCGGCGCGCCAATCGGTGCCGACAATCGGAGCATTGCGAATCGCCGCCGTGCCAAGGTCCACGTGCTGCTCTGAGGTTTCCGTTTCCACCAGCGGCGTTTCGGCCGTCACTTCAATGCGCTCGCTGGTATTGCCGATTTGCAGGGTGCAATCCACCGCGATGGTCTGGATCTGCAGAACCACGCCTTTGCGAACGAAATCCTTAAATCCAGCCTTGGAGAACGTGATGATATAGGACCCGGTTGGAACCGAAGGCGCATCATAGATGCCTGCCGCATTCGTGGTCAGCACATCGCTCACACCCGTGTCGACGTTCGTGATGGTAACTTTGACACCCTCGACTACGGCGCCTGTGGAGTCCTGAACCAGCCCGCGGATTTCTCCGGTGTTCGCGTTCTGTCCCAGCGCCAGATGGGAGATCAAACCAATGATCAGCAGCAAACACACGCGACTCGTCTTCCGAACTATTTCAGAGCTCATCACGTAGCCTCCTGGAACCTTGAATCCTGCGTTCGTGGCAATCGGCCCGTCGTCAGCTTGGATGCACGGACAGACAAGAGTCCGCTGGCCAATACTGCGAAAGCATTATCCTGTCGCCGATGAATCTTAAGACGAACCGGGAACTTGTGAATCCGCCGAAAGTAGGAATGGAACAAAAACGGTACCTGGCTGGGAACGAAGCAACATCGTTATTGTAGGTGCCAATCGGAGTGGTCGCTCAGCGATCATCCGCGGAGTATGCTAAATTGCTATCCGCTCTCAGGATTCACGAACCGGTTCTGACGAGTTCGCGTCGCGGGCATACTCTGCCGGACGCTGATTGCGGGGGCCCCGAGAAGTGCTTCGCACGATCTTAACTTTCGCGTTACTCGCTCTTCCCGTGTCATCTGCCTTTGCCGCTTCCGAAGTCTCTGCGCCGTCTCCTCTCAATGCCTACGCAGAACGCATGTGGCAAATGCAGGATGGTCTGCCGGAACAGATCGTGCAAGCCTTCGCGCAAACCGCAGACCGCTATCTGTGGATTGGCACGACCGGCGGCCTACTGCGTTTCGACGGCGAACGTTTTGTTCTCTACAACCGCGAGAGTACTCCCGCCTTCCGCGACAACAATATTTTCTGTCTCACCGTAACTCGCGACAACACTTTGTGGATTGGAACCGAAGGCGGCGGGCTCATTCGCTATCGGAACGGCGAGTTCCGTTCCTTCTCCAGCAGTGACGGCCTCACTAACGCCTTCGTGCGCAGCGTCCTTCAGGACGCCAAAGGACAAATCTGGATCGGCACAGACGACGGCCTTTTCCGCCAGAACGGAGAGCGCATCGAACGAGTCGACGGCAAGAACGGCATCCCTCTAATTGCCGTTCACGCCATCCACGAAGATCGCGAAGGACACATCTGGGTCGGCGGATCGAAGCTACTTCGGTTAGACGGGGAGTCTGTCGTCGAATTTCCCCTCGAAGGGGCGGCCAGCCAAAACAGAGTGAAAACGATCCAGGAAACCGCGAACGGTACAGTTTGGGTCGGCACAGTTTCGGGTCTGCAGAAACTCGTCTCCGGCACCGCCTCCTTTAAGAGGGTGCGCGAGATTGTCGGCACGGTTCGCTTCTTGCGCGAGACTTCCGACGGCAGGCTCTGGATCGGCACCATCGGCCACGGCCTCGACATCTACAACGACCATCAGTTCTCCCACGTCACCGCTCCGCGTCAGTTGCCCAGCAACACAGTCTTGAGTCTGTTTGAAGACGCCGAAAAAAATATCTGGGTTGGAACACAGGCCGGCATGCTCCGCCTCAGTAAGACTCCCGTTCGAACGGTGACCTTGCCGGATGGTTCCGACTCCGACGCCGAAACCGTCTATCAGGATCGTGATGGCGACCTATGGATCGCCGCCGCGAACCTGTTTCGCTTCCAGAAAGGCAAAGCTTCTCCTTACTCCTTTCCCGGCGTCTCTGGCGTCAGGATTCGAAACGTCTTCCGCGATCGCGAAGGCACACTCTGGATTGGGACCGAAGGCCGCGGCGTCTATCACCAGATTGGTGACCGTTTCGTTCATTACACAACCAAGGAAGGTCTGGTCAACAACTTCGTTCGCGCCTTCCTGCAGAGCCGTGATGGAAGCGTGTGGATCGCCACCGACGAGGGAGTCAGCCGCTGGAGGCAGCAGGGATTCACCAACTACGGCATGCGCGATGGACTCTGCTACTTCAGCACGCGCTCTCTGCTCGAGGATTCGAGTGGCGATATCTGGATCGGCACCGACCGCGGCTTGAGCCATTTACACGGCGACAAATTCGAAAACGATGAGGCTGTGCAGGCGCTTAAAGAAGAAAAAGTCTGGGCCATTCACCAGGACTCCGACGGCGGCCTCTGGTTCGGAACTCGTACCGCGGGCCTCTACCGCTTGCGCGCCGGAAAACTCGATCACTACACAGTGGCTCAGGGCCTCGCCAGCAACAGCATCTACGAACTTCTGGAAGACAAGAGTGGCAATTTCTGGATCAGCGGCCCGAACGGCATTTCCGTGATCAATCGCCGCGAACTCGAGTCCGTCACCGACCATCCCGGCCGCCGTGCGGCAGTCACGCTCTATGGCATCTCGGAAGGCCTCGAGACGATCCAGATGTGCGGTGGTGAAAAGCCCGCAGGTGTTCTCACGACACAAGGCGAGATCTGGTTTCCCAGCAGTAAAGGACCCGTTCGAGTTTCCGTGGCGCAGCCCAAGCCTTCAAACCCCGCGCCTGTCGTGATCGATCAGGTCATGGTCGATGGCCTGCAAGTGCAAACTCCGGGAAAGCTTTCCCTGAATCCGAACACAGCAAAACTCGAACTGCATTACGGCGTCGTTCTTCTGCGATCGCAGGAGCGTATCCGCTTCCGTTACATCCTCGAAGGGTTCGACAAGCATTGGAGTGAGGCGTCCGCCGACCGCGTTGCCTACTACACCAACCTTCCACCCGGCAAATATCACTTCCGCGTGGCTGCCTTTGAGATGGACAATCCCGAACAAATCACGGAAGCGTCATTGGAGATGACGCAGGAACCACACTTTTATCGGACGACGTGGTTCGTAACGTGTTGTCTACTGTTGTTGGCCGCTCTGGTATGGAGCATCTACCAGCTTCGCCTCGGCCAGTTGCGTGTTCGCTTCCGCGCGGTGCTGAACGAACGAAATCGCCTGGCGCGAGAAATGCACGACACGTTGATCCAAGGATGCGTCAGCATCTCCGCCTTACTCGAGGCCCACTCCAGCCTCAGCGACTCAGAGAGCGACGCCAGGACCAACCTTCTCGACTGCGCGCGCACGCAACTCCGCTCCACCATCGATGAAGCCAGAGAGGCAGTTTTCAACCTGCGCCTTGCTTCGGAATCGGCAGCCAATATCGGCCCCCTGCTTGGGCGGATGACCGAGCAGGTGAGCCACGAATTCGGCATTCCTGTTGAATGTGAGATCTCGGGCAAGCCCTTCGAATTCGAGCAGTCCACCGTGCACGAACTCCTCATGATCGCGCGTGAAGCGATCTATAATGCGGTTCGTCACGGGCGGCCTAACAAAGTTCAACTCGGCGTCCGCTTCGAGGCCAACGAATGCAGCGTGAAGGTGCAAGACGACGGCTCGGGATTTGATCCCCAGATAGCGTCTTCCCTGCCCGCCGGCCATTATGGTTTGATCGGGATTAAAGAGCGAGTCAGTCGCATGGGCGGCAAATTAACCTTAGACAGCCAGTCGGGTGCAGGCACACAACTGATCATTCACATCCCACGAAAACACGCGACCCTGTCCGATCAGGTGGCTGAGACGAGCTTATGACGCACACTGAGAGAATTCATGGCGAAAAGATAAAGGTGATGGTCGTCGACGATCATCCCCTGATGCGCGTCGGCGTCGCTTCCATCGTCAACGCGCGTCAGGATATGACCGTTGTGGCGCAGACCGGCACCGGAGAAGAAGCCGTCGCTCTCTACCAACAGCACAAGCCCGACGTGACCTTGATGGATCTCCGCCTCCCGAAGATGAGTGGAGTCGACGCCATTCTCACCATCCGTTCGAAAAACCCCGGGGCACGCTTCATTGTTCTCACCACGTACGAGGGAGACGAAGACATCCACCGCGCCCTCGAAGCCGGCGCCCAAGGCTACGTCATCAAAGGCATGCCCTACCAGACTTTGATCGAGGCGCTGCAGCGCGTTCGCGCCGGAGGCCGCTTTCTGCCGCCACCCGTCGCGCGAGCCCTGGCCTCTCGAATGCCCGATTCAGATCTGAGTTCGAGAGAACAGGAGGTCTTGCGTCTTCTCGTCGACGGAAAGGCGAACAAAGAAATCGCCACCCTGCTCGGAATTACCGAGGCCACCGTGAAGTGTCACGTAAGCACGATCCTGATGCGCCTCAACGTGAGCGATCGCACGCAAGCGGTAGTCACCGCCATCCAGCGCGGCCTGGTCCACCTCTAGGCGGCCTCTGAACCACTCCCTAAGAACTCCTAACAGCATGAGCGACGTCGCAGTGAGTAGCCCCAACCATCTCAGCTAGCTTTCTTGACGACTGCGATGCCAGTAGCCTGCGCCGGCGCACTCGGAATTTGTGCTGACGGCTCGGCCAGCCAGGTTTCGAAACGTGTCTCGCCGAGCCGCGCGTTATTGCCCGGAAGCAGCGCCCTTTCGCTGATTTTCGCTCCTCCGTAACGAGCGCTCGGATCAGTCACGACTTCGCGATTGTCGTTCAGCGAAGCCAGCCTCCGCCGGACTAATTCATCCACGCGAAACTGCTCCGGCCCCGCTATTTCGACCATGCCGTTTACCGGTTGGCCCACGGCAATTCTCGCGATGCCGCTTGCGACATCCTCCGCAGCCATCGGCTGGAACAGTACTGGAGGCAAATGCACCTTGCCGCCAACCATCGAGATGTCGGCCAAGCCTTGCAGGAATTCGAAGAACTTGCCACAGCGGGATAGTTGCCAATTCTGGTTACAGATACGAGTTGGACCGTAACTGATCCGTGAGAGATTCTCGTTCGACGCTAAGTGACGAGCAATTCAATCAGCGATTTTCGAAAACGCCAGTCCCGGCTATTTTGACGAAACGACGTCGCGTCGGCATCGATGAGTCCAACCAATACCTCGGTCACAATCCGTCCACCAACGGGACCAAGACGATGACCTCCGGTACACGCGTCGGCTTCGCGGAGAATGTAGTACCACAGAGGAGTCTCGCCCTGCCACCCCGTAGAGGCGATGCCGACTTGCTCCGCGGTGAGCGGCGCGACTCCAATGTGATGGGCCACGGCCTCGCCTGACGGAAGCCCCACCCCTTGGCCGCGTTGCAGATCACGCACAGCGAGAGAATGATAGTCCTCAATCTCGCACTCACCAGTGACGGCTACTGGCAACGCAATGAGTGCGCGCACCAGCTTCCCGTCGATTTTCTTTGACCGCTGGGCCTTCGCCGCACCGGGCGCGTCGAAGAACAGCGTCCAATCAACTGTGCGCTCACGCGGAACCGCGCGGAATCCTAGAAGTTCAGGAAAGAGCGGCACGGGATCAGTCTGTAAATTCAACCGGTAGCGGTGGCGAATCTGGCAATGGCCATACCGGTACGCTGCGTCGGCAAACTCGAGCGGTATAAAGCCGCCATGCGCTTGGCGAAACCACCGCGGGCCCTCTCGAAGCACCTGATCTACCAGCATCTTTCCGACGAGTTCAGGCAGAAACTCGTCGAGCACGAACCATTGATAGTGCCACCGCAACTGCCGGGCCGCTTCGTCGAAAACACGGTCGTTTGCTACTCCCGTGCGCCGAGCTTCATCGACGAATGCGTTGTGAGCCTTGAGCATGGCAAGGTGCAGCTGCGACATCAGCATATGTGAATCGTTGCGCGGGTCGCCGATAATTGCGATGCCCTCTGCGTTTCGTTGCAGGTCTGCCCCGCCCGAACCCAGCAGGAATTTCGCTGGATCGTCGCGCTGGTACAGGAACGGATTGCCAGTCGGTCCATCGCCATACAGGCATTCGAGATTAAGTTGCGGGCTGCGCGCATTGTGCAATTCTCTCGTATTGGCATGGGATCGCAAGACGGACCGGTCAGCCGTGATGTCGTGAGCTACAAACTGGCCGAAGATAGGCCAGCCAGCGGCGGTGTCAGCCAGGGATTCGGGCGAGTCCCCAATGTCTCCGCAATCGCAGAGGCCGCCCGCGCGACCAAGCGCGTGCAGAAATTGCTCATCCGCCTGAAACGAAGGTAGCTCGGGAAACATCCGTGCATAGTTCGCGGGGCCGATCGGGGCGTCGATGGCTACTCTGGCTCGCGCCGGCGAAAGGCAGTGACTTCGAATTGAGGTGGCTGGTTGACTCATGAGTTTCTAAATTTTAGCGTCCTCTCTCGCGGAGGCAAGCCGTTTTTCGATTCGCCGGTCCGGAATCAGCCAGATGAGCGCCGCGATCACAAAAATCGCCTGGGGAATCCATGACGATCGCAGGGTAGCAACAATACCTACGATATAAAGCACCGGTGACAGCTTGCCCTTCCAATCGCGCCCGATCGCCTTCTTTAAGATGGAATCCTCTCCTTGCGCACGAATGATCGTCTGCTGCAGGATGAAGTACGCGATTGCCGCCATCAATAGCACCACTCCATAGAGCGCGGTGGGCGCAGCCGTGAAATGGTTCTGCCCCATCCAGCCCGCGGCGAACGGAAACAACGACAGCCAGAACAACAGGTGCAGGTTTGCCCACAGCATTCCGCCCGTCACCGCCTTACAGGCGTGCAACATGTGGTGATGATTGTTCCAATAGATGCCGACATAAACAAAACTCAAGACGTAGCTGAGAAACACCGGGAGTAATGGAGCCAAATCTTTCAGGTCGCCACCGTGCGGCACCTTCATTTCCAGCACCATGATCGTGATGATGATGGCGATCACTCCGTCGCTGAACGCCTCCAACCTCCCCTTGTTCATGGACTTCTCCTGCGCAGCATTGATTTCATTCTATTCGTCTCCATTCGGTTGTAAGCCCACCTGCACCGGTGGTGACCGAAATTCCGCCTTTTTTATGTATCCGTCTGATCGCGAACTACCTCTTAATACGTAACAGCTCAATCGGGGAACGCCAGTCACACAGATGGCGAATTCAGAAAGGAGAGGCGTACTGAGTAAACGAACTATTTGGAGGGAAATCCCATGTCGATCGATATGAATAACGACGGGAATAGCGACAGCAATTACGACAACGTGAGTCCTGAGAACATTCCGGATGATGACGACGGTACAGATGCCTGCTACGAGACCGTTGCTAGCCAAGAGGAGATATATCTGGAGGAAACAGAGGAAGAATTCCGCGCGATTCTAATCTCCGAGGATCCATCTTCCTACGACCAAGGAGAAACCGATTGCGTAGATTGTTGCTTCGTAGCCGAAAGTCTCGACGAAGAACGGGGCCGCGCTGCCGAAGAACTGATCACGGGCGATTCGGATGACCCTCCCCTCAGTGAAAATGCCGTCGTGGAGATGCTCAGTCTGTCACGTTTCTATCGATCGAGCGCGCTGTGACCGTCCACTTCCACCTGCCTTGATCGCGCACGCAGCGTTGTTGATCCTCTCGGACTCTGTTCTCTTAGCAGTGCACGCCGAAGGCAATTGCGTTTCGCTGTCGCCCAGGGCGGAGCCTGGTTTGCAGCCTTGACCGCTGGCGATCACAGTACACTTCGCTTGGCGAGTCCCCCGGGCCACCAGTTCCAATCGCCGGCAACGCGAAGTAGCGCAGGTCCAATCACAATGCGGACGATCGTTGCGTCAATGAAAACGGCTACGGCTAGCGTAAACCCGAGCATCTTAATCACTAGGAAGTTGCCGAACGTGAATGCCGCGAATACCACAATCATGATCGCGGCCGCACTCGTAATGAGTCCTGCGGTTTTGGCAATCCCTTCGGGGATCGCCTCCGATTCATCCAGACCGCTCCTCCTCGCTTCGAGGACTCGCGCGACCAGGAAGACTTCGTAGTCCATGCTCAATCCGAAGACAATCGCAAAGGCGACGATGGGCACTATGGGAAATATGCTGGCAGTTCCCTCATGAATTCCGAAGAGACGGATTCCGTGTCCCTCCTGAAACACAAGTACCAACGCGCCGAAAGACGCTGCAACCGACAGCAGGTTGAGAGCAATGGCCTTCACCGCCGCAAAAAGCGATCGGAAGCCGGCAAGAAGCGCCAGCAGCGTCCCTCCTACAACCAGGGCCAACACCGACCCAAATCGGTCAAGGACAATCGTCTGATAATCGGCAATGAGCGCGGCAATGCCTCCAATGCGGAGCGTGGCGCCCGGAACTCCCGTGAGAGCGACCGCGCCAGTCTTCCGCAGTTCCCGAAGCCAGGCGACCTGATCGTTCAGGGAAACGGAAGTCGCAGGCATGATTTCTATCAGCGCTGCCCGCCCGTCGCGACTTAGGAACGTCCGGCGCGTGTCCCGCGGAATGTTGCTGAGTTCTGATCGGTCGCTGCCTGCAATTGTTGTGAGCGAGATTACTTTCTCGGATCGCGGATCGCTCGCGAGCCGTTTGCTGAACCGATCAAGTACATTCCACCCGGCGTCCGTTTGCGCAATGGAATCCGTTGGCAGTTCGAGAATCACGCGCAACGAGTAGACCATGCCAACCCGATCCATTTTTTCAAGGGTGTGAAGCGCGTGTACCGACTCCGCCTGGGAGGGCAGCCAATCTCCGCGAGGGACGTTGGTGTCGAGCCGCGCGGCTTGCGAGGCCAGCAGAAGCAAGGGAGTGCCTGCTAGAAAAATGGCCAGCCACGGGTGCGCAACGACCACCTTGCCCCATCGCCTCCAGCGCAATTCCGTGCGCGCGGTCCGATGCGCGTCCATACTTGCAATAATGGGCAACCGGCCGGCATTGATGCGCGGACCGAGAGCCGCCAGCAGCGCCGGAACGACGGTGAGAGACAGCAACACGCTCGCTCCCGCCACCAGGAATCCCGCTATCCCGATGGAGCGGATTTCGCTGATTGGCACGGTTAGAAGCGCCAGAAATCCTATGGCCACGGTCGAGGCGGAAATCAAGAGTGTGCGACCCGCACGGCGTGCCGCGATGTCTGAACATTGAATCGGGTCTTGCCCGGCGCCAATCGCTTCCCGGAAGCGGCTGACCATGAGTAGTGCGTAGTCGATTCCCAAACCTAGCCCAAGCATCGTCGAGAGATTCTGAACCAGAATGGACAGGTGCCAACGCAGGGCCAGGAAACCTGCAATCGCCAGGGAGATGGCGATAGCGAACTGGCCAATCGCTAGTGGAATCAAGGCCGCAACCAGGCTTCCAAATGCCACGAGCAGAAGCACGAGTGTGCCGGGAACAACGAGACTCTCGGCGTGCCTCACGTCATCGGCGCTGGCTTTCCGAATATCGAAATTAAGTGGCGTCTCTCCCGAAAGCTCGAGATTCACCGCCGGATAGCGGCCCCGCAATTCATTTTGCAGCGAGTTCTCCAGCTCGTGGAGCCTGGGAACCAACGATTCCACGGGACCCTCGGTCGAGGCGAGTCCCACAAGGATAAAAGTTCCGCCGCCCTTGCCCAGGAAAATCGGATCACGCAAATCAAGATAGGAGACGACTCCGGATACCGCGGGCTCCGCTTTCAGTCTGTTCTCGATCGTTGCCAGAGCCTGCTCTCCCTCTTCCGAATCGACAGGCGGGAGTCCCTGAATCACCAGGACGACGGTGTTCACGAAGGGCGAATGAAAGCGAGTGGCCAGCTCCTGCGGAATTTTTCCCGCTTCGCTGTTTTCGATGCGCGTTGCCGTCTCCAGATGGCGTTCGGCGTGAAAGGAAAATGGAAACAGCACAAGGACGCCCACAAGAACTACCCCGGCCAGCCAGAAGCGGCGCACACGCATGAGATTCATAGTGTCAGGCGAAATCGGGTAGCGGGCGAATTTTTCTTTCGTTTCCCTTGTCCAGTTCGAAATTCTGCTAGTTTCAAATCGTAAGGATCTGCCGAAAAATCAGCAATACAGGAATTCGCCCACTACTCAACATCGTTACCTACAGAGGTCTCATGCCCAAAATAGTGGTGCGGGCGGTTCCAATTTCCGATCGGTCCGTATTATCGTGGGGTAGCAGGTATACGGTTCCCGGTGAAGCATGCAGAAACTCGCACTCATATCGCTCGGTTTGCTGTTCGCAGCTCAACTTGGCACTACGGATCCTCGCGTTGGCTCCTGGACGCTCATCTCTGCGCAATCTTCCCTGACTCCGCCGAACACCCTTTCCATTACACGCGTACACGATGACGTGCGCGTAGTGATTGCAGGCGATCCCCACGCCGAATTCACGGCGAAGTTAAATGGTCACGAAGGACCTGTATCGGGCAATCCCGCCTTTAATCAAATCGAGTTGCGGAAGATCGACAAGCATCAAGTCGAAATCAAACAGAAGAAAGATGGAGCGCTGGTGGCGACCATTCATGACAAGCTGTCGAAGGATGCGAACGAGCTAACCAGCACGACTTCACAGAGCGGCCGTCCCGACAAGATCACTGTGTGGACGCGCACCGGGAAAAAGAAGTCGGCCGTTGACCTATTCGCCGGGGAGTGGACCGAGGACCTTAGCAAGACTCGATTGCGGCAAGGCATGGCGCTCAAAATCGAGGCGGACGGAAACGGTGGGGTCCGCTTCTCGGGCGATTTCAGCTACAGCGCCCGCTTTGACGGTAAGGAATACGATCTGAAAAACTCCTCCAACGATACCGTCAGTCTTCAACTTGTCGATGCTCACACGGTCGATTCGATTTACCGGCGAGACGATCAAATCACACAAAAAGATCAGTGGGTGGTTTCCGCCGACGGAAGTCAGATGACGCTAACCACGTCAGGCACGCTCGCGACCGGTCAGCAAATAAAAGAGACAATGGTATTTCGGAAACAGTGACGATCGCTGTGCCGCACTCCGATGCCACCGTGCGGGTATACCACCTACCGGCAGCTACCCACGGCGTTGGACTCACGAAGTCCAACTGAGATGATTCCCTTTCGCTGCATGAATTTAAGGATGCCATTGACAGTTTCCTCGAGAGACGGATCCGCCTTCCCCCACGCGGAAGCGTCCCGGGCCGCTTGATAGCAGGAACTGTCGTAGCGCTTAAATTCCATCGCCGAGATGTTGTCCACCGATCCCACCAGAAAATCCAGCAGCGGGAAGAGTAGGTCGTCTTTCCTGCATCTCCGAATGAGTTCGGGAACGAAATCGGGAAGACTGAATACTTCAAATTGCCGGCCCGTCGCTTTTGTAATGAGGCCGGTAATATCCAGCATGTTCGCGTAGTCGTCTCTCACTACGTGATACGTCTTATTCGCTGTGCCGGGAGTCGTCGCAATCGCAACGATATTGTTCGCGGTAATGTCCGCGGGAACGAAGCTGACTTGGTTCAGGGCATCGACTCCAATGCCGTGGTTCACCATGAATGCAACCAGACGCACGGCGATGTCGAAGTTATTGCCTCCGCCAATAATGGATGGACTGACCAGGGCAGGCCGGAAGATCCGCGTAGCCAGGCCCCGACGGCCCGCGTCCATTACTACTTGCTCTGATACCCATTTGGATTGGCTGTATCCAAAATCGAGAAGTTCCATGTTCTCGTTGAAGTCGGTTTCATAGAGAACTTTCTTAACCGCCCATCCAAATATGAAAGTGGTTGAAACGTAGTTGAAACTCTTGGCGCGTCCTTCGAACGCCAGTCTCAAGACCTCATTCGTCCCCAGCACGTTTGCGTCACGCATCCGGTCGTAGTTGAGCAAGTAATTTACCGTTGCGCCGTTGTGAAACACGGTATCGATTTCATTCGCGAGGAAGTCCCACGAGTCCTGCGTCAATCCCAGATCCTTCTGGCCAAGATCTCCGCAAACAGGAACCACGCGATCCTCGAACATCTGCATCACATCCGCTGGGCACGACCCCATCGATTCCATCGCCGCCCTTAGTCTCTGCTTTCCCTGCGCCTCGTCGGAAGACCTGACGAGGACGTGGATTTGCGCGCGCGTTTGCTCCAGCAGACTCTTCACCAGAAACGGTCCGATAAAGCCCGTACCGCCGGTGAGCAAAACATTGTTCAGGATTGGAATCTCGGGCAATACCGCAGGCGTTGAAGGTCCGAAAATGAGCTTCGTGTCGTTCGCCATCATCCGCTGCTCCGCGGCACGCTGCTCATCGCGGAAGGCCGCCAGGGACTGCCGCAGCGGCCCCAGCGCTTCTTCGGGAGCGCGCTCCAACTGCTCGGCAAGTTGAAACAACTCGGCCACGCTCACCCGCTGAATCAAGCCGATATCCACCTGCCGCGCCAGCATGTCGGCGTCTTTATTCTTCAAAAGTTCCTTGATCTCGTGCATGAATACGACAAGATCGAGGGAATCCAGCCCCGCTTCGACGAGGTTGTACGATTCCGTGCCCGAAAGGTTGTAGCGGGCTTTCAGCACGTCGAAAGGCGACTGGCTCACGAGATCCGAAGCACACGCATCCGTGTCCTTCTCCCGCGAAAACTCGGAGAGAACGGTAAATTGACCCTGCAGCCACATGTGCTTGGTCTTGTGGCGCATGATTTTGCCCGAACTGGTTCTCGGTATGGCGCGAGGGGCGATAAAAGAAATCAGTGCCACTTCCACGTTGAGGTAATTCCGTACGGCAGCGGCAATCTTCAGCGCATCAGGAAGCGCCTTCGGATTTTTCACCTCGGCGACGATCGCCAGCGCCGGCTCGCTGTCTTCGTTAATCTGGAACGCGGCGACGCAATTTGCCCGGACCAGCCCCGACGCCTTTTCGACCACTGCTTCAATATCCTGCGGGTAGTAGTTTTGCCCGCGGATGATGATCATGTCCTTGATGCGACCGCAGACGAAGAGTTCGCCGTCTTGCAGGAAACCCATATCACCGGTCCGAAGGTAGCCATCGTCATAGGGGCTGTCATCCACCAGCCGCGCGTGAAACAGCTTCTGCGTCAGCTCTGGATTATTCCAGAAGCCCGGACACTTACTCCCTCCAGCGATCCAAATCTCGCCGATCCGGCCGGACTCCAGGGCGACGTGTTTTTCTGGATCCACAATCTTTACCGTGAGACCCGGCAGGGGAGCTCCGCAGCTGACGATCTGAGTGGCCGCGCCGATTTCGGAAACGTCCGTCGTCTTCCGCGCCTTCCCCAGCGCAACGGCGTTCTTGTTGACCGAAATAATATTGCGGCCGCCCAGCGAAACCGCCAGGGTATTTTCCGCCAGCCCGTACGCGACAAAAAAGCTTTCCGACTTCAGCCCATGGGGCTGAAAGGCCTGCAGAAACCTTGTATACGTATCCGGTTTAACGGGTTCTGCGGCCACCATCAGCAACCGGAGCGAGCTCAGATCGCAACCCTCCAAACTCTCCGGCGAAAGCCGCCCACCGCGTAAACAGTAGTCGTATGCGAAGTTGGGCGCGGCTGAGGCACTGGCCTCATAAGTCTTGATCGCGTCGAACCACAGGGTCGGGCGCTGAATGAAATCTGTGGGAGAAAAACCGTAGGTCGTGCCGCCTGTGAGCGCGGGATACAGGTAGCATCCAATCAGACCCATGTCGTGATACTGCGGAAGCCACGATACGACGACCGGCGCCTCATGGTCGATCACCAGCGGGCAGTTATGCATTATGTTTTCATGCGTAACCATCACGCCTTTCGGATCTCGCGTCGATCCTGACGTGTACTGCAGAAACAATACGTTCGAAGCGCCGTTGCCGTTCGACCCGCCGTTGAAGGTTTCGTCCGAAACCGTATCGACGAAGTCTTCTGTCACAACCCAGCGCAGACCGGAAATGTAGTCGACGTCGACTCCGGAGGCCGAGACTCCACTCCGCGCAAGATTTGTCTTCAGCGATCCCAGGTAGTCTTTGCTGGTTAGAATGCCAGCCGCCTGGCAGTCCTTTGCGATGTGGACCATTTTGTACAGCGAACTCTGGAAACCACGGGAACTGGGCGGATAGACGGGCACAGGGATCAACCCTGCGCGCACGCAGCCAAAAAACGCGCAAATCATTTCTAGCCCGGGGGGGTAGGCCAGCAGAAGGCGGTCCTGCGACTTGAAACCGTGCACCTTCCGTAAATGCCCGGCAATCACCTTTGTCCGGTGGAGGAACTCCTCATAGGAGTAGCCGCCAATCGGATTGCCGTTTACATCAATGTACGAATAAAGAACTTTGTTCGGGTGCTGATCCCCTAGACTATCCAGCTTGCCTAAAATCGAAGCTATCATAGATTCGGATCGGTCTCATGGCGGGGGCGCCGCCATTCGTAAGCCTCCTGTGTTGATGAAAAGATTCCATTAAAAAAACTAAAGTCTGGCTGCGCCCCCATGCACAAGGGACAAGACCGACTTCGAGAACCGAGGCACGGCTATTGTTACGACCATGCGTCCTCTCAGGCCGGTGGACAAGCCCCCACCCAACGCCGGATCACCCGACTCAATACCCTTTGGTTCTATTTCCCACAGAGCGCCGATAGTAACAGAGATTTGGTAAGCTGTGAAGCAGCAACAGCCCTCGTCCCTTCCCGAAAAAGCGTCGTTATGTTGGATTCGGGTGATCTGAAATTCCCTTGATCTTCCTTAAGTTTTCGAGCTAGCATTCATCTCTAACGCTAATTTCTAACGCTTGCGCGGGAGGCGGCGTCTCGGCGACTAAAGTAGGCCGCCAGCCTAGGCCCCTCGGCAAATCAAGCCGGGGATGCCTCGGCCGACCTTCACATCAAATGCATCGGTAACTTTCTAGACGAGGCGGCTATTAATCTGAACCCGGCGATTGATGATCTCGTGCCAGCGGAGGCCTCCTTACGGGACTCCGTTTCCGACTCGGCTCCTGAGTCTTCCTTCCCCAAAGTCTTGCGGCGCCGCCTCGACGATTTCTTTTCCGCCGGAAATATTTCTCCCAAAGCCAACACCGCCATGTGGATCAAAATCGCGGTGGGATTGTCCGTGTTGTCGGGCAGTTGGATTGCTCTTTACGCGCTCAAGCCGGATTCCTGGAGGTTCGTCGGCCTCTACCTGCTAAATGCCATCGCACAGACATTCCTTTTGCTGAACATCGCGCACGACAGCAACCACAACGCCATCTCGTCGGTGCGCTGGATAAATAAGGCGCTGAACTATGTCTTCGACGTCTGCGGAATCAGTTCCTACATGTGGCGGATTCTCCATCATCGCGGCCACCACTCCTGCATCAATCTTCATGGTGAAGACGATGCACTCACGGGACGCGGCGTCTTACGCTTTACGCCCCACGAACCGCGCATGCCGCTGCAGCGCTTCCAGCACATCTACGCGCTACTGATGTACGCCCTGTTTTCTCTCGACTACGTTTTTCTAAGGGACTTCGAGTGCTTCTTTTTTCCATCGCACGACTATCTGAAACGCACGAAGCATCCTCTGCGTGAATATGTCATTCTCTTTGCGGGCAAAGGTTTTTACCTGACCTACATGCTGATTTTGCCCGTCGTGCTGCTGCGGAAGTCGCCTTGGCTGGTCGCTTTGGCCTTCCTGCTCTCCCATTTAATTATCGGTTTGAGCGTCGCACTCGTGTTTCAGACCACGCACGTGATCGACAGTACGTACTTCCCTTCAGCCCGCAACGAGTTCGACAACTGGATCCAGCACATCTTCGCCACAACCGCCGACTACGCGACCGAGACCCCGCTGGTCGGTTGGCTCGTCGGCGGCCTCAACCACCATATCGTCCACCACCTGTGCCCGTTCGTATGCCACACTCACTATGCTCCGCTCACCCGAATCGTGAAGCAGACCGCCGAAGAATATGGCATTCCCTATCGGCAGCATCCGAGCATGACACAGGCGGTCAAACATCATCTTCTACTCTTGAAGCAGTTGGGAAACCAGGACCAGGTTCCTCTTCTCGAGCGGTTGGATAGCGAGGTCTGATCTTGCCGCAAAGCATACCCGCCGTCTCCCGATTCCAATCCTTCCTGGATTCGCGCGCGATGGCGCACAATCCTGTGCGGGTTCTCACGAAGTACAGCGAACTCCACGGCGACACCTTCCGGTTCTATTTTGGCGGCGTGAAAGAAGCCATCGTCACCCTTAATCCCGTCGTCATTCAGCATGTGCTGAAGACAAATTCCGAGAACTACCACAAGTCCGAGATCCAGAAAAAGCGGATGGGCCATTTCCTGGGCAAGGGTCTTCTCACCACTGAGGGCGAAGCCTGGCGCACGCAGCGCCGCCTTATCCAGACCGGGTTTGAGCGAAAGCAACTCGAAGTTTTGTCCTCGATCATGCAAGACTCCCTCACCGACTCGCTCCGGGATTTCGACAAACAAGCCCTGCGGGGTCCTGTCGATATCTACCCGCTGATGATGAAAATCACCTTCGCGATGGTGGCCAAATCTCTGTTTGGCGCGCGGCTGAAAGAGGAAGACATCGATCTCATCAGCACGGCCATCTCGACCGTACAGGAATTCATGGTTCGGCAAACCATTCAGCCCTATCTGAATCCATGGTTTGCCGTCTCGGGCGAACTGCGCAGGCACTGGGAGTTGCGAAGCGGCGCCTTCGACGTTCTGCGCCAATACCTTCTGCGCCGCCGCAAGGAGGCCCCCGGCCACGATCTGCTGCAGATCCTGATGGACGCCCGCTATAGCGACGGCCACGGCATGGACGACGAGTTGATCCTCAGCGAGAGCATGCAACTGCTGGTCGCCGGTCATGAAACGTCATCGAATGCCCTATCGTGGCTTCTCTACCTGCTGAGTTCGCGTCCCGATTGCATCGAGAGAGTGCGGCAGGAGTTCGATTCTATTATGGGCGATAGGTCTCTGAGTTACACCGATGTTCCGAAGTTCGAATTCACGACTCAGGTGATTCTGGAGGCGCTGCGCTTGTACCCTCCGTTTTGGATGGTCGACCGAATGGCTCTCGCGGACGACCATGCAGGAGATATCGATATACCCCGAGGCTCGACGGTCGTGGTGTTCATTTACGGCGCGCACCATTCGCCGCAGTACTGGAAAAACCCTGAGACTTTCGACGAACAACGCTTCTCCAAAGCGAAGGAGAAGTTGCACACGCCCTTCGCCCATTTGCCCTTCGGAGCCGGCCCTCGCGGATGCATCGGCGGCAATTACGCCATGCTGCAGATGCTCATGATTCTCAGTGTTCTGCTCAGAAAATACGATTTCAGTCTGGTTCCCGGCCAGACGATCGAAGCGCGCCCGATGGTGATCTTGCGACCGGAGCACGGAATCCGCATGACGTTCACCGAAGCGATCCCACGCGCTGCGGGCAGACTCTCCAACTGTTCAGCCTGATCTTTCGTCGCCGATTCTTTTCGCGCCAATCAATCCTTGATCTGACATCCTCCAAGCTGTACTCTCGCGCTCACGCCGATGATGGTGCTCGCCACGAGCGTCGCTATTCTTACAGCCTTGACCTGGTCTTACCTCGTCCTGGCCAGAGGATCCTTCTGGCGCACCAAAAACGCGATGCCCGACGCCGGTGACAACGCAGAATTTTCGGGCGGCGTAGTTGCCATAGTTCCCGCGCGCAATGAGGCAGAACTGATTGGACCGGTTGTCACGTCGTTGTTAAGTCAGAGCGTGGCTCTGCCTGTCATCCTGGTGGATGATGAGAGTACAGACGGCACCTCCGATGCGGCGCGCCGCGCTGCAGAGAACGCAGGCAAGGCCGATGCGCTGATTGTGATCCAGAGCAAACCCTTGCCACCGGGGTGGACGGGGAAATTGTGGGCGATGCATCAGGGCATTGAGCACGCCCGCGCACTCGCCTTGCATCCCACTTGGCTTATGCTCGCGGACGCTGATGTATTACACGGTCCAGAGACCGTAGCGGATCTGGGTCTCATTGCTTCCCATGGTCGTTTCGATCTCGTGTCATTCATGGTGAAGCTGCATTGCGAGAGCCTTGCGGAAAAATTCCTGATTCCCGCCTTCGTGTATTTCTTCTTCATGCTCTATCCGCCAGCCTGGATTCGCAATGCCCGGCGCTCGACCGCCGGAGCGGCCGGGGGCTGCATGCTCGTAAGAACGGAAACCTTGGAACGCGCGGGAGGACTGGAATCCATTCGCGGCGCCGTCATCGACGATTGCTCGCTGGCCCGGCTCTTGAAGCAGCACGGCGGACGCTTGTGGCTCGGGCTAACAAATCACAGTCAAAGCCTGCGACGATACGACACCTTCCGAGACGTCGAGCACATGGTCTCGCGCACGGCCTTCAACCAACTGAAGCACTCCTCGCTGCGATTGCTGGGCGCCATCGCCGGCATGGTAGTCACTTATCTGGCGCCTCCACTGTTGTTGCTCACACACAACCGGCCCGCAATCTTTATGGGCGCCGCGTCGTTGGCCGCCATGACGATCACGTACTGGACCATGGTGCGCTACTACCGACTGAATCTCGCATGGGCACTGACCCTGCCGCTGGCGGCTCTGTTCTATCTGGCCGCGACAATGCATTCGGCGGCTAAGTATTGGAATGGCACTGGAGGCGCCTGGAAAGGAAGAGTCCAGGACGTGCAAGACCGCCACTGGCCCAGCAAAGAATTTGGTGCGGGCGGAGGGACTTGAACCCTCATGGGCCGTTTAAGCCCTGCGGATTTTCATACCGTCTACGGCTTTCGCCGCCCTGAAGTGAGGCTCTTGCCGAGCTCACGCCAGGTTTGCGGTCTGGACTATCCCTTCACCCTGCTCCGGAAATTCCGGAGCTTAGGTGCTGCCCGTCTAGTCTCTACACCTTCCCGGCTCGTGTGTCTCCGGGCTTGGCTCGGGATTGCCATTGAAGGTTTCCCCGAATTTGAGCAGTTCTGCATCGCCGGTTTCCCGGCAAGCACTCAAGTTTTCCTTAAGTCCGCTGCGTATGCCATTCCGCCACGCCCGCGCGTGGCCATCCTTGAGGACGTCTACTTAATAATATGGCAACAACGCGGTTTGCGTGAGGGTTCGGATTCAAAGGTCGGAAATCGCGAGTCAGAAATCAGGGAGGCTACACCGATGCCCCGGCCGCTGCGCCGCTGGCGACGGCAGGTTGCACGGCTCGCTGCCTTCGCAACGCTTCGTGGAAAGCTTCAACGCTCAACGCGTCACCGTAGAACAACTGCAGCAACGGATCATCCGTCTCACCGGCACGTCTCTTCATAGCGCCGGCATCGGAGTCCAGTCCCTCGGGCTCGACCAGCAACTCGGGCAATAACGTGCGGTTCTCGCTGAGCACGCTCAGAAATTTTTCCACCGCCGCGCGATGTTCCGGCGTGGCCTGCGTAAACTCCACGCCCATGCCTTTATCCGGATGCATAATCCGAACCAGTCCATGTGCGCGGACTTCAATATCGGCAGCGCGCATCGACAACGCCACGCGGCTCGACACCGGAAATGGCGATGAAATCTCGAGGTAACATCCGCCCAGGCTCAAATCGGTAAGCTGGCAGCGAATCGGCGGATCGTCCTGCTCGGCCTCTGGAGAATTCTGCTTGAGCCAGTCACGCAATTTTTGCGTCGTCTCCGGCGGAACTTGCAGGAAACGCAATCCAGCTTGAGCGCTATTCCCTTCCCAGGCAAACTCCGCGGGCAGGTCCAACTCAGTCTGAGTTCCAGGCAGCGCGAATGAGATCTGCCAGCGTCCTGTGGGACGATGTCCGCCGCGAACTCCCACTGCCATTCCGCCTTCGCTCAGGTCGGAAGTGGTGACTCTCATGTTCGCGCCCGTTTTCGGATTCTGCAATCCAACCGGAATCTGCACGGCCACGCGCGCGTTGCGCCGCCGCTCACTCTTCATCAATGCCCGCGCCGCGCGGAAACTCGACTTCGCCCGTTCACTCGATACCGGCTTGTACAGCACGAAGTGTGCCCCGACGTCGAACACTGCTTTCAGTCCGACAATCGGTTCGACAATCGCGACCGCGACCGCCTGTTTATTACATGGAGCATTACGCGCGCTGCGAAGAACGTCCGAGGCTCCGTCGTCGCTGCAGTCCGCGATGATCGCCTCAAACCGCTGTCGCGTCAGCTTGCGCAAAGCGGTGTCCGAGTCGCCGCACAACTCCACCGCGATGTCGAGATCCCCCAACACGCGGCGTAACACTCTCACAATCTTTTCGTCGGAACACAGAACTAGCGATTTCAGACTCATAGCTGGGCCAAGGGTAGAGCTTGCGCAGAGCCCGCGCTCATACGAGATGTTTCCCTCGGACGTGAGAGGCCGCCCGGAGGACCGCAGAGTCGGAACTCCCTCTCTGAACTTTATGTCCATCCGGGCAGGCGATCAACGCCTCTCGATCAACCGCGGTTACCGCCGTAATGCGTCCCTCCCAACTCTTTGTCATTCCGAACCGGTCTGACCACCCTTTGTCATTCCGAACTGGGCGGAACGCCCGGTGAGGAACCGGCTTCCCCTCTGCGCACCCAGTTTTCCCCAATCTCCGATTAAGTATCGCATTTGCAAATGTTTAGCAGTCATTCGCGCAACTCTTGAGACAAGATTTCCGTTGACTTTCCGACGAAAACGACTGTAATATATCGAGTCTCCATTAACTTCAGGTTCGCCGTGGATGGTCTAGGGGTCTAGACTCGTGCGTGAACCAGGTTCCTCTGCATCCTGATGACGACTTGGAGAATCATATACATAGAGAGTTTTTTGCTAGGGCAGTTCATCCCCCTGGAGTGGAAAGGCATTTTTCATGGCCAAGCGACGCGGAAATCCGAACTGGGGCAAGCCTGAGCCGATCGGGCCCATCACCCCCACCATCACCGAATTCGAACAGGTTGTGCGCGAGTACAAGCTGTCCCCGGACCAGTACCTGCGCTCGACCCGCCTGCGCGAGTGGGCACGCCGTAACAAGAACTCGAAGTACATTCCCGAGCCGCTTTTGGAAGCTTGGGGCTTCGAAATCGAGTCTACGCTGTAATCGCAGCGTTAGTATGTTTTCAGGGTCGCTTCTTAGATTGTAAGGAGCGGCCCTTTGTGTTTGGAACGACGCCCGAGGGTCTTGGGTCTGAGGTTTTAGGTCTTGGTCTGAGGTCTGAGGTACTGGGCCTGATGCCCCCAGTTATCATTGTCATTCCGAACCGGGCCGAAGGCCCGGTGAGGAACCTGTTGTTGTGCCGGGTGCAAGCAACTCGATCGAGCGGCACCGCACCTCGGGGCCCAAGACCGAACACCTAAGACCCACGACCCGATGCTAAGACCCAACACCCAATGCTGAACGTCCTGCAAATCCCGCCCAGCGAACTCTTCGCCATGCTGGCCGCGATTGGCTTCGCCGCCGGACTCAATCTCTACGCGACGGTAGCCGTCCTCGGATTGCTCGCGCGTTTCGGACATCTCCCACTTCCGCCAGGCCTTCAACTCCTCGCCGCATGGCCCGTCATCATCGCCGCCCTCGCCCTCTTCACCGTCGAATTCTTCGCCGACAAGATTCCCGCCTTCGACCTGATCTGGAACGCACTGCACACCTTCATCCGCGTCCCGGTCGCGGGACTTCTCGCCTATCAAGCCACGAGCCAGCTATCTCCCGAGCGCCAGTTGCTTGCCACCCTTCTGGGAGCAGCCGTCGCGCTCGCTGCGCACGGCGGCAAAACGGCTGCGCGTGCCGCCGTAACGCCTTCGCCGGAACCGCTCTCCAACATCACGCTCAGCCTCGGAGAAGATGTCCTGGCCATCGGTCTAACGTGGCTGGCCACGCGCCATCCCTACGTGGCGGGAACTCTAGCCACAATCTTCGTCGTGATCGTCGTGATCCTCACGCGCTGGGTCATCCGCGCCCTGCGAGCCCTGTTTCGCGGAGCGGAGCATGAACTGAACGGCTAGTGCGGAAGCGAGCGGAAACAGCAGGTTCCTCACCGCGCCTTCGGCCCGGTTCGGAATGACAAAATTTAGAGTTTGGTCCGAAGAATTGAAATTGCTGTAGCACCGTCATAACAGCCCTGAGCAAAAACCTCGCTCAGAGACTCCAGACAACTCTTTGTCATTACCAACTCTTTGTCATTCCGAACCGGTCTGAAAGACCGGTGAGGAACCTGCTGTTGCTCTTTGTCATTCCGAACCGGGCGGAACGCCCAGTGAGGAAACTGCTGTTGCCTTCACTGTCATTACTGCCGGTTCTCCCCAACCCGCCGCCAAATCCTCCCAAGTCGGATTCTCCCTGCGAATCAACTCAACTTTCTTCTCGCGCCGCCACTTTTTGATTTCGGTCTCACGCGCAATCGCATTTTCGACGTTCTGAAACGACTCGAAATATACCAGCCGATGCACGCGATACTTGCCGGTAAACGCGCTGCCTTCGCCAGCTCTATGCTGCAAAACTCGCGCCATGAGAAATCCCGTCATCCCGACGTAGATGACTCGGGACTTACTCGACATGATGTAGACGTAGTAGCGTCTCGGACGCATTCGTGGCACTCCAAGGAACAGCAGGTTCCTCACCGCGCCTTCGGCCCGGTTCGGAATGACAAAAGTTTAGAGTTTGATCCAAAGAATTGCTGTATCAACCGTCACAAACTACCCTGTGCAAAATGTCGCGCCCATACCCCGAATTACCCCTATGTCATTCCGGACCGGTCTGCGCAGAAACCCCAAATCCCTTTTGTCATTTCGACCCGGTCTGAAAGGCCGGTGCGGAACCCGCTTTTTGCCTGTCATTCCGAACCGCGCAACAACCCCTTTGTCATTCCGAACCGGTCTGAAAGACCGGTGAGGAACCTGCTGTTCATCGGCGCCGATTTAATCCCGCAACCCCAGAAACGTCCGCACCCGATCCAACTCCGCCTCAAGTTCCCTCTGGAATGCCCGATCGCGAGGCTGCGACTCCACATATCCCAACTCAGCTTTGAGTTCTCCGCTCAGAACCGACAAGTTCGCCCACCCAATCACCCGCTCGCGCCACAGCATCGGCAGCGCATAGTATCCCCGAATTCGTTTCGCCACCGGCGTATAAGCTTCGAAGCGGTAGACCCATCCCCAAAGCATTTCGAAGCGCCTGCGATCCCAGACGACTGGATCGAAAGGCGCGAGCAAGCGCAGCGTCTCCTGCGGAGCGGCGTCCGTCGGGATCTCATCGGCCGGCCAATACCATTCCACGCCATCGACTTTCGCGTGCGACATTCTCTGTTGCGCGCGCTGCAACGCCTTGGGGATCTTCGACTCCCACTGCGGCGCCGCATAGCGCAGCCGCCGCACCAGAAATCTCAGGCTAGCCAGCGGCATCGGCGCATAGACGTGGACCGCTGCATCCACCAGCGCATCAATGCGCGCCACACGCGTCGCCTCATCGGCCGGTCCAGGCCCATGCTCGTGTGCAGCATAGAGTCGAACGCCCTCAGCACGTCGCACCACGCGCAACCACCCTTGATAGTGCATGGCGTCGAGAAGATGGGTGGTCGCGTTCGAGCTTCCTCCCCAATAGTTCGTCACCGAGCCGTGCGCGAAATGACGATCCACCTCCTGCGGATGCACGACGCCCCGCTCTCGCACAAATTCGAGCACAAGCTCCGCGCGCTTTCGGCGAGCACCGGGCCAAGGCAATCGCCCTTCTGCCGGAACGCGACTATTGGATCGCGGATGCATGAGCGCCTGAAGCTCAGGCGTCACGAAGCCGTAGTTGATGAAGACGTCCTCGTGGACATCGAGCTCGGAGTAGCGCCGCTCCAGATCGCCCGCGCGATAGCTCTTCACGCGATGGCGCAGAATCAGATCCTGGGCGCGGGCAGGCGCGCGGATCGGGTCGGCCTGCACAAATCCAAACCAGTGAAGAGCGCGTTTCAGCGTCGTTGGCGGAAACAGACTTCGCGCGACCGCATAGCGCCGCAGGTCGTCGAGCGTGATCGGCATCCCCAAATGTTATCGAAATCGCGCTGCCTCGGATTTGAGAAGGCATTTGCGAGCGGTTCCGATTTGGGAAACAGGGGTACTCCCCCCTCCCCCTCGGTCTATTGGAATGTTGGATTTAGCGGGAAATTGAAAAGTAATCTATGGGGCACAATCACTTAGGGGCAAAATATTGTTTCTAAAGCACTTAGCTCACTCGTAGCGGATGGTCGATACGCCGCCTCCGCCTTGACGATAATGACGGAAATCTCGACTCAAACGCAAGGTCAGATGTCACATAGATCTGCTGTGAATTTCCCGGCGTTTCAAGTCGAATGCAACCACGGAGGGCGCTGAGCAAGAGCCGGGGCCCGATGCTGGGTCATCCGACACGTACAGGTGCGGCACGCGAGATTCCTCGGCCCGCTGGAGAAAACGCGGGCGCTTCGGAATGACCCCATACAAGGCGTTTCGAAACGTCAGAGTAACCCGCCACCCAGGCTGCGCGGGCGCCTAAGGGCTCTGCTAAAATCGGCAGAATATGAGTCCCCAGCCTCCATTTACCGATGTCCCTCAAGCCATCGAGGAAATCCGCGCTGGCCGCATGATCGTGGTGGTCGACGATGAAGACCGCGAGAACGAAGGCGACCTCACCCTCGCCGCCGAAAAGGTCACGCCCGAAGCGATCAACTTCATGGCGAAGTTCGGTCGCGGCCTGGTCTGCCTCGCCATGACCGAAGAGCGCCTTGAACATCTGCGAATCGGTCCCATGACCGCGGAGAACACTTCGCAATACGGAACCGCTTTCTGCGAAGCGATCGACGCGCGGCAAGGCGTGACGACCGGCATTTCGGCCTACGACCGCGCCCGCACGATTCAAGTCGCGATCGATCCCGCGACAAAGCCCAGCGACCTGGCGCGTCCCGGACACGTCTTCCCTCTTCGCGCCCGCAAAGGCGGAGTGCTCGTCCGCGCCGGACAAACCGAAGCTTCGGTCGATTTGGCGCGGCTCGCAGGCATGGTTCCCTCGGGAATCATCTGCGAGATCATGAAAGATGATGGCAGCATGGCGCGCGTGCCCGACCTGATCGCCTTCTGCCAAGAGCACAAGATGAAGATGCTCACCGTCGCGGAACTTATTCGCTATCGCATGGAGCATGAGCGCTACGTGCATCGCGTTGGCGAGGCGCTGGTCGACACGCGCTTCGGCGAATTCCGCATGATCGCCTACGAAAGCGAAATCGATGGCGGAGAGTCGCACGTGGCATTGATTCGCGGAGACATCGAGCACAGCGAGTCTCCGGTGCTGGTGCGCATGCACGCGCATTGCCTGATGGGCGACGTTTTCGGCGCGACCGGGTGCGAATGCCACGCTACGCTGGAAGGCGCGCTGCGCCGCATCTCGCAGGAAGGCCACGGAGCGCTGATCTATCTGCACCAGACGTCGCAAGGATTCTCGGTGGAGAAAATCGGCGACCGCAACGCGCTCGGCTTCCATCGTGGGAAGACATTGCCTTCGCTCTACGATAGCGAAAAGCAGATTCAACGCGAGATCGGCATCGGCGCGCAGATTCTGTCGGACCTGAACCTGCGCCGCATCAGGCTACTGACGAATCGTCCAAAGAAAGTCGCAGCGCTCGAAGGATTTGGGATTGAGATTGTGGAGCAGGTCCCGGTGGAATTGAACGCAGTAACGAGGTGACTGGTTATATGGAGCGGGCACTCCTGCCCGCTTGCTTACAGCGATACGAGGCTAACGGGTTGATCAGGAATTTGAACCAGGACCTGCGACCAATGGATTCTTTGTTCTTTCGGCAGTAGCGGGCAAGAGTGCCCGCTCCACACTGGCCACTCCTCACAAGCGGCTTCACATAAATTCTAGAACGGTTTGCGCACGACCACTTCGGCGTCGCGGATGAAGAATTGCGCCGAGCAGGTTTCGGAGCCGCAAATGACAGGCAGCAGGCCGTTGATTTGCTTGCGCGTAATCAGGCCCAGCATGCCGCAGGAAGGACAGGCCAGCACGGCCCAGTACGGATCTTCCTTTTCGCCGATTTCACCGGCATTTTCCAGCACGAAGACAGTACCAGGCTGCATCTGTTCCGGAATCCACTCATTGAGAAGGTCCAGTTCGCCAACCATGTCTTCCTCCAGTGTCCGTAGTCCTAGTTCGTGCTGAGAACAAACTCCTGCCCTACGAAACTTTTTTAGCACGCTTGCGGTAATCCGGCGAAGTTACCGAAGTATTCGCCTTTCCGGAGATGACCCCAGCTCGCACATGCCGCACCGCGTCGCTCAGACAGACTCCCAAAATGGGCTGATCCGAATTCTTCAGGATGTCGACGATCTGCCGCGCCGACGTCTCTAAATAAAGATGCGTTCCGTCGGTAAGCAGGTGATAGTCGGAACCACGGCTGACAATCTCGGCCAGGCCCTTGCCGATCTCGCGATCGAGGAATCGCATGACCTTGCGCACGCCCTGCAGGGAGAATCCCTTACGCCGCAGCTCGCAGATGACGGCCACTTCGGTGAGGTGGTTCATCGAATAGAGACGCCGATGCCCTTCCCGCGCGGGCTTGACCACGCCGCGCTCGTCCCACCACTGCAGCTGCCGCGGAGTGATTCCGGTCAGCGCGATCACCTCTTGCGATGTAAAACGATCCTGCATCTCGCTCCAAGTCGGTCTGAAACAATCATCGTGCAAAATGTTTCAAACATTTTAGGCATGAGTGGCTGTGGATCAAGCGAAGAATCGTGGACGAGGGGTGACTAAGAGAGTTCCTGGGTAAGGGCAGCTCAGTGGTGGCGGCGCGGACGCCGCCACGACAGCCGTCGAGACGGCGGCGTTACGAGAGCGTGCCGCCGCCGACGAAGTGAACGACCTCGAGCTGATCGCCTTCGTTGAGTTGGGTCTCGGACCAGCGGTCGCGGGGGACGATGTTGCGGTTCAGTTCCACGGCCACGCGGTCTGATTTCATGCCGAGGGCTTCAACCAGAGTAGTCAACGTGAAGGGCGCGGGGGCGTCGGTGAAGTCGCGTGGCTCGCCGTTGATTTGGAGTTTCATGCGGTGATTCGATTGTAGCGGCACGAGCAGCCTGCGGTCGAAGATTGCGCTGGCACGCGAGATCCCTCAGCCCGCTGGAGAGAACGCGGGCTTTCGGGATGACGCCCGAAGAATGCAAACGGATCACCGGCACAAACCTACTCCCCTTTGCGCAGGGCGAATTTGCGAGTGGCGGTGCGGCCTCCGTAGTTGGCCTGGACGAGCAGGGATGCATCGGGCAGCGCGGATTCCTCGACTTCAATCTTGATTTCGGCCGCGCCACCGGAATCGGTGACCGCCTGCGTATAAAAAGGAGCGGCGCCGGGACGGGCAAAGCGGAACGTCAGGCGCGCACCGGACGCTGCCGCGCCGCCTTCGGTAACGCGCAGCTGCATGGTCAGGTTGCGGTCGGCGTGAACCGATTCGGCGTTGAGCCAATGCACATCGAGCTCCTTCACCGCGGCCAAGTCCGCCTCGGGGTGATCGAGAACGTTGTCGAGCTTCCCTTCCCGAATGGCGTCGAGGACGAGGCGATGCTGCTCGCGCAGTTGCTGTTCTTTCTGAGCATCGCCAAACTGGACTTCGCCGGGCTGGCCAGCGTAAGAGGTGGCTTTTTTCCCGATGCAGCGGCCGCGGACAAAAATCTGTGTCTGCAGCAGGCGTTCGCCTTCGCGCGCCTCGCTCTGCACGTGGTAGATGGTATCGCCATGCTTCACGTCGGTGTTGAAGCCAAAAATCATAAGAGATTGTGTAATTTGGTAATTGAGAAATTGAGTAATTGCGGGTACTGAGCGTCACAATTGAGCCTCGTTTTCAATCGCTCAATTCCCCGATTACACAATTACCAAATATTTCCTTCCCATTTCCACAAGATGTTCCGCTCGTTCGCTTGACACTGTTGAGTGTAAGCCCATAACCTAGAATGTTTAAGTATCACTTGGCGCGAATTATATATACCTCGTCCTATGCCAGACAATTACTTCGCACGCTACCTCCCGTTTTTGATCCATATTCTTATGGCTGGCGGGATTGCGACTGCGATTGTCCTGCTTTCCTGGCTGATCGGCGTACGGAAGCCGACCCGCGCAAAACTCTCCCCTTATGAATGCGGCATGACCCCGGTGGGCGACTCCCGCCAGCGGTTTTCTGTGAAGTTCTACCTGGTAGCCATGCTGTTCATTCTGTTCGATGTAGAGGCGGTTTTCATCTATCCGTGGGCTGTCATTTTGCGCGATCTGAAGCGCTTTGGCCTGTGGGAGATGCTGGTGTACCTTGGGATTTTCCTCGTTGGCTTCTTCTATGTGTGGAAGAAGGGCGTGCTGGATTGGGGCGAGACTGCCGCGAAACGGGGGAATTTCTAAATGCCGCTGGTCCCTGCGATCACTGATCTGGAACAACTGAAGAACCATCCAGCCGTCGCTTGCCTTGTGGGATGGAAGGCCGAGGCTGTGACTGGCGTGAAGTTCGATCGCGAAGAAATGACGATTTACATCGATCAGGCCTATATTCGCGAGGCCTGCGTGGCGCTGAAAGACGATCCAACCTGCCCATTTAATTTCCTTTCGGACGTGACTTGCGTGGACTGGTATCCGACGGAACCGCGGTTCGAGGTGGTGTATCACCTGCTATCGATCCCTAATAAAGAGCGGGTGCGGCTCAAGGTTCGGCTGAACAGCGGGAGCCCGGCGGTCGAGTCGCTCACTTCGGTTTGGCCCGGCGCGAATTATTTCGAGCGCGAAGTTTTCGATTTGTTTGGGGTGCGGTTCACAGGACATCCTTATTTACGGCGCATTCTGATGCCTGAGGATTGGGAAGGCTACCCGCTGCGCAAGGACTATCCGGTGGAGGGCTACCGATAGGGCAAATTGAGTAATTGGGAAATTTGGTAATTTTGTAATTTGAAACCTGAGTTGCGGCTTTTGATCTTCAAATTACCCAATTACCAAATTTTAAAATTACAAAATCTTTATGGCACATTTGAATCCCACGCCTGTGTTGGAGCCCGGACAGGATCGCACGATGATCCTGAACATGGGGCCGCAACATCCGTCGACGCACGGAGTGTTGCGCGTGCTGCTGGAGATTGACGGCGAGACGATTGTGCGGATGATGCCGGACATCGGATTCCTGCACACCGGGATTGAGAAGACTTGCGAGGCGAAGTTTTATCAGCAGGTGGTGCCGCTCACGGATCGCATCGACTACCTGTGCCCGATGACGAACAATCTCTGCTACGTGCTGGCGGTGGAGAAGTTGCTGGGGCTGGAGATTCCTCCGAAGGCGCAGTGGCTGCGGGTTCTGCTGAATGAATTGACGCGGATCAACTCGCACCTGGTGTGGCTGGGCACGCACGCCATGGATATCGGCGCGCTGACGGTCTTTTTATATTGCTTCCGCGAGCGCGAAGAAGTGTTGCGCATGTTCGAGATGGTCAGCGGACAGCGCATGATGACGTCGTACTTCCGCGTGGGCGGAATTGCGCTGGAGCCTCCGCTGGGATTCTTCGATCGCGTCCGCGACTTTGCCGGATATTTTCCGGAAAAGGTCGATGAGTACGAGAATCTGCTCACCGGGAATCCTATCTGGGGAATGCGGACGAAGGGCGTCGCGCGAATGACGGCGGAAGATGCGATCGGTTTGGGAGCTACTGGACCGACGCTGCGTGGGAGCGGCGTCGACATCGATTTGCGGCGTGATATGCCGTATTCGAGCTACGAGAAATTTCAATTCAAAGTACCGGTATCGCAGGAAGGCGACGTCTTCGCGCGATATATGTGCCGCGTACAGGAATTGCGCGAGTCGATTGGGATCGTCCGGCAGGCTTTGGACGGGATGCCGGAAGGTCCGATCAAGGCCGATGCTCCGGGCGTGGTGCTGCCTGATCGCGAAAAGATGAAGACGCAGATGGAATCGCTCATCTACCACTTCAAGATCATCACGGAAGGATTCGCGGTGCCGGCGGGCGAGGTTTACCAGGCAGTCGAATCTCCGCGCGGTGAGATGGGCTACTACATTGTCAGTGATGGGACCGCGAAGCCGTATCGCGTACACATGCGGAGCGCGTGCTTCGCGAACCTGCAGACGCTGCCGAAGATGTGCGAGGGGCGATTGCTGGCCGACGTGGTCGCGGCGATCGGGTCGATCGACATCGTTTTAGGGGAGATTGACAGATGACTCTGTGATTCTCTGTGACCTCTGTGGTCAAAGGCTTTCTTACCACAGGGGACACAGAGGATCACAGGGAAACGGCAGATGAAATTCTCTGACGAATTCGAGGCGCGGTTTGCGGAGATGGTGCCGCATTATCCGACGAAGCGGTCGGCGCTCGTGCCGACGCTGCTCTACGCGCAGGACGAAGTTGGATATTTATCGGATGACGTCATTGCGGAGATTGCTACGCGGCTCGACCTGACCGAACTCGAAGTACGCAATGTGATCAGCTATTACTCGATGCTGACTACCAAGCCGCGCGGCAAGTTCAATGTCCAGGTTTGCACGAATATTAGCTGTATGGTGCGTGGAGGCGAAGATATTCTGCATCACTGCGCGAAGAAGTTGGGCATCGGACACAAGCAGACCACGCCCGACGGCATGTTCACGCTGGAAGAAGTGGAGTGCATCGGGGCTTGCAGCTGGGCTCCGGCGGCGCAGGTGAATTACGACTTTCACGAGAACCTGACCACGGAGAAGATGGATAGGATTCTCGACGAGTACAAGAAGAATGGAACGCAGTAAGCAGATTGAGTAATTGGGAAATTTCGTAATTGAGTAATTGAACACCGGTAGACATGTCGATGTTGGCTTTCAATTTCTCAATTACCAAATTACACAATTACCAAATGTCACATGGCTGATTTGGTCTCCCATCCCGACGAGGTAAAGGTCGTCTCCCGGCGCTTTGGCCTGGGTGCGACTAACCTCGACCGCTATCTTGAACTGGACGGCTACAAGGCCGTGCAGAAGGCGCTCGCGATGGAGCCGGACGCCATTATTAATGAGGTGAAGAATTCCGGACTTCGCGGACGCGGCGGGGCGGGATTCTCGACCGGGATGAAGTGGTCGTTCGTGCCCAAGCAGTCGCCGAAGCCGAAGTACGTATTGTGCAATGGCGACGAGAGCGAACCGGGCACGTGCAAAGACCGGCTGATTTTCGAGCATGACCCGCATTCGGTGATCGAGGGCGTCATGATCGGCGCGCTGGCGGTGGGCGCGAAGAGTGGATACATCTATATTCGTGGCGAATATCGGTATCTGTCGATCATCATGCAGAAGGCGATCAAAGACGCCTACGCGCGCGGATTTATCGGCAAGAACATTTTCGGCAGCGGGCGCGATCTCGATATTTACTGGCACGGTGGCGCGGGCGCTTACGAAGTCGGCGAAGAATCGGCGCTGATGGAATCGCTCGAGGGCAAGCGCGGCATTCCGCGCATTCGTCCTCCATTCCCGGCTGTGGTTGGACTTTGGGGCGGGCCGACGGTCATTAATAATGCCGAGACGCTGGCGAACGTGCCGCACATTATTCTGGGCGGCGCGGATTGGTTTGCCAAGCTTGGCACTCCCAAAAATGGCGGCACGCGGCTGTTCTGCTTGAGCGGCAACATTGCGAAGCCCGGCGTGTACGAACTGCCGATGGGCTACAACCTCAAGAAAATGATTTATGACGTGGGCGGCGGAATTCCCAACGGGCGCTCGCTGAAGGCGATTGTTCCGGGCGGAGCGTCGTGCCCGTGCCTCACCGCGGATGAAGTTGATGTGGCGATGGATTTCGATTCGGTCGCGAAGGCTGGATCGATGCTGGGTTCGGGCGGCGTGGTCGTCATCGACGATGCACAGTGCATCGTGAAATTCGCGTTGCGCACGATGAAGTTTTATCAGCACGAAAGCTGCGGATGGTGCATCCCGTGCCGCGAAGGTACGGATTGGATTAAGAAGACGCTGATTCGTTTTCACAACGGCGGCGGCATGAAGAAAGACATCGACAACATGCAGTACCTGGCCGAGAACATGCTGGGGCGAACGTTTTGTCCGCTGGGCGATGCGGCCGCGATGCCAACGATCGGGTTCGTGAAGAAGTTCAGAAAAGAATTTGAAGACCATCTGGACGGAAAGCCATGCCCCTATGAGAAAGCGGGCGCGGTGGAACTCGTTGGCGCTTCGCATTAGATTTTGTAATTTGGTAATCGGGTAATTTTGTAATTTGGATCCCTGATGCCATCGCAACCAGAAGATTTACGGAACCGAACGAAGGCATTTGCGGTGCGAATCGTGAGGGTATAACGTTCGCTTCCGTATCTGTCCGATGCCCAAGTACTGGGAAAGCTGTTGCTTCGCTGCGGTACGGCGGTGGCTGCAAATTACCGGGCAGCATGCCGCTCACGCTCGAAAGCCGAATGGATTGCCAAGATAGGCATAGTGGTAGAGGAAGCGGACGAGTCGGTGTTCTGGCTTGAAATGTTAACGGACTGCGAAATCGTACCCGGCGAGAAGACCGGATCAATTTTGAAAGAGGCGCACGAATTGAGTGCTCTGTTCACGGCTTCGCAAAGAACCGCGCGGTCGCACCGATAACGAATTACAAAATTACCCGATTACAAAATTACAAAATGCCTGATGTCTCTCTCACTGTCGACGGCAAGAAGATCACGGCTCCCGCGGGGACGCTGCTCATTGAGGCGTGCAAGACGGTGGGCATCGAAGTGCCGTCATTCTGCTATTACCCCAATCTCTCTTTGCAAGGCGCTTGCCGCATGTGCCTGGTGAAAGTTGAGAAGATGCCCAAGCTGCAGACCGCGTGTACGACCGTGGTCGGCGAGGGCATGATCGTCACGACAGATAGCCCGGAGATCAAGCAGGCGCGCAAGTCGATGCTGGAGATGCTGCTGGGCAACCATCCGCTGGATTGTCCGGTGTGCGACGCGGGCGGCGAGTGCGAACTCCAGGACATGACGTTCAGCTACGGCGCTGCCGAATCGAAATTCATGGAGGCGAAGAACCACAAGGAGGAGCAGCAGTGGTCTCCGGTGGTGTTCTTCGATCGGCCGCGCTGCATCCTGTGCTACCGCTGCGTGCGCGTGTGCGGCGAAGGCATGGATGTGTGGGCGCTGGGAGTGCAGAACCGCGGCGTGAGTTCGCTGATCGCACCGAATAAAGAAGATCATCTGGAATGCGAAGAGTGCGGCATGTGCATCGACATCTGCCCAGTCGGCGCGCTCACTTCCGGTGCGTATCGCTACAAGACGCGGCCGTGGGAGATGAAGCACGTGGGCACCGTCTGCACGCACTGCGGCGATGGCTGCAAGACGACGCTGGGTGTGCGGCGGTCGGATACCGGGATGGAGATTGTTCGCGGAGACAATCGCGACAAGAGTGGGACGAACGGCGACTTCCTGTGCATCAAGGGACGATACGCCTTCGATTTTGCGAATCATGAAGAGCGCCTGACGCAACCGCTGATCCGCAAGAACGGCAAGCTGACACCGTCGACGTGGGAAGAGGCGTTTGAGTTGGTGGGAAAGAAGTTTGCCGAGATTCGCGATAAAGACGGCGGCTCAGCAATAGGCGTGATCGGGTCGAATCGCACGACCAACGAAGAAGCCTATCTTCTCTCGAAATTTGCGCGCGTAGTACTGAAGACCAACAACGTCGATCATCACCGGACGGCCGACTTCCCTGCCCTCTCGGCAGCGCTGCGCGGCAAGCCGGATGCGACCGCGAGCATGGCGGACGTTTTCACGGCTCCGGCGATTCTGCTGATTGGGAACGATCCGACGGAGCAGCATCCGCTGCTGGCGTGGCAGATTCGGAATAATGTTCGCCTGCATCGAGCGAAGCTGTATGTGGTCAATTCGCAATCGATCAAGCTGCGGCGGCAAGCCACGAGCTTCGTGCAGATTCCGGCCGGAGCGGAAGGTAAGGTTGCAAGCTTTTTGTCGGGCAACGATTCGGCTGTCGATGCGCTGGCTGGCGGCGCGACTAATAAGGACGCGTGGATTGCGCTTCGCGACACACTGCGCAGAGAGCAAAATCTGGTCATTATCTTTGGATCGGAGATTCGCGGCGGTGACGTTGCGAGTCTGGTCGCGTTCGGCTCGGGCATTTCGGGCGCGAAGTTCATATGCCTCGGCGACTACGCCAACTCGCGCGGCGCGGCCGATATGGGGCTCTATCCTGATCTGCTGCCCGGCTATCACCCGATCGCGGGAAACAGCGAATTCCACAAGGAATGGGCGGACATTCCGCAAGCGAGCGGCCTCGACCTTCCCGGGATGGTAGAAGCGGGAAAGAGCGGGAAGCTGAAGGCACTTTACGTGGTCGGCTCGAATCCGATCGGACGGTTGAATATTGATCCGTTTGCGTTTTCGAAGAGCTTCGTTGTGGTGCAGGACATGTTCCTGACCGAGACCGCGGTCATGGCGGATGTGGTGCTGCCTGCGGCAAATGCCTACGAAAAATCCGGTGCAATGACGAACACTTGCGGCGACATGCAACTGGTGAAGAAGGCGGGCGAGATTTCCGGCACGAAGAGCGATTTCGAAATGATCGTCCGCATCGCCGACGCGATGGGCGTTGATGTTCACAAGCTGGTTCCATTCGGCGGCGGCACGCGCGCGGATATGGGACAGTCGCGCGGCGCACAATCGGGCGAAGCCGATCGGCACGCGGTGTGGCTTGAGATGCAAGGACTGGAGCCGAAGTTGAGCCCCCTCGATCCGATGGCAATTCTCGACGAGATCCAGCGACTGGTTCCCGGCTATGACGTCTTGCGCGCGAATTTGTTGGCGGGGAACAGCGAGCACACTTCGTTCACCAACAGCGGCGCGGGCGCGGCGCATAATCCGGAAGCTGATTTCTCCGGCCAACGATGGACTCTTTACTTCCGGCACGCTCGGGCGGTATTCCCGCACATTGAAGTCGGTGATGGAGAGTCACGAAGTGAAGCCTGCGGAAGTCGCAGCAGACTGATTCGGGTCTTGGGCCCGAACCGCGAAGATGTGACTTCGGGCTCGCGACTCAGGACTAAGGACTCGGGACTAAAGAGAGAGGAAGCAAGGAGTGGCGTTGCCCATCTGGCTATTCGTAGTTGCGTCGGTGATCAAGTCGGCGATCGTTCTGGGCATACTGCTCACTGCGGTGGCGTACACGGTCTGGCTGGAGCGCAAGGTCGTGGGCCACATGCAGAATCGCTGGGGACCCACACGGGTCGGCCCGTTTGGGCTGCTGCAACCCGCGGCGGACGGCATCAAGTTTCTATTCAAAGAAGATTTGACTCCGCCGCACGTCTACAAGCCGCTCTACATCGCAGCGCCTCTAATCGCGGTCATTTTCGCGCTGACGTCGATCGCGGTCATCCCGTTCGGCAACAGCTTCACGTTCGGACCATTCACGCTGCCCCAATTCCTGCCGTTCCACTATGCGCTGCCGTTCCATTGGGGCGGCGCCGTAGTTGGACCGTACAACATCCCACTGCAGGTTACCGACGTGAACACCGGGCTTCTGCTGATTCTCGGGGTGACGTCGATTGGCGTGTATGGCGTGGCGCTGGCGGGATGGTCATCGAACAATAAATATTCGCTGCTCGGCGGCCTGCGCGCCAGCGCGCAGATGGTGAGCTACGAGATTTCTCTGGGACTGTCGCTGGTGGGCGTGCTGATTCTTGCGGGGAGCTTCAGTTTGCGCGACATCGTAAACGCGCAGGGCGGCGTTTTTTGGCATTTCCTTCCGCGCTGGAATATTTTCGTTCAGCCTGTTGGTTTCTTCTGCTATCTGATGGCGGCGTACGCGGAGACGAACCGAATCCCATTCGATTTGCCCGAAGCCGAAACTGAACTGGTCGCGGGGTATCACACCGAATACAGCGCGATGAAGTTTGCCATGTTCTTTATGGCCGAGTACGCGAACATGATCACGGTGGCGTGCCTGGCGACACTTCTGTTTTTCGGCGGATGGCATGGGCCGATCTTTGGGCCTCCGATTCTGCAGGCGCTGCTCCCGGTGTTCTGGTTCGCGGCGAAGATTTTTGCGTTTCTCTTTTTGTATATATGGGTGCGCGGGACGTTGCCGCGCTTCCGCTACGACCAGTTGATGGCGTTTGGCTGGAAATTTCTGCTGCCGCTCGCGCTGGTGAATCTGATTGGCACGGCGATAGCAGTGGCGTGGTAGGAAAAGAAAGTGATCAGTGATTAGTGACCAGCAGAACCACTGACCACTAGCCACTGTCCACTCGAAGATCTGACCTTCATGTTTAACGTGCACTTAATTCTGTTTCTGGCCTTCGGGGCCGTTTGCGTGGCGGGGGCGGTCAACCTGCTGGCGCAGACTCATCCTATTAATAGCGCGCTCTCGCTGATCGCGGTCATGGCGGCGCTTTCTGGCGAATACCTTTTGCTTGGCGCGGAGTTCGTCGCGGCGGTACAGGTCATCGTTTATGCGGGCGCGATCATGGTGCTGTTCGTCTTCGTCATCATGCTGTTGAATGCCGGGGTGGAAGATCGCACCAAGGGCAGCCGTGTCGCGATTTTGTTCGGCATCCCGGGAATGCTGATCGGGAGCATCCTCGTGGCGTGGGTGGTGCTGCGGCATTCTGGGACCGAGGCTGTTGCCATCGGCGCTCTGCCCGGCTCGCCGAAGGAGATTGCTCCTTTGTTATTCCACGAATTCCTTCTGCCGTTTGAAATTACTTCCATTCTGATTCTGATCGCGATCCTGGGTGCGGTAGTGCTGGCCAGCAAGCCGCCGACCGCAGCACCGACCAGCGGGGCAAGGAGGGAGGACTGATGGTCCCACTCTCGTATTACCTGGTGCTCAGCGGATTTTTGTTCGCCTGCGGCGTGACCGGGTTTCTGATCAAGCGCAACATCATTACGATCTTCATGTCGATTGAATTGATGCTCAACGGCGTGAATCTTTCGTTTGTCGCCTTCGCTGCGCATTGGCACGCGCTGGCTGGGCAGGTGTTCGTCTTCTTTGTGATGGTGGTGGCGGCGGCGGAGTCGGCGGTCGGACTTGCCATTATCATCGCCGTCTACCGCACGCGCGAAACGTTGAACGTCGACCAGGTCAATCTTTTGAAACTGTGAATCAGCTCAAACTATGACGTCCTCTCTCAATCTCTGGCTGATCCCGGTGCTGCCCCTGGCGGGAGCGGCGATCAATGGATTTCTCGGGAAGAAATCTTCGCGGACCGCGGTCAGCACGATCGGACTTTTCTTTTCCGGAGCGGCCTTCGCGTGGGCGCTGCTGGTGGCCTGGCGCTTTTCCTCCGTTGCACTTCCCTACCAGGAATATATCGCGCACTGGATTCGCTCGGGCGCTTTCAGCGCCGACTTCGCTCTCTATCTCGATCAGCTGTCGCTGATCATGTTGCTGGTCGTCACCGGAGTCGGATTCCTCATCCACATCTACTCCGTCGGCTACATGTGGGACGATCCCAGCTACTACCGCTTCTTCGCCTACCTGAACCTGTTTATGTTTTTTATGCTGACGCTGATTCTGGCCAACAACTACCTGCTGATGTTCATCGGGTGGGAGGGCGTGGGACTGGCGTCATATCTGCTGATCGGGTTCTGGTTCACGAAAGATTCGGCAGCGTCGGCCGGGAAGAAAGCGTTCATCGTTAATCGAATTGGCGACTTCGGATTTCTGATTGGGCTGTTTCTCATCATTCAGCATTTCGGATCGCTGAACTTCACCCAGGTGTTTGCGCAGGTACAACCCCTGCCGGCGGAAAGCGCGGGCGCGGGATTGCTTACGGCGATCGGACTTCTGCTGATGGTGGGCGCTTGCGGAAAGTCGGCGCAGATTCCGCTGTATGTCTGGCTGCCGGACGCGATGGAAGGCCCGACGCCGGTTTCGGCGCTAATCCACGCCGCGACGATGGTGACGGCCGGCGTCTATATGGTTTCGCGGTCGCACGTGATTTTCGAGCGGGCGCCGATGGCGTTGACGGTCGTCGCCGTGATTGGGACGCTGACTGCGCTGTTTGCGGCGACGATCGGCATCACGCAGACCGATATCAAGAAAGTTCTCGCGTATTCCACGGTTTCGCAGCTCGGCTACATGTTCATGGCGTGCGGCGTGGGAGCGTTCTCCGCGGGAATCTTCCACCTGATGACGCACGCGTTTTTCAAAGGCCTGCTGTTCCTGGCCGCTGGATCGGTGATTCATGCGGTGGGCGGCGAGCAGGACATGCGCAAGATGGGCGGGCTGCGATCCTATATTCCGGTCACGTGCGCGACCATGGGCATCGCGACGCTGGCCATCGCCGGAATCCCGCCATTCGCGGGCTTTTGGAGCAAAGACGAAATTCTGTGGAAGGCATTCTCCAGCGGCCGCACGGGAGTTGGGTGTTCTGGTTGATCGGCGTCATCACCGCATTTCTGACATCGTTCTACATGTTCCGCCTGCTGTTCATGACGTTCTTCGGCGACTACCGCGGCGCCCAGGTCGATTCGCACGGGCATTCCTCTCAGGCTCACGATTCTCACGGACACGGCGAGCCGCATGAGAGCCCCATGGTGATGCTGGTTCCGCTGGTCATCCTCGCGTTGCTTTCAACCGTGGGCGGACTGGTCGGGATCGGCAACCGCTTCGAGCACTTCCTGGCTCCCGTCTTCGGCTCCGGAGAATTCACGGAAGCTGTCGGCGAAGCGGCCAGCCATAGCACCGAACTCCTTCTTATGGGCGTCTCGATTACGGTGGCATTCCTCGGTGCATGGTTTGCCTATGTGCTCTACATCAGCAAGCCGTATCTGCCGCAGAAAATTGCTGACAGTCTCGGCGGTTTCTACACTGCGGTCTTGAACAAGTATTACGTCGACGAACTTTACGCCAAGATTTTCGTCAAGCCGGTGGTAGACGGATCGACCAGCATCCTGTGGCAGGGCGTCGACCGCAAGGTCATTGATGACACGGTGAACAATGCCGCTGAGGGCGCACGCCATCTTTCCGACGAAGTGCGGCAGATGCAGTCTGGAAATCTGCGTTCGTATGCGGGGTGGATTGCGGCAGGCTCCGCCGCAGTGATTGCCTACATGATCTGGATGGGGGTGCGATGAACGTCCTCGACCAGCACATCCTGACTCTGGTGACCTTCGCTCCGCTCGCGGGAGCACTGCTGCTGGTGCTGCTGCCGCGCCGCGATCGCGACATTCGCATCTTCTCGCTCGTCATTTCGCTGCTGACGTTTGTTCTCTCGCTGCATCTGCCGGTGCACTTCCATCGCGGGCTCGATGGCTTTCAGTTCGCGATTGACCGCCAATGGATTTCGACTCCCAACATCCATTACCACATGGGCATCGATGGCATCTCCATGTGGCTGGTCGTGCTGACCACGTTCCTCACGCCGCTGTGCGTGCTGATCTCATGGAAATCAGTGCACGACCGGGTGAAGGAATTCTTCATCCTGCTGCTGATTCTCGAAACGGCGCTGATCGGCGTCTTCACCTCGCTCGATCTCTTCCTTTTTTACTTCTTCTGGGAAGCGACGCTGATCCCGATGGCCTTGCTGATCGGTGTTTTCGGCCACGAGCGCAAGGTCTATGCGGCAGTGAAATTTTTCATGTACACGATGATCGCATCCGTGTTCATGCTGGTGGCGATTCTGTGGCTGTATGCGCACACCGGCAGCTTCCAGTTCACGGAGATTCGCGATCAGATCGCGCGCGGCGCAGTGCCGAATTTCCCTGCGGCAGCGCAGTGGCTGTTTCTTGGATTTTTTATTGCATTCGCGGTGAAGGTTCCACTGTTCCCGTTCCACACGTGGTTGCCCGACGCGCACGTCGAAGCGCCGACAGCGGGATCGGTGCTGCTGGCGGGCGTTTTGCTGAAGATGGGCACGTACGGCATGCTGCGCTTCAACCTCGGACTCTTCCCCGAGCAATCGCGGCACAACGCTTCGTGGATCATGGTCCTCGCACTGATCGGCATCATTTATGGAGCGCTTGTAGCGCTGGTGCAGCCGAACCTGAAAAAACTGATCGCGTATTCCTCGGTCAGCCATCTGGGATTCGTCGTGCTGGGCATCTTCAGCTTCACGCAGGCTGGATTGAACGGGGCGATGTTTGTGATGCTGGCTCACGGAGTTTCTACCGGCGGACTGTTCATGTTGGCGGGGATTCTCCACGAACGCCGGCACACTTACGAGATATCGGAATTTGGCGGCCTCGCGTCTCCCATGCCGGTTTACGCGACGACGTTTTTATTCATCGTGCTGGCCTCAGTGGGATTGCCTCTGCTCAACGGATTCGTGGGCGAGTTCCTGGTGCTGACCGGAGCATTTCAGGCGCGGGCGGTCTATGGAATCCTTGCGGCGACTGGCGTTATATGGAGCGCCGGCTACCTCTTGTGGATGTATCAGAGAGTGTTTTACGGGAAGGTGACGAATCCGATCAACAACTCCATGCGCGACATGATCGGCTTCGAGAAGGCTGCCATATGGCCGTGCGCCGTGGCCGCGCTGGTGATGGGCATCGCGCCCATTCTGTGGCTGGGAGCGATTGATCCGGCCGTGCAGGCCGCGCTTAGTCCTGTCACCCAAATGGTGAGCAAGGTGGTGGGACAGTGACCGGTGCCATCACGATGACGAGCCTGCCCGCCTTGTTGCAGGTGATTCCGCAAGGCATTGATTACGTTCGCGTCCTGCCGGAACTCGTGTTGTCGGCATTTGGCATCCTGGTCATGCTGCTCGATCCTCTGGTCGACGAGGAAAAGAGTCAGAAAACTTTGGGACTGATCGCTCTGGTCGGCACGGTCGCGGGCCTCGCTTCGACGTGGTATATGGAGGAATTTCCCGGCCTGGCGTTTTCGAACATGGTGCGGGTCGACAACTTCAGCGTGTTCTTCCATTTCCTGGTAATCGCGATTGCGGCGATCGTGATCCTGAGTTCATTCGAATACATGGCTGTGCAGCGGATTCGCGCCGGGGAATATTACGCGCTGATTCTTTTCGGCGTGGTGGGCATGGCGTTGATGTCGTCGGCCGTGGAATTGGTACTGATTTTCGTCGCGCTCGAGATCTCGTCGATCTCCACTTATATTCTGGCCGGATTCCGGCGCAGCGAGGCTTCGAGCAGCGAAGCGTCGCTCAAATATTTCCTGCTGGGCTCGTTCGCCACGGCATTTTTCCTGTACGGCGTTGCGATGATGTTCGGCGCCACAGGCTCGACCAACATTGATGTCATCAGCCAGAAACTGCAAGCCGGTCCGGTACAGGTGCTGGTGTTTGTGGCGATGGCCCTGATGTTCGTTGGTCTGGGATTCAAAGTCGCGGCCGCACCGTTTCACATCTGGACGCCCGACGTGTACGAAGGGGCTCCGGCGCCGGTCGTGGGCTTCATGTCGACCGCGCCCAAGGCTGCGGCGTTTGCCGTGCTGTTGCGGGTTGTGTTCGTGATCAATGCTCCCGGACGTTTCTGGCTGATCTGGCTCGCAGCCGCGCTGTCGATGACTCTGGGCAACCTTGGCGCGCTGGTTCAGACCAACGTCAAGCGGTTGCTCGCCTACTCTTCGATCGCGCACGCCGGTTACGTGCTGGTGGCATTCGCCATGACCACGCCGGAGAATTCCAGCGCAGGAGTCTCCGCCGCTATCTTCTACACCGCCGCCTACGCCGCGATGAATGTGGGCGCGTTCGCCGTGGTCAGCCACTTTGCCAGCGCCGGAGAACGCTACGTTACTCTGGAAGACTATGAGGGACTGGGCCGCACGTCGCCGATCCTGGCGGCGACGCTCACCATCTTCCTTCTGTCGCTGATCGGCATTCCGATGACCGGCGGCTTCTTTGCCAAGTTTTATGTGTTCAGCGCCGCGCTGAGAGCAAACCTGATCTGGCTCGCCCTTATCGCAGCGGTTAACAGCGCCATTGGAGCCTATTACTACCTGCGTATTATCGTCATGATGTATATGCGAGAGCCGCGGAAGGCGGTCCCGGTCGCGCCGATTCCCTTCGGATTAGGCACGGCCCTGGCGCTCAGCGTAGTGGCCACCCTGTACCTTGGTCTGCTGCCGAACCGCGCCCTGCTGCACGCGCAGCAATCCGCGCAAGACCTGTTGCGGCAGCCGCAAACGGCGTCGAGTGGACTTCCGACCGGGCCTTTACCGGTGGCTCCGAAAAACTGATATTTGCTGTGGAAATTCAGCAGAAAATGCCCATTTGACAAGGACCTTAGGGGGCGTGCATGATGGTTGGCACCTAGTTCAGTCCTACCCTCTCAAAGGAACTGACAAGTCACCCGGAGGCTAGCAAATGTCCAATCTGATTCGCAGGCTATGGTCGGAAGACGCGGGGCAAGACATTGCGGAGTATGCAGTGATGTTGGCGGTAATTCTGGTGCTGGTTGTGGGGACGGTACGCTTGATCGGGTCGAATGCCAACACCGCATTCTCGAACGTCGCCAGTACTCTCCAGTAATCGGGTAATTTCCGGCAATCTGCAAGACTCGTTGGCAAGCGAGAGACTTTCTATGACACGATTTACTCCAGGCACGCCATTTACCGCTTACTGGTTTCGACCGGAGCGGCTGCGGCGCAGCTTGGGGTAGGGTGAGCCAATCAGGGGCCAGCCAGACCAAACAAGTTCAGCCGCATGCCGCGATCAGAGATCGCGGTTTTTTTGCTTTTGGGGATAAACCTAACCGAGGAGAGCCGCGATGATCGTCAATATGTCGGACAAAGCAACCGAGCAGGAGATTAACCACGTGATCGAACGGATCCGCGAGGCGGGATACCAGCCTCACGTCACCCGCGGCACCGAGCGCACCATTGTCGCTGCGGTGGGCAGCGGGCGCCGGCACGAGATCGAAGCGCTACAGGTGGCGCCCGGCGTGGATAACGTCGTCGCCATAGCCCAGCCGTTCAAGCTGGTGAGCCGTCAGGTCAAGCCCGAGCGCACGGTGGTAAATGTGAATGGCGTGGAAATCGGTGGACCGGATGTCGTGGTGATGGCCGGACCGTGCTCGGTGGAGTCGCGCGAGCAGCTCCTCGATACCGCGCATGCGGTGAAGCGCGCTGGAGCCTCCATGCTGCGCGGCGGCGCCTACAAGCCGCGGACGTCGCCGTATGACTTTCAGGGACTGGGTCTCGAGGCCCTCAAGATTCTGCGCGAGGCGCGCGACGTTACGGGCCTGCCCGTGGTCACCGAAGTGATGAGCACCGAGGACATCGACATCATTTGCGAGCACGTGGACATGTTGCAGGTGGGCGCGCGCAACATGCAGAACTTCGCGCTGTTGCGCCGTCTGGCCACGGTCAACAAGCCGATCCTGCTGAAGCGTGGGCCGTCGGCCACCGTGAAGGAATGGCTGCTTGCGGCGGAGTATCTGCTTTCTGGGGGCAATCATCAGGTCGTACTTTGCGAACGCGGCATCAAGACCTTCGAAACCGAGATGCGCAACACATTCGACTTGGCCGCCGTCGCGCTGGCGCGCGATCTGTCACATCTGCCAGTGATCGCCGATCCTTCGCACGGAACGGGCAAGCAGAGCCTGATTGCGGCGGTATCGCGCGCTGCGGTAGCGGTAGGGGCCGATGGGCTGATTATCGAAGTGCATCCCTGCCCGGAGCGCGCACTTTCCGATGGAGCACAGTCTCTGGACTTCGCGGGATTTGGCCGCGTGATGCGCGCGTTGTCGGAACCGCTGCGGCGAACGGCGACGTTGCCCGCGGCGGTATCGGCGGCGTCGTAGGGGAGTCGATTACTTAGTGCTTCGTCGCGGGAGCCGCGGGCTGCTTCACCTGCATGGCCGGATCGCCGAACAAGACGTAGGTCTTGCGCACGCCGGGATCGGCGATGTTCTGCTTCGCGTTGAGGATCGAATCTCCCAGCGTTGATTTCGACGTCAGAGCATTCTGAATGACCATGGCGTCGAGCCTGGTCTGCGGCGCAGGCTGATTCAGGCCGGTTGATGCGAGCACCGCGACTGCGCCGCCATTCGGCGCCAGCAAGAGAGTCACGCCGAGCGGCTGGGAGTAGACGTCCTGGAAGAATCCGTTCAGGCAGTTCATGATCAGGAACACAGGAAGCTGCGAGTTGTTCGTCAGCGTGTCCACTGAATCCGTGTCGAATATGTCGGAGCCGGACCACTGGTCTTCCGAGCCGTGGCCAAGATAGTTCACCAGCAATTGGCCGGAGTTAATTGCATTGATGATGTCGGTGCGCGCCGTCGCCGATCCGGTAGTGCCCGTGAAGATTTCAGTCGCTGTGAGACGCGAGGGAAGCTGCTTCTCGACGGTCTGAGTATCCTGCGTGAAGCTCTCCGTGTCATCCCTGTCGGCAACCATGAGAGCTTGCGACGTCCACGGACCGTTGGTGGATTTGCCTTCGTACGCAACGATTTTTCCAATCACCGTCTGGGCTTCATCCACACTACCGACCGGCAGGCGACCGGTGGCGATTGTGGGCATGCCGCTGTTCGTGAAATCAGAGAACCAGTCGTCGGACGCGGTCATCAGGTTAATCGATGGCACAATCTGCGTCGGCACGAGATCAAGGTGACCGAGACCGAGATAGTTTCTCGGATCGAGCGAAGCGCGTCCATTCAATAAGAGATAGGTTGGCGCCTTCTTCCAGTTCGCTTGCGCCGCTTGCAGGAACTGGCGGATTACCATCGGACTGCGCTCGCCGAAATTGAACTCGTCATAGAGATCAGTGATCGGCACTACCAAGGACGACTTCCCTTCCGTTGCATGTGCCTGGACCAGCGGAGCAAGCCCCGGCGCAAATTCGTCATACGTCACCATGGCGATGTCCGCGCCCGGTCGCGCGCCGTGCCAATACGATGGATGGTTCGGCCGCAGTCCCGCCGGCGTCGAGACTTGGTCGTCGGCCACCGCGAGCAACGTATGCCGCAGAGGCGCCGCGGGATTCGTGCTCGTCCACGGCACCTGGACCGCGATCTCATACTTGCTGCTGTCGGAGGTTCACCTGCGGCACAAGCTGCACTGGACGGCCCGGATCGGTAATGTCGAGCACCGTGACAGGCTTGGTGAAGCCAGCCAGATTCAACTCGTCGCCAGAGCGGCCCGTAAATTTCAGTTGATCGAAATCCGCAACGTACAAGTGTGGATACGTTATGCGAATCGACTGCACGAGACTCGTGTCGTAGTCGCCGTTCTGCGCCGTTAGCGTGACGGTGTTATTCCACTCTTGCAGCAGGCCGGAGGGCAGGGGAACGCTGAGCTTGCCTTTGTCCTGGCCGGTGAAGGTCACGTCGCCGACGGGAGATCCGTTGAGCACGACTTTGACATCGTGCGGGAACGCGGTGACGATGCCCTGCAGCACGACTTCAAGCTTCGCCGGAACCGTCGAGGCGGTGTCGAGGTGCGGCACATGGAGCACCTGTTCGACCGGAGTCGACGAAACCAGCGCGCCGAAGAAATTGGCTCCGTTCGATGTAATCAGCGCGGCGAAGTATGTGGTGTGCGGCTTGAGTTCCACGGTTGTCAGATAGCTGGCCGGAGGCACATTCGATCCCGACGAAGCCTGCTTTTGCCGGATGCGCTCGCCATGCCCGGTGCCGGCGACGAGCCAGTAAACGCGAGTGCCGGAATATAGCGTGTCGATGCCGGTGCCGTAGAAGCTGATCGCGGCCTGCGGGCCGAATCCGCCCGGACCGGCCGTCGCGCCCGTAATCTGGATGGGTTGCTCGATGGCCTCGGCGAAAAGATGCAGCACCAAAGGATCGACGTTGGGATCCAGCCCGGCACGCACCAGGTCGGGTTGCGAAATGCGATACCAGCCTTCGTGCTGAACCAATATCTTGACCGCCGGATGCACGGCCAGTTCGAACTGTTTCTGAATCTGGGTTGGAGCCGGCGCAGTGAGCGTCGGGATGTTTTCAACAACGCGGCTGTCCTGGCTGCCCGGCGTTTGTGGTTGCGCCTGATTCAGTTGGCTGAACATTCGCGTCTGCGCCGCAGCGGCATCAGTCCCGGGCTGCATCGCACCATCCACAGACACGGGTCCATGCATCGTACGGGTTCCGTTCACGTCGATGTCTTCCAACCAGTACGAGGCGCTAGTGACGCCCGCAGAAGGATCGATCCACGCATAGCTTCTGCCTGAATGCTTGGGCAGCGCACCACTCATCAACAATGCCGAACCGGCGATGATCGAGGGATTCATGCGCACGCGATTGCCGTTTTGTTCGCGGTACACATTGAAACCCAGATTGTGTGCCTCTCCACTGGTCTTCCAGGAGAGCGCCACGCGGGTAGCGCCGCTCTTGTCGGCCCCGGCGTGCGCAGAGAAGGAAGTTAGCGTAATGCTTGTAGCCGCGATAACCGTCTCGCTCTGCGTCGAGGAATTGTTCGCAAGATTGGAATCCGTCTGATCGGCCGAGACGGTAGCCGTATTCGAGAACACGCCCGGAATTCCGGGAATCGTCAGGATACTGATCGTCGCCGTACTCGTATTCGTCACGGTTCCGAGCAGGCAGGTCACGGTCCCGCCTGCCTCAGAGCATGATCCCTGCGTGGTGTTGGCCGAAAGATAGGTCATCACCGAAGGCAGCGTGTCCGTCACCGTGACATTGGTCGCGTCTGCCGGTCCGTTATTGGTTACCGTCAACGTATAAGTTAGCGGAGTTCCTGACAGCACCGGGTTCGGTGTCGCGGTCTTCACAATGGCCATGTCGGCGCTGTTTGCGTTGGCCACAACCACGGTAGCGCTCGCAGTCTTCGTCGTAAGACCAGGCACGATGTTACCTGCGGTGGCCGAGTCGGTCTCGGTGATGACGGTTCCTGAGGGCGTAAGCGGATTCACCTGCAGCGTGAGGGTGAAGTTCGCCGTGGCGTTGACCGCCAGCGTGCCGCCGTCGGTACAAGTGATCGTACCGGTGCCGCCGATGGGCGGAACGGTTCCACAAACCCAGCCGACCGGTGGAGTGATCCCCTGGAAGGTCATGTTGGGCGGCGTAGTCTGCGTAAAGGTCATGCCCGCGCTCGTTGCCGCGGGACCGTTATTCGTGACGCTCTGCGTGTACGTAACGTTGCTGCCTGCCGCGACGGAAGTCGGCGCTGCCGAATTCGCGACGACGAGATCCGCTTCACCCGCCGTGGCAACGACGTCGGCAGCGGTTGCGCTGTTGTTCCCAGAATTCGGATCGCTCGTCGCTGAAGTAACTGTCGCAGTCTGATTGATCTGCGTTCCTGCCGCGGTGCCGGCCGTCACTTTCACGACAAAGGTAATCGTCGCCGGAGCGCTCGGCGCCAGCGAGGGATCCGTACACGTCAGTGTCGCGAGGGTGCAGGTCCATCCGGCGGGGCCGCTGAGAGTCTGCGCGGTTGTATTCGCCGGCAGTGTCTCGGTAAGAGAGACGGACGTCGCCGCGCTCGGTCCAGCATCGGTTACGACCTGTGAATATGTGATGGTGTTGTTGGCCAAGACCGGAACCGGGTTCGGGGTATTCGTGACTGAGAGATCGGCTGAGCCCGCCACCTGCTCGTTCACCGTTGCGCTGTTGTTCGCACTGCTGGGATCGGCTGTGGTTGAGGAAACCGAATCAGTCTGCGTAAGCGTGCTGCCCGACGCCGTGCCGGTGTTCACCTTCACCACAAAAGTGAAGCCAGCCGTAGTGTTGGCGGCCATGGTGGTCGTGTCGGTACAGGTCAGGGTTCCCAGCACGCACGTCCACCCGGCAGGACCAGTCAACGACACTGCTGTCGTGCCCGCAGGAAGCGTCTCGGTAAACACCGGAGCAGCGGCCGTTGCAGGACCACCATTGGTCACGCTCTGCGTGTACGTGATGTTGTTTCCAGCGGTCACCGGATTCGGAGTCGCCGAATTCGTGACGCTCAAATCTGCCTGCGTTCCCGACGCGACCGGGATATTGAATGTGGCCGTGTTGTTCGCGGCGTTCGTGTCGCGCGAAGTCGTGGCCACCGTGACCGTATCGGCAATGATCGTCCCCGCGGCTGTCCCCGCTACTACTTTGTAGACCGCAGTGATGGTTCCCGTGGAACCCGGCGGCACGCTTGGGTTGGTGCAGGCCACCGGCGATGCGTTCGGACAAGTCCACGTTCCACCACCGGCGGTAACGACCGCCACCGACACGAAGGTCACGTTGTTCGGCAACGCTTCGTGGAAGGTGGCTGTGCTGCAATTGCTTGGGCCGCTATTGGTGACGATTTGGGTGTACGTGATATTTGCGCCAGCCGCTACCGGACTCGGAGTTCCACTGTCGGTCACCGCCAGGTCACAGGCCACTGTGATTGGAGTGGCGACGGTAGTGCTGTTATTCGCGGCGGTCGGATCCGAAGTTGTCGCGGATACCGACGAAGTCGCCGTGATCGTGCCCGCCGCCGTTGCAGCCGCAGTGTCGACTACGACAACGATGTCGGCCGACGAACCGGAAGCAAGACTCGGGTTCGTACAGGTTACGGACGTGGTGACCGTGCAGGTCCACCCAACCGGCGCCGACACGGACGAGAATGTCGTGTTCGCAGGGATCGCTTCCGTAAAGCTCACGGCCGTTGCTGCTGCCGGACCATTGTTCGTAACGGTCTGCGTGTAAGTAATGTTGTTTCCCGCGAGTACGCTGCTCGGCGTTGCCACTGTGCTCAGAGCAAGGTCGGCCTGCGTCGCGCTCGCCACGATGTCGGTTGCAATCGCGGAGTTCGATCCGAACGACTGGTTCGCGGCGTTTACCGTGGCTGTATCGGTGATGGTCGTTCCGCTCGCCGTACCTCCAGCGACTTTGTAGATGACGGTGAATGTCCCGCTGGTACCTCCAGCCACGCTTGGGTTTGTGCAGGTTGGCGGAAAAGCGCTGCAAGTCCAACCGGCCGGAGGCGTGATGGAAACGAAGGCCGTGTTCGCTGGAGTGTTCTCAGTGAACGTAGCGGTCGTCGCCGCGGTCGTACCAGTATTCGTCACAACCTGCGTATAAGTGATGTTGTTGCCGGCCTGCACCGGATTCGGCGAAGCCACGTTCGTCACCGTCAAATCGGGGGCTGTTGTGCCCACAACTGTCGTGGCCGTCGCTGTATTGTTTGCGACGTTCGGATCGGTCGCCGAAGAATTTGCCGATACGGCTTCTGTGATCACAGTGCCGTTGGCGGTCCCGCTGTTCACCTTCACGATCAAGGTGAACGACGCCAACGTCGAGCCGGGCATGTTGACGTCAGTACAGACGACGTTTCCAGTGCCTCCAGAGCCTGGATTTGCGCAGACCCATCCCGCCGGGGCCGCAATCGACACCAAAGTCGTATTCGCAGGAATAGTCGCCACTACCGTCGCGTTGTCGGCGGCGCTGGGACCGTTGTTGGTCACGACCTGCGTATAAGTAATGTTGTTGCCCGCGGCCACCGGGTTCGGCGAAGCGCTGTCCGTCACGCTCAGATCAGCGCTGGAGACTACGCTCGCCACATCAGTCGCCATGTCGTTGAGCAGGTTCCCTTCGTTCCCGCCGCCCACGGTTGCGGAGTTCGTCAGCGTCGCCGGAGCCGACTGCGATACAAGAGCGTTCAACGTGATCGATGGGTAGCTGCTGGCTGCGTTCAAGACATCCGAGCGCACGCAGCTCACCGTCTGCCCGACGATGGAACACGACCATCCCGTTCCCGTGGCGCTGATCGGAGTGATTCCGAGCGGCAGCGTGTCGTTGATTGTGACGACTCCGCTGGTCGGGCCGTACGGGCTGACGTTCGAAACGGGGATGGTGTAAGTAGCGGCTGAACCGCGGGTAAAGTTTCCGACGTGGCTCTTGCCCAGCGTCATATCCGGAGCGCACAACGCGGCCGACTGTATACCCGTCACTTGAGTAAGCGTCGCCGTGACTGCACTCGTACCGTCCGATCCAAACGTCGATCCGTAGGCCACGCCAGGAGTCAGCGTCGTGCCGTTTGATCCGCCGGCTACGCTGACGCCCGCTGGAGTTCCCGAGACCAGAATGATTCCACCACCGCCGCCGCCGCCGGGTCCGTGACGATCGGCCAGGCTGTAAGCCTGCGAATCCCATGCATCACCGCCGCGGCCGCCGTTCGCCTGCAGCGTCAATCCGCTCTCGCCGCCGTTGGCGGCCAACACGATGATGGTTCCTCCGGCGCCGCCGCCACCACCCGAATCGTTCGACGTGCCGTTGTAGGCGTCGGCTCCATTCGCGGTGAGAGTGGCAGTGCCCGTCAAACTGTCTGCGCGAATGAAGATGATTCCGCCGCCCGCCGCCCCTGAACTGGCGAGAGCGTCGCCGTCGGAGTTGTTGCGTGACCCGGCGCCACCGCCGCCGCCCATTGCAATGCGGTCGATGGTAGCCGGGAATGGAGACCCGCCCTCGCCTCCATCGCTGAGGTTTGTATTCCAGGAGTCGCCGCCGAATCCGCCCATACCCCCGTTGCCGCCACCGCCGCCACCCGCGTTTTCGGTGTTGCCAGCCGCGTCGCCATCGGTTCCACCACCGCCGGCATTGGCAGGTGCGCCGTGCGCCATACTGCCGTCGCCTGTGCCGTTGGGATAGCCGATGGTTGTTGTGGTCTGCAGGAAGGTTCCGCCGGCTTCCACCCACTTTGGAGTACCCGCTACGCCCTCGCCTTTGGCTGCGTCAATGCCTGTTGCGGCACCGCCCGTGTAGGCCGTTGGCGATGTTTGCACATAGTCGGAGTTCAGGGCGCCCGCAACTCCACCCGTCAACTGCAATCCCGCGCCACCTCGGAATCCCAATCCGTCGACGGCGACTGTGGCGCCGCCGAGGTTGAGTTGTCCGGCAACGTCGAGCGCCAGAATGCCGCCCGTGGATCCGTTCCACGCACTGGCAGTCACCGCTCCGAGCGTAGCCGATATATATTGCGGCACCAGCACCACCTGATACGTGCTCGCTCCCTTTGTGGCCGAAGCCGCGGCTGCCGTATATCCGAATACCAGCCCGCTGCCGGTTCCCGCGCCGCTAATAGGTACGAATCCGCCGCTGACGGCGCCAGTCGCCTTCACATATTCGTAATTGCCCGCGTTGTTAATGGCCGTGAAACCCGTGCCAGTGCTGCCGTTCCCGTAAGCGACGCCATTGGTCGTGTTGATGCTGGCGTCTTGCATCTGAATCACCAGCAGCAGGCTACCGCTCGCGATCGCTCCTCCAGCGCCAGTCGGCGTGCCGACCGGAATCGATGTCGCACCTGCCGAGACGTTCGCCGTTCCCGGATAATACGAATTCACGACCCCGCTCAGCGTTCCGCCAGCCGCGAGTGTCGTGCCCGAACAAACCACGCTCACCACCGGAGCCAGCGCCACATAAGTATTGTTGCCGGTGTTCGGGTCGGCAGGCGTACCGGAATCAGTGATGGTCGCGGTATTTGGATAAAAACCGGCAGCTGTGGTCGAGACCACTACCGCAATCGTCACAGTTGCGCCACTGGCGAATGAAACGGGCAACGTGCAGTTGATCGTAGTAGTGGTCGTGCAAGTCGTTCCCGCGCTGGGCGTCACCGACACTAACGACAAGCCCGTCGCCGCGAACGTGTCCGTAAGAGTCGTGCCATTTGCCGCCGACGGACCATTGTTCGTAACCGTAATGTTGTAGGTGGAATTCTGCCCAAGCGCCACCGCGCTCACGCTCGTGGTAACTCCAATGTCTGCCGTGCTTGGGTTGACTGAAACTGCGCCGAGGGACCAGTTCGAAGTTCCGCTGAATGTCTCCGAGATCGGCACGCTGGGTGCGCCGCTGCGACTGGTGCCGCTGCCTCTTACGCCAGGATTCGTGCTGTTCGCGCTACGCGCGCTCCACTCCGAATTCTGCGGGCCCGGCACAGTGATGGCCTGAGTCCCGTCGACGGCCAGCGTGTCGAGAATCATGCCGTTGATCACGCTGGGCACATCAAGTTGCGAATTCGCCGCGTTGGCTCCGTCCGAAGAAACGAAAGTACCCAGAGGAACGGTTTGATCGACGCCGGTGAAGGTGGTCGCACCCGCTACCACGCCGACGTTGCCGTTGGTAGGCGTTCTCACGGTGGCGACTACGTTATGGTTTCCGTTGGTTGGCGCCAATTGAAACCACAACTCGACTCGGCGTGTGTTGCCCGCGTCGTTGTGGGCGCCCACGAGAGTCATCGCCGTGCCGTTGTACGTCATGGCGGTTACGGTGCTGCCCGTAACGTTGGTGATGTTCATCGAGACGCCCACCAGCAATACCCGGTTGGCCGTTGCCGTCGTCGTATGAGCTAAGGTGAGAGTGTGATTTCCCGTGGTGGTATAGGCGGCTGTGGTTGAACTTGAGTTGTCGACAAGAACCTGGGCACTCGAATAGGAACTTGCGAGCAATACGAACAGCAGCCCTAGAGCGCCCAGATGTGCACCCGCATTGCGTCCTGCACGGGAAGCTGCTCCGCGCTTCAGCCATCGCCCGGCGACACGCTGGCCGCGCGCCAATCCGCACAAGACCCGTCCCATGATTCCACTCAACTTTGCCCGCACAGTCTTCGTTCCCACCCGAACCTCTTTGGCTACCGCAATCCCGACAATCTGTTTCCCGCTCAGTGGCGGATCGTCCTGTAGTCCGCAGTCGCCGCGCGTGATAAATACGTCCTTCGCGTGATCTGCGGCTACGAGCCGGTGAAGCCGGAAGCCACAATTAGATTTTGTTAAGACAATATCGTCCTTTCGTAATTTGCTCACGATTACGGGAGTAACCTGCACAACCTCACCGTCACGGATTGCCGGAGACATGCTGGAGCCGCACGCCTGAAAACGCACGATCAGCCCCTGCTGAAGTAATTCGTGGGTGACCTCTGAGAAGAGCTTCGAGTCAGCCCCGCGGTCCGTCGTCCCGCGATCAGTCATGGAAGTTAAGGATCGTATTTACGGCCCGCTGGTCGGGTTCAAAGGCAAAGTGATAACAGGGAACCGTGTCTACCAACTCCTGCAGGAAGTCCAGCGCCGATTCGACGTACTCGTGCCGGTGAAACGGCACAAAACTGCGGGCAAACAATTCCGCCACCGCCTGGCTCGGAGAGAGCCGGGTGATCACATTCCCAAGCCCGTGCTCGAGAATGAAGATGCGAGCCAGAGGCGCGCTTCCCGGCGACGCATACATCGCCTCGCCATGCCACGGAGTGCCGTGCATCCGCATGCCGCCCTTGTCATTCCGACCCTGAGCGGAGCGAGTGCGCATATTTCCGTTGTCATTCCGATCCTGAGCGGAGCGAAGGGGAGGAACCTGCTTCTGCGTTCTGTCATCCTGAGCGGAGTGACCGATCGGCGAAGCCGAGCGGTCACGCAGTCGAATGACCCCGCTTCCGTCGGCATTATCGGCGCCCCCAAAAGGCGTTTCCACCGGTGATGCATCCCGCCGCACAATAATCCGGTCATCACTCAGAACTTCAACGTCCTCGCACTCAGTCCACAGCCGCGTCGTCGTGCTCTTCCCCGCTCCCGAGTGTCCGACGAACAGATTCCCAGTCCCATCCGGCCGCACGATCCCGCAACTATGGAGTTCGATCGCCTTCTCCTGCGTGAGGCGATGCATGATCAGCAACTCATCCAGCGGGTAGCCTAGCGGATCCGCGGCATAGCCTCCGGCCACAAGGGACGCTTCACTCATTTGCAAAGTCGCTCGGCGAAAGAGTCGGTCGACGAGAAGGCGCTTGTAGGGCGGAACTCCGAACAAAGGCGCGTTGAAATCAAACTGAAAGCCACTCTCGCGCTCGTAGAGTCGCCAGGTCGTTCCTGAATCAAAAACCCGGCGTCCGGACATCGGCTCGAGCCTGTCCACCCACTCCACATGAATTTGAATATCGGAGGCAACGGCTTCGGAGCGAAACGGCTCCAAGGGAGGAACCAGACTGACATCAGCCCTGCTCTCACCGGAAACTTCGATGGACAATCCACCAATACAGAACTGACTGCGATGCGAGCCGCCGAGTTCGAAGGACGAAACCGGCAACTGCTCGAGCTCGCTCCTCATTTCCTGCGCAATCCTCGACCGCACAATGCTCGCCCCTGTTCGCCTACGATCCGACAGAACTGCACGTGAAGAACTGGCAACCGATATTTACACCGCCCCCGGTAGAGGTTTTGCAGTGGCCGAGCACAGCCTCTTCCGGGCGCAGGCTGATGGTCTGCACTCGCGGAGGTTCGTAAGGTTTCTTGCCGTCGGCCGGATTCGATTCGAAATTCATTCCACTCCCCTGTGTCGTCGGCTTAGTGACCACCACAACTTCCACATCCCCCTGCTGCAGCGGTCGAATTGTTTAGGATCGGCAAAAGATGCTGTGGTCCGACCCAACTCTCAACATCGATTTCCTTGTTCTGTATGCGCCGTGCTGACTCCAGCAAGGCTTCGTGCTCACTCCCTCCCGCGCAAAATTCGCAGTCGCCATGCGCCGGAGTCTCCACTCCAATCGTCGCTGCGCGCAGGTGCGCGACATGGCAGAGGAATTCAACCGGACTGTCACGATCGCCGTTCTCCATCTCTCCGTTCGCCGGGCACATAGCGCAGAGCGACTGAATCCGGCACTCGACACATTTCGTAATCCGCGAGCGCTTTCGGCTGCGCAATTGCATGAGCGAATTTTCCCAGACCTCCCTCAACCCACCGTCGCGAAAACCGAATGTCTCCTGCTGCGAGATGACGCAAATTCCGACCTCACCGTAGGCATTCACGGCGAACGAATTCATGCCGCCCCCGCAGAAATACGTCGTGTCGATCTGCGCTAGAGTCGCAGGCCTTTCCAGATCACGCTTGGCCAGTCTGCGGTACTCGCTCATCCCCTTCGGAGCATTCATATCGAGCGCGACGACTTCCTCCGGGGTCAACCGAACTGCCAGGGGACTCTGGGAGCAGTCAATGCGCGGATTGATCTGGCCATCCAGCTTGAACTCGACTCCCAATTCTTCTTCCGCAAACTGCCGCATCGCGATCACTTCATGCTTGTTGATCGTGGTCGCCACCGTCTTCAACTTCAGCGGCAACCGTCTTTCTTTCAGCAGTTGGATCCCCCGAAGGCAACGGTCATATGATCCCGGAATCGCCGTCAGCGCCTCGTAGGTCTCGCGCGTCCGGCCATATAGCGTGATCTCTATCGCGAACGGCGGCCACTCCGCGAGATAATCCGCGATCTGCTCGTTGATGATCGTACCGTTAGTGAACAGCGTGATCAGAAATCCTTTTTTCTTGGCGTAGGTGTAGATCTCGAGAAAGTCTTTGCGGGCGAAGATTTCGCCGCCGGTGTAGAGAATCCAGAAGCAGCCCATCTCGACCAGTTCGTCGAGCATGCGGAAATGTTCTTCCTTGCTCAACTCGCGCTGCTTCGCCTCCATGTCGCCCATGGGGAGGTTGTTGTAGCAGTGCAAACACTCCAGGGGACAGCGCCGCGTTACTTCAATCGAAACCTGCAGCGGCACACGCTCGCCGCCTTGGCGCTGGTGCAAGTCCGCGCTAAACGCGCCGTAACTTAACTGCTCCAAATCCCCCTCCATACATCGGAAACATGTCTAACAGCAGCGGACGCGCTCTTTACTGTTTCCGTCCGCACGCCCGCTGCTGCCAGTCTTCCCGCCCCACTGGTCGCTATCTTTCAGTCTCCGGCCATTGCTAACGCGGCCGGGACCTCGACCAGACCAACTGCCTTCATCTCGTTGACAAAATCCGCAACGTCGCGCTCGGCCTGCGCAGTCTCCACTTCATATTCCTGCGCGACCGCCGTCGCCAGTTCCGACAATGTTTTCGGAAACTCCAGCAACTTCCAGATCAGAGACCCGGTCCCGTTGAAGCTGTAGATCGAGGCGAGATCTCCAACCTTGGCGCGCACCGGCACGATCAGGGTTTCTCCTGCAACCACGCGTGCGACCACTGACTGTGACCGGATAAAAGTTTGCGGCAATGACATCGTTTCCACGCGACCTGCCTCCTGCTCCGGATTTCGTAACAAACGTTCCTCTTCGAAACCTCGAATGCTTTCGTCCCAGATTGAGATTACGGCAATACGCCCCCCTTGAAGCAATCGGAATACTGGGTAGGTATTGGGTTGGTTATCACCCCCGATGGTTCCGAACCCTGCATAAAAACAGGGGTTACGGGGTTAACTTGAGTTCGGTCCGGGCTCAGGGCGAGCCCGGACCAGAGGGGCAGGGGCCCGAGGCCATAGCCGGGAAGAACAAGACGTTTCCAGTAGACAAACGAAAGAAAACGCTATAAAAAGAAATCCAGCGTCGCGAGCGTTCATCGACCATGATGAGTTCGCTGCAAGCTATTCCCGTGCTCAACGAAGAACGTCGTCGCGCCATTCTCGATCTGCTCACCCACCAGGGACGGGTTCTCGTCACAGAACTCTCCCGCCAGTTCGAAACCTCGCAGGTTACGATTCGCAAGGATCTCGAAATCCTTCACGCGCATGGACTGGTGCATCGCACGCACGGAGGCGCCTTGCCGGCGCGCGAGGGCGCCCTCGAAGATCCAACGCTTCGCGAGAAGGAAAAGCTTCACCGCCAGGAGAAACTGCGCATCGCGGAAAGCGCGGCCTCCAAGGTGAAAGAGGGACAGGTGCTGATTCTCGACTCCGGCACCACTACGACGGCGATTGCCCGGGCTCTGCGAAATTTTAAGAACCTTACGATCATTACCAACGCCGTAAACATTGCCGCGGAACTGGCCGGGACTGCTGTCGAGGTGATCCTGACGGGCGGTACGTTGCGCAAGAATTCCTTTTCCTTGGTCGGCCCCATTGCGGAAGAAACGCTGCGGCGTCTTAGCGCAGATTTATTGTTTCTCGGAGTCGACGGCTTCGATGTGCAATATGGATTGAGCACGCCGAATTTGCTGGAAGCGAAAGTCAACCGGGTGATGGTGGAGGTCGCAAAGAAGACCGTAGCAGTTTGCGATTCCAGCAAGTTCGGACGGCGCAGCCTGTCGTTGATCGCCCCGCCCTCAGCGCTGCAGGAAGTGATCTCCGATCGCGGAATTGCCAAGCACGATGTCCGCACATTGAAGCAAGCCGGGATTGAGGTCACGCTGGTCTGAGCGATTGCAGATTTTCGATTGCAGACTGCAGATTGCGGCTCTTCGCTAATTCGATTCAATCTGACTTCTGCAATCTGAAATCTCCAATCCAAATCCCATGCCTCGTTTTGACGTAACCATTGCCGGTGAACTGAACCTCGACCTCATCCTTTACGGACTGCCGGAGCAACTTCTGCCGGAGCGTGAACTGCTCGCGAACCGTATGATGCTAACGCTCGGCTCGTCGTCGGCGATCGTAGCGCACAATCTTGCCGCGCTCGGCAGCCGCGTAGGATTTCAATCGCGCCTCGGCGACGATCCGCTGGGTCGGATCGCGCTCGAGCGCCTGCAGCAGGGCGGAGTCGACGTGTCGCGTGTGCGTACGGTTCCCGGCGAAATCACAACCGGCATCACCGTCATCCTGCACCACGAAGCGTGGCGCAACATCCTCACGTACTCAGGAACGATTGCGGAAACGTCGTGGGAGGATCTCGATCTCGACTACCTCGCCGATTCGCGCCACTTTCATTTTTCGTCCTACTATCTTCAGCGCGCTCTGCGGCCACGAGTGGGAGAATTATTTCAGTTGCTGAAGTCCAAGGGATTAACAATCTCATTGGATACGAACGACGATCCCGACGACCGCTGGGAAGGCGATCTGCAGCGAGTGCTGCGCCACGTTGATGTGTTCCTGCCGAACGAGCGCGAAGCGTGCAAGGCCGCCGGCACGGACGATCTCGAAGCTGCGGTGCAGAAGTTGTCAACCTGGGTGCCGCTCGTCGTGGTGAAACTCGGCCGCAAGGGAGCGATGGCGCAGCGCGGCGCGGAACGTTTCGTCAGCGCCTCGCAAGAAATCGTCGTGGTCGACACGGTCGGCGCCGGCGATAGTTTCGACGCAGGATTTTTGCACGAGTACGTGCGCGGCGCGGATCTAACAAAGTGCCTTGCCAGCGGCAATCGAGCCGGAGCACTCTCTACGACACGTCCCGGCGGCACCGAAGCCTTCCGCGAAGTAGCGCATCGCGAAAAATTCCTCCGCGAGCATTAATCCCACGTTGCCCATGTGGAGGCGGCCGGCTTCGGCCTTTCTGCAAATGCGAAGCCGAGCGGACTCAGCCTACTTCGCGCTCACTTCCAACAGCAGATGTTGTTTAAACTCAGTCTTCAACCTCGGAGCCTTCCCACCCTCCGCCTGCACCGTGCCCAAATCTTTCCCATCCACATAATCGACCACGCTGTAAGTCCCCGGCTTCAATCCCCGCAACTCTACTTCTCCCGCGAACGGCTTGTCGGCACTGGTGAAGAACGCGTAATACATTTTCCCGTCCTTCTCGATGGCGTACGCTTCCGGCACGTCGTACCCGTAAACATAAAGGTCGAGGAACTCGCCCTTTGACAGCATCTTCTCGTTGTAGAGGCCAATCCATTTTTTCCAGATCGCATCTTTCTCGCTGGTGAGCGCGACGGGCTTGAACTTCGGCCCGGGATCGGGCCAAACGAATTTCGTGCCGGGCACTCCGCCCACTCCCAGCGTTGAAGCAAAATCGCTGCCGTGCTCGCTCCAGTTTCCATTGCCCAGCGGAGTCATCTCTGAAAGTTCGACGTGATCTCCATACACGGCCGCCTGCGGCCCAAGCAGCGCCTTATACATCTTGATGCGGCGCCGAACCTGCACGCCTCCCACCGGATCGGCCGTCACCGCCTGATCGATGAACGGCAGCCACGCCAGCGACGGCGTCGTTCCGCACGGACACGCCTGCGTCACGCTCTCCGGTTTGATGGCGCGTGTGGTCTCGAAGATTATCTTGTACACCTCGCCCATCGCATTGACGGACTCTTGCGGCGACTTGTGATGATGCGCCGGGTTGTAGCACGCAGGCACGCTGTAAATGTTGTCGAGCTTCGATCCGTCGAATCCCCAGTCGCGAATGAATTTCTCCGTGAGTTGTTTGTAGTAGGCCTGCACCTCCGGCAGCGAAGGATCGAGCGCGGCCAGATCGCGCGTCATCCGCGCGTGCTTCCCGTTCTTGTCGAGAATGAGCCAGTCCGGGTGTTCCTTCACGACCTTCGCGACGACGTACTTGTGCGACTCCCATCGGCCCTGGCCGTCTTCCACGCCTAGCGGCAGCCACCAGAGTTGCGCCAGAATTCCCTGCTTATGAAAGTCATCGACCATTTTCTTGATCGAGTCGCCAGGAAACGTGTCGGCTCGCGGATCCCAGTCACCATACGTGTTGAACCACCGATCGTCGAGCGTCGCCCACTTGATTCCCAACTCCTTCAACTTGGGAACTGTGCCCAACATCTGCGCCGGAGTTACGTTGAACTCGTATCCCCATCCGCACCAGCTCACGTTGTAGGCTTCGTTCGAAGGCTTCGGAATATCCCATCCTTCTTTCTGCAACACGCTGGACCAGATTCGCAGCGGCTCGTAAAAATCTCCGCTGTACACCGCAACAAAACTGCGCGGCGTCGAATAACTTTCTCCTGGCTTGAGCGCGGTATTCGCAGGAATAGCCAGTTCTGCGGTCACGCGGCCGTCGGCTTCCACCTTCACCGGAATTGACAGCGTCCAGGGCAAAGTCTCGACGTGTCCGATCGCTTCGCCCACCGAAGCCGTCCAGAAGGCGACGACCGGAATGCCGCCTCCATAGCCGCCTTTCACCTCCTCACCCATCGCGTTCGGCTGCGATGATGTGCGCGTCAATTTCTGCACGTCGTCTTTTCCCCAGTCATAACTCGATCCCTGAAACGACCACATGTCATACGGCTGGGCATTCGGATCGGCTTGCTGCGCGTTGAACCGGTGCTCTTGCATCAGCGCCTGATCGATTTGGAAATCGGTCGTGCCCACGTTCTTGTAGGCGGCGCTGACCAGCGCGATGTTTGGAAAGTCGTCATACGCCTCGAGCACCAGCGTTCGCTCGACCGGCACTCCAGTAGGCGCCAGCGGACGACCGGGAAGTTCTATGCGCTTCCCTCTCCCTAGCTTGCCGACCGCTTCGAGAATTTTTGCCTGGCTGAAATCCGGAATGAAATCCAATTCCTTACCTGCATGCACGATGGAGTCGTTGCCACCCGACGATCCAACCTCAGGTTCGTCCAACGTCAAGCGCTTGCCATCCTTGAGAAGAGTCGCCTGCAGAAAGCCGTTGGGCAGAATCTGAAACTCCGCCGATTTCGTAGTCACCACCAGAGGTCCGCCATCATGCATCACGACCTTGATGTCGGAAGGCTGCGACGGCGGCCCCTTTGGCTGCACAGGAGCTTTTTCGCAACCAAGCGTCAGCCCCAGCAATGCCATTGCGGCCACGCCGGCGATGAATGGAAATAACTGTGGACGGCGGGACTCCGATCGAGTGCGCATCATGGTTCCCCTCTTCAAGCGAACGAAACGGCGGAGCGAAAGAAAAAACAAGCTTTCGCAACTATACCGCAATCGGAGGGCTTTGGCGCCCGCGCGTCAGCGAATCTCGGCCAGCGAATGCTCCAGCGCTCCGCGCTTCGGCGTGGGCATGGCACCCACTTCGCTCGCAACCCACGCGCCCACCAGGTTTGCCACTTCATTCATCAGAGTCAGCGAGGCGCCGTGCAGGTACTCATGAACCAGGCCCGCGGTGAATGCATCGCCCGAACCCACCGTATCTGCGACGCTGACGCGAAAGCCCGCATGCTCGCTCACATCCCTGCCGCGCACCAGCAAGCTTCCGCGCCCGCCGCGCGTGATGCAAACCAGTTTCAGGTCGTATGCGTCCATCAATTTCTGCGCGGACGACTTTTCATCCTTGTGCGGAAGTCCGCCCAGGCTCATGACCTTCGGCAGTTCTTCGTCGTTCAGTTTGACGATGTCAGCCAGCCGCATCGACTCCCCCAAGACTTCCTGGGAGTAGTAATGCTGCCTGAGGTTGACATCGAACACTCGCAGCGTCTCGGGCGAAGTCGCTCGCAGGAAATTCTGAATGGTCGCGCGACTGTCGTTCGATCGCTGCGCCAACGATCCAAAGCAGATTGCATCCGCATCTTGCGCCAGCGTCTGCCAGGTGGGCGTCCACTCCAGAAAATCCCACGCCACCGGATGCGCAATATCAAACCGGGCCTGGCCGTTTCCGTCGATCTCGACGTTGACCGTGCCTGTGGGATGACTCGGGTCCGTCTGCACCAGATCGATGTTGAGCCCGACTTCCTCCATGCGCCGCAGAGCCTCAACCCCGCGCGAATCCTCGCCCACGCGGCTGGCCACGATTCCTTGATCGCCCATGAGCGTGGTGATGTAGGCAAAGTTCGCGGGCGCGCCACCCAGACAGGTGTGTCCCGGCAAGATGTCCCACAACACTTCGCCCAGTCCCACAACTTTCTTCTTCATGTCCGCAGCCTAGGCATCCCGCCCCAGAAAACGTTTACAGAGGGCCTCAGTAAAAAGAGGGACCCCCGAAGGAATCCCTCTGCGAGTTTAAGCCGTGAGCTTATCTAGAACGAGAACTTCAGCGCAAACTCAATCTGGCGCATACCGGTAGTCGAACCCGGGGAAGAGTCTGCCTCGATATCCGTAATCCGCTCCGTTGCCCGAGCCATCGATGAACTGTCCGGAGCCGCCCTGGTTTCCGCTGAATCCCAGCACCGGATGGTTGAAAACTTGAAAGCATCCATACGGAACTGAGCTTTCACTCGCTCGGTGATCGCGAAGTTCTTCATGACGGCGGCATCCGCATAGAACACCCGCGGTCCTCGAAGACTATTCACACCGTAGTTGCCGATGTTTCCGGCGCCAGGATCGGCGAACGGCCCACCGGAATTTGTCACGATGTTCGCGACAGGCGTGAAGTACTGGATATAGGGGTTGGCACCACTCGGGTGTTGGAGTGAACCAGCACCCATGTGGAACGAGCCGCTTCCCTTATCGGGGCGGCACACGCCCACGTCCTCCTCGGCGCTGCACTCACTGAAGCTGGGAGTCCACGGGAGTCCACTGCTCCAATTCGTAGTACCGGTAATCTGCCAACCACCTACAACCAAGTCCTCGGCGCGGCCTGAGCTTCCCGCAAAGGGTTTTCCTTTACCGAAAGGCAGTTCGTAGACTGCTTCAGTGACCCATACGTGATTACGGACCTGGTCATCGGGACCGTAGGAAATGGGATGACTATCGGCGTAATAGTTGCTGTCGTATTTATTGGCGTGCGCAAATGTGTAATGCGAAAGCAACTGCAGACCGTGCGAGAAGCGCCGGTCGACTTTGATCTGCAAGGCGTTGTAGATGCTACTCGCATTATTGCCCAGGTAGTTTCCTTGATCGGTGGAGCAACACATCAAAGACCCGGATGTGCTGCTGGGATCGGGGAAGTCTGAATATGTAAACCGGTTGTAGAGCGGCCGCCGCTGAGTCTGGGTCACCGTTCCATAGCCCACAATCGAAGGCTGATTGACGTTGTAGGTATTTCCGTCTCCGGCGAATCCGTTCGTCCCTTTGTTTCCGATATACGCGACCTCGAGCGAAGTAGTGTTGGTCAACTGACGCTGTACGGTTACGTTCCACGCGTCCAGAGTGGGCAACCGTTGGTAGGTTGGTCGAATGTGCGGCTGCGTGCAGCTTTGCAGTTGGTGGCGGTGTCGATCACGACGCTGCTTGCCTGGAAGCACTGCGGTCCCGCCACCGGCAAGAGTCCGTTTGACGGAATCGCCGGGAAATTAAAAGTAGGCGGTCCGGCATCGAGTTGAAACGCTCTGGTGAAGTTGCTAGTCGCGACCTTGCACCAATTGGCTTGCCAACACCGGGAGATTCTGCGTTACGGCATGTCCGAAGTTCGACCCGAAAACACCCATGTCGTAGCTGCGGCCATACCCCATACGGACCACGGTTTTCTGATTGATCTGATAAGCGATCCCGAGGCGCGGCGCCAAATAGCTCCACTTATTGTCGATGTTGCCATTGAGCCCGATTCCGCCTTCCCCGGCAATCCGATCCACGCCCTGAACGATGTTCGAGAAGCCGCCTTGATCCTTACCGTTCACATACTCGGGAAAGTAGACCTCCCAGCGTAATCCATAGTTCAGTGTTAATTTTGGCGTGATGCGCCAAGTATCCTGACCGTAGTAGAACATGCGATGCTGCCGCTCGGCCGCGTTCGTGCTCGTGCTGACATAACGACTCAGGTTGGTGACTTCGCCAAGGAGGAAGGTCGCCAAATCGAGGCCACCACCGCCTCCGGTGGCGTTAAGCGCCGTGCCGGCACTGCTGAATGCGTATACGCCGGTACGATTGGAGTCGCTGGGGACGCGCAGATTCTGGGCATAACGAACATCCGCACCGAACTTGAACTGGTGGTTGCCCTTCATCTTCGTCATGTTCCCGACCCACTGGAACTGCTGCTCGCTCTCAACCAATGGGCAATTGCAACGCGCCACACCAAGCCCATCGCCGAAATTCGATAGATTGCTCGATGTATTGCTGCCGCTGCCATTATCCATATCGAACTCTCCCAAACCGGATGTGAAGTTGTCACCCAGGTTTGCGTTCGGAATGCCGAAATTCGTCATGGCAGTCGAACCGGCATCCGGTTTATTGGTTAGGGGGTTGTATTTGAAATATCCAAACCGGAAGTCGCCCAGCAGGCTTGTGCTGAATGTCTTTGTGGCGCCTACCGCCAAGCTGTAGTTGTGCACATTTGAGCTGCCTGCCAAGCCGCCGGGACCGAAGCCGACTCCGCCCACTGCTCCCAGGCTCGGCGCTCCCGAAAGGCTAAAGTAGTTCAAGCTGAACCGTCCAAATACACTTAAGGTCTGGCTGGCCGCGAAATCAATGCGAGTGTCGAAACTATTCTGGTTGTATGGACCCGCTCCTGATCCCACGAAGTTTGTCAGGCACCCGAGCACGTCGCGCCTAACGCGCAGGTGCCTGAACTTGTCGGGATTCGGAAACGCCGCAAGCATATTCAACGCCGCCGGTGACATGGCGGTAACCGGAACCAGAAACTGATTCAAACTTCCATTCGTGCTCCCCGTGCAATCCGGTCGAAGCAACATCCCCAAGAGTCCGCAGAAAACGAGCCGCCCGGAGCCATCTGCCGGGTTTCCCGTGTGGGGTCGTAAATATAGGGTGAGCCGTTATTCGCGATCAGTTGCCCATAGTCGCTGAAGTCACAATCAGGGTCGTGTGCCGATTGCCAGTGTACGCACGTACTCTTAATAAGCGCCGTTGGAATCGATTCCTGGTTGCTGATGCCGTTCTTCTGGCGCGTGGTCTGATAATCGCCGAAGAAGAACAGTTTGTTCTTGATGATCGGACCGCCGATGGTCCCGCCAAACTGCTGCCAGCGAGACGACGGAATCAGCCGACCCGTCACCGGGTCGGGCGCAAACTGCGTAAACGGATCTCTCGCCGCCGTCGCGTCTGTGCGCCGGAACCAGAAGCCGCTGCCATGAATATCGTTGCTGCCGGACTTCGTTTGAACAGTCACGACGCCAGCCACAGCCTTGCCGAACTCGGCGTCGTAGTTGCCCAAGGTGACCTTGGCTTCCTGAATGGCATCAAGATTCGGATTAACCACGATGATCCCTAGAATTGGATCCTGATTGTCCGTACCGTCCAGCTCAAACGCAGTCCCGCTGAAATGCTGGCCATTCACAAAGATCTGCTGGCCGCCTTGCGGATTCTCCGTGGCCGCATGGCTCCATCCCACCAACTTCTGCGTGCCCGGAGATAGGAGTTCGAACGAGGTAAAATTCCGGTTCAAAATGGGAGTCTTCCTCGATAGCTCGCGCGTTGAACTCGATCGCCACATCGGCGCGGTCCGTCTTCAGCTGTGGAGCCTCGGCCGTCACTTCCACCTGCTCGCTCGTGGAGCCTACCTGGAATTGTCCATCCACGCGCGAACCGGTGTCGGCGGATACCTGAATGTCCCGGTATTCGATGACCTTGAATCCCGTTCCTTCGATGTGCACTGAGTAGACATCGGGAATCAAGTGCGTGACCGAATAGTTGCCGCTCTCGTTCGTCGTCACCACCGTTGAGACGTTCTTCGTTTGACTGGTCACCGTGACTTTGGCGCCGTTCACAGCCGCTCCAGACGGATCCGTTACCGTCCCCAAGATGCTGCCATAGACTGCCTGTCCAAGCGCTCCAGGCACCCACAGAGTGCACAACAGACCAAACGCCGCTGCAGCCACCCACAGTGACCTTTTCATACTTCCTCCTCGAACTAGAAAGCAGAGTTGCCCCAGAAATGCAGAAGAGAGAAACTGTTGAGAACCTGTGCAGTCGTAATACAAAACAATTAGCTGGAAGAAGTTTCACTAGGTTTGATACCGTTACCGGTGTAAAGTGCTACTGGCGCAGTAAGATACATCGTTCAGTTACTCCCCCGTTATATGGCTGTCACGCACACGCTCGCTCTGGGTCGCGAACATTGCTTCCAACAAATAGAGAAGCTTACAAATAGTCATAGCCTCCACTCCTCGGAGTCCCTGTGCAAGCTGCTTCGGTACCTAGGCGAACACTCCCTCGATCACCCCGGCGTCGCCCTCAAGGAGTACCAGATCGCGACTGAAGTTCTAGGCCGACCGGCCGGATTCGATCCCCAAAGCGATTCCACGGTCCGCGTGCAAGCCGGCCGACTCCGCGTAAAGTTGGCGGAATACTACGCGCATGAGGGACCGGACGATCCGGTCGTGGTGGAACTACCCAAGGGTTCGTATGCGCTCACCTTTCATCAGCGCATTTTGAAAGGAGGAGCCGCACAGCCTCTTCCTTCCCTCGCTCTCGAGCCCGCTGCGAAAAAGAGTGAGCAACCAACCTGGGCGCGCTTCTGGGCGATTGAAGTCGTGGTCCTCGCAGTGTTGCTGGCGGCGTCGCTGGTCACGATCGCGATTCTGCTCTCACGCACGCGCCCGCAGACGGTTACCGCCCAACCTGTCCCCGCGGCGTATCAGATTTTCTGGAATCGCTTCGTCGACAGTCCACAGCAGCCGTGGGTAATTTTCAGCAATGGCAGCTTCGTCGGCAGGCCTGAGACCGGGATGCGCTATTTCAATCCCACGACCGACATACGAACGTTCATCCTCGATCATTACACCGGAGTGGGAGAGGTGCTGGCGATCCACCAACTGGATCACCTCTTTGGTGTGTTCAATCGTCAGATCAGGGTGAAACGCGGCGCGCTGTTCTCGCTCGACGATGCTAAAAATAACGACCTGATCTTTGTCGGCTCGCCCTCGGAGAATCTCACGTTGCTCGATATTCCCGGAACGCAGGAGTTCGTTTTCCAACGCCTCGATTCCGGCCCTCGCAAGGGAGACTTGGCAGTCCTCAACGTTCATCCACAGCAGGGTGAGCCAAAGACTTTCCTCGGAACACCCGCCAACGAACCTACAACCGAGGACTATGCCATCGTCAGTCTTCTGCCCGGGCTCGATCCATCCCACTCCATTTTGATCCTCGCAGGAAATACGACCTTCGGCACACAAGCCGCCGTCGAGTATGTTTGCCGGGAAGACTCCGTGAAAGAGTTACTAGAGCGACTCAAAGTCTCGAACGCAAGCGACCTGAAGCCGTTTGAAGCGCTGCTGCACGTGAAAATCACGCATGGCGTTCCCGTCATGACGGAACTCGTCGCAGTTCGCCCACGCAGCGAGTAATTCCCTATTTTCCAGGCGCGATGAGATGCGGATCTAACTCCGCCGCCCGTTGAAACTCTTTCCGCGCTTCGTCTTTCTGGCCTTTCTGAGTCAGAGCCAAGCCAAGCTGAAAATGCGCCGCCGCGTACGTGGAATCCGAATTGATCGCCGAGCGGAATTGTTCAATCGCGCCGTCCACATCCCCCAAGCCCAGCAGTCGCTTGCCAGAGTTCGTTGAGAAGGTGGCCGCCTGCAAATTATTCACCGCAGCCGCGATTCTTGCTCCCGCGCGCGCTTCCTCACCCGCGCCCTGCGAGTCGCCCAATTGACGTAGCACTGCGGCGAGCGTTGTGTGCGCTCCGGCGAAGTCCGGTTGCAGGCGGATCGCCTCGCGAAGTTCTGCTGCTGCTTCGGTCAGCTTTCCCTGCTGCTTGAGAATCGTTCCCAGCGTGTAATGAGCCTCTGCATAGTTGGGCAGGGTCTGAATCGCTTTCTGCATCTCTTGTGTGGCCTGGTCGAATTCCCCGCGCTGCCAGAACAAAATTCCCAGCGTGTAGTGCGCGTCCGCCAAATCCGGCTGCAGTGAAATCGCTCTCTGAAATTCTGGCACAGCCTTGTCGAGCTGATCTTTCAGCTTGTAGGCGAGCCCGAGGTTGTAATGCAGAGACGCATTTTCCGGCGCAAGTTTAATGGCGGATTCCAACTCGGTCACGGCCGCATCGAAGTTGGCGCGCTGCAGATAAGCAATCGCCAGGTTCCCGCGAAAACTTCCATCTTCCGGACGCAATCGCGCCGCCGCCTGAAATTCCGGAATGGCCGCCAACGCGTCGCCCTTCTGCAGCAGCGCCAGTCCCAAATCATTCAACGTCTCAGCGTCCTGCGGACGCAGTTTGAGCGCACTCTCGAACGCCGCAACCGCGCCGTCCATGTCTCCCGCATGTTGGCTGGCGATGCCGAGTTCGATTTGCAATTCGAACCAGTCGGGCTTCAACTCCGCCGCCTTGCGCAGCTCTTGCAGTGCCTCTGGATTCTTCGACTGCGCAGTCAGAGTTTTCGCGAAGTAATAATGAGCGGTCGCATCCCGCGGCGCCAACTCGACTGCCTTGCCGAGTTCGCGCGCTGCCTCGTCGAATTGCTTTTCCTGCAGGTACACGACGCCCAAGTGGAAGTGCGCGGACTCCCTGGTCGGCTGCAACCTCGCCGCTTCTTTGAACGCAGCTTCCGCGTCGGCCATCTGATCTCGCTGCGCCAGAACCGTTCCCAGGTCGTCCCGATAATCACCGCGCTCAGGGGCCAATTGCACCGCGCGGCGCAATTCCGACAAGGCCTCGTCCGGCGAACTTCCATGGTTGAGAATTTTTCCCAGCGTGTGATGCGCCTCCGCATTCGTCGGCGCAATCTTCACCGCGGCTCGCGCTTCCTGTTCAGCTTCCGCGGATTTTCCCTGCTGCGACAGCACTCCTGCAAGAGTCAATCTTGCTTCCACAATCCCAGGCTTCAATTTGATCGCGGTTCGTAAGTGCGATACAGCGGCGTCAACGTCTCCTTGTTCGGCTAGCACCCAACCAAGCGCCGATTGCGCCTGCGCGCTGTTCGGGGCCAATCGCACTGCCTTCTCAAATTCCGTGCGCGCGCGCGCGAGGTCTCCACTGGCGATTGCTTGCTGCCCGCGCTGCAGGGCCAATTGCTCTGCAGAAGGCGAGGAAGCCGCCGTCTGCGCAAGCGCAATAATCGCGAGTGCGAGCGGCACCGCAACGATTAAAAAAACGAGTCTGCAGGAATTTCGGAACACGGTGAGTGGAAGTTGCCCTATCTTTCCCGAATTATATCCAACGCGTACTGCCGGACCCCACGGTTCGCCAACCAAAGCATGCTCCATCGATTTGCCTTAAGATGACGTTTCATGTTTCGACGCTCAATTCTTCTCGTGGCGTTTCTCTGCGCGGCCGCGGCAACCACCATTGCGAAACCGCCAGCCGCGCTCCCCACCGATGGATATCAAATCGTTCACACCTATCCGCACGATCCCAAAGCATTCACGCAAGGACTGATTTATGTCGACGGTCACCTGTACGAGAGCACGGGTCTCAATGGCAAGTCATCGCTTCGCATGGTGGACTTGACGACGGGACAGGTTCTGCAGAAGCACGACCTGCCCTCGGAATACTTCGGCGAAGGCCTCACCGACTGGGGCAGCACTCTGATTCAGCTCACCTGGACCGCGCACAAAGGCTTCGTCTATGACCGCTTCAGTTTTTCGCAACTGCGAACATTTGATTACCAAGGCGAAGGCTGGGGCCTGACGCACGACAGCACGCAGTTGATTCTGAGCGATGGCACACCCTATCTCCGCTTCCTCGATCCGAAGTCGTTTCGAGTAACTCGCCGCATCCATGTCGTCGACGACGCCGGCCACCCGATCGACAACCTGAATGAACTCGAGTACATCCACGGCGAGATTTTTGCGAATATCTGGCACAGCGATAAGATCGCGCGCATCTCTCCTCAGACTGGGAAGATTCTGGGATGGATCGATTTGAGCGGCATCATCGACCCGCGCGAACTGCAAGGGGACGCCGTTCTCAACGGCATTGCTTACGACTCCACCGGAGACCGCCTCTTCGTTACCGGAAAACTGTGGCCAAAACTTTTTGAGATCAAGATCACGCATCGCAACTAAATCAGACGAGGCTCTCTGGCTCTCAGTAAATTCCGCTTCCCCGCCTGCGTGCTCTCAATCTTTCCCGCGACCACCGAAAGTGAATAGGCAGTCCCACCATCGCCGCTCCACGAAGTCAGATCAAAGTGGCCGCCCGTCTTCACGCGATAGACGCTGATATTCACGAAACGTAAACGGCACACCCTTCTGGCAAACTTCCGGTGCCTGTGTGGGCCGCAGAAAGTACGCGCCCTTCCCTGCGCCCACCACCGCGGCCTTCCCATCCGCCTCGACGAGCACAGCCGACTTTTCGTCGATCGCCACTTCCCTCGGCGATGAACTCCACCCATCTTTCACAATGCGCGCCAGAAATCCCAGCGTCCGCCCCATGCGGTCGCGCTTGGCGAAATGCGAATCGGTAATCAGATTCTCCAGGTGCGGCGTCTTCAGAAAATCACGATCCAGCGTCACGCGATCGAAATAAGGATTCGGCAGCACATCGGTCGACGCCAAATCTTTATCGTCAGGCTTGTCGCCGGTGGCTCCAAACACAAATTCGCCCAACACCGCCAACCCCGCGCTGGTACCGCCAATCGGCTTGCCAGAAGAAATATCTTCGTTAATTGCGCTCTGGACCGGCGTTCCCTTCCAGCCGCGAATGTAATTCGCCTGATCGCCGCCCGCGATGAACACCACCTCAGCTCTGCGAATGATTTCCGCTACCGCTGGATCTTGCGCCGCCTCACGGTTCGGAAGAATCAAGGTCGCGACAGAATTGGCTTTGCAGAGCCCGTTGACGTACGGGTTGTAATCGTCGTCCCCACGCGCCCGCAGAATCAGAAAATCGCCGCCATTGCCCTTGTTGCAGAGCCAGCGAAATGCCTCGTCGAGATCGGTTCCGCCACCCATCATGGCGATCCCGGCTACGGGCGTGGTCTGAACGTCAGCTTGATTGCCGGCGCGGAAGTATTTATAAGATTCCGCGGCGCCCGCAAAATTTACGGCGAGCAGAAAAACAAAAACAGTGGAAAGAGAAAAACGGGCCTTGATCACGGCACTGAATATACAGCATCAGGCCTGTTCCTACTCATGGCTGCGCGTCCGAGGCGCGCTGCTCGCCACTCCTTTTTCTCCTTCCTGACTTGGAGTACACTTACTGCCCATCTGAAAATTTACAGTCAGGGTTGAGATGAGAGTTGAAGTGTATGACCGAACGTAAATCAATGTCGATCCGCCCGACGCCCCTCACTGGCACGCAGGCCCTCGCCCGATTCGCTCGACTCCTGCCCGCGACTGCGCTGTTGGCGCTGCTCTGCGCTTGTCCCAAGAAAACACCCATCGCGCAAACGCCTGTTTCGCCACCTACGTCGCCCGCTCCGACGGCTCAAATTGAAGCGACGCCGTCGACGGTGCAGCAGGGCCAGCCCGTCACCATCACATGGAAAACCGAAAACGCGTCCGATGTTGCCATCGCGCAAATTGGCGCCGTTCAGCCCAACGGATCGCAAACCGTCACGCCGACCGAATCGACCACGTATCATCTAACCGCCAAAGGTCCAGGCGGAGTGCAGGAATCCGACGCGCGCGTCACCGTCGTCGCGGCTGCGGCACAACCCCAGCCTGCCGGCAATGAGACCTCGCTCTCCGACGCTGCCAGCCGTCTCGACATCTTCTTTGATCTCGACGATTACTCGATTCGCGCCGACCAAGTGGCCACGATTCAGACCGACGCCCAGTTTCTCAAAGAACATCCCGAGATGCGCATCGTAGTCGAGGGACATTGCGATGAACTCGGTTCCACCGAATACAATCTTGCTCTCGGCGACAAGCGCGCCACGCAAGTGAAAGAAGCGTTGGAAAAGGCCGGCATCACCGCCAACCGCATGCGCACCGTCTCCTATGGCAAGGAAGTCCCAGTCTGCACCGAATCGAATGAGAATTGCTGGAGGCTGAATCGCCGCGCCCACATCACGCCGGATATTCAGCATTGAGGACTCAATTCATGCGGAGCCCTGAAGTACATCCTCAACCCAGACCTAGTATCTTCCTGGCGCTCGCGATCTTGCTGACCTTGTTCGCCACGATCAGCGCCCGGGCCCTCTCACCCCAATCCAATCAGGATGCCGTTTTCAATCAGGCGGTCGACGCCTACAACCACAATCAATTTCCCCAGGCCATCGAAAAGTTCAAGCTGGTGTCCGGCGCTCACGCGCAAGAAGCGCAGCAGTACATCGCCAAAATGAAAGCCTACAGAGAGGCGATGGAGGTCGCGAACAGCGTCATGGCTCGCAGTCCTGACGAACGCGACGCCAACAGCCTGACCTACGCGATCCAGCAATATCAAAAGGCCATCAGCATCAAGCCCGATGGACCCTGGCAACCCGCCGAGCAACTGGCGAAAGCTCGCGCCATGAAAGTGGAAGTCGAGAGGGCGCACGCCGCCATCAGCCAGACCATGGACAGCCAATTCTGCGCCAAAGCCCTCGCAGCCGCTCAGGACAAACACTATAAGGAGGCGGCCGACCTCAGTTGCGCCGTGGCCAACGACAATCCGGGATACTCCTGCGGCGGCGACGAAGCCGTCCACCTGTGCCAAGTCAACACCGACATGGCCAAACTGGAGGCCACGGAAACGCCCCAGCCCGCCACGAAACCCGCTCCCAGCGTGCAACCCGCGTCAGAAGCGCGCTCCAGCGGCCTCGACAACGCCACAGCCGCATACGACAGCAACGATTTCCCGCGCGCGCGCACATTGTTGCAACATGTCGAGCCCCAATTCAAACCGGCAGCGGTCGAATTTCTCGACAAGATTTCTCGCTTTACCACTTCCATGGCCAACGGAGAAAAGCTGAGCCGCGCCGGCCAGTATGACGCAGCCCGCGATGCCTTTCTGAGCGCCGCATCCATCAAAGTCGACGGCCCCGGCGATCCGCGCGGCCGCGCCTCCATGATGCAGTTGTTTCTCGGTGTCGATCACTTTTATTCCGGAGACTACCCCTCCGCCATCCAGCAACTGGAGGAGTGCGCCCACAGCGACCTGCAGAAACAACCACTGATCCGCTTCTACCTCGGCGCCAGCGAGCTAGCCCGATTTTTTGTGACCGGCGGTGAAGACTCCAACCTCCACGAGGAAGCCCTGAACGACTTGAAGCAAGCTAAGCAAGGCGGATTCCAAGTCACGGGCATCGATGTCTCCCCAAAACTTCTCCAGGTCTATAAAGACATCACGTTCTAAGTGGGCTGAGATTTTCTTAGCGCCCTTCGCGGATTTTCTTAGCGGCCTTTGCGTCAAAACTTTTCAACTCGCAAATCAGAGATGACCTCACAGCCCAAGAGCTGCGGCCACCGCAATTGACGGAATCCTCCACCCTGCAATAAACTCCAAAACTCAAACCGGAGGCCCCATGAATTCCACTCGCCGCACTTTCGCTGCTCGCTTCGCCGCCATTCTTTCCGCTGCTGGCTTGACTGGAGCCGCACTCTCCGCCAGCGCCGCATCCAAATCCGACGCCGTCCGCAAGCTCAACAGCGACGGCAAGCCTGCAGATCCCAAGTCATTCATCACCCCAGTCATCATTCACAACGGCCTCGTCTACGTGGCCGGTCAAGGCGCCCACGACTCCGGCGCGGCCGACAAATTTGAAATAGGGCACCACACCACCATCGTCATGGATAACATCAAGAAACTCGTCGAGGTCGGCGGCGGCACTGTCGACAGCATTCTGCAACTCAACGTCTTCCTCGCCGACATCAAGTACTACGACGGCATGAATCAGGTCTTCAAAACCTACTTCCCCAACGGAGGCCCGGCCCGCACCACTGTGGCCGTCGCCGCCCTCCCGGGAAATTCCCTGGTAGAAATCAACTGCATTGCCGCCGTCACCAAGAAATAGCTCGATCGTCGGAAGTGAAAAAGAGGGCATACCAGGTTTACCGTATTGCCCTCCACGCTCCTCGCCGATGTAATAGAGACCCCTGTCGTCCCGTACCTCGGCGTGCATTGACTTGACTGGTCTTCGGACATACGATTCTTGCTTCCGGTGTCGGCCGAACGTGGGGAAGCGTCGCGGGGGCGATGCAACGTTGACACCTTGTTCCACATCCTGGAACCCTGAGCGGGCGTCTTAACGCTCAAGCGATGGCTGCATGAATATGCGCCCCACAAGAATGCGTGGAAGCTGGTTGATTTGAAGGCACGGAAATACTTTCGGTTGGCGTCATCCCGAAGGCCCGCGTTTTTTCCAGCGGGACGAGGGATCTCGCGAGCACCCGCCGCTCCTGTGTCGCAGAGTGCTCCGGTCCCAACGCGCGGAAGCGACTTCTGACATGAACCCGCAAGCCGATCCCAATTTCGATCTTCTTTCTTTCCAGCGCCTGCTGGAAGCCGCGTGGGTCCTGCAGTGTCGCCAGGATGCCGCCTCGTCTGCGCTCGATGACAATCTCGCGCCAATCATGGTCGAGCCGGAGCAAATTGCAGTAACCGAGGATGTTGCTCTACCCGAATGCTTTGCAGTTGCCGAGCACGTTGCCACGAGCGAGTACATTGCGCCCGAGGACGTTGCAGCACTCGAGCACGTTGCACTAGAAAATACGGCCCCGGTCGCGCTAGTCGACGATCTATCCGAACCCAGTCCGATCGCAATGGCCGAACTCACTCCTGAACCAATCACCGAGCCGTTGGAGATTGCGCCGACTCCAGAAATTCACGACAACAAGGAACTCTTCGTTCCGGCCGCGGCAAGACGCCGCCACATCACCCTCGGCTTTGCCATGATGGCGGTCGAGCCTTTCGGCGTTCTCCTCATCATCTTCCTGTTCCTGCTCACGCAAGCGTGGCCTCCGGTGGACCGGGCCTTCGCCCATGCTCCGGAAACGCCGGCGCCGGTCGCTCAAGCGGCGCAGCCTCCCGCGACGGATCAGGCGGCTCAACTCATTCCAGCCGCCCTCGCTGAACCCGCGCTTCCCGCGACAACTCCGAACACGGAAAGCTTGCTCTCAACGCTGCCGGTTCGGTCAACCCACCGCCGCGTCACCGATCCCGCGACCTCTTCCACTCTGCATGATCTGAGCCGCTACGAGATCCAGACCTTGCGCCGTCAGGCGCAGGATGGCGATGCTGCTGCTGCCTTCACACTCGCCATGGCCTACGAGTCCGGACACTTCGTTTCTCAAAGTTGCGCGAAGGCCACAGCTTGGGTGAAGAAATCTGCGAAGGAAGGAAATGCCGCCGCCCAATACAATCTCGGCCTTCGCTACCGTTATGGAGATGGAGTCCGCGCGAATGCGCGCCAGGCAAGAAGATGGATGCAGAAAGCGGCGGCCAGGGGATATCCAAAAGCCGCACCCGTTCTATCAGCCACGAACTAGATGTTGCAAGGCACGGGAGCGGGCGGCAGAAAGAAGAAAAACCGCCAGCCGGGGCGGCTCGCCAACAGCAACTGAGGATTCATTCACTGATGACGTGGTCGGCCCATTCCACCAAGGAAACGTAGATCGGAACGGTGCCCCATTGCGCCTTCCAACTGCTCAAGTCCACCTCCGTGACCCCACGGGCCCGGGAGCAGGCTCCTCAAGCAAATACTGGGATGCGCTTGGCTACGACCTTCACCATGGTCTCGCTCAGAGGAGGCCATCCGATGGGTTTGACCGTGTCAACCGTCGCCTGGCGCATGAGGTACGTAGCGTCGTGCGTGAGAAATATCTGCACATCATGCCCTGCTTCGGCCAGTGCGAGCCCGTGTGAAAAAACGAAGGAAGCGCGGGTCGGCTCATCGGTCCCCCAAGAACTCCTCATCAGAATGTGCAATTTCTTCTTGGATACCTGGGGTTGCTGAGTCTGCGCCTCGCTGGTGGAAGGCGCAACAGCTCCGGCGACGAGTACGCCAGCAGCCAATTGCGTCGATTTTTCAAGAAAGTTTCGGCGCGTTGCCATGCCCACCTCCAGCCATTGGCAGACTCTACACGAGCCGAAGGTTCATTACAAACGATTATTGAGGTTCGTCTGAACAGACGTGTGTGGGAACCAGTTCCGCATTGGTTGCGGCGGACCTCGTAAAAACGGCGCCGCTGAGATCCGACATCGCGAGCGCTACTTCCCGATAATCCGCCCGATGTCGGGCTTCTTGAATACCGCAAACCCGCTCACTCCGCCCTGCTGCGGCACCGTAATGTCGATCTGTTTCGTCTGGCGATTCGGTCCCTGCAGCGTCACGCGATACTGCCCCGGTGGAAGCTTCACCCGCAGCGGGGTCACCTGCCCAACCATGCTCGCCGCGTCGCCGCTAGCCGGAGTCACGCTCGTTACGGTCGCCCAAGGTTCCGCATTGATTTCGGCATACGTAGAAGCGGCCACAGGTACCGCAACCGCCGCCGCTTGCCGCGGCTCGCTCACCGGACGCGGCTTCACAAGAATCCACACCAGCGCTCCCAGCAGCACCACCGCAAGGCCAATCCACACCGCCTTGCGCCACCAACTTGGCGGCAAGGGTTCCAGAAACTCCCGCAACTCCGGAGCAACTTCCGCAGGTCCAGCGTTGCTCTCCTGGATTCGCGGATAGAGCACATCCCGAGCCCTATCCGATCCCGCAAATTCACCACTCTCGACCGGCGGTGTAGACGTCCGCGAGTCCGCACGCGCCTCAACCGGCTCCGTCCGCGTTGAATCCACCCTGGAGTCCGACGGTGCACGCGTCCGCGCCTCCGACCAAATATCCGCCGGTGCGGCCGGTTCCTCTGGCACAAAGCCCGGTTCCTCCGCGACCGGCTGCATCACCTCTGCTTCGCTCAACGGAGCTGGAATTTCCTGCGTCTGCTCGCCAAACTCCGCATGAAATTCCTGCGTCGGACTCTCCATCTCCTCCTTCTTCTCGCGCACTTCATTTTTCAGCGCCTCGAACTGCTCCCGCCACCTCGGCGGAAGTTGTGCCACATCCTTCTCCATGTTCTTCAGTACCTGGAGCGATTCCGGCACCTGTCCCAGCAACAGCAGCATCCGCGCGTCGGCCATTCCCTTCTCCGCCGCGTTCACCGAATGCGCAAACTGCCGCTGCTTTTCGCCAGCCTTCTGCTCGCGCAATTTCTCTTCGAGCCGCGCAATGATCTGCGTCGCCAGCGTTCGAGCCGCTGCATCATCCGGCACAATCGCCTGCGCCTCTTCCACCGCCCGCTTCGCCGCGTCCAGATCGCCCGCCTTCACCGCCGACTCAGCCCGCCTCAGCGCCGCGCGATATCCGTCCATCCTCGCGTGCGCCGCGTGAATCGCCTCCCGCAATCCCGGAAACACCGCGCCCTCGGGATCGAGCCGCATTCCCTGTTCCACATACTGCAGCGCCTCATCCAGACGATGTTTGCGAAAGCATTCCTCCGCCTTCATCTGCAGGTGCAACACCTGCTGCTCCTGATGCTGCTTCTCCTGCGCTTGCTTGATTTGCCGCAGCAACTCGGCCGCCTCACTGTTCTGCGGAGACCCGCGAAGCACCTGCAAAACCTGCTGCCGCGCCGTCACGAAATCATTGCGATGCAGTGCGTCGGCCGCCTGCTGCAGCGTCTCTCCCACAACTCTCTGCAGATATTCCTGCTGCACCTGCGCCAGATCCAACGCAAAATCCTCCGGCGACGGATAGCGCTCCTCCCGATTCTTCGCCAGCGCCTTCTGCAGAATCGCTTCCAACTCCTCCGAACAATCCGTCAGATACTTCGACAGCAGAGGCGGCGGATCCTGCACAATTTTCCGCAACGTCGCCGCCGTCGATCCGCCATCGAACGGCAGCGCTCCCGTCAGCAGCTGAAACAGCACCACTCCGGTCGAATACACGTCGGTGCGCACATCCACATCCATGTTCCCGCTCAGTTGCTCCGGAGACATGTAGTTCAAACTGCCCACCACATGTCCCGTGCGCGTCAGCTGGCTGTCACCCAGCAGCGCAATTCCGAAATCCACGATCTTCGCCGTCCCGTCGCCGAGAATGACGATATTCGCCGGCTTGATGTCGCGATGCACCAGGTTCTGCTTGTGCGCGTACGTCAATCCACTGCACACCTGCAACACGATTCCCAACTTCTCCGCGATCGGCATCGGCCGCCCGGACGCAATAATGCCCTCGAGGCTCACACCCTCGAGATACTCCATCACCAGGTACGGCACGCCGTCCTGATGACCGAGCTCGTAGACCGTCACAATATTCGGATGGTGGAGATTGCCGGTGTACTTCGCTTCGCGGTAAAACCGCTCCAGCAGATCGGGATCATCGGCCGCCGCGGTCAACATCTTGATGGCGACCGTCCGTCCAATCCGGGGATCGGTTCCCCGGAACACCGTCCCCATCCCGCCCCGCCCAATGACATCCACAATGTCATAAGCGCCAATGCGGTTGGGTTTGCTTACAGAAGAGTCCATAGTCCCGACAGCCTCATCGGCGCGTCGACGCAAGGCATCCTGCAAAATCCGCCAAACTCCGCGCCAATTCTGACGCCCGCCAGATGAGTGTTCGCAAGCGTAACTTCTATTCCATGATTTTGCAATATCCGCGGACCTTCGCGCGAGGATGATGAACACAGGGCCGGAAACGCCACATCCCTCGCACTCCTCCATCCTACGACCTTCACAGTTGCCTGATCCCGGCAGATGGGTTCTACTATTCGGCGTTGAGAAAATCTTAGCGGGGAGACTCACTCATGAAGCGCGTCACAGGCATTGGCGGAATCTTTTTTCAGTCTGAGAGTCCCAATCATCTGTATGAATGGTATGAGAAGCACCTTGGCATTAAGCGAGAGCCGCACGGGCAGGGCGCCGCGTTTGAATGGCGCGAGTTGCAATCGCCGGACGGAAGCCAGCCCGGCGCGAAGGGGACCACGGCTTGGGCCATCTTTCCCAAGAGCACCAAGTATTTCGGGGCGAGCAAAGCCAGCTTCATGTTGAATTATCGTGTCGACGATCTGGATGCCTTGCTGGAGGAGTTAAAGACAGCAGGAGTCGAGATCGATCCGCATCGCGAGGACGCCGATTACGGACGGTTTGCGTGGATCATGGATCCCGACGGAAACCGAATTGAACTATGGGAAGCGCCGAAAGAGAAATGATCGACGCGAGCCTAAAACCCTCTCGCCCGGTCAGAGAGTGCAACGGGATTTCGCAACCGCTATCGGTCTTCAGCCTCGTGTGAAATGATCATTTGGCTTTGGCTTCGTTTGCGGGTTACCCTTGCTCTCCTGGCTGGCTGAAGGCGCGACGCCAAAGAAGTCATCCACGAATGGCTGGAGTTTCTTGTCGATCCGATCACCAGCCGTTAGATGCGACCAAAGGTAAAGGCCCAGCATCACGACTACGAAAATTCCGATTGCCCATTCCACGCGGGCAATCTTAGCACTGTCTGGGCGGCCGTCTTCCTCCCACGTTTTGGCTTAGTGAGTGGAACGAGTGCAATCGCGATTTTTCGCCAATCGAACAGGAGACTGGAGGGTGGTGTCAGTAGGACTCCATGTTGGGTGACATGATGTTCGCAGGAGGAGATAGTTGCTGCTGAAAACAATTGATCCTTCCCTTGGAGTTAACCCACAAGTGAGCCGGTTTGGGGCACGGAGATTTGGTCACACGCTGTCCAAGCAGCGAGACGCCACCGCCGCCGGACGGGTCTCCGTCAAAACTCAGGGCATATAATTCGCCATCAGTCGTCCTGACGATTCCTCCTGCAACGGGAGCATCGTAGCCCATAACGTTGTAGACCACTCTGAAAGGTTTCCCTTCGGCTTGCGCTTGCATTGCGCAGTGCGTCGCTGGTGTCGGATCGCCTTGCACTGGAACTCGCCCACAGTTGATTGAATGCCTTCCTGCAAGCCATCGGCTTTTCCAGTCCATCGCGTCTCCGAACCTTGATGCGAATTTTGAGCCGAAGGAATCGTCTCCACCGATTGCGAGAAGGCTAAACAGGAGCACGACGCAGACCGCGATCAGTATCCATTTCTTCTTCATCTAAGCCCGCCGTTTCATGAGCAAATTGGCACCTCTTACTACCTTGGTCCCGACACAGCACAACGGAACAGTATGTTACGACGATGGTTAATAAAGCCAACTGTCGCTAACAGGCCGTCCGCTCAAAACCCTAAGACAGCGTCAACCAACGAAATCACCATGCTTCGTCGACCACCGAAAGTCAGCGGGCGAATGTCAACTCGCTCTGCTTCGCCTCAGTTTCCGTCTGAGTGGGGAAGGCGCTCCAAGCCCGGAACCGTCCGCCGCATCCAGGCCGTCCCTTGCGTCAAAGACCCGGCCTCCTCGCGCGACCGCGTCACTCAAAAGCATGATTTCCGCTCCATTCCACTAAAATCATCCGAAAGGATGACGACATCCGCCCCCGTATACCGCATGGTGACTGTATTCTCACTTGCACAAAGGAGCGTCACATGAAGAAAACCGTCCTCACCTACGGCCTCATCGCCGGCGTCATCATCTCCGTCCTTATGGGAGGCTCGCTGCTCCTCGCCGACAAGATCGGCTCCGGCCACAGCATGCTTCTCGGCTACACCATGATGGTCGCGTCGTTCCTGCTCATCTACTTCGGCATCCGCAGCTACCGCGACAACACACTCGGCGGTCAAATCTCCTTCGGCCGCGCCTTCGCCTGCGGCTTCCTCATCACCCTTATCACCACCGTCTGCTATGTTGCCATGTGGGAGTTCCTCTACTTCAACTTCATGCCCCACTTTATGGACAGCTACTTCGCCGCCCAGATTCACAAGGTCCAATCCTCCGGACTCGACCCCGCCACGACCGCCGCCCAGGTCGCCGCCATACAGCACTCGCAGCAGCTCTACCAGAATCCCTTCGTCAACATGGCCTACACCTTCATCGAGCCCCTGCCCGTCGGCCTGATCATTACTCTCATTTCCGCTGCTATTCTCCGCCGCAAAGCCCCTGTCGGATCCGCCGCCGCTCCCGCAGTCATGACCAGATAAAGCAAGGCCGGGGGAAGTCCCGACCTTCTATCTATCTACTGAACTCGCCGTCCGCTCTTGAAACTCATTCCCATTCCTGCCCCTCCCACGTCCTGCAGTAATCCTCACCCCGTTTTCCCCACGCGTCATCCGGATTACCATAAGAACACCAGGAGCCACGTCATGAACCCCGACCTGCACCAAGCCATCGCCCGCCGCGCCGAAGAAATCTACCTCCGTAACGGACGCCTGCCCGGCCGCGACCAGGAAAACTGGGCGCAAGCCGAATCCGAAATCCTCAGCGAACTCCCCGAACCCGCATCGCACCGCACCGCAATCGTCGTTAAATGGGACGGCTTTCAATATGTCGGCGAATACGATCCCAACTCCTCCGACGGATACACCCCCGGCGAGTTCGCCGCCGGCGCTCCCGTCCCCGTCCTCTTCGATGGCGACAAGATGTATGTGAAGCGTCCCAACGGCAAGCAGCTCGAAACCACAATCGTTAACAAAGTGGCCCTGTAAGCTGCAACCAAACTCAAACCTTCGCACGAAAAATTCGGCTCATTCCCCAAAACCCGCGCCGTAACTCAAGCCTCATAAGCGGAAGGCCCTGCCGCAGTGGCAGGGCCCTTTTCAGCAATAGTCTCCACAATACTCAGAGAAACGTTCGCATCACAAAACCTGCAATCACACCAACTTGATATATTTCGAGAATGCTGAATCTGCTCGTTCAAAAAGCGGCACGCCGGCACGGCACGCGGACCTTTGCCGCTATGTTCCAGCATCTCGGGGCCCTGGGCCTCTTCTCGCTCGCGATTCTGGACAGCGCCCCGTTCCCAACTTTTTCCGGACCCGACATCCTCACGGCGATTCTCTCTGCCAGCCACCGCAACCCATGGTATGAATATGCCGCAGTAGCCACCGCCGGATCCGTGATCGGCGCTTATATCACGTTCCGCCTTGCCCGCCGCGCCGGATCCGCCTACCTCGAAAGCAAATTCAAAAAAGGCCGGGTAACGAAGTTCCTGAAGCTCTTCAAAAAGTGGGGCACGGGTACTCTCTTCGCCTCGACCGCGATTCCCTTCCCAACCCCGACCAGCATGTTTTTCGCCGCCGCCGGAGCGTCTGACTACAATCAGGGAAAATTTCTGACCATCGTGTTTGTCGGTCGCGCCGCCCGATATTCCCTCATCGCCATCGTCGCCGCTCACTACGGACGCCACTTCATCCGCATCCTTCGCCATCCCACGCAATATTGGGGATGGCTCGTCCTCCTGGCCGCCATCATCGCTGCCCTGATCATCGCCGGAGTCCTAATCAACCGCCAACTAGAACCCGCCCCCGCAAAGTAAAAGAACTCGAGGGGTGCCAACAGAAATCCGGGTGCCCCATGCCTCGCCTCTTTTGCGAGACGTGGGAACTTTGACCTTGACCAAGACGTGGGCAGACCTTCACTCCAAATAAAACCCCGCCGAAGCTCCCACCCACTCCATATTCTTGTTCTGATCCACGCCCATCATCAGGCCGCGCCCCATGCGAATAATCGTGAGCACCGGCACCAACTCTTCCAGCCACACATACATCACCCGCACCTCCGCCTTCGTCGCGCCAAACGGAGTCGCAATCACCGGCTCAAAATTCATTCGCTCCTGCAGAATGTAATAAGGACGCTTCTCCGCCGGGATCGTGTTGATGTCTTCTTTCTTCGGCGCAATCACCACACCCAGCCCCGCAAACGAATACAGCGGCTTCAACGCATAGTTCTCCAGGTCATCAGGAATCTGCTCCATCCGATCCAGAAACCAGGTCTTCGGCACCGATTCATGCTGCAAGTACGGAATCGAAAATTTAGAAATCCGGAAATACCAACTAGGATGCCCCGCCCACTCCACATCCAAATCATCCCGCCAGTCAAAATTCAGCTTCACATTCTTTCGTTCAAGTTCATCCACAATTGCGCGGTTATAAATCCTGCGGATCGGCACCCGCCGCCCGTCGTGCACATAATAAAGACGCGATCCTTCCTTTTTGATGTCGACAATGTCGACCGTCCGCACCCCCAACATTTTTTCCGTGAGCAGAAAATCCGGCAGCGTCTTCTGATGCAGCGGATCAATCTCCATCAAAATCACATTCTCCGGATCATGTGCGCCAACAATCGCCCGCCGCAAAAGCTCCCGATAAGAAGAAGTCTCCAGCCCGCTCAAAAGATATTTGAGCCTGTGCTGTCGATAGACTCGCGGCCTGACGCCCGACGCCTGAGGTCCGAGGTCCGACGCCAGATTGTCCAACCCGTACGCCTCAACGTACGCCTCCGCCAGCGGCCCCTGATACGCATACAGCGAAGGAAACGCCTGCAACTCCACCAACTTGGGCTGCAACTCCCCGGCAGCATCGCGCACCAGCCCGAAATCCACCTGGACAAACATCGGATGATTCGGCTCATTCGGAACCCTAAACTCGGCCGGCACCGCCGAATCCGACTTTGCCAGATATGCCGGATTCCCCACCAACTGCCGAATCAATTCCTTCCCGTCCTCGGCCATCCGATCAATCAGCGCCTTCGGAAAAAAGCACGGTGTCTCCGACAACCGAAAGTTGACGTGCGTCCCACAGATGCCATCCATCCGCTGCAAAAATGTCTGATATTTATCGGAAGTAAACCGTTTGTTGAACTGTTTTCGCAGAGAAGGAATCATCGCATCGTCACAACGCCCGTAACACCGGTACTCGCCCACGCACTCTATCGCGTCTCGATCCGTTTTGTCATCCTTGAGCGCAGAAAAAACGCCCACAAAGACTGGGCGCCCATCGTTTCACAAGTTTACTCAATGCCCCTAGACGCTTCCACCAAAAACTTCCCCTCCCGCATAATCTGCTGATCATCCACCCAAATATTGAACCGCCGCCCCACCACGTCGATATGCGTCGTTGAATCCCAATCCGCTCCCGTATGCGCCCCATACGGATTCCCAAACGCAATATGCACCCCGGGATACTTCTCATCCTGCAGAATCTGCCCAATCACTTCCTTCAAATCGATGTTCGTCCCAATCGCAAACTCTCCCACCCGATCGCTGTTCGCATCGGTGTGCGTATACTTCCAGAAATCCGATTCCAGTTCGCGATTCTCCGAGTGCGCCTCCGTCAGCCGGTTCCCCTTCACCTGAATCGTCAGCGGATTCTCCGCCAGATCCCCAAACTTCGCGCACAAATAATCGCCCACCACGCCGTCGATCACAAACGTTCCGTTCACTTCGCCCGGCGTCGTGAAAATCTCGCCGCCCGGCAAATTTCCCCACTTCTCCGGAGAGATAATCCCGCTGGTCTTCAGCCACTTGTAATTCGGATTCAAATCCGCCGTCAGATCGGTTCCCGCCGCCGTCGTCGCGCGAATCGTCGAAGCCCTCCGCACCATCTCCACCACTTTCTGGCTCAGCCGATCCACCCGCGCAAAGTCCGCCCGCATTCCCTCCAGCATGATCTGCCGGTTGATGTTTACCATGTGCGCGTGCCGGATCTTTTTCCGGTTCACCACATCCGTCATCTGAATGCGCGAGCGCAATTCGTTGGTTTGCACCTGCACCGCAAAAATCGAGACATGGGAACGCTCCAGATCCTCCAGAATCTCCCGGGGCAAATCAACCAGCGGACGCGCCGCCAAATCCTCCAACATCCACGCGTGATACGGCACTCCCAGCTTCTCCAGTTCGTGCACCACGGCCGCCGCGATCTCCATCGTCGCCAGGTCCGTAATCACGCAAACCTGTTCCTCCGGCTGCACGCGCAAACAGACATTCACCGCGTTGTAAGCCCCAGGCGTGTATTCAGGATCAAAAGAAATATTAAGGGACCTGGAACGTGGGATGCCCCACGCCTGCCCTGAGCCGGGTCGAAGGGTCTCGCCGGTTTTGCGAGACGTGGGAACCTCGAAAGTCTCCTCTGGAATACTCATTACCCGACTTTTCTCACGGCCTCCGGCTCTTCCTCGAGCCCGGCTTCCGTCTCTTCAATAATGTAGTCGACAACTTTCTTCAAATCCCCGGTCTCAGCGAACACGCGCAATTGCCGGTCCGCCCCGCTCCCATGCTCCAGAATCCGGTGGATGTAATTCAGTTCCTCGCGCGATCCCAGTTCGTCCACCACATCATCGACGAACTCCAGATACTCATGAATCAAATCCCGCGCCGGCACTTCCGTCTGCTTTCCGAAATCAATCAGCTTGCCATCCAGCCCGTACCGCGACGCCCGCCACTTGTTCTCCATGATCAGCGCGCGCCGGTACAGCCGGAATCCCTGATTCGCCGTGTACAGCTTGTACAACTTCGCCACCGTCGCCTGAATCAGCGCCGCTAGCGCAATCGTTTCATCCGCCCGCATCGGAATATCGCACACGCGAAATTCAATCGTATTAAAGAATGGATGCGGCCGGATATCCCACCAGATCTTCTTCGCGTTATCGATGCAGTTGGTTTTGATCAGCAGCTTGATGAAGTTCTCGTACTCTCCCCAGCTCGGAAAATAATCCGGAATATTGGTCCGCGGAAACTTGTCAAACACCTTGCACCGGTACGACTTCAGCCCGGTGTTCATCCCCAGCCAGAACGGCGAATTTGTCGACAGCGCCAGAATATGCGGCAGAAAATACCGCGCATGATTCATCATGTGGATCGCCGTCTCGCGATCCTCAATCCCAATGTGCACATGCAGCCCGAAAATCAGATTCGCCCGCGCCACCAGCTGCAAATCCTCGACAATATTCTTGTAGCGCTCGTCGGGATGAATCGCCTGCTCCCGCCAGTCCCCAAACGGATGCGTCGCCGCCGACGCCAGCCGCAACCCGTTCTCCTTCGACAGCCGCACCATGTTCCGTCGTAGCTTCTTGACCTCGTCCTTCGCCTCTTTGATGTTCTTGCAAACCGACGTCCCCACCTCCACCACCGACTGGTGCATCTCCGCCTTCACCCGCTCCTGCAGGATCATCTTCCCCTTGTCCAGCAGCTCGGCGTGAATATGCGACCGCAGATCCCGAGTCTCCGGATCCACCGTCTGATATTCCTCTTCAATCCCGATCGTAAAAGTAGGCAGCATTCACTTCTCTTCTGTCATTCCATGGAGTCTCACTGCAGATGTCTCGTCACAAACGTCTTGTCACTTGTCATTTCACGGAAGTCTTGTCATTCCGAGCAACGCGAGGAACCTGCTGTTCGCCGGCGCAACCCACACCGTGTCTTCCAATTTCCCACAATCAGGCCGTACCAGTATAACAACGCCCCTTCAATCCCACTCCCTATTCTCCTTCACCCGCGCCCTCACAATCTTCTTCACCAGCGCGTCCGCCAGCGGCTTGTCCGGCGGAAACTGAATCGTTCCCTTCGACGTGCGATAGCCCTGCAGTTCCTTCTCAAACTGGTCGAGCACTCCCGATCCTGTCGGGAACAAACTGCAATGATTCTTGAATGCCGCATATCCCACCAGCATCCCGTTGAATTGGAACATCGGAATCCCATAGCTGATCACCTCAGTCGTCTCTTTCGGCACCACCGACCGAATCACTTCCCGAATGTGCTTCAAAGTCGAGCGCGCCGGTTCCGGCACGCCTGCCAGATATTCGTCCACATTCCTCGCAGCTTTCCCCTTCATCGCGACTCCTCTCTTCGCTCTCTGAATGATCCCGGCAACGTGTTATCTAAGTACCCTCTCATTACCGCTGTAACCTTGCCGGGCACTAACGATTGGCCGTACCGTCGATTCATCGCGTTTGTTTTGTGGGCAAACGCACCGGGACGGTTGGCCAGCAATCCGCCACGCCATCCTAACAATTTGTTAAAGGACGATTCCAAGCCCTCTTGCTTCCTTGTTTGGCGAGTGTGCGCTGAGTGCGGTCTCGGCATTCCTTGGACTCCTCCGCGCACTAAACCTGACTCACAGCACTAAGCAAATCACGTCGCCGCTTCCGCGGTCGAAAATTTTGCTGAGGAGATTCTCTTGAAGAAATATCAGATCACATTTGTCGTTCTGCTGGCTCTGGCCGCCGTTTTCACCGTCGGCTGCGGAGACAGCTCGAAGCTTCCGACCTTTACCAAGCTGCCCTTCATCTCCAACCGCACCGTCGATCCGGCAACACCCGTGTTCGTTGCGAACCTGGATGGCACTAACGTGACCGGTATCGTCACTAACAGTGGTAGTGCTTATTCCCCTTCGATCAGCGCTGATCTGAAGGTCGTCGCCTATTCTTCGGATTCTGAAATCTGGGTCACCGATGCGAAAGGTTCGACCCCCGTTCAGGTCACCAACAACGTTGCCAACAATTTCTACTCCTTCTACGTAAAGGTCTCACCCGACGGCTCCAAGCTTCTGTATAGCCTTTACGACGGCAATACCTGGCACATCAGGACGATGAATCCTGACGGCACCGGCGACGTCGATCTGACTCCGACGCTGCCCACCGGAATGACCGAGTGCTACTCTGGAAGCTTCTCCGCCGACGGTTCCATGATCGTCTTCAGCTGCGACGGCACAGTCCACCAGCGGCGTTTACCTCATGAAGGCCGATGGCAGTTCGGTAACCACCGTCTTCACCGAGAACGGATTCCTCGATTCAGCTCTGTTGACACCCGATGGTTCGAAGGTCATTTTCATGGACTACAACAACGGCCCGGCCGCTGCCGCCGCTCGCCGCAATCTCAAGACGTTCCCTCATCGCGCCTTTCACCCACAGGTTGTCGCCGATTCACCCACGCCATTCAGCGGTTTGGTCAGCGTGAACCCCGACGGCACAGGAATGGCCACCGTGGCAGCGAACGCCTACGAAGGAATCATTCTGAACTCAACTCTGTACTACACGCTGTACGACTCTGATCTCAGTCTCGATCAGATCTACAAGTCCGGTCTCGACGGCTCCAGCGCGGTGTCGATCAGCGATGGAACCTCCGACGATTATCTGGGCGTATCTGCCGACTAGTTTTTTCGGAGAATTGCAAAGGCCGGCCCCAAAAGGCCGGCCTTTTTTCTTGATGTGCGCATCACGCGTACCGGCCTTAGCCATTACTTCTTTTCTTTCCCGCGCTTCCGCGCGGCCACCCACTCGGGCTCTCCCTTGCGGGCCGACTTCTTCGCCGGCCCCGCCAGAAATTCCGCCCAGCGAAACTCCTTCACTGGACTCTCTCCGCTTTGCGCCATCTTCACTGCCATCTCCGCGACCGCATTCACGATCCAGTCGAAATTCTCCCGCCCCACCGACGTGATCTCCGCGTCCGGCGCCGGATTCAGAAAGTCAATCGCATACGGCACGCCTTTCTCCACCGCGAACTCGACGGTGTTCAAGTCGTATCCCAACGCGCGGCACAATGCCAGCGCATCCTTCTCCATTCGCTCCTTCAACGCATGCGTCGACGGCGGGGGATTCCCCTTCACATACCGCTCATGATGCGGCGCCTTCGGATCGTATTTCATGATGTGGACTTTTTCTTGCCCCACCACGTAGCACCGGTAATATTCCTCGAACTCCACACCGCGCTGCAGTGTCATACACAAGTCGCCGGTGCGGTTGTAGTGATGGAAGACTTCGTCCGGCGAATGCACTTTGTAGACGTGCTTCCATCCGCCCCCAGAGTATGGTTTCAGAAAGGCGGGGAACCCGACATAGTCGAACAACTCTTGCCAGTCCAACGGGAAGATCAAATTCCGCATCGACTGATCGGTGGTTCCCTCAGGATGCTGGTTGTGCGGCAGAATCACCGTCCGCGGAATCGCGACGCCCATCTTGTGTGCCAGGGCGTAATTGAAAAACTTGTCGTCGGCCGTCCACCAGAACGGATTGTTCACCACGACAGTCCCGTGCAACGCGGCGTTTTTCAAATAAGCTCGATAGAACTCTATGTCCTGCGAAATCCGGTCAATGATGACCGCATACTTCTGCGGCTCATCCATCCGAATCCCGCCGATCTTCACAAACTCCGCCTGAACGCCCTCCACCTTCATCGAGTTAATCTTCTCGACAAGCGCCGGCGGAAACGTATTCTCCATCCCAAACAAAATCCCAATTTTTTTCATCGCGAAGCTCTCCATCCCCCAAACTCTTTGTCATTCCGAACCGGGCGGAACGCCCGGTGAGGAACCTGCTTTTCGCACATAGCGCCGGCGAAGTAAGGCTTCACGAAGTGAAGCACTTACGCCCGCGAGAGCTCCATAATTCGCAGGCTCACGCAAAAACGCTAAAAGACATTCCCGAAACTAGAACCTACCATCCACGAACCACTGATCACTGATCACTAGGCACTGATCACTAATCACTCCTCACTAACCAACGCTCCTAAAAATACTTCCCCGCCATCCGCGCCCACAACGGCCAGTCATGCTTCGAGTTGTCCCCCCAAACGTCCAGCCAGTGCGGAATCGCCTTCGCATTCAATATCCCCGAGAGCTTCACGTTCTGATCCAGGCACATATCCCAGTCTGCCGTTCCCAGCACGATCTTCATCTGCCGGTAACGGCTCAGGAACCAGTCATCCGTCATGTTCGGAATGAAATCCGGAGGATTGTTGAAGTAGCAATCGTTATCGTAATACCCATCCAGAAACTGATGTATGTCGAACGCTCCGCTCATGCTCACGCAATGCGTCACCACATCCGGATGCTTCAGCGCAAAATTCACCGCGTGATATCCACCAAAGCTGCACCCGGTCACCGCCAGCTGCCACGCTGGATTTTTCCACCGTATAAACGGCACGAACTCATGCAGAATGTATCGCTCATACTGCAAATGCCGCATCACCCGCACTCGCGGATGCACGCCCTTGTTGTACCAGCTCTCCGTATCGACGCCGTCGGGACAAAACACCTGCAGCTCGCCGCGCTCGATCTTCGGAGCCAGCACTCCAATCATCCCGCGATCCTCGTACTCAAAAAACTTCCCCATGGAAGTCGGAAACACGAGCACTGGAGTTCCCGCATGGCCAAAGACGAGCGCTTCCATATCGCGCTGCAATTCCTGGCTATACCCTTTGTGATATTCGCGATTCATCGTGAGAGAAGCGGTCGATCGCAGAGATGTTGCTTGCAACATCTCTTTCGCTGGGCCAACCGCAGCCGAAGTATCTTACCCGATGGAAGGCGGAAAACCCTAGAGTGGAAGAAACGTGGGGAAGGTTGAATTCAGTGCGGGCGTCATCCTGACCGGAGTCGTCTTGCGCGCGCATGAAATGATCTCGCGTGCGGAACAATATCCGCCACGCAACACGCAAGGGGAATGAAACCGACGCGCCAGCGCAGGCGGCAACTCCCGCCTTCGCCGGCCATCACGGTTCAAAGAAAACTATTTCGGTTTTTGGTACCAATAGATCGCCACCGCCACCAACAGAACAGTGATGATCCACAGAACAATATCTTTACTGCGGTTTTTTTCCTCGGCCATAGTGGAAGTACAACATACCTGAAATCGCGGTTCAAGTCCCGCGTTGAATCCCTGTTGCTTAGTTAAGACCCCACGTCAGTTAGGGCTTTCCCCCTGACGCCGCGGCCGTCGCTCCGGTCCGTTTGTAGCCGGTGAACTTGATGACTTCCTTCAACGGCACCGTCTCGGCCCGAAAATGCAGTGTGTCGTCGACCCGCACGTACGCCGGAAACCAATTCCCGTCCACCAACTGCCGGTACGTTACAAACGTCGGCCGGATCTCCTGCGCCTCGTGCTTCTTCACGTGAACCTGTTCCGGTACGGTCTTGCCGCACAACTTCACGATCTGGAAGTCGTGATTGTCCACCCAAATGCGCCCTTCATAGTACCGCTTGTTCTTTTCTTCTTTCTTGGGCACGACGTGAAACACATACGTATCGAGATCGTCGACGTGCTGCTGACCGGCGTAGGTCAGGTTGTATTCCGGCAATTCGTCGGTGGTAAGAATCCACGGCATGAACACGCGGATATCGTCCATATCGTCCGCCGACAACTGAACGCCGCGCAGGTTCGGCTGCTCGGCAAACGTCACCTTCTCCTCCCGCTTCCCTTTCGCGTCGTACGAAATGGTGGATACTTCGTGGAACTGTCCATCCACGGTCTTGCCGTCAAGCGTCTGCACCAGGACATCCTGCGTGTAGGTGTAATGCGACCGCGCCTCTTTCACCTTGTTCTCACCCGCGGTAAATTTCTGGATCAACTCCGGCACCGTAATGTTCTTCGGCGCTGCCGTATCGAGCACTCCATTGCCTTCGGTGCAATCGGTCTGCGCTGCGCCGCGCGCAAGCATCAGGCTGAGAGTCACGCCAAGAACAGCCAGCGCCATAGAGATTTGCCCGCGGATATTCTTCGTCGAACCGCGCTCATTCATACGCCCAACTCCACCCCAGAATGCAAGGCCAACACTATATCGCAACTCAGAAAAAGAACGACCGGCTGTTCCGAAAACATAGACGCAGTCATAAGGCAAAATGTCGATTTTCTTAGCGTCCTTTGCGAATCCTTAGCGTACTTTGCGTTTAAGGTTTCCTGTTTCTCTGCGCATTCCTTAAAAGTGCAACATCTTGCGCAATCCCTGACATACCATCCGTAAGTGATTGCAACATAAGACGCTTGAATTGGTACCGGGCTTGCACCATTCCTGGGTGAGTTCGAGCCAAAAACGCCAATGAAAATCACACTGTTTATTCTCTTCGTCTTCTGTACCGCCGCAGCCTTCGGACAAACTGCATCCTCGATCTCCAGCCAAGCGCAGCCAATACAGATGGCTGACCATATCGAGCACGCTACACAGCATGCCATGGCCACGGAGAGTCCTCTGGTCGGCGGCGGTTCGTCCGAAACCTACAGCTACGCTCAAGGAGAGCGTCCGCTCTGGGAGTTCGGTCCCGTTTCGCAACCCACGCCGCTCGGCGACGTCGCCCGCGCCTACCGCAAAGAAAAATTGGCGGCCAAGAAGGCCGAGATCATCTTCGAAAAACAAGGCTCCTAGCAGAGCCTTGACCGGGGACTGGCGATCGCAACCTCAGAACGTGATCCCGATCCCTCCGGTAGCCATCCCGCTGCGCCAGTTGTACAAGTCGTTCGGATTGCCGGACGTAATCCGGAACTTGAAGTAGCGCGTCTCGTACGTCCCCTTCACATAAAGCATGCCAAAGTTATAACCCACCGATCCGCGTATGTAGTAGCCGTGATCCAGATTCGGATTCAGAAGGATATTTCCCGCGGGCTCCTTGAAGCGCGGCGAGAATTCCGGAGCGCCCTCCGCTCGCACGAACGCATGCCTGTCCGGCCCAAATTTATATTGAACGAACGCCGGAATCTCCACCAACGACAGGCGGGCGCGATTGAACACCTGGTCATCGATGGTGCTCGGCGGCAGGTAAATCCTGTGCACCTGTCCGTGGAAGCCGAACTCGAAATTCTTGCGGACGTGAAATCCAACGCCGCCGTAGACCGCAATCTCGTCCGCGTGATTGTTCGTGTCGAGAGGAGCACGCACTTCAAATCCGGCCAGCACATCCGCACCGAAATTCTTGTCAGGGCTCTTCAACACAATGCCCTCGCCGTCAAAAACAGCCTCCGGACCAGACTGCTGCGGCAAGGCGCCGAAGCGGTCAAACGCTTCGCCCGCGTTCACCGAAAGGTTGATTCGTTGACAGTAGGCCGAGACCCCAGCCCAGAAGAAAAAAAAGCCAATCAAACACACCCGCACCATCGCCGTCTGCCAGCGCCTCATCCTTACCTTTCCTCCTGGTGGGCAATCGATCGCCTCATGCAGTATATCTATCCGCCGCTTGAACGCGCTCTTCTCCCACGCCGCGGTGGCGGCCGCAGTCATTTGGTTCAATCTTGCCTTATCGATCTCGGAGTTCCCGCCCTGCCATTAGAGCGTGCCGCGCGTGAATTGGTTTGCCGTAGGCCCGTCCAAGATTCCTTATTCCAACTCTCGCCAGACAAAAATCCCCGTCCCATTCTCGCAGAAACCGCGAGATCAGGACGGGGACATCGCAAACTCCGCACCTTCTCAACTACCGGAATGCCGCCTAATTCGCGGCGATTCCATTGAAGCCGGCGGATACAGAAATCCCGCCGACTTCGCCCAGGCTGTTCAGCGTGCCATCCGAATTAATGCTGAACTCGCCAACCGTGCCCGTTCCCGAATCAAGCGTGTAAAGGAACTTGCCGTTCGCACTGACGGCAATGTCGAGATTCGTGCTGCCCGAAGGAAGCGTCACGAGCACCGTGCCTGAAATCGGAGTCAGCGCGCCATTCGCTCCAACGGCGAAACCTGAAATCGTCCCCGATCCCGGGTTCGACGTGTACACATACTTGCCGTTCGGAGTGACCACGCTCCAGCACGTGGCCGCCGCCAAGGTGGGAACGCTCGCGCTGATCGTGGTCAGCTTGCCATTCGGCTGTACCGCGTATGACGAGATCGCCGACGCGTTCGTTCCACCTGCAGGCCCAGTCTCAATCGCGAGCGCCGTGCCATTCGGAGCAAACGTCACCGCAAACAGTCCCGGCCCAGCGCTCGGAGTCTCCACAATCGGCGCGAGCGTGCCGTTATCCTGCACGTGAAATGCGTCGATATTTCCCGTCAGCTTTTCCGTCGCCAAAAGAAATTTTCCGTCAGGACTGAAGGCCAGCGACGATGCTCCCGAATTGCCCGTCGAAAGAAACGCCGTCGATCCCGCGATCTTCCGCAGTCGTCCGTCCCGCTCCAGGCGGAAGCCAGTGACGTTGCTCGCCGCGCCCGCATTGAGTACGTAGACGAGATTTCCGTGTTGTGCCACTGCTACCGGTTCGCTGCCGCCGCAGGGAACCTTGTCGACCAGCCATAGCGTCGATCCAAATACGCGAAAGACGGAAATGTCGCCGCTGCCTGCATTCACCGCCAACAGGAACGAATGATCTTGCGTCAGCGTCAGCGATCCCTGCGACCCCAGCGGATCGGTCGTCCCGCCACTTCCGCGGCCGCCGGTGAAAAATGTGTGGCCCTCGCTCAACGATCCGTCAGAACTTCTTTGGTACGCGATGATTTGGTTTCTGTCGACACCGTTCGTCATGGCAAACACAGCTCCGCTCCGGGCGGATTGGGCATAGCTCAAGGCTGGCAATGCGGCGATTGCCAGAAGCATCAGCAACGTGCGATTGGTCCTGATCATGTACAGCTCCTTCAATGGATTGCGGTCGTAGTGACCGCAACAGGAGATGCAAGGCTCCGCCGGAAGTTACCGTTGCGCGTGAATCGTTTGTAAAAAGTTTTCCCCGTAACTTTTCTCGGCGCCGATCATCGAATCGAGCGTTGTGCAGCACAGGCTCCGCCATTTTCCGTGCTGCAAACAAATCGCCGCGCCAAGAGTTAAGACGTGACTCCGAAATTGTTTGTCATTCCGAACCGGGCCAAAGGCCCGGTGAGGAACCTGCTGTTTCGCCGAGCTCCGGCAAACAGCAGGTTCCGAACCGAGTCTCCGACTCGGTTCGGAATGACATCGCAAAGGAAGAGAATCGGAGCGATGGCATGGCGGGGGCTTGGGCCTTCCACGCGTTCGTCAAAGCTAGTCAGCGCCTCGCCCATACCATGGGTGGAATTTTCCCGTGATCCCCTGTGTCCCCTGTGGTGAGCTCCCTCTTCGACCCCTTTGCTTTCAATAGGTTAGCGCCGTACAATGCCCGATAACACCGCTAAACCCCGAAATTGCACCATTCGTTGGGATATGGATGCGCCATTTCCAAGCGTTCCAATAGGATAGGCACAGATCAACACCCAGGGAAAAGTGTAGAAAACCAGGTCCTTTTGACCCGGAGTTGTTTCCCAGGGTAGCCACAGTTTTTGGAATCGACGGGATAGGACTAGCCGGACTCGGCTGATGCTATCCCAATGAAAGAGAAGCAGGTTCCTCACCGGGCTTTCGCCCGGTTCGGAATGACAAGAGATGGGCTTTCGCCCGGTTCGGAATGACAACGTGGACGGAAACTAATACCGTTCGGAATTCATCAGAGAATTAGCGGGAAGCCAAGAGAGTCAGTTGGAAGCCAGAAGGTTTGGCTAGAAGCTAAAAGCCAGGAGCTAGAAGCTACCATGCATAAGCCGATCAAGTACGTAGAAGCAGCAGCCGTCGCCGCCGCCAAGGGAACGTGGGCTGTATTCGACCGGTTGAACCGGATCAAGCCGAATGCGTCGCCGACGCCGAAGTGGTCCGAAAAACCGCTGCTCAAGTCGTACGAAAAGTCGAAGCCTCCGCTGGGTTGGCCGCGGACGACCGATTCGCTCTGCCCGAAGTGTGTGCCGGAGATCCGGCAGCAGATTCTCGACGGGCACTTGCCGCATGAAGTGCTGATGAACGAGAAGGTCGGCGAGATCAAGGCGCAGATTGTCGAGCGCGATGGGAAGATCCTGATGGTGAAGGATTGCCCGACTCATGGCCACTTCGAAGACGTGATGTCGATCGACACCGTCTTCTCCAAGCATTTGGAGGACGTGTTCCCCGGCCGCGACATTGTGGCGCATAACGACGAGAAGCTGCATCATCACGGATCGTCGACGGTGAAATATGGACGCGGATCGGTACTGACCATCGATCTGACGAACCGCTGCAACATGATGTGCGACCCCTGCTTCATGGACGCGAACCAGGTGGGCTTCGTCCACGAACTGACCTGGGAAGAAATTAAGACCATGCTCGACAATGCGATCACCATCAAACCGCGCCGGCAGATGTCGGTGCAGTTCTCCGGTGGCGAGCCGACGCTGTCGCCGTACTTCCTCGACGCAGTGCGGTATGCGCGCCAGGTTGGCTACAACTCGGTGCAGGCGGCGACGAACGGAATCGAGTTCGCGAAGAGTTTTGAATTCGCGCAGCAAGCGGTCGAAGCCGGCATGCGGTATGCGTACCTGCAGTTCGACGGCATCGGCAATGCGGCCAATGCCCATCGCCTGGTCGGCAACTTGTTTGACGTGAAACTGAAGGCCATCGAGAACCTGCACAAAGCGGGATGCGAAATCGTTCCGGTCGTGACCATCGTGAACGGAATTAATAACGAGCAGGTGGGACGGATCATCAAGTTCGCGCTCGACAATCCTAAGACAATCAGCTTCCTGAGTTTCCAGCCGGTCAGCTTCACCGGCCGCGACGAAGCTGTGACGGACGATCGCCGCGCCGCGCAGCGGTATACCCTCTCGCACCTCGCGCACGACGTAAAAAATCAAACCGGCCTCGGCGAGCCGAGCCGCGACTGGTTCCCGATTTCTTTCATGGGAACATTCAGCGACTGGGCCGACCTGATGCACTCCCAGGATCAGAATAACGACTGGGGCCAACTATCTTGCGGTTGTCACCCCAACTGCGGGACGGGGATGGCGGTGATGATTGACAAGGAAACGAAGGAAGCGGTACCGGTGACGGCGTTCCTGCATGGCGATCAGCTGGCAAAGGATATTGCGAAGGTCAACGATGGGGCGCGGTCGAAATTCTGGACAGGCCTCGGCATGGCGCTGTGCCTGATGAAGAACTACGATCCGTTCCAGTCGCCGACGCACTTCAAGCTGATGGACTTGCTGAGGAAGTTCGACAAGAACTATCACGTGACGGGAAAAGACTATGGCAAGGTTGGCCCGGATCGGACGATCGACGACGTGATGAAGCGGCGGACGACCGACCGCTGGAACTTCCTGTTTATCGCGGGGATGTGGTTCCAGGATCTATTCAACTATGACTTCCGGCGGACTGAGCAGTGCATTATTCCGTACGCGACGCAGGAAGGCGAGATTTCATTCTGCGCGTACAACACGGGCGTGGGATGGCGGAACATCATCGAGAAGATGCATATGACGGCCACGCTTACCAAGTGGTACGAAGAGCATGGACGGCACGAGATTTTCGCGGGCGGGAAGAAAGTGAAGATGGACGAACCGGCGACGGCGACCGAGTACCTCAAACTCCGCGAAGAGATTGTGACCAACGAACTGCAGCACGATCTCGACAAGCTGGGCATCGCGAAAAATGCGCGCGAAGAGAAAGTGCGGGCGCGGGATTTGAAGCAGAAACAGACTGCTGATGCGAAGGCGGAAGCGCGCGGGCCGCAGATCAACGATGAGGCTTACAACGCACGCATGGCGGCAATGTATCGCGAAGTCGTGTTGAAGGAGAAACCGGTGGTTGCCGAGAATGGATTCATTCCACTCGGAGCACTGACGAAGCCGAAGGGTGACGCGGCTCAGGCGGAGAAGCCGGAGGTTGCGGAGCCGGTGGCGGGAGACTAAAGCTTGGATTAGCTGTCAGCTGTCAGTTATCAGCTGTCAGTAAAATCGCGGGCCGCCTTTGGGCGGCCCGATTTTATTTTGGGCGGTTTCGAGGTCCTTCGACGAGGATGTGGTGTGAAACGAAATGGGCGGTGGACGCACTATCTTCCAACTTGGTGTAGGAGGGGTTATGTCGGCTTTGGCGGAGCGCGTGCTTACCGTTGGCAGGCCTGTGGGGTCGCTGTCGTATGCGGTGTGGATACCGTTTCTGGGGGCGCTTTGGGTGGCTGCGAATGTGATTCTGGCGGTGGTGGGAACACAGATTCCTTATCCTCTGAGCTGTTCGTTTGCGGCGGGGATCATCAATGGAGTCGTGCTGTCGGTGATTGCTGTCGCGAAGGCGAGTGCAAGATTTCAAGCGGGAACGACGGGTTTGCTGGGAGGCCTCAGCTTGAGCGGGCTGCGGAGTGACGGCAGTCTGGTCTGGAAGACCATGCAGGGGCTGCACGGTTTTGTGGACAGCGCACTGAGCGGCATTGGGGACGAAAAGATGCATCAGGCGATTGAGCGGGAAGCACTGTATATGGTGTGGACGACGATCTTTGTGGTGCTGGCATCGCTGGTGGCGGAGTGGGTGCGGACGGCGCAATCGGAGGCGTCGTAGGGCGTTCGAGGCGGATAGAGAGTCAAAGTCCCCGATCAGAAGCTTGGGCCACCGGGTAACTGTTTGAGCCTTTACTACTCTACGACGGCGCTGGGATCTTGTAGGCGGTCTTCCGCCACTGCTGAGGGCGAGTGGAGGGGGCGAGGATTCAGCATAGGCAGGGCGACGCTGATGGTGGTTCCGGTTTGGCGAGAGTGAATCTCGAGGCATCCCCCTAGCTCGCGGACGCGCTCACGCATTCCTGTGATGCCGACTCCGGCGGCGCCGGGCGAGGTGTTGAAGCGGCGCAAGCGTTCCTCGGAAATCCCCTTCCCGTTATCGCCGATTTCCAGATTGAAGTGGTCGGCCTCGCGTCGAAGGCGGACGCTTGCTGCAGAGGCTCCGGAGTGGCGATGCACGTTGGTGAGACTCTCCTGGAGAACGCGAAAGAGGACGAGTTCGCGATCGCGGGATGGGCGGTCTATTTTTTCGGGGACATCGCAGTCGATCTCGATTCCGCTGCGCTTGGCGAAACCTTCGACGAACCAGCGTGTGGCGGAAGCGATGCCGGCCTCGTCGAGCAGGGGCGGGTGGAGAAGGTACGAGGTGGTGCGAACTTCCTGCAAGGCGGCGTCGGTCAGAGCGTTGAGGTCGTCGACGAGGAGGAGAAGATCGGGGCGCGTGGTGCCGGCTTGACGGATAAGAGCGATGGACATTTTCATGGCGGCGAGAGTCTGTCCGGCGGTGTCGTGGAGTTCGCGAGCGATACGGCGGCGTTCTTCGTCCTGCAGGGTCATGAGGCGGACGGAGAGCTGACGGAGTTGATCCTCGGTCAATTCGCGGACGGCGATCTCGGATTCGAGACGAGTGAGGGCTTGCGAGAGTTCGTGAGTGCGTTCTTCGACACGGCGTTCGAGTTCGTCGTGAGCCTGGCGCAGTTCCTGTTCCGCGCGCCGGCGTTCGCGGGCCTCGGCGGTGAGAGCGAGGAAAGTATTGCTTAGGCGGAGATGCTTGCGGCGGAAGGCGTCGCCGAGGACGGCGAGAACGGCGCAGACGAGCAAAGCGCCGACGATGTTGTGCATCTCGTGCTGGCGAATGAATTGGACGGAGTGGCGGGGATCAACGAACCAGTAGAGGATGCCGCAGAAGCCGAGGAAGCCGCTGAGAATGGCAGGAAGAATGCCGCAGACGACGGCGCAGAATGCGACTGCGATGTAGAGCGTAACGTAGAAGGCGACATGGCCAAGAATGGGGTCGAGAAGCCAGCGAAGCAGGACTGCGACTGCGGCCGCGGCAACCGCGATGGCGTAACGTGGGGCGATGCGCGAGCGCGGGATTGGCGTGAGAATGGTCAACGCGCGCGCTGGGGAGGGACGTTGCATACAGCATCGATCGCCAAAGGTTGGAGGATCCCCCCGAACCTTAGGGTGATTCTCAAATTGAAGTACGGGAAATTATGGACACTAAAGTTGAAGATGCAAGGAGTGAAGAGAAAGTTGTCAGGGGTAGCGGTTGAGGCAGGAGAAAAATCGGCGAATGGAGGGCGAAGAAAGCATCACAGGAGGAAGGTAGGTTTGAAGACGAGCGTTGCAAGTTTATCGCTGTAGTTAGAGTTGGCGGGCAGGAGGGCCCCCCGCACATTGTACAAAGTTGTGACATGGCGTTGACAAGTGGGGACTGACGGCGGCCTAGCATAATCGGCTGGCGGTCAGCGAAATGTGGTTTTGAACCTACGATCGAAATGGGTTCCGGACACTCCCCTGCTCCTGGCCTAGCCTTCCAAAGGAGATTCCACATGCCGCGTCGTATCGCTTTGCTCATACTTGCTGTCGGACTCGCGCTGATATTTGTTTCCAGTGCGGCCGTGGCGCAGTACAAACTCACGAACCTCGTTTCGAATCAGGTAGGACGAGCAAATCACGTCGATCCGCAGCTGGTGAACGGGTGGGGATTGGTTTACGCGCCGGGTTCGCCGTTCTGGGTCAGCGATCAGGGATCGGGTTGGTCGACACTGTACAACGCGGTTGGGGTCAAACAGGGATTGGAAGTGGCGGTCCCATCGGCGAATGGGAAAGGGACGGGTCAGCCGACGGGAATCGTTTTCAACGGGTCGCAGGAATTCAAGATCCAGGGATCGCCGGCAGTTTTTCTGTTTGCGACGCTGGATGGGACGATCAGCGGATGGGCGCCAAGTGTGAATCCGAACCAGGCGATTATCGTGGTCAATAACGCGAATTCGGGGGCGACATATACAGGATTGGCGATCACCAGCAACGCTTCAGGAAATCTTTTGTTCGCTTCTGATCTGGCGAATAACAAGGTGGATGTGTATGACGCAAATTTCACGCTGGTGAATTCGTTTACGGATGCGACGGTGCCGGCGGGTTTTGCGCCGTTCAACGTGCAGGATCTGAATGGGCTGCTGTATGTGGCGTTTGCGGCGCAGGATGAAGGACCGGGAGGATACATCGATATTTACAGCGAGAGTGGAACGTTTTTGAAACGGCTGACCCAAGGCGGTCCGCTGAACCAGCCGTGGGGATTCGCGGCGGCGCCGAGTTTTTTTGGAGCGCTGAGCAATACGCTGCTGATCTCGAACAACATCGATCATAACGGGACGATCAATGCGTTCAACGCGGTCACAGGGGAGTTTGTGGGCGCGGTGAAGCAGAATGGAAAGCCGATCCATATCGATCAGCTGTGGGGCATTGAGTTTGGCGGTGGGGCAGCGAACAACGGGGCGAAGAATGAATTGTTCTTCACCGCGGGACCGGCCGGGAATTTGGCGGGGACGTTTGGAGTGATTCGGGTGCAGCCTTAGGGGCAGTGACTAGTGATCAGTGATTCGGGTGCAGGCTTAAGAACAGTACTCAGTACCTAGTACTCGGTACTCAGTTTTTGGTTCTGGCATTTCTTTGGGCCGCTTTCGGGCGGCCTTTTTTGTTTTCAGTGTGGTTCGAGGTGGCGGGCAATGGGTTACGGGAGATTTTGCAAGTTGATGACATGGTGGTGACAAGTCGGACGCGGGTGAATCGGTAGGATGCGGGGACTGACGGGTCCGCGTGTGGATGGCTGAGCTGTCAGCATCGTCTGGTCCAGACCCCCTAAATCCGTTGTCGAATAAGGAGATTTTTGTATGCAGAATTTTGTTCGTCGCATTCTCACGATCGCCGCGTGCTGCGGGTTTGTGCTGGCATTATCGGGCGCATCCCTCGGCCAATATTACACACATACCAATCTGGTCTCGAACCTGAACGGAGCGGCGCATAAGGATGTGCTGCTGAAGAATCCATGGGGATTGGCGTACGGGCCCGGGGCGCCGTTCTGGATCAGCGACGAAGCATCGGGATGGTCGACGCTTTATGACGGGAAGGGGAATCCACAGACGTTGCAGGTGACAATTCCTCCGGCGATGGGCGCAGGCAAGGGGACGCCGACGGGGATCGTATACAACGGGTCGTCGGAGTTTCAGATCGATTCGTGGACGTCGGCGTTTCTGTTCGCGACGCTGGATGGGACCATTAGTGGGTGGTCGCACTTCGAACCGTCGAACGCGCTGATTGGGGTAACGCATGCAGGTGCTGTGTACACGGGGCTGGCGATCACGGCGAAGACGTCGGGAAACATGCTGTATGCGGCCGATTTTAAGAACAATAAGATCGACATGTATGACGGGAGTTTCAACCTGGTGAAGTCGTTCACCGATCCGGCAGTGCCGGCGGGGTTTGCGACCTTTGGAGTGCAGGTCATCGCCGGGAAGGTGTACGTCTCGTTTGCAAGTACGTCGGGAGGATCAGGCGGATACATCGATGTCTTCGGGCCGGGCGGGGCGCTGGTGAAACGGCTTGTCCACGGGGTTCCACTGAACCAGCCGTGGGGAATGGCGATGGCGCCGAGCACGTTCGGTCCGTTGAGCGGGACGTTGCTGGTATCGAATAACACGTCAACGGGGCTGATTCACGGATTCGATCCGACGACGGGAAAGCTCGTAGGAACGATCACGGACATCAATGGCAAGGGGATCGCGATCAACGGGTTGTGGGGCATCGAGTTCGGTGGCGGAACGGCGAACAACGGCTTCAAGAACCAGTTGTTCTACACCGCGGGACCTGGCGACGTGAATGGATTGTTTGGGGTGATCAACTTTCACAAGTAATGTGAGGGGCAGCTCGATGCAGAGGCCGCCTTCGGGCGGCTTTTGCATTTTGGGGGCTGGAGACCGACTGTGCTTACGAAAAGCCTTAAACGCGCGCGAAGGAACGGCAAGAAGTGCTGTGAACCCAGGATCGAGCTTGCGGGTGGTTTACGCGCGTACTGGCGGGGGAAAAGGCTTGAACGCAAAGGGCGCTAAGAGAGTCTCGGGATGCGCGGAGATTATCGGTTGGATGGAGGCGGGCGGGGTGATGGAATGTGTTAAATTGAAGGGAATGTGGGCGCGTAGCTCAGTTGGTAGAGCAATGCCCTTTTAAGGCATGGGTCGCAGGTTCGAGTCCTGCCGCGCTCACCACGATTCTCTTCTTAGTTCTCCCGCTGCCAAGCAGGTTCGCAAATCTATCCGAGCGCAGGTCCATCTACAGTGTTCCATCCGTAGGCATCGGGAAACGAGGGAGTTGACCGGAGTCGGTCGGGGGCCTAACATTACCGCCGAGCAGGGTTGCGCGCTCTCATGATCGGCCAGCAAATATCCCATTACCGCATCCTTGGCAAGCTGGGGGGCGGTGGTATGGGTGTGGTGTACGAGGCCGAGGACACGAAACTGGGGCGGCACGTCGCACTGAAATTCATTCCTGAAAATCTGGCCCACGACCCCAAGTCACTTGAGCGGTTTACTCGCGAGGCGCGGGCGGCGTCGCAACTCAACCATCCGAATATCTGCACGATCCACGGCATTGAAGATAACAACGGGCATCCCTTCATCGTAATGGAGAAGCTCGAGGGCGAGAGCCTGAAGCAGCACATTGCGGGACACGCGATGGAAGTGGACAAAGTCCTCGATGTGGGCGTGCAGGTGGCAGAGGCGCTGGTAGCGTCGCACACGAAAGGGATCGTGCATCGCGACATTAAGCCGGCAAACATCTTCATTACTACGGGCGGGCAGGTGAAGGTGCTCGACTTCGGGTTGGCGAAGCTCGTGCACAACGAGGGCACGGATGAAGACGCGGCGGCGGACAACTCGCTGACGGCGGTAGGAGTGATTCCGGGGACGGCAGTGTACATGTCGCCGGAGCAGGCGCGGAGCGAGACGATTGATGCGCGGAGCGATCTGTTCTCGTTTGGCGTGGTGATGTATGAGATGTCGACGGGGAAGAAGCCCTTTGCTGGAAGTAATTCTCTGATGACGCTGGATGCGGTGCTGCATGCGAAGCCGATACCGCCGCGGGATTTGAATCCGAAGATTCCGGTCGAGCTGGAAGGGATTATCGGCAAAGCGATGGAGAAGGACCGCAACCATCGCTACCAAAGCGCGATGGAGATGAAATCGGACCTGGCGCTGCTGAAGCGCGAGACCGAGTCGGGGAGCATTAAGAGCGGGACGATCACGGCGAAGCTACGGGTGGGGACGAAGACGTTTGGCCGGACTTCACGGTGGCAGATTTATCTGCTGGTGGGAATGGCGGCGCTCCTAGTGACGGTGCTGTCGGCAGTGGGTGCGTGGTGGTACAAGCATCGCGAAGTGGCGAACGCGGAGCAGCGAAACGAGATCGCGGTGCTGCCGCTGCAAAATATGAACGGGGATTTTAACGTTGACTACTTGCGGTTCGCGCTGGCGGACGAGTTGACCAGCGTGTTGACGTATTCGCGCACGCTCGAGGTGAGGCCGTCGTCGGTGACGCGGAAGTATGTGGCGCTGGACCTGGATCCGAAGCAGGTTGGCCTGCAACTGCGCGTGGGGCGGCTTCTGACGGGATCGTTCCGAAAACAGGGAGACCAACTGATCGTGACGCTGGAGGCGATGGATGTGCCGACGGAACGGTTGCTGTGGCAATCGACCGTGACGGCGAAGGCCGACGACATGATCGGGCTGCAGGAGCAACTGAGCGCGCAAGTGCAGCACGGGTTGCTGCCGATTCTGGGAGCGGCGGGAGCGATCGACTCGGCGGCTTCGCGGCCGAAGAATCAGCAGGCGTATGACTTCTATCTGCGAAGCGTGGCGCAGCCGCATGATCCGGCGCCGAACAAGGAAGCGATCAAGATGCTGGAGTGGGCGGTGGGGATTGATCCAACGTATGCGCCAGCGTGGGAGTCGCTAGGGCAGCGGTACTACTACGATTCGACGTTTGGCGGCGGCGGCGAAGAGATGTTCCAGAAATCGAATGCGGCGTACGAGCGGGCGATCGCGCTGGATCCAAATCGGGTGATGGCGGCGAGCAATTTGATTACGAACCGCGTCGAACGGGGCGAACTAGGGCGGGCTTACGATGCTGCGACCGATTTAGTGCAGAGGCGGCCACGGAGTGCCGATGCGCACTTCGCTTTAAGCTATGTGCTGCGCTATGCGGGGATGCTGGAGAGAGCGACGCAGGAGTGCAACACGGCGCGCGCGCTCGATCCGAATAACTTTGCCTTCCGGTCGTGCGCCTGGGCGTTCCTGGAGATGGGGAAGACGGAGCGGGCGATGGACTTCATCCATCTGGATGCGGGTTCGGAGTGGGCGGCGTGGGCGACTCCGTATGTGCAACTGGCGGAGGGGAATGTAGCAGCGGCGCGTGAGAGCGCGAAGAGCATGGGGAAGGCTCCTACCTATCATCGGGAGTTGATGGTGGCGTGTACTGCGGCGCAGCGACCGGGTGATATGGACAAGATTGTGAGGGAGACGGAATCGGAGACGATGATCGAACCGGATCCTGAGGCGTGGTACCACGTCGCGGCGCTGATGGCGGCTTGCGGGCAGAATGACGCATCGCTGCGTCTGCTGAAGGCGGCAGTGCAGCAGAATTATTGCGCGCATGATGCGCTGTTGGATGATCCGCTGCTGAAGGATTTGCGGAAGCAGACGGCGTTTGATGTGGTGCTGACGGCGGCGAGTAATTGTCAGGCGGTGTTGAAAGAAGGGCGGCAGTAGCAGTACTCAGTACGCGGTACTCAGTACTCAGTTTCGGTTGGAGATTATGGGAGAATTTTCGCGACGGAGGCTGCTGACTTCATCGGTTGCGGGGCTGGTGGGGTTGGGGATTGGATCGGTTGCGGGGCTTGCGGAGCCGGTTCGGCGTAAGGGGCGCATTCATCAATCTGTCTCGCGGTGGTGCTACGCGAAGATTCCTCTCGAACAATTGGCGGAGTATGCGGCGAAGATCGGGCTGGTCGGCGTCGATCTGCTGCAACCGGAGGAGTATGAAGTTCCGCGGCGATACGGGCTGATTTGCACGATGGGATACGCCGGCGGCGGGGAGATTGGGAAGGCGCTGAATCGCGTGGAGAATCATGCAGCGATCGAGCAGGGATTTCGGACGAATATCCCATTGGCGGCGAAGGCGGGTGTGCCGAACGTGATTACGTTTTCGGGGAATCGCGGAGGGATGACGGATGAGGAAGGGGCGCGAAATACGGTCGCAGGGCTGAACCGCGTGAAGAAGATTGCGGAAGATCATGGAGTGACGATTTGCCTGGAGCTGCTCAACAGTAAGCGGGATCATCACGACTACATGTGCGATCACACGGCGTGGGGCGTGCGGGTCGTGAGCGAGGTGAATTCTCCGCGAGTGAAGCTGCTGTACGACATTTATCACATGCAGATTATGGAAGGGGATCTGATTGAGACGATCCGGGGAAATCTGCAGTGGATTGGACATTTTCATACGGGCGGCGTGCCGGGACGGCATGAATTGGATGGGACGCAGGAAGTGCAGTGGGATGGAGTGATGCGGGCCATTGCGGACGCGGGATTTCGCGGGTATGTGGCGCATGAGTTTGTGCCGGCGGGCGATCCGATGGAGGGGCTGCGGAAGGCCGTGGAGTTGTGTGACGTGTGAGCGGGGGCTGAAGCCCGAATCAATTTCCGATCGATGATCGCGGCCCTTGAAGGGCCGCTCTTCCACGTTTAAGGAAAGAATTTGCGTCAAAGGGGGGGTAGGGCCCATCCTTGTAGGGTGAGACATTCCGGACTTGCCAAGCTGCCGCGGATGGGGCGCGGCGTTTCTCTTTTCTTTCACGGCTTACATCGTTCTGCGCTAAGTTGGGCGGGACTTCTTCTCGTCGTTCTCGTGCTGGCTTCTCAGCTTCCCACCCTTGCGCAAAAAACGCGCAAGGATGCGCCACCCGCAGCACAATTAACTTCCATCAACGTTGATCCTCCGGGGCTGTTGTATCAGGGGGTGCCGGCGGAGATTCCGCAGGATCTCGGCGAGGCGGGATTGCGCCTGGAATTGCTGCGGCTGGGGACTACGGCGCGGCTGATGCAGGTGGTGGCGCATCCGGATGATGAAGATGGCGGGATGCTGACGCTGGAGGCGCGTGGGCACGGCGTGAGCACGCTGCTGATGACGCTGAATCGGGGTGAGGGCGGGCAGAACAAGATTGGCAGCAATTTGTCGGACGTGCTGGGCGTGCTACGCGCGGAGGAGTTGCTGGCGTCGGATCAGTATTACGGAGTGCAGGAAAGATTTTCGCGGGTGGCGGATTTTGGATTTTCGAAATCTGCCGGAGGAGACGTTTCAGAAGTGGGGCGGGCACGACACGGCGCTGCGAGATATGGTGCGGGTGATTCGAACGTTCCGTCCGGATGTGCTGGTGGCGCGGTTTTCGGGGACGTCGCGGGATGGGCACGGACATCACCAGGCATCGAGCATTCTGGCGAAAGAGGCGTTCCGGGCGGCGGCCGATCCGAAGCGGTTTCCGGAGCAGATTGCCGAGGGACTGCAGCCGTGGCAGGCGAAGAAGTTTTATATCGGAAATGTTTGCGGGTTTGGGGCGATGACGTGTCCGGATGCGGACTGGACTTTGCGGCTGAACACGGGAGTGAAGAGCGAGGCGCTGGGGATGTCGTATGCGCAGTTCGCGATGAAGGGGCTGCGGCATCAGGAGTCGCAGGGCGCGGCAAATTGGACGCTGGATGATGGAGACCGGTTCACGTTTTACCGGCTCGTGGATTCGGTGCTGCCTTCGACTCTCGGGAAGGATGGGCACGAGAAGAGTTTCTTTGATGGGATTGATACGACCTGGGCGGGGCTGGCGGGCCGATTGGGCATTGAGGGATTGAACGATCCGTGGCTAAAAGAAGGGCTGACAGGGGATTGCGACGAATGTTTCCGAAGCGGCCCAGGCGAGTGACAGCGCGAGCGCCGCGCGCCTCTGATGGCGGCTCTGCGCGAACTGGACGAGCTCTTGGCGCGCTTGCGATCAGGGCAGCGTGCACAGCCTCGCCGTGCCAGGACGTGATGCAGGTCCTGGCGGAGAAACAGCAGCAGGCGGAGACTGCGCTGAATCTGGCGCTGGGCGTGAGTTTGACGGCGGATGTGTCGTCCGATGGCGGTCGCGAGGTTCACGTTTTGAAAGAGGCGGATGCGTCTGACTACGGTTTCTCCGGGACAGGAATTTCTGGTGGCGGTTACGTTTCACAACGGATCGAAGCAGGCGTTGACGATCGATCACATCAAGCTGGACGTTCCGGCGGGATGGAACACGATCAGCGGGAAGATGCGGCCGGAGATGGTGAAGGCTGGAGAGGATTTGCACGCGAACTTCCGGCTGCGAGTGCCGAAGGATGCGGCGTATACGCGACCCTATTGGCATCGGGACGATCCGGAGACCGAGGCGGTTAATCATATCGACAATGAAAAATATGTAACGCTTCCCTTCCCGCCTCCGGCGCTGCGGGCGCGCGTGGAGTATTCGGCGGCGGGGACGAGGAACGGGATCACGGCGGTGGTGGTGACTCCGTTTTTGGATGAAGAGGGAAAGAAACTGGAGCGTCCGCTGGCGATTGTACCGGCATTTTCGGTAATGCTGGAGCCGGGGACGCAAGTGATTTCGACGCATAACGGATCGACGTCGACGGTCGCGGTGGGGGTGACGGGGAATCTGACGCGGGAGATGCACGGAGTGTTGCGGCTGGAGTTGCCGGCGGGGTGGCGTTCGGAACCGGCGCAGTTCGCGGTGGACTTCAAGAAGCGCGGAGAGAAACAGGATTTCGAGTTCAAAGTATTCACGACCGGCTTGAAAGAGGGGCGGACGACGGTTCGCGCGGTGCTGGAATCGGAGGGCGAGAAATATAGCGAGGGATATACGCTGGTCACGCGCGAGGATCTGGGAAGTTTTTATTATTACCAGCCGGCGCGGCAGCGGGTGAGCATTGTTGATGTACAGGCTCCACATGATTTGAAGGTGGGCTACATCATGGGCGCGGGGGACGACATTCCGACGGTGCTGAAGCAGGTGGGGATGGACGTGACGCTGATTCCGGCGGAGAAGATTGCGAGCGAGGATCTGAGCAAGTACGGAACGATTGTGCTGGGGATTCGCGCGTATGACACGCAGAAAGATGTTGCGACGAATAACAAGAAGCTATTGGATTTCGTTTTGGCGGGCGGAACGCTGGTGGTGCAGTACAACGCGGGGGTTGGCGATTTTAATGCGGGGAAGTTCACGCCTTATCCGGCGGAGTTGAGCCGGGCGCGGGTTTCGGTGGAGGAGGCTCCGGTGGAGATTCTCGCACCGGAGGATTCAGTGTTTCATTTTCCGAATACGATTACGGCGCGGGATTTCGACGGGTGGGTGCAGGAGCGCGGGCTGTACTTCATGAGTTCGTGGGATGAACATTTCAAGCCGCTGCTGGCGTGTCATGATCCGGGAGAGGATCCGCAGAAGGGCGGATTGTTGAAGGCACAGTATGGCAAGGGGACTTACATCTATACGGGATATGCGTTCTTCCGGCAGTTGCCGGCGGGAGTTCCGGGGGCGGTGCGGTTGTATGTGAATTTGCTGAGTGCGAAGCCGTGATTGGTGATTAGTGATTAGTGATTAGTGATCAGTTCTCGGTTCTCAGTTCCCAGAACTGGATTCATCAATGGCAATCGCTGGAGAATAGTGGAGTTGCGGGGGCGGTGCGGTCGTATGTGAATTGCTGAGTGCGGGAAGGCAGTAGCAGTACTCGGTACTGAGTACGCAGTACTCAGTTTTTTTGGTTTACGGCGCGGCTCTTGTGAACGGGGTTGCTTGTCCTTGAGACGTAGCTTGGCTACGTCTTTCTTTTTAGTGGTGAGAAGCCGTTTCGAGCAATATCTCTACGAGATGGAATCTTCAGAGCAGGCTTCAACACAAAACGAAAGTAGTTCGCCTGGCCTGATCCGCGGGATGGGGTTGGGGAGTGCTACTGCGCTGAACATGATTGACATGATCGGCGTGGGGCCGTTTATTACCATGCCGCTGGTGTTGGGGGCGATGGGCGGTCCGCAGGCGATGTTGGGATGGGTGGCGGGGGCGCTGCTGGCGGTGTGCGACGGACTGGTGTCAGCGGAGTTGGGCGCGGCCATGCCGAAATCGGGAGGATCGTACCGGTATTTGCGGGAGATTTATGGTCCGAATAAATGGGGACGGCTGATTTCCTTTCTGTTTATCTGGCAGGTGTCGTTTTCGGCGCCGCTATCGATTGCGACGGGATGCATCGGGCTGGCGGGATATGCGGCGTATTACTGGCCGGAGTTGGAGACGGTGTACGCGCATCACACGGCGGCGGCGCATATTCCGTGGGTTGGGACGATGCAGGTGGATTGGATCGTCACACCGGGCACGGCGGTGGCCGTGGCGATTTGTTTTTTTACGGTTCTGCTGCTTTATCGACGGATTACGGCAATCGGGCGGCTGTCGAAGATTTTGTGGTTTGGGGTGATGGGGACAATTGGGTGGATCATCTTCGCGGGGCTGACCCATTTCAATGCGGCACGGGCGTTTGATTTTCCCCCGGGGGCTTTTCATCTCTCGCATCATTTTCTGACCGGGCTGGGCGGGGCGATGCTGATCGCAACCTACGATTATTGGGGATATTACAACGTATGTTTCCTGGGAGATGAGATCAAGGATCCGGGGAAGAATATTCCGCGGGCGCTGCTGCTTTCCATTCTGCTGGTCGCCTGTCTATATCTATTGATGAACCTGTGCATTCTGGCCGTGGTGCCGTGGCGGGAGATGCTGGGGGCAGGACAGAACAGCAATCGACTGTATGTCGTGTCGCTGTTCATGCAAAGGATTTACGGGCAGTGGGCGGCACGACTGGTGACGGGACTCGTGATGGCGACGGCGTTTGCGTCGGTGTTCTCGCTGATGCTGGGGTATTCGCGGGTGCCGTATGCAGCGGCGAAGGATGGGAACTACTTCAAGGCGTTTGCGAAGGTGCATCCGGTGTACCGGTTCCCGCATGTGTCGCTGCTGGCGCTGGGAGTGGTGGCGGCGGCGTTTTGTTTTCTGCGGCTGAAGGATGCGATTGCGGCGCTGGTGGTGATCCGGCTGATTTTGCAGTTTCTCGTGCAAGCGGTGGGGGTGATTCTGTTGAGGATCTGGAAGCCGGATATGCCGCGGCCATTTCGGATGTGGCTTTTTCCGCTGCCGGCGGTGCTGGCTAGCGCGGGATTCTTGTTCATTTTGTTTAATCGGGAGAACTGGCAAAAGGAAGTGCGGTATGCGGGGGTGATTCTGTTAACGGGAGTCATCATTTATATGGTTCGGGCTTGGATGGAGGCGGAGTGGCCTTTTGGGCGGAGGGTTAGAACTTAGCTACAAGAGCAAGAGCTTCACCACAGGGGACACTGGGGAACACTGGGGAAAACCTTTAACCACCAAGGACACTAAGGTTCACTAAGAAAGATCTTCGATTCGTGGTTCACTAAGGACTTCTTTTCAGTTGGCTGATCAGATTTCAGTTTCGGTGGTGGGCGGGGCGGGGATGCGGGGGAGCGGCGCGGCTTGGGCTCCGCTGGGGGAGCCGCTGTTCCGGTCGCTATGGATCGCGGCGGTTGTCTCTTATACCGGGACGTGGATGCAGAATGTGGGCGCGGGATGGTTGATGACGCAGCTCACGACTTCGCCGCTGATGGTGAGCCTGGTGCAGGCGGCAGCGGCTGTCCCGGTGTTTATGGTCGTGTTGCCGGCGGGGGCGCTGGCCGATATGGTCGACCGGCGGCGGCTGTTGTTGTTCACGCAGAGTTGGATGGTCGTGGCGGCGGCGGCGTTGGGAGTGTTAACGCTGCTGCACGTGGTGAATCCTTGGGTGTTGTTGATGTTCACATTCGTGCTGGGGCTGGGCGCGGTGATGAACGATCCGGCGTGGCAGGCGATTACGCCGGATGTGGTTTCTCCGGCGCAGCATGCGTCGGCAGTGGCGCTGAATTCGGCGGGATTCAATGTGGCACGCGCGGTCGGCCCGGCGCTGGGCGGGATGGTGGTGGCGGCGGCGGGATCGGGATGGTCGTTTCTGCTGAATGCGGCATCGTTCTTTGGAGTGATCTTATTTCTGTGCAGGTGGCGGAAAGCTCCGCGCGAGGCGCCTCCGAAACAAGGCGTGCTGAGCGCGATTGGCGAGGGATTTCGCTATGTGCGGGGCGCGCCGGAGGTAAAGTCGGTATTGGTGCGAACGGGGGCGTTCAGCGTGGGCGCTGCGTCGTTGCTGGCGCTGCTTCCCGTGATTTGCCAGCCGCATGGGGCGCAGGGATATGGATTTCTGCTGACGTGTTTTGGGGTGGGAGCGATGGCAGGCGCCGTGGTATTGCCGCGCATGCGCCTGCGATATTCGGTGGATGGGCTGGTGGCCGGGGCTACGGTTGCGTTCGCGGCGATGACGTTCCTGGCCGGACAAGTGCATGTATTTGAGTGGCTGTGTCTGGTATTGTTTACGGCGGGAGCCGCGTGGATTGGGATCCTGGCGTGCTTTAATGTGGTGGCGCAAACGATGTGTCCGTCATGGATGCGGGCACGGGCGCTCTCGATGTACTTGTTGGTTCTGCAGGGCGGGATGGCGCTAGGCAGTGCGGTATGGGGAGAGTTGGCGGCGAGGGAAGGCGTTCCGGCTGCGTTGGCATGGTCGGCGCTGGCGATGGTGGTGGGATTGACAACGATTCGACGACATCGGTTGACGGCGTCGGAGTTGAAAATGGCTCCGGCGGTAGTAAGGGACTAAGGGGGGATCATGAAAAAAGAATTGGGACTGGTTGCGTGCGGGTTGCTGGTGATGGCGATGTCGACCGCGGCGCAGGCAAGTAAGCCCAACGACGAGTTGCGGACCGTCACACAGGTGCTGGATCGGACGGTCAGTAATATGGAGATGGAGTTTATTCCTACGGCGGAGGCGATGCCGGAAGACAAGTTTGGATTTGCGCCGACGAATGGAGAGTTTAAGGGCGTCCGCACATTCGGCGAACAGGTGAAGCATGTGGCGGCGGTGAACTACGAAATTGCGGCTGCGCTTCTGGAAGAGAAACCGCCGGTGGATATTGGCGAGGAATCAGGCCCGGAGTCGGTCAAGTCGAAGGCGGATATTTTGAAGTACCTGAAGGATTCGTTTGAGTATGTGCACAAGGCGATCGCCACGATCAATGAGAAGAACCTGATCCTGACGGTGAGAAGTCCGTTCGGCGAAGGAAAAGTCACGCGGCTGGGATTGGCGACGAGCATTGCGTGGCACGGCTACGATCATTACGGGCAGATGGTGGAATATCTACGGATGAACGGGATTGTGCCGCCAGCCAGCCGGCGGTAGCGGGATCGTTGTACGAAGAGATTGCGGCGTGGCTGCGCAGATACTGTTCGAAGGTCAGGTGCGGATTCCGGGCGAAGTAGTCGGGATAGGAATCGAGGGCACGTAGGAAAGTTTGCATCTCGACGCGAACCTGTTCGTTGCGAATCCGGTCGTTGGCTGACAGTGAGCTGTTCCCTCCTTGGATTGGATGCGATTGAGCGCGGGTCCTCCGCGCACGCGAGAGTGCTCCCGTTGGCGAAAACACAGCAGACATAATCTTTTTGCTCCGCTCTATTTGGGGGGAAGGTTCAAACTACGCCGAGGTGTGCGCGGCGGTAAATGGCACGTTCGGGCCAATAGCAGAACAAAACTTTGCGGATGCGATCAGAGTTTTGAATTCAGAGGGCGGGCGCCGCGGAGGGCGATCGAGGTGGGGAGAAGTTCGGCGGAGAGGGCGTTTCGCTTGAGGTGGGCGGCGATGAAGCGGCGCGCTTTGTCGAGCGAGGCACGAGGATCGAGGAAGATGAGGACGGAAGGTCCAGCGCCGCTAAGGGCTGCGCCGAGGATGCCTTCCTTCCCTTTCAGTTCCTGCAGAGGGGAAAGCAGCGGACACAGTGGGGCGCGGTAGGGCTGGTGCATGCGGTCGACGAGAGCGACGGAGAGCAGGTCGTGGCGTCCGCGCATGAAGGCGGCGAGCAAGAGCATGGAGTTCTGAACGTTGGTGACGGCGTCGGCACGCGAGTATTCGGCGGGAAGGGCGTTGCGGGCCGCTTCGGTGGAGAGCGCGTGATCGGGGACGGCGAGCAGGAGCGGCCACTTCCCTTTCGGACGGATGCAGACGACTTGGGCTTCGGGCTGGGTGTCGGACTGAGTGGCGGGAGTGTCGGGGTCTCCGGACATGCGAGCGACGATGAGGCCACCCATCCAGCAGGCGGCGGCGTTGTCGGGATGATGTTCGCGGCGGGAGGCCTCGCCGATGATCTGGGCGTCGGTCCAGTGGAGACGTCCGAAGTGAACTGCGAGGGCAATGCCTGCGAGACGCGCCGCGGCGGAGGAGCCACAACCTTTGCCGATGGGGATATCGTTGGCGATTTTGAGGGACAGGGAAATGATTGGACGGGCCGCGGCTTCGAGGACTTCGCGGTAAGTTGTGAGGATGAGATGGTTCTCGAGTTTGCCGCAGATTTCGCGATCGCGTCCGGTGGCGGTGATGGAGAATTCCGCGGCGGCATGGGCGTCGAGATTCATGTAGAAACCCATGGCAAGAGCGGCGGCGTCGAAGGCGGGGCCGAGGTTGGCCGAGGTGGCGGGAAAGGCGAGGTGGAGAGCGCGTTTTGAGTTTTTGGTGGGCATGCGAATATTTTGTGAATAGAGTTTCAACAATCCCAGTTTAAGAACCAGGAGCGAATCTATGAAACAACCGCGTGGTTCCGCGGAATGCTCTTTCGCCCCTTCGGGGCTTGCTTGTTTCCACTTGCTACCCACGGCTTGCGCCGTGGGCTGTAGTCTTTCGCCGCTTCGCGGCTGGATAACAGATCGCGTCAGGGCTTCTCTGATTGTTCCAGCGTCTGGATTACGGCTTCCAGCTTGGCATCCAGCACAATTGGCGGACGGCGTAAGTTGTCGAGTGCGGCGGATGCGGGTTCGTCCCGCGTACCTTTGAACAGGTCGCCGCGATGGAATTCCATGGTGAAATCGGGATCCTTTAACAAGTTTCCGGTGAGGACGAGGACTATGGTTTCGTTTGGCTTCACAAATCCCTGCTTCAGCAATTTCTTCAAGCCCGCTAACGTCACCGCAGATGCGGGTTCGCAGCCGATGCCTTCGGCGCCGATTTCCGCTTTGGCTTGAGCGATCTCAACTTCGGTGACTTGCTCGCATGCGCCTTCGGTCTCTTCGAGAACGTGCGCGGCTTTTTTCCAGGAGGCGGGGTTGCCGATGCGGATGGCGGTGGCGCGCGTTTCCGCATGCACGCTGATGAGGCGTTTTCCGGCAGCTTCGCGCAGAGTGCGCACGAGCGCGTTGGCACCTTCGGCTTGAATGACAGAGAGTTTGGGAAGGCGCGAGATCAGGCCGAGATCGCGCATTTCGAGCAGGGCTTTGCCGATGGCGGAACTGTTTCCGAGATTGCCGCCGGGGACGATGATGTGGTCGGGTGGCTGCCAGTCGAGTTGTTCGAGCAGTTCGATGGCAAGAGTTTTTTGGCCTTCGAGACGAAACGGGTTGATCGAATTCAACTGGTAGACGGGCGCGCGGAGAACTAATTCCTGGAGAAGTTTGAGGCAGCCGTCAAAGTCGGTGCGCAACTGGCAGGTGACGGCGCCGTAGTCGAGCGCCTGAGAAAGTTTGCTCCAGGAAATTTTTCCCTCGGGGACGAGGACGAGACAGCGCATGGATCCACGAGCGGCGTAAGCGGCCATGGACGCGGAGGTGTTGCCGGTGGAGGCGCAGGCGACCCAGCGAAATCCAGCGCGACGGGCGAAGGTCGCGGCGACGGTCATGCCGGCGTCTTTGAACGAGCCGGTGGGATTCAGTCCTTGATGCTTCGCGAAGAGACGCGGGACGCCGGTGATGCGGGCGCAGCGCGGAAGTTCGTAGAGCGGAGTGTTGCCTTCGCGGAGGGTGATGGCCTGGGCGTCGGTTTCCAGCGCGGGGAGCAGGTCGCGGAAGCGCCAGACTCCGCTGAGATCGATGGCGGACTGCGAGAGGCGGCGCTGGCGCCAGGTGGATTTCAATTCCTGCGCTGGAGGCGGATTCTGTTTCCAACCGGGATAGGTAATCTCGAGCAGATCTCCGCAAAGGGCGCAACGAAAATTCTGGCTGGCATTGTCGCTCAGATCGGCGCAAGCGATGCAGCGGAAGCGGAAGTTGGCTTGACGCACGCCCGGCGCAGAAGTGGAGAGAGAGGTCATGGGACTGGGCTATTTCTTTCCTCGCAGATATTGGTCGGTTCGGTTGATCCAGTCGGCGCGAGGTGGAGAAAAGATGTCGAGGTCGACAGTGTCTTCGAGGGCTTCGGCTTTGTGCCGCATGTTGGAGGGAATGCAGAGAGTTTCGCCGGCGTTTACGACGATCTCTTTGCCGTCGATCCAGAACTTGAGAGTGCCTTCGAGGATGTAGGTGAGTTGCTCGTTGTGATGGCTGTGCTCGGGGACGATGCATCCTTTTTTCAGAAGGACGCGGGCGAGCATGATTTCCTGGCCGACGACGAATTGGCGTTGTAGGAGCGGGTTGAGATCTTCGAGCGGAATGGTATTCCAGGGAATGTATTGGAGCGACACGGGCGCGGGGACGGCGCGTTTGTCGCGGGATTTCGCGGGGGTGGATTTCGAGCGCGATTTAGATTTGGATTTCGTTTTCGCCATGAAGTGTCGCGCGGCGCGAGCAGTGTCGCGCCGTCCCTCTACATACAAAGCGCTTGAAAGCGGCTGGCCGGCAACCTTAATTGTAAGGGAAACAGGCGCTGCTGAAAGTGATCTGGTCGGGAAAAGTTTCGAGCCACAGTTTTGAGCGTGTTTTACGCCGACGGATACCGGGCGCAGTTCGCCGAGGGAATTACTCCGCTCTGCCGAAGAAGCCCACTTCTCGTGCAAAGAATGCGCGAGAAATGGCGCTGCCACATTTTCATTTCCTTTGGTAGGCGTCGGTCCGTGAGTACTCAGGATGATATAAGCCGTTTACAAACCTTTGTACACGCCGCCGTCGACCAGGACTGTTTGGCCGGTAACGTAGGAGGCGCGGTCGGAGGCGAGCCAGACTATGATCTCGGCGACTTCGCGGGGCTCGCCTAGACGCTTGAGTGGGGCGTCGGCGGCCCATGCGTCGAAAATCTCCTGCTCATTTTTTCCCGAGGCGGTGGAGCGGGACTTGGCCAATTCTTTCAGGCGGTCGGTGGCGGTGAAACCGGGGGCGACGTTGTTGACCAGGATTCCATCTTTGCCGAATTCGTTCGCGAGGCTCTTCACGAGACCGACCACGGCGGCGCGGACGGCGTTCGATAGGACGAGATCGGCGACTGGCTGCTTGGTGGTGATCGAGGTGATGGTGATGATGCGTCCCCAGTGTTTGCGCTGCATGTGGGGGATAACTTCGCGCGCGAAATAGACAGTGCTCAGAAAATTGGCAGAGATGGCGCGTTGCCAGTCGTCGAGGGTGGCGGAGAGGAATCCCTTGGCGGGCGGGCCTCCGGCGTTGGTGACGCAGATGTCGACGGCGCCGAACTTGGCGGCAACGCCGGCGACGAAGCGGGAGATGGCCGCGGGATCGGTGACGTCGAGGGCTTCGGCGAGGACTTCAGTATTGTGATGCTTTCTGATTTTTTCGGCGGCGGATTGCAGCGTCTGATTGTTGCGGGAGCACATGGCGATGCGGCAGCCTTCGGCGGCGAAGGCTTCGGCGGTGGCGAGGCCGATTCCCTGACTGGAGGCGGCGATCAGAGCTACGCGGGTTTTCAGGCCGAGGTCCATGAGGGGGGAATTATAAACGGTGATGGAGTACGTGTTGGCAGGAGCAAACAAAGGACACTAAGGTTCACGAAGGAAGGACGCACCAAGCGCATAGTCGCTTTCACTTGCGGGCGGTTGTGGGCGCGGGTAGTCTGGGGAGCGAGGTGAGCATGAAGCGGAAGAATCGTCGTCGGGAGACTGCGGCTGTGCATGGTGGGAGCGAGTTGGAGAAGAAGAATGGTCCGGTGGGAACGCCGATTTTTCAGACGTCGACGTTTGAAGTGACGGACAACGAAGAACAGCAGCGCGTTACGACGACTGACCGGTATTACACGCGGTGGGGGAATCCGACGAATACCGCGGCGGAGGAAGCTGTGGCCGCCGTGGAAGGCACCGAAGCGGCGCGAACGTTTGCATCGGGGATGGGGGCAATTACCTGCACGGTTCTTGGGCTGCTGAAGGCGGGGGATCACATTGTTGCGCAGCGCGACGTGTATGGCGGAGTGATGAAGTTTTTTTCCGAGTGGCTGCCGCGGGTTGGGATTGAGACGACGTTTGTCGATACCAACGATTTCTCACAGGCGGAGCGGGCGATCCGGGCGAATACGAAGTTGTTGTATTTGGAGTCGCCGACGAATCCGTCGCTGCGGGTGGTGGATTTCAAGAAGGCGGCGGCGCTGGCACGGGCGCACAAGCTGATCAGCATGATCGACAGCACGTTCGGAACGCCGGTCAACCAGCGTCCGGCGGAGTATGGGATTGATCTGGTGATGCATTCGGGGACGAAATATTTGAGTGGACATGCGGACCTGACTTGCGGAGTGGTGTGCGGGCGGCAGGAATTGATGGAACAGCTTTGGGAGACGCGGACGACGCTGGGGAATTGCATGGATCCGCATGCGGCGTGGATGCTGATTCGCGGGCTGAAGACGCTGGCGGTGCGGGTGGCGCGACAGAACGAAAACGCGCTGCGCGTGGCGGAGTTTCTGGAGCAGCATGCGAAGGTGCGGAGAGTGCATTATCCGTGGCTGAAGAGCCATCCGGAGTATGCCGTTGCGCGTGAGCAGATGAGCGCGGGGGGCGGCATGGTGACGTTTGAAGTGGAGGGAACGGGCGAGGATGCGCGGCGCGTGAGCGAGGCGATGCGGCTGTTTACGCTGGCGACGAGTCTGGGAGGAGTGGAGTCGCTGGTGTCGATCCCGGTGCTGACGTCGCATGCAATGATTTCGGCGGAGCAGCGAAAAGAGATGGGCGTGACGGAGCAGATGGTGCGGCTGTCGGTGGGGATTGAGAGTGGCGAGGATCTGATTGAGGATTTAGAGCGGGCGCTGGAGGCGGTGGGGGCCGGGGCGGTGGTTGGGTAGTAGGTCTTGGGTCTTGGGTCTTGGGTCTTGGGCTCCGAGTGCGGCGATCTTCCGGGGTCGCTCGGCTTTTTCCTTCGCGGGACAGCCGAAGGCGGCTGTTTCCACAGGAGCATCTTCACACTCAGCATCGCAAATAAAAAAACCGGCCTCTTGCGAGGCCGGGATTTGACGTTTTGCTCGCACAAGGAGCTAGAAAATGAACTTCGCTCCCAGTTGGAGAATGCGTGGGTTATGAGCTGAGCTCACATAGCCAAAATTGTCGCTCGGGAAGGAATTGTTGCCTGAACCTCCCGCGGAGCCGCCGTCCCCCGCGATGTTGCCCCATTCTGTATGGTTGAATACGTTGAAGGCTTCTGCGCGGAACTCAAACCCCAATCGCTCCGTGAAGGCAAAGTGCTTGAACAGAGCCATATCGAAATTAATGCGGCTGGGATTGCGCAAGAGGTTCCGGCCCGCATCGCCAAGGGTCAAACCACGGGGAGCTGCGAATATCGCAGAGGTATAGTATTGCTTTCCCAGTCCGGCAGCCGGAACTTGGGTAAAGCTGGCATTCGGATCGCCAATGAGGTCGGGCCGCGATGCGGTCCCTACGCCGTTGGCTACGCCAGCGTTGTCGCTAACAGTTGCGAATGTTGGGCTAAATGGACTTCCGGTAGAGAACGCGACGATGCCGGAATATTCCCAACCGCCTATGACGTCATGCGCCAAGCCTTTCCCCTTAAAGAACGGCAGATCCCAAACGTAGCTGGCGTTGAAGATGTGGCGCTGGTCAAAGTTCGAACTGGCGCGATTTGAACTCGGATTGTAAGAGTCGAGGAAGCTGCCATCGCCGCGATCCGAAGAGTCATCGATCGAGTGGCTGTAAGTGTAGGCACCACTCAAGGTCAGGCCGCCAAGGCTGCGACGGACCGACATCTGGAGTGCGTGATAGATGGACGAAGACGCCGGCTGGAGGTGCGTAATGTTGCCGTACCCCGGGATTGGGCGGAAGGGATCGGGATTCGCTCCACATGCTACAGCCAGGTTCACTGCCGCTTGACCCGTGACGCCATTGCCGTCGACGGTCAGAGAGTTGCAATCCGTGTTAAACGTCGCCGAAGTCGGATCGGAATCGAGAGGTTCCCCAGGCGCGTAGGGATTGAGCGCAATGGGCAATACTCGGATTTGGTTTAAATCCGTCTGCCGGGTGAGAAATGTTCCCTTGCTGCCCACATAAGAAACGGTAGCGACCGTCCCGTTCATGATTTCGTGTTGCACGTCAACGTGCCACTGTTGAACATACGGCCATGTCGCTTTGGTCGGAATAGCGTTTACATTCAAAGGCAACTGCGCACCGGGCGTCAGGTTGGCTCCGACGTTCGCATAACCGGTGATGTTATTCTGCTGCACCGCGTTGGCGAGTGGCGGCGAGTTTTCCAGCGATTCACTGTTGCCCTCGTTGCCGTTGGTATGTTCATAGAACATGCCGTATCCGCCGCGAATCGCCCATTTGCCGTTACCCCACGGATCCCATGCAAAACCGATACGGGGAGCGGGGTTAAACAAGTGCCCAGTCATGCAGCCGGCAGGAACTCCCGAGGTCACCCCGCATTGAACGATTCCATTCGGTAAATCAGTAACGGAAGGAACCCCGTTATCAGCGGTAAGGAAATTCACGGTACCGTCTGCGTTCACCGTGGTCTGGCCTTGCACATAGTGATTGGGGTCGAAGTTGAATGCCTGGTGCTGTTTCTCGCGATAAGTCCCATAGAGACTGACCCGGACGCCGAGGTTGACAGTCAATTTATTAGTGACTCGCCAATCATCCTGGAAATACGGCTCGACGAGCTTGTAGCGGTTGAAGTATTTGACGAACCTGTCCTGCTCACCAAAGCTTGAGATATTTCCAAGCAAAAGGTCGGCGAACGGATTTCCGCTAGTGCCCTGACTCGAACTGTCAAAGGTAAGATAACCGTTGACGGAGCCAGCGCCGAGTTCGCCTCCGAGTTCGTTCTTCTGAGCGAAGGCAGCATAGGCGCCCATCGTTAGATTGTGCTTTCCAATAATCTTGTTGAGATTGTCACGATAGGTGTACGTGGGGTTGGAGTTGTAGATGCCATTCGGAATGTAACCAGCATCTTCGCCGAAACCACCGCCGTAGGCGTTTCCGCCCACGAGGTTGATCCCCGGCAGAACTCCGTGGCCATTGCCACCAAACAGATCGCCTATGGTCATACCTGACGGACGCTGCCAAGTTCCGACATCGTTGAGGATGATGTGATCGGTCGTATAGCTCGCTACGAATTCGTTCAGCAGCGTCGGGCTGAAGGTCGAAGTCAATCGCGCCACCATGCTGACGCCGGGACCTTTGAACGCAGTCTGGATGGTTGGAAAGCTTCCGGCGTTGGTCCACAACGGAACGTTTGTGACCGTGTTCCAGGAATCGTGAATAAAGCGGAAACTCAGGCGCTCGTTCGTGGTTAGATTGTGGTCTATACGGAACAGTTCCTCACGCCAAGTCGTCGGCAGTACGCTGGCCGAATTGAAGAATTCGGCTCCAGGCGTGCCTGAATTCGCGGGAGAAATCATTGGAAGGAGCGCCTGGACGTTAGGGTCGTTGATATTAAATCCGGTAACAACATTCAGATTGGGGGTGTGGCCCGTACCGTCTAGAAACCCGGGCACGGCCGGACAATCCGAATAATCGTTGGGCGTTGACGATTGCAGATTGGGGCATAGGTCAGAGAAATCACCCTGCCGTTCCGCGTCCGACGGCACAGCTTGATTGAAGTTGCTCGGAACGCGCTCTCGGCGCCATTCTTCCGACCAAAAGAAGAACGTCTTGCTCTTATCTTTGTTGTAGACACCGGGAATATAGACAGGGCCGCCAACCGTATACCCGAAGTCGTTCTTCTTGTATGGCGGAACACTCGAGTCAAAATAGTTCTTAGCGTTGAAGGCGTCATTGCGGACAAATTCGTAGGCGTCGCCATGGAAGTTCTTGGTCCCAGATTTTGTTTCGACCTCGACCGTGCCGGAGCCGTTGCGACCGAATTGTGCGCCGTAGTTTGAAGTGAGAACTTTGAATTCGGCAATGGCGTCAACACTGGGATAGACGTTCAACGTGGAATTGCTGCCATTGTCCATGTTGTCGCCGCCGTCGAGCTCCCAGTTGTTGTACTCGACGCGTCCGCCATTCATGCTGTAGCTGACGTTACCGTTGACACCGACGGTGCCTTCGTCCTGTCCCGTCTGATTGCTGACGCCTGGGACGAGTGTGACCAACTGCGTGAAGTTGCGACCATTCAGCTCGAGCTGAGAAATTTCCTTTCCGGTCACGGTGCCGGCAAGCTCCGAAGACTGAGTCTCGACTTGCGCGACGTCGGCTCCTTGGACGATAACCTCGGTAGTGGCGGCTCCGACTTCGAGCGTGACATCGATGCGTGACTTGTCGGCAACACGCAATACGACGTTCTTCGCCTGATATTTCTTGAAGCCAGCCGCGGTCACGATCACGTTGTAACTTCCCGGAGGAAGCGCGGACTCGTTGTAGTCGCCCTCGGAATTGGTCACCGTCTGACGGGTAATCCCATGATCCGGGTTGGAGACGGATACGGCGGCGCCTGCCACTGCGGCCCCTGTGGGATCCTTCACCGTGCCGGTGATTGAACCGGTGTCCTGGGCCCAGGCGGCTCCGCAGAATGTCACGACCAACAGCGCAATCCTTAGCAGCAAACGATGAGATCTCATGGTCATGCTCTCCCGTTGGCGCAGGCGTTGGCCCGCGCCGGTTCAGTCGGCTTCGCCGCGTTTCTTCCGGACTTCCTAGTCCGGCGGTTCATTTTGTCAGACACGCATTCCAGCTTGATGCGAGACCCAGAACGGAGTATTAAAACGTATGAATAGTGCTTTTATACGGCATCGACTGTCAAGAAAAAAGAATGGCGTGAATGGTTCCACGCTGCATACTCTGTGGAAAATCGATGCGGCAAGAGTTCATAGAAGACTGCGGGTCGACTCGCGTACAACCAACTCTGGAGCAACCTTGCGGTGGCTGGCGGCGATTTCGCGCTTTTCGAGTACGCCGTTGATGCCCTCGACGACGATGCCCACGGCGGAAGCGCCCATCGCTTCCATGGGCTGACGAACGGTGGTGAGGGAGGGCGTGTAGAGCGCGGAAGTGGCGACGTCGTCGAAGCCGATGACGGAGCAATGCTCGGGAACGCGGATGCCGGCGCGGGTCAGAGCTCGGATCGCGCCAAAGGCGCTCATGTCGTCGAAGGCGAGCAGCGCGGTGAAGGGGCGCTTCTGCTTGATGAGATCGTCGGTGAGTTTCTGTCCAGCCTCGAAGCTGGAGAGAGGATCGCGCGATTCGGGAAGATCGACGATGAGGCGGGGATCGAGTTCGAGTCCTGCGGCTTTGGCGGCGTTGCGAATGCCGCGCCAGCGCGGAGAACTATCTGTGAGCGCCTTGGGGCCGCGGATCAACGCGATTTTGCGGTGGCCGAGGGAATGCAGGTGCTCGAGGGCGAGATAGCCTCCGACTTCGTTATCGACGATGACGGAGCTGATGGAGTCGGTTTGGAGTTCGCATCCGATCATCGCGGTGGGGATGCTGCTTTTTTCCAGATCGCCGAGAAGGTTGATATCGAGGAAGAGCCAGTTGGCGAGCACGATGAGGGCTTCGATGCGGCGGTCGAGGAGCATCTCGAGATAGCGTTCGAAACGGCTGCGCTCGTTGTGCACGTCGGTGAGGATGGGCAGATACGACGACTGGTAGAGAGTATTCTCGATGCCGCGGAGAACGAGGGTGCAGTAGGGATCGGTCATGTCGAAGACCATGACGCCGACGGTGTGGCTGCGTTTGCTGCGCAGGGAGCGAGCGAATTGGTTGGGGCGATAGCCGAGCTTCTGCGCGGCGCGTTCGATGCGCTTCTTGGTGACGGCGGGAATGTAACGGGCCAATGGCGCGTTGTTCAGCACGATCGACACGGTGGTCGAGGAGAACCCGCTTTCCTTCGCTACGTCACGAATGGTTACCATCGTCGACCTTGCGCCGGAACCGAGAGCGGCATCGGTTCCGAAGAAAGTTCAGATTCGTATTCGGGTTGAGCGTACGTGCTGCCGCTTGAACTTAGAGCGTACACTGGCGGACACTACAGCAGAGAGTAAAACCTAGTGTCAAGCGCAGGGATCACGCATTTATGTTTTGTTTTGCTTCTGCTGGCGGGCGGGGCTATGGCCAAATCGCCTGCGCAGGCCGGAGTTGCGCCTGCGGAAAATGGGCGGCGTGGGGCTGCGGTAGCGGCATCTGACGAGGCGAGGGCGGCGAGTCCGGCGGAACTTTTTCAACGCGGGCAGGAGGCTCTGGCCCATGGACGGCTGGACGAGGCGGAGCGCGATTTTCGGGGAGTGCTGGTGTTAGATCCGAAGGCGGGCGGCGCGTTCGCGAATCTGGGCGTCGTCTACATGCGGCGGAAGCAGTGGGGCAAAGCGCTGGATGTGCTGGAGGAGGCCGAGCGGCTGATGCCGCAGGTGGCGGGAATCCGGCTGAACATTGGATTGGTTTACTTCCGGCAGAATGAATACCTCAAGGCGATGCCGCCGTTTGAATCGGTAGTGCGAGAGCAGCCGGATGCGGAGCAACCGAGATATCTGCTGGGATTGTGTTACTTCTTCGCGAGCCGTTGGGCAGATGCAGCGTCGACGCTGGAACCGCTGTGGGAGCGGGAATCGACGAAGGTTCCATATTTGTATGTGTTGTCGAATGCGGCGCACCGCGCGGGGAAAAAAGAGCTTGACGATCGCGCCACCGCGCAGCTGATCAAGATCAGCGACGGTTCGCCGCAATACCATCTTTTCGTGGGGAAATATCATCTGAATCGCGAGGAATACGACCTGGCTCTGGAGGAGTTTCGACTCGCGGCCGCAGCCGATCCGAAGTTGCCGTTCGTGCACTTCAACCTCGGGATGGCGTATTTGAAGAATCAGGACTATGAGCACGCGCGCACGGAGTTCTTGAAGGACGCGGCGATCGAGCCTGACTTGGCGCTGAATTACGATCAGCTTGGAGATTTGTACCGGCTGACGCAGGACGACGGGAACGCGGAGAAACATTATCGCGAAGCGCTGCGGCTGGATCCGCGGCTGGCGAGTTCGCATCTGGGTCTGGCGAAGATTTACGAGCGGCAGAAAAAACTCGCAGCGGCGCTGGCAGAAGCTGCAATCGCGATCAAACTTGATCCTGACCGCAGTGACGCACACTACGTGCGAGGACAAGTGCTGCTGCGACTGGGGCGAAAGCCAGAGGCGAAGAAAGAACTGCAAGAGGCGGTACGCATTAACGGGGAAAACCGCATCGTGGGCGACCAAGCAATGAAAGATGACGGCGAGAATCAAAGCGTGCCTTCTCCGGAGTTGCAGCAGGACCCGCAGTAGGGATCGACTGTAGGTGATACGCCGGGTACGATCCGCAGCAGGTCAGCTTGCGGTGGTACACTTTTTGCGCCAACACTTTCCCCGCAATTACAACTGCACGTGCTGTTCGACAGGAGGTAGAAATCATGAAACGCATCCTGAAAATCGTAGCCATTATCGTTGGCGTGGTGATCGTAATCGCCATCGCCATTCCGTTTTTTGTCGACGCCAATACGTTTCGTCCCAAGCTCGAGTCGGAGTTGACCGAAGCGCTGGGTCGCGAGGTTAAGGTGGGGAATCTTAAGCTGTCGGTGTTTTCGGGATCGGTAAGCGCGGACGATATCTCGATCGCCGACGATCCGGCGTTCAGCAAGTCTCCATTCGTGCAGGCGAAATCGCTCAAAGTCGGAGTGGAGTTGATGCCGCTGATTTTTTCGAAGACGCTGAACGTTACCGAACTGACGCTGAACGAACCGGAAATCGGGCTGGTGAAATCGGAGAACGGGGAGACCTGGAATTTTTCCAGCCTCGGTGAGAAAAATGCGCCGGCTGGGAATAGGGCGGCTCCAGCGCCGAGTGCGCCTTCGCCGTCTACTTCGTCGCCGGCTTCTCCTTCATCGGTCGGGGGAAATCCGAATCTCTCGGTAGCGAAGTTGAATGTCAAAGACGGGCGGCTGACGGTGACGCGGACTGGATCACTGGGCAAGCCGCATGTTTATGACAAGGTTAATATTGAAGTGACAAATTTCTCGTTCACTTCTTCCTTTCCGTTCAAGTTGACGGCGCAACTGCCGGCGGGAGGAAGCTTGGATCTTGAAGGCAAGGCGGGGCCGATTGATGCGACCAACGCCGCGCTCACGCCGCTGGATGCGAAGGTTTCAGTGAAGCAGATGAATCTGGCAGCATCGGGGTTCATTGATCCAGCCTCCGGGATTTCCGGAATCGCGGACTTCGATGGCACGGTCTCATCCGATGGGCACGAAGCAAAAACCAGCGGGACGCTGACAGCCACGAAACTACAGGTAGTTCAGAAGGGATCGCCGGCAGGTCGACCGGTGCAGGTGACGTATACGGTCGTTCACGATCTGGCGAAGGAAACAGGCAGCATCACGCAGGGTGATATTGCCATGGGCAAGGCGGTCGCGCATGTAAGCGGCACCTACGACGCGCACGGAAAAGTCACGTCGGTCAATTTGAAATTGAACGGGCCCGGGATGCCGGTCGACGAATTGGAAGCGATGCTGCCAGCGCTAGGAGTCGTATTGCCTCCGAAGGCAACACTCAAAGGCGGGAGTCTTAATGTGAACCTGGCGAGCCTTGGTCCTGTGGACAAACTGGTTACTACGGGTACAGTGCGGCTGGAGAATACGTCGCTGGCAAACTTCAATCTTGGATCGAAACTTTCGGCGATCTCGGCGCTGTCGGGCAAGAACACGGGCAACGATACGACCATCCAGAACTTCAGTTCGGATGTGCGCGTTGCTCCCGAGGGAACGCAGGCCAACAACATCAACTTGAACGTTCCTGCGATCGGGGAGATGACGGGTGGAGGTACGGTGAGTCCGGCGAACGACTTGGCGTTCAAGATGAACGCGAGCGTGGCAGGATTGGAGGTTCCATTCACGATTGGAGGAACGACCTCGGACCCGAAGTTTGTCCCAGACATGAAAGGGATGGCGACGGGACTGCTGAAGGGGGCGCTCAACGGCAACACGAAACAGAATCCCGCGAGCAGCGTGATGGGGCTGTTTAAGAAGAAGCCGCACTGAGCGGGTTCAGCGGTAGTGTTCAATCTTCGCTATCGAGTCGCGGGGGCAAGACGCCTCCGCGACAGCCGGCGGGGCGCCGCTGCTACTTTTCCTACTCTTCAATTTACTCCTGCGAACAATCATTTTAATATTGCGAAATTATGGCTGGGGTCACCGAGACGATTTCCGAGGGGCTGGGGCGGTATTCGATTGGGGAAAAACTGCGCACATTGCGGTTGCGCAAGAGCATGGGGTTAGTGGAACTGGGCAAGCACACCGGGCTTTCGGCCGGACTGCTATCGAAGCTGGAACGAGGAAAGCTGTTTCCGACGCTGCCGACGTTGTTGCGCGTGGCGATGGTGTTTGGGGTGGGCCTGGAATATTTTTTTACCGACGAGCGGAAACGGCGGGTGGTCGGAGTGGTGCGGCGGGAGGAACGCGTTCGATTTCCTGAGCGGCCCGGGGCGCAGGATGTGCCTTACTACTTTGAATGCCTGGACTATCGCGCGACGGAACGTAAGCTGAGCGCGTTTCTGGCGGAGTTTCAGGAACTTCCGCCGCAAAAGGTCAAGGCGCATCAGCATGCGGGAGTGGAATTTCTGTACGTGGTGAAGGGGTCGCTGGCGGTGAAGATCGGCAGCGATGAATATGTGCTGGAGGCTGAGGACGCGATGTACTTCGACTCGGCCGTGTTGCACAGCTACCGGCGGCGCGGGTCGAAAGCTTGCACGGGCGTGATTGTTACAGTGCCGTAGGGACCGAGCGTCGCTCGACTGGACAGCCGGGGGTGGCTGTCCTACATGGGGGAGCTCTCGATGTGGTCAGATGTCTGTGCATGGTAGTATCTAGGATTCCGTGGAAGAGATTGCGGGAGACTGTGTGCGCGGCCACGGATGGGCTCGGCTGGGGTAAAATGGGTCGCAGATTTTTGTCGCCCCAGACGCCAAGGGTCAATTTTTGGCGAGAGGAATGGGCTTTTTGTATGGCCGCGCCGGGCAGCCTTTGGGTTGTCCGACGAATCGAAGCTAGTTGAACCGAAATCCGCTCATGTTGAAATCCGAGTCGTTGCCATCCTTTTTGAAGTGCGTGACCATGCGCGCGGGCGTTCTCGCGCTGATATTCGTATTTCTTGTGTTCCTGACCGTGCCGGTAGCATCGGCGCAAGCGCCGGATTTCACGTTGGATTTGGCACCTTTCCCCAGCCCAGGCGCCATCGACCCCGGGGGCACCACGGCCGCGAACATTACGCTGGACGCGGTCAACGGATTCACTGGTTCAGTCGCTCTGAGTTGCACGGTGACGTGGGCTCCGCAACCAACGCAGCCCACGCCTCCGACGTGCGAGGTCAGCCCGCCCTCGAGAACGCCTCCTGGCGGAGCCTCGGTGACAATCACGAGCAGCAGTTCGGGCACGCCGACGACTCCTCTGCTCTACAACATTACGGTCACTGGCATCTCGTCGGGGATAACACACTCTTCATCGCAAGACCTGACGATCCTGGCGGTCGTGCCGACGTTCACGATCACTGTGCAAACTACGGTAGTACCCAGCTCCGTGCCTGCCGGTCAGGGAGGCCAGGGCCTGATCAGCGTGAACCCGGTCAACGGGTACTCGGGAAATGTGACGCTGTCGTGTGCCACGCTTACCCCGCTAGTGGCGATTCCTCCGTACTGCACCTTCACCTACCCATCGGGAATGAACAGTCTGCCGGTGGCGAACGGAGTGCCCTCAACCGCGACAGTCACCATCACTTCGTTCGGGACAACGACGGTGATGTGTGCGAACGCCCACCGATGGACGTTCTATGCGTTGTGGTTGCCCTTGCCGTTGCTGACTTTGGTCGGCTTTGGACGGAAGCGGCGGAAGGCGTGGGCCATACTTGGACTTTTTGTGATGACGGGGATATTTCTTCTGATGCCGGCGTGCGGCAATACAGTCACCACAACCTGCACCCCGAACGGCATCACTCCGGCCAACTCTTACAGCTTTACGGTGACAGGAGTCGACGACAACGGGATCATCTCCAGCAACACGGGATCTACCACCACGAATCCAACGGTCAGCCTGACCGTAACCGCACCCAAGAACTGAGTTGGGCGCCACTTGAGGCCGCCAGCAGCGCTGGGACTTCTGGCGGCGCATGGGCTTGCGGCGTCGACATGGGGCCTCCGGCTGCGGACTTCGGACCTCACACTTCAGACTTTGGATCGGCGAACTGGTGCGCGTTCGCCTTACGAGGCGGCTAGCCTTGACTGGCGCTCGATTTCGGAGACGTATCGCATGAGGACGTCGCGCAGCGAGACCAGGCCTTTCAATTCCTTGCCATCGACGATGGGGAGATGGCGGAATCCGAACTCACGCATGATGAAGAGGCATTCTTCGACGGATTCGTTGGCATCGACAGCCCGCGGGTTCGCGGTCATGACTTCGGCGACGGCGGTGGTGCCTGGCGTACGACCGATAGCCACGACGCGGTTCATAATGTCGCGCTCGGAGATGATGCCGACGAGCGCGCCGTCGCGCAGCACGGGCAGGGCTCCGATATTGTGCTCCATCATAAAGCGCGCAGCTTCAAGCACGGTGCGAGTAGAGTCGACGGAATAGACTTTGCGGTCTTTTAGGAGATCGCGGAGGGTCGTCATGGATAACTCCTTTTGGTAGACGGTGAAACCCTGGTGGAATCGGCCAGTCCCACGGCTGGCGGTAGCAGTGGGCAATACTTTATCACAGGCGCGGGTGCGGGGAGACGAGACTCGCGGACGATTTATCTTGCACCGGCGGAGACGCAGCAAGCTGCGCCTCTACGAGTTGCGGATCCTGACAGGTTTTTAGAGAGCATTCGCCCTCAGGGGCTGAAACCCGCATGTTTGTTGGCGTCTAACGACCCGGTCTGAAGCCGGGCCCTTCCCAACCCCGCACGGCAGACGCCAGAGCTTCCCAGAATATTTGTGATATCAGAACAGCCTAGTGAAAGACCATGAGGTGTTCTTCCTCTTGCGTGGGGTCTGCGGCTTCTGGTGCGAGTTCTTCTATATCTAAGGGAGTGGGCGATTTCTGGGACTCGATCGCGGCGGTCGCTTGACGTGCGGGCTTGGAATACTGCAGCAGGGGCAAGAAGGGCAACATCGTGAGGAAGACTACTCCCATCAGCCAAAAGGCTTCGACAAACGCGAGCATGCCGGCGTGCTGTTGCACCATGCCATAGAGAGCGGCGAGGGCCTTGTGCGAGGCGGTGGCCGCGTCGGTACCGTGAGCGTAGAAATTGGCGCGCAGGCCTTGCAGATACCGCAAGGTTTCAATGTTGCCGGCAGTGATTTTCGCGACCAGGTGGTTCTGATGCACCTGGGTGCGGCGGGCGAGGAACGTGGCCATGATGGCGATGCCGATGCTGCCGCCGATGTTGCGCATGAGATTGAAGATGCTGGTGGCATTCCCCATTTTTTCGGACTCGATGTGGGACATCGCGAGTGACATCAGCGGAATGAAGAGGAAAGCGAGCGCGACTCCCTGCAACACCTGTGGCCAGAAGATGTCCCAAAAGCCGGCGTAGAGATTGAGGCCCGAGAGTTGGAACATAGTGACGGAACCGAGGACCATGCCGACGACGAGGAGGCGCCGTGGGTCGGTCTTAGTGGTGAGGTGGCCGGCCAACGGGGTGAAGAGCAGCGCGCCGATGCCGCGAGGGGAGAGCGCGAGGCCGGAGTTGTAGGCGGGATATCCCATGAGCGTCTGCAGGTACAAGGGCAGAAGAACAAGGCTGGCGTAAAGAACGAAGCCGAGCAGTCCGATGAGGAAGACACCCGCGCTGAAAGAACGATTCCTGAGTACGCGCAAATCGACGACGGGATGGTCGGTCATCAACTCACGAACGATGAGCGCGACCAGGCCGAAGACGCAGAGCGCGGTGAATATTCGAATGTAGTTGGACGAGAACCAGTCTTTGCGCTGGCCAGTATCGAGCAGGATTTGCAGCGAGCCGATGCCGAGCGCGAGAAATCCGATGCCCCAAAGATCGACTCGGCCCTTGCCGCGCTTGACGTAGTGCGGATCGAAGACGAAGCGGTTCATGAGGAACAAAGAGAGAACGCCGACGGGCAGGTTGAGATAGAAGATCCAGCGCCAGGAATAGTTGTCAGTGATCCATCCGCCGAGCGTGGGGCCGAGAATGGGCGCGAGCAGAATGCCGATGCCGAAGGCGGCCATGGCGTGTCCGTGACGCTCTTTGGGGAAAGTCTCAAGGAGGATGGCCTGGGCCAGCGGCTGCAATCCACCGCCGGTGAGGCCTTGCAGGACGCGGAAGATAATCAACTGCGTGAGCGAAGTGGCGAGTCCGCAACAGAGAGAGGTGACGGTGAATCCTGCGACGCAGATTAACAAGAGGCGCTTGCGGCCGAGTTGATTGGCGAGCCAGCCGGAAATCGGCAGGACGATGGCATTCGAGACGAGGTAGGAAGTGACGACCCAGGTACCTTCTTCATTGGTCGCCGCGAGATTGCCGGCGATATGAGGGATGGAGACGTTGACGACCGTAGTGTCGAGCACTTCCATGAAGGTCGCCAGCATCACGGAGAACGTGACGACCCACGGATTCACGAAACGTTGTGGACGGACATCCACGCAGAGTTGTCCCTGCCAGCGGAAGAGTTCCGCGTATCGAACATTTCAATATGGCGGGAAGGGGGTGGATGCGCCGTGATTCGAGTCACATTGGGAAGTACGGTCGAGTCAGTCTCGGACAAGGATCGATTGGGGGCCAAACGGATGAAGAGCCCCACTTCTCGCAAACGACGCGAGAAATGGGGCACCCGGTGCGTATCAAGTCCAGGTTCTAGAACCTGAACTGAGGACCGAACGTGACCCTCAGGTTGTTGTGGGCTCCGCTGTTGAAGTAGATGTCGTCGCCGATTTCGGCGCGAATGCCGATTGGACCAGCGAATGCTTCGACTCCTCCGCCGGGATAGACGGCGAAATACGTAGCACCATTGCTCAAGCCGACACTACTTACGAAACCCGAAGGCGGATTCTGGTTTGTGACGTCGAAATTGTCGAAGCCGACCTTGCCCGTCACGAATATGCGGAAGGGGCCCGAGCCGGTTTGAAACTTCGGTCCGAAGAATCCGTGGAGGGTTCGCAGTTGGGACGGAACAAACGTCGTAGTGACGCCGTTGGAGAAAGTGTTGGTGAAATTGCGCTTAAAGTCGTAAGCCATCTCGGCCTCCAACTGGACGCTGGGGTGGAGGTTGAAGGCAACGCGGCCGCCAAGTCCGACGAAGTTTCTCTGGGGTGTGGTGGCGCTGAAACGAAAATAATCGACGAAGGCGCCAGCCTCAACGTGGTCGGAGTGATCCTGCGCGATCAGCATGGGGGCGGCGAAGAACAGCGAAACTATGAAGAGTCCGAGACAGCGTTTCATGTGTGATTCTGCTCCTTAAGTTATGGGTCCCAATACACCTCTCCCTGCGAGCGGCAAGGAGCGAGCGGAGGATGTCGCCAGAAGTACTGGCAGGTAGGTCTATGGATGCGATCCGGAGCGCAGAGGGTTGGGCGGGGAAATGCCTTAGTGCGAGTCGGATTTTGGAGCAGTTGCGGCCGAAGCAGAAACGGCGCGGATTGTGATCCGCGCCGCCGAGTGTTTTGTTGTACGACCGAATCACTGCAAGTGGTTGGGCCGGCTCGGCGAGGCATCGGCCGTGCTGGTGTCGGTACGCGGCGTCATGGAGACAACAACGTATTCGCGTTCCTTATTGTCGAGGTCTTCGACGCGAAGCAACATTTTGTCTTTTTCGAGACGGAACTGGGCCTGATCGCCAACGGGGAGAAGCACAGGATGCTTTTCGTCGCGCGGCCGGATACGGAAGATCACCCGGTCGGCTTGCAGGACATATTCCTGGCAGAGCACTTCCTGGGTCTTCTTGTTGCCGCTGTCGGTGCCAAGCATTTCCCCGGCGAAACTCTTGGCGTCTTTTTCGGCCATGCCACAGGAGACCGAATCCATCTGCACGAGCTTGCCGGTCTGATAGGGTTTGGGGTCCTTGGCATAAGCTGCGGAGGCTAGGCCCATGACTACACAGAAGATCATCTTCGAACGCATTGCATTACCCCCAGTAGAAATAGGAAGCGCCCCGGAGTTGAATGGGACGATCGCTTAGTTGATAAACATTCTTTAATGCTGGGAAGCGGGAAGACAGGTCACGACGGTAATAGAGGCGAGGTTACCGGCTGGGGTGGCGCGAGAGGTCGAGCTTTGCTGGACTCGACAGCCGGGGCGGCTCTTCCCACATATTTCGATTCTGCTTTCTAACGTTCGGTCACTTCTTCCAGCGTCTGGAAGAAGGCGGGGTAGGAGATGGCGGCGGAGTCGGAGCCGTGAATGAGGGTTTCACCTTGGGCGCGAAGGGCTGCTACCGCGAAGGCCATGGCGATGCGGTGATCGCCGAAGGAGTCGAGCTCGGCACCGCGCAGGTTCTGCTTGCCGGGGATTGTTAAGCCGTCTTCGCGCTCATCGACCGTGGCTCCCATGAGACGCAGATTCTTCGCGACCGACGCAATGCGGTCGGATTCTTTCACGCGCAGTTCTTTGGCGTCGCGGACTTCGATTCCCTGCTCGGTGTAAGGGGCGATCGCGGCCAGAACGGGGATCTCATCGATCAGCGCGGCGGAATCGGCTCCGGAGAGAGTTGCGCCTTTCAGAGTGCCACCTTCGACCTGAAGTGTGCCGACCATCTCGCCGTGAATCTCTTCGAGTTGGGTGACCGAGACGCGCAGCCCGATTTGCATGAGGATGTCGAGCAGGCGGGCGCGAGTTGGGTTCATGAGCAGGTTGGGGATGGTGAGTTGCGAACCTGGGAAGAGCGCAGCGGCGCAGAGAAAAAATGCGGCGCTGGAAATGTCGCCGGGGATGCGGGCTTCCAGGCCAGTCAAGCGTTGGCCTCCGCGAATACGAACTACACTTCCCTGTCCGGCGCTCTTGCTCTGGAGTTGTACGCCAAAGGCTCGCAGAGCGACTTCGCCGTGATCGCGGGTGCGCAGCGGTTCTTCGATGCGGGTCTCGCCATCGGCGAACAGGCCGGCGAACAGCAGGCAAGACTTCACTTGCGCGCTGGCTACGGGCATCTTGTAGTCGATGGCTTTTAGAGCTCCGCCGGTAATGCTCAGCGGCGGCTTGCCTTCCTGCGATGTGATTCTGCGCGCCCATCTTCGTGAGCGGCTTGATGACGCGCTCCATGGGGCGGCGGGAAAGGGATTCGTCGCCGATCATCTCACTGGTGAATTTTTGTCCGGCAACGATACCGCTCAGCATGCGCATGGTTGAGCCGGAGTTGCCGCAGTCGAGAGAGTTCGTCGGAGGAGAGAGGGCGAGGCCTCTTCCTTGTACTTCGATGACGCCGTTGTTCCGCTCCCAGGTTACGCCGAGGGAGCGCATGCAGCCGAGCGTGCTGGCGCAGTCGGCTCCGGTGGAATAATTTTCGAGGCGCGAAGGGCCTTCGGCAATTCCGGCGAGCATGGCGTAGCGGTGGGAGATGGATTTGTCTCCGGGTAGTTGAACCGTGCCGCGGACGTTGCGCGCCGGGCGCACGATGACTTGGGAAGCGGATTTCATGCTGTGATCAATATTAAAGGATGGGGCGCGGGCAAGCCCCCCCCACTTCTCGCAAAGGACGCGAGAAATGGGGCACCCGGACCTTGACAGGGGCACGGGCTTGAGAACTATGCCAGGGCCTTTGCTTCGGCTATCGCCTCTTTGAGGATGCTGGGCGGGACTTCTTTGAGTTTGACGTCGAATTCGAACATGGGAGTTTCGGTGCCGCGGCCCCAGCGGGCGACTTCCCAGTGGAGGCGGATGAACTTCACGTCGGGGTGCGCAATCAGATCGAGCAACAGCGGCCAGTCGCCGCAGTAAAATTTCTGGGGAAAGGCGGCGATGGACTTCGCGCCCCAAGTGGTTCCGTCGGGGGAGCCGAAGACGCTGATGTCGAGGGATTCCTGCTCGATGATCTTCGAGATCTCGAGCGTCACCAGAAAGACGCGGTTGGTGGCGTGGCCAATGTCTATTTCAGGGCCGTCGCCTTTACAGGTGGCTACGATTTTTCCCTTCACAAGAGAAACGTCGATCATGGCGAGACGATTGTAGCAAAAGAGTAGTGGTCAGTTCTCAGTTCTCAGTTGTCAGTTCTCAGTTTCATTCCGATGGATGTGGGGCGGTGAATTCTGAGCAGCAGGGTTTTTCTACCGGCTTGAATTCCATCAATTCCACTCGCGTGAGGTCGGGGTCGTAGAGGTTGAGCTGCCATTTCCCGTCGCGACCCATCTGGGCTTTCTCGTCGCCGTGAGGCTTCCAGCCATGCGATTCGAGAACGGCCTGCGCTTTCTTGATGTCGACTACGCCGAGTGAGACGTGGTTCATGACGCCTGTGAGTTGCAGGTCGGCATGCTGGGGCTGGTTCAACATGTATTCGAGCCAGTCGGTGCCGTCAGGAACCTGAATGGAGAGCCATTCGGTGACGTCGTCCTTCATGCCGCCGTGCCAGTAGGGGCGGAAGCCGAGGATGTCCTGATAGAAGTGATCGGCGGCGGCACGGTTGTAGACGAGGAAGCCAGCGTGGATGATGCGGTGCGACACGGCGGAAGACGGCGGAGTAATAGTCTGGGACGGGCCCCGTTCGACGAACTCGACGTGATGTCCCTCGGGATCGACGACGAAGAAGAAGAGGCTGTGGTCGGAGCGGCCTTGAATCTGGGGAACCTTGATTCCCTTGTCGGCCAGGTAGCGGCGAAGGGCGGCGATGTTGTCGGTTGTGAAGGCGACGTGATCCATGCGATCGGTGGCTTTCGGATCAGGCGCGGGACTGAAACCGACCCACTGCGTGCCGACCAGGTAGCGCGCCGTCTCGCCCGGTTCAACCGGGTCGGCGGAGGCGAGGCCGAGGACATCGACGTAGAGTTTTCTTCACGCCTTCGGGGTTGGTGGTGTAGAACGCAACGTGATCGACGCCGGTGATGCGCGGACGGGGATGGGCGGTTTGCGCGGCGATCGTGAGCGCGGAGAGGACGAACGCGATGATGAGCTTTTTCATGGCGGTCTGATTCTAGACCAAAGGGGGCGCGGGGGCTAAAGCCCAGATCAGTTTGGCCTCGTGTCGCGGCCCTTGAAGGGCCACTCTTCCACCGTGAACGCGCGTAAGCGTGACCCCTCTAAAGTTTATCCAAGAAAGTTCGCAGGAGTTTGGTTGCTTCTTCAGGTTGTTCCCAGGGGGAATAGTGGGCGGCTTTGGGGATGACTTTCAGCTGGCTGTTGGTGATGTGCTGGCGCATCAGTTCGGCTTCGTTCACGCCCGTCAGGTTATCTTCATCGCCGGTGATGAGGAGGGTTGGAACATTGATGGTCTTCAATGTCTCGACGGAGTCGGGGCGCGCCGCCATGCCGCGCTGAACTTGGGCGACGTCTTCGGGGGACATTTTTCGCATCATGCGCAGCGCGTCGTCGGCGCGATCCGGGCGATTTTCGCGCGTCGTCTTCGCGAGCACACGTTGGATCATGGTTTCGAAGAAGGGTTCCGTGCCGCGCTCAACAACGTCGTTGGCGGCTTGCAGGCGCGCGGCCCGGGCATCGGGGCCGTCGGCTTGGGCCTTCGTGTTGCATAGAACGAGAGCGGAGGCGCGGGCGCGATGCTTGCGCCAGAATTCGAACATGAGGTAGCCGCCGATTGAGACGCCGACCATCGGAGCACGGCCGACATTGGCGTCGTCCATTACGCGGGCGAGGTCTGCGGCATGCTTCTCCAGGGTGGCTGGGCCTTCGCCGACGCCGGACTCGCCGTGGCCGCGGAGATCAGGGAGGATAAGGCGATAGCGGGTGGAGAGTGCCGCAGCGACTGGGAGCCAGAATTCATGATGGACGGGAAATGGGTGCAGAAGAACTACCGGGGGGCCATCACCGAGTGTCCAGTAGGCGATTTCGGCGTCGTCACTTTTGATCTTCTGGGACGCGGCGGCATGCATGCAAACAATTTAACTGATATTTCCGTAAGCGAGGCTCCCGGGGCGTATAGAAATCGACAAGATTCCCGTCTGGGTCACGGAAGTAAATGGAGCGGGTGCCCCACGGTTGCGTGGTTGGGGGTTTCACCCATGTTTTCACAAGGGTCTGAAGTCTGGCGTATTCGTTATCGACGTTCGTAACACGGAATTCAAGAATCGCGCTTTGGTTGCGCGCCGCCTTCGCCGAGCCAGGAATGTATTTCTCCTGCGCTGCCCGCTGAGAAAATGGCGAGCACTCCAATCCCTGTATGAAATTCGGTGTAGTCTTTCCCAGACCGTTGGGCTTTTAAAGACAAAACGGACTCGTAGAATTTAACAAGCTGGTTCACGTTGTCGGTAATCAGACAAGTGTTTACCAGTTTTGGTGTGGGGCCGTCCGCGGGTCGTGAACGGCTATTCGTAGTCTGGGGATTCACGGAGGTTACCGCCATCGCCGCAAGCAACCCGATGATCATGGATATCAAGCGAGAGTTGGCCGTCAAAGGCTAGCTCCTCGGAGCGACGTCGGGGACGTTACGGGGTCGTCGCTTGTTGCGCGTTCACTGGAGCAGGAAGCAGGAGTGGCTCTTCCGGCATCACGATCCAGGCGATGATATAGGGAATAAAACCGACGCAGGTCATGATGGCGGTGATCAGCCAGACAAGGCGGACGACCGTGACGTCGATGTCGAAATATTCGGAGAAACCGAGACAGACGCCGGCGACCTTGCGTCCCATGCGCGGGCGCAGGAGTTGGCGCCTGGCCAGAGAGGCGCCGACGCGAACACCGCAGTAGGCGCACAACGCCGCATCGTCCTGAATAACTTTTCCGCAGTAGTTGCAGTACATGGCTCCGCGACCCCCAGGTTAAGTTACGCAGATTCTACGCCGGAAGTTCCCTGGTTTGCTCGAGTGCATGCTCTCGGATCCGGCGCCTTCGCGAGCGAAGAAGCGCCTAACTACGCTTGGCGGGACAAGTCGAAGGCGGCTGTCCCCACATAGGAATCCCTCGCTCCAGAATCTCTTCATGGTCCTACTCCCGGTATGCTTCTTTGATGTAGCGGCGGGCTTGGTCGGCGGGGCCAGTGTTGGCGTTGCCAGCGAGCACGGTCTGATATTTCTTCATAGCGAGGTCGCGCTTCTGGAGGAGGTCGTACATTTCTCCGGCCGCGAGGTTGGCTTTTTGGAGGATATCGGGATCGGGGTTGGGCGCTTCATTCACCAAGTCGTAGGCTGCCGCGGCACCGGCAATGTCTTTCTTGCTGCGCAGCAACTCTCCCAAGCCCCAGGCTGCCACTTCGTAGTGCAGGTTACCGTACTTCCCTTCCCGGCCGTTCTGCCAAACTCTGCGGTAGATCGCCTCGGCCTCGTCGAGACGTCCGGCTGCGCGCTGCAGATTGGCTTCTTCGGTGGTGAAGAGATGGTTCCTCGGGTACTTCGTCGACAGCTCGTGCATGTAGCCAAGAGCTTCGTCGTACTGGTGCTCGCGGCGCAGGAACAGGCTCAGAATGACTTTCGCGTCGGTCGCATTTTCTCCGTCGCTTTTGGCAACTTCGCGCAGGTATTCGAGACCCTTCTCTTTCGATCCGCTCAATCCAGCGAGGGCGGCTGCTACTTTGATACTCCATGGAAGATTGCCGACGACATAGTTGTGCGTACCCACGACCATTTTCGCGTCGAGATAGTTGGGGTCGAGTTCAAGGACGCGCTCGTGATCGTGGCGCGCGCCGAGCGCATTGCGCAGGGCCGAGAACCAGGCGCGCTCGACCAATGCGGTGTAAACGGCAAACTGCGCCCGCGTGACGCCGCGGCAGTATAGAGCGTCCACGTCTTTGGGGTTGGCCTTAAGCTCCTGCTCCTCCAACGCCTCGGCCCGGCGGGCAAGGTCCTTGATGCGATCTTTGATTTTCTGGTCGGTGGGGCGGGGAGCGCGGCCGATGAAGCTGTCGTTGGCGTAGTCGCCGGTGTTCATGGCTCCGGTGTCGTAGAGGTCATGCATCAGGACCGCGGTCAGGAGATGGTTCACCGCGAACGGATCGTTCGGATGCTTGTCGAGAATCTTCTGGAATTCCTGCTCGGCACGGTCGTACTCCATGTTGTAGAAGTTGTCGAAGGCGACCTGGGTCTGGAGATCCGACTTAGTTTCGTGGAGATTGCTTGGAACGGACTGCGACTGGCCTGCGGCGATGAGGCACAGCGCGAACAGGAGCAGCAACTTCGTCAGAGTATTCCGGGCAGTCGTCACGGGTCGGCTGCGATCTAGTTTAAATGAAGTGCGGGGGATGTGCTGAGGCCGGGGGCGGGGATATTCGCGGCGCATTTCATGGCGGACGGCGAACCAAGAGCGTTAGCTAGGTTCCCGCCTCGCTACGTGTCAGCGATCAGGGTGACTCCTATAATTTTCCACAGCTGGAGAACTGATCCGGGGCGCGGGATGGCTTGTGGTGTAGCCTGCGCCGCGTCCGCCGAATGGAGCTCGGCGGATGGCGCTCAGCTGAAGTCGTGAATGGCTTGCGGCTCTTGTGATCATTGAGCCCATCCCGCCCCGGTTCAGAATGCTTTGTCTAGTTCGATTGGTGGAGTCCTGGAAGTGTGTGGGGCCTTCGTAACTGGTTCATCTTTACTCGCTGGCGCGCGTAATTATTGCCCGCAGAGTTGACGTGCGATCGAACTACAGAATTGCAAGTACTTGCTACGGTGGGACTTAGGGACGAACAGGATTTGGTGGTTGGAATGCCATGGACGGCTTAAGGTTTTCACCGTAGGACTGACTATGTCGGAAGTCGCACACGAAGCACAACCTGAGTTTTGGCAACCGCCTGTCCCGGTCGTGACGGAGGCAGTGGTGATCCGGGAAGTTGTTCCCGCGATGGCAGAGGCTTGCCCGCGCTGCGGGACCGAGTTCCTGCTGGGTTCGCACTTCTGCCATACGTGTGGTGGACGACGTCCGCAGGCTTTGGATGCTACGGCACGGGCCGATGCTGCGGTCATTGCCGGGCTATGGCAAGAGGGCGTCACGCGGGTGCAATCGGTCGTGACAAAGGCGTCAGTAACGAAGATCTGGAACAAGCTGACCTTCCCGGCATGGCTTCGCTACCTCCATTTCCACGAGATCAAGCGCTGGGTGGGCCTTCCGACGGCGTCGCTGATTGCGTTTGTGGTTGGGCTGGCGTGCATCGCCGGAGCGTTGCTGGTTGGCCTGATCACGGCGAAGAATCTGGTGGATTGGCAGGCAATCCAGTTTTATCGGGCGGAATGGCTGCTGGCTGCGACCGCGGCGTTTGTAGCGGGAATTCTACTGAAGAGACCTTCCAATCGGGATAGCGAGTAGGGAGCCTTCCCTAGTTTCCTCTCTTTCAAAAGCACCAACTGCAACGTTCAAGGGCATTCACGACTGGGGACACCGGGGTTCACAGAGGAACCCGGGACCCATTTTCACTTACGATTCGCTTCCGGATCCTGAGCCTGAGCCGACGGCACGACGTTGCTGAGTCATACGATAAAGATGATGCACCGGGCCGATTCCGCGACCGAGAGGATGTCCGTAGGAGATGGCGGCGGCGACGTAGGTTTTGGCCAGGAGGGCGGCTTCGGCCAATCCGCGGTCGAGCGCGAGATGGCAGGCCATTGCCGTCGCGAAGGCGCAGCCTGTGCCGTGGGTAGAGTTCGAGCGCTGCCGTTCGGCTTTGAAGACTTCCTGTTCGATTCCCCGCTTGGTCGTGAAACTCAGGAGATCGATAGCTTTCTCCAGGTGGCCTCCCGTGATAACGATGGCCGGGGCTCCCATTTCGTGGAGTTTTGCGGTCGCGGCCTTCATATCGTCGAGTTCTTTCACCTTGAGCCCCGTGATCGCCGCAGCCTCGTCGATGTTGGGCGTGATGACGTCCGCAAGGGGGATGAGGCGTTCGATCAGCAGGCGGGTCCCAGTGGCGTCAAGCAAGTCGGCGCCAGACGACGATTTGAGGATTGGATCCAGGACAATATTCGGTAGCCGGGACTTCCCTTGCTTGCCGGGTCCTGGACTGGAGAGGAATTCAGCGACCGCCTTAACCACCTTCCCGGACCCGAGCATTCCAATATGAACTGCGGCGATATCAACGTCGGCAGCCAACTCGTGAAGGGTATCGGTGACGAGGGCTGGATCCAGCGGTTCCACCCGGCGCACCCCGGTCGTGGACTGAACCGTCATGGCGGTGATGCAGGCGATCCCATAGCAAGAGTGGGCGGCGATCGTCTTGATATCGGCGGTGACGCCAGCTCCGCAAGAGGGATCGAACCCCGCAATGGTGAGTATGACAGGTGGTTTTTCGGCCATGACCTTCAGTTCGAGCGATCCCTATAGTACCCCGGTTTGAGTCCTTCGGAAGGCTCAACCTGACTCATCGGCTGAACTCGGAAGTTACTTTTGGAACAGGGGTGCAGAAAAAAATCTTCGGTGTCGGCTTCTAGGCGAGGACGGTAAATACATGATTCCATGTAAGTTGCCGGAATATAAACCGTAAGTCATTGATTCCAATGCTGTTGTAAATTCTACCGCATGGAATCGGACGTGGCATTTACTAATCAGTTAATGCGTAACCTTCCTGAAACAAAGGGTGTTTCTTGCATGTGGCTAAATTAACAATAGGTTACGTGTGATATCGATTACTAGGAGGTCATCGGTCGACCGTCCAAATAGCCTTGACACCAGTTTGGCACGCCGATAGCATCTACGAACTGCAGCATTACCAGCCTAATGGCCAAAGGGCACTTTTGAGTATGCGAGGAGAACTGAATGCGAAGACGTTTAGCTCATGGACTGGCGATCGCTTCTTTGATCGTCGGCCTGGGAGCGGCTCAGGGACCGAACATCTCGGAGGCGAAACCGGCTCCAGTTAGTTCAACCCAAAAGAAACCCGAAGTCCGCAAGCAGACCGACAAGACGACTCCGTATCAAATTGGGACGGCGTCGTGGTACGGCGAGTATTTTGACGGCAAGCCGACAGCGAGTGGCGAGCCGTATGACATGTACGACATGACCGCAGCGAGTCTGACGATTCCGCTGGGAACCTACGTGCGGGTGACGAACCTGCGTAACGGGCGGGCGGTCATTGTGAAGGTGAATGATCGCGGGCCCGTCGTGCCGGGTCGGATCATTGACTTGTCGTATAGTGCGGCCGAAGCATTGCAATTCCGGCAGCGCGGTTTGCAACGCGTGCGGCTGGATCTGGTTGGCCCTCACCACCAGAAACGCGGTTATGAAACTGTCGCCATGAATCATCCTCTGGTGGCGGAACTCCGTTAACAAAGATAGACTGATTGGGATGGCGGCTCTGCCCAACCGCATCCCACAAGGTGGCGTAAGCCACCGCAGCGATGGCTCGCGCGGCCACGATCCGCGCGGGCGACTCATCATTGCCCTGGATGTTTCCACTGCCGCCGCCGCACAGAAAATCGTGGCGGCGGTGGGAGACTCCGCGCTGACGTATAAGGTCGGCATGCAGCTCTACACGGCCGAGGGCCCGCAGGTGGTGCGGGAACTGGTCGCGTCAGGGCGGCGCGTGTTCCTTGACCTGAAATACCACGACATTCCCAACACAGTTGGCGCAGCCGTTGCGGAGGCTGCGAAGCTCGGCGTCAGTATGCTGACCGTGCATGCCTCTGGCAGCGGGCGAATGCTGCGATCGGCGGTGGAAGCGGCGAAGGGGAATCCGGAGCTGATCGTGCTCGCCGTTACCGTGCTCACCAGCATGGATGCGAGCGACTTGGAGAAGATCGGGGTTCGCGGCACGGTCGAGGATAGCGTTGTGCGGCTTGCCACGATTGCGCTGGCGAACGGATGCCAGGGGATTGTGACTTCGGCGCGGGAAGCGTCGACCTTGCGGTCGGAACTGGGAAACGAGTTCGCCATCGTGACTCCGGGGGTGCGCCCGGCTGGCACCAGCGTTGGTGATCAGGTGCGCGTCGTGACTCCTGCAGAGGCCATCGCGGCGGGAGCAAGCCACATCGTCGTCGGGCGACCGATCACTGAAGCGGCTGATCCCGCAGGCGAGGCGAGAGCGATTCTGAGCCAGATCAGCGGGTAGGCCAAGCGCACCCAAACGATTACTTCCGCCCCTCCCTTGAGTGCCTTGACCTCGTCTGCTCTAACGACCACCATTAACTCAGAGGTGTATCGATGCGTGGTCGATTCCTTTCGGTTTTACTCGTCTGTCTTGGCGTTGCGTCTCAATTGACGGCGCAAACGGCCACTGCCGGCTTGAATGCGCCGCAGCTTTTTGACAAAGGAATGAATGCGCTGATGGGCAGCGGGGTGACTCGAAGCGATCTCAATGCGATCGAATACTTCCATCGATCGGCGGAACTGGGCTTTGCTCCGGCACAGGTAGTGCTCGGATATCTACTTGAAACGGGACGCGGCAGTGCGGTGAGTCCGCGGGAAGCGTTTGATTGGTACAGAAAAGCGGCGCAGCAGGATGATCCGCTGGCGGAATGGCTAGCTGGTCGGGTGATCTATGCGGGAGCGATACCGGGCAGAGATTTGAATGAGGCCTCCGGATTTTTCCAGAGCGCTGCAAACCATGGGGATGCCTTCGGGGAATATCTGCTGGGACAAGTCAAGTTGGAACGTCAGGATTATCCCGGTGCGGCGTCGTGGTTTCGCAAGGCCGCAGAACAAGGGTTGCCGCAGGCGCAAGAACAACTGGCAAAGTTACTGCGCGATGGGCAGGGTGTTACGGTCGACAGATTTGAGGCTTATGCCTGGATGCTCGTGAGCAATGACGCGGGCAATCGCCGTGTTATGGGTGATCTGCAGGGGCTTGAGGCGGAACTGGGAACGAATCAAGTGGAACAGGCCAAGACAAAGGCTCGCGAGATGGAGAGCAGCGTCACTCGCAACGTCACGGCTCATGGATGCACGGGATGGGTAGGCGAGTTCGATGTGATTCCCGCGGCGCCTCCGCCGGATATACAGAAGTTCTGCCGGTAGCGTTTTTCACCGCAGGGGGCACAGAGGAACAGGGGGGAGAACCTTCGCGCGTTTCAGCTTTCGAGCGATCCCGTTCAAGAAGAAAGCCGGAACGAGGAATCTCACCTGCTCCGGCCACTTTGAAGTTAGAACTTATAGCTTCTCGAAGAACTCGCACGCCGAGCATGAGATGTAGATCCCGCCTGGGACGCCGCGTTCGCGATCTTTTACGCGCTTGACGATGCGCGTGGACTTTCCGCATTTCGGGCAGTCGGTGCTCTTGGTGGTGTCCATAACTTTCTTGCGGTCTGCGGTTTTTGCAATCTTGGCGCCTACGGCCATTGTGTTCTCCTGATATCTAAGATGTTTGCGCAGCGCAATTCGCGTCGTTGCTACCGCGGATGATCGTGGATGGGATGTCTCAGAATCTCAGCCCAAACTCTCGGGATCCACACAGGAAGACTGCTGCTGCGTCTTGATTCTCTTCCGTCGCAATTGATTTTACAGGAACGCTACCGCGGCTGTCTTGCTCCGGCGGCACGCTCGGTGAGAATTCCCATGTCTCGCAAATTCGGCGAGACGTGGGGCATCCCAATTTATTAGCTGTCGCAAATTCATCCCATTTTCTTGTAACGGTCTCGAACCAGCTTTTACGGTCCGAGCAGACCGCGCAGCACGGTGATCGAGGCTTTCGGGAGCTGATATAGAGTGTCGGCGTTCCCATCCACGATCGACTTCGACGGAGGACCGTCGGGATCTGGGTGTCCGCCTGTTCCCTCGCGGTGCCACTGATATTCGTCGGAGCCGAAGGTGATGCGATCCACATGGCCTGCGAATGCGCGGTGCTTGCCGCCGGCTCCGTTGAATGCGATTTGCACGGCGTGGTCGTTGGACTGATCACGGTTAACCAGCATCACCGACCATTGGCCGTCCGGGCGCTCGACGGCGTAGGCGGTGACCAACAGGTTTCCGGCGGCATCGTTGACGTCGCTTGAAGCTTTGAATTGCTTGTGCGGTGCGTCGACCGGCTGCACCCATTCTTTGGTGATCATTTGCGCCGCAATGTACTGCGGAGGATAGCCGAAGACTTTGTAATTCTGATCGATCAAAAGGAAATTTCCGAAGCCGCTCCCGTTGCCGGGGTAGGGCATGTAATGAAAGTAGTACGTCGCGCCGGCGCCCTCAGCCATCATGCTGCCGACGTAGTCCGCGAGCCACAGGCCGCTCTTCACCGTTGATGGCGGCGCTCCGCCTCCAATGTTTCCTTCGGTCATGAAGAACGGGATGTTCGGCGGCAGGCCGTTGTCTTTCCAGACCTGCACGATGTGACTGACAAATCCTGGCTCGGGATACAGATCGGCCCATGAGGCTGACGCGCGATCCTGGTACGGATAGTGTTCGAAAGAGAAGAACGTGAAGTCATTGAGGCGCCCGTGCGCTTTGAGGTAGTCGACGAAGCGTCCGAGCCATGAGACTTTACCGTTTACGTCGGGCCAGACTTCGACGTCGCCGAATGTTCCTTCGAAGGGCGGGCCACCCAGTTTCGCTTCAGGCACGAGTTTGTGAATCGCGGTCGCGAATTGTATGTACAGCGCGGCGTAGTCTTCGGGCAGCATGTGCTGTCCGTCGGCCTCTTCGCCCATCTCGACGTAGGAGATTGGATATTTGCGTTTGTAGAGGTAGGCAATTTCGTTGGCCGCGTCTTCGGGCGTGGCGTAGAGCATCGCGATTGGGACCATCGTTGGAAGTCCGCGCGTGATTCCGCTGGTCATGAAGAAATCGAAGCCAACCTGGTCGCCGCGAGATTGATCGAGATCGGTGGAGGCCGTCCACGGATCGACCGACGACGGCCATGTGATGGTCTGATCGCGACTAGGAAAGTGCGTGACGTAATCGTTGAAAGAGCCGTCGGAAGAGAGCGCGCCGGCGTAGAGCTCGTTGATGGCATAGCCGACGCAATTGCGCTTGTCGGCGGAACCATGCGTGTCGCAGGTGTTGGAGGACTCGGTCATCCAGATGCGAATGTAGCGGACGGGTATCATCCAGGAAACTAGTTTCAGCGTGACCGTGCCACCCTTGCCTTCGGTGATGTTGCCCAGCGGAAATGTTTGCCACGTGCCCTTCGTTGTGCCGTCGTAGAAGGGTTCGAGTTCGCCGGTCCAGAACTGGACGGCGTAATGTTTGGCGTACGGCTCGGCCCATGCAATGCGGATCGCGTTTAGATCGATCTTGGTGCCGAGATCGATCATGACCCACTGCGGATGGAGGGAGTCGTCTTCGCCGGTGAAGGCTTTGGTCAGGTACGGATTCGACTTCCAATAAGACTTGAGATCGCCGTCGGTGAGGCGCGACCATCCGTTGCCGTCGCCGCGACTGAAGCCGCGATGCGGCAGCGGATAGGCCCACGAGCTATGAATTTCCGCGCCGGGCTCGGCGTTGCCGACGAAATATCCTTCTTGCTTGTCGGCGTTGCTCCACTTCCCTTCCGGATTCCAGTGCCACGCCTCGACCATCAACTCAGTGTTCTGGCGATAGGTCACGGTCTGCCATCCGGCACCGAGAATTTCATGCAGCAGCGGATCTTTCAGGAGATGGTCGGGAGTGCCAGTGCGCAGGCGATCGATCGCCGCCCCGAGCGAGCGGACTGGACTGAACGTGTTGGCTACGTGGGCGGGGTCGGCATCGACCGTAACCTTCTGCGCATGCGCCGCGTTTGCTGCGAATAATGCAGAACTCATCAGAACTGCGGTAAGAAGCCGGCTATTAAATCCTGACGCCATGGCGCCTCCGTGATCTTGATTAAGCCTTCTGCTGCTAAACCGGAACACTGCTTATTGAATCGATTTAAGACTGGGGAAAATCCGCTAACAGCATACACCGAACTCTCTCCGCGTAGGTTTAAAAGTCGGCGCGCGCAAGCGCCGTTGACCGACATTGCCCGGCCCTGCTACCGTCATATGTTTGCCCACCGAGCAGCGCGCGGTCCTGTGGCGGCAAACGATTTCTTCCCTACGATCCAGGACCCCGCTTTATCAGGAGAGTTCATTATGTCAGCCATTAAATTTCGTGGTGTCGATTTCATTCAGTACGATTCCTTGCTTACCGACGACGAACGACTGGTGCGCGATACGACGCGCCAGTTCATTGAAGACAACCTCATCCCCATCATCGAAGAATGCAACCGCGCGGGACGCTTTCCCCGCGAACTGGTGAAGCCGATGGCCGACCTGGGATTTTTCGGCGCGTCGCTGAAAGGGTACGGCTGCGCGGGGATGGGCAACGTGGAATATGGACTAATGACGCAGGAACTTGAGCGCGGCGACTCGGGTGTGCGCAGCTTTGTGAGCGTGCAGTCGGGCCTGTGCATGTATCCAATCTACGAATTCGGCAGCGACGAGCAGAAAGAGACTTGGCTGCCGGCCATGCAGAAGGGCGAGAAACTCGGCTGCTTCGGATTGACCGAGCCGGATTTCGGGTCGAACCCTGGAGGCATGCGCACTCGCGCGAAGAAGGTTGGCAACGAATATGTGATCAACGGCGAGAAGATGTGGATCACCTCGGGCACGATCGCCGATGTCGCGATCATCTGGGCCAAGGTGGAAAACGAAGACGATCGCATTCGCGGTTTTCTGGTTGAGACCGATCGGCCCGGATTCAAGGCTGACGACATTCACGGCAAGTGGTCGCTGCGGGCGTCGGTGACGTCGGGGCTGTCACTGCAGGACGTGCGCGTGCCTGAGGCGAACCTGATGCCGAAGACGGGTGGGTTGAAGTCTCCTCTGATGTGCTTGAACCAGGCGCGGTACGGAATCGCGTGGGGAGCGGTGGGAGCAGCGATGTCGTGCTACGACTGCGCGCTGCAGTATTCCCTGCTGCGCAAGCAGTGGCGCGATCAGCCGATCGCCTCGCACCAACTGGTGCAGGACAAGCTGACGTGGATGATCAGCGAAATCACAAAGGCGCAACTGCTCGTGCTTCAAGTAGGCCGATTGAAAGACGCGGGCAAGGCTCAGCCACAGCATATTTCCATGGCGAAGCGCAACAATGTGTGGATGGCGCTGGAGTGCGCCCGGCTATCGCGCGACATCCTTGGTGCGAACGGGGTGGCGGACGATTATCCAGTGATGCGCCACATGATGAACCTGGAATCGGTAAAGACCTACGAGGGCACGCACGACGTGCACTCACTGATCATCGGGCAGAGCGTGACTGGGATCGACGCGTTCTGAAGAACAGCTGTCAGCTCTCAGCTGTCAGCTGTCAGTTTGGCTGGCGTTTGCTGATGGGTCGGCAGGATAGACAAGAGCCCTCACGGAATGCCCTCAATGACTACAGAAAAAAAGCGTCGCGTTGCGACTGCGGCGGGATTCCTGTCGGGCGTACTCGCTTGCCTCGATGCGCTCCGCGACAAGAGTGTTCTCTGGCCTCCGGATGTGGTCTGGCAATCGCTGAGGAATCCGCAGCGGCTCGAATTCGGCGCTGGGGTTATGCTGATGCTGGTCACGCTGGTAATTACGGCGTTGCGGGGGCGTTCGGCGTCGGAGCGCTGAAAACGGGCCGGGCTGGCGCCCGTTGGACAGCTGGGGGGCAGCTGCCCCACATAGGTTGCATTAAACACGCCGCTGTCGGCGAATCAATCACCTCAGGCGTATAACTCTTCCAGTAACTCGTAGGCTCGGCGGAGGTGGGGGATCACGATGCTTCCACCAACGACCATCGCCACGTTCAGCGAATCTTCCTGTTCAGCGCGGGTTACCCCCAAACGATAGGCTTGAATCGCATGGTAGATGACGCAGTCGTCGCAGCGCAGGCACGTTGAGGCCACCAGTCCCATCAATTCCTTCGTCTTGGCTGGCAGAGTGCCTTCCAGATAAGTGTTGTGGTCGATGTTGTAGAAGCGCTTCACCAGAAAATTATTGGCTTTCTCCACATTGGCATTGAGGCGGGCGCGGGTCTCGATGAAACGGCGCGCGATCTCGCTTTTGTCGGCGACGTATTTCTCGGTGAAAAGGTAGGTGGGCTCCTTGCGTTCCTTGCCCTCTTGCGCCGGTCGCTCCGGGGGAGCGGAATGTTCACTGGTCGTGTTCATGGGCAAATAGTAGCAGAGGGGAGTATCGCGCAGGATAGCTCGCGCGATGCTGGCAAGAGTCGCCGTCGAGCTTCGCTCGACGGAGAGCCGAGGCCGGCCGCCCCCACATAATCTGCGCTAGGCGGTCGGCTTGTCGCGGGGAGGCTCGATCGCAAGAAAATCTTCCGCAAAGCGTTGAGCATAACCTTCGAGGAGAGCCGGGATTCGCTGCGGGTCTGTTGAGTGCAGCACCAACCCGGCATGGTGATGTCGCTTGATGCGGAGGTGCACTTCGGGATCGCTGTAAGCGGAGGTATCGGGATTCTCTTGCTTTGCGAGGGAAAGAATCACGCCTGCATATTCTTCGCGTAGCGGCGGAAGTTTGTAGCTGCCATCGCCGCCTGCAATTTCAATGCGCGCCCACTCGCGCCAGAGACTGAGTCCAGTCGCGGCTTCTACCATCTCGTTGATGTAGGCTCCGCCGACACGCGCGGCACATTCGAGAAAATAGAAATGTCCGTCAGCGTGAGCTTGAATGAATTCGGCATGCGCGACTCCGCGCACCAGGCCCAGAGCTGAAATTAGATCGCGGTTGATTGCGCGCAAATTTGAGTCGGCCTCACTTCCGCGCGGCACGGTGAATGTAGTGAATATCCCTCCGCCTTGAGCGACTTTCATCGGGGGCTTGCCATATTTGCTGACGTTGGCGAAGACCACTTCGTTCTCCGACACGACCGAATCGACGTGGAAAACGTCTCCTGGAAGAAATTTCTCGAGCAGGTAGGTCGACTGCTTATCGCCGAGTTGATCAAGCAGTGGCCATAACTCCTCGGCTGCATGGATTTTCTTGATCCCGATCGCCGACGCTTCCTGGCGCGGCTTGAGCACCCACGGTCCCGGGACATGTTCGAGATAGTAGCGAATGTCGTCGTGATTTACGACGGGAACAAAGTCCGGCACACGGACGTCGCGATCAAGGGCGCGCATGCGCATCGCCAACTTGTCGCGGAAGTAGCGCATGGTGGTCAGTCCCATGCCGGGTATGCGCAGATGTTCGCGCAGGGTTGCGGCGGTTTCCATGTCGTACTCGTCGAGGGCGACGATGCGGTCGAGTTTGTGCGAACGCGCGAGATGCGTAACCGCGCTGATGATGTCGCCGAGAGGAATTTCGGCGGGAAGATAAAACGTATCGTCGAGACTCTCGCGCGGCCAGTCGGCGTCGCGCAGTTTCTGCGCCGTCAGCAGGATCACGCCGCAACCCTGGCGCTTGCACTCGCGCATGAATTCCTGTCCCTTTTCGTAGGTGGTGATGCAGAGCAAGGTCAGTGGGCGCGGGTCGGGCATGGGCTCATTCGGAATCAGGGTTGAGAGAATATCACGGCGGCTGCGGCCGGGTGTATCGGGTATATCGATCGGGTACATCGATCGGCAATATCCATTCATTCCATTCGTGCGGCGATTGCGCTATAGTCTCAACCCGGCGCGTAACCACTCTCTGCAAGTATGGGGGATATTCGATGGCAACACCGACTCGTCCGGCGAGAACATATGGGGAAAACATTGAGAGCGATCTGGCGTCGCGATTTCTGCGGGTAGTGGAGGTGGCGGCGATTGCTTCGGCGCGCACCATGGGACAGGGCGAGCGCAAACTCAGCGACCAGGTTGCTACCGAGGCGATGCGGAAGACGATGGATTCGATCCCCATGCGCGGCACCATCGTCATTGGCGAGGGCGAGCGCGATGAGGCGCCGATGCTCTACATCGGGGAAAAAGTCGGCGCGGAGTTTCCCGACGGCACAGAGGTTCCGGAAGTGGATATCGCGGTCGATCCGCTGGAAGGCACCAATCTCTGCGCCACGGGCGCACCGGGATCGATCACCGTACTTGCGGCGTCGGAGCGCGGGGGACTGCTCAATGCTCCCGACTGCTACATGGAAAAGATCGTCGTCGGCCCGTCCTGCAAAGATGCGGTTTATCTGGACGCTCCGGTCTCGCACAATTTGAAGAACATTGCCCGGCGACTGGATCGCGACGTGGAGGACCTGGTGGTGATCGTGTTGGACCGTCCGCGTCACGAAAAACTGATTGCCGACATTCGCGCGGCCGGAGCGCGGATCAAGCTGATCGGCGATGGCGATCTCTCAGCTGGGATCGCGGCTGCGGTCATCGGCACCGGTGTGCATGTGGTGATGGGTTCGGGAGGCGCACCGGAGGGCGTGATTACGGCGGCCGCGATCCGCTGCCTGAATGGATATATGCTGGGCCGGCTGGTGGTGAAACCCGAGCAGGAAGAACGCCTCGCACAGATGGGCATCAAGGACAAGAACAGAATTTACGAAGCGGAAGATCTCGCTCCCGGCAAGCAATTGATCTTCGCAGCGACCGGCGTCACTGACGGCGCGCTGCTGAAGGGTGTGAGATTTTTCGGTGAAGGCACGCGGACGTCGTCGGTGATTATGACGATGCGCACCGGCAAGGTACGGTTCGTGGAAAGCATTCACCTGGAGAAGAGTCCGGATGTGAAGGTGAGGTTCTAGCCAGGACGGAGGGCCTTTCCCGGTCGTTCGTTGTCGGTCCTTAGTCGTCGGTCGTTCGGCTTTCCCAGGCGCGGCGGGCGAGACGCCCGCCGGACAGCCGCCAGGGTCGCGGCGCTACGGCACTACTACTTCAGGTACTCCGAATCCTTCTTCAACTCCTCCGGCACGACGGGCATCGGCGGCCAGTCTTGTGAGAATCCCTTGAGTAGAGGAGTTGCAACTTCGGAGCGCAGAGTTCCGTCGTGTACCGCGAACGTGTGCGGATTGCCGGGGGAATATCCTTCCCACAGGCAAACACCGGCATAGGCACCGTCTTTCCGCAGGATGTAAAACGTCATGTCCATGTAGTGAAGCTTGGTCATGTCACCGTTGTAGTTGCGCACGATGCGTTTGAGCGCATCAATGCCCGCCTCATGTGGAGACATGCCGTGGCGCATGTTCTCGACGATGGTATGCGCCCCAGCGACTTTGATGTTCTCTTCTCCGGCGCCAGTCGCACCGGCGGAACCCACATCCTGGTCGGTATAGCAGCCAGCGCCGATAATCGGTGAATCACCCACACGGCCAGGCAGTTTGAACGCAAGACCGCTGGTTGTCGTGATGCCCGACATCTCGCCTTTCTCGTTCAGCGCTGAACAATGAATCGTGCCCGAGGGCGGGAAGAGAACACGACGCACCGCGGCAAGTTGATACTCGGGCTCAATGCCGAGATCAGCAGCACGTTTCTTCAACTTCTCGATACGGTCTTGCCAAATGCCGGCTTGCGGCTGGGAATCTGAGATTGGAGGACGCCAATGTGGATCGGCCATGCCTGGCCCCCACCAGTCGCGATCGGAATTGGTCTCCTTCCATAACATCCAGATCTTGCGCGAACGCTCGGTCAGGAGGTTCTCGCGAGGAAAGCCCATGTCGACGGCGAAGCGCTCCGCCCCTTCTCCGACCAGCATGACGTGTCCTGTGTGCTCCATGACGGCCTTCGCAACCATTGAGACATTCTTGATGTTGCGGACGGCGCCTACCGAACCAGCGCGCCGTGTGGGGCCGTGCATGCAGCAGGAGTCGAGTTCAACTATGCCTTCCTCGTTCGGCAAACCACCGAATCCGACCGAGTCATCTTTAGGATCGTCCTCGGGGCCCTTGACCACACGAATGGCGGCATCGAGGGTGTCGCCGCCGCTCTTCAGGAAGGCATAGGCGGCCTCGACGTAGGGGTAACCGTTGTGGGCGCAGATGAGGATCGGACGCTTGGGAGCATCCGCTTCTGACGCGTGGCCCTGCTGGCCGCGTTCGGCGAGGGCTTTGGGTGTCAGCGCATGCGTTCCCACTCCAGCGGCGACGGCTCCGAGTACCGATGTTTTTACGAAATCACGGCGAGAGTATGTCAATGAAGTCTCCTTGAGACTGTTCATGTCCTCTTATTCGGAAGATCCTGTTTCAAAAGGTCTTCCGACGAAAAATCGCAAGCCGCTTGCAGCGAGATCGTTTCCACTGAGAGGGTGGAGTAGTTTGCGGGCGAAGGCGGAAGCATATCACGACGCGCGCTGAGGATTCACGCCGACGACCTGGCGTTGAATTCGCGCCGGACGCGGTGCGATTGTCTTCGGAGATGTGCCCTGGCTCGGGCGCCAGCCTGGCGGCTCTATGACCGCCAAAGAGAAGATCGGCCGAGCTCCTTCGGCGACGTGCGCCACATCATGATGCAGCCGAGAAGCTCGATCGGCATGCACCGCGAGCCTGAGCCATCTCTCCACCCCTATGACCAATCAACGACTGGCGAATCTTCGCAGGCGGCCAGGATAGACAGCTCCGGCGCGCGCCAGTCGATCCGCGGCTCCTGTGCTGATCGGCTGTACGTTTCCAGATCGAAAGCGCAAGAGCGCCGCGATGTTGCCGACCTTGTCGAACTCCGGGTCGTCTTTGACGTAAAACATTTCGATGTCGCGGCGAATCACCCAAGGCAAGATTGCCTCGCCCACATCGACAACCTCCTGTGTAGCACGGCCGCACACCGGACAGAAGTTGACGAGATGGGCATCGAGGTGGCCGCATCCGGAACACTCGACGGCGTGCGCCTGCAACGTTTCTCCCAACAGGAGAGTTTGCACCTCTCCTAATTCCAGCGCCCGGAGGACGCGGCGAAGGCCGGTAACGCCGCGCGCGTTGCTGCGCGCCTGGCTTAAGACCTGCCCGACAACTTCGTGACGGCGCTCGCTTTGCCACTGCTCCAGAATCTGCTGGGCGTGAGAGCGAATCTCGTCGCGAGTGATGTGCGCCACATCCGCCTGGAAGCGGCCGAGCAGCGCGTGATTCACGTAAGCGTGCAATTGCGGTTCGAGTTGCGAACGATGAATGTCCTGACAACCGAGAATCCATTTCGCGAAGATCCCTTTTTCCAGAGACTGCTTGAGGGTCTCGGCAACAGCTTTGAAGTGGTGGCGAGCTTCGTCGTTGACCCGTCGCTGGGCATGACCACCGTCGTATCCGGCATAGCCGTCGCTGCGACCCTTGCGGGACAGAGATTGGAACAATCCTTCTCGCTCGGTCAGTTCTCCGAGGCGGAGGTCGAAGAAGCGAGCGCGTTGACGATCGACCAACACGACTCCCAACTGCGGGAACGCGCCTAGCAGGTGGGCCAGAGGCTTGAGGTGAAAGTAAGAATCCACAAAAAGTTGCGTGCCGGGCAGGCTTGTGGGCAAATCGTATTCCTGCCAAATGTTCTGAGCGGCACAGGCGAAAACAGCTTTGGCATGTGTGCCATTGCTGCGCAGTTCTCCGGACAGGCGTTGCACGCGGTCGAGATCAGCGCGAACGCCGTCTTTCTTGGTCTTCCCTTCCCCATTCTGCGGTTCTTTGTCTTTGTTCTCCACGCGCCGAAGGGCTTCGCGCGCCAAGTCTTTGATGAGAATCGTGTCTTCCTTGTGCGCCTTGTTGCGAGGCGTGGAAGGCTGGAAATAAAAAGTGACAGCCGACGACTTTGCATCCTGGAATTCAGCCAGCTCTCGGATTTGATCGCGAGTAATAGTCATGGATGATCCCCCCAGAAATTGAAATTGGTCTTAAGCGGCGTCGGTCGGCGCAAGCCGGCCCTGAAATTCTCGAACCAGGCCCGGAGCCTTGCGGAGGTGATCGCGCGCGGCGGAGATGAAGGCGAGCACGCGGTCGGCCGGATGGCCGGTAATCGCCGCGATTTCGTCGACGCTAAAGCCTTCGATGGCATGAAGAATAAAGGCTTCGCGCGGGCCAGAGCCCAGATCGCGCAGGGCGGACGCGATCAACCGTAACATTTCATCAGATGCGAGGATTTGCTCCGGGGTAGCCACGCGGGAGTCTGGAATTATGGTGGCGCCGGTCATGGATTCATCCGGCTGATGGAATTGCAGTTCCGATTCGTCGCTGCCCTTGACGTTCGGGCGGCGCGCGGATTCTTCCAGAGGAACCGCGTTGCTGTTGCTTTCGTCGCTCTGACAAAGATCGTCAAGAGCGCGCAGGGCTAAGCGATAGAGCCAAGGCTCGAGCGCCAACCGTTCGGGCTTCTCCTGGCTGTCGACTAAGGCAGCGGCGATGGTTTCATCGATGACTTCTTCTTTGGTCAGCGTGTCAGCCGGGATGCCTCCCTGTGCTTCGCGGAAATAGATTTCGCGCTCAACAAAGCGTTCGAGGCGCGGCAGATTGATGTTCACGTACGAGCGGACGTCGTCCGCGGAAATGGTCGGAGGAAAAACGGCCGCAATCGTTTGCTCGAAGGGCACCTCACGCACTTTGCTCCCGGGACGCGCGCTGTCCCCGCGACGTCCCCGCTGCCACTTGTGCGACGAGCGGAGCAACTCCTTGTGCTTGGTGACCTGCTGCAGGAGGTCTTCAAAAGCGCCTTTCACAGCGGCGGAGGCGGTCGGCGCGGAAAGCTGCACTGCCATCTGGCCGGAGGGCAGGCGTAAGTTGAGGGAAACACTGGTGGTTTCGTGCGGCGAAGTCTCTTCCACGACTCCCTTGAGGTGGACGAGTTCGGGGCGAAATACCTGCAGGCGCTTTTGCAGTTTTTCGATCTGATGCTGGATGTCTTTTTCGACAGCGGGAATTTTATGAAGACGGTAACTGACGTGGACATTCATGAGCGCCTCGGCCTTGCATTACGAAGTCGCGCAACCAAGTGCTGTCTTACCTGACCATCTAAGCCGAATTGTACACCCGGCAGAAAAGACGCAAGAGGGGAATCGGGGGCGGCGTGGAAAAAGATAAAAGCGCCAATTCCGGAATTGGTTGCAAAGAAAAATCTTCTCGGAGAGATCGCCGTTTGCAGGCGTCGAAAGGGGAACGTGTTGTATGATCCGGCCATGAAATTGGCCCAATTATTTTTTCTCGCATTGCTCACGAACGTTGCCTTGGCGCAGGCTCCGACTTCGAAGGAAGTCGATAGCGTCTATCCGGACGCACATGCGCTTTACCTCGACATTCACCAGAACCCGGAACTCTCGACTCATGAGACGAAAACCGCAGAGAAGCTCGCGGCCCACTTGCGTGCCGCCGGCTACGACGTCACGGAACATGTCGGTGGCACCGGAGTTGTAGCGATTCTCAGGAATGGCTCTGGCCCCACCATCATGTTGCGCACCGAACTGGACGCGCTGCCGGTGGAAGAAAAGACCGGGCTGCCTTATGCAAGCAAAGTGCGTGCGAAAGACGACTCGGGACGCGACGTTGGTGTGATGCACGCCTGCGGACACGACCTGCACATGGCGGCGATCCTCGGGACCGCGGAGATCATGGCGCGCAGCAAGAATACCTGGCAGGGAACGCTCATGCTGATTGGCCAGCCTGCCGAAGAGACGATTGGCGGCGCCGAGGGGATGATCCGCGATGGCCTGTTCACGCGCTTTCCCAAGCCGGACGTCGCCGTAGCGTTGCACGTCGGCAACGAACTGCCAGCCGGCATGGCTTCGATTACGCCGGGCATCTACAACACGAACTCGGATTCGATCCGCATCACGATTTATGGCAAGGGTGGACATGGCGCGGCACCGCAGACCACGGTCGATCCCATCGTGATCGCTGCGCGAACGATTCTGACACTACAGACAATCGTGTCGCGCGAAGTCAAACCAGGCGAAATGGGAGTGGTCACGGTGGGCTATGTTCAAGCTGGAACGAAGAACAACATCATCCCCGACCATGCGGAGATGGGTTTGACGGTGCGAACGTACAAGCAAGAAGTGCGCAAACAAATTCTGGCCGCGCTCACGCGGATCGCGAACGCGGAAGCCGCCGCGGCAGGCGCCCCGCGCGAGCCTCTTGTAGAGCACTACGAAGGCACAGATGCCGTATATAACGACCCGGCACTCGCCGAGCGAATGCGCGTGCCGCTGGAAGCAGCTCTGGGCAAGAAGAATGTCGTGATCGAAGGACCGATCGCGCCGTCGGAAGATTTCTCGTACTTCGTCGAACAGGGAGTTCCCGGATTCTATTTCAGCCTGGGTGGAGCTGATCCTGAAAAATACGCACAGGCAAAAGCGTCCGGAGTTCATCTGCCTTCGAATCACTCTCCTTTCTTTGCTCCTGATGTTGACCCAGCACTGCATGCAGGAATCGAAGCAGAAGTTGCCGTGCTGCGAAATCTCTCTGAACACATCGACGGAGGAACTGCACAAGTTGACGACGGAAGATCACCAACCCGAGTCCCGCTAAGCCGCGCTCTGGAAGTGGCGCGGATTAAACTGCCACCGTCACCGAGGTTTCGGTGCGCGTAACGGGCCGGTAGAGTGTGTCGCGCTCGATCGGTTCACGGCCGGCGGCGCGGATCAGGCGCTCCAACTCTTCGCGACGCATGCCTTGCGGAGTGGTCGCGCCGGCGTCGTGGTAGATCTTTTCCTCGATCACTGTGCCGTCCATGTCGTCGGCGCCGAAGCGCAGGGAAATTTGCGCCATCTTGGCGCTTACCATCTGCCAGTACGACTTGATGTGCGGGAAGTTGTCGAGCACCAGGCGGCCGACGGCAATCTGCTTCATGTCGAGCATGCCCGTGGTTTTTGGCAAATGCTGCAGCGGCGTGTTGTCAGGATGGAAAGCCAGCGGAATGAAAGTCTGGAAGCCTCCGGTTTCGTCCTGCAGAGCGCGAAGTTTCAGCAGATGGTCGACGCGGTCTTCATCGTTCTCGACGTGGCCGTAGAGCATGGTCGCGTTCGATTTCAATCCGATCTGGTGCGCGAGTTTCGCGGTTTCAAGCCACTGGTCGCCATCTATCTTGTGGTCGCAGATGATATGGCGCACGCGATCCGCAAAAATCTCGGCGCCGCCGCCGGGCAGCGAATCCACGCCTGAAGCTTTCAGTTGCTCCAGTGTTTCGCGAATCGAGAGCTTCGCACGCTTCGCCAGGTACGCCACCTCAACCATGGTGAAGGCCTTGAGATGTACTTGCGGAAAACGCTGCTTCAGGCCGGAGCACAGATCGAGGAAATACTGAAACGGGAGGTCGGGATGCAGTCCGCCGACAATGTGGAATTCGGTAACCGCCTCGGTGTATCCGGAAGCGGCAGTCTCGAATGCTTCTTCGAGCGCCATGGTGTAGGCGCCGGGCGTGTCCTTCTTGCGGCCAAAGGCACAGAGACGGCAAGCGGCGACACAAACATTCGTGGGATTGATGTGGCGATTGACGTTGAAATATGTCTTGTCGCCATGCATGCGCTCGCGCACGGAGTTGGCCATCCATCCTACGGCGAGAATGTCGCCGGTGCGATATAGGGCAAGCGCGTCGTCGGCGTTAAGGCGCTCACCGACAAGAAGTTTCTCGTGAATGGGCTGCAGCCGACGGTCGTCGGTCTGAAAGGCATGGACTGGCCTTGTGGCGGTCATCCCTTTGATGATATCGCAGGATTCCAGCGTCTGCCATTAGGAACTGGGCTGACGATGGACATGAACGACTGACGCTAATGAGTAACAGTCACGCGATCCTGAACCTGCCCGTATTCGTCTTCCGACAGCACATGCCGCGTCACAAGTTGATGGGCGGAAGCGTAGGGACGCTCCGCAATGATTCGGTCGGCCTTTGCATGGGTGATGCCCGGCAAGGTGGACAATTCGTCCTTCGAGGCTTTGTTCAGGTCTAAGGATTTCTTGCTGTTGCTAGTGAGACCCTCTTTTACTCCTTCAGCGACAGCTTTCGTATCCCTCTTGAGAGTGGACGTGGCCTCCGCAGTCTTTTCCCGTAACTGGTCGGGGCTTTGGTTCGGGGAACAGGCCATCCAACCGGCGATCGCGAGGATTAGCAAGGCAAGACGAAAGGCTCGATTCTGCATGTTGTTCCGATGCCAGTCTGGTCCAGGCGGTTGGTCGGAACAAATCGTCGCCTACTGTCCCGACGGAAAGTGCATCTATTTATAGAACGGTTGCGCGCCCTTACTCCCTGAGATGAAAGGAGATAGATTCATGAAGAACATTCTTACCTCTGCGGCGATCGTGACGGCATTGTGCTGCGGCGGAGCTCTAGCACAGAACACAACGCCATCGTCAACAAATCCGAATACCGCAGCGCCTCAGACGCAGGCGGCTGCGCCCTCCACGCAACCAACGCATGTAGCCAAAATTGCCCCTGGCAGCGTTATTCCGGTGCAACTCACGAAAACCGTCGACGCCAAGAAGGTGAAGACCGGCGACGAAGTCATCGCAAAAGTTACCCAGGACATGAAGACGACCACCGGCGAGATACTTGTTCCCAAGGATGCAAAAGTCGTGGGCCATGTGACGGAAGCGCAGGCACGCAACAAGGAACAGAAAGAGTCGCAGGTAGGCATCGAATTCGACCGCACCGAAACGAAGAGTGGCGAGATGCAAATGCCGATGTCGATTCAGGCAATCATTGGCGAGCAGAACAATAGTGCGAATCCTTCCTCGGGAACTGAACAGCCCTATTCGACACCGTCGGCGGCGCCATCCTCGGCCCCTTCCGGCGGAATGGGCGGCGGCAGTGCGCAGAGGTCGGGCATGAATGAGCCTACGCCGCCGACTGCTCAGCCTTCCGCGACGGGCGGCACGCCAAACGAGCCGCAGACGAACGCGAAGGCCAACCCTCCGATTACCACGCACACGCAGGGCGTGGTGGGCATTTCGAACATGACGCTTTCTTCCGGGCCGAATGGAGCGCAGGGATCCGTCGTGAGTTCGGACAAGAACAATGTGAAATTGGAGAGCGGGACGTTGATGCTTCTGCGGGTAGATCAGTAGGAAACGCAGGAATGCTGCTGTCGGCGCAGCTGTCTTCCCATGCGGTTGCGGTTGCGCTGGCGGCAGCGGCTTTTGCCTGGACCGGTTTATCGTGCATGCCGGCACGAAGCAGCCGGTTCCAGAGGACCACGGAAGGCGTGACCGTCGCCACGATCATGGACCATGGAACGATGGGCGACCTCCAGAAAATGGCCGTGCTGAAGCTGAGCAATACCAGCCAGATTAGCGTCACGAACGTACCGAGCAAAAACGTGGTGCGATGCTCGCCGCTGCGGAATGGCAAAGCGTATGAGCAAAGCGCTTGCACCATCATCGAGAAGGGAAAGGCCACGACGAGATCGATGAAGTAATGTTCGCCGGTGCCGAGGGCCATTACCGTCAGGATCACGAAGATTAGGGCAATCGCCCGCAGCCAGCGCGCGAGGCCTCGCGAATTCCACCACACCAGCAGCACCCAGGTCATGTGCAACGACGGAATCGCGTTGCGAGGTCGCTGGGTTCAAGTTGTTTCCATGCGCACGATCGGCGGCGAGAAGCACGCAGTGCCGTGAGGCAATTCGAACGCACGGGTCCCGCCTTTAAGAGGCTAGGGGAGTGCGGAAAACCAAGGCAACCCGGTTGGACTAGGGCGGGTTACAAGGGTAATCCCGCCCTAGGTCGGAAAGTTCGCTTGTGCTTACGATCCGCCGCCCAGTTTCTTCATGGCCAGGGGCCGGGAGAAGGCAATCGTGGGGGTGTGGCCAGGAGTGGCGAGTACCTTCTGGTAATAAGCTTTGGCCTGAACCGGGTCACCGGATTTCTCATACGCCTGCGCGAGCAGAGAGAGAATAAAAGGATCCTGCTGGTTGGCCTTCTGCAGTTCCGTGATCGCGGTCTTGTAGTCTCCGCTGTACAGCGCAACATATCCGGTCAGATAAAAGTAAAACCATCCCTGGCCCGGCTCTTTGATTTTGTCGAGTGCGACCTTGGCGGCGGCGACATGCTGCTGTGCTTCGGCGGCGTTACCGCGGCGGGCAGCAATCCGGGCCTGCGCGTTTTCCCAGCGGAAGAGCCACAGATTCTTGTCGTCATCGGTCAGGCCGGGCTTGCGGGTGGCTGTTTCGTATCCCATCTTGTACCACTTGTAGGCGTGATCGAGATCGCCCGATTCGAGATAGATGCGGGCGAGTTCGTCGCAAGTCTCTGCCGCGCCGATTGAATCATTCTTCGCGAGGCGAGTGTTGAACACCAGCATTTCAGATTCGGAGGCCTTGTAGGCGTTGCCCTCGAAGGCATACGAGATTGCGAGCGCTCGCAAGGCCTGTTGCTTGGAACTTGCAGGAGCGAATTCAATGGCCTTCTCGAGATGCTCGCGGGCATCGGAATAGTTGGCCTTCAAGTCCAGAGCGACTCCTGCCCCCAACTGCGCCTGATATGACTCGGGGGACTTGTCGAGCGCCTGGTTGTAGAGCGCGAGCGCCTCGTCGTGCTTTCCCTGGCCAAGCAATGCGTCTCCTTGCTCCACCAGCGCGGCCGTGCTGCCCGGTTCCAGCGCCTTCGGAGCAGCCGACTGTTGAGCGAGAGAGAGCGCTGAGAGAAGGAATGAAGTGCAAATCGTCCGAAACATGACAATCCTCCAACCGCGACAGGGATTATGACACGAGACATAGCGACGGGGTAAGGGTGCAACGTCTCATCGGGAGGAACGAGCTGCCGAGTTTGCGCGACGGACAGGAGGGCTGCGATCCCCACACGGCTATTTCCGCAAGAGTAAATCGCCAGCCACGAAAACGAAGAACAGCACCGAGATCACGCCGTTCATGGTGAAGAAGGCGGCATTGAGTTTGCTGAGGTCATCAGGCGAGACCAGTGAATGTTCGTAGGCGAGGAGGGCCGCCACAACAGCGACTCCTACGATCGCGAGTTTGCCCAGACCGAAAGACCACAGCAAGGCGATCAATAATGCCAGCATGATGGCGTGGAAGGCGCGAGCCACCCACAGGGCGCGGAGAATGCCCAGATGCCCCGGGATGGAATGAAGACCGGTCTGGCGGTCGAAGTCGAGGTCCTGGCAAGCATAGAGAACATCGAAGCCGCCGACCCAGAACGTCACAGCGGCAGTCAGCAGGAGTATCCGCGGATCAAGTGAACCACGAACGGCGATCCACGCAGCCGAGGGCGCGATGCCGAGTGCAAATCCCAGCACGAGGTGCGACCAACGGGTGAAGCGCTTGGTATAGGAGTACAGCAGCAACACTGCCAAGGCCACGGGAGAAAGCCACAGGGCGAGCCGATTCAGTTGTGCTGCGGCGACGACGAAGATGGCGCAGGAGACAACGATGAAAGTCACAACAAATGCGGGTGTGAGATGGCCTGCGGGCAATGCGCGCGTGCTGGTGCGCGGGTTGGCGGCGTCAATGGAGGCGTCCGCAAGGCGATTAAAGGCCATCGCAGCCGAGCGCGCAGCAACCATGGCCACGACGATCCAAACAAGTTGGTGCGCGGTTGGAAGTCCTCCTGCTGCGAGCATGGCGCCGCAGAGTGCAAACGGGAGCGCGAAGATGGAGTGCTCCCACTTGATCATCTCGAGGGTGACGCGCAGGTTGTGCAGAACGGGCACGAAGCTGATTGTAATTCAGCCCTTGGCAAGGTTGAAATTGTGCTGCGAGCATCTCTGTTACGGTAATCTTCCCAAGCGGAGGATTCCATATCTATCGAGTGCGGCTGTACTCCACCAGAGCGGAGTCGGGGCGTTAGGCTCCATTGGGGGCGTGATGCGAATGCGCTTGTTCTTCGCGAGTGGTTGCGGCGTCGTGGGGAGAATATGGTTGATGGCTCGACGTTTGCGCGCGCTGTCCCTGGGCACAATACTCGCGACGGCCGCTGTATTTCTGATTGCAGGAACTATTTATGTGGCGAATGCTGGCTCGACCGCCACGCGGTGGGTCGGATCGTGGGCGGCGTCTCAACAACTCGTCGAGCCGGGCAATGCGCTAAGTCTCGAAGATCTGCACGACTCTACGCTCCGGCAAGTCGTGCACTTATCTCTCGGCGGAAGCGAAATTCGCGTACGTCTTTCGAATCGCTTTGGAAGCTTGCCACTCCACGTGACGGCGGCGCACGTCGCGAAACCGTTGTCTGCCTCTGCCGCGAAGATAGTTCCTGGGAGCGACAAGACCCTCACGTTTTCCGGCTCGCCCGAGGTCACGATTCCTGCGCATGCCGACTATATTTCAGATCCGATCCCGTTCGCAGCAAACTCTCTCTCCAACGTGGTGATTACGCTGCACATCGATTTGGTCCCAGCTGATCAGACTGGGCACCCGGGCTCGCGAGCCACGTCCTACATCGTCCACGGGGATTCTGTTTCTTCTCTTGATCTTCCCGAGGCCAAGAGAGTCGACCATTGGTATTTCATCGCTGGAATCGACGTTGCGGCCACAGCGAATGCGATCGCGATTGTTGTCCTCGGCGATTCGATCACCGATGGACATGGAGCGACTACCAACGGCAATGATCGATGGACCGATGTTCTTGCCCAGCGCCTGCAAGCCCCGGCCCGTACGCGCGATCTCGCAATTCTCAATGAAGGAATTGGGGGAAACCGACTGCTGACCGATGGGCTGGGGCCGAATGCGTTATCGCGCTTTGATGAAGATGTGATCGCGCAACCGGGCGCTCGTTACGTGATCGTCCTGGAAGGAATCAACGACATTGGCATGCTGACTCGCGACGGGGACGTATCTCGAAGCGAACACGATGCGCTCGTCAAACGAATGTTCGCAACGTACGAGCAGATGATCACTCGCGCTCACACTCATGACATCAAAGTCATTGGCGCGACGATCATGCCTTTTGTTGGATCGAACTACTATCATCCGGGCCCATCGACGGACGCGGATCGGCAGGCTGTGAATGAATGGATCCGGGCGCCCGGCCATTTCGATGGAGTAATTGACTTCGACAAAGTTATGCGAGATCCGCAGCATCCGGAGCGACTGTTGCCTGCCTTCGATTTCGGCGACCATCTTCACCCGTCGCCGGCGGGATACGCGGCAATGGCGAACGCTGTACCGCTCCCGCTGTTTACATCGACCAGCGCGGAGGCAAGCCACGCAAGAGCATCTTCGTCGGCACTACGTTTCGGTCGAGGAGGCATAGATCAAATGACGCACGACCGGCGGTCCGGCGAGACAACTGAAAATCCGTTCTTCCATTGCACGGTCCGCTTGTGTTTGCCGCTCGTGCTGACGCAGATGTTCCGCCCACGAATTGACCAGGAAGGTCTCTAAGTAACGATCTACGACTTCAGTGTCACGGAAAACTCCCCACCAATAAGCGCCATCGCGACGCCGCATGCGGCCATATTCTTGCATCGCCTCAACGAACTCTGACGAACGGTTCGAAATGACGACGTATTCGATCGTAACCAGAACCGGACCATCTTCGACGTCATCCTGAAGATCTTTGACGACGACGGGCATGCGCCAGTGATTCCAAGGAGTGAGGTCCACGCTCGAACTCGGGAGTCGCACGAAAAGGGCGAGCGCCGCGGAGGTAACCGTGCCAATTCCCGCGCATATGAGCGCTGTACGAACGCCCGATCGCTGCGCGACCGCGCCCCAAACTGCGGTCCCGAGGGCATAAGTTCCCTGATAAACGAGTATGAAGATGGCGAGGACTCGGGCTCGAACCCAGTCGGGTGCAAGGTTTTGCACGAGCGCGTTGATAAGGGAAATGAAGATGACCCACGCCGCTCCACCGATCAATAGCACCACGGCAAGAGTGCCTAAGCTGTGTAACGCACTCATCGCCACAATCACCAAGCCCAGACTGACCACACCCGTCGACACGATACGATCTGTCGACCACCTGCCGCGGGCTGGTTGCATGACGAGGGCACCGATGATTGCGCCGCCTCCAAAACATCCGAGCAACAGTCCGTAGCCGCTGGCGTGTTCATTCACACTTCGCGAAACCGTTGGGAGCAACGCGAAGAGTGCGCTGGAGAAAAACATTGCCACGCCAGTTCGAAGTAATACCGTCAGGATTGCGGGCGAGTGGCGCACATAGCGAATCGAAGCGACAGTCGCTCCTGAAAAAGACTCTGGCGGCGCGCTCCTTTTGCGCACCGGTCTTTTCCACCGGGCAACCACGGCAATGACACCCAGGAACGATACGAAATTTGCGAAAAAGGCAGTGGCTACTCCGGCGGCAGAGATGATGATGCCGGCGAGAGCCGGCCCGACCGCTCGCGCGAGATTGAATTCGATCCCATTCAGGGCGGAAGCGGTGGCAAGATCCTCCTTCGGCACCAGTTCCGGCAGGATTGCGCGCCAGGCGGGCGTTTCGAACGCATCTCCGGCTGAGAGGGCAAACGTGAGCACCAGAAGAATCCATGGCGACATCAGTCCAGAGATGGTGAGGATCGCAAGAATCAATGCGACGCCCATCATCCACGACTCGGTAAAGAGAATCAGCTTGCGGCGGTCAACGATATCGCCAGCGGAGCCTGCGGGGAGGGCCAGCAGAAAGTATGGCAACGAAGCGGCCGTCTGCGTGAGCGCGACATAGATCGGCCCGGCGCCAAGTGAGACCATCAGCCAGGCAGCGCCGACGTTCTGCATGAAGGCGCCTGCGTCTGAAACGACGTCCGCGAGCAGGAGATTTCGAAAGATAGTTATTCGAAGCGGCCGGAACAAACTGGAAGTAGCAGTTGAGTTCCCTTTCGCTGCGCCGTTCTCTGTCAACTCGCCGCTCCACAGAAGTTCCAGTCGAATACACGAACTGCCGCGCCTGATAGCGCCGGTGGTGATGAAGGTTTCTAACGCCTTGACGAGAGGAACGTCAAGAAGCTCGTTTCGCGGCGGCTTTCGGCGGACTTGAAAGCGAAGGTGCGCTATTGCTCCACAGAAAGCACGGTCACAGATTTGGGTTCCAACTTCAGAGTTAACTTCCCGCCTTGAACCTTGACTGAAGCGGGCTTCGGCACTACGGTGTTCGGCGCATCGAAGGTGTTGACGCTGTCGACCTTGGGTGCCGTCAGCGTCTCTCCGGATGCCGACTTGGCTGTGACTCCGGCGAGGCTTGCTTCGATCTCGACGGACTGGTTGGGATCGAGATTTGTGACTTCAAGCCACAACTTGCCCTTCACATCTTTCGCGGCGATGGCATCCACGCGCGGCAACGTGATGTTGTCATGCGTGTAGGTCCCGGCATCGAATGTGACTGGCACAAAGGTTGCGCCCTGGAAAGGCACATACATTTTGAAGACGTAATAGGTCGGGGTGAGCACCATCTTTTCTTTGTCGGTGATGATCATTGCCTGCAGCACATTGATCATCTGCGCGATGTTGGCTCCCCGTACGCGGTCGGCGTGGCGGGCGAAGATGTTCAGATTCAGTGCCGCAAGAATCGCATCGCGCACGCTGTTCTGCTGAACCAAGAAGCCCGGATTACTGCCGGGCAACGGAGCGTACCATCCTCCCCATTCGTCCACGAAGAGGCCGACCTTCTTGTCGGGATCGTACTTATCCATGATCGCGGAATATTTGCGAATCAGGCTGTCCATATCCAACGTGGATTTGAGAATCTGGGTGTACTCGGATTCCCCGAAGCCCACTGACGCATACGTGGGCGGAAATTTGATCACCGTGTAGTTGTGCATCGAAAGGCCGTTGATGTCCCAGCTCCATGTGTGCTGCTGGTAAGCCTTCATGATGGTTTCCGTCCAATCGGTCCAGCGCGGCCCGTCGCCGCCTGGTCCGACGGCGATCTTCAGCATCTGGTCTTTTCCCTGCTGCGCCGGATTGAAGTTCCGGACGAAGTGGCTGTAAATCTTGAGTTGACTCAGATAGTACTCAGGCGTCATATTTCCGCCGCAGTCCCAGCTTTCGTTTCCGATCCCGAGGAGAGGAACTTTGTACGGAGCGGGATGACCATCGGCGGCGCGCTCTTTTTCGAGCGTAGTCGGCTGCGCGGTAGTCATGTACGCGAGCCACTCGGCCGCTTCGCGCGGAGTTCCGGAGCCTACATTGACCGAGACGTAAGCCTCGGCGCCGATCTGGTCGAGGAAATCCATAAACTCATGCGTTCCGAAAGTATTCGGCTCGATGACACCGCCCCAATTCGGATTGAGCGTCACCGCGCGCTGAGGTCCAATGCCGTGGCGCCAATGGTATTCGTCGGCAAAGCAGCCGCCGGGCCAGCGAACGTTCGGCACCTTGAGCGCTTTCAACGCAGCGACGACGTCGTTGCGGATGCCGCGAGTATTCGGGATCGTGGAATCCGGACCTACCCAGATGCCTTCATAAATGCCATGGCCTAAATGTTCGGCGAACTGGCCGAAGATGTTGCGGTCGATCTTCGCGCCCGCCTTCGATGCGTCGACTGACAACTCGATTTTCTGTGCCGATACTGTTGGGGCAGCGACTGCCATAACAGTCAGGATGAAAGCGGCTATAGACTGAAGTCTGGGAGCGAGCGTCGAAGCCATTGAGTGTTCCTCTATTTCAGCGGACTAGGCTGAAGATTTTATTTTAGAAAGGCGATGATAGCGCAAGGATCGCCGGAGCGGGTGTGCGGGACAAAAGAATTGCCGGGGCGAAGGAGGGGATTCCTACTTCGAGGCTCTCGTTGAGACAAACACGCAGGACGGTTCTCATCGTCCCGCAGAGGCGCTTTACGCTGCGATTTCGGAGGCAGCGGCGACCGCAGACTCATTCACCGGCAAACACGCTTCAACGCTTGTCCCGCTTGCGTCCGATTGGACTGTCAAAGACCCGCCGAGCTGGCGCATTCTTTCCCGCATGCCCCTGATACCAACGCCGGGGCTTCCGTCTGAAGCCACTTCCTCAAGCTTTTCGTGCGGGATTCCTGCTCCCCGATCCTCTACCTTCAGGTGAATCTCATCCGCAGTCCGTATCAGCCGAATACTAGCTACCTCGCTTCCCGAATGACGATGAATATTCGTGAGGCACTCCTGCACGGTTCGAAACAGGGCAGTCTCCGTGTCTTGAGGAAGCCGGCCGAAGTCTTCTGAGATCTCCAGTTGGACCCGTATTTTGCTGCGCTCTGCGAATCCTTCGACGTACCATCGCAGCGCGGAAGCCAATCCCGCTTCGTCGAGAAGTGGAGGATGGAGCAAATAGGAAACGGTGCGAACTTCCTTGTGCATTTCCCTCGCCAGCGCCAAGCTGTCGCTCACGGTCTTTGCGGTTTGGCCAAGCCTCTCAATATCGGCGCTGACCGTCGTGAGATTCATGGTGAGAGCAGCCAGAGTTTGCCCCACGCTGTCGTGCAGTTCGCGCGCGATGCGCCGTCTTTCTTCATCCTGCAATTGCATCAAGCGAGCTGTAAGTTCGCGGAGACCTTGATTCGCCGTGTCGAGTTCGACAGTTCGTTGCTTGACGCAATCCGCCAGCTCTCCCTGAGCACGCCGGAGTGCGTCGTTCTCTCTCCGACGCGACTCGCCCATGGCAATGATCGCCGCAAATATCAGTGCCAGCACAAACAGCTCAAGAGCAGAAGCTGAGTCGGCCATTCGCATCGAGTGAACCGGAGGGATGAGCCAATATTTGACGGCGCTCAGAGCCAGGACCGCATTCATGACAGAAGGGCCGACTCCGCAGTACCAACTGGCGAAGGCTAACGCCAAGACAGTGAGACCAAAGGAAACAAACCCCCCAAAGAACGGTCCGGTTGCACGGCCGAGTGCGAGCGCAACTACGAGCACAAGTAAGGCCGTCGCATAGCGCAAGTAGGCATAACGTCTCGCGAGCATCGAAAAAGATGATTTCGCCCCCATTGACGCGGTCCTCCTGAGGCTGGAGCCTTCTGGCCAGAGAGCAAGACGAAGACGCAAAAGAAAGTCGCTACCAGAACGTTTAGATTATGATACCAACGAACGCGATGTCCTAGACAAGAGATATTGGCATGGTAAAGGCCCTTCCCTTCCGCCAACTCCGCAGGCGGTCAACCCCCCGAAAAGCACGCCCCGCGACTCAGCAAGATTTATCATCTTAAGAATGTTCAGCGCTTTCGGTTGGCTACAGCACACCGCCGCTGCAAACTTCATTTATCCCCTTAAAGCCACTCTTACGCCAACTGAAGCGCGAGTCTGCGCTGTTCTCTTGATCCCTCTTATTCTCGGCTGCGCTGCGTTCGGGCAAATGAAGGCGCAATTACACACTGCCGACTCGACGATCACTCTCGAAGCAGCCAGCGATGCACCTCGCGTAGTGAGTCTTGAGTTTCATGGGCAGCCTGAATGGTCGAACCGGACGTCCGAATCGTTGATACCGTTCGCTGAGCTTGCTGGTGTGCAGTCGGCCTGCAAATGGAAACTGAATTCGGAGGCAAGCCGCGTCAGCGAGCAGGAAGTTGTTTTCGTCTACGACTCCGCAGCGCCTCATCTGAGGCTGACTTGGGAGTGGCGCGCCCGCGAAAGCTACGGTCCGATTGAACATCAGATACGAATCGAAAATCTTGAAGGGGCCGAAGTTTGGATACCGATGCAGGACAGCCTTGCGTTGGATTGGCAAATTGATCCAAAAGCTCGCCTACAGCAGCTTTTCGTGGAAAAAGGCGCAAACACGCCGTCTGCCACGGGCACGCACGATGTAGCAATTGAAGAAGCATTTCACTGGACGGGAACATCCTCGACCTATGGCGACATAGACGAGCGGGAGCCGCGGGAAATCATTCCTTGGACGCTCGTCGAACGGAGCGACACACGCAGCGGGTGGTATGCAGGAATCGAGTTCAGTGGCCGAACCCGTATCTCGCTCTCTCGAGAAAAGGATTCGCTCAAAGCAACATTCGGACTCAATCCGGACCCTCCCCCTTTCCGGACGCGCCTTGCGCCTGGCGAGATGTTTGAGTCGCCGATCGTTTTCCTCGGCGGATTCCACGATGGGACCGATGGTGCCGGCAACATTCTTCGCCGCTGGGTACGCGCGGTCCTGGGCAATCCAGAGACTTGGAAGAACCCAAGCTATCCGCTGGTCGTGAATAACAGCTGGGGAGGCGGCATGGACGTGAACGAGGAAGTCGCCGACCGCATGATCCGCGATTCAGCAAAACTGGGCATGGATATGTTTCACATGGATGCCGGTTGGTTCCGGGATGTTGGCGATTGGTATCCAAATGCGAAGAAGTTTCCGCATGGACTGGCGCCGGTTGCCGAAGATGCTCACAGGCATGGAATGAAGTTCGGCCTCTGGTTGGATTGGACCCAAGCGGGACTGTCGACGGTACCAGGGGCGCTGAACGCGCGCGATCCTAAGGTGCGCGATTGGATGGTTACGGATGTTCCAAGCGACTGGAAGCCGGAGCCGTTCAAAGGTCAGACGATCGATATCGGGGTTCCCGAGGCCAAGCAGTGGGCGGAGCACGAACTGGAGCGCATCGTCACGGATTATCACCTCGACATGCTGGAGCATGACGGTTATCTCGTCGCCCACGGATGCGATCGCACCGATCACCCGCATGCTCCGTCCGATCCGCTCAACAAGTGTGTATACAAATCATGGGGCTCATACTTCGTCGACAGTTCGAATTCAACCGATGTGAGTTACCACGCGGTTCGAGCTTATTACGAGATTTATTCGAAGCTGCGAAAGGAGCATCCAGGGCTGTTATTTGAGATTTGCAACGACGGCGGAAGGATGGTGGACTTTGGAACTGCCGCGCACGGAGACTACTTCTCAATCACAGACACGTACGATCCACTCTCGAACCGGCGTGCATTTTACGATACGAGCCACATCCTGCCATCGGCGATGCTGGAAACTTACGTTGAGAAATGGCCAACCCCGAGGATAGAAAACTTTCGCTACATGCTTCGCAGCGGGATGATGGGATGGCTCACCATCATGCAGGATACGAACACCTGGTCCGTCGAGCAGCATGCCGAAGCCAAGCAAGAGATCGACCTTTATAAAACAAGGCTGCGCTCTCTGATTCGTGACGCGAACCTATATCACATCTCTCCTCGGCCTGACGGAATTCACTGGGATGGTATTGAATATTGGGATCCCCAACGCAAGCAGGGCGTCGTATACGCTTTTCGAGGCTCAACTCAAACAGAGAAGAAGCACTCGTTCGTCCTGCAAGGAATGGACGCTTCAGCTCAATATCGCCTCACCTTTCACGATAGCGGACTCACTCGAACCATCAGCGGCCGAAAGTTGATGCAAAGCGGCCTGAGCATGAGGCTCGACGTTCCCAATAGTTCGGAACTGGTCTTCATCGAATTGGCGAAGTAGGCTACGTCCCCTTTCTCCAGCCGATTTCAAACTGAACTCGCACCGCAAATTGCAATCGCCGCATCGAAATCCCTTCCTGCGATCGAAAATTTAAAGCCTGCGCACGATTCTGCTACTCCAGCAATGCTGTCGTTCATCTACGGTTCGACGATGCTGCCTGATCGTTCGGCTAGAAACGCGTGTGATACTTGCCGTCCACAGAAAATCCGCCAAGCTGATCACGCGACATGCTGATCGACCATCGCTTATTCAGTTGATACTCGCCCGATACCGCCTCGCTGCCCGGTTGCGTTACATCAGTGGAGAATGTAAACAAGAGATTCTTCGTCACCCGCTGCTGTATCGCCACCACAGCCGACGGGTTCTGGTTGTTCCCACCGACCGTTGGATTAATCTGCAGGCTCGAAATACCCGCCAGCTTTTGTACGCTGCTGCTCAACTGGCTTGCAGCCTGCGACGCGATCATCGAATCCGTGCTCTGGCTCGATGCAGCCGACTCCTGCGTCGTCTTTCCCCGTGCCACCAGGTTGATGATGTCTGCCGTAGACAATGGCGGATCCGAGACGTACGAAGTCGTGAGCTTGTCGAGCGGGCCACGCATCGTCAGAGTTAGGTTGTACTGCTCGATGCTCGTCGTTACCGACACATTCAGCACCGGATGGGTTGCGTTGGGATCGTCAAACGTAATTATGCCCTTCTGAATCTGATAGCGCGTATTGCGGAAGAACAATTCGCCGGAACTCAACGTCGTGCGCCCGGTGATCACCGGATTGGCCGCGGTCCCGCTGACCTGCAGAGCGGCTCGGCCGGCAATGGTCACCTGCGAACTGACCGCATTCAGGTTCTCGCGCGACTGCACGCCGATCGCTAACTTGATCGTATCCGCGAACCCGGGCTGCGAAATCGTACCGCCCGTGCTGAACTGATCGCCAAAGCTTGCCAGATCGAAGTCGGGCGTGAACGAAAGGCTGTCGATCAACACCTTCCCGTTTACCGTGGAAGCCTGTGTGTCGCCCGTGAATGTAAGGTTCACGTCCAATAGCGTGCGCAATCCTTCTGGATATCTCAGCCGAATGGATTGCCCCTGCAGTGCGAGGTTGAACTGCACCGCCGGCTTGTAACTGATCGATCCGCCCATTGTTACTTGCCCGCCGCCAACCTGCGCGATCACGTTCGACACTTCGACTTGATTGTCCGAGATGTTCAGCGCGCCGTTCAGTTTCTCCACGCCGATCGGAGCATCCGCCGTCGAAAGCGCAACGTCATTAAACTGCAGTTTTCCTTGGACTGTCGGATTCGACGTTGAACCAGCGGCGTGTACATCCAGTGCCACCGTGCCTGAACTGTCTACATCGGGTGCGAATATCTTCAGTATCTTCACGTCCACGGTTCCTTGGGCAGCCAGCGTCGGGGTTCCCGAGCCAGCCAGGGGCAAACTTCCTTCCACGTGCAGCGATGTGTCGGTACCGCGAATATCGGTTGGCTGCAGCGTTATCACGGAATTCACATAGTCGGCCTGAATCGGCTTCAGGATCCCGATCTCCAGCGATTGATACGTCGCCTTTAGCACCGGTATCGAAACGTGCGCCTCCATCTTCGTCTTGTCCTTTAACGGCCCTTTCAGAGTGGCGTGCATCTGTGTCTGACCCGCGAATCCCTGCACGTTCGGAGAGTACGTTGCAACGACCACGCCCAGCGGAATCGTTCCGGTATCAACCTCCGCATCGGTGTAGTAGTCTCCCGTCAGCGCCACCTTGGCGTGCGCCTTGATCGGCGCGTCGAGCACATTTGTTTCCAGAGTGAGATCGGCATTGTGCTGGGCCACGTGCAGTTGCGCTTTCACCGCTGACACGTTCTTCTGCTTCACCTGCAACTTCGGCAGTTGTATGAGTGCATCCAGTTGCGGATCGTCTACCGTTCCCTGCCCGGTCACTGTTGCGGTCACCGTACCGCTCAGATCTTCTCCCTGAAGCGATTGCAACTTCTGCAGCACGATCGACGGCGCTTCCAGTCTTACTTGGTACGCCCGTGTCTTCGGGGTGTAGGAGAGATTTGCATTCACGTTCCCGGCAGCGACCGCCAAGCTCAACGCAGAAGAAATCGATCCATTCGTCGCCTTAAAACTCGCGGTGAGATTTTTAATCGTCTCTCCATAGGCACGTCCGTTTGTTACTCGCACCGTGCCCGAGCCTGTCGGATTCAGCTCCGTTCCATCGAGTGATGCTTTCACCGAAAGATCGCCTGCTATCGGTAGATTCTGATTCGCGAGTCGTTGCAGATCCGTCAAGCTCATCTGTTCTAGGTCGATGCTGGCTCGAATGGAATTCTGCGCCAGATACGACCAGTTTCTCAGCGTCACGCTGGCGTTGAACGTCGCTTGCCCACGATGCGCACTCACCAGCGATGCGTTCTGCACGGTGAATTCCGAGGGCGTCGCACGCATCTGCATCTTTACGCTCCTCCACTCGCTGCCTTGTACCTCGAGCCGTTGTGCATTCAGTTGGGCGGTTATCGAGGGCCTCTTTATTGATCCTTGCACGACGGCATTCAACGTTGCGGAGCCAGCAACCACCGGCGTCTTCGTCTCCGGAGGCAGAAACGACGCCGCAATCTGCGTGAGTTGGTGCAGATCGCTCGCGGTCAATTGCACCTGCAGGCTCGAGTGATCACTCACTACACCGTTAGCCATGAGCGTCGCCGACGGCATTCGCAAACTGGTGTTCCGCAATTCGATTGTCTGGCCCGTGCCGTCATAGCTCACGTGAATCGCTCCATCGACTGGAACTTCACTTCTGGAGCGATTTGTGCGACTGCTCGCCAGCGCCTGCACCGACAAATCCGAGTGCGCCCGCACACTGCTCATACTTCCTGTCCACGATGCTTCCACCGTGCCGCCAATCGTTCCCGACAGCGCCGCTTGCGGCATCTGGGCCCGCGCCGTTTGTTGAATCGCGCGCAAGGAAATGTTCCGCAGCGAAGCCTGCACTCGGCCTTCCGGTCTAGTGTCCAGGTGCTTCATCTCTGCATTCGCCGTGATGAGGCCGCCCATTCCCTCCACACTCAGATCCTTTATCTCGAGGTTTCCGCCGACGAACTGATACGTCCCCTGCACCTTTCGCACTTCCACGCGGCGGCCCGATGCAGCCATCCCCAAAACGTCGCTCGCAATTTGTCCGTTCAACTGAACGTCTCGCAGCAGTGGATCGTCTCCTACCGCTTGATAGTGCAGCTTGCCGTGCAACGAAACGTCGCCTGCGGGAGCCGTCCCCGGCGCCATCGACCCGAAATCCTGCGCGTGAATCTGGATCCGATAATCGCCGTCTGCCACTGGATTCGAATAGTTGGTAACGTTCGCATGCACCGTCGCCGACGAAGCTCCCACCTTCAGCACTAGTGATTGCAGATTGAACTGTTCGGGAGACGCGCTGAATGAAAGCGTCAGGCTATTGGGAAGGGGCGCATATGTCGCGTAGCGGACGCGTCCATTGTCGTACGAAAGCGTTCCGTCATAGCGGCTGGCGAGCGTCACAAATTTGATTTCCGCCCCAAGGTCATAAAAATCGGCATCCAACGGAATCTTCTTGTCGTGGTAGTAGACCTCACCGTTCGAAATCTGCGCATGGCGCACGCCCAGGTCAAACGCACTTGTCGAACTGCCGCTCTTCGAACCCGGAGGCGCCGTCGGCAGATTGTTCCTTCCGCCAGCATCCACTTGAAAGTGAACAATCGGACGATCAATGATCAATTCGCTCAACACCACGTGCCGATGAAGAGCCGACAATATCTTCAGGCCTACTGTCAGTTTGTCAGCATGCAGCAGTACTGGGTGACCCGGCGCCTCGGTTCCGTGCACCGTAATGTTGTAGAGGTGGGCCGTCAGCGTGGACAAACTGAAATCGAGACCGCCGATCTGCGTATGCCCTCCTGTCACCCGATCGGCCTCCGCTGCGATTTTGTGGAGCGCGAATTGCCGAAACGAATTGCTTTTCAGGTACAAAAATCCGCCACCGGCGGCCACCAGCAACAGACCAACTAGCCCCGCCAGCGACCATCCCACGATCCGTTTCCACTTCATGGCTACCCCTCTAGAATGCCTGCCCCAGCGTGATGTAATACTGCGTTGCACTGATTCCCAGCACTGGGTTCAGATTCCTGCCCAGATCGAATCGCACAGGTCCTATTGGCGTCGAATAGCGCAAGCCGATTCCCACTGTGTTCGTATAGTTATTCTCGAAATTGTTGAAATTGATGGCCGAATACACGTTGCCGCCGTCATAAAAGACAACGCCGCCCAACGCCTTCATGATTTTCAGCGGGAAGCGGACCTCGGAATTCAGAATGAACAACTGCTTGCCTCCTACCGGGACCGTCACGTTGACGCATCCAGACTGCCCTTGCAGCACATTGCAGAAGGGCACCAGCCGTTGCGGACCCGCTTCATCAATGGGAAAACCGCGCAGCGATGTTCCACCGCCGGAGAAGAATAACTGGCTCGTCGGCACAAAACTTTCCGCGAACGGCGCCGCCAGCCCCAGACGGATGCTGTTTGCAAATACGGCGGAATGCACCGGCCTGTAATAGGCGAGCTGTCCGAACAACTTTGTGAAGTTCGCGCTCGAACCCAGCGCCGTCGGCGTGATTCCGAAGCTTGTGGTGGAATACAGGCCGCGGTGCGCATCCAGCGGGTTGTCGCGCGTGTCATGTATGAGCGACGCCGAGAACGTGGATAGCAGCACGTTGCGGTCCTGGTCAAGAACCAGGTCCGGCACCAGCAAGTGCGACAGCACCGTCTTATTGAAGTCGTATCGCAGTTGCAGCCGCGTATTGGACTTGTGATGCAGCAACCGCTCCACCTGGAACGACACGTCACCGAGGCTCGCCGTGAACAGCGGATTCTCGCTGGTTCGCTCCAGTGAGAAGCTTCCCACCGATTGCCACTGCGTTCCCATAAAGTGCGGTTGGGCATAAGTGGTCAACGCTTTCTGATCGAGGCGCGACAACAACAGCGAAGTACTGAACGTCTCTCCCAAGCCGCGCATGTTCCGTCGGGTGAATTCGACCGACCCTCGCGGACTCGCGAATACCGACTGGCTCGGTGCAATCTGGTTCCCGCCCAAACCAATCGTTCCTCCTCCGCCCGGCAACGCCACCGTCCCTGTCGGAATATTTCCGCCGCGGTGCGATATCTCAAACCCGAACCCATAGGTGACCTCGTTGCGCTTCGCTTCGTGGACCTTCACCAGCGCCATCTCGTCCGTCTGGTCGATAATCGGCTTCCGCGGCCCCACGGACGACCAGTCAAAAACGTTCAGGTCGTAAAGCCGACTTTCAGCCTCTAGCAACTTCCCGCGCCGCATCGGTTCTTCGGCCTTGATGTCGGTCGTTTTCGCGATCAGTGACAGCTTCGTATGTTCCTGTCCCAAATACACGACATCCGTGATCTTCACCTGCTGATGCTCCGTGATCGCATATGCCACGATGACGCGATGAGTATCCCCCGGACTTCTCGTGGCCGTCACTTTCACTTCTGCATTCAGGTATCCGCGGTTCAGATAGGTGGCCGAGATCCGGTTGCGGTCTTCCGTCATCTTCCTCGGCGAGAACGGCATGCCCGCTCGCGTTTCAAATCCCTTCGGCGCCGTCAGTTCGGCATTCACAATATTCTTGTTACCTGTGACCGTTACACGATCGACAATCGCCTGCGCGCCTTCCTGGACATCAAACTTCACATCGATCTTGGGGTCGTGGCGAACTGTCCGCGACGTGACTTTCACTTCCTCATAGCCTTTGTCGCGGTAGAGCGCCTCAATGTTTTCCGCACTCTGCTTCATCAACTTCTGGCTCAAGCTTCCATGCGTCCAGATGTGCGATTTCTTGACTGTTAGCTGGGGCATCAATTCCGTGGGAGTCAGCGCATTGTTGCCGTGGAAGGAGATGCTGCCGACCTTCAGCTTTTTGCCCCGGTCAATGGTGTATACAACGTCGATGCGCCCTGCCTGCTTCTGAAAGTCGGTTGTGACCTTTACGTCGTAATATCCTTTCTTCTGGAAATAGTCGGTCAGGTTTCGCTGTCCTTCTTCCACCAGGTCTTGGTCGACCGTTCCGTCCGAGAAAATCGGAATGAGCTTTCGCATCTCCCGGCCCGCCAGAAACGGAATAACTGTCAGCTTCGCCCCCACCGTGCGCACGTTGACTACGGGCCCGACCTCTACCGTGAACGAAATATCTACTTGGTTCGTGGCGGCGTCGTAGTGGGGAGGCCCTTCTTTCACCCTGGCGGAAAGCCGGCGCTCGCTCGTCAGAGTTCTCTTCATTAATTTCAAGGCTTCTTTGACGTGATTGGCCGAATACGGCTTGCCCGGTTTCAATAATCCGCCCGAGAGCCGGGCGCGCAGCGAACGCGTCGCGTGCAACAAACGTTGTGTCTCGGCGGCGTCCGCGCCCTGCACCGATACCGCTCCAAGCCGGGCTTTCTTTCCGACTTCAACGACAAAGCTCACGCTTACCAGTTCGTGAGCATCATCGATCGCCGGCCGCGCGTGGACCGTCGACTGGTAGTAACCGTTGCGCCTGAGAAAGTCCGTCAACGCTTTCTCTGCAATTGGAATCCGCGTGGAATCGTAAGGATCTTCGTCAGACAAGTTCGCAACCTGCAACAGGCGCGTATACGAGAAATATTTTCCGACGCCCGGAAACTCAACCGCACCCAGGTAGTAGACCGGCTCCAGCAGGAAACTCACACGTAGTCCGATGATATCGGGAACCACGTTGACATCGACCTTCGGGAAATTTCCCGCACGTTTCAGCGCCTCTACCGATTCGTCAATCTTGTGCTGAGAATAGGGCTGACCGGCTTTTTGTGTCACCATTGCCAGCAAAGGAGATGCGTCGTGCCGAGGATTGGCGACCAACGAAACAGTGCTAACGTTCTGACCGTTATAAGCGGGCTCCGGCCCTTGCGGGGCAAGCTGCGCCCACGCCGCCACCGTAGCGAATATCAGGAATCCGACAACCAATGCCCGCATAGTTCAGGACCGAACCCAGTCTTGCCCGGCGTGCACGCTGCGACGACGGCACGCAGAAAAAGCTCCTCCGAAAACGTTCGCAGACTACATCCGATGCGATTGAATTGATGGGAGTTGTCGTAAACGCGCGCCCGGTACGGCAAAAGCCTTTTCGTGCCGTATTTCGTTGGATTGGTGGCTTACAGAATCGAACTCGGGAACCTCTGATAGCATTCTCCTCTTTTTATGCCTGCGCAGCCTTGGACGTGAGCTGTCTATCGCGATGTTTCCTTGTCTTTGAAGTGCAGCGCTTTGCGATACAGTCCATCACTCCCCACGTCGAACACGCGGTTTGAACGAGCACGGTAGTTTTCCAGTGCCGCGGTCGCGGCCAGTTCGATCAATTGCTCTTCAGAAAAGTGCCGCCGCAATTCTGCATACAGTTCGTCGCTCACATTTGACGGTGTGTCGGCCATGGCATTGGCCATGCGCAGCAGAGCAGCTTCGGGTGGCGCAAAACCTTCAATGTGCCCATCTCGGATCGCCGCGATTTCCTCGTCGCGAAGACCGTACATTCTGCCCCCGGCAGAATTGGCGTCGATTCAGAACGGGCAGCCGACTCGAACCGCGGTTTGAAGCGTCAACAGCATCCGCTGCCGTTGCGGGACTGCCGCTTTCTGCCCCAGCAGCCATTCCCCCAGGACGTTTACCCAGAACACACGTGGCACGCGCGCCCCGATTTTCTGCGGCGTGAGATCGCGGCCTAACATCTTCCTTACTTTCTTGAACACGTACCGCATCAGAAACGAAGTCTGCCGTGGGTCGACGCCTTCAACTCTAGCCATGACTTGCCTTTTCCTTGTCTATGCAGTCAGGGGTTGAATGCTCTCAAGAATGGGCTGGCGGATGAAAGGTTCGAGCAATAATCTAAAGCGCGAACTCAACTGGAGCTGCGCGCTTCCGCCTTCCAACAACGCTCGCGGATCTGCCACATTCTTCAACTCGTAGCGCAAGTAGGATAGTCGGATAAGCCAAAGCGCGTGCTGGCAGTCTTCGTCACTCTGAACGTGATAGGTGATCCAGCCAGAGTTGGGAACCCAATGGTGCTTCTCGGCAAGTCCCTCATCGAGCAATGCATCCCGGATCGCTCGCGGAAAGGGAATGTCGAGGATCCCTCCTGCGTGAATGTGACCGATTTCCGCTTTTCCGAACCGAAATTCCCGACCCCCAAAACGATGCGGATGCACGGAAACTCCGGCCCACGATGTTACTTCCTGCTCAAACTTGTCGAGATGCCGCATGGAAAGCCTCCCTCGCCCTACTCCTCGAGGTTTACGTACTTCGATGCTTTAGCTCGGAGTACGATTCATCGACGCGCTCAATGACCGAGAGCTGTGTTTAATTGCTGCGGTCTTAGGCGGCCTTGAGCAGAGATTGCGCCGTGTTCAACAGCTTCCCTGCATCTTCTTTAGGAATCAACGCCGAAAATCCTGCGGATTCGACGACGTCGGAGGTCAGGAGGGCGCCGAAGGAAGTGAAGAGAATCAAGGGAATGCCCGGCAGGATTCCGTTTAAGATACGCCCTGCGGTAAGCCCGTTCATTCGAGGCATGGAAAGGTCGAGAACGACAAGATCCGGATTGTATTCCTGTGCTTTAGCGATAGCCTCTTGACCATTCGACGCTTCGCCGCAAACCGACCACCCCGAACCCTCGAACATTCGCCGGAGGCTCTTTCGGATCACGGCGCTGTCGTCGGCAAGTAGAACACGCTTCACATAAACCAGATTTCACGGCAGACCCATTCTTGATAGCATTTCAATTGTTGCTTCGAACTTTGGACTCAGCAATACAGGCAACACCGTAAGCTGACGTAAACCCAAATGATTCGATGGCGATCCCGAGGTGGGAGGCTGGACAGTGGACTGCAAACGTAGGGATCGAACGACAAAAGGATTTTATGTCGTTCCGACTTGGCGGTCCCGAGTTGATGCCTCGTGTGCCTTGCGCGCGATCAATCCGAAGCCTTTAGCACTGGCTGATTTCTGCAAGGCCTGCAACTCCATTTGTGCCTCGGCGTCATGTTTTGTTTTGATCGCAAATTCGGCTAAGGCAAGTTCGTTCGCAAGCTCCAATCCGGTAAATCCGTAATGCTGCGCGTCGTGGTTGATGCTTTTCAACAACGGACCCGCTGCCTCGGGGTGTTCAGAGCGCAGAAGAACGTGCCCTGAGGCCAATTCGAACTGCAACTGCAGAAAACGGCTCTGGCTCGTACTTCCGAGGCGCCGAGCGCCTTCTATTTCCTTTTGAGCTTCGCTCTGCTTACCCTGAGCGAGCAACGCATCGATCAATACCAGGCCGGCGCTGAGTTCGTCATCGGCCTGCTGCTCCCCATGAAACTGTTGTTGAGCCGCACGAACCAATGTTTCGGCGTCCGAAGCGTGACCTTCCTCGATTGCAAGTTGGGCCAGAGAAACCCGGCTTTCGAGGGCATTCTGCTTCTCTCCGGCCTGATTTCTAAGCGCAAGAGCTTCTTCGTATCGTTTCCTGGCCGAGGTGAGATCACCACGATCCAATGCTAGATCCCCCATTCCGCTTAGCACATACGCAGTTGCGTCCTTGTCCTCAATTCTCCGCGCGATCGCCTCCGCCTGCTGGTAGGATGTCTGCGCTTTGTCGAGCTCTCCATTCTGTCTCCAGACATCTCCCAGGTTGTTGAGATTAAGGACTACGCCTTCCTTGTCATCGACGGCTTGATACTCTGGAATCGATTCCTCGAACAGTTTCTTCGCTTCCATCAGATAGCCTTGAGTAAAGCGAGTGCCGGCGAAGTTGCTCAGTGCGGTAGCAGCGCCGTCCCTGTTGCCGATCTGCCGGAATTTCTTCACTGCCTGCTGGAACATCTGTGCAGATTCTGCGAGGTCGCCCCGTAGATAGTAAAGCGCCGCAAGATCTGTGCTCATCATGGCTTCGCCGTTGACGTCTTTGGCGGCGACGCTCGCTTCAACGGCACTTTTGCACGTACTGATCGCCTCTGCCGATGCACCTACCGCGGGCTCTTGCTGGCAAAGAATGCCATACGTTCGACTGACAATGACCGGCGACCCTTGTGCCGTCGCCTTCTCAATCGCCAGCATCGCCGCGGCGTGAGCTTTGGTGAAGTCTCTGTTGAGCCATGCGGAAGACTCGGTCATATCAATCCGCGCGTCGTCGCCCAGAGGCGGTGGAAGGTGGCGCAATGCAGCTAACGTCTGCAGCGAGTCCGCCGCGCTGACATGCATTTGCGCGGAGGCAAACAACAGACCATAGTCCAGATTGTCCGGGAAAAGGCGGAACAGAGAACGATACGTCTCAACAGCTTTACTCCACTCTTGGACTGTCCTTTGGTACTGGCCCTCGACCAGGAGCTGCTGTTCTTGCGAAAGATGATTCGAGAGTTCCAGCGCACGCTGCGCCTCCTCTCGAGCTTTGGCGTCATAGCCCGTGTGCCACCACACATCAGATAAAGCCGCGTGGGCGAGCGGAAAATCAGGATCGGCTGCTATCGCTTTATTAAGTAAGTCGCGTGCGCCGAAGTAGTCGAATGCCCATTCCCTGGTTCGTCCTTCGGCATAGAGACGAGCTGCCCTTTCATTCGACGGAAGGGCGGCGCGCGTGGCCATTTCGCTCCCCTCGGATATTGCAGTCACACCGAGGCTATGCCGCAGTTTTCCGCCCAAATCCGAGACCAGGGTGAAGAGGTCATTCTCGTCCCCCGATACGGCTTCTTCCGCAATGGTTTCTCCACCCGCAGTGTCTTGCACTCGTACATCAAGACGAATCCTGCGCTTGAGGTCACTTGGAAGTGTGGTGTAGGAGCCAACGACGACGAGATCGGCACCCGGGTTGACCCGCAAGCCTTGCAATGTCGATTTGCCAAGGGAGTCTTCGTCTCTCAGCGTTGACCCACTCTTGGATCGCGCCACGTCTTCGCCCGAAACCATGCGGAGTTCTCCGCCTGCGGCAAGTTCAGTATTCAACATTTCGCAGAAAGCGGAGGAAAGCCAATTGTCCTCGGTCCGGCCCTGCAAATTGCGGAAACCGAGCACGGCAACCGAACGGCGAAGGTGTATTCGTGGAGCCGATGTTCCGGCCTGCGCTGTATCAAACGAAGGGCGCTTCCTTGGACGAAGAAAGAACAATACGGTGGCGACCAGGAGCACCACGAGTGTGGTGACGATCAAAGAATGCTTTGTCGCATACCACTTGGGCCGGGACACAGGCAAAGCTGGTGACGCAGCATCTGAAGCTGGGGCAGTGGCAACTTGTGCTGTCTCGGCTTTAACGGGCGCGATGAATCGGTAGCCGCGGCGCGGAATGGTTTCGATAAATCTGGGATTACTGGCATCATCGCCAAGAGCTTCTCGAACCTTCAGCACCGCTACTCCCAGGCTCTTGTCGAATTCGACAAAGGTGTTTTGGGGCCAGAGTCGGTTCCGAATCTCTTCTCGCGGAACAATCTGTCCAGACCGTTCCACCAGCAATAGCAATAACTGGAAAGGCTGATCCTGCAGGCGCACCCGCACCGAATTGCGCGTCAGCGTGCCATTGGCCGGGTCAAGCACGTAAAGGCCAAAACTGTAGCTTATTTCCGGAGCGGCAGAATTGTCTGTAGGGGATGCCTTCATGGGCCTGGGCGAGCGTTTTGAGCGACGAGTTTAGCACGGAAAAATGAGCTTACAACGAGCTAATCCATATAGAAACCCTATGACGCGGGCCACCGGAACGCTAATACGCAACGCCATCTTACGGAATCAAAAGGGCTTAGCCGTTAACGTTCAATTAGTTCACGGATAATTAGTCGCATTGGCCGTCTTGGGTTAGCTTCGCTGACGAATTCAGGAGTTCGCAGTGATGCTTTGGCGATCCGAGAGGGAAAAATGACGCACCCGTTAAAACTTTACTCCGCTCCTGTGCTTTCAATCGTGTCTCCCTTTGATGAGCCAGAAAATCGCCCGAAGTCTCCCACGGGCGAAAGCCACGGGGTCCGTTCTCCTTCGGCTGCACCTCATGTCATGTCGCGCGGGACTCCAACCGGTCACAATCCCGCGGAATTACTGCCCGTTTCCAGGGGGGAGAGATGAGTTCTTGCCAATCTTGTGGTGCAGCTTTGACCGATGACACGCGCTTCTGCCAGTCCTGCGGGACACCGACGAAACTCGGCTCAGGTGCGCCTATGGCGGTCGAGGGCTCGGTGGCCGTCGGTGTCATGACCGCCTCAGTAGCGACGGGATCGAAAACGATGGATACAAATGTCGTGGGAGCGCTCACTTATCTCGCCGGATTCGTGACGGGAATCGTGTTCCTTGTGCTGGATCCGTACAAGTCGAACTCCTTTGTTCGTTTTCATGCTTTCCAATCGATCTTTTTCAATGTCGCGTGGGTCGTCTTTTGGATTGTGTGGATGATCCTCTCTGCCGTCCTGACGCCACTGACAGCGGGAGTGTTCGCCATAATCGCGTTGCCGTTGATGTTGCTTCTCACTCTCGCTGGCTTTGGAATCTGGATCTTCCTGATGTATCAGGCCTATCAACAAAAGCTTTTCAGGCTTCCGATCATCGGCAAATTCGCCGCGGAGCAAGCGGGCGTAAGGCTGTGATCGGCGGTCTCGCCTCGCAGGGACGAAGACGAAGAGGAGAAATATGACTCACTGTTGCAAACTGGCGACCGTGTTCGTTCTGTTATCACTCACTGCCTTCGCACAACCTCCCGGCAAGACGCGCAACTACTACATCGCAGCTGACGAAGTGGATTGGGACTATGCTCCCGGCGGCGTAAACAAAATGATGGGGATGAAGTTCGCGGGATACGCGACGGTATTTACCGAACGAGGAGCTCACCGCATCGGAACCGTATACCGCAAAGCGATTTACCGCGAGTATACGGATGAAACCTTCGCTCATCTTAAAGCTCGGTCACCTGAGTGGGAACACGCCGGCATCCTTGGACCCATCCTTCGCGCCGAAGTGGGAGACACCATTCGCATTCTTTTCAAAAACAATGCCAGCCGACCCTACAGCATGCATCCTCACGGCGTGTTCTATGACAAGGACTCAGAAGGGGCTCCTTATGACGATGGCACGTCGGGCAAAGATAAGGAAGATGACGCGGTGCCCCCGGGGAAAACGCATGTCTACATCTGGAAAGTGCCGGAGCGAGCGGGGCCCGGACCAAACGATCCGAGTTCGATCGTGTGGCTCTATCACTCACACACAAATGAGCTGAAAGATGTCGAGAGCGGTCTGGTAGGGGCGATGATCATAACCCGCCGAGGTATGGCGACCGAAGATGGAAAACCTAAAGATGTCGATCGGGAGTTCGTATGTTTGTATCTTCTCTTCGACGAAAACGTGAGCTGGTATATCGACCACAATATCCAGACTTTTACTGGCGACCCGAAGGGCGTGAACAGGATGGAATTCGCCCCGGTCGACAACGAAGGAGCTTTCTCAGGCCTAGGCTCCGGATTCACTGTCTCTAATGCGAAGTTCGCCATCAACGGTTACATCTATGGCACCGGGCCCATGATGATCATGAAAAAAGGGGAACGCGTGCGCTGGTATCTGATGGCCCTCGGCGAACAATTCAGCGTTCACACTCCACACTGGCACGGCAACGTGGTCTTGCACGACGGCAAGCGCACCGACGTCGTTCCTCTCATGCAAGCCCAGATGGAAACTGTGGACATGGTTCCCGACAATCCCGGCATCTGGATGTTCCACTGCCACATTGATGACCACATGGACGCCGGTATGGCAACTCTGTACAAGGTGGAACCTTAGCTCTCTCTTGCGATCGACTCGCGAGAATTCTCCCTGCGGCGGGAGGAACTCATTCATCGTCCGAGGACTGCGCCCATGGGGCTGAAGTCAGCATCAATTCTGCTCTTTTCCGAGGGTATCCGTGTCTTGCGTCTCTTGAGGAGCTACGGCAGAATCATCTTCATGCAAAAACAACTTCCGCCGGCCTTTTCGAACTCTGAGGTGTCAACCACCACCGGTGTAAGGCCCTCGTCTCGAAGCGCTTTCTCCAATTGAGGCGTTACGTGAGGCGTAATGTAACGGCCGTTGACAACGATGCCGTTTCCCATGAAGCGATGTGCTTCTTCGGCGGTGAGCAAGTGCACTCGCTTCCAGACTTTGTGGAGAACCGCGAGAGCATCTACCGAGTAGGCGCCGGGAAAGATCAGTGCGGATTCCTCGTTGAGAGGACAGAGACAAGTGTCGAGATGATAACAATAAGGATCGACGAGTTGCAGGGGCTCAACCGCGATTCCCATCTTCGACATCGCATCCGCAAATTTCTCCACACCGCCTCGCGTACTGCGAAAGCCATAACCGGCAAAGATGCAGGAGCCGTCCGGGTGCCAGAGGAGATCGCCGTGGCCCTCGAGATAGTCATCACCGAAATCGAGATCTATGGCTTGATAACCATGTTGGCGACACCAGTCGGCGAAGAAGCGCACTTCACGCTGGCGTGACTCGTATACCATCCGACTCGGAACGACAAACTTTCCGTAGCCATCTTTCGCGCCGACGAAGACCTGGTTTGCGGCGAACACCATGTCTTCGAGTCCCGCAACGGGAGAAACCGTTTCTACTTCGCATCCATTCTGTTGCAAAACGTTACGCAGATTCTCCCACTGGATGCGCGCTTTTGCGCGGTCAACCGCCGACTCTCGCGACATATAGGGATTTTTCTGATCGACGACATCGAAATAATCCGGTGGACAAAGCAGGACCTTAGGCATGGAATAATGGTAGCTGCCCCAAGACGCCGCAGCAAACTCCGAGAAATGACGGCGCATCGGCATCCTGTGCCGATTAGTCGGCAAAAGCAGATACAGAGTGCCGACCCAAGTTGGCGTTAAATTTTCTCAACCCCTGCAGTTCCTTCGGGAGACTCCTGGCATCACAAGTGCACAGGACGTTGAATCCATCACCCGGTGAGGTTCGTTCTAATAACGTCGGAGGCAGTAAGACATGCTCAGCCAATGCGCCAATCCACAGTGTCGTCGACCCTTCTTGAAGCTGAGGGAAGGAAAACTGTTTCTGGTCGAGACCGAGCGCTTGACTAAGCCAGGAGAATCGGCTGCACCTCCGTTTGTCCGGGCGCGGCAGCACCAACGGCAAGTGGAACACTACTGGCTCTGCGATGACTGCGGCGCAAAGTGGACCCTGGTCTATGACCGGGAACATGGGATCGCCCTTGCTCCCCTGCGACGCCCCGTGGCCAGTGCAGCTCCGGCGAGCGCGGCGCACAGCGGCATAGCCTAAGACGACGTTTCCAGCTAAGACGGCTCTAGTCGTATCCGCTCTTCTTCCACGTCTTCCAATCCTCGCGCACGGCTTTCAGCATTTTTTCCGTAGCGGCGTGCAGCCATTTCCCTTTTTGCTTTTGCATGTGGGATAGAATGGACTTTCGCGCAGTCCTCGTTCCCAGATGAATATTTGCCGTTTCCCATCCCATCGCCCGAAGCAGTCGCATCTCCGCACCTTGAGCTTTCAGGGTTGCGAGTTCGATGCGAGAGCAATGAGGGCCGAGCCGCCGGACAATCCAGCGTCCGCGTAACTGAACAAAAGGATCGGGGCAACGAACCGCCCGGTTGATGATCGCCTGGTACAGAATCTCGGCGGGGCCTTCGTGATCCTTGGCCCAATAACAGGCGGACGAGACCATGGCTTTAGCTTCGCGAGCGATTCGGCCGCCGTGCCACTGGGCGATGGCGACATAGCGCGCGTGCCCGAGGCTGCCAAGGCCGGCGACCCGCCGCGCGAGGCGATAGTCAAGGTCGCGAGCGGGCATCAGGTGCTCCAGAGCATCGACGGCGCTGATGGGAATTTCTTCTCTCAGAGTTGGGAGGGCATCCATTTTCGCCCAGAAGTGGACGGGATCGCGCAGTTCGCTCTCCGCGATCTGCCGCAGCCATTGATTGTTTTCACCCAACACAAAGGGAAGCCCCTGTGCGCGCATGCCTTCGCGATAGCCGTCGAGAATCGAATCGCAAATATCTTTGCGCTTCAGCGGCACGTGTCCGGCCTCGGAGGCGAGGTGAGCACTCACAGCGAGCCGCACCAAGTCGTTCGCGTACGACATGGGGTGAGCCTCGTCAAAGTCGTTCACCCCCCAGATGAGTCGACCCTCAATGTCGCGCCAGGTGCCGAAGTTCTCTACGTGCAGATCGCCGACAGCGAGAACGTGAGGCGCCTTAGCAAGATCGGGACAGACCGCCGGCCATATTTGCGCCCATCGGTAGTAGGTGGCGCGCAGGAACGGAAAGACTGCAGCCTTCATGCTGGCATGCTTGAGGCGGATATCTTTCTTGACCAGATTCGTGCGTTCACCGAGCCACTCTTCAAAGTGGCGGGTCGCTTTGACCACGTTCATAGCGGGGCAACAATAAGCGAGTGGAGGAATGAAGTCAACGCGAGGAAGGATACAGCAGATGCGGGTAAGATCATCGCCGAGCGTTGGTGTGGCTGGTTCGCCGTACGTCCAACGCCCGGCAACTACGCAGCAAAACAGGCGGGTTAGTGCTTGAAGTAGGCGGCGTTCGTCTCGATGAAAGCTTTCTTATCCTCGGGGACATCCTCGAGGGCGTGAATGGAATCGGAACCGCAGGCCGGAACACACGCGCCACAGTCGATGCAGCCTTCTGGGTCGACGTACATCTGAGTAGAAGCTTCGAAACCGGGCTCGTCCTGCTTCGGGTGGATGCAGTCGGTCGGGCAGACCTCGACGCACAGAGAGTCTTTGATGCATGAATCGGTGATTACGTAGGCCATGATGAATCGGTCTCCAATATTAGTGTGAGCACTGCGGCTCGCTCGAAAATGAGTGTAAGGAGAGCGCGAGGAGTCGAGCGGTGATTTCGGTCACGGTCGAATGTGCGTAGAGAAAGTGAACTGGATGTCTGAGATCGAGTGGCGCGCTAGTGATTCTTGGGATGATCACCATCACGTGCAACCGTGACGACAGTCACAGAAATGGATGGGCGATAGGACTTAAATAGGCACAATTGAACTAGGCCTTCTAGTTAAAAAGATCGCCCGGCTCCACCCACAGAACCCCACAAGCCGTTACCCCAGACGGCGGGAGCCGGGCGCTTGAAGGCTTAGAGAATCGGGCCCTCCCCACCCGCCCTCTTTTAAGGTCATTCACTCTAGCCCTTCACACTTTCAGCTCTCCCCCATGTAACCTGTGTCTGCCGTGACACGTCGTGGAGGTCCACACACGGACGTGGCCGATCGGGTCCCATCCAACCCAATTGTTTTCAATTAGATACATTTTGGCGTTCATCCTGCCCTTTGTATAGGCACGTCCGGCAAAAATTCGGCGGATAACAGCAAAGGAGGACGTTATGCAGATGGCAATCACACTCATGGCGATAATCGCAGGGCTGATTTTTTCGTTGGCGGTGGCACTGCTGGCCGAGGAACTGATCTTCGGACAGATCTTCCGGTTGTTCTTTGCTCCGGTGAAAATGGCGCGAGAGGCGATCGGTGCAAAAGCCGCACAGAAGCCGTAAGGGTCCGCGACTGCGTGCCGGCTTCGCCCTGTTTGGGCCGCCGAGGCCGCCGACTGGACTGGATCGCCTCCGCCATCCACGTAGGACTCGCCGAGACCGCGATTGCTCGGGCGCCTTTGCGGTGTCGAAACAGTACAGGGGGAGAGGAGACGGAGGATGCGCGGAGCGGTTTATAATCTGGGCATTCCTAACGTCATCTCGAAATTTGGGACTCGCGTTTCACGCTCTGCGCGCGGACTTCGCTTTGCGGCGCAACTCTCCACGGTAATGCTTGGGTTGGTCGTCACCGCATGTGCGGTCGACTGGAGTATCCCCGAGCAACAACTGTCACGGAGAATTGTTGCCGTGACTGGACCGGGCTCCGTCAGTCTTACTGTCGTGAACCGGTCGTCGCTGGGACGGCGCGACTACGAGGTGATTCGCAATGGACTGCGCAACGCGCTCGAGCAGGTCGGCGTCCGCTTCGTGAAACAACCAGAGCAGGCGGCGGCAACAATTACGATTTCGCTGTCGGAGAATCCCACGTCGTACGTTTGGGTAGCGGAGATTCGCAAAACCACAGACGAGGCCACTGTAGTCCTGGTGTCGGCGCCGCGTCCCGAGGGTGCTGCCGGAATTCGTGAGTCCGTGCCGCTCACGCTGCGCAAGATTTCACTGTGGACAGCGGACGATCCTATTCTCGATGTTGCCGTGCTGGAAGAGAGCGCAACGCCAACGCGGATTGCGGTACTCGATCCGAACAAGGTTTCGCTCTACCGGTGGCAAGGTGCAAGATGGCAACTGGAGCAAACGTCGAACCTTGCCCACACGAAGCCGTGGCCGCGGGATTTACGCGGACGACTGATCGCAGCGAAAGATCACTTGCTCGATGTTTATCTTCCCGGCGTGATTTGCCGGAGTTCCGGATCATCGCTGAGTTTGAATTGTCGCGAGAGCGATGATCCCTGGCCGCTGATGGCTGGGCCCCTGGTGTCAGGTGCTAATGGAGGCGCGCTGTCGGTCTTTCCGAGTGCCGGCATGGCAAATGGAGCCTCCACATTGATCCCGGAACTGGGAGCGTTCTTCGCTTCCACACGCAATTTCTTTACCGGCGCCCTGACGCCCGGCGTGGGCAAGTTCACCACGGTGCCGAAGTTTTATTCCGCAGCAGTATTGCCGCACGACAAATATAACTCCTGGCTCTTCGCCGCGACCGATGGACAAGTCCACATGGTCGACGGTGTCAGCGATCAGATCGCCAGACTCGGATGGGGAAGCGATCTGGCCAGCGTGAAAACATCCTGCGGCGCGGGATGGCAAGTGTTGGCCACAAATGCGAGCGAAGCCAGCGGCGACTCGGTGCGGGCCTACGAATTCCCTGATCGCGATCCAGTTGCGGTGAGCGCGCCCGTCGATTTCTCGGGATCGATCAGTGCCATGTGGACAGAAGCGAGGGGCGACACGGCAGTCGTCGTAACGAGAAATCGAGAGACAGGAAGGTATGAAGCTTTTCGGTTGGCATTGGCTTGCGGTCAGTAGCTTGCTATTGAGCACTCTTGCCGCGCGTGCGGAGACTCGACCGCAATACGGCGGCACTCTGCACGTGAGCACGCGGGCTGCGCCGGTGTCGCTTGATCCCGCCAATGCCTCGCTTCCGGATTCTTTTGCGCAACGCAGCCTGACGATGCTGATCTTCGACACCCTGGTGAATGCCGACGACACCGGACGTCTGCAAGCGTCGCTCGCGACGTCATGGCAGGCGTCCCAGAACAATCGGCATTGGCAGTTTCATGTGCGTAGTGCGGTGAGGTTTCATGATGGATCGCCGCTAACGGCGGAGGCTGCCGCGGCATCTTTGCGCGGAGCGAATCCTTCGTGGAATGTTTCCGCGGATGGAGATTCGGTAGTGATCGATGAAACCATCGCTGATCCTGACTTGCCCGCAGAACTTGCATTGCCGCGGAACGCGATTGAGAAGAAGAGTCCGGACAACCAGCCGAGTGGCACTGGTCCTTTTCATATCGTCGACTGGCAGCCGGGGAAGAGATTGACGCTCGCCGCGGAGGAAGACTGCTGGCGCGGCCGTCCGTTTCTCGACGGCGTCAACATTGAGATGGGCAAAAGTTTGCGTGATCAATTAATTGACCTCGACCTGGGCAAAGCCGATCTGGTGGAGGTTGCGGCTGAGCAGTCGCATAGAGTCGCGGCAGAGGGACGTGCGCTCATCAGTTCGGCCCCGATCGAGTTGCTGGCACTCGTGTTCGCGCGCGACCTGCCGTCTGCGGATGACAAGCTTCTGCGCGAGGCGCTCGCACTCAGCGTGGAGCGTGGATCGATTCACAGTGTATTGCTGCAGGGCGCGGGACAACCTGCCGCCAGCATTCTTCCAAATTGGATGAGCGGTTATGGGTTCGCGTTTCCGACGGATGCAGATTTGACACGCGCTCGCCAGGCTCGAGAACAAGTCCGCACCATTCCGAAGTGGACTCTGGGATACGACGGCGGCGATCCGTTAGCGCGATTGCTCGCGGAACGCATTGCGCTGAACGCTCGCGATGCGGGGTTGTCGCTGCAACCGTTGACCAGCACCACGGCGGATGTGCGACTGCTGCGGATTCCACTGGCATCGACCGACCCCTGGATCGCGCTGCAGAACGTGGCTGCATTCACCGGGATGCCCGCTCTGAAGAACACCGGGCGCTCGGTTGAAGATCTCTACGCGGCTGAACAGGGGGACCTTGCTACGCAACGAGTGATTCCTCTGTTTCATCTGCCGGTATCGTACGCCGCGGCGCCTACTCTGAAAGAATGCGCGGTGCGGCCAGATGGCAGCTGGAGCGTAGCTGACGCGTGGCTGGAAAGCGGCAAGCCATGAGCTTTCGCCGAAAACTGCTGACCGTGTTCGCGCTAACCGTTTTCTTGACGGTGGCGGCTGTCGCGGGACTCGTGCTCGCGGTAACGAAAAACGCTTTCGAGAAAGCCGAGGGACAGCGGACGGCGGCGTTGATCACACAGTTTCAACGCGAATTTGCCCACCAGGGCGAAGAGGTCGCGCAACGCGTGGAGGCAATCGCTCAATCCGAAGCGCTTACTCGAATGACAACAACGCTCAGCGGCACGCCTGCCGACTCGGCCGAGTATCTCGATCTGGCGAAGTCCATGGCCGACAGCCGGCAGCTCGATTTCCTGGAACTCGTTGATTCGCGCGGGAACATTATTTCTTCCGCGCAGTGGCCGGCGAAGTTTGGCTATCCAGAGCCTGCGTTTCAGAATCTTTCTGCGTCGAGTGAGCAGGGGGCGTTCTTGAAGCAGGAAGAAATGCAGGACTCGACCGCGCTCGGATTGTTTGCCGTGCGGATGACCCGCGTGGGAGATCATCCGATCTACGTGATTGGAGGACGGCGGCTGGACAAAGGTTTTCTCTCGGCTCTTGACTTGCCGGCGGACATGCGTGCACTGCTATACCAGAATCGCGGAGATCACTTTTCGACGGACCTGCTGATCGATCCGAGCGCGGGAAGCGCTCCTGATCCGGCGCGGCCCGGCGATAAGTTCGGGACTCTCATCAATGCCGTTCGGCAGTACAACGTGGAAATGACAGGGATTGTGCACTGGTCGTCGGATCAGGCGGACGACGAAGTGTTTCACGCAATTCCTTTGCGGGGCGCGGGCCAGGAGCGTCCGCTGCTGGCGATTCTGTTGATTGGAACTTCGAGGCGACCGTACGTGGAGTTGAAGCGGCACATTCGCGCGTCGGCGCTGCTCGTCGGTGGCGGAGGCATTGTTCTGGCGATCCTGCTCAGCAGCTGGGCGGCGGCACGCGTGACGCGTCCTGTGGAGCAATTGGCTCGCGCGGCGCAAAGCGTCGCCGCTGGAAACTGGGACACCCGAGTCGATGTGCCGGGCAACGATGAGGTTTCACTACTCGCAGACTCATTCAATCTCATGACGACGGAGTTGCTAACGCAGAAAGAGAGGCTGGTACAGACCGAACGGGTTGCTGCGTGGCGCGAGTTGGCGCGGAGGCTCGCACATGAGTTGAAGAATCCTCTGTTCCCTCTTCAACTAACCGTGGAGAACCTGGTTCGGGCGCGCATGCAAAGTCCGGAGCAGTTCGACGAAGTGTTTCGCGAAAGTTCGCGGACATTGCTGGCGGAGATTTCGAATCTGAAAACGATTATCGGACGTTTCAGTGAGTTTTCGAAAATGCCGCATCCGCAACTGCAGAACGTTTCGGTAAACGAACTCATGCGCGGCGTTGCGCAACTTTTTCAGGCGCAGTTGCAGGCACCCGGACGCGCGCCGATCACATGCAAACTCGAACTTGACGAGCGGGTTCCGGCCATCCCGGCCGACCCTGAACTGCTGCACCGCGCGATCTCGAACCTGGTGCTTAACGCGATGGACGCCATGCCGAAGGGCGGCACGCTCACTCTGCGCACGAAAACTGCCGACGGCAAGGTCATCATGGAAGTCGCCGACACTGGATCCGGCTTGACTCGCGAAGAATGCGAGCGCATCTTCACTCCTTATTACACTAGCAAGCAGCATGGCACGGGCCTGGGCCTGGCAATCGTGCAGTCCGTGGTGAGCGATCATGGCGGCAGAATCAGCGTGAAGAGCGAACCAGGACAGGGAACGACATTTGTGATCGAGTTGTCGAGAGAGCACGATGGACAATCCGGCGCTCCATTCGTCGGTTAGCGATATCGCAGCGGTTCCAAACGCGAAGTTACGCGAAGGAGAACGACGGGTGCCAATCAAAGCACATCTCTTGATCGTCGACGATGAGGCCAACACGCTGGCCTCGCTGTCGCGCGCGTTTCGCTTGGCCGGACACGAAGCCACGGTGTGTGACAACGCGGCGAAGGGTCTGGAATTGGCGAAGACGCAACACTTTGATTTGATTTTGTCTGACGTTGTGATGCCGGGGAAAGACGGCCTGACGCTGCTCGAAGAGTTGAAAGCCCAAGCAGTCACTGCCCCTGTGGTCATGATGTCGGGACAGGCGCACATCGAAATGGCGGTGCGAGCAACCCGACTGGGCGCTCTCGATTTTCTGGAGAAGCCGATCTCCACCGACAAGCTTCTGCTCACCGTCGACAACGCTCTCAAGTTACAGCGACTGGAAAGCGAGAACCGGCAACTGCGGCAGCGCCTGGGTAAGCACGAGATTGTCTGGAAGGGCGACGCGATGCGGCGCATGATGGCGCAGTTGGAGCGCGTTGCGGCCAGCGAGTCGCGCGTCTGCATTCTCGGCGAAACTGGTACGGGGAAGGAATTGGTTGCGAGAACCATACACGATCGGAGTCCGCGCGCGGCCGGACCTTTCGTGACGCTAAATTGTGCGGCGGTGCCGGCGGAGTTGATCGAGTCTGAACTTTTCGGACATGAGAAGGGATCGTTCACTGGGGCCTCGGGACGCCATATCGGAAAATTTGAGCAGGCTGACCAGGGCACGATTTTTCTCGATGAGATCGGCGACATGCCTCTGAACATGCAGGCCAAACTGCTGCGCGTGCTGGAAGAAGGAGAAGTCGAACGCATCGGGGGGGATAAGCTGGTTACAGTCAATGTGCGCGTTGTGGTAGCGACGCATCGCGATCTTGAGGCGCGGGTGCGAGAAGAGAAATTCCGCCAGGACCTGTTTCACCGCATCTATGTTTACCCGCTGGTGCTGCCTCCGTTACGAGAGCGCCGCGAAGACATTCCTGCTCTCGTCGAACATTTCGCGGCGCAAGTATGCGTGCAGAATGGATGGAAGCCGGTTCCCTTTACGGCGGAGGCGATGGCGGCGCTGCAATCGCATCCCTGGCCGGGCAACGTGCGCGAACTGCGCAACATGGTCGAGCGTTTGATGCTGCTTGCGACCGAGGGTCAGGTTGATCTGCCGACGGTACAGATGGCTCTGCCCAAAACCTTATCTGGCGTCGCGATTGGGTCTACGATCAGCTCGTCCGGTCCTTTGGCCGATCGTGTGCAGTCGTTCGAACGCGAAGTCATTCTGGCAGAACTGAAGCGGAGCCACCACAATATGAGCCTCGCTGCGAAAGCGCTTGGCCTGGAGCGCAGTCACCTGTATAAAAAGGCGGAGCAACTGGGGATTGACTTGCGCACCATGCGACGCGAACAAGGCACGCTGGACTGACCCCAGGTCATTGCTTCAGAACGACCTCGGAGACTGCCCTTGGCGAGAACATTCTGGCCTCTCTGTTTCATCTTCCTCGTTTCCATTTCAGTTCACGCAACTGAGCCGCCCTCGCCGCCAACCTACGGTGTTCGAATGGAGAAGGCGTGGATCCCCATGAAGGACGGTGTACGACTGGCCGCAACCTTATATATGCCGGATGGAGCGAAACCTGGAGAGAAGTTCCCTGCCCTGCTCGAATATCTGCCCTACAGAAAAGATGACGGAACGGCAGCGGGCGACTACCCGAAGCATTCCTATTTCGCGCGGCGCGGTTACGTGAGCGTGCGCGTCGACATTCGCGGATTCGGGGCGAGCGAGGGGATTCCACCGGAGCGCGAGTACTCCGAGCAAGAGCAAGTCGATGGCGAACAGGTGATCGCGTGGCTCGCACAGCAGCCCTGGTCGAACGGGAACGTAGGAATGTTCGGCATTTCGTGGGGCGGATTCACCGCGATGCAGATGGCAATGCGGCACCCACCCGGATTAAAAGCGATTCTCGCCATCCATGCGACGGCGGAGTTGTTTCATGACGACGTTCATTACATCGACGGCATCGCACACGTCGACGAATTTGAATTGAACATGGACATGGCTGAAGGCTGGGTCGGCGCGCCGGATTATTCGCTCGACGAGAAAGTGCTCGGGCCACGCTTTGATTCGCCGCCGTGGTCGCTGCTTTATCTGAAGCATCAACACGATGGTCCGTTCTGGCGCGATCGCGTGCGTCCGCTCAGCGAGATCACCACTCCGAGTTTTCTGATCGGCGGCATGCAAGACGGTTACCGTGACAACGTGCCCGATATGCTGATGAAATCGAAGGCTCCGATCAAGGCGATCATCGGCCCATGGAATCATTCATATCCCAATGACGCGGACTTTGGACCGCGCGTAGAGTGGCGCGATCAGGCGGTGCGCTGGTTCGACTACTGGCTGAAGGGACGCGACACGGGAGTGAGAAATGATCCGCGACTTGTTGTCTACATGCAGCATTGGCATCCACCAGATCCGAATCTACAGAATGTCCCTGGAGAATGGCGGCGCGAAGACGTGTGGCCACCGAAGAATGCGGCAAATACCACGTTCTTTTTTCAGGGAAATCATACGTTGGCCGAATCTGCCGCCGGTCAAGACACTCATCAGCTGAAGTACATTCCGACGGTCGGCGTTGAAGCGGGCTTCTGGTGGGGAGAGTTGTTGAGCGACCCGCGGCCGGTTGATGCGTTCAGCCTGGTTTACGATTCCGCGCCGCTCGAGAATGAAGTTGCAGTACTTGGCCGTGCGCACGCGCTTTTACAGGCATCGGCGACGGCGCCACTGGCAGATTGGTTCGCGCGTTTGTCAGATGTAGCTCCCGATGGCACGGTCACTCAGATCACTGGAGCCGGAATCAACGGCGCGCAGAGGGAATCTATGAGCGAACCGCGCGATCTGGAGCCGGGCAAAGTCTATCCACTCGACATTCAAATGCATTTGACGTCGTGGGTATTTCCGAAGGGCCATCGCATCCGCGTGGCGATTTCAAATGCGTTGTGGCCGATGATGCTGCCGACGCCGTACGCGATGACCACGTCGCTCGAATTGGGTGGCGTGGAAGGATCGCGGATCGTGCTGCCCGTAGTGCCCGTGCATGGAGAAACCGCGCCGGCGTTCTCTCCTCCACAACCCTCCGAGGAGCGCACCGATATTAAGAGTGAGGGATTTCCCTGGCCTGGGGAGTGGACGGTGGAACGCGATGAGGCTCGCCAGAAAACTACAGTGCACTGGAAGGGTAAGGATGGATATGAATATCCGTGGGGAACGGAAAAAGATTCTGAAAACCTGACCTATGAGGGAGACGACGCTCATCCGGAAACATGTTCTGTGCGCGGCGAGGCTGAAAGCGTATTTGGGTTGAAAGGCCGCACGCTGACTTGGCGCGGGCATCTTCTGGTCACGACCGATCAGAAGAATTTTTATTATAGCTACACACGCGAGTTACTGAAGGATGGGACAATGATCAAGTCGAAGACTTGGAAAGAAACTATTCCGCGGGATCATCAGTGAGCGCACAGGCCATCGGTGGTCACGTCTTCCTCGCTCGCGTCAGCGAGACGCAGAACGCTACGTCGCAACGAATTGCGCGTCATTGCTTATAGATCTTGCCGTCTTTCATTACGAACGGAACATCCTCAAGCAGACGAATGTTTACCAGCGGGTCGCCAGACACGGCGATAATGTCGGCGTACTTGCCGGGCTTGATCGATCCAATTTCAGTCGCGTGGCCGAGCAGGTCGGCCGCATTGCTGGTCGCAGCTTGAATGGCCTGCATCGGGCTCATTCCGTACTTCACCATGAACGCGAATTGCTTCCCGCTAGTGCCGTATTCACAAACTCCGGCATCGGTGCCGAAAGACATCTTCACACCTGCCGCTACCGCCTTGCGGAAGTTGTCTCTTTGTATCCGTCCGAGTTCGGCGTCGTGTTCAAGAAAATCCTTGGGCATGCTTCCGTTCTTGCCCTCTTCCTGTATGCATTCGTCGTCGTAGATGTCCATATCGAGATAGGTACCGTGCTGCTTGGCTAGCGCAATGCCTTCGTCGTCGATGAGGGTCGCGTGTTCAACGGACACAACGCCCGCGCGAATCGCATTCTTAATGCCTTCCGGCGAATGCGCGTGCGCTTCGACGCGCAGTCCGAAAGAACTGGCCTCGTCGACGGCTGCCTTCAGTTCTTCAGGAGTGAACTCGCGCGAGTTGGGATTGCTGTTGTGCGTGAGAACGGCGCCGCTGGATAGAATCTTGATGTGATCCGCGCCATCGTGCGCGAGCTGGCGAACGACTCGGCGCACGTCCCAGGGACCGTCGGCGACGCCGTAGCGCAGGTCCCAGGGCAGCGTAACGTCGGGCGCGAGTCCAGTCATAGCGCCGGCGCCGCTAGAGATTGTGACATACGCGCCCGCAACAAACATGCGCGGGCCGGATATATCGCCGCGGTTGATGGCATCACGCAGGGCGATATCGGTCAGCGCGCGATACGCGCCAACGTCGCGCACGGTGGTAAAGCCAGATTCGAGCATCAGACGCGCGTTGGGCACGGATTCGAGCGCAACTTGCGCGGGCAGCTTCCGAGCGCGGCTAATCGGTTCGGGATCGTGTGCACCATCGGCGAGATGCGTGTGGCAATCGATCAGGCCCGGAAGCACGGTCATCTTACTCAGGTCGATAACTTTCGCGTTCGAAGGGATCTCGATTCCCTTCCCTACTTTCTCGATTTTGTTGTCGCGGATGAGAATGATTTGGTCAGAGAGCACCGCGCCGGAATCCGGATCAACGAGCTTTCCTGCGCGAATTGCGGTGACCTGAGCGCGTGCGGCGCCGACGACAGCACAGCACGCCGCAAACAAAAACAGAATGGTTTTCACGATGACTTTCCGTTCGGGGATCACGTTCAGTCGGCAGCAGCCATGACCGGCGCCGGAATTCCCTTCAAGTCAGCAGCGAGTAGACGGTGGAATAATTGTTCTCCGGCCTCGCGGCGCACCGAGAGACGGCCGGCGCCATAAGCGCGCGACTTCAGTCCGCGCTGCACATCCTCGCAAATGCCCAAGTCTTCATCTTGCACGCGATTGCCCACGTTCACCGACTCGGTGTTGTACTCCCGCCGCGCTTCGCTCACGTCGCTGAAGTAAAAATCAAAGATCACTGTGCAATGATCGGCGTCGACCGGGATCACATAGTTGGTGTCCATATATCCCTCGTAGCAATTGATCATGAGATTTGGATATTGCCAGAAATACCAAGCCCGGTCGCCCTTGCGCGTGGCTCCGGTAGCGGCGTCCTCGTCGGATGAGACCATCGGACTCGACTGCAGGCAATAGCGATCTTCGTTCTCGATGGTGTACTGCTTGTAGTCGAGCACAGAACTCAGGCCTTTGTGCAGGTGAGGCACGTGGTATCCGCCGTCGAGATAGTTGTCGACGTAGACCTTCCAGTTGCAGTTGATGTCGTAGGTTCTGCGATCGAAGTAATGCAGCTTGCTTACGCCAAGACGCGCAACCCGCTTCACGAGCCCGCCCAGGAATTCGCACAGGGACACCGCTTCCGGGTCGAGATTCACGAAGACAAAGCATTCCCAGGTTTCAACACGGATAGGAAGCAGTCCGTTCTGAGCGCGGTCGAAGTTCTGCACGCCATCGAATTCGGGCATGCCTTTCAGCGATCCGTCGAGACCATATTTCCACCCGTGATACGGACACTGCAACATCGCTGCTTGACCGCATGGTTGCGTCACAACCGCGGCGGCGTGGTGGCGACATACGTTGTAGAACGCGCGCAACTCGCCGTCACTGCCCCGAACTACAACGATCGGCTCCCCTGCCAGTCGCGTCGCTACGAACTCGCCCGGCTTCTGCACCTGCTCGGTTCGACCCACTAGTTGCCAGGTCTTGCCGAACACGCTGGCGCGTTCGAGTTCCGCAACACGCGGATCGACATACCACGGCGCAGGAATGGTCGACGCCTCCGACAGCGGCGCCCGGTCGTTATAACTGGAGAGAATCTGATCGATAGAAGATTGCATGTTCATGTTCTTGAGTGTGCACCCTAAGCTTTGAATTCACAAATCAGGAGCAGATGCTGCCGCAAGCCGCCGAGGGATTGCACTCTTACCGGCGACGATCCGCGCGCAGCGAAGGGCGTCCGCTGGGCAAGAGACTGGGGCCGGCCGCGCCAATCGCGCGCTGCAGCACGCCAAGAAACTGCTGGATTCTCGCCTCCTTTTTTTCTGCGAGTTCGCCCTGGCGCCGGAAGAGGCCGGGATCGAGTTCGGCCGTGAGCAGCGCATCCTGAAAGCGCTCCATCATCCAGTCGAGAATCGACACGATCATCTCGATGTCCATATCCTTGCGCAGTTCGCGCCGTTCCAAGCCGAAGCGTACGAAGCTGACCGTGCCGTACGGATCTTCGCTCATGAGAAATCGATTAATCTCGCGCTTCAGAGTCAGGTCGGTGCCATAGTTGCCAAGCAAGGAAATTCGATAAGGAATCCAATCCTCGTGAAGCAGATGCTCAGTACGCACCAGCCAGTAGCGCAGCACTTCGAAGAAGCCGGCGCCGCGGACTTCGGCAGGCGCATCCAGATATTTTGGGAAGCATCGCACCGCCCGTTTGTACACTTCGAAGAACAACCCGTCTTTACTGCCGAAGTGTTGGAAGATTGACCCTTTCGCGATGCCGAGGGTGACAGCGATGTCTCCGACTCGGGCCGCATGATATCCATGCTCGGCGAAATGCTGGGTAGCGACTTCGATGATGCGAATGCGCTTCGCCTCTGAACGAGGGCGCGCCGGGACCTGTCGCTGATATAGCGGAGGCATCACACGATTGCTGGCGATTCCGGGCATAAGTCCAAGTTAGTGACTGCAAGTCACGGAAGCATACAAGAGGCGTGGGTTGATTTCAACTTCATTTTTACTGCTATCTGCGGTAGTGTTGTAGCGCTTCGGGACATAGCACGTGACCGTTAGTCAACAGGACAAACCAAAGGCCAGCCCGGTGTACGACGCCATTGTAATCGGCGCTGGGCACAACGGGCTCACCGCCGCTGCATATCTGGCGAAGGCGGGATTGTCGACCCTTGTCCTAGAGCGGAGAGACATTGTCGGTGGGTGTTGCGTGACTGAAGAAATCGCGCCCGGCTGCCGCGCGTCAACCACCTCTTACATCGCGAGCATGCTAAGGCCGGAAGTGATTTCGGAATTGCGTCTCGCGGATCACGGCCTACGTATGGTTCCCTGCGATCCCGCGATTCAAGTGCCCTTTCCCGATGGTCATGTGGTTCCCTGGTGGGTCGACCGCGAGCGAGCCAGCCAGGAATTTTCCAAGATTTCCGCAAAAGATGCAGCCCGGTTTGTGCAAGTCGACGACCAACTGAAAAAGCTGGCGCGTTATTTGCAACCATTCTTCATGGAACCGCCGCCAGAGATCGACACGTCGACGATGAAGGGCTGGACCGATCTGTTTCGAGTGGGAAAACGGTTTCGCGGGATTTCCAATGCCGAGATTTCGCAACTCGTATCATTTCTCACGGGTAGCCTCGGCGAATTCCTCGATAACAATTATGAGTCCGAGAAGATGAAGACGTTGTTTTTGGCGAACAACGTTTACGGCAAGCATGGTGGACCGTATCAACCAGGAACCGCCATCGGACTGCTCTTTCATTTGCTCAGCGGCGGCGAGCATGAGCTGCAAGGCTTTTATGGACACGTGATGGGCGGCATGGGATCGATCACGCAAGCTCTCGCAGCCGCGGGAAGAAAGCTTGGAGTTGAGATTCGCACCTCTGCCTCAGTCGCGAGTGTAGAAGTGCGCAATGGCCGCGCGCGCAGCGTTGTGCTTGAAGACGGAACCGAACTTCGCGCGCGGATGGTACTCTCGAATGCCGATCCCAAGCGCACGTTCCTCGGTCTCCTCGACAAGAAAGAACTGCCTGAGGATTTCCTGTTTGCCGTGCGTGGAATCAAGATGGCCGGGCCTTGCGCCAAGGTGAACATGGTTCTCAGCGAGGAGCCGCGCTTCACGGGGACCTCACCGCAAGCCACGCCACTGGAGCGCACCTTCTATACGCTGGTTCCTTCGCTCGCATTCGCCGAGCGTTGCTACGACATCGCCAAGTTCGGGGATATCCCGGAAGAACTCTGGGTGGATTGCGTCGTTTCATCCAACGCCGACAATTCGCTTGCTCCGCCTGGCAAGCACATCCTGACCTGCTTTGTTCAGTACGTGCCTTATCACTTGCGCGACGGCAATTGGGATGAGAAGCGAGAACTCCTTGGCGATCGCGTCGTAAAGAAGATCGCGGAATATGCTGCCAATGTTCCCGGTGCGATTTTGGCGCGTCAAGTTCTGACCCCGCTCGATCTGGAACGCACCTATGGGCTGACCGAGGGGAATATTTTCCATGGCGATCTGCGTCTTGAACAGCTCTTCTTTATGCGGCCGGTGCCGGGATGGGCACAATACCGCACGCCGATCACTGGACTCTATCTGTGCGGAGCAGGCGCGCATCCCGGAGGCGGTGTGACCGGAGCGCCCGGCCGCAACGCCGCGCATCAGGCACTACGCGATTGGAAGAAAGGCCGATTGCAGGAGGCCGCCGCGTGAACTCCTCGAACGGGTCTTCCTCTGTTCCGAAGACTGCCGACATCGTGATTCTCGGCGCGGGTGTAATGGGCGCGTCGATTGCGTTTCATCTTGCAAAACGTAAAGCTGGGAAGATTGTCGTCATCGATAAAGACCACGTGGGACGCGGCGGTAGCGGGCGCTCGTCGGCTCTGGTTCGCATGCACTATAGCTTCCCACCGGAAGTGCAACTCGCGCTCATCAGCCTGCACATGTTTGAGAACTGGCAGGAGATTGTGGGGCAACCGGGCGATTTCCGCAAGACCGGCTTTGTGCGCATCGTTCATCCCAATGAAACCGAACGGCTCAAGCAGAACGCAGAAATGCAGCGCGCGCTCGGCGCCAAGGTCGACCTCATCGACCAGCACCAACTTCACGAGATTGAGCCGGACTGGAATGTGGATGAGGTGGAACTGGCCGCCTACGAACCTGACTCCGGATACGGCGACGGCGCTGGAGTCGCCGGAGATCTTCTCGGTGCGGCGCGCGACCTGGGCGTGACTTATCTGTCCCGCACGCAGGCCACTGAATTCGTCATAGAGTCTGGCCGTGTGCGCGGCGTAGTGACTACGCAAGAAACCATCTCGTCGCCAGTTGTCATCTCCGCTACGGGGCCGTGGACGCGTCCTCTGTTTGAACGGGCAGGCTGCGAGCTTGCCATCGACTGCGAATATCACCAGGTCGCGATTCTTCGCAACGTACCGGGCATGAAGGGTGGCGGGGCGGCCTGCATCGACTCGGTGACGGCAACGTACTTTCGTTCGGACGCGCACGACAAGTTTCTGGTCGGCGATTTCTATGGCCAGCGGCCCATCGACCCTGACAATTTTCCTCAGCGTGCTTCCGACGAATCTCTCGAAGAAATCATTGAACGTGCGTGCCGGCGAATCCCCAAGCTTGAGGGCGCCGAGGTGATGCGCGGAGTCACCGGCGTCTACGACATGACGCCCGACTCTCGTCCACTGCTGGGCGAGATTCCCGGGATCCATGGCCTCTACGTCTGCGCCGGATTTTCCGGCATGGGTTTCAAAATCTCTCCCGCGATTGGACTGGTGATGAGTGAACTCGTGCTCGACGGAGAAGCGCGGGCAGTGGACATCAGCCAATTTGGGCCCAACCGTTTTGCTGAAAACCGGCCAATCAAGGCTGAATACGAATATGTGGACGACTAACAACTGTCAGGAGAAGGCATGAAAAAGAAGGGAATTCTCGAACGTTTGAAAGATGGCCCGGTCCTTGGCGATGGCGGCTACTTGCTGGAACTGGAAAAACGCGGCTGGGTGCGCGCGGGTCCGTTCACGCCGGAAGTTGCGCTGCTCTACCCGAACGCGTTGCGCGAACTGCACGTTGAATTTCGCGAAGCCGGCGCCGAAGTGCTGCAGGCACTGACCTTCTATGCCAGCCGCGACAAACTGGCCACCGTTGGCCTGGAGAACCGGCTTGAAGAACTCAACCGATCTGCAGTACGCGTAGCTCGAGAAGTCGCGGGAGACCAATGCCTGGTCGCCGGCAATCTGAGCCTGACGTGGATGTACGAGCCGGGAAGCCCGTCGGCCGCCGACCGCGTTCGCAAAACATTCGACGAACAACTATCGGTGCAGATCGACGAAGGGGTGGACTTCATTATCGGCGAAACTTTTTCCTGGTTGGGTGAAGCGTTGATCGCCGTGGAGCGCGCCAAGAAGACTGGCTTGCCCGCGATGGTCACGATCTGCTTCGAAAACAAGGATGAAACCGCCGAGGGCAAAAGCGCCGCCGATTCCGCGAAAGCGTTGTTCGACGCTGGCGCCGACATCGTCGGCATGAACTGCCTGCGGCCACCGGAGCACATCCTGGGTCCGATGGAACAGATGCGCAAAGCGGTATCAGGCTATCTCGCCTGCCAGCCGGTCGCGTATCGTACGCCGAAAGACAAGCCCGACTTCACGAGTCTTCCAGAATTTCCCTACGCCCTCGATCCCTTACAACTTACCCGCAAGGAAATGGCGGACTATGCAGTGCAGGCTCGCGATATTGGGATCAACTTCATCGGTGCATGTTGCGGGACGGTTGCCATGCACGTTCGTGAGATGGCGCGCGTCCTCAACAAACTGCCCGAGGATTCGCGCATCTGGAAAAAAGGTGGAGAAAAGCCGATGTCGGCGTACGAATACTACGATCACGACAACTTGAAGGCGGGCTCCGCGAAGTAGAAACGGTGGCGTCGAACGGCGAAGCAGGAAGCGGGCCCTGCGCAGGGCCCGCTTTTTCGTAATCTCCTCTAGCCGCTATCCGGCTTTGCGAGCGCTAGGTTCTTCCGCACGAACCAACGGAACCTCGACCAGATGCTCGCTCAGAAACCACGTTTGCAGTTCGTTCCCACGCAGTACGTCGCTGATCACCATGTCGTTGGTGCCATCATCGCCGAGTTCGTCGGCGCGCTTCGCCAATTCTCGGCAGTGGCCGATGATGATCTGGTGCGCGTCCAAAAGTCGCGAAATCTGCACGGGAACTTCTTCCCTGCCTCGCGGCGGCCGTTCGATGCGAGTCGTCTCGGCAATATCCGCTGCCATTGCGACCGAGACGCCGCCGAGCAACTGAATGCGTTCCGCAATCGTGTCGACCATTTCCACCTGCTCGGCGTAATGCTTGTCGAATAAGAGATGAAGCTGATAGAAAGTCGGCCCGGCGACTTGCCAATGCGATTTCTTGTAGAGGTCGCGCAGCGTCATCGTATCGGCGAGCAGCAGATTTAGTTGCTCCGTCATTTCGAGACGGACCGGTTCTTCAAGTTGAAGCGGCGCCATTTGCGAAACCGTGCCGTATGCTTGAATCTCCGCAGCATGCTGATGAATTCTGGGCTGCGCACTGATCGTTGTGTGTCGGCTAGAGGAAACGTCTTTCTTTGCCATGCGAATCTCTCCTTAGCGTGTCGTAATCATAAATCCGAAAGACTCCGAGCGCGAAGCGGTCTCCCGCTTCCTTGCTTGCTGAATGAGATGCACAGACTCATCGGTTTGACGCATCCATAAACGGTTGTTATGATCGAAATGCGGGGTGGAGCAGTCTGGTAGCTCGTTGGGCTCATAACCCAAAGGTCGGTGGTTCAAATCCACCCCCCGCAACC
>CAWCEA010000006.1:0-412155 GCA_963794455.1 uncultured Acidobacteriaceae bacterium | reverse complement strand
CGGCGAAACCGCCGACCAGGTGCGCGAGCACATCAATCCGTTCGAAGTGAGCAACGATCGTATCGAGAGCCTTTTTCGCCGCGTCGAGACTGTCGAGTGTCGACGGAAGAGCGGTGAAGTGCGGGTGGTCGAAATCGGAGTGCTGGATATTCGGAGAAAGTCCGACGACCGTGAACCCCGCGTCCAGCAGTGCTTTCGTGACATGAGTTCCGAGGCCACCATTGGCTCCGGTGACGAGGGCGATTCTTGCAGGCATAGCTCACCTCGCAATTTGGTTAGATATGAGATTACGCAAGGCGCGGGTAAGCGGTAAAGCCGCGAAAGATCGGCGTGTTGCCCGCTTGGCTCCAGCCTTCGCGAGACAGACGAGTGCGTCCGTCTCCACGCGGGCATGTCTAGTTGGCGGGCGCCTCCAGAGTCTTCACCAGCCAAGGAATGATCACTTCTTTGAAGATTTTGGGATCGGGCCAAACGCCGACCTGCCGGCCGAGATGGCCACCGCGTGGGTTAATCCACGCGTCTTTGGGAACGTCACCTTTGCTGAGCAGCAGGTATTCATCATCGATGGGAACCTGCGTGTCGAGAACTCCGGCGATGACCAGCATGGGCGCCATCGGTTTGCCCAGCAGGCCTTGGTGAACCAGCGACATCTTCGGCAAGTACACCCCCAGCTCATCGAGCGTGTGGACGTCTTCGAGAATGTTCATGAGCGCGGGCACCTGATCGAAAAGATATTCGCGATTGCCCAGCAGAGAATTCATCAGGAATTCTTTCTGGAAGAAATGGTCGATGGGAGGCGACTGCGCGCTGCAACCGCGCAGGCGGGCACGCTCGACGATCGCCATTTTCGTCGCCCAATAGGCGCCCCAACTGACGCCATGCAGGGCGATGCGGTTCTTGTCGATCTCCGGACGGGACTGCGCATAGTCGATCACCTTCGAGAGCATGCGTTCGGAGTTTTCGCTGACCTTGATTGGAGCCTGCCCGGTGCCGGGGCCGTCGACCGCGAGGAATCCGATCCCGTAGGGAAGGATCGCGCCGAAACTTTCCGTCAGATCTTCCTTGCGGCTATCGAGGCCATTGACCGCGATGACCAGCGGCACGGGGCCTTTCGCATTTTTCGGCAATCGCAGATACCCGGTAATCTCTTTTCCCTCGAACGGAATGTGCACGACTTCGAGTGGCGGGTCGTAAAATTTCGCGTGATCGAGGAATGCCTCGAGGGCCTTTTCGTAGGACCGCTGCTTGCCCGGAGATGCTGGAATCGGCCAGCGTCCGAAGGAATAGAGACGCCACGCGCGAATGTAGTCGGCGTTGGCCTTGGTTGGATCGGTTTTCTCCAGTGACTTCGCCTCATTGAAGTAGCGATCCGCGACTCGCATAAACCCTGCGGCCCATTCGTCCTTATCGGCGGTGTGAATGCTCTCGAACGCCTCCTTGACGTCCGCAGGATCGAGACCGATCAGCGGATACTGCCCTACTTCGGCGCGGTGCACGGCCTCGCTCTTGACCTCATCGATGGTGCGCTCCCGGCGTTCGTTTTCCTGCGCGAATGACATCGCCGAGACCATGAGTGCAGCTGCCACGAATAATCGTATGAACGTGAATTCTGTTCCGTGAATCATGTTTTCCATTCCCCACATTCGTTGTGCTCGTCGCTCCAGCGATCTTTATGAAAAAGGGCCGGACGGAATTTGTCCGGCCCCGTTAACCATGCTTTTCTCGAGACTAGAACGTCAACTTCAAACCCAACTGAACGGCGCGGCTGCCACCGGAACCAATCACGGGATTGGAAGCGGCCACGTCGGGTGTCGCGCAAGAACAGCCGAAGAAGCCTCCCCCACCTGAAGGATCGTTGTGCGCCCATCCGTTTTGCCCGCCAAACGGATTGGCGAAGTTTGGATGGTTCAGAATGTTGAAGAACTCAGCCCGGAACTGTGCCGCAAAGCGTTCGCCGAACTTGAAGTTCTTGGCTACCGAGAGATCCACGTTCCTGAATCCCGTGTCGCGGAAGATGTTTCGGCCCATCGTGCCAAAGGTCCCGAGCGCGGGAGGAATGAGGTAGGAACTGCCGCTCACATAGCAGCCGAAAGAGGCTAGTGAAGCGATGGCATTGCCCGGGACGCCTCCATCCATCGCCAGGGATTTTGAATCGCAAAGCGGATTTCCTGTAGGCGTGGTGCTGGTGACATCACCGTTCCCCGGAAAATACGGAATGCCGGTGGTGGTTGACTTGAAGTCCTTCGGATTCCCGAAGAAGTCCCATCGATCGTTGAGTTCGCCGGTGAGACTGACGTCGGTCCCGGCGTCCATCACACCCCAAGGTTGTGCTCCGCTCAGGGACGTGATGGTGTTGACCTGCCAACCTTCTAACATCTGTCCAAAACCCTTCTTGCCGGGTACGAGATACGTAAGCGACAAGGTCAGCCGATGTCGAATGTCGAAGTCGCTGCTGGCATACTCGCGTTGATAATTCGTGCTATCCGAGGGGAGTCCCAAGCCCGCGCCGAAATCCCAGTTCGCGCCAACCATATCGAGCGCGTGCGCGTAAGTATAGCCTGCCACCATGCTCAGGCCGTGGTAGTTTCGCGATGTTAACGTGGCCTGCAAGCCGTTGTAGTTCGACCGGTAAATGTTTCCCATCTGGAAGATCTGCGCCAGGTAAGGAAACTGCGCGTTGAACGGCCGCCCGAGTTGCTCGGAGCCATCATCCAAGGCAGGATTCACCTGATTGATGTCGCGGATACCGACCAACCTTGATCCGTGATTTCCCACATATCCCACTTCCAGAGATAGGTTGGGCGTGAAGGAATGCTGCAGGTTGAGCGTCCACGTGTAGACGTAAGGCGTTTTCAGGCTCGGATCAACGCCCATCATGCTGCAGGGGTTGAGAAAACAATTCAGGGGAGTCGTGGGAAAGACCGTTCCCGGAATGCCCGTGACGGCCGGGTCCCAATTGATTCCGCCGCTAGTGGGATCGGCGCCCGAGAAGTTTATCGTGCCGACCGCAATACTCCCTCCCGCCGTGTTATTGCTGGCGTCGATGATGGCGCCGGTGGGAACAGTGGACAAGCCCAAGGAATTGTTCAGGGCGAGGAACGACTCCCAGTTGAGAGTCTCATACATTATCCCGAAGCCGCCGCGTAACACGGTTCGTCCGTTGCCCAGCGCGTCCCATGCAAAGCCGATGCGCGGCGCAAAATCCTTACCATCGCGGCCATAGGGAGACTTGATCTGCATCCCGACCTGTTGAAGCCCCGTGGTCGGATCGAAGTTGCCCAGAAGATTGTGATCTTCCTTGATCACGGTGTTTACTTCGTAGCGCAACCCCAGATTGATGGTCAGATTTTTCGATGCTCTCCAGTCATCCTGCAGAAACCCAGCCACGCCCCAGTTGTGGATGTGTCGTGTCGGGTCGCCGACGAGAAGGCTGGCGTGCGACGAGAAACCGGCGAAGAAATCTTCGATGGGCTGGGCCAGCGTTTGGCCCCCAAGTCCGAATTTGATTCTGCCACGCGCTCCGCCGTAAGCGCCGCCGCTGAAGGCATCACGATGAAGTTCTCCGCCGAACATGATGGCGTGTTTGCCGTGAGTGTATGAGACGTGGTCAATGAACTGGGAGCGCGTGTCTGGTCCTTGCACTTTGGGCCAGTTAAAGCCGCCGAGTTCATTCGGGAAGATGTAGAACGGAGCGATATTGATGCGGGGCAGCCCACCATAAAGCGGATTCGTCACCCCGGTATCGAGTCCATAAGACGACGAGGGTGTGGTGTGGTCCGCGGTGAAAGTCGGCTGGTAGAGCCGGTTATAGCCGAAGCGCGCTTCGTTGACCCAATTCGAGTTGGGAATGAAGGTCCAATTCTCGCCAAAGACCTGCGCCCGCGTGTGGATCTGAGTGAGCCACTGCGGCTGTATCTGCTGCGCATCGGCAACCGTTCCCGAGTTGTTGCCGAAAAAATACATCGTGCTGAACGTGCTGCGTTCGTTCCAGTTGTAGTCGACCTTGGCCACGGCATTGTCTGAACTCACCGTGTTCGATAACCCGTAGTTAAGGGAAGTCGGGCCGTTCGGGTTGTTTCCGTTGTTGGTCGGGAAGCCTTTGCCGTTGCACGTAACTGTGCTGGGAGGCGTAAACGTACAGCCGGCGATCTGAAGACTGACCGGGCTCACGGTATATCCAGCCGCGTACACATCCGCAATCGCGTCCGGAATACTGTTTGCACAGTCGCCGGAAATCGCCATGCACGTACCCGCGTCGGGCAGCGGGACCGTGGCCCATGTAGAGAGTTGGCTGGTATTGCCGACTGTGTAGCGCTGCCCTTCATAGGCGCCGAAGTAAAACATCTTGTCCTTGATGAGAGCTCCGCCAACGGTTCCGCCAAACTGTTCCAGGTTTCGCGGGTTCTTTGGGCCGGACGCCACGGTGTTGAAATAGTTGCGAGCGTCCATCGGCGTATCGCGGCCGAATGCATAAGCACTGCCGTGGATGTTATTGGTGCCCGATTTCAGCCCGACATTGACGATAGTTCCTGGCTTCCATCCGTACTCTGCCGAGGGAGCTTGCTGAACGTTGAATTCCTGGATTGCGTCGACCGGAAGAATCGTCGCCGAATCTCCGGCGATGCCGGCTCCATTGATGATGCTTTGTCCCGAGAACGGCTCGCTATTGAAGAGGCCGTCAACCAGATACGCGTTATCTTCCGCCCGCAGGCCATTGCTGCTCGTCGTGGAGAAACCGCCGCCGGGGTACCGCATGATGCCCGGCCTCAGCTGCAGCAAGTTTTCATAATTGCGGCCATTCAGCGGCAGGTCATTTATTTCCTTATTACTGAGCGTGCCTCCCAGAGTCGAAGAGGTTGTGTTGACCAGGGGGACGTCTTCGTTGATTGTGACAGTTTCGGTAACTTGACCGGGCTGTAGCGCGAAGTCGGCGCGCACGTCGGTAGCAACTTCGACTCCCACGCTGGGGCGCTCCACCGTCTTGAAGCCTTTGGCTTCGGCTCGGATCTTGTAGGTGCCTGGTTGAAGATCGGCGGCCACGTAGCTTCCAGAGTCGTCCGTGGTCAGAGTGCGCGAGGTGCCACGCTGAGTGTCAGTGATGGTGATGGTGGCGCCGGCAACGGAGGCTCCACTCTGGTCGGTTAACGTACCTAAGATGCGTCCCGCAGTGGATTGGGCCGAAGCTGGAAAAGAGAGCAGCAGCAGGGTGCACGTCGCCAACAAGAACCGGCCAGAGAAAGCCCGCCGGGTGGAGTGGGACGCAGGGGCGCTGAGCTCGCGGGATAGCATAGAACTCCTCCGTGGTGTTTCTGGTCCGACAGCCATACCATTATCGAAGAAACAGTGTCAAGCAAATTCATTTCTTCGATGGCTGGAAGCCTATCTTGACCGGAATGGCTTTAGGGAGTCCATTGCGCGGCACCCCCGAAAAATACGAGTGAAAAATAGTGACGAGGAAGATTGCCTGAGGCGTCGAGGGTGTGGTAGTTTGGAGTGGTCATACCACCATACCGACATACCAATCCGATGGATCAACAAACGCGCCTCCGCGCTGTGGACATGCGGTATAGTAGCCAGACCATAGCCGCTTTTCCGGCTACTCTTTCTCCACACCGTGCGGGGGGCAGTGCAGTGTACAAGCTAGTTCGGTCGTCCCGACTCTACGAACAAATCGTGCAGCAGATTGAAGAATCCATCATCAAGGGCACGCTGAAAGCAGGAGATCAATTGCCTGCGGAGCGCGAGTTGGCGCAGCGCTTCGGCGTGAGTCGCACTGCGGTACGCGAAGCCGTGAAGGCTCTTCGCGAAAAAGGATTGGTCGAAGCTTATTCCGGTCGCGGTACATTCGTCACGGATGGCACCACTCACGCCGTTCGCCAGTCGCTCGACCTGATGGCAAAGATCGGTCAGCCGGAAGGCTCCACTCATCTCGCAGAGGTGCGAGCGATTCTCGAACCGGAGATCGCCGCACTGGCTGCGCAGCGCATTCAGGAACCGGAACTGGCGACCATGCGCGAAGCCGTTGCAGTCATGGACGGAGCCGGTCAGGATCCAGACGCCTACATCGAAGCTGACCTTGATTTTCACCTCGCGCTCGCCGAAGGCGCGGCGAACCCGCTCATTCTTTCATTGCTGGATTCCATTGTCGGACTCTTGCGGGAGCAGCGATTGCGCATCTTTCGCGTAGCGGGAGGCCCTGAGCGCGGCCAGATCCATCACAAACGAATTCTTGAGGCGGTCGAGCGCCGCGACTCCGAACAGGCGCGCGACACGATGCGCGCTCATCTGGAGCAGGTTCGCGACGACAGCCGCGCTCCAGTGGCGAAACGCTCATCGGGGAAGCACGGCGCGCAATAAGTAGTGACGCTGACTACGGCAAGTTGCCGGAAAATTTAGGGAGGCGGTCAGGGAATGGTGAAGCTGGGATTTATCGGCCTGGGCGTGATGGGCAGCCAGATGGTGAACCGGTTGCTGAGCAAAGGTCACAGTGTAACCGGCTACAACCGGACGCGAGCCAAGGCGCAATGGCTTGTAGAAAAAGGCATGCAGTGGGCCGATTCTCCGCGCGCGGTTGCAAGTTCGTCCGACTTCACGTTCGCCATGGTCACGAACTCGCAGGCGATCCAGGCGATCACCGAAGGGCCCGACGGACTTCTAGCTGGATTGAGCGGAGGGAAAACATTCATCGATATGAGCACTGTCAGTCCGGCGGTGAGCCGTGCTCTAGCTGAGAAAGTTCGCGCCCTCGGTGCCGACATGGTGGACTCCCCGGTCTCAGGGAGTGTGATTACGCTGCAGGAGGGAAAGTTATCGGTGATGGTCGGCGGCAGAAAAGAAACGTTCGACAAGATTAAGCCGCTGCTGCTTGACATCGGTCCGAAGGTGACTCACGTCGGCGACAACGGGCTGGCGCTTTCGATGAAAATTGCGACGAATCTCAGCCTCGCCGTACAGATGCTCGCCTTCTCGGAAGGCATACTGCTGGCGGAAAAGAGCGGCATCAAGCGCGAAGTAGCGGTGGACGTGCTCACGCATAGTGCCGTCGCTTCCCCGATGATTCAGTATCGCGGGCCGTTTGTTCTGCAGCAGCCGGAAGAAGCGTGGTTCGATGTGAACATGATGCAGAAAGATATGGTGCTGGCCTTGGATCTCGGGCGGCAGCTCGATGTGCCTCTGCCGACAACGGCAGTAAGTAATGAATTTCTGACTGCCGCTCGCGGCATGGGTTGGACCAAATATGACTTTGCCTGCATTTTCGACGTGCTGGCCGCGATGGCAGGTGTGACAACGCCAGTGACGTCGGGAAGTAAGAAGCAGTGACAACGGCTATGCCCCCATCGGAAGCAGCACAATCGCTCACCACCGAGAAGGACAAGTGGTTGCGCGCCTTCCGCCAGATGGTAAGAATCCGCCAGTTTGAAGAGCAGGTGAACGAACTCTACACGCGCGCGCTGATGCCCGGACTGGCGCACCTCTACAGCGGAGAAGAGGCCGTCGCGGTAGGTATTTGCGAGGCGCTGCGCATCGACGACTACATTACCAGCACGCATCGTGGGCATGGTCACTGCCTGGCCAAGGGCGCTTCGCCGGATCGCATGTTCGCCGAGTTGTTGGGCAAGGAAGCCGGCTACTGTCGCGGTAAGGGCGGATCCATGCACATTGCGGACCCCGAGACTGGCAATCTCGGAGCCAACGCGATTGTCGGCGGTAGCGTTGGCATCGCGACCGGTGCGGCATTCGCGGCGAAACGCCTGGGCAACGGACGAGTCGCTGTGTGTTTCTTTGGAGAAGGCGCACTCGGGCAGGGTTCTCTTTACGAGGTGATGAACCTCGCCCAACTTTGGAAGCTCCCCGTGATCTACGTCTGCGAAAACAATCTCTACAACGAGTACACGCATTTCTCGGAGACGACTGCCGGAACAATTCTCGGCCGGGCCACGGCATTCGGCCTCGAGGCCACTTCTGTCGACGGGCAAGATGTGCGTGCGGTCAACGAAGTTGCTGCACGATTGGTGGAGCGCGCGCGAGTTGGTGATGGACCTGCATTCTTACAAGCCGACACCTATCGCTACAGCGGACATCACGTAGGTGACATCAATCGCGAGTACTACCGGTCCAAGCAGGAAGAACAGCACTGGAAGACCGAGCGCGATCCAATCAAGCTTCATGCGAACTGGCTGCTGGCGCAGGGTTTCGCAGACGCTGCGGCATTTGAGCAAATTGCTTCCCAAGCTCGTAGCGAGATGGAGGCAGCCGTGAAGTTTGCGATTGCCGCCCCGTACCCGGCGGTCGACGAGGTTGAGCAAGACGTCTATGCCTGAACGTTTTTATGCCAGAGCGTGAACTCACATTTGCGCAGGCGGTACGCGAGGCGCTGGCCGAGGAAATGCGCCGCGACTCGCGTGTGTGCATTTTCGGCGAAGACGTTGCCGAGGCGGGAACGCCGTTCAAAGTGCTCTCTGGCCTCGTGGAAGAATTCGGCGCCCAGCGCATCCTCGATACGCCGATCTCCGAGGCCGGCTTCACAGGCGTTGGAGTTGGCGCCGCCATGGCTGGATTGCGGCCGGTCGTCGACATCATGTTTGGCGATTTTCTGACGCTGACCATGGATCAAATGGTGAACCAGGCAGCGAAGGCGCATTACATGTCGGGCGGTCACTGGCGCGTGCCTATGGTCATGCGTACCACGCTCGGTGCTACGCGACGTTCGGCGGCTCAGCATTCGCAGTCACTGCATGCATGGTTCAGTCACGTTCCGGGATTGAAAGTCGTTCTGCCCTCGACGCCTTACGATGCGAAAGGCCTGCTGAAGACAGCGATTCGCGATGAGAATCCAGTTGTCTTCTTCGAAGACAAAATGATGTACAAGCTGAAGGGGTTGGTCCCGTCGGAGGACTACACGATCCCGCTCGGGGTGGCCGACGTGAAGCGCAAAGGCGACGACATTACTCTCGTGGCCACGAGCAGCATGGTCCAAGTCGCGCTGGGTGCGGCAAACATGCTGGAAAAAGAAGGCATCAGCGCAGAGGTGGTCGACCCGCGAACGACGTGGCCGCTGGATGAAAAGACTATCATCGACTCGGCGAAGAAGACGTCGCGCGTGATTGTGCTTGATGAAGGCTATGGACGATACGGAGTGACGGCCGAACTTGCGGCGGTGATCGCCGAAGGCGCTTTCTACGATCTGGACGCGCCAGTGAAGCGGATGGGCGCAATGCACGTTCCAATTCCATTTTCTCCGCCGCTCGAAGATATAACGGTTCCGACGGAAGAAACGGTTTCGGAAGCAGCAAGAAAAATGTGTAGCAAATCGTAGCGCCGGCGTCCCGCCTGCTGTCGCGAGGGCGTCTCGCCCTCGCTTCGAGCTAACAGCCAGACGCTAGCAGCTAGGAGCTGATTATGGCACTCAAAACGCACGGAACGATGGCGGTGGACTGGGAGAACCGGATCGATTTCGATCGCCTCCGCCGCGAACGTCTGCAAAAAGCAAAAGATCTGCTGAAGAAGTCGTCGATGGGCGCGCTGCTCTGCTTCGACATGAACAACGTGCGCTACCTGACTTCGACGCACATCGGCACATGGGCGCAGGACAAGGCCAACCGCTTCACGCTCCTCCCGCAGAATGACGAGCCGATCTTGTGGGATTTCGGATCCGCCGCCAAACATCACCAACTGAATTGCCCGTGGCTCGATGGCCGTTCACGTCCTGGCATTTCCATGTTGCGCGGCGCGATGACACCCGAGATGGGCCGCGCCGAAGACGTGGCAAAGAAAATTCGCATTGAACTCGAAATGCGTGGCCTGCACAAAGAACCAGTCGGTATCGACATCATCGAACTGCCGGTTCTCTTCGCGTTGCAAAAAGAAGGTATCGAAGTTGTCGACGGACAGCAACTCATGTCCGAGGCCCGTGTCATCAAAACGCAGGACGAAATCTCGCTGCTCAACACCTCCGCGATGATGGTCGACGCGGCGTACGACGAACTCTATCGCGCGATGAAGCCGGGCCTCCGCGAAAACGAAGCGGTCGGCCTCGTCAGCAAGGTTCTCTACGATCTCGGCTCGGAATATGTGGAAGCGGTCAATGCGATTTCCGGCGAGCGCTGCAGTCCGCATCCGCACGTGTTTTCCGATCGAGTACTGCGCCCCGGCGATCCCGTGTATTACGACATTCTGCATTCCTACATGGGATACCGCACCTGTTACTACCGGTGCTTCACTGTGGGTTACGCTTCGCACGCCATGGTTGATGCTTACAAACGCTGCCGCGACTACCTTGACGCGGCGATTGAACTCGTTCGTCCAGGGCGCACAACTGCCGAAATTGCGGCGGTGTGGCCCAAAGCCGAAGAATTTGGTTTCCCCAACGAAGAAGCCTGCTTCGCGCTGCAGTATGGCCACGGCATCGGCCTCGCGATTTGGGAGAAGCCGGTCATCAGTCGCCTGGTTTCCTTCGAACATCCTGTCGAGATCAAGCCGGGTATGGTTTTTGCGCTGGAAACGTTCTGGCCTTCGACCGACGGCTGGAGCGCGGCGCGCATTGAAGAAGAGATCGTAGTCACGCCGACCGGACACGAAGTCATCACGCGTTTCCCGGCAGAACAACTGCTCGTCGCGGGGGCGCACTACTTCACGGTGAACGGGCCGCTGCCGACTACACGGGAATCCGAAGCCTCACCCAGCGAACGCGTGCTCGAGATGATCGAGGCCAGCGCGAAAACTGAGCGGGTAGGAGTTTCGGGCTGAAGGCCATAGCTGCAGAAAGCCCTTCCCCCCAACTGACACTATGGCCTTCAGCGTTGTAATGCCCGCCCTCGAGATGGCGCAGGAAACCGGCAAGCTCATCGCTTGGCGGAAGCAGGAAGGCGACCGCGTCGCGAAAGGCGAGCCGCTTCTCGAAATAGAAACCGACAAAGCCGTGGTCGAAGTGGAAGCGCCCGCCGATGGCATCCTCGCAGGAATCAAGGCGTTCGCCGGCGAAGACATTCCGGTTGGTCAAACGATTGCCTGGATCGTTGCGCCCGGCGAAGCTCCCCCATTGGAAAGTGATTCGGTGGCACCGTTCGCGCGAGTTGGATCGCACGCAAGAGCAGAACAGCCGCACGCTGTCACCGCAACCGTCACCAGTTCCACGCCCGCATCCAGCGCGAAGATCTCTCCCAAGGCCCGCCGTCTCGCGAAAGAGCTCGGAATTGACATTGCTACCGTCCACGGTTCAGGGCCCGGTGGAGAAATACTCGCATCCGATGTGCAGGCGGCGGCCGCGGCAACAGTCGCGCACGGAACAGGCGCGCCCGACAAGAAGTCCGAAGCGATCGAGGTGCCGAGCTCTCTCGGCCGCATCATGGCCGAACGCACCACCCAGAGCTGGACCACCGTCCCCCACTTCTTCGTAACCCGCAACATCGACGCCGGCGCGCTCAACGAATTTCGCGACCGCATCGTTGCCGGGGTCGAGGGCACCCATCACGTCCGGATCACTCACACGGATCTGCTAGTGGCGCTCGTGTCGCGTGTGCTCCTGAAGCATCCACGATTAAACGCAAGCTGGAGTGCCGAAGGGATTCGCCTTCACAATCATGTGAACATGGGCGTCGCCATTGCCGTAAACGACGGCGTTGTCGCTGCCGTGATCCCCAACGCGCACACTGCGAGCCTCGCCGAAATCGCCACGCAACGTCGTGATATTGCCGAGCGCGCTCGCGCCGGAAAGCTGAGTCCATCTGACATTTCCGACGCCACGTTCACTATCAGCAATCTCGGCATGTATCAGGTCGACCAGTTCAGCGCGATCATTACGCCACCGCAAGCCGCCATTCTCGCCGTCGGCGGCATCGCCGATCGCGTCGTCGCAGCGGAGGGCAAGCCGATCGTCCGACCCATGATGACTCTCACCATCTCCTGCGATCACCGCGTCGCCGACGGGGCCCGCGCCGCACTATTCCTGAAAGACCTCGCCGAAGCTCTTCAGGCGCCCTCGAATCTCCTCACATAGACCGCATCACACTTTCGATGCAGGCGAGGATTTCGCCATCTTTTTCCACAAATCGTCGTGTACTTCCCCGTCCAACTCGCTCCTGTCCCCGCCCTATTCACACACTGTTCACATTCATTTGATCTCGGCGTAACAGTCTGCGGGCGATACTTCTAGGGCGTTTCGGCGCCGGTCCGGCGCTCTGCGTATTCCAATCGCCAGGGAGAAGGTCATGCGTCGCTCTGTCTTCGGGACATTCCTGCTCTGCATCTTGAGCGCCTTGTGTGTTCCTTCCGCACACGCAGATCCGGTCGTGTTGACTTTCGCCGGGTTGGACGACCTTCAGGCCATCGGGAATTATTACAACGGTGGCGCTGGCACAAACTACGGCGTTTCGTTCTCCTCAGATGTCTTCGCGCTGAAGTCTGTTTTCCAGGGCGGCTCCGGCGGTTTTTCGCCTGATCCCACGAACACTCCCGCCATGTTCATGATGGGCAACGGCCCAACCGTGACCGGGACGATGAACGTCGGAGCGGGATTTTCCAGCGGCATCTCCTTTTTCTATACCGCCGCATTTCAGGGGACCGTGACGATCTGGAGCGGTGCGAACGGTACGGGCACCATTCTCGCGGTAATGAATCTTTCCGCCAACAACGGTTCCTGCTCAGGCTTTCCGGATTACTGCAACTGGACGGGTGTTGGCATGAGCTTTTCGGGAACCGCCAAATCGGTGACCTTCTCCGGAGCATCGAATTCACTCGGGATTTCAGACATCACTCTGGGCGCTACTCGGCTCGTGACGCCCGAGCCTTCGACACTCGTTCTGCTCGGGACGGGGCTGGCCGGAACATCCTTGGGCGGAGGCTGGCGATTCCTTCGCCGACGTTTTCGATTGAGGAACGCGACGAGAGTTTGATCGCACCGTGACCACTCATTCCCGAATGATTCCAGCCCTCCGAGGAGTTTGTTTGATGAGGAAGATTGTTCTTCCGCTTCTGCTGGCAGCGATGGCGGCCGGCCTTCTCGCCTGCGTGAGCGGAGCGGCGGTGCCTCACGGGCTGCTGCCCAACATCTCCGGATCGTGGGAAATCATCGCCACTTCGGACTCCGACCCCATCCACGCCACTGGCATCGAGGTCGCGATGCAAGCGGGACAGTCTCTCGTGAACGGAGTCGAGCAGCCCAATGGCCAAGTGTCAGCAACGGGGCCAACTCAGATCGACATTATCACCGTGAATGGTGTAACCGGAGCGATCACCTTTGGCGGGAACTGTCCGCTCACCGCGGACGGCACGTATAGCTTGGCGGGAAGTTTCTCGACTCTCGGTGGACCGATCAACTTCACCTACGTCGAAAACGGAAACGCATTCGACGTCACGGCCACGCTCAGCGCTGACGGCAAGTCGCTCATCGGGACCTACTCCTCCGAGGCGGGCAGCAATTGCTCCGCTAGCGGAGGCATCACGGGCGCCGTCGTTCCCAAGCTCTCTGGAACTTACGTTGGGCAACTCATGCTGCCCGATGGCACCTCAGACAGCGTGACCGCTACGCTCAGCGAAAATTCGAGCAGCGCATTAACTGTGAATCTGGTAGCAGCCGGTCCCGATAACACAACCTTTACCCTGACTGGGCCAGTCACGGGAAACGCGTTCGCAGCCCAGGGAATATTCCAAGGCCACCAGGTCGCATACGACGGATACCTCGAGCAGGTACTCGATCCGGTGACGCAACTCATGGTGCCGGCAATTTACTTTGTGAATGCCACAAACACCGCGCAACCCAGCTATGCCGGAACGCTCACTCCTCCGACCACCTGAGAATCTGAAACCTCAAGGACCGCTCTCACTGCTCCACAACCGTAATCGTAGGGTGCAGATCGAGGGGCGACTCGTCGAGGGAATACACGCTCTTTCCGTTGGTCACTGATACCGTTTCGCCCCCGAAGTTGCCGGTGCCATTGCTGCTGACCGAGTAAGAGCCGGTGAAGCCTTGATTGGGGAAAAGAGCGTTCGTCGCGGAATTCAAGTCTTCATTTCCCGCCTGATTTCCCGTGCCCGTCGCGGAGACTGTTCCAGTCGTACTCGTGCTCGCGGCGTCGGCCTGCTCGTCGGCTCCAAAGAAATAAGGTCCCACAACGTTAGCCGTTCGGAATGTGGAAGTTGGAGGATTGAGCGCCTGAAATTCCAATGCCCCCGACTGCACGCTCGCATCGGTACTCAGCAGGAATCCCGACGTGCCGCTGATGCCCGGGATGATGTATGCAACAAAAGGATGAGCGCCGACATTCTGGTTGCTCTGCGTCGCGGCGATCGTCAAGCGTCCTATGCCGTCGACAAAGTACGCTGCCGAAATCGCTGTCGTTCCCAACGTTCCACCCTGGTTCTCATACAATGTTCCGCTGACGCTGCCCAATCCGTCGAATGTCAATACGCCAATGTTTGGATCGGCAGCACTCCCCGCCAGACCTGTCATGTGCAGTATGTAACTGTTCGGCAGCGACGCTGCGCTGAATGGCGCGGTCGTGCTGAGGGCTTCTCCGCTAATGATCGGATGACTTGTGCCGAGCGTGTCGGTCGCTACCAAAATCGCTTCTGCGCTGCTCACCGGATAGACCGCAAAGTCAAAATTCGCGGACCCTATCGATAACGCTGCCGTTCCCCGGCCGCCGGCGCCGATACTGTAGGCGCCTGATCCGCCGGTCAGCTGCGACGTCAACGTTCCTGCATCATTAATGTCGGCGGCAACGGAACTAAGCGCCCCTGAACTCGCGCTCGCCGATCCCACCAGGCCGTATCGCTTGCTGCTCGCGTCCCAACCGCTGAGCCCGAAGGCATACATCCCGCTAAGAGCGCTATTGGTGAAGGCCGTCGAGTCCTGCAGCCGCACGAACCCTGAACCCCGTGTTCCCGATGAATCAAATTCAATCAGTCGTCCGCGCGTGAAATATCCGGGCTGGTTGCCCGTGTCGGGCTGACATCCTCCTTGCTGTGCGTTTGCGCTGGTCGAGCATGTGCCGAGCGAAATGCGAAACGTAGTCGTAGTTCCGCCCGAATTCACGAGGGTCAGGCAGCCGCGATTGTCGGATCCTACGGTGTAAGAGCTACCCGCCGCGGCGATGCTCAAATTCGTCTGAGCGCCAGTCGTGCGATTAATGTCCTCGGCGCCGCCGGTGACATGGCCCGCGCCATCCGCCGTGAAGTTGCCGGCGATCACTACGGGGCCGTCAGCGTCAAAGCCCCGGAACAAAAAAGCGTAGGGCGCGTTCGCATTCAAACTGCTTTCCGCCCCGGTATGGCAACTGGAGTCAAGAAAGTTCACTCCAATGTTCATGTTCGCGACGCCCACAGCCGGATACGGTAGCTGCGTGTCGTTGACGATAGCCGTAAAGGAATACGACCCAAGTCCTCCATTTTGCGCAAGACCAGAAGCGCTCGGTGTTCCCGCCAGCAACCCCGCACTGCTGATGCTTAGGCCCGGCGGAAGGAGAGTTCCTGACCCAACCGTCCATGAATACGGCGGCGTGCCACCACTCGCCGACAGCATCGTCTGAGGATATGGAACGCCATGATTGGGCGGGCTGGGGCGGACGTAAGCCCCCGTGATATCGGGCAGGCGAGGACTGAGCGGCGTGGGCAGCACCAACAGTACGAAGTTCATCGGCGCCGATGAACCGCCCGCAGCATCGTTGACCTGAAGCGACACTTGCTGGCAGCCAGAAGATTTTGGCGTCCCTGAAATCGTCGCCTGATTCGGACCGTTGCTCAGCAGCGTTAGGCCATCCGGCAGCGATCCGTTGACCGCCCAGGTGAAAGGCTGTGTGCCGCCACTCTCCGAGAACGTACTTACATACGAAGTGCCAACATTCGCGACCGCACCGATACCAGGGATAACGACACTGCCGGCATCGGGACAAGTCGTGAGCGGAGTCGGCACTGCCGACGTAATGGCAGGCGGCGGCTCAATCACCACCGACAACGTCGCAGACTGCGTCGGATCTGCCACCGAAGTCGCGACCACATCGATCTGCGTTGTTTCACTCACCGCCGCCGGTGCGTTGTACGTTGCTGTGGTCGCTGCCTGGCTGCTCAAGGTTCCTGCGGGCTTGTGGTTGTCCGTCGCGTTCTGCAGACTCCACGTGACTCCCTTATTCCCGGGATCGGGATTCACGGTTACCGCCAGGCTCACCGTTTGTGCCTGATCAATGGTCGCACCCTGCGTCGGCGTGGAGAACGTCACCGCGCCCACGATTGGACCGGTCGACTTCGGACTACTGCTGCATGCGGATAGAAGAACGATGGAAATCGCAGCGAAGAAAATCAGGCAAATGCGAACTGTCTTAACCGCACCATTCCAGTCTGACACACAGGGCTCCTGTAGGTTCCCACTAGAAAAAAAGAGAACCGGGTATTCTTCTTCGAGACTCCCTTGACGAACGGCAGTGCGAGGGTGCACCTCACTCGTCACTGCTGAACCGATTGCTTCGGCGAAGGCTCTGTCGCGTCTCGGTTCGCCACTGCCGTACTTTTCCCTGCTGGTGCGATCGCCTTGTCGAGTGCATCCTTGATCCACTCGAACAGCCTTCCTCGCCCCTCGGTGCTCATGAATGCCGCCGTTGTATCAAACCGCAGAAACTCCGCCTGTCTCGGCGCGGCGGCCTTGATGCGATCCTTGCACTCGCGTGGAGTCGCACCATCTTCGAGGTTCTGCTGAATACGAACGTACGGAGTCTGCAACTTCGGCAACCACTCCACCGGATCGAGTGGCGCAACCTTTTCCAGGAACGCAGGCTTCAGGCGATCTGCCCTCTCGGGATCGTCTGCGCCGACCCCGGTCTTCGCCAGCCATACCGGCCAATCGGCCCAAGGGTCAAGCGCATCCACCGCCTTGATCCTCTGATCCGCCGCCGCGGCCAGCAGCGCAATCGTCGCTCCCGAGCCCTGGCCGAACATTCCGATTCGATCCATGTCGATGTCGCCGCGCGAGGCGAGATAGTCGAGAATGAACTTCACATCATGAACCGTGCTTCCGATTGACTCCTGCATTTCGCTCACGAACCACTGCTTCATCGGACGGTCGTGAAAACGCTGCCCGCTTAAGGCCGAAACAAATCCGATAGCCGCCACTCCATCCGCGGTTACTCGCCTGCACCAGCCGTCATTCTTGAAGCGATCTGTATCGTCGGTGTAGTTGTAGAGATAGAGAACTGCGGGAGGCTTTTTTACTCCCTTCGGAAGAACCACGTAAACATCCAGCGCGTCCCCGGGACGCCACTTCAATGCAACGAGTGTTCGCGTGAAGCCCTCTTCGTCGTCTGGCAAAGTCACGACCGGAGGCTCGGGACGGAGTTCACTGGTCCCAACCTGCAAAGAGCTCCAGTCTTCGCGAATCTCTTCGTAATAAGGAAGGCCGGTTGTGGGATCGAACCCGGAGCCTACGGTAACCCGCGGTGCTTGCGATTCTTCCGGCGCAGCGACCTTAGAGGGTGCCGCGCTTTGGACACCAGACGCCGCAGTGGATTGCTGTGCAGTGCTGGCAGGCATCCACACACATGACAGACAACCGGCTAGAACAACCAATCTCTTGCTCAATGCCTTCAAAGACTGCATCGAAACCCCTGTTTGCAGAATTAATACCCACGCGGGAATTGCTTGTGGTATCGAAAACAACTGGGAAAGAGAGGGCATTCGCCCCTTCCTTCCCAGTCATTATTGTTGCGCCTTATCTTACTGACGCACGTTGTATTCTTCGATCGGTGTTCCGCCGTCAAGGAACCAGTCGACGTCGGACTGAACGGTCAAAACTGCCCCGCCCTCGTCATTGCCTTTGTCGATCAAGCAGGTGGCGAGACCCGGACTTCCACCTTGCAGTGCGACGCCGGTGAATTTGGCGACGCCGCCGCTTACGCAAGAGTGGTGTCCGTTATCCGGCAACGATGGACCGCCCGGCGCCGCATAATGCGAACGGAAGACAAACAGGTTCAGGTCCCCAGTCCAGGCAGGAGCCGCAATCGTCCCGCTGTTCTTGAGGTTATGCAGGTAGGGTACGAAATCGGAGGTATTGCGTGCCGTGTCGGTTACCTCGATCTCGTCATACGCGATCAAGTTCAAAACTGCGGGCGGGGTGACCAGAGTCGCGCTCGCGCCGCTTCCAACGTTTGCGAACGACATGATGCGGAGAACGTTCCACAACGGATACGATCCGTCTTTGACATGCGTGAAGGGGATCGCGAAGCAGGGCAAGGCATTGAAGTTGCACTGCGGCAGGTTATACGCACCGTTCGGATTGGTCGTGCTTCCCGCCGCGGCGAAGAAGGGATCGATTCCGTCCACCGTCAAATAATGCCCCGCGCCGCTCGCAGCTGGAGAGAAATTCCCATAGCTCCAGAACGAGTAGCCGATGCCATCGGTTACCACGCTGGCGCCGGAATTTTTCTGCCCGAGAGCTGCTGGAACTTCCAACCCCGTGCCGATGGAGTGTAGACGGAGACCTGCGCCGCAGCCTCCGCTCTTGGACTCGATCCAAGTCGGGTCGCCGCAAGTTTCTGAACCGTTGGGAGCGCTCGCGCTACTTCCCGGACAGCCAGCCCCAGTGTTGAAATTAAGGGCAGGGTCGATTCCTTGTTCCTGACCGCTGTACTCGTTACTGGTTTCGCCGGTGGCCGTCGGCTTGCCGACCGCTGGGTTGCCACTGCCGTAGATCGTCCTCACCGCAGTGTACTCGAAGGCGTTATACGTCCCAGACAAGGGTTCGCGCAGCACTACCTGGATCGGCTTGCCGACGGTTGCGCTGCCTGTGAGCAGGTCGGTCGTGCAGTGTGTTCGGCCTTGGAAAACCTGGGCCAGAACCTGACGGCTGATATTGTTGAAGGTGTAGGCGCCGGCGCCCGACTTAGCTCCAAAGCCTCTGCCTGAAGCCGTGTCACCGTTATTGACGAACACCACCAGGGGCGCAGCTCCTACATCGAACGCGGTCGTGGAGGGGATGGCGCCACCGCCAATCGGATCAGTTCCGGACATCTTGAACGAAAGTACGTTGAATACCTTGCCCTGCCCAAAGGAGTCATAGATCGGGCATCCAATTTTGCTTCCGGTTGCCAGTCCATCACCGCCGCAATTGGCGCTGTTGTAGCCCAGGCCGGTGAGATGACCGGCAGTGTCAATCGTACTCAAGGTCCTGACCGTCGCGATATAGGCGTCCTCCGGGCGAATGTCAGTGCCCGCAGCGTTGAAATAGCAATACTGACCGCTGCCGGCTTTCGACGGGTTGACTCCGCAATACTTCGGTTTTGCCGCAGGAGGAATGTTAGCCGGAATCGTGGACAAGGCGACCACTATCGGCGATGGAAGAGAGGTCGCCGTATCGGGCAGCCCCCCGACCTTGTTAGTGCTGCACTTGGTTGCGCCGTTGCATTCGGTATCTGAGAAGTCCGCCGTTTCCATGTCCGGGCTCACTTCCCCGTAATTCGCTTGCACCGAGTAGCTGGCGGTTCCAACCGTGACCTTGTTATACGCCAAGAAATCTTTCACACCCACGACAGAGTCCACGCTCCAGTAGGTGTAGACGTTGCAGTTTGCGCTGCTATCCCACATGATCCAAACCGTCGGCGTATCCGTCTTGTTGACGCCCGGACGAGAATCCAGAACCAAAACTGAATTGTTGCCCAGACTATCCTTGCCTGTAACTGAGAAGAGGTTAAAGGGACCTGTTCCGGACTGCGCGATTACATCACTCGCAGCGTAGGCCAAAGTATTGAACTGAGCGGAAGAGCCGACACCCACGAACTGCAATGTCGCTCCGCTGCTACAGGGTACGGCCGCAAAAACGCTGGACGTCAGCAGCATCGCGGCTGCGAACACCAGCACCACTTGAATTTTCTTCGTCATCACTATGTCTCCTTAGAAAACGAGAGTTCATTCGTTGTGGGGACTGTCGCCCCTTTCGCGATGCCGCACCCTACGCGACAACGCCCCTTTGCTTTGCGAAACGACCCGACGGTACGTAAGGATTTGAGGAGTAGGCGCAACCGCAAATCGTGCGTGGTTGTGCCGGAACAATATCGGGGAAGCCTGTTACGTCAGCGTGAAGGAAAAATGAACGTCAAATGAATTTCTCTCTCTTGCGCGATGAACATCTGTGGAAAAGTACGCGATATCTTCTGCCTGTATAAGTTTCAGCAAGTCTTGTGCAACGACTTCTTCTGCGCGGTGCGCACTCGCGAGTGCTCACTCGCTTCCTGCACTGCGAACACGATCTGTGTCACCGGAAATTAATCTCCCCTTCACGGCCCTGTAACAATCCACCGCTAACTTTGACCCTCACCGCCAAGGGCGTTCGCTTTCGCAAACCCTGATCAGACTCTGTACGGCGATCTTCGCTGGAGGGTGCATTCTTGTGATTTCTCTTCGTTTGCTCGTCGGTTGGAGTGCGTTGTTGTTCAGCCTTGCCACGATGGCAGGTGCGCAAACCAACAGCGTTCCCGCAGCAGTTTCGTCTCCCGCCCCGGCGCAGGCACACACTGCGTCGCTCAACGGAACTGTCACCGATCCCGCGGGCAAGCCCGTTGCCTCCGCCTCAGTCGTTCTAAGTTGGAAGACCGGAGAGAAGGTCGCGACCACCGATGCGAAAGGCGAATACGAGTTCACTAGCCTGAATCCTGGCGACTACAAACTGAAGGTCACCGCTCGCGGGCTTGATCCATTCGAAACCGATGTCACCTTATCTCCCGACTTGGCCCTGGAAATTGACGCTCCCATGCAACCGCCTCCCGGAGCGACGCAGACCGGATTAGCTCCCGTCCTCGCTCCGGCAGAGGGCCCCGTCCATCCAAAGGAGCCTGTCCCGACGACCGCTCCTCAGACGCAAGGTCCGAAAATTCCCGGAGCAAGCCTCAACGGATCTGTCACCGATCCTTCAGGTGCGGTGATTCCGCAGGCCACGGTAACCGTTGATGGTCCCGGAGGAGAGAAGAATGCGACGTCGAATGATCACGGCGACTATCTGATACAGGAACTCGCGCCCGGTGCCTACAAGCTCAAAGTCTCCGCGAAAGGCTTTGCCGATTTCACTACCGATGTCACGTTGACTGCGGATCAAGGCCTCGAGATCGACGCCTCTTTGCAACCGCCGTCTGCCACCACAAACATCACTGTTGAAGGGGAGAGCGGCAATCACGTCGAAACCGAGAGCGCGCACATCGAAGGCACGATCACTCAGAAGGAAGTAGTGAACGCTCCACTCAACGGCCGTAACTTCACGCAGCTCATTGCGCTCACTCCCGGCGTCAGCAACCAGACTGGACAAGACGAAGCCAAGGTCGGAGTGGCGGGCAGCGTCAAGTACAGCGTCAACGGTGGCCGCGTCGAGTACAACAACTTCGACGTTGACGGTAGCGACGTTCTAAACGCTGGGCTGAACGGCGCCGAGAGCACCCTAATGGTCTATCCCAGCCTCGACGCGATTCAGGAAGTGAAAGTCCTCACCTCGAATTACGGTGCGATGTACGGACGCACCGCATCGGGCACCGTGCTGGTCACGACGAAATCCGGTACCGCGCAGTTCCACGGCAACGGATACGAGTTTCTGCGCAACGAGTTCCTCAACGCGCGGAATTATTTCGATCAGACGACGAAGGCGCCCTTGTATCGCCGCCAGGATTTCGGCGGCACTCTTGGCGGCCCTCTCTACATTCCCGGAGTATTCGACAAGAAAAAGGACAACACTTATTTCTTCGTGTCCGAAGAATTCCGTCTTGAGAAATCTCCCCAGGGCCCCGGAGGCGAAGGCGGAGATTTCAATCAGGCTGTGCCAACGATCGCACAGCGAAGTGGAATCTTCAACGATGTCTGTCCCCCGGTTTCGCCCGGCGGGCAAGCCACTTTTCTGCGCGCGCAATATCCGGACTGTCCGGCGGCATCGTCATCCGGCGTGACGCTGTCAACTTTTCCCGGCAATCAGATCCCCATCGACGCCAACAGTGCTCTGTTGTTCAACTCGGGGCTGATTCCACCGCCGAATTCGAGCACAGGATGCAACTCAACTCTTGCGAATGTGATTGATCCGACCGGGGCGCAGCTGGTTCCTTGTTATGACGTGGTGATTTCCCCTGCAACGTACTGGCGGGAAGAATTATTCCGCATCGATCACGACTTCACGCAGAGTCTAAAGGTTTCATTCCGCTACATCCACGATGCATGGGATACGACCGTCGTGACGCCGCAGTGGGGATTCGTCCACAACAGTTTCCCCACCGTACAAAATCGCCTGAGTGGCCCCGGCACAAGCCTGGTAGCGCGCTTCACTGACACAATCTCCCCGACTTTGCTCAACGAACTCGTTCTGAGCTATGTCAATACGCACATTACTCTGACGACCGACCTGGTCCCGACGCGAACTTGCAGCGCCCCTCCGGACTGCAGATGGGCTACATCTTTAACAATGGCTTTGGCGGCAAGTTGCCGGGTATCGTGATCGGTGGAACCAATGGCGCCTATGGTGGACTTGGCTTCACGATTGATACTTCCTACATGCCGTGGGTTCACACGAATCCCACTTACAGTCTCAGCGACAACATCAGCAAGGCGCTCGGCAAGCACACCCTGCAGTTCGGCGTTCAAATCGTCGACGCTCAACGCAGCGAGATCAACGGAGCGATCGGCGCCGCTACCGGTGACATTCAGGGCCTGCTCACCTTCAGCAACGAAAACAACGCCCTTAGCACCGGGAACGCCTTTGCCGATTTCCTGATTCAGCAGTCGGGCAGCCTGGTCAATCCGATTCAGAGTTACCAGCAAGATAGCGCTCAGCGAAAGTACTACAACAATTATTGGATCTACGAGCCCTACGCGCAGGACGACTGGCGAATGACCCACCGCCTCACGTTGAACCTCGGCCTGCGCATGAGCCTGTTCGGCAACTTTCACGAAAAGAATCTGAATGCCTGGAACTGGGACGCGAGCGCCTTCGACCGCAACCTCGCGGCAACCGTCAAGATCGATCAGTCGTCAGGCTTCCAGTCTGGCTATCTCGAAACTACGAAGGGTGTGCCCATCCTTCTCGATGCCAACAATCCCAGCACCAACCTGAATTCCGCGGTGACCAACGGTTTAGTGCAATGCGGCAAAAACGGAATCCCCGCCAGCTGCATGACCTCGCACTATTTCAATCCTTCACCGCGTGTCGGTTTCGCCTGGGATCCAAAGGGTGACGGTAAGACTTCGATTCGCGGCGGCTATGGAATTTTCTTCGAGCACGGTACCGCCAAAGAAGCTAATACGGGATCACTCGAAGGCAGTTCGCCTCTCGTGTTGACCATGACGAACTTCTTTCCTCTGCACTACAACACGATTGGTCAGGATCCCTCCGGCGACCAGGTTGCGTTTCCGCTCGACGTGACTTCCATCCCCAAGACGACCGTCTGGCCGTATGTGCAGCAGTGGAGTCTCAGCGTGCAACACCAGATTTCCTCCGACACGGTTGCAACCATCGCGTATGTCGGCAGCAAAGGCACGCACTTGTCGGCGGAACTCCAACTCAATCAACTAACGCCGCTTACGTCCGCGCCCGACACCGGAATTTTTCTGAATGGAAATCCTTTCGGCCAACACGAGCCGATCAATACCGCGACCTGCAACAGCTATAACGGATCGTCGTTCACCATTCATGCGGTCGACACTGGAGTGCTCGAAGGCATCGTCACTCCTGACCAACCTGCCTGGATCAACATGCTCGCAGCATGCTACGGAGTGAATCCGGGCATTCCCAACCCCAACACGCTGCGCACTTACGCGCCGGGATTCCAACGCATCCTTGCGCTGCAAAATGTTGCCGACTCCCAGTACCACGCGCTGCAGGCGACGATGCGGCGCGCCAAAGGGCCGCTCACCGTGGGCGTGTCATATACCTACAGCCACTCCCTGGACGATTCCTCCGACCGCTCTGATGCGACTTTCGTGAACTCAGCCAACATCCAGTCCAATCGGGCCAGTTCGAACTATGACCAGCGCCACTTGCTGAACATCAGTTACGTCTATAACGTGCCCAAGCTCAGCGGCATGTTCGACAGTTGGGTGAGGCGCGGTCCCGAGACCACCGAAGAAAACGCCCCCCCTCGACCCACGCAGAGTGATTCTCACGTGATGCACACTCTGCTCGATGGCTGGCAGATTTCAGGGATCACCCTCTTTGCCTCCGGAACGCCGTTCAGCGTGCTCAATGGCGGCAGCAACAATGGGATCTCCGTTCTCGACAACGCTGGCGTGGCCAACGGCGCCGGAGTCGGTTCTTTTCCAGATGTGATCGGCAATCCCCGCGCCGCCAATCCCCCTTTCAACGACGCGCAGAGTGTCGGACCTCTTCTATACAATCCCGCCGCATTCGCGGCACCGCGGGGCCTCACGTTCGGCAATGCTGGCCGTAACTTCCTGACCAACCCGCACCGCTGGAATTTCGACTTCACGCTGCAGAAGAATTTCAAAATCACCGAGGGATCGAATCTCGAATTCCGCGCCGAGGCGTTCAACGCCTTCAACCATACCCAGTTCCGCATCTTTAACCCGAACATCGGAAACACCGCGAACAACACGATTAACTGCTATGGAGGCCCTGGCAACTCCGCTGCCGGCGGCCCGACCAACTTCGGCAGCGACAACATCGTGAACGTCGACTGCCTGACTGGTAGTTCGTTCCTGCATCCCGATCGACGCGCATCGTCCCCGCACGATGCAGCTCGGATTGAAGTACAGCTTCTGACGAGCTATTCGTGTAATGAACAATAGAAGCAATCGCGGAGAACGCAAAAGGGGAGAAAGCCGAGAGCAAGGCTACGTTCTGCTCTCTCTGTTGCTGATCGTCGCACTGCTGACCATCGCCGCCGCCAGTGCCGTTTCCAGTCTCGCCTTCAACATCCGCCGCGACCGTGAAGAAGAGATGATCCACCGCGGTGTGGAGTATTCCCGCGCCATCCGCCGCTATACCAAGAAGACCGGCCACTACCCGCTCACGCTGGACGCCCTCGAGAACACCGATGGCCTGCGCTTTCTGCGCAAACGCTACAAGGATCCAATCACCGGTAAGGATTTCAAACTCCTGCATATGACCGACCTGCAACGAGTAGGAATCGGCGGACTGGGACCTTCCGCCGCCATCCTGCCGAACGCCACCAATGGCAACTCCACGAATGTCGCGCCAGGACAGGTGCAACCTGGGCAAACGCAATTTGCTCAGCCAATGCCTGCGCCCCAACCCGCGTCGGACTCAGCGGCCGCAGACCAGAACACCTCTGCGAATTCTGCCACGCCATCGGCGAACGGTCCCGTTACGACAGCCCAACAGCCCAACACTGACTCGCAGCCCCTAAGCGGAGGCGTAATCGTCGGCGTAGCCAGCGCCAGCTCGCATGAAACGATCCGCGAGTTCAACCACAAGAATCACTACAAAGACTGGCTCTTCTTCTATGATCCAGCCTACGATCGCGGATTCGAAATCAAAGGCCCCACGCAACTCACAATGCCAACCTTCAACGCTCCGTTGCAGCAGCCCGGAACTGCTGGGACGTCGCAACCCGTCGCATCTGGAACTGTCACACCGGCCACAAGTCCGCAGCCACCGGCCCAGTAGTCTTACCAGCGCAAAATGACGTTGATGATGAGGGCGATGGGCAGCCCCATCTCCACACGAAGAAATCCCTGAAGTGCTCCAACAGAAGATTGGTCGGGGCGCGCGGATTTGAACCGCGGACCCCCTGCGCCCAAGGCAGGTGCGCTACCAGGCTGCGCTACGCCCCGACATAACTTGCAGAATTGATTCTAAAGTACTCTCCGACGTTGTCGCCACTCTGAGCGATGATTTCTCACGACAGCGAACTTATTGGCGGTGGTCCTTGTATATCCGCAGGGCGAATTGGCCGGCGGGATGGGCGCTCATCTCTTTGACCGCAGCCTGAATCTCTGCAGGCATTTCGTCGAACGAGGGAATCGGCCCGCCATACGTCGGAGGCAATACGATTGGCGCCGCTGCTACCGCGAATGCCAGGTCAGACAAAGTGAGTTGATCGCCGAGAAGATACTTGCGGCCATCGGCGAGCCGAGCGTCCACCTGGGCGAACACTGTTCGGATCTGGTCCAGACTTTGCTGCGCTCGCTGGGCCGTCAGCCTCAACAAAAGTCTCAGCGCGCCCGGCGAAATCTGGGTAGGCGCGCCGCACGGACTCTTGCTCGAACGCCGGAGCCCCTCGGCTTAGAGGAAGAATCATCACCTCGCGGTGCGGCAGCAGGTGGTAGTAGGCGAAGACTGCGCTCGCGAACGCCAGCGTCTGGTTGAAAAGGGTCCAGTCGCTCGTGACCTGTTGTTTCTCAGCTGCGTTCGGTGGCCAAAGGCGCAGTTCAAGCCCGCAGCGCTGATCGAAGTACGCGGCCATGGCCTGCGGTCCGACGAGTTTCAAGGAATCGTTGTAGAGCACAGGAAAGATCACCGAGCTGCCGTGCCACAGCGTCGCGAGGAGCAGAACAGGAATGCATGCGGCTGCTCCTCATATTCAACTCCGTAGTGCACGGCCAGAAAGCGCGCCAGTTCGCTGTCGAGGCTCGGAGGAAACGTAATCAGCGCCGTTCTGTGGGCCTTCCCGGATTCCATAAACACTCAACCTCGAAATCATTTCTCAGTGACGACAGCGGTCCCTCACGAGCGCAGGCTAGCGAGATATTTCAGAGCCTGCATGCCAGGCAGGAAGAAGTATGCGCCACCTTTCGTGACCACAAACCGGCTGAGTCCGGGAACGCGCCGCCGCAGCGGCTCTGCCTGCACGGTGAAAATGGAGTCGCCCTTCGCAAGATCGCCCACCAGCGGATCGACCTCACCATCCAACCCGGCAAAGACCGGGTTGTTGATCCATGTCTGCTGCACGAATTCGAATTGACGCTCCAGATCGCTGTTAAGACAGATGAAGTGGAGTCCGCGCTCGGTGCCGTCGTCGACCATGGGGTTTGCCGGCGGAGGTCCATACGAACGTCCGCGCCGCAGAAGCCGATGGCGGTTCGCCGAGTTCAGTGCGGTCTGCGGATCTGGGCCCAGCGAATCACGAGGATTTGAGCGCCGAATGTGCGATCCAACCGGACACGCATGTCCCTCAGGATCCTTCTTGTAATAGGTGAAGTTGTTTTCGTTTTGAAGAGCGGGATTGTCGTTTTCAGGTGAAAGAACCAACGGAGCGCCACTCTTGTATCGCCCGACGAACTTCGCGCCCAGTCGGTCGCGTGCCTCAGGATTGCTTTTGCCGTTGGCAGCGCACGTAGCTTTGTCGAGGAATTGCCAGAACTGCGCGACGCGTTGGGCCAATTGTCGGAAGACCAGATAGCTTCCATTCCGGCCGAAGTCGTGCATTCCAGCCTCCGCGTTGAGGCCGGTCGCATCCGGCGGAACGACCGGGAGCACATTCTGCGGGTCTTTCGTTGGATCGACTGCCGGGCTCGGAGCGATGACGTTATAGACGTTGGGATGGCCCAGAAGAAATTCGCCGACCGGAAGTTCCGTCGCGTGATGCGTGCGCTCCAGTTGACGCTGTTTGTTGCCCGTCCCCGCCATCACCGGCTGGCCGATTCCGTCGTTAAAGCCAAAATGTTCGTGACTGTTCGGTTGCCGCTCGGCGTGAAGAATCTTCACCAACTCCACTCCGCCCGTAGCGAAAGCGGTCTGTTCGCGCTGCACCGCTGCGTCTACCGTGCTTTCATCCTTCCCGTAAATCATCAACAATGCATCCACTGAATTATTCGACGTTCCCCAGCCCCACGTCGACGGGTCGTTCTCGTCGATGTCCCCAAGCAGTCGTGCGCGGGAAGGCTCCGCCATTCCTTCCTGAAAGGGAAACGAAAAGGCTTCGAGCGCGTCTTGACTCAATCCCAGATTTTTCAAGCCGCTGTAAGTAAACGCCAGATTGATGGACAACGCCGCGCGTTTAGCCTCGGAGGTCGCGACTTCGCTGGCAACTCGCGCGAGCCACGTCCGGGCTTGCGCTGCATTTTTCACGCGCAAGAGCAGAAACGCCGCGCAATGCAAGTGCTTGTAGGCACTCACTACAATTCCTTGAATATCCTTGCGGTCGAGTTCCACCATGAAACACTCCTCGCTCTTACAGTCGCTGCAGCAGCGCCTTTGACCCGGTCGCATCCAGCGGTTTGAGCAAGTCTTCGCGGATGCTGCTGCTGTTATCGATCCCCTGCACAGTACGATCTCGGTAGGCGCTGTACCAGGCATTCGTGACGGTTTGACTGTCGCGCGCTACGGCCTTGAACCGAGGTCCATCTTTCGCGCCGCCAAAAAGCAGAAAGTAGGTGCGGGGAAAGTTGACCGTATTGCTCCAGACGCCGGTCAGTCCGATGCTGGCCTTATCGATGAAGTCGTCAAGATAGTTTTCCCAGCTTCCGTCGAAGTTGCTGAGGAAGAGTAATCGCCGTCCGTTATCGATCATCGACCAGTGGGCAAAATGAATACTGGGAATGCCGCTCAGTTCACCATGCGTCGCACGCGCTCGCGCCAACAGATTGACGCCCCAGAGTACCAACCACAGTGCAGTGCGGCGCAGCCATCCCGGCTTCACGATGGTGATGCTCGCCATGTGATTCTGCACGCTCTTGGTCTGATTTTCCTTATCCAGTAATTGTTCAACGTTATCCGAATCAGCCGAGTCTTGCTGAACAGGATCGGTGCTTTCCTTGTAGCGCAGCACCAGCAGGCCAATGATGACTGGCACTAGCCAGATTGGTAACAAAACCACCGCGACTGCAATCGCCAGAATCAATTTCGACCAGTTGACGACTTGGTTCACGACTGTCTGCCGCGGACCAACGCCTGGAATCCACGACCACTGCTGGTCGCTGCGAACGAAATTTTGGAACTCGCTCAGCAATGCGCCCGGCGTTGTAGGTTGGCCGCGTTCAACAAGGGTGTCAGCGTGTGCCTGGAGTGCATCGTCGAGGATCTGCTCCTGCAGAATTCGTGCCGCACTCCGGCCCGTATTTCCGATGTGATACGCATTGGGGAGCACGACATGAGCGTTCAGGTAATCAATGATGCCCTGGCGGTCAGACGCGCTGGTGACCGTGTAGTCCAGGCACGCGGTGTAGATCTGGTGAAGTCCGGAAGAAGAGTGAAGATATAGATCTTCGAGATAGTCATTGAGTTCGCCGTCGAAGTTGTTCTCGAAAACCAGATAGGGCCCGTACTCGGGAGTCTGCGGAGACTGGTGCAGCACGAGGCTCGCGAAGTGCAAGAGTTTCAGGGAACGGAAAGGAACATATACATTGTTCTCTGGATCGTCGCCGATCTGATCGAGTAACTGCTTCAATCGGTCAGCCTGGTCCGGCTTGACCTTGCTGATGAATGTCAAAACGGTTTGCGTCATGGGCGCGGCCTCATTGATTTCTCAGGCGTCGATTTCTCAGGCGTCAAATTTCAGGACCAAACGGTTTGGAAACGGACCGTCATAAACGATGTGTCCCGCACTCCCCGGTGCGCGTCGCAGGTTCGGCAATCGCAACAATGCCGCCAGCAGTTCCGGTATTTGTATGCCGTTGATCGCGATGCCGAAACAGGTGTGCATGCCGTAACCGAAGTGCAGATAGTCAGTCTGGCGCTGCGGATCGAATTCGTTCGGTTGCGTGAAGACATCGCCGTCGAACATGGCAGAAAGAGTCGCAATATAAACGGTCGAGCCCGCAGGAATTGTTTTTGCGCACGACTGGCCTTGGGCAACCTGCGCGGCCTCCCCGCAATAGCGCACCTGCAGCGGATGATGCGGGTTGAAGCGAACCGCTTCCCACGCATAGTGGCGAACGGCTTCAATGTCGCCCTTCAACGCACACTCTTTCGCTCCCGCCAGCATTGTTGGCCTGCGTAGCAGTTCGTCGATGGCAAGTGTTACAAACTTCGACGTTGTATCGACGGCGCCCACAATGACTCCCGCCAGATTCCGCCGGACCGCATGATCGTCAAGCCACGGATGCGCCGCATCGCGCAACGCCAGCAGTCGCCCGAGCACATCGTCGTTTCCGCCCGGTAGTTGAGACCTGCGGATTGCGATCTGGGCGTCCATGTGTTGGTGCAACTCGCGGTCTGAATTCAGTGCGTCATGTGTCACGTCTCGGCCATTCGTCAGATCGGCGAAGATGTAATGAAAAATGTCCCGCATCCATCGCATCATCGTGGGATCGTCCGGGCCTGGCATACCGAAATACGACGCCACCAGGCGTACCGGTACCACGCGCGCGAAGCCGTTCACAACATCAATGCGGCCGTGGTCGCGCGCAGCGCTAATCAGTTCATTCGCCGACTGCGCGACAAACTGACGAATACCTTCGAGATCGTCGCGGCGGACGGCTTCATGGAGCGTCGCTTTTTCCCGGTCATACTGCGGCGACGCGTCCATGCCCAGAATAAACGGTCCATCGATCTGATCGATTTTCGGCGCGTTAATCTGTCGGATCGTGAAGTCGGTATTACGCGTCAACACTTCAATAACATCAGCATTGCGAGTCACGATCGCGTGCTTGCCCAGAAGCAGGATCGGCGAGAATCTTCGCAACACGCCAAACACCGGGCGCAGAATCGCCGGCTGGATCGCGAAGTTCAGCAGCCTGTCTTTAAAGGTGCGACCCGATCCATGTTTACCCAGAGCGACAAGATCAGGTGCGCGAGGCGGGCGATTCTCCGCATACAGACGCAGGGCGAACTTCCCAGCCACCCGTTTACGCCAGCCTTCCATCGCAGAGCGCATGGCAGCAGGCAGGCGCTCGAACGATGGTTTCGGTCCGCCATATTGCGGCGGGAGCAGGATCGGTGCCGCGAGTGCCGCGAACGCGAGATCGGGAGCGGTAATCTCGTCGCCCATCAGAAACCGCCGCCCGTCAGCGAGCCGCTCCTCGATTCGCGAGAGTGCAGCCTCAATGACTGCCTGTTGTTCAGAGATCGTATTGGACTGCAATCCGAAAGTGCGGCGCAACTTTCCCACCATCCACGGGTAGAAGAGCGATACGCCAAAGCGCTCCCACCAAGGTGCGCCGTCCACGCAAAGGGGCATCATGAGGCCACGTTCGGAGAGCATGTAGGCACAGGCCCAGGCGCGCGCCGCAACTCCGAAAGTGTCGAAGAGAAAGTCGAAGAGTTGCCGAGCTTCTGCTTCGGCGGCGGTATCGCAAGGATACAGCTTCAGATTTTGCGGTGCCCTTGCTTCGTAGTAGTCAACCACGGCTCGTGCATCGAGCAGAGCGGTCTCGCCCGTATCGAGAACTGGGACAACGTTCCCGCCATACTTTCGCGTCGCCATCCCGCTGAAGAGCGGTGTGTGGCATTCTTCGATGTAAGGAATTCCTTGCCGGTCGAGCACCCACCGCGCGAGTTCGCAATACGGACTCACCGGAACTGAAATCATCCGAGGATGGTAGATTGTGGCGGCGGTCAACGGCGCGACCTCAGAGCCAGCTTCTATCAGACTGCAATCCGGCCAAATCTCCTTGCGGAGATTGGAGGACAGCACAATCCCTCTGGCTGCTTTCAATAGTGATTGCCAGGAGTCAACCGTATCGAGTCTTTTAAGATCTCCTGCCCCAACGCCGTGGCGCACGCCCCCTGGCATATTTCGCTATGCAGCGGCGATTGGCCTTCTTACACTTCTTCCGTGGTCGCGGCGCAAGAATCGCGCCTTGTTACATTTTCCGAACAGGATTCCAGCGCGCCGGCCTGGAAGTCTAAAAGCGGCCCCAAAGCCGGCTCGCAGAAAGTTTCGCTCCGCAGGCCGCATCAGCTGGATCCACCCGCCTGGTCGTCCGTAAGATGCCCCCCTTCTTCCCGCACTGTATAATTTTGAGATCGGGTATGCAGAAGACGCGCTATGCGCTTGTGGCGTACGTCAGGGGCACGACAGGAGAGTTCGTGGAGAACCTCCGGCGTGAACTCCATCCCGCTTTGCCCTACCTTGCAGCTCACCTGACCATACTTCCTCCTCGTCCCCTGCAGGGCACTGAAAACTCCGCGTTACAGGATCTTGAGCGCATTTGTAGCCAGGAAACCCCCTTCCAGGTGAACCTGGGCGCCATGGAGTCCTTCGTCCCCGTCACCCCCACGGTATACATCACCGTCGACGGCGCAGCCCGGCGCATGTGCGAACTGCACCGCAAGCTGAATACTGGCGCCCTCGAATACAAAGAAGAGTGGCCCTACGTTCCTCATCTCACCATCGTCAAATTGAGTGGGGAACAGCCCGCCCGGGAAGCCCTCCTGACGGCACGCGACCGCTGGAATCATTTCAATGGGAGTCGCCTTATCTCCGTGGAAAAGCTGACCTTTGTCCGCGAAGACGAGCAGCACTGTTGGATCGATCTGGCTCCCGTCCTCCTCGGCCGGAGTCTGGTTTCGCATTAGAAACTTCCGTACTCTGACGCTTTGTTACCACTCCGCCGGTTACTCCCGCCACGCGTACATGGCCCTAGGTACATCTCCCTCCCGTGCGTTGAAAAGCCTCTGCCATCGCTGTAGATAAAGAGTAGGTCAAGTATCCGGACCTCCCGCCAAACGCCACTTCTGACGCGGGTTTCCGGACAAGCAAGAGGGAGACGGCGCATGCAGATCGGTGTTTACGGTTCGGGGTATCTGGGAACAGTGATTTCGGCCTGTCTCGCGGATTTCGGAACGCCCGTCTCTTGTTGCCATCCTGACCGGTCGCGCATGGTCGAGATGGCCCAGGGAAACATCCCCTTTTTCGAAAAGAATCTCAAAGAGATTATCCGCCGCAATGTGCGCGCTGGGCGCCTGGCCTACTCCACCGACATCGAATCGTTTGCCCGCAAGACGCAGGTGATTTTCCTCGCTGAAGACAAGCCGGAAAATCTGCCTGATGTGGCCCTGCGCATTGCGCGGCTCGCTGCGAAACCTCCGATCCTCACGATCGTCACGCCAGCTCCCGTAGGCACCGCAAACGCGCTGGAAAAGGCCATCAAAGACGCGGGGCTCCAGGCTACGATCGTCTCGCAGCCCATGTTTTTCACCGACGGCTGCGCCGTCGAAGATTTCAACTGGCCCGATCGTCTGATCCTGGGTGCGACCTCGAACGAGGCCGTGCAGGTGCTGAAACAGATTTTCCACCCGCTGGTCATGCGTGGTGTGCCGGTGATTGTGACCAACCAATCCACCGCGGAGTTGGTCCGCGAGGCCGCCACCGCTTTCGTGGCCACGAAGATTTCCTTCATCAACGAAGTCGCTGCGCTCTGCGAACGTGTAAACGCCGACGCGGTCAATCTCGCTCTGGCCCTCGGTCTCGACAAGAAGATCGCCCCGCGTTGTCTGCAGCCCGGCGCCGGCATGGGTGGAGTATTCGCCGAGTCCGACATGGATTCGCTGGCGGAATTGGCGCAGGCGCATGGCGTGTCGCTAAAAGTTCTGAGCGCTGCACGCGACGTGAATCATTTCCTGGCAGACCGCCTGGTCGATAAGATTGCCCTGGCATTGGACTCCGTCGAGAACAAGGAAGTCGGCATTCTCGGCTTGGCCTTTAAGCCGAACACGAATTCCGTCGCCGGATCGTCTTCTGTACGCCTCGCCGAAACGCTTGTCTCTAAAGGCGCCCACGTGCGCGCCTATGATCCCGTTGCGATTCCCGAAGCGAAGACGCGCCTGAACGGATCGGTGCGTTACTGCGACTCCGCCTATGCGGCCGCCGAAGGCTCCGACGCCCTCGTCGTAGGTACCGGTTGGCCCGAGTTCCGCGCCCTCGATTTCGATCGCATCAAGCACCTTCTCAAAAAGCCCGTCATCGTCGACACCAAGAACCTGCTCGATTCCACGCGCCTCCGCGCCCTCGGATTCGAATACGTGGGCGTCGGCCGCGGGTAGAGAATCACAGTTCCAATCCGCGAAAACTATGTGGAGACACCGCCTCGGCTGTCCAAGCCGGGGCGAAGCCCAGCACCCCAAGGAACTGACTCAAGAGCACGTCCGAAAGCGATTCCTATCACTCACCCCACAAATCTCGCCGCTCACGTCGCCCAGCTCACCTCGCCCTCTGACATCCTGAACTTCAGTTGCTATAATGAGAATCTCGTGGTGGGAATAGCTCAACTGGTAGAGCACCGGACTGTGGCTCCGACGGTTGCGGGTTCGATTCCCGTTTCCCACCCCAGCTTTTTTGAATCAGGGAAGTGATTTGCGGGACGGCCCACCTCGGCTGTCCGTCGAGCGACGCTCGACCGCGTGGCCCCGTAGCTCAACTGGATAGAGCATCAGACTTCGGATCTGAGGGTTGGGGGTTCGACTCCCTCCGGGGTCGCCATCCGACCGCAAGAACGCCCGGCAGCCGTAGGCATCCACATCCAGATTTTCCTTAGTGGACCTTCGTGTCCTTAGTGGTTAGGGCTCTTTTATCGCGTCGAGCGCCCGAAATCCCGGTAGCGCCGCGCTTCCCGCTAAGGTAGAATCAGGGCCGGTTTTAGAACGGATGAATCGTATCTTTCATTTCCGCGCCTCATCTTCTCAACTCGGCCCGCTTGAGGAGCGCCTCCTCGAAGCACTCTGGGGGCGCGGCACCGCGACCGTCCGAGAGCTCGTCGATGCGGGTTGTCACGACCTGGCTTACACGACTGTCATGACCACTCTGGACCGTCTCTTCAAGAAGAATCTATTGTCGCGCGAATCAGAGGGCCGGGCGTTCCGCTACACCCCGCGCTTCACGCGTCAGGAACTGCATCGCGAAGTCGCCGGCGAAGCCTTCCGCCAACTGCTTGATGCCAGCCCGGCCGGTTCGTTGCCCCTGTCCTATCTGGTGGAGATTCTTACCGAACGCGACGCGCAACTGCTCGACGATCTCAGGCAATTAGTCGAAACCAAACGCCGCGAACTTCAGAAAAAGCGACTCCCGCGAGACTTCATGCGAAAGGCAAGGACAAAGCTTAAATGTTTGCCGTCCGCGGCCTCGCCGTCTCGTTCTCCGTATTTGTGATCGTCTACGTTGCGCTGTCGCTGGCTGTCAGCTGTACCTGGCGCCGTCTATGGTTCTATGTTCAGAAGCACCCGGTCCGCCGCATCGCAGACCTGCTTGTTCGCCGTCCGCATCGTTTCCCCTTCTCTCTGCGGCCGCGATCACCGCGGCTTTTACTGTTCCTTCTTTTCTCTTGCTTGAGCCGCGCGCGATCGACGAACCCATTGGTGATGTTCCGCTAGTACTTGGTATTTGTGGCGCGCTCTTGGGAGTTTTCGGATTGCTAAATGCGCGCGATCGCGTTGCGTAAAGCCTCTCGCGCCATCTCGACGTGGACCAACCAGGCGCAGCCCTGTGGAAAGCGGCGTTCCGGTTCCGGTGCTGCGTATTTCGCGCGCCTCTCCCCGCGATGACTGCGGCAGGAATCGTTCATCCCAGAGTTCTGCTGTCAGGCGCCGCCGAATTTATTCTGACTGAGAACGAACTGCAGACAGCCCTGAACCATGAAGTAGCGCACGTTCGTCGCCGCGACAATCTGAAAAAGCTCGCGCTCCGTTTCGTGGCTTTTCCGGGCATGATTGGTCATCGAAAGCGCCTGGCTCGAGGCCACGGAAATGGCGGCCGATGATGCCGCCGTGTCAAACGTCTCAGAGGCCCTCGACCTGGCCGCAGCGCTTATCAAACTCTCGCGCCTTGGCCCAATGGAAGCGCCGGTGGATTTGACGGCAGCCCTCGTCCACGGAGCCTCTTCCATGAACGCCCGCGTCGAACGCCTCATCGCCTGGTGTGACGAACGTCGCGTGCCCGCACAGAAATATTCTTCCTGGTATGCCGTCGGCGCAGCCGTTGCGACCGTCACCGTCTTTGCCGTCACCTACAGCCAATTGCTGATTCGCGTTCACACCGCCACGGAGTGGCTCGTTCGGTAATCCGCTGCTTCCGTTGAAATTTCGTTGATATCTAGAAGTTCACCCGCACCCCCAACTGCGCCGCGAATGGAATTCCTACTGTCGTGCCCGGCCCAAAGAAATCTCCAAGCCCGCCCGCAGGAACCAGCAACTGCTTGAAGCTTGTGATTGGAACATAGTTGGTGCAGGCTGGCGGATCGGTGCAGATCGCCGTGGCGTTGCTCAGATCGTTCACTGGATTCGGCAGCGCGGAAATGTCAGTCACGTAATTCGCGCCAGGATTATTCCGGTTGAACAGGTTGAAGAATTCTGCAAATGGCAGAATCTCCGTCCGCTCTCCGATGCGGATCGGGCGGCTCACGCGAAAATCTGCCTGTATGAACGGCGTCCCGCGGAACTGATCGAGCGTCGACTTCACCCCGTTGATCACTGCTCGATCGCCCACCGGCGTGGTCAGCGTGATCGGACGCGCTGACTCCGCCTGCGTAATCGTCGTGAGTTCGAAGCCGCCCGGCAAATGCAGCGTTCCCGCCAGTACGAACCGATGCGTGACATCTTCTCCCGACGGTCCGTAATCTCCCGGCCCAAACGGATTCAGCGGATCGCACACGCCATTCACATAATCAAAAAGTTCGCCCAGCAGGCATCCCCAGGTCTTTGCCCTCGAAAGCGTATAGTGCGCAATCAGGTTGAATCGCCGGTTCACGTTGCCCTGCGCTACTAGCATCAGCGCGTTGTAGCTCGACCGGTTGTCTGACTTGAACAGATTCAGGTTCGGCACCACGCTCTGCTGATCCAGGTCATAATTCGGGTCGGACGTCGGAATCAGCGGCGTGAACAAATTGGCATCGCTCGTGAAGCTATACCCACGGTAACCGTGGTTTCCTTCTTCATGCGTGAAGTCCGCACTCACAGTCCAGTTGCGATTGAATGCATGCTGCACCCCGCCGGTCGCGTGGATGTTGTATGGCGTCTTGTAATTCGAGTCGATGAGATTTCCCGCCGCTCCTGCACCACCCTGCAGGCATCCCGCCCCCGTCAGAGCATAAGCGCCGCTCGTGCCGGTGAGTGCGCATGACCCAGTCGCAACGTTCGTCGAGTTCACGCCCTGAAATGCCGTCGCCCACCCGTTCTGCGCCAGGTCGTTGTAGTACAGGCCAAATCCCGCGCGGATCACGGTGTTCCCGCTGTTCCCCGGAGAGTAGGCGATCCCCAGCCGCGGCGCGAACTGCTTGCGGTAATCATGCGGCGCCGACGTGACCAGCGGAATCTGCAACGCCTGCATCGTCACCAGCGCCGCATTCAGATCCTGGCTGTGTCCGGAGCCGGTGAACAGCCCATACGTCGTCTGCCACCGCAGTCCATAGTTCAAAGTTAGATGGCGTGTGAGCCGCCATGAATCCTGCGCATACAGTCCCAGCCGCTGTACGCTCTGCGAAAAGGTACCATCGCTCTCTGGCGTCGTTGCAGCTCCCGCCGCATAGTCGATCGGAAACTGGGTCGGATTCAACACGTAGTAACTCGGGTCCTCGGGAAATGTATAAAGCGTTTCCTGGTTCCCCGGGAATGCCCCGCTCAGCACTGGCTCATGGATGAAGTTCACCCCGAACTTAAATGAGTGATCTCCCGTGGAGTGGTTCATGTCGTAGCGGAACTGATACTTCTCCTGGTTCCGCAGCGACGGGAAGAAAGTAATCGGAGTGGCGAACTGATTGTCGCCGAAGGTTTCGAATCCTGACACGGTCAGCGAAGTCGCGCTGAATGGAAACGCCAGCGCGAATCCCAGCGTCGAGTTCCGCGCCTGCGTGAGATGCAATTCGCTGGCGTCGAAAACAAACGTCCCCAGCCATGTAGGACTGAACGCGTACGTATTGCTGATCACCGTATTCCAGTAATTATTGTGCGTGGTCAGCCCGGTCGAGGGCAGCGTCGCTTGCTGCACCAGATTATTGCGGGTCAGGTAGCTGTCTTCCGAAGTGCGCAGGAACCACTGCGATTTCTCCGACTGCGCCCAGTCGAAGCGCACCGATCCAAGATAGTCGCGAAACGGAATCGGAACATTCGCCGGAACGCCAATCGAACTCACGCCCGGAATCAGCCCACCCGAAGCCAGTTGCGCCAGCGCATTGAACTCGCCCGTGCTGCGCGGGCTATACGCGATACTGGCATTTTCATGCACGTATTCGAAAGTGGCGAAAAGCCAAATCTTGTCATGCTCAATCGGCCCACCCACCGTGCCAACGTAGTTCTGCCGCGAGAAAGGCTGCTTTGGATTGTTTACGCAGGTTCCATCAGTGCAGGTCTGCGCTGGATTCTCAATCGGAAACCGTGCATTCAACGCCGCCGCCCGATCATAGAACGCTCCGCTGCCGTGCCATTCGTTCGTTCCGCGCCGCGTCGTGATCACCACCGATCCCGCCGTCGTCCCGCCCGTGTCGGCGTCTTCATTCGCCGTGCGCATCGCAAACTCCTGAATCGCGTCCGGCGAGAAGTTCTGCAGGAACCCGCCAATCCAGTCGTCCGAGTTATCGCCGCCGTCAACCGAGAGATCGTTGTTCAGCCCGGAACTTCCCCCCGTCGAGACCGCCGTGATGCGCGCCTTTGTCGGATCGCTCGGCTCCACCGGTTCCGTGCCCGGCGCCAGATACGCGATGTTGGCAAAACTGCGCGCCGCCAGTGGCAGCGTCTCCAAATCGTGGCTGCTCACCACTCCCTGACGCACCACGCTCACCAGGTCGATCGGCTGTGTCGTAATCGAAGAACTCTGCCCCTTCACGTTGACGGTCTCCCCTGAAGCGGCCGGCTTCAGCGTCACCGTAACGTCTCGCACTGAACTCACCACAACCGCCACCTCGGACTGCGCCTCGGCAAATCCCGTAGCGCTCACCGTGATGCGGTACGAACCCGGCAGCAAATCGTCAATCCGAAATTCGCCGCGATCTTCCGTCGTCGCCTCGCGCCGTATGGAAGAATCCAAAGACTGCAGCACAATCTTTGCCGATACGACTCGCGCTCCGGTCACATCCTGCACCGTGCCCCGCAGTGATCCTCTGGAGTTCTGCGCCAGCACCGCCAGCGCCAGAAAAAAGATGAAGGCAATAATGGCAGAGATCTTCTGGAACAAGCCTGTCCTCACTTTCGGATTCGGATGATGACGCGTTGTGACCGTGCGTCGTCGCTAGGTTATGAGTGCTGCATGTTGGACGCCCCGAGAGAAGCGGCACCAGGGGCCCGTGGGAAAGATATCCTTAACTTCCCGGCAATCCAGTCTCACGCGGCCCGCGTTGGCGGCCGCTTCGACGGAACGGCGGGTTGCTCGGAATTGCCGCTGCACGGTCGAACCCCCCGGTGCCACCGTGAAACGGAGACGCCCCACAGGCCCCTAAGCACCACACTTGATCAGAGTGCATAACCGCAGATCTCCAGCGCTGCTGAAGATTCAGACTGCACACTCCGGCCCAATAGCAAGTGAGACTAGCTTGAGGGAGCGCGCTACTACCAGCGCTCGTAGAAACAGGAGCGCTCGCGATCCTTATGCACAGGGGGCAGTTGCGAGAACTCGAATAGCAGGACGAACTAAATCAGTCCGACCACTTCTGCGGCGTCCGGTCCCAGCGATGCTTCTTCAACTCCGCCAGCAGAGCCTTATCCAGCGGCCCGGCATCACTGGCCGCGATGTTCTGCCCGACATGCTCCGCCTTCCGCATCCCGGCAATGGTGGTGCTGACCGCCGGATGCGACAGGATGAATCGCAACGCCATCTCCGGCAAACTCATTCCAGCGGGAAGAATTTCCTTCACCTTGTCCACGCGCTTGATCGTCTTCACCAGATTTTCCGGACCAAAATATCCCGCGCGCCAGTCATCCTTCGGGAACGTCGTTTGCAGCGTGATCTTCCCGCCCAGGCTGCCTTCATCAAACGGCACGCGCGCAATTACGCCCACATTCAATTCCTGGCAGACAGGGAACAACTCGTCCTCAGGAGCCTGGTCGAAGATGTTGTAGATCACCTGTACCACATCCACCAGTCCCGTCCGTAGAGCCTTGATGCCATTCTCTGGTTGCCATCGATTGATGCTCAGCCCGAAGAACCGAATCCACTTATCGCGCTTCAGTTTCTCGACCGTCGCGCGGAACTCGGGTTCGTTCGTCCACCCGTCATCCCAGACATGAAACTGCAGCAGATCGATCGTATCGACGCGCAACTGCTTTCGAATCATGTCCGCATATTTGAAAACATGCTGCGCCGAGAAAACATCGCTGTACTTGTATTCCGGCAGCGCCGGCCACCGATCGTTCGCCGGAGGGATCTTCGAGGCCGCATACAGCCGCTTGCCCGAGTTGCGGGCCATGATCTCGCCCAACAGTCCGTCGCTCTTGCCCTCGCCGTAGGCCCATGCTGTATCGAAAAAATTGCAGCCCAGGTCTACCGACAATTGCAGCGACGATAGCGACTCCTTGTCGTCTGACCCGCTCCACCCGCTCATGCCCCACAGTCCATAACTGACGTCGCTGACGTCGAAACCGGTACGTCCAAGCTTGCGATATTTCATGATGGCGTCCTTAGAGAAGGAATATCCGTTCCAGGAATAAGGTTCAGAAGCGGACTGATCAGCATATATCGAAGCCAGAATTCCTGCTCAATCCGACGCTCTGTGCCGATCTATCCTCAATGATCGATGGCATCAGCCAGGGTTTCTCCGTGAACCCCCGTGTCCCCCGTGGTGAACGGTTTTGCAGTTTTTTAGATGGAGCAAATCGAAATTTTGCCGCCAAGATCCGAGCCGTCAGGGTGTCTAATGACCGTAGATCATAATGCTGGAGGAGTCTCCCCATGAACTCGAATCCCTTGTATCCGACGAAAGACCAGAAAGAAAACGAACTCATTGCACCGCCGTCCCGCTTCATCGACGAAAAAATCTCCGACGAGTCGGGCACCGAAACCCGCGCCGACAGTGCTCTTAAGCCGGCAGAGTTAAGCAACCCCTTCTGGAACTAACTTTTAAAAGTTGAACCGCGGAAAGCGCCGGTGCGTCGCGAGTAACTGTTTGCGACGGCCGGCGCTGCTATTTTAGGAAGACGAAATTATCCCTACCGCAGGATCGGCAGGCAGAGGCATGGCCGGATCGCAAAATCCAAGCCCGACATTTCTTCCAGCGCGGGATGCAGTTGCGCATCGCGGCACGGCTCAAGCGTAATCACAAATGGCAGCGCCGCTTTCTCGAATCCCGGTTTCTGCAGCAGCGAATCGATGTTCAGACGGTGTGCCGCCATAATCTGCGCCAGTCGCGCCACAATTCCCGGCTGATCCCGCACAAAGAACCGCAAATACCACGGCGTCTCAAAATCGTTGCTGATCGCGGGCGTCGACACGTTGCTCGCCGCGTCTCTCTTCCCGCCCGACGGAAATGCTCTCCGCCACAAACATCAAATCTGAAACGACTGCCACAGCCGTAGGATCGCCGCCCGCGCCCGCGCCGAGAAACGCCATGTCGCCGCCGTACTGCCCGGACGTGAGTACCAGGTTGAGATTCCGCTGCACGCGTCCAAACGGCGAGTCGCTCGGAACCAGGCACGGGCCCACTTCCGCAAACAGCGTGTCGCCTTTCAAGTCCGCGCGCGAAATCTGCCGGATCGTGCAACCGAGTTCCGCCGCATAATCGAAATCGATCGCATCAATCGTCCGAATCGTCCGTGCTCGAACGGATTCCGGAATCACTTGCGCGTGCAACCCCGCCAGCGCGAGAATGGCGAGTTTGGCGCGAGCATCGCCGCCGTCCAGATCTTCCGAGGCATCGGCCTCCGCGTATCCGCGAGCCTGCGCTTCTTCGAGCGCTTCGCTGAACGGGATCCTCACATTCTCGATGCGGCTCAGAATGTAGTTGCACGTACCGTTCAAAATCCCTGCGATTCCATGCAACCGGTCTCCACACAATCCGGTGCGCAGTGCCGGCAGAACCGGAACTCCTCCCGCGACCGACGCCCCGAATTCAAGATGGCATCCGTGACTTCCCGCCAGTTGCAGCAGGTCGGGACCGAATCGCGCGATCAGCTGTTTGTTTGCCGTGACCACCGCTTTTCCCGCCTGCAGCGCGCCACGTACAATCTGCTCGGCCGGGCTCAAGCCGCCAATCAGTTCGATCACGATGTCGGCATCGGAACTCAGAACCGCCTGAACGTCGTCGGTCCAAATCACACCGTTCGGAATCCAGGGCTGCTTCTTCTTTTCGACGTTGCGATTGCAGATATGAGTGAGTTGGAGCGATCCGTCTCCGTTTTCGACGAGAATCTTCGCAACGGCGCGTCCCACCGTTCCAAAGCCAATCAGGGCGACTCGGCAAGTCGATCGACTCGTGCCTCCGCCGTGCGTGGGGCCGCTCACCACAGGTTTTACAGGCATGTCAGGCAAATGTTTCAGTCTCGCAATGCAAATGATCCCCTATCATACGTGCGACCCGCGCTTCTCGGGAACTGCAAAGCATGTACCTTTAGTCACTCGTGATCTGTGTTTGATCACGAGAACCCGAAGTGTCAACCTTGACTCGCAAACCGCGCTGATTCTTCGACTATCATCACTGCCGCTATGCGGACTGCCACCTATCGATGTTCCGGCAGCGTGCTTCTCGTCTGCATCCTCCTCGCTTCGTTTGCTTGCAGAAGGAAGGAAGCGGCTCAGAAGCCCGATCTTCCCCGGCTCACTTCAAACGTATTTCTGCGCGACGTTACCTTCCATAGCGCGGCTCTCAACCGCGACATGCAGTATCGGGTTATCCTCCCGTCGAGCGTGGTTGCCGGCGAGAAATTGCAGACAGTTTATCTGTTGCACGGAGGCGGCGGAGGATTCCGGGACTGGTCGAACTATTCAGACGTCGCGCGCTTCGCGGAATCAGGCCTGCTCCTGGTGATGCCGGAAGGCAATTCGTCGTATTACACGAATGCTGTCGACCCGCCCCAGGATCGCTACGAGGACTACATCGCGAGCGATCTGATCTCAGACGTGGAGAGTAAGTTCCCCGTGGCTGCCGGCCGCTCGAACCGAGCGATCGTGGGGGTCTCCATGGGAGGGTTCGGTGCGGTGAAACTGGCATTGCACCATCCGGAACTGTTCGTCTTTGTGGGCGGGCTCAGCTCCGCCATCGATGTTCCCCGCCGTTCATTCTCCATCAAACGCCTTCAACAATCACGCCACTACAACTCGATCTTTGGCCCGACTGGCAGTCAGACGCGGCATGACAACGATCCTTTCGTGTTGATCCGCACTGCGAATCCCGAGTCCGCCTCCTATTTCTTTCTGACCTGCGGCGAGCAAGAAGGCTTGCTTCCCGCCAACCGCGAATTCGCCCAACTCCTCGCGACACGTCACTTCGGGTTCGAGTTTCATACTGTCCACGGAGGCCATGACTGGAACCAGTGGAATGCATGGCTACCCATCCTCTTTCGCAGTCTTGCGGAACACATGGGTCACAAGGGGTGATCATCCGACATCGGCCTCAGCCCCGAGGCGGCTTCACGCGCGGAACCAGCATCAAAGTTGGTAATATGGTGGGTCCCTGCTGCGAGTGCAATCAAGGCGGGAAACTGCGGACGTGCTCTTTTACAGCGCCTGTCGTTACGGGGCCATGGGGCCGAGCTGGGAGTTGAGCTATGAGCCGAGCACAACAGTCCGCCACATCCCGGTAGCGGGAGGAGAATGAATGATTCGAAAGTTCGCGACGGTTCCCAGGGTCGTTCCGGCGTTGATTGTCCTGACGATTCTAGTGGGAGCCACCACGGTCCTCGCTCAGCAAGACCCGGCCTCACAAACCCCGGCGCAACAGCCCGCCCAGCAGCCATCCGGCCAGCAACCCGCGGCCCAGCAGACTCCCGACAGCCAGTCCGGTAGTCAGGAAGCGTCGCCCGAAGAGTCGATACCCCGCCGCAGGATCAAGCCCAAGGGCTACAACAACTGGGCCATCAACTTCGGCGGCGGCGCAAGTCTGACCAGCGGTACGACCATGAAGTACGTGCGCAGCGGAGGCCTCATCGGCGCCGCCGGCATCGCTCGCAACGCCAACAAGTATCTCGGGCTCCGCCTCGATTTCCAGGTCGATAACCTTCCCCTTCGCGCATCCGCGCTGCAACTGGCGGAAGCTCCCGGGGCGAGCAGCCGTGCCTATACCGCTGCCCTCGGCCCCATCATCAACATTCCCGTCTCGAAAGACTGGGGCGGATACATCGTGGGCGGTGCCGCCTACTTTCACCGCACTGGCAAACTCGATTCCTCGAACGCGATTCCCGGCTCGGCTTGCAACGGCGTCTTTCAGTGGTTGGGATCGTGCTATGCCGGAAATCTGCCCTCGAACGGAAAGTTTCTCAATTCCAGCGTCAACCAATTTGGCGAGGAATTCGGCGCGGGCATTACCCGCACCATCCGCCCGCATCTGGAGTTCTACGCCGAGGTCCGTCTGTTCCACGGATCGCACAACAACATCACTACAGACTTCCGCCCCATCACAGTCGGCCTGCGCTGGTGACGAGCCTATTTCGATTGAAGATTTCAGATTGAAGATTTCAGATTGAAGATCTGAAAACGCCGCTTCGCTAGCAGTCGGGGTCTCAATCTGACTTCTACAATCTGAAATCTGAAATCTGACTTCTGAAATCCCTTCACTCAGGATTGGTGCGATAGCTCCACAGCCCGTCAGTCACCTTCTGCAGCTGCACGAACGAACTCGCAGCCGCAGGCTGCACAACATCCGCCGAAGAATTCGCGTCACGCACAGCCGCTTCCACCAGATGATGGGAGGGAGCCAGCGAGCATGCCGGATCCGTCACCGTAGCGTCTCCCGCGAGCAGCAACGCTTGACATCGGCATCCTCCGAAATCTTCCGTGCGCCGTTCGCAACTGCGGCACGGCTCCGCCATCCAGTCCTCACCGCGAAACTTCCGGAACGAAGACGATTCCTGCCATATCCATTCCAGCGTCTCCTCGCGGACGTTCTCGAATGACATGCCCGGCAACACTTCTGCCGCGTGGCAGGGAAGCACCTTGCCCGCAGGATTGATGAGCATCAATCTTCGTCCCCATCCTCCCATGCAGGCCTTCGGATACTTCGCATAATAGTCCGGCACAACGGAATCAATGCGCACACGTCCGGCGAGCCGCTTCTCGGCATCGGCCACAATCGCGACTGCTCTCTCGATCTGCGCGTGAGTCGGCATCAGCGCCGCGCGATTGGCGAGCGCCCATCCGTAGTACTGCGTGTGGGCGATCTCCACTCGCTCCGGGTTCAGTTGTTCGATGAAGGCGATCATCTCTTCCAGATGATCGAGATTCTGCCGGTGCACAACCATGTTCACGGTAAAGGCGATCTTGTGCCGGCGGATCGCGCGCGACAGTTCGATCTTGTGCGCATGTGCCTTCGCCCCGGCAATCCAGTTCGCTGCTTCTTCGCGAGAATCCTGAAAGCTGATCTGGATGTGATCGAGTCCCGCGCTCACGAGCGCCTGCAGCCGCGTCTCATTGAGTCCAAGTCCTGAAGTGATGAGGTTGGTGTAGAGCCCCGCAGCGCGCGCGGCAGCAATCAGTTCGGTGAGATCGGTGCGCGCCAGCGGCTCTCCACCGGTGAAGTGCGCGTGCAGCATGCCGAGCTTGCCCGACTGCTGGAAGACGCTGGTCCACTCCTCCGTCGAGAGTTCCGACTGTACCGCCGCCAGCTCCATGGGATTGGAGCAATATACGCAGTGCAACGGGCACCGATGCGTGATCTCAGCAATGAGCGCGAGAGGATTGGAAACTGGCCCTGTTTGCGAAGTTCGCGGTCGCTCAGTTTCTTCGATCATTAGCTTATCCGGGTATTGCTCAATAGCCGGCTTCGCGTCCGTGGCGAACTGCCAGTATCACGATCTCTTTCCCATCGTAGTGGTACAAAGCGATATACGCTCCGTGTCCGAACTCAATCACCCACTCTCGAAATTCCGGCAACATTTGTTCAACCGGGCGGCCTATCCCCGGATGTTTCGAGAGCTGCCTTATGCCTTGGCGGATTGCTTTCACCGCGCGCTTTGCGGCATTCTTGCTCTTGGGCGCTAGGAAGTCGTGAAGACGGGCCACATCCAGCAGAGCTGCTTGGGACCACTTCAGGCGCGGCATTTCGGCGGAGGAGCGTTCTTCCCCGATTCCAACTTCGCGAGCCAGGCATCAGCCTCTTCTGCGGTGACGTGCAGACCGGTCGTTTGATAATGCGACCATGCGGCCAACGCGTCCTGGCGAAGTTGCTCGCGCTTCTCTTCTCGCTCCACGTATTCCTCGATGGCTTCACGCATCAGCCAGTGGGGCGACCGCCTGCGGACAGCGGCGAGTCGTTGCACCCGCTTCTTCACCTCAACATCAAGCTTTAGGCTGGTCGTGGAAGGCTTTGGCATGCGGGTATTCCAAGGTGTTACCTGGTAATACTATATCATCACTCACTCGAACCGCCCTAGTAATCCACGATGCGCTTGCGCTGCAGTTGCTCCAGGAACATCGTGATGTCGGCGCGGATCTTCTCCGGATCGGCGGACGCACCGAACTCTTTCTGCAACTCGGCGATGATCTCGCCGAAGGTGCGCGTGCCATCGCAGCGCTCGAGCACCTGGCGTCCTGTGCCTTGCAGCTTAATCGCGCCTTCGGGGAACAGGATCACGCGATCGGTCTCTGTTCCGCCCCAACGGCATCCGGCGGCGAGGCGCGGCTGGCTTATGTCTGTCGGAGCGGCCATGCGTCAGGCTCCTTCTTCCTTCATACGGAACGCGCCCGGTGGAGGCCAACCGGGCTGCACGTACGCGAAGTAGAGCGCATCCAGTTGCGCCCAGAGAATGTCGCACTTGTCGCGCAGAGCCTGAATTGCCAATTCTTGTTCGGCGCGCGTTTTCGCGTTATCGTGTACGTATTCGATGGCGAACTTCGCGTCTTCGGGAGCCTGCGTGAGGCGCGCCTGAAAGTAATCCAGACCGCCCGACAGCCATGGATAATGCTGGCGCATCTTCTCCATGCGCAGCGAGATCAGGTCGCGAGAGAACAACTCCGTCAGCGACGACGCGACCGCTTCGAGCAGGCTGCGGTTGCGCACGATGTTCAGGTATTCATTGACTGCGAAGCGCGTGGCCGGAAGGATTCCGGTTCCGGCGCGAACTTGATCGGCGTTCAGTCCCGTGGCTTCGGCGAGTTTGAGCCAGCGCTTGATGCCGCCCTCGTTGTTCGATGTGCCGTCGCCGTCGTGATCGACGACGCGTTTGCGCCACGCGCGACGAAACGCGGGATCGGGTCCGCGTGACAGGATGATCGAGTCCTTGATCGGGATGATTGCCTGATAGTAGTAGCGGTTCAAGGCCCACGCTTGCAGCTGTCCGCGGCTGAGGCGGCCTTCGTGCATCATCAGATGAAACGGATGCTGATGGTGATAGCGCTCTTCGCCGACGGCGCGTAGCGCGGCACGCAGCTCATCGAACGTAAGCAGATCGGATTCGGCGCTTGTCTCTATAGATCGAACCGCCATCCATCCTCCGCGATCTCCCAGCCTTGCTCGCGCACCTGACGGTGTTCGGGACCATCCTCGTTCAGCATGGGATTCGTGTTGTTGATGTGTACATAGATTCTACGTGGACCGCGCAGATGCGCCAACCGGGCGAGGCTGCCGTTGGCGGAAGAGACAGGGACGTGGCCCATCTGCGCAGCGGTCTGACCGCTGCCTTGAATGCGGATCAGTTCGTCGTCGCTCCAGAAGGTGCCGTCGAAGAGCAGCACGTCGGCGGATTCGAATTCGCTCAGCAGAGCGTCGTCGATCTGCGGCACTGCGGGCATGTAGGCGAGGCGCTTGCCGGATGGCGACTCGATGATGAAGCCCAATGACGCTTCGCCGGGCTTGAGGTGCGATTGTCGGCTCGCGGAGACATAGGCGGGATAGTGCGTGCTGAGTGAGAGCGCGCGGCAGCGCAAGCCGGAGTCCTCGCCTGCGGCGGTGAGCACTGGGAACGTCGCTCCGAGGGTGAAGTCGGTCCACGTCACCTGGCCGGGGACGCGTTGGAGCATGGCGAACATCGAGTTGTCTTCGGTGACGATGCGGCGGATGGATTCGGTGGCGTGCACGCGCAGGGGTTGGAGTTCGCGCAGCAAGAGCAGGCCGAGGACGTGATCGATGTCGGCGTTCGCGAGCACGGCGCCGGCGATCGGCGACTGACGAATGCCATCGTCGTTAGGCTCACAGCGCGGATGCAGGTCGGGCGTGGCCTCGATCTGGGAGCGGAGGTCGGGCGACGCGCCGAGCAGGAACCAGGAGCGCGAGTCGTTGTCATTGCTGACGGCGACTTGGGTTTGGGTGCGGGCTTTGCCGGGGAAGGTTCCGGCACGTAGGGCGCGGCAGTTGGGGCAGGCGCAGTTCCATTGTGGGAATGCTCCACCTGCGGCAGAGCCTAGGATTTTGACGCGCATGCTTGGTAGTGTAATGCGGAGGGCGGGGTCCCAGGTTGCACGGGAGATCTCTCGGCCCGCTGGATAAAACGCGGGCCTTCGAGATGACGCCCTCACGCTCTGTCGAGAATCCCCACTTTCTCGCGCAAAGAGCGCGCGAGAAATGGGGCACCCGTGGACTTCATTTCCTAGTGGCGAAGTGCGTGGGAATTTTTCCCTTGACATATTCCCATATAGGAATATATATTTCTGATCATGGCACGGGCGGCGACGACTTCGGATGCGTTCAATGCGGTGGCGGAACCGCGGCGGCGGGAAATTCTCGACTACCTCGCGCTGGGAGAGCAGCCCGTGGGGAATCTCGTGATCCGGTTGGGCATGGAGCAGCCATCGGTGTCGAAGCATCTGCGGGTGCTGCACGAAGTGGGGTTGGTCCGGGTGCGGCGGAGTGGGAGGCATATGTTGTATCGCGCGAATGCGGAGGCGATTCGTCCGCTGCATGAGTGGACGAAGACGTTTGAGCGGTTGTGGGCGCATCAGTTGATGCGGGTGAAGGAGCGGGCCGAGGCGAAGGAGGGGGGCTCGAAGGAGTGAGTTCCCCCAGCGCCTGAAGGCGCGAAGCATTAGGAAGGGCTTACGCGACGCCTAAAGGCGTCGCCTGATACGAGTCAAACCCGATTCATAAGCGACACGATGGATATAGCGAGCCCGACATGGATTAAGCCCGACATGGATCGAGCCCGACACGGATTAAACCCGACACGAAGCAGGCCCGATAGAAAGCGAGTTCGATACAAATCAAGCTCGATATCAATCAAGGAGAAAAGCAATGAGCACAAGTTCGATGGTGGCGGGGATTGAGAGTCTGGTCGTTAATTTGAATCAGGAGATTCGCGTGAACGCGTCGCTCGAAAACACGTTTGCGGCGCTGCTGGAGCAGCTTGGTCCGGAGAATGAGACGCCGCAGGGCAAGATGCCGATGAAGATCGAGGCCTGGCCGGGCGGACGATGGTTTCGCGATCTGGGCGACGGCAACGGGCATTTCTGGGGGCTGGTGCAGGCGATCAAGCGTCCGACGCTGCTCGAGATTACGGGGCCGTTGTTCATGTCGTATCCCGTTGTGTCGAATTTGCAGTACCGGCTCAGCGAGGAGAACGGCGAGACGGTGATCAAGTTTCATCACAAGGCATTCGGCGTGATTCCGGAAGATCACCGGCGCGGCATGAACGAAGGCTGGAAGCATATGCATGCGCGAATCAAGGCGCGAGCTGAGGGTGGGAAGAAGTGAGATTTCAGAAGTCAGAAGTCAGAATTGAGAATCAAAAGCTAAGAGCTAAAAGCTAAAAGCTAAGAACTAAGAACTAAGAATCAGGAAGTGCGAGCAGTAAGGAGGTCGCTATGTGTCCGGCATGTTTGGCAACGGCAGGGATCGTGATTGGAAGCGTGGTATCGACGGGAGGCGTGGCGGCGCTCGTCGCAAAGATGATCGGCAAGAGGAAGGGTGAGAAAAACGAATCGAAAACGAAGGAGCAGGGATTATGACGACAGCAACGACGGAAAAATCGACAGCCAAAGTTGTGTCGCGGGCAGAATGGCTTGCGGCGCGAAAAGAGTTCTTAGCCAAGGAAAAAGAGTTCACGCATTTGCGCGATGAACTGAGCCGGCAGCGGCGCGAGTTGCCGTGGGTGAAGGTCGACAAGGAATACAAGTTCGAGGGCCCGAACGGCGGCGTGAAGCTGGCGGATTTATTCGATGGCCGGGGCCAACTGGCGCTCTATCACTTCATGTTCGGGCCGGGATGGGAGCAGGGCTGTCCGAGTTGCTCGTTCCTGGCGGATGGATTCGACACGGCCGCGCTCCACATGGCGCAGCGGGATACGACGCTGGCCGTGGTATCACGAGCAACGTTCCCTGAGATTGCAGCCTTCAAGAAGCGTATGGGATGGCGGTTTCCGTGGGTGTCGTCGTTCGGAAGCGACTTCAACTACGACTTTGGCGTTTCATTTTCAAAGGATGAGCTGGCGGAGGGCAAGAAACCGTACAACTACGGCACGATGGAATTTCCTTCCGAGGAGGCTCCGGGAGCGAGCATGTTCCTGCGGAAAGATGGAGAGATCTTCCACACGTATTCAACCTACGGGCGGGGACTCGACATTCTGCTGCCGGTTTATAACTGGCTCGATCTGACGGCGAAGGGTCGGGACGAAGATGGACTGCCCTGGCCGATGGCGTGGGTGCGGCATCATGATCGGTATGGGGATGGGAAGATGGTGGAGATTCTGAAGGCGTTGGCGTAGGGTTAGCATCCGGGCGCGGGGGCGAGACGCCCCCGCGACAGCAGGCGGGACCCTTCGACTTCGCTCAGGGCAGGCTGCCGGCGCTACCCTGGAACAACCGGCGGGAGGAAGCGATGAGGCTGCTACTCAGGACGAATCTGTTGCGAGGAGTCGGGCTGGCCGTCTTGCTGCTCGCGACGTCGCAGGCTAAGGCGCAAGAGGCGAAAACGTCGTATCCCGCGATGGCTGCGACTGACCAATACATGATGGAAAGAGATTCGGAGATCACGCTGGCGCGGAGTGCGGCTCCGGAATCGCTCTCACGGGATGCCGAGATCATGGTTCTCGGGCCACATGGATACGAAACCGCAATCAAAGGCAAGAACGGTTTCGTGTGCATGGTGTGGCGATCGTGGACCGCCGGAACCGATGATCCCGACTTCTGGAATCCGAAGCTGCGAGGCCCGATTTGCCTCAACCCGGCGGCCGCGCGATCCCAGGTGCCAATCACACTCAAGAAGACCGAGGTGATCCTGGCGTCGCGATCGAAGGGCAAGATGACCGAGGCGATCAATGCCGCTTTCGACAAAAAGGAATTGTCGCCGCCGGAACCTGGGGCGATGTGCTACATGCTGTCGAAGCAAGAGTACGTGAGCGAACGTGGCGGGCATTGGCATCCTCACCTGATGTTTTTCGTTCCACTCACAGACCCTGCAGTTTGGGGAGCAGGCCCGTCAGGCTCACCAGTTATAGGAATCAAGTCCACTCTGGACCGGCTGACCCTGTTTCTGGTTCCGGTCGGCTACTGGTCCGACGGAACGGCTGACTCGGCGATGCAGCCCTAGGTCAAAAGCTTTAACCACAGAGGACACAGAGGGGCACGGGAGAAAACGGCGAACGCCGAAAAAAGGAGATCTGATGCAACCAACTACGACGATTGAAAGAGAGACGATGGCAGCGCCTTTGCTGAACGAGTTTCGAAGTGAGGCGGCGACTACGCGGCGGGTTCTGGAGCGAATTCCGCAGGACAAGTTGTCTTGGAAGCCGCACGCGAAATCGATGTCGCTGGGACAACTGGCATGGCATGTTGCGACCGTCCCGGGAGCGATCGCGCGGATCACGCAGCTCGATACCTTCGACGTTACGCAGGCGAATTTTGAGCCGCCGCAACCGAAGAACATGCAGGAAGTGATGACCGCCTACGACCAGAGTGTTCTCGACGCGGAGGCATACTTGTCGGGGATGACGGATCAGAAGGCGCAGGCGGGCTGGCGCATGATGCGCGGAGACCGGGAACTATCCGTGACTCCGAGGATCGGAGTAGTGCGAACGATCATGCTGAATCATTGGTATCACCATCGCGGACAGTTGTCGGTGTATTTGCGGATGCTGGATGTTCCGGTTCCGGTGATTTATGGACGGAGCGCGGATGAGAATCCGTTTGGGTAGTGGGGCGGATTCTGTGTTCGATTGAAAGTCAAAATCCCCACTTCTCGCAAAAGATGCGAGAAATGGGGCACCCCTCGCGATTCTTTCTTACCTGCTTACTCTTAGCCTTGGCCTGCGGCGGCGGCGCAGCGTAGGGGATCTACGTCCCAGAGTTGGACGTCGTGCGAAAGATTTTCTACTCCAACTTCGCCCTGCATTTCTGTGCCGGGCTTGCCTAGCCATACAACACGGAACTGTGCCTTGGCGCCTTGATACTGAAGGTCGACGACGTCCCCGGGCTTGAGTTGCGCGCTTACGCCCTGCAGCGTGGCGCCGCGTCCGCTGATGGTGCGCAGGCTGGCCGGCTGCGTGAAGGGGCGGGCGTGCGTATCCATGCCCCAAATCTGAACCGGAAGTTCGACGAAAACACGCTGCTGGCGGCGGCGATCCATAAATGCTGGGTTCCTTCGTAATAAAGTTGGCTTCGGCGATGGTAAAAGGCGTGGGCGGGGAAACACAGGTAACGGGGGTCACTGGACTGAGGTACCGAAAGTTTTGGGTCGTGGGCAGAGAAACCTTAAAACGCTAAGGACGCGAAGGTCGCGAAGATAACCTTAAAACGCAAAGCTCGCGAAGAAAACCTCAGCGCTTACTGCGATGGAAGTGCCAGGATGCGGGCCTTTGCGCGGAACTTGTGCCAGTTCGTAAAACGCACGACGTTGTGCGCGCATTCGGATCCTTCTCCGACGGAACAGGTTTCGATTTCGGATTTCACGGGCAGGACAAAGTCGCTGCCATCGCCCAAAGGAACGTCCTGGTAATCGATGGTTGTGCTCGACCGGGTGATGGGAAACGAGCGGGGAATGTCGGTGGTTTCTCGAACCATCCGCATGAGGTGGAAGTTGGATTTGTTGAGCCAGATCTGGCCGCGGTAGCCGGGGTACAGGGTCGCTCCTGATCCGCCAGGGTAAAGCGCGTGCACGAAGTACAGCAGGTTGTTTGGCTGGTCGACGTGATATTCAAAAACGAGGGAGGGAATCGAGTGCAGCTTCTCTTCCTTGATGAAACGGAAGTCCGCGTCGCTGGCGGGCGAGAAGAGCATCTGGAGATCGCTGGCAAATTCTCCTAACGACCAACTGCTGTTGAGCCGTGCCGAGGACCCGTTCACGGCGAGACCATCGATGCGGACGTTGTCGTAATGCTCGTGACCGTTCGCGTAGGTCACCGTTGCGGTGACGGTGTCGTGGCGGGCAACGTTGTAGGCGTGCCAGAAGCGCTTGGTCTGGAGATCGCTCAGAACGTCAGGCATTTTGCGAGGCAGGGAAAGTGTGAAGCGGCAGAGACCTTCCAATGCGGCGGATTGGCGGGTGGCGGTCGCGAGGGCGGAGCAATAGGGCTTGATGTCGGAGTCGGGATCGACAGCCGGTACATCGCGAACCGGGCTTGGGATCGCGGCCGCTTCGTGAGGCTGGGGTGGCACGGCGACTGCAGTAGCAACGGGCGCAGGATGCTCAATTTTCTCGCTCTCGGCTGTGGCCGCGGGTGAAGGCGGATGATAGGGAATGTCGACGGAGCCCAGATTGCCATTCGCCGAATCGCGCACGACCCAGCGCAACGAGGCAGTTCCCTGGGCAGGCTGAAACCTCACCACATGGTGCAGGCCGTGTTGCCGGATCGATTCGAACTCCTGCGCGCTGACGTCTCCGCGTGAGGAATACTGTACGTGCTGCAGCGGCTTGCCGTGACCGTCGAAAGCGCACACGGCGAAATCGAGATGAAGACGAAGTTGCCCGGAATTGCCCGGAGTGGATTCTGCGGTGAGAGCGTTGCCATCGACGGCTAGAGCGAATTTTGTCGGCGCGGGAGGGGAGGACTGAGGTTCCGCGGTCAGGGTCAGGGATGTCGCGGTCATGAGATCGTCACAAGCCGCTTGTTTGAGCTCGAAGTCGGCGCCCGGCGGCTCTTCCTCGTGCACATAATAGTAGAGCGGAAAAGATAGGTGCGCATGCGGAGCTGTGGTTTGCACCGCGATGCGGTGAAAGCCTTTCTGTGTCGCAGTCCTCTTTTCGGTCGAAGGATAGTAGGCGATTTCGTAGTCGAGGATTCCGTCGTGCAATGCGCGGTTGAAGCAGTTGGCGATCAGGTCCTCGTCGAGACAGGTGCGTCCGCCGGTCTGTCCGGCGAAAACCGTCATAGGCGTGGTGGCGAATTCGTCGGAGGTTTCCTGCTCGGGCGTTGGCGCAGCTGCAGGCGTGGCTCTGTGCGCAACGTCGAAGGCGTGTCCGGGATGGATCGGATACACGGAGACACGGGCCTTCAAGAATGCGTCCATGAGCGTCGCCGCTGGACTGCGACAGCTGGAGACATCGTCAAGTCCGTTGGCGCAAGGGTCAGGTGTAAGGCTGAAGGGAAATCTCGAGGAGACCCAGATCAGCCGCTTGCGGCCGGGGTATCCGGCGAGGTGCCGGGCGATGGAACGTAGCGCGTCCATGGTCATGAGCGCGCGACGCTCCAGATCGCTGCGGCCGGAGGGCAGACGATCCCAATCTCGAATGACGGGGAGCGAGGAGTCATCGGAGGGATTTTTCAGGGGAGTGGAGGCGGCGCCGTTAGGATCGACGGCTTCCACTGTTACGTTCAGCTTCTCGGAGAAGGTGTTCTGCAAAGTGGATTGCAAAGCCTTGTGGTCGGAATCGAAATCCTGCAGGAGTTCGAGTTTCTTGCCGAGCAGCAAGACGGCGAACGGAATATGTTCAATCGTCGGATCGAGGAGTTGATTAGTCCAGCCGGAGTCGGCGAGGGTGGCGATTTGGGAGCGAATCGCCGGCGCGAAGAGATCGGTGTTGAGATTGTCGAGCAGGAGAACGGTAAGCGGTGCATTCGGTTCTCGCGCGGTCAGTGCATCGCCGTGAACTTCGGGCGGCTTGCGCAGAAGTTCGTGCGGCTCGGTGAGGTTCGGCTGGCCGGATTTATCGACCATGCGAAACGACGCGATGTCCTCGGGAACCTTCGTGACCCAGCCGACCTTCTCGGAGATATGGAAGTCTTGTTGCGTGAGTCCCGCGACCGGACGGTTGAGCGGATCGGTGGGAATCACATCGAGCAGGATGTAGGGTCGCGCAGGAGTTGAGGGCGCGTCGGGCGCGGAGGGTTGGGGAGTTTGTTGCGCGGTCAGCGAGGCGGCGAGAGCCAGGATCAGTAGGGCCGATGCAAGATGAAAGGGCACTCGATGGGACTGGGTCGAACGCGGCTGGAAACGCGATGGCTTGCACTCACTCGGTCGCGCGTGGGCCAGCGTGCTGCCCGGCATCATCGGAACACCCTCGCCGTAAGACGCGATTGTACTCACGATGAGGGCGGCGCGTGAAGGGCGGGCGGCGCGGGGTGCACTACTGCTTGGGAATCGAAATGTCCATGTACATATATTGGCCCGGTTCGAGGCGCAACGGAGCGACGGGGACGAGCGCGTGATTGTCCTGTGCTGACGAGACTTCGACCATCAGAGTCAGGTCCTTGCCCGCGGGAAGCAGGGCGCGATATCCACCATCGGACGGGGCGGTATCCGCGTGGTGGCCGTGGCCCTGTGCGTCAAGGAAGAACACTGTCGCTCTGAGCACCGCGCCGGTGTCGGCGTCGATGACGCGTCCGGCAACGACTCCTGCCTGCGGGCCCAACTTCACAGTTGCGGTCGCGGAAGGATGCGTCGTGGTGAGATTCACCTTGGGCGCTTCAGACTTGGGGTCGGCGTAGAAGCGGTCGAAGGGGTCGGGATACGAATCGGCATCTTTTCGCGAATAGAGCTGGTAAGTGCCGAGGCCGAAGCCGCCGCGAAAGTCGAAATTTCCGTTGCCGTCGGTTTTCACCGAGCGCGGCGTGATGTCGTCGAGGGTGAGTCCCTGGGGGACCGCATAAACGGTGGCGGAGGCAACGGGGGCTCCATTTTGATCGGTGACTGTGCCTTTGATATCGCCGGTGGCAGGTTGCGCTTTTGTTTGCGCGAATGCAGGAAGAGTTGCGGCGACCGCGATCAGGACAAGGAGATGCTTCATAAAGCCTCCGAGCGGGTTCAGTGCTGGGATGCTCGGAGGAAGCGGCCGGGTTTTATGAGGCGAATATTTTTGTGGCGCGGTTTGTCTCGGGTCTAGTTGTCTCCGAAGGAGCAGGCTCCGGGGCCGCGGGGATCGCCGCAGGATCCGCAGGCGCCGGATGGTCGTGGCACTGCCGATGAACTCTTTGCCGAGACCGCGAAGACCGAAAGTTGCGGGTCGAGTTTCCTCGTGTGGCACTTCGGGCACTCGGCTTTTTCTTTGCCGTAGACGAGGGCCTCGAAGTGGTGATCGCATTCCTTGCAGATGTATTCAAAAATGGGCATGGATGACTCCGAAATCAATTCTATTAGAATCAATTTGTGGGGAGTTCGCAAATTGAAAATTCGGGCGACATAGCGCCGCCGGCGTGGACGGCACGCGCGCCGTTTCGTGCGCGACGGTGGCTGAGTGGAGGGCATGTGCAGACGATTGCCAGCTTTCTGCTGCCGCGGAAAATTCGATTGCCTTCCGCGGACGAGCGGCTGGTCGAGGTTGCACCTGGGATCAAGATTCGCTGCTGGTGTTACTGGCAGGGAACGAAAAAAGAAGATCGCTCGCGGCCGCTGACCTTGATCGTAGTGCACGGGCTCGAAGGATCGTCCGATTCGCAATACATGCTGGGCGTGGCGCGCAATGGGCTGGCGGCGGGGATGAACGTTGTCCTGATGAACCAGCGCAATTGCGGCGGTATGGATCATTTTGCGCCGACGCTCTACAACTCAAGTTTGTCGGGAGATGTGGCAGCTGTAGTGCGGAGCGTGCTCGAGAACGATGGAGTGTCGCGCTTCGCGCTGATCGGATTCTCGATGGGCGGCAACCTGGTGTTGAAACTTGCGGGCGAGTGGGGGAATGCGGGGCCGGCGGAATTTCGGGCGGTGGCGGCGGTGTGTCCGGCAATGGATTTGGCCGCGTCGGCCGATGCGTTGCATGAGCCGGCCAACCGGATCTATGAGTGGTACTTCCTGATGCAGTTATTTCGGCGCATGCGGCACAAGGCGCGGCTGTTTCCGAAGGATTTCGATGCGTCGCGGCTGCGCGGGATTTCGAGCTTGCGAATGTTCGATGACCGCATCACAGCGCACTATTGCGGATTCGCGGGTGCTGACGATTACTACACGCGGGCCGCGGCGGCGAACGTGGTGGACCGGATCGCAGTGCCTGCGCTGATCATTCACGCGGCGAACGATCCGTTCATCCGGATGCGGCCAGAGACCTTGCAGCGGATCGCGGCGAATCCGAATATCACGTACATCGAGACCCAAGATGGTGGGCATTGCGCGTTCCTGGGCGAGCGCAACGGCCGAAGCGACGGCGACGCGACAGACGATGGCCGCTGGGCCGAGCGCGAAGTGGTGGAGTTTGTGCGGCAGGTCGGGTGATGTGCGTGCGGCGGCCCTCGTTTCAGTCGTGCCTCCGGCACGAGGCCCTCGCTTGAGCGGCGTCACCCGCCAGTGGAACTGGCGGGCTATTGTCAGCGGTCCCTCCAGGACCTCTCCTTACTTTCCTCTTTACCCGATTCAATTGGCCCTGCGGGACCGTTCCTCTGATGGGGTCCCGACGAACAACAACCGAACATCAGGAGCTGACATTTACGTTCGCGCGGGGCTGGGTCGCATCCACGCCAGAAGTTCCGCGCCGCGGCCTTTTGTCTTTGTACGAACGTATGCGAGGGCGAGCATTGCGAGCGAAATTACCAGCAGTCCCACGGTGGCGCCGCCAACTCCCATTGCGCGCTTCGGTAGGATCGAGACTCGTCCGTAGACGAATTCGATGTGCACCCAGTACACCAGCAATGACGCTTGGCCGAGTTGGATGACTGGGCTGAATCCCCATTGAGCGGCGCCCCAGCGGCACCAGATGTAGGCTCCGGCGAGAATCACCATCAACATGCCAACGCGGATCAGAAAGAACGCGGGACTGGTGTGCCAATAATCGTAGACGGGATAGAACTGGCGCGGCTGCGCGTCGAGCCAGCGGGAGAACTCGATCAGCACGCTGCCGGCGAGGCCGAGAGAGAAAAACATTCTCGGCTCATTTGTGCGGGCCCATGTACTCTGCAGGATGAATCCGAGGGCGAGGCCGGCGAAGGCGAATCCTGCCCACGGGAAGAGCGGGAACAGGCTGGCTTGCGGGACGCCGAGGTTGTGCGCTCCGTCAATGTAGCTGGCGAGCGGCCAGGGGAGCCAGTTGGGGCGCCAGGTCGTCCAGAGAAGGGGAGTGACCAGGGAGATCAGGAGCGCGGTGGCGGAGGAGGCGAGGATGAGAACAACTTGAACTGGCTTCCCCGTTCCCCACCCTTGCCGCAGAAAACGCGGCAAGGATGGGCCACCCTTGGATTTTTCTGGCGCCGACGAAATCAGCCGACGTTCCGCTTGCAGTACCAACCAGCACAGCACGCCCATGAGCATCATGGAGGCGCCAATTGTGTTGAGGACGTCGACGCGGAGCAGGTCGGTCTTTGGCGCCCATCCCCAGGCGATGACGTACTCCTGCAGGCGGAACAGGAGGCCGAAGGCGAAGATCTCGGCGCCGCGACGGATCGTCGTGCGGGCAATCTGGTTTGGCGAGACGTTCTTGAGCCGGAGTTTTTCCGTGACGAGCGCGAACGAAATTCCTGCCAGAAAGAGAAAGAGCGGAGCGGGGAAGGTTCCGCCTAGCTGCGAATACATAAAGAAGGTGCTTTTGCGGTCCGCGGGGCTCAGCCATGAGTCGTAGCAGTGAGTCTGGAACATGAGCAGGCAGGCGAGGCCGCGCGCCCAGTCGATGTAGGCGAGGCGGGATTTCGCGGGGATGATCGGAGGCATGGGCGAGTTGAGACGAGGCTGAAGGAGACAGGGCAGTATACGGCAGGCGGGAGAGTTTCCGTGTTTCTCCGGGTTTCATACCGGTGGCTTCGGCTTTAGCCGGAGGAGGGCGGGTTGTACAGGCTGATTCCGGCCTCCGGCGCGGAAAGGCAGAGATTTCGCCCTTTCCGCTTGTCATCTTTTCTCCCACATACAACCTTATGCGGACATGTCTTGATCGAAGAGGGGAGAAGCCGTATAAGGTAAACACAGTAGATACACCCGATCTGCCCGGAGCGTGTATGCGAATCGTGAAGTCCCCCTTGGCCATAATTCTGGTTGCCACTTTCTTCTCCGCTCTTTCGTTTGCCGCCCAGGCGGACCGAATCGCAACGATCGATTCGAGCAGTGAGGTTCAACTCTCGAAGAGCCTGCATCCGCAGGCGAGGCAGGAGTTCGATCGAGGACTGGTTTCGGCCTCATTCAAGCTGAGCTACGTGACGCTCGTCATGTCTCCTTCGGCGAGCCAGCAGGCCGCGCTGAATCAGTTGCTCGCGCAGCAGCAGGATCCGACTTCGGCGAACTTTCGGAAATGGCTGACGCCGGCGCAATATGCGGACCGGTTCGGGCTTAGCCAGAGAGACATCGACCGCGTTAGCGGCTGGTTAAAGTCGCAGGGATTCACCGTGCTAAGCGTTGGAGGTGGCCGCAACAGCGTGACCTTCAGCGGGACGGCGGCCCAGGTGCAAAGGGCGTTTCAGACCGAGATTCATCACTACGACGTGAACGGCGAGCGTCACTTCGCGAACTCGACGCCGTTGATGGTGCCTGCCGCTCTCAAGGGAGTGGTTACGACGATCCGAGGAGTGCACGACTTCCGGATGAAACCGGCCAACCATGCAAGGAGTTTCCACGCAGATGTGAACGCTGCACGTGCGGACTACTACGATTCGGCCTATGGCGCGAATTTTCTTGCGCCTGGTGACCTCGCGACCATCTATGACTTCCCGAGCAGCCTGACGGGCACAGGGCAGAAGATCGTAGTCGTGGGACAGACCGATATTTTTCTCGCCGACATCAACGACTTCCGCTCAGGATTTGGTTTGAGCACGATCTCGGGCTGCACAACCACGACGACGGGAATCACGGGCCTGATTTCTTCCTGTAACACGACTAATTTTCGATACGTCCTGTTAGGGACGGATCCATTGTCGCCTTCGGCGAACGATATTGGTGAAGCGGATCTTGACGTCGAATGGTCCGGGGCCGCGGCACCCGGTGCGCAAGTCATTTTCGTAAATGGTGAAACGGCGGGTGGTGTGGACGACGCGCTGGCAGCCGCAATCAATCCGCCCAGCGGACCGCCGTTGGCGCCAGTCGTTACGATGAGTTACGGAATCTGCGAGGCCTTCGCGGGCGACCTTGAGACCGAACTGCAACAGGGCAACGCTGAGGGTGTGACGATTATGAACTCCTCCGGCGACACCGGAGCGGCCGCGTGTGACTACAACCCTCCTAATAATACTCGGCCGTTTACCGGGGCCGTGGGGGGCGTTTCGGTGAACTATCCGGCCAGCAGCCCGGAAGTTACCGGGGTTGGGGGCACCGCGATCACGCTAGCCAATGACACGAGTTCGACCTATTGGAATACGGGCAACGGAGGCACGGGGGGCTCGGCAAAAAGTTACATCCCGGAAATCGGATGGAACGATAACGAGGCATTGGGCGCGTTTTGCCTCAGCAATCCATCAGTCAGTTTTTGTAATCCGGGCAGTCCTTACGTGAAGATTACGAATGCTCAGACCTTTCAGGAAGATTATTGGATTTCGATCGGCGGCGGCGGAGCGAGCAACTGCTGGACCGAGACGGTGGGCGGAGTCTGCCAAGCCGGTTTCACGCAGCCGACCTGGCAGCAGGGCTTGACGGTTTCGGGCGCGCCCAGCGGAGTGCGTTGGGTCCCCGACGTCTCTTTGTTTGCGTCGCCGAATTTCCCCGGATTCATCTATTGCACGCCTCAGAATCCTGGAAGCGGGAACTATGCGAGTACCTGCGCCAGCGGGATTTCTGCCGCCGTGGAGACTTACAACTCTCTGGTAGGCGGAACCTCGGCTTCTTCTCCGGTCTTTGCCGGCATTGTGACGTTGATCAACGAGCATGTGAATGGAACGTCCTCCTCAGGGCTCGGCAACATCAATAGCACGCTTTACACCTTGGCAAAGACGCCCTCGAATGGAGCGTTCCACAAGATTACAAGCGGGGACAATAAGGTCTACTGTGCCTCGGGCCAGCCCACGGCCCAACCCGCAGCTCTACGGTGTCCGACCAGCGGGACTCTCGTGGTGGGTTACAGCGCGTCGAATGCCGATGCGACCACCGGCTATAACCTGGTTACCGGCCTTGGTTCAGTGGACGTGAACAAACTGCTGCTGGCTTGGCCGGCAGCGCTGCCTCCGACGACGACGTCGGTTACGTCGGATAAGAGCAGCATCAATCAGGGGGCGAGTGTAACGTTAACGGCCACGGTAAGTCCGGCGACTGCGACAGGAACGGTCACCTTCTTTGCGAACTCCACTTCGCTGGGCAACGGAACGCTTTCCAGTGGCGTAGCGACGTTGACGACCACCGCTCTACCACCCGGCACCGACGATGTGACGGCGAACTACAACGGCGATTTGTCCGATGCAGGTTCTGTGTCGAGTGCGGTGCAAGTCGCGGTTGCGGCGGCGGATTTCACGCTGCAGGCGGTTAGCTCCCCGGCACCCGTTCCTGCCGGACACACTACCGCTGTCATCACTGTTACCGTTGCGCCGATCAACGGGTATAACCAGCAGACTACTTTCAGTTGCACCGGTTTGCCGACGGGGGCAACTTGCGCGTTTAGCCCGAATCCTGTGACTCCGGACGGCACGCATAACTCCACCACCGGCATGACGATTTCGACTTTGGCCAGTATGGCGTCAGGCACGACGGCAGTTACTGTGAGTGCGACGAATGGTGGAACGATCACGCACACGCAGGCCTTTTCGCTGACTGTGACTACGACGGATCAGAGCTTCACGCTGGCGCCGCAAAATGCCAACTACGAAGTTTCGCAAGGGAGCAGCGTCACCGCGATCCTGACCCTCACTCCGACGGGCGGATTCAACTCTCCGGTCACGTACACCTGTACCGATTCCGTCTCGGAGTCGGGATGCACGCCGCCGGTGGGAGCGACCACCACCACGTCGCCGCAGTTCACCATTACGACCACCAGGGCGACCGGCGCACTACACAGCCCGTTTGACCGGGGCATGAAAATCTTCTACGCGGTGTTCATGCCTGGGCTGCTGGGGATCGTGTTTACATTGGGCTCGCGCAAGCGCTCGCTGCGAGGCATGCGACTGCTCGGGCTGATCATGGTGCTGGGATTCTCGACGCTGTGGCTGGGATCCTGCGGTGGGAGCAACGGCAGCAGCAACAAGGATCCGGGGACGCCTATGGGCGCTCACACCGTTACGGTGAACGCCACGACGGGCGGCGCCAATCCTGTGACGGCGACCACCACCATTAACTTTACGGTGAACTAATTCGATGGTGAGGAACGAAGACGGCGCTCCGCAAAACGCGGGGCGCCGTTTCTTCTTGCGCGCGATCTGTATCAGACGATTCGTAATGAGGAGTTCGTATCAGGAGGTCCGTATCAGGCGACGCCCTTCAGGCGTCGCATAGAGGCGGCAAATCGTCGCGCCTTTAGGGGCTGCGGCTGACGCTGCAGCCGATTCCGTTCTGGAGGCGTCGAGCACACTTTGAGGGCGGCGAGCGGCCGCTATGGAACGTTGACCTGATCCCGACTCTCCGCCGGAACGTATCTCACGGCGGCAGTGCGCTCGAGCTTATCCCACGCGAACCTGCGCCCTTCCAGCGCGCGCTTCAGGGTCTTGAAGAGGACGACCGAGAACAACTGGCGATAGGCGAAGCGCTGCAGCCAGACCTGGCTCAGCAGCCATATATCTTCTTTGTCGTCGTCGCGGCGGCGTTCCAGCGCGAACGCAATCGCCGATGCGAGGAAGTCAATCACCAGGAACGCAAAGAAGAACAGCACGAGTTTGTGGAAGCTCGCCGGATCGGTTGAGTCAGGGTGAAAATATTTCTGAATGTAATACCAGAGTGTGCCCACCACGAACATGATGTCGATCAGCGGCGACACCAGCGGCAAAAGAATCTGGAAGATGACGATGTTGGGCAGCGCCACCCATCCGAGCGCCCCCTTGCGAGCGAAGACTCCGCGATGCTTGTACACGGCCTGCAAAATTCCGAACGACCAGCGAAAACGCTGGCGCATCAGTCCATTCGCGTTGGTAGGCGCCTCGGTGTAAGCGAGGGCCATATCTTCATATTCGACCCGATAGCCCATGCGAAGCAGCGCCATCGTCAGATCCGCATCTTCCGCGACGGTGTCAGTGTGGTAGCCCCCGGCCTCGCGCACGGCGGAAACGCGCCACGCTCCAATCGCTCCCGGCACAACGCTGACCGCGCCCAGCACGTCCAGTGCGCGGCGCTCGAAGTTCTGGCTGGTGATGTATTCCAGAGCCTGCCAGCGCGTCCAGAGATTAACGCGGTTCCCGACCTTCGCGTTGCCGGCAATGGCTCCAACTTTGGGATTGATGAAATGCGGCACCAGTCGCGCGATGGCGTCTGAGGCGATGACGGTGTCCGCATCGATTCCGACGAAAAGCTCTGCGTCGCCAATATGTTCGATTCCGAAGTTGAGCGCTTCGGCCTTGCCCGAGTTCGCCTTTCCGAGGATGAGAACTTTTCCCGCGGCAGCCTCGCCTGCAAACGCCTTGCGCGCTACTTCGAGCGTGCGATCTTTCGAACCGTCGTCGATCACGATGACGCGCAGGTTGGGATAGTTGGAATTCAGCGCTGCCCGCACCGTGCGCTCGATAACTTTTTCTTCGTTATAAGCGGGGATCAGAACCGCGACCTTCGGTTTGTAAGACGAGACCTCGGCTGGCTTGCCGAAAATCTTCTCGCGAACGCGATCATAAACCGCGGCCGCTCCGATAAAAATGAGGCGCCCGGTCATGAGCAGGTCGCCTATCAGGAAAATCCAGGTGATGCCAACCACGCCCGCGTCGAATAGCCAGAAGCCCGCGCGGTTCAGCCGCGCTGCCCATAGTTCGCCGGCTGGGAGCGGCGCCATCACGTCTGCCCTGGTCTTGCCGATCAGGTCGTAGACCGGCGCGATCTCGTATCCGCGGGCACGAATCCCGTCGATGATCATGGGCAGCGCGCGCACGGTCTCCGCGCGATTCCCCCCGCCATCATGCAGCAACACGATGTTGCCGCAGCGCAGGTCTTCAGGTTTGCACGGCGGCAGATGCGCCAGCACATAAGAGGTGATCTCTTCCGCGGAGCGGCGATGCGGCGTGTCGCTCCAGTCGTTGGGATCAATCCGGTTGCCGACCGTGATGTAGCCCATCTCCTGGGGAATCTCGAGCGGCCGGACCTGGTCGGTGGTATCAGGCTCCTCGTCAATCGCGTAAGGCGGCCGCATCAGCGTCGCCCGCACGCCAATCATGCTGGCGAAAAGCCTCTCCGTAAGGTTCAGTTCCACCTTCATATAGGCCGGGGAAATGTTGCTGACGTCGGGATGCGTAAACGTGTGGTTTCCGATCGTGTGACCTTCTCGATAGATCCGCTTGGCGAGGCCTGAGAATTTGTCGGTCTGTATGCCGATCAGAAAGAAAGTTGCCTTCGCATTCTTTTCTTTCAGCACATCGAGAATCTTCGGAGTCCAGTCAGGATCGGGGCCGTCATCAAAGGTGATGGCAACTTTGTTCGGACTGTAGCCGTAGCGCCCGACGCGGTACGGTTCGGGCATCGTCTGAAAGACTTCATCCGTAATCAGCTTGCTGTCTGGGTCGATGGTCAGGTCGCGCGTGCCATGGCTGGGTTTGTCTTCAATGCGCAGAATTTCGCCCCGGCCTTCCATGTCTACATCGGCGCCTGGCGGCACGTCGCGCAGTTTTTCCGCGGCGCCCGGGTCTCCCGGCACGTCCCAGATCTTCCACAGAGTGTGGTCTTCGCCGCCGAGTCGCCAGAGGGCGAACGTCTGAATGCCCAGTGTTTGCGCGGCTCGCATGTGATTCAAGGCAGTCACCGCGTCGAGGAACCATACATCGTGGCGTACGCTGCGTTCGTCGAGATAGCTGAAATGCGGATTCAACGCGTCGTCGTCAAAGCTGACGTCTTCGTCGGAATCGCGCGCGGCGAGCCATGCCTCTTGCGGAGTGACAGAACTATCCCGCTCGCCCGGAGGAAGCTTTCCATTCTTCGGCTTCAATGCCCAGTCATAGCCATAGTTCGCGATCGCGCAAATAATCTTCTCCCGTGGAATCACGCTCTCGGCGAACTTCAGATTCTGCACGAACCAGTCCTGCGCTGCGACCGGACCGGACGCCGCGCCGGGATAGTGCTGGTCATAGTTCATCAGAACCACACCATCGGCGGCTGCTGCAATCGCGGGATAGTTGTATTCGTTGTTGCGCGGCGGCACCGCAACGTAGAGTTTCATTCCCCGCGCGTGCAGATCTCCCGACATCTCCTGCAGCAGTGCAACATAACCGGCCTGTCCGCTTGGCGGGAACGCTTCAAAGTCAATGATGAGACCGTGGTATCGGCCCGACGACAAAAATTGCGCGGCCTGACGCCGAAATAGCCCCCGGGCGTCGGGATTGTTCAGGAAGTCGACGATGTCTCCCATCCAATTAGCGCCATCCGAATTGTTCACCATCGGGAAGACTTCCATGCTGGTGTCTTCCGCATTGAGCATTTTCATCACGCGGTCATCCACGGGACGAACCGTGCTGCCCTGAATCACGTCGAAGAATTTGTTGGTCTGGTCATCAATGCCTTGCAGCCGCCCGTCAGCCGAGATCACGTGCAGCCAGTCGGGATAGAGCAGGTCGATCTGGTGGGAGTAGGTGCGCAGGGACGAAAAGCTGGCCGCGTCCCAAGGCACGTAGAAGGCCGCGCGAATGCCTTCTTCCTGATTCAGTTTGACTTGCGATGCCGCGATTTTCGACTTGCGGTGCGTGCGCGCAACGAGCTTCTTCTGGCGCTCGCGGGCCTTACTCTTTTCGCTCTCCTTCAGGGCTTTAAAGGCTCGTTTCTGGGGTGAAAAGAGCAACTCTGGCAGGGGTTCGTCGCGCAGCGCGGTGAAAACGAAAAAAATGATCAATGCGGAAAAGCAGACGGCTACAACGTCGAAGAGGCGCCGAAGGCGTCTCCACCGGGCGCGTCGCGGGTCATAAAAGACAGGCTCAGCCATTGAGATACGAAAGGTTCATCGTATGCCGCGAAGGGCACACGGTCAATTCAAGGCAGGGTAAGACAACTGCTCTTCATCCCCTAAGATGCAATTTCCCGCCTCCGGGATTGACGCAAACGCGCTATATTCGCTTGCGTGCACGACCCGCTGCGGCAGTCCACTGAGAACAAGCCGCTGTTCTTTCCTCGATGGAAATTGCTCGGGGCCATCCTCGCTGCCATTGCGCTGAGACTGTTGTTCGCCCTGCGTTTCCCCGGGATCGTGGACGATTCTCGCCTCTACGCCAACATCGCTGAAAACTGGCTGCAGCACGGCATCTATGGGGTCACTGACTCCGGCGTCATTATGCCGACGCTGTCTCGACTGCCGGGCTATCCCGCGTTTCTAGCGGCAATTTTCGCCCTGTTCGGAATGCAGAATTTTCGCGCAGTGCTGCTGGTGCAGGTGCTCTTCGATCTTGGAACATGCTTTCTCATCGCCGACATGGCGCGCCGCATGCTCTCCCGTCAAGCGGCGCAGGCGGCGTTTCTTCTCGCTGCGTTCTGTCCGTTCCTGGCGAACTACGCTGGCTCTGCCCTCACCGAGACGCTCGAGATTTTCTTCACCGCCCTGGCGTTCGATCTCGCGTTGCGCGGCTTGGGCGTGGGCAACGTTGATGGAGCAAGCGCGAAGTCGAGCATGGTCTGGCTCGGCTGCGGGCTCTCCATCGGTGCGGCTATTCTTCTGCGGCCCGACGGTGGGATTTTGCTCGCAGCCATAGGCGGATATCTTTTGTGGCTGCTTGCCCGTAGCCTGACTCCAAGATTTGCGGTCGCCCGCCTGACCTCGCGAACGATCCTGTTGGCAGGGATCTTAGTCGGAATCGGTGCGAGCGCACCACTTATTCCATGGACGATCCGAAATCTCCATACACTGCATCGCTTCGAGCCTCTGGCTCCGCGTTACGCCAACGATTCCGATGAACTGGTGATGACCGGCTTCAATCGCTGGGTTAAGACCTGGATGGCCGACTATGTTTCGGTGCAGGAAGTTTATTGGAATGTTCCAGGCGAAGCTCTCGATGTCACGAAGCTGCCCAGCCGCGCTTTCGATTCTCCGCAGCAGCGCCAACTCACGAGCGACTTGTTTGCCGACTATAACCACGACCGTGATATGAGTCCGGAACTCGACGCTCGTTTCGCAGCGCTGGCGGCCGCGCGCATTCATCAGGCGGCGCTGCGATATTACCTGTGGCTTCCGGCAGCTCGCATCGCGGATATGTGGCTGCGCCCTCGAACCGAACTGACTTCCGCCGACCCGCGCTGGTGGGAATTCAACGACGACCCGCAATGGATTGCCGTCAGCCTCGGATTCGGCTTGCTGAACCTCGTTTACGTTGCTCTCGCAGCTGCTGGACTCGTCCGCACGCGCGAATATTTTGGCATTGGACTATTCGTTTTATTTCTAGTCCTGCGATCTACGTTCCTCGGCACGCTGGAAAACCCCGAGCCCCGCTATACGCTGGAGTGTTATCCCATCGTTATTTTTCTTGCCTCTGCGATGTTCGACCGCAGCAAATCAAAACTGACATATTCCAAAATGTGAAGATGTGTTATGTCAAAGCGCATCTGTTGACATTGTTAAGACTTCTAAGCTATTGCAAATTAAGCTTGCAAGTCTTGGTCTAACAGTTGCACAATAGCGCCCCATCAGGTGCCCAGGGGTCTCAGTCTTCATTCTTTCCTTCCTGGGTAAAACACAATTTGAGAGTGTCGCCCTCGTGGGTGAAGGAGCATCTATGCGTTCTGGCTCACGTGTATTTACGCTGTCAGTCGTTGTTATCCTCGCACTCAGTACTCTGATCCTCGCCCAGACGGCAACCACCTCCCTGCGCGGAACCATCACGGATCCCAAGGGCGCAGTGCTGCCAGGAGCGGTGGTGACGATTGTTGACATGCAAAACGGCTATTCGCGCACGGTCAAAACCGATGGTCACGGTGAGTACCAGTTTCTACAGTTGCCCCCCTCGACGTATACCGTCGCCGTGAATAGCGCTGGCTTCGCCGAGGTGAAGCAGGAAGGGGTCCACCTTTTAGTGAGCGTTCCCTCCACTTTGAATTTCGGTCTGCAGGTGCAAGGGCAGACGATCACCGTGGAGGTATCAGGCGAAGCCGCGCATGTGAATACAACGGACGCCACGATGGGAAACGCGTTCGAGGCTAAACAGATTGTCGAACTACCGTTTGAAGGGCGGAATCCGGTGGAGATTCTCAGCCTGCAGGCTGGCGTCACCTACACCAGTCCAACCACGGGAACTGCGATCGACAACATGTTCGATACTCGCTCCGGAGCCACGAACGGCGGACGGAGTGATCAGACCAATATCACTCTCGATGGCGTCGACAACAACGATCAGAGCAACGGCTTTGCATTTCAGGGAGCCGTGCGTTCCACATTGGACTCTGTCGAAGAGTTTCGCGTTACTACCTCGAACTCCAATGCCGATGCTGGCCGATCTTCTGGCGCGCAAGTCTCATTGATAACCAAAAGTGGTACCAACGGGTTTCACGGCGAGGCCGAGGAACTGAACCGTTCGAATATCGGCGAGGCGAATGACTGGTTCAACGAGCAATCGCAGCTCTCTTCCGGTCTGCCTAACACCCCGCCTTTCCTGCGGCGCAACACTTACGGCGCTTCGTTCGGTGGTCCCATCAAGAAAGACAAGGTATTCTTTTTTCTCAGCTGGGAAAGGCAAGTCCAGCACGAAAGCACGCAGACCACGCGTATCGTGCCGAGCGCCAACCTTCGCAATGGGATCGTGAGTTATATCTGCGACGTCGGCGATCCGAACTGCGTTGTAGGCAGCAATTCTAATGTCACCATTACCGCCGCCCCCGGAGAGGATCCCTCGCAGGTTCTGCTCGCCACAATGCCGGCAACAACGTTGGCTGCTCTCGATCCCAATTGTTCCGGGGCCGGCACCTGCCCTCTTGGGCCGGGTGCGGACCCGGCGGTCCAGACAATACTCAACGGCTATCCAGCCTCCAACACGAATGCCGCCGTTGGAGCGGACGGCTTCAATTATCAGGGCTATACCTTCTCGGCTCCGACCCCAACGACTCTCAATACCTACGTCGCAAAGATCGATTACAACATTACGCAAAACGGAAACCACCGTATATTCGTGCGCGGAATTATGAACGGCGACAGGTCAGACAGTGCCCCCCAGTTTCCGGGCATGATCGCCAATATCGCGCAGACCACGGTTGCCAAAAGCTTTGCGGTTGGGTACACGGCGGTGCTATCGCATAGTCTGATCAACAACTTCAGATATGGCTTGACCCGGCAGGCGGTCAATCAAACCGGTGCGGGGAACGTCACCTATGTGATCCTGCGCGGCCTTGACAATCCTGCAGGCCAATCCAACGACTCCTACGACGTATCCGTTCCTGTGCACAATTTTATCGACGATGTTTCCTGGACTCGGGGAAATCATACTTTCCAGTTCGGGGCGAATTTCAGAATGATCGGCAACATCAAGAACTCGACTTTGACTTCGTTTTCCGATGCCGTCACCAACGCCTCGTGGCTTGACGCTACCGGCATCGCGAACAAGGGAAATAGCCTCGATCCGGGCGCCCCGCAGTTCGCTTCGTTGAACCTCCCTGCAATCGATTCTGGCTTCAACAATTCCTATGACTATCCCGTGATGGCGCTGACGGGAATTATCAGCGAAGTCGACAAGCGATATAACTTCACTACCTCGGGCGTCACGCTTCCCGACGGTGCTCCCAATCTGCGTCATTTCCTCAATCATGAATTTGAGACTTATGTTCAGGATTCCTGGAGAGCCCGAAAGAATCTCACGATAACCTATGGGCTTCGATGGACATTCCTGCAACCTCCCTACGAAGTCAATGGAGTACAGGTCGCCCCCACCACGAGTCTGAATCGATGGTTCAAGACGCGAGCGCAAACCATGCTGGCGGGAGAGCCCTTCAACAATCCGATCTCGTTCGATCTCTCCGGTCAGGCTAATAATGGCGCACCCTATTGGCAGGACTCTTTCAAAAACTTCGCACCCCGCTTCGCCATCGCCTACTCGCCCGGCTTCGAGAATGGCTTGCTAGGGCATCTCTTCGGTGGCCCCGGCAAGACCTCCATCCGCATGGGGGCCGGCATGTATTACGACCATTTCGGCGAGGGCATAGTGAACACTTTCGATCAGGATGGTTCCTTCGGCCTTTCCACCCTATTGACCAATACCGGCGGGATTCAGGATGTAGATACCGCACCTCGCATGGGCACCACGAACAGTCTTTACACGTTGCCGTCATCGCTGATTACGCCATCGCCGGGGGCGAGTTACCCGACGCAATTCCCCCTGACCAATTTCGCCGTGCAGTGGGGATTGGATGACAGGCTGAAGACACCGTATTCCTACGGCTTCAATCTGTCCCTCGAGCGCGAAGTGGGCCACGGCTTTACGATTGAGACCGCCTACGTTGGACGCATCGGTCACCATCTGCTGCAACAAGAAGATCTGGGACAGCCCCGCGACATCGTCGATCCGGCGTCCCATACGGACTACTTCTCGGCCACCCGCGCGCTCGACAGTGCCGTGCTGGCGGGTACGCCGGAAGGCTCTGTTGCTCCCATTCCTTATTGGGAGAATCTGTTTGGCGCAACATCCGCTGGACCGGGAGGCATTGCAGGCTGTGCAGGAGGCGCTCCTCCGAATCCGACGGCAACGCAGAACATGTTCGACCTGATGTCATGCGGTTTCGTGTACAACGAATCCACCTTCCAGCAGATCATCGACGGCGTGGGCGGCAGCGCGTGCTTCCCCGGCTGCATTACTCTCGGGGGCGTTGCGCAAAATACTCCTCAATATTTTGCGTCCCAATTTGCGTCGTTGTACGCATGGCGGTCGATTGGAAACAGCGCCTACAATGCAGGCGAATTGCTATTGCGCCACGGCATGTCCCACGGCCTGCAGTTCGACTTGAATTACACCTACTCCCACTCGATTGACATGGGATCGGACGCGGAGAGAATCGGCGATCTGGGCGGCCCCGGAGATCAGATCTACAACGCTTGGGACCCCAGATTGCAGCGTGCTACTTCGACCTTTGATACAACCCACCAGATCAATTCGAACTGGGTGTACGAATTGCCGTTCGGTCGTAACCGAACCTTTGGCTCCGGTTCGGGCCGAGTGGCGAATGCGATTCTCGGCGGATGGGATCTGAGCGGTGTTCTACGCTGGACCAGTGGATTCCCGTTGAGCGTTGGGAATGGTGCTGCCTGGGCCACGAACTGGGACCTGTCTGGCTACGCTACACAGATTGGCCCAACACCTGCAACAGGAACGACTGTCGTGGATGGCCAGCCCAATGTCTTCAAGAATCCAGCCACTGCCATTACCTCCTACCGTCAGGATTTTGCGGGAGAAGTCGGAGGCCGTAACACCCTTCGCGGACCGGGATACTTCGATACGGATATGGGACTGCATAAAACCTTTGACATCACAGAGGCGCAGAAGCTGCAGTTCCGGTGGGAAGTCTACAACGCTTTCAACAGTGTCCGCTTCGATGGGCTAACGGCGAATACAGGAGTAGACCAGGTGAGCTCGTTTGGAAACTTCAGCAAGACTTTGACGATCTACCGCCGAATGGAGTTTGCCGTCCGGTATTCCTTCTAACTGCATTGGACCAGGTATTTTGCGCTCAAGGGGGCGGAGCAATCCGCCCCTCATTTTCCCCACAACTTGTCTCGCCGCGTTATTGTTGCTTCCTCAAACGTCTTCCAGTCTCTTGGTTGACTCCCAGTCACCTCCCTCAAGTTATTCCCTTGAACTCACCCCGGCAGGCGCGACACAATAGCGCCCATCTTTACTGCGTCCAGTGAAGTGCGCCCAGCTGACGCGCCATCTTTCGCGAGTGCGGAGCCAATCATGAGGTTGTGGGGATCCATCGTGAACTTCTATTCTTCCCGTCCATTCGCAGTATTCGCGAGAACACGACGATCATGCACAGGCGGAACGGTCCCGGCTGTCGTCCTTCTGCTGCTCTCGTTATTCGTGAGTGCGACTCTCGTCGCGCAATCCACCACCTCGCTGCGCGGCGTTGTGACCGACGTCAAGGGCGCCGTGTTGCCGGGCGCTTCGGTAAAGATTTATGACTCGCAGACAGGATTTACCCGCACAGCGACCTCCGGTGCTGACGGTGTCTACCAGTTCCTGCAAATCCCGCCGGCGACGTATTCCGTCACCGTTACGTCCCAGGGCTTCGCCAACATCAAGCGCGACAACCTGACTTTGCTGGTGAGCACTCCCGCGACACTGAATGTCACCATGCAAGTGCAGGGCACCAATGTGAAGGTCGAGGTCACCGACGAAGCCCCAGTCGTGAATACGCAGGATGCATCCATCGGCAACGCGTTTACCGAGCGCCAGTTGATTCGTCTGCCGTCCGAGGGACGCGATCCCGTTTCGATTCTCAGCCTGCAGCCCGGCGTGACCTTCATTGGCAGCGACAAGCAGATCGATCAGTACAACGACAGCCGCGGCGGCTCCGTCAGTGGCGCGCGCAGCGATCAGACCAACATCACGCTCGATGGCCTGGACGACAACGAGCAACTCTACAGCTTCGCTTTTCAGGGAGCATTGCGCGCGACGCTCGACTCGATCGAGGAATTCCGCGTCACCACCAGCAATGGCAACGCCGACGAAGGCCGATCTTCAGGCGGCCAGGTGTCGCTCGTCACCAAGAGCGGCACGAACCGCTTCCACGGCAGCGCCTACGAATACAACCGCACCGGCATCGGCGAGGCGAACGACTGGTTTAACAAGGCGGCGGAAATCAATTCCGGAGAACCCAACATTCCGGGCCACTTGATCCGCAACACCTTCGGCGCGACCTTCGGCGGGCCCATTAAGAAAGATCGCCTGTTTTTCTTCCTCGCATACGAGGGAGAGCGCAAGCGCGAAACTGCCCAGGTCACTCAGACCGTGCCCAGCGATGAACTGCGCCAGGGAATCATTCAGTATCTCTGTGATCCGACTTCCGATACGAAGTGTCAGATGCCGCCAACTGGGCCCGAAGCGAATGGCGTGACCGTCACCGCGAACCCGGCTTTTGCTCCCGACAATGTGGTGCAACTGTCCTCCCACGCGTTTGCGAAATTAGATCAGAACGCTGCCGCCAATGGCACCTGTCCCTGGGCAGACAGCAATGGATTCTGCGGCGTCGATCCCAACGTGCTCGCGGTCTTCACTCAGTATCCGCACAGCAACATCGATTCCGTCGGCGATCTGCTGAACTATCGCGGCTACACCTTTGCCGGCGCGAATCCCGAAAAACTCAACACCTACATTGCGCGCCTCGACTACAAGATCACTGCGAACGGCAATCACAGCCTGTTCTTCCGCGCTAACTTGCAGAATGACAATCAGGCGCAGGCGCCGGAATTTCCCGGGCAGCCCTCCAGCGACTTTCACACCAGCAACAACAAGGGAATCGCCGCCGGATACACGGCGCTGCTTCGCCCGAACTTGATCAACAATTTCCGCTGGTCGCTGGTGCGCGAAGGTGTTGGTGACTCCGGCATCAATTCGCAGCCTTACGTTCATTTCCGTACGCTGAGCGACATTACCGATCTCGCTTCGCAATCGGAATATGTCAATGTGCCGGTCCATAATTTCGTCGACGATGTGACCTGGACCAAGGGCAAGCACACCCTCCAGTTCGGAACCAATCTGCGCCTAGTGCACAACAATCGCGCCGGCAACTTCGAGAACGTTTCTTACGGCGTGACCGATCCGTTCTCGCTCGACACGAACGCGGGCATTGCCAACGAAGGCGGCAGCCTCGATCCCGGCATCGCGGGGACTCTGCCGGGTGTTCGGCCATATCCTTTTGTCGATCCCAACTTCGGCGAACTCTATGATTTCGCCGCCATGGGTCTGGCGGGCGTGGTCACCGTTTCTAACGTCATCTTTAACCAGGACAAAAACGCCAACCTCATTCCTTCCGGCAACCTGATTTCGCGGCACTTCAAAGCTTGGGAAGCGGAGTGGTACTTGCAAGATGCATGGCGCGCCACTCCCCACCTGGTCCTGACCGCGGGGCTGCGCTATTCGTTGCTGCAGCCTCCCTATGAAATCGATGGTAACCAAGCCGCGCCCACCATTGACGTCGACAATCTTTTCAAGCAGCGCGCCCACGCACAACTACTGGGACAGTCCTACTCCCCCGGCCAGAACGCCGCCAACGGCCTCTCCGGCGGCCTCGATCCAATCACCTTCGGTTTGTCGGGGCAGGCCAATGGTAAGCAGCCCTACTGGAACTGGGATTACAGAAACCTCGCTCCGCGCCTGGCCCTCGCCTACTCTCCGACGTTCGATGGCGGCTGGCTGAAGCGTCTCTTTGGCAGCGCCGGCAAGAGTTCCGTCCGCATGGGCTACGGCCTGTACTTCGATCACTTCGGAGAAGGCCTGGTCAATACCTTCGACCGTAACGGTTCGTTCGGATTGACTACCTATGAGACCAATCCCTACGGAGTGCAGGACGTCGATTGCGCCTTCCGCTTCACCGGGATTCACGATCTGCCGCAAGGCCAGTACTGCGGACAGCAGATGAGCGGCGTGGTTCCCGGACCTTTTCCCGTCACTCCTCCCTCGGGCGTCGACGCTCCCGGCGGCTTCGCCATCTATTGGGGCATGGATAACAAGCTGAAGACGCCCTACTCCCACGTCTTCAACTTCTCGTTTACCCGCGATCTGGGACGCAACTTCACTCTGGAAGCCTCCTACGTGGGCCGCCTGGGACGGCATCTCCTGCAGGAAACTGATCTCGGCCTGCCCGAGGACATCGTCGACCCCGCGACGCATGAGGATTATTTCCACGCGGCAACAACGCTTTCGAAACTCGCTCGTGCCGGTACGGCCGTCAGCGATGTGAACACAACTAACGCCGGCACCTACTGGGAGGACCTGTTTCCCGCCGCCGCCGGAGATCCTTCTGCGCAACTCTGGGGATGCGGCTCCATCCCGTACGGAAGCATCGGTGCGACGGTCACTGCGACCCAAGCTATGTACGATACCTTTGCCTGCAACGTGGGCGATGAGATCGTCGCGCTGCAAGCCACCGACACGCCAACTTACGGCGCCTGCTTCCCGGCGTGTTCTCAACTGCCCGGACAATCGCAGCCCATGCAATACAACTACTTCATGCCGCAGTTCTCTTCACTCTGGGGATGGAGAACTTCCGGCAACAGTGCTTATCACGCTGTGAACCTCACGCTGCGAAAATCTCTGAGCAGCGGAATTCAGTTCGATGTGAACTACACCTTCTCGAAATCCATTGACGTCGGCTCCAACGCGGAACGCGTGAACGTCTTCGACACAGTCGGTGGATTCTCCAGCCAGGTCATCAATTCCTGGGCTCCGAACCAGCTGCGCGCGGTCTCCGACTTCGATATGCGGCACCAGCTCAATTCCAACTGGGTGATCGATCTTCCCTTCGGACGAGGGAAGACCTTTGGCAGCGGAATGGGACGAGCCGCCGATGCGATCTTCGGCGGCTGGGGCCTGAGCGGACTCTTCCACTGGTCGAGCGGTCTGCCGTTCAGCGTCTTCCCCGGCGACGGATGGCCAACCAACTACGATCTCACCGGAGAAGCCGTCAAGATTGGCAACCCTGGGAAGATCGGCGTCTACCGCGACGCCTCTGGAAATCCGAGCATGTTCCCCAACCGCAGCGCGGCCATCGCCGCCTTCCGCGATCCGTTCCCCGGAGAAGGCGGCCAGCGCAACGAACTTCGCGGTCCCGGCTATTTTGGCATCGACGCCGGTCTCGACAAAGACTGGAAAATTCGCGAAGGCCAGACTCTCAGCTTCGCCTGGGAGGCCTTCAACATCACGAATGCCGTTCGCTTCGATGCCGCGCTCTCGTCGAATCAATTTGATCTGACCAGTTCGACGAACTTCGGGGTCTACAGTTCAACGCTCACGCAACCGCGCGTGATGCAGTTCATGCTGCGTTATAGCTTTTAGGGATTTCGGAAGAGCGTTTCGAAGAACGACTGGACTCGCGACGTCTTACGCCAGCGGCGAGTCGCTCATGCGGAAGCGTGTGCGAACGTGTTCGGAGATCAATTCAATCGCAGGCCGGTTCACAACCGGATCGGCTTGGGCCAGATATTTCATAGCCTCCACGAGCAAGCGCTGTCCGTCGACGTACCGGGGGTCCGAGGTTCGCTCCCTGCGCTTATTGCCCAGCTTAGGAGGGACTGTGATCGTAAAAACCTTGGCCATGAATGATCCCAACTGAAGGTGCCGTCAGTATATCGTCCCAAGTGCAAAATTCAGCACATCTTCTTGTTCTTTAGATTCAATAACTTATCCGCGTGGCGAGATCGTTTGCGTCTTGCCGTTCGTCTTTAGCTGAAAAACATCGTTCGAAATCCTGTCGTTTACTTTGATGGAAGAATACTTGGCCAGGCGGTAGTCGCCCTGCGGTTCAAAGAACTGCTGTTGCACCGAAATACCCCGGTCGAGATCGATCCACAGCAGTATCTTCGCGAAAGTATTGCGGACTTTCTCAGACTTCGGCACCAGTTGCAGCTTGGCGGTGGAGACGCCGTTGATCGTCTCCGGCCCCAGATAAGTCACCGTGAATGACTTCTGCATGTCCTCGCCGCTGCCTCCGAAACCGAGCACGAGATAAGTCTCGACTTCGGTTTTGTTCTTGCCTGCGTCGTAGAGAGTGACCTGGTCCACCTTCGGTTGATAGACGCGAATCTTGCCGTCGCTGAACAGCACATACTTCCGGTCAGGTTTGATGATGTCCGCCATCATCTCGATATCTTTATCTTTGCCAGAGCGGCGGTAGTAAATCGTCCCGGACTGGATGTCGTCGACTTCATCGATGACTTTCTCGTAACGGTCCCACTCAAATTCGGCCTGCGTAGTGTGAAAATTGGCGGAAGCCTGATCCATCTTTTCCAGCACGGCTTCGAGGGAGCCGGAGGCAGGAGATTTATCCTGAGGCGCGGCGGCAGAGGGAAGCATGCACCAGCACAGCGCAACGAGCAGCGTCGAAAAGAAATATTTCATTCGGACTCGCAGTTCCGGGCGGCCGGCTCAACCATGGTCAATCCCGCTTTGCCAGCACCTTGTAACCTTGCACGTGTCCCGTGCTGTCGACGATGGGATCGTAACTCACAATCGAGACTGCACCCGAAATCGGCTCGATAATATGCAGCAACTGATCCCGCACCGCCTTTGCATCTCCCGGCGAAACGGCGCTCGCCTCAACCTGATAGACCAGATGCCCCTGCGCATCGCCAGTGACCACTACTTGGGTCGGATGCGGATTGCGCTCGATAGGTTTGTCGTTGAAGTTGATCACGCGCGGCGAGAACAGTACGAAAACAATGATCAGCGTGACCATGATGTCGTAGTGGAGCGTGCCCCGCTCGTACTGCCACAGAATGTATCCGCGAATTGTTCGCCAAACGGCGTTCATTGGCAGGGGCGCACTAGGCGCGGCAGTCGTGAGTTCTGCTCTATGCAAGTCTAGTGACCAGTCCTTCTCTTGGCAATGAGGCGCGGCTTTTGGCTCTTAGCCATTGGCTTTTAGGTCTAAGCTTGGACCTTTCTTCTTCGCTTTTGACCTTGCTTTGGCTAACAGCTGAGAGCTGACGGCTGACAGCGCTCTTCTAAAACTTCTTCGCCGTAATCCGGTCCGCACCAATATACTTCCGCAGCACCTCCGGAATCACCACACTTCCATCGGCCTGCTGATAATTCTCGACGATCGCGACCCAGGTGCGCCCAACGGCGAGTCCACTGCCATTCAGCGTGTGCAAAAACTCGGTCTTATTCTTGCCTTCCGGACGATAGCGGATGTTCGCCCGGCGCGCCTGGTACGCCTCGAAATTCGAACATGACGAAATCTCGCGATACAACTGCTGCCCCGGCAACCAGACCTCAATGTCATACGTCTTTGCCGAAGAGGAACTCATGTCACCCGTGCACAGCGCCATCGTGCGGTAATGCAGACCCAGCCTTTGCAGAACTTCCTCGGCATTGCGCGTCAGCTTCTCATGCTCTTCGTACGAATGTGCCGGATGCGCGAACTTCACCAGTTCGACCTTCTGGAATTGATGCTGCCGGATGATGCCGCGGACGTCTTTTCCGTAGGATCCCGCTTCACTGCGAAAGCAAGGCGTGTACGCAGTAAGTGAAATTGGCAGTCGCGACTGATCGAGAACTTCATCCCGATACAAGTTCGTGACCGGAACCTCCGCCGTTGAAATCAACCAGAGATCCTTGTCACCGTGCGGTACACGAAAAAGATCGTCAGCAAACTTGGGCAACTGCCCGGTGCCGTACATCGATTCCGAATTCACTAGATACGGCGGCAGCACTTCCGTATATCCGTGCTCTCCCGTGTGCAGATCGAGCATGAAGTTCGCGAGCGCGCGCTCGAGCTTTGCACCCAGATCCCAGTAAACGGCAAACCGCGCACCAGTCAGCTTTACCGCGCGCTCCAAGTCGAGCACGCCCAACTCTGTACCCAGATCCCAATGCGGCTTGGGAGTGAAATCGAATTTCGGCGGCGCGCCCCAGCGCCGCACTTCGACATTCTCCTCGGCGCTACGCCCGATCGGCACGCTCGCGTGGGGCAGGTTCGGAAGGCTCACCAGAATGTCGCGCAATCGCGCGTCGAGGTCGGCTGCGGTCTTCTCCAGCGCGGAGATCTTCTCGCGCAGGTCCTTGGTCTGGGCCATGGCCGCGCTGGCGTCCTGCCCACTCTTCTTCAGCTTCGCAATTTCCTCCGAGGCCTTGTTGCGCTGTGCCTTGCTGGTCTCGGCCTCAGTGATTGCCTGGCGCCGCAGCGTGTCGACCTCGCTGAAGTCCTTGAGCACTGCAGCCGGATCCATCCCGCGCTGGCGCAGCTTCTCTTCCACCAAGGGCAGATTTTCACGTACGAAATTCAAGTCAAGCATGAGAACAACTAATGTATCGGAAATGAGCCGGGGAATGCACGCCTCGACTCATCGGCTCTTCGCACCGATGCGCTTGCATAGCTGGGGCGTCATCCCGAAGTCCCCGCGCCTTCTCCAGCGGGGCGAGGGATCTCTATCTAGCCGAATCCCGCCGGGGTCGCCTCTGCATAAGCCGTGTCGGAGTCACCAACTCATTCACCCACAAAAGACACGAAGGACCACGAAGGAAACCAGGCTTTCCCTCCGTGAACCCCCGTGTCCCCCGTGGTGAGTGGGTTAGCCTTTGGCGGATGCGCCTCCCCTGTGTAAACTACCTTCGCCGATGAGATCTTCCCCCAGATCCGCCTCTGTGCGCCGCATCCTCGCCCTAGTCATCGCGATAGTCGTCTCCCTTTCATCAGCCGCCATCGCATCCGCCTACAACGGACATCCCAAACTCGTCGTCGTCATCGTCATTGACCAGTTCCGCGGAGACTACCTCGAACGCTATCGCGACCAGTTCGGCGACGCCGGTTTCCGCTTCCTTCTCGACCACGGCGCCTACTTCTCCAACTGCAATTACAACTACGCCAACACGCGCACCGCTCCCGGACATTCCACGCTCTTCACCGGCGCCTACAGCAACGGCCACGGCATTGCCTCGAACGAATGGTGGGACCCGAAGAAGAAACGCATGGTGACTTCCGTCGAAGACGACGACACGAAGCTGGTCGGCATCGCCGGAAATAAGGCCGGCGCATCGCCCCACAATCTGCTCGCCGACACGCTGGGCGACGAACTCAAACTCGCCACGCAAGGTAAGTCTCGGGTTTTCGGGGTGTCCTTAAAAGACCGCGCCGCCGTTCTTCCCGCCGGTTTCGCCGGCGACGGCGCCTACTGGATCGATCCAAAGAGCGGCGCCTGGGTGACGTCCACCTACTACCGCAGCGACCTCCCGCGCTGGGTGCAGGATTTCAACGACAACCAGCCTGCGAAATACTGGGATCGCGACTGGAAAGATTCGGGCGGTGTCGTCCTCCGCTCAACCGCGCACCGCAAAGCCAAAGACGGCTCCGACGCCGGCTTCTACGAAGTCGTCGGTCCAAGCGCCTTCGCCAACGAGTACGAGTTCGCTTTCGCAAAGCAATTGGTGCTCTACGAAAACATAGGCCGCGGACCCGCCACCGATCTTCTCGCCCTCAGCCTGTCGCCGAACGACATCCTCGGCCATCAGGTCGGACCCGATACTCCCGAGATGCGCGAAATGGCGCTCGATCTCGATCGTCAAATCGCCGACTTCATCAACTTCCTCGGACATCAGATCGGCTTGGCCGACGTCTGGATCGCCCTCTCCGCCGACCACGGCGTCTCTTCTCTGCCCGATCAAGTGAAGAAGTTACACATCCCGGCCGCGAATCTCGATGCCTCAAAGCTCGAAGCGCAGATCAACAGCGCGATGACCGCGAAATATTCTCCTGGCCATCAAGCGGCATACGTGAAGCTCGACTATCCCCTTGTCTGGCTCGACGAGAACGCTTTCCTCGCCGCTCACGTCCGCGAACACGATGCCGAGAAAGCCGTCGGCGACGCCCTGAAAGAACTCGGCCTGCGCGATTACTACACCAAGTCGCAGCTCGCCGAGGGCGAAGTTCCCGACACTGCACTGGGAAGAAAATTCCTGAACAGCTATTCTCCGGAAGGAAGCTGGTACGTGATGGGTGTTCCCGATATCTTTACCGTCGGTTCGAGCAAAGGCACAGACCACGCCTCGCCTTACACTTACGACACCCACGTGCCGCTGGCTTTTTACGGACTGCCCTTCCAGCCCGGAACCTATCGCACCAACGTTGAACCTGTAGACATGGCAGCCACCCTCGCTTCGCTGCTCGGGATCAACGCTCCCACTCACTCCGTGGGACGCGTGCTGACCGAGGCACTCGCGCCGCCTCACCACAATGCGTCCGCGAGCGCGGCAGAGGCCAGGCCATGACGCCCGATCTCAGCGTTAACGTCGCCGGCATCGAATTCAAGAATCCCGTCATCGCCGCCAGCGGCACCTTCGGCTACGGAGTCGAATTCGAAGACGTTGTCCACCTGAGCAAACTCGGCGGATTCGTCGTGAAGGGCCTGTCGAAGGAGCCGATGATCGGCAATCCTCCCCCGCGCCTCTGGGAAACGTCCGCGGGCATGCTCAACGCCATCGGCCTGCAGAACATCGGTGCCGCGGCATTCCTGCAGGAAAAATTGCCGCACCTGCGCGAGATCAAGAACATCGTCGTGATGGCCAATGTCTTCGGATACACGCGCGAGGACTACGAGCGCACCATCGAAATCCTGAACGAAGGCGAGGGCATCGCGGCCTACGAGTTAAACGTTTCCTGTCCGAACACAGCGCACGGTGGACTGCAGTTCGGCAGCGATCCGCGGTCGCTCGATGAAGTCGTCACCACCGCCAAGCGCGTCGCTCAGAAGCCGCTCATCGTCAAGCTCTCGCCCAACGTGACCAGCATCGCGCAAATGGCGTACGTCGCGCAGGAGGCCGGCGCCGACGCGCTCTCGTTGGTCAACACCTTCGTGGCGATGGCGATCGATCCCGAAACGCGCAAGCCCCGCATCGCCAACGTGACCGCCGGACTATCCGGTCCGGCCATCAAGCCGATCGCGGTCCGCATGGTGTACGACGCCGCCCACGCGGTGAAGATTCCCGTCATCGGCATGGGAGGAATTTCCACCGCCGCCGACGTCGTCGAATTCATGCTCGCCGGAGCCTCAGCTGTGCAAATCGGTACCGCCAGTTATTGGGATCCCTGCGCCACCGAAAAAATCGTAGACGAACTCGACCGCTGGTGCGCCGACCGTCACGTCACCCGTCTCGCCGAAATCACCGGCGGCATGCTGATGGAGTGACACCCGGGTACTTCCGTGCCCGCTCGCAAATTCTGATTCGACATTGCTCGCGACTTGCTCCGGCGATACCATGGGCTCTATGCGAGCCGGAGTCCTGATTCTTGCCTGCTGGGTTTCGCTCGCGGTGTACTGGAATATCAGCGCCGGCTCCATCAAGCCCGCCGTGGAACAGCAGAATCTCGCGGCGAGGCTGGCTCGGATGCCGGTATGGTTGGGCTTCGTCCTGTTCATTGCAGCCTGGGGGCACCCCTTCGGCCCGATCGTGATACGCCGCACATTCCTTTCGGATTCGATCGGCGTAGCCATATGCATGATGGGACTCTTCGTCGCCATCTGTTCGCGCAAAGCGCTGGGCGCGGAGTGGAGCCGTGACGTGGAGTTGAAGCAGGGGCACAAACTAGTGGAGCGCGGCCCCTACCGGCTGATGCGCCATCCCATTTACACAGGCCACCTGCTGATGGGCCTGGGGACTGCTATCGCCTCGGGCTCGCTAGTTGCATTTGCGGGCCTGGCATTCTTCGTGGGAGGATTTTTGATAAAGCTGAATCAGGAAGAACGTCTGCTTCTGCACGCCTTTCCTGACGAGTATCCCGCCTACAAGGCGCGCGTCAAGGCGCTGATTCCCTATGTGTTTTGACGCGAGGCCCCAATCAAAGAGACTCATCCCAGCTAGGGGATAAGCCGCTATCGCCAAGCTCCCAGTATCGCCCCCATCGCCACGTAACAAACCAGCTGATATCCCGTGTTGATCATGTAGAGCTTGTTCGGCTGGCGGCTGAACAGCGCATTCGTAAACTGCACGGTCGTCACGAATCCCAGCCACACGACCAGCCCAATCTTGAGGCCGTCGACCGCTCCCACCGTACCCGACACTGCGATCAGCTTTCCCAGTACGAACGCCGCAAGCATACTCGCGATAAACGACATCATGTATGACGGGCCGGCGCTCTTCTGCATTTCGGCCATTTTCGCCTTGTCATTCGGGTCATAGCCCATCAGAATCGTCCAGGGCTTGGCAAACAGCATCGGTGAATACCACAAGAAAGCCCGCCACCATCGTCGCCAGCGCAGACACCAGTACGGCCCACATATTCACGCCCAGAAAATGCATGGAATTCTCCCTTAGCTCAGAGATTGAACTAAATGACGACTAAACTCAATAACAGCCAAAAAGTTGAACTTGGGACTGATTGGTCCGGGAGCCCGCAACCCGCTTCTGTGAAGCCTGCTATGAGCGAAGCCCTTATGCATGCGGATAGGAACGCCAGCCGAACCGCTATCGGCCGCGAGTGTACCAGATCGACCCGGGAGATTTGTAGTCGTTGCCTTCACCCCACACCGCGTGAGTTACTCCCTCGCTGTCGATCGCCAGCCCGAAGTAGTCGCCGAAGGGGAAGCGGAATCCGCCCGGCAGGATGTAGTTGTAGCCGATTGGCCGGACCTGACATCCTCGACTCGGCACTCCAGGTCGCGCCGCCGTTCGTTGAACTGCGAGTAGAACGTATTCCAGAGCGGCTGGTTCGGATGGCTGGATCTTTTCTCCGCGCATCCATCCACGCAATGCGAACGTCGCCCGCCGCTCCCGCCACGACTGCGGGAAAGCAGTGTTCCACGCCCGCCGTCGCGTTCGAAACGTTCGTTCGTGCCGTCCACGTTGCTCCGGAGGTCGTTGACGACGAGAAGTAAATGCGCTCCGGGCCGCCGTTCACTTCACCCGCATTCCACAGCGCATAGAGCGCGCCCGGAGCATCCGAGGCGAGCGTGATCTGCGCGCCAAGGTAGCCCTCTTCGCAATGTTGCAGGTCGCACTCTGGCGGAGAACTCGAAACATCGAGCAGGGAAGTCGTCCAGGTGCGTCCCCCGTCGGCGGACCGGCTCACGAAAACGTCAACTGGATGCCTTCGCATTTCCAGGCGCGCATACGCCGTCCATCCAAAATAAACATTGCCCGCCGGATCGACGGTCGCTCCCCCCGCCAGCGACGATCCCTGCGCGGCATTGGGATTCACTCGCACCGCGCTGAATGTCTGCCCCGCATCGTGCGACGCCGCCACCATAAACTCTTCTTCGTGGTTGAATCCCACGTAAACGTCGGCCCCGCGGACCGCCAGCACCGGCTTGTCGGCCTCTTCCTGCCCTCGGTCGGCAAACGAAAATGACCACGTCTTGCCGAAATCGAGCGACCGCGCGATGAGGATGTCGCGCTTATTGTTCTGCAGCCACGACGCATATACCGTCTGCCGGTCCACCGGATCGACCACAATCTGCGGATCAAACTGTCCCGTCGACAGCGGAGCCAGTGCCCGAGACGGCTGCCAGGTGGCCCCGTTATCGTTGCTTACCGTCAGCGCGATGGAGGGAATCGTACAGTTTGCACAGCCGGGCACCGCGCCGTATTGCGGATAAAGCACGTAAACATGTCCATGGGCGTCGGCCGCCATGGCGGGCTCCCACTGATCGCCAGTGTTATACCCGACCCGCATCTGCGGGGTGAACGTTCCAGCCGCGAGTGCAGCGCCAGAAGCAGCCAGTACCAATAGAATCAGCAGTCCAGTCCTGAGCAGAGCTCTCCTGGAGGCAGAACTTGGCATGGCTTCGAAGCGGCTGGTTGGAAAAAACACAGAAACGTCCCTTTGGACAAACCTGCACGGACTTTATCGCGATTCTGAAGGCTCGTCAATCGCCCATCTGCATGAAATCGCAGGATTTTAACCCCTTCGTAACTTTCCCGCCCATTTTTCATCCAATAGTCACGATCCCTCGCAGACCGGCAATCATATAATCTTCAACTTAGGGAGCGAATCGAATGGCGAAAGCTACATTTGCAGCAGGATGTTTCTGGGGAGTCGAGGCCACCTTCCGGCAGATTCCGGGAGTGACCTCCACGCGCGTCGGCTACATCGGCGGACAGACTGAGAACCCGACATACAAAGAAGTTTGCACCGACCGCACTGGCCACGCCGAGGCCGTCGAGGTCGACTACGATCCCGCCAAGGTGCGTTACGCCGACTTGCTCAAGGTTTTCTGGGAGAACCACGACCCCACGCAGGTGAACCGTCAGGGGCCCGACTGGGGCACGCAATACCGCACCGCGATCTTCTATCACTCGCCCGAGCAGGCGGCCGAGGCCCAGGCCTCCAAGGAAGCGCTCGAAAAGGCGCATCGCTACTCCAAGCCGATTGCGACCCAGATCGTTCCGGCGGTCACCTTCTATCCCGCCGAGGACTACCACCAGCAGTATCTGGAAAAGCGCGGCCTGGCCAGCTGCCACATCAGCAGCTAGCGGAGGCCGCGGCGGCGTAGCCAAGTTTGCGATCGGACTTTAAGGTCCGGTGACCGTGACGTTGAAGCCCCCAAAGTTGTCTGGGACGTACCAATCGTTGATGCCCAGAAAAAGGGTCCCCGCCTCAGTTACGGTGATGGTTCGACCGGTGCCGATAAAGAAGACGGTCCCGGGCATGATGCCGATGGGAGCGACGTTCTTGGTGGCGTCAACTGGCTGGAAGCCTGCGGTCTGAACCCTCGCCTGCGGTACGAATGCACCGATCAGCGCTCCGATCTTGAAGATCGTGGTCGTTGGCTGCGTCCCACGAGACTCCGATAGGGGAGTTTGCGAAACTCCGCAGCCCTTCGTGGGACAGGAAACGCCGAGCGGGCCTGTGGTGCAACAAGGGGTCCAAGTCACTAAGCCGCTGACGTAGGTGATGGTGATCGTTCCTGGTCCGCTAACCGTGAGAGCGGGGACAAATGGCACGCACTGTGCAATGCCTCCGCCGAAATTGTTGCCAAAACAGCCCGCCGCATTTCCGGGTACGAAGACGCTTGTTTGGGCGGCCGCAGTGGGGAGCACAAAACTCGCTGCCAACAATGCGAGCAGGATTGTTACACCGGGTAAAAATGTAGTCCCGGGACGAAAAGACGAGAATTCCGTGGCTCTCATATCTCCTCCTCATCGTGAATTGGCTAGCTATACTCCCGCTCAGCGAATGTGTCTAGGGAAATTGTCGGACGGTGTTTTACTTGTCTACGCCGACAACCAAGGATGGATGCATCTTTCGTAATGACGAGTGCAGGTTTGGAGTAGCTCGCGTCACTGCCCCCGCGAATTTCTGTCGGATGTTTAACGGACCCTCACGCTCCCGGAGCCGACTGCGCACTCACCGGCTGCCGCGGGCCGAAGAAGAACAGCAGCGCGAATCCCGCCAATGTAGAACAGCGCGCTTTGCTGGAAGCCAGAGCCCAGAAATCGCAACACCAATCCAAACAGTGCCAGCGCCTCGCACAATGCATAAGTCGCGAGATAGCCGGTTCTCCAATGATCCAGGCTAATGCCGTCGTCGGGATGCGTCGCCAGGCTGTCCGCTGCTCGCATCACCAGCGTGCGCCGCAGCACAAAAATGATGCCCACAATTGCGACTGCCAGAGTGGAGAACAGATAGCTCACCGCCGGATCGACCGCGCGTGCCCCCCGTCCCAGGACTTGACCCAGCACGGCGTACAGCAGAATGCTGGCTAGCATGGTCCACTGCACGACCCGCAGTGTCTTCAAAACTCTGTTCATTGAGGAAGCATCTTCGCGCGAATTCCGTAAGAATTCCGTAAAGATGACATAACATTCTACGTCGGAATTCGCCTGTGCAATACTCATTTCCTCGCGCTCCGCCTCACTGAGAGTGACGGTAGTCACTAGCCCGAGCCCCATTCGCAGGCCGCAGCCGCAGGAAGATCTGGAACGACACTGGATGCTCCCCGTACGCCGCATCCAGCACCGCTGGCTTCGAATAAAAAGTCACATCCGCGCCCAGCCCAAGATGCCACGCCCGTTCGTGTACCACGTCCCGCTCGCCGCCAAACGTGTAGGCGCCAATCCGATACACAGGATGCACCACCGCCTGTGGAAACAGTTCATCCTTGTCGACCAGTTCCAGGCGCGTGAAAGCATAGTCGCGCTCCCGAAAGTTCAGCGTCGATTCCAGCAGATAACTATTCAGCGTGGTGTCGGTCGCGATCTTGTGCACTCGTCCCCACACCGCCGTCGTGGCCAGATTACCTTTCACCAGCGGTCGGTTGTATTCCAGAGACGCCGTCTCCCGCCACTGGCTGCCCGGCTCAAGCGCCTCTGGATGCTCCAGCCGTCCCACACTATATTGCGCAGTCCAGTTGGCGTTAGGCGCGAGGCTGACCCTTCCCGACCACGAATCGAGCGCCCCGAGCTGAATGCTCCAGCGCTCCTCGTTCGGCTCGCGTCCATTAAACGCCGACCCTTCGAGCTTGAGCCGGTCGATGACCAGTCCCAGTCGTCACCACTCCGAAACTGGTGTGCGTTGAATCCTGCAGATGGTGGCCGAGCGGCGCCAGCGGCAACTCCGAGGCCGAAGTCCGATGCAGATACGTCACCGGACCCAGCGCCGGTTCCGCCGCCGGTCCGCCATAAAACTCCCAGGCAAGCCGCTTCGTCAGCGGACGCGTGTACAGCAGCGACAACTCCGCAAACACATTATGCGGATGCTGGTGATCGACCAGCGGCTCATCATGATACGTCTCCCCCGTCTGAAACAATTCGGGAAAGCCGGGATGCGGCGACGTCAGCGATTCCGCCGAAAACATTTCCCGGAAAAGAATCATCCCCTTTCCCAGCCCGTGCTGCTCCATCAGCATGCCCCAGTTGACCGACTCAGCTTTGCCCTCGCCGCGCGGTCCGCCCTGCTGGTTGTAGTCCGCGAAGATGACGCCATGCGCCATCCATTCCCACCCGCCCTTCATCCACATCCACTCGTCTGCGGGCACCGAGGCCGGTTGCCATCCCGTGCCCGATCCCGCATGTGGCGAAGGCAACTGCAACGCACCCGGCGTCCCCATCTGCATCCCTGCCATGGACGTATCCTGCCCCTGCGCCAAAATCGCAGTCACCAACAGCACGAACAGAAATAGCGCAACGCGAAACGTAGTCGTCACAAATCCCTCACCGCGAATCATGTTAGGAAAAAATAGACAGAAACGAAGACGCACGAAGAAAGCCCGAAAGCAGCCCCTCCGTGAACCTCCCTGTTCCCCGTGGTGAAAGGTTTCCTAGATGCGCAGCGGGACCGCGCCAGGCGGACTAGTGAAAGGAGCAAAAGGAACCAGAGAAGGAAGACGAGAAGTGGAACGAAGCGCCAAGCCCAGGCCGTCGTCCATCCCAGAAATGAGCGCAAGCGGACGATGCCCCGAAAATGCCGCGCAAGGAATCGCCGCGTGATGCCCATTCACACAACACTGATATTTCGCGGGAGCCGGTGTGGTAGGGCTCGAACTAGGATGGCCCATGTGGCCATGGCATCCAGCAAAGGGAAGAGGCGGGCCCGCAGATAGCGCCAACGCCTGACTGCCCGGCTGTGCCGCCGCCAGCGTCGCTAGCAACAATACACCGACCATGCGTGCCAGCCATTGCATTGCGCTTAAGTCCCGGTGATTTTGATGCGGAGTTCTTCCGGCAGCCGCTGCCGGATCTCCTCCGGCAACCGGTTATGCACGCGCCGCGCGCCTTCTTTAGCCGCGTCCAGCACGGTCACCGGAGCCGGTGTGGCTACGGCCACTCCCAGCCAGATCAGCGCCGAAAGCGCGAATCCCGTGAGCGCCGCAATCTCCAGCCAGAAGGCATGCCGCGGACCCAGATACCGTATGACCCCAAACGCCAGCAGAAACACTCCCGCGGAAACCGACGCCAGTGCAATCAGCCCAACGTCGATCATGCGATGGATTTGTTGCCGGCTTCGGCAATGTTCGCAGGCCGCGAAGTGGCTTTCGTAGTCGCCACACATCTCTGGCGCCAGGCCGGAAATGTCGTACCTCCAGCCCGCCAGGATCTTGCCCACTATAGGATCGATACACTGCTGACTCATGGGGGAGACTTAAATAAGCCGAGAACCAAGAAGCCGAAAATCAAAGGCCCAGAACCCGACAGCCGTGCAATGAACCATACGCATGAGCCCACAAACAAGTTCCAACTACAACCGGATCGGCTCCAGCGCTTCGGTCTGCGATGCCAGCAAGACGCGGTTTTGAAACAAACCACCCCGCGTCGCCAGCGCCTTCTCTGCCTCTCTCCGGGCTATTTCCGGATGATTGTTCTGCTCAGAAAGATGCGCCAGCACCACAAACGTTGCACTATTATCATAGTCGTTCGTGAAAAAATCCGCGAGGGCCCCATTCGAAAGGTGCCCGACCCGGCTCATCACCCGCTGTTTCACCGACCACGGATACGGCCCCACGCGCAACATCTCCACATCGTGGTTCGATTCCATCACCAGCACATCGCACCCGCGAAGATGATCGCGCACACTGACTGGTAAATATCCCAGATCGGTCGCGACGCCAACTTTTATCCCTTCCGCGCGAAACGTGAATCCCACCGGATCGGCCGCATCGTGCGGAATCGTGAATGGTCTCACCGCAATGTCGCCTACCTGGAAGCCGTGGCCTGCTTCGAAGGGCTCGAATTTTTCCAGTTGAGGCCGCTCACCCTTCTGATTGCGCACCGCGCGCGACCATGCCTGGTGCGTTGCTCCCGTCATGAACACCGGAATGCGCAGCCGCTTCGCCAGCGTTGCCAGCCCGTAGACGTGATCGGAATGTTCGTGCGTGATGAGAATCGCCGACAGCGACTGCGGTTCCTCGCCGAGCCCCTTCATGCGCTTGAATGTCTCGCGACACGAAATGCCGGCGTCGACCAGAATCTTCGTGCATGCGCTGGCCACAATCGCGCAATTGCCGCGACTGCCCGACGCCAGCATCGACACACTTACGCCCATGCTCGCAGCATACGCGCCCGCCCTGTGGATTCGGGAGTTACTTTTTGGTTAGCCGATACCTAAGAGCGGACCTCGGTCCTCAGACCTCGGACCTCGGTACCCCTGCCTGTTGCGAGGCGTGAAGTCCGAGGTCTGAAGTCCAAGGTCCGAAGTCCGCCGTCGAGCTACTTGAGTCCCACCCCGTAGTAATACGTGTAAGGCGCATACCCGCCAATCGGCAGCGCAGTCTGGAAGCTCGAGAAGATCACCGCATTGCCCTGGAACGACACGAACACATCCTGCTGCACGCCTCCCGTCGACATGCGGAAGGTGAACATTCCGTAGCACGGATCCGACATCGTGTTCGCTGTGCCATCGTAGAGGTAAGCGGTGTCCGCCACCGCCGCCAGCGTGCCGCTCGCAAGTGTGTTGTTCTGACTATCGGTAATCGTCATCAGCCCGCTCGCGCCGACCGTCACCGTCGCTTTGCCCTGCGACGGCGTCCCGGTTTCGATGTTCCCCTGGCCGGTCTGCGCGTCCGCTTTCTCGTAGAAAATCGCCGTGTAGCTTCCTGCGTGAGTGGGGTCAAAGCTCTTCGAAGACGCCTTCGGCAAACCGAGAATCGTGCCGCTCCCCGTGTCGACCACGAAGAATCCGCTCTGCGTTCCAAACACGTAGTCGTCGCCGGAACTCTCGCTCAGCGTGAAGAAGTCTCCCGACGGATCTTCCGTGATGGCCGACGCATCGAAACTTCCGCCATTGAATAGACTCTGGCTGAACACGCCAAACGGCCAGTATCCGTCATGCTGAGTGTTCCCCTGCGCGTCGATCGTGATCGTGCCCATCTCCATGCCTCCGGCCGCAGTCCGGAACTGGAGATAGTTGAAATCTCGCCCCGCAAACGTGTTGATCGAAGCCGGAGCACTCTCCACCGCCGTAACCAACGCGGCCGTGTCGCGCCCGGGACCGGCATTGGCCGCTTCAATCATCATCACAAATCCCGGCACCTCATACGCCGACAGCAGGTTCCCCTGCGGATCGGCAATCGCATACGTCCCATCGGCGTTCACGGTGTAAAGCGCCGTGCCCGTTTCTCCATTCGTGTAATTCTTGTACGTGATTGTCTGCGCCGTCGAGTCGAGCGAGATCGTTAAGAAATCTCCCACCGACGCTGTACCGTTATAGTTACGCACCGCACTTTGCGGTGCACTGAGTTTCGATGTGGAATTACAACCGGCTAAGAAACAGATCACAACCAGCAACGCAAGCTTGGCAGTTCTCATCAGTGAAAACCTCCACTGAAGAACAGTGATCGGCAGAAGGCGCCAAAGCTTGAGTCTGAATGAATGACGGAAGTAACGCGGGCCAGTTCGTAGAGACGTAGCTTGCTACGTCTCCATAGCCACCTGCGTGGAAAACGACTCTTCAGTGTCCTCTAGCCGCGAAGCGGCGATAGAATGCAGCCCACGACGCAAGTCGTGGGTAGCTCAAAAATGAACAATCCAGCCCCGAAGGGGCGAAAGACCTCCAGCGCAGACTCCCTGAGATCCGCGTTAGTGGAATCGAAGCTTGATTTGAGCTTCAGCCCCGGAAACTTTGTTCCGACATCCAGTCGCCATCACCGCCCCGCCAGCACTTTGATCGTCCGCAGCCACGTCTCCACGCCCTGCGGCCACGCCGTCACCGGCAACTCCGTCCGCCGCAATCCATACCCATGCCCGCCCTGGGCGTAAATGTGCAGTTCCGCCGGAACCTTCGCATTTTTCAGCGCCAGAAAATACACTGTCGAATTCTCCACGTGTACCGGATCATCCTCAGCCTGCACAATGAACGATGGCGGAGTCTTCTCCGTGACATGAATCTCAGGATTGGGCGCGAAATTCTGCTCCGAGAGCGCGAGATACCCCGGATAAACAATCACCGCAAAATCTGGACGGCAACTCAAGTCATCCGCGCTATCAATCCGCTCATAAAGCCGCTGCTCAAAATGTGTGCTCAGCGCCGCGGCCAAGTGTGCTCCCGCCGAAAATCCAAGCACTCCAATTCGTTGCGGATCGATATGCCACTCCGCCGCGTGAGCCCGCACCATCCCCAGCGCGCGTTGCGCATCCTGCAACGCCGCCGACGATTTGGGATACGGCCCCGAGTCCGGCACCCGATACTTCAGCAGGATGCAATTCACGCCAATCGAATTCAGCCACTCGCAAACTTCAGTCCCTTCCAGATCGATGGCGAGAATGTGATACGAGCCTCCGGGAAAAACCACAACCGCCGCGCCAGTATTTTTGCCCGCTGGTGCGTAAAGCGTAATCGTCGGCGAAGAAACATTGGTCAGCCGAATCACCGGCCTCCCCGCAACCAGATGATCTTTCGCCGTAGTCGCGTCGATCTCCGGACCCACGCCTGCCTGAGCCTTCGGCCAGAGCGTAAGAGTAATGTGCCCCGGCGCCGGCTCCCAGGCCGGCTTTTGGGCCAACAGGTTGATAGAAACCGCGATCAAAACCAAAAGCAGCAAATAAAGGCGCATTCTCAAATTCTCGAAAAAGGATTTTTTCAATGACTCAATGACCCAATCACTCAATGCCTCAATCAACCTCACTTTCCCTGCCGCAGATTTTCAATCACTCCCCGCATCACTGATCCGCCGTACGCGCCCGCGATCCCCGGAAGAAACGCCAGAAACGATCCATAAATCTGCGCCCGCGTCGGCTTCACCGTTAACACCAGATAAGCTGCCAATTCCGTCAGCGGAATAAAAATCCCCACCGTTACGACCCACCGCCATGGCCACCGCGGCCGCAACATCCCAAGCAACATGCACGCAGCCAGCACCAGCAGAGCGGTAAGCAGCAGATCGTTAATCGCCACGTCAGCCCAGCCCGCGCCAAACCCGCATAGCGCCGCCAGCAAATAAAACCCGGAATCACGCGTGGTGTTCAATCTGTGAGAGGTTCAGCCAAATCCCCGAATCCTAATAATCACTGATCACTAATCACTGATCACTGATCACTAATCACTAATCACTAGTCACTGATCACTCAGTCCCTAATCCCTCAATACTTATAAAATCCCCGCCCGCTCTTCCGCCCCAGCCATCCGGCATCCACCATCTTGATGAGGAGCGGACACGGCCGGTATTTCGGATCGCCCAGCCCATTCTGCAGCACGCGCATAATGTCGAGGCAAACATCGAGCCCAATAAAATCCGCCAGCGTCAACGGGCCCATCGGATGCGCCATCCCCAGCTTGAACACTTCATCTACCGCCTCGGGAGTCGCAACGCCCTCCATCACCGCGAACATGGCCTCGTTCAGCAGCGGCATCAGCACACGATTCGAAACGAAGCCCGGCGCGTCGTTCACCTCCACCGGCGTCTTCTCCAGCTTCACCGACAGATCGCGCACCGCTTCGAATGTCTCCTGCGACGTCGCCAGCCCGCGAATCACTTCCACCAGCTTCATCACCGGCACCGGATTGAAGAAGTGCATCCCGATGATTTTCTCCGGCCGCTTCGTCGCCGCCGCCAGCTTCGTGATTGATATCGACGACGTATTCGATGCCAGAATAATTTCCGGCCGCGTCAGCCGGTCGAGATCGCGAAAAATCTCCGTCTTGATCTCAAACCTCTCGGTTGCCGCCTCAATCACGAAATCGCAATCGGAAAGCGCGCCGCGCTCGGTCACCGGACGAATCCGCCTCAGCGCGGAATCCTTGTCCGCCGTCGTGATCTTGTTCTTCGCAACTTCCCGCTCCAGATTCTTGCCAATCGCTTCCAGCGCGCGATCGAGAAACCGCTGCTCCACATCGCACAGCGTCACATCGAATCCGCCGCGCGCGAACACGTGCGCGATCCCGTTTCCCATCGTCCCCGCGCCCACCACGCCCACTCGTCGAATGTCCATAGTTCTTCTCTCTAAGAAACGTTCGAGTCTACCACCTGTTGGGACTGCTGGAGTTGGGTGCAGCGAATATGCGCGTCTCGATCTTTTGCTCCTCTTTGCGACCTTTGCGGCCGTCCTTCGCGATAAGCCGTTCTCAAATTCCCTCTACGGAACTCCCTACGCCTTAAGTTTTCGTTTCGTGACGCGCATCACTTCTTTTCATTCTTACACCCACCTACTCTGAATTTGCGGTGAACTTAAATCGCCGAAAGCATTCCGTCTGCACCAAACATGATCTCGCAGCGCTGAAATCTATACACGGAGCTTCCTAACTATGCGTCCTCTGCAATGCCTGAGTCTCTCCTTCATCGCAGCTATCCTTCTTCTCTATCCCGGATGCGGCGGCAGCCACGGTTCGCCAATTACTCCCGTGAATCCTGTTCAGCCGCCGACGTCGCTCAGTTATTCGTCTGACATTGCGACCTACACCGTCGGCACGGCCATCACGCCCAACAATCCCACCTGCGTCGGCGGAGCGGTCACCGCATACGCCGTCGCCCCCGCCCTTCCCGCAGGCCTGATTCTCAGCACCGCCACCGGCTCGATCACCGGAACGCCCACCGCTGCCGCCGCGGCGAACAGCTACATCGTGACCGCTTCGAATGCCGCCGGAAGCGCCACCGATTCCGTGACCATTACCGTGAACGCCGCGCCTCCGGCCACGCCGAAGCTGGCCTACGGTGCCCCCGCGCCGGTCTATGCCCTGGGAGTTGTAATCAACGCCAACGCCCCCACCACAACTCCGACCGCCGGAACCGTTTTCACCGTCAACCCGAGCTTTCCCCCTGGCCTCGCTCTCGATCAGGCGACCGGCATCGTCAGCGGAACTCCGTCCGCCGCATCTTCACTCACCGCGCCACCAACCACTGTTACTTATAAAGTTACGGCGACCAACTCCGCCGGCACCGCGACGGCTCCCCTGACCATCACTCTCTACAACGCGCTTCAATCCGTCCCCAACATGAGTCAGTCGATTACGCCGCTGGCCGCGACTGGCTCCAGCTTCCAATTTCTCGACACGGGCATGGTCATTACCGATCCCCAGAACTCGCAGATCCCTCCCGTCGAGTGGCTTGCGGGACAGGCCGTGAGCACATCGGTCAGTCCCGACGGCAGCACGCTCCTCGTACTCACCAGCGGATACAATCGCGTCTTTCAAGGCCCCTTCCCGCTGTTCGCTCCACAGTATTCGAACGAGTACGTTTTCATCTTCGACATCACCAGCCACACGCCCGTCTTCGAGCAGGCTGTGCCGATTCCCAACGCCTATCACGGCTTGGTCTGGGATCCCATCGCCGCCAACCGCGCGTTCTACGTTTCCGGCAGCATGGGCGACGCTCCTTTCGGAACCGATCCCATTCCGTATCCCAAGCCCAACAATGGCGATAACGTTCACATCATCGTGCAGGATCAGACCACGCACGTATGGTCGCAGGCCGCTGAACTTGACTTGGGCCAGAGTCCGAATGCCCCGGCAGTCGGACATCCCTCCGGCAACGGCCTACCCGTCCCCAACAATCAGTTTGCCTCCGTCAACAGCGCCGTCTATGTCGCGCCCTGCGCGGCCGGAGTGGCGATCTCAAACGATGGACAAGTCCTCGCCGTCGCGAACTACGAAAACGACTCGATCACCATTTTCACTGGAGGCTTGAGCGCGTGGGTGCAGCAGTGGCAGTCGTCTTCCACCTCCGCGCAAAAGGCTGCTGGAACATTGCACGGCACCGAACTCGATCTGCGTCCCGGAAAAGCTGCGGTGTCGCCGACCCAGGGAATTCCGGGCGGCGAATATCCCTTCTGGGTCGTCATCTCCGGAGACGGATCGGCAGCCGCACCTTACACAGCCTACGTCTCCAGCCTGCGCGACCGAGAGATTGACGTTGTCAGCCTTAGTGGCACGCCCGCCGTAACAGCGCGCATCCCGGTCAAGGGCCAGCCCAACAAGATGACGCTGAATCATCTCGACCACTCTCAGCCGCCAACTCTTCTTTATGTTGCCGAAGATGAATCCGATACCGTCGACGTCATCGACCTCAATCCCGCCCACACCGCTACCCTAACCACTCCGCCCACGGTCAACACCGTCATCGAGAGCATCCCTGTCATCGCCCCAGCCTCCACTTTGTCTACATACTCCTTGACGCAATACACGGGCGCGAACACCAACAGCGTCACCCTCTCGGCGGACGAAACCCAGCTCTTCGTCACCAACGGCAATCTGAACAACGTCGCAGTCGTGGCCCTTACCGGAACCAATAGCGGAGACCACGTCACCGGCCTCATCCCCACCGGCTGGTATCCAAATTCCGTGAGCCTCAGCGCCGATGGCACCTGGGCCTATGTGGTCAATTCGAAGTCGCCGACCGGCGCGAATCCGCAATGGTGCTACAACTACGGGCCCAAGGGATATCCCACCTGTGCGCCCGCGAATCAATACAACCCGCAACTAACTAAGGCAGGTCTGCTGAGCTTTCCAATTGCAAGCACCATCGCGCAGCTTCCATCCCTGACCACGCAGGTGGTCGCGAACAACCGCTTCTCCAATACCTCGAATCCAGGGGCGGTCATGGCGGCCGTGCATGCGGGCGTCAAGCACGTCATCTACATCCTCAAAGAGAATCGCACCTACGACCAGATTCTCGGCGACCTCAACGTCGGCAACGGCGATCCCGCTCTGGCCATGTTCGGACAGGCGATCACTCCCAACCAGCATGCCCTCGCATTTAACTTCATCACCTTCGACAATTTCCTCGACACCGCCGAAGTCAGCAACGATGGCTGGCCGTGGAGCACATCCGCCCGCGCCCCCGACGTGATCGAGCACCAGTATCCCGTCTTCTATTCGCAGCGCGGTCTCGCCCTTGAAAGCGAAGGCGTGAATCGCAGCGTCAATGTCGCGATGGCAACTCTTGCGGAACGCCAGGCCTCAGATCCTCTTATGCCCGGCGGCGCGCTCTCGCCCAACGTGGAAGGCGGCGAAGATCTGCTCCCCGGCCAGACCGACACTGACGCGCCCGATGGTCCGAACGACGAACTCAATACCGGCTACATTTGGGATGCCGCCTTGCGCGCAGGCCTTACCGTTCGCGACTACGGATTCTTCGTCGACACCACCTGCTACAACGTGCCCAGCTGCCAGGTTCCGCTGTCGCACGATCCCTTTTCGAGCGGCACCATCGTGGGCTACTCTACAAACGTTTCCCTCTCAACTTTGACGGATCCGTACTTCCGCGGCTTCGATCCCGCCTTTCCTGATTTCTATCGCTTCAAGGAATGGGAGCGCGACTTCGATGCCAACTATGCCACGGGCGGCCTTCCCACGCTGAGCCTCGTCCGCTTCATGCACGATCACACGGGAAACTTCGGGACCGCAATCGATAACGTGAATACTCCCGATCGCGATGTTGCCGACAACGACTATGCCGTCGGATTGCTCATCCAGAAAATCGCCAACAGCATTTACGCCAACGACACGCTGATCTTTGTGATGGAAGACGACGCGCAGGATGGCGGAGACCACGTCGACTCGCACCGCAGCATCGCGTTCATCGTCGGCGCCTACGTGAAGAAGAATCAGCTCGTGTCAACGCCCTACACCACACTCGATTTCCTGCGCACCATGGAAGAAGTTCTGGGCCTCGAGCCCATGAACCTCAATGACGCGCTCGCGACGCCGATGGCCGAGATCTTTACCACCAATCCGGCTGCGTGGAACTTCACCGCCACGCCGGCAGCGATTCTCTACTGCACAAACCTGCCGCTGCCGCAGCCAGCGCAGCCGTGCACCAATCCCACGCCCGACGCAAAATACTGGGCCCGCGTCACCGCAGGAATGAACTTCAACGACGCCGACCGCGTCGACGGTGGCGTCTTCAACCGCATCCTCTGGAAAGGCCTGATGGGCGACAAGCCCTACCCCGCCGCCCCCACCGGCGCCGACCTCCGCCAGAACCGCGAGAAACTTCTGGCCAACTATCACGAGTCGCAAAAGCCGTTGTCAGTTGTGACGACGCAAGTGAAAAACATGAAAACGCCTAAGCCATAAAGCGCATCCGGGTGGCCCATCCTAACGTCGCGTCTTTTGCGACGTTAGGGTGGGTTCAGAATCAATGCTCGGCGCTGGTGGATTTTGACTTCCAATCCCCACAAAACTCCGACTACGAAAAGCTGCCGTTGTCCTCAGTAATTCTTCGTGAGAAACTCCCGCAGCCGCTCGATCCGAAAACTCGTATCCCCACTCTCGATCTGCAACAGCAACTCCGCTGCGCTCAGCTGGTTATGAAAATCGAAGGCCGCCGACGTGTCCGGACTGCCCACCACCTGCAGGCTCTTATCGATCTCCCCAATCTCCGCCTGCAGCGACTTTAATCTTGCCTCCTGTGCCGTCACGGAGTCCGCCAACTGCTGCCGCAGCACCTCCATGTTGCGGACAACGTCCCCTTCCTGCGCCTTCTTCCACTCGCCATAAGCGTCCACCGCGCGATCCAGATGCCGATTAATCGCACGGCTCGCAAAATTGTAGTTCACCGACACCGCTCCGTACGGCTGCGCGCCCTGCGCCACCGGATTCACCTGCTGGTGCACGCCCACCGACAGCGCCACGTCCCAATTATTCTGGCGGTTCAATCGGTCGAGAGCCTTCTGTTCGCTGACTTCACTGTTCTGCTTTTCCGAGACCAGTTCTTTCAACGGCTTCTCATTCAACTCAGGAACATAAAGTGCCGTAATCTTTGACTGCGTGTCGGCGCGGTCTGCCTCCAGCCTGATCTTGGTCGTCTGCAGCGAGAACAGCATCAGGCGCGTCGCGTTCTGCGCCTCCACCATCTTCGCGGTCGTGTCCATCATGGCATCCAGCGCCTTCGACGCCTGCTCGATCAGCGCCAGCCGATTCCGCAGCGCCTCCCGTTCCAGGCTGGGCACCGCATACTGGATATCCTGTTGCGCGCCCGTCGTCGCCTTGTATAGCTCGCAGTTTCTGCGCGCCGCCTCCATCGTCAGACCGGACTTCCGCAGATCCGCCAGCCCGAGCGATGCCCCAGCCACCACTTGCAGCGGTAATCCGGTCTCAGGCTGGGTCATACCCAGCGCCCCGACCGGGGTTCGCAACAAGTCGCGTTGTGCCTGCGCCTGCTCCATCACGTACGAGCAATAAGCCAGCTGCTCCTTCACGTCGGCGCCGAACAAATTCGTCGCGAACCCAGGCACGATCGTCAACAGCGCTGACGCCAGCATAAACTTCCAGCTATTCAGAAACATTTTGTGTCTCCTAGAAGGGAAAGGCTGCTCGCCTTAGAACAACACCGGCTTGCGGCCCAGAAATACGGTCTTGGATTTCGCCGAATCCGCATGGTCCAGATTCATCTGGATCAGGAACCCGCGAATCTGCGTCTTGAAAATAGGATGGACAGCCTGCTCTTCGCCCGTAAAAATCTGCTTCACCGCGCCCACCTTCCGGCACAGCACCATATTCAGATAGCAGTCGTACACCGCAGCCCCCGCGACCGCGCTCGCCTGGTTGTCGTATGGAACAAACGCAAAGTAGAGTCTCTGCGCGCCCGACGCATTCAGGTAATACGGACTCTGCTTCGCAGTCGTGATCGCCTCCCGCAGCCGGTCGATCTGCCGCGATTCTTCCTGCAGTTGCTTCTCCGAGACGCTGATCGCGACGTCCAACTGCGCCACCTCTGACCGCAACTCCGCCTGCTTCTCCAGCACGTCCAGCGAATTCGTCCCCGTCGTCGTCTTATCGAGAACATTGTCCGTCAACAGAACCTCGGCGATGCGGCTATCGGTATAAGCGCTCTGCGCCTGGTTCAACGCAGAAAGTTGCGTTGCCGCATCGCCCTTCGTGATCAGCCCCGCAGCCAGGTCCTTATTGATGTTGCTCTCCACTTCCTTCAGCTGCGCCAGAACTTTCTGTGTCTTCGCATTGTCGGCTTGCTTCTGCTTGTCGAGCGTCGCCAGCTCCGGACCCGTGCTGCTGTTGTGCGCCCGCTCTCGCGCGATCGCCCCCTGCAATTGCGGCTCGAGCGCCAGCAGCGCGCCGCGATGTTTCTGCATTTCGTCCAGTCCGCTCTGCAATTTCTTCGTATCCACTTTCAAGTCTTCAATCGTCTGCTGGCTCGTGACCAGCTTGTCGCGGAAGTCAAGGCTCTTCTCGTCCGCCGCCGAAAGAATCACCGGCGCCGCCCACGAAGTGCTCACCGCATAAAAGCCCATCACCCACGCATAGGCGAGAATCCCCGCCAGCACCAGGTACAGCACCGTGATGGCAAAGATCCGGTACAGCGTAATCACCAGCGTATAGTGCAGCGATTGCCGCGCCGGCGCTCGCTTCACCGGAGCCGCACTCGCCCCAGCTTCGGCCGTAGTCGTATTAACGGTTGGTGTTGCCAACGGGCACCTCTTGTTGTTCCAGCATTCGTGTTCCCCAATCCGCGGAATCCATTGTGCACAGCGCGAGCGGCGTCAGAAACAAACTGCTGACCAGCGACCACGCCACATACGCCGAAAATGCCAGCGGATGCATCACCGTTTCCCGCGCACTATATTTCTTGATCACCCACGTCAACACCGCTCCAATCGCCAGCGCCGTGATCAGCGGAATCGGCCCCGCCCACGCCAGCGGATCCGACGTCAACGCCGTAATCACCACCAGCAATCCCACCAGTGCCCCCAGCGGCACCAGCACCAGCGTCAGCACCGTGTTCGGATGCAGCTTCCAGACATGTTGCGGCAGCGTCCGCATCGTAAAGAAAAAGTCGCGCACAATACTGCGTCGCCACCGCAGTTGCTGCTTGAACAGCACCGACAGCGTATTCGGCACCGTCGTCCAGCACAGCGCGTCATTATTGATGTAAGTCCCATATCCCCGCAGCAGCGTCTGATGCGTCAGGAACCGGTCTTCGCCCTGATTCACCGGAATCCCAAACCAGTTGCGCGCCCGGATCGCCGGCTCGATCTCAAGCAGCAACTCCCGCCGGATCGCAAACAAACATCCGCTGATGCAGCACACGCTGCGCGTCCAGTTTTCCGGGATCTTGTAAAGCTGAAACGCTGAGAAATAAATGATCGTCTGAATCGCAGTAATCACGCTGTCGTTCGGATTTCTCACTCCGACCCGCCCGCCCACCGACCCCATCCGCGGCTCCGCAAAGCACGCCGTCAACTCGCGAATCGCGTCGGGATGAAAAATGCAATCCGAGTCGATCGAAATAATCACTTCCGCCGTCGAGTGCTGCAGCGCATTACACACCGACCGCGCTTTCCCGCTGTTCACTTCGTTTCGCCCCGTGCGTATGCGGATGTTCGTGAAATCGCGCTGCGCCTTCAGCATCCACTCGTAGCTGTCGTCCACCGAGCAATCATCCTGCGCAATCACCTCGAACTTGTCATTCGGATAATTGCTCTTGCTGATGCTCTCGATCGTCTCGTAAACCGTCTTACCTTCGTTGAAGCAAGGCATCAGCACGCTGACGGTCGGCTCGTATGTGTAATCTTTTTTTGCCTGCGAACTGGGAAAGGAGAATCGCAGAATGATCCCCATGATGTACTTCACCACGGAAATCAGAAGGCACAGCACCATCACGAGCCAGAGAAGGATGGGAGCCATTTAGCGCGCCTCCCATACACGGCTCATAGGTAGGATCAATACTTTTCGGCCAGATCGTGCGTCCATAGGGCAACCGGCTTGCCGATGAATCGCGAAACTGCTCACTAGTCTAGCAAGCGTCCTGCAAAGCCTCTCTCAAGTCAACTCAGATAGACGAATCATGCCACTACATTGACAACGCGTCCACAGGCCATCCTTTCGCATCAAGAACGCACCACCGCATCCGGCAAAATTCCCATCTCCCGGTAAATCGGACGCATGACCGCCCGCACTTTCGGCAACTCCACCGTGAACCACAGCGACCCAGCCACGCAGAACGCGCCCGTAAGAATCACGGTGTGCGGCGCTCCGATGTTGTGCGCCAAAGTCCCCGCCAGAAGACTGCCGAACGGCGCCGATCCGAAGAACGCCATCATGTAAAAGCTCATCACCCGCGCCCGTTTATCTTCCTCTACCAGCGACTGGATAATCGTATTACTCGCCGCCGCGCACTGCATCAACCCAAATCCCACAAAGACCATCAGGATTAGCGACAGCCAAACGGTGCGCGACAGGCCGAAAAGAATCAGCGCGCCTCCCAGCATCGCAGCCGCAATCTGAATCATGCGCGTCAGCCCCAGCACCGTCTTGCGCAGCGCTAGCGATATCCCCGAGATCAGCGCGCCAATCCCCGACGCTCCCGTCAGCCAGCCCAGCGTATACGCGTTGCCGTGCAGCACTTGCCCGGCAAAAATCGGCAGCAGCACGGCATACGGCCACCCCATCAGGCTCATCAAGGCGAAAACCAGCAGGATCGTCCGGATCGGCCGGAACCCCCGCACATAGTCCCAGCCCTCGCGCATCTGTTCGAGCATGCTGCTCGCGTGGCGCACAATATTCAACGGACGAATATTCATCAGCAGCAGGGAAGCGATCACCGCGAAATAACTGATGCCGTCGATCAGAAAGCACCAGCCTTCGCCCAGCGCCCCAATCACCAGCCCCGCGATCGCCGGACCAATGAGTCGCGCGCCGTTCGCCATCGACGAGTTGATGGCGATGGCGTTGCTCAAGTCGGTCCGGTCTTCGACCATCTGCACGAGGAACGACTGTCGCCCCGGCATGTCGAACGCGTTGATTAAACCTTGAAAAGCGCTGAGCGCGATGATCTCCCAGAGTGTGATGACGTGCGCCAGGGTGAGAGCCGCCAGCGCCAGCGATTGGATCGCCGCCAGCGCCTGCGTCCACACCAGCAGCTTTTGCCGGTTGAGCCGCTCAACCCACACGCCCGCAAATGGACCCAGCAGGAACGAAACGATCTGCCCGGCGAAGCTCACAATGCCCAGCAGCAGCGCCGAATGCGTCATCCGGTAAACCAGCCAGCTCGTCGCCAGCCGCGTCATCCAGGTGCCGATCAGAGAAATGCTCTGTCCAGAAAAGAAGAGCTTGAAATTGCGATGCCGCAGCGCCCGCCAGGCATGCGAAATCGAAGCCACAGCCGGAGAATTCACTGCGTGATTGTCCTCACTACGTTGTCCGTTGTATCGGTCTCGCCGATCCGCGGAAAAACCTTCTCGACGCAATGCCGGTGCGCCTCCGCGTCCCGGTCCGTCATCGCATCCACTACAAGCACGACGTTGTAGCCGTAGTCATAAGCGCTGCGCGCCGTCGACTCCACGCCCGCGCTCGTTGCAATGCCCGCCAGAAAAATCTGTGTCACGCCGCGTTGTCGCAGGTATTCATCCAGCGATGTGCCGATGAACGCTCCCACTCTTTGCTTGGTGATGACCTGGTCGCCGGGCTGCTGATCCAACTCTGGAACGATCTCCGTCCAGTCCGGTGGAAAATCAAACTTCGGCCTCACCGCTTCCACCCGCCCCGGCGCCATCCCCGCCACGTTGACCAGAACCACCGGAAGTCCTTTGCCGCGGAAAGCCCGCGCCAGCCGCGCCGTTCGCGTGACAATCTCGCCGCCGGAATGCGCCGTCGCCATTCCAACGACCCCTTTCTGCAAGTCAATGACAACCAGTGCCGCAACAGGATCGAGTTTAGTCAGAGGCATCGTGTTCCTTTCGCATAGAGCCGACCGGTTTCAACTGTTATTGCTAACCAGCCGCTTGATGATTTCCCCAGCCGCGAAGAGCGTCTCGCGTTCCTCTTCGTCGAGTCGCGCGATCGCCTCCGCCAGCCACTTCCGCTTCGCATCGCGCGCGCTGTTCCGCACCGCGGATCCTTTCGCGGTGAGTTCAATATTCATCTGCCGCCCGTCTGTCGGATGCGGCTTGCGCTCGACCAGCCCTCTCTCTTCCAGCGCGGCAATCGTCGCGCCCATCGACTGCGGCTTCACGCTCTCCGCGCGTGCCAGGTCGGCCGTGGTCGCCGGCCCTTCTCGCGACAGCCGCGCCATCACCGACGATTCCGTCAACGAAAGCTCATGCGAAGCCGCCGCCGCCCGCACTCGCCGCAGCAACCGCCCAACTGCCTGCAAGAAATCGATCACCGCCACGTCCAGATTCTTTCGCCCCATAATCATGAGTATACAAATTAAACAGCCAGACTTGCAAGGTAAACTTGCAAGCCTAACTTCATAATGTCTCGTCGTAATGTTTCGGCCAGTCCCACGGCTTTGTCCCGGAGGGACATCCGAAAATAGCCCGGCGTTTTCAACGCCGGGTAGTGAGTCAACATTAAAACCGCATCCCGGAGGGATGCCTGAAACGCGCCTAGCTCGATGCCGGGTGCACGTCTCTCGCGCGAGAAGTGGAGAATTCGACGAAAGTTGAAGGAAGGGGAAAAGCTTGGTGAACAAATGAATCGGCTTACCTATTTAAGCCGTCGTGTCCAGTATTCGGGTCGCCTGCTGCCATGGGCGACGGCCCAAATCATAATCACGGATTCTCGCTCAGAATAGATGATGGTGAAGGGAAATCGCCAAAGCAGGAATCGTCTTGCGTTGTTCTTTCCGAGCGGCCAGCGATCGGGGAATTTACGGATTGTCTCGGCTGCTCGATGCAGTTCCTCGACGAAGTCCGAAGCAGCTTTCCTGCTTCGCTTCTTGTAGAAGATGACGGCGCTCTCAACGTCCGCCTTGGCGCCCTCATGATACTCGACCGGTTTAGCGTTCATTCACCATCGCCAGCAACTCGCGATGCAACTGTTCCCAAGGAACGGAAACCGCCCTGCCGGCTTTCAAATCTTCCATGCGCCGCGTTACTTCTTCGTCCCATGCCTCCTGCGAGGAATGACTTGTCGCCTCCAGGCTGTCGAGGAGCGTGTTCGCCAACGCGGCGCGCTCGTCCACCGGAAGTGAGAGCGCCTGCTTCGAGAGCTCGGAAATCTCTGGACTCATTGCGCGATTCTCCTGTCCCAAGTGTGCCATATCTTTCTTGCACTCCGGTCCTTTAATTCTATTCCTGCCGGCAGATTTCTCACCGACCACGCGGGCCCTTCTGACAAGGCGTTTGCGCCCCATCTTTTTCCACAGCCAAAATTGTGACGAACAACCTTTACTCAGAAACCCAAAAGGTGCCAAATGGGAACGTGCGCAACGAACCAACCAGGCTCGACCGATGCTCAAGTGAAAAACCAACTCCTAAGTCCTTATTCCTCAAGATTTTGCCCCCAAGTCCCATCGCCTCAAGATTTTGGCGGGAATGCCCTAGATCGAAATCACCCAAGTCCTTTAGAACCAGGATTTTGGCGGAGAGCGCAAAAAAAACTTGTGGTCTGACCACTTCAATTCCAAGGGCCGAACCCGAGACCCGGAAGCCTTCCCCACCGAGGTGTAAAATATTGGAGCAATCCTTAACCGGTAATCTCCCAGCTTCGAAAGGATCCCTCCCATGGCAACACTAGAAGCACCCGTCCGGCCGCGCACGAGCCTGCACTCCGGCCCATTTGTCACCGAGCCTTTTTATGATTTCCGCAACGAAGAGAATGCGCGCCGCATGCGCGCCGCCATCGCGAAGGTTCGCGCTCAACTGGGACGAGAGTACGACCTCATCATCGGCGGCAAACGCGTCAAGACCCCCGAGAAGATCAAGTCGCTGAACCCATCCCAACCGTCGCAGATTGTCGGTACCCACCAGAAGGCCGGCAAAGATCACGTGGAACCCGCCATGAAGGCCGCGCTCGAAGCCTTCGCATCCTGGAGCCGCACTTCCGTCGAAGAGCGCGCCGGACTCGTCTTCCGCGTCGGCGACCTCCTCCGCCAGCGCAAGATGGAATACATGGCGTGGCTCGTTTTCGAAGTCAGCAAGAACTGGGCCGAAGCCGACGCCGACATCTCCGAGACCATCGACTTCTGCGAGTTTTACGCACGCGAGGCGCTGCGCTTCGCGAAAGCGCAAACACCCATCCAGTTGCCCGGAGAGCATGACACGCTGCACTACATTCCTCTCGGTGTTGGCGCCGTGATTCCGCCGTGGAATTTTCCCTGCGCCATCATGGCCGGAATGACGCTCGCCTCCATCGTCAGCGGCAACACCGTCATCCTGAAGCCGTCGAGCGATTCCCCCACCATCGCCGCGAAGTTCATCGAACTGCTCGAAGAAGCCGGCATGCCCGAGGGCGTCGTGAACTTCTGCCCCGGCGCTGGAGCCAGTTTCGGCGATGCGGTCGTCGCGCATCCCAAGACGCGCTACATCGCTTTCACCGGATCGCGCGAAGTCGGCCTGCACATCAACAAGACCGCCGCAACGCAAGCGCCCGGCCAGCTTTGGATCAAGCGCACGATTCTCGAGATGGGCGGCAAAGACGCGATCATCGTCGACGCCGATGCCAACATCGACGCCGCCGTCGAAGGCGTCGCGCAAGCCGCATTCGGATTTCAAGGACAGAAGTGCTCCGCCTGCTCGCGCGCCATCGTCGATGAGCGCGTCTACGACAAGTTCCTCGAACAACTCAAAGCCCGCGTCGAGAAGATTCAGATCGGCGACGTCGCCGAGAACGCCGCGATGGGCGCGGTCATCAACGAAGGTTCGATGAAGACGATCCTCGGTTACATCGAACAGGGCAAGAAAGACGGACGCCTCCTCACCGGCGGCGAGCGCGCTCCCGGCGAAGGCTACTTCATTCAGCCCACGGTGTTCGCCGACATTCCGCCGAAATCGAAACTCGAGCAGGAAGAGATCTTCGGCCCCGTGCTCGCCGTGATCAAAGCTCGCGGTTTCGATCACGCGCTCGAAATCGCCAACGACACCGAGTTCGGCCTGACCGGCGCCGTCTACACCAACTCCCGCGACAAGATCGACCGCGCCATCCAGGAGTTCCACGTCGGCAACCTGTACATCAACCGCAAGTGCACAGGAGCGATGGTCGGCGCGCATCCCTTCGGCGGGTTCAACATGTCAGGCACAGATTCCAAATCCGGCGGCCCGGACTATCTGTATCTCTTCACGCAAGCGAAATCGATAGGCGAGAATATAAGAGAGAAATCTAAGTGGAGCGGCGGACGCATTCGTCCGCCGCGCGGCTTTCAAGCCGCACTGAATAGGTCGACAGGACTAGCCCGCGTTACTTCGACAACGGCGCCGCCGCAGGATTCCGCTCCACGAAGGCGTCTCGCTGATGCCAGTACGGATACGTCAGCGGCGTGTCTGTCGCGGCATCAAGCTTCGCAACCTGCTCCGCGGTCAGGTTCCATCCCACGGAGCCCAGGTTCTGACGCAGTTGCTCTTCATTCCGTGAGCCGATGATCACACTCGAAACCGTCGGCCGCTGCAGCAGCCAGTTCAGCGCAATCTGCGGTACGGTCTTCCCGGTTTCTTTGGCGAGCGCATCGAGGGCGTCGACAGTCTTGTAGAGATGCTCGTTGTTAATCGGCGGCCCTTTATCCCCGGTCTCGTGCAGCCGACTCACTGTGGGCAGTGGCTGGCCGCGCCGGATTTTCCCCGTCAGCCGTCCCCATCCCAGCGGACTCCAGATCAGCGCGCCCACTCCCTGGTCTTCTCCGAGCGGCAGTAGTTCCCATTCATACTCGCGGCTGAGCAGCGAGTAGTACACCTGATGCGCCACATAGCGCGCCCACCCATAGCGATCCGAAATGCCGAGCGACTTCATCAAGTGCCATCCCGAGAAGTTCGAGCAGGCAATGTAGCGGACCTTGCCGCTTACGACGAGGTTGTTCAGCGTGCTCAGTACTTCATCGATAGGCGTCAGCGCGTCGAAGCCGTGCATGTGATAAATGTCGATGTAGTCGGTGCCGAGCCGCTTCAAGCTCCCTTCACACTGTTGCACCATGTGATAACGCGACGAGCCCACATTATTCGGCCCATCGCCGAAGCGAAACGTCGTCTTGGTCGAGATCAGAACTTTGTCGCGGCGTCCGGCGATCGCCTTCCCGAGGATCGTCTCGGCGAGTCCGTTGGAGTAAACGTCCGCGGTGTCGAACAGATTCAGACCAGCGTCGAGGCAGATATCGACCAGACGCGTCGCCTCCGCGACATCGCTCGATCCCCAAGCCTTGAAGAACTCGTTTCCCCCACCAAACGTACCCGTGCCAAAACTCAGCACCGGCACTTTCAATCCAGATTTTCCAAGCAGTCGGAATTCCATATGACTCATAGATGCAGCAGGATGAAGAATGATTCCCGCGGCGCTACAAACAACAAAGGCCGCCCCGCAGGCGGCCTCGCAGTCGATCGTTCTTATAACTCTCTAACTACTGCGCTACTCCCGCAGGCGGTTGCGCCGGAGCTCCCGACGCGGTCGCCGCGGCAGCCTCATTCAGAATGCGGTGATGAATGGTGAACAGCGCCAACTCCAGCCGGTCTGACACGCCGATCTTGTCATAGACGTTGCGCAAGTAGTTCTTGATGACCTGTTCGGTCGTGCCAAGTTGCGACGCGATCTCTTTGTTCTTGTAGCCCTGGACGATCAGCGCCACGATGCGGAGTTCTTTCGCTGTGAGGCGGTCGCGCACGCGCAACCCGACCATATCGTTTTCGGTGAGTTCGCTGGGCACGGCGACGTCCTGCACCCACGTTTCGCCCCGCGCGACTTTCCTCACGCAGTCGACCAGCGCCGCGCTCGTCACGTTGCGATAGACGACACCATGTGCGCCATTCGTCATGTGCCGCTGCGCGCTCTCGCCGGTATCGGCGAGGACGATCACACGAGTCTTAGCCTTGTTCGCGGCCACCACGATCGCGGCGAAGTCATTGTGAAATCCCGCCGCCACCACCAAGACTGCGGCGCGAAACTTATCCAGGGCCATGAACATCTGTTCGGGCGTTTGTGCCTGGGCCACAATACGCATCTCATCTTCAACGGCGAGCACTTTGGCGATGCCCGCCCGGAAGATTGCCTGGTTATCGGCCAGAATCAGTTTGAGCATTTGTCAGCGCTCCAAGAAAGTTCTTGTTCCCAAATCTCGTTTCAACCTAGGAGTTCCTCACGAACTCGTACGAGTCGATGACGCACGCCACTCCACGGCCTTCGCCGCCTTCACCGGTTTCGTCCGCGCGCACCACTCGTCCCTTGCACTGGATGGTCACATTTTCCTGCCCGCCCGTCATCTCCGGCGGCAGAGTGATCTCGAATTCAACGGGAGAGCCAATCTCCATCGAAGCGTCAGCCTTGATGTACACTCCGGCCGCGCTCAAATTTCCCGTCATACCTTTGGCGTCTCCGCCGGTTTCGCCCTGATGAATCTTGATCGGCAATTCCAGCGGGAATCGTTTTCCGGTCCGTGCCTCTTCGCCCACGGTACCTCCTCTGTGCTGGCCTGTCGTTTGAGTGTTGTCTGCGAATGAGGCCAACGTCGTCAAATCAAGCTCCTGGCGGGCGCAGGCCCACTTTTGTGCTCAGGGTGGGTTATATCACGAAAGTTACTCGCGTAAAAGCCTGATAGCCCATTAGTTACCTGTGCAACTAGGTTCCCCCCTTGCTTACCCGGCCAGCATTAAGCCACGCCGGACTCCGCTGTTTGCTTGCTCAGGCTCCAAAGAGGAGCGAGGTCGGTGAGAATTTCATCCGCGAGCGCCACGGGGGAGAGTAAGAAGTTTGTATCGTGCCGCTCAAAATCGAAGCGCGACACCCGAATGTAGCCAGAAGGAGTGATCCAGTAGGGAGTGTAGCCAAACTCCTCTATGACTTGGCGGGTGCGCTCATTCTTATGCTCGCGATTCCGGGGCAGGATCTCACACACGATGAATGGACGGTCTCGCCGGATCACCTTGGCCATCCCTCGCAGGACGTCGGCTTCGAAATCCTCCACATCGATCTTGATAATGTCCACGTGAGCGGGATGGCTCGCCTCGTAGTCGTCAAAACGCATCGCCGCCACCTGGACAGGATGTGCGTGCTTGCGTACCTGCCAGCTGTTGCTTGACAGCGTTCCGGTCGATTCCAGATCTTTGCCTTCCGACGCGGGAAGGTACAGAGTGGCTGTTCCGGAATTGTTCGCCAATGCAACGTTCTCGCAAACGATGCGCTCGGCGAGACCGTTAAGGGCAACGTTCTTTTTCAGGTTCTCAAAGATCGGCAGCAAGGGTTCGAAGGCGACAACACGGATTGATGGATTCCACAGGGCCGCCAGCAGGGAATAGAGACCGTAGTTCGCCCCGACATCCACGAACACGGCGGATCGTTCGAAGAAGAAGAGCAGCGTCTGTGACGTGTCGGGCTCATGACCCGCCAGCCCGTGCCAGAACAGCGCCGATGCCATTCCGACGCCGGCATCTTTGGCGATATTCATCGTCTTTCCATTGGGCAATCGTACGGCGGCACCATTTCTCCGTACTTTGGTGGAAAGCTGGCGCGCAGACCACGAGCATGCGCGCTGAAGTGGCCTAGCCGCGCTCGACACAACGCGGCTGAAATAGTAGTTTTCCCGGAATCGGTTCAGGAACCTGTTGACCGAATTTCTCATCCAAGCCATATCTCCTTCGCATGCCGCACGATGATCGGCCTCAGGCAAAGCGCAGGGTCAAAATGAAGTATAAGGGAGAGATCATGCGAACTCCGTCGAATTTCAACTCCAGCAAGTTCAAATGCCTGATGCTGGTTGGGACGATGTGTGTGTTTGGAGCCGCTGGCCAGGCGCAGTCATCGTCGAAACCGAGCGATTCGCGCTCGACGAACAGTCACGCGATCCAGAGCGCCGACCAGAGTGCCAAGCCAGATTCGATGCCGGCTCCTGCGCCCAACGTCCTGGTCCAGCTAAACAGCGCTCTGGAAGGCCTTGCGGCCAAGACGTCACTCGCGGTGGTTCAAATTCTGGTCACCGGATATGGTCCTCTCAAAGAGGAAGACCGCTCGCAGACGGCCTTGATCGTCCGCCAGCATGCGGTGGGCTCGGGCGTCATCGTCGACTCGAACGGCTACATCATGACCAACGCGCACGTGGTCGAGGGAGCACAACGGATTCGCGTCGCGCTGCCGCTGCCCATGGGCGATTCTGCCGGACAGGTGCCCATCGGCAAGCGCCGCATCCTTGAGGCGCGCCTGCTCGGCCAGCACAAGGAGACCGATCTCGCCCTCCTCAAGATCGACGAGACGGATTTGCCCACGCTACCGCTTCTGAGCCGCCAGCGGCCTCACGTCGGACAACTCGTGTTTGCCATCGGCAGTCCCGAGGGTCTGCAGAACTCCGTAACCATGGGCGTGGTCAGCGCTTTGGCCCGCCAACCCGATCCCACCAAGCCTCTTACTTATATTCAGACCGACGCTCCCATTAACCCGGGAAATAGCGGTGGTCCCCTGGTGGATATGAACGGAGAAGTACTAGGGATCAATACTTTCATCCTGTCGCAGGGCGGAGGCAGTGAAGGCCTGGGCTTCGCCATTCCCGCGCGCGTGGTTGACTTTGTCTATCACAGCCTGCGCGCTCACGGGCACGTGCATCGGGTCGAGATCGGCGCGGCCGCGCAGGAGATCACGCCCACTCTTGCCCAAGGATTGCACCTCCCGCGAACCTGGGGAGTGATGGTCGTTGATGTGACACCCGGCGGTCCCGCCGAGGCCGCAGGATTGAAGATTCAGGACGTCATTCTCAGGGCTGACGATCGCCGCATCGAGACCCTGCCCTCGCTCTCTGCCGCGCTATATCTGCACCGGCTCGATGAACTGGTGAAACTCGATATTCTCCGCGGCACCGAGCGCATGACTCTCTACGTCCCCGCGATCGAACACCGCGATCACATGGACGAACTCTTTGATGCGGTCAATCCTGAAAAGAGCCTCATCCCGCGCTTGGGCGTGCTCGCCATCGATATCACGCCCGAACTGCGCACACGCTTGGGCCAGCTGCGGATTCCCTCAGGAGTCATTGTCGTGGGGCGCGCTGCCGACCTGATCACGCCCGATACCGGACTGCAGGCCGCCGACATCATCCATCAGCTCAACACGACGCCAATCGACTCGGTCGACACGTTGCGCAAAGCCATCGGCGAACTCAAGACAGGAGACCCCGTCGTTCTGCAAGTCGAACGCGACGACGGTCTGACGTATGTGAGCTTCGAGTTGGAGTAGGGATATCTGCGCGGGGCGCCCGCGACATGCGGACTGACCTCACTTTGCTCCGGCTCCGGCAGCCTTAGCCATGCCCACATTCTCAATCGCGGCTCCGAGTCCTGCGCCGACTGCTTCCACGACGCGAAGATCCTCCGCCGTGAATGCATCCTGCCCGGCGCGATAAAGCGCCAGCACCGCGACGATTCCCGACGCGCCCTCGAGCGGCACGGCCAGCGCCGAGCGCAGCGTGCTGTACTTCGTGGGATCGTTCAAATATCCCGGCTCAACCGAAGGATTGCCGTTCAGAATTGGTTTGTGATTCTGCGCCACCCATCCCGAAAGGCCTTCTCCTTCAGGAATGCGTAACGACGAGAACAGGCGGAAATTTTCTCCGCTGACAAATTCTGGAATCAGCACGCCGCTCTTCGGCAGATAGACCGCCATCGAATCGTGCGGCACCAGTTTTCTCAGCCTCACGGAGAGGAGCGAGAGAAGATCTTCGATATGCAGAGACGTGCCGGATTGACGGCTGAAGTCGGCGATCTCTTCGCCGTGTCTCCGGGCCGCGGAAATCGAGCCCGCGGACGCTTGCGATGCGCTCGCAGGTTCGGCTGATTCTGCAAAGCCCGCCGCGGGCGCCAGCCCTCGCACAACCTTGATGTCGGTCGACAGCTTCGGCGGCGCCTGCAGCGGTTGCTCGTTCGCCAGCTTCTCAAGCTCCACGTAGCGCCGGTGCAGAATGGCGACGACCTTGGGATCAAAACTCGTGCCCGCCTCCGACACGACTTTTGCCATCGCGTCGTCGAGCGGCAAAGCCTTGCGATATTGCCGGTCCGAAGCCAGAGCGTCGAGGCAATCGACCGCCGCGAGAATGCGCGCGCCAATCGGAATCGCTTCGCCCGCCAGCCCGTTCGGATAGCCGCTGCCATCCCACTTCTCGTGATGCGCGCGCACGATCGGCACCACCGGATACGGAAAGTCGACCTGCTCCAGAATCTCTGCCCCAACGATGGGATGAATTTTCATTTTCTCGAATTCTTCCGGCGTTAACTTTCCAGGCTTTGAAATGATGTGCTCCGGCACCGCGAGTTTTCCGATGTCGTGCAGCACCGACGCCGCCCGCAGCGCTTCCGTTTCGTCCTCGGTCAGCCCGAGTTCCTTGGCCAGTTCCATCGCGTACACCCGCACTCGCTGCAGGTGTTCGCCGGTAGTTTCGTCTTTCGCTTCAATGGCGAGCGCGAGCGCTTCAATCGTTCGCAGGTGCAGGCTCGACAGTTTTTCGGCGTGACGTTTTTCCGTCTCCAACTTTTCAAGATAGAGACGATACGAGCGATACATCAGGTAGATCGGCGGCAGCACCAGCAGTGACGATTGCCATCCGATGTGCTTGTTCAGAAAATTGACCAGGCCCGCCGCCGCAGCGCCGACCATGTAATAGGGGAAGGACCAGAGATAGCTGGCGGTCCATACCTTGGGGATGGGCTTATCTTCCGTGAGCCCGATGATGGTCGACATCGCCCACGTGTTGCATCCGAAGTGGGTGACGGCGGCTACGAGCAGGGCGAGCGGTCCGGGCGCGTGCAGAACATAAATCACAACCAGCTTGTAGGCGCCGTACGCGACCGCACTCGAAACGGTAACCTGCGACACGTTGAAGACAAGCTGCACCAGCTTTAACCGCCGCGCGGGTCGCCAATAGAATTGCCCGAGCGTGCTGGCCAATCCTATTAACAAGGTCTCGGGCAAGCTCAGTTCCAGAATGCCCAGCAGCGTGAACAGGAAATTGACGGAGAGCGTTCCCTCGATGCCGGGCAGACTCACCTTGAGCGACGAAGCGAGCAGAGCCGCGATCAGGTAACACACGAACTTGATGGGATCGCTCGATTGCCAGTGCGAAAACGCGAGAACGAAGCACGCCAAAGCCGCCAGGGCCATCCCGGCGATGAAGGCACGCGCACCAATGGACCGAACCCACGACATGAGAAGTGCTTAAATTTTCAACGATATGCGGGGGCATGTCCGCCCAAAAAGGAACCCTGTAGTTACGATGGTTTTCCGAAAAACATTGCAATCACTGACAAAGTCGCCCGCCCCTGATTTGAGTCGTGGCTGAGACAACTTGGCCCAGGCCCGGGGCAGTGGGACAAACTGCCCGTTGCGTTTTGCAACGGCCACCTATAAGTCATTGATAAACAAGGCTGAACCCTTTCCCTCTTTGGACCCGGACCTGCACATACACAGGTCACTTGGGGAATAGCTACGCGCCTGTGGGCGCCATTAAGTGGGGGGATATGAAGAAGTTTGTACTTCTATTGCTGATTGCCACGGTCACCGTGGCCTACGCCGACGACACGAAGCTGTCGCCGGAACTGCGCGGCTATAAGTCAAGCCAGCAGGTACAGATCATCGTTCAGTATGCGCCCGGAAAGCAGGTGTCGTGCTCCGGGCTGCTCGGACTGGTGGACTGCCTGGTCGGGGATGTCGTGAAGCTGGGTGGCACGATCCTCGCGCCACTGCCGCTCGTCAACGGAGTCGTCGCTTTGCTCGACGGCCCCGGTATTCTGAATCTTTCGAACAACGCCAACGTTGTCTACATCAGCACCGATCGTCCGCTGACTCCGACTCTCAGCAACGCAGCGCCCGCCGTGAACGCATTTGCGGCGTGGCAGTCTGGCTACACCGGAGCTGGAGTGGGAGTCGCGTTGATCGACAGTGGTGTGAGCAGCCATCCCGATTTGAATGGCGGCTTGCTCGGATTGTCGCGCGTCGTCTGGAGCCAGAGCTTCGTGACGGGCAATGCCAGCGCGAACGATCAGTACGGCCACGGCACGCACGTCGCCGGCTTGATCGCGGGGAATGGTGCGAGTTCGAAAGGTTCGAAGTATTCGAAGACGTTTCAAGGGATCGCGCCGCAAGCGAACCTGGTCAACCTGCGCGTGCTCGATAAGAACGGCGCGGGCAGCGACAGCGGTGTGATTGCCGCTATCAACACGGCCATCCAGTTGAAGCCGCTGTTCAACATTCGCGTCATCAACCTCTCGTTGGGGCGCCCCATCTACGAGAGCTACAAGCTTGATCCGCTCTGCCAGGCCGTTGAACAGGCGTGGAAGAGCGGCATCGTCGTGGTAGTCGCCGCCGGAAACGATGGACGCTACCAGCCCACTAGTGGGTACGGTACCATCACCTCGCCGGGCAACGATCCGTATGTAATCACCGTAGGCGCGATGAAGACGATGGGAACTCCGACTCGCGTCGACGACCAGATGGCCAGCTACAGCTCGAAGGGACCGTCCGCGATCGACGCCGTCAGCAAGCCCGACATCGTCGCACCGGGGAACCTGCTGGTCTCGCTCGAGGCTCCGAATTCGACCCTCTATACACAGAATCCCGGAACCTGGGTTCCCAACAGCTTCTACATCAACGGTGGAAACAATAACCCGTCTTCGAGTTACTTCACGCTGAGCGGCACCAGCATGGCGGCGGGCGTGGTTAGCGGAGTCGTCGCCGACCTGCTGCAGAAGAGCCCGAGCCTGAATCCCGATCAGGTGAAGGCGCGTCTGATGAAGACGGCGTGGAAGTCGCTGCCTGCGTTCAGCAGCACGACCGATCCGACGACCGGAATCACTTACACCGATCAGGACGACGTCTTCACCGTCGGCGCTGGATATGTCGACGTCGAAGCCGCGATGAGCAACACTGACCTGGCGAAGGGAACCGCGATGTCTCCCATCGCGACGTACAACGTCGGCAACGTCTACCTCAACGACGATCGCACCGCCGTCTGGAATACTTCGACGGCGTGGTCGAACGCGGCCGTGTGGGGCTCGTCTCAGTTTGTGGTGGGCGCACCGGCGTCGACCATGACGGGCAACGGCGGAGTCTCCGGCAGCAATGCGCTGTGGGGCAGCAACGCTCTCTGGGGAAGCAACGCACTTTGGGGATCGAATGCTCTCTGGGGCAGCAATGCCTTGTGGGGATCGAACGCGCTGTGGGGTAGCAACGCGTTGTGGGGAAGCAACGCACTCTGGGGCAGCAGCACCACCGCCGGCGAACAATAAACATCGCCACTAGAAATGAAGAGGGCCGCGATTCAGTCGCGGCCCTTTTTGTTTAACCGATTGATCCCACCACCTGTCATCCTGAGCGAAGTTTTCGTCCGCAACAAGCGGACGAAAACGCAGTCGAAGGATCCCTATTTTGCCCGCGGTAGATTGGCAGTTGGAAGGAGTCCCCATTATGCTCTCTGCCTGTGAGAGAATTCCCTGAATCGCGGGAGTCATGCGGGCAGGTAGGGATCCTTCGACTTCGGAACTGGCTCGCTTCGCGATCCAGTTCCTTCGCTCAGGATGACAAGACTAAAAAGAGAGTCCCATGAAGGAACGCCCCCGTTCCCCAGCGTCACCGACGCGCGGCGCTCACTGTGCCGGAGCCTCGTCGACCCAGTACTCGCGTCGCGCCTTCAATACCAACTTAGGACGATCCCTCGCCTCGACACGCAGCGCGTGCAAGCCGGGCGTAGGCGACGTTGGCCGGAAACTGAGCACGTAGTAATTCGGCAGGTCGTTGGAAGCCGCGATCAGATTGGCTTTCAGATCTTTGGCATTGTGGAAGTGAAAGAATTCTCCTCCGGCCAGTTGCGCGATCGATTCAGCGGTCTTGGTGCGTAACGCGTTCCGGGCCGTCAGAAATGTCATCGTGGCCAACCGTAGCGGCGGAGCAAGCTGGCTGATGCAGTCGAGCACCTGCTTGCTGTAGTGGCCTTCATATTCGGCGTCTGCGCCTTCTTTGCTGAAGCATCCGTGCTCGGGTCCGGGAGTGTCATTGTTGAACTTTGATGCTTCGTGCGAGACCGCCGCGCGTGTACTCGAAAAAGCGAAGCTGTACATGGCCGTGTTCGTGTCGCTAACGAGGCGGAGAGCTTCGTTGAGCGTTGACTTGCTGCCTTGGTCAATCGTCTCGCTGAGCATCAGAATCGCGCGCCGATAATTTGCCGGCTGCGTACTCAGCTGGGCTACCGCGAATGCCACGCCATCGAGGATGGCTGCTCCCTGATCCCCTCCGCTCAGACTTCCAAGTTGTTGGGAAACATCGGCGGTGTTCGAAGTGAAGGGCACGAGCACATGCGGCAGGCTGTCGAACGCAATGAGGGCCACCCGATGATCGACATTCCCAATCAGCGCGTCGAGAACGGAATCCAGTTGTCGATAGTCCTCAAGATGGCTCGATCCTGCTCCGCCGGTCTCGACGACGACTGCCAGGGCCAAAGGCTGCGAATCCGTGTCGGGATCGAGCTCTACCCGCTGCGGTACGCCGTTGTCGGTGACCAGAAAGTCGTTAGCCTTGAGTTCAAAAACCACCTTGCCCGTCTTGGTGGTCACGAGTACAGGCACCATCACCAAAGTGGAGCGTACCGTTAAGGGAGCCTGCGTGGATTGATCCTGTTGGGCGCATAGTCCCAGCGCACACGCGGCAAGTAAAAGAATGAGAGTACAAAGGGACCGCATAGTCTCTTCCACACTAGAACGCGCTGCCGCCTCCGCCGCCGAATCCGCCACCGGAGAATCCGCCGCCTCCGCCTCCGAAGCCTCCGCCGCCAAAGCCCGAGCCGGATGAACTCGCTCTCGGAGCTGACACAAAAACCTGGTGCATATCGGTTGCCATGCCGCTCATCGAATTCGAAAAGAAAATCGGATTGAACACCATTCCGGGCACATAGCCGCCCGGCGCAACGTACCAACTCGGCGGATCTTTAACGATCCCCGCAAATGCTTGCGCCCAGTGATGCTCCACGCCTAGCGCCATCGCGTACGGCAGAAACTTTTCGAATGTCGTCGGCGGCATCAGCTTCAGGCGCTCGCCGTCCACGCGATTCATAAATTCCTGGAAGCCAAGCACCGCGACATGAACACGTCCGCCTTTGACGGTTTTCGCCGTCATCACGCGCGCAAACAGCCACCAGATCACCGCCGAGATCAGCACACCGACAATGAGCAGAGGCACGGAACTCAAGAAGTTCGCCCAACCCATGTACTGGAAAATTCCGAACGGTATTAGGATGCCAATCGCCGCCACGATGCTGTATCCATTGGCCGACTCCGGGTCGAGCAGATAAATGCCTTTGTTCTTCAGCGCCGCCATAATGTCTTGCCGGATGATCGGGACGGCCGTGTAGAAGCGGTTCTTCAGACTCGACAGACGAGTCTCCTCGCCGCCCTGAAATACGTTCTCCAGCATGACGCGTTCGTGCGGCGCCAGATCTTTGTCGGTCCACTGGGCCATCGGCTTCAGCAGATGGAAGATGTAGTCCTTGTGCGTGAAGACCAATCCCTTCTCGGCAGTCTCTTCGATCTTGATGTATCCCCGCACGGCCAGATCGACCATCGTCGATGTGATGTCGCGGGGATGAATCGCGTCGTCGAGCAGCGTCCCGGCCTCCGCGGGAGAAATGCCCGGCGGCGGCTCATACATCGGAGCCACCGACATCCCAGGGTCGGGATCGCGGCCCTTGTACCACCACAGCGTGAACATCACCGCCAGTGTGACCAGCGGCAGAAAGATGACGGGATTGCCGCCAAGGAACCAGAAGAACTTCGTCAGCGCGCTCGGTTCCTTGAGAATATCTTTGGGAATATAAACGTCGATGGTCAGCCCGCCGCGCATGGGCAGAGGATTGTTGGTCTCGAACAGTGCCTCGGAACCGGCGATCTTTGTGCTCGCGTCTTGTTCTTGGGAGCCGTATACGCCGGTGAATGCCTGTGCGCGCAGCGATCCGGAGGCGGTGTCTGGAAAGCGCACGCTTGCAGCAACGTGATCGATTGGCACAGGCCAATCGTTCCCGGTGACGTTCCAGTAAAACTCATCATGACTGTCGAAGAAGCGCGTGCCGTTTCGGACGCCATAGACGATCTCAACGGTGCGGGTTGCGTCGACGGCGTCGGGAATAAAAATCTTCAGATCGCGCGTGCCGCTGGAAACGGAGGACTCGTACTTGAGCTTGCCGCCCGCGCCATCGGTGACGCTCATGACTCTGAGGTAGAGTTCGTAGTTCGTGCTGTCGGGTCCGGGATACTCAATCGGAATCATCCGATGAATCCCATGCCACTCGCCTTCGAACGCGAGCGTGATGCGCTCGGTGACCACAGCGCTGCCATCTCGATTAACGGTGATGTTTTCCTGAAAATCAGAAACGCGCCAGGACTTCGCCGCCGCGCTACCTGTGAGGCCGCAGAGGACAAGCATCAAAACTGCGAAGGCAGACTTTCCAGGAATTCTCAATTTCTCGTACTCAGTCTCTCGTACTCAATCTCTTAATGACTCAATCTCTCAATGCTTCAATTTCTTAGAACTTCACCTGTACCGGCTCGCGGTCGGCAGCGTCGGTGGTTTCGAAGAACTGCCGCGGCGTGAAGTTGAACATCCCCGCCAGAATGTTCGTCGGGAAAGACTGAATCTTCGTATTCAGGTCGCGGACCACCGCGTTGTAATAGCGCCGCGCATTCTGAATTGAATCTTCCGTCTGGCTCAGCGATCCCTGCAGTTGCGTGAACTGCTCCGAAGCCTTGAGCTCAGGATAGTTTTCCGCGACGGCAAACAGACTCTTCAACGCGCCGGTAAGTTGATTCTCAGCCACCGCCTTGTCCGCCGGCGAAGTCGCCTGCATCGCCTGCGACCGGAATTTTGCGATGTTTTCAAACGTTCCCTTTTCGTGCGCGGCGTATCCCTTCACCGTTTCCACGAGGTTGGGAATCAAGTCATGGCGGCGCTTGAGTTGGACATCAATATCGGACCACGCCGAGTCGCAGCGCACGCGCAACTGCACCAGGCTGTTGTACATCCCGATGAGAACAACGGCGATCACAACGAGAATGACCAGGAAGATGATGCCAATCATGAGCTTCTCCTCAATCTTCCGAACGAGAACTGGAATTCAATGGGACGTTAGCACAGCGAAGGCAGGGGCGCAAACATCGCAAGCCACAGAGGATTTGCAGGCTGCAATAAGGGGTTTACAGAAGGAATGAGCGAGGTCGATGAGTCGCGACTGAGAACTGCTCTCCTACTGCTGCGGAGCGAAGTATCCCTTGCGCGCCCTTACCTGCAGGTCTTTCTTCAGCGTGGAGATTTCAATCGAGCGGTAGCGTCCGTCGGCGTCGAAGTCGGCGGGCTTGTAGGAAACCACGTACTGGCTGCGCAGTTCGTCTTCAATGGCCGCGAACGAGTGCGTGATGTCCTTCATCTTGAACGGGAAGAACGCGCGACCGCCGGTCGCCTCAGCCATTTGCTCGAGAACTTTGTCGCCGCGCATGACCAGGCCGCTGTCGTCAGTCGAGATCGCGTAGATAATGACTTCAGAGCGCTGCGCCATTTCGATGGCCTGGGCCTTCGAGATTTCGCTCTGATTATCTTCACCGTCGCTCACGATGATGATCGCCTTCCGGACCGGATGCTCCGGACGATCTTTCAGGAATTTCTCTTTGCAGGCGTGGTAGACGGCGTCGTAGAGAGCGGTTCCGCCGCCATCGCGCAGCTTGTGAACGCTGGCCGCAAGCAATGCCGCGTTGTCGGTATAGTCCTGCGCCATCTGGCTGTGGCTGTTAAATCCAATGAGGAAGGCCTCATCGAATCCCGAACGAAGCGTGTGCTGCAGGAAATTCGTCGCCGCGGTTTGCTCGAAATCGAAACGGCTGTCGACCGAGCCGCTCACATCGATCAGCATGCCAAGATGAAGAGGCAGATCCGTTTCGCGACGGAAATTTAGGATCGCCTGCGGCGGCTTGTGGTCGTCGAGAATATGGAAATCGCTCTGATTCAAATCGCGCACAAACTTGCCATGCTTGTCGGTCGCAATGAACAGCACGTTCACCTCATTCACGCGCGCGTGAATGGTAATGAGGGCGTTCTGCGGGTCATCCGAATTATCGGTCGTAGCGGTCGCTGCAGTGTACGAACTCAGGCTGGGCGCTCCGGAGGTGTAGGCAGACTGCGCCCGCGCCTGGCTGAGCAGGGCGAAGGTTGCCAACAGAATCGTCAGCAGCCGTAAACGCCCGTTCGTGTACTTCATGCCCGATAAATCCAAATTTTTCATCCTAAACCGCTTCAACAGACACTTCCAACCCATTAGATGCACGCCAGATGCCGAAAAGCAGGAGCGTCGCCAAACGCCGCCATCTGACTGACTTTAGGAGCGCCCTGCCGACATGCCAAGTTACAAAAGGAGCACTCTTTTGGTCATAGGCGAAAACATGCAAATTCCTGCAGTTGCGCGCTATGCCCATCATTTGGTGCAGTGCTTCAGTGGCCAAGTGGATTCCGAGTTTAAGATAGATTCTCGCTCCGAACCAGCTTTTTCCTTAAAATCCTGTTGGAGGAAATTCATGAAGAAATTCATCGTCTGTTTTCTTGTCATTCTGTTCTCGGTGGTGACCTCGTTCGCTGCGGACGACGAGCGCGAAGCGGATCGGGTCAAAGATGCGGGCGACGTGCTGAAGGAGATTCTGAACATTCCCGACGACATTCCGCAGGATCTTCTCGACAAGGCCGAGTGTCTGATCATTCTTCCCTCCGTTAAAAAGGGAGCCTTCGGCATTGGCGGTAGCTATGGACGCGGTGTGATGATCTGCCGCAGCGGCGAGCACTATAAAGGAAAATGGGGCGCTCCTGCGTTGTACGCGCTGGAAGGCGTCAGCATCGGATTTCAGCTCGGCGGCCAGGCCACCGATTTCGTCCTGCTGGTCATGAATCCCAAGGGCGCAGAGTCGTTGCTCTACAGCAAGGTGAAGCTGGGTGCGGATGCTTCTGCCGCTGCGGGACCGAAAGGGCGAACCGCGGAAGGCGCAACCGACATCGTGATGGACGCCGAGATTCTCTCGTACTCGCGCAACAAGGGACTGTTCGCCGGAGTTTCCCTGGAAGGCTCGACTCTCCGTTCCGACGGCAGCGCCAACGAGAAGCTCTATGGGAAGAAGTTGACGGCGAAAGAAATTATTCGTGGAGGCAAGGTTGGAATTCCTCCTTCTGCGCGCGAACTGGTCTCGCTGCTCGACGCAAAGTCTCCGGTGAACAAGTCAGACCCGAAGTCGCTGGAGTAGACGCGTTTCCTCTGTGGACTCTGTGTCCCCTGTGGTGAGAGGTTTTGTTCGAAATGACAGAGAACCGCGCTAAAGAGCGCCAGCCCGTTCGCTGCGCATGGGCGAATAACGAGCTGGCCATTCGCTATCACGATGAGGAGTGGGGCGTTCCAATGCATGAGGATCGTGGGCTCTTCGAGTTCCTCATTCTCGAAGGCGCGCAGGCTGGATTGAGCTGGAATACGATCCTCAACAAGCGCGACAATTACCGCAAGGCGTTCGATGGATTCGATGCCGGGCGCGTTGCCCTTTACAACCGGCGCAAGGCGCAGCAACTGCTGGGCGATCCGGGGATCGTTCGCAACAAACTGAAGATCGCTTCGGCGGTGGAGAATGCGAAGGCGTTTCTGCGCGTGCAAGAGGAGTTTGGCAGCTTCGACGCCTACATCTGGCAATTTGTTGGAGGCAAGCCGCGAGTGAACTCTCCCAAGTCGTTCGAGCAGGTTCCGGCGCGCACGGCGGAATCTGACGCGATGAGCAAAGACCTCAAGCGCCGCGGCTTCAACTTTGTCGGATCGACGATCTGTTATGCCTTCATGCAGGCGGTTGGCATGGTGAACGATCACGTCGTGGAATGCTTCCGGTATAAAGCGCTGCGTCGACTCAGATAGAGTCGAAATACTTCAACCCAATGACTTGAACGCAAAGATCGCTGAGAACGGCCGCAAAGTTCGCGAAGAAAAGCAATAGTGTTAGTTCTTCTTTGCGTTCTTTGCGGCTGTTCTTTGCGATCTTTGCGTTGAAGGGTTTGGGTTCTGCCTGCTTAAATCGAGTCAGCGCTGGCGGAAAGCGCTGGCAGTCAAGTAAATCACGACCAATCCCAACAGCAGCACCGCTCCTTCCACGCGCGTCGACCATACATGCAACGCATCGAACTGGACGCGTGCGGGATTGTCGAGAGTGACGGTCGCGAAGTCGCCGACCTGAGCGCGCAGCGTGTCCATGCGCGGGATGATCCAGAATTGTGAGAGCAGCGTGAGCCCGAGCATCAGGCAGATGAGTACGTGGCGCATCGCGAAGAGGTGCGCGGTGCCTTCGGTGAGGCGGTTGTAGAGTAGGGAACTCAGCAGGAAGATGATGCCGGAGAAGAGGGCGATCCAGTGTAGCTTGCCGAGCGCGCGTCCAACAACATTGCCCGCAAGATGCGTGCTGGGCAGAACCTGAAACGCCGTCGGCGCAAGGACGAATGCGAAGAAGATCAATCCGCCAATCCAGGCGATGAGCGAGAGCAGCATGAGGAAACGTAGAAAGGACATGACGCGAGGATTATAGTCTCGCGGCAAGGGCAAAACGGCTTCACCACAGGGAGCACAGAGGAACACAGGGGAACTGGCAACTGACCACTGACCACTGACCACTGACCACTAATCACTGATCACTGCTACACCGGCACAGGAACGCTTTCGACGATCTCGCGCAGGACTTCGTCGGATTGTTCGGACTTTCGCAGCGTCGAGGCGTAGAGTCCGCTGACGACTACGCGATGCGCGAAGACTGGGACCACCAGCGGCTTGAAGTCTTCGGGCGTGCAGAAGGTGCGGCCCTCGAGAAATGCCATGGCCTGCGCCGCGCGATAGAGCGCTTGCGATCCGCGGGGCGAGACGCCGAGGGAAAGGAACTCCGACTCGCGCGTGCGTTGAACGATTTCGAGCGCGTAGCTCACCAGAGAATCGTCCACACGAATGTTCTTGATGGTGTGCTGCATCTCGAGCACGTCGGCTCCGGTGAGAACGGGACGGAGTTCGCCCAGATGCGCAACGCCTGCTTCCGAGCGCAGGATCTCGCGTTCGGCCTGCGCGTCGGGATATCCCATGCGCACGCGCATCAGGAAGCGGTCGAGTTGCGACTCGGGCAGAGGATAGGTTCCGTGATGCTCCACGGGATTCTGCGTCGCGATCACAAGAAACGGCTGCGGCAGTTCGTAGGAGTGCGCGTCGACGGTGACCTGGCCTTCGTTCATGGCCTCGAGCAGCGCGGACTGCGTTTTCGGCGTCGTGCGATTGATTTCGTCGGAAAGAAGAACGTTGGTGAAGACCGGACCGCGCTTGAATTCGAATCGTTGCTCGAGCGCCGAGTAAACCGAGATGCCGAGCACGTCGGATGGCAGCATGTCGCTGGTGAACTGTATGCGCTGAAAGGTGCAATCGATGGCGCGGGCGAGTGCCTGTCCGAGCGTGGTCTTGCCGACGCCGGGAACGCCTTCGATGAGCAGGTGTCCACGGGCGAAAATGCTGACCAGCGCGAGGCGAACCACGTCGTCCTTGCCGCGGATTACGCGGCGGAGCGCTTTTTCCAGTTCGGCGGCTTTGTGGGAAACGGCGATTGCGGTCTCGGGCGACATTGTTTCGATTCTACTATTGAGCATGGTGCGATGAGCGTTACGAATGTCACTCCGAGCTGTGAGCTATGAGGCATGAGCTATGAGGCATGAGCTATGAGCCGAACCAACTTGTTCGCTCACTGCTCATTGCTCACAGCTCACTGCTCACTACTGCATAAACTCCGCGGGCCTTCCCGTTAAACGCTCGATGCGCTTGGCGATTGGGGGATGCGTCGAGAACAGGCTGCCGAAGCTCATCCCACCGAGGAATGGCTGGATGATGAACAGGTGCGCGGTTGACGGGCTGGCCTGCATCGGAAGACGGCGCGAATAGGCGTCGATCTTTTGCAGCGCGCTCGCGAGCGCATACGGATTGCCGGTGAAGTGCGCGCCTGTGGCGTCGGCTTGATATTCGCGCGAGCGTGAGACGGCAAGCTGAATCAGCGTCGCGGCGATCGGGGCGACGATCAGCATGAAGAGTGCGCCGAGGCCTCCACCGCGGCGTTCGTCGCGGCCTCCGCCGCCGAAGCCACCGAAGAGCATGGCCCATCGTCCCATGCTGGCGATCAATGTGATCGCGCCGGCGAGCGTGGCCGCGACCGAACTGATCAGGATGTCGCGGTTGTTGACGTGTCCAAGCTCATGCGCCAGAACGCCTTCGAGTTCCTCGTCATTCAGTAAACCCAAAATCCCATGCGTGACGGCGACGGAGGCGTGTTGCGGGTTGCGTCCGGTGGCGAAGGCGTTGGGGGATTCGGTCGGGATGACGTACATCTTCGGCATCGGAATACCGATTTTCTGCGTGAGGCGTTCGACCGCTGCGTAGGCGCGAGGAAGTTGTTCGCGCGTGACCGGCTGTGCGCGGTAGGTGGCGAGCGCAATTTTGTCGGAGAAGAAGTAGGCGCTGAAGTTCATCACGACAGCGACGACGAGGGCGATGATCATTCCATTCTGTCCTCCGAAGGCGCGGCCGATCAGAAGAAGCAGCAGCGTCATGGCGGTCAGCAGGAACGCGGTCTTAAACATGTTTCCCATAATCTTGTTGGAACCTAGTGATTGGATGTTACGCCGAGTGGGGAGATGCATGGGTGCCATTTTGGGAAAACGCGGCTCGCGGGTGGGGTACCCCCCCTCCCCCCGGTCTATTGGAATCATGGAGTTAGCGTCAAAACTATGAAAAATCTATGGGGCTCAGTGAGTTAGGGGCAAAATATTGCGGAATAAGGAGTTAAGTGGGGTTGGGCGGCGGCGCTCACTGTAGGGGTGGAGTTTTTCTGAGGGGCTTCGACGCTCGGGTTCAGCCGTCCCTACGGGGCGGAGTTTCATTGTCGTGGGCTGACCCGGCGTTGAAAACGCCGGGCTATTTTCGGGGCGCGCCTTCGGCGCTGGTTTGTGGCTGCCTAACGGGATTGCGTGCTCCAGGCGGGAAGCAGGTTCCTCGGCGGCTTCGCCGCTTCGGAATGACAAACCTCTCTACTTCGGAATGACAAAGCTCTTGCTTCGGAATGACAAAGCTCTTGCTTCGGAATGACAAAGCTCTCCGCTTCGGAATTGATAAAGCTTTCCACTTCAGAATGATAAAGCTCGCTTCGGAATGACCAAGGCGTAAAGGGCATGGAGCGCCTTTGAGGCGACATCTACAACCGCAGATCCGCGTCTGGTGCAGCATCTCCAGTTGTTTCTGCGAGTTACGGGTACATAAGAATTAAGGCGGCGACAGACGCCGACTATTGCGCGGAAGAGGGAGTTAAGACAGCATCTTCCGGATTTGTCTGGGGGGTTCCAGTTTCAGTGAGGAGTTCACATGTCCAAACCGTTGGCTCGCACTCCGTTCATCAGCAGGGCACTTCAGCAACTTAACGCCTGGGATGGCAGCACCCGGCGGCGGCGAATGGCGGTATGCGTCGTTGCGGTGGTCATCTTCGCCGCAGGCTCCGCCATCGCCGATGTTTACCTTCCGAACCTGTTTCCGTTTCTCAACTTCACCGGCTGGTCCGCCACCAACAGCACGAGTGGAAGCGTCGATTTGAGCAGCGCTTTTTTTCAGAGCCTGGGGACGAACGGCAGGACGTGTGGGACTTGTCACCAACCCAGCGACGCCTTTGGACTGAGCGCAGCTGATGCGCAATTCCGGTACTTCATCACGCGTGGCAAAGATCCATTGTTTGCGCAAGTGGACGGCTCTACCTGCCCCACTGGGCCTGTTAATAACAGCCTGGTTGTGAACAATGGGCTCGTTCGCATCGGGCTGCAGGTCCCGCCTAACAGCTCCAACCCGAACCCGCCGCAGTTCACGATTACGGCTGTGCAAGATCCTTACGGTTGTGCCTTAACCACGGATGGTCAAGGCCACCAGACCGTGTCTGTGTATCGCAGGCCTTTGCCGACGACTAATCTTGGATTCCTGAGCGCCGTGATGTTCGATGGGCGCGAGTCAGCCACTTTTCCGCTTAATAACACACAGACTTTCGCTTCCAATCTAAATACTGACCTGACGCAACAGGCAATCGACGCTACGTTAACTCACGCCCAAGGCAGCGCGGCTCCCACGCCAAGCCAGCTCAGCGATATTGTGAGTTTCGAGACGGCGCTTAATTCGGCACAGCTCAGAGATTTCTTTGCCGGAAATCTTTACGGACAAAGTGGATCCGAAGGGGGGCCGCAATTCCTTGCTGGCCAGCAGTACTATCCGGGAGTCAACGATTCGCTGGGCGCCGATCCTGAGGGAAACCAGTTCACTCCCAATGTATTCACGCTCTACACCTCCTGGCAGAATTCGCGGAATCGACAACAGGCGTCGATTGCGAGGGGCGAACAGATCTTCAATACTCAACCGCTGACGATAAGCAATGTGCCGGGACTGGTCACGGGGAGTGAGCAGATTACCGGTACCTGCACGACGTGTCACGACACACCCAACGTGGGCAATCATTCGTTGCCGCTGCCTCTCGACATTGGCAACGGCCGCTCACTGCTCTATGAAACCGATCCCAACATCGTGGCGGGATTGAAGGAGTTGCAGCAGCCGCGACTGCCTGTCTTCGAGTTGGTCTGCAATCAGGGTCCGATGGCAGGGCAGACGTTCTATACCAGCGATCCGGGAAAGGCGCTGATCAGCGGCCAATGCAGCGACATAGGGCGAGGAAAGGGTCTGATCTTGCGGGGTTTGGCAGCTCGTGCGCCGTATTTTCACAACGGGGCCGCTGCCAATCTTCAGCAGGTCGTGAACTTCTATAACCAGCGCTTCCAGATTGGGCTCTCGAAACAGCAAATGCAGGACTTGTTGAATTTTCTGCAAACGCTCTAGGGCGGTGAGGTGGGGTCGGCTCATTATTGGGTGCGGAGATTTGTGGTGGACAGAAGGAAAGCAGGTTCCTCGGCGGCTTCGCCGCTTCGGAATGACAAAGCTTAGATGATTCGCAGATGCAGGCTGCGCGGCGGGATCCCTCTGCGACAGCCGGCGGGACGGTCACGTTTGCTTTGTGGATTCGCGTTTTAGGGCTCGTTGTAGGGTGTGGTCAAGGGCGGACTTGGCTTGGTCGTATTCCTGCTGGGTGATGCGGCCTTGTTTGTGCTCGACTTCGAGTTGGAAGAGTTCTTCTTTCAGGCCTTCGAGCAGCATTGATGAAGAACTGCGCGCGGGGCGGGCGTCGACTTCGGCTCGACGATCGTCTGAACTGCTGCCATTGGCGCGGGTATTGGATCGAACCTGACGTCCTACGGCGACTGGCGCGGGTTCGAAGTCTTCGTCTTCCTCGAGGAGAGCGCGTCCTTTGACCATGGAGCGGCCGGCGCGATTGGCGGCTTGTTGACGCGTGGCGATGACGACACCGCCGACGGCCAATACTGCGGCGAACCCTGCCACGATGTACCAGCGATATTTCTGCAGGGGATCGGGCGCGTCGATGGGCGGGCCGAGTCCGCCGCCGGGGCGATTGTCACTCTGGGCGGCGCCGCCTCCTTCGCTGGGCGCGCCCGCATTTTCCTGACGATTCTGCAGCGTGCCTTCGCCGGAAATCTTGAAGGCGAGGTTCTGTCCTGCGGTTGCGCCGGAAGCGACCTGCACGTTCGCGTCGGGCTGCTGCGGGTCGTTCATGGGCTGGAATGGCGTGCCGGGAGCGGCGGAGAATTGCATGCCCTTGGGAAGAATCGCGACGAAGTGCTGCAGCGGATAAATGCTCTTGGGATCGATGTTGGCGCTGCCGGTGTAGGGGAGCTGATATGCCACCTGGAACTGCGTTGTGCCGGGGCGGAGGGGGAAGAGAAAAGCGTAGCGCGTTTTCTTGTCGTCCTCAGGCACGGGAGCGGAGTTCACGGGCTGACCGTTCGCGGTCATGGCCGAGCCTTCGACGATCTGCGCGCCCTCGGGCACGTAGAACTCGAGGTTGTGCTCGTTCATTTGCGTGCGCGGAGGCTTGGACGTGTTCTCGACGGCGAAAGCGCGCATGACTTCGAGCTGTCCTTGCTCGGCCTGCACGCGCATGATGTCGGCGACGACGGCGATGCCTTCGATTTTCTTGGCCGCGTCGTAGACTTCGACTTCAACCGAAGTGGTTCCGGGAGGGGCCATGCGGTGGTAGGTGACTCCCTGGTGAACGACGCGGACGAGGTGCGGCGATTGATCGTTGTCGAGCTTGAGAGAGAAATTTCCTTTGGCGTCGGTCTTGGTGCGTCCGGCTTCCTCCATGCCTTGGCCGAGGCTGAGGAGGATGACGTCATCGCCGGCGGCGGGCTTGTTGGTGGTGGTGTTCTTGACCGTGCCGGTGAGAGATTGGGCGGCGGCGAAGGCGGAGAGCAGGAGGGTTAGTGCTGCGTAGAGCACGATGCGCTGGGTGCATCGGGAGAATTCCCTGGGGCTGCGCTGGTTGCTACCGGCGGAGTGGGGGTCCTTCGACTGCGCAGGAAGTGCGCTGCGCGCGCTTCCTGCTTCGCTCAGGATGACGGGGAAAGATGGCACACTTTGCCCAGGGTGACTTGTCGTTCGAGACAACGGGGGTTTGGGTTTCGGTCATGATCTCGCTTTTCTTGGGTTGGCGGAGGCTTTGGCTTCGAGGCGGGCGATTTCGGCCATGAGTGTGGCGGCTTCGTCTTGCAGGGAAGCTTTCAGCGACTGGTAGTCGATGTCGGGAACTTTGCCGGCTTTGTATTCGAAGTTGAGGTCGCGCAGATTTTCGTAGACGGCGTCTTTGCGTTCACGAAGGTAGGAGGCGCGCGTTTTCTCGGGACCAAGGTAGAGCTTGCCCGGGAGATAGAAGACATAGAAGAGTGTGGCGGCGGTGACCAGGGCGCAGCAAGCCAGCGCGAACGTCGTCGAGTCGAACGTCATAGATCGGTCTCCTTGCGCGCCTGCTCGCGGAATTCGTCGAACTCGGCGTTGTGGACGGGGCGCAGGCCACCGGCGAGGGCGGGCTCAGGGCGATTCTTCCAGGCGCGAATTACGAAGATGACTAGACCGAAGCCGAGGACCAGCGCGACAAAGGGCATGATCCACGCCGTGCGGTCGAAGCCTTTGCCGGTGGGAGCGGCGAGGACGGTCGGTCCGTATTTTTGTACGAAGGATTGTTCGACGAGGCTGTCGCTGTCGCCGCGGGTGACGGCGGCCATGAGTTCGTTGCGCATGCCGTCGGAGTCAGGGCAGCCGACGTGATTGCATTCGAGAAGAATCTGGTTGCAGCTGCAGATACACATCAACTGGTGGCCGAGTTCATTGAAGCGCGTGGCGGGATCGCTTGTCCCCATGAGCGCGAAGACGGCGAGACAGAGGAGGCCGCATTGGAGCAGGCGGCGGAGGGTGGATCGTGGTCTCGTCGACATTTTTAATTCTTTCTGCAATTGAACTTTCTGCAAGCGAAGATCGCCGGGCGTCCCGGCGGACAGCCGAAGTGCCCCTTCGGGGCTTGATTATTTCCCATTTTGCTGCCCACGGCTCGCGCCGTGGGCTGCATTTTTGCGCCGCTTCGCGGCTAAGACTCGAACGTCACTGCAGTGCATCAATGAAAATCTAGTTCTCACGCCCCTTGCCCTGGTATGAAACAGGCCCTCCATTTAGTCGCCGGTTACGGCGGGGACTGCGTGCTCTACCAGCCTTGCCGCTTGTACGCGGACTGGGGCGGGCGCGTTCGGGATCAGGGCCAGAATCGTGCCGGCGAGAATGATCCAGACGCCGAGCCATATCCACATGACCAGCGGGTTCAAGTGCGCTTTGATAATGGGCTGACCTTTGTCGTTCTGACCTTCATAGACGAGATAGAGGTCTTCTTTGAAGGTGGAGCGAATGTCGGGCTTGGTCGAGGCCTGGCGGCTGGCTTTGTAGAATTCGCGCACCGGCGTCATGGTGTCGATTTTCTTGCCGCCCTGGTAGACGTCGATGACGGCCCACTCGCTTGCGTAGTTGGGATTGTCGTCCTGCGTGAACGAGCGACAGACCAGGGTGTAGCTGCCGATGGTCATCTTGTCGCCGTAATCCAATCCTTTGTCGGCTTCTTTTTCCTGATTGAACGCGGCTCCGGCGAGACCGATGATAACCACGACCACGCCGAAGTGAACGATGTATCCCCCGTAGCGGCGCGTATTGCGATGAGTGAGTTGCACCATCGAGGCGAACTGGCCCTGGCCGGTGTGGCCGGAGATGACTTTGCCTCCACGATAGAACTCGCTGGCGACGGTGAGGGTGACGAGGACGGAAAGGCCGATGGCCATCAGCGAATAGAAGTAAGACATGTCCTGCCAGGGGCGCAGGCCGAAGGGCGATCCCCAGCTCGTGGGCGAGATCATGAGGAAGGCCATGACGGCGACGGCGCCAATGGCGGGCCACATGAAATTCCGCTTCAGACTTTCGAACGACGTTTTACGCCACGCGAGCAGCGGGCCGACGGCGGTGAGGATGAGAAGCAACAGCGCAACCGGGATAGCGACGCGGTTATAGAACGGCGCGCCAACTGTGACTTTGTTGCCTTGCACCAGTTCTGAAATCTTGGGGAACCACGTGCCCCAGGCCACGGTGAAGCAGAGCAACACGAAGAGAAGATTGTTGAACAGGAAGCTGGACTCGCGCGAGATCAGCGACTCGAGTTTGTGTTCGCTGCGCAGGTGCGAGTGGTTCTTGGCGAAGAAGAAAACGAAGACCGCGAAGGTGATCGCGAGGAACCACGCAAACCAGGTGCCGATTGACGATTGCGCGAAGGCGTGGACGGAACTGATCATGCCGCTGCGGGTGAGGAATGTTCCCCAAATCGCAAGCCAGAAGGTGAAGAAGACCAGCCACATATTCCAGACTTTCAGCATGCCGCGTTTTTCCTGCATCATGACGGAGTGCAGGAAGGCGGTGCCGACGAGCCAGGGCATGAGGGAGGCGTTCTCGACGGGATCCCACCCCCAGTAGCCGCCCCATCCGAGGACGGCGTAGGCCCAGTGGGCGCCGAGAAAAATTCCGCAGGTAAGGAATCCCCAGGTGACCATGGTCCAGCGGCGGGTGATGTGAATCCACTTTTCGCCGGGATACTTCATGATGAGAGCGCCGAGGGCGAAGGCGAAGGGGACGGTGAATCCGACGTATCCCAGATAGAGCATGGGTGGATGGATAACCATCTCGGGATATTGCAGGAGAGGGTTGAGGCCGCTGCCGTCGGCGCGAAGCGGGCCTTCGAGAAGGCCGAAGGGATTGGCGGCGAAGTTCACGAGAGCTAGAAAAAAGATTTGGACGCCTGCGAGTACGACTGAAGCATAAGCGAAGAGGCGCGGGTCGGTTTTGTAGCGAAGGCGAAGAACGAAGCCGTATCCGGCGAGAAGCAGTGACCAGAAAAGGAGCGAGCCTTCCTGTCCGGACCACAATGTGGCGAATTTGTAGGCGCGGCCGAGGTCGCGGTTGCTGTGGTGGAAGATGTAGGCGATGGTGAAATCGTCGCGGAAGGCGGCGACGACCAAGGCAATCGCGGCGAGAAGAACTAATCCGAAGACGGCGACGCCGGCGCGGCGGGCAGTTTCGCCGACGCGCTCCCAGCGGGAGTCATCCTGAAAAATCAGGGCGAGCAGGCCGCCTCCGAATGAATACAGACTCAGCGCCAGTGCAATGAGCAAGGCAAAACTGCCGATTGTCGCCATGTGGAGGGAACCCCGAAGTATTTTTTCAGAAATAGACGGCAGAGGCAACCGGAGCGTGAAAGAAAGAAGGGGCTAGTAGGGCATGGCATCGAGTGGTCTTGCGCCCGCCGGAGTTGATTCCGAGTGGAATGCGGTGTCAACGGAGCCCGAATTCCGGCGGGCCAGAAGTAGAGATCGAGAGTAAACGTTTTCGCCACAGGCACGGCCGGGGCTCGGCCGTCAGGCGGTTTGGTGACAGCGACCTGAGTTTAGGCGGTGTGCTGGTGGTAGCGCTGCAGAACTTCGTGCTCGGCTGCCAGCCAGTCTTCTGTTTCGTGCCCGGCTTCGAATCCGCGACGTTCGGCGAACAGGTAGGCGAGTTGACGAATCTCGTCGTCCAAGTTGATGGGGACGACATTGGAGCGGGACTCACTCTTGACGATTTCCGGCTTGCGTAGGATCTTCCTGTTGGCTTCAGGTTTGTTGGCTTCGGCCTTGGTTACTCCGGTGGTTGGCGGAGGAGCGGTGGATGGGGTTGCGACCGGCTTGTTCTCGGGATTCAACGCGGGCGCCGGCGCACTCGCAGCGGAGATTGCTCCCGAGGTTTCGATATTCTTCTTGGGAAATCTTGGTTTTGCCATGGTGGGATACTCCTTACATACTCCTAATTCTAGGAATGATTGGATTCGTTGATGAATGAACAACATACACGTTGCCCCTGCGAATTCGCGGTTACAGTAAGTTTTCGTTCGCGGAGATACTACTAATATAGGCCTTCATTGCCTGTGAATGCGAGTCGGGTGCACAAAAAAATGCGATGAGGAGGAACGGAATTCCGAAATGAAACAAGGGAGTATGGAACTAAAGAAGAGGATGGAACTGAAACAGTTGAGATCAGCACGCGCGGTTCGCCTGAGAGTGCTTTGTTATAATGTGGGTCTGCCTCCCGGGGCGCTATCGTCTAGGGGTTAGGACGGAAGATTCTCAATCTTGCCGCGTGCCCAGCGCAGTCAATAACTTAGCTGCGGTCGCGGCCATGGCGTGTACCGCCGCGTGTACCGCAAAACCAGAAGTCCCCGTTTTTTTTTTGCGAGCGACGCCTTTTAGGGAGGCGTGCGAAAAAAGAATCATAAGTATGGGCCGCCGGTAGGCTTGTACTCACCGCCCAACGCCCAGAAATCGAGCTTGCGCCCGTCAGCCATGTGCAGCGTGAGGCGCTCGTTGAAACCTGCCTCGATGCGCTCCGATAAGTCGAGTTCTATCTCCTGAACAGTCGGGGTTCTGGTTCTCTGGCCCGAAAGCAGCAGCGTCTCATCGTAAATCTGGTAGACCCGCACGTCGTAATGGACGTCCGCGATCAATCGTTCACCCGAAAACACCCTACCTTGACCCTGCGCTCGTTCAATGAGGTTCGACATGAAAGTGGACTATGTTTTCTTCTTCCTGCACGAGTGCAGAACCGACTCCGCGCCGATCTTGGGCAACGCGAGCACGGCGCTGTGGAGCGTGGCGACGACCTACGCGGAAGCCGACGATCCAACCTTTCGGTGCTTTCCCATTATAGGTCTGGGAGGTTATGAACTGAGCTATTGCTGATTTACGAGGTGCAAATGGGAATAAACTTGACCCCATCATGAAAGCCACTGCAATCTCCTTGTTCCTCGTTGCCGCATTTTCTTTGGTCTCATTCGGCCAGCAAAGCTCCCCTCTGGTGAAGGGTCACAGAATTGGTGAAACCTTTAGTGATTACCTGATCGTAGAGAAAGGCAGTGCCGCGGAAGCAGCCCATGTGCTCACCGATTGCGTCACCTTACTTAACGACCGTAAGGCGCGCCGCAAACATGAATTCCAAGCTGACACCTGCCAGCAAATGGAAAAGATCGCCGAGGGCGAGACCGTGTTGCTGGGTGGGTTGTTTGCGTCGCAGCATTCTCAGTTCGCGGCGCAAAAGCTGGTTATGATGCGGCTTGCAATTGCTGACGATTTTGCCAAAGTGAAACGCGATCTCATCGAGAAGTACGGTTCCCCAGATAGCGAAGAGCGGGTGCCCTACCAGAACGGCTTTGGGGCGGTATTCTTACATCCCCGCGCCAGTTGGGTGAAGCGTTCGGACGTTGTGGTTGTTGCCAGCGAAGACGCCTTTCGAACGTCAACCGCGATGCTGGGGCAAGCGGGCCATGATCTCGAAAAGGCTGGCGTCTCCGAGATGAACGCAACTACGGTGGAAATCACGGACCGAACATGGGCGGAATCATTGGCCGAGAAAGAACGAAACCGGCCGAGCACTCTTAACTAGCGGATCGGCAGCGTTCCGGCTGCACGGGATTATGCCACGTTGGCCTGCGGCCTCTGGCGGGCTCGGGATGAGCGCTTTAGCGACCATCACCTTCCACGATACTTGATCCGGGTGTGCGAAGAGTTCGTCAACGGGCAGCGGCAAGACGGGGCACATCGTAAGCGTCCAGCACCCGCACGAACAGGCGATCGAGAAGGCGAAGCTCAGGCCATTCGAGTTTTATTGCCTCCGTCACACATTCGGGACGCGGGCCGCGATGGCGGGCGTGGACAAGTTCGCGCTTTGCAGCCTGATGGGCCACAGCTCGCCTGCCGTCACGGAAAAATACTACATCCACATCACGCAACCGCACGTCAGCGGCAACTTCGAGAAGTTCGCGGCGTACTCGGAGCGCGCCGTCGCCGAGGGCATCGCAAGAGCCTTCCCGCCGTCAACCAGCGCGGTTCAGTAGGGTTTTTTGGCATGTACCACCACATGTACCACCGCGAGCGTTTTTGGGCGCTAACGGGCGCTAGGAAGCAAAAACAGGGAGGTCGGCGGGATCGCAGTCAACCCGCTGATCTCGCTGGTTTTAGTGATAAAATCTGGACCAGTGGCGCTATCGTCTAGGGGTTAGGACGGAAGATTCTCAATCTTCAAACCCGGGTTCGATTCCCGGTAGCGCTACCAACCACCACTCAGATTAAGAGAAGGCGACGAGGTCCTTCGCTGCGCTCAGGATTTCGGCAGCGGGCTCCCGCTTCGCTCACGCCCGCTAAACGCCTCAAGTTCGATTCCCGGTAGCGCTACCAACCGCCTCCTCTTAGGTTTCCGCGAATCTCTTCTGAGCATCTGCGTTCCCTCTTCAGCTAAAGTATTAGCCGATGAAGTTTACATTTTGCGCCATGTTTTTGTTCATCACGATGAGTGCTGCCGCTCAAAACATTGGTGAGTTCGACACGAAAGCGGCTGAGCGATTTGCAAATCTCGCACTCGCTTGCGTGCACAAAGAATATCCAAATCACATTAGCCACACGTTGAACGGGGATGCGGACGTTGCTCCACCCCGGAAACTGACGCCTGCGTTTTATGGTTGCTACGACTGGCATTCTTCGGTCCACGGGCATTGGCTGCTGGTTCGCTTGAGCAGGACGTTTCCGAACGCGCCATTTGTTCAGCCTGCTCGCGAAGCACTGCGGCAAAGTCTGACGGCAGAAAACATTGTGCAGGAGGCTGCATATCTTCGAGGAGGAGGACGATCCAGCTTTGAGCGCCCGTATGGGCTGGCATGGCTCCTTCAACTGGTTGCGGAATTGCGCGAGTGGGACGATCCCGAAGCGAAAGAGATGGCGGCTAATCTGCACCCGCTTGAGGAAGTTGTACTGGAGAGGCTGAACAACTGGCTGCCGAAACTCTCCAACCCTGTGCGGATCGGCGAACATGACCAGACGGCCTTCGCCCTCGGTCTGATGCTCGATTATGCGCGCAGCAAGGGCGATCAGAAGTTCGCCGCCTTAGTTGCGTCCAAAGCGAAGCAGTTCTATCTCGGCGACAAGAACTGCCCGCTCGCATATGAACCCTCTGGAGAGGACTTTTTGTCGCCATGCCTTGGCGAAGCGGACGTGATGCGTCGTGTGCTGCCGAGCCAGGAGTTTGCACGATGGCTGCGAGAGTTCATGCCCCAGATTTCCGGCTCCGGCGACCCTAAATGGTTACAGCCCGTTGTGTCGCCTGATCCAAGCGATCCGAAGCTGGCGCACCTGGACGGGCTCAATCTCAGCCGGGCCTGGATGCTGGAGGGAATCGCTGCTGGTTTACCGAACGGAGACAAGCGCCTGCCGTCGATCGTGGCAACCGCCGCGGCACACCGGAAGGCTGGGTTGGCTGCAGTGACGGGGGAGCATTACGAGGGCGGCCATTGGCTGGGGAGCTTTGCCGTCTATCTGGTGACAAAGCGAGGGATTTCGGGATCATTGCCGGTTGAGGTTGACCGCTCCGCGCCTTCTCTTAGATGATTGTGACCTATGGACGTTGAACGCGTCATTGACGAGATTGAGCAACTCCAGGAAATGTACGAGGCGCCTGACATCAGGCCACTCAATGCAAGCGACATTTCTGCGGCCAATCGAAGGCACGACGAAATGCTCGCCAATAGTCCGTGGTTTAAGCTTTGGCAGCGGTACGGCATCTGCTGCCGGACTGAGGCTCCTGAACTCCGGCTGCCCGAAAATGGGGGCTGACTCTTGATGCCGGGGACAGTCGACTATTTTGATGGTTTCTTCTCGTGCCGCACGTAAGACAGACCGCGCTTCAATTCTTCAGTCAAGTCTGTGTCTCCGGTAACCGTATGTACGGGCTTGCCGGATTCTTTTCCCAGCCACGCGTTCAGTTCGTTTGGAGTCGTTTCCACGTAGCGGCCCTGCTTTCGCACGGGCATCCCTTCTGACGCCCATCTTTGAACGACGGATGGAGGTTCCCCGAGAAACGCTGAAATCTGGTCCCAACCCTTCAAGATGGAAGGCGCCGCGTCCTTCTTGTTCTTGTTGGTCTGCGCCGCGTTCTTCTTGTTCGATGCAGGGCGTTTCGGCATATTCAGGAGAACAGACTCGGTTGCGGCAGAGATATTTCTATGGGGGTCGAGCATTCCGCGTCGTCGTTGGCGCTATGATTCACGCGCTCACTTACGGGATAGCGGCGCATGAGTCGAGCATCGAATGGCTGCAGGAGTTCACACGCGGCGTCGACGTTCGTCATTCCAGGATCGAGCCATACGTCGTAGTTGCCAGGATCGAGAATAACCGGCATCCGGTCATGGACGGCTGACGTAACCGCGTTCGGCATTGTGGTCATGATTGAGCAGGACTCAACCCATGTTCCCTTCGGGTCTTTCCAACGATCCCATAAGCCGGCAAAGGCGAACAATGAGCCCTCGTTGACTTCGAAGCAGAAAGGCTGCTTCGCTTTGCCGTTTCGCTGCCACTCGTAGAATCCATCGGCGGGGATCAAGCACCGGCGGGATTTGAGTGCATCGCGAAACGCCGGCTTCGCCGCCACCGTTTCTGACCTGGCATTGATCATCATGGCGGCCTCGGAGATGTCTTTTGTCCAGGACGGAATCAATCCCCATCGAACGAGGGACAAGTGGCGAACCGGTAGCTTTGGATTTTGGCGAATGATCGGGACCGGTTGAGTTGGAGCGACATTGTAGCGGGGACTCCAGTCCTCGTCGCCGGAGACGCTATCGAAATGCTCCTCGATGATCTGCTTTCGCCTCGACAATCGGTAACGGCCGCACATGATCAGAGCAAATTTTTCGGGATCGGCGGTTTTAGGCGGCTTTCTTCTCTTGCCCCTTGACCTTGGCCCATCGTGCACGTTGCGCGGCGGCGATTTTCCGACGAGCAGATGCGGATAACGTGCGGGCAGGTTTCATGGTGGGGGTCTGGCCGGTTCCCAATCTCTTTGCCCAACGCGCTTTCTGGGCGAGGCTGATCTTCTTCCTCGCAGCGGCGGACATGGTTTTGCGTTGACGATGAGGTTCGGTGCTGTCGGTCGCTAGAGTTCGGAGCACGTTAGCAACACGCTCCAATTTCGCAATCTCGGCTTCAACTTCATGCAGCATTCTCCGTGTATCCAAATGGGGCCTCCTGAGTTCGTCCGACGTGCTTTCGCATTCTATAACAGCAAGGAACCTAGCAGCGTAGGTTGGATTAAGTGTCTACGGTAGGGTTTGAGGGTGAAATCCCGTGCTCATGGATGTTTTCTCCAGATTCCTGTAGTCGTAGTTACGAACTTCTGCACTACAGGCGGTCTGCGAGTTGGCGCGCCAGCGGTCTGATCGCTTCGGTTCCACACGGACACGTCATGTACATGATGCGGACCATCTTGTTTCCTTTGCGGAACATGAGCATGGTGTCGGCGGTTACGAATGCCTCGTCTCCAATTCCGCTGAGCCTCTGCGCTCCGTTTGGTCCTAGCATGCCCATCACTTTGTTGTTGAGTTTCATCTGCGTTCCCGCGGAATTCTGATCGATGGAGAAGTTCATCACGACGACCTGGCCGGAAGGGTCGGATGATTTTTCCTTGTTATCGTCCTGCATTGCCTTGAACATCCCGCCGGCGAATTGCTGGAGCGCTTGTTGAGCTTGTTTGTCTGCGCCTTTGCTGGCGGCAAGCGCGGTGGCGTGACGAGCTGTCATGTCCGCCTGGTCGCCTTTGGCGAGGTAGGAACATCCCGCGCCTTCCGCCTTGGTGCTTACAATTTCGACTCCGATCGCCTTACTCACCTCTTCCTGGCTGAGAAAGCGGCAGACATCGCCTAGAGATTCAGCCGGCGCGTCGGCGTCGGCGGAATTGCTGGCGAGTTCTTGGGTGACTTCGTGAACTTTCTGGCTGACTCGATGGGCCGCGTAGATGACTCCCGCCACCGCCAGCGCGCCGCAGACAAACAGGACGACAACGACCGCGAGAATGATCTTCAGCCATAGGCTGGACTTAGCGGGTGCTGCGGGAGTCGCCTGCACTGGAGCTGCTTGTGCGGGTATGAGTGGCGCGGCGACCGGAGGCTGAGCTGCGGCCGGAGCCTGAGCAGTTGAAGCGGGCACTTTCCGCGCATCGGCTCCGCACTTGTTGCAGAACGGACCTGCCTGCAGGGGAGATCCGCACTGATTACAAAAGTTCGCCATTTTCGTCGACTCCTTTCGAATTCGTGCTCATACGTTCAATGTGCTTTGAGGTTCGCGGGTCGAGATGGAATCTCGCGGCTCCGAAGAGTTCGGGGCGTGGGGTTCGCATTCGCGGGAACGAATTTGGACGAAAGATGAGTCGAAGTCAAAGCAACTGACGGTTAAGTCTTCACTAACGGAAAACCACATGCCGCATCAATGATTTAGGAGTCGGTCTTAACAGGGATTGGAGGGGAATTCTGGCGCCAGGATTGGCGTCACTGATGCCTTTAGGACATTTGTCGGCTGACGACACTCAAAAATGGCCTCAGAGAAGATTCTTATGCGGCCTCGTCGGCGGATGCAGAGACCTGCTAGCAGTGTAGGCTGCTATCTCTGATCGAAGTCCTGCTGGCAATCGTTTCCGTAGGTGAATGAGTGCAGCACGAAGTCCGCTGCGTCTGGCTCAAGCGTCAGCAGGTGCGAAGAAGACGCCGTATTCTTTACCACGTAATACATTCGTGGGCTCCTCACTTCGAGATACGAGCCCTGCGAGTCGGAGTGGACATCGACGCCCGCTTCGCTCTGCTGGAGAGGCTTGCCGTCCTGCAGCAGATAAACGCGCACAGGCTTTTTCGGATTCGAGACGCTGAAAACGGCATAGACCGAGCGCGCGTGATAGCGCAATTGCGCGCTGCCGCGCTTGTCGGCGGAGGTTACGCCGTCCTGCTGCGTGATCCAACGGCCCGAGAACATGACTTTGCCGTCGGCGGGCGCTCCCTCCGCGTGAAAGTCGGTGACTTCCCCATCATTCTTGTAGCCCTTCGGATTGGCAATGGCGCCGCGACCGAACCAGTCTCCCACATAGGTTTCGTCGGTTGGAATTCCGCAGGAGGGGGTGAAGGTGTTTTCCGGAGGATCGAGAGGAATCTGATTTATTTCAGGATGGGTCTTCGCGAGCAACTCGCGGATCTTCTTCTCCATCGATTGATTATTGCCCTCGCCTTCGATGTGAAGAACAATATCGCCGTTCTGGTCGATCAGATATCGATTGGGCCAGGAATCCGAATGGTAGGCGCGCCAGATGGAGCCCTGCAGGTCGGCAACGACGGGCCAGGGCAACTGAAAGCGTTTGGCTGCGTCGCGAACGTTGCCGGCGTTGTATCCCATTTGAAATTCGCCGAAATGGACTCCGACAATGTCAAAGCCATCCGCGTGATATTTGCCATACCAACGCTTCAGAACGCTGAAGTCGCGGATGCAATTGATGCACGTGTATTCCCAGAAGTCGATGAGCAAAACATTTCCGCGGTAGCCCTTGATGGAATGCGGAACCTTGCTGCTGGCGGCGCCAGTGTCAATCCATTCGGCGTCGGAGGAGAAATTCGGCGCCTTCACGGGTGTTTGATCAGCGGCAAACAAGCAGGTTGACAACGCCAGGGAGATGATCAGGATGGCAGAAAGAGCTCGCATGTTTCACCACTCTTTGATCTATAGCTATATCTGTATCTATAGATGAGATTGACAGTGCCGCTCGATGCACGACGTCGTGTGCCAGGGCGAGGGCAGTCAGGACGTGCGGGGCGACTTCCACGGTTGCCCCACAACGCGAAGCTTGCCGAGTACGTTTGAGTCCAGTCGTCGCTCCGACTTTGACAATAATAACGTTCGCCGACCGTATCGCACCGGTGAGCGTTACGCGGTCAGCGGTGCACAGAATGGTCCGCACGAGCCATCGTGGTAGGCCCCACGGACCGGATGTCCTGTAGGGGTGGGTCGACGTTCAACAGCGAGGACTGACCGCACGTCAGATCATTGGCCTCGCAAGCCAGAGTGTTCCGTTTGCCTTGGATGACCGCGGCTTGTTTGGCTTGGGAGGGACTGAGTAGAGAAGCGTCGCAATAACCGTTGCCCGTCTTGCAAGCGAGAAAGTTGTTTAGACTGTCGAACTTCGCGACCTCTCGGCTTTCCGAGGGCGTGAGTGTCGACTTGTCGCAGGGATATTGGGCCGTCTGACAAGCAAGGAGATTGTGCTCGCGCTCCAGGCGCTGAACTCTTGCGATCTCTGAAGGAGGCAGGAGGGAGTAGTCGCAGGTTGCTTCCCCAGTTTCACAAGCCAGCTGGTTCTGCTCCTTTTGGATTCTTGCGACCTCGTCGGTTTGGGATGGCGTAAGCAATGCCTTGTCGCAGATCCCAATCGTTGTTTCGCACGCGAGAGCATCCCGTTGCTGTTCCAGAGTAGTGACCTTCTTAGACTCCTGCGGGGTGAGGCTCGAATGATCGCACTCACCGTAGCCGGTGAGGCATGCCCAGAGATTCTGGCTGTGTTGCAGGGTGGTGATTTCCGTCGCCTGGGCGGGCGAAAGAAGTGCATGGTCGCAGGTTTCGAAGCCGTCCATGCAGTCGCGGAGATTCTGCGCTTTATTTCCGGATAAATGGGACAACTGGCCGAAACCCTCACAAACAAAAACGCCGAACAGCACAAGAAGTATGGTGACGATGCGACGCATTGGAATCCTCCGGAGTTTCAAGACTTGAGCAAGGCGTAAGTGACAAGCGCCGGCGAAGCAGAGCCTTCGCGAGTCCCTGGCATCCGAATATGAACTGGTAGAGCCGGGGAGATATTCCGAGGCGCAGATTCTTGCCAGAAGCTCGGCTTGGAACGTTAAGTGTCGGGATCCATCGATTCGCCCGATCTATCTCGGTGTATGTGCCGCCGCTAGCCACCTTTCGTGTTGGATGAACCTGCGCCCCCCGAGGTTGGCCGTTGGGTAGCCGTCGAGCTGCATTTATATCGTGACACGATACAACTAATGTCTCGGAGCGCGGAATCTATTTAGTTGAGCGCTTTGAAAATGGAGGCCCTGATGATGCGGTTCGGGAGAACCGAAAAGGCGCAACCCGCGAGCCCGGTCGCCAGCGACTCGGCACGCGTGCCTAGCCGCTTGCCGTACGAGCCGGTTCACGCCGGCCCGCGCGGCTTGCGGTGCCCCGGGTTCCGCGGGTTGCGCGGTGAGATATATCGTGTTACGATATAGTTATGATTACGGCGGCAAAGGCGTTCTGGCTTACTGTTTCGCCCGCCCTTCTTTCATTGAATGCTGAGGAGAGGCGCGAATGGTGGGCCTGAGATTAGTGCGCTTGATCGAGAGCCACTCGGAGGCGCTGGCACGAGGACTGACGGAGCGGATCCACAAGTCGGAGCGCACCTCTGATTTCTGCAGGATTCCGGCTGCGGATTTGCGACTGGCGGCGGCCGAAGTTTATCGCAACCTGGGAGAATGGCTGCTGCAAAAGACCGAGGCTGACATCGAGGATCGGTTTAGACGAATCGGTTCACGCCGATCAGCCGAAGGAGTTCGCCTGCATCAATTCGTATGGGCCTTGATGCTCACACGCAGCCATTTGTGGCGCTTTCTTGAGCAGGAAGGGTTTGCCGACAATATTGTGAAGCTCCGCGCAGAACAGGAACTATGCCAACTGCTGAACCAATTCTTCGATCGTGCCATCTATTACGGAATCCTGGGATACGGCGACACGCGGCAACAAAACAAACCCAAGAGCGATCTGGCAAGGATGGAAGAACTAGCCGCTTCGATTGGCCTGATCTCCGAACGAAAAGCGACGTCGGATAGGTTGTAGGCCGGGCCGCAGCAAATCCTTTCAATTTTCCGCAACCGCCAGGCGATCCCGATTCATCTGCATGGTTGGGTTCAGCACCTTAGATTCGCATCCTTCGCGTACAACGGTTAATCTAAGTGGGCAAAATTCTCTCGTGAGGACGCTTATGCGATTGGGTTCTAGCAGGACGACGCTAGCAGTTTTCTCGGTTTTTCTTTTTTTCGTTTCTGTTGCGACGTTACGAGCGGTCGACAAGAATTTCCACGATGCGCCGGATTCGGCGAAGGCGCAGAAGAATCCGTATGCGGGGCAGCAGGCGGCTGCCGAAGCGGGCAAGGCGCTGTTTGCGAGAAACTGCGTCGCTTGTCACGGCAAGATGGGTCAGGGCACGGGCAATGTTCCGTCCCTGGTTGGTGGCAAGTTGAAGGGCGTCGCCGCAGGCGAAGTGTTTTGGTTCGTGACCAAGGGCGACACCGACAACGGGATGCCTTCGTGGGCGTTTTTGCCAGATGAGAAAAGATGGCAGATCGTGACGTACGTGGAGGCGCTGGCATCGGGCAAGGCGACGGGAAGCGCGAGCGCGGCCCCGGCACCGGAGGTGAGCACGGCAAAGGTGAAAGATGCGTCGCCGCAGGCCCCCTTTACGGATTTCCGCTATGAGACGCCCGGAACGACGCGCAGGATTTCGGTGAGCGATTTGCCACAGCCCTACGCGTCGAAGTCGTCGAGTAATGGTCCCGACGTGGTGGCGCGACCGGATAAAGCTTGGCCGGTGGCTCCCACGGGCTACAAGGTTGAAATGTATGCGTCGGGACTGGACAATCCACGTCTGCTGCGCACCGCTCCGAATGGCGACATTTTTCTGGCAGAGAGCGACCCGGGGCGCATTCGCGTGTTTCGCGGTATGACCAACGACGGTAAAGCGGAACAGATGGGGGTATTCGCCAGCGGATTGAAGGAGCCCTATGGCATTGCGTTCTATCCGCCAGGACCGGATCCGCAATGGATTTATGTTGGAGACACAAACGAACTGATTCGTTTCCCCTATCGCAACGGAGATTTGAAGGCGAGCGGAGCGCCCCAGCACATTGCGGACTTGCCGGCGGGTGGCGGGCATTGGACGCGCGCGGTCGATTTTTCTCTGGATGGAAAGAAGTTGTTTGTAGCCGTCGGATCGGCATCGAATGTGGACGATCCTGATACGCATCCCGGGGAGAAAGATCGCGCGGACATTCTGGTGTGCGATCCGGCGAACTGCACGCTCAGCGTATATGCGTACGGGATTCGCAACGCAGGAGGCGGGATTCGAGTCGATCCTGACACGGGTGAACTGTGGTGCTCGGTGAATGAGCGCGACGCTTTAGGCGACAATCTCGTGCCCGACTACATCACGCATGTGCAGGAAGGCGGATTCTACGGCTGGCCGTGGTGGTACATGGGAGCGCATCAGGATCCGAGGCATGCGGGGAAGCATCCGGAGTTGAAGGATAAGGCGATTGTGCCCGACGTGCTGCTGCAGCCGCACAATGCGTCGCTGGAATTTACGTTCTATGAGGCGGATAAATTTCCGGCGGAATATAAAGGAGACATTTTTGCGTCGGAACACGGATCGTGGAACAAGGCGACGCGCGTCGGATATGAAGTGATTCGTGTGCCTCTGCATCACACGGGGCATGCCACGGGTGAGTACGAAGATTTCCTGACTGGATTCGTGCTGCCTGACGGGCATGTGTGGGGGCGTCCGGTGGGGATTACCGTAGCTCACGATGGATCGCTGCTGGTGAGCGATGACGGATCGAATTCGATTTGGAGAGTGAGCTATACGGGGAAGTGAGAGCGAGGAATTCTCAGCCACGGATTTACGCGGATTTTCGCGGATCGATCGAAAATCAAACGGGAATCAGAATTATTCCGTGATCCCGCGTCCCCGTGGCGATGTATTTAGTGAAAATCGTGGGAGATCGTTTCCGCTTTGGTGACGAAGAGCGGCAACACGCGTTCGGCGCGGACGGAAATGACGTTGTCCTGATTTTGCAGAATGCCTTCGATGGCTAGGAAGCGCTCGCTGGTGAGCAGCAGGCGATTCTGATGGAAAAGGTCGGGGCGGACGATTGCGTTCGCGACTCCGGTTTCATCTTCCAGACTTAAAAATACAAATCCTTTAGCGGTGCCGGGGCGCTGGCGGGTGATGACGCAGCCTCCGATGCGAAGGCGCTTGCCGGTGGGCAGATCGCGCAGATCGCTGGCGCGGCGAATGCCCATGGCAGTAAGCCATTCGCGGCGGTAGGCCATGGGATGCGGGCCGACGGTGAGTCCGGTGCCGTGGAAGTCGGCGACCAGGCGCTCTTCGTGATTCATGGGCGCGAGCGGCGAGGGGGTGTCGGGCTCGGCGTGTTGTTCGAGCAGTGGGCCGGAGGCGCGGACGGCGCGCTCGACTTGCCAGAGTGCGTCGCGGCGGTGGAGGGGCTTTTCAGATTTTAGATTGCAGATTTCAGATTGAAGGGCATTCGATGGGTCAGGTTTTGAAATCTGCAATCTGCAATCTTCAATCTGCGATCCGATTGAATTCAGCGCACCGATTTCTGCGAGCGTGGTGAGTTCGTCTTTGCGGAGTTCGGGGACGCGGCGGGTTAGGTCGTGGATGGAAGTGAAGGGCGTGCTTAGGCGCTCGAGAATTAGGGAGCGGGCGGCTTCTTCGCGCATTCCGCGGACGTAGCGCAGGCCCATGCGGAGGGCGATAATCTTTGCATCCTCAAGTTTCTTTCGCCCCTCTGGGGCTTCTTCATTCTTGGCAGTCAACCCACGGCTTGCGCCGTGGGCTGCATTCTGTCGCCACTCCGCGGCTTGGTCCGGCGTTTCTCTCGGACTTCCGAGCCTTTGGGAGAATTTCAGGCGTCCCTCCGGGACGCGATGAAAGCTTGTGCGCTCTCCCGGCGCTGGAAGCGCCGGGCTATTGTCAGATGCCCCTCCGGGGCAAAGCTCTTCGGTTTTACTCGGGACTTGGGACTCAGGACTCGGGACTCGCTCCAGCGTGCAATTCCAATCGGACTTTGTCACATCCACTGGGAGCAGTTTCAGGCCGTGGCGCTGGGCGTCTTTGACGATTGTGGCGGGCGAATAAAATCCCATGGGTTGATTGTTCAGTAACGCCGCCGTGAATGCGGCTAGATAGTGCGCTTTTAAATAGGCGCTGGCGTAGGCGATAAGTGCGAAGCTGGCAGCGTGGGATTCGGGGAATCCGTAGAGCGCGAAGGATGTAATGGAGAGAATAATTTCTTCCTGTGCTTTCGGCGAGATTCCATTTGCGGTCATGCCCGCGCGGAGTTTTGCTTCGATTTCTTTCATGCGCGCCTGCGAACGCTTGAAGCCCATGGCGCGGCGCAGTTCTTCGGCTTCGCCTCCGGAAAAATTTGCAGCGATCATGGCGATGCGCAGCAGTTGTTCCTGAAAGAGCGGAACGCCTAAAGTGCGCTTCAGGACTGGCTCGAGCGAGGGGTGTGCATAGGTGACATCTTCGCGTCCCTGGCGACGCTGCAAAAAGGGATTCACCATTTGTCCGACGATCGGGCCGGGGCGAATGATCGCGACCTGAACCACGATGTCGTAGAAACGCACCGGGCGCAGGCGCGGCAGGCACGACATTTGCGCACGGCTTTCGACTTGGAAAAGGCCAATGGTGTCGGCCTGTTGCAGCGCGGAGTAGACCTGTTCATCATCTTGCGGGAGATGCGCGAGGTCGACCTCTTCGTGATAGTGCCCGCGAATGAGTTCGATCGAATCTTTCAGCACGGCCATCATGCCGAGTCCGAGCAGGTCGACTTTGATGATGCCCATGTCGGCGCAATCTTCTTTGTCCCACTGCACGACGACGCGGCCGGGCATGGAGGCGGGTTCGAGCGGGACGACGGAATCGAGTTGTCCCTGGCAGATGACCATGCCACCGGAGTGCTGGCCGAGATGGCGTGGCATGTCCTGCACGGCGAGGCAGAGTTCGTAATATTTGCGCAGGCGGGGATGGGAGAGGTCGAGCCCGGCATCGCGGAAGCGGCGGTCGAGCGCGTCGTTCTCATCGCGAAATTCCCAGGTGGCGACGGCGGCGGAAATTTTTGCGAGCGTCTCTTCGTCGAAGCCGAGGGCTTTGCCCATTTCGCGAGCGGCCATGCGGTTGCGGTAGGTGATGACGTTGGCGGTCATGGCGGCGCCGCGCTCGCCGTACTTTTTGTAGAGATACTGGATAACTTTTTCGCGCTCGTCGCCGCTGGGGAGATCGAGATCGATGTCGGGCCATTCGCCGCGTTCTTCGGAAAGAAATCGCTCGAAGAGAAGTTCCATGCTGACGGCGTCGACGGCGGTGATGCCGAGCGAGTAGCAGACGGCGCTGTTGGCGGCCGATCCGCGGCCCTGCACGAGAATGTTTTGCTCGCGGCAGTAGCGAATGAGGTCCCACACGATGAGGAAGTATCCGGCGAGCTTGAGTTTTTCGATGAGCTTTAATTCTTTTTCGATTTGAAGACGAGCGCGGGCTTGCAGGTCTTGCGCTTTGCGGCCGTAGCGATCGTGAAAACCAATCCAGGCCTGCTCGTGCAGGAAGGAATTCATAGTCTCGCCTTCGGGTACGGGGTAGCGCGGGAATTCGTAGCCGAGATCGTTAAGCGTGAATTCGAGGCGGTTCGAGAGCTCTTGCGTATTGGTGATCGCTTCGGGGAGGTCGGCGAAGAGTTGCTGCATTTCCTGTGGAGATTTCAGGTGGCGTTCGGAGTTGCGGGCGAGCAGGCATCCAGCGGTCGAAAGCGTGCGATGGTTGCGGATCGCGGTGAAGGCGTCGCAGAGTTCGCGAGCTTTGGAAGTGGCGTAGTTCGCGCCGTTGGTGGCGAGTAGTGGGAGATTAAACGAGCGGGCGAGATCGATGACGGCGCGGTTGCGGGATTCTTCTTCACGGTGAAAGTGGCGCTGCAGTTCGACGTAGACGTTTTTGGGGCCGAAGATGGAGATGAGGTGATCGAGTGCCTGGCGGGGGTGGTCAACTCCTCCTTCTTTCAGCGTGGCTGCTAGCGCGCCTTCGGCGCCGCCGGTGAGGCAGATCAGACCTTCGGCGTGCTCTTCAAGTTCTTGCGCAGTGACGGCGCCTTCGCCTTTTTTTGCGCGTAATTTCATTTTGGTGATGAGGCGGCAGAGATTTTGATAGCCGGGGCGGGAGGCGACGAGGAGAGCGAGGCGGAATTCACCACGGAGACACGGAGGCACGGAGGAAAGCAATTCTTGTTTTCTGATTATTCTGTTTTTCTCTATGTCTCTGTGTCTCTGTGGTGAATTGATTGTGGCAGAAATTTCGGCGCCGATGTGGGCTTTGATTTTCGCTTTGTCTGCAGCGAGGTGGAAGCGGGGAGCGCCGTAGATGCCGTCGGTATCGAGCAGTGCCATGGCGGGCTGCTTGAATTGCGCGCACACGGCGATCAGTTCCTCGGGCAGGGAAGCGCCTTCGAGGAAGCTGAATGCGGAGCGAGCGTGGAGTTCGATGTACATCAGTGGTTAGTGGCTAGTGATCAGTGGTCAGTAAAACCTTAAGTCTTCTTACTGATCACTGATCACTGATCACTAACCACTAGCCACTGCGTTTCAGTCATACGTTCCTTCCACGAACCAGCCGCCGCCGAACAAGTCGTGCACGAGGCGATAGAAGCTGATCGCGTCGTTGCTTCGCAGAGCGAGATCCCATTCATCGCGAGACCAGGCTTCGCGCTCCCACCAGTCGCCGGAAGCGCGCCAGGGGCCGGCCTTCCAGAGCACTTCGCCCTGCACTTCCTTTTTTCGACACACCAGATGTACGGGCTGGCCATTTTCCAGATGTCACGTTGGCGCGCAGCGGCGGACGAAAGCGGCGCAGGGCGGTGACGGCGGAATTTATTTCGGAGGAGTCAGGAGTTCTTTTCTGCGGAGCTTTGCGCGCGACTTCGGCGACGAAGCGGCGCATGCGAAATCCGTCGGGATGGTGCGTGTCGAGCAACTCCAGCGCTCCGACTTTTTGTTCGCCAACCATGCCGGCGATGCGAGCGAGAGTGAGCTCGAGTTTTTCCGGTTCGGGCGATGGCGGGAGAAACAGGCCTCCCTGGGCCGAACGCGGGCGCGCGGGTTCCGCGGCGAGATGAATTTTCATGATGGGTGCTCCGGGGGGATGCGCGTTGAGATCGATTTGCAGGAGTTTGAGAAAAACTTTGGCGTCGAGCATGGGAAGAGGGAGAGAAAGAGTGCGGGTGAATTTTGGCTGGCGATGCGGTGGAGAAGTCCGGTGTACAGGCTCCCACTTCTCGCAAAGGCGGCGAGAAGTGGGGCATCCCAGGTTTCTATTTTCAGCGTCATTACTCTCGCTGGGGATGCCGACGTTTTCATCGTCGATACCAGTTAGGTTTGCGAGCCCGAGGGTGAGGCGGAGTTCTTGCGTGGCCAGGGCCCGAGATCCCAGGCGGGCGCAGAGTTGTTCGAGCAGGCGGTTGAGCAGGAAGGCCAGCGGTTCGAGCAGGACGATGGGATGGTCGAGTTCGATCGCTTCTTCAAAAATCATTGGCGCTTCTACCGGAACCAGAGTGCGAATCGCGGCGCCGCGCGCTAGTTTCTGAAGGTGGAGACCTTGCTGGCCGAGGCGTTCGCTGAGCGATACTTCGGGCAGGGCGGCCAGGGCGCGGAGGTTGCGGATGCCCCATCGGGCGAGGGTTTCGAGCAGGCGATCGGCTTGTTGCTGTTCGTCGGATGGCAGCTGATCTTCAAATAAAACTTCTACAGGTAACGGGCCTAGCTGTTCTGCTTCTTTGCCGGTGGGAATCACGGTGATCGTTGAGCATTCGGCGTCGTTGGGTGCGGGGGCAAGATGCCCCCGCGACAGCCCGCGAGGCGCCGGCGCTAGGCAGGAAATGCCGCGGGCGGCGATCATGGCGGTGTCGGGATTGGAGGCGATGGCGACGTTGGTGTCGAGTCCAAGGGCGGCGGCGCGGGTCGAGATGGCGCGGGAAATTTCGGGCAGTGATCCGAGCAGGGATTCCATGCCGGCGAGGTCGAGAAGTACAGTGTCGCGGGCGGAGTCTTCGACGCAGGGAGAGAATGATTGGGCGCAGTCGAGCAAGGCGGCGTGGGCGGCAGATTCTTGCAACGTGGAATGTGAGCGCAGGGCGAGGTCGGAGCAGAGTTCGGCTTGGGCTTTGGTTATGCCCGGAGCAATGCCCAGTTGGCGGGCCTTTTCATTGATCGCGATAATTTTTTCGAGTGGAGGTTTGCCTTCGAGAATCGCGACTGCATGTGCCTTCAGTTCCGGCTCGGCGCGGAGGGCGGCGGCCACGGAAAAATTCGGAACGTAGATGCAGGCGAACGGCATAGGGACATTGAGTCATTGAGCGATTGAATGATTAAGACATTGAGTCATGTTTTCATCCTGCCCAGGCGGTTTTGGTTGCGAATGTGATGGAGCGCGCGGGTTTACGGTCGAGACGGGAACGGATTAGTTCAGTTTTGATATTCAGTCCGGTGAGCAGGTGCGCGTGCGGGGGAAGATCGAGTTCGGGTGAATTGATTTTCTTTCGCCCCTCCGGGGCTGGCTCCTCTACGGGGGTTGACCCACGGCTTGCGCCGTGGGCTGCATTCTGTCGCCGCGTCGCAGCTGGTTCATCGAGGTCGAACAAACTACTGTTTTGTGCTGACGCTTCTCGTTCGTTCGTGGGTCCCAACTGCAACAGGAGCGACGAGCAGCTTCCGGCGATAGGGTGTTGCTCGATGGCTAACAGGATTGTGGGTTTGTTCTCGATTGCGCGGCGGAAGCGGAACCATGTGGTCAGCGGGATGCGGCGGGCGGATTGGGGCGGGAGATCGGCTAGGTCAAGAACGATAAGGCCGAAGCCTCCGCTTTCGAGGAGCAGGTCGGTGGCGCGGAGGACTTGTTCGAGGCGGTGTTCGGACTGGCGGGAGGTGTTTTCGTTCCAGTTATTTTTGAATGCGCTATTTGTCTTTAATTCGAACCCATTGATGTTGGCTCGTGAGGAAGTCCCCACTTCTCGCGCAAAGGGCGCGCGAGAAATGGGGCACCCATCTTTTTTCTGTTGTTTCTCTGTGACTCTGCGTCTCTGTGGTGAATTTTCTTTTTGGGGCGGATCGTCGTTGCAGCGGATCCAGAGGAGGCGGTCGAGGTCTACGCCGGCGGCCGCGGCGGAGTGGGGATCGAGAGAGTCGTTGGCATCGATGATGGCGCAAAATTCTCCGCGGTGCGTGGCGGCGGCCAGGGCGGCGAGTAATAAGGAGGTGCGTCCAGAGGAGGCGGGACCGCAGATTTCGGTGAGGCATCCGCGGGGCAGGCCGCCGGTCAGGGCGTCGATGGCGAGGATGCCGCTGGAGACCAATTCTGGAGCGGGGCGGATGGAGAGGCGCGAGGCGGGGACTACGCTTGACGGCAGAATTCTTGTTGCCAGGCGTTCGTTGCTGTCGAGCGCTCGACTGGACCTCTCGACTCCGCTCAGGGCAGGCCGCCGGGGACGGCTGTTTTCACATGAGCCCACCTCGGGCTCAGCTTCATCGTCAAAGACAAAAGGGCGGCCCAGGGCCGCCGAAGTGGAAACCACTGCGGAAGACATAAGATTCCTCGGAAGATTTCAGGGAACGCCGGGGCTGTTTCTAGACTGGAGCCGCCGGAGGCTATTTTCGCTTTTTATTCGCCTATGGGGATTCTGCTCCGGGGACTTGGATTTGTCAAGCTAGGGGAGGAAAAAGCTTTAACGCAAAGGTCGCTAAGAAAGGCCGCAAAGATCGCTAAGAAAAGCAATGTTTTAGAAAAGTTGAGCGACACCTCGTACTAATGCGGCCGTCATTCCTGTAATTGCTCACGTCGCCTCCGTCTGTCCGTCTAAGCCACACATCACGCAAAGACGCACGTGCTCAATTCCCAGTTATTCCATTCCTGTTGTGATCGAAATGGCTGCTTCGCAGCCGAAAAGGAGCTTCCCTATGTACAGAGTTCGTCTGCTTGCTTTGTTGGCTAGTGTCTTGTTGATTGCAAGTTTCAGTCAGGCTCAAACCGCTACGGGCGAAACCTTGATGCTCAATCTGCCGCGGGCGAGCCAGCACGCGCTGGTGACGCAGCGCATCGGCATCACCGACATCACTGTGAACTATCACCGGCCTCTGGCCAATGGCCGCCAGATCTGGGGCAAGGTTGTGCCTTACGGACAAGTGTGGCGCGCGGGCGCGAATGAGAATACGACCATCACATTCAGCGATCCGGTCACCGTTGAAGGGCAGGCGCTCGACAAAGGGACGTATGGATTGCACATGATCCCCGGCGAGAATCAGTGGACGGTGATCTTTTCGAAGAATTCGACTTCATGGGGAGCATTTACTTACAAGCAGGATGAAGACGCGCTGCGCGTCACCGTGAAGCCGCAAGCGGCCGAGGTTCATGATGCGCTGACCTACGACTTCGACGATGTGAAGGCGGATTCTACCGTGGTGACCATGCGTTGGGAGAAGGTCGCGGTGCCGTTCAAAGTTGAGGTGAAGGTGAACGATATCGTTACAGCCGCCATTCACCGGCAGTTGCACGGGCTGAACCAGTATTACTGGGAAGGTTGGGACGATGCGGCGGGATACCTCCTGGCGAACAAGATCAATCTCGACGAGGCGCTGCAGGATGAGGATCAGTCGATTCAAGCAGAGGAGCGTTATGACAACCTGATGCAGAAATCGAAAATTCTAGATGCGATGGGACGCAAGCCGGATGCGGACACGTTCCGCGCCAAGGCTCTCGACAAGGCCAGCGCGCTGCAACTTTATTTTTATGCTCGCCAGTTGCAGGGAGAGAAGAAGCAGGATGAGGCTCTGGTAGTATTCCGTTCCACTGCCAAGAAGTTTCCTGACTACTGGACCTCGCACATGGGCCTGGCCCGCGTCTACAGCGCGCAAGGAGATTTTGACAATGCGGTGAAGGAAGTCAAACTTTCACTGACAGGAGCGCCCGATTCCAACAAAGCCAACCTTGAGGGTTATGTGAAGCGGTTGCAGAATAAGGAGGATATAAACCGGTAGGTGACTTGTGCATTCGCGACAGCCGCGGGACGGCGGCGCTACGGTTGCAGCTCAACCAAGAAAAAAGGGCCAGCTTTTGAACTGGCCCTTTTTCCTTTGGCTATTTACCAGACGCGGCAGGCGTTGGCTCGCACCATTTTCTGGCCGGGTTTGCAGCCGAAGGCCTGCTGGAATTCCGACATGTTCGACAGGACGTTGTCGATGCGGAAAACGGGCAGGGAGTGCGGGTCTGTGGTGACGGCGAGGCGCGCGATCTGCGGGCGCACGTTCGCGCACCACGAGTACGCATTCGACAGGAAGAAGCGCTGGCGATAGGTCCAGCCATCGGGGCCTTTGTCGTCGAGCGACTTGCCTTCCTGCTTCAGCGCGGCTTCGAGCGCGTAAAACGCGAGATGGATGCCGCCGTTGTCGGCGGTATCTTCGCCCTGCGTGAGCAGGCCGTTTTGCTTGACGCCCGCCTCCGGTACTTCTTGCGTGTACTCGTCGGAAATGCACTTGCCACGTTCGTCATACTGTTTGGCGTCTTCGGCGGTCCACCAATCGCGCAGGTTGCCGTGCGCGTCGAACTTGCGTCCCTGGTCGTCGAAGCCGTGGATGATTTCGTGCCCAATCACCATGCCGATGGCGCCATAGTTCACAGCGTCGTCTTTCGTGGGATCGAAGAATGGTGGTTGCAGAATGCCGGCAGGGAAGTTGATGGTGTTGAGCTGTGGATCGTAGTAGGCGTTGATGGTCGGCGGAGTCATGGTCCACTCCGCGCGATCGACGGGCTTGCCGATCTTCGAAACCCAGCGCTCGAACTCGAAGGATGTAGCCTGCGAGACGTTATGCAGGTAGCTGTCGCGCGTGATCGTGACGCTGGAATAATCGCGCCAGTGTGAGGGATATCCGATTTTGTCCTCGATGCCTTTCAGCTTGACCATTGCCTGCTGTTTCGTGGCCGGAGACATCCAGGATAGACCTTGAATGTCCGCAGAGAGTGCGGTTTCGATGGCGTGCACCATCTGGAGGGTGCGGGCTTTGCTGGAGGGCGGGAAGGCGCGGTCGGCATAGGCTTGACCGAGGGCGTCGCCGAGATCGCGGTCGGCGGCGCGGACGCAGCGTCTCCAGCGAGGTTGCTGCTGCTGCGCGCCAGCCAGAGTGCGCGCGAAGAAATCGAAGTTCTCATCCGCGAGCGCTTTGTTCATGTATGGCGCCGAACGGTGGATGACCTGCCAGCGCATGTACGTCTTCCAGTCGTCAAGAGAACGGTCAACCAGCAGTTTCTCTTCGGCGCGGAAGAAGTCGGGCGCGGTCACGATGTAGTGATCGCTGGCGGGCGCTTTCACCGCTTTCAAATATTCGTTCCAGTCAATGGAGGGGGTCAGTGCTTGCACTTCGGCAAGCGTCATCCTGTTGTTAATGTTCTTGGGATCGCGGCGCTTCACGTTGTCCATTTGCGCCTGGGCCATGGCGGTTTCGAGTGCGATGACAGTGCCGGCGTCGGCCGCAGCCTGAGTTTCTGATTCGCCGGCTAGAACGAACATCTTCTGCACGTGGGCGCGATATTTGGCGAGAATGTCCTTCGATTTGTCGTCGGTATTCAGATAGTAATCGCGATTGGGAAGGCTGAGTCCAGCCTGATCGATCTGTGCGACGACTTTGGATGCGTCATCGTAATCCTGCTGCCCGGTGAAGCCGAAGAATAGCGTATTGCTTTGATTGTCGCCCTGCTGCCAGGCTCCGGGAAAGAGGCGCTGCAGATGCGCGATCTCAAGCGTGATGTCCTTCTTGGACTTCAAAGCGGAGATGCGCTCGAGTTCCGGCTGCAAGGGTTTCAGCCCGGCGGCATCAATGGCGCTTTCGTCCATGCAGGCGGCCCAGTAGTCGCCGATTTTTTGATGGACTGCGCTTCGCTTGGGATCGTTTGTGCTGGCGGCTTCGAGAGTCTCGCGGAGAAGGTTCTCGTTCCATAGTTGCAGGCCGCTACCCGTGCTCCAGAAGACCTGGTCGGGAGGAATCGGATTGGCGGTGAGCCATTTGCTGCAGGCGTACTTGTAGAAGTCGTTGCAGGGGTCGAGTGTCTTGTCGACCAGGTTGGGATCGAAGCGCTCTAGCTTGGGCTCTTTCGACTCATCGGCGGGTGCGCCGGCGAGTGCATTTGTGGAGACAGATTGAGCGGGCGCACTTTGGGCAGAGAAGGCGGTCGACATCAGGATCAATACGAATGCAGCCGCAAAACGGCGAATAGACATAGGACCTCTTCCGTGGGAACTGAGGATTTCTTGATTGAAAAAAGCAGGACGGTAGACGTTACGCATATTGTGAGAAGCAGGTTCCGTGTAAAAGGGCCGAAGTGACGCACTCCGGCCCAGCCAACCAACATACTACAGACGGACGGCGTAAGGGGAAGTTAGCCGGAAATTGTCACGAAAGCGTGACATGATAGAAGAATGAAGAAACAAGCATCCGATCAATACTTGCACGACCGCCGTTATCAAGAGCGGAAACGAGCCCAAGCGGCGAAGCAGCCAGCAACGAAGAAAGTTGCCCGCGAAGGCGGCGGTGAACCCGCTGCTGGTACCGTCAAAGAAGAGACGAAGGAACAGTAAAGAAGTGCAGATTGTAGATTTCAGATTGCAGATTGAGGATTGCAGATCAAAGGCTCGACACCGACGCGCTACAATCTGACATCTACAATCTGACATCTACAGTCGTTAGTCTTTCCTATCCTGTGTTGTGCAATCCGGCGGCGATGCCGTTGATGGTTGCGCCCAAGGGATATTCCAGCTCAGAACTCTGCTCTCCTTTCTGCTTGCGCCGGAGCAGTTCGACTTGGATCAGGCTCATGGGATCGACATACGGGTTGCGCAGGCGGATGGACCGCGCCAGCACCCGATTGCGTCCAAGTAATTCGCGCTGTCCCGTGATGCGAAGGATCATGTGGCGCGAGCGCAGGAATTCCTCTTCGAGCATGGAGAAGACGCGCTTTCGCAGGGCCGTGCTCTTCACCAGTCCCGGAGTAGACTTGCGCGATTCCGAGATCGGCCTTGGCCATACCCAACTCCACGTTGCGGATGAATTCGGAGAGGACGGGGAATCCTCGGGTCATCTGGCGGAGAAGTTGTTCGTGTCCTGGTCCCTGCTTCGCGAATTGCTCGAGTGCGTGTCCTACGCCGAACCATGCCGGAACGGCGTGGCGGCTCTGCATCCAGCCGAAGACCCAGGGGATGGCGCGCAGATCTTCGAGGCGCCGGCCTTTGGTGCGGCGCGAGGGGCGCGAGCCGATGCGGGCCGCGTCCAACTCGTTTACTGGAGTCGCCTGTTCGAAATATTCGAGGACGTCGGGATTATCGGCGATGTCGCGACGATACACGCGATACGCTTCCTGGGACATTTCCTCGATTGCTTCTTCCCAGCGCGCGGGCTGTGCGGGCTGTTCTTCGCCCGGCCGGGTGAGTGCTTCGAGACTCGCGGCGATCATCAGTTCAAGATTCCACTCCGCAAGCACTGGGTCGGAATATTTCCAGTTGAGAACCTCGCCCTGTTCGGTGACGCGAATCTGTCCGGAGAAGCATCCCGGCGGCTGCGCCAAAATCGCGGCGTGCGTGGGGCCACCGCCGCGGCCCACGGTGCCTCCGCGGCCGTGAAAGAGTCGGAGATTGACTGACGACTCCCGCGCCACGCGATGCAGTTCACGATGGGCTTTGTAGAGTTCCCATGTGCTGGTGAGCATGCCGCCGTCTTTGTTGGAGTCAGAGTAGCCGAGCATGACTTCCTGCCAGCGTCCCCAGGAATCGAGCAGAGGCTGATATTCAGAATGGCTCCAAAGCCGCTGCATGACGGCAGCCGCACCGCGTAGCGAGTCGATGGATTCGAACAGCGGCACTGGCATCAGACCGGGATCGTCGCCGGAGCCTGCGACCCGAACGCCGCCGACTTTCGCGAGGCGAACTACGGCGAGGACGTCATTCTCGGATTCGGCGCCGCTGATGATGTAGTTGCGAATGGATTGAGCCGGATGCGATTGCTTGAGTTCCGCAATCGTGCGGAAAGTCTCGAGCAGTTCGCGGCTCACGGCGGAATCTGCGCTGCCGTCGAGCTTCGCTCCAAGTTCTTCGATGACCTGCGCGTGCACACGTGCGTGCTGGCGAATGTCGAGCGTGTGCAGGTGGAAGCCGAAGGTTCGCACTTTGCGCAACAGCGGACCGACGTAGGCTTTGGCCAGCCGTTCTCCGCGGTGAGCCAGCAGGCTGTCGCGCACCAGCAGGATGTCTTGCTCGAATTCCGACACGGCGCTGTAGGCATTGGGCGCGTCGACTGCTTTGCGGCTCTGTTGCAGGCGGTGAAACATGTAGGAGAGAAAGCGGCGATAACTTTCGGAACGATTGTACGGTCCCCACGCCAAGTGCACGCCCGGCATCGTCTGCTCATAATCTTTCAAACGCAGGAGCAGATCTTCGGAGATACGGGTTTGGCGGCGCGAAGAACTGAGGCGGTCACTCAGCGACTCGATGTCGTAGAGGTATTCGCGAAGAATCAGTCCGCGCGCCAGGTCCAGCGCATCGCGAATGCAGTCCGGTTTTACCAGCGGATTGCCGTCGCGGTCTCCACCAATCCACGATCCGCACTGCACAAAGTTGGGCAAGGTCGCCTGACCGAGATCGACGCCGTAGACATCGTGGAACGATTGCACCACCTCGGCATAAATTTTCGGAAGCGCTTCAAATAGCGACAGTCGAAAGTAGCGCAGGCCCATGCGGATTTCGTCATTCACCGTGGGTTTGGTCAGGCGAACTTCGTCGGTCTGCCACAGCGAAGTGACTTCGGCGTGAATATTATTTTCGCAGTCTTCGGCTTCTTCCGCGGTAAGCGGAAGGCGGTCGAGTCGCTCGAGCTGTTGCGCGATGCGGCGCCGCTTCAACAGCACTGTCTGTCGCGCGACCTCGGTGGGATGCGCGGTGGACACGGGCGTAATCGCGATTTTTCGGAGGGCGCTGGCGGCATCGTCCGCCGAAAGCCCGGCTTCTTTCATTCGCAACAGCGTTCCGCGAAAGGATCCGGGCAGAGGAGGATTGTCGCGGTCGAGCTTGCCGGCACGGCGTCGGCGCTTGCGATGGTTCGTCTCGGCTAGATTGGTCAACTCGAAATACGTCGCGAAGGCTTTGGTGACCTGATAGGCCTGGGTCAAGTCCATTTTCGAGATCAGCCCCTGAACTTTGAGCATGAGTTCAGGAGTGGGCGCCTGCGGGCTGTGCCGGACGCTCTCGCGATGCTCGATCAGCAGGCGCCGAAGCTCTTCGACTGAATCGAACAAATCCTGGCCAACCTGCTCGACCAGCACCTGTCCCAACACAGCGCCGAGCGAGCGAACGTCTCTACGCAGGGGATGATCTTTTGCGGGCTCATCGGATCGGGCGGTGAGTTCAGCCAGACGCGCGCTCTGATCGTCGGCATTCCACAGCGGCTTGGGCTTGCTTGCGGCCATCAAAATAGGGTGTAGGACAGAATAAACGACGCGGAGGAAGAGTGGGAAATAACGCAAACCGCCAGCCACGGATTGCACGGATATTCACGGATAGAGCCGCCAGAAGAGAAACCAAGAATCGCTTTATTCGTGGGAATCCGTGTTGATCCGTGGCTAACGGCTATCTCGGCACTTCGAAGCGGTAACCGATGCCGCGAAGGGTTTTCAGGTACTGCGGATGGCGGGGATCGGGTTCGATCTTCTCACGCAGGCGGCGGATGTAGACGTCAATCGATCGCGGAGTAACGAACGGAGTTTCCTTCCATACGGCGTCGAGCAGTTGATCGCGAGTCAGTACGCGGCCGCGATGCGTCGCGAGATATTCCAGCAGACGAAACTCCCGAACGGTGGTGAGGACATTGCGGCCCTGCACCTGCACGGTCATCGACGAGACATCAATTTCCAGTTCACCGAGACGGAGCACTTCGCTCGCGATCGGGGCCTGGCCTAATCCGCGCAGCACGCTGCGGATGCGGGCCACCAGTTCGCGGGGGCTGAAGGGTTTGGTGATGTAGTCGTCGCCGCCGAGTTCCAGGCCCTTGACGCGGTCGGCTTCTGCGGTTTTCGCCGTAAGAAAGATGATGGGAGTCGCGGAGAGGACCGGAGTCTGGCGAATGTGGCGGCAGAGTTCGAAGCCATCGGTGCCGGGCAACATCACGTCGAGTAAGAACAACGCTGGCATTTCCCGCACTGCCTCGGTCAGTACCGAAGCGCCGCTCACGAAGCTTTGGACTTCGAATCCGGCGGCCTGCAGATTATGCGAGATGAGGCGGGCGATGTCCTCTTCGTCTTCCACGACGAAGATGACGGGCCGCACGGACTCGTTCCGGCTGCTGGCCAAGGTGCGTTCGTGGAATTCGGTGGGAAAATGCATTCTCTCGGCTTCAGGCTACCCTCCGAAGCCGACAGCACTTCCGGGGGGAAGAGACACACCAAAGACTCTATTGGGCAAATGTTGCGCGAATGTTTCCCTATTGTTAACGAACGGTGAATTTCGAAGGCAGTTGTCAGTTCTCGGTTCTCAGTTCTCAGCTGGGCTGGAGCGAGGGTAGGATTTTCCGTCGGGCAGCCGACAAAAGGCTTGACAGACAATCTGCTATGTTTTGCCTCTTAACTGAGAACTGAGAACTGAGAACTGAGAACTGAGAACTGAGAACTGAGAGCTGAGAACTAGTTCGCCGCTTTCTTCTTCGGCACATGCCGCAGGCTGCGGCCTTCGATGAGGTTGTAGAGATCTTCGGCGAGATTGGTGGTGTGATCTCCGGCGCGCTCCAAGGCCTGGGCCATCAGGAGAATTTCGAAGCCCGAGGTGTCGCCGGGTGAAACGTTTTCCGCCAGATGCGTCTGGAACAGCGCGTGACAAACGCGGTCGATTTCCTTATCCATTTGCAACACTTTGCGGGCGCATTCAAGATCGAGAGTCGAATAGCCCTTGTGAATCAGATCGAGCATTTCGCGCAGCACCGCCGACATTTCCACGAGTTGGCGCACGTCAGCCGCGGGCATTTTTGTGGTTCGGGCCTGCATCCGCATCGCGACGCTCATCACGAGGTCGCCAATGCGCTCCAGGTCGGTCACGCTCTTCAGGCTCGAAAGCAGCTGCCGCGCGCGAGCTTCGCTGACGCGCGTAATGGCCGCCGGAAGTTGCTCGTCGATCTGGCGCTCGATCAGGTCGAGTTCCTTCTCGCAATCTTTGATGGCCAGAAAGGCCATGCGGGACGAATTCGTGAGCAGGTCGCGGACGTTGAAAGCCGCATCGCGGGCGATGAGGCAGGCCTTCAAGGCAAGATTCACGAGATCGTCGGGGCCGCGCAATTTCGGATTTGAGGCGTTGCCGCCCTCCGCTCCCTTGGTGGAACGGGGACGGCCTCTCGTTTCCACGTCGTTCTGTGCTGGGGACGGTTTCCGCGGCATGTGCCAGGTCAGGGAATATATCGTAGCCGGATACATCGGCCCGAACTCCACTAGTCTAGTCCTGAAATGTGAAAGGATCGTTACAACATTGTCGCGCATCCGCCGGCTCATGGCATTGCCTCGTGCGGGCACGACCGACTACATTGGAGATATCGCGCCAGGAACGCGATGGAGGGCAGGTTTGTGAATCTTGCAGACTATCTGCGCCAGCAGTTTGCCTATGATGAGTGGGCGAACCGCGAAGTTCTGACGGCGATTCGTGTCAATGGCGCCGACCAGCGCTCGCTCGAACTCGTGGCCCACATTCTGGCTGCCGAGCAGGTCTGGCTCGATCGACTGAAGCAGCAGCCCCAGAGCGTCCCGGTATGGCCGAAGCCCGATCTTGAACAATGCGAGGCGCAAGCGGCTGAAATGGGCCGGCGGTGGCTCGAGTTTCTCGATCTCATCACCGCGGGCGACGTGTCTCAGTCTGTGTCGTACAAGAACAGCAAAGGGGAGGCGTGGTCGAACACGGTCGCAGACATCCTGACTCACGTTGTGCTGCACTCCGCCTACCACCGAGGGCAGATCGCGAGTCACATGCGCGCCAACGGGCAAACACCCGCCTATACCGATTTCATCCACGGAGTGCGCCAGGGCTGGGTGAAGTAGTGGAGGAATTGCAGGATGGAAGGTCGACGGTTGTACATCTTGACGGGTGTGCAGATCCTCGGCCTGGGAGCCCTGTGCTGGATCCTCGTAACTTGGTCGGGTCCGTGGAACGCCGAGCGCTCCATAGGCACGGCTCTGGCAGTGATAGGTGTCTGTGGGATTGGTATTGCGCGTTATCAGCTGGGCAAGTCGTTTTCCATAAGCGCTCAAGCTCACAAACTGGTGACGAGCGGGATCTACTCGAAGATTCGGAATCCCATCTACGTCTTCGGCGGCGTCATGATCGCGGGATTGGGCCTGGTGCTGCAAAAGTTTGGCATGTGGGTCGTGCTGTTCGGCTTGATTGTTGGACAAACGGTTCGGGCACGGCGCGAGGCGCGCGTGCTGGAAGCGGCCTTCGGCGATGAGTACCGCGAGTACCGGCGCAAGACGTGGTTCTGAATTATGGTTTTGAAGGACCGGAATAGCCCGGTGCGCGCCCCTTTCCCGCCGCCTGCCCAAAGAAGTAATATCTCAGCAATGAAGAAACTGTGGGTGTTCTTTTTCCCGGTACTGTGCGCCGTCCTTCTGCTGGCGGTCGATCAACCCAAGATTCCGCCCATGCCAGCCTCTCTTTCCGACAACGCTGTCGCTGAGTTGCGCGGGGGACTTGACCTGTATTCCCTGATGGGCGTTGGCCCGAAGAAAACCTGGGATGACATTTCAAACAAGGTCTACGTGCTGCACCTGGCGTCGGCGAAGTGGAGCGAAGGCCGCCCCGTGCCGGGAGTCGCGGGCCGCCTGGGTGCTTCCGCCATCGGCGCAAGGGGACAAATTTTTCTCTTTGGTGGATATGTCGTCGATGGGCAGGGAAACGAGATGACGGTGGGCGACGTCAATGCATATCTTCCGGACGATCACAAGTGGTACCGTGCCGCCGATATTCCGGTGCCCGTCGATAGCGCCGTGATTGGAGTGGATCACGACCGCTTCGTGTATCTTGTCGGCGGACGATCAAAGAACGGCCCAGTCAACAAGGTGCAGGTGTACGACACGGAAAGAAATACATGGGACGAAGCCACACCGTTTCCTGGAACTCCGGTGTACGGACACGCGGGCGGGATTGCGGATGGCACGATCGTTTTCATCGACGGGGCGAAGAAGAACACGGGCGCGGGTGCGCCGTACATTGCGTCCGACGAATGCTGGATGGGCAAGATCGATCACAAAGATCCGACCAAAATCGTGTGGAGCAAGTTGCCGCCGCATCCTGGAACGGCGCGATTCGGAATTGTCGCCGGAGCCGGAGAGAAGGAGCGTAAGGTGATTTTTTCCGGAGGGTCGCCCACTCCACATAATTTCAAAGGCCTGGACTTCGAGGGCAAGCCTACCGATATTTCTCCCATCACCTTTGCTTTTGAATTGCACGGCAACCACTGGGAGACATACAGCGCCGACACATATGACGTGCGCAGCGACAGCCGGGGAATTCTGATAACGCGTGTCGGGCCGATGGTGCTCGGTGGGATGGTGAAAGATCAGAACGTTACAGGGATGGTGGTGGTGTTGCCCAAGCATGAGGAAGAGCAGTGAAGCGGCTCCCATCTTGGGCCTGTTCCCGAAAATGAACGGCGCTCACTCGGTGCGCACTCTGACAGTACCTTCGTGATCTCACTGGCCGCGAGCCAGCGGCAGTAGGATGGAGTTGTTCCCGAGCTAACATCACCTCCTGTGGAAAGCGGCGAGTGGGCACCTCCGACCACCGCCGCTTTTTCTTTGTGCTCGCAATCTCGGTCGGCAGAAGACACGCGTCTCATCTTCGTTTCATGGACACAATCATCGTTTTCCAGCTGTAAAGAATCGGATGAGGACTGGGGCGGGAGGAACGGTATCGAACCGTCATCTCCGGGATGGAGCCCCGGCGCATTGCCGTGGTTATGCTACTCCCGCTCAGGCTTGGTGGAATAACGCCGGACCAAGGTATTGCATTGAGCTTTTCCGTGTCAACCCGACATCCAGGAAATTCGTTCACCACGAAGGACACGAAGGCTCACGAAGAGAGGCGAAAAATATTCCTTCGTGAACCTTCGTGATCGTTTGAAGTCTTGTTCTACCGAGCGCGCGCAAGAACCAGCGTGACGTCGTCGGGCTGCTCCATGTCGCCGATCCAGTCGTCCACGGCTGCGGTTACGATCTGGCTGATCTGCGGGAGCGGCAGGTGCCGGTTGTCGCGAACAAGTTCAATTAGCCGCTCTTCGCCGAATTCTCCAAACTCATTTTCGGGCTCGGTGACGCCGTCGCTGTAGGCCAGGAAAATTTCCCCGGGATGCATCTCGACTGCGCCTTCTTCGTAGGACATATTGTCGAACAGGCCGACGACGGTGCCGCCAGCCTCGAGGCGGCGAACTCCTCCATCCTCCCCGATCAAGATGGGCGGCAGGTGCCCCCCGTTGCTGTAAGTCAGGTGATGCGAGCGCCCATCATAGATGGCGAGAAATAGCGTCGCATATTTTTCAGGGGGGGTACTCTGGTAAAGCTGGTGGTTGAGCAGACCTAGCAACGCTCCCGGAGAAACTTCCACACCTTCGGGCCACGTCGCCATCACTCTGCCCGCGCCGGCGACAGCGCCAACGGCCACGGGTTCGCGCAGCTGCGGCATGCCCTCCATGCTGTAGGCGCGCACGGCCGAGTGAATGGTCGCCATGAGCAGCGCGGCGGAAATTCCTTTGCCGCTGATGTCGCCGACGGCAAGAATCAGCTTGTGCGAACTCGCGGTCAGGAAGTCGTAATAATCACCGCTGACCGTGCGTGCCGGACGGCAGAAGCCGTGCACTTCGAGCGTTTCCAGTTCCGAGACCTGCCGCGGAAACAGCTGCGCTTGCACTTCCTGCGCGATCGACAGCTCGTTTTCCAAGCGCTGCTTTTCCTTCTGCTCCAGGATCAGCTTCTCGATCGACTCGGTCATGGAGTTGAAGGAGCGCGCCAGATCCGACAACTGGTCTACAGATTTCACTGGAATGCGATGGCTGAAGTCGCCGCGATCCACGTGCCTGGTCGCGTCGTGCAACTGCGCTACCGCGGCGGTGACAGTGCGCGTCATGCGAGTCCCGATGATCAGGGCAATCAGTTCAATGACCGCAAAGAAAATCGCCACGCCGACGAGGGCTTCTTCAACGATGGTTGCGAATTCGCCGAGCGCGGTGAACAGGTGTCCGTAGAGCATTGACGGACGCGTGCGCACTAAAAGCGCGCCCATCCCTTCCCGGCTTCCTGTAGCCCAGCTCACATCGGAGAGCGGAGTGACGAAGGTGATTTGTTGATCCATCAGATTCGTCGCCTCGGGCACCGAGCCTACGGTGAAGGCCTCGGACAAATCCTGGGCATTGGCGCCTTTGCCGTTCGTAATGGCGATCCCACCATTGTTCCTGGGCGTCGACATGGACCCTTGCAACGCCGAGCTCTTATCGTTGGTCCGACTTCCTTGTCGAGGTACTTCCTCGGAGGCTGCATACAGAGTGATCTCGCCCAGGTTCTCGGCGATTCTGCCAACCAGGTCCTTGTCGAGCGGCTCGCTCGTGACCACGGTCAGATCTTCAGAACGGACCGGAAGCACCGACACGGCTCGAAGATACAACTTTCCGTGATCGCGCATGATGTCTTGAAACGGCTTGCCATCTCGCAACGTTTTCGCATAGGGGTTGTCGGGCTTATTAAGGAACTCGGGATACGCAAAAGTTGCCGGAGCGTCGCCGGGAAGGGGCAGAAGTTTTGTGCCCTGCCACGCTTTCAAATGGCGGTGAGCCCACGCGCGGTCGCGTTTCTTCAAGCCTTCCAGTGACTCCGGGGGGAGATTGCCGCCGCGCTCCAGGTGAGCTGCCAGTTCATTGCTGATGGCTGCGTTGACTGCTCCGACGCTGCGGAGTTGAGCGTCTAGTTCGGAAATCACCACGAAGCTGGCAAATTGCCCGGCAAACAGATAGAGCGAGATGAATGCCATCGCCAACAGCAGCACCACCGGAATGACGCCGATGAATACATAGGTGACGATCAACCGGTTGCGGAGGCGCCACAGGATTCTCCTCTTGGACCAGCGGAAAGTAAGAATCAAAAACAGGATGGCTGCAACGAAAACAAGGAATTCAACCCAGCCGGCAAGATACTGTCCCCAAGAAGCGGCGAAAAGGCCGAGCAATTTTCGCAATCCGAATAACGCCACCGCCATAGCCGCCAAATAGCAGGCCAGGCGCGCCATACGGCCTTCCGGCCACACCTCGGCTGCGATCATTCGGCGTCGGATTTCTGGATACGACCATTGCATGTTGTTGGTTCGATGCTTTGCAGCGGATTAGAATTATGTTGACGTACGCCCTGCCGGCCGGGTACTTCGATCAGATTTCGGGATATAGATCGAAGAACGCTTCCAGGCTCGTCCGCAACTGCTTCTCGATCTCTTCCTTGCTGCCTTCGAGCACATGCATCATCACGTGGGCTTCCTTGCCGCTCTTGAGCTTCACTGGAGCCTGCCCCACCTCGGCCACATCCTCGGAAGGCAACAGCCTCATGCCATAAACCAATGTGAGATTCGCCATAAAAGAATTCTAAGCTTTCCCCGCATCCTTGGCGAAATCGTTTGCGGGGAAGGCTTTCACAACAGAGGATACGAAGGTCCACGAAGGAAGCGCTGGTTTCCCCCCGTGAGTCTTGGTGTCACCTGTGGTGCAGGGTTCTGGCTCTTCTTATGATCATGTGGATTCTCGAATTCGTAATCCAAGATTTTTCGATGCTTCTCATTTAGAATTCCGCAGTGCACAGAATCCCGGTTTCCATCCTATGGATCAGTCTTCTCTCGCTGGCGCGGCCGCTTGTGGCGCAGCAGCAGCCCGCGAATCCGCCTGCCAACGAGCCGCAGGTAAAGGTCAACATGCTGAACGTATGCACCCCCTCGTCAGAGGAGCAGAAGGAGATTGCGGGGGCGTTGGCGCGCGTCCCGAAGGAGCCTTTGTTCGGCGGCGACTTCGAAGTTACACGCGGACGTTCAACGTTGACCGACATGCCGAGTTTCCTGAAACCCGGCGAGGGCGGCCACGTGGCCGGCGAGCCGTCGGTCGCGAACTACGTGCGCATTCGCCGCGAGTTCGCGGTGCAGGCTCTCTTCTCGAGCGTGCAATATTCTTTCAGCAACGACGGTCAAAATATGGTGGAGACGCTGGTGCTGCATGTGCGCGATCCGAAGGATTTGATCGAGGTCTCGCTGGAAGATAGCGCTTCGTCGGTGACGAGCGTCGATGCCATGCTTGCGTCGAACTCTCCGGCGAGCCGGGTTCGGCTGGAACGATTTGGCAAGTCCTCGGTCGCGCTGGCGCGGTGCCAGGCTGCCGAAGGCGCTCCGGCGCCGGACCAGAGCGCGTACGAACCGCTTTTCCGCGGAGCATCTGCAGTGCTGGCCAACTATCGTGGGCTGCTCGGTGTGAAAAGGATCGTGGCGGAGGAACTGGCGCAGGTGAATGGACAGTTCAAGAAGCCAGCCACAAAACCGAAAAGCGCCAAGCCGGCAGCGAAGAAGTGATATCGAGCCAAGTCATACGTCCGTTTGCAGCCGACTGGAGCGCTTGCATCAAAATCGGACCGCAGCCATCTAATCAACAACTACAGACGAATCCATGAGCGAAACTCGTAACGTAGTCATCATCGGGTCCGGATGCTCCGGACACACTGCAGCTCTCTACACAGCCCGCGCCAACCTGAAGCCGCTCGTCGTCGAAGGACACGAGCCGGGTGGACAGCTCTCGATGACTACGCTCGTCGAAAATTTTCCGGGATTCCCTGAAGGCATCCTGGGTCCGCAACTGGTCGAGAACATGCGCAAGCAGGCCGAGCGCTTCGGGGCCGAATACCGCATGGCGCATCTCACCAGCGCCGATCTAAGCAAACGGCCGTTCCTGCTCCATTTGGGGGTTCATCAGGTTCACGCTCAGACTCTGATCATCGCCAGCGGCGCGTCGGCGCGCTGGCTGGGCTTGCCGCACGAGCAACAGCTCATCGGCCACGGCGTGTCTTCGTGCGCGACGTGTGATGGATTCTTCTTTTCCGGCAAAGAAATCGTTGTGGTCGGCGGTGGAGACTCTGCCATGGAGGAAGCGCTCTTCCTGACTCGTTTCGCGACCAAAGTCACAATCATTCACCGCCGCGATTTCTTCCGCGCTTCGAAGATCATGCTGGAGCGCGCGCAGAAACATGAGAAAATTCACTTTCTGCTCGACACCGTTGTGGAAGATGTCTACGACATCAATCACAAGGAGGTCACCGGCCTCAAACTCCGGAATGTGAAGACGGGCACGGTCTGGGATTTCCCGACCAACGCGCTGTTTCTCGGCATTGGACACGTGCCTAACGCGAAGATGTTCGAAGGCCAGCTCGACACTGACGCTGATGGCTATCTCAAAACTCACAACCACGTATTTACCCGCGTTCACGGCGTCTACGCCTGCGGCGATGTACAGGACCGCCGCTATCGGCAGGCGATCACCGCGGCGGGCACCGGCTGCATGGCGGCGATCGAAGTCGAGAAATTCCTCGAAGAGCACGGGAAGTGACGTCTTCCAAGTGACCGGAGCCGGTGAACTCCTGGCTGGTGCGCCATTACCTTCGTCATTCGGCGCGTGGATGAGAGTGCCCTTAGAATCCGCCTAATATGAATACGCCGATGCGACAAGGCGCAGCCTGGATGCTGCCCCTTGCGGCAACCCTGATGTGTGCGTCCCTTCTTTCTCTGGCTCAAGACTCCGCTGGTACGCGGAAAATCTTGATCAAGACAGCCCCGATCTATCCAACGATTGCCCGCTCGATGAATATTCATGGCGTGGCGAAAATAGAAGCTGTTGTATCGCCCAACGGCACCGTTAAGTCGGTTGCGGTGAAGGGTGGTCACCCGATGCTCGCGCAAAGTGCGGCGACAGCCGTGGGTCACTGGAAGTTCGAGCCCGCCTCTCACGAGACCAAAGAGCTGATCGAAATCAAATTCGATCCCGAATAAGCTGGGAAGTTCATTGCAATCTCTCTCCCGAATAGGCACGCATGCGCGCTTTCTCCGTGATTGTGACCGGAGTCCTAGCAGCTTCCCGCCCCATTTGTGATACAAAATTCTGTGATCTTCCAGCAGGTGCGCTGCACCCTTCTTTCTATCTTCCCGGACATTTCTCTTCCGGGGTTGGCGGGTACTTCATGCTAAGAGCTTTCTTCGTCAATCTTTCTGAGAATCGTTCTCTGCGCAGTTTTGCCGAGCGTTCCGCCATCGGACGGCGTGTGTCGGGCCGCTTTGTGGCCGGCACCGAAATCGCCGATGCGGTGCGCGTTACGCAGGCTGTGAACCGCGCTGGCATGAGCGTGAGCATCGACAACCTCGGCGAGAACGTCACCAATCCGGACGAGGCTCGCCACAGCGGACAGCTCTACCAGCAGATCCTCGACGCGATCGCGGCCAACCAACTCATCGCCAACATCAGCTTGAAGCTCACTCACATGGGTCTGGACGTGGACGAATCGCTGGCGCGCGAAATTGTCAGCGGCCTCGTTGCGCGAGCGGCCGCAATGAATCCTCCCGGCTTCGTGCGAGTCGATATGGAAGGCTCTCCTTACACGCAGCGCACGTTCGATTTCGTTCATGAACTGCACCACATGCCGGGAAACCAAAATAGCGTGGGCACGGTGATTCAGGCCTATCTGAAGCGCTCCGAGCGCGATGTCGAAAAGCTTCTGGCTGAGGGCATTCGCATCCGCTTGTGCAAAGGCGCGTACAAAGAACCGGCCAGCATCGCGTTCGAGGACAAAGCGGACGTGGATGCGAACTACATCAAGCTGATGAAGATCCTGATGAAAAGCAGCGTCTATCACGGTCTGGCGACGCATGACGAGAAAATCATCCGCGCAGCGCAGGCCTTTGCAACGCAGGAAAAGATCGCGCGCGATTCCTTTGAGTTCCAAATGCTCTACGGCATCCGGCGCGACTTGCAACAGAGCCTGGTGCGCGACGGCTGGCGCATGCGTGTCTACATTCCGTTCGGCTCCGAGTGGTATCCGTATTTCATGCGCCGACTGGGCGAGCGCCCGGCGAATGTGTTCTTCATTGCGCGGAACATGCTGCGGAAGTGATCGGCGCTCATGTGTGATACAATGAATACAAGTAATATATGTATTCGAGGGCCCTACACTATGCCAACTTCCGTTCGCCTTCCCGAGGACATTGAGCGTCGCCTTGAAGCGATCGCGGAAAAGACCGGGCGTACGAAGGCCTTTTATATCCGCGAGATGATTCTCAACCACATCGATGAGATTGAGGACTACTACCTCGCGGCAGACGTAGTGGAACGCCTACGCAAGGGGCAGGGTCGCACTTTCACCGCGCAGGAAGTGAGACAAGAGCTTGGCTTGGACAATTGAGTACTCCGACGTTGCCCGCAACCAACTCCGGAAGCTCGATAAACCGTCGGCGCGGCGTATTCTCGATTACATGGACCAGCGCATCGCACCCTTAGAGGATGCCCGCAGCGTGGGAAAGCGGTTGCGCGGACCGCTCGGAGCCTTTTGGCGGTACCGGGTCGGTGAGTACCGCATCATCTGCGAGTTGCGTGACGCGACGCTGCGAGTGCTGGTGGTGCGCGTCGGAAATCGAAAAGATGTTTACCGGTAAACGCGGCTTTGATCGTTGATCAATGGGCCGGGCGGAAGTGCCATTCCATGGCACATCCGGGCCAATTTCCGGCCCACGCCTCTTTGTTAGCATTGGCTTGTGCATTACACTGCGGCGCCAGAACTGATTCAGACATTTTCCGTCTTCGTAGGCCCGGACGTTGAAGACGAGAAGATTGACCTGATCCGCGCCGCGCTGGTCATCGCCCGCACGGAGTATCCCAGTCTCGATATCGAGGCTTATGCCGCGCGGATCGAAGAACTGGCGCGCCGCGTGGCTGCTCTGGTTCCCGACCTTCATCCTGAGCGCGCTCTTGCCGCTCTCAATCAAGTTTTGTTTGAAGAGGTGAAGCTGCGGGGCAATCGCGAGGACTATTACGATCCGCGAAATTCCTTCCTGAATGACGTGCTCGAGCGCGGCCTGGGGATTCCAATCACGCTTGCGATCGTCTATATGGAGATCGCGCGTCGCGTGGGATTTCCGCTATCCGGCGTCGGCATGCCCGGGCATTTCCTGCTCAAGCATTACGGCCATGATGGGCGTGAGACGCTGATTGACTGCTTCAACCGTGGCGACATTCTCAGCCGGAAGGATTGCCAGAGCCGCCTCGACGAAATCTACTCGGGCGAAATGCAGCTGCGCCCGGAATTTCTTCATCCCATCAGCCGCCGGCAAATCCTGACGCGGATGCTCAACAACCTGAAGACGGTTTATCTTTCGACGCGCAACTTTCGCAAGGCGCTGCTGATCGCCGACCTCATTCTGATGATCTATCCGCGGTCAGCGGAAGACGTGAAGCAGCGCGCCCTTCTGCGTTACAGCATGAGCTTGCACGGCCTCGCAGCCGAGGATCTCGAAGAGTATCTGAAGATGGCGCCCAACGCCTCCGACGCCGAAGAAATCCGCCAGATGTCATTGTCGATCCGCAGGATGCAGGCGTTGATGAACTGAGAACTGCTACGGCGCTTCGCCGTTTTCCGCTGGCGCGAGGGGCAGACGCGTAATGCCACGCATCATGTCACGCTCCTGATCTGAGAACATGCTTCTGAACCGCGGTGAGTCGATGACATTTTCGCGCTGTGCCGGAGGCATGGCCCGCAGATCGCGTATCGCCGTATTCACCATTCGCTGACGATCGGGAGGCAGCGCGCGCATTTGTGAAAATACTCGGAGCGCTTGCTGCTTCTGTTCAGGAGTCAAGTGCTCCCAGGTTTCCATGCGGTTCAGCATCCGCAATTGCTGCTGTGGAGGCAGGTTCGAGAAATGCCGCAAGCGCTGGAGGTACCGTTGCTGCTGCGCCGGAGGTAGCCGCCGGAATCCGGGATCATTCTGCAGTGCCCGTTCCTGTTCAGCTGGAGGCAGGTCTTTATAGCGTCGCAGCCAGTCTCCCGCATGACCGCCGGGCCGCGCGCGCATCTGCGCCCTGGGTATTTTTCCCGGACGCGCCTGATACGCCCGTGCCTGACGTCTCTGCCATGCAGGATGGAACGGGCCGACGAACGCTGCCGAGGATAAAGGAAGAGCGACCGCCATCGCCAGACCGGCGACTGCCAGCCATCCCGTCCTGTATTTCCCCCGGATCACTTTCCGCTGCCTTTCATTCAAGCGCACAGTCATTGACCGTCGCCTGTCCTACAAGCCTTCCGCCTTGATGGTGAAACGCTACTGGTTTGCGGCGACATCCTGCTGCACAGTCAGATCGTCCAGAACCTCGAAATCAGAATAAAGATCGTGATTCTTGTCCAGCGTCTGCAAGTCGCTCACCGCCGTGCCGGGACCCTCAACCACCGCCTGCGGTCCTGGATTATCCGTTCTGCCCTGCATGAAGAACAAGCCTACGCCCACTCCCAGCGCCACGGTCAGCGCTGCCGCCAATACCGGGCGCCGGAACCATTGCAGCCAGCCTGCCTGCGGCTTGGCCATCTCTTCGCGCAGACGCGCCTGCAGGCGCATGTCGAAGTATGGCGAAGGTTCCGGCACCTGCCATTCGTCGAGCAGCGCCATGGTCGCGCGCATCTCTTTCAGTTGATCCGCACAAGTCGTGCAGGTTTCCAGATGCTTGCCCTCGTCCGCTGTGGGCTGGCTGAATCCAGCCGCCACATCGGGCATCCGTTCGCGAATTTCATCGCAAGTCATAACCATTCCCCTTAAATCAGTTCGCCAGTGTCTCGTCACTCAATTACAGCCAATCCAGTGTTGCTATATGTATTCTTTTAACTGTTCCCGCAAAGTCTCATACGCCCGGAAGAGCAGCGACTTGGTGGCCGACTCGCTCTTCTTCAGAACCTCGGCAATCTGCTTGTAGTCCATCTGCTGGTATTTGTGCATGATGACGGCCATTCTCTGTTGCTCAGGCAGCGCCTCTACCTTGCTGCGAATCGCCAGCATGCGTTCGCGGCGCACCATGGCCTGCTCGACGGTCAAGTTCGCGTCGGGCAACTCCAGCGTCGCGCCCGTATCCTCGTTCGGCTCGTCGAGGCTGACCGTCACCTCGGGCCGCTCGTGTCGCGTATCTCGCGCATGGTTCACCGCGAGGTTGGTCGCAATGCGATACAGCCACGTCGTAAACTTCGCGCTGGCTTCGTAATTCGCCCGTGACCGATACACGCGCAAGAAAACTTCCTGCGCTAAGTCCTCCGCCGCGGCCGCATTGCGTGCCATGCGATACATAAAACTCACCAGCGGACGCCGGTACTTCTGCACCAGATAATCGAACGCCGTCTGATCACCCGCCTTTACTCGCAGCATGACCTGTGCGTCTGACGTTTCTTCGCCTCCTGCGGCCGACAAAGAAGCGGACGCTGGCGGCGTGTTGGCCGCCATCAGCATGCCCCGGTCCAGTGCAGCAGTGCTCACACTGATATCAACCCCGGCGCCGCCCGGAAGTTGCGCCTCCAGGCCATTCGGAGATGCAGGGGAAGTCCTTGCAGATGAGGGAGTTAGAGGTGCCCGTGTAGGTTTTGGGTCGAGCGCCATTGCAAAAGTTTACAGAGGCAGGGCGACTTCAAGTCCCCAGTCCGCCGCACGCCCTGATTCTGATAAGGCTACCACGCCTGCAAGGTCGAAAGAAACAGGTGCAGATGTCGGGGCGCCCCTTAGGCTGTCGTCAGAGCACAGGTGGGCCGTTTTTTTTGCGCGGGCGGCACCCAGGAAAAAAGGCCGCTTTTGGGGGGTATGGTAGGCGCGGCAGGAATTGAACCTGCAACCCTCGGATTAGAAATCCGATGCTCTATCCGTTTGAGCTACGCGCCCGCTTTGAGGCTGACCACCCGCCGACTTCGCGAGCAACCCGGCACTCTATGTTAAACGCCTAGACGGATTTTACATGCACCATTTCCGAACTTGCAGCACGGTTGAAGATGAGACGGGCGGGCGACGCTTCTATTGGCGTACAGCGACGGCTTGCAGTTTCTTTTTAGGGACACCTTTCGTATGGCAATCGATGCATTTGACGAAGTGAATGTTGTGCGGGCTCTTGGACGACTTGAATGTCGTGTCCATCGTTTCTACGTTGAGGCCGCAGTTGGAGAGCTGCGGGTGGCAGGTCGTGCAGGACGCTCGCGTGCTCTGGCCGTGTCCCTGGTGGCAAGCGAAACAGCTCAATCCTTCATGAACGCCCATCGTCGTGCGATCGTCGCCGGAGCCAACCTCCATCGTGGCCAGCGGCGCGTGGCATTGATAGCAAAGTGCCTGGCGGATGTCTGGGCTGATCTTGATATTCCTTTCACCGTCGTGCATCGCAGGGAGAGGCAGACGTCCGAGAGATATGTAATCCAATTCCCTCCGGTCGAACAGCGCCAGAGACGGTGGAAAGAGTTCCTGGCTTGGGCCGGGGTTAGGTGGCTTCACCGTCGGGCGCATTAGAGGCGCTCCCTCGTGGTGCATCTGATGACAAGCCAGACAAGGAATGGCGGGCTGTTCCGTAAGCTTCGAGTCTCGTAATTTCCAAGGGCCTTTCGTGTCGAGCGGTGCCACGAGATCGCGAATGCCGCCATTGAAGTGCATGGCGTGGCAGCGCAGGCAATCGTCCATCAAGTGCTCGCGGTGATTGTGGCCGTCGTCGAGGAAGATTTCTTTGTAGGTAGCGGCGTGGGGTCCGGCTGCCCAGTCCGCATACTCTTGCTGATGGCACTTCTGACACCGTTTTCCCATCCGCAGCACATCGTCATTCTTGAGCCTGACTTGCTCGGGTATCTCACCGCGCAGATGAGAAACGAGGCGATGAATGTTCTTCAGATGAAATCCTAAATCGAGAGTGAAAACATCCCCGTGGCAATCGGAGCACGGCACGTTGCGGTGAGTGGAAGTGTGCCAGTCGGTGTACGGTTGCCAGATTTCATGACACCGCGCGCACGATCTCCCGCCCGAGTAGCGATAGTAAACGCTGGCGCCCGGCAGGATCAGCACGAGGAACACAGCCAGCACGATGGTCATGCCGACGTTCATGCCGAAGTACGACCGGCGATACCAAGCCTTGCGCTCAGCGGTCATCGAGTGGTCACGCTAAGACGAGGCATGAGTGCCTTTCCACGATTTCACTAAATTGTCGGAGGCGTAGTAGGCGATCGCCATGATGGTCAACGCGGGATTGAAGCCGCCATTGGTGACGTGTACGCTGCCGTCCACGACAAACAGATTCTCGACGTCATGTACGCGGCAATATTTGTCGACAACGGATGTCTTCGGATCGTCTCCCATGCGGCAGGTGCCTGCCTGATGCTGGCCCCCGCTCAGACCCGCATCAGGCAAGGAGGTCCAAGTGGTAGTCGCGCCGGCCTCTTTCAGCCACGCTTCGGCCTTCGAAGCCAGGAACTGCGCCACCACGTGGTCATTGGGATGACGATGTCCGGAGAGCCGAGCCACGGGAATTCCCCAGTAGTCTCTGACTTTCGGATCGACCTGCACTCTCGACTCGAAGACTGGCATCTCCTGCACCGGTCCCATCACCATGACGCTGCGCCGGTACCACTGCCGCATGAACTGTTTGTGCGCTCGTCCCCACTTCGGCACTCCCGGCCCGCGCCGACCCACAAACTGGTAGGGAAGGCGGATGAACTCGTTGGCCAACATGCCGCCGCCAATCAGTCCCTTATTGCCATGATTGAAATCGCAGATAGCGATAGACGCGCCCGGGCCCAAGTCGTCGTAAGTTTCGAAATCGAACAATCCCGTGGCGCCTGTGTACGCGTGACCTTGAAGATTTCTTCCGACCCAGTCGTAGCGATTGCCCAGGCCGTTCGGAAATAATCGGCTCTTCGAATTCAGCAGCAGGCGCGCCGATTCGTTGGCTGAACCCGAAACCACGACCACGTCCGCTGTCTGCTCCTGCAGTCGTGACTCGGAATCGAAATAAGCGACGCCCGTGACTCGGCCTTGCGCATTCGTTAGAATCTCTTTGACGATGCATTCGCTGCGCAGTTCGCAATTCCCCGTGGCCAGAGCCGCGGGGATGACCGTGTTCTGCGTGCCATTCTTCGCGTCCACTTCGCACGCAAACCCCACGCACCAGCGGCACCGCATACATGCCGCACGCCCGTTGTAGGGAACGGAATTGCGAAGCATGGGAATGTCGAAGGGATGAAGCCCAAGCCGCTGCGCCGCCGGTTTCAGGATTTCGTATTCACGATTTGGCGAGAGGGGCGGCATCGGCAGCGGACGCCGTCTCGGCGAGCGATAGATGTTGTTCGAATCGTCGCCCGATACGCCGATTTCCCATTCTGCTTTTTCGTAGTAAGGCTCAAGATCCGCATAGCTGATCGGCCAGTCTTCGAGAGTGCTGCCCTCAACCGTTCCATACGTTGAGCGCATGCGAAAATCTTTTTCCATGTAGCGCCAGGCCATGGCACCGTAACTCGCAGTGCCGCCTCCCACGCAAGCGGCATTATTGTTGTAGCCACCATCGCTCGGTTTCATCAGGCGTTCCCGGCCTTGCCCATCGACGAACAATCGCGGGTTGCGCTCTTCGTCGGGCCCGAATGCATTGCCCAATGCCGGGGTGCGCTGATTGCGCAAGTCATCTTTGCGACAATCGAAAGCGGTATACCATTTCCCTCGCTCCAACAGCACAACGCCGAGGCCAGCTGTGGCAAGCCCCTTCGCGACGATGCCGCCGCCTGCGCCAGCACCGACCACCACCGCGTTGACGTGTTTGAGTGCCATCAACTGGACCTTGAAACCTGCGAGCTCGGCACTTGCTTATCGCTTGCGGACGTCATAGTGAAGCCGCCCGCGAATCGGCGGATACGGCACGCCAAGCATCTTCCAACTTGCTCCCTCGCGGTTGCCGCCATGGCGAGGGTCGCCGTAGAAGCCCTGCATTGTGTGATCGACCAGCATGCTGAAAAATTCCGCGGAAGAATTCTGTTTCCACACTTCGCTCGGTGCGCTCCCCTGCTCCATCATGGTCAGCAGTTCGATCTGCTTTGCCTCCGCCGCCGTGGCGAAGCTCGCACCGTAGAGCGCGCGGCTGCTCTTGTCCACGCAGGCGAGTCCTTGCCGGTAGTTATTTCGCAGATGTTGGAGCGGTCCGCAGAGTTGACGGTCGATATAGCTCACGACGCCGGCCCAGGCTGCTCCTGGATGTTCGTCGGGAGGGATGATCTGGTCGCAGATTGCAGCCAGCGTTCGAGCTTCATCCACGGTCAGAAATCGCCACGGATTTCTAACGCCGCCGCAGGCTAGACCGGTTCCGGCCGCTGCCGCGGCGGCCACAGCTGCTTGCAGGAATCTTCTTCGGCTGACTCTGTAGGCTGGTTCCATCGTGCTTCAGACCTAGAGTCCAACCATGCCCCGGATCGGGCGTTTGGTCTGTGACCCTAATCACGCTGAATGGAAGGTGTGGAATTGCAGAGCCGTACCGCTGCGTTGGCCGGTGATTTACCCGGACCTGAACTCAGAGCGGGAGGGGCCAGGGAGCGAGCCCGCTACTTCTTATTTGAGACGTTAGCGCTTTGCGTTACGCAGGCTATTTCCCGGCCCAGGCCAGTCCGTCCGCTCCCTTACCCACGTCGATCAACTTCTCGACCGTCCAGTCGGAGGTGCGGATCGCCGCAATCTTGTGGCTCGCGTCGCACGAGACGTAAGCGATTTTGCCATCGGGACGCACGAGAGACTCCTGCGGCGCGGCGGGAACATCGATCACGTGCGCAACCTTCAACGTACTGAGATCCACCACTGCGACTTTGTTCGCCGGAGGCATTGCGACGACAAGCCACTTCCCATCCGGCGTCGCTGCCGCTCCGTAACCCAAGCCCGGCAGGGGAATCCACACCTTGATCTTATTGGTGGATGTATCAATGACCGCCATCTGTGGCTTGGTCTGATCGGAGGTGAATGCCAGCTTTCCGTCAACTGAGACCGCGATGCGCTGCACCTGTCCTGACACTGGAATCACCGTAACCGTCTTGCGATCCTGCATATCGAGAACCGAAACCGTTCCTGGGCCAACATTGGCCGTGTAGCCGTGCTTTCCGTCGGGCGCGATCGCCAGCATGTGCGATTCTTTCTGCCCCGTAGGAATCGTCCCGACAATCTTCAGCGTGTGCGGATCGATGACGCTGATCGCGCTGTCGATCTCCGTGGTGACGTATAGCAGTCCGTCTTTCGGTCCAAACAGCGCGCAGTGCGGGCGGACACCGTGGTCGAATTCGATGTTGCCAATCACCTTGCGGGACGCGATGTCGATCACGTCGATGTTACGTCCGTCGGTGCCGGGCTTGCCGACGCCGGAGTTGCCGTAGATCGGCACGTATGCGGTGCGGCCGTCGGGAGAGGCGATCACTTCGTGTCCGGTTATCCCGCCTTCCGCGATCGTCGCGACTTGCTGCCCGGCCTTCGGATCGACAATGCCCAGCGTTTGCTCACCCTTGTTAGCAATCAGCAGGACGGCACCACTGGAGGCGCCGGCAGCGTCAAACGAGACAGTCATAGCCAATATCCCCACGACGCATGGCAATACAACCGGTAGGAATTTCATCCAAGTCTCCTCGATCAGCTTCCATAACAGCCAGAAGTCTACATCAAGGGCACGTGACCATCACTACGGTGTCGACGAGCAAATGGGTGTACAATCGCTGCCATTTCCGAGGTCGCGATTCGCTCGGATCAGTCGTGCGGCCCGCCGGGCCAGAAAAGCGAGGTCGAACACGCATGAACTCAAAAGCCAAATTGCTTGTCGGAGTACTTACCGCGCTCGCCATGATGCTGCTGACGTTTGCGCTGCCCCGAGGAGGCGCGCTGCGAGATGCTTCGGTCGTGCAGTTTCCCCTGACCGTCGGGGTCTGGGCGATCTTCGTGCTTCTCTTCGTGAAACTGAAATAATTAGCAATGTCATCCTGAGCGAAGGGACTAGACCGCGAAGCGGGCCAGTCCCGAAGTCGAAGGATCCCTATCAACGCACGGAGCGCACGAAGCAAAATGGGGACTCACTGTCGAGCGAAGTGCTAGGTCTTGCTACCTACAAATTTCGCCTCGAGCCCCTCGTAGACTTCCTCGGCGCGTCGCAGGGCATCCTGCACGTTGTCGCAGATATTCTCTTCGCCAATGACCTCCGCGAACTCCGCCTGATGAATTAATTGTGATGGCTGCTCACGCGCTCCGCAGAGAATCAGCGTGCGCCTGCTCGCGTGCAGTTGCTTGGCGATTTCTTCAATGGCGAACATCCCCGTCGCATCCAGTGCGGTCATATTTCGCAGGCGCAAAATCACCACTGGCGGCAGCGTGTGCAGTTCCTCCGTCACCACGGAGATCTTGTCCGTCGCCCCGAACAGAAACGGCCCGTGAATGCGGAAGATGGTTGCGTAATAGGGAATGTCCTTATCCTGCAGAATGTGGACGCGGCCGTCTTCGACGTAATCGTCGGTCACCTGCGAAACGGTCGTCGTCGACGCGACGCGGCTGATGAACAACAGCGCCGCCAGAATCATCCCCGCTTCAACGGCCACGGTGAGATCGGCAAACACCGTCAATGCGAACGTCACCAGCCAGATGCTGATGTCGGTCTTCGTCAACTTGAGCAGTTGCGGAATCTCGCGCCACTCGCCCATGTTGTAGGAGACGATCATCAGAATTCCCGCCAGCGCCGCCATCGGTACATAGCTCACCAGCGGCGCCGCGAACAGCAAAATGCAGAGCAGCGTCAGCGCGTGAATCATCCCGGCCACCGGCGACTGCGCGCCCGCGCGGATATTCGTCGCCGTGCGCGCGATCGCTCCCGTGGCGGGCAGTCCGCCAAACATCGGCGAAAAAATATTTGCCACACCTTGCCCGATCAACTCGACGTTAGGATTGTGACGGTCATTGCTCATGCGATCCGATACGACCGCTGACATAAGCGACTCGATCGCGCCCAGCATGGCCACGGTGAAGGCTGGCCCCAGCAGTCCATGGATCAAATCAGTTCGAAAGTGCGGAATTTGCAGATGCGGCAGCCCGCTCGGGATTCCGCCGAACTTAGTGCCAATGGTTTCCACCGGCAGCCTGAAGAAATAGACGGCGCAAGTCGAAAGCAGCAGCGCAACAATCGGCCCCGGAATTCGCGGCGAGACCGCACGGCAGATGATCAGCGTGAGAAGTGTGACCACAGCGAGTGCGGTGGCTTCGAACGACCAGGTGTGAAAGTTCCGCGCCAGCGCCTCCACCCGCAGCCAAAAGACGCCGGGAACTTTGTCCAGACTCAGCCCGAAGAAATCTTTGATCTGAGTGCTCGCGATGAGCACCGCAATCCCGTTGGTAAATCCAATTACGACCGGGCGGGGAATGAATTTCACCCCCGTGCCGAGTCCGGTGACGCCCATGATTACGAGCAGCACGCCCGCCATCACGGTGCACATGAACAGGCCATCAATGCCATGCACGGCGACGATTCCCGCGACTACAACGACGAACGCGCCAGTCGGCCCGCCGATCTGCGTCTTCGATCCGCCCAGAGCCGAGATCAGGAATCCTGTGACGATCGCGCAATAAATCCCCGCCTGCGGAGTCAGGCCCGAAGCGATCGAGAAGGCCATCGCCAGCGGCAGGGCGACCAGTCCCACCGTGACGCCGGCGATTACATCGAGGAGAAATTTGCGGGAGTTGTAGTCGCGAAAACAGAGGACAGACTTCGGAAGCCAATTGTCATTCAGGAAAGCACGCGCCATTTTTACATTATCGCCCCGCACAGGGGAATCGGGTAGAGCGTGTAGTCGCGAAGCGAAAACCAAAGGTATAGGTCTGCGGTGTCTTCAACGCAAACCGTGGATCGGCGGACGCATTCGTCCGCCCGCCAAGCAAAGCGAGCGCAGGGAGACATCGGAAGTCGCAACCACGCACCAACAACGGATGTCATTCCCTGATGACATCTTTCTCTGCGACTCCGATGCTTCATCCCCGCCCTGTAAAATCCCCTCATGCATCTCCTCCGAACCCTGGGATGGCTGGTTTGCGTCATCTATTCGACCATCCCATTGTTCTGGCTGATGGTGCACCCGCGCGCACACGTGTGGCGCAAGAAAGAGCACTCCCCGTTTCGCGTGCTAGTCCCGGCCTGGATCGTCATGTGGATCGGGATCGGCGCGCTCACGGGTCCGTGGCGCGGCGTTGCCCTTTATTCGACAAATTGGACTTGGATTCCCGCCGCGCTGTTATTCGCCGCCGGCTTCTTCATCTATTCACGCTCCGGTGCGCACTTCAGCTGGGCTCAACTAGGCGGCCTCCCCGAAGTCCGCACCGGACATCGCGACGAGCGCCTGATCACAACCGGCATTCGCGCGAGAGTGCGCCATCCCGTATATCTCGGGCATCTCTGCGAAATGCTGGCCTGGAGCCTCGGGACAGGATTGCTCGTGTGTTGCTTCCTGACCGCGTTCGCAATCGCCACCGGCTTCGTGATGATCCGCATGGAGGACGCGGAATTGGAACAGCGTTTCGGGGAGGAGTACACGGCGTATCGCGAGCGCGTGCCCGCAGTCCTGCCGAGACTGAGTGGCTAACGGATAGCGGCTTTCCAACACCGACAATTCGTCGCAAGGTGGATGTTGAGGTACGTTCTCTTTAAAGTGATCATCCAGTCGCGCCGGGCCTGTTTCCGAAAGCCACATGAACGACATCCAGAGAGGACTCGCCGCAGTCGGGGAAGTGTTGTTGGGAATTTTGTGGATCAGTTGGTTTGGAATCATCGGCGGATTTCTTCTAGCAGGCGTTGAGGAGTACAGGCGGGAGCTTTCGCAGGGAGGAGCAGCGGCACCTTTGTCGCTGACATTGCTGATTGTGGTCGTGCTTTCATGGGTAGTCTTTTATGTCGCCACGTCAAAGTTTGAAGAAGAATGGCCGAGAGTATGGCGGCTATTCACCGCAACTGGATCGGTCCTGGCCGTTATCACGCTCCTAGGCATTTACTTCTTCGTCTACGTGGCTCCCAAAGTGTGATAACTGCTCGCAGTCCTTCGTTCGTTTCGCTTCCCTGCGACGTGAACGTTCACTGCTACCGGCACCGTATAATCCCTAGTCATGGCTGAAAGCTGATAGCTGACGGCTGACAGCTCTTCCATGCGCTTCGAATTCTTTATCGCGAGCCGCTACCTGCGTGCCAAACGCCGGCAGGCGTTCATCGGCATCATCACCGGCATCTCTGTCGCCGGAGTCGCCGCAGGCGTCGCTTCGCTCGTCATCGCGCTCGCAATCAACAACGGTTTTCGCCGTGATCTTCAGCAGCGGCTCTTGGGCTCGACGTCTCACATCAGCCTGCAGCGCATCGCCGACGACGGCATCAAAGACTGGCCCGCCCTCATGGATCGGCTATCGAAGCAGCCCCACGTCGTGGCCGCCGCTCCGGCGATCTTCGAGCAGGTGCTCATCTCGAGTGGACCGCGTGCCCGCGGCGCGGTGCTCAAGGGGATGATTCCTCGATACGAGCGCCGGGTCGGCGATTTGCTGAATTCCGTGAAGGAAGGATCGGCTGCGCCACTGGACGAACAACCACCTGCGACAGCAGCGCCCTCCGCGACCTCACCTTCACTCCCATTGCCTCCGGCGACGGCGGACGGGGCGTCCGCCGCTCCACAATCTTCCGACTCGCTCTCCGGCGTCGAACAGCGCGTGGCCTCCATGCCTCCAATCGTCCTCGGCAAAGACATGGCCGACAGCCTCGGCGCGCGCGTTGGAGATCCCGTGCTCGTCACCAGCCCGCAGGGAGAGCTCACTCCTTTCGGCATGGTTCCCAAGTACAATCGCTTCCGCGTGGTCGGCATTTTCAACTCCGGATTCTTCGACTACGACTCCACATGGGCGTTCACTCGCCTTTCCGATGCGCAACGGCTGTTCGGGTTGGGCGACCTGATCTCCGTGCTGGAATTCAAGGTGGACGATCTCGACAGAGCGGACGAAGTTTCGCGCGAGATTGAAGACGCTGCAGGCAAAGGCTACATGGCGGTGAACATGCTCCGGCAGAATAGCGCTCTGTTCAAAGCGCTCAAAACGGAGCGACTCGTCACCTTCATTACCATCGGACTCATCGTCTTTGTGGCCGCGCTCAACATCCTGATTTCGCTGATCATGATGGTCATGGAAAAGACCAAAGACATCGCAGTGCTCATGTCAATGGGCACGCGCCGCGCGCAGGTCCGCAACCTCTTTATTGCGCAAGGCGTCCTGATCGGCGTGGTCGGCACCGCGATCGGACTCGTGCTGGGCTACGCCATCTCCTACTTCGGTGGTCATTACCACATCATCTCGCTCTCGCCCGAGGTCTATTCGATCGATTACGTGCCGTTCGCCCCGCGCCTGCTGGACGGCATCAGCGTCGCACTGGTTGCTATCGGAGTCTCGTTCGTGGCAACGCTCTATCCAAGCTGGTCGGCAGCCCGCATTCTTCCAGCTGAGGCTTTGCGCTATGAGTGAAAACCTTTTCGCCGCGGATTTGCACCCGATTCACACGGATACGGCGAACGCAACAAGGCAGGATAGGTCTGGGGTGCGCAAGAGGCTTCGACCGCCCCCAAAATGCACCCGTGACCTCGATCACATGACAGATTTCAGGATAGTTATACAGTTTTCTAGATCGATGAATTTTGGAAGACGAGACTCCCGAAACGCTTTACCCGTCGCAAGCACTAATCTAACTGTGGGCAGATACGGGCCGCACAGTAGGTTTTGATCCGGCAAACCCGAGCGGCAAACGCCATTTGGAACGAAAGGCACATGCATTGCATCTAACGGAACAAGAATCGATGCTTCGGGTCGAAGGTCTGAAGAAGGTTTTCCGATCCGGCGAGTCGGATCTCGTGCTCTTTGAGAATCTGTCGTTTGAAGTGAGGCGGGGAGAAATGCTTGCCATTGTGGGCGAATCCGGCGCAGGGAAGAGTACCTTGTTGCACATCCTGAGCGCTCTTGATCGTGCTTCCGCAGGTGACGTATACTGCGCCCACTTGCGATTGAATTCCCTATCGCACGACGAAGCCGCGAACTTTCGCAATCGCGAAACCGGCTTCGTGTGGCAGTTTCATTATCTGCTGCCGGAGTTTACGGCTGCGGAGAATGTTGCCATGCCACTGCTGCTGCGAGGGCAGACATGGCAACAAGTCGAGCCTGAAGCTTTACGCTGGTTGCGTGAGGTCGGACTGGAGCAACGCGCGCATCATCGCTCAGGGGAACTTTCCGGCGGTGAGCAGCAGCGGGTGGCTCTGGCCCGTGCGCTCATCACGGGACCTAAGGTGTTGCTGGCGGATGAGCCTACGGGAGACCTGGACGGACAGACGGCGGAAGCGGTTTTTGCATTGATTGCGCGATTACATCGCGAGCACCAACTCACCTCCCTCATTGCTACGCACAATTTGTCATTCGCCCGTCGCTGCCATCGTGTATTAAGGTTGCAGCGCGGCTGCATGGAGGAGATTCCGCCGGAATCCCTGCCCGCATGAGGGATTTGGCGCAGGAAAGGGGTAAGATTAGTCAGAGAAAGTGCACGGAAATGTCAGGACGTGCGCGAAGGGGGCAGGTTTAGGTTCCTTCGGTAACGTGATCAAAGGTTTTAAACGCCGGTTTCCGGACTTGGGTTCCCGGCCATTTGATTGCATAATGTGACGATATTGTAACAATAAGGTTGTTCCAAAGGTTCTGGGTCGAGAGGTTCGGGTTCGCTAGGGTCGAGCAGGCACAGGTTCTTCTCGACCGGGAAGGTCAGGGGGAAGGGTATTATGTTTGAACGCTATACGGAGAAAGCCAGGCGCGTCATCTTTTTCGCACGCTACGAAGCCAGCCAGTTCGGGTCTCCTTATATCGAGACGGAGCATCTGCTTCTCGGGCTCCTGCGTGAAGACAAGGCCCTGACCAATCGTTTCCTGCGCTCCCACGCGTCGGTCGAATCGATCCGCAAGCAGATCGAGGGACATACCACGATCCGGGAAAAGGTTTCGACTTCGGTCGATCTGCCGCTGTCGAACGAGTGCAAGCGAGTTCTAGCCTATGCGGCCGAGGAAGCGGAGCGGTTATCGCACCGGCATATCGGCACTGAGCACTTGCTATTGGGGTTACTGAGAGAAGAAAAGTGCTTTGCCGCTGAGATCCTGCACGAGCGCGGCCTACGCCTTTCGACGATCCGCGAAGAACTTGCCCGCAGCACGCAGGAAAAAGCTGCGCCGCAACGCCAGCGAGAATCGTCGCTCTTGGCGGAATTCTCGCGCGACCTGACTCAGGCTGCCATGGACAGCCAGCTTGATCCTCTCGTCGGACGAGAGGCGGAAGTCGATCGCGTCATCCAGATTCTCTGCCGCCGCACGAAAAATAATCCTGTTCTAATCGGCGAGCCCGGCGTTGGAAAAACTGCCATCGTCGAAGGGCTGGCACAGCGCATCGCCGACGGCGAAGTTCCATCGTTCCTGGCCGACAAGCGCATCCTTGCTCTTGACCTTTCGCTCATCGTCGCCGGCACCAAGTATCGCGGCCAGTTCGAAGAGCGCCTCAAGACCATCATGAAGGAGTTGATGGAGAATCAGAATTCCATCATCTTCATCGACGAGCTGCACACGCTGGTCGGTGCAGGCTCGGCTGAGGGTTCGCTCGACGCGGCCAACATTCTGAAGCCGGCTCTATCGCGCGGCGAAATTCAGTGCATCGGCGCAACCACGCCGGGTGAATATCGCAAGTCGATCGAAAAAGACCGTTCGCTCGAACGCCGCTTCCAGGCCGTGAAGGTTCCGCCTCCGAATGAGGTCGATGCCATTAAGATCCTTTTCGGGATCAAGGATCGCTACGAGAAGTTCCACGCCGTCACCTACACCGACGACGCGATCAACTTCGCGGTCTCGCATTCGAACCGCTACATTCCGGACCGCTTCCTTCCGGACAAGGCCATCGACTTGGTTGACGAAGCCGGAGCGCGCGTCAAAGCTGCGCCAGACTTCGCTGCCCGAAGAGATTACCGAAGTCCAGAAGCGCATCAAGTTCATCGTGCACCGCATGGAAAACGCCATCGCGAATCACGAATTCGAGAAGGCTCGTTTCTACTCGGATGAAGAACGCAAGGAGCGCGAGAACTTGCGCGCCCTGCGCGAAAAATATCATCTCGACGAGTCGTCCACGGGCGTAGTCAATCGCGAAGACATCGAAGACGTCGTCTCACGCTGGACCGGCGTACCCGTTACCTCGATCAAAGAAGAAGAGACGCAGAAACTGCTGCGCATCGAAGAAGAACTGCACAAGCGCATCATCTCGCAGGACAAATCGATCAGCGCGCTGGCTCGCGCCATCCGCCGTTCGCGTGCTGGCCTGAAGAATCCGAACCGGCCGATCGGCTCGTTCCTGTTCCTCGGACCGACCGGCGTCGGCAAAACCGAAGTCGCCCGCACCCTGGCGCAATTCATGTTCGGCACCGAGAAAGCTCTGGTCCGCTTCGATATGTCTGAGTTCATGGAAAAGCATTCGGTGTCGAAGCTGATCGGCTCGCCTCCAGGATACGTTGGCTACGAAGAAGGCGGACAGCTCACCGAGCGCGTGAAGCGCGCTCCATACAGCGTGGTCCTGCTCGACGAAATCGAGAAGGCGCATCCGGATGTCTTCAACATTCTGTTGCAGGTTTTTGAAGATGGTCAGTTGACCGACGGTCTCGGCAACACAGTCGACTTCAAGAACACGATCATCATCATGACCTCGAACATTGGCGCGCGGCACTTGCAGCGTCGCGAGGGTCTCGGCTTCGCCTCGACCAAAGAAGACGCGATTGCCGAGAAAGTTGAAGAGCTCGTAAAGAACGAGGTCAAGCGCACCTTCAATCCTGAATTCCTCAACCGTCTGGATGAAATCATCATCTTCATGGCTCTGAGCGAAACCGACCTGATCCAAATCTTGGAGCTCATGGTCAACCAGCTCAACCAGAACCTGGCGCAGAAGGCGATCACGGTGACGGTGGCCGACGATGCCAAGAAGTGGATTCTCAACCAGACTCTAACCGACCGCAGTTACGGAGCGCGTCCATTGCGTCGTGCGTTGCAGAAGTACATCGAAGACCCGTTGTCCGAGGCGCTGATTCAGGGTACCATCACCACGCGCCCCGCCTTCATCGAGGTCTTCCTGGAAGACAACAAGCTCTTCTACCGGCCCGTAGATTCAGAAAAGGCGGAAGGCGTGTTGTTGTACGAGAACTAATTTTGTTCGTGTGGGGCGGGCACTCCTGCCCGCAGGTTTTGAAGCCGCCAGCGCAAAGCTGGCGGCTTTTCTTTTCGCACATCGCAATGTTCCTATCGCGATCTGTGGTCGTAACGTCACGGGAAGTCCCGGCCACCCGAACCCACTCCTGTACAATTTTGCTGTGACCCTGCGCGCGAAGCTTCGTCTGGCCATGCTGCTCGTCGTGTCGCTGGCCGTCACCGCGTGGGCCGAGCCAGTCAAAGACCTGAAGCCCACCGGCTACGTCAACGACTTCGCCGGAGTTCTTTCCCAGAGCACGAAAACGCAGATCGAAGACCTCTGTCACCAGATCGACGACAAAGCCCACGCCCAGATTGCGCTGGTCACCATCAACACGCTCGACGGCTCAGACATCGAGAGTTACGCTGTCGACCTTTTTCACCAATGGGGCATTGGCGCGAAGTCCACGGATCGTGGCGTCCTGATTCTCTATGCAATCAAGGACCACCGCGCGCGCATTGAAGTCGGCTATGGTCTTGAGCCGATTTTGCCCGATGGCAAGACGGGAAGCTTCCAACGCGAAGCCATCCCCCTGATGCGCGCCGGAGACTACAACCAGGCCTTGCTGCTCGTCACAAGCCGGGTCGCCGATGTAATCGCTGCCGATGCCGGGGTTCAACTCACGAACGCCCAGCCGCGCGCGCCTGTTCAGCCCGTTCAGGAGCCCGAGCACGACGGCGGCAGCTCGATCGGTGCAATCGTTCTCATCATCGTCGTTATACTGGTCATCCTTGTTACACCGTTACGCACACTCCTTTTCTGGATCCTTTTCTCTAGTATCTTCGGCGGCGGGCGCGGTGGATGGGGTGGCGGCGGTGGTTTCGGAGGATTTGGTGGAGGTGGGGGTAGCGGAGGTTTCGGCGGATTCGGCGGGGGCAGTTCGGGCGGCGGCGGAGCAAGCAGCAGTTGGTAGGAATTGAGGATGCACATGGTTCCTGAAGACAAGGTCGCGGAATTTGTGAAGCGCTGTCGAGAGGCGGCCGGACCGAACCTCGAAGCCATTATTCTGTTCGGCTCGGCGGTGTCGGGAGATTTTCATCCCGGCCTCTCCGATCTCAATATGTTCTGCGTGTTGCGTGAAGCTTCGTTCCAACATCTACAAGCTTTGGCGCCGGTCGTGAAGTGGTGGGACAAGCAGAAGCTGCCGCCCCCGCTCTGCATGACGCGAAACGAACTTCAACGTTCCACTGACGTTTTCACGATTGAACTGCTCGACATGGTGCAGCACCACCGCCTCCTCGTTGGAGAAGACGTGCTCCAGGGCCTGCAGATCGACACGCATCTGCACCGCGTCCAGGTGGAATACGAGCTGCGCGAAAAACTCATTCTGCTGCGCCAGCACGTGCTTGTCGCCGATGGTAAGGATTCGCGCCTGTGGGACATCCTGCTGCATTCCGTGCCATCCTTCGCCACGCTTTTTCGCCACGTCGCTGATCGTGCTGGGAGGCGACCCGTCATTGGGACGCCGTGATGCGGTTGAGCAGTTGTCGAAGCGTGTGCCATTCGATTCGTCCGCCATTCAGCAGGTGCTCGACGTTCGCGAACGTAAAGTGGACCCCAAGAAACTGAATGTCCGAGATCTCTGCGCCAGATATCTTGGAGCGATCGAGAAAGTAATGGCAGCAGTCGACGAAGCGCCGTCCGTGTAGGGACGGACGCAGTTCGCCCTGAGCCAAGTCGAAGGGCCCGTCCCGCGAAGCGAAGCGAGCGCTTTCGGAACGAACCTTCGTAGCGAGATGCTCCCGGACGAATGCGTCCGGGGTCATACGATTCAAGGAGAACGTTATGAGCAAAGGCATTGATCGCCGTAGTCGTGGTAATCGTTGTATTTGGCCTCATCGGGATGGTGTTCTTCGGACAATACGTCAGCGTCCGTAACACGCTCGTCACGAAGAATGAGAGCGTGAAGGCCGCATGGTCGCAGGTCGACATCGTCCTGCAACGCCGCGCCGACCTGATCCCCAACCTGGTCGAGACGGTGAAGGGCTATGCGAAGCAGGAGCAGACCGTCTTCGGCGACATCGCCAAAGCCCGCTCGGCGCTGCTCTCGGCAGGAACGCCGCAAGATAAAATCGCCGCCAACGGCCAGCTAGATGGAGCCCTCTTCAGAATGCTCAGCCTCGTCGAGAATTACCCACAACTGAAGTCGAACGAGAACTTCCTCCGCCTGCAAGACGAACTCGCCGGCACCGAGAACCGCATCGCTGTCGAACGCAAGCGCTACAACGACACGCTCCAGGACTACAACACCTACGTCCAGCAATTCCCCAACAATATCTTTGCCGGATGGGCCGGCTTCAAGAAAAATGACGCTTACTTCGCCGCGTCCGAAGGCTCCCGCGAAGTGCCCAAGGTGAATTTCCAAAGCCCAGCGCCGGCAACTCCGCAACCCGCCCCGGCCCACTAGAGATCTAGATGGAGGGGCGGACGTCACGTCCGCCCCGAGGAGTGAAGCGAGCGTCTTTCAGCACAAATTGTCGTAGAGATAGCTCCCCAGACGAAAGTGTCCGGCGCTCCACGCACACGGCCATGATTCTTTTGCGACCTTTGGCCCGTCCCGGCAATCCCATTCCTCATGCGCAAAGTGAACATCGCCGAAAAATTCTCCCAGATCCCGGAGTTCTGGAAGCCTTACATCGGAGCCGAACTGAACGGACAAGCCCTCAAGTTCGACAAGCTCAAGGGCGAATTCGTCTGGCACCATCACGACAACGAAGACGAACTCTTCCTCGTCGTCAAAGGCCGCTTCCGCATGGAATACCGGGACAAAGACCGCGAGCGCCACGAATGGATCGAGGAAGGCGAGTTCATCGTCGTCCCTCGCGGTGTCGAGCACCGTCCCGTGGCCGACGAAGAATGCTGGCTTCTCCTCTTCGAGCCTACCTCGACTCTGAACACCGGCAACGTGGTGAACGAACGTACCATTGCGCAATTGGAGCGCGTGTAGGAAGCTGGAACACTCTCGAAGATGAGAGCCGCAGCGTGGCTTCAACCCGCGGCGCAAGTCGGCTATATTGATATCCGGCTTTAGCTGCCAGCCGCAAACCATTCAATGGAACTTACTGTCTATTCTTCGCCCTGGTGTCCCGACTGCCGCGAGGCCAAGCGCTTTCTCGCCAAATACAACGTTCCTTTTAAAGAGATCGACATCTCCACCCCCGGCGCCGCCGACGAGGTCATCAAGCAAACCGGCAAGCGCGCCATCCCGCAATTTGTCATCGACGGCGAATGGGTCCAGCCCTACCGCCCGGGCAAAGGATTCCTCTACGAAGAAATGACCAAGCGCCTCGGAATTAAGACCCCGTAACAGTCCCCTCCGTATCCCCTGCGCTGAAAAGCCTTTCGCCGTTCCGACATCAGATACCACCCGTACATCGCCTTCAGTACCGTAGTCAAACCCGCGCCAGGCGGGCGAAGATAGCTAAATCCAAGCCCCCTGGTCCCCTGCCTGCTCCACGCAAGAGACTGAAAGACAGGCACTTGGATCGAGCTCGAAAGACGATTCTCATGGCCGAACCCCAGATCCACGATTCCCCGTACAATGGCCCTTCAAACAGCGAGCCCGAGCCCGCCTCGCAGTCGCCCGAATCCAGCATCGTCTGTGACAGTTGGCAGCAGACCATTCAGGGCGTGCTCGCGGTAGTCATGCTTCTGGGCGCCCTGGCGATGGTTCACTATTACGCTCCCATGGCCGCGCAGGGAGCGCCGCCGAGCGATCTGCAGCAACAAGTCCACGACCTCACGGCGCAGGTCAACGAACTTAAGCAGGAAGAGACCATGCCCGCCGTGGTCCTCAACCGCTACCGCAATTCCATCGGATACATCTACGGTGTCTACCAGGTCGGATTCGCTAACCAGCGTCCATCTATCCGCGCCCGCGTTTCAGGCACCGGATTCCTTGTCGGCCCCGGACTGCTGGCCACCAACCGCCACGTCGCCGAGCCTTGGTATGGCGACTCCGAGGCCGAAGATCTCATCCATCGCGGAGCCTTCGCCACTCTTGAAAGTCTGGTCGTCTTTTTTCCCGGTTCGCCCATGCCTGTGACTCTGACGTCAGGCGCGGTTTCGAAGACTTCTGATCTCGCCGTTCTTCACACGGAAAACTCTGCGGTGGTCCGCGCACTCACCGTCGTGCCTCTCGCGAAGTCGCCCGGCTCTCCCGGACAACTCGTCACGGTGATCGGCTATCCCATGGGCATCGCCGGAATGGTCGCGAAATCTCCCGCTGGAATTTACGAGCGGCTCGCCTACCGCCATAACGACATTAGTGCAGCCAGCGAACTGGCCGCGCTATCGCTGATTCGCCCATCGGCCACCTGTGGCCATCTCGGCGATGTAGTCGGCGACAAGCTCATCTACGACGCGCCCACTGCCCACGGCGGCAGCGGCGGCCCGGTCTTCAACTCGCGCGGTGAGGTCATCGGCGTGAACTCCGCCTACATGGATGGCTTCTCTGGCGGTACCCTCGGCATCTCCGTCGACTCGCTCCGCCCGCTTGTGCAAGAAGCGCAAGCATCCCGCTAGAACCGTCGGGGCCGGATTTCGACAGTGGCGGTCGACATAAGAAATGTGCGGAATCATACAACGCTGCATCCCGCATCGTGTCCCAGCCACGGACATCCCTTCACGCAATTTTCAGGTTCAATGCCTAGCTTTATCCCATGACGCCCTTCCCCAGGGCAATTTCAAGAGCCATCGCAGTCGCCGCAACCGCGCTCTGCTGGAGGAGACCTATGCGTTCTCGGAATGGTTTTGCTGGTTTGATGATTGCAGTGATCTCGCTCACGCTGTGCGGCCGCGTTGCCGCGCAAGGAACATGGTCCGTCGAGAAGACATTTCACGTTGGCGGCGACGGCGGCTGGGACTACGTCACACTGGATGCGAAGAATCACCGCCTGTACGTCCCCAGAAGCACTCACACGATGGTGATCGACGCAGACTCAGGGAAGCCGATCGCGGACATTCCCGGCCAGAACCATAACCACGGAGTTGCTCTTGTCCCTGAAGCCGGTCGCGGATTCATCAGCGATGGCAGCGGCGCAATCGTGATCTTCGGCCTCAAGACGAATGCCGTCCTTGGAACGGTCAATGCGCAACCCGACGCCGACGGCATCATCTTCGACAAAGCCAGCGGCCTCGTGCTGGTCGTGTCTGGCGACGACGGTGTCCTGATGACGCTCAAGCCCGACGCAGATCCCAAAACCGCATCCATCGATCCGCCAATCGACCTGGGCGGCAAGCCGGAGTTTCTCGCCTCCGACGGAGCCGGCAAGGTGTATGTGAACCTGGAAGACAAAAATCAGATCGCGGTTGTCGACATCAAAGCCAGAAGAGTCTTGGCCCACTGGCCGGTCGCTCCCGGCGGCTCGCCTGTTGGGCTGTCCATCGACACTGCGAAGCATCGACTCTTTATTGGATGTAGAAATCCTAAGAAACTGATCGTGATGAGCACCGACGACGGCAAGGTGATCGCAGATCTACCGATCGGTGCGGGCGTCGATGCCACGCGCTTCGATGGTCACCATGCGTTCGCCAGTTGCCGGGACGGCAAGCTGTATATCGCCGGTGAGACTGCAAATGGCAAGTTTGAGATTGTAGAAACGGTGACGACTCCACTCGGAGCCAGAACCATGGACATTGATCCCGAAGGGCACAGAGTGTATTTACCCACCGCCGAATTCGAAGAACAGAAGCCGGGAGCAACGGGTCGGCCAAAGGCGAAACCCGGATCGTTCATGATCGTCGTCGTCGCCGAGCACTAGAGCACCTTGGCGCCTTCGTGCAACCGCTGATCGCCAGACGCCGACGCATCTCCTGACACCGCGTAAGCCACGGCCGCCCCGATCAGCGCCGGAACGATGAACGCGTGGCCGCCCGTTGCCTCGGCAACGAACACCACGGCGGCCAGCGGCGTCTTATATCCAGCTGCGAGGAACGAGGCCATTCCCACCGCAGCGTAAAGGTCCAGCGAAGAACTGTGCACCACCGATTGGCCAAACGCGGTTCCAATACTTCCGCCGACCAGGAACAGAGGGACGAACATCGCGCTTACTCCGCCCGCGGCCAGCGTAAACAGCGTCGCGCCCAGTTTCAGCACGCTGAAAACAAGGAGCTGTGCTGTGCCGTGATGCTGGCTCAGGATCTCACCCACCGCCTCGTAGTTCGGTCCGAGCGGCACCAGGTTTCCTTTGTAGATAGCCAGGAACAGTAGCCCGCAGAGTCCCGTCAGCAAGCCGCCCAAGGTCAACTTCACAAAGTGCGGTACCGCCCACTTTACGAAGAAACCGCGTGCCCGCCGAAATGTGATGACGAAGGCCATGGCTACCAGCCCCACGATCAGGCCCAGCAGCGCGCTCCAGTAGAGATCTCGCCGCGCAAATCCGTTGGAGCTGGTGAAGTTGAAAAGCGGCGCTGCTCCCAGAAATGAACTGAGCGTCACGAACGACACTACCGACGCGATCAGTGACGGCACCAGCGCTTCATGGGCCAAATCATCGCGGTACGGCATCTCCAGCGCGAACACGATGCCAGTCAGCGGCGCTCGAAACACAGCCGACATGCCGGCCGCCGCGCCGCAGATCAGCATGATCCGCCGGTCGCGATCGTTCAATCTCAGCTTGCGAAGCTTCGTCCACAGCCACGAACCGATCGCCGCGCCGCCATAAATGCTCGGACCTTCCAGCGCCGCGCTCCCGCCGAATCCCACCGTGGTGATCGCCGCCAACAGCTTCGGGACGAACGATCGCATGTCAACTTCGCCCTCGTGCTCATGGTAAGAGCGAATGATCTCTTCCGTGGAATGTTCGTTCGGATCGGGCGTGAGGAACTGCATGATGAGCCCAGTCACGAGGAACGCGAGAACGAGTCCCGGCACAATCGCCCAATGGTGGTTCAGATAGTAGTTGAGGACCGGAGGCCACACCTTGCCCAGAATGATTACCACGACCCCGGTAATCACCAGGCCCGTCGTCAGTCCGATCACCGGAGCGATGATCAGCCATTTGCGCAGATCTCTCGCATAAACGGCCCTGAGATCCTCACGAACCAGCGACGTATATTTGCGAAGCAGGGGATGCTCCAGCAGTCGGTTCGCGCCTCGTTTAGGTTTTGAAGTTTTCTGAGCGGCTTCGTTCATGAAGGCTTGGTGCGTTTTCTTTCGTGGGTCGCGGCAGCGCGCTCGGAAACAGGCTCGTTCCCCTTTCTCATCACTCGCCGCAAGGCCGACACAAGGCTCGGACCTGCTGTCCGCAACTCCTCGTGATGATGCAGCGCCAGCTCTTCCAGCACCCGTTCACCCTTCGGTGTGAGCGCCAGCAAAACTTCCCGGCGGTCATCCTCCGCTCGTTCGCGGCGCACGAATCCCTTGGATTCCAGCCGGTTGATTAATTCCACCGTGCTGTGATGCTGAATCTGCATCCGGTTGGCCAATTCCCGGATCCGCGGCCGCACACCCGCCGGCATGCCCTTGATCGCCAGCATCAGTTGGTACTGTCCCCGTTCTAATCGTGATGCCTGCACCGCTCGCTCGCTGAAATGCAGGAACTTACGGATCTGGTAGCGAAACTCCGCCAATGCCTGGTAGTCCGACAGAGTGAGCCTTCTCATGCCGCCGATTGTATCGTGTAGCGATAGTTACATGGGTGATTATATCGTTAAACGATACAAAATAAAATGAAGGTGAAAGCGCGGACGCATTCGCCCTCCACCCCTCCTTGTCATTCCGAGCGAAGCCATGAACCTGCTTTTCTCCGCCCTTCTCAGCCTGATCTAGAAGAAAAACACGAAGTAGACGACTGCGATTACGATCGCAAATATCACCGCCAGAGCAGTCCAGAAGAAGTGTCCCATCTCGCTGTCAGTCGCCGACTCGAGAGCATAGAAATGCTCCCGGTAGCGGTGGAAAAGAACCACCACAGCCCCGATAAACAAAATCCCCAGCAGAATCTTCATCGATCTTCTCAGTGGCTTTTAGCATACCAGCGTCGAGTCGCTGGAATGAGCCATAAGCCAATCTTCCTTCGTGAACTTTCGTGCCCTTAGCGGTGAACGCTTTTGAGCCGGCACTCCGCCAATTCCCGCCCTAGCCTCTTTCCCGCGCATCCGTTTAAAATCCTTAGTCCACTCATATAGGAGCCCACCGTGATCCCGCGCTATACCCGACCCGACATGGCCCGCATCTGGAGCGACGAAAACCGCTTCCGCACCTGGCTCGCCGTCGAAGTCGCCGCCACCGAAACCCTCGCCGAAGCCGGCCTCGTCCCCAAGGACGCCGCTCGCGCGATCAAAGAGCGCGCGGACTTTCGCGTCGAGCGCATCTTCGAAATCGAGGCCGAGGTCCGCCACGACGTCATCGCCTTCACCACCGCGGTCGCCGAAATCGTTGGCCCGCACGCCCGCTGGTTTCACTACGGACTCACCTCCAATGACGTCGTCGACACCGCGCAGGCCCTGCTCATCCGCCAGTCCTCGCAAGTCATCGCGCAGGATCTTCAGCGTCTCTCCGAAGTTCTCGAGCGCCGCGCGTGGGAGTTCAAAGACACGCCCATGGTCGGACGCACGCACGGCATCCACGCCGAGCCCATCACCTTCGGATTCAAACTCGCCAATTGGTATTCCGAGACGCAGCGCAATATCGCGCGCTTCATGGCCGCTGCCGAAGACATGCGCGTGGGAAAATTCTCCGGCGCGGTCGGAATCTTCGCGCACCTCACGCCAGAACTCGAAGAAAAAATCTGCGCGCGCCTCGGACTGAAAGCTGCCGCAGTAAGTTCGCAAGTCATCCAGCGCGATCGCCACGCGAACTATCTCTGCACGCTCGCCGTGATCGCATCGACGCTGGACAAGATCGCCACCGAAATCCGCCATCTGCAGCGCACCGAAGTCCGCGAGGCCGAGGAGTTCTTCAGCGAAAAGCAAAAGGGATCATCCGCCATGCCGCACAAGCGCAATCCCGTGACGCTGGAGCAGATCAGCGGACTCGCGCGCGTGGTCCGCAGCAACGCGCAAGCTGGACTCGAAAATGTCGCCCTCTGGCACGAGCGCGACATTTCGCACAGTTCGGTCGAGCGCGTCATTCTTCCCGACTCAACCACGCTCACCGATTACCTTCTCACCAAAACCGCCAACGTCATCGACACCATGTTCGTCTATCCCGAACGCATGCGCGCCAATCTCGAGTCGACGCGCGGCCTCATCTTCAGCGGACAGCTTCTCCTGGACCTTGTAGAACACGGCGTGAGCCGCGAGGACGCATATCGCCTGGTGCAGTCTCACGCCATGCGCGCGTGGAAGGAAAACCTGAACTTCCACGACCTCGTCCTAGCCGACAAAGAAATCACCGGCAAAGTTCCGCGCAAGCAAATCGAATACGCCTTCGACCTCCCGCGCCAACTGCAGAATGTAGACAAGATTTTCGCCCGCGTGTTTGGCAAAAGAGTGCTGGGGAAGAAGATGGGCGCCAGCCAAAAGCCAGCGCCCAAGAAGAATTCCGTGAAAAAAAGATGAAGCCGGTGCGCCGCCGGTGAGGATCGGGTCTCGGTTACGGCATGACAAATTCAAGAGCAAGGACGGGGCGAATCGTCCGTCCTTGCACGAGCAAAACCTGGCAGGCAGGAGTGCCCACCCCTCACAGGCGAGACTAGCTGCAGCCGCTGGTGCTGCCGCAGCTTCCGCATCTGTAGCAGCTGCCGTTTCTGGTCATGATGCTGCCGCAGAAGCTGCAGCTGGGGGCGTCGCCGAGATCGATCAGGCTGGAGAGTGCATCTGCTGCGTGAACGGAGCCGGAACCAGTTCTCAGTTCTCGGTTCTCAGCTCTCGTCGCCTGGGCAGAGCTATTTTCGTCTTCGATCTCCGCGGGCTGAGAGCTGACCGACGACGTCCGCAGCCGTAGGTTCTCGAAGAGCATTTGCTGCTGGCCGGTGAGGAAGCGCAGTTGGAGCCAGCGGAAGATGTAATCCATGATCGACTTGGCGTAGCCGATGTCGGGATTGCCGCACCATCCGCTCGGCTCGAATCGCGTGTGCGCGAACTTTTCGCAGAATAGTTTCAGAGATACGCCGTGCTGCAGCGCGATCGAGACCGCGAGCGCGAAGCTGTCCATGAGGCCGCTGACGGTTGATCCTTCTTTGGCCATGGTGATGAAGAGTTCGCCGGGCTCGCCATTGGGATAGAGACCGACGGTGATGTAGCCCTCGTGATCTCCGACCTTGAATTTGTGCGTGATGGAGGCGCGCTCTTCCTGCAGCTTGTGGCGGTTGGCGCGCGGAGGAGCGTTCATGTCCTCTTCTTCGATTTGCGCGGCGGCGACGGCGAGACGGGCGTCGTCCTTGGTGGAGTTCGCGGTCTTGGTGCCAGCGGCGGAGAGAGGTTGCGACTTCTTGCATCCGTCGCGATAGACGGCGACCGCCTTCAGCCCGAGTTTCCAGGCCTGGAGGTAGGCTTCCATGATGTCTTCGACGGTGGCGTTCTCGGGAAGATTCACGGTCTTCGAAATGGCTCCGGAGATGAAAGGCTGAGCGGCCGCCATCATGCGGAGATGTCCCATGTACGCGATGGAGCGCGTGCCCTTCGCGGGCTTGAATGAGCAATCGAAGACGGCGAGATGATCGTCCTTAACGTGCGGCGCGCCTTCGATGGTGCCGGTGGCGTCGATGTAGCTGACGATGGCGTCCGCCTGCTCGTGCGTGTATCCGAGCTTGAAGAGCGCGGTGGGCACGGTATTGTTGACGATCTTAATCATGCCTCCGCCGACCAGTTTCTTGTACTTGATCAGCGCCAGATCCGGCTCAATTCCCGTAGTGTCGCAGTCCATCATGAAACCGATGGTGCCGGTCGGGGCGAGGACTGTGACTTGGGAATTTCGGTAGCCGTGCTTTTCGCCGTGGGCCAGGGCTTCGTCCCAGCATTGCTTGCTGGCTTCGTAGACGGAACTGGGGACGTTTGCTTTGTTGATGCCGTTCACGGACGCACGGTGCATGCGGACTACGTCCAGGAACGGTTCGCGGTTGATGTACCAGCCGGGACAGGCTCCGCCGGGCATTACGTTTGTTCCCAGATTCGTTTCGGACAAATTCTTTCTTGTCGGTTCAGTGGCGGGGACCAGGGGCTCGCATTGTTCGGCGATGCGGCTGCTTTGCAGATACGCTTCACCGCACATGATCGCGGTTACGCAGGAGGCGTAATCGCGGCCGGCGTCGCTGTCGTAGGGCAGGCCGGCGGCCATGAGGAGAGCGCCTAGATTTGCGTAACCCAATCCCAGAGGGCGATAGTCGTGCGAGTTCGCCATGATCGATTGCGTGGGATATCCGGCATTGTCGACCAGGATTTCCTGCGCGGTGATGAGGATGTCGACGGCGTGGCGATAGGCTTCGACGTCGAATGTGCCGTTGGGCGCGAACTTCAGAAGATTCAGGCTGGCGAGGTTGCAGGCCGAGTCATCGAGGAACATGTATTCGCTGCAAGGATTGCTGGCGTTGATCCGGGCTGTGTTCTTCGAAGTGTGCCAGCGGTTGACCGTGGTGTCGTATTGCATGCCGGGATCGCCGCAGTGCCAGGTGGCTTCGGAAATCTTGTGGAGCAGTTCTTTTGCTTTGTAGGTCTTCACGACTGAGCCGTCGGTGACGGTGCGCGTGGAGAAATCGGTGTCGCGGACGACGGCGTACATGAAGTCGTCGGTGACGCGGACGGAGTTGTTCGCGTTCTGGAAGAAGATGGACGAGTAAGCGTCGGAGTCGGGATGGGAGCCGTCGTATCCCATGGAGACCAGGGCGTGGGCCTTGGCTTCCTCTTTCTGTTTGCACTCGATGAATTCGATGATGTCGGGATGGTCGACGTTGAGGATGACCATCTTGGCGGCGCGGCGAGTTTTGCCTCCGGATTTAATGACGCCGGCGAAGGCGTCGAATCCTTTCATGAAGCTGAGCGGGCCGCTGGCGGTGCCGCCGCCGGAAAGAGTCTCGGTGGATCCGCGCAGGGGCGACAGGTTCGTGCCGGTGCCGCTGCCCCACTTGAAGAGCATGCCTTCGGTCTTGGCGAGAGTGAGGATCGAGTCGAGAGAATCTTTCACCGAGTTGATGAAGCAGGCGGAGCATTGGGGCTTGGAGTATCCAGTGACGCCGAATTCGACGCTTTGCGTCTTGGGATTCCAATGCCAACTGCGGCCGTCGGAGTTGGGCTCGATGCGATCGCATCCCACGTTGAACCAGACGGGCGAGTTGAAGGCGGCGTACTGGCGAACGAGGATGTGCACGAGTTCATCGTGGAAGGTGGCGCCGTCGTCAGGCGTGCGGAAGTAACCCTGGGCCATTCCCCAGTCGCGAATGGTTTCGGCGACGCGAGCGACGAGTTGGCGGACTCCGGTTTCACGCTCGGGAGTGCCGATCTTGCCATGCAAGTATTTCGAGGCCACGATGTTGGTGGCGGTCATGGACCAATCTTTGGGGACTTCGACGTTCTTCTGCTCGAAGATAACGTTGCCCTGGGCATCGGTGATCTGAGCGAGACGGAGGTCCCATTCGACTTCGTCGTAGGGGGAGACGCCGGGCTTGGTGAAGAGGCGGCGGATGGAGAGCCCGGGGGCCGTCTTCTTATGAACCTCGGAGACGGACTTTGGAGCCTCGGAAACAGAGGGTTTTGACGAGGCGGGTGTGGATTCGGTTACGGTTTTCAATTCTGCCATTGGGGTCTCCATTAATTAGATTCTATGCGGTGTTGCATCGATTCGGCCCGGCCAGCGGGTGGGAATCGGGTGGTGCTTGGGTCTTTCTAAAGATCTCGTTTCACGCGGTCAGCGTTCGTTCGTTTCAGGCGTCCCTACGGGACGCGGAATCCTTGTTGCCCTCTTTCCCGCCACTGGAAGTGGTGGGCTATTTTCAGTGGTCCCTTCGGGACCAAAATCTTTACCCGGCGCTAGAGCGCCGCTCTTCCACGGTGGCGTCAGGGCTTGCAGATCGCTGGCGTCACCGTTCCTTCCGGCTAGAAGCCGGAGGGGAGTGGGGATGGACAGTGAATGTTGGTGGCGGCTCCGGAATCAATCTGCGGGGCCGTTGCGGTTGACGATCGAGCGGGAGCGGAGATGCGGTGGCCCTCCGCGGCTAAAGCCGCGGGTTCTTGTGGGGTGCTGGACGCGGCGCTGAAGCACCGCTCTTCCACGGGGCCGCTTCCCTTCGCTTCGCTCAGGGTTCGCGGGACGGGGGAGGCGCCTGTCTCCACATGGGTATTGGTTGCGCCGACAGCGGCGGACAGGAGTGTCCGCCCCACATTGCTTTCATTTTCATTTTCGAACAGGTTTGCCTGCGCGTCGTTTGCTTCGGGAACGTATTCCGTGGCTGGAGTCAGTTCCAGAGAACTGGCAAAGTGCGAGCCGATGCCGCTGGCTTTTTCGGCGGAGGAGACCATCCATTGATTCAGTGCGCTGCAGATGCTGCGGCGCTGGATCGGATCTTCGATGACTACGAAACGGACGAAATAGCGGCCGGAGACCAAGCGTCCTCGCATGGGATTCTGGGTAGAGAGCATGCGGTCGAGAACGAAGGCCATGTCGTCGTCTTCGAAAAACTGGGCGACGGCCAGGAGACGGCGAGGGACAGCGGCTGAAGCCGCGGTTTCCGGTTGGGTTGACGCGGCGCTGAAGCGCCGCTCTTCGACTGCGCTGAAACGGCATTCCTCCACGGGGCCGCTTCCCTTCGCTTCGCTCAGGGGTCGCGGGACGGGCGACGCACCCGTCGCCACATGAGTTGGAACGGCCTCCACATGTTCCGGGGCTCCACTGGTGATTTCTTCGGCTACGGCGAAGACGCCGGGTTGGCTAGGGACGAAGAGGAGACTGTGATGGGACTCGCAGCGAAACCAGCGGGACCAGTGGAGGCGGCGGTAATCGAGAGGACGATCGAAACCGTGGCGCACCAGAGATTCGGTGACGAGACGAGATAAAGCTTCCATTGCAGGCTCCTGGTACTGCTGCGGTGTCCAGAGAAAAGGAGTTCCCTTCACCTGCTGGACGGGCAGTTTATTCGTCTCCCGGCTATCCGGCGCTTCGCTGCCGAGACGACCTGAAGACATACTCGATCGATTGTTGTCGTTCCCCTGGGAGAGGGGCGGGGAACGGCCACCGCACTGCATTCGCTTCGGGGATCCGGTATTCGGCTCCGGGAGGCCCTGAAGGCTCAACTACTCCCATGGGTTAAGGATTGGGGCGCCGGGCTTACGGATCAGGAAGCCCGGGCGCCTTAGCCCTTTCAGCGGAAGGCGGCAAGTCACCTCTGGCTTGGCGCCGAACCGCTAGTTTTCCGACTTCCGCCTCATTCCCGTGAGGCGGAATTTTTGTGCCTTGGGATTGCAAAGTTACTCCCGTGGGTTGTGCCTGTCAAGAGGGAAACACTATAGGTTGTATCCCTAGCAATGACGGGCTTGGTGCGGGGTTGAGGACGGGTTTTCCACATTGAGGAAAACAGAGGGCCGATGCGATTTGTTGGGGGTGCGGCGCGATTCCCGTTTTGGGCGCGTCGGGCACGTCGGACACGGGGAAAATATCGCGAAAAGGGTCGAGATTTTGATTCCGCGCATTTGGGTTCTGCACACGGGGCCTGAAAGCCCGGGTTAATCTTTGCTGCGGGTACGCGGCCCTTAAAGGGCCGCTCTTCCACGATGCTGCGGAGTCACGCACTGCGCGTGCCCTTGCTCTCACATCAGGCTCTGACGTGACGCGACTGTGCGGCGATCACGATAGGGCTGCGGCAATTTGCGGTGAACCGACTGGCGGGCGACCGACTTGTCGAGCTGAACGCGTTGAATGTCGAGCGCTTCGAAATTCAGGCGATCGAGCCTGGGCTCACTCGGCGGCGCGTCGCTGATCATATTTTCGGCGCCAGATTCACCGAGCAGAGACATGGGGACGTAGATGTCCTCGAAGATCTGGCGGGGAGCGATGCTCACCACACCGTCGGAAGATTCGACGAGGTAGTCGCCTTTGCGTCCGCAGTGCTGGCGGCCGAGGGGATCGATGAAGCTGAGGTTGGAACTGAGTTGCTTGGCTTTGACCAAGAAGCGAGTGCGGTACGTCTTCCATTGCCCTGATTTCATGTGGCGCGGACCCGAGTGCGCGATGCTGCTGCGCGAATTTTTCTGAATGTCGTGGCTCACGCCGGCTGGGGCGATGGCCAAATTTTTCTGTGCGAGTGAAGAGACTGTACGAGCGAAATCGCGCGGGGTCAATTCAGTATTTTTGGTGCAATTGAGGAAAAGACTGGCCGCGGATTTTCGCGGATGACACGGATGAAGCAACAGCTCAGGGGGATGTGGTTGTGCCACGAGATTGCACTAGTTCTCGCGCGTACGCGGCACTCTGGAAGAAATCTGGCGGAGTGGGCAACCGGAATATCCACAGAGGGCGCACAGGAAATGCAGAAAGGCAGTACTCGGTACTCAGTGCTTAGTACCCAGTTGATCTGAAGTTTGCGCTTCCGAGGGATTTGCCTGCGGTACGGATGAATGCTCACCACAGGGGGCACGGGGGACACAGAGGAAGGCGATTTACGGGGTGAGTAGATCGTGCAGGGTGGTGGAAGAATTTTCTGGGTGGGTGAATTCATTGGAATCGGCCTACGAACAGAGTGAATGGTGTCAGTGAGTTGGAAGGCATACAGAAGGCATGGTCCTTGCTAGAGGTGATTGGGAAGAGAATACAGTTTGGAGGAGATCATGGCCATCGACCCGGTATGTGGAATGGAAGTCGACGAAAGAAAACCTGAATTCCAGACGCAGTTTGCGGGAAGGAAATATTTTTTCTGCTCGGAAGAGTGCAGGAAAGAGTTCGAGAATCAGCCGGAGGAGTTTGTGGAGACGGCGGCTTAGAGTTGTCTTTGCATCCGGTGGGGAGATGGGCTCTCGCTTACGCGGGGGCCTTTTGATTTTATGAGGTCAACTGCTTGCACCACAGGGGGCACGGGGTTACACGGGGGAAACCAGCGCCTATTCTTCGGTTGCGACTCGCTTCGCTTCGGGGGACGGCCGAAGGCGGCCGTCCCCACATGCGAATGTTAGTTAGCGGTGGGCTAGTTCGGGCTCGTGGGAGGACTTGGCGGATTTGAAAGTCGCGTAGCGTTTGTTGATTTCGTCCCAGTTGATGACGTTCCACCAGGCCGCTAGATACTCGGGACGGCGGTTGTTGTATTTCAAGTAGTAGGCGTGCTCCCAGACATCGTTGCCGAAGATGGGATAGAGGCCTTGCGAGATGGGACTGTCCTGATTCGGCGTGCTGATGATTTGGACTTCGCCATTCGACTTGCCGGCGAGCCAGACCCATCCCGAGCCGAATTGTTTAGCGCCGGCGTCGTTGAATTTGGTTTGAAAATCTTTGAAGTTGCCGAAGGTTTTCTGGATGACTTCGGCGATGGGGCCGGAGGGATCGCCGCCGCCCTGGGGCTTCATGATCTTCCAGAACATGGTGTGGTTGACGTGGCCTCCGCCATTGTTGCGGACGGCGCCGCGAATATCTTCAGGGATGGCATTGAGATCGCGGATAAGATCTTCGGCGGATTTGCCGACGAGGTTGGGATGCTTCTCGAGGGCGGCGTTCAGATTTTTCACATAAGCGCCGTGGTGCATGTCGTGATGCAACGTCATCGTCTGCTTATCGATGACCGGTTCTAGCGCGTCGTAGGCGTAAGGTAGGGCGGGTAGTTCGTGAGCCATGATTTCCTCCATTTCACCTCTATAGGGATGACAAAAAGCGGCGAAGCGATGCAAGAGAAACAAAAATGCGATTGCAAAGCTTGAAGTTCCCCCGGTGAGCGACTGGACAATATTATCGCAGGTTGGCGGGTGCGCGGGCAGGAGTGGGGGCGGTTATTTCAATCCTTCGACCACGTAGAGATCGGAGAGCAGGCGGCCGACGGAATAGGCGTAGGATTTTCCGTCTGCACTGAAGTTGAGGGTAGGGATGCTGATCACACCAGCGGGATCGGCGGGCGCGATTTCTTTGAAAGGCTCGCGGTGGCCGGTCGAGATGTCGATGCGAGTGACTTCCACGGGTACGGTCCTGGTGCGCGCAAGGAGCGTTTTGTTGTCGAAGAAGCCCATGATGCGTTCGTTGGGATTGAGACCGAGGTTGAGCTTTTGGGGATCGCCTCCGGCGAGAGGGTAAAGCCAGCGCTGACTCTTGTCGTCGAGGGCGAGCAGGAATCTTCCGTCGGGACTGATGCGATTTCCTGCTACTCCCTGGGGAGTGATGGGGCGAGGAGTGCCGCCATCGATGGCAAGCAGATAGGCGCGAGGCGGGCCGCCGGGCTCGTGCGCGGTGTAGACGATCGATTTGCTGTCGGGAAGCCAACCGGCATCGATAGCGCCAACTCTTGGATCGACCAGCATCTTGGGCTCACCGACGCCAGTGGGAATCAGCATGACCTTGACTGGGTTTCCGACCGCTGCGATGACCCATTGGCCGTCCGGCGAAAGATAGGCCGCGCTGCCCTCGCCGAGGCGGATGGCGGGCGAGCCGTCGGTCTTGCGAAGATAGACGCTGTTGTTCGAGCCTACGGCTTCACCGCTCTCGGAAAATACGATGGTCTTGCCGTCGTGCGACATGTCGGTGAGAAGCGACCAGTCAAACCAGGACAGGCTGCGTTCGTGGCTTTCGCCTGGAGCCAAGGCGGAGATGCCGAGGCGCGATTTGTCGGAGGTCAACAGCACGAGACCGGTGCGACTGATGTCGTGCAGAGTGAGTCCACCCGGACCGCGAAAGATCAGGCGCTCTTTGCCGGAAAGATCCAAGGCATAGATGGAGCGGGCAGCGCCGGAGGGGATGGCGGAGAACCAGAGTTCCTTGCCGTTGACGGCCCAGGCTAAACCTTCGACGCTTGTGAAGTAAGACGAACTGGCCTTGCGATTTCCTTGACGGTCGATGATGACGACGCGGCCATCGTCGCCGCCGCGAACGTGATCGGCGATGCCGAGGAAGTTTCCGTCAGGCGAGAAGCGAACGTGGCTGACCCAGCCGTCGGGTTCGTAGATGACGTTACCGGCGGGAAATTCGAGGTGGCCGAGGGAAGTATTGCTGGTGCGAATCACGGCGAGAGACTGGCCGTCAGGCGTCCAATCGGCCCAGGTGACGCGATCGATGACTTCGCGCGGGGCACCGCCGCCTATGGGAACCCGCGCCAGCGTGCCGGCTTGGGCGAACGGGCCGGAGTTCACGGGATGCAGAGCGACGGCCATCTCTCCGCTGGAAGAGATGGAAAGAATCTGGGTGTCGGTGAGGCCGATGGGGCGGGAGTCGGTGCTGTCGAAGCGGGTAGAAAAAAGTTCGTGGGGGCGGCCATCCCAGGAGCCGCCATAGATGATCGTCTGGCCGTCGGGGGCGAAGCGGGCGGCGAGAATGGTTCCGTTACGAAAAGTGATTTCGTGAAAGACGGGAGCAGCGGTCGGGCGTCCGCGTCGTGCTAGGAGATAGATGCCGGCCCAGGATGCGATCAGAAGCATTGCCCCGACGAGGGGAAGAACCCAGCGGGGAGTGGATTTTTCTTCGGGTAGAGCCTTCACTCCGCTGCGGCTGGAGCTGGAGACATCGGTGAGGGCTTCGAGATTGAAGGCAGCGTCGCGCGCGGACTGGAAGCGCTCAGCGGGATTTTTTTCCAGGCAATGGCGGACGATTCTTTCGAGAGCCGGAGTGATGCTGCGATTGGTCTCAGTGAGATCGGGCGGCTCCTCTTTGAGGATGGCGCTCATGGTGTCGGCGGCGGAGTCTCCGTGGAAGGCGCGCTTGCCGGAGAGCATCTCGTAGAGAATCGCGCCGAAGGAAAAAATATCGGAGCGCGAGTCGGCCACTTTGCCGCGAACTTGTTCGGGCGACATGTAGCCGGCGGTGCCCATTACGGTTCCGACCTCGGTGGCGACCTGCATGGTGGGGGCGTCGCCAGAGATGTTCGCCGCGTCGGCATCGGGGCGGGTGAACTTGGCCAGGCCGAAGTCGAGGATCTTGGCGCGTCCGTCGTTGGTGATAAAAAGATTTTCGGGTTTCAAATCGCGATGGACGATGCCTTTTTCGTGAGCAGCAGCGAGGCCACGAGCGATCTGCTGCGCGTAGTCGATAGCTTTGCGCGATGAGAGAGGGCCGTTGCGCAGGCGATCGCGCAATGTTTCGCCTTCGAGTAGTTCGGAGACGACGTAGGGCGCTCCGTTGGTCTCACCGATGTCGTAGATCGAAAGAATGTTGGGATGATTCAACGCGGCGGCGGCACGGGACTCCTGCGCGAAACGCTGCAGGCGTTCGGGATCGGCGGAGTACGACGCGGGGAGAATTTTGATGGCGACGTCGCGGTTCAGGCGAGTATCGCGGGCGCGGTAGACTTCGCCCATGCCGCCGGCACCGAGAGGAGATTGAATTTCGTAGGGGCCGAGTTTGGAGCCAGCAGGGAGCGCCATGGGTGGGCGCAATTATACCAATGCGGTGCGGTAGGAAAGGCGGCCTCGCGGCGCTCGGGCGAATGCGTCCGTGCCTCCACTCAGGCTTTGGTGGCCAGGTATTGGCAAACGCGCTGGATGGTGTCGCGCTGGGCATCGTTGAGGGTGAGGAATTCGAAGCCGTAACGGAGGCCCTGGCGGTAGCGGACGATAGCGCGGACTTTGATGGGATACGGAGTGAGAGGCAATGGAATTTCCAGGGTGACGATTTCGCCGGTTTCGAGGCTTCCGGTAAGAGTGGCACCGATGCCATCCTGACCCATTTCGGTGGAGCGTCCCCAACAGGTGCGGAACTCGCCGTCCTGAAACATTTTGACTTGCAGGCGAACGTCGATGGTGAATCGGGGAAAGCGGCGAGTGAAAGTGACTTTGCCCGCGGGACCTTTCGCGGAAGAAGTGCCTGCGGCATCAGCAGATGCGGCAGCGGCTCGAGCTTTTTTCTCAGTTCCCATGCGATCTACATCGGCATCTACGGAGACGATGTGTAGCGGCGGCCAACTTGGGCCGCAATAAGTTAATTGCCGTGCAACAAATATCCTGGCTCGAGCGGCAACTTGCCGGCGAGCTTGACGACTGCGACGCTGCTGTTGATGGCGTAGACGTCGACGACACCCACCGAGCCGGGAATTGAGGCGACCTTGTTCACAAGGTCGTCGTCGGAATCCACGATGAGGATGGCGGGGTGATTGGTGCGTCCGTGGTTGGCGGAGTTAATGAGTTCCGTTACCTGAATCTCGGGGAGTTCGTAAACCTTCTCCAAAAGCAGCTTCATCTCAGGTGTTGAGGGCGCACGCATGATGAAGGTGACGGGTTTGCCGTCAGGCCAGCGGGTAGTCTGAGCTTTGCAGATCTTCATCAAGTCGGAAAGGGAGACGGCGGAGACGGCGTTGGATTTGTTGGAGATGAGCGCGAGGTCGCGCGCGGCTGCCAGCGAAACGCTCGCGGCTAGAAATAGAACGACGCTTAGGGTTCGACGATAGAGCACAAGTACAGACTCTCCCCGCAGACGGACTTGGCCTTGGCTTGATTCTCGTTCAATTCCCGTGGCGGCTCAACGGCCTTTAGGCCATGTACCTCCGGAGCTAATAAGGAGTGCTGGGCAGTGCTCCGTAAGGAGCGTTTCGACATTTCTTTTGCGGGCTTGGCGGGGCTCGGCTTCGCCTCGCAGGACGGACTTTTCGACTTCGCTCTGTCGAAAACCCCCACTTCTCGCGCAAAGAACGCCCGAGAAATGGGGCACCCGCGATTTTCATTTCCCTTGGAGGACGTCGGGGCCAGGGGTACCCGGGGCAGACTGCGTCCGTTCCCACACGAATTTGGGGAACCGTGGACGTTTTTGTTCGTATCCTTAACTGGGTGACGCGGAGGATTTCATGTTCTGCAATCGATGCGGGACGGAGATGCAAGAGGGGTTTGTCGCGTGTCCGGCTTGCGGGCGGCGGATTGGAGATCCGACGAGCGGAGTGGCGCAGGCGCGGCTCGAAGGGCACCTGCACACGCTGGGGATTTTGTGGATGGCGATCGGCGGCCTGTTTCTGATCCCGGCGATAGGGCTGATGGTATTTGGATCGAGTGTGCACTTTGTGCTGCATGATCGAGAGCCTTTTGCGGCGATATTTCCGCTGCTGATTTATATCGGAGGCGGAAGCCTGCTCTTGCTGGGCGGGGGCGGGATTTGCGTGGGACTCGGACTGCAGCAGCGCCAGGCTTGGGCCCGGACCGCGGGGATCGTGCTGGCGGTGCTGGCATTGTTTCATCCACCGTTTGGAACGGCGTTGGGCGTTTATACGTTGTGGGTATTGTTGTCGGATGAGAAAGGCGAGGAGTACCGGCATTTGTCGCGGGGTTAGGAGCGCTAGCTCTCGCGTCAGTTGCACGAAGAGGAAGAACCTTCGGGCTCCGACGCCACCGGCACTAAGAATCGAGCTTCGCTCAGTGGACAACCAAGGGCGACTGTCCCCATGTGGTCGCCCCCGGGCCCACATTTTTAATTCTGTGCCACATTTCTTCTACAGTGTTTGGGGGGTTGGCAAATGCAGGGGGATCGGGTAGGCTATGGCTTCTCCGTGATGAGGATCATTCCCCCTATGACGAATCGCGTCGCATTTGCTCCGCAAGATTTCCAGAAAATGTGCAAGCAAGCAGAGCGAGACCACGAGTCGAAGAAGTTGGTGGTCCTGATGGATCGCGTGAAGCGGCAGATTGCGGAACGCAAGAATTCCGCGCTGAATCCACAAGCGCCATTGTCGACGGTGGCTACGGATTCCAACCTGATGCGGCTGCCCAGCCGCTCCGCTTTATTCGAGAGATAGCGGAATCTGAATTTCAGGCGGCGCGAAGGAAAACTTTTCACTTTCCACAACTTCGATATGCGCTAGAATAAGCGAGTTTTCCAGCGGACCATGGCTGATGGCATGGGAGCTGGGTGCCTTCCCCCAGGAGGATGTGGATGTACCGGCCTTATGGTGGTTCTCTGGCGGACTCTCGTCCGTTTCAGAGCGTGGAGGCCCAGCTGCGCGGGCTCACGCAAGATTTCGCGATGTCCTTCAACACAGGAAATTATGATCAAGCGGCGGCGCTGTTTGCCGGCGATGGTGTGCTGATGGCGTCGCAACAGGAAGCGGCATACGGGCAGAAGCCGGTGGAGAAGGTTCTGCGTCAGCTGGGCGAGTCGGGATATGGCGACCTGCGCCTGGAGACGACGCGGGTGGACTGCTCGGGGGAAATGGCCATGGAGTTGGGCCGTTACTCGGTGGTGTTGCGCCTGCCCGATGGCACGCCGATCCAGGAACGCGGAAAGTATGTGAGAGTGTGGAAGCGGCTGGGAGCGTGGCTGCTCATGGCCGATTGCTGGAGCCGGTCGGTGCAGGCGGCCAGCGATCGGGCAGCGTAGGCGCGGAATCTGAATTCGCACTTGCGGGGAACGCGAGCGGCGGATAAGGTCGGGGGCTGAAGCCCTGGGGATTTTCAGGCTTTTACGCGGCGCTGAAGCGCCGCTCTTCCACATTGAGCGTGGGCGCTGAAGCGCTACCTTACTAAAGATGGATCAGACACAGGGCAACACACCGGCGCTTGAACGCGGATCGGTTACGCAGGCTCCGGTGCCGGTGAAGACGGCCGATCCAGGGCAATATTGTCCGAATTGTTCTACGAAGCTGCGCGAGAGCCGGTGCAAGGTGAAGTGTCCGCTGTGCGGGTTTTATTTGAGCTGCTCGGATTTCTACTGAAAGAGCAGTTGCCGGTTGTCAGTTGCCAGTAGTCGCCTCCGTTTGTCGATTCAATTATCTGCGTGTTAGGAATGTGGGTGCGCGGGAGATCCCTCACTATGCCTGAAAAACGGCTCCGTTCGGGATGACTCCATCAATAAGCTTCAGGCGCCGCGTTGCTGAGGTTCAAACTGTCATGGCGTCCTGACAGGTCTGCGGAGTTCCGTCTACAATTAGGGACGAGTTGAAATCATATCGAGGAGAAAGTCATGCAACGGAAGGCTAGCGCAGTTTGGAAGGGTGGGTTGAAGGATGGGAAGGGATCGCTGTCGGCGCCGGGTGGGGCGCTGAACAATACGCAGTATTCGTTCTCGACGCGGTTCGAGAATGCGGCGGGAACGAATCCCGAGGAATTGATTGCAGCGGCGCATGCGGGATGTTTCTCGATGGCGCTGTCGGCGCAGTTGGGAGGGGCTACGCCTCCTTTGACGCCGGAGAGCATTTCGACGACGGTGACGCTTTCGCTCGATAAGCTGGATTCGGGATGGACGATTACGGCCAGCCACATTGATGTAGTGGGAAAAGTTCCGGGCGCAGATGCGGCGACGTTTCAGAAATATGCGGAGGCGGCGGAGAAGGGATGTCCGGTGTCGAAGGTGCTGAACGCGAAGATTACGATGAACGCGAAGCTGGAGTAGGTACACCTGGATCCCGAGTCCGATGCTCGAGTTTGTCTATGTGAGTTTGGACTTCGGGGAAATCAAATCTTGGAACGCAAAGGACGCAAAGAACGTCCGCAAAGGACGCTAAGAAAAACTAACGTTGCGACGCGGGGTCGCGCGTGCGTTTGACACTTGGCTTCACGTCTGTAGAATAGGAATGCAGGTCTCCTGATGCGGCGGCTTTCTGACTGCCGCGTTGAAGTCCACTTGCCATCGTGGCGGAATTGGCAGACGCGCATGGTTCAGGTCCATGTACTCGCAAGGGTGTGGGGGTTCGAGTCCCTTCGATGGCACCATTGAAAGCAGTCAGGGTCCTACTTTTCTTTCGCCCCATTCGGGGCTTGCTCGTCTTACTTTGCGAGTGATCAGGGACTTGAGCTGGGTTTTCAGTCGTCCCGTCCAGGACCAACTTCTCATCAATTGTGTTTCCCAGCGCTGGAAGCGCCGGGTTATTTTCGTAGGTGTCTTCGGGACCCGCGCAAAAAGAAAAAAGGCGATCTCCTTCGGGAGATCGCCTTTCGCATAGCGGGATGGGTTAGAGCGGCTGGACGTTCTCAGCCTGCCAGCCTTTGGGGCCCTTGGTCACGTCGAACTGCACGGTCTGGCCCTCTTGCAGGCTCTTGAAACCGCCCGCTTGAATCGCAGAGAAATGGACGAAAACGTCTTCGCCGGACTGACGGCTGATGAAGCCGTAGCCTTTGGCGTCATTGAACCACTTTACTGTTCCTTGTTCTGCCATGGTGTTAGATGTTCCTTTGGTGAATCAATTTACGCTGGAGAGATTCGGAGGTACTGCCGGCAGGATACTGGCTGTTGAAGGCGAGTGCTGCTTGCTCACGACCGATTCGGTCTAACGCACAGAAATCATGGTACGCGTTGCGAGAGGGATTAGCAAGCGGGGAATGGCGGCGACGAAGAGGGGTTCCTGACCGCGTTGCCGTCCGCTTCAAAGACGGGCAACCTCGCTGAGGATCACAGCGTGTAAAGGATTGATGCAGTTTAAGGATCATCCGAGTGCAAAGAACGCATTCCGCGCGCGCGCAAACAGGGTATACTTGAAATACTTAACCTCGAAGACCACGCCATTATTGCGCCTTCGCGATTGAGAGATCGGGAGGCGGGCTTCCCGTGGCGGCGAGCGTTCCAGAAGCGAGAGAATTCCCCCTCTGGGCGCAGTTCTTAAGCCGAAAGCCCTTTTTATCTAGCCGAGACATGGAGGAATTGTGAATGCCACGAGGACGATCGACATTTACTAAGCGACAGAAGGAACAGACAAGACAACAGAAACAACGTGACAAGGCAGAGCGCCGGGAACAGCGCAAGCAGGATAAGCCCGAAGGCGCCATCGTCGACGAAATGCAGGAACTGAGGGCGCTCGCCGAGGCGCAGGCTGCGCTGTTTCGCGTCGGCTCAGAGGATGACGAGCCGGTTCACGTGCCAACGCCGTTTGGGAAGATCGAACGGTAGATCTTTTTGGAGAAGTTGTCGCCGGAGCTCAAGCTCCGGCGATTTTTTTGGCGGGTCCAAAGCCCCACCAGCGCTAATTTGAGACCGGTTCCTTCCGATCGGTCGGAGGGAACAGCCGGCACCGATGCGATGATGCCCGGCGTCCTCGAGGCCACCTTCTCTTTCCGAATCGCTTTCCGAGTGCCCAAGTAAGATGCAATCCTAGCGCTTCCGTCCTTTTAATGTTGCGCATGCAACATGTATATGTTGTAATAGCAACATAGGGGAACCTATGAGCGAAATCCTGGAAGCGCTCTTCCATAGGCGAGCAGTCAAGACCTTCGAGCCGGTCGAAATCCCGCAAGTGTTGCGTGAACAGATCCTCGACGCAGCCCGCCATGCTCCCTCTAGTTTCAATTCGCAACCGTACCGGTTCTTTTGGGTGGAATCGTCGCCGGGAAGGGCAACCGTGGCGAAACTCTGCCTTGGACAAATGCCTGCGGCAACAGCGTCGGCGCTGGTGGTTGCGGTGGCCGACATCGGGTCGCTGGCAGCGACCTCGCAAGCCCAGTTGGAGTGGATGCGCCGGAGCGGCTTCAGCCACACCAGAGTCCGAGATTACGAGCGGACGGCGAAGATCGGCCGGATCCTGTTCATGCCAGGACCGTTCGGCATTTTCGGTGCGGTCAAGTGGGCGATGTTTCGACTAGTGAATCTGTGGAAGACGATAGGGATGCCACCAGTGTTTCGACAGGACTTGTTAAAGTGGGCGACGAAGAGTACATCGTTGGCCTGTGAGAATCTGATGATTGCGGCCGAAGCCCTGGGGCTCAACACGTGTCCAATGGAAGGATTCGATGGCCGTAGACTCTCCAGATTTCTCGGGCTATCAGCCCGGCATCATGAAATTGTGATGGTGATTGCGATCGGGAAGAAATCGCCTGCTTATGAAGAACCGCTTCAATGGCGGCGGCCTCTCGATGCCACGGTAACCGTCCTATGATCGTCGTTGAGAAGATCATCGTTCCAAAGAAGGATGTTCCTCCGGACATCCTGAGGGACTCCGTACTTGCCCACGTTGCTGCAGCCTATTTCTCTGTGGGGAAGAGACTTGAGCGAAAAACTCGGTGCTCTGCGACTCGTGGCTTCATCCTATCCACACTCCGGGGCGGCGCCGCGCTCAATCAGAATCAAATCGCCACACTCCTCGGTTTCGACCGCACTGTCGTGCACCGAGCCATCAAGTCAATGGTTCGGGAAGGGCTTGTATCGGAGAGAAAAGCAAAGTCGGGCAGGGCAATTCACGTTACGTTGACGCCAAAGGGCCACAAATACAGGAAAAGCCTGATCAATGCGAGGATGGCGGCTGACGATAAACTCCGAAAACAACTGACTCCGGAGGAACGCACAACACTTCTTCGACTCTTGAAGTTGATTGCCGAATTAGAGTTCTAAGACTGCGCCGTCGTGCACCCCGGATGGCTTGTAAGCAAGGCTGAAAAGCCCCACTTCTCGCAAAGGACGCGAGAAATGGGGCACCCAGTTTTAATGTTTCATTTTCTTCTTCTCTTCCACGTCGTCCAACAGTTCCTAGACGAAGACTTCGCCTGGGAGCGCCGTCAAGGTGCGGGAGGCGAGAGTGTTTTGGACGAAGCGTTTGGGTTGGGCCGTGGTCTGGTCGGGCTGCAGGCGTTCGATGCGCAACTTCAGAGTGCGCTCGATGTTTCGCAGTTCGACGACTTCGACCCCGGCGGCCAGCGTGGTGGAACGGCCTTGGGCTCCAGCGCGTCCGGTGCGGCCGACGCGGTGGATGAAGTCTTCGGCCATCTTAGGTACGTCGTAGTTGATGACGTGAGCGACATCATCGCAATGCAGGCCGCGCGAGGCGATGTCGGTCGCGACCAAGATCTGGTAGCGGCCTTCCTGAAATCCGGATAACGCTCCGTTGCGCTGCGACTGCGTGCGATCGCCGTGAATCATGGTGGCGGTAAAGCCGTCGCGCTCCAGTTCCTGGGCGAGGCGCTGGGCGCCGCGCTTGGTGCGGGTGAAGATGAGAGTCTGTCCTTTTTCGTTGTAGAGAAGTTGGCGGAGCAGATCGAGCTTTTCTCCGGGACGAACTTCGTAGGCTTTCAGTTCGACGCTCTCGGCCGGCTTCAGGACCGAGCCCAAAGCGACGCGCACGGGATCGCGCATATATTCATGCACGAGTCCGGCGACGGATTGCTCGAGCGTAGCCGAGAAACAAAGGGTCTGACGGGACTTCGGCAAGAGCGCGAGAATGCGGCGAATGGCGGGAAGGAATCCCATATCGAGCATGCGGTCGGCTTCGTCGAGGACGAGGATCTTGATGTGGCGCAAGTCGGCGAACTTGCGATCGGTGAGATCTTGCAAGCGCCCGGGAGTGGCGATGATAAGGGAGGAGCCGTTACGCAGTCCCTGAATCTGAGCTTTCTCGGAAACGCCGCCGATGACCAGCGCCGCTTTGGGCATGGTCTTCGTGCGCAGGTTTTCATACTGTTCATGGACTTGCATGGCCAGTTCGCGCGTGGGCAAAAGGACCATTGCGCCTGCGTGAGATGATTCGCCGGCCGCTGCTTCGCGGCGGAGCATCTCGATCACTGGGATCAGAAATGCGAGGGTCTTGCCGGTGCCGGTCTGGGCGGTGCCGATTACGTCTTTGCCGTCGAGGGCGGGCTGAATAGCGCGCTCCTGGATGGGGGTTAAGGTGATGAATTGAGCTGCCGCAAGCTTCTGCTGCAAGGCAGCAGATAAGGGCAGTTCTGTAAATGTGGTCATTCTAGATTTGTTCTTTCTGGAGGGGCCTGTCGAAATACACTTCTTGATACGAATACACGTGAAGCGTTCATGCCGCTCGCTTGGTTTTTTATTTGGCGCTGGAACTAAACGGCGGGCAGGAAAGGCGGAGATGAATCTGATCCTAAGTAATTCGAACTAGGGACCACCGCGTCACGAGCAAACCGTGAGAAAAGCGTCAAAAGTAGTATAGCACAGAGAATGGTGCAGGAGGGTTACGGGGGTCATCGGGCGGTCGGGTCGTACAACGTGAGCGGCGGAAGCGTGCGAGATTCCTCGGCCCGCTGGAGAAAACGCGGGCGCTTCGGAATGACGCCTTCCGAGAGGCTTGCGCAACTTGAAGATAGCCCCAGGATCGAGGGAGTCAGGTGCTTTCATTGCTGGTCCCGCCTGCAAAGTAGCTGTAGGCAAGGGACTGGAAATGGGGCACAATCTAGGCGGTTCGGAGGGACAGGCATTGAAGATTTCGCAGAAAGGGCTCTATGCGCTGCAGGCGATCATGACGCTGGCCCGGCGGCACGACCAGGGAGCGATCAAGATTCGCGACATTGCAGCAGAGAGCGATTTGCCGGAGAAATTTCTCGAACTGATCCTGCTGGAGATGAAGAACGCGCGGATCGTGGACAGCGTTCGCGGAGCGCGAGGTGGATACCGGCTGAGGCGCGATCCTTCGGAGTTGCCGTTGAGCGACATTATCCGGCTGATCGATGGGCCGCTGGCGCCGATGGGAGACGCGGAACAGTTACGGGGTTTGATCGCGAAGGATGCGGATCATCGGGCACTGTATGAAGTGTTTCTGGAAGTGCGGGATGCGGCAGCGAAGATTCTGGAGAATACGACGATCGCGGATATTGTGGGCGGGGGGAAGGGCAAGAAAGCCAAAACTGGGGCTGCAGCCTTGAAGAAGAGGCCCAGCGCGGGATAGCCGACGAAAGCCCCACTTCTCGCAGGACGCGAGAAATGGGGCACCCTGGCTGCTTCTTACATGAGTCGGGTGTCTGAGTGCGATCTGTAAACTCCTTGCCAGACAAGGGAAGTGCGGGATATTCACAATCGAGTAACAAACCTGGATTGGGTCCTGAACATCGATTGTCCCGTAGGAATAATACGGAAATCCGCCTCCAGCGCGGGCTCCGAGAGAATCCACTCCAGCTGCTGCACCAAATTCGGTCATGGGGTTGTGGACGGGCTGCACTCGATTGAAAATACGTGTACTTACAATCGCGTATTTTCGATTGACTGAAAATCTAGAAGGAGTACAACAAGATCGTTCTTTGACAGCTTCTTAAGTTTTTCCGGTTGGTGCGGCGTCCGGGGCTCAAGCGGAGTCACTGTTCTGATCGCAAGATTGGGACGGAGGGTGAGCAAGGGTCTATAGCAAAGCGCTGGTCGAGGCGAACAAAGAAGAAATGTTGAAGGCAAGATAGAGTTCCGAAGCGTAAGGTAGGTTTTTCCGGTTGGCGGTGAGCCCGGAGCCCAAGCGAAGATCGCGCGGAGGTCCCCGCAAGGGAAACTCTGATAGCAGGTCGAGCGAGGGTCAAACGCGAGCTACTGGCCGAGACGAATGGACCTTACATCACTTCGGAACTCTTATTTTTTTGAGAACAGCTGTCAGCTGTCAGCTGTCAGCTCTTAGCTCCTAGCTCCCAGGTACAGCCAAGGTGTTAGGTCTTGGTCTTCGGCTCGCCTGCACCGTCTCTATTTTTCTTCATCGGTGATCGGCGCGATTCTCTCCCCGCTCGAGAAATATCCGTGAAAATCCGTGTGAATCCGCGGCAAGGGGTTTTCTGTGCGGGATTTCTGAAACTGTTTGGTGGACCGGGCAGGGTTTGAACCTGCATTTGCGAGCGTAGACGGAGATCGACACTCGCCGTGTTCGTTACACTACCGGCCCATGTTGTGGGGGCTGAAGCCCGAATCTTCTTTCCATCGTTTACGCGGCGCTAAAGCGCCGCTCTTCCACGTGATCGCCGCGACCCCACCTTGAAGGCCGCTCTTCCACGCGCTCTTCAACTGCGTCCAACAACGTACAGCTCTTTTAATCCACATGCTCGCCTTCGGACATGAAGCTTTGTTCGGAGGGGGGCAGGCGGTCGCCGGGGCGGGCCCAGAATACGTACAGGGTCGGCCACAGGATTACGCTGACCAGTAACTCGACGATCAGGCCTCCGACGATGACTATGGCGAAGGGGCGCTGGGAATCGGACCCGATGTCGTGCGACATGGCGGCGGGGAGCAGGCCGAGAGTCGCGACCAGCATGGTCATCATGATGGGGCGCAGGCGGAGCGCGGCGCCTTCTTTGGCTGCATCGCGCACGGGCAGTCCGCGGGTGCGCAGTTGGTTGATGTACTCGATCATGATGACGCCGATTTCGACGGACACGCCGATGAGCGCAAGGAAACCAAGTCCTGACGACACGCTGAAATGCGTGCCGGTGATGAGCAGGCTCAGGAAGCCACCGAGCGGAGAAAGCGCGACTACGGCGAGGATCAGGAAGACCCACTTCCACGAACTGAAGGCGGAATACAGAATGAACGCCATCAGAAGCAGCGTGACGGGGACGATGATCGCAAGGCGGTGGTTGGCGCGCTGCTGGCTTTCGTATTCTCCAGTCCAGTCGAGGTGATAGCCCTCGGGCAACTTTACCGTTTTAGCGACTTCATCGATGGCTTGGCGGACAGTGCTGCCGAGGTCGCGTCCGCGCACGCTGTATTTGATGGCGATGTAGCGGGAGTTGCCTTCGCGATAGATAGTGGAAGCGCCGTCGTCGAGCGTGATGTTGCAGAGTTGCGCTAGCGAGACACGTTCGCCGGATGGGGCAAGAATACGGATGTTACCGATATCTTCGACGGAGCGGCGGAACTGGGGCTCGTAACGTACGGTCAGGTCGTAGCGCTGCTCTCCGATCAGAATCTGGCTGACGGCTTTGCCGCCGACGGCGGTCTCAACGGCGTCCTGAATATCGCTGACGTTGATGCCGAAGCGGTCGGCGGCGGCGCGGTCGACGTTGAGGTTGACATTGGGCTGGCCGCGGACTTGAAATGTGCCGAGATCGGCGACGCCGGGAATCTGGCTCATCACGCCCTGCATCTCGTCGGCCTTGGCTTCGAGAGTCTTCAGATCGCGGCCGAACAATTTTACGGCGAGTTCTCCTTTGACGCCGCTGACGGCTTCTTCCACGTTGTCGGAAATGGGCTGGGAAAAGTTCCAGTCGACGCCGGGGAACTGCTGGAGTTGCTTGTCCATGGCGGCGATGAGGTCGTCTTTGTTGCCGTGGAATTCGCTGCGCCACTCCTCGCGCGGATGAAGATCGACGAAGAATTCGGTGTTGTAAAAGCCGCTGGCATCGCTGCCGTCGTCGGGACGGCCGACCTGACTGACAACCTGCGTCACCTCGGGGAATCCAGCAAGGATGAGGCGCGCTTTCTTTGCCATGTCGATGCTGGCGGTCGGACCGGTGCTGGGCGCGAGCGTGCCGCGGACCCAGATGGCGCCTTCATCGAGGTGCGGGAGAAATTCGGAGCCGATGACTCCACTGGTTGCGAAGAACAAGATCGCCGCGAAGCCCAGCAATCCCAGCCCGAGCGTGAACTTCATGTGATCGAAGCACCAGTCGAGCGAGCGGGCGTAGTTGTGATTGAGCCACTCGAGGACGGGATTGCGCCATTCCTTGATGCCGGAGCTGAACAACAGGCTGCAGAGGACGGGAGCGATAAGAAGCGCGAAGACGAGGGCGCCGAACAGGGCGAAGGCGACGGTCCACGCCATGGGGCTGAAGAGACGGCCTTCGACGCGCTGCAGGGTAAAGATGGGCAGGTACGAAACAATAATGATGACGCGGGCGAAGAAGACGGGGCGCTGCACTTCGTGCGCGGCGATGGCGATAGTTTCCATGAACGTCTTCTTGGTGTTGCCGAAGGACGTATGGCGGAGGATGTTCTCGACCATGACGACGGAGCCGTCGACGACCATGCCGAAGTCGAGCGCTCCGAGCGACAGCAGGTTCGCGGGAATGTGGCGAAGGTCGAGCAGGATCGCGGCGAACAGCAGCGAGAAAGGAATCGTCACAGCGACGATGAGCGCGCTGCGAACGTTGCCGAGAAACAGGAAAAGAATCAGAGTGACGAGCAGCACGCCGTCGGTGAGATTGCGTAGGACGGTGTGCGTAGTGTGGTGCATCAGTTCGCTGCGGTCGAGGTGCGGGACGAGTTTCACGCCTTTCGGCAGCAGGCCGGCTTTTCCGTCGGTTCCGTTCAGTTGATCGATCTTGTCGTGCAGGGCCGCGAGAGCGGTTTCGGCGACGGCGCCCTTGCGGAGCAGGACGATGCCTTCGACGACGTCATCGTCGTTGACGATGGTCCCGTCGTTTTTACGAATGGTTTTTCCGAGTTGGCCGAGGCGCACTTTGGGGGCCTGCACGACAGTTCCCAAGTCGCGGACGCGGACTGGAGTGCCGTTCTGGACTTTGACGACGGTGGCTGCGATGTCGTCGGTGGACTGCATGAGTCCGACGGCGCGGACGTTGAGGGCCTGTTCGCCGCGCTCGATGAATCCGCCGCCGGCATTGATATTGTTGGCGGCGAGCGCATTCTCGATCTGGGTCAGCGAGAGGCCGTAGGAGACGAGTTTGCCGGGGTCGAGCTGAACCTGATATTCGCGGGTCGGGCCGCCGAAGGGATTCACGTCGACGATGTTGGGCACCGACTTCAACTGATTCACGACGAACCAGTCGTTGAGAGATTTGAGTTCCATCACGTCATACTTCGGATTGGCGCTGGTCAGCGTGTAGAACATGATCTGACCGGTGGGGCTGTAGTCGGGACCGATGGCAGGATTGACGCCGTTGGGCAACGACACGAGTTGCAGCCGGTCGAGGACTTCCTGACGCGCGTTGAAGGTGGTGATGTCGTCGTCGTAGATGATGGTGATGACGGATAGTCCCATGAGCGAAACGGAGCGAAGATGAGTGAGATGAGCAACACCGTTGAGTTCGACTTCGAGAGGGACTGTGATCTGCTGTTCGACTTCTTCGGCGGCGTGGCCGGGCCACTGCGTGATGACTTGCGCGTAGGTGTCGGCGACGTCGGGATAGGCTTCGATGGGCAGGGCGTGGAAAGAAATGATGCCCCAAACAAAAAGGACGAGGGCCGCGCCCAGGATCATGAGGCGGTTGCGAAGCGCGAAGTCGATAAGAGAACGGATCATTATTGTGCTTTCACGCGGTTACTTTGACTCTGCTTTCTTCTCCGCTACATCGGTGGAGAACTCGAGCGCGTTGGTGACGAGTTCGTCGCCGGGTTTTACGCCTTCACGAATCTCCTGCATGCCGTCGGGCGCGAGACCGTCGGCCTGAACGACGATCTTGCGAAAGTGGTTTGCATCTTCTTTGCGAAAGACCCAGTCCTTATCGTGCAGTCGCATGATGGCGGTGGATGGAACGACGACGCGTTCGGTCAATTTGCGAGAACGGAACATGGCCACGGCGAACATGCCGGGGCAGAGTGATCCGTCGGCGTTGGCGAGCACGATGCGAACCTTGGCGGAACGCGTGTTGGGATCGAGCACGCGAGAGATGTCGGCGACCTTTCCTTTGAAGACGCGATCAGGGAAGGCATTCAGACGGATATCAGCGAAGTCTCCAAGATGAACTTCGCCAAGATCGTTTTCGAAAACGTCGCAGACGACCCAGACTTGGTCGAGATTGGCGATGGTGAAAAGATTGGGCGTGTTGTCGAGGCTTTTGACGCCTTCGAAGCCGGCGACGTTCTGCTCGACGATCGTGCCGGAGATGGGCGCTTTCAAGTTGATCAGCGCGCTGGGATGAGAGGGATCGGCACCGAGCACGCGCACATGCTGGTCGGCGGTCTCGACATCAACCTTGGCTTTGTCTTCGGCGTCCTGCGCGGCTTCGAGATCCTTGGCGGCGATTGCGCCGCGGTCGTAGAGCATTTGCGCGCGATCGAGCGCTTTGTGAGTGAGCACCTCGTCGACCTTCGCTTTTTCGTAGTCGGATAAGGCGGAGGACAAGTCGGGGCTGGAAATCACTAGCAGGGTTTCGCCCTTCTGCACGTTATCGCCGAGTTTCACTTTTAGGTCGACGACGCGGCCTCCGCCGAGCGATGTAACGTGGATGGTGCGGTTCACGTCGGGTGAGACCGTGCCGTTGGCGGTGATTTCGGTGGGCAGGGAGCGCACTTCGGCCTTGGCCGTCTTGAAAACCTCGGGATGGTCGGCGTCGAAAACGTCAGGGTCGATGGTGACTGGCGGCTTGCTGGTGGCCGCGGGAGTTTCCTTCGAGCAGGCTACTCCCGGAGCGAGAGATGCAAGCAGCAACAACAGCGGAAACCAGGCCACCACTTTCGCGGTGACCTGGTTCGGCTCCCGGCACGGCAGATCGGGGGGGCCAGCGGCTGCCGTGCCGAAGTTGGTCGGGTGCGTCGGCTGGCAACGCGTCCCGGAAGTTAAAGTTCCGTAGAAATGTTTTTTCATGGGATGACCTCTCGCCCCACCGCCAAGTTCATCTGGGCGGCCGCTGTGAGATACGAACCAATCAGGTTGACGTAGCTCAGTTCCACCGAGCGGTATTCACTCTCTGCGTTGATGAAGTCCAACAACGAGGCTCCGCCGTGCTGGTAGGAGAAGAGAATGGTGTCGCGCACGCGGACGGCCTGATCGAGGTACTGCCGCTTGTAGGGCTTCAGAAGATTGATGTTGCTGATGAGGGTGGCGTAGGCAGAGTCCACGTCGCTGTAGACCTGGGTTTCCAGGCCTTCGCACAGCTTGTCATTGCGCTTGACGTCAATTTTCGTGCGCAGCTTCTCGCCCTGATTGCGGTCGAAGATGCGCAGCGGGATGCTGACGCTGGCGCCGATCGTATTCAGAGCGTCGGGATTGTTGAACGAGCCGTTATGCGTGAACCAGACGCCGACGGTGGGATCGGTAGAGCCGCCGGCCTCGGCGAGTTGGTAATTGGTTTCGGCCTGCTTCACCGTGAGCACGGCGGCGCGAAGGTCAGGGCGGGCGTCGAGCGCTTGCTTGCGATAGTCGTCGAGCGCGAGAAGGTTCTCGCTGAAGTCGTAGAGCCCGTCCACGTCGAAGCTGTCGACCGGCCGGCGGTCGTTGAGCAGTGCCAGCAGGTTGATCTTGGTCGTGCGCAGGTTGACGATTGCGGTCTGGAGATCGGATTCGTATTGCAGGCGTTGCAGTTCGAGACGATCGAGATCGATGCGGGCGATGTCCCCGGCCTGGAAGCGATCGCGGCTGATTTTCAGGATCTTGTCGTAGTAGTTGAGGTTGTCCTGGGCAAGTTTGAGAACGGACTTGGCCTGGAGGACTCCGACGAAAGCGCTGCGCAGGTTGAAGAGAAGATTGCGTTCAGAGTCGGATTGCTGGGCGATGCCGATGTCGGTACCTTGCTTGGCGGCTTCGAAGCGCAGTCCGCGCTTGTTGCGGCGCTCGAATAAATAACTGACGCCGGGGGAGACGAAGGTTCCTGCGAAAGGCTGCCATACGCCGTGGCTTGGAGATATTTGAGTGCCGTCAGCCGAGAGAGTGAAGTCAGGGTTGGGGCGGAGGTGAGCCGTGATTTCGTCGGCTTTGAGTTCGTCGATATTCAACTTTCCCGCCAGAAGGGTGGGATTGTTGAGTTGGAAGCGGTCTTTGACGGAGTCCCAGGTCCAGACTTGCGGTGCAGCGGGCGGCGGCGACTGGGCGAATGCCCCTGCGGCCGCCAGCGTCAACAACAGTCCGAAACTCCACGATGCACTGCGCATTCAAGAAATCCTTGAGTGAGACGGTTGCTAATGTCTGCGAGGGCGCGACGTGGCCGGAAATGGGCTACGCCGCGCGCTTTCCCGAATATCACTTCTGAAGAATGATTCGATAGGGATCGCCCTGGACGGGGCGTCCCTCAGGAGCTAGCCAAGGAAGGAAAGGGGAGGGGCGCGTCCGATGCGCTGGACCACGGGTGCAACGGGCAGAAAGAAACGCGGACTCGACAGTCGCTGCCAGGACTCGACCGACGGAAGAAATGAAGTCGCGGCAGCGGCTAGGGCCGGCTGACCTTGCCACTTCGAGGGCGAGGATTTCTCATGGCTGGCCTGGCGCAGGGTACGCTTGTTGATGGGCGATTCTTCCATCTCTGCGCGCATGACGCGGAGATCGTCCGTGGCGGAAACCACGGGGAAAAGGACCACCAGCATGCATCCGAGGGCGAACAGGCATTGCAGGGAACTGAACTTGCGCGAGGCCACGCGGCCCCGCCACAGCCAATAGGCGGGAATCGCGAGCAACAGCCAAGCTAAGTTAAGCAGCAGTTCCATGAAATAAGGACGGAGGCCGCTAGGGCTCCCGAGCAGCTAGTTTTTCAGAAATTGCAAATGCAAGTCAATGTGACTTCCGTGTTCGGGGGCTCAGGGAGGATGCGCACGAGAGATCGAAAGCGCAAAAGCACTCAACCACAGGGGACACGGAGGCGCACGGAGGGATTCTCTTATCTTTAACTTCGACGCCCGGTTACGGGCCAACCGTTACCTGTAGGGGGCCTGGGGTTTGCATGCGGACTCGGTAGATTGCGTTTCTTGGGGGGACTTCTCCTACAGCGTCGACGTGGACGACGTATCCGCCGTGGGGAAGGGTTTCGCCGAAGGGGAGCTCCTTGGCGACAGTGCCCTTTTTCAATGGAAAGTGCTGGTAGCCGATGGCGGTGGCGCGACCGTTGGGGGCGACGGCCATGACGACGAAGGTAAAGTCCATGTCGTCGGGAGTAGTATTCGAAACTTCCACGCTGCCTTCGATGCGGTTTCCGTTCACGTGAGCGGGAGACTTCCAGTTAAGGGTCAATGCGGAGCGCACATGGATCACGAACACTTTTTGCATGGCCTGTTGAGGCTTGCCGCTGTCTGTGACCGAAAGAGTGAACTGGAACTCTCCTTCACGCTCGGCTGCGCCGTAAAGCAGGCCGTTGTCCTGGAGTTTCATCCCCGGCGGCAGAGTGCCCTTCTCGAGCCGCCAATGCAGAGGTGCGACGCCGCTGCGGGCGTTGAAATGAACCTCGTATCTCGCCTGCGGATAAGTGTCGGGTAGGACGGAATCGTTCAGAATGAACAACTCATTCTCATCTCCAGTCGCGGGGGGCGCGGGAGCGGTCTGGGAGGGAGTCTGTGTTTCCTGCGCCTGAGCGGAGTAGGGGTAGACGCCTGAAATGCAGACACATACTGCCAGGGCGGCGATCCGTGGGACGAAGCGATTCCAAATCATGTGCCTACCTTGAAACTCTGCAATCAGAACCCTGAAGAACGCGACGTGGTGCGCATCTTGCCGATACCTTTTTCTATCATGTTCGGTGGAACCGTGGTTCCGGAGGTAGAAGTGGAGAATGCCAAACCCGTTCACCACAAAGGTCACAGAGGTTCACGGAGGAGGGCCTGCGCGGTGGCTCAGTTTGATTTTTTCTCGCACTTTGCCTTTTGCGATCAGCCTGTTGCTCTGTGACGAAGAGCAAACGACGGATCGCAAAGGACGCGAAGAGGATCAAGCTTGCCTTCAACCGATCCCGCTTCAAACTCGTTGCGCTGTGGCCCGGCCGGTATCGGGACCAACGCTTGGGAACTGGTCAGTCACACCCTTCGGGGTTCGGTTCGGGTTATTAAAGTCACAAACAGTAGTGATCCAGATCACGCAGCGGTGTGCGGGAAATAACCCAAGAAAACACGGCTGGCTGTATTCCACCTTCTTGCCCGACTCAGGGTCGCGTCTGTAACCCCCTTATTTACTGATGTATAGGAGACTTCGCGAGAGCAATCGAAGTCTTCTGAGATTGGCTTGCGGCGTGCCATTACTAATCCGTGGGAAGAGGCGGACGCGAGGGGTTTTGAGCGGACCGCTTACCCAGGAGGAGGTTTCCGATGCGAGCTCCTTATGGACTGAATATTCTTGATAACTGCCTCACCTGCCCGGTGAGGGGAGAACATTTATTCTGCAGTCTTACGCTGCAGGCGGCGCAGCGGCTGAACGACGTGAAATCGACGGCGGTTTATCCCAAGGGAGCGATGCTGTTTATCGAGGGGCAGCAGCCGCGAGGCGTGTTTGTGCTTTGCGCGGGGAAGGTGAAGCTGTCGACGTCGTCACGCGAAGGCAAGACGATCATCACGAAGATCTCTGATTCCGGGGACATCCTGGGGCTGAACGCGGTCATTTCCAACCGGCCGTACGAAGTGACGGCCGAGATGATGGAGCCGGGGCAGGCGAACTTCATTCCTCGCGATTCTTTCCTGCTAATGCTGAAGGACTATCCGGAAGTGGCCGTGAAGGTGGCGCAGCAGTTGAGCCGAAACTATTACACGGCGTATGAGGAGATTCGTACGCTGGGGTTGGCGGCGTCGCCGTCGGAGAAATTTGCGAAGCTGCTGCTGTCGTGGTCGACCAAGAGGCACAAGGACGATGGCTCGTCTCATGTGAAGCTTACGCTCACGCACGAGGAGATCGCGGAAATTATCGGGACGACGCGGGAGACGGTGAGCCGGTTGTTCTCGGAGTTCAAGAGGAAGCAGTTGATGCAGTTGAAGGGGGCGACGCTGGTGATCCGGAGCCGATTCGCGCTGGAGAAGATTGTGCAGTCCTAGTACGGGAAGGCCGGAATCGGGAGCATGGCCGGTTACGCTTCAGACGAACGGGGGACTGCGCGAAGGCGGGACGATGAAGGAAATGGCGATGTTTCATCAACCGGGCGACGCGATGTTCTCAGTCGCTCACCGCGCAGATCAGACTCCTAAAGCGGAGGGTACAAATTTTCGTTCTTCATTTCTGACCCTCCGAAGTATGCGAGCTAGGGCTTACGTGATGGAGTAATCGCGGTAACTGGCTAAGATGCTGCAAACCGACCCACCTATTCTGAACGTTTGCTGCTCCGCTATGCCAGAACAGAAGAATCTGATTCGCATTCGTGGCGGTTCCGATTGAGAGTCTAAAGTACCGACCATCCTTAGTGTCACCGCGAACGTCCACGCTGCCGATGAAGTCAAGGCCCGAAGAATGCAGCTCATCTGCTCGATTAAACCGCCAAGTAGTAGTCCAGTCCGGTCCGGCGTTTTCACGCAGCCAGTCTTCGAATCTGACCGTGGGCAACCCCTTATCGAGCCTAGACGCCGACACATCTTTGACCCTAGCAATCAGGTCGGCGGTCTGTGAGTCAGTCGCTTCCCCGAAGAGCGAGCCTTTTGCGCCTGCCCCGTTGGTTTCGAATGACAAGAGAGTGAAAGACTCAACGCGAGTAGTACGCCAGCAGAGATGAATGAGCGGCTAGGCTGAGAGCGCGACACTGGACAGGTTAGCAGTTCTGAATCCAGGTGTCGATAACAGGCGACCACACTCAAGTTCGCCCGGGCTCTGCTCTTCAGATCAATTCAGTCCGCTTCAGACCGCCTCCATGGACATTGTGCACATGTGGCCACATGATGCCGTGCAGTACAGCAAAGGAGAAATTCTCATGACGATCAACATCGCTCGCGTGGCGGCTGCATCCTGTCTGCTGGTTCTTTCACTAACCTCTTTGTCCTTGGCACAGACGACAGATCAAACGAATCCTGCGACGACTTCCAACGTCACGACGACAGGCGGGACGGTGAATGCGATCCCCCTTTTCACGACAACGACCAATATTCAGAGCTCCATCCTTACTCAGACCGGAACCACCGGCCTCAATGTCCTTGGCAAATTGACCCTGCCAACCTCCGGGGCGGCGACGGCCGCTGGCGGTAAGAATTCACGGTCCGAGGGATTCGTAGCGTCGGCGTTTAACAGCACGACCTCGGCCGCCGTAGCTCAGACGTTCCAACTGCAAGCCGAGCCAGCCGGAAATAATACGGCAACTCCCAGCGGTACGCTGAACCTGCTCTATGGTTCGGGCACTGCCGCCCCTACGGAGACAGGACTGAAGATCAGCAATAAGGGCGTGATCATCTTCGCCCCCGGCCAGACCTTTCCAGGCGGCGGCTCATTCTGCATCGCGACGGGCGGCGGCTTCGGCGGCGGCGGCACGACTTTCGTTGCGCCAGCCATTACTGTCCCAGGGGAGAACAAGTGCACGACGTGGTCGGGCTTTACGAAGACCGCTTCCACGGTCATCTTAAACACGAGCGGCGCTGCATGTCTTTCGACCTCTGGTAAGACGCTGACGGTGAGCGTTTCCAGCGCCGACCCGTCTTTCTTTACCGATCCGGTATCGGATTACATCCAGTTGACCCGGGCGTCCTCAACGGGAACGTTCACCGGCGGCACAGACCAGGGTCAATTCGCGGGAAGCGCAGACCAGATCACCTGCACGTCCGCTCTGTTGACACTCCCAGATTCCCACGACTAACCGGTCGTGCACTCGGTTGTGAGAAATAGATGAGGGTTTATTTGATGCGGAAAATACTCCACTCTACGTTGGGGCTACTGTTGTAAACAGCGCATGCGCTCAAGTGTTCCGGGCAAATAAGCTGATAACACTCGGTGACGAACGACTCCTCTGCGGGGCGGACGAAGGTGTCCGCCCTTCCACGAATCATTTTGCTATCTTCAAGACTACTACTCGGTCTACTTCGTCTTTGCCTTGGGGACGGAGTTTCAGGATTACGCCGTCGGCGGATTGGGTTGCGTCAACTTTTTCGCCGCCCAGCAGCATTTGCGCGGATGAAATCTTGCCGTCGATCGGTGGCAGAGCCAGCAGCGGGGCTCCCCAGTTCAGGACGTGAACATAAACCTTGTTGTCTTTTTGCGTCGTGACTCCCCAGTCGCCGGGCGGGATGGGGCCGCCGCGTGTGCCGTAAATCGATTCTCCATATTTCGAGAGCCATTCTCCGACCGCGTGCAGGCGAGTCACGAACTGCGGATCGATTTCTCCGTTGGGGTAGGGGCCGATATTCAGCAGCAGGTTTGAATTGTTGCCGGCGGCGCGAATGAGCCTGCGTTCGAGATCGGGTGCGCTCTTGTAGTTGCTGTCGCCGATATTGAATCCCCAGGAATTGTTGAGGGTGTCGGAGCTTTCGAGCGGGAGTTGGCTGCTCACATACTTGGTATTGAATCCTGCTGTGTTCTGGCCGGGGAGATCGCGCTCGAAAGTTTGCACGTCTTCGCCGGGGCGCGGCGTCTGATGATGGTTTGGAATGATCAGCGCGGCGGGTTGCAGCTTGTGAATGAGCGCGTAGGTTTTCTGGAGATGCCAGTCGGCGTCGGGCTTGTCCCACATGCCGTCGAACCAGATGCCGCCGATCGCTCCATAGTTTGTAAGGAGCTCGGTGAGCTGGCCGTCCATGTACTTGTCTAGATAGGCGTTCCAGTCGCCGTGGTCGGGGCGTCCGTTGTCCCAGTTGGTGGCGCCGCGTGGGTAGTAGTCGGGATTGTGCCAGTCGAGTTGCGAATAATAGAAGAAGAGCTTGATCCCCTGGCGGTGGCATTCGTCGGCGAGCATTTTGAGCGGGTCTTTTTTATAGGGCGTGCGGGCGACGATGTTCCAGTCGGAAACTTTGGAGTCGAACATCGCGAATCCGTCGTGATGGCGTGAAGTGATGGTGATGTACTTCATGCCGGCGGCTTTGGCGAGAGACACCCAGGTGTGCGCGTCGAATTTTTCGGGATCGAAAAATAACGGCAGGCGATTATATTCGTCGACTTTGAGATGGCGCTCGTGGAAGACCCACTCGCCGTCGCCGAGCACGCTGTAAACGCCCCAGTGAATGAAGAGGCCGAATTTCATGTCCTGAAATTCACGGCGTGCTTGTAGATTTTCAGGGGAAGGTTGGTAGTCGTTCTGAGCCAGGGCGTTGGGGCCGACAAAGATAGTGATGGCTGCGAAGATAATTGCGAGAGCGCACTGAGGAATCCTGAACTGCCGAAGGTTTGCCATGCTTCGATCTCCGGCGTCTAGTCTACGCGTCGGCGGGGGAAGGGCGGCGAGAATTTCTGGAAACGCTGCGGTGAGGCGTGACACAAGGGCGTCTGCGACACTTGAGAGAGGCGCGGAATCTGCCCTGACTGCGGGAGGTGTGGAATAATGCTTGGCGTCGCGGGGAGGATGCGTGGCTCAGGGTGCGAATGACAGTCGGGCGCGGGATCATCTGGCGAACGAGCGCACGTTTCTGGCTTGGGTGCGGACCGGCGCGGCGATTGTCGTGTTCGGATTTGCCATCGGGCGATTCGCGATTGCGATGCGGCAGTTGACGGCGCTGCAGGGGCATCCGGTGCGGACGACGGGCATGTCGGTGTGGATGGGCTCGACCGCGATTGTTGCGGGCGTGGCGCTGGTGGTGGCGGGGCTGGCGCGGTATCGCAAGACGCGGACACAATTGGATTCGGGGACATTTGAGCCGGCGGGATTTGTGCTGGATCTGATCACGATTTTGACGGTGCTGTTTGGGTTGGCGCTGGCGGCATATTTGATTTATACGGAGAGGATCTTGGGGTAGGGCGACGAGGTTGGCCCTTTCTTCTTTCGATTTCTAACGCTGCCCTGATGGGCCGCTCTTCCGAAGTCGCGTGAGCTGCAATGAGCTGGATGAGATTCGTGGTGGGCACAAGACAGCAGGTTCCTCTCCGGCTTCGCCGGTTCGGAATGACAAGATGACAGGATGAGCGTGAGGCTTTCGAGCTGGAAGACAGATCCGGCAAGACCCAATTAACGGAGACTATGGCGAACGATCAGGAAAAAGAGGCGGCGGCCCGGGCTAGCCTGCGGTTCGTGAAAGACGGGCAAGTGGTGGGCCTCGGGACGGGATCGACGGCGTCGCACTTTATCAAGTTGCTGGGCGAGCAGGTGAAGAATGGATTGCGCATTCGGGGGATTCCGACTTCGGTAAAGTCGCGGGAACTGGCGCAGAGTCTGGGCATTCCGGTGACTACGCTGGACGAGTGCCAGGAGATTGCGGTGACCGTCGACGGCGCGGATGAGGTCGATCCGAAATTGCGGTTGATCAAAGGTGGCGGCGGAGCGCTGCTGCGCGAAAAAATTGTGGCGTCGGCGACAAAGCAGTTAGTGATCGTCGCCGATGGTTCGAAGCAGGTGCCGGTGCTGGGGAAATTTCCGCTGCCGGTGGAGGTGATCCGATTTGCGCAAGCGCTGGTGACGAAGCGGATTGCCGCGCTGGGAGCGGATGTTCAACTGCGCGTGGGAGCGGATGGGAAGCCGTTTGTGACGGATGAGAATAATCACATTCTGGATTGCCGCTTCGGTCAGATTTCTGATCCGGATCGACTGGCTCGCGAGTTGAGCGACATGCCGGGCGTGGTGGAGCACGGATTGTTTATCGGCATGGCGAGCGTGGTGCTGCTTGCCCGAGGGAGCGAGATCGTGGAGCTGCGGCGATGAGTTCTCAGGGGCTGAAGCCCTTTCTGATGCGGCGAACGACGCGGCGCTGAAGCGCCGCTCTTCCACAAATACGTTAAGAGAATCGATGGCAGCTGGGGCACAAAGTCGGGGATGGAGTGGGCCGTCGCGGAGGCGCGTGCCGCGGTTTCAGGTTCAGGCGCCACTGGATGTGACGGTGCTGCGGTCGGGGATTCCGGACACGGTGCCAGGGCGGTCGACGAACGTGTGCGAGCGCGGGATCGGAGCTGTGCTGGCGGGAGAAGTCGTGCCAGGGGAATCGGTGGGCGTGGAGGTGAAGCTGCCGATGGTGGCGGATCCGCTGCGAGCGCGGGCGATGGTTCGGTATCAAGACAAGCTGCGGTGCGGGCTGGAATTCATAGGCCTCACGGCGGAACAGCGGGCAGGAATTCGAAGCTGGGCGAGGGGTACGAACGCCGATCCGGAGGCGGCTGTGAGTTCTACACCCGTCTCGGAAATGAAGATTGAAGAGAAAGTAGAAAAAGAGAGCGCTGGAGCGACCGGCGAAAGCGAAGATTCAGAAGGCGGCCCGCCAGGGCCTCCGGATCCGCCAATGAGAAAGGGGCGAGGGGCGGGATGGACCCTCCTTCTAGTAGTGGCGGCGATTGCGGTGGCGCTGTTCTGGTGGAAGTGGAATCGTGCGTGGATTGAGTTAGAAGCGGGGCTGAAGAGTCAGGAGATCGCCTCGGCGGAGAAACCGCAGGCGCAGGTTCCCGCAGAAGTAATGGAGAAGTTGCTGGTGCACCGCGTGGAGCCGACGTATCCGGCGGAGGCGCGGAAGGCGAATCTGCAGGGGATCATTGCACTTGACGTCGTGATTGGGCGGGATGGGTCGGTCGTGAGCATGCGTCCGCTGAATGGTCCGCCGGTGTTAGCGGCGGCGGCGATGGACGCACTACGCTGGTGGAAGTTTGAACCGTACCGTCTGAATGGGGAGCCTGCAGTCGTTGAAACGACGGTGGCCGTAGAGTTCAAGCAGTAGCGGCGTGCACACAGGTTTTCAATTTTCGAGAAAGATTCTCAGTTGGCCGGGCCCTCGGCCTTTATCACCTTTGCGAGTATCCACGAAAGGCGTTCACCACAGAGGACACTGAGGTACACGGGGGGAACACCGCGCGCGCAGGCATATGCGTCCACTCATGGCGCCCGCTGGCGTGATCAGCGACGACTGCGGAGGGCGTGGAGTACGACTACGCCGCTGACGCCGAAGCAGACGACCGCTCCGAGGGCGATGATCAGCATCCAGAATGCCGTGAGGTGGAGTCTGTCGGCGAAGACGGCGGCTATCGCGAACACCAGCCCAAGCACGTTGAGCCACAGCGGTGCGCGGACCGGAGAGCGGAGATCGGTGCGAAGGCGGAGTTGCAGCAGCAAGGCGGCGAGCCCGATCGCCGCGACGACGACCAGAGCGAGCGGGCTGAAAAAAGCGCGACCACTGGTGTAGATCACGACAAGAGCGAGAGCCAGAAGGAGGAAGCCGGCGGCGACGACGGTCCAGCCGCGGGGCTTGGGATCGGGAGCCTGGTTGGAAGACGCGTCGGACAAGGGTTTCGTCCCAAGTTATACAGGGGAGGGAGACGCTTTTCAAATTCAGGGCGGGGCAAGCGGCGTCCGCCGCCCTTCCATTCCCTCCTCTTTTATGCGTCGGGCACGGTGCGGGCGGGACCTGCCAGCCATTCAGCGGAGCGCGGCTCTCCATTGTTTACAGCGTAGAGGACGAGTTCGACGCGAGTGGAGATGCCAAGTTTTTCGAAGATGCGAAACAAATATTTCTTGATGGTGTGCTCGCTGAGGTTGAGTTCGCGGGCAACCTGGCGATTGCCGAGGCCTTCCGCGACGAGGGCGACGACCTGCTCTTCGCGCGGGGTGAGGATGCGTCCGCCGCGAGAGTTCAGCACGCGAAGCGAAGGGACCTCCGAGATGAGGTCGATCAGGTAGTTGAGTTGTTCTGTGTTAGCCCAGATCTGCCCGGCGGCGACGCGCAGCAGACATTTGCAAAGCAGGCGGAGATTCGCGTCTGTGATTTCGAAGATCCCGCGAGCGCCGGATCGGAAGGCGCTGACGGCGAGTTCGCGATCACAGGAATCGACGAGCAGGATCTTGCGGATATCGGGGTGGGACAGATGAAAGCGACGAAGGGTCATTACGGTTTCAGCGGCGTCGGCGAGAGCACTCAACGAAAGAACAGCGACCTGGGGGGGCTCCGTGGTCACGGATTCGAGGATGGACATGGTGTCCATTGAACATGTCGTGATGTGAAACTCGGGCCGGCGGCGTAAGGCGCTGGTGAGTAACTGCGACTGCATGCGGTTGGAATCGGCAATGAGGACACCGATGGAATCGGACGTGGCGGCGCGCGGCGAACTCATCGAACAGGTCTCCAGAAATAACAAAAAGGAGCGATGCGGCGATTGTAGGGAGAGGAGGTATGGTCCACAAGGGAACCAGTCACAAAATGTGAGGGGCACTCTCAATTCGGGAATCAGATTTTCTGACACGCCGCGATGAGAGCGCGGCAAGGCTCGCCTGTGGAAGATCGATTCGTGGCGCGAGAGCGCGAAGGGAATTTGTGATCGTGCTCACCGGAATTGGTTTCAACACGGGAAGAGCGCGAAGATTAGTCTGCAATGGGTGTGATGCGGTAAACATGCAAGTCCACTTTTGTGGGTACTCCTGAGAGAGACGAGAGGCCGAGTCGTCGAAGCGCTCGTGACCGCGAAGAGTGACCTACAAGTCCTTGAGCGGATACGACCATTCGTGCAGCCGTGCAAGATTCCCCGATGCGGATGGCGTTCCACTTTTGTAGACGATACTTCTCATGTCTTGTCGCTTCCGCGACCAGGGCTTACCTTGCGCTATAGAGAGTCAGGACAGCGAAGACTCTCAGGGCCAGCAATAAGGTGCAAGGACAAATGCAGCGCGTCTTCATTTATGGTCGATTCATAGCAATCGCGCTGTTGTTGTTGCAGTGCTGTTCGGCCGCGTCCGCGCAGGATGAGAAGACCGACCTGAGCGGAAACAAGCAGATTTCCCAATCCAGCTTTACCGGAGCAGGAGAGGGAGACAGTAGTACAACGGCCGCAAAACCCGGGGGAGCGGATGGCCTTGGAAACCTGCTCGGAGTGCGCCATCCGCTCTACCGGCTACGACCCAGCGACGTGGTCGAGATTACTTTCACAGTCGCGCCCGAATTCAACCAAAGCCTGACCATACAGCCGGATGGCTACGTGATGTTGAAAGATGCCGGCATGGTGCAAGTGCAGGGGCTGAACCTGGAAGAGTTCACCGCGGCGGTGCAGAAAGCGTACACAGGATATTTGCACGATCCGCAGGCGGCGGTAGCGCTGAAGGAGTTTGAACATCCTTACTTCATTGTCGGCGGAGAAGTGGGGAAGCCGGGTAAGTACGAACTGCGGTCGGATACAACCGTCGCCGAAGCAGTGCAGATTGCGGGAGGGTTGACGCAACTGGCAAAACACTCTCAAGTCGTACTGTTCCGGCGAGTGAATGACGATCTGGTGGAAACGCGGCTGCTGAATCTGAAGAAGATGCTAAAGGAGAGCAGCCTGAAGGAGGACGCGCACCTGCGGCCAGGGGACATGGTGTTTGTTCCGCAGAATACGATCTCGAAGATCGCGCGCTTCCTGACCAAACCTTCCGTAAGCATGTACATGAACCCCGGTCAATTCTAGAAAGGATTCCCTCGCTCGCATGACAGACGAAGACCCAATTCGCCGGGGACAACAGTCGCCCGCGCCAACCCTGCGGGAACTGGCGATGGTGCTGTTTCGCCGCCGAAGGGTCTTCGTCTGCGTATCGGTATTGGTGCTTGCGGCGGCGATCTTCTATGTCTTCGCGGGGGCGAGATACAAAGCAGAAATGAAGGTCCTGGTACGGCGAGGACGAGCCGACGCTCCAGTAAGTGCCGGGGCGAACGCACCGCTCGACGTGACGCGAGTCGAGATGACGGAAGAAGAGTTGAACTCCGAAGTGGAGTTGCTGAAAGACGATGACGTCCTGCGCAAAGTGGCGGCCGCGAATGGTCCAGGGCGCGACTGGCTGCATTTCCTGCGGCCAAGCGAAGGACGTGCGGAGCAAGTAGAAAGAGCTGCGCGACGGCTCGCCAAGAAAGTGCACGTCGAGCCGGTGAAGAAGACGAATCTGATCGACATTAGTTATGCGTCCGACGATCCGAAGAAGGCAGCGAGTATCCTGCACTCGCTCGCGGATGCGTATCTGGAGAAGCACACGGTCGTGCACCGGCCGGGCGGAGAAGAACATTTCTTCGAGCAGCTGACCAGCGACTCGAGGCGGGAACTGGATGGGGCTGAGCAGAAACTCATGCAGTTCACCGCGGGCCACGGAGTGGTCTCGGCATCGCAGGAGCGCGATCTGGCGCTGCAGAAGTCGAGCGAGATGGATGCGAGTTACCGGCAGACGCGCATCGACTTGATCGAGACGCAGCAGAAAGTTTCAGAACTCCAAGCGAAATTAGCGGAGCAGCCAGAGAGAACTACGACGCAGGTTCGAATCGCAGACAATCCTGATCTGTTTCGAGCGTTGAAGTCGAACCTGCTCGACTTGCAATTGAAGAAGACACAGCTGCTCACCAAATTTGAGCCCGGCCATCGGCTGGTACAGGAAGTGGATCAGCAAATTGCCCAGGCGCAGGCGGCCATCGCAGCCGAGAATGCGTCCCCGCTTCGAGATGAGACCACCGACAAGAACGTCCACTACGAGTGGGCGAAGTCGGAGTTGCAACGAGCCCAGGTTCAATTGAAGGCCCTTCAAGCACGAGCGGCGGCGACTGGAGCGGAAGAGGCGTCATATCGAGCAATGGCGCTGCGGTTGGGGAACGACGCGATTACGCAGGACGATCTGCTCAACAACGAGAAGGCGGCGCAGGAAAGTTATCTGCTGTATGTGAAGAAGCAGGAAGAGGCGCGGATGGCGGACGCACTCGATCAGCGGGGCATCGTCAATGTAACGATCGCCGAGCAGCCTATCGCGCCGGCGCTGCCGTTGCTGTCGACGTGGACCTTGCTGGCAGTGGGAATCGTTGCGGCTGGTGCGGCGGGCACAGGGGCAGCGTTCGCGGCGGACTACGTTGACCCGGCATTCCGCACGCCGGATGAAGTGATTGCGTACTTGAAAGCACCAGTACTGGCTTCGCTGCCGCGGCGCGCTACGGGGAAACTTTCGGCGTGAGAGGAGATTCATGAGTACGAGCTTGCAGTCGCTTGATCTGGCGCAGACGGGGCAATGGCAGGAACTGCGTCCCGAGATAGTCACGCCGCGGAGTGCAGGGGGATGGAATCCCGAAACGTTCGCGCGAGAACAGATTCGGAGTCTGGTGCAAAGGGTGTTCTTTTCCCAGTCGGACCGACCGGCTCGGCAAGTTGTGTTCAGTGCCGTGGAAGGGGAGACGGATATCCGACAAATCTGTCGCCGGATCGCCGCCGTTTTGGCTGAGGAGACCTTGAAATCAGTCGCGGTGATGAGTGCCGGCCCACAGCTTCTCCACAGCGTAGGGGTGCATGAGCATGCGACTGATTCGGCGAACCGCGATGCGAGCGTGCCGCCGCTGCGCCGGATTGCTACGCGACTCCGAGAAAACTTGTGGCAAGTGCCTCCGTCAGGCAGAAATCCGGCGACTGCCTCATCGCTGCATTCGTATCTGGGCGAGATGAGGCGGGAGTTTGACTATTCGATCGTGGAAGCTCCACCGGCTGGGGAGTCGAACGAAGCGACAGCCATGGCTCAATTTGCGGACGGCATCATTCTGGTGGTGTCGGCGCAGCGCACGCGGCGAGCGGCGGCGCTGAAGATCAAGGAGTCGCTTGAAACGGCGAAGGTACGCTTGCTGGGGACGGTGCTCAGCGATCGTGAGTTTCCGATCCCAGAGAAGATTTACCGGCGGTTGTAGAGCATTGAATCGGTGCGATTGGAATTGTGGAAAACTTGGCGAGAACGGGTTCGGGACTCAATGAGCGGAGCTATGCGATGGGGGCATTGACGACTGGCGCAGTGCAAATCGTAGGACAGACGCAGCCCGAGGCGTGGTTTGCTCTGCAGACACGGTTTCGATTCGAGAAGAAGGTTGCAGGACAGTTGTCGGGCAAGGGCATGGAAGTGTTCCTGCCGCTTCGCAATGAAAATCGCGCGTGGAGCGACCGCAAGAAAATGGTGACGGTACCGCTATTTCCGGGGTACGCGTTCGTGCGCTCCACACGCTCACTGGCACTGCGCCTGCTGGTTTTGCAAACGGCGGGAGTGATGGGTTTTGTGAGCTTCGCCGGGACTGCGGCGACTGTGCCGCAAAAGCAGATTGAAGATCTGCAACTGCTGTTGACCGAGGAAGTCCCGTTCTCGCTGTATCCGTTTGTGCAAGTGGGGCGCCGGGTGCGAATTCGAGGCGGGTGCCTTCACGGCGTTGAGGGGCTGCTGACGCAGCGTGAGAAGAACAAACTGGTGATCTCGATTGATTCGATCCAGCGCTCGCTGGCCGTCGAGATTCAAGGCTACGAAGTGGAAATGATCTGACGTGTCCGCTCCTTCTCTTCATCCCAGGCAACCTAAGTCGCAGCCGATGGACTGGGCGCGTCTGATCCCAGGCGAGGGGCCCGCATTCCGCACGGGAGCACGAAAACCGGTGCAGTCAGTGAGGGCCGTCGCGTCCGAGGCCGTGCCGGAGATGCCGCGAGACGCTGTGGCGAGTGCTTCAGCCAAAGCATTCGCGCTGCTGATGCCCGGCCCGTTGCAGAGGCGAACCGGCTGGGCTCTGGTGTGTTCGGTGGCGGCGGATTTTGCGCTCGTCGGGCTGGATTGGCTGCTGCTCGGAGCGCTGCTGATCCCTTTGCATTCCGTGTTTCCTCGAGTGTGGGTGTTCGGCTACGCAGCCGGAGTGCCGCTTTCACTGTTGGGGATCTCACTGCTTCACGCGGCGCTGATCACGCTGATGGGATACAGCGAAGGACTCTACACGGCGACGAATGATCCGCAGCGGCAGGCGCGCATCCTCGGTAAGTCGATCTTCTGGGCGACCACCCTCCTGTGCTTCTCGCATGGTCTGCAGGGCGCTTCGTGGAGCACCAGCGCGTTGTTCTGCCTAGCGGGGTCGATGCACTTCAGCGCGCTGTCGACCTGGCGGTGGCAGAACGTCAGACAGAAGCGCAGCGGGTCGGACCACGGCGATCTGCGCAAGGTCTTGGTCGTGGGAGCGGGAGGATTGGGACGGCGGCTGGCTTCTTACGTGGAGGCTCATCCCGAGGCGGGACGAACGGTGTATGGAATTCTCGACAACGAGAGGCCGCTCGGCAACGGGGTGATTGGGCGAGTGAGCGATCTGGCTCGGCTGGCGCGCACTGGATTTGTGGATGCGGTGATTCTGGCGGGTCCGCACGACCGGAACCTGACGCTGCAGGTGCTGCAAGAGGCGCGGCGATTGCGGCTGGATGTTGAGATCGTTCCCGATTTGTTCGGATGCAGGCCGGGTGCGGAAGTCGAGCGAGTTGGAGACCTTCCGGTGATCAGCCTGCACGCGGAGCGGTTGCCGGCGGCCGGGCTCGCGTTGAAGAGAGTCGTCGACGTCATCCTCGCCGCATTTGCGTTGGGAGCGCTGTCCCCTCTGCTGGTGGCGCTTGCGGCGCTCATCAAGCTGGATTCGTCGGGCCCTGTTCTCTACCGCGCGCAACGAGCCGGGCGGAAAGGGCGCCTGTTTCGCTGCTTCAAGTTTCGCACCATGGTCAGCAATGCAGACGACTTGAAATCCCGGTTGCGGGAAAACAATCAACGGTCGGGTCCATTCTTCAAGATCGCAGGTGATCCTCGGGTTACGCGCTTGGGACGGTTCCTCCGACAGTACAGCCTCGATGAACTTCCGCAGCTGTGGAATGTACTGAGAGGCGAGATGAGCCTGGTGGGGCCGCGGCCACATCCCGTGGACGATTTCGCGGCCTATGAAATCGGGCACTTGGCACGGCTGGACGTGACTCCGGGCATCACCGGCTTGTGGCAGGTGACAGCACGACGGGATCCGTCGTTCGAGCGCGGGATGGAATTGGATCGGGAGTACATCCGAACCTGGAGCCTTGGCACGGATCTGCGAATCCTGCTGAAAACTGTTCTGGCGGTGGCGCGGGGGAGTGGTGACTGATGCCGGCGGATTCTTTGCGCCCGTCAAGATACAACGGCCTCGCGGAGGGTCTCACCCTGCGGGGTACCGAATTTCTGCTGCGCCCCCTGCAGGTGCTGACGTCGGCACCATGTCTGCTATTCCTGGTGGCTCTGACGGCAATGCTGCTGCGGCATCCGGACGTGGCGTTCTATGAGATTGACCGTGCCGCATTCGTGCTGCTGGTGATCGGTGTAGCGGGGCGCGCGGTTGTCCTCCGGCAACGGTTGTTTGTGATGGAGCGAGCAACCTGGCCGATGATTGGTCTCACCCTGTTGGCGGTTGCTAGTGTCATCGGCCGGCCGTTCGACAACGAGACATGGTGCCTGCTCGCGGCGAAATACATCGTGCCCTTTGCGCTGTTTCACCTGGTGCGGTTGATTTTCGAGGATGAAAAGCAATTTCGGCATTTTGAGATATTTGCGTTAATCGTTCTGGCGTACCTGAGTTTCACTGCAATTGCGTTCCTGGTAGGAGCCCACTCGCTGATTTTTCCCCATTTCATTCTGGACGAAAGCCTGGGGCATCACGCCGATCGGGCACGCGGGCCGCTGCTGCAGGCAGTGGCCAACGGCGTCTCTCTCAACATGCTGGGGCTTCTCGTGTTGCATGCGTACCGGCGAGGAAGCGTGAGGGGAGCGAAGGTTGTGCTGGTGCTGGCATCGGTGCCCATCGCGATTCTGGCGACGATGACCCGGGCCGTGTGGTTTTCGTTTGCGGCGACAGTGCTGGTTCTGATCTTTCTTTCGAAGAGTAGGGCCATGCGGCGTGCATGCGTCGCTCTGCTTCTCGTAGCGGGCCTCGGGTTGTCGGTAGTTCTGAGTTCGACCGAATTGGGCTGTACGCTCACTGACCGACTGGAGGAGCGCGGTCCTGTCGATTATCGCCAGGCGGTCTACGAAGGTGGATGGGAGATGTTTTTGCAGCGTCCGCTGACTGGCTGGGGGTTCAACCGGATGCCCGCCGAGTTGCCGCTCCACGTCAGCGGGTACGCAGAGAAGACTTTGTATCCCCACAACACGTACCTGGAACTGCTGGTCGAGCAGGGGATCGTCGGTCTGGCGCTCTATTTCTGGCTGATGTGGGAACTCTGGCGGGTCGGGCGCGGGGAGACTCCGGCCGCCGAGAAGCACGGATTTCTCGATCAGCATTTCCATAGCATGTGGCCAATTCTGCTGGGAGTGTATTGGGTCAACGCCACGATGGTCGTCATGAACTACCAGTTCGTCAATGGATTGCTGTTTGCCTTGGCCGGGATGCTGGCGGCGCAACGGCGAAGGGCGGAGGCTTTGTCATGCTGACGGTTGCCTATCTCGCGAACCAGTTTCCCTCTGCGGTCGAGCCCTATGTGGTCGAGGAAATTGAAGAACTGCGCGGGCGTGGAGTCCGCGTCATCGCTGGGAGCGTGCGAAAGCCGAAGCACATTCCGTCAAATCAGAGAGCGCCCGAGATCGTGTTGCAGTCGCTGTCGGTCATCATCTTGCTGCGGGCGGCGTGGTTGTGTTTGCGGAGGTGGAAGCTGATTTCGCCGTTGGTTGGACGCGTGGTCTTCCGCGGCAGCGAAGGCCCGATACAACGCCTGAAGGCGTTGCTGCATACATGGCTTGGGGCCTGCTACGCCGTGATGCTACAGGGGAGGGAAGTCGATCACATTCACGTGCACCACGGGTATTTCGGTTCGTGGGTCGGGATGGTTGCAGCGCGCCTGCTCGATGTCAGTTTCAGCATGACGCTTCACGGATCGGACCTGCTGCTGCACGGAACATATCTCGACGTGAAACTCGAACATTGCACATTCTGCCTGACCGTGTCGGAGTACAACCGGCGCTACATCTTCGAACATTACGTCGGAGTCGACCCGCAGAAAATTATCGTGTCGCGATTGGGCGTCGAGGTAAGCGAACGCACGCGCCACCTTAATCATGCGCTTGAGAATCGTGAGCCCGGTTTCACGTTGCTGGCCGTAGGACGACTGCACACGGTGAAAGATCACGCGTTTCTGCTGAGGGCGTGTGCTCAACTTCACGAACAGGGGATCGACTTCGGATGTTCGATCGCGGGTGATGGACCGGAACGGCGGAGACTGCAGTCCCTGATCGATCGACATGGTATCGAGCACAAGGTCACATTGCTCGGGCACGTGCCCCGAGAGCAGATGGATTCTTTGTACGACCGGGCCGACGTGGTCGTGCTGACCAGTCGCAGCGAAGGAATTCCGTTAATGCTGATGGAGGCGATGGCGCGAGGAAAGATCGTGGTCGCGCCCGCTATTACCGGGATTCCTGAACTCGTGACTCCCGGCAAGACCGGGTATCTGTACGAGCCTGGGTCGCTGGAAGATTTCGTGTACAGACTCCACTTTATTCATTCTCTGATGCAGGCATCCGACGGGCCTCATATTCATCCTTATATTCTTTCGGCGGCCAGGCAACTGGATTGCATGCGGTACGCGGCCCAGATGCAGATTCGTCACAACTTCAATCGTAGGAAAAATCTGGAATCATTCGGCGATCTATTTATCCAGCGGGCCACTCCGCAGAGGGCGAGCACTCTTCATGAGAATTTTGTACTGCAACAAATACAACTATCCCTTCAGCGGCACGGAAGTATACCTATTCGAACTGATGGAGTTGATGCGGTCGCAGGGGCACGACGTAGCGCTGTTTTCAATGTCTGATCCGCGGGGCGAGGCGACTCCCTACGATCATAACTTCGTTCCACACATCGACTTCAAAGGGGAGTCGGATTTGTGGCAGAAGGCGCGCGGGGCGGCGCATGCGATCTACTCGCAAGAGGCTCGGCGTCGCATTCGCGCGATGATTAAGGAGTTCCGGCCGGATGTCGCGCATGTGCGCAACATCTATCATCACTTGTCGCCGTCGATCCTGTGGGAACTGAAGGCGCAGAACGTTCCCGTCCTGTACCACCTGAACGATTTCAAACTCCTGTGTCCGAGCTACAACCTGGTATCGCGCGGAGAAGCGTGCGAAGCCTGCAAGGGCGGCGCGTTTTTTCATGCGCTGAGGCCGCGGTGCTATCCGGGGATGGGCGCGCGAATGACTCTGACGGCAGAGGCGTACGTGCATCGGTGGCTGGGCACATATCGAAAGTGCGTCGATTTGTTCCTTGCCCCGAGCCAGTTTGTGCGCAACAAATTTGTCGAGCACGGATGGGATGGCGAGCAATTTGAAGTGCTCCCGCACTTTCAGAGGATTCCTGAGACCGCATCCCTAGACAAGAACGGGCACATCCTCTATTTCGGAAGACTCTCGCCGGAGAAGGGGGTCGACGACCTGGTCCGGGCCATGCAGAACGTTCCGCAGATGCGATTGGTAGTAGCGGGCGACGGACCGCAGCGCTCCGAATTGCAAGCGCTGTCGTCTTCCTTGAAGCTGACGAACGTTGAATTCGTCGGGCATGTGGGGAAGGCGGAACGCGACTCGCTTATTGCCCGATCGCAGTTCACAGTGCTTCCTTCACACGCATACGAGACGCTGGGCAAGACGATTCTGGAGTCGTACGCCCTGGGACGAGCGGTAGTCGCGTCGGACCTGGGCTCGCGGCGCGAACTGGTTCGTGAAGGAAAGACTGGGATTCTTTATCGCAAAGGCGACGTGAACGGATTGGCGGAGTCGATTGAGACCCTGGGATCTCTTCCGGAGATGGCCGAGAGGATGGGAAGCGCCGGACGCGAATTTGTGAGGCAGCATCACACGCCGGAAGGGCACTACCGAAAGCTACTGAGTTTCTACGAGCAATTGGTGGCCGCGAAGGCGCCGCGGAAACGGGGTTTGGTTGAGACAACAGAACCCGTGCCATGGAAAACGTCGTCGCGACAGTCATCGTTCAGAACGAGATCCGAGCAGGCTGTCCCACAAAAGCAGCGACTGCGAGTCGCATTCATCGGCGGGCGGGGGGTGATCTCGAAATATAGCGGGATTGAAGCCTATTACGAGGAGGTGGGCAAGCGTCTGGTCGAGATGGGCCATGAGGTCACGGTGTACTGCCGCAACTACTTCACTCCTCCGCAAGCGGAACACAACGGCATGCGGCTGGTGCGGCTTCCGACCGTCCGATCCAAACACCTGGAGACCGTGGTTCATACTCTCCTCAGCACGGCCCACGCTCTGACTCAGCGATATGACATGGTGCATTATCACGCGCTGGGACCGGCGCTCTTCTCTTTTCTGCCACGCTTCGTACGGCAGAAGACGGCGGTGACGGTGCAGGGACTGGACTGGCAGAGGAAGAAGTGGGGGCGGGTGGCGTCGGCGGTGCTGCGGTTGGGCGAGCGCGCGTCTGTGCAACTCCCCGACGGGACCATGGTTGTTTCGCAGGCCCTGCAGCGGCGTTATCGAGAGACGCATGGCGTCGATGCGTTCTACGTACCGAACGGTGGAGTGGTGCGCGAGCGGAGCGAACCGCGGAAAATTCTGGAGTGGGGACTTACGCCGGGACGCTATGTCCTATTTCTCGGACGATTTTCTCCGGAGAAGGGCTGCCATCTGTTAGTGGAAGCGTTCGAACATCTTGATACCGATGTGAAACTGGTGATGGCGGGCGCGTCGAGTTACTGCGACGACTACAGCAAGGAGTTGCGAACGCATGCCAGCGACCGCATTCGCATGCTTGACTGGGTCTCCGGCGAAACCCTCGACGAATTGCTGACGAATGCGATGCTGTTTGTCTTACCTTCAGATCTCGAGGGCTTGTCGCTAGCTCTGCTCGACGCCATGGGAGCGGGTCTGTGCGTGTTGACGAGCGACGTTCCGGAGAATCGGGAAGTCGTGGACGGAGCGGGATTTACCTTCGAGCGAGGCAGTTCCGCAGATCTAGCGGAGCGGCTCCGCTTTCTGATTGCCAATCCAGCCGTACGCGAGGCAGCGGGCAAAGCGGCTAAAAGGCGGATTGAAGAGCAATATCAGTGGCAGAAGATCGCCGTTGACATCGAGGCCGCCTATTTCAAGATTCTGGGTTGGGCGCCGCCGGGGGTCGTTGCTAAGAAACCGAGCGCCAGGGCGGTGGCTGCGGGAGCGGAAAGGCGGGTTGGATAGGAACGCTGAACCAGAAGAGTATTTTCCGTCGGTCCCAACTGCGTCTTGGACGTCGCAGGCTTCACGACGGGTGCGAGAACTTGCGCGACTAAGGTGGCCATCCGACGCGCACCAGTTTCGGAAAGGTGCAGCCCGTCGGTGGTTGCGTTGCGGCCACTTAGCACCGCGGTGAAGTAGTGCTTCGGGATCAGGAAAACGCGATATCGGGCCGCGAGTCTCCTCTGGTTTTGGCCGTACCCGATCTTGTTCGGGAGCAGTGGTAACTCAAACATCACAAGCGTACGACCGGCTTGACTGAGCTTCGCAAGAAGCGAGTCGAGGTTTTGCTCGAACGCGGCAGAGGACTCCCCCGAAAGGATGTCGTTCCCGCCAATTTCGATCAGTACAAGCGTGTCGTGGGGCTGAACTTGCGACGCCTGCATGAGTGCATCGGCAACGCCGGCGCCCGGCCGCGACAGATTCTTCACCACCGCGCCCGTTCGACTCTCGAAGATCGTCGGCCAGGTGGGGATGCGGGAATCAATCCCAGAGGAAATAGAATCGCCGACCACCACAAGATGATCGCTAGCCGAGCCCTTGATGAGTGGCATGTGTCTGTGCAGGAACTCAGACGACGTTAATACAAGCAGCATCACGCTGAGGACACTGGCCGCGACGGTTCTAAGTCTGGCTGCTCCAGACCACTTCGTCCAGCGAGTGAAAAACCACCCCAGGAAAACGAAGCCGAACGAGGCGTCAACAGTCCATGAGAATGGAGGAGCAGCCATCACAATCAATGCCACTCCCAGCCATGTGGCAAGAGTACAGGGCACTGTCACCTGAGATGACTTTGGGCTCGACCATATGATCGCTACCACAAGTAGCATCGCACCGATATAAAGAGAGTCACCAGATGCGAGAAACAGGAGGGCAGAACTCATCCAACGAATCGTAACAGCTGGCGCTCTCGAGTAAGAAAAGCGTTTCGCCGGACCGAAAATCGGTATTTCGCTTAACGACGGGCCTCAGGGCCCGCCTTTTTTATTACAATCAAGTGCCGCCTTGCACGCGGACGACCGAACGTCCGACCGTCCGCTGCGAGCGAACTCTTGCATGCAAAATACGATTCTCATCACCGGCGGAGCGGGTTTTATCGGGTCCAACTTCGTTCTACAGCGAATGCGGGAAGACACCGCGTCGATCATCAATCTCGACAACCTAACCTACGCCGGCAACCTGCGAAATTTGGAGAGCATTGCGAATGAGCGGCGCTACTCGTTCGTACACGGAGATATCGGCGATCGAGAACTCGTCAAGCAGTTGCTGGAAAAGCATCAGCCGAGCGCGATTGTTCACTTCGCCGCGGAAAGCCACGTAGACCGCTCGATCCGCGGGCCGGACGATTTCATTCGCACGAATATCGATGGTACGTTTGCGCTGCTGGAGGAAACTCGGGCCTACTGGAATTCGCTCACGGAAGACGAGCGCGGGAAGTTTCGTTCCCTGCACGTATCCACCGACGAAGTTTATGGATCCCTCGGACCGAACGATCCACCGTTCAGCGAGACGAGTCCGTATGCTCCGAACAGTCCGTACGCGGCGTCGAAAGCCGCGTCGGATCACCTCGTCCGTGCTTATCACCACACCTATGGATTGCCGACGCTCACGACGAATTGCTCGAACAATTACGGGCCATTTCAATTTCCTGAAAAGCTGATTCCTTTGATGATTCTCAACGCGCGTGACGCCAAGCCGCTGCCGGTCTACGGCGATGGCAAGAATGTTCGAGACTGGCTCTACGTGGAAGATCACTGCACGGCGATCGCGAATGTGCTGCGCGGCGGCAAGCCCGGAGATACGTACAACATCGGCGGCTGGAACGAGAAGCCCAACATGGAGATTGTCGAGACGATCTGTGATCTGGTTGATGAGATCGCGCCGCGCACGAAGGGCTCGCGCCGCGACCTGATCACGTTTGTGAAGGACCGCCCCGGGCATGATCGGCGTTATGCCATGGACGCGCGCAAAATCGAGCGTGAACTGGGATGGAAACCGAAAGAGACATTCGACACCGGCATCCGCAAGACGGTTCGCTGGTATCTTGAGAATGAAGCGTGGGTGCGCGATGTGACCAGCGGCAGCTATCGCCAGTGGATTGCGACGCACTATTCGAAGTGATCAAGGAATCGACGGACGAGACAGACTGAATCCATGAAAGAAAGCACGCAGTACAAGGGCATCATTCTCGCGGGAGGGTCGGGCACGCGCCTGTATCCGGTGACGCAGGCGATGGGCAAGAGCCTGCTTCCGGTTTACAACAAGCCGATGGTCTATTACCCGCTGTGTACGCTCATGCTGGCGGGCATTCGCGACATTCTGGTGATTTCGACGCCGGACGATGTGCCGAAGTTTCAGGCACTATTGCGCGACGGCAGCCAGTACGGGATTCGCTTGCAATACAAGATGCAGCCCAAACCGGAAGGCATCGCGCAGGCGTTTCTGTTGGCAGAGGAGTTCCTTGCCGGAAGTCCCTGCGCCCTCGTGCTGGGAGACAATATCTTTTACGGACATGATCTGGCGAAGGATCTGCGGGCAGCGGCCGCGAAAGTCCATGGGGCGCGAGTCTTTGCTTATCGAGTACACGATCCCGAGCGCTATGGCGTGGTTGAGTTCGATGCCAGCGGACACGCGCTCAGTATCGAGGAGAAACCGAAGCAGCCGAAATCGCGCTACGCCGTTACGGGACTTTATTTTTACGACGATCAGGTGGTCGGGATTGCGAAGGCGCTGAAGCCGAGCGCGCGCGGCGAACTCGAGATCACCGATGTCAACAAGACTTATTTGAAGGCAGGCCAACTCGACGTTGCCGTCATGGGTCGCGGCATGGCGTGGCTCGACACGGGCACGCACGAATCGCTGATGGATGCGGCACTCTACATTCAAGCCATCGAAAAACGACAGGGGTTGATGGTCGCGTGTCCAGAAGAGATTGCATACCGGTATGGCTACATCAGCGCGGACCAGGTGGAGAAGATCGGGACTTCGATGAAGAACAACAGCTACGGCACCTATTTGCTGCAGCTTCTGCGGGAGAGAGTATTCTGAGTCGGGGCTCCGCGGAAGCGTGCGGCTCTGCAAATTCGGCTCGGAAAATCGAAAAATGAAAATCATAATTCTTGGGGCCTCGGGCCTTCTCGGCAAAGAACTCGTGCGCGAATGGACCGGGGATGACGTCATCGGTCTCAGTTCGCGCGACGTGGATATCCGCGATGCCGGAAAGGTTCGCGAAATCGTAGAGAAGGCGCGTCCGGATTGGATCGTCCTGACGGCGGCGTACACAGATGTCGACGGGTGCGAGAGTCATCAGGAACAGGCGTTCGCCGTGAACCGCGACGGCGCGGTCAATGTCGCTGAGGCTGCGCAACAAGTCGGGGCGAAGTTGATATTCCTGAGTTCGGATTATGTGTTCGACGGAAGGAAGACTTCGCCTTACGAGGCCGACGATGCGCGCAATCCACAAAGCGTTTACGGTCGCTCGAAAGCGGAAGCCGAAGTCCGGCTGCTGGAGGTGTTGCCGGGCTGCTGCATTGCGCGGACGTCGTGGCTTTTCGGAACCGGCGGAAAGTGTTTTCCTGATACGATCCTGAGACTGGCGGCGACGCGACCGGCGCTCGATGTTGTCGATGATCAGCGCGGATGCCCAACGTATTCCGTTGATCTGGCGAGGGCGATCATCCAGTTGTGCCGCAACAGCGCGACTGGAATTGTTCACGTGAACAATGCTGGAAATTGTTCGTGGTTTGAATTTGCTCGCGAGATCGTAAAGAGCGCCGGATTTCCAACCGAGGTGCGGCCGACCAGCACGCAGAAGATGGCGCGTCCAGCGCCGCGTCCGGCGTATTCGGTTTTGTCCCCTGCGAGCCTGCATCGTTGGCGAGTCGTGCTGCCCGAATGGCAGGATGCGCTACAGCGCTATTTGCGGGAGCGATCCAGCCTGGCCTAGTAGGGGACGTTGCTTCCGCGTGATGCGGACTGTTACGATGCGGCGGGGTTCACGCCAAGTGAAGTCGATCCTCAACTACATTGATGGGCAGTTCGTGCGAGGGAAGCGGGAGTTCGCCGACGTGAATCCGGCGGATGGCAGCGTAATCGCGCAGGTTACCGAAGCAGATCAGGGTCAGGTTGACGACGCGGTGCAGGCGGCGCGAAAGGCTTCCAGGGGCGAGTGGGGCAAATTCGGCGTCCGCGAACGGGCCGCCCGGTTGCACAAAGTTGCAGACGCGATCGAGGCGCGATTTGATTGCCTCGTTGCGGCCGAGGTTGCTGACACCGGCAAGCCGATCTCGTTAGCGTCTCGGTTAGATGTTCCTCGGGCGGCAGCAAATTTTCGGGCGTTCGCAGATTTGATCAAAATGGCGGGCGTCGAATCCTTCCACACCGAAACTCCGGATGGGAAGACTGCGCTGAACTACGCGGTCCGCAAACCACTGGGCGTCGTCGGCATCATCACTCCGTGGAACTTGCCTCTGTTGTTGTTGACCTGGAAAGTTGCGCCAGCGTTGGCGTGCGGCAACACGGTCGTCGTGAAACCATCGGAGGAGACTCCAGCGACAGCGACACTACTCGCGGAAGTGATGCAGGAAGCTGGAATCCCCAATGGGGTTTACAACGTGGTTCACGGCTTCGGGCCGAACTCGGCAGGAGAATTTCTCACCCAGCATCCGGACGTGAACGCCGTGACGTTCACCGGCGAATCGCAGACCGGAGCCGCCATTATGAAGACGGTGGCGGCGTCCGTGAAGCCGGTATCGTTTGAACTCGGCGGCAAGAATGCTGCGATCGTATTTGCCGATTGTGATTTTGACGATGCCGTCAGCGGAATCGCCGAGGCCGTTTTTCTGAACACTGGACAGGTGTGCTTGTGTGCAGAGCGAGTGTACGTCGAGCGACCGATCTTCGACAGGTTCGTCGATGTGCTGAGAAAGAAGGCAGAGCAGTTGCGCCTTGGATCGCCGCTCGAACAATCCACCGAACTCGGGCCCCTCATCTCCGCGCAGCATCGCGAGAAAGTGCTCTCCTATTATCGACTGGCGCGCGAAGAAGGGGCGGCCATCGTGACCGGAGGCGGAGTCCCAGAATTCGGCAGCGAATTCGACAACGGCTTCTATGTACAGCCGACGATCTATACTGGCCTGTCGGAGTCAGCGCGCTGCGTGAAGGAAGAAATCTTCGGACCAGTGTGCCACGTTGCTCCGTTCGATACTGAGGAAGAAGCTGTCGGCCTGGCGAATGACACAAAGTACGGGCTCGCGGCATCGATCTGGACGACGAATCTGAAACGCGGCCATCGCGTGGCGCAGCAGATGAATGTGGGCATCAGCTGGGTGAATTGCTGGTTCCTGCGAGATTTGCGAACGCCTTTTGGCGGCGCGGGTCTCTCCGGGATCGGACGCGAAGGTGGAATGCACTCGCTGAATTTCTATTCCGAGCTGAACAATGTGTGTGTGCGCCTGTGAGAATTGAAAATGAAGAGAGCAGAAGGCAAAATCGTTGAGGGAAAGGCGCAGCCGCGCGGTAAATATCCGCACATCAAGCGAGCCGGCGATTTTCTGATCGTGTCGGGGACCAGTGCGCGCCGCGCTGATAATACAATTGCCGGAGCGGAAGTCGACGGGATGGGAACGACGCACCTCGATATTCGGCTGCAGACGAAGGCCGTGATTGAAAACGTTCGCGACATCCTGGGGAGTGCCGGGGCGCGGCTTGAAGATGTGGTCGAGATGACGACGTATCTTGTGAACATGAATGATTTCGCTGGTTATAACGAAATGTATGGCGAGTACTTCGGCTACGACGGGCCGGCGCGAACGACCGTCGCCGTGCACCAGTTGCCACACCCGCATTTGCTGATTGAAATCCGAGCCATGGCGTATAAGCCCGAGAAATAGGAGGCGCGATGCCGTCCATTACGAGCCTGAAGGCATTTAATTTTCAGAATTGGATCGACGATAACAAAGAGAAGTTCAAGCCGCCGGTGGGCAACGCGCAGGTGTGGGAAGACGGCGAGATGATGGTCACAGTGGTTGGAGGACCGAACTATCGGCGTGACTATCACGACGATCCAACGGAGGAATTCTTCTATCAACTGAAAGGAAACATTTTTCTTCGCATTATGGAAACTCCTGGCAAACCTCCATTGGAGATTGCAATCAAGGAGGGCGAGATCTTTCTGCTGCCGAAGCATATGCGGCATTCTCCGCAGCGGTTGGAGGAGGGCAGTATCGGCGTTGTGGTCGAGATGCCGCGTCCAGAGGGCCAATTGGACGGGTTCGAGTGGTATTGCCAGAAATGTCACCAACTGGTGCATCGCGCGGAAGTGAAATTAAAGAGCATCGTGCGCGACCTGCCGCCCCTGTTCGAACAGTTCTACAGCAACGAAAAGCTGCGCACATGCAAGCACTGCGGCGCAGTTCATCCCGGCAAACAGTAAAGATGCCTGTCATCGATATCCATAATCATTTTTTCCCGCGGACGTGGCCCGATCTGGGCGCCCGTTATGGCACTCCCAACTGGCCGTGGATTAAACACACCGAACCTGGGAAAGCGGACATCATGATGGGCGATCGATTCTTCCGCCAGGTCTATTCTGCGTGCTGGGATCCGGAAGTGCGGATCACCGAGATGGATCGCGATGGCGTCGACATACAGGTGATCTCAGCCACTCCAGTGTTGTTCGCTTACGATCGTCCGGTGGAGCATGCGCTCGACTGCGCGCATTTATTCAATGATGCGGCACTGGAACTGTGTGCTCGGGGCGAGGGTCGTCTGAAGTCGTTGTGCCAAGTTCCGCTTCAGGATATTGATGCCGCGTGCAAAGAGTTGAGCCGATGCGTGCGGGCTGGGCATCTCGGAGTGCAGATTGGAAATCACGTTGGCGAGAACAATCTTGACGATCCCGGCATCGTAACCTTTCTGCATCACTGCGCCGATGAAGGCGCGGCAGTGCTGGTGCATCCGTGGGACATGCTCGCGCCCGAGCGTATGCCGAAGTACATGATGCCTTGGACCGTCGGTATGCCGGCGGAGACGCAACTAGGCATTGTCGCAATGATTCTGGGGGGAGCCTTCGACAAACTTCCGTCGACACTGCGCATCTGCTTTGCACACGGCGGTGGAAGTTTCGCATTCCTGCTGGGGCGTTTGGACAATGCGTGGCAGCATCATCCGGTGGCGCACGGCGTTTGTGAATTGCCTCCGAGTCGATATGTGAATCGGTTCTATGTGGACTCCGCGGTATTCGACGATCGTGCATTGCAGTTTCTGGTGAGAACGATGGGCGCTGAGCGAGTGATGTTGGGTTCGGATTATCCGTTTCCGCTGGGCGAACACCGCGTGGGCTCACTGATTCGAGCGAGCCATTTGACACCGCAGGCGAAAGCTCGATTGCTGGGTGAAAATGCGGAAGAATTCCTCGCGATTGCCGCTGACAAGAGTGCGGCTGATCCTTTAAAGCAGACGGCCCCGATTGTGCCGCAACCTGAGCAACTGACCTACAGTTCGTACTTGAAGGTGCCGGAGTTGCTCGAACTGCAGCGCCCGACATCTTCGCCTGAACATCACGATGAATTGTTATTCATCATCGTGCATCAGACCTACGAACTGTGGTTCAAGGAGTTGCTGCACGACTTGGATGCAGTGGTGGCGAATCTGCGCGCAGCAGGAGCAAAAACCGAGTCGCGCGACGAGGTTTATGAAGCGGCGCGGCTTCTGCGGCGCTGCACTGAAATCACTCGTGTGCTGGTGGAGCAGTTTACGATTCTCGAAACCATGCTGCCGACTCATTTCCTGGCGTTCCGCGGAAAGTTGGAGCCGGCCAGCGGATTTCAATCGGAACAGTTTCGGGAGCTGGAATTCCTGTGCGGGCTGAAGGACGAAAAGATGTTGCGCTACCACAAGCCCACGCCTGAAGCACATGCGCTGCTCGCCCGAAGATTGCGCGAGCCTTCCCTTCATGATGTTTTCTTCGATGCGTTGCGCGCCATGGGCAAGCTGCACGTCGATGAAAGCGCGACCGAACAAGAACGATTTGCTGCCCGCGCGCGGGCGATCCTTTCGCTCTACCGCGACGAGCATAGCAATCGCGACTGGATCGACGTATGCGAACGGCTCACCGAATTCGATGAACTGGTCGTGAGTTGGAGGCTGCGGCACATTCAACTCGTAGAGCGCGTGATCGGCGCCCGTGCTGGAACGGGTGGCAGCGCCGGCTCCTCTTATCTGAAACTCACACTCGACAAGAAGTTCTTCCCCGAATTGTGGGAGGCGCGCACGCTGCTAACCGAGTAGAGGCGACCGCGTGCAAGTTGTATTCAACACCCTTCATGAACCACGCTGGAACGATCACGCTGATTGGAGCCGGACTGAATGGTCCGCTGTTGGCTGTCGGTCTGATCCAGCGCGGTTTCCAGGTGGAGATGTACGAGAGGCGTCCGGACATGCGGCGTGTGCGCCTTAGCGCCGGACGATCAATCAACCTCGCACTGTCTACGCGAGGGATTCACGCTCTTTCTCAGGCCGGGCTGTGGAGCGAGATGCGAAATGCCGTGATCCCGATGAAGGGCCGGATGATGCATTCGACTGCATCTGCGCTCACAGTTCAACCCTACGGGAAAAATGATGCTGAAGTGATCTACTCGATTTCCAGGGCAGAGCTGAATATTGCGCTGTTGAATGCCGCTGAAGCAAAGGGCACCAAAATTTTCTTTCAGCAGCGTTGCAGCGGAATCGATCATAAGACTGGAATATTGCACCTACGGGATGAGGAGACAGAAAAAGAGAAGACCGCGGAGGCGAACGTTGTGATCGGATGCGACGGATCGGCCTCCGCGATTCGAAGTGAAATGCTGAAGCTGAACCGCTTCAACTTTTCACAGCAATACCTAAACTATGGATACAAGGAACTCACAATTCCAGCCGGTCCCGGCGGAAAGCATGTTATGGAGATGCAGGCGCTGCACATTTGGCCGCGCGGTAACCACATGCTGATTGCTCTTCCCAATGTTGACGGGACGTTCGGCTGTATCCTGTTTCTGCCGTTTGATGGTCCTGACAGCTTTGCGCAACTGACTACGCGACCGGCCGTGCTTGAGTTCTTTCGCACTCGCTTTCCTGACGCTGTTCCTCTGATGCCCGATCTGGCCGACAACTTCTTCGCCAACCCGACGGGCTCGATGGTGACCATCAAATGCTCGCCGTGGCACGTCGACGGGCGAACGCTTCTGCTCGGGGACGCAGCGCATGCCATCGTTCCTTTCTTCGGGCAGGGAATTAATTGTGGTTTTGAAGATTGTACTTGTCTTATGGAATTGCTTGACCGGCACGGCGCCGATTGGGGAAAAGTTTTCGGGGAATTCGAGCAAGCACGAAAGGTTAATACGGACGCGATTGCAGACATGGCGGTTGAAAACTTCATCGAGATGCGGGACCGAGTGGCAGACCCGCGATTTCTATTTCGCAAGAAAATGGAACTCGCACTTGAGGCAAAGTATCCGGAACGGTTCGTGCCCAAGTACTCGATGGTTACATTTCACCGCGTGCCGTATTCCATCGCCCTTAAGCGCGGGCAGGTACAGGATCGCCTGCTCTCGGAATTGTGCGATGGGATTGAGCGTTTGGAAGATCTCAACTGGAACAGGGCAGGCGAGTTGATCCGGCGCGACCTCGTTCCAATCGAGTTGGCATCGTGACTCGCGCGCCATTTCAGTCCGGCGAGGAATTTGCTGCGGCGATGGATGCCCGCGATCCTCTTGCGCATTTTCGAGATCGATTTTGTTTCCCGAAGACGAAGAGCGGCGAGGATTGCATTTACTTGTGCGGGCACTCGCTCGGCCTCCAACCGAAGTTGGCGCGTTCCTATCTTGAGCAAGAGTTGCAGGACTGGGCGCAGTTGGGCGTGGAGGGCCACTTCCACGCGAAGCATCCATGGGTCCCCTATCATCGGCTGTTGACCGACCAGACCGCGGCGCTGGTTGGGGCATTGCCATTGGAAGTTGTGGTGATGAACTCGCTGACCGTGAATCTGCATCTGATGATGGCGTCGTTTTACCGTCCGACCAAGCAGCGACATAAGGTTCTGGTCGAGCGGGGCGCTTTTCCCTCGGATCAGTATGCGGTGAAGTCGCAGATCATTTTCCACGGGCTCGACCCGGGATCATCACTCCTTGAACTAACGCCTCGCAATGGCGAATCGTGTGTGCGCGATGAAGACATCGAGTTGCTGATTTCGCGCGAAGGCGATTCGATTGCCCTGATCCTGCTTGGCGGCGTGAACTACGTTACGGGCCAGGTGTTCGATATAGCGGGAATTACCAGGGCCGGACACGCGAAGGGATGTGTTGTGGGATTTGATTTGGCCCACGCGGTTGGTAATATTCCGCTCCGGCTTCACGACTGGGCTCCGGACTTTGCGGTCTGGTGCAGCTACAAATACTTGAACGGCGGACCGGGATGTGTTGCTGGTTGCTTTGTTCATGAGCGACATGCTCGCGCTGGAGAGCGACCGCGCTTTGCCGGGTGGTGGGGACACGACGAGAAGACGCGGTTCGAGATGGGACCTGATTTCCGTCCGATGGTTGGAGCGGAGGGCTGGCAGTTGAGCAATCCGCCGATTCTTGCGCTGGCGCCTCTCCGGGCCTCAATGGAGATTTTTGACGAGGCTGGAATCGATCGCTTGCGCGCGAAGAGCGTGCAGCTCACGGAATACATGGAATTCCTGCTTAGACAACAGACGTCGCCGAAGTTTTCGATCATCACCCCGCGCGAACCGGATCGGAGAGGCGCGCAACTTTCGATCCGAATCCCGCAGGATGGCCGCGATCTGTGCGCCCTTCTCATCGGGCAGGGGGTGATCGGAGACTGGCGTGAGCCTGATACTTTTCGCGTTGCGGCGGTGCCGCTGTACAACTCGTATCACGACGTGTATCTCTTCGTGCAGCGCTTCCTCGCCACACTTCCGTAAGCGCACACGTCCTTAAGCGGTGCTTGACCAAATACAGCACGTTGACTACATTGAGAAGCCGGTTCTCATAACTGCGAGGCATAGCTCCAAATGAATGCAAAGAATCCATCGCGCAAGACAGGTCTCCGTCAGAAGGCGCAGCTCATGTCGTCATCGGAAATCGAGCGCACCCTGGTCAGGCTGGCGTACGAAATCGTGGAGAAGAATGGCGGCGTCGATGGCCTTGGTCTCGTGGGCATTCGTCGTCGCGGTGTGCCAATTGCGGAGCGGTTGGGCAAGATCATCACTCGCATTGAGAGCGCCAAAGTGCCAGTGGGAACGTTGGACATCACTTTTTATCGCGACGATCTATCGACTCTTGGACCGAAGCCTGTGGTGCACGAGAAAGAGATTGGGTTTGAAATCGAGGACAAGAATATTGTTCTGGTCGATGACGTTCTCTACACGGGACGCACGACGCGGGCAGCGCTAGACGCACTCTTTTCTCACGGCCGGCCACGGAAAGTGCAGTTGTGCGTGTTGATTGACCGCGGACACCGGGAGATTCCGGTCGAAGCCACCTTTGTGGGGCGCAATGTGCAAACGACCGCGAGCGAGGTCATCGAAGTCAAGCTGACCGAGATCGACGATGCGGAGAAAGTTTTGCTGATGGAGAGGTAACGTGAGATCGTAGGAAAAATAAAGGACGGTGGACCGTATCCGCCGTCCTTTATTTTTCGCTTACGACAATTTATGCGATGCGCGTGCAGACCGCCTTGGTCTGGGTGTAGAGGTTGAGGACGTCGTGCCCCATTTCACGCCCCCAGCCTGATTGTTTGTAGCCGCCAAACGGTAGCGCCGCGTCGAAGATGTTGTAGCAGTTAATCCAGACAGTTCCCGCGCGAAGTTGCTCCGCCATGCGATGTGCCTTGCCGATGTCGCGCGTCCACACCGCGGCCGCGAGGCCGTAGGTGCTATCGTTGGCGCGAGGAATGATCTCTTCTGGATCGGTGAATGGCATGGCAGCCACTACCGGTCCGAAGATTTCCTCCTGCACGACTTTCATGTTTTCGCGCGTGTTGACGAGTACAGTGGGTTCCACGAAGTATCCGCGATCACTGGCCTTGTGGCCGCCGACGACCGCCTTCGCGCCTTCGGAGAATCCAGCTTCGAGATATCCGCATACACGATCGAGCTGCTCGACCGAGACCAGAGGCCCCATCTGCGTTTCAGGATCGAGACCAGATCCGACCTTGATTTTCCGCGCGTGGTCTGCAACCCCTTCGACGACCTGATCGTAAACCGATTTCTCGACGTACAAACGCGAACCGGCGCAGCAGCATTGCCCGTGGTTGAAAAAGATCGCGCTGGCGGAGCCGGCAATCGCCGTCTCCAGATCGGCGTCCTTGAACACGACGTTCGGAGACTTGCCGCCGAGTTCGAGAGAAACTTTCTTCAAGTTGCCGGCGGCAGCGTGGACGATCAACTTGCCGACCTCGGTCGATCCCGTGAAAGCGACCTTATCGACGTTGGGATGAGCCGCGAGGGCAGCTCCTGCGGTCTCTCCGTAGCCGGGGACAATGTTGACTACGCCGTCGGGAAAGCCGGCTTCCATGATCAATTCGCCCAGACGCAGCGCAGAGAGAGGAGTTTGTTCCGCAGGCTTCAGCACAACCGTGCAGCCTGTGGCCAGCGCTGGGCCGAGTTTCCACGCTGCCATCAGCAGCGGGAAATTCCACGGAATAATCTGGCCTACAACTCCGACTGGTTCTCTCAGTGTATAAGCAAGGTACTTTGCGCCAGGCGTGTAAGGAACCGAGAGCGGAATGGTGTTGCCCTCGATCTTCGTCGTCCATCCAGCCATGTACCGGAAGAGATCGACCGCTAGTGGAACGTCTGCTGCCTTGGCGACGTTCAAAGGCTTGCCGTTGTCGAGACTTTCGATGTAGCCGAATTCCTCGGTATGTTGTTCGAGCAAATCGGCGAGCTTCCAGATTAAGCGGCCGCGTTCGGACGCGGTCATCCGGCGCCACGGCCCGTTGTCAAAAGCCTTGCGGGCTGCAGCTACTGCTTGCTCGATATCTTCGCGATCGCCTTCCGCAACCTGCGCGAGAACTTCGCCGGTCGCGGGATTGTATGTAGGAAAAGTCTTGCCCGACGCGGCATTCACCCACCGGCCGTTGATCAGCATTTTTCTTGGTTTGTCGATAAACTCCGCGACGCGCGGATGGATATGCGGGGAAACTGCGATGCCCATAGGTCCTCCTTGGTCAACGTGGACTGTAGAGAAATGATGCCGGACGATGAATCGACCGAGGTATGCTAGCGCCGTAGTGGAGGAAATGCAATCCCGGCTTAGCCGTAGTTATTATTGATTAGCGGTGAAAATCTCCTGGCACGTGCCCTGTCATCTACTCGCCGTAAGGAACCCAAATATTCTTCACCTGAGTTGCGTGTTCGAGGAACCAGCGGCCTTCCGCAATTTTCGGATTGAACCAGTCGATGACGCGGCCTTCGTTGGTCCAGACCTGTTTCAAATTTCCGATCGACATAGCTTTGGCAGCGGCAACCGTGGCTTCGTCTCCGTAGCACCAAACGGCGTCAACGTCGTCGTGCTCGGCGAGCGTCTTCAGAAGTTGCGAAGCGTAACCCGTCACAATGTTAATCGCGCCGCCCGGTACGTCGCTGGTGTCGAACAGTTGATAAAGGTCACTGGCAATGAGCGGGTATCGTTCCGAAGGGACCGCAATCACGGTGTTGCCCATCGCAAGCAGCGGCATCACAAGGGAAAGGAATCCCAGCAAAGGCGCTTCTGTCGGGCAGATCACGCCAATGGTGCCGATCGGTTCATTCATTGCGATGGCAATATTGCGGAAGGGTGGACTGTGCACCGCGCCATCAAATTTGTCGGCCCACGCCGCGTAGGAAAAGATGCGCTGAATGCCGAGGTCAATTTCCAGCGTCGCTTGCTTCTCACCGACGGCCTCGGCAAGATGAAGGACAATCTCTTCGCGGCGCTGCCCCATGTTCTCAGCAACGTAGTACAGAACCTGCGCACGATTGTGGGCAGTTGCTTTCACCCATGACTCGGCCTTCCGCGCCGCTTCGACTGCGTTGCGGATGTCCTTGCGATTTCCCAGTGGCGCTTCGCCCAAGAGGCGTCCTTCGGGCGAGCGCACTTCCATGCTGTAGCCGGAGTCAGGACGCGTTTGCTTGCCTCCGATGTACAGCTTCACGGTGCGGTCGATCGCCGGCGTGCTGGTTTCGGGCTGAGCCTCGATCTGCGCGGGCGCTGCCGTGGTCGCCGCTGGCATCTTCGGAGCGTGTTTGAACCACGAAGGCTCCATGTATTCGAGCAAACCTTCGCGTCCACCTTCGCGGCCGTACCCGCTTTCGCGGTATCCGCCAAAACCGCAAGCAGCGTCAAACAGATTGGTGCAATTCACCCATACGACGCCGGCTTTCAACTGCGCCGCGACGTGAAGCGCAACGTTGATGTTCTCGCTCCATACGCACGACGCGAGACCGTATACAGTATTGTTCGCCAGTTCCACCGCTTCTCTCGGAGTGCGGAACGTCATGGCGGCGAGTACAGGACCGAAGATCTCCTGCTGCGCGACGATAGATGTAGGATGCACGTTACTCAAAAGAGTCGGCGGGTAGTAGAAGCCGCGCGAAGGAAGCACGATTTGCGGCTGCCAGCAGGTTGCACCTTCGGCGACTCCCTGGGCCACCATGCGCTCGATGCGATCGAGTTGCACGCGCGCCACGATTGCACCAATATCGATCGCCTTGTCGAGCGGCGGACCGATGCGCAGACTGCTCATGCGATCTCGAATCTTGGCGATAAGCGGGTCCGCAATGCTCTCCTGCATAAGAAGGCGTGAACCTGCACAACATACCTGGCCCTGGTTGAACCAGATTCCATCGACAAGCCCTTCAACAGCGCTGTCGAGATCGGCGTCGTCGAATATGATGAACGGAGATTTCCCGCCGAGTTCGAGTGAGAGGCGCTTGTGGCTTGAGGACGTGGCGCTGCGAATCGAGCGGCCAACTTCGGTGGAACCGGTGAACGCAATCTTGTCGACGTCGGGATGTTTCACCAATGCCTCGCCGGTTGAGCCGTCCCCGGTAACGATGTTGACGACTCCGGCAGGCAAGCCCGCTTCTTGGCAGAGCTCGGCGAACACCAGGGCAGTGAGCGGAGTAAACTCTGCTGGCTTCAACACAACTGTGTTCCCCGTTGCCAGAGCCGGAGCGATTTTCCACGCCAACATGAGGAGTGGAAAATTCCACGGAATGATCTGGCCGACTACGCCGCACGGTTCATGCTCGGGAAATTCCTGAGCGAATAGCTGCGCCCATCCTGCATGGTGATAAAAATGCCGCGCCACCAGAGGAATATCGATGTCGCGACTCTCGCGGATGGGCTTGCCATTATCCATGGTTTCGAGAACGGCAAGCAGCCGAGAATGTTTTTGAATCAAGCGTGCCAGTGCGTACAGATAACGAGCTCGGAAGTGGGGCGTTAGCGCGCGCCAGTGGACGAATGCTTTGCGCGCAGCCTTAACCGCTGCGTCGATATCGGCAGCACCGCCTTGAGCGACTGCGGCCAACTTCTCACCGTTCGAAGGATCGAACGTGTCGAAATATTCTCCGGCAGCGGGTGATTGCCACGTGCCGTCGATGAAGAGTCCAAAACGACGGTTGTGGCGATCGAGCCACGTTACTGCTTCCTTGGGATCTTCCGGAGCGGGCCCGTACTCCATGCTGACGAATTTCTCGGCAATGCTCATTTGGATTCAGCTCGTTTGCTGACTAGTTCTGACTCAACCACGCATTTCGACGTTATGCAATCGGATGACGATACTCTGCAGAATACCGCCCGGTTGCATAATGCTCCAATTGTCGTTCGATGTCCCCAAGCAACCCACTCGCTCCGAAGCGGAAGAGATGTGATCGCATCCACGACTCGCCGAGTTCCTCTTTCATCATCGCCAGCCAATCAATGGACTGTTTCGCAGTACGGATTCCACCGGCGGGTTTGAATCCAACCGCCATTCCAGTTTGCTGCGCGTATTCGCGGATCGCGCGAACCATGACCAGACTGACCGGCAGCGTCGCGTTTGTCGGTTCCTTTCCTGTCGATGTCTTGATAAAGTCCGCGCCCGCCATCATCACGACGAAACTGGCCCGCGCCACGTTGCGCAGCGTGAGCAGATCGCCTGTGCCCAGGATGACCTTCATGTGGGCTGCGCCACAAGCCTGCTTGAAAGCTGCGACTTCGTCGTAGAGCGCCTGCCAGCGTCCGCCGAAGACATGGCCGCGTGTGATGACGACATCGATCTCGTTCGCCCCGGCTTCTACTGAACGGCGAATTTCTGCAACCCGCTCGGCAAGCGGAGACAGTCCGGCGGGGAATCCCGTCGATACCGCTGCAACGGGAATGCCGCTCCCCTCCAGCGCATGCAGAGCCGTTTCTATGAACGTGTGGTAGACGCAGACGGCACCTACTTTGACGCCAAGTTGCTCAATGCCAAGTTTCCGAGCAAGTTCATGCTGGATGGGGTGTCGCGCTTTCGCGCACAACCGGCGGACCCGCTCATCAGTGTCATCGCCTGAGAGCGTAGTCAGGTCCATGCATGTGATCGCCCGCAGAAGCCACGCCGCTTGCCATTCCTTCTTTACAGTGCGTCGTGCGACCTGGCTCTGGGCGCGCCGTTCCACGGCACTCGTATTCACTCGAACTTCCTGTATCCAATTCAGATCAAGTGGGATCCCGGAGTTGGAGAGAAGCGAACGTCCTGCGAGCGTCGCGATGGTATTCAAAGATTGTGCCTCACGCGACAGAGCATCACTTCCTGATTTGTGCGCGAGGTTCGGATAACCGTGCTCGACCGACATTGCAGTTTCGCCTTTTATCCCCGAATGGAATGGAAGCCCGTGACCGGGCGGGCGACCCTCATTTGTTGCAATTGTACGGCACGTAATCTTACAACGCGAATTCGTATGTCTGATCCAAGCTGGTCAAGAGAAAAGCGAGAATCATCGTCAGGGTTTACAATGGCGCACGATTCGGCGCATCCGCCAAATCATTTCACGATGTACTTCGCCTGAGTTATGAACAAGAAGGTAGTGTCTGCGGGAGTTCGGAAGAGGCTAGAGCGAATCGCGGCCAAGGTGATGAAGAACGCTCATGCGCCATATTCGAACTTTCACGTCGGGTCGGCGATTCTGCTTACGAATGGAAAGATCTTCTCCGGTTGCAACGTCGAGAACGCATCCTACGGGATGACGAACTGTGCGGAGCGAACCGCGATTTTCTCGGCGGTGGCGCAATTGGGTCCGAAGATTGAAATTCGCGCGGTCGCCGTCACCAATGATCATGATGTCGCCTGCTCGCCGTGCGGTGCGTGCCGCCAGGTAATTTATGAATTCGGTCCCGACGCCACAATTTTTTTCCAGGGCGCTAATGGTCCGAAGCAGGCCCACATCACCGAATTACTTCCAGAAGGATTTCGGCTCTCGTGAACACGACCACAATGGCATCGCAGACTTTTCGCGCGATTGATGTAATCCGCAAGAAGCGCGATGGCGTGGAACTGTCGCGAGCCGAAATTGAAGACTTGGTGGCCGCTTACACCAAAAACGAAATTCCCGACTATCAAGTGTCCGCGTGGCTCATGGCGGTGGTGCTGAAGGGAATGACGCGTCCCGAGACCGCGGCGCTGACGGACGCGATGCTTCGTTCAGGTGAGGTGCTCGATCTTTCGTCGCTGCGGGCGAGCAAAGTCGATAAGCATTCCACCGGCGGCGTTGGTGATAAAACCTCTCTGGTGCTAGCTCCTCTGGCTGCGGCCGCGGGTGTTGCAGTGCCGATGATCAGTGGCCGCGGACTCGGGCACACTGGCGGCACTCTCGACAAATTAGAGGCCATCCCCGGCTTCAACGTGAATCTTCCCGTTGCCGAGTTCCGGCGCGTGCTCGAAGTCTGCGGTTGCGCCATGATCGGCCAGACGGCTGAAATCGCTCCCGCAGATAGAAAGCTTTACGCTCTGCGCGACGTCACGGGCACAGTGGAGAGTCCGTACTTGATTTGCGCGTCCATCATGAGCAAAAAGTTGGCGGAGGGCATCGACGCGCTCGTGCTCGATGTTAAAACCGGATCTGGCGCTTTTATGAAAAGCGAGAAAGACGCCGCGTTTCTCGCCGAACTCATGGTCGAGACCGGCGAACGAATGGGCAAGCGAGTGGTCGCGCTCATCACCGACATGGATCAGCCCTTAGGGAAAATGATCGGCAACGCTCTGGAAGTTGTGGAAGTGGTCGATGTGCTGCGCGGTGGTGGCCCGGAGGATCTCCGCGATTTGTGCATCGAACTCGCGGGATGGATGCTGCATCTCGGCGGTGTCTCCAAAACGGTCGCCGAAGGGAAGCAGGAGAGTCAGAAGCTGATTTCTTCCGGAAAAGCTTTAGAACGATTCCGGCAGATGGTCGAACTGCAGGGCGGCGATGCGCGCGTAATCGACGACGCCCAGCGCTTGCCGCAGGCACAGCACACGATGCAAGTTGTGAGCGCGAAGGCCGGGTACGTTGGATCCATCCAATGCGAACAAGTCGGCACTGCGTGTGTGATTCTTGGCGGCGGACGCGAGCGCAAGGAAGATTCTGTCGACCCTGCGGTGGGAATTGTGTTGCACAAGAAAGTCGGAGATCGGGTTGACGGCGGCGAGCCTCTGGCGACAATTCACTACAGTGCGGCGCCGCGAGCGGAGCGGGCGCACCAACTGATCGAGGCGAGTTTTGAAATAACTGGCTCAGCGCCGTCGGCGAAGCGGCCGCTGATTCACAAAGTGATCGGCAAATCTGGGGAGAAAAACTAAATGGGACGCTACACAGGAATTCTTGGCCTGTTGACGATGCTCGGTCTGGCGTACATTTTCTCCACAAACCGCCGCGCGATACGCGTCAAAACTGTGGCATGGGGACTGGGCCTTCAGGTCACCTTCGCGATCTTCGTCCTCAAGGTCCAGTTCGGCCGCGATATGTTTCAGAAAATCGGTGATGCAGCCAACAAGGTGCTTAGCTATTCATTCGCCGGTTCATCATTTGTCTTTGGCGAACTTGGCAAACAACACAAGGACATTGGTTTCGTTTTTGCATTCCAGGTTCTGCCCGTCGTTATCTTCATCTGCGCGCTCTTCGCGATTCTCTATCACTACGGCATTATGCAATTCGTAATTCGAATTGCCGCGTGGGCGATGACGCGAATCATGGGGGCCAGCGGCGCCGAGTCGCTGAACGTTGCCGCCAGCATTTTTATGGGTCAGACAGAAGCGCCCGTGACAATCCGGCCGTTCCTGCCTGATCTTACGCGCTCTGAATTGATGACCGTCATGACCAGCGGCATGGCGCACGTTTCCGGCTCGATCATGGCGGCCTACTTCGCCTTCGGCGCGGAACCGCGGCACATCCTCAGTGCTGTAATCATGACCGCTCCCGGCACCATTCTCGTTTCGAAGATGCTGGTGCCCGAAACCGAAGTGCCCAAGACTGCCGGACGCGTCGTTATGCCCGAGGACGAAGCCGAAAAAGAGAAGCACGAAAACCTGCTCGGCGCCATCGCTCGTGGCACCGGTGATGGCCTGCACATGGCTCTCAATATCGGAGCCATGTTGATTGCATTCCTCGCGCTGGTTGCTCTGCTCGACGGCATTTTCGGCGGCATACACCGGCACATTGCATGGTTCCCAATTAGCGTGGAGAGCGTTTTGGGCGTGCTGTTCTCGCCGGTGGCGTGGGTCATCGGAGTTCCGTGGCACGATTGCCCCGCGATCGGAAACTTGCTGGGCGTACGAATGGTGCTGAACGAACTTGTGGCGTTCTCGATGCTTGGACCGCAGAAGGCTGCGCTCGACCCACGCTCCTTCACGATCGCCACGTTTGCACTGTGCGGCTTTGCGAATTTAAGTTCGATTGGAATCCAGATCGGCGGTATCGGCGCGCTCGCGCCGAACAAGAGAGGCGAACTGGCCCGGCTTGGAATTCGCGCAATGCTGGCCGGTACCATGGCGAACTTGATGTCAGCTTCCATCGCGGGCATGCTGCTTTGAAATCTTTTGTGTTCTACTTCTCGAAGAGGAACTTTCAGTGAAACGATTCTTCGCCTCGACCGTCCTGATTGTGTTCGCACTTTTGTGTTTCCTGTCCTCCGCGATTGCGGAGACGCCACAACGAGTGATCATTGACACCGACCCGGGCATCGACGACGCAATGGCCATTCTGCTCGCGTTGAATTCGCCCGAACTCAAGGTAGAAGCACTAACTGTTGTCCCCGGCAACGTCGACGGGCGGCAAGGTCTGGAGAATGCGCTGAAATTAGTCTCTCTTGCCGGGCGATGCGACTTGCCGGTGGCGGGCGGAGCGCAGCACCCGCTGAATCAGAAACTGATCACAGCGCAATACTGGCATGGCAAGAACGGACTGGCCGGCGTAGAGTTGCCGGCCCCGAAATGTAAGGCCGACACGCGGTTCGGGCCCGATCTCATCATCGACCTCGTCCACAAGTATCCGCATCAGGTCACGTTGATTCCCGTCGGCCCGCTGACGAATATTGCGCTGGCTGTTTCCAAAGATCCGTCAATTGCGTCGTTGGTGAAGGACATCGTGATCATGGGCGGATCGATTACCGGGGGAAACGTCGACGGCGCCGCCGAGGCGAATATCTACGGCGATCCGGAAGCAGCAGCCATCGTGTTCAACGCTGGATGGATGGTCACAATGGTTGGCTCTGACGTAGGCGAGCGAACTTTGATTACGCGGAAGAATCTCGCGGATCTGCAATCTCTTCACGGACCGGAGAGCGACTTCATTGCGAAACTGGCAGACTTCTATCTGACGCGTTCGGAGAAGAGCGGCTACCAGGGCGCCGCGATGTACGATCCCCTGGCTGTCGCCACTGTGATCGATCCAACGCTTGTTTCCCTAAAAGACATGCACGTCGATGTAGAAACGAAGGGCGAATTCACGCGCGGAGAAACGGTGGCAAATCGGATGGGATCGGATGAGAACAACGTACTGCACGGCGACCATTATGAAATCGATGGCGTGATTCCGTTGAAGCCGAACGCGCGGGTGTGCATGGGGTCGGATGCGGACCGTTTCTTGCAGTTGTTCGTCAATCGGATTAAGGGAAAGTAATCAGGCACTCCGGAAGCGTTCGTCCGACCACGGCTTGGTGAGCACGAGTTGGTTACACGCACTGCGCGCGGGGCGGATGAAGGCGTCTGCCCCTCCACGCTATCCATTGGCGTGGGCGACCAGCAAGATTGCCAGGCCATAAAAGATGAACATCAAGGCCAGATAAAGTTTCGCCCGCGAACCCGAGCCGGCAAATTCCTTCCACGCGAGAACTCCCCACAGCGCAGCTACCATTGGAGCAGATTGGCCGATGGCGTAGGAGATGGCCACTCCGGTGAAACTTGCCGCTACAAGGTTGAAGACCATGCCCGTGCCCCAGATCATTCCTCCCGCGAGCCCGAGCAGATGCCCCGAGGGCGGTCCGCTGAAAAACCCGCTGAAATTAACTGGATCCCCCACCAGCGGTTTTTTCATGAAGTAGATATTCCAGACAAAGCACGAGATCAGCGCGCCGAGCGTGAGGAAAACAGCGACGCTGTAAGGCCCGAGCGTCGTGCCGTTCTCGCTAACGTGTGTCATGGAGCGAGTTACGAACGGCGCCCACAGCCCCATCAAAACTCCGGAAACGACGCAGGTGACAATGCTCTTTCGCGAGACCGAGCGCCCGGCGCTGGCGAGGCTACCGTATGCTTTGCCGTCGAGAATTACCGCGATCAAGGCGCACATGACGCCCATCGCCAGAAACATCGCGTTGCCTTTGGGTTGCAGTGCGTAGCTCAGTACGACTCCTACCACGAGCGCGATTCCGATGGACACCGGGAATGCGACCGCGAGTCCGGCCATGTCGATAGCGGCAACCAGCAACAGATTCGCAAGATTGAAAATGGCGCCGCCCACAAGCGTAGAAATGATGTTCGACGTGTCGGCGGAGCGAACGTTGTTGAGAAAGCTGGACGAGTCATGTCCGCTGCTTCCCATCGTGAAGGCAAGGACCAGTGAAATTAAGAAAATGCCGATTGCGTAATCCCAGTAAAAGAGCTCGAAACGATAATTCTTGACGCCCTTATAAGTGTTGGCCCAGGAACCCCAGCAGACGGCACTGGTGATCATCATTAACAGCGCAATCGTTAGACTTGGCGGCGTGAACATCGTGGTCTCCCTTGGAAAACGAGTAACTGTACTCTTCTTTGTCGTGGGCCACAAGCGAGTTGGCTCACAGAGTCGACTCTGCCAGCGCGCTCTCGCTGGTCTGTTATGCTATCGCGCGTGACTCGCACGTTTCTCATCGACACAGACACGGCGTCCGACGACGCGGTCGCGCTCATCATGGCTTTGCGTGCGCCGGATGTGCGCGTGGCAGCGATCACCGTTGTCGCCGGTAACGTTGATGTCCAGCAGGCGACGCGAAACGCCTTATACACGGTGGAACTCTGCGGCGCGAATGTCCCTGTCTACTCAGGCGCGGCTTGTCCGTTGCTGCGTCCATATCAAAATGCGACATGGTTTCACGGACGCGATGGCCTTGGAGATCACAACTATCCCGCGCCGCGGCAAGCGGCGCAGTCGAAGCAGGCGGTCGACGCGATCATCGAAACGATCAACGCGAATCCCGGACTGGTGCTCGTAACTCTCGGCCCCTTGACGAACGTCGCACTCGCCGTGTCGAGAGAGCCAAAGATCGCAGAGAAAGTCGGCCGCTGCGTCGTCATGGGAGGCGCGCCGTGCTGCGAAGGCAACGTGACTCCGGCGGCCGAATACAACATATGGGTCGATCCTGAGGCCGCGTCGGTCGTCATGCGGAGCGCCCTTCCTGTCGAATTGATCGGATGGCATCTCTGTCGAGGGGAAGCGGTACTTGGTCCAAGCGACATCGCACTTGTTGAGCGACTCAACACGCCCACGGCGCGCTTCGCCATTGAGTGCAACAGCCACGCACGCGTCGCGCTCAAAACTCAGACCGGCGAAGATGGAATCTGCCTGCCCGATCCCGTCACGATGTGCCTGGCTCTCGATCCTTCGGTAGGAACTGACTGGAGCAATCACTACGTGGAGGTCGAGACGCAAAGTGAACTCACGCGCGGAATGACAGTAGTCGATCGCCTGAACGTTGCCGACGACGAGCGCAATCGCGCGCTGTGGGGTCCGGCCATCGGAAAAGGGAAAGTCAAACTGTGTTGGACCATCGACAACGCCCGCTGGAAGCAGGCGCTGTACGCGGCTTTGCGATAGTTCGATTCAGCTGTTCACTTGCGCGTACGTTGCGCGACGCAGGAATTCTCCCTGACCCGCTTGCCCGAGGAACTTGTCGCCATCGACGATAACTTGCCCGCGGGAGAGAACAACGTCGGGCATCCCCGTGACCTGGATTCCCTCGAACATCGAATAGTCCACGCGCATGTGATGGGTCTTCGCGCTGATCGTGTGCTTACGTTTGGGATCGAAGATCACCAGATCAGCATCGCTGCCGACCGCGATCGTTCCTTTGCGTGGATAGAGACCGAACAGTTTTGCTGGAGTTGTCGACACCAATTCCACAAAACGATTGGCACTGAATCGTCCACCAGCGACGCCACCGGAGTAAATCAGGCTCATGCGGTGCTCCACGCCCGGGCCCCCGTTGGGAATCTTGGTGAAGTCGTCGCGTCCCATCTCTTTTTGTTCCTTGAAGCAGAACGGGCAATGGTCTGTGGAAACAACCTGCAGATGATCACGCTTCAGCCCGTTCCACAATTTTTCCTGGTTCCATTTCTCTCGCAACGGCGGAGTGAAAACGTACTTTGCGCTTTCAAAGCCCGGAGCGTCCATATTCTCGAGCGAGAGATACAAGTACTGCGGGCACGTTTCGGCATAGACAGGAAGTCCGCGGTCGCGCGCCTCGCGAATTTTCTCCAGCGCATCATTGCAACTCAAGTGCACGACATAGATGGGTGCTCCCGCAATCTCAGCCAAAGCAATCGCGCGACCTACCGCTTCCGCCTCCGCCGTCGTAGGACGAGTAAGCGCGTGATACTTCGGCGCCTTCTTTCCCTCTGCGAGCGCCTGCTGCACGATCACATCAATCGCGCTGCCGTTCTCCGCATGCATACAGACCAGGCCGCCGTTCTTCGCCGTGGTTTGCAGAGCCTTGAAGATGCTGCCATCGTCGAGCATGAAAACGCCCGGATACGCCATGAACAGCTTGAAGCTGGTCACCCCTTCATGCACCAGATCGTTCATCTCAGAAAGCTGCCCGCCCGAAACGTCGGTGACGATGCAATGGAACGCATAGTCGCAGACAGCTTTGCTGGAAGCTTTCTTCATCCACGTATCGAACGCCTGGCGCAAAGCTTGGCCTCTGTACTGGATCGCGAAATCGATGAGGGTTGTCGTGCCCCCGAACGCCGCGGCGCGCGTGCCAGTCTCAAAGTCGTCGGCGCTGGTCGTTCCGCCGAAGGGCATGTCGAGATGTGTATGAACGTCGATGCCGCCGGGGAGCACAAGTTTGCCGGACGCGTCCAATATTTTGCCGGCGTTCTGCGCGGGAAGATCGGCTCCGAGCGCAGAGATTTTTCCGTTCGTGATGGCAACGTCCGCGATGTAAGTATCGGTTGCTGTCACCACGGAGCCGCTTTTAATGATCGTGTCGAAACCCATGAGTCCTCCGTCGCTGGCCGAGATGAGAAAGAAAGTTCTATGCTACACTGCCGCACTTTAGTTATTCATTCTCGTTGGCTCGGAAGGTCGCTGGGCGAGGGGACTAGCCATGAAATTCGGCATCACACTGAAACCTGATATTTCCGTCGAACGCATCGTCGGCCTCACTCGACAGGCGGAGGCCGCCGGATTTGAATATGGCTGGATTTTCGATTCCCATGTGCTCTGGATGGAACCATACCCGCTGATGACGCTGATGGCGACGAACACGCAGCGGATGAGGATCGGGACGTGCGTAACGAATCCTGCGACACGCGACCTCACGGTGACGGCGAGTTTGTTCGCCACGCTCAATCTGATTTCCGGCGGACGCATGGAGCTCGGGATTGGCCGCGGCGATAGTTCGCGCCGGGTGATGGGGAAGAAGCCGGTGAGTTGGTCGCAGCTTGAAGTTGCGGTAAAGGAATTTCGCGACCTCACTTCCGCCAAGGAGGTGCAGCACGACGGCCAGCCGACGCGCCTCAGTTGGGCGAAAGATTCTCCGCGGGTGTGGATCGCCGGCTACGGCCCGAAAGTTCTGCACATGGCGGGGCGAGTCGCCGATGGAATCATTTTGCAGTTTGCCGATCCGGCGCTGATTTCGTGGTGCATGGGATTCGTGAAAGAAGGCGTTCACGCCGCAGGCCGCGACCCGAGCGAGATCGAGGTTATGGCGGCCGCGCCAGTGTGGGTTTCCGATGATCTACAGACTGCGCGCGAACGCGTGCGATGGTTCCCAGCTCTAGTCTCGAACCATGTGATGGATCTGATCCGCCAGTACAAGCCGGAGGACCTGCCGCCGGCGCTCACCTCGTACGTGCAGGACCGCGGCGGTTACGACTACCACCACCACTGCGAAGTTGGCAGCGGCAACGCGGAATTCGTCTCCGACGAAGTGATCGACCGTTTCACATTGGTGGGAAATGCCGACGCGCATCGCAAGAAACTGCGCGACCTTGCCGACGTGGGAGTCACGCAGTTCAACATCTACCTGATGTGCGGTGAGGAAGAGCAGACACTGGAGATTTACGAGCGAGACGTGCTGCCGTCGTTTCTGAAGTCCAGAAAATAGCGCATCTAAGCGGCGGCCTGCGCCGAGAGTGCCGATTGGCGTTGCACCCTCATCATCGCGTAATAGCTGACGGAGGAAACGACGAAGCCAACGAACCAGGAATAGTCATAGAGTGCGCGCACGACCGGAATTGCCAGCCCCGCAAGTGCAGTTCCTGCTCCAAGCGCCAGCGCGATCACGGCACGCCAATTGAATCCATGCGAATATTCGTACGGTCCGTTGCGCAGATATAGTTCGTCGACCTGTAACACGCGCCGGCGAATCACGAAGTAGTCACAGATCATGATACCCGCCACGGGCCCGAGAAATGCAGCGTATCCTCCCAGCCATCCCATGATGAACGTGCTGTAGCTGGAAAGCAGATTCCACGGCATCAGCACAACGCCCATCACACAGGTGATCACGCCGCCTGTACGAAAACTTATTTTCCGCGGCCACAAATTCGAAAAATCGTTGGCCGGAGATACAACGTTGGCGCCGATGTTGACGTTTAGTGTCGCAAGCAAGATCGCAACCAGCGAAATCACCACTGCGACAGGAGAATGGAAGCGGCTAAGCAGTTGCACCGGATCCCAGATTGCCGTGCCATAAATTACGACAGTGGCAGACGTCACGACGATTCCGACGAAAGCGTAGAGCGTCATCGTGGTGGGCAGCGCGAGAGCCTGCCCAACGATCTGATCCTTCTGATTGCGAGCGAAGCGAGTGAAATCCGGAATATTCAAAGACACGGTCGCCCAGAATCCGACCGTACCGTTCAGCGCTGGAATCAGGAACTTCAAAAAATCAGGAAAGGTGTTGAATCGCGACCGTACCGAGAACATGGGCCCAAAGCCACCGGCCGCGTGATAGGCCCATCCCAGCAAGAGCAGTCCAACGCCGAGAAGAATGGGCGCGCTGATGCCTTGCAGAATGCGAATGTACTCGATTCCCTTCAGCACGACGATGAGGTTGATCAGCCAGAAGATCAGGAAGCAAACTGCAGTGCCGTGCGGAAAATTCTTCCAAGACGGCACGAGCGTCGCCAGTAAAGTGCTGATGGCTTCTCCGCCGATCCAGGTTTGAATGCCGAACCATCCGCATGCGACGAGGGCGCGCAATACAGCAGCTACGTTCGCGCCCAAAACTCCGAACGAAGCGCGGGCAAGAACTGGAAACGGAATCCCATACTTCGCGCCCGGATGCGAATTCAGAAGCATGGGAGCCAGCACGATCACGTTGCCGATAAAGATTGTTGCGACCGCCTGCTTCCAGTTCATTCCTCCCTGAATCAAACTCGCCGCAAGCATGTAGGTCAGAATGTTGACCGACATTGAAATCCACAGCGCGGCGAAGTTGTACGTTCCCCAATGCCGTTGCTCGGCGCTCGCGGGCGCGAGGTCGTGGTTGTACAGAGGGCTGGATTCGATTCGCGATCGAAGTTGAGCTGGGTCCGCAGTGGTCATGGCTTTTTCGTTGCGGTTTCAGTCAGCGGCCGCGGACGCTCCACTCTGTGTGGTGAGCGGGCCGTAACTCTCAGGCCGGCGGTCGCGAAAGAACTGCCAGACCTTGCGGACTTCGGCGATCATGTCGAGGTCGAGATCGGCGACAACGACTTCGTCTTTGTCGCGGCTGGCCTGCGCGATAATTTTGCCGCGAGGGTTACAGAAATAACTCTTCCCGTAAAATTCACCGATGCTCCACGGCTTCTCGGTTCCTACGCGATTGATCGCGCCGACGAAGTAGCCGTTCGCAACGGCGTGGGCCGGCTGCTCGAGTTCCCACAGATACTCGGAGAGTCCGGCGACAGTCGCAGACGGATTGAACACAATCTCTGCGCCATTCAATCCCAGGATGCGAGCGCCCTCTGGAAAATGTCGGTCATAGCAGATGTACACTCCAACGCGCGCGTACTTCGTTTCAAACACTGGATAGCCGAGATCGCCGGGTGTGAAATAAAACTTCTCCCAAAATCCCGGATGGCAATGCGGAATGTGGTGCTTGCGATACTTGCCGAGATAGCGGCCGTCGGCGTCGATTACTGCAGCGGTATTGAAATATACTCCCGGCATCTGTTCTTCGTAGACGGGAACCACAATCACCATGCGATATTTCGCGGCGACCTTCTGCATAAGCTTTGTAGTCGGCCCGTCGGGTACGCGCTCTGTAAGTTCGTACCAGCGCGCGTTTTGCTCCGCGCAAAAATAAGGCCCATAGAAAAGTTCCTGCAGGCAAAGGATCTGCGTCTTCTTCTTCGCCGCTTGCTCGATCAGCTTGAGGTGCTTGTCGATCATCGCCTTCCTGATCTGCGCGAGCGGACGTTCCGTGCTGAGCGCGTTACTGGCTTGGATCAAGGCGCAGCGGACATTGCGGGGCATGAGGACCTCCCGGTGACTTATCTATTAAGGAACGAAACTATAGCAAGATCAGGATTAGATTCCTAATTGTGACGGGCGTCGTTGACACGGTCCGGGTGCGCTAAATAGACTCGCCATTCTTCGTTAGTTAGTAAGAGAAATCATGATTATGGCAAAACGCCCTCGAATTGCGGTGGTTGGCAGCGCCAACATTGATCTGACCACATTCACGAATCAGTTTCCCAAGCCCGGCGAAACCATCTTCGGCGATAAATTTGATCTTGGCTTTGGAGGCAAGGGCGCGAACCAGGCCGTTGCAGCACGTCTTTGTGGCGCGGAAGTTTTCATGGTGGCGCGCGTTGGCAGCGATCTGTTCGGCCCGGCAACGATTGAGAATTTCAGGAAGCAGGGAATCGATGCCACCCACGTGAAACAAGTTGAGGGATTGTCGAGCGGCGTTGCACCGATTTTTGTCGAACCCAACGGGCAGAACCGCATTCTCGTCGTGAAAGGAGCCAACGACGCGCTTAAACCCGCCGACGTAGACGCCGCTGCGGAAACGCTGAGGAGCGCCGACTGCATTGTGCTGCAATTTGAAATTCCCCTCGAAACTGTTTACTACACCATCGAGTTCGCGCGAAAGAACAGCATTCGGTGCATTTTGAATCCCGCCCCGGCACAGCCAGTCCAAATGGCTGCCCTGAACGGGCTCGACTATTTCGTCCCTAATGAGAGCGAAGCTGAAGCGATCACCGGCTCGCCTGTGAAGAATCTCGATGACGCGAAGAAGTGCGCCGAGCAACTGGTGAAGGGCGGTATTCGCCGTGTCATCATCACTTTGGGAGCGAATGGGTCCCTTCTCGGTGGCCGCGAAGGTTCCGACCACGTCGCCGCGTTCGAGGTGAAGAGCGTGGATAGCAGCGGCGCGGGTGACGCTTTTATCGGAAGCTTCGCTGTCTTCCTCGCTGAGGGAGTGCCGGAGAAGGAAGCCGTCCGCCGTGCGAACCTTTATGCGGGATTGTCGACGATGGGTGTCGGAACTCAGAAATCTTTTCATGATCGTGCCCGCTTCGACGCCGAATGGGCCGCCAGATCGTGATTCAAGCGCGCTTTACTACGAGCATGTTGACACTGTTTCGTATGCCAATCTGCATTCCACCCGAGCCGATGTCGATGATCCCCGCGGCATGAAGTTGTTCGCGCAAGACTGCCGCGCTGTTTTCTGCATTCGTCCATGCGAAAGAATGACGGATGCTCCCACGTTTTCCACCGCAAATCCCCTTGACTTGACGGCAGGCGGCAATTTATAAGCCGTGTCTGCGGTCCCGAAGACCTTCCTGCTTCCAGGGGCAAGGGGGAGGTTCTTTTTCTTTTGGGCGGAATCCGCCGATAAGGGGTTAGAAAATGTCGAGGAAGAATGCCTTCGTCGCGGTATGCGTGTGTTCGCTGGTCTGTCTGCTGAGTCCGCGTCTAAACGGTCAAGCCTCCGGAAGCTTTTCGGGTACTGTATCGGACAACTCCGGAGCAGTTGTGACCGGCGCTAAGATCACTGTTACCGCGCAGTCCACGAATATTTCGCGCGAGGCGATGACCGATACCAGTGGACACTACCTCGTTCCCTTGCTTGGCGTTGCGGATTACTCGATTCGTGTTGACGCCACAGGGTTCAAGCCCGCTGAATCGAAAGACGTACGTCTGCAGATCGACGAACACCGCGAACTCGACTTCAAACTCGTGCCCGCATCGGTGAACACCAGCGTCGAGGTAAGCGCCGCCGAAGTCGCGGTCGAGACGACGACCCCTGCCCTGGGTCAAGTAATCACATCCGAAGAAGTAGCCGAACTCCCGCTAAACGGCCGCGACTTTGTGCAATTGGCAACGCTGACGCCAGGGACGACCCAGGAAAGCAATCCCGGCAGTTTCTTCAACGGTGGCCCCAGCAGTGAGGTCTCCGCGCGTGGAACATATTCGCTTTCCGTCGGTGGATCGCGCGCGCAGAGTACCGATTGGCTTCTCGACGGCAACGACAACAACGAACTGACTGCAGGTGGGATTTCGATTCTACCGTCGATTGACGCGATCCAGGAGTTCAAGGTCCTGACCTACAACTATTCAGCCGAGTTTGGCACGCGCGCGGGTCCCACTGTGCTGGTAACGACCAAGTCCGGTTCGAATAAGTTCCACGGTTCGCTGTTTGAATTCCTGCGAAACACGAAACTCGATGCACGCAGCTACTTCGCAGCGTTTCGAGAGCAGTTCAATTTGAATCAGTTCGGTTTTTCTCTAGGAGGTCCAATCAAGAAAGACAAGACCTTCTTTTTCATTGATTACCAGGCAAAACAGCAAAGGCATGGCATTCCATTTGTTGGGACAATACCAACGGCCGCAATGAAAACTGGAGACTTCAGAGGCGACCCGTTCGTCATTTTGCTCGCGAACCCCTACGCTCAATCCGGTGATGCGTCGAATTTCCTGTGCGTGTCCGGCACCGAAAACGATCCTGTCCCCACCCCCGAACCGATTAACGCCCACGGAGGCCAAGTTGCGAGTCCCACTAGTACTCCATGTAACTATATTCCGCCGGCGTTGATCGATCCCGTTGGGCAATCGTTGATAAATCTATACCCAGATGCCAGCCCGACCTTTACCGGGGGGCTCAATTACGCGAACGTTCCCGTGCGCAAACTGAACGAAGGCGAATTTGACATCCGTCTTGATCACCAGTTTTCGAACAAAGATTCTGTCTTCGCGAGATTCAGCTACGATCAGGCGGTGTCGTTCGTTCCGGGTGGATCCCCAGGATTCGCAGAACAGAATCCATTCGCCAGCACGCAGAACATCACGAACCACGGCCGTAATGTGATGATCTCTGAAACTCACATTGTGAATTCCAATAACATCAACCAAGTCAGTTTTGGTTTCAATCGCATCTTCAATCACATCTTGTCGATTGGTACCGGGACGTGTGAAGCCGCCAAGTTGGGCATTCAGGGGGCCGATCTTGGAAGCACATGCAGTTCCATTACTGGCTACCCAGGAACACTGAATCAATCCACCAAAGATTGCATTAGTTGTGGCCTGAGTTCGATCCAGATGACAAATTATTGGTCTTTGGGCGATCGCGGGTTCGCGCCTTTCCTCGGCGGAACGAATGTGTGGACCTTCTCCGACACCTTCGACATGATCAGAGGTCATCACAACATCCGGGCCGGTGTTGGAATTCGTGCCAATCAGATGAACGTAGAAACCAATGGATTCGGTGACGGCTACGTGCTGATGTTCGGCGGTTATACCGGGGATGCTGCTGCAGACTTGTTACTCGGACAGATTGGCGGAGGTATCCACGATCAGACCTTTTTGGGTGCAACGACGGGCCGTCGCTGGAAGATGTTTCGTCCCTTCGTACAGGACGACTGGCGTGTTACCAACAGCTTGACCCTGAACCTGGGTGTCGCGTGGGCTTTGGTTACACCCATCTCCGAAGCGCAAGGACGGCAGGCGAATTTCAACTTTGCCACTGGCCAGTACTTGGTGGCAGGCCCCCTTAGCGGGTGCTCGGGCTGCATACGCTCAGGTGGAAGCGTCGGTGTCCAGTTTGATAAGACCGCTCTCGAGCCACGCATTGGTTTTGCGTGGAAGCCGCTCGGCAGCCAAACAACGGCCGTGCGCGGCGGATATGCGATCTTCCACGATTCAGCTTGGAGCCAAGGTGCGCAAGGAACATGGCAGAATCCGCCTTATTATGCCGAGACGGATAACTTCAGCGGGTTATGTGCATTCGGCAGTTTAGGAACGCCGGGTTGCGGAATCGAAACTGCTTTTCTGCCCTTGTTCACCGCGCCTCCCGATCCTGCGAGTTTTACCGGAACGATCCAATCGCAGAATCTCAATTTCAAGCAAGGAATGGTGCAGCAGTTTAACCTGAACGTCGAGCATCAATTGCCGGCCAACTTGGTTCTTACCGTCGGATATGCCGGATCGCGCAGCACTCACATTCTGGTGGACGGAGTCAACGAAAACGTTGGAACGCCCACAGCGTGCGGAGTGGTTCCAGGGTATACGCTCGGTTGCGGACCCGGCGGAACTGCATTTGGTGCCCCGTATGGCCCCTTCACCGTTGTCGCCAATAACAATGATGTGGGCCGTGCGCGCTACGATTCGCTGCAAATCAAAGCCGAAACGAAAAGTTCACGCCACGGTCTTTATGCCCTTCTGGGATACACGTGGTCTCGCACTTTTGACTCTGGCTTCCCCGACGGTCTGGGTACGAGTCCCGGTGCGACGTACTGGCCCCTCCCAGGCAGCCAGAAACTTGACTGGGGTCTCTCTCAGTTGAATCTGAATGGCCAATTTACCGCCAGCGTCCTGTATGACCTGCCCTTCGGGAAGGGCAAGCATTTCGGCGGCATGTGGAGCGGCCCGGTTAACGCGGTTCTTGGCAACTGGCAGGTTAATGTGATCGAAAAGATCACATCGGGGTTCCCGCTGTTCCTGGTGGACAGCAGCAACCCCTCCGGAGTCAATTTCATGTGGAACGGTAATGTTTTGGATCGGCCAGTTCAAATCAGCGATCCTTACAAACCTGGAGTGGTAGCGTCGAATCCGAATATTCAATGCCAGTATCTCGCGGGACAGCCGATTCCGAATACGACCCCGCAGGAGTATGGCATAGCCCCGGCCCAGGTTCACAACGTGAATGCTTGGTTCAATCCCTGCGCTTACACCTCGGCGCCTTCCGGGGAACTCGGTAATCTTCCGCGCGCTCCCCTTACCGGCCCCGATTTTGTGAATACGGATTTCTCGGTGATCAAGAACTTCGTGTTGCCGTTCCGCGAAGGAATGAGCGTGCAATTCCGTGGGGAGTTCTTCAATCTCTTCAACCACGCGCAATTCTTCCTTCCCGGAGGTTCCAGCGGGATGCAAGATGTGAATTCACTTTCCACTTTCGGAGTTATTTACGGAACTGTGAATAATCCACGGGTTGTCCAGTTCGCTCTAAAACTCAATTTCTGAGTCTCAAGGCTCACATTCACTTTTGGGCAGACGGGCGAGTCTCGTTCTGCCCTTAAATTTTGTTAGAGCACCTGGCCGGAGGAACAAATGCAAGGCTTCAAACGCGAGTGGGTATTAGCGTGCGGGCTCGGTCTTCTGCTGTCGGGCTCCGCCTCCGCCCAGAAGATCAAAATCATCGTCGATCAGGACGCGCGTGGCCCCGGCACGAGCGATCAGCAGGCGATTCTCGTGTTCTTGCAATCCGAGAAATTCGACGTGCTCGGCATTACGACTGTGAGCGGAGACCAGTGGGTGAAGGAAGAGACGCAGCATGTGCTGCGTTTGCTGGAGATCGCCGGCCGCACCGATGTTCCTGTTTATCAAGGAGCGGAGTTTCCGCTGATCAATTCCAAGGAAGAGTCGGAACGCTGGGAGGCTCTCTACGGAAAGTTCGAGTACAAGGGATGCTGGACCGACAGATTTGCCGCCAACCGTTCGACCGTCTACGAGGAGCCGTATCACGCGCCGGATGTTGTGCCTCCCATGCGCGAGGGCGAGCCGCACATTCACGCCGAATCCGGCACCGCTGCGGAGTTCATTGTGCAGATGGTGCACAAGTATCCTGGAGAAGTCGTTCTGTGGGCGGGCGGTCCGCTGACGAACTATGCCCTGGCGCTGAAGCTCGATCCGGAAGTGGCGACGCTGGCGAAGGAATTCGTTCTCATGGGCGGCGGTCTTTATGCCGACAAAGGCGCAATCGACAAGGGTGCCATCGATGCTCGTCGCGAATTCAACTGGTGGTTCGATCCGGAAGCGGCGCGCATTGTTCTGCGCGCTCCGTGGAAGAAGATGACCATTACGCCGATCGACATCTCCGTGAAGACGCGCTACACGCCGGAAATGAAAGCTGCGATCGCCAAGGCCAATACGCCCATCACCGAGTATCTGGATAAATATTCACTGCCCGGCTACATGTGGGACGAGATTGCAGGCATCGCGTTGATCGACCCATCGATCATTACGGGCCAGAAAAAACTGTATATGGATATCGACATCGATCATGGCGCCAGTTACGGCAAGACTCTGTTCTGGGACGCTTCAGCTCCCGTTCCACCTTACGAGCGCATAGCGAATGTGCAGTTCGACATCGACGCTGCGAAGTTCTACAAGATCTACACTGACTTGATGACGCGGCCCGTGCGCAGCAAATGAGCCTTCTCAGACGGCAGCGCCGCGTTTCCCTTATGATCAGAAATGCGATGCGCCGTCGTTTATTTCTAGTTTCCGCTTTGGTTCTGCTCTACGCCTCCCTTTGCTCCGCCCAGCCTCGCCGGAAAGTCATCATCAACGAAGATTGTTCCGGTCCGGGCGGCAGCAATATGCAGACTTTGTTACTGCTGATTCAGTCGCCGCAAGTCGAGGTTCTCGGCATCACCGTCGTCAGCGGAGATCAGTGGCGCGACGAAGAAGTTGCGCACACGTTGCGCCTTCTTGAAATCATCGGTCGCACCGACATTCCGGTCGTGCCGGGCGCATCATTCCCGTTAGTTCGAACCCGCGCTGAATCTCAACTCTGGCAACAACTCTACGGCAAGGTCGCCTACGCTGGCGCGTGGGACGATCGCTGGTGGCACGAGTCCGGCGTTGTGCCGCCGCTTCTGGAAGGTCAACCCACGACCAAGCCAGCCGACGAAGATGCGGCCCACTTTATGATTCGCATGGTGCGCAAGTATCCGCACGAAGTCACGATTTATGAGGGCGGCCCCATGACCAACACAGCCCTTGCCATCTCTCTCGATCCGCAGTTTGCAGAACTGGCGGAAGAACTGGTCTTTATGGGTGGAAGCCTGAGCCCGGAGACTGACAATCCTGAGTTCTTGAATGATCCTCGGCATGAATTCAATTTCTGGTTCGACCCTGAGGCGGCGGAGATCGTGCTGCGCGCGCCGTGGAAGAAAATCGTCTGTACGCCGACTGACATTTCCGTCAAGACTCACATGACGCCGGCCTTGATGAAGCAGATCGAAGCCAGTGGAACTCCGCTGGCCCGCTACGTCGCGCGTTTCGCCATGTTCACGCCCGGTGCCGACATCATGTGGGACGAACTCGCTGCCGCCGCGTGGATTGATCCCGCGCTGATTACGAAGAGTGAAACGCGTTTCATGAGTGTGGATCTCGATCACGGCGCGGGCTATGGAAACACGCTGACCTGGTCGACCGAAAGCAAGCCGAGACTCGGCGCCCAGCCAGTTGAGATTCAATTCGACCTCGATACCGACAGGTTCTATCGAATGTTCGTCAGCCTGATGACTGCGCCCACTCCCAAACCCTGATTCCAGGCCCGCGCTGGCACTCAATTTGCGAACAGCATACAATGTTGAATTGCGAGCTTTTCTAAAAATGTCTCCCATTCCAGACGATCTCTCCACCGTAAAAGACGACATGATTGCCTTCATCGAAGGCCACGGCATGCGCCGCTTTCACGGCTATGTGGATTTCGACGAAGTGCAGTGCGTGATGTGGGAGACCGGAGACAATCCTGACGGCTGGAAGGATTTCGTGGAACTGGCCAAGGCGGCCGGAGCGCCGTTCCTGACCATGCATTCCTGGACGCTCGACCGCACCGAGCTCGACGAAATGGTGCAGCGGCTCACGAACTCGGAATTCACCGACAGCGACGACGTCGAAGATGCACGCTGGCTTCGCGCCCATATTGACAAGGTGGGCTTTCTACAACTCGGCTGGGCCTACCAGGGATCGATGTTCCTTTGTGAAGTCAGCACCGAGTGGTACGAGAAATATCAGCGCCTGCTCGATGTCTCGGACGAGTTCGGCGGCCTCACCATGGACGAGCCGGATCAGGACGAAGAGAACTAGCGTTCAGAGCGTCGAGTTATCCGCGCCCCGAGCGGCATCCCTCAAGGAGTACACTGCTACATTCCCATGCAGTGGATTCAAAAACCTACCGATCACGCACTTATTGAGCCCCTTGCCACGGCTTTAAGTACGGATGGCGTGCTGCGCGCCAGTGCCCACGCGGCTCATGTGCTCGCTCCACTGCTCGTACGCCGCGGCATCACGGATATTGATTCCGCCAGACGATTCCTCTCGCCTTCGCTCTCCCTTCTCCACGCGCCCGACCAGATGATGGGTCTTCGGGCTGCGGTTGATCGCCTCGACGCTGCCATCGAGCGCAAAGAACCCATCCTGATTTATGGCGACTACGATGTCGACGGCACGATGGCCGTCATTATTTTGAAAACCGCCATCGAGCTGTGTGGAGGCGCGGCCGACTTCCACGTGCCGCACCGCATCCGCGAAGGCTACGACATGCGCGACGATGTGATCGAGCGTGCCGCCGCTGCCGGAATTCGTCTGATCGTCAGCGTAGATATGGGCATTCGCGCCTTTGCTCCCGCCGAGACGGCGCAGCGACTGGGTGTCGACTTGATCGTGACCGATCATCATCTGCCCGGACCTGATGGCGTCCCGAAGGCGCTCGCCGTGTTGAATCCGAATCAACCCGGTTGCGAATATCCCTACAAGCAACTCTGCGGCGCAGGCGTCGCTTTCAAACTGGCCCAGGGCTTGATGGAGCGGCGTCTCGACGCGAAAGATCACAACAAACTCCTGCTGTCGTTCATGAAAATCGTGGCGATTGCGACCATCGCCGATGCTGTTCCGTTGACTGGCGAAAATCGAGTTTTTGCCTCTCTCGGCTTGGACGCGCTGCGCAAAGCCGTGAACCCTGGGCTGAAAGCGTTGCTGGAAGTGGCGCAGGTTTCCGCCAAGCGTCCGCCGACCTCGGGTGAAGTCGGGTTCCGCATCGCGCCACGCATCAACGCCGCCGGTCGTATGGACGTGGCTCGCGACGTGATCGAACTCTTTAGCGTGAAAGATCCAGCGCGCGCCAAAGAGTTGGCTGCCAAACTCGACCAACTCAACGCCGATCGTCAGGAAGAAGAGCGGCGAATTCTGCGCGCGGTAGAAGACCGCTTCACCAGCGACCCGGCGCTCTGTGATGCCTATTGCATCGTCATCGACGGTGAAGGCTGGCACCGCGGCGTCATCGGCATTACGGCGACGCGTGTCGTCGAGCGCTACAACCGCCCCGTCCTTGTGATCTCGCGTGACGGCGAGGAGGCGTTCGGATCCGGGCGTTCGATCCGCGCGTTTCATTTGTTGGAGGCGATCGAGTCGTGCGGTGCTCTCTTCTCGCGTTACGGCGGACACGCTCACGCCTGCGGTTTCGCCATGCCCTCCGCCAACGTCGAGGAACTACGCGCACGACTCGATGCATTCGCCCGCGCGCGGCTTACCCTTGCCGACTTTCATCCCACGCTCGATTTTGAAGAGGAGTTGTGGCTTGGCGATATTACTCCCGACTTGTTTCGAGCCTTGCAATTGCTAGAGCCGTACGGCGTAGGAAATCCCGAGCCCGTGTTTTCGGCACGAGGAGTCCAACTGGCCGCGCCGCCCCGGATTCTGAAAGAGAAGCACGTGAAGCTGAAGTTCCGCGCGGGAGAAAAAATCGAAAAACTCGAAGCGTCTGCATCCGACGATCTGGAAGAACTCTCGGCCGCAGCGATTCTCGCAACGCCGCGCTGTCATCCTGACGGAGCAGCGATCCGCCGCAGCGAAAAAGTGGCCGCCATCGCCGAGTCGCAGGATCAACTGGGAAACGGGAGCCGAGAACAGAGAACTGATCTAAAGAGCAGAGTTATCTTCGACACCCTCGGTTGGCACATGGCCGAACGTATGCAGCAAACCCCGCTTCTGGCAGGCGATTCGCTCGATATCGCCTTCACCATCGGACACAACGATCATCCCGAATACGGCGGGCTGGAACTCTCCCTTCGCGACTTCAAAACGCCTGCTACCACAAATGGTAGTGCCCATCCCGCCGCGCCATTTCCACGGTGACCCCGAACAATTCCGACAGTCGTTCCACCTGCAGGATTTCTTCCTTCGGGCCGTCGGCCACGACTCGCCCGCGGCTCATCAACACGACACGCTGAATCTCGGGAACAATGTCCGCGAGTTCGTGAGTCACCAAAAGGATCGCCGTTCCCGACTTCGCCAGGGCCCGCATCGTTTGGCGCAGACTTTGCTGCGCCGAGAGATCCAGCGAGTTGCAAGGCTCGTCAAAAAGTAGCGCTCGAGGCTTATGCACCAGCGCCCGCGCGATCAGCACTCGGCGCGCTTCGCCCGACGACATCGCCTCCACCGCACGGTCCGCGAGATGCGCAATCTTTAGCTCGGCCAGTGCTGCGTCGGCAAGCTTAATCTTTTCAGGGTCAACCGTGTGATTCGGCCAGATCGCGGTGCTGCTGAAAAACCCGGACAGCACCACATCGCGGCCGCTGGCTTCCCCGGTACAAGAGAGCATCAGATCGTTGGAGACGATTCCCATCTGTTCTCGCAGCTTGAACACATCCCAAGTCTCATGGCCGAGCAGTTTCATCCACGAGTCTTCCCGCACCACCGGATAGCACTCGCGCGTAATGGTCTTGATGAGCGTCGATTTTCCGCACCCGTTCGGTCCGAGAATGGCAACATGCTCGTCGGCACCGATGCGCAGGCTGAAGTCATCGAGCGCAATCTTCTGTCCCCGCATAACGCAGAGGTTATGGAAGTCGAGCAGGGACTGCGTAGATGGAACGTTCATCTTCATCGCATCCCAGTGTAGACGAGGTTCAGGCACCGAAAACTGACAACTGACAACTGAGAACCGGGAACTGCTTTTAGCATTACACTGAACTCAGATGCCGCTCAAGGTCTACCGTCTGCGTCGCTTGCTGGCCGCCACCGCCGTTATGCTCACGGTGGTTGTGACAGGAATGTATTTTTACGCGCGCATGAAGGCCACCAACGTGCTCAACCAGATTCCCGGCAAGATCGGCTACGACATCAAGCAGACGGCCACCGGATTTCAGTTTTCGAAGTCTGATGGAAAGCGCACCCTCTTCACCATCCAGGCCAGCAACCTGAAACAGTTCAAGCTTGACGGACTCGCCGAATTGCACAACGTCAGCATCGTGCTCTACGGGCGCGACTCTTCGCGCTATGACCAGATCTACGGAGACGATTTCTCCTACGATCAGAAATCCGGCAACGTCATCGCTAAGGGCGAGGTCCAAATCGACCTCCTGGCGAATCCTGCGGGTCTGGCCAGTCCCGATCAATCCGCTCCGAAGGAATTGAAGAATCCAATCCATCTCAAGACGCGCGATCTGGTTTTTAACCGCGAAACGGGCAACGCCGCGACCAACGCGCGGGTCGAGTTCCGCACGCCCCAAGCTTCAGGATCGGCTGTGGGCGTCGGATACGCAGGCAAGGCCAACATCCTGACTCTCTCGTCCCAGGTGCACGTTGTGCTGACTGGCGCGAACGCAGCGGTCATCGACGCCGACCACGGCGTCATTACCAACGATCCTCGTCAGATAGTGCTCGACCATCCTCGACTGAACCGTAACGGTGGAATTCTGACCGCGGACTCGGCAGTCTTTTACCTGGGTCCGGACAACAGCGTCGAGAGTGTACTAGCCAGCGGAAACGTCAACAGCGAAACGCACACGGCGCCGTCCAAGAGCGCCGCGAATCGGACCGACCTATCGGCGAAAGACCAGGCATCCGACGTTCACGTACGCTCGGATCAAGCGGAGTTCCTTCTCACCGGGAAGCATGACCTGCTTCGCACCGCGACTCTCACCGGCAACGTCCACCTCGACCAACAGGGACCTCAGCCCATGCAAGGCGATGCCGGTCGCGTGATCCTCGACTTTGCTGGCCAGAACAAGTTGCAAAAAGTGCACGCCCTTGATGGCGCTCATCTGGTCCAGAAGGCGACCACTGAGAACAAGCCCGCGACGAAACACACGACAGGCGGCCCGCAGGATTTCGAACTTACAGCGGCCGTCATCGATTTCACCGTTGTTCAGGGGCGCTTTCTGCAGCGCGCCATCACGACGGGTCCCGCGCAGATTACGATCGCCCAAGCGCAGGGAATCACCGCTGCAACTGCCACGGGCCAGCGCACGGTCGTCACGGCAGGAAAGTTCGAGGCAGACTTCACTTCTGCGCAAGGGAAAAACCGTCTCACCACGGTTCACGGCGCACCCAACGCCCGAATCGTCAGTTCGACTCCAGGCCAGCCAGACCGTGTAAGCACCAGCGAATCCGTCGACGCGAAGTTTCTTCCGCAGGGAGGCATCGAGGCTGTCACTCAACAAGGCAACGTCGCTTATAGCGACCAGCAGTCGCCCGACAAGCGCATGCAGGCCTGGGCTGAGTCGGCGCGTTATACCCCCGCCGACCAAATGCTCGTCCTCAGTGGAAGTCCGCGGGTAACGAGCGGCGGCATGGCGACCACGGCGAAGGTCGTCCGCATCAACCGCGCCACCGGCGACGACGTAGCTGAAGGCGATGTGAAGACCACCTATAGCGAACTGAAGGAACAACCCGACGGCGCCTTGCTGGCTTCATCGTCTCCGATCCACGTAACCTCCTCGAGCATGACCGCCAACTCCTCCGGAGTCGCGCTCTACACCGGCAGCGCCCGCCTCTGGCAGGACGCGAACATCATCGAGGCGCCCTCCATCCAGTTCGAACGCGACCACCGCTTCGTCACCGCCCGGGGCACGCCCGGGCACCCAGTGCAGACAATCCTGGTTCAAAAGGAGAAGGCGGCAGTGAAGCCATCGGATAACGATCAAAAGCGAAGAAACGACGAAAGTGCGTCATCGAAGCGACCGGCTGCGAACGATTCGAGCCCCATTTCCATCACTGCGGCTCGCCTCACCTACGCCGACTCCGAGCGTCGAGTCCACTACGAAGGTGGGGTCTCGGCCAAGGGAGCCGAGTTCACCGCCTCCGCTAATGTGGCCGACGCCTACCTGATGGCCCACAGTCAAACCTCTAGCAATCAATCATTTGCAGGCCCCGGTCAGCTCGAGCGCATGGTCGCCCAAGGTGATGTCGTCGTTCAGCAGCCTAACCGCCGAGCCAACGGTCAACAACTTGTTTACACGGCAGCTGACGATAAGTTTGTGCTCACCGGAGGACCGCCTAGCATTTTTGATGCCGAACAAGGCAAGATTACCGGGGTTTCGTTGACTTTCTTTAGACGCGATGATAGGGTGCTCGTAGAAGGCGAAGCTAGTACTCCTGTGGTAACGCAGACGCGAGTGGCCAGATAAAAAGACGAATGGCAAGATAAATGCGTACTTTGGCCACAGATGAAATCGGCAAGTCATACCGTGGCCGCCGCGTTGTGAATGGTGTCAGCCTGCGAGTTGACCAGGGCGAGGTTGTTGGATTATTGGGCCCGAACGGCGCCGGCAAGACCACCACTTTTTACGCTATCGTTGGCCTGATCCCTCCCGATACTGGCCGCGTTCTGTACGACGGTCAGGACATTACCGACGTTCCCATGTATCTTCGGGCCCGTCAGTATGGCATCAGCTATCTCCCGCAAGAAGCTTCGGTTTTTCGCAAGTTAACGGTAGAAGAAAACATCCTCGCGGTGCTGGAGGCTCAGCCGATGTCATGGCACGAGCGTCGCGAGAAGATGGAAAAGTTTATCGATGAATTAGGCTTGGAGCATATCCGGCAGAATCGCGGATACGCCCTGTCCGGTGGGGAACGGCGGCGCGTGGAAATTGCCCGCTGCCTGTGCATCAATCCCACATTCATTTTGTTGGACGAACCGTTTTCCGGGATCGATCCGATTGCTGTGCTCGACTTGCAGAAGATTATCAGCAGTCTGCGGGCGAGCGGCATCGGAGTGCTGATCACCGATCACAACGTGCGCGAAACGCTTTCCGTCACCGACCGGGCCTACATCATCGACGACGGCCGAATTTTCCGTCAGGGACAGCCCGAGCAGCTGGCAACCGATCCGGAAGTGAGAAGGGTGTATCTGGGCGAGAGTTTCTCGCTGGTGTAAAGAAAACAGTGATCAGTGACGAGTGATCAGTGACCAGAAGATCTCTGACTACCGATCACTAATCACTAATCACTAGCCACTGTTTTTATGGTTCTCTTACAGCACAAACTCAGCGTCAAGCTATCGCAGCGTCAGATCCTGACGCCGGGGCTTGTCCAGATGGTCTCCGTCCTCGCGCTCAACAAGCTTGAGCTTAAGGACATGATCACTGCTGAGATGGTGGAGAACCCCGTTCTCGAGGAACTCGAAGAAGCGGTTCCCCTGCTCGACGAAGTCGGCAAGAAAGAAGAAGACCGCGAGCGCGCTGCTGCCGCCACCAACGAAGAAAACCCCATCACCGCGGTCGAAAAGAAAGATCCCTTCGAAGAAATTGATTTTGGTTCGTTCTTCCAGGACTACCTCGACCCCGGCTACCGCACGCATAGCGAGATGGAAGAGATCGAGCGCCCGTCGTTCGAAAATTTCCTGTCGAAGCCGGGCAACTTGACCGATCACCTGGCCTGGCAACTCGGAGCATTGAGTCTGCGGCGCGAAGTGCGGGACGCAGCCGACCTTATCATCGGCAACCTGAACGAAGACGGCTACCTGATCGCCAGCGATGATGAGTTGATGGGCATCGCTCCACCTGCTCCACCCGAGGCCGACGCCGCCACTGCGAAAAACATCGTGAGCGAGGCGCAAGCTTTGGGCCTGGCGGACGTTGCCGCAGAATCGGCGACAGAAGCAGAAGGAAGCGTTGAAGATTCACTCGACGTTGAGCCCGAGCTTGAAGCCACCGAAAGCGCCGCGCCGGGCGAAGCGGAAGCTCCAGCTGCCGCGCCGCTCGCCGAAGCCTCTTTCTCGTCGCGCTCCGATTCCGCCGCTGCGGTTGCTCCGGCACCGGAGCCCACGACTCAGGGCGCGGTTCAACCTGCGCCCTCGTACCAGCCGAAGTTCACCGCCGCGGACCTGCAGGAAGCGCTGGAAGTCGTCCGTCAACTGGACCCTCCGGGCGTCGGCTGCCGCGATCTGCGCGAATGCCTGCTGGCACAACTCCGTTATCACCAGGCCCAACTCCCGCTGCACAAAAACGGCAACGGCACCGATCAGATTTTGCAGGATGCCGTCGCTGTAGTCGAACATCTGCGCGGCCTGCAGAATAAGCAATACAAAGAAATCGGCAAAGCCATCGGCCGCCCCATGGAGGCCGTCCAGGCGGCTCTTGAATACATTCGCACGCTCGATCCGCGGCCTGGCCTGCGCTACAACATCGTCCAGCCGCGGCTCATCGAGCCCGATGTCGCCTTCGTGAAGCACGGCGATGAGTGGCTGGTCATCATGAACGACGAAGACCTGCCGCAACTTCGTCTGAATCCCGCCTACAAGAAGCTCGTAACTCGCGACGGCACTAACGACAAGAACACGCGCGACTACGTCAAAGAGCGCTATAAGAGCGCCATCCAGCTCATCAAGAACATTGAGCAACGCAAGCAGACCATCACCAAAGTCTGCTATTGCATCGTCGCGCGCCAGCAGGATTTCCTCGAACGCGGAATCGATCAACTCAAACCGATGATGATCAAGGAGGTGGCCGAAGAAATCGGCGTGCATCCTTCCACGGTAAGCCGTGCCGTCGCCAGCAAATACGCCCACACACCACAAGGCGTATTCGAACTGAGATACTTCTTCAGCGAGAGCGTGCAGGGCCCCGAGGGTGGCGGAACTTCTTTGCTCATCCTCAAGCGCCGAGTAAAAAAGCTCATCGAAGAAGAAGACCCCAGCCGTCCGCTGACCGACGAGCAGATTACCCGGATCCTGCAGTCGCAAGGCATCCAGGTCACTCGACGCACTGTCGCCAAATACCGCGAAGACATGCGCATCCCGAGCACGCACCAGCGCCGAGTCAAAAAGTAGATTGGGGGAAATTGAGTATTCGGGTAATTAGGCAATTAATAATTGCTCTTACATCGTTTTGAAATTACCAAATTACCAAATTACACAATTACTCAATCGGTTCCAATGCAGTGCCCGATTTTGCTCATCGATTAATTCTTAGGAGGGGCGCTCATGAACGTGGAATACACGGGAAGACAGTACACAGTCACGAACTCCATCCGTAAAGAAGTAGAAACCGGCCTCGCAAAAATCCGCAAAATTCTAGGCGACAGATTTGAAACCAAGGTCGTCCTCGCCGTCGAGAAGCATCGCCACAAAGCCGAAATCACCATCAGCCCCCGCAATGGCCCGCTGGTCGGCCTGGCTCAAGCCAAGGACATGACCATTGCCGTCAACGAAGCCCTCGACCACCTCGAGAAGCAGGCCGTCAAATACAAGACTCGATGGATGTCGAAGAAGCGCTCCGCCCGCAAGAGCGAAGAAGTCAAGAAGTGGAACGGCCACGAGACCTCGCCGCAAGAAGAATTGCAAACCGCGGTTGGCCTGTCGGAAAAAACAGCGGTCCCGGTCATGGTGCACAAGTATCCCGCCGTCGCCAAGACCACCGAAGTTCATCTTCTTCGCTCCGACGAGAATGTCGCCATGCGCCCCATGACGCTCGAAGAAGCGATCAAGGAAGCCCACTTCAAAGACCGCGACGTCTTCGTCTTCCGCGATCCCAAAGGCAAACTGATGGTCCTCCACCGCCGCCGTCGCGATGACAAAATGGAGTTGATCGAAGTTCCGTAAAAGTCGCACTGGGTGCCCCATTTCTCGCGCGCACTTTGCGCGAGAAGTGGGGACTTCAAGGACTTCCCTCGATGAGAATTCAACGAAGCCAGGTGGCGTTCCGGTTTCTTCTCTCTCTTACCTTGGTCTGTAGTTCTTTCGCCGCTGACCCATGGGTCGTCAGATTCGATGGAACTGGTCCTGTCAAGTATGGAATGACACTCGCCCAATTGAGTGCGGTTCTGCATCAGGAGCTTGCCCCGGATGAAAAAGATGAGCAAGGTTGCTTCTATATCGATGCACATGGGCATGATCATGTCGGACTCATGATCATAGATGGCAAGGTCGCGCGCATTGATGTGGGCGCCGTTGGGCTCAAGACTGCAGCAGGCATTCAGGTTGGAGATTCAGAGGCCCGTGCTCTCCAAGTGTACGGGCCCACGATGAAGGTAACGTCCCACACGTACATCGACGACGGTCACTATCTGACGGTGCGTTCTCCCGATGGTCGATTTGGCGTCCGCTTCGAAACGGAGAAGGGCAAGATCGTGGGATACTACGCTGGTACTTACGAAGCCATCCAATACGTCGAAGGCTGCGAATAAGGCAGGGCAGCCTACTTCGCCTTTACCGTAATCCCCTCCGCCTGCACCGGTGCCCCGCATTTTCCCCCGCGCAGCCCCTCCAGAAACGTCTTCGTCTCCAGCAGAGTGAGTTTTTCCGTTGATCCCGCGAATCCGCCGCCCGCGAAATTCATGTGTGTGGCGCCATCAATCACACCCATCCACTTGCACCCCGCGGGCAGCGAGTCGAAGGGAATCGTCCGTGTTTTCCAGTCGCCGTCGAGAGAGCCATCGCGCGTGCCCGTCAGCAGCAGCGTCGGCTTGCGGATTCCGCTCCATGCATTTTCCGGAAACATCGCCCCGGGCCCGTCGGGCGAGAGCGCAACATAAGCGTCAAAGCGGTCGAGTCCCTTCACGCCGAAGTTATTTTTTGTGCCCGCCTCCACCTCCACCGTGCGCGCGCCCATCGAATGCCCGACCAACGCCACGAAGGGAGCTTTACACGACGAGTTGGCCCACTCGAGTGCGGCCGCGATGTCCATCAGCCTCGCATTGTAGGCCTTCGGATCATTTACCAGTTCCGCTAATCCCTTATGAAGACCGTGAGCCTCGCGCATGTCCGAACGTAACGCGCGCCATCCCACTTTCCTTGTGACCCATGACAATAGCGCGCCAGCCATCGTCGCGCAGCGCCTCCGCCAGATACTTGTAGCCATTCTCATTGCTTCCCGCTCCCGGAGAAATCAGCGCCAGTGGCGCACATCCCGGAGTGCTCGGCGTGTAGACTCGAAGGGGAGTTTGCGCTCCGTCAGTCCTCGAGGCTTGCACCAGATCTTGTGCCGGCGTCAACAGCGTGAGAGTGGCGACGATTCCTGCGACGATTGCTGCGGCCATGCCTGTGCGCAATAGCTTCAAGTTGAGCTCCATTCTTAGCGTGATGCTCAACAGAATAAAACACGAGTTCCTTCCTCGAGTTGCATGGGATTGTGCGTTACCAAAGTGTCTCCGCCAGCCAGCCTCTCCACCTCATATTGATACGTTTGAATAGAGCCATTCGCGTGCTAAAATTCGCCGCCGAGGGAGATTTCGCCATGATCTTATCCACTCGCGCCCCCAAGCACTCTTCCGTCATCACATTCTTGATTCTTTCCTGTTTGCTAAGCGCGCCGTGCGTCGTGCAGGCGCAGGCTCAAGCCCCGGCGAAGCTCTCCGTGCATTGGGAGGAACTCACTGCCTCCGACTTTCGCGAAGGCATCCATCGCTCGCAGGGCACATGTCTGTTGCCCTTTGGAATTCTCGAGAAGCACGGTCCGCACCTTCCCTTAGGCACCGATCTCCTCGATGTTCGTTACGCGGCATTGCACGCGGCTGAGGAAGAATATGCCGTCGTCTTCCCGGAATATTATTTCGGCCAGATCGCCGAAGCGCGCCACGAGCCCGGAACCATGGCCTACAGCCGCAACCTGCAACTGGCATTGCTGCAAGAGACCACCGACGAGATGGCCCGCAACGGTTGCAAGAAAGTCCTGATCGTCAACGGCCATGGCGGTAACGACAGCTTGCTCCCGTACTTCGCCCAGACACAACTCGACAAGCCGCACGACTACGTGGTTTACATTTTTGATGAACGAACGCCGCAGCACGGAGGTCCGCCAAAGAAGACCACCATCGATATGCACGCCGGCGAGAGCGAGACCTCGAAGATGCTGATCGCCCGTCCTGACTTGGTGCATCTCGACCGCGCAAAGAACGAATCGGGCGCGGACCAGGCTCGCCAGAAGCTTGCTGAAGATGTCTACACGGGAATCTGGTGGTACACGCGATTTCCGAACCACTATTCCGGCGACGGATCCGTGGCCACGAAAGAGCTAGGTGAATTCCAGATGAAGTGGTGGATTGATTCCGTAGTAAAGGCGATCCGCGAAGTGAAGGCCGACGACGTCAGCCTCAAACTACAAAATGAATTCTACGAGAGGAGCACGCACCCGCTGGACACCCAGCCGTAGAACGATCGCAGAATGCAGATTTCAGAATGCAGATTGCCGAAAGAGTCGTCTTGCTGTCATGGAAATTCGGTGCGTCGCAATCTGAAATCAACATTCTGAAATCTGCCTTCGTTTACGAACTCCCAATCAGTACCCCCGTAATGAACACGAGCACGCCACCGAGCCCGACCTGCAGCGCCGCCGTTACCCACGGCGTATCCATATAGCGTTTGCGGATCCAGGTGATGACTCCCAATTCGACCAGCACCACGGCACCCGCGGCCCAGAGCGCCGCCCGGAAATCCTGAATCAAGAATGGCAATGTGTGTCCGATCCCGCCTAAGGCCGTCATCGCTCCACAAATCAATCCGCGCACCCAAGGATGTCCCCGCCCCGTCAAACTTCCATCGTCGGACAAAGCTTCAGCAAATCCCATGCTGATGCCCGCTCCCGCCGACGCCGCCAGTCCTACCAGAAATGCGTCCCAACTTTTGTGCGTGGCGAACGCCGCAGCGAACACCGGCGCCAAGGTCGAGACCGATCCATCCATCAGCCCGGCGAGCCCCGGCTGTACGATCTGCAAAACAAATAGCCGCCGCTGCGCCACTTCTTCGTCGGCTTTCACATTAGCCGGCAGCTTTTGTTTGTCGAGTTCCTGCGCGCGCTCTTCGTGCTCCCGCTCCTCCGTTGCCAAGTCATCCAGCAACTGCCGGATGCTCGCATCTTGAGTGCGTGCCGCGGCCTTCTCATAGAATCGCCGCGTCTCGACTTCCATCGTCGACGCCTCTTTGCGCACGGCTTCAATCCTTAGAGGACGCACAAGCCACAGCGCCGGACGCTCCACAAATCCGCGCACATCCTGGCGCCGAATGAGCGGAATATGCTCCCCAAATTTTTTCTGGAAGAGTTCGAGCAGACGCCGCCGATGTCCCGACTCCTCTTCCCGCATTCCATCAAACATCGAGGCTGTAGCCGGATAGTCCTGCCGTAATCCTTCGGCAAAGTCGGAGTAGACTCGCTCGTCTTCTTCTTCGAGCGCAATCGCCAGCGCCAGCACTTCGCGTTCGGTGAGTTCTTCGAACTTTTTCATGACGCCATAGCTTACAGGCCAGCGCGGGCCTGGCACAATCCGGATTACCCGAATTGCTAATTACCTTTCCCATTTCCGTGCGAAGGCCCGCCTGGTCGGTATCTCAATTGGCAATCCAGAAGGCGCGGACCGAGCGCCGCTTCGATGCTACTATCCAGTTCATGAAGTCTCGGGTCCCAGGCCAAACACGGAAACGTACAAAGCCCTCTGGGAAGAAATCCTCTCGCGCCCGCCGCGAGCGCTCGCCCGAACTCGTCATCATCACGGGCATGAGCGGGTCAGGGAAGGCTTCCGTGCTGAAGGCTTTTGAAGACCTCGGCTACTATTGCGTCGATAATCTTCCCGTCGAACTGATCCCACAATTTGCCGAACTGGCGGTGCAGTCGAGCGAAATCCGCCGCACCGCGTTGGTCGTCGACGTCCGCGAAGGTTCCAAGCTTGAACAACTGCCGGCGATCTTGAAATCGGTCCGGCGGATGATTCCGACCAAGGTCGTTTTCCTCGAGGCCTCCGACACGGTGCTGATGCGGCGTTTCAGCGAGACCCGTCGGCCGCATCCGCTGGGCGCGGACTCATCCGTGCAGTCCGCTCTCAAGGCGGAAAGGCGCCATCTCAGCACCATTCGCCGCCTTGCTGACTTTGTCATCGATACATCGAAGTTCAACGTCCACGAACTTCGCGCTCATATCACTGACGGCTTTCAGGAACAGTCTCGCGAAAAGAGTATCCTGGTCTCATGCGTGAGCTTCGGCTTCCGCCAAGGAGTGCCCGAAGACGCCGACCTCGTCTTCGACGTCCGCTTCCTGCCCAACCCGCATTTTGTGCCCGAGTTCCGTCCGCTGACAGGCCGCGACCCTCGCGTTGCCAAGTACATTCGCTCATTCCCGCAGACGAAAGAATTTATCTCGCGCATCTCCGACCTGCTCGTCTATTTGCTGCCGCACTATATCCACGAAGGCAAAAGTTATCTGACGATCGCGTTCGGATGCACCGGAGGGCAACACCGTTCTGTCATGATCGCCGAAGATGTCGGCAAGCACCTTCGCCGCGCGGGCTATCGCGTCAAAGCGGTGCACCGGGATAGTCCCGGATAACAGATTCCCGCGAGACACAAACGGCGTCGCTCCGGGATGCGACTCAAGTAGAATAAGGCCTTGCAACCCATGCCTATTCGACCGGCAGCAAGCGATTGCGCCCTGCCCCGCGCGGGAGCCCCATGCGGCAACTGACGCGCCTGATTCGGTACGCGCTCCCGTACTGGTGGCAGATTCTGTCATCGGTCTTGCTCATGGCCGCGGTTGGCGCGCTCGATGCTTTCAAGTACCTGCTGGTTGGCCCAGTATTAGACCGGGTCCTCAATCCCGCAACCGGATCGAAACAGATAAAGTTATTTGAGATTCCCGGTACGCACCATCCGGTTTACCTGCAGTGGTTTGTCCCTTCTCACTTCACAAATGCTTGGACGATCGTCGCCTTTGCCCTCGTCGGCTCGACGATCCTCAAAGGAATCTGCGACTATTGCGGCACCTACCTGGTGAACCACGCCGGCTTCGGTATGATCACCGATCTTCGCGATCATCTGTACACAACGTTGCTGCGTCGCTCGGCCAGTTTCTTCTCCAAGCACACGACCGGAACTCTGCTCTCCACTATCGTCAACGACATCGAGCGCGTGCAATATGCCATGTCGACCGTACTCTCCGAGCTTCTGCAGCAGTTCTTTACCTTTCTCTCCGTAGCCGCAGTTGTGGTGTTTCTCGGCGGAAAACTCGCCTGGGTCTTGCTGCTATTCGTTCCTGTCATTGTTCTCTCTTCGCGAAAAATCGGATCGCGCGTCCGCCACACGACGCGCCACGGCCAAGACAAACTGGCCGAGATTCAGAACATCCTTCACGAAACCATCACGGGCAACCGAATCGTGAAAGCTTTCAGCACAGAGGATTGGGAACTCTCGCGTTTTCGTAGCGCTGCCCGCCGCCTGTTTCGCGCCAATCTTCGTTCCGTGGCGGCTGCTGCCATCAGTTCCCCGTTGATGGACATAATTGGTGTCGTCGGAATCGCTCTGCTGCTTCTGCTGGGTCGCGACCGGATCGCCCACAATCAGATGACCCCCGGCATCTTCGTCGCATTCATTACCGCGGTCTTCAGCCTCTACAACCCGGTTCGCAAGTTCGCACTCTTCTACAACAACTTTCAGCAAGCGTTGGGCGCGTCTTCGGAGATCTTCAAGTTCATGGATCTCAAAGATGATGTGCGCGAGAAACCGCACGCGAAAACGTTGCCTAAGTTCTTAGGCACTGTTAGCTTCGAGCAGGTCAGCTTTGCATATTTCAACGATGGCGAAGAGGCGCACGACGTCCTGCACAACATCGACCTCGAAGTGCGCCGCGGCGAAGTGCTGGCCATCGTCGGCTCCAGCGGCGCCGGCAAGAGCACGCTCGTTCACCTGATCCCGCGCTTCTTTGATGTCACTGCCGGACGCCTGCTCATCGATGGCCTCGACGTACGCGACGTGACGCTCTCTTCGTTGCGGGCGCAGGTTGGCATCGTCACACAAGAGACCGTGTTATTTAACGACACCGTTCGAAACAATATCGCCTACGGCCAGCCCAACGTTCCATTGAAAGAAGTAGAGGCCGCAGCCCGCGCCGCACTGGCGCACGACTTCATTATGGCGCTTCCGTCGGGTTACGATACCGTCATCGGAGAGCGCGGCGTGCGACTCTCTGGCGGTGAACGTCAGCGTCTGGCGATTGCGCGTGCAATTCTCAAGAACGCGCCGATCCTTATTCTCGACGAGGCCACATCGGCACTCGACAGCGAATCGGAGTCGCTGGTGCAGTCCGCTCTGCATAATTTAATGACCGGCCGCACCGTATTCGTCATCGCGCATCGTCTCTCCACTGTGCGCCGTGCGGACCGCATCGTCGTAATTGAGAATGGTGCGATCGCCGACATCGGCGCCCATGAAGAATTAATGACGAAGTTAGGCACATACCGGCGTCTCTACGAATTGCAATTCGCGAACGCCGATGCACCAAAAGCAGTAGCAGGATCTTAGAAAAGATATTCCCCTATGCCCATACGCTCGATGACGGGTTTTTCGCAAGTAAGAGGCGAAGTGCAGCGCCAGAAAACCGGCGAGACCGCAGTCGCCGCCGCAAGTTCCAATGGCCGCATGGCCTTCGCTCTCTCGTTGAAGTCGGTCAACCATCGCTTCCTCGATTTGCACTTCCGCCTTCCTTCCGGAACGGATTCGCTCGAGATGCAACTTCGGCGCTTGCTGAAAGAAAAAATGGCGCGTGGCCACGTCGAAGTTGCGCTGAGCCTCGAGCGCACAACCAGCGAAGCCTTCTCGCTCAACCGCGAAATCGTCGGTGGATACATCACCGCGTTCCGCGCTGCAGCCGCCGAGTTTTCTCTCGCGATTGAGCCCGATCTCAACGCGGTTCTCCGCATCCCCGGCGCGCTCGACTCCGCCAACGACAGCGCCGATGGGGAGATTGAATCCGCCGTCATGGCCAAAGTCGGCGAGGCCCTTGAGCGCCTCAACCAGATGCGCGAGGAAGAAGGCCGCGGCATAGCCCGCGAACTGCGCGATCGCATGGCGCACCTTGCGGAAGCCAGCAAGAGCGTGCAGCAGCATCGCCGCGCCGTCCTCCAGAATTACAGCGAACGCCTGCAATCCCGTCTGCAGGAAGTTCTCGGAGCAACCATCGACAAGGAAAGAATCCTGCAAGAGGCCGCCCTGCTCGTCGATCGCAGCGATATTCAGGAAGAGATCGTCCGTCTCGATACTCACGTCCAGCATTTCCTTGTCTTACTCGACCAGGGCGGCGAAATCGGCAAGAAGCTTGACTTTCTGCTCCAGGAAATGAACCGCGAGGCCAATACTCTACTTTCGAAGACTTCCGGCCTCGCAGGTGAAGCGCTGAAGATTACCGAAGCGGGCTTGGCCATGAAAGCTGAAATTGAAAAGTCCCGCGAGCAGGTGCAAAACCTGGAATGAGCGACCAACGTAAGCCACTCGTCTATATCATCTCTGCGCCGTCGGGTTCGGGGAAATCTACGCTCACGAACGAAGTTCTCAAGCTCGTCCCTAACCTGGTTTTTTCGATTTCTTACACGACGCGAGCCCTGCGAGGCAGCGAACAGAATGGCAAGCAATATCACTTCATTTCGATGAAAGAATTCGAGCGCATGGTGGCCGATGGAGAATTTCTCGAGCATGCGAACGTGCACGGAAACTGCTACGGGACGGCGCGACGATTCTTGCGCGAAGCGGGACAAAGCGGCAACGATTTACTGCTCGACATTGATGTACAGGGGGCGGCGCAGGTCAAGAAAAACCTCACGGACGCCATCAGCGTGTTTGTGTTGCCGCCGGATCGCAAGACGCTGGAATGGCGCCTGCGGAATCGTGGCGAAGATCGGGAGGAGGTGATCCAGCGCCGTTTGCAGGATGCCAGGCGCGAAATCGAGGAATATGACAAGTACGATTATGTATTGATCAACGACCAGTTGGAGAAGTCGATCGAGAGGCTGAAAGCGATCGTGATCTCCGAGCGCCTGCGGCGCGAGGATCGGGTCAAGTCGGAACAGGAGCGCGCAATCATTGAACGAGCGGAGCGCCTTCGCCTGGCGAATCTTAGGGAGAAGGTCCAACCCATCTTGGCGTCCTTTCGTGCTCCGGAAGCCTCAGCACACTCGTAAGTTTCGCGGTATCATCTCATGTGACGCCCCACGAGGGTTGTTGCGACCGGATAGGCAAGGAGCGCGGAACAGATCGGAAGTTTCTGTGATATCGAATATTCTGCGTGACCGAATTCAGACCCAGCTCTGATTAGACTTCGAAACTGGTTTTCAACGGAGACTCCCAATGAAGTTGATCGAAGGCTTTGACAGCAACTACCGGTACATTTTGGTCGCGGCTCGGCGGGCACGCCAGCTGCAGTCCGGCGCGCCGCCGGTGGTCGATACAAATTCCCGCAAGCCCTGCCGCATTGCCCAGGACGAAATCCGTGCGGGCAAGGTCAAGTGGGAGATCCCCGATACCCGCAGCGCGGCCGAGGCCGCCGGGGAAGCGCTCGACAAGGCACTGGGCCAAGACTAAAGGGACCACTGATTCGCGAGTACTCGCAACTTGAAGGCATCGTGCGGACGGTTGTGAATCGATAATCGGGAACCAATAATCAAAATTCCATGAAGATCGCCCTCGGCGTGACCGGCGGAATCGCAGCTTACAAAGCGGCGGAAATCGTCCGCCTGCTGCAAGACCGTGGTATCCGCGTGCAGGTCGTCATGACTCGCGCCGCCCAGGAGTTCGTTCGCCCTCTCACCTTCGCCGCGCTCTCCGGAGAAAAAGTTATCACCAGCATGTTCGCGCCCGGCGAGGAGCACGAGCCGAATATTGACTCCGCAATCGAGCACATTGCCGTCGCGCAATCCATCGACGCGCTTCTTGTGGCTCCCGCGACCGCCGACGTCCTCGCCCACTTCGCGCAGGGAATTGCCAGCGATTTTCTGACGACTCTTTACCTCGCGACCACTGCGCCCGTTGTCGTGGCGCCCGCGATGAACGTTAACATGTGGAATCACCCAGCCACGCAAGCCAATCTGCAGATTCTTCGCTCACGTGGCGTGAAGATCGTTGAACCCGGCGCAGGATATCTCGCGTGCGGCATGACCGGCCCCGGTCGACTTGCCGACAACGAAGCCATCGTAGCCGCTGTACTGGAATCGCTCGGCGCCTCTCAGGATCTGAGTGGCGAGACCGTGCTGATCACCGCCGGCCCCACCCGCGAAAAGATTGATCCCGTCCGTTACCTCACGAACCGCTCCAGCGGCCGCATGGGATATGCCCTGGCCGAAGCCGCACTGCGTCGTGGCGCGCGCGTTCTTCTGGTCAGCGGTCCCACTTCGCTTACGCCGCCCGGTGCTGCCGAGGTTACGCAAGTGGAGTCCACGGAAGAAATGCGCGACGCGGTGCTCAAACTCCTACCCCAGGCCAGCATTGTAATCAAGACCGCCGCCGTCTCCGACTATCGTCCGAAAGCCGCGTCTGGACAGAAGATCAAGCGCAAGGGTCCGATGAACCTTGAGCTCGAAGCGACTCCTGACATTCTGAAGGAACTTTCGCTCAGGAAGAGTTCGCAACTCATCATCGGCTTCGCCGCCGAGACCGAGAATGTTCTCGAGAACGCCCGCCAGAAGCTGGTTTCCAAGAATCTCGATGCTATCGTCGTCAACGACGTTTCCCGCGAAGGCGTCGGCTTCGACTCCGACCGCAACGCCGTCACCATCATCACACGCGAAGACGTCGTCGAAGTCCCCGAGACCACCAAGTGGGAAGTAGCCCAACGCGTCCTCGATCAGATCGTGAAACTCCGCCAGCACCGCAAATCGCCCGTGCCTTAATTTCTCCGCTCGAAAATGTCTTCTGACCGGACGGCGGCTCCTCCCGCTTCCTTCGCGGCTTTTGCGGATGTTCTTTGCGTTCTTTGCGGTCAAGGGCTCTTGTCTTGCAAGAGGCAAAGACTGAAAGGCAAAGGACGATGAGCCTGTCGCAATAAAGGGCAAGTAGCCAACAACATGGCCGCGAAGAAGAGGCGACGCCACGTTAGCGGTTATAATGCCTGCAACTTCAAGATGCTTACTGCCCTCGATCCTCAACTGAGGCATGCCCTCGCGGAGCGCCTCCGCTACTATCACGAACTGGGCATCTACGACTTTTACCGGCGCGAATCCATCGTTTCGGAATCCGCCGCGGGTGTTGACATTGAGCACACTACTTCGGATCAACCAGTCCAGTCTTCTACATCCCACAAACTCCGAGAGGAAATGGCCTCCAAAAAATCTTCAGTAGTTCCCAATGTTGCCGAAGAGAGTCTTCTGATCGCTCTTACGCCAAAGCCCGAGCACAGGGCCGCCGATCCCATTTCCGCGCTCAAGTTGATTCGTGAAGATCTCGGCGACTGCACTCGTTGCAAACTGCACAAGCAGGGACGCAAGCAGATCGTCTTTGGCGTGGGCAATCCGCGCGCCGAGTTGATGTTTGTCGGAGAAGGTCCGGGCGCCGATGAAGACACACAAGGCGAGCCCTTCGTCGGTCGCGCCGGCCAGTTGCTCAACAACATGATCAAGGCGATGGGCATTCGCCGCGAGGATGTCTACATCGCCAACGTAGTCAAATGCCGGCCGCCCGGAAACCGCACTCCCGAGCGCGATGAGTGCGACACATGTTCTCCGTTCCTCATGCGCCAGATCGCGGTGATCAAACCCAAAGTTGTAGTCGCGCTCGGCGCCGTCTCTGCGAAAAACCTGCTCGCGATCAATGCGCCCATGTCCGAGCTGCGCGGCCGCTTCTACGATTTTCTGCCTTCCGGGGCGCGCAGCAGCGATCCATCCTGGCAGGGTGCGAAACTCGCTGTGACGTACCACCCGGCGTTCCTTCTGCGCGATCCGCGACAGAAAGGCGAAGCCTGGAAAGATCTGCAGATGGTGATGAAGTATCTTGGCCTGAAACCACCAAAATCATCCGAGTAAGAACGAGCGCATTGGTCCGTCCCGCGGCGAGAACCCGCATCGCTCCAACACGGCTGTTATCCTTCCAAGCGATGCCCGAATTCTGCGACGTTGCCGTGCCCGTGCCGTTGGACATGGCGTTCACCTACCGTGTCCCTTCCGACGCTGCGGCCATCGTCGGCGGACGCGTCCTGGTCCCATTCCGCCAGCAGCGGATGACGGGCATCGTCGTTGAGTTGCATGACCGCAAGCCTTCCGTCACCGCGAAGAAGAATCATCAGCGTACTCGATGCCACTCCAGTCCTCGACGAGCACCTGCTCCGTCTAGGCCGCTGGATTGCGGACTACTATCTGGCCCCAATCGGCGAAGTCTTTCGCACTATGCTGCCGCTCACCGCCGAGTTCAAGCGCTCCATTGGATATCGCATCACCGAAGATGGTCAGATGGCACTCCATCAGGCAGGCATGTCAGGATCGTCCGCGCGCTCTCGTCGTTCGCCGGAGGAGCAAGCCGCCGAGTTCCGCGTGCTCGACTACCTGGCCGCAAATGCTCCCGGACGAAATTGGTATAAATAAGGATGAAAGGTCGAACCCAACAGGAAAGGTACGCCTTCAACCGTCCCACCAGGCGCCGCACAGAACAAGGCTTTTGCTCTTGAGACCGCCGCGCTCATTCGCGAGCAAACCCTCCGCTCTGCCACACAAGTTTCTCGCGCAATCCTGAATGGAATGGTCCGCAAGAAGTGGCTTATCCGCCAGGACATCTCCGCCGCACAAAATGCCGAGCGCACTATGAAGGTCGCACTCCTGAAGTCGGGGGAGGGAAAACTCAACGACAACCAGCGCCAACTCGTCGACACGCTGGTTGCTTCCGGCGGAAAAGTTCCAGTCGAGTCGCTGCACTCGCTCGACATTCCTCGAACCACGCTTGGAACTCTCGTAAAGCGCGGCTTAGTGGAAATCGTTGACGAGCCGGCCGGCTTTACCATCTCGCGCTCGAAGCCGCGCTCCTCTCCGTTCGACTTCGATCTCAACTCGGCCCAGCAATCTGCGCTCGATCGTCTCCGTCAACACGTCGATGCCCGCAAATTCTCCGGCATGCTGCTACACGGCGTCACAGGCTCCGGTAAGACTGCCGTTTATCTCGCAGGCATGCGTTCGGTTCTCGAAGCTGGACGCTCCGCTATACTGCTTGTCCCCGAAATCGGTTTGACTCCAGCCGTCGCCGCCGACCTGCATCAGATATTCGGCGACGAAGTTGCCATTCTTCACTCTGCACTCTCCGATCGCGAGCGCGCTGAGCAGTGGCATCGCATCAAGCGTGGAGAGGCGCGCATGGTGGTCGGCACGCGTTCCGCCGTCTTCGCGCCGGTCTCGGACCTGGCCCTAGTCATCGTCGATGAAGAACACGATTCTTCCTACAAGCAGGAAGAAACCCCGCGCTACCATGCCCGCGACGTAGCGGTGGTGCGCGCTAAGATGTCGAATGCTGTCGTCGTCCTCGGCTCGGCCACTCCATCGCTCGAGTCGTACTTCAATGCGAAGAAGAACAAATACGCGTTGGTGGAATTACCAGATCGTGTGGAACAGCGTCCTCTGCCCGAAGTTGAAATCGTCGACATGCGCCAGGAGTTTCAGGAGACCGGCCATGATCAGGTCATCTCCCGCAAACTTGCGGCCGAAATCAAAGACCGCCTCGATCGCAAAGAGCAAGTCATGGTCCTGCTCAATCGCCGCGGATATTCTCCCGTCGTGCTCTGCCGCACGTGCGGCAAGAAACTCGAATGCCAGAACTGCGCCATCGCGCTCACGCATCACAAGCGCGAACACAAAATGGTGTGTCACTACTGCGGCTACACCGCGCCGGTGCCCAAGGCCTGCGTTCACTGCGGCAGCGAATACGTTTATTTTCTGGGGACGGGCTCAGAAAAGTTGGAAGAGCTTCTTCACGGAATGTTCCCGCAGGCTCGCATCGCTCGCCTCGACCGTGACACTGTACGCGGCCACGAAGACTTCGAGCGCACCCTGAACGCTTTGAACGAAGGAGAGCTTGATTTACTCGTTGGAACGCAAATGATCGCGAAGGGTCACGACATCCACGGCGTCACGCTGGTCGGTGTTGTTGGTGCCGACGCCGCTCTTGGCATGCCCGACTTCCGCGCCGCCGAGCGCACATTCCAATTGCTCACGCAAGTTGCCGGTCGTGCCGGACGCGGCCAGTCTCCCGGCAAGGTCATTCTGCAAACTTATTTTCAGGATCACTACGCCGTGCAGTATGCCGCGCAACACGACTTCATCGGATTCTACGAGAAGGAATTGCAGTTCCGCAGCTGGATGCACTACCCGCCCTACTCTGCTCTCGCCAACGTCGTCGTTCGCAGCGACAGACTCGACGACGCTCTGCAATGGTCTGGAAAACTTGGCAAGTGGTTTGACTCAACTCGTCATGAAGGAGTCCGCGTTCTCGGCCCGGCCGCTGCTCCCATCACCCGCCTGAAGCGCGACTATCGCTACCACTTCGTCCTGAAATCGCCGAGCCGCGAAAAACTCAACCGCACATTGCGCGCGATGCTCGCCTACGCGACGCAACAGAAAATTCCACGCACCCAGTTGATAGCAGACGTAGACGCGATTTGGCTGATGTAAGCGCTCGCCTTGGCTTGGGAAGGGCACGGCTTCAAGCCGTTCCCATAAACCGAGGGACGATGCGGCTTTACAGTGTGCGTGAAAACTCTTCATCTTGAGCGAAATCTGCGACGCACCGTGGAAGAGCGGCCCTTCAAGGGCCGCGTAAACAACGAGAAAATTAATCCGGGCTTTAGCCCCTGCGGTTACTCTCTCACCTGGGGGCGATTGATGTGATCAGTTCTAGTGCCCCGTAACCGCCCCCCGAATCACCGTCACCGAAGCCGCAGGCAACTCATACAGAGTATCTTTCCCCGCGGTCTCTTTTGTGCGCGCGATGGGCCCGTCCGGCTCCGCCCATCCTTTGGTGAACGCCACAACCGTATGCTCTGCGGCATGCTCGGCATGCGCCATAAATCGCGTCTGCGCCGGATGCCACTGATACTGCCCGCTCCCAAAGGTCAAAACATCCACCGGTCCTGCAAAGTTGTCCGCACGGTCCGCCCCGCCGTGAAATGCAATCCGCACTTTATGCGCATCCTGTTGATCGCGATTCACGAGCATCAGCGACCATTGCCCATCCGGCCGCTTCACCGCGTACGCCGTGATGAGTTCATGCCCGGCCCCATCCTCAACGTTACTCTTCGCCCCGTACACCTGATGCTCGCCGCCACCCGGTTGCACCCAATCCAGGTTGATCAACTGCGCCACAAAGAATTGCGCCAGCGGCTGTTGAATTTCGTAGTTGCCGTTCACCGTAAACATGCCAAAGGTTCCCGGCGAACTGTTGCACCCCGGCTCCATCTGCAGCGGCAGATAATGAAAGAAGTAAACGGCATTCCCTCCGGCATTCAGAAACGATCCAATGTAATCAGCCAGCCAAACTCCCGCAAAGATGTCTTCAAACGTCTCGCTCGCTCCCGATGACAAATTTCCCTCGGTAATGAACATCGGCATGTCGGCCGGAATCCCGTCGTCGTGCCAGACTTGCATGATGTGGCTCACCAGTTCCGGCTCGTCATAGAGCATGCCCCACGGCGTCCGGCACGGATCATACGGGTAATGCTCGAACGAGAAGAACGCAAGATCCTTCATTCGGCCATGCTGCTTCAAGTAATCGACAAATCGTCCGAGCCACGAAACTTTCCCGTTCGCGTCCGGCCACACTTCAATATCCCGATTCACTCCCTGAAATGACGGTCCGCCCAGCTTCAATGCCGGATCGACCTTGTGCAGCGCCGTCGCCCATTGCAAATAGAGAGCCGCATAATCTTCCGGCAACATGTACTGCCCGTCCGCTTCCTCCCCCATCTCGACATAAGAAATCGGATAGCCACGCTTCTCCACGTACGCAATCTCTGCTGCGGAATTCTCCGGCGTCTCGTAAATCATCGCGACCGGGATCATCGCCGGCAACCCGCGCGTCACGCCGCTGGTAAAGAACAAATCAAATCCCACCTGCGCCTGCGTGGTAGCTCCCAGGTCCGACGGCTCGTGCCACGAGTCCACTGACGAGCAAAACGTCGTCGTCTGTTCCTGATCCGGCGTGTGCCGCAGAATGTCGTGAAACACGCCGTCGTCGCTGGTCGTTCCCAGGTAGATCTCGCGAATTGCATACCCCACGCAATTCCGCGGATCGCCCGGCCCGTCCGCATCGCACGTATTCGACGACTCCGTCATCCAGATTCGCACGAACCTCACCGGAACCACGCTGCCGCTCAGCCGGAGCGTTTCCGTCGCTCCTTTTCCATCACTCACGGCGCCGTGAAGAAACGTTTGCCACACTCCGCGCGTGGGAGAATGAATCGGATCGTCTCCTCCCGTCCAGTACTGCACCACGTAGCTTTTGGCATACGGCGCGCCCCACGCGATGCGAATGCTGTCGACCAGTTGGCTCTGAGCCAGGTCGAGTATCACCCACTGCGGATGCAGCGTGTCGCTTTCGCCCGTGAAGTGCTGCGTGAGATATGGATTGCTCTTCCAGAAACTGTTCAGATCTCCATCAGTCAGCCGCGAGAATCCTGCATTCTCCGTTCCGTCGTTGCGCGTGAAGCCTCTTCGCGGCAACCCATACCCGTACGAATAGCGGATCCTCTCCGTCGGCGTCGCCGACCCGACAAAATATCCTTTGCCGCTTGGGTCACTCCACTTTCCATTCGGATTCCAGTGCCACGCCTCGATGGCCAGTTCGGTGTTCTGCCGATACGTGACGGGCTGCCAGCCAGAAGCCTGCGTCTGCCCGAGCGTCGGCTGCAATACATCCTTGTCGATCGCCTCCACCGGAATCCGATCCACGCCCGCCCCCAGCGTTTCTTTCGGTACGAAATGATTCGTCGCGTGCGAAGTATCGACCTCGACCGTTTGCGCGACCATGCGGCTTACCGACACACACGCAGCCAGAAACGTCAGAGCCAGAATTGTCTTTCTCACGAGCAATCCCCTCCATTAAAACGATTGAATAGGGAAGTATACGAACATTTCAACCTGCCGCCAACCACTCGCATGGGTGCCTGTCAATTTTGGCTGAGTTGGTACGGCGAGATGGCGAAGGTAAGCGCCAGCATGATTACAGCGAACACTGCCCACACCCAACGACTTGGAGGAAGCATGGGATAATCCGGCGCCTGCTCCTGCCGCCAGGTGAGGATATTCATCGCCGTAATCAGCCCGGCCCAGAACCACCAGCCGTAGTTCAGCTGGCCTCCGACCTTTGCGTTTCCCGCGTAGACCTTCAAGCTTCCCACGTAGATGAGCGCGGCCACCGTCGCCCACGAAATCAGACGGTGCACCCGCGGAGCCAGCGCATAAACGATGTGTCCGCCATCCAACTGGCCGCTGGGCAGCAAGTTCAGCGCAGTCGCATACATTCCGACCCACGCAGCCACGCCCACCGGATGCAGGTAGATTCGCTTCATTGGCAACGCAGCAATCGCGTGGTTCGGAGCGAACCAGCGCAGCAGGTCATGCATGATGAAAAAAATCTGCGGAAATCCCAACTGCAATTCTGATCCTGCACTGCTCGCCGTCATCGGCTTCGACAGCTTCATGGCCACGGCCAGCGTCGCCACCGCGACCACGAATCCCGCGATCGGACCTGCAATCCCGATATCAAACAGCGCGGCCCGCGACCGGATCGGCGCCTTGATCCGAATGACCGCGCCAAATGTCCCAATCATCGTCGGCGCCGGAATAAAAAACGGCAGTGTCGCGCGCACCCCGTAATACCGGCAGAGAAGATAGTGCCCCATTTCATGCGCCAGTAGAATGCCCAGCAGCGTCGCGGAAAACGGTAGTCCCAGCAGAAGACGCGACGGCTGCTCCAGCACCCATCTCAGCGGGAAGAACGGAATGTAGTCACTAGAGCCAAACGAAAACGGGGGCAAGTTGTTCAGGAAGTTGTATTCCATCCGCGCCCCAACTACCAGAGTCGTGAAGATGGTCGCAAGCAGCAGCAACGCGTGCAGCCAATACCGCTCCGCCGGCGGCTCTCCGTGCGGTTCCGGCAGCGAATGGTAGTACTCGACCGTAGAAGTAGGAATCGAGGAATAGGGTTCCGACATGCGATTATTCGGTCGTGTCTTCGATCCGCCTTGGAATGCACAACCGCTCTTTGATCCTACTACGACCTGCGAGAACGCACGACGCTATCGCCACAACTCATGCAAGAATTCCCGGCAGCGGAATGCCAGAGGACCCAGGTCCCCACACCGCCCTCAGCTATAATGTTCTGTAACGTGGGTTGGGTTCGCGCCTCAGTCCCTGCACTGCCAGAGGAATGATTTCACCCTCGTTGCCCACATCGACCTCAAGGAGTTCGCATGGCAATCCAGAAGACCGACAAGATCTGGCATAACGGCAAACTGATCAATTGGGACGACGCTACCATTCACGTGATGTCGCACGTCGTCCACTACGGCTCTTCGGTCTTTGAAGGCGTCCGCTGCTACGAATTGCCCAGCGGTCCCGCGATTTTCCGGGCCAACGAACACATCCAGCGCCTGCTCGACTCCTCCAAGGTTTACCGCATCGACGTGCCTTTCACCCGCGACGAAATCGTCAAGGGCATGGTCGAAACCATCGCGCACAACGGCGCTTGGCCCTGCTACGTGCGTCCGATCGTCCTGCGCGGATACGGCGAGGCTGGCGTCAATCCCTTCAACTCCCCGACCGAGGTCTACATCATCAACTACCCGTGGGGAAAATATCTGACCGGTGATGGCGATGGCTGCGACGTCTGCGTCTCTTCCTGGACGCGCCTCGCTCCGAACACCCTACCCGCCATGGCCAAGGCTGGCGCGAACTACATGAACTCGCAGCTCATCAAGATGGAAGCCGTCGTCAACGGTTACGTCGAAGGCATCGCACTCGACGTCAACGGATTCGTCAGCGAAGGCTCCGGCGAGAACATCTTCCTCGTGCATCGCGACAAGCTGATCACCGCGCCGCTTGGCAACTCCGTGCTTCCTGGAATTACCCGCGACTCCGTGCTGCAGATCGCCCGTGACCTCAACATTCCTATCGTTGAGCAAATGATCCCGCGCGAAATGCTCTACATCGCCGACGAAGCCTTCTTCACCGGGACCGCCGCCGAAGTCACGCCCATCCGCACCGTCGACAAAATCAAAGTCGGCAAGGGCACTGCCGGCCCAATCACCAAGGCGCTGCAAAAAGAGTTCTACGCCATCGTCCGCGGCGAGAAGGCCGACCGCCACGGTTGGCTCACGCCCGTGCCGGTGCGCAGCAAACAGCCCGTCGGCGTATAATCCATTCTCGTTCGAATTCGAAAGGGGCGCTCCCATGCGCCCCTTTCCGTCCGTTTCGGCCCGGCAAAACAAAACACTCAACCAAGGAGAACGTATGTCCCAGATGACTCCTGAATTCGTCCTCGGCTTTCGAGCCGTCATGCTCGACGGCTTCAAGAATGAAGTGGAAATCACCAAGAAAGTAATCGCGGCCATCCCTGATGAAAAGTCCAGCTACAAGCCCGATCCCAGCGCCCGTACCGCTCAGGAACTAGCCTGGCATCTGGCCAATACCGATGCTCAGTTCCTCGACGGCATCGCCGACCTTCAGTTCAACACGGGCTCGCCCGAGAGCAAGCCCACTAACATCACCGAAGTCGTCGCCTGGTACGACGAGAATATGAAACGCGGAATTGCCCGCGTCGAAGCCATGTCGGCCGAGCAACTGCTCACTCCCGTCAATTTTTTCGGCGTCTTCAATATGCCCGCCGTTTTCTATCTTGGATTCCTCAACAACCACAGCATCCACCACCGCGGAGAACTGGCGACCTACCTGCGGCCCATGGGATCGAAGGTCCCATCGATCTACGGCGGCAGCTACGACAACCCTTTCCAACCGCCAGTGCCCACAGAAACGGCTGCATAGCCTTCGGTAAATCTCGGTAGAGAAGCCGCCTGGGAAGGGCGGCTTTCTTATCGAGCGGAAACGATTTCTTTTAGGTGTCCAGGCTCCTTCCGGAGCACCAACGGACCATGCGGGGTGCTGAGGAAATCTCGACGGCATCTCCTCTTCACTTAAGCTTTGCATACTCTGCTTTGGCTTGTCGAAGGACGGGGATGTCGGGGTCGGCGTCGTTCCAGTGAACGAGGAAATCCTGGTACGCAGCCTTGGCTTCGCTCGCGTCTCCCGTCAAAGCGTAGGCTCTGCCGAGATGCAGACGCGCCAGCGGGCCGATTGGATCGCTTACTACGATCCCGCGGTGATCGCGGATCTTCCGGAATTCCGCGGCTGCTTCAGTTCCCCGATGCGCCGCCAAATAGACCTCGCCGCGCACATAGACGGGATACAGAGCTCCGAAGAGCGCGCTCACGCTACTGCGCGGGACACCCAGTTCGTTCGGAACCGCGACCTGCAAGGCTTCAAGAGCGGTTGAAGCGTCCCCCCGATCGAGCGCTAAGAGGGCCCGTAGCACCGGCACATAGCTCGACCTGACAGACGTGTCTTCGGGGAACCGCTTTTCCAAATCATCAGTGAGAGCCTGGGCCCGGGAAGGATCGCCAGAGAGAGCGAGGGCAAAAGCGGCGCCGTATTGCACTTCACGATCCTTCGAAAGATCGAGTGCGGCCATTGCCTCCTTCCTCGCTTGCAACGCGCTTCCGAACAGAGCCTCTCGCACGGCTGCTCCGGCTTCCCAAAGGCCTGCTCTTTCCCGCTGCGCGACGTGCTGCGCCTGATCCACTGCCCGCTGGGACATGCTCCTGGCCTGCCGCACGTGGCCTGAAGCAGCCAGGACGAAGGCCTCTTTGTTGAAAATCCAGCTTTCCCCTCCCGATCTGCTCAGCGCCTGGACCACCGCGTGGTCCATTGCTGCCCGGTCGTTCCGCAAGAATGCCAGGTCATAATTCAACATGACATATTCATCGATCCCCAGCCCGCGCGCGGTTCCGCGTAGAATCGTTTGCGCGGCGTCGTCCATGCGATCAAGATAGGACTGGTTCACGGCAAGGCTGTAATATCCGATAGCAAAATCCGGGTCGAGTGCGATCGTCTTCCGGGCCTCAGCAATCGCGTTTTCGTACTGGCCTCTGGTCTTGTGAACCATCCCCGCCAGCATCAGATGCGCCTTCGGCTCGCGAGGATAAGTCCGCGTCCAGGCCTCACACGTCTGCTGCGCCTGCTCCAGGTTGCCAGTGACCAGCGTCTCGTAGGCAGCACTGATGAAGAACTTTTCCTGGTCGCTCGACCGATCGCGCAACGACCAGGCTTTGCTGATGTTTTCAGCCGCTCGATCGGATTCGTCGAGATCGGCATAGACCCGTCCCAGCGATGCGTGTGCCATGGCGAAGTTGGAGTCGATTTCCGTGGCCCTGTTGAAGAACGGCAGAGCAGCCATTGCGCCGCTTGAGGGGAGAACCTTCCATCCTGTGCTGTAAGCTTGCAACGCTTCGAGGGACGAGGTTGTGGCTTCGGCAAGAGGCATATCGTGCTGTTCGACGGTCGAGATCGATTCACCGACTCGCATCCTAAACTTGCTGGCCATTTCAGTGAGGGCATTCAGCACATCTTCCTTCTTCCCCGCCTGCACCTGTTCGTTGGCCAGGATGTCGCCGCTGCTGCAATTCTGGGCGCGCAACGCAATAACGTATTGGCTGCCCAGCTGCGCGATCGAGCCTTCGAGGATCACCGCGCTCCCAGTCCGTTGGCAAATCTCGCGGGCGATTTCCGGAGTAAGGCGACTATCCGCGGACCGGCCCATCAGTCGGAGCGTTTGCTGGATGCGCTGGTCGGAAATGAGGCTCAGGAAAGGCGATTGCGCCAGCTGCACGGCCATGCCCTCCCGCAATGTTCCATCAAAAACCGAGTCGCCCGTGGAATTAGTGAAGTCGGCCAGCACGACCGTGTCTTTCGCTGTGAGGATCGGCGCCCGATAGAAGACCAGCCGAACCATTCCCGCGACGATGCCAACCACAATGACCACTGCCAATGCGACCCATGCCAACGGTTTCGTTTCCTTGACTTGGACCTGCACCTTGGTGCGGCTCGCTGCAACAATATCAAGCTCCCGCCCCGGCACTAGGCGCACACTCTCCGCCAACCGGTATCCACGGCCGGGCACCGTCAGAATGTAGCGGTGATCCTGCGGACTCTCACCCAGCGCTTTGCGCAACATGAAGATATTGCGGCTCAGGTTGGCTTCTTCAACGAAGGTGTCCGGCCAGACCTCTTTCATCAGGTCGTCTTTGGTGACGACTTCTTTGTTGTGGCGGACCAGCACCAAAAGAATCTGAAACGTCTTCGACGTTAGCGGGACAATTTCGCCGCCACGTAACAGAGTTTCCTTCTGCGCGTCGACGCGAAAAGGGCCAAATTCGTAGAGTTGCTCAGCCGCATCAACTTCGTTCGCGCCCATCGGTGGTTCCTCATTTGCATAGCAGCGGAGCGAATTCTAGCACGCTTGCACGGCTTTTCCGGCACCCGGCCCTTCTTTGCGCATAGTCGCAAACCTCGCATCTTCAGCCGCTTGCGAGAGTGCGAGAAATTATCAGAAGTTTTCAGAAGCCTTGCAAAGACTTATCCCTCCCGCCGCTGGCAAGCTGCAACTCGTTCGGCACGTGAGCTGTCCCGGAGGACGGGTTCCATGGCAAAGGAAACCAAGATCACGATCGAAACCGACTCTCTGTTAATCATGCGCGCTCGCAATTCGTTGCGGGCATGGTGCCCGGCCTGTGCCGCCGAGTCAGAAATGATTGCGATGGAGAGCGTCGGAGTGATTTCGAACCTTGACCGCCCCGCTTTGGAAGCTTGGCTCAACTCAACAGATCTGCATCGGTCGCTAGCCGCCGATGGCTCGTCGCTGATTTGCCTGAATTCGCTGCTGGCACGCGTGCACGACAAGAAGGTCAGCTAACCGCTGCCCCCTGGGTGGGGTTGCGAAATAGATCGCCAAACGAACGAAACGAATAAGGAGACCATTATGAAAACTAGACTGCTGCGTTCTTCGCTGCTGGGGTTGCTCGCTCTTGTGGCAGCTCAACTAGCTGGTGCACAATCACCAACTCAGCGCACTGTTCGCTACACCGTTACCGACCTGGGCACGCTGGGTGGCCCGGGAACTAACAGTTCGGCCTTTGACAACAATAATGCGGGATGGGTGGCTGGGTCCGGCAACCTCACTTCCGACGGGCCGCAACACGCATTTGTTTGGTATGGCCGAGGTCCTTTGATCGACACCGGGACTCTGGGCGGACCGAACAGCGAGGCCGATGGCCCCAACCTCTGGGGACAAGTGCCGATCCTCTCCGAAACTGCCAAGCTCGATCCCAATGGGGAGGATTTCTGTAGCTTCGGCAATCACCTCCAATGCCTCGGCGCGATATGGAGGAATCGAAAACTCTACGCGCTTCCAACTCTACCCGGAGGCCGCAATGCCGAAGTACTTGGCATCAACGATCTGGGCCAGACCGTCGGATTTTCCGAGACGGGCGTTGCGGACTCTACCTGCAAATCCGCGATGCCGTCTCAATTGTTTCGCTACCAGGCCGCGATCTGGGAACCGAGCGGCAAGGTCCGAGAATTGCGTCCTCTACATGGTGACACCGTGGGATTCGCTTTCGGCATCAACGACGAAGGCCAAGCTGTCGGTAGCTCCGGCCTGTGCTCCGACACTGCGATTCCCCTTCTTCAGCCGAACGGAGTACACGCCCTGCTCTGGGAAAGAGATGGAACGCCCCGTGACCTGGGCTCCCTTGGGGGAGCCGCTTCCCACGTCGCCACTAGCATTAATAATGCTGGACAGGTGGTCGGTACTTCGCAATTCACCGATGGCACGGTTCACTCCTTCTTCTGGTCGAGAAACAAGGGGATGCGCGACTTGGGCACCTTGCCCGGGGCCGTGTTGACTGTCGCTCCGTGTTGTAACACCTTGAACGATCGAGGCCAGGTGGTTGGCTTCTGGTTCGACAGCGACTTCAACCCGAGCGCGTTCGTGTGGCAAAACAATGTCATCACCGACCTCAACGATCTCCTCTCCCAAGACTCGCCCTGGCAGTTGCTCTTTGCCCAGGCGATCAATGACGCTGGAGAGATCGTCGGCCAAGGACTCATCAATGGCGAGCTTCACGCTTTCCTGGCGATCCCAACTGCCGGCGGCAACGCTGAGTTAGATGGCCCAAGACCAAGGGTTAACCTGTCGCCTGGCGAACGCCAACGGCTACAGCAACAACTGCGTCACAGCCGGCTCGGAGCATGGGTTGGTCGAATGAAGTAACTCGGCGGATGGGTTGCGAGGTCCCTGCGCAATAAAGTCAACGTCTATCGGGAACGGGAGAGCAGGGAATCTTCCTGCTCTCTCTATTAATTCTTGCAAAGCTATCCCAAACTTTAGCCTCTGTCCCGTCTCCCGCCCCGGTCCATTACCTAGGTCATCTTGGGGAAGGTGACGATTCGGGCGATCATGTTCGAAGAGCCTCGCGCTCAGAAGCCTCCTGCTCGAGGCTTCCATGGGAAAGAACTCCGCATGAATATTGATGACCTGCTTCGGATCGCGACGGAACGCCGAGCCTCCGACTTGCACTTGAAGGTAGGAAACTATCCTCACCTGCGCATTGACGGCGAACTGGTGCCGTTGACCGACCAGCCGCGCATCAGTGCGGAAGACATGCTCAACATGGCTTTCAGCATGATGTCCGCTCGCCAGAAACAGAAATTCAAAGAGACCACGGAAATCGATATGGCCTACGGCGTCGCCGGCCTCGGACGCTTCCGTGTGAACATTTTCCAGCAGCGCGGCAACGTGGGACTCGTTCTCCGTGTCATTCCTACCAAGATTCGTGCGCTCGACGAACTCTTTCTGCCCAAAGTTGTCGAGCAGATTTGCGACATGCCTCGTGGTCTGATCCTGGTAACGGGCGTTACTGGTTCCGGCAAATCGACGACACTGGCAGCAATGGTCGACCGCGTAAACTCCTCGCGCGCGGAACACATCATTACAATCGAAGACCCTATCGAATTCTTGCACCGCGACAAAAAGGGTTACGTTAACCAGCGTGAAATCGGCGTCGACACGCCCGGCTTCGGAGCCGCCTTGCGTGCCTCTCTCCGTCAGGATCCCGACGTCATCCTCGTGGGCGAAATGCGCGATCTGGAAACCATCTCGACCGCGCTGCACGCCGCCGAAACCGGCCACATGGTCTTCTCAACCCTGCACACCCTCGATGCCGTGGAAACCATCAACCGCGTGATCTCGATATTCCCGCCACCGGAGCAGAAGCAGATTCGTATGCAGCTTGCCGCCGTAATGCGCGCCATTGTCAGCCAGCGTCTCGTTCGCCGCTGCGACTCCGAGGGCCGCGTTCCTGCCGTCGAAGTGATGATCAACACAGCCTACATTCGCGAATGTATTCTCGTGCCGGAAAAAACGCGCTCCATTCGCGACGCCATCGCTGCCGGTACTTCGCAATACGGCATGCAGACCTTCGACCAGTCGCTCTGGGATCTTTTCCAGGCGGGCCTCGTCAACTACGAAACCGCGCTCGAGAACGCCTCGAACGCTGACGACTTCAAACTCCGCATGCAAGGCATCGCCTCGACCGCCGACATCTCGCGTCAGTCGATGCAATCCGCAGGCTTCGGAGGCCGCTAAGCGATTCGATTTTTAAGATGTACTCCGTGACGGGCGCGAGCAATCGCGCCCCTTTTTTGTTCCTAAATCCCTCTGCGTCCTCCGCGTCCTCCGTGTTGTAATTCGCCTGCCTCGCGACAGGACTCGCGACTCAGGACTCGCGACTCAGGACCATTTGCGCTATCGTTAACCCATGCCGTTCTCGCGCCCCAAGCGACGTACGTACACGGAAGACGAAATGTATGAATACGCCGTCGGCGCCCTTGCCCGCCGCATGCGCACCGTCGCCGAACTCAAGCGCCTCATGCGCGCCCGTATCGAAGACGCCGACTCCGAATACGGAACGACTCTCGTCGAATTAGTCATCCGCCGCCTGAAAGATCAGGGATACCTCAACGACTCCAAATACGCCGCCTACTACTCCTCCCTGCGCCGTGACAACCAGAAAGTCGGACGCATGCGCGTGATCACCGAACTCAAAACCCGCGGCGTCCACGGATCGGTCATCGACAAAGAGGTCGGAGCGGCCTACGAGAGCGTCAGCGACGAAAAGCAGGCCCGCGACTACCTTCGCAAGAAGCGCCTCGAAAAACCAAAAGATCAAAAGCAGGTAGCGCGCGTTTTTCGTCAACTGGCCCGTGCCGGGTTCAGCACGAAGACCATCTTCACCATCCTGAAAAAGTGGGATGTAGACGAAGAAACCCTAACCGCCCTCGAAACCGAGACCTAGCAGAATCATCGCCCATGAATCAGTTGGTTTCCGGCAGATGTCCCCTGTGCTCCCCCGTGCCCCCCGTGGTAAAAGTGTTCTTGTCACGTCGCAACATGAATGCCGGGACGCCTCCCATCTTCGTGCCTTTAGTGGCTACGGCCTTGCCCAGGCTCCCAAGATGATGCATACTCGCATTCGATCCCACCCACAATCTAGGAGGAATCTATGAACACGAAATGGGCAGTAACCCTCGGCGCCGCTCTTCTCGCGATGGCGACCATGGTCTACGGTCAGGACACGAGCACCGACAAACCGACCGGTGCCGGCAACGAGATGAAGCAAGCCGCGAAGACGACCGGTAAAGACACTAAGAAAGCCGCCGATAAAACCGGCCACGCCACCAAGACCGGCGCGAAGACCGTCGCGAAGGACACCAAAAAAGGCGCGAAGACCGCAGGCAAAGACACCGAGAAGGGCGCAAAGACGGCCACCAAAGATACAGAAAAGGGCGCCAAGGTAGCGACGAAGGATACCGAAAAAGGCGCGAAGACTGCCACGAAAGACACTGGCAAAGCCGCCAAGAAAACCGGTAGCGCGATCAAGAAAGGGACCAAAGACGTAGGCCATGACGTCAAGAAGGGCACCAAAAAAACCGCCGACGCGGTGAAGTAAACAATCCTCCGAAGAGGACACACTGAATCGCCAGGCCAGCGCTCTCTGTGTGTCCTCCGTTTCCCCTGTGGTGAATCGCCCTTCCCTGCGACCTCGCTAATACAGATCGTTTAAAATGAACCTTCATGCCCACAGGTTCTGAAATCCGCCGCAAGTTCCTCGACTTCTTTGTGCAAAAAGGCCACAAGGAAGTCCACTCTTCATCGCTCGTCCCCGCCAACGATCCTACGTTGCTGTTTACCAATGCCGGGATGAACCAGTTCAAGGACGTCTTCCTCGGCCTCGAAAAGCGCGACTACTCCCGCGCCACCACTTCGCAAAAGTGCGTGCGCGCCGGCGGCAAGCACAACGATCTCGAAAACGTCGGCTTCACCAACCGCCATCACACGTTCTTCGAGATGCTCGGAAATTTTTCTTTCGGCGACTACTTCAAGAAAGACGCCATCGCCTACGCATGGGAACTGATCACCTCGCGCGAATGGTTCGGCATCGACAAAGAAAAACTGTACGTGACCGTTTTCAACGGCGAAGGCGGCCTCGATCGCGACGCGGAAGCCTACGACCTCTGGGCTGCGCAGGGCGTGCCCAAAAATCGCATCTACGAGATGGGCCTGAAAGACAATTTCTGGCAGATGGGCGACACCGGTCCCTGCGGCCCCTGCAGCGAGATTCATTACGACATGGGCATCGCCGCTTCCGATCAGGGACACACCGACTGTGCCTTCACCTGCGACTGCGGCCGCTACGTCGAAATCTGGAACCTCGTCTTCATGCAGTTTGATCGCGACACCACCGGCAAACTGAATCCGCTGCCCAAGCCCTCGATCGACACCGGCATGGGCCTCGAGCGCGTAGCGTCGGTCCTGCAAGGCGTAATCTCGAACTACGACACAGACCTGTTTACGCCGCTGATCAAGCGCGCCGCAGAATTGACGGGAACAAGCACCGGCCATGTGGGGGCGGACGCATTCGTCCGCCCAGCCGAGCAAAGCTCGGCGGGCTCTCCCAGCCACAAATCCGCCGCCTCCCTAAGAGTGATTGCCGACCACTCCCGCGCCGCCACGTTCCTCATCTCCGACGGAGTCCTTCCCTCGAACGAAGGCCGTGGCTACGTCCTCCGCAAAATCATTCGCCGCGCCATAACCCATGGTCGTTGCTCGGACAAACGAAGCCATTCCTCTACGAAATGATCTTCGCAGTCCGCGACCTGATGCAGGACGCGTATCCGGAACTGAAGGAGAGTTGCGACCGGGTCTCGAAAACGGTTCACGTTGAAGAAACTCGATTCGCACACACGCTCGACGTCGGATTAAGAAGATTGGAAGACGTTATTCGATTGAGCTGTGAAGCTGGAGCACCTGCGGGATTCAACCGCCCCGAACTGCCGGGCGAAGAGGCTTTTAAACTCTACGACACGTTCGGTATGCCCCTTGACTTCATGCAGGACGCAGCTCGTGATCAAGGCATCGAATTCGATCAGGTGGGCTTTGATGCGGCAATGATGGAACAACGCACTCGCGCCCGCGCCTCCTGGAAAGGCGCCGCCAAGCAGACCGCCAACCCTGCTTACCAGCAGCTTCCGAAATCCACCTTCGAAGGCTACCGCCAGACGCGCTCCGACGGATGCGAAGTCCTCGCCATCATTTCCAAGGCAGGCGGGCACAACGGACAAGGCACGCAACAACTCGCACCCGGCGATGCCGGCGAGATCATCCTCGACCACACGCCCTTCTACGCCGAATCCGGCGGACAGGTCGGCGATCGCGGATGGTTCTACTCCGACGATCACAACACCATCGTCGCCGACGTTACCGGATGCTACTACCCGATTCAAGGCGTGCGCGCGCATCAGGTCGTCGCTAAGAAACCGATTCGTGTCGGCGACAAGGTCGACGCCGTCGTCAACACCGATGTCCGCGAAGCGACCATGCGCAATCACACCGCGACGCACTTGCTGCACGCGGGCCTGCGCGAAGTTCTCGGCAAGCACGTCAAGCAGGCCGGATCGCTCGTCGCCCCCAATCATCTCCGCTTCGATTTCTCCCACTTCACCGCCGTCGAAGATGAAGAGTTACAGGACATCGAAGACATCATCAATAAGCAGGTCCTGCGCAACACCAAGATCGACGTCATCGAGAACGTCCCCATCGACGTGGCGATCAACGAATACCACGCCATGGCATTGTTCGGCGAAAAGTATGGCGACAAAGTTCGCGTCATCAAAATCGGCGATTTCTCCACCGAACTCTGCGGCGGCACGCACACCGCGCAGACCGGCGAGATCGGCCTCATCAAGATTCTGAAAGAAGGCAGCGTCTCTTCCGGCGTCCGCCGCGTCGAAGCCGTCACCGGAGAAAATTCGCTCCACCACTTCCGCGCCGACCACGAACTCGAAGGATTCGTAGCCAGCATCGCCTCGCACTCCGAAGGCGCGACTCCGTCCGTAGCCCTGAAATCCGAACTCGACAAGAAAGACGCCGAGATCAAGCGCCTCACCCGCGAACTCGATCAGGCCCGCATGAAGTCCGCATCGTCAAGCACGGCCAACGTCAGCGATCACATCAAAGAAGTGAAGGGCGTGAAAGTCCTCGCACAGCGCGTCGACAATCTGGAACGCGCGCAACTCCGCACGCTCGTCGATCAACTCCGCGACAAGATTGGCTCAGGCGTAGTCGTCCTTGGCTCAGCGTCGAACGGCAACGTCGCCCTGATCGTAGGCGTCACCAAAGATTTGACTACCCGCGTGCAAGCTGGAAAAGTCATTGCCCCCGTAGCGCAGAAAGTCGGCGGCAAAGGTGGAGGTCGTCCTGACCTCGCCGAAGCCGGCGGCAAAGATGCGTCCGCTCTGGATGCCGCGCTGGACGGCGCTTACGCCGTAGTCGAGGGATTGCTCGCATGACTGCCGACGCCTCCCTCAACGATCGTCTGCGCTTCATCAAACACCAAGGCCACGCGATCTTCCTGATCGACTTCAGCCACTGCAACGCCAAAGAGATGATGCTCCTGCTCGACCTGGTGCGCGCCGACATCGCTCGGCACGCTCCCCAGTCTGTACTCACCCTCGCCGACTTCACCGAAGCGCAAGTCGACAAGACCGTCGCGATGCACATCAAAGAAGTCCTCACCCTCGATCGCCCCTATGTGAAGCGCTCCGCCTGGGTCGGCACCGAGAGCCTGCCGCACGTCTTCTACGAGAATTTCAAAACCTTCTCCCAGCGCGAGATCCCCGCCTTCAAAACGCGCGAAGAAGCCATGGATTGGCTAGTCACCGGCGAATAGGCGCAGCCAAATATTCATGGCGTCATCCCGAACGCCCGCGCTTTCACCAGCGGGCGGAGGGATCCCCCCGCGAACCGCGGCATAGCCGTTCCATCCGACCTATTACCGTCGGCTCTCCTTCGAGTGCGATTCCACCAGCCTCTTCGTCAGCACGACCACGCCAAAAATCTGTGTCCACTCCGACACTATGTTTCCCACCACCTGCCCCCACTTTGAATTCGGACTGCTAACCGCGAACAGCCACACCCACCCAATGCCCGTCACCACCAGAAAAATCGTCAGCGAGTGATCCTGCATCACCTTGATCACCGGACTCAGCCAGTGCCGCGGCGGCTTTCGACTCTCCGCCGAGCCCGTCTCATAGAGAAACTTCGTCGCGAGCACCGTGACCAGCAGCCCGGTCCAGTCCGCGATCGCATTGCCGAAGAACGACCCAAGATGTGTAGAAGGATTCGACCGGATGTAAAGGACAATCCACGCAGCCAGAACCGCGCCGGTTACGAGACTGAGTGAGTGATGTTGCAGAAAGGTTTTCCGACGCTCATTGTTCATGGCCCTTCGATGTCGAAAGCGCGAATAGGGCTGCCTTTACTTGCGGGCGGTTTCGCTCAACTTCTCCACTTCAACGTCACCGGCCCGCTCAGTGGATGCTTCAGCTCCCCGCCGGTCCGCTTAGCCTCAAGATGCGCAGCCTTCAGCTGGAAGTACCACTTCGCCGGACGATCCGCATCATCGATCAACATCAAATGCGGATTGTGTTTCAACCCCTCGGCCTGCAGTTCCATCGTCCGCCGGTCTTGCTCCACAAACTTCGCAAAAACAAATCTCAACAAATCTGGCACAAACGGCACCCAGCGAAATAAATTCCACGCCGCCACCACATCGATGCGGCACTGATTCCGCGTAATCGGCGTGACCGTCGTCAGACTCGAAAACCAATACTTTCCCGCGCGAATCGTTTCCGTACGAATGTTCGGCAGCACGAAATCAATCGTCGTCGTAATCGAATCCGCATCAGCGTACAGCCGCAACAGCTTGTACGGCGCCGAGTTCGAACTCGGCGTATGCGCGCTCATCCGAAACCCATTCGGAATCGGCTCGAAGTTTTTCTTCTTCTCGTGAATGCTGTGCCGGCTCCGCCACCACCACGCCTGGTGTACGAACGGTCCATGCGCCGGATCCATCAATCCAATAATTCCGTGATCAATACTGACCGGCATCTCCGCTTGCAAGTACGCGAGATTATATTTCTCGCTGAACTTTTCGACCTGCGGCGCACCGTCAGCAGCCTCCGTAGGCGGCCCAAATCCCGCCCCCACCGGCAACGGATCCGGAATGTACACCCACACAAATCCGTCCTCTTCTTCGCACGGATAGCTCCCCGCATAAATCCGATCGACTTTCAGATTCTGATCGGCCGTCAACGACGGAATCAGCTGGCACTGCCCGTTATGCACATCGAACTGCCACCCGTGATACCCGCACTCGAGATTCTCTCCATCAAAGCGGCCGCAGTTCAGCGGCATCCCGCGATGCGGACACGCGTCGCGCATCGCAAACGGCTGTCCCAACCGGTCGCGCCCAATCGCCAGCGGAATCTCCAGCAGCGTCGCCTTATACAACTGATTGCGCTGCACGCGATCCCCCGGCAGTGCGCGGTACCAGAAGCCAGTTAGCATCAGCGCATCGGTAGCCTGTCTTTGTGGAAGTTCCAGTTCGGGCATGGGAAATTTATAATCGCCGATTCTTAATCTCGAATTTGAAAGCCTATGCTAGCATCCGCAGGACTCTCCGCGGACTGAAGAAAACTGCGCACGCCATGGAATTCATCGGCCACTTCCGCCGCCTCACTCCCGTTCAGCGCAACACCTTCTTTGCCTGCTTCCTCGGCTGGGCGCTCGATGCCTTCGATTTCTTCATCCTCATCTTCTGCGTAAGCGCGCTGGCCACGCAATTTCAAACGAAGGTTTCTACCATCACTGAGGCGATTCTCTTGACGCTCGCCATGCGCCCGGTAGGAGCGTTTCTGTTCGGACTGATGGCCGATCGTTTCGGCCGCCGTCCCGCCCTGATGGTCGACATCATCGCCTACTCTGTCTTCGAGCTCGCCTCGGCCTTCGCGCCTTCGTTGAGAGTATTTCTCATCATGCGCGCTCTCTTCGGAATCGCCATGGGCGGCGAATGGGGCGTAGGCGCCGCGCTCGCCTTCGAAACGCTTCCCGCCGAAGGACGCGGATTTTTCTCCGGCCTGCTGCAAGAAGGATACGTCGTCGGCTATCTCATGGCCGCGCTGGTTTACGGCACGCTGTTCCCGATCGTCGGCTGGCGCGGCATGTTCGTCATCGGCGCTCTGCCTGCGTTTCTCGTCATCTACATTCGCAGCAAAGTCGACGAATCTCCCGCCTGGCTGCAAGGCCGCGCCTCGCGAAAGGCCGAAAGCCACCTCGTCGAAAATATTCTCTCGAATGTTGGCATCTTCCTCTTCCTCGCCGTGCTCATGTTCGCCTTCAACTCTTTCAGTCACGGCACTCAAGATCTCTATCCCACGTTCCTGCAGAAGAATTTGCAGTTCACTCCGAAAACCGTAAGCTTCATCGCGATCGTCTACAACATCGGCGCTCTGTTAGGCGGAATTCTGTTCGGAACATTGTCGGAACGAATCGGCCGTCGCCGCGCCATCGTGATCGCTGCTCTCCTCTCGATTCCAGTTATTCCTCTGTGGGCTTATTCGCACACCGTTCCCATGCTCGCTCTCGGCGGCTTCCTCATGCAATTCATGGTGCAGGGCGCGTGGGGAGTCATTCCTGCGCACTTGAACGAACTCTCGCCCTCCTCTGTCCGCGCCACTCTTCCCGGCTTTGCCTACCAGTTAGGCAACTTTCTCTCGTCCGGCAATTCATTCCTCCAGGCGAAGCTGGCTGAGGCCCGCTATGGTGGCCGATATCCTCCCGTTTTTGCCTGGACCGTGATTCTCGTCGCCACTCTCGTCGCCCTCATCACTCTAAGCGGCAAAGAGCGCCGTGGCGCCGACCTCTCCGACACCAGCTAACGCAAATCGATTTCCAAAGTGTGCAAGATTCGTCACTGTTCCAGGTCACGGGTCAGCACAACGGGTTGTCACAGGATGATTCCTGTGGTACGGTAGGTAAAATTTCACGCCTTCGTTTATTAACATTCATAGGCTCCCCCGATGTTGTGGCTTGCACGAATGCGTGTATCCGAGGTAACGCCACTTATGAAGGAATTTGTTGATTCCATGCCGGCCACCGAGGTCGACAAAGAAAACTTCGCGAACCGCAAACTGATTCGGCCTACTCTGCCCCGTGCCGAGAACCACGGCAACCATGGTCCCGTCTCCGCGCAAATGCAGGAGCGGCGCGACCGCCCCGAGCGCCATGACCGCCCCGAACGTAGCGATCGTAGTGAGCGTGGAGATCGCGGCGACCGTGCTTCCAGCAGTCCTGGCGGACGCAAAGTCCCTCCGCCCGAGCAAACCAACGCCGAGAATTTTTACTACCAGAAGCAAATGCAGTCGCGCACTCCTATGGTCATCGTTCTGCGAGATGGCGAGGAAGTCCACGGCTACATCGAGTGGTACGACAAGACCTGCCTCAAGGTGAACCGCGAGAATGGCGAGCCCAACCTAATGATCTACAAGCCCGCCATCAAATATATGTACAAAGAAGGCGAGAACCAGCACTAGCCCATCCTGGCCCTCCCCGCCTCACCCCGACCATTCGGCGTAGAATAGTTCACTAAGGCCGGTCAACAATGTCCCCCGCACTCTCCCGCAGACGATTTCTTCAGTCCGCGACGTTTCGCATCTGCCGCCGCGCTGATTCCCGGCCTGCGCAATTCCGCGCTGGCTCTCCCGTCAGATACTCGTCCATCCGCTCCCCTCGCGGAATTCGGCTATGGCGATGTCTCGCTCGACAGCCCGCTGCACGAGCAACAACTTCATCAGACCCATGACCTGCTCATGAGTCTCAACGAAGACAGCCTGCTCAAGCCCTATCGCGCGATGGTCGGCCAACCGGCGCCCGGCGACGACCTCGGAGGCTGGTACCAGTACGACCCCAACAATCGCGATCATCTTTTTGCCATCGGCTTCGCTCCCGGCTGCACCTTCGGACAGTGGGTCTCCGCCCTCGCCCGCTCCTATGCCATCAACCCTTCGCCCGATACTCGCGAGAAAGTTCTTCGCCTGAATCGCCTGTACGCCCAGACCATCGGCGGCGACCTTTACGAAAACACCCGCTTCCCCGCCTACACCTACGACAAGCTTGTTTGCGGTCTCATCGATTCGCACCAGTACGTCGGTGATCCCGATGCGTTCGCGATTCTGGCGGAAACCACCAAGACCGCGCTGCCTCACTTGCCGGGCCGAGCGATCGAACACGGCCAGAGCTGGCGAAAAGGCCATGAGAATGACGACTCGTATACATGGGACGAGTCCTACACGATCTCCGAGAATTTATTCCTCGCCTACCAGCGCGGAGCCGGAAATCAATATCGCGATCTCGCGATACAGTACCTTGACGACACCTACTACGATCCTCTAGCCGAGGGCCGCAGCAATCTCGAAGGCCGCCACGCCTACAGTCACGTCAACTCGCTCTCCTCGGCCATGCAGGCATATTTGACGCTGGGCAGCGAAAAACATCTGCGCGCCGCGAAGAACGGATTCGATTTCGTCGCCGCGCAGAGCTTCGCCACCGGCGGCTGGGGACCGGACGAGGCCCTGCGCGCTCCCGGCAGCCCAGAAATCTACAAGAGTCTCACCAGCACTCACTCCAGTTTCGAAACGCCCTGCGGTTCCTACGCTCACTTCAAGCTGACCCGCTACCTGCTGCGCGTCACGAGAGATCCGCGCTACGGCGACAGCATGGAGCGCGTCATGTACAACACCGTCCTCGGATCTCTCCCGCTCGAGCCCGACGGCCGCACCTACTACTATTCCGACTACAATTTTCAGGGACGGAAGGTTTATCACAAGGAGCGATGGGCGTGCTGCTCGGGAACTTTGCCGCAGGTCGCCGCCGACTATCGCATCAACAGCTACTTCCGCGACCCGCGCGGCGTCTACGTGAATCTCTATATCCCGTCGACCGTGCGCTGGGCTCACGACAACTCACAGATCGCCCTGACACAAAAGAGCAACTATCCCTACGACCCGCACGTGCAGTTCGAGCTGAAGCTCTCAAAGTCCGCGCACTTTGCATTGAACTTCCGCATTCCCGCGTGGGCCGAGAACGCATCGATCGCCGTGAACGGCAAGCGCGAGCCGGCGCAGCCGGGAAGCTTCGCGCAAATCAACCGCAAGTGGAAGACTGGCGATCACATCGACGTCGAACTTCCGCTGTCAACGCGACTGGAAGCGATCGACCCGCAGCATCCCGAAACAGTCGCGCTTCTCGCGGGCCCGCTAGTCCTGTTCGCCGTCACCGACGAGCAGCCCAAAGTTACGCGCGCCCAATTACTCGCCGCGAAGAAAACCGCCCCGCAGACATGGCAGATCGACACCGGCAACGGTGTGATCGCGATGAAGATGATCCCATTCACCGCTATCGAAGATCAGCCGTACACAACGTATCTGCAGATTGCGTAAGATCGCTCACACCTCGCCGCTCCTAACTGACAGCTGATAGCTGATAGCTGAAAGCTGAAAGCCCTCTACAGCTTCGGCAGCACGATGCCCTTCTGCGCCTGATATTTCCCCTTGCGATCCGCATAGCTCGTCTCGCAAATTTCGTCCGACTCGAAGAACAAAATCTGGCACAGCCCTTCATTCGCGTAAATCCGCGCCGGCAGCGGAGTCGTATTCGAAATCTCCAGCGTAACGAACCCCTCCCACTCCGGCTCAAACGGAGTCACGTTCACAATGATCCCGCATCGCGCATACGTGCTCTTACCCACGCAGATCGTCAGTATGCTCCGCGGAATCTTGAAGTACTCCACCGAGCGCGCCAGCGCAAACGAATTCGGAGGCACCAGGCAGATGTCGGTCTGCACCGTCACAAACGACTTCTCGTCAAAATGTTTCGGATCGACGATCGTCGAATTCACATTCGTAAAAATCTTGAACTCATCGGCCACGCGCAGATCGTATCCATACGACGACAGCCCATACGAAATCACGCCCTCGCGCACCTGCTTCTCCGAGAACGGATTGATCATGTCGTGTTCCTGGGACATCTTGCGGATCCACCGGTCGCTCTTCAGCATGAAACTCCTTAGAAAAAATTTGGTAATTGGGTAATTTTGTAATTGAGTAATTTGAAAAACCTTCGGGCGGCTGGTTAGCGCAACGCAGCACACTAAATTACACAATTACCCGATTACACAATTACTCAATTCCGTTGGCTGGTGTCCTGCCAGTTTACGGGATAGATGCTCCCGTTGACAATCTCACTTATCTCCCTTAGCATCAATCACTTGAACCACCATTTTGTCCTTGCACCCGGGAGCCCGCCGTGATCAAGCTCGACATCATCAACGAAGTGGTGGCCAAGACCGGCATCACCAAGACCAAGGCCGAGCTGGCCGTGGAAACTGTCTTCGACAGCATGAAGAAGTCCCTGGCCGGTGGCAACCGCATCGAACTCCGCGGCTTCGGCGTCTTCAACGTGCGCCCCCGCAAGACCGGCATCGGACGCAACCCGCGCACCGGCGCCGAAGTCTCCATCCCGCCCGGCCGCGCCGTCCGCTTCAAGCCCGGCAAAGAACTGCAGTCCATCGACTAAGCGGACGCCCCTTCGTCCGCTGGGCGGCCCCGAAGTATCGGGCCGCAGCGAGCTGGAATACCCCCCAATGTTCCTGCAGGAACACAACTGCAATTTGCAAAAGTGTTCCTGAAGGAACACTTCCATGCACAGGAATGTATGTACATTAAAATGCGTACATAGATAACTCGCATGAATCGTTAAACTTGCGCGCTGCCGAAATATCGGCAGCAAGTGGCGAGCGAGCCCTCGAGAGCCAAAAACACCCGCTCGAAGTGCATCATTTTGAGACAAAGCCTGTGGAGGGATAAGCCCGCCGGGTGGCCCATCCTTGCGTTTTTGGCAAGGGGTGGGGAGCGGTGAAGCTCGCGCCAAGAGCTTTTGAATTGCTGAGCCATCCGGCCCTCTGTCTATTTTGTTTTACGTTTTGTCATCCTGAGCGAGGATTGGTCTTTGCGCCCCAGCGCAAAGACCAACCGCAGTCGAAGGACCCCTGCACTCCCGAACTCGCGACGACGCAGCGAGCTTTCTCACGGCATCGCATCCCGATCCAGCAGCGTCCAGCGAGACGATGCGGCCGGCATCCGGGGTTTGTCTCAGCCCCGGGTGGCCCATCCTTGCGGTTTTTGCAAGGGTGGGGAGCGCAGAAGCACGTGCCAAGAGCTTTTGAATTGCTGGAGCCATTTTGCTCTCTGTCTATTTTGCTCTACGTTTTGTCATCCTGAGCGAGGATTGGTCTTTGCGCGCCCAGCGCAAAGACCAACCGCAGTCGAAGTGCTTGCCTTTGCTCTTGTTTTTGGCCTTGCTTTTGTCATTCCGAGCAAAGCGAGGAACCTGCTTTTGCTCTTGCCGGGTGGCCCATCCTTGCGGGTTTTGCAAGGGTGGGGAGCGGCGAAGCACGCCCCAAGAGCTTTTGAATTGTTGAGCTCTCCGGCCCTCTGTCTATTTTGTTCTACGTTTTGTCATCCTGAAAGAGGATTGGTCTTTGCGCTGGCTGCCCCACCCTGCGCGCTTTTCGCAGGGTGGGCACGATCCAGCCTGCGGCAACCGGTTTTGGACTCGGTGAACTTGTCGTCGCAAGGCTGCGATATCTCTTTAGAGTATTGCGCCAGCGGATGGATGTGAGGAGTTAGCATTCTGAGAAAGTATTTGTTGAAGAGAGTTTTGGTTGCTGAGACGGCGCAGTTGAAGGGGACAAACGAAAGTCAAGACCGGCGCTACGGGCGGCGCGAGTGCCCACCCTGCGAAAAGCGCGCAGGGTGGGGCAACCAGTTTATGCTTAGTGCCGAAAAAGGCTGGGCCAGCCCCGTCGTCAGTGGATCTAGGCGAGATTTCATACTCTCATCATACCCCGCGATCTATAATTTCCTGTTATGGCTAAGTTTGTATTCCACGGTATAACCCTTCCCCGTTTTATGAAATTCACGATGAAGGGCGTTCAAAGTGTCCATTGGGAAGCAGACATTGGTGAACCAGAAAAGCTGATCATGGATGCTACGGTCAGTATCGCGGATGGCATCATCGAAGTCGTCTGTGAGTCGAATTTATTTGCCACGGACAACGCTGATGGCCACGTGGATTTGAACGCGAACTATCTCGCAAAATCCGTGATTAATTGCTATGGGTTCGCAAAGGGTCTTCAATTGCAAGCTGTCCTCGAAACGGTAGTAAAACCAGATGGAATTAAGTACAACATTCAAGCGCACAGGCCAAATCTCGAACCACTCGTTACAGCTTTGCATTGCGGTTCCGATCGCGTCGTGGATATCCATCCAATATTGCCCATTGTCCTGACAGACCCCACGATCTTCGTGGCAGTTAAAGACCTAATCAATGCTATTTCGCCTACTGAAGCCTCCGTGAATTGCGCCAGAGCTATAGAAGCAATCAGGCAGGCGATGTGTCCCGCCGACAGAAAGCAGGGTTGGAAATTGATGCGGGACAATCTTAATCTCAGTCAACCGTTTCTTGAGTTCATCACGGAGCACTCTACAGGCCCTAGGCACGGAAAGGTTCTCGATATTCCATTTTCAGCAATCATTGAGACGACTACACGCTCATGGAAGGTAATGAACAGATTTTTGGAATTTAAAAAGCGCGGAGATGCGAAACTGCCAATATCAGAATTCCCTCTTCTTGATAACTGAGTCTTCGTAAGCTTCAATCATCGACTCCCATACCGCCCTCGCATCTTCAGCTAAGGCATCCGCCCATGCTGCCTAAGCATATCTTCAGTGGGCTTACGAGGAACCAAAACGAGCTCGTTTTCGTCCTGCCCTGTCATGGACCCAAACATGGCAAAGTTGGGGTTAGCCATATCAATTAGTACCCCGCTAAATCTATGATTCCAATAGACCGGTGGGAGGGGGGTACCCCACCAACTCACCGCGTCCCAAAATGGGAATTCCAAAAAAGCAAGCGGCCCGATACTTCCGAGCCGCTCAGCGGACGAGGCGTCCGCCGCTCCATGACTCTTCCACTCGCTTGGGACGGACGAATGCGTCCGTCCCTCCACGATTCGTCCCTCTACGAGCTATCTCGTCGGGGTTAGAGCGGCTTGCGTGGTCGTGACTGGCAGTTCGTCGCCGCGGAAGTATTTGGGATTGTCTTTCGATCCCTCTTTGAAGTTCGCCGACTTCATTTCAGGCATTGCGTCGTAGGGCTTCGAGTAGTCGTTGGCCGCGTTCCAGAACAGGAATCCGATGCCGCCTTTTTCCTTGGCGGTCTCAACCTGGATCTTGATGTATTCGGGCGAGTAGGTCTTGGTGCGCCAGTGGAAAGCCTGCAGCCACGGCCGGATGACGACCCCTGAGCCTTTGGTGATGAGTTCGAAGCGGTCCATGGACTCGCCGATGAAGTGCGCAGGCTCGTCGCCGGGATGCGCGATGTTGTCCATGCCGAAAAAGTGCGACGGATAAATCATGGGACTCAGCACGTCGCAGTAGTGCGCCATGCCGACAATGTCCTGTCCAGTGTGCGAGAGGTCAACCTGACGCTGCCAAGCCATCACGCCGAAGACGTCGAGACTCAACAACACGCCCGTAGGATGAAGCTCTGCATAAGCCTTCTTCAGGAAGGCGGTGATGACGTCGGTGCGCTGCGGCCCGCGCGGCTTTGCGCTGCAGGGCTGTTTGGGCTCTTTTGCTGCCGGCTTTGCCGCGGTTCCGCTCGACTTCGTCTTTGCGGGACGGACGGAAGCGTCCGTCGCCACATGGGCAGTTTCCACATGGGCTGCGTTGCCACACGGGTTCGCATCAGCTTCGGCCACTTCCGGTTGATCTTTTTGGAATGCGAACAGCGCGTCTTTCTGGTCGCCTTCGGCAGGGAATCGTACGTAGTCGAACTGGATTTCGTCGACGCCGAGTCCGGCTACGTATTTCGCCAGGGCGATGTCGTAGTCCTGCACCTTGGGATTCGAAGGATCGGTCCAGACCAGCTTGCCGTTCTCGAGCCATGCCGCGTGATTCTTGCGGGACTGCACGGCGAGTTCGGGATGCATCTTCACCAGGCGCTCGTCGCGGAAGATGGCGATGCGCGCGATGGCGTGCATGTTCAGCTGGTGCAGGAAGCGAACGAGCTTGGGAACGTCGTGAACGTAGACTGGATGCTCGCCGAGCAGCGGATGTTCGTAGGCAATGGTGACGCTGCCGTCGGAGTCCTTGATATCGAAGACGACCGCGTTGCCGCCGACTTCACGCCAGTGGCGGATGGTGCGTAGCCCGTGATCGCTGCCGGCCATGAATCCCGTGAGATAGATGGCGCGGACTTCGAAGTCTTTGGGCACGGGAATGGTCTTCTCGACGACCGGAGAGGAGAGGATCCCGGGAATGATGATCTGCTCGTTGTTTTTCAGGATGTTCGCGGTGTCGGACCGATGGTTCGCGGCGCGGATCGCGGCGGCCAGCTCGGTCGACGTCATGTAAGAAGTGCGGCTGATGTAGCGATGCGCGATCGTCGGGATCGCCTCGCCACGCTTCGCGGTATAGATCTCGGTTCCGGGCGCGGCGACGAGTTTGGGCTCAGGCACGTTGGCGCTCGTCAGTTTCACGCTGGCGGTCTGCAGTTGCGGTGATTGCGCGGCGGGCGACGAGACGGCGGGTTTCACGGTCTGTGCCTGTGCTGAGAAGTCGCTGGCTGAGTGCGGGCCCAGCCGCCATGCGGCGGCTCCAAAGAAGAGACAGGAAAGTCCAGTAATGATGCGAACCGACGAAATGCGCAAGCGTTTCCTCCGCGAACCTACCCGATTTCGATAGTAGCGGTGGAGTGTGGTGCTCGCTAGTTACGTGTGGAGTAACACGGTTGCGTGTCGCGGGTTTGCGAGCGACTGCTCACTTCGGCAGATGCTCTCGGGTTTGGTGGCCGTGGCGCAGGCCCCTCGCGTCGACTTCGCGCGACGGACTGACCACTAGTCACTAGTCCCTGATCCCTGATCACTGCTCACTGACCACTGACCACTGCTCAGGTGACATGTTCCTTCCGCGATGCTGCAAAGGTTTTCTCTTATCTTCCCCAGGAGGCATGAATTGAGGTGGGTGATTTGGGGTGAAGTCGCGCTAAACCTTGGCGGATGTTTGGGTTCGGGGCGGCGTGAGAAAGGGCTTATCGGTGGCCAGAGGCTTGCTTAATTTCATGCCAGAAGATGCATCCAATCGCTGGCAGGAAGTGATAGATTGGAGCGCTTCCAGGATGTGGGCTAGAGACTCGGAAAGTGGCCTACGAAGTTCGTCAATAACCAGAGAAGAGCCGAAGAAATCGGCCTAACGAAAGGGAAAATGTCCGGGAGCCCGGGCTCGATCTTATGAGAACGAACCTCGCAACAGTGCTCGATCCAAACCGCAAAAGCAACGATGCTGGAGAGTTTGAGACCGCACTGCGCCGCCGCATCGTGGGGCAGGACGCGGCCGTCGAAAAGGTCGTCGAAATCTATCAGATGTTTCTGGCCGGGTTGAACGCGCCGGGGCGTCCGGTGGGCAACCTGCTGTTCCTGGGACCGACCGGATCAGGCAAGACGCGCGTCGTGGAAGCCATGGCCGAGGCCCTGTTTGGCGACTCGCGGGCCTGCATCAAGATTGACTGTGCGGAGTTCCAGCACTCGCACGAGATCGCGAAGCTGATCGGTTCGCCTCCGGGATACCTGGGACATCGCGAGACGCATCCCCTGCTCACGCAGGAAGCGTTGAACCAGTGGTTCACCGAGAAGCTGAAACTCTCGATTCTGCTGTTCGACGAAATCGAGAAGGCAAGCGATTCGCTGTGGCAGTTGCTGCTGGGAATTCTCGACAAGGCGACGTTGACGTTGGGCGACAACCGGCGCGTCGATCTGTCGCAGTGCATCATCATCATGACTTCGAACCTGGGTGCGTCGGAGATGACGGACTTGGTGGACGGCGGGTTCGGATTTGCGCCGAAGGCGGTGGAAGTCGATCAGTCGTTTGACGACAAGATTCAACGGACCGCGGTGGAAGCGGCGCGGCGCAAGTTTACGCCGGAGTTCATGAACCGCATCGACAAGACGGTCGTGTTCAAGACACTGCGTGACGCGCACCTGGCGCAGATTCTGGATATCGAACTCGGTATGGTGCAGCAGCGCGTGCTCATGGCTGCGGGCACGAACCAGTTCGTGTTCAACTGCACGGCGGCGGTGAAGGAGTATTTGCTGAAGGAAGGCACCGATCCGCGGTACGGGGCGCGGCACTTGAAGCGCGCGATTGAGCGGAACCTGGTTTTCCCGCTGGCGAATCTGGTCGCTACCGGACAGGTGAAGCTGGGAGATTTCGTTCGCGTGGACATGGCTTCGGAGAACAGGATGATCTTCGTGAAAGAAGCCGAGAACACGATGGCTCCTGTGTTGCTGGAACGCTACGGAGCGGCAGCGGCCAATCAGCCGACCGCGCGCGCGGCACGCACCGCGGTGAACAACCGCCGCGACTTTGGGGCTCCTCTGCCCGGTGTGGCGGAGAGCAAGTGAGCTTCGAGCAGTGAGCTATGAGCAATGAGCAGCTCGCTCTGAGCTAAGCAAAGACTTTTACCCTTCTCGCTAGAGCGCATCTCGCGAGTCGTATCTCTGTAGAAAGGCGCCGGGTCTTCCGGCGCCTATTTTTTTTGTTTGGGGCGAAGACCGGTTCCGGCCTTTATGAATGCTGAGCTGAATCGCCTCTGAGGGTCATCACCAAACGTAATTAACGTTCGCAAAGAGTGCACTCCCATAATCGAGGGAGTTGTTGCGCAAAGGTGATGGAATGTCCCTCGGTAGACTGACCAGTCTTTTGACCTTGCTGTTTCTGACCGCCCTGCCTGCATTCTCCGGCGACAAACTCATCGCACTCACGTTCGACGATGGGCCGCGACCGTATGTGTTGTTCGGGACCAAAGGAGCGCGGCCGGCTCCCGGCTTGCTCGATGTGCTCGATCAGAACGGAGTGAAGGGCACGTTCTTTGTGGTGGGATGGCGGCTTACTCCCAAGACCTGGGGCGATCGCCGGCACGAGGAGAACATCGGAATCAGCTGCATTGATGCGGCGGAGCAAGTGGTCAAGCGCGGGAACGAATTGGAGGATCACACTTACAGCCACGTCGAATTGCGAACCGCGGAGCGGAAAAAGGGAGAGCAGTGGGTGCTCGACGACGTGAGCCGGGGAGCCGACGCGATCAAATCGATCACCGGAACGCGACCCGCGTATGTCCGCCCACCGGATTGGATCATCACCGACGATGCGCGCCATGATCTTGAGCGAGAGGGCTTTCGTCTGCTGACCATCTCGTCGGAGAATCCGATGCCGCTGCGCGATGTGAATTCGCTCGACTATCTGTGCGCCGGAAATAAAGTCCAGTGTCCCAAGCCCTCGCTCGTCGATAGCGTGCTGAAGCAGGTCGAACAGCGGGAAAAGAAGGGCGTATACACGCACATTCTTGCGTTCCACGAGCTGTCGACCACCACGGCGATTATGCCGGAACTGATCAGCAGCCTTAAGGCGCGCGGATATCGCTTCGTCACGGTGAGCGAGTATATGAATCTGGTGGCGCCGAGAGGCGTGCAGCTGTTGAAAGTCGCCGGACCCTCGGTGCGGATTACGAAGTAGGACGAGTGTTTTGGCTACGCAGTGCGCTCAGGGCGTTCCCAATGAATGTACGCCGGATCGGCGTCCTCCTTCCTTTTCTCGCCGCCTTTAATGCTGAACACTCCCAGTGCCGACACGGTATCGCCTCCGGAGGAGTGACCTTCGTAATCGCGAGTGGTCGTTACCGCGTTGCCGGTGTGAGAGGGCACTCCTAGAATCGGAGCAGGGTTACTCCGCTTCTTTTACGCATGCCTGAGATCACAAAGCGACTGGACAGAGCCGAAATGGCTAAGCGCGTGGAGCGTGCGGAGAAGCTCCTGCAAAAGGGCAAGACTGCCGAAGCGCTGGAAGAATATCTCCTGGTATTGCGGGACGACACGGAAAATGATGTCGTACGGCAACTGGCTGCCGATCTTTGCCTTTCGCTGAGCCGCAACGCAGACGCCGTAAAACTTCTGGGCGAATTGTTTGAGCGTCAGGTGGCGGCTGGGGATGCGACCCGGGCGAGCCTGACCTATAAGAAATTGGCGCGGCACGGGAGTCCGACCTGGCAGCAGAAATTCCGCTTCGGACAACTCCTCGAGGGGTCAAACAAAAAGCTGGCAGTCGGCACCTACGAAGCCGCTTTGTCGGATCTGGCAAAGCTGGGCAAGAAGCAGGAGTCGGCGGAGATACTGTCGCGCATAGTGGCGCTGGAGCCGATCCAGGCGAACTTCCTGCGCGTGGCGGAACTGGCGTCCGAGCAGGGCAATCACAAAGTCGCAGCATCATCATTTCAGCGGGTTGCGCAGCTTGCGACGGCTGAGGGTGGCGATGCGGCGCAATGGTACGAGCGCGCCTACCAGGAAGACTCGTCGGACCAGAGCATCGCGCTGGCGTATGGGAAGACTCTGCTGGCGCAGGGGCAAATTGGCGCGGCGATTTTTATTCTCGAGCCGCAACTGAACGCCGAACAGGTGACCGTGGAGTTGCGCGAGACCTATGCCGGGGCGCTGGTTTCGGCGGGGCGCTTGGCAGAGGCGGAGCCGCTGGTCTGGCAGTTGTTCGAGGCGAATCCGGCGCGCGTGCAGCAGGTGATCGGGCTGATCGGGAACTTGCTCGATGGCGAGCAAGAGGACGCCGCGGTTGCTCTAGCGCGGAAGCTGGAACAGTTTCAGAGGCGGCGCGGAGAGCGGCGGCAGTTCATCGCGATCATGGAAGACATCACGGCGGCGCATCGCGCATCGCCGGAGATGCTCGAGTTCCTCAGCGAGCTTTATAACGCCTCGAATCGCGAAAATGATTATTGCCAGACGCTGCTCAAGTTGTTTGATTTGTATTGCAGCACGGGTGAGTTTTCCAAAGCGGCCGAATGTCTGGACCGCGCGGCGGAGGTCGATCCTTACGAGCCGGGACACTTGAAGCGGCTGGACATGCTCAAAGGGAAAGTCGAAGACGGGCGCTTCAAAGTGATTGCGTCGCGGTTCAGTTCGGCGGCGAAGCCGGTCGAGGAGCCTGCCCATGCGGAAGGCCCGACGCTCGGAGCGTCGACGCTGCAGGACTTGATGCTGCAGGCGGAGATCCTGGTGCAATACGGCATGCGGAACAAGGCGGTCGAGCGGCTGCAGAGGATTCAGGAGCTGTTTCCGCGCGAAGAAGAGCGCAACGAAGATTTGCAGCGGCTGTATTTGTCTGCGGGTGTGACGCCGCGGTATGCGGGATCGGCGCCGTTGCCTCCGGCAGCGGCTGCACCTGTCGCTCCGGTGCCTACGGCTCCGATTCCAGTTGCTCCTGCGGCGGACCCGGCGGCTGATGTGCGCAGCTTTACGCGGGTGGCGGAAATTACGCGCAAGCTGTATCACCAGGGGACGGCGCCCGCGGTGCTGAGCACCGCGGTGAAAGAGATTGGCGGGCACTGGGAAGCGTCTCGCTGCGTGGCAGCGATGGGCAAGCCGGGGCAATCGGCTACTGCGATGGATGAATTTTTTGCCGAGGGATTGAAGAAGGGAAGCACCTCGGCGATTGCCGAACTGGTTGCGTGCCTGCAGCAGGCGGTGACGGGACACGATCCGCTGGCGATCAACGATGCGCAGAAGGCTCCGGCATTGCAGGCCGCGCGCAAGGCAGTTACGGAGTTGGGTGCGGCTTGCGTGCTGGCGATTCCACTGAGCGACGGCGAAGAAACAGTTGGCATCCTGGTGCTGACGCACAACAAGCCGCGGGTGTGGCAGCAGGCGGATATGGTTGTGCTCAAGACGGTCGCGGACCAGATGGTGATCGCGCTGAACAACGCGGGCCTGCGGCGGCTGGTGAAGAATCTCTCGGTAACGGATGAGAAGTCCGGGTTGCTGAAGCGTGCGTCGTATATCGATCTGCTGATGGCAGAGAGCAAGCGCGCGGTGCAGAATTCGTCGGCGTTGTCGGTGCTGTTGCTGCAGTTTGGCAAGAGCGCGGCGATGATCAAAGAATATGGCGAGGCCGAAGTGCAGAGCATGATGGAGCGCGTGGGGCAGCTTTTTGGCGCGAACATCCGCACCAACGATCTCGCGTTCCGCTACGACACGACTACGGTGGCGATTCTTTTGGGCGAGACGGCGGAGAAAGAAGCCATGCTCGCGGTCGAGAAGTTGCGCAAGATTATTTCTGAAGTGCGGTTGCCGGCGAAGGATGGAGCGGAGAAGGGACCGTCCGCGCAATTCTCGGCGGGACTGGCCGAGGCTGTGATTCGCACCGAGTACGATCCGATCGACGTGGTCACGGAAGTGATCAACCGCGCGGAGCACGCACTGGCTCAGGCGATGACGCAGGGTCCTGGGAAAGTTGTGGCCCTGGGCGCGGCAGCGCTGGCTGCGGGCGCGGTGGCCTAAGAATTACTTCTCCTCCACTCAGCGTTCGAAGCTGAATTCTCCAAACCGCTAAAACCCCATCTTGTCATCTGCGGACGGGCCGTAGGTCGCGGGCACGGGCTTATCATTCAAACGCAAATACACGCCGAGTTGAGCGCGATGATGGACAAGATGATTCAGGAACATCTCGCGATAGGCCAGAAATCTTGATCCCTCGAAAATCGGTTTGCCCTGAAAGCTCAGCTTCCAGTTTTCTTTCCATCCCGCATCAGAAGTGGCTTGCAGAGCCTCGCGAACTTTCGCTGTACCCTCATCGAAAGACTTCACGAGTTGAGCGGCAGACTCGAACGGCAATCGCTTGGTGCCGCCCTTGGAGAAGTCCACCTCTGGGGTCGTCAGTATCGTGAGGCCGAAGTTGGCCAGCTCGGCGACGTGAGGCGCCAATTTTCCAAGAGGCATGGACTTGGCATGTGGCGCGAAATCATTCTTGCCAGTGGGAACGCGTTCCAGAGTCGCGCGTGTCTTCTTCGCTTCTTCATCCAGTTCGAGCAGTAGAAATTCGCTGATGGACATGATTGCCTCCGGGGATTAAGTACGGATGATTGAGTATAAATGCGATCGCCTGCGGGGGGCGCTGGTGGAGAATCTTTCTGCCCACTGCTAAACTAACGAGTTTGGCTGGCCGGTCTGATCATTTCTTGTCGGACGTTCTGCCGGGAAAATCATGCTGAAGCCAGGAGACATTGCGATTGTCAGCGGGGCGCGCACGCCGTTTGGGCGGTATTGCGGCAAGCTGAAGGATTTTACCGCGCAGGAGTTGGGTGCGATTGCCGGCAAAGGGGCGATTGAGCGAGCGGGGATTGATCCGAAGGAATTCGATCACGTCGTAATGGGCAACGCGCAGCAGACTTCGGGCGATGCGCTGTATGGGGCGCGGCACGTGGGATTGCGGGCGGGGATTCCGATTGAGACTCCGGCGCTGACGGTGAACCGGCTATGCGGGTCGGGGATGCAGGCGATTGTGTCGGCGGCGCAGATGATTCAGACCGACGAGGCGAAGATTGTTCTCGCGGGCGGGATGGAGTCGATGTCGCAGGCTCCGTTTACGATTCGCGGGCGCGACGGATTTACTTTGGCGCCGGGCGGGAAGCTGGAAGATTCGCTGATGGTCGCGTTGCTGGATTCGTATTGCGGGTCTTATATGGCGAACACCGCGGAGTTGTATGGATCGCAGCAGGGCATCACGCGCGAGATGCAGGATGAGTTTGCGCTGCGGTCGCAGCAACGGGCCGAGGCGGCCTATAAAGAAGGACGGTTGCAGGATGAGATCGTCCCGGTGGCTTTGCGGAATTCGAAGGGCGAGGCGACGGGAGAGTCGTTGACCGAGGATGATCATCGGCGTCCGCAGACGACGATGGAGGGGCTTGCGAAACTTCGCCCTGCGTTTGGAAAGAGTGGAACGGTGACGGCCGGGAATGCCAGCGGGATTGTCGATGGCGCAGCGGCTGTCGTTGTCATGTCGATTGAGAATGCGCTCAAGCGTAATCTGAAACCGTGGGGGCGAATTGTTGGGTGGGGCATTGCGGGAGTTGAGCCGAAGTTGATGGGGCGCGGTCCGGTGCCGGCGACGAAGATTGCGCTGCAGAAGGCCGGGCTGTCGCTCGACTACATCGATCTGATTGAAGTGAATGAGGCGTTCGCGGCGCAATATTTGGCGGTCGAGAAAGAACTCGGGCTTGATCGCGAGAAAGTAAATGTGAACGGCGGGGCGATTGCGCTGGGGCATCCGCTGGGCGCGACTGGGACGCGGCTGGTGATCACGCTGCTGTATGAGCTGCATCGGCGGAAGAAAAAGTATGGGCTGGCTACGGCGTGCATTGGCGGCGGGCAGGGGATCGCGATGGTGGTGGAGAGCATGAATTAGATATTTGCCACGGATTTGCACGGATCTCACGGATTAAGAGTTCTTGTCATCCTGAGCGGCGCAGTTTGCCGCGAAGGATCTATGCAATTTTCCGGCGCGAGCGAAGTGCACAGGTTCTTCGCTTCGCTCAGAATGACAACGCAATCTTTTATGTGAAGGAAGCAATTATGGAAATTAAAAAGGTTGGCGTTCTCGGTTGCGGGCTGATGGGGTCGGGCATTGCGCAGGTTTGCGCTACTGCTGGATTTGACGTCACTGTACTTGAAGTCGAGCAGAAATATCTCGACAAGGGGTTTGCCGGGATTGAGAAATCGCTGGCGAAGTTTGCGGAGCGGCCTGTCGAGAAGGGCGGGATTACGGCCGCGCAGAAAGACGGGATTCGTTCGCGGTTGAAAGGGACGACCAACCGCGCGGACTTGGCGGATTGCGACATTGTGATTGAGGCCATCATCGAAAATGTCGACGAGAAGAAGAAGATGTATGCGTCGCTCGATGGCATCGTGAAGAAAGATGCCATCTTCGCTTCGAATACTTCGTCGATTTCGGTGACGGAGTTGTTGACTGCGGTTAAGAGGCCGGAGCGGTTCATCGGGCTGCACTTTTTCAATCCAGTGCCGCTGATGAAGCTGGTCGAAGTCGTGCGGACCATCGCCACTGCCGACGATGTTTACGAGACCGCTTACGAGTTTGCAAAGAAGCTGGGCAAGGTTCCGGTACGCACCTCGGACAAGACAGGATTCATCGTAAACCGGCTGCTGGTGCCGTATTTGCTCGACGCCATCCGCGCGTATGAGGAGGGCGTGGGGTCGATTGAAGACATCGACAACGCGATGAAGCTGGGCTGCGGGTATCCGATGGGTCCGTTTACGCTGCTGGATTTTGTTGGGCTCGATACGACTTATTACATTACGCACGTGATGTACGACGAGTTTAAGGAGCGGCGGTTTGCATCGCCTCCGCTGCTGAAGCGGATGGTGATGGCGGGGTGGTACGGGCGGAAGTCGGGGCAGCGGGTTTTATGATTATGCAGATCCGGAAAGACCAAAAGCGCGGAAACTTTAGCCGCGGATTTGCGCGGATTCACACGGATTCCTCAAGAACATGCAGAAGATGTGGCTGGTTCTAGCTGAGATTATTGCTGACTCCTATGGTTCCTCAGGATCGAAGATCGGCTTCATGAACATCGCGACATGGGCGGATTCAAAGGAATCGGCAAGTTCGAAGATCGAAAAGTACCTAGCCTCTTTTGGTTGGCATTTGTGTTAGTTGATAAGGCGGATGTCATCGACGAACAGTGTGAATTCGGCCCCGAAGTCGCAGAGATTGTTGAACGTGCACGAAATAACTCGAATGCAATCATTCTTGGAACATTTCATACGTACAAGACGAATTGAGATATCAGATTTGGGTTCAATCCGTGAGATCGGTGTGAATCCGTGGCAAGGAATTTGATCTTATGAACTACGAAAATATTCTTTTGGAAAAGAGAAACTCGATTGCGTACGTCACCGTCAACCGGCCGAAGGTGCTCAACGCGCTCAATATGGCGACCATGGAGGAGCTGCGGGCGGCGTTTCATGACATCAAGGGCGATGCTGCGATTCGCGTCGTGATCTTCACTGGCTCGGGTGAGAAGGCGTTTATTGCCGGGGCAGACATCGGTGAACTGGCCAAGCAGGATGCGGTGACTGGCAAGGAGTACACGCACCGCGGGCAGAACGTGCTCAACTTGATTGAGAATCTGGGCAAGCCGGTGATCGCGTGCATCAATGGATTCGCGCTGGGCGGGGGATGCGAGATTGCTTTGGCTTGCACGATGCGCCTCGCGAGCGAGAATGCGAAGTTGGGCCAGCCGGAGGTGAAGCTGGGGATTATCCCAGGCTACGGCGGATCGCAGCGGCTGCCGCGACTGGTGGGCAAGGGGCTGGCCATGCAGATGATTCTTGCGGGAGAGATGATCACCGCGCAGGAGGCCCATCGCATCGGGCTGGTGAATGAAGTGGTCGCGGCCGCGGAGTTGATTCCGCGGGCGGAGGCGATTGCGGCGAAGATTATTGCGAATGCTCCGCTGGCCGTGCAGTATGCGATGGAGGCCGTCAACAAAGGAATGGAGATGACTTTGGCCGAGGGGCTTTATCTGGAGGCTGTGCTGTTTGGGGTTTGCTGCGCTACTGAGGATAAGAAGGAAGGGACTTCGGCATTTTTGGAGAAGCGGGCGGCCGCGTTTAAGGGGAAGTAACGTCGAAAACCTTTCACCACGGGGGACACAGGATCACAGGGAAAAACAAATTCGATATCGAGCCGGTTCCTGCGGCTGCGGTGCGCGCTGCTGAAGGCGCGCTTGACGCTACCGGGAGACGCTTCGCCATCGTGGTGGCGCGGTTTAATGCGTTCATCACCGAGCGGCTCTTGCTGAGCGCTTGTGATGGGCTGCTGCGCACCGGAGCGGCGAAGAAGGATATTGCAGTCGTACGCGTGCCGGGGGCGTTTGAGATTCCGTCGGCGGCGCGGACTTTGGCTTTGACCGGCAAGTATGACGCGATCATTTGTCTCGGGTGCCTGCTGCGTGGCGGGACTGCGCATTATGACGTCATCGTCAACGAAGTGACGCGCGGCATTGGGCAGTCGGCGCAGGAGACGGGTGTACCGCATGCCTTTGGCGTGCTGACTTGCGACACGTTGGAGCAGGCCATCGATCGCGCTGGGCTAAAGATGGGGAACAAGGGATTCGAAGCGGCGCTGGCGGCGGTGGAGATGGCGTCGCTGAAGGGAGCTATCAGCTCTCAGCCGTCAGCTTTCAGCGAAAAGCAGGTTCCTCCTTCTCGCTTCGCGAGTCGTCGGAATGACAAAAAGAGAAACGCGAGTCGTCGGAATGACAAAGAAAAGATGAACGCGAGTCGTCGGAATGACAAAAAAAAGAATAAGAGCGCAAGGAAGGGGAGGCTCAAGTAGTTCCCTCCTGCAGTAAGCTGCCTCCCTACAGTAAACTGCTTCTACAGCAGACTGATCACTGGCCACTTTCTTATGGGTACTCGACGCAAATCTCGGGAGATGGTTTTGCAGATGCTTTTCCAGTCGGACATGGGGAAGCAGGATGCTGCGCAGGTGCGGAAGACGTTCTGGGCGGAGAATGCCACAGCCAGCATCGAAGTGCGCGGATTTGCCGACGATCTGTTTCGCGTGGCGACCGATCGCGTGACCGAGATTGATGCTCTGATCGAAAAGCACGCCGAGCACTGGCGCATGGAGCGCATGGCGGCGGTGGATCGCAATCTGCTGCGCGCGGCCGTGGCGGAGTTGCTGGCTTACCGTGAGACCCCGCGCGCGGTCGTGATTAACGAAGCGCTGGAGATTGCGCGAAAATTTTCGACTCCGGAGTCCGTACACTTCGTGAACGGAGTGCTCGATAGCATTGGAAAAGAGTTAGAGAGTCCCGAGTCTCGAGTCCCGAGTCCTTAGTTCTCTGGGACTCCTTCCCGGATGTTGTGTTCCTCGGCCCTCCCCAAGTGCGGTCTAAATCCTAAGACCCACTACCTACGACCTATTCCGATCGAAAAGTCTCTAGAAGCGCGTCCTACGGTCTGGCGGCAACCACATCCAGGATGCACGCGCCTGACGCGGGCGTGAATGTGCAGAACGGATTTTGGAAGTTGGATAGGTTGGGGAATGGGACCTGTGCGACGTCGGCTCCGCCGAATGTCGTGTCGATCTGGTGCATCAGGCCATCGGTAGCTGCGATCAGAATCGTGCTGCCGTCGACGCTGATATCCGCGCTGATCGGAGTGGGGTTGCTGGTTCCGATTAACGGAATGCCGCTGACACCGCCGGTGTTGGCGTTGTAAACGAGGATGCTGCCGCGATCGCGGGCGACCACATAGATCAAGGTTCCGTCGGCTGAAACGAAGAAGTTAATGGGCTGGATCGATCCCTGGCCCAGATCGATTCGTTGTGTGGGAAGCGAATGTCCGACCGTCATGGGGCAGAGCGACGTTGCCGCCTGCGACAGGGTTGCCGGAGGAATTCCGGTGATCGACGCGGTGAAAGATTCGAGCGTGCCGTCACTTTCGAGTGCGATGAAATGCACTCCATCGGGCAGCGCCCGGAAGGCGACTGGAGGAGCGGTGAGGGGAATGTCATGACGCCCGGTAAGCGTGTCGGTGAAAGGCTGATTGTCGCAGGTGTTGTAGACGGTGACAGCAGGACCGGCCCCGCCTTCCGAAGGTTCGACGACGTAGGCGAACGCTCCGTTGGTTGAGAAGGTGATCGCGTTTACCGAGGTCTGGGATGGCAGTGGAATCACCTGCAGAGCCTGGAAGGTCGAATATACGTAAAGGTTGGGATTGTTGTTGGTGTCGAATCCGAAGATGAATGTCTTCAGCCCGTCGGGCGAAAAGGCAGCGGCAGACGCGCCTGAAATGTTCAATGCGACTGCGGTTGCGGACGAGGAGTTCGTCACGTTGGCGATGTAGACCTGATTCGGGTTGTGGACCGTGTCGGAGAAGACGGCGAAATTTCCATTGTTAGAAATCGCGAGCACCCGTCCAGTCACTGTATTCAAGGGCGTGAAGGCGCCGCTCTGCGTGCCCAGGTTCGTGGGATTGATCAGCTGCGCGCCGAAATCGCTTCCCATGAAAACCTTGTCGCCCGCGAGATCGAAGAGCAGCGAGTTCGGCGCGGTGGGCATGGGACTGGCATTGTTACTCACGGCCTTGGCGCTGGAGAAGCTATAGATTCCGGTCGAGCAAGTTTCCGGAGGAACGAGGGCGCACCCCAGACTCGTGGCAAGAATGGCGGACGCGGAAGTTGCGCTCGTTGCCGTGACCAGAGCGGAAATGGCGGCAGTCGTGTGCAATGGCAAGGGCGAAGCGTAGACCGGTTCCGGTATGAATGCCTTGCAACTGGTGACTTGGGGGAAAAGTGAGTGAACGTATTGCGAACATGTAGCCTGCGAAGCCGGAGAAAGTGCGGCCGGGACGAGTGGGAATCCGATGTTGCAGGCCGGCGGAGAGCAAGACGCGGTCACCGAACCGGCTCCTGCCGATGGTGTTGAGGCGCTGCAAGAGAGCGTGCAACCCGTTCCCAAAGAGACTGCGGCCGGCTGCGATGCGCTCCAAGTCAGCGGGATCCTGCTCAGGGTGACTCCGTTGGTTGTATTCGGCAGGGAACTGCTTCCCATGACATCGGTGACGGTCGCGATTACAGTCTGCGAGGTTCCCTTGGAGACGGCGAAGCTCGTCTGATCAGATCCAGCATGGCCGATCTCGAGGGCAATGTTCTGGATCGGACAGGTCTCGAAGAAGTCAAAGACGACCGGCGGCGCACTAATGTTCGGCGGGTTCGGCTGTTGAAACGAAATGCTGGAAACGCCGTCAACATTGGCGTGGACCTGCGTCAGTCCCGGGTTGACCGCTATGGCGGTCGCCTGGTTGGTTGGGAAGTTATAGGCATTGTTGACTAGCGGGATTAAGTTCACGACGGTGGGATTGTCGGCCGTCCATGCGAAAGGGCCAACCGAAGCGGTAATGTCGGTGTCCTGATTGAAGGCGTGAGCCTCCACGGTCATGGTCTGGCTTTGCGAGAGGCAAGGCTCCTGAATCGGAAGGTTGTTGAGCAGAACCCCCTTTACAGTGACTCTGTCGATATGAGGATGCACGAATACGAAGGTCGGTTCACTCGTTGCGCCCTGTGTCTTGGCGATAACCTGGGCGACGCCGATTTTGCCGGGAGTGCAGATGGTGAAGTTGATGTCCCACGATCCGGCGCAACCGACGCCATTGGGGGCGACCGTCAGAATCGAAGTGTCGTTGGAGGTGTATTCGAAGGTGGCCCTGACGCTAGTGCCGGCGGCGTTTTGCGCCGTCGCGGTGAAGTTGATCGTGTTGCCGACTTGCAGCGACGTATTGAGTGCCGGGGACAGATTGACGTGTGCGGGGAAAGGCGATTGGCCGGCCGGGGGATGGCCGCCACATGCGCTGATGGTCCATATAAAGATGATTGCCGCTGCCAACCGCAAGCTGCCAGAACACGAACTACGCATGCACCCTCTTTGGCCCTCGCCCAGCCGGAGCTCCGACAAACTTAGGCGGGACGAGCCGTCAAAATGAATTGGAAAACCTGTAGTGTAGAGGCTGGAGGCAGAATCAGCAAGTCGAGGCGCTTTGGGGCGTGAGCGAAGCGGGAGCCCGCAGCCGAGATCCTGAGCGCTCTTCGCGAAGGGTCCCTGCAAATGATGTTGGCACCCTGCCCACACCGAAACCGCGCCTTGCTCGCGTTCCGGTTCCGTGATGTGGGATGCAAAAACACAGGTTGACGATGTTTGCACACGCTTGCTATAGTAGTTTGGTTCCGCGAGTACATCCAGGCTTGCTGTGTGCTGCGAGTTGTTTGCGTGGCTGTGTGCGCAAGGGATTTGCAGTTGAGCTTTTGAGAAACACGTTTCCGGATTGAAGTCGAGTTCGGGAACTTTCCTCGCTGAAACGTTCCTGCGGTGCCTTCCGCCCTATTGTGGAAGGATATGCAGGGCAAGGCTGACGAAACGGAGTGCCCCCGGAGTTTGGCCGGGCGCCACCGTCGGCAGCGAAAGTCTTAAGGGAATCCAGAATCTCTCTGGCGTTGCTTGCAGTCTGGAAGCTGCGCAGTGAGAAGTAATGGTTGGCGATGATAGCCGGCCATGCCCACGGATGCGCGTCTAACCGGATTTTTGCAGGATAGAGCTGTGCCGTGTCTGCTTGTGAAGGCGGGACCGGTGCGGCAAGGAGTGGCGAAGAGTGCCTACGTTTAATCAGTTGGTGGCTCAAGGCCGGAAGCGGCCCCGTTACAAGACGGCCAGCCCTGCGCTGCAGGGATGTCCGCAGAAGCGCGGCGTTTGCACTCGCGTATACACGCAGACCCCCAAAAAGCCGAACTCGGCTTTGCGGAAAGTGGCGCGTGTGCGACTGACGAACGGAATCGAAGTGACGACCTATATCCCCGGCGTCGGCCACAACCTGCAGGAGCACTCGATTGTGCTGATCCGCGGGGGGCGCGTGAAGGATCTGCCGGGCGTGCGCTATCACGTGATTCGCGGAACGCTCGACGCGGTGGGCGTTGCCGGCCGCATGCAGGGAAGATCGAAGTACGGAGCCAAACGGCCGAAGAAGGGCTGAGTAGCAGTGGTTCGTGGCCGGTGATCAGTGATCAGTGGCCGGTAAAGCTCAAGCTAGAAGCGACGAGCTTAGGAGCTAGAAGCTGAATGCCTCGTAAAGGACATATCGCAAAGCGGACCGTCCCCGCCGATGCCGTGTATGGCTCGGATCTGGTGACGAAGTTTATTAACTCGATGATGTGGCAGGGCAAGCGGTCGACCGCCGAAGGCATCTTCTATGAAGCGTTGGCGAAGGTGCAGGAAAAGGGCGGCGACGAAGCGCTGAAGCTCTTCAAGAAGGCGGTGGAAAATGCGAAGCCGCTGCTTGAAGTGAAGACCCGCCGCGTCGGTGGCGCGAACTATCAGGTGCCGGTCGAAGTGAATGCCGACCGCCGCACGTCGCTGGGGATTCGCTGGCTGATCACTTATGCCCGGTCGCGCGGCGAAAAAGGAATGGTCGACAAGTTGACCAATGAATTGCTGGACGCCGCCGCAGGAAAAGGCGCCGCGATCAAGAAGAAAGAAGATGTGCACCGGATGGCGGAAGCGAACAAGGCCTTCGCGCATTATCGGTGGTAGAGCGCATTGAGTAATTGGGGAATTTAGTAATTGTGTAATTGATAAGGCGATTGCGAATTTGGTTTTCAATTACCGAGTTACTCAATTTCCCAATTACCAAATCAGAATTGAAGTTGGAGCCCAGAAGGAAGTTAGAGCGTCGTGCCTAGAACAGTCCCATTAGAACGCTGCAGGAACATCGGCATCATGGCCCACATCGATGCCGGTAAGACCACTACGACGGAGCGCATCCTGTTTTATACGGGACGAACGCACCGCATCGGAGAGGTGCACGAAGGCACTGCGACCATGGACTGGATGGAGCAGGAGCAGGAGCGCGGCATTACGATTACGTCCGCAGCCACGACCTGCACCTGGCGCGACATTCGCATCAACATTATTGATACGCCCGGACACGTCGATTTCACGGCGGAAGTCGAGCGATCGCTGCGTGTGCTCGACGGCGCGGTCGCGGTGTTTGACGCGGTACACGGCGTGCAGCCGCAGTCGGAAAAAGTCTGGCGTCAGGCTGATAAGTACGGCGTCCCGCGAATTTGTTTCATCAACAAGATCGATAAGATGGGTGCCGATTTCGAGCATGCCGTCGATACCATCCGCAAGCGTCTCAGTGCCAAGCCCGTCGCGATCCAATTCCCCATCGGCCAGGAAGATAAGTTCAGGGGCGTCGTCGATCTGATCAATATGAAGTCGATCGTGTGGCAGGACGACACGATGGGCGCGGAATACATTACGGAAGAAATTCCCGCCGACCTGAAGAAGAAAGCCGAAGCGTTTCACGCCCAGTTGGTCGAGAGCATCGCCGAGAACGACGACGAAATCCTCCACAAGTTTCTGGAAGGCGAAGAAATCACCGCCGACGAACTGCGCGCGTCGCTGCGCAAGTCGACCATCGCGTTGAAAGTATTTCCAGTCGTTGTCGGAACGGCGTTCAAGAACAAAGGCGTACAGCCGTTGCTGGATGCGGTGGTGGACTATCTGCCCTCCCCGCTCGATGTGCCGGAAACGCATGGAATCAATCCCGACAACGGGGAAAAGATTTTCCGCCACGCGGACGACAAGCAGCCATTCTCCGCGCTGGCGTTCAAGATTATGGCGGATCCGTTTGTCGGCCAGCTCACATTTATTCGTGTTTACTCAGGCCAGCTGAAAACCGGCGATTCGGTGCTGAATGTGCGCACAACCAAGACCGAACGCATCGGACGTCTGTTGAAGATGCATGCCAACAAGCGCGAAGAGATCAGCGAAATCCTGGCAGGCGACATTTGCGCGGCCGTCGGTTTGAAGAACGTCGGCACTGGCGATACGATTTGCGACGAAGATCATCCCATTGCGCTGGAATCGATCGTATTCGCGGCGCCGGTGATTTCGGTTGCGGTCGAACCCAAGACCAAAGCCGATCAGGAAAAAATGGGCATGGCGCTTGGACGTCTCGCCCAGGAAGATCCCACCTTTAAGGTTCACACCGATCCTGACAGCGGGCAGACCATCATCAGCGGAATGGGCGAGTTGCACCTGGAAATCATCGTCGACCGCATGATGCGCGAATATAAAGTCGAGGCCAATGTCGGCAAGCCGCAGGTGGCGTACCGCGAGACGATTCGCAGGCACTCCGAAGCTGAAGGTAAATACATTCGGCAGACGGGCGGCAAAGGCCAGTACGGCCATGCGAAGATTTATCTCGATCCTCAACCGCCCGGCGTGGGTTACGAGTTCGTCAACGACATCACCGGCGGATCTGTGCCGAAGGAATTCATCAAGCCGATCGATCAGGGCATTCGCGAGGCGCTGGAAGGTGGAATTCTCGCCGGCTACCCAATGGTCGACGTGAAGGCGACGCTGTATGACGGCAGCTATCACGATGTCGACTCGAACGAAATGGCGTTCAAGATTGCCGGGTCAATGGCATTCAAAGAGGCGGCGCGCAAGGCTTCTCCGGTGCTGCTCGAGCCGGTAATGGCCGTCGAAGTGGTGACCCCGGAAGATTATGCTGGCGTGATCATGGGCGATTTGAGTTCGCGGCGCGGACGCATTGAAGGTATGGAGCATCGCGCCGGGTCGCAGGTGATCAAGGCCATCGTTCCGCTGGCGGAGATGTTCGGTTACGCGACCCACATGCGCTCGTCGACGCAGGGCCGCGCAGAATACTCGATGCACTTTGCGCGCTATGAGGAGGCTCCGCGATCGGTCGCGGAGGAAATCATTGCGAAGGTGCAAGGCACGACGAAGTGATCGCGTTTTGCGGGCGTGAGCGAAGCGGGAGCCCGCAGCGATCATCCTGAGCGTTCTTTGCGAAGGATCTCGTGGGGAGAGGCAGTTGCATAGGTCCTTCGCGCAAAGAACGCGCTCAGGATGACAAAGGGTTTAACTGAGAGCTGACAGCTGAAGGCTGACAGCTAGGAGCTAGAGGCTGGGTTATGGCGAAAGAGAAATTTGAACGCAATAAGCCGCACTGCAACGTAGGGACGATTGGTCACATCGATCACGGTAAGACGACGTTGACGGCGGCGATCACCAAGGTTCTGTCGAAGCACAATCCGAACATCAAGTTTCGGTCGTTTGATTCGATCGACAACGCGCCGGAAGAAAAGGCCCGTGGAATCACGATTGCCACGGCGCACGTCGAGTACGAGACGGCGAACCGGCACTATGCGCACGTGGATTGCCCGGGCCACGCCGACTACATCAAGAACATGATCACGGGCGCGGCGCAGATGGATGGCGCAATCTTAGTCGTCGCTGCGACGGACGGTCCCATGCCGCAGACGCGCGAACACGTGCTGCTGGCTCGCCAGGTCGGCGTGCCCTACATCGTGGTGGCGCTGAACAAGTGCGATGCAGTCGACGATCCTGAGTTGCTCGATCTGGTCGAACTCGAAGTGCGCGAACTGCTGAAGTCGTACAAGTTCCCTGGCGACGATGTGCCGGTGGTTCGGCTGTCGGCTCTGGGCGCGCTGAACGGCGAAGAGAAGTGGGAAAAGCAGATTGACGCGCTGATGGAAGCCGTCGACAAGAGCGTGCCGCAGCCGGCGCGTGAACTCGACAAGCCGTTCCTGATGCCGATCGAAGATATCTTCTCGATCTCGGGACGCGGCACGGTGGTCACGGAACGTATCGAGCGCGGCAAAGTGAAAGTCGGCGAGGAAGTAGAAATCGTCGGCTTCCGCGACACGCGCAAGACGGTTGTCACGGGCGTCGAAATGTTCAAGAAGCAGCTGGACGAAGGCATGGCGGGCGACAACGCGGGTCTCTTGCTGCGCGGCATTGGCAAGGATGACGTCGAGCGCGGCATGGTGCTGGCGAAGGGTGGATCGATTACGCCGCACACCAAATTCAAGGCCGAGGTTTACATCCTGACGAAGGAAGAAGGTGGACGACATACGCCGTTCTTCAAGGGATATCGTCCGCAGTTCTATCTGCGAACGACCGACGTGACGGGCGTGGCGGAACTTCCGGCAGGAACCGAGATGGTGATGCCGGGCGACAACGTGAGCCTGGTGATCGAGTTGATCACGCCGGTAGCGATGGAAAAGGGCTTGCGGTTTGCGATTCGCGAAGGCGGCCACACGGTAGGAGCCGGCACGATCGCGGAGATTGTGCAGTAGGTGAGTGCGCGGGCAAGTTGCCCGCGCGACAGTCGGCGGGACGCCGGCGTTCCAACGCGGCTTGCAGCTTGCCGCCAGTTCTTTCCTTCCGGAGACGCCGGGAGGGGTTAGAGAGATGAAACAGTGATTGGAAAAGAAAGAATTCGCATCCGGCTGAAAGCCTACGACTACCGTATCCTGGACCAGTCGACGGGCGAGATCGTGGAAACGGCGCGGCGCACCGGCGCGCAGATTGCGGGACCAATTCCACTGCCCACGATGAAGAACAAGTACACAGTGCTGCGTTCGCCGCACGTGGACAAGAAATCGCGGGAGCAGTTTGAGATCCGCACACACAAGCGGCTTCTCGACATTCTCGAGCCGACGCAGCAGACGGTGGACGCGTTGATGAAGCTCGATCTGCCGGCGGGCGTGGATGTGGAGATTAAGGCGTTCGGGAAAGAGCATAAATAAGCTCTCAGCTGTCAGCTATCAGTAAGGCAGCAGTGAAAGCTTTCCAGCCAATAGGCGCTGAAATGCGACCCAAGCTGGATGGAGAAGGAAATGGCAACGAAGGTAGCGGGAATTCTGGGCAAGAAGGTCGGCATGACGCAGTTGTTTGACTCGAAGGGTGACGTTCGCCCGGTCACGGTGCTGCAGGCTGGTCCGTGCGTGGTCACGCAGCACAAGTCGGCTGCGAAAGATGGATACGAGGCGGCCCAGATCGGCCTGGTGGAGTTCGTAAAAGAGTCGCGACTGACCAAGCCCGCGAAGGGACACCTGGCGAAGAACAATCTGCCGCCGGTGAAGTTCATGCGCGAAGTTCCGCTCGAGGTTGAAGCTGGCGCGGACGGCGACGGGGCTGTGAAGGTCGGCGACCGCGTGCTGGTCGAGATTTTCGACGGCGAGAAATTTGTCGACATCGTGGGAATCAGCAAGGGGCACGGCTTTCAGGGCGTCGTGAAGCGGCATCACTTCGCCGGCGGTCCGAAGTCGCACGGCTCGATGTTCCAGATTACGGGTTCGATCGGCTCGTCGGCGTTTCCGTCGCGCGTGTTCAAAGGCATGCGCATGTCGGGACACATGGGAAATCAGAAAGTGACGACGCGGAACCTGCGCGTGCTGGGCGTCGACAAGGACGAGAACCTGCTGGTGGTTGAAGGCAGCGTGCCGGGGCCGCAGGGCGGGTACATCGTGATTATGAAGGCGAAGAAGCCGCCACGAGAGCGCCGCGGATTCGCGGGTTCGGCGACGGTCGATCCATTGAAGGCGGCGAAGCGCGCGGCGAAGAAGGCATAGGAGCAGTCGGTGGTCGTTAGTCGATAGTCGTCGGCTAACCCAAGACAAAAGCGATATGGCAACGATTGACATACACAATTTAAGCGGCGAGAAGGTTGGGACGCTGGATCTGGCCGATGAGATTTTCGGCGCGGTCCATGAAGACCTGCTCTGGGAGGCGGTGAAACATTACCGCGCCAGCCAGCGCGCCGGCACACATAAAACCAAGGGTCGCTGGGAGGTTTCCGGCTCCGGCAAGAAGCTTTGGAAGCAGAAGGGCACCGGCCGGGCCCGCATCGGATCGATCCGTTCGCCGCTGTGGCGGCACGGTTATACGGTGCATGGTCCTCAACCGCGCTCCTACGACTACGCGTTCCCGCGCAAGAAATTGTTGGGCGCGCTGCGCTCGGCGCTCGCGGCGAAGCTGGCCGAGGGCAAGCTGATCGTGGTCAATGCGTTCGACGTGAAAGAACCGAAGACCAAGGAATTCCGGAAGGCTCTGAACGCGTTGAAGGTCGACAAGACGGTTCTGATTGTCGAGGAAGCGAAGCAGCAGAATCACAATCTGGCGCTGAGCGCTCGCAATATCGCAGGACTGGAACTTGCGGTGTCGAACGAAGTGCACCCGTATCACATTCTGAAGCATGACCGCGTGATCTTCTCGCAGCCGGCAATTGAAAAGCTGCAAGTATCGTTGAAGTCTTCCATGTCGAAGCGGAAGCACAAGCCGGAAGAAGATGAAGCGGCGAAGAAGCCGACACATGAGCGGCGTCGTCGTGCCCGGCATGAAAAAGCGGCGGAGGTGGCGTAAGCCGAATCAATATGAAATCCGCATATCAGATCATTCGCCGTCCGGTGATTACCGAAAAGGGCCTGGCCATCAAGGAAAACCAGAACACGCTGGTCTTCCAGGTGGCGCCGAAGGCGACCAAAACGGAAATCAAGGAAGCAGTGCAGACGATTTTCAAAGTGAAAGTGCATTCCGTGCGTACGGCGACGTATCCGGGAAAAGAGCGGCGGCGCGGAAAGTTTGCGGGCTACCGTGCGGACTGGAAGAAGGCGTACGTGCGGTTGCGGTCTGGCGAGAAGATGCCGGAGTACGCGCAGAATCTGTAAGAGCAGCTATCAGCTATCAGCCGTCAGCTATCAGTAGAGGCGACGGTGTGAAGCTGAGAGTTGAAAGCTGAAAGCTGAGAGCTTCTATGCCAATTAAGACATACAGACCGACGACGCAGACGTTGCGCTATCGCACGACGATCGTCAACGACGACATTACGACGAAGCATCCGCACAAGCCGCTGCTCGAACCGAAGAATCGTACGGGAGGCCGGCGGAATTCGGGCGACACGACGATGCGCTTCATCGGCGGCGGACACAAGCGCAAGCTGAGGATCATCGACTTCAAGCGCGACAAGACCGGAATTCCGGCGACCGTCGTCAGTATCGAGTACGATCCCAACCGTTCGCCTCGCATCGCGCTGCTGGCCTACGCCGACGGGGAGAAGCGATACATCATTCAGCCGGAAGGGCTGAAGGTTGGGCAGAAAGTTGTCAGCGGTCCTGAGGCCGACATTCTGGTGGGAAACGCGTTGCCGCTGCGGAACATTCCACCTGGCACGCAGATTCATAACCTGGAACTGAAGCCGGGCAAAGGTGCGCAGATGGTACGCTCGGCGGGTGGCGCGGCGCAATTGATCGCGAAAGAAGAAGAGTACGCGTTGGTGAAGTTGCCTTCAGGCGAGACGCGCAAGATTTCGCAGGATTGCATGGCGACGATCGGGCAGGTCGGGAACATCGACCACGAAAACGTCACCATCGGCAAGGCGGGACGGTCGCGGTGGCTGGGAAAGCGTCCGCACAACCGCGGCGTGTCGATGAATCCGGTGGACCATCCGCACGGCGGCGGTGAAGGCAAGACATCTGGCGGGCGGCATCCGGTGACCCCGTGGGGCCAGCCGACGCGTGGATATAAGACGCGCAATAACAAGCGCACGGATAAGTTCATCGTGAACCGGCGGTCGAAGTAGAAGCAGATTCCTCCGGATCGCTTCGCGAGCCGTCGGAATGACAAAGATCAATGAAGCTGTTAGCTGAGAGCTGACGGCTGAAAGCTGAGAGCTGATTTTATGGCACGTTCAACCAAAAAAGGCGCGTTCGTGGATGCTTACCTGCAAGCAAGGGTCGACGGCATGAATTCGCGCAATGAAAAGAAAGTGCTGCGCACCTGGTCGCGGCGGTCCACCGTGATACCTGAAATGGTGGGACACACGATCGCAGTGCATAACGGAAAGAAATTTATCCCGGTGTACGTGACTGAGAACATGGTGGGCCACAAGCTGGGTGAGTTCAGCTTCACGCGGAACTTCAAGGGTCACTCCATGAAGGCGGCCACGGAAGTGGCGGCCAAGCCGGCGGGAATCCCGGGTGGTCCGGGGGCGATTACTCCCGCCGCTTCATCGGCTCCGGCACCGAAGGCATGAGACCGCTCTTGGCCTCTGGCTCTTGGCTTTTGGCTAAGAGCTAAAAGCCAAGAGCCACGAGCGAGATTACGACTATGGAATTCAGAACGCAATTGCGGTACGTGCGGGTCTCGCCCCAGAAGGCGCGACTGGTGCTGGACCTGATCAAAGGTCGCCGCGTGGAAGACGCGCGGAACACCTTGGCATTCACCAAGAAGCGCGTGGCGGGGCATGTGGCCAAGTTGCTTCAGTCGGCGCTTGACAACGCGAACTTTCTCACCAGCGAGAAGGGGCTCGATGTCGAAATCGATAACCTGTACGTGAAGAGCGCGATCGCGAACGACGGTCCGCGCATGAAAAGAATTCGTCCGGCGCCACAGGGACGCGCTTACCGGTACCAGCGGCGCATTTCGCACATCGAGTTGATCCTGGCGGAGCGCGGCAAGAGTGATGAAGTCGCTGCCAACAAGGGTGGTGGCGAGGTGGCGGTTCCCGCCAAGGCCAAGCGGCGTGTGCCGGCTGCGAAGGCAGTTGGCAAGAGGAAGAAGGCAGCGGCGAAGTAAAGCAGGTTCCTCACCCGCGCTTTGCGCGGGTTCGGAATGACAAAGTTTTTTTGAAACTCGTTTGCGACATCGGGATTTGAGCTTTGGGCGGTTTGGAATGGCAAGGCTTTCAGAACTGATTTTCGGGAACAAGGATTTGAGCAGGGTTTGATTTAGGAGAAGCAATGGGACAAAAAGTCCATCCTTATGGTTTTCGCCTCGGCTACACCAAGCCGTGGAAGTCGCGCTGGTTTGCCGAACGGGATTACGACAAGCAGCTGCATGAAGACGTCAAGCTGAAGGCGGAGTTGAAGGACAAGCTCAAGTCCGCGGGCGTCAGCTCGATTGAAATCGAGCGGCCGGGTAACAAGCTGCGCATCATCATCAAGACGGCGCGGCCGGGGATCATCATCGGCCGCAAGGGCGCGGAAATCGACAAGCTGAAGGGCGAGTTGCAGAAGCGCACCGGAGGCAAAGACATTTTTGTCGACATCCAGGAAGTGCACAAGCCCGAACTGGATGCACAACTGGTTTCCGAGTCGATCGCACTGCAACTGGAAAAGCGGGTGGGTTTCCGGCGCGCGATGCGCAAGGCGGTAGATTCGGCGCTGCGCTTCGGATGCAAAGGAATCAAAGTTCGCGTGAGCGGGCGGTTGAACGGAAACGAAATCGCGCGTTCGGAGTGGTATCTGCAGGGCCGGCTGCCGCTGCACACGCTGCGTGCCGACATCGATTATGGCTTCACCGAAGCGCGCACGACTTATGGCGTGATCGGCGTGAAGTGTTGGGTATACAAGGGAGAAATTCTCCCGACAAAGAAACGCGAGCCGCAGACGGCGGTTGGCGGGTTTTAGGCGGGGCGAAAAGCAGGTGCTTCACCCGCGCTTTGCGCGGGTTCGGAATGACAGGTTTGTAGCTAGAAGCTGAGAGCTGATCTTATGTTGATGCCAAAGAAGGTGAAGTATCGCAAGCAGCAGCGCGGTCGCATGACCGGCAAGGCGTGGCGCGGATCGACGCTGGCATTCGGCGATTTCGGGCTGAAGGTGCTCGAGCCAGGATGGATCACCGACCGGCAGATCGAAGCCAGCCGCGTGGCTATGACGCGTTTTGTGAAGCGCGGCGGCAAGATCTGGATTCGCGTGTTTCCCGATAAGCCGGTGACAAAGAAGCCGGCCGAAACCCGTATGGGCAAGGGCAAGGGCGCACCCGATCATTGGGTCGCCGTGGTGAAGCCGGGAAAGATTCTGTTCGAGATGGAAGGCGTGACCATCACGGACGCGACAGAGGCAATGCGGCTGGCGTCGCACAAACTGGCCCTGCGGACCACGCTGGTGAAGCGCGAGGGAGCGCACTAAGAACGGGCTATCAGCCGTCAGCTATCAGCGAAAGCTGATGGCGCGGACAAGAAAAACTGAGAGCTGAAAGCTGAGAGCTGAGAGCTATTTATGAAAGCAGATAAAGTCAGAAATCTTACCGAAGAGGAATTGCGGCATCAGGAGCGCGAACTCGCCGACCAGCTCTTCAAGCTGAAGTTTCAGCTGAACCTGGGACAGACCGAGAGCCTGAAGAAGATTCGCGGGCTGCGCAAGGACATCGCGCGGGTCAAAACGATCATTGGCGAGCGGGAACGCGCGGCCGCAACGGAGAAACGATAATGGCGGAAACCAAGACATCAGGCCAGGCAGCCGAAAAGGCGCAGGGCCGCCGCAAAGAAGTCGTCGGAGAAGTAGTCGCCAACCGCATGCAGAAGACCATTGTGGTCAAGGTGACGCGGAAGAAATCGCATCCGTTCTACGGCCGCGTGATCGCGCGCAACAAGAAGTTCTATGCGCACGACGAGAAGAATGAGGCGCACGTGGGCGACGTGGTTCGGATCGAGGAAACTCGTCCTCTGTCGAAGCTGAAACGCTGGAAGCTGAAAGATATTGTGCGCAAGGCAGCGCTGGTGCCGGAAGCGGCAGTGGAAGCGGCGAGCTAACAGCAGGTTCCTCACCGCCGCTTTGCGCCGGTTCGGAATGACAAAAATTGAGGGTACGGACGCTTCGTGCGGTTTCGGATTGACAAGGGAATAGGGAGATAGCCATGGCTGTGATGATGAGATCGATGCTGGAGGTCGCCGACAACTCCGGCGCCCGTAAGCTGCAGATGATTCTGCCGCTCGGCGGCTCGACCGGACTGAATGCCGGGCTGGGCGACATAATCACGGCGGCCGTGAAAGAGTCGGCGCCCGAGGGCCAGGTGCAGAAGGGCAAAGTGGTGAAGGCGGTCATCGTGCGCACGCGCAAGGAACACCGGCGGCGCGATGGAACCTACATTCGCTTTGACCAGAATGCAGCGGTGCTGATCAACGATGCTGGCGAGCCTGTGGGGACACGCGTGTTCGGCCCGGTAGCGCGTGAGTTGCGCGAGAAGAAGTTTTTGAAGATCGTTTCACTGGCTCCAGAAGTTATCTAAATATTTAGTAATGGGGTAATTTTGTAATTTGGTAATCGAAAATCAAAATCAGCACGCTTTTGATCTTCAATCACCAGATTATCCGATTACCAAATTGCGAAATCGGGTTTCCTTATGCGAACTGTGAACACGGAAAACAAGCGAGTAGACATTCGGCGGAATGACACTGTGAAGGTGATCACCGGGCGGGACAAAGGCAAGGAAGGGCGCGTGCTGCGCGTGTTTCCGAACGATTCGAAGATCCTGGTGGAGCACGTGATGATGGTGAAGAAGCACGTGCGGCCAAACCCGCAACACAACATCAAGGGCGGCATCGCCGAGCAGGAGAGCCGGATCGCGATTTCGAACGTGCAGTTGGTATGCGGGACCTGCGGGCCAGTCCGCATCGGTCACGAAGTGCGCGGCGACCGCAAGGTGCGCGTGTGCAAGAAGTGCGGAACGACGCTGGAGAAATAGCCGTCAGCTTTCAGCCGTCAGCTTTCAGCTGCGACATCGCAGAGGAAGCATCGGAAGGCTGAGAGCTGACAGCTGAAAGCTGAGAGCTGAAGATGGCAAAAGAGAAAAAAGGACAGAAGGAATCGGCGCAGGAGCAGAAGGCGCCGGATCAGGCGCGGCACAGCGCGAAAGAGCGTCCGCGGCTGCGCGCGAAGTTCGAGAAGGAAGTCGCTCCGGCTCTGCTGAAAGAACTGGATCTCAAGAACCCGATGGCAGTGCCGCGGCTGAACAAGATCGTGGTCAACATGGGCGTGGGCGAGGCGACGCAGAACGCGAAAGTTCTCGATCCGGCCGTGAACGAACTGGGACAGATCACCGGGCAGAAGCCCGTGGTCACGCGCGCCAAGAAGTCGATTGCGGCGTTCAAGGTGCGCGAAGGCCAGTCGATCGGCGCGATGGTTACGTTGCGCGGCGACCGTATGTACGAGTTCCTTGATCGCCTGGTGAATATTGTTCTGCCGCGCGTGCGCGACTTCAAGGGAGTGTCGACCAAGTCGTTCGACGGGCGCGGCAACTTCACGCTCGGATTGCACGACCAGTTGATCTTCCCCGAGATTTCGTACGAGAAAGTCGACAAGCAAAAGGGTATGAACGTCACGATTGTGACGACGGCCGCGAACGACAGCCAGGCACGGACTCTGTTGAAGCATCTGGGAATGCCGTTCCGAGCGTGATGGTTGGTGGGCGAGACGCCCACCGGACAGCCGGCGGGACGCCGGTGCTACGAAGTCAAGTCAGGAGCTAAGTTTGGCAACTACAGCAAAGAGAGTTAAGGACGCAAGAAAGCCTAAGTTTTCCTCGCGTAAGCACAACCGCTGCAAGTTGTGCGGACGTCCGCGCGCCTTTCTGCGCAAGTTCGGCATCTGCCGCTTGTGCTTCCGCGGACTCGCGCTACGCGGCGAGATTCCAGGGGTTTCGAAGTCGTCGTGGTAGGGATGCGGTCGTTCGTCGTTGGTCGTTTCGCCAAGACGAGTGGCCGCATGGGCAGCCGCCAACGACCAAGGACTAACGACCGAAGTTGAAGCTGCCGCAGGTTCTCCGCTGGACGCGGAGCGAACGGGTGGCTAGAGGAGAAGCAGACGATGAGGTTGACCGATCCGGTGGCAGACATGCTGACTCGAGTGCGGAACGCACTCCAGGCCCGGCACCAGAAAGTGGATATCCCGGCTTCGCGGCTGAAGCTCGAGATCGCCCGCATCCTGAAGGAAGAGGGCTACATCTCCAATTTCAAACCGACGGAAGAAGAAGGCCATAAGGTCATCCGGGTTTATCTGAAGTACGGCGCCAACAATGAGGCGGCGATCTCGAAGGCCGAGCGTGTGTCACGGCCCGGGTGCCGCGTCTACGTGCGCCGCACTGAGATTCCACGCGTGTTGGGCGGGATGGGAATCAACATCCTGACGACTCCCCGAGGAGTGATGACCGGGCGCCAGGCGCGCAAGGAAGGCCTGGGCGGCGAGTTGTTGTGCCAGATTTGGTAAAGATGCAGCTATCAGCTATCAGCTGTCAGCCTTCAGTGAAGGCGGCGGCGAATAGGCTGAGAGCTGAAGGCTGAGAGCTGAAAGCTTATGTCACGAATTGGAAAAAAGCCGATCCCGATCCCCAAAGGGGTGACGGTCAAAGTTGAAGGTAATACCGTCCTGGTGCAGGGGCCGAAGGGGAAGTTGGACACGGCACTGCCGGCCGGCATCAAGGTCGAACAGAAGGACGGAAACATCGTCGCGATCCGCGAGAATGATTCGCAGGCGGCGGTTCACGGGCTGGCGCGCGCGCTGGTCAACAACGCGGTCGAGGGCGTCACCAAGGGCTGGACGCGCGAACTCGAAATCGTCGGCATTGGCTATCGCGCCGAGATGAAGGGGAAGACTATGGTCGTGTTCAACCTGGGCTACTCGCATCCGATCGAGTATCCGCTGCCGACAGGCGTTGACGCGGTAGTCGATCCCAAGCAGACGAAGATCGCGCTCACGGGAATCGACCGGCAGAAGGTGGGACAGGTAGCGGCGGAAATGCGCTCGCTGCGTCCGCCCGATCCGTACAAGAATAAGGGTGTCCGCTATGTTGGCGAGCGCCTGAAGAAGAAGGTCGGAAAGACCGGAGCGAAATAGACGGCGCTTAGCGGGCGTGAGCGAAGCGGGAGCCCGCTGCCGCTATCCTGAGCGTAAGCGAAGGATCTCTCCGAGAAGGACTTAGGAGCAATGCTGACACGAATCACGAAGAACGAGAAACGCGGTCATGTGCACGAGCGCATCCGCAAGCGGTTGCAGGGGACTGCGGAGCGTCCGCGGCTCAACGTGTACCGTTCGTTGAATCATATTTACGTGCAGGTCATCGACGACCTGAGCGGCAAGACGCTGGTGTCGGCCAGCACGGCCGAGGGCAAGAAAGAAGACCGGCGCACCGGCGGCAACGTGGCTTCGGCCAAGGTGATTGGCAAGGCCATCGCCGAGCGCGCCAAGGCCAAAGGCGTCACCAAGGTCGTTTTTGACCGCGGCGGATACTTGTATCACGGGCGCGTGAAGGCTCTGGCCGACGCGGCGCGCGAAGCGGGATTGCAGTTCTAAGAGCTAAGAGCCAATGAGCTTTGAGCAGTGAGCAAAAATTTTTGCTCAGCGCTCATTGCTCACAGCTCACAGCTAGAATCTGAGTGACTATGCCAACAGTGATTAAGAAACTCGATGCAGGTTCGTTTCAGTTGAAGGACCAGGTGGTCGCCATCAACCGCGTGACGAAAGTGGTCAAGGGCGGCAAGAATCTTTCGTTTGCGGCTCTGGTTGTCGTGGGCGATCCTTCGGCGGCGGTGGTGGGCTATGGTTCCGGGAAGGCTAAGGAAGTTCCGCAGGCCATCCGCAAGGGAATCGAGTCGGCCAAGAAGAATCTGATGAAGGTGAACCTGACCCAGACCAGCATTGCTCACCTCGTCCTCGGACGATACGGTTCAGGCAAAGTGCTGCTGAAGCCGGCTCCGGAAGGTACTGGAGTGATTGCGGGCGGCGCGGTTCGCGCGGTCATGACTTCAGTGGGCGTGCAAAATGTTCTTACCAAGTCAATCGGCACCACGAACCCGCACAACGTGATCAAGGCCACGTTCGACGCGCTGAAGCAACTGAAGAGTCGCGAGAGCGTTGCCGCCATGCGCGGCAAGACGGCGCAGGAACTGTAAGGACAGTGATTAGTGGCTAGTGGTCAGTGGTTAGTAAACGAACGAAATTGATTTGGCTTCTGGTCACTTATCACTGGCCACCAGCCACTGAGGTTGAAGATGACGGCGAAGAAGACGAGTTCGGGCGGCGGAACAATCCAGTTGAAGTGGGTGCGTTCCGCGATTTGTGCCCCGGTGAAACAGAAGCTGGTGATCAAGGGACTGGGATTCACGCGCTTGAACCAGGTCATTCAGCGGCCCAACAACCAGGCCATCCGCGGGATGGTGGCCAAGGTGCCGCATCTGGTTGAAGTTGTGGACTAGCGCTATCAGCTCACAGCTGTCAGCTCTCAGCGCAAACGTGCTGTAGCTGCAAGCTGCAAGCTGACGGCTGAGAGCTTACTTATGAATTTATCGAATATTCGAGCACCGAAGAACGCAACGGAAAAACGCAAGCGCGTGGGCCGCGGCATGGGCTCAGGCATGGGCAAGACCTCTACCCGCGGTCACAAGGGGCAGCGCTCGCGCACCGGTTCGCGCATGATTCGCGGCTTTGAAGGCGGCCAGATGCCATTGCATCGCCGCATGCCGAAGCGCGGCTTCACCAACATCTTCCGCAAGGAATTCAATATCGTCAGCATCGAGCGGTTGGTCGCACTCGGCGAGACCACGATCACTCCCGAAGTCTTGCGCAAGGCTGGGGTGATCAAGACGAAGCACCCGGTAAAAATTCTGGGCGATGGAGAACTCACGACCGCGCTCACCGTGAGCGCGCACAAATTCTCGAAGTCGGCGCAAGAGAAAATTACCAAGGCGGGTGGCAAGTTTGAGGTCCTTTCAGTAAAGGCGGGGCAGTAATGTTTGAAAAGCTGGCGAATATCTTCCGCATTCCGGACCTGCGCAAGCGCATCCTGTTTACTCTCGCGATGCTGTTTGTGTACCGGCTGGGCGGGCATCTGCCCACGCCGGGAGTGAAATGGGAGCAGCTGGAACACTTCTTCGATCAGAACCGCGGATCATTCCTCGGGTTCGTCGACCTGTTTTCCGGAGGCCAGCTTCGCCGGCTGACGATCTTCGCCCTGGGCATTATGCCGTACATTACGGCATCGATCATTCTGCAGTTGTTGACGGTGGTTTACGAGCCGCTGGCCAAGCTGCAGAAAGAAGGTGAGCTGGGGCGCAAGAAAATCACCCAGTGGACGCGCTACATCACCGTCATTCTGAGCGCCGTGCAGTCCTACGGCATTGCGTTCGGTCTGGAAAAGAGCGGAGACTTCGTCATCAATCCCGGCCCGAGGTTCCTCCTGATGACGATGTTGACGCTGACCACGGGCAGCGCCTTCATCATGTGGCTGGGTGAGCAGATTACTGAGCGGGGTGTCGGCAATGGCATGTCGCTGCTGATCTTTGCCGGCATTGTTGTAGGCCTGCCTCGCGGCGTGGCCGACCTGCTCGAGAAAGCAAAGAACGCAGCTTGGGGCGCGATGACCTTCCCGCTCATGGTTGGCCTCGTCATCTTCATGATTGTGGTCGTGGCGTTCATTGTGTACGTCGAACGAAGCGAACGACGATTACCGGTGCAATACGCCAAACGTGTGGTTGGACGAAAGGTAATGGGAGGCCAGTCCACGCACCTGCCGTTGCGAGTGAACGCGGGCGGCGTCATGCCCGTCATTTTCGCGTCCTCCATTTTGACGTTGCCGCAGACCATCGGCTACGGCTGGCGCAACAGCCGCTACTTCGGAGACCTCATTCGCCTCTTAGGCTGGGGCGAACCGCTGTACACGGTCTTATACGCCGTCGGGATTATCTTCTTCGCGTACTTCTACGTGTCGATCGTGTTCAATCCGAGCGAAGTTGCCGACAACATGCGCAAGTATGGAGGATTTATTCCAGGCATCCGTCCGGGCAAGCGCACTGCGGATTTCATCAATGAAGTTCTGACGCGTATCACGCTTGTCGGCGCGCTCTATCTGATTCTGATTTCGTTCATCCCAGAGTGGATGATTGCCGGTGTCCACCTCAACCATCTCTGGGGGCCGCTCGGCAGATTCTTCGAAGGGCTGCCGAACTGGGTGACCAACGGTTTAGGCGTGAACTTTTATTTTGGCGGCACATCGCTGCTGATCGTGGTAGGCGTGGCAATGGATACGGTGACGCAGATCGAAGCACAATTGATCATGCGGCACTATGACGGATTTACGCCGCGCAGTGGACGGATTCGCGGCCGACGCTTGTGGTAGGCATGCCGTAGAGACGCAGAGTCTTGCGTCGGGTATGCAGTACCCGTGCTCCGGCTGAGTTGTTGCAGGTAACGTTCCTGGGATTTTCGACGTTGCACGCCAATTGTGCGGTTGCAGGGAGTGGGGTTGCTGCACCTTGTTGCTGTACCTCGGCAGTAATACTGGGGCGCCGGGGAGACTGGGATCGGGAGGCTTTGGCCAAGCCGATGGCGCAGGAAACCTCGCGAGACGTGGGGCCCGTGGTGCTGCTCGGACCACCGGGTGCCGGAAAAGGCACTCAAGCCAAGCGCATCATGGAGCGTTACGGCATTCCTCAGGTGTCGACCGGGGATTTGCTGCGGCAGAACGTGGCACTGGGCACGGAGCTTGGACTCGTTGCCAAAGCTGTGATGGCGCGGGGAGAGTTGGTTTCGGATGATCTGGTCTGCAACATGGTGCGCGAGCGCCTGCTGGAACCGGATTGCAAGCGCGGCTACATTCTCGACGGATTTCCCCGGACTGCGGCCCAGGCTGGGTGGCTCGATGCGCTGCTCGAGCATGAGCTCTTTGACAACTCGCGTCCCACCCGGGCATGGCCGATTGTGATCCGCCTGGACGTGGACTATAATCAACTTTTGCTCCGGATCACTGGACGCCGTTCTTGTCCCACCTGTGGACGGATCTATAACGTCCACCTCCAGCCGCCCCGCGTGGATGAAATCTGCGACTTGGCCCACGGGACGAAGCTGGTGACCCGCAATGACGACCGGTTGGAAGTGCTTCAGCCACGACTCACGGCATATCAGGAGCAGACTCGTCCGGTAGCGGATTACTACCAGCGTACGGGCAGATTGATTTCGGTGAATGGCGATCTGCCGATGGACGATGTCACGGCCCAGATTTTTCGGATATTGGAAGATCATCACGCGTAAGAATCGCGTGCGAACGAAGAATGGCGATTGTGTGTAAATCGACGGCGGAAATCGAAAAGATGCGGCATAGCGGCCACATCGTTCGCCAGGTTCTCGATCATGTGCGGGGGCTGGTCGCTCCCGGTATCACGACGATGGACCTGGAGCGGGCCGCCGAGAAGAAGATCAAAGAACTGGGCGCGAAGCCCGCGTTCAAGGGATACTACGATTATCCCTGCGTGCTGTGCACCTCGGTGAATGAGGAGATCGTTCACGGCATCCCGTCGGAAAAGCGGGTGCTGCAAGAAGGCGACATAGTTTCGATCGACTGCGGAGCGGTGCTCGACGGATATTACGGCGACGCGGCAATTACTGTCCCGGTCGGAGCTGCGCTGAAGCCGGAACTGCAGAAGCTTCTGGAAGTCACGGAAGCCTCGCTGTACCGGGGAATTGAGCAGGCGCGCATCGGCAACTCGGTCGAAGATATTGGCGCGGCCGTGCAGGCGCATGTGGAAGCCGCGGGATTCAGCGTGGTGCGCGAGTTTGTTGGGCATGGCATTGGAACGCGGTTGCATGAAGAGCCGCAGGTTCCGAACTTCGGAAGCCGCGGGCATGGAGCCCGGTTGCGTGAAGGCATGGTGCTCGCGATCGAGCCCATGGTGAATTACGGCAAGCCGGAAACGCGCGTGCTGGGCGACAAGTGGACCGCAGTAACCGCAGACGGCAGCTTCAGTGCGCACTTCGAACACTGTGTTGCAGTGACGAAAGATGGTCCAATGATTTTGACGCAGTAGACAGCTTTTAGCTGCTGGCTCCTAGCTTCTAGCTAGTCGGGTTGGCAATAGCTAGAAGCTAGCAGCTAGAAGCTAGGAGCTAATGAGCAAAGAAGACGCGATTGAAGTGATGGCGGTGGTGTTGGAACCGCTGCCCAATGCGATGTTCCGGGTTGAACTGGAGAACAAGCACCAGGTGCTGGCGCACGTTTCGGGCAAGATGCGCAAGAATTTCATCCGCATTCTTCCCGGAGACAAAGTCGCCGTGGAACTTTCGCCTTACGATCTGAATCGCGGACGGATCGTGTATCGCTACAAGTGATTTTGGTGTAGCTGACAGCTAAGGGCTGACAGCTGAAAGCTGGGTTATGAAAGTACGAGCATCGGTAAAGAAGATTTGCGACAAGTGCAAGGTCATCCACCGCAAAGGTGTGGTGCGGGTGATTTGCGTCAACTCGAAACACAAACAGCGCCAGGGCTGAAGAAGCTTCTAGCTTCTAGCTCCTAGCTTCTAGCCACGATTGAGCGGTTTGCTAGAAGCTAGCAGCTAGAAGCTAGGAACCGACGAGAGCTTGGCAGTGAGGGTTAGGATTCTATGGCACGTATTGCAGGCGTCGATCTTCCGCGCCAGAAGCACATCAACATCGCGCTGACTTACATCTACGGAATCGGGCATCCCCGCGCCGGTCAGATCCTCGACGAGGCGAAGGTCGAGCCCATGAAGAAGGTCCAGGACCTGAGCGAAGAAGAGGTCAACCGCATCCGCACGGTCATCGAGGCCCAAGGATTAGTGGAAGGCGATCTGCGCAAGGAAGTCTCGATGAACATCAAGCGTCTCATCGAAATCGGCTCCTATCGTGGATTCCGCCATCGCCGCAACCTGCCCGTCCGCGGACAGCGCACACATACGAATGCCCGTACCCGCAAGGGTCCGCGCAAAGGAACGGTCGCACAGAAGAAGAAAGCGACGTCAAAGACTTAAAATCCTGCTGTTGGCTTTTGGCTCTTGGCCTTTGGCTTGGAGCTAGGAGCTAATAGCCAAGAGCTAAGAGCGAATATGGCGAAACCAGCAGCAGCGGGCGGCGCAGCAGCCACACCCGAGAAAAAAGGCAAGAAGAAAACCTTCAAGAAGAAGGAGCGCAAGCACGTGCCGCACGGGCTGTGCTACGTGCAGGCTTCCTTCAATAACACAATCGTGACCATCACCGACATGAACGGCAACGTTCTGTCGTGGAAGAGTTCAGGCTCGCTCGGCTTCCGCGGATCTCGCAAGGGCACACCCTTCGCGGCGCAACAGGCCGCGTCGAATGCCGCGAACATGGCGCGCGATCACGGTGTGCGCAGCGTGGACGTTCGCGTCAGTGGCCCCGGTTCCGGCCGCGAATCGGCGGTTCGTGCGTTGGCTGCCGCCGGCATTGAGGTGCGTTCGATTCGCGACGTTACCCCGATTCCGCACAACGGATGCCGTCCGCCGAAGCGGCGCAGAGTGTAAGAGCAGTGGCCAGTGGTCAGTGACTAGTGGCCGGAAGAACCGAAAGGGTTGCTGATCACTGATCACCGATCACTAACCACTGATTTTCGTCCGGGACGAAGGGTGAAGCCAAACCCGTAAACCGGTCATCTAAAGGAGAAGAAACTTGGCGCGTTATACCGATGCAGTCTGCCGTCTATGCCGCCGCGAGGGAATGAAGCTGTTCCTCAAAGGCGCAAAGTGCTTCAGCGATAAATGTCCCATCGAGAAGCGCAACTTCGCCCCCGGACAACATGGGAAAGACCGCAAGGCCAAGATTGTTGGCTACGGTTTGCAACTGCGCGAGAAGCAGAAGGCCAAGCGCATCTACTTCACGCAGGAAGGCCAGTTCCGCAACTACTTCGAGAAGGCGGCGCGTTCGCGGGGAGTAACCGGCGAGTTGCTGCTGCAGCAGCTCGAGCGGCGTCTCGACAACGTCGTCTTCCGCTTGGGCTTCGCCCAATCGCGGCGCCAGGCACGGCAGTTGGTGCGCCACGGGCACGTTGCCGTCAACGGCAAGAAGGTCAACATTCCTTCGTTTGAAGTGGCCGCGGGGCAGGAGATTTCGATTCGCGAGAACAGTAAGAAGCTCGCCGTACTCGAACTCGCCAAAGAATTCGCCAGCCACGGCACAATGCCGAGTTGGCTGGAAGTGGATCGCGACGCCTACAAGGCGCGCGTGCTCTCGCTTCCGAAACGCGAAGATATTCAGTTGCCGGTAAACGAGCAGCTGATCGTTGAACTTTACAGTAAGTAATGACCTTCCCCGAGATTGAGTAATTTGGGGAATTTAGTAATTGAGTAATTGAAAAGCAAGAGGGAGCGTGGTGTTGGGGTTTTCAATTCCCCAATTACCAAATCTCTCAATTACTCAATGCATCTGGTCCAATTTTCGTGCCAGATCAGCCTCTGCTGACGCCTGACCTGAATCCGGACCGATTCAGGGAGTCAGCACTGAGCCAAACGGCCGAAGGAGAAACAAATGCTTTGGAAAGGTTTTCAGAAACCGAAACGTCTCGCAGTCGACACCTCCGCCCTCACCGATAAGTATGGAATGTTCTGGGCGCAACCCTTTGAGCGCGGCTTCGGCACGACCGTGGGTAACGCCCTGCGGCGCGTGCTGTTGAGTTCGATTGAAGGCGCGGCCGTCACCGCGGTGAAGATGGAAGGCGTGCTGCACGAGTTCCAGTCGATTCCTGGTGTCGTCGAAGACGCGACCGACATCATCCTCAACCTGAAGCAGATTCCATTCAAGCTTTCCGGCGACGCGCCGAAGGCGATCTATCTGCGCGCGGATCAGCCCGGCGTCGTGACCAGCGGTATGATCGAAGCCGACGGCGATGTCGAAGTACTCGACAAAGACGTCTACATCGCGACCGTCAGTGAAGGCGGCAAGCTCGACATGGAAATGCGCCTGAAGCGCGGGCGCGGATACGTTTCCGCCGACAAGAATTTCGACGAAGACCTCGGCATCGGATTCATTCCGATCGACTCCGTGCATTCGCCCGTGCGCAAGTGCAACTATACGGTCGAAGCGGCGCGTCTCGGTCAGATTACCGACTACGACAAGCTGACGCTCGAAGTTTGGACCAACGGCTCCATCACGCCGGCCGACTCGCTTGGCCTGGCGGCGAAGCTGCTGAAGGACCACATGAACATCTTCATCAACTTCGAGGAAGAGATCGAAACCGGAACCTCGTCGTCGGATGATCGCAAGCCTGAGATCCACAACGAGAATCTCAACCGCTCCGTCGAAGAGCTTGAACTCTCCGTGCGCAGCTACAACTGCCTGAAGAACGCGAACATTCAGACCATCGGCGAACTCGTGCAGAAGACTGAAGCCGAAATGCTCAAGACCAAGAACTTCGGCCGCAAGTCGCTGAACGAGATCAAGGAGATTCTCTCCTCGATGGGCCTGAGTCTCGGCATGAAGATCGACGAGCACGGTAATGCGGTCCCCGGACCAACGTCGAACGTACCGTTGCCCGCATCGGCCTACGGACCGGACGACCAGCTGTAGAAACGTGGTCAGTGGCTAGTGGTCAGTGGTCAGAAAAATCAAAGACCACTAGCCGACGACCGAGTTGCAGGATTGAAATACTGGCCACTGATCCCTGATCACTGGTCACTGATCACTGAGGTTCATCCCATGCGTCACAAAGTTGCAGGATACAAACTCGGACGGAACACATCGCACCGGCGCTCGCTGCTGCGCAACCTGGTCACGTCGGTGATCATCGAAGAGCGCATCGAAACGACGGTTCCCAAGGCTAAGGCCGCCCGTCCGCTCGTCGAAAAGATGATCACGCTGGGCAAGCGCGGCGATCTCGCCGCACGGCGTCTGGCCGCGGCGTACCTCATGACCGATGAGGCTGTCGTGAAATTGTTCGACACCGTCGGCCCACGCTTCGGCGATCGCGAGGGTGGTTACACGCGCATCATCCGCACTCACTGGAACAAGGGCGACGGCGCCGACAAGGCTTTTCTCGAACTGCTTGGCAGCGAGAAGATCCTCGACGAGAAGAAAGAAAAGCGTGCAGAAGTTCGCGCCAAAAAGGCTGCCGAAGCCAAGAAGGCGATGGAAGACGCCGAGGCGCAAGCCGCGCACGATGGCGGCGTCGAGCCGGTGAAGGACGAAAGCGGCGACAAGAAAGAGTAAGTTCTCTATCTGTTCCAAAGGGCACGGCTCAGGCCGTGCCCTTTTTCATTTCAGGGCTGAGCGTGAATGGCCTTTCGAAATTGCGACCATCACGCCGCTGCGGACACCCTATCAACGCGCCCTTCAACTTCGGCTCGTGCCCTCGGCAGGCACTCTGGATAGCGTTCCTGCAAAAACTGCACCAGCTTTTCGCGCACGTAACAGCGCAAGTCCCACGCCGTGGAGCTTTCGGGCGCGCTCATCAGCGCACGCAACTCGACCGTGCGGTCCGTCAGGTTCGTAACTTGCAATCCCCACGCTTTGCCATCCCACATTCGTGACGATTCCAAGACCCGGTGTAACTGTTGGCGGACCTCCTCGACCGGGATCGTGTAATCGACATACAAAAACACAGTTCCCAGCAAGTCGGTGCTTTCGCGGGTCCAATTCTGGAACGGTTTTTCAATGAAGTAGGAGAGCGGCAGCACGAGTCGCCGAAGATCCCACACGCGCACGACGACGTAAGTGGTGGTGATTTCCTCGATCCATCCCCATTCTCCTTCGACAATTACGACGTCCTCCAGGCGAATTGGCTGGGTCAGCGCAATTTGGATTCCGGCCAAGAGATTTGAAAGGGTCGACCTCGCGGCCAGACCCCCCACAATCGCTGCCAGGCCGGCGGAAGCAAAGAGGCTCTCGCCCAGATGGCGGATATTCGGAAAGGTCATGAGCATAATCGAGATCGTCAAGATGACGATGACGACGGTCGCAATATGGCGTAGCACCTGCACCTGCGTGCTCAAACGCCGCGAAACAAGATTGTCGTTGGCCAACGGATGGCGGAGAGCGATGTAACTCTCGATCGTGTCGATCATTCTGATCGTGCGCCATCCAATTACGCCGATCAGCGCTAGCCCAGCCACATGGGTCGCAGGTGCGAGAATCGCCCGATCAAGCCGAAGCCAGGGAAGTATGAGAATCAGCGCGAGAAACGGCAGGATGATCCGCGTGGAGTCGAGTCCGAACTTCACCCACAACTGGAAGAATGGACTCGATTTTCGGCTCGCCGCGCGCTTGCCCAAGGCCGCGAGGATGCGGTAAGCACCGAAAGCAAGCAACAATGCGCCTGCTACGAGCGCCGCCGACAGCAATGTACCACGAAGGTCAGGCAACTAATAATCTCCTATGGAGAGTCCGGGAAGCGACGCTCCAGATTTGGGATGCGATGCGGGAGCGTGCGGATGCCGGGAAAATCATCGCGTGCGGATGCCGCGCAGTTTGGCCCCATTCGTACATGTCCGTCCGCGTCTCACGCTGGTAATCTTGCGGTCGCTTTCTTAGTCTCCATACACTTCTTGAATGGCCTTCACGAAAACCCAGATCGGCATTGCGGTCGGCGCCGGAGCGCTGCTGGTGCTGGTGTTCGTTGGCTATCTCTGGTGGCTGAGCAATCAGGGGCCAGTGTTGGAGCGTTCCGAGGATCACGATCCTCTGACTGGACTGCCGGTCAGCATCAAAATGAATCCGTTACGCGACCGCTCCACTGAGCATGCGGCCAACAAGTTTCTTCACGAATTGCGCGATGGACACTGCGACGACCTGCTATCGAAGTGGGAGCACGATTACCACAAGAAATACGCGAAATACATTTGTGCCTCCGAGGCGCAGCATCCACTCCTTTCCTGGGAACTGGCGGATTGGGAAGAAGCGCCGCCCCTGATCATTCTGCACTATCGCGGCAAACGCCCCAGCAATGCCGCACCCAACCAGCCCGGAATCGATCAGGACCTGTTCACGCTTACCCTGACGAATCAGAACGGCGAGTGGGTTGTCACCAAGTACGACGCGATGTACTAAAGCAGTGGTTGGCCGCTGGTCGTTCGCTTCTCTACTTCTGCTTCCGCCCCTGATGTCGTCTGTCCCTCCGTGGTAAAACTTTTCTATGTCTGCCACGTCCCCCGAGCCCCAGCCGTCCGCCTCGCGCAACATCTATGCCTTCGGCCTCACTTCGTTCTTCAACGACACGGCGACGGAGATGGCATACTGGGTCCTGCCCGCGTTTCTCGTCTCCCTCGGCGCCGGGCCTGCGCAGTTAGGCCTGATTGAGGGCGTCGCCGAAAGTGTCGCGTCGTTCGCCAAGCTTTTCTCCGGATATCTCACTGACCGCATCGACCGGCGCAAGCCCATAGTCGTCGCGGGATACTTTGCCGCCAACGCCGTGAAGCCGCTGCTCGCGATCGTTACCGCGTGGTGGCATATTCTACTGATTCGGTTTACCGACCGGCTCGCGAAAGGTGTGCGCGGTGCCCCGCGCGATGTGATGGTGGCCGAGTCGGTGGGGAAGAACCGGCTCGGCTCAGCCTACGGGCTCATCCAGTCGATGGACTCCGCTGGCGCGATCGCGGGACCGCTCATCGCTCTTGTTCTCCTCGCCCGCTTTGGAGTTCGCACGATCTTCCTGGCTGCGGCCATCCCGGGAGCCCTGGCGGTGCTCGTCGCCCTCTTAGGAATTCACGAGACCAAACGCTCGCAATCAATCGACAACGACGTCAAGTCCTCGAAACCCGCAACCAGCACGCCGGTGGCGGCAGCCGGCAACGGATTATCCGCCGCATTCTATCTTGTCCTCTTCTCAGTGACGCTGTTCTCGCTGGGAAATTCCAGCGACATGTTCCTCGTGATGCGGGCGCAGAACGTCGGCATCCGCGTGGCGCTCGCGCCGCTGCTGGGGCTGGTTTTCAACATCACCTACACGCTCGGATCCTGGCCTGCAGGATGGTTCAGCGACCGTTTTTCGCGCCGCTGGATCGCGGCCGCCGGATATTTCATTTTCGCAGCCGTCTATTACGTCTTCGGACGAGCGCCCTCGACTCTCGCGATCTGGATCACCATGGCCGTCTACGGTTTGTATTACGCGCTCACGCAGCCAGTGCTGAAAGCCTTGGTCGTGGAAACGGTGGGGCAGGAAGTGCGGGGACGAGCACTGGGACTTTATTTTTTCGTGACCAGCGTCGCAACTCTAGCGGCCAGTCTGATCACGGGCGAACTGTGGAAGCACTACGGCGCCAGTATGCCGTTTTATGTCTCGGCGGGATTCGCGGCTGTTTCGGGAGTGATCTTGCTAGGCAGTCCCAGCGAAAAGAAGAGTTAGTGCACACCTGCGAACCGCGCGGTTCAAGACAAGATTCCTACGCGCAGTTCGCAAGCGGAAAGTTACAGTGAAGCCATTCCACCCGATTGCGGTTCGGGCTGAGCCGTGCCATTCTTGAGCGCTTCGTCGAAGATCTTCTTCATTTCGCGTGACGCTTGCCGCGCCAGTTCGCCCTGCTGGCGTCCCAGTTCGCCTTGTTGCTCGCCGAGTTTTCCTTGCTGAGCACCGAGTACGCCCATCTCTTCGCCGAGCTTCGACTGCTGATCTCCAGCGTGAGATTGAATCTCTCCGATCTTGCTCTGAAGTTCTCCAATCTCGGACTGCAAATCGCCAATCTGTTCCATCGTCGCGCTCGAGCCAAGCTTTTGCAGCCTCGCCTTCAGGTGGTCAAGTTCTGCCGACATGTCGGGAACCTGCACGCGAACCTGCTCCATTTTCGCGCCCAGTTCTTCCTGTTGTCTCCCCAACGCTTCCTGCTGCTTGCCGAGAGCCTCCTGCTTCTTTCCCAGTTCCTCCTGCGGGGCCCAGAGCTTGCGAGCGCGATCGATCGTGGCCTGGTCGCGGATGACATAGGATTTTTCGTCGCGCTCGAACCAGATGAAGTCTCCGGGAATAACTTTCTTTAACTTCTCAACGTGGTGCGCATCTTCTCCCGACCCCGACATGGTGAACGAATCGCTCTTGCCGGAGACGATGACGAACCGCTCTTCCTCGTCGTAGCCATACGAATACGAATAGCCGCGGCCTGCCGAGTAACTCGAACCTGTGTTTTGAGATCGGCTGCTCCATGCGGCGAGCGGCGTGGCCGCTGTGGGCAGAGCAGTCGGAGCTACCGCCCTCGGGGCCGGCGAAGGTACGCCCCTCGAACCGGCGACAGCCGCCGGAGGTATTGGCGCAACAACCGGTGCTTCCGACGGCGCAACTTCGGGAGCCGCCTCGGATTGAGCGTCTGGTTCCGGCGACGGAGCCGCTTCTGGAGTCGCCTCGTCGGCCGGCATCGGCGCCACGTCTGACTGCACGGTTGCCGCAATGGCGGCACTTGGCTTCGGCGATGCCGCCGCCGCTGGAGGCGCAGTTTGCGAATTCTGCCAATCTTGCGCGCTCTGCTCATGTGTGGTTGGGCGAACCGAGGCCGCGACATAGACAGCGGGCAGCGCGATCGCGATGATCGCGAGGGAAATAGATTTCTTTAGACCCATGGTGACCACTCCTCTTGCTTCTTCCCAAGCGAGAATTCTTTCCACTCTTTCTTCAGCCTGACCTGCCTTCGCCATCGAGACGCCTTGCCACCACACGCGTCCCGGGGCGGCTTGCAGCGCTTCAAAAAATCCCAGCAGAGTTTTCGCGTATTCGTTCCGGTCGGTGCCGCAGGACAAGGCGGCTTCGTCGCTGGCAAGCTCGGCCAGGTCCGCGAGATGGCGATCGAGCCACCAGGAGAGCGGGCTGAACCAGAAGATCGCACGATGGAGAAGGGAAAGGCGTTGCGTCAGTGCGTCGCCGCGCACGACGTGCGACGTCTCGTGTGCGATGACGGCATCGAGCTTCGCATCGTCCCACTCGCCCCACCCGGCAGGCAGCAGGATTGTGGAGCGAAATGCGCCGACGGTAACCGGCACGGAAATCAATTCAGATTCGGCCACGCGCGGAACGGTGGTAAGTCCGGATGCGTAGGTGCGCGAGGCAAGGCGCTGAGCGACGCGCTGCTCGCGAATCGTCCGCGCGCTCCGTGCGAGTCGGCGGCTGAACACGATGCCGACGATGAGACGCGCGAGCAGCAGCAATGTGATTGCGACATAAACTGCCGCTCCGATCAAGCTCCATTGGATTGAAGCCCAGAACGGTATCCGGCGCGGGGTCCCATCGTCTGGCGTTACAACTTCTGTCGTCGCCAGAGCCGGCTGCTTCACAGAAGGTACAGAAATGTTTTCTACAACATCGGGTCCCGATACTCGCTTGGCAGTCTCGCCGCGTGCGACGGACACATCCTCGGCCAGCGGCTGGGCGGTAATCGAAACCGTCGTCGAGCTTTGCGGCACAGGCTGAGAAGAACCGACCGCCAGGAAACTCGGCACTGGGATCGACATGGGCGGCAGCATCCGGCCGAGCAGAGGCATGGCAAGAGCGGCGTAGAGGATGCCGGTCCATGCGAACAGGCGGAAGGATGTGGCTTTCACGCGAAACACGGCCAGCGCGAGTCCTCCGCCAGCCGCCAGAAGCAGAGCGCGCGCGGCGGGAATTGCGAGTTGTGTGAGAAGCGTTGACGCGGAGCTTGCATCGACATGCGTCATGACTTGTCGTCCTTTTTCTCGGCGATCTTGCGCGCCAGGCGTTCCAATTGCTTGCGATCGAGCACTGCGTTGTCGACCATACCGAGCACCAGTTGTTCGGCCGACCCTCCGCAGAAGCGGTCGATGATGCTCTTCACCGCGCGCACAGCCACGTTCTGCCGCGCATCCGAGGCCTTGTAGATAAAAGTTCTGCCTTCGGTTTCGTGCGTCACGTAGCCTTTCTCTTCGAGCCGCCGCAGCACCGTGCGAATGGTCGAATCCTTCATGGGACGCGTCGAAGCCAGCGCCTCACGGCACGATTCGGAGGTCGACGGACCGTGAGTCCAGATGAAGTCCATGACAATCTGCTCGACGTTTCCCAAGTTCTTTAGACGGGCTTGCCTTGTGTTAGTCATTGTAGCGTTACAATATGTAACAGTAAGCGAGGAACCTGTCAAGCGGAAAAACGTCGAGTTTTCCAATGAATCCGCAGGAACAACGAAATCGCAAACTACGCGGAAGGATTTGCAAAGTACGCGAAGAAAAACCTAACTCCAGACCGCTAGAAGATCCTGAACCAGAGCAACGTGAGAATCTGCGCCGCGACGCCAGCGCAGGTGTCGAGAACTACGTCCTGCCAGCGGCCTGTGCGGGACGGAAGAAAACTCTGGTGCCACTCGTCAAGGCTCGCGACAAATGCTGTTCCCAAAATCGCGATGTTCGCCCAACGCAGCGTCCATTTCGGATTCCCGAGCGCGGGCAGCGTCTCACGCCACGCGCGGAATAGCAGGATGCTCAGCAGTCCATAGCCGAAAACATGGCCGCCTTTTCGGAAGAAGAAATGCCACCGCTCAAAGTGGCTGTGATCGACGCCAAAAATAAAATGCAGTATGGGATAAAGAAAGCGTCCTGTGTTGTGCGCCGACAGCAACGCGCTCGATTCAATGGCGATGACGATCAGCCACAGGATTGCGGCGATCCAGGCCTTCAAAACATGGTGCCGGTCAGAGGTCAAGCGGCGAGACCGCAGCACGGATGCGCCAGCACGGAGCAGTCGTCCCTCCGAGCCTTTGGAAAGACCGCGCTATTCGATCGCATAGTTCGGAGCCTCGCGGGTAATCATGACGTCGTGCACATGGCTCTCGCGCAGGCCGGCGCCGCTGATGCGCACGAAGCGCGTCTTCTGCAGCAGTTCCGCGATCGTGGAGCAACCGCAGTAGCCCATGCCTGACTTCAACCCGCCCACCATCTGGTGCACGATCATCGCGACCGAACCGCGGTAGGGAACGCGTCCCTCGATGCCCTCGGGAACAAGCTTAGCGAGGCGGTTCGAATCGCCATCCGACGCGGAGACCGCGGCCGAAGACTCGCCGTCCGTGCTCTGGAAGTAGCGCTCGCTCGATCCTTGCGCCATCGCGCCGATCGAACCCATGCCGCGATATGACTTGAACGACCGGCCTTGATAAAGGATCAGCTCGCCCGGACTCTCGTCCGTGCCGGCAAACAGCGATCCGATCATGACCGCGCTTGCGCCCGCTGCCAGAGCCTTGGTCACGTCGCCGGAGTATTTGATGCCGCCATCCGCAATGATTGGGACGCCTGTATCTTTCGTAGCGCGATACGCCTCGGCGATCGCAGTAATCTGCGGCACGCCCGCGCCGGTCACGACTCGTGTCGTGCAAATCGATCCCGGGCCAATGCCAACCTTAATCCCGTCGGCCCCCGCGCGCGTCAGTTCGCACGCTCCGTCGAAGGTGGCGATATTGCCCGCCAGCAGTTCCACGTTCGGCAGTTTCGATTTCACCATCCGAACCGCGTCGAGCACCTTGGTCGAGTGTCCATGAGCGCTGTCGATGGCAAGCACATCCACTTTCGCTTCGGCGAGTTCCTGCGCGCGCTCGAGGAAATCTCCAGTCGCGCCAATCGCCGCGCCTACACGAAGACGTCCATGAGAATCCTTCGCCGCATTGGGATACTTCAGTTTCTTCTGAATGTCCTTAACTGTGATCAAGCCCTTCAGGTTGTACTTGTCATCGACAACCAGCAACTTCTCGACCCTATGCTCGTGAAGAATCTTCTCCGCGTCCTCGAGCGTGGTGCCCACGGGTACGGTAATGAGATTCTTCTTGGTCATCACCTTGTCGATTGGAATGTCGAAGCGCGTTTCAAAACGCAGATCGCGATTCGTGAGAATGCCAACCAGCTTTCCGTGCTCGGTGATCGGGACGCCGGAAATTTTGTATTTCCGCATCACTTCAAGCGCGTCGCTAACTCGATCGGTAGCGTGCATCGTGACCGGGTCAACGATCATGCCGCTTTCCGACCGCTTCACCTTGTCGACTTCGTTCGCCTGCTGCTCGATGCTCAGATTTCGATGGATGATCCCCAGTCCGCCCTGCTGCGCCAGTGCGATCGCCATGTGCGACTCGGTCACTGTATCCATGGCGGCGCTCACGACGGGGATGTTCAGGCTGATATTCCGCGTGAGCTGCGTCTGCGTGTTGGCTTGCGCTGGAATTACATCCGAACGCGCAGGCAGGAGGAGAACATCGTCGAAAGTAAGAGCCTCAGGAACGGGAAAATGAATCATAGGTTTCTCAGGATTCCCCAGCCGTGTGGGTGAAAGTTTTATTGTAGAGAGGCGCGGAAGATCAGGCAAATGGGCGGGTTAAGACAGTGAGCGCAATGCGGATGTTTCGCCAACTACCCGGGTACCGAGGCGATTACAATCTTTCGACTGAGAGGATCAATGTCTGTCCCAAACGTGGTGATTATGCTCTTGCTCGCTTCTCTTGCGACGATCTGGACCGTGTGGCCTGAGAAGTATCAAAGGTGGGTGGATGGACTCTTTCTTGGTCGGGGCCCAGCGGCGCAAGCTGCTAGGAGGAGGGTGAGGAGCGTGTTTCCTTTCTCAATGACTACCAAGCCATGGTATCCCACGTATCTAAGGATGGTAGGTGTCTTCATCTGGCTCGTATTATTGGGAATGGCGTATCTGTTCTACAGGCCATGAAAGGGCTGATGCGACGTTTTGAGCTAAGGGGGTTGGCTATAGTCACCGCTCTTGTGATGGTCTCCCTCATCTTTTTCTATGTATCTGGCAACAGAGATTCGGGGATCCAGGGCGCGTTCATACACAGGTTTGGGGACGCGATGGAATGGAAGAGTCGATGGATTTCAGGTAGGAATGCGATCGATTGCGGTATCGTCCCTGTGAGGGGTGACTCACAGGCTGCGACTGATTGCGCGTTGCGTGCATTTTCGTCGCGCAAGGCGTTTAGGATTAGGTACGGACTCCAGACCATGGATACTGTCATGGCAGTTGGCGTTGTTTCCTCATCTAACGGCCAACTTTATGAAATCCTGTTTTCCGGCGGCGCACCCACCGGGACAATAGATGTGTTTCGCCAACGTTTTTTCATGAACGCCTGTGCAACCCAAGCGTCATTGAGAAAGACGCCAAAGGGACGTGTGTCCTGCTTCCCGGCTTCCCCTGACAATAGAGTTTCTTCTTGGCTATCCGATGCTCCGTAGGTTGTAAACTCAAAACCGCGGTCGCCGGTAAATGACCGCCATTCAGGCCTGAGCGCTCATAGACCTCTTGACCATCCTGACGGGCGCGAGGAATGTCTCGCCGCCAGGTCTGACGGCGGAGGGCGATTTGCAGCGCCTCCGCGCGTTTGTCTTTTTAGCATCGGGGGGCGTATATTAGAGAACTGAGAACTGCTGTGTAACCGGCTTTTGGCGAAGCACACCAGTGGGCGCAAGCCCACTTTTTAGTTTGGGCCCATCGGTGATTGCAGCCATCGCCCGTAAGTTACTGGATTCATGGCGCTTGACGTTGATCGTGTGCGGGAAATCGCGGACCGCGTGGCCGCCTCAAGCGGGCTCGAAGTCGTAGAAGTCGAGTTCCTCGGCGGAGGCAAGGCGCGCTTGCTGCGCGTGTTCCTCGACAAGGTTGCGGCAGGAACCGATCCGTTGGCGGGAGTGACGCACGAGGACTGCGCGAACTTCAGCCGCGAGTTTGGCACGATTCTCGACGTCGAAGATGTGATGCCGGGTTCGTACACGCTGGAAGTTTCGTCGCCTGGGTTGGATCGAAAGTTGACCAAGGCCGCGGACTTCACTCGATTCACAGGTAGCCGTTTGAAATTGAAGACGCGGCAACCGGTGAACAATAGCCAGTATTTTGAAGGCCGGCTCGATAGTTTTCAGGATGGCCGGCTCACGCTGGATTTGAGCGTGGCCAGCCACAAATCGCGCAAGAAGATGGGCGCGGCCGCCGGCGAGAAAATTGAAATTGATTTCGCCAACGTCGAGAAGGCGAATTTGGTGCCGGAAATTTAGAAGACGGATGTTAGGTCTTCGGTGTTAGGTCTTAGGCGTTTTGCCAAAGACCCAAGACCTGGCGAGTGGCAAGTTTTTTGACACGGAATACTTTTTATGGCAAGTGAGCTCTACAACACGATCGACGCACTCAGCCGGGAAAAAGGGATTGATCCGCAGATTGTCGTCAGCGCGGTCGAAGACGCCATTGTTATGGCTACCCGCAAGTACTACAAGTCGCAGGAAAATCTCCGCGCCAAGCTCGACAAGGAAACAGGCAAGATCAATGCCTTCGCGGTGAAGACCGTCGTGGAGACTCCCGAGCAGGTGGAAGATCCCAACCTGCAGATCACGGTGGAGGATGCGCGCAAAGTCGATCCAACGCTCGAAGTTGGCGGGGAACTGCAGATTCCGAAAGTGACCGAAGGAATTCTCGGACGCATTGCGGCGCAGCTGGCGAAGCAAGTCATTTTCCAGAAAGTGCGCGAGGCGGAACGCGACACGGTTTACAACGAATACATCGGACGCGTGGGAGAAATCGTCAACGCCACGGTGAAGCGCGTCGAAGGTCCAGATGTGATTTTCGACATCGGCAAGGCGGAAGCTCGCATGCCGCGCAAGGAACAGTCGCGCTTGGAATCGTTCGCCATCGGCGAGCGAGTGCGTGTCGTGATTGCTCGCGTCGAGCGTGCGGCCAAAGGTCCGGGCGTAGTTGTTTCTCGCGCCGCACCCGATCTCGTACAGCATCTGTTCCAGACGGAAGTGCCGGAAATCTACGACGGTACCGTAGTGATCCGCGCCATTGCCCGCGAAGCCGGCGAGCGCACGAAGATCGCCGTCATGTCGAAGGACAAAGATGTGGACGCCGTCGGCGCCTGCGTTGGTATGAAGGGCATGCGTGTGCAGTCGATCATTCGCGAGTTGCGCGGAGAAAAAATCGACATCATCGAGTATCACGAAGATGCCGTGACCTTCGCGGAAAAAGCATTGCAGCCGGCGAAGGTTAGCCGCGTCACTGTCGTCGATAGCGGTGAGAAACATCTCGAGGTCGTAGTCGACGACAGCCAGCTCTCGCTTGCCATTGGCAAGAAGGGGCAGAACGTCCGCCTTGCCGCGAAGCTGCTCGGCTGGAAGATCGATATCAAGAGCGAGGAAGAGAAGCGGCAGGAAGTCGAGTTGCAGATGGCTGCCATGGCGCCGCCGGCAAACGACTCCGCTCGAAAATGTTACCGGGCTTGGCGAAGGGCTGGTTGAGAAGCTCACTGCCGCCGGTGTGACCACGGTCGAAGCTCTCGCCGACATGACGCCAGAACAGCTGGAAGCCATCGAAGGCATTGGACCGAAGACGGTGGAAAAAATCAGCCTCGCGGTGAATAATTACTTTGCGAGCCTGGAAGCGGGTGTGGCCGAAGCTGAAGTCCCGGCCGAGGTCGCAACCGCGGAGGGCGAAGCTGTAACCGAAGAGGTTGCAGCGGAAGTGACCGATCAAGAGGCTACAGGCGAAGTCGTCGCAGAAGCTGAAGCGGCTGCCCCTGAGGCATCGGCCGAGACCGAAGCGGCCTCGGGCGAAACAGAAGAGCACGGGCCGAAAGATGGCTCCGCTCCCGAAACAACTGAATAAGTTCATGGCACGCGCGGCTATGTTCGATAGCACGCGAGTGCAGTACGCTGACTCCGTGAGGATGCAATGAAGACCTAAGCGCAACGCGGAGTACAAGAAAGGCCGGATGAGCAAGGTTCGAATCAACGATCTCGCCAGGGAGCTGGAAGTTAAAAGCAAAGCCATTCTCGACGCGCTACCCCACGTCGGGGTGACGGAGAAGAAGACCCATTCCAGTTCGCTCGAGGAGCATGAAGCAGAAAAAGTACGGGCCCACATCCGCGGCTCGTCCGAAGCGCAGACGCCGTCTGCCCGGTCCGCGCGCCCGTTGCGCGGCGAAGAAGAAATCAAGACCAAGATCGACTTGTCGCACATCTCCCGGCCCGGAGACGTGCTGAAAGCCATCACGCAGCAGAAGGAAGCAGTAGCGCCGCCGCCGCGTCCAGTAGCGCCACCTCCCATCGCCGCGCGCCCGGTCGTTGTACCTCCGGCAGCCCGGCCAACTCCTCCGCCCGCGGTGCCGCAAACGCCCGCGCCGCCGCCAGCGGTCGTTGCGCCGCCCCCGCAATCTACCGTAGTGACTCCGGAAAAGCCGGCAGCTCCGCCGATTTCCGCCGCGCCTCCGGCTGCGCCAGCCGCGCCTCGTCCGGCTACGCCGCCTCCGGCAGCAGTCGTTGCGCCACCCCCAGCTGCAGCACCGCCGGTGACCGCTTCGGCAGCGCCACAGCCTCCAGCGCCCGCGCCTCGTCCCGCACCGCCAGTAGTTACGGGACCACCGCAGCCGCCTGCGCCGCGCATGATCGTTCCACAGACAGGCCCGCGTCCGGTATACAAAGCTCCGCCGCCGCGCATCGTACCGCCAGCCGCACAGACAAGCGCGCCCGTTGGGACGATGCGTCCCGCGCCCGGCCGCCCCGTGCCTGGACAGCCAATCTTCCAGCGTCCGCGTCCCACGGTACCTGGCGGAGGTCCGCCGCGCCCGCCGCTTCGTCCCGGTGAGCGTCGTCCCATGCATCCCACGCGTCAGGCTCCGGCCGGTGCTCGTCCGCTCGGCGTCGGCCCCGGGTTGCCGCCTCCGGGACCCGTTCGGCCCGGCAGCCGTCCCGGTGCCCCGTCGCGTCGGCCCGGCCAGCGCTACATTCCGCGTGGCATAAAAGAAGGCCCGATGAAGGGCTACACGCCACCACCGCGCATGGTGGTGTCGAATGAGCCGATGCCGATCACGCGCAATATCACGATCACTGAAGGCATCAGCGTTAAAGATCTCGCGGAAAAGCTCGACATTCGCGCAAAGGATTTGATCTCGCGCCTTCTCGGTCGCGGCGTTTTCGCAACGATTAACCAGACGCTCGACGCCGAACTCGCCAGCGAAATGGCGCGGTTCTTCGGCGCCGAGACCAACGTGATCAGCTTCGAAGAGCAAGCTTCGAAAGACATCGACGCCGCCGCTGCGGGCGGAGAGGAAGCCGCCGTCGAAGTTACGCCGCGTCCGCCGGTCGTCACCATCATGGGTCACGTCGACCATGGCAAGACCACGCTGCTCGACTCGATCCGGCTCACCAGCGTTGCCGAAGGCGAAGCTGGTGGTATCACGCAGCACATCGGTGCCTACAAAGTTCGCATCACCGACAAGGAATCTCCCGCCTTCGGGCGCGAGATTGTGTTCCTCGATACGCCAGGTCACGAGGCGTTCACACGCATGCGGTCGCGCGGAGCGAAGGCGACCGACATCGTTGTGCTCGTCGTTGCTGCCGATGACGGCGTCATGCCGCAGACGATCGAAGCCATCGATCACGCGCACGCCGCCGAAGTTCCCATCATCGTTGCCGTGAACAAGATCGATAAGCCCGACGCGATGCCCGACCGAGTGAAGAAGCAACTCGCCGATCGCGGCCTCGTCCCCGAAGAATGGGGCGGCAAGACGGTTTTCGTCGACGTTTCGGCGAAGAAGAAAACGAATCTGAACCTGCTGATGGAAATGATTTGCCTCGTTGCCGATCTCGCCGAACTCAAGGCGACCCCGGAGCGGGCCGCAACAGGCGTAGTCCTCGAAGCGAAACTGGATCGCGGCCGCGGACCCGTGGCCACCGTCCTGGTGCAGAACGGCACGCTTACTGCCAGCGACAATTTCGTCGTAGGCAACGTATTCGGCAAAGTTCGCGCCATGTTCGACGATCGCGGGGCTGCGCTGCAGTCCGCGCCTCCGTCAACACCCGTAGAAATTTTGGGCTTGGAAGGCCTGCCGCAGGCTGGAGATCAATTCGTTGTTGTCGCCGATCGCGACAAGGCGCGCGGTATCTCTGAATACCGCGAGCAGAAAGCTCGCGAAGCCGCGCTGGCCAAGAGTTCTCGCGTATCGCTCGAGGGACTCGCCGAGCAGATCAAGACCGCCGGCACCAAGGAACTCAACATCATCCTCAAGGGCGATGTGCAGGGCTCGGTGGAAGTGCTCAGCGATCTGCTATCGCGACTTTCGAATGAGAAAGTTCGCCTGCGGTTGCTGCGTTCTGGCGTTGGCGCCATCACCGAAACCGACGTTCTGCTGGCTTCGGCGTCGAACGCCATCATCATCGGCTTCAACGTGCGGCCGGAGCGCAAGGCGCAGGAACTCGCCGAGCAGGAAGAAGTCGACATCCGCCTGCACTCGATCATTTACGAACTGCAGGACGAGATCAAGCGCGCCATGACCGGCCTGCTCGAACCGACCATCAAGGAAACCTACCAGGGCCGCGCCGAGGTTCTCGAAACCTTCCGCATCCCGAAGGTTGGGACGATTGCCGGGTGCCGCGTGACCGACGGCGTGATCAAGAACAACTCCGAAGTTCGCCTGCTGCGCGACAACGTCGTCGTCTTCAAAGGCAAAGTCGGATCGCTGCGCCGCTTCAAGGACGATGCCAGGGAAGTCACCAACGGCATGGAGTGCGGCATCTCGATCTCGAATTACGGCGACATCAAAGCCCGCGATGTAATCGAGGCCTTCGCCACGGAGCGCATCGCCGCCGAAGTCATTGCATAAAGTGGCAAGCGGTTAGTGGCTAGTTGTTGGTGTTTTTTCTAGCCACTGACCACTGACCACTATCCACTGCATGCCCATCGCTTTCCTCACCCTCGAACTCCACATCGAAGCTGCGCAGTCGATTAAGGATCGCCGCCGGGTTGTGCGCAGCTTGAAAGACCGCTTGCGCACGAGCTTCAACATTTCCGTCGCCGAACTCGACGCCGCCGAACTCTGGAATCGCGCCACCATCGGCGTCGTCAGTATTTCAAACTCACGCGACTATCTCGACGGCCTGATGAAAAAAGTGGAGAGTGCAGCCACCCGCATCGCCAACAACCACGGCGCCGAGATCGCCGATTCTTTCGTCGAATTCCTGTAAATCGTCGATTGGTCGGCGGTCGTTAGTCGTTCGCCTCTGTCGCCGACCGCTAGATGGAACTGCCAACGACCAGCGACCAACGGCGAACGACAACCCGCCTCTAACACATTGTTACCTCCGTACTTACCTCTCTTCTCCGAAAGCGGGTCACAATAGGCGCAGCCGATCACACACTCGCACCCGATTTTCTGATATTCTCATGCGTTTTACCTGAGGTGCCGGAATCGTGGAGAAGCGCGGGCTCAAATATCATCGCGGACGGGTCGGCGAGGCCCTGCGCGAAGAGATCGAAACGCTGGTCGAAGGCGAACTGGCCGATCCGCGCATCGGCCTGGTGAGCGTGACGGCGGTTCATATCGCGGACGATGGTCGTTCGGCGCAGGTCTGGGTGAACGTGGAAGGCGAGGACGAGGATGCCGACCAGAGTCTCCAAGGTCTGGAAGCGGCGCGTGAATATATTCGCCACGAACTCGTCGAGCGTTTACGCCTGCGGCGTGCGCCGGAATTATATTTCCGTCTGGACCGCGCCGAACAGGAAAAAGCGCGAGTCGAAGAATTGTTGACGCGGGCGAAAAAGCGAAGCAAGACTGGCAAGGGATCCCGTGGAGAGACCGCATAAAGATATGCTCGAGGATGTGCTGCGGCAAATTGGACAACACGACCGTTTCGTGCTGACCTCGCACGCGCGGCCCGACGGCGATGCCGTCGGTTCGGCGCTCGCCTGCTGCCAGGTCCTTCGCGCGATGGGCAAGCAGGCCGACGTCGTTCTGCACGACGGCGTGCCCCGCATCTACCGCTCGCTCCCGTTCGCCGATCAAGTCGTGCAATCGAGCCGCGTCGTGGGCGCCTACGAGGCGGCGATTATCCTTGAGTGCGATAGCATTCACCGCACTCGCCTCGAAGGACTCGAGGATCGCTTCCTCATCAGCATCGATCATCACGTCAGCGGCCGCCCCTTTGCTCATGTGAACTGGATCGATCCACACGCCGTCGCCACGGCTGAAATGGTATTTCGCCTGGCGCGGGAAGCTGGCGTGAAGTTCTCTCCTGAGATTGCGACCTGCCTTTACACCGCGCTGATGACCGACACGGGATCATTCATGTTCCAGGGGACGAACGAGAATACTTTCGCGCTAGCCCGTGAACTCGTGATGGCCGGCGCCGATCCAGCGCACTGCGCGCGTGGTATTTATTTTGCGCACTCGGTCGCAAAGATTCGCCTACTGGGAGAAGCTCTGCGCAACCTGAGCGTGGAAGGCCACATCGGCTACGCCTGGGTAACGCACAAGCAGATGGAACGCTGCGCCGCCATCGAAGAAGATTGCGAAGGATTAGTGAACTACGTTCTTTCGATCGGTGGAGTAGAAGTGGCGGCGTTTTTCCGCGAGTTGCCCGACGGGAGATACCGCGTCAGCCTGCGCAGCAAAGGCAAACTCGACGTCGCTCACGTGGCCGAAAGTTTTGGCGGCGGAGGTCACGAGTGCGCCAGTGGTTGCTCCGTCGATGGTCCACTTGCCGAAGCCGTCCGCCAGGTTCTTTCCCAGATTCGACGCGGACCTTCCGTACAATAGAAATTCAATTGCAGATTATAGATTTGTGATTGCAGATTGAAACGCCGGGCCCATTACACTTGCCTGGGTTTAAATCTTAGATCTGAAATCTGCAATCTGAAATCGCCCATGACCACTCGCACCCGCACAGACGCCCTGCTGATGGCCGGCTTCTGCGCGTTTCTTTTTTTCTATGGCATCGGACAGTTCGGCTTGATCGGCGCCGATGAGCCGCGCTACGCCCAAGTCGCGCGTGAGATGCTCAGTCGCCACGACTGTGTTACGCCCGTTCTCGGAGGTCATCCCTGGCTCGAGAAGCCGCCACTCTATTACTGGCAGGCGATGCTCGCCTATTCGATTCTCGGCGTGAGCGACGTAGCGGCGCGAGTCCCCGCGGCGATCGATGCAACGCTGCTCGTGCTTGCGATGTATCTTTTCTTTCGGCGTTTCCGCCGCGGCGTGGAAGTCGACGCCGCGCTCATCACGGCATCGTGTGCCGGAGTCATCGGCTACGCCCGCGCCGCTTCTATGGACATGCCGTTGGCTGCGACTTTTTCCATCGGGATGCTCGCCTGGTGGGCTTGGCGCGAAAGCGAAAAGCGAATCTATCTGGCCTTGTTCTATTTGTGCATGGCGCTCGGCATGCTCGCCAAAGGCCCGGTCGCGCCATTCCTCGCGGCGGCCGTGATCATACTCTTCGCCATCGCCGCGCGTGAATTGCGCTTGGTCGTGAAGACACTCTGGCTGCCAGGCATTCTCTTATTTTGCGCGGTCGCGCTGCCATGGTACGTCGCGGTGCAATTGCGAAATCCGCAATTTTTTCGCGAATTTATTCTCCAGCACAATCTGGCTCGCTTCTCGACGAATCTCTACCATCATCCCGAACCGATCTGGTATTACCTGCCGGTTACAGCGCTCGCCCTCGTGCCGTGGATCGTCTTCGTGTCCGCAGCGTTCCTTCAATCGGCCCGCTTGTGGTGGGACGAACTCCGGTCCGTTCACTCCGATCGCGATCTCGAATTGCAGTTCAACGTATTCGCCTGCTGTTGGCTGATCGTGCCGGTGTTTTTCTTTTCCCTCTCGCAGTCCAAGCTTCCCGGCTATATCCTTCCTGCAGTTCCGGCGGGCGCTGTGCTCCTAGCGGAATATCTTCGCGAACGCCCCGAACACGACGAACCCGTTTCCAAGTGGCTGGCGATATTGCACGCGCTCGCCGCCGCCGCGCCGATCATTCCAGCCGTGCTGGTCGCCTATTTGGTGACTGAGCATCGCCTTCCCGCTGGCCGCCCTATGATCATCGCTATCGCGCTCGCGTTCGTGTTGTGCATCGCGATCGCGATGACGCTGGTCAGCCGCTTGCGTCTGCGCATGTTGCGCTTCGTGACGTTGATTCCGGTCGTGTTGTCAGTGGCCGCGGTGTTGAAGGTGGGAACAACTGCGATCGATCAAACGCTCTCAGCGCGTCCACTGGCCGCCGAGATTGCGACCGTGGAAACGCGCCAGCTTCCACTCGCCGTTTACGGTGTATCGCGTGAGTTGGATTACGGACTGGCGTTCTATCGCAATCAGACGATCACGCGTTACGAGTCGGGAGCTGTTCCCGCAGAGGAGCATCTTCTGGTCGCCCCCGCGACGTGGAAAGTCAATGTCGCGGAGCGGACGTTGGGCCGCCGTGTGACGTTTCTCGGCACTTACGAACCGCAGAATGTGGACTACTACTGGGTCTCGGCGGACAGCGCGAAACCTTAAGAATCGATCCGATTCGACCTACTCGCTCGAGTACGTTAACTCTTGCAAGCCCTGTCTGGGCGGAGCCCCCGCCAACGCGGTGTTCCCGTATTCGAGTCCGCGCTCGAAGGCCTTGAGATTCAATTCGCGGAAACTCGGCGGTACCGAATCGGCCACGGCTTTGCGCACTGCATCCGCGCTCAGAAGTTTCGTGACCGCCGTAAAGAATCCCACCATCACCGAATTCAGCACCATACGTTTGCCCAACTCTTCGGCAATGCGCGTTGCCGGAACGCTGTAGACCTTTTTGTCGGCATTGACATTCGAGACGCGCACCAGATCTTCCTCAACGATCAGCATGCCCTCCGGCTTCAACTCCGGCGCGAAGCGGTTGTAGGCTTCCTGCGACATCACAACCATGATGTCGGGCCTTGTCACGTAGGGATACAGCACGGGCGAATCCGAAAGAACAAGCTGCGCGCTGCATGCGCCGCCGCGCGCCTCCGGGCCGAAGTTCTGCGTCATCGTCGCGAAGCCATTTTCATAAATCGACGCCGCTTTGCCCAGCACTATAGCCGAGAGGATGACTCCCTGGCCTCCGAAGCCTGCCACGCGAATCTCAGTTAGCCGCATACGCACTCCGTTTCTGATTCTTCGACGTAGCGTTCGCCCAGCGTTTCCACATATTGCGCGCGCATCATCGATTGATAATCCGGACGGTCGCGGTCCACGAACTTGCCAACCGCAATCTCGCCGTTGAGCGTAAGCCCGACTTCGCCGGTGGGTGCGCCATGCCGGACTTTGCTCTTCTCCTTGTAGTACTTCATCGTGTCGAGGCCGTCGCCCATCTTGTTGCGCCGTTGGTAGAGCGTGGGGCAGGGTGAGATGACTTCGATGAACGAGAATCCCTTCTTCTGGAATGCCTCGCTGATCGACCGCGCCAGTTGTCGTACGTGGAAGGTCGTCCAGCGCGCCACATACACGGCGCCCGCGGCTTCCACGAGATGAGGCAGATTGAACGCCGGCTCGAACGTTCCGTAAGGATTCGTCGACGTCGTAGCATGACCCGGCGTCGTCGGCGCGGTCTGCCCACCGGTCATCGCGTAGATCAGATTATTCACGCATATCACTTTCAGATCGATGTTGCGCCGCGCTGCATGAATCAGATGATTGCCGCCGATCGCCGACAGATCGCCATCGCCCGAATACACCACGACATTCAGCTTCGGATTCGCCAGCTTCAAGCCGGTAGCAAACGGGATCGCTCGTCCGTGAGTCGTATGAAACGAATCGAGCTTCACATAGCCCGCCACCCGCCCGGTGCAGCCGATCCCCGAGACCAGCGCCAGCGACTCAAGGTCAATCTTCGATTCGATCAGCGCGTGCGCGAAGGAGTTCACCGTGGTGCCGATGCCGCAGCCCGGGCACCAGATGTGCGGCATGCGGTCGCTCCGCAGAAATTGTTCCACCGGATTGACGGTGTCGTCATTCGGAACATCATTCAGAACATTCAGCATCGGCTTGCCTCCACGATGGCGTTCAGAATTTCATCAGGATTGTGCACACTACCCCCTGCGTGCGAAACGGCGAACGTCTTCGCCTTCCCGTCGGCAGCGCGTTCGACCTCGCGGACCATCTGTCCCAGATTCAGTTCCGGCACCACGAACGCCCTAACGTGCGTAGCCAGTTCTTTGATCTTGTGCTCCGGGAAAGGCCAGGCCGTGATGAGGCGCAATTTTCCAACTCGTAACCCGCGTTCTCGCGCCGCGTCAATCGCTCTTTGCGCTACCCGCGACGTAATCCCGTAGGAGATGACGACCACGTCGGCGTCATCGAGTCGCTCTTCTTCAAACAGGCAGATGCGATCGGCCGCGGATCTAATCTTGTTCTGAAGGCGCCGCACCAGTTTGTCCTGCGTCTGCGGAGTCATATTCGGATAACCGCGCTCGTCATGCGTCAGGCCTGTGACGTGAAATTTATATCCATCGCCGGCGTGCGCCATCTCCGGAACCATGTCGCCATTCGTGCCGTACGGCAAGTATTCCTCGACAGACTTGCGAGTATGCTTGCGTGGAGTAACTTCGATCTGGTCTGCCGGAGGAATCACAACTTTTTCCGTCATGTGGCCCACCACTTCGTCCATCATGAACATGACTGGTACACGGAATTCTTCGGCGAAGTTGAACGCCTTGATCGTCAGGTCGAAACATTCCTGCGGCGAGTTCGGACACAGCGCGATGATCTCGTAGTCCCCGTGCGATCCCCAGCGCGCCTGCATCATGTCGGCCTGCGCCGGCAGCGTGGGCAATCCGGTCGACGGCCCGCCGCGCTGCACATCGACGAACACGCAGGGCGTCTCCGTCATCGCCGCATAGCCGATGTGTTCCATCATGAGCGAGAACCCGGGGCCCGACGTCACCGTGAATGCCTTCGCTCCGCCCCACACCCCGCCTTGCAGTGCGATCGAAGCGGCGAGTTCATCTTCCATCTGAATGAATGTTCCTCCTACCGTCGGCACGCGCGACGCGAACCGTTCGACCACTTCAGTAGACGGAGTGATTGGATACCCAGCGGCAAACCTCGCACCCGCCGCCAATGCACCTTCACAGCAGGCATGATCGCCGTCGATGAAGTGCGTTCCCGTTAAAACCCCATGTGGATCCGCTTTCATTTCGTACCTCCGCCCGCCGGCGCAGCCTTCTCGTCCCGAGCCCCGGCCTCTTTCACACGGGTTCCGTTAATTGCGAAGTCGGGGCAGTACATGCCGCACAGATCGCATCCGCTGCATTTCTCGGGATGCACGACGTGCGGCGGATGATAGCCCTTCGAGTTGAAGGCGGAAGAGAGCGCCAGCACGTGCGTGGGACAAAACTCCACGCAAAAGCCGCAGGCCTTGCAGCGCTCAACGACAATCGAAACACGTCCTTTTGCCACGAGATCCCCCAGCCTAAGAGTGACAATCACTCCGGGAATTCAATAACGCAGGATGCGATTATGCGATGAGCGTCCGGCGGAGCGGTGTGATGGGAATCACAGAACCTCGTGCCGTGGAGCACCTGTGGGTGTTGCGCCAGGCCGCGGGAAAAATGACGTAACTGCCGCATAAACAGAGGCTTTGGAGAAAATGTACCGCACTCAGTCAAGTCTCGCCGAACAGGCCCCCGTGATGAGAGTCACCGGGAGGAGTGCGCTCAAGCACCTTCATATCCCTCCGCTCCTATCCCTGTTGCCGCCCTGTGTTCGCCTCGTTTGCCTCCTATCGGCGAACCAACTACACTCAAAATTTTGCCGCAATCTTTGCCGCCAAGCGCCGATTCATGGCGGTTGCCGCTGCAGGAGCCCTTTGGAAATTCTCGACCTCAGGCACTTTTCTTCCGTTGACCTGCGTCCGTTGCTCGAGGACGAGACGCAGCTTTGGTCGCGCCTGCTCTCCTGGGACTACTCCGGTTCGGCGGGAATGATCCTGCGCTACGTCGACGCCAAAATTCTTCCAGGTTACGCAGCTGTCGACCGCGGGCGCGTCTTCGGCTATTCCTTTTTCGTGTACGAAGGCAGCAAGGGCGTGATCGGGGACCTCTACGTGACCAACGGCAGCCGGTTGCCCAATGCCCGTGAAGTCGAATTAAAGTTGCTGACTCACGTCATCGAGACCCTGCAGCAGTCTCCGGGAATTCACCGTGTCGAAGCGCAGCTTCTGGCGCACGAGGCCAATGCGGTTGCGCGCCCATTTCTCGAGACGGGATTCCAACGGCATCCGCGCCTGTTCATGGTGTTGACGCTGGGCAAAGCCGCGCCAGAAAAAACCCCTCCGCATCCGGACGTCGAGATCCGTCCGTGGACTGAAAGCGACTATCAACCTTCTGCCGCGGTCATCACCGCTGCCTATCGCGGCCACGTCGACGCGCAGATCAACGATCAATACCACACGCTGAGCGGATCGCTGCGCTTCCTGAACAACATCGTCCGCTTTCCCGGTTGCGGAGTCTTCGACGCCGAGTCGTCGTTCGTTGCGCTCGATCGCAGATCGAAAAGTGTCATCGGATTAATCCTGTGCTCGCGCGTGCGCAGTGACGTCGGACATGTCACGCAAGTGTGCGTGCTGCCCGAGTACCGCTCGCGGCACATTGGTGAATCCCTGCTGGCCACAACGGTTGCGAATCTTCAGAAGCGGAATTTTTCTATGCTGTCGCTGACGGTGACCGAAGCCAACGCGCGCGCGGTCGCGCTCTACCGCCGCCTGGATTTCGATACGAAGAGAATCTTCGACGCGTTCGTCTGGGAAGGCTAAAGGGAAAGCTACCTGCGCAACAGCCACATCGCCCAGCCCGCCACGATCACTCCGCCCAGGAACATTGCGAAGCAATAAAGCCCGTAGCGCACCATGTCGCGAGTCGTTTCGCGATGTGTGATCCCGAAGACAACGGAGGCAACGAGGGCGAACACTACAGCCGCGCCGAAATGGTTGAGTGTAATCGTCACTGGACGCAACTCCTAACCAAGGTGCCGCCCGACGTCCGAGGTCTGAGGTCCGAAGTCTGACTTTTCATTTCTTCTTCCCGATCGCGATGTGGTACGCGTCGGCGATCGCAATAAAATTCAGCAATCCCGCGACGATCATGAATTTCGTTCCATAGTCGGCGGTGGCAAACTGAATCGCACCCTGTCCCCAATCCATGGCGAGCGTGATCACGTACAGCGCGCCCGCTCCCACGTCGCCGATGAAGCCGAGCATGTCGAGAATGTCGCCGCCGTTCGCCTTGTAGATGCGCCCTTGCATGGCGAGTCCCAGCAGGAATAACGTCATGATCGACACAAACAGCAGCCCGCCGCGAATCCAGCGCTTCTGGATCATGTGTCCCGCGCCGGGAATCAGCCAGCCTACGGCCGGGGCAAGGACCGACATCATGCTCACCGGTTCTGCCTGGGTCGTTTTTTCCGTGGTGGAGTTTGCCATTCAGATGGTCACAATCTCGCTTTGAATTTTCCCGGTCACTTCCGCCAACTTCGGGCGCACCAGCACGTTCACTTCCGTGCGCACGCCAAACTCCGGCAGGTAGATGCCGGGCTCGATCGAGAAGCAGGAGTTGGGAAGTATCTGCCGCTCGTCGTGAATCTCGAGATCGTCCATGTTGGCCCCGTTGGAATGAACGTCGGTCCCGATCGAATGTCCCGTGCGATGGATAAAATACTCGCCGTAACCAGCTTTCTGAATGTGTCCGCGCGTGGCGCGGTCCACTTCCCATCCCGCGATGCGCCGGCCGTTATTGATTGCGTCGAGGACAGTTTTCACTCCCGCGTCGCGAGCGTCCCGCACAATCTCGAAAATCTCCTGCATCCGCGACGACGGCGCTCCACCCACGAAGCCCATCCATGTAATGTCGTAGTACACCGCGCCCGGCGTCTTCTTCTTGCCCCACACATCGAGCAGAATGAGATCACCCTCGCGAATCGGCACCGGACGGCTCGCATTCGGCTCGTAGTGCGGATTTCCGGCGTTGGCATTGACCGCCACGATCGGCGGATCGTCCGCCTCAACGTTCTCGCGAGCGAAGGCTTCCATGAACCACTGCTGAATCTCGTGTTCCTTCGTGCCGCCGTTTCGCACGCGCTTACCAATTTCTTGGAACGCCGCCGCCACAATAGAATCGATGCTGTCGCGCGCCGCGAAGTGCGACTGGATCTGTTCTTCGGTCCACGTAGATTCAAACTGCGCCACCAGATCAGCCGAGCTGACCACGTTCTTTCCCAGGCCGCGCAGCAGGTCGATCGTCCCACCGTCGACCAGCGAGATCGTGAACACAATGTTGTTCGGCGAATACTGCATCGCAAGATCGCGATACGTGGCCAGGATCGCTTTCAGCTTGTCGAATAATTCCTGCCAGCCGGAATACTGATGCTTTTTGCCCGGAAGAGAATCGAGATGCCCCGCTTCAATCTTGTGTACCAGCTTGACCGGTTCGCCCTCGGCCGGAACCAGATAAAACCAGCGCCGCGTCACCATCAGGCTGGTCGGCAATCCGAGAACGCGGTAAGCGATGGGATCGCGATGGTGGTGGTCGTAAAACAGCCACGCGTCAATGTTGCGTTCGCGCAGCGCAGACTGGATAGCGGCGAGGTCCATGGGCAAACGTCTATTGTAAACGAGGAAAGACTTGTGTGGGGACAGACACCCACGGCTGTCCGGCCCGCTGATTCTCGTGAGCGTGCCGTCCTATTTTGCCTCGACCGTCTCTTCGACTCTCACGACCCGGTCATAGATCCACAGCAACAGCGTCGTACCGATGCCCACGGCGACCACTGACCACCATACCAATTCCGGCCGGTGCATCTCTTCTCCGAAGTGGTGCATGAGCCATCCGCTGAATGGGCCCGCAATAAACGATCCTATCCCGAGGGGCAGAAATGCAAATCCCATATATGTTCCCTGCTGCCCAGCGGGAGCTAATCGTGAGATGTAATCGTAGTAGCGCGGCTGTTGCGTGATCTCCCCTATTGCGACGACAACCAGCGTGGCCACTGCCATCCAGACCGATGGATGCACGATCAGAAGAATCCACGCCAGGCTTGAGATCAACGTCCCCAGCACGATTGCATGAAATGCGTGCATGCGCTTGGTCAGAAAACCGATCACCATCGTGAAGCAGATAACTACGATCGGATCAGTGGCCAGTATCCTCGCCGTGTCGGCCTTGGGATCGATGTATGCGGAAATGTAGAGAGGCAGCGCAATGAATTCCTGCCAGAAGACGATCCAATATCCTGTGAAAATCAGCAGAAACAGCATGAAGCGGGGGTTTGAAAGCACGGTCAGAAAGTTCTTGCCGACTTGCCCGAGGCTTGCTCTCTCTCCTTCTTCAATGCGGCGTGGCTCTTTGAACAACAGGAAGACCACGAAGAACATGACGAACACGCTGACGGCCGCGATGCGAAAAACATTCTCGACGATGCCGTGCTCCTGCGCCCACGAGGCGAGCAACGGCCCTGCAGTACTTCCGACATTCACTAATGTGTAGTAGATGGAGTATCCGACCGAGCGCACATTTTCTTTCGAAGCTCGCGCCGTCGTCCCGACCACCGACGGCTTCACCAGCGCAACTCCCAGCGCCGGCAATATCAGGATGAATCCCACCAATGTCACCAGCGGCACGTGATCGCGCAATGGAGCTAGCCATGCAGATCCGATCGAACCCAGTGTGAAATAGGCGATGGTGAGAATCAGGTAGGCCAGCGAAAGAGCGCGTCGGAATCCCAGTCGATCCGCGACCGCGCCGCCAATCACGGCCAGAAACCACACCCAACCGCCGAACATCCCGGTCAGGCTGCTGGCCCGCTCGATGTTGAAATGCAAACCCTCGTGCAGGTAACGCGCCAGCACGGCGAAAACAGCGTAGTAGGAAAGCCGCTCAAACAACTCGCTGATGTTGGCGACCCAGAACGGCCGCTCAAATCCCGTGCGGATTTCTTCGAAGCGTTGCGAAAAGGTCAAGCGGCTCCTGTGATTATGTGATCCTTGATTGTGTAGTGCTTGCTTGTGTGGTGCGGGCACTCTTGCCCGCGACTGCCGGCACAACGATGCGTCATGCACTCAGCCGATCGCGAACGTACTCCCCGCTCACTCCCACCACGCGCACGACTTTGTTCCGGCTGGTCTGGCCAGCGGCAATGGTAACGGAAGACCGCGGCACCTTCAAAAGTTTCGCGAACAATTCAACGCACGCCTCGTTAGCGCGCCCATCGATCGGAGGAGTAGTGACCGAGACCTTCAACGCATCGCCGAGTTCGCCAGTAATCGCATTCTTCTTCGCACGTGGATGAACCTTGACCGCGAAGCTAACCCCACCGTTCGACTCGTGAAGAGGAATCACGCGTTCTTTCCCAGAGAGAATGCCGTCTCAACGGCGAGCAGCCCCGCGACCAGCACGATCTGCGGATTCGCCAGCGTCCGCGCCTGCCCAATGCTCATCACCAAGGCCCCGGCGAACACCAACATCGTCAGATTGGCGGCAATACAAAACATCCGCAGCCCCTGCATCGCCGTATCCATTGCGAATGCGCAAAACGTTTAGCATGCCCGTAAAGAGCAACGCCAGGTCCGTACCAAGCAGCCAGATCCTGCCCGTGTAAGACTTCGGTACAAGCAGACACTCGACGATCGCCAGAACGAACAGCGTCCCCGCGCAAGCGCGATCAAGAAGGCCCATGCTCCTCCGTGTTCCCCTGTGTCCTCTGTGGTTATGCCCTTTCTCTTTCCCCGAAGATCGCAGTCCCCACGCGCACGCAAGTCGACCCTTCCTCAATCGCAACGGAGAAGTCATGCGACATGCCCATCGAAAGCACATCCATCCCGACGCCCGCGAGCCGACGCGCAGCGATCGCCTCGCGCAGAGACCGAAGCTTGCGGAAGTAAGGACGCGCCCCCTCGGGATCGTCGGTGAACGGAGGCACCGTCATCAGTCCACGAAACGCAAGTCCCTCCAGCCGCGGAGCCGCCAGCACCAATTCTTCCAGTTCCCGCGACTCCGGCGCGACGCCGCTCTTCGCCGCCTCGCCTCCAACATTGACTTCGATCAACACGCTCAACCTCTTGCCGAGTCCGCGTGCCGCCGCGTCCAATTTCTCCGCCAGCTTCACCGAATCCACCGACTCCACTGCGCCGAATAACTCTACGGCCTTGCCAGCTTTATTCGTCTGCAAGTGCCCGATCATATGCCACTCAGCGCCAGCCAAATCGGCCAACGCGCTCGCTTTCCCCACAAATTCCTGCACCCGGTTTTCTCCGAACAGACGCAGTCCGGCGTCGTAAGCTTCTCGAATCCGCTCCGGCGGATGCGTCTTCGTGACCGCCATCAGCGCAATGTCCTTCGCACCACGCCCACACTTCCGCGCAGCCGCACGCCATCTGCTCCCGCACCACCGCAATGTTTTCCGCAATCGACATGCAAACACCCTAAACCACAAAGGACACGAAGTTGCACGAAGGTTCCCAAGATTTCCTTCGTGTTCCCTCGTGTCCTTCGCGCTTACAAAACCAGATCCCTCGCTTCGTCCGGATGCCGCTGCTCGGCTCCCGCTCACGCCGCGCACATGCACGTTACATGATCGCCGTCGGCGGCGCGGGTTCGTCAGGGCTGCCCGCATTGGCGAGTGGCACCCGAATCATGACCAGCACCAACACAACCAGGGCGGCCACGGCCATCCAGATCGAAGGCGTCCAGTGCACCAGCGTGACGTCCTTCCCTGAACCCACGAGCCCGGCAATTACCAGGCCACACAATGCTTCGCCTGCGATCAAGCCCGAAGCGGTCAACACGCCCGCGTTCTCCACCCGCGCCTTCTGCGCGTCGTTGTAACCGCGGCGGTCGCGCAGCATGTCAGTGATCCACCGAATCACGCCGCCTACGAAAATCGCGAACGTCGTCCCCAGCGGCAGGTACATTCCCACCGAGAACAGCATCACGCTCTTCACTTCGATCATGATCATCGAGATGCCGAGCAGAATGCCAACCACAACCAGCGGCCATGCCATGTCGCCTCCGACGATGCCTTTGGAAAGCATCGCCATCAGGCCCGCCTGCGGAGCAGGAAGCGCATTGCTTCCGAAGTGATAAGCCTTGTCGAGATAAGCGAGCGGGAAGAAGAGCACAAGCGACGCAACGACGATGCCGAACAAATCACCAATCTGCATCTTGGCAGGAGTTCCGCCCAGGATGTGGCCAACTTTCAGATCCTGCAACATTTCTCCGGCGACTGCTGAAGATACGCAGACGACTGCAGCCACGCCCAGCACGGCGGCCACTCCGCCGGTTCCCTGAACTCCGAGAGCGACCATCAGCAGCGCGGCGATCACAAGAGTGCAGAGCGTCAGCCCCGACACCGGATTATTCGACGAGCCGATCAGTCCAACCAGGTTGCCAGAAACGGCTGCGAAGAAGAATCCGACGATGATCATTACCCCTGCCGCAACCAGAGATCCCGAAAGCACCTTCGAAGCACTCAACGTACCCGCGCCACTGATGAAGTAGTAGTAGAGGACGACCATCGCAATGAACACGAGTGCGACACCAGCGAAGATTGCTTTCGAGGGAAGATCGCGCTCAGTGCGGTTCGTCGCCGCATGCGCCGCTGCCGACTTCTTCAAGTCGGACACGGCCCGGCCCATGCCGACGGCAAGCTGCTTACGCATCTTGAAGAGAGTGTAGGTCGCTCCCACCAACATGCCGCCAACGGCAATTGGACGGACAATCGAGTAATAGATCGCTCCCGACAGCAGCGCCCATGAGAGGGTTTTCCCGGCAGGCTGAGCGGCCTGAATGTAAGGTCCGAGTGTGAAAGTCAGCAGCGGGACGAGCAGTCCCCAGGCGAGCAGTCCACCGGCAAAGTTCAGCGCTGCCAGCCGGGGTCCAATGATGTAACCGACGCCAAGGTACGCAGGGCTGACGTCCGGGCCGGTGAATAAGGTGGTCCCGCCGGTGATCGTCGTAGTCACATTCGGATTGGTGCCCGTGCGCAGTAACAGCTTCTTGCCTAATTCGCTGATCCGGACCGGAAATGTATTGCTGGCAGGAAAAACGTTGACCGCTCCCAGCAGATACATGAACCCGCCGAATCCCATGTTCGCGAAGAGAATCTTCGCCGCAGTCGCTCCCTGCTGTCCCGCCTTGTGGATCTGCGATGCAGCCACTGATTCCGGGTAGGGCAGTTCGGGATCTTCGACCATGACACGCCGTAGCAGTGTCACGAACAAGATTCCCAGCGTGCCGCCGATGACCATCAGCGCCACCGATTGCCAGTAATGCCCCGAGAGCCCAGGCCACAGGTCGGCCATCACGAACGCCGGAATCGTGAACACCGCGCCCGCCGCTACTGACTCGCCAATCGATCCCACCGTTCGCGCGATGTTTTCTTCCAGCAGCGAACCCTTCAGCAGCCGCAGCAGCGCCATGCCAATGACCGCTGCGGGATACGTCGCCGCAATCGTCATCCCGGCCTTTAGTCCCAGATAAGCGTTCGCCGATCCAAGCACTGCCGTCAGGAACAATCCGATCAGCACCGCGCGGAAGGTGAACTCCTTCATCTCCATCGTTTCGGGAACGTAAGGTGTGTGCTTCTTGGGAGGCTCAGAGACCACTGGACTACTCATAGGCGGAATCCTTTTAGGACGTAGATGGAAGCGATAGTATCTGCGTTGCCTTCTCGATCTGATTCAAAACACTGGAACGGCGCACGTTAGCATGCGGCCACCCCGCATGACAAGTGCGGAGCGCACTTTTGCGGAGCGCACATGGGGTTATGCGTCACATGTGGTTTCTATGTCTGGAGACAGCGGCCTTCGGCGGTCCGGTTGAGCGAAGCTCGACACTATCAGTCGACGTTCATCTCCTCCCACCCCGCTCCGCAATCAGCCTCATCGCCGGCTCACTCACAACGTGTGCCCCTGCGAGCCCGCCCCGTGAAACCGCTTGCGTCGCGCCAGATCTCCAGTGCCGTTCGCAGCGCCGGAAGGTTAGCACGTAATGCCCCCAATGCCCTGTCATCCTGAGACGTAGCACGTCGGTGAGCGAAGCGAACCGTTGTTGCGCAGTCGAAGGACCCCACCACCGCCGTTTCACACCTCGCTGCATGAAGGCATTTCTGCGGCAACGTCGACGAGCACAAGTGCCGTCCCGCAAGATCGCAGTCCGCGCGTACAAGACCCCAAGACCTAAGACCTCAGACCAAGACCTCAGACCCAAGACCTCGGACCTGGCCCGCCGAGGCCCGCAGCCCGCGCCCCGAAGTCCCCGTCCGCACCCTCCCGGGTGTAAAATGACCCTAATCGGTCCCTTTCGCCCCTTCGTAGTTCGTTATCGTTGAGGTGCAGTATATGAGTAGCTCCCCCGACCGGTCCTTGATTCCGCCGTACCGTTGTCACGACTGCGGCAGCGAGACCGGATTCCGTTCGCGCCGCCGTACTTTCACCGAACGTTATTTGCTTCCACTATTACTGTTGCAGCCCGTGCGCTGCGGGGAATGCTTTCGCCGCGATTACCGGCTCATCTTCACCCCGGTACGCAATCGATTGTCCGATACGACTCGGATCATGCCGGGCAAGCCGCCGGCTGCGTCCAATCGCAACGTTGCTTAGCGGCGGTAATCGCCGCTATACTGCGAGAGTGGTGCCGCGGTAGATGGCGGCATCGTCAGGCGGCAGTGTCGCGCCGCAAGTAGCAGAGATGCCACGGCGACATCACGACCGTGGACGTACGAGGAGGCCGTCTTCAGCAGTAGCGAGGACCGAATCCGGGCCACACCGGCCAGTATTGCAGTAGCGGGGATTCCTATTGTTCCGGAACCGGAGAATCTTCCCGAGACCGCCCCACAGACCGCCCCAGAACTTGCTCCCCGCAAGACTTTCTTCCCCACACTAGGTTTCGCCGGCAGGGCAGCCGAGAGTCTCTTCTCAGTTCTGTTTCCCTCCGATTGCCGCATTTGTGGCGAGCCGCTGCTGAACATCTCGCGTCTGCCCGTCTGCCTCGACTGCCTCGCGCGGATCCATCCGGTTCTCGGCAGAGTGTGCTCGGTCTGCGGAGAGCGCGTGCTCTCTACTTATGCTCTGACCGATCCCGACGGGCTGCGCCGGTGCCCGGTTTGCCGCCGCATCGAACGTCCGTTTGAGAGGGCAGTCGCCTACGGCAGCTACGATGGCGGCTTGCGCGAACTGGTTCATCTGCTGAAGTACAACGGCGTGCGTCCCGCGGCCAGCGTCTTGGGACGCATGTTGGCCGAGGTGATCGCCTCCCTCGAGCCCGCCTTCGAGCAGGATACGGTCATGGTGATTCCCGTGCCGCTCTTCAAGACCCGGCGTCGCCAGCGCGGCTTCAACCAGGCGGAGCTGATTGCCAGAGCCGCCGTGAAAACATATCCCGTGCGCGACCGTCTTCACTTGGCCACCGATATCTTGCAGCGCAAGCGCGACACGCATTCGCAGATCGGCCTGACCAGCCACCAGCGCCGCGAAAACTTGCGAGGAGCCTTCGCCGTCACTCGTGCCGCAGAAGTCACTGGCCGCGAAGTCCTGCTCGTGGATGATGTCTATACCACCGGCACCACGGCGTCGGAATGCGCGCGCGTGCTGCGCCGCGCGGGAGCTGCCCAGGTATGGGTCGCGACAGTAGCCCGCACGCTGAAACTGGCATCTAAGTACGCTGAGATCGAAGTCGAGGAACTCGCGGCCGACGAAGTCCCCGAGCCAACTCGGACAGCAGTGTAGGCGAGTGAGGAAATGCTGCGCAGCGTGAAAGCGTGCAACGAAGAACGGAGCAATCGGGGCCGGCAGCAGAGCGGGAAGATCGGCGCAGAATGAAAGCGTGCACAGCTGTGGAAGAGCGGCGCTTTAGCGCCGCGTAAAGAGATCGACAGATCAGGGGCTTTAGCCCCAGTCGCAGGGAACGAGCAAAGACTATGTCACCCAGGATGGAACACGACGGAGCACCAACATCCCGGATCGCCGCCGGCGTCTTCTCGCCCGCTGTCGCCGAGCACCGCCCAGGTGATGGCCATGCTCTGCTTGCGCCCGTCCTCGTGCTCAACGCGTCCTACGAGCCCATCAACGTCTGCGCCGCGCGCCGCGCCCTCGTACTCGTCCTCAAGGGCGTGGCCATGACTGAGGAGGAGAACGGACACTTCCTCCACTCAGCCCGCGTTGCGATGCGCCTGCCCTCGGTCATCCGGCTGCTCGAGTACCGCCGCATCCCGCACCAGAGCCGCGCGCTCTCGCGCAAGAACATCCTGCTGCGCGACCGCAACAGCTGTCAGTACTGCAGCACGGTATTACCCTCAAGCGAACTGACGCTCGACCACGTCATCCCGCGCTCCCGCGGAGGTTCGTCCACTTGGGAGAACCTTGTCGCCTGCTGCCACGCCTGCAACCGCCGCAAGGGCAACCAGACCCCCGTCGAAGCCGGCATGAAGCTGATGCGCGAGCCCCGCGCCTTCAACCTTCACACCAGCCGCCACATCATGCGCCTGATGGGCCGCAGCGACGACAAGTGGCGCAAGTACCTGTTTTATTAAGCCGTTCGCAAATGGTGACGAACACGCGTTGGCCTTCGGACAATCGATCCCCGCAGGATGGAGAAGTTTCCCTCGAGTGCCGCGGACGCGTACCGAGGCGCTGCAACATCCGAATCGATCTAGCAGCGAAATGAATTTGTATGGGCCTGAAAAACCTAGACTGACCAGTAATCACTAGCCACTAATCACTAATCACTGATCACTAGCCACTAATCACTAGCCGCTACTTCGGCGGCGGCTGCGTGTCGTCAGGCTTCTTCTGATCCGGTTTCTTCTCGGCGTTGGGCACTTGCTTGCCTTCGAACAAAATCTTGGAATTCGCGCCGAACCGTTTGTAGTCTTCGTACTTCACGATCTCGCGGATGTGAATGTCGCCGGTATTGAAGTGGAGTTCGTCGTCGGCGCGCGTAAAGACCGGAAACCAATATTGGCCGTCGATCTGCTGCCGCCAGGTGGTGAACTTGGGGATATAGATTCTCTTCTTTTCCTCGCTTCGACGAGGTAATGTCGGGCACGGTTTTGCCGTACGTCTTCACAATCTGAAGATCATGGTCGTCGACCCAGATGCGTCCCTGGAAGTAGCGCTTCTTGCCTTCAATTTTCTTGGGCGCAATGTCGAAGACATAGCAATGAAGCTCATCTTCCTGCTGCTGGCCCACGTACAAAATGTTGTACTCCTGAACGTCCTCGTCGGTCAGCACAAAGGGCAGCCGATGCCGTATGTCCTCAAAATCACCCTGATCACATGGAGAGGCCGCTTGCGTCGAGAGTAGACTGCGGCGCGAAGACGACATTCTCCATGCGCTTGCCTTTGTCGTCGAAGAGTACGTCGAAGACTTCGTGATACTCGCCGGTGATCGTGTCGCCGTCGACATTCTCCACTTTGACGTCCTGCCGGTAGGTGTACTGGTCGCGCGCTTTGGCGAACTCCGTTTCTTTGGCGGTGAAACGCTTGATGATCTCGTCGGGAGCAATGTCTTTTGGCAGCGCGGTGTCGAGCGGACCCTCTTGGGCCCACGCTGGCAAAGTCGCCAGCCCGCAGGCCAGCAGCGCCAGGCAAAGAAGAAGACGACGGGGAACCAATCTCATATTGTCTAGTTTATCGAATCAGGACAAATGCTGTCGTATGCCGCAGAGAGCCACGAAAAAGAGAAGAGCCTCGTCCTTACGACCAAGCGTCTCTGCCAAAATCACAAGCACCGCGGCGACCTTCCCCTTCAACCCCTCTCCGCTCAGTGAGGCTGAAGGGGAGGACGCTGCAGTTCTGCCACTTACTTGGATGCCAGTATGTGCAAGAGGTTGCCGCGACTCCCCCTTCCGCCACGATCTCAATATCGGCATGTCATCCTGAGGCGGGCGTTTCTTGCCCGACGAAGGACCTATGCATCCGCCGGAAGTCCCGATGCTGCCGCGCTTGCATAGGTCCTTCGGCCTGCAAAGAACGCAGACCTCAGGATGACAATTTTAGGGGATGCGTCGGCTCTGAGGCATCTTCCGGTTGAAACGCGTGCCGCTCGTACCATTCCAAGCTTAAGTCTCTCCATGCCGGATTGGCCGAAACGATCAGCGCAATTTTCTTGATTCGCAACCAGCCTTTGATTTCCTTCTCGCGCCCAATCGCACGATGAACATCCTCGAAGCGCTCGAAGTAAACGAGTCGGTCGAGCTTGTATTTCGCGGCGAAGACTGAACCAATCCCAAGCTTGTGCTCGCGCACCCTGCGGATCAGATTGTTCGTCACGCCGGTGTAAAGAGTCTTCGAGCGATTCGACATGATGTAGACGAAATACGTCTTCGATTCACGCATATCGCCGTGATTGTCGCGCTGAGACGGAAGCAAAGTCTGTGACGAATGAACATGCATGTGTGCAAAATCCAAAGCATTATCATCCTGAGGCGGGCGCTTTTGCCCGCCCAAGGATCTATGCACCCCGCCCGAAGCGCCGATGCTGCCAGCGCTTGCATAGGTCCTTCGGCCTGCAAAAAACGCAAGCCTCAGGATGACAACGATTGAGAGTGGCGCGAGTCTAGCTGTCCCTCGCTACACTCCTCGATTCTGCCGCTCGCCCCGGACGAAACGTTTTCCACAGCTCTGCACAATAAAAAACCCCAATTTTGTGACGAACAACCTTGACCGAGGCTGCAGAAAGTTCAAACTGGAACCATGCGCGCGACCACTGCACAACGAGTGTTGAACGTAGTCGGCGCCGTCCGCCTCAACCCTGGCCCCGCTAACTCCTTATTCCGCAAGATTTTGCCTATAACCCACATCGAATCAATATTTTGCGCGGAAAGACCGGGATCCATTCGGCGTAACTCAAAGAAAACAAGGAATTTGACCGATCTCAATAAAAAAACCTGTGGTATGACCACTCAAACGCATAACCAAGCGAAATGCAGTTCGCTAGAAGCCGTGAGTCCCTCCTGCTAAACTCATCCGTTCCTACGACGAGCCTGGATTTTTCCGGAGGCCTCATGCGCCGTCTTCTTCGTTTCATCCATGTCATTCCGCACAGTTCCATCCCTGTCATTGCATCCAGTTCCATCCCGGTCATTCCGCACAATTCCATCCCTGTCATTCCGAACCCGCGCAAAGCGCGGGTGAGGAACCTGCTTTTCGCCGCCGCCATACTCATCGTCGCCGCTTTGGCGCACGCCCAGGCCAAGCATCCCTTCACCTTCGACGACATGATGAAGCTCAAGCGCGTCGGCGATCCGCAGGTTTCACCCGACGGCAAGTGGGTCCTCTTCAGTGTCGTCGACGTCGATCTCGCCGCAAACACGAAGACCCCCCACATCTGGATCGTCCCGTTGATGGGAACCGACGGAAAAGGCAAAGTTGGTGAAGAAAACAGTAGTGACCAGAAAGGTGGGATGCCCCACGTCTCGCCGAATTTGCGAGACGTGGGCAGCGCAGAACGCGAACTCATCGCCGACCAAGACGCCGACCGCCCCCGCTGGTCGCCTGACGGCAAGCGATTTGCTTTTCTGTCGAATAAGGAAGGTGGCTCACAGGTGTGGATTGCAGAATTCGACTCGCAATCCGGGACCGTGAACGCAGTACGTAAATTTACTTCAATCGCGACCGAAGCCGGCGGGGAACTGTGGTCATCGGATGGGAGGACCATTCTGTTCACGTCGGATGTGTATCCGCAATGTGATGGGGCGCCGGAGGCGGAGGCCGCATGTAACGCGAAGAAGCTGAAGGACGTCGAACAGTCAAGGGTGAAGGCGCTCATCTTTGATCATCTGTTGTATCGGCACTGGAATGCTTACAAAGAGGGAAAGCGCAGCCACATCTTCGTGCGTTTGTTCCAAGAAGATACAGTGGCACAGAATCTTCGGGTTGAACCTGTCGATATCGACCTCACGCCCGGCGACTATGACGCTCCCGTGTTCTCGCTTGGCGGACAGGACGACTACGCTTTCTCACCCGACGGAAAAGAGATTTGCTACGCCTCGAATCACGACAAGAATCCAGCCGCATCGACCAACAACGATCTGTGGATAGTTCCGGTGATTTGGATGGCGAACGCCACGCCGGCGGACGTATTGGCCAAGACCAAGAACATCACCGTCGAAAATCCCGCCAGCGACACGTCGCCGCTCTATTCGCCCGATGGCCGCTACATCGCCTACCGCGCCCAGCAGCGTCCCGGATACGAGAGCGACCGCTTCCGCCTCATGCTCTACGACCGCAAGACAGGCGAGAAGACTGATCTGACGCCCGCCGAATTCAAGTGGGTTGGAACTTTCGCCTGGCACCCGGATTCCCAATCGATCTATTTCACGGCGGAGGACGAGGGAGAAGCTCCTGTTTACAGCATCGAGATCAACCATCCATGGGGCCCGATTCCTCTGCCCAGCGGGGTTGCTGATCAAGCTGCGGGGATGAAAGAGATCGGTGACCGCATGCCAGTAGTTCGTGGATACAACGATGATCCCATCGTAACGCCTGACGGGAAGGCATTGTTGTTTACGAGAATGTCGCTTCGCGCCCCAACCGAGATCTGGCAAATGCCAACGAGCGCTCCCCCAAGAAAGTCCCGGCCGTCATCGCAGAAGGAAAGAACACCTTCCCATCCGGAGCAAAAGTTAGGCACCCTGACCGCGCTTGCCTTGACACATCTGAACGATGCTCTCCTTTCAGAAGTCGCCATGTCACCACTCGAGTCCTTTTGGTTCATCGGCGCGCTCGGCGACAAGGTCGAAGGCTTTCTCGTCAAGCCGCCAAATTTCGATGCCTCGAAGAAGTACCCCGTGAAGTTCCTGATTCACGGCGGCCCGCAAGGCGCTTGGGGAGATGACTGGTCGTATCGCTGGAATCCCGAACTGTTCGCGGCACCAACTTCTGCGACGGCCAGCGGCTACGTCGTCATCATGATCAACTTCCACGGCTCGACCGGATACGGGCAGAAGTTCATCGACGCCATCAACGGCGACTGGGGCGGCGCTCCGTTTGAAGACCTGATGAAGGGCCTCGACTACGCGGAGAAGACTTATCCGTTCATCGACAAAAACCGGGAGTGCGCGCTGGGCGCCAGCTACGGCGGATACATGGCCAACTGGATCCTCGGCCACACCGACCGCTTCAAGTGCATCGTGACGCACGACGGCATGTTCAACGCCGAGTCGGCCTGGGGCACGACCGAAGAACTCTGGTTCAACGACTGGGAGTTCAAAGGCACGCCCTACGACAACCGCGCGAGCTATGAGAAGTGGTCGCCGCACCAGTACGCCAAAAATTTCAAGACCCCGACGCTGGTTATCCACGGCCAGCGCGACTACCGCCTCGACGTGAGCGAAGGCTTCCAGCTTTTCACCACGCTGCAGATGGAAGGTGTCCCGTCGAAGATGCTCTACTTCCCAGACGAAGGCCACTGGGTGCAGAAGCCGCAAAACTCGCAGCTCTGGTACAAGACAGTGAACGACTGGGTCGATCAGTGGACCAAGAAGTAGAAATGGACAAGGAAGTGGTGGACGAAGAAGTCGACCGCGTCGTGACGCGAAGCCCGTAGAGAGCTAGCAAGCTTGCTACGTCCTGCCCGCATCACAGGTGTCGCTGAGCAAAGACGTTGCAAGCAACGTCTCTAACCAGGCTGTATCCCGCGATCGGTGATCCAACGCCGGTCAGTAGCACAGCGCCGCGTCCCGCAAGTATCGCGGCGGCGCTCCCGTTGCTCGAATCGGAGCCACCTCGATCGCCCGCGTACTCGTCGTTGCACGTGGCATCGTTGCCCTCGGACTCAACGGCGAAGCAACACTCCCGCCGCCAGAGGCGAGCATCACCTCGAGCGGATAGTCGAGTAGCGCATTGGTCCCAGCCGTGACCAACACATTAACTTCCACCGGTGCACCGAAGCCTCCACTCGAAGGAACGATGCTGGCGAGGCCGTTCACATCAGTCGTCGCGCTGCTCTGGCTCACGCTCAGGATCACCGGCATAGCAGGATTGCCCGGGTTCGTCTCACCGCCTCCTCCACCAGGAGGCGAGCCTCCGGGCCGCAGCACAGTGGTCTGAAACGCAACTACCGCGGCGAGCACGGGATTCGGCGGCGACGACGAGTCCGTGACGCGCACGATGACCGGCTGAAAGGCCGCGCCCGTAGACACCTGTCCCGCCCCCGCCACCGATTGCAGGTTCAGTTGCGACAGCGGCACCGGGTTCACATAGAACATCTGGCAAGGAGCGTTTCCGGGAGCAATACAGGCGCTCACCTGCACACCCGCCGCGAGTTGTTTCATCGAGAGCGTGACAGTGGCGTATCCGGTGGTGTTGGTCTGAGCGCTGGCCGCGCTCAGCGTGCCCGCGCCACTCACCACGGTGAAGTTCACAGTTCCGCCGCTTCGTGGCGCGCCGTTGCTCAACAGCCGCGCCGTGAGCGGAGCGTTGACGGTCGCGCCTTGCCCGATCCACAGATACGGTGTGAGTATGCCGATATCGGACGCCGACTCGGTTGCACTCAGGGTCGCGCCCACTGACTTGGCTGGAGTGTAACTGCCCGGCGCAAGTGTCGCGGTAATGGTCGAAGTGCCGACCGCAGCCGGCGTCAGCCACGCGACCGCGGTTCCGCTCTGGTCTGACGTGACGGTGCACGAGGAAGCTCCGCCGCAAGCCGAGAGTTGCAGGCTGTTGCCTGCGCTCCATCCGATCGTCGCGCCGCCGACCGGGGTGACGCCGTCTGATGCGAGCACTCGCACAATCATCGCGCTCGGCGCCGTCGTGCCCACCGCAGTGGGAGGATTGAGTCCTCGACCGATCAGGACGATGTTGTCGCTGGCCGCCGCTCCGTAGGTGAATGCGTTCGTCATGGTGCTCGATGCACCAGTTACCGGATCGGTGACCGTGATGTTCTGCGTGCCGTCGCCTTGCGCGGGCACGGCGAGCATCATCTGACCACTATTTACGGCGAGCGAAGTTGCCGGCGTGCTTCCGATCGTAGCCGTTAGTCCTGGAGCGAAACCGGTGCCTTGCACCGCGACCACACCGCCGCTCACGCCAACCCGCGGTGGGGAGATCGAGTCGGCGTAGAGCAGGCGCGCCTGGTAGCGATAGTCGGGACGTCCATCGCCGCGCAAGTCTGAGATCGCAATCCGGAAGTTGGTGGACGAAGTGACTTGCGCGTCGAGCCGCGTCAGGCCGAACATCATCGTATTGAATGGAGACGGCGTGAACGCCGGAGGAGTGCTGCCCTGCGCATCCGAGGCGGCCCACAATCCAATCACCGGCTGGAACTTAGCGACGCTGGCGTTGCCCAACTCATCGAGTGCCATGACTGCCACCGACAGCGTTCGATTCGACTGAGCGGGCAGCGTGAAATAGGCAACGTTGCCGTAGCTGCCGAGCGTTCCCATCCATTGACCAGCTGCAGGAATTTGAGCGGGTGAGGTCCAGCTTTCTGACGCCCATTGCTGCATCGGTTGAGCGCTGCCCGACATGAGAATGTCCTGCTGCACGTCCTGACCTGCGGCGACCGTTACGACAATCGGTTGCGCGCTCCCGGATGGCGCGACCAGCCATGGCGCATACGGACCCACGCCAACCGACCAGATCGGATCGAGCGGCTCCACGCTCAGCTGATACTGGGCCGTGCCTCCGTTCGGCAATTGCAATCCGGCAAGATCGAAGAAGCCTTCGACGCTTGAAGTCGTCGAGCCCCATTCGCCGTAAGGATCTCCCAACGAATCGTTGAAGCCGGTGATGGGATTGCCGGCGTTTCCGCTGAACAAGAATCCCGAGACCGATGATGCCGCATACCGGCGAGAGGGCAGATGCGTCGTGGGATCGATCCAGCGGGCAACGACGTTCACTCCCTGCATCGGCTGCGTGCGATTGCCCGAGCGATCGGTAAACCACACCGAGCCGTGGATGCGTCCCGTGACCGAAGCGAAGACCTGCTTGCCGGGAAAGTTCGATTGATTCTGCGCGGTGACGGGATAGAGGCGCGAGATGGCTGCGGCGTCATCCATCTTGGGCTGATACGGCGCGGAGTAGCAGTTCGTGATCGGCGCGCAAAGCGGCGGGTCGATGTAATGCATCACCGGGAATCCCGCGTAATCATCGGCGGTTGCAGCCGGATTACCCGTGATCACATTGGCGTTTACTTGCGACCATCCGAGGCCGAGTACGGTTCCGATGACACGCACCAGACGGTACTCGACGTCGGCGAGTTGCGACGACTTCTGGGAGCACTGCCCGTTGATCACGATCAGCCCATGCTGGTAGGTCGCGAGCGATCCATAGTTGTCATTCCCACCGAACGCTGCGTTGGAGAAACACTGGCTGGGATCACCGGCGCCGCTGCCCAGCAGTGCATTGGTGACGGAGCCGTCGTAGTCATAGACGATGCCGATGGGTGTGCCCGTTGCGGTTGACTGAATGTCGGCTGGGACAGAGATGGTTCCGTCGGAGTTCACGGTAACGTTGGTGCCATTCACCTCTTCGGCGAGCTGGCCGCCGCTGGCGGCTGTAAGCGCGGACGTCGGAACCGATGTCCATTGGCTGAAAGCGTCGGCGACGAGAGCATTGGCCGAAGCGTTAGGCAAGATCGGGCTTAAGTCGCCTTGATCGGTGTAATAGGTGACGACGCCCGGCGACCAGGTGAGAGCCTGCCCGGTCATCGTGGGATCAAACCAACTGGTCCCGGCAACGCATTTAGGACCGCCGGCTCGCGAGAGCAGAGCGAAAAGCAGGACGATCATTGCTGCGACAGCCAGCCTGAGGAGGAATGAGCGACTGGTAAATGCCAGGTTGGTTTTCATGGTCATTTCCCTTGTGGACATCATTGCGCTCACTCCTCCCCCCTGGTCCGCCGCACCGCCAAGGCGAAATCGCTGAAACGTACGCGCGATTTCCCACCCAGGACGGGATCCGCTCGGAAAGCAGAAAGATGTTGTGCCGACAACAAGACACGGCCCATAGGATCAACATTGAAGCGCCCAAGTGGCCCGGCGACCGAACTGGTGAGACCGAGTTTGCTCGGGGGATACAGACAGAGCAGCAGACGTTCGCCGACGCGATAGCGCTGACCGGCCGACCACAGGCCGATCCATTGCGTAACGGTTAAGTCCTCACCCGGTGTTGCGCCAAGAATCGCCCGCTCGACGTGGAACGTGATGGCCACCGTTTCGACGGACTGTCCGGCCGAAGCCGGATGCCGCGCGATAGCCGTGACCGTGCCCATGAAGATGGTTCCAGCTGCGCTCGTGAGCTGCGGGAAGACAGGGGCGATCGGCGATCGGCGGCGCAGGCCCGAGACCGGTGCCGTTGCGGTCTGATCGCGATCAAGAGACTCGATCACACGCGGAAGCGCGAGCGATAGATCCGATCCGGAACTGGAGCGGTCGGACTGGCCGCACAGAAAAGGAGGCGGCACGACCAAACAACAGAATATGAGCAGACAACAGCAACTTCTCCCAAACATGGGGAGACCTCAGGATGTAACGTCTGCTCGGAGGGTTACCGGCCCGGAAACAGGTCAGCCTAGTCTTATTGCAAGAACAAAATCTGTGACAGATGTCACAACCGCCTGTGGAGAACTGGGACTGAGTCGCGAGTCCCGAGTTGCGAGTCGTAGGTCCCGAGCCCGAATACTTCGTCGAAAGTACTTCTGTCTGCGTCGCTTCTGGCGGGGGCTATAATTGCGCGCACCGATGGCCCTTACCGCTGGCAACAAGCTTGGCCCATACGAAATCCTTTCGCCGCTTGGCGCAGGTGGGATGGGGGAAGTGTATCGCGCTCGCGATTCGCGGCTGGGGCGGGACGTGGCCATCAAAGTACTGGCGCAGCATCTTTCTTCCGATCCCGCGCTGAAAGAACGATTCGAACGCGAAGCTCGCGCAATTTCTTCGTTGAACCATCCGCGCATTTGCACACTGTATGACCTGGGGCATCAGGACGGCGTCGACTTCCTGGTGATGGAGTTCCTGGAGGGGGAGACGCTCGCGGAGCGGCTAAAGAAAGGTCCGCTTCCGCTAAAAGAGGCGCTGAAGATTGCGATCGACGTTACTGCAGCGCTGGAGGCGGCGCACCGCGCGGGAATCGTTCACCGCGATCTGAAGCCCGGCAACATCATGTTGACCAAGAGCGGAGCCAAGCTCATGGACTTCGGGCTGGCCAAGGCGATGAGTGCGGGGATAGGTGGGACCTCGAGCGCGCCTCTTCTCTCGGCGGCGAGGACGATGAGTGGAGCGAGTCCGATGTCGCCGCTGACGACGGCAGGGGCGATCATCGGCACGATCCAGTACATGTCGCCGGAGCAGATTGAGGGCAAAGACGCCGACGAGCGATCGGACCTGTTCGCGCTGGGCGCGGTGCTCTACGAAATGACGACGGGCACGCGGCCGTTCGAAGGCAAGAGCCAGATCAGCGTAGCCAGCGCGATCCTGGAAAAGGATCCCGAGCCGATGTCGAGGTTGCAACCGGTAACGCCGCCGGCGTTCGAGCATGTGGTCGCGACTTGCCTGGCGAAGAATCCGGATGACCGCTTCCAGAGCGCACACGACGTCGGGCTGCAGCTGAAGTGGATTGCTGTGGGCGGTACGCAGGAGAACGTTGCGGCTCCGGCGGACGAGAAGGGGAATTTGCCGCAGTCGCTGGCGTGGTTGGTCGCTGGCGCACTTGCTCTCGCCTTGATCGCAGCAGCGATCTGGTGGCGCAGCACCAAGCCGGTCGAACATACGACATATTTTTCTGCGCCGCTCCCCTTCGCGGCGCGGGATGTAGCTGTCTCGCCCAACGGGCATACAGTCGCGATTGTGGGTCATCGAGAGTCGGAGCGGAGCGACTCCATCTGGACTTACGAGCCGGGATCGCAGGAAGCGACCAAGCTTGCGAATACGGAAGGCGTGAGTTTTCCTTTCTGGTCGGCTGACGGACGGTCGATCGGTTTCTTCGCCGACGGAAAATTGAAGACACTGAATCTTGGCGGGGGGCCGGTGCAGACGCTGTGCGACGCGCCTACCGGTCGAGGCGGCACGTGGAATAAAGACGGCGTGATTCTCTTTACGCCGAGCGGGCACTTGGGGATTGGCATCTATCGAATTTCAGCGTCGGGAGGCGCGCCAACTCAGGTTACGACTCCGAACAGGAGCCTGAGTGAGGACAGCGATCGCTGGCCGGCGTTCCTGCCCGACGGAGTCCATTACTTGTATTCTTCGATCCATTTGTCTGGTCGAAGAGAACTCAGTTCGATCTATGTAGGAGCACTTGGTTCAAACGAGAAACGTCCAATCACCAAAACGAAGGCGAACGTGGAGTATGTTGCGCCGGGATATTTGCTTTTCTATCGCGACCAGACTCTCTTTGCTCAACACTTCGATACGGAGACATTTGCGCTGGCGGGAGAGCCAATTCCAATCTTCACTGACGTTCAGTACTCGCCGCGAATCTCCAAAGCAACATTCTCCGCTTCGAATACGGGTTTGCTGGTGGCACAAAAAGTCGGCGGTACCGGGGCATCGCAATTGCTGTGGTTTGACCGGAAGGGCCAGCAACTTGGAGTCGGGGTGAAGGCGGGGAATTACGGAAATATCGCGCTGGCCCCGAATGACACGGCGGTCGCTTCCGACACGACAGATCCCGCGAGCCAGAATACCGACATCTGGACCTACGATCTCGGTACCCAGAGCGCGAAACGCCTGACCTTCGATTCGGCGATCGACTCGGTGCCGATCTGGAGTCCAGATGGAAATCGCATGGTGTTTTCATCGAACCGAGTGTACGACTTCGAATTGTTCGTGAAGGACACAAATGGAGCGCAGGAAGAAAAGGAAATTCCGCTGGAGGGGCCCGACAAGTTTCCAAACGACTGGTCGCACGATGGCAAATATGTGCTTTACACGCGCGGCGCAGATTTGTGGTATTTGACCATGCCGGAACACCACGCAACTCAGTTTCTGAAAGCGACTTCGACTCTGAAGAACGGCCAGTTTTCTCCGGACGGCAAATGGGTCGCGTACTCGTCGAGTGAGAGTGGACGATGGGAGATTTATGTGACGTCGTTTCCGGAGGCGCATGGAAAATGGCAGGTCTCGACCGCGGGCGGCGACGAGCCCAAGTGGCGTGGCGATGGCAGAGAGCTGTTCTACCTTTCACCCGATGCCAGAATGATGGCTGTTCCGGTGAAGACCGGGGCAAGTTTTGACGCAGGCGCGCCGGCCGAATTGTTTCAGGCGAATCCTCATGAAATGGTCGCGACTTCGGAGCAGTTCTCGTATGACGTCAGCAAAGACGGGCAAAGATTCCTGATCAACACACAATCGAAAACCGCGATGACACCGTTGTCGGTGGTTCTGAACTGGGGCTCTGGGGCGGAGAAATAGCGGCTCGGGGTGCTGGCCCGCTCTTTTCGGCGGTTGCCACCCTCGAAACCGCGCAGGGTGGCGCATCCAGCAGCAACCCTAAGTTTATGCTAGACAAGCAAGGTTGGAGGAACTTGGGTAATGAACCATGATCCAATCATCGGGACTTCGGGAAAATCCTCTGGAACGCGATCACTGACCATCGGGAATGACACCGAGCGTGCCTGGAGGAAACATCGATCAACTTCCGGCCCCCTCAGCTACTCCACTAGCCAGTGCATTCCATCACAACGCGGCTGTGTTCCAGAGATCGATTCTGCCGACGACAGAACCACAACAATGAACTCTCTCAAGATGATTCTTCGACTGCTGCGGCGTGGCCTGATCTGGTTGCTGATCGCGTACTGGGTAGTCTTCGTCAGCTACACGATCATGCATCCGATTACGGGTGGTCCAGGCGCGGTTGTTGTCTGGTACAGGCATATCGCCAGAACGCCCTTCCAGTGGAACTGGGAGTTGTTCTTGGCGGACAGATCGTCATCTCGCCATCACCGTGGCCCTGTGCCTCTTCGGACGACAAAGACCTGTGAATTCCGGGGGTGTATCCGCGTAATCCTGACCGCCGCTACCGCTACCTGCCGGTTGCGTTTCGGGGCGGCAAGGAAACACGATGTCGAGAAAATACGGAAAATACGGGGACATCCATGATAAGTAAAAGTCAAGAGGAGACGGAGGTCTCCCAGCACTTAGAGGATTGGGGTCTCGAAGCGAAGGTGGTGCGGTTGAGTTAGCGAACAGCCAGCGATCGTTTAGAGCGGCCAAAGCAGCAGCTTGGCCAGACATCCATTTGCGGGAAACGGGCGCGAGCCCGGTCCACGAAGTATGAGTTAGGGTTGTCCGGCCGGCCTCGATACAGACGGTAAGGAGCATCGGGAGTCGAGACTCCTCTGCCCAGTCCCCGAGTTGGCGAGGAACGGCCGGTCGATCGCCGCTGAGTTCAAAGTTTTTCCTTCTCAGGCAGCTTTTTGGGTTGGCTCTTCCAAAGGCACGCGCAGTTGGAAGGGCTGACGGCTTTTGTCGACGGCCAGCAGATAGGTGACGAGTTTGCGCGCCACGGCCAGAGTGGCACGGTTGCGATGTCCGCGCTCCAACTCGCGGGCATGCAGCGCCGCCAGTTGCGGATTCCATCGCGGGGCCAGCTTGGCGGCCTCGATCAGCGTGGTTTGCAGCCAGTGGTTGCGCTGTTTCGAGATAGGACCGCGTTTCTGCTTGCCCGCCGAGGACTTCAAGGCGGCGGTCAGTCCGCAGTAACTCATGGCATCGGAGCAGGAGGGAAAACGCTGGGGATCGCCGACCTCCAAGGCCCAGGTGAGAGCGGTAATTTCTCCGACCGCTGGAATCGTCATCAACCGTTCCACGCGTTCGGCCAGTTCGGGATCGGCGAGTAACTCGCGGACCAACCGCTTCTGCGTGTTCTCGAACATCTCCAGAGCGCCCCGGCTCAAACGCAGCAGATCGATCACCGATTCCGGCACTTCTTCGAGTTCTTCCAGCAGACTGGCGAAGTATTTCTTGCGGTGCGAAAATACGGGGACGGCGAAAATACGGGAAGAAAATACGGGGACATCCATGATAAGTAAAAGTCAAGAGGAGACGGAGGTCTCCCAGCACTTAGAGGAGTGGGGTCTCGAAGCGAAGGTGGTGCGGTTGAGTTAGCGAACAGCCAGCGATCGTTTAGAGCGGCCAAAGCAGCAGCTTGGCCAGACATCCATTTGCGGGAAACGGGCGCGAGCCCGGTCCACGAAGTATGAGTTAGGGTTGTCCGGCCGGCCTCGATACAGACGGTAAGGAGCATCGGGAGTCGAGACTCCTCTGCCCAGTCCCCGAGTTGGCGAGGAACGGCCGGTCGATCGCCGCTGAGTTCAAAGTTTTTCCTTCTCAGGCAGCTTTTTGGGTTGGCTCTTCCAAAGGCACGCGCAGTTGGAAGGGCTGACGGCTTTTGTCGACGGCCAGCAGATAGGTGACGAGTTTGCGCGCCACGGCCAGAGTGGCGCGGTTGCGATGCCCACGCTCTAACTCGCGGGCATGCAGCGCCGCCAGTTGCGGATTCCATCGCGGGGCCAGCTTGGCGGCCTCGATCAGCGTGGTTTGCAACCAGTGGTTGCGCTGTTTCGAGATAGGACCGCGTTTCTGCTTGCCCGCCGAGGACTTCAAGGCGGCGGTCAGTCCGCAGTAACTCATGGCATCGGAGCAGGAGGGAAAACGCTGGGGATCGCCGACCTCCAAGGCCCAGGTTAGAGCTGTAATTTCTCCCACCGCTGGAATCGTCATCAACCGTTCCACGCGTTCGCGCCAGTTCGGGATCGGCGAGTAACTCGCGGACCAACCGCTTCTGCGTGTTCTCGAACATCTCCAGAGCGCCCCGGCTCAAACGCAGCAGATCGATCACCGATTCCGGCACTTCTTCGAGTTCTTCCAGCAGACTGGCGAAGTATTTCTTGCGGTGCAGCTTCTCCTTCACATAGAGAGCGCCGGTTTCCATCAGAAGACCAGCCATCTTGTTCTTCATGCGTACCGCTTCGCTCACCACCAGGCTGCGATAGCGCAGCAGGCGGCGAAGTTCGCGAATCCGTGGCGGAGCCACATAGCAGGCCGGTAACAGATTGCAGCGCACCAGGTCGGCGATGGTGCGCGCGTCGATGGTGTCGCTCTTCTTCTTGCCCGCGCTGATGGCTTTCATTTTGGCCGGATGCGCCATCTCCAATTGCTCGCCGTAGGGTTTCAGCGTGTCGTAGATCCAAGCGCTGAACAGGGTCGCTTCCATCGCTCCGCGCCAGGGTTGCGGACGGGCGGAGGCCCATCGCCGCAAAACCTCGCGTTGCGCCAGCACGCTGCCTTCTTCCACGATCTCGCCCGCAGCGGTCTTGACACAGAAACTGATGGCTTTTTTGTGAACGTCGAATCCGATATAGTGAAGATTGTTCATAGGGTTCTCCGAGTGAGCTTTCTGAGCCGGCGCTTTCTTCGTCGGTCTCAGCATCGTAGCCGCTTCGAGAACCCTTCTTCATTTCACTTATGCATTCATACAGACGGGACGTTCACCGGTTTTCTCGAACTGCTAAGCAACCGAAATAAGGCTCCCTTGCCGGAAATCCGATGCGGGCTTCTTGGACGGCCTCCCTTCCGCGGAGCCAGCGGA
>CAWCEA010000005.1:0-23924 GCA_963794455.1 uncultured Acidobacteriaceae bacterium | reverse complement strand
CCCGGCAGGATCACATCCGTCAGAAGCAGATCAACCGCGCCTCGTTCGAATTCGTAGGCCTGTGCGCCTTCCACTGCGTTCCGCGCAGTCAAGACTTTGTATCCAGCAGATCGCAGAACTTCGCAAGTCACTTCCCGTACAAATGCCTCGTCTTCGACAAGCAGAATCGTCTCACTCCCAGTCAGCACCCCCTCATCCGTGGAAAGCCACGCTCCGCTTGTTTCCGCCATCTGCTGCGCCGTTTCTGCACTCATAAAACTTTCTCCTCGGCCGCGTCTCGCGTCACTCACATTCGCTTCGACTCGCATGTCCATGCTCAAAGCATTTGCGTTGCCATCGCAGTCCTCAACGCGCGCAAACGAAGGTTGATGGAAGGTCAGCACTTAGCTAAGGAAGTTCTCACGAGATGACTTTACTTCACGACCGTTTTGGGAATCGCCCACCAAACGGGAAGCCGATTCGGAACAAACGCATTTCAGGGAAAGCTCACGCCCCGTTTCCAGCGTTCTGCGGCTCCTCTTAGCGACCTTTGCGAGCCCTTGGCGACCTTTGCGTTTCAGGATTTTTTCGTCGCTTTTGAAAAAGTCAATCCCACAGAAGCCTAAGCTCACTTCGGACTCGTAAGAATCGTTTCATTCGGGTCAAGCAATATCTTGTGTGTCCCCGCCGGAGCGGACAGATGAAACGAAGATTCCTCTCCGTCCGCAAATACGCGCCCCAGAAACACGGACTGCTTCCCCGCAGTAACCGCATACACCGGCACCGACGTCACCAGATCTTTCGGAGCGTCTTCCTGCAGAATCGTTCCACTGACCGCCATCCCCGCGCCCTTTGGCGTGAACTTTACTCCTCGCAGCTCCAGCTTAGGCAACGCCGTGCCGTTGATCCATCCATCCAGAAACCAGTCGAGCGATTTCCTTCCTTCGTACCGCAACGATGGCGGAAGATCCTCCGCGAACACCTCCATCAGTTCACGCGTGCTGATCGATTTACCTTCGTACCGTTGCCGGACTTTCCGCAACGCCCGCACAAACGGCTCATCCGCGCTGTTCTGCGCTTTGCGTCCGCCTTGTTGCACCTCGGCATCTTTCAACATTGTCCGCAGCATGTGGAACAGCCATGTTCCGCGACCATAGCTGATCGCCTCATATCCTTCCGGAAATCGAGAAGAGAGCAGCCGCACGCCCAGCGTCACCGGCCCCGCGTCCTTCGGAGCCAGGCCATCTTTATTTTGTTCCACCAAGTCGAGTCGATACTGCTCCATGATTTGCCGGAAGCCCCCGGGATTTTTCTCCTGCAGCATCATCAATGCGCAGTAGTTCGCCAGGCCTTCAGAAAACCACTGGTCGCGGTAGGAGCTCCACATAACGAGATCGCCCCACCATTGATGGGCCGTCTCGTGCGCGGGAATCATCTCCTGCATCAGGACGCGGTAAGGCTCGTAATGAAGTTGCTCACGGTCCTCCTGACTGAGAAACGCGTATGACGACAGAAACACCAGCCCGGGCCAGCCCTGGCTGTCGCGACCCGGCAACTGCGTCAGTGCCAGCCGGCTATAGGGATAGGGCCCAAATCGTTCCGCATAATATTGGATAGCCCGCGCCGCCGCTTCCCCGACCGTCACTTCGTTCTTCGCCGGTGAAGGACGGCTCGGCATGATCACCTGCGGTCCCCGCGGTATCGGATTCGACGGATCCGGATCGATCACCTGGATTCGCGCATTCGGAAAATCCCTCTCCACACCCGTGGTAGCGTACGTCTCCACCGTGACATTCCCTGCCTTCGCCGTTGCGATTTTGTATTTCCCAAGATTGAATCCCGCCAATGGAATCGGCCGCTCGGTCACCCATCGCCCGGATTGTTCTCCGTTGGCCCTCGCCGCGCTGCCCCGTGCCGAAACCGGCGCCGATTTACCCGTTGCGACTAGCGTCCAGCCCTGCGGATAATCGAACTCCAGATCGAAGTCCGCCATCGTCATCCCACGGTTCGGATACCAGGTTCCGCGCGCTCCTACGTAAAGCAGTCCACTGCCCGCCTCCGCCAGAACTTCGCCGCCATACACGAATTCAAGGTCGATCTTTTGTCCTTCTCGCGCCGGCTCGGGAAGAATCACCGCAACAATGTCGTTCCCTCGGCGCGAAAGCTGTGTCCCTTCCACCGCGGGATTGTGAATGAACTCGACAGCTTGCCCGTTCAACTTCACGCTTTCAATCTGCAGAAATCGCGACAACTCGAACAACAGCGCTCGCGCCCCTCCCGCCTTCACATCAAGCCGCACTCGCGCTGTCGAATGGATCTTCTTCGGAGGCTGCACCTCAGTCGTGATCGAATAGCTGCGCACGGCCACCCAGTCTTCGCGCGAGCTGTCCGTGCCCGTCAACGTCACCCCGCTCGCGTCTGTATGTGCGCTAGCCGCGGAGGCAGGCCTGAAAGACGTCCACACGTCGTAGTAACTCGCTCCATTCGTAGCCGTTTTTTCCTGCCCGGCTTCCACCTGTTCTCCGGCTAGCGAATCGAAGACGACATCAAAGACACCGAGTTTCGTTCCCTGCAGTCTCGCGTGAAAGTATCGGTCGGGCGCGCCTCCTTCAAGGTCGGCTCCAACCTCTTTCCCCTGCGACGGAAGCCTGCGGCTGAAGCTCACCAGCAGCCGCATGGCATCTTCTTGAGCCAGATTCCGCGCCGTCACGTCCCACCGTTCGACAAACTCCTTCTTCTGATCCGTCGCTCGCAGATCGGGCCGCATCTCGTTCGCCGCATCGTCATTGAAACGGAAATATGCCGTCGCAAAACGTTCTTCCAGGATTGCCATCCCAGTAAACAGACTCATTGATTTCCGCTCAACGTCACTCGGGGGGCTCAGCAGCACCTCGCCATCGCCTTCGAAAAAGGCCCCGGTGATTTGCCCCATCACGTCCTGCGTGAAGGCAATAGTCCCATCGTCCAGCGAGATATGGACCGCCGACCGATCCAGCGATGCGCCGCGAACCTTATAGACGCGACTCGGATCGAGCCCGACCCCTCCCAGCTGCAAATACAGAGCTTCGGCCGGTTTGTTTGGTGGTGGGTTCTGACCGGTCAGATACGCCGTCGCCAACAAACAGGCCAGACAACTCACGCCGGCTCTGCCCCCGAAGCGCCGCGCTTTGAGTAGTACCTTCGTCACATGGAATGCCCGTCGTCGGTTGTTAGAATGCGCCTGAATGCGTCTGCGTGTCACTACCTTCTTCTTTATAGGACAGCTTCTACTCCTTTGGATGCTGACTCTTGGCGGAGCGTGGGCTGACACCATCCATTTGAAGAATGGCCGCACCATCGTAGCCGACCACGTTCGCGAAAACGGCACTCACTTTGAATACGACATCGGCGACGACTCCTACGCCATCCCCAAATCCAGCGTCGACCACGTAGATGCCGGGGGCATCCCAGTTCATTCCGGCTCAGGAACCGCCAAGGTCGGCGATCTCCCTACGTTTACACCTCCGGATAGCCTCGCGAATGAAGGCGATCTGGTCTCGAGGATCATCAAGGAAGGCAAGGTCGATCCTGACGTGCTCTCCAGCCTGGAAGGCAAAGGCAACTCTGAATTAAGCGCAACTGCAGATTTCGTCGCCGGAAAATTTGAATTCGATCACGGCAACATCGCCCAGGCGCGCCGCTATTTCGAGAGCGCCCTCCGCTTTCAGCCCGAGAACTGCACCATCCTTATCTATTACGCCGCGTTGCTCGTCCGGACCGGAAACGCAGCCCAGGCGCTGCCTTACGCTCAGCGCGCTGTCCGTTCCGACTCTCAATCGCCCGATGCCTACACCATGTTGGGCTACGCTCAGTTCGCCTCGGATCGCACCAAAGATGCCGTCGCCTCGTGGAAGCGATCCTTGGAGTTGCGTCCCGATGCCACCGTGCAGCAGTTCCTGGCGAAAGCTCAACGCGAACAGTCAGCCGAGTCCGACTTCACTCAAAACGAAAGCAGTCATTTCGTGCTGCACTACGAGGGTAAGCAAACCTCCGACGCTCTTCGCTCGCAGATCGTCGCCGCGCTCGAATCCGATTACGACGATCTCTCCCGCGATCTCGGCAACCCGCCCCGCGACAGCATTCTCGTCACCCTCTACACCGAACAAGCCTTCTTCGATGTCACCCGCGCCCCCACCTGGGCCGGAGCCATCAATGATGGCAAACTCCGCATCCCGGTCAGCGGCCTGAGTTCCATGACGCCCGAACTGGCGCATGTTCTGAAGCATGAACTCGCGCACTCCTTTATCAACCAGCTTTCCGGTGGACGCTGCCCGCCCTGGCTGCACGAAGGCATCGCTCAATTCCTCGAGCCCAAAAGTCTCAATGGCGACGGACACCAGCTCTCGCTCATTTACAAGGCGCAGCGCAACATCCCGCTGAACGTTCTTGAAGGAAGTTTCACCAGTCTCTCCGGCAACGCCGCTTATCTCGCTTATGCCGAATCCCTGGCCGCGGTCTCATACATCAATGACACCTACGGCATGAGCGATGTTCAACGCATCCTGCAACTACTCAGTCAAGGCAGCTCCACCGAAGCTGCACTGCGCTCCACCATCCACTCCGACTACGGCCAGTTCGAGTCCGACCTGGCAAAATATCTTGCCGACCGATACGGCGAATAGATCAGTGAATGTTCGGACGGCTGCCCATGGCTGTGGGTCGAGCGCAGTTCGACTGCTTCACTAGTCACCAACCCGGCAAACTGGCAGACCCCAGCCCACCTGATCCTGCTCCGTTTGCCCACTATCACTTCCTGTGCTAGCTTCGCTCAGGACTGCCTTTTTCATGCGATCCTTCTTTCGATCCCGTCCCGCCGCGCCGGCTCCGGCCGAGCCCGTGCCCACGGTATTCCCCAAAATTGAGGGGGCCGACATGGCAGCCGTTTTCGCCGGCAAACGTGTCGCCGGCGATTTCTACGACTCGGTTCGTGTCAGCCCTGAGCGAGTTCTATTCGGCCTTCTCGATATCGCCGGGCGCCGTGAGGATAACCGTGGCATCCTCATTGAAGCGCAGACTGTTTTCCGCAGCGTCGGCACTCAGGTCTTTGCCGGTTCCGACATCAACGAGTCCAACGCCATGACCGAACTCTCCCACCGCATCAATCGCGCGATCATCGAATCCTCCCACGGAGTTCACTCCTGCCCCGCATTCATCGGCTGCTACCACGAGAAGTTTGGCACTCTCTGTTACACCAATGCCGGACATACTGCGGGCCTTCTCCGCGACGGCAAAAGCATATCGGAGCTGAAGTCGACCGGCCTGCCTCTGGGACTCTTCTCTCACGCACCGGCTGATGCCCCCACCGTCGGTCTTGAGAAAGGCGCGGCGCTGCTGCTGATTTCCCGCGGCGTCATCGAGTGCGGCCACAAAGTAAAGTCCGACGAGGAGTTCGGCCTGGAGCGCGTCAAACCGTTCCTTCAGGCTGCCCCCTCCGGCTCAGCGCAGGCACTTTGCGCCTCGATTGTGAATGAAGTCGGTGATTTCAGCGGGAATGCTCCCCTTTGTGACGATCGCACGGCTCTCGCCTTAATCCGCACCACCTGAACTCCCCGCGGCCAACTTTCCCTCCCCGACAGGCGTCCAACCAAAGAGGTTGAGCCACGGGTCGGCTCCAAAGTAGTAAAATATCTTGATCGGCTCGAGCCCACCCTTCGACCGCAAGCCCAGGAAGCGTGGTGGACCCACTGAATTCTATGAAGAAACTGTGCCTGCCTCTCATTGCTTTGGTATGTCTGCCCGCCGTCGCGGTCGGACAGACCGTCGTGGAAGAGATCGTCGCCCGCGTCAACAACCAGATCATCACTCGCTCCGAGTTCGAGCGCAGCAAGGATCAGCTCAAGGACGAAGTCAAGCAGCAGGATCCCAACGATGCCGACAAGGTCTTCGCCGACCGTGAAAAAGACGTTCTCCGAGACCTCATCGACCAGCAACTCCTTCTCGACAAGGGCAAGGACCTCGGCATTACCGGCGACACCGACCTCATCAAGGCTCTCGACCAGATGCGCAAGGAGATGAAGCTCGCGAGCCTCGAAGACCTCGAAAAAGAAGCAACCAAGCAGGGCGTTTCCTGGGAGGACTTCAAGCAGGCACGGCGCAATCAGATCATCACTCAGAAAGTGATTGGCGAGGAAGTGGGCAGCCACCTCAGCCTGAACAAAGATGATGAGCAGAAGTTTTACGACGAGCATAAGGCCGAAATGGCGCAACCCGAGTTCGTCCGTCTCAGCGAAATCCTCGTCGCTCCAAAAGTGCCCGCGACTGCTGCTCCCCCGGCGGCGGGTGCGACCGCAACAACGCCTGTCCCTGCGGCAACCTCGGACCCTGCCACTCCCGCCAATCCCGAAGCCCAGGCCGCCGCTCTTTCCGCGGCCGAGGCCAAGGCCAACGACCTTCTCAAGCAAATCCGCAACGGCGCCGCCTTCGAAGATATCGCCAAGAAGTTCTCTGACGGGCCGTCTGCCGCAGACGGCGGCGCTCTCGGCCTTTTCAAGCGCGGACAGCTGGCCAAGGAACTCGAAGACAAAACCTTCGCCATGAAGAGCGGCGATGTCACCGACGTCATTCGCACTAAGCAGGGTTACGTCATCCTGAAGGTCGAAGACCATCAGCAGGCCGGCGTTCCTCCCATGAAAGACGTCCTGCCCAAAATTCAGGACGCCCTCTATTACCAGAGGCTGCAGCCCGCTCTGCGCGCCTACCTCACCAAGTTGCGCGACGATGCTTACATTAAGCTCTTGCCGGGCTACGTGGACACAGGCGCCAGCGCCAACGAAACCGCGCCTGTCGAAACCGCCACCGCCAAGGAAGCCGACGCCAAGAAGCTCGCCAAGAAGAGAAAGAAGAAGCTGGGCGTTCTCTAGCACTGACAGTCCGGGGTTTCAGCCGCGAAGCGGCGCAAGAATGCAGCCCACGGCGCAAGCCGTGGGGTAGTAAGTGGGGAACAATCAAGCCCCGAAGGGCGAAAGAATAGTTCTCACGCACGCCCATCAAGCCGCACCGTAAGACGTGCGAATGAATGGCGGCTTTAGCCGTTGAGGGCCACTGCTATTGATGGCATCGGTTCTAATCTCTGCCGTCGGCGCGTGCTTTATACTCAGGAGCCTAAGCTCATGAAAGATTTCTATATCGGCGATTGCGCGCGCCATGAAAACAAGATCATCACCTCCAGCTTCGTGGTCGTCGTCAAGCAGATCAAGCCCAAGAAAACCGGCGAGCCCTACCTCGCTCTCACTCTGGGCGACCGCAGCGGCCAACTCGAAGCCAAAATGTGGGACAACGTCGAGGAAGTCCTCGAGGCCTTCGAGCAGGACGACTTCCTCAAGATCAAAGGCCTCATCAACAAGTACAAGAATCGGTTCCAACTTACCGTCCATAAACTGCGTAAGCTCGGTGAATCTGAAATCGACTTCGCCGATTACCTACCCAAGACCACGAAAGACGTCGACGAACTCTGGCAAACCCTGGCGGGATTCATCTCGACCTTCCGGAATCCTCACCTCAAGTCGCTTGTGCAGGCCTTCATGGCCGATCCTGAAATCGCCGCTGCCTATCGCAACGCTCCCGCCGCCAAAACGCTGCATCACGCCTACATCGGCGGCCTGCTCGACCACGTCGTTTCTTTGTTCCGATCATGCGATCTGATGTGCACCAATTATCCGCAGATCAATCGCGATCTCCTGCTTACCGGCGCGTTCATGCATGACATCGGCAAGATTCACGAACTCACCTATAACCGCTCGTTCTCCTACACGACCAAGGGCCAGCTCCTCGGACACATGATCATCGAACTGGAAATGTTGCAGGCCAAGCTCGCGCTCCTGCCCGGCTTCCCCGATGAACTCAAGACGATGATCGAGCACCTCATCATCAGCCATCATGGCCAGTACGATTTCGGTTCGCCGAAACTTCCGATGTTTCCCGAAGCGCTCATGCTTCACTATCTAGACGACCTCGATTCCAAGATGGAAGCCATGCGTGCCCAATTCGAGCGCGAATCCATCCTCGACAGTCCCTGGACCAGCTACAACGCGTCTCTAGGTCGCCCTCTGCTGAATACCGAGAAATTTCTGGCTCCGAAAAAAGCCACCCCACCACAAGAACCGCCAGCGTCGAGCGATACCGAACTAGAAGCCCCAGCCGTGCCCGACCTGGAGCCACGCCGTTAACGCACGACTTTTCTCTGTGAACCCCTGTGCCCCCCGTGGTGCCTGCAGTTCGCTCTTTGCGACCTTTGCGGATTTTCTTCGCGACCTTTGCGATAAATAATCCGCTGCCCGGCATGCAAACGATCCCCGTGAACCCCTGTGTTCCCCCTGGTGCCAGCCGTACGCCCACACTACATTGCCGCTTCCCGCCGACTTCGATACATTGACAACGACGGCAGAATTCCCATGCTCGACTTCACCCGCTTCGAAATCCTCACCTTCGATTGCTACGGCACGCTGATCAACTGGGAAGCCGGAATCCTATCCTCCCTCCATCGCATCCTCGCTGCTCACAACAAACAGGTCGACGAAGCCACCCTCCTGAAACTCTACGGAGACTTCGAGCAGCGTTCCGAACACGGCGTCTATCACCCTTACCGCGAAGTCCTGCAATCGGTAGTCCGCCAGTTCGGCATCGAACTCGGATTCACTCCGACCGCCGCAGAAGTCAGCTCCCTGCCACAGTCGCTGCCCAGTTGGAGTCCCTGGCCGGACACCGTGACCGCACTTCGCCTGCTCAAGACTCACTTTCGCCTCGCGATTCTTTCCAACATCGACGACGATCTCTTCGCTGCGACACGCCCCCAACTCGGCGTCGACTTCGACGAAGTCATCACCGCGCAGCAAGCCCAAGCCTACAAACCTTCCTTGAAGCTCTTCGAACTCGCACTCAGCCGCGTGAATGCTCCTGCCCACCGTGTGCTTCACGTCGGCCAAAGCATCTACCACGACGTCATCCCCGCTCAGTCGCTGGGCCTCGCCACCGTCTGGGTGAACCGGTCCTCAGCCCGCCCCGGCATCGGCGCCGTCAGAGCTGCTCAAGCCATCCCCGATCTGGAAGTCTCGACGTTAGCCGAACTCGCCGCAGCAGCGATCCGCAACTAGATACACCTTCGGAAAATGGCCCCAAGAACTTAGGCGTGCGCCACTTCGGCGTACGCAACAAAGGGGATCGTGTCTGGAGGAACCGATGCGAGGAAAGTTCAGCCGCGAAGCGGCGAAAGAATGCAGCCCACGGCGCAAGCCGTGGGTTAGCAATAGGGAAACAAGTCAAGCCCCGAGAGGGGCGAAAGAAACTCGGCGACGGGGACTGTTGAGGACTCTTCCTAGAAATTCACCGGCAGCTTTACCACTCTTTTCTGGATCGCCCACATTACCAACTCCGCCTTGTTGTGGATGCCCAGCTTTCGCATGAGATTAAACTTGTGCGCGTCCACGGTCTTCACGCTGAGTCCGAGAACGTCCGCCGCCGAACGCACCGTCTTCCCTTCGGCCAGCAGCTTCAGCACTTCGCGCTCGCGGGCCGTCAACACCCGCTTGCGCGGCTGAAATTCCGGCACCGGCCACTGCCGCCGATCCCTCGCCGACGTTTCCCGCATCGGCGACTTCCCGCTCAGCGCCATCCGCACCATCTCCACCAACTCTTCCGCCGATGTCCGCCGCTCCGCGCAATTGCCTCCATCGACGCGCGACTCCCGCTGCAAATCGTCGCCTTCGTGCGCAGCAAGAAACAACACCTTGGTGTGAGCAGACTCCTGCTCAATCAACAACTCCGCCTGATCGGCGGTGCATCCGAAGACGCTCGCGTCGGTGATGACGATCTCCGGCCGCTGCTCGAACACTCTCTGCAGTGCCTCGACAGCGTCTCCCGCCTCGGCAACGACCTGCATGTCCGGTTCATCTTCGAGCAAACGCCGCAGCCCTTGGCGCAGCAACACGTGGTCGTGCACCAGCAGGCATCGAATTTTCTTATGGGCAAACAAATCTTCTCGCTGGATCTGTGCGGGGGGGCACACAGTTCCTCCTTATATATGCAAATAAATTTATTGATACGGATCGAATTCGATCCGAGACGAAGTGCCTAAACGAACCTCATTGTAGCGCCTGCCATTGCTCTTGTGGCTACAAAAACAGCAACCGGGATTCAAAAGTGCAATTTCTTGCACCCCTTTCCCGAAAGTGAATTTCACCATCTACGAATGCAAATCATAATTGATCGGAGGGCAAGTCGCGCAACCATCGTCCGCGCACCATGACGTCCACGACGCAGTCCAACCTCGCATTCAGGTACAATCGAGCGTTTATGCTGCGCTACTTTACCGCGGGAGAATCGCATGGCGAAGCGCTCGTCGCCTTCCTCTCTGGCCTGCCCGCCGGACTGAAGGTCGACCAAGCCTTTCTCGACCGCGAACTCTGGCGCCGTCAGCAAGGCTACGGCCGCGGCGGCCGCATGAAAATCGAGCGCGACACCGCCCACATCCTCTCTGGCGTGCGCCAGGGGATCACCATCGGCTCACCCATCTCAATCCTCCTCGAAAACAGGGACTGGAAGAACTGGCAGGAGTCCTTACCGGTCGCCGAAGGCGATCCCGCGAAGCACAAGCGCGTCGCCTCTCCCCGCCCCGGCCACGCCGACCTCGCCGGAGCACTCAAATACAATTTCACCGAGGCTCGCTACGTTCTCGAGCGCGCCTCTGCCCGCGAATCAGCAGCCCGCGTCTCCCTTGGCGCACTCGCCAAACTTTTCCTCCGCGAACTCGGCATCGAAGTTCTGAGCCACGTCGTCACCACCGGAAACGTCACCGTACTCGATCAAGTTCCATGGGAAAAAATTCGCGCACTTCACGCCCGCGAAGAAGTTCTTCTCAACTGTGCCGACCCTGAAGCCGAGCAGCGGATGAAAGAAGAAGTCGACAAGGTGCTCCGGACCGGCGATTCTCTCGGTGGAGTCTTCGAAGTCGTAGCCCACAATGTTCCGCCGGGCCTCGGCACATACGTTCAATGGGACGAGCGTCTCGACGCCATGCTCGCCGCTGCCGTCATGTCGCTCCAAGCCGTCAAGGCAGTTGAAATCGGCGCCGGAGTTGCCGCTGCATTCGCTCCCGGATCCGCCGTGCACGACGAGATCGGCTATACCGCAACCTCCGGCTTCACTGCGTTCTCGCGCACGCGCAACAATGCAGGCGGAATCGAAGGCGGCACCTCGAACGGCGAAGAGATTCGCGTGCGCGGATATCTCAAGCCGATCTCCACGCTCCGCCGCCCGCTGCAGTCGGTCGACTTCACCACTCGCGAACCGGTCAAGGCCGCCTACGAGCGGTCGGATGTTTGCGTCGTCCCCGCAGCCGGAGTTGCCGCCGAAGCCATGGTCGCGTTGACGCTCGCGCGCTGCGCTCTCGAAAAATTCGGCGGAGATTCCATGATCGAAACACTCAGAAACTTCCAGGGCTATTGCCAGCAACTGAAGAACTATTAAGGAACCAGTACCTAGGACGCACGGGTTGACTGGAAAAAGATTTAGCTAGAGCTAGAAGCCAGGAGCTAGAAGCTAGAAGCTGAAACCGAATGATCTATCCCATCGTAAAGTTCGGCAACCCGGTTCTCGAGAAGCCCGCGGAGGAGGTAACGGTCTTCGACGAAGAACTTCAGAAGCTCACCGAAGACATGTTCGAGTCGATGTACGCCGCTCACGGCGTCGGCCTGGCCGCGCCGCAAATCGGCATTGGGCGCCGCATCGCCGTCGTCGACATCACCTTCAAAGAAGACCCTGGCGCCAAGTTGGTCCTCATCAATCCGGAAATCATTCACACGGAAGGCAAGCACACGCAAAGTGAAGGATGCCTCAGCCTGCCTGATTTTCGCGAGAATGTGACTCGCCCCATCAAAGTCACCATTCGCGCGCAGGACCTTCATGGCAAGGTCTTTGAAAAGACTGGCGAGGAGCTATTGGCGCGCGCCTTCCTTCACGAAACTGATCACCTCAACGGCAAGCTCTACATCAGCCACATCAGCGCCCTGAAGCGCGACCTCATGAAGCGCAAAATCCGCAAGCTCATGAAAGCCGGCGAATGGTAGAACGATTAAGTCATTGAGTGATTGAGTCATCGGTTCATTGATTCAATGACGCAAAGTTCCAATGACTCAATCTCTCAATCACTCAATGCCTCAACCGCTCAATCTCGTATTCTGTGGAACGCCCGCCTTCGCTGTGCCTACGCTGGAAAGGCTGGTTGCCGCCGGCTTTCGCGTCCATCTCGTCGTGACGCAGCCTGATCGTCCCAAGGGACGCGGCCTTGAACTAGTAGCTTCACCGGTCAAAGCGTGCGCGATCGATCTGGATCTTCCTGTCACGCAACCCGATCGCATCAAAACCAACGAAGAGTTCCGCGCGCAACTCAGCCCAATCAAGCCCGACGCCATCATCGTCGTCGGCTACGGTCGCATCATCCCACAGTGGATGCTCGACCTGCCTCCGCTTGGCAACATCAACCTGCACGCGTCACTCCTGCCGAAATATCGCGGTGCAGCACCCATTCAGTGGGCCATCGCGAATGGCGAGACTGTCACGGGTGTCACGACCATGCGCATCGACGCGGGCCTCGACACAGGAGATATCCTTCTCCAATACGAACTCGCGGTCGCGCCAGACGATACGGCTGAGACCATCGCGCCTCGCCTCGCGTCCATCGGCGCCGATCTCATGGTCGAGACGCTGCGCGGTTTGCAAACCGGCACGGTGCATTCCCGTCCGCAGGACAACTCGCAGGCATCGCTAGCGCCAATTCTTAGGAAAGAAGATGGGCTCGTGGATTTTTCCCGCACCGCATCCGAGATCTACAACCGCATCCGCGGCTTCCAACCGTGGCCTGGCGCGTACACAAAGTTTCGTGGCAAGAATCTTCAGATCGTGAAGGCGAGGCCAGCCGGCGACACACTTCCACCTGGTGAGCTCAACGCGAGCGCCGATCGTCTTCTCGTAGGCTGCGGTCACGACGCGTCGCTCGAATTGTTCGAGGTACAACTTGAAGGAAAGAAGCGATCGAGTGCGCGTGACTTCATTCATGGTTATCGTCCGCAGCCGGGAGAAAAGCTAGGCTCCAGTTGATTCGGTACTGATTTAGTGGGGAAACACTCGGCTCCGGGCGCCTCGCATGCCTGGTTCACGATTGCCGCAAACGGTCGTCTGCGTTCTTGGATGAAAGTCAGCCAACTCCGTGTCCCCTGTGGTAAAAGCCCTTCTCTTCCCCACGAAAGCCTACAATCTGGAAGAAATGTCGATCTCTCCAGCTCGCGCCGCCGCATTCGATATTCTGTTGCGCGTCGCACGGGAGAATTCTTACGCATCCGAACTCCTGCACTCCGGTGCCTACGAACGGCTCTCCACTGCCGATCATGCGCTCGCAACAGAACTCGTCATGGGCGTCTTGCGATGGCGCTCATGGCTCGACGACGAGATTGCAAAAGCTTCTTCGCAGGCACACTCCAAACTCGACGTCGAAGTTCTGATCGCTCTGCGGCTGGCTCTTTATCAATTCCTCTGGCTTGATCGTGTACCGCAACGCGCGGCTCTGCATGAAAGCGTCGAACTCGTGAAACGCGCTCGGAAGCGCTCCGCCGCGCCGTTTGTCAATGCGGTACTGCGTAAACTTTCTACGGCCGCAAAGGCGCCGTCATTTTCTCCGGGCGACGAGAATTCCACCGCCGACACTCTGGCTCGCATATTCGCGCATCCCCTCTGGCTCGTTGAACGCTGGGTGAAGGAATACGGCTTCGCTGCCACTCGCCAAATTTGCCAGCACGATCAATCGATTCCGCAGACTGCAATCCGTCTTCGCAGGCCAACTGCTGAAGCGCAACTCATTCAGCAAGGGATCACCTTGCGCCCCGGCGGTCTCCTCGCCTCCGCCCGGCTTGTCGAGGGCGGAGACGTCACAAAGACTCAAGCATTCCGCGACCGCCAGGTCGTCATTCAAGACGAAGCATCGCAACTCGTGGCCGCCCTTGTCGGCCAAAATTCTCTCGCAAATGCAACACGAATTCTCGACTGTTGCGCCGCCCCGGGCGGAAAGACGCTCGCGATCGCCGATCGCAATCCGGACGCAGTCGTCACCGCAGTTGAGCTACATGCCCACCGTGCGCGGTTGATGCAGAAGCTCTTGCCTTCGTCCGCGCGAGTCGAAGTCGTGGTTGCCGACGCGCAACATCTGCCGACATCCCTCCCCTTCGATCGCGTTCTTGCCGACGTTCCATGCTCCGGCACCGGCACTCTTGCGCGCAATCCCGAAATCAAATGGCGTCTGACTCCCGATGATCTCGCGGAGTTGCAGATTCGCCAATGCGCAATTTTGCGTTCTGCCTTGGCGCAGACTGCACCCGGCGGACGACTCGTTTATTCGACGTGCTCGCTTGAGAAAGAAGAAAACGAAGACGTGATCCATCGCGTGCTTGAAGAAGAAGAGCAGGGTTCGTTCCGCGTGGTCGACTGCAGCCTGGAACTCGAGCGTCTGCGAACAGGTGGAGAATTGATCTGGCGCGTCGCAGCGCCCTTGACGCGCGGTCCGTACCTTCGCACGATCCCGGGCCCTCATCCCTGTGACGGCTTCTTCGCCGCAATCCTCGAAAGAATCTGAAGGAACCTTTTCGCGGTTCATCCGTGACGATCCGTGAAAATCCGTGGCGAAGTTCTGCTCTCAGCGCACTTCAAAACTGACCGTCGTTCCCGCGATTACCTTTTGTCCCGCTACCGGCACTTGCGACACGATGACACTGGCAGGTGTGGGCTGAGGGGCCGGCGTGACTGGCGTAGCGGGCGCGGCCGGAGGAGGCGTAGCAGGAGCAGCGGGATTCGCCGCGTCTGCAGGAGCAACCGAGGGGGGCGGTGGCGCCACGCTCACGTTTCCTAACTTGAACCCGGAGTCTTGCAATGTGCGGCTCGCGCTTCCCAGCAGTTGTCCCACAAAACTCGGCATTACGAAAGCCTGAGGAGCGGCCGCGGTCGTGACCAGCAAGCTGATCTTCGGCGCCAATACCTGCGCCGCATTTGCTGGTGGACTCTGGGCCAGCACCTGATCCGGCGGAATGCCCGTGGCAGGTACTTCCGCCATAGACGCGACATCGAGACCGCGCCTTCGAATGTTCAACTCCGCCGCGTGTTCACTCTCGCCGGTCACGTCGGGAATTTGCACGCGCGTTGGTCCCAGGCTCTGCGCCACTCGCACCTGCCAGCCGCGCCGCACTTTCGTCCCCGGCAGCGGCAGCTGCGACATGATCCGCCCTTCGGGAATTTGCGGGCTGTAGTATTGGCGCTCGATCGACATCTGCAACCCGAGTCCGGATATCGCGCGCTCGGCTTCCGCCGGAGACAGCCCCACCAGCGGAGGCACTGCCACCTCCTGACCGTGAATCGCCAACCGCATCGCCGTGAGCGCCGACACCATGGCCACGATCACCAGCACCAGCGCCAGCAGCGCAAATCGAAAAGCAGATTTCATAGATCGGATTCGTCGGCGGAGTTTGGGATAAAAAAATTATAGACTGACCTTCATGAAAATGATCGCCCGTTTTCGTGTGCGGTTTGTTTTTGCGGATTGTGGTGGGTTGCGAATCGTTCGCGTGCTTTTCAGTCCTTCTTCGCGAACTTTGCGGATTTTCTTCGCGATCTTTGCGATGTGCTCTTCAGGCAGTAGCCGAGTCCCTTCGTGACCTTCGTTGCGTGTGCTCACAAAGCTGAAAACGGCGAGTTCTGAGTATGCCCTTATTTTCAATCACATACCCCCAGGTGAGGCGGCGGCTTCTTTGGGCATCCGACCTGTTACCTCTGCAATCTAAAGGAGTACGAACGTTCTATATTCGAGGTGACCCATGGCTTCCGGATTGGAGTATCATGTGGTCGTGCGGCGTTTGATCGCGGCTTCGGTAGCGCTGTTCAGCCTGTTGGTCCTGCCGGTGATTCTTGTCTCAACCGGCCACGCGCAGATCAACGGCGCTCCTTCTTCGGTGACTTCTCCTGGATTCGGTGGACGCGCGGTTAACGGTTCGCCTGCGAGTGTTACATCTCTCGGACCGCGCGGATACGCTCCCAACTCCCGCGTTACTTTCTCCACGCCAGCCGCAAACTCCGGCGAGAACCATCATCACCATCATCACTACGTGCAGTACGCGCCGCCGGTTCTCTATGCGGTTCCTGTTCCCTACGTCACCGATGGTGGGGACTATGACGACGCTGCGCCGCCCGATCCGGATGCCGATTACCAGGGTGGTCCCACGATTTTTGATCGCCGCGGATCTGGCGCCGACTCCTATATCCCGCCGATGAGGAATATGCCCCCGGCACACGCGGAGCAGGAAACCGATGCCGTCCCTGCTACACCCGATCCCCCGCAAGAGCCGACGCTTCTCGTCTTCAAAGACGGGCACAAGATTGAAGTAGTGAATTACGCCATCATTGGCGCGACGCTATTTGATCTGACGCCGGGGCATGCGCGCAAAGTGGCGTTGGCCGATTTGGACCTCGACGCCACTCGCAAACAGAACGACGATCACGGCGTTGCCTTTCAACTTCCACCGCCTCCGCAAGCGAATTAAGATGCGCTGGTTCACTCTCTTCGCGTTGGCGACTGTGCTCTCAGTGCCTTTGAGCGCACAAAGGGTGGGCTTTGCGACTGCGCATGTAGTGCCAATGCGCGTCCGCTCCGGACAGAGTGGCCGAGGCGGTGGTCAGAATTTCGCGGGCTCTCCACATCATCGGTCGTTAGTCTATCCGTCATGGTTCTTCGCCGGCCCCGTCTATTCCGATACCTTCTACTCCGACGCTCTCAACAGCACGGGATATCCGCTCGCGGCTCAGCCGCCGATCATTGTTCTGCAAGCTCCGGCGCTGGACGCGAAACCAGAAGTGCCTCCAACTCCCGCGCAGCCACTGATGATCGAACTGCAAGGCGACCGTTACGTTCGCGTGAGCGGTGAAGAAGGCTCGGGCGCCGAGATGAGGACCATCGAACCGCAGCCGTCGAGTGTGCACCATAAAGCAATGCTGGTCGACGCGAACTCCAGGTGGGCGGATCGTCGCCTAGCAGAATTAGCTTCGGTGGTGCTGGTATTTCGCGACGGGCATCGCGAAGAAGTGTCCGACTACACCATTGCAGACGGCGTTCTCTACGCACGCGGCGACTACTACCGCGACGGCGCATGGAACAGAAAGATCGAACTCAAATCGCTGAACCTGTCTGAGACGATTCAGTCGAACGATGCGCGCGGCGTGCACGTTCAACTGCCCACGAGTCCCAACGAAGTCATCACCCGCCCATAGTTCTTTCCAGTCGCAAGCCATCGCACATTTCTAAATCCAACGCAGCCTCAAGCCGAGCAATACCCGCACTCAATTTGTAGCGCGTTCATGCTATAATAAACACAGCTCCCAGGGCGTATAACATCCTGCAAATACAGGCAGTTACAAGATTTTACCGGACCACCGAAGCGCCTGATTTCAGAGCAACAGAGTTGTTGGTTGCGAGCTGACAACCCAAGGCAAAACTGACCCATGGCAGACGATCAGAATCCTGAACTTCCTCTCACTCCTCCCCCCGGCGGCGGCGATGGCCCCGGCGCGGCGAACATTCAACCCGTCAACATTGAAGAAGAGATGCGTCGATCGTATCTCGACTATTCAATGTCGGTAATCATCGGCCGCGCCCTCCCGGATGTCCGCGACGGCCTGAAACCGGTCCACCGCCGAATTTTATTCACCATGGCGCAGATGGGGTTGCAGCCGAATCGGGCTACGCGCAAGTGCGCGCGCATCGTCGGCGACGTGATGGGCAAGTACCATCCGCATGGGAACCTTGCGGTGTATGACGCACTCGTGCGTTTGGCGCAGACGTGGAGCATGCGCTATCCGCTGATTTTTGGGCAGGGAAATTTTGGGTCGGTCGATGGGGATCCGCCGGCGGCGGATCGTTATACGGAAGCGAAGCTGGCGCAGGTTTCTACCGCGCTGCTCGAAGATCTCGACAAAGAGACGGTCGACTTTCATCCCAACTATGACGGAAGCGAAGTTGAGCCGGATGTTTTGCCGGCGCGCATTCCGAATCTGCTGGTCAATGGCTCCGACGGAATTGCTGTCGGCATGGCGACGAAGATTCCGCCGCACAATTTGACGGAGATTATCGACGCGACGATTACGCTGGTGAACAATCCCAATGCGCAACTGGCGGAGATTCTGAAATTTGTGCAGGGACCCGACTTTCCGACCGCGGGCATTATTCACGGGCGCGCCGGAATCTTTGAGGCTTACCGCACGGGCCGCGGTCGCTTCATGATGCGGGCCCAGGCTGCGATCGAAAACATCAATAAGGATCGCCAGGCGATTATCGTCACCGAGATTCCGTATCAGGTGAACAAGGCGCGGCTGGTGGAGCGCATCGCGCAACTGGTCAACGACAAAGACATCGAAGACATTTCCGACATTCGCGACGAAAGCGATCGCGACGGCATGCGCATCGTGGTCGAACTCAAGCGCGGGGCCGAGCCGCAAATTGTTCTGAACCAGCTCTTCAAGCACACGCAGATGCAGGAGAGTTTTTCGATGATCCTGCTGGCGGTGGTCAACGGACAGCCGCGCGAGATGGGGCTCATCCAGACCATCAAATACTTCATTGAGCACCGCGTGGATGTGGTTCGGCGGCGGACGGCGTACTTGCTTTCCAAGGCGAAGGACCGCGAGCACATTCTCGAGGGCTACCTTGCCGCGCTGGATCATCTCGATAACGTCATCACGATCATTCGCGGAAGCGCGAACCGTGCCGATGCGCGCGAGAATTTGGTGCTGTACTTCGGCGGCAAGAAGATCGACATCAACACCACGGGACGCGCGCCGAAACTCGATGCCGAGAAGCCGTTCACTACGAGGCAGGCCGATGCGATTCTCGAATTGCAGTTGCATCGTCTGACCAAGCTCTCGATCGACGAAATCTCGAACGAGTTGAAGGAAGTCCGCGACAGCATTGCGGAGTACGAATCGATTCTTGGTTCGGAGAAGAAGCTGCGCAACGTCATCATCAAAGAGCTGGAAGAGGTGAGGAAGCTCTATGGTGACGAGCGGCGCACTCGCATTGAAGACGAGGCCGCGGAGATCGTGCTCGAAGATCTGATTGCGGATGAGCAGGTGGCCGTGACAGTCAGCCACTCCGGCTACATGAAGCGGACGCCGATCTCGACGTATCGGATGCAGCGCCGTGGAGGCACGGGCCGCACCGGGATGAAGACGCGCGACGAGGATTTCGTCGAGCATCTGTTCATCGCGTCGACGCACGCCTTCATTCTCATTTTCACGAATAAGGGTCGCGTCTACTGGCTCAAGGTGTATGAGATTCCCGACGTCAGCGCGGCCGGTAAAGGCAAGCACATCGGGAACCTGATTGGCCTGCAGCCGGGCGAGACGGTCAAGACGCTGGTCGCGGTGCGCAATCTCGAAGAAGAAAATAAGTTCATTTTCTTCACCACGCGCAACGGGCTGGTGAAGAAATCGGAGCTGCGCGAGTTCATGCACGTGCGCTCGAACGGCATTAACGCCATCGGGATTGAGGAAGGCGATGAACTGGTTGCGGCACGCGTGACCGACGGCAACCAGATTATCTTCCTCGCTTCGCACGAAGGCATGGCAGTTCGTTTCGACGAGAGCCATGTTCGTCCCATGGGCCGCGCGGCGTACGGCGTCTGGGGCATCGATCTGGAGAAGGGCGACTACGTGGTGGGCATGGCGACCACGACCAAGCCCGACGCGCCTGCTCCGAAGGCGGCGCCGGTAGCCGGCGAACCGGAGGTCATCGACGTCGCTGTTAAAGGCGACTTGATCCTCTCCGTCACCGAAAACGGTTTCGGCAAGCGCACCCCTGCCGTCGACTATCGCCTGACCAACCGCGGCGGCAAGGGCGTCATCAATGTGAAGACGACCGAACGCGTGGGCAAGGTGGTTGCGATCGCGCAGGTCGACGAAACGTCGGAAGTCATGCTGATCAGCCACTACGGCAAGATCATCCGCATGGACTCGACGACGATCCGCGAATCCGGCCGCAACGCGCAAGGCGTTCGCCTGCTGCAGATGGAACCGGGGGATCGCGTGGCCGCAGCGGTGGTAATCGCGCCGGACGCGGAGCCGAATGGCGGTAATGGGGGGACGCTGATTCAGTAGGGTGGAACATTTTGTAATTTGGTAGTTTTGTAATTTGGTAATTTCAAAATCGCCGCTGCAGTCGGCTGCGCGCCCTGGGGATGGATGTGAAGGGTTCTCCAAAGTGGGCGCATCCTGAACCGACGAAGTCAAAACCAGTGGCGTCGAGAGTGTCGTGCCCACCCTGCGAAAATCGCGCAGGGTGGGGCAACCGGTTGTACACGTAGTTCCGAAAAAGGGCCGGGCCAGCCCCCAACCGATCTTAATTCTTAGTACCGAAAAAGGCTGGGCCAGCCCCAAGGACGGGGCACCCACGGTTCCGCAACGGCGAGAGGAATCAGAACTATTAAGGATGGGCCACCAGCCCAACTGCCAAAGGATCGTAATTCCTAGTGCCGCAAAAGGCTGGGCCAGCCCCCCCCTTGGAATTTACTCCATTCCTGAAACGCCTCTAGGCGTGGGGGGAGTCCTCGGAAAGGAACTTGTTCTTCGGTACACACAGACGACGGCGAGGCCCTATTTCGACCCAGATGGAAAATTCAAGGGCGAGACGGTCTCCTCCCTGTCCAAGAAGATCCAGAGCGGCGACGTAAAGGTATCAGACGTCGAGATCCATTATGTAGAAAGGGATGGAAACGCGCTGATAATCAACACTCGAAGCAGCATCGCTCTGCAGAAAGCGGGCGTCCCGCCGGATAAGTGGAACTGGGTCGAGGGCGAGGAGTATCCAAATCAAGTGGACCAACATCTCGAGAATAACGGTCTGGACAACGAAGGCTCCGATTTCGTACGAATAACGGAAGACGAAGAAGGGGAATTACCTGAAGTCATACCAGAATGAAAATACCAATTCCAGTCCACAAGGTTCTGTATACCCTGCCTGTGCCGTCAGACAGTCTGCTACGAGCTCCCGTCCTTCAACGAGTGCGGGGAGTGTTTCAAAAAACACCGAATATGCTGACCATTTCCTGCTTCATGAGGAGCGAGGGCCAATCGCTTTTGGAAGAGCTTCAATTCACCGAGCCATTGGCAAACGCGGTCTACAGTCTATTTGCTGTACCGGACTTCGCATCTATTGCCTATGATAAGGTCGTTGAATTTCCAGACTCTGATTGGCTCCGCGAGGTAAAAGGACGGATTGAGTCTCGACCAAGCCGAATCGACGTATCGGGTCTACGGCATCTGGCGGCGATGATTGGCGATGGTCCTTACTACGATTTCATTTGCCGCGACTTCGCCCACGTCCGCAAGCCTGAGCGAACGCCGAGTGGCGAACCGCTGTGACCATCGTCTACGACGGCGACGGCAACCGTGTGAGCGAAACGGTCGCAGGTGTGACCACGAAATATCTGGTCGACACGGTGAATCCGACCGGCTACGCGCAGGTGCTGGACGAACTGCAGAGCGGAACGGTAACGCGCACCTATGCCTACGGCCTGGAGCGCATCAGCGAGAACCAGGTGATCAGCAGCGCGTGGACGGCGGGTGGCCCATCCTTTTGATTTGTTGTGCGTGACCAACACAGTGGGTGCCCCGTCCTTGCGGTTTTTTCGCAAGGGCGGGTACGGCGATGCCGGCATCGGCGAAGCTGCGCCGTCCGAATCACTAGACCGTGATAGAGTGCAAGTGATCCGCGCCATCGCTGCGATGCTGGTCACCGCGCACTACAAATCTCCTCGTATCGGCAGCATCGTACCCGCCCTTGCAAAAAACGCAAGGACGGGGCACCCACGGTTCCGCAACGGCGAGAGGAATCAGAACTATTAAGGATGGGCCACCCGCCACGCTCTGGTTCGGTCAGCAGGAGATGAAGGATGGGGCCAGCCGGCCCCCCAACCGATCTTAATTCTTAGTACCGAAAAAGGCTGGGCCAGCCCCAAGGACGGGGCACCCACGGTTCCGCAACGGCGAGAGGAATCAGAACTATTAAGGATGGGCCACCAGCCCAACTGCCAAAGGATCGTAATTCCTAGTGCCGCAAAAGGCTGGGCCAGCCCCCATAGGCATCCAATTCTTCACTAGTGCAGCTGGTACTCAAGCTCCTGAAGCTTGCTCTTCAGCGACGGGTATCTGGCAACGATCCTATCAATGCCCTTCAATATCTTCATGCTCGGTTGTTTGTCTAGGATAATCTGCCTATGGTCATGCCCAACGCCCGCAGTAAATCTCGCGTTCTGATTCGTTTTGGATTCATTGTCCACCGACTTGGCATTTTCCAATGCACGCTTTAGTAAGGGCAATTCCGTAATCTCATTAAGAATTGATTGGGGCACGATCTGGATCTCGGCGAAAGAGCCACTCAATTCTGGTAAGACATGTTGCCTGTACCACTCTCCCTCTTCCTGCGACGTGGTGATGACAACCGGGAGGGCCGGTCCTCCTATCATCTCTCCACTGTATTGAATAACGAGCGTTGTGTGCCTCGGTCGCGGTGACTCGGCGAAGCCCGGGTGGGGCGAAACAAGCGCGAGAAGTAAACCTATGGCAAGGAAGGCTCTCATATGTTCACCTCGCTTGAAAGCCCTAGACTAGCAGGTTGCAGAAAAACTTTGATTCGAGTGGCATGGCCTACCAACGGGACCGTAACAAGGACAGGGTGGCGGGTGGCCCATCCTTTTGATTTGTTGTGCGTGACCAACACAGTGGGTGCCCCGTCCTTGCGTTTTTTCGCAAGGGCGGGCACGGAGATGCCGGCATCGGCGAAGCTGCGCCGCCCGAATCACTAGACCGTGATAGAGTGCGAGTGATCCGCGCCATCGCTGCGATGCTGGTCACCGCGCACTACAAATCTCCTCGTATCGGCAGCATCGTACCCGCCCTTGCAAAAAACGCAAGGACGGGGCACCCACGGTTCCGCAACGGCGAGAGGAATCAGAACTATTAAGGATGGGCCACCCGCCGAGAATGACGGAACTTGAAAAGCAGTTTGCGGTCAACTACTACCAGTGGGCAAAGGGCGAACTTCTGCGCGAGGTTGACGATGGTTTTCCGTTGCTCTCTCGCTTCAGGTGCAGCTTCTCCCTTAGAGTCTACGAATTTATGTTAACCCTCAGTGCGGACCAGCGGCGCATGTTCGCCCTGGCACGCGCTAAGCGCAGCAACCCCGAAGCCTCTCAACTATGTGGGGAACCGATCGCAAATACAGAACGTGAACTGCTGCAGGGCTATGAGAACAGGGGAGTAATCGAATATCCGGTCATCGGAGCCATTCGGCACGGCGGACCAAGCAAGAGGGAGCAAGAAATAAGAGAAGCGATTAGCAAGAAGAAACTCCAGCCCCAGCATTCAAACAAGGTCTTTCGAGCTGCTGTCTTGTCACGCATAAAAGAAGTACTGGGTGGTACTCCTGAGGTCGACCAATTCGAAACAATTAAACATGTCGCGCAAGCGGGCGACTGGAAGATCACGACCTCAGTGGCGCTCAAAGGAAAGTTTCCAATGCGCTATACCCAATATCTCACCAGCAAGAAAGGCCTATCTCAAGAGACGTCGTTCCACCACTGGATGGGAATCATGGGAGACACGTTCTGGGACCTGATCACAACGGACATGACTGGCGAGGCGATTGAACAGCTGGTTTCGCTTTGCGCGAAGTTTATCTCCGACGGACCAAGTCTGCTGCCTGACGTTTCTCTTGGACACGGCGTACGCGTGTGACGATTACGTACAACGGCGGGTGGCCCATCCTTTTGATTTGTTGTGCGTGACCAACACAGTGGGTGCCCCGTCCTTGCGTTTTTTCGCAAGGGCGGGCA
>CAWCEA010000004.1:0-655243 GCA_963794455.1 uncultured Acidobacteriaceae bacterium | reverse complement strand
TTGTTGCGTACGCCGAAGTGGCGCACGCCTAAGTTCTTGGGGCCATTTTCCGAAGGTGTATCTAGTTACGGATCGCTGCTGCGGCGAGTTCGGCTAACGTCGAGACTTCCAGATCGGGGATGGCTTGAGCAGCTCTGACGGCGCCGATGCCGGGGCGGGCTGAGGACCGGTTCACCCAGACGGTGGCGAGGCCCAGCGACTGAGCGGGGATGACGTCGTGGTAGATGCTTTGGCCGACGTGAAGCACACGGTGGGCAGGAGCATTCACGCGGCTGAGTGCGAGTTCGAAGAGCTTCAAGGAAGGTTTGTAGGCTTGGGCTTGCTGCGCGGTGATGACTTCGTCGAAGTCGACGCCGAGTTGGGGGCGTGTCGCAGCGAAGAGATCGTCGTCGATGTTGGAAAGAATCGCGAGGCGAAAGTGAGTCTTGAGCAGGCGAAGTGCGGTCACGGTGTCCGGCCAGGGACTCCAACTGGGCAGCGACTGTGGCAGGGAGCTGACTTCTGCGGCGGTCGGAGTGAATCCGAGTTCGATGCCGAACTGGCGGACTACCGATTGCAGGACTTCGCGGTAAGGGTGATAGACGCCGTGTTCGGAACGCTGCTCGAAGTCTCCGTAGAGTTTCAGGAGGGTGGCTTCGTCGACCTGTTTGTTGTGAGCAGCGAGGATGCGATGGAGGGAGGATAGGATTCCGGCTTCCCAGTTGATCAGCGTGCCGTAGCAATCGAAGGTGAGGATTTCGAAGCGGGTGAAGTCGAGCATGGGAATTCTGCCGTCGTTGTCAATGTATCGAAGTCGGCGGGAAGCGGCAATGTAGTGTGGGCGTACGGCTGGCACCAGGGGGAACACAGGGGTTCACGGGGATCGTTTGCATGCCGGGCAGCGGATTATTTATCGCAAAGGTCGCGAAGAAAATCCGCAAAGGTCGCAAAGAGCGAACTGCAGGCACCACGGGGGGCACAGGGGTTCACAGAGAAAAGTCGTGCGTTAACGGCGTGGCTCCAGGTCGGGCACGGCTGGGGCTTCTAGTTCGGTATCGCTCGACGCTGGCGGTTCTTGTGGTGGGGTGGCTTTTTTCGGAGCCAGAAATTTCTCGGTATTCAGCAGAGGGCGACCTAGAGACGCGTTGTAGCTGGTCCAGGGACTGTCGAGGATGGATTCGCGCTCGAATTGGGCACGCATGGCTTCCATCTTGGAATCGAGGTCGTCTAGATAGTGAAGCATGAGCGCTTCGGGAAACATGGGGAGCTTCGGCGAACCGAAATCGTACTGACCATGATGGCTGATGATGAGGTGCTCGATCATCGTCTTGAGTTCATCGGGGAAACCGGGCAGCAGCGCGAGTTTGGCCTGCAACATTTCCAGTTCGATGATCATGTGTCCGAGGAGCTGGCCCTTGGTCGTGTAGGAGAACGAGCGGTTATAGGTGAGTTCGTGAATCTTGCCGATGTCATGCATGAACGCGCCGGTAAGCAGGAGATCGCGATTGATCTGCGGATAATTGGTGCACATCAGATCGCATGATCGAAATAAAGAGACGACGTGATCGAGCAGGCCGCCGATGTAGGCGTGATGCAGCGTTTTGGCGGCGGGAGCGTTGCGATAGGCAGCGGCGATTTCAGGATCGGCCATGAAGGCCTGCACAAGCGACTTGAGGTGAGGATTCCGGAAGGTCGAGATGAATCCCGCCAGGGTTTGCCAGAGTTCGTCGACGTCTTTCGTGGTCTTGGGTAGGTAATCGGCGAAGTCGATTTCAGATTCACCGAGCTTGCGCAGTTTATGAACGGTGAGCTGGAAGCGATTCTTGTACTTGTTGATGAGGCCTTTGATCTTGAGGAAGTCGTCCTGCTCGAAGGCCTCGAGGACTTCCTCGACGTTGTCCCACATTTTGGCTTCGAGTTGGCCGCTGCGGTCGCCCAGAGTGAGAGCGAGGTAGGGCTCGCCGGTTTTCTTGGGCTTGATCTGCTTGACGACGACCACGAAGCTGGAGGTGATGATCTTGTTTTCATGGCGCGCGCAATCGCCGATATAGAAATCTTTCATGAGCTTAGGCTCCTGAGTATAAAGCACGCGCCGACGGCAGAGATTAGAACCGATGCCATCAATAGCAGTGGCCCTCAACGGCTAAAGCCGCCATTCATTCGCACGTCTTACGGTGCGGCTTGATGGGTGTGGGTGAGAACTATTCTTTCGCCCTTCGGGGCTTGATTGTTCCCCACTTACTACCCCACGGCTTGCGCCGTGGGCTGCATTCTTGCGCCGCTTCGCGGCTGAAACCCCGGACTGTCAGTGCTAGAGAACGCCCAGCTTCTTCTTTCTCTTCTTGGCGAGCTTCTTGGCGTCGGCTTCCTTGGCGGTGGCGGTTTCGACAGGCGCGGTTTCGTTGGCGCTGGCGCCTGTGTCGACGTAGCCCGGCAAGAGCTTAATGTAAGCATCGTCGCGCAACTTGGTGAGGTAGGCGCGCAGAGCGGGCTGCAGCCTCTGGTAATAGAGGGCGTCCTGAATTTTGGGCAGGACGTCTTTCATGGGAGGAACGCCGGCCTGCTGATGGTCTTCGACCTTCAGGATGACGTAACCCTGCTTAGTGCGAATGACGTCGGTGACATCGCCGCTCTTCATGGCGAAGGTTTTGTCTTCGAGTTCCTTGGCCAGCTGTCCGCGCTTGAAAAGGCCGAGAGCGCCGCCGTCTGCGGCAGACGGCCCGTCAGAGAACTTCTTGGCGATATCTTCGAAGGCGGCGCCGTTGCGGATTTGCTTGAGAAGGTCGTTGGCCTTGGCCTCGGCCGCGGAAAGAGCGGCGGCCTGGGCTTCGGGATTGGCGGGAGTGGCAGGGTCCGAGGTTGCCGCAGGGACAGGCGTTGTTGCGGTCGCACCCGCCGCCGGGGGAGCAGCAGTCGCGGGCACTTTTGGAGCGACGAGGATTTCGCTGAGACGGACGAACTCGGGTTGCGCCATTTCGGCCTTATGTTCGTCGTAAAACTTCTGCTCATCATCTTTGTTCAGGCTGAGGTGGCTGCCCACTTCCTCGCCAATCACTTTCTGAGTGATGATCTGATTGCGCCGTGCCTGCTTGAAGTCCTCCCAGGAAACGCCCTGCTTGGTTGCTTCTTTTTCGAGGTCTTCGAGGCTCGCGAGCTTCATCTCCTTGCGCATCTGGTCGAGAGCCTTGATGAGGTCGGTGTCGCCGGTAATGCCGAGGTCCTTGCCCTTGTCGAGAAGGAGTTGCTGGTCGATGAGGTCTCGGAGAACGTCTTTTTCACGGTCGGCGAAGACCTTGTCGGCATCGTTGGGATCCTGCTGCTTGACTTCGTCCTTGAGCTGATCCTTGCTGCGCTCGAACTCGGAGCGAGTGATGATCTGGTTGTTGACGCGGGCGACGATCTCTTCCACGACGGTCTGTCCGACCGCGACGGCGGGCAGACATACCAAAGCAATGAGAGGCAGGCACAGTTTCTTCATAGAATTCAGTGGGTCCACCACGCTTCCTGGGCTTGCGGTCGAAGGGTGGGCTCGAGCCGATCAAGATATTTTACTACTTTGGAGCCGACCCGTGGCTCAACCTCTTTGGTTGGACGCCTGTCGGGGAGGGAAAGTTGGCCGCGGGGAGTTCAGGTGGTGCGGATTAAGGCGAGAGCCGTGCGATCGTCACAAAGGGGAGCATTCCCGCTGAAATCACCGACTTCATTCACAATCGAGGCGCAAAGTGCCTGCGCTGAGCCGGAGGGGGCAGCCTGAAGGAACGGTTTGACGCGCTCCAGGCCGAACTCCTCGTCGGACTTTACTTTGTGGCCGCACTCGATGACGCCGCGGGAAATCAGCAGCAGCGCCGCGCCTTTCTCAAGACCGACGGTGGGGGCATCAGCCGGGGCGTGAGAGAAGAGTCCCAGAGGCAGGCCGGTCGACTTCAGCTCCGATATGCTTTTGCCGTCGCGGAGAAGGCCCGCAGTATGTCCGGCATTGGTGTAACAGAGAGTGCCAAACTTCTCGTGGTAGCAGCCGATGAATGCGGGGCAGGAGTGAACTCCGTGGGAGGATTCGATGATCGCGCGATTGATGCGGTGGGAGAGTTCGGTCATGGCGTTGGACTCGTTGATGTCGGAACCGGCAAAGACCTGAGTGCCGACGCTGCGGAAAACAGTCTGCGCTTCAATGAGGATGCCACGGTTATCCTCACGGCGCCCGGCGATATCGAGAAGGCCGAATAGAACTCGCTCAGGGCTGACACGAACCGAGTCGTAGAAATCGCCGGCGACACGTTTGCCGGCGAAAACGGCTGCCATGTCGGCCCCCTCAATTTTGGGGAATACCGTGGGCACGGGCTCGGCCGGAGCCGGCGCGGCGGGACGGGATCGAAAGAAGGATCGCATGAAAAAGGCAGTCCTGAGCGAAGCTAGCACAGGAAGTGATAGTGGGCAAACGGAGCAGGATCAGGTGGGCTGGGGTCTGCCAGTTTGCCGGGTTGGTGACTAGTGAAGCAGTCGAACTGCGCTCGACCCACAGCCATGGGCAGCCGTCCGAACATTCACTGATCTATTCGCCGTATCGGTCGGCAAGATATTTTGCCAGGTCGGACTCGAACTGGCCGTAGTCGGAGTGGATGGTGGAGCGCAGTGCAGCTTCGGTGGAGCTGCCTTGACTGAGTAGTTGCAGGATGCGTTGAACATCGCTCATGCCGTAGGTGTCATTGATGTATGAGACCGCGGCCAGGGATTCGGCATAAGCGAGATAAGCGGCGTTGCCGGAGAGACTGGTGAAACTTCCTTCAAGAACGTTCAGCGGGATGTTGCGCTGCGCCTTGTAAATGAGCGAGAGCTGGTGTCCGTCGCCATTGAGACTTTTGGGCTCGAGGAATTGAGCGATGCCTTCGTGCAGCCAGGGCGGGCAGCGTCCACCGGAAAGCTGGTTGATAAAGGAGTGCGCGAGTTCATGCTTCAGAACATGCGCCAGTTCGGGCGTCATGGAACTCAGGCCGCTGACCGGGATGCGGAGTTTGCCATCATTGATGGCTCCGGCCCAGGTGGGGGCGCGGGTGACATCGAAGAAGGCTTGTTCGGTGTAGAGGGTGACGAGAATGCTGTCGCGGGGCGGGTTGCCGAGATCGCGGGAGAGATCGTCGTAATCGGATTCGAGCGCGGCGACGATCTGCGAGCGAAGAGCGTCGGAGGTTTGCTTACCCTCGTAGTGCAGCACGAAATGACTGCTTTCGTTTTGAGTGAAGTCGGACTCGGCTGACTGTTCGCGTTGAGCTTTCGCCAGGAACTGCTGCACGGTGGCATCGGGACGCAACTCCAAGGATCGCTTCCACGAGGCGACGGCATCTTTGGTGCGATCCGAGGCGAACTGAGCGTAGCCCAACATGGTGTAGGCATCGGGCGATTGAGAGTCGGAACGGACAGCGCGCTGAGCGTAAGGCAGCGCCTGGGCTGCGTTTCCGGTCCGGACGAGCAACGCGGCGTAATAGATAAGGATGGTGCAGTTCTCGGGCTGAAAGCGGAGGGCGCTCTCGAAATAGCGGCGCGCCTGGGCGATGTTGCCGTGATCGAATTCAAATTTTCCGGCGACGAAATCTGCAGTTGCGCTTAATTCAGAGTTGCCTTTGCCTTCCAGGCTGGAGAGCACGTCAGGATCGACCTTGCCTTCCTTGATGATCCTCGAGACCAGATCGCCTTCATTCGCGAGGCTATCCGGAGGTGTAAACGTAGGGAGATCGCCGACCTTGGCGGTTCCTGAGCCGGAATGAACTGGGATGCCCCCGGCATCTACGTGGTCGACGCTGGATTTGGGGATGGCGTAGGAGTCGTCGCCGATGTCGTATTCAAAGTGAGTGCCGTTTTCGCGAACGTGGTCGGCTACGATGGTGCGGCCATTCTTCAAATGGATGGTGTCAGCCCACGCTCCGCCAAGAGTCAGCATCCAAAGGAGTAGAAGCTGTCCTATAAAGAAGAAGGTAGTGACACGCAGACGCATTCAGGCGCATTCTAACAACCGACGACGGGCATTCCATGTGACGAAGGTACTACTCAAAGCGCGGCGCTTCGGGGGCAGAGCCGGCGTGAGTTGTCTGGCCTGTTTGTTGGCGACGGCGTATCTGACCGGTCAGAACCCACCACCAAACAAACCTGCCGAAGCTCTGTATTTGCAGCTCGGAGGGGTCGGGCTCGATCCGAGTCGCGTCTATAAGGTTCGCGGCGCATCGCTGGATCGGTCGGCGGTCCATATCTCGCTGGACGATGGGACTATTGCCTTCACGCAGGACGTGATGGGGCAAATCACCGGGGCCTTTTTCGAAGGCGATGGCGAGGTGCTGCTGAGCCCCCCGAGTGACGTTGAGCGGAAATCAATGAGTCTGTTTACTGGGATGGCAATCCTGGAAGAACGTTTTGCGACGGCATATTTCCGTTTCAATGACGATGCGGCGAACGAGATGCGGCCCGATCTGCGAGCGACGGATCAGAAGAAGGAGTTTGTCGAACGGTGGGACGTGACGGCGCGGAATCTGGCTCAAGAAGATGCCATGCGGCTGCTGGTGAGCTTCAGCCGCAGGCTTCCGTCGCAGGGGAAAGAGGTTGGAGCCGACCTTGAAGGAGGCGCGCCCGACCGATACTTTCACGCGAGACTGCAGGGAACGAAACTCGGTGTCTTTGATGTCGTCTTCGATTCGCTAGCCGGAGAACAGGTGGAAGCCGGGCAGGAAAAAACGGCTACGAATGGAGCGAGTTACTACGACGTCTGGACATCTTTCAGGCCTGCGTCCGCGGCTAGCGCCCATACAGATGCGAGCGGTGTGACATTGACGGGCACGGACAGCTCGCGCGAAGACTGGGTGGCCGTGCGCAGCTATTCGATCACGACTGAGGTGCAGCCTCCGAAGAAGATCCATTCGACAGCGCGAGTGCGGCTTGATGTGAAGGCGGGAGGGGCGCGAGCGCTGTTGTTCGAGTTGTCGCGATTTCTGCAGATTGAAAGCGTGAAGTTGAACGGGCAAGCTGTCGAGTTCATTCACAATCCCGCGGTGGAAGGGACACAGCTTTCGCGCCGAGGGAACGACATTGTTGCGGTGATTCTTCCCGAGCCGGCGCGAGAAGGACAAAAGATCGACCTTGAATTCGTTTATGGCGGCGAAGTTCTGGCGGAAGCGGGCAGTGGACTGCTTTATGTAGGAGCGCGCGGAACCTGGTATCCGAACCGTGGGATGACGATGGCGGACTTCGATCTGGAGTTCGATTATCCGCAGGGCTGGACGCTAGTCGCAACGGGTAAATCGGCGCCGGTTTCGGCACGGGGCAGCGCGGCGAGGGCCAACGGAGAACAATCCGGGCGATGGGTGACCGAGCGGCCGATTCCATTGGCGGGATTCAATCTTGGGAAATACAAAATCGCAACGGCGAAGGCAGGGAATGTCACGGTGGAGACGTACGCTACCACGGGTGTGGAGAGGGATTTTCCGAATGCGCGAATCCAGGTGATCGATCCGGATCCGTCGAATCCGATACCGCGGGGACCGCAGGTGATCATGCCGAGCCGTCCTTCACCGGCGAAGAACGAAGTGACGGTCGGGGAAGCGGCGGCGCGGGCTATCCAATATTATGCGGAACGATTTGGGCCCTATCCCTATAGCCGGCTGGCACTGACGCAGTTGCCGGGTCGCGACAGCCAGGGCTGGCCCGGGCTGGTGTTTCTGTCGTCATACGCGTTTCTCAGTCAGGAGGACCGTGAGCAACTTCATTACGAGCCTTACCGCGTCCTGATGCAGGAGATGATTCCCGCGCACGAGACGGCCCATCAATGGTGGGGCGATCTTGTTATGTGGAGCTCCTACCGCGACCAGTGGTTTTCTGAAGGCCTGGCGAACTACTGCGCATTGATGATGCTGCAGGAGAAAAATCCCGGGGGCTTCCGGCAAATCATGGAGCAGTATCGACTCGACTTGGTGGAACAAAATAAAGATGGCCTGGCTCCGAAGGACGCGGGGCCGGTGACGCTGGGCGTGCGGCTGCTCTCTTCTCGATTTCCGGAAGGATATGAGGCGATCAGCTATGGTCGCGGAACATGGCTGTTCCACATGCTGCGGACAATGTTGAAAGATGCCGAGGTGCAACAAGGCGGACGCAAAGCGCAGAACAGCGCGGATGAGCCGTTTGTGCGGGCGTTGCGGAAAGTCCGGCAACGGTACGAAGGTAAATCGATCAGCACGCGTGAACTGATGGAGGTGTTCGCGGAGGATCTTCCGCCATCGTTGCGGTACGAAGGAAGGAAATCGCTCGACTGGTTTCTGGATGGATGGATCAACGGCACGGCGTTGCCTAAGCTGGAGCTGCGAGGAGTAAAGTTCACGCCAAAGGGCGCGGGGATGGCGGTCAGTGGAACGATTCTGCAGGAAGACGCTCCGAAAGATCTGGTGACGTCGGTGCCGGTGTATGCGGTTACTGCGGGGAAGCAGTCCGTGTTTCTGGGGCGCGTATTTGCGGACGGAGAGGAATCTTCGTTTCATCTGTCCGCTCCGGCGGGGACACACAAGATATTGCTTGACCCGAATGAAACGATTCTTACGAGTCCGAAGTGAGCTTAGGCTTCTGTGGGATTGACTTTTTCAAAAGCGACGAAAAAATCCTGAAACGCAAAGGTCGCCAAGGGCTCGCAAAGGTCGCTAAGAGGAGCCGCAGAACGCTGGAAACGGGGCGTGAGCTTTCCCTGAAATGCGTTTGTTCCGAATCGGCTTCCCGTTTGGTGGGCGATTCCCAAAACGGTCGTGAAGTAAAGTCATCTCGTGAGAACTTCCTTAGCTAAGTGCTGACCTTCCATCAACCTTCGTTTGCGCGCGTTGAGGACTGCGATGGCAACGCAAATGCTTTGAGCATGGACATGCGAGTCGAAGCGAATGTGAGTGACGCGAGACGCGGCCGAGGAGAAAGTTTTATGAGTGCAGAAACGGCGCAGCAGATGGCGGAAACAAGCGGAGCGTGGCTTTCCACGGATGAGGGGGTGCTGACTGGGAGTGAGACGATTCTGCTTGTCGAAGACGAGGCATTTGTACGGGAAGTGACTTGCGAAGTTCTGCGATCTGCTGGATACAAAGTCTTGACTGCGCGGAACGCAGTGGAAGGCGCACAGGCCTACGAATTCGAACGAGGCGCGGTTGATCTGCTTCTGACGGATGTGATCCTGCCGGGAGAGAACGGGCGCTTATTGGCTGCCCGGCTCAAGCGTGAAAATCCTGATCTGGGAGTTCTCTTCGTGACTGGGTATGCGGAGCAGATGGGGCAGCGCATGGGAGAGCACGAGGAGTGTCTGGCTAAACCGTTTTCCGGTGGCGCTCTGCTGCAGACAATAAGGCGACTCGTCGATTCCGTGGAGTTTCGAACGGAGGCATCGACTCTCGCTATGCCCGCTTGCGGTAGCGAGTTGCTTGCAGGATCACTGCCGGTATTTGAGGCAGCGGCACCACTCGGCTGAGGACATTCAACTCGGCGCAGGCGCGCGGCATGCCGTAGACGGTGCAGCTTGCCTCATCTTGTCCGACGGTGAAGCCGCCGCGCCGATGGATGGCCTGCATTCCCTCTGCGCCATCACAGCCCATACCCGTAAGGATGATTCCCATGGCAAGGTTGGAGAAGGCGTTCGCGACCGATTTCATCATAAGTGAACCTTCCTTAATCCAACTTGCCAGTCTAGTTAGAAAGCGCTCAACTGCAGCCAAAACCATGCTCAAACGGAAGTACGTGTGTGCAGAAATGGGGCTCGATTTCAAACCCGGAAGGAGCGGTCAACCCTAGACGTGAGGCTTCCGCCGCTGCGAACCTCTTCGGCCAATTCCTTGCTCTTTGGCGACCAGAGATAATCTGAGGGGAATTTCTGAAAGGAGCCGACGCTTTGCAAGGGTGGAGCAAGACAATCTGGAGCGGGACGGCACTGAAGGCCCTTTTAATACCCGGAGGGATCCTGCTGCTGAGTGTTGTCCTTCTCGCCTACTCCGGTTGGCTGACGCTGGCCTTACCCGCTCTCAGCTTTCTCTACTACTGCGCCTTGATCGGCGGCATGATGCTGGCCTGGCGATTTCATTCGAGCCGGACATTCTCTGCTTTGCTGGTTGTGTTCCTGGCTGAGACGGCTGTTTCAACTTTTGGCGGAGGACACATCTCCCCGGCAACGGCCGGATGGACTGCAATGCAGGCTGCAGCCGTGCTGGTGCCGCTTAACTTTATCTTGATCGCGCTGATGCGTGAGCGTGGATTCACCGTCTCAAGCATGGCACCCGTCGGGCTCTTTCTGTTCGTGCAATCGGTAATCGTTACCGTGGCATGCGTCGCCGGTGAAGCGGCGCTCGCACCCCATCCACGTCATATTGCGGCCACAGTCCCTCTGCCCGGCTATGCTCTGATTGCGTTCGCCGTTGCCACCATTTTTCTGCTCGCCCGATCTTTGCTTATTCGCAAGCCTGTGGACAGCGCGTTATTGTGGTCTCTGGCCGCTTTCTTCCTGTCCTTGCACTTTGCAAACACGGTTCGCATTTCAACGATGTATTCCACGACCGCGGCATGCATCCTCGCAATCTCAATCATTGAGAACTCGTACCTTCTTGCGTACCACGACGAGCTCACGACGCTGCCGTCGCGCCGGGCCTTCAACGACGCTCTTCTGCGTCTGCAGGAGCCATTCTCGATCGCGGTGGTCGATATCGATCACTTCAAGCGATTCAATGACACCTACGGCCACGACACTGGGGATCAGGTCCTGCGATTAGTGGCCGTTAACCTGGCGCGCGTAACTGGCGGCGGACAGGCATACCGCTGTGGCGGGGAAGAGTTCACGATTCTTTTCCCGGGCAAAACGACTGCCGAAGTCGTCGATCATCTGGAACAACTGCGCGCGGCGATTCAGACTTCGGAATTCCACATGCGTAGCGTAGACCGGAGACAAACTCCACGCGGACCGGAGCGCCGTAACCAGCGAACCCGAGGCCGCGCCCGTAAAGGAGACGCGATTCGACAACTCGCGCGGGATAAATCTTCCACTCCACTTTCAGTAACGGTCAGCATCGGAGTTGCGAGCGCGACAAAGGCGAAGCCCTACGCCGATCTCGTCCTACAAGCGGCCGATAAAGCCCTGTACCGCGCGAAGGAGAATGGGCGGAATCGCGTCGAGACCGCATCCGTGGCTCGGCGGACGCGGGTCAAAACTGCTGGAATCGCCTGAGAAGGACCAAACTCGAATCATCCGGGAAAGAACTTGCTGGGGTAACGTGCGGTCCGAACCGTCATTCCGTAGGACGGGAAGCATGACGGCTCGGACTCGTACGTTTTCGCAAGCACCGCGGGCCGTGCGGTCAGCCCGCGGCCGTGGGTGAGATTGTGTGCTTCCGGCCGCTGCCTCCGCAGACAGGGCATTTTAAACGGATAAACGCTACACCTTCGGACTTACCATTCAAGTCCACTGGCTTTGCGACATATCCAGTACCGCCGCAATTCGGGCAGTCGTCCGGACTCACACCGATCCCCCCTCAGTGTTAGGGCATTGTCCTCGACTTGAGCCTCAAATTTTCTAGAGATCGTTTTGTGTTACGAATCACGAACAAAGCAGAATCATGTCGTTCGGGCCGGTTCCGATGGATACGGCGCAACTAGGGAGCCGCGGCGTCGATTGGAAACTGGGCGAAACCTTGGCTGGCGGCGTTAACCTCTTGATCTTCTATAACCTCGTCCGGACTGCGACAGAACACTACTCATAACAATCGACTTGTAGGAGTGTTAGCTCGCACTGCCATGATGGCGATTGGCAGGAACACCGGCCCTCGGGATTTCGTGGCTGCATAGCTGCGGGGAATCTCCTAAGACACGGCACCCCAAACGAAAATCTAAATCAAACCTGCGCCGGCTCAAGCTGAGGAGCCAGCAACTGCACAAAGCAGAATGCGACCACGTACGCAAAGGCTGCGATCAGAAATACAGGGATGTAGGAACCGGTCCACTGCAGGATATATCCAACTGTTTTTGCGATGAACATTCCCCCGATGGCTCCGGCCATGCCGGCAAATCCCACGACGGAAGCCACCGCGCTGCGGGGAAACATATCGGAAACAAGAGTGTAAAGATTCGCTGACCAGCCTTGATGCGCTCCGGCCGCGATTGCGATAAGAAGAGTCGCCAGCATCGCGTTGTGAGTGCGCGCTGCGGTCATGATGGGCGTCACCGCCAATGCACAGACTAGAAGCGCGGCTTTCCGGCTGGCATTCAAATTCCATCCCTTCTTCAGGAGAAAAGAGGAGAGCCATCCTCCACCAATACTTCCAACACTTGCGCCGGTGTAGATGATGAACAGCGGAAAGCGCATTCCGGCCAGGTCCAATTTCAGGTTTCGACTCAAGAAATCGGGCATCCAGAACAAGTAGACGTACCAGATCGGATCGGTGAAGAACCTGCCCGCAACCACGGCCCACAACTGGCGGTGCCTGACCAGAGAGCGCAAAGGAACTGTCTGAGTTTCCTCCTCACGGTCGCTTTTTATATGCGCCAGTTCCGCACGTGAGACTCGAGGATCGAGTTCCGGCCGGCGATACAACCCAAACCAAAACGGAATCCAGAGAAATCCCATTGCACCGGTGGCAACGAATGCCATCCGCCATCCGTAGCGATAAGTAAGCCACGCAACGATCAGCGGCGCGATCATCGTGCCAATGTTAGTGCCGGAGTTGAAGATGCCGGTCGCGAGCGCGCGTTCTTTCTTCGGAAACCATTCCGCGACGGCCTTCACCGATGCCGGAAAACTTCCAGACTCGCCCAGCCCCAAGCTAATCCGCGCCGCCGCGAACTGCATGACCGAGGTTGCCGCCGCGTGCGCCATCGCGGAGAAACTCCAGAGAAGAACGGCCAGGGTGAAGCCGATTCTGGTTCCAAGTTTGTCGATCAGCTTTCCTACAAACAGCAAACCCACGGCATAGGCGAGTTGAAAGGCGAAGACGATGTTGCTGTATCCGATCTCCGTCCATCCAAACTGGATTTGAAGAGTCGGCTTCAGCAAGCCGAGTACTTGGCGATCAACGTAATTCACGCTGGCCGCGAACAAAAGCAATCCACAGATCAACCAGCGGCGTTGACCTCTGCCCCCCTCCGCCGCGGGAGCCGGCTCAACCGGATCGGAAATTGGATGTGAACTCAAAACGGTTTGCCCGTACTCTGCGCTAGTAAAGGTCTTGATCACTAGACATCGTGCACGGCATCTCCGTCAATAGGATCGCAACCTGATATGATTTTTCTGAAATCGTTGCAGTTTCCCGCTGACCATCCTATGAAAGGCTTTCTAGCTGAGGACTTCCTCCTCTCGAACGATTACGCGCACCATCTGTACTGCGATTTCGCAGCTCCTCAGCCGATTATTGATTATCACTGTCATCTTCGCCCGCAAGACATTGCAGAGAATCGTCGATTCGCAAACCTGTTCGAGATTTGGCTGGAAGGAGATCACTATAAGTGGCGGGCCATGCGCGCGAACGGTGTCGCGGAGAAGTACTGCACCGGAGACGCCACTCCTTATGAGAAGTATCTGGCCTGGGCCCGAACGGTTCCCTACACCGTCCGCAACCCGCTCTGCCACTGGACGCACCTGGAGTTGCAGCGATATTTCGGCATCACCGAATTGTTGGACGAGAAGTCAGCACCGGCAATCTGGGAGCGGGCGAACGCCGTGCTCGCGAATGAATTGACGGTGCACGAGATTCTGCGGAAGTTTCGCGTCGAGGTGGTGTGCACGACGGACGATCCTACAGATGATCTGCGTCATCATCAGGCAATCGCGAAATCGAAGTTGGCCACGCGCGTATTTCCGGCCTTCCGCCCGGACAAGGCACTAGCCATTGGCAGCACGGAGTTCGCGCCCTGGATCGAGAAGCTTTCCGCGGCGGTAAACATTGATGTGCGTGATCTGGCGTCTTTTCTTCAGGCTCTTCGTCGCCGGCATGAAGACTTTCATTCTCTGGGCTGCCGCCTTTCCGATCACGGATTGAATTACTGCTATGCGACTCCTTGCTCAGAAAAGGATGCGTCTCTCATTTTCTCGAAAGCACGCGAGAGTCAGACGGTCAGTGAGGATGAGCAAGCCCAGTTTGCTTCCTTCATGATGCTGTTCTTTGGTCGCCTCGATGCGGAAAGAGGATGGACGAAGCAGTTGCATCTTGGCGCTCTGCGTAACGTGAACACGCGGGCCCGCCATGCTCTTGGGGCCGACGCCGGGTTCGATGCGATTGGTGATTTTCCGCAGATACGGCACCTCGCTGCCTATCTCGACTTGCTCTCGCAAGAGAACGCGCTGCCGCGGATGATTTTGTACAACGTGAATCCATCAGACACGTTTGCGTTCGCCGCTCTAACCGGTTGCTTCCAGGATGGAAAGACGGCGGGCAAAATCCAGTATGGCAGCGCGTGGTGGTTCCTGGATCAGAAGCAGGGCATCACCGCGCAGATCGATGCGCTGTCGAACACGGGTCTGTTGTCGCGATTCGTCGGCATGGTCACCGATTCACGTTCATTTATGTCTTATCCGCGGCACGAGTATTTCCGGCGCATCCTTTGCGACATCATCGGACAAGATGTTATGCGCGGTGAATTGCCCCATGACGACGCGCTCCTCGGAAAACTCATTCAAGACATCTGCTACGGAAACGCGAAGCAGTATCTGCAATTGCCCAATGTCCAATCTTGACGAGATCCAGTCGACTCGATCACCGAGCTATCGTTGCGAGACTCAACCAGATTCAACTCCACGTTAGTGTGCTGACTGAATCTTGTACCAATGCCAGTTCAACCATCCTACCCGCCTGATTGAGGACCACTTTCTTCGCGGTGCCTGAGTTCGTTACGACAAGCACTTTCCCTCCGTCCGGATTCTCGAAGGCAACATGATCAATGCCGGTGAGATTTCCGCTGGATTCAACGCGCTTGGCTCCACGTTCCACCGCTCGTGAGAAATGCGCGAATCCCCAGTACTGTCCACTTCGTGTAATCTCTTTCGTCTGAGAGTTGATGGTGACCAGCCCTCCGCAAGTGAACGGACCAATGTTGGGCCTCCCTTTTTCATCGAGTGCCAGATTCCATCCGGTGATTGACCGGCACCAGTTGCGAATCGCATGGGTGAACGTCTGGCCCCAATTCGCCCAATCTGTCGCATAGTCCGGAGCCGTATAGTCGGGACCTCCTTCGGTCCAGTGCATTTGCGCATCGGGATGCGCGTCGTGCACTTTGCTCATCATGTCGGGCGTGCCCACGTATCCATGAAACGCGACAGCGTTGGAGAACTTGCGAAGACCGTCGTCGTCGAGTTCGCAAATCGCGCGGCCCCAAAGGTTGTAGTTGTGATCAAGAATCCAGATCTTTGTGGATACGCCGCTTTGTCGAAGCAACGGGCCAAGGTGGTTGCGGACGAATCCGATTTCGTACTCCTGCGGCCACGAGCACGCCGGCATCCGCCCGTCCTGATCGGTATCCACTTCGTTCTGCACCGTAACTGCCTGCACGGGTACACCCTCAGCGGCATAGGCTTGGAGGAACTTCAGAAAATATTGCGCATACGGGCCATAGTTATGTTGCCGCATCGAGCCGCCCAACATTGATCCTCCAGCCTTCATCCATCCAGGAGGACTCCACGGTGACGAGAACAAGAACAATTCTGGATTCTCTTTTCGCGCGAGGCGCAGCATCGGTAAGACGTAGGCTTGATCGTGCGCGATCGAAAACCGCTTCATCTCAGGGTCGGGATCCCCTTCGTCATAGCTGAAGACTTCGGTGGAATAGTCGGACGCTCCAATGCACGTTCGGCAGACGTTGAGCGCCATCTCTGACGGATGAAAAAGCTCGTGGAACAATTGCTCGCGGGCCGGCGAAGAGAGTTGGCTGAAGGTGTAACAAGCGCCGTCAGTAAAAGCCGCACCGAAGCCCAGCATTTCCTGGAACTTCTTGCTGGGATCAAGAACGATCGCGTTCTCCGCAACCGCGCCGCCGGCTCGCCACTTGAGCGGCTCGCTTGGGGCATAGCGAAGATTTCCACTCGTGACTCGAACCTCGATATCTCCGGACGGTGCGGCGCCTTCGCTGTTCACGGTCGCCGACGCCAGCGGAGCTGCCGCAGCGGCCGTCAATCCTGCCGCGGACATTTTCAAGAAAGAACGTCTCGTTTGATCGATGGACATGAGTGCCTCCTGGCAGAAATGAGTTCGTTGTGAGTATAGTGCGATTGTATTGCCACTTACAGGAGCATCGATGAGGCTTACTTCGCACTGCTTCGTTTTGTTCGGAACGATTGTGTTACTGGGCTTGCCGGTTCTGGCGCAGAGCGCAGTTCCCTCGGCAGCTTCATCGGAATGGACCCTTACGTGGAGTGATGAGTTCAACGGGCCCAATGGCTCGGGCGTTGATGCTTCGAAGTGGGTCACGGAAACCGGCGGCGGAGGCTGGGGCAACGACGAGCTCGAGTACTACACCAGCCGTCCGCAGAACGCATGTCTGCAAGACGGGAACCTTGTCATCAAAGTGCTGCAAGAGAAATACACTGGCTCCGATGGCGCCACGAGAAACTACACTTCCGCGCGCCTCAAAACCTTGGGGAAATTCTCCCAAGCTTACGGACGCTTCGAGGCGCGCATCAAGATTCCGCACGGCCAGGGAATTTGGCCGGCCTTCTGGATGATGGGAGATAACATCGACAAAGCCGGTTGGCCCGACGGCGGCGAGATCGACATCATGGAGAACATCGGCAAGGAGCCGAGTCTCGTTCACGGAACGATACACGGGCCGGGATACTCCGGCGCGAAAGGAATCGGATCTTCTTACGCTCTCCCAGACAAACAACCGTTCGCCGATGACTTTCACGTTTTCGCTGTGGAGTGGGAACCGGAAGCAATCCGGTTCTATGTCGACAAGGATCTGTACGCCACGCGTACTCCAACCGATCTTCCGCCAGGCACGAAGTGGGTCTATGACCACCCGTTCTTCATGCTGCTCAACGTCGCTGTCGGCGGAAACTGGCCTGGCGGTCCGGACGCATCCAGCGTCTATCCGCAAACTATGCTCGTTGACTATGTCAGAGTCTATCGCCGCGCGAGTTCGCCGAAGGATAACAAACTGAACTGAGATTGCTCTCGAAGATTAAAGGCTGCGGAAACGTTCCTTCACTTCGCGCAACGAAATCCACAAAACGCGGCTGCGTAATGATCTGGAGGTGCGCGGAGATCGCGATCAATCAGGTCATAGTTTTCGACAATGTGACCATCCTATGGTTGGCTAGTGTGAGTCGCGTGCCACGCGAGACCCGCTGTGACCAACCAGAAAATCCATATCCGCCCCCAAGTGCGCCTGCTGCACGTGCTCAACGTAAAGACGTTCCCATCCTCGTGCAGGCAGGGGCGGAGGCGTCCACTGAGCGCGGCGAGCCGCAAGCGTCGCATCATCAACATCCAGTCGAATGACGCGTTGCGCAACGTCAAGAACCACCGTATCTCCCGACTGGACCAGCGCCAGCGGGCCACCTGCTGCGGCCTCCGGCGAAATATGCAAAACAACGGTGCCGTACGCCGTCCCGCTCATGCGGGCATCGGAAATGCGCACCATGTCGGTCACACCCTTGCGCAGGATTTTCGGCGGCAAAGGCATGTTGCCAACTTCCGCCATTCCGGGATACCCGCGCGGACCACAATTCTTAAGAACCATGACGCAGCTCTCATCAATGTCGAGCGCCTCATCGTTGATGCGCGCGTGGAAATCCTCGATCGAATCGAAGACCACCGCGCGCCCTCGATGCTGCAGCAATTGCGGGCTGGCGGCCGACAACTTGATGACCGCTCCATTCGGAGCGAGATTGCCCCGCAGAACCGTGATCCCGGCGTTCGTTTTGAATGGATCGCCGAACGAATGAATCACGTCGCGATTCCAGCAAGGAGCGTCGGCCACATTCTGCCAGATCGATTTCCCGTTGACAGTAAGCGCTTCGCGGTGGAGTACTCCCGCTTCTCCGAGTTCCCGCAAAACCACTGGCAGGCCCCCGGCATAAAAGTAGTCTTCCATCAGGTACTTTCCTGAAGGCTGGAGATCGACGAGACACGGCAGCCCTGAACCAATCCGGTCAAAATCGTCGAGGCATAGATGGACTCCAACGCGTCCCGCAATCGCAATCAAATGGATCACGGCATTGGTCGATCCGCCGATCGCGGCATTTGCCCGAATCGCATTCTCGAACGCTTCGCGCGTCAGTATGCGCGACATGCAGAGATCTTCGCGAACCATTTCTACAATGCGACGTCCTGTCAGCTGGGCGAGCGTATTCCTTCGCGCGTCCACCGCCGGGATCGCCGCGTTTCCCGGCAAGCTCATCCCCAGTGCTTCAACCATGTTCGCCATCGTCGAGGCAGTTCCCATGGTCATGCAGTGGCCCTTGGACCGGTGCATGCAGCTTTCGGCTTCGAAGACTTCTTCAATCTTCATTTCGCCGGCGCTCACTCGCTCAAACATCTGCCAGACGCCCGTTCCCGATCCAAGGTCGTGCCCGCGAAACTTCCCGGAGAGCATCGGGCCGCCCGATAAGCCGATCGTCGGCAGGTCGCACGACGCAGCACCCATAAGTAAGGATGGAGTTGTCTTGTCACACCCCATCAGTAGAACCACACCGTCCATGGGATTGCCGCGAATCGACTCTTCCACATCCATGCTGGCGAGATTGCGGAAGAACATCGCGGTGGGCCGCAACTGCGTCTCGCCCAGCGACATCACCGGAAATTCCAGCGGGAATCCCCCTGCCTCCCACACGCCGCGCTTCACAAACTCCGCCAGTTCACGAAAGTGTCCATTGCACGGAGTCAGCTCAGACCACGTGTTGCAGATCCCGATAACCGGGCGACCATCGAATAAATCATGCGGCCAGCCCTGGTTCTTCATCCAACTGCGATACAAGAACCCCATTTTGTCTTGCCGGCCATACCATTCCTGACTGCGGAGCTTCTTCATGTGTGCGATTCTCGTGTTTCTAGTGAAGTACGAATCCGAAACGATGATATCGCAAAGCAAAACTCCGAACGTCTGAGTGAGGAGCGCCGGTCGACTCCCCTCTAGATCATTACCTGGAAGCCTGACGAAGAAAGCCGTTTAGGCTGGCCGTTGGCCGTCGCAGTGGTGTAATATCGCAGTTGATTCCACAGTGTCCCCATAGCACAGACGGATTGCATTGAGCGTCGGCGCACCCGCCTCCCAAGGCCCGCGAAGAAGTGATTTGCAACATCAAGACGGCCTGTGCCGGGAATGACTGAGTGTTGTTGAGTAAAAGGTCGGAGAGGTGGCAGAGTGGCCGAATGCGGCGGTTTGCTAAACCGTTGTACGGGCTAACACCTGTACCGAGGGTTCGAATCCCTCCCTCTCCGCCATTACTTTTATTATCCGGCACTTGGCAGGCGGGCTTTGCGTTGGCGGGTAGAGCGGACTGACTCTATCGCGATGGCGCGGCTGCGGCTGCGGCAAGTTGCTTCCGCTCATTGTCCGCCTTCCTCGCTTCCTGGCTCGCCTCCAGAGTCAGATCGTGCGCTCCGAAAGCAACACCGATTTTCTTGAGGAATGCAGTTGGCGGTGTGCCTCCGGCAAAGATCCAGACAAAGTCATTGGCAATTTCCTGCGTGGTGCCGTTGACGTCGAGCACGGCCGACTCCGGTTTGAATTCGACGGGATTGGAATTAAATAGGACGCGCACCTTTCCCGAGCGGGTGAAATCTTCGATGCGTTTCGCATTGCGTTCTTTGATACGGCTGAAGCGCTCGCTGCGGTAGGAGAGCGTGACCTGGTTGCCTGCCTGACTGGCGAGACCCATAGCCGCTTCGACCGCGCTGTCGCCGCCTCCGATGACCAGAATTCTTTTATTGATGTAGTGATCGGCTTCAATGAGGCGGTACATGACCTTGGGCAAATCCTCGCCCTTCACGCCGAGCTTGCGCGGTTCTCCAGCGCGGCCGAGCGCCAGAACCACGGTCCGCGCGCGATATTGGTTGGTAGCTGTGATGACTGTGAAAATGCCGCGTTCATCTTTCGTGATGTCTTCGACTTTTTCTCCGGTGGAGACGTTGAAGTCGGCACGGTTCAGAATCATGTCCCAGAAGGCCAGCAAGTTTTCTTTCGACAGCTGCATCTTCTTAAACTTGCCGTAGAGGGGGAATTCAACCGGGCTAGTCATCACCAGCTTTTGCCGGGGATACTTTGCGACGGTACCACCGACTTCGTCGCGCTCGAGAGTGAGGTAATTGAGCTTGTGCTCGATGGCGCGGAGCGAGGCGCTGATGCCCGCTGGCCCCGCACCGATGATCAGAATGTCGTGGACTCCGGCGATGGATTGAGACGCGCCGTCCTTCTTGAGGCGAGCCGCAATCGTGTCGAGACAATCCCGGCCCTGATTCACAGCGTTCTTGATGAGAGCGAGGCCGCCAAGTTCGCCGACGATAAAAAGATTCGGCACGCTAGTCTCGAACTCGGGCGTCAAGTGGGGCATGTCCGCGGCCATGCTGGGGCTGGCCATAACCATGGTGATCGCGCCGACAGGGCACGCGTCGGCACACAGACCGTGGCCAATGCACTTATGTCCGTTGACGATGACCGCCTTGCCCCCGATCATGGCGAGCACGTCGCCTTCGGGGCAGACGCTGGTGCAGGTTCCGCAGCCAATGCAGTAGTTGTTGTCGATGTGAGGATGCTGCGCCTTGGGGCCTTCGGAAAACAGTTTGCCTTTCTCCGCGGCCTGGAGAGCACGGGCTTCCTTCTTCTTCAGGCTCTTAAGATAGATCCAGACGAAGAAGAAGGTGATCAGGCCGCCGATTCCGTAAGTGATGAGAGTATCCATGGCCGGCTCAGAAGTATCCAAGGACGAATTGAAGTCCGATGTGAACAAGAGCCAGCACGGCAAACGCGTAGCTGAAGGGCTTGTGCACGACGTGCCAGAGATGAAAGACCTTTTGCGATCGCGAGAGGAAGAGAACTCTCTTGGAGAGGGCAGCTTCTTCGGCGGCCGCATGGATGGCCTTCTCGAGTTCACGATTGCGAGTGGGGAGGAATCCGGCAAGAGTCTGGAAGTATCCGCCGATCGTCAAGGCGTGGCGGCGTAAGCGAGCGACGCGAAAAATGCGAATCACGTCGAGGATCATCATGTAGACAAGCGCGACGACAGTGGGAAGGCGCTTGACGAAGTTTGCGTCGGGCAGGCGTAGCAGGGCTCGCAAATCGGCTTCGGGTAGCAAGTGCTGCGCGGCCAGTTGCTGGGCCAGGTTTTCCTGGAGCTCCTGCAATTCCCTCATCGACAATTCCGCGGTACTCACTTTGCGGGGAATCTGTGCGTAGAGGTAGCGTCCCACAACACCGCTGGCGGATACTGCAAACATGATCCAGAAAGCCATTCCGGCGATGCCTCTGAATTTGAGAGTCGAGTGGAACGCGATGATAAACGGTGCGGTCAGGCCCATGAGGACGTGAATGTCGAGCCAGTGGCGCGTACTGCCTTTCGTCCCCAGCCATTGCCAATGCTTGCGAATGGGGTAGAGAAAAATTCCCACGAAGAGCGCGACCCCCATAAATCCGAGATAGAGTCCGATCGGGCCGCTCGGCCGGAGCATGTGATGCTTGGGGGAGAACGGGCGGTCGATCGACGACAGCTTGTAGTAATTGAAGCCATAAATAAAGATGGCCAGGTTGGTGACGATGGCGAGGGCATAGAGGGCATAGAGGCGCAGACGATGGCCTCTCTCTGTGTCGGGAACTGCTCTTGCCCGGTCGGCTATGGATGCGGTTGCTGTGGCATTCGCGCTCATTTCTGGATCACCTGTTCCTCTGTGCTGACTGAGAATTTCTTGTACGCCGTGAATTGGTGCAAGTTACGCCAGTGCTGCTTGGGTGTTTCGACTTCGATGCGAGCCTGGATTGGAAACCAGTAAAGCTGCTTCGAATCAGGGAACGGCACTGGGGCAAAATCGATCTCGGAAATCAGGGTTTTGAGGCCGACATCCTGCAGGGTGTCGGCGATTCCGGCTTCGATCTTCGCGATGGAGCCGGTTTGCGGGTCGATCCATGCAGTGCCGGAGAGTTCGAGCGGATATTCGCGGCCGCGCAAAGCCAGGGCGGCGACGGACTTCATCCCGGGGATGTGCTGGAAGCTGACTCTGTCGAGGGTGTGCCCGGCAATGACTTCCTCGCCGGCCAGCGTGAACTTGAAGGCCTCCGCATAGAGCGGATGGAAGACAAGGAACAATGTGGCGAAGCCGTTGCTCAGCAGCATCGATGTGTTCTTGCGATCTTTCTTCGCTTCATGCACGGGGATGCGCGACTCGGCCAGGTTCAACTCCCCATCTGCGTTGGTCAGGATGACAAGATAGTCATAGGTGGAATCTTCTTTGAGTTCGACTTTGTCGTCCTTTCCTAACTTTTCCTGCCGCACCTGCTCGGTGCACTTCACGTCAGAAAACTGATCGAGGAATCCGGACATTTGGACGGCAGTGCGTGCCAGTAATTCGCTCAATTTCTGAGCCTCGGGAGATGGCGGTTGCGTCTCGGCGACGGAGGTTCCGGCCAGCAGGATCGCGAAGAGCAACAGCGTGGCGATGCTCCGGCTGTGAGTAGCGATTTGTGTGCGGTGCGTCATTCGCCCTTCCTCTTCGAATCGAAGCGATAGCCGATCGAGAACATGACCTGGTCGTAACTCAAGTCTCCGCGGTTCGTAGTGAAATTCGATTGCAGGTAGTAGTGGGGTCCAATGGTGGTCTCGACTGTGCCGGTGACGAAGCGGCCGCGAGTGTCGGAGGTCAACGGCGAAGCGAAGTTTTGCTGGCCGACGAGCACTTCAAGCCGCAGGCGATCGCTCATTTGTTTCGAAAACGAGACCGCCTCGTACGATCCGTTGCCGAACGAACTGTTGAACTTGGCGTAGTGGGCGTCGGCGCGCAGCCTCAACCAGGGCAAGCGGCCAAACGTGATGCCGTACATTTCGTTCAGCGATGACTTGGTGTCGCCCGTACCGTTGCTGCGGCCAAGATTCGTGGAGAGCCAGACCTGGTCCCAGACTTCGACGCGGCCGCCGGCGCTGAATCCCTGGAAGAGATATTTGTCGAGCAGTCCAGTGCCGACGAGATTGGGATCAAAGGTCGGGACATCGCGAAAGTAGTTGTAGTTGAAATCCAACTCGACGCGGGGATGGGGATCGACGCGGAACGTGAAGAAATTGCGCCCCAGACCCGCGCCGGGCGCAGGCGTGACGGAATTCCCTCTGGGACTATCGAGCTGCGCCGATTCGTAGATCGCGATGTTGCGTTTGTAGGAAATGGAATCTTCGAAGAAGACGAACGGCCGGTCGATGGCCCAGTTCACCATGCTTATGCCAGCGCCGGCAGTGCTGCTGTAGTGGAGTGCGTCGTATTGTCCGCCTTCGAAATTGATGAATGTGCCGCTAATAACGCGGTCAGGGCTGTAATCCCACGATGACGGATCGGGCGTCGATCCGCCGAAGATTCCGATGGTGGTGGACCGAGAAAATCTCTTGCCGAAATATCCGCCGTCGATCGTGTCGAGGCTCGGAGCCCAGGGAAGATAGAGACGGCCAAAGCCCGCGACCAGACTCGAATTGGGATTGTCGTACGTCATATTCAGGTGGTAAGTGCGGTTGATCAGATTCTGCAGAGTCTGCTGGCTGGCGACGGATTCTTTGGTCAAGCGTCCGCGCCAGTATCCGCTCAAATTCCAGAAGGTGCCGCCGATGCGCGTAATGTCTCCGCGGAAAACCACTCCGACGTCGGAACTGGCGACGCTGCTCGTACCGTGGCTGATGGTCTCGATGTCGTCGAATCCGAAGCGGCCACGAGCGCGATTGACCGAGGGTAGGGGCGGACGCGGGACTTCCTGGCGCACCTCTTCGTCGAGCGTGTCGCCTTCCGTAAAAGAAATGACCGCGGGATATTGCCGGGTCGCGCTCAGCGCACGCTGCTGCACGAGTGCATCGGCATCGCCGCTCGAAAGAAAGGCCAGGTCGCCGACTTTGACCGGCCGTTTGGGAGTGTGAATGTCGGTGACGGCGGAAGTTTCGGCGACCGCAGTGACCTCAAGTTCCGCCACAACTCGCGGGTCGGCTGAATTCGCGCTGTCCCCCTGCTTGGCCGGCAGGCCTGTGTCTTCTACTTCCAACTTCATGCCTTCTTTCAGACCCTGAGCGCGTCCGCCCTCGAGATAGGCGACGCCCTCGGCGACATACTTCACTTTGAAGACGGTACGCAGACTCGGATCGTCGGACCGCGCAATCATGGTCGCTTCCGCCGGACGCGCGGCGGGCGCGTTCGCTGGCGCCGCGGATTCCACCGTTGAAGACTCATCGGACTTAGCGACCGTTGTCGTGGTCGATTTGGATGGCGCCGATTCGCGAGTCACGGACTCGCTCGAGTTTGTGTTCGCCGGTGCGCCAGGCGCAGCGAGTGGAGCAGCCGCGCCGGATGATTCGGGCGCAGGCGCCTTGTCTGAAGTCGAGGCCGCGTTAGCAGGCATAGCGGGCTTCACCGCGGCAGTGATCTGAGTCTGATCAAACGTAGGAGCTGGTTGGTTCTGCTGAATCGTGCCGGGCTGTTGCTGTTGCGAAGGACGTGTCGCAGTCGCATTATCGGACGGCGGTTCGAACGTTGGACCGACCGTCGCCGGCGCTGGTGGCGGAGTCTCGTACGGTGTGTCGTCGGCGCTGACTGATGGTAGTGGATCCTGATGCCTGCGGCGAAACACTCCAATCAGATTTCCCGACGTAGCGGCCACCGGAGCCCCGTTGGAATGTTTCCGTGCCCTCTCCGCCGGACCGACGATTAGAACGATGCGGTTGCCCTCTGCCTGCAACGTGTAGGGGTGCGCGCGATCAAGATCGAGCACGACTCGCGTGATCAGCGGATCGGTACTGTGCTGGCCCGTCCGCACGCGGCGCACGCCGTTCGCATTTACCGCGACATTCTTGGTGTTGTCGTTACAAATCGTGCCCGGGAGATCGAGCAGAATCCGCTCAGGACGCACCGCCGTCTGAACCGAAGGTTTGACCGGCGCGCTGAGTGTGATTTCGACGCGGAGATCTGTGCCCTCTTGTTCCGCCGCCACACTTCGCACCGTCGGGGTACCAACGGTGTTCTGTGCCGCGGCACAAGATAATAAGAGCATCAAGATCCCCACCTGTTTCTGAACTGCCATCATTGGTTGCTGTCACTCGCTGGCGCTCCACCTTGCCGCCTGAAATTCGTCGCTCCGCCGCCGTTCTCCCGCGCGCCGCCTGGCTATCCGCCGTGGCCGCTCTGGTGACACTGGTAGCAATTGACGCTGTTGTAGACATATCCCGAAACTTTTTCGTGATGGAAATTCGCGGCATTATTGCCGCCGTGGCACCCCGTGCATTGGAACACCGAGTAGTCGTTCGAATTGATGTGGCACGTGGAGCACACGTTGTTGGCGTTGCCGTGACTCGTCGGGAACGGCGTGTACTGCGTGTGGTTGAACGTCGCGCCCGTCCAGGCCGTCGTGTTGTGGCAGGTCTGGCAGGTGGTCGGGAAAAACTGCGGCTGCGCGGCATGGCCCGGATTCGTCGTGTTGTTGTAATCCGTCTGATGGCAGCCGATGCAGGTCGTGGGCAGCGTCGTGTAATTGTTGTTGACGTGGCAGTCAGTACACTGGCGCGGCGGCACGGTGTGCGATCCGGTCAGAGGAAATGCCGTGTTGTTGTGGTTAAAGGTGGAATCGGTCCAGACCGACGTGTCGTGGCACAACTCGCATTGCTGCGGGAATCCGGCAGACACGTGATTGGGATTCGTCGTGCCCTGGAAATCCTTTAAGTGGCACGTGACACACGCGGTGCTGTTCAAGCTGTAGTTGTTGTTGACGTGGCAATCTGTGCATTGCCGCGGAGGCACTGTATGCGAGCCCGTCAATTGGAAGCCGGTGGTGGTGTGGTTGAAGGTGCCATCGCTCCACTGCACCGTGTCGTGGCAGGTTTCGCACGTCGTCGGGAAGGCCGCTGCAACGTGGTTCACCGGCGTGGTGGCGTTGTTGTAATCGGTCTGGTGACACGACACGCATGCGGTGCTCGTGAGGTTGTAATTGTTGTTAACGTGGCAATCGACGCACTGGCGCGGAGGCACGGTGTGCGACCCGGTCAACGAGAAGCCGGTGCTGTCGTGATTGAACGTCGCATTCAGCCAGGTCGAGGTACTGTGGCACTGCTCGCAGGTCTGAGGAAAATTCGCCGTAACGTGATTCGGGTTCGTCGTGCCCTGATAGTCCTTCAAGTGGCACGACACGCAGGCCGTGCTGTTCAAGCTGTAATTGTTGTTGATGTGGCAATCGGTGCACTGACGCGGAGGCACCGTATGCAAGCCGGTGAGTGGGAAGCCGGTGTTGTTGTGGTTGAACGTGGAATCCGCCCAGTTGGTGGTGTCATGGCAGGTCTCACAGGTCTGAGGAAAATTCGCCGCAACGTGATTCGGGCTCGACGTGCCCTGGAAATCCTTCAGGTGGCAACTCACGCAAGCCGTGCTGTTCAAGTTGTAATTGTTATTGACGTGGCAATCGACGCACTGGCGCGGAGGCACGGTGTGTGATCCGGTCAGCGGGAACCCGGTCGTCGAGTGGTCGAACTTGCCGTCAGTCCACTGCACCGTGTCGTGGCATTGCTCGCAGGTCGTCGGAAATCCGGAGTGCGGCACGGGAGTGGTGGCGTTGTTGTAATCCGTCTGATGGCAACTGATGCAGGTGGTGACGGTGATGTTGTAGTTGTTGTTGACGTGACAATCGGCGCACTGCCGCGGCGGAACTGTGTGTGCGCCGGTCAGCGGGAAGCCCGACTTGGAGTGATCAAACGTGGCTGGCTGCCAAGCTGAAGTGTTGTGACAGGTTTCGCACGTCTGCGCGAATCCGCCCTGGACATGGTTGGGGTTCGTCGCGTTATTGAAATCGGTCAGGTGGCACGAAACGCAGGCCGTCGAAGTGAGATTGAAATTGTTGTTGACGTGGCAATCCGTACATTGCCGCGGTGGAACCGTGTGCGCACCGGTCAGGGGAAAGTTCACGGTCGAGTGATCGAAAGTTGCGGGCGACCACGCGGCCGTCGTGTGGCAGGTCTGACAAGTCTGCGAGAAGTTTCCGGCGACGTGGTTCGGATTGGTCGTGCCCTGAAAATCTTTCAGGTGGCACGAGACGCACGTGGTGCTGGTCAGCGTGTAGTTGCCGTTCACGTGGCAATCGGCGCACTGCCGCGGCGGGACGGTATGCATGCCGGTCAAGGCAAAGCCAGTCGTGGAGTGATCGAACTTGCCATCGGACCACTGCACTGTGTCATGGCATTGCTCACAGGTCGTGGGAAATCCGGCGTGAGGCACAGGAGATGTCGCGGCGGCGAAATCCTTCTGGTGGCAGGAGTAGCAGGTGCCGCTGCTTAAGTTGTAATTGTTATTGACGTGACAGTCGGTGCACTCGCGGGGAGGAACGGCGTGACCGCCGGTCAAGGGGAAGCCCACGGTGTTGTGATCGAACTTCGCATTCAGCCAGCTATCGGTGCTGTGGCAGGTGTTGCAGGTCGTCGAGAACTTGGCGGAGGCGTGATTGGGGTTGGTGGTCGAGTTGAAGTCCGCCGCGTGACACGAAAAGCACTCGGTCGACATCGCCTGAAACTGGCTGTTGGCAGCGCCCTTGTGGCAGGAATCGCAATCGACGGCCGCATGAGCGCCCGTCAGCGGAAAGCGGTTGTTGTGCTGCTGGATCTGCTGCACCGACACTTGCCAGCCGCGCACGGTGTGACATTGTTCGCAGTTGGCTCCGAGTTGACGGCGATGAATATCGGCATGGCAATCCTGGCAGCGGTGTCCGACGTTGGTGAAGACTGGTTTGACATGGCACTGAATGCAGGTCACCGACTGGTGCATGCCACGCAGCGGATAGCGCGTCTGGTTGTGATCAAATTCCGGAACCGCGCGGACCGGCCTCCACCCGTTGGCCGTGTGGCAGTTCTGACAGGGGATATTCAAATTGCCGTGCGGACTGTGAGTGCCCGTAGAAGTCTGTGCCGGCGCGTGTCCCGAGATTGCGGACAACGCCAGCAACAGTACTGCCCCAAGATTGAGCACGCCCCCCGACACCCGCATGTCTTGCCCCTTGCCTGTGGTGCCCTGCTACAGAAAGAAATGACAGGAAGTTGACCCCAGCTAAAGCAATTCTCAGTCCATCTAAAATAATGAGTTGGACACCGATCCGAAAGTTACCCTAGTCTCGGTAGTAGTGCGGTTCTGCACACTGTTCGAATTCCCGTCGAGGTCATCGTCCGGTAGTCACTATTACTGAGAGCGAATGTAAGTCCTGCGCGTTGCCTGGCATTTCTTTCCGCAACAATCGCGTGAACCACTGGTGCGCAGCGGCCTCCTTAGTTCATGGCTTGCGCATTGTGCCTGGCACGCGAGATGGTATCGGGCAGAATGGGTAGCTGCAGTCGGAGGTTGTACAACTTATAGCTACATTTGATGAGTGTTGAAATTCGCAACACTCCCGTCCCGGCCATTTCTAATCTCGCGACCGCTTTGCACCTGGAACGGGATTCGTGGGACCGTGGCATACCGCGCAATCCTTCGGTGTGGGCTTGTAAAACAGGACCGTCTTTGCGGCGATTACTTTCGTCAGCTTATGGCAATCTCCGCAGCGCACGTCCTGATGCGCCCCGCGCAGCGGGAAGGCTGTGCGCTTGTCGTGGTCGAAGAGCGAAGGCTTCCACTTCATACTCGTGTGGCACTCGGCGCAGTGCGTAATTCCATCTTTAGCGAACTGCTTCGCGTGAATGTCTTCGTGGCAATCTTCACACTGTATGGGCGCGGCCTTGAAGTCGACGTTGATCAACTTCGTTTCAAGATTGGGAGGCTTGTGGCAATCGATGCAGGCCGTCGCGCGGTGCGCTCCGAGCAGCGGGAACTTCGCCTTCGAATGATCGAAGCCCGAGAGTTCCTTCCAAGACTTGGTCGTGTGACAGGCCTCGCATCCCGCAGGCGAGCCGTCGGCGCGCGTCTGCTGCATGCGCTCTTTGAACTGGCCCTTGTGCGGGTCCGCGTGGCAACTGGCGCAGTTTAGATTTTTCCAGTGATAGATAGCGGTTGGCTTCGTCTGAAATTCGACCGATTCTTTGTGGCAATCGGAGCAAGGCACAGCCAGGTGTCCGCCGGTGAGAACGAAGTGAGTTTCCTTATGCCTGGCGAGGCCGAATGTTGACGGCTTGTAGCCATCGAGATTGTGGCAGCGGTCGCAGGCATTGAAATACGGCGCCGCAACAAACTGGCCAGCATGCTGGTCCGCGTGGCAATCGGTACAGCGGTCGAACTTAACCTTGAACAGCGTGTCCTTCCCTTTCGGGATGTGGCACTTCGCACAATCGACCGTCGCGTGCTTCCCCTGCAGAGGATACGCACTGGTCGCGTGCTCTTTCACCGTGAACGTCGAAGGCTTCCATCCTTGGACGGTGTGACAGGAGGCGCACTCGCCACCGCCCGGACGCTTGGCGAACTGGCCGTTGTGCGGATCGGGCTTGTGGCAATCCATGCACTTTTGGAATACCAGCGGCTTCTTGAAATCGCCGTTGGCGTGGCACTGGGCACAATCCGACGCTGGCGTGCTTGCCCCCGAGCGGGAACTTGGTCTTCGAGTGGTCGAAGCGCTCGTTGACGGCCTGCAGCGAAATTTTCTTCCAGCCGCTGGTGTTGTGGCAGGACTGACATCCCTGCGGGAAAACTGCCGTGGTGCGGATCCTTGTGGCAATCGGAGCACTGGGTGAACGGAATACCGACGTATTGCGGCTTGCCGTCCGCACCGTTCGTGTGGCACTTCGCGCACTGCACTTGCGCATGAAGGCCGGTCAGGGGATAGCGGGTCTTCGAGTGATCGAATTGCGACTGACCGGACTGGCTGACGTTGATTGATTTCCAGTCGACGAAGTTGTGGCACGTCAGGCAATTCGCACCGAGACGCCCCTTGTGCTGATCTTCATGGCAGGAAACGCAGCCCGTCGAGAGACCGAGATAAGTGCGATTCAGGTCCTTCACCTTGATGGCCGGGCGTTCTTGCGGAGAGATGTGCGAAGGATTGTGGCACTTGGCGCACTCGAGACTTGCGTGCTTGCCTTCGAGCACATAGCCCGTGTCTTTGTGGTTGAAAGCTTTCGTGTCCCACTTGATCAGCGGAAAATCTTCTCCGTTGTGCTCGGAGTGGCAGCGGGCGCACTCCTGGCTCGAGCCGGCGGGAATGTTGTAGGTGGCGTGCAAGCCTCTACGAGACGCAAGGCGCGTCGCGATTTCGGTGTGGCAGTCCAGACATTTCAACGCAGCCTGTCCGCCAAACTTGTGGCAACTGGCGCAGTTCGTTGATCCGTTCAGCGATTGATGTGGGCGCGAGAGCGGTCCCGGAGAAATCTGCGCAGCGGCTGGCCGGAGCGATAGAAGGGTCGCAATGAGAGTCGCTGCGAATAGACTAATGCGCAGCAGTCGTGCACGCCCGGGCGCAAGGCACCGCTGGCGCAGGTTGATCGGAGTTCCTCGACTCTGTAATCTCAGTGCAGTCTTGCCGCGCACCCGTGCCCCTCGCGGGGATTGCCCGCACGCCCCTTACGGCTGGAATTGTGTGCCAGTCTAATTGTCAGTGGTCAGGCGCGCCAGTCACCGGAGGTGCACCTCAGTAACGGAGCCTTGGTTCATGGGTGGACCAGTTCTGTCCGTAATAACGATGCTCAAATGGCCCACCACATTCGGCTCGTTCGACGAATTGTAATCTCTGGTATCTAGCGGGGAAATTGGGCAAAATCGATTCTGGAACCTCGCTGTGCTCATCGCACAGTTCCTTTCGTTTGCGGTTCCACACAACCGTCGCAAGATCCCGACATTCATCGTGAATTGAACCATCTCAATTAACAGCGCCTCGAAATCATTGCTGCCAATACGTGCCGTGGGCAGCGTCGCTGCACAGACTGATACCAGTGATGCCATTTTCAGCGGAGGTTTTGCAAATAATGGAAGACCGTAAAAACTGTAGCCGAAGATCAAATTCGCTTGTAACCATCTCGAAGTGTAGGAATCAGAGTTAATTGCAGAGACGGCGGTAATAGAATCCCTCCCTCTCCGCCAGATTCCTGAAATCGCAAATTCAGTTTGTGATACCTTCTTCGGCGGGCGGTTTCCCTTCAAAACTGATCGTTCCCCTCTGGCCTTGAACAGGAATCGGCTGACCGCCGTCCTTCGACCTTCAGTTGGGTGAAACCCGTCCGCGCGACTTCGCCATTCTCGTAATAGATCTGGAAGTTGGTTTGGGGCGGCCATCTTTCAAGGAGTATCGGTTATGAATCCAGGAAAGACTGGCGTCAATGTGTCTAAGTTGTTGGTCGGGCTATTTCTTTCAATGTTGTTCGCCTGCCGGTCGAATAACACCAACACATACTCTGGCGTCCTCACCTATCACAACGACAACGAGCGTAGTGGCGCGAATCTTACTGAGACCATCCTGACGCCTCGCAATGTGAATTCGAAACAATTTGGCAAGCTCTACTCGTATGCCTTGGATGGGGTTGTTTATGCCCAGCCCCTCTACGTGAAAGATGTCAATATTCGCGGGCAGGGGCATCACAACGTAGTCTTCGTGGCAACCGAGCATGACAGCGTCTACGCCTTCGACGCCGATGGCAAAGGCCCGGTCCCTCTCTGGAAAGCGAGTTTCGTCGATGCCGCTGCAGGCGTCACGCCTGTGTCGGTACCCAACGGGCTAAGCGAAAACGGGATCACCGGGACTCCAGTGATTGATCCCAACACGGGCATTCTTTATGCCGTCACATTCACCGATGAGAATGGCCAGATCCTTTACCGGCTTCGCACACTCGACATCACGAGCGGCACAGAGACGGTGGAGGGCGGAACGATCATTCAGGCTTCCACGCGCGGCACAGGGGACGACAACGACGGTCAGGGCAACGTAGTTTTCGATCCGCTGCAACATTTTCAGCGGCCTGGTCTACTGCTCTCCAATGGAGTCGTTTATGTTGCTTTCGGATCCTTTTGGGATCGTGTCCCTTACCACGGCTGGTTGCTCGGTTACGATGCAAGGACTTTGCGGCAGGTAGCCGTGTTTAACGTCACTCCGAACGGCAGCGGCGGAGCCATCTGGATGAGCGGAGGAGCGCCCGCAGCGGACGCCGACGGCAATATTTTCATCGTCACTGCCAACGGCACCTTCGATGCCGATACGGGCGGAGTTGATTTTGGCGAAAGCATTCTGAAACTTCGCCCTGTCGCAGAGGGTCTGGAAGTGCTCGATTACTTTACTCCGTACAATTATTCCGAACTGAACGACCAGGACCTTGACCTCGGCTCCGGAGGCGTCACTCTTGTCCCGAACCAAATGCTGATCACGGGTGGAAAGGACACGTCGTTGTATATGGCCGACCGCCGCAACCTCGGCAAATTTCACCCCGAGCACAATGAAATCATGCAATCCTTCCCGGCTGGCGGAGGCATGCTCTGCACCGCAGCGTACTGGGAGGATCGAGTGTATTTCCAACAAGCATATGACGTTTTGCGTTCTTATAACCTGAACCAAGGATTGCTTTCCCCGTCTTCGAATTCCACGACAGGCTCTCTTTACGGAGGGGCGACGCCCGCTGTTTCGGCGAACGGCAACTTCAATGGAATTGTGTGGGTGGAGCACACGAACGCCGTTCAACCGCAGGACAGCGCGATCCTCTACGCCTACGATGCTGCAGACCTGTCGCAGGAGTTATATGACAGCACTCAAGCTGGGGCTCGCGATGTCCCTGCCCCAGCGCAGGGAACACGTTTCACAGTGCCGACAATCTTCAACGGCAAGGTCTATTTGGTTTCCGGGAACGAGTTGGATATCTTCGGTCTTCTGGGATCTTAGTTACGACACGGATTAAGGATCGTCCGATGGCCCATCAAGCTCGCCATGTCGCAGTTTCCACAGTGAGCCGGTCAACGAGGTCGCGACGAACAGAATAGCCCAGCCCAGGGCACTGGGGAGCCCGTATCGTGCCGGTCGCCGTAACTTCAACTTCGGGTTCAATAATGTCCTCATCCCAGTAACGCTTGCTGGCGGAGACATCGCCGGGCAGCACGAAACCAGGCAAGGTCGACATCGCAATGTTGTGCACGCGCCCAATCCCCGACTCGAGCATTCCGCCGCACCACACTGGAACGCCGCGCTGGCGGCACACATCGTGCACGCGCTTGGCTTCTGAGTGACCCCCAACGCGCCCGAGTTTCAGATTGATCACCTTGCACGCTCCTAGTTCGATGGCTGCGAATGCATGGCGCGCGTTGTGGATGCATTCATCCAGGCATATCGGTGTCCGGAGTTGCGACTGCAGTTTGGCATGCTCGTAGAGTTCATCCCACCCAAGAGGCTGTTCAATCATCAGCAAATCGTAGCTGTCGAACTGCCGGAGCAACTCCGCGTCTTGAAGACCATAGGCAGAGTTGGCGTCGACCATCAATTTGACCGTTGGAAACGCATTCCGCACAGCGCTGACCGTCTGCACGTCTTTGCCGGGCTTAATTTTGACCTTAATCCGCTGATACCCGGCAGCCAACGCCCGCTCGATCTGCGAGAGTAAGAGTTCCTCCGTAGGTTGAATGCCCAAGGAAACGCCGCAGGGGATTTCCGTTAGCGTTCCTCCCAGCAACTGATGGAGCGGTATGCCCAGCCGCTGCGACTCAATATCCCATAGTGCGTTTTCGAGCCCAGCTCGAGCCATCTCGTGCCCTCGAATCCGGCTCATAAGCACGCCGGCTTCGCCTGCAGTCGCGACTGTCTTTCCCAGGGTCAGAGGCACGATGAAGTCGCGAAGGATGTGCCAGGCGGTGTCGGTGGTTTCGCTGTTGTAGTACGGGTCGTCGTCCACAGTGATCTCGCCCCAACCGGAGAACCCATCCGATCGAACCTCAATCAGTAGCACCCGGCGATCGAGGGTAATCGACGAACTGGTCTCAAATGGCGCCTTGAGCCGCATGCGCAGCTCGCGCGCGGTGATGGATTCGATCTTCATTTCACGAGATTCAGAGGCGCAACATATGTTGCGATATTGTTATTGCGCAACGCGGGGAACACTCTATGGCGCGATCGTAGTGCTGTCAATAGCAAGCACCGACGTGCTTACCCTTACTACAACGACGTACTAGGAAATGGAAGACAAGCCCGCGATCAGGTTTGAAACCAGCGGCCACCGTGGCGCTCTTCTTCATCTGCGGCGCGCAGCAGCGACAGCGTACGAGCGCGCCGGTAGTTGGCGCAGGCCACCAGAATACCGTTAAGAAGCGCCATAGGAGCGATGTAGGAAGCTCCGAATGGAGGGGCTTCTATCGAAGTCAGGAACAGCTTATCGGATAGCCGGGCAAGCGGCGACACGTATGTGTCCGTTATCCCCACGCAGTATGCACCTTTGTCGTGCGCTTGCTGCAAGCCTTCGACAGTCTGCCTCAGGCCCTTGCGAAAGCTGATTGCAATCACCAGGTCTTTCTTGTTGACGGTTTTGACGAGGTGCACGATGCGCCCCCACGATGTTGCACTCATCACGGGAAGACCGAGGATGGCCAGTTGGTACTCAAGATAGGACGCCAGAACGCCCGCCAGATCGCCCGCGAAAATCAGAATGCGAGACGCCCGGTGGAACTTGGGCGCCAGTCCGGCGATGTCCTCGAATCCGATGCTGTGGCGGAGAGTGTTCAGATTCTTTAGGTCTTGATCCACAGAGTCCTGGATGAGCGCGGAAATGCTGCCATCTCGCGGAACGCTGGTGTTCATGGTGTCCAACGAGGTCGCTCTCGCAACGGAGAGATCGTGCAGGTAGCTCCGGAAGTCGCGGTATGCGGGGAAGCCCATGGTCTGGACAATCCGCACGACAGTAGCCGCATCAATTCCCAAACGCTGGCCCAGGGCGCGCGCGCTGAGCAGGACGAAATCTTTTGGGTTTTCCAGCGCTGGCCGGATGGTCTCGCGCCGCTTGCGGCTGAGCCGCTCCAGACAAGCTTGAGAATTGACGGGAACTCTCCGGTCTTTTCGTGATGAGGTTTTCATGCCCATGGCGGAGCATCGCCGAATAAGACCCATCTGTCAACGGGCATATGAGCGAATTCGGCACCTACGAAGTGGTCGCAACGAATGTTGCGATGCCGTGTCGTAACGGCGAAATTTGTCTTGACAGGCCTACAACCGACGAATATACAGTATGGCACATTGATAGAACGCAATTGTGGAGCGCTAGTGGAGAACGGCAAGCGTCTCGATCGCGCTGCCCTCTGGCACGAAGATCGCTACTAGCATTGAGATCAGTCCCCCCCGCTCTGCCATCAAGAAATTGATCTACTCACCTTTTGTGTTAGCAGGTCCAAGGAGACAGCATGAAATCGGCCCGGTTCTTCCTCGTCATAATTGCATTGCCGCTGCTGGCTGCAGGTTATTTGATGGCGCAGACTTCAGAAGGCCGGATTGTCGGAACCGTATATGACCAGGCCGGCGCCGTGATTGCCAACGCGAAAGTAACGGTCACCAACACGGCCACCGATGTTAGCCGCTCGCTATCCACTACCAGCGCCGGGGTGTACGTCGTCCCGGATCTTCCCCCCGGGCCGTATAAGGTGGCTGCAGAGGCTCCCGGCTTCAAGAAGGCCATCAGCACTCCTTTCATTCTGGAAGTGTCGCGAGATGTGCGCGTCGACTTGAAGCTACAGACCGGGGCCGTGACCGAAACCGTGACCGTGAGCTCCGATGCAACGCTCGTCGATAGCATCGATAGCACGTTGAATGGCGTTCTGTCGAATAAGGCAATCCTGGAACTGCCCGTGCAGGCCCGCGACTTCCAGAACTTGCTGGCGCTTCATCCCGGCGTAGAGCGCGATCCCGGAGGAGGTTTCCATTCCGTAACCTCCAACGGCCTTCGCCCCGACGACAACAATTACGTTATCGATGGCGCCACCGACAACGATGCCTATTACGGGGATACGGTGGTAAACGGCGCGGGTATTCAAGGGACCCCCGCCAGCATCCTGCCGCTCGATGCCATCCAGGAATTCAACACGCAAGAGGATCCGCAAGCCGATTTCGGGGAGAAGCCCGGCGTGGTGGTCAACATCGGAATCAAGTCTGGGACCGATCAGATCCACGGGACCGGATACTACTTCCACCGGAACGCCGCCCTCGATGCGCGCAACTATTTCAATCCCAGTCCACAACCCGTCTCCGCTCTGTTGCTTCACGAGTTCGGGAGCTCAATCGGCGGGCCGATCGTGAAGGGGAAGTGGTTTTACTTTGCAAACTACGAGGGTGTTCGCTCGAAGGTGGGGAATCCCTACAATGTCTATGTCCCGGTCACGGGGCATCTTCCCGCGGGATTTGACTGGGATGACCCGACCAGATTGAGTGTCGCTGACGCCCTTACCTCTACGGGATGCGATCAGGTTCCCCTGCCGACCACCTGCAGCCAGCTCAGCCTGAATCTGCTGAAGTATCTTCCATACAATCCAGGATTCACGGCCGACCCGGTCGATCCGACAGTCATCAACTTCGATTTCAACAACCAAAATCGCGCTGACAATCTGGTTTTCAAGAGCGACTACCATTTCAACGAGCAACATGTTCTGTCGGGACGGTTTATCTACGCAAATTCGAACCAGATCGAAGAAGATGCATCTCCTATTCGCCAGGAGTGGCTGTCGCATGCCGCCCCCATCACCCAGGTTTTCGGATTGGATTGGACGTGGACGCCAAATTCGCGATTAGTGAATGTCGCACGCTTCAGTTACAACCGATTCAGCGAGACCATCGCGCCTCTGGATGCAAACGTCAATCCAACCACGTATGGATTAAACACTGGCATAACTGACCCCCGGTTGTTCGGCTTCCCGCGCATCAATCCCAGCACCTCCTATTTCAACTACATGGGCGGCAACTCCAGTTGGCCTCTCGCGACTACTCCAAGTCACACGGAAAACTACTCTGACACCGTCTCCTACAACGTAGGCAAACATGCGATCCGTTTCGGAGGAGATTTCAGTAACGGTGGAGTGGACTACTACCGTGCCGGCTATGGCCGCGGCCGGGTGGACTTCCATTATCTCGACGACTTTCTCACTGGCAATGTGCGGGCTTGGGATCTTCTCGTTGGAGATCCTGGCCGTGACATCAACATGAAATCCTTTGGGCTTTTCGCGCAAGATGATTTTCGCGCAACCCGCCGCCTCTCTTTGAATCTGGGGCTTCGTTATGACGTCACATTCCCTATCAAGGATTCTCAGAACCGGCTGGCCAACTATGTCCCGTCCCAGGGAGTGCTGCAGGTCGGCTATGGCATCAGCCAGCCTTACCAGACGAACTGGACGAATTTCTCACCTCGCGTCGGTGCGGCTTACGATGTTTTTGGGACTGGAAAAACGGTCCTCCGTGCCGGTTTTGGCATGATCTATGTCCAACCATCCATTCGGACCTTTGCTTTTAGCGGAGGCGGACTGAATCTGAATCCAAGCTCTCTAATCCCGGGAGGGAAAGGAACGATGAACTCCTTCCTCATCAGTCCGGGCAATAACAACGACACCGACTGCTCAGTGGGCCCTTGTGCCGATTGGAGTACGAATCCGACTCAGGGCAGCATCTTCCCAATCAACGATCCCACGCTAGCCTCGTGCTCTGCAGACAGCCCGTGTAACTTTTTTGGAGTCGATCAAAAACTGAAAACGCCCTTCGTGGTGAATTGGAACGTGAACGTCCAGCAGGAAATTGGGTCCGGCACGCTGCTGCAGATGGCGTACGTCGCGAACCGGGGACAACGGCTCTACAGCACCCTCGACCTCAACCAGCCGAACCAGGCTCTCTCGTCTCAATGCGTTGCTGGCCAAGGAGGCTACGAGAACGCGGACATTACCGGCTGCGAAATAGCAGCGCGGCCCTTAACCAATTGCACCGTCGGTTCAGCTCCTTGTTATCCGTACATCGCATACCTGAATTTCCTGGGGAACAAGTCGACGTCCGACTATGAAAGCCTGCAAGTCACCTTAACGCACCGTTACTCACACGGGCTTTACCTGCTCGGCGGATACACCTGGGGACATGCGATTGACGTAGCGGGAGCTACAAGCAACACAGCTTCGAGTTACATCCCCCAGAACAGCTTGGACTATGCAGCGGAAAAAGGGAGCGGCGACTACGACGTGCGGAATCGGTTCACGTTCTCCGCCACCTACGACTTACCCTCGCGCAAGTCATGGGGACAGATGTTGGAGGGTTGGCAAGTAACCAGCATCGTGCAGTGGCAAACTGGATATCCGATACTGCTCTACGACGATTACAACGATTTTTCCTTGACCGGAGAAGGCAACAATGCCAGCAACGAACGCTGGAACATTCAGGGTAACCCCAACAAGCTGAAAACTTCGGCAAAGGGTGCTATCCCGTTCCTGGATCCCAGTGACCCTGCCTGTCAATCGGTGGCGACCACTCCTGCCCTGCAAGAATCACTGGGGATTGCGGGCGGCTGCTATGCACAAAATGGAACGATCATCTATCCGCAAGCCGTGGGCACGTTCGGCAACATGGGACGGAATATTCTTCGCGGACCGGGCTTCGTGAGTTGGGATGCCTCGGTCAGTAAGCTTTGGAAGTTGGGCGAGAGATTCAGCATGCAGTTGCGCGGCGAGATGTTCAACGTTGCCAACCATGCGAACTTCGCAGACGGGTCGGTTGGCAGCGATCTTTCATCCCCGGACAGCTTAGGTCGCTCCAACGCTACTCCTGACGTCCAGAAAGCGAACCCCGTCATCGGCTCTGGAGGCTCCCGCCACATTCAACTGGGAGCGAAGATCATTTGGTAGAGAAAGGACTTCGTCGTCACGCTCTCAAGATGAAGCGAATCGTTGACGAATGTGCCTTGCAAAACGCGGAGGGTGATCAAGGTTTGATACGCCGAGTCGAGCGTCCTTTCTAGCGGCCCATTCCGCAGTTCTCGACCCTGAAACACAAACTGAAGCGGAGCGATCGAATGCGAAGTTCATTTCTTGCCCTTCTGGCTATTCTCTTCTCCCTACCTGGCTCGACTCTTGCGCAAGCTCCGTCGAAGCGGCCGATGGCCATCGACGACATCTACCGCATGCAGGAGGTTGGTAATCCCCAGATTTCTCATGATGGGAAATGGATCGCCTACACCGTTACGTCGATCGATCGCGATGCCGACAAGCGTCAGTCCGCCATCTGGATGGTCAATTGGGAAGGTACGCAGAACCTGCGCCTCACTTATGGCCCCGCATCAGGCAACTCCCCCCGCTGGAGCCCCGACGGCCACTATCTGGCGTTTCTTTCTTCCCGCGCACCAGACGAAAAAACGCAGGTCTGGCTGCTTGATCGTCGGGGAGGCGAAGCCCGCCAACTGACAAAGCTAAAAGATAGTCTCTCCGCATATGCGTGGTCTCCTAACGGCAAAAAACTCCTGCTGGAAATGACCCCCGGTGACGACGATTCCGCTGCCACAACCGCTTCTGCTCCCACTGCGAAAGCTCCCAAGCCCATCGTCATTGATCGTTACCATTTCAAGGAAGATGGAGACGGCTACCTCACTGCGGCGTCCAATAACCAGCTCTATCTCTTCGATGTCGAGAGCGAGAAACTCGAGCCTCTCACCACCGACCGCAAGTTCAATGACAGCGGCGCGGTCTGGTCTCCCGATGGCACGCGCATCGCATACTTCAGCAATCACGCCGCGGATCCTGACCTGTCTGGCACCGACGACGTTTTCCTGATCGACGCGCGTCCCGGCGCCACTCCGCAAAAGCTCGACAACGCCAACTACCCGGGCGGACGGCTCGCGTGGAGCCCCGACGGCAAACTTCTCGCCTACCTCCAAGGCCTTGAACCAAAGTACAGAGCCTACAATCAAAACCGGCTAGCCATAATTCCGGTAGCCGGCGGACCCTCCCGCCTCCTCAGCGAGACGCTTGACCGGGGCATCTCTTCGCCGGAATTCACACCCGACGGCTCCGCCATCACCTTCATGGTCGCTGATGATCGTCACCAATACTCCGCGAAGATTCCAGTCGCCGGAGGCGCCATCGAACGATTGTCAGGCCCTGATTTCTATATCTCGCAGCAAGCTGGCGCAGCCGGACACACTGCGGTCACCGCGTCCAGCGACGCTGTTGCTCCGGAAATCTTCGCGCTCGAATCGGGCAAGCTCCGCCAGTTGACTTCTCACAACACCGCCTTGCTCTCTGAACTGCAACTCGGCGCCGTCCAGGACATTTCTTTCAAAAGCAAGGACGGCACGGAAATCCACGGAATGATGGTCAAACCGCCGTCGTTTGATCCTTCCCGCAAATATCCAACCCTCCTCTGGATTCATGGCGGGCCCAACGGCCAGGACGCTCACGCTCTGTTGTTCAATACTTATCCTCTCCAGGTCGAGCGCCAACTCTTCGCCGCTCACGGTTACGTTGTGCTCGCCATCAACTATCGCGGCAGTAATGGCCGCGGAGCAGAGTTTACCCGCAGCATCTTCGCGGATTGGGGCAACAAAGAAGTGGCGGACCTGCTGGCGGCAGTCGACTTTGCCGTCTCCAGTGGCATTGCCGACCCGAAACGTCTCGCCGTCGGTGGATGGAGCTACGGTGGCATCCTCACCGACTTCCTCATCGCCTCCGACTCCCGCTTCAAGGCCGCCATCAGTGGCGCGGGCATTGGCAACGAAATTTCGATGTATGGCAGCGACGAGTACATCGTTCAGTACAACAACGAGCTTGGACCACCCTGGAAATCTCTCGATACCTGGATCAAAGTTTCCTATCCGTTTTTCCACGCCGATCGTATTCACACGCCCACGCTCTTCATGGGCGGCCAAGCCGACTTCAACGTTCCTATTGCCGGCAGCGAACAGATGTATCAGGCGCTCCGTACTCTGAACGTCCCCACTGAGCTGGTCGTCTATCCCGGTCAGTACCACTTGTTCACGCGCCCCAGCTACGTTCACGACCGTTTGCAGCGCTACTTCTCATGGTTCGACCTCTACCTCAAACCGCTATAGGATCGACAGATGAGGATGTCGCCTCTCGACCCCGAGTGGCGCTATGATTCGAAGATCCTGCGATGCCACCCTTCGAATGCAGCGACGAATTCACGCGCATGAGACGTTTTCGCAGGATTCCAACCCAGTAGGAGATTGCCAGGATGAGAATTCCCCACGGCGTCGTGCGCCGGATGTTCCTCATGAGTGTCGTTTGCTTCTTCCTTTTTGTGCCATTGCTCCGGCCGCAAAGCGCTCCGAATATCGCTTCCAGCGACATCATCGTCCAACGGGACGTGCCGATGAAGACGCGCGACGGCGTCACACTCCGCGCCGATATCTATCGACCGAAATCTTCGGAGAAATTTCCGGTCATCCTGATGCGCACACCGTACGACAAGAGCGTGGGCTGGGCCGTTTCACCGGCTTTCAAGATCGCCGCAAGAGGTTACATTTTCATCATTCAGGACGTTCGTGGGCGCTACACATCCGACGGCGAATGGTATCCCTTCAAACACGAGCAGGCGGACGGCTACGACAGCGTGGAGTGGGCCGCTTCGCTGCCTTATTCAAATGGCAAGGTTGGAATGATGGGCGGTTCTTACGTGGGAGCCACGCAAATGCTTGCCGCCATCGGCGCCCCTCCGCATCTCACAGGCATCGCGCCAGAGGTAACAGCGAGCAACTATCATGACAACTGGACCTACCAGGGCGGAGCCTTTGAGCAATGGTTCGATCAGAACTGGACTACGCAACTCGCGCGCAACACCCTCGATCGTTTGATTGATCAGAACACGGACGCGCGGGTAGGCGCGCCCACTCTTCCTCTCGCCAATTATCCGGTATTCAATTTCGGACAATTACCGGCGGACGCCCAGCTCACCGCATCCATTGCGCCGTATTACCTTGATTGGCTGGCGCATCCGGATTATGACGACTACTGGAAGCAGTGGTCGATTGAAGAACATTTTTCCGCCATCACCGTGCCCATGCTTCAGGTAGGCGGTTGGTATGACATTTTCAGCGACGGCACGCTACGCAACTATATGGGCGTCAAAGCCCATGGAGCGACCGAGGCGGCCCGTACTCAGCAGCATCTGCTGATGGAGATCGGGGGCCATGCCGGTTTCGGCCGGCGGATCGGCGATGTCGACTTTGGTCCGCATGCGCTCGAGAATCCTTACGTCGACGTGGTTCTCGATTGGTACGACTACCTTTTCAAAGGCATTCACAATCAATTTGCCACCGAAAAGCCCGTGCAGCTTTTCACAATGGGTGTGAATGAATATCGGCAGCAGGACGACTGGCCGCCGCCTCAAGCTCAGTACGCCAAGTATTTCCTTCATTCCGATGGGAAAGCCAATTCGCTGCGCGGCACGGGTTCGCTCTCTACCTCCGCTCCAAAGTCTGAGGCCGCGGACTCCTACGTATACGATCCCGGAAATCCAGTCCCGACGACCGGCGGCCCACTATGCTGTGCCCAGGAACTCATCGAGCCCGGACCGCGCGACCAGCGGTCAGTCGAGAACCGTGACGACGTGCTGGTGTACTCCACGGGACCTTTAGCGCAAGATTTGGACGTCACTGGTCCTGTGAGTGCGACTCTGTTCGTAAAATCTTCCGCGGTGGACACGGATTTCACCGGCAAACTTGTCGATGTCGCACCCGATGGCTTTGCTATGGATGTCGCAGAAGGCATTCTCCGCATGCGCTACCGCGACTCGCGGGAACATGCATCGCTGATGAATCCCGGCCAGACATATCAGATCAAACTCGATCTCTGGTCTACCAGCAATGTGTTCCTTCGCGGACATACCCTTCGCTTGGAAATCTCCAGTAGCAACTCCCCTCGATTTGATCGCAACCTTAACACCGGCGAAGAAATCAAATTCGCGCGGCGGTATGTTTCCGCCACGAACACGATTTTCCACGATGCGCAGCATCCATCGGCGCTCGTGTTGCCGGTTATCCCTTAACAGAGAGGCATGCCATTGCGAACCGGCAACTGATCCTTCGCGCTGAGGTGTTGCCGGGAGAGTGATCCCGCCGGCGAAGAACTGGGGGCAAACGTTGGGAGACGTATTCCTGGCGGTGCGGTCAGGCCTCTGAACCGATCACAATTTTTCCCGACCACGGATCGGCGCCTTGGGACGGAACATCTGAAACCGGCGGCGCTACAACTGGTGGCTCCTCGCCCTTCAACGCCTGCGTCGATGCAGAATCAGTGGACGGAGAAATTATGGACGCAGCATCCTTAAACGGTGGCGCCACGGGTCTCGGATCGATGGGCAAGAGATGAGAGTTTTGCGCGGCCCATTTCGCGGCAAGGCCATTCAACGGGCTCTTCGTGTTGTACTCCTGATACGAAATCATGCGCCCGATGCGGATGACCAGATCATCGAGTCCCTCGGAGGCGGCCCAGAAATCGCCGATGCACACCATGGAATCATCGAAGTTTGGGTGAAAAATCGGAGTCAGCATTCGGCATTGCGGTGCGCGCCTCGGATACCCGAGCGACAAGTTCACTTCGAGCAAGTGTGTGTCTCGCTCAAGGATCTCTCCTGAACCGGAAACGTAGAGTCCACGGAGGTTGTAGGTGAAGCGGTAAATCTCCGGAGGCATGCCGGCCTTGCCGGTGATCTGAATTGGAGCCCAGTCCCGCAACATGGCATCCAAAGTTTCTTCGTCAAGCATCAGGCGTCGAACGCGTGGAGAAGGCATAATTCAACTCGCGATGGGCTACTTGAGCACGCCCGTCTTTTTCCATCGGGCGATGCTGTTAATGTGATACTGAATGTACACTGTACTGAAAAAGAACGTCATCACGCCGCTCAGCTGCAGACCGATATTCTCGGTGGTGGTGTAGTACTCTTCCATAGCGGCCTTGATGCTGAACATTCCAAAGAGGTAGACGATCGCTCCGGCAATGATGAAGAGTCCACCGAGACCGGACAGCCCTGGGTTGCCCGTGACTCGAGCTAACACCATGGTCACCATGCCGGCGACCATGCCGGCCGGATACATCGCGACCAGCACCATGGGCTTGTTGTCTCCTGAAAGCTTGCGGGCCCAATTGCCCTGAATCAGAGCCCAGACCAAATTGAAAAGCTGGCGGGTGACCATCCCGAGAATGAGCACGATGGACCAGTGCAGATTCGGCGGCAGTGGAACCAATTGTGGCTCGACCGCTACGGGCACGCTTGTTCCGCCACCGATCGTCAGAACTGGAATATTTCCCAGAATCTGCGACAACGGAACCCAGTCCGTCATGCCTTCACTCTGCGCCACATCCTCGATCACGAGGTTTCCAGACTGGACGTATGTTTGCAGCTCGGAAAGCCCATACGGGCCGAAGCGCTCTTCGCCACGTTTGACGAAATACTCCATAGACCCTCCTCCTACGATTCGAATTGCACTCCCCAACGATCGCGGTCAATGGTGCAGATATCGATCACCGCCCACATCCAACTCATCGGACTGCCAAAACCCAAAGTCAACAAGGTAATCGCGAGTTGAATCCCCGCCTTCTTGTAATATCCAGCGTAAAAATTGTGCGCGCCAAAGGCGCCCAGCAGCGCGCCCAGCACGATAAAGCTGCTACGATTCTTTGGTTCGTGGACTTCGACTTCCTCGACCGGCGGCGTTGGATCCTCGCCGGCAAAGCCTCCGAACATCGAAGGCACAACCCGATTCGCCACGTGGCGTAAATCTTGCGTTGGCTCCGCCGGAAGGATCACACCGGGCGGCGGAGGCGGGGGCGGGGCTATCCGGTTCTCCAACAATGGAGCCGGCGTCGCCGGAACCGCCAGCAGGTCTGGAGCTGTCACGCTCATCTTGGGCTCATCACCGGGTGCCTTGCTGCATCCGAAGATCGTGCAGCCGCCATTCTCCGCGTAGCAGTCGGAGTGGTGCGCCGTCCCGCAGCCCTCACAGATGATCGGCGCATCTTCAGCGGCGATCCTGGTCCGGCAGTAGGGACAGACATCAGCTTTGACGCCCGTCTCGATGTCAGCCTTCATGACCGGTGCTTCTCCTTGTAGCGAAAGGCATAGCGCCCGAGTTGCAACAAGTCGCCATCCTGCAGCACGCGGTCATGCACGGGCTGGCCGGCCCACTGCATCGGGCCGGTCGCATGCAGCGCGACGCGTGCACCGCTGATCGTGATGACAGCGTGCCTTGGGAGAATATTCGGATCTTTGAAAAGATAGATATCCGCTTCCTGCCGGCTCCCAATGCTGGTCTCGGATTTATAGAGGATGAATTGCTTGCCGGCGAGCGGACCGGCCACAACGTAAAGCCAGCGGTCCTTGAGTGCGCTTTCCACCAGTCCCATGCCGATGCCGGTGGCCATGCCGAGCAAGCCAAAGCCTACGGCGCGGCTCACCCAACCGACATGGGTGCCCATCGAAATCGGATCGAAGACCAATCCGCCGAGCCCGGCTCCGATGGCGCCGCCCAGAACACCATACGTTCCTTTTTTCGTGGACTGCCCGACGATGCCGTACACCACTCCGCCTGCTGCCCCAAAAACAATCCAGGCAAAGCCACGCACAATCCATACCGCAGGATTTTTATAAGTCTGCACCCCCACTTCAGAAATAGCCCTTAACCCAAATCCATAGACCGTTTCGGCCATCATGTCGAAAATAAAACCAAGCAGGATTCCCAGGGGCAGCGCCAGTGCCCCGCGCAGCAGAGCCTTGCGCGCCGAACGTTCCACGATGCTCTCGGAAACACCGAGCCCGATGCACATGAGGGTGATAATCAGCGGAATGATCAGAAAGTTTCCCCAGTGATGTCCAGGACCATCCACGAAGCCCGGCTCCGCGATTCCCCAACCAGCAAGCGCGCCCAACAGTCCGGCCAGACCGAGGTAGAACCAGCCTTGCAGCAGGATGCTGCCGCGCTCCGCGGGAACCGAGACAAATTGCTCCGCCGTCTCGTTGATGGTGCCGTACACTTTGGCGCCGAACGACGGCGCGACCGTGGGGACGACTGAGTCCGGCACTCTCACGCTGGCGAGATCTTCGGCCGTGATCTTGATCGCGTTGCTGTCAGTTGGGTTTGCCATTGTCTCCCTTCTTGCCGCCCTGATCGGTTGACGCCGGCTGGCCCGACTTGCCTGGATCGGGGTGACCAGCGGCGGGAGGCTGCGCGCTTCCGGCGCCACTCTCCCCGGCAGTTCGGGCATTCGGATCTCGCGGTTCGGCGATCACCTCGCCCGTGCGCGCGTCAACCAACTGACCGGTTACCGGATCGAGCGCCACCGGCACAATCACCATCCGAGGAAACAGAAAGTAGGACAGCGCAAATCCCAGGGCCAGCAAAGTCAAAGAGAAAAAAACCTTGAAGACCAGCTGCTCCAGCGATGAATCATCCGGGTCCGATGATTCGTTGACGGACAAACGGCGAATCCTGACGGGAGCCGCGTCGTGCTCCTCGTTTCGCACCAGAACTGGAACACTCTCCGCGTGGCCGGAAGTCACGGGCTCCGGCTTGCTGCTCTCCTCCGCAGCTTCGCCACCGCGCCGGTCCACTACCGCGATACGCTTAAGCCGCTCGATGCGCCCGCCCACCCATCCGAAGCAACCCTCCTCGTCGGAATGCGGATCGAAAACCCATGCGACTTGTCCCGGCGACGAAAAGAAATTCTTGTGAATGAAGGTATCGTGATCGGAAAGGAAGATGCCGAATCCGGGATGCGAGTGATACCACCCCACGATTCGCTCGTTGGGATACTTCTTGTCCTTCACTGCATAAATATGTTCCCAGGTGTCCTGGGTGAAGGTGACATGCGCGCCCGCCTCGTCTGCATTCTGGCCTTCAATGCAGGCCGTGACTTCGATGCGCTGATCGCGATCCTGGCCGATAAGCACACCACAGACTTCCGTCTTGCCGGAAGAGCGAGCATGTTGCCGGATCAACCGCACGACCTCACTATCGACCAGCAGATCCGGTTGCGCGGTGGTTGATTTTATTTTCGCCTTCATGACTTTAACGGCATAGAATCTGCCGGCTCCGCAACCAGTGTGCCGAGCACCCGCGGAGCATCGCCGTACGGAACATAGGCGATCTCTCGATCTTTCGCGCGCGCAGTAAACACGTCGAGCAGCGGTAATCCCAACCTGTTTAACGTTCGGCCGCCGAGTTCCTCTTCGCCTGTATAGCTGTGCAACGAAATCACCGTTCGCAGTTGACCGTCGTTCTCGCACTTCGCACGCTCGAACGGAATGCTGCCGACCGGCTGGTACATTTCTTCTTCCGCGTTACATGCCGGACAAACAAATTTCTGCACCACGTCTCGGCTGAACTCAATCACAACCTCATCGCATCCCAAATCTTGTTGGGCCCGCTGCCGCAGCTCCGCCAGCGTCAGCTCGTCGGAACTCTCATCGATGTGGACGATTTGTGGCAGAGTGTAATGGCTCATGCAGTCTTCGTTTTGTGTGTACTCGACCACATAGGACGTATGATTCATGCCTTCAAACACGTAACCCTTGCTGGCCAGCGTCGGCAGTCCGTGAATCAACTTCACCGCTTCCTGCACCTGCACGCCCGCAATGATCGAAGAGATCGTAGGTGTCGTGGGAATTTTGCCCTCGACCGTCGGCTCCAACGCCAGCAAGTTACACGACATGCGCTTCTGCAGCAGAGCCCAGTCGACTTCCCCCAGGGTGCACTCGTAGCAAGGAGGGCTTCCGGGCAAAAAGACGCGCGCCACTCCGTTGATTCCTTCGATCGCCCCGTCAATCCACGGACGATTTACTTTCCACGCCGAACGGTTGATCCATAGCCGGGCTTCACGATTGTCGAGCCCTGCCAGGATCACATCGCTCCATTCGAATAGGCCCAAGCCGCAGCCATGTACGACATTCGCGACAATCGGCTGCACGCACGCGTCAACTGCCAACGACCGGTATGCATTCGCGGCCGCTTCCGCCTTGAACCTCCCCAGATCCGCCACGCGATACAACACCGTCCGCGAAAGATTCGATTCTTCAATGCGGTCCAGGTCGACCACGGCGACCTGCGTGAAGCCCAACAAGGCCGCGTTCTTCAGGATCTCGTTGCCCAGCGCTCCGGCGCCAATGACGAGCAGGCGGCATCGGGCAATCTTCTCCTGGTCCCACCAGGGGATCAGCCGCAGCCGGCTGAATCGATCCTCGTCCAACTCGCCCTTAAGGATGCTTGTCATTGGAGGGTTGCTAGCCTGCTGTGATCTCAGGCTGTAGACGCAGGATGTCGCCATCTTGCACCTGCGCCTCCGCCAGCGTTTGAGCATCCTGAATCTGACGGCCTGAATTCTTGTGGTGGAACTTGTAACTCAGCGGAGCACCGTCTGGCCCGTTCGTCGGGAGCCGCAACTTCTGCACCAGCACGGCCACGATCTTGTTGCAAGGAGCATCATCCGGCAGTTCCACCGGTACTCGTTTGTTCTCCGTCGAGTCGTACACAGTAACATTGATGTTAGGCATTCCTATGATTCCATCCTGGGTTTAAGGTCACTGCTGTCCTCCCGCCGGTATTAATTTCTCCAGCGCCTCATCGTGCGCAACATAATCGGTGAACCGTCTGCGCCCAAAGCTCGCGAACTCCCAACCCGAATCTACGAGTAGCGCATCCGCGCGCACCGCAAAATTCAGGTTCTCAGCGTTGGGATCGCCGTTCTTGTCGACCATCGAAGTCACAATTCCCAACAGGTTCCCCCGGTCGTCAAACACCGGTCCGCCGCTGTTACCCGGACTCACCGGCGCTGACATCTGGATCGTGTTGTCGTGCAGCCGCGAAATAATCCCAGTACTCAAGGTGAATCTCAATCCTTCGGGATGTCCAATCACGAACACATTCTCTCCTTCGCTCGGTCCCGCTTTCGCGACGGGCTGCACGAATGTGCCGCTCCCCTTTTCCCGCGGCACCCAAAGCAAAGCGAGATCCAAGCTCTTATGACGAGCTACTACCTCGGCTGTACCCCACGTTCCCGATGCCATCGCAATCAGCGCTCCCGACCCAGCTTTCGACGCGTTCCAGGCCGGACCGTCAACCACGTGGCGGGCAGTAACGAACAGGTAGCCATCCGCGCCCGCCTGTAATAAGGCGCCTGCCCCAAAACTCGTTGCAGGCATCTCGACATGGGTGAGCCACGAGCGCCGAGACGGAGAAATCACCGCCACCAGCGGTTTCAGCTTCTCGGAAACATCCTTCGCCGACATCGCAACCGCCGCAGGCAAATTCGGAAACGCTGCCTGCTCATCCAGTTCACTCAACCCTGTCCCCGCTACCGACGGCATTGGAGCGAACGAGAAGAACAATACTGTCGCCGCCGAGGTTAATATTCCGCTCACGATGAGCAGCGTGGCCAGCATCGATGTCCATTCATGCCGTGAGCGCGGAGGCAATCCACGCATCGCCACGCGCAGCACAATCGCAACCAGGCATAGGAGAGGCAACAACAACACTAGGGGCGCCAGAGTCCATCTCGCCCATTGCGGCACTGCGGGCGCTAACTTCGTCTCCAATTGCGCAGGCTGCTCCCTTGGAGCCTGAGTTTCAGCCACTTCAGCAGCACTGATAACTATCTTTTCCATGTGAAGGACGCTAGACAAACTACAGCGTCACGGTGGGGAAGTACGACATTCTGTTGCATCTTCCTGGAAAATGCAAGCGGAGAATAGGCTCAGCCATCGCGGTAATTCAGGCCATGGTTACTTCAGAGTTCACGAGAAAGTACATACGATACTAGCTCCCTCAGGCCCAGCTATCGTATGTGGCACCAGCGAGCCAGTTCCGATCAGCGTCTCCCATGGGGGCGATAACCTTGACGAATCGGGACTCGGATACCGCGCGGGCCCAACGTGCTTTCTGGGCAGCACTGATTGCTTTGCGGCTGGCCGCGGACATCGTGCGCTTCCTGGGAACGGCTTGGCGGGCTGCGTTCTGGACCCTGCCTTAGACTTACCGAGAGTGGCGCTCAACTTCTTTGGTAGGGAGCGCCGTGAGTCCTTGAGTCTGGCTGAACTAACATACGCTCAAACATTGACAACTGGCCTCCCACCGCATATTGTTCATGGACTTTTGATTGTACTTTCCTTCGTCTGGGGCAGTTTTCATCGATAGCGAAAGGGTTCCCTGGCCGATTCGCTCAGAGATTGGAGAAAGTCCCATGGTTCGATGCGCCGCTTTGTCTACTCACCGATCTCTCGTCTTCATTCTCCTCACAATCGCGTTCGTGATTCCCGCGAATCTCTCGGGGCAGATGGCTTCGACTCCCCGCAGTAAAGCCCCGCTCATGATGGTCCTGGGCCAGCCGCGCAATGTTTCGGTGGCGAAGGCTTTTGGGATATTGACGGACACCGTCCCCATTATTGTGGCTCCGGGAAGGCGCGATGTTGAGCCCCACCTAAGCCTGACCTACAGCTCTGGAGGGGAAAACGGAATCCTGGGTCTGGGGTGGGACCTGAATCTTGGCTATATCGAACTGAATCGGCGCAACGGGCTGCCTTCGTCCGGCGAACCCGATACGTTCAATTTCGCGGTCGCAGGTCTATCCGGCGAATTGCACAACGATGGGACAGGCGTCTATCACTCGAGGACTGAAACTCTCTATCGCGAGTTCCGCAAAACGGCAGCTGGCGGATGGGAGATGCGGGACGGACAAGGCAATCGCTACCTCTTCGGCAGTTCCACCAACAGTCGAATCAACAACGCTGCGTGGTATCTCGACTCGGTAACCGATGGCAGCGGCAATCAGATTCTTTACAACTACATGCAGAACCTGGGTGCGTTTTATCCCTCCTCCATTACCTACACGGGATACAACGGAACTCCCGGCCCCAACACCGTGAACTTCACGTACGAGACGCGGACGGACGTGCGAAACACCTTCCGCCACGGTGTCAGCGAGACTCGTCAGTTGCGTCTGAAAACCATCGACTCAGATTTCGGGGCGCTGAACTTCCTGACTCGCCGCTACCGGATGACATACGGACTCACCTCATCCGGACAATCGGTTGTGACGCGAATCGATCTGCTTGGCGCCGACGGCACCTCGACCATTCCTCTGCGCGTGATGAGTTACAGCATCTTTGCCGAGGGTTGGAGTCAGACCGGGTCGGGAAATTTAATTGCCGACTTTATCGATGCCGCGAATGGAGCCGATCTTGGCCAACGCCTCGTCGATATCAACGGAGATGGATGCACCGACTCCATGCTCGACGACGGCAGCATCTTTCTCGGCGACTGCCATGGCAGCTTTATCTTCAGCCCGCAATGGACGGGCGCTGTGCAGGGCGCGCTGAACTCGCTGCAGAACGTCGTGGTCGTTAGCGTCGACACTCAAGGCGACGCGACTACAGAAGATCAGGGAGTTCGCTACCTCGATGTGAACGGAGACGGGCGTACAGATATCGTAATTGCCAACTCCGCGCTCGGCAGAGTCGAGGTGTGGCTGAACACCTATGATGGCCTCGATCCCAAGAAGATTGGATTTACCAAGGCTACGAATTGGGGCGTTCCCGCCGGCGAGACCAGCTACGATCCCGGAGGTGGAACTCCTAATTGTCCCAACGCCAGAACTGACGTGTTTCCTTTCAGCTTCGTCTATAGCGCAACCGACAACAATGGAAACTCCGTTCCGGGCGCTCCCAGCGGTATTTCTTTGGTGGATGTGAACGGCGATGGATTGCCCGACATAGTGTGGTCAATGTCGCAGGACACGGGCAACGGCTTCTATTGCATCAATGCCGTTTATCTCAACTCGGGCACCGGCTGGGGACGCAACCAGGCAATGTCGTTCGCATTGCGAGGACTGCCGTTCCAATACAACAACGCAGCGCCGTTTGGCATGGATTTCATGGATGTCAATGGCGATGGAAGAGCGGATATCGAATTCACGCCATCGACCGGGGCAGCCGCCGTCTTTCTCAATACCGGATCGAACTGGGTGAAGGACACGAACTTCTCCAACACTCTGCTGTCGAGCGGCCTGACTTCGGTTGATTCAGACGGAACTCCGAGTGGCCTGCAGTGGGTCGATTTCAATCACGACGGTTTGCTTGACGTCGTGTTGGTAAACTCCGCGCTTCCGATCAAAGCCTACCGCAACACCGGACTCGGATTCACCGAAGACACAGGGATGGAACAGTTTTGGGGGACGTTGCCGCATTTTGTCGGCACATCTGGCAGCAATTCCCACGCAGAAACCGCTTCCCTGGCCGACGTCAACGGTGATGGAGTGCTGGATTTAATCGACTACACCAACGGCAAAATCTATCTTGGTGGCGTCTGCCCGCCACAAACGCTGAGCTGCATCGTTACGAACAGTGGCGCCGTTCTGCCGGAGGGAATGCTCCTCCAATCGTTCGGGCCTCTCGGAGAGGATACTGCGATCACCTGGGATCGCTCTCCCGGTGCTTTGCCCTTGCCACAATTCGTGCCGATCTTTGTGCAGCGCAGCGAGAACCGCACGGATAGCAAAACAGGAGTACGAGTTTATCAATACACCTACTCCGGCGGCGCATACGACGACCGCAAATTCATGGGCTTCTACGAAGTGGATGAGAAGCAACCCAACGGAAACACGGTCACTACGACGTACGATACGGAGCACGATTTATTCGTAGGGCAAGATCAGACCGTTTCGATCGTAGATCCCAACTTTTTCCAGCGATACCTTAAGGTAAACACCTACACCTCGGTCCCCAACGTAAAGAATCCCGAGATTCAGCAGGGCATGCTGGCCTCGACGGACGAAACTTTTTTCGATCCCACCGCGAACTATACCTCGCACACCGCGTACCTCGTGTATGACGATCGGCTGAATCTGGAGGCGGTTTACCGAAATCCGAACACGAGCGTGGCCGGACTTGATTACACGACCACGAGCTCTTTTGTCCGGAATGACAACACAGCGATCTGGAACTTGCCGGCGACGATCAACGTTTTCAAGAGCACGACGCAGACCGCGCTCAAACGGACAAATTTCTATTATGACAACCAGCCGCAGTTCCAAGTGACTCGCGGCCTGATGACCAGCGAGTTGGAAGAGGTCGTAGAGTTGCCGACGCAGAAATTCATCACACGTACGACTACATACGATCAGTACGGAAATGTACTTACTGCTACAGACGCAACCGGTCACTCGACATCCTTCGTGTATGACGTAGCGACCTCCACTTTCCGCGTCTCTGCGACAGACCCCGCTGGCCATACGGTGCAGAGCACGTTTGATCCAAAGTGGGGCTCAGTGTTGACCGACACCAACGCCAGCGGAAATATGACGAGCTACCAGTACGACGCATTCGGACGGCCGCAGGAAGTCATCAAGCCGGGCGATTTGGGGTTGGCGGGAGGAACGACCAGCTACTCGTATTCCGTACTTCCCGTGGGCGGAACTGGATTCAACGTCACCCGGTTCGATTCCACGACCAGCGGAGCCACGCGGCTTCAGTCGACTGATTATTACGACTCGTACGGCCAGGTATACATGAACCAGCGCAGCGGACCAGGCGGCAAGAGCATCGTCACGACGACGGACTATGACGACATGAGTCTGCCCGTTCGCTTCTCGCTGCCTTACTTCACAGGAGCGACACCGAGCTACACAACCCTGACGCGAGACCCAATGCATCGCATCATCAAGATTCTCGATGCCGACGGACTCTCGACGACGCGTACCTATGCGGCACTGCAAGTCACCGAGGTAGATCGCCGCGGCCTGACGACGACAACGGTCATGAATCCGCAGCAGGAGATCACCAAGAAAGTTCTGCCCACCGCATCTGGTACCGCTACGACGAAGTACGTGTACGACACCTTGAATCGTCTCATCCAGGTGATTAAATCGAACGGGTCGAAAGCGATAATCACCTACGACATGCTGGGCCGCAAGACCAGCATCAACGATCCGAACACAGGAATCTTCCACTACGCCTACGATCCTGAAGGACACATCACGGCTATCACCGATCCGAATGCAAAGAAGATTCTGTATACCTACAGCAAAAACGGAGATGTGCTGTCACGTACGTATCCAGATCTGACCAAGCAGACCGTCGTGTATGGTGGCGCGAACAATGTGAACGCCGCAGGCCGCATCGTTTCCCTGACCGATGCTGCTGGAACTCTGAATCTGCAGTATGACGCGAAGGGACGCATCATCCAACGCACCAGAAAAGTCCTCGCCAACGGCAAGACGTACGTAATCAAGTACGTCTATGACGCCGCAGATCGCCTCACTACGCTCACGTACCCAGACACATACCTCGTCAAGTATGCGTACGATCAGGCCAGCAATGTGACCAGCGTGACCGATGGCGGCGGCCACACGGTCGCCAACAACTTTACATACACTGCGAGTGGACGACTGCTAGGTCTGACCTACGGCAACGGCACGCATTCCAGCTACACCTATGACGTGCTCGACAGGATGACAAACCTGCAGACGGAACGCGCCGCGAACACGGCGATCCAGAATCTGACGTATGCCTACGATGCCGACTCGAACGTCGCGACCATCAAAGATCCCGTTAACGGATTTAATCAGCAGTTCGCCTACGATCCGATGAACCGCCTCATTTCCGGCGTGGGCGGTTACGGCACGGAGAAATACACCTACGATGGAGACGGGAATCTCCTTACCAAAGGCACCGCAAAATTTGTGATGGACCCGCTGCACCCGGAGCACGCCACGTGCATGATGATCAACGCCGCGAATCTTTATCCGCCGGCGGCCTGCACGCAAGGCGCTTTGGGAACGACGCTGCTCACCTACGACACGCGCGGCAACGTCGTCCAGATGGGCGCCCTGCAGTACACCTATGATTTTGAAAACCGGCTGATCACCGAAAGCAATGGCAGTTCCGTCATCCAGTCCAACACCTATGACTTCTGGGGCGACCGCGTCGTCCAGACGACAGCGGCAGAAACGCGCGTATTCATTGATGACATTTATGAGGAAGGCGCCAACGGAATTTCGGATCATGTGAGGACGCCGACTCTGTTGTTAATGACCGTGGTGAAACCGCCGGCGGCACTCGCAGCCAAAATTACAAATCCGGCGCCTGTCGCGGTAATCCAGCGATTCCGTGGCGAGCCCATCAGCCCCTTGGCGTGGTTGGGACTACTAGGAGGAATCACACTCCTCTCAATGCTGCTCAGCAGCGCTGTTCGTATCAGCGGAAAGGGCCGGGGAGTTCGCGTCGTCCTCGGGATGCCGCGCGTGTGGCAGTTGAAGCTCGGCGCTGGCCTCATGAATGCGAGTTTGATCTTCGCGTTGCTCTGCGCGGGAAGTGCAGACGCGTTGGCGACGATGCCGCCAGCGCAAGAGGCTGCGACCACGAACGCAGAATCTGCGATTCAGTCCGCTCCCGCCGCGCAGCAGCGCTACTACTATCACCCCAACCATCTTGGCGGAATCAATATGATCACCGACTCCACGGGGACGGTCGTGGAGCAGCGCGAATACAAACCTTATGGGGAAACGTATTCGAGCGGGGGCTCGGTCACGATGCCCTTCGCGTTCGATGGCCAGAGACCCGACGGGACAACCGCGACGACCGGGCTCTACTACTTCAACGCACGGTACTACTGCCCTCAGATCGGCCGCTTCCTGTCGGCTGACTCCGTGATTGAACAGCCGAACACTCCACAGGCCTTGCATCGTTATGCGTTCGCTGGCGACAACCCGATTCGCTACGTGGATCCAAGCGGTCACTCGTGGTGGGACTTTGTGATCGGTGCGGCCATCTTCACCGCGATCATCGTCTTCGCCGCGATTGGCGGTGGTCCCGAACTGGCGCTTGTTGCCGCGTCGTTTGGCGTTCTCGGATTTGGTGTCGGAGCCGTCGTCGCTACCGCTCTCGGTTACAGCGCGAGCAGTGAGGGCTTCTGGAATATCGCATTGACAGGCGCAATCACCGGCGCCGCCATCGGAGCAGGCTTCGGCGATATTGCGCAAGAAGGAGGCGAGGCAGCGGCAGCCGATGAAGCAGAGTTGGCGGCAGAGGAAGGCGCCGGCGAAGCGGAGGGATCCGCAAGACCACCCGATCCACCCAAGCCGTCGGAATTTAAAGTAGACGTTCGCAATGCGCTCAAATCGATGGCATTCGGCGGACCGCAATCCGTGATGATCCACGAACTGAATGGAGGCAGCACCGACAGCCTCTTGCTCGACACCAGCGAAGGCATTGCGGCGAGCGCCATTGGCGGAGCCGTGATGGGACGGGTTGCCGGAGGAGTTGCACGAGTCGCAGGCTCAGAAGCCAGTTCGGCAATGAGCGGCTTCGCGAGAGGAGTCGCAAGAATGGTCGTGGTCCAAGGCGCCATGTGGACGTTCGCTGGTTTGCAAAAACAGACCCTTCCACACTACTTAGGCACCAATTTCTACGGCGTAGCGAGAACGATTAGTCCAACTCAAGTCGGAATTGATCCAACCTACCACGGTCCTATGCTGTTTTATTCGCCCGTGTTCATGACGCAACTGGATCCGACTCCTTACTAGAGCGCAGGCGTTTGCCCAATTCGCGACCGCGATGAATGTTCCTGCAGGAACACATCGTCATGACGATATGGGCTGTACAGTTGTGTCATGACACGCAAGCTGAAGAAACTACGGCAAATAGCAGGAATCCCGTGTAGAGGATGGCGCAATGCCGGCCTCAGCCTCGCGCAATCAAATCTGCCGCCAGGCTTGCCAGATCGGAATCTTCCTTTGACGACAATCCGCTGACAGCGACGGCGCCTGCTACTTCGCCATTCTTCCAGATCGGAATGCCGCCGCCCCACCCGACAAATCTCGCGTCGCCGTAATAGGCGATATCATGGCCTCTCTCCGGATGCCGGACTCTTTCTCCGATCTCCTGCGTTGGCTTTCCGGTTCGCGCGGCCGTCCATGCTTTGTTCATCGCAATTCCGACAGAAGGCAGGTGCACGCCATCCATGCGGGCAAAGGCGATCAGTTCGCCATGCGCATCCGCCACAGCGATGGCGACAGCTTTCTGCATCCCCGTAGCTTTTTCGACGATGAGGCCCATCATCCTTTGCGCCTCGGCATAGTCAATGACGGTAACAGTTCTCATATGAGTTTGGAGAATCTTCCCACAGATTTCACGACGATTGAGTGTAGCAATGTCGGTGGCCGCTGAAAACAGCACGTTTCGCACAATGAAAAACCGGACCGGGCATATGCTCGGTCCGGCCCTTGAGTCGTTAGGGCGCAGCTTAGAAAATGAACTTCAGTGCAAACTGAATCAGGCGTTCCGGCGAAGCCGCGCCGCCCTGGACCGTTGAATTGATGACGCCAAATCCTGCGGCCGTCCAGACGAAGAACCCAGCGGCGGTTGGATTCACTGTCCATGTAAAGAATACCGAGATTGGTTGCGTGGATTTTTTCGCCTGACTCGGCATCTCTCTTTCCCCAAACCTGGAAGGCGCTGGCATTCTTGACTCCAGGTTCGTGATCGAGATCAAAAGCGTAGAAGATCAGAGATTTATTCTGGGTGTAAAACACTCGCCCAAACGGCTTGCGCGTGCGGCTGCCGGGGAATGCGGAAGCTGCGTATCGACTGGGCGACGCTCTTTTGCAACAGGGTAAATCGCACGAGGCTCGGATCGAGTTGGAACGTTCCGACAAGTTGCAGCCCCAGATGCCCGAAACGCTTTACTCTCTGGGCAAGGCCGCCGCGCTGGACGGCGACGCTTCAGGCGCAGAAAAAGCATGGACGAACTTGCTCAGCGTCGAGAAGGAGCGTGCGCTCGCTGCGCAGGCTCATTTTGGATTGGCCACTCTGTATCGCAAGCAAGGGAAGACAGCAGAAGCTGACGCGCACATGCGCGAGTTCCAGAGACTGCAGAAATCGGTTGTTGCTCCGGCTCAGCAGTGAAGCTCAGTGGCCCACCGTCGGCGAACTGATTCGTCGCGATCGCGTCGTCGTGAATGACGCTCTACCATCATTTCGTTTACTCTTCTGAGTTCCGGACTGAATCGCTTTAGCGCTGCCACCCGTTCTCGATAGGAGGCTCGATGTCGCCGCTGGATAAGTCCACTCGCAGGGAATTCATGGCGATCACTTCTTCCGCCGCATTGGGCGCGGCTGTTCCCTTGGCCGGAGCTCAGCCGAATGCGCCAGTCTTGGATCAGCCGGTCCCAGTTTCTGAAGCGACTCCTTACTCGCCGGAAGAACTCTTCGCAGCTGGCCCGCAGCGTAGTTTCAGCAGCGACACCGCCACGCAGATCGCCATGCCGCTGGGAGGCATTGGAGCCGGTTGCATTTGTCTGAATGGCTACGGCGGCTTGCAGGATTTTTCGATTTGGAATCGTCCCTCAACCACGGCACTGCCCGAGGGCTACTCTTCTTCCCAAGCTGCTTTTGCGATTCTTCATATTAAAGGAGAGTCTCCCGTCACCAAGCTCGTCGAGGGGCCATTCCCTATTCTGAAAATCTTCGATCAAGGACTGCAGGGAGAAGGATATCGACGAGGTGGATTCGAAGGCTTCCCGCGCTTTCAGAAATGCGTCTTCAAGGGAGAGTATCCCTTCGGAGAAGCGAGGCTGACCGACTCTTCCGTCCCGTTGCAGGTCTCGCTCAGCGCATGGAATCCCTTCATTCCGCTCGACGACAAAGATTCAGGCATACCCTGCGCCATCCTCGAATACACGCTGCACAACAGTTCACCGCGGCGAGTGGAGTATGAATTCTCCTACCATCTTTCTCACCTCGCGCCCGGATGCGCCGAAGAACAATCCGCAAGCCGCAATACCGTAATTCCTGAACGCGGCGTATTTCTGCACAACGTCGAGAAGCCGAATGCGGAAGGCTACGGCAGTGCCTGTCTGACCGCCATCGGCTACAAACCACGCGTGAAAGGAATGTGGCTGCGCAGTCCCGGATGGGAGTTCGACTCTCTCTCGGCGCTGTGGCGCGAGGTTTCGACCGGAACGTTCACAGCCAACGATGGATCGAACGAGATCGATACCAAGGGCCGGAACGGAGGCTCGATTCTGCTGGAGGGCGCGCTGGCTCCAGGTGAATCGCGCACCTACCCGATCCTTATTGTTTGGCATTTCCCAAACTGTTATTTGCAGGTTGGGGGTGTCGCTGATTCAGAAGCCCAAGGTGCCGCCGGATGTCGATCTGTGGCGGAAGGAACTCCGCCGCGGTGGCGACCGTTCTACGCCTCGGTCTGGAACGACGCTCGCGAAATCGCCTTGTACGTTGACGAGCACTACGATTCACTACGAGCGCGCACGCTTGCGTTCAAAGAATCGCTATTCTCCTCGACTCTTCCGCCATATGCGCTGGACGCTGTCTCTGCGAATCTGGCCATTCTCAAGTCTCCCACCGTACTGCGCGTAGAAAACGGCGATCTGTGGGGATGGGAAGGATGTTTCCCGGATGCCGGTTGCTGCCATGGTTCCTGCACGCATGTGTGGAACTATGCCCAAGCTTTTCCTCACCTTTATCCGCAACTGGAGCGGACTCTGCGCGAGTTGGAATTAGGCCGCTCGATGGACGATAACGGTCACGTCACTTTCCGCTCTGCGCTTCCCGAGGGCCCGGTCAAACACGACTTCCACGCCGCTTCGGACGGCCAGCTTGGCGGAATCATGAAGGTATTTCGCGACTGGCAAATTTCCGGAGACATGGATTGGCTGAGGAAGATGTATCCGCTGGCCAAACGTAGCCTGGACTACTGCATTCGAACCTGGGATCCCGATCATCAGGGAGGCCTGTTCGAGCCTCATCACAACACTTATGACATCGAATTCTGGGGACCAGACGGCATGTGCACGAGCATTTACCTCGGTGCGTTGTCGGCGCAAGCCCAAATGGCCAGTGCGCTTGGCGAAACTCGAGATGCCGAGTTTTACGATGACCTGGCTCATCGCTGCGCACGCTTCATGGAACAGCAACTCTTTAACGGCGACTACTTCCAACAGAAAGTTCAGTATCTGGGATTGCGCAACACTTCGTTTGCGACGATGGTTGCCCACGTCGACGAACACAGCAGTGAAATGCAGAGACTTCTAAAACGTGAAGGCCCTAAATATCAATACGGAAACGGATGTCTCTCAGACGGAGTGATCGGAGCGTGGATGGCGCGAATCTACGGAATCGAAACTCCGCTTGGTCGCGAGAATGTGCGAACAACTTTGCAGGCAATCTTCCAGCACAATTTTAAGAAAGACCTCAGCCTGCATGCCAACGCACAACGTCCTGGCTATGCCATGGGCCACGAGCCTGGACTGTTGCTCTGCACTTGGCCGAAAGGTGGCAGACCGACTCTGCCTTTCGTTTACTCCGATGAAGTTTGGACCGGCATTGAATATCAGGTGGCCTCGCATCTCATCGCCGAAGGTTTCGTCAAGGAAGGGTTGACTATCGTTAAGGCCTTGCGCAGCCGCTACGACGGGCGCAGTCGCAATCCGTGGAATGAATATGAGTGTGGGAACTACTACGCTCGTGCCATGGCCAGTTATGCATTGCTGGGTGCACTCGCCGGGTTCCGTTACTCTGCGGTTCAGCGAACGCTGTGGTTCGGTCCCCAGCTCACGGTTCGCCCGTTCAAGACCTTTTTCTCCACGGCTTCTGGCTACGGCACCATTGAACTCGGCAGCCAGTCACTTCGCGTCCAATTGCTGGAAGGATCGCTTTCGCTGGAGAAGGTGGTCCTCACCGATGCGTCGCAGACTCGAACGCTGGAATGGAAGACCACGCTTAAGCCGGGTGCTGCTGTGGTGAAAAGTATCTGAATGTCGCGGCCCTTCGTGAAATAAGCAATGGGGGCGCGTGATGCGCCCCCATGAGCCAGCAAAAACAGCTTTATCGACTTCAGGCAACGTCGAAGCGATCGAGGTTCATGACCTTGGTCCATGCCGCGGCGAAGTCTTTCACAAACTTCTCCTTCGCGTCGGCCGAGCCATAGACTTCCGCCAGAGCACGCAACTGGGAGTTCGAACCGAACACGAGATCGACGCGCGTAGCGGTCCACTTGTTTTTGCCCGTAGCCCGATCACGCCCCTCATATACGCCTTCGGATGAAGAGGGCTCCCACTTCGTGCTCATGTCGAGCAGGCTGACGAAGAAATCATTCGTCAGCGTCTCGGGCCGGCTGCTGAAGACTCCGTGTTTCGTCTGACCGAAGTTCGCATTCAGCGCGCGCATTCCGCCGACGAGTACCGTCATCTCGGGGGCGGTTAGCGTGAGCAATTGCGCTCGATCCAGCAGCAACTCCTCAGCCGACAAGATCTGTCCGCTGCGGAGGTAGTTTCGGAAACCGTCCGCGACCGGTTCCATTACAGCGAATGAGTGCACGTCAGTCTGCTCCTGCGAAGCATCCGTGCGCCCTGGCGAGAATGGAATCTTCACCTCGTGACCGGCCTTTTTCGCAGCTTCCTCAATGGCGGCATCACCGCCAAGAACGATCAGGTCAGCCAGAGAAACCTTCTTCCCTTTATTGCCGTTGGACTGCGCGCTGTTGAACTCTTTTTGGATCGCCTCCAGCTTGGGCAGAACCTTCGCCAGCGCAGCCGGCTGGTTCACTTCCCAGTTCTTTTGGGGTTCAAGCCGAATGCGCGCTCCGTTCGCCCCACCGCGCTTGTCGGAGCCGCGGAACGAAGCCGCCGATGCCCACGCTGTGGTGACGAGTTGGGAAATCGACAGCCCGGATGCGAGGATCTTATCCTTGAGAGCGGCAACTTCCTTCTCGCCGATCAGTTTGTGATCGATGGCCGGAACCGGATCTTGCCACACCAGAGTCTCTTTCGGAACGAGCGGGCCAAGGTACCGCGTGATCGGCCCCATATCGCGGTGCGTGAGCTTAAACCAAGCCCGCGCAAACGCGTCTGCGAACTCGTCCGGGTGCTCGTAGAAGCGCCGCGAAATCTTTTCGTAAGCAGGATCGAACCGCAACGCGAGGTCCGTGGTCAACATCGTTGGCGCATGATGCTTGGACGGATCGTGCGCATCCGGCACCGTACCTTTGCCTGCGCCATTTTTCGGTATCCACTGATGCGCGCCGGCCGGGCTCTTCGTCAGCTCCCATTCGTAGCTGAACAGGTTCGTGAAGAAGTTGTTGCTCCATTTGGTTGGCGTCGTGGTCCATGTAACTTCCAGGCCGCTGCCAATGGTGTCGGCACCACAGCCTTTGCCAAATTTGTTCTTCCATCCGAGGCCCTGCTCCTCAATGGCGGCGCCTTCTGGTTCGTTACCCACATATTGAGCCGGAACGGCTGCGCCGTGCGTTTTGCCGAACGTGTGTCCGCCGGCAATGAGTGCGACGGTTTCTTCGTCGTTCATCGCCATGCGGGCGAACGTTTCGCGGATATCACGCGCCGCAGCGATAGGATCCGGCTTTCCATTCGGCCCTTCGGGATTCACATAGATCAGACCCATTTGCACTGCTGCGAGCGGGTTGGAAAGATCACGATCGCCGGTGTAGCGCTCGTCCGCCAGCCACGTGCCCTCAGGTCCCCAATAAATTTCCTCTTCAGGCTCCCAGACATCCGGGCGCCCGCCGCCAAACCCGAATGTCTTGAAACCCATCGAGTCCAATGCGACGTTGCCGGCGAGAATCATCAAGTCAGCCCACGAGATTTTCTTGCCATATTTCTGTTTGATTGGCCACAGTAACCGGCGCGCCTTATCCAGGTTCACGTTGTCGGGCCAACTGTTGAGCGGCGCGAAGCGCTGCTGACCGGATCCCGCCCCGCCGCGGCCATCGCCGATGCGATACGTACCCGCGCTGTGCCATGCCATCCGTATGAAAAGCGGCCCGTAATGGCCAAAGTCGGCCGGCCACCATTCCTGCGAATCCGTCATCAAGGCATTCAAGTCTTTCACGACGGCATTCAGGTCGAGCGTCTTGAACTCTTCCGCGTAATTGAACTCCTTGCCCATCGGATCGGACAGCGGGGAATGCTGATGCAGCACCTTCAGGTTGATCTGATTCGGCCACCAATCAACGTTTGCGTGGGATTTGCGCGTACCGTGCCCGAAGGGGCACTTCGCTTCGGATAGCGTGTTTTTGTCTTTAGTTTCGGGAGAAACGCTTCCCGATGAAGTCGCGAGTGTATTTTCCATAATGTTGTCACCTTCGATTCTTGATTGCGTACGGCCTGAAGAAGAACTACGTTTTGGCGCTGCACCGGCGACAGAGGCCAAAAACCTCGATCAGCGGTTGCGTCACATCAAAGCCATCCGGCAACTGCCGGGATAGCCGCTTCATATCAATGAAGTCACCTTCAATGTCCTGCACCGATTTGCAGCGGGAACAAACAAGGTGGTGGTGAGGTTCGAGATTTCCGTCCACGCGCAGCGTGGACGTATGAGGACTAACCTCCCGCAGCAATCCGCACTCGATGAAAAGCCGCAGATTGTTGTAGACGGTGGCGAGAGAAATAGATGGAATGCGGCGTCGCACCGCGGCGTAAATGTCTTCTGGAGAATAGTGTCCGTGGGAAGCAATGACCGCCTCATAGACGACTTGTCGTTGATGCGTAACTGCCAAGCCATGCTTTGCGGCCAGTTCACGGAACTGTTCATGGGTGAGGCGCATGATTATCGGATGAGAATTATTATAGAACGATAGGTAGAACTGTCAACCCGCAATCTTTCCTTGACCGCCAATGGGGCAGCCGGCTAAAGGACGGGGATATCCTGTCTTACGAATTATTCCTTACACTTTCGTGTTCTTTCGAGTCTGATGTACTATCTCCGGGTATCGCGCGCGGGCTGACAACCTTCGCCCTGACCAGGAGCAGCTCATGGATCGACGCAGTTTCTTGAAGTCCGCAACGGCAACGGGACTCGCCGTCGGCCTGTTGAATCACAAAGCCCAGGCATCCGTCCCCGAACACAACTGGGATAAATACGATTGGGGATCGGGCCCTCCAGTTCCCGATCGGCTTTATCAGGGGCCGTTCCCACAATACGGTCCCTGCGCGGTTGTTCCTGAGAGCGATGTCTCGATGATCACTTCGCCCTCGAAAGATATCGTCAGCAACTACGGCATGGGGCTCATCGTTTATCTTTCCGACGATACTGGGCCTCTCAATGTTCCCGGTCAAACTCAGGAAAAAACTTTAGAAGATCTGGTCAAGTTGCCTTTTGTGCAGAAGATCTACCTCCGCCCCAACTGGCGCGAGGTCCAGAAGCAGCCGGGGAGGCTGGACTTCCCGGAATGGTGGAAGATTGCGTTTGATCTCGCTCGCCGCTACGACAAGCGCATCGGATTCCGTGTCCAACTGGAAAACCCCGACGTTCCAGAACCCGGGATGCCGGACTTTCTCATGAACAAAGTTCCCTACGTAAAGCTCAAAGGCGAGTGGAAGGGCAACCCCGCGGAAATGCGCTACAAGAAAGATAACCGCGTGCCCCGCTACGATCATCCGGCCTATCAGGCTGCATTTCGCGAATTGAACGAACTGCTCGCGGCCGAACTCAACGGCCATCCCCAGATCGAGTTCATGGACACGATGATGTACGGTTTCTGGGGCGAAGGACACACCTGGCCCTACGAGGGCAATCCCTTCCCCAGCCAGTTGGTCGCGGAACAGACTTGGGACGCAATGTTCGGAGTGCAGCTCGAACACTGGACCAAGGTCCCGCTCGCCACCAACACGCAGCCTGACTTCAGCAACGTCGGCAACGCCGATCTCGTGGATCGCACCATGCGCACCGGAAACTGGCTGCGCACGGATACGATCTTCATCGAGAACACTCAGATTGAGGCTTTAAGTTACCGTCCATCGTGGGCTGCGGCGATCTGCGAAGTTGGCTTCACTACCGGCGATCCGAAGGAACTTCAAATCGACGAAGATGGAATTACTTACAACGAGCAGATCATCTCTCACGCGGCCGACGTTGGGGTCAACTACCTCTCGGTTTGGAGCTGGCACAATCAATCAGCCCACAGCATAACGAGCTACTACGAAAACTTTCCCGGACCGATCGATGAGATGGCCCGCCAGATCGGCTATCGCATCCGCCCGTCATTTATCTGGACCTTCAACCGCGACGGAGCGAACGGTCTGGTCGTGGGATTGGTAAATGATGGAATCGCTCCAGTTCCCGGAGTGCTGCGGCTCACTGTATTCAGCGAAGACAACAAGATTCAAGTGTCAGGCTGCGTCGACGCCGGCTACCCAAAACCAATCGGGGTTCATCAAGCCATGTTGATACTGCCTGTGGGCGCGCAGTGGGAGGGACTCCGTCTGAAAGCTGAACTCGAAGTGAAGGGCATGCGTTATCCGGTCCGATGGGCGTGCCGACAGAAGGTGAATGCCGACGGCTCGCTGACATTGCGACACAACTACAAACCTGATCAACCGCTGGTGTAGGCGCGAAACGGCGCCGTGGAGTTATGAATATGAAGCTTTCAGTCCTATTTATATTGTTGACTTGCGTTTCCGCAGCATTTGGCCAGGCAAACTCCTCCTTCTACGTGGCGACCACGGGGAACGATTCGAATCCCGGCACTCAAGCAGCGCCCTGGCGCACCGTCCAACACGCCGCAGGCACAGCGCGGGCGGGAAGCACCGTCTACGTTCGCGGCGGAGTCTACGAAGAGTTAGTGAACATCAACGCCTCCGGCAACGCGAGCGATGGATTCATTACGTTCAGAAGCTATCCCGGCGAAACAGCGGTCCTCGACGCATCGCATTTCACTCCTTCCGACAGACAGGGAGTGCTTACCATCCACAATCAGAGCTACGTGCGAATCGAGGGCCTCGAGATGCGCAACTTTCGCACCGCGGAACATCGACTCTCGCCGCTGGGTATAAACGTGATCGGGTCCGGCTCCCATATCGAACTGCTGAAGAACAATGTGCACGACATTGAGAATAATTTCCAGGGCCGCGATGCTCCCGGAAGTGGAGGCAACGGCTTTGGCATTGCCGTCTACGGCACTGACGCCAAGACGCCTATCACGGACCTGATCATCGACGGCAATGAGGTGCACCATCTCAAAACCGGTTCGAGCGAGTCGTTGGTGGTGAATGGAAACGTCACGAACTTCCGCATCACGCACAATGTTGTCCACGACAATAACAACATCGGCATCGACGTCATCGGTTTCGAGCACACCGCGCCCGACCCCGCCGTGGACCAGGCACGCGACGGCATCGTCAGCGGGAATTTGGTTTACAACATTACATCGCGCGGCAACCCGGCCTACCGCAACGATGAATCGTCCGACGGCATTTACGTGGATGGCGGCACCAGGATACTTATCGAGAAGAACGTCATGCACAATGTGGATTTCGGAATCGAGCTGGCCAGTGAGCACAAGGATCGCTCGACCAGTTACATCACTGCGCGAAACAACCTCATCTATCACTGCCACACCGCCGGAGTGTCCATCGGAGGATATGCCCCAGACCGCGGCCACACCGAGCACTCGATCGTGGTAAACAATACGCTCTTCGAAAACGATACGTCGGCCACCGGCTCCGGGGAGTTCCAGATGCAGTGGAATATGTCGGACAATATTTTCGAGAACAACATCGTCTATGCCGGGCCCCACTGCCTCTTCTCGCTGACCCGGACGCAGGTCGACAAAAACAAGCCGCCCGCCTTGATCGATCACAACCTTTACTACTGTGCTTCCGGAGCGGCGGCGAGCACATGGACCGGCGCTTCTTCAACGGTGACGGGATTCGAAAAATATGTTGAGTCCACCGGGAATGACCGTCATTCGCAATTTGTCGATCCGCATTTTATTAATGCGGCTGCGAACGATTTTCACCTGCAATCAGATTCTCCTGCAATCGCCGCGGGCACAACCGGCGAAGTCCCCGTGGGAGATCTGGATCTTGACGGCTCACCGCGCGTCACATCCGGCAAGATTGATATCGGCTGCTACCAACGACACTAGGAGTGCCCATGCTGAAATCGGACTTGGATCGTCGTGAATTCCTGAAGATCGCAGCTGGAACCGGCGCTGCCTTGGCGATGCCAATCTCTGGGCAAGCCGCAGCTTCGTCGAAAATGGTCGGCATCCAAATCGGCGCCGTTTCGTTTGTCGATGAAGGCACCGAAAAAGTCTTGGACGTGCTTCAGGAGCGTGGCTGCGTAAACACGCTATTTCTCGCCGTGTTCACCTACGGTCGCGGTATCGCCGGCCGACAAATTCCCGGGCAACCGCTGCCCGATCATGGCAAGCAGGAATACGATCTGAATTTCCACGGCGGCAATTTCGCCACTCCCCATCCTCAGTACTACAAGAACACCGTTCTCAAAGACACGCGCGCGCCCGACCATGGCAACCTCGACATCCTCGCCGAAGTTCTCCCTGCGGCGAAGAAGCGCGGCATGAAGGTCATCTGCTGGCTCGAGGACGTATTCCGCACCGACCTGCCAAACATCGAGAAACTGCAGGAGCACGATCTCCACGGACGAAACGCCGACACGCTGTGCGTCAACAATCCCGACTATCGAAATTTCCTGACCGGCCTCGTCGAGGACTACGCGCGTTCCTACGACATCGACGGAATCATGTGGGGATCCGAACGGCAGGGCGCGCTTTGCGACAGCTTGGGCCTGACGCACGACACGCCGCCGGTTGATCCCGGCGAGGTCACTTGCTTCTGCCAATTCTGTCAGGCCAAAGCCAAAGAGCGCGGCATCAATGTCGACCGCGCCCGCCAGGGATTTCTTGAACTCGAAAAATTCGTTCGCTCTTCTCGCAACGGCAAACGCCCTTTGGATGGCTACTACGTTCAGTTCTGGCGTCTCCTGTTGCGCTATCCCGAACTGGCCGCGTGGGAAATGCTTTGGACCGATAGCCTTCGCGAAACCTACTCCGCAATTTACAAAACGGTAAAGACCGCGAAGCCGGCCGTGCCGGTGGGCTGGCACATCTGGCACAACAATTCCTTCAACCCGATCTACCGCGCCGAGCAAGACCTTCATGAACTCTCGAACTGTTCCGACTTCATAAAAGTCGTGATGTACAACAACTGCGGCGGCGAGCGCATGGCGTTGTATGTAGACAATGCAGGATCGACCTTGTACGGCGATCTCTCAAAACAGGGCCTCCTCGATTTCAACTACGCTGTCATGGGATTCAAAGAAGGCAACTACGAGCAGATTCCTCACACCGGACTCTCACCCGACTACGTCTTCCGCGAGACCAAGCGCGCGCTCGAAGGCGTTGCCGGCACCAACACTCTGATTTGGCCCGGCATTGATATCGATATCCCCACCGAAGCCAGCAACAGCAAGTGCACATCGCAAAGCGTGAAACAAGCCGTTCTCGCCGCTCTTCACGCTGGCGCACCCGGCGTGATTCTGTCTCGCAAGTATTCCGAGATGCGACTCGCCGACCTCAGCGGCGCCGGGGACGCCATTCGCGAGTCGAAATCGTAGATACGAAGCACTAGGATCAGAAGTCGCCATAACGAAACAAGCATTTCTTCGCTGTGCCTGCCGTTTTCTGTTTTCACCCCTGCTCAAATCGGGTGTGAAACCAGCGTTCCCCTTGTCTTCACAGGGGAAGTGTGAGAGTCTTCCCTTTGATTGCTAGGGGTGCGCATGGACACCGCGAAGCTTGAATTCTTCCGTGGAACTCTCGACGTTCTCATTCTCAAAGCCCTGGCCTGGGGCCCTCTGCACGGCTATGCGATCACGAATCTGATCCGACGCCAGAGCGATGAGGCTCTGTTGCTCGAAGAGGGCACACTTTATCCAGCCCTCTGGCGTCTCGAAAATAAAGGCTTGCTCGACGCGGAGTGGGGACTCTCCGAGAACAATCGCAAGGCGAAGTTCTATCGCCTCACCGCCGACGGGCGACGCCAGCTTCGTCACGAAGTAAGAACCTGGGAGGCCTATGCCGCCGCCGTCGCCAAAGTGCTGGGCGCCACGCAACCTCCGTTGCCGGAGGAAGTCGCATGACTCCCACTCCTTTCTGGCGTCGCTATGCCCGCATCCTCGGCGCCGATCCTGCCGCCGACGTGAGGGACGAACTCACCTTTCACCTCCAGGCCAAAATTGATGACCTGATCGCGCAGGGCTGGTCACCTGTCGCCGCCCGCCAGGAAGCCGAACGCCAGTTCGGCGACCTCCGCGCCGTGCAAAAAATCGGTGTGCGCATAGGAGAAAAAATGGAACGCCGCAAACGCCTCCAGGATTATTGGACTGACTCCGTTCAGGACGTTCGCTACACTTTTCGCACGCTCCGCCGCGATCCTGGTTTCACTGCCATCTCAGTCCTCATCCTCGCACTGGCCATCGGCGCCAACATCGCCGTATTCAGCGTCGTGAACACGCTCCTGCTGCGCCCACTGCCGTTTCCCGACTCGAGCCAGCTCGTATGGATCGCTCCGCCACCCTCCGCGTGCGGCCTCTCGTGCGCCACCTACTCCGCCGACGCCTATGAGGAATTCCGCGAGCGCAGCCGCGTCTATCAGGGCGTAACCGGATACATGGCCTTTAGCACGCCGGACAACATGCGCCTCACCGGACGCGGTGAACCCGAGCCCGCCACGAGCTTCGAAGTCATTGGCGACTTCTTTCAGGTTCTCGGAGTGCAGCCCGCCATGGGCCGACTCTTCACGCAGCACGAATCTCGCGGCCCGCATCCCATCGCTCTGCTGTCAAACCCTTACTGGCGCCGCCAGTTCAACTCCGATCCCGCCATCGTTGGCAAAGCAGTCGAGTTGAACGGAACTCCGATAACGGTCGTCGGTGTTTTGCCCGACAGCTTCGACTTCGGCGCGATCTTTTCCCCCGGCGCGAAGGTCGATCTCTTCACCCCGCTCGACCTGAATCTCGAACGCGATTGGGGAAACATTGTCACCTTCATCGGCCGCCTCAAGCCGGGAGTCACCGTCGCCCAGGCGCTCGACGACGCCAATCGCGTCGCTCCCAGCATGTACTTCAACGTGAAATATCCCGACACGCTGGGCCGCTACAAGGGCGATCTCCTTCCCGTGCCGCTCAAAGACTATGTCACCGGTAAACTGCGCCGCTCTCTGATTGCTCTATGGTGCGCGGTTGGGGCGATTCTCCTCATCGCCGGCGTGAACCTCTCGAACCTCCTCTTGGCCCGCGCCGTCGCACGCGCGAAAGAGTTTGCTGTCCGCGGAGCCCTCGGTGCAAGCCGCGGCCGCATCGTGCGCCAACTCTTGATGGAAAGCCTCGTCCTCTCAAGCGCTGGAGCGATCCTGGGCCTTGGACTGGCCATGATGCTGATCGCATGGCTCGCGCATCAGGGATCCGTCGCGCTGCCGCTTCTCAGCAGTCTGCGCATCGATGGTCAGGCGCTCGGTTGGACCGTTCTTGTCGCCTTCTTCACCGCGATAATCTTCGGCCTGCTCCCCGGTCTCAGGATCGCCAGCGGCAATCTGCAGGAGATGCTCAAGGACTCCGGACCGGGCGCCGGCCTCGGCCGCAAGCACGAGCGTGTGCGCGCGGCGCTGGTTATTGTCGAGGTCGCACTTGCGTGCGTGCTGCTGGTGAGTGCGGGCCTGCTGTTGCGCAGCTTTGTGAAAGTGCTCGACGTCGACCTCGGCTTTCAACCCGAGCGCGCAGCGTCTATCAAAGTCGATTACGACGACAGCGCTCCTACACCCGAAGCCAGCCAGGCCAAACGCGGCGAAATCTTCCAGCAAGTCATCGCACGTGTGAGTGCACTGCCCGGTGTCGAGGCTGCCGGCATATCCGACTACCTTCCACTCGGCCCGAATCGCGAATGGGATATGCCCGTGCCGCAAGGAAAAACCTTTCAACCAGGCGAACTCCCCGACCCGCTCGTGTACGTGATCACTCCGGGATTCATTCGCGCCATGGGAATGCATATACATGGCCGCGACTTTAGCTGGGCTGACGGACCGCGCAGCGAGCGCGTTGTCCTCATCAACGCTTCGGCCGCGCGTGTCTACTGGCCCGGCGAAGACGCAGTCGGGAAGATTCTCATGCGCGACAAAGAAGAAGACCACGTTGTCGGCGTCGTCGATGACGTACACGAAGAAACAGTTGAGGGCGGAACCGGCTCGCAGATTTACTACCCGGTAACGCAGCAAGGACCGTCAGGCGCGCAGCTCGTCATTCGAACCAGCCTGCCGCCGGCCACGCTCGCCTCGAGCGTTCTCCGCGCTCTGCGCGAACTCAATCCCAAACAGCCGTCCGCCGAATTCCGGCCAATCCAAACAATCGTCGATCGTGCCGTCTCTCCGCGCCGATTCTTTATGTTGCTCGTTGGCGCGTTCGCGGGGCTCGGCCTGTTACTCGCAGCTCTCGGCATCTATGGCGTCATCTCGTATTCGGTCACGCAGCAGGCGCAAGCCATCGGCATTCGTATGGCGCTCGGCGCAAGTGTCGGTCACGTCCGACGCCGCGTACTTGTGGGGACGTTGCGATTAGCCTTCGCCGGCATGGCGCTCGGAATCCTTCTGGCATTTGCAGTCGCCCGCCTGATTTCTTCGCTCCTGTTCGCGACTTCGTTCTGGGACCTGCCAACCTATCTAGGCATGGCGATTGCGTTGCTGTTCGTCGCAGCGGCCTCGGGCTATATTCCCGCTAGACGCGCTTCCCGCGTCAATCCCATGGAGGTCCTCCGCAACAACTGACCCTGGAATGTAAGCACTCATAAATCTGGGCTCGAGCCGGAAAGGGCTCCGGAGCAATTCTTAGAACTCCCTAGGCATTCTCCTCCTTACGGATAAGCGAGGAAACGAGTATACTTCGGCGCCGCAGGACAATTTCGAAACGCAGACGCTAACTGTCCATTGGCACAGCTGGAAAATTTTCGCCTCAAGGTGTTTCGCGCCGTCGCCGAACATCTCAGCTTTCGCAAGGCCGCGGAACATCTCTTTCTCACTCAGCCCGCGGTGACGCTTCAAATCAAGGCGCTGGAGAACGATCTCGGCGTGCGCCTCTTCGACCGTGGGGCCGGCCGGATCTCTCTGACTCGACAAGGTTCAGCTCTGCTCGGCTACGCCAAGAAACTCGCGCTCCTGGTCTCTGAGGCCGAACGCGCGCTGGGCGCCGGCGATGGCGATGTTTCCGGAGAACTCTCTCTCGGAGTTTCAACTACCATCGCGCAGTACGTTCTGCCGCGTCTGCTCGGCGCATTCCTCGACGAGCATCCCCATGTCCAGTTCTCGCTTCACAGCGGAAACACCAGCGAGATCGTCCAACTTCTGCTCGGCGGCAAAGTTTCTATCGGCCTGATCGAAGGCCCTGCTCGTGATCGGAGCGTCCGTACCGAGCCCTTCATGGAGGACGAGTTGGTCTTGATCACGCCTCGCAATTTCGAATTCGATCACCTGTCGCGCACTCAACTGCTGACCCTGAGTCTCCTCATGCGCGAGCAAGGCTCAGGCTCTCGCCGCGTCGTAGAGACGGCCCTCGCCAAAGCTGGTTTCAAACTCAAGTCCTTTAGGAAGGTCATGGACCTCGATTCCACCGAATCCATCAAGTCTGCGGTGGAAGCGGGGCTCGGCGTCGGCTTCGTCTCGCGCTGGGCGATCTCCAAGGAATTGGAGTTGGGTTCGCTGAAAGTGGCCGAGGTCAGCGGCCTTCAAATCACGCGCCACTTCACTCTCGTCTCGCGTACTGGGCCGGAGGCGCAGGGTCCGGCCGGGGCGCTTCGCGCATTTGCACTTGGCCGTGCCCGTCTTCTCAGCAACGCGGCGCAAAAGCCGCTCCGGGCGGGCCGTTCCAGCCGATAAGCCGAACTAATCGCCAATCACAATTACTCCTTGGACGCTTATTCGGCTGTGCGTCACACTTGACCCGTGAGCAAGACCGTCTTCTTTGTAGGGCTGATTCTGGCCGCAACCCTGCTTTCGCCGCCTTTTGCGCTTCTGGCCGGGCTGATTTACGGATTCACTCTCACCCACCCCTTCCACGCTGAGAGCAAACGCCTGTCGAAATTCCTTTTGCAAGCTTCCGTCGTAGCCCTCGGCTTTGGCATGAACCTCCACGAAGTGATTCATGCCGGTCGTTCAGGCTTTCTCTACACCGCCGGCAGTATCACGTTCGCGATGCTGCTCGGCCTCGGGCTGGGATATTTAATTAAGGTCGGAAAGAAGTCAGCCTTCCTCATCAGCGCTGGCACTGCCATTTGCGGAGGCAGCGCCATCGCCGCGGTCGGCCCCATTGCCGACGCCAATGAAGAGGAAATGGCGGTAGCGCTCGGGACCGTCTTCATCCTCAACTCGATTGCGCTCTTTCTATTCCCAGTCATCGGATACTGGCTGCACCTGAGCCAGTCTCAGTTCGGTCTCTGGTCCGCGCTAGCCATTCACGACACGAGTTCAGTCGTCGGCGCTACCGCGAAATACGGTGCGACAGCGCTGGCTGTAGGCACCACGATTAAATTGGCTCGCGCGCTCTGGATCGTCCCTCTCTCTTTCGTCACCGCCGTCACTTTGAAATCCAAGGCTCGCATCCAGTGGCCGTGGTTCATCCTGTTTTTCTGCCTCGCTGCCCTGCTCAACACGCTGCTGCCCGCATTCCACGCGATGTTCGGCGGCTTCAATCATCTAGGCAAGATCGGCCTTACGGTCACATTGTTTCTGATTGGCACCGGGCTCAATAAGCAGACCGTCCAGAAAGTTGGCGCGCGACCCTTACTCCAAGGCCTCGCTCTCTGGATCATCGTGGGCACGGGCGCGCTCACGCTCGTTGTGTTGAACTGGATTCACATCTAGGAAATTGCTGATGTTCGTGGTCGGATCGCAGTCGCTATTTCACCGTTGAGGCAGTTTGCGCCGCGGCGTCGTCCACCGTCGCGCCGATCGCGTCCCCGGAGAGAACGAGTTCCACGCGGCGATTCTGCTGGCGCCCCTCCGACGTGTCGTTCGAAGCGATGGGCTCTGTCTTCCCAAAACCGTGAGCCTCAATCGAACTGGCTGAAATGCCTTGCTGCACGAAGTAGTCGCGAACCGATTCAGCGCGATGCTCGGAGAGATCCTGATTGTACTGATCGCTACCCACGCTATCGGTGTGCCCTTCGACCGCAAGGTGCAAACTCGGATACGCCAGCACGATGCCTGAAACTTTCGCCAGCCGCTCCCGCGCCGCTGGCAGAAGCTCGAAGCTTCCGCTGCGGAACAACACATCCGACATATTCGCGATGAGTCCACGCGCCGAATCACGCGTCGCGAGAATGGAATTAAGCTGCTGCAGCAACCGCGCCCGCAGTTCCTGCTTTTCTTTCTCCGCCTGTTGACGAAGATTTTCGGATTGCGCGGCTGCGGCGCGTGCCTTGTCGGTTTCGGCCGCTAGAACCTGTTGCTGGGCCACAGCTTCCGCCTTGGCCTTCTCCGCTTCTTCTTTCTGACGCGATGCCTCTTGTGCCGCGGCCAGCGCTTCCTGCTTCATGCGCTCCGCTTCAGCCTTGGCTTGTTCCGCCTGCGCCCGCGCCTGTTCGGCCTGTGCGCGCGCTACCTCCGCGTCGGCGCGCCGCTTCGCCTCGGCTTCTGCATCCGCCCGCGCTTTGGCTTCACGAGCCGCGGCGGCAGCCTGGGCCTCGTCTTCCGCTTTCTGCTTCACCGCCATCAAGCGCGCTTCCTCTGCAGTCTCAGTAGCTTCTTTCGCGGCGGCTTCCACCGTCGCCTTGTTCTGCTTTTGCCGGTACGCCTCTTCGGCATGCATCAATTGCTGCCCGGCCTTCGACACAATCGCCGCCGCATACTTGTCAGCTGCCGCGATGTGCGCGATGCGCACCGCATTCCTCGCCTCGAACAATTCCAGCGGAGTCTTGCTGTCGATGCCAAAAATCGCATCCTGAATATGCGTATTCGTCGAAGAATAAGTCCCGCGCGTCACCAGTTCATATTTGGCGTCGATATTCTCCCCGGCTCCGCCGCCCAACGGAGCGCTCTCCATCACCACCATGTTGCCGGGCTGCGTCACCGCGAAATACGGCTCGGCCGTGACGATCATCCCGAACGTCTGCAGGTCGGTGAAAGCTTTGACGTGAGCGTTGCCGCTGTGGTCGAGCGAGAGTTCTCCCAGGTTGACCGGTCGACCCTCCGGCGAAACCGCCCACAGCACGTACGTGAGAAATTCCAGCCCGAACTTGGTTGCGTCTTCCAGCCCCTGAAACTTCACTTCGATTTCAAAATTGGTCTTCTTGCCCTCGACCCTGGCCTCGCCCGAAGCGCGCTGCAGCAGATCGGTCCCCCGGAAGTCGACCTTGGTCATTCCGCCCTGCAGCCGATAGTGCACGGCTTTGGTGGTGCGCGACACGGTGGTCGCGCTCGCGAGAGTGCTAGCATTCGCAGGACTAGAGGCTTGCGCCGACGCAAGCGTCGCAGCAAACAGAATGGTGGCCAGACACAGGTTTTTCACGGATGTTCTCGATCTGGGGGAGACTAAGAACTATCTAATCTTCTCAATCTTCGTCGATGCGCTCAGGATTGCAAAGAACAGGAAGGGATGGCACTTTGGTAACCGCAGTCGGGGTAGGTCTAGCGGCGACGCGTCTGGACCTTCACGGAATGATCGCGATCGCGCCCTTCGCTCCAACTACCACCGCCCCGCCTTCTGGATACGCGCTGGCTGCGTTGAACTTGATCCCGGAATTCTTCTTCGGACTGATGCGCCGCGGATCAGCCGGCGGTCGGAAATCAAAGATGAAGTCCTGCCCCACCAGAAATATCCGCTCCGACCGCCCCTTATTTTTCGCGGTTTGCATTCCCCCGCCACGCCGGTCATAAACTGCAGCCGAGAAGAATGCCAGTGGCCGCAACTTGGAGAGATTCCAACTCTTGCCTCCATCATCGGTGAACGCCAGATTCGGTCCATCGTCGTTCGGGCGCTTGTAATCTCCGCCGGCAATCACGCCATGCATCGCGTCGCGAAAAGCAATCGAGAAAATGCCCGTCGAGTCCGCACCGTGAATCATAGGCGTCTCAACGACCTGCCAGCTTCGGCCGCGGTCCGGAGAATGAAAGACTCGGGCCACCTTACCGCCGGTGGCAAACCAGATATTGGCATCAGAACTTGACCGCAACAGCGCAATGCAACTGTTCGAGGCCGCGAACGCTCCTTCGCCCTCCGCTGCAACCGGCAGTTGCGCTCCCGGAACGCGATGCCAGGTTTTCCCGTCGTCGGTCAGCAGTACCTCGAACTTAAGTTTCCCACTTTCATCCGCGACTGGATCGCCAAGAACGACTCCGTGCGTCGAATCCCAGAACGCCATTGAGTCAAAAAATCCCTTGGGATCGCTGTTAGTGAACTGCCGGGCCCAGTGCTGCCCTGCGTCGGAAGTGTGATAAATCCGCGACTGCTCGCCCAGTCCCGCCGACATCAGGAAAGCCTCGTCAGCCGAGAATGCGACCACTCCCCGAAAGTCGAGCGCGCCAGCGTCGGGAATCTGCCCCGGCGTCCACCTGTGCCCGCCATCCACCGTGCGCAGATACGTACCGTGCGTTCCGCTGGCCCACACGACTTCTCGTGAAACAGCGCTCACCCCACGAAGACTTTCCTCTGTGTGAGAAAGCTGCACTTGCTGCGCGAAGGCAGCGGTCGCAAGCAAAATGGGGAGCACGCATCGCATGGCAGAATTGTCGCAGAAATTCTCGCCAGAGCAATACGACAGCCTTGTCGACCCGTACAATCGGGGCTACTACCCAGCACCGATCGGAATCTACGAATCGTTGCAACCATTCTCCGTTCTGCGACTTCATAGAAAGAAGCTGGGGTCTCTTTGCCGCTTCAAACTTCGCGATCTACCAACCATTTGCCGACCGGCCCGTGCCAAAGGGATAGATTTCCGCGGGGTAACAACGTAATCGAGGAGAGTTGCAAATGCGTCCAATCGTTTCGAGGCCTGTGCTTTCGGCTGCGACTCTGTTGCTTTTGTCGAGCACCTGCAGCCTTGGGCAAACTCTGAAGCCCCGCCCCCCGGCAGAACAATCGATGCCCCAGGACGCAGTTTCGTCGCAGCAGTCGCAAAAAGCGGAAGCCGCTCCCGTCACCGTACCGATGAGTCTCCCGCCCGGTACCCCGATCAAAGTGGCGTTAGACTCGGACGTTCGCATCCGCCAAGCCGGTCAATCGATCCACGGAAAAACAATCGAACCCGTCTATGCATTTGACAAGCTCCTGGTTCCCGCGGGGACCGCGGTCAACGGCAAGGTTTCCGCGATCGATGGCGTGCCGAAAAAAGTGCGCACTCTCGACGCGATGGACGGAAATTTCTCCCCCGTTCGCGGAGTCCATGTGCAATTTGACGAGCTCGTCATGCCCGATGGACGGGTCGTGCCGATACAGACCGTGGCGTCTCCTGCCCCAGACGGAGTTCTGCGGTTTGTGCCCGCGAACGAAAAGGCCGCCAGCCAGAACAAAGTGCAAGAGGCGGCGTCAAAGAAAGTGAGCGCGACGCGCCAGGAAATTCGCCGGCAATGGGCAGCACTGCAGAAACAGATCCACGATCCGGGAAAGATGCACAAGCTCAAACGGCTCGCGCTGGCGCAACTTCCAGTGCGTCCGCAATACATCGATGCCGGCACCAGCTTCAACGCCGACCTGCTGCAGCCGCTGGATTTCGGAACGGAATCGATAAAGCCCGAAGCCCTAACTGACGTCGGCACTCCCCCTCCATCCGGAAGCGCAGTCCACGCGCGCCTGGTAACGCCACTCAATTCGTCGACTTCGAAAAAGGGAGATCCCGTGGAGGCACTGACTACCGCTCCGCTGGTGGCATCGGATCATCTGATTTTGCCCGAGGGCAGCGTCATTCGGGGCTCCGTGATCCAAGTGCAACCCGCGCGCAGGTTGGCTCGCAACGGGCAATTGCGAATCCTCTTTCATGAAGTAGCGCCACCGAACGGAATCATGCAGAAGGTCGAGACGAGTCTAGAAGGCGTCGCTGTCGCGAAAGGTGAACACCTGAAACTCGACGCCGAAGGCGGAGCGCAGGTTACGACTCCCCGGACTCGCTACTTGACGACAGGGATTCAGGTAATGCTGGCCGCAAGTTCAGCGGCCCCGGACAACGACGGGCGCTTGCATGGCGGCAATGGCGGCGATCTCAGCGGAAGCGCCGCCAACGGTGCATCCGGCTTTCGCTTTGTAGGTATGGTCGTGGGAGCCCTCGCGCGCTCGCGTGTAGTCGCCACTGGGTTCGGCGCCTACGGGGCCGCGACTTCTATCTACTACCACTTTCTCGCGCGAGGCCGCGATGTGGTGTACCCGAAAGATATGGCGATGGTGATCGGACTTGGAACGCGACAATCAAAGCCTAGCGCGTCCAATGCATCAGATTCAGGGCGCGATTCCGAAGTCGCAACCTTTACAACTAACCATTAGCTCTGCCTGAACCCCTTACTTCGCGAGCAATTTCACTTCGCAACAAAGTCCGCGAATGACGCCGTCTTGCCAATGTAGATGCGCAATGTGCACCGTTCGCCCACATGAGCGAATGCCACTTCCAGAACATCCGAAGGCTGCGCCACCGGATCCGTCTCCATTGGCGCGCGAGCAATATCCTGCTTCTCGTCATAGGCCGCGCCGGGCGTCACGTTCTTACTGACGACCAGCGTCCAGTGATCACGCGCCGGAATCGGATACACGGTGTACGCTCCGAGCGGAATGACCGAACTCCCCAGCTTCAGTTGCGCCTCGGTAAACAGTGTCATCGGTGTTCCCCCGGGGGTCCAGGGTTTCCCGTTGGCGATCTTTTCCTTGTTGGTGGGAATCGGCGTGTACCGCACATATACCTGTCGGCCGTCCTCGAGATTGCAGCTGGTGGTTGACGTGGGTGCGCTGCTCGATTGCGCGGCCAGACAAGGCGTTGCTAACAACGATATGAGTACAGCTCTCCAGACGATTGTGGCAGTCATGGGGGAAAGCCTCCGTCGCAGAAGTGTAGCTCCGCAAGGCCCTTCTGTGGAAGGGACTTTGGCCTCACTGGGGAATTTCGGACTTTAGAGTCTCGTTCGTCGCGGGTCTTCGGTGATGTTTCCCGGCCGCCCGGCGGTTGCTACCGTCACTTGCAGGTACCGGTGCGTAGGTACCGACGAGGACGGATTTCAATGGCTAAAGCAAAACTGAGAATTCTTTATGGCGAAGGGGACGACGAGATTCTAAAGCAACATTCCACTGCGATCGAAAAGGCTGGCCACATCGTTCAGCAGGCCGCTGGACGCAAAGCCGTGCAAGAGGCCCTGAACAAAAGCGTGTTCGACCTGGTGCTCCTGGGCCCAACCCTCAGCCGCAACGATCGTCACCACCTGCCATACATGGTGAAGAAAGCCAGCGGCGAAACCAGTGTGCTGGTCATGCACGCCGACGGCACCCGCCATCCCTATGTGGACGCCTGCACCGACACCGGCGCAAGTCTCGAGACCGTGCTGCAGCGCATCGAAGCCATGAAGATCGCGGGAATGATGCCGGCAGCAGCAGGCGCAGCCGCCGGACGATAATTCGCCAGCCATCAGTTACAGAGTCTTAAAGATGGGCGGCCCTGGAATTGGGGGCCGCCCGTCGGCTTGTGGACACGAGTTTCCATGGAGGACGAACCTACAAAGGTATGTACCTAAGTCGTTAACTGGTGGGAGACCGAGCTCATGTCGTCGCGCCTGCTCAACCGCAGACCCAATGGAAGGGAACAAAGTGGTACTTCTGTTCCCGTGAGCTTCTGCGATAGAGCGAGTATCGCGTTAGTAATAGTGGAATGAAGTTTCCCGTTCGCTTCGACTCGGAGTTCCCTCGAAGCCGGTTGCATCGAGATGGGGCACCTTAGTGGGACAGCAGGGCCAATGATCTTCGTTTGACAGCACTTCCGCTCGCTTCAGGGACAGGTCAGTTGCGCAGTGCCCGTAATTCGGCCACATCCTCCGCCGCAGGCGTTGATGGCGGTGCAAGTACCTCCAGACGGATTGGACCCGAATCCCCAGACCGTGTAGGTTCCGGCAGCGCCGGCACATTGGGCCACCCCAGCGGAACTGACGCTAACCGCGGTGGTGGCATTGCCGTTCAGATCGCATGCGCCCCATTCGACCGAGATGGGTGTCACTGGAGAAGGCTTTGTGTTGTACATGCCAGTTGCGGTGAACGGAACCTGGCCGTTGGGATAGCCCTGCGCATCGGCGGTGGCAGGGCGGATTTCAACGGATTGCAGCAAATGAGTTGACGATGAGGATCCGCAGGCGAGCATAGTTCCGGCGGCAAGGATGAGCAAAAACAGGAAAAGCAGAGGACCGAAGGGCTTCATGGCAGACCTCCTATCCGACTAGGATCACGGAATGCTCTTGGGCGCGGGCCTTCCAGCCGGCTTGTAATCCTTCGGATAAACCACCAGCCGCCTCCGCATCCCTTCCCCTTCACTCTCGGTGTGCAGGTCCGCTTCCTCACGCAACGCCAAGTGGACGATCCGCCGCTCCCGCGACGACATCGGAGTAAATTCATAGGGCGACCCGGTCTTGCGGACCTTCTCGGCCGCAACCGTAGCCGCCATGCGCAATTCCTGGATTCGCAGCGACCGGTGATTCTGGCAGTCGAAGCAAATCTTCTCATGCTCGCCTGAAGGCAGTCGCAACATCTCCAGCGCAAGCAGCTCAAGCGCGCGCAGCAGTTCCCCGCCACGGTCGAGAAGCAGCGCCGCGTCGGGACCCGCAAAGTCGACCAGGATTTCCGGCTTCTCCCAGTCGCGGTTCTCCGGCAGCGGCGGATCGACGACAATCCGATACTTCAGTCGCAGCCCGCCGTGAGTCACGACGGCCTGCAGAAACGTGTTGATCTTGTTAGCAGCAGCGAGTTTATCGGGAATGGGCATGAAGTCAGCTCTCAGCTATCAGCCGTCAGCTTTTAGCTCGGCTGATTCGGGTTTGATATTTCTTGCTCCCCTAGAAATCTTGAAAGTTCGATTCGCACGCTCTGGTCTACCAGCTGATAGCTGACGGCTGACAGCTATTTATCCTTCTTCCGCGCGCGCTTCGCCATCATTTCGCGCATCTCGCGGCCGAGGGCCGTGCGATTCATCACCGCCTGCTGCGCGATCGAAATCAGATTGCTCTCGGCATAGTACAAATTCAGACCCGCCGGAAGCCGGAAGAAGATGAAGCCCATAAACAGCGGCATCATCACCGTCATCATTTTTTGCTGTGATGGATCCATGCCCGCCTGCGGCGTCATCTTCTGCGTCACCAGCATGCTGACCACCATGAAAATCGGCAACAAGTAGAGCGGGTCAGCGGCCGACAGGTCGTGAATCCACAGCCAATGCGCATGCCTCAGATCCAGCGCAATCGCCAGCATCTTATAGTACGCATAAAGAAACGGCAGCTGGATGAGCATCGGCAGGCATCCCCCCGCCGGATTCACCCCTTCCTTCTTGTACAGCGCGCTGATCTCCTCATTCATCGGCGCCTTGCGCGGGTCTCGCAGGCTGTACTTCTTATATTTTTCCTGGATCGCTTTGATCTGCGGCGCAACCCGCTGCATCTTGAGCATCGACTTCATCTGCGTCACGCGCAGCGGCAGCAGCGCAACTGTGATGATGAAAGTCTGAAGTACGATGGCCCATCCCCAGTTGGGAATGACGTGATGGTAGGTCCACTTCAGCCACACAAATAGCGGTTTGGCGATCAGACCCCAAATGCCAAAGTCCACCAGGCCGTTCAGATCGTTGTCCGCTCCAGAAACTCCCGGAACACGAATCTTCTGCAGGACTTCCAACTCCTTCGGGCCAGCGAAGACTCGTTCAACCGTGGGACCGTGCAGGTTGCCAACCGCCGCCCCGAGCACGTCGACGTTTACCGTCTCCTTCGCATCAGGCTTCTGCGGATCTCGCGCAACCGAAAGCGGATTGCTCAGAGTAACCATCGCGACCGAGGCCGGATCGTCGGGAATGAAGACCGCCGCAAAATATTGGTCCGTGGGACCAGCCCAATGGAAGGGCCCGGGAATCGTGCCGCCGCCGCTGATCTTCGTGCATTTTGAGAACAACGAAAATCCGCACTTCGCCGGTACTCGCTCAATGTCCTTGTTGAACTGGTAGTCGATGAACTCCGATGCGTAGAACGCGGGTGTCGTCTGGCTTCCAAATCCCGACGGCCATGCCGGCAGCGCAGCCACCGGACTGCCTTGGGACGTGACTGATGTTTCGACATTCACCACATAGCTTTGATCGAAGGTGAACGTCTTGCGTACCGCGACATCCTGGTCGGCATACTCAAACGTGATGCTCGCTGGTGCCGTCAGCTTGCCCTCGTTCGACACAACATAGAGCGCAGAACTGAGCTTGTTGCGCAGAGCCTCGTCGTAGGTCCACAGCGAAAGCGGGTAGCCGTATTTCGCCGCGGCTGTCTGGTTAACCAGATCCAGCGGCCCATTCTGTTCGTCGTTATCGAATTTTTTCAGAATCCAGGATTTAACCTGGGCGCCGCGATTGGTGAAGGTGATGCGGTAAAGATCGTTCTCGATCACCGTGTCCGTTTCGCTCGTCGCCTGCTTGGTGACTTCAGGCGCTGGCGAGGCAGCAACTGGCGAAACAGCTCTCCGCGAGCCGGCGCCCGGCGTTTTGCCCGCCGGCGTCGCAGCGGCCGCAGCGGCCGCGGGTTGTGCCGGAGCGGTCTGGCTCTGCGGCTGTGGAGTTGTCGGCGCCGGAAAATATTTCTTCAACAACGGCTGCGCCGCCAGCATGGCGATGAACGTCACCAGGAAAACGAGTAACAGTCGCCGCTCGCTGCCCGGTTCCTGTTGAGGATTTTGATATTGGGCCAAAGTTTTACGGTTTCCTCAGATCGCGCCTTGATAGGGGGCTGGCGTCGTCTCGTCGTGAGTCATGTGTGTTGTGCAATTCGCTTCCCGCTTCACTACGGGATCGTATCCACCCCGCGCAAATGGATGACACCGCAGCAGCCGCGCGAATGCCATCATCCCTCCCCGCAGAACTCCATACCGTTCCACGGCCTCCATCGCATATTCGGAGCAGCTCGGAACGTAACGGCACGCTGGCGGGATCATTGGCGATATCGCCCACTTGTAGGCGCGCATCACCTGCAGCACCGCGACCTTGCCCCACTGGCGCATCTCTACCATCTTCAGCCTCGCCGCTCCCGGCTCGAACTCCCTATCTCATTGCCCATGGTCGTCTGAGCGGCCTTGCCCGCGAGTTTCTGTTCTATAACTACGAAAGCGCGGCTCACTTCGTTCACTACCCCGGCGAAGTCGATGGTAAGCAACGACTTCTTCGGATTGATCACCACATCCGCGCTCACTGCCGAAGGCATCCGGGAAAGCCGCACGGCTTCCCGCAGCCGACGCTTCATGCGGTTTCGTTGCACAGCGCCCCCCAGCGCTCGGCCGACCGTGAATCCGACGCGCGTGCCTGAAGGTGCCGCAGTCCCCGTCCCTTGCGCTTCCTGCCGCGCCAAATAGAACACGGTCATGGACGAAGAAAAGTGCCGCCGCCCCAGCTTGTACACACGCTCGAAGTCGGCGTGGCGCAAAAGCCTCGCGCTGCGAGGAAAAACTGCCTTGCCGCCTCGTGGCAAGACACCTCGGTTCGATTCTCCGGGCACACTGGCAGTCACAGTGACTCAAATTCCAGATCGCTTTTGTTACAGCGGATGCGCGGTGCTAACTCCGCGCCACTGGACTATTCGCGGAAACCTGGCTTCACCGAAACCCGTTTGCGCCCCTTGGCGCGGCGGCGTGACAGAACCTTCTGGCCGCCTTGGGTCTTCATGCGCGTGCGAAATCCGTGCTTCTTGCTTCGCTTGCGCCGATTAGGTTGGAATGTACGCTTGGGCATGAAAAGTTCCTGCTCCTGATTCGTTCAACAGTGTTAAGGCAAACCGTAAGTATAAATCAGCTACCGCCTTCCCACCAAACGCCCTCACTCCCAATCCCGCCGCCCGCAATCGTAGAGACGCACCTTGCCGAGTCTCTCGAACCACACACTCATGTCGATGCAAATCGCCTCACCAAGCGCGCGTCTTGCACCTTCTCTGCGGCAGTTACCATCGCGGCACTTGACAGCGTGCGCGCTTAAGGTATGAATAATCTTTCGCGGAAAAATTCCAGCCGAACTTTTCCACACAACAAAAAAATCTGTGCTAGTATGCCGGACTGATCCTGCTTTCGAAATTTCTTTTTGGATTTGGCATCGGCGCACGGTATAACAAGCGCTTTCCGCAGTAAAATTAACGGTTCCAGCTACTTCGTAAAACGGCAGTTTTAACAGGCGCCTCTTACCAGCCGCCAGGGCGTCGCTTGGTGAATATTTCATATATGTCAGTCCCCAGCACAACTCTTTCTCCGAATCCGTGGGCGCGCATTCTCGATGCTCTCGAGAAGAAAATCAACCGGCATTCCTACGACACCTGGCTCAAGCCGACGCGCTACAGTCATTCCAGTGGAGGCATCCTCTTCGTTCGCGTTCCGACGGTCGAGTTCCGTCACGCTGGCGACAAGTATGCTGATTTGATTCAGGAAGCGATTGACGTCCTGGGCCTCGGCTTCAACGACGTGAAGTTCGTCACTCCCGAAGACGATCCTGCCTCCACGCCAGTTCGTCACGATGGCGGACTCTCAGCCGCTGCGGCCGCATCTCCGTCGCAGTCTCGCTTTGACTGGGACGGTGCCGCGCAACTGAATCCGCGCTACACCTTCGACGCCTTCGTCATCGGCAGCGGCAACCAGTTCGCCCACGCCGCGTGCCAGGCCGTCGCCGAGCGTCCTTCCAAGGCCTACAACCCGCTGTTCCTCTACGGCGGCGTCGGCATGGGCAAGACGCACCTTATGCAGGCCATCGGACACGAGATCAAGCGCCGCATGCCGCAAGCGGCCATCTGCTACGTCTCCAGCGAGAAGTTCACCAACGACATGATCAACTCGCTGCGCTACGACAAGATGACCAGCTTCCGCGACAAGTTCCGCAACATGGACGTCCTTCTGATCGACGACATCCAGTTCCTCACCGGCAAAGAGCGCACGCAGGAAGAGTTCTTCCACACTTTCAACGCCCTGCACGAGTCCATGAAGCAGATCGTGATCGCCAGCGATCGCTCTCCCAAAGAATTAGCCGAAATCGAAGATCGTCTCCGCAGCCGCTTCGAGTGGGGATTGATCGCCGACATCCAACCGCCCGACCTCGAAACCAAAGTTGCCATCCTGCAAAAGAAAGCCGAGCAGGAAAAAGTCACTCTGCCCACCGACGTCGCCCTCTACGTCGCTTCCAACATTCGCTCCAACGTGCGCGAGTTGGAAGGCGCGCTGATCCGCTTAGTGGCGCATTCCTCGCTCATCGGCGCCGAGATCACGCTGCCCTACGCGCAGCAGGTGCTGAAGAATTTCATCGACTCCCAGGCTCGCAAAGTCACGATCGAATCGATCCAGAAAATGGTGGCCGAACAATTCGGCCTGCGCCTGGTCGAGATCAAGGCCAAGAACAATTCTCGCGCCATCGTCTATCCGCGCCAGATTGCCATGTACTTGGCGAAGCATCTGACGGAGGCGTCGCTCCCGGAAATCGGACGACAGTTCGGCGGCAAGCATCACACGACCGTGCTGCACTCGGTCGAGAAGATCGAAGAGCTCCGCAAGACCGACAAGGATTTGAACAGGTTGATCAACAAACTGACCGAGCAATTAGGCGGATGAATCGCGCAGATGATTGAGTTTTCCACTCAGTCGTCCAGTGTTCCTTCGCAGTGGCTGTGAATGCGTTGTGGAAGTTGTGTAAGGCATGTAACAAATCGAAACCCGGGCCGAGTTCCACTAGCGCCTCCGAAGAGTTCGGGACCGATTTCTAACATGAAGGGTTCGGCGGGAACCCGGTGACAACAGGCGAGTTGTCCCACTTTTCCACTTCTCCGCAGGCCCTACTGTTACTGCTGGTTTTATAGGTTTTGCATTTGATATAAGGGTAGTACTAGAAGTAGCACGGCAAGTAGCCAGTATCGGGGAGAAGGACTTTATGCCGGTGGAGGCCGCTGTTGCTGCGGGCACCATGGAGATCACGGTCAGCAAGTTCGAACTGCTGCGTGAATTGACTGCCACGCAAGGTGTGGTCGAACGCAAGACCACCATTCCAATCCTGTCCAACTATTTATTTGAGGCCGCGGGTGACCGCCTGTCGCTCACCGCCACCGATCTCGATCTGAGCCTGCGCACTTCCTGTAACGCGAAAGTCAAAAAGGAAGGCTCCTGCACGATTCCCGCCCGTAAACTTCACGACTACGTAAAGCTGCTGCCCGATGCTGACATCACCATCAAACTGCTCGAGAATCATTGGGTCAGCATTCGCTGCGGACGGTCGAATACGAAGATGGTCGGGATGGCGAAGTCGAATTTCCCGAGCCTCCCCGCGTTTCCGACGGCAGGAGCAATCACGATTCCCGCCCAGATTCTGCGCGGCCTGATCGCGCGCACCGGATTCGCCATCTCCAACGAAGAGTCACGCTACACCCTGAACGGCGCCCTGATGTTGCTCAAGCCCGAGTCCATCACCATGGTCGCGACCGATGGACATCGCCTCGCTCACTGCGAGCGTGCGGGTGAAAAATTCGACGGCGTCTCCGGCGAAATGAAGACTCTCGTCCCCAAGAAGGCGATGGACGAACTGAAATCGCTTCTCGACTCCACCGACGCCGAGACCATCGAGTTCGCCAAAGATGAATCGACGCTGTTCTTCCGCATCGGTTCACGCCTGCTAACTTCGCGCCAGCTCACTGGACAGTTCCCGAACTTCGAAGCCGTCCTGCCGAAGGACAATAGCAAGATCGTTCCCCTGAACTCCGATGAACTGAATGCCGCAATTCTTCGCGTTGCCCAGTTTGCCGATGAACGTTCGCGCGCCGTCCGCCTGCGCCTGGAAAAGGGTGAACTGAAGATCTCCGCGTCGTCCACCGAAGCCGGAGAGTCCGAGGATTCCATCGAAGCTCCCTACACCGGCGAGCCGCTGACCATCGGCTTCAACGCCGCATACCTGGTGGAGTTCCTCAAAGCCGCCGGTACCAGCGAAGTGAGGCTCGAGCTGAAAGACCCGCAGTCCGCCGGCCAGCTCCGTCCCGCCGAAGGCGACGACTACAAGTACCGCTACATCGTCATGCCCATGCGGATCTGACGCCGCGACCGCAAATTCATCGAACCAATGAATTCGGGGATGCCCATGTCTCGCCTGTTTTGCGAGGCATGGGCATAGCTGCAGCTAGAAGATCCCGCTCTTGACCTCCGCCCGCCCCTGCCTTACATTTGCCAGCACTTCAATTTCGGAGGGGCACCATTATGCTAGACGGATTCAAAAAATTCATTCTGCGTGGAAATGTTGTGGATATGGCGGTCGGCATCGTGATCGGCGCGGCCTTTGCGGGCGTCGTCGGAGCCCTTACCAAAGATCTGCTAACCCCGCTCATTGGCGCTCTGGTCAAGGCGCCGGACTTTTCAAAGCTCAAATTCACCCTCAACAACAGTGAGTTTCTCTACGGCGAGTTCGCCAACGCCGTGATTTCGTTCCTGCTGGTGGCCACGGCAGTCTATTTCTTCGTAGTGACGCCGGTAAACGCGCTCGTGGCACGGATGAACCGAGGGGAGGCGCCTCCTGATCCGACGACCAAGAAATGTCCCGAGTGCCTCAGTGAGATTCCCATCGAGGCCCGCCGCTGCTCGCACTGCACGCAGCCGGTCATGGGCAAAGCTGCATGAACCGTGGCCCCATCCGAACCTTCGGTTTCATCGGAGTTGCACTGGTCGTGGCGATGCTGCCATGGGAACCGGTTCAGGGTCAATCACAAGACCAATCCAGTTCCGCGCAATCGGTGGAACTTCCGTCAGGAGTCGCTGCAGGACTCCTGATCAAGAAAGTCCGGCCGGATTATCCGAAGAAAGCGCGCAAGAGACGCATCCAGGGCACGGTGATCATGACCGCCACGATCGGAAAGGAGGGCGACATCACCGATCTGACGCTGGTCTCGGGAGATTCTCTTCTCGCAGAGGCCGCGTTTGCTGCGGTTAAGCAATGGAAATATCGCCCGTACCTTGTCAACGGACAACCTGTCGCAGTGAAGACTCAAGTCCAAGTCAACTTCGTTCTCACGCCGTAAAGTCCTCATCTCGCGTACCATCGATACATGTGTTTCTCCCCGCGACTAGCGTTGGCGGTTCTTCTGATTTCACCTGGTGCGCTTGCGCAGACGTCAGGTCAGTCAGCAAGCACGCCCCCAAAGCGTGCCAAAGCGTCCGCCTCGTCAGCCACGTCCACACTCGACGCCGGCGCCGTCTCCAACAACGTCTATCACAACAAGTCCCTAGCCCTCACCTGCAGGATTCCCGACGGTTGGGTACTGCGCACCGACGAATTGAACGCACGAGACGACGACAAAACAAGAGACGCCAAAGGCAATCCCGCCCAGCCCGACACGCCGCCAGCCTCAAGCACCGGCGCGAAAGTCCTACTAGCCGCGTTCTCCCGTCCGCCCGAAGCCAAAGCCGAAGACGTGAATTCCTCCATCCTCATCGCCGCAGAAAGTGCCTCGGCCTATCCCGGATTGACTGAACCTGCTCAATACTTCTTTCCCCTCACCGAAGTAGCTAAGGCGCAGGGGTTCACCCCCGACGAAGACCCGTACGAAATCGCCGTCGGAGCCAAACCTCTGGTTCGCGGAGACTTCCACAAAGACGTGGGAACCCGCATCATGCGCCAGTCCACGCTGGTGATGCTGTCCCACGGCTACGCCATATCAATCACCATAATCGCCGGCACCGACGATGATGTCGAAGATCTGATCGACGGCCTGACCTTCGCGACCCCTGCGAAATAGCGTTCAGCCCATGTGCCCCACACTGCCGATCCCCGCAGTACCGACTAGGTCCTTCGATGAAGCAGGACGCCCCCGACCCTGATAAAATACTTACTAAGGGGTAACGACCACTTAGATGCCAGTTCCTGTCTCACAAATGTGGACCGTGGCCAGCTATGTGCTGCGCCAAAAGGTCGCCGGCCGCAAGCAATACCCGCTCGTGCTCATGCTCGAGCCTCTGTTCCGCTGCAACCTGGCCTGCGCGGGATGCGGCAAAATCCAGTACCCGGCCCACATTCTGAAGAAGGACCTCACCCCGGAAGAGTGTTTCCGCGCCGTCGACGAGTGCGGCGCGCCCATGGTTTCCATCCCCGGCGGCGAGCCGCTGATGCATCCTCAAATCGGCGAGATCATCGAAGGCCTGGTCGCGCGCAAGAAATACATTTACCTCTGCACCAACGCGCTGCTGCTGAAAGAAAAGATCGATCTCTTCAAGCCGAGCAAGTACCTGACCTTCAGCGTTCACCTCGATGGCCAGCGCGAAGAGCACGATCTCGCTGTCTGCCGCGAAGGTGGATACGACATCGCTGTCGACGCCGTGAAAGAGGCCCTCCGCCGCGGCTTCCGGGTAACCACCAACACAACGCTGTTCGACGGAGCGAATCCCAAGTCGGTGCGCGCCTTCTTCGACGAGATGATGGACCTCGGAGTCGAGGGCATGATGCTTTCTCCGGGCTACTCCTACGACAAGGCGCCCGACCAGAAGCACTTCCTCGGACGCGCCCGCACTCGCCGCATGTTCCGCGCAATCCTGTCGAATCGCAAGAAGAACTGGCGCTTCAACCTGTCGCCGCTTTTCCTCGAATTCCTGATGGGCAAGAAGACGTATCCCTGCACGCCCTGGGGCATGCCCACGTACAACGTTTTCGGGTGGCAGAAGCCCTGCTATCTGCTGCAGGACGGCTACGCGGAAACCTTTGCCGAACTCTTGGCCACAACCGAGTGGAGCAACTACGGCACCGAATCGGGCAATCCCGCGTGCGCGAATTGCATGGTCCACAGTGGATACGAGGCCTCAGCGGTGCACGCGACTTTTAATTCGCTCGGTGGATTCCTCGCGACAGTCAAGGGCACACTGTTTACGCGCTACCGCGACGAAGAAGCCCTCAGACTGCTGGATGAACCACAAGCCGCGGTGCATCCGCTGGTGCAGATCGCAACGCCAAACGAATCGTCGCTACAGGAAACTCGAGTCTAGTGAAGAGCTCTTCCTCTGTGTCCCCCGTGTCCTCTGCGGTGAAGATTTTGATTTTCGGGAATTAACATGACAGGCAAAGAAGCCGGTCACATCGACCACGCCTCCCCGCAAGCAACCCCGCCGCACATTGACGCCACGAATCCCGACGCCCTGGAAGTTGCACCCGGTACAGCCCGCGAACAACTCGAGGGTTGGATTCCCCAACTTGCGTCCGAAGAAGAAGTCCGCGTCGCGCTCGAAAAAGCCTTCGACTACCGCGGCGACGTAACCATCACCCGTAAAGATGGATCGAAGATCGAAGGCTATCTCTTCGACCGCCGCTCCGCCCCGACCCTCAAAGATTCCCTCGTCCGCCTCTACCCCAAGACTTCAGACGAAAAAGTCTCCATCTCCTACGCCGACATCGCCGCCCTCGCCTTCACCGGACGCGATACTGCCGCCGGCCGCAGCTGGGAAGCCTGGATGAAGAAGTACGCCGAGAAAAAAGCCGCCGGCGAAAAAGACCTGAGCCTGCATCCCGAATCGCTCGACTAACCCTTGGCGCCCGGGATTCACCGTATTAAGCGCGTTGTAGTGTAAGATAACTGAGTAAACCCCTCCGCTGGGGCTGACGAAACCTAGCAACGCAATCGTCACATCAGCGGTTTCCTTCCGAGTCGGGACGTGGCTCAGCCTGGTAGAGCACTCGCTTGGGGTGCGAGGGGTCGGCAGTTCAAATCTGCCCGTCCCGACCAATTCATTTCCTGCTTTGTTATTGGGCTTTTTCGCTTCTTCCCTCTCGTTCGCTTCCGCCTCCCATTTTGCTAATTGTGACGTGATTGTGACGTTATCAAGCGACTCGACCGCCTTTCTCTTCGCCTCCTGCCGGATGTGGCTGTAATGTTCCAGCATTTCCCGGCTGACGTGCCCGGCGATGGACATGATCGTCTGCTCACTGGCTTCGGACGATTCCGCCAACTTGGTGATGGCGTGGTGCCGCAAATCGTGCGGGCGCAGACCTTCGAGTCCAGCTTCCTGCGTCAGCTTCCTCCACGCCCGCCGCCAACCCCAACGGCTCGGCGGCTTGGTGGGATCGTACAGCTTGCCCCCGACTCGCCGAGGGATCAAGTAGTGCTCTGGGTTGGTCGATCCCAGCTTGTGTGCCCGGTCGAGCAGCCGCTCGACCGCCCACATTGCAGTTCTGTTGAGGGGGATTACTCTGACTCGAAACTTGTTCTTGCCGACACGGACGCAAAGCGTTTTCACTTCTATTTGGATGTCCTGCAATCTCAGGTTCCTAAGTTCGCATCCGCCAGCGGTTGTATTGGCCGCAAGCAGCGAGACCCAGAAGGCAACGTTCCATTCCCCACGGCTACTGGCGACGGTGAACAGACGGAGTTCCTGCGCCGGGGTGAGTGCTCTGCCAACATCCTTGGGCTCGGGCAACGGCTTATAGCCATCACCCACAAAATGCCACAGCTTAAACTGCTTCAGAATTCGGCGTAGGACTCCGACCTCAATGTTCACCGTGCGGTTCCCGATACGTTCTGCCTTGCGACGTTGGACGTAGGACGCAATGGATTCAGCCGTGAGGCTCCCAAGCATGGAAGTGCCGAGATGACGCTTCACCTGTTTCAATGCGTCTCTCTCCAACCTGATAGTGGACGCCGAAACCTCAGACTGCCGCCGAATCAAGTAGAGTTCCGCCGCTTCCGTCACGCTCAGCTTGGCTACCTTCCGAGGCAGCAGACCGCCCCCATTCTGTGCCTCCGAGATTCGCAGCTTTTCCCTGCGTGCGGCTTCACGATGATCAGAGGTTTGAAGCGACAGGCGGAACCGCTTGGCACCAAGCGAAAAGTCCGCCCGCCATTCTGACAACTGCATTTGTGGGCTTTGGCCATTAGCGGTCGAAACTCGTGCATACAAGCCGACTCTCATGCTGCTCCCTCCAGTTCCAGACAGGTACGCTGTGGACAGGACGAGTATTCTGAGGCGAAAATGCAGGCGTGTTCAGGAAAGCCCCAGCCGTCTTGTTGCATTCCGCTCTCGCCCCGTCCACTGTGATGGATACCTTGCGCCGTTCCATTGACCCTGAACAAAGAACGCTGTTCTCGCTCTCTGGCTACAAAGGTGAGCGACGAGTGCTTGGTGAAGTTCGAGAGAGTACATTCAGATTGCAAAAGCGGCGGTACAGCCGCAACGATTTCGCAGGTCACTTCTATGGAACGGTTGAAGCTGAGCCCGGGGGCAGCCGAATCCAAGGCTATTTCGATGCTCCTCGCTGGGCGAGATATTTCATGCGTTTCTGGCTGCTGGGCGCAGTCCTTTGCGGAGCGCCGATATTTGTGCTCACCTTGCTCGACGTGCTCACCGGAAGTCACCACACCACAGGAGACACGTGGGTCGGACTGGTCGTTCCACCAACTTTGATTCTGTTTGGAACCGTTCTCCCGAAAGTGGGACGGGTCTTCGGTCGAGGCGACCGCAAATTCATGCTGGAGTTCCTTCAGCAAACTGTGGCGGCACGAGTCGAAGACCTCGAAACGAGCATTCGCTGAAAACGCTGAAGTGCAAACGGAGCTATGAAAAACATCGTCTCGGAAGAAATAGATGGAAGAATGCGTGGAGTCTCGGAGCAACCCAGCGCCCGGATACATGTCATTCTTGCCAGAAAGGCTCCGGTTGGCGTCATCTTCCGCCGTGGTTCGAGCAAGTGGTTTCACATGGTGAAGTGGAACACCGACACTGACACGTTCGAGCACGGTCAGTGGTTCCACGGGCAGATGTATCCGAGGCGTAGCGACCTGACGCCTGACGGGAAGTTGATGGTCTATTTTTGCGCTAAATGGAGCGGACGCCGAATCGAAGAAGCCGAAGCGATGCTCGAAAAGAGAAAGGCTGGGGCTCTCACTCACGACCTCCGCCTTCTGCTCAAACGCAAGCCAAAGGCGAGAACGGAATACACCTATGCTTGGACTGCGGTAAGTAAGCCTCCCTATCTCACCGCCCTTGGGCTCTGGCCCAAAGGCGACTGCTGGCACGGTGGAGGCTTGTTTAGGTCGAACCGAGTTCTGTGGCTGAACCACAAGCCTCTCGTGGCGATTCCTCATAGAGACCACCTGCCCCTCGGACTGCGAGTCGAAAACAATCCGGGTGCGTGTGGTGAGGACGACCCGATATATTCCATGCGGCTTGAGCGAGACGGATGGAAGAAGACGCAGGATTGGAAGTACGGTTGGGCGGGTTTCGGAAATGGCTTCAAAACCCAGCAACCGGAAATCCGAGTGAAGAGTTCCCGCAAGACTTCGGGCGTCACGCTGGTGATGAACCGTTCGATTTCAGGCTTCAAGTACCGAGAAGCCTTCTCAGTGCTCAGCAGTAAGGGAGAGACGGAAATCCGAGGGGCTGAGTGGGCAGACTGGGACGCTGCCGGGCGAATCGTGTTCGCCCGGAGCGGCTGTCTGTACGCTACGAGCCTCGATACACTGCCCGAACTGCGAGACACCGAATTGGTGAACTTGAACATGCTGAAACCTGAACCAGTCGCCTCGCCAGATTGGGCGAAGCATTGGTAAAAACCCTGTGACATTTTTGTGACGCAACTATGGAAAAACAGGGGAAGAGAGACCAACGGAAAAACCGAAAGGCATTTATTTACTTCGACCCTGAGTCTTCAGAGCCGCTTGGGGTGCGAGGGGTCGGCAGTTCAAATCTGCCCGTCCCGACCAATTCAATCCCTGATTGCCCTTTTCCGCCCGAGTGGCCGACCTCAGGGCAATCCCCGATTCAGCAACCGTCTATGCGCTCCCCAACCTCGCCCTCTTCAGCTATCATGACGCCCGTGAGTCAAACCGTCGAATCCGACCCGGGAGCGCGCCGCCGTGCGCTACGCGACATCCTGCTTTACGGACTGTGCGGCGGCGTCCTCATCGCGGTCCTGAAGCTGACCGAGTACCGTTTCCTCGTCGTGGAGCATTCGGTGGAGATCTACGGCGCCCTCATCGCCGCGCTGTTCGCCGGCCTTGGCATCTGGCTCGGCCAGACGCTCACCAGAAAAAGGCCGGAGCCGGTCGCCAAAGACAGCATCGTCAGGGAAGGTTCCGTCGCGACGCCCTTCGTCGCCGACGAGACTCGGGTGAGCCAACTCGGCATCACCGCGCGCGAGCTTGAGATTCTCGGACTCATCGCCACGGGACTGAGCAACCGCGAAATCGCCAACCGCCTGTTCGTCAGTGAGAATACGGTGAAGACCCATGCCAGCCGCGTCTTCGATAAGCTCGGCGCCAGACGGCGCACCCAGGCTGTCCAGATCGGCAAAGAGTCACGGCTCATCCCGTGACGCCTTAGCGAACGTGAATCGCTCAACAGCCACCGCCATTTATAAGTTGCTATAGTAGGGTCGCGATGAAAGCCCGCTTTTGCATCTTCCTTTTCCTGCTCGCTTCTGCCTTCGCGCAGGAATCGTTCGACCAACTCGTCCACCACTGGGACTACGACAAATCGGCGCCTCTTGACGTGAAGCAGACTAGCGTTGCAGATCGCGGCGGAGTAAAGGTCTACGACATTTCCTACTCCGCCCCGGTCGGCGATCGCGGTGTCTTCGTCGGCCCGAATGGCGGTCTCGTCACCGCATTCTTGGTCGTCCCCAACGGGAAAGGCCCGTTCCCTGGCATCGTTTATGGACACTGGTGCATGCCGGGTTCTGAGAAGATGAATCGCACGGAATTTCTCGACGAAGCTCTCGTGCTCGCCCGCTCCGGAGTCATCTCCTTGCTTCCCGACCACGTGATTGTCCATCCGGGCTTCGTCGAGGACAGCAAGCCGCTGAACGAGCAACAGGTCTGGGTTGAGGTTCAGCAGGATATAAATTTGCGGCGCGGTGTTGACCTGCTCGTTAGCCGCAAGGATGTTGACGCCAGCAGACTCGCTTATGTCGGGCACAGTTGCGACGGCACCGCCGGCGGCTTTCTAGCCGGGATCGACAAGCGCTTCAAGGCGCTCGTGATCATGGCTGGAGCGATTTCCGATGAGGCTGAACTCAAGACCAAGGCATTCCAGCAATATCGTCAAAAGGTAGGCTCCGAAAAGTTCGATGCCTTCGCCGCGAAATATTCCTGGACCGACGCCGGAAAATACGTGTCGCACGCTGCGCCAGCGTTCGTGTTCCTGCAGTACGCCACTCATGAACCATTCGCCGGACCGGACCTGGCGACACAGTACGCCGCCGTCGTCAGCGAGCCGAAGAAATTCAAACTCTATGAGGCTCCGCACGCACTCAATGCCGAAGCCACTCGCGACCGCGTCGCTTTCCTGGCGGAACAACTTTCCTTCAGAGCGCCCGATCTCAAAGATGTCGCCGCGATTCCGCCACTCGTTCAGCCGCCATGGCCAAAGCCGCAGCAATAAGGTCTTCGCCAGGCCTGCACCCCCGCATGCCTTACTTCGCGCTTTCCATCGCCTCCGCGATCTCGAGCATCTTGATAACGCTGTTCAAGTTTCTAGCGGTGCCGGTGACTTTCAGAAACTTCTCGACCGATGACCACGGCAGTTTGGATTTTCCAGCACCGTCTGGGAAGTAGATGTAGAGCTCGCGCCCTTTGAGATGCAGCTCTTCTTTATGCGGCTTGAGACTCGCTAACGCGGCCTCCGCCCCCGGGCCAGGTTCAGCGGCGAGGAAAGTAATCAGCAGTTTGCCGGGCTCCACATCGCGCCGTCCCGCGAAAGGGTTCGCCGCAAGCGCAGCCCTCATCTCATCGCAAGTGCGCAGAATGATCTCCGGACGAAATCCAAACTCGCGCTCAATCGCGTCCTGAATCTTCTTCGCGAACGGAAGAGTATTCTTCTCCTCGGTCCGGAAGATGACGTTTCCGCTTTGCACGTAAGTGCGCACGTCTTCGCACTTCAGCGATGCATAGACCGCGCGCAACGCATCCATTTTGACCCTGTTGTGGCCGCCAACGTTGACTCCGCGCAGCATCGAGATCAGTACAGGCATGCCCGATGATAACCCGACTGCCGTTCCATTCCGTACGCCGCCACATCGTGCACTTCCGGGGTAAAGAGAACCAAGAGAATCACTTTGAGCCCGCGCCAAGTTCTCCGAAAATCGAAGACAGCGAAGCAAACTTCACGCGGGTCAAGACCGCTCCCGCGCCGAGTCGATCTTTAGGCCTGCCATCGGGCCCCACCAGGAGAAGTGCTATGTCGGGACAAGTCGTTTTGTATTTCGAGGATCAGGCTGATGCTCTGCGGTTCGCTCTAGCCGCCGGTTCGGTCATGGCAGGAGAAGGCGGCAAGGTCACGGACAACTTGGTGGAAGAAACGACGCGGGTCTCACGAATCCGGCTCGACGCAGTCGCCGCCGGGGGGTCAAAGAAGCCGAATCCCGTCCGCGCGGCGTAGCGTCCCCACACGGCGCGAGCTCTCTATGCTGTGCCGGCGTTCGTGAAAGCTTCGAGCGCGTCCGAGAGCGTGGGAAACATCAGGAAAATCTGCTCCATTTTTGTGATCTCGAAAACCTTCAACACCCGCTTGTTCACGCCCGTAAGCGCCATTCGCCGTCCAGCCTTCGCACAGGAAGTGCACGCGCTCACCAGCGATCCCAGTCCTGAAGAGTCGAGATAGGGAACCCCTGTAAAATCCAGAATCATGGTCGGCGCATCTTCGCGCCTCACCGCATTCAGAAACGGCGAAACGTTCTCCATCGTCAACGGCCCGCGAAGGCTCAGCACCCCACGCTCGAGACGATCGATCTGTAGCGGCTCCGATCCCATGGAGGACCGATTCTAGGCCAGAAGGTGACCCAGGTTCAAGTTGGGTTGCGTCCAAATTCGGCGATTAGGACGCCCACTTCGAATTTCCCATAATCCTGCAGCCGGCGTCATCCCGACGGCCCGCGTTTTCTCCAGCGGGCCGAGGGATCTCGCGCGCTCCGAAGCCGTCCCTACAAGGATCGAAAATGAATCCACACCGTTACTTCGGTACACTGTCCCGCCCTTTGTAATCTTTTTGTGTTTTCTTTTCTCGAATGTTTCACCAACCTCGCGCACGTTTACCATCACATCAACGGCATGTGGGGAGAATGGATGATGAAACGAATTGGCACTTCATACCAGCACTCTGCAACCCAGCCATCTTAGCGGGCATTCCGGTACTTCCGAAAAACATCCCAAGGGATCAAATGCTCGCGTTCTTCTAAGTTCGGTCTTCGGACCGTACGCGCAAGACGACGAGTTCGGCAGCCGCGCCATCAACCCGATGGAGCTTTATCACAATCAGGTCACGCGCGCCCAAGGCAGCTTCTCGCTGCGCATGTTCCATCGATCCTGGGGCATCATGATGATCCAGTCGAATATTTCAGCGCCCTGCGCCGTACTCGACTTTCCCACCCGCGACGACTTCGCGCGCGAACTCAAAAGCAATCACTACGATGTCGTTGGCCTTTCCGGAATCATCGTCAACGTCGCCAAGATCCGCGAGATGTGCCGCATGACCCGCGAACTTTCGCCACACTCGGTGATCATCGTCGGCGGACACGTCGCCGCGATTCCCGGCGTCGAAAAGATGATCGATGCTGATCACATCGTGCGCGGCGAAGGCGTTTCCTGGATGCGCCGCTACCTCGGCGAAGACGAGAACGCCCCCATCCATCATCCGGCCATCGTCTCCGGCATGCGCACGCGCATCATGGGTATTCGCCTGCCTGAGCGCGAAGGCGCGACCGCCGCAACCATCATCCCGTCCGTCGGATGCCCCATGGGCTGCAACTTCTGTACGACTTCGGCGTTCTTCGGCGGCAAAGGCAAGTTCGTCAACTTTTACGAGACCGGCGATGAACTCTTCAACGTCATGAGCCGCATGGAGCACGAACTCAAAGTTCACTCCTTCTTCGTGATGGACGAAAACTTCCTCCTGCATCGCGAGCGCGCCATGCGCCTGCTGGAACTCATGAAGCATGGGCATAAGAGCTGGGCGCTCTCGGTCTTCGCCTCCGCCAACGCCATTCGCAAATACACCATGCAGGAACTGGTGGACCTTGGCGTGTCGTGGCTCTGGATGGGCCTGGAATCTCCCCGCGCCGGCTACAGCAAGCTGCAGGGCTCCGACACGCGCGAACTCACTCGCGAACTGCGCGAGCACGGCATCCGCGTGCAGGGCTCAACCATCATTGGCCTCGAGCACCACACCCCCGACAACATCCTCTCGGAAATCGAGCACGCCGTTTCGCACGACACCGACTTCCACCAGTTCATGCTCTACACGCCGGTGCCAGGCACTCCGCTCTATCAGCAAATGTCGGACGAGGGACGCCTGCTGCGCGATGTCGACTACGCCGACGTTCACGGCCAATTCAAATTCAACTTCAAGCATGCCGCGATTTCGCGAGAGGATTCCAAACGATTTCTCGATTGGGCCTTCTGGCGCGACTTTCAGCTGAACGGTCCTAGCCTCTATCGCATCTCTCGAACGTTGATGGCCGGCTGGAAGCGCTACAAAGATTGGCCCGACGCCCGCGTGCGCGAACGTTTCGCGAACGAAATGGGACGCCTCAACGGCATCTACAGCTCAGCCCTGTGGGCAATGGAGCATCAATTCAGGAAAGTCGATCGCAATGTCAGCCAGCAGATCGGCGCGCTCCGCCAGGAATTCAAGCAAGAATCGGGAATCCTATCGCGCATGATGCCCGCAGTCCTCGGTCCGGTCTTGTTGTGGACCACGCGCCGTGAAGAGCGCCGCCTCGCCCGCGGCAAAACCTACGAGCCGCCCAACGATTCTGGAACGCACCAATTGGGCGGAAGCGTAGGCAAGCTCAGCGGGGAGTTCAGATTTGCATCGCATTCCTTGGACCGCTCTCCAAAGGAGAATTTCTTGGGCCTGTGGAGCCTTCGAAAAAAGATTACTGAAGGAAGAGAATGTCGCCTGAAACTCGCAGGCATCGCTTGAGGTCCGAAGATCTCGAAGCTGGCAGGAACTTACCAGCGGGCCGATTGGTCATGTTCGTCGTAGTCGAGAAATATAGCTCGATCGCCGATGACCGGACGTATCCGAGACATCCATTCATCCGAGTGCGGGCCGTGCATGCACGACCACGTACTTGCCCTGTTCAGCCCACTCAATCCAGATCGGATCAAAGAAGAAGTCCGTACATTTAGGCTGAAGGGTGAGAGCAGCACGTTCAGCAGCAGAGACAGAAAGAAAATGAGATAGAAGAACCGTATCAGCACCTTGAAGGGGATTCGGTTCAGAATCTCACGGGGATGCATCGCAATGCCATTATCCCGTCTTGCGGGCCGACAGCAGATTCAAAATCTCCCGCAGACCCTGGCGGATATGCTGAATCTCTGCTGTGGAGTTGCCCGGGAAGGGAATCGCGCCCTGCGACTTGTCTGACTTGATTTCCGCGCGCAGTTGTTGCCGCGCGCCCGAGATCGTGAATCCTTGCTCGTAAAGCAGCTGCTTGATGTGCAGAACGCTCTCCACATCGCGCTTGCGGTACATGCGCTGTCCCGTGCTGCTCTTGACCGGCTTCAATTGCGGAAACTCCGACTCCCAGAAGCGCAGCACGTATGCCGGCAAATGGCACAACGAGGCCACTTCTCCAATGCGGAAATAAAGCTTATCGGGGATGAAGATCTCATCCGCTTCGCGCTTCGTGGAGCTTTTCTTTCTCGCAGCCATTTTTGTGTGCTGAAGACTGTCTCGTTTGCCTATTGTGACACAGGTCCGCCAATTGGCATCCTGATTTTCGCGGAGCGATGGACATTATTCAGTACCTGCCGTCGGTGTCCCGAGACTCAATCGAGAGGATGTTCAGGCGCCCGTCCGCACCAGCCGAGTGCCGAATGCTGCGTGCCGAATGCCTAAAAAGGAAAAGCCCCTCAAGAGGTGCTTCTCTTAAGAGGCGGGTGAACTTCAGGGTGTATGCGAGGTATCGTCTCGCGACGGTTAGTGTTTCTTCTTTTTTGCTTTCTTCTTCGTTGCCATGAAGGTTCCTCCGTTGAACGATTTTCCCTTGCAAAGGTGTGACTTGGGCCCGTGTACTCGAAAGGCCCACCCTACACATAGTAGGCGAAGGCCCTATAACCCAAGATATTGCGGCAGTATGAACAAAGTGTCAACACAATTCTGCAGGATTGGCCACGTTTTTGCTCGCCGGCTAGGCCCGAGACCGAGGTGTTAGGTCTTGGGTATTTGGTGTTCAATCGAACACCTCAGCTGAGGACACGATTCCTGATGACCAAGATGAACTTTTTCATGCGCGACCACTGGTGCCTAAGACCTAAGACCTAACACCTAACACCTAACACCCAAAACCTGCCCGCGCATGCAGCCCGACCACCGATCCAGTAAACTGCGCCTCATGCCGCGTGATCCCGTCGAACTCGAAATCTTCAAGAACCTCTACCATTCCATCGCCGAAGAAATGGGAGCCGCTCTGCGCCGCACCGCCTTTTCTCCCAACATTAAAGAGCGTCGCGACTACTCCTGCGCGGTCTTCGACTCCGCGGGCGAGGTCATCGCCATGGGCGACCACATGCCGGTTCACCTCGGATCGATGCCCATGTCGGTGCGCGCCGCGATCGACGCCGCCCGCATGGAACCCGGCGATATCGTCATGCTCAACGATCCCTTTCGCGGCGGCACGCATCTGCCCGACATCACGCTCGTGGCTCCGGTCTACGTCAGCGACGGTCGTGCAGCGAGGCCTTCGGCAAAATCCCCCAAAGCCCGCAAGTCCCCCGATTTCTACGTCGCGTCTCGCGCCCATCATGCCGATGTTGGCGGAGCCTACGCCGGTTCGATGGGCCTCTGTCGCGAGATCTACCAGGAAGGCGTCCGCATTCCTCCAGTGAAGCTGATGCACCGCGACGCGATGAATGCCGACGTCCTCGCGCTGTTGCTCAACAACGTGCGCACTCCCGAAGAACGCGAAGGCGACTTGGGCGCGCAGGTCGCAGCCTGCCACACCGGTGCCGAGCGCCTGCGCGAGATCTGTCGTCGATATTCCACCCAGAAAGCCAACCGCGCAGCGGCCGACCTGCAGGATTATTCCGAGGAATTGATGCGCGCCTTCCTCCAGCATGTTCCTCCGGGAGAATATCGCGCCGAAGACTTCCTCGACGGCGACGGAATCTCCGACCGTCCGATCAAGATCGCGGTCGCGATCACGATTCACGCGCGCAATCGCAAAAGCGCGCGGCATGCAGTCACAGTCGATTTCACCGGCAGCGATCCGCAAGTTGAGGGCAGCGTCAACGCCGTCGCCGCGATTACTTCTTCGGCCTGCTTCTACGTCTTCCGCTGCTTGCTCGCCGAAGATGTTCCCGCCGCAGCCGGGCTGATGCGGCCCATCCAGGTCATCGCGCCCGAGGGCACCATCGTGAACGCCCGCCCTCCCGCCGCCGTTGCCGGAGGCAATGTCGAAACCTCGCAACGCATTGTCGACGTGTTGTTGCGAGCGCTAGCGCAGGCCATTCCCGATCGCATTCCTGCCGCCGCTTCGGGCACGATGAACAACTTGACCATCGGCGGCAGCGATTCGAGCACCGGCGAGCCGTTCGCATACTACGAAACGATCGCGGGAGGCATGGGCGCGCGCCCCGGCAAGCCTGGCGTCTCGGGCGTGCACACGCACATGACGAACTCGCTCAACACTCCCGCCGAGGCGCTCGAATATGCGTATCCACTGCGCGTTCGCCGTTATTCGCTTCGCTCCGGCAGCGGCGGAGCAGGCAGGTTCCCTGGCGGCGACGGAATCGTTCGCGAGATCGAAGTCCTCACCGACTGCGAAGTGACAATGCTCGCCGACCGCCGTTTACGCGGCCCGTGGGGCCTCGCCGGAGGAGCCGCTGGCGCGCTTGGCAGGACGACCGTCGTGCGTCAAGATGGCTCGGTCGAGCAGATGCCAGGAAAATTCAGCACCCGCCTCCGCAAAGGCGAGCGCATCACCATTGAAACTCCCGGCGGCGGAGGCTGGGGGCGAGAATAGCTTGGTTCCGAACAGGTCACGGCAGAGTTTCGGACAAGGGAGATCGCAATGCACATCCTCAAATCAGTAGGTGTAATGTCGTTCGCGAAAATCATGGGATTGATTTACGGCTGCCTGGGACTGATTTTCGTTCCATTCTTCTTGCTCTTCGCCGTGGCCGGGTCAATGGCAGGCCAGGACAAACTGCCCTTTGCTGGGATTTTCGGCATCTTGTTTGCGATTTTGATGCCGATCTTCTACGGCGCCATGGGATTCGTCATGGGCGCCATCAGTGCCCTGCTTTACAACGTGATCGCAAAGTCGGTTGGTGGGCTTGAACTTGAGTTGGAGCTGCGGCCGCCAGCGCTGTCCGCACCGTACCCCTTGATCCCTCCAGCCACTCCGAGCGTCTAATTCTCACAGAGGATGCAAATGCCAGTCGATCTCGCTGCCCACTACCTCGACGAAGCGCGCCGCCAGATGCGCGGCCACAAGCGCATGGGCGAAGGCGCCATGTCCCAACTCAAAGATGAAGACTTTTTCGTCACGCTCGACCCCGAGTCCAACTCCGTCGCCATTCTCGTCAAGCACCTGGCCGGAAACATGCGCTCGCGTTTCACCGACTTCCTCACCACCGACGGCGAGAAGCCAGACCGTTTTCGCGATCAGGAGTTCGAGTTGACTCCCGCGACTACGCGCGCCGATGTCATGCGCTGGTGGGAAGAGGGCTGGTCCTGCGTTTTCACCGCCATCGACGCGCTCAAGCCCGAAGACGTGATGCGCACCGTAACCATCCGCGCCGAGCCACATACCGTTCTGCAAGCCACCAATCGCCAGATCGCTCACTATGCCCAACATGTCGGGCAGATCGTCTTCCTCGCCAAGCATCGGTGTTCAAGCGAATGGAAGACGCTAACCATTCCCCGCGGAAAGTCCGAGCAGTTCAAAAAAGTCGTCCCAAAATCCACCTGAGTCGACGAATTGAATGTTGCAGGCGGAGATGTTGGCGCAACTGTGGAAGAGCGGCCCTTCGAGGGCCGCGTAAGCGAATCAGATCGAAACCGGCTTTAGCCGCTGTGGCGGTACTCCACACCGCCGCTCTGCATCTTGGGAGGGAATGCGCGGCCCCACTCATGGCCCGATTGTAACGGCCACTACCGCAGAGGAGAATAGAGCCATCGCGCCGGCCAATCCCCCCGGTGCTAAAATCATACGTTTTGTGCTTGACCGCTTTTTGTAACCGGAATCATCAGGTGGAAATCATGGCTGGGACAACAAGTGAACGAACAATGCTGGCGGTGGTCAAGTCCGACGCCGCGCCCGGCGCGGACGTTCGTGAAGTAAAGATCCCCGCCTTCGGTCGTAACGAAGTCCTCGTCAAGGTCAAGGTCGCGTCCATTTGCGGTACCGATCTGCATATCTACAACTGGGACCGCTGGGCGCAAAACCGCATCCATCCCCCGCTCATTCCCGGACACGAGTTCTGTGGCGAAGTCGCCGCCTTCGGCGACGAAGTCACCAGCGTCAAGGAAGGCGACTTCGTATCCGCCGAGATGCATGTGGCCTGCGGCAAGTGCCTGCAGTGCCGTACCGGCGAAGCGCACATCTGCCAGAACGTAAAAATCATCGGCGTCGACGCCAACGGAGCCTTCGCCGAATACGTCGTCATTCCTGAGTCGAATATCTGGAAGCTCGATCCCGCTATCCCGCTCGACTACGCGTCGATTCTCGATCCCTTGGGCAACGCGGTCCACACTGTGCTCGCCGGAGAGATCGCCGCAAAAACCGTTGCCATCACCGGATGCGGCCCCATCGGCCTCTTTTCCATCGCCGTGGCCAAGGCCGTCGGCGCAACTTCCGTTTTCGCGATCGAAGTCAACGAGCACCGCGCCCGCGTTGCGCGCGAAATGCAGGCCGACTACGTTCTCAATCCCGCGAAGGAAGATGTCAACGCCATCGTCATGGAAAAGACCGGTGGCCTGGGCGTCGACGTAGTCCTCGAAATGGCAGGCCATCCTGATTCCATTCGCACCGCCTTCGACATCGTGCGCCGCGGGGGCAGAATCTCCCTGCTCGGTCTGACCTCCAAGCCCATCTCGCTGAATTTTTCTGAGGACATCATTTTTAAAGGCATCACGGTGCAGGGCATCAACGGTCGCCGCATGTATCAAACCTGGTACCAGATGACGGCCCTGCTCAAGAGTGGCAAACTCAATCTGCATCCGGTTATTACCGACCGCATTCCGATGAAGGATTTTTCCCAGGCCATGGAGCGCCTGAAAACCGGAGAAGCCAGCAAGATCCTGGTCTATCCCAACGGCGTGCGATGAGTCACTGTGGCAGGTGCTGGTGTGGGGCATGCTTATGTGGCGCGGGCACTCTTGCCCGCGACTCTTCCCACTCGCGCTCGCGCTGTTGACCCAGGGTGAGCCCGTACTGGAAGTGATCAATGAGCCTCGACGCATTCGTACGCTGCACATGCATCCGCGATGGCCGCGCCAAGCCCCATCCATTCCCTCACCGGTTCGTGTGGGACGAGACGGGCTCTCCGTCTCTCTCCGGCGATCCCACCGACGAGGAATGGGAAGCGCACGACACCTGGGTGCAGCAATCCTGTGAGCACGAGGGATATCTTGTTTCCGAGTTTCTGGGCAACATCACGCGCGCGCAGCATGTGCGCGAATTTCTCCGCGGCCTGCAAGGGAACCCGGGCCCGAAGTTTCCCATTCTCCTGAAAAAAGTTGTCTACGACGGCACCCACACCGGCGACTGGATTCCCGTCAAAGAATCCCCCGCGCTCTTGCGCGAGGTCGATCTCGTGCTCGGCTCCAGCGACATTCTGACCGAGAGCGAAAAAGAATTCTTCGACAGCATGAAGCGCCTCTGCGAAGCGAGCATCGCCACAGGAAATCCGATTTTATTTTGAAAGTCAAAACCTGTCGCCGCGGATTCGCACGGATGAACGCGGATCGCACAAATGTTGCCGCCACTGGTTGGGATTCCGCTCCGGTATTAGACTTAACTTGTTCTTTGATCCGTGTAAATCCGTGATAATCCGTGGCGAGGAAGTTCATGACCACCGCAACCCGCACCAACCCGCTCTCCTACCTCACCGATCAGCTCAACGAACTCAAGGCCAAAGGCACGCACTTCAAGCTGCGCGTGCTCGACGACGAGCAGGCGCCCGTCTGCACCTTCGACGGAAAGAAGGTCATCAACCTCGCGTCCAACAATTATCTGGGATTAACCACGCATCCCAAGCTTCGCGAAGCCGCCCTCGAAGCCACTCGCAAGTTCGGCGTCGGGTCAGGCGCCGTCCGCACCATCGCCGGCACGATGAAGATCCACATGGATCTCGAAGAAAAGATCGCGCGCTTCAAGAATGTCGAAGCCTGTGTCGTCTTTCAGTCCGGATTCGCGGCGAACGCCGGCACGGTTTCAGCGGTTCTCGGCAAAGATGACTTCATCATCTCCGACGCCCTCAACCACGCGTCTATCATCGACGGCGCACGCCTTTCAAAAGCCAAAATCCTCGTCTTCCGCCACAAAGAAATTGCCCACGCCGAAGAGCAACTAGCCAGCATCAAGAATGAGCCCGGCAAAAAGCTGCTCATCACTGACGGCGTCTTCTCCATGGACGGCGATATCGGTCCGCTCCCCGCACTCTGCGACCTCGCCGAGAAATACAGCGCCATCATGATGGTCGACGATGCTCATGCTTCCGGCGTTCTCGGTCGCAACGGCCGCGGCACCATCGACCATTTCAACGTCCACGGACGCGTCGATATCCAGGTCGGCACGCTCTCAAAAGCCATCGGGGCGCTCGGTGGCTACGTCTGCGGCACCCGTGACCTCATCGACTTTCTCTATCACCGCGCGCGCCCGTTCCTGTTCTCGACATCGCATCCGCCATCAGTCGCAGCCACCTGCATCGCCGCCTTCGACGTTTTGGAAAATGAACCCGAGCGCATGGAAAAACTCTGGGAGAACACTCGCTACTGGAAAAAGGAACTCGGCCTGCTCGGCTTCGACATCGGCGGCAAGTCCACTCCGGCGAGTGAGACTCCGATCACCCCCATCATCATCGGCGCCGGCAAGCTCACCATGGACTTCTCCCGCGAGCTGTTCAAAGAAGGAGTCCTAGGCACCGGCATCGCCTTCCCCACCGTCCCCGAAGGCAAAGCCCGCATCCGCACCATCATGACCGCCACGCACACGAAGGAAGAGCTGGATCAAGCTCTCGCAGTGCTGAAGACTGTCGGCAAACGAATGGCGATTTTGAACTGAGCAGCGCCGTCGTCCCGGCGGCTGTCGCGGAGGCGTCTCGCCCCCGTTTGCTTTCTCGATCCCCCGGCCCTGCCCCTAACTATTTCGATTCAAACAGCGGCCGCGCCATTTCCTCAGGCGACGCTGTCTCCAGGTTCTCCGCCTTCCACCGCATCGCCGCAGTGATCCGCGTCCGCCCGCTGGGATGATCGTAGAAGATAAATTCCTCGATCGGGCTGGGATCGAGTTTCCGATATTCTCCCAGCAACATATCCACATTCGCTTCGCCGTCCGGCTGCCGCGCCGCATTCAGACCGTACATGTCGGCCTCGAACTCCATCGTGCGCGTGATCGTGTTGCCGATCGGCGTCGTCACAAAAAAGTATAGGGAGAACACAATCACCGCCAGCGGCAGCACCGCGACATCGGTGATCCCTCGCACTCCCCACGCCTCGCCCCAGCGCGCGAGAGCCACGCGAACGCCCCAATTCAGAAACGAAAATCCGATCACGATCACGACTCCAATCATGACCAATCCCTTGTACTCATGATTGAGAACGTAATGGCCCATCTCGTGGCCCATCGTCGTCTCAATCTCTGGCAACGTACAGCGTTTCAGCAGATTGTCGTTCAGCGAAATCCTCAGCGTCCCAGCGAATCCGCTGACGTTGGCGCTTACTCGATCCGACTGCCGCGACGCGTCAAATTCGTACACATCCGTGGCAGGAATGCCGTTGGCGCGTGCCAGGCTGAGAATGGGATCCTTGATTTTCGGATCCTCCAATTTCTTGTACTGGTTGAACAGTGGTGAGATATAAACCGGAGCGATCAAGCTGACGAACGCCGCAAACACAATCATCAGGCCTGCGCCCCATACCCACCAGTTCTGTCCAAGGCGCCGTACCAATCCAAACAGCGGCACAATTAGGATCGCCCCGAGCACCACTCCGACAGCCAGTCCCACCAGCTGATCCCGCATCCACGGACCGAACGTCTGGTTCAGCAGTCCATACTTGTGCTCCCGAAAATAACCCTCATACATCGTGAGCGGAAATGTCAGCACAGAGGTCACAACGATGAACTGGATCCAGTACAGCGCAGTCTGCAGCGGCAGAAAGCGAGTAATGCGCTCGGTGAGATTGCGCATTCCCGCCGACACCCGGAAATGCAGCAGCAGCCACATCACGAAGAAGCTGGAGAGAAAGTCCCAGAGCAGCAGCCAGTAGCCGCCTTCGAAATAAGCATCCGACTGGGCGCGCCGCGCCGGCGGCATCTTGGCCAGATAAGCATCCACCGCAGCCTTGATGTCAAAAGGTTTGGCCGAGGCGCCATTCACAGCGGCGGGTGCCGCAGGCGCGGCCATCGAGTTCTGCGCCGACGCCATCGTCGCAAACATCACCGCGAACAGCAGAACACCAGTAACAACGAATCGGACGGTGCTGACCATGAGGCCTCCGTTCAACGCTGAGGAGTATACGCTGCCTGAGGTTAGAGGCGAGATTAGTCCGCTCGGTAGACGATCTGTCCGCCCACGATCGTCGCCACAACTTTCCCGGTGAATTGCCAGCCATCAAACGGAGTGTTGTGCGAGAGCGAGCGCGACTTGGCGGCCTCGAATGTCCAGCGCTTCTTAGGATCGAATATGGTGACGTCGGCGAAGTTACCGCGAGCCAGCGATCCTCGCCCGCGCAGATCGAAAACGCGTGCTGGGCCAGCCGTGAAAAGTTCGACGATTCGAATCAGCGGAATCTTATGATCGCGATGAAGTTTCGTGATCGCCAGCGCCAGCGCGGTCTCCAAACCCGTGATGCCGAAACTAGCGCGTTCAAACTCCACTTCCTTTTCGTGCGCAGCATGCGGAGCGTGGTCGGTTGCAATCGCATCCACCGTGCCGTCCCCCAGCGCGACCACGATCGCCTCGCGATCAGTGGCCGACCGCAGCGGCGGATTCATCTTGAAATTCGTGTCGTACTCGCCAACGTTTTCGTCGAGCAGCGTGAAGTGATGCGGAGTGACTTCGCAAGTCACTCGGGCTTTGGCGCGCTTTCCCCGCCGCACCGCCTTAAGCGCGTCGGCCGTCGAAAGATGCGCCACATGCAACCGCGATTCCCGAATCTGTTGCGCGAGCGTCACGTCCCGATCCACGACGGTCGCCTCCGCCGAAGCTGGCATCGCCCGCAAGCCCAGCCGAAAGCTCGTCGCTCCCGCATGCATCGAACAATTCTCGGTGACGCGCGTATCTTCCGCGTGCTGCACTACCGGGAAATTCAACTCAGCCCCCAACCGCAGCGCCATTCGCATGACGTCGTCGTCGAGAATCGGCTTGCCGTCATCCGTGACTGCGACCGCCCCTGCGCGCTGTAACGCGCTGAAATCGGTGAGCGTCCCGCCCCGGCTGCCCCGCGTCGCCGCAGCAATCGGAAAGACATTCACCACCGCCCCGCGCTCAGGATTCCGCAGCCACGCCACCCACTCCGCGCTGTCGACCACGGGCGCGGTATTGGGCATGGTGCACACCGAAGCAAACCCTCCGGCCGCCGCCGCCGCAGTTCCCGAAGCGATCGTCTCTTTGTAACTCTGCCCCGGCTCCCGCAGGTGCACGTGAAGATCAATAAACCCAGGTGAAACGATCAGCCCGCGCGCGTCGAACTTCTCATCCGCCCCGCCGCGAATCTTATTGGGCAGCGCAACTTCCGCCACGCGCCCATCGCGCAGCAGTATGTCCATCGGCGCATTGATCTTCGCCGCCGGATCAACCACCTGCCCGCCCTTGATCAGCAGGCTCGCGCTCTCCCGTTTATGATTCTTAGTCAGCATTCAGAAGTGTTTTGCCCTATCCGTGTTAATCCGTGCAAATCCGTGGCTCACTTCGCCTTCCCCAACGCCCGCGCCAGAATCGCCATGCGCGTCGGCACTCCATTGTGCACTTCGTCCACAATCACCGACTGCGGCCCGTCCGCAACCTCCGCCGTCAACTCCAGCCCGCGGATGATCGGTCCCGGATGCATCACGATCGCATCCCGTTTCGCCAGCTTCAGCCGCGTCTCCGTCATCTGGTAGCGTGCAATGTAGTCCTGCAAGCGAATCTTCTGTCCCTCCAGTCGCTCTTTCTGCACGCGCAGCAACATCACCACATCAGTGCCGCGTAGCGCATCTTCTATATGGCGGGTCACGCGCAGCCCGGGCGCAAGCGTCACAGCAATGTCGGGCACGAACTCCGGCGGCCCGCACAGCGTGATCTTCACTCCAAATTTCGTCAGCAAATGGCAGGCACTCCGCGCGACCCGGCTGTGCAGAATGTCGCCGATGATGGTGACCTGCAATCCCTTTAACGTTTTCTTGTGCTTGAGAATCGTATACGCGTCGAGCAGCGCCTGCGATGGATGCTCGTGCATCCCATCCCCCGCATTGATCACCGGGATGTCGAGATGCCGCGCCATCAAGTGCGGCGCGCCCGCCGACGGATGCCGCATCACAATGCAATCCGCGCCCACCGCCCGCAGCGTGTACCCGGTGTCGAGCACCGATTCGCCTTTTTCAATGCTCGATCCCGAGGACTGCACGAGCGTCGTCATCGCGCCCAGCGATTTTGCGGCGAACTCAAACGAGGAACGGGTTCGGGTGGAAGCTTCGTAAAACAGAAGTACGATGCGCTTGCCGCGGAGCAGCGGCCGCGCTTTTACCGGATTCATGCGGCGGGCCAGTTTCAGCAGGCCCAGTATGTCCTTCGCCTCGAGATGTTCAATCCCAAGCAGCGAACCGCGTGCGGGCATATTCATCGGGAAAAGTGCAAACGGTGCATCATACGCGGCAGCGGCGGACCCTGCAAGGGGCCGCTTGCCCGTATCTCCGCCAGACCGGAAAGAGGAAGATCAATCGCGCGAATCCCTAAGTTTTGTCACGTCGGCCCAGGATGGCGCCGCCCAATGCCCCGCCCAGAGCGGCAAGTAGAAGAGAGAACACAAGGAAGAGTATGCATCCGGTGACTAGAGTTCTAACTATGCCCTCGGGTGTCTTCAGTTGCTCAATCGCAGCTTGAACTTCCGGATAGCCAGGATGAGCCGCAGCAAACTGCTGAGCGCTCTGCAGAATCTGTTCGCTAAGTTTTGCTCGGAAGTCCTGCCCCGTGGAGATCAGGGTTAATAGCAAGGCGATCGCACCAAAAAAAAGAAACCCGCTGAGCATCCCAAGACGCGCGCCAACCCTTGAGTTGATCAAGCGGTCCGGCTTTCGCTGGCGATAAAACAACACTGCAAGGAAGCCAGCGCAGCCCATTGCGACAAACGGGTACAGCCTCAGCAACACGAGCAACAGCGCGACCAGCGCCGCCAGAGCGCAGGGCCTCAGCGCGTCCGACCAGCTCATCGGAAGCGCCAGTACAGGAACCGTGTGGGAAGCGGGTAGTGCTTCGCCCGGCGCCGACGTCGCAACGTCTGTCACCAGTACAGCCGCAGGCACCGGCTCGGCCACCATCACTCGAATTTGCGGCGCCGAGCAGTGTGGACAGAAAGGAATTCCTTCATCCACCGTCTGTCCGCACCGATAGCAGGGTTGCTCCATGAGACCGAAAGAAGGGCTTTCTTAGACAGTACCGCACGGCGCAATGCGAAGGCAAGAACACCGAGCCCGTCATCAGCGAATCATGTTGATTAGCAGATCCGCGCAAAGACGTTTCAGTAGGCGTCATCCTGAACGCCCGCGTTTTCTCCAGCGGGCGGAGGGATCTCGGAGGCAGCGGCTGCGCGTCCATGCAAACTGTCCGCAACGTCAGGAAGCCATCAAGGCGGATTCGCGAATCTAGATTTCCCCCCGCTTCCCCCTCGTATACACGTAGACCAGGGCGAACGTTGTTCCCTTACTCGCGTCGCCGGGCTCAACCGACACCACGTGCTGGTCGTCCTCCGTGCCAACCTTCAGTTCCACAACTGGGCCGGCGTCCTCCTCGCACTTCAACTCTTTACCCTTGTCCTTCCCGTCTTTCGAGTCCTTGTCGTCATTCACATCCACGTCCCCGCCATGCTTCTGTGAATGGCACTCCAGAACTTTCCCAAACTTTTTCAGCTTGCCGCGATAAAAGTCGACAATCTTCGTCGGAGGATCGTCCGACTGGTACTTCGCGACCATCAGCTTCATGCCAAAGCCCTCGGTCAGGATTCCAAAATTGAGCGGATCATCTTATCCTTCTCCTGCTTAGGACGGGCCCCCGGATACAACGGCAGTCCCTGCTTTCGCGCGTCGGCATCTTTGCCAACGTGCATATCGCCCACCGAACTGCGAACGTCGAAAGATTTATCCTGCGAATCAGGCTGCTGCGCCAAGGCGGGCAGGCCCACGATTACACTCAGCATCAAAGCTGGCATCAACTGTCGAACCATAGACTCCTCCTCATAAAGCAGCGCTGTTAAATATCCGCGTCCTTGCCGTGCGTGCGCACGTACACCAGCGAAAAGCTCGATCCCTTTCCATCCGGCTGAACCGCAACAATGTGTTGATTCTCCTTCGTCCCCACTTTCAACTCAACGTTCGTGCCGCTCGCCCCATTGCACGTCAAATCATGAGAGCCGTGGTCGGACTCCTTGATGTCCATATCCACATCGAGATGGCTCGTATGGCACACCAGCACGTTGCCGTACTTTTTGAGTTGATCCTGGTAAAACGCCACCAGCTTGGCCGGCGAGTCGTCCGACTCATATTCCAGCGCCACCACCTTCAGGCCATATCCAAAGCCGGAGATGTTCACGTTCGCGCTCTTGTCATCGCCGCTGGAATCCTTTTCTTTGGGCCGCGCCCCCGGATAGACTGCCAGCCCCACATCCGCAACATCAGCCCCTTTGCTCACGTGAATGCCGCCCACCGGTGTGCTGATGTCGACTTGCTTATCCTCACCGTTCTTTTCTTTCTTCACATTCACACTGCAAGCCGGCAGCAGCAAACTCGCAACCAGCGCGCATGCCAACGCAAACGCGCCAACAACGTGCATCTCACTTCTGCGCATGTTGAGCCCCTCCATTGGCGACTTGCGCCGGGCGCTCAATACCCGCGCCTCGCTGCGCAACATTTGGAATCGTCACCGGCAAATGCCCGCGAATCGGAATCTCCCCAAATAGCGCCTTCACCGCCGCCACCTCTGACACCGTCGCGTTCGAAAATGTGCACATATAATTCTCAATCTTCGGAAAATCGCTAGCCAAGTACGGATTCCCCATCGCCACGATCGCCGTCTTTCCCGCCGCATGATCCAGCAACTGCTGCAGCAATGTGCCGGTCGCATCCGCCATCGCCACCGAGTTCCCCACTTTTCCTGCGGTCGGAATCACGTACACGGCAGCGACCACCTTCTGCGCCTCGTCGACCGCCTTCAGAACCTCATCGCTCATCCCCGCCGCGACTCTGGGATCGACGTAAATCACCCTCGCATCAGGAATGCGGCCGCGAAACTCCCGCCCAAACGCCCGCCCCGATTCCGTGCGCACGTCGTCAGAAAAGAGGACGGCCACAACCTGGTTGTGGGTCTCCTCCACGGTTGTATACGGAAGCCCCGCCTTCGCGGTTCCTTTTGATTTCAGGGGCAAAACCTGGCCATTGTCGCGTACCAGCGTGATCGCCGAATCCGCCACCTGCTGCCCAAACGTAATGTTTTCCGGCTTCCCAACCGCATTCGCAATCGTGTTCAGGTCCACCATACGGCCCTCATTCAGGCCAAGAGAAGCCTTTATTTTCAGAATCTTGAGGACGGACTGGTCGAGCCGCCGCCGCGGGATTTCCCCGGACTGCACGGCCTTCAGCATCGCCACATAGGACGCGCCCAGGTCGGCCGGGATCAGCAGCAAATCGTTTCCAGCCTTGAACGCCTCGACCGCGGCACGCCCAATATCGTTCGCAAAAAGATGCGTCAGGCCAGCCATGTCCAGCGCATCGGTAACGATGAGCCCCTTAAACCCAAGCTGTTTCTCCAGCAGATCGGAAACGACCGCCGTAGAAATCGTCGCCACATGGTTCGGATCCGGATCGAGCGCCGGCACGGTCACATGCGCCACCATCACCGAATCGACGCCCGCGGCAATCGCCTGGCGAAACGGCGGCAACTCAATCGACTCCAAGTGCGCGCGATCCACGTTGACGCTCGCCACGCCAAGATGCGAATCAGTCGCCGTGTCACCATGTCCGGGGAAATGCTTCACCGTAGTTAACATCCCGCCTTCATGCGCTCCCTTGATGTACGCGGAGACCAGGTCGCCGACCGCCTTCGGATCCTCTCCAAACGACCGCGTGTTGATGATCGGATTCGCCGGATTCGAATTCACATCCGCGTCCGGGAAGAAATTCCAGTGAACTCCCACCGCTCGCGCTTCCAGCGCCGTGATGCGGCCAAACTCTTCCGCGTCTTCGCTCTTGCCATCCGCGCCGAACGCCATCGCATGCGGAAAGTTGGTTGTCCCCTGCAGGCGCGTGGAGACTCCACGCTCAAAATCCGCCGCAAACAGAAGCGGCAGCTTGGAATCATGCTGCAGCCGGTTCAGCAGCTCCGCCGCCTCATACGGTTCGCTGCGCAAAAGAAACGGACCGTCCACGTGCACTGTCATCGCAAACGATCCCACGTGATACTTCTCCATCGCATCGCGCAGCTGCAGATATTCCGGACTCTCCACGTTCAAGAAACTGGCCCGGCACCAGACCATAAACAGCTGCCCAATTTTCTCCTCCACGCTCAGCTTGCGCAGAGTCTTCTCTGCCCACTCGCTGCCCTTGTGCGTGAGGTGAATCGTCGAAAGCTGTTGATGCTTCTCTGTATCTTTGCCGAATGCAGGTAGGCTAATCGTGAGTGCAATAAGAATGGCAGTTAAAATTCGCGGCATAGCAGGAACGATAGCAGAAGTCGCGGCATCCAGAGTCGGTTTTCAGATCAGTGTTCATCCGTGTGAATCCGTGGCAAAGGGGTTTCTATGTAAGCCAGAGCTTCTCGTTGAATCAACACCTCATCCCCAAATCCCCGCAGCCACTCCACCCCGGGCTCACGCCGAAACCAGGTCATCTGCCGCTTCGCATAATTGCGATGTGCCTGCTGCGCCGCTATCAGCGCGCTCTCGCGCGTGAGTTCTTCGCGCAGGAACTGAACCGCCTGCTTGTATCCGAGAGAAGCCAGCGGCCCCGCGCCCACGCCGTATTTCTCAAGCAGCTTCTTCGTTTCTTCGATCAGTCCATTCTCAAACATCTGATCGGCGCGCAGATTGATCCGCTCATACAGTGCGGCCCGATCCGGATCCAAACCGATTCGCAAAATCCGAAATCCCGTCAGCGGATCCCGTCCCTGCTGCCACAACTCACTCATCTTCTTCCGCGAAGCCAGGCAGACTTCAATCGCCCGAATCACCTTGGGCACATCATTCGCATGGATTCTCTCCGCCGCCTCGCGGTCAAGCCGCCGCAAAATCTTATGCAGATATTCAGCTCCTCGCTTCGCCGCCCGCTTGCGCAATCGCTCCCGCAACTCCTCCGACCGCTGTGGGCCCGCAAAAAGCCCATCGAGCAACGCCCGCAAGTACAGCCCGGTTCCACCGACCACAATCGGCAAATGACCGCGCCCGCGAATCTCCGCCAGCACTCCTCGCGCCTGCCGCGCATATTCTCCGGCAGTCATCGCCTCGGTCGGATCGACTGAATCGAACAAATGATGCGGCGCCCTCGCCCGTTCCGCGGCGCTGGGCTTGGCTGTGCCAATATCAAACTCGCGATACATTGCGACCGAATCGCAGTTGACGATTTCGCCTGCAAACTTCTCCGCCAGCGCCAGCGACAACGCCGTCTTCCCGCTCGCTGTCGGTCCAACAATGACCACCAGCAGCGGTTCAGGCGCTCCGGCCTCGCGTTGCGCGCCCACGTTCAGCGCAGGCTCCAATGGATGGTGTGCCAGTAGCGAACCAGCGTCAGGATCAGCAGCATCACCGCGATCAGCAGCAGCCCCGTAGTCTCCGATGCATACACCGCATGCCGGTGGTGCTTGTGATCGTCCTGAGGAGTTGTCACTCACGCGCATATTGTAGCGCCGGGCGGGACGAGTCTTAGTGGGACGGGTCTTAGGTGTTAGGTCTTAGGGTGTCGAGTCATCGGACCTAACGCGCCAAGACCCAAGACCCAAGACCCAGTGCTACACTACGGCGTCGTGCCCCAAATCAACAGCAAGGTCGCGCGTTTCGGAGTCTTCGAGCTCGACCTCAGCGCGGGAGAACTGCGCAAGAGTGGCGTCAAGCTGCGCCTGCAAGGCCAGCCCTTCCAGGTGCTCGCTCTGCTCCTCGATCATGCCGGAGACGTCGTCACGCGCGAAGAGTTGCAGCAGAAGCTCTGGCCCTCCGACACCTTCGTCGATTTCGACCACAGCCTCAACACTGCCATTAACAAGGTGCGCGAAGCCCTGGGAGATTCCGCTTCCAGCCCCCGTTACGTCGAAACCCTCGCCCGCCGCGGATACCGCTTCATTGCCCCCGTGCAGCACGAATCGCCACCCGTCCCCACGAACTCCGTTCCAACTGCACCCACCACACCCGATCGCCCCGCCCTAGTTCTGCATCCCGAACTCGAAGTTCCCATCCCGCGCCGTGCGATCACTCGCGGTCTCTTCGCGCTCACGCAGGTGATGTATCTGTGTTTTTATTTGGCCGCGCTGATTCGTCTCCACGCGATTCAAGGTATCGCGGATGCTTTTCTGCCGCCCTGGGCCGCGATCTCGCTCGTCGGCGCCGTCATGGTTACCGCCGGGGTCGGCATTCCTCTGCGCTGTTATCTGATGTCGGCCGTCGGCTTCGACTACCAGCGCCTCGGAGAAAAATTTCGCCAGCTCTTCCCGTTCGTCCTCGCGCTCGATCAGCTCTGGGCCGTTGCCCCGTTCCTGCTGATCGAGAAGATCGGCCTCGGCGCCGCGTTCGCAGTGAGCGCCGCCCTGCTCTACCTGCCCTTCTCCGAGCGCACCCTAATCCGCATGGCCTACCTGGAACCGCCAAGCAACTAGCCCCACCGCACCGCCCGTCCAGCCAAATTGCCTTGTCAATCCGACCGAAGAGAGGAACCCGCAAATTAGCTTTGTCATTCCGACCGCGGGGAGGAACCATGCAAAATGGTTTGTCATTCCGACCGAAGGGAGGAACCTGCTTTTCGCCGATACCATCACACCCCTAGCCCTCCCCAAACAAAATCATCCGCATCGAAATGCTCCCAAAGTCGAACCCTTCATACGGATACGACACTGCATCCCGCTCGCCCGTACTCCCCATGCAATAAAGCAGCGGCAAATAATGTTCGACCGTCGGATGCGCCGTCTCGAGCAGCGCCTCGCCCCACTTCTGCGGCTCCACCAGCGCGCCAGCATCGTGTGCCTCCACCGCATCCTTGACCTTCGCATCAAACTCCACCGCCCAGTCGTACGCTCCCGAAGGATGATTCCAATCGATGCGCCCCAGGTTGTGCACGATATTCCCACTGCCCAGAATCAGCACCCCGCGTTCCCGCAACGTTTCAATCTCTCGCCCGAGTTCAAGATGCTCTTTGAAGCTGCGCCGCTCATCCAGGCTCAACTGAAACGCCGGCACATCCGCCTTCGGATACAAATGTCGCAGCACGCTCCACGCACCGTGATCCAGCCCCCACGTTTCGTCGTGTGCAATCTCCGGATTGCTCGCCAGCCGCTCCGCCTCGGAAGGCGCGCCCGGCGCCGGATACTCCACCTCATACAGCTCTCGAGGAAATCCGTAGAAATCGTGGATCGTCTTCGGATGTGCCGACGCCATCACCTGCGCCCCCGAACTCACCCAGTGCGCCGATATCACGCACACCGCCTTCGGCCTCGGCAGCCGCGCGCTCAGCCCGCTCAGTGTTTCCGTAAACGCGTTGTGCTCAATCGCGTTCATCGGCGATCCATGCCCAACGAACAACACCGGCATCTTCATCGACATAATTTTACGCGCCCCGTTTCGTAGAGATATAGCTTGCTATGTCTCTCTTGGAACCTGTCTCATAAAGTGTCTTGGGAAGGGCACGAGGTTTAGGGTTGCTGGAGAACTCTGCTTTGGGTTAGTTCTGAAAGGGGGCGGCTTCCAGAGAGTGTGTCAGAACTCGATTTTTATTGCTGCAATGGAATGCCCCACGCTTTGAGCCGCGCAGCGGCGCAAGAATACAGCCCACGGCGCAAGCCGTGGGTAGCAAGTGGGAACGAAGCAAGCCCCGAAGGGGCGAAAGAATAGTTCTGAGGGTACACTCTCTTAGCCGCTGGTGCCAGCGCCCTCCCGCTAGCGTCGCTTACTGCAGATCGCTCGCGTCCGGATTATTCCCGAGGTAGTAATACGTGAACCGCAGCGTCAAAAACTGTCCGCCAAACTCGGTCGGCAGCGGTGGAAACGGATCGGATCCTGTGATACTTCCGTACGCCGGTCGGTCAAGAGCTACATCGCCCGAGGACTGCGCGACGCGAAGCCCCCTCACGCTGCCGTCCTTCATAATGGCAAACTCAATCTTCAGCTTGCCGCGCTTCATCTCGGCGGACTCGGGAATCAACTCGTACCAGTGAGCCCGAACCTCCTGCACCAGCCGCTGCAGGTAAGGTCCGAAGTCCACGCCCTGGGTGTCGCTCAGAATCTCCAAAGGCCCGAGTTTCCTGCCCTTTGCGCCTGTGTCTAACCCGTAGTCGCCGTCCTGGCCGCCGCCGCCGCGTCCCGCGGCCACAGCTTGCGTCGCGTGTTGAATCGCTGACCCTGCGCTCATCCCCTCCGTATATTTGCTGAACGAATTCTTTGGCTGCGCCGGCGCCTGCATCTGCGCCGTCTGATTGCTATCAAACTGCGGTCGCGTCGTCTGCGGCGGAGGACCTTGTGGCTGCTGAGATGGCGGCTGGTTCTGCGCCATCGCCTGCGGCGCTTGCGGTGTTCGCGGACCGCTCATTCCCGGCCTGCCCGGCGGTGGCGTTGCCAGAATCTTCTTCAACTCCTTGATATCCAGTTCCGGATGCCGCGTCATCGCGATCCGGTCTTTATCCGACGCAATATTCGTGTTCGGTTTCCGGGCGGGTTTCTGCAAGTCCGGCGGCAATTCCAGGAACGTTACATTCTTGCCTTTGTTCGCGTCCAGCGCGACCACGACTGCCCGATGCCACGGAATATATTTCTCGATGAGCTTCACCTGCCACAGCACAATAAAGACCAGCAGGTGAACAATGATCGAGATCCACGCCGCCTCTCGCCGCCGGGAGCGGGCAAGATCGTCCTGCAGCTGGATAATCAGGTGTGGAACGCGGTGGTCCAGATCGCGATATGCGGTTTCCCAGTCTTGCGTGTCGTACAAGCCCAGTTGCTCCGGCTGCGCTTTTTCGGGAGGGGCAACCGGATCCTGGAATGGAATTTGCGTGATCGGCATGCGCTGGGTGTGGCTGCAAAAAAGCTCAGCTGTATCCGCTTGCCGTTAGACACGAAATCGACCCGCGGCGTTGCATCTGGCCTTCCGTGAAGTAAATGCAACCTGCGCGGCGCGTTACAACCAAGTTCCTTCTATTTTCGCACCTTTCGCCCGATTCTGCTCACCCACAAATGGCCTATGCCTTAGGTGTGTAAACATATGTAAATGAAGTTGGTTATCTGGGCGGTCGCGCGACCGCACCCATCACACTCGGATCATCTCTTTAGAGGGTGTATTCGTGAAGATCCGTGGAAATCCGTGGCAAAAGGTTTACGCCTTGGCGATTCCCGCCAACCCAACCTTCTTCCCATGATCCCGAATCGCCGACTCAATCTCCAGCGCCAGCGCCAGCGCCCGCCGTCCATCTTCCAGCGGAACCACTGGCATGGACCGCTCCCGCACCGCATGCAGAAATGATTTCAACTCCGCATGCAGCGGCTCCTCTGAAGCAACCGGAGGTTTCGTCACGCCAATCTGCGGATTCGCCGACGGACTTCCCGACGCGCTTCCATCGCCGACAGTAAACACCAGAACTTCCTGCCGCCCGTAATCAAGCGACACATACTGCCGCGGCTGAAAGAAACGCAGCTTGCGCACGCGCTCGGTGGAAACCCGGCTCGCCGTGAAGTTCGCAATGCATCCCGACTCCAGCTCCAGCCGCACGTTCGCAATATCCACTTTCCCCGAAAGAATCGGCAGCCCGACCGCGCGCACCTCTTTCACCGGAGACTTCGCAAACGCCAGCACAATATCGAGATCGTGAATCATCAGGTCGAGTACGACGTCCACATCGAGCGACCGCGGAGTAAACACGCTCAGCCGGTGCACTTCGAAAAACATCGGATGCGTCAGCAACGGCACCGTCGCCCGAACGGCAGGATTAAATCGCTCGAGATGCCCGACCTGCGCAATCCGTTTCTTCGCCGCCGCGAGCCCGACCAGCTCATCCGCCTCCGCCAGCGTGGCCGCCAGCGGCTTCTCGATCAACACGTCAACCCCGGCCGTCAGCAACTCCCGCGCAACGCTCAAGTGATGCACCGTCGGAGCCGCGACCGACGCCGCCTGCAGCTCGCTGTGCGTCGTCAGCATCTGTTCCACCGACCCAAAGCCTTTGCATCCAAACTCGCGCGCCACCGCATCCGCCCGGTTCAAGTCCGGATCGACCACTCCCAGCAGCCGCACCGCTTCGCCTTGCTGTTCGAGTTCCTTGTAAACTCGGGCATGGTTACGCCCGAAAACCCCGACGCCCACCACGGCGACAGTTATCGCATCTTGGGTTGGCAGGAAAATTTCTCAGTGGCCAGTTGCCGCAAGAAATTGTAAACGCAAACCGCGGAAAGGGCATCAGGATTACAGCGTCATCAGACGAATGCGCAAAGACACGCATAACACAGTGGAAGACTGGCGAATATCGCCCGTGAATACTCCCGAACATACCCGTGGAAGAAACGCCAGTACAACCGTGGAAGAAACGCCAGTACAATCGCGGAAGAGCGGCCCTTCAAGGGCCGCGAAAAGAGTCCAACAACGGATTCGGCTTCAGCCCAGTGGTCGCATTTCCTCGGACCCGATGACGAGAATGGAACAAAACCCGGGCGTCCCACAATGCTCTCACCGCGCGTTACACCAAACTCCACCAATGAAAGGACCATCGCCCCATGAGGACGATCGCGCTGCTCACCGTCTCCAACATCTTCATGACCTTCGCCTGGTACGGACACCTGAAATACCGCGAGGTCCCGCTCTACAAAGTCATCGTCATCAGCTGGCTGATCGCCTTCTTCGAATACTGCTTCCAGGTCCCAGCGAACCGCATCGGCTCCTACGAATTCACCACCGCCCAGCTCAAAACCATCCAGGAAGTGATCACCCTGACAGTCTTCGCCGTTTTTTCAGTGGTGTACCTGAAACAACCCATGCGCTGGAACTACCTGGCCGGCTTCGCTCTGATCGTCGTCGCCGTAGCGGTGATCTTTAAGAAATGGTGAGATGCAGGGTGTTAGGTCTAGGTCTGAGGCCTTAGGTGCTGGGTCTGAGGTCATCGGTCGGATATCTGGTATCCAAGACCCAAGACCCAAGACCCAAGACCCAAGACCCAAGACCCAAGACTAGCCCCCGCGCGCCTTCTTGAGAATGGCAATTTGCCCCGCATGATAAAGCTCATGCTGCGCAATCCCATGCAGCATGTGATAAAAGTCGTACCGCTTCCCGGGAACCTGATCGCGCAAGCGAGTCTCCGATAGCCCGGCAACCGTCTTCACCAAAGCATCGTGAGTCCGTTTCGTTTCGGCAATCGCCGCCTGCCACGCCGCCTCGCTAGGCGTAGACACCGGAGGAAAATTCTTCGCCGCCTTGAGCTGGCACTTCTTCCCGCTCAGCCGCTTCAGCCCCGCGCCATCCCAAGCCGCAATGTGCAACACCAGTTCCCAAATGCTGTGGACGTCCTTCAGCGGCTTGGCCGCCGCAGTAGCCGCGTCGATATCCTTTAGCAACTCGAGCAAGGAAGGCCCATGCCAGGCACTCCCCTCAAACGCGCGTCGAAGTTGATCGGCAATCCGCGCCCCTTCCGACGCACTTCCTTTTTTCTTTGCCTTCATAAAATCGTCTGTCACCTTCCACAAATTTCAGCGTACCCGCGACAGTAAACGCGACGACATTGGAAGCCGCGAAGCGGCGATAGAACGCAGCCCACGGCGTAAGCCGTGGGGTACCACCGCAAAGATGACCAGCACCGAAGGGGCGAAAGAAAAATCTACGCCGCAGACTCCCGCGCAACCACCGCGATCCCCACCGCGTTCGCCGCGTCGATAACCTTCTCTCCATCCAGCAACAAACATCTTCCCGCGTCCAACGCCAGACACGTCGCCCCCGCCGCGTGCATCATCTCAATCGTCTTCACCCCAATCACCGGGACATCAAACCGCATATCCTGATTCGGTTTCGCGATCTTCACCACCGTTAACGCACGGCTCAAAGTCGAAGCGTCTCCGTGCAGCGACCGCATGATCTGCCCCGCGCGCTCAATCGTCGCGTCCGTGCCTTCCATCGCCTCCACTGCGACGCACGCCAACTCCGCAATCACCACCGTTTGCCCAATATCATGCTGTGCAACCTGCCCGGCCACAACGCGCCCATACTCAGTATCCTTGCACTCAGACTCGCTAGGTGCGCGCTTCGTCAATACTCCCGCCTTCACCAGCAAAGGCTCCAGCAGCCACGTCGATTTTTCGAGGGTAATCCCTTCCTCCGCCAACACCTTCGCAATCGCACCCAGCAGTGAATCCGTATTCCGCGTCGCGAGCGACAATAAAATCTTGGCCAACCGCCAGTCCGGCCGGATGCTCGAAAAAATCTGCTTATGCCGGACCTGCCCCGCCATAATCGCGCGCCGCACGCCCGCGCGCTGAAACGTCTCGATCAGCTTCGACAACTCTCCCAGCGAAAGCCAGTGCACCGCCGCCGCGCCATGCGATTCAATCTCCGGAAAAGTCTCCTCCTTGATCGCCGCGACCACTACGTCGTACCCCTGCGCCCGCGCCGCGTCAAGAATCAGAAAAGGAAACCTCCCGTTGCCCGCGATAAGGCCGATACGTTCCATGTCAGTTGTCAGTTGCCGGTTGTCAGTTGCCAGTAGATTCCGTCTAAATCGAGCCTATCAAGCCGTTCAGAATCCTACCAACCTCCTCCGACAGCTTGAGAAGCCTGCTCGTTTCATCCGGCGGAATATAGTGCAGACGGCCGGCAAGCAAAACCTGAGTCTCAGTCTCCAGCAGGGAGCCGCGGGCATGTCCGAGAGACTGCCTGAATTCGTCTGGAGTCAGTCGCCCTTGCCCCTCCGCTATATTGCTCGGCACCGATACGACGGCCCGGCGAAGTTGACTGGTCAGTCCGTAGATTTCATCTTTGGGGAACCCGCGCGTCGCCCGGTAGATCTCCTCGACAAGGTCCATGGCTTTTTGCCACGCGATGAGATCCCGATATGAGAGCCCCACGCTCGCCTCCCACGGTGTAACTGGCAACTGACAACCGACAACTGGCAACTATTTAATCACTCCCCGCTCCGCCCCCTCGATAAACCGAATCAGCATCTCCACATCGTCGCCGTGATCCGGCTCTGCCTTCAACTTCTCCAGCGCTTGCGACGTATTCATCTTCGACGTCAGCAGGATCTTGTACGCGTGATGAATCTTCGCAATCCGCTCCTTCGAAAACCCGCGCCGTTCAAGCCCAACTTTATTCATCCCATAAGCGTGCGTGTTCCGCGCCGCCGACGTCATCGAATATGGCAGCACGTCCTGTGTGATCGTCGTTCCCCCGCCAATGTACGAATGCGCCCCAATCCGCACAAACTGATGCACCGGGCACAGCGCTCCGACCACCGCCCACTCCTCCACTGTCACATGTCCGCCCAGCGTCGCGCCATTCACCAGCATTGCGTGATCCCCGATCACGCAATCGTGCCCAATGTGCGTATACGCCATGATCAGCAGATGGCTGCCAACCTTCGTGAGCCCGCCGCCTTTCACTGTGCCGCGATTAATGGTTACGCACTCGCGAATCTCGTTGTGATCGCCAATCTCAAGCCGCGTCGGCTCTCCCTTGTACGTCACGTCCTGCGGGGCCATGCCAATCGCAGCGAAGGGAAAGAATGCGTTATCCAAGCCAATCTTCGTCGGCCCTTCGATCGCGACATGTGACACAAGATGGCAACCTTCGCCCAACTCGACGTCGGCGCCAATCGCGCAATACGGCCCAATCTTGCACGAAGCCGGAACCTTCGCACGCGAATCAATAATTGCAGTGGGATGAATATTCATGACTTAAGAAGCAAGCGCCAAGAAGCCAGAAGAAATCTTGTATGAGGTTCTTGTTGGGACAGCCGCTTAGCCTACCCTGAGCGCAGTCGAAGAGGCTATCGTCGAGCGCAACTCGACTCCGGCACGGCGATCTAAGGACACGCCAGCTACTCCTCGCCGCTCGATCCCCGCCCGCGCGAGCTATCGATCAGTTGGCACGACACCATGGCCTCGGCCACGCGCTTCTCGCCCACATACGCGTAGCCCTGCATCTTCGCCGCCGTCATGCCCGGCACCGCGCGCCAGCCCTTCACCTCGACTTCCAGACGTAACTGATCTCCCGGACTCACCGGCCGCCGAAACTTCGCCCGCTCGATTCCGGTGAAGACCATGACCTTGTCATGCCGATCCTCAACCTCGGTCAGCAGAAGTGCTCCACCGGCCTGCGCGATCGCCTCCACAATCAACACGCCCGGCATAATCGGCAGGCCCGGAAAATGCCCTACGAAAAAAGGTTCATTGATGGTTACATTCTTGATCGCGACAATCCGCTCTTTCCGCTTCAAGTCGAGCACGCGGTCAATCAGCAAAAACGGATAGCGGTGCGGCAGAATCTTCAGGATGTCGTGGATATCGAGCCCGGTCTTCGTCCCGCCAGGAGAAGGTTCCGTCACAGGGGTGCTCTCAGTCATGATTCGTCTCAAACGGCTTGAAGATTATACTGTACGCCTCGCGCCCGGATGTTGGTTGCGGGTGCCCCATGTCTCGCCTCTTTTGCGAGACATGGGGATTTCGATTCGCCGGAGAGAGCATGTCAGCGAAGACAACGACAAAGGAAGCCCCCGATTCCTCCACGATTGCATGGCACGATCGTCTCCACTACTTCGAAGCCGAGCAGGAAGCGTTACTCCGCACCATCCGCGAGTTCGTCGAGATCGAGTCTCCCAGCGACGACAAGCCCGCTGCCGATCGCATGTGCCGCTTTCTCGCCGAGCGGTTCGAAGCCTTCGGCGGACGTCCCCGCATCCATCCCGCCGACGACTTCGGCAACAACCTGCAAATCGATTTCCCCGCGACTGCACGCGAATCCGACAACACGAAGCCCGTTCTGCTCCTCGGCCACTTCGACACCGTCTATCCCCTCGGTACCCTCGCCACCATGCCCTGCTACGAGGCCGAAGGCCGCCTGCACGGTCCCGGCGTCCTCGATATGAAATCCGGCATCGCGCTGATGCTCTACGCGATCGAGGCCCTGCAATCCTGGCATTCTGGACTGCCTCGGCCTGTCACCGTTTTCCTGGTCTCCGACGAAGAAGTCGGCAGTAGTTCGTCCCGCAAAATCACGGAAGCGCTCGCCCGCGAATCAGCCGCAGTCCTGGTCCTCGAACCAGCCGCCGGCCTACGCGGCGCCGTCAAGACCGCTCGCAAAGGCGTCGGCGATTACACGCTCACCGTGAAAGGCATCGCCGCCCACGCCGGTCTCGATCCCGGCAAAGGACACAGCGCCATCCTCGAACTCGCTCGCCAAATCACCACCGTCTCGAAGTGGAATAATCTGAAGCAAGGCCTCTCCGTGAATCCCGGCGTAATCCGCGGCGGAACGCGCACCAACGTAATCGCTGCCGAGGCCACCGTCGAGATCGATGTCCGCATCAAGAACGCAAAACAAGCCGCCACGCTCGATCGCAAATTCCATTCCCTGAAGCCCTTCGACAAACACTGCAAACTCGCCGTCGAAGGCGGCATCAATCGCCTGCCCATGGAGCGCACTGCCGGCGTCGCCGCGCTCTACAAAAAAGCGCAGGCCATCGCAAAACAAATTGACTGGAAACTCGAAGAAGCCGCGGTCGGCGGAGGCTCCGACGGAAACTTCACCGCCGGCATCGGCATTCCCACGCTCGACGGCTCTGGGCGGCGCAGGCCAGGCCGCGCACGCCGTCCACGAACACATCGTCATCTCCGAACTACCGCGCCGCGCGCTCCTTCTGGCAGGACTGATCGAGACCTTATGAAAGCCTCGAAGTCGAAGTCCTCAGTGTTCCCCTGTGTCCTTTGTGGTGAAAGTCAGGCTTTTCTTTGCGGTCTTTGCGAGTGCTTTCTTCGCGATCTTTGCGATAAAAGTTTGTCCGTCGGAGAGCCCCCGAAGATAGATTCCTTCGAAACTCAAGAGATCCCAAGCCTCGAGATATCCATATCTTTGACTCGCCGCACCATGTAGCCTAGAATTTTTGTAGTTGGAGTCGCTCTTCGCCGAAAGACTGCGCGCGCTGCCATTTCAAGGAGGTCTTCACATGGAAGGCAAAATCGGTATCTGGGAGATCCTCCTCATTGTCGGGATTGCCATGCTCCTCTTCGGCCCCAGCAAATTCGCCTCGCTCGGTAAGAGCATCGGCGACGGCCTGCGCAATTTCAAATCGGCAATGAAAGAAGAGGACAAGAAAGACGACGAAGAGAAGAAATCCTAACCACGCACATCCTGGTAGGCAAAACTACTTTCCCATTTCCCGCAACATCCCATACACCAGCGCCACCGGCAATCCCACCACGTTGCTGTAGTCTCCTTCAATTCGCGGAATCCACCGCGAAGCCCTTCCCTGGATCGCGTACGCTCCCGCTTTATCCATCGGCTCGCCGCTCGCCACGTACTCGCCAATCTCCTCCTCCGACACCTCATTCATCGTGACCAAAGTAGTCTCGGAAGCAGTTCTCAGTACTTCGGAAGTAAGGTCGATTGAGGTCTGACTGGCCACTGACCACTGATCACTGATCACTGCTCCTACAATGCAAACGCCCGTGATCACCTCATGCACCCGCCCGGAGAGCATCCGCAGCATCCGCGCCGCATCTCCGCCGTCGACGGGCTTGCCGAGCATCGCTCCATCCACGACAACAATTGTGTCCGCCCCCAACGCCACATCCGCAGGCCTCGTTCTCCATACCGCCAGCGCCTTCTCCCGCGCCAGCCGCTCGGCACACACTCGCGCCGACTCACCCGCCAGCGGATTCTCATCGATATCCGCCGCCTGCATCACAAACGAAATTCCCGCATTGCGCAAAAGCTCCTGACGTCGCGGCGAAGCCGAAGCAAGAACAAGCATAGGAACGTAGATTCTACCGAAGGTTCGTCAGGCGTCTTACTGGTTACCCACTGGGTACTGAGTACCAGGTACTGAGTACTGCCCTACCGGCTCCCCACTACTCCCCGCACCGACTCAATCAACTTCGCCGAGTCATACCCAATGCCGTCTTTAAACACGGTCTCCACGTTTTCAATATCCTCAATCTTCTTCGACGGATCGCCCTTGATCACCACCAGATCCGCCTGCTTCCCCGCCGCAATCGTTCCAATCCGATCCAACTCTCCCAGATACTGCGCGCCGTTGAACGTCGCAATGTGGATCGCCTCCACCGGCGTGAATCCCGCTTCCACCAGCAACTCCACCTCGCGTTGATCGCCGAATCCCGCAATCACTCCGCCCATTCCCGTCGGATCGAGCCCCGCCAGCAACAATCCGCCAGCCTTCGAAAACGCATACTCGAACTGCTCTTCTTTCTTGAACGCCGCCGGCCAAGGTGAAACATCGGTCCCATACCTCTGTCGAAGAAGACCGTCATCGCTGTAGCGCACTCGATTTCCCAGCACCGCACTCCGCGCATCCGGCGACAGCGCATCGAGCAAGCGCTTCTGCATCGTCGGACGCCCCGGAAAACTCCCCATCTCAAACACCGGCAGCGTCGAAGTCATTGCCACATGATGCTGAATCAAATACGCAATCGTGTCGTGCAAAGGCCCTGAGTTTGGATCGAGCTTCGCCAGCAACTCCGGATCCTCCGATTTCTCGGGACACACATCCGGCTTCTTCCCCGGCAGAAACTCCGTGTCCACAAAAAACCCGTGCTCCAGATCGTCAATGCCCAGGTCGGCCGCTTCCCTAAATCCGACCGAGCACAAATGTCCCGTCACCTTCGCTCCACGCTTATGCGCCGCCACAATCGCCGCGCCCAGCTCCGCCCGCGTGATGAACATGTACGCCTTGAAATTGTCCACGCCCTGGTCAAGCCAGAAATTCACCGTCTTCGTCGCATCTTCCGGCCCGCTGAGTTGATGCATCTGCAGCGCCCACGAGCCCGCGCCCTCCAAGTACGGCCCGGTCACATGCACCTTCGGCCCCGGAGTTTTTCCCGCGTCAATCTCCTTCTTGAGTTCAAGATCGGTGTAAGGTTCGAGCGACCCGGTAGTGCGAATCGTAGTTACGCCGCCCGCCAGATACAGCCGCGGAAAGCTGTACCCCATCTCCCCGAAAATTCCATTGCCCATCGGATAAAACAGGTGATCGTGCATTCCCACCAGCCCGGGGATCGCGCTGTATCCGCGCAAATCCAGCACCTGCGCATCCGGCGGAACCTTCGCCGACGACGCGTCACCCACCGATTCAATCTTCCCCTTACTAACGATGATCGTCTGATCCTCGCGCGCTGCCGCCCCCGTCCCATCAATCACGCGCACATGCGTCAGAGCCACAACCGGCGCGTTGACCTTCACAAACGCCTGCACCGCCGGCGAAAGACTCTGCGCCGCAGCCAACGAGCAGCAAGTGATCACCACGAGAGCGAACGCACTCCGCATAATTCCTCCCCATCCCAGCTAGGCACATGAGGGTAAACAAGAAAGAACTGCAGGGCAAGGACCCCCGCAACTCGCGTCGGAAAGGGAAAGGCGCTCCGGGGTTCGCGCCCCTCTCTTTGCGAACTTTGCGATGTTTTCTTCGCGACCTTTGCGATAAAAGATTCTTGCACTAGTCCTCACTCGAAACCGCATCCGCCCTACCTGCTAAAATCGTTATTCGCCGCTTTTCATCATGGATTCCCAGCACATCCGCAATTTCGCGATCATCGCGCACATCGACCACGGTAAATCCACGCTCGCCGACCGCCTGCTCGAACTCACCGGATCCCTCACCGCGCGCGAAATGCAGGCCCAGGTCCTCGACTCCATGGACCTCGAACGCGAACGCGGCATCACCATCAAAGCTCACGCCGTTCGCATGATGTACACCGCCCACGACGGCCAGACTTACCAACTCAACCTGATCGACACGCCCGGCCACGTGGATTTTTCCTACGAAGTCTCGCGCTCTCTCGCCTCCTGCGAAGGCGCGCTCCTCGTCGTCGACGCCTCCCAGGGAGTCGAAGCCCAGACCCTCGCCAACTCCTATCTCGCCATCAATCACGGCCTCGAAATCATTCCCGTCATCAACAAGATCGACTTGCAGTCCGCCGACATCCCGCGCACCAAGGAAATGATCGAAGGCGCTGTCGGCCTCGACGCCACCGACGCCGTCCTCATCAGCGCCAAGACCGGACAAGGTGTCCCCGACGTTCTCGAAGCCATCGTGAAGCGCGTCCCTCCGCCCAAGGGATCGCCCGACAACCGGCTCCAGGCGCTCGTTTTCGACTCCTGGTTTGACGCCTACCGCGGTGTCATCGTCCTCACCCGCGTGTTTCAAGGTACGCTGAAAAAAGGCGATCGCATTCGCCTCTGGTGGAACGGCACGACTTTCGATGCGGAAACTCTCGGCGTGCTCACGCCCAAGCCCGTAGAAATCGATCAACTCGTGGCCGGCGAAGTCGGATTCATCATCGCCAACATCAAGAATGTAGCCGACACCAAAATCGGCGACACCATCACCCACGACGCCCATCCCGCCCTCGAGGCTCTGCCCGGCTTCGAGGAAATCAAGCCCATGGTCTTCGCCGGGCTCTACACCATCGACGCGCACGCCCACACGCAACTCCGCGAAGCCCTCGAAAAACTTCGCCTCAACGATTCTTCATTTTTCTTCGAGCCCGAAAGTTCCGTCGCTCTCGGCTTCGGATTCCGCTGCGGATTCCTCGGCCTGCTCCACATGGAGATCATTCAGGAGCGCCTCGAGCGCGAATTCGGCCTCGACCTCATCACCACCGCGCCCGGCGTCCGCTACAAGATTTATAAAACCGACGGCACGATGGTCGAGATCGACAACCCGTCGCGCTGGCTCGATCCCAGCGAAATCGAAAAGATTGAAGAGCCCGTCATCCTCGCCACCATTCTCACCAACGAAGAATACGTCGGCGGAATTCTCGCCCTCGTCGAAGAGAAGCGCGGCAAGCAGAAGACCTTCGAATATGTCAGCTCCTCGCGCGTCATGCTCCATTACGAATTGCCGCTGAACGAAATTGTTCTCGACTTTTACGACCGCCTCAAATCCGTGTCCCGCGGATACGCCTCGCTCGACTACCATCTCGCCGACTACTGGGAATCGCCCATGGTCAAGCTCGACATCCTCGTCGCCGGTGAACCCGTCGACGCGCTTTCCATCATCGTGCACCGCGACTTCGCCTACGAACGCGGCAAGGCTCTCGTTTCGAAAATGCGCGAACTTATCCCTCGCCAGATGTTTGAAGTTCCCATCCAGGCCTCCATCGGCGCCAAGATCATTGCCCGCGAAACCGTTCACGCCATGCGCAAAAACGTCATCGCCAAATGCTACGGCGGCGACATCTCCCGCAAGCGCAAACTTCTCGAGAAACAAAAAGAAGGCAAAAAGCGCATGAAGCGAATCGGCCGCGTCGACATCCCCCAGGAAGCCTTCCTCGCCGTCTTGAAAGTCGGCGAAAGCAGCAACTAATCATCCGGAGCGACGTTGCCCGCAACGTCTCTCGGACCACGAGGAATGTTCTGCGCGCCGTGATGACTGTGGGATGAGGGATAAGGAATGCACTTTGAGATAGCCGATTCGCACGAACCGAATCCCAGGTTTCCCCTGTGATCCCCCGTGTCCCCCGTGGTGAACGAATTTAGCTCTCCGCCAGACCGAGAGAATCTGCGAATCGGCTGCAAAACCCCGCGCAATCCGATTCAATAAAACAATTCCCCAGATTCATAATTTCGCGCAGCAACGGCCCCCGACGGGTCCACAAAACCCCCTAAAATCGCCCAAAAATCGAAAGTCCTAGAACGCAAAATGTGCAAATCTCAAAATAGGGACAGACCTCGCTCCTCGCGCCGTAAGCTCATGTTAATGTCTCGTGAATTGCCTAACTGGTTACTATTCATGGGCTTAAAGGTCCGAAATGCATCCCCCGACAACCAACCGGCCGGTCTTTGCCCGAAGGAATTTTGAAATGGGTTTTCAATTCCACAAGCTTTTCCACAGGAGAAGGGTGTCCCCAGTCACTCTTTCCAAACCTAACTTCCTACAGCACTTATCCACCCTCCCTAAGGCATTTCCTGTAGCCCGACGCTCACAAACTCCGCAGTTCCCGAACAACGCCCGGCTTCGATATTTTTGGGGGGAACAAGAGGGCTGGGGAAGGCACGCGTCGAGAGAGCGCGGGCTCGGCAATGTCCGGGTTCGGGAAGGGCACGAGTTCAACTCGTGCCGTTAGAGCCTCCCAACCAACGCCGCGCTTCAGCGCCTGAGGGTCGCCTTCTCTCGGGCGCAACGTCAGTCCGCGAACAATGACTCCGGAGGATGACTCGCTAAGCCGCGGATCAGCGAAAGGATGCAGCCCTCCGCGCATGTGGTTGCAGAAAAGCTCCGGCCCTTGCTTTGTTTCTTGAAAGGGCGCGGCCTCGAGAGTGTGCGTGAGACTCTTTACCCCGCGCGAAATCTGTGGGGCACCGTGGAAGAGCCGCCCTTTAAGGGCCGCGTAAATGACGCAAAAATTGATCCGGGCTTTAGCCCCTGTGGTTAGCTGACGCCTGGCGCCGGGGCAAGGCCACAACATATTTCGATCACGAGCCGCAAAGCGGCGCAACGTGAGAGCCCGGCACGGCAACGCCGGGTCTCAGCTATCATTAGCGAGGGTCCAACCTCAGATACTGCGAGGGCGTCGACAATGACATTCCTGCTATCTTTTCTGCTTGGTTTTGTAGATGGGTTACGCTCCCTGACAGCTCCTGCACTCGTTTGTTGGGCGGCGCATCTCGGCTGGTTGCACTTCGCCGGAACGAAGTTCGCCTTTATTGATCATCGGTCTACGCTAATCGTGTTCACGCTGCTGGCCATTGTCGAGTTGGTCGCAGACAAGCTCCCGAATACCCCGGCGCGTACAGCACCTGTGGGACTGATCGCGCGGATTGTCCTCGGAGGAGCAAGTGGTCTGGCCCTTGCTACTGGTGCTGGGGTATCAGTGTCTTTGGCGGGGGCAATCGCCTCCATAGGGGCGATCGCTGGGGCGTTCGCCGGATATCATATCCGTCGCGCGCTAGTGTTCAAAGCACACCTGCCGGACCTGGTTGTGGCGATCGCAGAAGACGCCATCACAATTGCAGGCGGATTGCTCATCGTCTCACACGTCTAACCAGCTAGTGGTGGATTCGCAATCGTGCCACTCGCGCTGCGATCACTGTTCCTCCCAGCAAAGACATGTCCGATCCCGCTTCCAAGGCTTGTAAGGGAATTTACTACTCGTCGTCGCTCATCCCGCCCTCCGCCAACGACTCAAACCGCGTGCAGCTTTTCAGAAACGCCATCTTCACCTTGCCGATCGGCCCGTTTCGCTGCTTCGAGATAATGATCTCCGCTTTCCCCTGCAAGTCCGGATCATCCTGTTTGTAAACTTCTTCGCGAAAAATAAACATGACTAAGTCGGCATCCTGCTCAATCGATCCCGACTCGCGCAAGTCCGCCAGTTGCGGACGATGATCTCCTCCACGACTCTCCGGCGCGCGGCTCAACTGCGAGAGCGCAATCACCGGCACCGACAATTCCTTTGCCAGCGCCTTCAGCCCGCGCGAAATCGCCGACACTTCCTGCGTCCGATTCTCAAATCTCTTCCCGCCCCCAGACATCAACTGCAAGTAGTCCACGATGATCAAATCCAACTTCCCCTGCGCCTGCTTCAGCCGCCGCGCCTTCGCCCGCATCTCGCTCAACGAAATTCCCGGCGTGTCGTCGATGAAAATCGGAGCGTGCGCCAGCTGCTCCATCGCCCGCACAACTTTCTTCGTGTCGTCCTGCCACAGCGATCCGGTACGCATCTTGTGCGCATCGACGCGAGCTTGCGAACATAGCAACCTCATCAACAGTGCCTCGCGCGACATTTCCAGCGAGAACACTCCCACCACCTGCTGATCTTCGATCGCCGCGTTCTCCGCAATGTTCATTACGAACGCCGTCTTGCCCATCGACGGCCGCGCCGCAATGATCACCAGATCGCTCCGCTGCAACCCCGAAGTCATCTCATCCAGGTCCGTATAGTGCGTCGCCAACCCCGTAATGCGTTGCCCGCGCTGCAGCAGCGCATCGACCGACCCAAACGATTCCCGGACGATTTCCTGCACGCCCATGAACCCGCGCCCAATGCGCTTTTCCGACAACTGAAAAATCGCAGCCTCGGCGTCGCTCAAAACATCTTCCGCCAAATCCGACTGATCGCTTGCCCGCGCAATCGCGGTGCTGGCCGCCGAAATCAGCCCGCGTAGCAGCGCCTTGTCGCGCACGATCTTGACATAGTGCTCAATGCTCGGCCGGTCCGGAACTCCGTCCACCAGGCTCGACACATACGCCACATCGCCAATCGGCTGCAGATCCTTGTTCCGATCGAGTTCCTCGATCAGCGTGATCATGTCGATCGGCCGAGAGGACTCGGCCAGATCGACCATCCGCGAATAAATCCGCCGGTGCGAATCGAGAGAAAAATCCTCGATCCGCAAATGCTCCGCCGCCTGGTTGTAAGCAAAGTTGTCCAGCAGAATCGCGCCCAGTATCGACCGCTCCGCCTCTACATTCGCCGGAAGTGTGCTGATGCTGTAATCAGTAGTTGCCATCGGTCTGTGGATCTCCCCAGTCTGCACCAATTATGCTGCAAACGAATAAAAAGCGAAACATGAAATTGATGGGCGCTTGCTCGGTTGGATCACAAGCGACCGCATGATCGTACTTCTCAGCGCAGCGAACGAATCACGAAGCCGCCAAAGTATTCTGTGCAGAAGCTACGGATATGCTGTGGACACTGGTAGAAAACCGGGAGCATAAGAATTCTAGAATTCTTCAGAGCTCTATCCGCGCCGATCCGCGTAAATCCGCGGCAAAAGAATCTGCCCCAAAAATTGCCCCAAAAATTCGAATGCGGCTCGGGGCCAGCCACCCCAGCCGCATCGTTTTACGTGGTTTCCTGCTTGCCTTTGTCACCGCTGCGCGGTGGAACGACCGCTTCAGCCCGACAGCGCTCGAAAGGAGTGCCGCATTTGCCAAAGCCAGTTGCCGATCATGATTTCAAGATCAATGATCTCAAGATCAAAATCTCAGATCAATCACCCTGCATCACAAATCCGCAACCGCTGCGGTGGCCAGCGGCCCTGTCCGCTCCGAAGAGCAAAACAAGGGGAGGAGGCCGCAAACGCCCGGGCAACCAGTTCGCGCTTTCGCGCATTTCTGGAATGTCCCCCGGCAATTCACCCTCGAGAATCACCGGCTGCCGCTGGCTCTGCCGCAATCATTCGGCGAGCTCAGGAACTCTCACGTTTCGCTGAACCCACTCTTATTCACTTTGTTGCGGCTCGCAACACAAAAACCTTTCCTCGTTGTGCAGAAACTGTGGACGACGAGACTTCCCTGTGGAAGACCGAGGAAAACTAAGAATTAATTTCTACCGCAAATCTTATATCCAAGCGTCCTCAATCACTTACCCGTTCCACCACAAATGCAGCCCCAGCGCCGCCAAAAATACCGTCATCGTCCAAAAATGAATCCGACGCAATGGACGCCGCTCAGCGAGCCGATCATCCTTCAACGTCAAGCCCAACACCATCTCCAACAACAGCAGAAAGAACGCCGCAGTCGCCGCCCAGATTCCGGCCACATTTGCGCGCCGCATCCCGCCCATCACCGTTCCGGCATGCACGACCGACAGCGCGAGAATCGCATACCCGATCCAGAAATGTGGCCACAACCGTCGCAAGTACGGAGTTGCATGTTCCTGTGCCAGCCCGAGCCCGCGGCTCAACCGATTCCGCCGCAGCAAGTAAGGCAATACGATAACCACAACGCAAAGCACCGTCGCCACGCGTCCCGCAACGCTGCCGATGAGATAAACGATCATCGACCTACTTCACCTGCACATATCCACTCAGGATGACGATCTGCCCCGCCATCACGCGATGATCCGCTCCCACTTTGCCCGTCACATGCACAATCGCGCCCACGCGAATATCCTCAGACTTCCCCATCACTATCTTCGTGTCGTTGTCCCACACAACATCGGCTGTGCTCGCCGTGCGCGTGTAGTGCGTCTCATCCTGCTTCTCCAGAAGCTTGCCGCGAATCTTTCCTTCGTTCGCTTCGGACTGCGCCGCCTCCGTCACCTCGACGACGATCCTCGCCTCTGCCCCCGCCTTTAGTTGCGCGAATTCCGCGTCGCCGGCCGCGCGCGTCTGCATGCTCATCATCCGCCCCGCCCCGCGCCACACGAATATCAGGCTCAGCGCCGCGAGTCCCACCAGCAAAAACATCCACCCCTGACGACTGCTCTTCACCGACATCGCTGTACCGTTCACCGCGATCTCCTGTCCCGCGCCATTCGCCGCGCGGAATGCCCAGAGTCTGCAGCCTGTACCTAGGTATAGAGTCAAGTGGGAAGCAGCAAGAAAGAAGAAAGACGGGAGAAGAGAGAAGAGAATTGTGGATCAAATAACACTGTCATTCTGAACGAAGGGCGTCGCCTCACCAAGCGAGTCGACGCACGCAGTCGAAGAATCCCTCGCAGCAAGTACGTCGGTGAGGCCGGGCAGGGAATTTCTACGCTGCCCTTAAGCGTCTCTACCCCTGCGCGCCACCGCGTTCCCCGGACATCCCACCGAACTCACAGTCTCGATCCCGTCCACCATCGCCAGCAGCCGCAGCCGCATCGATTTCAGCGCGCGCATTTTCTCGTCGATCTGCGCGAGCTTCACCCGCGCCAACTGCGCAATGTCGCGAAACTCCGCCGGACGCCGCACTCCCGACGCCGTCAGCCGCGCCGCCGCCCGATGCAAATTCAGCAGCGGCTGAATCTCCTTCAGCGTGAATCCCAGCTCCTGACACTGCTTGATGAAGCAGATGTCGTCCACATCGCTCTTCGAATAAACGCGGTACCCCGACGCCGTCCGCACGGGCTGCCGCAAAATCCGCCGCCGCTCATAAAACCGCACCGACTGTATGTTCACGCCAGCCTGACTGGCGAGTTCTCCAATTCGCATACGCCATTTTCAACCATATACCAGAGTATAGAGTCAAGCAACGTTGCGCAGATGGATGCGCTTCGAGATGCGTGTCATTCTGAGCGCAGCGAAGAACCCATGTACTCTGCTGGCGAGCAAATTGCACGGATCCTTCGCTGCGCTCAGGATGACGAAAATATTGGGGCTCGGTTACGGATTACGCACAGTCTCGGCGACTTCGACCCAGAACACGGGCAACTCCTCTGCGGGAAGTTCTTCGGCACATGCGTGGATGCGGTCGATCTTTTTCGCTGCGTCGGACCCGGGCTTTAACTGGTGCCACGCTTCTTTGTAGTCTTCGAATTTGGCATAAGGCGTTGGGCCTTTGGGAAACAAGGTGACGGAAGTCCTGCCCTTGATTTCAGCCTCGGGGATGATGTACCAAGTGTCCTCCAGCGCGCAATACGCTGCGAGAAAATCAAATGAGCCGGGTGGATAGCTGACGTGTCCGCCGCGGACGGTGCAGTCATATCCGTTACCGACCTCGCAGATCGTCGACTTGACCTGAACGGCGACGAAGTGGCCGGGCCGGCCGAGAACGAAGTCGTAGGACCGCATCTCTCCCCAAGGCTTGCTGATCTGTAATCCATACTCAGCCGCGCGCACCATAAAACACAGCTCCGCCCACTCTCCGCGAAGTTTTTTATCACTGATGAGTCGCTTTCGTTTTTTCATTTGCCTGTTCCTAGTACAAATTGTTCAGTCCACTCGCCACCAAAAATACGAACGGCGCATGCCTAAAGAGGCGTGCGCCGCTGTTTTTACTCTATATATCCAGAATATCAAATTGGAGGGGGCCGACCGGCAAAGTTTCCGACTTTATATTTCGATGCGAATCAGGGAGATAGACGAAAACGCCCGTGTTTAAGGGCTTGACAAGATTTCTCCAATTTCCCGAAAGCCATGGGTGGACGGTCTCCGTCGTGCCAAAGCGAGAAGCAGGTTCCTCACCGCGCTTTCAGCGCGGTTCGGAATGACAATGCTGAGGCTTAGTTTATGAGCTCCATTTCACAAACGTCCGTAGCTTCGGCCCAGTGCGAAGGATGTCGCAGTTTGCGAAGCGGGATCGGGTGCCCGCCCATATCGGTTCTTGAAGTCGTTTGCACCATTCACACTAAGGAGCCCCATCCTTCGTTTTTTGCGAAGGGTGGATAGCGATGCCCTCAATTACCGCTCGCCTACTTCCCCGGAAGTAACTGACAGCCATCCATAGTCGGCACGTCTGCAGCGTCGATGCATTTCACGTCGATGGGAATGTGTCTTGGCTCTGTCGTCGCGCCTGCTGTCGTTGGCTTGAACCGCCAGTGCTGGACCTGATCTTCGATCAGCGCGCCAAGTGGGCCCTCCGGGGCGCCGTCCTCAGATAAATCTGTGACCGCTCCGTCCTGATCGACGGTGAAGGTGACCGCCACTCGTCCTTGCCAGTTTGTTCCAGGATCAAGGCGAATCACTTTCACACCACAAGTCGCACAATCGGGGGCGAATGGAAGATTAGTTACTTTAAAAGGCTGTCCTGGAGCGTGAGGTGGATATTGGAGTCTCGACTGCGGCTTCTCAACGCTGACCGCAGGCGCGCATTGAACAATCGCACCAATCGTACACACCCGATCTCCTGCAATAGCCCATTTGGCACTCAGGGAACCATCCTGCGGGAAATTCCAAAAGTGTCCTGTCGCGTCATACAAAGATTCCACAGCGCCATCCCACAGATAGCAGCCTTCCGGGTTGCAGACGCCGCTATCTCTATCCGAACTTGTCCCGGCCAGCCAAGTCTCTCCATCTTTGGAATGGCGTGTCATCCCTGCGGTGTAGCCGCCGCGACTTTGGCGATTCAACAGTTGTGTGCCGAACGCCCAATACTCGCCATCGTGAACAAAAACCTGTTTTGCGGAGTCGCGGTTTGTCTCGTCATCTCGCTGGTGGATCACCTTCCAGGTTCTGCCGCCATCTGAGGTGATAACAAATGCATCTTCAACTTGGGGATGGTTGAGGATCATCAAATAGTGCGAAGAATCGAGCGCAGCGATCGCCTGAACTCGACTGAAAGGTGGGGGATCGGCGGGACCAAAGGGTGAGACTTCTTGCCAATGTTCTCCTCCGTCATGGGTCAGCTCGACGGGCGCGTTCAGAGGGGATGCAAAGTACCCGGGGGAAGAACGACTGATGTCGCCTCTGTCCCCAACGATGGCGATACCGTTGTCTGCGTCTGCGAAAGAAAAATCCAGAATATCGGTGCTCTTGTGAGGGTCAGCAACGATCGTGTGGGACTTCCATGTCTTGCCACCATCCGTTGTCGAAAGCAGGACACCGTTTTTTCCAGCGGCGTGGCCGATCTTGTCATTCACGAAAGCAATGTTTAAGAGGACCGCGCCGCCACGGGTTTGATGTTTCAAACTCCAGGTATTCCCGCCATCAGATGACGACGCGATCATCTCGTCGGCTCCGCAGACCCAGAAAGCATTTCCAACTGCGGTGATTTCTGCTGCGGGAGACGGGGTGAATACTTCGGTCCACACCATCGGTTGTGCGTTCGAGGATTGGGCGATGACCGGCGGGGATGACGGTGCAGGAGCCATCCGATGCCGCTCGCACCCGCCGAGCATGCTGAGCATGAGCATGCCAGCGAACATAGCAAGCCAGAATTTTGAGAACCCGTGCTGGTGGCTCATCGACTACCTCTTGGGCACGACTGGGAATCGGAGGAAGTATAGTCCTGGTGGGGTGGACCCCCAAATCTGTTCGTAAACTCGTTCGCACTATCCCCACTGAGGGTGGCGGGCTGCCCGACCCTTCGCGGCTTTCGAAGGGTGAGCACCTCAAGCGCAAAAAGCGAAAGCCCCGAGAGTCACTCGGGGCTTTCAGATACTAGACGACGTTCGCCAAACACTTACTATGATAGATCGATCACGAGTATTGTCAAGGGAACTTTGGTGTCGAGTGACCCGAGGAGGGCAAGGGAGTCGAACCCTAGTGGCTGCAAAACCACTCGACCGTTTGGCGAACGTCGTCCAGTACCCACTGGTAATACCCTCCTAAACGCTGGTCGCCACGCGCTAATTGTATGGGTTCTACGCCCGCCACATGGGTGCAACATCGAATATTCTTGAGACTGTATCCCGATTTCGGGAACACGGCACGGGTCTGCGCACAAAAAAAAGGCACGGCCGAAGCCGTGCCCCAAGCGAGGAGCAGGTTCCTCACCGCGCTTTCAGCGCGGCTCGGAATGACAATGCTGATGGGTAGTCGCTTATCCCGCCCGTGAACGGGTCGCGAGCCCCTGAAAAATCGACGGCCACTGGGGGGTATCCGCCGCATCGAGTTCGGAAACCAGCGACACGTTAGCCGCCATCGTTGCAGCGCTTGCCGGATTTGGCGGAAGTGGCGCGATCAATGGCTGAAAATGCACGTCGGAGAAAACAAGTACCGGAGGTTATCTGATCCGGCGATCCCGTTGGGCACGCCGCTTCCGCCGAGGAGGCCAGCGCTAGCCAAGCTTGCCATCTCAAGAAATGTGCGGCGCTATATTTGCTGCATGCGATGTTCTCTTTCTCGCGAGTGTGGTTGCATCCCGTTCGCTGGTGACGGTTAAAACTCCGGTGCAGTGGCCGGTAGATTGTTCGAGTCAATTCCTTCGCAAAGCGAGTTGTTGGCCGTCAGGTCGCCGTTCGCATCGATCGTCACGGTCCAGATGGAGTCGTAGTCGTTTTGATCCCATTTCAGGGGGTTTGCAGTTGTGATGGCTGGATTGCTGATGACTGTACCGTAGCTTTGAAGCAGCGCAGTGACTATCTCGGGGATGTTGGTGTGCTCCCACGCAACAAGGATGGTCTGATCGGTGAACTGACCGTTTTGAAAGAAATAGTCGCTGGCTTCCTGGGGTCCGTTCGTGTCAGTCAGCAGGAACGTCGATACGAGGGAATATGGGAGATTTTTGGCGATGGCATACGGTTCGGCCGTCAAGGCAAGCGTGTTGTGCGAGAAGGAGGTCGGCCCTGCGGCGGTTAGTCCGGCATCAGGGGTTACCTGGGCTGGATCGAGCGAGTATACGTGGCTCGGCTGGGGTCTCCCCTTGAGTGCTGTAGAAATTGCGTTGCCAAGAGCCAGAGCGCGCCACTGCCCCGCCGCTACATAGTTGCCGTTCGAGAAAACATTGGAGGGGTGGGCGTTTGCATGCCGGATGAAGTAAAGCGTTTCGTTCCTGTTGATCGTTGATGGAGGCTGAGTCGCGGTCGCGGTGAAGTACGAGTACTCACATGCCGAGGGGGTAACCGGCCCAGGATCGAGAACCGGGTAGGTGGTGGGTGGCTTCAGGTTGCTGTTATAGGTTGAGAGTGTCGCGGTTCCCGATGGCGCGATCGAGATGGCGTAGATATTGTTGGGATCCTGATAGCTCGCCGGGATCGCCAGACTATATTCCCTCGCGGTGTTGAAACTCGCCAAGAGATTCTGGGTGGTCTCCCATGGCGCCGAAATCACGTAGAAGCCGGGCAGACCGGCGCTGACTATCCCGCTCAACAGGCTCAGATTGTTGCTGGCGGGATCGTTGAATTCCAGCCCTTGACAGGCCGGGCAGGGATACAAAGATGATGGTGTCGCCACTCCGATTGGTAAGGCTCCCGGCGCGTAAGACACGTTGATGGGAAAATTGTTGCCGACGGTCGGAGTCACGTTCGCGATGGGGCTTAGCATGCTGAACTGATTGATCATCGCAAACTGCTGTACAGTCTCAAGCGCGGCCATATCGGGATAGTGACTCGCCGTTTGCAGATGAGTCATCGGCTCGAGCGCATAGATGGCGGTTACGATATCGCCACCCAGAACCTCCCGTTGCAGATACGGGGCCAGTAGCAGAGTCCTCTGAAGTCCCTGGGCGGTCAGGTTCGCCGTTTTCGGATCCAAGTCTCCGCGGGCCTGATATTGCAAATCGGGACTGACGACAAAGATGAGGTTGACATCAGCGGCCGAGAGCGGCGCGGGATTCGATTGGCTGGGAGTGATGGGAGTCGAACGCCCCCCGCATCCGACCAACATTGCAAGGGCAAAGCTCATGAGCAGCCGGAGTCGAACTTTGTATTTCATAGGGCACTTTTGTCGAACCTGGAATGATTCGATCAAATGCTCTATCGGCACTTGTCGGAGTATTCTTCATTCTTGTGCCGGGCGGATAGCCCGCCCTATATCTGTTCTTGAACTCGTTCGCGCTATTACTACTGAGGGGTGCCGTCCTTCGCGGTCTTGGCGAAGGGGGGGCACCGATGCATTCAATGCTGCCGCCTCAGGAGTTGCGCGGCGCCCTTTGGTTTCTCCGCACGGTCTTAAATGATTCGATTAATCTGGCGCGAGCTAAACATACTCGCGGGTGGCCCGCCCTATGTCTGTTGGTGAATTCGTTCGCACTATCCCCACTGAGGGTGGCCCCATCCACTGCGTTTGTTTGCGAAGGGTGGGACCGAATCCTCAAAGCCTATGGTACGCCCAATGATATGATCGTCCGGAGCGTCCGGGATGAAACACGAAGACAAGATCGTGAGGGATCCGCAGATCTGCGGCGGAGAACCGGTGTTCCGGGGAACCCGGGTCACGCTTCGCACGGTTTTGGCAAGCCTGGCCGCCGGAGACTCGGTCGAAGAGATCCTCGCCGATTTTCCCGCCCTGACAGCGGAACACGTGCAGGCGGCGATTGCGTTCGCGGCCGCGTCCGCAGAAGAAGACCTGCCCGTACCAGCCACTCCACACTTCTGATGAAGATCAAATTCGACGAGAACCTTCCGGTGAGTCTGGCCGTAATCCTGTCGAATCTCCAGCACGACGTTCATACAGTTGCGGAGGAGAATCTGAGCGGCAGTAGCGACCGTGAGGTTTGGGAAGCCGCGCAGCGAGATAAACGATTCCTGATCACGTAGGACTTGGATTTCTCAGACCTTCGCCGATTCCTCCCCGGTACGCACTGCGGCATCCTCCTGGTCCGTCTGCGCTCACCCGATCGTCAGAGCCTCATCGGGCGCGTTCAGGAAGTATTCCAGAAGGAGGACGTCAGCCGCTGGACTGGCTGTTTCGTTGTCGCAACGGAGCGTAAGCTCCGAGTCGTGCGGCCCCCGGATTGAATGTCCGCAGTGACAAGTCGGGTGCCAGAAAAAAGGCACGGCCGAAGCCGTGCCCTATGCGTGAAGCAGGTTCCTCACCGCGCTTTCAGCCCGCTTCGGAATGACAAATGCTGATGGGTAGTCGTTTATCCCGTCCATGAACGGCGGGTTGGCCCACCCTTAATGTTTTGAACTCTCGGACGCCGATGCACCCAACGTTGACGGGTGGCTCGTGCGCACTCCTATCCGGGCGCAATCAGGTGCGGTGCGACCAAGCTCACGAATTCTCTGGATGTGATTATTTTTGTTGTCTTCCAGAACTTGGGAAAATGCCGCACGTTGCCGGTGATCAGATAGTCGGCGCGGGCCGCATCGGCGCATTCCAGAAACTTGTCATCGCCGGGATCCTTGGCAACCTGCAGCGCATGCGCAGGATGAACCAGCCAAGCACGGTTCTTCATCAGTTGCAGGAATTGTTGACGGAGGCCTTTGCGGATTCTGAATTCCCGACGTGCCAGGACTTCTCGATACTCCGCGACAACGTCCCGGCTGACATAGAGCCGGGCAGGCTTCGTCATGGCGAGCAGGAGTACCGTGCGCTGCAATCCATCCGGCTTCAGTGCTGCCGACACGATCACATTCGTATCAAGAACGAGTCGGAGCGGAATCATCATCCCTTCGAATTACGAGCGCGAGAGGCTTTGATCACTGCGTCGATCTGGCGAGAGCTGATGCGGTGCGTGCCCTTGCGGCGCGACTCTTCACCAATGGCTCGAAGCACTTCCGGCTCGGGCGCGGCAAGGCGGACATAGTCTCGAATACTCAACAGCACGGCCTTGGGGGTGCCACGCTTTTCGATAACAAGCGAACGGCGTTCCTCCGCCACCCGGCGCAGCAGTCTTCCGAAATTGGTCCGAGCGTGCAACGCAGAAACTACGATATCGTTGCTTTTGGCATTGCGCAACATAGGCAACTCTCCAGTTCGGGACAGTGAACTGTATAGTTTATTCTAGTCGAAATCGTGCCAAAACAAAAGGCACGGCCGAAGCCGTGCCCCAAGAAATCCGTGAAGATCCGTGCAAATCCGTGGCTAACGTTCTAGTCTCTGACCCCATCCATAAACGCGCGCAGCTTTCGCGACCTTGATGGATGGCGCAGCTTGCGCAGCGCTTTGGCTTCGATCTGGCGGATGCGTTCGCGAGTGACTGCGAAGCTCTGCCCCACTTCTTCCAGCGTGTGCTCGCTGCCGTCTTCAAGGCCGAAGCGCATCTTGATGACTTTTTCTTCGCGTGGAGTCAGCGTGCGCAGGACCTGTCCCGTCTGGTCCTTCAGGTTCACGTTGATCACCGCTTCCGCCGGTGAAACCACTGCGCGGTCTTCGATGAAGTCTCCCAGATGCGAATCTTCCTCTTCGCCAATCGGCGTTTCGAGAGAGATCGGCTCCTGTGCGATCTTCAGAACTTTCCGGACTTTCGCGACCGGTATGTCCATGCGCTTGGCGATCTCTTCGCTCGTCGGTTCGCGTCCCAGTTCCTGCACAAGCTGACGCGAGGTGCGGATCAGCTTGTTGATCGTTTCGATCATGTGTACCGGGATGCGGATCGTACGGGCCTGGTCGGCGATCGCGCGGGTGATGGCCTGCCGAATCCACCACGTGGCATACGTCGAAAACTTGTAGCCACGGCGGTATTCGAATTTGTCGACGGCCTTCATCAGACCGATGTTGCCTTCCTGAATCAGGTCGAGGAACTGCAGACCGCGGTTGGTGTATTTTTTCGCAATGGAAACGACGAGTCGCAGGTTGGCCTCGATCAGCTCGCGCTTGGCCTGCTCCGCGTCCATGTCGCCCTGGATGATCTCGCGCTGAGTGCGCTTGAGCTCCTGGAACAACACGCCGGTTTCGAGTTCGAGCTTTTCGACTTCGCCGCGAATCGCACGCGACTGCCGCCGGTATTCCTTCTTCTGCTCTTCGCTGCGAGTGGCGTCGGCCTTGCGTTCGAGATTCGTCGCCTGGCGATCAAGCGAACGCATGCCGTCGACCGTCTTGTTGAGGCGTTCGATCAGCCGCTTGCGCTCGGCGTTGGTGAATCCCAGCTTGCGCACCGCTTGCGACGTGGCAATGATGCCGCGAGCCAGCTTCCGCCGCGCCCGGCGATGATCCTTCGGCTTCTTTGTTTTTGAAACTTCGTGATACTTCTCTTCGAGCAGCGCGGCCTTTTTGTACAGCTTGGCCATGTCGTCGATTTTGCCGGTGAACTCGTTCAGGCGATTCTGCAGGATCTCGTCGGTGATCTCTTCTTCGTCGAAGGTCACGACTTCCTTGATCGAGCGCACGCCTTTTTTGAGGTCTTCGCCCATGGCCAGCAGTTCGCGGATCACGATGGGTGATCGCGAGAGGGCCTTGAGCACGCGGATTTGTCCGCGCTCGATGCGCTTGGCGATTTCAACTTCGCCTTCGCGCGTGAGCAACGGCACAGTTCCCATCTCGCGCAGATACATGCGGACGGGATCATTGGTTTTTTCCAGAGCCCCGGGGGTGAGGTCGAGTTCTACGTCCTCGCCTTCCTCGGATTCGTCGAATTTTTTGTCGAGCGCGGCGGAAGGAAGTTTCGGGCCTTCCAGCACGTCGATGCCTTGCGTACCAATCGTGGTCAGCAGATCGTCAAGGTCTTCGGGAGAGTGCACATCGTGCGGGATGAGATCGTTGACTTGGTCATACGTCAGATATCCCTTCTCCTTGCCTGTGTCGATCAGCTTTTTAATGTCGTCGAACTTGTCATCAAGAGCCAAGAGGTTTCCTCAAACTGCTTTTGTTTCCGCTCCACAGGAGCGTGTGGTAAAGTTCCTTTTAAGAAGGTGGGATGCTGGGGTCTTGCGGGATTGTGCACTCGCACAAACTTATAGAGTTTAGCACATAAGTGCTGTACCGTCTATCGGTTGCCCGCCTGAGTAGCCCTATGCCCGCCGTTATCTTCAACTCTCCTAGATATTTAGATGGCTATAAAAGCCATTTTGTTTCAAGCACTTTTCCTGTTTCTGGAGTCGTCGTCAGCCAAGCTTGGATCGCGCAGAGCCCGGCTGATTCGTTCCAATTCAGTTAGTAATTCTCGCAGACGATCTTTGTCTGTGGATAGCCCTGGCTTCTTCAATTCCTGTTGCACGGCTTCCTGGCGGCGGCGCAAGTGAATGCGGCGCAGCGCGCGGACCGCGGCTTCGAGAACTTCCGCGGTGAGTTCTTCTTCCTCCTTTAGCAGGATCAAGGCCAGCAGGCGCCGATCCGCTTCGGTGGCTGGTACCTCCAGAACATCGGCAACTTCTGGCCCGGCATTGAGCAGACATTCGGCGAGCGATTCGGTGGCGAGGCCGAGGTGCAGGCTCTCGTTCTGCAGGACGAAGTTGGCTTGACGGGCGGGATCGAATTCTTCTTCTGCGCCGTCGCGGGCGGAGAGGTGTTCCCCGGCGGAATGGATTTGCCGGGCGGAGGCCAGGGCGCGAATGAGAATCTTTTCCGCGTCGGTGACCTGCGCCTCGGCTGGGGCTTTGACCGCCGAAGTTTCTCGCGTCGCCGCTGCATGCCGCAACTCCTGACGGAGGACAGCGGAGTCGATCTGCAATTTCTGCGCGATCTCCTGCGCCAGCTCGTCGCGCACAATGCGGCTGGGTATGCGCTGCACGTGCGGCAGCAAATGATTCACTGCTTTATGTTTGCCTTCGGCGCTGCGCACCGGGAACTGCGCGCGTGCCCGCTCTATCAGGTAATCGAAATATTTTTGCGAGTGGCGCAGCGCCTCGCTGTAGGCGTCTTTGCCTTTGCGGCGGATGTAGAGATCGGGATCGAATCCCTGCTCGAGCGTAAGAACTTTGATGTTGAATTCTTCTTCCACCAGCAGGCCGATCGTGCGCTCGGCGGCTTTCGCCCCAGCGGTGTCGGGATCGAAGTTCACGACGACGTTCTTGCTGAAGCGGCCGAGCAGCTTGGCTTGCAGCTCGGTGAAGGCCGTGCCGGAGCTGGCGATGACGTTCTGAAATCCGGCGGCGTAGACGGAGATGCAGTCCATCTGGCCTTCGACCAGGATCGCGTAATCGAACTTCTTCACCCATTCTTTGGCGAGGTCGAGGTTGAAGAGTACTTTGCCCTTCGAGTAGATCGGCGTTTCGGGGGAGTTCAAGTATTTTGGTCCGGCCTTTTCGTCGGCGGCGAGGGTGCGGCCGGTGAAGGCGATGACTTTTCCAGCCTCGCTTGAAATGGGGAACATGACGCGGTTGCGGAATTTGGAGTACATCGTTAGTCCCGAGTCGTGAGTCGCGGGTCCCGAGCCCTCCACTCTATTCTTGTCATCCTGAGCGAAGCGAAGGACCTCTGCACTCTGCCCGGGAACACCGCCGCCCTGAGGCTTTTGATTCGGGACTCGGGGCTCGGGACTCGGGGCTTCTTTCGAAGTTTCCTTCCACGAGAACAGGCCGCTTTCGCGGAGGATCTCTTCGCTGAACTCGTCTTTCAGGCGATCGCGCAGGAGGAATCCGGAGTCGGGGGCGTAGCCGATGCGGAACTTGGCGATCATTTCGTCATCGAGTCCGCGGCCCTTTAGATACTCGCGTGCGCGTGCACCATCGGGACGCCGGAGACACTCCCGAAAAAAAGCTACCGCACGCTCGTGGACATCGAGCAACTGTCCGCGGAGGCGCGCCTCTTTGGCTTCACCGGGAGTCGAATACGCAGCCTTGGGCAGAGGGATGCCGAGCTTCTGCGCGACCAGACGCACGGACTCGGGGAAGGTGATGTTCTCGACTTTCTGGATGAAGCTGAAGACGTCGCCCTTCTCCTGGCAGCCGAAGCAGTAGTAATACTGCCGCGTGGCGTGTACGGAAAACGAGGGCGTCTTCTCGCCGTGAAAAGGACAGAGGCCGACGAAGTTTTGTCCGCCAGACTTCTTGAGCTTGATGTAATCCCCGATGATGCGGACGATGTCTGCCTGCTGCTTGACCGTGTACGCGAAATCGCCGGGGTTGGCCATAGTTGGCTTCGAGACAGAACTCTCCAGAGGAATTGTCGGTCAGAAAGAGTCTGAAAGGAATATAGCAGTCGAATATGCCTGCGGAAAAACTGTGGAATTTGAGTTTATCCCGTTGACGAGGTAGGAAAAGCGGGACGGTATTGAGGGCGAGTAGGCCGAGAATTGCCAGGGATACCTGGAGTTGTCCGGGGTCGGCCGCGCTTCGCGCTGGCCGGACGGACGAATGCGCCCGTGGCCACACGACCTCAACTCTTTGCTGCTTCTGCCGATAGATTTCCAGAGGGCCAACGCCGCCGTGACCACCGAGCAATATGCCGCTTCGATTGTCGAGAAGTATCACATCGATCCCGATGCTAATTCTCCTTCGCATCGGGCGGTCGATGAAGTGATCCCGCTGCTCAAGCAGTGGGGCAAACAGTATTTGCTGGGAATCACGCTGTCGGGGGCGTACGCGCAGAACACTGCCATTACGCTGTGCTCGTATGCGGATGTGCTGATTGCGCTCAGCCCCATCCCCGGGATGGACATGAAGAAAGTTTTTTGGAACCTGTTCGAGTTTCTGACCGATCACGACCTGCGGCCTCGAACGCACAACGTATCGATTCAGTTGCAAAGTAAGGGGCTCTGGGTCGATTTGATTCCGGCGTGCCGCGACAAGGGGAGTTCGGGCCTGGCATTGTTCAACAAGAAATCGGGAGCCTCGGTTCACACCGATCTGGCGCAGCACATCCATCTGGTAGGAAACTCCGGGCGGCAGCAGGAAATCAGCGCAGTGAAGATCTGGCGCGAGCGCTGTTCGCTGGACTTTCCTTCGCTGTACCTTGAACTGACCGTGCTGCACGCACTGGAAGGCGCGCGCTTTGGGCAGGTGGCCGAGAATGTACGCACGGTATTACGGCATCTTTCGGGGCGGTTCGAGCAGATGAGTGTTCGCGATCCGGCGAACGCAGATAACGTGGTGTCGAACGATCTGGACGCGGCCGGCAAACAAGCCATCGCGAAGGCGGCACGCGACGCGTTGTATGACGAGAACTGGAAGAAGATTCTTTGGTAGGGGGCGTGGGTCTTAGCTTATAGCTCTCGGTCAACATCTCCCCTACAAGTCCTGTCATCCTGAACGAAGTGAAGGACCCACGTGTGCTTATCGCTTCGATACAGCGGACGGGCATTTGCTCGACGGGGTGCGGCGTGAGAATGCCTTGAAGCTTTTCTGGTGGTGCCAACAGTGGAGGGGTCCTTCGCTTCGCTCAGGATGACAGATTGATTGGGATGGAAGTCGAGTTAGACAACTCCCAACTGAGCAACAGTAGAACGAAAATTTCTGATCGCAAATCGAGGAACTCTCCAAGTCCTGTCATCCTGAACGAAGTGAAGGACCCACGTGTGCTTATCGCTTCGATACAGCGGACGGGCATTTGCTCGACGGGGTGCAGCGTGAGAACGCCTTGAAGCTTTTCTAGTGGTGCCAACGGTGGAGGGGTCCTTCGCTTTGCTCAGGATGACAGATTGATTGCGTCACACGTTCAACTCGACCAGCGTCGCGCCGCCGCCGCCTTCGTTTTGCGGGGCCTCGGCCACTGACGCTACGTGGGGATGCTGTTGCAGCAACTGGCGCAGCGCTTTGCGCAGGATGCCCATGCCGCTGCCGTGGACGACGCGGACGCGCGGGAGTCCAGCGAGAAATGCGCGGTCGACGAACCTTTCTACTTCGCGGCTGGCCTGGTCGACGGTCTGACCGATGACGTTGATCTCGCTGGGCGCGGTGGAGTCTTCGTGTTCGAGCGACACGGAAATGCCGCGGGCACGCGCCGCCGTTACGGGAGACTCCGCGGCGCGAGCCTGCGCGCTCACGACAACTTCGGCGATGTCGTCGCGCGCAATTTTCATTTTCATCGCGCCCATCTCGACTTCAAAATTCTGATCGTTGATCTTGCGGACGATGCGCGCGGTGCGCCCCGTTGATTTCAGCTTGACCGTGTCGCCCTCGGACACATGTTTCACCACCTGCGGCTGAGCGTGCGGATCATCTTTGTCGGCGCCGGTGGAGTGGGCGACGACGGTCGAGTCGAACTGCTCGCGGAATTCGCGGCGTAGTTTGGCGATGCGGCGCTCGGCATCTTTCGAGAGCTTCTGCGCGGCGGCGCGATCCTGAATCGCGTTGACGGCTTCGCGTGCGTGATATTCGAAGTCGCGAAGAACGCTCTCCAGTTTCTTCTCCATTTCGCGGACTTTGGCCTGCTGTTCTTTCTTTCCTTCCGCGGCGAGTTGCAGCTTCTCGCGCTCGATTTCCTGCTCGCGAGCTTTCAGGTGAAGGCGCTGAGTTTCGGCGTCGCGCAGGTCCGCATGCAGTTTGTCGAGGAATTGTCCAACGTCGCGCGCCTGCGTGCCGAGGCGCGCACGGGCGCTTTCGATGATGGCTGAATTGAGTCCCAGGCGCTGCGCGATGTTGATTCCCGCTGAGGCGCCGGGCACACCGACTTTCAATTCATATGTCGGCTGCAGTGTCGCTTCGTCGAAGCCGACCGATGCGTTCAGCACTCCCGGCGTATTCGCCGCGTAGACCTTCAGCGACGTGTGGTGCGTGGAGATCACCGTCATGCAGCCGATTCGGCCGAAGTGTCCGGCGATAGCGACGGCGAGTGCGGCGCCTTCTTCGGGATCGGTCGCCGAGCCGAGTTCGTCCAGCAGTACCAGCGATCGGGCAGTCGCGGTGCGCGAGATGAAATCGATGTTGGTGACGTGCGCGGAGAACGTCGAAAGATTCTGCTCGATCGATTGGTAGTCGCCGATGTCGGCGAGCACGGCGTCGAAGACCGGGAGCCCGGCACGATCGGCGGGGACGGGAAGTCCGGACTGCGCCATGAGCGCGAGCAGGCCGACGGTCTTGAGGGTGACGGTTTTGCCGCCGGTGTTGGGGCCGGTGATGATGAGTTGGCGGCGCGCGCCTTCGAGTTCGACGGTGATGGGGATTACCGAGATGCCTTTTGCTTTGAGATTGCGCTCCAGGAGCGGGTGGCGGGCATTGTGCAGAAGAAGGCTCGGCTGCGCCTCGCTGGACCCTTCGACTCCGCTCAGGGCAGGCTCACGAATGCGTCCGTCCCCACACAGGCTCACGGCGACGCAGTTGTAGTCCTCGGCGAAGCGCGCTTTGGCGAACTGCAGTTCCAGCTCTGCCAGCACATCCACTGCAACAAGAATCTCGGCGGCGTGCGCGCCGATGCGCTGCGTCATCTCCAGAAGGATGCGGTGAATCTCCGAGAGTTCCTCTTCGAGCAGGCGCACGAGTTCGTTGTTCTGCTCGATGGTTTCCAGCGGCTCGACGAAAACGGTTTGTCCGCTGGAACTGGCGCCGTGGACGACTCCCTGCACGCGGCGCTTCTGCTCGACTTTGACGGGGATAACGAAGCGTTCGCCGCGGATGGTGACCAGTTCGTCCTGAACGGTGCCGCCTTCGGAGAGGCGGCGCAAATATCCGCGGAGAGATTCCTGAATGGTGCGGCGCTGCTTTTCGATTTCGCGGCGGATGCGGGAAAGCTCGGGCGAGGCCTTGTCTTCGAGCGTGCCGTCGGGCTGGATCTTGTTGCGAAATCCACGCAGAAATTCGGCGAAGTCGGCGATCTGGTCGGTAAGGGCTCGCACGCCGCTCCAGCCCGTCTTCATGGTTGCTGGAGGCTGCAGGGCAATGGCGCGCCACTCGGCGGCGCGGTCGACGACGAGGATTACGTCGCGAATCTCCGTAGTTTCGAGCGCGGCTCCGGCGATGCGAGACTCCTGGACGAGTAAGCTAACGTCGGAGAGTCCGTCGAAATCGAATCGTCCACCAACGCGGCGAAACTCGCGAATCTCGCTGGCCAATTGCTGCTGGGTCTCGATCCAATTGTGGTCGGTCGAGGGCGCGAGCGCGGCGATGCGAGCGTGGCCGAGCGGCGAGGAGGAGTATCCGCGCAGGAGTTCGCGCAGCGCGTCGAACTCCAGCACGCGCGCCGAACTATGAATGAGTTCGTCAGCCATCGCAATTTCGGGCATCGCAATTTATGGTACAGGAGGGCGGCGACGAGTGCAGAGGCGGGGAAAGGTCGCGTCGACGCGACGAAGAGTGGGTGCAGCTTATGCGCCAGCGGCTCCCGCAACTTGCAGCGCAGGTTCGGCGGCTACGGGGAAGCGAACGATGAACACGGCGCCGCCTTCCGGCCGGTTCTGGCAGATGATCTGGCCGCTGTGTTCCTGGATGACGCCGTAGACGGCGCTGAGACCGAGGCCCGTGCCTTTTCCGACGGGCTTGGTGGTATAGAAGGGATCGAAGACGCGTTGCGGCTCGCGAATGCCGGGGCCGTTGTCGGCGAACTGGAGCACGGCTTCGTTGCCCTGCTGCTGTGCGGTGATCTCGAGCGCGCCTCCGCCAACTTCTTCGAGGGCGTCCATGGCGTTTTCGATGATCTCGACGAAGGCCTGGAATAACTGGTTGACGTTGCCGTGCACGCGCGGGAAATTCGGCTCAATCGAGATCGCGACGCGGATCTTGCCGGCGTGTCGCGATTCGAGCATTTGGGTTGCGCGTTGCAACAGCGTGCCCACGTCGACTGAAACCTTTTCACCGGGAGCCTGCTGAGCAAAACTGAGAAGGTTGGTGACCAGGTCGCGCGTGCGCTTCGCTTGAGTCACAATCTTGCGCAGCAGGGTATTCTGCTCGGTGCTGAGCTGTTCTTGCGCCCAGAGTTGTTCGGAATACGTCATGATGGCGGCTAGGGGATGGTTGATCTCGTGGGCAGCTCCGGCGACCAGCGCGCCGAGGGAGGCCAGCTTTTCCTTTTGCACAAGCTGGCTCTGCAGGCGCGCCTGGTTTTCGTAACCGCGGCGCGATTCCTGCAGGAGTCCCATGAGAGCCTGGTCCTGAAAATACTGCCGCAGGAAAACGAAACCGCCTAGAAGCAGCATCGCGCCGAGCACGGCGAAAATGCGGAACTCGCGCGAAGGGGTGGGGGATTTGTCGAGGAGGACGGTCCAGAGTCCGAGCATCGGGAGCGACAGGATTGCGAGCATCGCCAGCCGGGGCACAAGTTTTTTCCAGCGCACATAGCTGGTGGGCTCGGCACTGTGCAATCCCCAGTCACGAGCCGAGATCGCAACGGCGGCCATCCACGCGACGGTGGCGATCAGCGCAATGTCGTAGGGGCCGCCGGAGTAGTAGGTATTCGCCGCCGCCGCTCGATCGAGCAACTGCGAGTTGATGCCATATAACACGCCCACGGCAAGAAAATGCAGGTAGACGCGGCGCCACGCGCCGGAACTGGTCAGGGCCGCGAGTCCGAGCACAGCCAACAGCAGGATGTTCTCAAGGCCGTAGAGGCGGTCGTAAAAGACATTGTACAAAGGCACGTTCAGGACGACATACTGATGGGGAAACACGATGAAGGCGTAGAGGAAAATCCACCAGCCCAGCAACATCAGAAAACTCAGCGCGCTGAGATGAACTCTGCCTTCTTTTTTCAGCCAGTCGGGACGCCATGCGGTGGCGGCGATCATTGGGACGGAATGAAAAAAGAGAATGATGTCGAAGAAATAAGGATCGGGGATGGGCTGGCGGATGAAGATTTCTTGAATGCTCCACGCCGCCTGATTGGTGGCCCAGAGTAGGAAGCCCAGCGTCATCAGGCCCCAGAAGCTGAATTCCTGGCGTGGGCGGGTCAGCGCGTTGGAGAGGGTGACTCCGGCGGCGGCCAGCATGACGAGCAGTCCGGCAATGTCTCCGAACGCGGTGAGGCCGGCGCTCTTGTGCACGGTGAGCGACACGGCGGCAAAGGCCAGAGTGATTCCGGCCGCTGCGGCAAACCAACGGTGGCGTCGGAGCAGACCCATCCGCCCCAATTCTATGAGGTTCGATCCGGGAAACCGAGGACCGTTCGGGAGGGCGGAGGTTACTTTCGTCACACTCCCCCTGCGCGCGCGGGGCTGGTCGGTCCGGGAAGCGACTCCTCAGAGGTTAAGAACAGCGTTCATCTAGCCTTGCGCGGAACACTTGAGCATAATGGCTTGGGATTGAATTCATCGTAAGGAGTTAAGCCATGAGAAATATCCTTGGCCGAGCCGCTCTAGCGGGCGTCGTGATTCTTGCCTTCACCGGTTGGCCGCTCGCTGCAGGAAATGCAGGCGGATCGTCCATTCTGGAGCCGGCATCTGGTGCGTTGCTCGGACAGTACTATGGCGCCGGTAGTCTCGCCCAAAACACAGCGAAGCTCCGCCGGACGCCCGCTGTTCACCTCACTTACTACGCATGGACCGACGACTGGACAGGCGCCGTCACCAAGGCGGACCTGGCCGCTGGACGCATTCCCCTGGTTAATTGGGAACCTCACAAGATCGACTTCAACAAGATCGTCGACGGAAGCCTCGATGCGACGATAAAGGCGCGCGCGAACGGTTCCAAAGCACTCGACAAGAAGTTCTTCCTCGACTTCGCTGCGGAGATGAATGGTGACGAGGCGTGGAGTGGCAACAATGCGCCTGTGTACGTTGCCGCATATCGACATATTCACGACATCTTCGTTGCTGCGGGTGCTACTAACGTGATCTGGGCGTGGTGTCCGAACGTCACGGACATTAATGGCGGTAACAAAAGTACGATGGACTATTACCCAGGCGATGCCTATGTGGATTGGACCGGGGTCGATGGATACAACTGGGGCACGACAAACGGCGGCTGGCAGACCTTCCAGCAGGTTTTCAAGGACATCTACCCGCTCCTTGCAGCCAAGAAGAAGCCGATCATGATTGGAGAGATGTCCTCTGCGCAGGCGGGGGGAGACAAAGCCAAGTGGATCGATGAAATCATTCCCACCCTCCGGGCCAGTTTCCCACTTATCAAATGTGTCGTCTGGTTCGACATCAACAAGGAAGCCGATTGGCGCATCAGCTCGTCTCCCGAATCGGAAGCGGCATTCATTCGCATGGCAAAGGATCCTTATTTCAATCCGTAGGATTCGGGACAGTCCCCTTCCAACCCCTGCTTAAAGCTGTCTCCGCCTGCGGGAATGTTCTAGAATCAGGCTTGGAAGGCGCTTGACCCTTCCCTGGTGATCTTCATGGCATTCCCTGTAACGCGCCTGCGCCGTCTGCGCCGCACGGCCGAACTGCGCAATCTTGTCAGCGAAACGCGCCTTACTCCCGACGCATTTGTTTATCCGATGTTCGTGTGCCCTGGGGAGGGCGTTCGCAAGGAAGTTCGGTCGATGCCGGGCGTGTTTAATCTGTCGGTGGATGAGGCGGTCAAGGAAGCGCAGGAAGTTCATTCTCTGGGCGTGCCGTCGGTGATCCTGTTCGGCCTGCCCGACAGGAAAGATGAAGTCGCCACGGGCGCGTGGGCCGAGGATGGCATCGTGCAGCAGGCGGCCCGCGCCATGAAGCGCGCCGTGCCTGGGCTCATCCTGATGGGCGACGTTTGCCTCTGCGAATACATGAGTCACGGCCATTGCGGGATCGTGAAGGCGGCTCCGCAGTCGCTGGGCGCAGCGGCGCGGGATTCCGTTGTGGTTGTGCCGGATGAATCTCCGGCGGAGAAGGCGAAGGAGATTGATGAAGCGATTGATCGCCTGGTCACTCGCGCCACAGATTACGAGATCGTGAACGACGCCTCGCTTGAGCTGCTGGCGCGGACATCTGTTTCGCTGGCGAAGGCGGGCATCGACATCATCGCGCCGTCTGACATGATGGACGGCCGGGTCGCCGCCATTCGATGCGCGCTCGACGAAGCGGAACTGATCAACACGCCGATTCTTTCTTATGCTGCGAAGTTTGCCTCCGGATTCTATGGACCGTTCCGCGAGGCGGCTGATTCCGCGCCGCAATTCGGCGATCGCCGGTCGTATCAAATGGACGGAGCCAACATTCGTGAAGCCATGCGCGAAATCGAGGCTGACATTGAAGAAGGCGCCGACATGATCATGGTGAAGCCGGCCATGCCTTATCTCGACGTCATCGCGGCTGCGCGGGAGCGGTTTGAGCTTCCACTCGCGGCGTATCAGGTCTCCGGCGAATACGCGATGATCGAAGCCGCCGCCCGCAATGGCTGGATCGAACATGACCGCGTCATGATGGAGTCGCTGTTCAGCATCCGGCGCGCGGGAGCGAGCATCATCTTGACGTATTACGCGAAAGAAGCGGCGAAGCTGCTGGGGTAGTGACACCGTTTCATTGTGTGAGCGGGCGCCCTGCCCGCTATTCGAACAAAATCCTGTCATCCTGAACGAAGTGAAGGACCCCGCGTCCGCTGGTTTTATCCATGCCGCGTACAGGCATTCCAGGGCGACTGCATCGTGAGAATGCCTTGAAGCTTTTCTGGTCGCGCCGACGGTTTAGGGGTTCTTCGCTTTGCTCAGGATGACAGGATTTGGGGCGTAGGAACTCCCAATTAGGGAACTGCAACGAAAAATTCTGCTCTTAAACATTCCGTAACTCGCAAATACTGTCATCCTGAACGAAGTGAAGGATCGCGACGATGACGGAAGTGTCGTCAACATTGATCGCACTCTTGCTGTCGCGTCGGGGCTGAGCTTGTTGTGAGAGCGCGCGAGTATTTCGTATACATCATGGCCAGTTGCTCAGGCACACTTTACATCGGCATGACCAACAGCATCTACCGCAGGGCCCTGCAACATAAGGGCGGTGAGATCGACGGATTCGCCAGCAAGTATCGTTGCGACAGGCTGGTCTACTACGAAAGCTTCGACGACGTCCATCGAGCGATTGGAAGAGAAAAGGAATTGAAGGGCTGGCTGAGGGCGAGGAAGATCGCGCTGATTGAATCGAAGAATCCGAGGTGGCAGGACTTCGCTAGCATTGGGGAGCGCAGATACTGTTCGCGGGGGAAGCGATGAAGGGCAGATGACCCAGCTCGCTTCGCATTCTGATGATGACGGGGGCTGCAGCGGGAGAATTCCCTGCTGCTTCTTTGGTGGTCTTGGCGGTGACGGGATCCTTCACTTCGTTCAGGATGACAGAGAGACTTGGGGTGACAACGGGGCTGCGTTTGGTCCTGCAGCGGAAGAAAAAAATCGCTGGTGTAGCGTGAGAATGCCTTGAGGCTTTCTTGGTAGTGCCGGCGGAGGAGGGGTCCTTCGCTTTGCTCAGGATGACAGGGGTTAAGAGCGATCTCGTTCACGATGACAGGTTCACTTCCACCAGCTTGCGGTCTTCTTCGGAGACTTTGAACATTGGGCGGGGCTTCAGGTTCATGAAGCTGGCTACGAAGACGTCGGGGATTTGGCCGATGCGGGTGTTGTAGGTGGCGACGTCGTCGTTGAAGAATTCGCGGCGGTCGGCGATTCGTTCTTCCAGTTCGCTGATGCGGTTCTGCAGCTTCAGGAAATTTTCGTTGGCCTTGAGTTGCGGATAATTCTCAGCCACAGCAAACAGGCCGCGGAGTGCGCTGTTCATCTTTAAATCTGCAAGCGCTTTCTGGCCGATGCTGGCCGCGTTCATTGATGCGGCGCGCGCGTGCGTGACCGCCAGCAGAGTTTGCTGCTCGTGCTGCATGTATCCCTTGACGATCTCGACCAGGTTTGGAATCTCGTCGTGGCGCTGCTTGAGCAGGACATCGATGTTGGCCCAGGCACGATCGTTCTCGTTGCGCAGGCGCACGAGGCCGTTGTAGAGGATGACGGTATAGATGGAAGCTCCAGCTATAAACAGGAAGAATGCCAACTCGGTCATGGCGCTGCTATCCATCGTCCCATCTTCACCTCAGAACACTTAAAGGTGCCAGTGGATTGGGGAGTGGGGCAAGTGCCAAGGGAGTTGCGCCGGGGTCAGCGGAGATGAGTCGTTACGGGCTGCGGCGAAGAGCCGCTCGGGCTTTGCCCATCGCGGGACAGCCGAAGGCGGCTGTCCCCACATGAGTCGTGCCGTTAGTCTTTGCTTGGTTTCTTTGGCGTTATGTCGCAGGCTTTGCGCACTTGATCGAGATCCAAACCTGCGGGAGAGAATTCAGCGATCTGGCGTCCGCTGCGGGTTGGCAGTTCGACCTTGAAGACCTGTGCGCCGATCAGGCCGCGCGTGGTGCCCTTGTCCATCGAGAGAAAATGGCCACGCTCCCAGTTCCAGCCGTGATAGCTGTGCGTGTCGTCGATGCGAACCATTACCTCGAGTTGGGGCTGGCCCCAGAATCCAGGACGATTCGGAGGAGGAAGCCGAACGCCCGGATTGAAGTCGGCCAGCTTGAGCTTGCCGTCTTCGCAATAGAGAACCACGCGCGGCTTGTAGTCGGGATCTTCGCGGAAAAAGTTGTCCGACTGCAGCTCGAAGCGCACTTTCTTGGCGCCCGTCATCTTGTCTTCGGAATGAAACATCATCCACTTGCCGCCGACGCTGACTCCATCACTTTCGCCCTGGTACGGGCTCATCGCCCCGCTTTGAGCAAATGCGGATGCGGCGCAAAGCAGCGCCGCGCTGGCCAGAACCGCCTTGAAAACCATGGCGGATCGATTGAATTTACGAGTAGAGCGCAATGCGTTCACTGTGACCTCCAGACAACTTTCCCTGCATATATTGAACCCGGAAGAGGACGGAAAAGTTGCATGAAAAGGTACGCTCAGCGCATATCGATTCGCAAATCGATGTAGACCTGGGAGCGGTCGTCGAACTGGCTCACCGACTTGGTATCGCTCTTGTGGCCCTTGTATTGGGCGTAGACCTCGTAGTCGATGGCGGTGGAGAGCGCGGGAAAGCGATAGGTGCCGTCCTGACCGACGATGTAGGTTTTCACCGCGCGGTTGCGGGTGTTGGTGAGGTAGACGACGGCGTCGGGCAGCGGATTATCGCGCGGGTCGAGCACTTTGCCAGACAACAGTCGACCGACCGACTTGTCCTTCTTGTCCGGAGCGGCGCTCGCGAACACGCAAAAAACGGCCAGCATGGCGCAGGCCAGGGTTGCTGCTGTAATCACAGATCGTTTGTGATTCATGCTGGTGCTATTGTCTCACGAGCACACAGACGACTACACGCCTACTCGGTTAGATGCAGTCCCGTGTCTTCGCGTTCGTCGTAATAAACGTGAACGGTGACTTCCTTGGCAAGGTGCAACGGAGTGCCGTCGGTGGTTTTCACGCCTTTCAGGTCGGCCCAGAGAATATAGTCGGCGTCGCCGGGCGGGACGCGCTGGGCGAATTCGCCCATGTGGTCGGAGTAGACCTCCCATTTTGCCTTGGTCTTTTTGCTCTTGGCGGGGCGGATCTTCACGTGTATGCCGTACACGGGCCGATTGTCAGGACCCCAGACGGTGCCGAAGATGAGAGCGTAGGGCTTCTCCGCGTTGGATTGCCGCTGAGCGGAACTTAGGCGTGGGCTGAGGCCTAGCAGGAGAACAACGACGAGGAAGCCAAACCGGGACAACCCTGAAGAATGGCGGGCCAGACGAGGTCTAGGAGTAATCACCGTCTTCGTTTTCCTCCGCCTCTTCTTCGTCTTCCTCGACGTAGCCTTCTTCGACAGCCTTCAATTCGAGCGGACTGGCGGTAATGACCTCAAAGTCGGTGCCACACTCAGGGCACGAGATCACTTCCCCCTCGTCGACGTCATCCTCTTCGACGTCCAGATTGGTTTCGCATTCGGGACACAGAACCATAAAGCCTCCCTCGCCTATTAGAGCCTCCTGTTAATATTTAGATTCTTCCCGGCTGTTCGGTCAAGGGGCAGAGGCCGGGATACGAGAGATTTCGTGGGGACCGGGAATTGCTCTTCCGTGGTGTGATTTCTCTGGACGGGGACCATCAAATCATGCTCCATTTCTTTCACTCTTTCCGTCGCGATCTTGTTCACTCTATCCCTCGAACGACGCGCGGGAACGCGGTTCTCGCGTTGGTACTGGCGATGACAGTGGTGTGTACGGCGCAGTCTGAGCCTAAGGTCACGGCCGATCCGCAGATTGCGGCGGCGTTGCAGCAGGTCTCGGCACAGCGGATTCAGGCGAACATCGCGAAGCTGGTCAGCTTCGGGACGCGGCTGACTCTCTCGGCGCAGGATGACGCGTCGATTGCCAAGGGACATGGGATTGGCGCGGCGCGGGAGTGGATCAAGTCGGAGTTTGAACGATATTCGAAAGACTGCGGCGGATGCCTTGAGGTGAAAACCGACAGCTTTACTGAGCAGCCGATGGATCGCATTCCGAAGCCGACGGTTATCACCAATGTTTATGCGGTTCTGAAGGGGACCGACGCGGCGAATGCGAAGCGCATCGTGCTGGTGACCGGGCACTACGATTCGCGTAACAGCGACACGCTTGATGTGAACGGCGATGCACCCGGTGCGAACGACGACGGTAGCGGAACCGCCGTCAGCCTGGAGTGCGCGCGTGTGCTGAGCAAGCTGAAGTTTCCAGGAACGATTGTTTTTCTGACGGTCGCGGGTGAAGAGCAGGGGTTGAATGGCAGTCATCATTTCGCCCAGATGGTCAAAGAAAAGATGGCCAAGGATGAGGGCTGGGAGTTGGAGGCCGTCCTCAACAACGACATTGTCGGCGGCGATAAGAGCGCGGAGCAGGATCATTCTGTGGTGCGCGTGTTTTCCGAAGGCGTACCGGTCGCGGCGACCGAACAGGATCTGCGGCGGATTCGCGGGCTGGGCGGAGAGAGCGATTCCGGATCGCGGGAAGTGGCGCGATATATCGACGAAGTTGGAAGGACCTACGACACCGGAGTGAAGCCGATGCTGGTGTTCCGGCTGGATCGTTATTTGCGCGGCGGGGATCATTATTCGTTTAACCAGCAGGGGATTTCGGCGGTGCGGCTCACGGAATATCGCGAGGACTTTCATCATCAGCATCAGAATGTGCGCACGGAAAACGGCATCGAATATGGCGATTTGCCGAAGTTCGTGGACTACGACTACGTGTCGCACGTGGCGCGGCTGAATGCGGCGACGCTGGCGTCGTTGGCCGCGGCGCCGGGGCCTCCGGCGAATGTGCATATTCTGACCAAGGATTTGGAGAACGACTCGACGCTGACGTGGGAGGCTTCTCCGGGCGGGTTGGCCGCGGGGTATGAAGTTTTGTGGCGGGCGACCAGCAGTCCGGAATGGGAACACGCGCAAAATGTTGGCAATGTTATGCGTACGACGCTGAAGCTTTCAAAGGATAATGTGATCTTCGCGGTGCGGGCCGTCGATGGCGCGGGACATCGCAGTTTGCCGGTGGTTCCGACGCCGGAACGATGAGATTGCAGCGCTCCCATGTCTCGCAAAAGCGGCGAGACATGGGGCACCCCCAGCTGGATTGCCCCAACTGGATTACCCCAGGCGAACGAGTAGAATTGGACGAGAGGTTATTGAGTGCGGAGAACCGGTGAACCGATGACGTTGAGCCTGCCGCCCTTCACCAAGGCGGTGACGTGGCTGATAGGCATCAACACGGGTGTTTTCCTGCTCCGATATGCGCTGGAGCTTGGTCACTTGCCGGCCGAGGCGTTCGCAAAAGTTTATCTCGGGCTCACACCCGACCAGGTCGTCTTCCATGGATGGGTGTGGCAAATCGTCACGTATGGCTTCGTGCATTTCGAATTCTGGCACTGGTTCGGAAATATGTTGGGCCTTTGGATGTTTGGCGCCTCGATTGAGCAGGCGTGGGGCACGCGGCGTTTTGTGGAATTATTTTCAGTCGGAGTTGTAGGGGCGGCAATCACCACCGTGGCGCTCTCGTGCGCGCATGTGCTGGGCGACCCGACTCGTCCCACGATTGGCGCATCGGGCGGGGTGTTCGCGATCCTGATCGCGTTTGGAGTTCTGTTCGGCGATCAGGAAATCATGATGATCCCGTTTCCGTTCCTGATCAAAGCCAAGTACTTCGTCGGTATCCTGATTGTTGTGGAGCTGGCGTTCGCCATGGCGGGGGGCGGGAACGTCGCGTATGTGGCGCACCTGGGCGGGCTGTTCTTTGGCTGGCTGTACGTGCGACGCGGGCCGAAAGCGGCGTTGGTGAATGTTGGCTTGTCGGAACGCTACTTCGGCATGCGCAATTCGTACTATCGCTGGAAGCGCAAGCGCGCGGCGAAGAAATTTGAAGTCTACATGTCGAAGCACGATCGCCAGGTCCACTTCGACGAGCACGGGAATTACATTCCTCCAGATGATGATCCGCGCAAGGGGAATGGCGGGGGGAAGTCGGGCTGGGTGAATTAGGGGAACCTTGGCCACGGATGTTCGCGGATTTCCACGGATAGAGCCGAAACTGTGAACGCGGGCTTGTCCATTCGCGACTCGGAGCCCCTTTCGGATTTTGGGGCGTGGGGTGAGGAGACTCTCGGCTGGGTGCAGCGAGAGAATACCTTGAAGATTCTCCGGTAGTGCCGGCGGTGGCGGGGGCCTTCGCTTTTGCTCAGGATGACAAAAGTGGGGCGGGCTTTCGCTTGTTGCTCGCAACGTCTTTCGCTCCTAGTGCCCGTCATCCTGTCGCTACGACAGGAGTTGCGTAAACTCTGACAGTATTTTCTTGGGTAGTTCTTCCTGCTTGGCTTTTCCTTTGAATCCCAGGTCGTGACCCGCGCCTTCGATACTCAGCAACGTCGTCTTTGCGGGGATCATTTTCAGGGCTTGCTCGAGTTCGGCTGTGGAGGCGAAGGGATCGCGGGTGCCGTGGACGAAGAGCGTTGGAGTGCGGAGGTCGGGCAAGTGCTGCGTGCGCTGTTGCTCGGGCTTGCGCGGAGGATGGAGCGGGTAGGACATCAGCAGCAGGCCCGCGACCAGATCAGGCTGTTCGGCGCAGAGCATGCTGGCCTGGCGTCCGCCGTAGGAGTGACCGCCTAGATAAATCTTTCGCGGGCTTGGATCAATCGGGCCAGAATCCCCAGGTCTCGCAAAATCGGCGAGACCTGGGGCACCCAGTTCTTTCACACCCAGTCCTTTTGTGAGCGCTGCGACGGCGTTTCTTAGGCCGGCGCGATCGCGAGCGGCGTCCGAGGGGCCGGGCGGGCCGAAGGAGCGTATCTGCCGGTAGGGCAAGTCGCAGCGGAGGACGGTAAATCCGGCGGCAGAAAAGGCCTCCGCTACGGCGACCAACAGCGGCGTTTGCGCGTTCGATCCTGCGCCGTGGGTCAGGACCAGGCCACTGCCGTTGGAAGAAGCGGGCGTGTGGAGGTAGCCGCGCACTTTTGGGTCGGCGGCGTTGTCGGCGAAGGCGCGGATGGAGGTCTCAGGCAAGCAATTATTTTAAATCGTGCGGGCGACTGTCCCCACATGGCTTATTCGTTGTCGATGGGGACTTCCGTCAGCGTTTCGTAGACCTTCACGATTTGAATCTCGTTGCCGAGGCGGGCCCAGCAACGGAGCATGTCGGGATCTTCCTGCGCGGCGCGGCGCGCTTCCTCGGAGTTCCAGTAGCGCAGAAAAACATAATGCGCGTCGCGGTCGCGATAAAGCAGGTCGCGGCCGTATCCCTTGCGTTCCACGATGGAAGTAAGCTCGCGGATCGTCGCCAGCGAAGCGGCTTCCATGTCGGGGACGGGCTCCCAGACAGCCACAGAGAGAATCTCTTTTCCGGCGGCGGTCTGTGCCATATTCCGGCGATTATAAACTTATTCTCAATCGACTTGTCATCCCCCTCAATTCGTCATCCTGAGCAAAGCGAAGGACCCCGTCACCGCCGGCGCCATCAGAAAAGCTTCAAGGCATTCTCACGATGCGGCCGCCGTAGAATGCCTGTACGCTGCATCGATACAACTAGCGGATGTGGGGTCCTTCACTTCGTTCAGAATGACAGGCGTGGGGAGTTAGTTTTATCGCAAAGTTCGCTAAGAAAGGCCGCGAAGGACGCTAAGGAAACCGGAAGTCTGACTGGCGACCACTCGAATCTACCGTTTGGCTCGCGGCTTTTTGGGATGCGCGATGCTCTCGGCTTCTTCGCTGGTGACGACATGCAGGCGCATGAGGTTGGTGGAACCGGAGGCCTGGCGCGTGCCGGCGACGACTCCGAGGACGTCCCCGGGCTTCAGCAGGCCGCGGCGGACGAGATCCTGCTCGGCCATGCTCACCATCTGCTCGGCGGAGCGCGCCTGACGGCAGCTGACCGGATGGACTCCCCAGTAAAGATTCATGCGCTGCACTACGGACTGCACGTGGGTGAAGGCGTAGATGGCGGCTTTCGGACGATATTTCGAAATCATGCGGGCGGTGTTGCCGGTTTCGGTGAATACTGCGATTGCGCCCATGGGCAAGTCTTCGGCGGAGTGGGCGATCGATTCGCAGATGGTTTCCGCAATGGAGAGCCCGTGGTTCTCGCGACGCCGACGAAACTGGACGAAGTCTCCCATATTGCATTCGGCTTCGATGATGATGCGCGACATGATGGAGACCGATTCGCGCGGGTATTGCCCACTGGCGGTTTCGGCAGAGAGCATGACGGCGTCGCTGCCGTCGAAGATGGCGTTGGCGACATCGCTGGTCTCGGCGCGCGTGGGGCGCGGGTTCTCAATCATCGATTCGAGCATCTGCGTGGCAGTGATCACGGGCTTGCGCCAGGTGCCGGCACGCCGGATGACGTGCTTCTGAATGACGGGAACTTTTTCGGGCGCGACTTCCACGCCAAGATCGCCGCGAGCGACCATGACTCCGTCGGCGGCTTCGAGAATTTCTTCGAGATGATCGATGGCTTGCGGCTTCTCAAGTTTGGCGATGATGGGGACATCGCTGTGATGCTTGGCGATGATCTCTTTCACGGTGCGAACATCGGCTGCGGTACGGACGAACGACAGGGCGACGGCGTCAACGCCATGAGCGAGACCGAATTCGAGATCCTTGCGATCTTTTTCGGTGAGCGCTGGGATAGAGAGCGCAATTCCGGGGAGATTGATTCCTTTGTGTTCACCCAGCATGCCGCCGTTGAGGACGTCGCAGAGCACGTCTTTTCCCCGCACGCCTCGTACGCGCAATTCGATGAGCCCATCGCTAAGCAGGATGCGGGCGCCGGCAGAGAGTTCGCGCGCGAGGTCGGGGAAAGTCGTTGAGATGCGCGTGGCCGTGCCGGGAACGTTCTGCGGAGTGATGGTCACGACCGATCCGGTCTTCAAAAGGACAGGGTCGTGATTCTCCAGCGGTCCGGTGCGGATTTTCGGTCCCTGCAAGTCCTGAAGAATGCAGACGGAGCGCCCTTCGCGTTCGGCTGCGCGGCGTAAGCGATGGATGTTGTGGGCGTGATCTTCGTGGGTGCCGTGAGAAAAGTTGAGGCGGGCAATGTCCATGCCGAGGCGCAACAAGTCACGCATGGCAGCCTCGGAACAGCAGGCAGGGCCGATGGTGCAGATAATCTTGGCGCGGCGGGCGGTGGGCTGAGAGATGTCCGTCAAGTCTTCGTCCGTCAATCCTTGGTCGGTTCGTCCTTCCCCAGGGAAAAATCGAGCTAAGAATAATCTAGCGCAGAAACGTGGTTTAGCGGGTTGCAGAAATCAGATCGTGGTGAGAGAGACGTGCTGATCAATGTTCTACGATGCTGCCCTAGAGCCGTTGATCGCCGTCAATTCCTTCCCCAGCATAGCCCGCGGGAACAATAACGCGTTAAATTCTGCCCCCACGAGCACGACCAGGGAAATCATGTACATCCACACCAGCAGCGCCATGGCGACTCCGAGGGATCCGTAGATGGTCGTGAAGTCTCCGAGACGCTGCAGGTAGGCGCGGAAGCCGACGGTGACCAGGAACCACATCACCGTGGCGAGCGTGGCACCGGGGATGACGCTGTGCCAAGGCTGAGTGCGGGGAACGCCGTTGTGATAGATCAGCGCGATGACGGCGATGCTGGTCAGGGTCGCGATGAGCCAGCGCATGGAGCCCCAGAGCAACAGGATATAGACGCTGAAATCGGGATCGATGTAGGGCAGCAGGCGGGTCTCGAACTTGCTGCCGACGGCCACCAGAAGCGTGGCGAACGTCATGGGGACGAGTGCGAATACGACGAGTAGGAATGAGATCAGTCGCTCTTTGACGAGTCCCCAGGTTTTCGGCAGTTCGTAGCAGCGGCGGAAGCCATCCATCCAGGACACCATGACGCCGGATGCAGTCCACAACGTGACCGCGGAGATCGAGAGCAGCAGGCTCACCGGGTGCTTGGCGGCTCCTTTGAGATAACCCAAGGCAGTGCTGCTGCCCGCGGGAAGAATGCTGCCGAGGGCGTAGGAAATTTCGCGCAGGTAAGGTTGCCCTTTGCGCCAGTTCGCCAGGACGGATCCGATGATGAGCAGGACGGGGAAGAAAGTCAGGATGGAAGAGTAAGCCGCAGCCTTGGCGGTCGCGAAGGAGTCATGGGCGAAGGCACGCCAAAACGCCAGCCATAAGAGGCGGAAGAATCGCAGCATTCGTGGCCCTAGCTTAGGGCCGGGCTCGATTTGGCGCAAGGAGGGAAGTTCGTGAGGTTCCTCAAAGCGCACTCGCTGGGGGGTAGCGTGCATTTGTAGTTAGACGTAAGAATACAGGCCGGGGGCGATCTGATTCGCCCCCGGATTTTCCTGTAGTTCGCTTACTCTGCCGCCGGCAATTCCGCCGGCAGTTCGTCGGTCTCGCCCTCATGACGCATCATTTCGAGAGCGCGCTCCGCTTCCTCGTAGGCAGCCGAAACTTCGGCTTGTACTTTGGCCGCGGCCTCTTCCATTTCCGGCGAGAGGCGCACGTTGCGGTAGTACTCCATGCCGGTACCGGCAGGGATGAGACGTCCGACGATAACGTTCTCTTTCAAGCCGCGCAGGTGATCGACCTTGCCGTTGATGCTGGCTTCGGTGAGCACGCGCGTGGTCTCCTGGAACGAGGCAGCCGAGATGAACGAGTCGGTCGAGAGCGAAGCCTTCGTGATACCGAGGAGCAGCGGACGCCCGGTAGCCGGCTTGCCGCCTTCCTTGATCACGCGCTCGTTCTCTTCGCGGAACGCGAACTTGTCGAGCTGTTCCTCGAGCAGGAATCGCGTATCGCCCACGTCTTCGACCTTCACCCAGCGCATCATCTGGCGAACAATCACTTCAATGTGCTTGTCGCTGATGTTGACGCCCTGGAGCCGGTAGACTTCCTGGATTTCGTTCACCAGGTAAGCCTGCAGTTCCTTTTCGCCAAGCACCGCGAGGATGTCGTGCGGGTTGAGCGGGCCATCCATCAAAGGTTCGCCAGCTTTCACGCGCTCGCCTTCCTGCACGTTGATGTGAACGCCACGGGGAACCGAGTATTCTTTCTCCGTGCCGTTGTCAGCGACGACGTAAATCTTGCGCTGACCCTTGGAGACTTCACCGAACTTAACCGTGCCATCGATTTCGCTGATGACCGCGGTCTCATGCGGCTTGCGGGCTTCGAACAGCTCGACCACGCGCGGCAGACCACCGGTGATGTCTTTCGTCTTGGTGGTTTCGCGCGGGATCTTCGCCAGCACATCGCCCGGGGAAACGGTGTCGCCATCCTGGACCATCAAGTGAGCGCGCGATGGCATCAGGTAGCGCTTGTTGGTCTTGCTCTTGATCACGATTGCGGGTTGGCGCTTCTCGTCGGGAGAGTCGCCCACCACGTGTCGCGACAAGCCGGTGACTTCGTCCACTTCTTCGTGGAGCGTGACACCTTCCTGCAAGTCCTTGAACTGGACCGTGCCGCCGATTTCGGTGAGGATCGCGAAGGTATACGGATCCCACTCGACCATCACCTGGCCGAGAGTGACCGGATCACCATCGTTGACCTTCAGCTTGGCGCCGTACACGACCGAGTAGCGCTCGCGTTCGCGATTCTTGTCGTCGACGACTGCGATGGAACCTTGACGGTTCATCACGACCAGGTCGCCCGACTTCGCTTTGACGGTTTGCAATCCGATGAAGCGCACGTTGCCGTTGTTCTTGGCGTCGAGGCGCGACTGCTCGGAGACTCGCGATGCGGTACCGCCGATGTGGAAGGTACGCATGGTGAGCTGCGTTCCAGGTTCGCCGATGGACTGCGCCGCGATGACGCCGGTGGCTTCGCCAAGTTCGACGAGGCGTCCAGACGCCAGGTTGCGGCCGTAGCACATCACACAGACGCCGCGCTTCGATTCGCACGTCAGCACGGAGCGGATTTTTACGCGTTCAATGCCGGCAGCCTGAATCGCTCCCGCGAGGTCTTCGGTGATTTCCTGGTTGATGTCGACGATGACGTTGCCGTCATAATCCTTGATCTTCTCCAGCGACACGCGCCCGATAATGCGGTCACGCAGCGCTTCGATGATCTCGCCGGCTTCGACGATACCGGAGACGTAGATGCCGTCGACGGTTCCGCAGTCGTACTCGCTGATGATGACGTCTTGCGCAACGTCGACCAGGCGGCGAGTCAGGTATCCAGAATCGGCCGTCTTCAACGCCGTGTCGGCCAGTCCCTTGCGGGCGCCGTGCGTCGAGACGAAATATTCGAGCACCGTCAGCCCTTCACGGAAGTTTGCCGTGATCGGAGACTCGATGATTTCGCCGGACGGCTTGGCCATCAATCCACGCATACCGGAGAGCTGGCGGATCTGCTGTTTCGATCCTCGAGCGCCGGAGTCGGCCATGACGTAAATCGGATTGAGGTCGCCTTCCTTGTCGCGGCGCTGCATTTCGCCGAACATCTCGTCGGCCACTTTTTCCGTGATCGCCGACCAGATTTCGATGACCTTGTTGTAGCGCTCGCCGTTGGTGATGGCGCCATCCAGGTATTGCTGCTGAACGTTGACCACCTGCTTCTCGGCGTCCTTGACCAGGGTCCTCTTGCTGTCTGGGATGACCATGTCGTCGATGCCGATGGACAATCCGGAGCGAGTCGCAAAGCGGAAGCCCAGCGACTTCACTTCGTCGAGCATTTTCACCGTGGTCTCGAGAGCAAAGCGGAGATAGCAATAGTTCACGAGTGCGCCAATGCCCTTCTTCTTGAGCAGGCCGTTGATGTACGGCATGCCCTCGGGAAGGTGATCGTTCAAGATGGCGCGGCCGACCGTCGTATTCACGAACGCGCGCTCCACCTGAACCGGCTCAGTGTGAATGATGTCCTGATCGTCGTACGCGGTGGTCAGGTCAATCAGTTCGCCCGAGTAGCGCAGGCGGATCGGGCTAAGCGTTTCCACTTCGCCCGCATCGAGCGCCATCAGCACTTCTTCGATGTTGGCGAACGCGCGGCCTTCACCCTTCGCGCCCGGCTTGGCTTTGGTCAAGTAGTAGAGACCGAGCACCATGTCCTGTGTGGGGACGGTGATCGGCTGACCAGAAGCCGGCGAAAGAATGTTGTGCGAGGCCAGCATCAGCACGCTGGCTTCGACCTGCGCTTCCGGAGACAGCGGAATGTGAACCGCCATCTGGTCGCCGTCGAAGTCGGCGTTGAACGCCGTGCAGACCAGCGGGTGAATCTTGATCGCCTTGCCTTCCACCAGCACCGGCTCGAACGCCTGAATGCCGAGGCGGTGAAGGGTTGGAGCGCGGTTCAGCAGAACGGGGTGATCCTTGATGACTTCTTCGAGGATGTCCCAAACGATCGGTTCCTGCTGCTCGACCATTTCCTTCGCTTGCTTGATGGTGGTGACGTTGCCCGTCTGCTCGAGCCGGTGATAGATGAACGGCTTGAACAGTTCGAGAGCCATCTTCTTCGGCAGACCGCACTGGTGCAGCTTGAGTTCGGGCCCGACCACGATGACGGAACGTCCAGAGTAGTCGACGCGCTTGCCGAGCAGGTTCTGGCGGAAGCGTCCCTGCTTGCCTTTCAGCGTGTCGGAGAGCGACTTCAGCGGACGGTTGTTGGCGCCACGCAGCACGCGGCCACGGCGTCCGTTGTCGAACAGGGCGTCGACGGCTTCCTGCAACATGCGCTTTTCGTTGCGCACGATGACTTCAGGAGCGTGCAGGTCCATCAGCTTCTTCAACCGGTTGTTGCGGTTGATGACGCGGCGATACAGGTCGTTCAAGTCAGACGTGGCGAAGCGCCCGCCATCGAGTGGAACGAGAGGGCGAAGCTCCGGCGGAATGACCGGGATGACGTCGAGGATCATCCAATTCGGCTTGTTGCCGCTCTTGCGGAAGGCCTCAACGACTTTCAGGCGCTTGGCGTACTTGAGCCGCTTCTGCAGCGAGCTCTCGTTCTTCATCTTCTCGCGCAGCTCAACGCCGAGGCCGTCGATGTCGACGCGCTTCAGCAGTTCCTTGATCGCCTCAGCGCCCATCATGGCCTTGAAGCCGGCGGGACGGTATTGCTGATCGAGTTCGCGGAACTTCGCTTCGTCCTTGATGACTTCGCGCTCTTTGACCGGCGCATCGCCAGGTTCGACGACGACGTAGGCTTCGAAATAGAGCACGGACTCAAGGTCGCGCAGCGAGATATCGAGCAGGTGCCCGATGCGGCTGGGCAGTCCTTTGAAGAACCATACGTGCGAACAGGGCGAGGCCAGCTCGATGTGGCCGAGCCGCTCACGGCGGACTTTGGAGAGCGTGACTTCGACGCCGCACTTGTCGCAGATCACGCCGCGATGCTTCATGCGCTTGTACTTGCCGCAGAGGCACTCCCAGTCGGTGACCGGTCCGAAGATGCGGGCGCAGAAAAGTCCATCGCGCTCCGGTTTGAAGGTGCGGTAGTTGATGGTCTCGGGCTTCGTCACTTCGCCGTGTGACCAGCTCCGGATTTTTTCCGGGGAGGCCAAACTGATGCGAATGGCGTCGAAGTCCGCGATCACATTTGCCATTTCAAAAGGGCTCGAACGAAACAAGGTGTTCCTCCGCTTTCCTCGGCAGTTACGCCGCCGCTTGCGGCACCTGAGAACAAGTGGCCAGTGACTAGTGGCCAGTATCTCTCGCGGAGCGGGCTGCGCAGGTGCTTCGCAGTCCGTCCATTACTTTGAATCTCACTTTACGGTCAGGTCGCCAGCAAACAACTGATCACTGTTCACTGGCCACTGACCACTTTCTCAATCCGCTGCTACGCTGGCCGTGGGCTTTTTCTCACCTGCCTTGATCAGTTCCACATCGAGGCAGAGCGACTGCAGCTCGCGGATCAGCACGTTGAACGATTCTGGAACGCCGGGCTCCATGGCGGCTTCGCCCTTGACGATGGCCTCGTAAATCTTGGTGCGGCCGTATACGTCGTCGGACTTCGCCGTCAGCAGCTCCTGCAAGATGAAGGCTGCGCCATACGCTTCCAGCGCCCAGACTTCCATTTCTCCGAAGCGCTGTCCGCCGAACTGCGCCTTGCCGCCCAGCGGCTGCTGGGTGATGAGCGAGTACGGCCCGATGGAACGAGCGTGAATCTTGTCGTCCACCAGGTGCGACAGCTTCAGCATGTAGATGTAGCCCACGGTGACCGGCTGTTCGAACTGTTCTCCGGTCATGCCGTCGCGAAGGGTCGTCTTGCCCGAAGTCGGCAGACCGGCGTGTTCGAGCAACGCCTTGATCTCGCCTTCCTTGGAGCCGTCGAACACGGGCGAACCCATGAACACGCCCTTGGTGAGGGTTGGCGCCACGGCTTCGAGTTCTTCGTCACTCATTTCGGAAATGATGTCAAACAGCTGCGAGTCTTTGAACAATGCCTTCAACTCGCGGCGAATCGCTTCCGTGCGCGTGTTCTCCTGCAGCAGTTTCGTGATCTTCTCGCCCAGGACGAAGCCGGCCCATCCGAGGTGGGTTTCGAGAATCTGGCCCACGTTCATACGGGAAGGCACGCCGAGCGGGTTGAGGACGATCTCTACGGGCTGTCCGTCTTCGAGGTACGGCATATCCTCTTCCGGCAGAATGCGCGCAATGACGCCCTTGTTGCCGTGACGGCCAGCCATCTTGTCACCGACACTCAGCTTGCGCTTCATGGCGATGTAAACCTTGACCAGCTTGATCACGCCCGGCGGCAGTTCGTCGCCCTTGGTGAGTTTCTCTTTCTTCTCGTTGACGATCTTCTTCAGCACGTCGATCTGGCGCGAGGTCATTTCCTCGATCTCGTCGATCTGCTCATTCACCCGCGGATCCTTGTCGGCATATTTAATGCGCTTCAAGTTCCGGGTCGAAATGCGCTCGATCTCATCACGATTGAGGATGTTGCCCTTCGTCAGCAAGCGCTTGTTGGTGCGCTCGTCGTGCAGGTCGGCCTGCACTTCCTTGCCGCCCAGAATGTTTTCCAGGCGCTTCAGGCGCTCGTCGGTCAGAATTCGGATTTCGTCCGAAAGGTTCTTTTCCAACTTGGCGATCTGCGTGGCTTCGATGGCCTTCGCGCGCTCGTCCTTTTCCTGGCCTTTGCGCGAGAAGATTTTCACGTCGACGATGACGCCCTCAATGCCCGGCGGGCAGTAGAGGGAAGCGTCGCGCACGTCGCCGGCTTTTTCACCGAAGATCGCGCGCAGCAGTTTTTCTTCCGGCGTGAGCTGGGTTTCGCCCTTCGGCGTGACTTTGCCGACGAGGATGTCTCCCTGCTTGATTGAGGCGCCGATGCGGATCACGCCCGCTTCGTCCAGATTGCGCAGCATGGACTCGCTGACGTTTGGAATGTCGCGCGTGACTTCTTCAGGACCGAGCTTGGTGTCGCGAGCTTCGATCTCGTACTCCTCGATGTGAAGCGAGGTGTAGTAATCCTCCTTCACCATCTTTTCGGAAACGAGGATCGCGTCTTCGAAGTTGTAACCGCGCCACGGCATGAAGGCCACGAGGACGTTTCGTCCCAGCGCCAGCTCGCCGTGATCGGTGCAAGGCCCGTCAGCGATGATCTCGCCCTTCAGTACGCGCTGACCCTTCTTGACCACCGGCTTCTGGTTGATGCAGGTGTTCTGGTTCGAGCGCTTGAACTTCGTGAGCTGGTAGATGTCGCTACCGACCTCACGCGACAACTGCGTGGGGTGATGTTCGCCTTCGACGCGCACGATGATGCGCTCGGAGTCGACCGAGTCGATGATGCCGTTGCGGCGGGCGAGAACGACTGCGCCGGAATCGCGGGCCGTAACGCCTTCCATCCCGGTGCCGACGATCGGCGCCTGCGCGCGGAGCAAGGGCACAGACTGCCGTTGCATGTTCGCGCCCATCAGTGCGCGGTTTGCGTCGTCGTGCTCGAGGAACGGCACGAGCGATGCGGCCACGGAGACGAGCTGCTTCGGGCTGACGTCGACGTAGTCGACCTCATCGCGATGCACCAGGACGAAGTTGCCGGCCTTGCGGGCATTGACTAGTTCGGCGACGATCTTGCCCTTGTCGTCGAGTTCCACGTTCGCCTGCGCGATTGTGTGACGGTCTTCTTCCCAAGCCGAGAGATAGAAGGAGAACGGCTCAATCGTCGCCGGCTTCTTGCGCTTCTCCTTCAAGTCGTTATTGATCTTCTCGATCTCATGCTTTTCCATGTGATCGCCGACTTTGTGATCGCTGTCGCCAACGTTGACCACGGTGACGTAGTCGATGACGCGTCCGCCCTTGATCTTGCGATAGGGCGACTCGATGAAGCCGTAGTCGTTGATGCGCGCGTAGCAGCTCAACGACGAGATCAGTCCGATGTTCGGACCTTCCGGCGTTTCAATCGGGCAAATGCGGCCGTAGTGCGTGGGGTGAACGTCGCGGACTTCGAATCCAGCGCGCTCACGAGACAAACCGCCCGGCCCAAGGGCCGAGAGACGTCGCTTGTGCGTGATCTCGGAGAGCGGGTTGGTCTGATCCATGAACTGCGAGAGCTGCGACGATCCGAAGAATTCGCGGATCGCTGCCATCACCGGTTTCGCGTTGACCAGGTCGTGCGGCATGGCCGTGGACATTTCCTGGTACACCGACATTTTTTCCTTGATCGCGCGTTCCATGCGGACCAGACCGATGCGGAACTGGTTCTCCATCAACTCGCCGACCGCGCGAACGCGGCGGTTGCCGAGGTGATCGATGTCGTCCACCGATCCAATGCTCTTGCGCAGCTTGAGCAAGTACGCGATCGTCCCGTAGAAATCGTCGGGATCGAGCGTGCGCTTGTCGAGCGAGGTGGCGTCCTGGTTCTCGTGCAGCTTGATGTTGAACTTCAGGCGGCCTACGCGCGAGAAGTCATATTTGCGCGGGTCGAAGAACATCCCGTGGAACAGCGCCGTCGCCGTGTCGAGCGTCGGCGGATCGCCGGGGCGCAACTTGCGATAGATTTCGATCAGCGCTTCCTGCGGAGTCTTCACCGCATCGCGCTTCAGGGTCTGGCTGATGACCGTACCCACATCGTCGCGCTCGGGGAAGAACAGGGACATTTCCACGACGCCCGAGTCGAGAATCTTCGAAACCTTATCGGCGGTCAGCTCGGAGTTGGCTTCGAGCATGACTTCGCCGGTGGTGGTGTCGACGATGTCACCGGCAGTCCACGCACCTTCGAGGTCGGTGATGTCGACTTCGATCTCGGTGATCTTTGCCTTCTGAATATCCTTCAGAATCTGCGCATTGATCTTGCGGCCGGAGTGAGCGATCTCCTCACCTGACTTGTTCTTGATGCTGTGCGCGAGCTTCATGCCCAGCAGGCTCGTCGGCTTCTCGCTGGTCGGATCGAGAGTCCAGAAAAGCTTCTTGTCCCGGACTGCAATGCGGTCCGTGGTGTAGAAGGTCTTCAGAATGTCTTCGCCGGAACGCAGGCCAAGGGCGCGCAGGAAAATCGTGCCCAGGAATTTGCGCTTGCGGTCGATGCGGACATAGAGCACGTTCTTCTGGTCGTACTCGAATTCCACCCAGGAGCCGCGGTAGGGAATGATCTTTCCCAGGAAATAGGTGCGGTTGTTCGCAGTCTCGAAGAAGACTCCAGGCGAACGGTGCAACTGGCTGACAATGACGCGCTCGGTTCCGTTGATGATGAAGGTGCCGTTCTGCGTCATCAGCGGAACGTCGCCGAAGAAGACTTCCTGCTCTTTAATGTCGCGGATCGAGCGGTTGCCGGTCTCGGCGTCCTTATCGAAAATCGTCAGACGCATCGTGACCTTGAGCGGCGCGGAGTACGTCATGCCGCGCTCTTCGCACTCGGCGACGTCATACTTCAACTGCAGACCAACCGGGTCGCCGCACTTGTTGCAGAAGTCAGGCGTATTCGCGTTGTACGTTCCGCACTTGCCGCAGAGCACTTCACCGGGATGGAACGGATCGGTGATGACCGTGGATCCGCAATTCTTACAAGTGGTCCGGAGGTGATGCAGGCCTTTTAGGTGGCCGCACTTGCACTCCCAGTTACCAATGGCATAATCCACAAACTCAAGTTGTGATACGTTGCGAAAGTCGGTGATCGGAAAGACAGACTGAAACACCGCCTGCAAGCCGCCGTCTTCGCGCTCGCTGGGAAGCTTGTCCATCTGCAGGAAGCGATCGTAGGAGCGCTTCTGAACCTCAATCAGGTTCGGGATTTGAATGGTGGCCGGAATTTTGGAAAAATCAAAGCGTTTACGGAAGGCATTTTTCATCGTCAAGAGACTCCCAATCTCGGGCGCAGCCGAAGGCCGCGCCAACCGCGGAAAGTGGGGCGCTTATCGCGCCGCGGTACTTACCAGTGTGTAGAACCAGAACATCGAACCTGAGCAGAGCAACCGGAAAAGACGATGGGGCGCCGGCGGGGACAGTCGTTCCCGCAGACGCCAACCGAGGCGTTTCGACAATCTTGATTTGAAATCTTTCGCGCCAGTTCTCCGGCCTGTTTCCGCTTCGCCTGCCCGCGAAGCAGCCGCCAAAACTTCCCTCGCGAGCCCCGCTCGCGATCGAGAGAGGCCTAAGGAAGCGACGTTATATAGATGCTAACATCGCCGCCCAGGCTTCACAAGTAGGAACGTACTAGATAAACGATTTTGCACCGTATGTGGTGCGGTTCGGGCTATGAGGAGCGGGCACCGGTGCTCGTTGGCTTGTCGATGCCCCGGCAAGCGGGCAAGAGTGCCCGCTCCACAGAAGCCACTATTTCACTTCGACAACCGCACCCGCATCGGTGAATTTCTTCTTAATGGTCTCGGCCTCTTCCTTGGAAACGCCCTCTTTCACGTTTTTGGGCGCTCCGTCGACCAGTTCCTTGGCTTCTTTCAAGCCCAGGCTGGTGACTTCGCGGACGGCCTTGATCACATTGATCTTGTTGGCACCGACTTCCTTCAGGACGACGGTAAATTCGGTCTTCTCTTCCGCCGGAGCCGCTGCCGCCGCACCCGCGCCGCCGCCAGCCACCATCACCGGGGCCGCTGCCGCCGCGGAAACGCCCAGACGCGATTCCAGTTTCTTGACCAGTTCTGCCGCATCGAGCAACGACAGTCCTACGATTGACTCTTCCAACTGCGCGAGATCCGCCATGTTATTTCTCCAGTGTGTTTTAGTCTTTTCGTAGAGACGCAGCTTGCTGCGTCTCGCTTTTCGTCATCCGCAATTCACGGTTTCCAGTGCGGCAGGTCTTGTTTCCTTGCGCCAGACAACGCTTGGAGCGGACCGCGCAACCCCTGAATTGTGGACAACCAAACTCATTTGGTAATTGGATAATTTTGTAATCGGGTAATTTGAAAAACCTCCTAAAGGGTTTTCAATTACCAAATTACCCAATTTTTCAGGCTTCTTTGAACTTCTTCTGCTGCACCGCCTGATCAATCACCACCGCCAGGTTCCGCGGCACGGCGTTGATCGCGGTCGCCAGACGCTGCGCCGGAGCGTTGATGAGGAACAGCAGCTTCGAATACAGTTCCTCTTTCGACGGCATCGAGGCCAGTGCTTCGATCTCCTTAATATTGATGACGCGGCCTTCGACCACGCCAACCTTGAACGTGAACTCCGGCATGTCTTTGGCGTACTTGGTCAGAGCCTTGGCCATGGCGACGGGGTCGCCTGTGGTGTAGGCGATCGACGTGACGCCAGCCAGATCCTTCAGCGCTCCCTCAACCTTGGTGCCCTTCGCGGCTTTTTCGGCCAGCGTATTCTTCACGACCTGATACTTGGCGCCAGCGCCGCGCAGCGCCTTGCGCAACTCGTAGTCCTGGGACACGGTCATCTTCGTGTAGGTCGTGACTACCAGGTTGGAAACGTTGTTCAGGTCCTTGCTCAGCTTTTCAACCTGTTCCGTCTTTCTCGCTTTCGTAACCGCCATAAATCTTCCCCTTTGTCATTCCGAACCCGTCGTTCAGGCGGGCGAGGAACCTGCTTTTCGTTAGAATTCCTGCGCCGCGCTAAACCTTCGCCGCCGCCTCGATCGGAGTCACGTCCAGTGAAATCCCGGGACCCATCGTCGAACTCAGGTAGCAGCCCTTGATGTACTTGCCCTTGGCGACCGAGGGCTTGGCCTTGATCACACTGGTGATCAGCACCGTCGCGTTCTCAATCAGCTTGTCGGGCGTAAACGAAATCTTGCCGACCGGGCAATGCACGAGCGCAGTCTTATCGGTACGAAATTCGACCTTACCGGCCTTCACTTCCTGTACGGCCTTGCCAACGTCGAAGGTGACCGTGCCGGTCTTTGGGTTCGGCATGAGGCCCTTGGGACCGAGCACTTTTCCCAGGCGTCCGACGGATTTCATCACGTCAGGAGTGGCGATGAGGGCGTCGAAGTCGGTCCAGTTTTCTTTGGTGATCTTCTCGACCATCTCTTCGCCGCCGGCGAAATCGGCGCCCGCCGCTTCCGCTTCTTTAATTTTGTCGCCGGTCGCGATGACCAGGACCTTCTTCGATTTGCCGAGCCCATGCGGCAGAACGACCGTGCCGCGGACCATCTGGTCGGCGTGCTTGGGATCGACTCCCAGGCGCATGGTGACTTCGACAGTCTCGTCGAACTTGGCGAACTTCACTTTCTGCAGCAGCGGAACCGCGTCCTGCAGAATATAGGGGCGCTTCTCGACTGCAGCGTGCGCCTTGGTGATGTTCTTTCCTTCTTTTTTGCTCATTAGTTTTTCCTTGTCTCCCACCGCGGATCGGTCATTCGATCAGCCGTGGTGCTTTTGACTATTGAGTAATTGGGAAACTTGGTAATTGTGCAATTGGAACTGACGCATGGTTTTCAATTACACAATTACTAAATTTCCCAATTACCAAATTCTTTATCCGACTACGTCGATTCCCATGGACCTTGCCGTGCCGCGGATGCTCTTGATCGCGGTCTCGACCGAGGCGGCGTTCAAATCGGGCATCTTCTGCTTCGCGATGTCTTCGATCTGCTTGAGCGTCACTTTGCCGACTTTATCTTTATTGGGGACGCCCGATCCCTTGGCGATGCCTGCGGCGCGCTTCAACAGAATCGATGCCGGCGGCGTCTTCGTGATGAAGGTGAACGAGCGATCGCTGTATACCGACACCACGACCGGGATGATCAGCCCTTCCATCTCTTTCTGATTGGTGCGGGCGTTGAACTGCTTGCAGAACTCCATGATGTTGATCTGCGCCTGACCGAGCGCGGGACCGACGGGAGGAGCCGGAGTCGCCTTGCCGGCGGCGATCTGCAGCTTGACGTAACCTGTAACTTTTTTTGCCACTTCGTTAGCTCCTAGCTTCTAGCTTTGCCTGCAGTAAGCGCCAATCCGATTGTCGGAATCAGTTTCTTCTGAACCGGATCTGCCGCAAGTCCAAGTCCTTCGATCGTATGCGCACCGATCACTTCCATATCGCTGCGTTCCGCAATCACGACGGTATCGGGACCGGTAAACCCGTCGCTCCCGACCCAAACCGCCGCAGTGTCTCTCTCGATGATCGAGCCGTCGATCGCCCGGAATCCCATGCGCCGCAATACCTGTGCGCCTAAGCGCTCTAAGCGTTCGCGGTGAATCCATGAAAATGCGGCTCCCGTGTCAACCATCGCAACAATCTCTTCCGTCTTGTCAGGCGCTACGGGATTCCACACTCGCAATTTGGCGCTGAACGTACCCATACCTACGCAACCTTTTCGACCTGGTTGAATTCCAACTCCACCGGCGTCGAACGGCCGAAAATTGTCACCATTACTTTTAAGGTTTCGCGGTCTTCGTTCACTTCGTCGACCACGCCGGTAAACGTCGCGAATGGACCCTCGCTGATGCGCACGGTCTCGTTCTTCTCGAACTTGACCTTGAGCTTCGGCTTCTCGCGGCTGTCGGCGACCTTGTAGACGATGTGCTGAACTTCTTCTTCCGAGAGCGGCGTGGGCTGCTGGCCGGTGCCGACGAATCCCGTGACGCGTGGCGTCGACTTCACCACATGCCAGACGTGATCGTCCATGTCCATTTCGACCAGCACGTAGCCGGGATAGAACATGCGCTCGGAGGTGTACTTCTTGCCGCCGCGGACTTCGGTGACGGATTCGGTCGGGATCAGCACTTTGCCGATCTTTTCCTGCAGCCCGAAAGCCGCGACGCGCGACTCCAGCGATTCCTTCACCTTGCGCTCAAATCCCGAGTAGGAGTGGATGATGTACCACTTCATGTTCGGGTTCTTGGGCGCTTCGGTCGAGACGGTCGCATCCGCAGGAGGCTGCTGCTCGCCATCACCGCCGTTTGAGGCTTCGTTTTTTTCTTCTTCCAGCATCATGGGGCTTCTTCAACCAGCTTTCGTCCAGCAAATCTCGTTCACGACTGCACGTGGAAATAATGGAACAGATACGTCACGCCGCCTTGAATCACGTAGTCAATGATGGCGAAGTAGAGCGCGAAGAGAAATACCGTGATCACCACCACGGTCGTCGTGGATTGCACTTCCTTAAACGACGGCGCGGTCACCTTGCGCATTTCCGAGCGCACGTCGTTGTAGAAGGTCCTGATGCGGTCCGGCCAGGACTTGACCTGGTCGAAAAAGCTGCCACCCGCTGACGCTAAGTTCGCCATTTTCTTTGTCTCGACTGCCATTGCCACTCCCTGAATCTTCCGTTTCCCGCAAAACTCTGGCAGGGGCGGAGGGATTCGAACCCCCAAGTTCGGTTTTGGAGACCGACAGTTTAACCGTTGAGCTTACGCCCCTGTTGTCATTTGGTAATTTTGTAATTGAGTAATCGGGTAATTTGAAAAGCGATGCGAGATTTTCAATTACCCAATTACAAAATTACTCAATTACCAAATTTATTTAACTTCCTTATGCGGCGTGTGCTTGCGGCAACGGCGGCAGAACTTCTTGAATTCCAGCCGCTCGGTCGTCGTTTTGCGGTTCTTGGTCGTCGAATAATTCCGCTCTTTGCAGTCACCGCATTGTAATGTCACTATTTCTCGGGGCATCTCAACAGCTCCTGGCTTCTAGCTGTCAGCTATCAGCTGTCAGCTTTCGGTAAAACCTTGTCATCCTAAGCGAGACGCTTTTTGTCTCGCGAAGGATCCTGCACTTCTCGCAGGCTAGAGGACATCCCTGCGCGGCTGCTTCGCCTCTTCTCTAGCCAAGTCGATCAAAATGGGTACCAGCTCCGCCAGTACAACCAGCAAGACAAGGAACATCCACTTGAATTCTTGCCATGCCATCTGGCCCTCCAAGGCTTGCTACTGCACAATCTCCGCGATCGTGCCGGCTCCTACCGTGTGGCCGCCTTCGCGAATCGCAAACCGCAAGCCCTTTTCCATCGCTACCGGCGTGATCAACTCGATCACCAGGCTCACGTTGTCTCCCGGCATCACCATCTCGGTTCCTGCCGGAAGTTCCGCTACGCCCGTCACGTCGGTCGTTCGCAGATAGAACTGCGGACGATATCCCTTGAAGAACGGCGTATGTCGTCCACCTTCTTCCTTCGTCAGGATGTAAACCTCGGCCTTGAATTTGGTGTGCGGCGTAATCGATCCACCCTTCGCCAGCACCATGCCGCGCTCGACGTCATCCTTGCCAATGCCGCGCAGCAAGAGACCCGCGTTGTCGCCCGCCATGCCTTCGTCCAGCTGCTTCTTGAACATTTCGACGCCCGTGACAACCGTCTTGCGCGTGTCGCGGAAGCCGACGATTTCTACTTCCTCGCCGACTTTCACTTTGCCGCGCTCGATTCTCCCGGTCACCACCGTGCCGCGTCCCGAGATCGAGAAGATATCTTCGATCGGCATCAGGAACGGCTTGTCGAGTTCACGCGCCGGCTGCGGCACGCTCTTGTCGACGGCTTCCATCAGCGCGTCAATCTGCTTCTCCCACTTCTCTTCGCCGTTCAGCGCGCCCAGAGCCGACAGCCGAACCACCGGCACATCGTCGCCAGGGAACTTGTACGACTTCAGCAGTTCGCGCACTTCGAGTTCGACCAGATCGAGCAACTCAGGATCGTCGACTGCATCGCACTTGTTCAGCGCCACCACGATGTAGGGCACGCCGACCTGGCGAGCCAGCAGCACGTGTTCGCGCGTCTGCGGCATGGGACCGTCCGTCGCAGCGACGACTAAGATTGCGCCATCCATCTGCGCCGCGCCCGTGATCATGTTCTTGATGTAGTCGGCGTGGCCCGGGCAATCCACGTGCGCATAGTGCCGGTTCGCCGTCTCGTACTCGACGTGCGCCGTGGCAATCGTGATTCCACGGGCCTTTTCTTCCGGCGCGTTGTCGATCGAATCAAACGACCGAAACTTGATGTTCGGATTGTGCTTCGACAGAACCTTGGTGATCGCCGCCGTCAACGTCGTCTTACCGTGATCGATGTGACCAATCGTCCCTACGTTGCAGTGCGGCTTATTGCGTTCAAATTTCTCTTTCGCCATAACCCAGCCTCTAGCTCCTAGCTCAAGCTGTCAGCTCTCAGCTGTCAGCTCTCAGTTGAAACCCTTTGTCATCCTGAGCGCGTTCTTTGCGCGAAGGACCTATGCACTTTCTTTCCACTCACATCGCGATCAATAGTACTGATACAGCTTCTTAAACTTGTGACGCAGCGCCTGATCTACCGTCTCCAGCTTCGACAGGTACAACTCGCGCATCAACGCCTGATCTGAAACCGGCAGCGATCCATACAACTGCTGCGCGTTCAGTCCCGCTTCGCCAAATCCCTCGAGCACCCGCTGCGCCAGCACCGCGTCGAAGTCTCGAACCCGAATTCCCTTACGGTCCAGCTGCTTTAGGAACTGTTCCGCCTTCTCTGGCCGGAACGCCTGCTCCACGGCGCCCTGGAGTTTCGAGAACTCCTGTTGCTTCTCAACTTTGATCGTTGCCTGTTCGAAAGCCACTGTCATTGCACCTGTCAGATCCCTCGCAAACTACGCTCGGGATTTCGCCAGCAGGCTCCCGCTTCGCTCACGCCTGCTGAACGGCTCAACTCTGGAGCGGGAGACGGGAATCGAACCCGCGACCAACAGCTTGGAAGGCTGTGACTCTACCACTGAGTTACTCCCGCTCAGCCTAACTGCCACCCTCACGTCTGAGGTCCTTCGTTCCTCAGGATCTCGCCAGCAGGCTCCCGCTTCGCTCACGCCTGCTTAAAGGCTCGACTTGGAAGGTTGTGACTCTACCACTGAGTTACTCCCGCCTTGTAAATCAGCTGTCAGCTATCAGCCGTCAGCCCTCAATACCGCGAATCCTCGCAACTCGGGGCTCGCGACTCACAACTCAATGGAGCCGATGATCAGGATTGAACTGATGACCTCTCCCTTACCAAGGGAGTGCTCTACCAACTGAGCTACATCGGCCCTGCACACCAGCTGTCAGCTATTAGCCTTCAGCTCTCAGCTAAACCTTTATTCCGGCTCGCTGCTCTTGTCCGGATGCATCACGTCATTCCGGCGCAGCCAGGTTTTCACGGCAAACATCGCCAGAATCACGAAGGTGACGCCTCGAATCCGGGAATCGCTGATGGTGAACCACGTCAGGACGCCAAGAACCAAGTACGCGATCAACGCTCCTGTCAGGCGATTCATAGCTTCACATCCCTCGCACCAACCGCTCGGGATTTCGCCAGCAGGCTCCCGTTCCGCTCACGCCTGCTCAACGGCTCAACTTCTGGTGCACAGGGAAGGATTCGAACCTTCGTACCTCGCTAGGAGGGACAGATTTACAGTCTGTTGGCTTTAACCACTCACCCACCTGTGCAAAGAACGATGCACCTTCGATCCTTCGCGAAAAAACGCTCAGGATTTCGCCAGCAGGCTCCCGCTTCGCTCACGCCTGCTAAATGGCTCAACTCTTCGGGCGATGCGGCCGTCGCGCTCCGTTTCAGCAGACCTGCGTGCAGCGCTGCCGGGAAACGCTCACCGTAAGCCCGCAGACCACGCCACACTTGCTCATGTCTTTCGCAACACAGGGAAACCAAGGCTCGCGCAAGAAGACACCGCGAAGATCACTGACTACTGATCACTGCACACCGGAAAAGTTCCGAATGGAGTGCGTTGGAAAAACCTGTTGCGCCGCTATCGAGTCCGCCGCTACTGCCGGGAATCCGTCTCTTTGAGATCCCTCGCAACATGCGCTCGGGTTTCGGCTGCGGGCTCTCCCCTTCACTGCGCTCAGGGTCACGCCTGCAAACCGCCTCAACTCTGGAGCTGGCGAAGGGAATCGAACCCCCGACCCTCTGATTACAAATCAGATGCTCTACCGACTGAGCTACGCCAGCAATTCCGGGAAAAGACACGCCGTCGCGCGAACTTATCCCTCTGATCCCTGCCAGATGTCCGGGACAATTAAATAAAATAACACAACGCGGAGATTAGGTGCAATAGAGGGGGTGGGCAACGCTCAGCCTCGGCGTCATCCCGACCGGAGCCGTTTCTCAGGCGTAGGGAGGGATCTCCCGAACCGCGACCTCGCGATTGCCGAAAGATCCCGCGCCCCGCTCGTGAAAACGCGGGGACTTCCGGATGACTCCTTCACCCCAGGCATGACTGCGCCTGACGAATTGCCCCTTACTCCTCCCGCAACGCCCACCATCGGATCACCCCGCGCCGCCACCTGCATGATCCGGTCGGGCTGGGCAAACGGCAGCGACCGGATCATCACCGCATTCACGACCGTGAAGATGGTCGCATTGGCGGCGATGGCAATCGCGACGGTCAGAACCACCGTGGCCGTGAAGAGCGGCGTCCGCAACATGAGACGGATCGCGTTGCGCTGTTTTGAAAGATAGACATTTGGACGGGCGGGAACGCTGCACACGGTCCGTACATATATATGTGCCGGTCCCGGAGATCCCGAAAAAGCCTGATCCCCCGCGATTTTCCCCTTGTTGAGCCCTCGAACCTGAAATACGATTACGCCCCGATATTCGCTTCAGTCAAGCGATACAGACGATTCTCGTTGCTACCCATGGGGGAAATTTATGCTGCGCAACAAACTTCTGCTTCTTGTTGTTGTAATAATGACCGTGGCATCCGTGCCCGCCACCGCTCAGGTGACACCCTATCTCGGCGAGATTCGCTATGTCGGGTTCAGTTTTGCTCCGCAGGGATGGGCTCTCTGCAACGGTCAGTTGCTGTCGATTGCCCAGAATACAGCCCTGTTTACCCTCCTCGGCACCACCTACGGAGGAGACGGCAAGACGACCTTCGCTCTGCCTGACATGCGCGGCCGCGTCCCCGTCGCCACCGGCCAAGGCGTTAACTTGACCGACCGCGTCATCGGATCCACGGGCGGCCAGGAGAGCGTCACTCTCACCGGCCCGCAAATGCCCAAGCACCGGCACGCCCTGAAAGCCGTGAGCGGCGCCGGCAATTCGAAGGCGCCCTCTGGAAACGCGTTGGCCAACAGCTCGACCGTCGCCATCTACAGCAATCAGGCTCCAGATGTAACTCTCCAGGCCGCAAGCATGACTTCGCAGGGTTCCGGTCAGCCTCACGAAAATATGCAGCCGTTCCTCGCCGTAACTTGCATCATTGCGCTTCAGGGGATTTACCCGACGCCGAACTGACCGCCCCTGCAACGGAAGCGTCCACAAGGTATGCTGGACAGCTGACGGCTGAAAGCTGAAAGCTGACAGCTGACAGCGTTCCCATGCTCTCCGACTCGACGATCCTGAAACACATCTCGCGCCAGCCCAAGCGTTCCGCCGGATTCAAGCAACTCGTGCGCGAACTCGGACTGCATGGCGACGAACGCCGCGAACTCGATGAGCGCCTGCGCAAACTGGTCAGCACTGGCGCGCTCCTGCAACCGGAGTCTGATCACTACGCCCTGCCGCAGCCCGCCACCGATAAAAATCTGGTGGCCGGACGCCTCACCATGCACCGCGACGGATTCGGTTTCGTCATCCCCGACGCCAAGTCGCTAAACCCGTCGCTCAGGTCCCGACTCTCCGGCGACATCTTCATCGCCCCACATCAAATCGGCAATGCCATGCACGGCGATCTCGTCCTTGTCGATGTCGTCAACGTCCGTCCCGACGGCCGTGCCGAAGGCCGCATCGTTCGTCCGGTCATGCGCGCCCATCCCACAGTCGTCGGCATTTTTCACTACGGCAACCGCGGCAACTACGTCAAACCCATCGACAGCAAAATCACCCAGGACATCGTCATCCCGACAGGCGAAGAGTATCCGGAATCCTCTGTGTTCCCCGTGTCCCCTGTGGTGAGTGGGTTGGAAAGTGTAAGTTCACAAAGCAGTCTGAAATCGCAGAAGAAAAGAAAGTCTGTAGACCGCGTGCTAGGCGACGAAGTAGCCCGCCCTACCGATTGGGACGATCTCGAAGGCGTCGCCGTCGATGTCGAGATCACCGACTGGCCTTCGCCTACGCAGAATCCCCGCGGACGCGTCATCGAAATTCTCGGCCGCGAAGACGACTTCGGCGTCGACGTCGAAATCACGATTCGCAAATTCCATCTTCCTCACCACTTCCCGCCCGCCGCGCTTCAGGAAGCCCAAGACACGCCCACCGTCATCTCCAGTCACCAACTGCATCGCCGCCGCGACTTTCGCTCGCTTCCCATCGTCACCATCGACGGAGAAACCGCGCGCGACTTCGACGACGCCGTTTACGTGCACATGCTCGCGAATGGCAATTTCGAATTGCAGGTACACATCGCCGACGTCGCCCAGTACGTCACGCCCGGCTCCGCCCTCGATCAGGAAGCTCGCCTGCGCGGTACCAGCGTTTATTTTCCCGATCGCGCCGTCCCCATGCTTCCGCTCGAACTCTCGACGGACATCTGTAGCCTGCGCCCGCAAGTCGAACGCCTCGTTCTCTCGTGCGTCATGGAGATCGACCATCGCGGCGAAATCGTCGGCTACGAATTAAGCGAAGGGATCATCCGCTCCGCCGAGCGCATGACCTACACCGCCGTGAACGCCGTCCTCGAAAACGACGCCGCCCTGCGCGAGCGCTATGCCCCGTTGGTCGCGACATTTGAGTTGATGCGCGATCTCGCACTCATTCTCAACCGCAAACGCCATCGCCGCGGCTCCATCGACTTCGACCTGCCCGAGCCCGTCATCGAGTTCGACGACCTCGGACTTATGAAGAGCATCTCCCGCTCCGAGCGCAACTTCGCGCATCGCCTCATCGAAGAATTCATGCTCTCGGCCAACGAGGTGGTCGCTCACCATCTCGAGTCGCGCCGCATCGCTTCGCTCTATCGCATTCACGAGAAGCCCGACGCCAAGCGCGTCTACGATTTCGAAACCATTGCCGCGACTTTCGGATATTCCCTCGGTGTCGGCGCGCTTCCCATCCACCGCGCGCAGATGAAGACCGATCGCCGCGCCGCCTACGGCACCGGCAAACGTGTGCGCGAAATCGAGATCCCGAAGGAAGTTCACATCACCCCGCGCATGTACCAGAAGTTGACCGAGAAAATTGCCGGCAAACCGGAAGAAAGAATTCTGAGCTACCTGATGCTGCGCTCGCTGAAGCAAGCGCGCTACTCCGAAGAGAATGAAGGCCACTTCGCGTTAGCGGCCACAAGCTACACGCACTTCACATCGCCGATCCGAAGATATCCCGACCTGATCGTCCACCGAATTCTGAAGGAAGTATTGCGAAAAGGAGACCCAGGCCGTAGCGCCGGAGTCCCGCTGGCTGTCGAGGAGGCGTCCCGCCCCCGCACCGATGACGAAGCCCCGTCCCCGTGGTCCAAGCGCCGCGATCACGCCGCCCACCGCGAATCGCACGAACCCTTAGGCGGACCCATTTCTCTCGAAGAACTGCACGAGATCGCTGAAGAGTCCAGCCAATCCGAACGCCGCGCCGACGACGCCGAACGCGAACTCATGGAGTGGAAGAAAGTGAAGTTCATGCAAGACCGCATCGGCGAAGATTTCGACGGCCTCATCACCAGCGTCACCAAGTTCGGATTCTTCGTCGAACTCACCGACCTCTTCGTCGAAGGCCTCGTCCCGCTGAACACGCTAATCGACGACCGCTATACCTACCACGAAAACACCCGCGAAATCATCGGCCAGCATTCGCGCAAAATCTATCGCCTGGGACAAAAAATTCGCGTCCTGGTCGACCGCATCGATCCCGTCGAAAAGAAAATCCAATTCGCCATCTTCGAAGAAGCCCCGCCGCGCCCCGCGGGCAAAAGAAAAAAGAAAAGATAGATTTCCGCGCTCATCGTCCGCGAGACGCTACGTCCCGAGCGCCTTCTGAATCTCCGCCGCAATCCCCGCCGTCAGCGCCTGCATCTTCTCTTCCGACTCGGCCTCAACCATCACGCGCGCCAGCGCCTCGGTCCCCGAATACCGCACCACCACCCGGCCATTTCCGTCCAACTCGCGCTCAGCCGCCACAATCGCCGCCTGCACCGCCGGAACCTGCGCAAACGGAGTCTTCTCCCGCACCCGCACATTCTGAATTTTCTGCGGAAACACTTTCAGATCTCCCACTAACTCCGCCAGCGTCTTCCCGCTCCGCACAATAATGTCCATCAGCCGCAGAGCCGTCAGCAATCCATCGCCAGTGGTCGCATCGCCGTCACGAAAAATAATGTGTCCGGATTGCTCCCCGCCCAACGCCGCGCCCGTCTTCAACATTTCTTCCAGCACATACTTGTCGCCGACATTCGCCCGCAACATGCGTACGCCCGATTTCTTCAGCGCAATCTCCAGCCCCATATTCGACATCGTGGTCGACACCACGGTGTCGCCCTTTAATTTCCCTTGGGCGTGCAGATCGCGCGCCGCCGCCAGCAGCACGCCATCTCCATTCACCACGCGCCCATTCGCATCGCAGAACAGCGCGCGGTCCGCATCGCCATCGAACGTCACGCCCAAATCAAACTTCCCGCCCGACTGCGCCACCATCTTTCCCAACGTCTCCGGATGCAGCGCCCCGCATCCTTCATTAATATTCCGGCCATCGGGCGAAATATGGATGAACGTCGCCTGAATCCCCGCGCTGCGAAACAACTCCGGAGCCTCCGCCGTCGCCGCGCCATTGGCGCAATCCACCAGCACGCGCAGCTTCCGCAAGTCTGACGCCACACTTCCCGCCAGCGACTTGATGTACGCCTGCCGCAACTCCGCCTCGCCCGGCAACGACGGCCCCGCCACGCGCAACGCGGTATCGTCCGCTGCCGCCGGATTCTCCAGCAGCGCAAAAATCTCCTTCTCAATCGCCAGTTCGCGCGCGTCCGTCAGCTTGAATCCATCGCCGGAAAAAACTTTGATCCCGTTATCCATCCACGGATTGTGGGACGCTGAAATCACCACGCCCGCCGCCATTCCCCGCGATCGCGCGAGGTACGCCACTCCCGGCGTCGTGATCACGCCCGCACTGTGCACATCCACGCCCACTGCCGCCAGCCCCTCCGACACGCGATCCGCAATCCACCGGCTCGACTCGCGCGTGTCCTGCCCAATCACGGCTTTTGCCTTCGGACCGGCATGCACCAGGTCGTGTCCTAGGGCGCGTCCTATTAAATATGTGCTCTGCTTGGTCAGCGGAAATTCTCCCGCCACGCCGCGTATGCCGTCGGTCCCGAACAGCTGCCGTTCGCTCATAAGATCTTTCGGAGAAGTCCTGAAGATGAAGCCTGGAAATTAATCGAAGAACAGAAATGATACCTGACAGCCCGCGCAGCCGTCTGGGTGGAGAACTCGTTCAGTGCGACGTTGCGGTTCCCACTTTCTGCACAATCACCGTCACGCGCACGGCCGTCGCCTGCGCCACCTGCACCAGCGGGTCCGAGACGTACACATTCGTGGTGAACACGGCGCTGCCCATCGTGCCCGTCGCATCCACAGGATCAGTGGTCGCCGCGTCGATCTGCTCCACGTGATGCTTCGGCCCGGTAACGGTCACCATAGGCGGATCACAGATGACTTTCACAATCTGATCGCCCGCCGCAAAATTCCCCGTCACGCGCGGATGAATGTCCACCTCCCGCGTCAGCCTGGTATCGAACACAAGATGCAACTGGCTGGGCACGACCTGTACAACCGTAACACCGGCCGGATGCCGCACCTGTTGCGACGTCAAATCAAACGTCCGCTCTTCCGGCTTGGCATTCGCCAGGTCGATCTCCGCGTGGATTTCGTTCGCCTGCAATTGACGGATCACGCGCTCGGGCCCGCGTACCCGAATCTGCGCCTCCGGAATCACTTCCGTACTGATTTCGAGATGCGGCGGCACATGCTGAAACACAACCGGCGCCCGCACCGCGACCTCGGCCGATTGCTCGTCGGGCGATATCAGCAGCCACATTCCTGTCGCCAGCATCAGCGACAGCACCTTCAATCCAAGGTTGTGCAGCACGTAGCGCTTGAAAAATCCAATCATGGCCGCGACTCCGGCTCCGCGCCTGACTCGGAACTGCGTTGCTGCGCCGTCTCTCGCATCGATAGATCCATCGCCGGTCCCAGCTCACCGTTCTGCGCGATCGTCGTCGGCAGCGTTACCGGAGCCATGTAGCGCCTCAGTTCGGCCCCGAGCCGCTCGCGCAGTTGGTCAACCGTCAGGTCGCGCTCGATCGAGCCGCCAATCGCCAGGCTGATCGCGCCCGTCTCCTCGGAACATATCACCGCAATCGCATCCGTCTCTTCCGTGATGCCGATGCCCGCGCGGTGCCGCGTGCCAAGCTGGGTCGAGAGCAGCGGATTCATCGAGAGCGGCAGAAAACACGCTGCCGCCGCGATCCGGTCTTTTTGCACGATGACGGCGCCGTCATGCAGCGGCGCACTGGGACGAAAAATCGTCGCCAGCAAATCGTAGGACAGCCGCGCATCCAGCGGCACGCCGCTCTCAATGTGCGTGCGCAATCCAATCTCGCGCTCAATCACAATCAGGGCGCCGGTCTGATGCTGCGAAAAAAGATTTGCGGCCAGCACGATGTCATCGTACGAATCGTTCTCTGCCGACGAACTCCGCAGAAACGTCAGCCGCCGGCCCAGGTTCGCCAGCACATGCCGGATCTCCGACTGAAACACCACAATGAGCGCGAACACCAGATAGGGAAGTAGATGGCTCACCACCCAGTTCAGCGTGGTCAGCTCGCCGATCTGCGCCAGGTAGAAAATCACTCCCACCACGACGAGGCCCACGAGCATCGGCGCAGCGCGCGTCCCGCGGATCATTACCAGCACCTGGTAAATGAGCAGCGCCACCAGCAGAATATCGAGCGCCACCCACGCGCCTTGCGACCACGACGTGATGACCGGCGTCACTCGATTCTTCTCCTGAAAGATTCAGCCTTCGCTAAATGTCTCCGGAACCTCAATTGTAAGTCAACCGATTTGCAACCCGTGAAACCTCGGCAAACTTTTACAAGAAGCGGGGATGCTTTGAACTTGCGGACGACCGTTCCGCGGCGGTTATTCTGAGGGTCCCCGCCTTCTCCAGCAGACGCGAAGCCTAAAGCCATCGGAGGGCCGCCACTCAGACCGCAAACGCCCTTGCGATTGTCGTCATCGGGAGAAATAACTTTAGCCCATCCTCAGGCAATTCGATGAATCCGTACTTTCGATAGAAGCCTGCGGCCTTTGCGTCAATTGCCTCCACGAATAGAGCCCAGGACGCGACTTCTTTTGCGGCAACCAGGCTTCGTTCCAGCGCGTTCATGAGCGTTAGAGATCCAAGCCCCATCCCTTTATATAGTTCCGCGACGGCCATCCTTCCGAGCAGAGTTACGCCCACTCGTGCGTACCGGCCCGCCTTTTTCGCGATTTCCAACGGAAGCTGCTCGAGCATGAGTTCTCGGCTGGAGAGACTGTAGTACGCCAGAACCGTCTTCGGATCAGCCTTCGCGACGACAACGAATACGCTGGCCAGCCTTCGTTTCACATCTTGCGAGGCTTGTTCCCGAAGGTATCGATCGAGCGCGGCATTCCCACACGAAAAAGCCGCCCGGTCATGATCCCGAAGCGGCTCGATGGTGTATTTACTTTTGTCGGCGATCACGGCGCGCCTATTTCACTCTCAAATAGGCCTTTGCAGCCTCCCTCAGCGCCTGGTTGGGTTCGGGAGGGTTGTTCAACGCTTCCAGGAATGCCCGCTGACTGCGTTGACTGAGATCCATCGCCCGGGATTCCTCGACCACGCGGACCGCCGCTTGCTGCATGCTTGAAACCGCAAAATCCGTCAGGGTGATCCCTTCGATTTCGGCAGCGCGCTCAAACAACCGCTTCTGCTTCGGGCTTACCCGCGCCTCGATTCGAGCTTGTTTCGGAGCAGTCATAGATACCTTCTGAGATTGTACGGCAAAATGCCGTACACGTAAAGTCCTTGGGACCTTTTGTTCCTCAGCGTTACCTTCCGTACTCCGTCACCTTCTCATCCACCACCGCCGCAACATATTTCTGCGTCGACAAGTCGCGGAACTGCACCACGCGATGCCCATCCCGCGCCAGCTTTCCCCACCGGCTCGGCTTCTCCGGATTTTGCTCGATCGCCTGGTATTCTTTCCCATCGACGGCAAACCGCACCGTTCGAAATCGCCGCGCCCCGGTCCGCGTCACCCGCGAAACCCGACCCGACACCTCAACCTCAGGGCCATTCATCATCTGCTCAGCTACCGACACCAGTATTGCGTGATCCATAAGAATCCGACCACTTGTGTGTCATCCAGCGGTGAGCTGCGTTGGACCTACTTCACGCCCTTCTCGGGATTCCACGAGCCCTGCAACTTGCGCACGATCACGATCTGCCCCACATGGTAGGCGTTGTGCATTGAGATATTTCCGATCATGACCGCCATCGCCGCGAGTTGCTGATCGGTCGCCGACTCGACCAGTTTTTCGTAATCGTTCATGACCTCGTCGAGTCCCTTGACGACGTCTTTCCACTGCTTGTCGTCGAAGTTCGTGAAAGTATCGTCATTCTTGCCGCTGAACTTCTCTTGCGCCTCACCTTTCAGGTCCCGCAACTGGCGCCGGTTCCAGAACAACAGGTGATATGCCAGCTGTCCCGCCGAGTGGTTCCCGTTCGGAGGTTGCCAACTCGCTTGTTGCGCAGTTAGCCCCTCCACGGCCGTGTTGATGGGAACAAACCAGTCCGCCTTGTTGTGCGTCGCCTGCAACTCGTGCAGCAGCAAGCTGCGCAGCGTAGCCGGAGGCTGCTTGTCTTGCCCAACACACTGAAACGAGAACAGGAGAAGAAGAGCTGCAATTGTGTACTTCATCGGAGTCACTCCTTGCCAGCGCATTCGCATAGTTTCCGAACCTCGCATTTTACCCGCAGAAACCGGGCAGGGGGTGGAGATTTTGACTTTCTCATCCCATCTCGCTTTGTTCCGGGGCCAGAAATCGGCGGCTTCTTCCCACCAGTAACCATCCTGATTCCCGAGAACAAGACAAAGAGAAGAGGCGGCCTTCAGGCCGCCTCTGTGTACTGAGTACCGAGTACTGGGTACTGACTTATTTCCTGCCCCGAATCATCTCCACCACGCGCTCATAATCATCCACCGTGTGATACTCGATCACAATCTTCCCTTTTCCCTTCCGGTCACGAATCCTCACCCGCACCCCCAGCATGCGCTCCAAATCCGTCTGCGCCGCCTTGACATTCGGATCCACCCACCTTGCCCCACTTCTCTTTTTCTCCGGCGGGCCTTCTCCTGGGATCGGCTCCAACCAGCCCTGCATCCGCATCACCATTGCTTCCACTTGCTCGAACTTCATCTGCTCTTTCACCGCGCGCTCGGCCGCCTGCTCAATAGTGATCGGATCCTCCAGCTTCAACAATTCTTTCGCCTCACTGAAGCTGATTCGTCCCGCGATCACATGTTCCATCGTCGGCTGCGTCAGCTTAAGCAGTCGCATGTAGTTCGCAATCGAAACGCGCGACATCCCCACCCGGTCGCCAATCTGTTGTTGCGTTAAATGGAATTCCTGGCTCAGCACGCGGAACGCTTCCGCCTGTTCCATGCAATTCAAATCTTCGCGCTGCAGGTTTTCGATGATGGTCATCTCGGCCGCCTGCTGCTCCGAGACCCGCTTCACCATCGCCGGCACGGTCGTTCGCCCCGCCAGCTTCGACGCGCGGCAACGCCGCTCGCCCAGGACCAGGATGTATCGCCCTTCCTCCTCCGCGGGACGCACCACTACAGGCTGCACCACGCCGTTTACGCGAATCGAGTCCGCCAGCTCCTCGATCGAGTCGGGATTGAATTCATACCGAGTCTGGTAAGGATTCTTGTCGATCGCGTCCAGCTCAATGTTGATTACCAGATTCGCCGGCATCCGCGATTCCGCCTGTGCATAAATCGTAATGGTCTCGTGCGGATCGGACTCATGTGATGCGGGCGCCGACGGCCCGGTCTCGCCAGCCGCCGATGCCACATCGTCGCCTACAGCACTCTCAATAGTGGTTTTGCCAGCAGCAGTTTTGTCGGCAGCAGTGTTGTCCACACTAGTTTTGTCGCTAATAGTCTTGTCATTCCGAACGAAGTGAGGAACCTGTTGTTCGCCGGCGACACCGCTGCGTCCCGGGGACGCAGAGCCGCTCACCACCCGAGGCCCCGGCAAGAGCGACTCCAGCCCCCTGCCCAGGGCCCGTCGCTTTTCCACCTTATCCTTATCTTTCTCCCCCGCCTGCCCTGCCAAATTCTCCGCCGCCGATGTAGTCATCAGTAATTGTCCTCGATCATCCCGTCTTCCCCAGGGCTTGTCATCCTGAGGCGTCGTTCTTTGGCGCCGAAGGACCTATGCATCCCTCTCGCTCATACATCGATCATCGTCAATCTAATACATAGACATCCATCTATTTAATATATAGACGTCCATCGATATGCTAGGCCGTCTTATCCATCTCGTCCAAAGCCGCCGGAGTTTCCTCTACCGCAGCGTCTCCCCCGTGTTCCCCCGTGACCTCTGTGGTGAACGCTTCTGAAGTCTGAGCCGCGAACCCAGCCTGCCGCTCGATGATCTCCTTCGCCAGGCGTATGTAACTCTCCGCGCCTTTCGATCGCGGATCGTACATCAGCGCCGGCATGCCATGGCTCGGCGCCTCGGCCAGCCGTATGTTTCGCGGCACAGTCGTCGCACAGAGCTTCTCTCCAAAATAGTTCTTGAGTTCATTCATGACTTGCTGCGCGAGGTTGGTGCGATCGTCAAACATGGTCAGCACCACGCCTTCGATCGCGAGCGTAGGATTCAATGCCGCGCGGATACGCTCGATCGTGTCGAGCAACTCGCTGATGCCTTCGAGCGCAAAGTACTCGCCCTGCATTGGAATGAGCACCGCGTCAGCCGCAACGAGCGCGTTGAGGGTGAGCAGGTCGAGCGCTGGCGGACAGTCGAGCACTACGAACTGAAAGCGATCGCGCAACGACGCAAGCGCGTCGCGCATGCGAAACTCGCGGCGCTCTGCGTCGACCAGTTCAATGTTTGCGCCGATCAGATTCTTGTGCGCAGGAATCAGCCACAGCTGCTCGAGCGCAGTCGTGAGCAGCGCCTCCTCCGCAGAGGCCGCGCCCATCAGCAGATGGTAGGAGCTGATGCGCTCAGGATCCTTCACGAAACCTAAGCCGCTCGTGGCATTCGACTGCGGGTCGCAATCGACGAGCAGCGTGTTGACTTCCGCAGCCGCAAACGACGCGGCGAGATTGATGGCAGTCGTAGTCTTACCGACGCCGCCCTTTTGATTGGCAACAGCGATGACGCGTCCCATTAGATTGTCAGGAGAACCAGAGCTAACCGGCAGCATAATCCGCTTTGCATTTCAAATGCAATGACGAACTGCTGTGCAGAGGAGTGAATTGATGTGCAAAACCAGTCCAGTGTTCCTGTAGGAACACTTTGTACGAATGAGTAGTCCGTAGCGGCAGAAGAATCGGATGCAAAAATCAGAAGTGTTCCTCCAGGAACACTAGCGGCATTAGCCTACCGAACTGAACTGCTAACGAGACTAGACCCGAAGCAGTTAATCGAATTGCTGTTTTTTGAGATAGCGTGGCTGCGGCTTGGTTCGGTAGATAAGAAGTGTTCCTGTAGGAACACTTTGTTAGATGAACATTGGGCCATTCTAGTCAGCATGTCGTGTGCAAATGAGAGAAGTGTTCCTGCAGGAACACTGTGGAAAACTTTCCGATGGCGCTGATTCGGTGGCATCCTATGCGTCATTTTTGTCGCTCGCTTCCCACTTATAGCGTTGGATTATGTCGGATGTTGGATTATTGGTTTGGATCGTGCGGCCTGAGCCGGGTTTCGGACCACTTAGTTACTTTCTTGGTTCATGCCAATCTTGGTTCGTTCTATTGTATCGCGGCTGTCATTAGGATTCGGGAGCGTGATTGGGGGACCGGATACGGGTCTGACCAGGCTAAGGCTGGCAGAATCGAGCGGGCTTGAGCGAGTTGGGCGGAACTGATCAGGAGGGCCAGGCGGCCTCCGGGGGCGACCAGCGCGGCGGCGGTCGGGAGGATTGCTTCGAAGCGCTCTACGGCGCGGAGGGTCACGGTGCCGAACGAGCTGGCTGGGAGGGATTCGGCTCTTGCGGTTTGTATATTGACGTTTGTCAATGTAAGGGCGCGAGTGACCTCGCGGAGGAACGTCGACTTCTTGTGGTTGGATTCGATCAGGGTGAGTTCGATCTCGGGCGCCCAGAGTTTGATGGGGAGGCCGGGGAATCCGGCGCCGGAGCCGACGTCGGCGACGGAGTCAAAGGCTTTCACCACAGAGGACGCAGAGGACACAGAGGAACACTTTGGGAACAAATGGCTCGCGGCGAAGAGGCTCTCGCCGAAGTGGCGGGTGACGATCTCTTCCGGGTCGCGGATGGCGGTTAGATTGATGCGGGCGTTCCAGCGTTGGAGTAGATCGATGTACGTCGATATATCTTGCAGTTGAGCTGGAGAGAGGGAAGCAGGTTCCTCACCGGCCTTCGCCGGTTCGGAATGACAAACTTGGACCAGTTCGGAATGACAACCGCTGAGAGATTCCGAATGACAAACGTCGAGAGTTGTGGTCAGAAACGGTTCCAGCAACTTGGCGATGCGGGCCTGATCCATGGAGTGTTGATTGTAGATCACGGGCGGGACCGAAGGGCCTTCACCACGCGGAGTACAGAGGACACAGGGACTGGATCGATGTGTGTCGATATCAGGGTCAAATCTCGCCGTACGGCAAGGAATCTGGCTAGAATGGGGCAGGCCGATCCCTTGCAGGCGCTAAGTGACTGATGCTGCCCGATTTGGGAATGGATTACCAATTTATTCCATGGTGACCGAAGGTTAAGCGCCTCTATCGTGGATCGTGCATCTAACTTACCTATGACCGACACACGGGTGGGGATCTTTGGCGAAAAATACCGGGTGCTGGCGGTGGAGAGTCAGAGCCTGACAATTCGAGGCGTTCGCAGTGGGGCTGTACTGACGATTATCAATCCGGATCCGGAAACACCTTTGACACCTGCTGAGTACCCGCCGGGGAAACTCATTGCGTTGAGCGATCCGTCGACGGCTACAGCGAACTAGTCCGTAGTCTCTAACCGATTTCTAATTCTTCTCACGCAGAACGTCCGCGCATCATTCGATTCTTCATTTTCAGAGAAAAAATCTAGAGTCGAAATCCCCGCCCTCACGGCGGTGCGATACGCGCGAAATCCGGTCGGTTGCATCTCGTTGCAGCCTCTCGGCACGCTGGTGAGAACCGGGGCGTTCGGAATGACTCCGACTACTGTGGGCCGGTGCAGCGGAAGAATGCCTGCGAGCTTCTCTGGTGGTGCTGTCGGTGGAGGGGTCCTTCGCGTTGCTCAGGATGACAGGGGTCGGAGTGGGCGTGTGTCTGAGTGAGACTTCAGTGGCAAATTCGAAGTGATTGCGATGGCGGAAGCAGCTTGACGACCGGCCGCCTTATTCTGTATATTCAGTCTGTACTGAAATAACCGATATGGCGGAACTTACTGGAGTACAGAAGCAATACATCCTTCACTGGGGCGAGATGGGAACTCGGTGGGGGATCAACCGGACAGTGGCGCAGATCCACGCGCTGCTGTATTTGTCGCCGACGGCGCTGCCCGCGGAGGAGATTGCGGAGACTCTGAGTGTGGCGCGGTCGAATGTGAGCACGTCGATTCGCGAACTGGAGACATGGGGGATCGTGCGGGCGGTGCATGTGCTGGGCGACCGGCGCGAGCATTATGAATCGATGAAAGATGTGTGGGAGATGTTCCGGCTGGTGATTGAACAGAGGAAGCGCCGGGAGATCGATCCGACGCGGGAGATGCTGCGGCGTTGCCTGGCGGACCTGGATCCGAAAGAGCCCGGCGCGGATTACACGCGGGAGCGGCTGGAAGCGATGGCGGGATTCTTCGAGGCGGTGACGGAGTTGCACGATCAGATGAAGAGGCTGCCTACCGGGACGGTTCGGAAACTGTTGCGGATGGGGACGAAGATGAGGAAGAAGGCTGGATGAGGGCCTTTTTTTGGGCGGTAAGTTTCAGTGCATACAGAACGGTCTGATCTTACCGGACCGTCTATGAATGGCAGTCCGGTCAAGGTGGCACAAACCCTAAGCTCACCACAGGGGACACGGGGGTTCACGGAGGTTTCTTATGAACGGCATCGCGATTAGGGAAATGATTTGGGGTGCGGGGGCGGTGATCAGTGATCAGTGACTAGTGATTAGTGATCGGTGGGGCTCGGCCTGCTTAGCTCGCGCAGGCTATCTCACTGAGCCAAGGGTTGAATAGGGTGTGTGAAACGTGTGCCGCCCCTCCCGAGTCTGCGTCATAGCCTTTCTTTCGCACCTTCGGGGCTTGCTTGTTTTCTTCTTGCTACACACGTCTTGCGACGTGGGCTGCATTCTATCGGCGCTCTGCTGCTCAGAGCATGTCTCCCTTCCACTTTTCGGAAGCGCTGATAACAATGACATAGACTCCGCCGGGACTCAGGCATTCGTCCCATTTCACCCGGCACTGGCGTTCCGGGCTTTCCCACTCCTCCGCTTTGCGGCTCGATTTTCGTAGAGCGATACGGAATCAGAACAAGAAATAGTTTTTGAGGGGAGGCTTCGAAGGAACCTGTACACTACTGGGAAACAACGACTCGAACCAGAACGAAGTGGCCGGAACGATGCCGGCAGGTTCCATGACTCAGGGGATATCTCAGTTCGACGAGCCATCAGGGGAGGCTCAAGCTTCGGAGGAAAGTTGTGCCGGAGCGGGGGCAGTGGACGTGGAGCCCTCGACGCTAGTTCCTTCCCCATCATTAGCGGCGGCGCATTCTCCTTCCCATATTGTTCCAGAGAGCGGCATCAGCCAGGAGCTCCGACGCGTGAACCGCGCGCTGGCGGCGCTGCGGGCGTGCAATCAGGCGCAGGCGCATGCGGGCAAGGAACAGGAGTTGTTGGATCAGATTTGCGACATCATTGTTCGCATTGGCGGGTACCGGATGGCGGGCATCGCATACGCGCAGGCGGATGAAGAGAAGACGGTGCGCCCGATGGCGCGCGCGGGATACGACAGCGGATACCTGGACAAGATCGAGTTGAAGTGGTCGGACACTCCGGCGGGGCGAGGGCCGGCGGGGACGGCGATCCGGGAGAACCGGATTTGCGTGGTGGCGGATACGCAGAGCGATCCGGTGTTCGCACCGTGGCGCGAGGCTGCCCTGGCGCGGGGATATGCGGCAATGATCACGCTGCCGCTGCGCGCGGCAGGGAAGGCGTTTGGCGTGCTGGCGATTTACTCGGACCAGGCGGGATCGTTCGAAAGTTCTGAAGTGGAGTTGCTAGCCGAGATTGCCGACAACCTGGCGTACGGGGTCGCCGCGATTCATGCACAGGCGGAGAGCAAGCGCGCGACGGCCGCGTTGCAAGAAGCGGAGGCGAAGTATCGGCAACTGGTGGAGATGGTTCCAGCGATTTCGTACGTCGCCGAGGCTGGCGCGGTCGGCCCATTTCTCTATCTCAGTCCGCAGGCGAAAACGATTCTCGGGTACGATCCCGCGGATTGCCTGGAAGATCCGCGATTCTGGTGGGACCACTTGAATCCGGAGGATTATCCGATTGCGATGCTGGAGAACACGTGGGAGGAGGGGCGTCCGTTTCAGGTGGAGTACCGCATGCGCAGGCAGGATGGGCGCGAAGTGTGGTTGCGGGATGAGGCCGTGATCGTGCGCGATCCGGTGACGGGGAAGCGTTTGACGCGCGGGCTGATGATCGACATCACCGAGCAGAAGAAGGCCGACGAAGCGTTGCGCGAGAGTGAGGAACGTTATCGGATGTTCGTGGCGCAGAGCGCGGAAGGAATTTTTCGGATGGAGTACCGTCCGCCGGTGCCATGCGACTTGCCGATCGATGAGCAGTTGAGGCTGGGGCGAAAGAATGGGTATCTGGCGGAGTGCAACGACGCGATGGCGAGGATGTATGGTCGCACGTCGGCCACGGAGATGGTGGGAAAACCTCTGTCGGACTTTCTGGTGCTGAATGATCCGGTGACGCGGAAGTTCATGGAGAATTTTATCCAGTCGGGATATCGGATCATCGATCAGGAATCACGGGAAATGGACGCGCAGGGGCAGACGAAACTTTTTCGCAACACGATGATCGGGATGGTAGTCGACGGGCATTGGGTGCGGACGTGGGGCATTACGCGCGACGTGACCGAACGGATGCACATGGAAGAGCAGCTGCGGAATGCGCAACAGATGGAGGCGATTGGGCGGCTGGCGGGGGGCGTGGCGCACGACTTCAACAACATTCTGAGCATCATCATGGGACACGGCGAGTTGCTGCGGGCCGGCGCGGACGAGGAAGCGCGCGAGGGGCTGGAGCAGATTCGGCGGGCGGCGGACCGGGCGGCATCGCTCACGCAACAGTTGCTGGCCTTCAGCCGCAAGCAGGTGCTGCAACCGCAGGTGCTGGACTTGAATGAGGCCACGGCCGACGTGCAGAAGATGCTGGCACGCGTGATTGGCGAAGATATCGAGTTGATCGCGGTGCTGCATCCGTCGCTGGATACGGTGAGGGCGGATCCGGGACAAGTCGAGCAGGTGCTGATGAACCTGGCGGTTAACGCGCGCGACGCCATGCCGCATGGCGGGAAACTTGTGATGGAAACGGCGAATGTAGAAGTCGACGGCGAGCGTGGACGCGAATTGGATCTGGCGCCGGGACGATATGTGATGCTGATTGTGACCGACACTGGACACGGCATGGATAGCGAAACGCTGGCGCACATTTTCGAGCCGTTTTTTACGACGAAGCCGAGGGGAAAGGGCACGGGGCTTGGACTGGCGACGGTGTATGGGATTGTGAAGCAGAGCGGCGGAAGTATCCAGGTAAAGAGCGAGAAGGGGCGAGGGACGGACTTTCGCATTTATTTGCCAGCGGCGGAGGAGCGTCCGCGGAAGGCGTCGCCGCCGATTGCGGCGGAGAAAGTGGCCGGAGGAAGAGAGACGATTCTGATTGTGGAGGATGAGCCCGACCTGCGCGAACTGACGCGCGTTTTTCTAGAAGGATACGGCTACAAGGTGCTGCAGGCGGCGAGCGCGGAGCAGGCGATTCAGGTGGCCGATGGTTTCAACGAGCGCATCGATTTGTTGCTGACGGATGTCATTATGCCGGGGCTGAGCGGGCGTCAGCTGGCGGAGGCGATTCTGGGCAAGCGTCCGCAGACCAAGATCGTGTACATGACCGGCTACACGGACGATATGGTGGTGCAGCATAAAGTGCTGGAACCGGGGGTGAACTTGCTGCAGAAACCGTTTGGGCGAGTGGAACTGGCATTGAAGGTGCGATCGACGCTGGACGGGAAGTAGGGAGAGTTAAGATTTCAGATTGTAGATTTCAGATTTCAGATTTCGATTTCAGATTGAATTCCGTAGGGCTTACCTTCCAATAGAAAGAGATATAGAGATGACGCAGGTGCGGGATAGTGGGGCGCGGAATGAAGTGGGCGAGGCGGCGGGAAAAATCTGGGTGACGTTGCGCGGGTTGCCGCTGACGATTCGGCTCGACTGGCCGTTTCATCAGTCGACATCGGGAGCGGACTTCTGGGTGCTGCATGGAGACATCCGGCTGGAAGGCTCGGAGGGGCTGCATGCGCCGGTGGCGGTGAATCTTTCGCAAACCGTGCGCGAGGTGATGCCGTCGCTCGAACCGAAGGATGCAGAGGCGCCGGTCATCAACGCGCTGCGAAAGGAAGTGGACCGGCGGCAGATTGAGTTTTTGAAGTCGGGGAAATTGTTGCCGGTGGCATTCTCGAGCCGTCATTACGACTTCAAGCGGGGGCAGTGGGTGTTTGGCAAGGCCACCGACGAAGCGATGGCGGAGTTTGTGGAGAGGAAAGTTTATTGGGAGACGAAATTGGGAGCGTCCGAGTCAAAGTCCCCACTTCTCGCAAATTCGGCGAGAAGTGGGGCGCCCCAAGTCTCGAACTCACCCGTGCGAGCGTGGATTGGGGATCCGGCGGAGGCTCAATATTTGCAGACGACGACTGAACACATGATGCAGATCGCGGCGCAAGTGGCGGCGGATGGATTGCTTCGGATCGACGGCGAATACGCCGAAGCCACGCAGGGATTGATGAATCAGCCGGAGCGATTCGAGCGTGCGCGGCAAGTGGCGGTGGAAGAGCTGGAGAAGAAGCACGCGTTCGAGAGAGGGTAGGCTGGATCAGTCGAGCTTGTGACCGGTGTGGAGGGTGATGAGATAGGCGGTGACGGCCCAGAGTCCAGGCAGCGCGGTGAGAATCAGGGAAAAGATGAATCCGACTTTGAAGAGCGCCTTACGTGGGCCGTTGTTGTAAGTAACGAGGTCGACGATCCAGCCGAATGTGTAACAGATGTTGGCCAGAATTGCGTAAAGAATCGGGCCAAAAAGCATTGCGAAAGGTTCCTCGAAGTCCACTCCCGGCTTAACACTGGCCCCGCCGGCGACCAAGACAAGCACCCAGGACACCATTCCGACGAGTCCGACCGAAGCGTTGAAAGTAAGCCGGCGCGATTCCCACCAACTGATGATGTCGGGGTTCGTGGTGCCGGACGGTCCGCGAAAAAGCCAGTCGGATTTCTTTGCGGTCGGCATCGGTCTTTTTGTCCGCTGAGAATAATCGTTTGCACGCGATCGTGCAAGAGACTCGGGGCTAAAGAGTGTGCGTGACAACGCGTGCCCTCCCGACTGGACTCAGGCTTAACTCCCATGCCTCCCGGCACTACCTTGCCGGGTCTTCGCATTCCGCCCTTCGCGGCTCGATCCTTGTGGATTTCGGTCCAGTGCCATCAACCACTTTGTCCGGCAACACGGTTGCAGAGCGATGGCATCGAAGGGAGTCTAGCTGGGTTGGCGTGCGGGAAAAGATTTTGCGTGCGTCCTAGGGTGCGAGAGCGTCAAAGAGAGAGAAAGGTCCGCGGCAGGGTGCGGCAGGGTGGGCGGCTTGGGGATTGCAAAAGGTGCGCGGGGCGAGTTGTGTCGACTGGCGGTATTGTTTGGATGCATCGCGATCGCATGCACCGGCGCGCGGGCGCAAGATCAGGATCAGTCAGGTCAGCAGACTCCTGCGCAGCAAGGGAATCCTCAGACTGAACAGCCTCCGAAGGACCAGAACAAGGACGAAGGCTCGAATCCAGCGCAGGCCGCGGCCGATAAGACGAAGGAGGTCACAGTACAGGCAGCCGAAGCCACGAAGAAAGTGGGAGAAGCGGCGCTCGACAAAGCGCGCGATTGGGAGCGGGGCTGGCTGACCGGCGTCTATGTAAAAAAGGGACGGACGATGGCACCGCTGACGCTGAAGCAGCGACGCGACATCTACCTGCAACAGACGCTGACGAGTCCGGGAGCGTACCTGAAGCGAATGTTTGCGGCGGGGATTGATCAGGCGCGCGGGGCGCCTTCGGAGTGGGGCGGAGGATTGGGCGGATATTCGAAGCGGTTTGCGTCGCGCGAAGGACAATTCATTTCGGCCAACAGCCTGGCAGCGCTGGGAAACGCGAAGCTGAAATACGAGCCGCGCTACGATCGCTGCACATGCAGCGGATTCTGGCCGCGGACGCGGCATGCGATCATGCGCAACTTTCTGACCTATAACCACAGCGAGCGCGAACTGCGTCCGCAATGGGCGCTGTATGGCGGAGCGTTTGGCGGAGGACTGATTTCGACGGCATGGAAGCCGCATCCTCGGAATGCGTTTGCCGAAGGCGGACGGGCGATGCTGGGTCAGGCGGGATACGGGGCGCTGCTCAATTTCTTCATTGAGTTTTCGGGAGAGATTAATCGGAAGTTGGGTTCGAAGAGGTAGGGCGATTGCGTGGAGGCTTTTATCGCAAAGGTCGCGAAGAAGGTCGCGCAAAGATCGCAAAGAAGAACTTGAATTCGGCAGGGAAAGGCAGGAGCGCTGGCGCTCCCGCGAGTATGGGGATCCTTCGCTTGGCTCAGGATGACAGGGCTACGGGATGAGGCTTTAGTTGCAAAGGTCGCGAAGAACGTCGCGCAAAGTTCGCGAAGAAGGGCTGAGGTTCGGTGGGAAAGGGTTGGAGCATCGGCGCTCCTGCGAGTATCGGGTTCTTCGCTTCGCTCAGGATGACAGGGGCTAGTTATGTATGGGCTCCAGGGGGCGGCGACGGACGGCGGACGAATTGGTCGACTACCGCGCCCAGGGTTAGAAGAGACATCAGGGAAATAATTGCCAGTGACATGACGCAGTAGACGCACCACACGCCGAGGATGTGCGCCTCGATGTTCGCGAGGTAGAGCGAGAAGGAGAGGCCGCCGAATGTGGGAACGAGCAGCAGGCGGTAGGAGCGCTGGAATGCGAGTGCGGCCATGAAAAGATATCCGAAGATGCCGAGAGTGGCGACGGGGATTGGGCCGAGCATCGCGTAGGGACTGTGATTGACGACGCCGCAGTCCCAGTGCTCATTGATGCTGCAGGGAGAGTCGCCGTATTCGCGATAGTGCTCGCGCAGGGCGAGGGAAGAAACGATCACGCCGAGGACGGCCAGGATCAGCAGCAGATATTTCATCGGTTCCTCTTAACAGTTCTGGGGCACCCACGTCTCGCAAAGGAGGCGAGACATGGGGCATCCCATTGTTACTTTTCTATCTTCAAACGACCTGGCCATGTCCCGGAAAAGTACCGAGACGTGAGGCAAGCCACCTCGCACCTTTCTACTGCGCTAGGGCTTCGGCGCTGCGGCGGGCGACGCGTCCTTTATTAAATCAGATGGCTGCCAGTCGCTGCCGTGATACCACTTCACAATCTTGCCGTTGGGGCCGATGACGGCGGTGCTGAGGTTGTGCGTGATCATTCCACCTTCGGGCTTAACGGTGAGTGCGAAGAAGTCGGCGATCTTCGGCAAGTCGGCGGCACTGGGAACCGCGAATTCCCAGCGATTGAAGAGCGCGGAGTCCTGCGTGTGAGCCACTGAGAATGCGTAGTCGCGAAGAACTTTGGGGGTGTCGTGCTCGGGATCGAAGCTGAGGCTCAGAAGATGCGTCTTGGCGAGGGCGGGATTAGTGGCGAGTTGCCTATCGATCTCGGCGAAGTTGCTGCTCATGCGCGGGCAGAAATCGGGAAACGGGCAGCGCGTGTAAATAAATGTGACGAGCAGAGTCTTGCCGCGATATTGCTTCAGTGAAATCCGATTGCCATTTTGATTGGTGAAGGCGAAGTCGGGGACATCTTCTCCGGGAACCGGCATGTGAAGTGCATTGGCGGTCACAGCGGGCGGAACGGGACTGCGGGCGGTGACCTTGATGTTCTCCAGCCAGTAGTCGGGGGCGCCGTTGTTGTCGTCGGGGGGGATGTTGACGAGATCCGCGGAAATGGAATCGCCGGGCTCAAGTTGAGTCAGCATGGCGGTGGGCTTGATCTTGTAGGACATGGCCATCGCGTCCATGAAACCGGGGACGGCGTCGCCATTGATCAGGGCGGACTGCTCCTGGGTATCGACGGAAACCACGTGGCCGGTGAAGGAATAGCGCTTCGCAGCTGGGGCGGAGCGATGACAGGACGAAAAGGCTAGCGTCAGTATCACGGGCAGAAAAAGGCTGGAAAGTTTAGTGTTCACCTTGCTTTCACTTTAACTCTTCGGGAGAGTGTGTGGCTAACTGAACGCAAATCTTTCACCACAGCGGACACAGGGGATCACGGGGGAGTGCGGCTGCGCTGTGCGCTGGCCGGACCGGCGAAGGTTGCGGTCTCCACCATGTTCAGATCGTGCTTCACATCGCCATTCACATCGTGCGCATATTTCCAGATGTGCATTGTTCCTGCGGTTCTTTTGTGACATCCTACGCGGTCTGACGGGAGTCGGAATTTCGCGGTTTAGATTTCGCACAGTGAGGGGATTCGATGGCATGCAATCCTGAGGTACTGAAGCACGTTCCACTTTTTGCGTTGCTTGATGAAGAAGAGACGGCGGTGCTGGCCGGGCAGGTACGGTTGAAGACGTTCGCGCCGCGGCAGCGGATTTATAAGATCGGCGACTCGAACGGACAGGCGTACGTTGTCGTGTCAGGGCGCGTGCGGGTTTCGACCGTCGATCAGGAGCAGCAGGAAGTTGTGGTTGACGAGCCGTCGCATGGGGAGTTTTTTGGATTCGCGTCGATGCTGGAGCAGACTCCACACCAGACGGAGGCGGTGGCGATCGACGAGGCGGTGTGCCTGGAGGTTGATCAAAAAGATATTGCCGTGTTGCTGCAGCGCAAGCCGCTGGCCGGGATGGATATGCTCCGCGTGCTGGGGCGGCAGTTTCACGCGTCGCAGCAACTGGTGCGGCTGCGTGCGAACCGCCATCCCAACGAAGTGATCGAGAAGGACGCGACGTTTGGCGAACGCATTGCCGACGTGGTCGCGGGGTTCGGCGGGTCGTGGACGTTCATTATTACGTTCAGCGTGGCGCTGGCGATTTATATGACGATCGATTCCGTGCTGGGGCGGAAGGCGTGGGATCCGTATCCATATATATTGCTGAATTTATTTTTGTCGATGCTGGCGGCGGTGCAGGCGCCGGTGATCATGATGAGTCAGAACCGGCAGGATACGAAAGACCGTCTGCGCGGCGAGCTCGACTACGACGTGAATCGCAGGGCCGAGGCTGAGATTCAGGGGCTGGCGCGCAAGCTCAATGTGATGGGAGAAAAGATTGGCGATGTGGAAGACATGCTGCGGGAGAGGCTGGCGCGGGAATGAGCTTTGTCGCGGGGAGCGGCCGCGCTACGCGCTGGCCGGACGGGCCCTTCGACTTCGCTCAGGGCAAGCTGCGACCGTCCCCACACGATTTTCTTATCCTCCACCGTTTTAATAGTGGAAGCGGTAGCGGAGCTCGACGAAGACTTCTCTGGGATTGTTCCAGTGGAAGCCGCCGAAGGTTACGCTGTTGTCGAGTTCGACGCGGCGGTTGGCCGCATTCAGGGCTGTTACGGAAGCGGAAAACCGTTCGGCAAAATCTTTGCCGAGCGTCACATCAAAAGTAGTGTGCTGCGGCAGATAGTCGCCGGGATATGGCTGATCGGAAAACGCGTTGGCGAAGCCGGAACCGTAGTAGACGTTGGTCGAAGCGTACGCGTGCCACGGCAAGGTGACGTCGCCGCCGACGTTGAGCGTGTTGCGCTGGTCGTGGTCGAGCGCGCAGAAGCTGCCGGGAGGCGCGGGATCGCAGACGTTGGTAGTGAAATCAGTGAGGCCGCCGGTAATGGCGCCGGCGCCTTCGGCGATCTGATTCGAGTAGGCGAGGTGAAGCTGGGCGCGATGGGCGATGCGCGGGGAGCGCAAGGTGGCTTCCCATCCACGGATGAGCGCGTTCTGGATGGTCAGTGGAAAGAAAAGATTGGATTCGCCGATGACGTCGTGGTCGAAGAAGTTGTTGGCGCGAGTGCGGAAGGTATCGGCATCAAGGACCCAGCCATGGAACGGGATGGTCACGCCGAACTGGCTCTCTTCGTCGCGTTCACCGTGAAGGGGGATGAAAGCACACCCCGCGCTTTCGCACAACGACTCGAGCGATCCGGTGATGGAGATGAGTGGAGGAGCCTGATAGTAATGACCGTAGAACGCGCGGAAGGTCCAGTTCAGGCGCGGGACATTCAGCGCGACGCCGAAGCGGGGGCTGACTGCACTCTCGCTGAGGCCACCGGAGAAATGCGTGGGGCGCATGCCGGCCGACAGTGTGAGCCAGGAGACGGGCTTGAACTTGTCGTCGATAAAAAAGGCGGCGAGTCCGCCGGTAGGTGACTGTTGATCGGCGAAGGGCGACGGCAGACTCGACGGATCGCATGCGGGCGGCGAGTTGTAGGGATCGCCATTGGTCGCGCAGTTGGAAATAATGCCTACGGTCTGATTGTCATTCTGATGGAATCCGTAAAATCCGACCTGCAGGTTGTTGTGCGAAAGGTTGGCGCTGAAGCTGACTTGACCGCCGGCGTAACTTGAGGAGTGCTGGTCGGTCGTGGCGGTCGGGTAATCGTTGGGAGAGCTTTCGTAGTTTGCGCTGTTGTAGTGGTAGAAGGGCGAGACGGTCAGGAGCAGTTTTGAATTGAAGGTGTGCACCCAGGAAAAATTGAGAATCGCATCGGACTCGCGGTCGCCATCGCGGGTTCCGCTGCTGTCGAACTGCGAACTCTCGAGATCGTTGAAGTTCGGATCGTAAGGAATCTGGTAGTAGTCCTTGCGTAGCGAGGTCACAAAGCGCAGCTGGTTCGAGGGATCGACGTTGAAGATGAGAGAACCGAATCCGCCGTAGCCATTGGCCGCGTCGTGCACGACTTGCGGCACCGGCGTTTGAATGCCGAGATCGCTGCGGTTGCCGTTGACGCTGCCGTAGTAGGCGAAGCGCTCGGTGTGGCTGCCGAAGCTGAGCTGATCGTTCGTCTGATAGAAATTGCCGGCGCTCAGAACGAGTTCTGCTTCGTTGTTCCGCTCGAAACCGGTACGGGGCACGACGTTGAAGACACCGTAGGTGCGGTCGCCGAGTTCGGCGCCGTAGCTGCCACGGCTGACTTCGAGATAGTCGATGTCTTTGGGATCGAATTGCGGACCGACGTTGGAGGCGATGTTCGTGTTGGGCACGGGAACGCCGTCGATGAGCCAGCTGGTTTGATGTCCGCCGCGGATGTGGAGCTGGTCGTGCGTGACGTAGGCGCCAGGCACGTAGTCGGTAATCATGCTAAGGCTGTTCGTGCGATCGGCGCCGGGAGTATTGGCGATTTCGAGACGGTTGACGAGAGTCGTGGGCGTGGCCGAGTCAGTGGGCACAGCTTCTGGAGTACCGGAGACTTCGATGGTCTCATTGCTCCCCGCGACGCTCAGCGCGAAGTGGAGCACGGGCTCGGTGTCGGCCATGACTACGACATCCTGCCCGGCCTGCTGGAATCCCTTACCGGCCACGGTGACGATGTATTCACCGAGAGGGACGGCGTTGAAGAGAAAGCCGCCGTTGGCGTCGGAGTTCGTTGTTGCAGTCCAGTCTGAGGCCTTCGCCTTGATCATCACCATGGCGTTCTGCACCGGGCGATGTTGGGGATCGTGAATGACGCCACGGACTGAGCCGAAGACGGAGGCGAGGGCAGGGCCGGCATGAAGCAGCGTGAGCAGGATGACCGCGGTGACCAGCAGTGCGCTTTTCGAAAACGAGACCGTGCGATTCATTTCTTTCTCCTTGATCGAGCGGCTACGGTTGCGGGTTGACGGGCGTGGTGGTCCCGATCTTCACTTCGGCTGCGTGGAACTTGTCGCCGTTCTGGTGCGCGTGGATGACGACACGGCTTCCGACGAGAACGTCTTTGATCGTGGCTGGGACTGAGCCCTTGAGGAAATGAGTTTCGCCGTCGAAGGCGACGACTTTAACGGATCCGTCTGCGACCTTCACGGAAATGGACTGGCCGGTGACCTGGACGACAGTTCCCATCACATGCGCCAGGTTGCCGTGAGCGACGGCCAGCGCTCCGAACAACAGCGTCACAACTAAAGTCGAAGCAAGTTTTTTCATTTTGATTTCTCCGAGTGTGGTGCGTGAGCGTTGGGTGCGGCGGGTGCAGGTCCGCCGTTCAGAAAGTCTTCCTCTTCTTTTTCTTCCTGCTGCTCCACGATGCTTTTGGGATTGAAGCGTTCCATGTCGTGGATTTCATCGGGAGTCAGCTGCGGCAGGTGGCGGATGAACAGCACGAGTTTCCAGCTGTCCATATCGCTGCCGGCCTCGCCCCAGGCGGGCATACCGGTCCAGCGCACGCCGTTGTGAATGATGTAGTAGAGTTCGCCGTCGCTGAGGCGTTGGGTCGCGTCAGCGCGCATATCGGGAACGCGCGGGAAGAAATTGCGTCCCATTTCGGTGGCGCCGCTGCCGTCGTTGCCGTGGCAGGAGGCGCAGTGGTCGGCGAAATGGTGCGCCGATTCGGTGAGCAATTCCGGAGAGCTGGTGAACGGATTCCGGGTATTGCGGGCCGAGCGCGGAACGGACCACGAGCGTAGAGTGCGCGCCACAACGACCTCGGTCGCGCTGGGAGCGGCACGCGCGCCGGGGTAGTTGCCCAGAAGGCGGGACAGCCAGACGAGTGCGGCAGCGACGATCAGAATCGCTAAACCGATTTTGAGTTCACGAGACATGCCTGGTCGCACCTCCGTTGCATCAATGGAAGGCTCACGACGCGGGTTCCGATTGGAGAATCACACCGCAACTGAAGGGTGAGCTTCAGAGCTGTGGCGTGGTCCGCGACGAAACATCGCGAGAGAGCGCGTTCACGTCCTTACAGATGTTTGAAAGGTTCAGCAGACCGGGGGAGCGCGAGTCGATTGCGAGGCGGAACTCGAGGTGGGAGGAGTCTTGGCTTGCAAGTCGGCGATGTAAGCGTCGACGTTGTGGGAGAAAGTTGAGGCGACTAAAGGTTGCGGACTTGCCCACTGGCGCGTTGTGACCGCGCGGCAGCAGTCGTGATTGCAGCAGGACGTGGCGCGGACGACGAGTTGATCGGATGGCAAAGCCGCAGAATTGTGGCAGTGATGTGCCTTGCGAAGACAACAGGCATGCAGAGGCGCAGCGGTGGCCGCCAGCGCGAGCGGAACGAATGTTCCGGCGAGCGCAAAGAACAACAGAATTCCTGCGGTCAGACGACGCATGCTCTTTCTGTAAAAGAACCCCGAGTGGGCACAGCATAGAACAGAGTCGCGGGTTGCCGCAAGCGGACCATCCCCACTTCTCGCAAAAGGCGCAAGAAATGGGGCCCCCGGCAGCGTTGCGAGCGCATCCATCCCGAATTATTTCAGCAGAACGTAGGCGCCGCCGTCGGTGAAGGCGATGACCAGATTCATGAGGATAAACATCAGGTCATAGTGCCACCCGGAAGACTTCTCACCCCAGAATCCCGTGTGCCAGACGAAGATTTGCTTCTGAATGGCACCGAGCATGATGAGAATCAGTCCGAACGCAGCGAGTTGAGTCAGGACGCCAGCGGCGACGCCGAGGCCCCCAGCGACTTCGGCGATCCCGAGAAAGACTGTGAAGGCTTTTGGCATCTCGATGCTCTTGGCGCGTGCTTCAGGATCTTTCAGATGACGGTAGCCGCTGGTTACGAACACTAGTCCGACCATAAGGCGGAGGAGAAGAATGCCAAAGTCGGTAAAGCGGGCTAGTTGGGGGAACACGAGAAGCCTCCGCGACGCTCAGGTCGTGCTTATGATGCAAAAACGCGGACGAGCGTCACATTTCACATTTATGCGCGGCCGCGAAGCTTGGCCCACCACCAACGGACGCCGACGAAGAGGAATCGCCAGTCGTGAAAAAATTCCGGCGCCTTGCCTTCAAAGGCGTGGCCAATGAACTGGAGGATCCAGCCGATCACGAACAGTCCCAGCGCGAAGAACCACAGACGATGGAAGAAGAAGCCCGCGACGAAGACCGCGACCGAGACGAGAATGGTGGGAATGCCGAATGTATGGCAGAGGCGGTTGACGGGATGCTGGTGGCTGGTCGCGTATTGCGCGATCCACTGCTGGCTGGTGCGGTTGCCTAGCATGGGTGGGATGATACTACGAGTTCGGGTAACGCGTGCGCCGACGAACCGCTCGATAGAAATCCCCAACTGAGTCCCTCTGATTCGATGTTTAGAGAAAGATTCGGCGCCTATGTAGAGCAGGTTGTGGCCGCGCTTAGCAATCGACTCGAGCCTCAGCTTGGGAATGGCGGACCATCGTCTGTGACGGTGGAAGAGTCCCGCCAGTTCGGTGGCGGCCACGAGTGACCTGGCGCGGTTGTGAGGGGCTCTTCCCGCGTGGTAGCATCCTTAGTTTTGGCAGGTGGGTTTGACGGATTTCTTCGGGACTGACCCCGATCCTGTCCTCATTTTCCTTCATGGGCCACTTCTTTCCCACGCCTGCCCAAGGAGCCTCTTGTGAAAGTCTATTCTGGAGAAAACATTCGTAATGTCGCGATGATAGGGCACGGGCATGCGGGCAAGACCACGCTCGTTTCAGCCATGCTCTATACCGCAGGCGCCACGCCGCGCCTGGGGCGGGTTGACGACGGTATCGTCAACGACGGACTACGACGAGGAAGAAATCGCGCGGAAGATGTCGATTTCGACGGGCCTCGCCGTCGTGGAGTGGGCGACGTCGTCTGGTACGACCAAGATCAACATTCTCGACACGCCCGGCTTCAACATGTTCGTCCATGAAGCCAAGATGGCGCTGCCCGTGGTCGATGCCGCGATCGTCGTGGTCGACGGCGTGGCGGGCGTGGAAGTGGTGACCCAGCGCGTGTGGAATTATTGCGAGGAGTACAAAACGCCGCGGCTGATCGTGGTGAACCGCATGGATCGCGATCGGGCCAATGCCGAGCGTGTGCTGGAATCGTTGGTGGCCGCATTTGGACGCGATGTGATCCCGATTGAGCTGCCGATCGGCTCGGAGAAGAATCTGACGGGCGTCGTCGATCTGGTGCGCATGAAAGCGTACACCTACGAACTGGGCGGCAACGGCAAGGGGAAAGAGACGGAGATTCCGGCCAACATGAGGGCGCAGGTGCAGGAAGCGCACGAAATGCTGGTCGAGCTGGTGGCTGAGGGCGACGACAAGTTGATGGAGAAATTCTTCGAGGCCGGGACGCTGGGTGAGGAAGATTTGATTCCGGCGCTGCACAACGCGATCCGCGAGGACAAGATTTTTCCGGTCATCTTCAGTTCCGGGCTGGGCAACATCGGTGCCGACCGCGTGATGGATTTCATTGTGGACTACACGCCCGCGCCTTCCGAGCATGAATGGGTGCAGGGCGAGGCTTCTGAGAGCGGAGAGCCGCCGAAGCGCCATGAAACGGATGCGGAACCGGTGTCGCTGTATGTGTTCCGAACCGTGTCGGATGCGTTCGCGGGCAGGATTACCTACTTCAAAGTTTTCTCCGGCGTATTGAAAAACGATGCGACGTTGCAGAACTTCAGCCGCGGCGTGCAGGAAAAATTCGCGCACATTTCGACGATGCAAGGGAAGACTGCGATTCCGGTGCCGGAGTTGCATGCGGGAGATATTGGCGCGGTTGCGAAACTGAAAGAATCGCTGACCGGGGACACGCTGGGCGACAAGGCGGCGCCGATCCAATATCCGCGAGTGAAGTTGCCGGAGCCGGCGATTACGTTTGCGATCGAGCCGAAGAGCCGTGCCGATGAAGACAAGCTGGGGCCGGGGATCCACAAGCTCATGGAAGAAGACGCCATGTTGCGGTTCTTCCGCGATCCGCAGACCAAGGAGTTCCTGATTGCGGGGACGGGCCAGCAGCATATTGAAGTGACGGTGGCCAAGCTGAAGAAGCGCTACCACACGGAAGTGAATTTAAAAGCTCCGAAAGTTCCCTACCGCGAAACGATTCGGGGCAAGGCCGACGTGCAGGGACGGCACAAGAAGCAGACTGGCGGTCACGGGCAGTACGGAGATTGCAAGATCAAGGTAGAACCGCTGCCGAGGGGCGGTGAGTTCGAATTCGTCAACGACATTTTCGGAGGCGCGATTCCGAAGAACTATATTCCGCCGGTAGAAAAGGGAATTCGTGACGCGGCGGCGCGCGGATTTCTCGCCGGATTCCCGATGGTGGACTTCAAGGTCGTGCTCTATGACGGTTCGTATCACGACGTGGACTCGAACGACTTGTCGTTCCAGATGGCGGGCCGCATCGCATTCAAAAAGGCGATGGAAGTGGCGAAGCCGACGATCCTCGAGCCCATCATGGCGGTGGAGATCACGGTGCCTGACGACTTTGCCGGTTCGATTATGGGTGACCTGAATAGCCGGCGCGGGCGCATCCAGGGCATGGACAACAAGGGCGGCAATACGGTCGTGAAGGCCGAAGTGCCGATGGCTGAAATGCTGACCTACGGTGTGGAGCTGACATCGATGACGCAGGGCCGGGGCAGCTTCAACATGGAAATGCATCACTACGACGTTGTGCCGGGGCAGCTGCAGGAAAAGATTATCGAGAAGGCGAAGGCGGAGCGGGGCGAAGTGAAGGAAGAGGAAGAGTAGGGTTCTGTCGGGATGAGTCTCCGCCTATGATGTTGACTTAGGCGGGCATCTGTCTTCCGATTGTGGAATACCAAGTTCGTCGTAGCCAATTATTTCGTCTTCGGCGCGGGTGTCCAATAGGGGGAGAGAATCGACACGCCGTAGAATATCGGGGATCTCATTCTTCGCGCCTTCAAGGCCTTGATTCTTGGGGTCGCCTGTCATTGCGTTCCTACCTTCTATCGACAAATTATAGTGCTTGCTTGCCGGAGAATTGGCGCGGAGAGTGTATCGAAGACGCGGCGATTGACTGGCGCGTATAGGGTTCTGCAGATGATGCGGGAACGTCCTGCTGCGGGTGGCGTTGGGGCCCGCCTATAGAGATCCTTCGACTACGCGTGACCGCCTTTCAGGCGCTCATGCTTCGCTCAGGATGACATTTCTGAAGGGGGAGAATTGGAATGAAAGCGATTCTGATAGTCGTCTGTTCTGCTGTGGGGCTTCTTTTCCTGGCGACGCTTGCTCAAGCCGCGGATCAGACTCAGACTTTTTCCACGTCTGTTGGGACGGTGAAGATTACTCCGCTGTACCATGCCAGCACGCTGATCGAGGCCGGGGGGAAGGTCATCTATCTCGATCCGGCCAAGCCTGCGAAGCTCACGGGGCTTCCTAAGGCTGATCTGATTTTGATTACCGACATCCATGGCGACCACATGGATCCGGACTCGATCAAAGAGATCAGCAAAGCCGACACGGAGATTATTTCGTCGCCTGCGGTGGCGCAGACAGTTACTGCCGCCAAGCCCATCGCCAACGGAGAAACGAAAACCTGGCAGGGCTGGACCATTGAGGCGATCGCCGCGTACAACCTGAAGCGCGGGCCGGCGCCGGGGAAATTTTTTCATGACAAGGGACGCGGCAACGGCTACGTTCTCACTTATGGCGGCAAGCGATTTTATTTTTCCGGCGACACTGAAGGCGTTCCGGAGATGCGCGCGCTGAAGAACATCGATGTGGCGTTTGTATGCATGAACCTGCCTTACACCATGCCTCCGGAAGAGGCTGCCGACGCGGTAAAGGCGTTCCATCCGAAGATCGTGATTCCCTATCACTACCGTGGGTCTGACCTCACTGTGTTTCAGAAAGCGCTGGAAGGGACCGGGATTGAGGTGCGGGTGCTGGACTGGTATCCCAAATAGTCCTGAGTCGCGAGTCCTGAGTCCCGAGTGGTGGAGTCGAGCTGCGCTCGACGGGTCGCCGGCTTCGGTAGCGTTTGGCGGTTGCGCCCATCGAACTCTCCGGTGTAAAGCACGCTTGCCGCCTCAGAATGTAAAGTACTCGGGCTTTCGCCGACCAAAAAACAAATCGGGACCGGTCTTCGCGACCGATCCCGATGCACAGCTGCGTTTCGAATTGAACTGCCGCTTACCAGCCCCCGCCGCCGAAGAGGTCTGACATGGTGCTCGCATCGCAGGCGTGGTTCAGGCAGGGCAAACCGAAGCCGCCTTCGATCGAGCGCAGCAGGGAGAAGTGGGTGTAGAACTGTCGGCTCTGTAGTTCGTGGAAGCCGTAGTTCGTATCCACGATGGTGATGACCTGGTTGATGATCGGCTGCACGGCGTAGTCGTTCTCATCCCAAACCAAGACGATCGCGCTGTGTCCGCGCTTCCATACCGGCGAGGCGTGGATGGCGTTGACGATCTTCTCGACGGCCTGATCGCCGAGCTGGATCAATGCAGGATTGAGGCCGGCCTGGCTGCCGTCGTCCACGGGATCGTAGCCGCAGAAGACCGTACCGTTGCCGCGTCCGTGCTGGTCGTTGCACTGGCTGGGTACGATGTAGGAGAAATTCGGCGCGTGCCCGGAGGCAAGGTCGGCCCACAGGCCGTTCCAACCGTCGAATCCAACCATCTGGGCGAAACTCAACATCGGATTGTGGCCACTCTCGACCGCGCGAAAATACGCGAAAGGATTGTGCTTGACGGCATAGAGCTGGACGATGTCGCCCGTGTTCAGCGGCGGGTTCAGCTGTGGGTTGATCTTGGTGAAATCGGTGTTGTTGGTGAAGTTGCCGTCGCTGTAGTCGACGTTATTGGGGCCCATCAGCGGCATGTCTTCCTGATAGGTCTTCCAAGACTTCCCTGCTGCCACGAGTTGGTCGGCGATGGTGGCGCCGAGAGTCGTCGAGACCGCCGGATACGAGGTCTTTCCGTCCAGGTTGATCTCACAAGGAGGCCCTGTGACTTCGTTGGTGCAGTCCAAAACGGGTGTAGCGGCGTCGGTGCCGACACCGAAGATCGGGCAGATGGCGGGGCTGGCAGGGTTGTCGGTGTTAGAGAGACCCGTGCGGAGGTTAGGCTGGCACGAGCCGTTGTGCCAGTCCGGAGAGTTGTCGCTGAGGACGCCGAAATTCGATCCGCCAACGGTCTCGAGGTAGTTGGTCAAGCTGGGATGAGCCACTGCGAAGTAGTTGGTCGAGAGATTGGCGGTTCGAGCGTATTTGTTGATGAACGGCGCGTTAGGGTTATGGAGAATCTCGGTGTAACCGTGGTTTTCCATCATGATCACGAACACGTGATCGAGATGCGGGATGCCCTTGGGAACGGCGCCTTCCTGAGCAAGCATGGTACCGGCGAATGCGGCCAGCAGGCCCAGAACTAAAGTCGTCTTCTTCATGGTGATCTCCTAAACTTTCGGTGAGAATCGGGTTGGGCTTGGACCCCGGCCGCTGGCTTTTTCAATCAGGCCAAGGGACGCGAGAATCCAGCGGGATCAACCCGAGAACCCTAGTGGGAGCCTGTTACAGCGCGGTAACGGGAGTGTTAAGAATCGATGAATTCCTTGGGCTGGACCGAACGTATGAACCGCTGAACCTTCTGATCGCTCCGGAGCCAACCGGCCGGCAATCCTGGTGATTGCGCGGCTTCGCATTTCGTTCTACCATCCGGAACAGTGGCCACCGCAAAAAATAATCTCAATCTCAATCACAACCGCGAGCGCCTTGTGTCGGCGGCGCCGGTCGAGGACGACTCTTCGTTTGAGCTGAAGCTGCGTCCGCAGCGGCTGGCGGAGTTCATCGGGCAGAACAAGATCAAAGAGAACCTGGCGGTAGCGATTGAAGCGGCGCGGTCGCGCGGCGAGGCCATGGACCACGTGCTGCTTTACGGGCCTCCGGGACTGGGCAAAACGACACTTGCCAACATTATCGCCAACGAGCTCGGAGTGCATTTTCAACCCACGGCGGCGCCACTTCTACAGATCAAGGGCGACCTGACGGCGATCATCACCAACATGCAGGACAAGCAAGTCCTGTTCATCGATGAAATTCATCGCCTGCAACCGGTCCTCGAAGAATTGCTTTACTCGGCGCTGGAGGATTACAAGCTCGATATCATCATCGGACAAGGTCCGTCGGCGCGCACGCACACGCTGGAGGTAAAGCCGTTTACCTTTGTGGGCGCGACCACCCGCGCCGGGCTCATTTCTGCGCCGCTTCGGTCGCGCTTCGGAATCATGCTGCGGCTGGAGTTTTATACGCCGGAGGATCTGCGGGTGATCGTGGAACGATCGGCGGAGATACTGGGCGTTGAGGTCGACGATGCCGGTGCCATTGAAATTGCCGGCCGATGCCGCGGCACTCCGAGAATTGCGAACCGGCTGTTGCGGCGCGTCCGCGACTACGCCCAGGTTCGCGGCGCGGGCAAGATTGACCAGGCTACAGCGAAAGCTGCGCTGCAGATGCTGGAAGTTGATCAGTACGGATTCGACGAAGTCGACCGGCGACTGCTGCTGACGATCATCGAAAAGTATCAGGGCGGTCCGGTCGGTGTGAACACGCTGGCCGCGGTTCTGGCCGAAGAACCGGACGCGATCGAAGAAATCTACGAGCCCTTCCTGATGCAGATCGGATTCCTCAACCGCACCCCGCGCGGGCGGGTAGCGACGCAATTAGCGTACGATCACTTTGGAATCACGCCGACGCGCAGGCAGAGTTCGCTATTCTAGTCCAGCGCGTCGGAAATGGTGAGCGTCACCCGTTGCGCCTGTATCCGCCTCGCCAGTCCCGTTCGGCGAGGCAGTTAAAGGCTTTAACCACCGGGGACACAGAGGATCACAGGGGGAAACCCGGCGACTCATAATTGTCACTCTGCATGACGCACCAGATTAGTGGCGTTCCTGGCGTAAGAGTGAATATCTGTCTGAAAGCCATCCAGGCCTGCGACTTAGTTCCTGTTCGGTAAACGGCATAACATTGTTTTCTCGTTTTGTTGAAGCCCTTCCTGGTGTATCTTGCTTGTTCCCGTTTTGCGCTGGTGGGACGACGAGGGTGGAGTGCGTTCGGAGCAGGGTCTCAGTTACTCAGTAGATATAAGTTTGCGAGTTCTGAAGTTAGCCGCAGTGTTGCTGGCGGCAACGGCGATGTGTGGTCGAATTACGATCGCCCAGGCGCAGACTCCGCCATCGCCTCCGTCCGGCCCGCCTTCACTTACTATTCCGCGGCTATCGCATGCGCCTAGTCTCGATGAGTTCCTGACCATGAGGCCGGAGGGCGAAGTCGCCCAGCAGATGGCGAAGGTCACCGGATTCACGCAGCGCAATCCGCACGACGGCGAAGCTGTAACTGAGCCTACCGACGCTTACCTTGGGTACGACCAGAAAAATCTTTACATCGTCTTCGTATGCTTTGACGACCCGCGACAGGTGCGCGCACGCATGTCGCGCCGCGAGGATATTTTCGACGATGATCAAGTCGAGGTTATCCTCGACACCTTTCACGATCGCCGCCGCGCCTACGCCTTTCAGACCACGCCGCTCGGAGTGCAGTGGGACGCCATCTGGACCGAAGCCTCGCGCGAGGAGCAGACAGCCGGCCACTTCGATACGTCATTCGACACGGTGTGGGACTCGAAAGGCAAGGTCACGGAGAACGGCTTTGTCGTGTGGATGGCGATTCCCTTCAAGAGCCTGCGCTTTCCCGCGACTGAACAGCAGGAGTGGGGCATCATTCTGTATCGGGGCATCACGCGCAAGACGGAAGACTCGTTCTGGCCGCACGTCTCCTACAAAATTGAAGGGCGGCTCGGCCAGGCCGCAACGCTCAACGGTCTGGAAGGAATTTCGCCCGGGCACAGCATCGAACTTATTCCCTACGGGTTGATGCGAGGCTTTCGCGCGCTCGATACGCGCGATCCGTTCAATCCGTACTTTCAGCACGCGGACGTGCAGGGGCAGCCTGGCATGGACGCGAAGTTCGTCTTCCACGATCACTTCACGCTGGACTTAACGGCGAATCCTGACTTCAGCCAAGTCGAGTCGGAAGATCCGCAGATCACGGTGAACCAGCGTTATGCCGTTTATTTTCCGGAGAAGAGGCCATTCTTTCTCGAGAATGAAGATTTCTTCCGGACGCCGATGGATTTGCTCTTCACGCGCAGCATCGCCGATCCATCTGCGGGAGTTCGCTTGACAGGAAAAGATGGGCCGTATTCGGTGGGTCTCATCGCAGCCGACGATCGCAGTCCCGGGCTGGCGGTGCCCGACTACAACCAGTACTCCGGCATTCGTTCGTATTTCACCGTCGCGCGTGTGAGCCGCGATATTTTCGGGCAGTCCAGCGTGGGAGCGCTCTATGCGGATTGGGAATGTCCCACGACCGGAGAGTTCAACCGCGTCGGCGGCGTCGATACGCACCTGAAATTCAATCCCAACTGGACGCTCGACGGCCAGGCAGTGACGAGTTCGAGCAACCTGAACCTGAACTGCGAGGCGAATTACTATCCCTTCAGCTCGGGCAATCGCGGGAACAATAGTTATTTTGCGGGCCCGGCCGATAAGCTCGAGCTGCGCCGCGACGGCCTGCACTTCACCTACGACGGCATGTACAACGACATCAGCCCAGGCTTTGTTTCGATTCCCGGGTTCATCAATCGCGTGGACATCCGCGAGATGGTGCAGACGGCAGACTACCGGTTTCGTCCAAAGCGAGGGTGGATCGTCGACTGGGGACCCTCGGTTTACGGGCGGCTCGATTTCGACCACACCGGCCTGCGCCTCGACACGGATTATTTTCCTTACCTGTCGATTCAAGGGCGCGGGCAAACGCTCATCGTGCTGCGGCCGTACGAGGAAACACGAGAGCGCTTGCGTCCACAGGATTTCAGTTATTACGGATATGGAGGTTTCTGTCCGCAGGCGTGTCTTGGGAATCAGGACTACCACGAGCACACGAGCGGCGCGCAGTTCCAGACCGGCTACTTCAAGATGGCGACCATTGGCGCTAGCTATTACTGGGGAGACGGTACGAATTTTGTGGCGCAGTTCCCGACATTGGCGACCGCGCTGACGCCGTACACACAGCCTTTTCTGGCGCGAGAGGACAACGCGCAGGGCACTCTAAGCATACGTCCGATCAAGCCACTGAAGATTGAGAATACTTACCTGTTCGAGCGGCTGCGCACGACAGGAAGCGCCTATAGCTTTGTGCAGTCGCAATCTCCGGGCGCCGGGCACAGCATTTTCAACGACCACATTCTTCGCAGCAAGTGGAACTGGCAATTCACGCCGCAGCTTTCGGTGCGCGTCATCCTGCAATACAACGCGCTGCTGGCTGGGACGCCGGGCGTGGGCTCGCCCTACACGTATCTGCCGACAGAGAAGCAGTTCAACGCGGACTTTTTGATTACGTACTTGCTGCATCCGGGCACAGCGATTTATGTCGGATACAACAGCGACCTGCAGAACCTGAGCATTGTCCCGGCGACTCCAACGTTCCCCAGCTACGTCACGAACACGGCGAAGGGATACACGAACGACAGCCGGCAGTTCTTCGTGAAGGTTAGCTATCTGTTCCGATTTTGAAGGAGTCTTCAGCGCTTGCTGTCAGCTGTCAGCTTTCAGCCATCAGCAAGAGCCGCTTGGGTTTAACTGACAGCTGAAAGCTGATAGCTGAGAGCGGTCTTGGTTGCTGAATCCCGCGTGAATCCTGTAGAATCTAATACTCGAATCGAGGTCAGAAGAGCCATGAAAGCAGCCATTCATCCGGCGTACAACGAAGTACGCGTCCACTGCGCATGCGGCAACGCATTTGTGACGCGGTCGACCCACAAAGGCGACATCTCCGTAGAAATCTGCTCGAACTGCCATCCATTCTTCACCGGCAAGCAGAAGTTGATGGATACCGCAGGACGCGTCGAGCGCTTCCGCCGCAAGTACGCGAAAGCGGAACCGGCGAAGAAGTAAGTACTTACGCCGCGGATCTGCGCGGATTCACGCGGATAGATCAAAGGAATCGAGCCCTCGCTTCGGCGGGGGCTTCGTTTTGTGGCCGCAGGTAGAATAAGACGGTGAAGAAGTTCTGGGACAATTCGACCGCATGTGGCGCGGGCGCTCCTGTCCGCCAACTGCTGACGCCATCGGATGACCCGTGCGTGAAGCAGACGCCCGTGCCGAATGCCCTCTCCATTGGCCGCGTTACCGTCTCGCCGGCGACCGTCCTCGCGCCAATGGCGGGCGTCACCGACACAGTTTTCCGGCGCTTCATCCGCAATCTTGGCGGATGCGGCCTCATCATGACCGAGTTCACGTCGGCCGACGGCGTTCTGAGGAAGAAAGATCAGAAGGCCAAACGATATCTCCATTTCTACGAAGACGAGCATCCCATTTCAGCGCAGCTTTTTGGCAGTGATCCGCAAGTGATGGCCGAGGCCGCGCGCATGGTCGAAGGCTTGGGCTTCGATCTCGTCGATCTGAATCTGGGCTGCCCGGCAAAGAAAGTCGTGAAGTGCAATGGAGGCTCGGGGCTACTGCGCGATCTGCCGGCTATCGGCAAGATCTTTGAAGCCGTGCGCGCCGTGGTGAAAATTCCTTTCACGGTGAAATTCCGGGCGGGATGGAACGACGAAGAAATCGTCTGCGTGGAACTGGCGCGGATGGCGGAAGACTGCGGCCTGGCCGCGGTCGCGCTGCATGCCCGCACGCGCGAGATGGGCTACAGCGGGAATGCTCGCTGGGAGTGGATCGCCGCAGTGAAAGATGCGGTGAAGATTCCAGTGATTGGCAATGGCGACATCCGTTCCCCGGAAAATGCTTGCGCAATGGTGACGCAGACTGGATGCGACGCGGTGATGATCGGACGGTCGGCGCCGTCGAATCCGTGGATCTTTCGCCAGATCGAACAGTACTGCGGGGGAATGAACCGTGGAGCAGCGGATGCATTCGTCCGGGGCTCCAGCTACGACCAGCCTTCGGAGGGAGATCGCTACCAGATGATCCGGACTTATTTCCAGATGCTGATTGAGGAGGAACTTCCCGACGCGGTTGGAAAGATGAAGCAGTTCGCCAGTTGGTTCACGCACGGAGTGCCGGGCGGAGCCCACCTGCGCAAGGAGATTTACGAGTCGAAAAGCGCGCCTGAGATCCTGAGGCGAGTAGAGGATTTCTTTGAAGCGAGACTCTGTGGCGCGGGCGCCCTGGTCCGCGAAGTCTAGCCATCATCAATCAGCGGATACAAGCATAAAAATTTGGCGCGGGCTGCAATGCGGCCCGCGCCAAACCAGTTTCTGGTTACGATGCACCACTCAAAGCACGACGACTTCTACCCTGACGCCCGGGTGCATCAGATCAAACAGAAAGTAGCTTCCATCGATGAAGTCGATGTAGCAGTCATCTGTGTAAGCCCAACCCACCGGCCACGCCTGCACGATTTCGAAGTTGTAGCCGCCGTAGGAAAAATGCGGTCTGCCTTCGACCACTTGGACGTTGCGGACGGCGAAGTGATGCTCCCGTCCGAAGTGCGCACGGAAATGGTCGTCGGCAATCCGGCGATGCTCCTCGTTTTTTGCCGGATCGTGTTTGTCCTTGTCCTTGACTTGATCGTGGTCCTTGTCCTGATCGTGCTTTACCTGATCGTGTTTCTCTTCCTGTCGTGCCTTGTCATCCTTGTGCTCGTCCCTATCGTGATCGTCCTGGGCCATGACCGGCAGCATCGCAGCGAACAGAAATGCTGCGCAAATCGCACCCGCGATCGCAAGTCGTTTCATAGTGACTCCCGCATTGGATTTGTCTCCCACATCTCGGACTCAATCCAGATGCAGTCTAGCTTGTTGGTGTTGCCGGAAACGTGCCTGGGTGGGGTGAAAGCCTGTAGGGTTCGAGGGATGGTCTCGGAGGGGGAAGCCCTTTTTCAGAGCATCTACGGTTTCGTGGCAACCATTTTCCCCGACTCCTCCTGCTCCACATACGCCCACGGCATTCTGGGATCGTGCGTGAAAACGGTCAGCCACTTCTCCGGAATCGAGCGCGCGTAGTAGCGCTTCTTGCTCTCGATCGTGTCGAGCGGATACAGATCGAATCCCATGCCCCAGGCGATGTCGATGTGCGCCGTCGTGGGGATGAGGTCGGAGATATAGCACGCGGTCTGCTGTTGACTGCGAACCAGCACTCCCATCATGTGAGCGGTGTGTCCGGGAAAAATCTCGACGGAAATCCCGGGCACAATTTCTTCGCCGCCCTTGAGCAGTGTCATCTGTCCGCTTGCCACCAGAGGATCGTAATTATCCGGAATGTAGCTGATCGCGTCGCGCTCGCTCGGACGCCGGGCGTACTGCCACTCGCCGTCGGGAGCGTAATATTTCGCATGCGGAAATGTTGGGACGATCTTGCCATTTCTGTCTCGCACCGTGTTCCAGCCGCAATGATCGAAATGCAGATGCGAGTTGATGACGACATCAATGTCCTTGGGAGCGACGCCTCCCGCCGCGAGGTCGTCGAGCAGTTTCGCCGGCTGGCCGTAGAACTTGACCATGCGATCGGGAAGCTTGTTGCCCATGCCTGTCTCGACCAGTACGGTCTGCTTGCCAGTGCGAATCAGAAGAGAGTTAAGTCCCGACGTGACGTAGTTGCGTTCGTCCGCTTCAACTTTGCGCGACCACATCACCTTCGGAATTACGCCGAAGAACGCGCCGCCGTCCAGTCGGTACGTGCCGTCGGAGAATACGCTGAGTTCGAAGTCGCCGAGATTGAGCCGGTGCATAGCTTCAGTGTGCCACACTTGATCTTTCGCACAAGAATGCGGTGAGGAATATTCTTGAAGACTCTGTGTCGTGCGTGGGGCAAGAGGAGTCGGAACTGCATGAAGCGTCCAGTCGGCATTACCGTGATCGCACTCCTGTTCTGCGGAGTAGGGGTCTATCTCTGGATGGTGGGCGCAACCATGTTGATCTCGCCGGGAACGCTGTCACTGATGGCCGGCAGACAGTTCATGTACGGATGGGAATTGGCTGGGCCGTACATGGCGCTGCTGTTTGGCGCGGGCTATGTGCTTGTTGGCTGGGGGTTGTTCCGCCTGCACAACTGGGCGCGCTGGGGCGCGATGGCGGTGATGGTGATTGGAGTCGCGTGGCTCGTGCCCCAAATCTCTATGGCGCAGCTCGGCGTTCCGATCTTCGCCTACGGATTACAAATCGCCCTGCGCGTCGCCCTGGGATGGTATCTCGCGCAAGCCCCCGCGGTGGTCGACGCGTTCGCCACGAAACAGCGAAAAGCTTAGCCACGGATCTGCACGGATTTCCACGGATCAAATTCCAATTCTTGCCTTTTGTTATCCGTGAGGATCCGTGGAATCCGTGGCGCTCTTATCTTTTGGTTTTTGCCGGTTCCTTCTCGCCGACTCTCTTGCTGACATCGAAGGTCATCTTGCCGGCCTTCTTGTCGGCGTCGACGATGACGTGATCTCCATGAAGAATCTCGCCGTCGAGAATCTTCATTGCCAGCGGATCCTGCACCAGCTTTTGGATCGAGCGCTTCAGCGGACGCGCGCCGAAGTTCGGGTCGTAGCCCTGCGTGAAGAGCAAGTCTTTGGCGGCGTCCGTCAGTTCGAGCGAGATCTTGCGATCGGCCAGCAGGCGGCGCACGTCTTCGAGCCGCAGCTCGATGATCTTGACCAACTGATCTTTGCCGAGCGGGCCGAAGACGATGATGTCGTCGACGCGGTTTAAGAACTCCGGCTTGAAGTGCGAGTGCAGCAGGTTCATGACCTGCTCGCTCGCCTTTTCGAATTCCTCGGGCGTGCGCACATGGTCCGACTGCAAGAAGCTCGAACCGATGTTCGACGTCATGATGATGATCGTGTTTTTGAAATCGACCACACGGCCTTTGCCGTCGGTGAGGCGGCCATCATCCATCATCTGCAGCAGGACGTTGAACACGTCGGGATGCGCCTTTTCGATTTCGTCGAAAAGCACGACCGCATACGGACGCCGGCGAACCTGCTCGGTGAGCTGTCCACCTTCTTCGTAGCCGACGTATCCCGGAGGCGCGCCGATGAGGCGCGCGACGGAATGCTTCTCCATGTACTCCGACATGTCGATGCGGAGCAGGGCATGCTCGTCGTCGAAAAGGAATTCGGCGAGCGCGCGGGCGAGTTCGGTTTTGCCGACTCCGGTCGGACCGAGAAAAATGAATGATCCGATCGGGCGCTTAGGATCGCTAAGCCCGGCGCGCGAGCGGCGAATCGCGTTCGACACGCGCTCCAGCGCCGCATCCTGGCCGACGACGCGCTGTCGCAGTCGCTCTTCCATCGTGACCAGTTTCTTTACTTCGCCTTCGAGCATCTTCGAGACCGGAATGCCGGTCCACTTCGAGACGATGCCCGCGACATCCTCCTCGTCGACTTCTTCCTTGAGCATGCGGGCTGAACCTTTGCTCTCCATTTGCTTGGTGAGCTTGGCCAATTCTTCTTCGGCCTGGCGAATGAGCCCGTAGCGAATCTCGGCGACCCGTTGCAGATTGCCTTTTCGCTCCTCTGCCTGTTCTTCAGTTTTCAGTTTCTCGATCTGCTCTTTGAGAGCGCGAGCCCGCGCGATCAGATCCTTTTCCCTTTTCCAGCCAGCCTTGAGCGTGTTCGACTTCTCGCGAATCTCGGCCAGTTCTTTTTCGATGATGGCGAGACGCTCCTTTGAGTTCGCGTCATCTTCCTTCTTCAGCGCCTGCTTCTCGATTTCGAGCTGCGTCGCTCTGCGTTCAAGCTGGTCGATGTCGGTCGGCAGCGAGTCGATCTGGATACGCAGCGATGCGGCCGCTTCATCGATCAGGTCGATCGCCTTGTCGGGCAGAAAGCGGTCGGAGATGTAGCGATGCGAGAGCGTAGCCGCTGCGACAATGGCCGAGTCTTTAATGCGCACGCCATGGTGCACTTCGTATTTCTCTTTGAGGCCACGGAGAATTGCGATCGTATCTTCGACGTTTGGCTCACCAACAAAGACGATCTGGAAACGGCGCTCGAGCGCAGCATCTTTCTCGATGTATTTGCGATATTCGTTCAGGGTAGTTGCGCCAATTGCGCGGAGTTCTCCGCGGGCGAGGGCCGGCTTCAGCATGTTCGAGGCGTCAATGGCCCCCTCGGCCGCGCCTGCACCGACCAGAGTGTGCAACTCGTCGATGAAGAGAATGATTTGTCCTTGGGAGTCCTCGATTTCCTTGAGAACGGCTTTGAGACGGTCTTCGAACTCGCCACGATATTTCGCGCCAGCGAGCATCGCCCCGAGATCGAGGGAAATGACGCGCTTGCTCTTCAATGCTTCGGGAACATCGCCGGAAATGATGCGCTGGGCGAGGCCCTCGACGATGGCAGTCTTGCCGACGCCGGGCTCGCCGATTAATACGGGATTATTTTTCGTGCGGCGCGAGAGCACCTGGACGACGCGGCGGACTTCTTCGTCACGTCCAATGACGGGATCGAGCTTGCCGCGGCGCGCCTGCTCGGTCAGGTCGCGGGCGTACTTTTCAAGCGCCTGGAACTTCGCCTCGGGATTCTGGTCGGTAACTTTCTGCGATCCGCGAACCACGGTTAGCGCCTTCAGGATTGCGTCGTACGTCGCGCCGTGACGGGCCAGGATCTGCTGGGCAACGTCCCGTTTGAGATGTGTGATCGCGAGCAGCAAGTGCTCAGTCGAAACATATTCGTCCTTGAAATTGGACGCTTCTTTGAAGGCCTGTTCGAGCAGTTTGTTGACTTCGCTCGAGAGCGTGGGCTGCGCGGATTCTCCGGTGATCTTAGGAAGCTTCTCAAGCTCGCGGTAAACTTCGCTCAGCACGGACTGCGGGCCGATCCCGATTTTCTCGAGCACGGGCGGAACAATGCCTTCCTTATCTTCGAGCAGCGCCGCCAGCATGTGGACGGGCTGCATCTCAGGATTGCCGTGCTCCGAGGCGAGTTCGCTCGCGCGCTGCACAGCCTCCTGCGCTTTCACAGTAAATTTGTCCCAACGAATGGGCATGGGAACCTCGATTTAGTAATTGAGAAATTTCGTAATTTGGTAATTGTGTAATTGGAGGACGGCCACCCGGCCAAGGTTTCAAATTACACGTTTACCAAATTTCAAACTAAGAAATAAAGGGAGGCGGTCACCTCTGCCGCCTCCCATACCCCAGGGGCTAAAGCCCCGCATCATTTCTGGTTCGTAGCGGCACGGCTGAAGCCGTGCCCTGATACGAAGCCTGCCCGGGCTTTCGCACGAGCACCGACGAATGCGTCCCTCGCTCCACCGGCGTGATTACGCGGCTTTGCTGGGGGCCTTGGCTTCGAGAGTCTTCTCGCTGCCCTGCTTTTCCGAGCCGACGTTGACCTTGATCTGCTTCGGCTTCGCTTCGGCTTTCTTGGGCAATGTTACGTTCAGGACGCCCTTGTCGTAGTTCGCCGAAACCTTGTCGGTGTCCACGGTCTGGGGCAGGGTGAAGGTGCGGGTGAAGCTGCCGTACTGGCGCTCCACACGGCGGTAGTTCTCTTCTTTCTCTTCCTTTTCGATCTTGCGCTCGCCGTGCACGGTGAGGGTGTTGTTCTCCACGCGAACGTCGATATCTTTCTCGTCGATTCCGGGCACTTCGATCTTCAACGTGACCTTGTGCTCGTCTTCGTAGACGTCAACGGCGGGAGCAAAGCTCGATGTGGTCAGGGACTCGTCGCGGTCGGCACTGGAATACGAGTCGCGAAATACTCGGTTGATGCGGTCCTGCAGGGTGGCAAACTCACGGAACGGTTCCCAACGGGTTAAAACGGTCATGGCTAAATCCTCCTTCGAAATTTGAGATTGTTCAAAACGGCTTGAAGTTACTTGAATTCGAGACCGGGCTCGAACTTGAGCTCAGGGCGCCGGTCACTTCATTGGATGCATAGTTAGCGTATAGGAAGCATAAAACTTGAGCGTGCTATTGTCAATACAATGATTTGTCCTATTTTCTTTAGCTTACGTGCGCTATGACGCACTTCAGGTAGGCCGTTTCTGGGATATTCAGCAAGATTGGATGGTCTTTGGACTGGCCGCGAACCTCGACTAGGCGCAGCGTCCGATGGGCATCGAGCGCGGCCGCCGCCAGCATTTCGAGGAAGTTCGCCTGGCTCACGTGGTAGGAGCAGGAGCAGGTCACGAGGATCCCGCCCGGTCGAAGCATCTTCAGGGCGCGGAGATTGAGTTCCTTGTAGCCGCGAAGGGCGGCATCGAGGTCGCGCTTGCTCTTCGCGAACGCAGGCGGATCGAGGACGACCGTGTCGTAGCGACGATTGGACGACGAATAATCCTTCAACAGGTCGAAGGCGTTGGCCTCGATCCATTCGATCTCTTTGTCGTTCAGGAGTTTCCCATTGAGGGCGGCGTTCTGATCGGCGACTTCGAGCGCCGGACGCGAGCTGTCGACGCCGGTCACCTGGGAACATTTCGGAGCGAGGTGAAGCGCGAAGCCTCCCTGATAGCAGAAGACGTCGAGCGCCTCGCCGTGAGCGTACTGCGCGGCGGCGGCGTAGTTTTCGCGCTGGTCGAGGAAGGCTCCGGTCTTCTGGCCTTCGAGGGCGTCGAAATGGAATTGCACGCCGTTCATGGTGAAAATCGTTGAGGCCTTGGTCCCTTGCAAGAGACCGGATGGGCGAGGCGGCAGAGTTTCCAGTTCGCGGACGCGAGGATCGATTCGCTCGACGACCGCGGCGGGGCAGAGGCGCTGGGACAATTCAGAGATGACAGTTTCGCGAAGAAGGTTGGCGTCCATTGCCTGGGTGAGGATTTGCAGCGAAAGAATATCGTTGTATCGGTCGACGATCAGGCCGGGGAGAAAGTCGGCCTCGCTGAAGATGACCCGGTAGGCGTCGGTGTCGCGAACGATCCGCTCCCGATAGGAGATCGCTTCGCCAATGCGTAGCCGAAGTAACGCAGGAAGATCGGAGACGGGCTCATGCGAAACCATCCGGATGGCGATTTGGGAGGAGCTGGAGTAGAGAGCGGTGCCAAAGTCTTTACCGCGATGATCAGAGACGGACGCCAGCGAGCCGGGAAGGACGCCATCGGCGGAGACAATGTCGGAACGGTAGACCCAGACGTGTCCGGCCTTCAGGCGCATGGCGCCGCGGGGGGAAATCTTGACTGTGGGGAGCGCAGGAACTTTGGGCATGCAGCCATCTTAAATGGCGTGGGCACCAGTGCTTCCGGCAGAGTCGAGCTGCGCTCGACGACCGGGCCAGAGGGGCCGGTCCCACACTAGGACAATCGAGCTGCGTCCGCCGCTGCGTGAGAGTACTTAGCTGGCGGCTTGTTCGGTGGGTGCTGGCGGCTGGGCGGCGGGCTTGGTGTGGGAGCCGGTGGTGGCCTCGTGGCGGGCGGCGTCGAGATCGAACTGCAGCGCGTCGAGAACGACCATGGGAAGTTCGGCGCCCCACGAGTCGAGTTCTTCCTCGCTCCAATCGCCGTTCAGGCGAATGGCGCCCGTTATGTCCTCGGGAAAGGCCTGGCGGTAGTTTCCTTCGCGGATCAGGATGTCGCCGATGAGGCGTCCGGTATGAATCTCGTAAACGCGGCGGCTGGCTTGGCCTCCGGCATTCGTCATGGCGAGAAAGACTTCGCCGACTCCCGAAAATTCGGGGCGGTAGTACCAGGCCTGCGCGGCGTCGATCTTGGGATGATGGCGTTTCGCGCGTGTGGTGGAAGGCTTCACGTCGGCGAGTTCGTCCGCGGCATTGAAATAAAGAATGCGCTGGCAGGAGTCGCAAATAATCGTCTGCAGGCCGGAGCGAACCTCGTTGTAAGTCTGTGGCCTCAGCATGACGCGGCACGCCATGCACTGTTGATCGCGAACTTCGGAGATACCGCTACCGCGAAACTTGGAGACACGCTCGAAGTGGCGGAGCAGGTCTTCGTCGATCCCGGTGCGGATCTGATCGCGCTTGGCGCGCCACTCCGCAAGCAGTTTTTCGTCTTCGGCGGTGCGCTGGCGGGCCTGTTCCTTTTCCTGCTCGATCTCGGTGGTTTCGGCCTTGAGTTCGGCTTGCGCGGCTTTCACTTCTTTGTCGCGCGCGTCGGCATTCACCATCAGCTCGAGGATCTTGTCTTCGTTGCCGGCGATTTCCTTTTCGGCGAACTGGATTTCGTGCAGAAGGGCTTTGTACTGGTCGTTGGTCTTTACGTCGAGAGACTGGTCGCGATACTTGGAAATCTTTCCGCGGAGATCGTTGATAGCGGTGTCGTACTTGCGGCGGGCAGCTTCGTCGGCCTTGACGGCGGTTTGCGCCCTTTCCAGTTGGGCCTTCGTCCCCGCCAGTTTCTGCTCGATCACGGCGACGCGCTTGGGGAATTCGGCGATCTCGTCCTGCAGACGCCGGATTTCCTTATCCGTGTCTTGCAGCTTCAGCAGGTTTTCGATGTCAGGAAGCATCCGTCATTGTGGCTGCAATGATTCTAACATGCGATGGCCAAAGCACTCGCGGTAGCCCAGGTGCGCCTCAACCGCGGTCCTATTGCGAAAGATCCACGCCAGCTGCAGCCCCTCCCTGCCCTGCGAGCGGACCCTTGGCCGGTGTACACTCTTTCCTTCGCCTTGGATACGTTTGGCAATCATTCCTTTTCTGTGAGGTTACTTCGTGAAAAGACAGAAGTTGTTCGTCTTGTGCTGTGCCCTGCTCGTATTCACCGTTTGTATCGTCCTATCCGTTCCTGCGGCAGCGCAGACTACCCCAACCAAGCCTCTGACCATTGAAAGCCTGTTTCAGCCCGGCGGGCTAGCGGGGCGCGGACCCGAGACGATGGAGTGGAGTCCAGACGGAACCAAGCTCTCGTTCGTGGAGCGCGATCAGAAGGGAGAGCAGGGCGAACTCTGGTACATCGACGCGGCCACCGGCGAAAAAAAGGTACTGGTAAGCGCGGCGAAGCTGGCGCAGCTCGATCCGGACGTCAACAAGGTGAAGAACGAGCGCGAGAAAGAACGCCTGACCCGCTATCACGTGGCCGCCTACCTGTGGGCTCCGGACTCGAAACATCTGATTTTCGATTCGCAGGGCCAGCTGTGGCTTTATGACTTGACTAGCGAGACGGCGGTGCAGTTCACATCTGCGAGCGATCCGAGCGGCGATCCGAAGTTTTCGCCCGACGGAAGCCACCTGGCGTACACGCGAAAGCACAATCTGTACGTGAGGCCGGTGAGCGGAAAAGAAGAGAGAGCGCTCACCAAAGATACCGGCGACAGCCTGTTTAACGGCGATATCGACTGGGTGTATGCGGAAGAGTTGGGTGTGCGCAGCAACTATTTCTGGTCGCCCGACAGCAAGCAGATCGTCTTCATGCACATGGACGAAACCAAGGTGCCGACCTATCCCATCACCGACTGGATCCCGACGCATCCCACGGTCGATCAGGAGAAGTATCCGAAGGTTGGCGATCCGAATCCGATCGTGAAGCTGGGGGTAGTCGACGCCGACAAAGGCAAGGTGCGCTGGCTATCGCTCACCAGCGATGAAGATACTTACATCCCGCGCTTTGGCTGGGTTCGCGAGGGAGTGATTTGGGCCGAGGTGCTCAACCGCACCGAAGACAAGATGGACTTGTATTTTGTCGACGCGAAGACGGGCAAATCGCGGATCGTACTCACCGAATCGACTCCCGGCGCCTGGATCGATTTCGAGCGCAACGAAGTTCGCTTCCTGACGTCGAGCGCTCAGTTTCTGTGGCCGAGCTGGCGCGATGGGAATATGCATTTGTACCTTTACAGTTACGACAAACAGAATCCGATGGCGGCCGACGCCAAGCTGGAACGGCAATTGACGCATGGCGACTTCGAAGTGCTGGGAGTCGAGGGCGTCGATGCGGCGGCGGGCACCGTGTTCTTCCGGGCCAACAAAGATGATCCGCGGCAGGAGCAGATTTTTTCAGTGCAACTTGACGGCTCAGGATTGAAGGAGGTCACGTCGGGCGAGGGAATCCATGCCGGTGATTTCAGCGACGACGGCAAGCACTATACGCACATGTATTTCGGTCCGCAGACTTCGACCAGAATTACTCTCTGCGCGGTGGTAGGCTCCTGCTACCCGGTGTGGGAGGCGCACGACGAGATCGCGGATTACGGCCTGCGCGCGCCGAAATATCTGGAATTCAAAGCCGAGGACGGCACCGTGCTCTACGGGCGGCTGCTGCTTCCTCCCGAGGGAACGGTCAGCGGAAAGATTCCACTGATTGTGAATGTCTACGGCGGCCCTGCTGCGCAGATGGTCTTGAAGGGAATGCCGAGTGCCTTCGACGAAATCCTGGCGCGCAAGGGCTTCGCCATTTTTGCGGTGGACAATCGCGGCACGCCCGGACGCGACCGCAAGTTTCAGACGGCAATCCGCCATGAGTTCGGCGCCGTTGAATTGAAGGATCAGCTGACCGCGCTGGATCAGTTGCTGGCAGAGTATCCACAGCTGGATAACAATCGCATCGCGATCTGGGGCTGGTCCAACGGTGGATCGATGACGCTGTATGCGATGACCCACTCCGACCGCTTTCGCGCGGGCGTCGCGGTCGCCCCGGTCACCAATCAAGTCGACTACGATTCGATTTACACAGAACGCTACATGGGCCTGCTCAAAGACGACAAGGAAGGTTACGAACAGTCCGACGTGACCAAGTCAGCTGACAAGCTCCATGGTGCTTTGCTGCTCGTGCATGGCACGAGCGACGACAACGTGCACTTTCAGAACAGCATTCAGATGATCAACGCGCTCATCAACGCGGAGAAGCCGTTCCGGCTCATGATCTATCCCAACAAAACGCACAGCATCTCGGGCAAAGACGCCCGCATTCATTTATTCACGATGATCGTCGATCACTTCGAGCGGGAGTTGAAAGGGCAGTGAATAGTGGCCAGTGGCCGGTGATCAGTAAGTAAGAACAAACCGAAGGCGGACCCGCTTTATTTGTGTCTGCCGGAACCTTTGCGAGGGCCTTCCTTTTCGGTGGATGAAGCCTCTTTCGACGAGTTCCCCGTCGACGAGCTTTCTTTCGCCCCGCTGTCCGACTTGGACTTTTCGTCCTTCTTATCTTTATCCTTCGACGAAGACTCTCCGCTGCCCGACGATCCCGGCGACGACGACTTCTTCGCATAATCGGTGACGTACCAGCCCGAGCCCTTGAACTGCACGGCCGGCGCGGAGATCATCTGCTCAACCTGCCCGCCGCATTCGGGGCATTTCTTGACCATCTTGTCAGAGAACTTCTGGATTTTTTCGAAGCGATGGCCGCACTTCTTGCATTCGTATTCGTAAAGGGGCATGAGTGTGAGACGGTTGTGAGGAACAACTCGTTTTCACATTGATTTTAGGGGCCGGGGTTGCATGCCGTCAATTCTTGGCGCATGAGTGGGATACAGGTGGCTCAGCGCGACCTGACGATCGAATCGCAGTCGGCACAGGCGTTGTTCCTGAGATAGCGGTAAAAGCGAGGATGACCGCGGCCTCTCCAATATCTATTCTCATAGTCATCGGTGGCTGGGCCTGTGCTCATGAAGCTGAAGAAGACATGTCGTGATGGGCGAAGGACGATTCCAGCGTGTCCGCGCCACACTACCAAATCGCCGGGTTGCGGGTGCTTGACGCGCCGAAAGCTTTCCACGCCATCGTAGAGATCGTTAGAGTCCGCATAGGCATATGGAAAGCCCGCTCGTTCGTAAACTGCGTGAACCAGGTGGGAGCAATCGTGGCCTGCGTATCGACGCACTTTGGAGTCGAGCGCCGCAGAGACGACTGTTAGTCCTTCGTCTGAAGTGAGTGTCCGGTGGGCTCTTCGTTCGTGACTCCCGCTCGCGGCCGGTCGAGGCGCGGTTTGCGCCGAGACCAGCGCCGCAGCACCCGCGTATAAAGCTATTCCACAGAGCAGGGCCGCGCTCTTGGTTTTTGCCGGAGTCCGCATGGTTCTATTGTGATGCGGGATTCGCGTCCGGGGGAGATTACGGTTGTGCATGTATAAGACCGGGGTACCGCGAGTAAGCCGCGACAAAGTGGGCATCTATGCTCTCAATAAACGTTTCGGCGCGGTGTTGCGCCAGGCTGCTTCGATCGCCCTGCGCAGCGTTTCCTTCTTCGCGGCTTTTAGATGAACGCTTGTCGCCCCCTGGCGTCCCCATGTGCCCTTTACCGGAACGAACGCAGCTGGATAGTCCTTCGAGAAATAATGCTGATCCTCGGGCGAGAGCTTGACCATGCCGCGAGTCTTATCGGGATAGCCGAGCGTGGCAAAGATCTTTCCTGCGACGCGAAAGTCAGGATGGTTCATGTGCGCATGTTCTTCGGCTTCAGGCAGCGCGAGGGCGATCTTGCGAAAGTCGTTGGCGGTCATCAGTCGATTCTCCTGAGGCCACATGCCGTGCGCGCTCTTCTAGGCCTCGAGGTCCCGAGCCCTGTCATTCTGAGCGAAGCGAAGAACCCTGCGCAAGCCCGCGCAACCGGCGCCGTAAAAGGGAGTGTCCACCGCGACGCAATTCTCACAGGCATAACCACTCGCGAGGCCGAAAAGTTACGCCGGTGGTAGACTCCGGCCATGAAGGATGAAGGACAGGCGTCTGGAGGCCCGGCGCTCTATCTCGTCGCCACTCCGATCGGAAATCTCGAAGACATCACGCTGCGCGCGCTCCGCGTGCTAAAGGAGGTGGACGTGATCGCGTGCGAAGACACGCGTCAGACGCAGAAGTTGCTCAATCACTACGCAATCGCAACGCGCACCACCAGCTATCACGAGCACAACGAGATGACGAAGTCGGCAGAGCTCGTAAAGGAGATGCAGGAAGGCGCGAGCGTCGCGCTGGTCACCGACGCAGGCATGCCCGGAATTTCCGATCCGGGATACCGCCTGATCGCGCTGGCCATTCGTCATCGTGTGCCGGTCGTGCCGGTGCCGGGCGCCTCGGCGTTTCTGGCGGCGCTGGTGGCGAGCGGCCTGCCCACCGATTCGTTTCGTTTCAGCGGATTTCTCCCTGCCAAGCGCGGCGAGCGGCGCGCAGCGCTGGAGGCGATCAAGAGTTCTCCCCGCACGCAGGTGTTCTACGAAGCTCCGCATCGCGTGGTCGAGAGCCTTGAGGACGTCTGCGAGGTCCTCGGCTCGCAGAGAAATGTAGTGGTCGCACGCGAAGTGACCAAGCTGCACGAAGAGTTTTTGCGCGGCCGCGCGACCGAAGTGTTGGAGAATTTAAAGGCGCGCGAAACCGTAAAGGGCGAGATCACGTTGCTGATCGGGAAGGCGGAGGAAGGCGATGCTCGTGCAGCGGCGGGCGCCTCGTCCGCCCGGATTTCTGTCCGGCAGAGGATCGAGCAAATCATGGCGGAAGAGAAAGTGGACGAGAAAGCTGCGCTAAAGAAGGTGGCGAAGGAGCGGGGTGTGTCGAAGAGCGAGGCGTACCGGGAGTGGCAGCGAGAAAAGTGAGGATTTAGAGGGGCAGGGCCCCGCATGCGGTCAGGAAGCGGGCAGTCTCATCGAAAGGCGCTCGTGGCCTTGTCGAGTCCAGATCGTCACCCACCGGAACGAAGAGAAGCATTCCCTGCCGAGCTCTCGTGAGCAAAACTCTGTAGCTGTTGACAAGATATGCTCTCGCGTTTTCTTGCCCGATTTTCTGCCAAGAGGTTCCCCGGAAGCGTCTTAGGTTCCAATCGCTGTCGGCCCTCAGAAAATCTCCGCCCCAGCACAAACATGTCCAGTCGAGTTCCAAGCCTTGAATTTGAAATTCATTTGCAGCCACTTCGAGCTGAAAGGACGATCGCACATCTCCTTTTCGTTGGAGGAACCAGTGCTCGACACCATCAGCGCGAGCTGGTGGCAGTTCCAGACCTTCGGCTCTTAGTCTCTTGGCCTCAGACGATGCGATGAAACCATATCGCTCTGTTCCATGCGCCGTTGTGTCCAGCCATGATTTGGCGGCCGCAAGATTGCGGGTAAGGCGTATCGGATACTCGGAGTTTTCTGCCAGGATTCTCTGACACTCGCGAGCATCTCCTCGAAGGAGAGCCTCCGTCCACCCAGCTATCGTTTTTCCGCGAAATTGGCGCGTCGGCGTGTCGAGATGAAGGTTCGCATGTATACCCACGTCGAGATTCTTCTCAATTCCAGCATCGAAGAGCTTTGCTCCAGCACCGTACTCACCCGATAGAGCTTGAGGAGGCGCGGCAATCGACCAATGGCTAAATCTGTCTGTAATAGCCCGTCCCCATTCAGAAAGCCCTGCTTCGCCTCTGTTAATCTCCTGCCCTCCTCCTACCAGGGCGATGAGAGTAGCCCACGGTTGGCGATCGAGAATTGCCAACATGAGTGCGGGTTCGGAATATCCGAGGAACTCGGCTGAACTATCGGTAAGATACTCCGCAGTTCTGTCGGCATCCCACGCACGCTGAGCCTCGTCGAAGACCACGATTTTTTCGTGGGGCGCATTCTTATTGCGCGTGTGTTCTCTTTTGTACCCGAGCACGGTGTTGATGGTGGTTTTTGGATCTCGCGAGGAGACTCGCAAACCGTTCTTACGACGCCGCAATGAGTCACGAGCGAGGGCTGTCTGCAGGACCTTGACCAAAGGCAGGTTGCCAGTCAGGAATACGGAATCACTCCCGGTTTCCTCTCGGAGTTCCCGGTGGTGAACAACCCTAAGGCCAGCAAGCGTTTTACCAGCTCCAGGCACGCCGGTGACAAAACAAACAGTTTTCTTTCTCGATTGGGCGGCTTCTACGACGATCTCCCGAATCGTCTCAACGGTAGCGGTAAGATTAATTGGGTCACACCCGGCCTTCGCGATATCCTCGACTTGCATCTCTGCGAACATGCCAATTGCGGCCTCAACTATCGTAGGCACCGGCCGATAGCTTCCGCGGTTCCAGTCTTCGATCGAACTCTGTGATTCAGTGCCATGTTTCTCTGCGACCGTTGCGAGCCAGGCGCCAAGCTGAGTGGTATCCACAAAAGCTGTGGGGCGAAGTTCGCCGAACAACTGCGAGCGTCGGATCCAAGGTTCCGTACCGGTGTTGCCCACTACAACCGGGTAAATCGTTCGGCCATGGCTGTTCTCATGGAAGTGGAGAAGATCCAAGCTGTAATCTTCGACCTGATCAGCGGCACTGGAATCGACGCTCTCACCCTTGAACTCGAGTACGACAATCGCGTTTCCAATCAAGAGCACCGTGTCGATGCGCCCCATTTTTCGGGGCACCACATATTCGACAGCGATTCCCCAATTGTCGGGTTGAAATATTTCGAGGTGGCCAGATCTCAGCGCACCCTTCAAGTCATGAATCTGAGAGCGCCAGGCGGTGATTTGGGTAGTGATCAGGTCTTTGTAGCGATCCGACTCATATGCCTTGTGCAAGGTCAGTTCGAGGGCATCGAGCGGCTTAGCCAGAAACCTCCCGACTGTGTCTGAGTAATATGCAGGCATCCTCTGACTACTTCCCCGCCAGTTCCTTCTTCACCACCTCGCTGACCGTCTTTCCATCTACCCTCATGCCGGCGGCGTTGAACTTGGCCATCGCGTTCTTCATCACGGTGCCCATTTCTTTCATGGTGGGCGAGCCCATCTCGGCGATGGCGGCTTTTACGCCGGCGACGATTTCCGCTTCGCCGGCGGCTTTCGGCATGTAGCTTTCGATGATGCCGATCTCCGCCGCTTCTTTGTCGGCCATCTCCTGGCGTCCGCCTTTGGAGAACTGCTCGACGGATTCCTTGCGCTGCTTGATCAATGTCGACAGCACGGCTTGCGATTCTTTTTCGTCGAGCGGCGCCATCTTTTCCACCTGGCGCAGTTGCAACGCGCTCTTCACCATGCGCAGGCACGAGAGGCGCGCCTCGTCTTTCGCTTTCATGGCGGTGACGATGTCTTTCTGAATCTGTTCAGTGAGGCTCATGGGGGGATTATAGACGGTACGCTCGGAAAAGCTGGACCCGACGGGAAGCAGGTTCCTCGGCGCTGCGCTCCTCGGAATGACAAAGTCTTTTTGCGCGAATCAACTCTTGATCCAAATGCGTTCGCCGTGCATCAGATGGGCAGGAGGAACAACGTCATGGGCAAACTTGCGATTTGGGCTCAACTGGAAGCGAAGCCGGGCAAAGAAAAAGAAGTGGAAGACTTTCTGAAGTCGGCGCAGCCGCTGGCTGAGCGCGAGGCTGGCACGATTACGTGGTATGCCATCAAAATGGGTCCGGGGAAGTACGGCATCTTCGATACCTTCGCCGACGAAAACGGACGTAACGCCCACCTGAACGGCGAGATCGCCAAGGCTCTCTTTGCGAAAGCGAAAGACTTATTCTCGCAACCGCCGAAGGTTGACAAGCCGGAAATTCTCGCGTCGAAGACCGGACGCTAACTAACCTCACAACCAAGAGTCCCGGACGCTTCGGCTTCGCTCAGGACAGGCTGCGTCCGGGGCTCCACGTTTGTGACTCGCAGCACATTGCTCGACAGAATTTTGCGGTAGAAGATTCATGCCCGAAAACGTGCTCTGGGCGCGCGGTTCCTATAAACTATAGGGCTATTCCTATTCATAAGGACTCTGCCTATGTTGCATAAGAATCGTCTTTTTACTCCCGGGCCAACGCCGCTGCTGCCGGCGGCGCAGACGGCCATGGCTTCGTTCACGGCGCATCACCGGACAGCCGACTTCAAGGCCCTGTTCCAGCGCGTTCTGGCCGATATGAAGGAGTTCATCGGCACCAAGAACGACGTGGTCGTGCTGGCCTCCTCAGGCACAGGCGTCATGGAGGCCTCGGTCTCGAATCTCACCTCGCCCGGTGACACAGTGCTGGTGCTGACCGCCGGAAAGTTCGGCGAGCGCTGGACCGGTCTGGCCAAGGCGTTCGGCTGCCGCGTCGAGGTGCTCGAAGTTCCCTACGGAGAGACGTTCTCGCTCGATGGCATCCGTGCTCGGATGAACAATCAGGTTCGCGCGGTATTCGTGCAGGCGACCGAGAGTTCGACTGGCGCACGGCACGACATTGAGGGCATTGCGAAGATCGTGCGCGCGAACGGTGAAGAGACTTTACTCGTGGTCGATGCGATCACGGGGCTGGGCACGACGCATCTCGATGTCGACCGCTGGGGCGTCGACGTGATCATTGGCGGATCGCAGAAGGCGCTCATGATGCCCCCCGGGCTCGCATATTGCGCCGTGAGTGAGCGGGCGTGGAAGCACATGGAGAAGACCACGTCACCGCGCTATTACTTTGATCTACGCAAAGAAAGGAAATCAGCGGCGAAGGGCGAGACGGCCTATACACCGGCGACGTCGCTGTTTGCGGCGCTCGGTGCGGCGCTGGAATTCATACGCGGCATGGGGAACGGCAATCTCGCCAAGGGACGCGAGGAACTGGTCAACAACGCCGAACTTTGCGCAGAGATGACCCGTGCGGGCGCGAAGGCTCTGGGATTGAAGCTGTATGCTTCCGCTCCGGCGGCGGCGCTCACGGCGGTCTGTTCGCCGGATGGCATCGACTCCGGCAAGCTTGTGAAGGAATTCCGCGAATCGTTCGACGCAGTCGTAGCCAACGGGCAGGGCGACATGAAGGGCAAGCTGTTCCGCATCGCCCACATCGGATACTACGACTATCTCGACACGATCGGAATTCTGGGCGCGCTCGAACATGTTTTGGCGCGCGTGACCGACAAGAGCATCGAGTACGGCGCGGCGGTGCGCGCGGCCCAGGAAGTGTACGCGCACAGCTCAGAGACGGAAGCGGCAGTACGGTAGGGCGTGGCGTTTTCGGCGTCCGTCGAATTTCGCGACTAGCATCCAGACATCCCCATTTCTCGCGCAAACGACGCGCAAGAAACGGGGCACCCATTCATTCGACAGCATCTGCATTTAAAGGAAATCATTCTTGAAAATCATCGTAGCGGAGAAAATCTCGGGATCGGCCGTGGCGCAACTGCAGGAGCCCGGCTGGACTATTCTTACGGCGGATCAACTCGACGGCAAGCTGGCGGAGCATCTTGAATCAGCCGACGCATTGATCGTGCGGTCAGCGGTGCAGGCGGACGCCAAGCTGCTCGAGCACGGCAAGAAGCTGCGCGTGATTGGACGCGCTGGAGTCGGCGTCGACAACATTGACCTCGAAGCGGCGACCCACAAAGGCATCGCGGTGATGAATACGCCGGGGGCGAACGCGGTGGCGGTGGCGGAGCAGACCCTCGGAATGATGCTGGCCATGGCGCGTCACCTATGCCGCGCGGATGCTCTGATGCACGCTGGCAAGTGGGAGAAGAAGTCGCTGCAAGGCACAGAACTGCGGGCGAAGACGCTCGGCATCATCGGACTCGGACGCATCGGGATGGAAGTTGCACGGCGGGCGCGGGCGTTTGGCATGGAGCTGGTTGCGCACGATCCGTTCGTCTCGGTGGCTGTGGCGAAGGAACAAGGGATCCGGCTGGCCGGACTCGACGAGCTGTACGCCGCTGCGGACTACATCACGCTGCACGTTGGCCTGACGCCGCAGACGACGGGCATGATCAATGCCGCGTCGATCGCGAAGATGAAGAAGGGCGTGCGGCTTGTCAACTGCGCGCGCGGCGAGCTGGTGAACGAGGCCGACCTGGCCGAGGCGCTCAAGTCCAAGCAGGTTGCCGCGGCGGCGCTCGATGTGTTCGTCGAAGAGCCGTTGAAGAACTCTCCGCTGACCGCGCTTGAGAACGTGATTCTCACACCGCACGTAGGCGGATCGACGCATGAAGCGCAAGAAGCCGTTGGCGTGCAGATTGCGCAGCAGGTGAAGGAATACCTGAAGCACGGCGTGATTCAGAATGCGGTGAACGTGCCGTCGGTCTCGGCCGAGGAATACGCGACCATGCAGCCCTACATCGTGCTGGCGGAGCGCATGGGAGCATTTCTCGCGCAGGTTTCGGAAGGATCGATTGAAGAGATTTCGATTCGCTACGGCGGCCACATCGCCGAGTGGAAGACGGAGTTGATTCGCAATGCGGCGATTAAGGGAATCCTAAATCAGGCGCTCGAAGAGAAGGCCAACCTGGTGAACGCGGCGACAATCGCAAGTGCGCGGGGTTGCATGTGCTCGAATCGCACAAGGCGAAGGCGTCTACCGGCGGCGCGGGAAGCACGCTCTCGATCTTCCTGAAGAGCTCCACCGAGGAGCACATGGTGAAAGGCGCGGTGCTCCACGAGAGCGCGCCGCGGCTGCTGCATGTGGATGGCATCGACGTGGAAGCTCCGCTGGAGCGCAACTTGATTTATCTGCGCAACCGCGACGTGCCGGGCGTGATCGGGAAGGTCGGGACAATCCTGGGCGAAGAGTCGATCAACATCGCGGACTTCTCGCTGGGCCGGCGCAGCGCCGAGAGCGCCGACCAGCCGCGCGAGGCCATCGCTGTCGTTCACGTGGACGGAGCCGTGTCGGATCAAGTGCTGGCGAAGCTGCGAACTATTCCGGCCGTGCAGAAAGCGAAGGCGGTGCGGCTGTTCTAAAGTGAATTGCAGAGGGCAGACTTCAGATTGCAGATTTTGACGAACTCAAGACTCAAATCTGCAATCTCAAATCTGCAATCTTCATTCGGTTACGACTCCGCTTCATCTCGCCGCAGTTTGCGGCTTTCGGCGAGCAGGGCCATGGAGTGCATCAGGTTCTGCAGCGTCACAATGCCAATCAGGCGCTGGTCTTCAACCACGGGGATGATGCTGGAATTGCGCGCCGTGAGTTTGCGGAAGGCCGAGCCGAGCGAGTCCTGGCGAACCGACACTTCGAAGATCTTGTTCATCACGGCCTGCACGTAGCCGTTGCCTTCGGCGCGCAGCGCGTCGAGAATGCGCTGCTTCGAAATCACTCCCACCATATCGCTGCCGCGAACCACGGGGAAATCGTCCTGCAGGGAATGAACGGCTTTTTCCAGAGCGTCTTCCAGCGTGTCGGCAGGTGAGAGCGTGGCGAAGTCGGTGAGCATGACTTCTTCGAGGCGGACATTGTCGAGCACCGACTGAAAGACAAGCGCGCGCTCTTCGAGTTGAGCGGCAGAGAAGACAATGACACCGACCATGGTGAGCCAGCTATCGCTGAACAGGCCTGCAATCATCAGCACCATGGCGATTGCATTGCTAATGGAAACCGCCCGTCGCGTGGCGGCCGAGGCATCCATGGTGCGCGAGAAATAGGCGCGCAGGATGCGCCCGCCATCGAGAGGATAAGCGGGCATGAGATTCAGCACGGCGAGGTAGAGATTCGCCCAGACCACACTCTTCGGCAAGTTGCCAGCCTGCAAGAACGGCCACTTCCAAAGATCGCCTCCGCGCCCCATGCCGCTAACAACTGCGGCAGAGAGGCAAGCGAGGGCCAGGTTGACGAGCGGACCAATGAGGGCGAGGCGAATTTCCCGCTGCCAGAGTAAGGCCGCGGCGCGCGGCTTCTCGCCGGTCTTCTCCAGCGCATTGTCCAGCCGTGATTCGTCGTAAAGCGTGACGCCAGTGAGCGGCAGGAGGATCACGGCTTTTGCGATCATGCCGAAGCGACGGGCGGCGAGAATGTGCGCGCACTCGTGAGCGCCCACGAAGATCAGAATAATTCCGACGAGCGCCAGATCGCGCGATCCATTCGCGCTGTTCTGGTGCGCGACGTAGTCGGTCCATAGAACAAACATGGGCAACAAAAAGAATGTGAGGTGAATGCGGACATCCACACCGAACAAGCGCCCGACGGGAATGGACCAGCTGCGCATAAGTATTACTTTTATTCTACATGGGCAGCTATATTGATTGCGGAAGCCGAAGGTCCAAGAGCCATGCGGGTGATCGGGGGGAAGTATCGAAGCCGGCCGCTGCGTTCGTTGCGCGGGATGGATATTCGCCCGACGTCAGACCGTTTGCGGGAAACGTTGTTCAATGTGCTGACCGCGGGGAATCCGGCGGCGCTGGAAGGCAGCGTGTGGCTGGACCTATTCGCGGGGACGGGCGCCGTGGGAATCGAGGCCCTGAGCCGCGGAGCGAAGGAAGTTTATTTCGTGGAGTGCTCGACCGCGGCGGCGGACGTAATCCGCGGAAACCTGCAGAGCCTTGGCATTGCCAGCGGATTCAAGCTTCTGCAGGACGAATTGCCGCACGCATTCTGGCGTATGGAGCGGCAACGCGTGGCGGCGGACGTGGTGTTTATCGATCCGCCGTACCGCATGAAGGATGCGTATACGAACACGCTGCGCGCGCTGGTGGATTCGTCGCTAGTGTGGGCAATGTCTGTGGTGATCGCCGAGCACGAAAAGAAATTCGACCCGGGAGACGAATTTGGGCCGTTGCGGAGATTTCGGAAATTGACGCAGGGAAGCGCAGCGCTGAGTTTCTACCGCATGGGGAGTGCGGGCGATCTGCGAGTGTAAGGCGCTACATGATCAGATCGTCCGTACGGCGCGCGATCGGATGCTGCATCTCCTCAAGATCGTTCTTCACCATGTTCAGGCCGTAAACGCAGCCCTCGAAATTCTTGGAGAGGCAAGCGAACAAGGGCGCGACCTTGGCGTACTCAAAGTGCTCGAACTTCGAGACGATGTAGTAACTCTCTTTGCCCGCCTTGATCCATTCCACAAAATTTTCCAGACGCTGCCGGCGCAGGCGGAAGTGATTGATGCTCTCGGGAAACATTCCGGCGAAAAAGAGCGCGTAATCGCCAATATGTTTGCGCACCTGGCGCTCGCGATCGAACGAGGGCGCGGGACCATAAATGGGATCGGATTCAACAAGCATTTCGCCGACATCGGCGAGCGGACGATCCGATGCGTCGTGAATTTTATAGAGCTGATCGGCTTCGCAGAATTCCGCCAGCAGATGAGAAACGTAAGCGACGACTTGCGGATCGCGAATCCCAATTTCTTCCGCGTAGTGTCGTCCGACTAGATCCTGAAACAGGTCTTGCAACGGATGCGATTCCGGAATCATAATTTTGGGCCCCCTGAATTCCGCGCCAAACACGGATTTTCAGCCACTTGCAGTTGTAGATACCTTACTTCGACAGCGCAACGCAAGTGACTTTTGTTTATCGGCATGATTCGTTTTACCGATCAGTTGCCTGGTCAATTAGAAGAGGAGCGATTCACGGCGAGTTGTCCTCTCTATCCGTTAGAGCGGGAGTGATTTGTTGCGGAATTGACCGGGGATTTCGCTGTATCTGCTGGCACTCGACGCACACGGCTGCCAGTTCTGTGCGAAGGTGCCAGCACTTCCGCTTGTAGAATGAGGTTCACGGGGGAACTTCAGATGGCTCGAGAGAGTTTGAAACGAGAGAACATTTCCAGCGGAACGACTTGGGAACCGATCGTAGGTTACTCTCGTGCGGTGAAGATCGGGTCCTACGTGCATGTGTCGGGGACAACAGCGACCGGAGCCGATGGCAAGATCGTTGGCGTGGGTGACGTCTACGCGCAGGCGGTGCAGACATTAAAGAATATTGAAAGTGCGCTGAAGAAGGCCGGAGCCGGCATGAAAGATGTCGTGCGCACTCGCATGTACGTCACGAACATTGCAGAGTGGGAGCAGGTTGGGAAGGCGCACGGAGAATTCTTTCGCGACATACGTCCGGCGACGTCGATGGTGCAGGTGAGCGCGCTGATCTCTCCCGAGATTCTGGTCGAGATTGAGGCCGAAGCGGTGCTGCCCGGCGATCACACCAAACCTTAATTACAGAGGACGCGGGGAAGGTCAATGAGCGTCGGGGCCTTCGGTCCGGAGGCTCTCGAGTATTCTTTTGCAAATTTGCTTGACAAGTGTTTCGCCGCGAGCATAATGCGTCAATCCACTTTCGTTTGGTCAGACTCGGTTCCGGATGTCGAGGCAAAGGAGGTTGGTATGAGCGTGCTGGAGCTTTGTGATCGAGAAATTGCAGCAGTCGGGCTGGAGGCCAGCGTAGCGGATGCAATCCACAAAATGCTCGACCATCATGTCGGGGCGGTTGCGGTGGTCGACAGCGAGTACCGCGTCGCGGGAATCTTTACCGAGCGCGACGTGCTGCGCAAGATGTCGCTCAGCCACGTGGATCCGCGGGTAACGCCGGTACGCGATCTGATGACGACGCCGGTGGAGATGGCCACGCGTGGGACCGGTCCGGGCGAGGCGTTGACGACCATGCTGGAACGGCATTTCCGGCATCTTCCGGTAGCTGACGATGGCGGAAAGCTGCTAGGAATTCTCTCCATTCGCAATCTGCTGGAGTGGCGCGTAGACGATTTGAGCCGCGAACTGGAATCGCTCGAGCAGTACGTCTCGAATGATGGGCCGGGCGGCTAACACCAGCGCGGGCATGCGGCTTTTGCGGCGCGACTCGAAGCCGCGCCTTCTGATTCAACGGATTTGTTTTCCGGCACGATCTAGTGTCGCGCTTGATTACCTGCTTCGATTGCTGCTATTTGTGATCGTCCATCCCCGCACATCGTGCGGCTAAGTTTGCGACTAATCGAACATTCCGGAGTGAGGAATTTCATGATGAAGAAAGCTCGTTTTGCGGCCGTGATCGCAATAGCTTTGCTGTGTCTGGCGGCAGTAGTTGTGGCACAGACGCCGGGACATGTTGCGGTTCACGCTGGTCACGTACTCGACGTGAAGACCGGCAGATTGCTGGCGGACCAGATGCTCGTGATCGACGACGGAAAGATTGTGAGCATGGGCGCCGCCGCCGAGGCGAAAGTCCCGGCAGATGCGGTCCGCATCGAGCTGCCGAATGCGACTGTGCTGCCGGGGCTGATCGACGCGCACACGCATCTGACAATGGAGCCCCGGTTTGGATACGACCGGCTGGCGATCTCGGTGCCGCGCGAAGCGCTGATCGGCGCCAAAAATGCGCGCCTGACTCTGCTGGCTGGATTCACCACCGTGCGCAACGTAGGCGCCAGCAGTTTTACCGATGTCGCGCTGCGCGACGCTATCAACGCTGGCGATGTACCCGGTCCCCGAATGCTGGTGAGCGGGCCTCCGCTGAGCATTACGGGCGGCCATTGCGACAACAACATGCTGCCGTTCGAGTATCACGCCACGAGTGACGGCGTGGCCGACGGAATCTCGGCCGTCCAACACAAGGTGCGCGAGAACATCAAGTACGGCGCCGACCTGATCAAAGTGTGCGCGACCGGCGGAGTGCTTTCCCTGGGCGACAATCCGCAGGCATCGCAGTTCACGCTGGAAGAAATGAAGGCGATTGTCGCCGACGCGCATCGGTTGGGCCGCAAGGTCGCGGCCCACGCGCATGGGGCGCAGGGTATTGTTTGGGCAGCGGAGGCGGGAGTGGATTCCGTTGAGCACGGCTCTTACATTGACGACGCGGGCATCGCCGCCATGAAGGAACACGGCACCTATCTCGTGCCAACGCTCTACCTCGGCGACTGGATGATCGACAATGCGGGGCTGACGCATCTGCCTCCACCTCTGCTAGCCAAGGCGAAGGAAGTGATTCCGGCGGCGCGAAAGAATATTGCGCACGCGTTTGCAAGCGGCGTGAAAGTTGCCTTCGGAACGGATGCGGCAGTTTATCCGCATGGGCTGAACGCGCACGAGTTCGCCGTAATGGTGCGGCTGGGACTCACGCCGCTGCAGGCGATTCAGGCAGCGACGCTGAACGCCGCTGACTTGCTGGGATGGTCGGGCAAGGTTGGAACGCTCGAGCCGGGGGCCTGGGCGGACATCGTCGCGGTGGACGGGGATCCGGTGAAGGATGTCACTACGCTTGAGCGTGTGAAGTTTGTGATGAAGGGCGGCGAGGTGGTGAAGGATGAGTACGGGAAGTAGCATTCTCCGCTTCGGGCTAGCGGATCCCGGAGCGCGCGCGCCGAGGGCGCTCATGAAGATTCCTTTTGAGGCCTCTGGTGGTGCGGGCTGTGAGGGGTTCTTCGCTTCGCTCAGAATGACAGGATAGGAGATTCGTCATGACAGAGTGGGAGATTCGCGGGGCTGCTCAAATCTTTTTGGCGCACACCTGTTCCGTGACCCAGTCGGTCCAGTACGCTGAGGCTCCACTCGATAAAAGCGGGGCCTTGCCTTCAACGGCGTCCACGAAATTCTCAATCATCGGATAGTGCAGGTTCGCGTGTGGAGGCAGACTCTCGCGCGCGCCCGTATAGATCAGGTCGGGGCCGTTCAGCGGGGATAGTTCCATCTCGCCATCGGTTCCACGGAAGCGGCATTCGTCGCGGTTGATCTTCGAGTGCCAGCGAACGTCGACGATGCCGCGCACGCCGCCTGCGTATTCGATCATCAGAGTGGCGTTGTCTTCGACCGCGTAGGGATGAACGACGTTCGAGAGCTGTCCGGCCGCGCGTAGCGGCTGGCCGAAGAGAAAATTGAGCACGTCGATGCGATGGGAAGCGATGTCGAAGAGCGGTCCGCCGCCAGCCTTGGCGGGATCGACCAGCCAGCTGCGGCTGCCGGTGCCGTCGAACCATCCGTGACAGGTGAGTTCGGCGAGCACTGGTTTGCCGATCGCGCCCGCTTCGAGCAGTTCCTTCGCGCGCTGCACTTTGGGATAGCAGCGACGATAGTAGGCGACCCCAAACGTCCTGCCGCTTTGCTCAGCAGCTTGCAGCATGCTGCGGGCCTCGGCTTCGCTCATCGCCATGGGCTTCTCGCAGATTACGTGTTTGCCGGCGCGCAGCGACTGCATGGTCTGCGGGGCGTGCAGGAAAACGGGAGTGCCGACGTAGACGGCGTGTACGTTCGCGTGAACTTCGGGATCGGCGAGAGCTTCGTCGAGCGTGGACCAGGTGCGCACGTTGAATGGCGCTGCCTTCGCGGAATCGCGCGTGACGAGGCCGTAGAGGCGGCTGCGCGGCTCCGCCTGAATTGCGGGGATGACGCGGCGGACGGCGATGTCGCCAATTCCGATGACGATCCAGTTGAGCATGACCTGAGTTTAATTCATCGATTCTAGCGGCAGAACCGGCGAGCTTCGCTCGACCGACAGCCGCGGCGGCTCTCTTCGCATAAAAAGTCAAAGGCCGGCCTGGGCCGGCCTTCGAGATCGATCTTGAGCAGGAATTACTTCTTGGGGGCGATCGCGTCTTTCGCGGCCTTGGCGACGCGGAACTTCACGACGGTCTTGGCTTTGATCTGGATGGGTTCGCCGGTCTGCGGATTGCGTCCGACGCGGGCCTTGCGGTGCGCCTTCACCAAACGGCCGAGGCCGGGGACGACGAAGATGCCGTTCTTCTTGGTTTCTTTAATCGCGGTGTCGGCCAGATTCTCCAGGAACGCCGCCACTGTCTTGTTGGGGAGCTCAGACTTCTCGGCGAGGTGCCGGATGAGTTGAGTCTTGGTTAAACCTGCTGCCATAAACTTCCTCCTCGTAAAAATCGATTTAATACCAGCGGGCGCTATCTTATACCCTCTGCCCTGTGGAAAACACCTTATTTTACAGGGGTTTTCTAATTCATGCACGCGGGAGGGTGCATTTTTAGAGGGCTTTCGATGCATGGTGGTGGCGGGATGGGCCGGATATGCGTACCAGCGTGGTAACCCGGGTAGGGAATTGTTAGATTGCTGATTTTAGATTTCAGATTGGAGAACCACGCATACAGCATTCCGTTCGAAAATCTTCAATCTTCGATCTTTCAATCTGAAATCTTCAATCTGCAATCGTTCCGGCCGTCGATAGTGGAATGTTCAAAGCAAGATGCAATAATGTTTCGAGGGAGTACGACTTGAGTTGCGCGATTTGTGAAATCCGAAAGGAAAAGCGCTTTTGCCCGGCGGTGCATGGGCGCATCTGTCCGCAGTGTTGCGGCGAGCAGCGCGAAGTGACGCTGGACTGTCCCCTGGATTGCCCGTATCTGCTACAGGCTCGCGAGCATGAAAAGCCGCGCACGGCGGACCAGATCGATCCGGCAGGCTTGTTTCTGCAGATCGAAGTCTCCGACCAGTTCATGTATGAGAAGGAGCACCTGCTGATGGGGCTGACGTACGCGCTGGCGAAGGCCGCGCGCGCCGATCGCAGCTTGCACGATCAGGATTTGATTGCCGCGCTTTCGATGCTGGCGACCAGTTACGAGCGCCGCATAAACTCTGGGCTGCACTACGAGCAGCCGTTGACCAGCGATTCGCAGCGACGAGCTGCCGCTGAGGTCGAGACCATGGTGAAAGAGTATCGCGAGGCCGAGCAGAAGCATGCGGGCTATTCGAGCCTGCGCGATTCCGATGTGCTGAAAGCGCTGGTGTTTCTGCTGCGGCTGGCGGATGGGCGAACGTCGGGACGGCCCAAGTCGCGCGCGTTCGTCGAGTTCCTGTTTGCGCAATTCCCGGAGAAAGAGCCGGCGGTGCTCGCGCCGCAAGAAGCCGGGAGCCGGATTATTCTTCCTTAAACCTGTTGGCCACGGATTTTCACGGATGCACACGGATCTGAGAAACTTCTGATTGATCTGTGAGAATCCGTGTGAATCCGTGGCTACGTTTTCGTGGTCTTCCGCACTTCTTGGCCGGCGGGTAGGGCGTCGAGTAATTCCCGGATCGTTCTCTTGAGAATGGGATGCCTTGTTTCCGGCGCGATTTCTGCCAGCGGCGCGAGCACGAAACGGCGCTGGTGCAGGGCGGGATGCGGGATCGTCAAGTTCGGGCGAGTCGATGATTCGTCGCCAAATAGCAGAATGTCGAGGTCGATGGTGCGCGGGCCTTTTCTCTGAACGCGCTGGCGTCCCATTTCGCGCTCGATCTGAAGCAGCGTTGCCATGAGTTCTTCGGGCGTGTCGGTGGTCTCAAGAGCGACGGCGCAGTTCAGGAACCACGCCTGATCGGTGACCTCAACCGGCTCCGTTTCGTAGAACGAAGAGACAGCTACCACCCGGCCTTCCGCTGCCAGCCTGGCGATTGCGTCCCGCAGGTGCCCATCACGATCACCGATATTCGAGCCGAGCGAAAGGTAGGCGAGGTTGGGCATTCGGACCTGCGGACAGTTGTACTCTGCGGGGTTCCTGTGGCGCAATCCGTCGCCGCGCCCAACGAAGGGTCCATCACCTTGGTTACTACCGTACCTCTCGGGGCCGCCCCTAGAATCGTGACATGACGTTGGACTCTCTCCTCCTGAGCCAGGATCCGGAACTGGTGCGCATCATCCGGCCGACGCTCGAAAAGCTTTCGATCGATGTGGAGATCTGCCATGAGGCGAGGGCAGCCACGGATATTCTGATCTCGGACAAATTCGACGCCATCATTGTGGATTGCGACGACCTCAAGGGCGGCCTGGCCGTCCTGCAAGGTCTGCGTGCTACGCCGAGCAACAAGAACTCCGTCACCTTCGCCGTGCTCAATGGAAAGAGAACGACTACGCAGGAAGCTTTCGGCATGGGAGCAAATTTTGTTCTGCAGAAGCCGATCAGCGCGCTCAATGCGTCGCGGTGCTTTCATGCGGCACTGAATTTCATGGTGAAGGAGCGCCGCCGATATTTCCGGCAGCCGGTGAAGATGCTGGTCCAGGTCATGCTCGAAGGAAAATCTCTGAGCGCGACCAGCACGAACATCAGCGAAGGCGGCATCGCACTCATGCTGCGCGAGGCGCTGCCCAAAGGCGCTGCGCCGCACTTGAAGTTTTCACTGCCCGAGGGCCTTCACTTCGAAGTCGAGGCCGAAGTGGCCTGGATCGATATGAAGGGACGCGCCGGCTTCCGCTTCCACAACGTTCCGAAAAGTTCGCAAGAACAGCTGGAGAAATGGCTCGACGAGCGCATGGAAGAAGAATTTCCCGGAGCCAAAGAACGGTTGGCGGCCGCGGAGTCGGAAACTACGCACTAGCGCTCCTTCCTGATCCCTTCCGGGTACCTTTCTTAAGACTTGCGCCTGACCACACGCGTGGCACTCTGGTAGATCGATTCCCCGAGAATCGTCGGAGAGCCATTATGTTGACCAATGATTTCCGCATTGCGAAAGTACAAAGAACGCTGCGCTGGTTTGAGGAGGATATTCCCCTGCTCAACATGCGCGTGAAGGAGCTGTCAAAAGAGAGGCAAGAGTCGGCACGGAAGTTTGCCGCAGCCGTAATCGACGAGACGCGGGCTGAACTGGAGCGGTTGTTGCGCGAGCGTCCGACTGAGGTTAGTGATTCTGACGAGCCGCCTTGCGAGCCGGCGGATTAGAGCGAGGATCCAGCGGCAGCGGTTGAGCTGGAAGGGCGATCCTCGGCGGTGGTTTCCCCCGAGAAAGTTACTTCTTCCCACAACGTTTTGTCGCGCAGGATGCGCGAGACCAGCGCGGTATGCATGGCGTGACCGGCGCGGTCCGCGACGACATTTCCCAAAATCTGTTTTCCCAGCAGGGCCAAGTCTCCAACGAGGTCGAGGACCTTGTGCCGCACGAATTCGTCTGGATAGCGCAGCGGACCGTTCTCAACGCCTGTACGGGTTAGAACAATGCAGTTCTCGCTCGACGCTCCGCGAATGAGTCCCATGTTGCGCATGGCCTGCTCGTCTTCGCGTGAACCGAACGTGCGGGCGGCAGCGATGTGCCGCAGATAACTGCCGTTGGTGAGTTCCACCTGAAACGTTTCTTTGCCGATGAGCGGATGCGGGAAATTGATGGAGTACGAGACGGAGTAAGTGTCTCCGGGATATACCGCGATAAATTTGTTGCCTTCACGCATTTCGACTTCGCGGCGAATCCTCAGATATTTTCGCGGACGTCGCTGGGTGCGGATGCCGGCCTTGCGAATCATCTCCACAAACGGGCGCGCACTGCCATCGAGAATGGGCAGTTCGAGATTATCGAGCTCGACGATCGCGTTGTCGATGCCTAGTCCGATAAATGCTGAAAGCACGTGCTCGGTCGTAGAGATGAGCACGCCTTTCTTCATAAGGCTGGTGGCGTAACTGACGCGAGCTACATTACGGCTGATGGCCTCGATTTCGAAGCCGTCGAGGTCGGTGCGGCGGAAAACGATGCCGGTGCCAGACTTGGCAGGAAGAATCCGCATGAACACCGGGGCGCCGCTATGCAAGCCAACGCCACTGCATTCCGCAGCGGAGCGAATTGTCTGCTCGTGAGTCAAAAAGAAACCGGATGTCTTGTCGTGAACGGTGTAGATTACCGCCCGAGGTGGGAAAACTGTCTGTGGCAAAAAAGCCACACTCCGTGGCGCAATCAGGGGGGAAAGTCAGGGCTGCAGGCGCTTGAGATGTTCTCTAACTATTTGCACTACAATTGGTTACATGCACATCGGTGCGGCGACTTACGGCTGAGGAGGAGGTTAGCCCTAGAAGGCAAACAGTATCCCCTTATCCTTCAACTTTTCAAAGTTCGCAGCCGCAAACTCGTACAAGCGGGCGGGCCTGCGTCCGCCGTGCCGGTGTTCCCGCGTCGGCCTCAGTACTTTGAGGAGCGCCAACTTTCGCCGGAAATTTCGTTTGTCGAGATTCTTGTCGAGGATGACTTCGTAGGCCTCTTGGAGTTCGGTGAGGGTAAACCTGGCGGGAAGCAACTGGAATCCTATGGTCGTGTATTCAAGCTTGTTGCGAAGACGCTCCAGCGCGTAGTCCAGAATCTTGCGGTGATCGAAGGCCAGTGGGGGCAGCTCGCGGATGGCCCACCAGCGAGCGTCCGCGGCATCGGTGCCGGCAACAAGCGTGGCCTGATCGGCAGAGATCAAAGCGAAATAGGCGACGGTGATCACACGTCCGCGCGGGTCTCGCCCCGGATCTCCGAAGGAGTAGAGTTGCTCCAGATACACGTCGGCGACCCCCGTCTCCTCTCTGAGTTCGCGCAGAGCGGTCTGGTCGAGGCTCTCGTCGGCGAGAACGAAGCCTCCTGGAATCGCGAACTGTCCCAGGAACGGAGGAATCCCGCGCTTCACGAGCAACACGCGCAGCTCTCCCGATTGAATCGTGAAGATTACGATGTCGACCGCGACTTGCATGGGTTGCATCTTCATCTGGATTCTGCACCGACGACGAGGCGGGCGCGCTGTTCGGCGGCGCGCACTTTTGCGCTGGTCCCCGAATTGAAATTCAGGAAGTCTGCCTCCATACCGTCGCTGAAGATTACGCCGCCCGAGGGCATCATCGATTGCAGTGATAGGTCCTCACCGGGACGCAACATCCCCGCCACGATTGTCGCCTGAGAATGGCGGCTGAGAAACGGCTCGCGCACCACGTAGAGCAAACGGCGATCCTCCCACGGGAGGCGGACGGCTCGCCCGGGAGTGCCCCCGCAGAATTTGGCGACGCCCGCGGCCATATTGAACACCGATGAGACCCAGCCCGTCGACCCCGCGCCAGTAGAAACGAGGACACCGCTTGACGACTGTACCTCGGACTTCTTGTTGCAAGCAATTCGGTACTGGGCAGAAACGTGGCTGCGAGCGCCGATGAAGAGGTCATTGAAGGCCCGCAGACGCTGTCCGTCATTGAGAGTTACCTCGGCCAGAGTGATCTCGCGGATCTTGGCTTTCGCCTCCATCACTCCGGCTACGGCGACGCGAGCCTGGTCTGGCGCGAACGGAAGCAGCACTCCGTCAAAGCGTTCGGGCTCAGGATTCACGGCAACTATCGGCCGGTTGCCGACGTACTTTGCGGTGTTTGCAACCAGCCCATCTTGCCCGAGTGTAACGACCAAGTCATCCTTCTGAAACTGAAACGTTGGAACGAGACTGCGATCCACCAGTTGTTGGGGTATTTCGAACTCCAACGAGCGTTGCAACGCCTCCAGCGCCCGGTGGTACGCTTCCTCCTCGCGCTCGTAGTCGGCAAAGTCGCCGCCGCCGGAATGCTCGATGTAGAACTTGGCCTGCGACCGGGTATTGAATCGCTCGACCAGTTCCTGCAGGCGCGTCTTGCGCGTCACGAGAATCAGCTTCTTGTACATGGCTCATTTCCCGTCGCTCGCGATCAGGGATTTCAGCAAGTCTGGCGATACGTTCAGTTCCCCGATCTTCTGCGCATTTTCCGCCATTTCCTGAAAAGCCAGCGCGATCATCGCCTTGGGATCTGCACCCTTCCCGCTGAGCACCATCAAGGTCTTCCAATCGAGATCACGCAACGGTTTGAGGGTTTCGGTGAGCGTGTAGGAGCGGCTGTCGGCGTCCTTGCGCTCGTTCTCGACGCGGCGATCGATCAATTGCGAGCGCTGCTGTTCGACCGCGATCTCCCCCGCCATTTGCGTCTCGCGAATCTGCCGCTTCTTGGTTTCAACAGCAATTTCCGTGTTGAGTTCACTTTCCTTGATGAGCCGTTCCTGTTCAACGGCAGCATTGCGACGGGCATAGATCGCCTCGTCTGCACGCTGTTGCAGGGCTTCCCGTGCATCGGCTTCCAATGCCCGCGCGGTCTCGGGCGTGGCCTGAATTCCGAGGAGGGATAACCCAAGAATCTCGACGCCCAGCGTTGTGACAGACTCGGATGCCTTCAACTTCGCCAAGACTTCTTCCACGATGGCGTCGGAGCTGACCAGCACATCGCGAAGGACCATCTTCTGCGTCACCGCGCGAGTCAAGGTCTGCATCGTATGCACGAGCCGCTCGGGCAGCTTGCGAGGATCGTCGGAGCAATAGGCGCGGCGCTTGTCTACGCTGAAGTCGAGGAGCATGGCGAGCCGCTTCGGGTCGGCGACACGGTAGGTGAGTTGCCCCTGGATGGTGACCGACTGAAAATCAGCCGTCGCCTCCTGGAACACAAAAGGCACGTCCGCGCTGGCGACGGGGATCGCGACGATGGTGGACGTAGGCACGGAGTAAATGAACGAGAGCCCAACCCCTTCCCGCTTGACCTTCCCGCGCTTGAATTGGAGCACGTAAGTGGTGGGCGGCACTTTCATGAAGTTCAGCATGGCGCCTCCTATAAGTGTCTCACTGACACTCATATTAGTGTACATGCGACACTAATGTCAAGCGAATTCCTAGCGTCGACCGACCCTCCGAAGAATGAGCCGACTCAGCGCCTGCTGGATTGTTTGCCGGGCGGTTTGTTGGGGTTGTAGCCCGAGTTGGGGTCGAACATGGATTCGTCAAGTCCCTGGTTGATGGTCGCTGAAAACAGAAAGCGCTGGCGCGACATGTCGCCGTTGAAGTTGCGGGTGACGTTGAAGGGAATCATTACGCCGGAGACCAGGCGATAGTTATCGTAAATCTCCTCTTCGAGATTCTTCTGCTTGTCGATGGGATCGCGCCATTCGAAAGCTTTTCGGATGGGCAGGTGGTTGTCGATATCGAAATCGAGAGTGACGCTTTCGTTTTTAGAGTTGATCAGCGTCACCTGCTCCGCCGAATGCTGCGCTGCAATGGCGCTGCCTTCATAGAGAAGAATCACGTTCGGATCGTTGACCCAAGTTCGCAGAACCGTCTCGAGCGAGTACCGGCGCTGCCGAAGATAGTCGACCAGATCCTTTGGTTCGACCGGATGGGGACCCTTGTAAGTGATCTCGTATCCCTTCTCGCCGACGAAGACCCGGGCAATGTCACGCTCCTTGGTGTATTCGACGCGCTCTTTGTCGGGGAACTCGTTGAAGCTCCAGAAAACGTCTCCACCGCCGGGGCGGCCGTGATGAAAGCTATAGCCGCGTCCCTGCTGCTCAAAGTCGCGGATGGTGAGATAGGCCTGTCCACCCAGCGCTTGAATGCCTTGATCGATCAGCGCCTTGGCCTTGTGGGCATTGTCGAGTGCTGCCTTGTCGACGGGGATTTTGTCTGCCGGAGCCGGAGGCGCGGGAGCGGAGGCGGGCGCGCTAGGGGGATTGCGCGGATGCCTGAGTCGCAGCATTCGGAGGCAGTTCCCAACCGTAGGAACAGGTCGAACACACCAAAACCAGAATGGGGAGAAACTGTTTCATTCCACTTAAGGGAGTCGCGTGCAATCAGAATTGTAGCGTCTCTTGGGGGTTTCCTGCCTGCAGGTGTCGAAGCTCCTCTGATTTCTTGGATGCAGAAAAATGGCGAACTGCAAGCCTTTGTCCCGCTTTTTGTGGGAAGAATATCGGTGTTGGTTGCTTTATTTTCGGGGCTAACTATCCCACCAGGACCGCGCCGCCGTTGACGTTGAAGATTTCCCCAGTGATGAAGCTCGCATACTCGGTGCAAAGAAATAAAACTGGGGCGGCGATCTCTTCGGCTGTGCCGGCGCGGCCGAGAGGGATGGTGCGGCGAATCTGCTCACCGACCTTGGGATCGGCAAGCGCCCCGGCACTCATGTCGGTGTTGACCCATCCCGGCGCGACGCAGTTGACGTAGATGCCGGCCGGGGCCAGTTCGGTCGACAGGCTTTTCACCATACTGATGATGGCTCCCTTGGTAGCGGAATAGTCGCAGTGAAAGGCCTCGCCGCGCTGGCCGCTGGTGGAACTGATGAGCACGATGTGCCCGGCGGTTTTGTTGTTGCGAGGCTGGGACTTCATTTGAGCCACGCCGTATTTGACCAGGCCAAAGACGCCATCGAGGTTGATCGACATGGTGGAGCGCCATTGCTCGTCCGACATGCGCTCGATTGCGATATCTTCCGCAGGCCACACGCCATGATTAGCGATCAGGATGTCGAGCTGTCCAAAATTCCTCACCGTTTCTGCCACGAGCGCTCGGGCCGCTTCAGAATTGTTGAGATCGGCGGCGATCGGACGGCAGACCGATGCCCCGCACTCGTTCGCCAATGTATCCGCCTGCGAACGCGCGCTGCGATAACTGAATGCCACTTTCGCGCCTGCGGCGGTGAACATGCGAACGGTAGCGGCTCCAATGCCGCGCGAACCGCCAGAGATGAGAGCTACCTTGCCAGAAAGAGAAAGAGGGATTGCCATAGCAAATTAGGCTATCGCATGAATTGCGATTCGGGAAGGAAGGCTGTAAACGCTGGGCAATCAGCCGCGGAGTCGTGTCTCAGTCTGCCGAGTTCGATGACGTGCGCTCAGACCTCAACCCACGCAGGAGCAGACGCACCAGCATTCCGTCGAAGCGCGTTCCGCTCATGTGCGAGAGTTCGTCGAGAGCTTGCTCGGGAGTCCGGGCCGCGGAGAAAGATTGCTCCGTGACCATGTTGGCGTAAGCGTCGGTTAGCGCGATGATCCGCGCCCAGAGCGGAATCTCCTCGCCACGCAAGCCGTCAGGATAGCCGGAACCATCGAAGCGCTGGTGATGATGCTCGATCGCCTCGCGCATCATGGTGGAGTGAGGAATGATCCCGACAAGCTCGCCGCCGACGTACGCGTGCATCTTTACCTGAAGGAATTCGTCGTCTCCGAGCGGGCCCACCTTGTTCAGGATTCGTTCGGGAACAAAGATCTTGCCGACGTCGTGAACGCGCGCGGCGTAGACGAGATCCGCAGTCTCCTCTGCAGACAAGCCCAGTCCGCGAGCAATCACTTCGGTGTAGCGGGCTACGAGGTCACCGTGCCCGGCGGTCTGTAATTCGCGCGACTCGGCGGCGCGGCTTAGCGATTCGATCGCTTCCTTCAGCACAGAGACGTTGCAATCTTCATCGCCGCCGCAAAGCTTATACAGAGTCGATGTCAGTTCTTCCAGCTGCTCCGGGCCGGTGCGTTCGCGCTGCAGGAAGCCCTCGATGTAAGCGGAAATCTGCTGGCGCTGGCGCGCGAAATCCTGTCCTTCAACGAACTCCTGCGCGGTCGAGACCAGGTTCCCGCCAGAGCGCTTCGAGACATACATTCCGGCGTCGGCCACGCGGATGATGTCTTCAATCGAAAAGCCATGCATGGGGAAACTCGCCACGCCGAAGCTGCCGGTGACGTGGTGCTCCATGAGCATGGGATCGCTGGCGAGCCACTGGCGCAGGCGTTCGGCAAGAACCTGACCCTGTTCGGCGCCGGTTTCCGGCATGAGGACGATGAATTCATCGCCGCCGTAACGCGCGACGACGTTCGACTGGCGCGACTTCTGCTCGAGCAGACGGCCAACGCGCGCCAGCACGAGGTCTCCCTCGAAGTGGCCCATGGTGTCGTTGACTTCTTTGAACTTGTCGAGATCGATGAGCACCACGGAGAACGGTCGCCCAGAACGCGAGGCCCGTTTCCATTCCGCCGACAAGGCTTCCCAGAAAAACCTGCGGGTCTTGATTCCGGTCAGGCCGTCGGTAATGGACTGCTGCTGCAGCTTCTGGAAGACGAACGCGTTGTGCAGGGCCGTGGCCAACAGGTCGGCCAGCGTATTGAGGATCAGCACATCTTGCGGCGAGAACGCGTTTTCATTTCGGCTCTCGACGTTGAGGACTCCGAGCAACGACTCGCCGTAGGTGATCGGAATGCAAAGAACGGCGCGGGAATCCGGCAGGATTCCGGTCAGATTTCCTGGCAATGCGTTCTGCACGAGCGCGCGTTCGCCTGTGCGCGCGACGCGGCCGAGAATGCCCGTGCCGAGAGGAATGCGCTTGCCCATGGCGTGGGCCGTCGCTCCAGCTTCGGCTTTGATTTCGATTTCCTTCGTGCCGTAGTCGAGTAGGCCGATGCCGATGTGATCGAAACTGAAGTTCTTCTGAATCTCGCTGGCGATCTGGCCCAGCATGTGAACAGGATCGTCGCTCGAGATGGCCGTGCGGGAAATATTATTGAGGAAGGCGAGTTGCCGGGACCGGCGCTGTTCTTCGGCGAACAGGCGAGCATTCTCTACAGCAACCGAGGCCTGACCGGCGGCCGTGACCAATACGTCGAGGTCGCGCTGCTCGAAGACGAACTCACGGTCGGGATGCATCGCGACCATGATCCCGCAGGCCTTGTTGCCCAGGAATATCGGAGTGGCAATCAGGCACTTGGCCGGGCGTTGCGGAACATGGCTGATGCCAAGCTTCTTGCGCGCAGACTCCAGATCGGAGCGAATGAGCAGAGACTCGCCGTTGCGAATCACGTATTCGGTGAAGGCATTCCGCAGTTCGCGTGTGCGTTTGGCAAGAACGCGGTTGTCCCTGACTTCGAGTTCGAAGCGGATTTCGTCCCCCTCCTGAAAGGCGATATAGAAGTGCGAGGTATCGAAAATCTGTCCTAATTCGACTTGAATAGTACGGAGAATGTCATCCTGATCGAGACGCGAACTGATCGCCTTTCCGATCTCGGTCAGCAGTTCGTACTCTTTCGTGCGACGGTGGGCGTCGTGGCTGACCACGTAGTTTTCGAGCGTCAGGCCCAGTTGCAGCGCGAGACCGACCATGAGGCGCGGGCCCGACGACCCGAACGCACGGCGCTCGGCATGCGGAAACAGGATGACGCCAAAGTTGTGTTCCCGAGTCTGCAGGTTGACCGCAGTCAGGTTGCGAACGTCCGCGTCGGTCAAAATGCGTTTAAATTCCGCAAACGTTCCGACGGTCGCGACCGGAAGCGGCTCCGTCATCTCCGCCAGATGCTGAACGGTGAAGATCCCGCTCTGACGGTAGGCCAATTCGCAGATGTAGTCGGCAGCCCCGCTTTTTTCCAAAGCCTCGAGAAATTCGGGAGAGAACCCTCGCTGCACCGAGGGCAGAAGGCCGCGCCAACGCTCGGTGATCAGGATGGCTGCCCGGCCCATCGGCAGCGCGCTCATCAGTCGATCGAGAGCAGCCTGCATGTTCGGCACAAGATCGTCGGCGAAGAGCAGCCGCCGTGGGTCGACACCCAATGTCGAGAGCGCGAGCGTATTTTCCTGCACGGCGTTGCGCTGGTTTTCAAACAAAACCATCACCATCGCGATGCCGAGCAACATCTGCGGCACGGGGCCGAGCACGCGGCCCACCGTACCGTAGGTCTCAGCACCCTTCGCGCTCTGCAACTGTCCTACTCCAATCAGCACCGCCCACAAAGCCAGCGAACCGCCGAGTACCTGGAACGCAAGCGATCCGCGTTTGTGTCCGTTCAAGTAAAACGCCGCCGAGCAATACAACAAGATCGCGGCCAGACCCATGCCAAGACGAATGGGTGGTTGCACGTCCGCACGAAAAACTCCGTCGACGATGTGTCCGAGCAGTGTGACTCCGGCGAGTGCCACCCCGGCGGCGCCGACGGCAGCGTCGTACCAGCGCGGGCTATATGTGCCGCGCATCAACCGCGTCGACACAAAGATGCAGAGCGCCATCGCGACCAGGAATAATTCGCTGAAAAGAAACACAAAGGGAGACTGCGGGAGCGCATCGAGAACGTAATGCAGGGAATATGCGGCCCAGGCCAACTGCCACGCCCGGAAATACGCCTGGTGGCTCTGCTCATGGAGGTAAGTGAAAACCAGGAATAACAACACCGAAACGAATCCCGGAATCACTACCGTCGAAATAAAAAGACTGTTCATAGGGTCGCTGAGGACACCTCTGAGCAAGCCTCCTCGCTCAGTTTCGGGGGGAAACAGTGCCTCAATGTTTTCATACCGAATGCCTAAACACAACAGGATTTAAGTACATGGGCCGTTCTTAATAAAGCGCTAAAGAGCGCGATGGCACGCCAAATCGTTATGGCGGCTGAACTTGACGGTGTCCGCGGAGGCCCGTACCATCGAACGTTAAGCATCGCGAGCTCTAGCGCCCGATCTTTTTTCAGCTCTGTGGATTGCCCGCACGTTCTTCGCAACTGACCGACCTATGTCCGAATCCATCCATCTTTCTGCGCACGGCAATCCGCGAGTTCGTTTCGCGCCCTCACCTACGGGATTTCTCCACGTGGGAAGCGCCCGCACCTTCATTTTCAACTGGTTGTACGCCCGGCGGAACGGCGGCACGATGATTTTGCGGCTCGACGATACCGATGTGGAACGGAACACCGACGCATCGGTCAACTCAATTTTTGAAGGACTGAAGTGGCTGGGTCTGAGCTGGGATGAGGAATACAAGCAGTCTGCGCGCGGCGCGTTGCATCGGCAGACGGCCGAGAACATTTTCCAGAAGGGACTCGCCTATCGCGATTTCACTCCCGCCCACGCGGGGGACAGCGAGAAATCCGGAGCGCAGGGGACGTGGCTGTTCAATCCTGGAATGCGCGAACTTTCGCGCGAAGAGAGCGACCGCCGCGCCGCCGCGGGAGAGCCCTTCGCTTTGCGCTTTCGTGTGCCCCGCGAGGGTGGACAGGTTGTTCGCTTCACCGACGCGGTCTACGGCGAGCAGATGAAGGCTGGAGCCGACATTGAAGACTTCGCACTGTTGCGGTCCGACGGGATGCCGACGTATCACCTGGCGTCTTGCGCCGACGACGCCGACCTACGCATCAGCCACATCATTCGTGGGCAGGATCATCTTTCCAACACGTTTAAACACGTTCTGATTTTCGAAGCTGCCGGATTTGCGCCGCCGGAGTTCGCGCATCTTCCCCTGCTGGTCGCCCCCGATGGGACCAAGCTTTCAAAGCGCCGCCATGGCCCCGTCGTGAGTGTGACCACCTATCGCGATGCCGGATTTCTGCCCGAGGCTTTCATCAATTTCTTGTGCCTGCTGGGCTGGTCGCCGAAAGACGACCGCACAAAGATGAGCCTCCAGGAATTGATCGACGCGTTCTCGCTCGAAGGCATCAACCGCGCGAATGCGGTGGTGAACTTCAAAGAGGCCAACTCCGAGCCGGTTGTCATTCCGACCGAGGGGAGGAACGTGCTTTCTACAGAAGATACATTCGATCCCAAGGCGCTCTGGCTGAACGCGGAGCACATCCGCGGCCTGGCCGTCGAAGACCTTAGCCAGCGCCTGCTGCCGATCGTGCGCGAAGCGGGATTCGACATTACCGCCGAGCGCATGCTGCAGATTACGCCGCTCATCCGCGAGCGCATCACGCTACTGCGCGATGTGCTGACGGCGGCGGACTTCTTCTTTGTCGAACAGTTGCCGCCGTATGATGCGGCAGAACTGATTCCACAAAAGGGCGACGCCGAGATGGCGCTGAAAGCTCTTCAGAAGGCACTCGCAGTGCTGCCGAATATCGAGTTCAAGCATGATCCGCTGGATCAGGCTCTGCGCGCTGCTGCGCAGGAACTCGGTGTGAAAGCGGGGCAGATGTTTCAGCCCATTCGCGTCGCGGTGTGCGGCCGCAAAAATGCCCCCCCGCTGTTCCAGACGCTGGAAGTTCTGGGAAAAGAAGCAACCCTCACCCGCATCAAGCAAGCGATCGCCAAGTTAGGCTGAGCCAAGTAGCGCCGCCATCTCGGTTGCCGTCACGGAGGCGTCTAGCGCGCGCATGCGGATTGGCCTCGTAATGCCGGCGCATTGACATGAAGTACTTTATAGCATAAAGTACTCACATGATCGCACCCGACGAACCCTTCCTTCGCCCCATTCCGAAGCGCTGGATCCCCCGCGAGATGACTACGGCGCCCTTTCTCAATCTCGCCGAGCCGCGCGGATTCCTCGAGCGGCGTTACGCGCTCCTGATCAACCCCTTCTACCCCAAAGACGCGAATGCCAGCTTCGGCAAGCACGTACTAACACCGACGCTCGCCTTGACCAGCTTCGCGGCGACTACGCCCGCGCATTGGCGCGTCGAATATTGGGACGAGAATCTGCTCGACGGCCGACCGCCATTCGACCCAATGCCCCACGTTGTCGGCATCACCGTGCATCTGACGTTCGCGCACCGCGCGTATGAGTTAGCCGACTGGTATCGCGCGCGCGGCGCGAAAGTAATCTTCGGCGGGCTGCATGTTCTGTCGTGTCCCGACGAATGTGCGCCCCACGCCGACGCTCTCGCGCTCGGCGACGGCGTCCAACTCTGGCCGCGGATCCTCCGCGACATCGAGGCCAATGCCCTGCAGCCCCGCTACGTCGCCACCTACGAGAACGACTACTGCGACGATCCTCCGCCCCGCCGGTCGATCCTGCCGCGCCGAAGTTTTCTGACCACGACCAGCCTGATTGCCACCCGCGGATGCCACAACCGGTGCGGTTTCTGCTATCTCGCAACGGACGGCCTTCGAATGCCGTACCGCATGAAGCATCCGCAGCAGATCGCCGCCGAGTTTCTGGAGAACGATCAGCCCTATGCGGTTTTCATCGACAACAACCTAGGCTCGCGCCGCGACTACCTGCACCAGCTCTGCGCCGCTCTTCGCCCGCTCAACAAAATCTGGAGCGCCGCCGTTACCATCGACGTCACCGACGATCCCAGCCTCATTCGCAACATGGCGCTCGCGGGATGCACGGGGGTATTTATCGGCTTCGAGTCGCTCTCCGACAACAATCTCTCCGACTCGAATAAGAAGACGCCGAAAACCAGTGACTACGCACGCCGCGTGCGCATCCTGCACGACTACGGCATTCAAGTGAATGGATCATTTGTCCTCGGATTCGATCACGACCGCAAAGACTCGTTCGCCCGCATGGCCCAATGGATCGAAGAAAATCGCCTGGAGTGCGCGACGTTCCATATCCTCACACCGTATCCGGCGACGCCGCTGTTTCGTCAGATGGAAGCGGAAGGCCGCATCCTGCATCGTGACTGGACCCTGTACGACACAGGACACGCCGTCTTTCGCCCGAAGCACATGACTCCCGAGGAACTCGAGCAGGGATATGCGTGGATCTACCACCGACTGTTCTCGCACTCCTCGATCTGGCGGCGAAGGCCAGAGCAGTTGCAGGCTGTCCCGCTGTATCTCGCGATGTCGTATCTGTATAAGCGCTCGAACCGTTTCTGGCATCTCCTCATCAAGCATGACCTCGTGAATCCGGTGTGGAAGCCGCTGGTAGAGATGACTCGCATCAGGCATGTGCGCTATCGGAGACGGCTCGCGATGCGCGAGATGCCAGTCGGCGCGCCAGGGCAAGTCGTCTCGGCTGGCGTGTAGTTGTCGAGGTCGATCGCGTTTCACTCAAAGTCGGCGTGGATATCTCCGAGTAACCGACTGACTTTAAGGGAATAAAGGGCGATTCCCTTATCGATCCTCAGGAATTCCGAAGAAAATCCTTGACAATCTATACTGTGTATCATACAGTGTGTGTCACATACTATATGGCGAATGGTACCCAGGACGGCGTAGAGATTCTCGAAAACCTGAAGCTCGAATTGCGCCGCGGATGCCTGATCGTCGCCGTCCTGGCTCAGCTTCGGACCGAGCAGTACGGTTACACCCTTCGCAAGGCGCTGGCAGATGATGGCCTAGCCATCGATGAAGGGACGCTTTACCCCCTGCTGCGCCGCTTGGAGACGCAGGGACTGCTGGTCAGCCAGTGGCGCGAAGAAGACAAGCGAAACAAGCGCTTCTACCGGCTTTCGCCGGTCGGCGAGCAGACTCTCGCCCAGCTGCTCGAAGAGTGGCAGAACATCAACACTTCTCTGAGCAAGATTCTTCAAGAGGCATAGAAACAAGCCATGGAACTTCTCGAAAGTTACCTGAAAGCGGTCAAGCGCTATCTGCCCCGGGCAGAGCGCAACGACATTGTCGCCGAACTGTCGGTCGACCTGCGATCGCAGATCGAGGACAAACAGGCTGAACTCGGGCGCCCGCTCACCGACTTCGAGCAGATGGCGATCTTCCGCCAGAATGGCGACCCCATGGCGGTCGCGCTGCGGTATCGACGAACCGGGCGAAGCTTGACGATCGGATGGGAGCTGATTGGCCCTGAACTCTTTCCCGCGTATCTGATCTTGCTGGGTTGCAATCTGTTGATCACTATCGCCGTCGTATGGGTTTTTCTGTTTCTGGCTCACGCGCCACTCACGCTTCGTGCTTTCCTGATGCCTCTGATCATGCAGGTGGTCGTGGTGACCCTTGTATTCATGCTCCTGAATTTTCTGCGCCATGTGGTGGGCCGCAGACTCTCGGGATCATGGATGTGGCCGCCCGCGGAGCTGGCGCACCTGCTGCCCTTGCCCCGTTGGTATTCAGCCACCGGATTCGTCGCTTGCGGCGTCCTGACGCTCTGGTGGGTATTGATCCCGCACTTTCCGCGCCTGCTCGTAGGCTCAGCGGCGCCGGATTTGCAACTGGCGCCACAGTGGCACCAATACCACGTTCCCATCCTGCTGCTCCTGTTGGCGGGTGCGAGTCAGAGGGCTGTCAACGTGGCGCGTCCAGACTGGAATTGGCTGCTGCCCACAGCGCGCTTTGTAGTCGATGGCGTGAGCGCCGTCGTCATGTTCTTTTTCAGGACCCATCCTCTGGTGCAGGTCGCGGACGGCGTCAGTGATTTCCCCGCCGCGCAGCATCTGGCGCAGGTGGTGAACGGGCGCCTGGTATGGGGTCTGTTCGGTCCGTGGCTCTGGATCTACCTGGCCGCGACCTGCTTGGTTTATGGCTGGTATTGCCTGCCGTATGTTCGCCGCTATCTGCAAGCACGCCGCAACACGGTTGGCGGTACCCGCGAGATGAACGAAATTGTCTGGAAGAGAAAGTCCTGAGGCAACTTTATGGAACTCCTCGATCGATACTTACAAGCCGTTCGCTTCTGGCTACCGAAAACGAGCCGTCAAGATGACCTTCTCGCCGAACTGGGAGAGGACCTGCGCTCCCAGGTCGAAGACAAGGAAACGGAACTCGGCCGTCGTCTCGACAAGAACGAGATAGCGGAGATCCTGAAGCGATGCGGCAGTCCCATGATGGTCGCCGCTCGCCTTGGGCCGCAACGTCACCTGATTGGGCCAGCGTTGTTCCCTATCTACCAATTTGTTCTAAAGATGGTGCTCTTCTGGATTCTCGTTCCAGTCTTCATCTTCATCGTCGGTCCGGTGAACCTGGCGCAGAGCGGAGGTAACTGGGGAGCGGCGGTGTTGAACACCTTCGGTGACCTCTGGTCCGGGCTGTTCATCGCCGCCGGCACCATCACCCTGGTGTTCGCCATTGTCGAACGCACGAGCTTTCATCTCCAAGCGGAGTGCAAATGGGATCCGCTCAAACTTCCTGCGCTGCGTACGCCGGGGCCCAAGCCGTCGCCCCTGAAAGCGGCCTGTGAATTTGGGTTTGGTTTCTTCGGCCTCATCTGGCTTTTGCTGGTGCCGTACTATCCGGTTCTCATCCTCGGGCCTGCAGCCGCATTTCTGAAGGCAGGGCCACTGCTTCATCGATTCTATTTGCCGATTCTGCTGCTCGGCGTGGTTGGGCTCTTGCGATCCGTGATACGCCTGGCGCGGCCGCAGTGGGAATGGTTCCCATCCTTGAGCCAATTGGTGAATACGGTTCTTACGCTGATTGTGCTGAGTTACATGAGCAACGCGGTCGCCGCGGCAGCCCACACGGTAAATGGCGGCTGGTATCCGTTTTTGGTTCCTGCGGAAAACGTGCGGGACTCGATGCAGTATGCTCGCATCGCCGCCGTCGTGAACGTGTCCATACTTATCAGTATGGGAGCGGCGTGGCTGGGCCTCTGCATCGCTGCGATCGTGCAGACCTGGGAATTCCTGCGTTATCTCCGCCGACGGGACTCCGGCGCACGACAATCTGCGCAGCCGCGCGCGGCCTAGAGTTCCGACTCAATTAACGAGATGTCGAGCGTGACCTGATGGTTCACGCGCATGGAGTCGTACGTCTTGACAAAGTGTTAGCAAAAGGGAGAAACGAAATGAATATCGATTGTCTCGCTGAATTGTCGGGCGTGAGTAAGCGCTTCGGCACAGTTGTGGCCCTCGACGGATTAGACCTGCAGGTGCGGCCTGGCGAACTGCTCGCGGTCTTGGGACCGAACGGCGCCGGGAAATCTACCGCCATCTCGCTGCTGCTGGGATTGCAGACGGCCGATGCCGGGTCGGTGCGGCTGTTCGGCGACACGCCCTTGAACATCGCGACCCGCCGCCAGATCGGCGTGATGATGCAGGAAGTCACGCTAGCGCCGGAATTGCGCGTGCACGAGCAGATCGCACTCGTCGCCAGCTACTATCCCGATCCCATGTCGACGGACGATGCAATGCGCATGACTCGCACCTCGCCGCTGGCCGGCCGGCCGTACGGGAAACTCTCGAACGGCCAGAAGCGACAAGTGCAATTTGCCATGGCGGTCGTCGGACAACCGAAGCTCCTGTTCCTCGACGAGCCAACCGTTGGGCTCGATATTCGTGCGCGCGAAATGATGTGGGCGATCCTGCGCGAGTTGGTCCGCGGAGGATCGTCGATCGTCCTCACCACTCATTACCTCGAAGAAGCCGAAGCACTGTCGGACCGCGTGGTCGTTCTCGCCAAAGGCCGCACGATCGCCAGCGGCACGGTGAACGAACTGCGAGCGCTGGTGGGACGCAAGCACATCACCTGTGAGACTTCGCTGGCAACTGAACTCGTCGCAGCCTGGCCAGGCGTGCAAACCGTGACTCGCGACCGCGGGCGCCTGCAGATCACGGCTGGCGACGCGGACCTCGTCATCAAGAGACTCGTCTCGGCGGATGCAAACTTCCACGAACTCGAAGTCCGCGCTGCAGGCCTCGCCGAAGCATTCACGGAACTGACACAGGAACCCGCCGAACAATTCACCCAGGAGGTCGCATCATGAGTGCAGCAACTTTCGCAATCGAAAACACCCCGCGCGTGCGCAGCGAAATGACAAGCGCAAAGCTGTGGTGCGCGTACATGACCGAAACGAAGTATGAATGCCTGCGAGCCCTGCGTGCACCGGCGTTCGGCATTCCGTTCCTGCTTCTTCCCCTCGTGCTCTATGTGCTGTTTGGAATTCTCCTTGCCGGCAGCATGAGCCACGGGGATGCGACCGTCGCCAAAATCATGTTCGTGAACTGGTCGGTATTCGGAATCATGGGCCCGGGAATGTTCGGCTTCGGCATGTTTGTGGCGATGGAGCGCGAGCAAGGGCTGCTCACCCTCAAACGCGCACTGCCCGCGCCGTCGGGGGTCTATCTTCTTTCGAAAATGATTATGGCCACGCTGTTCGCAGCCATCGTAATGGCCACGCTTGTTGGCGCGGCCGCCGTGGTGGGACATCCGAAACTGACTGTGGGCCAATACCTCAGCGTTGCGTTGCTCGACATGTTAGGATCGCTGCCGTTTTGCGCCGTAGGTCTTTTCATCGGCACAAGAGCTTCGGCCAAGAGCGCGCCTGCCTTCGCCAACCTCGCCTACTTGCCGTTCATGCATCTCGGTGGATTGTTCTATCCCCTGCCGCGCTCGGTGCAGCCGCTGGAATTCATTTCACCCGCGTTCTATCTCGACAAGCTTGCGCTGCGTGTCGTAGGCGCGCCGAGTCTCGATCAACTTGCCAGCGGCGTGATCGGGCCCTCCAGCCATGGGACTCCACTCCTGCAAGTAATGGTGCTTGCGGCAGTCACGTTGATCTTCACCGCGTTGGCGATTCGCAGGCTTGCTCGGGTGGGGTAAGGCGGGCGGAGGGGCGGATGCATTCATCCGCCTCGCGAGCAAAGCGAGCGTCGCGCTATGCATCCCACCAAGTGTCCCGGACGAATGCGTCCGGGTTCCACGGGTTCGCTTTGCGGTAAGATCAAAGTTATGAATCCGTCTACCACCGAGGCGAAAATGAGTGCAGAAGCTGCCCCGGAACCGCGTCCTTCCAACTTTTTACGCGACAGAATCCTCGAAGATATCAAGACAAATAAATACAACGGCCGCGTGCAGACGCGCTTTCCTCCCGAGCCCAATGGATATCTGCACATCGGCCATGCCAAGGCCATCTGCATCGATTTCGGCCTCGCCGAGGAATTCGGCGGCAAGACGAACCTGCGCTTCGACGACACGAATCCCGAGAAAGAAGATCTCGAATACGTCGACGCCATCATGGACGACGTGAAGTGGCTCGGCTACCAGTGGGACGGTCTCCACTACGCGTCTGATTATTTCGATCAACTGTACGAGTGGGCGATCAAGCTGATCAAAGACGGCAAGGCTTATGTGGATGATTTGTCGGCGGATGAAATTCGCAAGCACCGCGGCACCCTGACCGAGCCGGGCAAGGATAGTCCGTATCGCAATCGCTCGGTGGAAGAGAATCTGAATCTGTTCGAGCGCATGAAGGCTGGAGAATTTCCCGACGGTTCGCGCGTGCTGCGGGCGAAGGTCGACATGAGTTCCCCAAATTTGAATATGCGCGATCCCGTGATGTACCGCATTTTGCACGCCGAGCATCACCGCACGGGAAATAAGTGGTGCATTTATCCGATGTACGACTATGCGCACGGGCAGTCTGATTCGCTCGAAAAAGTCACGCACTCGATGTGCTCGCTCGAATTCGCCGACCATCAGCCGATCTATCGCTGGTTTATCGATCAGCTGGGAATATTCCCGTCGCAGCAGATTGAATTCGACCGCCTCAGCCTGACCTACACGCTGATGAGCAAGCGCAAGCTGCGGCAACTTGTGGAGCAGGGCACGGTGCGCGGGTGGGATGATCCGCGCATGCCAACGCTGGGCGGCTTGCGCCGCCGCGGCTACACGCCGGAGGCGATTCGCAACTTCGTGGCCGCGGTCGGAGTGTCCCGAACAAATGGAATCATTGAGCTGGCGATGCTCGAACACTTCGTGCGTGAAGACCTGAACAAGCGCGCGCCACGCGTGATGGCCGTGCTGCGTCCGCTGAAAGTCGTCATCGACAACTATCCCGAGAACCAGGTCGAGGAGATGGACGCGATCAACAATCCCGAGGACGCCGCCGCGGGAAGCCGCAAGGTTCCGTTCTCGCGTGTGCTCTACATTGAGCAGGACGATTTCCGCGAAGTTCCTCCGCCAAAGTATTTTCGTCTCACGCCGGGGCGCGAAGTGCGCCTGCGCTACGGTTACCTTGTGACGTGCACGAGCGTCGTGAAGAACGACAAGGGCGAAGTCGTCGAAGTTCACTGCAGTTACGATCCCGCGACGCACGGCGGCAATACTCCCGACGGTCGCAAGGTGAAGGCGACCATTCACTGGGTCTCGGCCGCGCATGCCGTCGACGCGGAGGTTCGCGTCTACGAAAGTCTCTTCACCAAAGAGAACCTTGGCGATCTCGACGAGGGAAAAGACGTCCTCGACTACCTGAATCCGAACTCTCTCGAAGTAATCGCCGATGCGAAAGTCGAGCCATCGCTCGCCAATGCTGCCGCCGGCACTCGATATCAGTTCGAGCGCCTGGGATATTTCTGCGTCGACCCTGACTCAAAACCCGGGAAGAAGGTGTTCAACCGCACCGTGGCATTGAAAGATGCGTGGGCTAGGGTGGAGAAGAAGCAGGGGAAGGGCTGAGTGCTACTTGGAAGAAACCGCGCCATTCGGCCCTATGTAGAGTAACGATCGAGTCCGTCCCGCCGTTACTTTACCTTGTTCGATTAATCCATCTCTTTCACAGCCATGGAATAACAACGAGAAACACCAGCGCCGCCAGACCGGCGCGCCAGTAGCGGTGTGAAGCTAATCCGAAGACCACGTAGAGGACCGCCAACAAGGCGCACATGGAGAGCACGTGATCGATCCGGTCAGTTTTCGACTCACTCGTGGGCGATTTATACGTCATGGATGCGATCCCTCACGAGCATCGTAGAGCAATCGAGGCAGACTTTCCTTTTCCCGAGTCAAAACTGGAGTGGGTGGAAGAAACAGAGCCGTTTTATTGAGAGCCGATAGCCCAACCCCTACCCATGCACATGCGGGCTCTGCGCGGGATTATGTCTCGGCCCCGGCGGCTCCTTCACTACTTTCACATCAAAACTCACGGGCAGCGTTTTCGGCGGGAAGCACTGCGCGTTGTCGCAGGCCTGGTAGCGCAGGACGCCATGCATCACATACTTTCCCGGCACCACCGAATGCATCGGGTGCACCGCAACGGAAATCGTAAAGTCTCCGCTGTACACATTCAATGTTTCATCCGGCGAAAAAGGAAACGTCAGATCTTTGCCCGCGGGATATTGAATTCCCCCCAGAATAATGTCAGTCGGCAAGTCCATCTTTAAAGCGGTGGGAATCAGATACTCCGATTTCGGCGTGTTGGAGTTGATGTGAAATCCGCGGGCCACGCGAAAGTTCAGGCTCACCATGGTCTGCGCCGCGCGACGAGCCGTCACTAGCGGGACAGGCGCAATCGACACCGAAGGCGCTTTCCCCGACTGCGCTGACGCGGTAGCCGCGAGCAATGCGCACGCGAACAGCGTCATCACTTTCACTTTCACTATGCGCCGACGGGCAATCATTGCACGCAATGAATCCACTCTTGGATAGTAGTGCCGGAACTCGCGCGTTCCTATTGTCACTTCTGAGCCTTCACGGCCGTAGCGGGTTCACCAGCCGTCTGGCTGTCCCCGGGTTGGGCGGTGAGTGCTTTCTTGATCGAGTCCTCGATCTCAGCCTTGCCCCGCAGGCCGATAATCTTGTCGACGATTTTTCCGTCACGGCTGATGAAGAAGCTCTCCGGCAGAGCCGGAACGCCGCCGTAGTCGTCGCCCACGGCTTCCTTCCCCAACAGCACGGGATAGTTCATTCCCATATCCTTGGCGAATTTGGCGATTTCGTCCTTGCCCGAATCATCCATCGCGACGCCAACCACCTGCAAACCCTGCGCCCCGTACTTGTCCTGCATTTCAACCAGCCATGGTGTTTCGATCTTGCAAGGCCCGCACCATGTCGCCCAGAAGTTCAGCAGGACGGCCTTGCCTCGCAGGTCAGACAAGCGCACGTTCTTGCCATCGAGCGATTGAAGCGTGAAATCCGGTGCCGGCGCCGACTTCGTGATTCTCGGCATGCCCCCCGGCGTCGAACGCCGGGCCATGTGAAACCCGATGAACAACATCCCAGCGGCGACGATCGCGACAACGACCAGCGCCAGCGGATTCCGATTCCTGGCCGGCGGCGCGACAAAGGTGCCTGCCGCGAAATCCGAGGGCTGCAGCTTTGTTCCACAGGCCGAACAAGTGACCGTCGCGGGCGCACCTTCCGGATTCGGCGCAGAGCTTTGATTCAATGCGCTCCCGCACTTCGGGCAAAATTGAAACTCTTCTATCTTCAAAACCAGATCCTCCCACTACAACGCAAAACGGTTCAAAAATGACAGCCAGCTCGAGATGAGCGTGAAGCGACCAATCACGAGCAGCACGCCGAGCGCAATCATCAACCCGCCGCTGGCGATTTCAAGCGCGTGCATGTGCGAGCGGAAGCGGCTATAGAACTTCAGGAAACGCTCCATCAGAAGCGAAGTCAGCAGAAACGGCACTGCCAGACCCAGAGAATAGACCGTCAGCAGGAGAATCCCCTTGACCACGGTGTCTTCCTGGCTGGCGAATCCCAGAATCAGCGACAGAATCGGGCCCAGGCAAGGCGTCCATCCAAACGCGAAAGCAAATCCGATGACGAAAGCGCCGATCGGAGTGCTGCTCCCCTTGACGCTATGCAGGCGCGTGTCCTGTAACAGCCACTTGATCTGGAAAATCCCCGTCAGGTGCAGCCCAAAAATAATGACAACCACTCCCGCCACGATCGACAGCGTGTGTTTGTATTGAGCTGCAAGTTGACCCACGCTGGTCGAGATGGCGCCGAGCGTAATGAACACGACGCTGAAGCCGAGGATGAATCCAATGGAGTTCACCATCACCCGCCGCATCAGCTGACCTTGCGGAGATTTCAGTTCCTCCACGCCGGCCCCCGAAATCATGGAGACGTATCCCGGCACAAGCGGCAACACACAAGGCGACAGAAACGAAACCAGGCCTGCGAAAAAGGCGAGAATCGGAAGTGGAAGGCTCGACATCGACTTTTATTGTACCTGCTGAACTACCTCACCAGAATAAGACGTTCGAGGAAGGATTAGGTTGCAGGACTTCCGGGCGATCTCGGCGACCGCAGTTCATCGCGCCTTGGCTGGCTGCGGAGCAACTGCGGGCGCTTCGGCCGAAGGCATTTGCCCCGGAGACTCCACCAGCTTGCGAAAGACACCGGTCGGCACCGTCGCATAAAGCACGGCCCGGCTGTCTTCCTGACGAACCTGCAGGCTGTCAAAAAGAACCTTCACGTCAGCATCGCTGCCGGGCGATCCCACCGACGTTTCCGCGCTATGAAACATCGCGATAAACACCGCCAGCTTGTCGGCGATGTTGCGGGCATCTTCATTGTTGCCCGCCCAGGCCTCCGCCCGCAGGTGCAGCGCACCCGTGCGCAGCGGCAAATGCAACGGGTTATAGCTGGCCGAAATCACCAGATCGCAAGGCTTGGAAAAAATCGAAGACCATCCCCCGAAAACCGGAGCTGACGGTTCCACATGAGCCACGGCCCACACCGGACTCGCCAACTGTACCCGCTTGTAATAGCGGCGCAGTAACGCGGGACCTCCAAACGGCGAGGCCAGCCGCCGGGAGCGGTCAACCATTCCCCGAATGACATTGGGATCGTCGTGGTTCGAGGCCGCCACCGAATCCACGCTCAGGATAGCGACGCGGAACGTCCGCCCGTCGACCGGAATCGAAAAGATGTCAACCGAGTTGTAGTTCTCGATTGACTGCGCGACATGCTTTAGATACGCGGTCAGCCGCTGCCCTTCAAACTTGCCGACAAAGACTTCGGAGAAGCGTGGCTCTCGGGCCGTTCCACCAGTGCCGCCTCCGGGCCAACTCGCCGGATAGTGAACCGCGAAGGCGACGGCCTTCAAGTCGCGCTCAAATTCAAAGCCCGTTGCCTCGATGAACTGCTCGTATTCCGGATCATGCGAAACCGCCGGCAAAGGATTCGCGCTGAGCTTGCGCACCCAGCTGAAATCGGCGTAAAGAAAAGCGTCGGCGCCCGGCAGCAGACGGGCCGCCTCCGGCGGAGCACTCTTTCGCAATTGGACGGCGACCGTTACCGCCGCCGCTACAATGACGACCGCTAAAACGATGGGGAGAGTTCGTCTAATTCGCATGAAATGCGGTCAGGAGTGAAATGATAGCACCGGAAAGCCCTACCATGAGTCTCCGCCGCCGCGCGGGGGCCAGGCGCCCAAGGCGCGGCGCACAAGGGCAATCTGGCCGATGTGATAGCTGTTGTGGGCGACCATTTGCCAGAGCACGGACTCAAGCGTGCCGGCAACTTTGGTGTCGCCTTCGTGAACTGCATCGATCTGGCGATCGAGCTCTACTCGGGAAGACTGCGCCAGGCCGGCGTAGTCGGCAAGAAGAGACACAAATTGCTCTCGCATGTGCTGCCATTCTTCTTCGTCGAGTGGCGACGGCGCAGGCGGGAAACTTTCAGAATTGTGATCGGGATATTTTGGATGTTCGCCGCGAATGCGGTGGAGTTCGTAGTCCATCCAGTAATTCATGTGGAATACAAGTTGGCCGATGGAGTGGGGAAACCCCGCAGCTTGGCGTGCGGCTAAGTCGGCAGAGAGATCCTCCACGCACGCCACGGGATCGACGTGCGCGCCTTTGCCGCGGAGAAGCTCGGTTAGCGCGCGTTGGGACATGGAAGAAGGTCTTGGGTGCTCGGCTGTTAGGGCGATCGGACATGCACTCTCGCCTCTCAAGGTCGAAGAGCGAACACCTGAATCCTAAGACCCAAGATCGAAGGCCTAAGACCTAAGACCGCAGTTCCAAACTCACCCGCGACTCGCCGAAAAATACTTCTCCTCGAGAATCCGCCGGTGGTGCACCTCGTGGCCAGCCACAATGTAGGCCAAGCCGCGGACGCTGACTTCGTTCTTGTTGGCGATGCCGCGACGCGTCCACGCGGGTTCGTCCAGATTGCGCAATAGCGTCAAAGTCGCGCGGCGCACGGCGATGTAGTCCTCAATCAGTTCGCAGAACGGCGCGTGGGCAAACGGGCCGTTGCGGACGTAGTCGTCCTGCTCGAAGCCTTCCATGGGGGTGCGGTCAGCGCGCGCGATCCGAAGAGCGCGATAGGCGAAGACGCGCTCGGTATCGCAAACGTGCCCGAGCACTTCCTTGGCACTCCATTTATCGGGAGCGTAGCGGAAATCGCCGTCGGCCTCGTCGCGGCCGGAGAGCAGCAGCAACGTTCGCCGGCGCTCGGCCTCGAGCGTTCCCAGAATCTCGGTGCCGGAAACAAGCGAAACGTAGCGTTCGTAATAGGGCGCGTATTCGCCCGGCTCAGGCCGCCCAATGGCAAAGGAGGAAGTCGTGACAACGGCTGGTTCTGACATGATTCTGCTCCCGTAGGATGAATTCGCAGGGCCGGAGTTCTTGAGAATTAGACGCGCAACCCGAAATTCCGTCTTCGATAAATCTTCGACCCTCACAGCATAACTCCGCAGACCTGTGGAAGGGCACGGCCCGGGAAATTTTTCCTGAAATCGTGACGAGCAAGGCAGAAAGGATGTAGCGCCTGCGTCGGAGCTGACCGGCGCGAGGGGATCTCGACACGTACCAGAGGAGGAACTCCCGATTGAAAATAAAGGCTTTTCCACAGGGCTCACTTTGAGACGCGGGAGTACAATTCGCTTTGGTCACCTAAGTGCGGCCAGTGACCCCTAATCCCAACTAGGAAAGGAACTTTTATCCCATGTGGAAGCCGACCAATCAGCCTCAGACCCCTGCCCGGCCCGCCGAGCCGGAGCGCCCGACTACGTCTACCCCTAGCGCGCCAGCGATGTCTCCTATGTCCGCTGAGCCCGCTCCGCGGCCGGTAGCCACAACCACTGCAGACCAGGCCACTATTGGAAAATCCCTCGTGATCAAGGGCGAGGTGACCGGATCTGAGTCACTTTACATTGATGGCCGGGTCGAAGGCTCGATCAATCTGGCTGGCAACCGCGTCACCATTGGACGGAACGGCGTGGTCGCGGCGAACATCAATGCCCGCGAGATCGTGGTTCTGGGCAAGGTTCGCGGAAATCTGACCGCGAGCGACCGTGTCGACATTCGCAGCGACGGCTCGCTGACCGGCGACGTGATCGCAGCGCGTATTTCGATTGAAGACGGCGCGTTCTTCAAGGGCGGCATCGACATCCGCAAGGGCGGACAGCCCCAGCAGAAAGCGAACGGCGAAGACAAGTCGGTCCCGGCGAGCGAGTCAGCCGTGGTCGGCGCAAGGGCCTAGATTTCGCGCAGACGGTGTCGCAAACTCTCGCAACGCTGTTTCGCGCGAAGGCTTCGCGCAGAATCTTCGGCGGTGAGGGGTTGGGCTAAGGTTCAGCAGCGGGCATCCGCATGGGTGCCCGTTTTGCTTTTTGCGAAGAGCTGATTTCTTACGCGCCCCTCTGAATCCATTCGGAAATCCTCTTGGTGTCCCGTCATTCTCGACCTCGTTTGGTTGCGTCCTCTCCCTGAACGGCGATGTTCACAAGCGGGGTGGGTTGCGCTTCTGCGCGGGCTTGGTATACTAGTCCCCTTGCTGCCGACCGACCGGTCGGTCTGTAAAGAAAACAGCGGCGCAACCAAGACCAATAGTCGGTCAAAAGAGAATCGTCAAAAAAGAGTCGCCAAACATGGGACGCATCCTCCTCGTATTCGCCAAGCGATTGTGGCTGCCGCTGCTCGTGTTGGCGGGATTTCTGGGAGCGTGCGTCATCTTCTACATGCGCGCCGAAGGACTGCGAGCGCTGGATGCGCTGTTCTGGGTGATTCATCCGCATTCGATTGAATACCGGGCGGTGCACAAGTCGACCAAGATTTTTTCGATGTTCGTCTATGCGGGAGTATTCGCGCTGCAGATCTGGATTGCCGAGCGCGTGTTGCTCACCATTTTCAGCCGGCATGGCGTGGAGGCATGGAGGTCTATGATCAACGAAGTAAACGTCGATCGCTTGCGTGACCACTTCATTATTTGCGGTTACGGGCAGGTCGGCCGCACTGTCGTCGACCAACTGCAGAGGCTGGAAATTCCCTTCGTGCTGATCGAGACCAACGAAGGCCTTTACCGCGAATTGCTGAACGACAAGATCCCCGTCATTCAAGGCGATGCCAAGCGCCACGACGTGTTGCTGCAGGCCGGCCTCGATCGCGCGCGCGGCATCTGCATCGTCATCGACAACGACGCTGACAATCTGTACATCACTGTGACGGCGCGCTCGCTCAATCCCGCGATCAAAATCATCACGCGGGCGGGCCAGCAGCGCTATGCCAACGCGATCCGCAGTTCCGGCGCGGACGAGGTCATCATTCCGGAATACGAAGGCGGCCTCATGACCGGAAGGATGATCCAGAAGTTTTACCCGATACCGCTCGCGATCAAGTAAATCCTTCTCTGGACGGGGCGCGCCTGATTGTTACGGAATCGCCACCTGCACGGGCGTCGATTTCGCGCTCTCCTTGCCGGAGATATCCACGGTGGTTGCTGCGTAGTAATAGCTGGTCTGGTTCGAGCAAGTGGAGTCGCTGTAAATGGTCGAGGCAATCAGTCCACCGGCGTTGACCTTCTTCCAGTTCACTCCGTCGGATCCGCGGTACATGTTGTAGCCGGCAACGTTATTCGATGTCGAACTGATCCAGCTCAGGTTCACGACATGATATGGCTCGGGCTGGACGACGACTGTGTACGATAGCTGCGACGTATTGCCTCCGCATCCCTTCACCAGAACGCTGAACGAATATGTAGAGGCGGACGTGGGCGTGCCTGAAAAACTCAACGCCTGTGTATTGTTCGCCGTGCCGAATGCCACACCCGGCGGCACCGTTCCACTGACGGTCCAGGTGTAAGGAGTGCAGCCGTTCTTGGCAGCAATCGTCGCGGAATATGCGGTTCCGACCGTGCCATTTGGCAGCGTTGCGGTAGTGATTTTGACGGTTGCGAAACCAGAGACGCTGTATGCGAACAGGGATATGAGCAAGACCGATAAACTTCTCATGATTGAAAATCAACCTCGCGAATGAATTGGCCGATCGCCGATTTCTTTGCTATTGCGAAAATAGCGAGTGCGGTTTTCAGTCTTCGTAGCGGCAGTTACTCCCACCTATGACGGCGATCACAAATCGTGTAAGTGACTCGAAATACAAGTTCCGATTTGGATCGAAACTAGAAGGCGCTGTACTTCTGATTGCAGAGAGCCCCGTGCGTTTGCTGGCTGAATCGGCAGCGTGAAGAGCCACGAACTTAGGAAAAGATCGCCCTGGTATTGGTGGAAGTGATTCGAAGAAAAATCAAGCGGCTACGTTGGAGTTATACGCGATAAGCAAGAGCTGCCAGACTACTCGACGAACATGCAATCGCCGTAGGAGTAGAAGCGATAGCGCTCGGTGACTGCGTGCTCGTAGGCGCGCATGACGTGTTCTTTTCCTCCGAGAGCGCAGACCAGCATGAGCAGCGTCGACTGCGGCAGATGGAAATTGGTGAGTAGCGCCTGCACGAACTGGAATTTGTAGCCGGGATAAATGAAGAGATTGGCCTCGCCCGAGCCTGCGTGGATTTCCCCCGCACCCTGCTGCGCCGCATACTCCAATGTGCGCACGGTTGTGGTCCCAACCGAAACCACGCGACGGGCCTGGCTCCGGGCGCGATTGATCTTCTCCGCGGCCTCGGGGGAGATCGAATAGGATTCCGAATGCAAAGTGTGTTCTTCAACCTGCTCGACGCGCACAGGCTGGAAAGTTCCGAGGCCGACGTGCAACGTGACCTCCGCAGTCTCGATGCCGCGCTCGCGAATCCGCATCAGAATCTCCGAAGTGAAATGGAGCCCAGCGGTAGGAGCGGCAACCGATCCGCGCTCACGCGCGTAGACGGTCTGGTAACGTTCGCGGTCGCCGGAAGAATCGGGCCGCGCAATATAGGGAGGCAGCGGGATGTGGCCAATCTTCTCCACGCGGGCGAAAAAATCACTCGCCGGGGCGAAGCGAATGCGGCGTTCGCCGAACTCGTCGCGCGCGAGCACCTCTGCTTGAAGTTCATCACTCTCACCGAAAAAAAGATGTTCGCCGACGCCGATCTTTCTTCCGGGGCGCACCAGGCATTCCCACTCGTTCGGCTCCGCGCAAAGCTGGCGCGTGAGCAGGACTTCGACGCGCCCCTGAAGGAATTCGCGCGCCGCGGGATTCTGCGGACTGACGGCCTGTGACTTAAGTCCGCCGCGGCGTCCATACAACCGCGCGGGAAACACGCGTGTGTTGTTGAAGACGAGCAGGTCGCTCGGCCGCAACAGATCGGGGAAATTGCGGAATTGAATGTCATGAATTGTTCCTGAAGAATCCAGATGCAACAGGCGAGAGGCGGCGCGATCCGGCAGCGGTTCCTGCGCGATCAACTCCTCGGGCAAGTGATAGTGGAAGTCTGAAACCAGCACGCACTTCGATTATAGGGACACGTGTTGCCCGGAACATACGCGGATCCGACAGCCCCAATAATCGGAACAAGTGTGTTGGATTTTTCTACAAATTAGGATTGTCTCGGCAAGGTGGGTGCTGCTACTATGCGGGTGCCAAAAGTGCGGCCTGCTTTTTGTCATCTCCCCCCAAGGGTAACCATGCTGACGGAACGTAAACATAGGGAAGAAATCGTCCGCTACGGACGCATGCTCCACGAGCGGGGGTTCGTGGCGGCTATGGACGGAAATCTGTCGGTGCGTCTGCCGGGCGATCGCATTCTGGTGACCCCAACGTGTGTCAGCAAGGGCGCGATGCGGCCGACGGATATGGTGATCGTGGATCTTGACGGCCAGCAAGTGGCCGGACGGCGCAACGTCACCAGCGAAATCGGAATGCATCTGCTGATCTATCGCATGCGGCCCGACATTGAGGCGATCGTCCACGCGCATCCACCAACCGCAACAGGATTTGCCGCCGCTGGCATGGCCCTGACCGAGCCGCTGGTCTGCGAAGTCGTGATGGGACTAGGATGCATCCCGCTGGCGCGTTATGGCACGCCGGGAACTTCGGAACTGGCGCAGACTCTGGAGCCCTACGTTCCCGCCTATGACGCGATCCTGATGTCGAATCACGGCGTGGTCAGTTACGGCGACACGCTGGAACACGCCTATATGAAGATGGAAACCGTCGAGCATTTTGCGCAGATCGCCCTGGTCACGCATTTGCTCGGACGCCAGCAGCCTTTGCAGGAAGTCGAGATCGAGAAACTGATGCTGGCTCGCACGAAGTATTTTGGCGCGAAGATTGCATCGTCGATGCCATTGCCGCGCATGCCTCAGAAGGTCAGCTAGGCGAACATCACGCCTTCATTAAGTGAAAAAAGTCGCTAAGGTTGCCATGATGTTTTAGGCATCCCTCCAGGATGCGCTTCCGCTGCTGAGAGCTACCCGGCGTTAGAAACGCCGGGCTATTGTGAACCGTCCCTCCAGGACTTTCAATTTCCCAGATTCCTCACTCTCCCCCAATCCGAAATCGCAGGCCCGCGCGGAAATTGATAGGCAGCGACGGGTAACCGACGACTTCGTTGTAGTGCGCGTCGAAGGCGTTCTCGATGTTGAGATAGGTCGTGATGCGCGAGTTTACGGCGTACCATCCGCCAACATCGGCGCGAACGTATCCGGCGGCGTGATCAATGCCGAAGCCGTAGAAATCCGAGTCGGCGCGCCGGCCCACGAAACTTCCGCCCAGATTCGCTCCCCAGCGATTTCCCAGGTACGACAACAGAGTCGTCGCGGAATGCTTGGGACGACGCAGCAGCGGCTGGCCCGGATCGTAGATCGCATCGTAGGGCGAAGGGTTGTCGAGATACTGCGACGAAGTGTAGGTATAAGCGGAATTCAGCAGCAGACGCGAACGAAGTTTGGCCTGCAGTGTGATCTCCGCGCCCTGCGCGAAGGCCTCGTTCACGTTGACGTACTGCCCCGGAAACTTCGGCGGGTCGTTCATCGTGACGTAGTTGATCTGATCATGGAAGAGATTGTTGAAATAGGTGCCTCCGAATTCGACCTTATTGCTGAAGAAGTTCTGCTGAAAGCCCGCCTCAAACGCCCGCACCCTCTCCGGCTTGAGCGCGGGATTCGGTATGTCATAGGGATCGCCAGGAATTCCGTTGTAAGTCTCTTCCAGCCGCGGCTCCTTGAATCCTGTGGAATAGGAGAAGCGAAGGCGTGTTCCAGAAAACGTTTCGTTTCCGCGCGCGGCTTGAAAGGTGAGGGCAATCCGGGGAACGCCGGTGTTGCCGAAGTCGCTGTCGTGCACGAATCGTCCTCCGGCGATAATGCCAAGCCGTCCGAGCGTGAGCGCCTGCTGCGCGTAAACATCCTGGTTGAGGCGCTGGCCGTGATTTTGCGGGCCGTACTCGAGATCTCCGACGAATCCGTTCTCATTCTCGGCGCGATAACCGAAAGTGGTGTGTGCCCAGGTGCGCTCGGAGTAGTCGCCCTGATATTCGAATCCAGCGCGGTTGATGTGATCGACTACGTGCGAGGCGTAGTCAATTTGGTCGCCGAAGAAGTCGACGCGTGCCGCGTCGCCGTCCGGATTGAGTTCGTTGTAGCGATACGAATAGTCGAACCCTGTGAAGCGGTGCTGCCATCCATTCGGCGCGGCCACGGTGAGTTCGACGCTGCCGAGCACAGTGTTGAGTTGCGACCACTCGCTCGGGTCGGGCTGCAGCGGAACGAGAGGCTCAGATGTTCCATTCGACGGCACGAGTGGAACGTAGCCGTTGAAACTCCACTCCCCGGGAACTCCGGTATGACTGTTGGAGTGGCGGAAGCGCGCACGTACTGAAACGGTGGGCGAGAGCGTGGCCCCGACGTTCGCTCCTTCAAGGGAATCGGAGTAGGCATCGTTGATGCCCGATCCGTTGGAGTTGAACTGGTCGCCGAACAGGTTGTAGTCGAAGCGGCCGCGCGCTCCGGCCAGCGAGGCATGACCGCTCGCGGTTCCGAGATTTCCGCCATCGGCGCCGAAGCGCAGCTCGGGCACGGGCGTGCTTCCGGCTCGCGTCCAAACCTGGACCACGCTGGTCATGGCGTCCGATCCATAAAGCGTGCTCTGTGCGCCGCGAACGAACTCCATGCGATCGCCTTGCGCCAGCGAGAGCGTGCCAAAATCGAAAGTGCCGCCGGGCTCGTTGATGGTGACGCCGTCGACGATGACCTTGTTGTAATTCGACTCGCCGCCGCGCACGAACAGAGACGACAGGCCTCCACGCTGCCCGGCGGTGTTTATCACGGCACCGGGAAGAAAGCGCACAGCGTCGTTGGCGGCGACGGGTTGCATGGTCGTCAGTTGTGCGCCCGTAAGAGTTTCGACGTCGGCTCCAGCCGCTTCTTCCGGCACTGGAGTGCGAGTCGCGCTTACGACGACGGTTTCCGACGCGCTTGCCAGATGCAGGCGCACGGTGAGTTCGGATTGCGAGGAGACGTCGACCGTCTCTGCGGCGAAGCCGGGCGCCAATACTTTGATCTGGTAGGGACCGGTGGCTTGCCTGCGAAGTGTTGCCGCGCCCTCGGCGGAAGTAATTTGCGTTGCGAGGACTCTACTGTCGTTAGTGCGCAGCAACTCGACCTCTGCGCCGGCGACCGCGGCGGATTGCGGATCGACTACCTTGACAATGAGATCGGCGGCGGAAGCGGCCGCAGTGAGCGATAAAGCGGTGAACGTCAGAAGAGAGAGAAGCAGAAAACCCGAGACGACGAAGCGCATACTGTCCTCCTTTGCACGCGAAAGAGGTTGAAGTAAACGGAATGCGCCGGTCTCCTGGCTTTGCGAGTAAGGATGACGATGATGAACATCCGGTACCGCCTGCGGCCTTCCCGGGACACTCCCAGTGGCCGAAGGCAATTTCCTCGCTTACAGTTGCGCGGCAGCGCGGGATTCTCACCCGCTTCCCTGTCTTCGCCGAGCGGCAAAGACGCGCCTTCCGAAAAGAATTAGCAAAGAACGAAGACAACCGTGGGGATGACTTTAACGATGAAAGAGAGGAGAAGTCAAATAGACCGGCGCGGTTTTCCCCTATGATCCCCTGTGTCCCCTGTGGTTGACGCTTTACCGTCTCCACCGCGTCAACACATACAGCACGACCGAGAGCACCACGCTCACCAGCAGCGACGTCGCGAGCGGAAAATAGATCGTCGTGTTTTTCCCGCGATAAACAATGTCGCCCGGCAACCTTCCCAGCGGCAGGTTCGTCCGGCCGAGTACCGTCAGGGCAACCCCCGCCACTACGAGCACGATTCCGAGAACGATAAGCAGCTTTCCCAAGTCACTCATGGATGTCTATCTGGCCGCGCACAGCGCGAAATCGGACAGAGACCCTCCGGCCCGATGCCATATGTACCAATGTGTTTGAGACGGCAGCGAACTTCTGAAAAACTGCATCCAAGCGTTTCACTGGAAGCCCCCGCCTACTTCGTCTGCAAGGGCCGCAACCTGACGGCTCGATCTTTTAACCGACTCCAGGAGGCCAGCCATGCTCTCGACTCGCGCACACTTCTCACACCCAAAAAGTCTACCAGCACTCACCCTCGCCATTCTCTGCGTGGTCGCTCTGCCCGTGCATTCGCAGGATGTCCTGACCTATCACAACAGCATCGCCCGTACGGGAGTGAATCCGAAGGAAACGATCCTCACCCCTGCGAATGTCAACTCCGCAAGCTTCGGCAAACTGTTCACCATACCGGTCGACGGTCTGGTCGACGCGCAACCGCTCTACGTTTCGGCGGTCAAGATTTCGGGCGTAACGCACAATGTGCTGATCGTCGCCACCGAGCACGGCACGGTCTACGCATTCGACGCCGACAGCGGCGCGAACCTCTGGCACATCACGACCCTGAAGTCGGGTGAGAGCACGTCGGACGATCGTGGCTGCTCACAGGTCACGCCAGAAATTGGAGTCACGTCGACTCCCGTCATCCTGCGGCCCAAGACCGGGAATCCGGTGGCGTATGTCGTCGCCATGTCGAAAGATGGCTCGGGCAACTATCACCAGCGTCTGCACGCGCTCGACGTGACCAACGGCGCCGAACTGCACAAGGGACCGATCGAGATTAGCGCGAAATATCCCGGCACCGGCGACAACAGTTCTAACGGCAACGTGATTTTCGATCCGTCGCAATACAAAGAGCGTGCCGGGCTGCTGCTCATTCATAACACCGTGTATCTGGCGTGGGCCTCGCATTGCGACATCCGCCCGTACACCGGATGGATCATGGGTTACAACGCCTTCAGCCTCGCGCAAGTCAGCGTGCTCAATGTGACTCCGAACGGCAACGAAGGCGCGATCTGGGGCGCTGGCGCTGGGATGGCTTCCGACGGAGCGGGCAACATTATCTTGCTCGACGCCAATGGAGACTTCGACTCGAACCTGAATGCCTCTGGTTTCCCGGCGAACGGCGACTACGGCAACGCGTTTCTGAAAATCTCCACGGCGAACGGACTCGCCGTCAGCGACTACTTCGAAATGGACAACGAGTCATCGGAAAACGGCAGCGACACCGACCTCGGCTCCGGCGGAACGTTGCTAATGACTCCGAAAGATTCAAAAGGCACGGTTCATAACATCGCGATTGGCGCCGGTAAAGACTCCAATCTTTATGTGGTCGACCGCACGAACATGGGCAAGTTTCATACCTCGAGCAACAATGTCTACCAGCAACTTTCCGGCGCGCTGCCCGGAGGAATCTGGTCGATGCCCGCGGCCTTTGACGGATACGTCTACTACGGCCCGGTCGGTTCGCCCATCCTTTCGTTCCAGATAAAGAACGCGAAGCTGACGACCAGCCCAGTGGCGCGGACCGCCAATCCTTTTGGATATCCCGGCTCGACCCCCAGCGTCTCGGCGAACGGGAGCAAGAATGGAATCGTGTGGGCTGCTGAAAACGTCAACCCTGCGGTGCTGCACGCCTACAATGCTTCCAACCTGAACGAGCTTTACAACAGCAACCAGGCTGTCAACAGTCGCGACCACTTCGGCAACGGCAACAAATACATCACGCCGACCATCGCAAACGGAAAAGTGTATGTGGGAACGACGAACGGTGTGGGAGTATTCGGGCTGCTGAAATGAGACGGCTACCTGGACACTCGCATCCATCTTGTAGAAAGGCCGACAAACTTTCGTCAAGGCAGTCTCTTGCTCAGGCGTGATCCACATGATGTCGCAATGTTGATCTCTCGCGAAGATTGAGGCGAAGACTTGGCCGACTCGTTCAGCGACCATGCGATCCTGTCCGCGCTGGCCTCGAACGCAAACCGCTACGTCCACCGAGTCCGAACTGTCATACTGAACGCGGGCGAGGTAGGCGATTCTTACCAAACGAAGTTGATCGAATAGGGTCACCAATTTGGCTTTGAGGTCGCGCTCGGCATCGCCGTCCTGCTCCTCGATGAACTGTATCTCCCGAACGCGTAGTTTCTCAGCAGGACGACGCGTCGATTTGTTCTTAATCCATGACACCGATTCCTCCATCTCAAAGGCCCTAGAAGTACCTCAAGGACAAAGCATTGTAGCTTGAGAGGGTGGTAGCGCCGATCTCCGTGCTCATTGTGTCGGCCTTGCGAGTTTGCCTGGTGGGTCGCATACTCGAATCCGGAGGAGCGCGGCATGTCAGAAGTCGATGATCTCTCGAGGCGCGTAGAAGAACTGGAGGCCGAGAATAGGCGCCTCAAAGCCAGGGCCTCCGATTTGGAGAGGGCTTACGACTCGACTCTTCAAGGTCTGGGCGATGCGCTCGACGTTAAGGAGGGGTCATCGGGAGGACACTCCAAGCGCGTGTGCGCTTTCACCATGGCCATTTGCCGCGCAATGGGACTACCTCCAGATCAGATCGCTGTCGTGGCTCGCGGAGCTTTCCTGCATGACATCGGCAAGATGGCGATCCCCGATGCGATTCTTCTCAAGCCGAGCAGCCTAACTCCCGATGAGTTTGCGATCATGCGCGAGCACTGTCTCAAGGGCTTTCTGATTGTGAAAAAGATTCCGTTTCTCATCCCTGAGCCCGCCGACATTGTCTACTCCCATCACGAGCGCTACGACGGAACAGGCTATCCGCGCGGCTTGCAGGGGAAACAAATACCGTTCGGGGCGAGAGTCGTCGCTGTCGCGAACACCTTGGATTCGATTACAACGAAGCTTCCCTACCGGGCAGCCAGAAGCTTTCAGGCGGCTCGCGAAGAAATTCAGGCGGGCTCGGGAGGCCAGTTCGATGCTGAGATCGTAGCGGTTTTTCAGCAGATGCCGGACGATATCTTTCAAGACTTGCGCCGAGCCATCAGTCCCAAGTAGAGCCATAACAGGCAGTAGCAGTGATAGATTGACTGCGTGCGCCGACTCATTGTCATCATCGGCGTATTGTTGCTCGCGGCGAACGCCGCGGCGCAGAAGACCGTTTCGTTTCCCACCGAAGACGGAGGCGTGATTTTCGCCGATGTCTACGGAGACGGCGACAAAGCTGTCGTGCTAGCCCACGGCGGACAATTCAACAAAGAGAGTTGGGCTAAGCAAGCGCGAACGCTCGTCACCGCAGGTTTTCGCGTGTTGGCGATCGACTTCCGCGGATACGGCAAATCGAAAGGTCCGGGCGATTCCGATCCCGAGGACGCGCCGCTTCATCTTGATGTGCTGGCCGCCGTCCGCTATCTGCGAAAAGCGGGCGCGAAGAGCGTCTCGATCGTCGGCGGCAGCATGGGCGGAGGGGCAGCCGGTGACGCGTCGATCGCGTCGCGGACTGGAGAGATCGATCGCATCGTAATGCTCGGTGCGGCGCCGAACGATCCAGCCGATAAACTGAAGTCGCCTTCCCTGTTTATCGTTGCGCGCGATGATACCAGCGGCGACGGACCGCGCCTTCCCGGGATCCGCCAACAATATGAGAAAGCTCCTGAGCCGAAAAAGCTCATCGTTGTCGATGGCTCCGCGCACGCTCAGTTCCTCTTCCAAACGGATCAAGGCGAGCGCGTGATGCGCGAGATTCTGAGTTTCCTCACCGCGAAGTGACTTCCCGCCTCTTCGATGTGGTCAGCGAATGCCGCGGCGATCGCGAAATCAGGAATTGGAGAGGCAATTCGGCGCCAATTAAACTTCCTCAACCCTTCCAACATGCATCTAAACTAGAAACCTCCCGATATGTCCCGCGTGCAAACAATCTTTAAGGCAATCGCGCTGCTCTCTGTGGCTGCAACCCTGGCCGTCACAAGCCGAGCGGCCGAGAATCCAAAGGCTCCCGCATCGCCGACTGCAAGCTCGCCGCTCACGGCAGATCAGGTTGTCGACAATCTTGTCCGCAAAAATGAAGAACGCGCCCGGGCGCTGCTGCACTCTGAGGCCACCCGCGTCTATCGCTTGACTTACCGCGGATTCCCCGGCGATCGCGAAGCCGAAATGACCGTTGCGGCGACGTACAACAGCCCGTGTTCCAAAGAATTTAAAGTCGTCTCGGAGAGTGGATCGAAGCTGATTCGCGATCGCGTGTTCAAGCGGCTCCTCGATGGCGAGAAAGAAGCCGCCGAACCCGCCATGAGCGCACGTACGCAACTGAATCGCGACAACTACAACTTTCAATTGCTAAACTATGAGCCTTCGGAAAGCGGCGGACACTACGTGTTGCAGGTGACTCCAAAAGCCAAGAGCAAGTACGTGTATCACGGCAAAATTTGGGTCGACGCGACGGACTTCGCCGTCACCCACATCGAAGCCGAACCGGCGCAGAACCCTTCTTTCTGGACCAAGAAAAACGAAATTCGCCACGACTACAAAAAAGTGCAAGACTTCTGGCTTCCCGCCCGCAATGAATCGGTCAGCTATATCCGCCTCGGCGGCCGCGCCACTCTCACTATCGAATACAACGATTATCGCGTCACCGACGCTCGCCAACCCGCTCCCGCGCAAGCAGTCCATAAATAGTCCCGGAAGGAGAGTAGCGCCATCACCGTTCCCTTCCGTGCATTGACCGCGCATTTAGCGAGCGGTTAAATAGGCTCCAGTAGCTTAACTTCCTCAGAGAAGGTGGGCGATGCGTACAGAGTCGATGCTGCTGGCGGCAGTTCTCTTATGGAGCGTTTTGCCATCGAGTTGTGGCAGCAATAGCGGAACCCTGGGCGGTGGAGGCAACCCCATCGCGGCTCCAGCAATCTCTGCCGCAGCCGCGCAGAGTGGCGCGGTCATCGTGACCCTGACCTCGGCGACCGCGGGTGCGTCGATCTACTACACGATGGACGGCAGCACTCCAACCACGAGTTCTCCGAAGTATCTTGCGCCGTTTCTCGTGGCATCGAACCTCACGCTGAACACGATCGCCTTCGCGGGAACGTCGAGCACAGTTACGACTCAAGCCTTCACCCCGAATATCCCTTCGGGGACGCTCGTCTGGAGTGACGAGTTCACAAATTCATCGGGCGCGATCGCGCAACCCAATCCTGCTGTCTGGACTTATGACACCGGCACCAATTGCTGTGGCAACAATGAATTGGAAGACTACTGTGCGTGGGGATCGTCCACTTCACCGTGCAGCACGACGAATCCCAGCGAGTACGTTGGAACCGACGGCTATCTGCACATCGAGGCGCAGCAGCCGTCTTCCGGCATCTACACGTCGGCGCGTCTGAAGACGCAAGGACTATTCAGCTTTCAGTATGGCCGCTTTGAAGTGAAGGCGCTGGTGCCCGAGGCGCAGGGTTTCTGGCCCGCGGCATGGCTGCTCGGCAACAACATTGCAACCATAAACTGGCCCGCATGCGGCGAGCAGGACGTGCTGGAACGCGTTAACGCCGCCGGCAATCCCGATTGGAATGCTGGATCGGTTCACGGCACGGGCTTCACGGGCGCGACAGGCCTCGGCACCAATTACAACTTTCCCTCAGGACAAACCGCAGCACAGTGGCATACCTACGGCATGATCTGGTCCAAGGGAAGTGTCGCCTACTACGTTGACGATTCCACGCATCCGTATGCCACCTTCACACAGTCCAGCCTGACGCCGCTCAATGATGGTGCAGTCTGGCCCTTCGACGCCGGCCAGAGCAATTTCATTCTCTTGAATCTTGCGATTGGCGGAGATTGGCCCGGCCCGCCGGACTCATCGACTCCATTCCCATCAGAGATGCTGATCGATTACGTGCGGATTTACACGAACTAGAATCGGCAGCTATTCATGCCGCAAGGCTTCAATCGGATTGAGCCGCGAAGCGCGGAATGCGGGAATCATCCCGCTAATCAGTCCCACCGCGGCGAGAATCAGTGTAGACGCAATCAGCGTCCCCGGCTCAATGATCAGGCGGATGTCGCCGGCCTCGCCGTTTTTGGCGAACGCGCTATATAAAGTCAGCCGGCCCACGGAAAGCGAGACCACGTACGCCAGCACGACTCCAAACACTCCCCCGATAAACGTAATCGTCAGCGCCTCAGCGAGGAACTGCATCAGGATGTACCGCCGTTTCGCGCCCAGAGCTTTCTGCACGCCAATCTCGCGCGTCCGCTGCGTCACCGAAACCAGCATGATGTTCATCAGCCCAACGCCGCCAATGCCCAGCGTCAGCGTGCCGATGAATCCCATCAGGATCTTTAGCCCCAGGGTGATGATCTCGAACTGATGCAGTTGCGTCATCAGGTTGAAGACCCTGACGGCCTCGTGATCGGCTTCGCTGAACTTGTGCTGCGTCGCCATGATCGTCCGCACTGCGGGCTCGATGCGTTCGAACTCTGGAGTCTCAAAGTTGAACCAGATGGTGTCGAGGTAGTGCGTGTCTTTCAGATCGCCCATCGTGGTGAACGGGATGTACACCACGCGGTTGATATCGTCGTTCCCCTCCTGCATTTTCGCGCTCAGTACGCCGATGACCTGAAAGCTGAGCCCGTCGAGCCGTATGTATTCGCCGAGCGCGTTGCGTCCGGAGAACAGTTTCTCCTTGGCCTCCGACCCGATCACCGCGACGCGCGCCCGCTGCACCTGGTCTTCCATGTTGTAGAAGCGGCCTTGCGCGAGTTTGAGTGCGCGAATCGGATAAACATTCGGGTCATTCCCGGTGACATCGAAAGTGAAATCCCGCGTGTCGTATTGCACGCGGGCCTGTTTGTCGACGCTGGGCGTGATGCGGGTGATTTGCGGAAGATTGGTGGTGAGCGCCTCCACGTCGTCCTGTGTGAAGCGGATCTGCGCTCCCGACTTCTGCCCTCCGGCCTGCATGGAAGTCGTGCCCGGCACCACGATGACCAGCTTCGTCCCGAAATTCGCAAAAATGTTGGCGCACGCGCGGCCAAAGCCATCGCCATAGGCCAGCAGCATTACGACCGTGGCGATGCCCCAGCCCATGCCGAGCATGGTGAGCGCAGTGCGGCGACGATTGTGCCGCATCGCTGCGTACGCTTCGTGGAGCAAATCATGGAGCATATTGATTCAGTTCCGGTTACTCCTGCCGCAACGCTTCCACGGGCTGCAGCATCGCCGCTCTTCGCGCAGGATAAAGTCCGGCAATCACTCCTGCCAGGGTGAGACTTCCAATCGCCAGCATCGCCGACATCGGTACTAGCTTCGGCGGATCGAATCCTTGCGGCCCCTGCACGCCTCCCATCATCGCCATCAATCCGCCCGCCAGTGCCAGGCCGATCAGCCCGCTGCCCAGCGTGAGCAGCAATCCTTCGAGAAAGAAATGAAACAGGATGCTGCGGTTGGTCGCGCCCAGTGCCTTGCGCAGCCCGATTTCGCGTGTGCGCTCGGTGACCGCGACCAGCATGATGTTGATCACTCCTATCGCGCCCAGGGCCAGCGTAACCATTCCCACCGCCCCAAGAAACATGTTCATGACATCGAAAATCGTTCCCACCATCTTCGATTCCTGAATCGAATCCCACTCGTCAAACGCATTCTGATCGCTGGCATCGAATCCGTGATTGCGTCCTACGATGTTGTGAACCTCCTGCCGCGCCAACACATGGTCGGCCGTCTTCAGCGGCTGATACTCGATGAAGGAAATGGAATTCTGATGATTTTCTCCTTTGATGGGGAAGTTCGCGGCCATCACCTGAAACGGAATATATCCGCGCAAGTTCAGCCACATATTGTCGCCTCGCCCCAAATGCGGCATGCTGCCCACCACTTCGAAGCGGATGCCATTCAGCAGAATGAACGACCCCACCGCCGGACGCCCCGGGAACAGCGTCTTCAGCAACTCGTTTCCCAGCACGATCACATTGCGACGTTGCTGGCCGTCCATGGCATTGAGCCAGCGGCCTTCCTTCAGTGGAAGGAAGCTGATCTCGTTCAGCTGCGGTTCCGTGCCCATGATCTCGCCGCTGGCCGTCGCAAATTCGCTGACTTCATGCAGGTCGCTGCGCGAAATAACGGGGCAGGCATTGCGGACATACCCTGCCAGCCGGACGTCGAGGTAGTCCTGATAGGTCAGCAGGTAGTAGCGCGCCGAACTCATGTTGCCCTGAACGGCAGGAGCGCGCCCAGGAAACAGAAACATGATGTCTTTGCCGAACTCCGCCAGTTCCCGCTTGTTTCCCGAGCGAAAGCCTTCGCCAACTCCCACCAGGAGCAGGAGCGATCCCACTCCCCAGGCGATGCCGAACATGGTCAGGAAGGAACGCAGCTTGTGCGCCCAGAGATTGCGAAAGATTTGCGCGAAGATGTCCATGACGGTCCGCATCATCGACCCACCAAGTCTGAATTGACCGTAATCCTTCCCCTTAGATGCACCGTCAGTCCCAAAAATAGGACAGAATTCTTCAAAAAGCACCTGTTCCGGCAGGGCAGACCGATCACACTACTCCTGTGGAAAGGTACGTCGATCCGCGCCTCAAAGTTCCGGGGAGGTTCCGAGCGAAGTTTCCGGCCGACCCGAAATACCGATCGTTCAACGCGGCTTTTATAAATACTAATTCCTTCTCCGCATGAGGTATAATCCCGCCACTCTGGGCGGGAAGGGTCGAATCTGCTTCGACCGAAGGGGAATTAGCACAGGGAATCGAAAAAGGCGCAGGCGGGCGCCGCGAGAAACAGACGTGTGATTTCTTCTCACGTGTTTTTGCCCAATCATGCCTTCTTCTCAGGAGGCTGTCTCGATGTCGCGAATCCATCGGCAAGTCAGTAGTGTGCGGAGCCTGTTCTGCGTTCGATATGCGCAAGCCGTTCGATATGTGCAGGGTGTTCGATCTGTACAAAAAACGCTGCGCGCCATCGCCGTATTCACAGCCTTAGCGCTGATGGTCTCCCTGGCCGCGGCGCAATCCACCAGTTCGCTCAACGGCAGCGTCACCGATTCCTCCGGCGCGGCAGTCGCCGGCGCGAAGATCACGTTGACCGACGCGGCCACCGGCCTGCAGCGAACGGCCTCAAGCAATGCGTCGGGACTCTACCAGTTCCTGGACGTCCCTCCGGGCGACTACCGGCTCGATGCCGCGGCCGCCGGCTTTGCGCCATTCCGCGTGGAGAAGGTCACGCTCGTTGTCAAAACCCCCGCTACCATGCCGATTCATTTGCAGGTTGCCGGAGTAGCGCAATCGGTGACGGTCGAAGCCCAGGCTGCCCTGATCAATCGCACCGACGCCTCGCTCGGCAACACGGTCGAGCAAGATCAAATCGCAGAATTGCCCATCGCCGCCCGCAGCGTGGTCGAGTTGCTGAGCCTGCAGCCCGGCGTGTCGTACATGGGCGACCAAGTCGATCGTGACACCGATACCCGGAGCGGCGCCGTGAACGGCGTCCGCAGCGATCAATCCAACGTCACGCTCGATGGCATCGGCGTCAACGATCAGAACAACGGTTACGCCTTCCAAAGTGTCTTGAACGTGCCGCCCGACTCGGTCGAGGAGTTCCGTGTCACCACCGCGAATGCGAATGCGGATTCGGGCTATTCCAGCGGCGGCCAGGTTGCGCTAGTCACCAAGAGTGGTACCAACAATTTTCACGGCTCGGTCTACGAGTACAACCGTAATACGGTTTTCAGTGCCAACGATCCGTTCTTGAAGGAATCTCAGCTGAGCAATGGCGAACCGAACAAAGCGCCCAAGCTCCTATACAACGTATTTGGAGCCGCCGTCGGCGGTCCGATCGTAAAGAACCGGCTCTTCTTCTTCGCGAACTACGAAGGGAAGCGGCAAGCCGAGGGAAAAAGCGTATTGCGGGATGTGCCGAGCACCGCACTTCGGAGCGGGTACTTGCAGTATCTGTGTGCGAACCCGTCGGACTGTCCAGGCGGCACGGTAAACGGACTGCCCGGAGTGCAAGCGGGATACTACGCATTAAACCCGAGCCAAATTACCGCGATGGACCCCCTGGGAATCGGCCCCAGTTCGGCGGTCGCTGCTGTTCTCAACCAGTACCAAAATCCTAACGTAAGCGCCGGAGACGGTATCAATATCCTCGGATATCGCTTCTCCTCGAACGCAGACTCAACTTGGAATACTTACCTGACCCGCCTTGATTACCACATCACATCGAATGGCTCGGAAAGCCTGTTTTTCCGCGGGCAGACCCAGAATCTCAAGGATCCGGGGACGCAACAGTTTCCAGGCCAGTCTGCCTCTTCGCTGACGCTCGATGACAGTAAGGGTGTGACGGTCGGACTCACGTCGTTACTCTCCCCCAGACTCATCAACGATTTTCACTGGGGGTACGTTCGCCAAGGGACTCAGCTTGGAGGTACGTCGCAATATCCGGGAGTGTTTCTCAGCGGGCTTACCGACCTTGTTCCATTCACTCGCTCTTTGACCCGATTTGTGCCTGTCAACCAGTTCACCGACACGTTGAATTGGACCCGGAAAAATCACACTTTCGAGTTCGGCGCCGATTTATTTCTGATTCGCAACAACAGCATCAGCTACCAGAATTCCTTCTCCGATGTGCAGACGAACCCCGTCTATCTGAATACGGGCGGCATCGCCAATACGCCCAGCCCGCTGGACCCAGCCAACAATGGCTATCCCGCTGTGGATGGTAATTTTGGCCCGAACTATGACGACGCGGCGGGGATCGTGCTGGGCATCTTTGCCGAGGGAGACGGCAAGTACAACTTCGCGCACGACGGCAGTGCACTGCAACAAGGCGACGCCATCAGGCGACGTTATGCGTTGAATGACTACGAGTTTTATGGGCAGGATACATGGCGCATGACGCCACGCTTGACGGTTACCTATGGGCTGCGGTGGGTGCTTGATGCTCCTCCCTACGAAACCAACGGACTGCAGGTTTCACCTTGCGTGCAGAGCACCAGCGGCGGATGCACCAACCAAAACGTAACCGACTGGTTCAACCATACGGCCCAGTTAATGAGCCAGGGGCAGCCAGCCAACAACGCGGGAGAGATTTCGTTCATCCTGGGCGGGCCCAAGAATCACGGTCCGGGATTGTGGAACTGGGACCACAAGGATTTTTCGCCCCGCATTGCGGTGGCTTGGGCGCCTGATACCGGCGATGGCTGGGCTTCTAAGATCCTGGGAAAGAAAGACCAGTTCTCCATCCGCGGTGGCTACAGCATAATGTATAGCCACTTCGGCTTGGGGATCGTGAACAGCTTTGACCAGAACGGTTCCTTTGGCTTGTCGACCGACTTGGGCAATCCCGCTGGTGTAGTAACGGTCGCGGGTGCACCACGATTCACTTGTCTGACCGGCTCATCCTGCCTGCCCGCGCCCTGCGCATCTTTGAGCGGTCCGAGCTGCCTGTTCGGACCTACGCCCTCGGGCAGCTTTCCCGTTACCCCGAGCAACACCGCTTTCGCTATCAACTGGGGTCTCGACCAAACCTTGAAGACTCCTTACACGCACGTGTTCAATTTCTCACTCTCGCGCCAGATCACCCCGAAATCCTCGCTACAAGTTGCGTACGTGGGAAGCATCAGCCGGCGGCTGCCTATGCAGGTCGACTTGGCCATGCCTGCGAACCCAACCGATCCTGGCAGCAAAATGACCTATTTCCAGGCCGGCACCGTCCTTTCGAAGGCTGCGGCTGCTAACACCGACGTCAATTCGATCGCGCCCGTTCCATTTTTCGAGCATATGTTTCCTGCATGGAACACTGTCACCCAGAGTCAGCTCAGCGGCGGATGCGCGCCTGGCAACTACCCCACGAATCCGACGGCCACTCAATCTATCTACGAACTCTGGACCTGCTATCCGCATAACGAAACCTTCTCTCTGTTCCTGATGGACGTGCCCGGCTCGATCACCGGAATGAACACGCCCAACGGAGTGAACGGCCCATACAGCTTCTACCACGATCAGTTCGCTTCGCTTTATGCCTGGCGCAATATCGGTACGTCCGATTACAACGCGCTGCAGGTGACCTACACCGCGCGCTGGGGATCGAACCTGCAAGGGCAGTTCAACTACACGTTCTCGAAGTCGTTCGACGAGGCGTCGGCGGCCGAACGAATCCCTCCCTATGAAGGAACTGGAGGAACTGGCAACGACCTGAACGGGGGAGGGATTGTGATTAATGCCTGGGATCCACTGTCCCTGCGCGGGCTTTCGGATTTCAACGCCTTCCACCAGATTAATGCGAACCTCGTCTATCGTCTTCCCTTCGGCAAAGGCCAGGCGTTCGCGGCAAACGCGAGCCCAGTGCTGAACGCGGTGATCGGCGGATGGCACGTTTCCGGTATTTTCCGCTGGACCACCGGCTTCCCAATCACGGTCGATAACGGATACACCTGGGCAACCGACTGGAATATCGAAGGCGATGCCGAGCCGAACGGCCCGCCTCCGGTGGCCTCCAATCCGAAGAACGCCATCGTCAACGGCGTCGGCATTGGCCCGGACATCTTCCAGGACCCTGCAGCGGCAGAGGCGGCGTTCCGTCCCGAGTGGCCCGGAGAATCCGGCGTGCGCAACAACGTCATTGGCGACGGCATGTTCAACATCGATACCGGCGTGAGCAAAGACTTCCGTCTTGGCGAGGGGAAACGCCTGGAGTTTACCTGGCAGGCCTTCAACGCCACCAACTCGGTGCGCTACGACGTCCGCGGAGAAGTGGGGAGCTCGGCTCAACCGTCACTCTCGGACGATCCAACGCAGTTCGGTAAATATCAATCGACGCTCACCACGCCTCGCTTCATGCAGTTCGCGTTGCGCTTCGAATTCTGACGAAAAGGATTTGAACGAGTTGAACCAGGCTGACCGGTGGTTAGGCGGATGATCTAAAGAAAAGAAATTCTGGATGAGAAAACAAACAGTGGGATGCCCCATGTCTCGCCGCTGTTGCGAGACATGGGAATCGGAGCAGCAACAGCGCGGGGTTGCTGAAGAGAACAGCGGTGCAGCCTTTTACTTTGTATTGAAAAGTACTTGACAAGCGCCAAGAGCCCAGTTAGTCTGTGGCCATGTTCGACCCGCGGCCTCACCGCATCCGGCGCTTTCATCGCTCGGCCGAAAATAGGCCGACGGAAAATCGCGCGTTGGACCAAAGCCCCACCCGCTCTTTGCCCGATCGCGTCGCCAGCGAACTGACCCCCAACCTTGCCGATGATCTCCGCTTCATCCGCGACACCATGGAGCGCTCCGCCGCATTCACCGCCGTCTCCGGATGGGGAACGGCGCTTCTCGGCGCCACCGCCGTAGGCGCCGCCTGGCTCGCCGCGCATCAAACTTCTTCCTCCGCGTGGCTGCGAGTGTGGCTCGCTGAGGGACTGCTCGCCGTCGCCATCGGATTGCTCTCCTGCACTTGGAAAGCGAACCGCCGCGGCCTTCCGCTCTTCTCCGGCCCGGCCCGCAAAGTCGCGCTGGGGCTCGCGCCTCCGCTGCTTGCCGGCGCCTTCATGACATTCCTATTGTTCCGCGCGGGCCTGCCATCGGCGCTACCCGCAACCTGGCTGCTGCTCTATGGCGCGGGCATCATGACCGGAGGCTCGTTCTCCGTCGCGATCGTCCCCGTCATGGGCGTGTGCTTCATGCTTCTCGGCGGCCTCGCCGTCCTCGCCCCCGTAGCCTGGGGAGACTGGTTCCTCGCCGCGGGCTTCGGCGGCCTGCACATTGCTTTCGGCGTGCTCATTGCGAGGAGGCACGGTGGCTAGAGCGCTTCCATCCCGCCGTAAATCGCTCAAGCCCGAGGCCCGACCACGCGAGCGGCTTCAAGACAAGGCTCACGAAAAAGTTCAGGAGCACCCCCACGCGCAGCCCGTCGCTCCCGAACTCCCTGAACTCGACCGCCTCATTCACGAGCGCATCCGCCTCGGCATTGTCAGCGCACTCGCCACCAACGATTCGCTCAGCTTCAACGATCTCAAGCGCGTGCTTAAGACCACCGACGGTAACCTCAGCGTCCACGCTCGCAAACTCGAAGAGGCGCAGTACATTTCCTGCGTAAAGTTTTTCGAGGGACGTGTCCCACGGACCGAGTATCGCCTGACCGCCACCGGCCGTCGCGCTCTCGCCGAGTACCTCGACCAGATGGAAGAATGGATTCGCGTCACCCGCGAAGAAGGCTGAAGCTTCCCGACTTTCCTAAGTCCCCGGAAACTCGATCCGCACCCCCGATGCTAGAATCCCGCCCATGCGACGTTTCGTTCTCCTCCTTCTTCTGACCGCGCTGCTCTCCGCACAAGCCGCGCCCGAAGTCGAAATCACCGCCGATCCTCTGCACCGGCTCATCTTCACCAACGACCAGGTTCGCGTCTTCGACGTCAACATACCGCCGAAATCTCAGACGCTTATGCACTGGCACCATCACGACTACATCTACGTGACGATCGGCGACGCCACGGTGATCACCACCGTCAAAGACAAAGCTCCCGTCACGCTCAACGTGCGCGATGGAGACCCCACCTTCGTCCCAGGCAACTTCGAACACATCACGCGCGATGCCGGCGCCCAACCCTTCCGCAACATCACCATCGAAATCCTGCAGGATGAAAAGCTCCGCCACTCCTCCGTCAAGTGGGACGAAGAGCGCGCCCTCAAAATTCTCGACGGAGGCACTCAGGAAATCCTCTGGGTGAAAGACGGAATCCGCGTCTCCGAATTTGAACTGCAGCCTCACGCAGCCATCCCCTCGCGCGCCCAGTCGCGTCCGCTGCTGCTGGTGGCCGTCAGCGATCTCGACCTCTTCACCACCGATCCGCGCACTCACGGTGGACACGAGCCGATGCCGACGCCGAGCCACTTCAGTTCCGGAAACGTGACGTGGCTCGCCCACGGCTTCGGACGCCCAATCGTCAACGCCGGTACTCACAACGCTAAGTTCGTGACCCTGGAGTTCCCATAGGGGGCCAAGGTTTGTCATTCCAACGAAACGAGGAACCTGCCCTTAGGAAAACATTTTGTCATTCCGAACGAAGTGAGGAACCTGCTTTGATTTTGTCATTCCGAACGAAGTGAGGAACCTGCTTTGATTTTGTCATTCCGAACGAAGTGAGGAACCTGCTTTGATTTTGTCATTCCGAACGAAGTGAGGAACCTGCTTTGTTTTGTCATTCCGAACGAAGTGAGGAACCTGCTTTAGTTTTGTCATTCCGACCGAAGGGAGGAACCTGCTTCCCGCCGGAGACCACCACACAGCCTCCCCCGCCAACCCCCGATTTTCTGTCAAGCCCCCAAAGTCACCCCGATTCCCCTAACCCCTTGTATCCAACCCGAATAAAAAGTTCGAAACTTTGCCGGTTGCCCCCACCCAAATTGATAAAATAGAGATAGAGACAAAATGATCAACGCGGCCCATCCAGGCCGCGTTTTTATTGCCTGAAAGAAACCGTGAAACCCCGGACGCATTTGTCCGTGGCCGCATTTTCTAGCCGTCTTTTTTTCCGAATCCATGAAAAACTCAGGAATGAACATCCGCCACCCCAAGGTGCGCGGGGAGTGGGCCGAACTGCGTTTCATGACCCGCGCCACCGAACTCGGCTTCATCGTCGCCAAGCCCTGGGGAGACTCTGCCCCTTTCGACTTAGCCGTCGTCCATCGTCGCCGCTTCGTCCGCGTCCAGGTCAAATGCACCATCTTCCATCGCGGCAACTCCTACAAATGCCACCTCGACTCCAACGGAGTCCCCTACCGCCCCGACCAGATCGACTTCTTCGCCGCATACGTAATCCCCACCGACACCTGGTATATCCTGCCCATCAAAGCCACGAACCACCAGCCCGACATCCTCCTAACCCCAAACAGTAAAAATGCGAAGTACGAGAAGTACAAAGAAGCCTGGCACCTCCTGAAGCGCTAGAAGTCCCAACTCCCTCCCCTCTTGTCATCCTGAGGCCCGCGTTCTTTGCGGGCCGAAGGACCTCTGGACTTGTTGGCAGCATCGGCGCGGCCGGCAGATTGCATAGGTCATTCGGCGCCAAAAGACGGCGCCTCAGGATGACAAAGGGCTTACCTGGCGAAGGGGATGTGTGACAACTCGCGACGGATGCCCCGTTTCTCGCGTCCTTTGCGAGAAGCGGGGAAGTTCGCCGAAATCAGCCCGAACCGAGAAGGAAGAGACCGGGAAGGGCACGACTTCAGTCGTGCCGCCAAACAGCACCAATGCCCCCGGCTTCAGCCGCTGTGGCGCTGCGCGTGAGCTAATCTGGCAAACCAAGCGTCGGAAGCTCTCGCACGATCTTCGCCGTTTCCAAACTGACCGTAATTACCTGCCCGATCAGCCGCAAAATGTATTGCGAGTCATCGGAACGATTCGGGTCGTTGGTGATGCCGCTACGTTTGTCGGTGGAGACCTGCACCAAACCAGTAATCCACGCAATTTTCAAATTCCCGCTTGCAATTTTTCTCATTCATCTGGTATAAACAATCACACCGAGAGCAGAAGTGTGGCAGCCGGTCGTATTTTGTGAATCTCTCGTGTCCGCCCGGCATCTAAGTTTTCAGAGAATGTGAGTTCTCAAGTCGTCCCGGCCACGGGACTTGATTCGGAAACCCCAGTGAGTTTCTGAAGGGTACCTTCAAAGCAAGGAACCTCCAAACGTAGGATCTTTTCTCAATTTTCTGTCTTCCGCCTTTGGCATGGCCTAAAAAGCCGTGCGCCGGTTCATCGGTGCAGTGTAAATCCAAAGCGGAAGGCCATACCGTTGCGCGCTCTTGAGCTGGTAAAGCTCCTCGGTCCGCCGCCCCAATCGCCTTTCCCGATGTGGAAAACGCGTGGAAATACTGTGGGACGCTAGCGTTGACAGGGTTTGCGCGGCAACGTATGTTTGTAAGGTTTCGAGGACAGCCGGATTCGCTCTAGTAGCGAGTCCGTCTAGAACTGAAGGCGCGCCGCTCAGGCGGAAGGCGATTCGGTCTTTGACAACTCGGTTGAACGTGCCAGTCGTGAGAGAGCGGATTCGGGCATAAGTCCGAAACGATCTCACAAGATAGACCACCGTGAACTTCTACTTGCTGTTCGGGATTCGTCCTGAGGGGCAAGGCGGAGGCTGAATGGTGGCGCCATCCCGCGCTGTTGAAACCAAGGTGACTTTTGCCAGTTGTCTTGGATGTGCGGCGATGGCAGTCTGCCAACTACCCGTCGGCAGACATCAGGTTTCAAACGAGAGTTTGATCCTGGCTCAGAATCAACGCTGGCGGCGTGCCTAACACATGCAAGTCGAACGAGAAAGTGGAGCAATCCATGAGTAAAGTGGCGACCGGGTGAGTAACACGTGACTAACCTACCTTCGAGTGGGGAATAACTCCGGGAAACCGGGGCTAATACCGCATAACATCGAAAGATCAAAGCAGCAATGCGCTTGAAGAGGGGGTCGCGGCTGATTAGCTAGTTGGCGGGGTAACGGCCCACCAAGGCGAAGATCGGTATCCGGCCTGAGAGGGCGCACGGACACACTGGAACTGAAACACGGTCCAGACTCCTACGGGAGGCAGCAGTGGGGAATTTTGCGCAATGGGGGAAACCCTGACGCAGCAACGCCGCGTGGAGGATGAAGCCCCTTGGGGCGTAAACTCCTTTCGACCAAGACGATAATGACGGTACTGGTGGAAGAAGCACCGGCTAACTCTGTGCCAGCAGCCGCGGTAATACAGAGGGTGCGAGCGTTGTTCGGAATTATTGGGCGTAAAGGGCGCGTAGGCGGTGCCACAAGTCACTTGTGAAATCCCCGGGCTTAACTCGGGGCCTGCAGGCGAAACTGTGGTGCTGGAGTATGGGAGAGGTGCGTGGAATTCCCGGTGTAGCGGTGAAATGCGTAGATATCGGGAGGAACACCTGTGGCGAAAGCGGCGCACTGGACCATAACTGACGCTGAGGCGCGAAAGCTAGGGGAGCAAACAGGATTAGATACCCTGGTAGTCCTAGCCCTAAACGATGATTGCTTGGTGTAGCAGGTACCCAATCCTGCTGTGCCGCAGCTAACGCGATAAGCAATCCGCCTGGGGAGTACGGTCGCAAGGCTGAAACTCAAAGGAATTGACGGGGGCCCGCACAAGCGGTGGAGCATGTGGTTCAATTCGACGCAACGCGAAGAACCTTACCTGGGCTCGAAGCGCAGTGGACCGGGATAGAAATATCCCTTCCCCTTAAAAGGCTGCTGCGGAGGTGCTGCATGGCTGTCGTCAGCTCGTGTCGTGAGATGTTGGGTTAAGTCCCGCAACGAGCGCAACCCTTATCCCTAGTTGCCATCGGGTCAAGCCGGGCACTCTAGTGAAACTGCCTCGGATAACGAGGAGGAAGGTGGGGATGACGTCAAGTCCTCATGGCCTTTATGTCCAGGGCTACACACGTGCTACAATGGTCGGTACAAACCGTCGCAAACCCGTGAGGGGGAGCTAATCGGAAAAAGCCGGCCTCAGTTCGGATTGGAGTCTGCAACTCGACTCCATGAAGCTGGAATCGCTAGTAATCGCGGATCAGAACGCCGCGGTGAATACGTTCCCGGGCCTTGTACACACCGCCCGTCACATCACGAAAGTGGGCCGTACTAGAAGCAGGTGTGCTAACCGCAAGGAGGCAGCCTTCCAAGGTACAGCTCATGATTGGGGTGAAGTCGTAACAAGGTAGCCGTAGGAGAACCTGCGGCTGGATCACCTCCTTTCTAAGAGAGAACGTCATGGCACTCACGCCCGCTCCTATGGAGCACTCTTTCGCGCAAGCGATCGAGAGCGCGTGGGATGTTGCCATGTACCCCAAGTCGAGTCCACCACTAACCTGAGGATTTGACGAGGGAGCCTCGTTTCGGACCTCTCTTTCTCGAATCACGTTTCCATGATGGTCAGCTCCGGCTTAGCTGGGGCGCACGTTCAACCTTGTCCTCGAAATAAGATCGAGCTTTTAGCTATTAGCTCTTGGCTCTTAGCTAAACCCGGAGCGGTTTGGCTGTAGGCCGACGGCTTATAAGCTAAGAGCTGCGTCATCAGGCTCCGGGGTTTCGGTAGGAACCGGGCCTGTAGCTCAGGTGGCTAGAGCGCACCCCTGATAAGGGTGAGGTCGGTAGTTCAACTCTACCCAGGCCCACCAGAATCAGTGGCCAGTGAGCAGTGATTAGTGGTCAGAAGGAGTTTCTGACCACTGGCAACTGATCACTGACCACTGGAGTAATGGGGCTGTAGCTCAGCTGGGAGAGCGCCTGGTTTGCAACCAGGAGGCCACCGGTTCGATCCCGGTCAGCTCCACCAAATCTGCTGTCAGTTGCTTTGGTCGCGGAGGGAAGTGGATGGATCACATTGTGGATCGAATTCTTGGTCTGAACGGATTGCTGGTGCCGATCGTGGCTATCATCGTTGGCGGCGTGATTGCTGTAGTCGCGATGGTTCATAAGCACCAGGAGCGGCTGGCTAAGATCGAGCGCGGGATTGATCCTGATGGTCCCTGGCCGCAGCAGCAGAGATAGATGCGATAGCGATCGGCGCAGCAGAGATCTGGCGCATTCGAGAGCTTGAGATTCAGCCTGATGTTGGGCGTCACGCGACAACCGAGTTTGTATGCGGTTGAATGTTGCCTGGCGCCGAACATTGGGTTGGAGGGATTCTGGAGTTTGCACGACTCTGGAGTGAGTAAGACCCATACTCGCAGAAGCGGGTGAGTCAACTTAATAAGTTGACGAGGACGATATTTGACAACTGAATAGATTGGGCAAATTACAAGGCGAACGTAAATTTTTATGAGTGCCTGAAATAGCCTGCTGGGGTGCGACAACACTGATAGGCGTTGAGCGCGCGATGAGCAGGCGAACTAGGCCCATAGAGTTTAAGCGGCGCGTGGTGGCTGAGGTTCTTGCTGGACGAAAGGAAAGCAGGTTCCTCGCTTTGCTCGGAATGACAAACATTCTGGGTAGAAGCAAAGCTGCCGTGTGCTGAGTAAATTTTGTGGTCAAGCTACTAAGGGCGCATGGTGGATGCCTTGGCAGAAGCAGGCGAAGAAGGACGTGGCAAGCTGCGATAAGCCTCGGGGAGCCGCAAGCAGGCTTTGATCCGGGGATTTCCGAATGGGGAAACCCACGGGGGTAAAACCCCCGTACGGCGTGATGAATCCATAGTCACGCACGAGCGAACCCTGGGAAGTGAACCATCTCAGTACCAGGAGGAAAAGAAAGAAACCTCGATTCCGAGAGTAGTGGCGAGCGAAATCGGAACAGCCTAAACCTGTTCGACCTTCGGGTCATGCAGGGGTTGTAGGGTCGGCAACAGTAGAGTTACCAATTCAGTCGTTAACCGAAGCCCTCTGGAAAGAGGGGCCATAGAGTGTGATAGCCACGTAGGTGAAAACGAACTGAACTCGAAGCCGATACCTGAGTACCGCGGAGCACGAGAAACTTTGCGGGAAGCTACGGAGACCATTCCGTAAGGCTAAATACTAGCTTCTGACCGATAGTGAACCAGTACCGTGAGGGAAAGGCGAAAAGAACCGCTGTGAGCGGAGTGAAATAGTACCTGAAACCGTGTGCCTACAAACGGTGGGAGGACTATGCGGCGCAAGCCGAAAGTCTGACCGCGTGCCTATTGCATAATGAGCCGGCTAGTTATTCTTGTCAGCAAGGTTAAGCGAAAGCGAGCCGCAGCGAAAGCGAGTCCGAATAGGGCGAATCAGTTGGCAGGAATAGACGCGAAGCGGGATGATCTACCCTTGGCCAGGCTGAAAGTGGGGTAACACCCACTGGAGGGCCGAACGGGTGTTTGTTGAAAAAAGCTCCGATGAGCTGAGGGTAGGGGTGAAAGGCTAATCAAATTCCGTGATAGCTCGTTCTCTCCGAAATAGCTTTAGGGCTAGCCTCGGATGATTTGTCATGGTGGTAGAGAACTGAATGGACTATGGGGCTTTCCAGCTTACAGAATCCAATCAAACTTCGAATGCCATAGAACAACCAATCCGGGAGTCAGACAGCGGGGGCTAAGCTTCGTTGTCGAGAGGAAAACAGTCCAGATCGCCTGCTAAGGTCCCAAAATACAAGCTAAGTGGGAAAGGAAGTCGGAACGCCCAGACAGCCAGGAGGTTGGCTTAGAAGCAGCCATCCTTTAAAGAAAGCGTAATAGCTCACTGGTCAAGCGGTCCGGTGCCGACAATTTAACGGGGCTAAAGCTTGTTACCGAAGCAGCGAATGCATGGTGTAACAGCCATGCGTGGTAGGAGAGCATTCCCAACAGTTTGAAGCCAGACTGAGAAGACTGGTGGACGGTTGAGAAGAGACCCTGCCGGCATAAGTAGCGATAACGGAGGTGGGAACCCTCCGCGCCGAAAGTCTAAGGTTTCCTGAGAAAGGTTAATCCGCTCAGGGTCAGGCGGTCCCTAAGGCGAGGCCGAAAGGCGTAGCCGATGGACATCCGGTTAATATTCCGGACCTCCCTTGTTTTCGTTATACGATGGGGTGACGCAGTAGGATAAGCAGGCCGTTCTATGGCTATAACGGTCGATGCGTGAAAGGTGTTTCTCGTAGGCAAATCCGCGAGGAAGCTATCACTGAGACGCAAAGCAGTACTCCGTATGGAGGAAAGCTGCCGATTCCACACTGCCAAGAAAAACCTCTAAGGAGAAAGTAAGGGAACCGTACCTCAAACCGACACAGGTAGACGAGGAGAATATCCAAAGGCGCTCGTGAGAACAGTTGGTAAGGAACTCGGCAATATAACCCCGTAACTTCGGGAGAAGGGGTGCCCCGGTAGAGTGCAAGCTCGAGGGGGCCGCAGCGAAATGCGCACTGCGACTGTTTAACAAAAACACAGGTCTCTGCAAAGTCGAAAACGACGTATAGGGGCTGACGCCTGCCCGGTGCTGGAAGGTTAAAGGGAGAGGTCAACCGCAAGGTGAAGCTTCGAACTGAAGCCCCAGTGAACGGCGGCCGTAACTATAACGGTCCTAAGGTTAGGTTCGCTAGCCTTAGTAAAATCTGGCTATATGCTGGAAGGTCTGAGTATCCCACGCTACTTGAAACTAAGTGACAATGCGGTGGGTGCAGATAATCAGCAGGAAAGGCCAGTGGGAGGTGCCGATTGGTCGAAAGACTAGTTAAGTACCTGCTTAGGGAGCGCGTATCCGGTAGGAATCCGGAGCGAACTGTGCTAACAAGCAATACGGTGATGTACCTACGGGTAAGAGCACGTGGGACTGTGTTGCTTAGAACACGGAGACGAACCCGCTAGTCGGGAAGAGAACCGTGAATTTAGGAAGTTGGGAGTCTCAGAGAGGAAGTACATAATCCTTTCTCCCTCGCTCCCCGCGCTACTTGGCTTTAATCCACTGGAAATCCTCAGAGACTATATGCCGGATTCCAACGAAAAGTTTGTTGGAAAAGATATAGTCCGAACTGCATGGCGACATGCAGAGAGTGGCAGAAATGTCCACTCCTCTTCGCTCGAAGCGTCCCTCAGCGGCTAAAGCCGCAAGAGAAGGCGAGTCGATCGGCGCGGCTTGAAGCCGCGCCCTTTCAAATCCAAAAATTTGACAGGAAGGCGTAACAGAGTTGAGCGAAATTCCTTGTCGGGTAAGTTCCGACCTGCACGAATGGCGTAACGAAAGTGCGACTGTCTTGCCGACTGACACGGCGAACTTGTAGTGCCGGTGAAGATGCCGGTTGCCCGCAACTAGACGGAAAGACCCCGTGCACCTTTACTATACCTTTACCATGAACTATGGCCCTTGCTGCGCAGGATAGGTGGGAGGCTTTGATTCCAGGCTCTCGGGCTTGGAGGAGCCAACGGTGAGATACCACCCTGCGAGATCTGTGGTTCTAACTTACTCCCGTAATCCGGGAGAGGGACATGGTAAGGCGGGTAGTTTGACTGGGGCGGTCGCCTCCTAAATTGTAACGGAGGCGCGCGAAGCTACGCTCAGGCTGTTTGGAAATCAGCCGACGAGTGCAAAAGCATAAGCGTGGTTGACTGCGAGACCAACAAGTCGAGCAGGTACGAAAGTAGGCTTTAGTGATCCGGTGGTTCTGCATGGAAGGGCCATCGCTCAACGGATAAAAGGTACGCCGGGGATAACAGGCTGATCGGAGCCAAGAGTTCATATCGACGCTCCGGTTTGGCACCTCGATGTCGGCTCATCGCATCCTGGAGCTGTAGAAGGTTCCAAGGGTTAGGCTGTTCGCCTATTAAAGCGGTACGTGAGCTGGGTTCAGAACGTCGCGAGACAGTTCGGTCCCTATCTGTTGTGGGCGTAGGAGATTTGAGAGGACCTGTCCTTAGTACGAGAGGACCGGGATGGACGAACCTCTTGTGTTCGAGCTGTCATGCCAATGGCACCGCTCGGTAGCGAAGTTCGGTTGTGATAACCGCTGAATGCATATAAGCGGGAAGCACTCCTCAAGATGAGATCTCCCAACCCGTAAGGGATAAGAAGGGCCCAGGAAGACTACCTGGTTGATAGGCTGGAGGTGGAAGCGCAGTAATGCGTGTAGCTTACCAGTACTAATCGCCCGTTCGGCTTGACCATAAAATTTACTCGGTGCAGAAAACAGTTGCCAGTACTCAGTTGCCAGTTGCCAGTTCGAAACTGAACTGGAATTAGCAATGTTGTTTGGAAGTCGTTAGAAACTGAATGACTGAGAAGCAAGACTGACAACTGTGCGCCGAAGCAAATGCCGAAGTAATACAGGCTGAAATCGGAAACAAAGCAAGATGAAAGTAAGCCGTCCAATCTATTCAGTTGTGAGGTTTCGTCCTCACGATCTTTTACAAGTTTGCAGCGAACGCCGAGAGTTGTTGGCTCATGGCTCACAGCTCATCGCTCACTGCTCCGAGTTGTCGGTAATCATACCGCGGGGGATCCACCCGTTCCCATCCCGAACACGGAAGTTAAGCCCCGCCGGGCCGATTGTACTGCACGCGAAAGTGTGTGGGAGAGTAGGTCGTTGCCGGCATTAATAAAGGCCACATTCAGAAATGAATGTGGCCTTTTCCTTTTTGCCTGGTCTGTGGAAGGGCACGCCTTCAGCCGCGCCGTTAGCGTCAAACTGAGCGCGGGCTTTAGCCCCTGAGGTTCCTTTTGCGCCCCTTTCGAAAACGCCTGAAAGCAGAACGGCGCTCTGTCCCAGAGTCTTTGCCGATGTGCAATCGCCCCCCTCGGCGCGGTAGACATGAGATGGCAATCCACCCGCCAAAGCGCACGTACCGCGTTTCTAAGCGTCCGAAGTGTACCGTCTTGCTAAGTGTCCACGAATCGGTTAAGTGGACACTTCGGCAGGTGTAGAGTCGATGTTCCAAGGCAACAGCTCCTCGATGCGGTTGATGGGATGGTCGGCGATGCGGGTCAGCACCTCGCGCAGGTAGGCCTCGGGATCGAGACCGTTCAGCTTCGCCGAACCGATCAGGCTGTAGATCGCGGCGGCGCGTTCTCCGCCTGTATCCGATCCCGCAAACAAGTAATTCTTCCGGCCCAGGGCCACGCCACGCAAAGAGCGTTCGGCGGCGTTGTTGTCGATCTCGATGTGGCCATCTTCCATGTAGCGCGCCAGTGCGTCCCAGCGCGAGAGCGCGTAGCGAATCGCCACCGTGGTCTCCGATTTGCGCGATAGCTTCGACAAGGTCGCCTCGAACCACTGTCGCAGAGAGTCGAGCAGCGGTTTCGACTGCGCCTGGCGCACGGCGCGGCGTTCGTCCGGCGGCTTACCGCGGATCTCTTCTTCGATCCCGTACAGCGCGCCGATCCGCTGCAGCGCTTCGCGCGCCATCGGCGAAGCTGTGCGCTTGCTCCAGATCGTAGAACTTGCGCCGCACGTGCGCCCAGCACGCAGCTTGCTCGATGCGGCCATTTTCATAGAGCTGATTGAAGCCAGCGTAGGCATCCGCCTGCAGCGTGCCGCGGAACTTCTGCAGATGCTGCTCGGGATGCTCGCCTTTGCGATCCGGCGAGTAGGCGAACCACACCGCCGGTGCGGCACTGTCGCCCGCAGGACGATCATCGCGAACGTAAGTCCACAAGCGCCCCGTCTTGGTCTTGCCCTGGCCCGGCGCCAGCACCGGCACCGGCGTGTCGTCGGCGTGCAGCTTGCCGGCTGCCGATCACGTAACGACGCAGCGCTTCCACCAGCGGCTCCAGCAACCGCGCTGCTCCGCCTACCCAGTCGGCCAACGTCGAGCGCTCCAGTTCTACATCCTGTCGCGCGTAGATCTCCGATTGCCGATACAGCGGCAAGTGATCGCAGTACTTCGAGACCAGCACATGCGCCAACAGTCCCGGCCCCGCTACGCCGCGCTCGATCGGACGGCTCGGCGCTTCCGCCTGCACGATGCAGTCGCACTTCGTGCAGCTCAGCTTCGGTGCGCACGTGACGAATCACCACGAAACTGGCGGGCACGTACTCCAGCATCTCCGAGACATCTTCGCCTAGCTTGCGCAGCTCGCCCTGACATTCCGGGCACACCGTTTCCTTCGGCTCGTGCCGGCGCGTTTGTCGCGGAAGATGATCCGGCAGAGCGCGTCGCGCAGGTTTCTGCTGCCGCAGGAGTCGAAGAGACTGATGACCGGAGCTGGTTCTGGCGCGTTGCACTCTTTCTCGCTGCGATTCGATTCCAGTTCCTCCAGCCGCAACTCCAACTGCTCGATCTGCCGCGTGCAGCTTCTCCGACTTCCGCCCGAACTGCATGCGATGCAGCTTGGCCAGCAGCAGCTGCAGATGCTCGATCTCGCGCTCGCGCGACAGCAGCTGCTCCTGCGTGGTGGTGCGTTTGCTTTCCGTGTAGAGTTACTTGTTTTCGGTGGAGACTAACTGTTCGTGCTGTGCCAGGATCAGCGCTCGCAGCGCATCCGCAGGAAGAATGTTCAGATCGGGGAGCGCCACCACTGACATGCGCGGAGTATCGCATGAACTCGCACGTTCTCATCCCCGTGCGCACAAAAAAGTTGTGCAAAAGAATCTCGTCGGTTACACCGACAACTGCGGCTCCCAGGTGCGCTCCGGCCGCCGCCAATCGATGCCTTCCAGCAGCATCGATAACTGCGCTCGCGTCAGCGAAACCGTGCCGCTCGCCGCTTGCGGCCACACGAAGCGTCCGCGCTCCAGCCGCTTCGCGAACAAACACAACCCGTCGCCGTCATACCACAGAACCTTGATCAGATCGCCGCGCCGTCCACGAAACACAAACACGTGCCCGGAGAACGGTTTCTGCTCCAGTTTCGTCTCCACCAACGCGCTCAGCCCGGTGAAACCGCGCCGCAAGTCGGTCACGCCCGCCGCGATCCAGATCCGCGTGTTCGCCGGCAACGCGATCATGCGCGCAGGCACTCCAGCAACACCCGCACCAACGCCGGATCGGCGTTGCCTTCGATGCGCACCTGCGCCTGCCGCAGTTCGATGTGAATCGTGCCCGGCTGTGGTTTCGGCAAGTCGGCGGAACTACGCTCCACGGCAGAGGCGGCGGCAAACTCTCGCTCACTCGAACCGGCAGCAACTTCATCGCCGGCTTGCCTCCCCAAGTCTTCCTGCCTGGTAGAGCCGACGCCAGCCAAACACCTGGTTGGCGTTGATCCCATGCGCCCGCGCTACACGCGCCACCGACGCACCTTCCACCAACGTCTCTTCGACAATCCGCCGTTTCTCCGCGATTCTGCGCCGCTGCCGCTGCGGTGTGCCCAACGACTCACTCTTATTCGTGATTGCAACTTGCTGGGAAGTGTCCATCTCCGCTCCAAGTGGACACATCGTGTGTCCACTTCGCGAGAATGGCTCTCAATTATGCGGTTGTCCAACCACTTGCACGTTTTCTTTTGTTTTCAACAACTTCGTAACAAGTAGTCCGTCAATCCGCTTGCGACAGATGGCAGCAGCGTTGGGATTGCGGCGCGACGCCGAGCTAGTGAGGGCCTTTAAGTTTGAGCTTCGTCTTGTTCGTCTCGAGGAAATTCCGGAGTTCTTGCACCGCATCCAACAGGCGCACCCATTGTTCGTAGTAGAGCGTTACCGGGAAACGGCCAAGACCGTAGACACTGACACCACCCTTCTCACTCACCTTAAACTGCAAACTACCACATCGCTTTTGCTTTTCAAGTTCTGCGACTCGCGCCTTCAGCTCCTCATACGTTGGTTCGGCCCTGAGGTTCACCTTGCGCAAAGTTGTCTTGCCCTCGGTTTCGAAAAGGCGCTGCAATCGTGCAACCTCGAAATGACACCGCTGCCTGTAGCCCTCATTACGAAAAACGTCATCGGGGACTGCTTGGGTACAAAGTGGACAGATGGCATATTTTTCAGCCCCAAGGATCATTGCCCTGATTCGGTCTTCCCACGACTTGTTCGGATAATAGGGCTGCCCACAGCAGTTGCAGATTAACTGCACCTCCTGCGTCTCTACTAGACGCATCTCCAGACCCAACACTGGCTTCATATAGTAGGGCGAGCGAATTCTGATTTTGGAGGATTTTGCGCTTCGTGTCCAACAGTTGGCAAGTGTTTAAATCAGCCTCTCGCGGGGAACACCTTATCAGTCTAAAAAGCGCAACGATCCCCTCCTTGTCTGGCTTCATTTCTATGCGCCTAAGCAAGCCTCGAGTCCGGTCGTTCATGATCGGAAATCTGCATTGGGCGGGTGGCCCGGGCTTCCCTTTTATATTGCGTGGTCCAGGTTTGTGATCTCGCTTGCATCACCAACTATGAGGGTGCCCCGTCCTTGCGCATTTTGCAAGGGCGGGTACGATGCAGCCGAGACCGCGCTTCGTCTCTGCATGAACCCAGTTGCGCATGGGTTCACGGCCTTTTCCTTTTTGGGACGGAAGGCCGCAATAAAACTGGATTGACTGTGATTCGTAGAACTTGGAGGAAGGCGATGGGATTATATTAACGCCTGAGGAGAAATACCTCCGACTAAGAACCCGCTCGAACGCAGGAGCCGGGTGGCAGGAGAAAGAATATGTGCATCATCTGTGAGCGCGAATTGTGGGGCGAGCACCGTGCGCTCGAAAATGAGTTTTTCAAGCCGTGCAAGACGTGTAACAAGTTTCCTGGTGCCAGCTCCGAAGGTACGTGCTATCACTGTTTTGCGATTGGCAACACGATCGACGAGTGTCCCGAGTGCATGGGGAAACCATGGAGTGAGGAATTCCTGGAAGCTAAAGACGAGATCGAAGGTCCGGACGAGATGCTGGTCCCGTTCTAGCTGCGTTCTTTGCAGTTAGGGCGCCCCCGCCTTCGCAGAGAACGCTCAGGATTTTGGCTCTGGGCTACTGCTTCGCTCACGCCCGAAAGTGAGTCGGAGAGTAAGTCGTTGCCGGAACTAAATTATGGACCGTTGAGAGAAATCTCGACGGCCTTTTCCTTTTGCCAGGCTCTCGCTTCTGCGCCGGAGGTCGGCGAATACGGCTTCTCCGTCGACAGCTTTAACTCGTCCGCCCTTGAGATCATCGAAACGCATGTCGAGCATCTCGCGAACTTTCCCGAGATCCTCCAAATAGGCGGCCATCGCATCCTCGATCAGGTCGCCGGGCGGACGCCCACTCTTGCTGGCTAACTCCTGCAGTCAGGACTCCGTTTCTGGGCGGAGGTGAACTTCCATCGTCGCTAGTCTAGAGCGGAGGTTGCGAGGTGTCAAAAACGAGGCTTAAGTTCAGAAATGAGCACGCGTGGCCGCGTGGACTCGGCCCGTACCTCTGCTAGACTGTTTCGCGACTGAAAGGGGCAGCGCGGGATGAAAGTCGCAGAAGCGTTGGCGTTGCGGGCGGATTTGCAAAAGCGTCTGGAGCAGTTGAAGCAAAGGCTGGTCAAGAACGCGCGCATTCAGGAAGGCGACAAGCCGGAAGAGGATCCTGTCGACCTGCAGGCCGAGCTGGAAAAATCGGCGCAGGATTTGACTCTACTGATCCAGCGCATCAACCGCACGAACGCGGCGTCGCGAATCGGCGACGGCACGCTGGCTGACGCTCTTGCCGAACGCGATGTCCTGAAGATCCGCTACAACGCTTACCGTGACCTGGCGACTGCGGCCTCTACATCGCAAGGTCGGACGACGCGGTCGGAAGTGAAATACATCAGCACGGTGAGTGTTGCCGCGACTCAGAGGAAAGCGGACGATCTCGCGAAGCAGTATCGGGAACTCGACACGAGGATTCAGGAAGCGGATTGGCTGACAACGTTGTTGGACTAGCAATGGACTGGGACGAGTAGGTAGTCGCCGCAACGAGAGGCGAGCACGACCCTACGGCGGGGCAATGCCGTCCTGGTGATGCGGGCAGCATCAGCCGGTTCGATCCCGGCCTTACAGCGTATGCCCCGCACGGTGTACAAACGCACCGGGTAATGTAACCGCGTACCACCGTGTGCTGATCTCGGAGTGGCGGCGAGGGTGGGAAAGGGGCACTCGTCCCAAGCTACCCGCACGCGAGAGCGTGTGGGAGCGTAGGTCATTGCCGGCATAGATAAAGGCTGTTGAGAGAAATCTCGACGGCCTTTCTTTTTTGCGCTAACGTTTCTGTGTTTCGACGCTCCAATGTTTCAACGTGCAAGTTGAAGCTTTGAGACTTTGAAACTTTGATCTGCCGGAGGCGCGATGAACCATGGGCCCGTCGTATTTGCATATCCTACTTTCTCTCGTGCTACTCGCCGGCAGACTGCTGACCGGCGTCTTCGTGGCTGGTGCTACTCAAATGCTGACCACTGCCGCGCGGGGACAATCTGGCGACAAGAATCCGCAGATGCAAGCGATTCCCAGTTCCGACGCCAACAAATCCCGCACCTCGCTGCATCAGGAGATCGATTACAAATCTTCTCCGCAGCGTATCTACGAAGCAATCTTAAGCTCGAAAGATTTCACAGCGTTCTCGGGATACCCGGCCGAGATCGATCCTAAAGTCGGCGGAGCTTTCTCGATGTTCGGAGGGCTCGTCGTGGGCCGCAATGTGGAACTCGTCCCTAACGAGCGGATCGTGCAGGCGTGGCGGCTCTCGCAAGAATTTGCCGACGGCGTTTATTCGCTGGTGAAGTTTGAATTGAAGGCGGAAGGGTCCGGAACGAAAATCGTGCTCGATCACACCGGATTTCCCGAAGGGCACTTCGACCACCTCGACACGGGATGGCACTCCCACTATTGGGACCCGCTCAGAAAATTTCTGTCCTAGTCCACATGCGCTAGACCGCGATCTGGCATCCTGAGCGCAGCCGTTCTTCTGGGAAGAATCTCGAATGCAACGGAAGACCGCTCGCGCGCGCCCGCTGTGTGGCGTATACTACATTGGTATCGCGCGAAGCATCTTCGCAATAATTCGTTGTCCATACGCCCCGCGGCCTCACGGCACGCGGGTTTTTCTTTTGGAGGAAATTATGACTGGATTCAAAGCTGACCGCGTTGTCCACGAATTTATCCAAACTAATCCTGCGACGCCTGAGAAGGTGTTTCCGCTTCTTTGTCCGGTGCGCGAGACGGACTGGCTTCCGGGATGGCAATATCGGCTCGTCTATTCCGGCTCGGGCGTCGCCGAACTGGGATGCGTCTTCATCACGCCGACGCGGCCCGGATCCGCCACGCATGGTCAAGGGCGCGAGGCGGCAGAGACTACGTGGATCGTGACCGACTACGATCCCGCCGCGCTACACATCGCGTACGTGTGGATCAATCCGGGGATCGTCATCACCGAGCTTCGCATCCAACTCGCGCCGGCGGAAAGTGGAGCCACCCGTACCCACATTCGCTACCGCTACACGGGACTCTCACCGGAAGGCAACCGCGAACTCGAGGGGTACACGCAGGAATGGTTTGAATCCAACATGAAGAACTGGGAGACCATGATCAATCACTATCTGAAGACCGGGAAGAAGATGTCGGGGTAGAGGGAAGGAGGGAAAACAAACGGGCCGGGTGGCGCAGCCTTTCTTCGATCGGGGCGGACGAGGCGTCCGCCCCTTCCACGAGCGGTTAGGCTGCGGCTTGGTGTTGATATGCGGGGACGAATGTGTCGGCTACGAAGGTTTCGTAGGTTGTGGGTGTGGTGTTCTGGGGTGAGCGAGGTTCGAGGGCGTGCATTTTTCCTGCATTCAGGGTACCGATCATTTCCAGCAGCATGGCGGCGACTTGTTCGGACATTCCCATTTTCACGAGGCCGCTGCGAAACATGTCGTCGGGTGCTTGCACGTATTTGAGATCGGGCTTGCCGATGGCGCGGCCAATCGTGGCGGCGACTTCGGGATAGGTGAGATCGCGTTGTCCCAGCAATTCGCGCACTTTTTTGCCCTGGGTCGATGGGCGCAACAGGGCTTCGGACGCGGCAGCGCCGATGTCGCGTGCGGCGATCATGGGAAGTCTCAGGTCTGGGCGAAGAGGTGTAGCGACGCTGCCCATCTGTCGGATCGCGTTCGCTTGGGGAAGAGTGTTTTCCATGAAGTAGGCAGCGCGCAGGCTGAGCACGTTCGCGCCACTGATCTGGTTAAGTTTTTGTTCGAGATTGTGCAGGCCGACGACGGGTCCGGTTCCAGCGGACAGCTCGGCTCCAATGCTGCTGAGTGCGACTACGTTTTTGATTCCAGAACTTTTCACGGCGGCCGCAATTGCGTCGCTCACTCGACCCGAGTAGCCGAGCGGATCTGGGCTCGACGGATTGGGTGGAATCATTACGTAGGCACCGTCCGCTTGATGAAAGGCCTTGGCGAGAGTTCCGGCGTCGGTGACGTCGGCGATGAACGTCTCGGCACCTTTCGCCATGAGAGGCTGCAAATGGGCTGAGCTCCGGCCGACGACGCGAACCTTCTGTCCAGCGGTAAGAAGATTGGTCGCGACTACATGTCCTGTATTTCCGCTTGCTCCGAGTACAACATACATAAACTTACCTCCATTCCGGGTTGGATGCGGCTTGCCGCGCTTTGGACTCCGACATCAAGAATAGATTGGCCGTCGCCCTCGTCGCCGCGAGTTCCCTGGCCGTGGATCACGTTTGGCGGTTGCTTCGCTCGTAGCCCGCTTTGCGCTTGCAGTCTCGAATCAACGTTCCAAGATGGGACAAGATCGCGATCAGTCGCGACTTTTGTGCGTGACCATAGCCTCGGGGGCGAGTAGAGTGTCTGGTTCGGTAGGTCACGATGTATATCCTGCCGTTTCGCGGATTTGCATACTCCCTCCTGCGACAACGCGCCGTAGGTCAATCGGAAATCTTGTGTTACTTGTCCGGTGCAGCAACCATCTTGCTGTTAATCGTGTGGTCCGCGTGTGGCGGTCGGCCAACACCAGTGCCCGTCGCACCTCCGTTAGATTCCGTGCCGGGAACGAATCTCACTGCTCAGTACTGGCCGGAGACGCACGAGGTGGATCTATCTTGGAGCAACGTGCTGCCGAGCAACACGGAGTACACCGTCGAGTCGAGCATTCCCGGCGTACCGAACGGGTGGAAAATGGAATGCGAGGCATCCGGGGATGGACCTTCAGTGTGGTGCAGGGTTGCGGCTCCGAACTCCGGGAGTTCCTCCTATCGGGTGCGTGCAAATACGTCGTCCGGAAACGAAGTTCTGCAAACCGTGAGCGGCGCCACGTCAGTGTTAGTCGATCTCACGATCAGTGCAACAATTCTCTTCGATCACGCCGAACCTTTGGCGGGAACGACAAATATCAGTGTGTCTGTATCGCACGGAGGTAGTCCTGTCGAAGTGCAGTATTCCGTCGACAATCAGATCGTAGGGAGCAGCACTGTTGCGCCAAGCTATCCGGCAGCATGGGACGGCAGCCAGGTTGTACTGGGAACGCACGTCGCGGCCGCAGCGGTGCAGTTCAGCGCGGACTTTTCTGTGCTTGTTCACCGGCAGTTCCAGGGAGGCGTGACGCCGATCGTTGCTTCCATCACCGCCACTCCCGATGGAAACTCGGGAATGGTGTCGGTGGTTGTTGTGGTCACGTTCTCGTTGCATCCAATCAGCGGAGTTCTGTTCGCGGTCGATGGCACGATGGGCATGAACGTACCCGCTTCCTCGTCGAACCGGTGGACGTGGACGTGGGATCCCACGGCGTCCTCGCCGGGGAGCCATCAGATATCCGCGCTCATAATCGACGTCACGAATGTGCAGTTGCCAGTGGCCACAACTTTCCTTCTGGATAAGCCCGTGCTCACGATCGATCAGCCGCTGAGTGGAGATCTCGTAGGTAGCACGCTCAATGTGAGCGGAACCTTCTCGGACACTCTTCCCGTGACGGTGGCTGTGATGGTCGGGCAGAATCAAGTCGCTTCGGCGGCCACGTCTCCCTTTCAGATCGGGTGCGATCTTTCCGCCCTAACCGAAGGGCGCTATGTCGCGCAGATCGTGGCCTCCAACTCCGCGGGTTTTCGCACGGTGATCTCACGAACGATCATTTATGCCGTAGCGGCCGCCCAGGAATATGTGCGAGTGGCGTCGGGAGATTTGACCGATGCAGACAACGGAGTCTTGCTATACAAGACGAATGACGTCGATTCCTATCTGCAACAACCCGACGGAAGTAGGGTAGTAATTCCGATCAATGGTCAAGGCTGTGGCGCGCACCCTTTGTTGTCTGCAAACCAAGTTGCGTATCTGCAATCCGAGATGGTCCCCGACCTCGACAACATGATCGACTGTATCCCTTTAGGATGGGACTTATGGGCAAATGGTGAAGTCACCAGTCTTGGCCTTAGTGTCGTTGCGATGAAAGGAGATTGGATTTTGGGGGACGTTGGCAGCCGACCAGCATTAATGAATATCCAGACGAATACGATTCAACTCCTGATGAACCCGCCTGAGTCTTACTTTGGCGCGGGCGATTTCTACATCAGCGGGCCCGACGACATCACAGCTTTTGTTTCGGTGAGTGGACAATATCCAGCTTCGGATTTCTATTCCTATTCGACTAATACTCAGACATGGACGCAGATCACGAATGGCGGATTGAATTCCTCATTTTCGACGGATGGAATTAACGATGTGTGGCTAACAAGCAACGGCGGGGGATCTTCGCACGTGGTGATTGTGCCTTATTCGCAGCCTACCTTACAGACGGAGTATGGAAACAACCCGAATCGAGTGGGAACGACCGCCGGAGTGGCGGCATGGGAGGACAGGCTGACCGACGGTTCCAAAGCCATCATGGTCCGGACGCCCGCGGGAACTGTAGAACAGGTGAACCCCACAGCCGACACCGCCCCAATATCTCTGCTCAGCATCCGAAACGGCGGAGTCCTCTGGCAGACATGTAACGCCACTTACGAGTGGACCCCAACATCCGGCACGATAAAGATCCTCCCCGTCACGGCCCTGTCCGGAGTTGTGGATGTGTCCGGCCCCGTCCTCGTGATCACCGATGGAACGGAAAATGTGTGCAATCCGCCCGGAAACCGGATCATCTACGTGCATCGCTAATAGACCACGCGATTGTACGGATCCTATGCGTCTTCGCTGTGTTTGATTCTGGTCGACTGTGACTCCACTCCAAGCTTTACGCGCCACTCGATTGTGATCACGCTTTAACGAAGCAGCCGGCTGTCGGCGCGTCGTTCCACACGCCGGGTTACCTTGAATACAATTGGAGAATCGACGAGGTCATCATGAGCAAACTTAGAGTGGCTGCGTATTCTATTTCTCTCGACGGGTATGGGGCTGGGCCGCGGCAGGATTTGCAGAATCCGCTGGGCGTGCGCGGGACCGAGCTGCACGGATGGTTTTTTCACACCGATGTTTTCAAGAAGATGCAAGGGGCGAGCGGCGGCAGCAAGGGCGTCGACAACGAAATGGCCGCGCAATCGTTTGAAAACGTAGGCGCCTGGATTCTTGGCCGCAACATGTTTGGGCCCGTGCGTGGACCATGGCCCGATGAATCGTGGAAAGGATGGTGGGGGCCGAATCCTCCGTATCATGTGCCCGTGTTCGTGCTCACGCATCATGCGCGCGCTCCGCTTGCGATGGAGGGTGGGACAACTTTTCACTTCGTCACCGACGGAATCGGCTCGGCTCTCGATCAGGCAAAAGCGGCGGCGGGAGGGAAGGATGTGCGCATCGGCGGAGGCGCGTCGACCATTCGCCAGTATCTCGCGGCGGGGCAGATCGATGAGATGCATCTAGCTGTGTCGCCGGTGCTGCTGGGCGAGGGAGAGAACTTATTCGCGGGAATGAATCTGCATCAACTCGGATTCGCGGTGGCTAAGACCGTCGCCGGGGAGAATGCGACGCACGTGTTTGTGAAGAAGTCTGTGTAACTCGGGGTAAGGCAAACGCTCATTGCTACGGGTTGCAGCGTGCCCACCCACTGTGCAGTAGCACAAATCGCCTCGCGTCTCGGGTTGAGCGAAGCCGCGGTCGATGGTTATCTCGCGACTGCTGCTTAGGGCGAGGCTGCCGGGCGTGTCAGGATTGGCGACGCTTACGGCGGTTTTTGTGGTGAAACTTCGGGGGCAGGAGTGCCCGCGCCACACTACCTACGCCCCGGGATGGATCAGGCGGATGATGGCGAAGGTTATCGCGGAGACTAGCGCGGCGGCGGGGATGGTGAAGATCCAGGCCCAGACGATTCTTGCGGCGACGCCCCAGTGGACGGCGGAGAGGCGATGCGTCGCGCCGACGCCGACGATCGCTCCGGTGATGGTGTGCGTGGTGCTGACCGGGATCCCCGCGAGAGCGGTAGCGAAGAGCGTGATGGCGCCGGCGGTTTCGGCGCAGAATCCCCCAACGGGCTTGAGCTTGGTGATGCGCGAGCCCATGGTATGAACGATGCGCCATCCGCCGAAGTAGGTGCCGAGAGCGATGGCGGTATGGGCGGCGAGAATGATGGGCCAGTGATAGTGTCCCCAGGTGCCGGCGAGTTCAGACGCAGTAATGATTTTCGCGCCGTAGAGGGCGCTGGCAACGATGCCCATCGTCTTCTGAGCGTCGTTGCCGCCGTGGCCTAGACTGTATGCGGCAGCCGATAGGAGTTGCAGTTTGCGGAACCACGCGTCAATGCGGCGCGGAGGCTTGTTCCGCAGGATCCAGAAGATGGCGACCATGAAGGTGAAACCAAGGACCAGGCCCATGATCGGGGCGACAACGATGAAGATGAGGGTCTTGTACCATCCGGCCGCGATGATGACTTGCCATCCCGCGCGCATGATGGCCGCGCCGGCCATGCCTCCGATGAGTGCGTGAGAAGAGGAGGTGGGAAGTCCCCACAACCATGTGAGGACATCCCAAACGATGGCGCCGAGAAGTCCGGCGATGACGACGTACTGCGTGACGAAATCGATGCGGATCATGCCGCTGCCAATGGTCTTGGCGACAGCGGTTCCGAGGATGAAAGCGGCGACGAAGTTGAAGAACGCGGCCCAGACTACAGCGAGTTTGGGAGAGAGAACGCGAGTCGAGACGACAGTGGCGATGCTGTTAGCGGCATCGTGGAATCCGTTGAGAAAGTCGAAGGTCAGGGCGACCAGGACTGTGATGATCAGGAGGACGAGGTCGGGTTTCACGAAGATTATGAGTTCTTCAAGACCACGGTTTCGAGTACGTTGGCGACATCTTCCGCTTTGTCGGTGGCGAGTTCGAGGAACTCGATTAATTCCTTGGTCTTGATGAGCGTGATGGGATCCTTTTCCTGATCGAAGAGCTGGCCGATGGCTGCGCGCGAAATGACGTCGGCCTCGTTCTCGAGGCGGTTGATTTCGACGCAGTGGGTCAGGATATCGCCGTTCTTGCGGACGATGGCGAGAGCCTTATGCAATTCCTGGCTCTGGAGCAGAATGATTCGCGCCAGCTCGAGCGCAACAGGAGGCGGGTTGGTGATGCGGTACATCAAAATGCGTGCGCCGGAGGCGTTGAGGAAGTCGAGCACGTCATCGAGCGACGAAGCGAGTTGGTGAATGTCTTCGCGATCGAAGGGCGTGATGAACGTCTGGTTGAGCTTGGTGAGGACGGCATGCGTCATCTCGTCGCCGGTGCGCTCAATGCGGCGAATCTCGGCGATCTTGGCGTCGACGTCTTTGTAGTCGGTGAAGAGATCGACCATGACGCGAGCGCCAGCGATGAGGTTCTCGGACATCTGGGAGAACATGTCGAAAAAACTATTGTCCCTGGGAATGAGGGGAGTCATCTCGAGCAGGGGACTCCAAAATTAGAATGAGTGCGTTAGAGCTGCACACTATCTCATGCGGAGAGGAAGGGCGTCAAACGGTGGGGGCGATCACCGCTAAGGACATGGAGGGGTCACGAAGGAAGTACAAGAGAGGCTGCGCTGGGGTTAGCGATTCGTTCGCCGAATGGCCACTGCCGCGCGGCGCGGCATGCCGATGCCGACAACGATGATAAGCAGCAGCACGGTACCGGCGCCAACGGCGGCGCTCGCCAGGAAGTCGATGAGAACGCGATCGAGGCCCATAGAGATGAGTATCGCGCGAGGGATGGCTTTGAGCGAGGTTACTAGTAGGCCACACCTAAAGTTCGAGGTAAGAGTTACGGGGGGCATGGCGATCTCCAGTTGAGTAGGATTCATGAACTGGGTCTTAGCGTCGGTTAATGTTGGTCAGCGGATTCGGTAGGAAGTAAAAATCCCCGCCCTAAACGCCGCTACAGACGCGGCGTTTAGAACGGGGTACCCGGATCGCAGCTTCCCCTACTGTGCCGGGGTTTCGGATACGGCTGGCGCTTCGGCCGTGACTTCAGGCGCAACGACTGGATTGATCTTCACGGTCGCGAGGATCTGCTCCAGGCGGCTGAAGACTTTGTCGCGGTCGACGTGCTTGATGATGCGGTCTTCCGAGGCGATGGTGGTGACGTTCAGGGCGAACTCGTAGCAGGCTCCATTCTGATAGACATGGAAGTACTTGGAATCGCTCTGGCGAGTTCCCTCTCCGGAGACGGCTTCAGTGGCGCGGAGCTCGAGGTCGCCGATGAGCAACTTGGAACCCTGCGGCTCAGACTGCGCGGAGGCGGTCGTCGAATCTGACTTCGTGGTGGTTGCTTGATCAGAACTCGCAGGCGTTGACTGCGTGGATGTGGGCTGGGTTTCTGACGGCGCGGTTACGGCCGACGTGGTCGTCGAGTCATTGGATGCCGTGGGCGTTACAACCTTGGGCTGTGGCACTGCGAACGAGTTGCACTGGTCGGTGGTAAGGGTCTTGTTCACGCTCACATTGAAGAACGCGGACGAGAAATCGGTGTTCGCGAAACCGGTCTCAGGGAGTTCGACTGCGGCAAGCGCGAGGCCGCCGGGCTGCACGAAGTTCATGGGAACCGGGTTGGCCATGACGAGATCGGCAGCAGCGTCGCCGGTTTCAATGGCGTAGCGGCGTGGATATTCGAACGCCAGGCCGTAGGTCTTGTCGGTATAGTTCACCGTTGCGGGCTTCCTGTGGACAACTTTCTTCGGAGCCGGCTTGGTCTCGGCCTGCATGACGGGCGCGGGCATGACGGGAGCTGGGCTTTGCGCGACGGGAATCTGAGTGTTGGTGGTTACGGGTTTCGGCTTGTCACTGGAACAGCCGACGGCTACGGAGCAGACGATCAGCACAGCGGCGAAGACCAGGGCGCTGGTGTTCTTGCCCCAAATTTGTTTGCCCCGGGCTTGTTTACCCCAGGCTACGGAATTGGTTTCTGCGGTGTTGCGAAATATGTTGATGCGGGTCATTGTGGTTGCCTCCTGCCGACGAGCGGCACATCGGGAGAATGCACGGGGCGGGCCTTTGAGCGTCTGTTGATTTGGCGGAGGTTAGGGGATGGGGCAAGGCTGAGGGACGTGGGGTCGGGGACACGTTGTGGGTGCGGCGACACGGGGACGGATGCGGCGCGGTCGTTTAGTATTCGTAGCTGTGACAAGTCCTGTGACAACGCTTTACAGACCGGTTGGTCAGGGTGAGTTGGATCTGGTCCGAGCCAGCGGATTTCGAGAATTCCCTCCGCGATTGCCGGAGCAGTCGATTTTTTATCCTGTGTTGACCGAGGAGTATGCGACGCAGATCGCGCGCGACTGGAACACGAAGGATGAACGCTCGGGATTCGTGGGGTATGTTCTACGGTTCCGGGTGCGGACAGACTTTCTGCGGAACTACGAGGTGCATGTTGTCGGGAGCGCGGGGCATCGGGAATATTGGATTACGGCGGAGCACTTGGCTCTGATGAATGAGAACATCGAGGGAGAAATCGAAGTGATAGCGGAGTTCCGGGGATGAGTTCCGAGAAGATGAAGGTCAATCCCCACCTTCTCGCAAAGAGCCGCGAGAAGGATGGGGCAACCGCAATTGGGAGGTGCGTTTTGAGATGGACGGTTGTCGTGGTGGTGTTACTTGGCGCGTTGGCTTGGGGGCAAGCGGCTCCAGAGAAAGTCATCATTGATACCGACATTGGCGACGACGTGGACGATGCGTTTGCGCTCGCGTTGGCGGTGAAGAGTCCGGAGTTGCAGGTGCTGGGTGTGACGACGACGTTTGGCGATACCGAAGCGCGCGCGAAGATTGTGGACCGGTTTCTGGGCGAGGTGGGGCGCGAGGACATTCCGGTGCTGGCGGGGAAGGCGACGGCGACGAAGAATCCCATGTCGCAGCGGAAGTATGGAGACGAAGGACACTTTGCGAAGAATTCGCACGGCGACGCGGTCGAGTTCCTGCTGGATCAGATTCGGAAATATCCGGGGGAGATTACGCTGATTGCGATTGGTCCGCTGATGAATGTGGGCGCGGCGATCGATAAGGACGCGACAACGTTTCGCAAGTTGAAGCGCGTGGTACTGATGGGTGGATCGGTGAGGCGCGGGTATGGGGACTTGGGATATACGGCGCCGGTGCCTCCGATGCCGGAGTGGAATATTCTGAACGACATCCCTTCGGCACAGAAATTGTTTATGGTGGGCGTTCCGCTCTATGTGATGCCCCTGGATTCGACGCAACTTAAGTTGGATGAGGTGAAGCGGGCGTTTTTGTTCAGCCAGGGGACCGCGGTTACGGATCAGTTGGCGGTGCTGTATCACTTATGGGGACAGGAGACGCCCACGTTGTTTGATCCGATGACGCTTGTGTTTGCGTTGAAGCCGGAGTTGTGTCCGGTGACAGGGATGCATATTCGGGTGGACGAGAAGGGATTCACGCGCGAGGAACCGGGCGCGGTGAATGTGCAGGTTTGTCTGGATTCGAATGCGGAGGATTTCTTTCGGGTTTATTTGAAGAGGGTGGCAACGAGATAAAGTCAAACGAGGCCCCAGGGGGATGAGGACAGTTCAAATGCAAAACACTCTGAGCGCAAAGATCGCTAAGGATTCGCAAAGGTCGCGAAGAAAACCTTGGGCAGCTCTGTGGATCATGACGGTCTTGCTGACTAGCGGTGCTGGGACTGCGCAAGAGGCGCAGAGCGTCGATCTCGATCGTCAGCGGGGGGATTGTTGTGACGATGGATGGGGCGCGGACGATTGTTCAGGACGGAAGCGTTGCCGTGCGCGGGGATTCGATTGTGGCGGTGGGGCCGCGTGCGGAGATTGACGCGAAATACAAGGGCGCGAAAACGGTCGATGCGCACGGCGCGCTGGTCCTGCCGGGATTCGTCAACGGGCATACGCATGTGCCGATGACGCTGTTTCGCGGGCTGCATGATGATGTGACCCTGCATGACTGGCTGTACAAGTACATCTTTCCGGCAGAAGCGAAGAATGTGAATGAAGATTTCGTGCGTTGGGGAACGCGGCTGGCGGCGGCCGAGCAGATACGCGCGGGCGTGACTACGTTCGCTGACATGTATTACTTCGAGGACGCCGTCGCCGAGGAGACAAAGGCAGCGGGAATGCGGGGGGTGTTGGGAGAGACGTTCATCGATTTTCCCGCGCCCGACAACAAGACGAACGCCGAGATGCTCGCGTATACGGAAAAGTTTTTGAAGCGGTGGCAGGGCGATCCGCTGATCCATGCGGCGCCGGCGCCGCATTCGATTTATACGTGTTCGAAGAAAACCATTCAGGATGCGGCAGCGCTGGCAAACAAATATCATGCGCCGCTTTTGATGCATGTGGCCGAGATGAAGAAGGAGTGGGAGGACAGCGAGAAGGCGAATGGGATGTCGCCGGTCGAGTATCTGGAGAAGATCGGAGTGCTGGCGCCGAATCTGGTGGCAGCGCATTGCATTTTTGTCGATGAGGCGGATCGCAAGCTGCTGGCGGAGCGCGGCGTGGGCTGCGTGCATAATCCGTCGAGCAACATGATGATTGCGAGCGGAGTGGCGCCGGTGCCGGAGATGCGCGCTGCCGGCGTGGCGGTGGGCTTGGGGACGGATGGTCCGGCGGGAAGTAATAACGATTTGGATTTGATGGAGGAGATTGACCTGGCGGCGAAGCTGGCGAAGATTTCGAAGATGGATCCGCTGGCGTTGAGTGCGAAAGACGTCGTGGCGATGGCGACGATCGATGGTGCGCGGGCGCTACACATGGAGAAAGAGATTGGATCGCTGGAGGTGGGGAAGAAGGCGGATCTAATTCTGATTTCCCTTGATGAGCCCAATGCGGTGCCGATGTATGACGTCTATGCGCAGATTGCGTATTCGCTGAAGGGGAGCGACGTGGAGACCGTGGTGATTGGTGGGCGCCTCGTGATGCGGGATCGGAAATTGTTGACGGTCGACGAGCCTGCTGTGCTGGAAAAGGCGCGCGAGTATGGGAAGTCGGTGAAGGCGTCGTTGGGGATGGAGTGAAGCTCCAGAATCGAAACCGCGAATTCAAAAATCCCCACGTCTCGCAAAACCGGCGAGACGTGGGGCACCCCAATCGTTCTTGAACAAGAACGTTCGTTGAGTCCCTTATAATCAAAAGATTCTTTATGGGTACGGTACTAGACCGGATTGTCGCGGCTACGCGGGTGCGCGTGGCGGAAGCCAAGTGTGTGGCCGATTTTCGTTCGCTGGAGCAGCGGGCGGAATCGCACGCGCCGCGCGGGTTTCGGCGGGCGCTGGAAGTTCGGTCGAAGGATGGCATTGCCGTTATCGCGGAGTTGAAGAAGGCATCGCCGTCGAAGGGACTGATTCGAGCAGGTTTTAGTCCAGCGGAGTTGGCGCGGGAATTGGAAGCCGCGGGTGCGGCCGCGCTCTCGGTGCTCACGGATGAGGAATTCTTTCAGGGATCGCTGGGGAATCTGGTTGCGGCTTCTGGTGCGGCGACGATTCCCTGCTTGCGCAAGGATTTTATTGTCGATGAATTTCAGTTGGTCGAGGCACGGGCGAATTGTGCGGACGCGGTGTTGCTGATTGTGGCGGCGCTCTCGGCGAAGGAGTTGAGTTCGCTGGCGACCGCGGCACGGCGGCGTGGGTTGGATGTTTTGTGTGAGGTGCATGATGGGGCGGAACTGCAGATCGCGTTGGATGCGGGGTGTGATCTGATTGGCGTGAATACACGCGATTTGAGGACGTTTCAAGTGGATTTGGAGACGGCGTTTGAGTTGGCTTCGCAAATTCCCTCCGGCGTGGTGAGGGTTGCGGAGAGCGGGATTCATTCGGCGTCCGACATTGCTCGACTGCAGGGCGCGGGGTATCACGCGTTTCTGGTGGGAGAGTCGCTGATGCGGGCGGAGCGGCCGGGTGAGGCGCTGCGGGCGCTTACCAGTTCTGAGCATCGAGTGACGAGCGAGCGGTAGAGAAAATCCCCGCTTCTCGCAAAGGACGCGAGAAATGGGGTACCCGGCGTTCTCGGAGGATGATGGGGGCGCTGCCGGCGTTGAGGACAGCAGGTTCCTCACCGGGCGTTCCGCCCGGTTCGGAATGACAAAGGGATTAAAGACAACTGACAACTGTCTTATGACTTGGGTGAAGATTTGCGGGATGACGAATTTGGAGGACGCGCTGCTCGCGGTTGATGTGGGGGCGGATGCGGTGGGGTTCGTGTTTTATGAGAAGAGTCCGCGGTGCGTGACGGTGGAAACGGTGAGGGAGATTGTGGAGAAGTTGCCGGAGAGCGTGGAGAAGGTGGGCGTGTTCGTGGGGAAGACGGCGGAAACAGTGCGTGAGGTTACGGAAAAAGCAGGTTTGACGCTGGCCCAGATTTATCCGGATTTCCGCGATCCCCTTTCGATCCCGACTGACAGCTTTCTGCGAGGGATACGGCCTCGAGTCATCGTCGCGCTCCCGGCGAGTCAGTTGCAGCACAACGAATCCGACAATCCGGATCTGATTACAGGCTTTCGGGTATCTGCTGAATTCCGTGATCGAATTGCGGCGGTCCTTCTCGACTCCGGAAGCCCTGGCCGTCCGGGTGGCACCGGGAAAGAGTTTGATTGGCAAAGCGTTGTCCCGATGACCGATCTGATGGGTCAGATCGGCATGAAGTTGATAGTCGCCGGTGGGCTCCGTCCGGGTAATGTGCAAGATGCGATCGAGATCCTGAAGCCGTGGGGAGTCGATGTGGTCACCGGCGTCGAGGCTTCGCCGGGGAAGAAAGATCCGGAGAAGGTGCGGGCGTTTGTGAGGGCGGTGTGCGAGATGGATCGGAAGGCGTCCTAGCGGCGGCGTGATGGGTCATGGGACAGCAGGTTCCTCACCGCGCTTCGCCCGGTTCGGAATGACAAACGTTTATTTAAGGGTTAAGAGAAGATGGCTACGGTTCCGCGGAATACGAAAGTCAGAGTCCCCACTTCTCGCGCACACAACGCGCGGGAAATGGGGCGCTCCGGAAATGTCAAAATCCCCACCCTGTCGCAGAAGGCGCGACAAGGATGGGGCACCCAACGCGCTACCGAGCCGGGGCGGTTTGGGGTTTACGGCGGGCGGTATGTGCCGGAGACGTTGATGGCTGCGCTCGATGAACTGGAGCGCGAGTATGCGCGGGCGAAGCGCGATCCGAAATTTCAGAAGAGACTCGATGAGCTGCTGCGGACTTATGCGGGACGTCCGACGCCGTTGTTTTTTGCGCAGGGGCTGACGAAGAAATTGGGTGGCGCGAAGATTTATTTGAAGCGCGAAGATCTGCTGCACACGGGCGCACACAAGATCAATAACTGCCTGGGCCAGGGGTTGCTCGTCGAACGCATGGGGAAGCATCGCGTGATCGCGGAGACCGGCGCTGGGCAGCACGGAGTGGCGACTGCCACCGTGTGCGCGCTGCTGGGATTTGAATGCGTGGTGTACATGGGCACCGAGGACATGCGGCGGCAGGAGTTGAATGTCTTCCGCATGCGGTTGCTGGGCGCCGAAGTGCGCGGAGTTTCGTCGGGATCGCGGACGCTGAAGGATGCGATCAACGAGGCGATGCGCGACTGGGTCACGAATGTGCGGACTACACATTATTTGTTGGGAAGTGTGTTGGGGGCGCATCCGTATCCGACGATGGTGCGGGATTTCCATCGCGTGATTGGGCGCGAGGCGCGCGCGCAGATTCTGAAGGCTGAGGGAAAGTTGCCGGCGGCGATTATTGCGTGCGTGGGCGGCGGGTCGAACGCGATTGGAGCGTTCTACGATTTTCTGAACGACAAGAAAGTGAAGCTGATCGGCGTGGAGGCTGGCGGGCGCAGTGAGAAGCTCGGCGATCATGCGGCGCGGTTTCGTGGAGGATCTCCGGGGGTGCTGCAGGGGACGTATTCGTACGTACTGCAGGATTCGGGCGGGCAGATTGCGCTGACGCATTCGGTATCGGCGGGGCTGGATTATCCGTCGATTGGGCCGGAGCACGCGGCGTTGCGCGATTCGGGGCGGGCGGAGTATGTGCCAGCGTCGGATGCGGAGGCGCTGGAGGCTACGACTCTGTTGGCGCGGACCGAAGGAATTATTCCGGCGCTCGAGTCGGCGCATGCGATCGCGGAAGTGGTGAAGCGTGCTCCTCGCATGAAGAAATCCGATGTCGTGATTGTGAATGTTTCGGGGCGCGGGGATAAAGATATTGGGATTATGAGGGAAAATTTGAAGTTGGACTAAGATTCAAAACCCTTCACCACAGGGTACACAGAGGGGCACAGAGGAAAGCGTTCTTGATGCCTTTGACTTTTCATAAGACGCCGGCGCTGGTCGTGTATGTCACGTGCGGGGATCCGGATCTCGGGACTACGCGGGAGATTGTTCTGGCGGCGATTGAGGCTGGCGCGGATGTGATTGAGTTGGGCGTGCCGTTCAGCGATCCGGTGGCGGACGGGCCGGTGATCCAGCGGGCCAGCGAGCGCGCGCTGAAGCATGGAACTTCGCTGGCGCAGGTGTTGACGCTGGCCGCGGAGGTGCGGGAACGGGCGCAGTCGACGGGGCTGGTTGTGTTTTCGTATCTCAATCCGATATTGCGGATGGGGATGGAGAAGTTCTGCAAGGTTGCGCGGGCCGCGGGGGTGGATGGAGCGCTGGTGACCGATCTGCCGGTCGAAGAAGCGGGCGAATACTTGCGGGCGATGCGGGAGCATGATCTAGCTCCCGTGTTTTTAGCGGCACCGACGAGTCCGGATGAGCGGCTTCGCAAAATTGCGGAGGCGTCGCGCGGATTTGTGTATGCGGTGTCGCGGACCGGAGTGACGGGACAGCGACAGCAGTTGGCGGACGATGCGCGGAAGTTGGTGAAGCGCTTGCGGCGCGTGACTAAGCTTCCCATCGCGTTGGGGTTTGGGATTTCGACGGCGGAGCAGTTTGAGGAAGTGGGTTCTTTCGCGGACGCGGTTGTAGTGGGCAGCGCGATCGTGGAGACGGTGGAGAAGAGTCGCGGGCGGGAAGCGGCGGCTGTCGGGGAGTTTGTGAGATGCCTCTTGCGGGTGAATCCGCAAGTTTCGGGTGCGAGTGTTTTCAGATGAGAGTCAAAGTCCTCACTCTCGGCAGAAGGCGCGCGGGAAATGGGACCCGGTATTCCCACGTCTCGCAAAAGAGGCGAGACATGGGGCATCCCAATCACGTTTATGTGCAGGATTCTTACTGAAGGCTGACAGGTGAACGCTGACGGCTAAGGCTTATGGACATCGAAGACTGGCGGATAAAGATCGATGAGCTGGACCGGAAGCTGGTCGAACTGATCAGCGAACGGGCGCGGGCTGCGGTGGCGATCGGAAAGCTCAAGCGCGATACTTCGATGCCGATTTATGAGCCGGACCGGGAGCGGGTCGTGTTTGAGAACGTTCAGGCGGCGAATCGGGGGCCGCTGGCGGGGCGGGATCTGGTGCGGATTTATGAGCGCATCATCGACGTGATGCGGAATGTGCAGAAGGAAGAGATTGCGCCGGCGGCTGAGGCGGGAGCGGGTACGGAATTGGATTCGGAAGTGAATGATTGAGGACAGCGGTCAGCTATCAGCTCTCAGCTGCTTTTTGAACCCGGCGTTGAATAGTGACATTTCCGGTGCTCATGGCGGGGGAACAGCAGGTTCCTCGCTTCGCTCGGAATGACAAATATTGTTTTTGGGGATGAACTCGTAAGTGTTCGAGGCTCGAAGCTCAAAGCTAGAAGCTAAGAGCTAGGAGCTAGAAGCTAGGAGCTGAGTTTTTATGATTGTGGCGATGCAGGAAGGTGCGGACGAGCAGTTGATTCAGCAGGTGATCGAACACCTGGTGAAGATCGGATTTGAGGTGCACCGCTCGACCGGGGCAAAGATGACGGTGCTCGGGGCCGTGGGGGCGGGGATTGATTTCGACATCCGCAACGTGGAGTTGTTGCCGGGGGTACAGGAAGTTCATCGCATCAGTTCTCCGTATAAGTTGGCGGGGCGAAGTTTTCGTCCTGAGGGGACGACCGTCAAGCTCGCGAATGGGATTGACATTGGCGGAAACGAGATTGTGGTGATGGCTGGACCGTGCTCGGTGGAGACCCGCGAGCAGATTTTTTCTACTGCGGAAGCTGTCTCGAAGGCCGGGGCAAAAGTGCTGCGGGGCGGGGCGTTCAAGCCGCGGAGTTCTCCGTATTCGTTTCAGGGGCATGGCGAAGATGCGCTGAAGTTGCTGAAAGAGGCTGGTGAGAAATTCAACCTGCTGGTGATCAGCGAAGTGATGGAGATTTCGCAGATTCCGTTAATGTTGCCGTATGTCGACATTCTGCAGATCGGCGCGCGCAATATGCAGAATTTTAATCTGCTGCGTGAATTGGGTAAGGTGCGCAAGCCGGTGCTGTTGAAGCGCGGGATCGCGGCGACGTTTGAGGAGTTGCTGCTTTCGGCGGAGTACGTCATGTCGGGTGGAAATTACGACGTGATCCTGTGCGAGCGCGGGATTCGCACGTTCGAGACGTACACGCGGAACACGATGGATATTTCTGCGATTCCGATTATTCACAAGCTGTCTCATTTGCCGATGACTGCGGATCCTTCGCACGGGACGGGGAGGCGCGATAAAGTTGCGCCGATGGCGCGAGCGTCGGTCGCGGCGGGAGCAGATGCGCTGCTGATCGAAGTGCATTGCGATCCGAACAAGGCATGGTCCGATGGGGCGCAGTCGCTGTTTCCGGAGCAATTCGCGAAGCTCATGGATGAGCTGAGGATGATTGCGCCAGCGGTCGGAAGAAGGATCTAGCGCATTAAAACCGCAGAGGACGCGGAGTACGCTGAGGACATTAGTGGGAAACGTACGAGTGCTGGCAGTCATTGTGGGTACAGTGGGCGCCTTGCGGTAACTTCTTTTTGAAGCCTCCGTGTCCTCGGTGTCCTCCGCGGTTTTCATTTTCTTACCATGGCCATACGTCAAATCACGATTATTGGGACCGGCTTGATCGGCGGGTCGCTGGGGCTGGCGCTCCGGAAGAAAAAGTTTGCAGGACGGATTATTGGGTGCGATCGCGAGGCGGCGCTGGAGAAGGCGCGGATGTGCGGCGCTATCGACGGCGGGACCGCGAATCCTGGGGACGCGGTGCACGGAAGCCAGTTGGTGGTGCTGGCGACTCCGGTGCTGTCGATTGTCGATCTGATCGAGCGCCTGGGCCTGGTGCTTCCGGCGAAGGCCGTGCTCACGGATGTGGGCAGCACGAAGGCGGCGATCGTCGAGCAGGCGGTGAAAGTCTTCGGAAAGAATGCGGGGAAGCGGTTTCTGGCGGGGCATCCGATGGCGGGGAAGGAAATGAGCGGGGTCGATTACGCTGATGCCGACTTGTTTCAGAATGCAGTCTGGTTTCTGACTCCGCTGCCTGGGCAGAATTTGAACGAAGGATTGTTCGCGGAGTTTGCAGGATGGATTGACGCGATCGGCGCGCGGATTGCGATGTTGCAGGCCGATGAGCATGACCGCTTGTGCACGTGGATCAGCCATTTGCCGCAGATGATCTCGACGGCGCTGGCCGCGGCGCTCGTAGAAGAGTTCGGCGCAGATGCCCCACTGCTTTCCGCAGGCGGGCGTGCGTTGCAGGAGATGACGCGGATTTCGGCGAGTCCATATTCGATGTGGCGCGATGTCGCGATCAGCAACAAGAAGAATCTGGAAGATGCGCTGTGGAAGGTGGAGCAGCGGCTGGCGCACATCCGGGAAAATCTTGCCACGCGGCAGTTGGGGGAAGAGTTTGAGCAGGCGCATTTGCTGAGGAAGAGTCCAGTAAAGAAGAAATGACGAAATTGAGTAATTGGGAAATTTGGTAATTAAGGTAATTGAACATCTTAGCGGCGCGATGTGTGAGCATTTCAATTGCACAATTACCAAATTACACAATTACTCAATTTCCCTTTAGAATCCTTTGCGCTATGAATAAAGTTGTGGCCAATGCGGATGAGGCCATTCGCGACGTGTTTGACGGGGCGTCGATCATGATCGGCGGCTTCGGGCTATGCGGGATGCCGGAGAATCTGATACGGGCGCTCGTGCGCAAGGGCACTCGGAATCTGAATACGATCAGTAATAACGTCGGCGTCGATGGAGTGGGGAACGGGCTGCTGCTGGCGGCGGGGCAGATCGTACATCACGTTGGGACTTACGTTGGCGAGAATAAGTTGCTGGAGGAGATGGTGTTGAAGGGAACGATCAAACTTGATCTCGTGCCGCAGGGGACGTTCTCGGAGCGGATTCGAGCGGGGGGCGCGGGAATTCCGGCGTTTTATACGCCGACTGGCGTAGGGACGATCGTTGCGGAAGGCAAAGAGACGCGGGAGTTTGATGGACGGACTTACGTGATGGAGCGCGGGCTCACGGCGGACTTTGCGTTTATCAAGGCGTGGAAGGGCGATCGCGAAGGGAATCTGATCTATCGGAAGACGGCGCGGAATTTTAATCCGATGATGGCGACGGCGGCGAAGGTGACGATCGCTGAGGTCGAGCATCTGGTTGAGGTTGGCGAGTTGGACGGGGACGCGGTGCATACTCCTTCGATTTATGTGAAGAGGATCTTTCAGGGGGAGTTGTACGAGCGACGGATTGAGAGAAGAACGGTTAGAAAGGTCTAGCGTTGTTTTTTAGCCAAAACACCGTGAGAATTCCCTGCAACATTTGTTGAGGGAATCGGGCAGTTCAGGGGTCCTTCGCTTCGCTCAGGATGACAAGTGGTTGGGGTGATGAGAGATGGGTGGGGTGGTGCGAGCAAATGAACAAGCCTGGCAAAGATGTTGATAAACGCGAACGGATTGTGAAGAGGATTGCGCGGGAACTGCGCGATGGGTTCTATGTAAACCTCGGCATTGGAATGCCAACTTTGATTGCGAATTATGTGCCGGCGGGGATGGAGGTCACGCTGCAGTCGGAGAACGGGATGCTGGGGATTGGGCCGTATCCGATCGAGGGGACGGAGGATCCGGATCTGATCAACGCCGGCAAAGAGACGGTCAGCGAGATGCCAGGAACGGCCTATTTTTCGAGCGCGGAGTCGTTTGCGATGATCCGGGGCGGGCATATCGATTTGAGCGTGCTGGGCGCGATGGAAGTGGACGAGTCGGGGAGCATTGCGAATTGGATGATCCCGGGGAAGATGGTGAAGGGCATGGGTGGCGCGATGGATCTTGTTGCGGGAGCGCGGCGCGTGGTGGTGGCGATGGAGCATACGACGCGCGAAGGCGCTCCGAAGATTTTGAAGAGGTGCACGCTGCCGCTCACGGGCGTGCGCGTGGTGGATACGATTGCGACCGAGATGGCTTACATCCGCGTGACTCGGGAGGGGCTGGTGCTCGAGGAAGTTGCGCCGGGGCTGACGGCGGACGATGTGCAACGGGCTACCGAGGCGCGATTGATTGTGAGTTCGCAGTTGAAGGTGATGGAGGGGTAGAGAGCATTCTTGCCTTCGGATTTTTATCGCCGCTAAACTGCTGGACAGCGAGGGCAGCTGTCCCCATATTCGGATCAGAGTTCCCATGTCTCGCAACACCGGCGAGACGTGGGGCATCCCAGGTTTTCTTTTCTCGTTTGTATCTAGTTGTTTAAGCGGCGGCGATGCGGCGGATCAGGTCTTCTTGTTCTTGTTTGCTTTCGGCGCCGATGGTGAAGGCGTCGAGCACGCCGTTCGAGAGGGCGAACTTGATGCCTTCGTCCTGACGGTTGCGCAGAGCGCCCTGGCCCAGAATTTTCATGCCTACGACGGCCTTCCCTGCCGCTTTCATTTCTTTCAGCACTCCAATCACGGTGGCGGGATCGGAGTCCATGATCGCGCCGACGGGGTTGATGCGCGCGAGGTCGATTTCTACCCACGGAGACTTCGCTGCCGTGCGTAAGGCTTCGATCGTGTGGCAGGAAGATCCGTGGGCGCGGATGATTCCCTTCTGTTTCGCTTCTGAAAGCACGTCGAGGACGCCGCGATAACGATCGGTCCAGTCGGCTTCGGTGACGCAGTGAATCAGGCAGATGTCGAGATAGTCGGTGCCGAGCTCGCGGCGGAAGCGGTCGAGATCGGCGCGAGCGCTGGCGGCGTCGCGCGAAAAAGTTTTCGTGAGTACGGTGACCTTGTCGCGCGGCACGTGCTTGAGAGCTTCGGCGACGTGAGGGTGACTGCCGTAGGAGTCGGCGGCATCGAAAAAGCGCAAGCCCTTGTCGTATCCATTCAGCAAGAGATCGGAGAGACCTTTCACGCCGAGCGCGGTTTGATGCGAGTGATGCCCGGAGCCGACGGTGCCCGTGCCCATCGCCAGGCGGCTGGTCTTGATGCCGGTGTTGCCAAGTGTCACGGTGTCGTAGGCGGCGAACTTGCCGGAGAGAGTGGTGTTCGCGAGCGCGGTGAAAATTGCTTTGGAGCTGAGCCAGACGGCTCCGGCGGCTGTTGCGGAGCGGATCAGGAATTGGCGGCGATGCATGAAGTCCTCCTGAGTCGGTAGCGCTGTGAATTAGGCTACACCAACAGTGGGGCTGGTGATGGATGAAAGTTTTTGACGGCTGGGGGATGGACGATTCGGGGAATGGTCAACGAAGGAAGTCAAAGGCGGAAACCACGAAGGACACTAAGGTGCACGAAGGAGACACAGTTCACTATTCGAATTGCTTGCGGAAGGCGGCTAGTTGCTGTTGGACCTCGGAGAGTTCTTGGCGCAGGGTTGAAACTTCTGCTTCCAACGCGGCTAGACGGTCAGCTGCTGAGTTTGTGCCGGCAGACGCGGGCGCCCGCGCCACATCTATACTTCCGGCGTCGATCGCAGGTTCGCCGGAGAACAGGTGCATGTAGCGTGATTCCTTCGTACCCGGTTGTCTTGGGAGAATTCTGGCCAACGGGGGCTCGCGCTGGGCGAGGCGGTCTAGTGTGGAGACTACATCTTCGAGGGCTTCGAAGTGATACATGCGGTCGGTGCGGCTGCGGAGTTCGCCGGGAGTTTGCGGTCCGCGGAGAAGGAGCACGCAGACGATAGCGGTTTCGCGGCGGTCGAAGTTGAAGACTTCCTGCAGGCGGTGTTCGAATTTTGTGACGCGGCTGTCGGCTCCGCTGGCGGGTCCGGCCATGCGCTTCTCCTGGAGTGAGGCGAGGGCGTCGCGGACGGATGATTCGTCGAGGGTCATCACCGGGTCACGATTATTCTTTTGGTTGCAGGCGTTGACCAGGGCGTTCAGAGAGAGTGGGTAATAGTCGGGAGTGGTGATGTCCTTCTCGATGAGAGCGCCGAGGACGCGGGTTTCGATAGCGGTGAGGATCATGTTGATTCGGTGGCGAGGATGATTCTAATGCAAGGCCGGGGAAGAGAGTTTCTTGGCCGGGCTTCAGAATCAAAGTCAAAGGCAAGCGGGCAGGAGTGCCCGCTCCACACAATCTAAGCTTAATCAAATCCGGAAGGGCGCGGCCAAAAGGCGGAACGGCAGCGTGATTGCCAGGAAGACGACCTCCAGCACTCCGTGGACCGCGACGCCTACGATTCGGAATGGCAGCAGGAGCAGCCAGACGAAGGGATAGGCGATCAACGCCAGCAGGGCCAGCGGCCAGCAGAAGACGAAGAGTATGCACCAGAGTAGGAATGTGAACATGAGACCTCCTCTGATTGATTGTACGTTTGGTCAGAGGGGAAAGTTCCGCGGAATAATGCAAGACTTTCACCACGGGGGCCACTGAGGAACACAGGGGAAGGCCACGGCAAAAGCCCCACTTCTCGCGCAGAGAATGCGCGAGAAATGGGGCACCCTTTCCCTTCTGATTTTTAGAACAGCGCCGTCGAGCGGCGCTTCCAGGATTTGCCTTTTTCTGCGGCGATTTTTTCCATGTCGCCTACGTAGGCTCCGGCTTGGGTCAGGACGTGGTGCAGGTCGTTGCCGATGCTTATGAAGGTAAATCCCTTTTCGAGGAATTCGCCGACGCGGCTTGTGCCGAACAGAAAGAGTCCGAGGATGACGTTGTTCTTGCGGGCGTGGTCGATTAATTTCTTCGTGGCGGCGTCGAGTTCGGGCGACGTGTACATGTCGGGGAACTTGTATTTTTCGTAGAGGCCCATCGACATGCAGAGATCATTCTGGCCGAGGAAGAGGATGTCGACGCCCGGGACGGCGGCGATTTCGGCGATGTTCTCGATACATGACGCGGTCTCGACTTGCAGCGCGACGATGCCTTCGTTATTCCAGTTTCCCGCGTAGCCGAGGAGTCCGGCTTTATTCATGCTGCGCTGCGGGAAGTAGACGGAGCGCGTGCCGACCGTGGGATATTTCGCACAACTGATAGCTTCGCGGGCTTCGGCGGCCGTGTTGATGTAAGGAATGAGAACGCCGTCCGCGCCCATGTCGAGGGCTTGCTGAATGCCGGGGCGGTCGGCGTATCCGCCGACGCGGACGAGAGACTTCGCGCCGCCGTTCGAGATGCCGCTCAGCATGGCAGAGAGCTTTTCGTAGCCCATGGGGCCGTGTTGCGTGTCGACAAGGAGCCAGTCGTATCCGCTGTGGGCGAGTTGCTCGGCGACGGTGGGACTGTGGGCGTTGAGAAACAGGCCCATCTTCGGGCTGTCCTGCGCGCAGTTGCTTTTTGAATTCTGATCCGCTGAGTGCGGGGTCGGGCATGGGAATCCTCCTTGAAATCGAATTGCATAGTCTAACGCACCCGGCGCGGGGAACGGCGAATGCCGGTTAATTTTCTTGCGGGAGGTGTGACCGGGGGACAGGTAACGGCAGATTCGTCGGCTGCCGTCGCGTTCGCTCCGGCTGCTCTGGGAATGACAAGACGTTTAGACTGAGCCTATAGTCTCTCTTTGGAGGAGAATCCCATGCGGCTGCTTCTGAATTGGGTGTTGAGCGCGCTTGCGGTGTGGGTTGTGGCGCAGGTGGTACCGGGCGTGCACGTGAACGGCGCGGTGGCGGCGTTGATTGCGGCGCTGGCGATCGGGTTCATCAACGCGACGCTTGGTCTCCTGCTCAAAATTCTTACCTTCCCGCTCACGCTTGTGACATTGGGACTGTTCTGGTTGGTGATCAACGCGCTGATGCTGGAACTGGCGTCGGCCGTCGTGCCAGGATTTCAGGTGCGCGGGTTCCTCGCGGCGTTCATCGGCGCGATCGTGCTCAGCCTGGTGAACCTGTTGCTCAAGGCGATCGTGATGCCATCGAAAGACCAGCGGTAGAAAACTCGAAACTTACACCACATCGGACACAGAGGAATCTGGGTCGTCCAGGTGTGCGCTCGCAAGAATCTTGTCCAGGACTCTCTCGGGATCGAAAACTCCTTGCAGCCAGGTTCGATACCACTGGTAGTGGCGGCGCTTTCGTGTATGCACAACGATTGCGGTCGGGTCGTCAGGCGTGGCGTGTTCGATTTCCGCGAAGACGATTTGACTAAAGGGAACCATTTGGAATTCGTGGCCTGACTCGTACACAAGGAACGATGCGGTGAAGCGAAACGGGCCGAGGACTTCGACGTGCTCCGCCATTTCGGCATCGAGGCGCTTGGAAATTTCGGAGAAGTTACCGTAGCGGGCGAGTTCGTGATTCACCGGATGTTTCTCCGGGAGGCGGGCCCAAATGATCGGAAAGGCCATGAAGAACAGCGCCGCGACTGCAAAGAGACAGAAGCCAGCCGTGCTGCCGGCGCGGAATCCGCGGGGCCAGCCAAACCAGGCGCAGACGAGCGCCCATCCGGCAAAAACGATGACTGGCCAGGAAAGAATGAAAAATTGATGCTGCGGATTTTTCGCCTCGTGTATCCCATGCGGTCTATGAACGGGACTTCTTCGGCTTGATCGCCTGCCAGTCTTCTTCTTTCAGAACCCGACCAAGATTGCTGAATTCGCCGGCGCCTTGCAGGAACTCGCCGCCGTCCATTCGGATGACTTCGCCGTTGATGTAACCCGATCCGTCGCTCACCAGAAACGCGGCTAGATTCGAGAGTTCCTCGACGGTGCCGAAGCGGTGGAGCGGGTTGCGATCGAGCGCGACGGCTTCGAGTCCGGGATGCGGCAGGACGCGGGAGAACGCGCCTTGTGTGGGAATCGGGCCGGGAGCGATCGCGTTCATGCGAATGCCGCGATTGCCCCATTCGACGGCGAGACTGCGCGTGAGCGCCTCGACTCCAGCTTTCGACACTGCGGACGGAACGACATAGGCCGAGCCTACAGGCGCGTATGTTGCGGAGATGCTGAGGACGGTTCCGGAATGTTTGGCGGCAAGCCAGCGGCGTCCGCAAGCCATGGTGCAGTTCAGCGTGCCCATGAGCACGATGCCGATGACGGAGTTCCACGCGCCGGGGGAAAGCTCTTCGGTGCGGGCGATGAAGTTTCCGGCGGCGTTGTTGACGAGGATGTCGAGCGGGGCTTCACTCCAAATCGATTCGATCATCGCGTCGACGGCATCGAGGTTGCGAACGTCGCAGGGGATGGCATGGATGCGGCCTGCGGGCGACAGTTCAGCGGCAGTTTGTTCGAGGACATCTTCGCGGCGGCCGCAGATGTGGACCGTGGCTCCGAGTTCGAGGAAACGCGCGGCCATGCCTTTGCCCAGGCCGGTGCCGCCGCCGGTGATGAGTATGCGTTTGTTTTTGAGAAGGTCGCTGCGGAACATAGAGAATTGAGTAATTGGGAAATTTGGTAATTGTGTAATTGAAAACCTGTTGCGGAAGGATTCTAAATTACACAATTACCAAATTACACAATTACACAATTACTCAATTGGTATCGCTCAATCGCAAGCGACTCGGAACCCGTAGTCGGCGTATTGGAATTCTGGGGGAATGCTGGAGCGGGCAGAGCAGCGGGCGACTTTGATGTGGTGGCGCCAGGAGCCTCCGCGGGATGATTTGCGCTGCGGTTTCATGGGGCTTTGCTCGGGGCCGCGCGGATTGTGGTCGGGCGAGGCAGCGTAATAGTTCGGGTCGTACCAATCGCTGCACCATTCGTGGACGTTGTCGCAAATGTCGTAGAGGCCGAAAGCGTTCGGGGCGTAGCGAGCGACGGGTTCGGGAGCGGTTTGCCAGCGTTTGGAGTAGTCGGGAAGAGATTGCGGCGGGTCTTCGCCCCAGGGGAATTGTTTTTGCTCTAGTCCACCACGGGCAGCGCGCTCCCACTCTGCTTCTGTGGGGAGGCGGTAGCGTCGGCCCGTTTGCTCGCTCAGCCATTCGCAGTACTGGGCGGCTTCGTGCCAGGAAGGTCCAGCGACCGGTTGCTGCGGATGATTGAAATTTGGGTCTTGCCAGAACCGGGGCGGGGTTGCGCCAGCCGCGCGGAGAAAGCGTGCGTATTCCGCATTCGTGACTTGCGTCGCGGCTAACAGGAAAGCGTCGATCCACACGCGGTGGACGGGATGCTCGCAGTCCTGGCCGGAGTCGGAGCCCATCAGGAACGAGCCTTCTTGAATTTGAACGAGTGCAGGTTCGATCACGAGGGGCGTCGTTTTCGAATGTGCGGGAGTGAGCGTCATGCGGTTACCGCTACTTTTCGGCTGGGATAAAGTCTAAATGTTCTGGCGAAGCTTTCTTACAACCGCTGAAACTTCGTTTTCCTGGAAGAGGCGGACGGCGGCAATGCCGGCGGCTCCGGCTTCGAGGCAGGAGCGGGCGTTTTCCAGCGTGACTCCGCCCAGGGCGAGGACTGGGATGTTGGATTGGCACGCTTGTTTTAGGGCCGCAAGTCCTGTCGGGTGCGCGTCTCCTTTTTCGAACACCGGGGCGAAGACGGCGAAGGTTGCGCCGTTTTCGGCGGCTTGGGCTACTTCTTGCGGCGTATGACAGGACACTGCGATCAGTGGAACTTGTGGTGAGAGTTGGCGGGCATGAGTGCCCGCCCCACATGAATCGGCCCCACAGTTTGTCCACAGTGCTTTTACTTCTTGCGGCGCGACGTCGTTGCTGCGAAGGTGGACTCCGTCGGCCTGCACGGCGATCGCGACGTCTGTGCGCGAGTTGATTAGGAGAGCAGTTCTCAGTTCTCGGTTCTCAGTTCTCAGGGTCGTAAGCATGGCCATCGCTTCTCTCGCCAGCAGTTCCAGATCGCGCGCAGGGAGATCTTTTTCACGGAGCTGGATGTAGTCGACTCCGGCGGCCGCGACCTCGGAGATTTTTTCGAGCAAGCGCCGCTGGCGGGTGGGTTCGTCGCCGGCGAATGCTGTTCGGTCGGTGATGTAGTAGAGAAGGCAGGTCTCAGACATCAGGTCTCAGGTCGTCGCGAAGGAATTAAAAACTACAAAGGCGATCACCACTAAGGCCACGAAGGTTCCCGAAGGAAAACTTACGGTCTGGTCTTTGCGATCTCCGGCAAGACATCGCCTTGCTTTTTCGGAGTGCCGCCTAGGTGATATTTCGTTAGGCCATCGCGGAGGAATTCGAAGGCGTCTTCGGGATTATCGACGAACTTGAACTGGTCGAGATCCTCCTGTGCGACCGTTCCCGCATCGACGAATGCTTGGAAGTTCAGAATTTTGTTCCAGTACTCGCTGCCATAAATCACCACCAGAATTTTCTTCGCCAGTTTGTCGGTTTGGGCGAGTGTAAGGATCTCGAAGAGCTCGTCCATGGTGCCGAATCCGCCGGGAAAGATGACGAGTCCCTTGGCGAGATAAGCGAACCAGAATTTCCTCATGAAGAAGTAATGAAACTGGAAGTTGAGCGACGGAGTGATGTACTGGTTTGGATATTGCTCAAAGGGAAGCTGAATATTCAGGCCGATGGACTTGCCTCCGGCTTCGTGGGCGCCGAGGTTGGCGGCTTCCATGATGCCGGGGCCTCCGCCGGTGGTGACGACGAAACGGCGGCGGCGCGCGGGAATCTGGATCGACCACTTGGTCAGCATGTGGGCGAGGCGGCGCGCGTCTTCGTAGTAGCGGGCCATATCGACGCTGGCCTGCGCGCGCTTTAGATCCTTCTCAAGCTGCACGGCCGGGCTGGCGGCGTGATTCTCTTTGACCGTGGCCATGTTCTTCGCGGCGTCTTTGCTGCCTTGAAAGCGGGCGGAGCCGAAGAAGACGACAGTGTCCTGAATTTGCTCGCGGCGAAAACGCGCCAATGGCTCCTGATATTCAGCCAGGATGCGAAGAATGCGGCCGTCGGGACTGTTGAGGAACGGCTCGTTCTGATAGGCGACCGGCGCGGATTTTAGATGGTCCGTCATGTAGTGAAAACTCTCATTCGAGAATGATGGTTCTTGAAATCAGGCCCGAGGCACAGACCATCAGGATACCGGAGTCCGCGGGTCATGGGGAATGGAGAGATCGGCACTCTGCGAAGGGCTGGTTTGAAACCGCGTTCGGTTGAGTGAGACGGGGAGAACTTGCGTTCTGGTAGTCTGAAGTCTTCTGCACATGAAACCGCTCAACCGAAAATTGGTGGCACTCGCGGCGCCGTTGCTGCTCACGGCGTGCGCGACGATTGGGCCGCCGCAGCCTCCTTCGCTGGAGTTGCCGAAACCGCCTGCCGACTTGCACGCTTCGCGAAAGGGTGATCGAGTCACGCTCACGTGGACTGTTCCCAGCGTAACAACAGATCGGCAAACGGTTCGAAGCCTGGGGTCAACGCAGATATGCCGGGGCCTGGCAGCGCAGTTAACGCGATGTGGAACTCCGGTAGGGAAGGCGGCGCCGCCGACACCTGTGACCGCTCCCAAGTTGCCAAAACAGAAGACTACCAGCTCGTACACCGACACGTTACCCACGCAAAGTGAGAGCGATGATCCGTCGGCTACGATCACGTATGCGGTCGACGTGCTTAACGCGGAGGGACGCGGGGCCGGGCTTTCGAATCAAGTACAAGTCTCTTTGATTCGTGCGCTGCCGCCGCCGCAGAATTTTGGTGCGCGCGTTACGAGTGGTGGAATCGTGTTGACGTGGACGAACGATGTTCGTCTGGCGGTGCCGCCTTTACGGTATGTCTACCGGGTTTATCGTCGACTCGAGGGAAGCCAGCAGGAAACGCTAGCCGTCGAGATGCCAGCGGGGAGTGAGCGCGAGTTGAGTTTCACCGATACAAACTTTGAGTGGGAGAAAACCTACGAGTATCGCGCGGAAACAGTAAGGGTGATCGCTCAGCAAGACAAACCTGAGGTGGTGGTCGAGGGCGACGACTCGCCCGAGGTCAAGGTGTTTGCTCACGATGTATTTCCGCCGACAATTCCTTCAGGCCTGCAAGCGGTTTTTTCGGGGCCGGGGCAGAAGGCTTTTATCGATTTGATATGGGCTCCGGTGACCGATGTCGATCTGGATGGGTACAACGTTTATCGACGCGAAGAGGGTTCTGCGCCGGTGAAGATCAATGCGGAATTGGTGAAGACGCCCGCCTATCGCGATACTTCCGTGGTGTCGGGGAAGCATTATCTTTATTCGGTCTCGGCGGTCGATGTCCGCGGGAATGAGAGTGCCCGTTCGGAAGAGGCAGGGGAAACGGTGCCGTGAGCGGTGGGGCTGAAAATATTTCGGCTTGGTTTCGCCTCAACTTCCGAAGATATGGTTAGATAGATTCACATGAAATACTGCCGATTTCAATTCAATGGCCAGCCGCAGTACGGGCTGGTCGAATCCGTTGCCGGGCGCGAGGCGATTGTGCGACTCCTGCTCACGCCTCCCGAAGAAGCAGACGGCGACATGGAGAGCTTGCGCACGCGCAGGATCGAAGCCATTCCGCTGGCGGAAGCCGCGCTGCTGCCTCCGGTGCGGCCGTCGAAGATCGTCTGCGTGGGCCGCAATTATCGGGAGCATGCGGCCGAACTCGGGCACGACGTTCCGACAGAGCCGTTGATTTTTCTAAAAGCTACGTCGGCCTTGCTGTCGCCGGGGGGCGTTGTGCGTCGCCCAAGGATATCGGAGCGCGTGGATTACGAGGGCGAACTGGGCGTCGTGATTGGGAAGACTTGCTATCAGCCAGCGGCGGATACGGACATTCGCCAGTACATCCTCGGCTATACGTGCGTGAATGACGTCACAGCGCGCGATCTGCAAAACAAAGACGGCCAGTGGAGCCGCGCCAAGGGCTTCGACACATTCTGCCCGGTCGGGCCGGTGGTGACGGATGAGATTGATCCGTGGAAGGGTGTCGGCGTGCAGACGCGTGTGAATGGGGAGATTAAGCAGGACGGGAACACCCGGGATTTTATCTTTGCGCTGGACGTGGTCATCCGGCATATTGCGCAGGCGATGACTTTGTTTCCCGGGGATTTGATTCCGTCGGGGACGCCCGCTGGTGTCGGGCCGGTGGTCGCGGGGGATGTGGTGGAGATTAGCGTGGAAGGCGTGGGGACGCTCAGGAATAGCGTGGTGGATGAGTAGGTGTGTAACGCTCTTGGATTCGGAAGTTTCCTACTGCAGTCTGAATCGTTCCTTCATCAATCTCTGCAGGCGCGGCTTGTAGAGCAGGTCGTAGGCCAGTTCCTTGTCGGGGAACATGGCGAGGGCGGCGCGCTTGGCGCCGGCGGCCAGCTCTGAGGCTTCCTCTACGGTGAGGCTGGGATCCTGGCCGATGACTGACATCACCATGCTGATCATCAGTTGCAGGCGGCGGATTTTGCGAGCCTCTTCTTCGCGCTCACGCTGCGATTCCTCCTCTGCTAACGGATAGCTCGGGTCCGGTTCGGCTTGCTGAGGAAAATTCATGGCGTCCCCTTTTGTCCCACAGCTTTTGATGTCGCAAGGCGGCGCGGCGTTGCGACTTGGTTAGCGGCATTGTGCCTGAGTTGGGGAAGAAAGCAAACTACACGATGGTGGCGTTTCGTATTCGTAGGGCGTACGTCAGACAGGAAATTTCACGGAAGGAGAAAAATCCCCCACTTCTCGCGCAAAGAGCGCGCAAGAAATGGGGCACCCGACGCCAGTGAGGTAGAATTCAGTTACTGTGGGAGTTGGATTCGGGCAGTCCTCGCCGACTCCAGAACTGGAGATGCCATGGCGGAACCTGTGAAACCGTTGGACTCGCAGCCTAGACCTGATCCTAACGAGAAGCTGGTGAAGGTGTTCGATTCCGAGCAGGAATCGGAGGCGATGGTGGTCAAGGGACTCCTCGATTCGGCAGGCATCGACAGCGATCTGACTTCGGCGTCTCTCCTGCAAGACGCTTTCCCTGGGCTCGGCGGGATGCTGATCCTGGTGCGGGAGGAAGATGCAGAGGCGGCGAAGAAACTGATTGCCGACTATCGGCAATCGCCCTCGGACGATGACGAAACCGCCGAGATCGAAATTATTGAAGAGCCGCCACCGAAGGCGTGACCGTATGGCCGTCGAGGTAGAAGGTGACGGCTCCATCCACATCGGTGCGATAGACGCGGGCTCCAGCCTCTGCCAGGCGGCCCAGAACTTCGGAACGCGGCAGGCCGAAAGTATTGTTTAATCCCACAGAAATGATGGCGAATTTTGGTTTCGCCGAAGCCATGAGTTCCGGTGTGGTCGCGTTGGCGCTGCCGTGATGGCCCACCTTGATCAAGCTGGCGCTGGGATGATGCAGCGCCGCGATGCGGCGCTCGACCTGCTTTTCCGCATCACCTTCGAGCAGGATAGAAGACTCTCCGTAAGTCACGCGCAGCACGAGCGAATCATTATTTTGCGGCCCGGAGCCGACGAACCAGTCGCGCGGCGGGAAAAGTACGCTGACTTGCGTTCCGCCGAGATCGAATTCGTCTCCCTCCCAGCGACGCACGACCTTGACGCCAAGAGATTGGGCGGTCCATATCACATTCTCTAACGCCTGACTCGGCGGTAGCAGGCCTACCCATAATTCCTTCGGGCGAAAATTCTTGAGCACGGCGATCATGCCGCCGATGTGATCGGAGTGGCCGTGAGTGATGGCGACGGCGTCGAGTCGCGAGATGCCGCGCGTCCAGAGATAGGGCGAGACGACATCTTCGCCGAAGTCGAGTTGCGAGCCGCCGGGGCCGATGGGGCCTCCGGCGTCGATCAGCAGCGTCTTACCTTGAGGCGTGACGAGGAGAGTTGAGTCGCCCTCGCCGACGTCGATGGAAGTCATCTCAAGCACTCCGGGACGAATGCGCAGCTTCGCGGGAGTGAATGCGAGAAGCAAAGATGCGACGAGTACGGCTGCGAGGCCAATTGAGGCAAGAACTACTCGATGGCGTGCGGACCACATCGCGAGTCCGAGCGCGGCAGAAGCAAGTGCAATCATTACAAGCGATGGCATGGGGACGCGGAGGTCGGCCAGGCGGAGCGCGCCTAGTCCGTGCACGGTGCCAGTGATTCCGTTGAGCGCGAAGGTAGTGAGCAGAACGGGAGCTTTGGCCAGCCACGGCGAGATATATCCCAGGGCAAGCGCGGCTAAGGCGGCGGGCATCATCAACTGGGTCAATGGAACGACGACTAAGTTGGAGGGCAGACCGATTGTCGTAGCGCGGTGAAAGTAATAGGCCATCGGCAATGCTAGGCCCATCTGCATGACGGCGGAGATGAAGAGCAGTTCCCACGCAGCCAGACCGAAGGCGGTTGCGCCGCGGACGAGGCGGCGCGCCCAGGTTTCACCTATGAAAAGCGCAAAGCGAGAGGAGAGGAATTGCAGGTCCACACGGAACTGCGCCACGCGCGGCGGCAGAAGAGCGGCGTAGTCGGGTGAGTCCCAGTTGGCGAGTGCCTGCTTCTGAAGTTGAGAGGTACGCTGCAGAATTGGAATGCCGATCGCCGCGACGATGAGCACGCAGACGAATGTCATCTGGAAGCTCGCCGTGAAGAGTTGCCGGGGATCGAAGACCAACAATCCCAGCGCGGCCGCGCCTACGGCATTGACCATCGCACGGTCGCGATAGAGCAGACGCGTGCCGAGGTAGACGGCGCACATGAGAGTGGCTCGCCAAACGGGAGCGCCGACCTCAGTGATGAAGGCGTAGGCCACGCAAAACGCTACCGTCAGCAGCGTTGCCGGGATATCGCTGACGCGGAGACGCCGCAGCGTCCAGAACACAACGAACGCGAGGATGGTGACGTTCATCCCGGAGACAACGAGGACGTGATAGGTGCCGGAGCGTTGGAAGTCGGCGCGGGTGTCGCGATCGATGAAGGCCTCTTCGCCGATGAGCATCGCGTCAAGCAACGCGGCTTCGCGCGGATGCCAGAGTTCGTGGACCTTGGCAACGATCCCGCGATGGAGGCGGCTGCGCCAGAAGGCGATCCGACTGCCGGAGAAACCGGGCAGCAGTTGGACATTTTCTATTTTGGCTGAGCCCAGCGCGGCGATGCCGTGATCGGCGAGATAGCCCTGGTAGTCGAAGGCTCCGGGATTGCGAAAGTTGTGCGGCAGCTTAAGCTTGGCCGAGAAGCGGAGGCGATCGCCGTACTTGAAGACTGGCATGAGAGCGACTGCGGATGCTGGAAGAGCCGGAATCGGAATCTTCCGGCGACGCGCTGTTCGGGCGGGGGCTGTAAATGGCGAGGCGGATACCCGAGTGAACTGAAGCAATCTGGCCAGTCGCGGTTTGAATCTGTTCGGTCTCGAGATCGACCGTCTGACGGATTTCGTTGAATCCTCCGGCTTGCAGGCGTCCGTCGCGCGTGACGTGGGCGATGACTTGGAGATCCTGCCGGTCAGCATAAGGTTGAATGCTGGTGTCGAGGTGAGTTGCGGCGTCGCGCGTTTGAAGGTGCAGCGCGCCAGCTAGAAAGAGGGCTCCCAAGGCTATGGCCCATCCCAAATGCGAGCGCCGCATGGCGAAATAAGCTGCGGCGCATGCGAAAGCCGCGGCGGCGACGATCCACCATAGCGTGGGGCGCCAGGCGTAGACGCCGGCGACGATTCCGCAGGAGTAGAAAATGGCCGCCCAAAGCATCGGCTGGCGCGGCGCCTTGAGGCGGAAGACGGGCGGCGATATCTGAGGAGGGGATGGGGTCATGCGGCGGATGATTCAGCCGAAGAGTTGTTCGGGGTATGGCTCAGCTTGAACGCGGAAGCAACGAGGGCTGCGCAAGATCCTTCGGTCCGCTGGAAAAAGCGCGGGCCTTCGGGAGGACGCCGACCGAAACGGCTTGGCGAAAACAAAGTGCCCTCACTGCTCCCGATCCGCTAGCCTTCTACGAAGCGTCCCGCACGAGGTGCACGACGCTTTCCAGGTGATAGGTTTGCGGGAACAAGTCCACCAAATGCACCTGCTCGACCCGGTAACCTCCGGCGAGGAATGGGACCAGATCGCGCGCCAGGGTGACCGGATCGCAGGAGACATAAGCAACGCGTGGCGCGCCCAAGGTCGTCAATAATCGCGCCACGCGTTCTCCCAGGCCGCTTCGGGGCGGGTCCACCACCGCCAGGTCGGGCTTATGAATGATATGAGGGAGGACTGCACCCTTCCCGACTCGCCCCGAATTTTCTGCACGTGCCAGGTACTGCTCCGTTGAGGCCTGGACCACTTCTCCATTCGAGGACTGATTGTAGGCAAGATCGGCTGTGGATGTCTGTGACGACTCAACAGAAACGATGTGATGAAAGTCACCGGCCAGGGCTGTGGAAAACAGTCCAACGCCGGCGTAGAGGTCAAGCGCAAGTTTCCCGGATTGGTCCTTGGTGACGATTCTCACCAGTTCGTCCGTCAGATGGCGGTTGGTCTGAAAAAAGGAACCTGCACTGACGCGGTATGCCGCCCGCACAGTCTGATAGGTCAGATGCGAGGCGCCGGCCGTGACGAGAATCTCCTGCGCGCCAGCCTTGCGATCGCCGGGATTCGGCTCACGGAACGCCACGACGCCAGCGATTTCGGGGAGCGAGCCGCTGAAATTCTTCGGCCCACGCGCGCACTGCGGCGCGGCGAGCTATCCCGGCGCAGTGGACCTCCACCAGCAACTGGGTGTCATCGGCATTGGCGAAGAACTCGACTTCCCGCACGCCTTCGGGAATCTTGTCCGTGCGTCCACTCTGCCACAGCGACGTGATTCCGCGGTTAATCAGTGGTGAACTGATCGGGCATTCTTCGACGGCGAGCAATTCGTGCGAAGCGAGTTTGAAATATCCGGCGGCGAAGGCAGGCTTCGTTTGCACTTGCAGGCGCGAGCGGTTGCGATAGTTCCACGGCGGCGAGGGATGAACTTCGATCTCTCCGGGCAATTCCAGCTTGGCGGTACGGCGGAGGCTTTCGCGCAGAATTTCTTTCTTGATCTCGAGTTGATGTTCATAGCTGGCGTGCTGGTAGTGGCATCCTCCGCAGCGTTCGAAGTACTGGCAGCCGGGTTGAATGCGATGCGGGGAAGGCTCGAGGATCGCGTTGGCCTTCGCGCGAGCGAAGCCGGATTTCTGCTCGGTGAGTGCGGCTTCGATTTCTTCTGCGGCGAGGACGGCCGGGACGAATACGGCCTTCCCGCGTCCTTTATCGTCGGCAGGCAAATGGGACAGGCCGTCGCCACCGTAGATCAGCTTTTCGATTGTGAGGAGCAAGAAGTGATTCTAACCGACAAGTCACAGCGCTCTTCCGGCGGCTGCGCCGGAGGACCAGGCCCACTGGAAATTGAATCCGCCGAGGTGGCCGGTAACGTCGACGACTTCGCCGATGAAGAACAGGCCCGGAACCTTACGACTTTCCATGGTCTTGGCAGAGAGCTCGTCGGTGTCGACGCCGCCGGCGGTGACCTCGGCTTTCTCATAGCCTTCTGTGCCTGCGGGAATGATGATCCATTCGTGTGCTTGCCGCTCGAAATCGGCGAGGGCGGAGTTGGTCCACGCAGCGGGTGCATGCTGATCGATCCAGCGATCGGCAAGGCGAGTGGGCAGGGTCTTGCGGAGCTCTGATCGCAGGGCCGTCAATGTTCGCGGAGTCTTCGGATCGCGAAAGGCTGCGGTTACGTCACTGCCGGGAGCGAGGTCGATGGCGATCTCCTGCGGCTTTTGCCAGTAGGACGAGATTTGTAGGATGGCGGGACCACTCAGCCCGCGATGCGTGATCAGCATCTTCTCGCGAAAGTGCCGGTCGTTGCACGAGGCGATCACATCGGCGGAGACGCCCGTGAGATCGCAGTATTGAGAGCGGTCTCGAGAGTCCAGCACGAGCGGCACGAGGCCCGGCCATGGCTCGCGAATGTTGAGTCCGAACTGACGCGCGAGGTCGTAGCCGAAAGACGTCGCGCCGATCTTTGGAATCGAGAGGCCTCCGGTGGCGACGACCAGCGCGGGAGAGCGGAACTCGGCGTCGCGCGTGCGCACGATGAATTCGGTCGCTCGCGTCACCTGCTGAATCTTCGCGCTGAGAAAGATACTGACGCCAGCTGCGCGGCATTCTTCTTCGAGCATCTGCAGGATGTCGCGGGCGGAGCGATCGCAGAATAGTTGTCCCAGTGTTTTCTCGTGATATGGAAGGTGATGCTTCTCGACTAGCGCGATGAAGTCGGCGGGCGTGTAGCGAGCCAACGCCGACTTGGCAAAATGCGGGTTGGACGAGAGGAAGTTTTCAGGTTGACAGTGAAGATTGGTGAAATTGCAGCGGCCGCCGCCGGAGATGAGGATCTTTTTGCCCAGGCGGTCAGCATGATCAAGGACGGCGACGCGGCGTCCGCGCTTGCCGGCTTCGATGGCGCACATCAGGCCTGCTGCGCCTCCGCCGAGAATCAGTGCGTCGAATGAGTGGGTCACGGTCGAGTGTATAGCGTACCTCAGCGGCTAAAGCCGGCGGGAGTTTTGCCTTTGGCCACGGCACGGCTGAAGCAGTGCCCTGATACGAATCGTTTTGCGCGAGTAAAATCGCGCCTTGTTTTCTATTAATGACGCTGATTACATGTAAAACAAGCTGAGGCGCGGCAGGGCGTATTTTTCGAGCAGGCGTTTGTGGATATATTGCTTCTGCAGTTGATCGATCTGCACGCCGGACATTTTGCGTCGGTAGGGAGCGAGATCGCGGTCGGCGTCCGCGCGGACGGTGACGATCTCCTCATCCGGCGTGGAGGCGAGCAGAGCCGCAAAGAGTTTCTCTTCCATCACCGTGAGGCGGAGTTCCAGATCTTCCAGACGCGCTGAGGGTTTCGCTTCGATCTGGCTGGCCAGGTCGCGCAAAGTGTTGGCGGTGTCGAGCGCGATGGACTGCATCGAGATGCCACTTCCTTGCGGCAGCTTCGCGGCTTCGAGCAAGTCCGCATTGCGGCGCAGGAAGGGCGCGACCACTTCGGGCTCGAATCCTTGCCTGGCACGGGGTTTGGAGGGTAATGTCCGATTCTGCGCTTGCCGCACCGACGGCGGCCTCTTTCATGTCTTCCGCCGCGGCCAGCACCAACTGCGAGCAGTATGCCAGGCCGTTCACCTTCTTGGTCTTCGATGGGCGGCGCTCGTAGCTGTCGAATGCTTCGTCGATGCCTCGCAACACGGCTGCGAGTGGAATACCCGCATCCTTCCAGGTTTCGATCAGAACCCAGTCGAGGGTCGACAGCAGCAGGCCACCGCCGCGTCGCTGCAGAAAGCGTTCTTCAATTTCGGTGAAATAGCTGAAGTAGTTTTCCACGGCGGGTTAGCGGACAGAACGCGACGCCGGAGCGCCGTTGCCATTCTTCGCTTTTGGCTGAGTGGGCTTCGACTGCGCCTTCGGATCCTGTTTGGGCGCGGCCTTCCCGGTGGCCGTATCCTTGCGAGCCGAGGCATTCCGCTCCCAGATGATGCGGAGTCCTTCGAGGGTGAGGAAGTCGTCCACGTTCTTGATGTACTTCGAGCCCGTGCCGATCATGGGGCCGAGGCCGCCGGTCGCGAGCACGCGCGTGTCTTGTCCCAATTCGGAGAGCAGCAGCTCGAGGATGCCGTCGACCAGGCCGAGGTATCCGTAATAAAGACCGGACTGCAGGCTACCGACCGTGTTCGACCCGATGACGCGTGCAGGTTTGCGAATCTCAACGCGGGGAAGGCGGGCTGTTCGCTCGAAGAGCGCGTCCGCCGAGATGCCGATGCCGGGGCAGATGACGCCGCCGAGGTATTCGCCTTTCGCCGAAACGCAGTCGAAGGTCGTGGCCGTGCCGAAGTCGACGACAACGCAGGGGCCTCCGTATTTCTCGAATGCCGCGACGGCGTTGACGATACGGTCGGCGCCGACCTCCGCCGGATTGTCATAGTGCACGGGCATTCCGGTCTTGACGCCGGGTTCAATGAAGAGTGGACGCAAATTAAAATAGCGTTCGCACACCTGCCGCAACACTGGATCAAGCGGCGGGACGACCGACGAAATCACGATGCCGTGAATGCCAGTGGCCTCGAGACCGGCCATCGAAAACAAATTGCGGAATAGCACTCCGTATTCGTCGACGGTACTGGTGCGGGACGTAGCAACGCGCCAGTTCGCAAGAAGGTGTTCGTAGCGCGGAAGTTCGTTCACATCACTGCCGGGACGTGCCTTCGCCACGCGAGCGAAGACTCCAAGCACCGTGTTCGTGTTGCCGACATCGAGGACGAAAAGCATGGTGAAAGCTTCTAGCTCGTAGCTCCTAGCTAACCACTAACCACACAACACTGGCTGTCTGCTGGTTTCAGCGTTCTCTGACGGTACCGCTCAGAACTGTTTGTATTCCCTTTGTTGTTCGGACCAGCAGAAATCCGCGCGGATCGAGGCCTTCGGTCGTTCCCTCGAAGGACGAATCGTTCTCTTCGATCCGAACATTCTTTCCCCGAACCCACGAAGAACTTTCGTCGAATCGTTGCAGAATCGATTCGCGGGCGTTCCCGTCTTCCAGCAACTGGCGATATTCGCGATCGAGTGATTTTAACAAAGCTGCCGCCAACTCTACGCGCGACCATTCGCTTCCCGTGACGAGGCGCAGCGACGTCGCAGACAATTCCTTGGGGAAGCTTGCCTGATTCACATTGAGGCCGATGCCGACAACGATGTAGCGAACGCGCGTGGCTTCGGCGTTCATCTCGGTCAGAATGCCGCAAACTTTTTTGCCGTCGATGAGCAGATCGTTGGGCCACTTGAGGTCTGCGTTCACGCGCGAGTCCACTTGTTGAATCGCTGCGCGCACAGCAAGTCCGGCGGCCAGCGAAAGCACCAGCACCTCTGACGGGGGCAGCGCCGGTCGCAGAATGGAGGAGCAATAGATTCCCGTTGACCGCGGAGATTGCCAGGAGTGCGCCCCGCGACCGCGGCCGGCGGTCTGCTCCTCGGCGAGAAAGACGGTGCCCTCGGGAGCGCCATCTGCCGCGGCGGCCATGGCTGCGGTATTCGTCGATCCTATTTTGTAGAAGTGATGCAGGTGCGCGTCGAAGATGGTTCCGCGTAGCAGCGAGCGCAGGACGTCAGGCAACAGCAGATCAGGGACCGAGCGCAGTTGATAGCCAGTTGCGGGATGGCCCGCGACGTCGACACCCAAGCCGCGCAGTTGCTGAATCAACCGCCAGACTTCGGACCGGCTGGAAGAAATTTCCTCGGCGATCTTGGTGCCGCTCACGACGACGGTCGCGTGCTCCATCAGCAGGCGGACGATGCGGCCCAGGCGAACGTCAGTCGGCTGAAGTTGGTGCGCGGCGGGAGCTTTTGATCGCGCGGAAGGCTTGCGAATTGTCGCTGTCTTGCTGATGCGGTGATTATGCGCGAATTGGGCGGAAACGACAAACGGGAGCCGCTCCGGCTCGCGCGCTAGCACTGGCGGCCGCAGGGCAGCCACGGCCCGATACCGCTGGGCCGGGGCGGACGAAGGCGTCCGCCCCTCCATTTGGAGTTTATTGCGCCGTCTCGGTGAACGTGACTTGCGGATGGCCCAGCGCGTACTGACCTTCGGCTATTACATGCACCGCGCCCGCGGTCGATGGCAAAGTCAGAACCACCGCCGCTTTACCCGTCGAATCTGTGGTGACGATTCGGCTAGACAGCGTTCCGGCGCTCGCGGTAAAGAAGATCGTGCCTCCCGCGGCGCTTCCGCCGGACTGTCCGGGATTCAGCGTGACCGAGAGGTTCAACTTGCTGTCTGCCGCCGCTTTCTGGTTATCTCCGGCCTTCGTCAGAGAAGCCGACGGATTGCCCACGAGAATCCATCCACCTTGCTGTTGCGCTACGCCCGAAGTGTCGGTGCTCGGAACCGTGTAGTGGTAGAAGCCCGGAGTGGTCGCGGCAGTCACAGTGATCTTTCCCAGTTGCCCGGGTGTGAGCGTAGGTTGCGAAACGGTTAAGCTGATTCCGCTGTCGAACTGCGGAGTTCCCAAGGTTACGGTTGCGGTCCCAGATGTAATCTTCGGCTGCAGAATAACAGTCTTGCCCGCCGCGACCATCGTCGTGTCAGGATTCAAATCCCACTCCGCGGCTGGCATTTTCGCAGTGCCAGTGACTACGAGCAGCGTTGCAGAGTAAGGCGCGAAGTTCATGGTCGAAGACCACGCCGCCCCTTTCGAAGCCACGATGGTCGTCGGATTCGCCGAGGAGAGCGTGTAGGACTGCACCCGCTGCGGAGTGAATCCATTGATAGCAAATTGCGCCTGCACCGTGTTTGAAGGATCTTTGTTCAGCACCAGCAGAGTCAGAGATTTCCCAGCGGTGTATTCCGCCGCATAGCTGCTAAACAGGTCCGGATCGCCGCTGTTGGCATCGGCCACGGAGATGTTCGCAAACTTGTGATGCGCGCCGTCGAAGTTGGTGAAGAGTTTCAACGCAAGGTAGTTGGGATTCGCAGGATCAGGCGCAACCCACCGGGACGCCAGATACATGCGCTCGCGGCCCAGGATTCCGTAGGCATCGGCGTCTCCGAGGGCTGTTGAGAAATCAGACTCGCCCGCCACGGCTGCGCTCCACTCCGTGAAGCTGACCGGCGTCCCGGGATAAATCATGTTCGCGATCGCGCGCACGCGAGGGATTCGGAACGGAATCGTCTTATTCGGCTGAATCATCGTCGCCCACGGCTGGTTGATCGAACCGGATTCGCTGACATAGCTCGGGTCCCAGTAGTCACGATAAATTCGCGCGCCCAGCGCCTGCTTCTGTGCCTGCGTCCAACTCGATGTGTCGGGAGTATCGGGGTAGGCGTGCAGATCAAGCACATCGACGGAGCGCTTCCCGGCAATCTTGTCCTGCCAGCGAACTTCGTTCAGCCACCAGGGCAGGAAATCGACTCCGGCGTGTGCGCCCTTGTCGTTGCCGTTCGCCCCATTCCAGTAGAACCACCAGCAACAAGTGATGGGGCCGAGGCGAATGGCTTTCGGATCCCACGTTTTCAGAGCGCGTGACTCGGCCACAAACGTGTCGCGCATTTCGTTGTAGGCAGTCGGTGCGGGATGAACGTCGCGGTGCGTGCTGCCCCAGATTTCAATCTCGTTGTCCATGTCGTAAAAGTGAGGAGCGGTACCGAACGCCGCGGCCAGCGCGGCAGCCCACTGATTGCGATATACGCTGCCCGCCGGGTCGCTCGTTCCCGGCTGATCGAGCAGCGGAACGTTCGCAACACTTGGAGTGGCGGTCAGGGTCGTGCTGCAATCTGTTTTCAGGCCGTCGCCGGCGTCGGAGTTGTAAGGGTCCGCGCCACACTGCGCGCCGAACTTGGCCACGGAGAAGCTCCAGTCTTTGTTCGTCGGATTCTCAGCTGCCTTTGCAACCCAGGGCAGCATCGGCATGGTCATGAGCGGATGGCTTCCCGCCGCTTTTACGTCTTGAATGAACTTGGTGGAGTCGGCGTCGCCGATCTCGGAGTAGTTGAAGTCTTCGAAGTACCAGTCGTTGGCCGCGTTGTAAGTGAAGAGTTTCCAGTTGTAGCGCGAGGTTGAGTTCCCTCCCCAACGCACTACGCTCAGCCCGCTGTCGGTGATCGTAGGAGCGTCCTTGGGATAGGCTCCGCCGTAGACATAGGGACTGATCGAATGCCGGTTGCTGAGGGTGTCGACGGTAACGGTGACGCTTGTGGTGGCGGGAGTGTCGTCCGTGCTTTGAGCTTGGGAAATGTTTGCAATAAAAACCAGCAGACACAGGGCGGTGAGCAGACGTAGCTGGGGGTACATAAGGGAGGGCCTCCGTTGCCATTAATCTAACGCCGCTCGCGTGGCGGGAGGTACACGAAAGTGCATTTGTTGGGAAATCCGGAAATGCATGAAATTGCAGCGCGTGGACTGCTGGATACGAGGGACACGAGGGCGAGACGCCCCTTCGACGAGCTCAGGGCAAGCAATCGCTGACAGCCGGCGGGACGCCGGCGCTACGGTTAGGGCGCTGCGGCTGGCCGTGTTTTCGCGTATGTCTTAGGACATCGCCTAGTTCGACGTTTCGGTGAACGTTGCTACGGGGTGGCCTAGCCCGTAGGGGCCCTCAGCAGTTACGGTGACGCTTCCGGTCGTCGAAGGAAGTGTCAACATGACCGAGGCCACTCCTGAACCGTTGGTCACGGCGATCACCTTCGCGCCGCTGGTCGTGCCGTTTGAAAGGGTGCCTCCAGTCGTGCTGAAGAACACGCTGGCTCCCGTATTCGTTCCGCCCGAGGAACCTGCGGAGAGAGTGACGGTCAATGGCTGAGCAAGAGCGGTGCCGTGGGTTCCGGACTGGCCGCCGCCGGTCTGAGTCGGGAAAGTTGCGGCCGGCTTGCCTACGATGATGTATCCGCCCTCCGTCTGTGTTGCGCCGCTGTCGGTGCCTTGAACCGAGTAGTGGTAGAAGCCGGGCGTGTTGCCGGCGACGACCGTAATCGTACCGGGCTGCGACGTGGTCACGTTCCCTTGTGAGACGGTGACCGTGATTCCCGTGTCCGACTGCGCTGAGCCAAGCGATACGTTCGCTGTGCCGCTGGTGATCCTCGGCGACAGGGTAACCGTTCCACCCGCCGCGACCATGGTCGTGTCAGGATTGAGATCCCACGAGGATGCGGGGGCGTTCGCTGTGGTTCCGGTGATGACCAGCAATGTCGCTGTGTACGGCGCGAACGTTTGAGTCGACGACCACGCCGTCGAGGATGAATGCGAAATCGTCGTCGGCGCTGTGGAAGCCAGCGTATAGCTCGCAACGCTGCTGGGCGTGAATCCGTTGAAGGCGAAGTGCCCGCTCACCGTATTTTGCGGATCTTTGTTCAGCACCAGCACGGTCATTTGAGTGCCTGCGGAACTCACTGCCGCATAGCTGCTGAACAGACTCGGATTCCCGTCGTTAGTGTCGGAGATGGACGTGGTCGCGAAGCCGTGGTGAGCGGCGTCATAGTTGGTGAAGAGCTTCAGGGCGAGATAGTTCGGGTTCGCGGGATCAGGCGCAGTCCAGCGCGTGGACAGCGCGACGCGTTCGCGTCCCAGAATACCGTAGGCGTCGGCGTCGCCCAACGCTGTCGAGAAGTCAGACTCTCCGGCAAATGCCGCACTCCATTCCGTGATAGCGAACTGTGTGTCCGGATACGTGGAATTCACGATGGCGCGCATCCGCGGAATCCGGAATGGTTTGGAATCGACCGGCTCAATACTGAAGCCGCCATTCCGAATGTAGGCCGCCGCGCTGGTGTAGGTCGAGTCCCACCAATCGCGATAGATACTCGTCGCCAGCGCCCGCAACTGCGCCTGCGTGAGACCTGTTGTATCGGCGTCGGGATAGGCGTGGATGTCGAACATCTCGAGCGACCTTGCGCCTGCTGCCGCATCCGCCCACGCCACTTCGTTGATCCACCAAGGCAGAAAGTCGATTCCCGCATGCGTCGATTTATTGTCGCTTGGAGAGCCTAAGTTCCAATAGAAATACCAGCAGCAGCTGACTGGACCAAGCCGAATTGCCGATGAATCCCACGTCTTCAACAGACGCGCCTCGTTCAGAAAGGTGTCACGGAGTTCGTTGTAACCTGATTGCTGCGGGTGGATATCGCGATGCGTTCCACCCCAAATGTCGATCTCGTTGTCCATGTCGTAGAAGTGACAGGACGTAAGTGAGGAATTCGGAATCGGACACGATCCGCTGCCAAACGCGGTGGTCAGTGCCGCAGCCCAGGCATCGCGGTACACGCAGGTTGTTCCCGAAGGACACGTCTGCGTATGGTTATCGAGTAATGGGAAGTAGGCACGATTGATGTCGGCGGCAGTAGCAACGAGATAGGTTGTAGGGGTATTGCCGCAACCTGCCGTCCCAGCGATGATGCCATTCCCCGCGTCAGTGTTGTACTGGTCCACGCCACACTGTGCGCCGTCTTTGGAGACGGAGAAGGTCCAGTGGTAATTGTCGGTGCCTCCTTGCGTGACCGAGGTCTCCGGACTTTGCGCCACCCACGGCAGCATCACCATGGTCATGAGCGGGGCGCTGCCAGCGGCTTTCACGTCGCTGATGAATTGCGTGGACATGGAGTCGGCGCTGTTATTGAGCGCGCCAAAATTGAAATCCTCGAAGTAATAGTCGTTATCGGCGTTAGTCGTACCCAGTTCCCAGTTGTAGGTGGACGCTCCATTCCCACCCCAGCGCACCATTGGCAGACCACTGTCGGTAATGGTCGCCGCGTCCTTCGGAAAAGCTCCGCCGTAAACATACGGGCTGATCGGATGGCGATTGGTGAGGACATCGATGGAAACGTTCACCGTTGTGGGAGGCAGTGCCGGGGTGGCACTTGCCTGATTGGAGTTGCCGCTCTGTCCGGCAGAATTGACTGCCGTCACGACGTAGTAGTAAGTCGTGCCGTTCGTGACGGTGGTGTCGGTATAGCTGGCTGTGGTGGGCGAACTAACCGTCGAATAGCCGGAGCCACTGGTAGTGGATCGCTTGACATTGTAGCTTGTCGCACCTGCGCTGACGTTCCAGGTGAGAGCCACCTGTGCGTTTCCCGGAATTGCGGTTAGCCCCGTTGGAACGGCTGGAACAGCATTCGGAGTCGCCGAGACCTCGGTCGAGTTTGCGCTCTCTCCCGCCGCGTTTACCGCCGTGACTATGTAATAATATTTCGTCCCGTTCGTCACTGTGCTGTCGGTATAGCTGGTACCCGTCGGCGAACTGATCGTTGCTTCCGATCCGCTGGTGGTCGATCGCTTCACGTTGTAGCTCGTCGCGCCGGTGCTGGCGTTCCATGTCAGGCTGACTTGCGCGTTTCCGGGCGTCGCCGTCAAACCCGTAGGCGCGGCCGGCGCAACCAGCGTCGGAGTGGCTGAGGCTTCAGTCGAATTTGCGCTCTCTCCGTGTGAATTCACTGCCGAGACGACATAGAAGTACTTCGTTCCATTCGTCACGGTGGTGTCGGTGTAGCTGGGGCCGGAGGGCGAACTGATCGTTGCTTCCGATCCGCTGGTCGTCGAGCGCTTCACGTTGTAGCTGGTCGCGCCTGAACTGGCGGTCCAAGACAAGCTTACCTGGCCGTTTCCGGCTGTTGCTGTCAGCCCTGTGGGTGCAGCCGGCGGATTCCCTCCGCCGCCTCCACCTCCGGAATTGCCCCCGCCTCCACAGGACGGCATAAGTAGCGCGGCCAGAAGAACAAGGAATAACGTCCAGGCGAAAGGGGCGGCTTTCATACGCGCTACCATAACGATTATGTTAGCGAAATTCCAGCAAATTCCTGAAGAAAGATCGGGCACGGAAGTGACGGTCAGTCTGGGCGAAGGGACACGGGCGAGGCCGCGATTAGGCCGGGACTACCCGGAGGCTCATGTCGACGGCTTGAGGAGAATGAGTCAGCAGGCCAACGGAGATGAAGTCGACGCCAGTTTCGGCATAGGCGCGCACGTTGTCGAGTCGAATGCCGCCCGAGCATTCCAGCGGGATGCGGCGGGCGCTTTGGGCGTCGTCGTTCTGGTCGAGTCGCGAGCAGCGTTCGACGGCGCGGCGCACGTCGTCGACCGACATGTTATCGAGCAGGATGGCTTCGCCGCCGTGGGCGAGAGCCGCGTCCAGTTCTGCCAGTGTGCGAACTTCGACCTCGATGATCTGCGACCCGCGGCGATTGCGGACGGCTTGTTCGAGCGCGGGCGCGATGCCTCCGGCCAGTGCGATGTGGTTGCTCTTGATCAGCACGCCGTCGGAGAGATCGAGGCGGTGATTCTGTCCACCGCCGCAGCGCACGGCGTTCTTATCGATGACACGCAGGCCGGGCGCGGTCTTGCGCGTGTCGAGAATGCGCGCCTTCGTTCCTGATACGGCTTCGACGAACTTGCGAGTCAGCGTCGCAATGCCGCTCATGCGCTGGAGAAAATTCAGGATGACGCGTTCGCAGGAAAGAATGACGCGCGCGTTGTGGCGGATGACGGCGACGGATTGTCCCGCGCGCAGGCGGACGCCATCGAAAATTTCAGGATGCGTGGTGACTTCGTAGTGCGCGGTGACCGCTCCGTCGAGCGCGGCGTAGACGTCGAGAATGCGCGCCACGCAACCGATCCCGGCGAGGATGCATTCCTGCTTGGCGACGATGGTCGCCGACGCGCGCTGGTTGGCGTCGATGCAGGCGTAGCTGGTCGCATCACGCGTGGCCCGGTCTTCGAGCAGCGCGTTCTCGAGAATGGCGGTGATACGTCGGCTATTCCAATCCATAAAGCAGTTGCCAGCTGGCAGTTGTCAGTTGCCAGTAAGAAATGTGCGGGACAGCCGCCCTCGGCTATCGCTACCTAGACCTATTTGCATCCTAGTTCTTTCAGTTTGCTCTGCGCCTTCTCCTGCAACACGACGAGTTCCTGCCCGCGTCGGCGCAGGCCTTCGACCACTTTTTCCGGAGCTTTGGCCAGGAACTGTTCGTTCCCCAGTTGCTTCTGATTGTTGGCCAATTCTTTTTCAATCTTCTCCAGTTCTTTCTTCAGGCGCTCGCACTCGGCGGCCACGTCGATTTTTCGTTCATAGGTTACGTGGACATCGAAGCGCGCCGTGCCGCGAGCTCCGGGCTTCGATGCCAAAGAGCCTTCTACGAAAGTGATCTTCTCCACATTCCCCAGGCGCTCGACCGAGCCGTGGTTGTGCTCGATCATGGTGCGAATCGCGGGTTCGTGTGCGAAGACTTCGATCGGCACCTTTACCTTGGACTCAACTTTCAGCTCGGCGCGCAGGTTACGCACGCTGACAATCAGGTCTTGCAGGATCGCCATCTCCGTTTCGGAGGCGAGGTCGAATTGCTTTTCGTCCGCCTGCGGATATCCCGCCAGCGCAATCGATTTCAGCGGCGGCTTGCCTTCATATATCGCCTGCCAGATTTCTTCGGTGATGAACGGCATCACCGGATGCAGCAGGCGCAGCGACGCGTCGAACAGGTTTACCAGATTCGCGCAAGCAGCCTGGGCGGCGCTCTTGTCGGCGCCTTCCTCGAAGTTCAGGCGTGGCTTAATCAACTCCAGGTACCAGTCGCAAAACTCTCCCCAGAAAAAGTCGTAGATGCGATTTGCCGCTTCGTGGAAGCGGAAGGTCGCGAGTGCGTCATTGACGTCGGCGGTAGCGCGGTTGAAGCGGGAGAGAATCCACCGGTCTTCGAGTGCAGTGGGCGCAAATCCGGCAACGCCGTTGCTCGTGTGGGGCGGACACTCTTGTCCGCCTCCGGGCCGCAGGCCCGGCTCGATTCTGTCCACGTTCATGAACATGAAGCGCGCGGCATTCCAAATTTTGTTTGCGAAGGCGCGATAGCCGTCGGTGCGGCTCTCGTTAAAGGCGATGTCGGTGCCGGGCGCGGCCATGGCCGCGAGCGTGAAGCGCGTCGCATCCGTGCCAAAGCGCTCGATGATCTCCAGAGGATCGATCACGTTGCCTTTGGTCTTCGACATCTTCTGCCGCTCGGCATCGCGCACCAGCGCGTGGATGTACACCTGCCGGAAGGGCACGCTGTCGTTCTTCTTGTCGCCCCACCCGCTCGCCTTCTTGATTGCGGGATCCTGCTCGTGCCCTTGCATGAAGTGGCAGCCGAACATGATCATGCGCGCGACCCAGAAGAACAGAATTTCGTACGCGGTGATCAGCAGCGTCGTCGGATAGAACACTGCCTGATCGCGCGTCTTGTCGGGCCAGCCGAGCGTCGTGAACGGCAGCAGGCCCGAGGAGAACCACGTATCCAGTACGTCGGAAACCTGCTCGAGTTTTGCGTCGCCGCACTTCGTACACGTCGTTGGGGCTTCGCGGGCAACGATGACTTCCTTACAGCCCTCACACGTCCACGCGGGAATCCGATGACCCCACCACAACTGGCGCGAGACGCACCAATCGTGAATGTTGTTCATCCAATTCAAATAAACCTGGCGATGATTGTCGGGAACGATGGTAATCTCGCCGCTCTCGACGGCTTCTTTGGCGCGCTCTGCCAGCGGAGCTATCTTGATGAACCATTGTTCCGACAGTCGCGGCTCGACGATGGTTCCGCATCGCTCGCACTTGCCGATGGAGAGCGCGTAATCTCTTTCGCCGACCAGGAATCCCTGCTCTTGCAAATCGGCCAGCACACGTTTCCGAGCTTCGAAGCGATCGAGACCCGCGTAGGGTCCAGCGTTCTCGTTCATGTGCGCGTGCTCGTCCATCACATTAATCTGCGGCAGGTTGTGACGCAGACCCGCCTGAAAATCGTTCGGATCGTGCGCCGGAGTCACTTTCACCGCGCCAGTGCCAAACTCAGGCTGCGCGAGTTCGTCGGTGATGATCGGAATCTCGCGATTCATCAGCGGCAGCACCACCTTCTTGCCGTGCAGATGCGTGTAGCGCTCATCTTTCGCGTTCACGGCGATCGCCGTATCACCGAGCATCGTCTCGGGACGCGTGGTCGCTACGGTGATGAAATCAGTAGTCCCGATGACCGGGTAGCGAATCTCCCACAACTTTCCTGCTACATCTTCGTGCTTCACTTCGAGATCGGATATCGCGGTCTCGTGCCACGGGCACCAGTTCACGATGTAATTTCCGCGATAAATCAGGCCTTCTTCATAGAGGCGGACAAAGACCTCGCGCACGGCGTGCGAAAGATTTTCGTCCATGGTGAAGTACTCGCGATCCCAGTCGACGGAGGCGCCGAGGCGCTTCATCTGATCAAGAATCGCGCCGCCGTACTCGCGCTTCCATTCCCAGACGCGTTCAATGAATTTCTCGCGGCCGAGGTCTTTGCGCTTCTTGCCCTCTTTGGTGAGTTGTTTCTCCACCATCATCTGCGTAGCGATGCCGGCGTGATCGGTGCCGGGCAGCCACAGCGTGATGAATCCACGCATGCGATGCCAGCGCACAATGATGTCCATCTGCGTCTGGTTGAGCATGTGGCCCATGTGCAGGCGCCCGGTGACGTTCGGCGGCGGCAGCAGCAGCGTAAATACAGGCCGCGTTTCGCCCGGAGGCGGAGTGGGCACGGAGAAGAGTTTTTCTTTGATCCAGTAGTCGGCCCAGCGCGTTTCAATCGCGCCCGGCTCGTAGGATTTGGGCAGTTCGTGCGGCATAGAAACAGTCAGCACTCAGCCGCCAGCAATCAGCCAGTCGAAACCGCTCTTCCAACAAAGTCTCAACTGACTGCTGAATGCTGGGTGCTGAGTGCTCTGTCTGATCTTACAAGCGCGAGAAAAGAAGGGTCAAACAGCGGGTGGGGTGAGAACAGGACGGGATGGAATATGCACTCCTAATGGCACCCCTGTCCCCCCAGGCGCAAGGGCTACTTCCTTAGTCGATCCCTGCGCACTGAGCGGCTCAGTTCTTTGAGCTGTGTCTGTTAACTAAGTGGATGACCAACACCGTGACGTGTGAAGGTACCACGACCGCAACCAATTTGACAACAGAGCTGGCCCCCTCAGCTGCGAGGGCTGGAATCGCCGCTGAAGATATAACTTTGGCGGCAGGCGCAAACGCCAGTGAAGCCGTGGGATTCTTGAGCGGTGCGAAGACGGTTGCGAGCATCGCGTCGGCTGGCTCCAAGGCAATTATTGTTGTGTCGGCGACAGCAACGGCTATTTCGGTTGTGGGCAGAGCATACTGTTACGCGGTCTCCCAATGACCACTCTTCTTGAACGGTATGATGGTGTTGCACGAATTTGGAGGTGGAGGTCCGAGATGACGAAGAAGAGCACTGCACTTGTGATGTGCTGTGTGGGCCTGAGTGCGTTTTTCATAGTCACACGGAGTCCCCAATTTGGATTGTTGCGAGCTCAAGACATTGTTTTGCTTATCATCTCGGGAGGATGCTTTGCGATCGCGCTTGCTGCACTTGCTGGCCTGCTAGCGTATCGGAAAGAACGTTAGCGCCGCAAAACAACGGGAGTCTATTTGCAACAGCTCTCACAGCCAGTTAGCATCGCGACCCTAAGAGGGAGCTACCAGCCCTTGTAATTGGTCCCGTCGAGCCCTGTGCCCCCCGACTTTGTATAGACATCAAACACACCTTGCCCACCCCAAGAGTCGGAATCAGGATCGTCCTGCATCGACCGCAGCCCCCACTCCTTGCTCCTCGTCATAGGGTCGATGGGGATAGAACGAAGGAAACGAAGTTTCTTGCCGCCTTGTGCCTCAACTCCGTTGACCAGCGTCTCAAGATCGGGTGGATAGCCACCACTGTCAGCCTTGATCTGAAACGCGCCCCGCTCGCCCGCTTGCTTGTAGTTGTCGATTGCGTCGCGCATCTCCCACAGAGCCCTGCGGAGTTCCTTTTCCCTCTCACGCTGGATGGTCACGCGCGCAAGCGGCAGAGCCATAAGCGTGAGAATCGACAGGAGCGTCGCCGCGATGATCAGCTCCAGCAGCGTAAACCCTCGTTTGCGCTTCGCACCCAGCCCGCGACAGTAGGTGGAGGCCTTCATGGATTTCGTCCGTCGATCTCACGCCGAGTCGAGTCGAGATGGGGGTGCATGTTCCATCCCGTCCTGTTCTCACCCCGTCAAACAGCGGGTCCGCCTCCACCACTCGATGGCACCCGTGGGAGCGGTTCCCTCGGCTGACGCGGACTCTTGGGAAGGCAAGTAGACGCAGGGGAAATGATGGGGCTTGCGGTGAGTTTGGAAAGTTGAGCTCTTACTTTTTCTTGCCCATCTTCTTGGAGATTTCGGCGACGATCTTAGGCCGCATTTCGGCTAGCACGCTGTCGACGATGTTCGCAATCTCGCCGGTCTCTTCGGGTGCGGTTGACCCGTCTTCAGGAGCCTTCTCGGCACCCGCGGCAACGGCCATGGCGGCTTCATCCCGCGAGGCTGGAGCGTCTTCCTGGCCTTCGTGTTGCGGTTTTCCAGATTGCGCTGGCGTGTGCTTGGAATCGGACGATTCGCGAATCCTGCGCCAACTGGCCCACGCCGCCGCAGTGGTCTCGGCAATCTCCGATTCTTTCGTTCCCATGCCTGCAGTCCCTATGGCACCATGTTCGCCCCCTGGAGCGGGCGCCGTCAGCTCTGAGGAGATCTCGCTGGACATCCGGGCTCGCCGTTTCCTCAACAACCGGTGCATGGGATTCGTGCTGATCACCAGGCTGTGCTTCAATTTTCGCCAGGGCTTCTTGTGCCACCTCGGTCGCTGTAGAGGAGACGGGGACGACGGGTACCGGTTCTTCGCGATGAGCTCCTTCGGACTGCTGCTCTTCCCGGTGCTCGTATTTTTGTTCTTCGTTCCGCTCTTCTTTTCTCTGTGCTTCGATCGGTTCCGCCTTCAGATCTTCCTTCGAAGCCTCGAACGAGTCCTGCTTGATTTCTTCCGCCTTTGACTGTTCAGCCGGCTCCGGCTCAGCCACGGTCGATTGGGTTATTGAAGGCTCTTCGATTTTCGCTTCGACCGTTGGCGCGGACGCAGCATCAGCAACCACGGGCTCTGCAGCCTGTGCTGCTTCTGTGGACGCAGGCGCATGAGACTTGAAGAACGACGCAGCTACAGTCTCGAATACCTTCACGGCCGACGAAATCGCCCCCGCCGCGCTACTCGCGGTCGAACTCACACTCGGAGGATGAGACCCGGCTTGCTCCGGGTCAGAACTCGTCTCTACCGGCCCCACAAGTTCCGCCGTGATGGCCTCAACCGGCGAGATGGTCTCGGTCGGTGCGGACTGATCTGTCGCAGCGGGAGCTTCCGCAACGCTCGTCGCTGTTGCCGGTGCCGCGTGTGCAGACTCTGCGGCGGCGAAGGCGGCGTGCGCCTTCTGCATCTCGTGTTCGAGCGAGGTCGATGCTTCGTCCGCAGAGAGGGAAACTGAGACGGCAGTCCACCGCGACGGCGCACTCAGATACTCTGCACCCGCCGCTACGGCCATCGTCACCGGAACGTCGGCTGGCGGTTGGCTGCCCGCCGCCGCTGAGCCGTTTCCAGAACCGATCTCCAGCGCCGCAATCGCAGCCATCATGTCGGCCGGGCTGGGCTCGGGAATGGCCGCCACTCGCGGCATATCGCTGATTTTTTCTGCGAGCTCCTCAACGGGCGCTCCAGATTTCTGCTCGGCGAACGTTGCAACCTCGGGAGCAGTGTCTCTGGGCGTCTCGACTGGGGCTTCTTCCTTCGCCAACGGTTTCTCTTCAGCCTTCGCTTCGATGTTCTGGGGCTCGACGGCCCTGATTTCCGATGCCTGACCTTCCGGCGATTTGGCAGCCGCCTCCGAAGCGGGTTCCACGGAAGGCTCCGCCAGCTTGCCCTTCACTTGGGCCGCTGCGGCAGCCAGGGCCGCGATTTCTTCCGGGGTCACATCCTTCGGCAGACCTTCGGGTGCCAGTGCACCGAGATCGACTCGCTGCTCTTCGGCCTGAGGAAGCACGACCGGAGCGGGCTTGTGATCAATCGTCGTACGCAGGTCTTTGTTCACCGCGTTGTAGATCGCGGGATCGTCGCCGTCTTCGTTTTCCGCCGCTTTTTTCTTTTTGGATGGGAACGCGATCCGGTTCTTCCAGCCGGAATCCTCGTCGACGGCAACCGTCTTGTCGTAGCGCCCTTCGTCGATTGCGGCGTTGGCGCGGGCAAAGCGGCCCGGCTTCGAAGGCTCGGCGCGGGGAACAATCTTGTCTTCCAATTTCGCGAGTGCGGCCAGAAGTTCGCTGGCCTCGAATGGCTTAACGATGAAGCCCTCGGCTCGAACGCGCTTGGCCTCTTCGGGCTTGAAGGGCTCCAGCTTGCCGACCGTCAGCATGACGGGAATGCGCGCGGTTTCCTGCGCTTCTTTGAGGCGCTGGCACACCTCGAGCCCGCTGTAGCCGGGCATATATACATCCAGAACAATGAGGTCGGGCTTGGTTTCGGCGATCTTTTTCAGCGCCGCGGACCCGTTGTTGACGGTGATCACCTCGTAGCCCGCATCCGCGAGGATCTTCCGCCCCATATTCTGAGCGGTTACGCTGTCATCGGCGAGCAATATCTTCCTGGCCAAAGGTTTCCTCTGAAGAGGGGAGATATCGCGAAGGTAACCCGAGCCTCAACCTAAGTCAATGACGCAGAAGGGAAGTAACCTGTTACCAGTGGCCAGCACCTACCGGAGTGTCATGTACTAAAGTTTGCCTGCGGAAGACAGGAATTTCCTAAACTGCGGCAGACCTTAGTACGGAAATGGTTCGCTCTAGAACGGAATGAGCTTCTTCAGCCCCTTCTTCTTCTTTTTCTTGCTGCTGGAAATATCCTGATCGGTCGCCGGTGTATTGTCGGCACTGGCAGTTGCGGGCGACGAAGAGGAGGCCGTCAACGCCTGTCCTTGCTGGATTTCGTTGACCTGCGGCGGCGGAGGCGGCATGGGATCGCCGGCAGTGTCGGTTGGTTTGAGTTCGTTGGGATCGGCGGGAACGTTCGGCTTCAACTCGTTCGGATCTGGCGTCGCCGGCTGGGCGTTAGCTGAACTCGGGGCGAGTGCCGGGGCATCTGCCGCTGGAGTTCCCGCAGCCGTACTCGGCGGCAGTTCGTCTGCGCCGGGCTTGACCACTTCTACGCCAAGCGTGTCCTTGCCAAAGCCCTTGGACGCATTGATGGTCTCTCCGTGCAAAACGTCTCTTGCGTTTATGGGCTCCGAATCAACCAGCGTCGGTTCACCCACGGTAGGCGCTCCGCTCACGTCGGGGCCTTTCTTGATGATGCCCATCAGCCTCTGGCTCACGCTGGCTTCGTGTCGGCTCTCGTCCTCGGCCCTGTTCTGTGCCACCTCGGCCTTGGTCGGCCGGGGAATCGGCTGCTTCAATTCCGCCAGGCGTTTCTTGGCATCGTCTGACCGATCCATAATCGGATACCGGGTCAGAATCTTCGAATAGGCAGTTGCCGCGTCTTTTGTGAATTCCTCTGTGAATCGCGCCTTGATCGCTTCGGTTGCGCAGCGGGGCGGCTGCCCGTGGACGTCGCAGGTCGGAGTTAGCCGCAGACGCGCGATCTGTCCTTCATAGTCCTGCCCCAAAATGTAGAGAGCTTCGTCGGCGTGGCTGTAGAGCGGATACTTCTCGACCAACGACTGCAGGCGCGCAATCGACGCGGGATATGACTGGCGCAGATAATAGAAGCGTCCAATCTCGAACTCGCGTTCGCCTAACACTTCCTGCACTTCGAGCAGCTTTCGCTTCGCTTCCGGCACGAGCTTGCTGTCAGGGAACTGCAGAATGACTTTCCGATATTCGTCCTCGGCACGCATCGCGTGCGTATAGTCGCGGTCGGCTTTCTCCATCTGCTGATAATGGATGTTGGCCTTTTTCAACTGCGCTTCGGCCGCCTCGGGCATGTTGGGGAAGAACGTGATGAAGTCGTCGTATTCCTGCTCGGCCTGGGCGAGCGCGGCTGTTCCGCCCTCTGCGTACCACGAATCGCCGACTGCCAGCTTGGCGCGGGCGATGAACTCGGAATCGGGATACGTATTGATCAGCGTCTGCAGCTGCAGACGGGCCACGTCGAAACGGTTGTGGCGCATGGCGTCCATGGCTTTGTCGAACAGCACCTTGTCAGGTTGCTTGGAGCCAATACCGGCCAGCGGATTCACCGACTTCTTGTTGGTGCAGGCCGCGGTGAAAGCCAGCAGCAAGCCCAGAACAGCGATCAACGGAGTTCGACGTGACATAAGACCTCAGGACTCTTTTCGATTGCAGCGTTTCGATTGGCGATTTTCCGCCCAGCCGTTTCTATCAGCATCGAAAAACAACAATCAGAAATGATTAGACTTTCAGCAGCGCGGCTTCCATTGCTGCTTTCAACAGTGCTTCGGCATTCTTCTTTGGATCGCCGCTGCCGAATACGGCGTTGCCTGCTACTAGAATTTCTGCGCCGGCCCGCACCACATCGGCCACAGTCTCAAGCGCCACGCCGCCATCTACTTCGATGCGGTATGACAGGCCGCGTTGCCCACGGATTTCAGCTAAGCGGCGCATTTTGTGCAGCGTAGACGGAATGAATTTCTGGGCTCCAAAGCCCGGATTCACCGACATCACCAGCACATAGTCCACGATGTCGAGCACTTCCGAAAGCGTCTCGACCGGCGTCGCCGGATTGATCACGACGCCCGCCTGACAGTCGTGACTCTTGATCAGGTGGAGCGTGCGATTCAAATGCCGGCAAGCTTCCTGATGCACCGAAATCCAGTCTGCGCCTGCATCGGCGAAGACTGGGATGAACTCATCCGGATTTTCGATCATCAGATGGCAGTCGAGCGGTAATTCGGTCGCCCGGCGCAAAGACTTCACCACCGGCGGTCCAATCGTCAGATTCGGAACGAAGTGGCCGTCCATGATGTCCACATGGATGACGGCGGCACCTCCTTCGCAGGCGGCGCGCACCTGCTCGCCGAGCCGAGCGAAGTCAGCGGAAAGAATCGACGGTGCCAGTTCGATCAAACCAGAACTCTCAGAACCTGATTCCCCGGAATCGGGGGTCGAGCCAGAAATAGCGTACGCAAATTCTAACACGCGAAAACGTGGTGGGGGTCGGGTAATACATTGCCTAAGCTATCGGATTCCGGAGGATTCAAGGCCGCGTGTTACCCTCGTCCGGCGTGTCATCCTTTCCCCAATTTGGGCCCGCCGCCTACAGCGTCGCCGCCGTGTTCCTGTGGGGTTCGTCGGACTTCGCCGGTGGCTACGGCTCCCGCCGCGCCAACGCGTTCGTGTTGACTGCGTTCTCCCACGTCTGCGCCTTCGCGCTGATGTTCGCGATCGCGCTCGGGCAACACGGAGTCTTCCCCTCGCGCGCAAGCATACTCTGGGCCCTGGCCGCGGGCGCCGTGGGTGGATTCTCTCTGGCCATCTTCTACCGCGCGCTTGCCTCAGGGCAGATGGGTGTCACGGCGCCGATCGCAGCTTTGCTGGGTGCGGCGATCCCGACGCTCGCCGATATCGCGATCGAGGGCGCCCCCAGCCGCTGGACAGCCGGCGGCTTCGTGCTTGCGATTTTCGCGATCTGGATGATCACGCGTCCGGAACCGTCGGAGCAAACCGACGACACGGGCCATCCCAAAGGTACGGCAATGGCCGCGCTCGCCGGCGTGGGATTCGCCGGTTTCTACCTCTGCATTCACCAGGCGGCGGGCTCTTCGGTCTGGCTCGCCGCCATTTCGCGCATCGGGTCGTTCACGGCAACGGCGGTCGCGGTGATCGTAACCCGCGCCCCACTCTCGCTCGACCGCCGTCCCGCTTTTTTGGGCGTGATAGCGGGATTCTTTGACATCACGGCGAGCGCCTTGTTCATCTACGCCAGCCAGCGCGGAAGGCTCGACCAGGCGGTCGTCATCACCTCGCTCTATCCCGCCGTGACCGTGATCCTGGCGCGCCTTGTCTTGAAAGAACACTTCAGCCGCTGGAAACTGCTTGGTCTCCTCGCGGCGCTGGCGGCGGTGCCGCTGATCGCCACGGGGTAGGCCACGGATTTTCAGAGGTTCTATCCGCGGAATCCGTGCAAATCCGTGGCTTCCTACTGTTAGCATCGCACCAATGCCCCTGATCGAAGTTCGCAGCCTGACGAAGATCTTCCCGCCGAGCGAGTCGCCGTTTGGCGGGGGCGGAGGGCTAACGAAGGGAGTGCGCGCGGTCGATGACGTTTCCCTCGACATTCACCCCGGCGAGACCCTTGGGCTGGTCGGCGAATCCGGCTCGGGCAAGAGCACGCTTGGACGTCTGATCCTTCGCCTGATCGAGCCTACATCGGGGAGCATCCGCTTCGAAGGCCGTGACCTGCTTTCGGCTGGACGCGCGGAAATGCGCGATCTGCGCCGCCACCTCCAGATCATTTTTCAGGATCCGTTTGCTTCGCTCGATCCGCGCTTTCGCGTGGAAGACATCGTCGCCGAACCGCTGATCATCCATGGCGGATCGAATCTTAATATTCGCTCGCGGGTCGGCGAACTGCTGGGTGCAGTCGGTCTCGACGAATCTGTCCGCACACGCTATCCCCACGAATTCTCCGGCGGACAGCGGCAGCGCATCGGCATTGCGCGTGCCTTGGCGCTGCGGCCCAAATTCATCGTGTGTGATGAACCGGTCTCGGCGCTTGACGTCAGCGTCGGAGCGCAGATCGTCAACCTGCTCGCCCAGTTGCAGCGCGACTTCGGCCTAACTTATCTCTTCATCTCGCACTCAATGCCCGTCGTGCGCTATCTCTCGACCCGCATCGCCGTGATGTATCGCGGGAAGATCGTCGAAGTCGGCGACGCCGAACAGATCACGAGCCGCCCTGCTCACGATTACACACGCAGTTTGCTCGAAGCCACGCCGGAACTGCTCGCCTAGCAACTTGCCCATGTGGCGACAGCCGCTTTCGGGCTGTCCGACGAAGCGCAAGCGAGGAGCCGCATGCAATACTCTCTCAATGTCACCCCGCCCCGAGCCCGGCTCCGCCCGCGATCTGATTGAGCTGATTCTCGGCTACGGGATCATCCTCTTCGCGATCTGGACACCGGAGTTCCCGCAGCGCGTTCTCTCTCCGGTAGCGCTCCTCGTGACCCTTGCGATCGTGTTCGCGCGCCGCCCCACGCTCACCGAACTAGGACTCGGACGAGGCGGACTGGTGCGGTCGCTATGGATATTTCCCGCGGCTCTACTACTCGCAATCGTAAGCGTGCTGGTCGCGAAGCAGATCGGCACTTTGCACTCGCTCTATAAAGGCGACTTTAAGCACGTGGCTGGATATGTTCTCTGGACGCTCTACCAGCAATTCCTTCTGAACGATTACTTCATGCCACGCCTCACGCGATTGCTCGCAAGCGAAGGCGCCGCCGTCAGCCTTGCTGCAGTGTTATTCGCCGCAGCGCATCTGCCCAGTCCATGGCTTACCGCAGCTACGCTGCTGTGGGGAGCTGTCTCCTGCGCGCTGTTCCGCCGCTACCGCAATCTCTACGCGCTGGGCCTAGCTCAAGGACTTCTCGGCCTCTGCTTCGCGGTCTGTGTCCCCGACGCGCTTCACCACCATTTGCGCGTTGGATTGGGATACTTGCGGTACCACGCGAGTCAGCCTGGACGGTGAATAAGACGAGTAGAGTGCCCGGCCGCCGGCGTTTTTCGACAATGCGGTAATGCGAGATAGTTTGGTCGCCCACTGGCCGAAATCGTAGAGCGACTGTGGTAGGTCCATAAACTGCAGATTCTAGAACCACAGCCACCACAGCCAATCGACAAAGGTGTGCGTAATCGTTGACGCGGGCACCCGTCGTTGCTCGCGCCACGCCCGGCCATAGAAGATACCCGCGATCATGGCCAGCAGAACGTAGCGCCAATTGAAGTGTGCCGATCGCTTGTTGAAGTGTGACAGGCCGAACAGCATCGATGCGACGATCAAGGCGGCTGTCTTTCCTAAACGTCGTTCCAGAAGATTCTGTACCCACGCCCGGAAAAACAGTTCCTCCGGTAGCGCGACGAAAACGAAAATGCCGGCCCACGTCAGAGCCGCTTTGCCAATCGCAGGCAGGTTTGTGTGCGGATGGATGAATCCGAGCGCCAGTCCAAGCGCCAGGACCACAGGCGCGAAGAACATGAGTTCACGCAGGCCAGCCTTCCAGTCGCTCCAGTGCAGGTGAAAATCGAAGCCGGTCCCGGTGAGTTTGCGAATGGCAAGGAATCCGTACAGCCCCGCGTCCACGAGAAGAATCTTGCCGAGAGCTTGCAGGCCGCTTGGCCACGCCGAATCGAACCAGCGCAAATCCACCGCGACGCCAAGCGTCAGCAGAATGAGGGCGTCGCGCCAATTGCCGCGCTGCTCTGGATCAGTCGCCGCCGCTCGCGCCAGCAACCAGGCGATCACAACCGGCAGCGCCGCATACAACACGAACCAGTCCCAGCGGAGTATGTTTCGCGACAACGCAATCACGAGATACGGCACCACCAGCAACGAAGGCATAGCCAGGCGCACTGGGGCGGGTAAGCGGTCGACCGCACGTGCCACGCGATCCGAGGCAAAAGCAAAAGCGGCGGCCGGCGCCAGTTCCAGCACAAACACTGCAATCGCCGCCGGGGTCGCGTTCTGCATACCGATCATCTTAAACGCGGGGCGGATTCCTTCGCGCTTTGCCGTTCAGCGCCGCTGGCTCTTGTTTCGCGCGGAGCGTCGGGCTAGAATTCCTTCGAATCATTCCAGGAGGCACTCATGGCCGCCGCTCCGGTCTTGCCCGCTTCGTCTGCTCCTACGCCTCAACCTGCGCCGCTTTCCCAGGGCGCGCGCATCATCGACACCTTCGTCGCACCTTCCAAGACGTTCACCGATCTGCGCCGCAGCGCCAGTTGGTGGGCGCCGTGGATCTTGATTGCACTCACCGCATTGTTAATGGCTTATGCCATGGGAAAGCAGGTCGGGTTCGAGCAGATCAGCAAGAGTCAGATCGAGCACTCCAAGCGCGCCGATCAGTTCGATAAGCTTCCCGCCGATCAACAGGCGGCTCAACTGCGGATCACTTCCAAAATCATGGCAGGCGCCAGCTATCTCGGCCCGTTTCTGCTCTTCGCTATATTGCCTGATCACACCGCCTCTTTGGGTGACGTTCAAAGTATGCTCGGGGCCGAAACATCTTTTGGACAGGCCTTCGCGACGGTGATGTACGGCTGGCTTCCCGGAATGTTGGGAGCAATCCTTGCTGCCATCGCGTTGTTCGCGGGCGTTAATCCGGAAGGATTCGACATCAACAATCCTGTCGGAACAAATGTCGGCTACTACCTCGATCCCGAGACGGTTGGGCGCTTCGTACGCAGCTGCGGCGTCTGCGCTCGATGTCTTCTCGATCTGGACGGTCATTTTGATCGGCATCGGCTTCTCCTGCACCAGCAAGGTGAAACGCTCGACCGCGATTATCGTCGTAGCGGCCTGGTATCCTGGTCTTCAAGCTTGCGACCGCAGCGCTGAACGCGTAGGGGATTCAACCCGCGATCGCTTCGATCGCGCGCACGATCTCTGGCGGCAATTCGAGGTTCAGGCTCGCCAGATCTTCGTTTCATGTGCTCGGCGTTTGTCGTGCCCGTGAGCGGCAGCATTCCGACCGCGCGTGCGAAGCTGAATACAACTTGGGCGACGGTCGCATTCAACTGCGCCGCGAGCTCGATCATCGGAGGATGCTGCAGTACCTCGGGATTCGCAGTGAGCAAAGAAAATCCCTGATAGATCATTTCGTTCTCGCGGCAGAACTGCCGCACTTGGCGATCCCAGCCCAGGCGGGCGAAGCAGCGATTCTGCACGAATGCAGGCAGTTCGTCGTGACGGCTCTTCATCTGCTGTAAGTGTTCGAGCGAGACATTGCTAACGCCGAGCAGGCGCGTGCGCCCGGCGTCGCGCTCCTTCCGCATCGCTTCCCAAACCTCGGCATCTGCATCGCTCCACTCGTAGCCGGAAGCAGGCCCATGCAGCACGACGCTGTCGACGTGGTCTGTGCCGAGATGTTCCAGCGAACCGGCCAACGATTGTGCGACCTGGGCCGCTAGAGGCGCCGATGGATCGTAGGGCAGGCGATGGTCCTGCCCGCGCTGGTATGTGAATTTCGTTTGCAAGAAGAGATCCTCGCGCGTCACGACTCCGGCGCGATAGGCTGCGGCGAGCCCCTCGCCGACTCCGGCTTCGAAGTAATGCCGCCGCTGGTTGGCCGTGTCGATGGCCCGAAACCCCGTGCGCAGGGCGAGTTCCGTGAGTTCCGCGGTGCGGTCTTCCTTCCAGGCAGTACCGTAAATAAAGTTGGGGAGGGATGAGGGCGTGGACACGACCATCATTGTGCCACGAGCAGCCGGGAGCCTTCACCAGTGAAGGCACAGAGGATTTCCCCTGTGAAACTCTGTGTCCCCTGTGGTGAGAGCTGTTGCTCGGTTGACCACACTCCCCCAGTCATCATCGTATATATTGGAACTCCTCAGGAGGCTCTCCGTGAAACGTTCACTCGCCGTCGTTTTTCTTGTCGCCTACGCCGCGACCGCCGTACTCGCCCAATCTGCCGCTCCGAAGATGGCTGCGCCTGCCGCTGCTGACGAATCAACAAAAGATCCGGTCGCGAATTCGCTCCGCGTGTTGCTGCAGCGCTCGGAGAACAACACCGTCGGCGCCGTGGAGGCCATGCCCGCCGACAAGTTCTCTTACAAGCCCACCCCCGATCAAATTCCTTTTGTGCATCTAGTAGTGCACATCATCGGATTCAACAATTCGTTCTGTGCCAAGGCGTCCGACGTTCCCGCGCCCAAAGTGGAGGAACCTAAGGAGAGCGAATCCAAGGATCAACTGGTAGCCGCAGTGAAGGCCTCGTACACATTCTGCGGCGATGCTCTCAGCAAGATGGATGACTCGAAACTGGGCGAAAGCATTGAATTGTTCGGCGGCCGGAAGGGTCCGCGCGCCATGGCGGCGCTGATCTTGGCCAGCGGCTGGGCCGACCACTACGGCGCCGCCGCAATGTATCTGCGCCTGAACGGCATTCTGCCGCCCAGCGCGCAGCCGAAGAAATAGTTCCCGCAGTTAGGACTCGGCAATCAGCACTCAGGCGACGCGGTTTACCTGTCGATCTGGACGAGTTCGTGCGCCGTTGAGCCGGCAGGAGCCGCTGACGCGGGATTCTGCGGCGCGCGCCAGGAATCGAAAATCGACACCTGGTGCACGCACGACACCGTGCAATGCGGCGCGCAGGATTTCTCCGTGAGATATTCGCGGCGCAGATCGTCGCGCGTGTATGTCGCGAGCGGCACTCCGGGATATCCGCGCTGTTGCGAGCAGTAGTGCACGAGTCCGTCTTCGCAGATGTAGAGATAGCGCGCGCCCGCGCGGCACCGCCAATCGTTCGGTTGCCCCTTTGCGATGTTGTCCTGAAAAGCGTTGATGCGGGTGAAGCTACTTTTCTCCATCGCCTGCATCTCGTGATAAATGCGGCGCTCTTCATCCCCCAGCGGCTGCAACTGGCCGCTCCCGTCGTGAATGATTCCGATGGTCGAGGTGAATCCGAGTTCAATCGCACGCTTGCCGATCACCAGCGCGTCCTGAGGATGGGGAATCCCGCCACCGACCACCGAATTAATATTCACATGAAAGTCGGCGTGCTCGGCCAGCAACTGCAGCTTCTTGTCGAGAACTTTCAGACTCTTCTTCGAAACTTCGTCGGGATTCACGTTGTCGATGGAAATCTGGAGCCACTCGAGCCCCGCTCGATTCAGGCGCTGAATGCGCTCTGCGACCAGCAGATATCCGTTGGTGATCAGTCCGGCGATCATGCCATTGGCGCGAATGCGGCGAATCACGTCGTCGAGTTCGGGATGCATGAGCGGCTCGCCACCGGAAATCGTAACGACCGCGGTGCCGAGAGAGCCCAGCTTGTCGATGCGCCGATACATTTCCTCGATCGGCACCGGCTTGGAGAAATCGTCGAACTCATTGCAGTAGGTGCAGGCCAAGTTGCAGCGCCGCATCGGGATGATGTGCGCCAGCAGTGGGTGGTCGGTCGAAGCCAGCGCGCGCACCGCCATATTCGCCCCCCGCAGGTTGCGGTGCAGGGCTTTGGCGCGCCGACGCAGAGATGTAAACACGGATGGCATGGTTAGTGGCTAATTCACTATTACAGCATAGGGGATGCCGAAGTGCATGCCCAGTAGCAGTATTTGGTGGATTCGACGGGTTAAATGGCGAGCCTGCAGTCGTTCCCGGTCTTGCGCTGATTCCACTGCCATCAACCGATGAGTTCGTGGCCTGCCTTCTGCAGCTCTCCGATCGCTCGCTCGGCGAACTCCTCCTGAATCAATACATAGTCCGTGTCATACGTCGAGATCGCGAAGATCGGCACACCGTTGCCGGAGAGCGGCTCGATGAACGACAACAACACTCCGGTCAGCGAAAACGGAAACGGACCCTCAAGCTTCAGGCACATCCAGCTGTGTGTGGAATGTATGTCTGGCGGAAGGTTGGCGCTCGAGCAAACGACTGACAATTCATCAGACGTACGAGTGACCGACGTGAACTCGCCCGTTGAGGCCCAGTCGGGGACTGGGGCATCGGGCGCGAGACGAACGACGGCATAAGGGCCGGGGAGCCAGAGGAATTTGAGTTGGTGGCGTTGTGGCGACATTTTACGTTCCAGGAGCGAGGTTTGGCTTCACCTGCCATGCTCCATATGCAGGACACGGCCGTCACGCTTGGCGATCTTCACGACCGCGACGCCGCCGACGCAGTCAGTCGTTAGTCCTCCTTTGCCATCGGGGCAACGGAGGGTACCCCAGACTGTCCAAACGTCTCCGTTCAGGGCAGCCGTGAATGGGCGCTCGCTTTCAATTTGCTTCTTGCCGTAGACCGGGACCAACACAGCCTCGGCCCGCGCTATGGCGGCCCCTGAGTCGGGCACGGGCGCGTGTCTGGGCTTCGTTGTGCTCTGGCACAACGCGACTGTCGTCAAGAGCGCGACCGAACACAGAAGCGCGTGAACTCTCATTTAGGCACCTTCCGAATTGTAGTTCCAAAAACCTTCGAGCTTGGCTCGACTGGACAGCCGCGGCGGCTGTCCCCACAAAGAACGTTCAACCCTCCACTGCCTTCCGCAGCGCCGCTCGCGCCAGGATGCGTGTCGAGTCCAGCATCGGCAGCGGCGAAGATTCCGGCGTCATCAGCAGAGGGATTTCTGTGCACGCCAAAGCCACTGCGTCGCACCCTTCGTCCTTCATCCCGCGAATGACCTCAACGTAATACGCCAGCGAGCGCGGAAGGAACTGACCATTGACCAACTCGTCGAAAATAATCTGGTTGATGCGTTCGCGCTGCTCTGCTCCAGGAATACGGCGCTCGATGCCGGCGGCTTTGAGCGTATCAGCATATACCGGGCCTTCCATCAGGTAGCGCGTTCCCAGCACGGCAATGCGTTTGAACCCGCTCCGCTGGGCCTCCCTCGCCACTTCCCGCGCAATGTGCAGCCAAGGGCGCGGTGAGCGGTGCTCCACAAGATCAAATGCCTGATGGATGGTATTGTCGGGGCAAATGAGGAAATCCGCCCCGGCACGCGCGAGCTTTTCGGCGGACGACAGCATGAGTTCTGACACTCCTACCCAGTCGTCCGCGTCGATGCACTTCATGTATTGCGCCAGCGAGTGACAGTGCAGCGACACCTCCGGATGGTCGTGCCTCCCAAGCTTCTGCGCGCCTTCAAGCGCAATCGTGCGGTAGCACAACGCGGCGCCCTCCGCACTGCAAGCGACAATGCCGATGTGTAACATTCCGGGTCTGGTGGTGGATTGATTGGGGGTACCGTTTCAGGCCTTTGGTCCTATGCCAAAGACCCATCGCCCGAAATCAAACCACGAATTCCAGTTCTTGATTGTAGCCGGAGCGGTGGCGTACGGGCTGGCATCGCGGTAGCGCCTCTCGAATTCTTCGCGCGTGCAGATGGTTTTGACATCGGTCACACGATCAATGGCCAGGATACCGTCGAGGTGATCGATTTCATGCTGCAGAAGCTCGGAGAGATTGCGGTCGTCTCCGGCATCGAACGTCCAGGATTTCGCCTTCGAGATTCTGATAGCGAACCGTGATCTGGCGGCGCCGTTCGACCTGCATGAAAATCGACAGGAAGCTCAGGCACGCGTCCCAGACGACGATCTTCTCGTCGCTGCACTCGATGATCTCCGGATTGATGAGCGGCCAGGGCTCGACGCCGGGAAGTTTGAGGAAGATTACGCGCTGCAGCACGCCGATCTGCGGAGCGGCAATGCCTCGCCCGTAGCCGGTATTGGAGCGCCAGTAAGCCAGGGTGTCTGCTAAGTCTTGCGCCAAGTCGCAGATCTCACTTGCAGCAGGGTCTTCGACCGGGACGGCCTTCAGCCGCAGCAACGGGTCTCCGAGTTGTAGCAGCGGGCGGACAGGCATACGCCATTTCCGAGGGCCGATTTTCGCCTGACGATTCTACACCAGGATGGCAAGGGGGCTAGGGCTGCCGCTGTGCTGCCCAAGGGTAATGAGAGAGGAATGAACACTTCCGCGGTCGCTACCTCGCCGCGGCGGCGTCAAACAGGCTTAGCAACTCCAACTTCTTTTCCGCGGGCAGGAACGAGGCCTCGAACGAGTTTCGCGCCAGTTCGCGCAAGTGCTCGTCGGTGAATCCGAAGGTGTCCTGCGCGAGCTGATATTCGCGCGACAACGTGGTGCCGAACAGCGCCGGATCGTCGGTGTTGAGCGTGATCATCACGCCCTGATCGAAGTAGTTTTTCGTGGGATGCTCGGCGGCCGACTTGCACACTCCTGTACGCAGGTTGCTGGTGATGCAGAGTTCGACCGGAATTTGCCGCTGGCCGAGTTCCTCGATCAGGTCAGCATCCTGTGCGGCAGAGAGGGCGTGCCCAATGCGCTCCGCGTGCAAGTTGAGCGCGCCCCAGATCGATTCCGGCGGCCCAGTCTCGCCCGCATGCGCGGTTAGGCGCAGGCCGTTGTCTTCGGCGTATCCATAGACGCTGCGGAAAAGCTCCGGCGGAGCCTTCTGCTCGTCGCCGCCAATGCCGATGCCAACCACGTGGCGGTCTTGATACCGCACTGCGAGTTCGAATACCTTCTGCGCCTCTTCCACACCGAAGTGTCGCGTCGCGTCGAAGATCCACAAAAGAGACACGCCGAAATCTCGCGCGCCGCGAGCCCTTCCGCGGTCGAGCCCTTCGAAGATGGCGGCGAAATCCTGCTTGCGGAACAGGCACACGCCCACCGCGACATAGACCTCCGCGTGCAGGATGTTTTCGTCCTTGAGCCGCTGCATCAGGCGGTAGGTGATGAGCTCGTAATCGTCAGGTCCGCGGAGGTGCGCACTCACCTCCTTGAACGCCATCAGAAAACTTTGAAAATCGGTATAGCGGTAGAGCGCCTGGACTTCAGCGAGGGTGCTGCGGTCGCCATGACGCTCGCGCAGTTCAAGCAACGTCGCAGGTTCGACCGCGCCCTCCAGATGCAGGTGCAGCTCTGCCTTGGGTAGCTGACGGATGAAGGCATTGGGCGGGCGGTCCGGCGTCGACGGCATACGCTGATTGTAGTTTCTTGGCCAAGGATTTGCGAGAGATGAGCGACCCTCTGATTCTGGGGATTTGCTGGAGTACAATCCGATGTTCTTCGATTCGGCCTTCCGGGAGAAAACATAATGAACGCGAAGATGATCCGCAGGTTACTCATTGCGTGGGGGATGTTAGCGGTGCCGTTGCCGTTGTTGGGGGCATCGTCGCCACCGCAAGTGAAAACCGCTTCCGGTATCGTCGAAGGGAAAGCGGATGGCGCCGTTCACGCATTTCTCGGAATCCCTTACGCCGCGCCCCCAGTGGGCGAGCTGCGCTGGAAGCCGCCCGTGCAGGCGGCGAAGTGGACTGGAGTTCGCAAAGCCGCCGAGTTCGGTCCGCACTGCATGCAGGGAAGAGTTTACGGCGACATGAACTTTCGCGACTCCGGTGGCAGCGAAGATTGTTTGTCGCTGAACGTGTGGCTGCCGGCGAAGCCACCGAGCGCGAAGCTGCCCGTCATGGTCTGGATTTATGGCGGCGGCTTCGCGGCGGGAACTACCTCGGAAGCTCGCCAGGACGGCACGCACCTCGCGCAGCATGGCGTCATCGTTGTCTCGATGAACTATCGTTTGGGTGTATTTGGTTTCTTCGTGCACCCGGAACTCGCGAAGGAGTCCGGACACAACTCCGCCGGCAACTACGGACTGCTCGACCAACTGGAAGCGCTGAAATGGGTGCACGAAAACATCGCCGCGTTCGGCGGCGATCCAGAGAATGTCACCATCTTCGGCGAGAGTGCGGGATCGTTCTCAGTGAGCGCGCAAATGGCCTCGCCGCTCGCCAAGGGCCTGTTTCAGAAAGCAATTGGCGAGAGCGGAGCGGCATTCTTCAGTGGAGGATTGTCGTTCGATCCGCTGTCGCAGCGGGAAGAAAAAGATGTGAAGACGGTCAGCGCAAAGCTCGGTGTGAGCACGCTCGCCGACCTGCGGGCTATTCCAGCGCAGAAACTGCTCGATGCCTTCGCACCACCGCAGTCCCCGGGATTCGATTTCGGTCCTGATGTCGACGGATATTTTCTGCCGGAGTCGGCGCCCACTATCTTTGCCGCGGGAAAGCAGAACGACGTGCCGCTGCTCGCGGGATGGAATCACGATGAAGGTAGCTACGAGGTCGTCTTCAATCCGCAGAAGCCAACAGCCGACAGCATGAAAGCGAACGCACAGAAAGAATTTGGCGACAAAGCGGCGGAGTTTCTCAAACTTTATCCGACCGGAACGAGCGACCAACTGCAGCGCTCTGTAATGGATTTCGCAGGCGACCAGTTCATCGCCTTCTCGACCTGGGAGTGGATCGAGGAGCAGGCGAAAACCGGCAAGCAGCCGATTTATCGCTACCGCTTTGACCTAGGCCCGCCGTCCTCGAACCCGAATGCGCCGAAGCTGGGAGCCTACCACTCGGCAGAGATTGAATATGTCTTCGGACAACTCGATTCGAAGACCGACGTGCCGTGGCGTCCCGAAGACCGCCAACTCAGCGAAGAAATGCAGAAATACTGGTCAAACTTCGCGAAGCGTGGCGATCCGAACGGGCCGGGCTTGCCGAAATGGCCGGTGTATTCCGCATCCGACGGCTGGCCGGTGATGTTCCTTGATGCGAAGTCCTCTGCGCATAAAGACGATCTGCGAGACCGGTATTTGTTCCTGGAGAGCGCGTGGGCGAAGTAGGGCCAACGCACGTCTCGATTGAAATTCATTTCGAGGGATGGGAGTGCACAGATCCTTCACTGCGCAGACCGACTCGCTTCGCTCATCGGCCTGCTTCGTTCAGGATGACAGTGCGTTTGGCTGAAAGCTGAAAGCTGATAGCTTATAGCTTTAGGCCTGCTTCTTCTTCGCAAACTCGCTGCGATGCCGGCTGTAAAAGATGTAGATCAGTAGTCCAAGGCCAAGCCAGATCACGAAGCGCAGCCAAGTAATCAGCGTGAGCCCGAACATTAGGCCGCCGCACAGCACAACTGAAAGCAGCGGGAACCATGGCACAAACGGGACTCGAAACGCTCGCTTGCGATCGGGTTGCCGGCGGCGGAGAAGAATCACGCCCAGCGAAACCAGGACGAAGGCAAACAACGTCCCGATGTTGGCGAGATCGGCGGCATCCCCAATGTCCACGAGGCCGGCGGGAATTCCTACCGCGAAACAGGCGATCCAGGTGGACCAGTGCGGCGTCTTATATTTCGGATGCACCGCCGAAAACAGCTTGGGCAATAAGCCGTCGCGAGACATGGCATACCAGATGCGCGCCTGCCCGTACTGAAACACGAGCAGCGAAGAGATCATGCCCGTCAGCGCTCCGATCACGATCACCGAGCGGAAAAACGGATGCACGCCGAGATATTTCATCGCGTAGGCCACAGGCGCTTCGGCGGCTGCGCCCGAGACGAAGGTCGTGTACTTCATCATGCCGAGCAGCACGACGGCAACGCCGACATAAAGTAGCGTGCAGACCACCAGCGACATGATGATGCCGAAGGGTAAGTCTTTTTGCGGATTGCGCGATTCCTCGGCCGCGGTCGAGACCGAATCGAATCCGATGTAGGTAAAGAAAACGATGGCGCCTCCGGTGACGATTCCGGCGAAACCGGAAGGCGCGAAGGGCACCCAGTTCGCGGGCTTCACCAGCATTCCGCCGACTACCAGGAAGGTCAGGATGGCCCCGATTTTCACGGTGACCATGATGTTATTGGTCTCCGCCGACTCCTTCACGCCGCGAACCAGCAGCAACGTAAGAACGAAAACGATGAGGAAGCCGGGAAGATTGAAATAGGCGCCCGTCCATTGCCCGCCAGCCCAGACCGGACTCGCCCATTTGTCCGGCAAGTTGATGCCGAACACTGCCAGTTGCGCTTTCGTATAGCCGGCAAACCCCACCGCCACGGCGACGTTCGAGACGACGTATTCGAGGATCAAGTCCCATCCGATGATCCAGGCAAAAATTTCGCCGAGCGTCGCGTAGGAATACGTGTAGGCGCTGCCGGCAATGGGAATCATCGAGGCCAGTTCGGCGTAGCAGAGTCCCGCGAAGCTGCACGCAACAGCCACCAGCAAAAATGAGATCGCAATCGATGGCCCGGCTGGCGGGCGCCCATGCATCAGCGCTCCCGCCGTGCTGCCCGTGCGCAGGAAATTTATGATTACATCGAGTGCCTGCGCATGCAGTAGGGATGGAGCCTGGAAATATTCGCCTGCGGCTGCGGTGCCGGTCAGGATGAAAATTCCTGAGCCGATGATGGCGCCGATGCCAAGCGCGGTCAACGACCAGGGTCCCAGGGATTTGCTGAGCCGGTGTTCCGGGTCTTCGGATTCCGTGATCAGCTTGTCGATGGACTTGCAGCAGAAAAGCTGGTTGCTGGAGGTACGGATGACTGCAGCGGGTTCCGTGGTGGGTTGTGACAAGCGGTTTGGGTCTCCTGAATTCAGCGGTCAGCTGGATGCCCCACGTCTCGCCTCTTTTGCGAGACGTGGGAACTCCGATCGCCAATGCTGAGTTGCATTACCGCTTTGCCTGGCCGCGAGCCAACTTCTTGACCTTGGGCTTTTTCGAACCGCGCGGATAATCACGCGGCTTCAGCGGCTTTTCCGCCTTGCGTTTCTTGCGGGCGGTGCGTTTGGCTTTCTTGCGTTCTTCGGTCGTCAGCTTTGATGTGTTTGCCATGAATCCTTTTTGAATTGTGTAATTTGGTAATAGAGCAATTTAGTAATTGAAAACCCGGAGCAGGCGTGAGAGAAAGTCTCTCAATTACTCAATTTCCCAATTACTCAATGGACTAGGCCCGTTCCAGCTGGGCGTACTTCTCCACCAGCTTCTTTAATCCGAAGCGAGGGAATTGTACCGTAATCTTGGCTTCTTCGCCTTCTCCTTCGCGCTGGTAGACTGTGCCTTCACCGTATTTCGGATGGCGAACCCTCTGCCCCGGACGGAACCCGCGCTTGCCGGTGGGCTCTTCGACTGGAGTCTTTGGAAGCGTGAACTTCTTGCCGCGGCTCGCGAAAAACTCTGCGATGTTCTCGATCGAGTTGTAAGCGCGCGCCGGCAGTGTAGGCTTCGCGGGCCGGGCGCTGGCTCGGCCAGCCTCTCCAGAATGCCAAGATGCACTCTGGTCCTCATCTTCATAGGAATAGTGGGTGCTCTCGGTAGCTGCGGCACTTCGCCCCGTTGGACGGGCGAATGCGCCCGTCCCCACACGAGCCGAGCTGGACTTGCGGTTTCCCAGTTCTTCCAGCAGCGGCGCCGGAACTTCCTCCAGAAATCTCGACGGGACACTCGCCTCCGGCAAATCCGTCCCGTAGCGGCGGCGATAGACTGCGCGCGTCAGGATGAGCTGGTCCATGGCCCGAGTCATGCCGACATAGCACAGGCGCCGCTCTTCTTCAATGTCCTCAGGCACGAGCATCGTGCGCGAATGCGGGAAGAGTCCTTCTTCCAGCCCGCTCAGAAACACCAGCGGAAACTCCAGGCCCTTTGCGGCGTGCAAGCTCATGAGCGTGATCTGCGCGCGCTCGTCGTAGTCGTCAGCGTCGGCCACGAGTGCGGCGTGGTCGAGGAACTGATCGAGTGTCTCCGCGCGGTCGCGCGAATCCATCGCGGCGTTCACCAGTTCGCGCAAGTTTTCGATGCGGGAGAACGCCTCAGGCGTGTCTTCCTCCTCGAGCAGCTTGATGTAGCCCGTGCGGTCAATCAAGAATTTCAGAATGTCGGCCGTGCTGACGGTAGGGACGGGAAATGAATCAGACGCCGCCGGCTAATAGCTCGCCAGCTAAGCATATCAGGTAGCTGGGCAGCGTCGCCGGGTTGCGTAGCGCCGGCGTCCCGCCGGCTGTCGAGGAGGCGTCCCGCCCCCGAATCGTCGTCAACCTCAGAAGCCGGAACCTCCGAACCTGCATCTGCCTCCGCCGCTCCGAAATCAAACGAAAAATTCCCAAACTCCGTCGGATCAAACGCCGTAGCATCCTCAGGCTCCGCCCCATCACCTGAAGCCTGCGCCGCAATGTCGGCAACGGCCCCCGGCGCACGCAACTCCACAGCCTGCACCGAGGAAGAAGTCTCGTCCAACTGCTCGACAAACGTTCCCGCCAGCATCGCGCGCGCGTCCTCGATCAGCTGCTGAAAACTCTTCAACGAAGTCAGAGCCCGCGGCGGCAACAGCTGTCTGCGAATCGCCTCGCCGACCGCGCCCCACAGCGACAATCCCGTCTCTAGCGCCAGATTCTCCAGAGTGTCGATCGTCCCTTTGCCGATGCCGCGAGTCGGCGTGTTGATCACGCGCAGCAGTGAAATCGAATCATCCGGATTGTGTATGACTTTCAGGTACGAGATCATGTCTTTGATCTCGGAGCGCTCGTAGAACGAGAATCCCCCGACCACTTTGTACTTCAGGCCGTAACGGCGCATGGCCTCTTCAAACAGCCGCGACTGCGAATTCGTGCGATAAAGCACGGCCGCGCGTGGAGTCTCGCCATGCTCCGTCGCCGCGCGCAAATATTTCGCAACGTGATCGGCGGCGAACAAGGCCTCGTTCTCGCCGTCGGGCGCCTCGTAATATCCGATCTTGGTGCCGCCCTGCCGCGCCGTCCACAGGTTCTTGCCTTTGCGCCGCACGTTGTTGGCGACCACTGCCGACGCCGCCTGCAAAATGTTCTCCGTAGACCGGTAATTCTGCTCGAGCCGGACAATCTTCGCCTCCGGAAAATCCTGCTCGAACTCCAGAATGTTTCGAATGTCGGCCCCGCGCCACGAATAAATCGACTGATCTTCATCGCCGACAGCGCAAACGTTGTGGCTTTCACCCGCCAGCATCCGCATGAGTTCGTACTGCGGACGGTTCGTGTCCTGATATTCGTCGATCAGCAAATACTGAAAGCGTCGGTTGTAGTACTCTCGCACCTGCGCAGCAGACTTCAGCAGTCGCACCGCCTCGAGCAGCAGATCGTCAAAATCGAGCGCGTTGGCTTTGCGCAGTTCTTTGCGATATTCCTCGTAAAGATGCGCGATTTTCTCCGTCTTCGGATCGGCCGACTGCAAGTAAAGTTCCTGCGGATCGAGCATGTGATTCTTCGCCCAGGAAATGCGCGACAGCACGGTGCGCGGCGTCAATTGCTTGTCGTCAAGCCCGAGGCGCTTCATCACCCCTTTAACCACGGCCTGCTGATCGCTTTCGTCGTAGATGACGAAATTTTTCGTGTGCCCGATCGGAGGCTGCCCCGGCACCGTCGACGGAATCCGCAACGCCTCAATATCACGCCGCAGCACGCGTACGCAGAATGAATGAAACGTAGAGATCACCGGCTTTGCAATGCTCAGCCCGCCGACCAGTTTGTCGACGCGCTCCCCCATCTCGGCCGCAGCCTTGTTCGTGAACGTCATCGCCAGAATCGACTCCGGCATCACTCCTTTGTGCTCGATCAGATATGCGATGCGATACGTGATGACGCGCGTTTTCCCGCTCCCCGCCCCAGCGAGGATCAGCACCGGTCCCTCGGTGGTCTCGACGGCCTCGCGCTGCTGCGGATTCAGTTGGTCCAGAAAAGACAATGCGGAAGTGGCTCCAGTGGTGATGATTTAATTTTACAGGGGAATCGAGAGGCGCGAATTGACGATTTGCGATTGCAGATCGCCGATTTCCAGTTTGGAATGCGCTCAAAATCAGGCGTGATGGTTATCTCGCCGCCTTGCACTCCGCGCACGGGCAAATTTCCCGCAGGAACTTCCACGAATAGATGCCGAGGTCGTGATCGTCGTTCCATGTGAACTTGATCGCGTACTTGCCGACTCCTTCAGCCGAGACCGGCTTCGCCGTGGGCTTGAACATGGGCAGAGTTCCTGGCGCCGGTTTCTGCGGATCCCCCGGGCAGCGTCCAGACTTCTCGCGCTCTTCGTTGCACATGGCGCAAGGGCACGCGTCGCGCAGGTAGACGAAGCCATAACGCGAGACATGGCCGTCGTTCCACTCGATATCGACTCCCGTGCCAGCGGTCAAATTCACTTTGACCGACTTCGGATCGGTCGACGCGGTGGGCGATTGAAGCGGGGACTGCATACATCAAGTATCGCATAGCCGCGATCGACGAGAACCTCGGCTCTCGAGGCTTCATTCGAGCTTAAGGCGCGATGGGGCCCTTCGAGGCCCATAGCGTGACGATCTCAGCAATCGTGAGAAACACAGAGTAACTCGCGAATAGGAACGCACCATATCGCCCCGCCGTCGCCGGATGCATCCGGGGCATGAACCGTGCGAAGTCGGAAAGAAGCAGTGCCTCTCCGAACATTCCGGGAAGTGCGATTAGGAGTGCCGCTGCGGACCATTCTGCGCCGGCAATGTGTCGCCACTTCAGCAGAAGAATGCACACCAGCGCCGTCACAACCGGAGTGATCACAAAATTGATCCAATAACGCTGGCTGCTGCCCTCAAACACATGGGGACCGCGCAGTTCATACAAAATCGTTCCGATAACCCAGAAGCCCGCGCCGAAAAGTCCGAGTACCAATTTATCCTGCGACGTCATAGATTCCCCCGCAATGCTAGACAATGATGTACCAAGTGGTACAGTTCGATCTTGTACCACATGGTACATTAGAGAAGCAAGATGCCCCCAAAGAAAAAACAGCGCCGAAATCGAGAAGACCTCTTGGGGGCCTGTCTCGCCGCTTTCATTCGAGCCGGCACGCTGGACCTCAGCCTCGATCATCTGGCCCAAGAGGTCGGAAGCAGCAAGCGCATGCTGGTCCACTACTTCGGTGGTCGGGACGCCATCGAAGAGAGCGCCATGTCGCTATTGGAAGACCGGCTGCGCGCGCAGTTTCGCGCGGGAGCGTTTCCCGCCGGCGCGTCCCTTCGCTCAGTCGTCCGGGCATTGTGGGAGCAGACGACCAGTACCGAATCGCGAGGCGTCGTGTTGCTTGCTATGGATCTGACCCGGCGCAGTTGGAGCGGATCAGAGCGTGCCAAGCGGTTCTTCGACGAGCAGCAGCGACTCTGGGCTGAAATGCTAGCGGAATTCCTGCCCGATGCCGCGGCGGTCGAGACCCTACTGCAATTGTTTCAAGGCGCGATGCTCATCTACCTCGTAACCGGAGACCGGGAACGTGGAAGACGGGCTCTCGATCGCTGGATCTCGCTTGAAGAGGCTGGCAGACAGAAGAATCGGCATAGGCCCGTCCCCCGTTTGCTCAATCCAGCCAAGTTCCTGTAAGATTTAGGTTTGCCCTACAAGATCTGGACTCATCTTATAGAGTCAAACCGGGAGTAGTCATGGCACAACAATGTGATATCTGCGGCAAAAAGCCGCAAGCGGGAAACCGCATCAGCCACGCGCACAATGTCACCAAGCGACGCTGGAACATCAACCTGCGTCCGGTGCACGCGAAAGTAGCTGGTCAGGGAAAGCGCATCCGCGTCTGCACCTCCTGCCTCCGCAGCGGCAAAGTCGTTAAGGCGTAACGTCTTCGCCGCCGAGTTCGCGACAATCCAGAACTGACGTCATTCCGCGTCGGGCTACTCGGTGTTCATGCCGGCCTTTTCGAGATCCTTGCGTAGCTTTGCGAAACCTTTGTCGCCCTGTTCCGCAGTCATCAGTGTTCCGTCGGGACTGATGATGAGATAGGTCGGAAAGACCCCGACCTGATAGGGTGGCGGCAAACGGTTCTCGCTCGACAAGAGCACTCTGTAAGTGTGCGGGTGCTTCTTCAGGTAGCCTTCGACCGTGGTGCGATCCTCGTCCATGGAGACCCCGATAACCGCTAGGCTCTTCTCTCCATATTTCTGATTCAGCTTCTCAATGGAAGAGGCATCCGACTGGCAGGGAGGGCACCAAGTCGTCCAAAAATCAAGCAGGACGGTTTTGCCTTTCAGTTGCGCGAGCGAAACCGGCTCGCCGTGAATGTCGGTCGCTTGCATGTCGGGCGCCTGCTTGCCTACCAACTCTTTCTTGATGCGCTCCTCGTTCCATAACTGGAGTTTCTCCACCTCGTGTGACCCCTCGGGCACTGTGAAAAGGGCCGTATCGGGAGCTGCGCTGAAACTCATCTGCTTGATGTTGTAATTCAGTTCCCATTGATTTGCGACCGTCTCGCCCTCGACCGAGGCGTTCACGTGAATGCGCAGCCAGATTCCGGTTTCGGTGTCGGCCATGAGACGAATTACGCCCCCTGTCATCTTGACGATCGATCCTGGCCCACTCGGACGCGCCCACGGTTTCATCGGCCCTTCCATGATGACGCACATATGGTCTTTGCCGGAAAACCCGCAGGGCAGTTGTTGTACTTCTTTCATCTTGTTCCAGTCGGGTTTGTTGTCGTAGGGTTCGGGCAGCGGCCTGTCTTTGTCAATGGTCTGGTGCGGATGGACGTATTCCGTGCCTCCGGATTCGAAGACAGAGACATCGTGGCCGTCAAACATCCTTATCCGATCTCCTTCACGACCCAAAGGCTGTTCGCGCCACTTACCCTGCGCGAAATCAACAGCGATTTGATAACGGAAGACGGCATCGGTAAATCCTCCCCTGACATGTTGCATGACCTCAAATTGCTGATGCAAAACACGCGTACCTTGCTGGACAGTTTCGAACTTGTTCCAAAGATCGTTTGGTGGCGTGACGGCCGGTGCGCCCGGAACACTAACCGACGCGGCTGCCAATACGAAGAAACACATCAGATGTTTAGCGGATAACATCGAAATCATCTCCAACCTCTCAAGACGAGCGGCGTTCGGCCCAGGCAGGCTATACCCCTGAAAAACACGAGATTATAGGCTTATTTTGCAGGCAGACAAGTATCGATTGAGTACTGGGCGAGGATCACGCGGAGCCGTGTCTTCGCTCTACTTCGCCGGCGCCGGCGCGATCGACAACAGCTGCACATCGAAAATCAGCGTAGCGTTGGCGGGGATGACCGGCGGCGATCCCTCCGCGCCGTAGGCCAGTTCCGGCGGAATGCGCAGCTGCCGTTTGCCGCCAACTTTCATTCCTGCAATACCTTCGTCCCAGCCCTTGATGACTTCCCCTTTGCCGATCGTAAAGTCAAAAGGCGAGTGCGCGTCGACGGAGCTGTCGAACTTCTTGCCCGTTGTAAGCCAGCCAGTGTAGTGGACCTTGACGTGGTCGCCATCCTTGGCGACTTGGCCGGTCCCCACCCTGATCTCCCAATATTGCAAGCCGGAATCCGTCTTCGTGCCTTCGCCCGTCACTTTACCGGGAGCCTTCGTGTTGGGCACGACCCGCACCTTCGGCTTCTGAGCTGCCGTCTGAGCGTAGAGCGCGATGGCGGATAACACGACCGCGACAACCACAACGATTCTTTTCATGGGTGCTCTCTTTGAAAATCGAATTACAACCGCAAAGTACGCCGAGGACGCAGAGGAATTAATAGCAAATTCCCCGTTCGCCAGATCTTTCTCGCTGTACTCTCCGCGTCCGCTGCGTCCTCTGCGGTTTTCATTTCTTATTCCAATGCGATCACATCGATCTCCACCAGCACATCTTTCGGCAATCGCGCGACCTCAACCGTCGAGCGCGCCGGTGGCGCCGAGCTGAAGTACTTGCCGTAGATAGTGTTCATGGCGCCGAAGTCTCCCATGTTTTTCAGAAACACGGTCGAGCGCACCACCTTCCCGAGACCGCTTCCCGCGGCTTCCAGAATCTCTGACAGGTTGCGCAGAACGCGATCGGTCTGCGTGGCTACGTCTCCATCAATGACTTGCTGTGTCGCGGGATCGATGGCCACCTGGCCCGACACAAACACGAATCCGTTGGCTTTGATGGCCTGCGAGTACGGGCCGATGGCTAGCGGTGCATCTTTCGTCGAGATCACTTCGCGCGTGGACATCAGTTCTAAATTCTCCCTGCTGGGTTCTCAACGTACAGCGGGCAGATTATCACAGCGATTCGTCGAATTGTCATCCCGGCTTCGGGATCTGGCCGTTTTCCGGCAACTGATCCGCACCAGTCCGCAACTGACTACAGCCATGACCAAGAAGGTCGCCACCATTGTTGCTTCCGAGGTCGAAAGCCCAATCTCCACCCGCGTGGAAAAGAAGCAGGTTGAAGAGCGCACAGCGATCGGCGCCAACGTCGTCTACGAGGCGATTCGGCGAGAAGGCGAAGAAGAATTGCACCGAACGGTCTCGGCGCTGGCATGGTCAGCATTCGCCGCCGGTCTTTCGATGGGCTTTTCCTTCATCGCCGAGGGGCTGCTGATGGCGCGTCTTCCGAATCAGCCTTGGACAATCCTTATCACGCGCCTGGGATATTCTGTGGGATTTCTCATGGTCGTCCTGGGACGCCAGCAGCTCTTCACAGAGAACACTCTTACAGTGGTCCTTCCTTTCCTCCTGCGAAAAGATCTCGAAACTCTTTTCCGGATGCTACGCCTGTGGGCCGTTGTGCTCTGCGCCAATCTGGTTGGGACGTTCCTGTTTGCGTGGTCTCTGGCCAAGGTCGCAATCTTCGATGCGCACACGCAATCCTGTCTGACCGCCATCGGTGCCGCTCATCTGGGATCAGGCTTTGGCATCGTGCTGGTTCGCGCCATCTTCGCCGGATGGCTTATCGCGCTGATGGTATGGCTGCTTCCCGCGGCGGAGTCAGCGCGCGTGAGCATCGTCATCATCATCACCTATCTCATCGGAATCAGCGGATTCAACCACATCATCGCCGGATCGACGACGATGCTGTTTCTCGTGGTGACGAAGTCGATCTCGTGGAGCACCTACTTTGCGCATTTTTTCCTCCCAACGTTGCTGGGAAACGTCATTGGAGGATGCTCGCTCGTGGCTGCCCTAGGCCATGTTCAGGTCGTGGGAGGGAAAGAAAAGTAAGGAAACGAATAAGATGAGAACTGAGAACCACAGAACCGAGAACTGAGAACTGCCCTTCAGATCTTCTGCAGTCTCTGCACTTCATGCACGCCAGGAATCTTCCTTAACCCGGCGATGATCTGTTCGAGATGCTTCAAGTCTGAGATGTCGAGAACGACTTCCACGCTGGCCTGGCTGTTCGCCGTGTGGGCAGTGATGTTCTTGATGTTGCTCTTGGCGTCGCCGATCACGCCAGTAATATTCTTCAGCATGCCGAAGCGGTCGTCGCAGAACACCGTCAGCTTCACTGGATACGCGGTCGGTGTGCTTTCATCGCGAGCCCACTCGACATCGATACGCCGCTCCGGTTCGTAAAGAAGATTCGTCACATTAGGGCAGTTAATGGAATGCACCGCGACACCCTTGCCTCGCGTGATGTAGCCGACGATGCTTTCACCGCGAATCGGATTACAACACCGTGCGCGGTAAACCATCATGTCGCCCTGGCCGCGGACCGTGATAGCGTTGTGATCGCCGAAGACGCGTCGCACCACGCTGGCGATTCCGCCCGGCTGTGAGGTCAAGCCTTCCGACTCGATGTCGCCCGCAATGGAATGTGTCGCTCCTGCGGGCAGCAGGCGGGCCAGCACCTGTCGCGCGGAATATTTTCCGTAGCCGATGCCCGACATCAGATCGTCGGCTTTTCCCAACCCATATCCCGAGGCGACCTTCTGCAGCTCGTCGTCCTTGATTTCTTTCAGCGCGATGCGATATTTCCGCGCTTCTTTTTCGATCAGCTTTCTGCCGATTTCAATCGCACGCTCGCGCTGGTGCACGTTCAGCCAGTGCTTGATCTTGTTCCGCGAACGCGACGACTTGACCAGCCCGAGCCAGTCGCGACTCGGCTTGTGCCCCGGTTGCGTGAGGATCTCAACAATGTCTCCCGAATGCAGCTTGTGGCGCAGCGGCACCATGCGTCCGTTGACCTTCGCGCCAATGCAGGTATGTCCAACTTCAGTGTGGATCGTATAAGCGAAGTCGATTGGAGTCGCGTCACGCGGCAGCACTACGACCTTCCCCTTCGGCGTGAACGTGTAGACCTCTTCGGGATAGAGATCGACCTTCAGCGTAGATAGAAATTCATTGGGATCGCTGACATCGCGCTGCCACTCGACCACCTGCCGCAACCACGCCAACCGTTGCTCGTCCTGCGCCGACACCGGGCCGTCTTTGTATTTCCAGTGGGCGGCAATGCCTTCCTCCGCCATCTTGTGCATCTCTTCGGTGCGGATCTGGATCTCAAACGGCGTGCCATCTTCGGTGATCACCGAGGTATGCAGCGACTGGTAAAAATTCGGCCGCGGCATGGCGATGAAATCCTTGATGCGCCCCGGCACCGGCCGCCACAAGTTGTGAATGATTCCGAGAACAGCGTAGCAATCCTGCAGCGACCGCGTAATCACTCGCATCGCGCAAAGGTCATACACCTGGTCGACCGAAATGTGCTGCTTCTGGAGCTTCTTGTGGATACTGAAAAGCCGTTTGATGCGGCTCTCCACGCGCGCCTGGATGCCCGCCTCTTTCAGCTTGTCGGTGATGACCTGTTCCATCTTGGCGAGGAATGTCTCCCCCTGCTTGCGCCGCGCGTTGACCGACTTCTCGACCTGCTCGTACCCCAGCGGATCAAGAAAGCGGAATCCCAGGTCTTCCAGCTCTCCGCGAATCTTGCCCATGCCGAGCCGGTGCGCGATGGGCGCGTAGATCTCCAGAGTCTCTTCGGCGATCTTGTGCTGGCGATCGGGCGGCAGATGCTCGAGCGTCCGCATATTGTGCAGGCGATCGGCCAGCTTAATGAGCACCACGCGGATGTCGTCCACCATGGCCAGCATCATCTTGCGCAGGTTTTCAGCCTGCTGTTCTTCGCGAGTGGCGAAGTCGATTTTGCTGATCTTGGTCACACCCTCGACGATGTGCGCGACCTGTTCGCCGAATTCCTTGCGAATGTCGACGATCGTGACCGACGTATCTTCGACCGAGTCATGCAGCAGTCCGGCGGCGATGGCCACCGGATCCATTTTCATTTCGGCAAGAACAAGGGCAACTTCGAGAGGATGAACCAGGTAGGGCTCGCCAGAGGCACGCGACTGCCCTTCATGATGCTTCAGGGAATAATCGTAGGCCTTCTTGACGATGGTCAGATCATCCTGAGGACGGTTCTCCTGCATCCGCCTCATCAAGTCGCGGAACTTGGTGAGGGTGAGGGCAGTGGTAGCGATCTGTTGGCGCAAGCTCGCCATGATGGATTATACCCGCGAGGAGAGGGGCTCTCCGGGCAAAGGGCAGAACTACGGCTGACCGATTATACCGTGCCGAGGTAGACCGTTTCGCGCGCCGGACCCGAGTGCTTCACAGCCCCGCCCATTGCGGTCAGGTCAGCACATTCAAAATTGTCCGCAACGAATTTTCGCGTCGAGAAATTCTTTCCATTCATAGTTCCGGACAAAGTGTTCGTTCCCCTTGCGGTCTGATAGAGTGAGCCCGATGCCAACCGCGATGTCCAACTCGGGAGCAATGCGCGTTCTCATAAGCGGCGCGTCGGGCTTCATCGGCAGCGCACTCGTACCGTCGCTCGAATCAAGCGGCGCGGAAATCACAGGGCTCTCGCGCGGCAAGTCCGGCGCGAACACGACGACGAAGACGATTCCGTGGGATCCCGCAACTGCCCATCGCCCCCGAGTCCGTCTCCGGATTCGACGCCGTCATTCATCTCGCCGGCGAGAGCATCGTCGGCCGCTGGACTGCGTCGAAGAAGGAAAAGATTCGCGGCAGCCGCGTCATCGGCACGCGCAACCTGGCGCAAGCGTTGGCGCGAGTCAAAAACAAAGACAAAGACAAAGACAAGCCCAAAGTATTCATCTGCGGTTCGGCCGTCGGATACTACGGCGACCGTGGCGACGAACCGCTCAACGAGAGCAGCAATCCTGGCACGGGCTTCCTTCCCGACGTCTGCCGCGAGTGGGAGGCGGCCACGCAGCCCGCGGCCGATGCCGGAATTCGCACCGTGCAGATTCGCACCGGGATCGTGCTCAGTTCCAAAGGCGGAGCGCTGGCCAAAATGCTGACGCCGTTCAAAATGGGCGTCGGCGGCCGCATCGGCAATGGGCGCCAGTGGATGAGCTGGATCGATATCGAGGACATGGTTGGCGCGATCCTTCACGTCCTCAACGTCGATAGCCTCCGCGGTCCAGTGAACATGGTCGCGCCCAAACCCGTCACGAACGCGGAGTTCACGAAGACTCTCGCGAGTGTGCTGTCGCGTCCCGGCAATTCTTCCCATGCCCGCTTTCGCGGTGAAGCTGGCCTTCGGGGAAATGGGAGAAACCGTTCTCCTAGGCAGCCAGCGCGTGGAACCGTCCCAACTGATCCATAACGGATATCAATTCCGCTTCAACAACTTGCAGGCATCGCTGCAAAACCTCCTCAAGAGCTAGCGCCCTCACGTCCCACTGTGATTTTAATCACAGCCCCCCGCCCGCTCTGCTGTCAATCTGCAATCTTGCAGCGGTCTGGGGAGAGAATTCATTAGCGCTCTTCGTCCGGACCACGGCGTGAGACCGACGTCCTTTGGAGAAACTACGGAGAGTTCCATCATGCGATACAAGATTTCAGCCTTGATTCTGGCCCTAACTGTGATTTCCTGGGCTCAAACTGCAACTCCGGTTGCACCTTCCGCCCCGCAGCAAAATGCGCCAGCCGCCCAGTCCAAGTGTTCGTGCTGCGACAAGATGGCCTCGGCTGACGCGAAAGACGCAAAGTCCTGCTGCGCGCACCACGACATGCAGGCCAAGGGTGCGGACGGCAAAGACGCCAAGAAAATGTCCTGCTGCGCCGGAAAAGATGCGAAATCCAGCGCCGGCAAAGATGCCATGTCCTGCATGAGGAACGCCAAGGACAAAACTGCGTCGTGCTGCAAAAAGGGATGCGGCAAGACTTCTTGTGGCAAAGACAAAATGGCCGCGTGCTGCGGCGAGAAATGCGGTAAAGCCGGTACAACCGCTAAGACTTGCTGCGCGAAAGAGCTGCACAGCTAAACCCTAGCGCCGGCGTCCCGCCTCTACGACGCGCTCACACCGGCGCCAAGCCACCCGACACTTTTCCAATCAATCTGATTCACTGCCAGTTTCACTGCTGGTTGGGACGATCCATTTCCTCGTGCAGTTTTTGCAGAAGCTGCGCCCGCTGGTCGGTGCTCAACTCGCGCTGCAACTCTTCCAGAGCGAGGGCCACGATGTGGTAATGGTGTGTTCCGGCGAATTTAGGATCTGCGGTGATGTTGAGCCAGAGCCTGTGCATGAGTTCCACATCCTGCGCTCGCATGCGCGGCGTGTGTGGCCCAAGAGCGTATTCGCGAATGGTCCCATCCGGCGCGCACACTTCCAGCGTCAGTCGCGGACGCGGCTCCGGCAGCCGCTCCCATGCGTCGCCGGTAAGTTTCGCCTGCTCGTCCGCCGTGAGCTTGTTCGACAGCCCGCAGATCACCCGGCTGGAATCGAGTCGCTGCGCTGTCACCATGATGGCCTCAAAGACGTCTGTAGCGGGCACCACCAGCAGCGAAATGGGCTTGCCTTCTTTTTCCGCGACGGCAACCGCTGCCGTGAAAAGCTCCTGCTCGTAGTGGTCGAAAACCTGGGCGGCTTCGAATACCGCGCTGCCGCTGAAACTGTGTTCGCGATGATAGAGCCGGGCGCTCATCACCACGACATCCTGCTTGGTGGTGTTGGTATGGCCGAGAACGTGCCGCAAGTAATACAGATTGCGCGGATCGCGCACCGCGACCAGCACGTTCCCCGGCCGCACTCCCATCGCTCCGCTGCCCAATTCCTGATTGCCATAGACTCGGAACTGATCTACATTCTCCTGCCGTCCCTGACGCTCGCGCGTCACATGGCGCTCGGAATATGTGAAGAGAATAAAGAACAGCGCACTGAACGCGACACCGCCGATTGTCGCTTCGCGTTTGGTCAACAGGTTCACCAGCGCCGTCATGAAAAGGACGGCCGAGACGAGAATGACTCCCACCGGGATTTCGCGCTTCCCAATGTGAATGTTTCCCGGCACCTTCCACACACGTCCCCCCGGCTCCTTGTGACGGAGCACCAGGACGGCCAGCGACATCATCGCGAAGCTCCAGATCACGCCGAACGCGTACAGGCCCGCCAGTGTGAAAACGTTCCCCCGCGTCAGGATGATGGTCAGCAGCTGCAGACCAACAATCATGTTGATGATGCGGTAGCTGGTGCCGAACCTCGGATGCGGCTTCTGAAACGCCGAGGTCAGCACACCATCTTCCGCAACGCGGTTTAAGACGCCATTCGCGCCAACAATCGACGTATTCTGCGCCCCCGCCAAAATCAACACGCCCACCAGCACCACAAAGCCGTGGAATATCAGCTTGGCCCACTCCGGGCCGACGAGGAAGACGGAGATGCCGCCAATCAAGTTCCCGAAATAGCGGTGCCGCACGCCGTCGGGAATGATCATCACTGCGAAAAATGAGACCAGCGAAGTAAAGAGCAGACTGTAAACAAAAATCACCAGGCCGGTCTTTTCCAGATTCTTCAGCTTGGGATGAGCGATCTCCCGGTTTACCTGCGCCAGCGTCTCCTCGCCGCTCATGGCCAGCACCGAATGCCCGAAGCCGACGAACATGATGATGATCGTCAGGTGGCTGATCCAGCTGCCATCCAACCAGCCCAGGGACTCTTTGTTCAGCGGAACGATGCCCGGAGTAAACGGGCTCGGCGGAAGCTGAACCGGAACTTTTAAGATCGTAATCGTGCACCAGATAATCAGAATCACCACCATCACCGTCGTGATGATCATGATCTGCACGGCCTTCTGGCTCGACTCGTGGATTCCCTGTGTATTCTTCCGCCAGAAATAGATCGCGACGACCGAGCCAAAGCAGGCGGCGAAAGTGTTTTCTGGAAAGTGAGCGAACGGATGGCCTATGTAGCGGGCGAGATCCTCCATGAAGCCCGCGAGGTACTGCCCCGCCACCACTGCGCTGATTGGCCCGGTCAGCACATAATCGAACAGCAATGCCGAGACCGAGAACTTGGCCAGCGTCCCGCCCATGGCCTCTTTCACCACGCGGTAAACGCCGCCCCGCACGAACATGCTGCTCGACTCGATATACAGCGCCCGCACGGCATAGCTGAACAGCATGACCGCCAAAATGAACCAAGGAGCGCTCTTGCCGATGACCTTCTCCGCGTCGCCGCCCGCGTAATAGGCCGAGGAGGCCAGGTCGGAGAGAACGATTGCCGCGGCGCGCCAGAACGAAATAAAAGTCAACATCACCGTGGTGGCGACGAAGACCTTTACTGCCGGTTTTGTACCTTCAGGAGCTGTGGCCATGCTGAAAGACTAATGCGGATGCGGAAACCGCAATGTAGGCTAAGCCATTGAAGATAGCACAGCCACGGGAAGGAAGCAGATTCGTATCAGGCGACGCCTTTAGGCGCTGCAGTTGTCCGACGGCCTACCGTCTCCTCGGTGCCAGATAGGTATGCGTGATCCGGTCGTGCCAGCAAAGAACATCTTCATCCAGAAAAACCCACGCGTATCCCATGCCCAGCGACACACCGGACAACCAGCCGGCCAGCACGCGCCATCGGCGCAGTGATCGGCGGGCTCGCGTTCCATCGAACCCGGCAAGTTCGAGCCCGGCGGCGCGCAGTCCCGGCGTGGTTCCGGCATAGACGATCAACAGGTATTGATAGGCGGCCCAGAACGCACACGGAATCGCGGCTGCAAGTCCCACAATTTGGGCGAGCGGCGGTCGAACCGCCGCCACCTTCCAGAAAATATAGCCAAACAACCCGGACGCCATTGCCACGATCAGCCCATCGACGGCACTCGCTGCCACACGTCGCGCCAGTGAAGCGCTTTGCAGCGGAATGTCGATGCCCGGTCGCTTCTCCGCTTCCGGTCGCTGCTCTGCTTCGATCGTGATCCCACCCAGCGCCGGTGGTGGAGGCGCAACTTCCGGAACCTCAAGGATTCGCGGCCGTTCGCTGACGGGCTCCGCCAATTGATCCGGTAACGGTGGAGGCGGTCCCCAGGCAAAGCGCGGGAACTCGATGATCTTCGCGGAATGCCCGAGAGGACTGACAGTCTGTGCTGGAATTTGTGCAACACGTTCTCGCGCGGTCTGCACATCCGCATCCGCCGCAGGATGATGGCCCATCATGCGATCGAGCGCAAGGGCGTGCTGCGATACAGGCTCGAATGAAGGCAGTGCCGACGTCGTAACCGCCGATCCCTGCAGCGACTCAGGATTGTCGAACGGCAAACGCAACGACGGATAGCGCGGCGGCCGCATTTTGCGTCGCGCCCGGTAACGGTCGAGTCGCGCCGAGAGTTCGTCGCGCCATGCAGAGTTCTCCTCGGCATCCGAGCCGGGCTCGGTCGAAGAATCGGCGGTAGGAGCGATCGACACCGGCGCTTCCGGCTGCGCAGAACTATCCCACGCGTCTGGCCGCGACGCCGATAAGACCGAGGGAGAGGGCCCCTGATGGCAACGGCAAACTTCGCCACACAACGAACAATTCATGAAAGCCAATCTTGTAAAAGTGCGTCAAATTGCTGCGAACCGTGCAACCGGCAATGGATCATCGGGAATCCTAGCCTTGTTCGCCACTTTCCCTCGCAGCCAGCGCCGTGCTAACTTCACGATGCCGCGACAAGAAAACCGAAAGGGCAGGCTACGCCTTCGATGGACGATCTTTTCCCGCTGATTTTCTTCCGATGACTCTCCGCATTAGATTCCTTATCACGGCGCTGTTTCTTTGTCACCAGCTTCCGGCTCATGCCCTAGTAACCACCCAGTTGCGTTCGGCAAATTCTCCGCACGCCTCAACTCCATCCGGCCAGTCCGCCGCGCCAGTTTCAAATGCGCCGTGTCCGAAGCAGGCCGAAGGCCAGGACGACGATTCCGCCACCGTGTGCGCCATCCAGCAGGAGAAGGTCGGCGACATCTACAAGCTGCACGGCGATGCCGAAATTCATTACCGCACCTACATCCTCCGCGCCGATGAAGTCACATACAACTCCGACAGCGGTGAGGCCACCGCGTCCGGACATTTCACTCTCGACGGCGGCCCCAATGACGATCACATCAAGGCGAGCCACGGGACCTACAACCTGACCGCCGAGACCGGGCGCTTCTACGATGTAATCGGGACAACGGGCCTGCGCTTTCACGGAGCCCGCGCCGTGCTCACCTCGTCCTCTCCCTTTGCCTTCAGCGGAAAAGTCGTCGAGAAAACCAGCTCCGACCACTACCTCGTTTACGACGGCACGATCACCACCTGCGAGCTTCCGCATCCCAAATGGCAATTCCGCGCTCACGAAGTAGTCGTCGATGTCGGCGGCAATGCGACTATCTACCACAGCCTGTTTCTGCTGCATGGGTTCCCGGTTCTCTACTTTCCCTACGCGACTCATCCCGTATCGCGCGAAGCCCGCGAGACGGGATTTCTCGTTCCGACGGTTGGCCGTTCGTCGACCAACGGCAACGAGATCGGCGATTCTTTCTACTGGGCCATCAACCGCAGCATGGACGCCACGATCGGCTCGGAATATTTCTCCAAGCGAGGCTTTTCGCAGCGAGGGGAATTCCGCGCACGTCCGAGCGATACGTCTTACGCGGACCTGAATTTCTTCGGTGTCGTTGACCGCGGCATCTCGGTCCAAACGGGAGTGGATGCACAGGGAAATAAAACGTACGCGCAATTACGCGAAGGCGGCCAGGAGGCCCGCCTGACCGCCGAAAGTAATTTCTATGGCTTTCGCGCCGTCTCCAACGTCGACTACCTGAGTTCATTCCTCTTTCGGCTTGCGTTCAATGATGTCTTCACCCAGGCCGTGAATTCCGAGGTAAAGTCGCAGGTCTTCCTGGCGAAGGCCTTCCGTGGCTTCTTCGTAAGCGGCACGGTGGAGCGGTATCAGAACTTCTTTCAAACCAGCACCAATCCCACACCCGCGAATCCCGACGGCACACTCTCGAACCCGCCGGCTTTCGATGACATCCGCATCCTGCACGCTCCCAGCCTCGATGCCTCCAGCGTCGATCACTCCCTCGGCCGCTCGCCGTTCGTCTGGTCCTTCGACGCATCCATGACAGGGCTGGCGCGCAGCGAACCGGGCTTTCGCACGGGCAATCTGCTCGCTCGCTTTGACTTCAACCCGGAGATCTCTCTTCCCGTACAGTTCCACGGATGGTCGCTTCGCCCGGCCCTGACTCTGCACGAGACTTTCTATAACGAACGCTTTGTAAACGGACTCGCCGTCAGCGATCCCACCAACCGCCAGGCTCTCGAAACTTCGGTGGAGCTTCGCCCGCCCGCTCTCGAAAAAGTATTCGACGGCGAATTTCTTGGGCGGAAGTGGAAGCACGTCATCGAACCACGCGCCGTCTACCGCCTCGTAACCGGAGTGAACGATTTCGCCAACGTCCTCCACTTCGACGAGCGCGACATCCTGAGCAACACCCACGAAGTCGAATACGGATTTGTCACCCGGCTCTACGCGAAGCGATCGTCTTCAAAGTCGGCATCGCAAGATGAGGATTGTGAACGCCCCATGACGGGGATCGCCGTGGGCAGCGCGGCGCCGGTTCAGACCGTGCCCTGGCAGCGCATCACTAATCTCGATAGCTTGCCTTGCGCGCCGCGTCCGGAAGTCCGGGAGATTGCCACCTGGGAAGTCGCGCAAAAATATTTCCTCGATCCCACGTTTGGCGGAGCCTTGGTCACCGGACAGCGCAACGTTTTCACCACCACGGAAGATCTCACAGGCATTGCGTTCGCCACTCAGCCTCGGCATCTTTCTCCCGCCGTTTCCCGCCTGCGCGTTGCCACCAGTAGCCACACCGACACCGAATGGGATATGGACTACGACTTTCAGTTGGGACGAATCAACGCGAGCACGCTGCTGGTCAATTACAACGCCGGACCATTCACGGTGGGCGGTGGCGACGCGTTCCTGCAGATTCCTCAGCAGAACAACCAGAGCAACATTCAGAGCGAAGGGCAGTGCAATCCAAACTCGTCGACGATCCAGGTGACCTGCAAGTTTCAGCAGTTTCGTGTCGCCCTCGGCTATGGAGGGCTGGCGCGCCGCGGCTTCAGCGCCGCCAGCAATTTCGGCATCGACGCAGAAACGAAGCAACTCCAGTTCGCCACCGCGCAGACCACCTACAACTGGGACTGCTGCGGCCTCACGCTCGAGTATCGCCGCTACGCCATCGCCAACGTCCGCAACGAGAATTTATTCCGCTTCACCTTCAGCCTGGCCAACATCGGCTCCTTCGGCAACCTGAGACGCCAGGAGCGCCTGTACTAGAAACCGGCCCGCAACGCCCACCATTTTGCGGTGCTTCGCCCTCCCAGGCTGTTACCATGTTGCTGTGCATTCCCCGGAGACCCTCGCCGCGAAACAATCCCAGCTCTGCGCCAACCTGCGCCAGCTAGGCCGCGTTCTCGTGGCCTACTCCGGTGGCGTCGACTCCGCCTTTTTGGCGTGGGCTGCGCACGAGATACTCGGCAACGACATGCTCGCGGTCATCGCCGATTCTCCTAGCCTCGCCCGCACTCATCTCGCGGATGCCATCGCCTTCGCCAATGAGCAGGGAATTCCGATCGAGGTTATCGCCACCTCCGAGCTTGACCGTCCCGAATACGCCCGCAACGACGGACAGCGCTGCTTCCAGTGCAAAGATGAACTCTTCACCGTGATGGAAGACCTCCGCGCCGCGCGCGCCTTCGACACCATCGCCTACGGCGTCAACCTCGACGATCAAGGCGACTTCCGCCCCGGTCAACGAGCCGCCGCCCAACACCACGTGTCCGCCCCGATGCTAACCGCACGGCTGACCAAGCAGGATATCCGTGAGCTTGCTCGCGAAGCTGGCCTGCGCATCTGGGACAAGCCCGCGTCCGCCTGTCTCTCGTCGCGCATCGAGTACGGTCGTCCGGTCACGCGCGAAGCTCTCGATGTGGTCGAACGCGGCGAGGACGCGATTCGTTCTCTCGGCTTCCGCCAATTCCGCGTGCGGCACCACGGAGACATCGTTCGCATCGAGATCGCACGCGAGGAACTCGACCGCGCTCTGGATCCGGCCATGGCCGCCGAGTTCACCCGCATCTTCAAGGCACTCGGCTTTAAATTTGTCACGCTCGATCTGGAAGGCTTTCGCTCCGGATCGATGAACTCATTGCTGCCCGCCGAACAGCTTCGGCGCACGGGTTAGCGATTTCAGAACGCGCACTGCTGGCGGCCCTGCGCGCGTACGCTGTGAGATAATCAAGTAGTCAATGCGATGCTCAGGCGGTTCCTGGTGACCACAATCCGGCGTTCCCTATTTGTCCTCCTTCTGATTTGTCTAGGCTGCGTGGCGCAATCCGCTCCTCCTGACATCGCGCGGAAAATCGAGCACCAGGTCCGGTCTCGTTACGAAATTCCGGCAGAGATGAAGGTAACGGTCGGCGCCATCGCTCCCAGCAAGGACTGGCCAGGGTACGATTCCGTTGAAGTCACCTTCGATGGCGGTCCCAACGGCAAGAAACAGGAATTGCAATTCCTCCTCTCCAAAGACCGCAACACCATGTTGCGGATGACGAAATTCGATCTGACTAAAGATCCCTTTGCCGAGGTGATGAGCAAGATCGACGTCATCGGCCGCCCGAACCGAGGAAACAAGTCAGCCAAAGTGGTTGTCGTCAACTTCGACGATTTCGAATGCCCCTATTGCGCGGGCATGCATCGCACGCTGTTTCCAGAAATTTTGAGCGAATACGGCGATCGCGTAAATTTCATTTACAAGGATTACCCGCTGTCGGAGATTCACCCTTGGGCCATTCACGCCGCGGTCGATGCGAACTGCCTGGCGGCGCAGAATGCCGATGCCTATTGGGACTTTGCCGACTACATCCACGCGAACAAACGCGAAGTCGACGGCCAAAACACGGCCGCCGCGCGCTTCGACGCCATTGACCGAATCGTAATGTCGCAGGGGCAGAAACATAATCTGGACACGGCGAAGCTACAATCATGCGTCAAGACGCAAAATGAGGATGCCGTCAGAGCATCCATGAAAGAAGCGGATGCTCTTGGCGTTAACGCGACGCCGACTCTCTTCATCAACGGCCAGAAGATTGACGGCGCCGTTTCGGCCACTGAAATTCGCGCCGCCCTGGACGTTGCGTTGAGAGACGCGGGACAGCCTGTGCCGGCTCACTTGCCGCCGGCTCCAGCGCCAGCATCCAAGTAAGTGATAGGTCAGAGTACTCAAGCAATCCCGCCGACCGCTCCTTGGTCTCGATGTTCGGTGGTTGGCTGCCGTTCAGGAACGGAGAAACTTTCTTGAAAAAAAATACATACGTTATCCAGGTTGCCGCGGGGCTTTCCGCCGCCATTCTGCTGGCAACCGTCGTTGCCTGTAATGCGCCGGTGGGCGGCGACGTGATGGCCACTGTGGACGGCCGGAAGATTTTCCGCTCCGATGTCGACAAGTATTACGACAACAATGTTGCCTCCGCTCAGCAACCTCCGGCCGGCGAGCAGGCCACAGCGCTTCGCCTCAACATCCTGCGCCAGATGATTGACGACGAGATCCTGATGCGTCGCGCCGAGAAGCTCGGCCTGCTGGCCACCGACGAAGAAGTCGATCGCAAGTACAACGAGATCAAGTCTCCCTTTACGCAAGAGGAGTTCGACCAGCGGCTCAAGGACAAGAAGATCACTGTAGCCGACTTCAAGCGCGACATCCGGCGCTCGATCACGGTCGAGAAGGTGATGAACAAGGAAGTGTCATCGAAGATCGTCATCACCGACCAGGACATCACCAACTACTACACGGCGCACAAAGGCGAGTTCAATCTGATCGAGCCGCAGTATCATCTGGCACAAATCATGGTTACGCCGACGCCCAATCCGCAAGCCCCCAACCAGAACGACAAGGCGCAGAACGAAGCCGAGGCACGGAAGAAAGTCCAGATGATAGGGAACCGTCTCGACAGCGGCGACGACTTTGCCACTCTCGCCATGAAGTACTCGGAAGATCCGGAAACAGCCGGCAATGGGGGCGATTTGGGCACGACGCTCGAGTCGGGCCTGAAAGGAACCGATCCATTCACTCGTGACGCGGTCATGAAGCTGAAGCCCGGACAGTACAGTCCCATCATCAGCGTGGTGAGTCCGAGCAAGCAGTTGCTGGGATTCCGGATCGTGAAGCTGATCTCGAAGGAACCCGCGGGGCAGCGCGAACTCTCCGATCCGCGTGTGCAGCAAGCGATTCGCTCGCAGTTGCACGACCGCCGCGAGCAACTATTGAAGGCCGCATACTACGAGGTCCTGCGGGATTCCGCCAAGGTCGAGAATTACTACGCCAAGAAAGTGCTCGACAGCAACGGGATCGAGAAGTAGAACGCTGTGGTCGCACGCGGTTTAGAAATGTGGCGCGGGCGCTCTCGCCCGCGACTCTCACCACTCGCAGACTCTACGCGATTCACGGTTTTACTCGACAATCGCCAGCACATCTCCTGCATTCACCGCGGCGCCTTCGCTGACCAGAATCTTCTGGATCGTGCCTTTCTTCGGCGACTTGATTTCGTTCTGCATCTTCATCGCTTCGACCACGAGCACGCCTGCTCCAGCCTCAACTTCAGTTCCCTGACTCACGAGTACGCGCACGATCTTGCCCGGCATCGGAGCGGTTAGCTTCTTTGGACCGCGATCGTCCACGACGCGAGCACGGCTGCGCAACGACCGTGGATCGCGAACTTCCGCCGCAAAGCGCGCGCTGCCGACCCAAAGATGCAAGTCGTTCGCCACGCGTTCGCACTTCACCTCGAAAGCTTTGTTGCCGATGCGCAGAGACAGAACATCGGGACGCGCGAGCACAGCATCGACTTCGATCTCACGCCCATCCAGGCGCGACAGCCATCGGCCTTCCACTCGCTCCAGTTCAAGCCGGTAGCTTTTACCATCGATGGTGATGTCGTAAGTCATTTAGGAGCAGTTCTCAGTTCTCGGTTCTCAGTTCTCGGCCATCAGGCTTGCTTCTCTTTCGCTAGTGTCTTGCCTCGTCGCGCGCTGCGTTCTTCCAGTTGGACGCCTGATTCGACTTGGCATTTGCCGCGCCGCTGTCTGAGGTGCGTTCTCCGACTCCAGCGCCAGCAGGACCAAGCACGGCGAACATCCCCGCCGCAATTACCGCGACTTCTACCGCCTTTGGATCTGTTCGGACATCAGCCGCTACGTCGTCCTTCCTTTTCAACAGGCGATCGAGAAATCCGGTATCCAACTTCGCGGCGCGAAAGTCTGGATCGTGCAGGACGCGCCGGAACAGCGAAATGTTCGTCTTGATTCCACCGACGAAATATTCGTTGAGCGCGCGAGTCAGGCGGCCAATCGCCTGATCGCGGTCTGTGCCGTAGCCAATCAACTTTGCGAGCAGCGGATCGTAATCCATTGGAACAGTCCAACCTTCATACATACCGCTGTCGCGGCGAATGCCTGGTCCGGAAGGCTGCAACAGCAGCGTTATTTTGCCGGGACTCGGGAAGTAGTTATTGTCCGGGTCTTCGGCATAAACGCGGCACTCGATGGCGTGTCCGCGAATCGTGACGTCATCCTGTGTGAAAGGGAGCGGCTCGCCTGCCGCAATGCGAATTTGCAGGTGAACCAGGTCGAGTCCGGTGACGAGTTCGGTCACGGGATGCTCAACCTGCAAGCGCGTGTTCATCTCGAGGAAATAGAAAGCTTTATGTTGATCAACTAAAAACTCGACTGTTCCAGCATTCGTATATTTCGCGGTTTGGGCGACGCGAACGGCGACTTCACCCATCCTGCGCCGCATCTCGGCATCGACGAGAGGCGAAGGTGCTTCCTCGATGACCTTCTGATGGCGGCGTTGCAACGAGCATTCGCGCTCGCCGAGATAGACGGTATTGCCGTGCTCGTCAGCGAGAACCTGCATCTCGATGTGGCGCGGATTCACGATCGCTTTCTCGATGTAGACTTCGCTGTCGCCGAACGAGCGCTCCGCCTCGCTGCGCGCGCCTTCGAGCGCAGACTTCAGTTCGTGCGGGCCGGAGACGAGACGCATGCCCTTTCCACCGCCTCCAGCAGCGGCTTTCAGCATGATGGGATAACCGATCTGAGCAGCAACTTGCTCGGCTTGCTCAAACGATTCGAGGCCGCGCGACGTTCCGGGGACGAAGGGAATGCCAACGCGCTCCATCGCCTGACGCGCTTTTGTTTTCGAGCCCATCGCGTCCATTGCAGCGGCGGTGGGGCCGATGAATTTCACGCCGGCTTCGACGCTGGCTCGAGCGAACTTCGCGTTCTCGGAAAGAAAACCGTAACCGGGATGAATCGCGTCGGCGCCGGAGCGCGCCGCGACATCGAGAATCTTCTGGATATTGAGATACGACTCGGACGCGGCCGCTGCGCCGATGGGATACGCTTCGTCGGACTTGCGAACATGCAGCGAAGCGCGATCGACGTCGGAGTAGACGGCGATGGCGGCAATTCCCATCTCGTGGCAGGCGCGGATGACGCGAACGGCAATCTCTCCGCGGTTCGCGATGAGAATCTTCTTGAACATTTCTAGAGTCGCGGCTCGGGAACTTCAGATTCTACAGGAGACTGCGGGTTGCGATTGCGAGGGAAGGCAATGAAAACCACAGAGGACACAGAGGGCACGGAGGATTTGGGGGCTGTGGATATGCTGCGGAAAGGATTTTTTGGGAACGAGCTTTTCTTGAATAGTTCCAAAATGGGACTGACGGAGGCACGCTTTTTGGGGGTATCCCCCGCTCCCCTCCATCTTGCTGATCGCCAGTGTTTATGCGGGTTGCAGCGATTGCGAGTGCGCGACTGGCGTTTTTATCCTTTGTTTCTAATGACTTGCGGGTAAAATATTGACAATGCAGGAGTTAGCTCGTCGCTCCGTACTGACCCTGCTGTTTCTGGCCTCCGACATCTTCTGCTCATTTGGGTTTTGAGGCAAGGTTGGATGTCACAGGTGTGGCTGTGGATATTGTTCTGAGGGGACGGACAAAGTTGTCGCCTTCTCGGTACGCGGGGAGATCCCTCACTGCGCCTGAAAGGCGGCTTCGTTCGGGATGACGCAAAACTTCAGGGTGGGCTTTTGATAGTGGGAGTGGCTTCGCGTTGACATTTCGCGTGAGCAGAGGCGAAGACCCTGGACGCAAAGGGCGCAAAGGATTCGCGAAGGACGCTAAGAAAAGCAGAAACCGGACCGCATGGGTTGTCTGGTTCGGCTACCAGGACCGGTTCGCTACTTCCAAAATTCTCACTGCACCCGAAAAGCGGCTTCGTTCGGGATGACGCCAGCACTATCGTATGAGTAGAAAAAACGAGCGGTCTGGCTGTCACTCTTCCGGCAGGCGCGAGAAGCTTACGGGGAATGGGGCCGGAAGTTTGCTCTGCGACGCTTTATGCCAGCGGCGGCGAGCGCCGAAGCGATAGCGGATCAAGGTCCAGATGGCGAGCCATCCGTCGGAGTGGCGAATCTTCTTGCCCTCCACGGCAGATCGGGGATTGTAGGAGATATCGACTTCGGCGATTTTCTCGCCGATGCGGCTCAACTTGGCAGTCACTTCGGGGCAGAACTCGAAGCGCTGGCAGCGCAGATCAATCTGTGAAATCAGCGAGCGTCGGAAGACTTTGTAGCACGTGGCTTCATCGTGAATGCCCGCGCCGTAAAGAATGTTCGTGAGATGGGTGAGCAGTTTCGCGCCCAGGAAAAAGCGCAGCCCGCGCTCGGGACGGTCGGGACGCACGCCGTAGACAACGTTTGCGGCGCCTTCTTCGAGCGGGCGCAGAAGGGCAGGATAATCCTGGGGATCGTATTCGAGATCGGAGTCCTGGATCAGCACATATTCGCCGCGCGCGTAGGCGAGCGCGGTGCGAATGGCCGCGCCTTTGCCGCAATTCGTCTCATGGAAAACGATGGTGACATCGTGGATGGGCGGCAGGGCTTTCAGCTTTTCGCGAGTGCCGTCGGTCGAACCGTCGTCGACGATGATGATTTCTTTCTTCACCGGCGCGGCGTGGATTGCCTGCAGGAGTTCGTCGACGTGCGCGGCCTCGTTGTAGACAGGAACGATGACGGACACGCATCCCTTCCAGCGGGCGCTGACGTGTTCGTCGTTATTGCAATCGACGTTGTTGCGATCGTTCAGCGCCACCGGAGTTTCCCGGAGCGCGGCATTCTGGGCTGTCACAGACGAGGCTCCGCTTGAAATATGCGTAAACTCTGTTCTTTCCTAGCATAGTATCATCTGGAAATTGTCCGGAGCTCAAGCTCCGGACTTCACACTCCGGACTACCACTCTGAGCATGCGACCCCTTGAAGCCGCGGCGAACGAAGGCGCACGCAGTTCGCCGCTCCGGCGCGATTCCAGCGGCTGGATACACGGGTTAGCCATTCTATTGCTCATTGTGGGCAGCGCCGTAATGCGCTTCGTTTGCCTCGCCTGCAAGCCTTTTTGGTTTGATGAAGCGTTCAGCGCGGAAGTCGCAAGGCTCGATTGGCCGAACTTTGTGCATCTGTTGTGGTGGCGCGAGGCCAACATGTCGTTGTACTACGTGCTGCTGCGCATGTGGATGGGCCTTGTTCCAGTGCAGCGGCAGAGCGAGTTTTTCATTCGCAGCCTCTCGGTGTTGATCGCCGCAGCTACGGTGCCGGCAGTCTACTGGCTGGGGAGGATGCTCTACGGCCGACGCGTGGCATTGATCGCCGCTGCGCTGCTGACCTTTAACGCCTTTCACGTTCGCTATGCGCAAGAGGCGCGCGGGTACGCGCTTTTCGTGTTGCTGGCGACGCTGTCTTCAGGATTCCTGGTTGCGGAGGTGCGCGAGCGTTCGCGGAGACATCGCATCGGATATGTACTGTGCAGCGTTCTGGCGGTGTACGCGCATTTCTACGCGCTGCTGTTGCTGGCGGCGCATTGGCTGGCGCTGCGGTGGCTTGAAGAGGGAGGGCGTGAAGCTCTGTCGGCCCACATGCGTCGCGTGTGGATCACGATTGGAGTTGCGGTGCTGCCACTTCTGGTTTTCGTAGCGAAGACCGGAGCGGGGCCGATCAAGTGGATCAGGCGGCCCGGGCTTCGTGACCTGCTCGAATTCAGCGAGCACCTTGCGGGTAGCTTCAGTTGGCCGCTGGCGGCGGTCTTTGCCGTGGCTGGGATGGCTGCGATCGTGCCGCTCGGGAAGAGGCTGTGGGCGCGGCATGCGACGTGGGACGCCTGGCGCTGCCAGTTTCTGCTGGTGTGGCTCTTTTTCCCGATAGCGCTGACGGTGGTGCTGTCGTTTGCGCGTCCGGTGTTTCTGGCGCGCTACATGATTTTCTGCCTGCCGGCGTTGGTAATTCTGGTCGCTGCGGGGCTGGCGGGCATTCGCCAATCGTGGCTGCTGGCGGTGGTTGTTTGCGGCGTGTTGCTGCTTGGGTGGCAAGGAGTCTCTTTCGTCTACGCACACGATTTCGACAACGAGCGCGATGCATCGGGCGCGGCAGCGGACTTCATCCTCGACCATACTCAGCCGGGCGACGGCGTTGTCTTCCACATCGCAGAGACTCGGGTGCCTTATGAATTCTTCCGGTCGGTCCGGGCCGGGGAGAATTCGGCGAGCCCTGCATTCACCGAACAGCTTGGGCCGGAGATTCTCTTTCCGCGTCACGGTGCGGGCCTGGACTACCGGGACTTTACGGGCAAGCCCACCGCGGAATTCGTGCAGAGTGCGGCCGCCAGCCACGGGCGCGTGTGGGTGATGCTGATGAACAACGGGACGGCGGAGAATCCCGATCCCACGACGGTGATGCTGACGAGGGTGCTGGGCGAAGCGTTCCCGAAGATGACGGCGTGGGAGTTCGCGAAGGTGCAGGTGCGGGTTTACAGCAGGCAGTAGCTCTTCGTTCGTCGCTGCAGCACGCGCGAGGAGCCTAGGCGCAAAGGGCGCTAAGGATTCGCAAAGGACGCAAAGAAGAACAAACACTGGGTTCCAGAGCTCAAAGAGAAAGCCACCTTCGATGCTTCGAAGGTGGCCTTTTCGTTTCTGCTAGAACTGATTTGCTACTTGGGAGATCCCTCACTACGCCTGAAAAGCGGCTTCGTTCGGGATGACGCCATCACTGTTTTGCCGTCAGAAAACGTCACGATCTACTTCGACTGAACTTACTTCGACTGATCCACCGTGATGCCGCCCTGGGCAGCCTGAGCGGCCTTATCGGCTTTCGCCTTCTTGACGCGCAGGGTTTCGTCGACCCAGTGATCGGCGGTTTTCAGATCGTCGGCGCGAGCGGCGAGATCGTCGCATTCGACGTCGCCTTTCTCGCGATACATCAGGTTCAGGTAGGCCATAGCGTCGTCATAATCAGGACGAAGCTGGATGGCTTTGTTGAGGCTGTCGATGCCTTCCTGAATGGCGGGAGTGTTCTTCACCTTCAACTCGTCGCAGACCTTTTTCTGGTCTTTGTTCTTCGGGTTGAGGTTCTCTTCCGGCTTCAGGCCGAGTTTGGCGCGTTCTTCCATGCGCGGCTGGTAGCAGGCAGTCCAGTCGATGACGCCGACCGAGTAGTAAGGCTCGGGATCGTTCGGGTCCATGTCAGACGCCATGCGGTAATACTTCTTGGCGTCGTCCCATTTTTTCTGGTTGAGATAAAGGTAGGCGACGCCCTTGGCGCTGTTGACCTTCTGATCGCGAGCGGCGCTGGGATTATCGAGAACTTTCTGGTACTCGTCGATGGCCTGTTGAGCGTTGCGCAGATTATCCGGCGAATCGACACCGGGGATGTATTGCGAGACGAAAGCAGTGGCAAGATACATGCGCGCGTTGACCAGGCTCGGATCCAACTGAACGGCCTGCTGGAAATGATCGATGGCCTGCTCGTAGTGGGCGTTCTTGTACGCTTCGACACCCTTGTTAAGTTGATCGCGGGCCCGTAGCTTGTTGCAGCCCACAGAGGAGAAGAGCGCCAGCGTAATCGCCGCCAGCGCGAGCAGCCTTAAGTTCTTATTCATTGCGGTATAAGTCTCCCTCGACAGAGCATCCTAGGCCCAGAGACCTCGATTTGACAAGCGAGGTGTGACAAGCGCGGGCCGCGGCGGCACGGAAGCGACGGCTTCCGTGCTGTGGGCCGAATACAGATACGCACTCTGGGTTCTTCCGGACAGGAATTGCTTACTGTCCAGATTCAATCTTCGCGGTGATCAGGCCAACCTTGTCCACACCAGCGGCGTGGGCAATATCAATCACGTTGGCAACGTTCGCAAAGGGGATGCCATCATCACCTTTCACGAACATGACCTTCTCCGCGCGTTGCTTGTAAATATCGGTCAGGCGGCCCTCGAGATTGTCCCAGGTCGCGTCTTCGTTGTTGATCTTGACGCCCGGATCCTGGCCGGGGCCGCGATCCACCAACTGCACGACGATGGTGCGGTCCGGGGTATTGTTCTTGGGCGCGTTAGGCGGAGGCGGCTGAGGTACCAGCGCATCCAGTCCTTTGGGGGTTACCGGCGAGATCACCATGAAGATGATCAGCAGGACGAGTAGTACGTCAATGAGCGGTGTGACGTTGATGTTTGCACTCTGGCCTCCGCTCGGGCCAACTGCCATACCCATGGTCGTTCTCCTGTGTAACGCACTCCTCTACAGCCCAGGCGTAGCCGGAGCTGGCGGGGCGTTTGGAGTTGTTTTCCTTTGATCGGTGAGCAGGCCAAGATCATCCACGCCGGCGGCGCGGACGGCATCGACAACCTGCACCACACTGCCAAAACGCGCACGCATGTCCGCTTTCACGTACACGCGCTTATCGACGCGGTTGGCGAGGCGATCCTTTACCTTGCTGGTCAGACCGTCGACTGTAATCTGGTCGCTGCCGAAGTACACCTTGCCGTCCCGTGTGATGGAAACGAGCAGAGCGTCTTCTTTGTCAGCGTCTTCCATGGGCAGCGGGTTATTCACCTTTGCCATGTCGACGCTAACGCCCTTCTGCAACATGGGCGTGACCACCATGAAGATGATCAGCAGCACCAGCATCACGTCGACCATTGGGGTGACGTTGATGTCGGAGCTGACCTTCGATCCTTCGTCTCGCTTTGCAATTCCCATAGCTGTCTCCTGCACTTCCTCTGCACATGCTGTGCACATCAGCCGCGATGTGGCTTGGATGGCGCTCTCCGCGGGGTTAGGAGGCCCGGCGCTGGAGAACTCCAGCGCCGGACAAGCAACTCATTGCGGAAACCGAACGCGGCTGTTTACCGCCGGGCGTTCTTACCTGCGATCGCCGCGCTTCTTGAGGAAGTAGTCGATCAGTTCGCTCGACGAGTTGTCCATTTCGACGTCGAACGCTTCCACGCGACCGGTGAGGTAGTTGAACATCATGACGGCGGGGATGGCGACGAGCAGGCCGATGGCCGTCGTAACCAGCGCTTCCGCGATACCGCCGGCGACTGCTGCCAGGCCGGTGGCCTTCGTGTTGGCGATGCCGGTAAACGCGTTCAGAATGCCCATCACCGTTCCGAACAGTCCGACGAACGGGGCTGTCGAACCGATGGTGGCGAGGCCGCCCAATCCGCGCTTCAGTTCAGCGTGGACGATGGCTTCGGTGCGTTCCAGAGCGCGCTTGGAGGCTTCAATGGTTTCGCCAGGGATTGCGCCCGGGGAATCCTGATGGGCCTTGAATTCCATGAGGCCAGCGGTGACAACCTTGGCCAGATGGCTCTTCTTGTTGCGCTCGGCAACCTTGATGGCTTCGTCGATGCGCCCATCGCGAAGGGCGCCGGCGACTGCCGGAGCAAAGGCGCGGGACTGTTTGCGGGCGGCGCTATAGGCCATCCAGCGGTCAATCATCACGCCGATCGACCAACCCGACATGATGAAGAGAATGATGACGACGGTACGGGCGACCCAGCCCATCTGCTTCCACAGGCCGAGCGGGTCCGTAGGCATGCCACCGCCTTCCTGGATGATCCAGGTGGCTGCGACGTGAACGTTACTCAGAAGTGCTGCTGCTACGTGAGTTGCTAACATGAGTTGCTTTTCCCTCCTCGGAACTCTTTGCTCTTCTACTTTTACTTAGACACTTGGATGCGTCTCGCTGTGCCAACTGCAGGCCAGAATTCGCACTCCGAACGGCGTGCGGCTTTCGCCACACATCCCGGACTTGCCTGCCCATACCTTTTGGTGAGGACTACGCGGTACCGGCGGCCTTGTCAGGGCTGCTGAAAACCCCTCCCGGCCACCCACGTTTTGGTGGGATGGGGAGGGCCAACACACACACTTCTACACACAACGCGAACTTGCATCACACCGCAGGCGTTTAACCGCCAGCGAGCGTGAAGTTGACCTGAACCTGCGTCTCGACTTCGACCGGTTCTCCGTTCAGCAGGTACGGCTTGTACTTCCACTGCTTCACGGCTTCGATCGCGGCCGGAGCCAGCATTGGATGCCCGCTGATCAGCTGAAGGTTGATGATGCTGCCATCTTTACTGATCTGCGCCTGCAGAACCACCGTGCCCTGAATACGCGCCTGGCGTGCCAGCGGCGGATAATTCGGCTGGACCTTGCGGACGAGCAAGCCCGACTGGACGCCCGAGGAAACGCGAATCCGCTGCGGAGTCGCGATCCTCGGCACAGCCACTGGCGTGGAGCTAAGAACGCTGCCAATCACGCCGCCCATCGATCCGCCCGGAACCCCACCTGGGACGCCGCCTACTACGCCCGTCGAAGCCATGACTGGCGGTGGGGCCTCGTCCTCTTTAATCATTTCGATTTTCTTGGGAATCTTGGTAGGCGTGCGCAGTTCGCCGTTCACGATGTCGGTCTGAATCACTTTCACAACACGGACCGGAGCGGCGGCTGGCGGTGGAGGCGGTGGAGGTGGCGGGGGGGCCACCAGAAATGTCATCAACTGCGTCTTGGGCAAGGCTTCGGTGAAAATCAGCGGGATCAGCACCATCACACCGACGATCATGGCCTCCAATACGAAGGCAATCGCGGAGGTGCGTCCTCGCTTCGTTTTCAGCTTGCCGCCGGATTCGATAAGACTGTCTTCAAACATGAGTTTCTCCCCTACTTCTCAGACCCTACGGAAACTTAGACACCGACTGCATCCCCTTTGCTCCCAAATTTCGTGCCCGCCCAAGCAAGCCACCCAAGCCCACCCGGACGTTTCGAGCAACCCCTCTAAGTCCTTACATAAGAAGGCGTACTGCAACCGCTAAAACGGCGCCATCCGGTAACATACCTAGATTTCGACCGGCTTTACTTCTTACCCGGCATGGCGACCGGACGCTTGCCCTTTTCAATCCGCCAGTCCTGATAAGCCACCAGGATCGGAGCGGCAATGGCAATCGACGAATACGTCCCGATTAAGATGCCGATGACCAGCGCGAGGCTAAAACCATGGAGCACCTCGCCACCGAATAAAAAGAGTGCGAGTACGGTAAGGAAGGTGAGGCCCGCTGTCAAGATCGTTCTGCTAAGAGTTTGATTAATACTGCGATTGACGATATCCGCGAGTTTCTCTCGCCGCATGAGTTTAATGTTTTCCCGGATGCGGTCAAATACCACGATCGTGTCGTTATTAGAGTAACCAATCAGGGTAAGGATGGCGGCGATTACGGTCAGGGAAATATCGGTTTTGGTGAGAGAAAAGGCTCCAACTGTGATCAAGGTATCGTGAAATACGGTTACCACCGCCGCGACGCCGTAAATCCACTCAAAACGGAAGCCCAAGTAAACCAGCATCCCGGCCAGCGAATAGATGGTCGCCATGGCCGCCTGCTTGCGCAGCTGCGAACCGACCTGCGGGCCGACGATTGCGACGTCGCGCACCCCGAAGTCGGAAAGGAAGAAGCCATCCGGAAGCGAAGCTACGGCGGCCGGATCAACGCCCGGAGCAGATTTCAGCTGGTCGATCGAGGTGAGCACTCCGCCGAGCGTCTTATCGCGATAATTCACGATGATCTGGGCTTGGGCCGTGTATTTCTGATCGGCATCTGAGCCCAGACGCATGGGATCTTTGTCCATCAGGTAATTTTTGATTGTCAAAGAGCTGGCGTTGTTCAGGTCCTGCTTCCCGGCTGGGGAATTGGTCTCCAGCGCCTGAATGATCTTCAGCTTGCCTTCGTCGAGCGCCTGTTCGTTGGTTTCACGAACATCGAGATCGATCAGGACTTCGTTCGTGACGCCCCCGCCGGCAATGGTCTGAATTTTCGCATCGTGCAAACCTGCGCGATCCATGGCAACTCGGATGGCGTTGTCGTCGGGCTTTTGGGCAAAGCGCACAGTCACCAGCGTGCCGCCGCGGAAATCTACGCCCCACGGAATGCCGTGCCAGAACAGCATGGAAAGTATGCCGGCGACGCTAAAGATCAGCGAAAAGGCGAGAAAATACCACTTTTTGCCAAGAAAATCTATGTTGGTATTGCGAAAGAACTCCACGGGTTATCTAGCCCCTTATCTAAACCAAATTTAGTAATCGGGAAATTTGGTAATTGTGTAATTGAAAACCTCGCGGCGTCGCAATTTCAGGGTTTCCAATTGCTCAATTACCAAATTCCCCAATTACTCAATTTCCTAAATACTTAAGGCCTCGCCGCGCTGGTGCCGGCTGAGGACCCAATCAAAGATCACGCGGGAAACGAACACCGCGGTAAACAGGTTCGCGAGCAAGCCGAAGGTCAGCGTGGTCGCAAAACCCTTGACCGGACCCGTACCGAAGATGAACAGGATCGCCGCCGAAACGATGGTCGTGACGTGCGTGTCAACGATCGTGATCCAAGCGTGGCTGAAACCCTGATCGACTGCGGAAGGCGGCGTCTTGCCGTTGCGCAATTCTTCGCGAATACGCTCGAAGATCAGCACATTGGAATCCACGCCCATACCGACGGTGAGGATCACTCCCGCGATTCCCGGCAGCGTCAGCACTCCGCCGAAAAAGCCCATGAATCCGAGCAGAATGATGAGGTTCAGCAGCAGAGCGACGTCGGCGTTGATGCCGGCGCCGCGATAATAAATCAGCATGAAGACCAGCACGGCGAGCATGCCGACTACGGCCGCTCGCACGCCTGCGCGGATGGAGTCCGCTCCCAGCGACGGTCCAACCGTGCGCTCTTCCAGATACTTGATTCCCGCCGGCAGGGCGCCCGAGCGCAGGATCATGGATAGATCTTTCGACTGCTGCTCGCTCATGCTGCCGCCGCTGATTTCGCCACGGTCGCGGATCGGTTCGCGGATGTTGGCGACCTCCTGAACCTTGTTGTCGAGGACCACCGCAAGCGAGTCGCCGGTATGCGCGGAAGTAAAGTTGAAGAAGCGCTGTCCGCCCTCGCCGGAGAGAGTGAAGCTCACGCTGGGCGAGCCGTTCTGATCGCGGCTCGGCTGGGCGTCGCGCAGATCTTTTCCGCTCACGGCCGAAACGCGCGATACGAGATACCACGCCTGTCCGGTGCCCGTGTCGGCCCCAGGCGCGGCATGGCCGGGCAGGAGAATCGCGTCCGGCGGCAAAACTCCGCCTTTATCCTGCAGAGCGGCCTGCTCGCTCGGATACGGACCGCCGAGTTCCTGCTTGATCTCGAGCATGGCGGTGGACTGCATGATGTCTTTCACGCGCGCCGGATCGTCAACGCCCGGCAACTGCACCAGAATCTGGTAGTCCCCGAGGCCGTGCTCCTGAATGGTCGGTTCGCTGACGCCGAGCGCGTCAATACGATTGCGGATGGTCTCGATCGCCTGCGCAACGGCTTTATTCTTGAGGTCGGTGAGCATTTGCGGCTTCATCGACATGTTCCACGAATTGTCGGCGCCGCCGGTGATGTCGTATTCCGGCAGATGGTCGGAGATGATGCCGAGCAGATCCGTACGTGAACTGGCCTGCACGCCCTTGATCACGATGTGATCGGGATTATTCTGCAGGTCGGGCTGGGTGATGTCGGTATAGTCGATCTTCTTGTTGCGCATCTGCTGTTTGAGAACTTCAATGGCATTCTGCGCATCGACGTTGACCGCATCGTTGACCTGCACCTGCAGGATCAGGTGGGTTCCACCCCGCAGGTCGAGCCCCAGGTTGATGTGATCGCCCATGGCGGAGACCAGTCCCTCTGGGGAAAAGCTCTTGGGGATGCCGAAGATGCCAAACAGGAAAAAGAGCAGGACGCCGAGGATGAGGCCGATCTTCCAGAGAAAATTCTTGTTCATAAGAAAAAACCAGTTGCTAGTTGCCGGTTGTCAGTTGCCAGTTCTCCGTCAGAGAGAGTCCGTTTCGCCATTCACTGGCGACTGACAACTGGCAACGGCTTTATTTTGTCTTCGTTTCATCCTCCGCCGTCGTTACCTGCATGACCGAGGCCTTGGTCACTTCCATGCGAAGATTGTCGGGCGGCACGCGCAGATGAATGGAGTCATCTTTGAGTGCGATGATGGTGCCCCGCAGGCCTCCGCTGGTGGTGACTTTGTCGCCGGTCTTGAGCTGGTCGAGCATGGCCGTCCACTTCTTCTGGCGGCGCTGCTGAGGAAGAATCAAAAGAAAATAAAAAATACCGAAAATGAAGATGATGGGGGCAATGCCGAGCCATCCCATGCCACCACTACTCGCCTGAAGTGCAAGGAAAGAATGCATATCGTTATAAGGCCTGCGCGCGTCGTATTCGAAAAATGAGCTTCGAAAAATCAGCCAAAGATCACCAAAAATTCAGCCGAGAAAAACCATCCGCAAAAAACGGCCTGCGCCCATCCGGCGCGCCGCCAGCTGTTCATTTCACCACGGGGTTTGGATCGACTTCGGCCGGGTTCCTTCTATCTCAGGCTTGCATCCGGGGAGGCCCTCCGTGGAGGTCATGGTTTCGGTCGAGACCAGACACCAGAAAGAAACCGGGACTCTTCCCCAAGTGAAATAGAATGCCGCACCCGCCGCATAGTGTCAAGGTAGAAACTCAGGTTGTGGATCGTGTTCAAGACCTGCGCCAACACTTCATTAGATGCATAAAGATGTCGTAAATAAGCCCGCGAATAGCGCTGGCACACCCGGCAGCCGCAATTTGGATCGAGCGGGCCGGGATCCTGGGCGTACCGAGCCTGCTTGATCGAGACTTTGCCCTCGGACGTGAAGAGTAGGCCGTGGCGCGCGGCGCGCGTGGGCAGGACGCAATCCATCATATCGACGCCGAGGCTGGCGTATTCGACGATCTCTTCCGGCGTGCCCACTCCCATCAAATAGCGAGGCTTGTCTTTGGGCAGATGTTCGAGGGTGGACTCGACGATCTCGCGCGTAAGTTCGCGCGGTTCGCCCACGCTGAGTCCGCCGATGGCGTAGCCGGGGAAGCCGATTTCAACGGTGCGCTCGGCGGATTCCTTGCGGAGGTCTCGATCCATGCCGCCTTGCACGATGCCGAAGAGGGACTGGGTGCAGTTGCCAGTTGCCAGTTGCCGGTTGTCAGTGCTGCCGTTGTCGTCCATGCTCGCTTTTACCGGGTACTGACAACTGACAACTGGCAACTGCCTCCACGGCACTTCGTGTTTGTGTTCCTCGAAATATTTCTTGCTGCGGGCGGCCCAGCGGGCGGTCATCTCCATCGACGCGCGCACGCGCTCCCGATCCGCGGGATATTCGGTGCACTCATCGAACGCCATGATGATGTCGGCGCCGATGCCGATCTGCGCGGCCATCGAATTCTCTGGGCTGAAAAAATGAGAGGAGCCGTCGAGGTGCGAGCGGAAGGTCACGCCCTCCTCGGTCACCTTGCGAAGCTCGTTCAGGCTGAAGACCTGGAATCCGCCGGAATCGGTGAGGATGGCGCGCCGCCACGACATGAATCCATGAAGGCCGCCGAACTTTCGCACGGTGTCGACGCCGGGCCGCAAGTAGAGGTGATAAGTGTTGCCGAGAATGATCTGAGCGCCGACGTCTTCGAGGATGTCCTGCGGCACTCCTTTTACGGATGCGACGGTGCCGACGGGCATGAAGATCGGCGTCTCGATTTCCCCGTGGGGAGTGGTGATCTGCCCGATGCGCGCGCTGCCGGTGTCCTTGTGAATGCGAAACGAGATGGACATTCTTTGCGATTGTAGCAACGCAAGGGGAGGGCGCGGCTTTGCGCGCAACCCGGACGAAGGCGTCCGCGCCTCTAGTTTGTCGGCTCTACTTCGACTTACACGTTTAGGACGATGATTTGGGCTTCAACGTTGCCGGCTTCTACTTTCAGCTTCCCGATCGTCACCGGCAATTTGAAGCGCCGCGGGCCTGCGCTGCCGGGATTGAAATAGAGCACGCCATCGCGCGTCTCCTGCTTCGAAACATGGCTGTGCCCGCTGATGACGACGTCGAAGCGAGCGGCCTTGGGCTTCAAGTCCAACTGCGCCAAGTCGTGCAGGACGTAGATGGAAATGCCGGCGAGTTCGATGACTTCTGTTTCCGGCAACTTGCGCGACCATAAATCCCGATCGATGTTGCCGCGGATTGCCGTCACTGGAGCGATTTTCGCAAGCTGATCGAGGATTTCAGGCGCGCCCACGTCTCCCGCGTGAATGATGTGCTGCGAACCGCGCAGAGCTTCGAGCGCTTCGGGGCGAAGCAGGCCGTGAGTGTCGGAGATGACGCCGAGGTGGATGGCAGTTCTCAGTTGTCGTATTTCTTTCTTGGACTTGAACTCATCAGTGCGTTTATTTCGGAGTGCGGCGGTGCACCGTCCATCGAAGAGTATGTTCCGGTTGTCTTCAATTCTTCGGCCAGGCGGCGAAGCAGGCCGAGCGTGGCTCGCATCGGACCCGAGCCCAGGCTGATCCGTCGGACACCGAGAGCAGTCAATTCAGAAACCGAAGGGGAGCCGGGCCCGGCGAGGATGTTCACTGGACAACGCAGGTCGGCCACCACGCGGCCGATGGTTGCGCCGTCTCGAAGGCCAGGGACGAAGACGCAGTCGGCGCCCGCATCGCGATAAGCCTGCAACCGGCGCACCGTCTCGTCATAGCGCTTCTCCGGTTCGCCCACTTGTAGAAGGTAGACGTCGGTTCTGGCGTTGAGCACGAGGGGCACGCCAAGCTTCTCCGCGGTCTCGCGGATGGCTCGGATCCTTTCGATTTGCAGTGGCAGGTCGACGAGCGGCTGTGCGGCGTCGCCGGTCGCGTCTTCGAAATTCATGCCGACGGCGCCCGACTCAATCACATGGCGGGACGTCCATGCGGCGTTCTCAGGCTTGCTTCCGTATCCGGCTTCGACGTCAGCCGTGACCGGCACGCGCACGCCCGCGACGATGCCGGCGATGGCAGCGATCATGCGATCGGGCGGAATCTTTTGTCCATCGGGAAATCCGTGCGCGAAGGCCACACCTGCGCTGCTGGTTGCGATGGCCGGGAACCCAGCGGCCTCGACGATGCGTGCGCTGGCTACGTCCCACACATTGGGAAGCAGCAGTACGTCGCCGGTCACGTGCATCGCGCGGAATGCTTCCACTTTTTTGGTTTGTTCTGGATTCGGCGTCACGACGAATTGGATGCGGTCACCGGCTGGCGTTCTTCATCTTTATCTTTTCCGTGATCTTTCTGTAAATCTGGAAATGCTCACGACGGCGCGGCCGACCGTGCCGCGTCCGATTTCTTGGGCGTCGTCGCGGGCGGTGACGCGGAGCGTGTAGAAGCGTCCGTCGAACGATTCGAGCGCGGCTTCCGCTTTGATGTGCGCGCCGATGCCGCTGGCGGCGCGGTGTTCGACGTTGATCGACGTGCCGACGGTGATCTCGTCGCCTTCGCAATAAGGCTGCAAGGCGCGAAAGGCGGCGGTCTCCATCAGGCGAATCATGTCGGGCGTGGAATACACGGGCGGCAACTGAGGGTGGTGGGAGGTGAGTGTGTGCTCGAAGGCGACGGTTTCTTCGGCCTCGCCGCGCGCGCCGATTGGAATTTCTTTCGCCAAAAGTTTCTCCAAAAAGAAATGAGCCACTGATTTTATCGAATCAGTGGCTCTATTTTCGTTGCGAAGAGTCTACGCCACGCTCAAGGCCAGCCTCCTCGCTTCGATTCCGTCCAGAGCATGCCAGAGCATCTGGGCGGCATTTTCGGCAGCATCGAGAGCGGCGTCGGCGGTTTCGGGGTGGGCGGCGATTCGCTTTTCGAGCTGTGCGCGCCAGACGTTCGAGTGGTAGACATCCGCTTTCGCGTGCAGCGAGAAGTAGCCGCAGGTCTTGTCGTCGGCGCCGTACATGGCGCGCAGGCCGCGCTCTTTTTCGGTTGCGATGCGGGGCACCTGCGACTCGTACACATAGAAAGCGGAGAGCGCCTCTTCCGGCGTGCGCTCGCTCGCCACCCCGTGGAAATGCCGCACCAGTTGCCGAATCTCCGGCACAGGACTGTGCCACTCCAGGTTGCGCGTCGATCCCATGCCTTCGGCGAAGTCGAGCCATAGATCGGAATGCGGAACCGACTCGCGGCCTGGGCGTCCGTCGACGCCTTTCTCGTCGCACATATTGAGCCAGCACCGCCTGGCGCAACTCGCCTTCTTCCAGTCGCATGCCGAGCGCTGCCAGATAAGAAGGGAAGGCCTCGACGTGGTGGTAGTACTGCTGCGCATATTCGCGGAGTTCGTCGCGAGTGAGCTTGCCCTGCTCCCATGCGCGGTAGAACGGGTGGCACAGCAGATCGTATTTGGCGATGCGCGCTTGCAGTTCCTCGAAGAATTCAGCGCTATTCATGATGCCCCCTGGGTGTTTCCGGCCTGACTGCCGGGTATGACAGCCCAATATACGAGCCATTGTCGCGAGCGGCAAGTGATAGACATCACCGACGCTGCCAAGTTGCTAGAATGAAAGCAGAAGTAATTGCACCGATTTTCTGGGGTTCGCTTCGTCCTCCGTTCTCGTCTTCGTACACATGCAGTTCACAGAACAATTCGACGTTGTTGTGGTCGGCGCCGGCCATGCCGGGTGCGAAGCCGCGATGGCTGCGGCACGCATGGGATTGAAGACCGCACTGTACACGCTCAACGTCGATTTGATCGCGCAGATGTCGTGCAATCCGGCGGTGGGCGGCATTGCCAAGGGACACCTGGTTCGGGAAGTGGATGCGCTCGGCGGGATCATGGGCGAAATCACGGACGCGGTCGGCATCCAGTTTCGGCTGCTGAATACTTCACGTGGTCCGGCAGTGTGGTCTCCGCGCGCGCAGTGCGACAAGCAGGCCTATCGCCTGAAAATGCGCGAGGTGCTCGAGTCGCAGGGGAATCTGAAGATCAAGCAGGCGGAAGTCGCGGACTTGATTGTGGAACCGTCGTTCGTCGGTGGTCGTTCGTCGTTAGCTGACGAGATCGTCCCTGGGAGCAATTCCAACGACCAACGACCAACGACCAGCGACTGCCGCGGCGTTCGCCTTCGCGACGGCCGCACCGTCGGCGCAAAAGCCGTAATTATTACGACCGGGACTTTTCTGAATGGGCTCATTCACTGCGGAGAGCAGCAGTATCCTGCGGGACGTTCAGGTGAGCCGGCGGCGGTGCTGCTGGGAGAATCGCTGAAGAAACTTGGCCTGCGCGGCTGCCGTCTGAAGACCGGCACTCCGCCGCGCCTCGATGGACGCACCATCGACTGGTCGCGCTTTCCGGTGCAGCCTGGCGACGAAGATCCCACGCCGTTCAGTTTTCGCACCAAGCGTGTCGCGCATCACGACTCGCAAGTGCCGTGCTACATCGCATGGACCACGGCGGAAACGCACCGCATTATCCGCGAAAACGTGCATCGCTCGCCGATGTACAGTGGGCAGATTCAATCGATCGGCCCGCGCTATTGTCCGTCGATCGAAGACAAGATCGTGAAGTTTCCCGACAAGGAAATGCACCAGCTCTTCCTTGAGCCTGAGGGACTGAACACGCACGAGATTTATGTCAACGGCATGAGCACGTCGCTGCCGGTGGAAGTGCAGTTGGAGATCCTGAAGTCGATCCCAGGCCTTGAGAATGCGGAGATGCTGCGGCCCGGCTATGCGATCGAGTACGACTCGATCGATCCCACGGAGCTTGAGCGCACGCTCGAAACACGAAAGATTGCGGGACTATTTCTCGCGGGACAAATCAATGGAACGTCCGGTTATGAAGAAGCCGCGTGCCAGGGATTGATGGCGGGAATTAATGCCGCCTTGCAGGTGAAGCGGGAGCAACCGTTGATTTTGGATCGCACTGAAGCGTACACGGCCATTCTGATTGACGACTTGATTTCGAAGGGCACGAACGAGCCGTATCGCATGTTCACCTCGCGAGCGGAGTTTCGCCTGCACCTGCGCATCGACAATGCGGATCGCCGGCTGACGCCGCATGGGCGCCGTGTGGGATTGATCTCAGATGGAGCATGGGCGGATTTTCAGGCAAAGCAAGAGAGGCTGAAGAAGTTGAAGAAGACGCTGGAAAGCACGAGACTCAGCGCCTCGATGTTGGAAACACTAGCCTCTTGTCATTCCGAGAAGCGAAGCGACGAGGAACCTGCTGTCGCTTGCGGTGCATCAACTTCTGTCGAGTGGGGTTCGGCGACGGGACAAACGCTCGCGCAGTTGCTCAAGCGGCCCGAGATCACCGTGGACCGACTCGTGCCGCTGCTCAGAGACGTCGCACCCGAGTTTTTTCAGAGAAGTGAAATCCGTGAAGATCCGTGTGAATCCGTGGCCAAGCTTTCTTCCGCGATCCGCAACGAACTGAAGTCGGTGGAAACGGAAATCAAGTACGAAGGCTACTTGCTGCAGCAGCAGCGAGCGATGGATCGCCTGAAGAAATCGGAGCAGCACGCGATCCCGGAGTGGTTCGACTATCGAGCGGTCAGCGGGCTTTCGCGCGAGATGCAGGAAAAACTCTCCAAGGTGCGGCCGCGAACTCTGGGCCAGGCTTCGCGCATTCCGGGAGTGACTCCGGCTGCTGTGTCGCTGGTGAATGTGTATGTGGAAATCCAGGCTCGGCGCCGCGAGCAGGCAGCTGCGCTCTAGTTCTGCGCGACTGGCGTGCTTCCTTTAACGCGAAAGCAACAGCTTTAACGCAAAGGTCGCGAAGAAAATCCTCAAACGTCGCGAAGAAGATCTCGAAGAAAAACTTCCAAACCTACGGATGCTCGTCCTGCCGGGCCTGCAATTGTTCCGCGAGCTTGAGTTCGCTGTCCGCTTCTTCTCTCTTGCCGATGTCACGGTAAGCCTGGCCAAGCAGATGGTGGGTGATCGGATTATTCGGGTCCATCGTCGCCGCACGCTTCAGGGCGCGCACGGCCAGTTCGTACTCACCTTTTTTCTCCAGCACTTTTCCCATCAGAATGTAAGGTCCGGTCGACGACGCGTCGAGCCAGATGGAGCGCTGCAGCAAGCGCTCGGCGTCGTCGTATTTCTGAATCCGCGAATAGGCGTCGGCGAGTTTGTAGTAAGTAGGAGCGTGCGCGGGATTGATGGCCAATTCTTTTTGAAATTCCGCGATTGCCTCCGGGATGCGGGATTTGTAGGTATAAAGCTCACCGAGCAGAAAATGCGCCAACGGCAGTTTCGGATCAAGCGTCGCGGCCTTTTGCGCGTACTCTTCGGCCACCGGATCGTATTCCTGCCGCAGCAGCATCTGCGCCGTGAACAGGTAGCTCGCGGCTGAGTCCGGCGGCACGTCGAACATCTTGCCAAAAGCGGCGCGCGCGTGTGCGTAGTCTTTCGTCTGGATGTAACAAATTCCCAGAATGTAGGAGGCGTCGACATTCGCGCGGGAAAACCAGCCTTGCACTTTTTCGAGCAGCGGAATCGCATCGGCCGGATGGCCGCCAAGGTAGTACGAAAGTCCCAGGAGTTGCGTCGCCTCGTCATTCGTGGCGTCTGCAGCAGTCGCTTTCCTTAGATATTCGATCGCCTTCGGGTAATCGCTCTTCTTATAGAACGCAATTCCTAATTCGAATGCGAGGCCCTTGGTCGCTGGGGCGCTCGTCTCCAGAGTTTGCAATTGCGCGATGGCCTCGTCGACTTTGCCCTGCTCCATCAGCCTGCGAGCTTGCGCGAAGTCGGCGGGGACGGGGCTTGCGACAGGCGTGGATTGCTGCGCAAATGTTAGCGCGGAGAGTGCGCAAAGAAACGATACGCAGAACGCGAATCGGAATATGAAGGACGCGCGTCGTGCTGGAAAATTCGGTTGCATATCGAAAATTAGAGCACAGTACGTCGAGCTTTCTTAGTGGCCGGCCATTTCCTTCTTTAGCGCGTCCAGATTCTCTTTCGCGATCGGCTGGTTGGGATCAATCTGCAGCGCGCGTTCAAAATGCGCCTGAGCTTCGGTGAAGCGTCCCAGTTCGGCCAGCGCGGCGCCCAGGTTTGCCTCAACGTTCGCGTCGTTCGGCTGCAACTTCGACGCAATCTGGAACTGCTGCGCCGCGCCTTCGAAATCATTCTGCCCGGCAAGTGCCATGCCTAGATTGTAGTGCGCGTCAAAGTAATCCGGACGAGTCTTCAGCGCGGCTTCGAGAAACGCCACCGCCTTTTCGCCGTGCCCGGCCGCCAGCAGCGCCGCACCCAGCGCATTGTTTCCGGTAGCGTCCTGCGGGCGTAATCGCACCGCCGCTTCGTATTCTTTGATCGCTCCGTCGAGGTCGTTCTTCGCTTGAAGCATCGCGGCCAGGTTGTAATGCGCTTCGAAGTCGCCGGGGTTTTTCTCCACCGTATGGCGCGACAGCGCTTCCTGCAACGCCATCCGTGGATCGCCCTGCGCCGGATTGAAATTCACCGGCAGGACCTGCAGCCATAGGTGGCACATTTCGTCCGTCGATCGATTGCCACCCAACACACGAATCGGAGGATGATTCGGGTTCAGCGGATTCTCCTCCGAGTTGTCATACACGTAGCGCATGCTCACGGTTGTGCCCTTCGGCAACAGAACCGGCTCCGCGTAGCGATACACCGCTTGCCAGTTCAGATTCCAGTGTGGAATGTGAATCAGCGTTTTCTTCGTGCCATCAGGCAGAGTCGCAAACGCCTGAATATCTTTGCCGAGATAGTGCGCATGCGGATAGATTGCGAGCAACTCTACGTCGACCGGCAGAGTGAAGTCGTCGCTCACCAGAAAGTTCTTTTCCCCCGGAGGAATGTCGAGCTTTAAATCGTTTTCCATCTGCAGCAGCATGGGAACCTTCGTCGCCGGATGAGGCGTGAAATAAAGTCCAATGCTCGGCTGGATCACCTCCGGCTTTCCCGGACGGCTGCAGATGTGTGTTGAGAATCAGATCGGTTCCTTTGTCGAGACGCAGCGCCATTCCATCGGGCTCAACGTAGGGAACTGTTCCCGGCTTCCAGAAGAGCAGGTGGCTGTCGGGATCGAAGACCTGCGACTCGATGCGAATCTCCATGCCGCCAAAACCCGCGCCCGGCTCGGCTTCGCGGGCACGTGAAGCGCCGGAGCGATCGACCAGAATGTTGGCGTGATGGACATAGCGCTTGTCGCCGGGACGAATCTCAATCGCCTTTACCCATCGCGTCTTGTCGATCGGAACCGGAAAGATGAAATTCCAGTACGTGTCGGTTCCCTGCGGTGGAAGAACGAGCGGCTTGCTCGCGGTAAGAATCAGGTCCGGCTTACCCAGTCGCCAGCCTTCGACAAACTTCGGTTGCGGCGGAAGGTCGGCGGCTGCGCCTTCCTCCGCGCCCTGCTCAACCCAGCGCCTGATGAGATTGATTTCCGCGTCCGACAAACGAAGTTCGTCGGCGAACTTCAACTTCTGCGGCTCGGGCAGCCATGGAGGCATGGCGTGCGATTCGGTCACGTCCGCGATCTGCCGCGCATGCCGTTTCGCGTCGGAGTACGTCAACAGAGAGAATGGAGCCGCTTCTCCGGGCCGATGACACTGGGCGCAGGAACGAAACATGACGGGAGCGATGTCGCGATTGAACGTGACCGACGAAGGATTGCCTGACGGTTGCGCAGGCGCGCGAGGAGCGGAGCGAGCGGAAGCCGCGCCAAACGCCATCGCAAGCACGACGATTACCCAGAGGTCGTGGGAATTCATTCCAGATCCGAGATGTAACATCCCACTCCCCTGACCTCGCTCGGAGTTACGGATTTGCCCGCCGACACGGCATGCAGTGCGTCTTCCAGTTCGTGGGTCGTGGGCGCGGGACGCGCGCGCGTGAGATCGACGTACCAGTTGTCGATCCTGCCGTCGTAGACGAGGCGATGATTCCGGTCGAAGACGGCCACTTCGGGGGTGATCTGCACATGGCTCAGCCGTGCCAGCGCATGATCGGGATCGCGCAGCGCGGGCAGATGATAACTGTAGTCTGCAAGATAGCTGCGAAGATCCTGCGCCGAGTCGCGCTTGTCGGGATCGACAAGCCAGAAGTTCGCGGTGTCGGCATACTGCTTGCTGATTTGCTCGATGACCGGAGCGTAGCGGCCTGACACAGGACAGTCGCGGCGCAGAAAAATCAGCACGACCGCTTTTTCCGAGTGCTCTGCCAGCGGATTCACGGCATGACCATCGAGGTCGAGCGCGGTCTGTTGGGCGCTTGTCGGTAGCGGAAAACAGAGCGCCACCAACGAGGTCATAATGAGGATCGTTCGAAGGCGGAATATCCCCGACAACATAGAATCGCCACACGTACGCAACCACGCGCACAGAACCAGAAAGGATTCTAAGAGCGTCGGGCATCAGTGTCCATCCCCTGGTGCTCGTGCCATCTCGGCGACGTTAGCCCGTCTGCCCTACAATGTCCTGAGCATGATTGCCCATCTGCGCGGAAAACTGCTGGCCAAGCATCCCAACCAGGCCATTGTCGAAACGGCCGGAGTTGGCTATGACGTAGTGATCAGCGTGCCGACGTTCTCCGATCTACCGGCGGCCGGCGCCGAAGTCGCGCTGCACATTCATACGCATGTTCGCGAAGACCAGATTGCGCTTTACGGATTTCTTCGCCCGGCGGAAAAGCTGCTGTTTGAGAAGCTGATCACGGTGAGCGGCATCGGGCCGAAGCTGGCGATTACAATTTTGAGCGGCATGGCCGCCGACGACATGGTCGGCGCGATTCGCGGTAATGATGTGGCTCGCCTGACGCGCATCCCCGGAATCGGAAAGAAGACAGCCGAACGTATGGTGCTGGAGTTGCGCGACAAGTTGCCGGAGGCGGGGCCAGCTTCTACGCTTGCGGTTCCGGCGATGAGCGCGACGGAAGAGGATGTGCTTTCCGCCTTGATGAATCTGGGATATCAGCGCGCCGCCGCCGAGAAGGCTCTGGCAGCGGTCAGCAAGAAGGGTGGCGCCGGATCGTTCGACATGCTTTTTCGCGAGGCCATGGGCGGGCTCTCGAAGTAGCCTCACTTGCCGATACAGAAGGTGCTGAAGATCAGATTCAGAATGTCGTCCGTCGTAGTCGCGCCTGTGATCGCGTCCAGCGGTCGCAGCGCGTTGTAGAGATCCATCAGCAGCATCTCGTGCGGGACTTTTCCCGCGACGGCGTTCGTTCGCCGCACCCAGCGCGGCGAGCGAATCTTTGATTAGTCCCTGATGGCGGATGTTGGTGAGGAATCCTGATTCAGCTTGTGTGCCGGCTTCTCCGCCGATGTGGCGCAGGATTTCTGAGCGTAGCTCGGCAATGCCTTCCCCAGTAACGGCAGAGGTCGATATCTGCGCGTGGTTCAAGCGTCCCTCCGGGACGCGGCTGGCTGCTTCTGCTGAAGTCCCAGCGCCGAAGCGCTGGGCTATTTTCGGCAGTCCCTCCGGGACTACGAGGTCCGACTTGTTGGTGACGATAATTGCCGGGCGTGTCGACGCTTGGTCAACCAGTGCCTCATCGTCTCGCGTGATCGGCTGTGAGGCGTCGAGGACGACCAGCACCAAATCCGCGTCGGCTAGTGCCTCCATCGACTTGCGAATGCCGATCGACTCCGCTTCGTCGAGGGCGTCACGAATGCCTGCGGTATCGACCAGTTTGACTGGGATGCCTCCGATCGCAACGGTCTCACTCACCAGATCGCGCGTTGTGCCCGGAGTCGCGGTGACGATGGCGCGCTCGCGCTCGACCAGACGGTTGAACAAGCTCGACTTGCCGACGTTCGGCCGGCCCACGATAGCGAGCGTTAATCCTTCATGAACAATCTTGCCGTAAGCAAATGTCGCGCTGAGTTGTTCGAGCGGGGCGCGCACGGCGGCGATGTGATCGAGAATCTTCGCATCGGGCAGGACCGAGACATCATCTTCCGCGAAATCGATCCCGGCCTCGAGGAGCGCAATCAGGTCTACCAGCTTCTGCTTGATCGGATGCAAGCGCCGAGAGAGCGCGCCTTCGAGTTGCTGTGCCGCCACTTTCGCCTGATACAGAGTTTGCGAGTCGATCAGATCCCGTACGGCTTCGGCCTGCGTGAGATCGATGCGCCCGTTGAGAAACGCGCGCATGGTGAACTCTCCGGGCTCGGCCAGCCGCGCTCCGGCAGCGACGCAGAGTTCGACGATGTGCCGGAGCACCACGGGAGATCCATGCGCCGAGATTTCGATGATGTCGTCGGTGGTGTAGGAATGCGGCTTGGCGAAGTATGTGATGACGACTTCGTCGATGCGCTCTGCCGTCTCACAGGGTTCGACTAGCTCGCCAAAGACAGCGCGGCCCGCTTCCAGCGCGTGCCTCAACCGCAACATGGGTGTCGCGATCTCAGCTGCCCGCGGTCCGGCCAGCCGTACCACCCCAACCCCGCCCCTCCCCTGCGGAGTGGCGATCGCAACAATTGTGTCGTCGAGGTTCACGCGCCGATTGTAACGGGTAAACTAAGCGGGTCGTTACTTGCTGATCGTTAGTCGTTAGCAGAACCTGCTGGGCCGATGGCGAATGGCCAACCACAGCATCAACGAACACTCAGGAGACATCTTGTCCGTCGCTGACGAATTATTGAAAGCCAACGAGGAGTTCGCGCGTAGTTTCAAGCTGGGCGAGTTGCAAGTCCGCCCCAAGCGGCATGTGGCCGTGCTGGCCTGCATGGATTCCCGCATCCTGTTCGAGCATTGCCTGGGCCTGAAACCCGGCGACGCGCACATGATCCGCAACGCCGGAGGCATCGCCACCGAAGATGCGCTGCGCTCGCTGATCGTCTCGCATCATCTGCTCGACACGCAGGAGTTCATCATCATCAACCACACCGACTGCGGATTGCTGAAGGTGCGCGAGGACGAACTGAAAGCACGTTTGACGAAGAAGATGGGAGCGCCGCTCAGCCACACCTTCGCACTTCTACGCATTCGACGACCTCGAAGCGAATGTGCGCCTGCAGATGCAGCGCGTGAAGTCGCACCCGTGGATCCCGAAGCATATTCCGGTGCGGGGATTTGTGTATGACGTGAAGACGGGGAAGTTGAAGGAAGTTGTCTGAATGTGGCGCGGGCACTCTTGCCCGCGAAATGCTGGAGAGAGATCAGAGGCCTGCACTAGCCCGCGACTCGAGGGTCGTTTTTGAAACTGCCATTTTGGTGATGGCCAGCTTCTCGCGGGCAGGAGTGCCCGCGCCACACAATCTCCGACACCCAACCTACCGCGCGACCTTTTCAATCTCGCCGCGCAACTCCGCATACGGCACGGCTCCCGGGTGATACCACGCCACTTTCCCGGTGCGATCGAGCAGCACGAGCGTCGGGGTCGTGGACGCTCCGTAGGTATCGAAGTTGTATTTGCTGATCGGCACCGGCATGTCGAGCAACCCTGAATAAAAACGATGGCGCACGGCGTCGATGTACTGCATTTCATCGCTCGGCCGGGCATGCTCGATCTGCGCGGTGTATCCGTAGAGGCGCGTCGGCCCAATCACTTGCAATCCCTTGGGCGCGAATTCCGAGCGCAACTGGGTAATGATCGGAGCTTCCGCCTTGCAGTCTCCGCACCAGTGCGCCCAGAAGAACAGCAGTACAGGCGATCCCTTAAGCTGCGCCTCGGCAGGCAGTTTCCCTCCGAGCGAGTCATCGGATTTCAGTGCCGGCGCAGTCCTTCCCTGCAGCGACAGCAGATTTAGATTCTTCTGCAGCCGCGCCCGGATTGAAGTATTGCCGTACGTCCGCAGTGCCGCCTGGAGCACGGCAGCGGCCTGCGTACGCTGTCCGCGCGCTGCAAGCGATTGTGCTTCGACTTCGTACGCTGCTCCCAACGCCGTCGCCAGGTGAGGGTCGGAATCCAGCGGATGCAGTTTCAGTTGCTCCACCGTGAGAGTCTTCGTCTGCTTCGCGTAGGCCGCGGCGCGATCGTATTCATGCTGCTGCAGCGCCGCACGTCCCATCCATGAGTAAGCCTCGAGATATTCCGGAGTGACGCCGTGCGAGCCGCGATAGGAGTTGAGCGTCGCCTCGGCCGCCGAAAAATTGTTTTGCTGCAGCGCGTTGAGCACGTCGTCGACAACGCCAGCCCACGCCGAGGCGGTGAGCAAAATTGAAACCAGCAGAATCCGTAAGCGCATTCTCTAATGATGAATGTTTTACCGAAAGGTGGCAAATTGCGAAGAGATTTCAGATTGCAGATTTTCGATCGAAGATTGTAGAAGCACCCCAGAGCTGTGGTCGGTCTTAAATTAATCCGCAATCTACAAATCTGAAATCTGAAATCTGAACCCTCCGGAGCAAGAATCGACAACACCTCTCGTATCAATCGTTTAGAGGCCGCACCTAACGAATTATGTAGCTATTTCAGGGCACTTTCTTTACAATTTAATTGCGTTTGACTTTAGAGTTCCTTCGCAGTACAAGCATCTCCGCTTAACCCAGCGCGTGACCTGCCTGCAGAAGACCCTGAAAGTTTCAGCGCTACATCAAAGAAAAAGGAACAGTGCACCAACATGGAAACAGGAACAGTGAAGTGGTTTAACGACGCCAAAGGCTATGGTTTCATCAGCCGCCAGAACGGCGAGGATGTATTCGTACATTTCTCCGCCATTCAGGCGAGTGGCTTCCGCAGCCTGCAGGAAGGTCAGCAAGTACAATTTGACGTGGTCAAGGGCCCTAAGGGCTGGCAAGCTGAGAACGTCAAGGGCGTCTAAAATCGCTTAACAATCCGAAAATGAGGGCGGCCAGCAATGGCCGCCCTTAGTTTTTTACCGCAGGAATCTCAGAAGGACGTCATCCTGACCCAGAGCCGTTTCAGGCGGAGGGAAGGATCTCGGGTGCCGCAGGTGCCGTCTGGGGACGGGCTTGACTTCTATGATACGCAGCGTTATAGTACGTTGCGTACTATAACCGAGGACCCCGTGACCACTTGCTCTCCGCGCTCCGCAGCCAGCTTTCTCCTCTTCTTTCTCGCCGCTCTGCCGTTCTCCCTTGCGCAAACCCCGAGCCCCACTCCCGGCCCGCTCGTCCGCCGTTACACCGACGGCGAGAAGCTGACCTATCACATGAAAGGCGACAACGAAGGCTGGACCTACGAAGTCCAGGCCAACGGCATCGTCAAGAAAAACGGCAGCGGACATTTCGTCGAGGAATACGGCTGGTCCGACTTCAAGTCGAATGCGGGGATGTCTCTGTCACCCGCCAGCCTGAGTTTTCGTCAGACGCTCTCGCTCGATCCTGCGAGCCCGCCGTCGATCCCGAATCTCAGCCAGGTGCAGCCGTTTCTGATTGGGCCGATCACCGACATGCTGACCTTCTATGCCGATCTATGGATGGCGAACAAGCAGAGCAGCCTCGTACGTGCTGGAGATCATGTCTACGTCAAAGTCGGCATTCCTGCCTCTTGGGCTGACGGCACGTACACGATTCTCGGGGAAAGTGCTGTGGACTTTGATCTCACCCTCAAGGAACTCGACTCCTCGAACCAAGTTGCGACGCTCCTTGTGAAGCACGTTCCTCCGCAGCAGCCGAAAGTTAAGTTGCCAGCGGCATGGATGGAGACGCCAGTGGCCGACACACCGAATAACTGGGTTCAAGTCAGCAAGAATCAAGCCGGCAAGTACGAAGCCGGGATGGGCAAGGAAACCTTCGACGTTGAAATCAAGCTGAGTTTGAAAGACGGGAAAATCCTGTCAGCCACCATGGACAACCTGGTTCAAACGCGCCACCGCGAATGCTCCGATGCCGCTCTGCTCGACTGCGGCGCGCCCTCCGATCACCAGATTCGGAGGCAGATCGAGTTGCGCCTTGTTCCCTGAAATGGTGCCCTAGATGAATTCATCAAAAATTCCGTCGCTCGGTTACGCGCTGCTCGGATTGCTGCAGAAGCCGTCTTCGGGATACGACTTGCGCAAGGTCTTCTCGTCGACATCGATGAAGACCTACAGCGACAGTCCCGGCGCAATCTATCCCGCGCTCGCCCGTCTCGAACAGCAGGGACTGATTCGCGGCTCCATCGAAGAGGGTTCCGGCCTGCGCCGCCGGCAGGTCTTCCGGCTGACTCCGAAAGGGCTTGCCGAACTGAAGAAGTGGATCACGCGGCCCATCACTCGCGAAGACCTTGTCAGGGGCGCGCAGGAAATCATGCTGCGCTTCGCGTTCAGTGAAACCGTGGTTGGCTCCGGGGCCTCCATCCACTTGCTGCAATCGCTGGAGGCGGCACTCAAGGCCTACATCGAAGCGCTGCACGCGGAATTCGAAGGGATCAAAGCCGTGGTACCGATCTCAGGAACGTTGGCCTTCGAGTGCGGGATCCGAGGAACCGAATGTCTGCTCGATTGGACGCACCACGCTCTTGCAACTTACGAAAAGGAAGGAAAGAGAAAAGGAGGCACATCATGAAATCACGCGTTGTTCTTTACTGTGCGCTTGGCGGCCTGCCGATGGTTATCGCAGCCATGGGTGCCGGTCACTTCGCATGGTGGTGGATCTCGGGCATCGTTCTGGCGGCGGCCTTCGTGCCCGTCGCAGTGTTTGGTCCGCGAAGTTTTCTGGGGCAATTCGCGGTGATCGCCCCGGTGCTGGCGATTGTCACCGTGCTCTGCACCTGGTCCGAAGCGCTGATTTTCGCAGCGGGATTCCGCGAGCATGCAACTCAAAATCTAATGGCGCCCCTGATCATGTATTTCATCGTAGCGGTTGTACTCGCGGCGCTGGCGCCACTGTTAAAACTGCCCAAAACATCCGGCAGTACGGTGGAACATCGCCCGGTGGCGATCGCGATCGCGCTGATCGCCGTCTGCGGGGTCGCTTACGTCGTGTACTACCTCATCTTCGGATCGATCACCTACGACTACTTCACTAAGGGTTACTATCCGGAGGCGGCGCACATCGCACAGGCCATGGGGATCTGGTTTTGGATGATCGAGTTCGGACGCGGCGTTTTGATGACGCTGGCGGTGCTTCCCGCCATTTACACGTTGCGCATGAGCCGCTGGCAGACTGCGATCGCGATCGGCGTCCTGATCTGGGTTGCCGGCGGGCTCGCTCCCCTGTTGGTGCCGAACGCGTTCTTGGGAACCACGCAGCGGATCATCCATGTATTTGAGATCCTCAGCCAGAATGCGCCCCTCGGCATTACTGCCGGGTTGCTGCTGCGGCCGAAGCAAAGAGCGATGTCGTCAGCTCCAGACTCGCATGGATTGTTAAGGCACGCGAGCTGAGGTGGTCGAAGCGGCGGGTCTGAGGTCCTAGGCCTTGGGTCTGAGGTGAGTCCGAGGTCCCGCCAAATTCTACTGCTGCATGTCTCTCATCAGGACCACGTCGGAGTCGGTGTGGCCCCGTACCATGGCCAACTTGCTCCCATCCGGGGACCAATGAAAGTCCCAGATGTGCTCCGACTTGAACGAAGTCAGCGCCTTGCCCGGTGAACCGTCGAGCGGCTGCTGCCATAGATTATCGACGCCCTTCTCGCGCGTTGTGTAGATCAGCGCTTTGCCGTCGCGCGAGAATTGGATCAGAGTCGACGCCCGCGGCCGTTGAAACTCAATCAGCCTGGGTGAAGCGGTCTGCTTGGTCTGATCGGTCGGGACGAGGGCGATCTTCTCCAAGTGCCCCGCGGCGTGGTCAACCGTAGCAAACGCGACAGTGTGACCATCCGGGGAAACGCCGAAGAAACCGGCTGTTGAAAGGTCCGCGAGTTTTCGCGCCGGGCCACCGTCGATGGGCACTTGCATGACTTGCCCGGTTCCGCCATCGAGGTAATAGACCGATCTCGAATCGGGTGCGCATACCGGAAAGTTATCCTGCTTGCCCTGCGTCAGTTGCTTCAAGTTTCCGCCGGAAGCATCCGCGCGCCAGACGTTTTCGCTGCTCTCGCCGCCGCGCAGTCCGAGAAGAAACACAACGTAGTGGCCGTCCGGACATTCCCACGGATCGCCATCCGCGGTGTCCTGCTCGGTCGCGAACGCGCCCTTAGCTCCAGAATCCGGATTCAACCAATACAGCGTGTTGTCCTTGTCGTAGACCAGTCGGCCATCGTGGGTCCACGTCAGGTTTGTAAACGCTGCCGCGGTCCCGACTTGCCGTGCGTCGACGCCAGATGACGTGGCCGACATTACTTCCAGATTCCAGCGTCCTTGGCTGAGCACCGTTGCCAGTACCTGCCCGTTCGCGGCCACGCTCAAATCTGAATAGCTGTTGGTGTCCCGCGTGACTGGGTCCAGCCTTCCCGCGGGATAGGTCACATATTCAATCTGCTCCTGAGCGAAGTTCGACGCCCGGGTTTTCTCCAACGCCAGCAGTCCATTGCCTTCAGGCATCCAAGTGGCCGAAACGAACCCGGAATCCGAGCTGAGAACCAGGTGTTGCTGGCCGTTGCGAACATCGATAGCCATCAGGCCGGAGAGCGCATTGCCCGGCTGCTCCACGACGCACAGAATAGTCTTGCCATCGGGGGACCAGGCTGGACTGTAGAAAGCCTGGCTGTTCAGTCCGCTCGCCAGTGCGGTCTCTTCACCGCTCTCGAGCGAGCGCACAATCAGCCGGTACTTCCCCGGATCTGGATTGTCGTAACGCATGAACGCGATCTTGCGGCCATCGGGTGAGAAAGTGATGTTCGAATCCACGTCCGATGCCAGTTTCTCGGGCGTGCCGCCAAGAAGCGGAGCGCGGTACAAATACTTCAACTCGGCATTGCCCGGATCGCTGCGTACGAAGTAAAGATAATTACCGTCTGGAGAGAAATGCAGGCCGTTGTAGTAGACGTCGGCGGGCGGCTGTACCTGCGTGTTGCTGTTGGTGGGAACGTTGCGCAGCCACAGACTGGCCAGACCGCTGCTGTCTCTCATCAAGCTGAGAATGTATTTTCCATCGGGAGAGATCGCTACCAGTGCGGCGTTGCCGTCCTCGGTCAACTTGGTGACGGTGAAATTGCGAAAGGGGCGCAGGGCGTGCGCCGTGAGTAGCGAGTAGATTCCGTATCCCGCGGCGAGCAGCACCACGATGCCGAGAACAGCAGCGAAACCCGTTCCCAGCTTGTGACGTCCCGCGGCTGCGACTACTGCGGAGGAAGAAGGCCGAGCAATTGACGCAGAGCCGGACTGTGACGCCGCCGGACTCGCCGCAACCGAACTTGAGGCCGAAGACGCCGCACTCTTTTTCCCCGACTCCACATCGCGCTTCAGGCGCCTTAAGTCTCCGCGAAGGTCGGCGGCGGACTGGTAGCGCAGGTCGCGATCTTTCTCCAGAGCCTTCTCAATAATTTCCTGCAGCTTCGGCGGCAGTGTCCCATTCAACTGCAACACGGGTATCGGATCGAGTTCCAGAATCGCGTGAAACACTACCGCCGATGTCGCGCCCGCGAAGGGCAGCTTTCCCACGGCCATCTGGTAGATCACGGCGCCGAGAGAAAATAAATCGGAGCGCGTGTCGAGTTCTTCGCCGCGCGCCTGCTCCGGCGACATATACGCGATGGTGCCGACGGTCGCGCCCGGGCTGGTCAGGTTCGCTGTAGGCGCGTCTTGCGTGGCGCCGATGGTCGACATCTGCATTTCCGGGCGTGACAATTTCGCCAGACCGAAATCCAGTACCTTCACTTGCCCGCGCGGCGTGAGGAAAATATTCGCGGGCTTGATGTCGCGGTGGATGATGCCCTTGGCGTGCGCGGCGTCGAGCGCGTCGGCTAGTTGAATCGCGATGTCGAGCAACGCACCGGTCGCCATGGGGCCGGAGAGAAGCTTCTGGTCGAGGTTCTGTCCCTCGAGCAATTCCATTGCGATGAACGACTGCGCGTCCGCGCCTTCGCCCGCTTTTTCAACCGCATAGATCGTGCAAATGTTCGGATGGTTTAAGGCCGAGGCCGCACGCGCTTCCAGCAGAAATCGATCGAGCGCGTTCTGATCGCCCGCCAGTTGTGGCGGCAGAAATTTCAGCGCAACCTTGCGCCCGAGCGTCAGGTCCTCCGCTTCATACACGACACCCATCCCGCCGCTGCCCAGCTTGCCGGTGATGCGGTAATGCGAGATGGTCTGGTTGATCACGAGTAAGAGAGTTTCATCTTAGGTGGGATGAAAGGAGGCGTCAAACATCTGTGTGCTCTTAGCGACTAGACATAGAAGTGATGATTGTGGGGAATTTCGAGGGCGTCCGATTCCCGCAAACGAGGACCTGACTCAATTCATCTCGATGGCAGCGGTTCGCTCTGTTCCTTCTCGAGCCGATCCACCATTTCTTTCGGCAGGCCGTGCAGTAACTCGAGGAATGCCGCGTTGGTCCAGCCGAAGCCGACTACGTTGATGTTGTATCCGAGATCCACGTGCGCTTCTGACGATTTGGTGACGACGTTGTATTTTTCCCGGATCGTGCCGTCGCGCCGGAAGTTCTCGGCCACCGTCGAAAGGAATTCATAAGAAACGCGATCCGCGTCGGCGTTGTAGCCGTAGCGCCGCAGTCCGTCGATCGCCAGCATCTCGATGTTTCCCCATCCGTACGGCAAGTCCCACTGTGCGCCCGTGTCGTCGGTGCTCATTGGGAGTCCGCCCGGCTGCTCGAAGACTTTCAGGTTGTCAGCTACGGCCTTCGCCTGCGCCGGTGTCGCGAGGCCCGCCCACAGCGGATAAAACGTCGAAGCATATTTGTAGGTCGAGATGCGGTTCGTTACGAAGTTGAAGTCGAAGAACAGGCCCTGCTTTTCGTTCCACAGATAGTGCGTGATCAGCTTCTTGCGCGCCTCCGCCCGTTGATTCCACTTCTTCGCATCGTCGCTATGCCCGAGCCACAGGCTGATCTGCTCCAGGTCCTTTTCTGTTTTGTAGAGAAGACTGTTCAGGCACACGGGCGCGTAGTGATGCGTGGCCGAGCCAAACGGACCGAAGCGGAAGCTCACGTCGAAGCCGGACTCGCGCATCGACCGGTCGCCTTTGTAGTAGTCGGCGCTGAGTTTGAACTGGCGGGCCTTCTCGCAGCCGGCCTGCGCCATGGTCAGCGATACATCGCAAACCTGCAGCGAATACGGCGCGCCCGCCACCGCCGGTGTAGAAGCAGCCTCGCCCGGCTTCATCTCGACTACATATTCATCGGCCTCTGCCGGATGCAGAAAGAAATACTGCGCCACCTTGCGGTAGAAGCCGCTTTCATCCTGCACGGCCTCGGCGGGCGGGCCCTCGCCAAAATCGTAGTAGCGCGACAATCCAGTTTCTCCCGCCAGATGCGGAGCCCGAGTCCACATCTCGTAGTCTTTATTGAGATCGGTGTAGGCGCGCTCGAGCCGCGGTATATCCGGCTTATCCCTGGGTGTAGCCCTGTAAACATCCACGAACATGGAACTCAGGAATGGAGGCTGCGACCGCGTCAGATAGTACGTGCGATTCGCGTTGAGCATCGCGCCGTAGTGTTCGATCTCGAAGAAGAAGTTGTCGACCATGCCCCGCGCCAGGTCGACGCGCCCCGCCCGCAGCAGTCCGCGAATAATGAAGTAGCTGTCCCATCCGTACATCTCGTTGAATCGTCCGCCGGGCACAACATATTTGTTTTCGAGATAGAGCAGGCCGTGCGGCTGAATCTTGCTGGTGTCGATCTCTCCCAGCCGATGGATCTCCACCGGCAAATGTTCGACGCGTACGTTGCAATCCGCCGCCAACTTCTGCACCGCCGCCGGTTCGGCGAAGTCTTTCGGCAAATACAGCACCGGAGGTACTTTTATCTTCGGATCGACCACGCTCGCACAGTCGGTCATGGAGCGCGTCAACGTATCCCACGCCGTAGAAATGTAGGTGAGAATCGGCTTGAGTCCCTGCGACTCGGTAGCGTTCGCAGGAGCCGCAAAAGCGTGACCGGTCGCGGAAAGACAGAGAACGACGATCACGAGGAAACGACGACAAGTGGCCGGAAAAAAATTGCGAGGCGACTTCAAACGCTGAATACTCATAGCCGGGAAAGCTCCGACATCATAATCGCCCCGCGATAAAGCGCAAAACGATTTGGCAACCATATCAGTTCCATCGCGCTCCGGCCATCCTCGACGCGATCACTGCGCTTTTGGTTTATCCTATGTAGTTTCCCGTTGACCGTTCGAGGGGGCGCAAGTGAACCGATCCCAGGTATTTCTCCGTTTGTTTCTGTCAATTTTCGTTTTCCTGTCCGCAACCGCGGGTTGGACGCAGGTGCCCGAGAACAGCTACCAGGAACTGCACTGGCGGATGATCGGCCCTTTCCGCGGAGGCCGCACGCGCGCTCTCTGCGGGGTGCCCAGCCAGCCCAATGTTTTTTACGTGGCGCAAGTGAATGGCGGGGTCTGGAAGTCCGACGATTACGGCCGTACCTGGAATCCCATCTTCGATAAAGAGCCGACACAGTCCATCGGGGCCATCGCGGTCGCGCCCTCCGATCCGAACATTATTTATGTTGGCAGCGGCGAAGGACTGCATCGCCCCGATCTCTCGGTTGGCAACGGCATCTATAAATCCACCGACGCGGGCAAGACGTGGACTCACCTCGGCCTGGTCGATGGCCAGCAGATTCCTGCGCTCGCCGTCGATCCCCGCGACCCGAACAAGGTTTTCGCTGCGGTGCTCGGCCACCCCTACGGACCGAGCGAAGAGCGCGGCATTTATCGCTCGACCGACGGCGGGCAGACCTGGCAGAGAGTTATTTCCAAGGATGAAAACACCGGCGGCTCCGACGTCGAGATCGATCCCTTCGAATCCCGATGTCGTCTATGCGTCGATGTGGGAGGCCCGCGAAGGTCCGTGGGAGGATGGCAACGAATTCAACGGGACGAATGGCGGCCTGTTCAAGTCGACCGATGGCGGCAGCACATGGCAACCCCTGACCAACGGATTGCCGAAAGACTTGTCGCAGATCTATCTTGCGATTGCTCCGAGCAATTCACAGCGCCTGTACGCGACTTTGTCGGAGGCCTCGGGCAAACTGAGCGTCTATCGCTCAGATGACGCTGGCGCGAACTGGGCCCAGATCACAACCGATCCCCGCCCCGCGGGCCGCATCGGCGGCGGCGACCTCTCCATTCCCAAGGTTGATCCCACGAATCCCGATCTCGTCTACGTGGTCAGCACGGTTACGATGCGCTCCACAGACGGCGGCAAGACGTGGTCTGGATTTCGCGGCGCCCCCGGCGGCGATGACTACCAGAACATCTGGATCAATCCCAACAACGGCAACATTATTCTGATCGTCAGCGATCAGGGCGCCATCGTCACCGTGAATCGCGGCGCGAGTTGGAGTTCGTGGTACAACCAGCCCACGGCGCAGCTCTACCACGCGATTACGACGAACACCTTCCCCTATAAAGTCTGCGGCGGACAGCAGGAGAGCGGGTCGGTTTGTATTTCAAGCCGCGGCAACGACGGCGCCATCACCTTCCGCGACTGGCATCCGGTCGGAGTCATCGAGTACGGTTACGTCGCGCCCGATCCCCTCGATCCCGATCTTGTTTATGGCGGCGGCCGGACTGAAGTTTCGAAGTTCCACTGGTCGACTGGTCAAGTGCAGAACATTACGCCGATTCCGCTGCGCAATCCCAAGTACCGCACCGACCGCACCGAGCCTCTGATGTTTTCCCCGGTGGATCCGCACATCCTTTATTTCGCCAGCAACGTGCTCTTCAAAACGACCGACGGCGGAAATTCATGGGAGACCATCAGCAAAGACCTGACGCGCGAAAATCCGGGCGTGCCGGCCAGCGTCGGAAGCATGATTCCCAAAGGCGCCGAAAAGCAACGCGGCGTGATTTACGCGCTCGCGCCGTCATTCAAGAATGTTGGGACGCTCTGGGCGGGCACCGACGATGGTCTCATTTGGATCACACGCGACGCGGGCAAGACTTGGTCTAACATTACTCCGAAAGAACTCACGGCCTGGAGCAAGGTCACGCAGATGTCGGCCTCGCACTTTGACGAAGAAACGGCCTACGCTTCGGTGAGCCGCTTTCGTATCAACGATACGCATCCTTATATCTATCGCACGCACGACGGCGGGAAGACCTGGAAGCTGATCATCAACGGCCTGCCCGACTTCGGACCGGTCGACACAGTGCGTGAAGATCCTGTGCGGAAGGGTTTGCTCTTCGCCGGCACCGAGAATGCAGTCTGGGTTTCGTTCGACGACGGCGACCACTGGCAGTCGCTGCAACTGAACCTGCCGCACACTTCCATGCGCGATCTCTGGATTCACGACGACGATCTGATCGTCGCGACGCATGGCCGTGCCTTCTGGATTCTTGATGACATCGCTCCGCTGCGCGAAGTCTCAGCCGGGCTGTCAAACTCGGCGCATCTGTTTGCACCAGCGCCCGCGTACCGCGTTCAGCGCGATACCAACACTGACACTCCGCTTCCGCCCGACGAACCGGCTGCGGCCAATCCTCCCGACGGCGCCATCGTCGACTACTTCCTGCCCGCGTCGTCCAGTGCTGTGAGCCTCGAAATTCTGGACCCAGCCGGCCACCTCGTGCGCCGCTTCTCCAACACCGACAAGCCCGAAGCGACCGAGGAGGAATTGCAGAAGCAGTTGATTCCTCTGTACTGGCTGCGCACGCCCGCGGCAACTCTCGACTGAGGCCGGCATGCATCGCTGGGTCTGGCACCTGCATTATCCGCAGCCAGCGTCCACGCGCCATGAATATCCAATCGCGGCGATCCCGCACGACACGCCGCGCTATCCGCTTGGCCCCACGGTGCTCCCGGGGAAGTACACGGTGCGGCTTACGGTCGATGGGAAGCCACAGACTGCCTCTCTGACTTGTGAAGATGGACCCGCGCGTGAAAACGCTCTGCGCTCGGATTGCAGAAAAAATTCAAGGCCGAGACGACCCTGGCTTCGATTTTGAGCGAGACCTCGGAGGCGCTGATCCAAGGCGGATCGATTCGGCAGCAAATCGAAAAGCTGAATGCGCAGGCGAGCGACTCCACGAAAAATACTCTGGAGTCAGTTCAGAAAAAAATGGACGCGATCCTGGGCGCGAGCGGCGGCTTCTTCGCCCCGCCATCGCCGGAAGTCACGCTCAGCCGCGTCAACGGGCAGGCCGGCACTCTGTACGGAGAGGTGTGGCAGGCCGACGCCGAACCAACGTCTCCGCAGATGGAGGCGATGGCCACGACGGACCACGACGCCGCCGACGTCATGAAACGTTGGAACGAATTCAAGACCTCGGACCTGCCGGCGCTCAATCGTCAACTGCGTGAAGCCAATGCTCCGGAGATCCAACTGGAGTCGAACCTTCAGAGCGAAGAACCGCAGGCGGACGAAGAATAGGAAACAAGCGCAGAGTCATCCACTGCTCGGGGCTCCGGCCACGAGTGCGGAGTTGCAACTTCTTGCAATCCTGCGCTCTTTCTCTGCACGTTCTTGCCACTTCATCGACCCAACAAAATAATGTTGTGCGTTCCACAGAACATCTGTTTTGAACCTCGGCCGTTCGCGGTATAATCCGGCGATTCTGTGGGGCTCGAGTTGGGCTGGCTAGGGACCTCCTCCCTTCTCTGGTCGTAAATCAATCGAACGCCTCTTCCAATACCAGGTTGCGGAGCAGTCAAGCTCAAACAATCAAGCTCGAACAATTAAGAAAGATGCGAGGTCAACTCTATGAAGCTGTGCCGAACTCTTGGAATCGTTCTGTTGCCATTGCTCGTCTGGTCCGGTCTTGCTTTCACGCAGGACGCGTCGGCGCCGGCGTTTACTCCCGGTAAATGGGGAAAGGTGGCGGCTCCGCCCGCTCCCATTGGCCACACTCTTTTGCTCACCGACGGCTCCGTTCTCGCATTCAACGCAAACTGCAGCGCCACCGGGAACTGGTTTCGGCTGGTTCCTGACAGCACCGGCAGCTACGTTAAGGGAACCTGGGTAAACGCGGGCACGCTACCGGCGGGCTACGATCCGACGTACTTCGCGTCGGCCGTGCTGCCCAGCGGCAACGTCATCATCATGGGCGGCGAATACAACGGCTGCGACCCGAACGGGGCATGGACCACCCTGGGTGCGATGTATAACGTTCACACCAATCATTGGTCGAATGTGACCGCTCCTTCAGGATGGAACACAGTGGGCGACGCGCAGAGCGTCGTTCTGCCGAACGGAAAGTTCATGCTGGCGAATTGTTGCACCAAGGACCAGGCCATCGCCACGGTCTCAGGCGCCACGGTCACATGGTCGCCGACCGGCGCGGGCAAGTTTGACATCAACGACGAAGAAGGCTGGACGCTGCTGCCTGGCGGCAAGGTGTTGGCGGTGGACGCCTACGTTGGAAGCTACCTCGCTGCAGGCAAAAACTCCGAGATCTACAATGCCGCCACTGGCACATGGTCGAGCGCCGGCAGCACCAAGGTTCAACTCTGGGACTCTTGTGGTGGGGCCTCTGCGGCCTCCTATGAGTTAGGCCCGGCAGTTCTGCGTCCCGATGGCACCGTGTTCGCGACTGGAGCCAACGGATGCGCCGCCGGTAACACTGCCATCTACAACACGACGACGGGAACCTGGACTGCCGGCCCGGCATTCTCGGGGACTCTGGACATCGCCGACGGCCCCGCTGCTTTGTTGCGCGATGGCAACGTTCTAGTTGACGCCAGTCCGGGCGTCTTCAACAATCCCAGCAAGTTTTTCGAGTGGGATGGTACTACGCTGAACGCAACGACGGCTCCTTCCGGCTCCTCATTGGATCCTTCCTACGCCGGCAACATGCTGGTGCTTCCCACGGGCCAGGTTCTCTTTACCGATTTCTCCTCGACGGTCTCGGTCTATACGCCATCGGGTGCCGCCTGCGCTGGTTGCGCTCCGGTCATCACAACGGTGGCCGCAACGCTGACGCATGGCACGGTGAATAACGGAGTCCACGGAAAGCAACTCAACGGTCTGTCGCAAGGCGCCGCGTACGGCGACGATGCCCAGGCCGCGACCAACTTTCCGCTGGTTCGCATCACCGACTCCACCGGCGCCGTGGTCTATTGCAGGACGCACACCTTCAGCACCATGGGGGTTGCAACCGGCAGCACGATCGTCTCGGCGTTGTTCGACATTCCGGCGACCATCGCTCTGGGTCCAGCGAGACTCGTAGTCGTGACAAACGGGATCGCGTCCGTAGCGAAGGCCGTAACCATCATCTGATCTGCATTTAATCTGGAAAAAACGGGCGCCGTCTTCGACATGATGTCGAGAACACGGCGCCCGATTTTATGGATGGAAGTCACCTCTGTGTTCTCTGTGTCCCCTGTGGTGAACGCATTTGCTCAGCCCGCAGAACCAATCCTCTCCACAGCGCGCTGCAGTTCAGCTGCGATTGTCTCGGGGGCGGTGCCAGCCTCGAATCGCATAGGCGATCCGATCCACACGCAGATCTTCCAGGGAGCCGCGAACTTCCTGCCAGACTGCTTCACTTCGAACAATCCATCAATCCGCATGGGGAGAACTGGGATGCCCAGATTCGCAGCGAGCAATCCAATCCCCGCGCGGAAGGGATTCATCTTCCCGTCCTTCGTGTGTTTTCCTTCAGGAAACACAAGCACGCTGTAACCGCGGTCCACTGCCTCGCCGGCGTAAGCGAAGCTGCGGCGGAACCCAGCCTCGCGCGGCAGTGGAAACAGATTTAGCAGCGAGACTCCGAGAACCCACTGCACGCGGTCGTAAATTCGCAAGAAGAAATTTCTTTCCGGCGTAGGGGATCGCAGCGCTTCCAGAGCCTCTCCGCCGGTAGCCGTGGCGACCCGGTGGCGAAAGCGTGCGGGCAAAGCCGTCAAAATGAATCCGCCATCGACATCGCCAACATGATTCGAAACAACCAGCAGCGGACCCTTCACGCCGCGCAGGTTCTCACGGCCTTTAATGCGCGGCCATCCCAGCAACATCATCGCCGGCCAAATCAATAAATAGTCTGCGAGAAACCGCAGCCAAGTCACCGGCCAGCGCAACGTCCAGTTGGGATAGTGATATCCCGCCTGTACCCCATCCTTCGGAACATTCGGAGATTCGGACTTGTCGCGCAGCATGCGTTCCAGATCGCCCACGGTCCGCACGGCGCTGAAACGCGTCTCGCTCAAGTCCACCTGGTAGCGATCTTCGAGGGCGCTCATCAGTTCGACGCGATCCAGCGAACTGAGTCCCAGGTCGGAATCGAGATTCGCATCTTCGCGCAACCCCGTCACGGAGCGATGTGCGATTCGCCCAATCAGTTCGGCGAGGGGGCCGTTCCCGCCGTTATCAGTCGTGTCTGGTCGGAGTATTTGTGCTTGGGCTGCCTCGGCGATCAGATTTCGCTGCGGCTTCTGCGTGCTCGTCCGCGGGAAATCTTCGTCAGGCCAGCGCATCCACATCCTCATCCTCTGATACTCAGCCAGGGACTCGTTCGCACGCCGCACCACGCCCTCCAATTCCTGCGCGTCTCTCAGGATCACGACCGCGCACGGCTGCGCGTTCCCCCCGCGCTCGATTCCCACCACGACGCAATCCTTCACTTCCGGTTGCCGGCGTAGCGCGGCCTCGAGGTCTTCGGGATACACATTCGTCCCGCCCGGCGTCACGATCACCTCTTTCTTGCGCCCCTTGAAATAAAGATTGCCCGCCTCGTCGAGTGCGCCAATATCTCCTGTGCGATACCATCCCTCGTCATCCGAGACGCTGTGCACGCCAGGGTTTCCAGTTCCTTCCCAATATCCTGAAGCCACGCCTCCGCCGCGGACCAGAATCTCGCCATCCGCCGCGAGTTTCACTTCGCGCCCCGGCAGCACCTTCCCAATCGATCCTTTCCCCAGGCGGAAGGGATGGTTCACGCTGATCAGCGAAGTTGTCTCCGTGAGACCATAGCCCTGGATCGCGGCATATCCTAAGCGTCCCCAGAATTCTTCGGTCTCGCTGTCGAGCGCCGCGCCCCCGGAAATGAACGCCCAGAACTTCCATCCAAACTGCCGACGGATCGCGCGGAACATCCACCACCGCCGCAGGAAATGCTTGCCCTCCGCCGCCTTGAAGCGGGCCCGGAAGGCCTCACCCTCACCGCGGTCTTCAATGTCGCGTTCGATTTTCTGCTTTAACGACTGTAGAACCCGCGGCACGGTCACCAGAACCGATACTCGTTCGCGGCGAATCGTGTTCATTACTTCTGTCGGTTTCAGCTCGCCCTGAAAAATCACAGTCCCGCCCAGCAACGGCGGCAGAAACATTCCCAGGAATTGCCCGAAGACGTGGCTGAGCGGCAGCAGATTCAGGAACCGCAAGGGATGCACGAGTCGCTCATATTTCAGATACCCCCGCATCTCCCGCTCCAGCGGCGCGATGTTGGCCAACACGTTTCCGTGCGTAATCACCACTCCCTTGGGATCGGCCGTGGTGCCGGAAGTGAAAACAATCTGCAAAGTATCGTTGCGCTCAACTGCAACGGCCGAAGGCGCGGTTGGCCCAGAGCCGACGGCCTGGGACAAATCCTCAAGGGTCAGAGTGGCGATCGAGTGTCCAGCCGCCGCGCATTCGTGAACATGCTGCCGCGACCCGACCAGCAACTTTGCCTCGACCTGCCGGAAAACCCGCAACGCGAACTCGGGCGCAGAGCCGTCGTCCATCGGAACGACGATTACTCCACCGAGCGCGCATCCGAAGAAAGCGGCAACCCACTCGGCGCAGTTTTCGCCCCACAGCAATGATGCGGTCGCCCTTCGCGATCCCGCGAGCCTCCAACTTGCGCGCTAAGGCGAAGGCCATTTCCATGACCTCGCCGTAGGTAAACGACTCCATGCGATACCCGCGCCGCTGCCGGAAGGCGCACTCATGGCGGTGCCTTCCAAAGTTCTCTAACGAAGAATTCCGCTAAGGATTCGGCCATCGCGATCACATCGGACAGGAGTTCGCCTGCGATCCTGCCCACGATCAAGTCTAGTAGAAGCGCCTGCCTTGGAAGGCGGCGTGGGACAGTTTTCAAACTGCCCCAGCGTCGAGATTCACCGAGAGGTTACGCAAGGAACTTGCCGCTCTGGGCCGGCTATGAGAAACACATGTATGCGAAAGCGCGCCTGTTGGACTCTGATCCTCTGCCTGCTGGCGGCCTCGGCTTCTCGCCTGGTGCGCAGGAGAAGCCCGACGCGGCCACGATTCGCACTCTCGAACTGAAGTGGACCGAGTCCTACAAAGAGCGGAGCATCGCCATGCTCTCCTCGCTGCTCTCCGAGGAATTCGTTATCACCGTTGAAGACGGCAACGTCTACAGCAAGACCGGATACATCAGCCACACCGCCGATGCTTCCACGCACGTCCAGATTGCTGAACTATCGGACCTGAAGGTTCGAGTCCACGGCGACACCGCCGTCGTAACCGGCGCCTATCACGAGAAAGGCGAGTCCAACGGCAAGCTCTACGAGTACCACGACCGCCTGACCGATGTCTGGATGAAGACCGGCGGCAAGTGGCAGGTCGTGGCGTCGCACTACAGCGTTCCATTCAAATAGCATTCCCGCTAGACAACTTGCCTCTAGTTGCCCTGCAGTCTTGTCAGGGACACTTTTGCCGTCCTGCTATCGTCTACACTCTCCAGCTTCAGATCGCCCTTCAAGACGTTCGAGTCAGTTTGTTTCAGATCGTAACTGAACTTCCATTCCCCGGTCGTCAATTGGAACCTTACCTCGTTGGCATCGACCCTGCCGTTCTCGATTGGATATTGCTCGCCGGCATTCGGGCCTCCACTGCCGGTAAGGGTCTTCCCTTGCTGCTTCAGGATGAATAGCTGCGGCACTGTGTGGTCACCACCGCCGACCTTGAATGTGCCGGACCACTTGCCTGTAAGATTACCAGCCATCGCGCCGGCGGCTAATAGTGTGACCATCGCTAGTGTCCGTTTCACGCGCCCTCTCTCGCCTCACGATCAGTTCGGTCGCGACACCTTGATCCGCCGCAGCCATATGACAAATCCGCTGGCAGCTTGCACCAGCAAAAGAAGGCCAGTCAGCGCCGCGACAATCCGACCTGACATGCCGAAGATGCTTCCTGTGTGAATCATCTCGTTGCCCGCCAAAATGCGTTCTCCCCGCGAGAGGTCTGTCGCCAGACTCTTTGCGACGATTTGGCCGCTCCACGAATCTACGGAAATCGAGTTGCGTCCACTTGCGATCCGATTGTCCGCGTAAGCCAAGGCGACAACATAGAAACCGCCAAACTGAGGCATCTGAACCCGATACGGCACGGCGCCCGGCAATTCCGCGCTCGCGATTGTTACGGCCTGGTCTGGTGTGATCTGCACAGAGCCCGCTACTGGCGCTGATCGAGGGAAGTTCCTGCTGGCCTGAGCACGGGTTGAACCACCAAGCTGCTCGACCAGAAACACGAACTGATCTTCAAAGCCGATCACCGTTCCAGTTCCCGCAAGCACGAGCAGGGGGAGCAACGAGAAGACGCCAACGGCATTATGCAGGTCAAACCAAAATGCTCCGCGCCACCACGGACGACGTATTCGCGCTCGCTTCGCAGGCCACCAAAGATACAACCCGGACACCAGTGAAAAGAGCATCGCTACCGCCGACCATCTCAGGATGTTTCGACCAACGTCTCCTGCTGCCAATCGAGTGTGCAAGGCCCGTACGATGCCCAGGAAGCTCTGGCCTCTCGTCCGCAGACCAAGCACCTGCCCCGTGTACTGATCAACCGAGACAATGCCGCGAGACGTAATTACGCGGGCAGGATACTGCGGCGAGTCGGACAGTAGGTAGGCGACTATCGGCTCGCCGGGGTATTTCCGGGAAACCGCGTCCCCGATTGCGACCAGGGAAAGGACTCTGCCACTGGGGTCCACGTACGAAATGCCAGGGTGCAGCAGGCGGTCGATTTCCGGTTCAAAAGCGATGATGCTGCCCGTCGCTCCGAGAACCACCATGAATAGTCCCGCAATTAGGGCGATCGCAAGATGAAGGTTAAGAATCAGCCCACGCACGTGTGCATCCTAATGGTGCAATTTGAGTAGACAGTTTACTCCCGCCCCACTCCCAGCGCGTCCGCCACGCGATTAATGTAGTTGAACCACGACGCGATCAGCGTGATCTGCAGAATTCCCTGATCATCAAACCCGGCCTTGCGTAGGCCTTCGATGTCATCCTTCCAAACTTTGGTCGCATCCTTGGTCAGCTTGATCACATAGTCGAGCATCACACGCTCCTGCGGCGTGATCGGCGCCGAAGCGTAATCCTTCTCCAGAGCCTCGACCAGTCCTTTATCCAAAGTCACCCTACGCAGAAACTCTGCGTGCGACTCGATTCAATACACGCACCGGTTGGTCACCGAGACCATGGTCGCGATCATTTCGTGCTGCCGCCGTTGCAGCGGCAACTCCGGCGACATCAGCGACCCGAACGTGGCGAAGGCATGAAACAGCGCATCGGGAATGAGCGTGTGCGATCCCACAATCGACGACGCCCCCGACGGATCAGGATGCACCGGCTCCGCATATTCCTTGGGATAAAACGTCTTCTCGCCTTCAATCGCTTTGCGCAACTTCTCGTCCGCTTCAGTGAATGGAACAGTTCGAATCCAGGTCATAAGAGTCCCTAGTCCTTATGTGATGCGGTCTCCATAATATCGCGTTTGAAAAAGTGATCCGCTCACGCCTGCGGTTCGCCGTGTGGAAAAATCACAAACAGCATTGCGACAAATCGCAACCATTTCCGTTATATAATTTCCCCCCTCTCATGAAAACCATCGCCTCGCTCATGTGCCTTGCCTCGGCTTTGTGCCTTGTCGGCTGTGGGAGTTCGAGCCCGCCGGCGAATCCATTGGTCTACAAATATTCGGCGAATGCCCCAGCGGGATCGTCCGTGGTCGTGCAATTTGGCCTCGACACGAATTATGGATTCACGACATCGCCAGTGGTAGTCCCCGACGGCGAAACGAACACAACCGTGATCGTGGCCGGCATGAAGCAGCAAACGGCCTATCATATGCGCGCGGTCGCCACCCTTCCCGACGGAAGCCAGACGCAGGATCCGGATCGCACATTCACCACCGGCCAGATCTCGTCCGATCTTCTTCCCTCGCTTACGGTCACCCCAACGCAGGGCATGACTCCTTCTCCAGGCGTCGAACTCGTTGGCCTGACGAATGGAAATGGGGACGCAAAGAAGCGGTTAACCATTTTTGCGATAGACACCTCCGGCAACGTGATCTGGTATTACGACTACGACCGCGCTCTGGGCATCGCCGACCCGATTAAGCTCCTGCCCAACGGCCATTTCCTGGTCAACCTATACATTGGAACCTCCGTACCCGGAGGAGACCTTCGGGAAATCGATCTTTCCGGTGCAATCATTCACGAGTTCACGCTCGCCGAACTCAACAACGCGTTAAAGGCCGCCGGCTACGATTGGACCGCCAACTCGATTCACCATGACTTCACTTTGCTTCCCAACGGCCACCTTCTGATCTTGGTCAACAGCAACAAAGATTTCACCGATCTTCCGGGGTTTCCCGGCACCACCACGGTTCTCGGCGACTCCATCGTCGATCTGGACCCGGACTTCAATCCGGTCTGGGTGTGGTCGACCTTCGATCATCTCGACGTAAACCGCCATCCCATGATGTTCCCCGACTGGACGCACAGCAATGCGCTGCTGTACTCGCCAACCGACGGGAACCTCGTGCTTTCCATGCGACATCAGTTCTGGGTGATCAAGATTGACTATGCGGACGGACAGGGCGCCGGAGACATCCTGTGGAGGCTCGGCAACGGCGGCGATTTCACCTTGTTGAATTCGAATTCTCCCGCGGACTGGTTTTACGCCCAGCACTACGCCAACATCATCAGCCCGAACAGCGCTGGAGATTTCCAGCTTGCGCTCTTCGACAATGGCGACAACCGCGTCCTCGATTCCAGCGGAACCACTTGCGGTTCCACGGGCGCTCCTGCGTGCTACAGCCGGCCGGCAATTTTTGATGTCAACGAAAACGACATGACCGCCCAGGTGATGTGGTCCTACCCGACTGTTTATTCGTTTTGGGGCGGTGCAATCCAGGAGCTTCCGAACACCAATATGTTCGTCGACGTGACCACCCCCGCCGACAATTTAACCGGAGCGCGGTTCCTGGAACTCACGCATGAGGCAACTCCGCAGGTTGTCTGGGAACTCGACGTCGATGGCGGGAATTCTTACCGGACCATCCATCTCCCGAGCTTGTATCCGGGAGTGCAGTGGTGATCCGCATGCGATTTTGGTAGCGGCGGGTCTCAAAGAAGACGTGGAACCGCGCTCTCCTGGCCTCGAATGCGCCCACATGCGCGTGGCTTGACCAGGACCGCTCGTCACTTACTCCGGTTCCCTTGGTAACCCGTTCGTACACTCCCTTTCGGTAACCCTTGGTAACCATGCGGTTCATGACTCCCCGACGTACAATTGGCCTTGTCCGGTCGGTCCATTCGCTAATGTGCGCGATGGCCTTCGGGACAACGCCGGGGACAAGCTTCCCGAACGTTCAGCGGGTTCTGTATCGAGGCTGCTGTATCGAGACCAGGGTCTGGAGTTCGCACTCTTATGGCGTTGTTCGGGTTCAACAAACAAAAAGTCCTCAGCAATGCGGAGAAGTATGTCCAGCAGGGCAAACTTCAGAACGCCATTTCTGAGTATGAAAAGGTCCTCAAGAACGATGCCAAGGATCTGACGGTCACCAACACCGTCGGCGACCTATACTCCCGCATCGGGGAAAGCGACAAAGCCACCGAGTGCTTCAAGAATGTAGGCGATGCCTATGCCAGCCAGGGCTTCACGGTCAAGGCCATCGCCATGTACAAGAAGATCTGCAAGCTGCAGCCCGCTCTCGAGAGCCTGCTGAAACTTGCCGAGCTCTATACCCAGCAAGGCCTTTTCAATGATGCCCGCGCCCAATACCTGCAGGTTGCCGAAGAATTCCTGAAAGCCGGAGAACTCGAGAACGCAGTCCGCATCTTCCAGAAGATTCTGGAGATGGATCCGGAAAACAGCACCATGCGCGTCCGCCTGGCGGAAGTCTACATTCGCCTGGGCAAGAAGACCGAAGCCTGGCAGATTTTTTCGGCTGCCGCCGAAAGCCTGCGCTCCAAGGGTTCGCTCAGCGCCGCCGAAGAAGTTCTGCAGCGCATGCTCACGCTCGATCCCGGCAACAATTATGCGCTGCTGATGCAGGGCAAGAACATGATCGAGTCGGGAGATGCTGCGGGTGCCGTCACCACTCTCTCGAAGATTCCCGACATCGATTCGAATCCAGACGGCCTTCGCGATCTTCTCAAGGCCTACCTGCAGAGCGGGCAACTCTCCGATGCTGGCGCGGTCGCCAACAAGCTGCTCACGGTTCACAACGATCTGCCCGCAATTTCCAGTTTTGCCGACGCCCTCATGCAGGCCGGCCAGTACGAGAACGCGCTCCAGGTGTTCGACCAGCATGCCGAGCGCCTGCTGGCGGAAAACTCGGACAAAGTTCTCGAGGCCCTGCACACCATCATCGGGCACGTACGCGACAATCCCGACTCCCTGCAAAAGCTTCTTGACCTGTTCAACAAAGCCGGCGAGAACACGCACGTCGGGGAAGTCTATGAACTGCTGGCCCACGCCAGCGTTCAGGCGGGAGACTTGCCCCGCGCCCGCGATCTTTACCAGAAGCTGGCCCAGATCGAGCCGCAGAATCCCCTGCACATGCAGAACTACCAGCAGGTGGTCAGCCAGCTCGGCGGGACCTCGGGCAGCAAGCTCATCACGCCCGAAGAGGCAGTCGTTCTCATCGACGATCTGGAAGCCACGGCGCCTTCGATCCACCAGCATTATTCGGACGAGATCGCGCTCGCCATCCGCGCGGCTCTCACCGACGCGGAACTTTTCATCTCTTACAATATGCCCGCCAAGGCTCTTGGGCCTTTGGTCGGTGCGTTGCCGATGGCGCCGAGCGATCTTCGTCTGAACCAGCGTCTTGCCGCCTTGCACACGCGCGCCGGCCGTTTCGCCGAAGCCGCGCTTTGCTGCCGCACGCTGCAGACCGTTTATTCCGACGCCGACCATCCTGAGGAAGCTACACGCTACGGCGAACTGGCCGAGCGTTACGAAGAGCGTTCCTCGAATCCAGCGCCTGCACTGTCGACCGAAGAAGCGCCGATTTTCCTGGATGCTCCCGCGCCGGAAGCAACACACGAAGAGGCACTGGCAGATTCCGTGCCCGAGTTTTCCATCGAAGAAGCTCCGGTGGAGACCGCCGAGCCAGCCTCGGTCGAAGAGGAATCTGCGCCTGCAGCTCATGCCGCTTCCCCCTGGCCCACGGTCGCTGCCGGCGAAGAAGAGATTACGGTCGAACCGGTCACCGAGGGTGAATTCGCTGTCGTCGACGAATCATCCGAGGGCGTTGCCGAACCCGCAGCTTCCACAGAAATCGATCTCTCGTCCGAGTGGGATGACTCCGTCACTGTAGAAGCCGATGAGCCCGCGGTTGAAGGCGCAGACGCCGCGGTAGAAGTTGAGGTTCCCGAGGAGACCCCCGAGGAAGCCGTCGCCGAAGTCGAGGCGGCCACCGCCGCTGGTCATCACGACGTTGCCGAATCCAACAAAGCCGACGAGGCCATCGAAGAGATTCGCTTCTACCTCGCGCACAGCATGCCGGAGCAGGCCATGGCAGCCCTGGCCAAGCTCCAGACTCTGACCCGCGACAAGGCCAAGATCGCCGAACTTCGCGCTGAAGTCGAAGCCGCGACCGCAGCTTGCTGCCGAAGAAGAAATTGCAGTTGCTGCCGAGCCCGTGATGGAGGAGCTTACCGCCGACGATATCCCAACCGTCGAGGCCGTCGACGAAGCTCCCGCCGCGATCGAGCCAGAACCCGCAGCCGCCGAGCCCGAGGCCGCAGTTGAAGAAATCCCGGTGGTTGCTGAAGCCGCGCCTGAGCCCGTCGTCGCTGAAGCTGAGCCCGAGCCTGCGACGCCGGCTGCACTCAAGGACTTCGTATCCGATCTCGAGTCTTCGCTTGGCGAAGGATTCCTGCCGGGTGCTGTGGCCAAGCCCGCCGCGCCTTCCGCAGCACCAGTTACGTCGTCCATCGCAAAGAAGCCCGCGAAGCCCGTGCCCGCTCCGCCCGCGCATGTCGAGCCCGCAGTCGCCGCATCCGCTCCTGCGCCGGTTCTGGGCGAGTTCGTTGCCGACATTGAAGCGTCGCTCGGCGAAGACTTCCTGAAAGCTGCACCCGTCCCCGAGCCGCATCCTCACGTTCCCGTTGCTCCGGCGGCCGCTGCCAAAGCTCACCCTGTGCCGCCAGCTCCGGCCCCCGTTACGGCTCCGCGTGTGGTTCCGCCGATGGCCGCGAGTGCCGCTGCCTCGGCTTCACCCGCGACGCATGTTACGCCGTCCGCGCCTGCTCCGAAGGCCGCGCCAGTTCCGGCTGCCTCCGTCGCATGGTCGGCGCCTGTCGAGGCGCCCAAGCCGCATCCGCCTGCGCCGCCGATTTCTCACGCGCCCGCCGGTGCTGCCAAAGGCTCTCCGTTTGCGGAAGAAGCCGGAGTCGATCTCGCAGAGATGTTTGGCGAACTTAAGCAGGATCTCGAATCCGATGTGGCTTCGGCCGACGAAGATCCCGAGACGCATTACAACCTCGGTATCGCCTTCCGCGAAATGGGACTGCTCGACGAGGCGATCGGCGAACTTCAAAAGGCTTGCCAGTTCTTCGATCGCGGACATGCCTTCCCGCAGATCATGCAGACCTACACCTGGCTCGCGCAGTGCTTCCTCGAAAAAGGAGTGCCCGAGGCCGCGGTTCGCTGGTATGACAAGGCTCTCAACGTTGCCGGCATCGATGGCGAAACGAAGGTCGCCCTGCACTACGAACTGGCTTCCGCCTACGAAACTGCTGGCGACAAGGCCTCGGCCCTACACCATTTCATGGACGTTTACGGAAACAACATCGACTATCGCGACGTTGCCGAGCGCATTAAGGCCCTGAAGTCGTAGAATAGTCGGATGGGTTTTGTCCCCAACCAGGCCGTCGGTGCCCCTTGTCTTTTATCCCCTGTCATTCTGAGCGAAGCGAAGAACCCCTGTAATCTTCGTAGAACGGCGGCGCCCAACAGGAATTTCCGCGGGTCTTCCGGTCGAACCGACGCCTCCGTGCGGCGTGACGTTCCTTCAACCCGGAGCGCCTTCTGATGACCGACTCCGCTCCCAAGTCTCCCGAAGTGCCGCCCCCGCCGGTCCCGACCCGCACTTTGGTTCTCGATCCTCCACCGCAACCCGCGCCCCAACTGCCCGACAGCGGCGTGCAACTCTGGATGCACCGCATCTCCGTGTTTCTCTTTGTCCTGATCAGCGCTGTCGCCGGCGTGCTCCTCATCATTCTTCCCTGGACCCCGGAGTGGACCGACAACTATCTTCTGCTCCAGTTCCCCAGCCTGCGCGACATTGTCTCCAACGGTTTCTTCCGCGGGATCTGCAGCGGGCTCGGCCTGCTCGATATCTGGATCGGTTTCTGGGAAGCGCTTCACTACCACGAGCATCACTAACTCACCGTCAACTCTCTGACTGCCTCGCGGAATATCTTCGTGTGCCGATCGACGTCGTCATCCTCGGTTTGCGGTGACATCAGCGCCATATTGTGGAACGGAGTGAGCAGGATTCCGCGATTCATGGCGTAGAGATGCATGAAGCGTTCCAGTTCGAAGTCCATTGCGTCATGAGCCTGCGCGCCATTTTGAGGTTCTGCGGCGCCAAATAAATATTCCGCGCGGCATCCCAGTCGCGTAACGTGCCATGGCAGCTCCGCTTCTTTAATCGCCTTTGCGACTCCGGTCGTCCAGCGTTCGGCCATGGGAATCATGCGGTCGAAGGCCTCTTTGGTTAAGACCTTCGTCAGCGTCGCGCGCATCGCGGCAAGCGACAGCGCGTTTCCGGCGAGCGTCCCGCCTATCCCGCCGACGTCACAATTCTCAAGCTCCTGCTTGGCCGCGATGCGGTCCGCAACTTCCTGCGAAAAGCCATAAGCCGCGCCCGGAATCCCAGCGCCGATCGCTTTGCCGAAGACCAACACGTCGGGGCTCAAGATTCTCCGCGCGCGTAAACCCTCCCGGACCTGCGCAAATCGTATGCGTCTCGTCGATGATGAGCAGCGTCCCGTGCTCGCGCGTGAGTTCCCGCAGCGCCTTGTGATATCCCGGCTGCGGATGCACGATGCCAACGTTCGTCATTGCCGGTTCGGCCAGCACACAGGCCACATCGTCGGAGTGCAACGCCGCCTCCAGCGCGTCCACGTCATTGAACTCGACCACCTTCGTCGTGACCGCCGGATTCACTGGTGGCCCAATATTTCCCGGCCGCGGCCCCGCCGTTCCATCCGCGCTGCAGCGTGATGAACGTCTCGTCCACCGTCCCGTGATAGCACCAGTTAAATACAAGAATCTTCGGACGCCCCGTGATCTGCCGTGCCAGCCGAATAGAAAATCGATTTGCATCGGTCGCCGTCAGCGCGAACTGCCAGTAGGGAAGGTTGAAGCGCTTCTGCAGTTCCTCCGCGACGACGATCGCGTCTTCTCCCGGCAGCATCAACGTGATCCCGCGCCGCATCTGCTCTTCCGCCGCCTTCACCGTGGCAAACGGAGAATGTCCCGTCATCGCGCCGGTGTCACCGAGGCAAAAGTCGACATAGCGATTTCCGTCCACGTCGAAGAAGTGCGCCCCCTGCGCTTCGCGCACAAATGGCGGAAACGCTCCCGCCCACTTCACCATCCAGTTCATGGGAACGCCCGCCAGCAGCGACTTCCGCGCCCGCTCAAAGAGCGCCTTCGACTTCGGACGCTCGTCCACAAACTTCTTCTGTTCGCGTTGCATCAGGGACTGCAGGCGGGACCGATCGATGGTTTTCATGAGGATCAACGGGGCAGAATAACAGACTGCGGCTTGCATGAGACCGAGCGGATTGCGCTTATGGAGAAGGTCTATCTTTTCGAGCGGCAAAAAGTAGATTTTGAGGATAGAAAGGTGCGATTTTGAGAGCGCCTCCCGCGGTTAGTAGGATCTTCGATTCGGGTTCTAACCATGCGACAAGATTCCCGGTCCTGACTTCTCGGAGGACAAGCTGAAGTTCAGCGCCTCCTTCCGATTCGGAAGAGATCGGGTCCGCACTTAGGTCGGGCAACTCAATCTCGAAGGCACCGTCGGCATCAGGCTTAACTGTGCCAATCTCTATCTGCGGAACAGCGCAGTCTGCGAAGCCGAAGAAACGGCAGGCCCATGAAGCCATGTAGTCGAACCGGATTTCCAATGGTTCTTCTTTCTTCAGGGCCGTGATAGGGATTCGTCCCAGGAGCATAACCGTCGCCAATGGCGTGCAAACGAAGTATTCTTGCAGGTCGGACAAATCCAAAAGGGATGAGTCGAACGTTGCTATCTTGCACCCGGACGCCCAAATGAATCCTTTGATACGTTCTGCTGGTTTTCCTTCAACGGATGTCGGAATTGGATAGGAGAGAGAATCAGGGGTTGGAGTGGTGAAGCCGCCCGACGCGCCAAAGGGGCCATACAACACGTAATTGACGTGAACCTTTTCGGAAGGAACGCCACCGAGAAGTACGACCTTGAATCTGCCCGGTCCTCCGTTGGTCTGGGCAGTTGTGCCCACTGCGACGAGTAGGACCAACCCGACTACGATGGTACTTTGGCGAATAATCGAGGACCGAAATCCCACGCGCCCTCCGAGTTCCGGCCTGCCCTACCTCTATAGAATGTACCGCGAGAGATCCTGATCCTTCACAATGTCGGTCAGCATCTTCCGCACGTAGTCGGCGTCGATCGTGACGTGTTCGCCCTTCTTCTCCGGAGCTTCGAAGCTCAACTCGTCGAGCACGCGTTCCATGATCGTGTGCAGCCGCCGCGCCCCGATGTTCTCGGTGCTTTCATTTACCCGGAAAGCAAAATGCGCGATCTCATCCAGGGCTTCTGGGGTGAACTCAAGCTTTACGCCTTCAGTCTCGAGCAGGGCAGTGTACTGCTTTACCAGCGACGATTTCGGCTCCGTCAAAATCCGGACGAAGTCTTCCATCGTCAGCGATTGCAGCTCCACGCGAATCGGAAACCGCCCCTGCAACTCCGGGATCAGGTCGCTCGGCTTCGAAACGTGAAACGCTCCCGCCGCAATGAACAGGATGTGGTCCGTCCGCACCATCCCGTAACGAGTGTTGACGGTCGTGCCTTCAACGATCGGAAGAATGTCGCGCTGCACGCCCTCGCGCGAAACGTCCGGCCCATGCCCGCCTTCGCGGCCTGCGATTTTGTCGATCTCGTCGAGAAATACGATGCCGGAGTTCTCCACGCGGTCAATCGCCATGCGCGTGACCTGATCCATGTCGATGAGCCGCTGCTCCTCTTCCTGAATCAGATACTCGAAGGCCTCGTTCACCTTCATCTTCCGCTTCTTCGTGCGTTGCCCGAAGATGTTTGGCAACATGTCTTTAATGTTGACGTCCATCTCCTCCACGCCCTGGTTGGTGAGAATTTCAAACGACGGGAAATTCCGTTCACGCACATCAATCTCTACCGTGCGATCGTCGAGTTTCCCTTCGCGCAGTTGCTGGCGCAATTTCTCGCGCGTCCGGTTCGAAGACTCCGTCAGAGAGGTGCTTCCGTCGATTACCACGCCACCACCGGTCGCGGTGGCGTCCGGGCGCGCCGGAGGCGACGGCGGCAGCAGAATATCCAGCAGTCGCTCTTCCGCGTTGAGTTCCGCCTTGTCGGCAACATCTTCCAGCTTTTCTTCGCGCACGTTATCGATCGCGATCTCAACCAGATCCCGCACCATCGACTCGACGTCGCGTCCTACGTAGCCGACTTCGGTAAACTTCGAAGCCTCGACCTTGAGAAACGGAGAATTCGCCAGCTTCGCCAACCTCCGCGCAATCTCGGTTTTGCCTACGCCCGTCGGCCCAATCATGATGATGTTCTTGGGAATAATCTCTTCGGCGAGCTCAGGGGTAAGTTTCTGTCTGCGCGTGCGATTCCGCAGCGCGATGGCCACGGCGCGCTTGGCGTCTTTCTGGCCGATCACATGTTTGTCGAGTTCAACCACGATCTCGCGCGGAGTCAGTTCATCCAGCGCAAGCTGTTCTTCTTCAGCGGAGGAAGGAAGGTAAATAGCCATAAATTCCAGTGACTAGTGAGCAGTGATCAGTGATCGGTAGTTAGTGATCAGTTCGATTCTTCTTGTCGGGCCACTGACCACTGATCACTTTTCTCACAGTTCTTCAATCGTTACCTTGTCATTCGTATAGATGCACATCTTGCCCGCAATCTTCATTGCTTCTTCGGCAATCTGCCGGGCTGAAAGTTCGGTGTGCTCCGAAAGCGCCTGAGCCGCGGCCAAGGCGTACGGTCCGCCGCTCCCAATCGCCGCCACCGGGCCGTCGGGTTCAATTACATCGCCCTGTCCGCTCAGCAGAAATGTTTGCTCTTTATCGCTCACGAGCAACAGCGCTTCCAGATGACGGAGGAATTTGTCGGTGCGCCAGTCCTTGGCCAACTCCACCGCGCCTCGTCCCAGGTTGCCGTGATATTGCTCCAGCTTGGCCTCAAAGCGGCTGAACAGCGTAAACGCGTCCGCCGTGGACCCCGCAAATCCCGCGACAATCTTGTCGTTGTACAGCCGCCGAATTTTCTTCGCCGTGTGCTTGATTACCGACTCGCCCAGCGTAACCTGCCCGTCGCCAGCCAGAACGACGCTTCCATTGCGGCGTACCGATAAAACTGTTGTCGATCGAATCAGTCTCTTCGTAGTCATGAGCGCAATTCTTAATTATAACAGTGCGTTGCCTGCCGGCCTCCGGCCACCGCATAAACACAGTATTCCCCGCGGTTTACAGAGTGCTTCGGTAACCACTTCACTGATTACTGGTGTGACATTTACCAGTTTCTCATCCACCCGTACTTTGTAGTTCATGCGCCACTCTGCTGCGGTCCTGTGTAACGACAAAACGTCCCTTCAAGTCTTGAAGGCCTCCCTGGAAGAACTCGAAATCGAGTACGTACGCTGTAGCTCCGGCCATCGAGCCCTGGAATTGGTCACCACCGGCCGCTGCTCCACGCTTATCGTGGATTTCGACCTGCCCGGCGCGGAAGAAGTCATCAGCATGGCGGCGCTGTTGCCGCCCGCACAAAAGCCGGCCCTGTTTGCCGTTGCCAGTCGCGTGTGGCCGGGGACGGGCCAGGCCTTCCAGTCGGGCGCCAGCCGCATCCTTTACCGGCCGCTCGAGCCCGAGCAGGTAAGCGACGCCTTGAAGACAAGCCTCAAACTCGCGAAAGCCACTCGTCGCAAGACTCCGCGCTACGAGGTGAAGACGGTCGTGTATCTCGACGTCGACGGCGGAACCCTTTCCGGCATCAGCATTGATATCGGCGAGCACGGCCTCGCGCTTACAGGCCACCGAACCGGTTCCCATGAGTTCGAACCTGGCTTTTCATTGCGTGCTTCCCGGAACCGACATTACTCTCGACGGTCACGCCGACGTGATCTGGGCCGGTGATCACGGCCGCGCCGGACTCTTCTTCTCCAAGCTCGCGCCTGCCGCCCGAAAGCACCTGAAGCAGTGGCTCCACAAACGCAGCGCTCACAGCAAGGACAGAGATAAACACAAGCACGACGTGCGCGACCTGCTGCCGCCGGTAGACGCCCACGTCTCCTTCGCCGCGGCTGAATAGAACTCTGGGTGTAACCGATTCAAGGGTGCCCCATGTCTCGCTTCCTTCGCGAGACATGGGGATTTTCGTTGGAGTAGTTCACTAGCAGCACCGGCCTCGCCTCTGAATCCCATCCCTTCTACTTCCCGCTCCCACCCGCCTTCCCTTAAAATCATCCTCACCCGATTCGCGCGAAGGAGATCCCAACTGCCCACACTTTCTCAACCCGGCCTGGCTTTTAACGGACACTCCATGGTCGGCGCTCTCCAACGCGTCCTCGTCTGCTCGCCCCGCGCCGCTCGATGGAATGAACCCAAGCAGGTCTCCGCGTGGCGCGACCTCGGATTCCATCATGCCCCTGACTTCGAAATCGCCCAGTCGCAGCACGACGCGCTGGTTCACGAACTCGAGACCGCGGGCGCCGAGATTCTCGAACTTCCCCAGGCCGACGTCCTTTCTTTAGACGCCGTCTACACTCACGACGCCTCGCTGACGACCGATTTTGGACTGATCCTGATGCGTCCCGGCAAATCGAACCGCGTCCCCGAGGCGCAACATCACGGCGCATCGTGCGGGGCCCGAGCCATTCCAACCTTTGGCGCGATCAAGCCGCATGGCACCACTGAAGCTGGCGACATTCTCTGGCTTGACCGGAAGACACTGCTGATCGGCCACGGCTATCGCACCAACCGCGCCGGCATCGAACAGATGCGCGCCATGCTTGCGCCCAAGGGAATCGACGCTCTCTCTGCGCCGCTGCCCTACGGCCCGGGACCCTCGGCGTGCCTTCACCTGATGTCGCTGATCAGTCTGCTCAACGAACACACTGCTCTGGTCGATCTTCCTTGGCTCGCGGTCGAGACCGTAGAGCTGCTGAAATCGCGCGGTATGAAATTTATTGAGATCGAAGACTCCGAGCGCGACACGCTGGCCTGCAACGTCCTCGCGCTGGGCGGGAACCGCTTGCTTGCCATTGAAGAGAATCACAAAACGAATGCGCGTCTGCGCCAAGCCGGATTCGACGTCCGCACCTTCCCCGGCAGCGAACTCTGCATCAACGGCAGCGGCGGCCCCACCTGCCTAACCCGCCCGCTATTGCGTGGATGAGGAGCGAGGCGTGTGCGTATTCTCGGAAGGGCAGAGCGATCGGGAGCGCTTCGCCTCGCGCCCTGTCCTTGTCAGACTATCTCCGAAAAAGTCTTTGGGGAGTTTTTAGTCAAAAACCTAGCGTCCGGCCGCCAGCCGCGTAGCAAGCCGAGGTGGAAGGTTCGCCGCGAAGATTCGGTCTTGCGCGGCCTTCAGATTGTAGGGCGTGCGGTGGAAGTGAACGATTTGCGCGTCGGTGTCGAATAGCCCAAAAGCAGCGCGCCAGTCGCCGTCGCGCGGCTGCCCCACCGACCCGGGATTAATCAAGTACCGCGCCGACGACTTCAACTGCAACGGCACCGACTCCGCCTGGCCCACAGTTTTGTACTCCGGTCGAAACCCGTCAGCAGAGGATCCATTGGCGAAGAATCCGCCTTGCAGGTGCGTGTGCCCGAAGAAAGTCAGAGGCGACGTCAGCGTGATCAGCGGCGCAAGCGCATCGCCGAGCGACACGACGTACTCGTCTTCATCGTTTGGAGAGCCGTGCACAAGTTGGATCTGCGGGAAGTCCGGCAGCGGCAACGGCCCGTGAGGCAAGGCGCGCAGCCACTCGAGATTCTCCTGCGTCAATTCGTTGCGCGTCCAAAGTGCCGCAGCCGCAGCCATAGGATTGAAATCCTCAAGGTCCATGATTCCCGTGGCGGCCTTGTCGTGATTCCCCCGCACGAAGATCTTTCCCAACTCCCGGCAGCGATCGATCACCTCATTCGGACTCGCCCCATAGCCGACAATGTCGCCCAGATTCACGACGAGGTCATGTTCAGGCGCGCCCGCGAGGGTCGCGTCCAGAGCTTCAAGGTTGGCATGGATGTCGCTAAGAAGCAGTATGCGCACGGATCACCGGACAAACTGCCGATTATAGACTGACTCGAGCTTTCACGGGTCACCGACCGGTTGTCGTGTAGAATCCGGGTCAATGAGCTGGCGATTCAAGGGCAAAACTCCTCTGTCGATCACGCTTGTTTTTGCCCTGCTGGGCTTGAATTTTCTCGGCCAGCTCGCAACCTCCTACATAATCCCGCGCATATCGCCCATCACGGCCGACGCCGCTCATCCCTACCTGGTTCGCTTCAAAGGCCTCGCCGGATATTTCGTCCAGCCCTGGCTGGGCTTCTACTTCGAATACGGATTTTGGATGCACTTCGTTTTGCTGGCGCTCTTCTTCCTGATGGTGTGGCTCCATCGCGCTGAGATCGAGCGCGTTCGGTAAGGCGCCCGCCTCGGCTAAGAATTGATTACAGGACAGCGTGCCCAGTGGCCGTCCGCAACTTCCACCAGCGGCGGCACTATTCGCGCGCATTCGGGCACGCGAAAATCGCAGCGCGGTTCGAAAGTGCAGCCCGGCGGCATCGCGTGCAATGCCGGAACTGTCCCGTCGATCGTCTGCAGCGGCTTCGCGCGATCCGTCTTGAGATCGGGTACGGCATGCAACAGTCCGCGAGTGTAAGGATGTGCCGGCGCATGAAAAATATCGCGCCTCGCCCCGAGTTCAACGAGATTGCCCGCATACATGACCGCAACGCGATCGGCGACCTGCGAAACCACCGCCAGGTCGTGCGAGATGAACAGCATCGTCAGCCCGAACTTGCTGCGCAGTTGAGCGAGCAGTTCAAGAATCTGCGCCTGGATGGTGACGTCGAGCGCGGTCGTCGGCTCGTCGGCAATGAGCAGTTGCGGACGATTGGCGATCGCCATCGCGATCATGATGCGCTGCCGCATGCCCCCGGAAAGCTGATGAGGATAGTCGCGTGCACGCCGGGCGGCATCAGGAATTGCCACGTCATTCATGGCGTCGACGGCGCGCTGCCACGCCTCCTTCTTTGTCATGTGGTTGTGCGCCATCACCGCTTCCGCAACCTGATCGCCCACGCGCATCACAGGATTAAGCGCGGTCATCGGCTCCTGAAAGATCATCGCGATGCGCGACCCGCGCAGTTGCCGCATCGAGTCGTCTTCAATAGCCAGCAGGTTTCGCGCGATCCCGTTTTCCGCAAACACGATCTCGCCCGCCACCCGAGCTTGCGGAGGCAGCAGTCGCATGATCGCCAGAGAAGTAATCGACTTGCCCGACCCGGACTCACCCACCAGCCCCAGAACTTCACCCGCAGCGATGGAAAAACTCAGATCACGCACAGCCATCAAAGCTTGTGCGGGAACGGCCGCCCCCGGCTGTCCGGCGGTGCTCGATGCCTGTGCGGGGAAAGCGATGGTCAGGTTGCGAATGTCGAGAAGTGGCGCCACAGATTCATGGTAGCAGCGTCGCCCTGATGGACGACGGACAGCCGATAGCAGGCTCGCTCCTGTTCCACATCACTGGCCCAAGATGAGCGGCAGCCCGTTCTTATTGTTCCCAATCACAACCACCTTCGAGTTCGGACTCTTCGCCAGATTCTCGGTCGCCTCAATGCCTTTCCATTCCAGCAGCGACGGCGTAATGCCCTGCGCGACGATTTGCTGGAAGTCACGCACGCCGGCAGCTTCGATGCGCTTCCGCTGTGCCTCCTGTGTTTCCTTCTGTAGGCGGAAGTTCATCGCCAACGCTTCCTGCTCGGCCTGCTGCTTGGCCTCGATCGACGCCTTCAGTGTCGCGGGCAGTTGAATGTCGCGCAGGAGAACATTCTCCACCGCGATCCCGCGCTTGTTGAGTTCGGCGGTGATCTGGTCTGTGATTTGCTTCGCCACCATCTCGCGTTCGCCGGTGTACAGAGCATTCGCGGTGTGTGACGCCGTAGCCTCGCGTATGGCGGAGCGCAACGTCGGCTCGACCACAACATTTTCGTAGTCGGAGCCAATTTTCTGAAATACTTCGGCGGCGTGATCGGGATTGAGGTGATAGATGAGCGACGTATCGAGGCTCATCATCAGCCCTTCGCTCGACGGGACGCTTGCCGATTCCTTGATAGTTTGCGTTTGAATCGACATTTCGTTATTCGTCTTGAGTGGGTTGATGAGATGAATTCCCTCGCCCAGCGTCTCGCCCGTGACTTTGCCAAACAGCGTGAGGACGCCCACATGACCGGTTCCCACGCGCGTCACCGCGCTGAAAAATAGGATCACGAGCAGGAACGCAGCAATTCCCAGGCCGATCAGGCGAAGCAGGGCGCCCCCGCCGTGCCCGCCACCATCAATCACTCTGCTCCGCACAGGATCAAAGATCGTCATCGAAGTCTCTCCCTGAGAGATTCTAGGTCGCAGCCATCCGGCGGATAAGTGGCTTGCAGGGGTCAGTCTCAGAGTGTTGGGTCTTAGGTGTTAGGTCTTGACGTTCGGAGCCCTGCGTTTAGAATGCAAGACCTAACACCCAACACCCAAGACTCAAAACCGCGGCTCTCCCTCCCTGAATCTTGCCGACCTCCTGCCGCATCTCTTACAGTACTGACATGAGCAAGATTCATATTCCTACGCCATTGCGGCAGTATGTGGGGAAACAGGCTTCGGTCGAGGTTTCTGGGGCGACCGTTGGTGATGCCATGAACGCGCTGGTCGCGCAGCATCCCGATCTTCGGAAGCACCTCTACACCGACGACGGCAAACTGCGCGCCTTCGTCAACCTCTACGTCAACGACGAAGACATCCGCTACCTGCAGAAGGAAGCCACCGCCCTGAGCGACGGTGATAACATTTCGATTGTGCCTTCAATCGCGGGAGGCGCGGCCTGAGCCGCCAATCATAGGATTTGGGTGCCCCATATTTGGGTGCCCCATCCTTCTCGCGTTCTGTGCGAGAGGGTGGGGACTTTGACTTACGTCGACTGAACAAATCAAGACGCCCGTCGCCGGCACTGCGACGAGGATCAGTCTCCCGTTAAGAATTCTAAGTCTGAGGACTTTATGGCTACGACCACCGAAATTCCGGTCTCACTCAACAAAGACGAAATCCTGCGCTACTCGCGCCACTTGATCATGCCCGAGGTCGGCATGGAAGGTCAGCAGAAGCTGAAGGCCGCGCGCGTTCTGTGCATCGGCACCGGTGGCCTGGGATCGCCGATGGCGCTCTATCTCGCCGCCGCTGGCGTGGGCACCCTCGGACTCGTCGATTTCGATGTCGTGGATTTCACCAACCTGCAGCGCCAGATCATTCACTCCACCGCCGACGTCGGACGCAAGAAGCTCGATTCCGCCGCCGACAAGCTCAAGGGCATCAATCCTTTTGTGAATCTGCGGACCTTTGATACGCGGCTCGACAGCTCAAATGCTCTCGAATTGTTCCGCGAGTTCGACATCATCGCCGACGGCACCGACAACTTTCCCACGCGCTACCTGGTAAACGATGCCTGCGTCCTTACGGGAAAGCCCAACGTTTACGGATCGATCTTCCGCTTCGAGGGCCAGGCCAGCGTCTTCGCCACCGAAGACGGTCCGTGCTATCGCTGCCTTTATCCCGAGCCGCCACCGCCGGGCCTGGTTCCTTCCTGCGCTGAAGGTGGGGTCCTCGGCATTCTTCCCGGCCTCGTGGGTGTGATGCAGGCCACCGAAGTCATCAAGCTGATTCTCGGCATTGGCGATCCGCTGATCGGACGACTGCTGCTGATCGACGCGCTGGGCATGAAGTTCCGCGAACTCAAGCTGCGCAAGAATCCCGATTGCCCGGTCTGCGGCACGCACCCCACGGTGACGAAGCTGATAGACTACAACGAGTTTTGCGGCATTCGCGGAGAGGAAAAAACGGTGAGCAACGGCGTTCCCGAAATTCAGGTGGAAGAATTGAAGCGGCGTCTCGACGCGAAGGACGATCTCTTCGTCCTCGATGTGCGCGAGCCTCACGAATACCAGATCTGCAATCTCGGTGGATATCTCATCCCGCTGAACGATCTGCCGAAGCGCGTCAACGAACTCGACTCGAGCCGCGAAATCGTCGTCCACTGCAAGATGGGCGGACGCAGCGCGAAAGCTGTCGCCTTCCTGCAGCAGTCCGGCTTCACCAAGGTGCACAATCTTGCCGGTGGCATCACCGCGTGGTCCGATCGCGTAGATCCAAAAGTACCGAAGTACTGAAGTCAGTAATTAGTTGCCTGATACTCAGTTGCCTGATACCAGGGAGCGCCTCGGCGCTCCCTTTACTGTTTGTGCGCCGAATCATTGCTGAAGCGCCGCTTTCAGAGGATAATTGCGCGTTCTTGGGCCCTTCCTGACATCCTGATTACATCGATACGGGAGAGTTCTGGTGAAAACAAAACTTCTGGCGCTATTTTGCTTGATCCTATTGTCTCTGGCGGCTGTTGCTCAAACGGACCAGGCGCAACCCACCGCAGCGCCCCAATCAGCGCAGTCCGCACCCGCCACGACAAGCTCGAACTTCACCTCCGCCAAGGGATTCGTTCTCGAGGACGGAACTCCGGTGAAGCTGCGGATCAACCGCACCGTTTCCTCCGGTGACGCTCAGACTGGGGACACCGTCGATTTCGAAGTGCTGGAAGATATCAGCGTCAACGGCACGCTAGTGATCCCGAAGGGCGGCCTCGCTCTCGCGACCGTAACCGAAGCACAAGCGAAGCGACGAATCGCACGCGGCGGAAGGCTCGACATCAGTATTGACTACGTCAAGCTGATCACCGGCGAAAGAGCGCCCTTGCGCGCGGTGAAGGACATGAAGGGCGGCGGCCACACCGGCGTCATGGTCGGTGGAATGGTGGCCACCGGCATCCTCTTCTTCCCGGCCGCTCCGTTTTTTCTCTTTATGCACGGCAAAGACATCAGCATTCCGAAGGGAACTGAGGTCACCGCTTATGTGAGCGGAGACATGAAACTGGATCTCGCGAAGTTCCAGCCTGCGCCGGTCCAACAAACTTCGATCCAACAAACTCCGGTCCAACAAACGATCGCTGCCGCAGCAGCTTCTTCCGTTTCGAATCCAACATCAGCCAAAATGCAGATTGAATCCGATCCGTCCGGTGCCGACATTGAAGTCGATGGCGGTTTTGTGGGGAACACTCCGTCAGATGTGCAAGTCGAAGAGGGCGACCACACGATCACCGTGAAGAAAGCAGGCTTCAAAGACTGGGAGAGGAAGATGAAAGTCGGCGCCGGTAGTAGCGTGCACCTGAATGCCGAGTTGGAAAAAGCACAACCCCAGTAGCGCGCGCAGCATAACGAAAAAAGGGGAGCATGCTGATGCTCCCCTTTCTCGTTTCCTCTGTGAGGTGCCTCTTACTTGCTCGATCCCGCTTGCATGCCTTCGCCGTTGTCACCGATTTCGAGAGCGAACTTCTTGCCTTCGAAGCGCGCGCCTGAGAGAGCGGTGGTTCCATCGTTGTTCTTCGTGACTACGGCCGCGTTGTTCACTGCCGGGCTTTTCAAATCGACAACCTTTGCCGGCGCTTTAGCCAGCACGGTCTTACCTTGCATGATGTTGACCTGCACATCAGGACCGGTGCCATCCCACTCGAGCTTGTAGTCGCCGGGTTTGAGCTTAACTCCGTTCACCGTCGTGGAATCGTTCAAATGCAGATTCGCTTTCGTTGCTGCGAACGCGCTCGAGGCCAGCAGCACAGCCAACCCCAGTACCAGACTCTTCGAAACTGTCGCGAATTTCATGGCTGCTCCTTGTATTTTTCTTTCCCGAAATTACGTCGAGAAACGGTTAGGGCGGCCCGGCTCGCGACCTGCGTGAGAAAACACTTGTGTTTCCGCACGAATCGCCTACAATGCTGCCGCCGGGGTTGTGCACACAAGTTTTGACCCACAAGTCAAGCTTGCGCTGCTGCGATGGGGGTTTTCTCACCTGGGCCGCCAAACCGAGTGTGAGAGAATCCCCAGACCCCGCAAACGATGCCGCTTTATTTCTGGCCAGTCAGTTCTGCACTGGCCGTTTGCCCACTCCAGATACTACGCAGTCGCCACGCTGGAAGTTCCCTGACGTTGGTCTGCGTTCACATTTTCTTGGACGCTACATACATCTTTCCGGTAGCAAGAAAGTCATCTCAATTCATTCTTCTGAAAGGCACAACAGGCAAGTGTTTTGTGAGTATTGCAACAGAACATCCGGCGCCTGGCTTGTGTCAAAATCCTGAACGCCAAAGCTGCGAAGGGAATTACATTTGCGAAGGGGAATACATTATTAAGGATGGAAAATCGTGTCTCGCGCTTTTCGGGAACCAGTCGCAAGCCATTGCCGTATCTTCCGGTGTCATTACTTCGAGTGTGTCTTCTCGCCCGCTGGGCGACTTTTGATCATCGAAGCAGACTTTTTCCGCGACCTCTTTGAGCCGTGCCGAAGGAGAACAATAGAGATGCGGGCCTCACAGTGATGCGAGATGGGGACGTTAACCTTAGCACTCCAAGTTTTTCTTAGCGTCCTTAGCGGCCGTTCTTCGCGTCCTTTGCGTGCAGGCTTTTTCTCAGTCGGCGTCGCCGTGCTGCCGTTCCACTGACCAGATCGCCGCCTGATCCTTCTCAAACGGATAAACGTGCACCATCCAGTTGAAGATCACTGGACGGAACGTCCCACCCGCAGCGTCGCACGCTTCCTGCGTCGTAATCGATCCCCGCAAACCAAATTGCGGATGCTGCCCCAGCATTTCGCCGCGCTTGCCCGCCGGAGGCGCGCAGAAGTTTACATGCTCATGCCACCGCGCCACGCTCAACGGAATGCGCTCGTCCAGTTGATCTTCGCCAAAGCGTTTCGGCGCGGTATACATCACCCCGATCAGCTTGTAGTCGTCGCCATGCTTTTCATAAAGCAGCGAAGTAGGATGCTCCGCATTAAACCGGAACGCCGCTTCAAATGCATATTGATAATTAGTGAAGTGATACATCTTCTGCGGAATTTCCGGATGGAAAATCTTGAATCCATCAGCCAGCGCAGCATGATAGTCCTTGTATTTTTCTGAGGCCTTGCGCGCTTCCTCCACAACTTCCTGCGCCCGCGCCGCGTCCCCCGCCTTGGCCGGACGCAGCGCCGTCATCTTCATGTGCGGCCCCATATTCATGTGGCCTTCCATGGAATTCATCACGTGAGCGCTGGCGTCGCTGTCGGCATCCTTATCCCCGCCCATGTCCATGCCCTTCATGTTCGACATGTCATGACCAGAGCCCGACATGCCAGGCATGGACTGTTGCCCGCCGGATTGCGGGCTGCTCGACGGCGTCTGCCCCCAGGCGACGCTGCAAAGCAGAATAGAAACAGTGAAAACTGCGATTCGATTTCCCATGGAATCCCCCCACGTTCTCTAGATACTAACCCTGAACTTGGGGAATGTTTTGTTGGGAAATGTCTGTAGTTGGATTACAGAAGTAACGGTTACGCAGCCGTGCCGGGCGTCAGTTCCTGCGCTTGTAATGGACGGGCCACAGGACCTGCCATGTCTTTCCGCGATCGCTCGACGATTCCCAACTCCAGTCCAGTGCATTGGCAGTAATGTTCTTCCAAACCATGCGCTGCTGGATTTTCGCGCCGCCCGGGCCGGTAGCTTCGCGCTGCAGAATCATCTGCCCCTCTTTGAACTCTCCAGTGAAATCGAGATAACCGCCTTGGTTGTCGACCCATGTCTGTTTCCACACGCCGGCGCGGCCGTCAAAGGTCGAAACACTGGTTCCGCGCAGAGGCATCGAGTCTCCACCGGAAAAATTCTCCTGCACCACGCAACCGTCAAGGATCCGCTTGACGTTGTTGGCGCCGTGGCCGATTTCACCGGCATTCTTTCCCGGCCACGTCAAATCCCAATCGCCCACCCAGAAGTCCAGTTGCTTCTGTTCCGCGACCGCACAAGGGTTTGGCGCGGCCGGCTGCTGAGAAAGAACTACAGGCACGCTGACGAAGAAGATCAACAGCAAGGTGAGAAGGCGAGGCATATGTTTGGCTCACCGTTTCGACGCGCCAGTTCGGAAAAGGTTGGGTTCCGTCCGGCGGTTGACTGGACGACGCGGTTTATTTTCTTGGACTCAACAGCGCAATGTTTCTTTCTCCTCCCTGTGATGCGCATTGAGAACGCTCGCCCGGCTCAGTCGTATTGGCGGCCCGTCGCCGTTTCTGGTACACCTGACTGCTTGACTCTCGCAATCATCCTGTTTCTCTTCTTCGCTGGCGTGCTGGGCGGCGCATTAAACTCCGTCGCGGGCGGCGGCAGTTTCATAGTATTTCCCGCGCTGCTGTTCACCGGCGTTCCGCCGATCCCTGCCAACGCCACCAATAGCATTGCCCTTTGGACCGCCGCCACTGCCTCCGGAGGCGCCTATCGCAAGAAGCTCAACGTTCCCCGCCGTGTCATAATTCCTCTCCTCACCGCCAGCCTTGTGGGCGGCCTGATCGGTGCTCTTCTCCTGCTGAAAACTCCGGCGCACACGTTTATGCGAGTGCTGCCCTGGCTTACACTCGGAGCGACTCTGCTTTTCGCCTTCGGCAAGAAGCTGGCGGGAAACCGCAAATCCGCCCTTGGACACGAAGCCACTGCAGCCGCACTCGCTGCTGCGACCATCTTCCAGTTACTGGTCGCGATCTACGGAGGCTACTTCGGCGGGGGCATGGGCATCGTCGTGCTCGCCATGTTGGTCGCGCTCGGCATGACCGACATCCACTGCCATGAACGCTTTGAAGAGCGTGATGGGATCCGTGGTCAACGGAGTCGCGGTCGTCACCTTCATCGTTGCGCGAGCCGTCTACTGGAAGCATGGCATCGTGATGATTGCCGGAGGAATCACCGGTGGATACCTCGGCGCGCACTACGCGCAAAAGCTCCCGCAATCGTGGATCCGCGTATTCGTAGTTCTAGTCGGCGCAGGAATGACGGTCTATTTCTTCTGGAAGTCGTACTAAAAATCGGCCACGGATTTCACGGATCTCGCGGATCGAAACCGACAAGACTCAAGTCCTGGCTGCTCTCTGAGATTCTAATCCGTGAAAATCCGTGCCGATCCGTGGCCGACGGTCCTACTGAATCGGCTGCGAAACATGCTCGTGGACGATCACCCACTTCCCATCTTCGTTTTCCCAGATCACCGTCCAGCGGAAGTTCCCCATCTCGACTTTTCCACTCTTGGCTGTTAGTTGTTCCTTGATGGTGGCCGTGCCCCAGACGAGGTCGCCGTGCGGATGGATCTCGGCGTCATCGTTCACCGTGCACTTCCCGCTCTGGTAGCCAGCGAGGACTCCTTTCACGCCTTTCTCATATTCGTCCCAGCTCGCGTACTTCAGCGGCGCAATGTCGAAGAAAACGTGCGGTCCGGTGGCATAATACTGGGCAACGTTGGCAGGGTCGAGGGTCGACCATCCGTCCCATATTTTCTGCATTAGGGCTTTGTCGGGAGCGGGCCCGGCAGATTTCTTCATAGGCGACTTTTTCGTTTGGGCGAAGCTGCAGAGCGTCAGGGCAAGCAGGCACAGCGAAACAGTGAGAATGCGCTTGATCATCATAGAAATGGTCTCCTGAAATCCGGCGGAATTCTCGCACACAAGCGCAAAAACCTCAAAGTACACGAAGTAGGGTGCGAAGCTAATGTTTATGGCCTCCCCTGTGTACCTCCGTGGCCCCTGTGGTGAGAGGTGTTGCCGGTACAGCCGCGAACATCCGAGGCCAATTGTCATTGACCGATTTCCACAGCACACGCTAAAATACTTGAGTTTGACTGTACTCGCCGACCCGTTCTGGGGACGCCTGCCTTGGCTGCTGAAGCGCCGTGGCGGAAAACACAGCAAGCACAGGAAATCAGCAGGCCCCGTGGTTGCGCCCGTGTGCGCCCTGGGTCGTTCCTTTTGACGGGCTGAATTTCAACGACATTTGACGGAGGCAGACGTATGTACGCGGTTATCCGCGCCGGTGGCAAGCAGTACCGGGTGGCGCCGGGCGATGTAATCCGAGTCGAGAAACTGGGCACTGGCACCGATGGCCAGGTGGAGTTCCCCGATGTGCTGGCCGTATCCAGCGAGGCCGGTCAGGTCGGCAAACAAGCCGACACGCGCGTAGTCGGCGAGATCGTCGAACAAGGCCGCGGCGCGAAAATCCTCGTCTTCCACTACAAGCGCAAGAAGCAGTACAAGAAACTGCGCGGCCATCGCCAGTCATTCACTGCCGTGCGCATCACCGAGATCGCCTTCGGCGGACAGAGCTTCAAAGCTCCCGACCTTCCGAAAAAAGAAGCGAAGCCGAAAAAGGTGAAACCCGCTGAGGCCGACGAATCAGAAGCAAAGCCGGCAAAAGCCTCCGCCAAGAAAGCCGCTCCGAAAAAAGCGGCCAAGAAGTCGACCTCAAAAAAGAAATAAGATCGCGGAGCGACGGATGCATTCGTCGGTCCAGCTTTTAACTAAGAACTGACAATCAAGAACTGAGAACTGTCTTATGGCACATAAAAAAGGGCAAGGCACTTCACGCAACGGCCGCGACTCAAACGCGCAGCGGCTTGGATTCAAGGCATTCGGCGGGCAGGTCGTTCCCGGCGGCACCATCATCGTGCGTCAGCGCGGCACTCGCGTAAAGCCCGGCCTCAACGTCGGCCGCGGCAAAGACGACACCCTCTTCGCCAAGATCACCGGACGCATCAAGTTCCTCAACAAGGGACAGATGGGTAAGTTCGTCATGGTCGAACCGGTCGAAGCGAAATAATTCTTCTACGTAGCTACCGCTTCCCGCGGGCTACCGTCATAGACAGTGGGCGGCGAGACGAGTACACTGCCCCGTCACCGTGCTTCCAACCTCCACCGCGCGCCGTTTGCAGATCGCAGCGGCTTTGTGTCTGCTGGTAATTCTGTGGGGCCAACTCATCCTCTCCGCTCGCCGCGAATCCCAGACCTGGGACGAAGCCTGCCACATCTTCGCCGGCTACAACTATTGGACCAACGGGAATTTCGGCGACAATCCCGAGCATCCTCCGCTGGTAAAACTGCTGGCGACGCTTCCTCTGTTGCGCCTTCCGCTCAAGGTTCCCCCGCATCCCAGCGTCTTTGACAAGGAAGAAGATTTCCTGAGCGCGACGCAGTTCGTTTATTCGAACGACGCGGAGATGATTCTGCTGCGCACACGCACCGCCGCCGCGCTTCTCACCATGCTGCTCGCCGTTCTGGTGTTCGCGACGGCGAAAGAAATGTTCGGAACAACGCCCGCGTTTATTGCGCTGATACTGTTCGTCTTTGAGCCGAACATCCTCGCGCACGGGGCGGTCGTCACCACCGACGTCGGCGTGTCCTGCTTCCTGCTCGCGACGGTCTACGCCTTCTATCGCTACGCGAAGAATCCGACCGCCGTCCGACTCGTGCTGACAGGCGTGGCTGCCGGTCTCGCGCTGGCGACCAAGCATTCCGCCATCCTGATCGTTCCGATTCTCGGTGCGCTGGCCGTGTGCGAATTAGCGCTGTCGCGTCGACAATCCGAATCAGCGCAGGTCGCGATTCAGTCGAAGCAGGTATTGCGAATGACCGGCGCGCTCGTCGTAATCGGCGTTCTAGCCGTAGCAATCCTCTGGTCGTTCTACGGATTTCATTTCCACCCACGCCCCGGAGTGGATGCGAGTGCGCGTCTGACCGAGTATGCGGGAAGGCTGAAGAATCCCGTGCAGGCGAAGATGATTCTCACCGCCGCGGAATTGCACTTGCTTCCTCAGTCCTATTTATACGGACTCGCCGACGTCGGCTTCACCGCCGATTTCAGCCACACCTATGTGCTCGGCACGGTCTATCCGCACGGTCGCTGGTTTTATTTTCCTGTGGCCTTCGCCATCAAAACGACTTTGGGATTACTCATTCTTCTCGCGCTCGTCCCGTTCGCGCTGGCGCGGTCGCGCGTCGAGTGCTGGAGAGAACTGCTGTTTCTCATCATTCCCGCCGCGATCCATTTCTTCATCGCCATGGGATCGGGCATGAATATCGGCGTCCGCCACATCCTGCCCGTCTATCCCTTCCTGATGATTCTCGCCGCGTGGGCCGCCTGGCGCCTGATTCAGCGGCAGCGGCGCTGGGCGTATGTTGTCGTGCTCCTGCTCCTGTGGAACGTTGTGTCGTCAGTGCGCACGTTTCCCGTCTACCTCGCCTACTCGAATGAACTGTGGGGTGGCCCTTCGCAGACCTACGAATATCTGAGCGACTCAAACGTCGACTGGGGACAGCAACTCTGGGCCACCAAAAAATATCTCGACTCCCGCCACGTGAAGAACTGCTGGTTCGCCTACTTCGCCGAAGTTGTCGTCGATCCTACTTACTACGGAGTCCCCTGCAAGCCGCTTACGACGATCGCTTCCGTCTGGCTGCAGCCGACGATCGACGTTCCCGCGGCGATCGACGGCCCAGTCCTGATCAGCGCGGGCGTACTTTCAGGCTACGAGTTCGGGCCCGGTGAACTGAATCCCTATGATCAGTTTCAGCACCTTCGCCCAACGGCAGTCATCGAAGATGGACTCTTCGTCTACGACGGCCACTTCGACATTCCTCTGGCCTCCGCGCTGAATCACGTCACCCGGGCGCAACTGGCGGTACGTGCCAATCATCTCGACGAAGCACTGACCGAAGCCCAGGCGGCCGCGGCGCTTGCTCCTCGCTCAGTGCGGGCCGAGGCCGAACTCGGTGACGTCCTCGGCCGGCTGCAGCGCCCCGACGAGGCTCGCCAGGCATTTCAACAAGCGCTCAACGCCGCCGAGACGATTCGTCCCGAGTTTCAGGTCGGCTCGGTGCCCGGTCTGAAGCGAGCTCTCCTCGCCGGACGTTAGACATACCTGCCTCTCTTCCCTGATGATGGAACGAGGACTTCAGGACCTTCACGCTTAACCACATGTTTATTGATGAGGCAAAAATTCGGGTCAAGGCCGGCGACGGCGGCAACGGTTGCATGGCGTTCCGCCGCGAGAAGTTCGTTCCGCGCGGCGGACCCTCCGGCGGCGACGGCGGCAAGGGCGGCGACATCGTCATGGAATCCAGCGAGCGCCACAACACCCTCGTGCATTTCCGCTTCAATCCCGAGCACACGGCGCAACGCGGACGCCACGGCGAAGGCTCGAACAAAACAGGACGCGATGGCGGCGACGTGCTTCTGAAAGTTCCCGTCGGAACCATCGTCTACGACGACGAAACCGGCGAGAAAGCTTTCGAGTTTACGCAGGCCGACCAGCGCTTCGCCATCGCCCGCGGCGGACGCGGCGGACGCGGCAACGCCCGCTTCGCCACATCCGTGCATCAGGCGCCGCGCGAACATGAGGCCGGACGCCCCGGCGAGGAACATACCTACCGGCTCGAGCTGAAGCTGCTCGCCGATGTCGGCCTCGTCGGATATCCCAATGTCGGCAAGTCCACTCTGATCTCCCGCATCTCCGCCGCGCGTCCGAAGATCGCGGACTATCCCTTCACCACACTCGAACCAAATCTCGGCGTCGTCGCCGTCGGCGATGCAAAAAACGAAATCAGTTTTGTCGTAGCCGACATCCCCGGCTTGATCGAAGGCGCGCACTCCGGCGCCGGCCTAGGCACTCAGTTCCTGCGCCACATCGAGCGCACGCGACTGCTGGTCCACCTCGTCGATGTTTCCGATTCCAGCGGCCGTCCCGACGTAACCAAAGATGCCGATGTGATCATCGGCGAACTCGGCAGCTTCGGCGCGCATCTTGAAGAGAAGCCCATGATCATGGTCGCGTCGAAGATCGACGCCGTGAACAAAGACAAGCTCGCCGCTCTGAAGAAGTATTGCAAGAAAAAGAAGTTGAAGCTCTACGAGATCTCCGCCGTCACCGGCAAAGGCATCGACGCGCTCAAGTACGCAATGGCCGAAGAAGTCCAGAAGTTCCGCGAGCAGGAACTGAGCGAAGCTGTCGAGAAGAACTGATTCACTCCACGCGTCCCGCATCGATGGCGTCATTCCAAGAATTCGCAAACAAGTCAGGGCGTCATTCCGAAGGCCCGCGTATTCTCCAGCGGGACGAGGAATCTCTCGTGCCTCGGCCCTAAGTAATCTACTGCAACCATACGTCTCTCCTTCCTTGTGATCATCATCACGGCAATCTGTGCGCCCACGCGCGAACATGGAGTAAGTAGGAACTTTGCTTCTCTCCTGTTCGTAGCTTGAGTTATGAGGCGATTTCTCGACAGTTTCAGCGAGGTATTGCGCGCCATGTGGACGCACAAACTTCGCTCCTTCCTCACCATGTTTGGGATCGCCTGGGGAGTCGGATCGCTTCTACTCCTCGTCGGACTCGGAGAAGGTTTTCGTGCCGGAACCACCAAGAATATGGCGAGCTTCGGCGAAGACTTCATGCAGATTTACAACGGACGCGTGCCCTCGCTCGGTGGCAGCCAGCTTTCCTCTCGCCAGTACTACCTGAACTACCAGGACTATTTGGATATTCGCAATTCAGGCTTCGTCCGCAATGCCACTCCAGTGATCTATCGCGGCGACCTGCGCCTGGTCAGCGAATACGGCAGTAGCAATGGCTATGTCGATGGCGCCGAGCCGCAGTTCTCGGGCATTCGTTACCAGCCGATCGACCAGGGCCGTGCTTTGGATTGGAACGACGAACGCGAGCGCCACCTCGTTTGCATCATCGGAAGCGAATTTGTTCGCATCTTGTTCCCAGGCCGGCCGGCTGTAGGCAGCACAATCCTCATCAATGGCGTCCCCTTCGAAGTAGCTGGGACGATGCAGAAGATCGGCCACGGAAACAATAACGGCCAGAACATGCGCCTGATCATGCCTTACACCACCATGGCCATCTACTTCCCCATGCAGGGTGCGGGCAACGAAAAGGCCGTCAAGTATGTCGCGTACCAGCCGATTACCCACGCGCAGCACGTGCAAGCCAAGAAAGCCGTGCGCGCCATCGTCGCCAGAAACCACGACTTTGATCCCGAGACGCCCGACGCCTTCGACGATTGGGACTCGATCGCCAGCGCCGAGATGGTCGGAAAAATCTCCGATGCCATGGACACGTTCCTCGGAGCGGTCGGTCTCGTGACGCTCGGTCTGGGCGCAATCGGAGTGATCAACATCATGCTCGTGTCGGTAACCGAGCGCACGCGAGAGATCGGCCTGCGCAAAGCTCTGGGCGCGACCCGACGCAACATCTTGTTTCAATTCTTTTTAGAAGGCCTCATGCTGACAGCGATCAGCGGCTCCATTGGCGTCGCCGCAGCCTACGTGGCCACCAAGCTATTCGGACTTGTGCCTCCAATCGACGGATTCGAATTGCCTCACATTTACCCGGCGACCGCTGTCCTCGCCATGGGCAGCCTTGCTTTGGCTGGTATTGTCGCCGGACTCTATCCGGCGCGACGGGCCGCTCTGCTCCAGCCCGTGGAGGCTCTTCGTCAGGAGTAACAGCCAGCATTGAAGGGCAGGAGTAGCGAATGATCCACGCAAAAGACGTTCTCTCCGAAGCGTACACGTCACTCAGGCGCAATCGTCAGCGGAGTGCGCTAACCATGCTGGGCATGGCTTGGGGGATCGCTACGGTCGTGCTGTTGCTCGCCTATGGCACCGGTTTTTCAACGGCCATCGTCAACATATTCAGGAGCTATGCCAGCATGTCGGCCATGGGCATCGCCGGCGGGCGTACCTCCATGCAAGCCGGAGGAAACAAGGCCGGCACCAGTATCCGGTTAACCAAGGATGACGTTGACCGCGTCGTGGTGAATGTGCCGGAAGTGACCCGCATTACTCCCGAATCGTTTCTCGATGAACCTGTCAGCTATGAAGGACGGTCGTATACCTGGACCGTCCACGGCGGCAATCCCGCACTGCAGGAAATTCAGAACCTGCAGCTCGCTCTCGGCCGTTTCTACAGTGCGGAAGATTTGCAACTGCGCGCGCGTGTCTGCGTGCTGGGCTCGGAGTCCCGGGAAAAGCTCTTCTCCGGCCGTTTCCCCGTAGGCGAGAAGATTCGCATCAGCGGCATTCCCTACGAAGTCATTGGTGTGCTGAAGCCCAGACCCCAGGAAGGCACCGAGAACAGTATCAACCGCGTCGTCTACGTCCCCTTCCCCACCATGAGCGACTTTCGCAGTACGTATTACATCGACATGATCTGGCTGGATTTCAATGGCTACAACTATGGAGGCGTCGAGAAGTCGGTTCGCAATACTCTGGCCACGCAACACAACTTCCGCGCCGACGACAAGCGCGCCCTCTTCGTCTTCAGCATGATGGAGCAGCTTTCGCAATTCCGCGTCATTACCATGGCGCTGCAGGTGCTCCTTGCTTTCATTGGCACGCTCACCCTCGGCATCGGCGGCGTTGGACTCATGAACATCATGCTGGTCAGCGTAACCCAGCGCACGCGCGAGATCGGCGTCGAAAAAGCGTTGGGTGCGCGCCGCTTCGACATCCTCGTGCAGTTTTTATCCGAAGCTCTCGCCATCACTTTCTTCGGAGGTCTTCTCGGGATCGTGCTCGCCTACATCATCTCTTTCTCAGTCGGGAATCTCACCTTTTACAGCGCGTTGGCCCAACACGGCGAGGCGGGCGATATTCGACTGATCATTTCCCCGGTCAGCGTGTCGGTTTCAACCGCAATCCTGGCGCTCGTGGGATTGGTCAGCGGCATGATCCCAGCCGTCCGCGCGTCGCGTCTCGATCCGATCGAGGCATTGCACTACGAATAGGAAGTGACAAGCCGTTGCACCCGCTCGTTGTAGGAAGCCTGCTCGATCTGCGCTTTTTTGGCCCCGCGTCGCACGCCTAAAGCGGACGCCGGGACGAAACCCGCCTCGGCTCTAAACCCAGTATGAATAGAAAAGCCCCGTGGAATCGGGGCCCTCATTGGAAACGAATGCCTCTGCCGCTTGATTCGGACAAGCGGGAGAAACTCTACGAACGCGGTCTCTTTCGAATCGGCTCTTGCGCGTTCACCAGTTTCAGTTTTGTGACGTAACAGCTCTCGTGAACGGGCAATCCGCTTGCGTCAGTCTTTGACTCTTCCAGATACACTACTCTTCCGCATATCCAGCAAATTTTAGGAGTTTTTGGAACAGCACTCATAGTCACCCCAAATCGGAAGCTCTAAGGTGACGTTAATAGTTCGAAGGGATGTTTGTCAGTGCGCTGCCGTACAGTGACTTGAAATGTTTCGGCCGAAACAAGCCCCCCGGACATATATAGAAGGTCGAACTGTTCTACTTCTCGCGGAATCCGAGGCCCGTTCTCTCGCCGAATTCCTGTGCGTTGATTCTCTCCAGAGGGACGCTCGCAAGGATCGAGCTACCTATCGATCGAAGACCGTCTCCCGAGAACACCGGCATGACGGCGGCATGAGTCTCGTTGACGAATCCCTGCGTTAACAGCGCTTCTGATTTGGTTACCGGCGAACTAATCCTTGCTTTCGTTCCACACGTACAGAAAATCAGCGTCGCTGGCGGTAGCGACGTCGCGACTGCTCTTGTGAATGGCACGATTCAGCGCGGACCGCACATTTTCTTTGCTCTCTTCCAGATCCTCCAGCGGCACTTTCAGCGCAACCCCCACCGGCAGTTGATCGAGATCGGAGAGAATCTTGGTGACCACCTCCTTATGCTTTCCGTTGCGGCCTTGCGGAACATCGGACTGCGACATCGTCTTGAAATTCATTGGAACTTTCTGGGAGTGAGGCATGAGACACCTCCTGGCTTGGAGAGCCATTAAACTAACATGATGCTATCGTAATACTGCGATACCACGCCGTGCAAGTAAAAGCTTCGACCCGTTAAGGCAGACTCGCTAACGGTATAGCGCGGCCAGGTTATTCACCCCAAAAACCCCGTATTTGCTCCATCTCATCACGCTAAAGCCCCAGCTGATCGCGCTAAATTGCGGGCAAAGATTTCCCAAAAGATATAACCCGTATCCTTTCGACGCTGCTAGGGTTGGGAGAGATCAAGCGAGAGGAAATTCCATGCGGGCAGCGAAAACACATTTCGAGCAGATTCCGGTCGATATCGTGATGAAGATTGCGACGAGGCTTCCGGACAACGATGTCGCCGAAGAGGACAGCGTGAATATTGAAGCACGAGACGAAGTATCGGCTCCTCCTCAGGAAGGCTGGCGCGCCGTCGCGCAACAGATTCAACAAGAGCGTGATCCCAAGGCCATGAGCGTATTGGTCCAGAAACTCATCGCCGAGTTGGATGAAGAAGAATTACGCAGGCATGGCGCGACCGGTCGCTCCGGCCCTGCATACTGAAGCGAGGCCAGTGTGGCCGGAACGATGCCGGGCAGACTCGCATGCCCCGTCGACTTCGGCAGAATGGTGAAATCCTAGCGGGCTTGAAAGGTAGCCTTCATGGACCCTCAAAGTTTTTCTTGTGCCATCTGCAACCAGCCCGTCCCTCTTGAGAATGCCAAGTCGGACGACCACGGCAACCCCGTCCATGAAGAATGTTACGCGGCGGCCCTCGCCCTAAACGCCGCCCTTAAGAAAGAAGCGGCCCTCAAGAATGCGCCGCACGAGAAACCTCCTCGATTGCAAGGCTAACGATAACGATAAGGGTAAGGATGATGATGGCTCCCTTCCGAGCGGGAAAGCCAAAATAGCACTCAGGAAACGTTCGGAGTCAGCGGGGCAGGGCAGCGGTAATCGCGCGACTCAATACTGAGGACCGTCGCGGATCGCACGCCTCACAAAAACAAAAGGGACAATCGTAAGAGCCACGAGTGCCTCTCGGCGGCTAGCCCTCGATTGTCCCCAGATTTCTGAAACGCGCTATCTAGGAGCTACAAATGTACGTTGGCGTACCAAGCAAATGAATACAGTAAATCCCGTAGTCCGACGAACGGGCCGCGCGTTTTTGGGAAGGGCCCCGGCTTCAAGCCGGGCCGCTAGAAGCCGAAAACATTCGGCTTTCAGCCGCTGAGGCCCCTCACTCTCTTGCGACTGATACCGACCCTCGCAACAAAGTCGACCTCCAGAGGCCGGAATCAGGTTTTCCACAGCCTTCCACAGCAAAAAACGTCACCACTGTGACGAACGACCTTTACTCAGGATCCAGAAAGTCCAACAATGATCCTGTGCGCGCAACTTCCAGCAATTCGCTCGGCAAGACTGGCGCCGATTTCCTTCATTCCGCAGTCGTCGCTCTAAGTCCTTATTCGGCAATATTTTGCCGGTCAACCCCACACGCTCCAACTTGTAACCATCAGAAAATAAATGACTTCCAAGAGTCGACCGACGGCACGACCCAGAAACAAGCCGCTAACTCCTTATTCTGGAAGATTTTACGAATAAGTCCTTCCATTTCAGTATTTTGCCGTGAATACCTGCGATCCAATTCCGTTAACATGAATGGAATGAATATTTTACGGGAACGCGAGAAAAAAATCTGTGGTCATACCACGCCCCTTCGCAGCCCAAAAAGGGAAAGGCAGCCCGGAGAGGCTGCCCCTTATCCATCGAACTTCCCCTTCTACGCCCGCGGCAACGGGCCATGCTGGAAGTGGTATTGCAGAATCCGAGCGGCCAGCGCAGGACTCAGCGTATTGCCCTTCGGCTCAATGGTGCGGACGACTTCCCCGCGGCATACGACTTCGGTCGCCGACAGGCCGGCAATCTCCGCCGGAAGCACCAGATTGATTTCCAGTTGCGAACTTGGTTGCAACACCTCGTCGGCCTGGAACAGCAATCCCGACCGGCTGATGTTTTCCGTGGTGCCTTCGTGCCATATCGTCTCGCCGAGACGGCGATAACGCAGAGGCAAGTGAAGTTGGAATCGTTGCGCGCGCGTAGGCGGAATTTCCCGCGCCCGCGCGACCTGTTGCGGTACAGACTGCGTTTGCATGACGACCTCCGGGGGAGTTGGGGTTGCATCGAGCACTTCGCGCACTTTGCTTCTCAGGTCGCGAAGGTTGAAGGGCTTCTGGAGCAGGCGCACACCCGCGTCCAGCATGCCGTTGTGTCCGATCACGTTTTCCGTGTACCCGGACATGTACAGGATTTTCACGTTGGGGCGAATCTCCGAGATGCGCTGTGCCAGCTCGCGCCCGTTCATCCCAGGCATGATGACGTCGGTGAGCAGCAGGTGGATCACTTTCTCATGCGCCACGGCAATCTGCATCGCGACCGCTCCATCCGCGGCTTCGATCACCTTGTAGCCTTGCTTTTCGAGGTATTGGCGCGCAAGGTAACGCAGGTTGGCCTCGTCCTCGACCAGCAGGATGGTCTCCGTTCCCGGCTCCGGCTTGTGCGCTTCCACCGGCGCGGCCACCTGCGCCGCCGCTTCTCCCACCGCGGCCACGCGCGGCAGATAGATCTTGAATGTCGTGCCACGACCCATCTCGCTGTATACCCAGATGTAGCCGCCGCTCTGCTTGATGATGCCGTACACCGTCGACAATCCAAGGCCCGTACCCTTCGGTCCCTTCGTGGTGAAGAACGGCTCGAAGATGTGCGACTGGGTCTCGATGTCCATGCCGGCGCCAGTGTCGCTGATCGCCACCATGACGTAGTCCCCGGGCCGCAGGGGCGAGTGGAAGCGCGCATACTCGTCGTCGAGCGTCACGTTCGAAGTCTCGATGGTGAGCTTGCCCCCTGTGGGCATCGCGTCGCGCGCGTTGACGGCGAGGTTCATAATGACTTGGTCGATCTGTCCGGCATCCGCGCGCACGGCCCAGAGATTCGGGCTGGCGACCATCACCAGATCGATGTCCTCGCCGATCATGCGCGTCAGCATCTTCAGGTTCTCGGTGGCAACATCGTTCAGGTTGACGATGCGCGGCGCCAGCATTTGCTTGCGGCTGAAAGCCAGAAGCTGGCGGGTCAGCGACGACGCGCGTTCCGCAGCACTGGCAATCTCCTGCGCCGGACCGCGCAGATGCGGCTCCGCCCCGAGGCGTTCGAGCAGGAACTCCGAGTAGCCGGAGATCACCATCAGCAGGTTGTTGAAGTCATGCGCAATGCCGCCAGCCAGGCGGCCCACCGCTTCCATCTTCTGCGACTGGCGCAGTTGTTGCTCGAGCGCGCGCCGTTCGGTAATGTCCTCGGCGAACAGCTCGAACACCATGCCTTCACCGTCGCCGTTAGTGACGGCTCGCCCCGAAACGCGCACTCCCGTCGTCGTACCGTTCTTCCGCTTCCATTCGGCGGTCAGTCCTTTGAACGGCGCGGCCGCGCGCAGGAAGTCGGCGAGGTCGAACCACTGGTCGTTGTCGGCATAGAGCCCGAAGATGTGCTGGCCGATGAGTTCATCGGTAGAGGAGTGGCCGAGCAGTTCGAGGAATGCGGGATTCACGTCGAGAATCTTGCCCGTCGAGTCGCAGCGGCAGATGCCGTAGGGAGCGTTGGTGACGAGCGATCGAAAGTTCAGCTCAGAGCGGCGCAGGTTTTCCTGCGCCGCGCGCAGCGCCGCGTTGAGCCAGCAGATCAACATGGCCACGAAGAAGAACAGCGACAGCCGGATGATGGCCGTGCGCGACTGCGCCGGCGTGTGCGATCCGGCGAGCGTGAAGTAGGCGCCGACCGTGAGTGCGAACGCGGTGGCAACTACGCCGGGTTTCCATCCGCCGTACCACGCGCTCACCATCACAGCAACGGCGAAGAGCGCGAGTCGACTTTCGGAAACGTCCGCCAACAGAATCGTAGGGATGAGAGCCAGCGCTGTGCTAAGCACCGCGACCCCGTAGCGAAGAATCGGGGCACGCGCTGGCGGGATGCGGAGTAGGGGGAGGGTTACTCGCATGTCACCTATCCTAGTGCCAGATTGGGAAACAAGATAGTTACAGGAGTTCATTTTGTCTTGACGAACTGGGCAACTCAGGAGGTCCAATGGCCGATCGGACATCGTCCACTCGGACACTGGGTCGACCATACGGCCAGAGCGGGGCTTGCATCAGGGCCCATAAATCAAGAGACTAGCCGGGACCCATTCGACGGGCACAACAACAACCTGGCATGAACATCGGACTCTTTGGCGGGACCTTTGATCCGGTCCATCGCGGACACGTCGCGCTGGCCCGGGCGGCGATGGAGCAATACAAACTGCATCGCATTGTTTTTGTTCCGGCGAACATTCCGCCTCACAAGCAGCGGCAGCCGCTCTTGCCGTTCGTCCACCGCTTCGCCATGCTGGCACTGGCGACAGCGGAGGAGAAGGCATTCGTGCCCTCGCTGCTGGAGGCGCCGGAAGAAGGCGCAGCGCCGATTCGAAAAGGGAGTGAGCCGAAGCCGAACTATACGATCGACACCGTGCGTCGCATGAAGCAGTCGCTAAAGGCCCGCGACAAGCTGTTCCTGCTGATCGGCATGGATGCGTTTAAGGACATCGCCAAATGGCACGAGGCCGAAGCACTGTTTCGCGAGTGCGAGTTTGTGGTGGCCAGCCGTCCAGGGTACTCGCTGGCGGATGTCGCGAACGCGCTGCCCGAAGGCCTGCGCCCGAGGCCGGAAGTCACGAAGCCGTTCCACAAGCAGAAGGCTACGGGAGACTTGGTGCTGAAGGGGGCGACTCTTCATTTGATGGCCGACCTGCATCAGGCGGCCTCGGCAACGGCGATCCGCGAAGCAGCCGCGGCAGGCAAACCGCTGGGCCGTTTTCTGGATGCTCCAGTCGCGGAGTACATACGTAAGATGGGGTTGTACAAATAGGGGCGGCGGCTCCGCAATCCATTCAAACCCTCGGACACGATATGATGGGTGGCCAGGTATTTTGAACGGCAACGTAATTTTCTTCGTAGAAATCAAGGCAGGCGTCCTGAACCGCCAACGAAGCAGGAGGGAATTGTGTCTCAGAATCACTACACGACCAAGACCAAACGACGGCAGAAGAACAGCAAACGCAAAGATTCGTCGGCGACGACCATGGCGAAGCTGCGCGAACATGCGGCCGCGGAGGCGAAGAAGTCCGGCAAGTAGAAGCGGAGCAGCGGTCTGATCGGCTAAGGATCGAGGCCGCATGGGTCATTTACAATGGGAGCGCGCTGAAGCCATTCCAGCCTCTGCTGCGCGACGCGAAGGGACGAACGACCAACGACTGAATGACGAAGAAGAGCGAACTCAAAAAGCAAATCGAAGCCGCCATCCAAGCCTGCCTCGAGAAGAAGGCCGAAGAACTCAGCATCCTGGAAATGGAAAAAGGGTCGGGAGCATTTACCGACTACTTCGTGCTGTGCAGCGGGACGAACCCGCGGCAGGTGCAGGCCATCGCCGACGAGGTGGAACTGCGTCTCAAGAGTGCGGGCATTCGCCCCAATAACGTCGAAGGTTACAAACAGGCCGAGTGGGTGCTGATCGATTACGTCGACTTCGTGGTGCACGTGTTCTCGGAGAAGGCGCGGAAGTTCTACGATCTGGAGCGCTTGTGGAAGACCGCGAAGCGGCTCTCGCCGGGAGACCTGAAGGCCGCTCCAAAGCGGAAGACCGGTATCAAGCTGGCCGCGCCGAAAAGCTTGTCGAAGAAGAAGAAGAGAAAGACGGCCTGACGCTTCTCGCGCGGGCCATGGAATCCCTCGGAATTCAACGCCGCACTTAGCTACCCGTGAAGATCAAGATTGCATGGATCGGGAAGACGAAGGAGCCGGCGATCGCAGCGCTGACCGAAGAGTATCTCAAGCGAATCTCACGTTACGGACAGGTGGAAGGGCTGACGCTGCGCGACGAGGCGGCACTGCTCTCGCTGTGCGGGCGGGATGCAAAAGCAGGCGCGAAGTCGACGCTTGTGCTGATGGATTCGCGAGGCAAGGAATTTTCGTCAGAGCAGTTCGCGAAGTTTCTGGGGGATTATCAGGATCGGAATCCTCTACCGCTGGTGTTGGCAGTGGGCGGGGCGGATGGATTCAGCGACGAATCGAAAGGCGTGGCGCAGCATACGATTTCACTCGGGAAGATGACGCTGGCGCACGAGTTGGCCCGCGTCGTTTTGCTGGAGCAGGTGTATCGGGCGTTCACGATTCTGAAGGGACATCCCTATCACTCGGGGCATTGAAGCGACCGCGTCGCGCTAGAGGGCGTCGATGTCTGGTTCGACGTACGCAATCTCTTGCATTTCCTGATGATATAAGCCGCCATTCGGCAATGACCGGCCCACTTAGACGTTCGGGAAAAAATGCGACCGCGCGATGAGTTTCTGATCCCGCTCCGGTATTACAAGTAAGAATCGATGCTGATCCATCAATCCATGGGCAGCGCTGGAACGGAGGCACATTGTGAACGAGTTCGCCAGCAAAGTCGAAAGCCATCGCCGCGAGCTGCTGCTTCACTGTTACCGCATGCTTGGCTCTTTGCCGGACGCCGAGGACGCGGTGCAGGAAACTTTGCTTCGCGCCTGGCGGTATCGCGACAGCGTCAAGGAAGGCGCGCCGTTGCGCCCGTGGCTGTACCGTGTGGCCACGAACGCCTGCCTCGATGCGATTGCCCGCGATGAGCGGCGGGCAGTGCTCGCGGCCCGCGCCGCTGCGGATGATGGCTCGACCGGGGAGCCGGAAGATGTCGTCTGGCTGGGGCCGATTCCGAACTCTGTACTTGAACCGTCCACCCCGCCAGCGAAGACACCGGAGGCGATGACGCTGACGCGCGAAACCATCGAGATTGCCTTCCTGACGGTAATCCAGCTCCTCACACCGCAGCAGCGGGCTGCCTTGATTCTGTGCGACGTGCTGGACTGGTCCGCCAAGGATGCTGCCGACATGCTCGACCTCAGCGTTCCAGCCGTAAACAGCGCATTGCAGCGCGCGCGGGCGAAGCTTCGCGAGCATATGCCCTCGCGCAAGCCCGCGTGGCCCGCCAGCGTGGATGCCAGTGCTGCCGAGCGCGACCTGCTGAAGAAATACGTCGAGGCGAGCGAAGCGGCGGACCTTCGTGCTTTCGAGGCGATCATTCGCGCAGATGCGACCTTCCGCATGCCGCCCGAGCCGGGCGTGGCCGAAGGCCGCGACGAGATGTTCAAGCTATGGATCGAAGCCGGATTTGGCTCCGAACGATTCGGTCGTCTCCACTGCGTTGCGACCCACGCCAACCTGCAGCCGGCGGTCGCGAATTATTTGCGCCGGCCCGGCGATTCCACCTGGCGTGCTCTGGCGCTGGACGTTCTTCGAATCGAGGATGGCTTGATCACCGAGATCGTGGTGTTCATGCCGGACAATTTCCCGGCATTCGGGCTGCCGATGATGATGACGATGGAAGCCACGCCGGAGATGAACTGATGTCATTGATCTACTTGGTGCTCATGTCCGTGGACGGTCACGTGAAAAACTGGCCACCCGCTGGATGCGAGTAATGGCGGATGCCCGACAAAATCTAAAGGGGATGAAATGAGAAATGTAATCTACGCGATCAACATTACCCTCGACGGCTGCTGCGACCATACCAAATTCAATCCCGATGACGAATTGCTTGAACATTACACGCGCCTCTTGCGAGATGATGCCGGCGTGCTCGTCTATGGGCGTAAAACCTACCAATTGATGGTTCCTTATTGGCCTGATATCGCAAAAAGCCAGTCTGAGACAAGAGCGGATATCGAATTTGCTCAAGCCTTTGTCTCCAGGAAGAAGATTGTTTTTTCACGATCGTTGGCCAGCGCTGAAGATGAAAATACGAAAATTGTTCGTACGAACCTTCGCGACGAAATACTTAAACTGAAGCAAGAACAGGGCGAAAATATTCTGGTCGGCGGTGTAGATGTTCCTTCACAACTGATGGAGCTTGGGCTGATCGACGAATACCGTTTTGTCGTTGCGCCAATCATTGCTGGCGAAGGGAGAAGGTTGTTCGAAGGTGTCAGCCTGCCGGAGAAACGCCAATTAAAACTTGTTGAATCAAAGACTTTTAAATCAGGATCCGTCGCGCTTCGCTACTTGAAACAGTGACGGAAGAATCTGCGACAGAAGCCTTGAGGACCGAAAGGCAGGAGCAATGGCGGAGAACAAAACCAAACCCAGTAAGTTAAGCGTGGCGGCGTTTATCGATAGCGTGACAGACTCGGGCAGGCGCTCAGACGCCAAGGCGCTGATCAAGTTGATGCAAGGAGCGGCGGGAGAGAAGCCGCGAATGTGGGGGCCGGCCATCGTGGGCTTCGGCAGGTACCACTACAAGTACGAGAGCGGGCGGGAGGGCGACATGCCGGTCGTCGCTTTTTCGCCGCGTAAGGCTGCAACCGTTCTGTACGGGCTGACTGGATCGGATGAGGCTAAGGCGCTGCTTGCAAAACTGGGCAAGCATTCGACGGGCAAGGGCTGCCTCTACATCAAGAAGTTTGCGGATGTGGACCAGCGTGTATTGGAAGCGTTGATCGTCAAAGCTCTGGCTGCCAGGCGTGCGGACGCGAGGATCCAAGGTCAATGAGCGCTATCGCCTGGTTTCGTCAGTCAGCTATTGGTTTTATTCGGCCCGATCAGAATAAGTAACCCGTTCGTCGCGTCCGTGGAACTTTTGTCCGGCGTCCTGCGTACGTTTTTGCACGCAATGGAGCAGTATTCGTCAGACCTAGGAGGGCAATCCAATGCCCGCAGTGCAACCAACAGAGTTCCGCTATACGCGAGCAATCATCACCTTCTTCGCGGCCTACGTAATTGTCACCCTCCTCGCCGTCGCTCTGTCCATGGCTACCGAAGCCGCCATGCACAATCCTCCCACACGCGACATGGTCCACAGTCCTTCCTATGTCTTTGCGGAAAAGTTCTTCCCGATCATCAATGTATTGGTTTGGACTGCCTTCAGCTGGGTTTACTTCAAGTTTCGCCGCAGCGCTCCGGTTCTTTCCACGGAAGCTCTCACCTTGGGCGCCTTCTGGCTCCTTTTCGCAATTCTTGTGGACTACGTCGGCTTCGTCCTCATCAAAAATCCGATTTCTTTAAGCGCCCGCGACTTCTACATCGGCCAGTTCCCGTGGATTTACCTCATCTATCTCGCCATCCTCGTCAGTCCGATTCTCTACGCCACCTTGCGCTCAAAACGCGCGAATCGCCATTTCGATCTGAGGCACAACCTCAGCAGGAGTTTATAGCAGGGCCATTGAAGCAAGATAGACCGGTGGTTGGCGAAACATCGCGATTACGCTCATTGACCCCGCCTTTTGCTCAGGGCTGGCTAGCTGTTGTCCTCTTATGTGAACTGCCTGTTGAGCGTATTCTCCAGCCGCATGTGTAACCGTCTTTGTTCGAGGCCGGTTCAATGCTGAACGTTCGATCCTCATCCGGCGCGAGTTCAAGTTTCAGTGGCTTGGACTTGCACGCCTCGGTGTTTCTCGAATGCGGATCATATGGAATGGTCGATGTAACAGTAAGCACAGAGGTCTCCGCGCGCAAATATAGACACGTGGCCTGACCACCGATCAAAGGCACGTCATATTCTTGGATGCGTATCCAACTCTCCAGCACATTGATGGCACCATTATCCTCGGGCCTGTCGAAGCAGAGCCGGGCGCGATTGTCACGCCAAGATTGTCCCGTCACGGTTGGTGCGCACACCAGCATTGCGCAAACGCAGAGCAGCGCAGTTTTCATGGTTCTATGGTAAGCCGTGGCCGTGTGGCTGTCGAAACATCGCGATTACGCTCACCAACGCCTGCGGCGGCGCTCAGCGATGTCGTGCAGCCTTCCCGTTTGCGGCGGCTGCCTTGACAATCCACTGCGCGGGGATCAGAGCAAGAAGAATGCACAACCCTCCACCGGCAATCAGGCCCCACGAAAACATGGGTTGACCAGTCCAGTGAGTTACAACCTGAACGCCCCGCAGTAGCATAGCGATTCCCACTACCGTTAACGCCAGCCCCGCACAGATTAGTTTTAGGCGTCCATACGGGCGGACGGTGGGCTGTATCTGGTGGTGTTTCATCGCACTCATCATAAGCCAACGGTCGGGCAGTGAGATGGTTGACGTGAAATCCCGTGGGTGTTGAAAAAGTCCGTGATGAGGGCCTCTTCCATAGCACTCATCGAGAGTTTTTGACCCTCACTTCTTCGCCGCGGTCCCTCCTACCAGCACTTTCAGAATGTCCTGAGCCAGGGCGCTGACGTCTACATCTTCCATGTTGGAGAGAACGACGACTCCGGCGCGCTGGGCGGGGGCGATGTAGAAACTGGTGCTCGTGCCTTGCTGGCCGCCGTTGTGGCCGACCGACGCGATGCCATTTTCGTCGCGATTGCCCCATCCCAGGGCGTATTCGTCTTTTGAGCCGTCGGAGGGTTTGAGCGGCGTCCACATCAGGTCGCGGGTGGCGCGCTTGATCAGTTTGTCGTTGAGAATCGCGACTTCGAAGTGCGCCATGTCTTCGGCCGACGAGATCCATCCGCCACCGGGAATCTTGTAGCTGGAGTCGAGGAAGTCGGCGTTCTGCACGGTGCCCGAGTCAGTCTTGCGATAGAAGCGGGTGCGATAGGGGATGATGGCGAAACGATCGTCGACCTGCGTGTGATCCATGGCGGCAGGGACGAAAACGTTCTGGTGGACGAAGTCTACATACTTGGAAGACGACGCGCCTTCGATGACGCAGCCGACGACGGTGTATCCCTGAGTGGAGTAGTGGAACTGCTTGCCGGGTTCGGAGAGCAGAGGGTCGTTCTTGAAGAAGTCGAGGCCGGCCTGGATGGGATTGTCGAAGTGCTTCGTGTTGCCGATCTCAGGATCGTCCTGCGAACCGGACTTGTAGTGGCGGATGCCGGCAAGGTGTCCCATGACTTCGCGGGTGGTGATCGGCCACGGCTTCTGGGGAAACGCCGGACAATACTTTTGGATGGGCACGTCGAGGTCGAGTTGTCCGCGCTCCCAGAGTTGCATGGCGGCAACGGCGGTGAGCGACTTGGAGATCGACCCGAGCCGGAAGAGCGTGTGTTCGCTGGCGGGTGCGTTGTTCTCGACGTCGGCTAAGCCGAAGCCGGCGGCCCATTCGTAGTCTCCGTTTTCAACGACGGCGACGGAGACTCCGGGGACATGCGTCGAGGCCATGAACTTCGAGACTGCAGCCTCGATTTGCGTGCGCTTCTCGGCGGAGAGTTCATGCTGCTGAGCTTGGGAGACTGCCGCGACCAGGAGGATCAGGGCTAGGGAGCGACACCGGGCCAGGCGCTTATTCCAGAGCATGGAGTTCAGTTTAATTCAAACAAAGTCGTTCCCCACAGGGGGCACTGGGGAACAGGGGGAAACCCTAAATCTTTATTGGGTAACGGTGGCCTGGTAGCTTACGGCTTGCCAGTGGCCAGCGCGACGGACCCAGACTCGGGTATAGCGGTAGGGACCGCTGAAGTCCTCACCAAGCTGGTGGCCTTTAACTTCGGCACGGGCGGTGACGACCGCGGTGTCGCCATAGAGGCGCACGACCATGTCGCTCACGTCGATGGAGTCGTAGCGAAGCTGTCCGCTCTTGCGGGCGGAGACTGTATCTTGCTTGGTCGTGACTTGGCCGAGAGGGGTGATCGCGACATAGTCGTCGGCGAGGGTGCGCTGGGAAAAATCAGGGTCGCGGTGGAGACTGGCTTCGCGCGCCTGGCGTTCCATGTCCACGATTTCGCGAATGGTCGTCTGAGCCGCAGGATCGACGGGAGAGCGGGGATGAACGGCCGCGCGCTGGGAGCCGGCGCCGAGGGCCGGCAAAGCCAGGAGCACGCACGACAATAACACGAGACAACTGTTGATCACGATGAGACCTCCGCAGTGTGCGAGGGGACAGAGATCCGCCTTGACCGAGCTACGCAACATTGGATGCTAGAGTTCCCTGAAAAACTGCCCGAGTACGTACATTTATGTTTACATCAAAGGTCTGTGACTATTTGCCTGCCGGCGGAATTTTTCTGACCTGGGAATTCTGGCTTAAGAGTACAGACTGTGATGCCGACAGGAGCGTTCACCTTTCTTGCATCCCCAAGTCACGGTGGTTCAGCGAATCCTTGTAGGTGGAGTGAGTGCAACTGCGGTTCCACGGGGAATGTTGGTCTAAGACATTGATAGGAAGGATTGGATCGCGACGCGAGATTTCAGGTGTTGTCCACTTCAGGACCCCGGTGTCCGGTAGTGGACACGGGATTCGTCTCATTATGATCTGCTGCCGGATCAAGTGCCGGGTGAATCGTCGTCGTACTCTAAGAGACGGCTTCTAGTAGAATCAAACGTCCGAGCGGCATGGCTGACATTCGTCGTGGGTTGATCATCGTGAATACTGGGCCGGGGAAGGGCAAGACCACGGCCGCCATGGGAACTGCCCTGCGTGCGGTCGGCCAGGGGATGCGGGTGTTGATGCTGCAGTTCCTGAAGGGCTCCTGGCACTATGGCGAGCTGGACGCGGTGCAGGCCTTCGGCGACAAGTTCGTCATGAAGCAGATGGGCCGGGGTTTCGTGAAGGTCGGCACGGAAAAGCCGGACCCGGAAGACGTGAAGATGGTCGAAGAGGCTTGGGCCGAGGCGGAGAAGGCGATCCAGTCGGGCGAGTGGGATTTGGTGGTTCTGGACGAGATTAACTATGCCATCAGCTACGGCATGCTCGATCCGGCCAAAGTCGTGGAGGGCCTGAAGAAGAAGCCCGAGATGGTGCATGTGATCTTGACGGGCAGGAATGCACACCCCACTATCGTCGAGGCCGCCGACACGGTGACAGAGATGCGCCAGGTGAAGCACGCGTATGAAAAGGGCGTGATGGCGCAGAGAGGGATCGAATACTGATTGGGTAATTGGGAAATTTGGTAATTGGGTAAGTTAAGAATCAAGCACGGCCTTCAAATTACTCAATTACCAAATTACACAATTACTAAATTCTTTTTATGGCTTGGTTTAAACGCGAATCCGGTGAGCTGGACACTTCTGGGGCGAAGACTGTGCGCACCGAGGGGTTGTGGGTGAAGTGTGAGGGCTGCCGGCAGATTATCTGGAAGAAGGATCTCGAAGAGAATTTGAATGTTTGCCCGAAGTGCGACAAGCACTTCCGGATTGACGCGCGGACCCGGCTGGCGCAGTTGCTCGACGACAATCAGTACGAGACGTTCGACGGAGACATTGCATCCACCGATCCGTTGAAGTTCGTTGACCTGAAACCTTATTCCTCGCGGCTGAAACAGGCGCAGGAGGATACGGGACTGAACGATGCCGTGATCAACGCGCACGGGAAACTGATGGGGCGGCCGGTGATTGCCAGTGTGATGGAGTATTCATTCATCGGCGGCAGCATGGGCGCGGTGGTCGGCGAGGCGATTACGCGGGCGGTCGAACGCGCGGCAGATACGCGTACGCCGCTCATTATTGTGTCGGCGTCGGGGGGCGCGCGCATGATGGAAGGCGTCATCAGCCTGATGCAGCTGGCGAAGATCTCGGCGGCACTGGCGAAGCTCGATAAGGCGAAGGTGCCGTACGTTTCTCTGTTGACCGATCCGACGACAGGGGGCGTGACGGCGTCATTTGCGATGCTGGGGGATTTGAACATCGCGGAACCGGGGGCGCTGATCGGATTCGCCGGGCCGCGGGTGATCGAGCAAACGATTCGGCAAAAGTTGCCGCCGGGCTTCCAGCGCAGCGAGTTCCTGCTGCAGCATGGCATGCTGGATGCCGTGGTTCCCCGCAAACAGCTGAAACCTTATATTGCGCGGGCGCTGGAGTTTATGAGTCCAGCGGTCAGCGCGTAGCGGTCAGCTGCCAACTAACCCGCTCGGCCCGCCTTGAGAGTCTGCCACCTTAGACCCCTCCCCCAGACTTTTTGCCAAGCTGTGAGGCTGGTAATCTGAAGACACAGCTGAGAGCTGATGGCTGACAGCTGATAGCTTCCCAATGTCCTACGAAAACGCAGTGGCGAGCATGTTTGCGCTGGGGCACGAGTTGGCGCATCTGCCGTCGCAGAAATTCGATCTGGCGCACATGCGCGTGTTGCTCGGGGCGATGAATCATCCTGAGCGCGCGTTTCCCAGCGTGCTTATCGCGGGGACGAATGGAAAGGGATCAACTGCGGCGACGCTGGCTTCGATTCTGCGGGCCTCTGGGTTGAAGACTGGGCTTTATACCTCGCCGCATCTGATGCGGATTAATGAGCGAATCCGCGTGAATGGGGAAGAGATCAGCGACGATGATTTTGCCGGCCTGCATGGCGAAGTGGATCGCGTGGCCGAGCGGTTGGTCGAGAAGACCGAGTTGCCGTGGCATCCAAGCTTTTTCGAGATGATGACGGCGATTGCGTTTGCCTATTTTGCGCGGGAGCGGGTGGAGATCGCGGTGCTCGAAGTTGGCATGGGCGGGCGGCTGGATGCGACGAATGTGGTTGAGCCGCTGGTCAGCGTGATTACCGACATTTCGCTTGATCATCAGAAATTTCTCGGCAACACAGTGGGGGAGATTGCGCGGGAGAAAGTTGGAATCATCCGGCCCGGCGGCGTGGCTGTGACTTTGCCGCAACAGCCGGAGGCGAATGACGTGATTGGGAATACGATTCTTGATCTCGGGGCGCGGGGAGTGAGTGCGGTGCAATATGTGCCTCCGGTATCGCCGAACAGTACCCAGTACTTGGTACCCAGTACCCTGAAAAATATTTCACCACCGAAGATACGAAGATCGCATCGAACAACGCTGGCCAATATCTATATCAGTATCCGCTGCAGGTCATGGGGAAAGAGATACTGGTGCGAACCACTCTGGTGGGGCGGCATCAGTTGCGGAATGTCGCGCTGGCGATCGCGGCGGCGGAAGAGTTGAGCAAGCAAGGGTTCGGCGCGATTACGGCTGAGTCGATTGAGCGCGGGATTCGCGAGACTCGCTGGCCGGGACGTTTGCAGGTGATTGCTCGTGCGAGCTGGCCCGAGATTGTGCTCGATGTGGCGCACAACCCGGCGGGAGCATGGGCCTTGCGCTCCGCCCTTTCAGAGCGCTATGAGAACCGTCCACTGGTTTTTGTTTTCGGAGCGATGCGCGACAAGGCAATCTCAGAGATGACGGAGATCTTGTTTCCTCTGGCGGAGCGGGTGATTGCGACGCGGCCGGGGAATCCAAGGTCGGCATCGCCGGAAGAAATCCAGCAGGCTGGGGCCCGCACGGGAACTGAGATTGAGAGTGTCGCCGAGATTCCGGCGGCTCTGGAGCGCGCCCGTCAGATCGCTGTGCCGGGAACGGTCATCGTCATAACCGGGTCGATTTATCTGGTTGGAGAGGTCATGCGCGCCCTCGAAGTGGGAATCTGAAGACAGCGCGTGGCTCTCTGAGAATGGATAGCGTGCAGGAAGTAAATTCATCGATTGAACAGGTGGAAAGCCGCCCCGCTGACGGCCCGGTGGAACTTGGCGGGCCAATTGCGCTGACGCCTGCCGTGGGCCGCGGCAGTCCGCACGCCATTCCTGGGCTTAAGCACGGCTGGCCCAGCCGCCTGCGGTCGTATCTCATCTTCGACCCGCTGATCTGGTTTTACACGTTCGCGATGGGGATCATTGCGCTGCCGGGCGGAGTCTTCGATCGCAGTGGACGACGCCTGCATTGGTTTTCCTACGCATGGTCGTGGCTGATCATGAAGACGATTGTGTCGCCGGTGAAGGTGACTGGACTCGACAAGATCGACACCTCGAAGCCGCACGTATATGCGGTAAATCACGCTTCGGCACTCGACATTCCTGTTCTGTATACCTATCTGCCGTTTCAGTTCCGTATTGCGTTTAAGAAGGAGCTGCTTTCGTATCCGGTGGTGGGATGGCAGTTGAAGCGATCGGGGCAGGTCTGCATCGACCAGCAGAATCCGTCGCATTCGATCAGCAGCATTCGCGCGGCGTTGAAGGGGCTGAAAGCGGGACTTCCTCTGGTTATTTTTCCAGAGGGTGGACGCACGCCTGATGGAGAAATCAAGCCATTTCTCGCGGGCGCGTTCTTCCTCGCGCTCAAGGCGCAAGTGGATATCGTTCCGGTGGCTCTGGTCGGGACTTACGAATTGCTGCCGATGGATACGTATCACATCAAGTGCCGCCCACTGGAGATGCGAGTGGGCGAGCCGATTTCAACGGCGGGGCTCGGGATGCGGGATCTCGAAGCGCTTTCGGCCAAGGTGCAGAAGGCTGTGGAAGAGTTGTATTACCGCTAGGGGCTAGTCCCTCGCTCTTATCGCAAAGATCGCGAAGAACCACGTCCGAACACTCACCACAGGGGACGCGGGGGGACACGGGGGAAAATCTAGTGCCTTGTGCGTAACTTTTTCTTTACCTCGCCGGTTTATTCTAGTGACGATCTGACACGCGGAGAATTCGTTGAAGGCTCTGAAGAAAGAAGCGGACGAGCGGCTTCTGATTGAAGCTGCGCAGAAGGATCCCGCTCGCTTTGCGGAGCTTTATGAAATCAACTTCGAGCGCGTGTATGCCTACGTGGTGAAGCGGGTGCACGACCGTACGGAGACGGAAGATCTGACTTCCGAGGTGTTTCATCAGGCGCTGGCGAATCTGAAGCGCTTTGAGTGGCGCGGGATCCCGTTTGCGGCGTGGTTGTTCCGGATCGCCTCGAATCTGATTTCAGACCGGTGGCAGCGCTCGGGGCGCGAAGTTGCGGACGATTCTGCGATCGAGTCGGCGCAAGCGAGTCCTGCGGAGATTGAGGAAGTAGAGCGGCGGGCGACGTTGTTTCGCCTGGTAGGAACCTTGCCTGACGATCAGCGACGGGTGGTGGTGCTGCGATTTGTGGAGCAGAAAAGTATTAAGGATGTGGCGCGGGAGGTTCGCAAGACTGAGGGCGCGGTGAAGCAGTTACAGTTCCGGGCGCTCAGCACTCTGCGGGCGCGCATGGAGGGTGCCGATGCCTAAGCGCTCTCTGAATCCAGGAAGTGGCGACACGAAGAAGATCGAGCAGCTGAACCAGGCTGTCGACGCGATGCTGGCGCGGAATGACGGCAAGGTCAAGAAGGCGGGGACGGAAATCGAGCCATTGGTGCGCATCGCGGCGGACTTGCGCAATCTGCCGAATGCGAGTTTCAAGGCACGATTGAAATCTGAATTGGGAGGAAAGAAGCGTATGTCCACCATTGCCGAGCTTGTCGCAGCCGTTCGCGTGAGTGCAAGTCCGAGGTTGGCGTTCCGAGATCCCGCGAAAGCGATTGAGTTTTACACGCGCGCTTTGGGTGCGAAAGAAACCTTCCGCTTTGAGGTTGGAGGGCAAATCCCGCACGCTGAAATGAAGATCGGCGACTCGAGCGTCAACATCACTGGGGAGTGGCCCGAGGGGAACCGCTTCAGCGCCGAGACGCTGGGGAACTCGCCAGTGTGGATGACCATTCAGGTCCCCGACGTGGATGCCTTCGCGAAGCGCGCCGTGGAGGAGGGCATGACAGTGAAGCGTCCGCTGCAGGACCAGTTCTACGGACATCGCGATGTGCTGCTGACCGATCCGTTCGGATACACGTGGAGCGTCATCACGGTGAAAGAGGAAATGTCGGTTGAGGAGATGCACCGGCGCATGAAGAGTATGACCGGCGGCCCCGCCGGCGACGCGATGCCGGAAGAGAAGAAAGGCGTGAGCCCGGTTCCGAAGGGCTATCGCATGGTGACGCCGTACCTGGTGGCGCAAGATGCGAATGCAGTGATCGATTTCGTGAAGAAGACGTTTGATGGTGAGGAGACTTTCCGCGCTGTCGGCTCAGCAGGCGGCTATCACTGCGAAGTTCGCGTCGAAGACTCGATGCTGATGATCGGCGGTGGAGGCGCAGGGCTGGCGTGGAAGGGCGAGCCGATGCTGGGCGCATTTCACGTTTATGTTCGGGATTGCGATGCGGCCTACCAGCGTGCGTTGGAAGCGGGCGGCAAGTCGATCACTGAGCCCGCCGACCAGTTCTACGGCGAACGCTCTGCTGGCGTGATCGATGCGGCGGGTAATCACTGGTACATCGCGACCGCTAAGGCGAGCGGCTACAAGTCGGAGGGCGCGCCAGCGATCCAGCCATATTTGCACCCGCTGCGAGTGGAACCGGTGATGAACTTCCTGAAGCGCGCCTTCGGGGCAAGAGACTTGGGGCGGTACACATCGCCGGACGGTGTGGTCCATCACATGACGATCGAGATTGGCGACTCACACCTGGAGATGGGCGAGGCGCAGGGGCCGTATCAGCCCATGAAGTCTATGTTCTATCTGTATGTGCCGAATGTCGATGACGTTTATCGGACAGCGCTGGCGGCGGGGCGAAGTCGATGCAGGAGCCTGCGGATCAGCCCTACGGCGATCGCGTGGGCGCCGTGACCGATGCGTTCGGCAATCAGTGGTGGATCGCAACCCACGTGAAGGATGTGGCGCACTAAGATTCGCCGCACTGGAGCCCTAGGCGATTCTTCCCAAGCACATTTCTTGGATGAAGATTCGCAGCATAGCCGGAAAACCAGGGAGTGTCCCATAGAGCTGCTCTCCCCTTTTCTTTTCTTAGGTTTGCGTGTCATCACGCAAGTGTACAGCCCATTCTGTCATGACGATGTGTTCCTGCAGGAACACTCATCACGTAGCGGATCGCCACCTGGCGACAGAGGCCACAGCCGGTTTTCTTCGCCCGTCCGTCCCCACACGTCGTTTGACCCCCTCAGTGCCCTTCTTTAGACTCAAGGGTTCAGTATTCCTGCAGGTTCCAAACTATGGCAGACAGCATTCATGTGAAACTCCCGGATGGGAGCGTGAAGGAAGTTCCTAAAGGCACGACCGCGCTTGACATTGCGAAGTCCATCAGCCCACGTCTGGCCGATGCAGTGCTGGTGGCGAAAACCAATGGCGACCTCATCGACCTTGCGCGGCCGCTTGAGAAGGATACTGATCTTCGTCTTTTGAAAGACACGGATCCCGAGGCGCTGGAAGTTTACCGGCATTCGTCGGCGCACTTGCTGGCGGCGGCGGTGCTCGAGCTTTTTCCTGAAACGAAGCTGGGTCACGGGCCTGCGACGGAGAGCGGATTCTTCTACGATTTTTATCGTCCGACGGCCTTCACGCCGGAGGATCTCGAAAAGATCGAAAAGAAGATGCAGGAGCTGGTGCAGCAGAACATTCCTTATGCGCGCGAGTTCGTGCCACGGGAGCAGGGGCTGGCCGAGTTCAAAAAAGATGGCGACTTCATGAAGTGTCATTTCGTCGAGCAGTTCACCAAGCCCGATGAAAAGATTTCGATTTACCGCACGGGTAAGTTCACCGACTTCTGCCGCGGTCCGCACATCCCGTCGACGGGGAAGATCAAGGCGTTCAAGCTGCTCAACATAGCGGGCGCGTACTGGCTGGGAGATGAGAAGAATCCGCAGCTGCAGCGGATTTACGGGACGTCGTTTTTCTCGAAGAAAGATCTCGACAACTATCTCAACCAGGTCGAAGAGGCTAAGAAGCGCGACCATCGCGTGCTGGGCAAGCAGCTTGATCTGTTTTCGATTCAGGAACTGGCGGGGCCGGGGCTGATCTTCTGGCATCCCAAGGGCGGGATCATCCGCAAGGAGATGGAAGACTGGATGCGCGAGCAGTACCTGAAGCGCGGCTACTCGCTGGTGTACACGCCGCATGTGGCGCGGCGGCAGCTGTTCTTTACGTCGGGGCACGAGGGCTACTACTCGCAAAACATGTTTGACGCGATGGAGCTCGACGACGCGGAATATCGGCTGAAGCCGATGAACTGTCCCGGCCACATTCTGATCTACAAAGATTCGCTGAAGTCATATCGCGACTTGCCGGTGCGGCTGGGCGAGCTGGGCACAGTGTACCGGTACGAACGTTCGGGCGTGATGCACGGGCTATTGAGGGTTAGGGGTTTTACGCAGGACGACTCGCACATCTTCTGCACGCCCGAGCAGGTTGAGGACGAGGTTGGCGGTTGCCTGGATTTTGCACTGGACGTGCTGAAGGATTTTGGCTTCGAGAAATTCCAAACTGAACTTTCGACCTGGAATCCGGATGATCGCAAGAATTTTGTGGGCAGCGAAGAGCAATGGGTCCACGCCATCCAATCGCTTGAAAATGTGTTGAAGCGCAAGAATGTTGAGTACAAGACCATTCCGGGCGAAGCGGCGTTTTATGGGCCGAAGATCGATATCAAGCTGGTCGACGCAATCGGGCGATTGTGGCAACTCTCGACGGTGCAGGTCGACTTCAACCTTCCGCAACGCTTCGGCCTTGAATACGTTGCCGAGGATGGGTCACGCAAGCAGCCGGTGATGGTGCATCGCGCGTTGTTCGGGTCGGTGGAGCGCTTCTTCGGCGTGCTGCTGGAGCACTATGCGGGCGCATTTCCGGTGTGGCTGTCGCCAGTGCAGGCGGTGATGATTCCGATCAGCGAGCGGCATGCGGAGTACGCAAACAAGGTCGCGGCGCAGCTGAAGGCGATCGGAGTGCGCGTCGAGGTCGATGCGCGCAACGAGAAGATGAACGCGAAGATCCGCGAGCATGCCATGCAGAAGGTGCCGTTCCTGCTCGTCGTCGGCGATAAGGAGGCTGAGGCGGGAAAGGTGAACGTGCGCTCACGCGGTAAAGAGAAGACCGAGGACATGCCGGCCGCAGAGTTCGTGGAGAAGATTCGGAAGCTGATCGCGGAAAAGGGGGCGGGCGTGTGACATGGAGTGTAGTGTGGCTCGCTTACTGGCCCTAAAGGTTCAAGTCAGTCTATTGATTTCTATCGCATTGTCGGTCGCGCCTGCGAGAGCGCAAGAGCCGACTGCGACAAACGTGCCTCCGCGTGCCGTGGTTCTAGGAGTATTGGAAGACATCCCTGGAAGATATGTCGGTCGGCCCGACTTTCGGGCAGTCCGCGCCATTTTCAAGAAAGTCGGCGGTGACTGGAAAGCTTTCCCCACCAAAACCAAGAGCTATCGCGACCTTGAGATTCTCCCGAGTTTTTATCCCAAGGAGATGACATGGACCATCGCATTTGATGGACGGAACTTGGGCACGATAACCTCTCGCGCCCCCTCACATTTCAAGTTCTATTCCGAGATTGGGATCGAAGACATTACCGGCCAAACTCCGGTCCCAACAGTTGGAAAGAAGTCGGTTAATTACTCCGGTTTTCAGCACGCGCCAGTCTACCGGCCTCTTGTCGCTATATCTGAGCCAAATGTCTCCGATCCGGAGCAATGGAAACGCGCGCAGCTCTCGCAAGAGTTGATTGCCGCCGCACGCCAGCAGTTCCGAATCAAGTTCCCCTAAGGCTACGAATTGCAGGAACCCAGAAGAAAACATCCCCAGGCCCCGGAAGTATCGGGATGAAGACATTGAAGTAGCCAAGGCGTACGCGTCGAAGGATAACTGGTCACTCGTCGAACTGAATTTGACGGGAAACGCTTGCGACGGGGAGCAGGGTTCGCAGGACGAATATCACGGTCAATGGTACGTTATTGAACCATCAGGAGCGGCGAGGTTCCTGGCGTCTGACATGTGGCTGGTCGATGCCGGCGACTACGACAACGACGGGAAATCTGAAGTCCTGTTCTCAATAGATGCGTACAACAAGGGCGGATATCGGTTGTTCTACGAAGATTTCAACCGAAGTGCGGGATTCATCTTCAACTATCACTAATTGTCATTCTGTCGCTGGCGGATTCCCGATGGCGCTGCGGTACCATGTTCCCGTGCATTCCCTGGCGCAGCGCGTGGTTTCTCATATTCGGCGGGAGGAACTGCTGAGGGCTGGGGATCGCGTTGGTGTGGCCGTTTCTGGCGGGATTGATTCGGTGGCGCTCTTGCGCGTGCTGCTGGAGTTGCGGGGCGAGTTGGGGATTGTCCTTTCGGTTGTTCACTTCAATCACAAGCTGCGTGGGGCGGAGTCGGACGCGGATGAGGAATTCGTGGCGACGTTGGCTCGCGCGCACGATTTGGAGTTTTACGTTGACGGCGACGATGTGGCGCAGCACGCGGCGGACGATCATGTCAGCTTGGAGACGGCTGCGCGGGAATTGCGGTATGGATTCTTCCACCATCTTCTCGGCGAAGATGGTAGCGGCGACCCTCAGGGGCTAAAGCCCGATCCTATGAGCATGCCTTTACGCGGCCCTGAAGGGCCGCTCTTCCACGGGGATGTAGAGCGCACCTCAAGGTGCATAAGCAAGATCGTTACCGGGCACACGCTTGATGATCAGGCTGAGACTGTGCTCATGCGGGTGGTTCGCGGGGCGGGCTTGCGGGGGCTGGGCGGGATTCATCCGCGGCTTTTGGTCGAGGACGAAGACGGGGAAATCTGCGGCGAGATTGTTCGGCCCCTGCTCGCGGTTCGCCGGCGCGAACTGGAGCAGTATCTCAAAGACATCGGGCAGACTTGGCGTGAGGATTCGACCAACGCCGACGACAGCTTCACTCGCAATCGCGTGCGCAAACTGATCGTTCCGCTGCTGGAGAAGGAATTCAATCCTGCCGTCGCCGAGAATCTCGCGGAGTTGGCCGAGATTGCGCGCGGGGAGGAAGACTACTGGGACAACGAAGTCGCGGGTTGGATGGGGACGACGGTTCATTGGTCGGAGCCGGAGTGGGCTCGTGGAAAATCGGGTGGGGAGGGACTGGTTCAGATCGGCATGAGCGGAATCAGTTCTGCGGAATCGGCGTCTGTCAAAACCCCCACTTCTCGCGCAAACGACGCGCGAGAAATGGGGCACCCGGATGCAGATTCCGATCTGCAATCACGCATCGATGACGCCTCTTGGCTCGTGGCGAATGCTTCAGTGAGCCGGGCTTGGCTTCTTAGCGAACCGGCGGCCGTGCAGCGACGGCTGGTCAAAGCTATCGGCGAGCGTGCCGGGATTCCCCTGGAGTTCAAACACGTGGAAGAGATTCTGCGCTTTGCTGGCGAAGATGGGTCGGGCAAGGAACTCTCTCTGCCGTTGGGATGGAAGGCGCTAAGAGAGCCCGAGGAACTGGCTTTTGTGACTCCCGATTTACGCGACCCGTCGCCGCTGCAGGATTACGAATATGAACTGCCGTTGTCCGTCCCAGTTGCTGTCGTTGAGGCTGGCTTGGTGGTCGAAGCGCAGCGCATTACTCCGGATGCGGGGTATAATCCTGAGCACCTCCTCGATGCCGAGTCGTTGCCCGGACCGTTAAGGGTGCGGAACTGGCGTCCGGGAGATCGGTTCTGGCCGGCTCATACGAAGTCTCCCAAGAAGATCAAGGAACTGTTGCAGGAGCGGCACGTGGCGCAACCGGAGCGCAGGTTTTGGCCAGTCGTCGTGAGCGGAGATCAGATCGTATGGCTGCGAGGGTTTCGCGTTCCTGCGAAATTTCGGGCGAAAGCCGGCGGGGAAGCTATTCTGATTCTGGACGCGCCGGCGACCACGGAACTGGCGAAGTGACTAAGATCCCTTCGGCTTCGCTCAGGACGGCGGTCGAGCGTGACACCATCTGAACGCGGGAGGCACACAACTTCATGAATGCATCGAGAGTCGAGCCCCCTCGCCCGGTCATCAGCACCGAGCAGATCCAGAAGCGGGTGAAGGAACTGGGACGGCAAATCTCTGACGACTACAAGGGGCAGACGATCCAGATGCTGGCGGTTCTGGAAAATGCGTTCATGTTTCAGGCCGACCTGGTGCGAGCGCTCGAGGTGCCGGTGGTGTGCCAGTTCATCAAGCCCAAGTACAGCAAGACGCAGGCGGAGTCGGCCAACGAGGTCATGGAGATTTTTTTCAGCCACGAGCCTGACATTCGCGGACAGCACATTCTGCTGGTGGAAGGGCTGGTTCATTCCGGAGTCACCAGCGAGTTTCTGATGAGTGATCTGCGGTCGCGGGGAGCGGCTTCGGTGAAACTGGTGACGCTGCTCGACCGGCAATCGGCGCGGCGCGTGCCCTTGCAGCCGGATTATTTTGGTTTCCTCGTCGACGAGACTTTTCTGGTGGGATACGGTTTAGGCGAGGTTGAACAGACCAGCCGGAACCTGCCCTTTCTGGCGGCGGCAAATCCAAGACCCGCCGTGACTTAGGTTATAACCTTACAGACGCGCCTTTTTGGCCGGGAAAAGGTAGAATAAGGCGTTAGGGATTTCGCCATCGAAATTCGCGCAAGAGCATCTAATAGCGTTAGGAGCGTCGGGGGTCGGTGTACGCGGCTGCCCGTTTCGCATTTAGGAGTCGTCTAGGTGAACTCAACTGTAAAGACGGTACTGTTCTGGTTGCTGATCGGGGTATCCGCGTTACTTCTCTGGGAAGTGGTCAAGAATTCGCGCGACGGTCAGAAAGATCGAGATGTGAACTTTTCCCAGTTCTTGAGTGACGTCGACCAGGGCAAGGTGGCGGAAGTTACCGTCGATGGCATGCAGGTCAAGGGAAAGTATCACGACAACACGACCTTCCATACTATTGCTCCATCGAACTATCCCGACATGATCAAGACCCTGCGCGACAAGGGCGTGAGCATGTCGTTCCACGACGCCAACAGTGGAAGCCTGCCGTTGCAGTTGCTGGGCACATGGGCTCCGCTGATTCTTCTGGGCGCGCTGTGGTTCTTCATGATCAGGCAGATGCAGACCGGCGGGAATAAGGCGTTGTCGTTCGGCAAGAGCCGGGCGCGACTGCTCTCGATGCAGCAGAAGAAGGTCACGTTCAAAGACGTGGCAGGCGTGGAAGAGGCGAAGGAAGAGCTGCGGGAGATTATCGAATTCCTGCGCGAGGCGCAGAAATTCCAGAAGCTCGGCGGACGCATTCCGAAGGGAGTGCTGCTGGTTGGGCCTCCAGGGACAGGCAAGACGTTGTTGGCCCGCGCGGTTGCGGGCGAGGCGAACGTTCCGTTCTTCTCGATTTCAGGCTCGGACTTTGTGGAGATGTTCGTTGGCGTCGGCGCGAGCCGCGTGCGCGATCTTTTTGAACAGGGCAAGAAGAATGCTCCCTGCATTATCTTTATTGACGAAATCGACGCGGTGGGACGTCATCGTGGCGCGGGCCTCGGCGGCGGGCACGACGAGCGCGAACAGACTTTGAACCAGTTGCTGGTCGAGATGGACGGCTTTGAGTCGAATGAAGGCGTCATCTTGATGGCGGCGACGAACCGTCCCGATGTGCTCGATCCGGCGCTGCTGCGGCCCGGGCGCTTTGACCGGCGGGTGGTGGTGAGCCGTCCGGATGTGCGCGGACGCGAAGAGATTCTCCGCGTACACACACGCAAGATTCCTCTTGCCGAGGATGTTGATCTCTCTGTGCTGGCTCGCGGAACTCCGGGATTCTCCGGCGCCGACCTGGCCAACATGGTGAATGAAGCTGCGCTGGCTGCAGCGCGTCAGAATCGCAAAGCCGTTCTGCAATACGACTTCGAAGTTGCGAAGGATAAGGTTCTGATGGGCGTCGAGCGCAAGTCGCTGCTGCTCACCGATGCCGAGAAAAAGAACACGGCCTACCACGAGGCGGGACACGCGCTGGTGGCGGCAAAGATGCCGAACTCCGATCCTCTACACAAGGTCACGATTATTCCGCGCGGAATGGCGTTGGGCGTCACCATGCAGTTGCCCACCGATGACCGGCACAACTACTACAAGAACTATCTCGAGACCGAGATCGCCATCCTGATGGGTGGACGCATCGCGGAGGAGCTGTTCCTGAATGTGTTGAGCACGGGCGCCGGTAACGACATTGAGCGAGCCACCGAAATGGCGCGCAAAATGGTCTGCGAATGGGGCATGAGCGATCTTGGTCCCATGACCTTCGGGAAGAAGGAGGAGCAGATTTTCCTGGGCCGCGAGATTGCGCAGCATCGCGATTACAGCGAAGACACGGCCATTAAGATCGATCAGGAAGTCCGCAAGCTTGTAAACGCCGGTTACACCACGGCTAAGCAGGTCATCTCCGACAATCGCGACGTGCTCGAGCGCATTGCCCGAGCTTTGATTGAACGCGAAGTTCTCGACGCGAACGAGATCAAGATGCTCGTCGAGGGCCAGGAGCTGCCGCCGATCCAGCCGCCACCGACGTCGAAGGACGATGGAGTGCAGCACGTGATCAAACCGGAACTGCAGCCGGGACGCGCTAAGGGCGGGGAACGGCCGGCTACAGCGTAAAGCAGTGGGTAGTGATCAGTGGTCAGTTTTGAGGGCGGCCAATGGCCGCCCTTTTGTTTTGTAGCGCCGGCATCTTGCCGGCCGTCGCAAGGGCGTCTCGGCCTCGCATGCGTCGGCCATAACAACATCTCCAGCCTCGCCGGGGCGGGAATCCCGCTCCTTCTTGGCGCCCACAAACAGGCCTGTTACTCAGTCGATTCGGCGCTCGCCGAGGGCTGAGAAATCAAAGATTTGTGATATAATCTTTACAGTTGCAAGATGACCCTAAGTATTAGGAATTTCAATAACTTGAAGTCTTTTTATGCGAGGCTTCGAGGCGGTCATCTCGGGGCGAAATTTCCAGCCGATTCCAGGTATTAGCAGGACCAGTTCAACGGAAAATTCGGGACATTTTCGCGGAGCGGAATGGCCACCAAAGAGATCAATACTCCCATCGTCGACGCCAAAACAAAAAACGGCAAGGTGACTCCCATCAGCACGAGCGAAGGACGGAACGGCGGCAACGGAAGCAGCAGCGACTACAACGCCGATTCCATCAAAGTGCTCAGCGGGATGGAGCACGTCCGCAAGCGGCCCGCTATGTACATCGGGTCGACGGGCGAGGTCGGACTCCATCACCTGGTGTACGAAGTCGTCGACAATTCGGTAGACGAAGCGCTCGCGGGATTCGCGACCAAGATTGAAGTCACGATTCACCTCGACAACTCCATCACGGTAGTTGATGACGGCCGCGGCATTCCGGTGGACGACATGGAAATCGAAGGCGAAAAGATTTCCGCGGCAGAAGTCGTCATGACCAAGCTGAATGCCGGCGGGAAATTCGATTCGTCGACCTACAAAGTTTCCGGCGGATTGCACGGGGTTGGCGTGTCGGTCGTCAACGCACTCAGCGAGGAACTCGAACTCGAGATCTGGCGCGACGGCGCGACGTGGCAGCAGACGTATTCCAAGGGCGATCCGACCAGCAAGCTGAAGAAGACTGGCGTGGCTAAGGTGAAGACCGGAACCAAGGTTCACTTCCTGCCCGACCGCGAGATTTTTACTTTCACCGAATACAACTACGACACACTGGCGCAGCGGCTGCGTGAGTTGGCCTTCCTAAACAAGGGACTGCAGATCACGCTGACTGACGAACGCGCGACCGACTCGAAGACGGGTGAAGCGAAGCATTCCGACTTCAAGTACAACGGCGGAATCGCTGAGTTCATCAAGCACCTGAATCGAGGCAAGCAGGTGCTGCACGACAAGCCGATCTACATGGAAGCGGACCGCAGCGGCGTCGTAATGGAAATCGGTCTGCAGTACAACGACGCGTACTCGGAGTCGGTGTTCAGCTTCGCGAACAACATCAACACCGTTGATGGTGGTACGCATCTCTCCGGCTTCCGCACAGCTCTGACCCGCACCATCAACTATGCGGGACAGCAGATGGGACTGTTCAAAGACATCAAAGAGAACTTGACCGGCGATGACGTGCGCGAAGGTCTGGTCGCGGTGATCAGCGTGAAGCTGCCACAGCCGCAGTTTGAAGGACAGACCAAAGGAAAACTGAATTCCGATATTGCGGGAATTGTGACCGCGTTCGTGAACGAGCGTCTGGGAGCGTTCTTCGAGCAGAACTCGGCCGTCGCCAAGAAAATTATCAATAAAGCGGTAGACGCAGCGCGGGCTCGCGAGGCGGCCCGCAAGGCGCGCGATTTGACGCGGCGCAAGGGAGCGCTTGATTCCGGCGGGTTGCCCGGAAAGCTCGCGGACTGCTCCGAGCGCGATCCGAACCGCTGTGAATTGTTTCTGGTCGAGGGCGAGTCGGCAGGCGGCACCGCAAAGCAGGGCCGCGATCGCCGGTTTCAGGCGATTCTGCCGCTGAAAGGAAAAATCCTCAACGTCGAAAAAGCTCGCTACGACAAAATGCTGGCGCACGAGGAAATTCGCGCGATGATCACGGCGCTCGGCACGGGCATCTCGAAAGAGGATTTCGATCCGACGAAGGTTCGGTACGGCAAGATCATCCTGATGACCGACGCCGACGTTGACGGCAGCCACATTCGTACGTTGCTGCTGACGTTCTTCTTCCGGCATATGCAGGATCTGATCAAGCGCGGCAACGTGTTCATCGCTCAGCCGCCGCTGTTCTCACTGAAAAAGGGCAAGTCGCAGCAGTACATCAAGGACGAACGCGAATTCGTGAAAGTCATGGTGAAGCGCGCGGCCGACGGGCTCAGCGTTCGTTACGGCGAGGGTGCAGCTAAGGTCGAGGGCAAGGATCTTGCGCGATTTATGACCGTGCTCGACGAGTATCTGGGATTCTTCGACAAGCTCGACAAGCGCGTGCGCAACGAGCGAGTGACTGAGCTCGTACCAAAGCTCGACCTGGCCAAGCGCACGGACTTCGAGGGCGAGAAAAAAGCCCCGCCGAAGAAGATCGAGCGGTTGGAAAAGGAACTCAAGAAGCTGGAGAAGGAACATGGCTTCAAGAGCGTGGAGTCACGCTTCGACGAAGAGCACAATTTGTGGGAAGTGAGCTTCGTTAACAAACACGGCGCAGAACACGTCATCAACTGGGAGTTGGCATCGAGCGCGGAGTGCCGCCAGCTGATCGCGAAGTACAAGCAGATCGAGCCATATATGCAGCCGCCGTTCGTGGTCGAGACGCTGGTGAAGGCGACTCCGGCGAGCAACAATGGCGAGGCCGCGGAGGGCGAGACCGCTGCCGACGACGAGAAGGCCGAGAAGAAAGCGGCAAAGCCGGCCAAGCGCAAGGCCGACATCGAGGTCGTCGAGAAGACGAACGTCCGCGATCTGCGCGACTTCGTCATCAACGAGGGACGAAAGGAATTCACCATCCAACGTTATAAAGGCCTGGGAGAAATGACTGCGCCGCAGCTTTGGGAGACCACGATGGATCCGGAGCGGCGCACGCTGCTCTCGGTGAGACTCGAAGATATTGCTGAGTGCGAGACGATCTTCACCACGCTAATGGGTGAGGACGTCGAAGCGCGCCGCAAGTTCATTGAAGAGAACGCACTGGACGTGAAGAACCTGGACATCTAAACACCTTTCGCCACGGATCTTCACGGATTTACGCGGATAGAAGCAACAGAGAACTTCTAGCGGGCGGCCTTCTGGGTCGCCCGTTTTCTATTTCAATCCTTCCACAAGATACAAATCCGCGAGCATGCGGTGATATCCGAAGATGCAGGTCTTTGCGTCGGGTGTCATGAGAATTGGGCCGATGGTTTCGACGCCGGCGGGGTCGGAGGGAATCAGTTCTTTCCAGAGAGAGCGCTTGCCGGTTTGCAAGTCGAGGCGGTCTACGCGGGCCGGCAATTCGCCGGGCTGGTAAACATACAGCGACTTGTTATCGCTGCTGAAAGTGATCGGCTGCTCTCCTGAGTTAAAGCCTGGAATGGCGCGCGGTTCGCCCCCGTTGACGGGATAGAGATAGCCCTTCTGGTCGGGACCGATTCCGGCGATCATCTGCGAGTCGGGAGAGATGACGAAGGATGTGCCATTCACGCCTTCCGCAGAGATCGGCTGGCTCTTGCCAGACGCGATATCGAAGACATAGAGCTTCACACCTTTGCCCGGTTCATTCCCAGAAAACAGAAGACGCTTTCCGTCGGGAAACCAATGCGCCCAGGAATGGTTGATATTGTCTTTCGTCAGATCCTTCGGCTCGCCGGCGCCGGTGGTCAGAAGCTTGAGCTGCGAGGGCGTGTCCTGACTCTGGGCGACCACCCACTTGCCGTCTGGAGACAAAGACACGGCGCCGCCTTCGCCCAGCAGGACGGCGGGTGAACCGTCGGTTTTGCGAATGTAGACCGCGTACGACAGCCCTCCAGACTTCGAGTAATCGAGCGATCCGCCGCCGCCCTCCTCATCGAAGAGCAGAGTCTTTCCATCCGCCGAAATATCCGCCGGATACGTATAGTCCAGCCAAGAGAGATCGTGCTGCTTCGCGTCGTCGGCGGTCATGCCGACCAGTTCGCGCCGCCAACTGGCGCGCATCAGCAGAACACGGCCGTCTTTGAAGATATCGAAGATCATGACCGCGCCAGGGAGACGCAGCACCATGCGCTCTTTGCCGTCGAGTGTAGTGGCGTAGAGGGTGCGGTCCACGCCGGATTTGCTGGCGGTGAACCAGATCTCCTTGCCGTCCGGAGACCACGCCACACCTTGAATGGTGAACCATTCTCCCGAGAGCGTTTTCTTGTTGCCGTTGAGATCGATGACCGCGAGCGAGCCGCTGTCGTCACCTTGCACCGGATGGTCGATGAAGGCGATGAGATCTCCTTTAGGAGAAAAGCGGGGATGGCCGATCCAGCCGCCAGTTTCGTAAAGCGGCTTTCCGATGGGATATTCGAGGCGGTTGCGCCCGCCGAAGTCACGCACCACAACCAGGTTCGTGCCGTCTGCCGACCAGTCGGCCCACTGCACGTGCTCGAGCACTTCGCGAGGCGCGCCGCCCACCAGCGGGGCGCGCGCCAGCGTGCCCATATTCACCCACGTTCCGATGGCTTTGCTGTTGAGCAGGACCGCCATTTCTGAAGCCGAAGATACCGACGCAAGCTGAGTGCGGCTCAGGCCCATCGACCGCGCCTCAGGCGCTTCGGGGCGCGCGGTGAAAACGTCAACGGGACTGCCCTGCCATGCGGCGCTATAGAGAATGGTCTGTCCGTCAGGAGCAAAGCGCGCAGACCGAATGCTGCCACGGCGGAATGTAAGTTGGCGATACGTTGGTGGCGTCAGCGGCGCGGCGGAGAATATTTGTTTGCCTGCGTAAAGCCCAGCCGCCAACGCAACCAGTACGCAGGCCGCGAGTAGCGGCCACATGAAGCTTCGGCGAGTCTCGGCCTGGGGCGCGGCTTTTGCGGGCATGCTCGGAACCGGAGCCGAATCCTCGGTGACCACTCCCGTGCGCGACGAATCGATGGATCGTTTGATGCGCTTCAAGTCCGCGCGCATTTCGGCGGCTGTCTGGCAGCGCATCTCGCGATCTTTTTCCAGCGCCTTGCTGATGGTCTCTTCGAGCTTCGGCGGAAGCTCCGGATTCAGACGGATAGCCGCGGTGGGCGCACGATTCAGAATCGCTTCGGTGATGACGGGCGACGTTTCGCCGCGGAATGGCAAAACTCCGGTGGCCATTTCATAGAGCACCACGCCGAACGAGAAAAGATCGGTGCGTCCGTCGAGATCCTTGCCCCGCAATTGCTCGGGCGACATGTAGGCGACGGTGCCGACGGCAGTTCCAGGGCTGGTGAGTTCGAGGCTATTGGCGTCGGCGATGGTCTGCGAGTCACCGCTGGTGGGGCGAGCGGCGCGGGAAATCTTCGCCAGGCCGAAGTCGAGAATCTTGGCGTGCCCACGGTCGGTAACGAAGATATTCGCCGGCTTGATGTCGCGGTGCACGATGCCCTTCGAGTGAGCCGCGTCGAGCGCGTCGGCCACTTCAATCGACAGGGTCAGCAGACGCTCTTGCTCCATCGGACGTCCGTCGATGAGGTGCTTCAAGGTCTGGCCGGTCAGGCACTCCATCACAATGAACAGATGTCCTTCGTGCTGGCCAATCTCGTGAATCGTGCAGATGTTGGGATGGTTCAGGGAAGACGCAGCGCGCGCCTCGCGACGAAAGCGCTCAAGGGCCTGCGGATCCTGCGAGGCGTCGTCGGGAAGAAACTTCAGTGCGACGAAACGGCCGAGCAGCGTGTCTTCGGCCTTATAAACGACTCCCATTCCGCCGCCGCCGAGAAGTTCGATGATCCGGTAGTGGGAGACGGTTTGACCGATCATGATTGCCAGAGCAAGTTTGGTGGACCACAGTAATCCACCAATGACGAGTAGCGGGCCAGAGGCCGCGCTTCGGGCGGCCACTGGAGCGCAGCCATCTTAAGGGCCAATCGCGGTTCCGTCAATGTCGCTATCGTGCCACTCCGGGTTGGACGTAGACGGCCTGAGATCGCAAAATCAGGCGCAAGCTGAATCTGCCTTTCCGTTCTCTCTGCGGGGGATTTCAAACATGTCAACTTCGGCGGAGTCATTCGGAGAGATCAAAAAGCAGTGGCTGTGGGCTGCGGCGATCGGCGGAGTTCTTTTGATTTGCGGCGCGGTGGCCTTCCCCGGGTTGCATAGGGAAAAGGTTCAGGATTTCGCAACGCAGATTGCTAGCTCTACGCCTCGGGCGAGTACTGCAGAACCTTCGGCCTTCTACGCGGCACCGGCCAGCCCGCAGAGTGCAATCCTGGCGCAGGCGGGAGAAGCCGATAAGGTGGCCGCGAAACTGCAGTCGGTCGCGACTGATGCTTCCGCCGGACGCAAAATCATCCGCACAGGTTCGATGGAAATGGTGGTGCAGCATCCGTCGGAGGTTGCGGATCAGCTAACCGCAATGGCGGAAAAAATGGGCGGGTATCTTGTGAGTGCCCAGGGTGGGGGACAAAGCGCCACTGCGGAAACGCTGACGATCCGCGTGCCAGCGGCACGGTTCGAAGAAGCGCGAGCGGAGATCCGTAAGCTTGGTCTGCGCGTCGAGAACGAAAAAATCGACGCACAGGACGTGACGCGGCAGTATGTCGATCAGGACGCGAGCCTTCGCAATCTGCACGCCGAAGAAATGCAATATCTGACCATCCTGAAGCAGGCGAACACGGTGAAAGACATGCTCCTCGTCAGCGAACGGTTGAGCGAGGTTCGCGGACAGATTGAGCAGCAGCAGGCGGAGTTCAACGCATTGTCGCAGCAGATCGATACTGTGGCTCTCACGATCTGCCTCAGAACGGAGGCGGAAGCGGAAGTCTTCGGGCTGAACTGGCGGCCGGGGTACCAGCTGAAACTCGCGCTGCGGGATGGACTGGAAAGTCTGGCGACTTATGCGACTTCGATGCTGGCGTTTCTGGTCTATCTGCCCTCCGTGCTGCTGTGGATGGGGACGATATTGGCGGGAATCGTGATTAGCTGGCGCGTGGTGCGGTGGACGGGACGGCGCTGGTTTGGATGGACCCAAGCGGCGCCGCGGTGACGGTATTCGTGCGCGCCGAAAGAAAGCTTCAACCACAGGGGACACAGAGGACGCGGAGGATTTCTCTGTGTCCTCTGTGGTTAAGGGTTTCGTCCTGGAAGTTCGCTGGTTTCCGACTCCGGCTTCTCTCCGCGAAACACGCGCGAGATGCCACGGACGACGCGGCGCATGGGTAGTTCACCCTTGGAGTCGGCGAAAAAGATTTCTCCGGCCCGGCTTCCGCGGTAGTACCAGCGTTTGAGCAGAGCGACGTGCTCCATCGTTTCCAGAGCGGATCTCGCTTTCGAGGACTCGAAAGCGCGCAGAGCTTCCTGCACGCGCGCCTCCATCGATTGCGATTTTGCGTGCTCGGTGGCCTCGATGCAGAAAGGAATCGGGGCGAAGATTCGCCCCGCGTCGATTCGGAAGAGCGCGACCGATCCGGCGCTATGGCTCGGTTGAATCATTAGCGCCGAAAGCATGTCGAGGCGTTGCACGATCTCGGGAAGCTGGCCGACGACAGGCTTGAGTTTTTCCACGCGCGCGTGAATTGCCGCCGCGTCTTCGAAGGCCAGGTTGGCCGACGCGGCTTCGCGTTCCGCCGAAAATTCGCGCAGCAGCGAGTCTCCTCCAGAATCGAAATAGGCCTGCACGCGGTTCACTTCTATGGCGTATTCCGCGTCCGTGCATCCCTTGAAGCACGGCGCCAAGCACATTTTCATTTCGGAATAAATACAGCCGGGGAACTTCGGATCGGGATGCAAGTCATCGACGCAGCGGCGCATCTTGAAGAAATCCAGCGAGTCGTTCATGAACTTCTCGGCAGCAACGCGCGAGACGAACGGTCCGTAGTAAACATTGCCCCCGCTCAGCCGGCCGAGGCGCGTGGTGATCGAGGCGCGAGGGTATTCATTTTCGAGATGCATCTTCACGAACGGCGCGAAGCGAAACCGCATCCGGGCGGAATACGTTTTCGGAAATGCCTCGCGCAGAACTGAGTAAAGAAGGAATCCAGACTCGAAGTCAGATCCGGTCGGTGAATATTCGATCGAGCGCACGCGATCGCGCAGGTTGAGCTTTTTCGTGCGCTCCTCGACGGGCCCGAGCAGGCGTTGCAAGCGGCGCCGTAGATTGGCGGTTTTGCTAACGTATGGCTCGGCCTGTGAGTCCTCGCCGCGCAACAGAAATACAGCCGGAGCCGCGGGAACTGTTGCAAAGACCTCCGCGTCTCGCTCTGGCGCGAATTCGAGCCGCTCCGTCAGCACAGATTGATTGTAAGCAAGTTCTTACGACGGAGGCACCGGCACGGAGAACTTCTTTGGGCCACGGATCAGCACGGATTCACACGGATATAGTCGGGAAGGCCGAACTATGCTACGGGCAGTCGGAGGACCTCAGCGAAAACTGGCGCTCTTCACGCGCTCTCGATAATCCTGTCCCTCCATCGTGACGATACGGCACATCTCGTGGAGGCGAGAACGCATCCGATCACCAATCCGGTCGCCTAGAGTCTCTCTCTCAGCCGCATATTTCGCGGCTTCAGAACTACGGCTGCTTACGTTGCTTCCCAGTCGCTCGCGCTCCGGAAGGTTGGGATAGTTTGTCGTGATAATTGTCGTGCGATTGTCGTTATAGCGGGTGTTAAGAATTAAACTCACGGTGTCCCAAACCCATTCGGTCGGCCTGACAGCACCCAGTTCGTCCAGCACTAAAACCTCCGTTTCAAAAATCGGCCGAAGGACGTCGAGCTCTGTTGTCTTGACGGAAGAGTTGTACGAATTCTGGATCTCCTTTAGCAACTCGCGGTAATCGTAGAAGAGGCAGGCGATCCCCTTTCCGAGGACCAATTCCTTAATCATCCCAACGGCCAAGTGGGTTTTGCCCACGCCGATCGTGCCAATTATGAGCAGCCCGGTCTTGTCGATGGGATACTCTTCCACGAACTTACAAGCCGCCATGCGAGCTGGTGCCAGGGAACGATACGCGCCGTCGAAATCAAAGTTCGAGAGTTCACAGTGCTCGTAGCGCCGCGGGACACGGGCCGTCTCCAACAATGTCTGCGCGCGCGCCCGCAACCGGCAGTCGCAGCGGGTGACGCGCCGCTCGCCCTTTGAACCAGAGCGCGCATCAGAACCGGTGCGAACCGTCTTCCAACCTGTGCCTTCGCAAAGCGGGCAAACTTCCGCGGGAGCCTTAATTGGCTGGACCTTAATCACCTGGGTCTTAATCACCTGGGTCTTAATCACCTCGGCCAACATCCACCTCTGTGAGAATTGTTCTCTTTCGACTTTGCACCCGAGGGCGGGGTCTACGCAAGCCGGAAAGCATGTACTCCTGTGTACATCCTGTGAACGAAGCGCGCAGGCTGTGGAGGGCTTAGGAAAACCCGCCAGATAGAACCCAAAACCCGCTTGCCTAGCCCCAATCCGGGCCCTGGAGGTGCGAAACAGGCTTCCGGCGCGGATTTTCACAGTTGACATTCGCCGCAGAGGGAGGAGAATACGAAACGGTCAGGTTTCCCAACTCAGCCAGAGCCAGTTTTCCTCCCGGTGTAGGCTGGGCATGAACGAGACCTGCGAGGAGAAACTATGAATAAAGCGGATCTGGTTGACAAGATCGCAGGCGCGTGTGAAATCAGCAAAGCGCAAGCAACCACTGCTATCGATACCGCGGTAGACAGCATTACAGGCGCCCTTCGTAAGGGAGATCGCGTGGCGTTGATAGGCTTCGGCACGTTCTCCGTGTCGCAAAGAAAGGCACGGAACGGGCGCAACCCGCAAACCGGCGCCACCATCAAGATTGCTGCTCGTAAAGTCGCAAAGTTTTCCCCTGGGGCCGAACTCAAGAAATCGGTGAACAAGAAGTAGTCCAAACGCAAACGATTGAAGATCAGAACGGCAGGGGGTCGGCCCTGCCGTTTTTTGTTGTCGGTCGGCTATCAACCGATGCGCCCACAACTTGACCGTCGCCGAGACCGCCCCTACCATCGACTGGGGCCCATGCGATTTCACAGTGTCTCGTTTTTGGCGCGTGATCTTCTTCTGTGCGCGCTCGCCTGCGGTTGTTCGCTGCTTTTCTGCTTGCCGCTGTACGCGCAGCAAAAGACCGCGGCCACTCCGCCTGCCCCTGCCATTGCGAATTTTACGGACGTTGCGGAGAAATCCGGCCTGACCGCGCAGGAAATCTTCGGCGGTATCGAGACGAAGAAATACATCATCGAGACGACAGGAACCGGGGTCGCGATCTTCGACTACGATAACGACGGCTGGCCCGATATTTTTCTGGTGAACGGTACGCGGCTTGAGGGATTTCCCGCGGGGCAAGCCCCCAGCAATCGACTCTATCGTAACAATCACGACGGCACTTTCACCGATGTGACTGCAAAAGCCGGCCTCACCGCGACCGGGTGGGGACAAGGCGTCTGCGTCGGCGACTACGACAATGACGGATGGGAAGATCTCTACGTTACCTACTACGGCAAGAACCGCCTTTACCACAACGACCACGGAGTTTTCACCGAAGTCTCAGAGAAGGCTGGCGTCGCGGGATCGGGCAAGGCCTGGGGGACCGGCTGTGCATTCATCGACTACGATCGCGACGGGCATCTCGATCTCGTCGTGGCGAACTATGTTGATTTCAATCTAGCGAACGCCCCTGCGCCGGGCGACCGTCCGACCTGCATTTGGAAGGGAGTTCCGGTCATGTGCGGTCCGCGAGGACTGGCCGGAGCCAAGAATATTCTCTATCACAACCGCGGCGATGGAACCTTTGAAGACGTCACGACGAAGGCCCATATCGACCGCACCGACGGCCATTATGCTTTCAGTGTTTCGACACTTGATTTCGATGAAGACGGGTGGCCCGACATTTTCATTGCCTGCGATAGCACGCCCAGCATTCTCTATCGCAATAATCACGACGGCACTTTTACCGATGTGGCCGTCACGGCTGGCGCAGCGTTTAACGAAGACGGGCGGGAACAGGCGGGCATGGGATCGACCATCGCCGATTACAACGGCGACGGCCGTCTCGACATCTTCAAAACGAACTTTTCCGACGATACGTCGACGCTATACAAGAACAATGGTGACGGGACTTTTACTGACGCAACTTCTGCCGCGGGACTTGGGCTCTACACGCAATATCTGGGCTGGGGCACGATGTTTTTCGACGTCGATAACGACGGCTGGCCCGACCTAATTCTGGTGAACGGTCACGTTTATCCTGAGGTCGACAGCCAGCATCTCGGGAGCAGCTTCAAAGAGCCGCGCATTCTTTATCACAACAACGGGGACGGAACATTCAGCGATATCTCGGCGTCGGCGGGGCCAGCGATTATGACGGCTGCGTCGTCCCGCGGCCTTGCGGTGGGAGATCTGTGGAACGACGGCAGGATTTCAATCGTGATCAGCAACATGAACTCTGTTCCGAGCTTGCTGGTGAATCAGGTCCGAAGTGCGAATCATTGGATTGCGATTCGTACCATCGGGACGAAATCGAATCGTGACGGCATTGGTGCTCGGATTCGCGTGAAGACAGCGGCGCGCATTCTCGTCGACGAGGTGCGCAGCGGGTCGAGCTTCGATTCAAACAGCGATATGCGGCCGCACTTCGGGCTCGGTGCGGTGGCGAAGATTGAGTGGGTGGAAGTTCGCTGGCCCAGCGGTTTGACGGAGAGATTCTCGAATCTCCCGGTGGATCAGATTCACACGCTGCGAGAGGGGTCTGGAGTTCCGGTGGAAGGTAACGCCAAAAAGCAATAACCAATAACAGGGGACACCGAGGAACACAGGGATTTCATAACCCTTGTGTGTCACCCGTGTCCTCTGTGGTTCATTTCTTTTTGGATGTTGGTGGAAACTGGACCGTCCGCGTGATTCCTTCGCCTTCCTTCACGTAAATCAGTTGATTCACCTTGATGTCTTTCAGCGTATCGATCTGCCCGCTAGGCCAACGAACTTCCAGCGCATCGACTTTCTCCGCCTTCCCGACTCCGAAGTGGACGCGCAAATCGTTCTGCGAGAAATAGCCGCCGCCGCTGCGCACTTCGTCAATCTGCTGGTGCGGTTTCGATTCTCCCGGAGAATGGGTTACGCACTTCAGTCGGGCGCCGATGCCGCTGCGGTTCGATTTCGTTCCAATCGTGCGGACCTTGATCCAGTTGTTCGCGAGTTTCGTGTCGCATCGAAGCAGTTGCGGAAAGTCGTTAACGACGTTCACGACCACATCGATATCTCCGTCATTATCGAAATCGCCAAATGCCGCGCCCCGGGAGGCGCTTGGCTCGGAAATTCCCGGTCCGGCGCCGAACGAGACGTCAGCGAAATGCCCATTGCGCAAATTGTGATAGAGGAGTTTGCGCTGGGCGTATCCCGCTTCCGTCTTGAGTTGCTCGACCTCGGGATAGACATGGCCGTTGCAGATCAGGATGTCAGGCCAGCCATCGTTATCCATGTCGAAAAATCCGCAGCCCCAGCCCAGGTATTGCGTGTGCGCGCCTAGGCCCGCGGTGAAAGTAGTGTCTTCGAAGTTGCCACCGCCCAGGTTGTGATAAAGCGAAGGTGTATCGCCCGCGAAGTTCGTTTTCACGAGGTCGAGGTTGCCGTCGAGATCATAGTCGGCGGCGGAAATGCCCATGCCCGCTTGCGGCTTGCCGTCTGGGCTGAGCGCGCACCCGGCTTCGATCGCGATGTCTTCGAACTTGCCGTTCTTCTTGTTCTGGTAAAGCGCGCTCGCCGTGGAATCGTTCGCAACATAAATGTCGGGCCACCCGTCGTTGTCGAGGTCGGCCGTGAGCACGCCGAGTCCATACGTGCCGGTGGAGCGAAAGATTCCCGCCGCTTCGGAAACATCGGTGAACGTTCCATCGCCATTGTTGTGATAGAGAATGTTCTTCCCGCCGCGGAGTCCCGGCGGTCCGCAGGCGACCATCACACTCTTGTAGAGGCACGGACCGGACTCAGGCACGGGAGCCGTGGCGAGATCGAGATCGATGTAGTTCGCGACAAAAAGGTCGAGATGCCCGTCGCGATCGTAGTCGACGAAGGCGCAGCCAGTGTTCCAGCGCGTGCCTTTGCCCGCCACGCCAGCCTTCTCGCTCACGTCGGTGAACGTGCCGTCGCCGTTGTTGTGATACAGAACGTTCTTGCCGAAGTAGGTGACGAACAGATCGTCCCATCCGTCGTTGTCGTAGTCGCCGACGCAAACGCCTTGTCCCCAGCCGGAATGCGCGACGCCGGCCTTTGCGGTGACGTCGGTAAATGTGCCGTCGCGATTGTTGCGGAAAAGATGCGAGGTGGGTTCACTGCCGGCGGGAAAGCCTTCGAGGCGCGTGCCGTTCACCAGAAAAATGTCGAGCCATCCGTCGTTGTCGTAATCGTAAAAGGCGACGCCGCACCCCGTGGTTTCCAGCAGATATTTGTTCTTGTGCTCGCCGCCGTAGATGGTCTTCGCATTCAGACCGGCTTCGCGAGCAATGTTGAGAAAGGTGACACCCAGGTCCGTGCTCGGCGCCGGTTCTTGCTTTGGCTCCGGGTTCTGCTGCATTTGAGCCGCGGCCCGCACCCATCGCGGACGCACCAACGCCAGTACGCTCTCGAAGGAAAGCACAAGCGCTGAGCGGCTGAGAGATTTGAGAAAAACGCGGCGCGTCGGGAACAAGAGGTTGCTACCTGGCCCACTCGGCTCGTGCTAGAATTCGCCCCTACTCCTTATATTCAGTGAACCGCGACTTTGCAAGCGCCGGCCCGGGCCGAATTCCTTTCCTAGAGAAGATCGCAATGAATCCTTACCCTGCAGTCGTTCATCCGTTCGCTGCTTCTTTTCGATCCAGTTGCTTGTATCTCTTTGGGGTCGTCATGCTTTGCGCTACCCTTTCGCAGGCTCAAAAACCAACTCCAGGGCCTGAACTTTCTCGCACGGTTCGCACGTGGGAGTTCCTTCCAGTCGTGGGAACTCGCGCAGGATTGTTCGGCGACGAGAATGGACGATTCGAGGCGTGGGTCTATCCGCTAAAACTCTTCCGCGATTTTCACCTGATCTTTCATGTCGGCGATCGATCTCTTCCTGCTGAAAGCTTGGCGCGCACTCTGACGGTGCGGCCGGAGTCGGCCTCGATCCTGTACGCGGGCGATTCTTTTCGCGTGCGCGAAACGCTCTGCGTGCCAGTCGACGCTGCGGGAGCGGTGATTCGACTCGACGTCGAAACCGAGGAGCCGCTGGAAATCGAAGCCGCGTTCACTGGGGATTTCCAGCTGGAATGGCCGGCTGCGCTGGGTGGAACGTACATCGCTTGGGAAGAGAAGGACCACGTCTTCGTCTTTGGCGAAGAGTCGCACAAGTTTGCGGGTCTGATTGGTTCCCCGACTGCGCGAGATGCCCGGCTCTCGTATGAAACGAATTATTCTTCGTCCGAAGAGAACTCGATGCGCCTGGGCATGACGCCAAAAGGAAAAGACACAAAGATGGTTGTGGTCGCCGCGTCGGTTGCGGGCTTAGACGACGCGGTTAAAACCTACCAACGGCTTATAGCGACGTTTGCTGATTCGACACGCGTGTCGGGGGACTACTACCGAGATTATCTCGACAAGACCGTCAGCATCGAAGTACCTGACCCTGCGCTACAGCAAGCCTATGACTGGGCGCGAATCAGCACGATCCAGGGTCTGGTGAACAATCCTTATCTGGGTGCGGGGCTGGTGGCGGGATATCGAACTTCGGGAGTTGGTCAGCGTCCAGGTTTCGCGTGGTTCTTCGGCAGAGATTCGCTGTGGACTTCGTTTGCTCTCAATGCCGAGGGTGATTACTCCACCACCCGTACCGCCATCGACTTCATCAGCAAATATCAGCGCGAAGACGGCAAGGTTCCACACGAGATCTCGCAGAGTGCGAGCCTCGTGCCCTGGTTCAAGGACTATCCCTATCCTTATGTTTCAGCCGATGCGACCCCGCTCTTCATCATCGCGATGAATGATTATGCAATGCAGAGCGGAGACTTCGATTTTGCGCGCGCCAAGTGGGATAACGTCTGGCGGGCTTATCAATTTCTTCACTCGACGTACGATTCTCTGGGACTCGCGCAGAACGCCGGAGTTGGCCACGGCTGGGTTGAAGGCGGTCCGCTGCTCCCGGTCAAGAATGAGTACTACCAGGCAGGGCTTGGGGTCGAGGCACTCGAATCGCTTTCGAATCTTGCTCGACTGTTGGGCAAAGGTGATATCAGTAAACAGCTCGCAACGGAATTCGATCAGAAAAAGTCGGCTCTCGATCAGGCGTTCTGGTCGCCCGACAAGAATATTTATGCGTTCGGACTCAAGCAGGATAACCAGCGCGTCGAGGAAGCGAGTGTCTTGGCGACCGTACCCATGTGGTTTGGATTGCCCAACTCCGCCGATGCGGACGCAATGATCACGCATCTCGCCGATGCGGACCAGCAGACTGATTGGGGCATGCGCATCATCTCCAATCAGTCGAAAATCTACGACGGCTCGGGATATCACTTTGGGTCGGTATGGCCTCTGTTTACGGGGTGGGCTTCGGTGGCCGAATACCGCTATCATCGCGCGTTCTCGGCCTATTCCAATCTGCGTTCGAACGCGCTCCTTGCGACCGACGGCGCGCTCGGGCACTTCACCGAAGTCCTATCTGGCGACTACAACCAGTCGTTCGCTACCAGTTCACCGCACCAGATATGGTCGGCGGCCATGGTCATCAGCCCAATCCTGCGCGGAATGTTCGGCCTCCGCACCGACGCGGAGAAGCACGAAGTAACTCTCAACCCGCACGTGCCGACGGATTGGACTTTTTTTGCCATCCACGGCGTTCGCATTGGAGGTTCTGGGATCGACCTTGAATATCACAAAGCGGTCGACAGCTTCACGCTTGAGGTCAAGCGAACCGGGAACAGAGATTGCTGGATTAACTTCTCTCCCGCGCTGAGCAAGCGGACCGAAGTTGCGAGCGTGGAACTCGACGGGCATGCATTACCCTTTAAGGTGGAACAGCACATTGAGGATCAGCATCTTCTAGTACGCTTTCCAGTTTCCGGCCGCGCGAGTTCGCTAGTCGTTCGCCTCAAGGATGATTTCGGTCTCGCGCTGGCCATCGATCTTCCGTCCCTGGGTAGTGCGAGTCGTGGCCTTCGTGTTTTGGATGAGTCATGGAACGACACAAGAAACGAACTCACCCTGCATGTATCCGGTGTCGCTGGCAGACAGTATGAGCTTTCCGTCTGGAATTCCTCGCAGATTGCGACCGTAAGTGGGGGCATGCTCACGAAGGCGGGAAAACTCCAGATCACCATGCCTGAAGCACCAGAGGGCGCTTATGTGCCGCAAACCGTCTCACTTCGATTCGTGAAGCGTTGAATTTGGGTGTCGATTCCCGCGAGAGGAGACACAAAAAGGATTACACTCGGGAAAGTATTTGCGACAGAGCCGGTTGTGAATGTTTTGTGGAGGGTCGTAGCCATGCAGCGCAAGATCTCCAGGGTTATTTTTGCGTTGGTATTGAGTTGCCTCTCGGGGTTTAGCGCCTGTGCCCAGACCGCGAGTAAACCTACCGCGAATAAAGCTGTCGACGCCGAAGGTCATCAGTGGTGGCAGCATGCGGTGTTTTACGAAATTTATCCCCGCAGCTTTGCCGACAGCAACAATGACGGCGTCGGCGACCTCAACGGCATCACTTCCAAGCTGGATTACTTGAAGGACCTGGGCGTCGACGCGATCTGGATCTCGCCCTGCTTCCCCTCGCCACAAGTGGATTTTGGATATGACGTTTCCGACTATGAAAACATCGATCCGATGTACGGGTCGCTAACGAATTTCGATACGCTTGCCAGCGAGGCCAAAAGACACGGCATTCGCATCATTCTCGACTTCGTGCTGAACCACACCTCTGACCAGCACAAGTGGTTCCTCGATTCGAAATCGTCGCGCACTTCGCAGTATCGCGACTGGTACATTTGGCGCGATGGCAAAGGCCCGGGGCAGCCCCCGAACAACTGGATTTCAATTTTCGGAGGTTCCGCATGGAAGTTCGATCCCACGACGAGCCAGTATTACTACCACATTTTCTACACTGCCCAGCCTGACCTGAACTGGCGTAACCCGGCCGTGAAAGACGCGATGTTTGACGTGACTCGCTGGTGGTACAAGCGCGGCGTCTCCGGCTTTCGCCTCGACGCGGTCGACACGCTGTTTGAAGATCCGAAGTTGCACGACAATCCAATTCTGCCGGGCAAGAACGCATTTGGCGATCCCAACGAAGAGAATAAGTACAACGAGAAATTGCCGGAGGTGCATGACGCCCTGCGCGGACTGCGCAAAGTCGCGGATGAAAGCAATGCGGTCTTGATTGGCGAGACCTGGACCGCCGACGTTGCAGAACTGAACAAGTATTATGGTGAAAAAAATGACGAACTGCAGCTGCCGATGGACTTTCTTTTCACCACCGTCAACAAACTCTCGCCGGCGGACTTTCGCAAACAGATTGCCGCCGTCAATTCCGCCTCCGGATGGCCTACCTTCGTCATCAGCAACCACGATATCGTCCGCTCGTATGACCGCTATGGCGATGGCCAGCACAACGATGAAATCGCGAAGCTGATGGCGGGCCTGTATCTGACCTTGCGCGGCACACCGATCATGTACTACGGCGAAGAAATCGGGATGAAGACAACGCCACCCACACGCCGAGAGGATGTGAAAGATCCGATCGGTCGGACAGGCTGGCCAAAAGAGAAGGGCCGCGACGGCGAGCGCACTCCCATGCAGTGGGACGAGACAGAAAATGCCGGGTTCTCAACCGCTAACCCGTGGCTCCCGGTGCCCTCCACGGCGAAGACGCACAACGTCGCGGACGAGTTGAAAGATCCGAACTCGGTGCTGTCGTTTTACAAGGCGGTTCTCAAACTGCGCCATACTAACCGGGCCTTGCTCGACGGAAACTACACTCCGATGAACGAGAACGATCAGAACGTGCTTTCGTACTTGCGCGTCTACAAAGACCAGGCGGTCGTGGTGGCGTTGAATATGTCAGGAGCCGAGCAGAAGGTCAGCTTTGATTTTGCCAAGTACGGCTTCGCATCGGCGAAGAGCCTGGCCGCGACCGGCAAGTCTTCGGCAAAAGAAAGCATAGTCACGCTCGATCCCTACGGAGTTTTTATCGGCCAGCTCTCGAAGTAGCTGCGGTGCGTTCTCACTCGCCGCTCAGAATTCTCCATGCCTCGCGGCCGGTGAGAACGACATTCTCGATCCCTTTCACGGCGTTGGCGTATTGCGCGCGCTCAAAGGCCGCTGGGTCCGCGCACCGGAGTTGACTCATGCTCCCTTTTATCTCCGCGACGGATTTGAAGTCGTGTTTCTCCATCCATTGACTCAGGGCGGTTTCGAGATCGGCGAGATGCCCAATTCCGTTGCGCAGTAAAGCGGAGCACATCATGGTCACATCGGCGCCTACGAGCAACAATTTCACGACGTCTTCCGGACCATGAACCCCGCTTGATCCCGCCAGGTTGGCTTTGATGCGACCGCAGAGGAGGCCGATCCAAGTCAGCGGAAGACGCAGCGCCTGCGGAGTGCTCAACAGGACGCTGGGTTGGATCTCCATCGCGTCGAGGTTCACGTCCGGTTGATAGAAACGGTTGAACAGTACGAGAGCGTCCACACCGGCTGCATCGAAACACTTCGCCATATTGGCCATGCTGGTGAAGAATGGCGTCAGCTTTGCTGCGACCGGAATTCTGATCGCCGATTTTACCGAGGTCACGATCTCGATGTACTTGTTCTCCAGTTGGGCTCCGGGAATGTCCGCTTCGCTGGGAATTTGATACAGGTTGAGTTCGATGGCGTTAGCGCCTGACTGTTCAATCTGCCTGGCATATTCGACCCATCCGGCCGGAGTAGTGCCGCAAAGGCTCGCAATAACAGGAATAGCGAGAGACTCCTTGGCACGGCGAAGATGGCTCACGTAGTGATCAAGAGCGAGACGCGAAGGTTCTTCTCCTCCTCCTCGACCAGCCTCTTCGAATAGAGAATGAAAGACGATCGCGGCCGCTCCTGTGTCCTCCAGGCGGCGGACGCTATCGAATTCCTGAGTCAATGGTGAGGCCGAAGGAACCAGCGGGGTGCGGAGCTTCAACCCCATGTACGTCGTCGAAAGATCGATCATCTTGTCCTCTCGTCCTCGCAGTAGAGCCACTAACCAGCGCTCCGGCTGTTCCTACGCCGGTGCTCGCGAACCGGTAACTTCGGATGATACCGCACAGAAGAAGGCAGTCCAAAGACTAAAGGGGGCAACACTTTCGGGCGCTCGCTCGGTTGTTTCAATGACTTGAGCGGGGCCTGTCGGGAATCAGGTTTAGAATGAAGGCGGCAGTACGATGCACGAACTCTCGATCGCGATGGGCATTGTCGATGCGGCATTGGACGAATCGCAACGCCGCGGCGTCCGGGTGAGCGCCGTGCATCTCAGGCTGGGCGCGCTTTCTGGAGTGGTGAAGGACGCGCTGGTGTTCTCCTACGAGGTCTCTTGTCAAGACACGCCCCTGCAGGGAACTCGCCTGATCATTGAGGACATTCCGGTCGTTGTGTTTTGCCCGAAATGCCGGCAGGAGCGCACGTTGAGTTCGCTGCAGTCGTTTGTCTGCCCAGAGTGCGGCGAGCCGACCATGGATGTTCGCCGGGGCAAGGAACTCGAAGTCTTCGCGCTCGAGGTGGAGGAAGAGGAAGAAGTGTCGCAGTCAGAGGTGAAGAAATGAGCGAGCCACGACTGGTCGAGGTGCGCCGGAATGTTCTCAAGAAGAACGACGTGATCGCACGCGCTTTGCGCGAGCAGTTTCGGGCCGCCGGAGTGTTTGTGGTGAGCCTGGTTTCGAGTCCTGGTTCGGGCAAGACGACGTTTCTGGAAAAGACGCTCACGCAGTTGCAGCCTCGCTATCGCGTTGCGGCCTTGGTCGGAGATCTGGCGACAGAGAACGACGCGATTCGTCTGGCGCGCAGCAAGGCGCCGGTCAAGCAGATCACGACCGGCACGCTTTGCCATCTGGAAGCGGCGATGATACAGAACGCGCTCCAGGAGTGGGATCTGCATCAGTTGGATTTCCTGTTCATTGAAAACGTAGGGAACCTGGTGTGCCCGTCCTCGTACGATCTCGGGGAGAATCTTCGGCTCGTGCTGATGTCGGTGACCGAGGGCGAAGACAAGCCGCTAAAGTATCCCACCATCTTCAACAGTTCCGATGTCGCGGTCATCACCAAGAACGAACTGGCGAGCGCGGTCGAGTTCGATTGGGATGCCGCGCGCGCTAACATTCAGGCGGTGCGTCCTGGAATGCAGATCTTCCGCCTGTCAGCGAAAACCGGCGAGGGCATGGAAGACTACCTCAACTTTCTTGCTCGGCAGTTGGCCGACCAGAAAGTGCTGGCGCCGAGCTAATCTCGACTGTGCAGTTATCGCGTCGACGCTGAAGCCTTCAGCTCCTTTTCCTGTCGGATACCCTTTTGTCGAGCATCCGCCGCCACGCCCGCCGGCGGCACAGTCATCTCCATCGCCCAAATTCCCGCCGGACGCATATACATCGAAGCGCGGAAATTGCCGGTGATGTCGTAGGCCTCCGGCGTACGGAACCAGTAGCCCTTGGTTTCGTAGACGACGTGGTAAACGCCCCACGCCGTGCGGTAGGCTTCATCCTTCATACCGTCGCTCAGCATGAGGGCAGCAATGCTGAAGGTCGCACCCGTCCAAACCTCTCCAACCTGCTGATTGCCGCTTTTGTGGATGAGGCTTCCATCCGCCGCCATGCCGCTCACAGCGCCCATATCGCCGTTTCCGAACTTCATTACGTTGAAGTCGAATACTTTCTTCAACGCTTTCCGTTGCATCTCCGGCGGAACGAGATCGCCCAACCCGGTCATGTTGGCATACCACTGGCCTGCGAGTTGTTCGGCCTGAATGTTGTCTTTGTATTCGCTCTGCGTGTCGTAGAGAAAATAATCCCCGTTCCAGAGATTCTTGATGTAGCTAGCCTGTCCTTTGCTAAACAGGGCGTGATATTTTGCGGCGGTGGTCTGGTCGCCCAACGTCTTGCCGATTTCTTCGGCTGCGCGCAGCGACGCGAGCCACAGCCCGCCCGCGTACGCGCTCTGTCCGCGAACCACCCACTCGTCATACGTCTGGTCCGGAAAGCCGTCGCTGTCGGGCATTCCGTCGCCGTTAACGTCGAACTTCCCTAGGTACTCCATCGCTTCTTTCACCGCCGGCCACGTATAGCGCAGGAACGCGACGTCTTTACGACCCGTAAACACATAGTCGCGGTAGATCATCAGGACCAGCTTGCTGTTCAGGTCCTTCCATCCATTCGTATTCTGCCAACTGAATTGATTCACCTGCAGAAACGGATCTTCGTCCGGAACGCCCAGATCGTGCGGCACTGCGCCCTTAGCCTTGCGCGTGCGGAATTGTGGCTGACCGGTCTGCATCGACTTCCACTGCCAGATGTACTTGTCGCTCAGTTCCGTCGGAACAGTGTCGGCAAACTGGCGCAGGACTTGCTTATCGAGGTCAGGCCAGAACTTCAACATCGGCATTGAGCCGTAGAACAACACGTCGAGCGTGTCGTAATACGAGTAATCAAAACATTCGAGGAAGCCGAAGGTCTGCGGCGTCTTGGGATTTGAGTCCACCGGACGTCCCCAGAGCGATCCTCCATCGGCCACGATGTACAGCTCATTGAACAGTTCACCGCGATACCACAGCGGCTTGCTCTCGTCGTTCACGACCGGAGCTTGCCACGCGTCGATGGCATCGCTCCACTTCGCCGCGTTGAGAAGCCCGTCGGACGCAATCTTCCAGGCGTTCGTGCCCGTGGTTCCGTAGAAGTCGGTGTAGTGACGGTACCACTTTCGCCCTGAGCCAAATTCAACGACCGGGAGATCCCACGCCACCACCATGGGGATTACGCGTTTCTCGCCAGGCTTCAGCGTGAAGTGCACCGCGATCGCTCCGGCGAGAGTTTCGTCGCTGCTGACCCACTGCTGATCGTTGTTCGCGAGCTTGCCGTCCCTCGCAAATGGAGTCCACACTGCGGCTCCATCGTCGTCGGGCCGGTAGGTGGTCTGGTAGGTGACTTCTACGCCCGGAGATTCGACCGTTGCGATAGCCATCTGCCCATCCCACTCGTCGACGACGCTTGAGCCAATACGATTGCGATCGAAAACAATTCCTTTCACCGTGGCGCCTGACTTCGCATCAGTCACGAAGCGATTGCGATCACCCTGGCTCAGATGCTCACTGAAATCGTGAGCCGACCCGCGCGTCCAACCAATCATATTGGTCCACGACAACAGGACGGAAACTGTCACAGCCTTATCCGTCGGATTCTCCGCGTGCCAGCGATACACCGCGACCGGATAACTCGACTCGCGATAGTTGTCGGGAAGTATTGGAGAAAACTGTTCGAGCGTGACGTGAGCGGGGAACTTGTCCCAACGGTAGTCGTACCAGGATTTTGGATAGAGCGAATAGTAATCGCCCGCGCCCGTCGGATAGTCCCACTTCCAACTCGTCAACGATCCGCCCTTCGGATGATCGGTCGATAGAACTTGGGCGACCGCCGGCGATCCCTCTGCCTGCTGGAACATGGCGAATTGATTGGAGTAGATCGTGTCGTATTTGTGAATTCCCGCCTTGAGATGCCAGCGCGAAAAGTTTCCGCCGTACGTCCGCGAAAAGGTTCCGGCGCCAAGACCGCCAACTGGGGCGCCCTGCTCGTATCCGTCGTCGATCATTCCGTACAAGTTCGGCTTTCGCGTGCCCGCATTTGCGAGCGGCTCGCCGATGCCTCGCTTCCACGCAGCTTTTGGAATGGAGTCGCCCGCATAAATGAGCGTCGGCAGAAAGATCACGATCACGAAGAACAGAGTTTTCCGGGCGAGAGTGTGGTTCATTAACGTCCTCCAAGGACCTGCAGGTTCAGGGCCGCAGTCTGAGGCGCGAGGTGCATGAAATAGACGCGGTGCTGGAATGCTTTACAAAATCGTTATTCTAAATATCACACGGCAAGGCGAATGTCGAGCACTATTCGGATCAGAAGCCGTACTTGGCAACGATTTTCTTTTCTTTCTTCCCGATTACGGCAACCGCCGCATGTTCCGCCGGCAGTGTCAGAGCCAGGGAAACTCCTGTGGCCTGGTCGCGAACGTTGATGCTGGCGTCGTTAGCCGAGTCAGAGACGAGGACGTACAGCACTGAGTCCGCAAGCATGGTCGGAAAGACAAGTACGCCGGAAGGTAGTGGAGATGTAAGGCTGAACATCGGTGCGATGTTGATGCGGCCCGCGACGTAGGAATAGAGGTCGCTGGTCGATTGCAGGCTCTCGGCGAGTTCCACCGGGTAGGCGGCCCAAAAGATGAGCCCCTTGCCGTGATGAATCTCCGCGAACGTAGAGCCATCGTCAAAGCGCAACGAGTCGAGCCAGTTCTGCTGCGGCTCGCCGAAAGCGAGCGGGAGCGAATGGTTCCCCAACCGCACGGTTGCATTGTGATAGGTGAGGGGCTCGACGTGAGCGGCGAGTCCCAATTCGTGAGATCGATTCAGGACCTGCCAATGCTCGTCGCGATCGACCGGGCCGGTAATGAGAAGATTGCCGCCGGCGTCGACGTATTTCAGCAGCGCCTGCCAGGCAGCTTCGCCGAGCGCCTGCGGCGAAGGCAGAATCGCCAGCTTTGGCGAGCCTAGCTTTTCAATCTGATTCTCTGCGATCACATAAGCCGGCAGGTGAACGTCATACGCCAATGCCCGAACCGCTCGCCGCTGTGCCTCTATTTGGAAATCCGCCAGCGCCGAGTACTGCGCCGCCTGCGACGTTATGATCGCAATCGACGGCAGCTGCGGATTGCGAAGGTGCGCCTGCAGCGCTGGCGCAAATTGCGCAAATCCGCGCAGCACCGTCGCTTCCGGCTTCTCGGTATAGTCCGTGCGCACGGCGCCGATCGGCGTTTCGTTGCTCTCGGTCATATCTGAGTTCGTATTCCAGAGCCATTCGATCGCGCCCGACCCCTGAATGAACGACGTCGCGATCTTCCGTTCGAGCAGCGCCCCTTCGTTCTCCACCGTTCTGCGCGCGACTTCATCGAGATTCAATTCGCGCTGCAGCCCAGTCTCCTGGATCAGCATTGCTTCTCCCGGCTGCTTGGCCGCGAGCGAATCCCACAGGACGTAGTCGTTCTGCCACCACGAGTGATTCGTCGTGAAGTCGACCTCCGCTCCCCAGAACGCCGGAGACAGCCGGTCCTGAATCCCACCTTCGTCCTGCCCCACGGTCACGAGTTGTTGCGATCCAGCGGCCCGAATCGTCTCGTGCATCGTGCGCACCCACTTCGCGAACGACTCCTGCGCGAAAAGAAAATAATCATTCAACCGCAGCGCGTTCGTGCCGGTATACATGCCGCGCGGCACGAATTCGTCTTCGGTTGGAAGAGAGATGGTTCCCGCAACCGAGGCCGGAGGAACATTCCATAACGCCGCGAGTTTCGCCCGATCGGGATAGCGCTCGCTCAGCCACCGGTTCCAATCCGCGAGTTCGATCGCATCGCCATTGGGCCGCGTTCGCCAAAGCTGCTTCGAAAAGCTTGGCTCGTTAATCAGATCCCACGCAAGGTAGGGCACGTCATGAAATCGCGCGACCACCGCCGAGATCAATGTCTGCTGCCGGCGAACGGCCTCGGGATCAAGAAACGCATTTGTGCCTCCGAGAACATCGGGCAGGAAGGCGAAGAAGTTGAACTGCACCGGCAGCCCGTACTTGCGAGCTGTCATGAGGTAGGCCTCGATCGTGCGCAGTGTGCGCTCGTAAGGCTGACCGTTCTCGTCGCAGAATTTATCCCAGCCCGTCCACCAGCCGGTGCGGATCATATTTAATCCCGCATCATGAATCTGACCGAGATCCTGGTTCCACACGTACACATTCGGATGTTCGAAATAAAGCCGCTGCACTTCGCTCGACATGTACGTTGTGCCGACGACTGCGAAGGGATGGCCGTCGACCTCGAAGTAGTCGTGATTCACGCTGAGGCGCGGGCCTGAGCGGAGATACGCTTCGTCGCGAATCCAGAAACCGGAGTGATAGATGGCTCGAACCCTGTCGCCCTCCATCAGCTGCGCTTCGATGACGTAGAGTCCCTTGCCATCCAGAGCCGGCAACATCGGCAGTTCATTCGAAGGAATAGTCGCAGTTACGGTGGAACGATTCGCGGGCTGCCCTTCGGGGAACGCAGTGATCCTCACCGATAACGCTCCCTTTGGCGCGACTGCTGCGTGCCAAAGAACCTGTAGTTGTACCGGCTCCCCGGGAAGATAAAGCGGCAACACCGGTCGCACCGTGAACTCCTCTGCCCCTTGCACCGCTCGCTCCGCCAGGGATTGGATAAGCCCCGAGTCGTTCAGCCCATCCGCCGGAAGGTCAGCGTTAACGAAAATCCAACGTCCGCCATCGAAGCCGTTCCTATAGTGATCCACTTGGATTGCAGGCGCTGACATCTTGCGGCCGTTCTTAACGCCCCACGCCAGCGAATCCAGGTGTGCATCGATCGATCCTGCGGCCCCGCCCCGATGGTAAAGATCCACCGCGCTCAGCCGGATCACTGGGCTGAACCCGCGCTTCCATGCAAACGAGTGAAGCTGCAAAGTCAGTTCGGGATTTGCCTCGAACTGCATTCCCTCGGAGCCGGGAGTTTCCTGATACTGGTCGATCATCAGCGGACGAATGAAGCGCACGCTGTATTCGCGCAGATGCCACTCGCCATGATCGCGATAAGCCGCCCGCGTAAACGGCATTCCGCCGAGCACCAGTAGATTGCCGCCTCGATCCAGAAATTGTTTGATCGCCGGCCATGCCTCTTCAGGAAACGCCGAGCCATAGGGCAAGACCAAAAGCCGCGCTCCAGCCAGTGCGCTGCCCAACTCGTCCGCTCCCACGGCCTGAGCATGAGGCAGCATGGCGGACAGTTGTTGCGGAGAAGGGGCCGGCGGAGTCCGCCGCGGGAAATCCTGCTTCGCCGAACACAACTACGCCAGACGAATCCTGGGAAAACAGCAGAGTTTGACCGAATACGAAAAACATCACGGCAATCACAAAATAGACGAGAACTTTGCGCATGAGGAATTGACCTAGTACACAGCTTTGGCACTCGGAAACGATTGCAGTCTCCGCCAAGGGGAATTGCTTGTCAAGCAACAGAAACGATTTTCTAGAGCATCCGCCCCATACGCTTCAAAGAAAAATGCGCGAAACCGCCTGCGGGCGATGCTATGATGGCGCGTTCCCCGGTTCATACGTTGTCGAGAAGGGCGGATACAGCATTCATGGCGATTTCGAGCCCAAACACCTCCACCACGTCTACCGCGCCCGGCAGCGGTCAGAGCTACGGCGCCCCGCTGGCTGTAGTTACGACGCTTTTTTTCATGTGGGGATTTCTCACCTGCCTCAATGACATTCTGGTTCCGCACCTGAAATCGATCTTTGACCTCAACTACACGCAGATCATGCTGATTCATTCGCATTCTTCGGAGCCTACTTCGTTTTCTCCATTCCCCTCCGCCAAGAATCGTTGACTGGATCGGCTATCAGCGATCGATGGTCGTCGGATTGCTCACGATGGGAGTGGGCGCTTTCCTGTTTGTGCCCGCGGCCATTGTTCCATCGTACCCGCTGTTTCTGGGCGCGCTCATTGTTCTGGCCGCGGGGATCACGTGCCTGCAGGTCGCAGCGAATCCTTATGTCACCGTGTTGGGCAAGCCTGAAACCGCTTCGAGCCGGCTAAATCTTACGCAAGCGTTCAACTCTCTGGGAACCTTCCTGGCACCTTTCTTTGGTGGCTGGCTCATCCTCAGCGCTGCGCCCAAGACTATGGTAGAGATACGCGCATTGGCGCCCGACGCTCTGCAGGCGTACCGCTTGCACGAAGCGGCGTCCGTCAAGACGCCGTATGTTGGCCTCGGCATCGCCCTGATAGTGCTGGCGATCGCTATCGGCAGCTTCAAATTGCCGAAGATTGAGCATGCTCAGCACAAGGTTGGAGAGAAAGTGAACGACTCGATCTGGAACCATCCCGAGTTTGATTTTTGGGGCGATCGGCATTTTCGTGTATGTCGGCGCAGAGGTTTCCATCGGCAGCTTCCTGGTGAACTACTTCAGCCAGCCTGAGATCGGAGGCCTGACTGAAAAGTTGCGGCCAGTTTCGTGGCGTTCTATTGGGGCGGTGCGATGGTCGGTCGTTTCATCGGTTCAGCGCTCTTGCAGAAGATGAGCACGCGGGGCCTGCTGGGAATTTGTGCAGTCTGTGCTGCGGCTCTGGTGGCGGTCTCCATGCTCGCGACTGGACATGTTGCCATGTATAGCATCATCCTGGTCGGCTTCTTTAACTCCATCATGTTCCCGAGCATCTTCACGCTGGGCGTTGCCGAACTTGGCCCGCTCACCGGCGATGGCTCCGGAATCATGATCATGGCCATTGTCGGCGGAGCCATCATTCCTTCGCGCAGGGAGCCATTGCCGACCGCATCGGCATTCATCACGCATTTTTTCTGCCGGTGATCTGCTACCTCTACATTCTGTATTTTGCGCTGAGCGGATCGAAGCCGAACAGCCAGCGTTACGCCAAGGCGTGAGTTAACGTACTTACGAGCGCATTTTTGTGCGATAACCGGTGAGGAACTGAGTTCATTTGATTAAAACGATTTAATCGACAATGAGTCAAACTAAGAAGCCTGGCCAGGACTCCCCTGTCATCACGCTCAAGGCCGTCGCTCAACATGTGGGACTTACTCCTGGCACGGTATCAGCCGTTCTCAACGATTCCCCCTCGGCTCGCTCCATTCCGCAGGAAACCAAGAACCGCATTCACGCCGCCGCCAAGGAACTCAACTACCGTCCCAACTTTTTCGCGCGCACTCTCCGCAACAAGCGCACCTACACCATCGGAGTCATTGCCGAAGAAATCGGCGACTCCTACAGTTCCGGAATCATCAGCGGCATCGAGCAGTACCTGCGCAAGCGCGATTATTTCTTTCTGACCGTGGTCCACCGCCATGATCCTGAGCTGCTGAATCGGTATTCGAATATTCTGTCGGAGCGCGGAGTTGAGGGCATCATCACCGTCGATACCACGGTTCAAGACACCCCTGCGCTTCCTACGGTGTCCGTTGCCGGCCACAAGAAGGTCAAAGGAGTTACCAACATTGTCCTCGACCACGAGCGGGCCGCCGTTCTTGCGCTCGAGCCACTTGAAAGACTTGTCGCACGAGCGCATCGCGTTCATGAAAGGCAGTCCACTGAGTGCCGATTCAAAAGACCGATGGGAAGCGATCGCGCACGTCGCAGGCTCGCATTGGAGTGAAGATCGATCCCGACCTCGTCGTTCAGATCGATAGTCAGGACGCCACTCCGATGTTGGGATATCCGTTTACAAAACAACTGCTCGCCCGCAACAAGCCATTTACCGCATTGTTCGCCTACAATGACATCTCAGCCATCGGGGCGATTCGGGCTTTGCAGGAACAGGGACTGCGCGTTCCCCGGATGTCTCCGTGGTAGGGTTCGACGATATTTCTGGCGCGGCATTTCACTCTCCGAGTTTGACGACCGTGCGGCAACCATTGAATCGTATGGGAGAAGTCGCCGCCCAGACCCTGCTGGAGCGAATTGAGGGAAAGAAAGAAGATCCGGCGGAAATTGCGATTGAGCCCGAGTTCGTTGCACGCGAGTCTACTGCCAAGGCTCCCAGCTAGCGGGACGAGGCAGGAGTGTTCTCCGGTCGCCTGAGCTGACCACTTCATGCCCGCCTCCGACACACCACGAGCCCCCGCCTCCGCCAAAGCACTCACCATTGTGGCGCACGCCGCTTTCGTTCCGATTGGCGTAGTGACCGTCCTTCTGGCTCCGCTGCTGCCGACGTTGTCGGTGCGCTGGTCGCTTGATTATTCGCAAGCAGGTGCGCTGTTTACCGCGCAATATATCGCATCGACGTTGGCCGTCGCGTTGTCTGGCCTGCTGGTCGATCGTTGGGGATTCCGCTTCGCCATCAAGGCCGGACTGGTGGTCATGGCCGTGTCTATCGCCCTCTTGCTCGCGGGTTCGCAGTTGCTTGGGATCATCTGCATCGCTGGTTACGGCGCCGGCCTTGGCCTTGCCGTTCCTGCGGCGAATCTAGTCGTGGCGGAAGTGAACCCGCAACGCCGAAGCGCCGCCCTGAATCTGCTGAACTTTTCGTGGAGCGCTGGAGCAGTCGCCTGTCCGTTCCTCGTGGCCGCCGCCGCCAAGGTTCATCGCATACCACTCTTCCTTGCGATGCTTGCCGGATTTCTTCTGCTGGTCGCCATTGGAATCGCGGCCATGCCTTCCACTATCGTCGAACCGGCCACTACGAAAGATGCCGGGGGGAAGAGCCCAGTCATTCAATGGACGCAGCCGTCTTTGCTTATCCTGGCGGTGCTCTTCTTCTTATATGTCGGAACCGAGAACGCTTTCGGTGGCTGGGTCGCTTCCTATTCGAAGAGCCTCGGCAGCCTGTCTCTAGCGATGGCGTTGATGACGCCTTCGTTCTTCTACTTTGCTTTGATGTTGGGCCGATGGATCGCGCCTCTGGCTCTGCGTGTGATGGACGAGGTCAGGCTCGTACACCTCGGACTGCTGCTCGCGTTCGTGGGAATGGCGGGATTGGAAGTGTCGCGTTCGCTGCTGAGCGTCGCGGTCAGCGCCTCGGCAGCCGGACTCGGCTTGTCGTGCGTGTATCCCATCACCATCGCGCTATTGTCGCGCGAGTTCGGCCCGGCCGCGTCGCGCGTTGGATCACTGATGTTCTTCGTCGCCAACCTCGGCGGTGGATGTCTGCCCTGGATGGTCGGCGCCGCGTCGACTCGATTCGGCACGCTGAAGGCGGGACTCGCTGTGCCCTTGATCGGCAGCGCCGCGATGTACATTCTTTATTTACGCAAGTGGAAGCCGGAAGTCGCCGAACAGCCAGCGTAGAGCTAAGCCCGCACCAACCTCGCCGCCACCCGAGAAATCCGGACCAACCGGTACAGCCCGAACAACAGCCGCGGCAGCCGAACTGCTTTCCACTCTCCCGGCCCAGGAGTCAGAGCGAGACGCTGCACAAATCGCAAACGATCACTTTGCCGCTCCCGCAGTCGTATCATCAGCCGAAAGTACGCTAGCGACTCCGTGCTGTATCCGGCCCCAGTGAAGATGCTCGGCAGAATCTCCTCCACTAACGCCAACTCTCTCGATTCTTCCCCAAGATGATTCCGCGCCGCGGCCGGGATGGTCACTCCGAGCAGATCGGTTCGCCAGCAGCATCGTCACGCGTAGAATTCTCACCACTCCCAGCTGTCGCGCCTGCGCCCCAATCCACTCCCAATCCAACTCCGGACGCCTCGTCAACTGCGCAATATCGCAAAGCCACACCAGCCGTCCCCACACGTGCTTGGCTGCGTGCACCGACAGCACCAGCGGTAAATCCGCGGGCGACGGAGTTTTCATCGGATGCCCCGCCACCGGAATCGTCACCGCGCGCTCGAACAGACCGTCCATATCAAAATCAACCGCATAGAACCGCGGTTGAATTGCCCATTGCAGCTCCAAGAGATTCGGCCCGGCCTCGCCATCGAAGGCGCATTCGTATCCCGACTTCAGATAAGCGCGCTCCTCTGCCTCAGAAAAATTCAGCTGTGGCGTATAGCCAAGTTCCCGCACCGCATCCCGCACCCGCGACAAGTCTTGCGGCCGGATCAGCAGATCGATATCTCCCGACTGCCGCAGCGCGATATCACCATAGAGAATCTCAGCCAGCGCGAGGCCCTTGTACGGCATGACCTCGATGCCGCGCTCCGTCAGACTTCCCACGATTCGAATCTGCTCTCGCGAAAGCAGCAGCGCCTTGTGCAGATTCGTCTGATAACTCTGTTTGAGCTTACGCATTTCTTCCGCAGGAACCGCATCTTCAAGACTCGAGAGAGCCGCATACAAAAGCGGTAGCGTGCCATGCTTGTCGGCGAGGGCAGACAGGGACTTCCATTGCACAGGCCGCTGCAGCAGCGTGTGCAGTTCGTCTAGCTTTTCCTGGGAGAGATTTTTATCAGTAGGATTTACAGAACAAGCGGCCAGCAGCAGTGACCACTCGCCGTCGTGGGTGACGCTAGTCCCGGGCATGATTTCAGTTGAACCCGTGGGGGTAAGCCCAGGTCAGGCCGTCGCGCTGGTTGCGACTCCCGTCGCTGGCGTCGGGAGCGCCCGAATCTGCACCAGGTTCGCCGTCGCGCGCTTCTTGGCCAGCATGTTAGCCGAAGGAATGCCGGTTTTCGCAAACGACTTCTCGCAATCCGCCGACGAAGGCCCCCGCATATTTCCTTCCATGTAGGCCAGCCCCGGACACCGCGTGCACCCGGAAACGTGAGTGCACGACGTGCAGGTCGTCAGATCCTTCAGCCGGATCGATCGAACTTCGTTCATTCGATCCGAGTGCCGCCAGATGTCGATAAACCGCTGTTGCCGCACATTTCCAGTCGGAAGCGGAAACTGCACGCACGGGAAAACTTCACCGTACGGAGAAACATAGCAGTTCGTGTGACCAGCGCTGCACGGCAACGCCTGCAGCGCACTCTCATTCGCCGGCGCGGCGATCGCGCAAAACTCCTCGACGTCCCCCACTAGCGACGCGTCGCGAAAAACTTCCTGCAGTTCGCTTTGGCCGATGCCCAGGTTCAGAACGCCGCGGTCGCCATCCATCATGGGCGTGATGGTCGGATCCAGCGTGCACTCGACGCCCAACTCCTCGGCCAGTGCCCGAACGCCGCGATAGTCCTGCACGTTCTGGATCATCAACACATTCGCGATGACAACTCTCAAGCCCTTGCGCCTTGAGAAAACGAATCGCATCGACAGACCGCTTCAGCGAGCCCGGCACCAGCGTGATGGCATCGTGAACTTCCGGACGGTGTGAATAAATACTGATCTGAATCGACTCCACGCCGAGGTCGCGGATGCGCGCCGCCTCGCGTTCGCGAATGAGAATCGCGTTCGTCTTAAGCTTCACGCAGAACAGCAGCTTCCGCCGCGCGTACTCGAGGATCTCGAAGAAATCTTTGCGCAGGAGAATCTCGCCGCCGCTCAGCGTCAGAATAAAGACGCCTGCCTCCGCCATCTCTTCCAGTAAATGCTTGATCTCCGCGGTCGTCATTTCGCCGTGGTCATCATGATCGAGGTAGCAATGCACGCACCGCTCATTGCAGCGATACGTCAGATCGACCTGTACGCTGAGGGGAATATTCCGCGCCAGCGCCTTCTCGGTCATCTCCTCGAGCAGTCCGATCATCGGGATTCTCCAGCGCGACTCTCAGGCAGCGGTGCGGCGAGAGAGATCGGCTCTTCCGAGATTTGCAGAATCTCATGGCTAGCAAGTTCCCGCGCTAGCGTCTCCGCATCCTGCAGAGCCTCGGCGGGTTCCACTGCGAACTCCGTGCAAATGCGATGCTCGACGATTTCGTCCAGCGACGTGGTTCCGTCCGCGGCCTGCCACAGAATCGTGGCCGTCTTGTTCAGCGTAAAGAGAGTCGAGTCGCGGCCAGACATAATCATCATCTCGCCGTCGAGACTGCGCGCCGCCACTCGCGGATTCCGTGCCACAAATAGCCTGCTCATCCAATTAACTCCCAAACCCGCGAATCGGGCACAAACGTGAGCCGCGAAACCGGCACGCGGCTTGCGAATTCAAACGCAGAATAAAAAGTCGACTGCACCAGTTCCTCATCCTTCGCGAAGAACAGGACATTCGCCAGCAGAGATCTAGCCGCTTCGCCTGGCGCGACGGGGTCGATGCGATTTTCCGGACCCTGCGCCAGCAGGTACAGCGCGCCAATCGGCGCCGAAACATTTTCTCCCAGCTTGGCCAGTTCGCCGGTAAATGGAGTGCCGAAGGCGACATAGCCTTCATCCTGCTTGCGAACGTACGAAATCTCGTCGGTCAACAGCGTTGCATCGGGAGGCGCCAGCCGCGAAATCGTGGTCTTCCCCGCGCCCGAGACGCCGGCAAACAAGAACGCTTTGCCATTGCGAATGGCGCTGGCCGAGTGCATCAGGAAGCCGCCCTGCCGGGCCAGCACGAGCGTATGCACAATGCGCAACACCGCATCAATCGAATAAGGATTCGCCGACTGCCGAATCCTGCCGCTGCGAAGCGCCGGTTCCCACTCCGCCCGAAAATCTCCCCGCGTCAGCGACCACCGGCCGTGGCCATACGACACCTGAACATCAGCATAAGGATCGGCCGAAGCCGCATTGGTGAGATCCACATCAAACTCGACTTCTGCCTGCTCCGACTCGCTCAAAAACCCGGAGTACCGGTTCTGCAGCAGGATCAGAAAGTCAGCGTCGGTGGTATTCACGCGAACCGGCATGCCCCCGATTTCAATCACGAGGCTGAGGCGGTCGACTTCGGTGATTAGCTCTGGCAAGGCACTGCTCAATCGTCTTGCGTCCTAGATTTCGTTCAACGAGCTTTGAAGCTGCGAAGCTTGGCGCATGCCGTGTATGCCCACAACCACACGGGCAGCGGTGTCAGATCCACGAACCAAGGCCGCTACGGCGCGCTCGGAAACCCGCAGGTTCCGCCGCGGCTCGATACACTTTCCATTCCGTATGATGAAAGAAACCTTTCCCAGCAATTGAGTTTTGTCAACCGGAGGATCCGCGGCGGGCATGGCGTCACCACGAGTCAGAATCCTCGCGTCCCCACGGACATTGTTTTTCACAACACGGTGGGCGAAGAGTCTGCGGTCGCGCCCGAACAGGACGATGTCGCCTTCGCACACGCCGTCGCTCTTTACGCTGTCCACGACGAGCGTATCTCCGGGCCAAACCGTCGGCAGCATGCTCCAGCCCATGACTCGCAGACGCAGCCTTCCGGACGAGCGTAAGACCTCGCCCGCCAGATCGCACTTAACCGCGTGCGCATCATCGAACGCCTGTGGCGCAGCTCTCATGACGCGCTGAGGGTCGTGTGCAGACAACTGCTTTGCGTCGAACTTACCTTCCCGCAGGAAAGCGCTGTCGTGACGAAAACTTGCTCGAACCGGAACGAAGGCTTCTCGTACGGCTTCTTGTCGGTTGCGGGCGTTCGCGGATTGTCGGAGGAAATATCGTTCATAGCCATAAGAGAACCCTGTCTAGTTAAGTCCTACCTGAGATGCCTGCACCGCGCAGCCACCCGTGCCACCAGAAGTTGCACAAGTTTGATCGGTCAGAGTGGTGAAGTATATCTCAGAATCGCCCGTCACTGTGATGTCACCCAGCGTGTTGTCGATGATCATGCCGCTGGTGCCTCCGGGCATCGGCAAAGCCGCTGTGCCCAGGGGGCCAACGTTCGTCCATTGCGCACCGCCGTCCGTGGTCGTGCCTCCGGGCGTAGTGTTCCACGCGGGCGGAGTCCCAGTCGTACCCGGAGTAGTCAGTGCCTGGACGTTGCCGTTGGGGTCGAGAATCTTGATCAGCGCTAACGCAATGGGCGTCGAGGGAGCCCATGTCGAAAAGGGAGCGGTCAAGCTGCCTTGGTCGATCCAGACTACATCGGTTCCTAAGCCGACATTGCCATCGGTAACGGTCTGGCCAATCTGTGTCGTCCATGCCGGCGGATTCGTCGGTAAGTTGGCGCTAGTCCCTGCCTGCATGACTGTTTCCACGTGCATCTGCGTACTCAGAACCTGCTCCCCAACGACGTAGTTATTGAAACTTATCCAGGAGGCATCAACAAAACTCAGAACGCATCCACCCGCCAAACACGGGCTCGAAACGGCGTCGTCGGCCACACTCACGAACAGCCGCTCCGAAGGGACTTTATGCTGATTCGGATTCGGCACATCGGTTACCCCCGAGCATGCCGCGATCGACCCAGGTGTTGGCCAGCGGCGCAACCACGGTGCTCGAAGCCGACATCGCGCCATTGGCAATTGGCACCTGGTAAAGGTCGGCCTCGGCCCCCGTGTTGCCGCAAACATAAAGATTCCCAGTTGGCGTGGCCGCCGGTGGATTAAAGAAAGCGCTGTCAAACGCGCCCAGGAACAACGGATTGGGAAAGTGCCCAAGGTTGCTTCTTCCGATGACCGCCTCAGTCCCTGTGGCGGCGGCAGCAAAATTCGTCGGAAGCTGGAAGACTCCGGTGCAGCCGAAAGTGGTGGTCCCATCCGTGCAATTCGTGCTTCCGTCATCCGCAGAAAACACGTAAACCATCCCGGCGACGGCATCCACGACCGGCCCAGCCATATTCTCCATGTGGCTGGCATCCAGTTGCGGCCGACTGTGTTACTCCACCTGTGGAGCTTACTCGATACAGAAATCCGCCCGTGTCGCTCACGAAGACGCTGTTCGAACCCCGATCGTAAACCGGACTCGAGAGATTTACTGACGGATTCACGTGGACCGGGAACTGGCCATTGTTCACTTCCGCCGGAGTTCCTTTGAACACTCCCGTTATTTTGTGCAACCAGCCGTTGGCGCCGCCCACCCAGACGATATCGTTGGAGTAATCGTAGAACGGCGATGATGTCGTATCGTCCAGTGGACCCAAAAGGCTGTCCTGAAGAGGCACCTCATACATGCACGGCGCCGTGCAACCGGGCCACGACGGCGCCAGCGTCGGAGTCAGAGTCAACGGCAATCCAACCGTCCCATCGCCTTTGTGCCACTTCAAAATCACAAGACTCGCTACACCCGGAGCTCCGCCGGTGGTTTGCACGAACGCTACCTGCGTCCCGTCCAGCGACAACACCGGAGAGGTTAGAATTTCGCCGCCAGTGTTGTAGGCCCAGTAAAGCAGGGGCGTCGCCCCACCACATCCTTGGTACAGATTGTCATAGGCCACGATGCTCGCCTGCGTCGCGGGGGGCGCCGCAGCCGGCCCCGTGCTGTAGACCACAAAATCAGGCTGATTGGGAGGCAGAGCTCCATCGCAAAACGCCGTCGTCGTATCAAACGAATACTTCGCGGGATAATTCCCCGCGCCCGCCGAGGCTCCCGAGCCCAGATTTTCCGACCAATCGCGCTTGAAATTCTTGGTTGTCGCCTGGTGAGTGAGACGCCTGCGCCGAATATTCGCCAAAACCGCATCTTCCGATCGAGTCGTCAATGCGAGCGTCTGCTCGCGACGCTGAACCTGCTGCCGGTACCGCACATCAGCGTTCGCCCGCGCCGCCCGTTCCGGCGTGCTCGGGTGCGAGAAGATAAGATGCTGATGGCTCCAATCCGTTGGCAAGGAGGTTCTATGCTTGACCGGCTTGGCCGCCTGGCCCGTCAAAACCCAACCCACGGTTACCAGCACAGTCAAACTTACAGCCAAACGGAAAAATCGTGCGGCAGTACCTTTCATCGTCTCACTCCAATGTCCGCGAGATGCACAAGGTTCGCGAGTCGCACCACATACTTCCAACTGGTACCCCGTCCCTGGTCTAGAAGAGCCGTAGCTTGCACGATCTGATTCACGTTCCTCGCCTGATCGCCAAACGCGCCGCTCGAAATACCAACGGTAGTGGACGTACCTCTCCCATTGGTTGGCTGGATTGGCGCTGATTTTACTCTGGATCGATCGCCACAAGCAACCAACTTTTCCGTCAATCCCACGTCTATTCTGCTGTTTTGCCCAAAGGCCTGTGCAAATTTAAGAAATATAGTTCGTCGAGACTTGGCAAGTGACCGCAGTTATCCGATCTGCGCCTCCAATCACGATTTCACTTTTGTGCATCTGTAAAATAGTCCCTACGATTCCGCCGGACTATGACATCATCAGAGCTCGGCGGATCGACGTAAGACCCCAACGGAGGCTTGAGAACAGTTTTGGACCGATACGACGAAGTGGCAGAAGAGATGGAGCGAGACGTGATGCCGGGAGATGCGGGGAACGTCTTCAGCCTTGAGGAAATTGGCAACCTCGCGGCTGACGGCGGCCAGCCCGCGGAAACGCTGATGAATGTGGCGGCTCTCATCGCCAAGCGTTTTCGCACCGACGTGTGCTCGGCCTACTTGCTGGAGCCGGATCGCGCTAATCTCGTTCTCGCGGCCACGGTTGGCCTTCGCCGCGAATGTATCGGCAAGCTGCGCATGGCCGTCAATGAAGGGCTCACCGGCCTGGTCGCCGAACTGGTTCGCCCGGTTTCCGTCAACCAAGTAAAGACCCATCCCCGCTTCAAATATTTCCGCGACTCCGGTGAAGATGCCTACCAGTCCTTTCTTGGCGTCCCCTTAATCGATCGCGGCGTTCTGCAAGGTGTGCTCGTCGTTCAGACCGTCGAGGCTCGCGTCTTTAGTGAAGACGAAATCCGCATGCTGACGGAGGCCGCCACCCAGGTCGCGCCCATCGTGAGCGAGGCTCGCGCTCTCGATCGCTTCATCGCTCCCTTGCAGGAGCGCCTGTGGGCTCTGGCTCGCAATCTGTGGTGGAGTTGGGACCACGATTCGTCCAGCTTGTTCCTCGACCTTGACCCGGCCCGATGGAATGAACTCAATCACAATCCCGTTTCCCTTCTTTCTGAGCTTCCTCTGGCCAAGCTCGAAACTCGCGCCGGCGAGATCATGCTTCACAGTCGCGTGAACTATGCGTATCGCCGAATGCTGGAGTATCTCGAAGCGGACCGCACCTGGGGAGCCCGGCACGCTGGCGTCCTGCGTCCTCATCCCGTCGCGTATTTCTCTGCGGAGTTCGGATTGCACGAGTCCCTGCCAATTTATTCCGGCGGCCTCGGCGTGCTCGCCGGCGACCACATCAAGAGCGCTTCCGACCTCGACATTCCCCTCGTCGGCATCGGATTGTTCTACGGGCAGGGCTACTTCCGCCAGCGTCTTGATCGCAATGGCTGGCAGAAGGAAGAGTACCTCGAGACCGACGTCAACCATCTGCCGATGGAAGTTGCCATCGGAAAAGACCGGCGGCCCATTGTCGTCGAAATTGAAACTCGCAGTGGACGCCTTCTCGCCAAAGTCTGGCGCGTGAAAGTCGGACGTCGCGATCTGCTCCTGCTCGATTCCGATGTCGAAGGCAACGCCCCCGAAGATCGCGAACTTACTTCCCGGTTGTATGGTGGCGATCTCCGCATCCGCATTCGCCAGGAGCTGCTCTTGGGAGTTGGCGGATTACGCGCTCTGAAGGCCCTCGGAATTTCTCCCGGCGTTCTACATCTGAACGAAGGTCACAGCGCCTTTGCCGTCCTCGAAGCGATTCGCATGCGCATGGAAGAAGAAGGCATTGCCTTCGATGCCGCCGTCCCGCGAGTCTCCCGCGAAGTGGTTTTCACCACGCACACGCCGGTGCCCGCCGGGCATGACCGCTTCAGTCCCGCTCTCGTCGAGGAGCATATTGGTCCTTTGCGCGAAGCGATTGGCTTGTCCCCGGAAAGCCTGCTCGGACTCGGTCGCGAAAATCCTAACAATCACGAAGAACTTTTTTGCATGACCGTGCTGGCCCTGCGCTTGTCGCGCCGCGCCAACGCCGTCTCCGCGCTGCATGCGGAAGTATCTCGCGCTATGTGGACCGGTCTGTTCCGCGACAAACTCGAAGACGACGTTCCCATCGGTCATATCACCAACGGAGTGCACGTGCCCTCGTGGCTGGCTCCGCAGATGTTCCGCCTCTACGATCGCCACCTGGGCACCGACTGGCACCAGCGCAGCAGTGAAGCGAAAATCTGGCTGGGAATCGAGAACGTCGATGACGGCGAACTCTGGGAAGCTCACCTGAACCTGAAGTCTCAGCTCATCGAATTTGTTCGCCGTCGCGCCGTCGATCAGGCCGGACGCCGCGGAGAATCTCCGGAAGTTCTGCAGCGCCTCGAACGAGTGCTCAGTCCTGACGCTCTTACCATCGGTTTCGCTCGCCGCTTCGCGACATACAAGCGCGCCAACCTGATTCTGACCGACATCGAGCGTCTCGCGTCGATGGTCAACGATCCAAACCGGCCTGTGCAGTTCGTTTTTGCCGGCAAGGCGCACCCGCTCGACGAACCCGGAAAGCGCGTCCTGCAACAAATCGCCGAACTCATGCGCGATCCGCAATTCCGCGACAAGTTCGTCTTCGTCGAGGACTACGACATCAATGTCGGCCGCCATTTTGTGCAGGGCGTCGACGTTTGGCTCAACAATCCGCGCCGCCCGCTCGAGGCCTCTGGCACGAGCGGCCAGAAAGTCGTGCTCAACGGCGGCTTGAATCTTTCGATTTTGGACGGCTGGTGGGCTGAAGCCTACGACGGCATGAACGGCTTCGCCATCGGCACCGGAAGAACTCACTCCAACATGAGCGTCCACGATGCCCGCGACGGAGAAGACTTGCTGCGCACTCTCCGCGAAGAAGTGATTCCCCTCTACTACCAGCGTGACCGCGACGGCCTTCCGCGCGGCTGGATCAAACGCATGAAGCGCACCATCCGCACCCTGGGCTGGCGATTCAATGCCGAGCGCATGGTCATGGACTACGCCCTGAGATGCTACGTCCCAGCCGCCGGCGGCACCTCCAGCGACATGAGATCCAACGCGTAAAGCATCTGTAGGGACCGTGCTCGCATAACGAATACGCCGGACGCCCCGTCCTTGTCCCTTCGCTTTTGGAGGGACAGGGCGCGGATTTTCGACTCCTCTAATAGTTGGACTGGTCTTTAGCGAACTTTCCGCAGACCTCCCGGAGGCCAAATCAACGATCGAAGGTCGGGCGCTCCTCTTCAAGTCACATCATGTATCGAAAATTCAGATCGATGACATCGAAGAAATAGTTTTATCAAGGCATAGAACGTATTGACCAAAGCTCGACCACACTCGTAGTCTGTTTTTGGATGTCATCTCACCGCCATCATCGCCATCACCACCACGCTCATTGCGTGTCGGCGGCGATGTGCACCTGAGATTGCATCCTTAAAAAGTAACCAGCAATTTTAGGAGTTCCGGCCCGCTGACGCGATAACGCTCAGCGGGCTTTTTGTTTCTCCCGAGACCTAGCAGAGAGGAATGATTCGTATGAATGCACAACTTGATTTCGAAAAGATGAACGGACTCGTTCCCGCCGTCATACAGGATTCGTCCGGCGGCGAGGTTCTGATGGTGGGATTCATGAATCGCGATGCCCTCGACCGCACACTGCAAGAAGGCTACGTCACGTTCTACAGCCGTACCCGCAATCGCCTTTGGACCAAAGGCGAGAGTTCGGGCAATCGCCTGCGCGTCGTCTCCGCCCTCACCGACTGCGACCGCGACACTTTGTTGCTGCGAGTCGAAGTCGAAGGCGCAGGCGTCGTTTGTCATCGCGGCACGCGCTCCTGTTTCACCGAATCAGTAACCATCGCGGCGGAAGCGACTGCCTCTTCCGCGAAAGAGGAGTCGCGATGAAACTCCGTATCGGAATTCCCAAAGGCAGCCTGCAGGAAGCGACGCTGCAACTCTTCGCGCGCGCTGGCCTTCCCGCCTATACCAACGGACGCTCCTATTTCGCGACCACCTCCGATCCTGAAATTGATTGCATGCTGATTCGCGCGCAGGAAATGGCGCGCTATGTCGACCACGGCGCAATCGACGCAGGCCTCACCGGTCTCGACTGGATCGTCGAAAGCGGCCTCGACGTCGTGAAGGTCAGCGATCTCATCTACGCGAAGCGCAGCCGCGGCAAAGTGCGCTGGGTTCTGGCAGTACCGGAAGATTCTCCGTTCCAGCGCGCGGAAGATCTCTCTCAGCGTATCGTCGCCACTGAACTCGTGAGCGTCACGCGCCAATACTTCCAGAAGAAAGGTGTCGAAGTGAAGGTCGAGTTTTCCTGGGGAGCGACCGAAGTCAAGCCGCCCATGCTCGCCGATGCCATCGTTGAAGTCACCGAGACAGGAAGTTCACTCAAGGCCAATCGTCTGCGCATCCTCGAAACCGTGCTTGAGTCGAACACCCAGTTAATTGCGAACAAATGTTCGTATGCCGATCGCGACAAGCGCCGCAAGATCGACAATCTCGCGCTCATGCTGCAAGGCGCAATGCAGGCGCAAGACCGCGTGGGCTTGATGCTCAACGTCCGCAAACAGGATTTGCCCGCGGTACTCGCGGTTTTGCCCGCCCTGCAGAAGCCGACGATCTCGCACCTCAGCGACGAAGACTGGCTCGCCGTCAACACCATCATCGACGAAACGGCAGCGTGGGACGTAATCCCACGCCTGAAAGAAGCACAAGCGCAAGGCATTGTCGAGTATCCCCTGAACAAGGTGGTGCTCTGATGCGGATGCTTTCTGGCCGCGCCGCCGCTGCGGCCGTCGATCGCCTCGCCGCGCGCAGCGTGTGGTTTGACGCACTCGAACCGCGCGTGCGCCGCATCATCAACGATGTGCGCCGCGGAGGAGATCGTGCTCTTCGCCGCTACTCCGCGCAATGGGACGCTCTGTCGCCGAAGCAATCGCTGCGCGTCTCTGAATCAGACATGAAGTCGGCGTGGCAATCGCTTCCCGCACCCTTGCGTAAGTCGCTTCGCCAAGCCGCGCAGAACATTCGCCGCTTCTGCCAGTGGCAGAAGCCAGTATCGTGGAATCGAACTCACGCCGGAATTTCCCTCGGCCAACTCGTGCGTCCGCTCGACTCAGTCGGCTGCTACGTTCCCGGAGGCCGCTATCCTCTCGTCTCAACTCTGCTGATGACCGTGATTCCTGCGCAGGTTGCGGGTGTGAAGAACATCCGCGTAGTTTCGCCGCAGCCGTCACAAGAAGTTTTGGGCGCTGCCGCAATGCTCGGCGTGCGCGAATTCTTCCGCACCGGAGGAGCGCAAGCAATCGCGGCCTTGGCTTACGGCACCAAGAGCGTTCCGCGGGTCGACAAGATCGTTGGACCAGGAAACGCCTACGTTACGACCGCGAAGAAACTGGTCTCATTCAATTGCGCCATCGACTTCCTCGCGGGACCAACCGAAGCTCTTGTTATGAGTGATTCAGGCCAGCCGAACTTCATTGCCGCCGATCTGGTTGCGCAGGCCGAACACGATCCAGAAACGCTGTCGGTCTACGTCACGACCTCTCGCAAACTCGCTCGGGCTGTCGAGACCAGTGTCGAGGAACTCGCGCAGGGCAATCCGATTGCGCAGGAATCTATGCGTCGCCGCGGAGCGATCTTGATTGCCGCATCGCGCAAACAGGCGCGAGAGTGGGCGAATCGCCTCGCACCGGAACACATCACGATCAGCGCGGAGGACCTGCCGTTCGTTCACAATGCGGGTTCTATCTTCGTAGGCGACTACTCGGCGCAAGCCGCGGGCGATTATGCCTCCGGTCCGAACCACGTCTTGCCGACTGCAGGGCAAGCGAGATTTCGCGGAGGTCTGAGTGTGATGGATTTCGTGAAGGTGATTACCGTACAGCAACTCTCCGCCAAAGGATTGCGAGAGATTGCCCCAGCGATCGAATGTCTCGCCAAAGCCGAAGGATTGCCTGCACATGCTCGATCGATACGCGTGAGGTGCGAACATGCTTAGTCCTCGCGAAGCAGTAAGCACGCTGCCTTCATACCATCCTCCGCTCGCTGGACGCGATGGTCTGCGCCTTGACTTCAACGAGAATACTGTTGGCTGCTCGCCGCGCGTGCTGGAACGCCTGCAGACCCTGGGTCCGGAAGATCTTGCGCGCTATCCCGAACGCGAACCCGTCGAAGCAATGGTTGCGAAGTTTCTCGACATCACGCCATCAGAACTGCTGCTGACCAACGGCGTCGACGAAGCGATTCATCTACTCTGCGAGACCTACCTCGAACCGGGCGACGAAGCGCTCATCGTGGTGCCTACATATTCGATGTACCGGATTTATATGATGGCTGCAGGCGCACAAGTCGTCAGCATTCCGGCGGGCAAGGATTTCACCTTTCCCGTCGACGAAGTGCGGAAGCGCATCACGCGCCGGACGCGGATGATCGCCATCGCAAACCCAAACAACCCGACGGGATCCGTTGTTGAGGCGGAGCAATTGCTCGAGATCGCCCGCGCAGCGCCCGATGCGGCGATACTCGTCGATGAAGCTTACTTCGAGTTCTACGGCAAAACGATGTTGCCTCGTCATCGTGAAGTGCCCAACTTGTTCGTGGCCAGGACGTTCTCGAAAGCCTACGGACTCGCTGGACTCCGCGTCGGTGTATTAGTCGGTGATCCCGAACAGATGCGCGCGGTGCGGCGCGTCAGTTCGCCTTACAACGTCAATGCCGTGGCGCTCGCGTGTCTTCCTGCGGCGCTCGCCGATCAAAACTACATTCAGCAATACGTGAGCCAAGTGAAACAGTCCCGCGCGCGTCTGGAGCACGCTCTCGAAGCCAGCGGAATCCGCTTCTGGCGCAGCGAGGCAAACTTCGTGCTCATGCGCGTCGGCTCGACGGAGTTAGCCTCAGCATTTGTCGAGCAGATGAGGCGCCGCGGAATTCTGGTGCGCGACCGCTCAGCCGATCACGGTTGCGAAGGCTGCGTGCGCATCACGCTTGGTCCGCGCGAGCACGCGGATCGGCTGCTCGTTGCGTTACAGGAAACACTCGAAGAACTAGGCGTTGCGCAAGGAGCATCGCGATCATGAGAAAAGGCACTATCAAGCGCACGAGCAAGGAAACGCAGATTCAAGTCTCCCTTACGCTCGAAGGCCGCGGACACTATGACGTTTCCACCGGCATTCGCTTCTTCGACCACATGCTTGAACTCTTCGCGCATCACGGAGGCTTCGACCTGAAACTCAAGGCCCGCGGCGATCTCGACGTTGACCAGCACCACACGGTCGAGGACGTGGGAATCGTGCTCGGGCAGGCGTTCGACAAGGCGCTGGGCAGCAAGCGCGGCATTTTGCGCGCCGGATATTTCCTGATGCCGATGGATGAAACCATGGGAATGGCAGCGGTGGATTTCTGTGGCCGCACCGCCGCCGTGGTTGACACGAAAGTTCGTACGCGGCTCGTTGGCGATTTGCAGTCAGAGCTGGTGGACGATTTCTTTGAAGGATTCGCGCGCGGCGCGCGGGCTAACGTTCATGTCCGCACGCTCTACGGGCGATCGAGCCATCACAAGATCGAAGCGCTCTTCAAAGCGTTTGCGCGGGCACTCCGTGCGGCGTGCTGGCGCGATCGCCGCATGAAGCGACTGCTGCCCAGCACCAAGGGAGTTTTGTGATGATTGCGATCGTCGATTATGGCGCGGGCAATCTGGTGTCGGTAAAGAAGGCGTTGGACTTCCTCGGACAAGAGTGTGTCATCACGTCCGACCCTGCAGAAGTAGATCGTGCCGCGAAGGTCGTGCTTCCAGGTGTTGGCCATTTTGCGTCCACCGCCTCGCTCGCACGCTCGGGCTTGCAGGATGCGATTGCCGGTGCGATCAAACGCGGAGTTCCGTTCCTGGGGATTTGTGTTGGTATGCAGTGGATGCTCGAAGGCAGTCAGGAATCGCCTGAGACGCGCGGGCTGGGCCTTCTTCCGGGCGAGTGCGAGCGTTTTCCCGCGGACGTGAAGTCGCCGCATGTGGGATGGAACCAGTTGGAGATTGATCCGTCGTCGCGACTGCTTCGCGGTTTGGCATCGTCGTCGTTCGTATATTTTACGCATTCGTTTCGTGTTCCGCTGAACAGCGCGACCGTGGCCTGTTGTGAGTATGGCGGACGATTTGCGGCGGCGGTGGAACGGGACCACACGTTCGGCGTGCAGTTTCATCCCGAGAAATCGGGAGATGTTGGACTGAAGTTGCTGAATAATTTTTGTGCCTTTTAATTCGCGAGAACTCATGCTGACGAAACGCATCATCGCTTGTCTCGACGTGCACGACGGCCGCGTTGTCAAAGGCGTGCAGTTTGTAAATCTGCGCGACGCAGGTGATCCCGCCGAACTCGCGAAGGCGCACGCCGAATCTGGAGCGGACGAAATCGTGCTGCTCGATATTTCCGCTGCACACGAAAGGCGAGCCACGCTTCTCGAAACAGTCCGCCGGGCGGCGAAACAGTTGTTCATTCCATTCACCGTCGGCGGCGGCATTCGCACACTGGACGAAGCGGCGTCGGTGTTTGCCGCTGGCGCGGACAAGATTAGCATCAACTCCGCTGCGCTTGCCGACCCTACGCTGATTACTTGTATTGCAGAGCGCTTCGGATCACAGGCAGTGGTTGTCGCGATTGATGCCAAGCGAAGCAAAGACGCGCAACGCTGGGAGGCGTTCACGCATGGCGGGCGAACTACGAGCGATCGTGATGCGGTGGAGTGGGCGCGGGAAGCGGAGTCTCGAGGCGCAGGCGAGATCCTGCTGACGTCGATGGATCGTGACGGAACCGCCGCGGGCTTCGATTGCGACCTGACGCGAGTCGTGGCCGACGCGGTTCGGATTCCAGTCATCGCTTCCGGCGGCGCAGGCGGCGCAGAGCATTTCGCAGAAGTATTCCGCAACGGACACGCGGACGCCGCGCTGGCTGCGTCGATTTTTCACTATGGCCTGAGTTCGCTCGGAGATCTCAAGCAGCATCTCGGAGCGCAAGGAATTCCGATGAGGTGGCCATGCTGATTCCTTCGATCGACTTGATGGGCGGCAAAATTGTTCAGCTCGAACAGGGCAGCCGCGTGGCTTTGGAGTTCGACAACTTCGACGAATGGATCGATCGCTTTTCGAAATACTCGCTCGTGCAACTCATCGATCTCGACGCTGCGATGGGACGCGGGCACAACGGCGATCTGGTGCGGGAACTGGCGCGGCAGCTTCCATGTCAGGTCGGAGGCGGGATTCGCACGATTGAAGCGGCAAAGGCGATTTTGGACGGGGGTGCGCAGCGTACCATCCTGGGCTCGTCGTTGATTTCGCGAGGTGCAATCAATGCGGCGTTCGCGCAAGACGCCGCGACCGAGATTGGTCCGGAGAAACTTGTGTTCGCTGCTGACTGTCGAGGCGGGCATGTTGCGATCAAAGGCTGGAAGGAATCAACTGCCATCACAGCGAAGGATCTAATGCGTGTACTTGAGCCTTTCTGCAGCGCGTTCCTCTATACGCACATCGACACGGAAGGAATGCTCAAAGGAATTCCGTTCGATGTCGTTCGCGAGTTGAGGAGTGCGACGTCGCGTCAGCTGATAGCCGCAGGCGGCATTCGCAGTGAGGAAGAAGTTGCGCAGCTTGATGCGATGGGCGTCGACGCGGTGGTGGGAATGGCGATTTATAAAGGATTGATGCCTGCTTGAGAAAGCTGCTCCTCTTCAATGTTCAAGATACGGGACGAAGCCCTGCGTCTTCATCTTGAGGCGATAGACCGAAGTGGTCGCAGTGATGTACAGCGTGTCGTAATCCTTGTCTCCCCAGGTTAAATTCGCGGGCTGTTCGGGCATGACGATCGTGCCGAGATGATTTCCTTTGGAATCCCAGATCCAGATTCCTTTTGGGCCGGAGACGAACAGATTTCCATTCTTGTCGACCTTGATGCCGTCGGGAACGCCGTCGTGCTTCGCGCCAGGCTCTTCCCCAAAGATGCGCCCATTCGTGAGCGTGCCGTCGGAAGAGACGTCATACACGCGAATATTGCGCTGCTCACTGTCGTCGATGTAGAAGTGTTTGCCGTCGGGCGAAAACGCGAGGCCGTTCGGCTGCGTCAGGTCTTTCGTGAGCAGCCGCAACTGCCCTTTGTCGTCGAGGCGATAGACGCCCTGGAAGGGGATCTCCTGCTTCTCGCCGGCGACGAGATCGAGGGTGGGATCGGTGAAATACAAGGCTCCGTCTGGCCCAACGATTACGTCGTTCGGGCTGTTGAGTTTCTTGCCTTCGTAGTGGTCGGCGAGAATCTTGTACTTTCCGTCGGGAGTGACGGCGATGATCGCGCGCAATACGCTGGCACAGTCGATCAGGCGATGCTGGCGGTCGAAGGTGTTACCGTCGGGATCGCCGAGCGCGATTACCTCTTCCTTCTTGCCGTCAGGATAGACGCGAAAAATCTTGTTGATGGTTTCATCGCTCACGTAGAGAAAGCCAGCGGGATCCCACATTGGTCCTTCGGTAAAGCCGAATCCGGTCGCGACGGTGTCGAGTTTTGCGTTGTGATCGACGAGATTCCAGAAGGCGGGAGAAACCGGTTCGAGTGCGAAGGTGCGATGTTCTTGAGCCGGCGCGGCTAGCGCGAGGGTGATCAGCGCGACGAACATCGACATCAGGTTGCGGGCAACTTTCATTTCGGGGATCCTTTAGTGTTTGGAGGCCTGAGCTTCTTTCGCAGGTCCAGCGCTCATGAGATAGCTGGCGAGATCGTTGAGTTCGCTGGCGCTGAGCTGCTCTTTATAATTTGTTGGCATCAGCGAGCGATCGAGATATTCGACGCTGCGAACATCAGACTTCTGGAAGAAATGAAAGCTGCCATCCGTCTGCTGCAGCTGCACGGAAAAATTGTCTTCGTTGCGAACGATACCTTCTACGCGAGTGCCGTCGGCCGTCGTAACGGCGGCGGATTTGTAACCAGTAGGCGCGATTCTGACCGGATTGAGAATCGCTTTGAGAATGGCCTCGGCGGACAATGCGGAACCGTAAGCGGAGAGGTCGGGGCCGATGAAGCCGCCCTCACCGGAGATCGTGTGGCAGGTGGAACACTGGCCCTTACCGGAAAATATTTTCTTGCCTCGTTCAGCGTCACCGGGAATCGCGCGGGCTGCCAGTTTTCCTTGCAGGACGCGGATATGAGCGACCAGCGTGGCAACTTGCTTCGGCGTCAGCGAATGGAAAGCGGGCATGCCCGTTCCAGGGACTCCATTCGAAATGATGCTCGAAATGCGATCGTCGGGGAGATGTTGGAGACGAGCGTTGCCTGCGATGTTTGGGCCTTTCTCGCTCCCGCGGCCATCGAGTCCATGGCATCCGGCACACGTGGAACTGAACAGCACTTGGCCTGGAGACGGACCGGTCTTGAAGTCGTCTTCGGTGGGGTCATCCTGCGCATAGCAGAGGGAAGAGGTTCCGATCCACAGGAGGAGCGACACGGCGATTAACAGAGATGAGATCCGAAATGAGAACATTGGAGTCGGGTATGGATTCGCTCTTTCAACCGGGGGACAAACGGTGTTAGAGTCCGCGGACATATATACAACCTGGAGGATGGAATGCACAAATTTCTCGTAGTGCCGAAGAGGCGAAAGCTCGCCATCATTTTAGCCGCAGTTGGCTTGACGGTGATTTTCGCGGTGGTGGGAGGCGTCCGGAAGGTCGGGGCGCAATCGCCTTCGGCGAGCGTCGCCCCTTCGTCAGACAGTGAGTTGATTGCGGAGTTTCGGCGGGTGGAAGTGGCGTCGGTCTCGGACGCGATCGAGCAGATTACGGGCAAGAAGATGTACATGAGCCACCACATGCAGCCGATTTTCACGTCGAAGTTCGCGGGGTTCGCGCGAACCGTGCTGCTCAAGAAAGATGAGGGCAACAAAGATCCGCAGGCGTTGAGCGGCATGCTCGAAGCGATAGACCAGGGATCGACCGATTCGGTTTACGTGATGGTGGTTGAGGATGGAGAAGACATCGCTGGCATGGGCGGGTTGATGGGAACAGCGATGGCGGCGCGCGGCTATGCCGGAGCGGTGATTGATGGCGGGGTTCGCGATGTGGCCTATCTGCGCAAGATTCAGTTTCCGGTGTTTGCTACAGGGATCGTGCCGTCGACGTCGGTGCATCATTATCGTTTTGCGGGCGCGCAGATTCCCGTGGTCTGTAACGGTGTGCCGGTGAATGCAGGAGATGTCGTGGCGGCCGACAGCGATGGTGTAGTTGTGGTGCCGAGGGCGCAAGCATTGCCCGTGCTGGCTCTGGCGCAGCAGATGGATTTCAAGGAACACTCGATGTACGCCGTCATCGAGCAGATGAAGTCGATTGTAGGGGCGGTGAAGAAGTTCGGGCGGCTGTAAGCGCAATTTGGGCGTTGCAGAGGAACGGCTTCTCATCAGATAATTCGCCTTCTCACTTCTGCGCCGGGCGAACTTGTGGGAGGTTGGCCCGGCGACATTCCCGAGGACGCTGCAACTGGGTCGGTCTTCGAGGTCAGCACTCCGAGATCATGGGCATACGGGCAGCGGCGATCCTTCTCTTCTTACTCAGTCTGGGCGCAGGCGCGAACAATGGTTCAGCGCCTGTGAAGATCGATGTACGCGTCGATGTACGCAACGAGGACTTGCTGGTCCAACCCGCGGCGGCGAATTGGATTTCATACAACGGAGACTACTCCGGACGTAGATATAGCAGCCTCTCAGAGATCAATCACGGAAGTCTTCCACAACTTCGTGCGGAGTGGGTATTTCACGCGCGCAATACAAATCGGTTGGAAAACACTCCCGTCGTCGTCAACGGGATGATGTTTGTAACGGCGGCCAACGATGCGTTCGCGCTTGACGCACGGACTGGGCGGGAAGTCTGGCACCATTCGCGGCCGGTTTCAGAGGGCTTGATTGACGATGCCTCGCAACATGTGACTCGCGGAGTCGCGGTCTGGCACGATCGCGTGTATATGGAAACTGATAATGCGCACCTGCTGTGCCTGGATACGCGTTCAGGGAACCAGATTTGGGACGTCGCCTACGCGGACTGGAACAAAAACTATGGTGCGACCAGCGCGCCGTTGGTGGTGAAGGATAAAGTCCTGGTGGGAACGTCGGGTGGGGATGATGGAGTGCGCGGGTTCCTCGCGGCCTTTGACGCGAAGACCGGGAAGCTAGCGTGGCGCTTTTGGACAATTCCGGGCCCGGGGGAATTTGGGTCTGCGAGTTGGCCGGGCAAAGCGTATTTGCGTGGAGGCGGGACTACGTGGATGCCGGGAACGTATGATCCTGCGCTGAATCTGATTTTCTGGGGGACGAGCAATCCGGCACCCGATTTCAACGACGACGTGCGGCCGGGAGACGATCTATACACCGACTGCGTGCTTGCCTTGGACGCGGACACTGGGAAGCTAAAGTGGCATTTCCAGTTCACTCCGCATGATTTGTTCGACTATGACTCGGTGGAAACGCCGATGCTGATCGATACAATTTACAAGGGCGAGCAACGCAAGTTGCTGGTGGAAGCAAATCGGAACGGCTACTTGTATGTGCTGGATCGCGCGAGCGGAAAATTCCTGTCGGCGACTCCGTTTGTCGAGAAGTTGAACTGGGCGAAGGGAATCGACGAGAAGGGCCGGCCGATTCGCAGCGGTGTCAGGCCGACCCCTGCGGGAACGCGCGTGTGTCCGGGCTATGCCGGTGCGACAAACTGGTATTCGCCTTCGTACAACGAGTCGACACAAATGGTGTATTTTCTGGCGCTGGAAGAATGCGAGATTTATTTTTCCGAACCAACCAAGCCGTTTCAAGAAGGCAAGGAGTACTACTCGACGGGAGTGAAACACATTCCGAGCGAGGCTTCGCAGAGAGTGCTGGTTGCTTACGATCTCGGCAGTGGGTCGTTTGCGTGGAAGTATCCGCAGCAAGGCCGAGGCCATTCGTCGGGCGGAACGATGACGACGGCGGGTGACTTGTTGTTTTTCGGGGATGATGCGGGATCATTGGAAGCCGTTGACGCGAAGACGGGGAAGCCGCTGTGGCATTTCAATACGGGGCAGGATATGAGCGCGTCTCCCATGACGTACGCGGTTGGGGGAAAACAGTATGTGGCCATCGCGGCCGGAAGTGATGTGTTCAGCTTTGCGCTGCCGTGAGACTTGCAGCTCGAAAATCAATCGCAGTTGTGCTGTGACCAGGTAGGAATAGGGGAGGAATTGTTCATGAAAACGAATTCGAAGTGGAACCGGCGTGGATTTCTGGGTACGGCAGCTGCGATTGCGGCGTCGATCGTGGCGCCGCGCAAGGTGTTCTCATCGAGTGCTGCGCCGAACGCAGCAGCGGCCGTGACCGGTTTCGGGCAGACCGGCAATCCCTACGAAGAACTTGGTGTAACGACGGTGATCAATTGCCAAGGGACGATGACGATGCTGGGCGGATCGCTGCTGCGTCCGGAACTCGAAGCTGTTATGGCGATGGCTGGGCGTCATTTTGTGAGCATTCCGGAGTTGGAAGTCGCGGCGGGGAAGCGTATCGCAGGAATGCTGAAGCTGCCCGGGGATTACACGGTGCTGGTTACCTCTGGAGCTGCGGCTGCGATTGAGTCAGGGTTAGCAGGCATTCTTACTGGCAATAACGAGAGTTTTATCAAGCAGATTCCTGATCTCACGGGCATGAAGTCGGAAGTGATCATCCAGAAATCGCATCGCAATCCGTTCGATCATCAATTGCGCAACACCGGAATCAAGTTGATCGAAATCGAGACTCGAGATCAGCTGCGGCAAGCTGTGAATGACCGCACGGCGATGATGCACTTTTCGAATTTCGCCAATGCAGCCGGGCAGATCAAGGTGGACGAGTGGGTCAAGCTGGGGAAGCAATACAACATTCCTTGCATGAACGACGCGGCGGCGGACACGCCTCCGGTGTCGCACCTGTGGGATTACGCGAATATGGGATATGACCTCATAACCTTCAGTGGCGGCAAGGCGATGCGTGGGCCGCAGTGCGCAGGGCTTTTGATCGGGCGCAAAGAGCTGGTCGCGAATGCGCTGCTGAATAACAGTCCTCACGAAGACACGATCGGGCGGAGTCAGAAGGTAGGCAAAGAAGAAATTATCGGGATGGTGAAGGCACTTGAGGTTTATCTGAAAGAAGACCACGACGCGCTGGCGAAAGAGTGGCAGGCGCGGCTGGATGGAATTGCGAAACAGCTGGCGAGAATTCCCGGGGTAAGCACATCCTTCTTTACCCCAGACATTGCGAATCACGTGCCGCACATGGAGATCACGTGGGACGCGAAGATTTCGGCGACTCCTCAGGAGATCTCGAAGCTGATGCGCAGCGGGAAGCCCGCGATTGTGGTCGCGGTGGGCGAAGATCGGCCGGGATTGGCGATGAACTCGTTCATGCTGCAACCGGGCGAGGATAAGATCGTGGCGGAGCAACTGTCGCGCGTGTTGCGGGAGCACTCCGCATAGGCTGGCGAATGAACCAACCTGGATCTCGATTGATGCCCGCCTCAACAAAACTCGACGCTTGCCTTGATGCGAATGGCCGGTTATTCCTGCGGCATGCGGCGTTTCGAGCCTTTCTTCTCCAGCCACGCGTTGAATTCTTCGATCATCTGTTTCGTCCACTTCGCGTCGATCTGACCGGGAGTGTATTTGCCCTCGCGCAACATCGAGTGGCCCCACTCGTCGATCAAGTGATCCATTTCGGTGTCGTCGGCAAGTTTCTCGGCCAGTTGCGGAGGGACGAAGGTGACTCCTTCGGGATCGCCGATCGCGATGTCGCCGGGCATGACGGTGACGTCTCCGATGCGAATGGGAACATTGATGCCGGTGAGCATGACATTTTCAAGGGCGGAAGGATCGACTCCGCGCGTGTAGACCTGAAATCCGGGAATCTCCTGAACGCCGGTGACATCGCGTATGGAGCCGTTCACGATCAGGCCGTTGTGGCTTTTGGAGAAGATCGCCGTGGCGAGATTGTCGCCGATGATCGTGCCGTAGCGAATTTTCCCGAAGAGATCGACGACGAGAACATCGCCGGGCTTGAGAATGTCGATGATCCAGGAATTTTCGTCGCCGATGCGATGCTCTCGTTTTCCGTTCGCTTTGATGACCGAATCCACGTCAGGGCGCCGCGGCATGAAAACGGCGGTTACCACGCGGCCCACGAGGCGCTGGCCGGGGTTAATCACCTTCCATCCGCCATCGAACTGGTTGCGATATCCGGCGTCCTGCAGAAGATCCCACGCTTCGTCGGCGGTCACATCTTTCAAGCGGGAGAGCACGTCATCGGGAACGTTTGGGCGGCCGTCGGGAAAGCGCTCTCCGTGCCACTCGGGCGTGAACTCGATGCGTTGTTCTTTGGAGAAAAGATCGAGCTGGCTGTAGGCGGGCGCAGTCAGCGCCAGTGCGGCCGCAACAACGACTGCCGTGCGAAACGAATTTATTCTCGTCATGGCGTTCGACTTGAATCCTTGAAATTGAAAGTGGTTTGCGAATCGTTGGCGAAGGTATCACAGGGCAGCGGCAGGAACAATCGGGGATCTGCGTGCCGCGAGCGAAGTCGGCGCGCGACGGGGCTTGCGCGATGATCGGAGCGCAGATAAAGCGGGTTCGCTGGTTTCTCGTGTTCTGGCTGTTCATCCTGAGCGCCGTGTCGTATCTGGACCGGGTGAATTTTTCGATTGCCGGTGGAGCGATCGCCGACTCCTATCACCTCAGCAATGTGCAATTGGGTAAGGTCTTCAGCGCAATGCTGGTTGGCTATGCGCTATTCCAAACGGTGGGCGGACGATTAGCCGACCTCTTCGGATCACGTCGCGTGCTGGCGGCGGGCGTCGTGTGGTGGGGCATTTTTACCGCGCTCACGGCACTCATTCCTCCGGGCATCGCGGGAGCGCTTGTGATGTTCGTCGCTGTGCGATTCCTGCTTGGCGCGGGAGAGGCCGTGATCTATCCTGCCGCTAATCAGTTCGTGGCGCGCTGGATTCCAACGCGCGAGCGCGGGATCGCCAATGGCTGGATTTTTGCGGGAGTGGGAGCAGGCGCCGGCCTCACGCCGCCGCTCATCACTTATCTGATGACTCACTATGGTTGGCGCTCGGCGTTCTGGGTTTGCGCCGTCATCGGATTTCTTGCCGGAGTCGTCTGGTATATCGCGGCAAGAGATAATCCGGCGCAACACTCCGGGGTGTCGGCCGCCGAATTGGCAGAGATTCAGTCGGGGATTGCGTCGTCTAACGCGAGCGAAGTATCTCCGTCGGGAGAAACCGTTAAGACTCTGATCCCTTGGAGGAACGTCGTTCGCAGCCGCGACGTATGGGCGGTCACGGCCAGCTATTTCTGTTACGGCTACGTAGCCTGGATTTTCTTCAGTTGGTTCTATCTCTACCTGGCGAAGGTGCGCGGGCTTGATTTGAAGGCGAGCGCTCTTTATTCCATGCTGCCGTTTCTGGCGATGTTGGTGTGTTGCCTGTTGGGCGGAACGATTAATGATGTGTTGACGAAGCGGTATGGATTGCGGCTGGGCCGCTGCGGAGTTGCGGCTGTTTCGATGGCTGTTGCCGCGGCCTTTATAGCTCTGGGATCGCAGGTGCAAGGAGCGCGGCTTGCCAGCGTCGTGCTGGCCGGCGGAGCGGGCACGCTGTATTTATCGCAGAGTTCGTTCTGGTCGGTGACGGCGGATTTGGCGGGAGCGTCGTCCGGGTCGGTGTCGGGATTCATGAACATGGGTGGGCAGATTGGTGGGGCGGTGACGGCTTCTCTGACGCCGTGGATCGCGTCACTGTATGGCTGGACTGCTTCGTTTCTGGTGGCCGCCGTATTGTGCTTGCTGGGCGGGTTGAGTTGGCTTCTGGTGGATCCGACGAACACGCTGTCGGGACGTGCCTCATCCCGATATGATGAGGCTGTGTCGCCTGCAGAGTTGAGTCAATCGCAAGCGAAGCCGGCGAATTCGTAGAATCATCTTCATGAGGCAGGTTGATGAAGACATTTTTGTGAAAACACTTTGAAAACATGGCGAAACTGAAGATCAAGTCGAAAAGCGAATGCAAGTGGGATCTGGTGAGCCTGGGCGAAGTTATGTTGCGGCTCGATCCTGGCGATGAGCGCGTCGCCACGACGCGACATTTTCGCGTGTGGGAAGGTGGCGGGGAATACAACGTTGCCCGCGGGCTTCGACGCTGTTTTGGCATGGATACGGCGATCGTCACGGCTCTCGCGGACAATCCCGTGGGTCGTCTGGTGGAAGACTTCATGCTGCAGGGAGGCGTGAGTCAGAAGTATGTGCGGTGGGTGCCTTATGACGGAGTTGGCCGGACTGTCCGCAACGGGCTGAACTTTACTGAGCGCGGATTTGGAGCGCGGGCGGCGCTGGGATGTTCGGATCGGGGACATACCGCGGTCTCGCAACTGAAACCCGGAGAGATCGACTGGGATCAGATTTTTTCGAAGGACGGAGCGCGGTGGTTTCACACGGGCGGGATTTTTTGCGCGCTGTCGGAGACGACGCCGCTCGTTGCGCAGGAGGCGATGGAAGCGGCGAAGCGAGCGGGGACTGTGATTTCCTACGATTTGAATTACCGCGCGTCGCTTTGGAAATCGATCGGCGGAAAGTCGAAGGCGCAGGAAGTGAACCGCAAGTTGGCGCCGATGATCGACGTGATGCTGGGGAACGAAGAGGATTTCACGGCGGCGCTGGGATTTTCAGTGGCGGGACTGGATGAGCATCATTCGAAACTGGAGGCGAGCGGGTTTAAGCGAATGATCGAATCGGTTGTGAAGGAATATCCTGCGCTCGCGGTGATCGCTACGACTCTTCGAAATGCGAAGACGGCCACGCTGAATGATTGGGGTGCGCTGTGCTACTCGGATGGCAGTTTTTATGAAGCGCCCGTGCGGGAGGAGTTGGAGATTTACGATCGGGTGGGCGGCGGAGATTCGTTTGCGTCGGGATTGATTTATGGATTTCTGTCGGAGAAGGAGCCGCAATGGTGCGTGGAATGCGGCGCGGCTCACGGAGCGCTAGCAATGACTACTCCGGGCGATACGACGATGGCGACGCTGGCGGAAGTGCTGCAAGCGATGACATCGCGAACGGCGCGGATCGAACGGTGAGCGAAGACCTATGACGATTGATGATGTAATTCGCAGGATTGGGGAAATCGGGATCGTGCCGGTGGTGCGGGCGGCGAGCGTGGAGGAAGCCAACCGCGCGGTGGAAGCAATTTGCGCGGGCGGGATTCCGGTGGTCGAGATAACAATGACGGTGCCGAATGCCATTGCGGTAATTCGCGAGGTCGCCGGGCGGTACGGGAAAGACGTTCTCATCGGCGCGGGCACGGTGACTACGGCCGAGCAGGCGAAGGCTTGCTTTGAGGCTGGGGCGGAGTTTCTGGTGAGTCCGGGGTTGGCGGTTGCGGTCCTCTCTGTTGCGGAGGCTTCGGGGAAGTTGGCGATTCCGGGAGCGCTGACTCCGACGGAGTTGATGAATGCTCAGGAAAAGGGCGCGAAGCTGGTCAAGATTTTTCCTTGTGGGAATGTGGGCGGTCCGAAGTATTTGAAGTCTCTCAAGGCACCGTTTCCGAAGGCTTCGTTGATTCCCACCGGAGGCGTGAATGCGGGGAACGCCGCGGAGTTCATTGCAGCCGGGGCGTTTGCGCTTGGCGTGGGTGCGGATCTGGTGGATGCGAAAGCCTTGCGCGAAGGGAATCTGGAGAAGATCAGCTCGGCGGCGCGGGAGTTGGTGGAGGCAGTTGGAGCGGCGCGCTCCGCGCTCGGGAAGAAGACGGTTGCTTGATCGCGAGGAGAACCGGTTCCTCAGGGGCTAAAAGCCCAATCACTTCTGACCTCATTATCGCGGCCCTTGAAGGGCCGCTCTTCCACGGTGCCCCACAAGGTTCGCGCGACATGAAGGCCGCTTCGCACGCTTGATTCTTCGGATCCGATTTACTGATTTACGCCGCTGGCCAGGACGCCGCCGTCTACCGGGATTACCGTGCCGGTGACGAAGCTGGCTGCGTCGGAGGCTAGGAAGACGGCGGCGCCGACGAGTTCTTCGAGTTCGCCGAAGCGTTTCATGGGAGTGCGCATCATTACTTCTGCACCGCGGCCTGTGCCTACCAAAAGTTTCTCACTGAGCGGAGTGCGGAAATATCCAGGGGCGATTGCATTCACGCAGATTCCGTTGCGAGCCCATTCGATTGCCAAGGACTTGGTCAGCGAAACCACGGCCGACTTGCTGGCGGAATAGGCAGCGACTTCGAATAGCGCGAGGAACGATCCCATGGATGCGATGTTGATGATGCGTCCATAGCTGCGCTCGATCATGTGACGTCCAAAGACCTGACAGGAGCGGAGCGTGCCGTTCAGGTTGGTCTCGAGGATGCGGTCCCAGTCAGCTTCGGAATAGTCGAGCGTGGGAGCGCGCTTCGTGATGCCGGCGGCGTTCACGAGAATGTCGACTTTGCCGAACGTGGCGAGGCAGGACTTCAGCAAATTCTCGAGAGAAGCGCGATCGTCAACATCGCAAGTTACGCGCAAGGAGCGGCGGCCGAGGGCTTCGATTTCGCCGGCCAGCGCGTTCACGAGTTCGATACGGCGGGCGCTTGAAACCACGTCGGCACCCCCACGCGCAAGGCCGAGCGCGAGAGTCTTACCGATTCCAGAACTGCCTCCGACAACGACTGCGACTTTACCTTCGAGATCCAGCGGTTTGTAAGCCATAGCTCCTCAAATATTTTGCGTGACGTTCCAGTTCGCTTCTACTAGTTCAGCGTCTACCAATTAAACGTCTACCAATTAAACATGGTGCCGTCGAGTTTGCGGTTGACGGGCAGATAGGCCCGCTCATAGGGGAATTTTGCGGCCAGCTTCTCGTCGTAGTCGACGCCCAGGCCGGGAGCATCGCCGGGATGCAGGTATCCGCTATTGAAGGAATACGAGTGCGGAAAGACTTCGTCGGTTTCCGCAGTGTGCCGCATGTATTCCTGAATTCCGAAATTGTTGATGGAGATGTCGAAGTGGAGAGCCGCGGCCATTGCGACCGGCGACAAGTCTGTCGCGCCGTGGCTGCCGGTACGCACGTGATAAATCTCTGCCAATGCGGCGATCTTCTTGAGGTGCGTGAGGCCTCCGCTGTGAACCACGGTCATGCGAAGGTAGTCGATGAGTTGTTCGGTGATGAGGATGTGCGTGTCCCAGATGGCGTTGAAGACCTCGCCGACGGCCAGAGGCGTGGTCGTGTGCTTGCGAATGATGCGGAAGCCTTCCTGCAATTCTGCCGCGACTGCATCTTCGAGCCAGAAGAGGTGATAGGGCTCGAGGCTTTTTCCGAGGCGCGCGGCTTCGATGGGAGTGAGGCGGTGGTGAACGTCGTGGAGCAGGTGAAGATCGTCGCCGAATTTCAGGCGCAGCGCTTCGAACAGTTTGGGAACATGAAGGAGATATTTTTCGGTCGACCAGACATTTTCCGGAGGCAGACCTTTCTCGGCAGGCTCGTAGTACATCTTGTCGCCGGCGACTCCGTAGGTCGAGGGCAAACCGGGGATACCAGATTGCGCGCGCACTGCGAGGTAGCCCATCTCTTTATACTTTGCGACCTGGTCAGCAGTTTCTTCGAGGTCGCGACCGTTGGCGTGACCATAGACGAGAACTCCCGACCGGCTCTGACCGCCAAGCAAGTTGTAGACGGGAGTTTTCAGGGCTTTACCTTTGATGTCCCAGAGGGCCATGTCGACGGCGGCGATGGCGGTCATGGTGACGGGGCCGCGGCGCCAGTAGGCTCCGCGGTAGAGATACTGCCAGATTTCTTCGATCTGAAACGGATCGCGGGAGATGAGGCAGGGGATCAAGTGGTCCGACAAGTACGATGCTACGGCTAGCTCGCGGCCGTTGAGCGTGGCGTCGCCGAGCCCGTAGATTCCCTCGTCGGTAGAAATCTTCAAGGTGACGAAGTTGCGTCCGGGGCAGGCGACGAACACCTTGGCATCCGTGATCTTCACAGAGATCTCCTCAAGTGGGCTCTATCGAGTGTAACTAAATCGTCAGATGCGGCGCACTAGACTATCGCCTGTGACTCCTCAGCCAGCTTGCGCTGCAGGGCGGGACTGAGCAGCGAGGCGGAGTCCTTGTCTAGATAGAGAGTCACATTGGGATGTGTGCGAAGAATTGACGCGGGCACCAAGGGCGTGATCTCGCCTTCGATGGATGCTTTCACGGCTTCGGCTTTCCGCTGGTCGGGGACGACGGCCATCAGCTCTTTTGCCTTGAGAATCTGACGCACCGACATCGAGATGGCGCGTGTCGGCACCTTGGAAAGGTCGGCGAACCAGCCTTCACCAACTTGCTGCCGGCGGCAGGCCTCGTCGAGGCTGACGATCAGATATGGATCTTCGATCTTGAAATCGGCGGGAGGGTCGTTGAAAGCGATGTGGGCATTTTCTCCGATACCGAGGAATGCGATGTCGACGGGCGCCGATGCCAGCTGCTCACCGATCTTGCGAACCACAACGGACGGGTCGGAGGCTTCCGCATTGATCCCATGGAACTGGATTCCGGTCTTATTTATAAGGCGCTCGTTGAGTATTTTGCGGAAGCTTGCAGGATGAGTCTCGGGCAAACCGATGTACTCGTCGAGATGAAAGGCCTCAACCTTGGTCCAATCGACGCCACCTGTTTTCGCTAACGCGTCGAGGAACTCAAATTGAGAGGCCGCTGTGGCAGCGATGATGCGTGCGTGGCCATGGCTGGAGATGGCCTTCTGAATTGCGTTTGCGGCTTGCTCGGCAGCGGCGTGTCCGAGCGATGGTTTGTCACCAAATACCCTGAGTAGCATTTAAGAGGTCTCTCTTGGTCGAGCGATCTGGCTGAGTCGGGAAATTATACAAAAGGCGCGGGACCGAGCGATCACGAATGGCCTTCATTTCTGACCAGGCTGGCTTCCGTGGAATGCCTCTGCGCTGCCGGAATTAGCTTTCGGCAAACCACAGAATCCAAATTCCTTGGGACCACAATTAGCATCTTCTGATGTCCTGGAGGGCGATTTGACGAGCGTTAGGACTACGCCAAAAGGCTTATCTAGCGCGGAGATACTGGCCTTCCGGGCGGTTGACGCCATGTACCTTGGGTATCTACCTCGAAGCGAGTCTGAACCGCAGACTGATTGGGATGAGCCGTCCCCCGGTCCACGCAAGTTTCGGGAAGTTCGTAGGGGTTTCGCTGCTGCTGGCGGGCCTTGCGATCCTGGTCGGTTGCCAGGGAGTAAGCGCTGGTGGAACTCAACCGCCCAGCGGAAGCCTGACATTTGGAAGCGGCAGCTATGTCAATTTTGGATCCGTCCATGTTGGCAGCAGCAAGACTCTGACGATCACGGCGACGAACTCTGAAGCACAAAGCGTCACCATCAGCAGCGCCGCGGTGTCGACCAAGTATTTTTCTCTGACCAGTCCGAGCCTCCCAGTCACAATCTCCGCCGGGCAGACCGCCACGATAAGCGTTAGGTTTGCTCCGACGGCGGTGGGGACATTTTATTCCGAGGCGAATGTTACGAGCGACGCTACGAATGCGGCGGCGACCATCTCGCTGGCGGGAACTGGTTTGTCCGACGGCTTGATGATCGATCCGGCAAGCGAGGCTTTCGGCAACGTAGCGGTGGGAGCGAAGCAGTCACAGACCGTGACTCTCACCAACAGTAGCTCGTCGACCGTGAACATCTCGCAAGCCTCCGTCAGCGGCGCCGGATTTCAACTGACCGGGATCGCTGCACCCATTTCGCTGGGCGCGAACCAGAGCACGACATTCACGGTTGCTTTTGCGCCGCAGACGACGGGTACCTCGAACGGCTCAGTCACTATCACCTCGGATGACTCAAATCCGACGCTGAGCATGTCGCTGTCCGGCACTGGTGTTTCGGTGGGCGCCCTGGGATCGAATCCCAGCAGCCTCAGCTTTGGCAGTGTGCAGCTGGGGAAAAAGCAGACTCTCTCGGAGACCGTGACCAACACGGGCGGATCGAGCGTCACGATCTCTCAAGTCGGAATCAGCGGGACGGGTTTCAGCTTGAGCGGGACTACCGCGCCAGTGACGTTGGCTGCGGGACAGAGCGCCAGCTTCAGTGTTTCGTTTAGTCCGACGTCGGCGGGAGCAGCGAGTGGGAATGTCACCGTCACGTCGAACGCCTCGAATCCGACGTTGACGATCCCATTGTCGGGAACAGGGATTGCCGCAGGGGCGCTGGGTTCGAACCCGAGCAGTCTCGGCTTCGGCAGTGTGCAGGTAGGGAGCAAGCAGACATTGTCGGAGACCGTGACGAACACGGGCGGGTCTAGCGTTACGATCTCGCAGGTTGGGGCCAGCGGGACGGGATTCAGCCTGAGCGGGATTGCTGCTCCGGTGACGCTGACGTCAGGGCAAAGCGTAACTTTCAGCGTTTCATTCACGCCAGCTTCGGCGGGAGCAGCGAGCGGGAATGTCACCATCACGTCGAACGCTTCGAATCCAACGTTGACGATTCCGTTGTCGGGAACGGGGTTGGCACCTGGCGTTCTTGGATCGAGTCCGACGAGCCTTAGCTTTGGCAATGTGCAGGTATCGAATAAGCAGACGCTGTCGGAGACGGTTACCAATAACGGCGGATCGAGCGTCACGATTTCGCAGGTTGGAGTCAGCGGGAGTGGGTTTAGCGTGAACGGGATTACAGCGCCAGTCACGCTGACGTCGGGACAGAGTGCGACTTTCAGCGTCTCGTTCACTCCGCCATCCGCGGGTGCGGTGAGCGGGAACGTTACGATCACTTCGAACGCTTCGAACCCGACGCTGACGATTCCGTTGTCGGGAACTGGTGTTACGGCGGGGACGCTTGGGGCAAATCCGACGAGCGTTAGCTTTGGCAATGTGCAGGTATCGAATAAGCAGACGCTGTCGGAGACGGTTACCAATAACGGCGGATCGAGCGTCACGATTTCGCAGGTTGGAGTCAGCGGGAGTGGATTTAGCCTGAGCGGGATTGCGGCTCCAGTGACGCTGACGTCGGGACAGAGTACAACTTTCAGTGTGTCGTTCACGCCGCCTTCCGCAGGGACGGTGAGCGGGAACGTTACGATCACTTCGAATGCGTCGAATCCGACGTTGACAATTCCGTTGTCGGGGACTGGTGTTACGGCAGGGGCACTCGGGGCGAATCCGACTAGCCTTAGCTTTGGCAACGTGCAGGTATCGAACAAGCAGACGCTGTCGGAGACCGTTACCAATAACGGCGGATCGAGCGTCACGATTTCGCAGGTTGGAGTCAGCGGGAGTGGATTTAGCCTGAGTGGGATTGCGGCTCCGGTGACGCTGACGTCGGGGCAGAGCGCGACTTTCAGTGTGTCGTTCACGCCGCCTTCCGCAGGGACGGTGAGCGGGAACGTTACGATCACTTCGAATGCGTCGAATCCGACGTTGACAATTCCGTTGTCGGGAACTGGCGTTACGGCAGGGACACTTGGGGCGAATCCGACCAGCCTTAGCTTTGGCAACGTACAGGTATCGAACAAGCAGACGCTGTCGGAGACCGTTACCAATAACGGCGGCACGAGCGTTACGATTTCGCAGGTTGGAGTCAGCGGGAGCGGATTTAGCCTGAGTGGGATTGCGGCTCCGGTGACGCTGACGTCGGGGCAGAGCGCGACTTTCAGTGTGTCGTTCACGCCGCCTTCCGCAGGGACGGTGAGCGGGAACGTTACGATCACTTCGAATGCGTCGAATCCGACGTTGACAATTCCGTTGTCGGGAACTGGCGTCACGGCGGTGGGGCAGCTTAGCGTTAATCCAACGACCCTTGCTCTGGGTAGTGTGGTTGTTGGCACGAGCGGGACGGCGTCGGGAAGTTTGACCGCCAGCGGTGCGAGCGTCACGGTGACGGCTGCGAGCTCTAATAATTCTGTATTCAGCGTGGGTGGATTGTCATTGCCGGTGACGATCGCGGCCGGAAACAGTGTGCCGTTCACAGTTACATTCAGCCCGCTGACGACTGGAGCGGCGAATGCAACACTCACCTTCACCAGTAATGCCCAGCCGTCTACGACTACCGAAGCGCTGACTGGGACGGGTACGCCGGCGCCGACTCATACGGTGAACTTGTCGTGGACTGCGAGCACGTCGTCTAGCATTTCCGGCTACAACATCTATCGCGCGGTATATACGAACTCGTCCTGCGGATCTTTCTCGAAGGTCAATGCGGTGTTGAATACCGGAACGCTGTATACGGACAGCGTCGTCGTGGACGGAAGTTCGTATTGTTACGCTGCGACCGCGGTCGATTCGAGTAATGAGGAAAGCGGCTACTCGAATATCGTCTCGAATCTCCAAATCCCGCCACCGTAGCCCGAAGTGGAAGAGAAAGCTGCAATTTCTTGCAACCTGGAATGTGCTACCGACCTCGGCTTTCACGCCGAGGTCGTTTGTTTTTGGGCACTTAGTTGGGCGATCTCTCGTTTTCGCTATCGTCCGCCTGGCCGTGTAGGGCATGCACCATCGGCATCTTTTCCCAAACCGGGAAAAGCCTGACACTGCCAGTCATGCGACTCCCCCAGTCGAATACTTCGCATTCCTCTCGTCGTCCCTTTTTTATCACCACTTTCATTGCGGTATTGCTCCTATTGCCGTTGGGCGCCTTGGCGTCAACGCAGCAATTGGTCTGTTCGCCGGCGAACTTGAGATTTGGCTCGGTCACGCTGAGCGGGTCGGAAACACAGGTCGTCCGACTGATCAATACTGGAACCAGCAGTGTGAAGGTTTCAGCGATCAGCGAGAGTGGCTCACAATTCAGCATGCCCGGTCTGAGCCTTCCCCTGAGCCTAGCTGCCGGGCAGAGCGTCGCGCTGAAGGTGGCTTTCTCTCCGAGCGCAGCGGGCTGGATTGGTGGAAGAGTCACGTTTACCAGCACGGCGTCGAACCCCAGCCTTGATCTTGTCGTCGGCGGCGTTGGTGTCCACAGCGAACCCCTGAATGCTTCGCCTGCCAGCGTTTCGTTCGGTCAAGTCACGGTCGGAAGCCAGGCGACGGTTTCGGTCAAGGTCAGCAACCCGCATTCGTGGACCGAGACCGTGTCGGCGTTGCAAGCGGCGGGACTGGGATTTACAGTTACCGGTCCGTCGCTGCCAGCGAAGTTGGGTGCAGGACAGAGCCTTACATTGAGCGTGAGTTTTACGCCGAAGACCTCAGGAGTGATCGGCGGCCGAATATTCATTTCGGGGCCGGCTATGGCGATACCGCTGACCGGGACTGGCTCCAGCACGACGAGCGGATCGCTCACGATTACTCCCGCCCAGCTGAGTTTTGGAAGCGTGATGCTCGGAGAGACCGGAATGCAGACCGCGGTGCTGAGCGCCGTCGGAACAAGTGTGACCATTTCCTCGGCAGCCAGCAGCAGCGGCCAGTTTACTTTGCCGGGAGCCACCTTCCCGGTGACAATCGCGGCGGGACAGAGTGTGCAGGTCAACGTCGCTTTCACGCCAACAACGGCGGGCAATGCGTCTGGCAAGCTTTCATTCTCCAGCAACGCGACTGACGCTCAAGCATCAGAGCCGGTGGCCGGCACAGGAACTGCGCCGCAAGTGAGCTTAGCCTGGAGCCCGAGCACTTCGCAGGTGCAAGGTTATAACGTGTATCGCGGAGCCGCGCCTGGTTCGTATACGAAGCTCAACGCCGGCCTCGACGCGACTACGTCATTTACGGATTCGACGGTGAAGGCGGGCACGACGTATTACTACGCCGCAACTGCCGTGAACTCCAGCGGGCAAGAGAGCACGTACTCCGCGCCGGTGGAAGTTCAGATTCCGTAGGAACGTCTTCGAACTGATGGTGCTCACGCAAGGTGTGCGTGTGGCTTCTGCGGGGGCGCCTCCAAGAACGGCACCGTAGCACCAAGTCCGCTGGCACTCACGCGCTTCTTTTCGGTTAAGGCGGATCGTTTTTTTCGCGTTGACTGGAGAAGGAGCTTCTCAGCGCCCTCCAAAAATCTTGCGAATGCTCCGTGGTCAGGAGTTGGCAATTCCCCTCTCGGATTGTCGATCCCGGCTCGAGCCATCCATGTTGTTATGTCTTCCACCAAAGTGTTCGTCGTAGCCGGGCGGTTGTCGCCACCGGCGCGGTAGTTGCGTCTCGAATCGTATCTGACGGGACTGTCCGGTTGTGGACAGTCGAATCCTGATCCGGACAAGTTCCTCTCCTTGCTTGGTCTCCAGGACGACTAATCCTTTGCGGTTTCAATGACTTGGCCATCGATGGTAATGGCGCACGAGTTGCCAACTCCTATCGTGATGGATATTGCCCGCCCAGAGTTTAAGGTTCAAAAGCGCCGGCGCCAGATTGTTATGTCAATCGTTGGCGTCGGAGTGGTTGCGGCCATGGCCATTGCAGTTTCGCGTCTGAAGCCGGCAGCCCCGTCGGTTGAGCGCGGGACGGTCTGGACCGATATCGTGCGACGAGGGCCCATGGTCCGGCAAGTGCGCGGACCAGGGTCGCTGGTTCCCGTACAGGAGGCCGTGCGGCAGATTCCCGCAGAGACAGAAGCGACTGTGGTTCGCATTCTGATGCTGCCCGGCACGCAGGTGAAGACCGACACAATCCTGGTCGAACTTAGCAACCCGCAAGTCGAGCAAGCTGCGCTCGACGCAAAGCTGCAGCAGAAGGCCGCAGAAGCGGAATATCAAAGTCTGAAGGTGAAGCTCGACAGCGATCTGATGAACCAGAAAGCCGGCGCGGCTACCGTCACTGCGGATTATCGGCAAGCGCAACTTCAAGCGGACACGGATAAGGCGCTCTATGATCTTGGCGTCATCTCGGGCCTCGCTTACAAAGCGTCGAAAGGCAAGTCTGATGAACTGACAACCAGGAATGATCTGGAGATGCAGAGACTGGCCATCGGCCAGAAGGCAATCGAGTCGCAACTTGCGGAGCAGCAGGCCAAAGTCGACCAGATGCGCGCGCTGGCGGAACTCAAGCAAAAGCAACTTGATGCATTGAAAGTCCGAGCGGGCATTGACGGAGTCCTGGTGGATTTGCCTTTGCAGGTCGGCCAACACCTGCAACCGGGAGCCATGCTGGCCAAAGTGGTGCAGCCGAACCATCTGATGGCGGAATTGAAGATCGCTGAAACACAGGCGCGCGACGTGCAGTATGGCGAACCGGCGTTAGTCGACACGCACAACGGGACGGTCAATGGAACCGTGACGCGGGTTGATCCGGCGGTACAAAACGGAACGGTCACCGTCGACGTCAAACTAACAGGCGATCTTCCGAAGGGAGCCCGGCCCGATCTTAGCGTCGATGGGACGATCGATCTGGAGCGTCTGGACAATGTGCTCTATGTGGGCCGTCCGGCGTTTGGACAGGAGAACAGCACGATCAGCCTGTTCAAGCTGGATCCCGACGGCAAGGAAGCGGTGCGCGTCCCGGTGAAGGTCGGGAAAGAATCGGTGAACTCGATTCAGATTTTCGAAGGGCTTCACGAGGGCGACACGGTGATTCTGTCCGACATGTCGCGCTGGGACAAAACTGACCGCATCCGGCTGGAGTAGCGCAGGAGCGGAAACTTCGAGGCAAGGAACTATGACAGAAGCAGGGCAGCCGCTCATTCAGATTCAGGATCTGACGAAAGTCTTCTACACCGATGAGATTGAAACTCACGCGCTCTCGGGCGTGCACCTTTCCATTAATAAAGGCGAGTACCTGGCGATGTCGGGGCCGTCGGGATGCGGCAAGTCCACGTTGCTCTCGATTATCGGGTTGCTCGATACGCCCACCGATGGCAAGTATTCGCTGAACGGCAAGACGGTGGAGAACCTCGACTTCGCCGAGCGCTCGAGGATTCGCAATCAAGAGATTGGATTCATCTTCCAGAGTTTCAACCTGATCGGCGATTTGACGGTCTACGAAAACGTAGAACTGCCGCTCACCTACCGCCAGCGAATGCCTGCGCCTGAACGCAAGAAGCGAGTGATGGAAGCGCTGGAGCGCGTGGGGATGGCGCATCGCATCCGGCACTATCCTTCGCAGCTCTCCGGCGGTCAGCAGCAGAGAGTGGCCGTGGCGCGAGCGTTAGGCGGGAAGCCGTCGATCCTGCTGGCGGACGAACCCACTGGAAACTTAGACTCGCGAAACGGTGAAGCGGTGATGGAGTTGCTGCAGAATCTGCACCGAGAAGGCGCGACAATCTGCATGGTGACGCACGATCCGCGCTTTGCCAAACATGCGCAGCGGGAAGTGCATTTGTTCGACGGCAAGGTTGTCGCAGAAGAAGAGTTGAAGAAGCTGATGGCGGATGTGCACGCATGAGGTCCGCGCACGGTGGGCGATATGCGACGGCGCTCTTGCTATGGACTCATCAGCATTAACTGATCTGACTCGGTAACAATTCTCAGCCGCCTTTCTGGTCGTGGGAACCCGCACCGTGGCCGAGTATTTCCCGCCGAGGGTGCGCGCCCGGCGCCAATCGCGGTGAAGTGTCGAGATACTCGCATGAACACAATATTGAAAGATGCCAGCTACGGTTTTCGGATGCTGCGGAAAAGTCCGGGCTTCACTACAGTCGCGGTGATTGCGCTCGCCTTGGGGATTGCGAGCACGACGGCGATCTTCAGTGTCGTCGATTCGGTCCTGCTTCACCCGCTGCCTTATCCGCAATCCGATCAGATTGTTTATGTCTCGCAAACGAACCGCAGAACCGGCGAGATCACGGGCAATTTCTCTCCCGCAAACTACCTGGACGTGGCTGTACAAAACGATATCTTCTCAGTGATGGCGGCGGGACGCGGTTGGCCGGGAAACCTGTCGGATGGCGATCGTCCTGAGCGTATTCGGATGACCATGACCACCGCCAGTTTCTTTCAGCTATTCGGCACGGCTCCAATGCTGGGACGAGTGTTGCAGCCAGCGGATGACAATGCAGGCAGCGATCATGTGGTGGTGCTGAGCTACGGTCTTTGGACGCGCCGGTACGGGGCGGATCGATCTTTAGTTGGCCGCAATATCGAAGTGGACGGCCAACCTTATGAGGTTGTCGGAGTGATGCCTCCATCTTTCTCGCCCGACGATTACGGCGAACTGTGGCTGCCCTCGCCATGGGGAGTGCCGTCGCATCCTCTCTCACCAACAGCGGATCCTCGACAGATGCGGGATCGAAATTATCTCGATGCGTGGGGCAGGCTCAAACCTGGAGTCAGCGTGAAACAGGCGCGGGCGGAATTGAGTGCCTTGGCTGCGCGACTGGAAAAACAATACCCGGATTCCAACGACAACACCGGAGTCGGGTTCGTGCCCATGCAGGAATACCTGGTCGGCGACGTCCGGCCGATGTTGCTGGTGCTATTGGCGGCCGTCGCTTTCGTGCTGCTGATTGGCTGCGCCAACGTCGCTAATCTGCTGTTGTCACGCGCGACGGGCCGAACGCGGGAGATTTCTATTCGCGCAGCAATGGGTGCCGGACGCCTTCGTATCATGCGCCAGTTGCTCACGGAAAGCATTCTGTTGGCGCTGATGGGAGGGCTGCTAGGCATCGTGCTCGCGTCATGGGCGGTTCCGGCGTTGATGGCGTTGAGTCCGTCGGAGATCCGCCACTTCGGTCAGGTCGGGACCAATAAAGAAGTGTTGGGATTCAGCCTTGCCTTGTCAGTGCTGACTGGAATCGTGTTCGGATTTGTCCCTGCGCTGCAGTCTTCGGCTACGAACCTGAACGAAACGTTGAAAGAAGGCGAGCGCGGGAGCACCGGCGGGAAGGGTTACACGCGTTCCGCGCTCATTGTTGCGGAAGTTGGTCTCTCTTTGATTTTGCTGATCGGGACCGGACTGATGGTGAAGAGCTTTTCCCGGCTTCTCGCAGTCAACCCCGGTTTTGATGCGACGCACTTGTTGGTGTTCAACGTAGGGTTGTCTTCGACGTCGACACCAGAACAGCAGGATGCCTTTTACCACCAGGTTGTCGAGCGTCTGCGCACGCTGCCGGGCGTGCAATCTGTTGGCGCGGTGAGCCGCCTGCCTTTGGCCAGTGGTAACAGTTCACGGTCGTTCACAGTTCCCGGGAGTTCGCGGAAAGATTACGAAGCGGACATCCGAGTCAGCACGCCCGACTACTTTCGGGCGATGAGAATACCTCTGTTGCAAGGTCGAACCTTCACTGAAAGTGATAGCGCGGGGTCATTCCATGCGGCGATCGTGAACGAGGCCTTTGTGCAGGATTTCTTTCCGGGGCAAGATGTGATCGGGAAATCTATCGCGGACTTCGGGCCAACAGCGGATCGACTTCAGATTGTTGGAGTAGTCGGCAGTGTGCGGCATGTCGGCCTCGAATCTTCTCCTCGGCCCGAGATTCAGCTTCCGTTTGGACAGGCGCACTGGCCGTCGTCGTTTGTCGTAGTGCGAACGACGCTCTCGGATCCGACCGCGCTGACTGGGTCGGTACAGAACGCTGTGTGGAGTATCGACAAAAACGTACCGCTGGCGAATGTCCGCACCATGGAGGACGTGGTTGCCAGTTCGGTCTTGCGGCGAAAATTCACGATGTTGCTGCTCGTCATTTTTGCGGGCATGGCTGTGCTGCTGGCGGCGATTGGCCTGTATGGCGTGATGTCGTATTCGGTATCACAGCGCAAGCATGAGATCGGAATCCGGATGGCACTCGGAGCGCAGCGCAGAGATGTCCTGATGCTGATGGTTGGACGCGGAATGGGCCTCGTCGGCGCAGGACTCTTGCTCGGGATCGTCGCGTCCCTGGGGTTGACGCGTCTCATCACGGGCATGCTGTTCGGAGTTAGCGCGACTGATCCTCTCACTTTCGTCCTGGTATCCCTATGCCTGGCAGGCGTGGCGTTGCTGGCGAATTATGTTCCGGCACGCCGGGCCGCCAAGGTCGATCCGATGGTCGCGTTGCGCTACGAATAGGTTCTAGAGGACTGCGATATGGAAACTCTGCTGCAGGACGTGCGCTACGGCTCTCGCATGCTGGTGAAGAACCCCAACTTCACGGCGATCGCAGTGCTTACGCTGGCGCTGGGCATTGGCGCGAACACGGCACTGTTCTCTGTGATCAATGGCGTGCTGCTGAGTCCGCTGCCGTTTCCTCAAGCAGATCAGTTGGTGACGCTGCACGAGAACAAGCCGAACTTCGAAGGAGGTTCCCTCTCGTATCCGAACTTCCAGGATTGGCAGAAAGATAACCACACATTTTCTTCGATGGCGGTGGCCCGCAGATACGCTTTCAGCCTGACGGGAATTGGGGACGCGGAACAGGTGAACAGCGAGTTCATCTCTTCGGATTTCTTTTCGGTCCTGGGTGTGAAACCTAAGATTGGACGCACGTTTACCGAGGAAGAAGAACGCACCGGCGCGGGTCCGGTTGCCCTGATCAGCGAGGGATTGTGGCAGCGCAAGTTCAGTTCGGCTCCAGACGTGCTGGGAAAGAACATCACACTCGACGGCAGGGACTACACCGTAGTCGGCGTGATTCCGGCGAATTTCCACCTGTCGATTCCGGGCTTTCGTGAGAGTGATGTGTACGCGCCGATTGGACAGTGGAGTAATCCGCTGCTCCATCAGCGGGGCGCGGGCCTGGGAATCCACGGTGTTGGCCGGCTTCGACCCGGAGTGACGGTCGAACAAGCGCGCGCCGACATGGCTGGACTTACGTCCAATCTTGCAGCGGCATTTCCCGAGGCTGACAAAGGGATCACAGCAAAAGTGGTGCCGTTGAAGCAGCAGATGATTGGCCATGTCGGGCGGTTCCTCTGGGTGCTGCTGGCCGCGGTTGGGTTTGTTTTGCTCATCGCGTGCGCAAATGTTGCGAATCTTTTGCTGGCCCGTTCCACTGGACGGACGCGCGAGTTTGCGGTGCGCGCAGCGCTGGGAGCCACACGGGGGCGCGTGGTTCGGCAGTTGCTGACAGAAAGCATTCTGCTTGCACTGGCGGGTGGTGGACTCGGTCTACTTCTGGCTTCCTGGGGAACGCGAGCAGCGCTCGGCGTGTTGCCGGCCGCTCTGCCTCGCGCGGAGCAAATTGGTCTCGACATGCATGTCCTGCTTTTTACCGCGGGGATCTCGTTACTTGCGGGCGTGGTGTTTGGCCTGACACCGGCATTAAAGACATCGCAGCCTGACCTTCACGAAACCTTGAAGCAGGGTGGACGAGGAGGGAGCGGGACCCGCCATCGCGCACAGGATGTGTTCGTGGTCGGGGAAATGGCGCTCGCCGTTGTGCTGCTCATCGGCGCGGGTCTGACGGTGCGCAGTCTGGTGCGGCTGTGGAGCATCGACCCTGGATTCAATCCGCACAATGTGCTCACGTTTGGAGTATCGCTGCCGCCCTCGATGATGAACGCGAGTCCCGATGCGATTCGTGCTGCGTTCCGTGAGTTTGACGAGAAGATCGGGTCTATCCCAGGGATTCACGGGGTTTCCCAGGCGTGGGGAGCAGTTCCTATCAGCGGCGACGACGAGCAACTCTTTTTGCTCGAGGGTCAGGCGAAGCCGGCGAACGAAAACGATATGAACTGGGCTATCGACTACATTGTGGAGCCCGGTTATCTGAAGACGATGGGAATTCCGCTATTCCGCGGGCGATTCTTTTCTGCGCAAGACAATGAGCACGCGCCGCTCGTTGTCGTGATCGACGACGTCTTCGCGCAGAAATACTTTCCGAACGAGGATCCGATCGGCAAGCGTCTCAACATCAACCGCTTCGATCGTTTGGCGGAGATTGTCGGTGTTGTCGGTCACGTGAAGCAGTGGGGGCTGGACACCGACGATCAGCAGTCGCTGCGATCTGGACTCTACATTCCGTGCATGCAGATGCCGGACGCTTTCGTCGCGATGGCGCCGTCGGGCTCGACAGTGCTGGTACGTTCTGACGGAAGTTCGTCTGGCCTTCTCGATTCCATTCGACACGTTAGCGCGCAGATGAGCAATCAGCAGGTGATCTATGGCGCGCAGACGATGGACTCTCTCATTTCTGATTCCCTCGCATCGAGGCGCTTTTCGATGATTTTGCTCGCGGTCTTCGCTGCGCTGGCACTGCTGCTGGCGAGCGTCGGAATTTATGGCGTGACGTCTTACGTCGTTGGACAGCGCGCGCAGGAGATCGGCATCCGCATGGCGCTAGGAGCGCAGCGGGGAGACATTCTTTATTTGATTCTGGGCCGCGGCGGAAAGCTTGCGGGCATGGGCGTTGTGGTTGGACTGGCCGCTGCTCTATGCCTTACACGGCTCATGGCCAGCTTGCTTTACGGAGTCAGGGCAACCGACCCAATTACGTTTGCTGTGGTTGCGATTCTGCTCACTGTAGTCGCGCTCGTCGCGTGCTATGTGCCGGCGCGCCGCGCGACGAAGTTCGACCCGATGGTTGCTCTGAGGTATGAATGAGGCGCTTATGAAAACATTACGACAAAACGTTCGCCATAGTCTCCGCTTACTGCGAAAGAATCCCGGCTTTACTGCCGTGGCCGTGATCACGCTTGCGTTGGGGATCGGCGCAAATACCGCCATCTTCAGCGTGATCTATGCGGTGTTGCTGGCGCCGATGCCTTATCCGCAGCCCGACCAGTTGGTGATGGTGTGGTCGAAGGTGCAGGGCGGCAGAAATGTCGTGGCGGCGGGGGATTTTCTGGACTGGAAGCAACAGAACAAGACGTTTCAGGACATTAACGCGTGGAGCGGCGCCAGCTTTAACTTCGCAACAGCGGGACAACCAGAACAGATCGGGGGGAGTGCGGAGACGCCGGGGTTTCTGAGCATGACGGGAAACCAGTTTTTTCTCGGACGTGATTTTCTGCCGGAGGAGGGCGTGCCCGGCAAGGAGCACGAGGTTGTCCTCATGCACAAGCTTTGGGAACACCTGGGCGCCGATCACAACATCATTGGCAAACCGATACGGATGAACAACGAACCCTACACGGTGGTAGGAGTATTAGCTGCTGGGCAGGCGGACCGGCTCCAGGATCAGTTCGTGGTTCCACTGGCATTCAAGCCCGAACAGATCAACCATGACTTTCACTGGCTGCTGGTGATGGGGCGCATGAAGCCGGGGGTGACTTTGTCCCAGGCGCAGGCCGACATGGAGGTCGTCACTAACCGTATCGCGCAGGACCATCCGAAAAGCAATCAGGGTTGGGGCGCCAGTGTGGAGCAACTGCACAACGACTTCTTTCCGGTTGAGGCACGGCGGATTCTCTGGTTGTTGATGGGGGCGGTGGGATTCGTTCTGTTGATTGCATGCGGGAACGTGGCCAACCTGGTATTGGCCAAGGGTATGACACGGTTGAAAGAAGTAGCGGTGCGCACTTCGCTGGGAGCAACGCGCTGGCACGTGTTCAGCCAATTCCTGACTGAGAGTCTGGTTCTGGCGGTGCTTGGCGGCGTGCTCGGGGTTGGGCTCGGCTCGGTGATGCTCCGGATCATGATGGCGAAGATGCCGCCATATACTTTGCCTTCGGAAGCGAATGTGGGGCTAAATGTGCAAGTGCTCATATTTACTCTGCTCGCAACAACGCTCGCAGGCATTTTGTTCGGTTGTGCTCCGGCGTGGCATGCATCGCGGGTTGATCCGAACGAAACGCTGAAAGAAGGAGGACGTTCGGGGACTGGTGCGGGAAGGCATCGGCTGCGCCGGTCTCTCGTTGTTGGGGAGTTTGCACTGGCGTTAACGTTGCTGGCCGGTGCTGGTCTTGCCATTCACAGTTTCTGGAACCTGGCACGGGTTGATCCCGGCTTCCGTACCGACCATATCCTCACGTTCAATCTTGCTGTACCGGAGAAACGCCTGACGCAACCCGAGCAGATTGTCACGTACTACCGCCAACTGGTGGAGAGGATTGAGTCGCTGCCAGGAGTGATCCGCGCAGAAGCGGCAACTGGCATGCCATTGCAAGGCACGAACTTTGGAATGCCGTTCACGATTGCGGGCAAGCCTGTTGCGGATCCGTCGGCGCGACCGGGGGCCGGTTTCCAGATGGTTACTCCGGGATTCTTTCAGACTTTCGGAATCCAGATGGCGAAGGGCCGAGCATTTACCGATCAGGATACCGCAACGAGCGTTCGGGTGGCGATTGTGAATGAGACCTTCGTGAACCGGTATTTCGCTGGAGTCGACCCGTTGACCCAGCGCATCCTCGTCGAGCAATTGATTCCCGGAGTGACGAAGCTTGGGCCTCCGCTGGAGTGGCAGATCGTCGGCGTGTTTCGAAATATTCACAACGGTGGGATTCGCAACGAAGGCTTCCCTGAGATCGATGTTCCGTTCGCGCAGAGTCCATGGCCGCAGGCGTCGATGGCGGTGCGAACGACCGGGGATCCTGGTGAAATGACCAAGAGTATCGCGGCGGTGGTGCACACGGTCGATCCTGACCTGGCTTTGGCCCAGGTCCAGACTATGGATCAGATCTTGAGCCAATCGCTGGTCACAGACCGGTTCACGACGTCGCTGTATGCGACCTTCGCGACCATTGCGCTGATACTGGCCGCGGTCGGCATCTACGGCGTCATGGCTTTTGCGGTGGCGCAGCGGACGCACGAAATCGGACTGCGCATGGCGCTGGGTGCGAGCCAGGATCATGTGCTCCGGTTGATTCTGAAGGAGGGCGTTGTCTTGGCGGCCATTGGTCTTGGGATCGGCCTGGTGGGCGCGTGCTTCGTTGGCCGTGCCATGCGCGGGTTGCTGTATGGAGTAGGCACGATTGATGTGGCGGCGTTCAGCGCGGTCGCTGTCACTTTGTTCGTGGCCGCTGTGCTTGCATGCTACGTGCCCGCGAATAAAGCGGCGAAAGTGGATCCGATGGTGGCGCTGAGATACGAATGAGAGTTCATTGATGGCATAGGGAGTGAAATGATTCAACTCAAGAACATCGATCGCAGTTACAAGAGCGGCGCGGGACAAACGTGGGTTTTGCGCCGCGCGACGCTCGACATCCATGAGGGAGAGTTTATTACGGTCATGGGACCGTCGGGAGCGGGAAAGTCGTCGCTTCTCAATGTGCTTGCCCTTCTCGACGACCAGTGGGAAGGCGAGTACTGGTTTCGCGAAGAGGCGGTACATGCACTGAAGCGCAAGCAGCGAAGCGAACTCGCGAAACGGAATGTGGGCATGGTCTTTCAGAGTTATCACCTGCTCGATGACTTGACCGTTGAAGAGAATATTGATCTACCGCTTTCATATAAGGATATTCCGCGCCAACAGAGGCAGAGTCTCGTCGCCGACACACTCGATCGATTTCAGATTGTCGCGAAGAAGAAGCTGTACCCAAGCCAGCTTTCCGGAGGGCAACAGCAACTCGTCGGCATCGCGCGCGCGGTCATCCACAAGCCGGTGCTCTTGCTCGCCGATGAGCCGACCGGCAATCTGCATTCGGGCCAGTCCAAGGAGATCATGGAGCTTTTCCGCGAACTGAACCAGCAGGGGACGACGATCGTCCAAGTTACGCATTCGGAGGTGAACGCGTCTTACGGGAACCGCACGATTCAATTGCGCGATGGATGGATTGTGAGCGATACGGCCAATCCTGGCGCTACGCAGGCGACGGAGGTTCAAGCATCGTGAGGGTTCCGGGCTACGTACGTATGAAACTCGAAATTCTGTTGCTCTGCGTCTGTGGAAGTTTTGTGGGTATTTCTCCTGCGCAGAACACATCAACTCCTGCGCCGAACGCCGCGCAAACTGCGGCGCCGTCCCAGAGCGTGACTGCTTTTCAGTTTGCGATGCCGAAGTCGTATAACCCGTTCCATGCTTACGCGCCAGACTATGTGCCGCAACCTGATTTGGCAAACTCACCCCGTATCGACCGCCTGACCCGCGATGGCAAACTCTATCTCTCCCTGAGAGACGCCATCGATCTCGCGCTGGAGAACAATTTGGACTTGGCGATTGCGCGCTACAACCTGCCTATCGCTGATACAGACATTCTTCGAACGAAGGCGGGCGGATTCTTTCGAGGTGTTAATACTGGCGTGGTGCAGGGAACTCCCGGCGGTGGCGTCGGCGGCTTCGGTACAGGCGCTCCTGGCGCGGGCGCTGGCGGTACAACCAGCGGTGCTGGCGGCGCTGGCGCTGGAGCTTCTGGCCTCGTACAGTCCACGCTGGGTGCTGGAACGGCAGTGTCTTCCTACGATCCGTTCATCACCGCGAGCATTGGCGACGAGCATCAGACTTCTCCGGTAGTCAACCAGGCAGTTTATGGAGTCCCGTCACTGCAACTGAATACAGGCCAGTTCAGCATCAACTACTCGCAGGCGTTTGCAACGGGGACCAGCATTGGCTTCTCATTTAACAACTCGCGCCAGACGACGAACAGTCCGTTCTTTACGCTGTCGCCAACTTTGAGCGCGGCATATCGATTCTCGATTCAGCAGGAACTGCTAGCCGGGTTTGGATTCGGGCCCAACCTGCGCTATTTGCGGATCGCCAGAAACAACAAGAAGATCTCAGACATTGCATTCAAGGACCAGGTGATCGCCACGGTCACCCAGATTGAGAACATGTATTGGGATCTGGTGAGCGCATACGAACAGACACGCGTGAACGAACAGTCCTCTGCGTTCGCGCAGCAGACGCTGGAGAATACCCGGAAGCAACTGAAGCTCGAGAGCGTTCCGGAAATGGATGTTCTGCGAGCCGAGGCGGAAGTGTCCAAACGTGATCAGGACTTGACCGTGGCCCGCACCAGTCTCGAACTGCAAGAAACGCTCATGAAGAACGCCGTGACGAAAAGTTTGGACGATCCGGTTCTTGAGGCGATGCCGATCGTACCGACCGATCGGACGGAAGAAGTTCAGCCTGAGACAACCCAGGCAAGCCAGTCGATTCAAGATCTGATTTCTGAGGCCCTGCACGACCGGGCGGAGTTGGCCGAGTCGGACGTCGACCTGGTGAATCGAAAAATTAGTCGTAGTGCAGCGCGCAATGCCCTGCTGCCGTCACTCTCGTTGGTGGGATTCTATTCAGGGGCTGGATTGGCTGGCTTGCTGAATCCAGTTTGCTCGCAGGACTGCACGACGAATGTGCCAACAGATTTCGGTGGTGCGCTGATTAACGGCTTCAACAATTCTTCTCCCGACTACTATGTAGGGCTGAACCTGAATATTCCGCTTCGCAACCGAGTTGCTAAGGCTGATCAGTACCGATCGGAGCTTGAGTATCGCCAGGCCGAGCTGCGAATGGAGCAGTTGAAAAAGCAAGTTCGCATCGAAGTGCGTAACGCCCAGTACGCTGTGGAGCAGACCGGGGCGCGCGTGCAGGCTGCCCGCAAGGCCCGCGACCTCGCGCAGCGGACATTTGATATCACGAAGAAGGAACAGGACCTGGGGGCAGGATCGAGCTATCAGACGCTATCAGCCCAGCGGGATCTTGCACTGGCCGAGCTGGATTTAGTCACGGCGATGACGGTCTTTGAAAAGGCAAAAGTCGAACTTGAGCGCGCAACGGGCACGACTTTGGAACATAATGGCATTCAGCTTCAGGATGCCGTTCGCGGTACTATTGCCGCAGCGAATCCGCAGTAAGCCATGCCCACATCAACAAAACCGGGGGACGGGTTGGCGTCGACTTCAACGAGTGGCCAGAGTCGGCCGCGCGTCTTGGCAGCCGATGACCAGCAGCACGTCCTTGACGCGATTGAACTACTCTTGCGCTGCCAGGGATACGAAGTCGAGACGGCGCGGTCTCCGCTGGTGGTTCGCGAATCGCTGGCCACGGCGTCTTATGATGCAGTTCTGATCGACTTGAACTACACCCGGGATACCACCTCGGGCGGCGAGGGTCTCGATCTTTTGTCGGAGATTGTTGCGGTTGATAGCAATACTCCGGTCATCGTGATGACGGCCTGGGCGAACGTCGAGTTGGCGGTAGAAGCGATGCGCCGAGGCGCGCGGGATTTCATACAGAAGCCCTGGGAGAACGAGCGGCTGCTCGCCATTCTGCGAACGCAGGTCGAACTTCATCGAGCTCTGCAGCAGGCAGAGCGGCTGCAGGCGCAGAATCGGCTGCTTCGCGCCGAGGGACTGCCCGAGTTTATTGCTTCAGCCGCGGCAATGCAGCCGGTGCTGGACGCGGTGTCCCGCATTGGCCCCTCGGACGCCAATGTTCTGATCACGGGCGAGCATGGCTCAGGAAAGGAAGTGGTGGCGCAGACCCTCCATGCGCTTTCTCCAAGGGCAAGCCGGAGCATGATTGCCGTCAACACAGGCGCCTTGCCGGAAGGCTTATTTGAGAGCGAACTTTTCGGACATGTGAAGGGTGCGTTTACGGACGCACGCACCGACCGCATCGGGCGCTTCGAACTGGCCGACGGAGGAACTTTATTCCTCGATGAAATCGGCAACGTTCCTTACCGTCAGCAGGCGAAGTTGTTGCGCGCGCTTGAGACTGGTGAGATTGAGCGCGTCGGTGCCTCCCGCAGCCGCAGGGTCGATGTGCGTGTGATCTCGGCGACCAATGCCGATCTTCGCACTGCGTGCGCGTCCGGGGCGTTCCGCGAGGACCTGCTGTTTCGTCTGAATACCGTCGAGATTCACGTGCCCGCATTGCGCGATCGGCGCGAGGATATTCCCGCTCTGGCGTTGCATTTTCTGGCGCGCTATACCGCGCACTATCATCGCCCGATCCAACGTTTCGAAAGTTCCGCGCTGCAATTGCTCATGCAATATTCCTGGCCGGGAAACGTGCGCGAGTTGGATCACACGGTCGAGCGCGCAGTCTTGATGTGTCGTGGCGAAGAGATTCAGCGTGGCGACCTTGGCTTGGATCTGCTGCGGCCACAGAGCCAGAATCTAGAAGACCTCAGCCTGGAGGCGGTGGAAGCGATTCTGATCAGAAAAGCTTTACAGCGTTTTCAGGGAAATGTGAGCCAGGCGGCGGAGACTCTGGGTCTGAGTCGCGGAGCGCTCTACCGGCGGATGGAGAAGTATGGGCTCTAGCTCGCACTGGGGCTTTCGTCCCGGTGCGCGCAAACCTCCTCGCAGGCGAGTTCGGCTCCTTTACGAGCGGCGCATCAGTCTCTTCGCTTTTCTGGTTGCACTGCCTGGCCTTATCACAAGCGGAATCTTCATCTGGTTGCAACCCTGGTCGCTCGAATCCAAAGTTGGATTGTCCTTCGCCGAGATGTTTGTGTGGTGGCTGCTGGCGATGGCGTTGCAAGAGCAAACGACGCGTCCTCTCCAAACCCTCGCCAATGTGATTGCCGCCTTGCGCGAAGAAGACTACTCGTTTCGCGCGCGCGGGGCGGCGGCCGACGACGCTCTTGGAGAGCTATCGATTGAAGTGAATGCTCTGGCTGATTTGTTAGCCGATCAGCAGATTCGCGTGATTGAAGCTACGGCACTGCTGCGCCGGGTGGTCGAGGAGATCGATGTCCCGTTGTTCACATTCGATCCGGACCAAGTCCTGCGGCTCGTGAATTCCGCTGGAGAGCGTCTTCTGCAGACTCCGGCCGTGCGTCTGCTGGGGCGCACAGCCAAAGAGATCGGGCTAGCTGACTGCTTCACTGCGAATAGCGAGACGTTGCTGCCGTCATCTTTTCAGAGTCCGAACTCGAGGTGGCTGGTTCGCAGAAGTGCATTTCGTCAGAAGGGTGTTCCGCACACGCTGATTGTCTTGTCGGAAGTGAGCCGCGCGCTGCGTGAGGAAGAGCGGAGTGCCTGGCAAAGATTGATCCGCGTATTGGGTCATGAATTGAACAATTCGCTTACGCCCATCAAGTCGATTGCCGGAAGCCTGCGCGCGCAGATATCTTACCTAACCCTCGATTCCAGCCAGCGCCAGGATTTTGAGCGGGGGCTGTCGATTATTGAAACACGGGCTGGCTCGCTGAATCGCTTTCTGCAGGCCTATCGGCAACTGGCGCAGATGCCACCTCCGATCGTGCGCAAGACGGAACTCGCGCCGATTGTTGAGCATGTTGCCGGGCTGGAGACAAGATTGCGCGTGGAGGTTCAGTCTGGCCCCGCGGTTGAGTTATTGACCGACCCGGATCAACTGGAGCAGATGCTGATCAACCTTGTGCGCAACGCAGTCGAGGCCGCGTTGGAGTCGCCTCAGGCGAGGGGTTCTCACAATGGCGGAGCAACGGCTACTCCGCCACCGGATCCGCGTGTATCGATGCATTGGGATCTAGCCGAGAATGATGTGGTCCTGACGATCGAAGATAACGGACCGGGATTTCTCAATCCCAGCAACGCGTTCGTTCCTTTCTATACGACCAAGCCGACCGGGAGCGGAATTGGTCTGGTACTGTCGCGGCAAATCGCGGAAGCTCATGGAGGATCGATCGAGCTTCAGAATGGTACGGACAAGGGCTGTCGCGCAAGAGTCATCCTGCCGCGAGCGCGACGCGAGTCATAACCGGACTCAATGTGCTAAGCGCGCTGAGCGCACTTCGACGCTGCAGTTGTCACACGCCGTAGCAGGTCCGGAGACCTCAGTCGGTCGCACTGCTCCGCGAAGTTTGGCCGCGGTCCATTCCAGCGAAGATCCTCCACCGTATTGAAGACCGGCACATCAAGCCGTAGAGTTGCCAGAGTGCGAAATAGCAGCGCATCATTCCACGCGCTAAACAGCGATTCGGACAATCGCCCGGCACTGCGGATCGATGAAGGCCACGCTCGAAAATCCTTCGGAATGTTTTCAAGATGCGTGTACTGAGATAGGGCGGCCGCTGCGCCCTTAGCGCCCCAACCTGATATGCCCGGGAATCCGTCGGCGCTGTCGCCAACCAAGGCCAGGTAGTCCGGAATAGATTCCGGTTTGACTCCGAATTTCGCAATCACCCCTGCTTCATCGCGCAACGCATTCTGTCGACGATCCAGTTGGACCACCCGCGTTCCGACGACACACTGGCTGAGATCCTTGTCTGGAGTACAAATCAGCACCTGCTTCACGCGATCATCTTGTGCCGCTTTCGCGGCGGCGGACGCGAGTGCATCATCAGCCTCGAACGGGACCATCGGCCACACGACCACTCCCATGGCTTCCAGCACTTCTTCGACGATTGGAAACTGCGAAAGCAACTCCGGGGCGACACCCTCACTGGTCTTGTATCCGGGATAGAGATCGTTACGAAACGACTCGACAACATGATCGGTCGCGACGCCTAGATGGGTCGCCCCGCCTTCAATCATGGATAAGACAGAGACAGCAACCCCGCGGGCTGCGCTGATTTCCTGACCGCCTTTGTCCGTCGCAGATGGTAGAGCGAAAAAGTGACGGAACAATTCGTACGTTCCGTCAATCAAGTGCACATTCATTCGGCTCCAATCAATTTCTGTCGGCGAGCAGTGACACGCCGGAGACATTTTAGTACATGGATTTAACAACCCTGTGACAGACCTGTGACAAGTGACCTGGCACGTCAGAGCTAAGTTGTGCGAGCGCGATTGTTCCGGTTGTGATCGCGGAATGTGACATGACGAGCATTCAGACTAGAAGCATCGAGATCGCACGGTTCGGCGAAATCTCTCTGAACTTCAGAAAGATGGAACTCTGCAGGGCGGATCAGCCGGTTGTCCTGACTCTCCAGGAGTTCAAGGTATTGAAGTTCTTCATCGCAAGACCGGAAGTTGTCGTCTCGCGACAGAAACTGATTTCCGCGGTTTGGCCAAAGCGGAAGCGTTCCAGCGAGCGCACGGTAGACAACCATATCGCGAGACTGAGACAGAAGATCGAGAGAGATCCGGCTCGCCCTACTCATCTTCTGACCGTACATGGGGTTGGCTACAAATTCGTTCCGCAGGATGGACGAGCCGCCTTTGGAGAAGGAATGAAATCGAGCTCGCAAGCGAAGGGATTGTGAGAAGGCGTATGGGGACAGCAACGATAAAGAAAGTTGGCCTGCAATTAATTGCTCTCGGAGTGATCTTGACGGCTGGTAAGCCTTCGTTGGCGATTCCGGCGTTTGCCCGCAAATATGGGCTGCCGTGCTCGGCCTGCCATGAGGCGTGGCCGAAGCTGAACAACTTTGGCCAAACGTTCCGCGACAACGGCTACCAGTTAGGCCAGGGCCACGATGCGCCAATTTATCAGGATCCGGGTTACTGGCCGATTGCATTTCGCATGACTCCAACGTGGCACCGGGAGAGCACGAATCCGCAGCCGATAGACGCGGTTCCGGGGAACCCGACTAGTGGAACGATCGCGGGTACGGTCACAAAATCAGGCCTTGATATATCGGCGGTCGACATGCTCGTCGCGGGCACGCTCTATAAGAACGTTTCATTTTTCACACAACCATTTCTCACAAATACGGGAGTCTCGTTGTCGCAGATGTGGATTCGCTTCGACAACCTTCTGGGCTCGCACTGGCTGAACGTCAAGATGGGAAAGTTTGAGCCCGACTTACCGATTTCGGAGGAGCGAACGCTGACATTGGACAACACGGGCGGCGAATACTTCGACTATCACTTCCGCCCGGCGGGAGACAACAACGTGTTCGGCGGGATCGGCGATTTTCAACTGGGATTCGAACTGCTGGGCCATTCCGATAACAGCTACACGCGATACTCCATCGCAATGTTGACGAGCGGTGATGGGCGGCCGAATTTGCAAGTGAGTTCGACCTACAACGTCTTTGCTAACTTCACGCAGGGTTTCGAGTTGCCAAAGCTCGGATTGCAGCGAGTTGGAGTCTACGGATACCTCGGCCAATCGCCTACCTATTTTCAAACCAATGGTGGGAGCGTGATTGCCGGCACCGGGACGGGGAATCGAAGTTTCTATCGCACGGGAGCATACGGACTCTGGTACTTCGGCAAGTTTGACGTAAGCACGTTCTTCGAACACGGGCAGGACAACGTCTATCTCGGCAACGCGACGCCGGCGAATCAACCGGCGCTGCTTCCAGCCGGAGCGGCGGGGCCAAGCTGGAACGGCGGATTTGCGGAGGCGCACTACACATACAATCCGCGGCTCATATTGATCAGCCGTTACGAGGTGCTCCGCATGTCGCGGCAGGCAAATGCGGGAATTCCCAGTGATCTAGGGAATCTCGATGCGTGGACCGTAGGCTACCGCTGGTATCCATTCATGAGCAGCCGCGCCGGTCTGGCTTGGGTGCAGGAATACTCGCACCTTCTCACGCCAGATGCCGCACCGGCCTTCGGCACGACCGAACACAAAAGCAGCTACCTGATGGGATTTGACTTCGACTTCTAAGGGAGGAGTACAGATGCGCACGAACAGTGTCTTGATGAAAATCGCCGCAGCCCTGGCACTCCTTGCGTCGGGTCTGCCCGTTGTTGCGCAGCAGAGCCATATCGGAAAGCTGACCGGAAACGCGAAGCAAGGTAAAGAGGTCTACAAGCGCTACTGCATCTATTGCCATGGGCCCTTCGGCGATGGGACAGGAGAAAATGCTCCGTATCTGAATCCCAAGCCCAGGGATTTTACCAAGGCCACCTTCAAGTGCCGGTCTACTCCGAGCGGAAGCCTTCCGCTGGATAGCGACCTCTTCGACACCATCAGCCGCGGCGTTCACAGCACCGGAATGCCCTCGTGGAAGCCACTCACCAAGCAGCAGCGCGCTGATCTGGTTGCGTACGTGAAGAGTTTTTCATCGCGCTTCGAAGAGGAAAAGCCGGCAGCCGCGCTGCAGATTCCCGCCGAACCGGCCAACTCGACGGACAGCGTGAAACGCGGCGCGGATTTGTTCCAGAGCTTGAATTGCTGGCAATGCCACGGCAACGAGGGGCGAGGCAACGGTCCTTCGGCGAAGGCTCTGACCGACAGCAAGGGATATCCGATCACGCCGTTCGATTTGACGAGCGGAATACAACTCAAGTGCGGAGACTCGACCCGCGCCATGTTCCGCGATCTGATGACCGGGCTTGACGGTACTCCGATGCCCTCGTTTGCCGATGCGATGAAGCCAGACGAGGCATGGGACCTGGTGCACTACATCGAGACTTTGCATTCCAAAGACAAGAAAGCTGTGCCAGTAAAGCCCGAACCCAAGGGCGAGTAATTCGTAGAGGGAAGTGACGGCTTGTTTGCAAGCCGGATCCTAGAGCGAGGAGGTGACATCGTCATGAATATGCGTTTTGGATTTGCTGCTACCACTAGCGCGTTTGCGCTTGTTCTTGCCGGAAGTCTGTGCATGGCCGCCGCGGCGCATGTTCCACCGCTACCGCCGGCTGCAACGCTGAAAGGCACGGTGAAGTTTCAAGGAACCGCGCCAAAGCCGACGCACATTGATATGTCCGCAGATCCGAAATGCTCCCAGGCGCACGCGAGCGGAGCCATGACCCAGGACATTGAGGCCGACAGCAAAGGCGATTTAGAGAATGTTGTCGTCTACGTTTCGCAGGGCCTCGGGGACGCCAAGTTCGATCCACCTCAGCAGCCTGCGGTGATTGAGCAGAAAGGCTGCATGTACATGCCGCACGTCATTGCGATCCGCGCGAACCAGTCGCTGAACGTGGTGAACGCCGACTCGACGACGCACAACATACATCCTTCGCCGAATAACAACCGCGAAATGAACCAGTCGCAGCCTCCTGGAGTTCCACTCACCCTGACCTTTGCGCGCGAGGAGATCGCTATCCCAGTGAAGTGCAACATTCACCCGTGGATGCGGAGTTACATCGCGGTATTCAAACACCCGTTTTTTGCGGTGACGGGCAAAGACGGAAGCTTTGAGATTCCGAATCTCCCTCCAGGCAACTACACGATCACGGCCTGGCACGAGAAGCTGGGCACATCGCTTCAAAGAATCACGGTGGGTGACTCAGAGACCAAGACCCTCGAATTTGTGTTTAAGGCGCAGCCAGGTTCGTGACGTACGAGTTGAGATTCAGAATCAGATCGCTCGGATAGTGATTGAGCTGTTGTCGAACACAGTGCGAGGAACATAACGATGAAGGTCTATAGTGGCCAACGAATACGCAGCAGCATTTTATTGGGACTCCTTATTCTCACGATGGGCGGCCTTGTCGCTGCGCAAACGCCGGGCACAGGCGCCGTGTCCGGGCAGGTATTTGATCCTTCGGGTGCACTCATTCCGAATGCTCGCGTGACGTTGGTGAACGAAGCGACGGACTTGTCCAGAACGGCGACCACAACTTCCGAAGGCTTGTTCCGTCTCCCTCTGTTGCCTCCGGGAAACTATTCGCTGACCGTGGAGTCGGAACACTTTCAGCCGAGAACTCTGCAATCGATCCACGTAACCGTAACCGAGACTGCCGTCGTCGACGTGACTCTGGCGGTTAACCCGACCCCAACGAAGATCGAAGTGTCTGCAGCGCCTGAGCTGGCGCAAACCGAAACCTCGGCTCTTGGACGCGTCACCGACGAGCATACGATTGTTTCCTTGCCTCTGGCCAATCGCAATTTTTCCCAGATTCTGGCTTTGAATCCAGGCGTGGTAGTTGAAGTTCCTGATGCAGGCGCGTTAGGCAACAACAATCAGAACGTTGCCGCGGATGGCGCGAAGCCCACGTCGAATAATTTTCAGTTCAATGGAGTGGATGCGAACAATCTTTCTGAGAACTCCGCGTCAGGATTTGGAGCGGAGATCGGAATCGCGATTCCCAGTCCGGACACGATCGAGGAATTCAAGGTTCAGACCGGAATGTTTGATGCAGGGTACGGCAGGGGAGCGGGAGCCAATGTTGACATCGTAAGCAAGACCGGCAGCAACCGGCTTCACGGGCGAGTGTGGGAATTCTTTCGCAACGATGCACTGAATGCGAATGACTTCTTCTTGAAGAGAAATGGTCAGCCGCGGCCGGATTTGAAGCAGAACCAGTTTGGTGGCGCCATCGGCGGCCCCATCATTCGGGACAAAACATTCTTCTTCGCCGCTTATCAGGGGACGATTCAGAGAAACGGGGTATCCAATGTTTCGAAGCAGTTCTCTTTCCTGCCGCCATTGACGAATGACCGCTCCGAGGCGACCCTGCGCAGTCAGTTGGGGGGGCTCTACGGAGGGCAGTCTGGATTGTTCGGTGGAGTGGCCGTCGCTCCGGACGGATCGAATATCAATCCTGTGGCGATCGCGATCTTGAGCGCCAAGTTCTCGAACGGAAGGTACGCCATACCGACGCCGCAAGTCGTGCAGCCCGATCCGAACACGGGAGCGCTTACGGGAAGTTCGACATTTTCGATCCCAGCCTCGTTTCGTGAGGATCAGGTGACGGCGAATCTTGATCACAACGTCTCGGCAAAAAATCAACTCTCGGGAAGATACTTCTACTCGCGTGAACCATTCTCTGAACCGTTCTCACCTTTTGGCGCGAACGTGCCCGGCTGGGGCACAAACCAGATCAACCGGAATCACATGTTCGTACTGTCGGACACGCATGTCTTCAATCCGAACCTGATCAATGCGGCGCGCTTCGGCTTTATGCGATTCAACGGCCTGGCCAGTATTCCGCAGCCTCTGAACGCGGCGGACGTGGGCATGGCGACGCCGTCGGGACTGCCTGAGACTCCGGGTATTGCGGTCAACGGCCTCTTTACGATTGGCACCGCGGGCGAACCAACTTATTTTGAAAACACGAATTCGTTCATCTGGCAAGACACGGTCTCCATTACTCGTGGCAGGAACAGCTTCCGCATGGGCGGAGAGGTAAAGCGGCATGAGTTGGTGCTGAACGTTCCGTTCGTGGAAGATGGGTTTCTTTTCTTCCTGAGCTTCCCGGACTTCCTGCTCGGTCAGAGTGGAGCGCAGAACGGCAGCGGTGTCAGCAATGTATTCAACAGCACCGGATCGTCCGGCAGTTTCCGCAAGGACCAGCGCTATACAGACTTCGCAGGGTTCATACAAGACGATATTCGCGTGACGCCTCGACTGACCGTAAACGCGGGCCTGCGATATGAATACTTCGGACCGCCTAGCGATGTTCACGGCGCGCTGCCGACTTTCGATCCCACGATTGCGACGGGGCAAGTGCCGGCCGGTGGCAGCTTCAGTGGATATGTCTTACCCGCAAATTACAAAGGGCCGCTTCCCGAGGGTGTGCTGAAGAGCAATACCAATGGCCTTTGGAACCCTGACTACAAAGATTTCGCTCCGCGTCTTGGATTTTCACTTCGGCTGCTCGACAAGCCAACCGTTGTGCTGCGCGGCGGATACGGGATTTACTACGACCAACTGTCTGGCGATCTGGTCGAGCAGACGGTGGGCCAGCCTCCTTTTTCGTTCAAGCAATCATTCTCGGGAGCACAGAATTCCGCGGCGACCTTCCAGCAGCCCTATGTTCCGGCGTTGCCCCCTGATTCCAGTTTTCCGAATTTCCTTCCGCGCACTCCCGGCGGCGGATTGTCACTGGCAGCGGTTGGACGAAATCTGACTAGTCCGTACATACAGCAATACGACCTGAACGTACAGGTCGAACTCCAGCCCGACTTGGTGTGGCAGGTGGGATACGTGGGCGCGAAGACAACGCATCAGGCGGGCTGCGTGGAATTTAATCAGGCGGCGATTGCTACAGTGCAGAGTCCTGTCAATGGACAGACGACAACAACGCTCGAGAATGTCGGGCAGCGATCTCCCTTCGAGGGCATCGCGGGCGGATCTTATATCTGCCAAACCACCTTCGACTCGAACTATAACTCGCTGCAAACGAGCGTCACGAAACGCTTGAGTCGGGGCTTGAATCTTTTGGGCAGCTACACGTGGTCGAAGAACCTGGACTTTACGAGCGGGACGGGATCGCTTTCGGCGTTCCTGCTCTCATTCCTGACGAACGATCAGACGAATCCGAGCCAGGCTCGGGGAGTTGCGGACTTTGACCGCGAGCACCGTGCCGTCCTCAGCTTTGTATATGCGCCGCCGCGGCTCGACGAAGGACCGGCGGCTTTGCGGCGCGCTCTTTCCCAGTGGCAGATCTCTGGTGAATCAGTCTTGCAGTCAGGCTTGCCGGTAACTGCTGTCGACAGTACGGCGGGCTCTGCTTATGGGAATATCTCGGGCTTCTCCCGTGCGCAGTGTACTGGCGCGAATCCAGCATCGTCAGGATCGATCTACAGTCGCCTCGGCGCTTACTTCAATCCCGCGGCATTCGCTCAGCCGCTAGTGATTGGCGATGACGGAGCTGCAACAGGTTTTGGAAGTTGCGGAATCGGAATTCTGCGAGGGCCCAGCGAACTTAACCTCGATCTCGGAGTGCAACGCAGCTTCGCGATTACGGAGGCGAGCCAGCTCGAGTTCCGAGCGGAGTTTTTCAACTTCACGAATACTCCAAAATTTGCACTGCCCGTGAGCGACTTTGCAGCTGGATCGAATAGCGCGTTTGGGCAGATTACGTCGACGGTGGCCAATCCAAGGATCATTCAATTCGCACTGAAGTACAGTTTCTAATGCTGCTGTCGAAGAGGCGCCGATGAGACTGATGTTGATGATTATTCACAACGCATGCTGCTTCGACCGAGGAAGTCTGGACAATGTCTGAGACCGGAACCCTGGATGCCAGCGCTGTCTTATTCGCCGCAGCAGCGATCGACCCGTTGCTATGCGACACGGAGTTCCCTCTGCGCACGGTTTACCACCCGCGCGGATTCGCCCTCGAAGTAACGACGAATTCACCCGAGGTGCTTGCGGCAGCGCAGGAAAGCTGGGAACACTTTCCCAGAACGTTTTCCGAGCCGCCCCTTCAGCTTCGGGTCGGGGTGATGGGTACTGGCGGTGGGGTCTGCCCCCCCATGCCGACTTGCAGGGCGTGGCAGAATCTGCTGCTCACGATTGCCGACGTCGAAAACTTCAGTGTCTGCGATCTGCGGCGCGGGATTGCGTTCTGCTGGCTCACGGAGGCTGCCGTCGCGAACACAGCCTACCTGCGCTACAACTTTCTGGAATCGTCGGCGCTGTGCTTACTGGGACAAACGTATTTGGTGGCTATTCACGCCGCGTGTGTGAAGTCAAATAATCGGGGAGTGCTGCTCTGCGGCGATTCTGGCGCGGGCAAGTCCTCTCTATCCTACGCATGCGCACTCCGCGGGTGGACGTTCATAGCTGATGATGCCAGTTCGTTGGTACGTGGCAGAAACGATCTTACGATCGTCGGGAACCCCCACCAGATTCGCTTTCGAGAAGCGGGCGCCACGCTGTTTCCAGAGCTAAGGCGGCAGCGTCTTTCACCGCGGGGAACAGGCGAATTCTCAATCGAACTCGCTACTGAAACCGTTCCAGAGATCTCAACAGCTCTAAGCGCCTCGGTGGACTATGTCGTTTTCCTGAACCGGCGCGATTGCGATCCGCCCGGTCTCGTGCCTTTCTCGAAGTCAAAGGCCTCGACATGGTTCGAGAGCGTTATTTGCTTTGGCGAAAAAGAGGTGCGCCAGTCCCAACTTGCTTCGCTGCACAATCTTTTGACGAAGCCGGTGCTCGAACTTCGTTATCGCGATCTCGACTGGGCGGTGAACCAGCTCAACGCTCTGGTTGAAGGATGAATGGCGATGAACGATGTCCCACGTCACGTACGAGTGATTTTTTCGTCACTCAAGTTTTGCGGTGCTCGCCCCGAAGAACTGCAAACTCTCAGTGAATCAGAGTGGAAGGATATTCTTGCACGCTGGGATCTCGATCGTTTCACCATGCCCTTGAGACAAACGTGGGGCGATGTTCTTCCAGACTGGGTTCGAGCCAAAATCGACCAAGACATCCAGGGTAACTCTTCGCGATTCGAGCGCATCAAGGCGGACTACTCAAAGATTGCGAGTGCAATTCGCGAGGCCGGCGTGGAACATCTTGTTCTCAAAGGCTTTTCACAGTGGCCCGGCTACGTGGAGCATCCGAGGCTTCGCCCTCAATCCGACATCGATCTTTACTGTCCCTCTGACTCGATTGCCCGCGCGAGGGATGCGCTTGCGCGCCTCGGCTATAAGCCGGTGGGATGGGTAGGGCCTGGGCCGAGTGACCATATTCAGCCGCTGATTCAGAGGACAGATTGGAAGTGGCGCGGAGATTTCTTTGATCCTGAAATTCCAATCGCAGTAGAACTTCACTACCGTCTGTGGGACCAGGAGAGTTCCGGCGTCGGGCCGAAAGATCTCGACCAATTCTGGTCTAGGAGGGTCGTCCGGAGTCTCGACGAGATCAGCTTTCCCGCGTTCAATCCGGTCGATGGAGTCGGCTACTTTTCACTTCACATATTAAGAGATCTCTTGCGTGGCTATTTGCGTACGGCCAACCTCTTCGAACTAGCACGCTTTCTGCATACGAATGCGAACGACGAGAGCTTTTGGACCAGTTGGCTCGACCTTCACGAACCGTCGCTACGTTCTCTGCAAGCGATATCCTGCCGGCTGGCCCGGCACGTTTTCGGCTGCCAGATTTCAGACGCTGTGCAGAGCGAAATCGACTGCATGCCGGTCGCAGTCAACGCGTGGTTCGAGAGATTTAGCGACTCGCCTCTTAATAACGAATTCAAATTGAACAAGGATTTAGTGTGGCTGAACTTGAGTCTGATCAAGTCAGGTCGAGAGAAGCGGCGGCTCTTCTTTAAGAGGGTGTTCCCAACTCAAATCACGCCCGGGGACGCACCTTATATCTTCAAGCCGGGGGACGACGAGTCCAAGTACACTCCGTTGCAGAAGCGATCGAAGCATCTCGCCTATCTTGCTTCACGCGTGAGGTACCACGCGGGCATCCTTCCACGTTCGCTATGGAATGGTGCGCGATGGTGGTTGGCGACGAAGAATGTCAGTAAGGGACTGTGGACGTTCCTTGCCTCATCCTTCTTCTTCGCGTTCGGAATGTATATCTTCTTTCTCCTGTACAACCTCTACCTTCTCGACCACGGGTTCAAAGAGAGTTTTCTCGGTCTTGTGGCGAGTGCATCGGCGATGGGAGGAATCGTTGGAACGGTTCCGGCCGGCATGTTCGCTCAACGCTTTGGGCTGCGAAAAGCTCTGTTGGTGTGTTTGACGATCGCTCCTGTTGTGTCTGTGCTGCGGACACTCGTGGGTAATCAGACTGCGCTGCTCGCTCTCGCGTTTCTTGCCGGAGCCGCTACCACGATCTGGGCGGTGTGTCTTGCTCCAGCAGTCGCACAGTTGACTGATCAACATAATCGGCCATTCGGATTCAGCCTGATCTTCTCCTCGGGGATTGGAATTGGAGTTTTAGGCGGCCTGGTCGGCGGACGTTTGCCCGGATGGCTGTCCCGAATTGGCACGCCAGTTGCAGATTTACACGCGAAACAATTGGCCCTGCTGGTTGCGTGTGGAATGATGGCAATTGCTGCCTGGCCCGTTAGTCGACTGCATTTTACTTCGGCCCCGACTGAGGAGAGAAAGTTGTACTCGCGAAATCCATTTTTGCTGCGCTATCTTCCCGCGGTTGCAGTTTGGAGCCTTGCCATTGGAGCATTCGGCCCATTTGCCAACGCGTACCTCTCGCAGCATCTGAGAATGCCGGTACATCAAATCGGATCAATCTTCTCCCTTTCCCAGTTATCGCAGCTACTAGCCGTCCTGGCCGCGCCAATCGTATTCCGAAAACTCGGTCTTGTAACTGGCATCGTGTATATGCAGATCACCACAGCACTGGGCTTAGCTTGTTTGGCTGCGGCCCCAAGTGCGTCAGCGGCAGCCGCGATCTATATAGGCTATACGGCCTTTCAATGGATGAGTGAACCCGGAATGTTCAGTTTGCTGATGAATCAGATGAGCGCAGAGGAGCGCACCGGCGCATCGACTCTGAACTTTCTGGTCATCAACGTGTCCCAGGCTATTGCGGCTGCGGTTGCTGGAGGTTTGTTCGTGCGGCTTGGCTATCCCGAAGTAATTCGGATCGCTGCGGGCTGTGCGTTGGCGGCCGCTTTGCTGTTCCGGTTCTTACTTGGTAATGCGCGCCTGACTCTGTCGCAACCTTCCCATGCAAACGTTGAGGCAGAGGCCTAGCTGTCGGAGTAGCAGTAACTAGAACTTATGTACACTGAAGAAGTAGTGGTTGACGTGTTTCTCCTTTCGGAGAACAGACTGCTCTGTGAAGCTCTATCGCGACTGCTCGCGGCAAAGAGCCACATTCGCGTCGTGGGAAGCGCACCCTTCAGCAAAGAAACAGTCAACGACATTGGTGCAACCAGCCCTGACGTACTCCTGTTTGACTCCCTAACAACGGCGCTATCTACGGACGATCTGGTTCCATCTCTCCGACGAAATATTCCCAATCTGAAAGTCTTGCTATTCGGGATGGACTGCGATGAAGAGAAGTTTCTGTTAGCGGTTCATCGTGGGATCGTGGGTTATGTCCTGAAGGATGCGTCGGCACGCGAGTTGGCGGATGCGATCCGCGCTGTGGCGAGGGGCGAAGCGGTGTGCCCATCGGCGCTGTGCAGAGCCCTCTTCGAATGTGTGGCTCGCGCCGGAGAGTGGCAACCAGGCGTACAAGTAAGAAAACATCTCGGACTTACCCGCCGCGAGCAGCAGTTGATTCAGTTGGTTAGCCAGGGGCTAACGAATAAAGAGATTGGCTCTCAACTCTTCCTTTCCGAGCAGACGATAAAAAACCATCTTCGACGCATGTTGCGCAAGATTGGCGCAACAGACCGTCTCGAAGCGGTCGAGGTGTGCCGCGCTCAGGGGTTCTGGACATAGTTGTGATGGTACCGGGTTAGTACCTGCACGCCGTTGCATTGAGTACTAACTGACAGGCTGCCGCTGCACTCAATGGAGCCTGTTTTCCACCGGCGAGATCGAAGACACTGTTACGTGAGGGGGACGGACTCGTGCGGAGAATCAAAGTGCTGGTCGCGAACTATCCTCGCTTGATGCGAGAGCTTGTTCTGGATGCCATTTCTGCGGACCCGGATATCGAGGTGATGGGTGAAATCCAGGACGACACGAAGATTGCCGAAATCGTCAACGAGTTGCATCCGGATTGTGTGGTGATCGGGCTTGATCACTCGGACAGGCGTCCCAGTATTTGCGACCAGCTTCTCGACCAGCATCCTCATCTGAAGATTCTCGCCCTTGCCGCCGAACGCAACACCAGCATTTGTTACTGGGCGACGATGAACATTCGCTCGAATCGCGTCGAGACCTCGGAACAAGGGATTCTCAACGCTCTTCGCGGCATGGGGCCAGCGGAGGCAGGAGTGTACGTTCAAGTCGTCAACAAGAAGGTCCAGTAAGGTAGTAGGTACGTTGTATCTAAGGTAGTTAACGTAAGTAAGTGACAGTAGATCTGCTGTAAGCTAGGTGGCGAAGCTGTGCTTGGTCATGTTACGTCCGCGATAGATGAGAGGCTGACAGAAGTTCCGGAGCTGGAGAATGCGCGCGTGTTGATGGTCCAGCCCTGTTGGTACGCGGTGTATACGTGCGTCCGTCATGAAAAGATGGTGGCGCGGCAATTTACCGAGCGAAACGTGGACTGTTTCGTTCCTCTTTATCGGGTGGTGCATCGGTGGAAGGATCGTCGCAAGACGCTGGACCTGGCTCTGTTCCCGGGCTATGTGTTTGTGAGAATCACACTCAGTGAACGGTTGAAAGTGTTGCAGGTGCCGTCGGTAGTCAGCCTGATTAGCTTTAACGGGCGTCCTGTTCCTATCGAGGAGAAAGAGATCGAGGTGCTGCGTCAAGGTCTTGCGAGAGACGTGCGCATCGAACCTCATCCCTATTTGACGGTGGGACGCCGTGTGCGTCTCAAAGCTGGTCCACTGGCAGGCACGGAAGGAATTCTAGTGCGGAGAAAAGACAGCTGCCGGTTGGTAATGTCGATCGATCTGCTGATGCGTTCCGTAGCGGTTGAGGTGGACGAGGCGGACGTCGAGGCGATTCGCTAGCTTGCGAGATTGATCTAAGGAATTCGCTTTATGAACAAAAAGATGCTCGGAAGTGTCGTGCCTTGTTTCGTGTTGCTCGCTCTCTGTGTCTTTGGCTACGCGCAATCGAATGGGCAGGGTCGCGCTCGGCAATCGACGTCTCAGGCAGATCGCGGGGCTGGTTTGTCAGAACTTGGCAAGGAGAATCTCAGTCGGGTAGCTGCCTCATCGGTTCAAATCCAAGTCGTTCTTCTGAAGGACACAGGACTGTTGGTGGAGCTGAAGCGTTGGGTGGCCAAGGAGGCAACGGATAATGGACAGGTTGTAGAAGATTCCAACCTGTCGGACCAGGCGATATTCGACCGGCTTGACCATGACGTGGCCTTCCGCGCAGTCGCGACTAAGCTGGTGCAACGATACGGATACTTGTTGCCATCCCCAAATCCTGATTCGAGCTTCGCCAAAGAAGAAGATTTCGTGCTGAAAGAACGCGCGAGGCGGTTAGTACAGATTGAATCTCAGGAAGACACGGAATCGCTGCAGCACGGGAGCAACGACCGAAAGGTGGACCGTACCAGCACCTGCGATCCGCAGCAGGACGAAGGTTGTGAAAGCGCTAATCCGAGTTATCCTCGTTCCAGTCGACAACTGGACAATGGAGCGCAAACGCCTGAGACAACCCCCGGGGTCCCACAAGATACGCGGCCCGTCGTTTCTCCACCTCGAACGCTAAAGACTGATTACTCAGGAGACGAATCGGAGCCGCGGGACCGTTCGTCCTCGCCCGAAATCGAGTTGGCGTCCAGTTCCGTTAAGGCCGGCGGGGAAGCGCCATCGAAGTCTCTCGTCCCGGATTTTCTGCAACCGCCCGATGACCGGAGCACGGATCGCAATAGTCCCTCGTCCGTATACCCCGATCGCGGCAACGTGCGCGAAGGCACTTCAAGATTGGATGTCCCCGACCAGCGTATACGTCCAAATCAAAACCGGCCGCGAAAAGGTCAACACGAAGAACCACCTCAGGTGCAGATGGTGCGTCCGGCGAATCCGTACTCGGACATCCCCTCGCTCTATGACATGTACGTGCAGGCTGCTGCGTGGCAGCGTCCGGTCGAGCGCTTTGGGCTGGACGTCTTTCGAAACAGCATCAATCAGCCAGACGTGATTCCGATGGATCTTCCGGTGGGTCCTGACTATGTTGTCGGGACAGGCGACAGTTTATCGATCGATCTTTGGGGAGGTGTTTCGCAGCGACTGGTGCGTCTCGTCGACCGGCAAGGGCGTATTTCGTTGCCAGAGACCGGACCAATTCTCGTCAGCGGCAAGAGTCTGGGCGATGCACAGCTGGAAGTTCAGCGCGCTTTGCGGACGCAGTTCACGGATGTGTCTGCCGATGTTTCGCTTTCGCGGCTCAGAACTGTGCGCGTGTACGTTGTGGGAGAGGTCGTCGCCCCCGGTGCCTACGACATCAGTTCGCTCTCAACTCCCTTGAATGCTTTGTTTGCTGCGGGAGGTGTCACCGCCAACGGTTCCTTGCGAGCGCTTAAGCATTTTCGCGGCAAGCAACTGGTCGAGCAAGTTGACGCTTATGACTTGCTGCTGCATGGTGTGCGTTCCGATCTGCAGCGCTTGGAGAACGGTGACACGCTGCTTGTGCCGCCTATGGGGCCGCAGGTGACCGTGGATGGAATGGTGCGCCGTCCAGCGATATACGAGACGCTGGACGAAACTTCGCTTGCAGATGTGCTCGAATTGGCGGGCGGTATCCTTCCGACTGCCGCGCTTCGTCACATCGAAGTACAGCGGCTGGAAGCTCACGAGAAAAGGACGATGCTGACTCTCGATCTTGGGTCAACGGGCGACCAAAAAGAGATCGACAAGCAACTGCAAGACTTCAAAATTGGCGACGGCGATCAGGTTCACATCTTCCCAATCGCTCCGTACAACCAGGATGCCATCTACCTGCAGGGACATGTTTTGCGACCGGGACGTTATTCCTACAAGCAGGGGATGACAGTAACGGATCTCATTTCTTCGTACAGCGACCTTCTACCTGAACCGGCGCCGCACTATGCGGAGATCGTTCGGCTGAATCCGCCGGATTTTCATCCCAGCGTAGAAAGCTTCGATGTCTCCTCAGCTCTTGCCAATCCGGCTTCCGCGCCAGTCTTGAAGCCGCTGGACACCGTTCGAATATTCAGCCGCTACGATTTTGAGCGGCCCCCTGAGGTTTGGGTGGGCGGCGAAGTTCGCACGCCGGGACAATACCAGACATCCGGGCAGGCTCACTTGCGCGACGCGATCTACCTGGCGGGGGGCATTACCCTGGATGCGGCACTCGATTCCGCGCAGCTGTTCCGGACGCAGGCCGACGGCACGATGAGGATTCTCAGCGTTGACTTGCGTGAAGCGCTCGCCGGAAATCCGGTGGACAACATTCTTATCCAGCCGCGCGACCGGTTGCTCATCCACAAAAGCATCGCGAAGGTGGATGCTCCAACGGTCGACATTCGAGGAGAGGTCGCGAAACCCGGACGATATCCTCTTACCAGCAACATGCGCGTAGGAGATCTGGTCCGAGTGGCGGGAGGACTGAAGAGGAGCGCATTCACCGACAATGCCGATCTCACGCGTTTCGCAGCCGGCAAGGATTCCAGCGATCACCTGGATGTGAAACTTACTGCGGCGTTAGCGGGAGACGTCAATGAAGACTTCACGCTGCACAACGGAGACGTTCTTGCTATCCGGCAGATTCCGCGGTGGAACGATCTTGGCGCGTCGGTCACGGTAAAGGGCGAGGTGCAACATCCCGCAACCTACGGCATCCAGCCGGGAGAGCGTCTCAGTTCTGTGCTGGCGCGATGCGATGGTTTCACGCCCGAGGCATATCCATACGGCGCCGTTCTGCTGCGCAAGGAAGTTCGCGATCTTGAAATGAAGTCGCATCTGGAACTGGTCAACCGAATCAGGGCGGAGGAAAATCTGCTGAAGGCTCTGCCCGAGAGTGATACGAGCGCGAAAGACGCGAAGCTCGCCGCGATCGCCCAGACTGAAACTGCGCTTCAGCAACTGGAAGATACTGCCGTGGTTGGCCGACTCGTTATTCACATTCCATCCGATGTCAAGAAACTAGCAAAAAGCGCTGCTGATCCGTCTTTACGAGATGGAGATGTGGTCATCATTCCCAAGAAGGCGAATTACGTGCTTGTTGGTGGGCAAGTCTTCAACCCAACTGCCGTCGGCTACGTGCCGGGACGAAGCGCGAAGTGGTATTTGAGCCAATCGGGAGGCCTAACTCAAGTCGCAGACAAGAGTGCTGTTTTCGTCGTGCGTGCGGACGGGTCCGTGCTCGTCGGCCAAGAATAATTCGGGATTCTGGTCGGGGGATCCCATGAATGCGGTGCTGAAGCCGGGAGATTCGATTGTTGTGCCGGAGAAGGCACCCAAGCTGGCGCCTCGCAACTGGGCGACGCTCTTGCAGGCAGCGCAGGTCGCGACGTCGGCGGCCCTTACTGTCGCCTATATCCACCCGTAGAGTGGCCTCAGTTTGAGCGCACAAACACAGCTTCGCGTTACGCTAACGCTCTTCTTGATGGCTTTTGGTCTGATACTTCAAGCCCGAGGGCAAGACGAAGCGGGAAACAAGCCCATGGATTCGCCGGTGATAAGCGCTCCTGACCGCAAAGCAACCGAGGTTTGGGCCATCCCATCGGCTGGGTTCGATCTTGCCTCCGAGAAAACCTCGCGCTCTGATTTTTCGGGACACATCGCGGATTTCGTCAAGGATCAGAAAGAAGTATGGGCCAGTCCAGCCCGAATGCGGCTCGCGGACGCAACGTGGCTGGTGCCGCTTGGTGGAATCACGGCTGGACTTTTGGCGACCGATCGTCAATACAGCGCCTCGCTCGGGCCGAGTCCGGCGACCATTCGCCACTACAAAAATGTTTCCAACCTGGGGGTCGCAAGCCTTGTGGGTGCTGGCGCGGGTCTTTACTTGTTCAGCTTTCCGGCACATAACGAGCACTGGCGCGAAACCGGATTTCTAGCCGGCGAGGCAGCCCTGAACAGCCTGCTGACCGCCGAGGCCTTCAAATACTCCTTCCGCCGAGCGCGTCCGTACCAAGACGGTGGCAGCGGGCAGTTCTTTCATGGAGGCACATCGTTTCCTTCCGAACATGCCGCTGCCGCATGGTCGATCGCGAGCGTGATCGCTCACGAGTATCCGGGGACACTGCCGCGGTTGTTCGCCTACGGTATGGCTTCGGCGGTCAGCCTTTCCAGAGTTCGCTCGGGGCAACATTTTCCGTCAGACGTTCTAGTCGGAAGTGTCTTGGGATACCTTGTCGCGCAAAGTGTCTACACGAGGCGTCACGATCCTGAGATCGGCGGCGCGGAGTGGGAGTCACCGCACGAATTTGTGTCGGAGGAGCAGAATCATTCTCCAGCTTTCATGGGATCGCCTTATGTTCCTCTCGACAGTTGGGTCTACCCGGCTCTCGAGCGCCTCGCAGCGCTGGGATATGTTCGAACGGCGATTCTCGGAATGCGCCCGTGGACGCGGCTGGAATGCGCGCGTCAGGTGAGCGAGGCCCTGGAGAACCAGGCGGATGCCGATAGTCCTTCACAAGTCGAGGATTTGTATGAGGCTCTTGCGCGCGAGTTTGACAACGAGATCGAAGGCATTGAGGGCGGAGGGAATGCTCGGGCGCAGGTTGAGTCCGTCTATACGAGAGCGCTCGGTATTTCTGGGAAACCTCTGACGGACAACCTCCATTTCGGACAGACTGTTCTGAACGATAACGGCAGGCCGTTTCAAGAAGGGGTCAACAGTATCGTCGGTTCGTCCGGTTGGACCACCGCCGGCCCGTTCGTGATCTATGCCCGTGGAGAATACCAATCGGCTCCTCCGGGTCCGACCCCATCTCCAGCCATCGTGAACTTCATCAGCGGAACAGATGGTTTGCCTCCAAACCCCACGCCTACACCGATTACAGCGACCAGCCGCTTTCGTCTGCTGGATGTATACGTGGGTATGAATTTGGCCAACTGGCAATTTTCTTTTGGCAAACAAAGCCTTTGGTGGGGGCCGAGTGAAGGCGGCACGATGTTGCTGACCAACAACGCCGAACCCATCAACCGAATGTTCCGAATCGACCGCGTGAGCCCCTTCCGGTTGCCTGGTATCTTTCAATATCTCGGCGACATGCGTCTCGGCTTTTTCCAGGGCCAGCTTTCGGGCCAGCAGTTCATCAACAACTCAGGGGTTTTCATCACCGGAGATCAGGGACAGTACGGCCGGAACCTGAATCCGCAGCCTTTCATCAGCGGCGGCAAGATCAGCTTTAAGTTCACGCCCAACTTCGAATTCAGCATGTCTAAGACGACGATCTACGGCGGGCCCGGCAACCCACTTACGCCGAGGACGCTGTTGAAGAGTGCACTTGGCCTGCACGTAAATGGAGAGCCTCTGGGCGACGGCCGTTCAGTTGTCGACTTTACCTACCGCGTGCCGAAATTGCGTGACTGGCTTAGCGTATATGGAGAGGGCTTCAGCGAAGACGAGGTTTCGCCGCTCAACACACCCGAGAAGTCTGCATGGCAGGGCGGACTCTACTTTTCGCGCTTCCCCAAGGTGGCGAAGCTCGACCTGCGAGTCGAGGGTGGCTTTACGGATCCTGTTGATTTCCGCGCCTGCAGCGCCTGCTTCTACCACAATTTCCAATACGTGAGCGGTTACACAAACAATGGGAACCTGATTGGAACCTGGATGGGACGGGCCGCCCAGGGGGAAGCGCTGTCGAGCAACTACTGGTTCAGTCCGCGGAAGAAGATTGGGATCGAAGCGCGGCATCGAAAGATTGATTCGCAATATCTTCCGCAAGGCGGCACGCAGACAGACGTCGCTTTGAATTCTGACTTCCTGGCGAAATCGGGCTTTCGCTTTTCCGGTACCGTTCAGTACGAGCGGTGGCAGATTCCGCTGTTGGCGGTGAATCGGCAGTCGAACATAACTGCATCGTTTGAACTCGGATTCTGGCCTCACGGGCGAACGAAGTAAATGCAAGTGAGGTAGGGCCCACTCTTCCATGAAACAGACCACGGCTAATTCAGAACTTGAAGTCGTCTACCGTCCTGCGCCCTCGGCGCAAGAGCCGACGCATGAATCGCGGGAAGAGGCTACGATTGGCCGTCTCCGACTGCTGTGGGACAGGCGCACGCTGCTGTTTCGAGCCACGGCTTTGGGCTTCGCGCTGGCAGCGGTCATCGCGTTCATTTTGCCGAAGCGTTACGAGTCCACGACCCAACTTATGCCCCCCGATGATCAGTCCAGCCGTACCATGGCCATGGCAGCCGCATTGGGCGGACGCATGTCAGGGGGACTCGGAATGCTGGCAGGCGATGTTTTGGGCCTCAAGAGTTCGGGCGACCTGTTCGTGGGAATTCTCAGGAGTAGGACGGTTCAGGACGATCTCATCACAAAGTTCGACTTGAAAAAGGTCTACTCGACCAAGCGCTGGGATTCTGCCAGAAAAAGGCTTGCTGCGAGTACGGTGATTGCTGAAGATCGCAAGACTGGCATCATCTTTATCGGCGTTACCGACCAAAGCCCGAATCGTGCCGCGCAGTTGGCTCATGAGTACATTACCGAACTGAATTCAGTCGTGAGTCAACAGAGCACTTCGTCGGCTCATCGGGAGCGCGTATTTCTCGAGGAGCGACTGCAACAAGTGAAGCAAGACCTTGAAAGCGCCGAAAAAGAATTCAGCGAGTTCGCCAGCAAGAATACGACCATCGACATTAAGGAGCAGGGAATCGCGATGGTCGATTCCGCCGCGAAATTGCAGGGCGAACTGATCGGAGCCCAATCCGAACTCGAGGGGTTGAAGCAGATTTACGCTGATGGCAATGTTCGCGTCCGCGTCCTTCGGGCGAGAATCGCAGAGCTCAACAGCCAGCTGCAGAAGTTGGGCGGACAGAGCGACGGCCTATCCAGCCCTGCGGATAGTCATGGCGCACTGTACCCATCGATCCGGAAGTTGCCGTTGCTCGGTGTTCCATACGCAGATCTCTATCGGCGTACGAAGGTGCAGGAGTCAGTCTATGAGACTCTTACGCAGGAATACGAACTTGCCAAAGTAGCCGAAGCGAGAGAGATTCCGAGTGTTAAGGTTCTCGATGCGCCCGACGTGCCCGAACAAAAAGTGTTTCCGCCGCGGCTGACGATTGCGACATTCGGAGCTATCTTCGCATTCATCGTTGGCGCCGCTTGGGTTCTTGGGAAGGCGCGCTGGAACGCGGCCAATCCCCGAAGTCCGTCGAAGATGTTGGCGCAAGATGTGTTTCAAACCATGAGTAGTTATATACCGTGGGCCTCAAATGAGGCGAACGGAGCAGGTTTTGCGCGCTTGGTGCACCGATTTCGGAGGAATGGTACGGCGAAAGGAACGGAGTGAGTTCCCAGGAAACAGTGAAGGAGTTGGTGGCTCCTCCAGACTCTTTTGTTGAAGTGCTCGATGGAGACAGTTTTCGCGATAGCGGAGCTTGGAGGATCCCGTGGGTAGGAGCAGTCACCGCCGATCAGGCGAGGGAATATCTTCCCACGATAGCGACCGAATTCGCGGTGATCGTCGCCCAGATCGTGGCCTTCAAACTCGCCGCACACTATCTGGGCCCCGAGGGATTCTCAGAATATGCAGTGGCCCGTCGCGCGGCATCGCTGATCTCGACCCTCCCGCTGCTAGGATTGGCCGTTGGACTCCCCCGATACATCGCCTACAGCAACGGGCGCGGTGATTCTCAGGATGCCGTCCGGTACTACGGAGCTGCGCTGCGATGCGTGGCCATCGCAATGATTGTGTGCGTTATCGTGCTTAACGTTTTACGAAGTCAGGTCGCATTTCTCATCTTTGGCGACAAAGGCTATGCGGGATTAGTTCTCCCTGTAAGCCTGATGGTCTATGGGTCTGGCTCTTCATGGGATCGTGTATTCGTATTTTCGGGGCCATCTGGCGATGACGCGCGCCAACTTACTTCAGGTGGTCAATCTTGCTGTGGTCCCGATTGTCTGTTTCACGACTCTGCACCAGTCGACGCGAACGCTCGTGCTTTCTCTGGGATCTGCATGGTTCCTCGTTGCGTTCATCGCGCTGTGGTTCACTCCTGTCAGCGGAGTAACGTCCCGGACACAAGACGAGACCAGGGAACTCCTTCGCTACGGAGTTCAACGACTGCCGGGAGAATTCGCCCTCATGGCGATGTTGTCTCTACCGGTGATATTTGTTGCCCATCGAAGTGGAATTCAGCAGGCGGGATTTGTCGCGTTCGGCATTTCAGTACTGTCCATGATTGGCGCGTTTTTTGCTCCGATCGGGCTAATTCTATTGCCGAAAGCGAGCGCTCTAATCGCAGGGGGGCGGAAATGTGAGTTGCGTGTTCACATCGCTCTCTTAATGAGGGTTTCATTTGTGGTGGCTGGAGCGGCGACGGTTCTTGTTTGGTTTCTGGCTCGTCCCTTTGTAGCGCTTTACTTAGGCAGTGGTTTCGAAGAGGCGGGCGGCTTACTACGGTTAATCGTCTTGGGAGCTGTTCCGTATGCGCTATTCACGGTGTTGCGGAATTTGATTGATGCATTCCATCGCGACGCCGTCACTGCGCTAATCGCGATCTCGGGTTTGGCGGTGTTTGTTTTGGGCGCGTGGCTCGGTAAGGGTCGCTTCCCTGCTGGAGAGGAAGTCCTCATTGCCTTTCTCGTGGGGCTTGGCACCCTGGGGGTGGCGGCACGATTTGAATGCAGCAGGATTTTGCGCACCTAACGCCGTATCTTCTATCGTTGGCCTCTGACTTGATGAATGAGAACGCCTCTCTGCTGATCGCAATCATCGTCTACGTGGCCGTCGCCGCGACGACCTTGGCGTATGCCGTATTGGTGCGCAAGGCAAAGTTAGCCGATCCGATACTGCAATTCGTATTTTTTCTGTCGTTGTTTGTTCTTCCGCTGCCGGTGCGGGCGTGCATGACGCTGGATGTCGAAGGCGATGTAACAGATCATCTTCCCGAACTTTTGCCCTACATTCCCGAGGCGGTATTCCTGACTGCGATTGGTCTCGTGGCCTTTGCGGTCGCGTACTATGCCCGTGCTGGAGTCTTCGTCGGTAACCATCTCCCGCGTGTCCGCGGAGGAGTGCGATGGCGGCTGGCGTTCGTCATATTGACGGCTCTGTCGCTTTTCCTAATCCTCCAACTCGCTGCCTCCGCCGGAGGACTGCTGGGTTTCCTGCTGCTTGGATACAACGTGACCGCTGAGACTGTCGGAAAGGGCTATCTCGCCATGGGATTCACGTGGTTGTTTGTGGCGGCAATGTTCCTTCTGTACGGCTACGCGCTGGAAAAAAAGAAGCGACACCTGGTTGCTTTCGTGGTCATGCTCGGGATTGTGATATTGATGCACCTACTGATGGCCCGCCGCGCTGTGCTCTTGTTTATGGGATTGGCGGTATGGTTGTTCTGGCACCATGCGATACGGCCAATCAAGCTCCGTAGCCTGCTGATTGCAGGGGTCATCTCTTTCCTGGCCCTCAATGCGATAGGAGAGCTTCGGGACTCGGCGTACGAAGGTTTCGACGACTTCTGGGCAAGAACAACAAAGAACTGGGATGGATTGGTCAATTCGGATGGCCACGGCTTCATCTATACGCTGACAACCGGGGAGTTTGTCGTACCTTTTGAGACCCTGCCCCAGATGATCGAGAGCGTGGGCACGACAGTCAGTCCCGAATTCGGCATGACATACGTTCGAGCTCCTCTGCAATTGATTCCCCAGGCTCTATATCCTGGGCGCCCCTTGCCGCTTGCCAACTGGTACATGCGCAGATTCTATGGAACAGGGTGGGGTTTCAACGAGGCCAGACAATTCTTTTTCCTGGCGGAGGGATACCTGAACTTCGGCATTCCCGGCATGATCATGACGATGTGTGTGTGGGGCATTTTTCTGCGGGCGATTCGGCAATATTCCCAGGTGTCAAAAGGCGATCCGTCAGTAGCGCTGTTGTGCTCTCTAGTTGTGGCGTTCATTCCGACTGCCATTTCGAGTGACTCGATCGCGCTGTTGGTAGGACTCCCCGAGATGAGTCTAGTAGCTGCGCTGATCGGGCTTTGGATCACACGGCTTGGATCGAGCACAAGAGCGACCGTGCTTCTTGGTTCGCAACTCGCTCCGCAGTCCTGAAGAAACATATGGCTAGTCCTTTGGCGACATATTCAGCGATCGAACGGCAGACGGGCGCGCCAATCTCCGCCCCCGGCGGTGGCGAGGTGCTGGCGTGTCCTGTGTGCCGCGGGTTGAAATGGAATCTGGCAGACGGCGTACGCGGAGTAGCCCTGTCACGCTGCGCTGACTGCGGGCTTCTGGGCACAACGCACTTCGTTGCGAAGTCGAGAACGACTGAGGATCTTTATGATGTCGAAGCCGAAGATCTCGCCGTCTATTGCGAGCAGTACCTACCGCACCGGCTTGCACTTTACGCGAGATTTCTACCCGAACTGCAACCATTCCGTCAGACCGGAAAGCTGCTTGAAGTTGGCTCTGGCTACGGCTACTTCCTCGAGATGGCGAACGCGGCGGGCTGGCGTGGTGAGGGAGTCGAAATCTCGCCGTATTGCTGCCAGGTCGCGCGGCAGCGTGGATACAAAGTTTGGCAGGCGCACCTCGAGGACGCCGACTTGATTCCGTCGGCTTATGACGTCGTGGTTCTGTGGGATGTTATCGAGCACTTCACAGAGCCGGATGCAGTCGTCCGTCGCTGTCATTCTCTGCTCCGGCCCGGAGGGGCGCTGGTGATGCGCACACCGGATGGTCGCGCGCTTGATTCCACATTACAGCCAATGCGTACGGCGTATCGGCACCTAGTTTATCCCGCCAATACTGCCGAGCATGTTTTCCATTTCAAGCCGCAGGATCTCGCCACTTTGGTGATCGATTCTGGATTTGAAGTGCGAAGCATCAACTGCGAGCAGCGTTGGAAGGAACTAGTGATCTCGGGCAATAACGATTTCGTCCGAGCCGCTCGCTGGCTGATCATGCGTTATGCCCATTGGTGGGAGTGGCCGTATGAGTTTGTGCTTACCGCGGTGAAGAAGTAGTTCTGGAACTAGCATCGTAAATCCAAGTACGGCGCAACCCCCTATGAAGTATCTCAATATCGTGTCGATCTTTCCGACATTGACTGAGACGTTTGTGCTCCGCGAGCTGCGGGCCATGCGGCAGATAGGGTGCGAAGTTGTGATTGGACAACTGCGCCCGATCGGGCGGAAGCCTGCTGCGGTAGGCTTTGACGACTTGAGTCCTTGTGTTGTCCGCGCTAGGGTGCTGAGTTGGGCCACACTTGCCGGTCTTGTCTTCTTCGGCCTGAAGAAGCCAGGAGCGTTATGGGCTAATCTCAAACTCGCCGTCAGCACATTCCCGGACATCGCTAATACAGCCAAGCTGATGTATATCCTGCTCGCCTCTACTGAACTCGCCTATAAATTTCGTCAAAACGGAATCATGCACGTTCGCGGGCATCATCTCCACAGCGAAGCGGTCTCCGCGATGTTTATCGCCGGGTTGCTCGATGTTCCGTACAGCTTCACCTGCCACACGGTGAAGACGTACTACCCGAAGAAGGTCGTTGTCGAGGTCGTCCGGAAAGCTAGATTCATCATCGCGACCATCATTCAAGTGCGAGGGTTCCTGTATTCGCTGGGGGCCACAGCGTCCCAAGTTTGTTTGCTACGGAACGGCGTCTCTCTCAGTCAATTTCCGATGCGGGCGTCCGAGCCTGCCTCTGAACCGCCGGTGATTCTTGCCGTCGGACGACTAGACTACAAGAAAGGCTTTCACGTTTTGCTCTCAGCTTGTGCGATTCTTCGTGACGAATCAGTCTCCTTTCGCTGTGTCATTGTTGGAAACGGCGAGGAATGGAACGATCTGTCCCTCCGTAAGAGGACTTTTGGACTCGAAAAATATGTGGAGATGACTGGCAGCCTTGATTTCGAGAATGTGCAGAGGTGGTACGAACGGGCGACGGTTGTGGTCGTCCCTTCTGTGGTTGGACCCGATGGAGCCACCGACGGCTTGCCGACGGTGATCATTGAAGCATTCTTCCGTGGCGTGCCCGTGGTGGGAAGCACAACGGCGGGTATCCCTGAGGTTATTCAGAACGGAGTCAACGGTTTTGTGGTGGCGGCGGGCTCGGCAAGAGAGCTGGCGAACCGGATGCGAGAGCTGCTTTCGAATCGTGATCTCCGATGCAAATTTGTGCTGGAGGCTCGTTACACTGCGGCGCGCTACTTCGATCTCGACCGGAACGCGCAGTGTCTTGCCGAACTAATGAGTGGTCAGCTTGCGGATTTAGTCAGCGAGACAAGGCCAGCTCTTGTGTCATCTGCGTCTTAGAACTATGGGCTCCATCGCCGATGAAGTGACTATGTCAGAAATTAAAGTATCCATTGTTGTGCCCGTTCGGAACGAAGAGAAATATATCTCTACGTGTCTGCGATCTCTGCTCCAGCAAACTTTTCACGGCGCTTCGTACGAAATCATCGTGGTGGATGGAAGATCCTCTGACGGGACAAGGACATTGGTCGAAGGTTTCCGAGGCGAACCCACGAAGGTTCTTTGCCTTGACAACCCCGCGGGGATCGCTCCGAGTGCAATGAATATCGGCATTCGCCAGGCTCAAGGCGAGATCATTATTCGTGCCGACGGACACAATGTGTATCCCGCCGACTACATCGAGAACTGCGTGAAATACCTTGAGCAGACTGGCGCCGACAATGTCGGCGGTCCGTGGATGACGGTACCGGCCGATGACAGCTTCGGAGCCAGATTGGTGGCTGCCATCCTGACCAGCCCTTTTGGCGTCGGCGATTCCCGGTTTCGAATCAGCTCGGCGGAAGGATACGTAGAGACGGTTCCGTTCGGTGCGTTTCGCAAAGAGCTATTCGACCGCGTGGGAATGTACAACGAGAAACTCGTTCGCAATCAGGACAACGATCTCAATGCTCGAATCCGCGAGGCCGGAGGCAAAATCTACCAGACGCCGGCCTTGCGAACCGAATATCATCCGGTTGCAGGGTTCTGGAAATTGCTGCGCGTGACGCTGCGAACCAGCCAGTGGCACCTGTTCAGTTTGAGGGAGAATTCCACGTCCATGAGCGCACGGCACCTGATTCCGGCGCTGTTTGTCGCCAGTATCGGAGCTTTGCTGCTAGCGTCCGTCTCCAGCCATGTGGCCTCAATTGGATTGATTGCTGTTCTGCTTACTTATTTGCTTGCGGGCATTTGCGTCGCGGGCATGCGAAGCAGGGCATACGGGCCGGCCATCGTGTGCACTCTGCCGTTCGCTTGTCTGTGTTTTCACATCAGTTATGGCATTGGCACGTTGGCGGGACTTCGCTATCTCTTCCAGGCACCTTCTTCAAGGCCGATTCGGGAAGGGCAATCGATACCCTAGGTGTGTGTAGCAACGAGAAAGAATCAAGAGTGAACAGGGAAGAATCGACAGTCGAGAAAGCGTTGCCACAATCCGACATGGTTGCCGATAGTGAGCCCGGTCCAGTCCCCATCGATCAGTTTGTTGGTGAGACTGACCGGATTCGAGCCGCTTACGCCAAACGGGCCGAGCGGCCGGTGTGCCCGGTGTCCGAGCCGGCACAGAGGCTGGCTTTTCAAGAGCGCGAAAAGAAGTTGCGCAAGATGCTCACGCTGTATGGTTTCGATTCCAGGCTCGATAAGGCGAGGATCCTGCAGGTGGGTTGCGGCTCAGGAATTTGGCTTCGAAGATTCGTGCATTGGGGCGCCTCCCCGCAGAACCTGGTTGGTATTGACCTGATTTCTGACCGCATTACCGAGGCTAGAAGTGTCTGTCCTCCGGCGATCACGTTGAGATGTCAGAACGCCACCGACCTGGCCGACCTTGCCGGCGATTTCGATCTGGTCCTCCAATCGACAGTCTTCACGTCCATTCTCGATCACCAAATGAAGCGGCAAATCGCAAGCGGGATGCTTCGCAAGCTGCGCGCTGACGGGATCATCGTCTGGTACGACTTTCACGTGAACAATCCCGCGAATCCGGATGTACGGGGAATCGGCCGCTCAGAAATTCACCGACTGTTTCCGGATTGTCGAATTCATCTTGAGAAATTGACCTTGGCGCCGCCGCTCGGACGACCGATTGCACGGGTGAGCCAGGGGCTGTACCGCGCGGTTTCGGCGATCAGGCCGCTATGCACGCACTATCTGGGAATCATAAGGAAAGTATGACGACAAAACCGGTAAACCTGCAGATCCCGTTTCACCGCGCAGATCTCGGCGAAGAAGAGGTAAATGCCGTTTCGGCTGTGATCCGGTCAGGCTGGCTCACAATGGGAGCCAAGACTTTCGAATTCGAACGACGATTTGGCGACTACATCGGCGCGTCTCATGCTGTCGCCGTTTCTTCCGGCACGGCTGCGCTTCACCTGGCCCTGGAAGCCGTTGGAGTCCGGAACGGTGACGAAGTGCTCGTTCCTACGACAACATTCACGGCGACCGCCGAGGTCGTGACTTATCTCGGCGCCAAACCTGTCTTCGTCGACATCGATCCTGAAACGTTGAACATCGATTTGCAGGACATCGAACGCAAGGTCACCGCGCGCACCAAGGCAATCATTCCCGTGCACCTGGCAGGGATGCCTTGCGACATGGCCGAAATCCTCGAACTGGCCGACCGGCGGAAATTGCATGTGATTGAAGATGCCGCCCACGCCCTGCCGTCGAGCTACCGGAAGAAGCGGATCGGGACGATCTCCGAACTCACCGCCTTCAGCTTCTACGCCACGAAAACGCTGACCACAGGCGAGGGGGGCATGATCACTACCGAGAATGGCGAGTACGCCCGCCGCCTGCAGGTCATGCGCCTGCACGGAATTGGGCGTGATGCGTGGAAGCGCTACACCTCGGAAGGTTCCTGGTTCTACGAAGTGCGGGAGGCAGGCTTCAAATACAACCTGAGCGATCTGCAAGCTGCTCTTGGGGTCGTGCAGCTCGGAAAGTGCGACGAGATGAACGCAGCCAGGGAGCGAATCGCAAAGCGTTACAGTTGCGCTTTCAAGTCTCTCGAATCGCTTGAAGTTCCAGTTACTATGCCTGACCGTACGACGTCTTGGCATCTTTACGTGTTGCGTTTGCACCTCGACCAGTTCCGTATTGACCGTAACAAGTTTATTTGCGAACTTGCAGACCGGGGCGTGAGTACGAGTGTTCATTTCATTCCGCTGCATCTGCAGCCGGTGTATCAGCGCGACTACGGCTACAAGGCCGGTGATCTGCCGGTCGCGGAACGCGAATTTCATCGCAGTTTGTCGCTACCCATCTATTCGGCGATGAGTGACGAAGAGGTCGAGCAGGTGATTTGGGCTGTTTCCGACGTTGTTTCAACCTGGTCTCGCTGATGGCAGTCCAATTTCCCGACATCGATTTTCAGGTTTCTCCGGTGGAACGCAATTTCTACGAGAAGCACGGCAAACGAGTGTTTGACTTTGCCGCGTCCGCTATCGGCCTCTTGGTGCTGTCACCATGGCTGCTCATCCTTGCGCTACTGGTCAAGCTCACGTCGACGGGACCGGTTCTTTACCGACAGGAGCGGGTCGGACGTGGAGGGCGGATCTTTCGGATCGCGAAACTCCGTTCCATGTTCGAAAATGCCGACAAGCATGGGCCACTCATCACATCCGCGAAAGACTCTCGTGTCACGCCGGTCGGCCGCATCCTCCGACGCCTGAAGTTCGATGAACTTCCGCAGCTCTGGAATGTGGTGAAGGGGGACATGAGTCTAGTTGGGCCTCGCCCTGAGGTTCCCCGCTATGTCGAATTCTATTCAGCCGCGCAGCGGAGAGTGTTGACAGTTCGTCCGGGGATAACCGATCCGGCATCACTGGTCTATCGCAACGAGGAAAAGGTGCTGGCTACGCAGCCTGATCCCGATGCTTACTACCGAAATGTTGTCCTCATCGACAAACTCAACATGAACCTGGAGTACCTGGACAACATCTCCTTCTTCTACGACTTATTTCTGGTCCTGCTCACAACAGGCATCGTTTACATCCCGAAGTGGATTACTAAAGCACAATAGGCTTCTCAGGTACCGGCTTGTTCCCAGTCGTGTCTTCGCATGCCGGCCGTTTGTTCTTTCCCGCATGCGCTTCTCCATCACTCCTTAATTCCTCACTGAAGTACGCAAGTTCATCCTATGAAGATTATTCATCTTGCCAAAACTCTGCTGCGAAAAAATTCGTGGTTTGTAGGCGGGTTCCAGGCGGCCTTGATACTTGTGTCCATTATTCTGGCCTGGTTCTTACGCTTTGACTTCACACTGCCGCATCGGCAGTTGCTTTTCCTTGCTGTCTGCCTGCTGATTGTGATTCGAATGGCGGCCATTACCGGCTTTGGCCTGCTTCACGGCTGGTGGCGCTATACGGGACTCAGTGACGCATTCGACGTTGGGAAGGCCGTATTCTTCGGCTCCGTCGTCTTTGTGGTGGTTGTGCGATATCTGCTACACCTGCCCAATTTTCCGCGGACGGTCTACGTGCTCGAGGCCGTTCTGACCTTTGGCATCTTGATTGGAGTGCGGATATTCTCACGCGTTTTGGCGGAATCGGTTCGTCAAGATCTTACCGCCTCAAGAAAGGTACTTCTGATCGGAGCGGGAAGTGGCGCGCAAACAGTCGTTCGCGAAATCCGCCGACCCGGAAGCGAGTATGCTGCGGTCGGGTACATTGACGACGATCACTCTAAGGTCGGGCTGAAGATCGAGGGTGTGCGGGTCTTGGGAACAGTCGACCAACTGTCTGAGATAGTGAATTCCTGCCCGGTTGATGAGGTGCTGATCGCTGTGCCGTCAGCTTCCTCAAAGCAAATGCAACGCTTCGTGGAATTATGCGATCGAGCGGGAGTAAAGTTCCGCACCGTACCGGCGCTGCGGGATGTAATCGCGCAAAAGGTCAGCATTGGAGATTTCCGCCCTGTCAACGTGGAGGATCTATTGGGGAGGGATCCAGTCGAAATTGATCTTCAGTCGGTAAGGAGCGCAATTCACGGCCATTCAATCCTGGTGACAGGTGCTGCCGGGTCGATCGGCTCTGAACTCTGCCGCCAGATTCTGGAACATGAACCTCGAACTCTGGCATGTGTCGACCAGAACGAGAATGGGATGTTTTATCTGGAGCGCGAACTTTCGGCCCACAAATGTCAAACGATTCTGAAATGTCACGTGGCGAGTGTGGGAGATCGCGACGAGATGACGCACATCTTTCGTGAGAGCAGTCCCGAAGCGATATTCCACGCAGCGGCATACAAACACGTGCCGGTGATGGAGATGAACGTGTCAGGAGCCGTGCACAACAATGTCTTCGGACTCATCAATCTTCTCGACGTTGCGAGCGAGAGCGGATGCAAGACCTTCATATTGACGTCGTCCGACAAGGCGGTGCACCCCTCGAGCGTGATGGGAGCGACGAAACGAATCGCCGAACTTATCATCGCTCAACGGCCCACGAACGGCATGCGTTGCCTGTCGGTGCGCTTCGGCAATGTGTTGGGATCGAGCGGGAGCGTCATCCCGGTCCTTCAAGAGCAATTGCGCAAAAACGAACCCCTTACTGTCACACACGCCGACACAAAGCGCTTCTTTATGACCATCCGCGAGGCGGTCTTGCTGGTTCTGCAAGCATCCGTGATCGGGCAGAAGGGTGAGACCCTGGTTCTCGACATGGGAGAGCCCGTGGCAATTCTCGAGCTTGTACGAACTCTGATCAGGGTTTCGGGCAGAAGCGAAAAGCAGGTAACAGTTCGGTTTACGGGTTTGCGGCCGGGAGAAAAGCTCGTCGAGGAACTTTTCTACGACAACGAGCAGGTGAGTCACACGTCGTTTGCCAAGATCAAGAAGGCACGTGGGCCCATACTGGAGTGGGCGACTCTTGCGGACAAGCTGGAGCAGTTGGAGGCCACGCTGTTCCTCAACGGATCGGACAGTGTTCGGGCTCGAATTAAGGAGATCGTTCCAGAGTACTCGTATCCGTCAGCTGCCGAGGCGATTGAGGAGCGCGAGGATCCATGGGTCGCGCCCGGGCGTACAAGAATCGCCTGAGATATCAGGGGTCTCTTGCGGTGAGATGGGCCAGCGAGCTTCTTATTTCGCCGCACCCGTTACCTCAAACTTTACGTTGGAGAATATCGCCGTTTCCAACGTAGTCGCGACGTGCGAGCAGACTCCCAGGCCAACGTAGACAGGGTCCTGCAGCCCGACGTATTCGATCGGGCCTACCTCTTTCAACTCCTCATTCGGCTTGCCGGCGTACATGGTGAACCGGCTTCCTTTCCTCTCGATGCGTAACCGCACTGGTCCGTCGACTTGCGTGACGACCTGATAGGTCTGTTCATTCGCTGCTCCGCGAAATTGCAATGATGTGAGTCCATTGCCGTGGGAGACCGCGTCAGCGTACGCCGATCCCGGATCAAGACTCTGCCGGATCATCAGCACTGCCTTGCGATGCTCGGCGTTGCTCGTGCCAACCCACCGCACATCCGCCGTAAGCGTCATGTCGCCCGACGCCTTCCTCCACAAGAAGTAGAATGCATCGGTCGTTCCCCAGACGTTAGCACCGCCCCCGGTAATCTCATATTCTCCCTTCACTGCGTCGTATTGCGCCTTAACTCCGGGCGGAGTCTGCCCAACGCTGCCTTGGTTGGTAAAGATACCCAGGTCGTTTGCCTGCGCTGCACAGAGAATTGCCCCAATCATCACTACCATTACCGTTGTGCAGGTTAGTATCCAACTCGGAAGCCGAGTCGGTTCCCGCCTTCTGTGGCAAGCGTGAGATTGGCTTTGGGCTGGATCAGTGCATGTGTCCACGAAAGCCCGGTCAGATATGCTATTTCGCGACATCTTCAAGATGTTACCCTCTGGTAGTATCACCCGAGCAGCATGTTCTTTTGGTTGGCGCCGCGATTCTAAACGAAACTGGCGGCCCTGGTTGCCTTCAATCTGCCAGGCTGGCATCGCTCGCGATGGAGAACTTCGTCGCGACTCCGGCCGTTTTGGGCAAGCCCGGACGCGTAATCGGCTGACCTCCTCCGATCCACACCTCAACTGTCCCATGCAGGATTCGATATTTTCCCGCCTCGTCGACAACGCCTAGGGCGCGGTCCCGCAACGTAAAGGAGACAGTTATTTTTTCGCCACGGGCCAGGTGTATGCGCTGCATGCCCTGCAACGCGCGGATCGGTGTTCCTGCAACTTCAGGATGCGAGAGATACAGTTGCACAACCTCGTCCCCGGCCATTGAGCCTGCGTTCGTTACATCTACGCTCACTCTCACGCTCCCATCGGCGGGGATGGATTCATGATCTAGATTAATGTTGCTGTACCGGAACGAGGTGTAGCTCAACCCATATCCGAAAGGATACAAGGGCTCGCCTTGGAAGTAGCGGTACGTGCGGTTCTGCATCGAGTAGTTTTCAAACGGAGGCAGATCATCGACGGACTTATAGAACGTGACGGGTAATCGTCCGGCCGGACTGAAATCTCCGGCGAGAGCTTCGGCAATCGCTGTTCCGCCTTCGCCTCCGGGATACCACGCTTCTACGATTGCGGGAAGATGTTCATCGGCCCAATTCACGGCGAGTGCGCTGCCATTGAGCAAGAGAAGGACGGTGGGTTTGCCGACACTCGCGATTCGTTCGAGAAGGTCTTCCTGCGGTTTCGGCAGATCAATGCTCGTGCGATCTCCGCCAGAAAATCCCTCGGCGTGCACCTTCATCTCTTCGCCCTCCACACGCGCGCTTAGCCCCATAGCTACAACGACAAGATCCGCGTGGCGAGCGGCTTCGACTGCCTGCTGTTCCTGCCTCCCCGGTATGCTCCACTTCAGGCGCGCCTCCGCTCCGCGAACGGTCTGAAAATATTCAATCTTGATCGGATACTCATGTTCCTTCTCAAGGTGGATTTGTGCGCTCATAGTTGTGGCGGGCCGGTGGGTTGTCCAGTCCTCTACGACCAGATTGCCATCAAGCCAGACCCGATAGCCATCTTGTCCCGAGAATCCGAGCAGATAATCTGCAGTCTCCGAAGGAACGAGAACGCCGGTCCAACGCACGGAATAATTCTTCTTGAGCCGCGGCGAAACGCCAGAGAAGCCCCACGCGAAATTGATATTCGAATCTGTGCGCGCGACGACGGGCGAGCCCTCCAGCGTTGGGTTCGAGAAATACTCGGCGTGCAAGCCGTGCTTCGCACGAGATGAGTCTGTGTAGAGCGCGGTCGTAGGCACAGGCTGGCTCGCTGGTCCGATCAACCCGGTGCCCTCGACATAGACGATCTTCGACTGCGGGAAGCGCCTGCGAATGCCGGCGAGAACCGTTACCGGATGTGATGGCGTGCCGTTGTAGTTTCCGACGAGGGCATCGAGGCTATCGGCGTTAGGACCGATGACCGCGATCGTCGCATATTTCTTCTTCAGCGGAAGGAATCCGTCTTTATTCTTCAGCAGCACGATGGATTCACGCGCAGCATTCAAAGCCACTTGCCGATGCGCCAGGGTGTTGTTTTCGGCGGGACGGATCTTCGAATATGGGTCCATGGACGGAGGATCGAACATTCCAAGCTTGAAGCGGGCGACGAAGAGATGATGGAGGGCGCGATCGAGATCGGCTTCCGTCAGAGAGCCGTCGTGTACTGCCTGCAAAATGGTGTCACGGTCCGCCTGAGCCGGCGACCCGCAGTCGAGATCCGTACCGGCCTTTATAGCCGCAGCAAATCCTGCTGCCGCTGACTTCACGTAGTGATGTCCCTGGGAGATGTCGGTCATCGCGCCGCAGTCGGAGACCACATAGCCCTTGAACCCCCAATCTCCGCGAAGATATTGGCTGAGCAGCATGTCATTGGCGCAGGCGGGCTGGCCGTCCACCGAGTTGTACGCGCACATTACGGAGCCGGCGTTGCCTTCCATGACCGTGGCACGGAACGCCGGCAAGTAAGTGTCGACCAGATCGTGGGCCGAAATGTCAATGTTCACTTCGTGGCGAGTTGATTCCGGGCCGCTGTGCACTGCGAAGTGTTTTGGAGTGGCAACGGCCTTCAGATATTTCGGATTTTCGCCCTGTAGTCCTTTTACGAAGGCAACGCCCATGCGCGACGTCAGATAAGGGTCTTCGCCGTACGTCTCCTGTCCGCGTCCCCAGCGAGGATCGCGAAAAATATTGATGTTCGGGGACCACACGGTGAGGCCGCGGTACCATTCGGCTGATCCGTCTTTGTGCAGTGTGGCGTAGTACTTGGCGCGGAACTCGGTGCTGATGACATCGCTGATCCGGTGCATGAGCGGTTCGTCGAAGGTCGCAGCCATGCCGATCGCCTGTGGAAACACGGTGGCCTCGCCCGCCCGCGCAACTCCGTGCAGCCCCTCATTCCACCAGTTGTATTCCGGAATGCCCAGCCGCGGAACTGAGCCTGCCGCGTTGGTCAGCTGCGAGACTTTTTCGTCGAGCGTCATCCGCGACACGAGGTCGTCGACGCGCTGATCTACTGGAAGTTTTGCATTCTTGTAGTCAGGCTTGGCGGCCGCCTGTTGAGCGAACGATGATTGGCAGATTACTGCGCACAGGATTGCAAAGAGAAGAGCGGAAATCTTCTTTTCCATGGACCTCTCCGAAAAAGGTGTATCTACTTTATCTCACCTCTTTATCCCACCTCGAAATTCTGGCGAATGCTTGGTATGGCTATTGGACCCATGCGCTCGTTACGCATTCGAGCTTCAGGTGTTAACATGCGCCCGAAAGCATTTCCTTATGAAACCAGCGATCTTACTACTCTCCATTTTTGTAGCAAGCTTTGGACTCAATGCCCAGGATTACACGCGCGGAGTCGGCGTGTACCCCGGCGATCCGAAGGCTTATAACGGCGCGATGCTGGTGCCCGAGACACAGACGTACCGCAATCTCGCGCTGCACCGGCCGGCATACTCGTCGAGCAGTTACGACTACAACCTCACCGCTCAACTCGTGACCGACGGTATTCGGGACACGCGGCTTCCCCGATGGGTCTCGACTGCGTCGAGCGTCAACGGCGTATTGCCACGTCGGGAGCGCGAACATCCCATTGATGACAATCCTATTACGAGCGTGGATTTGCCCGGAACTGGCGGGTGGATCCAAATCGAGCCCGGAGGCAGGGATACTCCGATCGAAGTGGATCGAGTGGATGTGATCGCGCGCGCATGGTCTTTCGCTCAGCAAACAGAGCCGTGGACCTGCGTTGTCTTGGGCTCTGATGACGGAAAGACTTGGACCGAACTCGGCCGCACGAGCGGCACAGAAGTTCCGCCGGCTCCGGAGTGGATGCACGCAAAACAGCTCAAGACTTCAATTCTGTTTTCTTCACCAGCGCGGAACCGATCCTACCGCCTGCAGATCGACGGACGCAACGTGGGGCGGTGGCAGGTCGGCGAAGTGGCGCTTTTCGACAAGAATAAACATATCGAACTCGGAGGGCCGTACGACTTTACCAGCGCGTGGAAGAGTGCGGGCGCTGGCGAAGAGTGGGTATACGTGGATTTAGGCACTGACTGCACAGTGGATCATCTGGTTCTGTTCTGGATCGAGCGAGCCGCGGAAGGTGCCATCCAGATCTCGGACGACGCGCACACCTGGCGCACGATCCAGATCCTGCCTGCGCAGGGCGGACTCACCGACGATCTCAAGCTATCGCAACCTGAACGTGGGCGATATGTTCGCGTGCTCATGACGCGGGCGGCGTCGCCAGATGGTTATGTCCTCAGCGAAATGGAAGTTTTCGGCCACGGCGGGCCGATGCCTCAGGCGCAAGCCACGCCGAAAAGGCGAACCGATGATCGAGTCGAACTCACCCGCGGTGCGTGGCGCATTCAGCGCGAGTCTCTCGTAACCGCAGACGGCGCTACTATTTCGAAGCCTGGGTTCCGAACTGATGACTGGCTGCCCGCAACCGTTCCCGGTACGGTGTTGTCGAGTTACTGGGACGACGGTGCGGTTGCCGATCCCAACTACGGCCGCAACCAGTTGATGATTTCGGATTCATTCTTCTATTCAAATTTCTGGTATCGCGACGAATTCGTAGTGCCACCTTCCGCGCCCGGCCGGCATGTATGGCTGAACTTCGACGGCATCAACTGGAAAGCCGATGTGTTCTTCAACGGTGAAAGAGTGGGCCGGATCGAAGGCGGATTCATGCGTGGCAAATTTGACGTGACCCATCTCGTGCGACGCGGCGCCAACGCCCTCGCCGTGTTAGTTATTAAGAATGCCTCGCCCGGCAGCGTGAAAGAGAAGACCCTGGCGCAGACTGACTCGAACGGTGGTGTGCTGGGTGCGGACAATCCCACTGCCCACGCATCGATCGGTTGGGACTGGATCCCTACGATCCGCGGACGCGACACCGGCATTTGGGGTGACGCCTATCTCACAACTAGCGGGCCGGTGACGATCGAAAAGCCTTTTGTCACCACGACGCTTCCGCTCCCTGATGTGAGCCGGGCCGATGTGAATGTCGAGGTGACTCTTCGCAACCACGAGCAGAAAGAAGTTGCCGGAACGTTACGCGGACAGTTCGGTACTGTCCGGTTTGAAAAGCGAGTCACTGTGCCCGCCGCCTCGGATATCACGGTGAGCCTCAGTCCCACGACCACGCCCGCGTTACATCTAGAGTCTCCGAAACTCTGGTGGCCGGCGGGATATGGAGAACAGAATCTCTACGATGTGAAGCTCTCATTTGAGACAGGTCGAGATCGCGTCTCCGACAGAAAGTCGTTTCGCACGGGAGTGCGTCAGTTTACCTACGCGGACGCCGGAGGTGCGCTGAAGATTTTCATCAACGGCCGTCGCTTTATCGCGCGCGGTGGTAATTGGGGCTTTCCCGAATCCATGCTGCGCTATCGCACCCGAGAATACGATGCAGCCGTTCGCTATCACAAAGAGATGAACTTCACCATGATTCGGAACTGGGTTGGGCAGACCGGCGATGACGCGTTCTACGAGGCTTGCGACAAGTATGGAATCGTCGTGTGGCAGGACTTTTGGCTGGCGAATCCCTATGACGGTCCCGACCCAGACGACAACGACCTGTTCATGAAAAATGCGACTGATTTCGTCGAGCGCATTCGCAATCATCCGTCTATCGGACTGTTTTGCGGACGTAACGAAGGCGACCCCCCGAAGCCCCTCGAAGACGGCCTGACTGATCTCATCGCCAGGTTCGATCCCGGCATCCGCTATTTCCCTGCGTCTTCCTACGGACCTGTGAGTGGTGGAGGTCCCTATCGTGCTATGTCGTCAAAGTTTTACTTCTCTGAACGCGCGACCCCGAAGCTGCACAGTGAACTAGGCATGCCGAACATCGTAACCATGGACAGTCTTAAGCAGATGATGCCGGCGGAGGATGCATGGCCACAGAGTGATGACTGGGGCATGCACGACTTCACGCTTACCGGCGCCCAGAACCTCGCTTCGTATCGCGAGTTGATCGAGAACAGTTACGGCCCCGCTGACACTGCGGACGATTGGGTTGAACTCGCACAATTCGAAAACTACGACGGGTATCGCGCCATGTTCGAGGCTCAGAGCAAGAACCGCATGGGCTTGCTGCTTTGGATGAGTCATCCCACGTGGCCCGACTTCGTGTGGCAGACCTACGATTACTTCCTCGACCCGACCGCTGCCTATTTTGGTTCGAAAAAAGCTTCGGAGCCGCTCCACATTCAATGGAACCCGCTCACGGACAATGTGGAAGTCGTGAACTACAGTGCAGGCAACGCCCCAGGACTGACAGCGAATGTGGAACTCCTAAATATGGATGGCTCGAAGCAATGGGGAAAATCTGCGCCCGTCGATAGCGTGGAAGACAGCGTGGTTGCTCCGATCAAGATTGAATATCCGGATAACCTAAGCCCGGTGCATTTCTTGCGGCTGACACTGACGCGGGGCGGCCAGGTCGTTTCGGAGAACTTCTACTGGCGCGGCGTTGAAGAAGGTAACTTTCGCGCCCTTCGCAAGTTGCCGAAGGTGAAGGTGTCCGTCGCAACACAGGTAGAACGGAAAGGCGGGAAGTGGTTTCTATCCACTGAACTGAGCAACACTTCGAGTATGCCCGCATTGATGGTTCGGATCGAGGCTGTGCGCGAAAAGCGCGGCGATCGCATCCTGCCTGCGATCTACAGCGACAATTATGTCGCACTCATGCCAGGAGAGGCGCGCACGATCCAAACCGAGTTGCAGGATGCCGATACCCGAGGAGAACGCCCGAAGATAGTCGTTGAAGGGTTCAACGTAGCCGGGGTGATCGAACGGTAATTTTACTCACGGATTAAGCTTCCGAGACGACGGGGCACGCTCGTCAGAGCGGGGCGGGACTGAGTTGTGGAGGCAATGCCGGTGTTCGTTCTCCGCGTCGCAAAATCCACAGAAAAAGAAAGACGGCTGCCAGGGCGATCAAGAAAAATATAATGCCGCCTTGGCGGTGAAGATGTCCGGTCAGGAAGCCGCGGTCCACGCGCGTACTGAGCATTCCGATCGTGAAGATCCGCAAGCCATTCTTGGCTACCGACAGAGGCACGGCTATCGCGATAACCAGGGCTTTTCGCCACGGGCTTTTCAAAAGTACATGGACGAGCAGCATGGTCGTCACGAGTAACATCAGACTCGATCGAATGCTGCTGCAATCCGTGGTAACGGCGATGTCCAGCCCGGGGATGAAAATTGTAATCCCCTGTTGAGAAACTGGAACATGCAGAGCCGAGAACAGGAATTGCGCCGCAAGGATTGAGCCTCGTTGAAGTCCCTCTACGATTGGGTCCATGACGAACTTGGGGAGCGGAACCATCCAGAGCAAGAAAAAGAGCGGAAAACGGAATGACCGAAAAGCCGGCAGACCGAAGCTGAAAGCGAAAGACGCAATCCACCAGAGAACGAGCCCGGCCATTTCAACCGCAAGGCCAATGTCAGAGTCTCTGGTCGTTCCTACCCGCGCGATCACCATGGCGAGAAGCCCAACGAGCAGGACTCCGCCCGCCGGCGCGCACCTCTGAGGCGTAACCCTCCGATCTTTCCAGCCGCGCAAGATCAAGGCCGCTGTGAGAGGCAGAATCAGGATGATATCCGTGTACCGTTCATCGGTTGCCGCCAGCGTAAAGGTGTCGAGCAACGGACGGAACCACAGCACCGCGGACACTCCGCAGAGCACGGTGAAGGTCAAGCCGGGCGACAGTTTCTTCATTCTCACTTCTTTGGCGAACTATGCCAAGAACGCAATCAGGACTTGCCGAGCAAGGGGGGGCTGACTTACTGAAGATGACGTTCATGCGTGGACCCATGACTGGCACGTTACCCTCGTGCCACTTGTTTTCGAAATACGTCCACGTTTTGGAGCAACCACTGCCGACTACCACCATGAATCTTCGCTCTTTAAAATGCTCCTTTTGATCGTTCAGTTTCGTGGAAAGCGTCGGAGGGCCGTAGTCGGTACGTTACGACATGACCAATTCACGAGTCAATGACACTACGGTGGTATGGGCCATCCCTTTGATTCCTGGGCCTCAAGGCGCGATCGATTTCAAGGTGCCTGGGCGCGACACGAGGGATATTTGCCGACGGCACCCGAAGGACTCGCCTGACGCTCGGATGGGATCGGAACCGGGATCTCGTTCGAAGACGGGCTGAGCACACCCCCTGCGCTGATGGCCGTTACTACATAGAAATAGCTCGCCCCATCTTGAACCAGATCGTCCACACAGCCAGTCGCGGCCACCGGAGTGGCGTTGATCTGTTCGCAACCGGTGCAGACAGGGTTTTGCCTCGCAGCATTCTTGGTCGTGCTGCGATATAAGCAGTAAGCCACGGCGTTGTTTTCCGGGCGCGAAGACGGAGCGCTCGCATTCCACGAAAGAATCACGCGGTGGTGTCCCGTAGACGCCGATGGCCGTAGAGGTGCAACCCCCGCGGGCGGACAGCGCAGAACGGAACTCTCTGGAACTGCGGCCGACTTTTGCGCGCCGGGTGCATCGTCCAAGCGAAGTCTGACGCGCGTAACGGGATCGCGGCTGCAGGCGATGCCGCCCGTCAGGGCGCATGCGATGACCAGTACCGCGACCGCCCGGAATCGACCGCTGGCTCCGGTTCCGACAGCGGCATCGGCAGGAGCGTATCTCGATGGAGTGATCGTGTTCCCAGGCATTTGCGTGGCGGACTATCCCATCTTATGCGTACCCGCAGCAATGCGGGGATCCACTATCAAGTCGTACGTTCCCTCGCAGTCACTAGGATCTTTGATTGGGCAAGCTTTGAGTGAGCGTGAGCGATCTCAGAGATTGCGATATTCTCAAGAGTGCAAGGCGGGAGCGTCGAGACATATCATTGGATAGGCCAATGCCGGCGCCAAGCGAGTCCTCGTTTCTCAATAGGGAGTGTGAATGATCGATTGCCGTAAGTTCTATACCGACGGGAAGTGGGTGAATCCGTCTGATGGGCATGACTTTTCTGTGATCAATCCGGCGACCGAGGAGCCCTTTGCTGTCATCTCGCTCGGCAGTGCGGCCGATGTTGACAAGGCAGTGCTCGCAGCGAGAAAGGCCTTTGAAGCATTCTCGGAAACTACTGTTGATCAGCGCCTCGCCCTCTTGCGCCGAATCATCGAAGTCTATAAAGCGAAGGGTGAGCAGATGGCCGACACCATTTCCCAGGAAATGGGCGCGCCGATTTCTCTGTCGCGAAAAGCACAGGTTCCGGCCGGGTTGGGGCACTTGCTCGAGGTTGTCAACGTGCTCGAGTATTTCAAGTTTGAGGAACCGAAGGGCTCGACTCTGATGCGTAAAGAGCCGATCGGCGTCTGCGGGATGATTACTCCCTGGAACTGGCCCATGAATCAGATTGCCTGCAAAGTGGCGCCAGCGCTAGGGGCGGGGTGCACAATGGTTCTGAAGCCTAGTGAATTGGCACCGATCTCGGCGTATCTTTTTGCGCAGATTCTCGACGAAGCGGGCGTTCCACCTGGAGTTTTCAATCTGGTGAATGGGGAAGGGGCGACCGTAGGTTCTGCAATCGCGTCACATCCGGGCGTCGATATGGTTTCGTTCACGGGTTCGACGCGGGCGGGCATAGCCGTAGCAACAGTGGCCGCACCAACAGTGAAGCGCGTTACTCAGGAACTCGGTGGCAAATCGGCGAACATTATCCTCGACGATGCGGATCTCGCGAAGGCAGTCGCACAAGGCGTGCAAGCCTGCTTCCGTAACACTGGGCAGTCCTGCAACGCTCCGACGCGGATGCTGATTCCCCGACCAAGGATGGCAGAGGCCGCGTCGTTCGCGAAGAAGGAAGCCGAGTCTATCAAAGTGGGCGACCCGCGCAATGAAGACACCGCTGTCGGTCCTCTTGTGAGCAGCGCCCAATTCGAAAGGGTCCAGCGCCTCATTCGGCAGGGTACGGCAGAAGGGGCGACTCTGGTAACGGGCGGAGTTGGCCGGCCGGAAGGATTCAGCAAAGGATATTTCGCCAGGCCGACAGTTTTCTCCGACGTGCGCAACGACATGGCGATCGCACGAGACGAGATTTTTGGACCGGTTCTTTGCATTCTGCCTTATGAAGACGAGAACGACGCCATTCGAATCGCGAACGACAGTCCCTACGGGCTTGCGGGTTTCGTGTCGTCGTCCGACATTGAGCGAGCGCGCCGGGTGGCGAAACGAATCCGGGCTGGCAATGTGCACCTCAACAACGCGCGCGTCGATTTCGGCGGAAGCTTTGGCGGATACAAGCAATCCGGCAATGGCCGCGAGTGGGGAGAAGCCGGACTCGAAGAGTTCCTTGAATTGAAATCCGTGTTTGGCTACACGGCTCCCGCAAAATGATGACTGGTGAGACTTCTCCTACTGTTGAGTCGCTGACCGCACTCTTTCGTTCCGGGGAGCCGATTCCTCCACTCGTACTTCTGAAAGCTGGCGACAAGGGTCCGCCGATCTTCATGACGCATGGCATCGGCGACACCGTGCTCGGGTTATTCAGACTGGCCAGCCAAGTGCGATCCGAGCAGCCGGTTTACGGGTTGCAGGCGAAGGGCTGCGACGGGATTGAAGAACCGCTAGATCGCATCGAGGATATGGCTGAGTTCCACCTGGGTGCGATTCGACAGGCGCAGCCGCATGGGCCGTATATTTTGATCGGTTACTCGTTCGGGGGGGTGATCGCACTGGAAATGGCGCGACGTCTGTCCTGCGATGGCGAGAAGATCGCTCTTCTGGCGATGTTGGATTCGTACCCAGATCGGCGGCAAATCTCCCTCGTTCAGCAAGCACGCCTACTCTTTCGGCTGGCGATGACACGGGCCAGTTGGTTCAGACGACGCCGCGGGGCCAAAGGTACATCTCAGAGCGACGAGTCGGTAGCTCGTGCGTTTCAGCGGGTGAAAGACAGCCAATATCGAGCATTGAGAAACTATCGCCCACAGTTCTATGACGGCAAAATAAACTTTGTAAGAGCTGCGATCAGTTCATTCTTTCCCGCAAATGCGACGGCAGTTTGGTCTCACCTCGCGAGGGAATTCGAGATCGAAAACTTGCCGTGTACTCATCTGGAGTTGCTCACTACTCAAGCGGAGAACCTAGCCTCCTCTCTCTCTCGCCTTCTCAACACGCTGCCTTCCAAAGGCGAAATCTCCAGCAAGTGATCTTGCCTCCTCGAACTCATTCTCAGCGGGAGCCCTTCACGTCGAGAAGAACGAGCCCTTGCGACGGAATTTTGAGCGTCACCAATCCATTCTTCAGGGAAACGGTCTCGGGCGGAGAAAGCCTTGCGGCCGCTTGCAGCTGCTCAATCTGGTTCTTCGTGGGATAACGCGGAGAGCCCATCGCCACATATGCCCCGCGGACATCTCCGTGGGTGGGATCAAGTCTCGTGACCTGAACGCTGGAAGCATGGATGTTCTCGAAGCGAAAACTCATTTCTTTGGAAGCTCCCTCAGTACCGGGAGCAGCGATATTCCAGGCCGCGATGATGAGACCACCACCTTCACGGCGCGTTACGAGCACGGAATCAGAAGTGGCTGTGAGTCGCTGGTCTCCGAGACGGTGCAGTAGAAGGAAGGCATTGAAAGACGGCTTCGGAATGCCGCCCACAGCGATCAAGCCAAATCCACCGTAGAACGGTCGCTTCACGACGCCCTGTTCCTCAAAAACGTCGTCGAAGGTCCAGTAAGACATTTCATTGACCAATCCGTCGCACTGGCGGATCGTATCGGCCAACCATGGACCCATGTAAGCCGAGTCGGTGACGTCGGGTTCGTTCGCATAACTGGCGTTGAACTCTGACCAGAGCAACGGCAGCTTCGGCATCGAAGAAGACTCGATTTGGTCGTGTACTCTCTTGACCGCGCGGCAAACCATCCGATCGCGTGGGATCTGCTCGTGGGTCCCGAAGACGTCTTCTGCTTTGTCGTTGCCATAAACATGCGTCGAAACGAAGTCGACCGGGATTTTGTTATCGGCGCAATGGCGGATGAAGTCGTCGGCCCAGGCAGCTTGCGCAGTGGCTGGTCCGCCGACACGAAGCCGCGTGTCTACGGCCTTGATGTCGCGAGCGGTGTGGTCATAGAGTTCGAAGTAGGTGGCCTGTTTCGGCTCGCCAGTCCAGAAATCGATGTTCGGTTCATTCCAGACTTCGAAGTACCATTGCGAGACCTCTTCGATCCCATACCGGTCGACAAGGTGTTTCATGAACTGCGTGATCAAGTCGTCCCACTTCGCGTAATCCTTCGGTGGAGAGACATTCTGCTTGTACCAAAACGCATGCAAAGTGTCCTTGGCGGCGAGTTTCTTTGGCATGAAGCTGATCTCTACGAACGGACGAACTCCGTTTGCAAGTAAGCCGTCGTAAATCTGGTCGACATACGAGAAGTTGTAAACCGGATGTCCCTGCGCGTCCTCGTCGTAAACCCCGACCTCATCGTCGAGTACGGCGTGAAAGCGGATATACCGCATGTCGGTAACACGCTTGACCTCGCGGAGATCCTGGCGATAGCTGTCGCGCAGCGAGAGTATGGCGCGCCCGGAGCCAAACACATGCTCCCAAAAATGAGGGAAAGGATGAGATGGAGCGCGACTGTCTATGATTACAGGCTCACCGGCGGATTGCGCGATGACCGGAGCACTTCCAAGAAAGAGACCGAGCACCAGCACCAAGGAATTCAATCGTCTGCGCATCAAACCTCCTCTAAAGAAGCAGAGTATGCGTTCAGACGAACGTTCACAAGTCCCGGGTTCCTGAAACCGGTTGTGGGCCACAGTCTGTTCGCCTTGAGCCGCAATGTGCCACGCCTTCCTATTGCTTTGTGACGTCGTCGTCTGCGCCTCAGCCTCGGTTTCGGCGTTTGGCGCCGGAAGTCCACCCTATGGGTCCGCCACGAACCTACGCGGACACCAGCTCCGAGTGAGTTAAGAAGATCTCGCAACTCTTTTCCTTGGCATCACTTAGCGGTTAGGGAAGATTTAAGGGACTGTTGCATTGACCGATGGAAGCTTGTGGTCCAGATTCTCTGCACGAATATCGCGCCTTCTGTGGGGCGAGTACGTCGAAATCGAAATTTCGGGGGTCGATCATGTTCCGGTTACGCAGCCTATTCCTTTTTGTTCTGGTGGCACTTTGCTTCTTTGTCAGCTCAACCATAGCTCAAGAAGCCACCAGCAAGCCTGCGCCAGTTGTTCCGGCCTTGGTGAATTTCAACGGCTCCCTTGTCGATATCAACGCAAAGCCAGTCACGGGAATTGTGGGCGTAACCTTCCTCCTTTATCGCGAACAACAGGGAGGAGCACCGCTTTGGATGGAAACTCAGAATGTGCACCCTGACAAAACCGGTCATTACTCGGTGATGTTGGGGTCGACCAGTAGTGAGGGCTTGCCCGGAGATCTCTTTGTATCGGGCGAGGCGCGCTGGCTCGGCATCCAGGCAGCAGGCCTGCCAGAGCAGCCACGCGTGTCTGTTGTTGAGCGTGCCCTACGCAATGAAGGCCGCAGATGCGGAGACCGTGGGGGGACTTCCGCCTTCGGCCTTCATGCGTGTGGCGCCTGTTCCGGTTGGCCAACCCGCAGCCACCCCTTCCACTGGCCCGGTCTCGACGGCCACGCCATCCGCGACCCCGGCATCGTCGAACGTGACCACCACCGGCGGGACGGTGAACGCTGTTCCGCTGTTCACGACCGCGACCAACATCCAGAAGTCGATTCTCACGCAGACCGGCGCAACCGCGATCAATGTCGGCGGCAAATTAAACCTGCCCGCGCAAGGAACAGCCACTGCGACGGGAGGAAAGTTCTCACGGCCTGAGGACTTCGTGGCCTCGTCTTTCAACAGCACTTCGGCGATTGCGGTTCCCCAGACGTTCCAGCTGCAAGCGGCGCCGGCAGGAAACAATACGGCTGCACCGTTCGCCACGCTCGATCTGCTGTACGGATCGGGCACCGCGGCTCCCAGCGAGACAGGACTGAAAATCAACAACAAAGGCCTGATTACCTTCGCCGCAGGGCAGACCTTTCCCGGCACCGGAAAGGGCACGATTACAGGGGTCACCGCCGGGGCCGGGCTCAGCGGAGGCGGGACCGCAGGCGCGGTTACGCTGAATCTGGATACGACCCAGATTCCTGAGCTGACCACCAACAACACATTTTCCGGGACCCAGCAGTTCAAGGGGGCAGTCGGGATGGGCACAACGCCGATGGCGAACGGTTATACGCCGCTCTCGATCGGCACGGCGAACAGCTTTGGGACGTGGTTTGCGCTGGCCAATACCAGCGCAGGTGGTCACACCTGGAACATTATCTCCGCTGGTAGTGGCAATGCCGAAGGAGCGGGCAATCTTGGCATCACCGACCTTACCGGGAAAAGCACCATCTGGCTCGAAGGCAACACCAACACCGCCAACCTGAACGCCACCGGCACGGCGGCTGCCTCCACCCTAAACGCCGATCCTCTCAACAAGAACGCTGGTGGGCCGACTCCGGGCATCGTTTTCGGCGCGGGCAGCGGCGAAGGCATCGCTTCCAACCGCGTGATCGGTCTCACCAAGTTTGGTCTGGATTTCTACACAGACTTTGCTCCGCGCATGTCTGTGCTGCAAAACGGGGAGGTGGGGATCGGAACGCAAAACCCAGGGGCGGCGTTGGCTGTGGTATCAAACATCGCCACTGCAACCGGCATCTACGCCCAAGCGGGGAGCGCGACAACTGGATCGAACCAGGATGGCGGCACTGGGCTGGAGGCCTTTGGCGGCAGTGGGGACCTCAATACGACTGAAAATGTGAATGGAGGTACGGGCCTAACGGCGGACGGCGGACTTGGTGTCAATTTCGGCGGGGATGGCGGCATTTTTACTGGATCAGCAAATGTCGCAAACAACCCGTTCGGAGGCGGAGATGGAATTGTAGCCATCGTGGGAAGCAGTGCCACCGGCGACTTTGCACCCGACGCCGGTTATTTCTCCGGTCAAATCACCGTTACCCAAGGAGTGAACAGCTCAGCTGGAGTCCTACAGATGGATCATCCGCTGGATCCCGCCAATAAGCTTCTTCAACACGCCGCCGTCGAATCGCCCGACATGAAGAACATCTATGACGGCAACATCACGACCGATGCGGCCGGCGAAGCAGTGGTTGAGTTGCCCGATTATTTCGAGGCCCTCAATCGCGACTTCCGCTACCAGTTGACTGTAATCGGCCAGTTCGCGCAGGCCATCATTGCGAATAAGATCGCCAACAATCGATTCACCGTTCACACCGACAAACCCAATGTGGAAGTCTCCTGGCAGGTGACCGGCATCCGCAAAGACGCCTGGGCGAACGCGCACCGCGTCACGGTCGAGCCTGCCAAGACTGCCCTCTACCAAGGGCGCTACCTGCATCCGGAACTCTACGGCGCGCCGGAGGAGTTGAGCATCGAGTGGGCGCGCCATCCGGAAACTATGAAGCGCCTGAAGGAAATGCGCCTGAACGGGTCCCACAATCAGCAAGCTGCTTCGCACGCGACAACGGACAAACCATAACTGTCAAGGAGAGATCACTATGCGCATCGCGTTTCAACGAGCGTTGTTTCTAGCACTGCTTTGCTGTGGCTCGCTGGCCGCTGGCCAAGCCACGACGGCTGCAGTTGTACCTGCGCTAACCAGTTTCAGCGGAGTTCTCACCGATCTCAACGGCAAACCTTTGACCGGAGTAGTGGGCGTCACGTTGTCTCTCTACAAAGAGCAGCAAGGTGGCGCGCCATTGTGGGTGGAGGTTCAAAACGTGAAGGCCGACAGGACCGGTCACTATACGGTGACACTCGGTGCTACTACGAATGAAGGACTGCCCTCGAATCTGTTTGTTTCCGGCGAGGCGCGCTGGTTTGGCGTGCGCGTGGAAGGCCAGGAAGAGCAACCCCGCGTGATGTTGCTGGCCGTGCCCTACGCAATGAAAGCCGGGGATGCGCAGACCATCGGCGGATTGCCACCTTCAGCCTTCATGCTGGCTGCGCCGACGGTGAACGGCAATTCATCCGTAGCGACCGCCGAGAGCCCAGCGGTTGCCGCCGCGCTGCCCCCGGCATCGTCGAACGTGACCACCACCGGCGGGACGGTGAACGCTGTTCCGCTGTTCACGACCGCGACCAACATCCAGAAGTCGATTCTCACGCAGACCGGCGCAACCGCGATCAATGTCGGCGGCAAATTAAACCTGCCCGCGCAAGGAACAGCCACTGCGACGGGAGGAAAGTTCTCACGGCCTGAGGACTTCGTGGCCTCGTCTTTCAACAGCACTTCGGCGATTGCGGTTCCCCAGACGTTCCAGCTGCAAGCGGCGCCGGCAGGCAACAATACGGCTGCACCATTCGCCACGCTCGATCTGCTGTACGGCTCGGGCACCGCGACTCCCACTGAGACCGGATTGAAATTCAACAACAAAGGCCTGATTACCTTCGCCGCAGGTCAGACCTTTCCCGGCACCGGCAAAGGTACGATCACCGGTGTCACAGCCGGGACCGGTCTGATCGGGGGCGGTACCAGCGGAGTCGTGGCTCTGAACCTGGACGCAACCAAGGTTCCGGAACTCGGATCGAACAATGCATTTTCCGGGACCGAGCAGTTCAAGGGGGCGGTCGGGGTTGGCACAACGCCGATGGCGAATGGTTACACGCCGCTCTCGATCGGCACCGCGAACAGTTTCGGAACCTGGTTCGCGATCGCGAACACCAGCGCGGGCGGTCACACCTGGAACATTATCTCCGCAGGCGCCGGCAACGCCGAAGGCGCAGGAAACTTCGGGATCACGGATCTGACCGGTAAGAGCACCATTTGGCTGGAAGGAAACACTCGCACCACGAGTCTCACCGCAAGCGGAGGATTGAATGCGGCCACTCTCGTGGCCACTGCGACCGCGGGCGCCTCCATCATCGACGCAGACGGCTTCGGACAGAATGCCGGTGGCCCAACTCCGGGACTTCGGTTTGGAGGCGGCAGCAGTGGGGAAGGCATCGCCTCGAATCGAGTGATCGGTCTCACGAAGTTTGGCCTCGACTTCTACACGAATTTCACGCGCCGGATGTCGATTCTTCAAAGCGGGCAAATCGCGGTTGGAACGACCAACCCGGGGGCGCAGTTGGGAGTTGTCGGTTCCTCAAACGCGTTTCCTGCGATCTATTCCCAAGGGGGTGCGGCGGCGAGCGGTTCAGGACAGAACGGCAGTGACGGCATTGATGCGTACGGGAACAGCGGCGACGGCTCGGGAGAAGGCGGAACTGGCGGCCTCTTTAACGGTGGCGCCGCCGGCGCTTCCGGACTCAACGGGGAGGGCATTGTGGTCTTTGGAGGAACCACCATCTGTATTCCGATTTGCGCCCCCGAGAATTATGCCGGTGATTTCCAAGGGAGTGTTTTCGTAAAGGGCGGCGTCTGGGTGCCCGCTTCTGCGATGTACATCGACCATCCACTGGATCCGGGCAACAAATACCTCTCTCACTCTTCCGTCGAATCGTCCGACATGAAGAATATGTATGATGGCAACGTGACTACCGATGCGAATGGCCAGGCAGTGGTTGAACTGCCGGAGTGGTTTGAGGCTCTGAACCGCGACTTCCGCTATCAACTCACGACGATTGGTCAGCCCGCACAGGCGTGGATCGCCTCTAAGATCGCCAATCACGTCTTCACCATCAAGACGGACAAACCAAACGTCGAAATCTCCTGGCAGGTGACCGGCATTCGTCAGGATGCATGGGCCAATGCTCATCGCACACCCGTCGAACAGCAGAAGAATGCCCGTGAGCGCGGCTTTTATCTGCATCCGGAACTCTACGGCCAGCCCGACGACAAGCAGGTCGAGTGGGCGCGCCATCCGCAAATGATGAAGCATCTGGAGGAGATCCGTCAGAACAAATCACGCGCACTGCAATCCAGTGCTAGTCAACAACCGGAACTGGAGAAACCATAGATCGAAGAGGCGCCGAAGGATCAAACATTCGTGCCGATCTAGATCAACCGTGAGCGCGCCTCTCGCATTTCGAGACTGAAGAGGGTAGCGCGTGATATCTTGCGCTCTGGAGAGTACCCACTGGATCGCATGTTCAAACGGCTTCATCACGTCGCGATCATCTGCTCGGATTACGCGAAGTCGAAGCGGTTCTACACGGAAATCCTGGGATTGGACATTGTGCGGGAGACGTATCGCGAGGAGCGAAAGTCATTCAAGCTGGATCTGAAACTCCGGGACACCTATCAGATCGAATTGTTTTCATTCCCCAACTCACCTGGAAGAGTATCGTCTCCGGAAGCCTGCGGTCTGCGGCACATCGCGTTTGAAGTCGACGACGTGCATCTCGTCGCGGAAACGTTGAGGGCCAAAGGAATCGAAGTCGAGCCCATCCGCGTGGATGAACTCACCGACAAACGCTTCACGTTTTTCCGAGATCCTGACAATCTGCCAATCGAAATCTATGAAGGTTGACCTGCCGTCCTCGCATTTCTTCGCGATTGCTTGGGTCAAGCAGTTCGTTCGTACGCGAATTCGAAGCAGAGCGGCATCGTGCGCCCGCCTCCGACGCGAGGTATATAATTCAAACCGTCCGGACAGAAGCAGACCAAATCTTGTTCGGACCTCTTCCCCGTATCGCGGTTCAATATTCTTGATTTTTATCGATCACCAACTCAGTTTCCAACAGCAACCGTTCCCCGTCTAAGACGCGATCATCCCGTGGCTGTCTTTGCGGGAGGAGGAATTTCATGAGCGACTATTACGTTGTTACAGATCTCGGCACACTGCCCGGCGGAACTTCCAGCAACGCCGCGAGCATCAACGATCGCGGTCAGGTGGTGGGCGTCTCGCAAGTGGCCGGAGGAAAGAACCATGCCTTCCTCTGGTCGCCAACTACACCGCTGCAAGACTTGGGAACGCTTGCCGGTGGAAACAACAGCGCTGCATCGGGACTCAGCATCTGCGGCTTGATTGCAGGCCAGTCGGATTTGACAGGCAGCGGCGGCAATACCCATGCCGCCATCTGGAGCGGAGGTGCAGCACAGGATCTCGGCACGCTTCCAGGCGATGATGGAAGTGCGGCGGTGGCCTGTAATGTGTGCGGCCAAGTGGTCGGCAATTCCTCACTGAGTGCCGGAGGTAAGCTGCACGCGTTCATATGGACTAAGGCAGCGGGAATGTCTGGTCTGGGAGTGCTGCCCGGCTTCACGGACTCAGGGGCGCACGCCATTAACAGTCTAGGACAAGTAGTTGGCTACTGCTCCGTGGCAGGTTCGGCGAATCGAGGCTTTGTTTGGACCGCAACCGGAGGTGCACAAGCGGTCGGTACATTACCGGGCGGACTCGGCAGCGACGCTGTCGGAATCAATGATCTCGGAGAGATGGTTGGCTCCTCCGACTCAGGGAATGCGAACAATGCTCATGCTGTTCTGTGGAGCAAGGCGAGGGTGGCGCAGGATCTCGGCGTGCTTCCCGGCGGGAGCTGGAGTGGAGCATTTGCGATCAACATTTTCAGGGTCGTCGTGGGAAACGGAAACTGCACGGGCTCTGGATCTCACGCGTTCGTATGGACCGAGAAGAGCGGAATACGGGATCTGAATGCTCTCATTCCTGCCAATTCAGGTTGGCAATTGCAAGGGGCGGTCGCGATCAATGTTGCGGGCCAGATCGTTGGAGTTGGAACCGCGAATGGTCATCAGCATGCTTTCATGTTGACACCGCAGTGCGCGCCGTAGACTGACTTCGCTGGCGTTGCCGACTACCCCCTGCACACAGGTTTGACTGAGGTTGTAAGGTCGATCCCTGCCTGCTCCCTGCAAAGCCTTGAATCATAAGGGACATTGTGCGTGACGCCAATCACAGAAAAGGATCCTCCCCCGGCGGATAATACCCGTTAAGATCGACCGTCACTCCTCCCCCGAGGGGCGCCCCCATCCCTATCCAGCGGCACGATCCCCTCTATCCTCTATGGCATCTGCAAGCGTTATCGATGTTCCTTGCGATCAAGAATCCCCTTTCCTTGAAGGTAAGCGGACCAGATCTTTGGACTCCTTGCCGCTCGTTCGCACTGCCAGAACTCTCGCGGAACTTGAACAATTGCGGGAGACGTGGAACTCCTGGTGCGAGGACCCCAACGCCGACCTCGAATTTTATCTAGCATCCGCCCGGTGCCGTCCCGATTTCATCCGGCCTCACGTGATGGTGGTTTACCGAAATGGACGCCCGGATTGCATGCTGGTGGGCCGTTTAGAGCGCTGCCAGTTGAAGTTGAAAGTCGGTTACACGACGCTGTTCGAGCCGGCGGTCAAGAGACTGTTCTTCCTTCAAGGCGGATTCTTCGGAAATGTCTCTGAAGAGAATAGCCAGCTCTTGGCTAGACAACTGAAACTCTGCTTGCGACGCGGCGAGGCGGATTGCGCGGAGATCATTAGGGCGACGCTGGACTCCACCCTCTATCGAGCTGCTGAGCGCAAATTTGGTTTTTTCTGTCGCGGTCACTTCACACCTCTTCACGAGCATCGGTGGCTTGAACTTCCTGGGACCTTCCAAGAGTTTCTCCAGGGCCTGTCGCGAAAGAATCGACACGAGCTGCGCCGCCACGAGAAAAAGCTCGCGGAGGATTTCGCCGGAAGAACTCGCATCCAGTGTTACCAACAAGAAAACGAAGTGGATGAACTAGCGCAAGAAGTTGAAAAGATATCGTGCAAAACGTACCAGAGAGGGCTAGGCGTCGGCTTCAAGCCAGACGCGGAAGTATTGGAGTCGCTGCGGACAACCGCGCGCAAGGGAGGGCTGAGGGGCTGCGTCCTCTATGTGGATGAACAGCCCTGCGCATTTTTCATTGGGAAGCACTACCGAAATACATTCCACGGGAACTTCATGGGATTCGATCCGCAGTTTGGCAAATACTCGCCGGGCTTGCTCGTTTTGATGCATAGCATCGAAGACTGTTTCGATCCCAACATGCGGGCGACGCAGTTCGATCTCGGGTGGGGCGACCGGCAGTACAAACGCGTGATCTGCAATCACTCAAGGCAAGATGGCCCCTTGTATCTCTACGCGTTCTCGTGGAACGGGCTGAGAGTGAATTTTCTGAGGTCTACGACCTTGTTCTTAGATCTCGTCGCCAGAAAGTGGCTGGCTAACAGCACTTTTCTGCAGAGGGTAAAAAAGGCTTGGCAAGGACGGCTTCAGAAAACGAACTCAAAGTCTGGTTCGCTTGAACAAGAATGTGTCGAATGATCAAAGATCTCAGGGCTCATAAGCCGGTAGTTTTGAAGTGGAATTCGTCGTGAGTGGCTACTTCAATACAGGCTGTTGCGCTGCGGGCAACAACTTCATCTTGCTCAGAACTTGGTGAACCGGGCGTGCTTGCACGAGCATAGCTCCAAGCGCAGCGCCCAAAGTGTTCGTAATGATGTCCGTCATGCCCGAACCCCGTCGGGGAATGTAGTACTGCAGGATCTCGATCAGAAGGCTGAGCGCTCCGCATGAGATGGCCGCAATAAAGATTGCGCTCCATCGATTCCTATTCCATCCAAAATATGTACAAGAGATCAGCCCAAGAGGAACGAATCCGGCGATGTTGATCAGCACGTCGAATGCGTAACGCCGATCGGCCTTGAATTCTTTGCCCGGCGAATTCAAGAAGGCCTTGTGCGGGACGGAGAAACTCGGTGGAATTTCAAGGTTCGGGGCCGACACCACTTCGCTATGAACCTCGTTTCCGGTTCCTTCGGCAAACGTATAACGTGCGACTGCGCCATCCAAGTCCGGATGCTCGCTCAGAGTCGTCCATTCTTGGTAGTGCCGAAGCGCGTCCGCGGGCGTCAGTTCTTTCGAATAGATTGCGAGGCCATGCAGTTCTCCCGGCCATGGGTGGTACGTCGCTGGCGAGGTTCCGAGAACAATCTGCCCGGCGAGTTCACTTCGCGCGATCTTGAACCGAGGAAACGACTGCGCTCGCTGACCATCGAGATAGACTGTTGTTCCGTTCGGGCTAGAGGCGAGTGTTATGAGTACTAACCTGCCACGAACCAGAGCGTGGTCGACATCGAACTTGATCGTTCTAGTTCTGTCGGTGTCGACCCGCGCATCATGAGTGACGAGTAAACCATCTGTCCACTGGCGCACCAGGAATTGTGTTGGACGCGCTGGTACGTAGAAACCGAGAATCGTGTATGACCATCCTGCGCTCGCCGGCTTCAGCAGAAGCTCGATACTGTACGAGTTCGTGGCCAGATTGTCTGGAAAGTTGAGAGGCCGGTCGCTGACCACCAAACCGGTCTTCACAAACTTCAGCCCTGTAGTTCCCGTAAGCCAAGCTACGCCATTGCGCGGAGAGGGATTGAATGGCGAAAGCGTGGCAACCAGGACGGCAACGACAGCAACCATGTAAAGGGCTCTTGTCCTGCCACGATCCTGTGGAACTCCAAATTGTTCGTTGTTTGCCATGGCGCAGAACAGGTGATTGTAGTTGCTTTGGCGTCTTGGACTGTGAGAGATTCTTAGTTAGAACGCAGTGGGCGCCTCTGTTTGGGCTCCCCCAATCTGACAGTTCCTCCCCCTTTTTCTACTTCTTTCTGGGCCGCAATGAGGGTTCATGTCTGTGCTGGGCAAACTGATGCAGAAATCTGTGTTGGCACCGTGTCTGCTAGCCGGATTGCTGACCGGATGTTCCCATCATCCGCAACCAGTCGCCAATTCCTGGAATCCAAAGGCAGCTGCCACATACTTGGATGAGAGAGAAGTTACTTGGATGGGGTGGCCTGGCGCAGCCCGCGATCATGAAACTTTTTGCATATCCTGCCATACGGTGATGCCATACGTTTTGGCACGACCCACGCTTCGTGCGGCACTCGCCGAACAGGGCCCCTCCGACGACGAACGCAAGATTCTCGCAGATGTCACCAAGCGCGTGCTTTTGTGGAAGGAGGTTGGACCTTACTACACGGATGCAGGTTACGGCAATGGAAAGCCTGCGGAATCTCGGGGCACAGAGTCTGTGTTGAATGCACTGATCCTCGCGGCCAATGATGCCCGGGGTGGGAAGCTTAGCGAAGTGACCCTGGCGGCGCTCAATAACATGTGGGCATTGCAGCTGACCGATGGCGTAGCGAAAGGCAGTTGGGCGTGGCTTCAATTCGGCATGGAGCCGTGGGAAGCAAAGGATTCTCAATATTATGGAGCCGCTCTCGCTGCCATCGCAGCAGGTATTGCTCCCGAAAATTATCGTTCAAGGCCTGATATTCAAGAAAAGCTCGGCCTGTTGCGCGACTATCTCAATCGCGAATCGAAAGAGCAGTCGATGATGAACCGAGTGGCTCTGCTGTGGGCCTCCACGAAGCTGCCTGGCCTGCTCGACGCAGAGCAACAAAAAACAATTGTTCGTGAGATCCAGGAGAGGCAGCGATCAGACGGAGGTTGGGAGCTTTCGTCGGATGCATGGCCTGGAGGGTGGAACCTGCATTCCGCGGTGCGAAGACGCCTGCGCGCCGACTGGACGCGTCAGAACACTGACACGGATGGATACGCTACCGGTTTCATCACTTTTGTTTTGCAGGAAGTTGGTATGACTCCGAAGGACTCCACGGTGAAAAGCGGGCTCGCATGGCTCGTTCGCAACCAGAGCGCGGAGGACGGTTCCTGGCCGTCGTCCTCTCTGTCCGTGCGGCGGAACCCGTCTTCCAATGTCGGGCACTTCATGCGGGACGCGGCCACAGCCTATGCGGTTCTCGCATTGAATGGCAAGGACGTCGCTGCAGCCCGTAGCATCGGTGAAGGACAACCCAACCAGAGTGCACCAACAGCCGCCTCCTATCCGAGGACCGATATCGCGACCCGTCGAAACTAGAAACCAATCCGTCCAGACACAGCATAAAAGGCGCGTATTCGATTTCCGTGTCGTAACATAGATCGGGATCGCAGTCGGAAAACTATACATGAATGGTGCAGAGACTCTGGTTCGCACGCTGATTGCAGGAGGTCTTGATACCTGCTTCGCAAATCCCGGGACTTCAGAGATCCACATTGTCGCAGCGCTCGACAAGGTTCCAGAAATGCGCTGTGTTCTCGGCCTGTTTGAAGGCGTGGCGACTGGCGCGGCCGACGGCTATGCGCGTATGGCAGAAAAGCCGGCGTGCACTCTGCTTCATCTGGGACCCGGTCTCGGGAACGGCCTTGCCAACCTGCACAACGCGAGACGAGCCCAGGTGCCAATCGTTAACGTGATTGGCGAGCATGCGACATACCATCTGAAATACGACGCACCACTCACGTCGGATATAGAAGGCATCGCGCGTCCAGGGTCCAAGTGGGTGCGGACTTCGTCGGCGGTGTCGGACATTGGTAGCGACGCTGTCAGCGCGATTGTTGACGCTCGCACGCCTCCCGGACAGATTGCCACACTGATTGTTCCCGCCGACGTTGCCTGGAGCGATGGTGGGAGCGTCGCTGCGCTGCCTACGCTACCCCAACCCCCATTGCCAACCGCCAAATCGATTGAACGCGCCGCAGGTATGCTGCGTTCAGGCCTGCAGACTGCGATATTGCTGGCCGGCAATGCACTGTATGGCGAAGGTCTGGCCGCTGCAGGACGCATCGCTTCGGCGACGGGCGCCAAACTTTTTGCTCCGTATCCTCTGACTCGTCTCCAACGCGGCGCCGGCCTCCCACCGGTGGAGCGCGTTGCGTACGTAATCGAGCAGGGCATTGATCAGTTCAAAGACTTTCGCCAGTTGATTCTTGTGGGCGCGGTTGCTCCGATTGCGTACTTCGCTTATCCGGGCAAGACCAGCAATTTTGTGTCACCTGAGTGCGAGATTCACGTGCTCGCTAAACCGAGTGAAGACCGCGTCGGCTCGCTCATCGCGTTGGGCGAAGCCCTGTCGCTGACGGAGAAGCAGTCATCGCTGCAGACGGCGTCGCGTCCAGCACTGCCGGATGGTCATATCACGCTACCCGGTCTCGCCGCGGTAATAGGCGCGCTCCTCCCTGAGAATACGATTGTGGTAGATGAGTCGATGACGTCAGGGCGCGGGATGATGGCTGCCACCAAGGGAGCTCCGCCCCACGACTGGCTCGGAAACACCGGTGGCTCGATCGGGATTGCGTTGCCGCTCGCAGTGGGCGCGGCCGTGGCTTCCCCGGAGCGGAAAGTCCTATGCCTGACCGCGGACGGGAGCGGCATGTATACCTTGCAGGCTCTTTGGACGATGGCACGCGAGGGCCTCAAGGTAACCACCGTAGTCTTCGCCAACCGCGACTACGCCGTCCTCAAGCGGGAGTTCTCTTATCTTGGCATAGGAGATCCCGGCCCGCGCGCTTCGGCATTGTTCGAAATCGGGCATCCCGACCTCGACTGGGTTCAGTTGGCCAAAGGCATGGGCGTGCCTGGAGTTCGAGTCATGTCGCTCGGTGAATTTGCGAAGGCTCTGCAGGATGGCTTCGCGTGCGAAGGGCCGATGTTGATCGAGGTTCCGCTGTAGAGTTGGTTCTCAACCAGGTGTGCAACCTTCAGGTCATTGAGAGTCGTGCCCTGGGCCGCCGGGTGCGCCGCAATCCTTCCACAGCTTTTCCCAACTCCACAGCCCTGACATCACCTTCGCGGGCAACGGAAATCCCAGTTGATGCGCAAGCATACATATCTGTCCGCGATGATGAGCTTCGTGAGACAGCATGTAGCAGAGCATCTCCACGCCAACCGGCCACGGTCGAGCCCAACCGTCACTGTGAAATTTCTTGATGCGATTCCCACCACCCAGCGCTTCGGCCAACATCTCCGAGCAGCGGGCAGCACTCTTTTCCAATCCAATGTGGGCCAGACGCGGCGTGCAGTTCGTACGGTTGAGCATTGGCGGAACTTTTAAGTGCGGAGCCGTGAGCCTGATCCACTTGGTTCGGACATTGTGCATGTGCGTGAAGATCGCAGCAATGGTGCGCGCTTGCCCCGGGGGCTTGGCCCTCCACAGCGACGGGTCAAGATGCTCGATGAGAAGCTGGTTCATCCGATCATTGGCAGCAAAGGTCTGCGCTGCAGTTCGACCGAGTTGCGTGTGAACCCGCTGTTGACGTGTGGTCACGCTTTCTGCTCCGCAAGGTGCGATATTTTCAAGTCCTCACCAATCAGAACTAGTCCCATGTCGGTCACAATTCTAACGAGATCTTTCGCTCTTGCGATCACAGAAGATTCTTCCAAGCAGTGATACCCTCTGTCCCAGTGAGGACCTATGTTTGATTGGCGGATTCTGAGATGTTTAGGGTTTACGGCGATCTTGCTGGTAGCAACTCTACCGGCGCGTGCAGCAAAGACCACGAGGCCGAACTTCGGGTCGAACGTTCTGATCTTCGATCCGTCGATGAAGCCACAGGCGATCCAGAAGCAGATCGACGCGGTATATGCGACGCAGGAGCACAACGAGTTTGGACCACAGCGCAGCGCATTTCTATTCCTGCCCGGAAGCTACTCTGTGGACGTTCCCGTCGGCTTCTACACGGAGGTGATTGGTCTGGGGGCGTCGCCCGATGCGACCCGCATCACGGGCAACGTCCATGCGGATGCCAATCATGAGCACAACAATGCGACCACAACCTTCTGGAGGGCCATCGAAGGGTTCTCCGTCAACCCCGCAGACGGAACGATGCAGTGGGCAGTCTCTCAGGCAGTGTCGATGCGGCGCATGCATATACGGGGCGACATCGTGCTGCACCAGCACCATGGATGGGCGAGCGGAGGCTGGATGTCCGACGCACTCGTGGACGGCAATGTCGACTCCGGGAGCCAGCAGCAATGGATCTCGCGCAACTGCGATTGGAAGAGTTGGACTGGCTCGAACTGGAACATGGTATTTGTCGGCGTCGTGCATCCACCAGAAGGCGCGTGGCCTGAGCCGCCGTACACGAAGGTCGCGCAGACTCCCGTAGTCCGCGAGAAGCCGTTCCTGCAAGTGAATGCCGAAGGCGAGTTCAGCGTGCGCGTGCCGGCGTTGCGCAGCGAGAGCGTTGGGATTTCCTGGCGCGATGGCGAATCAGCGGGAGAGACGATTCCGATTTCACAGTTTTATATTGCGCGCGCGGACGTTGACACGGCCCAGACGATTAACGCGCAGCTTGCCCGAGGAAAGAACCTGATTCTGACGCCCGGGAATCTATGACCTGACCGCTCCGATTCGCGTCACGCGACCGCATACGGTGGTGCTGGGGCTCGGGTATGCGACGCTGCGACCGGTGAAGGGAACGGCGGCGATGACGACCGCTGATGCGGACGGAATCGAGATTGCCGGCTTGCTCTTCGATGCTGGGCAGAAAGAGTCCCCAGTCCTGCTGGAGGTGGGGCCGGAGGGTAGCCGGGCGCGACATGCGAAAGATCCAATCACGTTGCATGATGTTTTCTTTCGTGTGGGCGGCGCGGCAGTCGGTCGGACGAAAGTGAATCTAACGATCAACAGCAGCGACACAATTGTCGACCACACCTGGATTTGGAGAGCCGATCACGGCGACGGAGTGGGCTGGAACCTCAACACCAGCGAGAACGGGCTCGTGGTCAATGGGAATGACGTGACCATCTACGGACTGTTCGTGGAGCATCACCAGAAATTTCAGGTCCTTTGGAACGGCAATGGTGGTCGGACCTATTTCTATCAATCCGAGATCCCTTACGACCCGCCGAACCAGGCAAGCTTTACGAGCGCGCCCGGAGTGAACGGCTGGGCTTCATACAAGGTTGCCGATAGCGTGAAGAGTCACGAGGCCTGGGGTATGGGCGTGTACAGCGTCTTCGAGCAGCCAAATGTGAAGTTGACGCGAGCCATCGAGACACCGAAGAGTCCGCAGATACGATTCCACGACATGATCACCGTAGCTCTAGGCGAACTCGGTGCCATCAGTCACGTGATTGATGATACGGGGGAGTCGACCTCGATTCATCCTCGCGTGACGCCGAAGGTGACGGAGTTTCCGTGAGCGCGCCGAACTCACGGGGATGAGCGGCACGGCGCGCCCTACTCCAGTTTTCGATCGCTCAAGCGGACGGATGCTTCAGAACGCCTGCCAGCGCACGCATCCGCATTGAGTCAGCGGGGGTCTTCGCGGTGGCTGAGTTCGTTTCCAGCGAGGGCGCCAAGCGATTCAATTTCGCTACACTTTTCTTGTTCAGATGCGACTTTTCCGCGCTTCTAATCGCCTTCTGCAACTCTGCGATTCGCTTTGCAGGCAGAGCCTTGGATCTCGACAACTGGTCCACGTAGGCTTTGGCGACTACGAGGGTTGCAGGCCACTCGATTTTTTGCTGGTTCTGTACATTGAGTTCATCGACTCGCACAGCCTTTGCCGCGTCAATTTCATCCTGGGTTAGGAACTTGGTCGGCGTCAGTTGAAACACGTCCAACCCGCGTGCAATCTCCGAACCGTAAATGTAGCCGTTGTACCAGTAGGCAGACCAGTCGCCGCCCAGCACCAACATTTTCGGGTCGATTGGCCCGCGATCGAAGTAGGCAATCTCGAATGGATTGGCCGGATCGGTGAAGTCGACGACAGAGATTCCGCCCTGGTACCACGCCTGCACTTCGACATCTCGGCCGGGAATTGGAATCAGGGAACCGTTGTGCGCGACGCAGTTTTCGGTATCTCCCTGCGCGGCCGGCAGCTTGTAGTAGTTCGCGAAACTCAGTTTGTCGTCACTCAGGCGGAAAATCGCATCCGCGCCCCACTTGTTTGGATCGTTCGGACGACAACGCGCACCCAACCCACCACCCCACTCGTCAGTGAACACGACTTTGCTGCCGTCATTCGAGAACGATGCCGAATGCCAGTAGGAGTAGTTGGGATCATTGACGGCATCGACGCGCTTCGGATGAACCGGGTCCTTGATGTCGAGCAGAATGCCATTTCCAGAGCATGCGCCCGCCGCCAACCCGATCGCCGAGTAAACCGTTATGTCGTGGCACTGGTCCGTATCGGCCGGCTTCTCTGCACCCTTCTTGCCATGTGTACCGCCGTTGTTCAGACCGTTGATCGCGCCGGTGCGGGGATCGATAAATACCCGCGGACTGGAAACGATCTTCGCGTCCTGCGGTGCAGCGAGAGGAACTTTGATGACATCGATGCGAAACAGCGCCGTATTCGGATCTTTGTCAGGGGCTTCTCCGGAACATCCAGCTAGTTCTTCCGGTTGACGTACAAATGAAGTTCCCGACACGTAGATGTAGGCGTTCTCTTTGTCGTTCGGATCGAGCACCAGAGTGTGCGTGTGCGACCCACGGCAGGTCTGCACGGCAGCGACCTGCTTTGGATTCTTAATGTCGGAAATATCGAAGATTCTTACTCCGCGGAAACGGTCCTTCTGGGCAGCCGGCAGGCGACGTTTTCTCTCTTTTGGCTTTTCTTTCTCCTTGTCGGCATCTTTAGCCTGGTCTGCGCCTTTTCCGTTCTCGGCGTCCGCTTTCTTTTCGTCTTTGTCTTTATCCGCATCTGGCGCTGCTGGCTCCGGCGGAAATCCCTCAACGCCGCAATCCAAACGCCCATTCGGCATCTCTACAGACATGAACATCAGGTTTTTGTAAACGGACACATCCCCCTGGCCGCCCGGACAGACCATCGATGTCAGCAACGCCGCCTTCGCGGGGTTGGAGATGTCGAAGATATTCACGCCGTAAAAATTTCCCTGGAAGAGGTGGTTGCCCTGGAAAGCAAGATCGGAGTTGGCAAAAGCCAACTGCGCGATTACCAACTGGATCGGCTTTGGAATTTTCCGGTTCGCGCCCATGCCAAGCTGCGCAAGGGTTTTCTGCACCTTCGGGTCATCGGGATCTGTGGATCCCAACTGAAAAGCGTCCGGTTTCTTGAGCAGTAGAAGGTGCTGGATGCCCATCGCAGCTTCGCCCGCGTCGTACAGTCCCGGCGTCAGTTTGGCGCGCGGATCGTTCGCGTCTGACCCAGTCATCCCAGGCGGCAGCGCAGGCGCTGGTTCCGGCGCGAATGGATTTCCCTGTTCCTCAGTGTCCTTCTTCTCCGCTTCCTTACCGGACGCAGGATTCGCGGGCTTCTGCGCCTGATCCTGGGATGGAGTTGCGGGCTGCGTTTCTTGCGCCTGAGACCGGCTCACAGCAAAACAATAAATGGCGGCGAAGCACATCACACACAGCGCAAGACGGGACAATCGATTCATCGTTTCTCCTCTGGTGTCCGTTTCTTCAACATTGTCTCCATAATCTTGATCTCGGCTCGTTGGGAGTTGTCGGCATCGGTCGCGAAATCGAACAGTTCGGCATCCTGACCAGCGCCTGCGGTATCGAACAGATCTTTCACCATAGTCAAGGCGCCGTTGTGATGTTGAATCATGCCCAACAAGAATAAGCGGTCAAACTCAGCGCCTTTCGCCTTCCGCAGAGCTTCCATCTGCTGCGGCGTCAGCATTCCGGGCATCAGGGCCATGCTCTCGCGAGACATGTCCATGCCAGGCATATCCATGCCCGGCGCGCTGGGCATGTCCTTAGGGACCGCTTCATTGCGGGCCGCGAGCCAGCGCTTCATGAACTTGATTTCGTCGGTCTGCGAGGAGCTTATCCGCGCTCCCAATGAGCGTAGATCTTTGTTCTGTGTATGCGAGGGTATCATGGCGGTCATTTCGACCGCCTGCCTGTGGTGCAGAATCATGCCCTGCATGAACTGAACGTCCGCAGCCGATAGCGGAGGCAGAGTGGCCCGCGTGGATGGAGGCAGGGTCTTGCTCGGCGCACCTGGCGCACCCGGTTGCACTACCGTGGGCGGAGCCGCGGTCGTCTGTTGTGCGGGCACAGCAGGACACATCGGAACTGCAAAGGTGCAAGCGGCGAGAAATGCACGTACCACTATGCCTCGGGGCGAGCCCGGTTTCTGCGTGTGTTCACGGCGCAAAGTGACCTGCCGCCAATGCTGAGTGAAAGGGAATATCTTCATTCGGACGAGGACCAAATCTTGTCATGAAACGGGAAATTCTTCAAATGCGGTACTAAGTGCCAGGGCTGGGACATTTGGCACCTTCTACCCGATCTTGACGAGGGCGCTGGCGGCCGCAATGCGCATCGATTTGGATGCAACGGCCCGAAGACTTTACCTGGTTGCGGAACCGCGCTTCAGCGTCGGTGATCACGATCAGCCGGGCAATCTCTCCCAAATCAATTCGAACGTCCGGATTTTGCCGTTCATCGGTGTCGGCGGAGTCACCAACGTGATTCGATCGCCGTGAAACGTGACCGTGCGAATCAGATCCTTTCCTACGTAGGCCTGAATTGATGATATTTCGACGGAATGGGTGATGGTGTCTCCGCTGCGGCTGTACCGTCCCGCATAAGCCAGAAATGTTTTGAACGCTTCGGCCTGCTCCTCGACGGTGCCACCGCTGATCAGTGATTTGCGTCCACCGTAGCTGATCATGGCGGTTATTCGGCCATCAGCGGTGTAGGTGAGAAAGCCTACGGGGCTCTCACCGTAGGGAGTTTCATTACACTCGCCCGCCGAAGTCGTGCTCGATGCGGATACCAGTTTCCACGTGCCTACAAGTGTGTCGTTTGCCTGCTCCATTCCGATTCTCCGATTTTGATAGCCAAGCCGATAGGACTCCACAGTCTCCGTTCATTCTCGCCTTCCCGCAGCAACCGTGGTGATAAAAGATTCGCCTTGTCGATCCTTTCGGCGTCCGGTAACCGAGGAAAGCAATCCACTCTCTCTCTGCCTTATGGAATTGTTCCGCTTGCCTTCGCTCGAAGCGCGAGAAGTTCCAACACCACTTTGTTCTCAGCCTGAGCAAGTTGCTCGACCGATTGGCCGTTGGCTTCCTTCAGCACGCCAACGATTACTTTGTCCATCAGCGTCGGCGTGACGTCGGGCATTTCAAGTTTCTTCATTTGGCCCACGAAACCATCCATGAAATGCTTCACAAAGTGATGGATTCCGCCGGACCCGCCGCCCAAGTGCCACTGCAGGCTCGGGCCCATCACGCCCCAGCGAAGGCCCGGCCCATAGCAGACCGCGATGTCTGCATCCTCTACACTCACGACCCCTTGCTGAATGAGATAGAGCACTTCCCGGTAGAGCGCTGCTTGCAGTCGGTTCCCAACGTGGCCCGGTAAGGACTTGTGCAGCCGGATCGGCTTCTTGCCGATTGATGCGTAGAACGTCATGGTCCGTTCGATCACCGCCTCCGACGTTTTCGTCCCACCTACTACTTCAACCAACGGAATGACGTGCGGAGGGTTGAAAGGATGGCCCACCACGCAGCGTTCGGGATGACGTTTACAGGCCGACTGAATTGCATCCATGGTGATGGCTGAGGCGCTGGAAGCGAGGATCGAGTCAGGAGGAGCGGCATCGTCCATTTCGGCAAAGACCCTCGCCTTTAACATGAGGCGTTCCGGGACGCTCTCTTGAACAAAGTCAGCCCTCGACACCGCCTCCCTAACATCGGCAGTGAAGGCCAGTCGGTCGCGGCTTGCACCCGGGGCAAGACCAATGGCCGTTAGCAACTCCCAGGCGTCATCGACGCACTTGCGCAAGCTGGACTCCGCGTTGGGCGCGGGATCGGTCGCGATGACGTCAAAACCGCGTGCCAAGTATTGCGCCGCCCAACTGGCGCCGATCAGGCCCGTTCCGACGATCGCGATGTTTCGAATCTGTGTAGTTGACACATCAATCTCCGTTCCCAATGGGCACACATTGTACTCGCAAACCTGGAATGGCTATTAACCGTCGATTGTGCGAAGCCAACCTGCAATGGAGCAACTGACGGATATGGAACGCGACACCAGTTCGCCGAACCGGCTACATCAATGCGAGGTGAGGGCGGGCGGCACTCGCGAACTCTGGTGGCGCTCCGTGGTAAGCTCAAACTGGTAATTCTTGCCCGACGGAAATTCTCATCCGTGCGAGGAGGTAAAGGTTGTCAAAGGCTATCGCTGGGGGTCAGAAGTCTATTTTCAGCGACGAGATACGGCAGGACCCATATCCCACGTACGCCCGCTTGCACGAAGAAGGTCCGTTGCATTATCTGGACGCCGGCGGTAAATGGGGAGTGTGGTCGATTTTTAGCCACTCCGAGTGCGCTTCCATCGCCAAAGACCCAAGGCTTTCCGCAAAACGGGCGCAGCAAATGTTGCTGTCTCTCCCGATCAGCCGCCAGTCCGAGTTTAGCGAACTCGCGCGCATGCTGAGTTTGTGGCTGATTTTCATGGACCCGCCGGAGCACACGCGGCTGCGGAAGCTCCTGAACAAAGGATTTTCGCCGGCGGCGGTTGAGGGCTTGCGTCCACAGGTGGAGGCCATCGTTGATGGAATGCTCAAACCGCTCCAGCGCGGATCGGAAATAGAACTCATGCGCGAGTTCGCGAACCCTATACCGGTACGTATCATTTTGGAAATGCTGGGAATATCGGAAGAACTGCGAGACACATTCGTCAGTTGGTCGCGGGCCATCGCTGCGTTTCGGGGTAATCCGAATCGCACCGTGGAAGAGGCCCGCGCAGCGCAAGATGCGCTCATCGCGCTAACCGACTTTTTTCGAAAGACCGTCGCGGAACGGAGACGCAATAAAGGGAACGACCTGATCAGCCTTCTAATCGACATCGAGGAAGAAGGAGAAGTGTTGACCGAAGAAGAACTCTATGCCCAATGCATCGCGCTGCTTTTTGCCGGGCACGAGACGACTCGAAATCTGATCGGTAACGGGATGTACACGCTCCTGCAGAATCCGGAAAAGACGGCAGAGTTGCGCGAGAATCCGGAAATGATTCGTTCGGCGGTGGAGGAACTTCTGCGCTATGAGAGCCCGGTGCAATTCACGGCTCGTGTGCTCAAGGAAGATATCGAAGTTTGCGGTCAGCCAATACGGAAGGGATGGACGGTTCTCTGCATGCTAGGCGCGGCGAACCGTGACCCGAAGCAATTTAAGGACCCGGACGAATTAGATCTGAAGAGGCTGAACAATCAACACCTGGCGTTCGGTGCAGGCCTGCATTTTTGCATTGGGGCGCAACTCGCACGGCTAGAGGGCCAGGTTGCGATCCTGAATCTGGTGCAACGCTTTCCGGACATGAAGCTCACAGGCTCGCGACCTGAGTGGGCACCGACATTTGGATTAAGGGGATTAGAAAATCTGTCGGTAATTCTGTGAAACCTCGCTTGATCTGATTGGCGAAGGAAAACAATGGGGACGGGATTAGAAGGCAAGGTTGGACTGGTGACCGGCGGGACATCCGGGATCGGCCGTGAGACCGCCGTGCTTTTCGCCAAGGCGGGAGCCAAGGTAGTGGTTGCGGGGCGACGGGAAACCGAGGGCAATGAAACCATCGAACTGGTCCGCGCCGCGGGCGGCGAGGGCCTGTTTGTGAAAACCGATGTGTCGAAGACCGCAGAAGTGGAGACTCTCGTTCAGCGGACGGTGGAGAAATTTGGCCGCCTGGACGTTGCCTTTAATAACGCCGGGATTGAGGGTGTCTGGGTTCCGATCGTTCGACAATCCGAGGAAGACTTTGATCGCACCATCAACATCAATCTCAAAGGCGTGTGGCTCTGCATGAAATACGAAATCAAGCAGATGCTGAAGCAGGGCGGCGGAGCCATCGTAAACATGTCGTCAGTGACAGGCCTGGAGGGCTCTGCCGGTGCGGCAGCGTATAGCGCGAGCAAGCACGGAGTCATTGGGCTGACGAAGTCGGCGGCTCTGGAAACTGCGAAGAGCGGGATCCGGGTCAACGCGGTGTGTCCGGCCGTGGTGGAAACTGCCATGGGGAAGCGTCTTTTTGGTGCACCACCTGTCCACAAGCAGGTTCTCGGTTACCATCCCATCGGTCGCTTTGGAAGGCCTGCGGAAATCGCCGAGGCGGTCATCTGGATGTGCTCGGACCGCGCTTCGTTTATGACAGGCCAGTCGCTGGTCCTCGACGGCGGATTCATGGCCGGACCGAGTGGCCCCGCTGCCTGACGAGTTCGGTCCCGGTTAAGCGATGCGAGACGTTCCCGGATCGTTTTGCAAAATGATGACGTACTCGGAACAGCCCTCTTGTAGCGGATGCCGGGCTCGGACTACTGAGCGTGATTCGCGATATCAAATACCAGCCCTGTGTTGTTTAGGCTAAGCGGCAAGACGTAGCTGTCGTAAATCGAGTGACCTGCGGCGTTCAAGGCCCGTATCTGAAGATTCAAGGCCTTCGTGCCGCCGAGGACTGTCGTGTCGAAGCTCGCCGACTGAACGCCCGAATCCAGAAGGTCGAGCGCGGCGTTCACTGCGACTTCGGTCCAACTCCAATCTACGCCAGTGCCCGTGTACTGCCACAGACGAGCCGTGCCGTTGTCGGTTTCAAACATGTATTCCGCACCTACTGCAATGCCGCCGCCGTGGTACCCGGTCTTCGAATTTTGATCGGTGTCGAGAAATATCTGCCAATTCGCTGTACTGGCGCCGCTCCAACGGATTGATGTGCGGCCGCGCAGACGGGCGCCTTGGGAATCTAAAGAGTCCGGCCATGCGCTGGCGAACGGGGCCTGCACGGCCTGTTGTTCCACCGCCGCATTTTCCGCAGCCCAGTATTGCGGTGGGCTCGCGTACGGATTCGCTATTTCCCCCGTCAGGTAAACCCAACCGGCATTGCGCTGCTTGGCCAATTCCAACGCAGCCGGAAGCTGGTCCGTGCTCATCCCGTAGACGATGTGCCAGAACCGCTCGGGCGGATACTTGTGTACCCAAGCAAAGTCCACGTAGTTGTTGCGATAGTTCGCGAGACCCTTGTCCTCCCAATTCATGAGGATGTTCGTGATTCCCATCCAGCAGTCGCTTGGACTGAAGGTTCCCGGATTGAGCACGGTGATCCGCGCACCGGCCTTTTCGCGCACATAGTTTGTGAGTGACTCGTAGTACAGAAACTGGGTCGGAAGAAAGGAATTGCTGGCGCTGCAGTCGGTTGGTACTTCGTCGAAGAAAATGCCGTCCACGAGATAGTTGCGGTACACCGCATCGATCTTCCGGCGTACGATTTTCGGATCCCGTGCGCCATAACCCGTGTATGTATATCCGAGAACGAGAATGCCCTGCTTGCGGGTTGCGCGAATCGCACGGTCTACGGTCGGATAGTAGGTCTCGTCGTCTCCATTGTCGAGGTTGACGATCATCATGCCGATAGCCGCGGCCCCCGGCCCTGCCCACGCCGTCCACTGCGGTGAACCCGGGTCTTGATAGGACGGCACGCCGATCCGCGCCTGGCCCGTAGCGAACACCCCCGCGAACATGATGACGACGATGAGCCATCCGGTGAGGGTCACGGCACGCTGCACGGTTGTCATGGCTGAACCTCCGTCAATATGTGTAAATCGATCTGTTCGGAAACCCAACGTTACCCGTACAGAACCGAATAATTCCAGCGATATTACGCATGGTTGCGATTTATAATGTTTTCTTTCGTTTAGCTTTTTACTTTTTGTTCCCCCAATCTGTCAAGGCAAAACACGAATCGTTGAAGCGTCAGCCGAACGACGGCGCGAAGGTTCCTCTAAGGACAGGTGACCACATGAAACATCAGCGGGGTCCAGACATGACAGTCCTGCCAAAGACACAGCGAGATGGAGAGAGCCGCCGCTGGCACCGTTCGACGACGCCCGGATGGGCCCTCGCGCAAATATGTTGCCTCTTGCTTTGCCTCGCGCTGCCCGGTTGGAACGCTGGCCAAGAGGGTCTCGCGCAACAACGTCCTGCAGCCGCTGCGCTCAATGTCGCAACGGATCTTCAAATCCAAAGCTCAGTCCTGCGCATAGAATTCGACCGTAATTTGCGCAGCCGGGTGATCGCGCTATTTGGCCCCAGGCCAGAAGTCTTGACTCCGTTTTCCGCTTCCGAAACCGTGACTGGCATTCGGACTTGGAGTAACTTCGCAGTCAGCGCGAGCAGGCGCGAGCGAGTTTCAGACGCGTTTGGCACTGGAGAGCGGTTATCTCTGACTGGCAAATCGGGCGAATTGCGCAAGGATCTTTCCGTCACGATATATTCGGATTTCCCATCTATCGCCATCTTCGATGTCGCCTACACGAACGAAGGTTCTTCTCGACTCGCGATTCGCAGCTGGGCGAACCATCAATACTCACTGCGTGCAAACGTTGCTGCTCGCGGAACCGCGTTCTGGTCGTACCAAAGTGGATCCTACGAGAAGCGTCCGAATTGGGTGCTTCCCCTGCACACGGGATTCAGCCAGCAAAACTTTCTCGGCATGAACGCCAGCGACTATGGTGGTGGTACGCCCGTCGTCGACGTTTGGCGCAAAGACGTTGGTCTCGCGGTCGGGCATGTAGAACCGGGACCGCGGCTGATGTCGCTACCTGTCTCGATGCCCGATGCCCATTCTGCTCGCGTCGCCGTAAGCGCGATCCGGGACCGCACGCTGGAACCGGGAGAAAGCTTCCACACTCTTCGCACATTCGTCTCTGTGCATCAGGGAGACTACTTTCGCACCCTCGCCGAATATCGCCGCCTCATGATGCGACAGGGATTTCAAATGGCTTCGGCGCCGGACAGTGCATTTGGACCAATCTGGTGTGCCTGGGGCTATGGCCGTTCTGTGCAACTCAAGCAGGTCTACGAAACGCTTCCAACGGTCAAGAAAATGGGATTCGCATGGGTCACCCTGGACGATGGCTGGCAGAACAACTATGGCGATTGGGCTCTCGACCCTAAGAAATTTCCAAACGGCGACGTCGACATGAAAGCCTTAGTCGATCGAATTCACGCCGAGGGTTTCAAAGCGCAGCTGTGGTGGTCGCCGTTGAGCGCCGTCCCGGATTCGAAACTGCTCGCCGAACATCCCGACTTCGTTCTGCTGAATCGCGACGGTTCGAAGCGGAGGATCTCGTGGTGGAATTCCTTCTACCTATGTCCGTCCGATCGGGGCGTCGTGGAATATCACAAGGCGCTTGTTCGCAAAATCCTGGGAGAGTGGGGATTCGACGGCCTCAAACTTGACGGTCAGCACATGAACGCCGTTCCTCCTTGTTACAATCCCGCGCATCATCACCAGCGTCCCGAGGACTCCGTTGAAGCGCTGCCGGATTTTTTTAGGGAGATTTACGAAACCGCTCGCAGCGTGAAGCCGGACGCCTTAGTGGAATTCTGTCCGTGCGGCACCGCCTACTCGTTTTTCACCATGCCGCATTTCAATATGTCGGTGGCGTCTGATCCGGAAAGTTCGTTTCAGATCCGATCCAAGGGCAAGACATTGAAGGCGCTCATGGGAGACAGCGTGCCTTATTTTGGCGACCACGTCGAACTGAGCGACGAGGCGATCGACTTTGCTTCGACCGTCGGGGTGGGAGGAGTCGTCGGTACGCAGTTCGTGCTTCCGAACCTCGCTACGAAACACGGCAAGTCGGATCTCACTCCGCAGCGGCAGGAGATCTTCGAGAAGTGGATCCACATCTACAACGACAAAATGCTGTCACGAGGGCAGTATCTCGGAGATCTCTACGATATCGGCTTCGATCTACCCGAGACGCATGTAATCCGCAAAGACCAGGAACTTTACTATGCGTTCTTCGCGCGCCACTGGAGCGGACAGCTTGAACTTCGCGGCCTGCAAGACCGCACCTATCGCATCGTCGACTACGTGAACAACAGAGATATGGGAGAGGTGCACGGCCCAAAGGCCACACTGTCCGCCGAGTTTGACAAACATCTGCTGCTCGAAGCCCGGCCTGAGTGACGC
>CAWCEA010000003.1:0-2308934 GCA_963794455.1 uncultured Acidobacteriaceae bacterium | reverse complement strand
ACGCCCTTATCTCGATTTAGCTTTGGGTCCGAATCTTTCGCATTGTCGGGGCACGAAAGCTTGGAATTTCCGTCGCGCTGTCGGCCTCGATCCTGTTCCACCTGGCAAGTGAACAGTCACTGCGGCGCTTGGTTGTTTGTGCCCGATTGGATTAACTCCTGCTGCAATTGGAGGAGTTGGCGCAACTGGTCGACATTGGACGAGTTCGAAGTCGCGTTGTTCCGCGCGCTTGTTGGCGCTACAGGTTGGTTGGACTTGGGTGTCTGTTCGAGTACGACATAGATGGGCGTCCCAGCCGAGACGGTCACCACGATCTGCTGGTTTACCGACAATCGAGAAACCTCCTCGTCCCCGGTTTCGCCGATATTATTGCTAACGCGCTCTCGCATGAGATCGGACTCACTCAGCGGCTGGCTCAAACTACTTTGTCCCACGAACATTGCACTGGCTTGGCCGATTCCCGACAGCGATCTGACCAGGACGTTCTTTCCCGTGTTCTTGCCCGAAACTTTTCCTTTCAACGGCCGCAAATCCAAATCCGTCGCGGCGGCTTCGATGGGAACGGATGCGCCATCCGGCATCAGCAAGGAATCAAACTGGAGGTCAACGTACCCTGAACGGTTTGCATCCCTAATGTGGCCTACCGCCTTGGCTCCCGCAGGAATGATAATTTCTCCATCGCGCTGGTAGTTGTACTCGATCACCGCTAGAACTGGCGCCCGTACAGCCGTGCTTGCGGCTGATTCCAAGCGGGCCCGTAAGCGTGTACCCGTCGCCAACCCCAATCCCAGTTGGGGCGCTGCATCATTGAGGTTCTGAAAACCGGCAGGGCCCACCGAGACCTTGCGCACGTAGATCAACGAAGGCTTCTCCATGGCCTCGCGCTCTGTCTTACCCACGTCGGAAATCTCAGCACTCGAGGCCGGTTGGTAGGGCGGCGCTTGCCATGTCTGCTCCCCAAAAGGCGGTATCGAACCCAATGTCCCGGCACTGTTTGGTTGCCTCGTCTGCGAAGCAGTCGACGCCGAAGGGATTACCGTTCGTTGCAGGTCCCGCTCGTTAAGGAATCCTTGGTGCACTTCTTTCGCTACAGGGCGCCCGGAATCGGTGATCGGAAGCAAGCTTTTATCGTTGCTTTCATTGCTAGTGTCCACGGCCGAGTCTTCGCCATTGATTGCACCATGACTCTTCGCCTTCCGTGGCCCCGTTCGATGTGGCATAGAAACAGCAACGAAGATCAGGAGCGCCGTCACGATCGCACCTGCGCCGATGATTACGAAGCGGTTGTGTTGGATCGGCTGCTTCGCTCTCTGCTTCGCTCTGGTCGCAAACTCTGGCATAGGAGATGGAGTGGGCGGAGAGACAGGAGCGCTGTTGAGGATTTCATTTCCTTCTGGCTTCTGCATCAATCCGGCGTTTCCATTGTCACGGTGTCCGATGGGGTCGGTCACTTTGCACCTCCCGAGACCGGAGCCACAAACGCAATCGGCACCAAGACTGGACGGTCGACCTCTTCCGCTTGGGCAACTGCCAGTAACAATCGTTCGCTGGATTCCTTGAAACTTGGGCGTTCGAATACCACCACGCCATCGGCGCGAGCTCCAGGGGCGAGTCTACGTATGGTCATCCAATAATCCTTGATCGCAACCGGTTCGGACTTGATCGCTTTGCGATGCTTGTCTCGCGATGTCCCGGCAAGCTGTATTTGCGGCGGCAGCACTTCGATGGTCCGTGCTGAAGCATTAAGAACGGCGAAAGGCACGGCCATCTGCTGCTCCTTTTCCGTCGTCTGTCCTACCGCGACCCGCAACAGTTTCCCTTCCCAATGCGGATTTTCAAGCAGTGGCGCCTTCAGCCGTTGCTGCTCTTGGTTGATAGGTTTCTCTGGGAGAGGGTTGTCCGGTGGGTCTTCAGGAGCAATATTCTTCGTGTCCGCCGACTACAAAGCTGGGATGAGATGAAGTGATCAGAAAACTACGCGGGCGCTCGCAGTTGAGGACATAATCGACTACTTCGCTGTGGTCTGATTTTCCTTGGCTCACCAGACTAAGTGAGATCTCATGACCGCCTTTGGTCGTGATCAGAGCATTGGTTTGTGCGGGCTTGGTACTCGTTGCTTTGAAAAACACCAGTTGCGGCTCGGCTTCGGAGTGTTCGGCCTTAAAAGTTCCCGGCTCGCCCAGGACAACCGAACTCACCTCCTCCAACACTCGCACCGAGCTGACATATCCCGGCCGCACGTGCAAGACCACGACCTGTGTCCGAGTCAATACTCAGGTTCACGATTCGCGCTTGTGGCAAATCGGTTTGCGCCGAGGCCATGTGGAAAGCCACGAGACAGACCGTTATCAGATGCACCAAACTCAAACATTTGTTCATCTCACATCTCTTTTCGCAGTGGCATTTTTGCTTTCTGATTCAATCCCCGCTTCTCGCAGGTAAGTTGTTCTAATTGCTGAGACGTACGCAACGACGTCAGGATTTTGGTAAGCCAAGCCTCGCCTGCCGATCGTGTCTTCGCCGGCATAATAAGCGGCAGCCACGAGCCTAAGATCGTTATGAAACTGTCGCATCAACCAAGCGAGATAGCGCACACCGCCGGAGACGCTCTGGTCGAGATCACAGCGGTCGGCTACACCCAGCCGCTTGGCGGTGGAAGGGATTAATTGCATTAGCCCCACCGCGCCTTTGGGAGAGATCACGCACGACTGCCAATTCGATTCGCGCATGACAATCGCTCGTACCAGGGCAATGGGCACCCGATAGTGTCGCGCATAGGCCGCGACGTAGTACTCAGCTGCAATCTGTTGTGGTCTGCCCGATTGCGCCCAACAGATCGTGATCGCGGAAAGCATTTGCGCCACGATGAGTATGGCTTTCATGCCGCATTCCCCCGCAGGGCCTCGGTGCGATATTGCTGCGCGTCGTAAATTAAGCTGGCGAAGCCGTCGCGCAGAAGCAGCTTGCGCCGGTCCGCCTCGGTCTTGGCAAGCAACGGAAGGAGAATATCCCGCATCTCCGATGTAATTTGTTCCGTCCCAAGAACTTTGAGCGCCTCGGCGAGATCAAGAATCTCCGAGACTGAGGGCGGTTTTTCCATGCTCCAGCCGCGCAAAGCCTTCGCGAGTCCGGCCATTCCCGCATGAAATTCGCGGCTGGAATCCGGCGTTCTCAGCGCGACAATTTCTGCCTCTCGCTCCGCGGTCGGATGTTCAATGCGGAGATAAAAACTACGTCGACGGAGGGGATCGCCGATACGCCGCTCCTCGTTGGATGTGAGGACAACAAATGGAATGCTCTTGGCTCGGATCGTTCCGAGTTTTGGAATGCTCAGTTGCCAAACACTCAGAAGTTCTAACAACATTGCTTCGAATGCGTGGTCTATTTTGTCTAGCTCGTCAATGAGCAAAACACACGGCTTTTCGTACCGGAGCGCGCGCAACAAAGGCCCAGCGCTGAAAAACTGCTGGCCGTGCAATTCGGCCTGGAGGGACTCCCAGTCGACGTTGCTGGACCTCGACTTCAACTCGACGCAAAGTCTCTGCAGCGCCTCGTCGAATTTCCCGATGGCTTTTTCTTCGTTGATGCCCTCATAGCACTGCAGGCGCTCGACCGTTGTATTTGCTGCGTCGGCAACCGCGTATGCCAGCTGCGTCTTGCCGCTCCCCGGCGGCCCTTCAAGCAGAACTGGCTTGTGCAACTTGGCCGCAAGAAAAACCGTTGTTGTTGCGATCGAGTCGGCAATGTAGCCGGTGGCGCGAAGACCGCCACTAAGCTGCCCCAGCGATGAAAACACGTCTGACTCCTGCGCTCGAGGCCGTTCTGCGGCCTGAGCATCCGCAACCTAACTCCGAATGAAATTTCGGTCAAATCGCCCGCCCAGCGATGCATTTGACCGAAATTGTGATCTTGGTTAGCTTCGCGAGGTTCGCACAATCGATTTCCTGTGGTGAGGTGGTATTCCGATGCCAGAGAACGGAAATCACGCCTACGACCTGGCATCTGACGACCAGGAGCGAGAGAACGTTCCGAACGACAAAGGCTTTGAACCCCTGCTCGACACGGATGAGGCTGCGAGACTTCTGAGAATGCACCCCCGAACTCTGCGAACAAAAGCGCGAACCGGCACGATACCGGGCGTCCAGGTCGGACGGCGCTGGCGATTTCGGGCTTCAACGCTGAACCGTTGGCTGGGAAAACTCGCCCGCTGAGCAAGCGGCAAGCGAGGAAAAAATGTCTCGACCGAAGCCCGCACGCGATCTATTCTGACGGTGTCCGCCGACACCGTTTAAACAGAGGAGGCTCTTTGTTTAGACGGATGCGTTACCAACATGGAAGCGTAGAGCAAGAAGAGCGGAAGAAGGGCCCGGCAGTCTGGGTCTATCGATGGCGGGAACAGGACACCAACGGAAAGCTGTTGCACCGCAAAATCCGGGTGGGGGATGTCAAGCAGTACCCCACCGAATCCGCGGTGCACGCAGCGGCAGACGCTCTTCGGCTAACCATCAACAATCGCTGCGAACATCGAAACCTGCGGCGAACTACCATCAACACGCTCTGGGAGCATTACTCGCAAGAGGAACTGCCTCTCAAAGCTTTGTCTACACAAGATGCGTATATCATCTATGCCAAAAACTGGATCGTTCCACGCTGGGGCAATCTACCACTAGAACAAGTCAAAACTGTCGAGGTAGAGCGTTGGCTACGGGCGACCGGAGTTGCGGATGGAACCAAAGCCAAAATCAAGTGTGTGATGTCGGCTTTGTTTTCGCACGCCGTCCGGTGGGAGTTCTGTGGCCACAATCCGATCTCGTCGGGTATACCGGTAGGAAGCGGGGGGAAGCGGGGTCCAAGCACGGGCGTGCGGGTCAGCGCCAAACGCCGGGTTTCTCCCTTGGTGCTGTCCGCAGAGCAGGTCAAGATGGGCCTGGCAGGGTTGGAACTTCGGGATCAGCTTCTCGTGTTTCTAGACGGAGCCTTAGGAATCCGTCAAGGCGAACTTGGAGCTCTGCGCTGGCTCGACTGCGATTTCGAAAACCAGAGCTTCAGCCTGCAACACTCGTACTATTGGCGTCGAGGTGGGCACCTGAAGTGCACCAAAACGGAAGCGTCGGCGAAGCTGTTGCCGATGCATCCAAGTCTGAAATATGCGTTGCTCGACTGGAGGTCTCAGAGTCTTTACAACCAACCAGAGCATTTCATCTTTCCTTCGGAAAGACTGAAGGGCAAAAAGCCACTCGATCTGGCATCCGTGCTCAAGAGGAAGGTCCAACCTGCGTTCAAAAAGATCGGCATCCTAGGCGTGGGCTGGCACACTTTTCGACACACGGTGGGAACTATGCTGGCGGAGATGGGCGAACATCAGCTCACCATCCGCGACTACTTGCGGCACAGCAACCTCCATGTCACGAACAAATATCTGCAGGCGACATCGAAGACCAAGCGCTTGGCACAAGACAAATTGGTCGATGCGATTTTGCCGACAGGTATTTTGCCGAAGACCAACCTCATCCAATGAATGCTATTTGGGAGCGCTTTTGGATGGGACCATTCTCGTCCAGCGCTTATCGTCCCCTAATGGCCCCTGATTCGCCGGACCTTAGGGTTGCAAGTGCTTGAAAAGAATGGCGGGGACGACGGGACTCGAACCCGCGGCCTCTGCCGTGACAGGGCAGCGTTCTAACCAACTGAACTACGTCCCCAACTTTTGATGCGGGCAACACTGAACCAGGGCAGCTGTCCCTGCCCCGTGAATGAATTGTAGCAGAGGAAATTCGAGTTGGTACAGGCTGCGAGGCAGCCAGAAAAGAGCGCTGCATCACCGCGCGTTTTTCGGCGCTGCGTGGATCACCGCATCAAACGCCGGCTTCGGCTGAGCGGCGCGGTCGAACAGCAACGGATAATTTGTTCGGCCTCGCACTGGCCAATTATTCTTCCACGACTCCTTGTCGGTCACGCCCCAAAATGTCACGCGGGTTACGAGTCCACAATGCTTGCCATACGCCCCGAACAGGTCGGCGTAACGCTTGGCCAGTTCCTGCTGAACGGCATCCGGCAGGCCATTGGGATACGGGTTGAGCTTCGCATCGGACGCAACCTTCAAAGAAACATCCGCGGTCTGGCTCGAACTCGCTGCCGGCAACACATCGACATCGAGTTCGGTAATCATGACCTTCACGCTCAGCTTGCCGAACTCGGTAATCGTAGCGTTGATCTGATCCGTCGTGGGCCAGCCCAGGCTGTCATGATCCTGCAGGCCAACACCGGTGATCGTCACTCCTTTTGCTTTTAGTTTCCTGACGAGATCGAGCGCGCCTTTGCGTTTGGCTTCGTTCTCCAGCGAATAGTCGTTGTAGTACAGCTCCGCTTTCGGATCGGCCTCATGCGCGTACTGGAACGCTTTCTCGATGTAATCGTCGCCGATGATTTTCATCCAGAGCGACTGGCGCAGCGTTCCATCCTCATTCAGAGCCTCGTTCACCACGTCCCATCCGTTGATGCGGCCCTTGTATCGCCCAACCACCGTACTGATGTGGTCGCGCATGCGCTCCAGCAAAACGTCGCGGCTGACCTGCTTGCCGTCTTTATCCTCAAACACCCATTTGGGAACCTGCGAATGCCACACCAGATTGTGGCCGATGATGAACATGTGGTTCTGCTCGCCAAACTCCACATACTTGTCGGAGAGAGAAAAATCATAACCGTCGGCGCGGGGATGAACGATCTCCCACTTCAACACATTCTCGGGACTGATCGTGTTGAACTGAGATTTGATCAACGCATCCTCCCGTGGATCTGCTCCTGAAAACTGCGCCGGATTCAGCGCGGCTCCGACCAGAAAACATCCTTTGTAGGCATCTTTCAGAGAAGGTTGCTGCTGCGCCTGGGCATTTGCCTGAAAGCCAAGTGCCAGCACGATAATCGCTAACGCTAAGATTGTTCCGCGCATTGCGTCTCCTATGATTGTGCAGCCGCGACAGCCGGCGGCTTCTCGCGCCGCGCGGTAAGTTCGTTGGCAATCGACTGGTTCTTCTCACTCGTCAGCGGATAGAAGAACAGGCACGCCGCCGCGGCGAAAAAGAAAAGCCCCGCGTAAACGCTCGCCGTCAGAAGGATTCCGGTCTGCGTGTGCGTCGTCTGCGTCGCATCTCCCGACACCAAACCGTAGGCAGACAGCAGCCATCCTGCGATGGCGCCACCTAATGCCAGGCCCGCCCACAAGGCGAAGACCACGCCGGCCGTCACCGTACCAGTGGCGCGGCGCCCAGTCTTCCATTCGCCGTAATCTGCGACGTCGCCCATCATCGCCCACAGGATCGGTCCCGAAAGCCCGTACGAGAATTGCCGCAGCACTTCCGTGGCGATGATGAGGTACGTGGCTTGCGGAGGAATCAAATACAACGCCGCGCTGAAGATGCCGGTCAGGATCATGCTCATGATAAAGAGCGAGCGCTTGCCCACTCGAACCGACACGGCGGTGGAAAATGCGACGCCCACCAGCAACGCGCCCAGGCCAAAGCCGTTGAACCAGGCGAAAAGATTTACATTGCCTGCGACAAATCTGAAGTAGGGCAGCATGACGTTGCCGCGCACCAGAATCGCCGCGAAGTAGAACAACGTGACCAGAAACAATATGGCCCAGGGGCGGTTGCTGAACAGGTCCGAAAGATCCTGCCCGAGCGAAGTCTTCTGCTGCGGATCCGGCTGGATGCGCTCCTTCGTCGTAAAGAAGGCGATGATAAAGAAGATGACGCTGAGGACCGAAAGCAGCCCCATAGTGATCTGATAGCCCCGCGCATCATCGCCGCGGCCAAAGAACTTCACCATTGGGATCGCGAGGCTCGCGACGATGAAGCCCGCGCTGTTGGCGGCAATCTGCCGATACGATGAGATGCTGGTGCGCTCGTCAGGGTCTTGCGTCATCACCGCCGTCAGCGAAGCGTACGGCACATTGTTGACGGTATAGATCACGCGCAAAAGGATGTAAGTCGTCCAGGCATAAATAATTTTTGCGGCCGGGCTGAGGTTTGGAGTCGTGAAAGTGAGCACGCTGATGATGCCAAACGGCACCGACGTCCACAGCAGCCATGGACGGAATTTGCCCCACCGGCTCGTCGTCCGGTCGGCAATCATGCCCATCACAGGATTGAAACACGCGACGCCCAGTCCCACGACCAGGAATAGCGTTCCCGCCTGGGCCGCCGTCAGGCCGAAAGTGTGCGTATAGAAATCCAACTGCAGGGCCAGCATCGCCTGAAAGACAAAATTCGCGGCCATGTCGCCGAGCGAGTAGCCGATCTTTTCGCCAATCGGAAGTTTCTGGATCATATGTCCCTCGTTCTGCCCTGCGGCGTTATCCCGTAACTTTGAGCGCGAGCTTCACCAGGTCGCTGTCTCGCGATGAATTGCCGATCATGATCGTGAAATCACCGGGTTCCACGACGTACTTCATGTTCACGTCGTAGAACGCGAGCAATTCCGGAACAATCTCAAACGACACCGTCTTCGTCTCGCCCGGTCGGAGCGTCACTTTCTGAAAGCCTTTCAGTTCCTTGACCGGACGCGTGGCCGAACTGACCACGTCGCGAATGTACATTTGCACCACTTCAGCGCCCTCGCGCTTGCCTGTATTGGTTACATCAGCAAAAACGCGAGTCGAGCCGGTGGTCCGAATCTTTTCCTTTTCCAGCCGAACATTCTTGATCGCAAACGTCGTGTAGCTCAGCCCATAACCGAAAGCGAATAGCGGGGTCACGTTGTCGAAAAGATATCCACGGCGCGCCGACGGCTTGTAGTTATAAAAGACCGGCAAGTGTCCCGCGGAACGCGGAATCGTGATCGGCAACTTTCCACTCGGGCTCACATCTCCGAAGAGTACTTCGGCGACGGCGTGACCGTTCTCCTGCCCCAGATACCAGCACTCAAAAATGACCGGCACATTCTGCACGAGATGATTGATCGAAAGAGGACGCCCATTGTAGAGAAATACGACGACAGGTTTGCCCGTCGCCAGCATGGCCTTGACCAGTTCTTCCTGCCGGCCGATCAAGTCGAGGCTGGCGCGGTCTCCCATATGGTTCAAGCCCCAGGCTTCACGCGATGTTTGTTCGTTGCCGCCGATGGCGAGAATAATGACGTCCGCTTGCTTGGCCACTTCGACGGCCTCGGCAATCTGCTTCCGATCCTCCTCAGGATTGCTGGGCACAACTTCGTCCTGATTCCACGAGCCGCCGATCGTGATCTTGCAGCCTTCGCTGTAGAGCACCTTCGCGCGATTTCCGGCGCGCGCTTTGATGCCTTCCAAAACCGTGACTTCCTGCTTCGGAACGCCGCTGTAACCGCCCAGCAACGTACGATTTGCATTCGGACCGATGACAGCAATCGTCCGATACTTGCTCAAATCGAGCGGCGCCAGTCCACCATCGTTCTTCAGCAGCGTAATAACTTCGCGCGCCGCCTGCCGGGCCAGCTTGCGGTGATCCTCGCAACCGACGACGCGCTCCGCCTCGGCCGGATCGACATAAGGATCGTCGAAGAGTCCAAATTTAAACTTCCACAACAACATCGGCGCGACGAGCTCGTCGAGTTGCGACTCTTTAAGAACGCGCTTCTTCACCAGATTGACCAGTTCCAGATAGCAATCCGGATCGGGCAACTCAATGTTCACGCCCGCTTCAACCGCCAGCCTGCAGGATTCCTTCTTGTCCGCCGCCACGAAATGCCCGTGCGTGTCTGGCCGATATCCAAGTTCCCAGATCGCGAAATAATCCGAGACCGTATATCCCGCGAAGCCAAATTCCTTGCGAAGCACATCCCGCAAGAGCCATTTGTTCGCGTGGGAAGGCACGCCATCGACCTCGTTGTACGACGGCATCACGCTGATAGCGCCGGCCTTCTGCAGCGCTTCTTTGAACGAATAAAAGAATGTCTCGCGCAGCACGCGCATGGAAACATTTGCCGGAGCGCAATTCATGCCGGATTCCGGCTGCCCATGTCCGACAAAGTGCTTCAATGTTGCAATGAGATGTTTCTTGTCGCGGAACCTTCCGTCTCCCTGAAACCCCTGCACCGCCGCAATCCCCATCCGCGAGACGAGGAACGGATCTTCGCCGTATGTCTCCTCCACACGTCCCCAGCGCGGGTCCCGCGCAACATCGACGACCGGAGTGAGCGCCTGGTGCGCACCTCGCGACCGCGCCTCCAGCGCAGTCATAGTGAAAAGCGACTTCGCAAGCTCAGGATTAAAAGTTGCTCCCAGCGCAATCGGCTGCGGGAAACTGGTTCCGTCGACGGCCGCGTGTCCGTGTAAGCACTCTTCATGGAAAACCACCGGAATTCCCAGCCGCGTATTCTCAAGAAAGAATTTCTGGATGGCATTTGTCGTTTCCGCCATCTGCCGCGCATTCAGTCCCTTGCCCGCGTCACTCGGACGTCCCACCTGCCCCAACCCGTGTCCATCTTTAAACGCCTGCTTGGCTTTCTCCGGATCGAACTTCCCTTCCGCATCGACGAGCGTCTGCGGTTTCTTCTGCCAGATGCACAACATCTGCGCCGCCTTTTCTTCCAGAGTCATCCGCGACAGCAGGTCCTTCGTTCGCTTTTCAGGGGACAGGGCCGGATTGAGATACGGCAGAGCGCGTGGCTTTCCCGCGCCGCTTTTGCTGGAACTTGATGGTCTTGCAGTCTTTTTGCTCACGCCCTTCGTTCGAACCACAATGCCTCCCCGGCAGACCGGCGTCTCCTGCACGTGAGTCCAAAACTCCTTCACCGCGCGAGACCAAGCCGACGTTTAAGTTGGGACAGGGAACTATACTACAATTCACCGTAAACGTTTCCGGTGATGTAAATCACAGGGAATTCCGACATTAAGGGTGGCTTTTTGGATGGGGTCGCACTCGTTTCGGCTAGTCCGACTGGTCCCTGCCAAGAGGGTCGCGTTGCGGTAGTAGAGGTCGCCGGCGGACCTTAACTATCCGGACGCCGGAAAGGCTGTCCATGATTCGGACCCTCCTAGCCGACTTTCCGGATTCTTACGCCTTTCCTCGCCCTTATCACGCTGAAACAAAAGCCGTAGAGTCCCACGTTCCACTATGGTCATTTGGCCACCCTCGTGCACTCACGCAACTGCAATTAAAAAAATCAAGAGCACAAGGTCTATGAAGAAAATTACGCGCCCTAAGAAACAACGCATTCATGTAGCAATTGTCGAAACTGATCCCTTACGCTTGGCCGGCTTTCGCGCCCTTCTCGAGTCCTACGACGATCTTCACCTGGAATCGCTGGCCTTGCCGGAAATCGGCGCCGACTCCACGATTGACGTCCTGCTCCTCGGAAAACGCCCGAACCTGCCGCTCTCACAGACTCTGCAGCAATTAAAGGCAGCGCAGCCCGGTGTGCGCATCATTGTGACGGCGTCAACTCGGACCGACGAAACCGTCCTCGAAGCTCTCGCCCATGGCGCCAAAGGATACGTCGACGAGTCTGCCCCGGCGGACGAGTTCGTGAATGCAATTCGCATCGTGCACCAGGGATCGATTTGGGCGTCGCGTCGCGTTCTGTCGAGTTTCGTCGATCGAACCAGGGCCGCCGACAAAAGAATTCTCGGCCGAACGGAATTCACCAGGCGCGAGCAAGAGGTATTGGAAATGTTAGCTACGGGACGATCGAACCGGGAGATTGCCGATCCGCTCGGAATCGAAGTGCGCACGGTTAAGGCGCATGTGGCAAAACTGATGAGAAAGGTAGGAGTTCAAAATCGCATTGCACTTTCGGTGCACGCGATTAACAACTCGCTAGTGGCTCCCCGGTAGCTCACAGCGATCCGCGACTGTCGCGCGTCAAACAGATCGACATATAAGTCACAGCTTCCCCCGTGATCCTCTTTGCCCCCCGTGGTGAAAGCCTTTGACCTCCCAGCCGCTCAACTCGCGGAGCATCATTTGTTACTGTTGTGCCAGCATCCTCGCCCGGCGCGCCTCGTAAGCTTTCATGTGGGTGTAGGCAATCTTCAGAAATGAGTTGGCACTCGTCAGTAGTCCATGCTCGCGTCCGCGACGAATCAGATCGCCAACGATATGATCCGCTTCGATCGGGCCATTCCGTTCAATGTCGCGGAGCATTGATGCCGACAGCGTCGACCCCGCCATGGTAAGCATCGCTCGGCTGCGATCAAACGACGCCTTCCGCACCGAGTAGCCCTCCGCCTCAGCGATGCCGCGGCACTCCTCAAGCACGCCGAGCACATAGTCGGTCCCGCCCGGGGACGCGCAAATGTCCCCCACCGTCGCTCGCATCAGGCAAGTGCTGCTCGCGCCCGACGCCAGGAACGTCCACTTCTCCCACATCTCCAGCACAATCTCCTGGCTGGCCCTCGAGTTGAACCGCGCGCCCTGCATCAAGCCCGCAATCTCTTTCACTCGATCGGACACCGTGCCGTCGCGTTCGCCGTACGACACATCATGCAGATCGTTGATGTGTACGATTTCATGCTGTTCGTTCACGGTCGCCGCGATCAGGCACTGGCCACCGAGTACGCGCTCCTTGCCGAATCGCGCATCCAGCACGTCCAGATGAAGCATCCCGTTCAACAACGGCAGGATCGCCGTCTTCCCGCCCACCGCCGGAGCAAAGGACTTGATCGCGTCATCCAGATCGTAAGCTTTGCAACTCAGCAGAACGAGATCGAACGTCTCATGAAGATTCTCGGCCAGAACGGTCGCCGGATTTGAAATGTTCACGTCGCCGAAGCGGCTGCGAATTCTGAGGCCAGAACTCGCGAGTTCCGCCGCCCGGCGCGGGCGCACGAGAAACGTTACGTCGCGTTTAGCTTCAAGTAATCTGCCGCCAAAGTAACCGCCAACAGCGCCGGCGCCAACCACAAGTGTTCGCATGCGACATTGGATGTGCTGCCGGCGCGATGCGCTCCAGAAGTTACGCCGCAGCGTTAGGCAGACGGCGCCCCTCACTCATCTTTATCGAGATATTCCTCCGGAACGTCATCTTCCGGAACTTCGTGCGTGTGCACTTCCCTTTCGTCCTCTCCAGCTTCTTCAACACCCTCGACCACGCCGGCCTCAAACGCATTCCCTTCGTCGACCAGTTCTTCGACGCTCTCGGAATCCGCGCCTTCCGCCACCGAGAGTCCCTGCAGGTCTCCCGCGTCCTGACCCGGAACCATTCCTCGCCGCGGCGACGGATAGGCCCTGACGTCATCGGTTGTGCGAGTCGACCGAACCGGCTTCGCCGGCGGGGCAGCGGTTTTCGAGGCCGTCTTCTTGGCGGCAGCTTTCTTCTTCGCCGCGGCTTTCTTTGGAGCAGCCTTCTTCGCAGATTTCTTCGGGGAACGTTTTGCCGGCTTTTTCGTTGCCGTCACCTTCTTGACGACCTTCTTTGTCTTACTCGGCTTTTTCTTTTTCGCTTTTTTCTTGGTGGCCATAGGCGCAGTCTACCACGCCAGCTTTTCCCGAGTGCAAGCGGCAAACCCGAGTCGGCGTCATCCCGAAAGCCCGCGTTTTTTCCACCGGGCTGAGAGCCTGCCCTGAGGTGAAGCCGAAGGGGATCTCGCGCGCCCCTGCTGCCGCGCGAACTTCACTCACTACTTCTGGCGCATCCCGCAGACGAGAAGAATAACCCAACAACGTCGTATGATCGTCTCGGAGACCCCCATGCCCCACGCCGCCGATCAGCCTGAATGCTGGCCCGCCCTCCCGCTCGATTCCTGGAAAGATACCTACGCCACCCTCCACATGTGGACGCAAATCGTCGGCAAGATTCGCCTGCGCCTCACTCCGCTGGTCAACCACTGGTGGAACGTGCCTCTCTACGTGACGTCACGCGGCCTCACCACGTCGCGCATGCCCTATGGCAATCGCGCCTTCGAGTTGTGGTTCGATTTCATCCAGCATCGCCTCGTCCTCGAAGTCAGCGACGGCACCGTCAAGACTCTCGCGCTCGGCTCGCGCTCCGTCGCCGATTTCTATCAGGAAGTTTTTGCGATGCTCCGCTCGGCCAACATCGAAGTAAAAATCTGGAAGATGCCCGTCGAGATCCCGGATCCCATCCCCTTCGACCAGGACCGCACGCACGCCTCCTACGATCCCCACTCGGTAGAAACATTCTGGCGCATCCTGTTGTCGGTCGACGCGGTCTTCCAGGAATTCCGCGCTCGCTTCATCGGCAAATCAAGCCCCGTGCATTTTTTCTGGGGCAGCTTCGATCTGGCCGTGACGCGTTTCTCGGGACGCCCCGCTCCTCCCCGCCCCGGCGCCGACCCCATCACTCGCGAAGCCTACTCCCACGAAGTAAGCAGCGTCGGATTCTGGCCCGGCGGGGGAACCGTCCCCGGCGCAGCCTTCTATTCCTACGCCGCCCCCGAGCCCCAGGGATTCAAGGAAGCGCACGCCCGTCCGCAAGCGGCGTTCTACGACAAGCAGCTCAACGAATTCCTTCTCATGTACGACGCCGCGCGAACCTCCGAGTCCCCAACCACATCGTTACTCGATTTCTGCCAGAGCACCTACGAAGCCGCCGCGAATCTCGGGAAGTGGGATCGCACCGCACTGGAACGGTAGCGCACCCCCCCGCGCCAAATTTCGCACGCGAAGGAACGACTTGATTTTGTGGAAACGGTGACGCGAATCAATCGGAAAATCGAGCCGCGTAACGGCCTGACAGGATGGCCCGGCACGGCGGTGCCGGGTGCGCCAAAAGAATGCGTGAGTCCCGCAGGGACGGCACCCGACTCTCGGCACGCTCGAATATTTTGGTGGGCGGTGCAGGACTCGAACCTGCGACCTCCTCGGTGTAAGCGAGGCGCTCTAACCAACTGAGCTAACCGCCCCTCGCGCCCGCGTCCAGACGGCCGCAGAGATGAACCACGATGGAGGCGTCCACGCGTCAAAAATCCCACGGCGCCCTATGAGTATACGCGACGCCTTGCAAAATCGTTAACACCTCCCGCGCGCATTTCTTAGCGAACTTCGCGAACCCTTAGCGTCCTTTGCGATTAAGCTTCTCCTTCCACCAACCCTCGCGTGCACCCGTCGTAAAGTCGCGCTGCTTCCGTACCGAGCACGCAGCTCCCCATCCCCGCCCTGCTAGACTGGCTGCGTGCGGCGTCTCATCGTCAACGCAGATGACTTCGGCTACACGTCCGGCGTGAACCGCGCCGTCATCGAGGCTCACACACGAGGAGTCGTCACCTCTTCCACCCTGATGGCGAACGGCCCCGTATTCGCCGAGGCCGTGGACTTGGCGAAGACAGTCCCTCGTCTCAGCGTCGGATGCCACGTATTGCTCACCGACGGCGACCCCGTTCTTCCCGCCGATCAACTTCCATCGCTCACCACCGCATCCCACTTCCGCGACGGCATGGCCACCTTCGCCGCTCGCGCGATCGCCGGCCGCATGAACGCCGACGAGATCTGCATGGAAGCGACCGCACAGATTCGCAAAATTCAGTCCGCAGGAATCGCCGTCTCCCACATCGACACCCACAAGCACACGCACCTGTTTCCGTCTGTGCTCCGGCCGCTGCTCAGGGCAGCCGCCGCTTGCGGTGTCCGCGCTGTGCGCAATCCCTTTGGACCGTGCCTGCCCCTGAAATCCAGCCAGCTTCTCGCCCGGCCCGGACTCTGGAAGCGCTACGCCGAAGTCCGCATCCTGAGTCGCTTCGCCGGCAAGTTTCGCGAAGCGGTCGATCGCGAAGGCTTCCTCACTCCCAACGGCACGCTCGGCATCCTCGTCACTGGAACGCTCGACGAAAACCTCTTTCACGCCATCTCCCGCAGCATTCCCGAAGGCACATGGGAGTTCGTTTGCCATCCCGGCTACAACGACCCTGACCTGCAAAACGCCAAAACTCGCTTGCGCGATTCACGCGAGACTGAACTCCGCGTGCTGACCCTCCCCGCCGCCCGCGAAGTCCTCGCGCAGGAGGATATTCAACTCATTTCTTATCGCGATCTCGATCCAAACCCAGCCACCAGCACGGGATAGGCTCGACCCAACGCCGGTGGCGCAGATTCCATCCCCTTCCATCGCTCTGGTCCTTGGGTACTCTCGTAACCTGACGACTAAACTGCAAGTAGTATGATGAGATACAATTCAACGTTTTCTAACAGTTGGAGGTGTTTTCATCCATGCCCGCCCAAGGGTCAGCGCCGCGTGCGACTCTGGACCTCAAGGTCCGGGTATGGGGTATGGGCGCGAACAACCAGCCCTTCTTTCAGAATGCGATGGCCCAAAATGTCAGCGCCACCGGCGCGTGCATCTACGGCATCGAACCCGATCTGAAAGTGGGCGACGTCATCGGCGTTCAGTACGAAGGGAAGAAAGCCCGCTGCAAGGTCGTCTGGGTTGTCGACGCCGGCGCTCTAAAAAAGACCCAGATCGGCGTCCAGCTTGTGGCGGATCAAGAGTGTCCCTGGGCGGCGGTGCTTCCCCACGACATGAAGCCCGAGGAACGCACCCAGCAGAATCAGGACAATCGCCGAAAATTCCTTCGCCACAAGATCTCGTTTCCCCTCGAACTGCGCGACGAGCGTGTGAACACTCCTTTGCGCGTCAATGCCACCGACATCAGCGGCAATGGATGTTATGTAGAGACCGTCATGCCTCTGAACATCGGTACTGCCCTCCGGGTTGATCTCTGGATCGACGACGAGCACATCTCCCCGACCGCCGTCGTGCGCACTCGCGATCCCGGCGTGGGCATGGGCATCGAATTCACGGGCATGCCCGAAGAATTAAAAAAACGCTTCCAGGCTCATCTTGACAAGCTCGACCCAGTGGCTTTCGGCCAAAAGCACGGCCAATAGCGGTCGTTCGTCCGCCCATTCGTGTAAAATCTGCAACCACCGCGCATTCCGGCCATCGAATCACAGGAGTCACGGGCCTTCAGACCATGAAGATTGGAATCACCTGTTATCCGACGTATGGCGGTAGTGGTGTCGTGGCCACCGAACTCGGCCTCGAACTCGCGCAGCGCGGACACGAAATCCATTTCATCTCCTACGCTCAACCGATTCGGCTGCGCGGCGAGGAGCCCAACATTCACTACCATGAAGTCGAAGTCTCCCGCTATCCCCTCTTCGACTATCCCCCATATGATCTCGCGCTCGCGACTCGCATGGCTGAGGTCGCCCAGCTCTACGATCTCGACCTGCTGCACGTGCACTATGCGATTCCCCACTCCGTAAGCGCCATGCTCGCTCGCCAGATGCTCGCCGATGGACCTCGCGGACGCCGCCTGCCCTTCGTCACCACCTTGCACGGAACCGACATCACGCTGGTTGGTCTCGACCGCTCGTACCTGCCGATCACCCGCTACTCCATCCAGCAAAGCGACGGCGTCACGGCCATCTCGAATTATTTGCGCGACCGCACGCAACGCGTCTTCGACGTGAAGAACCACATCGAAGTGATCTACAACTCCGTCAATTGCGATGTCTATAGCCGGAATCTCCCGCCCGGCTCCACCCTTCGCGAAGAGTACGCGCCCAACAACGAACGCATTCTGGTGCACCTCTCGAACTTCCGTCCGGTAAAACGCCTCACCGACGTCATTGAGATTTTCGACCGCGTGCACAAAAAGATGCCATCCAAACTTCTGCTGATCGGCGATGGCCCCGACCGCTCCGTCGCTGAGTGGTTGGCCGTTCAGAAAGGGATTCACGACGACGTGCTATTTCTTGGCAAACAGGATCTCATCCAGGAGAAGCTCGCCATCTCCGACATCATGCTGATGCCCAGCGAACTCGAGTCCTTCGGCCTCGCCGCGCTCGAAGCCATGGCCTGCGAAGTGGTTCCCATCTCCACGCGAGCGGGCGGCGTGCCGGAAGTCATTGACCACGGGAACACCGGATATCTCGCGGATGTTGGGGATGTGGAAACGATGGCGCGTTACGCCATCGAACTTCTCGAGCACGAGCAGCAGCTGCGCGACATGGGAAAGCGCGCTCGCGCCGCCGCGATGGACCGTTTCTGCTCCACAAAGATCGTCAAGCAGTACGAAGATTTCTACCGGCGCGTGCTCGATCGCTCGGCGTAGAAACCCTCCGGCACTGAACTCGCCGCCTCGACCAGCGGCAGGCGGATCCGAATCAGCGTTCCCTTCCCCTCATGACTATCAATCGTCATGCGGGCAGTATCGCCGTAGAGCACCTGCAGGCGCTCCGAAATATTCGCCATCCCAATCCCCATGCCCGACCAACTGCCGCTCTCTTCCAAGTGTGCCGCGCCCATGCCGACGCCGTCATCCTCGACCTCGATGATGAGTCGCGTGTCAGTCACGCGGCTTCGCAAGTAGATGCTGCCGCCCTCAATCTTCGGCGCCAGCCCGTGCTTGATCGAGTTCTCCACCAGCGGCTGCAGCAGCATGCTCGGAACCACTACATCCAGCGATGCCGGATCGAGTTCCTTCACCACCCGCAGCTTGTCGCGCCCGAACCGCACGACCTCAATATCGAGATAGTTGTCGATGAACTCAAACTCTTCCCGCAGCGGCGCGAACGCGTCAGTAGTGTTCAGCAGCCGGCGCAGGATTGTTGCCAGCTTGAAGATCACCTCCCGCGCCTTGTCGGGATCGAAGCGCACCAGCGATGAAATCGAATTCAGAGTGTTGAACAGGAAGTGCGGGTTGATCTGGTTCTGCAGCGCCTCCATGCGTGCGTGCAGCAACAGCCGCTCCTGCTCCTCCAGCTTGGTCTGGATGCGCACGCTATTGAAAATCTTCAGCTCGATACCGATCGCCGTGACCGACGCCGCGTAGATTGCGCTATAAACCCAGTAGTTGTCGGGACTCTCGATGCTAAAAATAGAATGCTGAAAATGCTTGATCAATTCCGTCTGTACGAATCGCAGGCCGATCACGGTCCAGAAAAACATGATCTGCCAATCGAACAGGCGGGGCCGCGGCAGGTTTCGCCGGATCAGCCGAATAATGCTTTCATCGATAAACGGTGAGAACGACCAAATGTCGTCCTTGTCGACAGCCATAGTGCGGAGCTGGCCCGCGAGAAAACCTGAGAGCATATCAAACGGCATCGCCGCCCACTCGCCGTGCAGTAGAGCAGGTAATGCGACCAGAAAACCGCCTAGCGATCCCGTCCATCGGCCGCCGATTACTCCCAGCAGCAGTGCAGTTTCAAAGCTCAGGTCGCCCGCCAGAAAATTCTTCTGAACGATCCGGATCCAGACCCCGACCATGATCGGCAGTGCGAACCAAAGAACCAGGTAGACTTTCTGACGGAACGTGCGCTCTTCGCGGTAGAGCAGGAACTTGAATTCTTTCGAACGCACCAGCGTGCTCGATACCACCGCTGCAACGCCCAGCTTGAGCAGCTGATGGATAAGGATGAGCCGTGATTCCATGAGATTCGCTTCGAGTCAGCCCGAGAACGCCCGCCGAGAAAACTGTAGCACGAAGCGGACCGCTCAATATCCCTTCCGCTTATCGACGACAAACTGCAGCGGCTCGCCCGCGAGGTAAAGGCGTACATTTTCGGAGAACACTTCGAAATGCCGCTGCCAGAGCTTTTCGGTAAGCCCGGCCGTGTGCGGCGTGATCAGCAGATTATCGAGGTCCCAAAGCGGCGAATCCTGCGGCAGAGGTTCTTCTTCGAACACATCGAGCGCCGCCCCCGCAATTCGCCGAGTGCAAAGCGCCTCCGCCAGCGCCGTTTCATCTACCTGCTGCCCCCGCCCCACATTGATCAAGAAAGCTTCTGGTCTCATAACCGCGAGCCGACGCGAATCGATCAGCTTCTGCGTCGCATCGCGCAGCGGAGCTGCCATCGCCACGTAGTCCGACTGCTTGAGCAACTCATCCAGTTGCGCCGGCGAAAATACGGTGTCTACGCCCTCAGGCCTTCCCTTCTCCGCGTGTTCGCGCACCGCAATTACACGCATGCCCACGGCTGACGCCATCTGCGCCACGCGCCCACCAATGCTGCCCACGCCAATCAATCCGAGCGTGGCCCCGCCGACCTCGCGCGGATGCACTCCTTCATTCCAGATCGCTTCCTGCCCCCACACACGTTTCTGCTGGAATGCGACCGCCTGCGGAATCTTCCTCGCCAGCGCAAAAATCAGCGCCATCACATGCTCCGCAACCACCGGCCCGTGAACTTCGCGCGAGTTTGTGAGGATCACCTCGCTGTCTCGTAATTCCGTAAACAACAGCTGATGCACCGCCGCCGACGGCGAGTGAATCCACCGCAGCCGCCGCGCCACCGCGAACTGTTCGCGTCGCAGCGAAGTCGTGAACAGAATCTCCGCATCCCGCAGCTCGTCTTCAATCCCGTCGTAGCGATCGCTGATGATGATTTGCAGTTGCGGAAACTCCCGCGCCAACCGCTCTCCAACCCATGCGGGAACATTCCACAGATCCAGTCGATGCTGCGCCACCATCAGCAGTTTCAATCAATCCTCCGTGCCCCTCTGTGTCCCCCGTGGTGAGCCTTTCGACGCCGCGCACACCGGGAACTCCCGCCCCCCGCTCGGAGTCTTAGTAAAATGGTTAGCGACGTCCGCCCATGCTTCACTGGAGGCAACATGCGCCAGATCCGCTTCGTCCTCTCACTGTTCGTCGTGGCTGCCAGCGTTTCCCTTCCCGCACAAACATCCCCCGCGGCGACTCCACCGCCGCAAACCGCGCGCCAGGCGCTGCTCGAGATGTTCCTCAGCAAAACCGACGACTCTTTCACCAAACATCTCACCGACGATGCGCGCCAGACGTTAATTCGCAAGGGTGAAACGCCCGACACCTCGGCGATTCTTCGCATCGCCACGCTCGGCCGCCAGTTGATGGCGCAAGGCGAACACCCTGAAACCTTCGAAACCGGCCCCACCCTTCTCCTGAGCGAGCAGAAAAATCAACTCGAGAAAATTGAAGTGAATGTTGAGCGCGACAGCCTGATCGGCGACTCCGACGAAATTGAACTCTCCATTCACTACTACAAAAACGGCCAACTCCAATCTCTTCCCGTCGTCCCCAGCCTGACCTTCACCTTCCAGCAGGAAAAGGAAGTCTGGAAACTCACCGAAATTACCGCCTCCGCGCACGTACCTCTGACGGATCCCGACTACCTAAAAGGATTACGCAAGCAGCAGGACGAGTCCAACGAGAGTCAGGCACAAATGCGCCTCAGCATGATTGCCGGAGCCGAGACCGCCTATCTGGCGAAGCATCCCGACCTCGGCTACTCGTGTTCTCTACAGACTCTGTTTGCCCGCGATCCCAACACGAGCCCCGCGGATGCCAATGTCGTCTATGATCCCGGCCAGGGCAGCGACGAATGGAATCAGTACCGCTTCGCGCTCACCGGCTGCGAAGGAAATCCGGCCACGAAGTTTCGCGTGAGCGCGATTCCCATCGACGCTGACGCAGGCATGAAAAGTTTCTGCAGTGACGAGTCAGGAACCATTAAATTCGTCCAGACGGAAAAACCTTCGTCGTGCCTCAGCCGCGGCAAGCCCGTGAACTCCACCAACGCCGGAGAGGACTGAGATCCGCGATTCCTTCTCCGTGACCCTCTGCGTCCCCTGTGGTAAAAGCCTTTGGCCTCGTGCCCGGGCAACCAACATTCACCATGGTTCGAGGCGGTAATAACGCCTAATGGACCGAGGCAGCAAACTAGCTGTACGCCAGCTCTTTCGCGCGCTGCGCCGCCTTCACCACGGCCTTGATCAGCGTTACGCGCAACTTTCCTTCTTCCAGTTCCATGATGGCGTCGATCGTGCACCCCGCCGGAGTAGTCACCGCGTCCTTCAATAGTGCCGGATGATCGCCCGTCTCTAGCACCACCCGCGCCGCACCTAACGTCGTTTGCGCCGCCAGCAGCGTCGCCACATCTCGGGGCAGTCCCACCTTCACTCCCGCCTCCGCCAGCGATTCGAGAATGATGTAGATGTACGCCGGACCGCTCGCCGACAGCGCCGTCACCGCATCCATGTGCTTCTCGTCGACCACAACCGTGCGCCCGACCACATCGAACATATGGCAGGTCATCGCGACATCGTGCGCGCTTGCGTATTTTCCTTTACACACCGCAGTCATCCCCGCGCCCAGCTGGCACGGAGTATTCGGCATTGCGCGGATCACCGGAACATTCGACGCGAGGTTCTTCTCGATCATCGACGTCGGCACCGAGGCCGCCACCGACACGATCACCTGCTTCGGCGTGATGTGTCCGCTAATCTCGCGTACCACATCCTCGACTACCTGCGGCTTCACCCCAATCACAATGATGTCGGCGCCCTTCACCGCCTCGACATTGTCGATCCCCACCTTCACCTTGAGTTTCGCCGCCAGTGCCTTCGCGCGCTCCGCATGCGCCACCGTCGCGCAAGTAGTCTTCGCCGTCAGCCGCCCACTCTTCAGCAGGGCCTGAAGAATAATGCTGCCCATCTTCCCCGCCCCCAAAAACGCAACCCGCTTCCCCGCCAATTCATTTCCCATTATTTTTCCTTCGTGTCGCTTTGCCTTCGTGAACCTTCGTGTCCTTACCTCTGTGATCCTTCGTGTCCTCTGTGGTGAGTGCCTTTTGCCGTCACTGCGCTGCCGCCCGCCCGCGCTGCATCCAATTCCATGCGCTCCCCACCGCGTCTCGCAATCCCCGCTCAGCCTTCCACCCCAGCAATCCCTGCGCCTTCGCCGGATTCGCCACCAGCGCCGGAGGATCCCCCGCTCGCCGCGGCACATAGTTCCGCGGCACGCGCTTCCCGGTCACTGCCTCCGCAGCCGCGAGCACTTCCTGCACCGACGCTCCCGTCCCGGTGCCGAGATTCACCGCAAAGCTCGCGTTCCCTGCCACCAGATGTTCCAGCGCCTTCACGTGCGCACTCGCCAAATCATTCACATGAATGTAATCGCGCACGCACGTCCCATCCGGCGTCGGATAATCCGTCCCAAACACTTGCAACTCCGGACCGACTCCCGCCGCAGCACGTAGCGCCAATGGAATCAAGTGCGTCTCCGGCTCGTGCAACTCTCCAATCTCCCCACTCTCATCCGCTCCCGCCGCATTGAAATAGCGCAAGCTCGCGTAGCGAAATCCGTAAGCCCGGTCATACGCCTCCAGCGCCTGCTCAAAGAAAAGCTTCGACACCCCATACGGATTCACCGGCTGCCGCGGCGTATTCTCTTCAATCGGAACCTTCGCCGGCTCGCCGTACACCGCGCATGTCGAAGAAAAAATAATCCTCTTCACTCCCGCCGCCAGCGCGGCGTTCAAAAGCGACAGCCCGCCCTCGACGTTGTTATGAAAATATTTTTTCGGATTCGTCACCGACTCGCCCACATACGCGTGCGCAGCGAAGTGCATGATGGCGTCCACCCCCGGCAGCACTCGCCCCAGAGCATCCGGGTCCAGCACATCGCCCTTCACCAGTTCAAACCCCGCGGCAAGAGATTCATACCCGGTGCTGAGATTGTCGAAAACAATGACGTCATGCCCCGCACGCTTCAGCGCCCGCGCCGCATGACTGCCAATGTAGCCCGCCCCTCCCACCACCAGAACAGCCACGTCGATTCCTTTCCCGCCGCGTCACACAACCGGGCTCCAACTCAGCACACGAATTATACGTTCTGACCCGTCACGCCCAACACACCGCTCCTGCGTGAAAGCGCCCCCTCCGCGTCCTCCGTGTCCCCTGTGGTGATTGGTTCGACACCGTCATTTCGAACTCGCACCCTCCGTCGGCCTGATGATGGCGTCAGCCCGCGCCCAATCCCGCTTTACAAGCCCTCCGCCATGCCGTACACTCGCCAAGCTTTGCCGTCGTTCCTCCGCAAGGCAATTCAGAACCGCCGGCCATCGACAAAGGAGTCCGCCATGTCCCTTCGCAGCCACCGCTCCCTGCGCAGCGCATTTCTCGCCCCAATCCTTGTTCTCTCCGCATCGCTCCTCGCCACCAGCCAGACCTCAGTCACGACCTATCACAACGACAACAACCGCACCGGCTGGAACCCGCACGAAACCGTTCTGACGCCCGCCAATGTTGCCAGCTCTTCTTTCGGATTTCTCCGTCACGTCGCGCTCGACGATCAAGTCGACGGCCAGCCGCTCGTCGTTCCCGGCGTAACCATCACCGCCGGAACCCACAAGGGAAAGCACGACGTAGTTTACGTCGCGACCGAGGGCAACACGGTCTACGCCATCGACGCCAATAGCGGGACGGTGCTGCTGAGCCCGAACTTTGGCAAGCCTGTATCCTGGCCGCTCGGATGCAACAATAACGGACCCAACGTTGGCATCAACTCCACGCCCGTCATCGATCCCGCCACCAACACCCTATATGTGCTGATCTACACCCAGGACGCGAACGGTCCCGCCTATCGCATTCACGCGCTCGATCTCGGTAGCCTCACCGACAAAGTCGCTCCGCAGGTAGTCGTTGCATCGCACACGCTGACCAACGGCACCACGTTCAATTTCAACGCCACCTACCAGCGTCAGCGCCCCGGCCTGCTGCTCGCCAACGGCAATGTTTATGCTGGATTCGGCAGCTTCTGCGATTTCGCCGCTAACCTTTCCCGCGGATGGCTCCTCGGCTGGTCCACCGAATCGCTCACTCCTCTCGCCGCCAATCAACTCTTCGACATCCAGCCCACTTCCCCCGACAGCTTTTTCCTTTCCTCGATCTGGATGTCCGGCTTCGGTCCCGCTACCGACGATTCCGGCAACATTCTCTTCGTCACCGGCAACTCTGATTATTCAGGAAACACTTACGATGGCGTCAGTAACATTCAAGAAAGTGTTGTGAAAGTTTCTCCCGACCTGACCACCGTGCTCGATCTCTTCACTCCGAGCAATCAAGCCAGCCTCGACGCGTGGGACGCCGACTTCGGCTCTGGAGGCGTGCTCGTCCTTCCCGATCAATCCGGCAAGACGCCGCATCTCGCCGTCGCCGCCGGAAAAATTGGAACCATGTTCCTGATGAACGCCGACAATCTCGGCGGATACTCCCCGATCAAGAACAACGTCCTCGCCTCATACGTCATTAATCAATGCTGGTGTGGACCGTCATATTTTGTCGACTCCGACGGCGTGGCCCGCGTGGTCTCCAGCGGCGGGAAGCAGGTTAAGGTCTGGAAAGTTTCAACCGCGCCCAAGCCAGCGCTGATCAAAGGCCCCATCTCGCCCCTTCTCGTCGGCGGACAGTTTCCTGGATTCTTCACCAGCGTTTCCTCGAACGGCACGACGAATCCCATTATCTGGGCGCTATCACGTCCGCCCAACTCTTCGGCCACGTCACCCGTATATCTTTACGCCTTCAATCCAGACGCAACCACCGACGGCACGACCATGACCCAACTCTTCAAAGGCGTAGCCGGCAACTGGCCGAATCTCGGCGGAAATGCCAACCTGGTCCCCGTCGTCGCCAACGGCAGAGTCTACGTAGCCAGCAACCAGCAACTAAAAATCTTCGGCCTGAAACCACCAGCCCAGAAAAAATAATCAAATTAGTGGCATCACCCCGAAGCCCCGCGCCTTCTCCAGCAGGGCGAGGGATCTCTCCACTCGCGCCCCGCCGTTCGTGCGTGCAACCTCCCTCTGTGTCCTCCGTATCCTCTGTGGGGATTGGTTTTCGCGTCCGTCATCCCGACGATGGCGTCGTCCCATTCATGAGAAACTACTCCTCGGAGGCGTCCCATGACTACCCAACTCGCCGACCAAAAATGCGTCCCCTGTCGCGGTGGCGTCGCGCCACTCAACGGACTGGAATTAGAAACACTCCACCAGAGCGTCCCCAACTGGACCGTCACCAACGAACATCACATTCACCGCGAGTTCCGCTTCCCCGACTTCGCCCACGCGCTGGAGTTCGTCAATCGCGTCGGCGCGCTCGCCGAGGAACAAGGCCACCACCCCGACATTCTGCTGGCCTGGGGCAAAGCCGAGATCACAATGTGGACGCACAAAATCGACGGCCTCACCGAATCCGACTTCATCATGGCCGCAAAGATCGATCGCCTGAGCGCAACGTAAACTCGCTCAATCCATTCACCAAAGAACGCCACTCACGAGAGAGATGCTTCCGTGCTCGGCCTCGCTCGGAATGCGAGCGCCAAAATTCCCGCCGGAATCAACATCAGCAAACCGGTGGTCGTGGCGACGGTCCGGGCAGAAAATCCAGAATCCAAAAACAATCCTGCCAGGTATGCGGTCACCGCAAACGTCAAACTCCCCAGCCCCAGGTCCGCCGCAAACACCCGCCCGCGAAACCGATCCTCCGTATGCAACTGCAACAGCGTCGTCGAGAACACCCACACGATCGATCCTCCCGCATGCGCCAGCATCGCGCAGGCCGCCGCCATCCACACAGTTCGGCTCGCCCCGAGCACACCGTACCCCGCGGAGATTGTCAGATATCCCAGCAGAATCCCCCACCGCAATCGCTGATCGCTGCGGTCCGCCCATCGCGCCGCGACCAGCGGCCCCACCAACGCTCCCACGCCGCGCCCGCCCAGCAGGATGCTCATGCCCAGCATCGCGCCACCCGCGGCACTAATTCCGTGGCCGTGTACCGCAAACTCGCGCGCGCCCATCACCGTAAAAATCACCCAACTCGGCCCAATCATCAGCTCGCCGGCCTTCGCAAATACCGTCGGCAACAACGTCGGATGGCTTCGGATGTACCGAATACCCTCCAGCACCGGAGTAAAATCCACCAGATCGCGCGGCCGCAGCGGAGCCGCGCCTTCCGCGTGCGGCTCAGCAAATCGCATCCCGCCGATGAAGATCGCCGAAGCCAGAAACGAAATCGCATTCAGCACGAAGACCGTATCGCGCCCGGAAAACGCCGCCACCACTCCGCCCACCGACGCTCCAATCAGCAGATTCACCGACCACGTCGCCGACGACAGCGTATTCGCCACCAGCACTTCCCCTTCCGCCGCAATGTTCGGAATCACCGCATTGCGCGCCGGCTCGAAGAACGCGGCCATCGTCGTCTCCGCCAGCAGCAACGGATACACCAGCCACACCATCGACCGCGATCGCACCAGCAGCATCGCCAGCACTATCACCATCCGCGCCAGATCGGCGGCGATCATCACATGCTTGCGCTTCAGCCGGTCATTCACTACTCCAGCCGTTGGCCCAGCAAGAGTCTGCGGCAACACCTGCAGCACAAGCGCCAGCGCTACCGAACTCGCATGTCCGGTGAATTGCAGCAGCAGCGTGTAGATGGAAAGCGTGTAGAACCAGTCCCCAATCTCGCTGACGATCTGCGCCATCCACAGCCGCCGGAAATTGCGGTTCCCGCGCACCAGCCGCGCGTAAGACCCAAACGAAATGGAGACCATTCCCTGTTCCGGTTCAAGTTCCATAGGAGTGCCCAGGGGTAAGAGCGCTTGCGATTTCTATCAGGAGATGAAGTTACGAGACAAACCGGCGATTCGTATCAGCCTATGCCGTCAGGCATATCGATTCGTATCAGGCTATACCTTCAGGCATAGCGTAGGAGCTAAGCGAAATCGCGCATTCAGGCGCTGCTGGCGGCGCTCCCTTCCTAAGACTTCAGCTTGCGCCTCAAATCATCGGCGATCTGCTTGCCGTGAAAACGCCCGTTTTCAATGAAGATCTCGTTCGTGCGCGATCCAGCGACGATCACGCCCGCAACATAAATTCCCCGCACATTGCTCTCAAGCGATACCGGATCGCACACCGGCCTGCACTGCTGCTCCGACAGCTCAATCCCCATGCTGCGCAGAAAATCGTAGTCGGGATGGTACCCAATCAGCGCCAGCACAAAATCATTCTTCAGCCGGATCGGCCCCCGAGGCGTCACCACCACAACGTGATCAATCCCAATCTCCTGCACCGAGCTGCTGAAATACGCTTCGATCTCATTATTCTTGATGCGGTTCTCGAGATCAGGTTTGATCCAATATTTCACGTGATGATGCAGGTTAGGCTCGCGATGCACCAGCGTCACCCGCGCCCCATGCCGCCACAAATCCAGAGACGCAATCGCCGCCGAATTCTTTCCCCCGATCACCAGCACATCCGTGTCGTAATAAGGATGCGGCTCGCCATAATAATGCGAGACCTTCGGCAAGTCCTCACCCGGAATGCCCAACTGGTTCGCCAGATCGTAATAGCCCGTCGAAACGATGACTTTCTTCGTGTGGTAATCGTGCGGCCGCCCCGCACGGTCGGTCGCCGTAATGCTGAAATTTCCGTCCTCACCCATCACCGTCTTCACCCACTCATACTGGCGGAGATCGACGTGATAATGCTCGGCCACCTTCCGGTAATACTCCAGCGCCTCTTCGCGCGTCGGCTTCTGCAGTGCAGTCGTAAAAGGAATGTCGCCAATCTCGAGCAACTCCGGCGTCGTGAAAAAAGTCATGTTCGCTGGATAGTGATACAGCGAGTTCACCAGGCAACCTTTGTCGAGCACGACGACCTTCAGCCCGATCTTCTGCGCCTCAATCGCGCACGCCAGCCCCGTCGGCCCCGCGCCAATCACCAACACGTCCGTCTTCATCTCCGGACGAGCCATCGCCTTGGCCTTGGGCAAAGTCGCGAGTTCTTCAGCAGCAAGAAATTCGGGCATCGGAACGGAGAAGTCCGAGGCAAAGGATCACGCCCCTCGGAAACCGTTGATTCTAGCACGCGGGAATTAGATCTTAGGTAGCGCCGCCGTCCCGGCGGCTGTCGCGGAGGCGTCCCGCCCCCGCCTCCATGAGCAAAGGCAGTCCAGATTTCAGGAAACCGCCGTCGCGGCCATCGCCGCAGGGCGAACCTCTCGTTCAATCACGCGCGCCAATTTTTCTTGCGCGACTTCCAGATCGTACGCGGTCTGCAGATTCATCCAAAATGCAGCGCTCGTATTGAAATACCGCGCCAGGCGCAACGCCGTATCGGGAGTGATTCCCCGCCGCTCGTGAACAATCTCCGCAATCCGCGTAACCGGCACTCGCAGCTCGAGCGCCAACCGGTTCATGCTCAACTGAAGCGGCTCCATAAACTCAGCGCGCAAAATCTCGCCAGGATGAATTGCCGGAAGTAGCTTTTGGGACTTGCTCACGTTGTGATGCTCCTGTTGTCGGTCCTCAGAAAATAGTCCGTAATAATTCTCGACTCAGTGGTAGTCCACGATCTCTACATCAAACGCGTTTCCATCACGCCACACGAAACAGACCCGCCACTGGCCGTTTATTCGAATGCTGTGTTGTCCCTTCCGGTCGCCGCGCAGCGCCTCCAAACGGTTACCCGGCGGTGCCGCGAGGTCTCGTAATTCAGTGGCGCTATCCAGTTGCCTGAGCTTGCGGCGGGCCACTCGTTCGATTGCCCGAAAGCGCCGGCTCGGAAGCCGCCGATGAAGTCGCTCGGTCTCCGCGCAGCGGAATGACCTGATCACACTTTCATCGTATTATGTATAGCGTTTAACGTCAAGCAGTAAACGCGGCCCGGTAAACGCCAAATCTGCTCGAACAAAGAGCTATAATTTTCAGTTGCCTTCATCTCTCCGCGCGCCTCAGGAGCTCTCATGTCCACTCTTGCCGAACCCGCCGTTCGCACCCGCACCGAATCCGACAGCATGGGCAAAATCGAAGTCCCCGCCAACGTCTACTGGGGGGCCCAGACGCAGCGCTCGCTCCTCCACTTCAACATTGGACGCGACACCATGCCGCCCGAACTCATCCACGCCTTCGGCACGCTCAAAAAAGCCTGCGCGCTCGTCAATCAGGATCTCGGCAAACTCCCTGCCGACAAAGCGAAACTCATCGTGCAGGCTGCCGACGAAGTCATCGCCGGCAAACTCGACGATCAGTTCCCGCTCCGCATCTGGCAGACCGGCAGCGGCACCCAGACCAACATGAACGTGAACGAAGTCATCTCCAACCGCGCCATCGAAATCGCCGGCGGCCCGCTTGGACGAGAAATGATGGGTTCGAAAAAGCCCATCCATCCCAACGACGACGTCAACATGTCGCAATCCTCCAACGACACCTTTCCCGCAGCCATGCACATCGCTGCCGCCGACCGCGTCAAGAACGCGCTGATCCCAGCCATCAAAACCGTACACGACGCGATCGCCGCCAAAGCCAAAGAATTCAATGACGTCGTTAAGATCGGCCGCACCCACCTGCAGGACGCCGTCCCGCTCACCGTCGGCCAGGAGTTCGGAGGATGGGCGAGCCTTCTTGAACGCGACATCCACCGCCTCGAACAGGCGCTGAGCGGCCTCTACGACCTCGCCATCGGAGGCACTGCCGTCGGCACTGGACTCAACACGCACCCCGAATTCGCCGAACGCGCCGCCAAGAAGGTCGCCGAACTTACCGGCCTTCCCTTCCGCTCGCACGGCAACAAATTCGCCGCCCTCTCAGCGCACGATGAAATCGTCTTCGCGCAAGGCGCCATGGAAACCCTCGCCGCCTCGCTGATGAAAATCTCCAACGACATTCGCTGGCTCGCCTCCGGCCCGCGCTGCGGCCTCGGCGAACTCATCATCCCAGAGAACGAGCCGGGCTCCTCCATCATGCCCGGCAAAGTCAATCCCACGCAGTGCGAAGCCATGACCATGGTCTGCGTGCAGGTTCACGGAGCAACCGCCGCCGTCGGATTCGCCGGCTCCCAGGGCAACTTCGAACTGAACGTCTACAAGCCCGTCATCATCTACAACTTTCTGCACTCCGTCACGCTCATCACCGACGCCTGCCACGGCTACGTCGAATACATGCTGAAAGGAATCGAAGTCGATCGCGCCAAAATCGACTCCTACGTGAAGAATTCCCTGATGCTGGTCACGGCGTTAGCGCCGAAAGTTGGATATGACAACGCTGCGAAGATCGCCCACACCGCCCATGTCGAACACTCAAGTCTGCGTGAGGCAGCGGTGAAGCTGGGACACCTGACGGGCGAGGAATTCGATCAGCTTGTGAAACCAGAAAAGATGACGCACCCGTAAGTTGGCTCACTCGGCCTGACCCAGCGCCATGAGGAACGGCGATGGCGTCATCCCGAAGGCCCGCGTCCTCTCCGGCGGGCCGAGGGATCTCGCGCGCACAACGAACACTTCATCCACAGGCGGAATCACGCCCAATGTTCATCCGTCACAGACGCGCGCCACCGTCGAATGCTAAAACGGCATCATGCGCCGACCCAAGCGATTCTATGTCTACATCATGACGAACCGTCCCCGCTCTCATGTCCTGTACACCGGCGTGACGGGCAACCTCACTCGCCGCGTCTTCGAACACAAAAACAAACTCGTTCCCGGTTTCACCAGCCGATACAACCTGACGCGTCTCGCCTACTACGAATGCTTTTTCTATCCAGATGCAGCGATCGATCGCGAGAAGGAAATCAAAGGCTGGCGCCGCAGCAAGAAGATAAAGCTCATCGAGTCGATGAATCCGCACTGGGACGATCTTGCGGAACGATGGAGCGACATCTATAAGCCGCAAGTCCCCGCGAGATCCCTCGCCCCGCTGGAGAAAACGCGGGGACTTCGGGATGACGCCAATTCGGAAATTGCGAAAACAAAGTAAGAGGGACCGCGATACTCAAGCGTTTTGGAGAAGAGCCCCTACCAACTCCCTGCAATCTTATAGTGATTGCGCATCTGTTTGTGGGTGATTGGCATCTGATAGTCCACCCAAATGCCATCGCCATCGCTTTCCCCGTAGTACTTGCCAGGACCGATCGTAGCGCAGCCCGTACGGCGCTCATAGCAGTCCAACAAAGCGTGTTCGCCATTGACGATGACGTATAAGCTAGAGCTGTCTGTGTGTGTTCTTCTTCCCGTTGTGCCGTTCACTACTGCCGCTGCTACTCCCCCGCTCGAGTCGCCGCGCGCATCACTGGATTGCGTTAAGGTCTGCATGTCCACAACCTCCATAACGACGGCTGTCTTTATCGCGTGGCAAATGTCTTTGGCGGCGCTGCCGAGCGAACTGCGGTCCAGAGCGCTTCGGACCAGTTTGCCATCCCGGTCTGAAAGTATTAGGTCGAAGCTGTTTTCTGGAACGATCCCAATACCTTGCCGGCTTTTCGTCCTGACTGCGTCAAGCACAAAGTCGCCCTTGTCCGCATCTTTGACAATGTTGACGTTTGGGCAATCTTTCTTGAGCGAGTTCGATACGTCTTTAGTCGAAACGTTGGACCTGTCGCTCAGAGTGAGGTCTTTCCGAGTATCCTGCGCTAGCAGCGGCATCGCGAGTAGCAAAACCAAGCACACGAATAAATTGTCGGTCATGCGCGTTCCTTCGCGGTGAACCTCGTCCTCATGAACTCGTGCCGCGTTTTCGGATTAGAAGTCTATTCAAGATTTTCGGGCGTCGCAAGGGCCAAGCCTTAAGGATCTGGGATTTCCGCGTTAGATCCCATGATAGTGATTCTCTCTCCAGACGATTCCTTTCCCTGCCCCATCGTCGTAATCACCACCACGCTCACCAGCACCAGCGCCGTCCCTAGAATCGTCCGGGGACCCAGCGCCTCTCCGCCCAGAAAATATCCCACCAGCACCGCGACCACCGGATTCACATACGCATAGGTCCCCACCTTCGTCGGCGATTCGTGATGAATGAGCCACACGTACGCGGTGAATCCCATAATCGATCCCGCCACGATCAGATATGCCAGTGCGAGCCACGCCTCACGCGACACCGCCTGCACGCGGAATCCCCGAAACTCTCCCAGCAGCGCCGCCGTCAGAGTCAACAACACTCCCCCCGCCAGCATCTGCGCTCCCGAACTCATCGCCTTCGACTCCGGCAAGGGCATCTTCCGGCTGAGGGACGCTGCCACCGACCAACTAATCGCCGCCACAATCAACGCGCACGCGCCAGCCGTATCGACCGCCGCTCCGCCCAAACTCACCGAACGCCCCACCAGCACGCCCACGCCGCACATCCCGACCACCAGCGCCACTGCAAGCCGCAGCGTCAACCGTTGCGTGCGCAGAAAGATAATTTCCGCCAGCGCCATGAACACTGGAATCGTCGCCATCATCACCGCTGCAACCCCCGACGGCACCCGCCGCTCCGCCCAGAACAGCAACCCGTAATCCAAAACGAAAATCAGCACCGCCAGAAACGACGCCCCGCCCCACTCGCGTGCCGTTGGTGACGCCGTCCCACGCACGCGCATCCATGCGCACAAAACGGCTCCCGCCACCAGAAACCGCATCCCCGCCAGCAGAAACGGAGGAACCTCGCGCACTCCCACCCGGATCGCCAGAAATGTCGATCCCCACACGAAATAAATAATGGAGAAGGCAAGCAGCACTTTCCATGCACGAGCTGGGGAAGCAGGATTCATGCTTTCGCTGCGCGGTCTTAGATCTTAGGTCATAGCGAGCGCCACACGCTGAACCGCAAAACCTAACACCCAAGACCCAACACCTAAGACCGGATTAGATCATCGCCATCCGCTCCCGACGCGGATTTCCGCATAAAAAGTTTTTATGAGCTTATAACCGCAGACACTTCAGGAAGAAAACTGATTCGTCTTCACTTCTTGATCAGGCTGGTATGGCTGGCCACGCACTGCCACCTGCCCGACTCCAGCACCCACGTGTCGGTAAATCGTCCAACGTGATCGTAGGACTTCCCCTGGTAGGAACCTTGTGCGTGATAAATCCCGGTGACCACCGCCGTGTCGCCGAAAAAATTCATTTTCACTTCTTGAATATTCAACGTGGTCGGCTTGAACCGCGGGTCTCGGATGTCGGCCAGAAATTCCTGCTTGTTGCTCAGCTCGCCGTCCCACTCCGTGTTCACGAACCGCATCGAAACCAGCGCGTCGAGAGCGGCCGCATCGCGATTCACCTGCGCTTCATTCCACATACGTTCGAGAACCATCAGTTTGCTCTCTCGAGCATCGCCCTGCTGCGCGGCCATTCCAACCGCACACAGAGCCAACAGAACACAGCAGCAGAGATTGCGCATCATGGCTTGCACGCCCGCCGGCATCCCTACGTGGGGCGAACGTGCCTGAACAATAACAGCCTCGTCCACAGCCCTGCCATCGAATTGCGCTGCCCGGAAGTTACCGAGGTCATAACTGCGAGCCCAAATGAGGAGAACTGAAATCGAATGCCGAAGGTCCAAACTGAGTACCGAGTACCGCGTACTGAGTACCGCCCCTAAAATGCCCACCGCATCAACGCCGCCCCAATCGTGAATCCCGCCCCCACCGAAGCCATCATCACCAGGCTTCCCTTCTTCAGCTTGCCTTGCTCGATCGCCGTATTCATCGCCAGCGGAATCGTTCCCGCCGTGGTATTGCCATAGCGATCGATATTGATGACCACCGCCTCCGGCCGCAGCCCCAGCCGCTCGGCAGTCGCATTGATGATCCGCAGATTCGCCTGATGTGGAATGAACGCATCAATGTCCGATCCCTTCAGCCCATTCCGTTCCAGCAACTTCTGGCACAGTTCAGTCTGCTTGCGGACGGCAAACTTGAAAACCTGCTGCCCGTCCTGATGCACGTAATGCATTCTCTTCGTGATCGTTTCTTTGCTCGTCGGATTCAGGCTGCCGCCGCCGGGCATATAGAGAAACTGCCCGCCCGATCCGTCGACTTCGTGAATAAAGTCGATCAGCCCCTCCGAATCATCTTCCGCCGGTTCCAGAAGCGCCGCGCCCGCACCATCTCCAAAAATCACGCACGTTGCGCGGTCGGCGTAGTCAATGATCGACGACATCACGTCCGACCCAATCACCAGCACGCGTTTGTGCACCCCATTCGCAATGAACTGCGCTCCCACCTGCACCGAATACACAAAGGCCGAGCATGCCGCCGACAAGTCGAATCCCCACGCTCCCGTCGCCCCCAACTTGTTCTGCACCACGCAAGCCGTCGACGGAAAAAACATGTCCGGCGTCACCGTCCCCACAATGATCACCTCAATATCGGTGGCCGCCAGCCCGCGCTGCGCTAAGGCCTTCTTCGCGGCCTCAACCGCCAGATCGCTTGTGGCCACGCCTTTCTCCACAATATGTCGTTCGCGGATCCCCACCCGCGCCATGATCCACTCGTCATTGGTATCGACCATCTTCTCCAGGTCGGCGTTGGTAAGCAGGCGAGGCGGCACGTACGTGCCCAGAGCGCTGATTTTGGCGCGAATCGGTTTCGTCAACAAGAACTCCCTGAGTGTTCTTAAGTTCGGTGAGCCCAAGTATTTTGAAGGATTAGAAGAAGAATGTCTAACGCATCACGAAAACTGTTCGGGTCTGTCCCCCGTGATCCCCCGTGTCCCCCGTGGTGCATGGTTTTGTCCGAGGTCCGAGGTCCAAGGTCCGACGCCCGCTCTTAAAACGCCCACCGCAACAACGACGCCCCAGAAGTAAATCCCGCCCCCACCGCCGCAATCAACAGCAAGTCGCCCTTCTTCAATCTGCCCTCTTCAATCGCCGTCCGCATCGCAATCGGAATCGTCCCCGCCGTCGTATTCCCGTAGCGATCGATATTAATGACGACCTTCTCCAGCGGCATCCCCAGCCGGTCCGCCGTCGCCGTGATAATTCTCCGGTTCGCCTGGTGCGCGATGAAGCAATCCACATCCTTCCCCGTCAGCTGATTCTTCTCCAGGATGCGCTCCGTCATCTCCGCCATCTTCTTCACCGCATACTTGAAGACATTCTTCCCATCCTGATGGATATAATGCATTTTCTGATCGACCGTCTCATGCGTCGCCGGATGCAAACTCCCCCCGCCCGGCATATACAAATACTGCCCGCCCACGCCCTCGATCTGCGCCACATGATCAATCACGCCCGCCTCATCTTCCGAAGGCTCCAGCAAAACCGCTCCCGCTCCATCGCCAAAAATAATGCACACCGCCCGGTCGGTATAGTCGGTCATCGACGAATTCACGTCGCTCCCAATCACCAGCACTTTCTTGTACTGTCCCGACTCCACAAACTTCACGCCAGTATTCAGCGCATAAAGAAATCCAGAACACCCCGCCGACACGTCGAATCCCCACGTCTCCGCAATCCCCAACTTGTGCTGCACCAGGCACGCCGTCGACGGATACATCATGTCCGGCGTCACCGTCCCCACCACAATCAAATCCACTTCCTGCAAATCAAATGGGTGCGATTCGAGCAAATTCTTCACGGCTGCAACCGCCAGATCGCTGGCCGCCACGCCCTTGTCGACGAGATGCCGCTCGCGGATCCCGACGCGCTCCATGATCCATTCGTTGGTGGTGTCGACCATTTTCTCCAGGTCGGCGTTGGTAAGAACTCGTGGCGGAAGGTAAGTCCCGAGAGCGCTGATCTTCGCGCGGACGCGGTTAGTCAATGAGGGGCTCCTGATACGAAACCCAATATTCTCAAGGATTAGGAGCAGAATGTCTAACCAGATTCACTTAAGAAGCACCAAGATCACCCAAGCGGCGTCCCAGTAAATTACACGGCAAGCGAGAGTACCCCGCGTCTCTCCGTAGCGCCGGCAGCCTGCCCTTGAGACGAAGTCGAAGGGTCCCGCCGGCTGTCGCGGGGGCGTCTCGCGCCCCTGCACCCATCCACACCCGACACCTCAAGCCGCCTTCCGCTGCCTCTCCCGCTCCACCCGCTCCCGCACAAACGCCGGACACCCCACAATCCCAAAGTCACGATCCTCTCCATCCCTCAAATACAACACCGCCGCCTGATCCACCTCTTCCAGATGCGCCAGATTCAGCATCGGCCACAATCCGCACTCCGCAGCCGATTTCACCAGTTGATCCAGATACAGCAAGTGCCCTTCAAACAGTTTTCCAGATACGCGAATCGTCACATTCGGCGCGCGGGATGGAACAATACTCGGACTCTTCATGATTCTCCTTGGGTATAAAAAATTGCCGTCCAACGATTTCGTCTTACCCATTGGACGCACAAACACCCGATTCTTGCGCAAAGAGTCGTAAAGAAAATGTAATTCCTGGTAATCAGAGGGATGCGGACTACTCAGCAGCTGTGGAAAAAAATAAGCCAGGCACCGGGGACCTACTGCACTCGCAAGAGCCCGTTACCGTTGCTTCCTTCCGGACCTGGCGGGGTTGGCGGGAGTACGTCGCGTAAGACCGATGCCTGACCTGGATCATTCTAGCATTCCGAAACTGTTGTCCCGGTGGGTGCCCCACTCTTGTCCCGCCGCTTTTTGGCGGGACAGGGTGGGGATTTTGATTTCCGGCTATGAACGGAAGTGACCTTCGGTGCAAATTTCCCCTCCCCAACCCTTCCCTTCTCGCGCGCATTATCGAACAATAGCAACCAGCGATCCATGGCCACCCACTCCTCCCATCCCGCCGCAATTCCCCTAACCAAGGCCATCGACTATTACTTCGAGGTGTCGCTCTATCTCTTAGTGCTAACCGGCTTTGGAACCCTGGCCAGCACTGGAGGCGTCGACACACCCTCCATCCTCCTCGTAGGCGCGGCCCTCGCCGCCCGCGGATATTTTCTCGCCAAGCGCAAGCACGTCGTCATCTCCGAGAGCTGGACCACCCCGCTCACCTTCCTCTACTTCATCTTCTTCGCCGCGGACTATTTCGTTTTCTCGCGCAGCTTCTTGCCCGCCACCGTGCACCTCGCGTTATTCGGCGTAGTCATTCGCTCGTTCTCGCTTCGCAAGGATCGCGACCACATCACCCTCGCCATCCTCGCCTTCCTCATGATTCTCGCCTCGGCCGTCCTCACCGTCGACAGCGTCTTCCTGTTTTCATTCGCGGCCTTCATCCTGATGGCCGTCATCACTTTTGTTCTGATGGAAATGCGCCGCTCCGCCCACGCTGCCAGCGTGCAGGCCCGTCATTCCAGCGATCCCAAAGAGCATCGCCATCTCGCCTTCTCGCTCGCCCGCATAGCCCCCGCCTTGCTGCTGATGATCCTTATCTCCGGCACCGCGGTCTTCTTCCTCATGCCTCGCATGTCCGCCGGCTACCTCGGCGGATATTCCTTCGGCACCGATTTCTCCTCCGGCTTCAGCGATCACGTGCAACTCGGACAGATTGGCCAGCTTCAGCAATCAAACGCCGTCGTCATGCACATCCAGATCGACGGCGACACCATCGGCCGCTACGACCTGCACTGGCGCGGCGTCGCCCTCTCTCGCTTCGACGGACACTCCTGGTCGAACTCCCGCGAGCAATTCGTCCTCACCCGCCAGCCCGACAATAGCTTTACGATTCCACGATTTCAAAACTCGTACATGGAGTCTTCCTTCACTCCGAGCCCGGCCCGAGAGCAGATGATTCACTATCGCGTTCTAATGGAGCCCATCGGCACCAACGTCTTCTTCCTCGCGCCCTGGGCTGATAGCGTCAGTGGAGATTACCGCCTGCTCGCCGCCGATTCCGCCGGGGCCGTCTACAACTTCGACACCCAACGCGCCATCAGCCGCTACGAGGCCGACTCCGATATCGCCATCCCCTCCGCCGCTGAATTGCGTAGCGCAGCACAAAACTATCCCCCGCAAATCTCGCGCGTGTATCTGCGACTGCCCGCGGTCGATCCCCGCGTCACGCAACTCGCCTCTCAGGTCACCGCCTCCGCCAAGACCAACTACGACAAAGCCGCCGCGCTTGAGAATCATCTCCGCACCCACTACGGTTACACGCTGCAACTTCTTCAGGGCCCGGTGAAAGATCCCATCGCGAATTTCCTCTTCGAGCGCAAGCAAGGGCACTGCGAATATTTCGCCTCCTCCATGGCCGTCATGCTGCGCACGCTCGGCATCCCCTCCCGCGTGGTCAATGGATTCCGCACCGACGAGTTCAACGACCTCACCGGAAACTACGTCGTCCGCGCCAAAGACGCCCACTCCTGGGTCGAGGCCTACTTCCCCGGCTATGGATGGCAGACTTTCGATCCCACTCCTGCCGGCAATGGAGGAACTCCGCAAGGTTGGGAACGCGTTGCCCTCTACGTCGACGCCATGGCCTCGTTCTGGCGCGATTGGGTCGTCAGCTACGACGCCTCCCACCAGTACATGCTCGGCCAGGCCGCAGTAAGCAGCACGCGCGGACTCTGGGAAGGCGCGCGCGCTTGGGCTCGCGATCACTATGAAGCAATGTTGAAGTGGGCCCGCCGCAGTCAGGATCGCGTCGAACATTCGCCCGGCAGATGGGCGATCTTAGGCGTGGGAATCGCGATCATGCTGTTGATTTTAGGAAATGTCAGCCGCATCCTTCGCGTTCTTCACCAGCGCCGGCTCCGCGCCCATCCCGAACGCTCCCCGGAACAGGCCGCCGCCATGTGGTACGAACGCATGTCCCGCACCTTGGCCAGACGCGGCGTGCAGAAACCGCCTGCGCAAACCCCTCAGGAATTCGTCAAGCGAATCGAAGACGCCCGCCTTCGAACTCCGGTAGCGCGCTTCACCACAGTCTACGAATCCGCCCGCTTCGGCAACTCCGCCGACGACGCCCAGCGCCTCCCCGAGCTCTACGAAGAAGTAGAAACCGCGACGCGCTCGAAGTGAAGTATAAGTAAGCACAAAGCAACGAGCCGGCGCCTCTTCTTAGCGCCCTTCGCGTCCTTTGCGTTTTAAGATTCTTCCGAACGCTCGAACCCGAGGAGGCTTTCAAGAAATTACGGTGCCGACTCAAAACGACGAAGAAAACCATGTCCCCCAGGGACCTCCGAAAATAGCCCAGCGTTTCCAACGCTGGGTTATCCAGCCACAAAAAAGAACGGCATCCCCTAGGGGATGCCTGCTAACTTGAGGTCGCTGCTAACGCGTCTCCTACCTGAGCTTTTCTTAGCGTCCTTCGCGCACCCTTAGCGTCCTTTGCGTTTTAAGATTTCAAACCGCTAGAACCGCCAGAACGCTCCGCCACCCACAAAGAAATTATGTTGCCGCGTCTTCCCCGTTGGCGCCAACGGAAAATCCGGCTCACCCGACCAGAAATCTCTCACTTCTCCGCGGATACTCAACTTCCGCCACACCTTCACATCCAGCCCAAGTCCGCCCTGCAGCACAAACCCGGTGGTGTTCTTTCCAGGATTCGTGCCGCCATACACCAGTTGCGATCCCTCGCTAAAGTGCCCAAAACCCGCGCCCAGACTCACCCACGGAGAAACCGCCGTCGTCGGAAACAGGTTCGCCCGCACTCCCGGCGTCACAAACAGCTGGCTATAGTCGGTCGGCACAACCGAAGATCCGTACTCTCCGCCATTGAGATCCTCGTCGTGGTTATACATCACTACCGCTTCACCGGTAATCGAGTAGATCGGCGCCACCCAGATCCGCCGCCCATACTCCACATCAAAGCTCAGGCCTTCGCCCGAGTGGATCACCGGATCGAAAAAGGTCGCGCCCTTTATACCCTGGTCGCTGATAAATGTCCGCCCGAGGATGCCGCCCAGTTCGTTCTTCTCGTCCTGCGCGGCCGCCGAAACCGCCAGCAGACCCGCTACGCACAGGACAGCAATCCAAAATCGTTTGCCAGACATTTCCCCTCCTGCGAGGTGGTTCATAAATTGTTACGGCGGTAAGGTCTAGCCTAGCACAACACCCCCGTTTTACACCCCGCGAACTACTATCTTTCGTGGTGCTCCATAACTCGTGCAGTGCAGGCAAGCTGTCATCGTCAAAAAATACTTGGTCATTCCCCACCAAGTACGGGCCTGAAACACTTTGTCAGTCCGAACAAAAAACTCCTTGTCATTCCGAACAAAAAACTCTTGTCATTCCGAACGAAGTGAGGAACCTGCTTTTCTTAACCACGAAAAACTCCTTGTCATTCCGAACAAAAAGCTCTTTGTCATATCGACAAAAACTCTTGTCATTCCGAACGAAGTGAGGAACCTGCTTCTCCTCACCACGAGCTAACAGCCGGCTCCCCCGTTCCCCCCGCAGCGCGCCCTCAAATCCGCCCACCCCACTCCAACCCATACCGACACCAGATGTCGCGCTCCCGACCCCAAAATACTACCCCCGCTCTTCTTCGCGTCCTTTGCGGATTTTCTTCGCGTCCTTTGCGATCACGCTTCTACCCCAAGATGCTAAAATAGAAGGATTGCATGCCTGTAACGGATCTCACTGTTAACGCGTCCCCAGATCTCAAATCAGAGAAAGCGGCGCCCCAGAAAGTCGGCTTCGTCAGCCTAGGCTGCCCCAAGAACCTCGTCGACAGCGAAGTCATGATGGGCCTCCTCGCCCGCGCCGGAGCCGAACTCACCCGCCGCGCCGAAGACGCCGACGTCATCGTCGTCAACACCTGTTCGTTTATCGAGAGCGCCCAGCAGGAATCCGTCAACACCATCCTCGAAATGGCCGCCTACAAAACCGGCGGCAAAGCGAAAAAACTCGTCGTCGCTGGATGCCTGGTCGAACGCTTCCGCGACCAGATTCGCAAAGATATCCCCGAAGTCGACGCCGTAGTCGGCACCGGAGAACTCGAAAACATTCTTGCCGCCGCCGGCATCGCTCCTGCGCCCGCCCGCAGCGAGTCTCCGTTCGTCGTGCTTCCCTCGCGCCCCGAAGGCGACGCCCGCGCCGCGCAAGGCCGCTTCTCCCGCGAGAACTGGGATGGGTCCGTCAGCGATCTCCCCAATTACCTCTACGACGAAACCACGCCCCGCATTCTCGCGACGCCCGGCCACATGGCCTACATCAAAATCGCTGAAGGATGCGATCATCCCTGCACCTTCTGCATCATCCCTCAACTCCGCGGACAGTTCCGCTCGCGCCGCTTCGAATCCGTAGTCGCCGAAGCCGAACGCCTCGCGCAATCGGGCGTCCGCGAAATCACCCTCATCGGTCAGGACACAACCTGCTACGGCGAAGACTTCGGCCTCAAAGACGGCTTAGCCCTGCTCCTCGAAAAGCTCGCCGCCATCGAAGACCTGCGCTGGGTGCGCTTTTTGTATGCCTATCCCAACAAAATCACCGGCAAGCTCCTCGACACCATCGCGCAGCACGAAAAAATCTGCTCCTATATGGACGTCCCCCTGCAGCACGCCTCCGCCTCAGTCCTGAAGCGCATGAAGCGTGGCGGCGGCGCCGATGTCTTTCTGAAGTCGATCTCCAAAATGCGCCGCACCATCCCCGACCTCACTCTCCGCACCTCATTCATCGTCGGATTCCCCGGCGAAACGGAAAAAGAATTCGAAGAACTCTGCGACTTCGTCCGCGAGGCCCAGTTCGACTGGATGGGCGCCTTCGCCTACTCCGATCAGGACGGCGCGCAAGCCTACGCCTTAGAAAAGAAATTGTCCCCGCGCGAAATCGAACGCCGCCGCAAGCACCTCATGTCCATCCAGCGCCAGATCAGCAAGAAAAAGAAGAAATCATTGGTCGGCCACGAATTCGATCTCCTCCTCGAAGGCGAGTCCGAAGAAACCGACCTACTCCTCGAAGGCCGCACCCAAATGCACGCCCCCGAAATCGACGGCAAAGTCTTCGTCAACGAGTTTCCCGAAGACCAAACCCCGCAGCCCGGCCGCTTCTACCGCTGCGAAATCACCGAATCCCATGACTACGACCTGGTAGCCAAAATCCTCTAATATCTGGAGAAGGCCAAGATTTTCAATCTGCAATCTGAAATCTTCCTTCTACAATCAGGAGCATCATGCCCCGCCCCCGCGCCCTGAAACTCCGTTGCCCCATCTGCAAAAAGTCAGTCAAGAACACTGACCCCGACTTCCCCTTCTGCAGCGACCGTTGCCGCCTGATCGACCTCGGCAAATGGGCCAGCGGCCAGTATGTAATATCCTCCCCGGTAACTGACGCCGAAGAACTAATTCAGGAAACCCCTCCCGAAAACTCCGAGGACGAATCGTGACTGCTCCCGGGGATTCCCCTCAACCAGCCCCCCTCTGGTCCACCCTTACCGCCACCTTCTTCGGCATCGGCCATCTCCACCCCGGCCCCGGCACCTGGGGCTCCGCCGCCACCGTCCTCCTCTGGGCCGCCCTCGCCTACGCCCTCCCGCCCGCGCTCCGCACCCCCGTCGCCATCGCCCTCGCGCTCTTCGTCACGCTCATCGGCATCCCCGCCGCCACCCAAGTCTCCCGCGCCTACGCCACAAAAGATCCCCAATTCGTCGTCATCGACGAAGTCGCCGGACAGCTCATCGCCCTCATTGCCGCGCCCCTCTCATGGAAAACTTTCCTCGCGGGTTTTATACTTTTTCGAGCATTCGACATCGTCAAACCGCCACCCGTGCGCCAACTCGAGAAACTTCCCGAGGGCACTGGAATCGTGCTCGACGACGTCGCTGCGGGACTTTACGCTCTGGCCGTAATGCAACTTCTCCTGCACTCTGGTCTACTAAGATAGTAAGAAGTCGCGACCCCCGAGAAAACTTCACCTCGACTCGGGACTCGCAACTCAGGACTCACGACTCAAATGGGATTCTCCGACCGCATCCTGGGCAAGAAAAACGTGAACGGTTCGCCGCGCATTGAAAGTGTCGTGCCGTCGCTCGCTCTTGCCGGAGGCGAGATCCGCATCACCGGCTCCGGCCTCCGCCCGCCCGACCTGCACCGTCCCAAAGTCCAGTTCGGCGAAGTCGAAGGATCCCTCGTCGTCAGCTCTGACTCTTTTCTCATCGCGCGCGTCCCCGAAGGCGCAATCTCCGGACCAGTCGTCGTCGCCGCCGACGGCCACGTCAGCAATCCGCAAACCGTCAAGGTCGGCGTCCCCATCGCCGAAAATCTTCATCCCGTCACCAATCCCGCCCTCGATCCCTCCGGCAACATCTACGTCACGTTCTCCGGATCGCGCGGCCAGAAAGTTCCCGTCGCCGTCTTCAAGATCGACACCAACTACGTCGTCAAGCCCTTCGTTCAGGAATTGATGAACGCCACCTCCATCGCCTTCGATCCCCAGGGACAGATGTATGTCTCCTCCCGCTTCGACGGCGCCGTCTACCGCGTCGCGCCCAACGGCACCATGACCACTTATGCCGAAGGAATGGGCGTCGCCACCGGAATCGCTTTCGATCGCGAGCAGAATCTTTACGTCGGCGACCGCAGCGGCACCATCTTCAAGATCGCCCCCGATCAGCAAGTCTTCGTCTTCGCCACACTCGAGCCCAGCGTCTCCGCCTACCATCTCGCCTTCAGCCCGCAAGGAGATCTCTTCGTCACCGGACCCACCACTTCCAGTTTCGACAGCGTTCACAAAATCGATCCCAACGGCACCGTCACCACATTCTTCAAAGGCCTAGGACGCCCGCAAGGCCTCGCCTTCGACGTCGACGGCAACCTCTACGTAGCCGCCTCCCTCGCCGGCAAACGCGGCATCGTCAAGCTCACCCCCGACGCCAAAGCGAATCTGGAAGTGGCCGGCCAAGGTCTGGTCGGACTAGCCTTCGCCCCCGGCCGCTCCGTAATCCTCTCCACCACCAGCGCCGTCCACCACCTCTCCTGGAATATCGCAGGCCACCCGCTCCTCCCGGAGTGATCGCCGTCCTCGTCCCGATAAAGAGGTTGTCGTTCCGAGCTCTGATTTTCGTCGACTAAACTTAAGATGTTGTCATTCCGAGCAAAGCGAGGAACCTGCTTCCCCTCACCACGAGCCCACAGCCGACGCCCACTCTGCACCTCCCCGTGCTCCTCTGTGCTCCCCGTGGTGAGCGCTCTTGCATCCGCCCATACCCAGATACGCCGACTCCCCCAAATCCTCCGCGTCCCCCGCGTACTCTGCGTTTTCATTTAAACTTCCCTCGTGCACGCCGAAATCATCGCGGTAGGATCCGAACTCCTCACCCCATACCGCATGGACACCAACTCGCTCTACCTCACCGAGCAACTCAACCTGCTCGGCGTCGACGTCATTTTCAAAAGCATCGTCGGCGACAATCTTCGCCACCTTGTCGCCGCCGCCCAACACGCCCTGTTCCGCTCCGACATCCTCATTTTCAGCGGAGGCCTTGGCCCCACCGAAGACGACCTCACTCGCGAAGCCGTCGCCGAAGCCCTCGGCCTGAAACTCGCCCGCGACCCCGAAGTCCTCACCCGCCTCGAAGAACGCTTCGCCTCCCGCGGATGGAAAATGGCCCCCAACAACGCCAAGCAAGCCGACGTCATCGAAGGCGCCACCGTCCTCCCCAATCCCAACGGCACCGCCCCTGGACAATGGCTCAGCGGCCAGTTCGACGGACGCGAACACATCATCGTCCTGCTCCCCGGCCCGCCATTCGAAATGAAAGGCCTCTTCGAGAACGAAGTTCGCGAGCGCCTGCGCGCCAAAGTTCCGCCCGCATTCCTCGTGACCCGGACTCTGAAAGTTGCGATGCTCGGCGAGTCCGCCGTCGACGCCCGCGTTGCACCAATCTACAAGCGATACACCGACGTCGACACCACTATCCTCGCTGGCGCCGGAGAAATCGAACTCCACTTCACAACCCGCGCCGCCACACAGGACGCCGCCCAGCGCCGCGTCGACGAAGTCGCCGGCGTGGTCGAAGACGAACTCGACGACGCCGTCTACTCCCGCAACGGCGAATCGCTCGAGCAGATCGTCGGCTACTGGCTGCAGATGCGCAACGCCACTCTCGCCGTCGCCGAATCCTGCACCGGAGGCTTGCTCGCCGAACGCATCACCTCCATCGGCGGCAGCTCCAGATATTTTCTCGGCGGCGCCGTCGTCTACTCCAACAATCTGAAAACAGAATTAGCCGGAGTCCCCGCCGAAATGATCGACCGCCACGGCGCCGTCAGCCGCGAAGTCGCCGCCGCCCTCGCCGAAGGCATCCGCTATCGCTGCGAATCCACGCTAGGCGTCGGCATCACCGGCGTAGCCGGCCCCGCAGGAGGCACGCCAGAAAAGCCCGTGGGATTGGTCTTCCACGCCGTAGCCAGCGACACCGGCACAGAAGTAGTCCAGCGCAATTTCCCCGGCGACCGCAAACGAATCCGCCGCTTCGCCAGCACCATGGCCCTGGACATGGTGAGAAAAAAACTGATGTGAAAAGCAATGAGCAATGAGCTGTGAGCTGTGAGAAATGACACTGAGCCCCCATGGACGACGCCCACAAAAGAAAAATAAGAATCGCGGGTGCCTTATTTCTCGCGCGTTCTTTGCGCGAGAAGTGGGGATCTTCGACAGGCCGACCGGCATGTGCCATTCCTCGCCGCTCATCGCTCATCGCTCATCGCTCACAACTCATAGCTCACAGCTATCTTTATGCGCCTCTTCCTCGCCCTCGACCTCCCCGACGCAATCCGCGACCGCATCTCCACATTCCTCGACGGCGTCCGCCCCTTCGCCCCCGACGCCCGCTGGATGCCTCTCGACTCCCTCCACGTCACCCTGAAATTCATCGGCGAATATCCCAACGACGCCCTCGACCAACTGAAACATTCTCTCTCCACCATCACCGCACGACCGCCGCAAATCCATGTCAGGGGATACGGTTTCTTCCCCACCGCGAAATCCGCCCGTGTCTTCTGGATCGGCATGGACGCCGGCCCCGAACTCCCCGCGCTAGCCGCGACAATCGACGCCACCACGGCCGCGCTAGGCATCCCAAAAGAAGACCGCCCCTACAGCCCGCACCTGACGCTGGCGCGCGGCTCGAGCGGTTCCGGCTCCCCACGCCGCCACAAGAACGACGCGCCAAACCGCACCTTCCAGCATCTCCAGGAAAAACTCGCAGCTCTGCCCCAACGCCTGAGTTCGGAATAATGACACCCCGAGAATTTTTCCTGTACCAAAGCCGCTTGTCCCCAAAAGGATCGACTTACACCAAGCTATCCGCGTTCCCGCTAGAGTTCGTACGCTAGCTATTAGCTCCCAGCTAACCCTGTCATCCTGAGCGAAGCGAAGGACCCCGCATACGCCGACGCAACCAAAAACTCCGATAGGAGTTTCCACCTCTGTCTTCTTAGCGGCCTTCGCGAATCCTTAGCGCCCTTTGCGATGATCTTGCCTTTTTCAGCCAAACCACGCAGCCCAGCACTAGCGTGTTAGATTACCGAGTCGTACTCAATTCCGTGTCGATCCTTCTCACCATCGTCGCGAGCTATCTCCTGGGCTCCATCCCCTTCGGCTATCTCCTCGTCCGCATCTTCCGCGGCGAAGACGTCCGCCTATCCGGCAGCGGCAACATCGGTGCCACCAACGTCTCCCGCAAATCCCCCGTGCTCGGCGTCCTCACGCTCCTCCTCGACGCGCTCAAAGGATCCGCCGCCGTCGCCATCGGCTACGCATTCTCCGGCCTCATGGGCACCGGAATCACCCCGTACCGCAGCATGTCTCTCGCCGCACTCCTCGCTGTCGCCGGACACATCTTTCCCATCTGGCTCAACTTCAAAGGCGGCAAGGGCGTTGCCACCGGCCTCGGCTCCTTCGTCGTCATCGCCCCCAAAGCTGTGCTGCTCGCAGCCGCCATCTTCTTCATCGTCGTGATCGCTTTCCGCTATATTTCTTTAGGATCGATCGTCGCCGTCGCGGCCTTCCCCGTTCTCACCTGGCTTATGCACGAATACGGACACGCCTGGCTCGCCCTGACCTTCATGTCGATGGCCTCACTCCTCATCGTCGCCAAGCATCACGCCAACATCCGCCGCCTCATCGCCGGCACCGAAAATCGCTTCGGATCAAAACCTAAAGAGGACCCGACCCATCATGTCTGACATCGCCGTCATCGGCGGAGGCGCTTGGGGCACCGGCCTCGCCATCGTCCTCGGACGCAAAGGCACCCACCGCGTCCGCCTCTGGGCCCACGAAACCGACGTCTGCGAGTCCATCACGCAACGTCACATCAACGAAAGATTTCTTCCCGGCCGCCTGATCCCAGAAAGCGTGACCGCAACCAACGACTTCGCCAACGCGCTCGACAACGCGCAAATCATCGTCAGCGTCATGCCATCTCAACACTGCCGCGCATTGTTCGAACGCATGCGCCCGCTGATCCCGCCCAACGCCCTCATCGTCAGCGCGACCAAAGGCCTCGAAGAAGGTTCTCTCTTTCGAATGAGTGAAGTGATTGAACAAGTGCTAACCTCGGGCAACACTGAAGGAAGAAACAGCAAAACCGGGGATGCCCCACGTCTCGCCGATTTTGCGAGACGTGGGAACGCCGATGATCGCAGCTCCCATATCCCCATCGGCGCGCTCAGCGGCCCATCCTTCGCCCAAGAAGTCGCCCGCGGAGATCCCACCGCCATCACTATCGCCTCTCAAAATTCCGAACTCCTTCGCACCATCCAAACCGAATTCAGCGATCCCACATTCCGCGTTTACACCAACTCCGACGTCGTCGGAGTCGAACTCGGCGGCGCGTTGAAAAATATCATCGCTATCGCCGCCGGAATCTGCGACGGCCTCGGGCTCGGCCACAACTCCGTCGCCGCCTTAATCACCCGCGGACTCGCCGAAATGACGCGCCTCACCGTCGCCTGCAGCGGACGCCCCGAAACCATGGCCGGACTCGCCGGACTCGGCGACCTCGTCCTCACCTGCACCGGCGGCCTCTCCCGCAACCGCAGCGTCGGCGTCGAACTCGGCCGCGGACGCAAGCTCCCCGAAATCATCTCTTCCATGCACGGCGCCGTAGCCGAAGGAGTCTTCACCACAACCGCAGCCGTCGGCCTGGCCCACGCCCGCAGCATCGAAATGCCCATCACCGAACAAATGCACGCCATCCTTCACGAAGGCAAATCCCCGAAAGAAGCCATCCAAAAATTAATGTCCCGCACCAGCAAAAGCGAAACCGTCTGAAGTCTGAAGTCCGAGCCGTTGCTCTTCTTAGCGTCCTTCGCGAATCCTTAGCGTGCTTAGCGATGATCTTGCCCTTCGTCCGCGCACCGCATCAGCCAGTCGCGCACATCACGCACGAGCCGACCGTGCTAAACTCCGCATTCGAGACCCAAAATGAACCGCATCCTCTCTCTTCTAGTCATCGCACTGCTCTGCACCGCAGCCCAATCCCAATCTATCGCCGAACGCCTCGGCTACCCCGCCAACTCGAAACTCTTAATTCTTCACGCCGACGACCTCGCCGTCGCCCACTCGCAGGACGCCGCCAGCTTCGCCGCACTCGATCAGGGCGCCGTCACCTCTGCCAGCATCATGGTGCCTTGTCCCTGGCTTACCGAAGTCGCCGACTACGCGAAGTCCCATCCCGACGCCGACCTCGGACTTCACCTCACGCTCACCAGCGAATGGAAAACCTACCGCTGGGGTCCCGTCGCATCCAAAGACAAAGTTCCCAGCCTCCTCGATCCCTCCGGATATCTCTGGCCCGAAACCGGTCCCGCGGTGCAGCATCTGAAAGCTGACGAAGTCGAACTCGAACTCCGCGCCCAGATCGAACGCGCCATCGCCTTCGGCATCCATCCCACGCATCTCGACAGCCACATGGGAGTCCTCTTCGCGCGTCCCGATCTTTTCGCCGTCTACGTCAAACTCGCGCACGAATACAAGTTGCCCTACCTCGCCTTTCTCGGCCGCAACGTTCCACCTGCGCTTGCATCGCTCGTCTCCAGCAAGGATCCCCTCGTCGACGCCGTCGTGATCGCGAATCCCTCCATCAAGCCGGCGAACTGGAAGGACTTCTACGCCAACGCGATCAAGAATCTAAAGCCAGGCCTCACCGAAATCATCGTCCACCTCGCCCACGACGACGCCGAATTCCAAGCCGTCTCGGTCGATCACGTCGACTACGGATCCGCCTGGCGACAGCGCGACTACGACGTAATGACCAGCCCCGAATTCAAAAAACTCCTCGAAGAAAACCACATAATCCTCGTTCACTGGAAAGACCTGCAAAAACTCTTGCAGTAATCGAGAATCAGGCTCCAGACATTGGAGATTCGACCAGAGTTACTGAGTACTGCGTACCGAGTACCGAGTACTGACTTCTCCCAAACCCCGCACCAGACGCCCCTTTCCGCGAGTACTTTCGTAATGCCAACCCGCTCAGCTTTTTCTCAAACCTTCCACTTTCCCCGATAGAATTTTATGGATACCCGTGAAAGCCGCCGCCACCTCGCCCTTGGGCGTCCGCGATTTGCCTGATGGGAAAGCCTCGCGTCCCAGCACCTCCAACCACGCGCGCATCCCTATCATCTATGTCATCCTCGGCGTGCTGGTGGTCATCAGCATCGTCCCCATGTACTTCTATTCGGCCCGCGTCGAAGCCATCAACCGCGACCGTCTCAAGACCAACGAGATGATGCTTCAGAACACGGTCACGCGCTCCCTCGCCGACGACATCACCGAGCACGAGCGCTCTCTCCGCATGATGCTGGCCAACCTCTCTTCCGCCATTCAAGTCGCGAGCGGCGGAGACATTGGCGACACCAATATCGAGGCTCCGGAACTGCGCGCTTTACTTGAAAATTTTGTCTCGTCCTCGTCGGATGAGATCGCCTATGCGACCCTGCTGAACCCCAACGGCAAAGGTATTTACGCCGGAGCCATCGAGCGGGACGTCTTCCTGAATCGCGAACTCGAACGCGCGTTCGCCGCTGCCCGAGACGGCCGCGTCTATAACGGACAGGCTCTCGTCGTGGGCGAAGGCAAATCCTCGCGCACCGTATTCCTCGTCAGCGCTCCCGTAAAGTACGGTCAGCATTTTCTGGGAACGGTCGCGGCCGTGGTCGATCTGCAATTCCTCATCCGCCGTCTGCAGGAAGCCAGCCGCGGCGGACTTACGCCCTACGTCGTCGACGCGCAAGGCCGTCTGGTGGCCGCTGCGACTCCCGAGTTCGCTACCGGACAGGACATGAAGACTCTGGAGATTGTCCGCAACTTCGTGGGTGGTGGAAGCAAGGCGCAATTTGTCCCCACCATGGAGTTCGCCGTTGACATCAACTCCGAACACGTCGAAATGCTTGGCACCTACAGTCCGGTGACATCTCTGGACTGGGCCGTGGTCGTACAAAAGCGGCAGAGCGAAGCCTATCGCGGCATCTACGAAATGCAACGCACCTCCGGCCTGCTCGCGCTGGCGGCTGTGTTCCTTAGCATTCTGGTCAGCATCTTCGCCGCCCGTCGCATCACGTATCCCTTGCAGGTTCTCACGCAGTCCAGCCGCGCTCTGGCCCGCGGAGATTTCTCGCAGCGTGTTAACCTATGGAGCCGCACCGAAATCGGAGAACTCGCGCACACCTTCAACACCATGTCGGATGAACTTGAACATTTCGTCGAAGACCTGAAACGCGCCGCGGAAGAAAATCGCGACCTGTTCATGGGATCCATCCAAATGCTGGCCGGAGCCGTCGACGAAAAAGATCCCTACACGCGCGGCCACTCCGACCGCGTCACGCGCTACTCCCTGCTCATCGCCAAGCAGATGAACCTGCCGGAAACCTTCCTGGAGATTCTTCGGATTTCCGCGCAGCTTCATGACGTAGGCAAGATCGGCATCGAAGATCACATCCTGAAAAAGCCCGGAGCGCTCACCGCCGAAGAATTTGAAGTCATGAAGACCCACACGACGAAGGGCGCGAACATTCTCCGTCCGGTCACGCAGCTCGCCGAAATGTTGCCCGGCATCGAGCTCCATCACGAAGCCCTCGACGGCCGCGGATATCCCTATGGACTGCAGGGCGACCAGATTCCGCTGCTGGCGCGCGTCATCGCCGTCGCCGATACCTTCGACGCCCTCACCACCAACCGTCCTTATCAGAAGGAACACACGCCCGATCAGGCGTTGGAGATTATCAAGAACCTCGCCGGCAAGCGCCTCGATCCCGAAGCCGTCGCCGCTTTGCTCGAGGTTTACAAGCGCGGTGAAATCAAGATCCAGCGCTTCACCATCAAGCGTCCCATCGTTCAGCCCGCCACTCCCGCTCCCGCAGCAGCCGAAGTCGCCGTAGCCGTCGCAGCCGCCGCAACTCCCCAACCTGCGCCCGTAGTCATGGCCGCCGAAACCGCCGCCCTCGAACGCTCGCGGTTCTAAACTCGAAGTGGGGACTCCGACTCACAGCGCCGCCACTTTCCTCTGCACAATCAGAAAGTACGCCGCCACCAGCACCAGCAGGAATCCATTCACGCCCAGCACCACCGGAGCGGTAAAGATCGGCACCAGCCAGCTTGACACCAGATTCCCCATCGGCATCCCGCCGCGAAACGCGAAGTTGTAGACGCTCATCACGCGCCCGCGCATTTCGTTGGTCACGATCAACTGCACCAGCGACGTGACGGTGGCAAACACCGCCATCATCGATGCGCCCACCAGCGCGAGCATCGTGTACGACAGCGGCAGGCGTTTCGAAAACGAGAATCCCGCGATCCCCGCTCCCAAAACAATCAGCATCGTCAGCGCGAACCGGCCCTTCTTCGATATGTTCCCCAGACTCGCCACGCCCAACGATCCGCAAATCGATCCCACTCCCATTAGTGAAAGCAGATTCCCGTACGTTTCCGGTCCGCGATGGAAAATGTCTTTCACAAATACCGGGATATACGTCCGCATCGGCATGCTTAAAAACGTCATCATGAACGCCAGGATGATCACTCCCACCATCGACCCGTGATGCCAGATGAACCGGATTCCCTGCTTCAGGCTCCCATACATCGACTCCTTCGATTTCTCCGGCAGGAATCGTGCGGAAATAATCGACAGCGAAATCACCGGAGCCAGAAACGACAGCGCGTTCAACCCAAAGCACCACTTCTCGCCGAACCTCGCCAGCGTAATCCCGGCCAGCGCCGGACCGACCGTCACTGCCAGGTTGAATTGAATTGAATTCAGCGCGATCGCATTTGGCATGTCCTCGCGATCGACCAGTGTCGGAATCAGCGCCTGATACGCGGGCCCGCCAAACGCTTGCGCAAATCCCGAGACGAACGAGAGACAAAGAATCTGCCAGACATGCACGATCCCGGTCGCGACCAGCACCGTCAGAATGGTTGCGCTGGCCATCTGGATGTACTGCGAAATCAGCAGAATCCTTCGCCGCTCGGTGCGGTCGGCCACGACGCCGCCGATCAGAGTGAAGAGAAAAATAGGAATGCCCGCGAGAAACTGATCCAACCCGAGCAGGAAGGACGAATGGCTCAGGCGGTAGATGAGCCATCCTTGGGCGACGATCTGCATCCATGTGCCGATGCTCGAGGTGCAGGCGCCAAACCACATCAGCCGGAAATCGCGATATTGAAATGCTTTGAAGACTCTGCGAAGGGTCGAAGTTTGCATGGACTAGCGGCTCGGCGTCAGCAAGTCTATCTTCGCACGGAAACGTCTTCCACCGCGTCCTCCGCACACGGCCCACCGATGCCACACACCCCAAAGTTTTCCACAGCCTCCGCATGTTCATCCAACCTTTACTGAGAAATCTCAAACGCTGATACTGGCCCTCATGAGCCAACCAGTTCCCCGCAATGCCAGTAACCCAGTGTTCCACGGTGTAACCCCTGTGTTCCCCCGTGTCCCCCGTGGTGAGAGTTTTTGCCTTTCGAGGTTGTGCCGCTACCGTAACCCGCACGCCCTCAAGATTTTGCCCGTAACTCGTTGCAGCTCATAGATTAATTCGAGAAATCCCGCTAACCCCGTGATTCCAATAGATCGCAGGGGAGGGGGGTAGGAGCAAAAAATGCCCGGTTTTCCCAGTCGCTGTCAGCACCTCAAAATCAACGGCACCCAGTGCGGATCGCCCGCCCTGCGCCGCAACCGCTTCTGTTTTTTCCACAAACGCTTTCAGGACGAGCGCATCAAGCTCTCCGCCGACCGCGCCCGCCGCGGCGTCGCCACCTTCGTCCTTCCCATCCTCGAAGACGCCAACGCTATCCAGATTGCGCTGATGCAAGTCATGCGCCTGTTAATCACTCAGCAGATCGATCACAAAACCGCCAGCCTCCTCCTCTATGCCTTGCAAACCGCCAGCACCAACCTGCGCCTGGCCGACTTCAAGCCCTTCCGCCACGAAGTCATACTCGACCCGCGCGACGCCGCCGACACGGTTCTCGGCGAGAATGTCTGGCGTGACCACGATTTCGACGAAGAGGAAGAGGACGACGAAGAAGAAGAGACCGAAGCCGACCGCGCCATCGCCGCCCTCGAAGCCGCTCAAAAGAAAAAAGAAGAAGACGCAAAATGGAGACGCTGGGCCGAAGGCGAAGCCAACCGCCTCCAGCGCGAGGGACAGCAAGACAAACAAAAGCAAGACAAACAAGACCAGCGCTCGCAAGACGCCATCGCCGCCGCCTCCGTCACCCAAACCGGAAGCGCCGTCCTTGCCCCCACGCACTCAAACGTAGCGTCCACCAGTGCCGCAGCATCGCCGACGACGAATCAGAAAAAGCCCGCCGCCAGCTTCAATCCGGCCCAAATCCGGGAACAAATCGCAGCCATGGTCCGCAAAGAATTCTTTCCCAACCTGCCCGACCGATTTCTCCCCAAGAAGCAACCGTCAACAGAACCAGAGAAGAACTCAGGAAAGAAGGCGACGTCGCCGAAAGCATAAATCATAAATAACGACAGGGGTCTCGCAACGATGCACCGCTCGACCGTACCGCCGGCGTCTCGCCGGCTGTCGCGCACGCACTGTGACGACAGTCACAGTGTCATCCCACAATTCCTCCTAACATCTTTCCAGAGCATGCCAGAGAAGCTCAGGGCGGGAATCCTCGGGTACGGACGCATGGGTCGCGCATTCGTCGCGGCCATGCAGGCCAGCAATCTTTGGGAAGTCGCCGCGATTTACGACATCTGCGCCGCGACCCGCGAACTCGCCCGCCAGCAATTGCCCAACGCGGCAATCTACGATCGCCCCGAAGCGATCTTCACCGACACTTCCATTGACGCGGTCGGATTGTTCACACTGGCGGACGCGCGTCCGCAGCAGATTCGTCAGGCGCTCGCACACCGCAAGCACGTGCTGGCGGAAAAGCCCATCGCCGCCGACGTCGCCACCGAGTGGCAACTCGTCCACGAAATCGAAGCGACCGACCGCCTTGTTGCCGTAAATCTCTTCAATCGCAACGCCTGGTATCACAAGGAAATTCAGCGCTTCATTTCGGGCGGCGAGATCGGCGACCTCGCCGTGATCCGCATCTGCCACATGACGCCCGGACACATGCCGCTCGAAGGCCACGCTCCCGAAGGACCTCCCTTTCACGATTGCGGCATGCACTACGTCGACGTCGCGCGCTGGTACGCGCAAAGTGAATATCAAAGCTGGCACGCACAGGGCCTGCGCATGTGGGGACACAAAGATCCATGGTGGGTGCAAGCCCACGGCACCTTCGCCAATGGCGTAGTCTTCGATATCACGCAAGGATTTATTTACGGACACCTTGCGAAGGAGCAGCCGCACAATTGCTACGTGGATGCGATCGGCACCAAGGGTGTCGCGCGCATGCGGCATGACTTTACCGAAGCAACGGTGGAGTTGTTTGGCGTGCACAATACGATTTGCAAGACGGCCGCTTTCAACGACAAGAAACTCGATGTGATGGTCGACGTATTCGCGCGATCGATTCTGGCGGGAAAGAATCTGGGATTCCCACGGGCGCGTGATTCGGTGATTGCGTCGGAGGTGAGTTGGGCGATGTTGAAGGATGCGATGGCGCACGAGCCTCCGGTGCGCGGCACGCCGGAAGAGATGAAAGAAATTCTGGAACACCGTCGCAAGATGGTCAATGGATTCGGGCTTCCTGTGAGGGCACAGCAGGAACCGGAGAGTTCCTTAACCTCGCGGTAAGCTGCTGCGCCTTCGTTGAGTAGTATGCCGTTTTGAGGACTTCTTCTTCGACCAGTTTTTCAACCCGTTCGTTCCACGAAGCCGACTAGCGTGAATCGGCGGGGCGGATGTTCTGATTGACGCGGAAGAAATTTGTGGGATCGTACTTAGCCTTGATTTCCGCCAGACGCTGATAGTTGTCGCGATAGGTTGCCTGAACGCGCTCCTGGCCTTCATCCATCATGAAATTTACATAGGCACCGCCGGCGGAGAAGGGGTGCAGCGCTTCCCAATAATCTTTGCACCAGGTGGTGATTTTCGCGGCGTTGGCGGGGTCGGGGTCAACGCCGACGATCACCTCGGCGAAGGCCGCCTCGCGAAAACTATAGGCAGTATCGGTCTTGCCCACTCGCTGGGCCGCGCCAGTCACAGGATAGAGGTGCATGGTCGAGAGCATGGTTGGAATATGGGAACCGTGCTCGACGTGTCGGGCGATGGCTTCGTCGCTCAATTGGGTAAAGTTATCGGCGCGCCAATACCATTGCAGACCGGGGACAAAGAGTCCGTCGAACATACTTTGGACAACTGGAAAGGGAGCAGGGCCGAAGTGATCGAAGAGAGGATGGCCGAGCGAACGCATGGGCTTGAGTGCCTTTTCGGCTTCCTCGGTGGAGCAGGTGCAGCACCAGACCACGGCGCAGACCTTCTTTAGATGAAGGTGCGCGGGGAACATAGGAGCTGGCGGGACAACGAGGAAGGCGAAAAAACCGTTTATGTGGTCAGGGGCATCGCGGATGAAATCGCGGTAATGACCGAGGACCTGCGCGGCTTCTTCGACGGGCCAGAAAGTTGGGCCGAATTGAACGACGTCGACGGGGTAGAGGCGGAACTCAAAGGAAGTAATGACGCCGAAATTGCCACCACCGCCGCGCACGGCCCAGAACAAATCGCTGTTCTCGGAACCGCTTGCGGTGACGAAGCGGCCATCGGCGAGGACCACATCTACGGAGAGGAGGTTGTCGATGGTGAGACCATATTTGCGCGTGAGGTAACCGATGCCTCCGCCCAGGGTAAGGCCGGCAACTCCGGTCGTGGAGACGAATCCGCTGGGCGTAGCCATGCCAAAGGCGTGAGTGGCATGATCGACTTCGCCCCAAACGCAGCCTGCCTCCACACGAACAGATTTTTTGGCAGGATCGACACGAATGCCCTTCATGCGGGATAGGTCGATGACGAGGCCGTCGTCGCAAGTGCCCAAGCCAGCGCCGTTGTGTCCGCCACCGCGAATGGCAGTGAGCAGCTTATTGCTGGAGCCGAATTTGACGGCTGCGATCACGTCGGCAACGTCGACGCAGCGCGCGATGAGACGCGGGTGCTTGTCGATCATGCCGTTGTAGACTTTGCGCGCGGATTCGTAGGCGGAATCCGACGGCTGGATCAGTTCTCCACGAAAAGCAGCCTTTAATGGGTCGAGGTTTAACGGAGTAAGAGATGGCGCAGACATGGGATCCTCCCGAGTGATTTTTTTTGCAACACGGCGGAAGACGTGTCGAGTTGAACTGGGATGTTCGTTAAAGCACAACGAATTCCCCGGTGGTGCCCCACAGCATTGTGAGAATTATTCTCTTCCGAAAGAACGGCTGTCAAGGGAGCCAGCGCGATGCAGGCCGTTATAATCAACTTCAGACCTTTTTATGATTCAAACTCTGTTCGGCAGCCTCGAGGAAGAAAAGAAAACCGGCTTTCTTGACCGCATGAAGCAAGCGGTCACGCGCACGCGCGAAAATCTCGCCGACCGCATTGACGCGGTCGTTTCCATCGGCAAGGAAATCGACCGCAACACGCTCGACGATCTCGAGGCTACGCTCATCGGCGCCGACCTGGGATCGACGACAACGCAGGAAGTGCTGGGCAAGCTGCGCGAAAAGGCGGACCGCAAGCAGATTGGGAACGTCGACGAACTCAAGCGCCTGCTGAAAGAAGAACTGCTCGCGATCCTGGCTGCGACAAACTCGCGCCCGGTTAATAAAGTGGACGGAACGCCGGAAGTGATTCTTGTGGTCGGCGTGAACGGTACGGGCAAGACGACAACGATCGGCAAATTGTCGCAAGTGTTTCGTTCACAGGGAAAGAACGTGCTGCTGTGCGCCGCCGACACATTTCGCGCGGCCGCCATTGAGCAACTTGAAATCTGGGGACAGCGCACCGGGACGGAAGTGATCAAAACCAAACCTGGAGGCGATCCGGCGGCCGTTCTGTTCGACGCGATGCAGGCTGCGGTCGCGCGCAAATGCGATTACGTGGTGGTCGATACCGCAGGCCGGCTGCACACTAAGACTTCGCTGATGGCTGAACTGGAAAAGATGCGGCGAACGGCGCAGCGGATTATTCCTGGAGCACCGCACGAAACTCTGCTTGTGATGGACGCGACGACGGGGCAAAATGGGCTGCAGCAGGCGCGCATGTTCACGGAGTCGGCGGGCGTGACGGGAATTGTTCTGACCAAGCTCGATGGGACCGCGAAAGGCGGAGTGGTCGTCGCGATCTCGCGTGAACTCGGATTGCCCGTGCGTTACGTGGGAGTGGGAGAAAAGGCGGGGGACTTGTTGCCATTCGATCCGAAGGAATTTGTGGACTCGCTGTTCGAGTAAGGAGCAGGCCATGCAACACGAGAAAAAGTCGCGAATCCGGATGGCGCTCGATTTTCTGAAACGACTTCTCGGCAAAAAGCCCGCGCAGCCGGAAGATCCTTATGCTTATGTGATGGCGCCGGTTCGTCGCGGTCCGAAAGGCCGCAGCGGCGCGGCCGTAGCTGAGATTGATGATGACTCGTGCCAAAGCTTCCCTCCGCGTCGCGGCTAGGCCAATGCGAAGTTGCGTCTCTTGGCGTCCTTCGCGGATTTTCTTCGCGTCCTCTGCGATGAGATTTTTGTGGACAAAAACAAAAGCTGTAACCGGATGATAGATTGCTTCCTGAATGTCCGCTCACTCCGCTGACGAAACGCTTCTGAACCGTGCGCTCGAGCTCGCGCGCGCTGGGGTCGGACTTGCGTCCCCCAATCCTTACGTTGGCGCGGTGATCGCCGACGCGCACGGCAATGTCGTCGGCACGGGAACTTATACCTACGCGGGCGTGAAGCACGCGGAGATTCTCGCGCTTGAAGCTGCGGGGGCGAAGGCGCGCGGCGGAACGCTCTACATCAATCTCGAACCGCACGCGCACCAGGGACGCACGCCTCCGTGCACGGACGCGCTAATCGCCGCAGGAATCGATCGTGTTGTCGCATCGATGGTGGACCCGAATCCGAAAGTCAGCGGGCGCGGATTTGAGCAGCTGCGCGCGGCAGGAATTCACGTTGAAGTTGGGGGGCTGGAAGAACAGGCGCGACGATTGAATGAAGCCTTCGCGCGCTACATTCGCCAAGGCACGCCGCTTGTTACGCTGAAGGCCGCAATGACGCTGGACGGGAAGATCGCTCCGCCGCCTGCGGAGGCGTTGAATCGCGCGGAAGGGACTCCAGCGGGAGGATGGGTGACGAGCGAGGTCGCGCGCGCGCACGTGCAGGAATTGCGTCACGAGAACGACGCGCTGCTGGTGGGCGTGGGAACGATTCTCTCCGACAATCCTCTGCTCACCGATCGGAGCGGGCGCGCGAGAAGGCGTCCGTTGCTGCGCGCGATTCTTGACTCGCGGCTGCGGCTGCCGCTTGACTCGCGGCTGGCGCAAAGTGCCGCGACCGAACGCAGAGACGACGTGATCGTCTTCTGCACAGCGGCGGGAGGAAAAGCCAGCGATGAGCGGAAGCGCGCGCAACTTGACGAGCTTGGAATCCGCTTGGAGAGCGTGCCCGCGGTTGAACCCGACGGACGTCCTGATCTCTCGGCCATTCTGCGGCGACTCGGCGAAATGGAAATCACTGCGGTGATGATCGAAGGCGGAGCGACGGTGAACTGGACCGCGCTCGCGGCGAACCTGGTCGACAAAGTTTTCCTGTATTACGCGCCGAAAATTCTCGCAGGCACGGGCTCGATTCCGTTCGCGGCGGGCGTGGGATTCCGGCACATGAACCAGGCCGCGCAGGTGAAGAACATCCGTCTGCATCGTTTCGGTGAAGATTTCGCGGTCGAAGGATATTTGCGGGACCCGTATGGAGAGTGAGAATCATTCACCACAGAGGACACAGAGTTACACAGAGTGGTGAACGAATGGATTTATGATGTTCTGTTCCCCGGGAGGCAATTATGTTTACTGGCATCGTCGAAGAAGTTGGACGCATTACTCGCATCGAGCAGCGCGGAGAAAATCGGCGAATCACGATCACCGCCGAGAATGCTCCGAAGGAACTCAAGACCGGCAACAGCGTTTCCGTCAGCGGAGTTTGCCTGACCGCGCTCGACATCAAGCCGGGATCTTTTTGCGCCGACCTTGCGCCGGAGACTTGGGTGCGCACTTCGTTCTCGCGCATTAAAGAAGGAGCGCTGGTGAATCTTGAGTTGCCGATGAAGGCGGACGGGCGGTTTGGCGGACATATTGTGCAAGGCCACGTCGACGGGGTCGGCAAGCTGATTGCGTTCGACCGCATTTCAGATTCTGAAAATTGGTGGCTCGATATCGAATTGCCGGAGGATGTCGAGAAGTACACCGTATATAAAGGATCGATTTCGATTGAAGGCATCAGCCTCACGGTGGCGAAGCTGGAGAGAAATCGCTGCACGATCGCCATCATTCCGCACACGGTGGAGATGACGAATCTGCACTCGCTGAAGGCGGGCGATCCGGTGAACCTGGAAGCCGACCTGATCGCGAAATATGTCGAGAAGATGATGAAGGGCGAGGCGAGTTCGTTGACCGTGGAAGAACTGGTGGCGCAAGGGTTTTAAGGGCAGTGATTAGTGATCAGTGATTAGTGATTAGTGATCAGACTTGGGATCTGGCGTCTGTTCTAGACTCGGTCTTCTTTGGTTGGCTTAACACGGCTAGCGTTGCTTTTGTGGCGCGGAGGTAGTCGGCGGGAGCCAGCAGGATTTGCAGGCCGCGCATTCCCGCCGAGATGGAAATCACGTCGAACCGCTCGATGGTCTCGTCGACGAAAACCGGGAAGTCGCGCTTGGCGGCTAACGCGGTGACTCCTCCGCGAATGTAGCCGGTGAGAGACTGCAACTCTTTCACGGGGACGAGTTGAATTTTTCTTTCGCCCGCAGCGGAGGCGAGGGCTTTCAGGTCCAAGTCGTGATCTCCGGGAATGGCGGCCATCGAGATGCCATTGCGGTCGCCGCGCGCGACGAGAGTTTTGAAGACTTGCTCGGCGGGCAATCCGATCTTGGCCGCTACGGTTTCCGCCGCGAGGTCGTCGGGATCGACCTCGTATTCGCGCAACTCGTAGTGAATGCCGAGTTGATCGAGCAGGCGCGCCGCGTTGGTTTTCAAGGGCAGTACTCGGTACTCAGTACTCGGTACTCAGATTTTGGGTTTGGCTTCTACTAATCACTAATCACTGATCACGGCTTTTTAGGCTTCCAGTTTCAGTTCGTCCAATTCCAAAAATTCCTGGATGATCGGCTCCGGAGATTTTTCCATCTCGGGATACGTTCCGAAGAAGATGGCTCGGCCTTCGCTTAGGAAGACGACGCGCTCGGCTAACTTTTTCGCGAGGCGCATGTCGTGCGTGACTACGAGGCTGGTCAGGTTCAGCTGGATCTTCAGGCGCTTGATGAGGTCGCCGAGCAGTTGCGCCATGAGCGGGTCGACCATCGTCGTGGGCTCGTCGTAGAGGACGCATTCGGGCCGCGCGGCCAATGCGCGCGCGATGGCGACGGAGCGCTTCATCCCCGTCGAGAGGTCGGAGGGAAGCTGGTCGCGCATTTCCTGCACGCCGACCATGGTCAGCAGTCCATCGACGATCTGGTAGATCTGTTCTTCGTTGAGGTCGCCGGACTCGCGCAGGGGAAACGCCACGTTCTCGCCGACGCTGAGCGAGTCAAAAAGCGCACCGTTCTGAAACACCATGGTGACTTTCTTGCGGATCGGTTCCAGTTGCTCCTCGGTGTAGTCGGTGATGTCCTGTCCGGCGACGATGACGCGGCCGGAGTCGGGCTTGAGGAATCCCATGATGTGGTGCAGGGAGACGGATTTGCCGACGCCGCTGCGTCCAAGAATGCAGACGGTTTCGCCGGGGAGAACCTCGAAGTTGACGTGGTCGAGCACGACATTGTCGCCGAAGGCTTTGGAAACGTCGCGAAATTCGATGTAGGGTCCGAGTTGGAGATCGTCGGGCATGGTGTGAATCGCTACTAGCTTCTAGCTGCTGGCTACTAGCTTAACCTGCTTTGGCTTCTGGCGACGGGACTTGTGGGATACCACTGGGTTTCGATCAATGGTTTTCGGGTGATTCGCCGGCCTCGGATAGATCTTCCGGGGTATTCAGATTGCGGAAGAGGCTTGGGGAGAATCCGGCCGCATTCAGATCTACTTCTTCAATGACCTGCGTGATCGCTGGCTTGAACAGCGCGTCAATCTTGTAGCGGCCGGCGCGCAGGGATTGCTCGGCCTCGTCGGCGAAGGCGCGGCGGTAGACGGCGCACAGGGGCTGCCAATTTCCCGCGGCTCGCGTCACGGTGACGATCGCCTTTGAGTCGCGCGCGCGCTGGATCAAATACTGCAAGAGCGCGGGAGTCACGAACGGGACGTCGACGGCGAGGATCACGTTCAGGTCAGTCCGCGAGGCACGCAAAGCTGCGTGGATTCCGCCGAGCGGTCCGCAGTCGCGGAAGACGTCTTCTACGACCGGGGCGAACGCGGCACACTTAGCGGGATCGCCGATGATGCGGACGTCGGTCGCCACGGAGCGGGCGAGATCGATCGAGCGAGCGAGCAAGGTGCGTCCGTCGAGGGCGACGAAGGCTTTGTCCGTGCCCATGCGCGTGCTCTTGCCGCCGGCGAGGATGAAGGCGGTCACGGCGGAGTTAGGCATGCGGCGATGATACATGGAGGCGAGGATGCGATTCGTCTCCGGGCGGGCGGAAAGCCTTCATCGCAAGGATCGCGAAGGGGGCGCAAAGAAAAGCTGGAGAAAGCAATTCCACGTCCTTTCCCGGATGCGAGTTCCTGGGCTTGATCGGCGAGCGGACGTTCGGAAATACCGGGCCATCTTCGAATGTCCGGCTGAGACGTAAGCGTCGCGACTCTTTCGCCCTTCGGGGCTTGGTGATTTCCAAATTCCTACCCCCATGGCTTGCGCCATGGGCTGCATTCTTTCGCCGCTTCGCGGCTGGATTCGGAGTCATTCGAAAAGTCGCGAAGAAGTTTCAGGCGTCCCGCTGGGACGCAGTTCTTCTTCTCGTCGGCTACCCGGCGTTGGAAACGCCGGGCTATTTTCGGCTGTCCCCTCGGGACATAACGCTAACCCGGGAGAAACGGCGCCAGGCTGCAGGCGAACCCTCCGACTTCGCTCAGCATGCACCATTCGCGGCTGCGTGGATTATTCCTGCCCTGGGTTGCACGAAAGTAACCTAGCGGAACTTACCTGTTCGGGCGATGATGGCGGTGCGTCCGAGGGACCACCGACCCGGAAGTTACCAATCATGCCGCAAAAATTCATGGATGTGCTTATGCTTGGGCGCTGCTCTCACGAGTTCTCATGGCCGCGCCGTGGTACGGATGGCAACTATTACCAGGTCTGCCTGATCTGCGCCGCGGAGTACAAGTATGACTGGACGACGATGCGCCGCACCCAGCGTGTGGAGCATGCCAAACCGGAGACGACCGTCCGGCGCAGCCATTCGCGCGAGAAGCGGCCGACGTGGGTGCCGCGGGCCCGACGGCTGAAGCTCGACATCCCACTGCGCTATCGCGTGAACCGCACCAGCACGTGGTATGAGGGCATTATTGAAAACATCAGCCAGAGCGGCGTCCTGTTTAACGGGCCGCAACCGCTGCCGGTGAACGCGCTCATCGAGATGGTGTTCGAGATGCCGGAGGAAATTTCCGGGCAGAAGAACAGCAACGTGGTGTGCCAGGGGCGCGTGATGCGCGCCAAGGATGCGGCACAGCCGGAGCCGGAAGAAGAAGGCAGCGTTGGGCTGGCGGCTTCGATTGTGGATTACAAGTTTATTCACTGACGGTGGGCTTAAGGCGGACACGGGGCCGAGACGGCCCCTCGACAGCCGGCGAGGACGCCGGCGCTACGCTTCGACGCTTCTCTTCGGTCAAGATCCTCTGTTTTACATCTTTGGGAACTCCTCTTAGCATCTAAACTGTACGATTGACAATCGGGGCTATACGGCGAGTGTGTACGTCACTTGTGCGGTGCAGGAGTTGCGTATGAAAAGAACTTCCCTGTTGTTCTCTTCAGTTATTCTCGCGATAGTTATTCTCGCGATCATTCTTGGTTTGGGCGTGGGGTGTGCCAAGAAGCCGGATGACGCCAAGATTTCCAGCGAAATTCAAAACAAGTTCAGCCAGGATTCGGGGCTGTCGTCGAAGCAGCTTACGGTGCAAGCCGATGGCGGCGTGGTGACGATTGCGGGCACCGTAGACAACGACGCGCAGCGGGAAGCGGCGGGCAAGCAGGCTGCGTCTGTAGATGGAGTGAAGACGATCATTAACAATTTGCAGGTTGCGACTGCTTCGGCGGCGGCGCCGAGTGGGACGGGGTTAACGCCGGCGTCTCCGGCGAGTTCGGCTTCGACTGCAGCGCCAGCGGACAACGGTAAGCCGACTGCTGGGAATGGGAAGAAATCCAGCAAGTCTCATCGGGCGAAATCAAGTCGGGCTGGGAATTCGGCGGGCGATGCGAATTCCGATCAGACGGCCGACAACAGTCCAGCTCCGCAGGCACCGGCGCAGGACGCAACGGCGCCTTCAACGGACACGGCTGCGGCGACGCCTCCGCCGCCTCCGATGCCGAAGAAGTTGATTATCGACGAAGGGACGCAGCTGACGGTGCGGCTGATCGATCCCATCGACAGCGAGAAGAATCAGACTGGAGACACGTTTCGCGCGACGCTGAATGCGCCGCTCACCTCCGACGGTGAAGAAGCGGTGCCCGCGGGCGTGGAGCTCACCGGCCACCTCGTCGACGTCAAGAGTGCGGGGAAATTCAAGGGGCAGTCGGCGGTGGCGATGCAGCTCGACAGTCTGAAGTATGGCGGGCAGACTTACAGCCTGCAGACCGACCAGTACAAGAAGAGTGGGAGTTCGCGCGGGAAGAATACTGCGGAGAAAGTGGGAGGCGGCGCGATCATTGGCGGGATCATCGGCGCGATCGCGGGCGGCGGCAAGGGAGCGGCGATCGGCTCGGCGGCTGGTGCGGGCGTTGGAGGCGGCGTGCAGGCGGCCGGCAAAAGCGAGCAGATCAAGCTGCCGTCGGAGACGGTGCTGAACTTTACGCTGCAGGCGCCGATCACGGTGGTGCAGGCGCCGGGTCCGGATGCGAACCGGCCGAAGTTGGGGGATGCGCAGTAGAGCTGCTAGCTTCTAGCTTATTGATTCGACATTTTCTTTCCGTCCCCGCCAGCGGGCGCTTCGCGTACACTTTCTGACGCGGGCGCTCCTTCATGGCTTCCATGGCTTCCATTACAGGTCTGCTGCAAACGAAGGATGATGGGTTGCGGATCGGGCGATGCCTCGAGACGCTGTATCCGTGCGACGACATCGTTGTAGTCGATCACGGCTCGAGAGATGCGACCGTGCAGGTTGCGCGCACTTACGGGGCTAGAGTGCTTGAGGCTCAAGGCGCGGCGGCGATTGACCGGTATCTTCGGTCGATTCAGGGGTGGGTGTTGTGCCTCGATCCGAGCGAGTCGCTTACGGAGAGTCTGGCGGCGAGCTTGTTCGAGTGGAAGTTGCGTGAGAGGCATGAGGGTGTTTTCTCTGTGTTTCTGCGCGAGGAAACGGCCGCTGGATGGGTGGAGAATCCGGCGGCGCAGATACGACTCGTTCCCCAAAGTTGGGAACGGTGGGATGGAAGATTTCCCGCGCACGAGCCTGGGTCGCTTGCGTTGGAGGGTGAACTTTTGCGATTTGTGTTTCCGTAGGATCCGCGGCGCGAAGGGGCGCCGCGAAGTTTCAGGCGTCCCTCCGGGATGCGGGCCCACCTCTCGCCAGCTACCCGGCGTTGGAAACGCCGGGCTATTTTCGGTTGTCCCTCCGGGACAAAATTTGCGGACATCAGCCGCGAGACAGGCTTCCGGCGACGGGGGTTTTCCGGAAATGGGCCGGTCCTCAGAAGTCACAGATAGTTGTGATCTTCATCACATTCCACTTCAGTTTCGCGCCTTAGACTCCTCTGTTGTCGAGGTGGGCCTCGATGCCCCCTAGGAGGAAGAGATGCGTGTAATGAAATTCATCAGTCTCGCTGTAATTGTCGTCATGATTTCGGCTCTGGCGGTGGCGCAACAGGCGCCAGCCGCGAGCGCACCCGTCGTAAAACACGTTCCGATCACGAATACCCCGTCGAATTCGGGGAAGGATATGTTCGTTAGTTATTGCGCAGTTTGCCATGGAACCGACGGCAAGGGCGCAGGTCCGGCGGCATCGGCAATGAAGACTCCGCCGAACGACTTGACTGCTCTGGCGAAAAACAATGGCGGGAAGTATCCAGCAGCGCATGTGGCGGCGGTGATCCACGGACAAGCTACGCTTCCATCGCATGGCAGCCAGGATATGCCGGTGTGGGGACCGCTGTTTTCGAGCATCAGCCAGGGCCATGAGGGTCAGGTTCAACAGAGAGTGTCGAATCTGGTGAACTATATCGAGACGTTGCAGGCGAAGTAGGGCGGTGCAGGCCAAGTTGCGGTGATGACGGCTCGGGGCGCACGGAGCGCGCCGGGCCGTCTGGATTACGGTGGGGGTAGGTCTGTTTTTTGGGAAGGGCACCGTAGGCGCTTGCAATTCTTCTTTATTGGGATATGCTGTTTCGTCGTCGATAAGATTACTCTCGTAAGGTGAAACCCGACTGCCAGATCGGTCATCCTTACGGATATATGAACTCAGAACGCAAGCCGCCGCGCGGTATCGGGAGCCGAGACTTGAGATTCATTGTAGAGACGGAAGTGGAAGAGGATGGGCGCTGGATCGCGGAAATACCCCAGGTTCCCGGCGCATTAGCGTACGGCGCAACGCTAGAAGAAGCCGTCAACAGAGCATACGCGATAGCCCTCAGATCAGTTGCGGACGATGTTGAACATTCCACCGAGGCTCCGCCCAATTCCATCAGCTTAGAGCGCAATATCGCGTGAGCGAATGGTCGAGCACAAAGGCTCGAATCGTTTATAGAGCGCTGCTCAAGATCGGCTGGACATTTCTACGCCAGGTAGGATCACACCGAAAACTCACCCGTCCAGACTTTCCCAATTACACTTGGTCTTTCGGTGACAATGACGAGATAGGACCAAAGATGCTGTCCCGCATTGCGAAGAAAACCGGATTGAAACCGAGTGATCTGTAAGAGCGCGTTTCCTCTCATCCATTGATGGGTCTGGCAAGCGCAACGTTAGGGATCGGTGCTTAAAAGGACATTCGGCGCTCTAACTCTGCTTTGGTCAATGGCTTACTGGGGGTTGGCCTAGTGGACAGTGACTTCGGTACTTAGTCCTCGCCCGGTTCATCGACTTATAATCCACTCAAGATCAGGGAATATCTGCGTTCTGCAGGGGGACGCGCGTCTTCACGCGTGTTTCGCTGCGAGATCCTCCTGTTCGACGATTGAGTATCGAATGGATCCTGTTTTCGCATCGGCGATGTTTGTTCTCGGACTGGCCTTTGGCAGTTTCCTGAACGTATGCATTTATCGCCTGCCGCTGGGATTGTCGGTGGTCACGCCGCGGTCGGCGTGTCCGAAGTGCAAGCAAGGAATCGCGTCGTACGACAACATTCCGGTGCTGAGTTGGCTGATCTTGGGCGGGCGTTGCCGGAATTGCAAGACCAGGATTTCGCCGCGCTATTTGATGATCGAGTTGCTGACGGGCATTCTGTTTCTGGCGTGCTACTGGCATTTTGGGTTGACGATTTCGACGCTGAAATATTGCACGCTCGCGTTCCTGCTGCTGGGGCTGATTTTCACCGACGCGGAAACGAAGCTGCTGCCGGATAAGCTGACGCTGCCGGGATTGGCGCTGGGGTTGGTATTCAGCCTGATCGTTCCAGTGAATGATTTGGCGTCGCAGTTTCTGCCGGGAATGGTGAGTCTGCCGTTCAGCGACGACGTTTCGATGCGGCTGCTTTCGCTGTTCGATTCGTTGTTGGGCGCGGCGCTGGGGGCTTCGTTCATCTACGGCGCGGGCGCGGTTTATTTGCGCTGGCGCGGTACGGAAGGCATGGGATTCGGCGACGTCAAGCTGATGGCGATGGTGGGCGCATTCCTCGGAATGAAGCTGACCGTGTTCACGATTTTCACGGCGTCGCTGGCGGGCTCGATGTTTGGCCTGACGACGGTTGTGGTGGTTTGGGTGAAGCGCACGCATCGCTTCGCGAAGCGGCTGGCGAGCGCGCGGGCGCGACAGCGCGGATGGCAATCGGCACAGATGGTTTTGCGTTTTTATCAAATGCCGTTTGGGGTGTTTCTGGGCAGCATGGCGCTGGTCGCGTTTTTCTTCGGCAACCAGTTTCTGCGCTGGTATGGGAGGCTCTGGTGAAGGTCCTGGCCAATCCGGTGATTCTGCGCGCGGCGGTGGTGTTTTTCTGCGCGGCATTTTCCTTTCTGCTCGGGCTGATTTTCATTCGCCTGCTGCGCAAGAGCATCACCGAGGATGCGGAGATTTCGTCGGAGGCGTCGCCGTCGCTGGAGACGCTGCCGATGCATCTCTATAACACGGTGATCCAGCAGCTCAAGCAGCAGAAGCAAGAGCTGCAGGTGCAGTCACAGGCCGAGCAACAGCGCGCGCGAACGACCGAGAATTTCAGCCAGGCGGTGGTTTCGAATCTCTCGAGCGGCGTGCTCGTGTTCGGATTGAATGGGCTGGTGAAGACGAGTAATCCGGCGGCGAAAAACATTCTGGGGTTCGCGTCGGCGACGGGAATGAGTGCGGAAGACATTTTTCGCGGCGCGGTGATCAGTCGTCCGCATGCGGCGGGCGGACTGTTGCGCGATGAGTCGATTGAAGAATCCAATGATGCCGGGCCCGATCAGGCAGCGGACGAACTGGTTTGCCTGGCGGATGAAGTGGACGCGGTGCTGCGCGAAGGCAGCAATCGGCGGCAGGTTGAGGCGGAATATGAGACGCCGGCGGGCGACAGGCGGTTCATCGCGGTCACGGTTTCTCCGGTGCCGGCGGCAGATGGAAGCCTGCTGGGCGCGGCGTGCATGATCAACGACCTGAGTGAACTGGACCGCATCCGGCGGCAGCAGGAGTTGCATGGCGAGATATCGGCGGAGATGGCGCTGCAGTTGCGCACTTCGCTGGCCACGATTTCCGGCTACGCGCAACAACTGGCGAGCAATCGCGATCCGGAACTGGCGAAGCAACTGGCGGCCGACATTGCGGAGGAAGCGGCGACGCTGGATCGCAGCATCGGCGGATTTCTGACGGAGAAACAGACGACGCGGAGTGCGGCTGCGGGAGCGGGATCGAAGAATTCGTAAGTATTAGTGCAAGGAATCGGCGCCGGGCGGCGGCTGCGCCGAGGCGAAAACGACTTGAAGGAAAAAGGTGGACGCTATGAAACGTATCGCATGCAGTGGAATCGGACTCGTGCTTTCTCTTGGGTTGCTCGGCCTTCCGGCGGGCGCCCAGGCACAGGGCCAGTCGAATTCGCAAAGTTCGACCTCGGGCTCATCGCTGGGAGATTATGCCCGGCAGATTCGCAAGGCTCCGAGCCCCACGGCGAAGCCGAAGGTATTCGACAACGATAACCTTCCGACCGGCGACAAGCTGTCGATCGTGGGACCGGCGCCGGCGACAACGACGGAAACATCGGGCGAATCGAAGCCGGCGGAATCGAGCGCGGGCGCGAGCCAAACGCAAGCGCCGGGCGAAACCAAGGGCGCGGAGGTGAAGCCTCCCGATACGAACGTGGCGGCGAAGACTCCTGAGGAAGAAGAGGCGGCGAAGCAGGCAGCGTGGAAGCAGTGGGGCGACAAGATCGCGGCGCAAAAGGATCAGATTGATCTGATGACGCGCGAACTCGACGTGCTGCAACGCGAATATCAGATTCGCGCGGCGGCGATGTACGCCGATGCCGGCAACCGCATGCGCAACGAGGCGGATTGGGATAAGCAGGACGCGCAGTACAAGCAGCAGATCGCCGACAAGCAGAAGGCGCTCGATGATGCCAAGCAGAAGCTGGAAGACATCCAGGAAGATGCGCGGAAGGCGGGAACGCCGGCGTCGGTGCGGGAGCCGTAGGGGATCGTTTCGCGGGATCTTGAGCGCCGGAGAAATCCGGCGCCTTTTATTTGGGCGGCCTGGGGAGAGCGCTTGCTTCGCTTCGCGGACGGACGGAGGCGTCCGTCGCCCGCTCGGACTCGGGGGCGAGACGCCCCCTCGACAGCCGGCGGGACGCCGACGCTACGGGGACACGGCGCTACTTTCTTGACGACTCTCTTAGGCTGCGAATTTGTTTCAGGTGGTGGCGGCCGTGGACGAGGTGGAATTTTCGCCACTGGGCGGCGGTTAGAGGGCCCAGGAAGACGTGATCGAGGAGCTTATTGTTCTTCCCGAACTGCTGCTGGCAGCGGGTGATTATCGCGTCCATCTCGGCGATCTTCGGGTCAATCTCGGCCAGCACGTTTTCTGGCGGCAGGCCGCGCGGGCGCGCAAACTGCGGCGCTTCCCTGCCGGAGGGCAGGTAAGCGAATCCGAGCACGAACAGCACGCGGACGCGATTCGACCACGATGAAGTTGAGGCCGCGGGCTTCCCGGCCGACATGAATCGCTCGAATCCTTTCATGGTGCCGGTGTAGGTCAAGAACAAATGCTCGAGCACTTCGGCGATGCTCCATTTTTCCGGCGGATGCCAGGTGAGTTGTTCCGGCGAGAGTCCGGCGACCGCGGCGGTAAGTTCCTGTTGCAAGGTCTGGAGACGAGGGTCCACGAGTGTCACTTACCTTTTCCGCCGCTTCGGTTAGAATGATGCGGCAAACAAAAACCCAGAAAGTTATCACAGGAAGGATGCCATGAAGACGGCCAACCTTGCCCGCTCGAATTCCGCCGCTGCGGCGGAGAAGCCGGGAATGTTTTTCGTTTCCGTTTCGCGTCGACGAACCGCGCCACGTCAATGGATTTATGCCGGATGTTCAGGGATTCTCTTTTTGCTGTTCCTGCTGACCGCGTGCTCGGATTCGGGCAAACCGGCGGAGACGGCGAAGCCGGAAGTGAAGGGTCCCGAGCTGATTACGGCGCGCTCGGCGTTCCAGAAGTTGTACGTGGCGGCGCGCGGCTGGGCCCAGGATGCGAAGCCTTATCGTCTGGAAGCGATCGTGACCAACGACGGCAACGGGCAAGACGGAAAGTGGGCGGTATGGCGCGGGAGTTTCGCGTCGGAGAGCAAGCGCTCGGAGAAATCGTATACGTGGTCGGGCAGCGCGGCGGAAGGCGCGCCGGAGCGCGGCGTCAATCCTGGCGTCGAAGATAGTTACAGCCCGTCAAATTCGTCGACACAAGTCTTTGATATGGGATTTCTGAAGATCGATTCGGACCAGGCATTCGCCGAGGCGCAGAAACATGGCGGCGACAAGATTCTCGAGAGAGATCCGAAGACGCCCGTGTTTTACGTTTGCGACTGGAACCACAACACAAATCAACTGATCTGGCACGTCATTTATGGAGCCGCGCGCGATGCTTCGAAGTTGACTGTGGCAGTCAACGCCTCGACAGGCGAGTTCATCCGGGTGGAGAAGTAGGACCTGCCTACCGCTTTTTCCCGCTGAGTTTCAACCGTAGAAATCTGGAGGCGGTGCGCCTCGTTTGCTGTTTTTCCGTTATTGCTTTCCGCGGTGGTTATCTTCCTGGTGTTGGATCTGGGCCTCGATTTGAGAAAAAAACTGGTGCAGAGCCTTGGCTGAGGCGATGGCGCGCTTCAGATTGTGAGGGTCGCCAAAAGCCACTATGTCGTGCGCAGAATATTGGAGACGAACGCGATCGGCGGCGCATTGCGCGCTCAACAACTCCACCGCAGAGGCGGCGAGATCCGCCTTCAAACGGTTCACATCAATCTGCTTTTTAACTGCTGCACCCATCTACTGCTCCTTATTTTTGGGGGGATGTACGCAGGGAGGTCCCGGATCCGTTATGGGAGGACTGCCTTTTTCACGGACCGGCGGGACCCACCCCTGCGATGTCGTTCAGTTGTTGCTATTGTGGATAGAGTATACAGCGTTAGTTATACGCAGTGCAACTAATTTGGGCTCGCGTAGTGGCGGGCCTGTTACCAGGTCTTTGGCGTGGGATCTTTTTATCGCAAAGATCGCGAAGAAAATCGCGCAAAGTTCGCAAAGATTTAGAGAGGCGGATTCAGCAAACTGCGCTAACGAAGTAAGTGTTCATTTGTCTCTCGCCGCAGGCTGTGGATTTTGCATCTGATTTTCAATTATCGGAGGAGGAGCATTGCCCCGGCATCCCGACCCTGAACTGGAACAGCGTATTCTGGACGCGGCCTCGCGACTGTGGGCGCGCGGCGGCGAGAAGGCGCTCACCATGCGCGCTGTCGCCAAGGCAGCGGGCACGACCACGCCCACGGTGTACGAACGCTACCGCCATCGCGACGACATTCTTCGTGCGCTGCGGCTGCAGACGAGGAGCCGTCTCTTCGCGGCTCTCAGCCGCACCCGGACCGTGCAGGAGGCGGTGCATCGTCACCTGGAGTTTGCCCTCGAACATAGACATGCGTACGAAGTTTTGTTTGACGGCGTAGCCAAGCCTCCTTCGCTGTACGAGCCGTGGCCCTCGTTCAATCTGATACGAGAGCGGCTGGCGCAGCGACTGGGCGGGACACCGCGGGAGCATTCGCGGATGATGCTGGCGATCTGGTCACTGCTGCATGGCGCGGCCATGCTGATGATCCGCGGTGGCTTCGAAGACGCGCTGCGTACGCAGACGATCCATGCATGCTCGGATGCGATCGAGGCCATCATTGTTTCGGCAGAGGTTGCGACGGGGCGGCCGGGGAAGCGGTCTTCCTCACGGTGTTCCTCGCGCACTTCCTCGCGACCATCCTCCCGGCTGTCCTCCCGTGCGGGCAGTTTCGGCCACTCCGGACCGAAGTGGCCTTCCAATCTGATTCTTGGCGAAGGCAAGCAGAGCCGGGTGGGAAACGGAAAGGGCGGGAAACGCAAGGCTAACTCTAAAGGTGGGCGCCGCCCGCTGAGGAATTCCTCGTGATGCCTTACTTCGCGGCCTTGTCGTCGACGGTCTTCAAACGCTCGACTGCCTTGGTCACCTTCTCCGACTCAGGACCGTGGGGCAGAATTCTCAGATAGCTTTCGTATTCCTCTATCGCTTCGCCAGGAAGATTCAACTTTTCCAGACAAATCGCCAGGCGGAGCGTGGCGACGGCGTCGTTATCTTTGTAGAGCAACGCTTCGCGGTAGCGATCTTCGGCGGCGCGATAATTCTTGCGCTTGAAATAAAAGTCTCCCACTTCCACGTCCTTGGCGGCCTTGTGCGGATCCCAGCGATGGGTCGCACCGGAGCCGCGATCCTCGAGAGTGGAGGACTCTTCTTCGTTGAGAACGGTCTCGGCGCTCTTGGGATGAGCCTTGGCGTCGTCGACTGGCGGGCTGAGATCGATCTGGGTATCTTTGCTGGAACTGGTGCCGGGCTGGTTGCTCAGTTGGTCGGCGTAGACGCGATCGGAGCGCGGGGGTTCGAGATTCGCAGGTGGAGGAGCCGACTTGGAAGGCGGCACCGACGCCTGGGCCGGCGATTCAGAGTTCTGCGGCGCAGAAGAGTTCGTATTCTGGGCCCAGACGGCCAAACTGCATGCAAGCAACGAAATCAAAAGCAAACAGCGCATAATTTATTTTACAGTGCGGCGTGCGTCTCGCGGAATGCCTGCAGGCATTTACGCGCGGTGTCGAACTCGGAGAAGCGGCTTCCCTCTTGCTCGACCAGGTAATATTCCACTCCGCCAACGCTTTCCGCAGCGCGAAAAATTCCCTTCCAATCGGCCTTGCCTTCTCCGAACAGGACTTTGTAGCCCTTGTCGGGATCGGGAGACCAGTCCTTACAATGGATGGACCTTATGCGCCCGGGGTTGGCTCGAATCCAGGTGACGGGATCGGCGCCGCCTTCGATGCAGGTACCGACGTCGAGTTGCAGCATGACGGTGGGCTTGGTGTTCCTGGCGAGAATGTCCATGGGGCGCTGTCCGTCGACCGGCGCCCACTCGGCTTGATGATTGTGGTATCCGGCCTTGAGACCGGAGGGCTCGAGTTTTTCGGTTGCGGAGTTCAGCGTGTCGGCGACGGCCTTCCATCCGTCGAGGCCGGTCTTGGGATCGGTCCAGGCGAGGACGAGGTACTTGCAGCCGAGAATCAGATTCAGGTCGCGAGCGCGGTCGATATTTTTGGCGCTCAGATATTCCGCGTTGTTGTGCGTGGAGTAGCAGTGGATGCCGAGATCGTCGAGCAACTTGCGCATGTCCTTAGCCTGCGCGTCGGTCCAGTCGAAGTAGGGGGAATAGAATTCGACGGCCTGATATCCCATTTGGGCCACGGCGCGGACCGTACCCTGGGGATCCTGCTTGAGAGCGTCGCGGACAGAGTAGAGTTCGAGGCCGACGGGGATTGCGGCGGACGCGACTCCGCGGAGAGCCCACGGGAGTGCGGCGGACATCGCCAGAAATGAACGGCGGGTGAAGTTGGTGGAAGGCATGGAAGCCATCGTACTCCTCGGTGGGCAACGACTCCAGAGTCGCGATGATAGTCACTAGTCTTTTCAGCTTTGTTCAAACGAAGAACAACTTCATCGCAAAGATCGCGAAGAAAGGCCGCGAAGGGCGCTAAGAAAATCTGAAGACGGGGGGAAAAAAAGCAGGCCGCTCAGGGGGAGGCGTCGAGCGGCCTGGTTGGCGAAGTCCTCCGGGGAGGAGGGTAAACTTGAGGCGTTTGCGCGGCGTCTGAGCCGCGCGCCGAAATCCCGAGGAATCGAGGGATCTCAGGCTCGCCTGATTACATCGACGACGGATTATTCTGTCCCGTCGTAGTCGGTGCCGTCGGAGCGTTGCCGTCGACCGTGTTGGTCATGAGGCGAACGTCGACGCGGCGGTTATCGGCGCGGCCCGCGGAGGTTTTATTGGTCTCCACCGGCTTGTCTTTGCCGAGGCCGATCACGTAAATCTTGTGCGCGGGTACGTTGTACTTCGACGCCAGGTATTGAATGACGGAATTGGCGCGGCGCTGGCTGAGATCGTAGTTGTAATCAGCCGAGCCGACCGAATCCGTTCCGCCTTCGAGCGCGATGATGTATCCCTTGGTCGAGGCGATGCTGCCGGCAAGCTGGTCCAGCGCCTCTTGAGCCTTCGGCGTCAGGTTGTCTTTGTTGAACCCAAACTTCACGGAAGTCTCGGCGACCGCGTGATAGTTGTCGAGATTGGCGACCGTGTTGGTCAGCACGCTGACGCGGCCGTTGGCAGCGTCGGCCATCTGCTGAGCTTGTGTGGCGTTCTGTCCAGCGGTCTGCGCCTTCTGCTCGACGTCGGCAGTCTTGGCGTTTACGGCCGCGATGCCAGCCTGGGCGCGCGCGTCAACGTCCTTGATGTCCTTGCTGTTCTTCGCAGTCAGGTCGTCGAGTTCGTTGGTCTTGTTGATCAGTGGCGTCGTCTGTTGCTTTACGTAGTTCTTGCTGGAGCAGCCGACGGTGGCCACCATGCTGGCTGCCAGGCAAATCACTAACGAAGTGCGATTCATAGGGTGAGGCTCCTTATCGATCTTTTTACGGCGCGCTCTGGGTTTCCCCGCGCGCGAAATCTCTAATTTGATGCCCTGGGAAAGACTGTTTGCTGCCTTACAAGTTCACCCACTACTTTTGCACGGGACATGCCAGTGTTCCGATAGCGGGACTCGCAGACTTAAGTATATCCGTTTTCAATGGCTTGCGGGATGAAACAGGGGTGGTCAGACCACCGCACCGTCACTGCCGGAACGCAAAGCCCACATACAGAATGGAAATTTTATACGGTCCGGCTCAGATTCTGGCCTGGGCCGGGCAGACCAACTTTTCGGGTGCGAATGGTTGAGGGCGCTGCGAGGAGCGGGCGCTTGGGGCTGCTGCGGCCAACCGATCGCGGATCCGCCTGCGCGTTCGATTAGCTTTGCAGCACATTCTTTCTGGCAGTCGATATAGTCTCCGGGCAATCGGTGGCGTTGCTGATATTCTGGGGAAATCCCCATGCGTGTGAAGTCAGTTCTGCTGCTCGTGTCTTTTTTCTGCCAACGCGATGGCCCAACAATCACCGTTTCTGCGGCGGCGCCGGCCACGGCGACGATTCCGGCGCAGAGTGAGACGGTCATTGTGACGGGGACATACATCCCGGTGCCACTCTCGGAGAACGATCGCTCCGTCGAGTCGCTGGATGCGCGGCAAACACCGCTGTTGTACACGGCGGCCTCGGATTATTTGCGGCTGGATCCGACCGTCGATCTGCAGCAGCGTGCGCCGAATGGGGTGCAATCGGATTTGTCGATTCTCGGTTCGACGTTCGCGGAGACTTTAGTTCTGCTGAACGGATTGCGTTTGAATGATGCGCAGACCGCGCATCATGACATGGACATCCCGGTGCCGATCGAGGCGATCTCGCGCATCGAGGTGCTGCACGGCGCGGGCTCGACGTTCTATGGATCGGACGCGATGGGCGGAGCGGTCAACTTTCTCACCGCGCCCGCGAAGGCCACGGAGATCCGGTTCCTGGCGGGAGTGGGAAATCAAGGATTCAACCAGCAACATGTCTTCGCGTCATTTCTTGTGCACGACTGGTCGGAGACTCTGGCGGCGGATCGCGACTTCTCCACAGGATTTATTCCTGATCGCGATTATAGGAATACGGTCGCATCGTCTGAGACGCGATTCAAGTCGGCGCTGGGCACTACTGACGTGATGTTCGCGGGTAGCGACCGTCCGTACGGAGCGGACCAGTTTTATGGGGACTTTCCTTCATGGGAGCGTACGAAGAATTGGTTCGCGGCGGCGCAGCAGGACCTCGGGGACGAGACCAGCGCGGCGTTCGGGTATCGGCGGCACAGCGACGAGTTCATTCTGTTTCGCGACGATCCGAGCATCTACGAAAACAATCACGTCGATGAGAGCTGGCAAGGCGCACTGCGCAGGCATCAGCCGCTTCGCGACAACACTACGCTCTCATACGGCGCCGAGGCCGAGGGAGACTCCATTGCCAGCAATAACCTGGGTGATCACGCTCGGAACCGCGAGGCCGTGTATGGCAATCTCGATTTCCGCGCGCTGGGGCACTTCTCGCTTTCGGCGGGGGCGCGCGAAGAATTTTTCAGCGGAGGCACTTCGGTCTTTTCGCCAGCGCTCGCGGGTGGCTTGTGGGTGAAGACGAAACTCAAGCTGCGCGCCAGCGTCAGTCGCGGATTCCGTCTTCCGACTTACACCGATCTTTATTACTCCGATCCTGCGAACGTTGGAAACCCGCTGCTGAAGCCGGAATCGGCGTGGAGCTTCGACGCGGGCGTGGACTGGAATCCTGCAGGCCGCTTTTCGGCTGGCCTGACTTTTTTTCAACGCTGGGACCGCAACCTGATCGACTACGTGCAGTTCACTCCGGGCTCACCCTATCAGGCGACGAATATCGACAATTTGCACTTCACCGGCGTCGAAGCGAATGCAAAAGTTCGTCTGGCGCACGAGCAGGAGATCGAACTCGCATATACATTTCTGCACGGCGACCACGCGCTGTTGCCGGAGGGAGAAGTGTCGCGCTATGTCTTCAATTATCCATCGAACGAAGCGGTGTTCAGTTGGACGGGCGCGTGGCGGGAGTGGCTCGTCGCGCGCACCCGCGTAGGCATCACGCAGCGCTTCGAGCAAGGCGCCTATCCTGTATGGGATCTTTCCGTGGCACGCAAGGGCGGGATTGTGCGTCCTTACCTTCAACTGGCGAATCTAAGTAATACAGGCTATGAGGAAATTCCTGGCGTACTCATGCCCAACCGCAGCGTGATCGGTGGGATGGAAATTGTGTGGGCGAAACGATCGCGCTGAGCCAAATCACTTCTTTCGGGGCGGACAGATCAGCGGGATCGCTTCGCGCTTATTGCGGCGATATATCCGGAAGTCGCTTTCATCGACAGTAATGATCCCGTGACGAGGATAGAGTTCACTCATGCGTATCAAACACAAATCGGCCAAATCAGGTTCACGATCCGCGTAACGCTCCGCAAGTTCCGCTAACTGTGGAAGGTTACGGTTGCAATCGAAGGCAAGGCGTATCATTTCGTCCTGCAATAGCGAAAACACATACGCACTCGATTGCAAATGGAAAGCCGTCTCGGCCAGGACGGCCTCGCAAGTTAACAACGGTTCGGTAATCCCCTTCGCGAGGTCGACAGCCCAGACGTGGTGTTGGTCGGCGCTTCTGGCAAAAGCAACGAGAAAGCCGGTATCGGCGATCGCCTTCATGAACGCGAGAATCCCTTGCGGGAGGAAACGTCGGCAGGCCCGCCGCTGATCGTTCCGGCGTGGCGCAAGAAGCGCTGCTTTCCGCCATTCGATCGGGCGGCTTCCAACTGCAGGCGGATCAATCGACCCACCGGCAGCCCCGTACGGCGCGAAGATTCCTTCAGCCAAGCGAGGAGCTCATCGGTAAGACGAATTGTGAGTGTGTGACTCATAGTCCTACATTGTAACACACAGAGTTACCGTTCCCATTTCCCTGAGGACACACCCTGTCCTCCGCAAGAAAGTAAAATAGAAGAGCTCCCATGGATCTGCTCGCCAAAATTCGCACGATTCCCACCGAGCCTGGCGTGTATCTGTACAAGAACGCCGAGGGCGAAGTCATTTACGTGGGCAAGGCGAAGAACCTGCGCAGCCGCGTGGCCAGCTACTTTCACGAAGGGCGCTGGGAAGACGCGAAAACTGGAACGCTGGTGCGCGAGGCGGTCGACGTTGACTACATTGTCGTCGCCAACAACAAAGAGGCGCTCGCGCTTGAGAATAATCTGATCAAGCAGCGCAAGCCGCGATTCAACATCCTGCTACGCGATGACAAGACCTACCCTTATGTGAAGCTCACGCTGGGCGAGCGCTGGCCGCGGGTTTACGTCACGCGGCGCCTGCGCAAGGACGGCAGCGAATACTACGGGCCGTATTTCCCTGCCAATCTTGCGTACCGCATCGTCGACCTCATTCACCGCAACTTTTTGATTCCGTCGTGCAAGGTTGACCTGACGCGATTTCATCCGCGGCCGTGCCTGCAGTACTACATCAAACGCTGCCTCGGTCCGTGCGTGAAAGATCTGACCACGCCGGAGATCTATCAGGAGGCGGTGCGCGATGTGAAATTGTTCCTCGAAGGGCGCCCGACCGATCTCTCGAAGTCGCTGCACACGCGGATGGAAGCGGCTGCGGCGGCACAAGAATATGAGCGTGCGGCGCGGTATCGCGACTTGATCTCGACGGTTGAACAATTGCAGGAGCGGCAGCGCATTGCCTCGGCCGAGGGCGATGACGCGGACGTGTTCGGCTATCACTACGAAAACGGGATGCTGGCGGTGAATCTGTTTCACATGCGTGGCGGGAAGATGGTCGACCGGCGGGAATTTTTCTGGGAGGAACTACCGGAGTTTGGGGCGGGCGAGACCGCTTCGATCGACCAAAATCTTTCGACCTGTCATCCTGAGCGAAGCGAAGAACCTCTGCAATCCGCCGGCAGCGGAACAACCTTCGACAGCATCGTCGCCGCCGACGAGTCCACAGATCCTTCAGTCCGCGAAGAGCGCGGGCTTCAGAATGACAATACACAAGATGACCATACGGAAGGCTTCCATCCCGGGGAATTCTTCTCTGCCCTGCTGAAGCAGCTTTACATCGGGCAGCCTTACGTGCCGCGGAATCTTTATGTCCCGTGCGATTTCGAAGATCGCGAAGAACTCGAAGACCTGCTCTCGGAGCAGAACGCGGGTGAGGGTGCCCGCGCCACGCGAGTACATATTCTCGTGCCGCAGCGGGGAGACAAGCGATCGCTCATCGACCTGGCTGGCAACAACGCGAAGCAGTCTTACGATCAGCGCTTCCGCGTGCTGAAGCCGAACGCGCAAAAGATACAGGAAGAACTTCAGGAGGTGCTCAGCCTGCCCGAATTGCCGAAGCGTATCGAGTGTTTCGACATCTCGCACATTCAAGGCGCGGAGACCGTCGCGTCGATGGTGGTGTGGGAAGACGGCAAGATGAAGAAATCGGATTACCGGAAATTCATCATCCGCACCGTCGAGGGCGTCGACGATTTCGCTTCGATGCGCGAAGTGGTCACGCGCCGCTACAAGCGAGTGCAGGAAGAAAATAAACCAATGCCGAGCCTGGTGCTGATTGACGGCGGACTCGGACAACTGCACGCCGCCGCCGCTGCGCTCGATTCGCTTGAGATCATCAACCAGTCGCTGGCGGCGATCGCCAAGCGCGAGGAAATTCTCTACGTCTATGGACAGGAGAAGGATCCCGTCGCGCTCGACCATCATTCGCCGGTGCTGCATTTGATTCAGTTGATCCGCGACGAGGCGCATCGATTCGCGGTAACGTTTCATCGCAAGCGCCGGCAGATGCGCGACCGGTCGACGGAATTGCTGGAGATTCCAGGCGTTGGCGCGAGCACGACGCGGCGGTTGCTGGAACATTTCGGAAGCGTGCAGGCCGTGAAGCAAGCGGACGCGGCCGCTTTGTCGGCCGTCGTGACGCGGGGACAGGCTGAGGCCATTCGTGATCACTTCCGCAAGTGAATCTTACCTCGTAAAATTCGATCAAAGCTGTATGGAAAACAAGCCTGACATGCATATTGTTTCTGCCTCGGCGATCATCCCGGCGCGGCGGGAGCGCGTTTATTCGCTGATCGCGAACTATAACGACGGCCACACGCGCATCGTTCCGAAACAGTTGAGCGGCTTGACGGTCGAACAGGGGGGCGTTGGTGCGGGGACGGTGATCCGATTTCAGATGAGCGTGCTGGGAAAGAAGCAGACGTTTCGCGCGGCAGTTACCGAACCGGAACCGGGGCGCGTGCTGGTGGAGACCGATCTCGAGACCAACGGCGCCGTCACGACGTTCACGGTCGACGCGGGGAACGCTCCGGCGGATTCGCGGGTAACGATTTCAACCGTGGTGCCGGTGCGAAGCGGGTTTATGGGATGGCTGGAGAAAACTTTCGCTACGCTGCTGCTGCGGCCGATGTACAAGCAGGAGCTGACGAATCTTGCGCGCGTCGCGACTGGACCATTTGGCGCCGTGAGCGTGGGCTCCAGATTTGCTTTGCATTCGCTAGAGCTGCGCGGTCTTTATCGTCAAAAGCTTTTACGCAAAGATCGCGAAGAAAGGCCGCGAAGGACGCAAAGAAATTCTGGGGGTTTTTCTTCCCCGTTTTAATTCTTCACTTCTTCGGGTCGGGGCTTGCGTTGCCCATATCCAAAACAACTTTCCAGCTTCCATCTTTCTGGCGCTTCCAGATGCTGGTGTACTTGCCGTGTTCGATGACGGCGTTGCCGGCTTTGTCCTTTGAATGAAATTCAAAGTTGCCATAGGTATAGCCGAGGTCGCCGGAACTCGAGATGTCGGCGCCGACCGGAGTCCACTTCAGCTGATTGTTTTTGTCGTCGAGAAATCCCATGCCCTTGGCGATCTCGACTTTTCCCTGGATGAGCGGCGCGCCGTTGGGAACTTCGACGGCGTCGTCGGCATAGTACGACATGTATCCTTGAGAACCCTTGTCGGCCGCGGCCTTCATGAATTCGCCTTCTAGCTGCCTGAGAGTCTCGGCGGTGGCCTTGGGGGACGCCGACACTGTCGAGTGCTTCATGGGAAGAAGAATAGTGACAACGAGAAGAGCGACGACCAGGACGGGGAGAAGAGATTTCATGCTGGCCTCTTTTAGAGTGCGCGTCCAGTGTACTCCGCAAGAGCGATGCACCACAGGGGACACGGGGGAGCACAGAGGAGTTCGACGAGTAAATTTCAGTGGAGGCTGGGCGCCGTGGTCCAGCCGTCGCGCCGGCGCTATGTTTTTGGCGCTTTCATCCGCATTGCCAGCCAGGCTACGCACGCAATCATTCCGCACCAGCCCAGCACTCGCACGGCCATGGCAATCTGCGTGTCGTGGTTGAGAACGCCGAGGCTGGAGAAGATTGCGTACCAATCGTGTTCGACGAAATCGGGATCGCCGGTCGTGACCAGAGGCAATGCTTGATCTCGCGCGTCGGCCATGTAGGTTGCGGTGTACAGCCAGTTCTCAAAGAAGAAAAACAGGCAGAAGACGAACCCGGCAGTCTGGCGCTCGGTGAAAAAATATGCGGCTAGCAGGAATGGCACCAGCCACTGCAGAAGCGTGCCTCCCCAGAGTCCGAGCGTGGGGCCGAACCATCCGAAAAGATTGTGTCCGCCTTCATGGACAACCAGGTTCGCGCTGTCGATGAAAAGAAATCCGCCGTGCGCAGAGAAGGCATACGCCAGAAATCCAACATAGAAGATCAGCCACGCCGCGAGCGCCGGACGGGACACCGGCTTCCACGACTCGTCGAGAATTGATTGGAACCATTCCAGCATGGGTGCGCCGAAACGATTCTATGGGCGGGGACGAGCGCGGGGCAGATTACGAACGTCAGGCCCAGATGCGGCGAGAGTCCTCAGCGACACGAGCCTCCCCCATTGCGCTGGTCGACGTTGTAGATAGCGATGCCAGCGGGCGCGATGCCGCCGGGCGCCCTGTAAACGCCGGTATGATCATTGTTGACGGTGTTTCCGCTCAGAATGGGTAACACGCATCCCAGGTCGAACCCGAGGTCGCTACTCAAGACCTCGTTTCCCTGGAGCGTTAGCGTTCCGTTGCCGCCTGCCCCAGTGATTACGAAACCTTCGTCGACTCCGACCATCCTGTTGCCATTAACAGTCCGAGGGTATGTGGTTGGAACTCCGACGGTGATTCCGATCAAGTCGCCATAGAAATTGTTATTAGAAATGCTCAGCGGTCCAACATCATTTTCTACGCTCTCCCAAATACCGTATGCAAAGCCACCGAGGGGCGTGGCCCTTACAACGATATTCGACGTAACGCTTCCGGTGACGCCGAAGACGTTAATCCCGATGTTCGGAGTGCTGAAGCCTCCGGCGCCACTGCCTACTTCGACCGAATTGCCAGTCACAACGGCCTTTACGCCCGCATTTCCCAAAGCTGCCTCGAGTTTGATTCCTGCAACAGTAGCATCCTGCACTGAATTGTTCGTGATGGTTACCGACACGGTATTGGAAGCAGACGCGATGGCCAGAATGCCGACGCCACACCCGCTGTATCTTCCCTGACCTAAGGTGTTGTCACCTGTAATAGTGCCAGACGAATCCTGGTATACGATGCCTGCGGTGTCATACGAAGAAGCACTGCCGCAGACGGGCGCCTTCGTGTCTGCGCTGGCATCGACAGTAAGATTGCTCACCTTCACCGTCCCTGATGTCACATTCACAAATATCTGGGGAGCGATCGGCAGTTCTCCGGCGATGGGATTCGGTACGGTGACCCAGGGGATCACGCCTCCGATGTCCAAGGGGGGCACAAGTCGCGCCCGCTCCAACTGCCCGCTCTTGATACCTTGCAGCGTTAGGGGCTGCTTGATGAACACTTGTTCCGTATACGTCCCCGGGCAGACATCGATGACAGAGTTCGCGGGGACTGCCGCCACCGCTGCGGAAATCGTTGAATAGCTTCCACTCTGACATGTACCCACATAATATGTGGTAGCGAAACCGCTGGACGTGAGAGCCATCAACGCCGGCAGCAGGAGACAAGCTTTTCTGGTTTTCATCCACAAGCGTTTCATGGTCGCGAGTTCCTTGAATTGGTTGTGCGTTCCAATATCCAGACAACCGGTGAGGAAGGCGGGCATTCATGCCATCCTTCAGGGGCAGTCCGCCGTCGAATTGTACTCTCACGCGACTGAAACCCCTACCGCTAAGCCTGAACTAGTGGGCGTCGCCCGAAGCCCGGATTTCTTGCTACAGTGGTCTGATCATGCATCGTCCAAAGAGAGACAAGCGAATTTCCCGTGATTGAATCTTGAACCCTTCATGAAACTGCGCCAATGGATTACCGCGATCGTGCTGCTCCTCTTGATGGCCGCGGCCATCGTGGGAATGGTGTGGACGCGCGAAGTGCCGGAGCCAAACGTCGACGAAACGTCGGCGACGGCCGGCAAGAAGTTGCTCGGACGTAAGCCGGCCGCGACGCAACGACCTCTCGTGGACCAGCGTCCGTTGCAGACAGCGAAGCGGATGGCGGCGCTGGCGGCCACTCCGGAAGAACAGACGCTCGCCCACGAAGCGGAGAAAGTCGGCGACCACGAAGTTGACCTCGCATTCTTTGATTCTCTGCGAACCGCGCAACAGAATCCTCCGCCGCTCTCGCCCGAAGCGAAGAAGCTTGCCGACCGCAAAGACAAAGTCGAGCAGGCGGTAAAAGAAGATCAGGAAGGCATCGCGCTGCTGACCAAACAATTGGCGGCGGCGCCCGAGTCGCAGAAGGACAATCTGCAGGATCAGATCGACGTCGCGAAAGCGCAGACTGGATCTCGATCAGGATGAATTGGACGACGCGACCGAAGATCTCGAGCAGGCGGGCGGCGATCCGCAGTCGAAGATCAAGCGACTGAAGGCGGAGCATGATGCCAGCGACCAGAGTCCGGCCGCGGCGCTCGGATCAGCGGCCGACCCGCACGAACACGACTATGAGTCGCACACGTTGCTGAGCGCGTTCCAGGCATGGCGGGCGTTGCGGGAGAAACAGGCCCTTCTGCAGGCGGCGCGTGATGAGACCGCCGAAAAGCAGCAATACCTCACCAAAAAGCACGCCGACCTGGCAGCGCGGGTCGAGAAGGATAAAGAAAATCGCGATGCTGTGAAGCAACAGGCGAGAGGCTTCGCCAGCGGCGGCAAAGCGGCAAGCCGAGACGAATCGAAGGCCGCGGCTCAGTCCGCGCTGAGCGCGCTGAAGCAATACACGCTCGACCAGAAAAATCTGGCCGATCGCGGCCGCCGGTTGCAGGACGAGCAGGAACTGAACGACGTTTACGCCAGTTGGATCACATTGATCGAAAGTCGCGAGCGGACCGCGCTGCACAACATCATCCAATGTCTTCTCTGGATTCTGGTCGTGCTATTGGTCGTGTACCTCGCGCATCGGCTGATCGACCGGTTGTTCACGGGAATGACCGCCGAGAACAAGCGCATCGACACCTTGCGCGCGGTGGTGAAGTTTTCCACGCAAGTCGTGGGCGCGATCGTCATTGCGTTCCTCATTTTCGGTATGCCGAATCAGACGACCACGATTCTCGGACTGGCGGGCGCGGGGCTGACCGTCGCGATGAAAGATTTCATCGTCGCCTTCTTTGGCTGGTTCGTGCTGATGGGACGCAACGGCCTTCGCGTGGGTGACTGGGTCGAGATCAACGGCGTGTCGGGTGAAGTCATTGAAGTCGGACTGCTGAAGACGATCCTGCTCGAGACAGGAAACTGGACCGACGCGGGACATCCTACGGGACGCCGCGTTTCGTTCGTCAACAGCTTCGCGATTGAAGGACACTTCTTCAACTTCACGACTTCGGGACAATGGATGTGGGACGAATTGCAACTTACGATTTCCGGTGACCAGGATCCGTACGCGGTTATCGATGGACTCCAGAAGGTCGTGGCGAAAGAAACCGAAGAGAGCCAGCACAAGGCTGAAGCGGAGTGGTCGAGCACGACATCGCATTATCGGGTGCAATCGATCTCTGCGGCGCCCGCGATTAATGTGCGGCCGGTTGGCTCGGGTGTGGAAGTGAGTATTCGCTACATCACGCGGGCCTACGAGCGGCACGAGACGCGCAAGCGCGTGTACGCCGCGGTGCTGGAGCTGATGCATGGGAAGCGGGCGGCGGTGGGGAGCAACAGCAGTGACTAGTGATTGGTGATTAGTGATTAGTGATTATGAAGTCGGACTCCGGAGCTTCTAGCTCACCGCTCCTTGCTCACGGCTCGTGGCTCATCGCTTTCCTGCGACGCCCGACGCAAGTCTGTAAGGCAACGACGAACGACCATCGACCAACGACCTTCCAATGACCATCAAAGAAAGCCTGGGAACACTCGTCGTAACCGGCGCCAGTCGCGGGATTGGCGCGGCGATTGCCCGGCTTGCGGGCGGGCGCGGCTATGCGGTGGCGGTTAATTTCTCGCGCGGGCAGGCCGAGGCGAAGCAAATCGCCGCCGAGATTATTCGCGGCGGAGGACGTGCGCTCGCTGTTCATGCCGACGTTTCGCGCGAAGAAGACATCGTGCGCATGTTCGAGACTGCTGAGCGCGAACTCGGCCCGATCAAAGGGTTGGTCAACAATGCGGGAATCACGGGCGGATTCGCGCGCGTAGAAGATGTCTCGGCCACCGCAATCGAGCGGGTTCTGGCGGTCAACGTTACGGGAACGATCTTGTGTGCGCGCGAGGCGGTGCGGCGCATGTCGACTCGGCGCGGCGGGAGCGGAGGGGCAATCGTCAACATTTCTTCTCGGGCTGCGCACACCGGAGGGGCCGGCGAGTGGGTCCACTACGCCGCGTCAAAGGGAGCGATCGATAGCTTCACCATTGGTCTCGCACGCGAAGTAGCGACGGAAGGAATTCGTGTGAATGCGGTCGCTCCCGGACTCATAGCGACCGAGTTGCACGCGGCCAACGGTGAACCCGGGCGCCTGCAGCGACTCATGCCGACGATTCCGATGCAACGTGCGGGCGTGCCGAACGAAGTTGCCGAAGGAGTCTTGTGGCTGCTGTCCTCGGCGGCCTCGTATACAACGGGTGCGATTCTGGAAATTGGCGGAGGGCGGTAGAGCAGTTCTCAGTTCTCAGTTCCCGGTTTTCACTTTCTGACTCTCAACGACATGCGGTTCGCGCACATCTTGATTGGCGATCGCTAACGGCTCGCCTTCCATCGCCCGCGACTCTCCAGATCCTTTCGCAAGTACATTTTCGTTTTTTCCGGCAAGCGCGACGCGTGGAGGATGTCGCGCAGCATGGGTGGCGGGATGCGACGCGCGAACTCGAGGGCGCGCGCCAACGGAGTGTGCGCGTTGCGCAGCAGGGCCATGCGAACCTCGGGCCGTAGCGACCATTTCGTGTGATGGCAGATCGTCTCCACAAATGCCGGCGAAGCGTCAGGACGCTGCAGCGCCTTGACGACAGCCGCTTCGGTGACGCGTGCATTTTGCAGCGCGGTTTGCCAGACTCGCGATTCCTTGTCGAGCAGCAGCGCCGCGGCGACCAGCGCGGAGCAGCGGCGCGCAAGGGCAATGCGCTCGCCCAAGCTGACCGAGGCGAGGCGCGCAACCAGCAGTTCGTCGGCGGTGCGCTTCAGGTCTGCCGGAACAGCGGGCATGAGCGAAAACTGGGTCAGGTCGAAGGTGTAGAGTTCGCGAATCAGGCGCAGAGCGATACGTCGCGGCGTGCGCGCGTGCGAGGCCAGCGCCAGTCGCACTTTGCGCGATTTCATGACTCCGGAACTGCGGCTGATTTGTTCCACGGACTCCGGGGACATGATCGCAGGTTTTCAGCAGAGCTAGGGCGAGGTCTTCAGTGAGATTGCGATCGGCGGCATTTTCGGTGAATTCAGATTCCGCCGATGCGGGCGGCGCGGACCGTGCCGTGCTGTCGATTTGTGGTTCTTCCGGAATCATCAAGACTTTCATCGGCAGGGGCGGGCTGCGCCCGGCGAACAGCCCAGGGCGGCTGTCCCAGCATTGCTACCGCTTTCCCCAAAACTCCTACGTCTGCGCACCTTCTCTCGCGGCACGCCGCGCCATGCGCAGCGCGCCTTCCACCGGCTCGACGATATGCGGATAAATCTCCGCGCGTGCATCGAGCGTGCGCAGTTCATTGTAAAAAACCTCGCGCACTCGCGGCGCGTGACGAAAGACGCCTCCGGTCATGGCCACCGGGACGGAGGGAGTCTCGTCCTTCGCGAACAGCCGGCAGATTACGACCCCGGCCACCCGCGCAAGTTCCCTGCCCGCGTTGGTGAGAACCTGGGTGGCGAGATCGTCCTCGCTCGCGGCGACTGCGGGAAACAGCGCCGCGAAATCCGGCGAAGGAATCGAATTGGCGGCGCGGGCCAAGTCTGCGAGCGACGTGACGCCCCAGGCTTTGAACACCGCCGCCGTCAGTGACGATTGTTGCGACAGGGGCACAGAAGTCTCGTCGACCAGATCGCTGGCGCGCAGAATCGCGCTCACGGCGGACCGGCCAACCCAATGCGCGGATCCCTCATCGCCGATGGCGAATCCCCAACCTCCGGCACGCACGGTCCTTCCCTGCCGATTGCGGCCGTAGGCAATCGAACCGGTGCCGGCAATCACGATGACGCCGGGTCCGGCGTCGAACGCGGCTTCGAGTGCGATCTGCATGTCTCCGACAACGTCGATGGGCATGGGGAGAATTTCCGCCAGGAACTCGCGGACGAGAGCGGCCATCTGAGGGCGTGCGGCGCCGGAACCGCCCACGCATACCCGCGCAACCTGCTCAGGCGCGATGCCGGCGGCGGCACAGGCCTGCTTCACCGCCTGGCACAACGACTCGCGCGCTTGCGATTCTCCCACGCGCACGATGTTGCTCGCTCCGGCGGTCGCCGTCGCCAGAAGCCTGGAATCATCACCCACCGCACAGGTGGTTTTCGTTCCGCCGCCGTCGATGCCGAGATAGTAAGGCACGAATTATTTTTAACATAGTGGTGTCCCCAGTTCCCGGTACCGGATTCAGATTGTCATTACACGAACAACAGGTCTACACAGTCTCACTCGCGCGGGGCGCTGATTGCCTCCATAATTGAGTGGCTTGGCCGCGAGGCATTTCGCGCGCAAGCAATTCACGATGACCGCGAAAATTCAAATCTTGGAACTCAGCAATCGCGGCGACGCACGCGGATTCAGTTTCAGCCTGCCGGCGGAGGCGCTCGCCTTTGTGGGTCCGACAGCGGACATCCATATCGTTGCGGCCAAACCGGGCGCGGTGCGCGGGAATCATTGTCATTCGCTATGGCGCGAGGCGCTGGTCGTGCTGCCCGGCGCGAAGTGGTCGCTGCACTGGGATGACGGGGAGGGATCAGCGACGCAGCATCGCGAATTCAACGGCGATAGCGCGGTGCTGATGCTCGTGCCTTCGGGAGCGGCGCACGCGGTGCGGAATGACGGAGCAGCCGACCTGTGGATGGTCGCCGTTTCGTCCGAACCCTACAATCCGGCGGAGACGGTGAAGCGAAAGTTGATCTAAGCATTTCTGAACGGATGCTGATTTTCTTAGCGTTCTTTGCGGGTGTTCTTCGCGAACTTTGCGATCCGGCTTTTGTCTTGTAAACGCAAAAAGCAATCACGCGAAGGTCGCTAAGAAAATCCGCAAAGAACGCTAAGAAAATCATCTATACATGGCTGCTGATCTTCTTTGCGTTCTTTGCGGGTGTTCTTCGCGAACTTTGCGATCCGGCTTTTGTCTTGTTAAGCGCAAGAAGCATCACGCGAAGGTCGCTAAGAGAATCCGCAAAGTACGCTAAGAACATCCTATGGCTGCTGATCTTCTTTGCGTTCTTTGCGGGTGTTCTTCGCGAACTTTGCGATCCGGGCTTTTGTCTTGTAAGCGCAAGAAGCATCACGCAAAGGTCGCTAAGAAAATCCGCAAAGAACGCTAAGCGAATCATCTATACATGGGCCTGAACCATACCGACTTTGCGATCATCGCGCTCTACCTGGCCGGAATCACTCTGTTCGGGCTGCGCTTCCGCAAGAAGCATCGCTCGTTGCGCGACTATTTTCTTGCCGGCCGCGACATTCCGTGGTGGGCGATCGCGCTATCTATCGTCGCCGCCGAAACCAGCACGCTGACTATCATCAGCATTCCCGGCCTTGCCTACGACACGAATTTCACATTCCTGCAAGTTGTCATGGGATACGTCGTGGGACGCATCGTCATCAGCTTCCTGCTGCTGCCGCACTATTTTCGCGGCGATCTCTACACGGCTTACGAACTGATTGAGCGCCGGTTCGGGCGTGGTCTGCGCTCACTGACCGCCGGACTCTTTCTCTTGACGCGCGCTGCTGCAGAGGGCGTGCGCGTGTACGCGGTGTCGATTGTCGTCTCCATTGCGCTTGGGACTGGCGAGGTGGCGTCGATCGCCATCATTACTGCATTGACGCTGATCTATACATTCGAGGGCGGACTCGCGGCGGTGATCTGGACTGACGTCGTACAAACCGCAATCTATGTGGGCGGAGCGCTGGTCGGGCTGGTGACGATCGCGCATCTGGTCCCGGGTGGATGGTCCGCGATTCACACGGCCGCGGCCACTGCAGGCAAGCTGCAGGTCTTCAATTTCAGCCGCAGCATTTGGATTCCGTATACGTTCTGGGCGGGGCTGATCGGCGGGACGTTCTTCACCGTCGCCAGTCACGGGACCGATCAGCTCATCGTGCAGCGGCTGCTGGCGGCGCGCGGACAGAAGCAGTCGGCGGCGGCCCTTGTGTCGAGCGGATTCGCGGTGCTGTTTCAGTTCGCGCTGTTTCTGATGATGGGCGTCATGCTGTGGGCCTACTATCGCGTCCCCTCCGCGAAGTTTGGCAGACCGGACCGGATCTATCCCACGTTCATCGTTACGAAAATGCCGCATGGAATTTCCGGATTGCTGATTGCGGCGATCCTGGCGGCGGCGATGTCGAACTTGAGCGCGGCGCTGAATTCCCTGTCATCGAGCGCGATTATGGATTTTTATGCGAGGTTCCGTCCACACGCGGACGAGAGCACGAAGATGCGCCTCTCGCGGCTCGCCACCGTCCTGTGGGCGATCGTGCTGTTCGGACTGGCAATCATCGCATTGCACAAAGTGGGCCGCGTGGTTGAGGTTGGATTGCAGATCGCCTCGGTCGCCTATGGGGCGTTGCTCGGCGCATTTCTGCTTGGCGTGCTGACGCGGAGAGCGAATCAGCGCGGAGCGATGATCGGCATGTTGCTCGGCTTTGCGGTCGAACTCTATCTGTGGCTTGGGACGCGCGTTCCGTGGACGTGGTGGGTGATGATCGGAGCCACCGTCACGTTTGTGGTGGGATGGATGGCGAGTTGGCGAATGAAGGAGCAGAGAAGTTCGTCATGAGTTGATATTCAGTGACTCGATCAGGGCCTCCTCCTAAAAACGCATGGGTTGTCCTTTGTCCCGGCCTGAAACCGGCCGCAACTTTTTCTCGTCCGCTTCTTACTGACTCAACTCCTTCGCGGTACAGTCGGGTCAGGTGCACATCCATGAGTCGCGATATCACTCCGCAGATCATTGGGGCGGCGATCAAGATTCACCGCAGACTTGGACCCGGCCTGCTCGAATCGGCATACGAATGCTGTCTGGCTTATGAACTGGAACAATTGGGATTGAGGGTGCGGCGACAGAAACCGATCCCAATCGTCTACGAGGGCGTCAAACTGGAATGCGGGTTTCGTGCGGACATGCTTGTCGACGACGAGGTGGTGATCGAGATCAAGTGCAAAGAGATCTTGCATCCGGTCGACTTCGCGCAGATTCTGTCCCACTTGCGATTGCTGGATCTCCGCGTGGGACTGCTGATCAACTTCCACGTGGCGATGCTAAAAGATGGCGTCAAACGGGTCGTAGACAACTATGAAGACACGCAGCGGGATGACGTTGTGTCGAGGAAAGCAGCGCTAACCTCGCAAGGATCGACGGGATCGTCTTGGGAAGTTATCGCACGCCGAAGATGACCGTTTCTGCTTTCTTAGCGTTCTTTGCGGCTTTTCTTCGCGTTCTTTGCGTTGAAGCTTTTCCATACGCCGGCGGGAAGCCGTAATCGCAAAGATCGCGAAGGCTTCGCAAAGGACGCAAAGAAAAGCAACAGACGACAAGGCTTTGATTTCGGGGGCGCCAACTTCAATATCGACTTCGGCGCAAGCCTCCTGTTCACCGCCGTTCTTAGCGTTCTTTGCGGATTTTCTTCGCGTACTTTGCGTTGAAGCTTTTCTGAGTGCCGACGGAAAGCCTTAATCGCAAAGATCACGTTGCGCAAAGGACGCAAAGAAAAAACCGCACCAGACGAATTTCCTCATTTCTCGCGTATACTCCAACTCCAATATGGCTAGCGGAACACAATCGGCGCCTCCGCGCGCGGAGCTTTCGCGCGACCTTGGGGTCAGCCACGCGTCGGCGGTGGTCGTCGGGACCATCATTGGCAGCGGGATTTTTCTTGTGCCTGCGGAGATGATGCAGGCCGTTGGGTCGGCCAAACTGGTCTACCTGGCGTGGATTGTCGGCGGACTGCTGTCGTTCGCGGGCGCGCTCACCTACGCCGAACTCGGCGCGATGAAGCCGCAGGCGGGCGGCGAATACGTCTATGTCCGCGATGCCTACGGCCCCCTCGGTGGATTTCTCTATGGCTGGACGTGGTTCGTGATCGCGAAACCCGCATCGATCGCCACGGTCGTCACGGGTGTGGTACGAATCCTGGGCACGTTTTCTGTCTTCTCGTTTTTCTCCGACCGCGTCATCACTTCTCCATTTGCCGTGACCTGGGGACAGCTGGTCGCAATCGCCGCCGCGATCCTGATTTCGTTTCTGAACTACATTGGCGTCAAGAAAGCCGGAGAATTTCAGCTGGTCTTTACCATGCTGAAAGTCGCGATCATCCTCGGCATCGTATTCGTCTGCTTCAGCGGCATCGGGAGCGTACCCGGCCGCGGATGGAGCAACTTCGCCGGAACATTCGCTGGCGCCAAAGGCGGCGTCGCCGGATTCATGGCCGCATTGGTCGCAGCCCTGTGGGCTTACGACGGATGGAACGATCTCAACATGGTCGCGGGCGAAGTGGAACGTCCCGGGCGAAATATTCCGATTGCACTGATTGCAGGCGTGGCCACTGTCGGCGTGCTCTATATCCTGATGAATGCCGGCGTGCAATATGTACTTCCGGCGGATGCCATTGCGGCTTCGCCGCGTCCTGCGTCGGATGCGGTCGCGCTGATCATGGGGCGCATGGGCGCCGGCATTGTGTCGGCGGGGATGGCGATCTCGATGCTGGTTACGCTGAATGGAACGATCATGAGTGGCGCTCGCGTGCCGTTTGCCGTCGCGCGCGATGGATATTTCTTTCGCGCGCTCGCGGAAGTGCATCCGCGCTATCACACGCCGTCGATGGCGATCATGGTGCAGGCGGTCCTGTCGATTCTCCTGCTGCTGCTCGGGGCAAACTTCCGGCAATTGTTCTCGCTCGCGATCTTTGCCGAATGGCTGTTTTACATGATCGCGGCGAGTACGGTCTTTGTCTTCCGCTGGCGCGACCCGCAGGCCGCACGGCCGTATCGCATGTGGGGATATCCGGTCGTGCCGGCGGTGTTCGTGATCGTGGCCGCCGCTCTGCTCTGTTACACATTCCTGAACGACTGGCCGAATTCGGGGTATGGGTTACTGGTCATCCTGGCCGGGATTCCGTTCTTTGCTTACTTTTCATTCTTGCGGAAGCGGCGCGGGACTACCTCTGGTTGAAACAAGTCTTAGAACGCAAAGTACGCTAAGAAGACCGCGCAAAGGGCGCTAAGAAGAACAGAAGTTAAGAACAGAAGCTAGAAAAAGATAATGGCTCAACGACTCTCCATTCAGGACCGTCGGTTCTCCGCCCTTCATCTTTACTTCGCGATCTTTGCGGATTTTCTTAGTGTACTTTGCGCTTAAGATTTGCGTGAGGACCGAGGAGAGCTGAAATCGCAAAGGACGCAAAGAAAACTCCGCAAAGAGCGCTAAGAAAAGCGGCAATATTTCGAATCCCTTTCGTCCCCCTACACTTCGGTGTTTCCTCCCTGTTTCATCCGTCCTAAGCGAGCTTCATCCCCGAAGCACCCGTCTCCCGCCCATTCTGGGCCGCTCTTCCAAAAGGACACCTCCCTGGTTACCTAAGGTCAAGAGCCGTGGACACGTTTACCCCCTGTCCTATCTCCCGTATTTTGAAGACTCCAAGCCCCGGCGCTCTCCCCATCCGGGTCCCAATGGAGTGATATTGCATGGCGACAGCTTACCGCGGATTTCAACTCGGCATTCTGCCTGAACGCAAGATTAACAAGCGGGCATTGGCGACCAGCTACGGATTGGTGACGGTGGCGATACTCATCCTCATCAACCTGAGCCTGCTGTTGCCGGAAAAGCTGCAGCTCACGAACTACCACGTGACCGAGCTCATTCCGTTGCCGGCGCTCCGCCCTGAGCCAGCGCCGATCAAGGTGAAGCCTCAGATCCATCCCGAAGCTGCTTCCCGCTGTGAAGCTGCCTGTATTTGAAACGCCGAAGCTGGTGGTGCCGCGCGAAGTTCATCGCGAGGCTCCGCAGCCCGTTGAAGCACCGAAGGTCGTCGTGAACCAGTTCGCGGCTCCGCAGATCAAGCTGGCGACAGCGGGTGGAGCGCGTCCGCAACTCGTGCACACCGGTGATTTCGGTGGAAGCTCGCAGAAGCCCACGGTCAACGCTGCGGTGGAAAAAGTTCAGACTGGCGGTTTTGGCGATCCCAACGGCTTGAAGGGTGAAGGCAAGCAGGGCGCAAAGCTCTACGCGGCATCGGTCGGCAGCTTTGAGATGCCCGCCGGCGCCGGACAAGGCAACGGATCGGGTGGCGCAAAAGGAATCAAGGGAACCGTCGCCAGTGCAGACTTTGGTAATGGCATCGCGACCGGCGGCCATGGCGACGGACGCAGCAATGGCCAGGGAGTTGCGACCGGTGGATTTGGATCGGAACAAGTGGTCCACGGTGGACCGAAGATTGCCGCTCCGGATGCGGGCGCTGCCACGACTTCTGTCGAGATCACGTTCAAGCCGAAGCCGGTTTACACCGACGAAGCTCGCAGTCTGAAGCTCGAAGGTGAAGTACTGCTCGAGGTGAGCTTCGGGGCGAATGGAACACTTCACGTGAACCGCGTGGTGCGAGGCTTGGGTCATGGACTTGATCAGGCCGCTATCGACGCTGCCAACAAGATGCGCTTCAAGCCGGCTTTGCGTGCAGGACAGCCGGTGGATTCAACCGCCGTCGTGCATGTGATGTTTCAGATGGCGTACTAAAAGTTTTGGCGAAGTAGTTTCCTGGTAACGAACGGAACAAGGAACTCGGGTTACAGAAACTGGGTCACAGAAACTTGGAGAAAAGAGTCATGCGTACTTTGAATTTGTTCCTCACTGCGGCTCTGCTGGCATCGATGAGTGCAGCCGCACAGCAAGCTGCGGATTCGCAACCATCCGCGCAGCCGGCCGCGCCCGATGCGACGCAGACGGCACAACCGGCCACTGCTGCACCTGACGCCGCGCAAGCGTCGCAGGCTGCTGCCGCTCCGGACCAAACTCAACCCGCGCAGACGCAGGCTTCGCAGCCGGCAGTGATTCCGCCGCCGGCCGTCGTTGCCGCGCCCACGACCATGGATCAGGTCGTGAATCTTTTCATCGAGCGCGAGCACGGCCTCATCAAGATGCTCTCGAACCGCACACCCGTGGTCGAGACCTATCTGCAGAATCTGACCGCCGACCCGCAACTGGGCCCGGTTCCGAGTGAGGATCACTACTTCCTCGGCCGCCTCGACATGGGCGAGATCGTCGATCGCAAGGACTATCTGAAGGAAGAAGAAAAGGGCATGCAGGCCCGTCTTCTCGGCGGATTCACCAAGCTCTACAAGGTCCAGTACCAGCCCATGGGCTTCTCGTGGATGGTCTACGCCGACCGCACCGACTTCGACCGCGAGCACTACGATTTCAGCTACATCCGCCGCGAATTCCTCGGCGAGGTGCGCTGCCTGGTGTTCGATGTGAAACCAAAACCGAAGTCCGGCCGTGGCCGATTCCTGGGCCGCATCTGGGTTGAGGACCAGGATTTCAACATCGTCCGCCTGAACGGAACCTACGCTCCGGCGCCCCGCAATTCCTACTTCTTCCACATGGACGCATGGCGGCTGAACCTGATCCCGGGCTACTGGGTGCCGTCTTACATCTACAGCGAAGAAGGCGACTTCAGCGCTGGCGTAAAGAACAAGCTGGCTTTCAAGGCGCAGACTCGCATTTGGGGTTATGACCTGAAGAAGAGCGGCAAGGACGACGAGTTGACCAACATCCGCGTCGACAGCGTGCAAGACAGCAGCGCAACCGCGCAGGATGCTTCTCCGCTGCAGGCTGAGCGCGTATGGCAGCAGCAGGCGGAAGACAACGTTGTGGAACGCCTGACCAGCGCGGGCTTGCTCGCGCCTGAGGGCGATGTCGACCACATTTTGCAGACCGTGGTCAACAACCTCGAAGTCACCAATAACATTGACCTGCCCCGGCCGGTACGCACACGCGTCCTGCTGACGGCGCCTCTGGAAACTTTCAGCGTGGGCAACACGATCGTGATCAGCCGCGGGCTCATCGACGTCCTGCCGGACGAAGCCAGCCTGGCGGCGGTGCTCGCTCATGAACTTGCGCACATCGTGCTCGGCCATAACCTGGGCTCCAAGTACGCCTTCAACGATCGGATGCTGTTCTCCGATGAAGGCACGTACCAGAACCTGGGCTTCAAGCACATTCCTGAAGAGGAGACGGCAGCCGACAAGAAGGCCGTCGAACTCCTGAAGAACTCGCCCTACGCGCAGAAACTCGACAATGTTGGGCTGTTCCTGAAGGCGTTGCAGCAGAAGGCGCCGCAACTCAGCGCGCTGCTCACCACGCACCTGGGCAACCCTCTGGCGGAAAACGGAACGATCGATCGCCTCTCCGCTCTGGCCGCGCAAGGCCCGGCTCTCGACAACACCAAGCTTGATCAGATCGCCGCTCTGCCTCTGGGCGGACGCGTGAAGATCAATCCTTGGAACGACCATGCGGAAATGGTGAAGACGGCTCCGGTCGCCATCACCTCGGCGCGTGACAAGATGCCGTTCGAAGTCACGCCCTTCTATCCGCGGCTAGCTCGCTACGGTGCCGGCACCACGAATGGGGCTCCGACCACCGCCGCGGCTAACTCGACGTCGGGCAATTAGTCAACGAATGTAGACAAAGCAAGACTTCTACTCCAAGTTGAAGGAAGACGTAGGCTGGGATCCGGAACCACACTTCCGGGATGCCCGGCCTTCGTTTTTTCTGGGGGGAAAGCGCACTGAGAATCCGCCTCGCTGCGTGGACTCCCGTCATACGACGGCGAAACCGCAGCGACTCAGCAGAGAAACGAAACGTGGATCCTGCCGAAATGGGTCCCACTTCACATCGTTGGGCAGAAATGCTAAGTGGACGTCGCGCATCTCCAGGGCACGCTCCAGACAATCCAGGGCAAGCTCCCTCTCGCCGAGGCCATTATGGATCAGCGCGAAAGCATAGGGTGGGACGTAGCGATCGCGCGCTACCGCCTGCAACATCTCCAGCACTTCAGAAGCTTCCTGCGTACGAGTCATCTTGGCGAGCACGTATCCGCGAAGCGAAATAGCCTTGCTGTTGCCTCCGGAAAGACGGGCGGCGTCATTCAGTGCGTCGAGTGCGCGCTGTGGTTCTCCCAGTTGCGCGCACGCCTGTCCCAGTTGCATGTATCCGATCCAGAACTGCGCATCCAGGAGGATGGACTGTTTGGCAAATTGCAATGCCATGGCGTAATCGCGAGCCATGAACGCGATCTGCGAAGACAAGGCGTAGTGGCCGGCGAGCATGGGATCGAGTTCGCGTGCGCGACGAATGGCGTCCGCTGCTTCTTCGTGCCGGCCCCGGTGGGCGAGAACGATGCCCAACAGGCGATGAGCCAGCGGATAGTGCGGGTCGAGATCGACCGCCCGTCGAAGGCAAGCTTCTGCTTCGGCCCAGTCCCAGTCCAGCCAGAATTTCAGGAATCCAGCGGAAGTCTGACTCTCAGCGAGATCCGGACCGCTGCTGAGGGCGTGAGTGGCCGCATCGCGGGCAAGCGGCCACACGGTGAGGGGAGGAGCGTCGCCGTTGATTGGGCTTGCGGTGTAGGCGTCGGCGAGACCGGACCACGCTAAGGCATATTGCGGATCGAAGACAGTTGCTCGCGCAAAGAATTCGATTGCGCGCCGCGTCGTTGCGGGCGAGAGCTGGTTCCAGAAATAGCGGCCCCGTAGATAAAGATCATAAGCCTCGGCGTTCCGCGTTTGCCGCCGTGCGATGGCATGCAGGCGCTCCGGGGAAATCTGCAGGCGGACCTGTTCGCAAATGGCCGCACTGATCTCCCGCTGAAACTCGATCATGCTGCTTGGCTCGCTGTCATAGGACATCGACCAGATTTGCACTTGGCCGGTGACGCGAATGAGATTCGACGTGATGCGCACCCGTCCGCTCTCGGAGCGCATCGAACTCTCCACCAGAAAGGCGGCGTCGAGTTCGCGACCGATCTCGGCGAGGGTTTTCCTGGCCTGCTTGTAGGCCATCATGGTTGTGCGCCCAATGACGCTGAGATGGCTGGGATCGATCTGACCCAGCGTGGCAATGACTTCCTCGGTCAGGCCATCCGCCAGATACTCACGATCGGGATCCGCACTGAGGTTCTGAAAAGGGAGGACGGCGATGGTGATCCGGTCGCCATCAGCCTGAGCCGAATCGCCAAAGGCCTCAACCCGGGGAATGAACCGGTAACCCCTTCCGGGCACTGTCGCGATGAACTGATTCTCGCCCCGATTCTCGCCAAGAACTCGACGGAGCACCGAGATGTTCTGGTTCAGGTTGTTCTCTTCCACCACCGTGTCTGGCCAGACGGCGCGCATCAACTCGTCTTTGGCCACGGTACGCCCCTGGTGCTGCACGAGATGCAGCAGCGTGTCAAAAACCTTCGGAGTGACGCGGACCGCCTTCCCGCGGTGGAAGAGCAGCCGCTTCCCTTCTTCCAGCCGGAATTCTCCGAACTCGTAAATGCCGGTGTTTGGCGGGGACATAACAGAGGCGCTGCTCTTCAGATTCTTTCAGAATTTTTCACGACGATTCTAAGTACTTTCCTCTCGCAGCGGAAGAGTATAGCCGAGCGTAGCGGGGGACATCCTGCACCAATATTCGGACAAGGAGCAAAACCCATGCGGTCGAACATCTTGAAGACATTGTCAGCAGTCGCGCTGGCGGGCACGGTCGTGTTGCTGCTCGGACAGTTTGCGACAGCCCAGGAATCGCGAAACAGCCTGCTAGGGACATGGCAGGTGCAAGTCACCCAGGTGGATTGCCAGTCGGGAACTCCTCTGGGCCCGTCTTTTCCGTCACTGCTCACCTTTGCCATCGGAGGGACGATGATCGAGGATACGTCCAATCCCGGCTTTGCGGCGGGGCAGCGGGGCGATGGACAGGGGCAGTGGCACTATCGAGGGGGAAACACTTACGGGGCGAGGAGCGTTGCGTTCATTAAGTTCACCACGCCCCCCAATAGCGATACCCACAACCCTGGATTCAATGCAGGACAGCAGACGATTACTCAAACCATCACCTTGGCTGATAATAACGACTGGACCAGCACCGCCGCTGTCAAGTTCGCGGATTCGACCGGCGCTGTCTACCGAAAGGGATGCGCCATAGCCAGCGCAAAGCGCTTCTAAGTTGGGCCATCCGGACATCTTCGGAATCGAAAGCAACGCGTAGGCCGGCACCCGGAACGACCTTCCGGGATGCCCGGCCTTCGTTTTTTGAACAAGCGCCAGATTAAACCGAAGTAATGTTCGCGCTGCAGCCGATCACTGCGGATTCCGCGCCTTCCCTCTCTAATAGCGGTTGAGGCCTCGAGATGTATCTCTGGCGAATCCGGCTGGCTCTGCTAGTGGTCGTCGTCCTTGCGATTGCGCTCGCACCCACCTTTGCCGCGCCGTTTGTCTTGTTTCCCAAGGTCACCGAACTGACTTCACCCGACGGTCGCTACATCGTGCGCAACGCCGACCGCGAGGGCGCGGCCACCGATTTCGTCGGCACGTTTCATTCGCTCTGGCTCACCGAGTCGGCCACAGGACGCTCGCGCAAACTCTGCGATTATCTAGGAGTCGCCGCAGTGGCGTGGTCGTCAAATGATTTCCTGATCGTCACGCAGTATTCCAAGAGAACGTCGCAGGCTCGGGTCTTCTCCGCCGCCGGCTCCGAAGATCCGGTAATGTTGGACAAGCCTACGTTGACCTACCTCGTTCCCGTGGAACTTCGTCCGGCACTGCGAGGCAACGATCACGTCTTCGTCGAAGCTTCGCGCGTAGAGGACGACACGCTCTACCTCACCGTCTGGGGATACGGCCAGCACGACGCCAACGGCTTTCGCTGGCACTGCCAGTACGCCTTGCGCGAGGGCGCGCTCTCATGTACGGAAGAGCGCGTCGGGCATTAAACCCTGCGCGTAAAATCCTGCAGCGTCTATGGACGCGGCTCCGCCGGCACCAGCACTCCTCCCTCGATCTTCGGAATCCCAAAATGTCCGCCCAGATGCACCAGATCGAGCGGGCTCATCGACCCGGACACCACGATGAAGTTCACTTCATTCGCCCGGGCCACGAGAACGGCGACATGGCTGACCGCGTTATTCTCGAAGCGAATCCAAACTTCGGTCGCGCCCGGCTCTCCGCTCTTGTCGTGTTTGTTGACCAGCTGTTTCCACCCTGCCTGCTGATATTCCTGTTTCACCTCGTCTAGCTCGGCGGGTTCGTACATCCACGGCCCATGGAAACGGTAGTTGTGCACCGACACCCCGCTCACCCCGGCAATCACACGCCGCAAGTCTTCGTTATTCGAGTCGAGCTTGGCCGCGAACACCAGCATTGAGTGGCCGAGCGTCAAGTCCGTCTTCGAGGTCGCACTTTGCGCCAGCGCCTCGACGCCCTGCGGCACAAACTCCTGCGTTTGCTGCGCCTGGGTCGATGTCGCCGCAGAAATCGCGATCAGCGCCAGGAAAAGAATATGCGACAGCTTCATAGAACGCTCCGGGGATCAGAAGATACGTTCGTACCGCCTCTGTTCTAGCCGGACCTTCGCGCGCTTGGCAATGCACCGCAGGTAAATCGTGGCTCATCGGCTAAACGTATGAAATAAAAGCTGTTACAGGGATAGGTCAATCGCCGCCCAAGCCCACAAAACTTTGGGCACATTACCGCCGTGCCCGCCACGGTCGAGCCATTATCAAACCGGCCGCGCTGCTGCAAACTAGAACCATGTCAGGCGATCCGACAATCCGCAAAGACACCATGAAAGTGGAGAAGGCCTCGCTGCTGATCCTGACTCTCTGCGTGTTGGTACTGGTCAGCCTGCTGGTCTTCAAGCCTTTCTAGAAGAAGTCCTTGCAGGCGCAAGACTCCGAATCCGCTGGCTATCCCAGGCTGTACAGCCGAAGCGTGTCAGGCAAGTCAGATATTCTTCTCTTCAGATTTTCTTAGCGCACTTTGCGGCCGTTCTTAGCGTCCTTCGCGTCCAAGCTTTCCGAATCGCGCCGGGAAAGACACTTGCGCTCGCGATCTCTGTTCAGCGATCAGAACTCGCCCGTGCGACACTATCCAAGACCATGATGATCCTGATTGCCGGCCCCTGCCGCAATAACGGCTCGCATTCACCACGCATCCAACTTCAAGACAGCGATCATCTTTGGTCATTTGGACCAGAAGCGCGGCAGAGGATAGAGTTAAAGTAATTCATGGCCCCCCATTCCAAATCTGGACTTATTGTCGTCATATTTTTCATGTTGGGATGGATCTCGCTGTGCGCCGGTCAGACGCCGCAACCGCCCGCGATAGCTGAGCAGCCTGTGGGCGCGGCATCATCCGTCGTTCCGTCGTCCGCTCCCGGGTTGCCCAGCAGCGTCAGCGGCACGGTGGTTGATCAGGATGGGGCAGTCGTTCCCGGAGCGCACGTGCGCGTCACCGGCGATTCCTCAGCGCTCAACCAGGAGGCGGTCACCGACAAGGACGGTCAGTTCTCCTTCGCCGATATTCCTCCCGGACATTTTCAGCTCACCGTCACTGCCTCAGGCTTCTCCACGCAAACCTACTCTGGACTGCTGCAAGCCGGGCAAATCGAAACGGTTCCACCCATCGCGTTGACCGTCGCCACCGACGTCACCGAGGTGCAGGTCACGCTCACGCAGACCGAAGTGGCCGAGCAGCAGATGAAGGTGGAAGAGCAGCAACGCATCCTGGGCGCCATCCCGAATTTTTTCGTGAGCTATACTCCAGACGCCGTTCCGCTGACTTCCAAACAAAAGTTCAAACTCTCGTGGAAGATGGTCATCGACCCCGTGACGTTCCTCATGGTGGGCGGCGCCGCCGGAGTCGAGCAGGCGCAAAATCATTTCAACGGATACGGACAAGGCAGCGAGGGTTACGCCAAACGTTTCGGAGCGAGTTACGCCGACACCGTCGTGGGCACGTTCTTCGGAGGCGCCATCTTTCCCTCGCTCCTCAAGCAGGATCCCCGTTATTTCTACAAGGGCACTGGAAGCAAGCCGTCGCGCTTTCTCTACGCCGTCGCCAACACTTTCATCTGCAAGGGCGACAATGGACACTGGCAACCCGGCTACTCGAATATTCTTGGCAGCCTGGCCGCCGGGGGCGTTTCCAATATCTACTATCCGGCGGCCGATCGGGACGGCTTCGAGTTAACTTTCGAAAATGCTGCCATCGGCCTCGCCGCTACTGCCGCGACAAATGTGCTGCAGGAATTTGTGATCCGCCATTTCACGCCCAAGGCGTCGAAGAACGATCCATCCACATCCTCGAGCGGAAATTCATCGAGTTCCCCGCACTAGGTTTCGCCAGACACAGAATCGCGCAGCCTCTTCTCAATTCCGCTTGACAGCGCATTGCACCTAAGTTAGGTTCAGAAGGTTCTTGTCGGTCCCCCCCGGATCGCCGCGACGCAAGCTCAACCCTTTTGCGTCTGAATTTCTCTAAAAATTGTCTCGGAGGAAACTCCCATGAAGATCTCTGCCTTGGCGGTGGTGTCGCTGGCTCTCGCCCTCAGTTTTTCTGCGTCCGCTCACGGACAAGCTTGCTATACGCCCATCACAAGTTGGCAGGGAACCTATACCTTGAACGGCACCGGCAGCGGATCCGACCAATATGGCCAGTACAGTTGGACCATCGACCATCAGGCAACCGGTACCGTCAACCTGGCTCTTGGGAGCTCCAGTTGCACCCAGGCTTCGTGGACCGGTGCCGATACCTTCGTCGGCACAGTGAGCGACTTCGGCACCAACACCTGCGGCGATGGCAGCCCTGACACAGAATCATGGACCGGCGGGCCGTCCTTCCTGACTGGCAGCGTTCTACAAATCGATCTGGGAGCGGGTGCTTTTAAGTACTTCGAGGACCCGATCGTTACCGCCGCGGAAACCACCAACAGTTGTGGTTCGGTGAGTACGGGTTCGCTGCCAATCCAGATTTTTCCCTTTGACCCTTCCTGTACCGGAACTCTCGTGGGCGGCAGCGCTTCGCTTCCTTCTACTGCGCAGTCTCTAAGCGGAGAAGTTTCCCTCTCCGGGGTCGCCGTATGTCCCTACGCCATCCCCGCCACTTGGTCGCTTGAGTACGACCTGATCCCTGTCTTCCAGGACGATAAGGACTGTAAGGAGCAGGGCGGATCGACCGTCGGCTGTCGAAATCAGAGCCTGGGTGAGGATGTTCCCATCGTTGGCACCAACTTCACTCTGCACTACGAAGGCGATCGCGCTGCCGGAGTCGGTGCTGATCCCGTTGCTAATACCGATGCGCTCATGATTGGCGGCTGGACCCTAAGCGCTCACCATGCCTACAATCCGGCCAATCACACATTGTTTCTCGGAGACGGCAGCCAACGAAACGGCTACCAACTCGGCACTGCCGTCACTTACATGGGAAACGTCCTCATCACTTCCCAGCAAGGGGACGAGGTGTATGTATTTAGTCCTACCGGACAGCATCTCCAGACTCTCAGGCGGCTCACCGGCGCCCCCGTCTATCAGTTTGGATACGACAGTTCCAACAATCTCATCAGTGTCACCGACGTCAATGGCAACGTCACCACCGTCAAGCGGAATGCCGCGGGACACGCCACTGCCATCGTCTCCCCATACGCGCAAACCACGGTTCTGACGCTCGACAAAAAGTTCCTTCTAACCCAAGTCAAAGACCCGCTCGGAAACCTATCTTCGTTTACGAATACACCGGCAGGATTGCTGATCGCGCGTACCGACGCCAACGGCAATGACTACAACTACACGTACGACAACAATGGAAAATTGATTAAGGACGCGGACCCGGTCGGCGGCTATCACGCCCTCGCTCGCACCAACGCCACCTCCGGCTTCGGATGGACCGTCGCTCATCAGACCGCCATGGGAGCATCGAGCAGCTATCAAAGCGCATTGACCCTGCCCTGGGTGCAGAGCCCAACTGACGGTTACTCGTCGCAACAAACCAACATCTTACCGACCGGCCTGCAAACGACATCAAACACGACTCTGCAAAACGGCAACCTCACACAATCGATTACCCTGCCGAATGGAATCTTCGAGAGTCAGACTTACGGCCCTGATCCGATCTGGGGACTGCAAGTACCGGTGGTCACCAGCGCGACTCTAACTCAAGGAAATCTCACCATGAACCGGACCGAGAGCCGCGCCACCACGCTCGCTTCCGTCGGCAATCCGTTCAGCGTCGCCACCCAGACCGACACCGATACGGTGAACGGGCGCGTCTATACCACCACATTCACGGGCGCCAGCCGCACTTACGTGTATAAGAGCCCGGTAAACCGAGCCGTGACCGTTGTTCTCGACACGCAAGAACGCCCGGTCAGCACCCTCGTCGCAGGCCTTACGGCTACCACTCTCGCGTACACGGCGAAGGGTCAATTACTTTCCACAACACAAGGGACGCGGAAGACTTCGCTTACCTACAACGCCAAAGGTTTCGTCTCTTCTGTCACGGATCCGCTGAAGCAGAAAACCAGCCTCACCTTTGACGCCGATGGACACCTGCTCAGCACGACTTTGGCAGATGCCCGGATCATCGGTCAAACCTACGATGCCGACGGCAACATGTTGACTGTCACTCCACCAGGAAAATCCGCTCACATCTTCACCTACACTGGCGTGGACCTGCCCGAGACTTACACCGCCCCCGGAGCCCCGGCCATGACCTTCAGCTACGACCTCGACCGGAACCTGACATCGCGGGTGCGTCCCGGCGGCCAGACGATTGGCTATGCGTACGACACTGCGAATCGGCTGACCACAGTCACCACGCCCACATCGGTCAATCATTACGCCTTCAGTACAATCACCGGCAACATCGCGTCGGCGGTTAGAGGCACTGAGCACATTGCTTATGCCTACAACGGACCTCTGCTCACCAAATCAACCTGGACCGGCACCGTCGCCGGCAATGTCAGCCGCGTTTACAACAACAACTTCTGGACGACGTCGCAATCCGTGAACGGCGCCAATCCTATCGCCTTCCACCACGATAATGACGGGCTCATCACCAGCGCCGGAGCCTTGACTGTTAAACGCAATCTGAACAATGGACTGATCACCGGCACCACCCTCGGCATCGTCACCGATGCTCGCACCTACAACACCTTCGGCGATCTGACTGGCTTCACCGCATCGGTAAGTGGAACCGTCGTGTACAAGTACCAAGCCACGCGCAACGCCAATGCGATGATCACCGCGAAAACGGAAACGATCGGCGGCGTCACCAACTCCTACTCCTACACCTACGATGTCACCGGACGTTTGACGGGAGCCACGAAGAACAGCCAAGCCGACAGCTACACCTACGACACGAACTCCAACCGGCTGACTGGAACCACCGCCTCCGGAACCGCAACCGGCACCTACGACGCGCAGGATCGCCTCCTCACCTACGGCCCCGTGACGTACACCTACACCGCAGCCGGCGATCTCTCCAGCCAGAAGAATGGCGCGCAGAAGACGACTTACACCTATGACGCTCTCGGAAACCTAACGGCGGCGGCCCTGCCGAACGGCACGAAGATCGCGTACATCATCGACGCGGAAAACAATCGCGTGGGAAAGTCGGTCAACGGAATTTACACAACCGGATTTCTCTACGACGATGACCACATCGTGGCCCAGTTGGACGGTAGCAACCTGCTCGTCAGCCGCTTCGTCTATGGCACCGGATCAGCCGTGCCCACCTACATGATCCGCGGTTCATCCACCTATCGCATCGTGACGAACTCTCTCGGCAGCCCGGTGCTCGTGATTGATTCCGGGACCGGGGCCATTGCAGAACAAATCACCTACGATGAGTTCGGAAATGTGCTCTCCGACAACAATCCCGGATTTCAACCCTTCGGATTCGCCGGCGGCCTGTACGATCAAGATACGAAGTTGGTCCGGTTCGGCGCCCGTGATTACAACCCCGCAGCGGGCAGATGGACTGCGAAAGATCCAACTCTGTTCTCCGGTGGCGAAACCAATCTCTATAACTATGTTCAATCGGATCCGGTCAACCATACCGATCGCTCCGGCCTTGGCGATTGCGAGGACAAAAAGGAGAAGGCCAAGAAAATCGCAAAGAAGATCGTGCAGAAAGTCACGGGAAACAAGGTGAAGGTCGGCCCAGTCAACGTTTCCCTCGACAAACCGGAAATCAGCACCGGCGCTTCCGTGGAACTCAAAGTCAACGGAACGACCGTCGCCGAAGTTGACGGCGAAGCTTCCGCAGAAATCACCCCCAGTTCGAACCCTGCCGATCCGCTCGTGAATATCACCGTCACGGTCACGGTGAAAATTGGAAACTTGGAACAGAAAATTGTCGATTTGAAAACTGAGGTCGGCAAGGCATTGACTTGGAGACCGTGGATCGACGGATTTCAGAAGGAGTTTGACCGGGCAGACCAGGCTTGCCACGGCACCTGCATGGGCGACAACTAGGCCCGATGCATCGATGGCAGGGAGCGTGGCTCTACAGATTCACAGGATGCGTGTGACATCTGACCTTGCGTCTGCCATCGATTTTGTACGATGATGGCCCCGCCCGGCGCGCTCCATCCCAGATCGCCGCCGGGAGCTGTAACTTCTTGGGACTCAAGATTTTACCCCTAAGTGATTGCAGCCCATAGATTACTTTGAGATTTCCCGCTAAACCGATGATTCCAATAGATCGGGGGGAGAGGGGTAGGGAGATACTAAATGGTAAACCCCAACCCAAAATGGGAAAAATCAACCCTCCCACATCCAACCCAGCAAATTTATTTCACCTGAAAATCCACAGCCGAAAGCTCAAGCCAGCGAAGATCAATCCAAACGCCTAAACCGAAGACCCAGGACCCGAAACCCAAGCCTCCTCCCAACGACCAACGACCAACGACGTTCCTCAAGGCGTGCAATGAAAAATCAATGCCGGCAGAATATTGAATGGTTGAAAATTCCGCGTCACTGAACTGAAGCTCGATTCCAGGTAAGGCTGCAGCTTTCGCGTGTATTGAAACAACACTAGCGAGCCTTCCGGCTGCAGCGCCAGGCGCGACTCCTCGAGAATCTCGCGGCGCAGCGAGTCGCTCATGGCTCGATACGGAAGACCGGAAATGATGGAATCCGCCGGCGGAAGATTCTGTTCCGCCAGCACACTGCGCACATGCGCCGCAGATCCGTGCACAACGCGAAGCCGCGGATCACGAATGTGTTCGTGCAGATACTCCACGAAGTCTGTGTTCAGTTCGATCGCCACCAGAACCGCGTCCGGTCCCATCCGCTTCAGCACTTCGCGTGTAATGGTTCCAACGCCAGGCCCAAGCTCCACCAGCACGCGCGCGCGCTCCCAGTCGACTCGCGCCATCATGTCCTTCACCAGAAACGGAGAGCTTGGCACCACCGAACCGAGCATGAATGGATGCTTGAAAAAGTTGCGGGCAAACAAAGCCACCGATGATCGCGCGGCTGACTTCCTGACGACTTCGTTGGGCATCCTTGAGTTCCTCAAGACAGCTTTCGGCAATAGTTCCCATCGTATCTGATGCACGGGGAAGGAAGAGAGTACATCCACAAACCGAGGTAGTGATGAGCTAGGTACTTTGGTCACTCGCCCGAACCCGCGTGCTGAAGGTAACTTGCAGGCATCGAAGCCGGTCGTTGAAAATCGAGAAATCGGCACTGCGGGATTCGTGTCGCTTGTGAGGATCCGGCATTTTGAGGCTGTGGATTCATACGCTGCTGCGTCTGGTCTCGGGAACCTACTTCGTTCTCACGTCACTGTACTGCCTTCTGGCATTCCTGCCCTATACCTACTGCGCGTTTATCAAGGCGCCTCCGTATCCGTGGATGCCGTTTTTGACGCACCATCAGGCCGCACTGTATTGGTTGGCTACGGCCGCGGGCGCTGCTGCGAGCGTTGCTGCGAACGGCGCTTTGTTCCGAAGACTCAGGCGCGCGGAGCTGGTTGCGATCGCGTTGCTTGCTGTCGGCGGCATTTATCTCAACGTGCGTCCGTTCCTCATCAACCTGCAGAGTGATCGCGCAGCGTACTTATGGAGTTTGGGCGCGCTGCTGCCGGTAATTGCATTTGCGCTTTGGCCCTTGCTGGCTGCGGGAGGCAAGAACAAAGATGCATCAATCCGCGACGCTGGACCAGATCGTAACCAACTTTTCAGCTATTCCGTAGGATTGCTGGTTGCATTCGTGGTCAGCGTGATCTACATCGTTGGCGCACGAATGCGACTCAACAGCGAGACGCACGTTGCAGGATTTCATGCGCAGGATCTGGAATTCGCCTGGTGGAGTTTGATCTCCCACTTTGTCCTGGCGATTGCGGTGCTGTCGGTTCTGAATCTGATCTTCCTTATAGCCGCGAAAAGCGCGAAGCCGCGTCTCGTGCGACGCACTCTGACCGGAGCCTTGATCGTTGCCTGCTTGTCGTTCGTCTTGGCGCGCTTCCTGAACAATGCGATGAGCTTCGACGGATGGACAGCTTACCTCTACGCTGCCGCGCTGGCCTTCACGCTCACGCTGTGGGGATTCTCGATCGTCATTCCGCTGTTGGCTCAGGAGAATACCGAGTCTCACGCAAACGAAAAGCGGCTCTCCTCGACAGGCATGATCGTGACCTGGATCGCGGTTGTGCTTCTGACCGCGCTGGCTCTGGCGTCGCGCTCGCTGATTGGCGGAGAAGACTGGAATGGCTTTGTCGAGAGCACTTGGGCGCTGATCTTCTGGATCGCGATGAGCCTGTGCGTCTATCGCTTGCGTCCGGCGCGAGGGCACTATTCCGCTGTGGTCATCGTTGCAACGCTTCTGGCCAGCGCATTCGTCTACAAGGGACTTCAAGCCACTGAGATTTTCTGGGGCAAGCCGCTGGGCTCGACCGATGACGAGATCTCGATGAAGTTCGAGGAGTACGGAAACCGCGACGCATCGTTTCAGCTGGCTCACCACGTCCTCGGCAACAGCCGGAACCAGGCTTGTGGAGACCTATGCCGCATCCTGCGCGAATATACCAACGTCCGCGACACGCACATCACGCAGGGAGTGCGACTGGTGGAGAATCTCACGCCAGCGCAAGGCGACCGGCCAAACATTTTCATCTTCGTGATCGATTCGATGCGGCCCGATTACCTGGGCGCGTACAACCCGCAGCACGTGCACTACACTCCGAACCTCGACGCGCTCGCACGCGACAGCGTTGTGTTCACGAAGGCCTATACGCACTACGCGGGAACTTCCCTGTCGGAACCTGGCATCTGGTCGGGAGCGTTATTGCTGCACGCGCACTTCCCGCAACCGTTTGATGACGTCAACAGCCTGCGAACGCTGGCGCGAACAGACGGTTATCAACTGGTCGCGAGTTACGACGTGGTGCTGCGGCTGCTGTTCTCTCCGTCCGATGACGTGACCAAGCTCGATAGCGACAAGGAATTGTGGAATCAGGATGAAGCTTGTTCGACGGTGGCCCAACTGGAATCGACGCTGGATGCGCGGAGCAACAAGACGCAGCCGGTTCTTTTCTACGCGCAGCCGATGAATGTCCACCAGTTCGCGCGCAACAATGTGCCCTCCCCAACCTCACAACATTGGCAGTCGCCTGAAGGCATGAATGCGCGCATTACGTATGAGGTACATTGGGTGGATTCATGTCTCGGGGGATTCTTCGGATATCTCAAGCAGCGCGGACTGTACGACAACAGCATCATCGTGATCGCCAGCGATCACGGCGATGCGACGGGCGAACTCGGACGAATCAGCCATTCGACCTCGATCTGGCCCGAGATTATGCATGTACCGCTGATCCTGCATGTGCCGCCGAAGATTCGCGAACATCTTGTGTACGACGACAGCCGTCTCTCGACGCTCACCGATATCGCGCCCACGCTCTACTATCTTCTTGGGCATCGGCCAATCCGCCAGAATCCGCTGTATGGGCGTCCTCTGTTTGCCGAGACAAAGCAGGAACTCGATAGCTACCCGCGCGAAGATCTGCTGCTGGCTTCGGACGTGCGCGCGGTGTATGGGATTCTTACGGCCGATGGACGCTACTTGTATACGACCTACGACGCCCCCGCGCAGAGCTATTTGTTCGATCTCGCGGCGGACCCCAATGCGCAGCACGACATTCTGACTGCGCCGCTCAAACAGCGCTACGATGAGGAGATCATCGGGCAACTGCACTCGATCGGCGATTACTATGGGTACAAACCTGGAGTGGGATCGCTGCTGGCCGCGACGCATTAAACCTCTACGCGCTATCTACTGGATCTGCAAAGTCAGAAGATCAGGCCACAACCGCATCAAAGCAAAGCGGAGCGCCATGCCCGCGCAGAGAGCGACCAGCACGCTGGCGAGAGAACCAATCAGGAAATACTCGGTAAACTCTCTGTCCTTTTGGAATTCGTCAGACCGAACGACACCCTTGGCCGCCACCAGAAACGCCAGCGCGGCATAGCTGCCGGCGGCAATCACGATCGTGAGGACGATCCTCTCGAGGTTGCCGATCAGACGGCCGCGATTGTATTCCTCGACATCGACGACGGTTGTTGCTGGAGCAGGCTCCTCCCCGGCCGCGATCTCAATCGGCGGCGACGCAACGATTTCTGTAGGCACAGGAACTGGAGCACTCACAAGCCGCTTATGACTAGAACGCATTCGCTCTTTCGGTAATGTCCCGGATTTCCTGAGAACTCCACGAACTACATAGGTACCGCCGCGAACCACGATCAACAACGTGCTGGCCAGAATGCAGAGAGCTGCCTGTTCGGCCGGAGAGATTGACGACATCGCCCAATGAGTTGAGAGATGGAAATATCGAATGAGTGAGAGGCCCGCCAGCATAGAGGCAAACATCCAAAAACCTTCACACTCAGCCAGCCACTTCATGTTTAGTCGCGAACGCAGAAGCGGTTGTGCCAGAGTTGCCAGTAGGAACAGACCAGTCAAGATCACCGAGCGCGACCAGATATATCCAAGTACAACTACCAGCAAGGCGCGAGCCGCGAGAATCAGCGACCATCGAGTTGTGGAGACGCGCGCCGTTTCCCCTTTCAGCGGATCGGCCGCGATGCCGTAGGCGGCGATGCTCCAGAGCAAGAGCAGCTGGCACCAGAGCAAGAATTCGAGGCTAATGACTTTCGGGGTGGACATGTTTCGAGCCTAACGTTTTCGAACCTAAGAGAGGATCGACCTGCTTCTGAAGAATCATACGCCAGGCGTTCTCCGCGGCTAGGTACTGGACGCAACCCGAGGCAAGAACCTGCCGGGAGACGACCTGCTTGCTGACTCGCAACTTCTTCGCGACTTGCGTTTGGGACATTCCCTGCCGAAGAAGACCTGCGATCTTCCGTTGTGCGGGAGTCCAGCGGGAACGCTGAAACCAGAGAAACCCGGCCATCCCATTGAGTATGTCGTCGAGCCCGCCGAACCCGCGGAAGATTCCTCCGAGGGTTTTAGTCCTCTTCGCGTAATCGATGGCGGCACGGGCGAGGTGCAGCACGGGACCATCGATGTTGATGGCATATTTCTGGAGGGGAGTATCGAGCGCTCCGAAGCCAATGCCGACTCGGAGTTGTCGTTCGGGGAAGTCATGCTCGAGATGCCAGATCAGATCAGGGATCGAGCCTGCCGAGTTCAGGATGCCTTGAAACTCATCACCCAGGGTGATGATGAATCTGGATGAGAGGGCCTTGCGGTAGTCCCGGTTGAGATTGGCGATGAGGCGACTGAACCGCTTCTGCAGGAGGCGGCGCCGGGGGGGCGGCAGATCGCGCGAGCGCACCATGTCAGCAATAACCGCGATGTAGCGCGGAGATGGGCGGGCCAATGGGACCTCCGTGACGGAGAGATGAGAGCCACAGGTATTGTCACCCAAAATTGGGTGATTTTCAAGTAGTCACCCATATTTGGGTGACTGGAGGAAAGTCACCCATTATTGGGTGACTGGCCAAAGAGGCCCATCTATTTGACGCCCAGGCCGTCATGCTCGTGATAGTTGGGATAGGGAGGACGCTTGATTTCGGGGAGCGGATGATCTTTTAATTCCTGCATGACGACGTCGATCGCTTTTTCGAGCTGGGCGTCATGTCCCTGTCGCCAGGCGAAGGGATCGAGATCGACTTCGTAGTCGGGAGGGACGCCATGGTTCTCGACCTCCCATTCGCCTTTGAGGCCGTAGATGGCGGCGCGGGGCGCGGTGACGCGGCCACCATCGATCAACTCGGGATATCCGCCGATACCGACAAGACCGCCCCAGGTGCGTTTGCCGATGAGTGGGCCGATGCCGGCTTTGCGGAAATACCAGGGCAACGCATCGCCGCCGGAGCCGGACATTTCGTTGATGATCATGACCTTGGGGCCGTAGATGGCTTCGGACGGGCTGGACCAGTCGTGGCCTTCGCGAGTGACGACCTTACTCATCATGGGCCGGCGAAGGTATTCGATGATGTAGTCGGCGAGTTGTCCACCTTCGTTGAAGCGCTCGTCGATGATGGCGCCCTCCTTGCCCAACTTGCGAAAAGAAGTAGCGATTGAAGCTGGTGTAACCGGCGCCAGCGGTGTTGGGGATGTGGACATAGGCGATGCGGCCTCCGGTAGCCTCATCGACGCGGCGACGATTGTTTTCGATCCAGGCGAGGTGGCGAAGATTTTCTTCGCTCTCAACGGGAACGACAGTAACGTCGCGTGAGTCTTTGCCATCAGGATTGGCACCGACTTTCAGGACGACCTGCTTCTCCTGCTGTCTCTTCGAAGAAGCTGTAGATGTTGTCGGAGGAGTGCAGTTCGCGGCCATTGACGGCGAGGATGTAATCTCCAGCTTTAACGTTAACGACCGGGTTGAGTGAGTGGAGCCTGGTTGCCGGGATTCCAGTTTTCGCCGTCGTAGACTTTAGCGACGCGATAGCGGCCGTTTTCGAGGCTGTAATCGGCGCCGAGGAGACCGCCTTTGAGTTTTTTCGGTTCAGGTGTTTCGCCTCCGCCGACGAACATGTGGCCGACGGTGAGTTCGCCGAGACATTCTTCGAAGAGATAAGTGAGTTCGCCGCGGGATGCAATGCCATCGAGGTACGGCGCGTATTTCTTCTGGGCCTTGTCGAGATCGAGGCCGTGATAGTGCGGATCGTAGAAGAAGTCGCGCTCGATGCGCCAAGTCTCGTTGTAGATCTGCTTCCACATGGCGCGAGGCTCGACGTAGACCTCCCATCCATCGAGTTTAAGCGGGCCGAAGCCGGGCTTCGGTGGGGCTCCAGGACCGTCGTCGGCAGAGGCCGTCAACCAGGCATCTCCTTTTCGGAGAAGAAGTTTTTCGCCGTCGAAGGAGATGGTGAAGTCGCTGACTTCGTCCATGAACTTGTCGAGCTTGCGTTTACTCAGATCGAATTTCTGGATGGTCTGAGTGAGATTCTGCTGATCATCCTCGGTGAGTGCTGGCAGAGCTTCCGAGAGGAACAGGATGCCGGACTTGCCGGAGAGCATGTTGGTGTAATTCTTGGCGGGAATAGGAAGAGAGAGAATGCGCTGGCTGATGCCCTCGATGTCGATTTTGACGACGACGGGCTCGCCCTTCTTGTCTTTATCTTTATCTTTGTCAGCGGATGATTTGTCGTCGGCCTTCTTGTCTTTGGATTTGTCTTTCTCCTTTGATTGATCTTTGTCGCGGGATTTGTCTTTGTCTTTATCTTTATCCTGATCGGCTTTCTTTTCGTCTTTTGGCTTCTCCTCATCACTCTCGGGAGCGAGCGGGGATTTTTCGTCTTTGCTTAGGACGGCGACATAGACGCTGCGAGAGACGCGATGCTCATCGCTCGTCATGTCGAGACCAGCGGTGGCAAGGGCGATGTCGGTAGACGCGGTGAAGTAGAGATATTTGCCGTTTTTGTCGAAGCTGGGATAGAGCGCATCGCTCATGCCATCGGTGATCTGGAAAGCTTTGCCTTGATCAAGCGAGTAGACGAACACAGCATGCATGCCGCTGCGGAGCTGTTTGGTGTAAGCGATCCACTTGCTGTCGGGAGCCCAATTCTGGTTGAGCTGCGTGGGGCCGAAGCCTCCGAAGTAGTCGGCGTCGATGAGCTTGGGAGCGGGATTGTCGAGATCGACGTACCACAACTGCAGTCGCTTGTCGGAATACGTAATCTTCTTGCTATCGGGCGACCAAACTGGCGTGTAGAAGAAGGACGGCGGATTGCCGAGGTTGATGCGGCGAGCGGCGCCGATGCCGTTCTGATCGCGGATGGTGAGTTCGTATTCGCCGGACTCATCGGAGAAATAAGCGATGGATTTGCCGTCGGGTGACCAAGAGGGGTCGCGATCGGCGACAGCGGGACTGTGGGTGATGTTGCGAATGTCGCCCTTATCGGTGGGGACGGTGAAGATTTCTCCCCAAGCCTCGAAGACGGCGCGAGCGCCGGTGGGAGAGATACTGAAATTCTGGATTCGCTTGGGATCGACTTTGGAGAAGTGCGGGCGGATGGCCTCAATGTCGCCAGCAACGTGAATCGAGATATTTTTCGCCTGATGCGTCTGCAGGTCGTAGAGCTTGATCGCTCCGAATTGTTCGATAACGATGGCGTCGGGTCCGGCGGTGGCGGTTTTGAAATCGAGGCCGTCGCTGTGCAGGGCTTCGGAGACTTCTTTGGTTTTGGTGTCGTAGGCGAAGAGACTGACGGGGCCGTTGCGATCGGAGAGGAAATAGATGGTATCGCCGACCCACATGGGGTGGTGATCGTTCGAGTTGTCGCGAGGGATTTTTACCGTGCTGGAATCTTTGAGATCGAGAATCCAGATGGGCGTGGTCTGGCCTCCGTGATAGCGCTTCCAGGCTTCCTGCCACTTGGGGTGCGGGACGTAGGCGAGGTGGGTACCGTCAGGGGAGAGGCTGGCGTCTTCGACGATGGGAATGGGAAGCTCGGTGGGGAAACCGCCCTCGACGGGGACGGTGTAGAGCTGGTCTTCGATGTGCATGAAGCTGTTGCCCCAGGAATTGAAGAGGACCTTCTTGCCGTCGGGGGTCCAGCCGGCGACGTACTCTTCAGCGGGATGATACGTGAGACGCCGCGGCTCGCCGCCAGCTGCGGGGACGACGTAGACGTCGCGATTGCCGTCGTATTCACCGGTGAAAGCGATCATGGAGCCGTCAGGTGAGAAGTGTGGGAGGACTTCGATGCCGACGCCGGAGGTGAGACGGCGAGCGTCACCGCCGTCGCGAGAGACGATCCAGAGATCGCCGCCGTACTCGAAGACGATTTGCGTCTTGCTGACGGTGGGAAAGCGGAGGAGAAGCGGAGGAGCGGATTGAGGTGCGGCGTTCTGAAAACTTGTCGAGACGAAGGCGAGCAAGATCACGGCGAAGAGTTTGGGCATGGGGCTCCTGCTGTTTGTGGCGAAGCGGAATCTTAGTGCGTCGAGCGGAGCAGGGTCAAGGCTGTCGGGAGTTGGGATGTGAATTCCGGAGTATTCTGGGTGGAGTTTTTCGTAAAAGCTTATCGCAAAGATCGCGAAGGAGATCGCGCAAAGGTCGCGAAGAAAATCTTATTCGAGAAGAGGGATGGGGAGTCGAGGCGCTTATTTTCAGCCGCCAGATCAGCGGGGGCGAGACGGCTCCGCGACAGCCGGCGGGACGCCGGCGCTACGTTGCGGGCGGAGTTGCGGAGTGTTCTGGGTGGGATTCGTAAAGGCTTATCGCAAAGATCGCGAAGGAGAGCGCGCAAAAGGCGCGAAGAGGATCTTATTCGGGAAGAAGGATGGGGAGTTGAGGCGCTTATTTTCCGGCGACCAGATCAGCGGGGGCGGGACGCCGGCGCTACATTGCGCGGGTGGATGTGGGACGCGCTATGGCGCAATCTTCGAATTCCCCACTTCTCGCAAAAGATGCGAGAAATGGGGCACCCTCAGTTCTGGGTGGGGCTAGGTCGTTTTGTTCTTTCCTTTGCCTGGGAGACCGGCGGGATTTTCGTGGGTGCGTTCGCGGAAGCTGCCGCGGAGGCCGGCGGCGAGGCCGACCGTGGATTCGCCGAATTTGTCGCGCAGGCGGTCGGCGGCGGCTAGCGCGTCTTTCCAGCGCTGTTGGCGGTTTCCTTCCAGCAAATTGATCTGATCGGGTTGAGCCGTGGTGAACGACGACGCTTGCACTCCCAGCAGGCGGACTTGAATTCCCTTCTTCCAATTCTTACGAAAGAGCGCGCGAATGGCTTCGAAGATTTCGGTGTCGAGCTGCGTGGGCGCGGGGAGAGTGTGGGCGCGCGTGATCGTAGTGAAATCTTTGTATCGCAGTTTGAGTTGAACGGTGCGGGCGTAAAAATTGGACTCGCGAAGGCGACGACCGACCATCTCTGAAAGACGCGTTAGTGTGGATTCGAGCTGGCTGACGTCGGCGGTGTCTTCGTTGTAGGTGTGTTCGTGGCTGATGGATTTGGCTTCGAGATCGGCGCCGACTTCGTTGTCGAACCATCCGCCAGCATCTTCGCCGCGAGCTTTGCCGGCGAGGGCGAGGCCCCATTTTCCGAAGCGGTCTTCGAGTTCGGAGTCTTCGAGCCGAGCGAGGTCTCCAACTTTCTTGATACCGAGAGCGTGGAGGTGGGTCTCCATGACTTTGCCAACGCCGGGAATTTCGCGGACGTCGAGCGGAGCGAGGAACTTGGATTCTTCGCCCGAGATGATCCATAGAACGCCGTTAGGCTTGGCCTGGGCTGAGGAAACTTTGGCGATAAGGCGCGAGCTTCCGATGCCGACGGAACAGTTGAGACCGGTGTCGGTTTTCATGCGCTGGTGCAGAGCGTGGGCGGCTTTGAGCGGCGGACCGTGCAGGCGGTCGGTTCCGGTCATGTCGATGTAGGCCTCGTCGATGGAAGCCATCTCGACTTGCGGGGAAAATGCGTCGAGAACTTTGTAGACCTTCTGCGAACATTCGCGGTAGCGCTCGGGATGTCCGTTGACGAAGACGGCGTGCGGGCACATCTTGGCGGCGGTGCGGAGAGGCATGGCAGAGTGGACGCCGAACTTGCGGGCTTCGTAGGAAGCGGCAGAGACGACGCCGCGCTCGTCGCGTTGACCTCCGACGACGACAGCTTTTCCTTTCAACGACGGGTCGAAGAGTTCTTCGACGGAGACGAAGAACGCGTCCATATCGACGTGGAAGATGAGTCTGGCGGCGGCCTGCATGGAATGAAACGGCTCCGACCTGCGGTGAAATTTTACCAAGGTTTCCGCTGAGGAAAGTCTGGGCCCGATGGAGGGTGGGTCGCTGCAAGACGGCGGCGCGCGCGTGTTATTGCACAGGCGGGGAACGGAGGCGCGGATCGGAATCGAGACGAAGACGCGGGGTTGAAGCGGAGTATGCAAATTCGTGCACTCCGCTGTACTTTTAGATACCTCAAAATGAGGCGAAGACGAATACCTGCTTGACACTTGATTGTGACGAAAGCATAATCACTCGACTCGGTACCGATCCGCTCCCTCTCCGGCAACCGACCCCTGACAAAATCAACACTGTGATGGAGGATATCCAAATGAAGTTCGCTCGTTTCGCGCTGATCGTGTGTACGGCCCTGCTGGCCACGGCCGGTTTCGCCCAGGACGATCAGCCCATTCCGGCAACACCGGAAATGTTGCATCAATATCATTTTCGTCCCGCTTCAAATCAGAATGATGCACTGCAGCCGCCTCTCACGGGTTCCACGATTCCCACATTCAACTACAGCGTGGTGGCGCCTGTGGACGGCAAGACGTATACAGGCGTGATGATCGGAAACGATCCTGCGACCAAGCCGGGAAAGATCGCGGTGATCCCCACAGTGGTGGTTCCGGTGCGTCTCGTATTCAAGTACAGCTCGACCACAAGCTACATTTTTGATCCGACGGTGAACGATGCGGGCTGCCTCGGCGTAGGGAATAACGCTTTCAAGCTGACCCAAGGTTCGCCGCTGTTCAACGATGCGAAGTTCGTGATGAACGGGGTGACCACGGGGACTACGCAGTACATCGATGCGTTCCGGCGAGGCGAGTTCTGGGGCGACGTGTCGGCAACGGGCGGAGCCAACTACCATACCCTGCTGGGAGCGGCTTATCTACCGGTGCAAATTGTGACGGTGACCAGCGCGAACACGGGAAACCCGAACGGAACTGTGTACGGCTTCACGGGAATGTGCGGCACGAACACATCCAATATCAATATTCCCGGGGCGCTCGGCGTCATGACTCAGGCTTTCTGGGACACGCAGGCGCGGTCACTGATCACGAAACTGGGGATCACACCTAACAGTTTTGTGTTCTTCCTGTTCTACAACTCGGTGATGTCGGGCGGGACTCCGGTCAATCTCAACACGTGCTGCATCCTGGGCTATCACGATTTCGTGGGGGCGCAGACGTATGGTCAGGCGGAGTTCGAAGGGCGAAACCAGACGCTATTCGGGGGGACAGCGGATACGTCGATCATGGCCCACGAACTTGGAGAATGGATGGACGATCCGGTGGTCACCAACGGGACTCCGGCGTGGGGGCACATTGGACAGGTCAGCGGCTGCCAGGGAAATCTGGAAGTAGGAGATCCGCTGTCAGGAACGCTGATGCCGACCGTGAAAATGCCGAACGGCTATACGTACCACTTGCAGGAACTGGCATTCTTTGACTGGTTCTTCCGAGTGAGTCCGTCCATTGGCGCGGGTGCCTTGTATTCGAGCAATGGCACGTTCACGAGTGGGGCTGGAGCGGTCTGCCACTAGGGCGCGACGAGAGTCCGTTTGAATGATCTGGGTGGTTCGCTTGGCGAACCACCCAGTTTTATTTGTGGGCAGACTGTCGGCGGTACGGAATGGCGGGAGCAGGGACGAAAAGGCGAAGCCTTCACGCAAAGAGCGCTAAGAAATGCCGCAAAGAACGCGACGGCGAGCCGTGTGCGCAGGCCGCTTCGCCCCGGACAGCCAAGGCGGCTATCGCCACATGAGCGTCAGTTCAGACGGTGGCTGCGGTTAGACCGATCCCGTTTAGACCAGTACTTTTTCTGGAGACGGGGGTGTCGTCGCGGCGCGAAGGTGGCGGACTTTTTCGTAGATCTTGCCGTATTCGCGGGCGGACGCGTTCCAGGAAAAATCTTTGTTCATGCCATTGCGCATCAGGACCTGCCAGGAAGTCTGGTCCTGGAAGGCTTGCAGCGCTTCCTTGATGGTGAGCAGAAGCGACTCGCCGTTGTATTCGGTGAACTTGAAGCCGGTGCCCTTGCCTGCGCGGGCGTCCCATGGTTCGATAGTGTCGTCGAGGCCTCCGGTGGCGCGGACGATGGGAACGGTGCCGAATTTGAGGCTGTAGATCTGATTCAGGCCGCAGGGTTCGTAGCGCGATGGCATGAGGAACATGTCGGCGCCGGCCTCGATTTTGTGCGCGATGGCGTTATCGTAGGCGACCTTGACCGCGATCTTGTTGGGGAATTGTTTATTCAGGCGAAGGAACATTTCTTCGTAGGATTTGTCGCCGGCGCCGAGGGCGACGATGATCATTTCTTCGCGGACGAGGCGGTCGGCGATCTGCGAAATCAGGTCGAAACCTTTTTGGGCGGCGAAGCGGGAGACGATTCCGATGACGGGAAGTTTGGGATCGGCATTCTTGATTCCAAAAGCGGCGAGAAGATCCTGCTTGTCTTTGCCTTTGCCGGAAAGATCTTGCGGAGAATATTTGGCGACAGTGAACTTGTCGGTCTGCGGGCTCCACTCGTCATAGTCGACGCCGTTGAGAATTCCGGTGACAGTCGAGGCGCGATCGCGAAGAACGCCTTCGAGGCCGAATCCATATTCGGCAGTTTGAATTTCCTGGCTGTATTTCTTGCTGACGGTGGTGATGTAGTCGGAATAAGTCAGCGCGCCTTTGAGGAAATTGACCTGGCCGAAGAACTCCATCTTCGACATGGTGAACAGGTCCCACGGGAGCATGAGAAGCGGGAGAGTATCGGGCGGGAATAATCCCTGGTAGCCCATGTTGTGAATCGTGAAAACGGTGCCGACGTCGCGGAAGGCGGGATCTTCAGCGTAGACGGTGCGGAGGAGCACGGGGATGAGGGCAGATTGCCAGTCGTGACAGTGGAATACTTGCGGGACTCCGAGAATTTTTGAGGCCTCGAGAACGGAGCGGGAAAAAAGAGCGAAGCGTTCGGCGTTATCAGGATAGTCGCCGGCAGGCGTTCCATAGAGGGCATCGCGATCGAAATATTGCGGATACTCGATGAAGTAAAAATGCACACCGCCCTGGCTGCCCGCTGTCACAACGGAAGAGAACCGATACTGGTCGTCGAAAGGGACGGTAATACTGCGAACCACCGTGGCGGGGTCAGTGAGCTTGGTTTGCCGATAACGGGGCAGGTAGACGCTGACTTGATGGCCCAGGGCGGCCAGGGCGCGAGGCAGGGCGCCGACAACATCGGCGAGACCACCGGTCTTGGAGAATGGAACACCTTCCGAAGCAGCAAATGCGATGTGCATGAAAGAGAAACCTCCCGTACGCGGACGTTTTTCGCGGCGCACGCTATTATGAATATGAATCGGGACCGGGGGTCCGGCAGCTAGGATGCGAGGACCGACCTCAAAGTCTACTTCCCTAGGAAATGGGGGGTCAATGTGCCAAAGGTAGCTTCTGCACGTCGTCCGCAAACCAAGCCTAAAATGGGACAACATTTTCTGGCCAGCGAAGAGTTCGCGGGGCGCGTGGTCGATGCGGTGGGGGATGTATCGCAGAGTACGGTGCTGGAAATCGGCCCGGGGCGGGGCATTCTGACATCTCTGCTGGCGAAGCGGGCGCGGCGGTTGATTGCGGTGGAGCTTGACCGCGTGCTGGCGGCGCAGCTTCGGTTGAAATTCGGGATGGCGCGGAATGTCGAGGTCATCGAGGCCGACGTTCTGTCGATCGACTTCGATTCTCTGTTTGGACCGAAGCCGGGATTGGGGCGCCCGGGGATCGAGCTCAAGCCCGAGCCGATCCGGGTGGTCGGCAATCTTCCTTATTACATTACGTCGGACATTCTGCTGCGGCTGTTTGAGTTTTCGAAATACTTCGAGAGCATTGTGATCATGGTGCAGCGCGAGGTGGCGGACCGCATTGCGGCGCAGCCAGGAGGGCGCGACTATGGAATGCTTTCGGCAACGGCGCAGCTGTATGGGCACGTGGAAAAACTGTTTACGGTGCCGCCGGGAGCGTTTGTGCCTCCGCCGAAAGTGGTGTCGGCGGTGCTGCGGTTGACGATCGATCCACAGCAGGAGAAGTTGGGAGTGGCCGGGGATGGATTCATCGAGTTTCTGCGGCTCTCGTTCGGGCAGAAGCGGAAGACGCTGTGGAACAATTTGAAGGAGAAGTATGACGGAGCGGAGTTGAAACGGGCGCTGGCTGCGGCAGGGGTGAAGGGGACGGCTCGGGCAGAGACGTTAACGCTGGAAGAAAGTGCGGCGATCTATCGGGGGCTGCGGGATGGGGGCGCTTAGGATTTTCGGGGGTGCGACTGGAACAATTTCGGGCCGCCGGCGAAAATCTTTAGACGCAAAGCACGCTAAGAAAGGCCGCGAAGATCGCTAAGAAGAGCTGACTGCGCGCTAGGTTGTCGGAATCTATGGACTGGCATTTTTGAGGAGTGCCGTGTTGTGGTACTTGCAGGTTACCGGCTGCCGACCAAAAAATCTTTGGACGCTAAGAACGCTAAGAAAGACCGCGAAGATCGCTAAGAAAAGCTACTGGGAATCGTGTGGCTCGCTTAGGAAGTTCGTCCATCAGACTTTCGGAAGGAGGGATTGTGTCTACTACCATCCTTCGACATCCTGCGGTGGCGGGACGGTTTTATCCACGAAACGCGGAAGAACTGCGCACGGACGTGCGCGGATATCTATCTCAAGTCAATCCTGAGAATGGGGCACCGGTGCAAGCGGTGGGGTGCATTGCTCCGCATGCGGGATACATGTATTCGGGACATGTGGCGGGCGCGGTCTTTGCGCGGGTGGAGATTCCGCGGCGATGCGTGGTGATGTGTCCGAACCATACGGGGGTTGGGCGGGCGCTCGCAATGATGAGCGAAGGTTCATGGGAGACTCCGCTGGGCGATGTGGCAATTGATACGGAGTTGGCGGGGCTCTTGAAGCAGCGCTTCCCTGCTTTGGAGGACGATTCCTCGGCGCATCGGGCGGAACATGCGGCGGAGGTGGAGCTTCCGTTTCTGCAGTTGCGTCAAAAGGAATTGACGTTTGTGCCGATTGCGCTGGGGACGGGACAGTTTGAGGTGCTGGAACAACTGGGCTGGGCGCTGGCGGATGTGATCGCGGCACAGAAGGATCCTGTGCTGATGGTGGCGTCGAGCGATATGAATCATTACGAGTCGGACGCGGTGACGAGGGTGAAGGATCATCGGGCGATTGAGCGGATTCTTACACTGGATGCGCGGGGGCTTTACGACGTAGTGACGCAACAGAATGTAACGATGTGCGGGTTCGGTCCGGCGGTGGCGATGCTTACGGCGGCACGAAAACTGGGGGCGAAATCGGCGGAGTTGGTGAAGTATGCGACGTCGGGGGATGTTTCGGGCGATCGGAATATGGTGGTGGGGTATGCGGGGGTCGTGGTGCGGTGAGAGTTTGATCGTGCTGGCGGGTGGGTCGGGGGCGAGACGCCCCCTCGACAGCCGGCGGGACGCCGGCACTACGTTACGGCTCTTCCTTTCTTAGTTTCCGGAAAATCCAGGTTTGACCGGCAAAAGACGGAGTTTGCGGGGGAAAACTCGCATTCGAACAGGTCCATAGGTAACTTTCTCGGGCAACGGACCCGGATTAACCTGAGCGAGAGGGATTTGCTCGGGAAAAACTGCCTTATCGACATGAAACTCTGGTTTCCAGTTCGGGTGGGATTGGCGTTTGTGGTTTGGATAGGGTGCGCTGGCACTCTTGCCGGGGCGCAGAACTCGTCAAGCTATCCCTCAGAGAATCCGGGCGACTCGCTGGGCGACATTGCGCGGCAAACCCGGGCGCAGCATGCCTCTGCGGGTGAAGGAATATCCTCCGAAGCGCGCGAACTGGCGAGCGGCACGCATGAGCAGGAGGCGGCGGACAACGCTCCTGCGGGCTTCAAGAACTACGATGCGGGCGACTACCGGCTGTACGTGCCGTTCCCTTTCAGTCTTGAGGGACGCGAGGATGGCGGTGCTGTGTTGCTGGGATCGCGGCCGGGGATCACGAACACTGAAGTGATGGCGGGGACTGCGATTCCGATCCCGCCCAACAGCAGCGACAACGATCTGATCAACATTGCGCGGCAAGTCGCCAGCATGCGCGGGGCGTCGGCTGATTGCTCTGCTATTAAGGAAGGCGTGCACAAAGCGTTTCGCTGCTCGTGGCAGACGAGTCCGCGTCTGCTGGGTCACGAGGTTTGGGGATCGATGGAATTCGTGGTGGCATCGGACCGTCTGATTCCGGTGATGTGCGTGAGCCCGAATGATGTGCATCAGACTTGCGTGGTCCGTGACACGTACGGACGCAATACGTGCAGCGGCCATGAAGCGCAGTTCTCCGGCGGGGATCAAGGGAAGGCGCAGGCGGCGGATGGGAGCGATCGGGATGAGCGAACCACGGCGCAGGTGTGCGAGGAGGTGATCTATCCATCGATTCAATTGAAGGAAGAGGTGAGCGCGCAGGCGGCGACGATTTCTGGCAGCAGAGCGAGTAAGGTCCTCGCGGTGGCGGCAGTGCAGGATCAGACGCAGGGCGACTCGGGGTCACAGGGGCCGTCGCTCGCGGAGTTGGCTCGGCGGACCCGACAAGCAGCGCACGCTAAACCTGAGGCGTCGCTCAACAATTCTGAGGGAAGCAGTGCGCTGGCAGGCTTCCAATCTTTCGTTCTGCAGTATTGCCAGAATCCGCGGCAGTGCTCGGAGGCGACGGTAAGCATCCCGGAGAAAGCCGAAGTAGTTTCGCGCACGAACGGACAACACATTTTCAAGACGGTGCTCGATGGCGAGCCGATCTTCCTATATGCCGGGCCGGCGGATGTGAATGCGCCTTATCGGAGCCTGACGGACCCGGACTATATCCGAATGAGAGACCTGGCGAATGCGAGCGGAGGGTCGCGAGAAAAGGCCGACGGAGTGAGCACGCAGGAATTGACCATCGAAGACAGGTACGCGCTGATGACACGATTTCGTTACCAGCGAGATGAGAAGCGGTGGTGGGTGGGCGAGAGAGTTTTGGTCCAGAACCGGAGTGGGGAGTTTCTTGTAGGCTGTACGGCGCCGGAGGAACATTTTGCGGATGCAGAAGCGCTGTGCACGACGCTGGTGAATTCGCTGCGGCTGCCGTGAGAAGGGCGGCGGCGGTCCGTGCGAGTTCGCGTTGAAGGATCTTGATCGGGCTCTGCGGGCACGGGGGCGAGACGCCCCCGCGACAGCCGGCGAGACGCCGGCGCTACGAAAAGAAGCGGGCGGCCTTGCGGCCGCCCTGCTCTTTTTAACTTTGATTGTTCGGACGACAAATACAGATCTAGTGGTGCGCGCTGCCTCCTGAGGTGTGGCCGGTCGAGGAGCCGCGGCTCATGGGGGCACTCATCGGGGCGGGACCGCTGCGCGGGCCGCTGAAGCCCGGTGAGGTCCGGCTGGAACTCGTCGAGAACTGTGGTGCGGGCCGCACTTCGGCGAATCCATTCTTTGCAACCTGATGGTCCATGTGCCTGAGATTGTCCATTGACCCTCGCTGAATACCGAGTCCCGCCGAACCGGCGCGCAAGACCATTCGCGAAGTGGTAGCAGTGGGGACGGTGCCGCCTCTCCCGACCGCGACCGTCTTCACGGTGCCTACAGTTGGCGGGACGAGCGGATGAAAGTTGGTCGGCATCCTGCCCGCGTAGCGCGGCGTGGTGAGCCATGTATTCCATCCTCCGGGTTGCCACATCCAGCCGCGACCGGGGATGAAGTTCCAATTGCCGTAGCGATAGGGCAGCCATCCCCAGGGGTAGGCGGAAGCGAACATGTAGCCGAAGCCGGGATAAAATCCCCAGGCACCGTCCATGAAGGGATCCCAACCAACGCCTGCGAAGAAGGGCTGCCACATCATGCCGAAGCCGGGGACGTTGGCGTAAGAGCCGTAGTAGTTGAGGTCGCTCAGGCCGTATCCGTAGGGCGATGAGGTGTTGTTGTTTCGGGCGTACTGGTCGTGATAGGAAATGGCTTCTTTATCCCAGGAGTCGAACGGGGTTTCTTCGACCTTGTTTGCCAGCGTGGCTTTGTCGTCGGAGGCATCGAAGGTTGCGGTTTTATTCTTGGAAACTTTGACGTTGCCCGAGGGACTGTCGACTTGGACATCGCCCTTGAAAACAGCGAGCATGGGGGAATGGGCCGAGATATCGACGCGGAAGTGAGCACCCTGATCGAGCGCAATCTTCTCATGCGAGAAGTTGATGGTGAATTCGTCGCCGCTCTTGCCAATCCAGTTGACGTAGGCCATCCCATCGACGAGATTGACGACCGAGATGTGCTTGCCGGAATCGTCGACACTCAGCGTGGAGAACTGCAGAGTCGAGTTGGGAGTGAGACGCATGGTGCTGCCGTCTTCGAATTCGATTTCGGCGCGGCCGCGGTCGAGAGTCTTCACCTGCGTCCCCTGCGTGATGGGGAGATTCAGGAAGGCATTCTCGAATCCGATGCCCGTGTTTTTGTCGATCTGGACCGAACCTTGCACGTCGCTGAGGCGAACGATGCGGGCCTGCGAATCAGCCAGAGCAGGCAGCGCGAGAAGCGCGCAAGCGGCGGCCGTCAGAAAAGCTAGATTGACTGGTGATAGGGATGCCTTGGACATGACAGCCTCCGAAGGTCTTTCTGGGACAAGCCTGTTGAACATGGCTATTAGAACACGGTTTGGCCGGGGGAATTGTAAAAGGTTGGTCCAGAGGACATTTATCAGGAAGAGACGCGGATTCAGGCCGGAAGTCAGTGTGCCGCGATCGCAGCGGACTCCATTGCCATGATGCGTTGGGCGCGGGCGCGGACGACGTTCATCACGGAGCTGTCGTCGTAGATTGCCTGCAGGATCGGCTTGACGGCCTGCAGTTCGGCCAGTTCCCCGGAACGAGCTTCCGATTCCATGCGCTTCAACTCATCGTCAAGGGCGAGCTTCTGGTATTGGTGGAAATGGACGAGGCGACGGCCGAACTCCAGGGTGGCGCTGATGCTCTGAAACAGAGTAGTCAGCTGCTCAACGGCCGGTTGCGGCGAGAAATTGTATGCCGCAGTGGTTTCGTGCTGGCTGTCTTTGTAGGTGAGTTTCTTGGCCCCGGTGAAAGCAAGTTTTTTCTTTCCGGAATCGACTTTGCCGGAGAAATAGTGGGATTGGGCGGCGAGGTCGAAGATGCGGGAGCGGGTTGCGTCCGAGATTGTGAATTCGGTCTGATAGGTCTGGCGATCTTCGGAGTCTTCCGAGATTCTGCCTGAGCTCTCGTACTTCGCGCGACCGTCGGACTGAACGGAGATGGAATAGTGCTCGGGGTCGGAGTTGGGGAAATCGAGTGAGAAGGTGACGGTGGCGGGATCGGCGGCGTGAGCGGCGTGAGTGGAGAACAGAACAAAGCTGGCGAGGAACAACATCGGCAAAACGCGCGCTGCCCACAGCGACGGCGCGACGCGATGCGATCTCACATCAGCCCTCAGGCAGTTCTTGCGATTTGATCTCGTACCAGCCTCATCCACGGGTAGTGAGATTATGCCAAAAGTTCGGCTTCTATGGGACGCTATCGCGCCAGGGCGCGTTGCCTGCTGAGAGTGCCGGAGGTGTGCAGGTGGCAGATGGCGATGGCCAGCGCGTCGGAGGCGTCCATGGGCTCAGGCGGGATGGAGAGTTCCAGAAGGCGCGTGACCATGTGCTGCACCTGCTGCTTTTCGGCGCGTCCGTAGCCGACGACCGAGGATTTAATGGTGAGCGGAGAGTATTCGGCGACCTCGAGTCCGGCGGCGGCGGCGGCGAGCATGGCAACGCCGCGGACCTGGCCGAGTTTGAGGGCTGACTTCACGTTCAGGGCATAGAAGACATCTTCAATGGCGACTTCGTCGGGATGGTGCTCGCTGATGATCTCACCGAGTTGGGTGAAGATTCGGGAGAGGCGGCGCGGCAGGGCTTCGCGCGGAGAAAGTTTGATGGCGCCGCAGGTCAGGCAGTGGAGCTTTCCGGCAGAATACATTTCGACTACGCCGTAGCCCGTATATTCTCCGCCGCAATCGATGCCCAGGACGCGCATTGAGTGCAAGTTTATCGCGGATTGAGGGTCGCGGGCCTACGAATTCGAAAGGCGTTAACCACTAAGGACACGAAGGTCCACGAAGGAAATCTGGTTCAGCAGCACTTGGGGCGGCGGCCTTTCGCCTCTTCGAATTCCTGGCGGAACGCGGCGTAAGCTTTGGGCGATGACGCGATTCGGTTGCGAGTCAGGAATCGGGCGTAGGGTGCTTCGTCGAAAATTTCGCGGAGCGTGGCTAGAAGGATTTGGGCTGCGTTGATCAGGCGGGTCATATTCTGTCCTCGGCTAGACGAGTCATTACGAATGGGGCTTCTTTCACGCGGGCTTCTTTGGCGCCGGTAAGAACTCCGATCCACTGACGGGCTGACTCGATCAACACTAGCGCGACCATCACGACGAGAGCGGCGGTGACAGCGGCGTCCAGACGGTTGTTGAAGATGAGTCGCGCGGTGGCGGTGGTGGCTGGTCCGCTGGCTAATGCACGGGCCTGAGAGAGAAATCCTATGCGCGGGCTGGGATCGAGTATTTTGTCCCACGAGGCGGTGAACGTGACCGCTACAAGCCACATCAGAGGAATCAGAGTTACGGCGGCGTAACGAGTACGATGCAACTTGATGATGATGGTCGTGGCGACGCAGAGTGCGACGGTCGCGAGTAACTGGTTGGCGATGCCGAAGAGTGGCCAGAGAGAATTGATTCCGCCCAGGGGATCTTTCACGCCTTGCCAGAGGAAGAATCCCCAGGCGGCGACGATGAGCGCGCTGGTGGCGAGGATCGACGGATACCAACTGGTGCGGCCGAGAGGTTTGTAGATGTGGCCGAGAGCGTCTTGCAGCATGAAGCGGGCGACGCGGGTGCCGGCGTCGAGGATGGTCAGAATAAATAAAGCTTCGAACATGACAGCGAAGTGATACCAGAGGGCCATGACAGTTTCGCCGCCGAGACTCTGCGAAAAAATGTGGGCCATGCCGACGGCAAATGCGGGGGCGCCTCCGGTACGGTTGAAGAGCGTCTGCTCGCCGACGGCGTGAGCGAGGGCTTGCATTTCGGCGGCGGTCACGGGGAATCCCCAGTTAGAGATGGTCGCGGTGGCACTCGCGGCTGTCTGTCCGACGATGCCTGCGGGGCTATTTATCGCAAAGTACACACCGGGTTGCAGGGCGCAAGCGGCAATGATGGCCATGACGGCGACGGCGGACTCGGCCATCATGGCGCCGTAGCCAACCATGCGAGTCTGGGTTTCACGGGCGATGAGTTTGGGCGTCGTTCCGCTGGAGATTAGGGAGTGGAATCCGCTGATGGCGCCGCAGGCGATGGTGATGAAGGCGAAGGGAAAGACTTTCCCGGCAAACACGGGGCCGGTGCCGTCAATGAAGCGCGTGAGGGCGGGCATGTGAAGCGTGGGATGCAGAGCGACGATGCCGATGCCCAGAAGGCCGATCGTGCCTAGCTTCACGAACGTGCTGAGGTAGTCACGCGGCGCGAGGAGCAGCCACACGGGCAACGCCGACGCGGCAAAGGCGTAGAGGATGATGAGAATCGCGAGGGTGTTGGCGCGCAGGGTAAAGAGTTGGGCCATCGCTGCGTTTTGCGAAGCCCACTGGCCTCCCCAGATCGCGAGAAGTACGAGGATGAAACCGAAAGCGGAGACTTCCAGGACTTTGCCGGGGCGAATGCGGCGCAGGTAGAGGCCCATCAGAAGCGCGATGGGGATGGTCATGGCGATGGTGAATGTGGCCCACGGACTGTCTTTCAGGGCGTTGACGACGATCAGCGCGACGACGGCGAGCAAGATGACGAGGATCGCGATGACTGCGGCGTAGGCGACGAATCCCCCGACACGTCCGATTTCTTCCTTCGCCATTTCGGTGAGCGATTTGCCGTCGCGGCGGACGGAGAACAGGAGGATGACGAAATCCTGCACGCAACCGGCGAAGACGGCGCCGGCGAGAACCCAGAGCGTGCCGGGGAGATAGCCGAACTGCGCGGCGAGGACGGGGCCGACTAACGGGCCGGGGCCAGCGATGGCGGCGAAGTGATGTCCGAAGACGACCCACTTGTTGGTGACCAGGAAATCGCGGCCATTTTCGAGACGCTCGGCGGGAGTGGCGCGAAGAGCATCGAGGGCGAGAATTTTTGCCGCGATGAACTTACTGTAGAAGCGATATCCGATGGCATAGCAGCAGGTCGCTGCCGCGACCAGCCACAGAGCGTTGATGGGTTCGCCGCGGCGGAAGGCAACGACTCCGACCGCTGTGGTGCCGAGCAGGGCGACTAGGATCCAGGTGAAAACTGATAGAGCCTTTTTCATGGATGGATTAATTTTGGTTCGCAGCATTGTGGCGAATCTGAGGCGGGAGCGCAATGTTTAATGTCGGAACGGTTCGGACGACAGCTTTCCCGAGCAAAGAACAAAACCTTAAAACGCGAAGGACGCTAAGGGTGCGCAAAGGTCGCCAAGAAGGGCTTGGGAGCGATTGCTGGACAAGAAACGCGGGGCTTCGGGATGACGCCGAGTGTCAGGCCTGTCAGCAAATCTGCAGTGAGTCACTACGGTTGTGTCTTGCAGACTTTACTTCGGTAGTGCTCGATTTAGTGTTACTCTATTTGTTCCGAACGACTGCCACCCTTGTGTTCTGGGCCATTTCGTCAAACCCCTGTACTGGGGGTGCATTCCGAGGATTCATTCCGAACTTATCTTAGGAGCAAACAATGAAGATTGGCATGTTAACTGGCGGGGGCGACTGCCCGGGCCTGAATGCAGTCATCCGCGCCGTGGTCCGCAAGGGAATATTTCATTATCACGACGAATTTATTGGCTTCATGGAGGGCTGGCGCGGTCTGATCGAAGATATGACGATGCCCCTCGATCTGGACGCGGTGGGCGGAATTCTGCCGCGGGGAGGAACGATTCTGCGCACATCGCGGACGAATCCTTCGAAGCGTCCCGACGGCGTAGAGCGGTGCCTGGCCACGATCGACAAACACAAAGTCGACGCTATGATCGCGATTGGCGGGGACGACACGTTGTCGGTTGCGCAGAAGTTGCACGAAAAAGGACTCAAGATCGTAGGTGTTCCTAAAACCATCGACAACGATCTCGGCGGAACGGACTACACGTTTGGATTCGATACGGCGTGCAACATCGTCTGCGAAGCGATTGACCGTATTCATACGACGGCAGAGGCGCACAACCGCGTGATGGTGGTCGAGGTTATGGGGCGCGATGCGGGCTGGATCGCGCTGTACAGCGGCGTGGCCGGTGGCGCGGATGTGATTCTGATTCCGGAGCGGCCGTTCGATGTCGACAAAGTTGCCGAGTCGATTCGGCAGCGGCACGAACGCGGACGCTACTTTTCGATTGTCGTGGTCGCAGAAGGGGCGAAGTTTTCCTCGGAAGGCTCGGGATCTCCGATCCTGCAGGATATGGGGAAGGACGAATTCGGGCACGCCAAGCTGGGCGGCATCGCGAACATTCTCGCGCGTGAAATTGAGAAGCGTACCGGATTCGAAACGCGCGCCGTGGTCCTGGGACACATCCAGCGCGGCGGCTCGCCGAGTGCGTTTGACCGTGTGCTAGCCACACGCTATGGACTGGGCGCGATCGACATGGTGCATCGCGGCGAGTTTGGGTGCATGGCAGCGCTGCGGTCGAACAAGATCGTGTCGATCCCGCTGAAGGAAGCGATCTCGAAGAATCGCGTCGTCGACAACGAGATGATTCAGATCGTGGATGGATTGTTCGAAGAAATCGGCGTGAAAGAAACTGCGAATAAGTAGGAGTTTGTCGTCCGACCTCCACGTGCTTCCCGGCGGGTGGAGGTTTTTCTTGCCACTCACCCGCGGGAATAAAGTACTGCGGAGCTCACCTTTACCATGCAGAACATCTACGTCCGGCTTGCGCCTTTTTCGCTTGCGATCATTGAATTCGTTTTGATGAGCGCGGCGGGGTTGCTCATTGTCCTTTCTGAGCGGCGAAGGTCAGTACGCAAACAGACCTCGGCCTTCGGCTCGGTGGAGCGTAGTTTACGGCGCCTGGCGCGACGAAAGTGGCTATCCATAGTGGCGGTTGGAGCGAGCGTGGTCGTAATACGAGTCACGTTCATCCCAGCACTGGGGGTCCCGGAGCCCCGATGGAACGACGAGTTCAGCTACCTTCTGGCCGCTGACACATTCGCTCACGGAAGGGTCACGAATCCGACTCATCCGATGTGGATTCATTTCGAAGGCTTCGACTTCATCGAACGGCCAACCTATATGTCGATGTATCCTCCCGCGCAGGGGCTGGTTCTGGCCGCGGGGAAACTGCTCGGGCATCCCTGGATCGGACAATTGCTCATTACCGCTGCGATGTGCGCGGCGCTGTGTTGGATGCTGCAGGGCTGGCTGACACCGAGGTGGGCGCTGCTCGGCGGAGTGCTGGCGGTGTTACGACTGGGGATTCTCAGTTACTGGATGAACACTTACTGGTGCGCTTCGGTGGCGGCCTTGGGGGGAGCACTGGTGTTGGGCGCGTGGCCACGGCTGCGCAAGAGACCATCTTTGCGCAATGCTCTGCTTTTTGCAGGGGGGCTGTTGATTCTGGCGAACAGCCGCCCTTACGAGGGATTCGTTTTCGCGATTCCCATGGCACTCGCCATGTTGTTCTGGTTAGCCGGGCGGAATCATCCGCCGCTAAAGCAAGCATTGTCGAGCGTGGTATTCCCGGTGCTTGCCGTACTTCTACTCGGTGGGTTGATGATGGCATGGTACTACGATCGCGTCACCGGATCTCCAGTCGAGATGACGTATCAGGTCGATCGGAATCAGTATGCGATGGCCCCATACTTCATCTGGCAAAAGCCACGTCCGGAGCCGGAATATCACCATGCCGTGATGCGCGATTATTACCGCTGGGAACTGGGCGAGTTCGAACGGAACTTAACGTTCCAAGGATACGTTGAACGAGCGGCGGACAAGATTGAGATTTGGTGGCTATTCTATCTGGGCCCGCTTCTAACCCTGCCTTTGCTTGCGCTGCCTTGGATCGTCCGGCAGAGGAAACTGGCTCTGCCGCTCACGCTGTGCGGTGTAATCATGGCCGGCTTTGCAGTCCAAACCTGGACGTTCCCGCACTACTTTTCCCCATTCGCGTGCGCGCTCTACATTGTTCTCGTACAGGGCTTGCGCCATCTACGGTTGTGGCGCAGACGGGGGAGCGCGATTGGCCTTTCTGTCGTTCGAGCTATCCCATTACTCGCTTGCGCCATGATTCTGTTGCGCGTTACGGCGGCCGCGACCAATACCCACATCGAGCCAGACTGGCCGCGTGGAAATCTGGAAAGAGCCACCAAGGTACGCGAACTTCGCCGCCTTAGTGGTGGCCAACTGGTATTTGTCCGCTACGGTGTCCCGCACGATGTCGATCGGGAGTGGGTCTGGAACGAGGCATCGATCGATACGGCGAAAATCGTGTGGGCGCGCGATATGGGCGAAAACGACAATCAAGAAGTGCTACGTTATTTCAAAGATCGTCGAGCTTGGAGGATTGCTGCCGATGATCCTTCGCCGAAGCTTGAACCTTATGGCAACGCGCTCTCCGCGAAATAAATACTGATATCGTCTTCAAGCTGATTGTCCCGCCCACGACATGGCGATCACGAGCAATCCGAGCAGTTGGCTTACTGCCAGGCGCTTGCGAGCCCATGCAACGATTCTCGCACTGTGCCTTTGGTTGGTGTACGGATGGAATTTGGCAACGCCAGGGCTGCGCGATCGGAGCGGCAATCTCAAGGGCACGGATTTTCTGCATTTTTATACGCTGGGAACATTGGCGGTCGAACATCGCGGCGCGGATTTGTATGACATGAACGCGCAGGCGGCACTCGCTGCTCGGCGAGTGCCAGAGGCTACCGGCATTCGATATTTACCGCTCTATCCGCCGCAGGTTTCGGTTCTGTTTGCGCCGCTGGCGCGACTTTCGTATGGGTGGGCGCTGGCTTTGTGGTGGGGGTTCAGCGCGGCAATTTATGGGGTCTGCTGCTACGGCATTTGGCGGGCGTGTCCGAACCTGCGGGATCACGGTGGAACGGTTCTTATTGTGGCGGCGGCGTTTCCGGCATTCTTTCATTTGATTGCGTGGGGACAGACATCGGCTCTCGCGCTGGCCTGCTTCTCCTTGATGTACTTTCTGCTGCGCGATCGACGGGAATTCCTTGCTGGGGTGGTGCTTGGTTGCCTCATCTTTAAGCCGCAGTTGGGGCTGGCGGCCGCGATTGCTTTTGTGGCGATTGGAGCTGGGAAGATTGTGGTTGGAGCGGTTCTGTCGGCGGGTGCGCAGCTTATTGTGGGAGTTCTTTGTTACGGGTTACAACCGTTACGGCAGTGGCTGCACCTGCTGTGGAACTCGCGCACGATTCTGCCGCTGCTCGAACCGAAGCCTTATCAGACTTACTCGTTGCGAACATTTTGGTCGATGATCGTGCCCTCGCATGATTTCGCTCTTGGGTTATATGTTCTGAGCGCTTGTGTCACGCTCGGGCTGGCGATTGCGGTTTGGAGGCGCGGGCAGAGTGTCCCGTTGGCATTACGGTATTCTTCCCTGCTCTTAGCGACGGTGCTGGTTGCACCGCATCTCACGGTTTACGATCTGGTGATCCTGGCGCCGGCATTTCTTCTTCTGGCTGATTGGCTCGCGACCGGAGTACGGACCGCGTCTAGTGGATGGTTGGGAATTCTGTTGTATCTGATCTATATGTTGCCGCTAGTGGGTCCGCTTGCGCGGTGGACGCATGTTCAGTTGACGGTTGTGGCTATGGTGGCGGGAGTGTGGGTGATTTGGGCTATCAGCGCCGCTCCTGAGTCTTCGGTCAACGAGCGAAAAGCTTGAAACGCTAAGGACGCTGAGAACGCAAAGAAGAGCGCTTCTGCCTGGTTCGACAGCGCGCTCGATTTCGGATCATTATTTTCCGAACAAGAACGCCAGCGCTTCGGGGAAGCGTCGGGCCCACGCGGACTCGTGATGCGTGCCTCCTTCTTCGATAACAAGTCGGAGGCGTTTCTCGTCGAGTCCGGCACGGCGCAGGATCGCGGCTAGCTCACGGACATCATCGACCACGCTTTGATCTTTGTCTTTTCTTCCTGCTTCGTTTGTGCCGGCCGCAAGGAAAACTCTAAGGGGCCAGCGTTGGACGCTGCGGCTCTGTCGAATGATTTGCCGGTTCGACGCCCACAATGATGGACTCTCGACGAGCAACCGGCCGATCACGCCGGGGCACACGGACACGGTGTAGAGGGCGATGAGCGCTCCCAGAGATGATCCGCCGAGGCCTGTGTTGTCGGGCCCAGTCGCGACGCGGTAGGTGCGCGCCATGAAGGGCATGACTTCTTTGATCAAGAAGCTCGGATAGCGACTGCCGTAGACACGCAACATCATGGGATTCAGGGAACGGTGCGGCATGTACTCGCGAATGCGATCTTTGCTGGCGTTGTCGAGGCCGACGAAAATCATAGGAGGAACTCTGCCTTCACGAATGAGGCGCTCCCCGGTCTCGTCCACTTGCCACTCGACGCCGGTGAAGGAGGTCTCGGGCTCGAACAGATTCTGCCCATCATTCAAGTAGAAGACCGGATAACGCAAGCCAGCGTTGGCGGGATCGTCGTAGCCGGGAGGCAGCCACACCCGCAGGAATCGGCTGTTACGAAAAATGCGGCTGCGAAATTCGTGGAGACGCAGGTCTCCCGTGGCATGGTCGGCGCGGATGACGCTGGAGACGATCCCAGGTCCCTGCTTTTCAGTTTTTTGGATTTCTTCCATCCGGAAAAGAGCCCTATCAGGATACAACGACGCAGCCGATCATGCCTTGGCGTCCCGGACCTTCAGCACGATGGCGAGAACGCTGATGAGAGAGATCAGACCGAGCGATGTCAGGCACAGAATGCACCAGGAGTCGAGGACATAGGCTTCGACATAGGTGAGATAGAGTGCGAAGGCTAATCCGACAAGGCTCGCAGCCAGGAGGCGGAGGGGCGTATCGGAACGCGCCTTCCAGATGGTCGATAAGACGAACAAAACGGCGTAGCCCGCGACGCCGATCGCCGCGACAGGAATTCCAGCAAGGGTCGACTGCTCGCTACGGTTCACGATGTCGCAGCTGAACTTCTGGTTGAAATCGCAAAAGTCGGTCGCTGACTTCGCGTAGTGGCGCTGCAGTGCGACGGCTGAATCGACGACGCCCGCGAGCGCGAGCACGGCGATGATTGCGAACAGGACGCGATGACGGGCGGGCGACTTGGAGGGCAACGCTGTCGCGGCAGTCATGGCAGGCTGCACCCGGTCTTCTGGCTCAAAGCTTCCAGAGACAAAACGCCTTCTTTTGGCGGATCCAATCCAAATTGCCAACTGGGAAACAATTTCACGCCGGCGACTTTGCACTCCGGAGCCATTTCCGATGAACCTTTGATCGCGCACTCCTGGTAGGGGACGTAGTGAAAGGCTTTACCGAACATTTCTTTTTGCTCGATGCAATGCGGGCACCAGTAGAGTCCATACATCTTGGCGTGTTTCGTGGCGAGGCACTCGGCGAAGGCATCGTATTTATGATTCTTGTAGTGCCAGCCGGCGTAATAGGCAACGGCAAGAAGCACCACGATGCCCCCGTACATCAGGATGTTTTTCATTTTTCCATCGGCGGAACTGCCTTCGCGTTCCTGCTGGCGCTTTCGTCGCTCTTCAGACATGATTCATCCTTATATCACGGAGGTTAGAGGACAACACTGAGCGCCGCGGGAAGTACGTCGAGTTCCTCGCAGTGCAGGGTGAGCACTTCGCCGTCCACCATGACGTCGATGGGAGCGTCCAGTTTGAACTCGATTCGCGGCGAGGCATTGCGCTCGGCCAGCGGGTGCTCAATGTGCGTGCCGTCGTAGAGACCCGGCAAATTTCGGATCAACCCCAAGCGCCCGATCGGTCCCCAACGAACGTACTCGATGAGGCCGTCGTTGATCTCGGCCTTGGGGGCGATCATCATCGTGCCGCCGGTGTACTTGCTGTTGTTGAAAGTGAGGAAGAGGCAGCGACGGCTGTCGAAGTCGGTCTGGCCTCCGGTGCGAACGGGAAACGAGCGCCGGTTGAAGCGCGCCAGAGTGAGGAAGATGGAGATGATGTAGCCGAGTTCTCCCCAGGAACTGAAGCGGCGAGCGCGCAGGGTAGCGACGTCGGCCGAGAAACCCATGCTCAGGAGGTTGATGAAGTAAATCACGCCTTCGCGGTGGCGCAGGCGGATCACGTCGCACAGGCGAGTCTTTTGCGCCAGGAGAGAGTCGATGGCGTGTTCGACGCCGCGATCGCTGAAATCGCGAAGGAAAGAATTGCCCGTACCGAGTGGGAGGAATGCCAGGGTGGGACGCCCGCCGGTCAGAGCCTGCGGATAGAGGCCGTTCACGATTTCATAAGAAGTGCCATCGCCGCCGACGGCGATGAAGTTCCGCGTGCCGCGGGCGTAAGCGTCGCTTGCGATTTTCGTGGCGTCACCTGGCGCGTGTGTCAGGGCGACCTTCACTTCGATGCCGCCCGCCTGCAAGCGAGCCAAGGCCGGGCCGAGGAGTTTGCGGCTGCGTCCGCCTCCTGCCGCCGGATTCACAATCGCAAGATAGTTTTGCCCCAAGTTCTGAACCTGTTTCACTTTGGTGATTTGCAATCTGCCCGCGTGGCTGATTTGCGAGCGCGTGCTGCGGCCAGCGCCAATTCAGCGGCGGATCACAATCCCACGATTGCGGCCCGCTCGACCGATTTACCGATTTCTTCCGCCAACGCCTGCCTTTTGATTTTCATCGAGGCGGTGCGGGGAAAATCTTTCTCCCAGATCAAATATCCCGCGACCCGCTTGAAGTCGGGCAGGCGCCGGTTGCGCACGGAAATTTCCTCGAGCAGCTTGTCGTCGAATTTCTGATTTTGTTCGAGGCGCAAGACAACGATGAGACTCTCGCGACCGAGTTCCTTCTGCGGCCAAATGTAATTCGTCGCAAACACGCTGTACTCTTTGACGGGCATACCGTCGAAAACAGTTTCGATGTCCTCGGGATAAATGTTTTTGCCACCCTCGGTGACGATCATGTTCTTCTTGCGTCCGAAGAGCTGAAGATGGCCGTGACGCTCGAAGCGGCCGAGATCGCCGGTCAGGAGCCAGCCATCGACGATGGTTTCAAGCGTGAGTTCCGGATCGTCGAGGTAATGCGACATGACGGTTTTGCTGTTGACGGCGACTTCTCCGATGCCGTCGGCGTCGGGATTCAGAATGCGCAGTTCGACCCCGGGCAGCGGCCTGCCGACGGTATCCGCTCGAAATGGTTTGAGGTCGTTGAGCGTGAGAGCTGTTCCGGCCTCGGTTAGGCCGTAGCCGTTGACCACGGGAATGCCAAGATCATAGAAGAACTGCATGGTCGACGGCTCCATGAAGGCGCCGCCTGTGATCAGTGCAAGCAGTTGACCGCCGAAACCGCGGTGCACGCTCCCGAGCAGCATGCGACTGAGCTTCACTCTGGGATGGCCGCGCGTCAAAAGACGGTTGGTCGCGATCATTGTGTTGAGGAAGGCCCGCTTCCACGACGGCAGTTCGTCGAACTTCGCGCGCAGGCCGCGTTCCAGATTCTTAACAATCATCGGAACCAGCGCTACGTAAGTAATGCGATAACGGACGAAGGCGTCTCGAACGAACTCGGGACGCAGGGTGCGCAGATGCACGACGCAGGCTCCACAGACGAATGGACCAATGAAGCCGACCATGAAATCGATGGCGTGATTGGTGGGCAGGATGCTCAGGTAGCGCACTCCCGGCCAGAAGGGATACCACGCGGTGAGCGAGCGACATTGTTCGAGATAGTTCTCATGCGTGAGAACGCAACCCTTGGGGCGGCCGCCGGTTCCAGAAGAATAGACGATGCAGGCGACGTCTTCCTTCTGGCGCATGACGAAGTCGGGAGCGCCCTTGCGCTTGAAATCTTCCCAGCGGAAGGCCCCGGCCAAATCCGCGCCTAGCGGGGCTTCCGTGACAAGCACGATCTTGGTTCCGATCTTCTGAAAATCGGGAGCCTGCATGATGGCGCGCCACAGGTGGTACTCGACAACGAGCACCTTGGATCTCGAGTGCGCCAGCAGTTGAAGGTGCTCGGCGGCGGTGAGCTTGTAGTCGATTGGAACGAGGACGCCGCCAGAGTAGAAGATCGCGTAGGCGGAAATCAGCCACTTCGACTGATTCGTCATGATGATGGCGGCGCGGTCGCCGGCGTCGAAGTCGGCGTCTTCGAGGGCGCGGGCAAGCGGCAACGCAATCTCTTTGAAATCGGAGTAGGTGAGACGAACTTTTTCGCGATCGCGATCGGCCTCGATGAGGCAGGTCTGTGCGGAAAAGCGCTCAAGCGCATCGCGCAGCGCGGCGCCGAGACAAGTGTATTGGCGGAGATCGAGCATCAAGACGCTATTTCACCACAGAGCCACGGAGGCACAGAGAAATGCTTTAGTTATCAATTCGTTACTCGCCCAAACTCACTCCAAGCTTCAAAGACATCTCGTGCTGGAATTGCGAGCCATCTTTCACAGCCGCGCTTGAATTTTCGCGGCCAAGGTACGGAAATCGGTCACGCCTTGGAGTTCATAGTCGGGCAACTCGACCCGGAAATGATTCTCCAGCTTGGTCAACAAATCGAGCGTTTGCAGGCTGTCGATGCCCAGTGCCTTGAAGAAGTCTTCGTCGGGCGAGAGCTTTTCGCGCGGCACTTTGAAGTGAGCCGCGGCGAGCGTGAGTATTTCGTCCAGAGTTTTTTCAGCTGTTTCCATAAGCAGTTATTCTAATTCAGATTGACTATGGCAAATACGGCTGAGCGTCGGTGCTCTCTACAAACTTCTTCAGGCCGGCCTCGACCGCGGGCGACGAAAACAGTTCGCAGAAGAGGTCGATTTCTTTGCGCAGTTCTTCGTGCGGAATGGGCTTGATGAACCGTTTGGCCGCTGCTGCGGTGCGACGGTCGAACTTGGCTAGCTGCGCGGCCGTAGCTCGCGCGGCACGCAACGCCTCTCCTTCGGACACAACTTGACTCACTAGACCAATCTGTTGGGCTTTCGTGGCGTTGAAACTGCGGCCGGTCAGCAGCAGGTCACGAACGACGGCGTTCCCGAGATCGCGCTTCAGGCGCGGGATTCCGCCGAATCCGGGGATCAGGCCCAGTCGAAGTTCGGGAAAGCAAAAGCGGGCAAGCTTGTCGGCGATGATGAGGTCGCAGACTAAGGCGAGTTCAAAGCCGCCACCGAATGTCACGCCATGAACCGCGGCGATTGTGGTCACCGCAGCGGCATCGATTCGATTGAGGACGCGGTGAATGCGTTCGAGAAAGTCGCGGACACCACGCGTCGCCTGCGCCTTCTCCATTGACTGCGCGCGCTCGTACAGTTCACGCAGGTCGGCACCGGCGCAAAAGCCGGACTTCAACTCGCTATAGATGATGAGCGCATGAGCCTCTGGTTCAAGATCGTCGAGGGCGGACGCGAACTGCTCGAGTTCCTCGAGCGACAGCGATCCCAATTCGTTGCAGGGCTCGCGGTGGAGTGCTAGTTCGATGACGCCGTCTTTCAGGTCCCAGGACAGCGTTTTGCCTTGAAATTGTTTCATGCGCAGTTTGAATTTCCCGATGCTTCCCTTCTAGCAGCCATGGGCCTGCTTTGCGCTTTCCAAAACCCTTTATCGCAAAGGTCGCTGAGAAAACCTCGCAAAGGACGCGAAGAAAAACTAGTGCTTAGACTGCTTGCTTCACTTGATACATTTCTTCGATTTCGCTCTTCATGCGCGCCGAGATTAGATCGCGCTTTAATTTCCCGTTCGCCGTAAGTAGGCCGTTCTCGATGGAGAAAAGCTCCTGCCGCACGACGAAGGCTCGCACTTGCTTGTAGTGCGGAAGGTGCGGATTGACCGCATCGAGCGCGGCTTGCACTTGTTCATCGCTCGCGCTTCCCGTCACGATCACTGAGAGATATCCACGGCCGTTGCCTACGACAACGACTTGCGGCGTTCCCGGCAAATGGCGCGCAATTTCTTCTTCGACGGTTTCCGGAGCGATCTTGTGGCCCGAGCCGAGGACGATCAGATTCTTGAGTCGGCCAACGATGCGCCAGTTGCCGGAGGCGTCCATTTCCCCTTGATCGCCGGTGTGAAACCATCCGTCGCGCAGAACGTCGGCGGTTTGCTGGGGACGATTCCAATATCCCGGAAAAACATTGGGGCCGCGGATGACGATTTCGTCGTTGTCTCCGAGTCGCATCTCGATGCCAGGAATCGCAGGGCCGACGCGTCCGGGCGCCGGGTTTTGGGGATCGTCCATCGTGCAGATGCCGGTGGTCTCGGTCAGTCCGTAGACCTGAAGCACGGGAATGCCGAGCATGGCAAAGTAATCCTGCGTCTCTTGCGTGAGCGGGGCAGATCCGCAGATGAGGGCCTTCAGATTTTCACCGGCCATCTTCTTGCGAATCGTGGGAAAGACGAGAGAATTCGCAAGCCAGAGCCAGATGGCGTCGGTCGATTGCGGATGCTTCTCTTTCTCGCGGATCTTGGCGTCTTTTGCTCGCGAGTAAATTGCCTGGGCAATGCCGCCTTTCTGGGCGATCTGATCGTCGACGGCTCGTCTCATGCGCTCAAGTAACTGCGGCACGTTGAGGAAATAGTGCGGAGCGGTCGCAGGCATGTCAGTCGCAATCCTCGTCAAATCGGTGTTCAACGTGATCAGGCTTCCGCGAAGAATAAACGTCAGGACGGCGATCCATGATGCGCAAAAACTGAACGGGAGGTAATGGAAGATGCTGTCTTGCCCGGAGCGTCCGCCCATGAGCGAGTCGAGGCGCGCCGAGGTGCAGCCGAGCATGAATCCTACGTTGGCCGCGGTCAGCACCACACCCTTGGCTTCACCGGAGGTGCCGGAGGTGTAGATGATGGTGACGGGGTCGGCGTCGCGGACTTGCGGGCGATCGAGTGCGACTCCGTCGGCGCCGGCAAAAATCTCGTCGAAGAGAAATTGCGGTGGCATTTCAGCTTTGTTTACCGCGGGCCAGTTCTGCTGAATTGCATCGCGCAGCGCGACATCACCGCAGCAGAGTAATAACGGAGTGCTGTCTTTCATCATCGCGATCAACTCAGCAGGAGCCTGGCGAAAATATAGGGGGACAACGATCAACCCCTCGGCCATGGCTGCGAGGTCGAGGGCGATCCAGCGAATGCTGTTGGCGGCAAGCAACTCCACAGCGGTCGCCTTTGTTCAGTCCCTTCGAGGCAAGGAAAGTTCGCGCCTTGGCGATCAGGTCGAGGAGTTGTTGGCCCGTGACTCCTGTGACTTGGCCTTCGCGGATTTCCTGCAGAACGACGGTGTCTGCAGCCGCTTTGAGTTGCGAAAATATGTCGCCGACAAATGGCATGGTTTAGGACCGGAAAGCCGGAATCAGCTGTAGGCCGCGACCAACTGGCGCAGCGAGGCGTTCATGGGCGGCAGGTAATCTTCCCAACTCCATTCGCCCTGGCGCGTTGGGAATGCGGGATAGCGGCGCTGCAATTCCTCTTCAAAATAAACGCCCATCCGCGCCATGACTTTTAAGTTCCTGACAACGGTGCGTGCTATGCCGTCGGCAATGCGCTCGCCTTGCGTGGCCAGCGTTTCGAGGGCAAGGAGTAACTTCTGTTCGAGGTCGGCGTCGTCGACGTTCATCAGTAATTCCTGATGGCCGCGCTCGCGCATGAGGTTGCGAATACGTTCGTCCATGGTGATGCCGGCTGAAGGCACGAGCGCCGGCATGGAGGTCACGATACCGTGATAGCGCGACGACGCCATCATGTGGCAGGAACGCAGAATACTAACGAGTTCGTACATGTTGTATTCGTCGGAGGTGAGGATCGGCACTCCGCCGAGTTTGTCGGAGATGCGCTTCGCGGGACGAGCGTCGAGGCGCTCGGTCGCGGCGAGGATGACGAAGACGCTACGCTGCTTGCGGAATGCGTCGACGGCGTTAGCGATCGAGGTGAGGTAATGTTCGTAGGCGCGATCGGCGGCCGGACCTGCGTTGTGGAAGTAGGGCCCACGATAGTGACTCTTCTTATAGGCGCCGACCGTGCTGTGCAACGCAAGTTTCGCGACAGAGGCCTTCACCGGCCACTCGAAGGGATTGATCGGGCAGACGACTAGTATCGGAGTGCGGCCGTCCCATCCAACTTGCCGCAAGACGCTCTGACCGTACTCGGCGGAGCGCGGCTCAAACGTCCAGGCAGTATCCGTACCCAACTCGGTGGGGACGCCGAGTTCGCGGAGCACGGTGCGGGACTCTTCGTTGCGCGTGATCACGAGCGAGTCTTTGCAATAGCGCGCGCACATCTTCGCGAGCAGGGGATCCATGTGGCCCGCCTCGCCGCCATAGCCTACGGAGAGCTTGTTCTGCGCGGCGGCAATGCCCAGAGAGCCGATCATCATGGTCGTGAGGGCGTTGGCGAATTTGCTCTTGAACATGGAGCCTTCGCAGGCGACCACTCCGTGATGCCGCGGCACTTCATCTGACAAGAATGGCGGGAAAATATCAGGCAGGCGAACTTGAGCCGTCTCTGCGAAATATCCTTTGGAGCGTTCGAAGTCGAAGGTCATCGCGGTGAAGTCGACGCGTTCGGCTCCGAGAATGTGGCGAATCTGCCGCAGCATCTCTTCTACTCGCACGTCTGAACCCATATTGCGCGTGCCGTTGTAGCCGGCAAACAGCAGCTTGAGCTTCTCGCCCGGTTGCCAGGGCTTCCCTGCCCCGAGCATCCATCCAGCTTTGGCGCGCTCGATGTTGCTGCTGACCCACGCCTCCAAGATAAGGTCCATCATGCGGCGGTACCTCCGGCGGCCGCGGGCCACGGTTTGTACTTGTATTCGAAATTATTTTCGCGGCTGAATTTCAACAGCGGGAAACTGTATTGCGAAAACGGAACCGGCTTCTGCCCGAGCTCGGCGGTGACGCGTGTGTTGTCGAACACCGTGTTCCACACCAGATAGGGCATGAATACTTTCAGGAGCGAGGCGCCGCGGGCGAGCGATCCACTGCGATTTGAGAGGAAGTTCACGGATCCGGCGAACGGCTTTTCGGCAAAGGGCAAGAACAAGGGGCTGCGCTTCTGCTGTGCAGATGCGAGGGCGGTCGTCAGTTCACGGAACGTTTGCGAGGAAGTTCCCGAAGACAGGTGATACGTATCGAACTTCGGCTGGTCTTTCTGATGAAGAGTCGCGATCGCGTCGGCGACGAAGTCAACATTCACGATGTCGATTTTGTCGGTGGGGCGAAACGGCAGCACGCGCAGGCCCGCCAGAAATACGAAGGCTTTGACCATGTCGAACTGGGTTGTCTCAGCATGCCGGCTGTCCCCGAGAACGATGCTCGGACGGAAGACAGTCTTTGGCGTGTCCGGAAGGAGCACCCGCGTCATGTGCTCACAAAATTTCTTCGTGCGGGCGTAGGGATCGTAGTCGGAGCGGTCCCATTCGATGGAGCGATCTTCCGTCACGATCTCGTTGCTGCGCTTGCCGGCGACGGCCACGGTGCTGACTTCGCTGAAGCGGCGGAGACCGTGATAGTGCTCGGCATGCCGCGCCAGCGTGAGCACTTCGAGTGTGCCGCGCAGATTCACGTTCAGACAACTCTTTTCCGACTTGCGATTGAGCGACGCGGCGCAGTGGATCACGGAATCCGTGGTGTGAACGAGGCGATCATACTCATCGCGGCCGAGACCGAAACCGGGCGAGGTCAGGTCCCCGCAAAAGATACGCACCTTGGTCTGGAGATATTCAAAGAAGCGCGGAAATTCCAGATGCAGCTGCAAGGCACGCCACAGGCGGAGTTGCGCTTCCTGCGGATCACGAGCTCGCACGAGCAGGTTCAGGGCCGCGCCGTGGCCTTCTAACAAATTGGACGCCACGTGAGCGCCGATGTATCCGGTCGACCCGGTCAGGAATATCGCCACGTTGCTCCATTGGTGCCGGTCTTCACGGCGTCTCCATTCGCGGGGGCGAGTTGAAAGTTGCGGGGAGGCCGCGCTTCGAGCGGCCGCCCTTCAATCAAAGGATAAGTCCAGCGGCGCAGGGCCGGGATGTGAATGTTGATCCAGTATTCCCACCAGTCGAGCGAGCGTGTGTCGTAGGCGAAGGTGGATTTTTCTTCCGGCACAAGCGCGTACGAAAGCTTCTCGATATTCTCAGCGGCGAAGTCATGTTCGTGGAGCAGGATGAAGGGCTCGAACAGTTCGATGAGTTTTTCCAGACGTTCCAGACTGCGCTCGGTCTTAACCAGCGGCGCTTTCTTCAAGGGCAGCGGCGACATGATGCGCTGAATCGATTTTACGATTGCCTTCTGCGCCGGGGCCGACATGCGGTTGTAGCGAGTCTTGGAAACGGGAATCGCGTCAAAACGCAGGCGCAGCCATGATTCCAGCCCCTCCTGCGCGCGATAGTGCTTGCGGTGAGCGAGCGAGGTCAACTCGATGGAGCGTCCCATATCGCACGGGTTGGTCACAGAGGTAGCGAGCTGGTAGAGCGGATCGTGCCGGCGTTCCATGAGGGCGGCGGCGATCAAAGTCATCCCGCCGCAAACTGCGTCTACGGGAATGATGTCGAGGCGCTTGCTTTCGTTCGAAGGCAACTGGCGGAAATAGGTTCCGAGCAGATAGGAAAGCGAGGCGGAGGTATTGATGCCTTCATTCCATCCGCGAAAGGGCTTGTCGACGGAGGTTTCGACGATCGCGGGACGAACGACCGCGACGGGCAGTCCGGCGCCACGTTTCGCGATGAGCGATTCGGCAAGACTCTTGGTGAGCGTGTAGGTGTTGGGCCAACCGAGTTCTTTGGCGCGGCGAGTCCCGGCCTCGGTGAGGTAGGTCTTCAACCAGCGGACGCGGTTTTTGCGAATCTGATTGTCGAGAGCCGCGCCCTGCAAGCCTTTCGCCGCGTGTTCTTTGGCCATTGCCTGCATACGGAGGCCGGAGGTGACTTCTTCGCTCTCGGATTGCGCGTCGGCCTGGCGGACTAACTCGTGCAGAGCATTCCATTCGCGATCGGCGTCGAAGTCGGCTAAGCCGCGCGGATTGTAGTTCTGGACCAGTTTCTCTCCGACGCGCCCATCCTGCTCTCCAGCTACGTAGCAAGTGGAAAGATGCAGCAGGCTGGCGTGGTCGGAAGTGCGTACAAATTCGAGGATATTGAGCGGCGCGTCGGTGTTGGTGGTGAGCGCGTCGCGCAAGTCGGGATTGAAATCGGTCAATCCCGAGCTATTGACGATCAGGTCGAGATTCTTCTGCAGGCGGCGAGCTGTGTCGGGCACAAGGCCGAGGCCGGGCTGGGTTACGTCGCCTTCAACGACTTCGACTTTCTCGCGCAGGAAGTCGGCGAGGGCGTCGCCGTGCTTTTCGAAGAGCGGGTCGAAGACGGGCGACTCTTCCAGCATCTTTTCGAAACGCCGTTCCGCGGGATTCGACTTCTGCCTGCGGATTAGCAGATAGATCCGCTTCACATCGGGCAAGTCCAGAAGCGTATTTGCGAGCCAGACTTTGCCGATGAATCCGGTGACTCCGACCAGCATCACGTGCTTGCCGGAGAATGCGCGGCGAACGGAAAATCCAGGTGCTTGGCGCTGACCGTCGAAGTGAACGATGGGCTGCGCGGGTGCAGCGACCTGCCGCTCCGCCGGGATGACCGCGGAACGAAGCTCTTCGACAGAAATATCGAGATGCCGCGCCAACGTCTTCGGAGCTTTTCGTCCGTCTGGATTCTGCTCGCGAATGAGGGCAAAGGCGCCGCGCGGACGAATCACGGGCTCGAGCAGTCTGCCGGTCGCGGTGCCGTCGCGGAAGTCGAGGCGGTTCGCCACTATGCGCTTCACTCCCAAATGCTGGGCTAGAGGACGCATGACGTGCTCCAAGCCCTGGCTGACCAGAATGACCTCGGCGCCGGAGCGGACAAGTTCCTGTACTTTCTCGACGCCGCTCAGCTTCAGACGCGGCTTCAATTTATATTGGAAATATTCTTCGCCGAGCAGGTCGAGGCGGTCGCGGGTAACTCCGCGCAAAACGGTGTGCACCACGCGCGTGGCGAACTTGCGATTCGTGGAGTAAAGAAATGGCCGGAGCAGTGCCATTAAGAAGATGAGGCCGCGCCGCCGGAAGCGCTCAGCGAAGGTCTGGGCGTTCCAGGTAAAGAACGCCACCGGCTCCACGACGGTCAGGTCGAGAAGGCTGCCTTCGACCCGCCAGTAAACGCTGGGGGCCGGACTGGAATTGTGGTTTGTCTCTTCCAAAAGCTGATCGTCCCTCTTCCCTCTACGGCTCCGGTAAGGGTAGCCGGACGAAACTCCTATTGTAATCAATCAACGAGGCGGAACGAAGTGCTGAACGCGGTCAGCAGCCCATCAATGTAGGGGCGCGGTCCGGGAGGCCGCCCGGCGCCCCACTACGAGCGCGATTATGCCACTCACAGCTACGGTGGCGCCGATCGCCAGCAGGCCGCCGCGGAAGCCGCCTCCCACGCTTCGGAAGAAGCCGATAATATCTGGGCCGAAGTAGCCTCCGAGGTTGGCGATGGAGTTGATAACCGCGATTCCGGCGGCAGCTGACAGGCCTTCCATCCGCGACGTTGCCATTGCCCAGAAGGGGCCTACCATGGCTTCGGCGCCAGCCAGGCCAAGGCCAATCGCGGCTACCACCACCGCAGTGGAACTCCCGTAAGCCGCGCATATTAGCGCCGCGCCCGCCACGAAGGCCGGAACCGCGGTGTGCCAGCGACGCTCACCGCTGCGATCAGAGTGCAGGCCAACCAGCACCATGATGATCGTGGTCACGAGGAACGGAAGAATCGCGATCAGGCTGATCGCGAAATTGCCGAGTCCGGATAGCGACTTGATCACGCTCGGCAGCCACAAGGTAACGCCGTACATCGTGGTCGAGACGCCGAAGTAGACCAGCGACAAGAGCCAAATCCTGAGGCTGAAGATGGCGGCCAAGACGCTGCTCTTGGTTAGTCCCGCGTCGGATTGCCGCTCGGTGGCCAGGTTCTTGAGCAGCAAGTCTCGCTCTTCGGGTTGCAACCATTTGGCGTCTCGGGGCGTGTCGGCAAGGGTCCAAAATACAGCGGCGCCGAGCAGAATGGCGGGCATGCCTTCGATCAGGAACATCCACTGCCATCCCGAGAGGCCGCTTCCGTGAAGGCCGAGCAAGGCCCCGGAGATTGGGCTGCCGATAATGCCGGCCAGCGGGTTCGCCGTCATGAACCATGCCACGGCTCGCGCCCGAGCGCGGGCCGGAAACCAGTGCTTCATGTAGAGAATGATGCCGGGAAAAAATCCTGCTTCGGCGGCACCTAGCAGGAAGCGCATCGTGTAAAAGCTCAGCGGTCCCCGGATGAAGATCATGAGGCAAGAGATGACGCCCCAAGTAATCATTAAGGCTGAGATCCAGCGCCGGACGCCGAACTTCTCCAGCACCAGATTGCTGGGGAGTTGGAAAAAGAAGTAGCCGATAAAGAAGATTCCTGAGGCACGCCCAATCACGCGCTCGCTCAGACCAAGCTGTCCCCGCATCTGCAGAACGCCGAAGCTGACGTTGATGCGATCGAGGTAGGCGACGATGTAGAGGAGAAAGAGAAACGGCATCAGCCGCCACATCAGTCGCGAAACAGCGCCGGATTCGAGGGGGTGGGGAGTGGTTTCCAAGGGCGTTTTGTGATCGTCCGTGAGAAGCCTTGTGGGCGGTGCGAGGATTCTACGCTAATCCGAGCTTTTGCCGAATCTCGGCCGCAATTTCTTCTGGAGTTTGGGAGATGCTTACAACAACCGCGTGTTTCGGTTCTTCCAGATCTGCGAATTGGCTGGCGAGGATTTGTTCGCCAGCGAAGTGTCCGTGACGCTCGCGCAGGCGCTCTGCGATCAGGTTTGCACTTCCCTTCAGGTATACAAAGCGGACCTCGGGGCCAGCTTCGAGTTCCTGCCGATAGCTGCGTTTCAACGCCGAGCATGCGAGGACGACGCTGCTTCTTTGGGCTATCCAATTGTCGATGGCGGCGCGGAGATGTTCCAGCCAGGGTCGTCGATCGTCGTCAGTGAGGGGGATGCCGTGGCTAATTTTCTCAACGTTCGGCTGCGGATGAAAATCGTCGGCATCGGCGAACAGCCATCCGAGTTGCGTGGCCAGCATGCGGCCGACGGTCGTCTTTCCGGCGCCGACGACTCCCATCACAATCACGATCATGGTGGAGGATTGCGGTTTCATATTCATAGCGCTCCGACTGCTTTGGGCGCGGGGGCGAGACGCCTCCCCGACAGCCGCCGGGACGGCGGCGCTACGTTTGCGTACAAATTATGGTTTCGAGTACGTTTTTTCGGCGCCCGTGCGGCTGTTTGTTACTGTGAACGTGCCGTCGGCTTGCGCGGAAACTTTGAGGTACTTTCCTTCGCAGTTCTCTTTCACGTTGGCGATTCGGTCGTCGGCGACGTTGTGGTCTTTGTCGGACTGGGCGGCGTAGTGAAGCTGCCAGACATCCTCAATGCCGGGAGAATCGTGGACGATTTGCCAGGCCGCAGGACTCGCTCCCTTGCGAGCGCCGTTGTCGAAAATCGCGACTCGCGGATGCACCGCCCACACCAGGGATTTCGAGTTTGAAAGATCCATCCCGTGGTGAGTTACGAGGAAAAGGTCGACGGTACCGAGCAGATTGTTGGGGCAGGCGATTTCCAATTCCTTCTTCTTGGTGAGATCACCCAGATCGAGGAAACGAAAATGGCCGTAGGTGATGAGAAGACCGATGGAGCGGGCATTCTCGCTGTCGTCGACAGCCGCGACCGGTTCGGAGCCGCAGTAGGGATTCGCTTCTCCGGCCCCGGGTAATGGGCTCTTGATGTGATCTCCGGCGGCGGTTATGACGTGGACTTCGACGCCTTTGAGCGGAAGTCCCCATCCGGGTTTAACGATCACGTGAGCGTGGCCGGCGATCGCTTTCTCGTAAGCGGCGTAGTCGGTGCGGGTCACTTCGGAGTCTTCGAGGTTCGGACCGTGATCGACAAAGGTTCCGACCTTCATGCCATCGACCAACTGCGGAACGCCGCCAACGTGGTCGCGGTGGTAGTGCGTGATGAGGACGTAGTCGAGCTGCTTGATTCCGGCCTGATGGGCAGCGGTCAGAATGCGGTCGGCGTCGCGGCCCTCGTAACCCGGCCAACCTGCGTCGATCAGCAACGACTGCCCGGACGGGGTCACGACCAAGGTCGACTGCCCGCCTTCGACGTCGATGAAATAAATCTGCAGGGGCTTGGAGTTGGCGGTCGCATCGTGCAAGGGATTGGTCACGAAGAAGGCAGAGAAGCACAGCACGGCTATCAGAACTTGACGCATGGTTGGCACCTGACTGGAAGACGTTGCCGAAGATTATGCCACGCGACCAGGGAGATGCGACGAGGTTTGTTGAGACAGGGAGTTGTCAGGAGGGACGACCACTTCAGTGCTGCACGGGAACTCCGGCAGGGTGGGGCGTTCCTGCCGCAGGTCCACGGCCTGCGCCGTAGTACTCGGAGACTGCGGCCTTTTCTTCATCGGTTAACTGCTTCGCGATGCTGCGCATTACGACATCGATATCGTTGGTACGACTGCCGTCCGTGAAATGCTTCAACTGCGTAAGCAGGTAATCGCCGTTCTGCGGGATGAGAGGAGGCGCGCCCTTCAGGTAGCCGACGGGACCATGACACGCCTGACAGGGCGGGATGCCGCGGTGCCCGTCTCCGAAGACGATCAAATCCTCGGCCATCCGCGCTTTCTCCGGATCGAGCATGGCTTGAGGAAACGACCGGTTGTCCTGTGGATCGGGAGCGGTCGGGAGCATTGAATAGTAAGCTGCAACATCCACAACATCCTGAGCCGGGAGTTGGGCTGCGATCGGTTGCATCATTCGCGACAGGCGCTTACCCGAGCGAAAATCTTCCAGCTGTTTCCAAACCGACAGCCGATCCATGCCGGCAAGGTTCGGAATCATGGGCTCAGCACTGAAGCCTTCAGCTCCGTGACAGTGGTCGCATCGCCGCGCGATCAACAATCCGCGAAACGCATCTCCACTGGAAGCCTGGTGGATGGTTGCAGGAGTCCATTCGACGTTGGAGGGAATGCGAACGGACGAAGAATCACAACTCCTCCTCTCGTCACCGCGCAAGGCAGCGAATTGGCCCGCCGGAACTACTCTCAGATGGCCGCGCATGGCGAAGTGTCCGGCGCCGCAAAATTCGTTGCAGGGCGCGTCGAAGTCACCGGGCGTTGAGAACGTAAAGGTGGCCGTGCTGACCGTGCCAGGGACTACTTTTATGGAGTCGTGAGTGCCGGTGATATTGAATGAGTGAGAAACGTCCGCGCTAGTGATTCGAAATTGCACGGGCACACCGGCAGGAACAACGACGCATTGCGGCACGAAGAGATATTGCTGCGCGATCATGCGCACGGTGAACGAGCCATCTGGGTTTTCAGCCGTGCCCAGATTGCTCTCGACGAACTCGCCGGCCAGGTGCAACGAGATGGGGTCCAGTCCTTTGCCGCCGCCGAGGAAGTGCCATACGGGAAGGTCCACCTCGTAATAACGGGTCCCTAGAATAATGCAGCCGACCAGCATGATCGAGAGGGCAAATCCAAGTTTCTGTCGCATTTCGAGTCTCAACTGACCCCGGAGTCGGTCGTCGATGGTCGACTCTGATTCGAAGGGAACGCGTGCGGGTTAGACTCGGCATGCAATGAGTCCAGCCCATGAACCGAAACCGCGGTCTCCGGACGTTTAGGCCTTGCAGACAATCATCATCACGAGCACAACTGGTAGATAAAGGACGGAAGCATGCACCACCCGGCTGGCCATGACCTTCGAGGTGGACTTCATCAGCTTGCCTACGTGATAGAGCAGGTACACGCTCGCCAGAGACACCACCGAGAGATACACCGGGCCAACGTGACCGGCAAGCGGCAAGAGCGTCGTCAAGATCAGGACGACTGTGAAACCTAGAATCTCAGCGCGAGTGAAGCGCGAGTCGAGATCGAAGTGTGGCAACATCCGGTAACCCGCGCGGGCGTAGTCATCGCGATACATGAGCGCAATGGCCAGGAAATGCGGGAACTGCCACAGAAAGAGGACGGCGAAGAGGAACCATGCGTTGCGGTCGATTGCCCCTGCAGCGCCGGCCCAGCCGATGAGTGTAGGCATGGCGCCGGGGATGGCGCCCAACATGGTGCAGAGCGGCGTCTTGCGCTTGAGTGGGGTGTAAACCAAGAGGTAGGAGAGCAACGTCGAAACCGCCAGAAGGGCCGCCAGTCCGTTCACAGCGACAGCGAGATAGATGCCCCCGGCGATGCTGAGCAGCATTCCAAACCAAAAAGCTTCGCGAGCGCTCAAGCGCCCTGCCGGCAAGGGACGCGAGGCGGTCCGCAACATCTGGCCATCCCAGCGGCGCTCGTACCATTGATTCAGAGTCGCGGTGCCGCTGGCGACCAGCAAAGTTCCTACGAGAGTGTTGACCAGGCCAACGATGTGGAAGGGGCCGCGGGAAGCCAAATAGTATCCCGCCGACGTTGTCATCAAGATCAGCAGGTTCACTTCGGGCTTGGTAAGGGTGTAGTAGTCCCGAAGTTTGGACTTCAGCGTCAGCGGTGAAACCCGGGTATCCATCACGTGTGCAGAGGCCATTTTACCAGTCTTGTCCGGAATCGCCATTGTCATCGGTGTGGCGGACCTGATTATTTTTGCGAAAGACGACAAAGATCAGTCCAACTGACATGAAGGTAGGAGGAATGATAAGGATGAGAATTCCGCTGCGCAGGGCCTGGATCATCCGACCGCCGGCAGAAGCGGCCTGCGTGTAGCAAAGCGCGCAATTCTGCGAGAACAGCGGCAGCGGCGCCAAAAACAAGACCAGGCCAGCGAACAAGAGGCCCATCCATCGTAGCGACCTGTGAGCTCTCATTTTTCTCCTACCTCTCTACCTTCGGAACATTGCCGGTTCCGATTCTACCTTGCCCAGGGTACGCCGTTGAGCAGCCTGAGGCTATCGGTCCAACTGTATTGCATGGCGAAGAGCACGAATAACGTGAAGATTGCCACAAACCAGAGGAGCCCACGACTTTCCACCCACAGATGCATGAAGAACAAGACCGCCAGAAGCGCCTCCGCACACGCCAGAATGAGCATGCGGGTCAACATCTGGGATCCATCGACATTCGAGTAGGCGACTACAAATTGCAGTCCGGCAATCACCAGAATGCAAACGTAGACGACGAGGTATTTCCCGATGCTGCTTTGATGTTGTTCGGCCGTTGCCATGATTCATTCTCCTAACGTAGTCTCTCCGGGCAAAAATCAGCGGGAGAAGTTCAAAAGATAGACCAGCGGCACAACGAACATCCACACGAGGTCGACAAAGTGCCAGTAAAGGCCGGTGATTTCCAGGTCATCGGAGTTGTAGCGGCCGCCCTGAAAGCGAATGCCCACCACGATGAGTGCGATGACTCCGGAGGTAACGTGTAAGAGGTGCAGACCCGTGATGCTGAAGAAGGATGCACCGAACAAAGCCGAGCCCCAGGGATTCTGGAACATGCGCATGCCTTCGTCGATCAGGCCAAGCCACTCACGAATGTGCAGGATGGCGAAGAGAATCCCGAAGACCGCTGTGATCATGGTCCATCGGAAAGCTTTGGCTTTGTTGCCGGCCTTGGCCGCGTCGATCCCAAGCAGCATCGTGAGGCTGCTGGTCACCAAGATGAGGGTCATGACGGCCACATTCGTAATGCTATGGAACGGTCGCGGCCAATGGGGATCGGAGATGCGGAGAAAACCGTAGGCGACCAGACAAGCGGCAAAGGTAGCCGAATCGGCAATGATGAATAGCCACATCGCCATTTTCTTGGCGGGAATGGCAAACGCGGGCGGAACTCCATCCGCGGCGTGTCCGTGTACATGTAGACTGGCGTAGCTCAAGTCGCCTCCTAGACTGCTCGTTGTGCTACAGCTTCAGGGTTACAATCGCGACCACAACAACCACAACAAAAAGATCCAAAGACCATCCATAAAATGCCAGTAATGGGAGGTCGCATCCAGCGTGCTCTTGCGCAGGGTCGAATGCTTCAGCTTGAGAATCACTCGAGTCAATCCACCCAGGCCGCCGAAAACGTGCAATGCATGCATTACGGTAAGCACGTAAAAAAACGAAGCGTTGGGATTGGTGGCCAGGTAAAGTCCCTGCGCGCGCAGTTGCAACCACGCCGTAAACTGCCCAGCCACAAACAGCATGCCGAGAAACAGCGCGACGTACAGCCAGCGAGCCGGATTCGCGACCAGAGTCTTCGCGGTCATGAATCCGCGAACCTGGCGCCGGCCCACTTCGAGCGCAACACTGCTGCCTATTAACAGCAGCGTATTGAAATAAAGGATCGGGGGAAGAGTCAGGTGTTGCCAGTCCAAGCCCGAGCCTTGGCGCACCACGAGAGCGCTGGTGAATGCCAGAAAGCTCATCGTGATCGAGGCCAACACAACCCAAATTCCGGTGGAAGCGGGAGGCGGCGAATACTTCTTCACTGCCCGCAGATCTCCGCCAGAGGGAGTCAGGGTGCTTCCGCCGCCAGTATTGCTCGGCCGCAGCGGAAACTCCGCGCCCATTCCGGATTTTGGTGGTTCGTGAACTGTAGTTGCCATAAAGATAACCGCTTTCGTTTACCGTTTCGGGCTGACCGGTCGCGACTTAAGACTCGTCGTGCCCGCTCTTGAGCACCTCTGGCGAAGTCTGCATCACGTAGTCGGCCGAAGCGCCTTCGACGCCGTACTGGTATGGGTCATGATGGACTTCGGGGAATGTGCCGCCAAAATTATCGAACGGCGGCGGAGACGAAGGAGTGCTCCACTCCAGCGACGTCGCCTCCCACGGATTGTCGGGTGCAGGCTTGCCCCAGAACCGGCTATAGATCAGGTTGTACAAGAAGATGAGCTGAGCCGCTCCAGTGACGATGGCTGCGACGGTGATGAACTTGTGCAGCGGAAGCAGCGGCTGCAGGTAATCATCGGTGAACGCCTGATAGCGGCGGACGTTGCCGGCCAATCCCAGGTAGTGGAACGGCATGAAGATGCAGTAGGCGCCGACGAAACTCAACCAGAAATGAAGTTTGCCCAGGGGCTCGCTCATCATCCGGCCGAACATCTTGGGGAACCAGAAGTAGGTTCCGGCGAAGATGCCGAACATCGCCGCCACCGCCATCACGAGGTGGAAGTGACCGACCACGAAGTAGGTGGCGTGCAGCATGATGTCGATGGAGGGCTGAGCCAAAAAGAATCCGCTGATCCCGCCGCTAATGAACATCGAGATGAATCCCAGGGCAAAGAGCGACGCGGAGTTGATCCGCAGCCTCGATCCGTACAAACTTCCCACCCAGATCAAAACGACAATCGTTGAAGGAATGGTGATGATGAGTGTCGGGAAGGAAAACACGAGCGACGATACCGGATTCATGCCGCTGACGAACATATGGTGGCCATAGACCATATAGCTGAGGACGGCCAACGAACCCATGGCGTAAACCATGACGCGATGACTCAACAACGGCTTACGCATGGACGTCGTCAGAACGTGGGAAACAATCCCCATTCCGGGCACGATCGCGATATAGACCTCCGGATGTCCGAAGAACCAGAACAGGTGCTGCCAGAGAAGCGTCGAACCGCCGGAGTGCGGCTGGAGCTGGCCATTGAACACCAGACCGGCGGGCACAAAGAAGCTGGTGCCGGCCACATGGTCGAGGATGAGCAGAATACAGGCCGGCATCAGGACTGCGAAAGCCGTGAGGCCCATGATCGAGGTGATGAACCAGCCCCATACGGTTAACGGCAGGCGCCACATGCTCATGCCTTTGGTACGCATGTCGAGAGTAGTGGTGATGAAGTTCAGCGAGCCGAATAACTGGCCGACACAGAACAAGCCGATGGCAATCGCCCACAAGATGACGCCAGTGCCCTGTCCAGGACCAGAGACTGCGCCGACGGCGCTTAGAGGGGCATATTGCGTCCAGCCACCCAGAGTGGGCCCGTCAGCCACAAAGAACGACGACATCAGCACCAGGAATCCGCTGAAGGTGACCCAGAACGACATCATGTTGAAGTGCGGGAAAGGCATGTCTTCCGCGCCGACCTGGATCGGCAGAAAGTAGTTGCCGAACGCCGCGAAGGGAGCCGTGGTCAGCACAAAGAAGACCATGATGGTCGCGTGCATGGTCATGAGCTGCAGGTAGTACTCGGGCGTCATCACGCCGCCGGGCGCTCCGGTCTTGGAAAGCAGCTGCAGCCCGGGGATGGCGGCGTTGGTCCAACCGAGGTGAATGCGCATCAGCCAGGAGAGGAACATACCTACGAAGGCGGCGATCAAAGCCATGCCGTAATACTGCTTTCCGATCACCTTGTGGTCGAGGCTGAAGACGTGCTTGGCGATAAAGCTCGTCGGAGGCGCGTGATGTACTGCGTGTGCAGACGTATCGTGCATGGTCGACCTCGGAGAAATGTGATTCGTCAGTGATTAACGACCGAAATCTGCTACCTACTGCAGAGCAGCCTGCTTCTTGAGCCAGTCATCGTAGTCTTGCTGGGACAGCACACTGAGGTATGCCTTCATGTTGTAGTGTCCCAAACCACAAAGCTGAGTACAGACAATCTCGTAGCGACCGATCTTGGTTGCGGTGAAGTGTACCGACAAATCCAGACCGGGGACGAAGTCCTGCTGAACCCGCAACTCCGGCACAAAGAACGAGTGCCCGACGTCTTTGGAATGCATGAGCAGATGGATCTCGCGGTTCACTGGAATAGCCATCTCCGCAGTGACGATGTCATCCTTTGCGGCGGGGTCGTTGGTCTGGTCGATTCCGAAGAAATTCTCGGAAGCTTCGTTAATCATCTCCGGATGAAGAAAACCGAACTTGCCGTCGGGACCCGGATAGCGGAAGTAGAAAGCGAATTGTCCAGCCTGCACCTGTACGGGGAGGGCGTTGGCCGCAGGGGGCGTGAGGTAAACGTTCGCCCACGCCTTGACGCCGAAGACTCCGAGAGCCAAGACTTCGGTGCCCACCAGCAGGAAGGCCGCCCAAACCATCGCCTTCGCTCCGCCGGGGAATGTCTTCAGCTTGTTGTTGGGGCCCCAACTGGAGAATTTCCAGATGAAGAAGGCGAGAATGAATTGCGAGACCAGGAACGAAATGCCCGCTTCCAACATGGTCTCGTTCGTCTGCTCGTCAATCAGTACGCCGTGAGTGGAGATGTCCTGCGGCGTAGGCCAGGTATGCATCACGATAGGAATCGCAGATGCAATCGCAATCAAAACGATGGTGACTGCAAAGAACTTCGCCATTGACGCCCTCGCTTGCGGTTGTTCCGAACAGCCCGAATTAGGAGAGCCGCCACTCGACTGCGTGGCGGCCGATTAAGTTGAGGAGAAATCTCTATTTCGCCTTGAAGGTGAAGTCAGCGGTCGCGGATTGGCCGCCAGCCACAGTCACCTTCTGAGTTTGAGTTCCGTAATCCTCTTGCCACGCAGTCACCGTGTAGTTTCCCGGTGGCACGTTGTTGATGGTGTAGGAGCCGTTCGCATCGGTGGTCGCGTAGGGTCCTTTCACTACGACAAACCATCCATGCATCCAGGGATGAATGTTGCACTGGACGGGGATCATTTCGGTCGCCTTCCAGCTTTTTTCGATGGGAGGAGCGCCCGGCGGCTGCGACTGATTCCACGGGATGTTGCCCGTCATCGGGTTGGGGAGCGGATGGATATTGTGAGCGGTCTGATCGCTGGTTTCAACCTTAAACTTCTGGTTGACGTCCATCGCCAGCACGTGCGGGGTATACATGCAGTTCTTTTGATCGAACACAGGGATCGTAGTTGGAACTTCACTGAGGGCGCTGGCGGGCAAACCTTCGGAGATGTAGAGAACGACGTTCTCCAAGCCGTTGCCCTGTCCAACCTCCACTGTTTGAAGGTGTACCGGCGTGGGATTGGCCTTTACGCAATACGGGTCCTTGGACATGTCGATGCCCTTCATGTGCGGAGCCGTTCCGTTGAGTTTCACGCTGCCCGTGATCTTGCCTTCTGCGGCCGCGCTGACCTGCCGGCCGAGAAGCAACGCACCGCAGCTGACAAGAACTAGCGCGGATAGTACTGCCATGGACGCTTGCTTGAATCGGTTATTCATAAGAGAAGATCCTCCGTACGACCGGCGGAGTTGGCGACCCGCTCCAACTCCGCGCGATGGTTGTTCATCGTTAATCTATTGTTGGCCCGCGGGAGCATTCGGATCGACCGGCTTCAGCCCAAGCTGTTTCGCCATCTCTTTCTCTTTGCTCCGCTGAGGTTCCAAGGTTTTCAGGTAGAAAACGAGATCCCAAGCCTCGTCGGGCTTGATGTTGTCGGCAAAGGACGGCATTGGAGTGCCGTCCAGGCCGGTCATGAAGATCCGGTAGAGGTCCTGATCGGTGGAACCGCACTTGGGGCGGGCACCTTCAGTGAAGTTAAAGGGCAGAATCGGCCGCCCGAGATCGTCAGTGAGAGTAGCGGCCGACGGGCCATTGGCTTTGCCTTCAACGCCGTGGCATTTCCAGCACTGTACGTGTGCGAATACTTCCCTGCCGGCCTTGATTCGTTCTGCAGTCACCTCGGGCTCGGGAGGAATCGTGATCGGCGCTCCAGGCTTCTCACTCACAAATCGTGGCGAGAAGTGTTTGACCCATGCCACCAAATCAGCACGCTCTTGATTGGAGAAGGTGCTCCATTGCGGCATGTTCGACCGATCCAGACCGCGCCCGATGGTATCAAACAGATCTTCGTCCGTGGGCAAGGTTCCGGTCGGAGTCGAGCGGCACTTGAAAACTCCCAACTGGAAATCCCGGGGCTTGGGATCAACCCAAGGGGCGTTCTCGCCGTTGCCGTCGCCTAAATCGCCGTGGCAGCCAACGCAATAGCGGCGGTAACCGGGCGCGCCATCCTTGGCATGGCCGGTCACGTTGCCGATGTGGCTTTCCGTGCCGATGCGCGACTCAATTTGCGCCGTTGTGAGTTGCGCGTGGGCAGCCAACGGGAACACCAAAACCGCAGCTGCGCCAATCTGAAGCGACCACTTCTGCAATCTTGTCCGCATGTGTGTTCCTTTCTAGAAGTCGAAATCAAAACCGAGCATCAGACTGCTCGAAGTCAAGTCGGTTCCGGTTACCGGCGACGTCCCCCGCTGCCGTAGCCACGCATACTCGTTGTGGAAAGCGAAGCCGGCGCGGCTGGTCATAAACGGGTTATAGCGGTACCCGATCACATAGTTGTCGATGTCGCCGAGGTTCGAAGGGACCCCCGGCAATGCCTGTTGAGACATGCGGACCCATTCGGAGCGTTGGATAAAGATAAGCTGAGGGCTGAAAATGTAGTGCGTCTCGACGAATGCGCCATTCCATGTAGGATTGCGCGCTCCCGCCGGGAGGGTCGCACCGCCGGTATTGTTGTTGCTACAAGGGGTGGCTCCGTCGATGATGTCTCCGTAGCAAGCCCCAAACCAGGCGCTGTCCTCACCGTGTTGGGTGTACACCTGGAAATCAAGCTTGTTGGTGACGTAGAACAGCCCGGTGAAACCATACCGGCTGAAACTCTTGTTCCCAATGCCGGATCCCGGCAGCGGGACGCCTCCCTGGGTCAGGTAGGTGGTTGGGGCCTGGCCGACCATGGCGTAGCCGCCGATGCGCTCCACGCCCAGCTTACCGGCATCGAAGGCCTGGCTGCCGGCAAAGAACGCCGTGTAGGAGTTCTGGCCGTAAGGCAGATCCACGTTGCCATCCACGGAACTAAACACGGCCGCAGACAGCCGAGTACGGTCGTTCAAGGAGTGCCCCATCCATTCGGCACCGAGTTGGTTGTCGCCAATCTGGCCGAAGATATTGCCGTCATTGACCGGGATGAAGTGGTAGAGCTGAAAACCGCCACTATTCGCCGAGATGGTGAGGATCCTCTTCTCCGAAATGATATTGTCCAGCTCAAATTTGCCCACTTTGACGTTCAACCAGGGACTGTTCAACAGGTTGTCAAAGCGAACATTGACCGACTCGAAGTGAAATGCGCCGGTTTCGTCAGCCGAAGGCACCAGGAGGAACGAAATGTTCTTCTCAAGGGTGCCGCCGGTCAAAATGTCCAACCCACTGAGATTGAAGCCGGTTGTCGTGATTTTTTGTTCACCACTGGGAGCGGTGTCGGTAGCGACCTTGTTGGTGCTTTCGCGGCTCCAAAAGGGAGTAATGCGGAAGGTGACAGGCCAATAGCCTGGATTCTGCCAGATCGGGGAATCCCGATCATTCATGAGCTGGTATCCGTTGTCTTTAAACTTCTGACCGAAGTAGTTCAACATCGGCCAAGATTCGTGGCAGGCTGAACAGCGCAGACCATACTTGCGGGCAAAAGCCGGGAGGGCGTTCGCACGCTGACTGGTACTCAAGATCAAAAAGATCACTACCAGAGCCGTGGTTGCAACAACTTGCATCCACGGCAGCTTCCCACAAAGGCTAGACCGCGTCCCAATGTGCATGCCGGACTCCTCAGCAATTCTTGTTTTGAACAACTTGCATTTCCCACGCAATGCAAAGACAAGGCAGACGAGACAACGACGAAAGCAACCGACTAAGAGAAGCAATCCACGTGAACCCCTCCACATGTTTGCTTTGGCGGCAAAGTGTCCAGCTTTTTTCCCATGAACGGTCCTACCACCTTACCGGTTTTCGATCCTACTACCGGTCAAGAGCAACTTGCAAGGTGGAAAATATAATTTTTTTACATTTTTTTTACAAGGTCACGTCCAACTCATGTTCTATCTGGCCATTCAGTATCTTGGAAACGAATCCTAAGTTGACAGCCAAGGCCAGAGCTGAGAGTCTTTCTTGCGAAGATGAGAAAACAGGTGCCGCCTCCGAGGTGCAGTTCCAAGTTCGTGGGGTTCGCCAGGATAAAGTGTGCTTCCCGGGTGGGCTTAGCGCAGAGCTGTCGCACTGGCGCCTGCTTAGTCCTGATGCTTGCGATGTCAGCTCTACCGCTCTTTGGGCGCGAGAAAGATACTGCCAGCTACGGAGCCGGGCTGACCGTCAGTATTCCTCTTCCTGAGAACGAAGTCGAGCAGGTCGTCGAGGAAGTGGTTCAAAACGGCATCATCCGGGGCACCAAGGAATACAACAGAGGACGAGTACGTTGGAGGAGCCGTTTCAGCCAACTCTACCCATGCATTCAAGGAATGGAACGAAGGCGGCAAAGTCTTTTATAAAGTACGGCTGCACGCGCTGGACCCACGAAATTTCAAGGACAGCGGAGACGTAGGGACGCTGGCGGTCCGCTACGTGCTTCAGCCGCAAGGCGAGAAAAATACGGTCTTACACATTGATGCTGTATTTGTTGAGGATTTCCGTCGCGTTAGGCATCTCTCCAATGGTTCGGTTGAAGGCGCCGAATACAAAGATATCCACGACCGGCTTGATGCCATCGAGTCGATGAAAGCTGAGACTGTAGAAGCTGAGAAGGAAAAAAAGGAAAAAGCTGAACTGGGGAGGAAAAAGCAAGAGCCCGGCCAGTCCTCGTCCGCTCCGATAAAAGAGGCAGCGGCGCCGACGTCTACCGCGCAAGCACTCCCACCTCCTGCCGTGCAAGCGGCGCCGGATGACTCCAGCAGTGCCGGTGCGCCGGCGATCGGCAGCCCAGAAAATGGACCCCCAGAAACGATCGAGGAGCGGGTGAAGAAACTTCGGTTGCAGGTGGAACGGCGGGTAAAGGCACCCGGGGCTCCGCTCAAGTCCGCTCCGTTTCACACCGCCAGCACTTTGCAATCTCTTACCGCCGGAACTGACGTCCTGATTGTCATTTCGACGCCTTATTGGCTCGGAGTGGAGACACACGAGGGACAGCACGGATGGATGTTGCGCGACGAGCTTGAGCAGGTACCATGAAAGCCTGGATTCCTGAACCCTGGATTTTGAGAATACGGATTTTGAGACCGCCAATCGAGCATCGCTTCTGGGTCGTCGCATCCCTCGTATCTGTTGTTCTTACTCTTCTTCTCACCGTTCCGTGCCTTTCTGCACAGATTGGCCCCTCGGAACGCGCTTTTCCGCAATCGAAAGCGACCGTCGAAAGAGCATTGAAGACCTTGTCGGGGAGCATGTCTGGCCATCTCCCGGTCCTCGATGGATTTGCCGATACTGCCGAACATCCCCTTGACCGGTATCAGCGCGGGTTCTATCAGGCGACAGCCGAGGTTAGCGCGACCGCGTCGGGTGGATCGCTGGTCCACATCGCGGTGAAGGTGACTGCATGGTACAACGATCCCGTCGCATCACGTTCGGGATACCAGTTGCTGCCGTCGAATGGCCGACTCGAATCTGACTTGTTGGATCAACTTGCAGATCGATTAGCTAAGGCAGAGCCGGTGGCCAAAGGTGCTAGCGAGAGTTCACCGTCCGCTCCTCCGACCCCACCTGTTAAACCGTCAACCACCAAGCCCTCCGCCGCGACGACCGCGAACAGTGAAACAAAAAAGTCGTCTCCGACGCCCAGTCGCCCCGATGTAGATCAGGCGATTTCCTCGTCGATGAACAAGAGCCTGGCGGAACAGGAGCGCGCCAGCCGGCAAATCGCGGAGCAACCGAACGCGGACAAGCGGGACACCAATCTGCAGACCGAAGTTGAAACGCTGGAAGAAATCCTCAAGAACCAGGGTCATCCCAAGAATCTTGTCGCCGTGAAGAAATCCGGGACGCCGGTGGTTGCAACTCCAAGCCTGACAGCGAAACCGGAGTTTCTCGCCAGCATGCACGATGAGTTCGAAATGCTGGATTTCAACCGGGACTGGGTGCACGTGCGTATTTCTGGATTATCGCGAGGTTGGATTTGGCGCGACAGCGTTGAGATGCCCGATGGCATCCCCGACACCGATATTCCCACGGCAGCCGCGCAGTTGCCGGCCGCCGATATGTTCCACGTGGAGCGCGAGGAAACCGCGCAATTTCCGGGAGATTGGGCGCCGCTGCGGGGAAAGAATGTGAAGATCATCTCCGTGCAAAAAGTTGACGAGAACGCGAAAGATGCTGGACCGAAGCAGCGTCTCGAGTATGCAAAATCTCTTTTCGACAAAGGCTACACAGAGTTGGCCCAGAAGCCTCAGGAGTTGGCAGGAGTGGTAGTGATTTTTGATTCCGCCGACGGCGGCATGATTGCCGCGACATTCGAAATGCTGCAGCAGTGGAAAGCAGGAACTCTGACCGATTCCGCGCTCTGGCACAAATGTTTCTTCGATCCTCCGGAGACGTTTGACGCGGCGGGGCCTGCAGCAAGTCAATAGTCCGCCAACACTCCCCACCACGACCGCGCGATGTGTTACGCTGATCCGGCAATTTGGGCTGGGCGTTTTCCCTTGACTTCGGAAAACGATCAGAGTACCTATGCAGTCCTTGAGCATCTGCCGGTGTGGGGTCCGGGGTGCTCGTTCCACAGCCGGGCAGTCCTTGGGTGCGATCGACACAACTTAAATCATGAGCACGATGACATTGCCTCTTTCTGCCTTCCGCACACGGGCGACTTCCCTTCTCCGCGATTACGCCGAACTGACGAAGCTCCGGGTCACGTCGTTGATTGTGATGACCGCTTGGTGCGGATATTTCTTCGGAGCGCATAAGGCCGGCGTTTCATGGTTCAGTTGGGGATTGTTTCATTCTCTGCTGGGGATTGGCCTGGCATCGAGCGGCACCGCGGCTTTGAACGAAGTCATGGAGCACGATGTCGATGCCCACATGCGCCGGACCGCATTGCGCCCCCTTCCGACTGGCCGCATGAGCTTGTTTCATGCCACTGCCGTAGGGCTGCTGGCGGCGATTGGCGGATCGATCTATCTGGCAGTCTTTACGAATCCTCTGACGGGAGTGCTGACGTTCCTGACGGCAGTCGTTTATTTGGCTGCTTACACTCCGTTGAAGCGCGTTTCCCCTGTGTGCACATTTGTTGGCGCCTTTCCTGGAGCGATGCCCGGAGTTCTGGGCTGGACCGCGGCTCGCGGCCATCTCGAATGGGGCACGCTGGTGTTGTTCGCCATTCTCTTCGTATGGCAGTTCCCGCACTTCTTCTCCATTGCGTGGCTCTATCGCGAGGACTACGCGAACGGCGGAGTTCGGATGCTGCCGGTTGTCGAAGAGGATGGACGCTCGACCGCTCGCAGGATTTTGATCTACTCGATTGCATTGATCCCTATCAGCCTGCTTCCCAGTTTCATGGGCATGGCTGGAAGGATTTACCTGGTAGGCGCGATCGTGCTCGGCTTTGCGCTTTTGTATTTCGGAATTCGACTGGCGTTTCTGAAGCTGCCACTGGCAACCGCCGCTTCGAAAATGCGCGCACGCCACGTTCTGCAGGCCACAGTCATCTATCTTCCATTGTTATTTGCCTTGATGATGGGCAACGCCCTGCACCCATGACGTCCTTCCGATTGAACTCTTGTGATAACTAGCTAGTACGTCCTCTGACGGATCAGCTTGGCATCGGCTCGTCGTAGAATGCCGTGAGGACGTAATTTGAAACTCACGGAAGATCCCCATCGCAGGCTGAATGCTCTGACCAACGAGTGGGTGCTGGTCTCGCCGCACCGTGCGACGCGGCCCTGGCAAGGGGAAGTGGCGCAGCTGAAAAGCGCGGCCGAGCCGATCTATGATCCCGAGTGCTATCTCTGCCCGGGAAACGCGCGAGTCGGAGGCGTAAGGAATCCCAAATACTCTTCGACGTTTGTCTTCGACAACGACTTTGCAGCTCTGAAACAAAACGCGTCACGCGATCGGCTGGACGTGGATGGTGCCGGTCTCTTAGTCGCGGAGGGAGAACCGGGCATTTGCCGCGTGATTTGTTTTTCTCCGCGCCACGATTTGACGCTGGCGACGATGCCACTGGACGAAATTCGACTTGTCGTCGACACCTGGGTGGGGCAATTCCGCGAATTAGGCGGACTCGATGCGATCAATCACGTGCAGATCTTCGAAAATCGCGGCGCCATGATGGGCGCCAGCAATCCACATCCGCACTGCCAGATATGGGCGACGGCGTCGATTCCCGAAGAGCCGTCGAAGGAAGTATCGACGCAACGCGCATATTTAAAGTCACACGGCAGATGCCTTCTGTGCGATTACGTTGCGCTGGAAGGGCGCCAGCAAGTGCGCGTGGTCAGTGAGAACAATGGCTTCGTTGCGCTGGTCCCTTTCTGGGCGATTTGGCCCTTCGAAGTTCTGGTTTGCAGTCGTCGCCACGTCGGCAGCATGAACGACTTCACCCCGGAAGATGGACGGCACTTGAGCGAGATTCTGCAAAGCGTTACTTCGACCTACGACAAAGTCTTCGGCGTTCCCTTCCCTTACTCGATGGGCTTCCATCAATCCCCGACGGATGGCATCGACTCATCCTGAGTGGCATTTTCACGCGCACTTCTATCCGCCGCTCTTGCGATCCGCGACGATCCGCAAGTTCATGGTCGGATTTGAAATGTTGGGAACGCCGCAGCGGGACATTACTCCTGAGATCGCGGCGGAGCGACTGCGAGAGCTCTCTAAGCGCTAACCTGTCGCAGCGCCTCGCAGAAGGGACGGTGTCCTCGCCGCGACTTCTCTAAGTTCCCGGCGCGAAGATCGCTCGCGTGGCGGGGTAGACGCGACGGTATGCTGCGTACGAGGCATTCATCTTCGACACTACATCCGGCCTCGCGGGCACACGTTCGGTCACGCGAATAACGGCATTGCAAGCAGCGTCGACCGAAGGCCACAACGCCGCGCCCACTCCAGCGAGAATGGCGGCACCGTAAGCTGCGCCCTCTTCGGCTTCGACGATCTCGACTTCGTGACCGTAGACGTCGGCCTGGATCTGCCGCCACAGATTGGAACGCGCGCCTCCGCCGCCGAGACGAATACTTCGAACCGGCACACGCATTTCTTCGAAAATCGTGAACGAATCTCGCAAGCTGAAAGCCACGCCTTCGAGAATCGCGCGAACAATGTGTCCGCGCGTGTGAGACGCGGTCAGCCCTACTAAAGCCGCGCGAGCCTGGCCATCGAGATGGGGAGTGCGCTCGCCCATAAGGTAGGGCGTCCAGAGAAGATCATCCGAGCCTGGATTGATCTTGGCGGCTTCGGCAGTGAGTTTGTCGTACGAGTCTGAGGTCGAACAGAGGGTATCGCGGAACCAGCGCAGCGACAGGCCCGCGGCCTGCGTGACTCCCATGACGTGCCAGCGGCCTGGGATCGCGTGGCAGAAAGTATGAAGGCGCCCCTTGGGATCCAGCGCCGGACGATCGGTCGCGGCGAAGACCACACCGGAAGTTCCAATCGTCGCGCTGACCGCACCGGGAACCACAATGCCCATACCTGTGGCGCCTGCGGCTTGATCTCCAGCGCCAGCGACAACGGGAGTGCCAGGTTTGAGACCTGTGGCCGCAGCGCCGTCGGCGGAAATTTGGCCACAGACATCTGGAGATTCGTAAACCTTGGGCAGAATGCGCTCGTCGATTTGTGTCGCTTCAAGCATTTCGCGAGACCAGCGGCGATGAGCGACGTCCAGCAGAAGAGTTCCTGATGCGTCAGCCGCATCGATCGCGCGGTCACCCGTCATGCGGAATCGCACGTAATCTTTCGGGAGCATCACGGAACGAACGCGCTTCCAGTTCTCCGGTTCGTGCTCGCGCACCCAGAGAAACTTGGTCAGGGTGAAATTAGGCAGCGCCGGATTGCAGGTGAGCTGGATCAGACGGTCGGCGCCGATCTTCTCGGTGAGATCGCGGCATTGCTTCTCCGTACGGACATCGCACCAGATCAGCGCCGGACGGACGACCCGGTCTTGCTCGTCGAGCATGACCGCGCCATGCATCTGACCTGACAGGCCCACGCACGCGATCTCATTCGCGCCGACGTTCGCGCTGCTAAGAGCCTTTCGAATCGCGATTCCGCAAGCGCGCCACCAGTCTTCAGGATCCTGCTCGGCCCATCCGATTTGAGGAGAAGCGAACGGTGCGTGTTCTTCGGTGGCGGAGGCGATCAAGCGCCCTTGCTCATCGATAATGAGTGCGCGCGTGCCCCCAGTTCCAACGTCAATGCCTAGAAGTTTGATGGTAGTTCTCCGTCATGTGCAAGCGGATGCGGCTGCCAAGTGCGCGGCCTCCGCGTTGCTTTATGGTTTCACTTCAAGTTTGGTTCCGGAGTACTGGACAATCTTGTCGGGTTCGTCCGATGGGCCGACGCCAACTCCGTGGTTCTCGCGGACAATTACTACGCGGAAAGTACGGTTCTGGAGCATTCCGGGGAACTCGCCCTTGCGGTCGCCGATAGTAAGAGTTCCGTTGCTGTCGTCCCAGTGAAGAGGGATCGTCGCGTAAACACCTTTCTCGTAGTTGTAGTTGTCGTTCTCGTCTTCGTAGAGAGTGAAGTCGCCGTCAGCGCCGCGGTAGATGCGGAGTTCAATCGGGTCGGCAGGCTTCTCGGTGGACCACTCCATCTCAGGTCCAAGAGGCAGAATCGATCCCGCGCGAATGTATAGAGGAATCCGCTCCAGGGGCGCCGCCGCTTCGATCATCTTGCCGCCTTGCGACGAGGTTCCCCCCCAGAAGTCATACCACTTCGCGTTGGGCAAATAGAGTTGCCGCATGCTTGCCGCCGGCTCGGTAACCGGGCTCACGAGAAAGGCCGGACCGAACATGAACTGATCGCCAATGTTCTCGGCGCGCTCGTCCGTGCGGAAATCCATGACCAACGGGCGCATTGGCGTGTAGGCCTCGCTCGTGGTCTTCCACGCGAGCGAGTAGATATAAGGTAGCAACCGGTAACGCAGCCGATCGAAGCTGACAAGGATCTTTTGTGCGTCGGGACCGTACGACCACAGTTCGTTCTCGTCGGGATTGCGCGTGCCGTGCACTCGCATCACCGGACTAAAGGTGCCGAACTGAAACCAGCGCACGAATAGCTCGCGGAACTTCGGGTCGGCCGGACTTCCGAAAACGAAGCCTCCAATGTCGGTCGTCCAGTAAGGAATACCGGAGAGCGCGAAGTTCAGGCCTCCAGGAATTTGTCGGCGGAAGGTAACGAAATCGGAAACGACATCTCCCGACCAGGCGGTCACCGAATTCCGCTGTTCACCCGAGAAGGCTGACCGCGACAGAATGTAAACGCGCTTCTTGTCGCTCGCACTGCGCTGGCCCTCGTAGACCGCTCCGGTATCCATTAAAGGATAGATATTCAAATAGCGGTTACCGCTGCCCACGTAGAGCTTGTGATTCAGCAGGATGTTTTCTTCCTGGCCCTCGGTCTCGGGCTCGGTCGTGTCCATCCACCAGGCATCGATGCCGATACTGAACAACGCTTTGTCGATCTCGTTCCAGTAGTACTTGCGCGCTTCCGGATTCGTTGCGTCGTACACCGCCATCGCGTTGGTGTGATAGGGCGGCTTCGCGAACTTGAATTTGTCGACGAACCAGCCGTGCTGGTCCATATAGTCATAGTTTTTCGATCCCGGCTCAAAGAACGGCCAGATGGAAATCATCAGGTGAAAATCTTCGCGGTGCAGTTCGTCGACCATGCCCTTGGGGTCGGGATAGTTCTTGTTGAAAACGAATTCACCCTTGCGATTCCACCAGAACCAGTCCTGCACGATATTGTCGACCGGGATGTGAAGGTCGCGGTATTTCTTGGCGACACCGAGAATTTCGTCCTGCGACTTGTAGCGATTCTTGCACTGCCAGAAACCATAGGCCCAGCGGCCGAACATGGGAGCCTGGCCAGTCAGTTCGCGGTAGTCGGCGACAACTTTGTCGAGATCGGGGCCGTAGAAAAAGTAGTAGTCGATGACATCGGCCACTTCGGAGCTGACATACAAATAATTGGCGAACCGGTTGTTGAAGCGGCTGCGCGAATCGTTGTTCCAGTAAACGCCGTACCCCTTGCTCGAAACCAGGAACGGGATAGAAATGTTGCTGTTGTCTTGCGAAATGTCGACCGACTCGCCGCGATAGTTCCAGACGCCCGCCTGATGCTGACCTAATCCGTAGAGGGCCTCATGTGAGCCGTAGATGCTGAAGAACGATTCAGCACGGTGCGTGTTCTCGCCGTTCACTTCGACTGGAGTCAGTTTGCGAGAACCTTCCTGCAGGAGTTGGGAGCCGTCTGCCGAGCGGAAGGTGATCGAGCTATCGATGCGGGCTACGACAATTTTTAGCGCCGTGGTCGACAGCGTGATCTCGTCGTTGCCGGATTGAAGATCAAATTTTGCGCCAGGCCAGTCTTTCTTGATGACGACATAGTCCGGCGGCTCCGGAAACGTTGCGCTCGCGGAATAAAGGACTCGAACAATGGAATCCGTGCAGACCTGAATCTTGAGCGCGCCAGATTGCAAAGTGAGAACGACGCCGTCGGGCTGCTGCTGAACGCCTGTAACTGGATTGCGCGGGGCCCATTGCGCTTCAGCAAGTGAAAGGAAAACGAGAATCGCAACGAAGAACTGCAATGCCAGGCAAGATTTCTTTGTCATGAATTTTCGCGACGAGGACAGAATAAATACGGCTAGCCCGCCAGAATCTTACCCGTTAACGTAAACGATTACAACACGGGCCGCTTCAGCTTCGCGTGGCGATGATGTCCTCTGCGGGAGCGTCTGGAGACGATTCGGTCTGGCCCTCGCGGCGATGGTTTCCGTTGCCTTCGCCAGACTGTCTTTCAAGAAAAAAATCGAGGTTCCCGCGCATAACGAGGTGCGGGGGCAGCGTCACCTGGCGTGATGCACACTCGCCTTCGGCCAGAAACTCGCGCAGTACGCGGAACGCCATTCGCCCCTGAGTGCGGGGGCGCTGGTAGATGGTTGCGAACACGGTGCCGGAACGAATCTGCGGCACCAGCGCAGAGAACAGGTCGGTGGTAATGATTGTCAGCTTATGGAGCACGCCAGCGTCCTGTGCGGCATTGATGACCGGAATGGAGGCCTCGGTCGTAACGTAAATCCCGGCCAGGTCAGGATGCGCCTCTAATAACCTGCGGCATTTCTCGTACGCCTCGGGCTCGATGTCATGATCCTCGAGCGGAGGCAGAACACGCATCTTGGGATAAAGGGCATGCAGAGTCTTCTCAAATCCAGAATATTTTTCGGCATGCTCGATGATTCGCATGTCGCTCAGAGTAACGGCGACGGTGCCCTCGCCATGAAGGAAACGCCCAAGTAAATCGGCGGCGAGCGCTCCACTGGCCAGCGTATCGATCGAGACCACCGCGAGACGGCCCGAGTCGGGCGCATCGGTGGTAACACACATCACCGGGATCCCGCGGCGCGAGGCGCGCCGGATGCGCGTCCGCAGCTTTTCAGGACGGCTGGGGAAAACAATGATGCCATCCACCTCTGCCTTGAGCGCCGCGTCAAACGATTCTTCCTCTCCCTCGCCTAACCTCGGATAGGTGCAGAATTCGAGGTCGATGTTTTCCATGAGTGAGGATTGGGCTTCTTCGCTGATGCCGGCGCGAACTTCGTCCCAGAAGGATGTGGTGCCTTTGAGAGTGTTGACGCAGATCTTCAGACTTCGTTTGGAAGACAAGAGGCGCGCCGCCAAATTCGGACGGTAGCCGAGGGCTTTGGCCGTCTCGAGAACTCTGGCCTTAGTCTTGGCGTTGACACCGGGGTGGTCATGAAGAGCACGGTGAACAGTACCGGTCGATACACCTAAGGCCTCAGCAATGTCGAACAGCGTAACGCTCTTGTTCATTGGCAGTGCTCGCGGCGGAGCAGCGTGGCCGGGGGTTCGCCTCGCAGCATGACCTTACAGCAGGCCTAAGGACCAATGCAACGTATACCGGACAATGAAAATCTCTGCACTATTTTCCAGGCCCTTTTTCTTGCTGCTCGGCGGTAAGGCGGTCTACGATCTGGCGCTCCTTGAGGCCATCCTCGGGGCGATGCAGGCGGTAATACAGGGAGGCTAACTCGACGTGGGGTTCGAGCCAGCCGGGGTCCTCCTTCGCTACTTTTTCCAGATCGTCAGCGGCCGCCTGGTACTGCCCGGACGCGCTTTCCATCAAACCCATTTCGTAGCGGGCCATCGTCGAGGAGGGATTGAGGCGAAGCGCCCGCTCGAGATATGGCTTCGACTCCTCCAGGTCGCGCCGCTTCGACAGAATGGCGCCAAGATAGAGATTCGCATCGAAGTCGTCAGGGTTGGATTTTAGAGCCTCGCGGAAAGCAGCCTCCGCGTCTTTGATGTCGCCATTCTTGTCTCTCGCAGTCCCGACGAGAGTGTAAATTCCGGGGAGCTTTGGATCGAGGCGGAGAGCTGCCTCCAAGTCTTTTCGGGCCTGTTCGTAGTCATTCAGTTGCATAAGGGTGGTACCGGCCAGAAAGTAGGCGTCGGCGCTCTTTCCCGATTGAGCAACTTTTTCAATGAGCGGCACGCCATCACGACGCCGGCCGCTCTTGATGAGGGCCGATCCTAAAACGAAATCGAAATCCAGATTCTGCGAGTTCGAAGCGGCCAGAGGCTCGAGCAGCTCGAGGGCTTCCGTCGATTTATTTAAGTGGAGCTCGGAATCTGCCAAAAGGACCACCACCCGCACCTCGCCCGGTTGCGCCTTGTGAAGAGTTTCAAATTGTTCGCGTGCGTTTTCAAAATCGCCTTTTTTGTAGTACGCGAGGCCGAGATTCAGAAGCACCGGATTCTTGAACGATAACGCCGGAAGAGCCGCACGGTACATTGCGATGGCAGTATCGTATTCGCCGACGTGAACGAGCGCGGCGGCGAGATTCACTTTGGCCTCGACAAGGTTTGGACGCAACTCGAGAACTTTCCGGTAGTCGCGGATGGCTGCTCGGTAATCTCCGCCCTGCTGCTCCGAGATCGCAGTCTTGAGAAGTTGATCCGGGTCCGACTGTTGCGCCACGGCGAGTGTGGCGCATAACGCGATCATCGCTGCAGCTAGACGCATCGTGAACAGGATAGCTCAGACCCGGCCAGAGATCGACCCCTGAGGGCGCTAACGACTAGTGGGCATGGTGTGGCTCATGATGCCGGCGTTGTGGCCGTGCTCGGAATGCCGGGCCTGCGCTCGGCGGAAGGTGTGAAGCTGCGGCTCGTCTCATACTTAGGTGTCGGCAATACCATCGTCCAATTGTGTCGCCACCACCCTTCTGTTGTGATTCGGTCATCGCAGCCGATGCAGTCGGAGATCCGCAGCGAGAGAAGAGGATGTCCGACATGACTCTCAACGAGTGGAGCAGCCCGATGAAACGCTACATATTCTCGTTAATTGCAGTTGCAGCCATGGCCGCTCTCGTCACCCTCATTGCCCCGGCGCCAGGACGCGCAGGTGCGGAACCCGCTCCGACGTTCGTTACCGAAATTCCTCAGGGATACCGCGACTGGCAATGGATTTCCTCGGCCCACGAGGCCGGCAATCTCAACAGCCTAGGTGCAGTGCTGGGCAACGACGTGGCGATCAAAGCCTTTCGTGAAGGGAAACTCCCATTTCCTGACGGCTCGATCCTGGCTGCCTTGCATTACCGTAACGTCGCGTCAGACGAAAACAATAAAGTCTTTGGCCAGGTCCAATCTTTCGTTCCCGGCGCTCCCACGAACATTCAGTTCATGGTCAAGGACTCAATCAAGTACGCCGCAACTGGTGGTTGGGGCTTCGCTCACTTCCAGGACGGCAAACCTGGCGCCGCGGCATTCATGAAAAGCTGCTTCCCTTGCCACGAAAAGACCCCAGCAACCGACCTCGTCTTTACTCGCTACGCACCGTAATATTGAAAACGCGATGAAGATCGGCGGAAGAGCAAGCGAGACACAGCTGAAATTGCGATAGGCGCGGCCGCAAGGTTCTCTTATGCCAGCCTAGTTTCCCGCAGGTTGCACCGGCAGTTTGCTTCTTCCCTGCCCCGCACTTCCAAACAGCAAATCAAAGATCGGTAAGAACACGTTATAGCGGCTGTTCGGAATGTCGTGATGGCTCAGGTGATGAGCGCGGGCAAATCGCAGTCCGCGAGGAAGCCACCCGTTCATGTGAATACGCCAGTGGATCTCTTCCGTCACAATCACGTAGATCGCCCAACCAATGAACACGCCTGAAAGAATTCCCCACTCTCCCACGCGCGAAGCAATCAGAAATGCTGGAACTCCGTTGATCACGAACAAGAGAAGAATATTCAGGGGCGAACTGATGAGCGCCACGTGTTCTGCTTCCTCTTGAGTCCCGATCTGCGCATGGTGCTCGTGATGTCCACCTGCCATCAGGCTCCGAGGCCGGTGCAGCAGCCAGCGATGGTAGACGTACTCGAAACCATCACCCCAGACCAGACCGATAATCAGACCGACGATCAATTCAAGAATCCAACGCTCCCAACTGGCATGAGCGCCAGGATGAAGGCCAAACAACACCGCCAGCGCAGTTCCGCACAACAGTGCAGTAATCGCATTTCTTCGCTTCTTGTCACGTCCATGCCTGACGGAGATCTCCGTCAATTCCGTGGGAGTCAGCACAGGTGGGTCCTTCTGCGGAGCAATTATAAGACGGAGTTTGGCGTCACCCGCAACCGCTATCGTCAGCTGGCGCACGATTCCATTACGCCCAAAATCCCCGGCAGGGCCCTTGATGAAATGCTCTCTTTCCGTCAACGGCCAACTTCCGTATTAGGATACTCGTCAAACCGCTGCGTCTGATTGGCTCTGCCTGTGACGGTTTCACAACGCGGACCGAAACGTCTCAGCCGCGGGCTGCCGCGATATGAGAAGAATATTCTTCAATTCCCGTAGCTTACGTGCCGGTTGGCGTCTCCTCATTTTTGTCGGCATTTTCGTGGGACTCCAATTCCTGGCGAACTGGATCATTCCAGAGATCTTCCATCTCAAGGACCGGCCATTCCTTGATCCCGTGGGCACCATCTTCGACGAATTGCAGACGCTCATCCAGGTGCTGATTGCAACTTGGACTATGGCGCGCATCGAGCGCCGTCGCTTCCCCGATTACGGCATCCCGGTTCGCAACGCCTTTGGAATCGATTTCCGCGTGGGACTTGCGTGGGGCGCGGCTTCCACTTCTTTGCTCATGGGATTGATCGCAATCTTCGGCGGCTATCGCATCCTCGGGCTCGCCCTCCACGGCAGCGCGATCTGGTACTTCTCTGCCCTCTGGATCCTTGCCAATGTGCTCATCGGATTTTCCGAGGAGCTCCAATTCCGTGGCTATCTCCTCGCCACGCTCGCCGACGGGATCGGATTCTGGCCAGCATCCATTTTGCTCTCCATCGGATTCGGTGCGCTCCACTATTTCCTCAAGCCACACGAGCGCTGGGAAGATTTCGCCTCCACCGCTCTGCTCGCGTTGTTCGTGTGCCTCACACTGCGCCGCACCGGCTCGCTGGCCTTCGCCATCGGCTTCCATGCCGCTTTTGATTTCGCCAACTTGTTCGTATGGTCAGGGCAAAATGCCGGTGAGTACGCCGTCGGTCACCTTCTCGAAACCCGCTGGCCGGGCCCGCCATGGCTCACCGGAGGCCTGCTCGGTCCTGAAGCCAGCTGGATGATCTTTGTCGTAATCGCGCTCATGGCTTGGATCTTTGATCGACGCTATCGCCAGAAGAAGTTCCCTCTCTGAGATCCCAGTTTTGCGCGGGCACCTGAGTAGAGTCGGCTGAAAGATTGACGCCTCGCGCCCTCATGCCATTGGCGTGACATCGATTTCACGCACTGAGCATCAATCCGTGTTAACGCCGTTTTCAACAATCATCTCTGGACTGATGATCAGCGGCGGCTACGGCGAGTTCGTAGACCCGTCAGAGAATGTAAACGGGGAATGTGCCGGAACGAAGCACATGGAGTGCCGCGTATCGCTTGCTCAAGAAATCTCAGACATCTCGGGTTTCAGAATTCTCTCTGCGCTTGAGGTTGCCGGTGACGTCTTTGCCCGCTCGGATGTCAGACAGCAACTGGTCGAGCCTCGCCGCCGCGCTCTTTAGTGTTTGCTGATCGGCGTTCGCAGCAGCTTTCAAAATCTGATCGAGGCGGCTGGCTGCGCTCTTGAGTTTCTGCAGTTCCTCGGCTGGGATCGGCCGCTTTGGTCCCTTCTCGATCGACTGCATCAGGTTCCCGATTCTTGCGCGCACATCGCGATCCGGACCCTGGTTGTCCCCACTATTCATGGCTACCTGACAAAGGAAACGCGGACGGTATCAGAGGAAGCTGAGGCGAGGCGGCAATCAAAGACTATCATCACCATTCTCTCGCACCGGGCAATTGAGTGCGGCGTCCTGGTTTCGTCAGCGATCTGGAATTTCCACTTGTTCGGGCGTAATCTCCGTCTCAAATGAAAAACGCCACTGATCGACAAGACGCCATTAGATTCTGGGCACTGGGCGCTCTTGCCGTCCTCCTCTCCGCCGGTGCAGCGTTCAGCTATCTGCATTCCATGGGCTACGGGATCGCGGCTGGTGATTTGATTGGCCTACGTGGACGCGAGGGGGATGTAGCCTACGCGCACCGTTGGGCCATGGTTTGGTTGATTACCGCCGCGTCTTGCTTGGGAGTTTCAAGTCTGTCAGGGGCGTTATCGACCTCGATATATGAAGAAGCAGTGTGGTTTCCGCGGTTCGTCACACGTCTGGTTGTAGCCTTGGCTGTCTCACTCGCGCTGGCGGTTCTCATAGGCCTTGTGCACGTGTCGATTGTCACGGCATCACACCGTTCCGTAGTGCGCTGACTTACTTGGCGAAAAATCTCCATAGCGCTCATTGACCGCCGCCCGGTACAAAACGTGCAATCGCCTTGATTTAAACCCTAACAGGTTGTCGCTGGCCACACGTCTGGAAGTGCTCCATACAACCGCTCGTAATACCAATCAAAACCCCATTCCTTGTCTCCAGCCATTTGTCCGACGTATGACCTTTCGTCGGTCTTGATTTCACTTCGACATTGGAAAAGGAAGTGGGCCGAGGCAAAACGGTGTCCGTAAGACGAACGCAGATTGACATCTTTCACCACCACCTGCATCTCGAAATCTACAGCCTCAATCTGCTCGAAGGGAACCCTGTGCTTTTCGGACTGTTCGCGCAGCCAGTCTCTGTAGGTGTTGCAGAGTCGCAGGGTGGGAATTGACCTGCCGTTGAAGCTGCACTCGCCGGTCAATACGTTGGCATGGAAGTTTCCAGAACCATAGTGCGCAAAGGAAGCGAGATCGTGTCCATCTGGCAGGTCCAGCAAGCGCTGGCAAAACACGTTCGCGAAATCCTGTACGACTTTTCTGCGCATGGATAGCGGAGTCTAAGAGTTTCGTTCGCCGAATTGTACGGCATCCGCTGAATGTGGGGACGATGGCTGGCGATAAATCGCCATTGCACTCAATGACCAGCGGTCAAAACGCGTAATGGCCTGATAGCGACAATTGAGAAGCCTATTCTCAATAATCTATGGCGAGATGCCAGCCGATTTGGTTAGCGCTAGCAATCTTCAGCACATTCTCGAACTCCGTCAGATCATCAATGATTTTGTCCGCCGCCTCGATTTGTTGCTCAATTACCGCCTTCTTGAGCGCGATCACCGTGTTGAGACCGTCTTCCGCCGAGAACCATTTTTCGGACGGCAGCTTGGGAGTATGTTCCACACTCATCACCTGATCGTCTGCGAATTCTGCTAGCTGGTCTGGCGCAGCGCTGAAAAAATACATGAGGGGTACAACACCGGAATTCTTGGCAAGGGCTTCGAGCACATTACTTGCATGAGCCAAAGCCTTCCCATTCACGCGATGATCGAATCCGCCAATCTCTCGCTGAAGCACGATGTACCAAGCCAATGACAAAACCTGCTCCCAAATACGACGCTCGACGACCTAATCCTATCAGCCTCAATCCGGGCCAGTGAAAGTGCTGGACTGTTTGGGAGCATTAGTTGGTGAAAAATCGCCATTGCACTCATCCACCCTCGATAACAATTAAAACCTCCCCGCGTCACCCATAGTTTTCCACAGCCCTGCACAGAAATATTCCTCATTCCTGTGACGAACAACCTTGACCGAGGATACAGATGGCGCACAATGACAGAGTGCGCATTCGCATCGCAAAAGATTCAAAAAGCCAGGAAGCACACTCCAGACCTGTGCTAACTTCTTTGTTTGGAAGATTTTGCGTGTAAGTCCTTCTTTGACAAGATTTTAGCGGGAAGATATATGATCCAAACCACGTAACTCTCGTGGATTCAAGAATTTGACTCTGTCACGAAAAAAAAGCTGTGGTCATACCACTTGCCGCGGCACGGCACCAAGGAGCAACGCCTCAATGACCCTGGTTCGGAGCATGATGTCCAGAATGACGATCTTCCTGATGCTGACCGGCGCAGTCCTATTTTCTCTTCTTCCCTCCATCCAGGCTCAGACCATCACCTGGGCTGGACACGACTGGAAGGTCACCCGCGGCGGCATGGCGGGCGTCGCTCACGGCGATCCCGCAAACGTCACCATCGATGCCAACAAGTACCTGCATCTCCACATCGTCCGCCACGAAGCAAACGCGCGCGACGGAGGCTCGCGCCAAACGAAGTGGACCTCCGCCGAAGTCTTCACCACCGATCGCATGGGATTCGGAACTTACCAGTGGGTCATCGAAGGCAACGTCTACGACATGGACCCGACCACCGTGCTCGGCCTGTTCACCTACGGCCCCACGCATCACATCGGCGCCGACGCTGAGAACGAAATCGACATCGAGTTCTCCCAGTGGAACAAGACCTGCCACGACTGTAACGCCGACTTCACTGTCTATCCGTCGACCGGGAACCGCAAGCCCAACGGCGTCTCCGCCTGGGAAGACAACTTCCGCGTCAGCGGCGACAACCTCACCACAGCGCGCACGGAGTGGTACCCCGACCACATCGTTTTCACGCTCATGCGCGGCGTTCACCCAATCGGAACCGTCGCCGACGTCATCAAGACCGAAACCTATACGTCAACGGCGACGAACATCCCGCAAGTCGCCACACCGGTCGGCATCAATCTCTGGTGCTTCAAGCACACGCCCGCGAAGGATCAATCCGTCGTGATTCGCGACTTCCGCTTCGTCGCGGCGCCCGCGGGATCGTCAGGCAAGCAGTGACATCTGATCGCCGCGCGCCGGATCCTCACCGTCTTCCACAGGATCGGCGAACCTTCTCAGCTCCGGATACTTCTGGATCAAGGTCGGCGGCGCTCCAACTCTCTTTCCGCCGATCATGGCCTTCAACTCCAGCGCATTCACTCCCGCCTTGCTCTCGAAGTGGTTGTTGGTGATGACGTAGGTCGTCTGCGCCTTCTCAGCAACGTTCACGATCCGCTCCTTCCATCGTTCCAGCTCGTCTTGCTTGTAGAGGTAGTTGTAGCGGTCGTTGCGATTGTCGGAGTCGAACCCTTGATCGACGAACCAGTGCTCATAGTTGCGCCCATGCAGTCGCACGTAGGCGATCGGCGCCGTGACGTGTTCCGTCGGCGCGAGCGAGTTGCCTAACACTGGTTGGTCGATGTTGCAGAAGGCGACGTTCTTCTGCGTGAAGTCGACCAGCGTCTGCGGATTGTTCCAGCTCGAGTCGCGCACCTCGACCACGCGCGGATACTCGATGAACTGCCGCAGCAATCGGTCGAGATACTCGCGGTTCAGCGATGTGTTCTTGAATGACACGGGAAACTGGATGAGCAGCGCGCCCAGCCGTCCTTCGTTCGCAAGCGCGTCGAGTCCTTCGCGCGTGCGCATCTCGTCTTCATCCGTAGGACGAATCGTCGCCGCGGACGTCGGCTCCATCACCGCCAGCGGCGAGTGTGTGAAAGCACGATAGAGTTTGGCCGTGAACAGGAACGAGGGATTGACCGTTGCGACTCGCCGGCACCACAGCTTCGCCAGCTCCGCCTTCAGCGGCCCGTAGAACGAGGTGTTGATTTCCGTGGTGTCGAAGAAGCGCGCGAGATATTCGAGTTCATGCCGCTTGCGCTGCTGCATGCCCGGAGGATAGAAGACGCCGTTCCAGTCCTTATAGTTCCATCCCGCAGTGCCGATGCGGATATTCGGAGAGGCGTGCGCAGAGCGAACTTGAGCCGTGGATTCCATGAGTGGAACCGCAGACGGAGGGCACGGCAAGAGTAGCACAGCGGGAGACGAATGAGCCCCAAGCGCCCTTACTGGGGGCGCGTGGACAGTTGCGGCACGGTGCCCGGGGGCGGGGCTTGTGCCGACAGAGCTTGATTCAACTGGGTCGCCATCTGGTTGGCCTGCTCGTTCGAGATCTGCACCTGACCTTCGAGCGCGACGCTCAAGTCGCCGACGCCATCATCCAGAAATCGGGCGCTCTGAACCGTGGCCAGATTCTGTATCGCAAGAGGAAGGGCGGTCTTGAAGTCCGTTCCCGAACGCATTGCGTAGAGAAGCACTTGGCTGGCCTTCTCGCGCAAGTCGTCGCCGAGCGATCCCGACCGCAGCTCGTCCGTCAACATTCCGCTGGCATCTATGCGCCCGAACTCGGCCGACACTTTGAGCCCGTTCGAATCTCCGACCGCAGGCGTCAGCTTCACTTCCACGGTTCCGTCGCCGCCTCCGAGTTCGTTCGAGGTCGTCTGACCGTACGCTCGATTGCAGGTCCAACGCTCGAAGTGCAGTGTGACCACGAGAAGGCCGCCGGGAGTCGCCGGCCTGAGCGACGCCTGCCGAATATCGACTCGCTGCCCGCACGGGTCCGACCGGTCCAGCCGGGCGCGTAGAAACTCGGTAATGTTCAGCTGCATCTCAGACAGGTCCGCGATCACGTTAAGCTTGAACGTACGCTGCCCGTTCTCCACCGCGGTTTGCGAAAGCATGCCCGAAGTGGTGACTAAGACTGTCCGATTCCCAATCGTGACTGGGCTTTTCACCTGCGGAAGAGTGAAGGCCATGTCCTGCCCATTGGCCATCACGATGCTCATCTCCCGGCCAAGCGCGAGTTGTTCGTCCTGCAATGCGCCGAGAGCTTTGTCGAGACTCTCTGCGTGGGCTGAGATTTCAGGGCTCGCAGCTTTGGCGTCCGCAAGAGTAAGATCCAGCCTCTTCTCTTCCTGCTCGAGATCCGAATCTGCCTTGGCGAGCCTCTTGGTAATTTCCTTCAACCCCGATTTCTGGGGCTCAGAAAATCCGTCGATGAATCTTTTGGTGGAACTTCGCGCGCCCTCAATCGCCTGATCCAGGGCGGCGCCGCGAGCGGTCAAATCGGATGCGTTACTTTTGCTTTGTTGCAAAGTAGCCAGCGCATTCCGCGCCGCATCCATACTTTTCAGCAACGTCTGGTATTCGGCAACCTGCTGGCTGCTGGCTTGCACGGCCAGTGCTCGATGAAAGTCCCGGAGGGCGTCTTTTTCGTCGACGCCGTCGGGCCGGCCGATACCGGCAAGTCCAAATCCTCCGCCAGTTCCATGCCCACCACTCTGGCGCTGGGCGAGCATTGTCGGAGCAACTAGCAGCGCTGCTGCCAAGATCACGGCATAGACATCAACGAATGGCCCCTTGCAACGCATCGACGCAAATCTCCAAATCATAGAACCCAAGTTTGAAAGTGAAATGGCCAGACTGGGACGCGGACCCGCATGCGTTTAAACAGGTCGAAATCGGGGTCCGACCAAACTGGCGTCGCTTGCTCAGCTTGTCTCACACGTAAAAAAAGGCTACAGACTTTACAGTTCTTTGGCAAACTTTACCGTTCTTTGCCGAAGACCTTCAAGCGTTTCTTTTGCAGGATGACAAAGAAAGTTCGAAGGCATTGTTGCGGACACCTGCCGGAGATCACTCGAGCGACAGCACAACCCAGTACACTCCGGTGGGATAGGTATCGGTGCGTGCCTGGCAAACGCCCACAGAGACACTGTGCAGATTCCGGCTGGAGATGGCGCGCGTCGCTCCGTCGGGAAGCGTCTCTGGATGTACGCTCGTATAGGTGAGCACAGTAAATTGCTCCGCCAGTTTGTGGACGGGAGCGGTTCCGAGTTTGTCGGCCTGCGCCATGGAACAAGCGGCCTCGTCGGCAACCAGCAGATCGTTCCGCTGCAGTTCGGGCATACCAGCCTGGCGGCGCGCCTGATTCACTGCCGCAGTCACGCGGTCTTTCACCTCAACCGGCGAATAGCTGGGGAGGGCATGGCCGAAGTCCTGCACGATGTATAAGCGGTCTCCGCTTCGAACCACGCCCAACCCGACCACGTTGTAGGCCGGGTTGAGCAGGTTCGCGCGGTGCGGCGGTGAAAGCATGAGATGTTCGTGTCCGTGCTCGGCGTCGTAGTCGAAGGCGACGTTCTCTCCCTCCTGATCGAGAAGGAGGTTAGTCGTAGCCGCGAGACGTTGCGGCAGTGAAGGTTCACCATCGAACTGATGCGAGAGTCTATGCGCCTCAAGCATGGCTTGCGCGTGCACGCGGGCAGCCTGCGAGAGTCCCGCATCGAGCGTAAGTGGCGGAGCACCAGCCTGGCGGCGCGACTGGTTGGCGAGCACGAGAAGCTGCTGCTCAGTCTGAATTTCAGAATCGTTAAAAGGAATATCGGGTGCGGTCGCGGCAGCTGGCTTCAGTGTTGCGGTCTGAACATTTTGGGCTGGGGACTTGGCATCCGACGATGACGCCGTCAGGTGGGCAGGTTGAAAGGTCGCCGTACCCGTGCCGATCAGGACAGCCAGCAATAGTCTGGGGGCTCTGTGCATCTGGTGTAAGCGTCCAGTCTGTAAATCAGCGCCACCACGTCCCAGGGATCGTGCCGACCCGAAGCCGTTTCCCTACGGTCGTTTCGGCTCAAAACTTCGTTGCTGGTGCTAGGCTAGAGGTTGGACTCGAAGGGAAGTAGTTACCTGTGTCTATGGAACCAGGGATCAGTGGGGTCATTGGCCTGTTGTTTGGCGGCCTGCTTGCATGGCTTGTGCTGCGTACGCGCACAGCCTCGTTGCAAGCACGCTTGTCATTGATGGAAAAGGAATTAGCAGCCGCAAAGGCGGATCTGGCGCGGCTTTTGAACGATCAGCGGCAATTGGTGGAGAGCCGTGCCCGCCTCGAATCCGCCCTTGAACTGGAACGAAAGACCAGCAACGAAAAGATCGAATTGCTGACCAAGGCTGGCGACAACCTACAGGATGCTTTCAAGTCGCTCGCCGACGATGCGCTGAAAAGCAACTATTCGACCTTCCTGCAGGTCGCGCAAGAGACGCTGAAGCGATTTCAAAACGACGCCAAGAGCGATCTCGAGACCCGGCAAAAAGCCGTCGCCGATCTCGTCTCTCCCGTGCGCGAATCACTCAGCAAAGTGGACGCACAGATTCAGCAGATGGAAGTCGCGCGCGGCGAGGCCTACGGCGATCTGAGACGCCAGGTGCAATCGCTCATCACCACGCAAAAGGAATTGCAGTCGGAGACCGGCAACCTCGTACGTGCCCTGCGCACGCCGAACGTGCGCGGACGATGGGGAGAGATCCAGCTACGGCGGGTGGTTGAGATTGCTGGCATGCTGCCCTACTGCGATTTTGCCGAGCAGGAGACGGTGACGACCGACGCGGGCCGATTCCGGCCTGACCTGGTCATCAAGTTACCCGGAGGCAAGAATGTGGTGGTCGATGCAAAGACGCCGTTGCAGGCCTTTCTCGAAGCTTTCGAAACGAATGACGAAGAGACTCGGCGTGCCTGTCTGGCGAATCATGCGCGTCAAGTCCGCGATCACATCAATACTTTGAGTGGAAAGAAATATTGGGAGCAATTTGAAGCGACTCCCGAGTTTGTGGTGATGTTCCTGCCGGGCGAAACATTTTTCAGCGCGGCGCTGGAGCAGGACACGGGCCTCATCGAACATGGGGTCTTGAATCGGGTGATTCCGGCATCGCCGACCACGTTAATCGCACTGCTAAAGGCCATCAACTACGGCTGGAACCAGGAAAAGCTGGCACGGAACGCACAGCAAATCAGCGCTCTCGGCAAAGAACTCCACGAGCGCCTGCGCAAGCTCGCCGGACACATCACTGGAGTTGGCGCCAGCCTCGACCGTGCCGTCGAAGCCTACAACCAGGCGGTTGGATCGCTTGAGAACCGCGTGCTGGTCTCGGCTCGCAAGTTCTCCGAACTCGGCGCGTCTGTGGCCGAGGACATCCCCGAGCTCGAACCGATCGAGACGACCGCGAGGGCACTATCGTTTGAGTGGGACGACGAAGCTGTTGACACTCCCACGAACTCCGGGCGCAAGGCGGGCTAAGGTCGGAGCCGCGCACGATACCCCGGACTCGACGATTAGAATGCGGGTGTCTTAGAAGTTTCGCGTCGGTTGAGGAGATGGAGATGTTCGATCTGCGGCGAATATTTCTCGTTCTGTTGTTCCTCTTGCCTTCGGCCGCAGTTCAGCAAGAATCACACAGCCACGGCGCACGAGAGAAGCTCGGTGAAGTATCGTTCCTGATTTCTTGCGCGCCAGCCGTTCAGCAACAATTCGACCGAGGCGTCGCGTTGCTTCACTCCTTCTCCTACACCGCCGCCGAAAATACGTTCCACGATGTGGCCAGACTGGATCCGCAGTGTGCGATGGCGCATTGGGGCAAGGCCATGACGTACTTCCACGAGCTTTGGGACCCGCCGATGACGTCCGCTACCATTTCGATTGCCCAACGAGAGATCCAGCGGGCACAGAAGATCGGGGCGCACTCCGAACGCGAACGCCAGTTCATCGCCGCGTTGGGATTGATATATCAGGATGCTGCCACGGTACCGTACGACACACGGGTATTGAACTACGAACGCGCTATGAGCAGTCTTGCTTCCCGGAACAAGAGAGATGTCGAAGCCCAGGCATTTTACGCGCTCGCACTACTTGCCAGCGCTTCTCCTGCCGACAAGACGCATGCCAAGCAGAAAGAGGCAGCCGATCTGCTGGAGCCGCTTTTTCGGGCCAACCCGCAGCACCCAGGAATCCCTCACTACCTGATCCATGCTTGCGACAATGCGGAACTGGCACCGAGAGGCCTCTCCGCGGCAAGAGTTTACTCGCAGATTGCGCCTTCAGCGCCGCACGCTTTGCACATGCCGACTCATATCTTCACGCGGCTCGGTCTATGGGAGGACTCCATTACTTCCAACCTTGCTGCAAAGGAGGCGGCGCACCGACAGGGCGACACGGGAGAGGAACTGCACGCAATGGACTACCTGGTGTACGCCTACTTGCAAAGTGGACGCGACAACGACGCGGCTCAGGTCGTTCAGCAACTTAAAAGGATGCACAAGCTGGATACTGCCGATTTCAAGATCGCGTACGCTTCTACCGCTATGCCGGTTCGGTATATCGTGGAGCGGGGTCAGTGGACCGACGCGGCTGACGTCGCTCCTCCAACAGGGGCCCCGCCTCATGTGGTGGCGATTGCGGTTTGGGCGCGCGGCTTGGGACTCGCTCGAACCGGTCGTGCCGCCGAAGCGCGCGCGGAAATTGAGCGATTGCGGCACATCGAAGAGCAGCTTAACGTATCAGGAAACGACTATTGGGCAACTCAGGTGGGGATTTTGGCGCGCGAAGTCGTGGCGTGGTCAGCCCAGGCGGAGAGGAAACCGGATGAAGCCGCAATCTTGATGCGCTCGGCAGCCGACGAGGAAGACTCAATTGAGAAGCTTCCTGTTACACCGGGACCGATTCTTCCAGCCCGTGAACAGCTCGGCTCCTTGCTGCTGGAGCAGAATCATCCGGACCTGGCGCTGAAGGAATTTCAGGCGGCACTCATCAGCGCACCCCGGCGGAATGGAGCACTCCAGGGCGCGACGCTTGCTGCTCAACTCACTGGCCAGAGATAGGCTTCACAACTGGTGATTCTCGGGAGCCTGTTTCGACGATCCCGCCGTAGCGTTTTTGTGAGGCAACGCATCAATGAGACAACTCATCAATCACGTGCTTCCACAATCCTGTACTGGCTTTCGATCATCAGACCTCCTGGGCATTCGAAATCCGTTCGAATGAATTAAGTATTCGTAACCCCAAGAATTTCAGGGAGAATGGGATACAGAATCCCACAGAAACCTCCAAAAAGGCATAGTTCGCGTTCGAAAACGCATCTATAATCTTGGAAGTAGCTTGATCTATTCGACTTATCCTTCCTGAAATGGGGCCCGACATGGCAGCGAAGTTGCTCATTGAGGATCGGCGGGATATCGCTGTCACGCCTCTCCAGCCCCCTAAGGGTTCGGGGCCAGCGCCGAAACCCATGAATCGGGAAAGCCAAGCTCGCTTTATTGCGGTTCTGCTGTTTCTTCTGACGGTGGCTGCGGTCGTTTTCGCGGGATTCAACGTTCAGAAAGAGCGAGATTCGGCTGGCCCGGACGACGGCGTCTGGTGGGTTGAGCATAACGGCTCCCTTCTAGCCGACCGGGTCGATCCGAATGGCCCCGGCGCCAAGGCCGGCATCAAGACCAACGACCAACTCGTCTCGGTCAACGGCGAGGACGTCAAGAACACGCCTCAACTTGAGCGCCAACTTTACCGCACGGGCGTCTGGTCAAAGGCTTCTTATTCTCTGGTTCGCGACTCGGTGACGCTCGACTCCAGCGTGATTCTGGTTCCTGCCGATCGCTCTCTCAATAACTGGCTGCGGCTGATTGCGCTGATCTATCTCGGGATTGGCGTGTACGTTCTGCTGCGACGCTGGACCGCGCCGGGCTCCACGCATTTTTATATTTTCTGCCTGGTCTCGTTCATCGCGTATTCGTTCAAGTACACGGGCAAGCTCAACGACTTTGACTGGACGATTTACTGGAGCAACATCGTTGCGTGGATGCTGCAGCCGGCCTTGTTCCTGCACTTCGTTCTGACATTCCCAGAGAAGCGGCAGTTTGTGCGGCAGCGTCCATGGCTGCTCGCCCTGCCCTATCTACCGGGAGCGTTGCTGCTGGGTCGCCACATCATCGCGCTGCGTCTGGCGCAGGCCAGCGGCCATCTGCGCTGGGACATGGATCGCCAGGAAATGGCTTACGGCGCTCTGTTGTTCATCATCGCCGCCGCAGTCCTGTGGCACAGCTATAGTCTGGCCCGTACGACCATTCTGCGACAGCAACTGAAGTGGGTGACGCGTGGCACGGTACTCGCCATCGTTCCTTACACCCTGTTTTACGTTGTGCCGTACCTGATGGGCGCTCTGCCCGGTACGGACATGAAGTTGTCGGTGCTGTCGCTGGGCCTGCTACCGCTCACCTTCGGCTATGCCATCTTCCGTTATCGACTGATGGACGTGGACCTGATCTCGAAGCGCGTGGTCGTGTACACGCTGGCCGTCACCGCAGTGGTTGGGATGTACTTCGCAATGGTGGCGGGCATCGCGACGCTGGTGCAGATGCGGCAGCCCAATACTGGACGAATCGGCCTGATCATGGCCGTGGTTGTCACCGCGCTGCTGTTCGATCCAGTTCGCAAGTGGATTCAGAATCGCATCGACCAGTTTTTCTATCGCACGGTGTATGACTATCGCCGGACGCTGATTGAGTTTGGCCGCGAACTGGGCTCGGAGACGGATTTGAACGCGCTGCTCTCCTCGGTCGTCGATCGCCTGAGCAGAACGTTGTCGGTAGATCGCATCGCGATTTTCCTGCGCGCCGACGAAGAGATTGAGCAGTTCGTGCTCTCGAAGTCGGTCGGCATGAATCCCATGGGGAAGCTCGACCTGTCATTCCTGACCGAAGCCCGGCCCGACCCCGCAGAGCACATGTTCCTTGAGAACACGCATCAGGTTCCGCGCGAGTCGGCGGCCTCGCAGGATGCCATCGCGCGGCTGGATCTGAATTACTACATACCCTGCCGCGCGCAGCAGAAAACTATTGCTGTCCTCGGCCTCGGTAAGACGACAAAGGGCGACTTCCTTTCGAGCGAAGATATCGAATTGCTCGAAACGCTCGGCGGATATCTCGGCATCGCCATCCAGAACGGACGGCTCTACGCTTCACTGCAGCAGAAGGTCGCGGAATATGAGCGCCTGAAGGACTTCAACGAGAACATCGTGGAGTCGATCAACGTCGGCGTGATGGCGCTCGACATGGAAGACCGCATCGAGAGCTGGAACGCGCAGATGGAAGTCATGTACGCGCTGCCGCGCTGGCAAGCGCTCACACAACCGGTGCGGACGGTGTTTCCGCCGGAGTTCGCTGAGGAGTTTTATCGAGTACGGCAGAATGCAGGCATCAATAACCTGTACAAATTCCGTTTGAAAACGCCGGCAGGCGAAACGCGCACGGTGAATGTGGCGATCGCGCCGCTGGTCACGCGGAAGTTCCAGGTGATCGGACGCCTCGTCATCATGGACGACATTACCGAACGCGTGGAACTGGAAAGCCAGCTTTCGCAGGCAGACAAGCTGTCGTCGATCGGATTGCTCGCGGCCGGCGTCGCTCATGAAGTGAACACGCCGCTGGCGGTGATTTCGTCTTACACGCAGATGCTGGCGAAGCAACTGCAAGGTGATCCGCAAAAATCGGGACTGCTGGAAAAGATCACCCGCCAGACATTCCGCGCTTCGGAAATCGTCAATAACCTGCTGAACTTCTCGCGCACCAGCGGCACGGAGTTTGCCGATGTCGACGTGAACAAAGTCATCACCGACACGCTGGCGCTGCTCGAACATCAGTTCAAGACCGCGAAGATTCAGGTGCGTTCCGAACTGACTCCGGGAATTTCTGCCATTCAGGGAAATCCGGGCAGGCTGCAGCAAGTGTTCCTGAACCTGTTTCTCAACGCGAAAGACGCCATGGCCGGCGGCGGAACGCTCAACGTGGCGACCAGCAACGGCGACATGGTCAGCGTGCGCGTCACCGACAGCGGGTCGGGCATTGCGCCAGAGAACGTGCATCGCATCTACGATCCATTCTTCACCACCAAGACGGCGCCGAAGGAAGGCCAGAGCCGCGGAACCGGCCTCGGACTCGCCGTAACCTACGGCATTATCCAGGAACATGCGGGAAAGATTCGCGTCGAGAGCAAACCCGGTGCGGGGACTACTTTCGCGCTCGACTTTCCGTTGACCAGGAAGGCAGTTCATGTCTGAAGCAGCGGTGATCTCGCGGGGCACGATGAACGGAAATCCGTCGCCGGCAGGTTCGGTGCTCATCATCGACGATGAGGCGGAGATTCGCGAATCGCTGCAGACCCTGCTCGAGATGGAAGGATTCGAAGTCGAAACCGCGGTCAGCGGAGAAGATGGCCTATCGCAGATTGGAGATCGCCCGTTCGATCTCATTCTGCTTGACCTCGCGCTTCCCGGCCGCGATGGAATGGATATCCTCGCCGAGATTCACACCCACGATTCGCACTTGCCGGTGATCATGATTACCGCGTACGGCACGGTCGAAAATGCCGTTCGTGCCATGCAGTCGGGCGCGGCGAACTTCATTCAGAAGCCGTGGGACAACGAGAAGCTTCTTGCCGATGTGCGCGCGGCCGTGGGATGGCGCCGCGCTGAAGAAGAAAACATTCAGCTCAAGCGCGCTCTCAAGCAGCGCTACAACTTCGAAAACATCGTGGGCAAGAGCGAGCCCATGCTGAAGATTTTTGATCTAGTGGCGCAGGTCGCGAACAGCCGCTCGACGGTGCTGCTGCAAGGCGAAAGCGGAACGGGCAAGGAAGTCATCGCCAAGGCTGTGCATCTGAATTCTCCGCGGCGTGACAAACCGTTTGTCCCAGTCAATACCGGTTCGATGCCCACGGACCTGCTCGAGTCCACGCTATTCGGCCACGTCAAGGGCGCATTCACCAGCGCCGTCGCTTCGAAGAAGGGCTTGTTCGAAGTGGCGGACAAGGGCACGCTGTTCCTCGACGAAATCGCCACCATGGGTCTGGAAACGCAGGCCAAGATTCTGCGCGTGCTGCAAGACCGGCGCTTCATGCATCTCGGCGGCATTCAGGAGATCCAGGTCGACGTGCGCATCATTGCCGCTACGAACATCGATCTTCGCCAGATGGTGCGTGAAGGCCGCTTCCGTGAAGATCTCTTCTACCGCCTGAACGTTATCACGGTCGAACTGCCGCCGCTGCGGCAGCGTAAAGAAGACATCCCGTTGCTGGTGGAATTCTTTCTGAAGAGATACGCGGAAGAAAATGGACGCCCCATGCCGCGCATTACGCCGGAAGCGCTGCGTCCTCTGATGGCGTATTCCTGGCCCGGCAACGTACGTGAACTCGAAAACGTGATCGAGCGCGCGGTCGTGCTTTCCTCAGGCCCGGAGATCAGCATGGACCTGCTTCCCGAATCCATGATGGGCCGCGGTTCCTCTTTCACGCTGCATGATCCGCCATCGGACGCGTCGCTGTTCGAAATCGTCGAAGACTACGAAGGCCGCGTCATTACCGACATGCTCGAACGCTGCAACTGGAATCAGACCGAAGCCGCCGAGCGCTTCCACGTCCCACTGTCAACTCTGAACCAGAAAATCCGACGGCTGAATATTGAGATTAAGAAGAAGGGGCGCGGGTAGAACGAGGTCGGACGTCGGACCTCAGACCACAGACCTCGGGAAACCGAAGAGCGTAGCGCTTCCACCGACAACCTGCCGTACCCTTATGAGCTGAGCGTTCGACCTGCCATCCCGACGCCCGAGGCCTGGAGTCGGAGGTCAGACGCCCGAGGTCAGACGCCCGGTCTCCTACGGCTGATCCCTAACACCGTTCTCTGTTATATTCGGTCAAGCCTGCCGCCTCACGTGCTCGCGGCGACGGTGCTTCGAATCGCATGGAACTGACCTCGCCCACGGAATTCGCCAAGGAGAAAGTCCAGTCGGTTCAGGAATACACCCTGCTCGCTGCGCAGGCCGTGGGCAATCTCTTCCGCAAGCCGCTTTATTTTGCGGACATGGTGCAGCAGGCCGACCTGATCGGCGTGGGCTCGCTGCCCATCGTCGTGCTGACCGGCTTCTTCACCGGCGGCGTTCTCGCGCTGCAAACGGCCAATACGCTGCAGCGCTTCGGCTCCATCACGCTGATCGGGCAGCTCGTGTCGACCTCCATGGTGCGCGAACTGGGCCCGGTGCTCACCGGCCTGATGGTGGCCGGACGCAACTCTTCCGGCATGGCCAGCGAACTGGGATCGATGGTCGTGACTGAGCAGATCGACGCCATGCGCGCGCTCGGCACCGATCCTATGAAGAAACTGGTCACGCCGCGCGTCACCGCGACCGTCTTCATGCTGTTCTTTCTGAGCATCATTTCTGATCTTGTCGGGCTGGCCGGCGGGCTCATGGTGGCCAAACTCTTCCTGAGTCTCGACGCCCGCCAATACTGGAGCAATGCCTGGCAAACGCTGGTATTTCAGGACGTCTTCATGGGCCTGCTGAAACCGACGCTGTTCGGCTTCATCATCTCGACTATCGGCTGCTACTACGGAATGACAGCCCGCGGCGGAACCCAGGGTGTGGGCCGCGCCACGACGCAGGCCGTGGTAGCGGCCTCGGTGCTCATTCTGGTCAGCGACTTCTTCGTCACCAAGTTACTGATTTCTCTATTATCGTACAAGTAAACACATGTCCGCGCCAACTCTGCCCATCGAATCCTCCTCAGGCGTTGCGCAGCCGCCGTCCGGCTCGGCCATTGTTTTCGAAGACGTTCACCTCGCGTTTGAAGACAATCACGTTCTGCGCGGCGTATCGTTCCGCCTTCCCTTCGGCGAAACCAAGGCGCTGTTTGGCGTTGCCGGATCGGGCAAGAGCACGATCCTCAAGCTCTCCCTCGGCCTGCTGAAGCCAGACTCCGGACGCATCACCGTGTTGGGCAACGAAGTCACCGAGATGCCCGAAGAAGATCTTTTCCCTATGCGCGGCCACCTCGGTATGGTTTTTCAGGAGAGCGCGCTCTTCGATTCACTGACGGTGCGTGAGAACGTCGCTTACCGGCTGACGGAAGAGCACGGCATCTACGATGACGAGATCGACGGGCGCGTGCGCGAGGCGCTGCGTTTCGTCGAACTGGAGCATACGCTCGATCTCTTCCCCTCCGAATTATCCGGAGGCATGCGGCGCCGCGTGGCCATTGCGCGCGCCATCATCACACAGCCCGAATTGCTGCTCTACGACTCGCCGACCGGAGGCCTCGATCCGATCACATCCAACACGATTGTCGAATTGATCATGAAGCAGCGCGACGTCTACAAGACCAGTTCCCTGCTGGTTTCGCACCGCCTGCAGGACGCCTTCACCATGGCCACGCATCAGTTCGACAAGCAGACGAACGCCGTGCGCGTTCTGCCGCGCGGCCAGTATTGCGATGTGCCCATGAGTTTTCTGATTCTTCGCGATGGCAAAGTGATCTTCGACGGGGATGTCCGCCAGTTGGCCCACACTCGCGACGAATACATCCGGGAGTACATCTCGTAGCAGTGAGCAGTGAGCAGTGATTAGTGATGAAAGGATCAGTGATTAGTGAACAGTGATCAGTGATCAGTCGCCAGCGGCCCGTACGAGCTTTATCTGATCACTGATCACTAGTCACTATTCACTGATCACTAGTCACTGATCATTGTTTTCTCTCACTGCGTCAAGTTCTTCCCGGCCTGCATAAACGCATCCACGTTGCTCTTATCGATCAGGGCCGAACCGGTGTCGACAAAGCTGGGGATCGGAGCGAAGCTGTCTTTCGACCAGTCCTTATCTAACGATGACGGCTTGTGGTGATAGAGATTGTCGAGCATCTCCATGCCAACGAACGCCATGCTGTACGGTTTTTGGCCGATGGTCGCCGCGATCATGCCCTTCTGAATCCAATCGAGCGTCTCCGGGTCGGTGTCCATCGCCATCACGACCTTCCCGGTGACGTGATAGCTGTTCAGCACGCCCGCGACTTCCTTGCCCGACTGGGCTTCCAGGCACACGAACGCGTCGACCTTGTCGCGCTCTTTGCCGATGATCTGCGTCGTCGTATCGAATGCGATGCGAGGATCGCCCTGAATGTCGACCACGCGCGTGATCTTGATGTCGGGCGTCTTGGTCAGCGCTTCTTTGTAGCCGCGCAGCCGATCCTGCAGGTTCGACTGGTCCGGCATGGTGAAGACCACGACGTTGCCTCTGCCTCTGAGTTCCTGCGCCAGCCGCTGTCCGCCGGTGAACCCTGCCTGATAGTTATTCGTGCCAATGAAAAACAGGCGCTTGCTTGCAGGCGCATCCGAGTCGATGGTGATCACCGGAATGCCCGCGGCCACCGCCTTGTCGATGCTGCCTTTAAGCAGCGCCGGATCGGTCACTGCCAGCAGGATCCCGGTCGCCTTTTTCTGCACGGCCTGATCAAGAGCATCGCTCTCAGCCTTGGGATCGTAGTTCTGCGGCCCTGCGAAATCGGATCGCACTTTGAACTGCGAAGCCGCCTTCGCGAAGCCCGCGCCCGCCGTCTTCCAGTAAGGAACCTGCAGGTTCGCGGAAACCAGAACGTAAAATTCGCCTGAGTCGTGGGCAGACCCGCAACTGAGAAAGATAACTAACGCAACGGTGACGGCAGCAGAGTGGACAATCCGGCGTGAGAGGAACATTGCATCCTCCTGCGAGCCGCTCCCATCGGTACGATTCGCATCGCTCCGGATGCAAGCGTTCAGCGACTGGATTGTAAACGAGGAGACAAGAGAAGGCCAAACGCTAGCGCAGAGACTTGTCGAGCAGGCCCGAGATCACGGCCTCGTCAACCTCTCCGGAGGAGTTGTAGACCGCGGCACCGGACCGGTCGAGCACCACAACATGCGGAATGTAGCCGCGGAAATACTTTTTCTCCAGCAGTTGCTGAGCTGTTGAAAGCGAACGGTCGAGGTCGATGACAACAAACTGCACGCGCCCGCTGTATTTCTCATACAAGCTCACGGTGCGTCGCGCCTGCCGCTTGGAATTGAAGCAACCTTCGCTGTAGATGATCACGTAAGTAGGCTTGCCCGCAACCGGACCCTCATCCATGTGGTCGCCCGTGATGAGTGGGCCATCCTGACTGTCACTGCTGTAATCCAGCTTGGGATTCAGCTTGAGATTCTCGCCTGCAAGCGCAGGCATCTGCAGAGCAGTCCACAAGATCAGCGCGACGACGAATGACCGCATAGATTCACTCTCCTGCTCGGGAATTCAGGAGATAAGATTCTGCGTTTCCCCAAAAGTTACATGACGGTAAGACGCCAACCGTGCCAAGTAACGCCGCCTACACTCCCACCGGAAACGGCTTCGTGTGCGCGGTGGCGCTGAGCGCGCGGCCTCCGAATCGTCCCTGCAGCAGCGACATCAATCCCGTGTACCAGTAACCCACAACGAACAGCAGCAGAAATGGCACGGTGATGTAGTTCTCGTTGTCGATGGCGTAATAAACCGTGAGCGCGAAATAAGTCCCGATCGCCAACTCGATCCAAGGCACCCATCCCAGGCGCTTGCGATACTTGTTGGCGCCGACTTTATCTCCCTTCGACACCACGCGATACTTTGGCGTTCGCGCAAAGGCGCTCTTCTTGCCGATCAGCGCCTCGATCACGGCTCTGGTGTTGGTGATCGTCAGCCCGATCCCCAGCGCCATCAGAATCGGAAGATAGATCAGCGCCCGAGGCCAGCTTCGCGGGAATAATTCGCGCTGCGAGACCAGATAGAAACTTGAAATCGAAAATGTCGACGCCATGAACAGCGGCAGGTCGATGTAGAGCATCTGAAACCAGCCCTGATAAAAGCGAATGATCATCGCCGGCAGCAGCAATACCGACAGCATGATCATCAGCGGATAGCTCAGATTCGCCGTCAGGTGATACCAGGCCTCGATCTTAGTGTGCACCGGGACGTCGCTTCGCATGACGCGCGGCAGAATCTTTTTCCCCGTCTGGATGAGGCCCTTGGCCCATCGCGCCTGCTGCGTTTTGAACGCCGTCATCTCCACCGGAAGTTCGGCGGGGCATTCGACGTCCTGCAGGTAAATAAACTTCCATCCCTTCAACTGCGCGCGATAAGAAAGGTCGGTATCTTCGGTGAGCGTATCGTGTTGCCATCCGCCAGCCTCGTCAATCGCCGTCCGCCGCCACATCCCTGCCGTGCCGTTGAAGTTGAAGAACAGGCCAGTTCGCGCGCGACCGGAATGCTCCAGCACAAAATGGCCGTCGAGCAGGATCGCTTCCACTTCGGTCAGAAAAGAATAATTGCGATTGAGGTGCGTCCACCGCGTCTGCACCATGCCGACCTTGGGATCGGTGAAGTGATGAATCGTGAGCAGCAGAAAATCTTCCGGCGGCGTGAAGTCGGCGTCGAAGATGGCGACGAACTCTCCCTTCGCGGTGTTCAAGCCTTCGGCCAGCGCTCCCGCTTTGTATCCCTCGCGGTTCGTGCGGTGGTGGTAGCTGATGGGATTTCCCAGCGCCGCGTAGCGCTCAACGAGTCCTCGGGCTACTTCCACCGTTTCGTCGGTAGAGTCGTCGAGCACCTGAATGTCCAGCTTCTCGCGCGGATACTTCAGCTTGCAGATCGACTCCAGCAACCGCTCTACCACGTACTGCTCATTGAAAATCGGCAGCTGCACGGTAACCCGCGGCAGTTCTTCGAAAAGTTGCGCCGGCTCCGTGGTGCGGTTCTTGCGATGCTTGTAATAGAGGTAGACCAGCCGGTAGCGGTGCATCCCGTAAGCCGCGAGGAGAATCAGCACGATGAAGTACGGAATCAGCAGCGCCATGTCGAAGGCATTGGCGTGGTAGAGCCCGCGAAACGTTGTGTCGAGAAAATGCTGGCGGATGTAGGGCCCAATGCCCCTGGGGGCCATCGCCAGCGCCGAAGTCAGCATAAGGTCAGGGGTCAGCAAGCAGTCCGGTGGAACGATCATTTTACCGGATCGCTGTGGTTAGGTCCCGTGTGGATGCCCGACCATCGCGAATCGAGTCCCCTGCATAAATTTGTCGCCTACTGCCACGGATTGACAACGGACTTCAGCGTCGGAAAATCAGAGACGTTCCGGGTAACGAGCGTGAGGCGGTGAACTTCGGCGGTCGCCGCCAGGAAGGCGCCCATTGCATCCATTGGACGCCCCAAAGCTTCGCTGCGCGACACTGTTCTCCCCCAGGCTTCAGCGACCCTGCTGTCGATCGGCAAAACACGGCCTTCGAAACGCAGCGGCAATTCATCCCGTAGCCATCGCTCGAGCCGGTTACGACGCGCTCCCCCCGACATGCGCTCGATGCCGTAGCGCACCTCCGCCAGCGAGATCACGCTCAGAAAGACTCGATCCTCATCCGCCGAATCCATCCAGCCGATGAGTCCGGGATTGGGGCGCGGCTTCACCCATTCAGAGACCGCATTTGTATCGAGAAGAAAGCTCACAGGCTCATCTTCCGAGGCTGGGCTTTGATGCGGCGGACCTTCAGCTTCGATCCCCGTAGCGGAGATCCCGCGAAGAACTCAGCCAGGGTTCCCACACGCTTGGTCTTCCGCTCCCATTCCTCGGCTCCAACCACAACCGCTGCGGTACGTCCTTTCCGCGTAATGGTCTGCGGCCCTTCCCTCATGGCGCGCTCAATGATCTCGCTGAATTTCGCCTTGGCCTCGGCAACCGTCCAATTTGGTGCGCTCACGAGATATCCTTTCCCCCCAGTAGGTCATCATGGTCATTATAGTCATCTTGGGATGACGAGCACAAGGCGGACGTACGGGTTGCCCGCACTGCTCTGCTCAGCTACAAATAGAACCACGCATGGAATCCAGTTCAACCGTGGCGGCGCACCGCCCGCTCTTCGACGGGTGGGCGCGTATTCGAACGTCGCTGTTTTGGATTGTCGCGATTGCATTTCTTCTCCGGGTGGGCTGGATCATGGTCGGCCACACCTACAAATTCAAGACCGCGGACAACAACTTCAGCTTCGGCTGGGAGATGGGCAGCATCGGCGCGTCTATCGCGCAGGGCCGCGGCTTCAGCAATCCATTTGGTCCGCCGACTGGGCCGACCGCGTGGGAGCCGCCGCTTTATCCCTACCTGATCGCCGGGGTCTTCAAGATCTTCGGCATCTACTCGAAAGCCTCCGCGTTTGTGCTGCTCACCATCAACAGCATCTTCTCGGCGCTAAACTGCATTCCACTTTTTCTGATCGCGAAGCGAATATTTTCCGAGAAGGTCGCCGTCGGTTCGGCTTGGGCGTGGGCGTTACTCCCCAACGTGATGTTCTGGTGTACGCGCGCGGTGTGGGAGACAAGCCTCGCCGCGCTGCTCCTCACTACCATCTTCTGGCTCGCACTAACGATGGAAGATCGCGACGGGTGGCTTCCGTGGATTCAGTTCGGACTCCTGTGGGGCATCACCGCGCTCAGCAGTACTTCCCTGCTTTCGTTTCTTCCGGCTGCGGGATTGTGGGCGTGGTATCGTCGCGCGAAGTGCGGCAAGCGATCGTTCGCCGGCATTGTGTTCGCGTCGGTCATTTTCTTCGCGTGCATTACACCGTGGCTCGTCCGCAATTATCAGACATTCGGCAAGTTCATTTTCATTCGCGACAATTTCGGCGCCGAGCTTCGCCTCGGCAACGGCCCCGGCGCCGATGGAACGTGGATGGAATATCTCCACCCAACGCAGGATGTTTACGCCATGCGGCAATACACAGCGATGGGCGAACTGCCGTACGTCGCCATGCGCAGGCAGCAAGCCGTCGACTACATCAAAGCGGACTACCGACGATTCGCCGGCCTGTGCGTGAAGCGATTCATCTACTACTGGGCAGGACCACCGAAAGCGACGCAGCCTCCGTGGATGAGCGAAGCCAAGAACTCGCTGTTCCTGGCGTCTTCGGTGCTCATGTTCTGGGGATTAGGCCGCGCCTTGCATCAACGCAGACTGGGAGCATGGCTGCTCTTCTGGCTCATGCTGATTTATCCGGCGGTGTACTACGTCGTGTTTCCCAACCCGCGCTACCGCGTGCCAATCGAACCCGAGATGGCAATCCTCGGGGTGTTCATCCTGACCGAGGCGCGCACAAGGACCGCAGATGCCGGAACTTTATCCCAGTAGGATTCGTACCCTCTCATGTGCAGCCGGAGGGTCGGTCTTGCCCGCCTCACCAAATTCAAACAGGCCCGTCTAACCCGTTGAAACGGAGGATTCATGAACCGCCATCGCCAATCCGCCACGTGGCTGGGAGCCATCCTGGGAACCGTTTGTGCTTTGTTCGTGCTCGCCCTGCCGGCGCACGCAGCCGACCACCCTGGCGCGTTCACAGAAGAGTTTCATCAGACGTATGCATTGACCCCTGACGGCCGCATCGAACTCGACAATATCAATGGCGCGGTCCATATCTCCAGTTGGGATCGGAATGACGTAAAGCTCGACGCCGTCAAGTATGCCGACACCAAAGAGAAGCTGGAAGACGTCGAAATCAAAATCAATGCGACCAAAGACGATATCTCGATTCAAACGAAATTTCGGGATCACGGCTGGGGTTCGCACAACAATCCCGGCGGCGTCGAATACACACTGAAGGTGCCGCGCACGGTTCGCCTCGACGAAATCAAGCTGATCAACGGCTCGCTCGATGTGACTGCGATAAGCGGCGAGGTCCACGCCTCCTGCATCAACGGCAGGCTCGAGGCGCATGACCTCTCGGGACGTGCCGAGCTCTCGACCATCAATGGCCGCCTCGATGCTCGATTCGACCAGCTTCCCAGCCATTCCATCGAGCTAAATTCGGTGAACGGCTCCCTGGACTTAACTATCCCCTCTGACTCCAAGGCAGACATAGAGGCCAACACTGTGTCGGGCGGCATCGACAATGATTTCGGATTGCAGGTGAGTCATCATAATTTTGTGGGGCACGAGCTGCGCGGAAGACTCGGCAGCGGCGGGACCCACATTAAGCTGGAAAACGTGAATGGTAGGATTTCCATCCATCACGCGCAGGATGGCCGTACGTTGAGCCCCGCGAAGGACCTGAATCATGGCGACAAAGACAAGGACGATGACGACGACAGTGAGATTTAAGTCAGCGTAGCCCCCCGTTTTTTGTAGCGCCGGCGTCCCGCCGGCTCTCGTGGCGGCATCTTGCCGCCGTCGCTCTTAGTAAATCGTGTACGCCGGTGCCGGCGTTCGCAGGTCCGGTTTCGTAGCCGTCAGCAGCAGCGCGCCCTCGCGCTTGAATGCCCGCAGATCCTCCAGGCTGTTGAAGGATTTCGTCTTGTAGTCATCCGGCGTCGGCGTGTCGTCGGGGATGCGCCGCGCCTCCACGTTTTCAAACGCGTGCTTCTGCAGCAGTTCGACATATTCCGCCGCTGAACGCACATGGACGGGAACTTTCAACTTGTCGACCCACTGCAGCGAGTACGGATTGTCTTTATATAGGTTTATCAGGATGAACACTTTTCCCCGTGGCGCTACGACGCGAAACAGTTCCATCAATGCGCGATCCTGATCGGGATAGTAGTAGAACGACTCCACCGACAGGACTTTGTCGAAGAAGTTTTCTTCCCATGGAATCTGCCGCGCCGATCCCCAGACGTAGAGAATGTTCTCGAAGTCCTTCGACGCCTCGCGCGCCTGCCGCACCATTTCGTCCGACACGTCGAGTCCCACAACCTGTCCAAATCCCTCGGGCCCATCGCCGACAAGCCGCGCGAGCAGCCGCGTCGCCCATCCAGAACCGCAGCCCAGGTCAAGCACGCGCTCTCCGGGACGCAGATTCATCAGCCGAATCGTCTTCTCCGTGATGTCGAGATGATGCCGCTCCATCTTCTCGCCCTCACCTTCGGAGGCCCAGCGGTTGAACTCATGTTGCAGCTTTTCGTCGGGAGTCTGCGGTTTGTCGGACATTGTGACCTTCCGATTCCTATCTTACAGATTCGATCAGGGAGCTTTACATATCCTATAGGATGTGACATCCTATACGATGTATATGGTTCGACGCGTCGTTCTCGACACTTCGGTCGTGGTAGCGGCGCTTCGCACACAAAATGGCGCAGGAAACGCGGTATTGAGGCTCGTCGCAGCGCGTAAGATCGTGCCTTTGGCCACTCCGCCGCTGTTTCTGGAGTATGAGGATGTGCTCAAACGGCCGGAACAACGTCTGGCGCATGGGCTGTCTCTAGTGGCCCTCGAGGAATTCCTCGCGGAGCTTGCTGCATTCGTGGAACCTGTCGAGACTCATTTTCTCTGGCGCCCGCAGCTGCGCGATCCGAATGATGAAATGGTCTTGGAAGCTGCAGTGAACGGCGCGGCCGATGCTTTGGTTACATACAATGTCGCGGATTTTGCCTCTGCCGCGAAACGGTTTGAGCTTGAGATACTACGCCCATCAGAATTATTGAAGAGGACAAAATGAGCAAATCAACCTATCCGCTAAAACTGCCTACCTCGATCAAGAAGGCAGCACAACGTCTCGCTCAAGAGGACGGCGTATCGCTTAATCAGTGGATTGCTTCCGCAGTGGCTGAAAAAGTTGGCGTGGTCGGAACCGCTGCTGAGTTTTTCAAGAAACGAGCAGGAAAAGCCTCTGGAGTTGGTCTCCTGCGCTTCTTGCGCAACGCTCCCAGGACTCTTCCGGATGATGACGACGCAATAAAGTAAACCGGATTCGGAGTCATCAACGACGCTGGCGGCGCGTCTGTGCTACAGTTCTCTTCCGCATGGCGAGCCGTCCTCAGAATCCCGCGCCGGAGCCGAGCCCGGGATCGCTCTATTGTCCCAATTGCGCCCAGGAAGTCACCGATCCTCTCACTTGCGGAGATTGCTCTGCCGTCATCTGCCGCCGCTGCGGGACACCGCTTGAGTCCTCCGACGAACTCGGTATCGGATAATGGAACCCATCCCCGTCTTGCCCGCCACCCAATCGCTCACACCTGACTCCAACTCGGGCGCAAAGCCATCGCTCGTGCGCGGGCTCGGCCTGCTCGATTCTGTCCTGCTGCTGGTCAGCGGCATCATCGGCTCGTCGATTTTTCTCACGGCCAAAGACATCGCCGGACCTCTGCCGCAACCCGTGCTCTTTCTGCTGGTGTGGGTGCTGGGCGCGCTCATCTCGCTCTGCGCCTGCTTCGCCTTCGCCGAGTTGGGATCGATGTTCCCCGACTCCGGCGGCCAGTACATCTATCTTCGCGAAGCCTACGGCGATCTCATCGCATTTCTCTATGGCTGGATGCTGTTCGCGGTGGCGAATGGTGGAACGATCGCCGCGCTATCGGTGGCATCCGCCGCATATCTCGGCCAGGTATTCCCTGTTGTTTCGCAGGACAGAATTGTTTTCGCGATCGCGGGAATCGCGATGACCCGCGCACATTTGCTCGGCCTATTCCTCATCGTTGTTCTGACTTACGTCAACGTCGTTGGGCTCCGCTGGGGCACGCTGCTGCAAAACGTTTCTACCTGGACGAAGTTCACGGCGATGGCCGCATTCGTCGTCCTCGGATTCGCCATCGGCAAAGGAAACTGGTCCAACTTTCACGCGCACGGGGTCAGCCTCACGATGGGACTCGGGCCGGGCAAGTTGATCTCCGCCCTGGGCGTGGGATTAATTGCGGTCTTCTGGGCCTACGACGGATGGGTCTACATCACGTGGGTCGCGGGCGAAGTGAAAGAACCGCGGAAGAATGTACCGCTGGCCATGGTGCTCGGCGTAGTCGCCGTAGGCGTCATCTACATCGCGATGAATCTGACCTACATGTACGCGCTGCCGCTGAAGGAAATCGCCGCGCACGAAACGATCGCCCACGCCGCTGCGGCCGCGCTATTCTCGCCGAGAGCTGCGGTGTGGTTATCGCTGATGATTGCGGTCTCGTGTTTCAGCGCTGCAGCCACTTGCACTCTCTCGGGCGCGCGCGTCTACATGGCGATGGCGCAGGATGGCGTCTTCTTCAAACGCATGGCGGTCATCCATCCCAAGTGGCGGACTCCGGCGTTCAGCCTGATTGGACAAGGCATCTGGGCCGCGGCGCTCACGCTGAGCGGGCGCTACGATCAGCTTTACACCTACGTCATTTATGGCATGGTGCTGTCGTATACGCTCACGGTGATCGCGATGTTCTGGTTGCGCTGGAAGCGTCCCGACATTCCGCGACCGTACAAGTGCACGGGATATCCGTGGCTGCCTGCGATCTACGTGCTGATCGGAACGGCTTGGACGCTGAACACAATCTTCACGCGGCCGACCGAGGCGTTCTGGGGAACAGTGATCGTGCTGATCGGCGTCCCGGGATATCTGTATTGGAAGCGCAGCAACCGGAAAACCGCGGCGCTGCAATAGCAGATATTTGAATAAGCTCGCCGCGAACTTTCCCTTGCCGCCGCCGCGCGTCGGTGATATTCCTCTTCTTCTCCCTCACGCAAGACTGACCGCGGGACACACCATTGGCCGATTCCACTTCGACGCAACCACCAGAAAGCATCGGCTTCCTCACGCCCGGCGTCTCCATCGCCGAAGCCGAAGACCCGAACCGCCCGCGCCAGGTCATGGGATTCCGCGACCTCGTCCTGTTCTACGTAATCACCGGCATCAGCCTGCGCTGGATCGCGACCGCCGCAGCCGCCGGGCCGAGTTCCATCGTCATCTGGGTCGGGGCGTGGCTCTGCTTCTACACGCCGCTCGCGCTCTCCGTGCTCGAACTCTCGTCGCGCTATCCCAATGAAGGCGGGCTCTACGTGTGGAGCAAGCGCGCGTTCGGCGACTTCTCCGGCTTCATGTCGGCGTGGACCTATTGGACCAGCAACCTGCCCTACTTTCCCGCCGTGCTCTACTTCGCCGCCAGCAATGTGCTGTTCATGCGCCAGGCGAACTGGGAACATCTCTCGAGCAACGCAACTTTCTATATCGTGTTCTCGCTGCTCACGCTGAGCGCGGCGACGCTGCTAAATGTCATCGGCCTCGACGTCGGCAAATGGCTGCACAATGTCGGCGCCATCGCCATGTGGATTCCCGTCTGCATCGTCATCGTCATGGGATTCGTCGCGTGGCATCGCTATGGATCGGCGACGCACTTCACTCTGCATTCCATGATCCCAAGCACGCATCTCAACGACCTGATTTTCTGGTCAGTGCTGACGTTTGCATTCGGCGGATGCGAGACGGCCTCGTTCATGGGAGAAGAAATCAAGAACGCGCGCCGCACGATTCCGCTCGCGTTGCTCTCCGGCGGCATTACAGTGACGATCTGCTACATCCTCGGCACGGTCTGCGTGCTGCTTGCGTTGCCTTCGACTGAAGTCAACAGCCTGCAGGGACTCGTGCAGGCCGTCTCGAAAACCGCGTCCCGCGTGGGATATCCTGGCGTGCTCCCGCTCGCAGCCTTTCTGATTGCGTTAAGCAACATCGGCGCAGCCGGAGCATACCTGGCGGCAGTCGCGCGATTGCCGTTTGTCGCGGGGCTCGATCGCTTTCTTCCCCCGGCCTTCGGCGCCCTGCATCCTAGATGGAAAACACCATGGGTTGCGCTCCTCACGCAGTTTGCCCTCGGCGTAGTGTTTATTTTTCTGGGACAAGCCGGAACGAGCGTAAAGGGTGCCTACGACGTTCTCGTCAGCATGGGCGTGATCACCTATTTCATTCCGTACTTATATCTGTTCGCCGCGATGATCAAACTGCAGCGCGAACCCGCGGGGCCCGATGTGATTCGCGTCCCAGGCGGAACGCGCATGGCGAAACTGGTCGCGGGCGTCGGATTCCTCACGACAACTCTAACGATCGCCCTGTCGCTGATTCCGCAGCCCGATGAGCCGAACAAACCGCTGGCCCTCTTCAAAGTTGTCGGCGGATGCGGCGCGCTCGTGCTGATTGGAGTCTGGCTCTACATAGCAGGCAAGCGCCGGGCGAAGCGCGAGTCAAAATAATCCGTGGGGCCCTGGACGCATTCGTCCGGCGCTACCGAATCTACACCGGGGTCGCCGTCTTCCTCGCCGGATTGAAGAACGGCAGATTCGTCACCTTCACATTCGTCTTCAGGCGAATGGCTTCGATCGTAATCTCCATCTGCAGCGCCGTTCCCGGCTTCGAATGTTCCGTCTCAACGCTCGCCAGCGCAATCATCTTCTTCAGCGTCGGAGACCAGCTGGTCGTCGTCGCCTTGCCAACTTGCTTCTCACCCGAATAAAGCGGCACGGCAACGCGCGAGGCCTGCGACGGCGCAGCTGGCGTGAGTCCATAGCGCTCGTAGAGTTGCTCGACGTCTGTCCAATCGACTTCCAGGCCCACGAGTTGGCGGGGCACGCCGTTCTTCGCATCCTGCTCGAGTGCACGCTTCCCGATGAAATTCTCTTTCTCGAGATGCACCATCTTCGCGAAGCCCAGTTCAAAGGGCGAAAACTTCTGCGACTGAATTAGAGCCTTCTTCGAACTCGTATAGTCGACTTCAATCAGCAACAGTCCCGCCTCGACGCGCGCAACGTCGAGCGCGAGCATTCCCGCTGCGTGCAGGTCAAATTGCTTGCCCTTCTCTGCAAGCGCGTCCCACACCTTCACCGCGTCATCCCACGGGATCCACACCTCGTACCCGAGATCTCCGGTATAACCCGTGCGCGAAATGTCCACGGGCACTCCGGCGATCTTGCCCTTCGTAACGCGAAAATATTTCAGGTTCGCAATGTCGGCCTCGGCAACCGCCTTCAACAACTTGGCCGACGTGGGTCCTTGCAGCGCGAGCGCCGCAACTTTCTCCGAGATATCTTCGACCTGCACGTCCATGTTCAGGCCGTTCTGGCGAAACCAGCGCAGGCTCGGATCGGCGGCCGTCCACCGATAGACGTTCTCTTCGAGCCGCGAGATCGTCCCATCGTCGATGACTTTGCCCTCTTCATCGCACCAGCAGCAATAAATCACCTGCCCGACTTTCACCTTATTAATGTCGCGCGTGATCACGCGATTGACGAGCCGCGTCGCGTCCTTGCCCGTGATCAGGTACTTGTAGAGCGGCGAAATATCGATGAGCGCGCACGCGTTGCGAATCGCGTTGTACTCATGCTCGTGATGCACCTCGTACACGCTGACGGTGTAATATCCGGACCACTCGCGGTAATTGAGGCTGTGGCAAAGGGGAAAAGTGCGCTCATGAAATGCAGTTCCGATGGGCAAAGTAGATTCCTCTGAAATGAACTCGAAGCGGATTATATTTGCCCAACGACGCGACGGCAACTTTGTGTTGAACCTGCATCGGCAAGAAGGTCGCCTCGCCCTTGATTCGACCGCGGGCGGCGATGGCAAGAGAGATCCTTCGCTCCGGCTGAGAATCGCCTCCGCTCAGGATGACCCCGAACGGTTAAGAAACGATTTCAGCTCGAATACTTGACTGGCAGTCATCGAAAGGCGACGGCGTCATCCCGACGCGCCCGCGTTTTCTCCAGCGGGCCGAGGGATCTCCCTGCACAGGGTCTGTGTTCATCCGTCACAGACAGGTCAATCCCCGCTGCGCTAAAACTAGACCATGTCAAAGCAGTTCTTCGTCTACATCATGACCAACAACCCCAAGTCGGCCGTCCTCTACGTCGGCATCACAGGCGACCTTCGACGCCGTGTCTGGCAGCACAAAAGCAATCTCATCTTCGGTTTCACCAGTCGTTACGGCCTTCACCAGCTCGTGTACTACGAGAGTTTTGTTTATCCCGATGCCGCTATCAACCGCGAAAAAGAAATCAAAGGCTGGCGGCGCGGCAAGAAGATCGCGCTTATCCAGTCACTCAATCCTCGCTTCGACGACCTCGCCAAAGACTGGCAGAACATGTACAAACCTGCGGCAGGTTGCCAGGAGATCCCTCGCCCCGCTGGAGAAAACGCGGGGCGTCGGGATGACGTCATCGGGTGAATGTGAGTAAGATGATTCGAATGTGAGGACAAAAGCACTCCTTCCAGATAGAATGGCGTTCGACACGATGCGCATCACTACCCAATCCCTAAGTCTTCTCCGCCGCTGGACCGTCCTCCCTAGCGGGCTCTGATCTTTTCTACCTTCCGCTTCCCTCCGCGCGTATTATTGCGTTTCCTCACACCCGAACAGTAAAGCTAAGAGCTAGGAGCTAAGAGCCAATGGCTGCTTCTCAATACGACGTGATCGTGATCGGCGGAGGCCACAACGGCCTCGTCAATGCCGCCTACCTGCAAAAAGCGGGAAAGAAAGTTCTGGTTCTCGAACGCCGCCATGTTCTCGGCGGCGCGGCCTGCACGGAAGAGATTGTCCCGGGATTCAAGTTCTCGGTCTGCTCTTACGTGGTCTCGCTGCTGCGGCCCGAGATTATTCGCGACCTCGATCTTCCCCGCCACGGCCTCGAGATTCTTCCGCTCGACGGCACGTTTACGCCGATGCCCAGCGGAGATTACCTATGGCGCGTGAATGATCATGGCAAGACGCATCGCGAGATTGCGCGCCACTCCCGCGTCGACGCCGAGGCCTACGACGAATTCGGCAAGGCGATGCAGGCGATGTGCCGCTTTGTGAAACCGATCCTGAGCATGGTGCCTCCCGACCCGACCACGCTGAATCCGCGCGAACTCATGAAGCTGTTGTTCATCGGTCGCCGCTTTCAGGGCATGTCGAGCTACGACAAATACAATCAGGTTCAGCTCATGACCATGAGCGCCATCGATTTCCTCGATCAATGGTTCGAAACCGACGTGCTTAAGGCGACGATGTCGGCGTCAGGAATCATCGGCACATTTCTCGGCGTGCGCTCTCCTGGGACCGCGTACGTGTTGCTCCATCACTACATGGGAGAGATTGACGGCGCCTTTCGCGCGTGGGGATTCGCGCGCGGAGGCACCGGAGCAATCTCCAATGCGATCGCCGACGCGGCTCGCGAGGCTGGCGTCGAAATCCGCACCCAGTCTGGCATCTCGCAGATCATCATCAAGAACGGCAAAGCTAAGGGCGTGGTTCTTTCTAACGGCGACGAAGTCTACGCCGATGTGATTTCTTCCAGCGTCGACCCTCGCATGACGTTCACGAAGTTCATCGAGGCGCAGCACCTGCCGGACGATTTTCTCGAAGATGTCAATCGCTTCAAGTATCGCGGCTCATCGGGCAAGGTCAACATGGCGCTCGATGCGTTGCCGAATTTCAAATGCATGCCGGGACCGGGCGCTCACCTGCGCGGCGCGATTTCAATTTCGCCCTCGGTCGAGTACATGGAACGCGCGTATGACGACGCGAAGTATGGCAACTTCTCAAAGCATCCATACATCGACATGGTCATTCCGTCGCTGACCGATCCTTCGGTCGCACCTCCGGGAAAACACGTGCTGTCGTGCTTCGTGCAGTACGCGCCGTACAAGCTGGCGCCGGGCCTGCACTGGGACACCGAAAAAGAAAAGTTCGGCGACACTGTGGTCAACACGATTGCCGAATACGCGCCGAATATCAAAGACATCATTATTCACAAGCAGGTCGTCACGCCGCTTGATCTCGAACGCGAGTGGGGGCTGAGCGAAGGCAATATCTTCCAGGGAGAACTTTCGCTGGAGCAACTTTTCTTTTTGCGTCCTGTACCGGGCTGGGCGCAATATCGAACGCCCATCAAGAATCTGTATATGTGCGGATCGGCGACGCATCCGGGTGGAGGAATCATGGGCGCCAACGGACGACTCGCCGCGCTCGAAATTCTGAAAGACATCAAGGGAGCGGCATAGCGATGACGACGACGAACGGAAACGCGAAACGAGATGTCGTCATTATAGGCGGAGGCCACAACGGCCTCGTCACTGCGTTTTATCTGGCCAAAGCTGGATATAAGCCGCTTGTACTGGAAAGAAACGCGCAGGTCGGCGGCGCGGCGGTCACCGATGAATTTCATCCTGGATTCCGATGTTCGACGTTGGCGCACACCGCGGGGCCGATTCTGCCTGGCATCGTGCGCGACATGCAGCTTGAAAAACACGGACTCAGGTTAATCACACCGGATGTTTGCGTGACGGCGCTTTCGCCCGACGGGCGCGCGCTCTCGCTTTATCAGGATGCCGCAAAGTCAGCGCAGGAGATTGCCGCGTTCTCGCAGAAGGATGCGGCGAAGTATCCCGAGTTCGGAAAGTCGCTTGCGAAGATTGCGGCTGTAATCGGCGAAGCGCTGGCGACGACGCCTCCTGACATTGACCATCCCAGCAGCGGCGACTTGTGGAGCATGTTGAAGACCGGCCGCGCCATTCGCAAGCTGGGCAAGAAAGATATGTTCCGACTGCTGCGCTGGGGACCGATGGCGGTCGCCGACCTCGCCGCAGAATATTTCGAAACAGAGTTGTTGCGGGCGGTGATTGCGGCTCGCGGCGTGTTTGGAACATTTCTCGGCCCATGGTCGGCGGGAAGTGCTTTGATCCTGCTGATTCGCGCAGCGGGAGATCCGCATCCCGCGGGCTCAGCATCGTTTGCGGCGGGAGGAATGGGCGCAGTTACCCAAGCGATGGCTTCGGCGGCGAAGGCCGCAGGCGTGGAGATTCGCTGCGGCGCCGAGGTCATCGAGATTCACGTGCAGAACGGAGTCGCAACCGGCGTGCTCCTTTCCACCGGCGAAGAGATCAACGCGAAAGCGGTCATCTCCAATGCCGATCCGAAACGCACGCTGCTCAAGCTCACCGATCCCACGCATCTTTCTCCGGACTTCGTGCAGAAGCTGCAACACTACCGCGGAAATGGGAGCGTGGCGAAGGTGAACCTGGCACTTTCGGCGCTGCCGACATTCACGGCGCTGAAGAGCGGCGACACCACTCCGCTCAAGGGACGCATTCACATCGGCAACGAGATCGATTATCTGGAGCGCGCGTTTGACGAATCGAAGTACGGGAGCTTCTCGCGCAAGCCGTATCTCGAAGCCGCAATTCCATCTCTCACCGATCCCACGCTGGCGCCGGAAGGCAAGCATGTGATGTCGATCTACATGCAGTACGCGCCTTACAAGCTGAAGGGCGATTGGGAGGAACAGCGCAAGGCACTCGGCCAGACGGTCGTTCAGACTCTGGCGCAGTACGCGCCGAATCTGCCGGAACTGATCCTGACGCACCAGATCATCACGCCGCGCGATCTGGAGGAGAAGTACGGAATGACCGGCGGGCAGATCTTCCACGGAGAGCTTGCGCTCGACCAGTTCTTCACCATGCGTCCGCTGCTCGACTGGGCGCGATATCGCACGCCGATTGAGCATTTGTATTTGTGTGGAAGCGGAACGCATCCGGGAGCGGGGCTGACCGGCGGTTCGGGCGCGAATGCCGCGCGCGAGATTTTGAAAGACCTGAAGAAGTAGCTGCGCGATGAAGAACTCCGCCATCTTGCTGATTTCCTGTCCTGACCGCAAGGGAGAAGTCGCGGCTATCGCGGACTTCGTCTATCGGCACGGTGGCAACATCCTGCACGCTGACGAGCACGGCGACCAGGAATCGGGCCTTTTCCTGATGCGGGTGGAGTTCGATCCTGCGGATTTCGACATCGATCTGTCGCAGAAAGATCTGGCAGAGTTTAGCAAGCACTTCTCGCCCGTCGCTGAATCGTTCGCCATGAAATGGCGGCTGGCGCAAACGTCGCAGCGGCCGCGCATGATCATTCTGGTTTCGAAATATGATCATTGCCTGGTTGACCTTCTTTATCGCCACAAGAGCGGCGAACTGGCGTGTGAGATTCCGCTGATCATTTCGAATCACACCGACAATCAGGCCGTCGCCGACTTCTACAAGATTCCTTATGCAGTTATTTCTGTTGCGAAGGACAATAAGCGTGAGGCCGAGGCCAAACTCCATTCACTGATTGAAGAGCACCGGGCCGATTTCATGGTGCTGGCGCGCTACATGCAGATCCTGTCGAATGACTTCGTAAACCGGTATCCGCAGCGCATCATCAATATTCATCACTCATTTCTTCCGGCGTTCGTGGGAGCGCGGCCTTATCACCAGGCGTTCGAGCGCGGGGTGAAGCTGATTGGCGCGACCAGCCACTACGTTACTGAGGTTCTCGACGATGGACCGATCATCGAGCAGGATGTGGTTCGCGTTTCTCATCGCGACACGGTCGACGACCTCATTCGCAAGGGTCGCGACCTGGAAAAGGTCGTACTCTCGCGTGCTGTGCGCTGGCATGTGGAGAATCGCGTCCTGCTGTACGGAAATAAGACGGTCGTATTCTGAATCTTCTTTCGCGTGTTCCCCCGAATCTTTCCTCGCATCTTCTCTGTGTAAGGCTCTGTCGCAGAAGTTCATGTACTTCCGGCGACCGCACTTTCGCGAACGTGCGCTGCTCCAGTGGTAACTTGCACCGGAAGTAACATTTCGTTTTTACTTAGACATCAGTAAAGTTTCAGGGAGAACACTCTTTCGGGGGCACTTTTGGCCGAAGATCTTCGGTTTGAGCTGGCCATTCTGGCGACGGTGCAGGGCTTCTACCAGAAGCTCATGATCGAGTCCTTGGGTGGTGAAGTGCCCGTCCCGAAGGGACTTGACGAGGACGCGCTGCGGCACTCCGAGCGCGAACTGCCCAACACCCTTTCGCGGATGTATCGCTGGCTGCACCTGCTGGATATGGCGATCACTCCGGCGATGCTGCGGCAGGCGCTGACTCCTGATACCGATTCTGAAGTAGCCGAGGCTCTGTTGCGCTACTTCGTCCGGCGCCGCGAACCGAGCGATGTGAACCGCGACAAGACGGATCTGATTTCGACGTTTCTATATCGCCATCCGCGCGTGCCTGGACAATGGCAGCAGAGCGGATACGGACTCGACGGCGCGCTACCGCTCTCGCCGTTCGAGATTGCGTTGATTGAAATTCTGGCGGACACCGATGTGCCTTCTCTGCCGGAAGAACACGTGCAATTGCTGCGGCGGTTCGATCCGCTGCGCGAAGAGATTGCGCGCTTCCGCGACTTTAATACGCTGATCGATTCCGGCATCATCGGACGCGTTCGCGAGTTGAAGCAGTGGCTCGATGCGTCGTTCTACCATCCGGGCGTGCTGGCGACGGTTTCGGCTTACAACGCGACGTTCGGCAAGAAGTTCGATGAACTGTTCGTCAAGGCGCTGGGCGAAATCAAAAGCTTCGGGCAGGCGCTCGAAGATATGGGCGGAACGATTCTGACGACGGTCGATGGCGTGGAAGTCACTGTCGAGCACGTGGCAGCGATTCAAGAGAAGCAGATGCTGCAGGCGGATTACGGCAGCACGCAGGAAAAGTTTCGGCGAGTTTCAAAGCTGAAGAAGGAATTGGATCGTCGTCCGCCGATTCGCCGGTCGCTGCTCACGCCCGCGGGGCGAACGTCGCGCAGCAATGGCGGCGCAGCGGCAGCGCCGAAGGCCGCGAAAGTGGCCGCGGCCAAAGGGCCAACGGCTCCTCCAGTGTTTCAGCCGCCGACGGTGACGGCGCAGCAGATCTCGGCGGAGGAAGGAAAGCTTCGGCGGGTAGAGGAGTCGATTCGCGTGTTTGTGCGCGTGGCGGACCCGAAATATCGCCAGGTTGTGCCGATGCGTTTCTTCAATCTGACGTTGACCTCGCCCGAAGCCGACGCTTACGGCGCGGCATTTCTCGAGGAGAAGAGTCTGCGCGCGGATGTGGCGCGAACGCTGATCCGGCTGGTGTCGATTTCGGCGCGCATCAGCACGGAACTCGAAGAACTGAAGCGCAGCCAGAAAATGTCGTCGCTGTGGAAGCTTCATGCGGACGCGGTGGTGGTGCTGCTCGACATGGCGAACTCTTCCACCGAGGATGCAGGCAGCGTGGCGAAGACGGCAGAGCAGAGTGGATCGATCGCAGCGGCCAAAGGAATTCACGAGTCGGTGCAGAAACTACGCAACCAGGCAGACGTCGCAGTGAAGACGCTCGCCAACGTAGGCTAGAGTTCGGCTTCGAAACCCAGCCTTCGAAAATCAGCCTACAAGACCAGCCTTCAACGTGTCGCGGTCGTCTCGGCGTGTCGCGCTTTGTTTCCGTGACTTGAGAAAAAACCTTTCCCGTTTTGGGAAAGCGGGTGTTTACCTTTTTGTAAATGGGGGGGTACCCCCCTCCCCCCCGATCTATTGGAATCATCGGGTTAGCGTCAAAACTCCAAAAAATCTATGGGCTGCAACAACTTGCGGGCAAAATCTTGAGCCGTAAGGAGTTAGGGGGCGGGAATGGATGTCAAAGAGCGGATCTGAAACTTGTAGTTTCCGGCGATAGCCATGATTGCGTCAAGACCACGAAAGTAGGCTCGAAAGCTCGTCACTGGGCGAAATAGGTCGTGGTGGAAACTCCCTTGGACGGCGTTGGTTGTGCGGGCTTGCCCGGGGTTCTTCGCTTTGCTCAGAATGACAGGGCATTTGGACCTGCGGCGCGAGGAAGCATGTAGCTTATTTCCAGCGATCGCCGCGCTTCATCACGTAATTCGCGAAGACGTAGCGCCAGGGGATTAGCGGGATAAAAATAACTACCATCAGGACGGCTTTTATATCTTCCGCGGCCGCGGCTGTGACTTGGTGGGCGGACCATAGCGGCCAAGCAAACGCGATGAGGTAGATCGCCTTCCAGACCATCTCGAAGATCAATACCGGCAACATCTGAACGGGATAGCGAAGGCCCAAGGCCGCCGTCGCGCCGAGACCCGCCAGCAGTGCGACTTGAACTCCTTTGGCGATCGCGAGTTCGGGCGTGTGGTGGAGGACGACCGGCCATATGTAGACGGCGAGGCCGGCGGCCATGATGAAGTACGAAACTCGCAGCGTGTATAGACGAAACAGCGAGACCTCAGGGATAACGGCGCGCAATGCCACGCCGGCGGGAACGGACGAACTTACGACGGAGGTCATAGTGGGCACCTTCGGCAGCTATGTCGCCGTAGAACTCCCCTTTATAGCATTAAGTTGCAGCACTCGCTGAAAGACGAAGAGAAATGCCTCTATGAGCGCTATCGCTGGTGTCAACGGTTGGCAAGTTTTAGAACCGCGGACGTGTTGGCCATGCGCATGTTTTTCGGAACGTCAAAGTGATTTCTGGAGGTTCGTTTAGTACGTCGAACGCATTCCTCCAGCCAATCCACCCGAACAGTCGATCCAGTGATACTTCTTTCTTGGTACCTTCACTAGCAAACTCCGCTCGTACAAAGCAGTCTCTTTGGGGGTCACCTAAAACGCGAAGCTTCAGTGCGCTTTGACAGATGGGTGTTCCACTCGCTTGCATTCTAGAAAGTTGAGTGTCGATTTGATCTGGCAGATCTTTCAGCAACTGTCCGGTGGTGAACTGGTCGAATTTGGCGTAGTTGATTTGAACAGCTTCGGCAAGTTGGAACTGACAGTCTAGTTGTTTTACGAGACTTGGGTCTGCGTCTGCGCGGACGGCCTCCCAGAGTTTGCCAATGATAATTCCTGAGCAATTGTCGGGGTGATTAACACCGCATGATTTCATTAGCTTTTCGTTTCCCCGCCACAGTCCGAAGCCGTTACGAATACGAAGCCCTAGAGACATGTGCAATTGGGCTAGGTCTTTGCGGGACATACGCAGAATGTGCTCACGATCTGCCGGGGTTAATTCGGATTTGAGCTGTGCAACGGCTTCATCTACGGTCTTCGGTAGCGCATGCGCATGTGATGCCCTGACACTCAGGCATAGGATGCTGACGCACGCGAGAAAGAGCGTTGGAGCTATCTTCATACGCCCAATGTACCTCAAGAATAGTGACTTGCTGTTGAGAAACTTTCGTACGGTCGTTTCAGGATTCGCCAATGCCCAGGTTTCCCCAAAGCCAAAGATAAAAACAAAAGACGGGCGATTTCTCGCCCGTCTCTATGTCTGCTCAGAGCTCGCGAATCGCGGCTCAGGACTAGTTGATGTCGAACTGTTGCTGGTGGATCGCGGGATCGCTCTTCACGATGATCGTGCGCTTCGTCATTTCTTCCATCTCGTTTAAGAGGCGGCCGTTGTTCGACTTCAATTCTTTGGCGACGTCTGGATGCACGCGCAGCATTACGTCTTCGTGCTCCAGATGCTTCGCGATCTTGCGCATCTCGACGTAGATTTCGTTGCAGACCGTGGTGACGGACTTCACGTATCCCGTCGATTCGCAATACGGACAGGGCGCGCCGATGGTGCGTTCGAGCGACTGCTTCACGCGCTTGCGGGTGATTGCGACCAGTCCGAAATCGTTGAATTGCAGCGTCTTGGACGGGGCGCGATCGTGACGAAGTTCTTCTTCGAGAGCCTGCATGACGCGCTGGCGGTTGCGGCGCTCGTCCATGTCGATGAAGTCGATGATGATGATGCCGCCGAGATCGCGCAGACGAATCTGGCGAACGATTTCTTTGATCGCGTCGACGTTGGTTTTGACGATGGTGTCTTCGAGACGCGAGGTCTTGCCAACGTACTTGCCGGTGTTGATGTCGATCGCGACCAAGGCTTCGGTCTGGTTGATGACGATGTATCCACCACTCTTCAGCCAGACTTTTGATTTGAGCGCCTTGTTCATTTCGTCGGCGAGGCCGAACTGCTCGAACAGAGGCGTCTCTTTGGTGTAGAGCTTTACGCGCTTGACCAGCGCGGGCTGGAAGCGATTGAAGAAGCGGAGCACGCGCTCATACTCGGGCTCGGTGTCGACCCAGATCACGCTGAAATCGGAGGTGACCTGATCACGCAGCACGCGCTCGACGACGTTGAGGTCGTGGTAGATCAGCGCGGGCGGCTTCGAGCTTTCGGCGCGATTCTTGATGTCCTGCCAGAGTCCCTTGAGGAAGCGGATGTCGGCGCGGAGTTCGTCTTCACTGGCGCTCTGGGCGGCGGTGCGGACGATGAAGCCTCCATGGCCGTTCTCGCGCTCGCTGAGGATGATGCGCTTCAGGCGCTGGCGCTCTTCCTCGGAGGAGATCTTGCGCGAAACGCCGGTGTGGTTCACGGTCGGCATGTAAACGAGGAAGCGTCCGGGCAGCGCGATGTGACTGGTGATGCGCGCGCCCTTTTTGCCGATTGGTTCCTTTGCGATCTGAACCAGAATTTCCTGGCCTTCTTTCAGCAGGTCGCTGATCAGAGGGACGGGCGCGGATTCGCGGCGACGAAAGCGGCTGCGGCCGCCTCCACCACGGCGTCCACGATCTCCACCGCGACGCTCGTATCCGGGACGATCGTGCCCAGGGCGCGGGCGCTGCGTACGCTGCGTATAGCCGGCGGTCGCGGCGGGAGCGCGAACTTCGACACGGGCGTCGACGGTGCCGTTGCCGCGGGCTTCGGCGTCGAGCAAAGCTTCGGCTTCGGCTTGCGCTTCTTCGAGTTCGAGTTCTTCGCTGTCTTCTTCGCCCTCGGGATGAGTTGCTTCGGCGGCTGGGACCTCGCCCGATTCGGAGATTGAGGCCATGTGGATTTCAGAAACAGTCTCGCGCGCATCGCCGTTCAGATGATCGGGTTGTCCGGCGGCCTGCGTCTCTTCTTCGAACTCATCGTAGCCTTCATCGGAAGAAGACTCGTAGTGCACCGCGTCGGCTTCCTCTTCGTCGATGGTTTCTTCTTCGAGCGTGCCGGGAGCGGCGAAGACGGGAGCGTGCTCCTCGTGAGAGGTTGTGGGCAGATAGGCCGGCTCGGGACTGCCGTCGGATTCGACTTCTCCTTCGTGGACTTCGTCCTGCTCGATGGCGGCGAGCTGTTCGCCGGGCCAGCCGAGAGAGGGGATGGCCGCTTCTTCCGGGCGACGGAATTCCTGATTCCAATCGGTTGAGGTCGAGGCCGATTCCGCGGGCTCTTCCTGAACAGGCTGGATATCTTCGTGCTCTTCGTGCAGCGGCTCGGCTACAGAGTCGGTCGCCGCAAAGATGGGCTCGTCCTCGGGGAAAGTGGCAGCGATGGGGGTGCCGGGCTCGGCCGGAGCTTCGTCGGCGACCTCACTTACTGCGAACTGAACGGGTGGCTGCGCGGCAGGCGGCTGTTGCGCATAGCGCTGGTATTTCGAGATTGACTCACCGGGCAGCAGCATCGGGGTGTATCCGGGGGGCGGGCCGGAGGGCTGAGTTCTGTTGAAGTCCTGGCGCGGCGGGGCGCTTTCGGCGGCCGGGCGCGCGAAACGAGGCTCGGAGGTGCGCTCCGGAGTTCGCTCGGAGTTCCGGTCTGCGCCTCGATCTTGACCCCGATCTTGACCCCTTCAGAACCCCGTTCGGGACCGCGATCACGGCCATCGCGGCGTCCACCGCGGCGGCGGCGGCGTCCGCGAAAACTTCCGCGGTCGCGATTCTGAGAATCGGTGCTGTTCGCAGTCTCTGTGGTCTCCAAGCCTTGGCCCTGCGGCTGAGCATCGGACAGGGTCTCGGCTTCAAAGGTTCCTTCCTCGGTATCAGATTGAAGAACGGGTTCCGCGTTTGCGGTCTCGGCGGCTTCGGTGCCGGGCGCGGCCTCGGCACGGGGCTGAGGGCGCGTATCCTGCCGCATGTCTTGCCGCATATCCTGCACACCGCGATTGGCGGGGACGACGTCGGTCAGGTCGTCGTCGTGTTCTTCCAACTCCATGAAGTCGGAGACGTAAAGGAATGCATCGCGCTCGAGGCCGATATCGACGAAAGCCGACTGCATTCCGGGAAGGACGCGCGTGACGCGGCCTTTGTAGATGGATCCAGCGAGGGTGTATTCGTTCTCGCGTTCCATGTAGATTTCCGCGAGAAGATCATCTTCCACCAGGCCCACTTTGGTTTCGTGAGGCGTGGAAGATACAAATAGTTCCTTGTTCATGTAACACTCCGGTCCCGCCGGCTTTAAGAAGTCGGGCAGGCTTCACCGGGAGGCGTCAGGAAAAGTGCGGGAGGATCGAGCGTCGCGATGCTGCCCCGGATAGGGGACGGCTGGGGCTACAGAGGTTTTCTGCTAGCCGAATCCGCTGCACAAGCTTGGGAATCTTTTGCACTTATCGCTTTAACTTCTGCCGGGGTTTGTGACCGCACTCTCAGACCGAAATTCGGTCGGGGGGCCGTTCCCTGCCCAGCTAACTACTCAGCTCGAATCCTGCCCGGCCCTTGACTGCGTCGTTTCCAGTACGTCTGGCCGGTGAAATACCCTCTTTACGCGAGGGCGATCGATATTTTTGGGGCTGCGCGTCGATTCCGAACCGAACCAAATCTCGGTCGAATCAGGCGCAGCGGACTGCACCCTGCCGTCTTCCCCTGTTTTAATGTTCCCGTAAACTGCTCAACAGAGCTAGTTTACAAAGCGGCGCATACGAACATTCATAACCATCCCCAGCGCCAGGAACATGAACAACACGGAAGACCCACCATAACTCATCAACGGCAGGGGTATTCCAGTGACCGGCATAAAGCCAACCACCATGCCGACATTGACCAGGATATGGAAGCTAAGCACAGCCACCACACCCATCACCACGAATGTGCCAGCGCGGTCGGGCGCTGTTTGCGCATTCTGGGTCAAACGCATCAGCACAATGAAGTATAGCAGCAGAACCCCGAGAGCGCCTACGAATCCATGTTCTTCGGAAAAGGCGGCGAAAATAAAATCCGTTTGTGGGACTGGGAGAAAAGCACCGTGTGTTTGCGAGCCTTTCCCACCCCAAAGGCCCCCAGAACCCACGGCGATCTTGGATTGCTCAACTTGGTACCCCGAGCCCTGAGGATCGAGTTCGGGATCGATAAAACTGGTGAGACGCTGCTTCTGATAGGACTTCAGTACGTGGACCCGTGGAACCAGGAAAACCGCGCCAATCGCGATGGCACCGAGTAGACCGACGGTGAGTCCCTGCTTCCACTGCAGGCCGCCGAGGAAGACTCCCATGATGGCGATGGGAACGTAGGTGAGGGCTGTGCCGAGATCGGGCTGAGCCAGAACCATGAGCATGGGGATGCCGACGATGGCTCCGGCTTTCATGAAGTCGGGCCAGGAGAGGTCGCGCTGGCGCATGTCGGCAAAATATTTGGCGACGGCGAGAATGAGGATGAGCTTGACCCACTCCGAAGGCTGAAAGTGAGTGCCGCCCAGCCTGATCCAGCGGCGCGCGCCGAGGGCCTTGGTGCCGAAGAGCAGGACCGCCATCAGGGAGGCGACGCCGGCGATGTAGAACCAATGAATCTGATCGAGCAAGGCTTGATAGTTGACCAAGCTGAACAGGAACATCGCTCCGACGCCGCCGATGATCCAGTAGAGCTGCTTCACGTGAGCGCCGGCGAATTTGGTGTGCATGGTGGCGCTGCGAATCTCCATGACACCGAGCCCGCAGATGAGCAGGACGAAGCCCAGGAGGAGCCAGTCGAAATCGCGGAATGAAACGTAACGGGCCATTTAGAAATCAGTACTCGGTACTCGGTACTCAGTACTCGGTTCTCGTTCTCAGTTCTCAGTTCTCAGTTTGTGGCGCCGGCGTCTCGCCGGCTGTCGCGGAGGCGTCTCCCCCGGTCGAGTTTCCTAAAATCCTCTAGTGCGCTAGTACTCCCGGTGCCGCGGTCGCCAAGGGCAGCGGCTGCTTCGGCAAGTGGAGAACGAAGCGTCCGCCCTGCAAGTTGCTCTTGTCGCCATCGGAATCGGGCACGCTCCACAGGCCGCCGATGTCTACCGTTCCATCGGTCTTCGGCTTCTCAACCATCTTCTGCGGTGTCCGGCGTTGCTTCTCGACGTAGGCTTTAATCACTTGCGTGGCGAGACGCGCTGCTAATCTGCCATGTTCGCCGCCTTGAAATAAAACACAGACAACGACGTCTGGGTCGCGGCGTGGGGTGAATCCGACGAACCACCCGTTCTGCGCCAGGTCCTCGCTGTTCTTGAAGCGCGCTCGAGTCGCCAGCGATACAATCTGCGCCGAACCCGTCTTGCCGGCGATATCGATTCCGGGAATGCTCGCCGATGGGGCCGATCCGCCCGGCTGCAGAACCCGTGTCATAGCGTTGGTGATGAACGTCCATCCATTCGGATCGATCGGAACGGTTTTCACCTCGGTGTAGTATGCCGCTTGGACCAATCCAGACGGCATGTCGTTTGGGTTGACCACGTGCGGAACCACCATTTTTCCGCCCATCGATATGGCACTGATCGCGCGCAGCAATTGCACGGGAGTGATCGCGATCGCGCCCTGCCCGATACCAACAGAGATCGTCTCGCCAGCGAACCACTTCTGCTTGAAGTTCCTGATCTTCCACTCTTCCGATGGCATTACACCGCTGACTTCGTTGGGCAAATCGATGCCGGTCTTCTGGCCCAGTCCAAGTTCGGTGGCGTACTTGGCGATGCGTTCGATGCCCAGCTTGTTTGCCAAAGTGTAGAAGAAGACGTCGCACGAGGCGTAGATCGCTTTTTCAAGATCGACCGGACCGTGGCCGCTTTTTACCCAGCATCCGAAACGTCGGCCGTAAAATTCAGCGCCTCCGGTGCAATTGACGTGAAGATCCTGCGCAATCCCTTCTTGCCAGCCGGCAACCGCCATAATGATTTTGAACGTTGAGCCGGGGGCGAGTTGCGCTTGAATGGCTTTGTTCAGAAGGGGCTTGTCGGGATCGGTGACCAGTTTGTTCCACTCATCGCGCGAGACGTGGACGGCAAAATCGTTCGGGTCGTAGGTGGGACCGCTGACCATCGCAAGAATCTCACCGTTGCGGGGATCCATGGCGACGATGGCGCCGTTTTTTCCGGCCAGGGCTTCTTCGGCGGCGATCTGGAGATCGATGTCGACGGTGAGCTTGAGCGGCTTGCCGGGGATGGCTTCGGTTTCGCCGAGCCTGCCAACTTCGCGGCCGTGGCTGTCGACGAGAGCCTGGCGCGATCCGTTTTGTCCCATGAGCAGCGCATTGTATTGGCGCTCGACTCCGGAAATGCCGACGACGTCCCCGGGATTGTAGAGTTCGAATTGCGGCTGGTTCAGCATGTCTTCGCTGACTTCGCCGACGTAGCCGATCAGGTGCGCCATAAATCCGTTGCGGGGATAGAGGCGGCGATGCGACATGATCGTGTCGAGTTCGGGCAATTCGTTGCGGTGGGCTTCGATGAATTGCAACTCGTCAGGCGTGATGTCTTCCTTCAGGAAGATCGGCTGGTACTGCGGCATCGACGCGAAGCGCCGGATGCGGGCACGCACTTCGTTTGGGTCAAGATGCAATCCCTGGGCGATGAGGTCGGCGTCGGCTGCGAGGTCGCGGGAGGAGTCACGCAGCAGCAGCGCGGTAAAAGAAGGATAGTTGTCGACGATCGTGCGGCCGTAGCGATCGAGAATTTTTCCGCGCGGCGCGAGCACGGGCACGTTGCGAATGCGATTCTTTTCCGCGGCGAGCGAGTAGTAGTCGCTCTGCATCACCTGCAGACTCCACAGTCCATAGGCGAGCACGAGGAAAATGCCGAGAATTAAATACTGCGCCGCCGTGAGGCGGATGGCGGAAACTTTTTCGTCACGACCGAACATCAGTTGTCAGTGGCCAGTTGCCAGTTGCCAGTTAAGAGCTGGTGAAAGCACTTCCGGTCCGCAACGCGTCACTATCCTCGCTAACGCAGGTGAATTGGTAGTTGAAAGTATTGTAATCCTTACGAGCACCGCAGGATTGCCCGAGGAGGTAACGGAAGTCATAGTCGGCTCGATTGGCAACTGATCACTGGCAACTGGCAACTGCTTTTCACGTTCTTTGCTTGAACTTGTCCAAAAGGAAAAAGAGTATGACCCCGAGCGTAGCGTTGGCCAATGCGGCCAGCATGCCGTGCAGCCAACTCCAGGTTTGGGTCATGTTCACCAGTTCGCGGGCAACAAAGAAATAGACCGCCGAATGGACGAGATAAAAGCCGAGGGTCACCAGGAAGCGGGCTCCGGCGTTTTCCACGTCAAGTTTCACGCCGAGGGATGAGGCTCCGTAGCCGACCACGGTCTTGGCGATGCCGTAGATGCCGATCGGGTTGTGGCCAAGCATGTCCTGCGCGAGGCCGATCACCGCTCCTGTAAAAAGACCGGCTACCGGATTGCGACGCGCCATGGAAAAGAAGATGGTGACCAGCAGAGGCAGGTCCAGGTAGACGGCAAAGCGCGGAAACCGCAGCGGCACGAAGGCTTGCAGAAAAAGCGCGAGCAGAGGGATTCCGATCGTGACCGGGATGCTGAACCGGTAGACCTCAACCTGCTCATTGGATGTGTAAGTGATGGGCACGCTATTGAGGACCGCTCTCGTTGGCCGGCGGCTGAGAATTGGGCGGCGAAGACGGCGGAACTGCCGTAGGAGAAGACTGGACCGCCGTCGGGGCGGTCGGTGACGAAGACGCAGGTTTGGCTGGCTTCTTCGGGGCGTTCTCCGTCTTGGGTTGCGCGGGCGCGGGCTTCGCAGCGGGAGACTCAGCGCCATTCGCACTGAGCGATTTCTGCGCGGGTGAAGCGACGCTCTTTGCGGGCTGTCCCGTACCTGGACCGTTCTGAGGGACGCCTGCACCAGACGAAACCTTCGTAGTGGGTGGAGCTGCCGTGCCCTCATGTTTTGTAGCCGTAGTCGCACCGCCGGCCTTGGGTGTTCCTGGCGCGGCGATACCGACGGCGTTCGCATCCGCAGCGGGCTTGTCGGGAACCGAGGGTAACCGCTGCGCGAGAATGTCGGCGGCACGCATTCGAGTGGAGTCTTCCGCAGTCTGCTGCCGTTCCTGCTTTTCGACCAGCACCAAGACTTCTTCCAGCTTGCTCAAGTTCGCGGCGGGCTTGACTTTGATATTCAGAAACAAATCTTTGCCGTTGCCCACTTTGTCCACGGTGCCGACGGGCAAACCCTTGGGGAAAATCTGATCGCCGCCGCTGGTGAGAACGGTTTCGCCGACGGGAACCTGTTCATCGCTCATGACGCGTTCGAGGACGACTTCGCCCGCCGCCGTTCCCTTCAAGACGCCCTGCAAACGCGTCTTTTCCAGGATCACGCCCACGCCGCTGCTTTGGTCGCTAATTAACAGCACTTGTGCGACCGAGGGATAAACGACGATCACCTTTCCCACAATTCCGTCCGCCGTCATTACCGCCATGTCGCGCTTGATGCCCGCGTTCTCCCCCTTGTCGATGTAGATGACGCGCGAGGAATCCATTCCGCTGGAACCGATTACCTGGGCGGCAACGGTTTTGGAGATGAACTGTTCTTTGAAGGAAAGCAGGGTTTGCAGGCGGCGAGCCTGGGCCGCGTCTTCGCTGAGGCGGACCTGCTCGAGGCGCATCTGTTCGATCTGCTCTTTGAGCTGGCGGTTCTCGGCGCGTACGCCGCGCAGATAAAAATAGTTGCGCCAGAGGTTGCTGGTTCCGTCCTGAATCCAGACCAGGCCGCGCTCGAAGGGAGTGATAGCGCCGACGACCCAGATGCGGATGAGGCGGGTGTTTTGCGCGTCACTGCCGCCGCGCTTGTCCTCCCGGACCTGCGTGGCCAGCCCGAGCACCTGCAGAAACAACACTCCTACGAGGATGATCAGGTTGCGATAGCGGCCAAGGACAGATTCCATAACGCAGTTGCCAGTTGCCGGTTGTCAGTTGCCAGTTTGTCGTGCCAGCGTTCGGTGGCGAGCGATGAGTCGCAGGCAGCCAGATGGTCGAACTGGCAACCGGCAACTGGTTACTGGCAACTGCTTCTTACTCGATCGATATCTTTCTGAGCAGCTTGAAGTCGCTGAGCATTTTGCCGGTGCCCAGAACTACGCTGCATAGGGGATCGTCGGCGATGGAAACCGGCAGGCCAGTTTCTTCGCGGATGCGTTTGTCGAGATTTTTCAGGAGCGCGCCGCCGCCGGTGAGGACGATGCCGCGATCGCTGATGTCGGCGGAGAGTTCGGGAGGCGTACGTTCGAGCGCGACGCGAATCGCATTCATGATCGTCGAAACGCATTCGCTGAGGGCTTCGCGGATTTCGCCGTCGTCGACGGTGATGGTCTTGGGCACGCCCTCGATCAGGTTGCGGCCTTTGATTTCCATGGTCATCGGCTTGTCGAGCTGGTGCGCGGAGCCGATTTCCATCTTGATCTGTTCCGCCGTGCGCTCGCCGATCAGCAGGTTGTATTTGCGCTTCAGGTAATTCATGACGGCTTCGTCCATTTGATTGCCGGCCATACGCACGGAACGCGAATAGACGATGCCGCTCAAAGAGATGACTGCGATGTCGGTGGTGCCGCCGCCGATGTCGACGACCATGTTGCCGCTGGGTTCGGTGATGGGCAGACCGGCGCCGATCGCGGCGACCATGGCTTGCTCGACGAGGTGAACTTCACTCGCCTTCGCGCGATAGGCGGAGTCCATGACCGCGCGCTTTTCGACTTGCGTGATTTCGGAAGGCACGCCGATCACGATGCGCGGATGCACCAGCATCTTGCGGTTGTGCGCTTTCTGAATGAAGTAGTTCAGCATCTTCTCGGTGACTTTGAAGTCGGCGATGACGCCGTCTTTCATGGGCTTGATGGCGACGATGTTACCCGGCGTGCGGCCGAGCATCTCTTTCGCTTCCTTGCCCACGGCTTCAACTTCACCGGTGTTTTTGTTAATGGCGACGATGGAAGGCTCGTTGACGACGATGCCTTTGCCGCGCGCATAGACGAGCGTGTTGGCGGTGCCAAGATCGATGGCCAGGTCGCTGGAGAAAATACTGAACAGCGACCGGAGGTTGTGCGCGCGCGTCCCGTTGGAGTATCCGTTGTTTGACATGACGAAATTGTTCCTGCGTTCTTCTAAAGTGCAGCTCTTTCCGGGATCACCTGCGGATCACCCGAAATAACTCTCTCTGTTGTGGGCTGGAATGGCTATCCATATTCTACGGGATGCCTCGCCACCCTGCTCACGTTCAGGTTTCATGCCTGCAAGTACGCCCTCTCCCCTGTTGGCACTTCGAAACCCTGCAACCCCTGCAACCTGCTACTGAATAATGATCTTCTTCTGTTGCGTATTGACGCCGCCCTGCGCGGTTTGTGCGGTCACGGTAATCACGGCTTCCCCAGCCGGAAGAGGCGGCGTGAAATAGTGGAACCCGCCATCGCTGCCGATCATCGGGACTTCGCTGCCATTAACCATCACGCGCGCACCGGACTGGGTCTTGCCCGTCACCTCGATCACGTGCCCGTGCTGAATAAAGGGATCCAGTTCGAGATCGATAGCCTCGGTCTGCTTGCCCTTGGAAATAATGGTGAAGCGGTTCTTCTCGCTCTCCACTGATTCCTTGCCCGCCGCGTCGTAGGACTGAACCATCCAGTAATAAGCGCCTTCGCCGAGGCCGGTAACCGTGACAGCTGCTGTCGTGACCTTCTTATCGACCAGTGTAGAAGAAAAATAAGGGTTGCGGGAGATCTGCAGGCGGTAACCAACTGCATTCGCCATCTTCGTCCAGGAGAACTCAACGTCTTTGGTGGCCTCGCCGGAGGAGAATAGCGGAGCCATGTTCGCCGGGGAGATCAACACCGGCTGTCCAATCTCTTTGGTCTTCTCTAAATGCGATTGTGGCCCCTGGAAACTGACTTTCTCCCAGTTGGCGAGTTGGACGGTCTCTCCATTGCGCGAAACTTCGCCCGCGCCTTTCTTGATCAGGATTTCGTGCTGGTCGCCCTTGGGATCGTTATGGACCTGCGCGGCCGACTCCGGCGCCAGTCGAGCCGTAGCTCCGGCAACTCTGACCTGCGAGGTTGAGCCTTGACTGTAGGTCGCGGTCGAAAGATCGACGGTTCCGGTGCTTACGGCCACGGCGACGTTGGTCTGCTGCTGATCGTTGGCGGAGTTTTCTTCGATCACGATCAGCGAATCCTGCTTTACGGTGTAGCTGGTGCCGTCGTTGAAGACAACTTTGGCCATGCCTTCGGAGCCGGTCTGGATCACGTCTCCCTTTTCCAGCGGGATGTTGTAGTCGGCGGGAAGCCAGCTGTTGCCATTACCTTTCTTCACGCGCACGGTGCCGTCGAGCGCGGTGAAATGCGCCTGCTGCGACGTGGAAACGCCTGACCCTACCGGCGGTGCAATGCCGGCTACGCGCTCCAGCAATTTGCTGGCGACGTTGTCAGCGGCCTTGATGCTGTTCTGGGTGAACTGTGGGAACGCAACCCGGGCGGCAATAAACAATACTGCGGCGCCTGCCAGGATCAGCAGTGCCACACTGCGGTATGTGACCGTCGTCCACGCGACGTGGATTCCCGGTTTGCGATTAGCGGAAGACACTTTGGCCGAAAGCCTTCGTTAATGTGCAGTAAAAGAAAACGGTAGCACATGGAAAACCGCGGCAGAACCCATGAGACCCTTTGGGAGGTTACCGAAGTGCGAGGCACCCGCCAGTTTCTGGGAAAGCTTTTCGATAGGAGCGAGACATGCCATCAGACAATTCTTTACCTTCATCCGGCAGGCTGTGGCCTAAAATTTAAGCATGAAATGGGCGATTTTGACGGTGCTGCTGCTTTCCGCTTCGCTGGCGGTGGCTCAGAACGCGGCCGATTTCGCCACCGATCCGCACTACAGCTTGCTGCTGGAGAACGACCGGGTGCGGGTCTTCGCCTTGACCTTGCATTCGGGTGAGTCGGTTTTTGCGCGCCACCACCTCAGTTTCATTTCCCTTCCTCTGCAGGATGGCGAAATCGTCATGTGGGATGAGGGCAAGTCGCCGATTCCGCATTTCCAGGTTCACAAAGGCGAGACCAGCTTCGTCTTTCTGACGCCCGCCCAGCAAGCCAGCGGAGTTGCGGGCGGCATTCTCAATGACCGTCCCCCTGACTACCGCGCCATCACTGTCGAATTCCTCGACCCTAACATCGGCTGGAGCATCTTGTCATCGGGATACGTGAGAGCGACTCTGTTTCTGGGTGGCGCGATCGTGGCCGACGTGTCGTTGCAACCTGGCGAGTCGCTGCCCGCTCCGGAAAAACGAGACGCGGAGCTTGTGGTTGCAGTGTCGGATCTCGATCTGAAGGCCGCGAGCGGCGTCCGCATTCGAAATTCTTCCGGCGACGCTGCGTGGATTTCCTCGGCCAACGCCTCTGCGCTGACCAATCGGGGACGCGATCCCGCGCACTTTATCATCGTCGAGTTTTATCCGGACGGTCCGACGGCACCTGTCAGGCCGTGACACGATTCCGGCGGGTCGGCTATTCTTGATGTCCCCATGGCCAACTCCTCCGCCAGCGTCCCCACTACGAACCAGAATCGGCAATCGCTGTTCGCCAGTGGCATGGCGATCGTGTGGGCGATCGCGCTCGCGAAGCTGATCTTTCACATCTACTTCAACAATCGCTACGGATATTTCCGCGACGAGTTCGACTACATCGCGTGCGGCGACCACTTGCAGTGGGGATATGTCGACCAGCCGCCGATGGTCCCATTCCTGATTCACATTTGCCGCGCAGTGCTGGGAGATTCGCTGCGCGCGATTCGTTTCATTCCGGCCGTCGCGTCATCGTTGCTGGTGGTGCAGACCGCGGTGCTGGCCCGCGAGCTTGGCGGGCGACGCTATGCGGTGTTGTTGAGCGCGATCTGTTCCGTCATCGCGCTGCAGTATTTGTCGAATGGCAGCCTGCTCGGCACGAACTGCCTCGAGCCAAATCTATGGATGGCCTGCGCGTATTTCGCGATCCTGGCGATTAAGCGAGACGATCCGCGATATTGGCTTTGGTTCGGCGTCTTCGCGGGTCTTGGGATGCAGAACAAGTATTCCATGGCGCTGTTTGGCTTTGGAATTGTCGTGGGGTTGCTGCTGACTGCACAGCGGCGGGTCTTTCTGAACAAATGGATTTGGCTGGGCGGCGTGGCGGTATTTTTGATTTTCCTGCCGAACCTGCTCTGGAACATTCATTACGACTGGCCGTTTGTGCAACTGATGCACAACATTCGGGCTGAGGGGCGCGACGTGGTGCTGGGACCGGGAGCGTATTTCTTTCAGCAGACGCTGCTGGTGAATCCGTTGACGGCGCCGATCTGGCTGACCGGTTTGTTCGCCCTGCTTTTCTCGGCGCGGCTCAAGCCTTACCGCGCGCTGGGATGGTGCTACCTGGTCTGCTACGGAGTTTTCTTCGTGCTGCACGGCAAGAATTATTATCTGGCGCCGGTGTATCCCATGCTGTTCGCGGCGGGGGCCGTGATGATTGAGGTCGCCCTGGATCGTCCGGGGATCGGTCGTCCAGAGAGCGGGCATCAGGAGGGCGGCCGGCCGCGGCTGCAGTGGTTGAAGCCGGTGATCGTTATCGTTCTGCTGGCGAGCGGCGTGCATACGGCGCCGATCGTAATTCCAGTTTTCTCGCCCGAACGATTCCTGGAATACACGAAGACGCTTCCGTTCAAACTTCCGGTGATGGAGCACTCTCACGCCCGCGCCGCGTTGCCACAGTGGTACGCAGATCAGTTTGGATGGCAGGAGATCGTGGATGAAACGGCGGTCGCGTGGAATCGGATTCCCGTGGACGAGCGGCCGGACTGCGGCATCTTCGCACAAGATTATGGACAGGCCGGCGCGATTGATTTTCTGGGCCGCCGCGTCGGCTTACCCGCGTCGATGAGCGGTCACCAGACGTGGTTTCTGTGGGGACCGCGCGGATATTCGGGGAATTGCATGATCGTGCTCGATGACCGCCGGGAAGTTCTGGAGCGTTACTGGAATCATGTGGAGTATGTGGGCACGTCGGCGCCTAACCCATGGGCGCTGGAGCAACAGATCTCCGTTTACATTTGCCGGGGAAAGAAGTTTGATTCATGGGCAGGCTTCTGGCCGCGGTTGAAACGGTGGCGGTAAATCACAAGCCTTGGGTCAATAAGGCCATCGTGGTCGCATTGCAAAGACGAGACTTAACGCGAATCCCGACACGTCCTCTCGTAATCTAAGAGGTTACCGAAGTAAAATGACCTAGTGCTTTTTGACCGTTACGGTACACTGTATGGCCAACAATAATACTCGTAGAAAGGGACCAGACATGGCAACCGTGCCGACGCGCAAACAAAAATCCGCTGAGGATGAACTGTTGGATAGCTTCGGAGAACTGATTGATTCGGCTGCAGAAAAGATGACAGACGAGGAATTCAGAAAGACAGCCAAAAGGTCTAGCGAGACTCTCGATCGCGCGATTGCCGCTCACTCACGGCGTCGTGGTACTGCCTAATCCTCAAGGCCAATTCCTCTTTCGTAATTCCTGGCTTCCAGTCTTTCAACAATTTCACGTAGTCTGACTCGGCTTCATGCCCGCCGACATCTAACAGGTGGCGCAATTTTTGGAGTTGCTCGTTTCGGACTCTGACCCTGTCTTGTCGCTCGTGCTCCTCGGCCGCCCCTCTGAGACCTCGCCAGAATTTCTTCATTCTTGTTCACCCGAGCGAACGATATTAGGACTGAACTCACTCCTCACGAGATGGATGCGGCAGCCGGAAATATTCTTCCGCCTGTTCGAAATCAGCTTCCCGTCGCGAGGAGTGTACTCCTGAAGTCATTTCTTCCCCCAATTAGGCGGGCGCGGGGCTGGCCCAGGTTTGCGCACGGCTTCCTCTCCAACTCCAGGATTCGGAAACGGGGCTGGGAGATTCTTCTTAATGCCCCCACTCAGAATGAAGTGCAGAGCCGAAAGATTGCTGAGCCCCTGCGATTCCAAGGTAGGAACGAGCTTATAGCTCGCTTTCCCGTTTTTTGTCGGTCCCGGTTCAACCTCTCCATCGCTCAGCATCCGTTTAAGCGCTGCGTGGCAAGCCGAGAGAGAGTTGGCAAATTCCTCCGAATTGGAGCTATCTTCGAGAGCATTCCGCACCTCGATTGCGGTCATTTCCTTTGGAGAGACACGAGTCAGCAAAGCGCGGATCTCGTCTGTCAGACTCGGAGTTGCATAGTCGGCCAGAGCGAGAAGTCTCGCGACTTCTCGCTGCTTATCAATGGGCATCCTCACAAGCGTCGACAGCACGCGAACTGTTTCCCTCAAACCCGCGATTTCAGCAGTCAAAAGGTCGCGCTGCTGGACCCGCTGTTGCAGGTCTGAAAGAGCCTTATCGAGCGCTTTACTGTATTCGTCCGGGGCCATAAGATATACCATTACTTATAACTACAGTTAACACATATGTCAAGATGACCCGACATCCAGTCAACCTGCTGGCGTGCAAGTATTGACAGATTTCACGACGAAAAAAAGCAGGGTCCAGCAGTTGTTCTTCTCTTCGCCTCTCATCCCCTCCTTGCCGCACCTTCTTCGCCGGTTGTAGCATCAACTGTTTGGGCCTTCATATTCAGAAACCCCAGGAGACATTATGGCAACCGATACTTTGACCAGCCCGGAATCTTTGAGCTATGGGACGACCAAGGTTTTTAAGAATTTTATCGACGGCGAGTGGGTTGAGGCCTCGACCGGAGAGACGTTTGAGAATCGCAATCCCGCCGACACGCGCGACCTGGTCGGCATCTTCCAGAAGTCAGCCAAGGCTGATGTCGACGCCGCCGTCGATGCCGCGAAGCAGGCATTTGCGAAGTGGCGGCTGGTTCCGGCGCCGCGTCGTGCTGAGATGGTTTTTCGCGCGGCGGAAATTCTGATCGAGCGGAAAGAAGACTACTCTCGCGACATGACGCGCGAGATGGGCAAAGTGCTGGCTGAAACGCGCGGCGATGTGCAGGAAGCGATCGACGCTGCTTACTACAACGCCGGTGAAGGGCGGCGGTTGTTTGGTCCGACGGTGCCGTCGGAGATGCCGAACAAGTTTGCGATGGCGGTGCGGCAACCGATTGGCGTATGCGGAATGATCACTCCGTGGAATTTCCCGATGGCGATTTCGTCGTGGAAGCTGCTGCCCGCGATTGTGTGCGGGAACACTTGCGTGATCAAGCCGGCGCAGGATACCCCGCTGTCGACGTTTAATCTGGTGCGCGCGCTGACCGACGCGGGGCTGCCGAAGGGCGTCATAAATGTCGTGGGCGGATTCGGAGCCGACGTTGGAACGCCGTTGGCAGAGCATCCTGATGTTCGCGCCATCTCGCTGACGGGATCGTCTGCCGTGGGCCGCATTATTGGCGGCATCGCGGCGAAAAGTTTCAAGCACTGCTCGCTCGAACTTGGTGGAAAAAACCCGATGATTGTTCTCGACGATGCGAACCTCGATCTCGCGATTGAAGGCGGGCTCTGGGGCGCGTTCGGCACGACCGGGCAGCGCTGTACCGCAACCAGCCGCATGATCGTGCAGAAAGGCGTCTACCGTGAGTTCGTCGACCGACTGGTTGAGCGCGCCAAGAAACTGAAAGTCGGTAACGGCCTGGACGAAACCGTGCAGATGGGCCCCGCCATCAACGAGAAGCAGCTTCAGACTGATCTCAGCTACGTCGAGATTGGTAAGACCGAAGGCGCCAAGATGGTATGCGGGGGCAATCGACTCGACAAAGGCGACTATCAGTATGGCTGGTTCATGGAGCCGACCGTGTTCACCGACGTCGATCCGAAGATGCGGATTGCGCAGGAGGAAATTTTCGGGCCGGTGGTTTCGATCATTCCGTGCGACGATTTGGACGACGCGATCGAAATCGCCAATGGAATTGAGTACGGGCTGTCGTCGGCGCTCTATACGAAGGACGTGAATAAGGCGTTTTCGGCGATTCGCGACTTGTATGCCGGGATCACCTACATCAACGCTCCGACGATCGGCGCGGAAGTTCATCTGCCCTTTGGCGGCACGAAGGCTACGGGCAATGGCCATCGCGAAGGCGGCATTGGCGCGATCGACTTCTATACCGAGTGGAAGTCGGTGTACGTCGATTATTCGGACAAACTGCAGAAGGCGCAGATCGACCGGGAAGACTGAAAATTTCGAGGGCCGAGGATAGCGAATGCGGCGGGTTGCCGTCGGATCGCGCCTCCTCGGCCGTTTCATTTGAGCGTCCTATCCTAGGGGTGGGTACATTGGTAATCTTGCCCGTCCAACATCAACAGCCTACCGTGTCTCCTGTGGGGCTTTCCTCCCGGTCTCAACTCTCACTCTGTGAGTCGTCAGATGACGAATTGTTCTTATGGCAGTTGCCGCAGTTGGAGCGGCGTCGGCGGCAGGCTTTTGCTTGCCTTCATGACATTGCTGCTTTGCCTGGCACCGGGCTCAGTTTCACGTGCTACAGCTCAGAGCGCCCCTCCCGCTAAAACCAAGCGTAAGGTCGTAGTGATGGTCGAACCCGACTATCCCTACATCCTGAGGAATGGTCACTTCGAAGGACAGGTACGACTGGAAGCGACGGTTCTTCCCAACGGAAATGTCTCGAAGGTAGAGCCGAAGGGCGGCAATCCTATGCTGTCGCAGTACGCCGCGCAAGCGGTGATGCACTGGAAGTACGCTCCGGGCCCGGCCCAGACGCTCGAAGAAGTTGTGTTTTCTTTCAATCCCAAATAGAGAGTGAAGACTCGCGGTGAAGGTTTACGCGAGGTACGGAACGCAGATTTCTATGCTGCCCGTGTGTCTGGGCATTTAGAATGAGCGTCTAGCCGCGCTGGAAACGCTCGCGGCGAGGCCTTCATGACTTCCATCAGCCAAGCTCACGAAATTTCCGCTGCCTCCCGGCTCGAAAATATCCGTTACGCGATTCGCGACCTCGCCTGTGTCGCCGACGAAATTACCCGGCAGGGCCATAAGGTCCTTCCCTTGAACCTGGGCGATCCTCCGGCGTTCGACTTTCAAACGCCGCCGCATCTCATCGAAGCGGTCTACAAGGCGATGCGCGACGGCAAGAACGGGTACGCCCCATCCCCTGGCATTCCGCAAGCTCTGGAAGCGATCCGCGGTGAGGCGGAGCGCAAGGGGATCACGACCGTCCGCGATGTCTTTGTCACCTCCGGAGTCAGCGAAACCGTCGACGCCTGCATTACAGCGCTGATGAACCCCGGCGACGACCTGCTGACTCCGCGTCCGGATTATCCGCTCTACTCCGCGATTTTGTGCAAGCTGGGCAATCCCTTGAACACTTACGACCTGAACGAAGACGACGGATGGCAACCGGAGATCGCCGACATTGAACGCAAGGTTACGCCGCGCACTCGCGGGATCGTGCTCATCAATCCCAATAATCCCACGGGCTCGCTTTGCACGAGGGGCATGCTGGAGCAGGTGGCGGAACTGGCGCGGCGGCACAATCTTGTAGTCTTCGCCGACGAGATCTACGACAAGCTGATTATCGATGACAGCCCGCACATCGCTTTCGCCGCCGTGGCACCCGATGTGCCTTGCATCACCTTCGGAGGCATGTCGAAGAACTATCTGGTGCCGGGATGGCGCATCGGATGGGGCATCGTCTCGGGCGATGCGGCCGCGATCAAGCGCTATAACGAAGGCATTCACCGCCTGCTACGCGGACGCTTGTGCGCGAATCATCCGGAACAGTATGCGATCAAGCCGGCGCTCGAGGGCCCGCAGGATCATCTTGTCGAGGTGCAGCGCAAGTTGCGTTCGCGACGCGATCTCACACAGAAATGGTGTGAAGCGACTCCGCGGGTGAGTTGCGTTGCGCCGCGAGGAGCTTTTTACGCTTACCCCAAAATCGATATCCCTGAGAGCGATGAAGTGTTCGTGAAGGAACTCATTCGCCAGAAGCACGTCATGGTCGTGCACGGGTCGGGCTTCGGGCAGAAGCCGGGGACGCAGCATTTCCGCATTGTGTTCTTGCCGAACGAGGCGACGCTGACCAAGGCGTATGCGGGGATTGCGGAGTTTATTGGGGAGCGGTACGGACGGAGTAGCTGAACATTCCGAGCTTCAAGATTCCGTCGAAGTTAACAGCTATCCCATACAACTCGGCGGGCTGCGTCTGAGTCAGACGGAGGAGCATACCTTCCAGGAGGACTCCATGGGGCGACTCTTCCCAGTCATTTCAACTCTCTTCCTGTTGTGCGGCTTCAACCTGGGCCAGTCTTCCCCAGATCGGGTCGTCGTATTCGGCGGCTACTCGCTTGTGACCAGCGATTTCACCGGTACGTTCGCGGATGGCAGCACTCACATCCTGAACGGGTGGGATGCCTCCGCCAGTTTTAGAGCTGCCCGGTTGCTCAGCTTCGTGGCGGATGTCTCGGGATATTATCCAAGTTACACTTATCCCGGTCTCGGAGGCCTGACCGTGAGCGCACGAAGCCACAGCTTTTTGTTTGGCCCTCAGGTCTCGGTGCCGTTGTCGAGAGTAACGCCATTTGCGCACGTCCTGCTGGGGGTCACACACATCGGATATCCTCAGCCGAGCGGATGTCCTCAGCCGGAGTGCGTTGCGACCTCCGCCAACTCCTTCTCGTATGCTCTCGGCGGCGGCATCGACTTTTACTTGACGAAACACCTTGGACTTCGGGGCCAGGCAGATCTATTCCACAACGGATTTTCCAGCCACGACAACCAGTTGACGTACAGATATCGCGAGCTGAATGCGCGAATTGCGACCGGGATTGTGTTTCGCTTTTAAGATTATGGAGTCTCTGCTGCTTTCTCTCCCCGCCTCAAAGCATCCTGGCAGCAGCGCCGGAACTCGCCCGGCACCGCTTGGCCTTTGCAGGTGAATCTGATTAAATCGGAATAGGACGCAACCCCGGTGGCGTCTTTGTGTTCCTACAATCGTGGTCGATATTCACTCACACATTCTCCCGGAAGTAGATGACGGCGCGAAATCCTGGGACGTTTCGGTGGCCATGTGCCGCGCGGCGGCGGCCGACGGCATCACGCACATGGTTGCGACGCCACATGCCAATGACCGCTATCACTATGACCGCGAATATCTGAAGGGACTCGTCAAGCATCTGCAGGAACTGATAGGCAAGTCTCCGCAACTGAGCCTGGGATGCGACTTCCATCTTTCCTACGACAACATGCAAGACGTGCTGGCCAATCCGGCGCGTTATGCGATCGCCGACACGCGCTACATGCTGGTCGAGTTGAGCAACTACAGCGTGCCTTCGCAGACGACGGATTGCTTCCTCAAACTCGGCGACTGCGGAATTACCGCGGTGATCACGCATCCGGAGCGCAATCCGATTCTGCGGGAAAATCCGCAGCGTGTGGTGGAGTGGGCCGAGCAGGGCGTGGTCATCCAGGTAACGGGTTCGGCTCTCACGGGATTCTGGGGAGAACGGACACGTCGCGCCGCGCAACGACTGCTCGAGTATCAGGCCGTGCACGTGCTGGCGACGGATGCGCACGATACAGAAAAGCGCGTGGCCATTCTTTCGCGGGCGCGCGAGGCTGCCGCCGAAATCTGCGGAGATGAAATTGCCGACGCGTTGGTCGATAACAATCCTCGCGCCATCGTCAGCAACGAACCTTTGCCCTACTTTCCGCGGCCGGTTGTGACGAGCTATCGCAAGGGAAATGGGTAGCAACTGGCAGGTAGTGAGCACTCGCAGGCGTGCTTTAGTGACCCCGACTCGATGATGCTACCGTCCATAGGCTGCGCTGGCTGCCATCGGCTTGCGGTGGAAGGTGTAGCCGTCGAAGGTTTCCGAGCGGAAGTTGAGATTCGGGGCACAGAGTTTTTCCGTCTGGCTGAGGAAGAGGTATCCTCCGGGCTCGAGATACAAGTGCAGGCGTTCCATGAGCGCGGTGCGTTGGACGCGGGAAAGATGTGGAAGCACGTCCATGCAGAAGATGCAGTCGAAGCGTCCTATGTAAACCGGCTTGGTCAGGTTCATTGTGTTGAAGGTGACCAGGCTGCGCAGGCGTGGCTTCACCAACAGGTGCGCTCCGTGGGACGATCCGTTGTTCGCACCGTTGTTTGAGCCATTACTCGAACCATTGCCAGATCCATTCGTCCCAGATCCATTATTCGAAGATGCGTTCGCACCGCTGCCCCAAGCGTTCGTAGCGATGCTCTGCGAGGGTTCCAGCCCCGCGTTCTGTCCGCCGTTCGCGTTGCCGATCTTTGAAAAGCATGCCCGGATCGTTGCTGGAGGCAAGCCCGCCAATGCCGATTGGGGATACAGGCCGCGCTCGGCAACTTCGATGGCCGAAGGCAACAGGTCGCTGCCCACGATGTGAACCGACCAGTCTTTCGTCGCTTGCGCGGCCGGCGGCACCGAACTCTCGGCCACGCCGCCACCAGTGCGCGCGACCCCGTTCTTTTCTTTGCTGCCGTTTCCGTTGCTGGAGCCGTTGCTCGCGCCATTGCCATTTCCACTCGGCGGTGTGTTGCACAATGCCATCGCGATGGAGTAAGGCTCTTCGCCGGTGCCACAGCCGGCGCTCCAGATGCGGAGCGTGCACGGTCCGTCCTCTGATTTGCGGGCGTAGAGTTGCGGAATCACTTGGCGGGCCAGCGCGTTCAACGCGCCGGGATGACGGAAGAATCCGGTATTCACGTTGAGGATGCCGTCCAAAAATCCCGGCAGCGCGGCTGGATCCCGGTCGGAAGCACGCAGGCGTTCGAACAAAATGCTCGGAGACTCCAGATCGTGCTTCTCGAGGTACTCGGCAACATGCGCGGCCAGTGCGCTATTCGGGCAGTCGAGCAGAATGCCCGTCTGGCGCTCGACCAGCAGGCGCAACTCGGAGAGTTCGTGCTCGAGGATGGTGTAACCCGCCATCAGTTTATGCATAGATCCTTCCCCAACGGGGGCTCGCAACTTTCATCTAAGCCGAACCAAGTTCGGATCGGCGCCTTACCAAGGGGAGGACCAGTTCTCAGTTCTCAGTGACTGCCTGTTGCTGCGGCATACGACTTTCCCGAATCATTTTCCGCCTGCCTCGCGACTACGTTCATTTCCTTCTCCAACGACGAGAAGCGCTGCATGATTTCGTGGATGCGAAGCGCCATATTGCGAATCGTCTCCATCTGAGCGCGAGTCTGCGCGGAGAGACTGCCCGGCTCCAGAAGCAGCAGATCCGAATTTCCCAGCACCGAAGTGAGCGCATTGTTCAGGCTATGCCGCATTTCCAGCATGTAGCGGCCGAGCATGGCGTGGCGCTCGAGCATGGCGCAGGACATTTCCGCCGCGCGCGCCCGAGCTTCCGATCGAGATCGGTGCACCGCTTCGCTCGCAGCCAGAACCAGCGTCTCGAGCCAGTGCGGCGTGTCCAGTGAATCGCCGGGGCGCAGGATGGAAACACGCGGCCAGCGTTCGCGTATCAGCTGGGCCGTCGTGGCGTCCTGGCAAACACAAAAAATCGGCTGGCCGGTCGAGTGCAAAGGCTCAAGCACCACCGACAGCAGGTCGCGCCGCAACTGCCCGACGATGGCAACATCAAATACGTCGACCGCAAAGCGCGGCCACAATTCGCCGCTCAGCAGAGTGAACGTCGGAACATGACGCTCCATCTGCCAGCGCGCGGTAATCCGCCGGGAGAAATCAACTTCGTCGGAGATGATCAGTACGGTCGGAGTTTCCACGCGCGAACTTTTCCTTGGTCACTTCTGGAGGGCGATTCCCTGCTCTGCCAGGATTCAAACTTCTACGAACAGGCCTAGCCTTTCTTTCCGGAGGAATCGGGATCCCATCCGGGTGTCGACGAAACTTCAAACTCGGGCGCATCGGCCGGCGCAGCAGCCTTTGCCTTGGGCGCCGCGGCAGGCTTCGGAACGGCTTTGGCCGCCGCACTCGCTCCCGCAGCCGCAACCGCTTTCGCGGCAGCCGGCGCGGGCTTCGCAGCCGCCGCACTCGGCTTCACAGCGGTCGCGGGCTTCGCAGCTGCAGCCGGCTTCGTAACAGTTGCCGGCGTTCCTTTGGCGGCGTCGGGCGCTTTGCCGCGTCCGAGCGCATGCTCGACAGAGGCGCGCAGGTCGACCAGCATCCGCAAAGGCGAACCTGAGGAATATTCAGCCTGAAACATCACCTTCCACGACTGGCAAATCATGCGCAGCCGGATGATCGGTTCCTGCGCGGAAAACTGCGCGCGCCGGCAGTCGATGGTCTGTACGCCTTTGTCTTCGAGTTCCGTGAGCCCGTCGAGAATAATGTTGAGATCGCCCAGCATCAGCCGGAAGAAGGCGCGGCGCATGAGATATCCGAAGCGGGTGAAGGCCGTCAGCGCGACCGGCATGTAGAACAACTCGCCGGCCTGGGCTTTAGCCTTGCGTCCCTGTTCGAGGACGCCTCCATGCAGAAGCTCGTCGAGCGAGCGGCAGCGCCGCGCCGCTTCCAGTACGCGGTCGAGCGCGTTCAGCCATAGCGGAGCCTTCAGCTCCACTTCGCCCAGAATGGGCTCCAGCGACTGCGCGACGTAGGCGAGATCGACGTCCCCGTCGTCCAGTCCGGAGGGCGCGAGTTGGCTGAAATACTGTACGAGCAGGAAATCAATCTTGTCGCGAATCGCGTCGGTCTTCTGCGTCTTCGCCAGGAAATGTTGCGACAGGATCAGAATCGCGTCGGAATTGACAGCGGAGTTCGTCTGCAGGAACTGGCGCAACTGATGCACCTGGATGCGCTGGTCCATTTCTTCGAGCCAGCGGTTCGCCTGCTCGACGGCCTCTTTGCCCGGCGTTTCGACGCCGGCCTCCAAATCAGGGGAGGCTTGCACGTCGATGGCGAACTCACGCGCCAGTTCGAAGTAAATGGGATACAGCCGGCAGGCAAACTTCCATTGGGTGGCGAGATCTTGCACAGGTGTGGATGGAGTCATGGTTTCACAATCCAGTTGGGTACCTCTCCCACAAAACGCGCGGCCACGATCGTCCGGCCGGGGTGATACTGCACCGCGACCACCGAGGCCTCGATATCGAGCGAACCGTCGGAGTTCCGCAGCCGCAGAATGTCGGCGAACTCCAGCGGAGTGTTGCAGGCAAACAGAACTTCCCGGGGCGTGCCGAACTCAATGACGGTACTCTCGGTGAAATTTGCCGCAGAGGAGTCGGCGGGCTGCAGCGTGCGGGCAAGTTGAACCGGAATACGAACGGGCGTGGCCTCAGGAAAAAAGCGGGCCAGTCCAGCTACCGTGCTGGCGTTTTGCGTTGCGCGTCCCGTTGCTGTGGCTTGTTGCGCCAAGCGGATGAAATGCCCCCTTACCCAGACTCGTTTAGCCCAGACTCGTTCTGCCCGATCAAAATGCGGTTGGGCTCCCCCTCTTCCCGGTTAGGAAGAGCTGTGGGGAGCCGAGAGCCGCGGTTCGCAAGAAGAAGGAGCAACGCGGCAGCCAAATCTGGGAACGGAAGGACTAGCACTCAGGTGAGCGCATTTTCAGTGGGTTAGGATGGGTTCAGCATCCTCGGCTTGAGCCGTGCGAGGTCGGGAGTCTCATCGTGAGACATCCGTCTCACCAAAAATTAACGGCGTCTGAGGCTTTGGTCCGCGGGATATCCGACGCCAGACCCGACTGGCGCCGCTGCAGGAATTGGCGGACGACCGCGTCGCGCTCCATCCCGATGGCGATCTCGTATGCCTGCCGCGCGTCATCCGACGCGCCAGTCTTGGCCAGCAACTCGGCGCGCGCTGCCCAATAAGGTTGATATTGCGTGACCCGTCCATCACTGGCGACCGATTGCAACGCGTCGAGAGCCGCTCTGGCACCTTGGAGTTCCGCGACCGCCAGCGCGCGATTGATCGCCACGACCGGCGACGCGGTCAGCGCAAACAGCGTGTCGTAGAGCTGGAGAACCTCCGCCCAATTGGCGCGCCCCGTCCGGCAGCGATACACATGCGCCGACTGCAACGCGGCCTCTAACTGATAGCGGCCAATCGATCCGATGGCGACGGCCCGCCGAAGGAGCGACTCGGCGTCGAACAGGATCTGCGAATTCCACAAGTTCGAGTCCTGTTCGGCAAGGGGGACATATTCTCCCTGCGAATTCCGCCGCGCGGGCCTCCGCGCTTCCGCGTGAAGCATGAGGGCGAGCAGTCCGAGCGCCTCGGGCTCGTCGGGAAGCAAGTGGACTACGACCTGCCCGAGGAATATCGCTTCCTCCGCGAGATCACGGCGCGCCACATCGGTGCCGGCAGCGTCAGTCCAGCCTTCGGCGAAGGCCGCGTAGATCGCACCCAGGACGGCGTCGAGGCGTTCGCGGAGCTCTTCGCGCTGCGGGATACGAAACGGAATTCCCGCCTGCCTGATCTTGTTTTTCGCGCGCACCAGGCGCTGCCCCATAGTCGCCGGAGAGATAAGGAAGGCCGAAGCGATTGCCGCCGCATCGAATCCAAGCACAGCTTGCAGGATCAACGGCGCGCGCACACTCGCTTCGATCGCTGGGTGCGCGCAAACGAACATCAGCGCGAGCCGCCGGTCGGGGATCTCCGCCTCCTCCGCAGCCGCGCCAAGCCCTTCGGCCATCACCCGCAACTCCTCCACGCCCATCTCAGCGCTCTGCTGGCGCCGACCGGCGTCAATCACCTTGCGGCGAGCGACCGTTAGTAGCCATGCTTCAGGATTTTCCGGGCACCCGGTGCGGGGCCAATCCGCCAATGCCGCCGCAAACGCCTCCGACAATGCGTCTTCCGCAGCCGCCACATCGCGCGTGCGCGCCGCCAGAAAGGCAACCAGTTTGCCGTAACTGCGGCGCGCCACCGCTTCCGCCGCCTCGCGCGACTGCGGACTAGCCCCGTTCGCTTTCATGCCATCGGCCATCACGCGATTGGTTCGTAGGAAAGAAAGACATTCCCATTGCCAAAGGTTCGCGACGTCTTCAGCTTCAACGACAATTTGTCTTTGATGCCGTCGAACATCGCCCTGCCTTTGCCCAAGGCAATCGGATTGAGCGCGAGCTGGTATTCGTCAATCAGGCCAGCCTGTGCCAGCTGAGAGATAATGCTCCCGCTGCCGAAGATCACCAGATCCAGTCCAGCCGAACTCTTCATCTTTCGTACTTCCTCCACCAGATCGCCCTTCACGAGCCTGGTATTGCTCCATGAAGCCTTGTCGAGGGTTCGCGAGAAGACGACCTTCGGCAAGCTGTTCATCTCCTTGGCGACCACCGGAGAGTTCTTCGCCGCCATCGGCGTCGGCCAGTAGCTTGCCATCATTTCGTACGTGACTCGACCGAACAACAGTTCGCCGCCACCCTTCGCATTTTCGGAAACGAAGGCATTCCACTCCGCATCCATCTTGTGGGCCCAGCTCATATCGCCGCCTAAGTCGGCAATGAATCCATCGAGTGACACCTGATTGAAAACCAGCAGTTTCCTCATATTCTTCTCCTTATAGTCTGAATCTCATTATGTTTGTGGGGCCGAGGCGCGCAGCATTCACGCCGGCTTGATCATCTGATTGATGTCGCGCGTGAGCAGCGTGCCTTCCCTCATGGGACGCACTTCGACCACGCCGTGCAGCGCCGTTGGGGAGCGGGCCGCCCACGTAATGGCGGCATCAAGATTGGCCACCTCAATAATGTGAAAGCCGCCCAGTTGCTCTTTGGTATCGGCATAGGGTCCATCGAGAACCTGGGTCTTGCCGTCCGCAACTTTGACCGTCGTGGCCGCCGACGTGCCATGCAGCCCGCCGCTGCTTTGCAGCACGCCCGCGTTCGTCATGGCCTCCATGTAGGCGCGGTAGGCGCCCAGCCAGCGTTCCTGCTCAGCCCTGGTCAACTCGGGCCAACCGGACTCATTCACGTAGTCCATCAACATGTATCTCATCTGCAATCTCCATCCTGAATTTGGGTAAGTCTGTTCTGCTACTACAATGACGCGCGAAGATCGGCGATTTCGACAGACAGGTCAGATTTCTTTTTGCCGCAATTCTAGCAACCACAAACTTTTGCACACGAGGGCCGCAATGAGGTTTAGAGTATCGGGTTATACCGTGCTCTAGTGAATCGTTACAATTGCGGACAAATAGCAATATGATCTGGAATCCGGCGAAGGAGGAACAGTGAAAAATCGGCTTCGGTCTCGCGTTTCGGCAGGCGCGGTTTCACGGCGCAAGTTCCTGGGACAAACTGCAGCGGCCGCGATTGGACTCGCAATTGTTCCCCGCCGCGTGTTGGGCGGCGTGGGTTATGTTCCGCCCAGCGATAAAGTCAACATCGCCTTCATCGGCGTCGGAGCCCAGGGTTTGCGGGTCATGCTCCACTTTCTGCGCGAGCCCGACGTGCAGGGGGTCGCGGTCTGTGACTGCAATCAGACGGGTGCGAATTATCCGCAATGGTCCACGCATGAGTTCAGCAACTCCGTCAGCAAATTGCTCGGCGTCAGCAATGGCTGGGATTGGCTCAGCCCCGACCAGCCGCTTCAGTTGAGCCACACTCTCAATGTCACCAGCGGCGTGGCTGGACGCGAACCTTGCCAGAAGATCGTCGACGGCTACTACGCCGCGCAGCAGCGGTCGGGACAGTATCACGGCTGCGCCGCTTACGTAGACTTCCGCGAATTGCTCGAAAAGCAGAAAGATGTGGACGCCGTGGTCGTGTGTACCACTGACAATCTTCACGCGGCGGTTTCGGTCGCGGCGATGAAGAAGGGGAAACACGTCTTCTGCCAGAAGCCGTTGACCCACACAATTTATGAAGCGCGGCGCATGGCGGAAATCGCCAAGCAGACAGGCGTCGCGACGCAGATTGCGGTCGCCAACCAGGCATCCGAAGCCACTCGCCTGCTCTGCGAATGGATTTGGGCCGGAGTCATCGGTCCAGTGCGCGAAGTCAGCAACTGGTCGAGCCGTCCGTTCTGGCCGCAAGGTCTCGACCGGCCAAAAGAAACCGAAACGGTTCCTGCCGGCCTCGATTGGGATCTGTGGCTTGGCCCGGCGCCCGAGCGTCCCTTCAACCACGTATATCTGCCATTCGTCTGGCGCGGATGGGCCGACTTCGGCTGCGGCGCGCTCGGCGACATGGGCTCCTACAGCTTCGATACAATTTTCCGCGTGTTGAAACTCGATGCGCCAGTGAGTGTCGAGTGCAGTTCGACGGATCGCTACGCCGAGACCTATCCGCAGGCCTCGATCGTTCGCTACACCTTTCCCGCCCGCGGCAACATGCCTCCGGTAAAGTTCAACTGGTACGACGGTGGATTGAAACCCGCGCGTCCGGACGAACTCGAAGACGGGCGTCCGCTCAAAGGCGACGGCGAGGAAGATGAAGGCCTGCTCTTCGTCGGCGACACCGGAAAGATCCTGTGCAGCTTCAACGGCGGCAATCCGAAGCTCATCCCACAGTCGAAGATGGACGCCTTTCAACCCCCGCCGAAAACTCTGCCCCGCTCGCCCGGCAACGAACGCGAATGGCTCGACGCCTGCAAAGGCGGCAAAGTAAAGCCAGGGGGCAATTTCGAGTTTGAAGGAGTGGTCACTGAAACTTTGCTGCTTGGCAACGTGGCGAACCGCATCGGCGAAAAGCTCAACTGGGATCGTAATAACTTGAAGATCACAAATTCCGACGCCGCCCAGAAGATGGTCGCTCCGGAGCGCCGCAAGGGTTGGGAACTTTAGATCGAACCGAAGGAGGATTTCAAATGTCTGCGATTTCGCGACGTGAATTCATACAGACTGCGGCGACCTGCGCCGCAGCGGCAGGATTTCTTTCCGCCGGCGCGTTCGAACTTCGCGCCAACCCGCTGGGAATGCCCATCGGATGCCAGACCTGGCCCGTACGGAAAATGATCGCCACCGATTTTCCCGGCACGCTCAAACAGCTTGCCGACGCGGGATTTCAGTCGATCGAACTCTGCTCGCCCGTTGGCTATGCCGACAACGACTTCGGGGGACTCGCGAAATATAAAGGAGCCGAACTGCGGAAGATTTTGGGCGACGCCGGGCTCTCGTGCATCAGCTCTCACTTCGGTTTGGACGAACTCCGCAAAGATCAGGACCGGGCGATCGCGTGGGCGAAAGATGTCGGTCTGACGCAGATGCTGGTGGCAAGTCTCGACGGCCCAAAAAATCCCACGATGGATGACGTGAAGCGAGCCGCCGACGAATACAACAAGATGGGCGAAAAGGCCGCCGCAGCGGGCATTCAGCAGGGCCTGCACAATGAGGGCTTTGAACTCTCGATGGTCGACGGCAAGCGCACTTACGATGTGCTCTTTGGTCTGCTCGATCCGAAGTTCGTGAAATTCCAGTTCCAGGTATCGACCATCAGCCAGGGTTATGATGCCGCGGAGTATTTCATGAAATATCCCGGCCGCTTCATCTCGATGCACGTGCAGGGGTGGAACGCCGCAACGAAGAAAATCGCGCCGGTGGGGCAAGACTCTTTGGACTGGAAGAAGATCTTCACCGCCGCGAAAACCGGCGGCATCAAGAACTACTTCGTCGAAATGAATCTCGACATGATGAAGGCGAGCGTTCCTTACCTGAAATCACTGCAAGTTTGATTGGCTGTGCGGATGACCGAGGTGGCTCTGCTACGCGGCGGAGACGCCATCCCGACAACCGGCGAGACGCCGGCGCTACGTTGGTGGTCCCCTCGCAACGTCCGCTACTGCAGCGTATGGCTTGACGATCCGGACGACCCGGCGCCGCTGATGTTGTAACGTTTCAGCTTGCGATAGAGTGTCGCGCGGCTGATGCCGAGCATGCGCCCAGCCAGCGCCTTGTCACCGTTTACCTGCTCGAAGACGCGTTGAATCGTGGCGCGTTCAATATCTTCCAGATCGGTGGTGGATAGCGGCCCATGCGGCTGTGCCGGAAGCGGAGGTGCGGCCGCGGCCAGATCGGGATCGAGCACCGCGGTCCTCACTGCTTGCGGCACCGGCGTCCCCGTGATGCTGGCCCCTCCGGCAATCGATGGGGGAAGATCGCCAAGATCAATGACGTGCCCGTTGCCTAGCGCGACCGCTCGCTCCACGCAATTTTCCAGTTCGCGCACGTTGCCCGGCCAGTCGTATTGCATCAACGATTTCATGGCCGCGCTCGAAACATGGATCTCCGACCCGGGCGCGTAGCGCTCGAGGAACCAGTGCACCAGCATCGGCGTATCGCTGCGCCGCTCGCGCAACGCCGGCACGTACAGAGTCACGACATTCAACCGGAAGTAGAGATCCTTGCGGAACGTTCCGTTCTTGTAGGCGGCTTCCAGATCGCGGTTTGTCGCGGCGATGACGCGCACGTCGACCTTCACCCGCTGGTTGCTGCCCACCGGACGGACTTCTTTCTCCTGCAACACGCGCAGCAGCTTCGCCTGCAACTCCAGAGGCAGTTCGCCGACTTCGTCGAGAAAGATCGTTCCGCCGTCGGCGGCCTGAAATAATCCCTGCTTCGATTTCAGCGCGCCGGTGAACGCTCCTTTTTCGTAGCCGAAGAGTTCGCTCTCGATCAATGTTGGCACGAGCGATCCGCAATCGACGGCCACAAACGGACGGCTGCCAAACGCGCCACGGAAGTGCATTGCACGCGCGACCAGCTCTTTCCCGGTTCCGCTTTCCCCATAGATCAGCACGGGAGTCCGCGTATCTTTCAGCCGCGCCACCATGCGCAGAACGTCTTGAATCTTGGCCGACGATCCGACGATCCCGTGCACCGCGGTTTCCGAGTCCATGCGCTGGCGCAGAAATTCGTTTTCCTCCACCAGGCGAACTTTTTCCGCCATGCGCCGCAGGAACAACCGCAACTCTTCCAGGGGAGAGAACGGCTTCGTGATGTAGTCGTAGGCGCCGAGTTTCATGGCCTGCACCGCAGTTTCAATCGATCCATGCCCGGTCATGACGGCGACTTCAATGCGAGGCAGAAGCTTCTTCACCTTCTCTAGAAATTCCAGGCCCGACATGTGCGGCATAACCATGTCGGTGAGAACCATGTGTGCCGCCTGCTCTTCCAGCAAAGCCAGCGCCGAGTCGCCACTGTCGGCTTCGAGGCAGACGAAGCCCAGCGCCTCGCCAACCGTGACGCACAACTTGCGGATGGTCTGCTCATCGTCAACGATCAGCAACCGGATTCGAAGGTCGTCTTTATTGGCCACGCTGCTCACTGCGCCTTTCCCATCGTCTGGGAGACGACATCGATAAATTGCTGCACGCGAAATGGCTTCTCCACGCAGGGAGCGCCGGTCTCGCGCAAAGTCGCGACTGTTTCCTCGTTCGCAATATCTCCGGTAATGAACACCACGCGCGATGCGAGATCGGGCCGGTGAATCTTGATCCAGGCATGCACCTGGCCGCCGTCGACTCCGCCTGGGGTTCGCATGTCTGAGACAACACCGAGGAACGCTCCGTTCTCGAGCAGTCGAAGAGCTTCGACGCCAGACTCGCAGCAGACCACCGGATATCCGCTGCGCTCGAGAGCGGCTTGCACATACGCCATGACGGCGGGCTCGTCCTCGACGAGCAGCACCGGCAAAGGATTTGGTTGGAGGGCTGGTAGGCTCATGGTTTTAACACTCCTGCGGCCACACCCATTGAGGCCGAGTGCGGATTCGCCGGCAGGCGGACGATGAACGTCGCTCCTTGCCCGCCGGCATTATTGTGACAGTGAATATCGCCGCCGTGCTCTTTCAGGATTCCGTAGCAGATGCTCAGTCCGAGGCCCGTTCCCTTCCCAACTTCTTTTGTCGTGAAGAACGGATCGAAGACTTTGTCTGGATGCGAGATTCCGTCGCCGTTGTCGCGGAACGAAACCTCCACCACATCTCCCGCCTTGGTCGACATGATCTCGATCCGCGCCGGACGCCCAACTTCGTGCACAGCGTCGTACGCGTTATTCAAAATGTTGAGAAAGACCTGCTGCAACTGGTGGGCGTCGCCCATGACCTCGGGAAGATCCTCGTCGAGATGTTCGATGACCTCGATGCCGTGACTGTGGAAGTCGTACGATCGCAACTGCATGGTCCGCCGCAGAATGGAATTCAACTGGACTGCGCTGCGCTGTGGCGGCATCTGTCGCGCAAAACTCAGCAGATTCTGCACGATCTGCTTGGTCCGCTGCGCCTCCTGCAGAATCACACGCAGATCTTTGCGGGCCGTCTCCGGCAAATCGGTGCTCTCGATCAGCAAATCCGCAAAGCCGAGAATCGCGGTCAGAGGATTATTTACTTCGTGAGCCACGCCGGCCACCAACTGCCCTACCGCAGCCATCTTTTCGGCATGCACCAACTTGTCGCGCAACACAGCGGAGTCGGTGATATCGGTCAGCACGACGACGATGCTGGTAATGTTTCCCTGCTCGTCGCGCATGGGGCTGAGGTTGGCCGAGAACTTTCCCGCCGCGCCGTTGCCCCGTTTGACTTCCAACTCGAGATTGTCGACCTGCTGGCCGTCCAAGGTGCGCTGCAGCGCATCGGCGAGTTGACTACCAAATCCGGGCGCCGCCAAGTCGATCAGGGGATGCCCTAGCAGGTCTCGCTGCTCGAATCCGGCCTCGTACCATCGGCGATTCGCGTAGCTGACGAGGCCGGCGGTGTCGGCAACGAGAATCAGGCTCTGCGTATTGCTCAGAATCTTCCCGGAGAAATCCCGTTCGCGGTGCAACTCAGACTGATAAGTCCGCAAACCGGTCACGTCGAGCATCAACCCGCGAATCTGCTGCAGGCGCCCCAGGTTGTCGTACATTCCGAAAGCATTGATCAGAACGTGGATCGGAGAACCGTCCTTGCGACGCAACGTCGCCTCGAAGTTGCGCAGGTGGCCGTTCTCCTTCAATATCTCGGAATGCCGGTCGCGCTGCTCGATCGAAAAATAGAGTTCGGTGGGAATGTCGATCTGCAGCAATTCCTCGCGGCTTTCATATCCCAGCATGCGCACGATGGCATCATTTACTTCCACAAACCGGCCGCCCGGCGTGCTGAAGAACAAGCCTTCCTGGATGTTGTCGAAGAGTTCGCGGTAACGCCGCTCCGCCTCGCGCCGGTCTGAAATATCCTTCAGCACGTGGATGGTTTGCAGGCCCTCATCACTCGCGCCATGCACGCGCGATGTCGAAACCAGATACGTGCGATCGAAGACGGGATGCGCGAATTCGTCATTCTCATCGACCATGGCCCGGCAGAACGGGCAGGCATGGGTCGCGACTTCGCTGTTCAATGCCAGGAGAGCGCGCATATCCACGCCAATCAGTTCCGACGGCTTCACGCCGATCATCGAAGCCAGTGAACGATTGATGCGCAGGACTTTCCCCGCGTGGTCGTGCACCACGATGAAATCGGTGATGGCGTCGAAAATCTCCATCCAGTGCCGGTTCGCTTGTTCGATGCGGGTGAAGAGGCGGGCGTTTTCGAGCGCCATTGCGGCGTGACCGGCCATCGTTTCTAGAAAGACGCGGTCTTCCTGATCGAGTGGACGGGAACGTCCCGAGAGCGCCAGAAGCCCAGCCAACTGGCCGTCCCCACCAGGCAGGCGGACAAGCGTGCAGTCGGACCATCCGAGTCCAGACGAAGCAGCTGGGCCCAGCAACTCGCCGACTGAACCAGACACCACCGGCTCCGGATGTCGCGAAACAAATTCTCCCAGAGCTGTTCCCAGAGTTCGGTCAAGGCCTCGGTCTAGCCCACGGTCAGCCGGCGGATTCGTAGCAGCAGGGACGGCCGTCCAGCCTCCCGAGAGATCAGGGCTACCCATCGTCGGAGCCGCCACGACAACGGCCTCATCCGAACGCAGCGTAACCAGTTGCCATTGTCCCTCATGCTGCACGGCCAGGAAGCCAGCGCGAGATCCAGTCAGCTCGGCGCAGCGGCCAACGAACCGGCGCGCAAACTCCGGCAGCCGCAACGTGCCATCCATCTCGCGAGCCAGTTCAATCAGCGCCTCGGCGCGCCGACGGTGCCGCTCCGAGAGATGCAGATTGCGCGCAACTTCCAGCGCCACCGCCGCCTGATTCGAAAGCGCGCGCGCCCGCCGAATGTCCTCTTGCCCAATCCCGGAGCCGTCAAGACGGTCGAGCACTCCGAACATCCCGAGCACCTGGCCGCTGGTGCCGAGCAATGGCACGGAGAGGAACTGGTGTACTTTGTACGCGCTAATGGCCTCGATGTTGACTCCCGGAACCTGCGTAGCGTCATCGGTCCAGAAGACCTCTTTGGCGCGCAGGGTCCGAGTGGCCACGCCCTCGGGAAACGGCACTTCCACGCGCTTCGACTCGCCGCGCTCGACGCCGTAGCGAACGCGGAACTTGTCATCCTCCAGCAGCGCGATGAAACAACGCCCATAGCCCAGGAAATCGGCCGCTCGCACCACGAATGCCTGCAGAAAATGTTCCAGATCGCTGCTCGAACTGAGTTCCGAAGAAATCTCCAGCAACTGGTGCAGTTCGTGCGCCTGCGCGTGGGCTGTGGCGTGAAGTTCCGCATGTGCGACCGCGACCGCCCCAAAGCCGGCGATCGCTGACACGAGCGACTTCTCTTCCGAAGTGAAAACTCCGTCCTGGCGCGGATAGACAAGGATCGCTCCCTGCGTCCGCGACGTGCGAAACGGAGCCGCGATCAACATCCCCGGCGAAACCAGGTTTCCCAGCGAATGCACTTCCGCCCCGATCGAGACCGTGATCGGCTCTCCTGCGGAGACCGAACGTTGCGCGAGATCCGCAGCGAAGCGGATGGTTTGACGGTCGTGCCGCGCTCGCGCGGAATTCGCCAGCTGCGGAGTCTCCGCCGAAACCGCCTTTAGTTCGAACGGTCCTTCGCGCCGCAGCAACACACACACCAGCCGTGTGCGCAAAAGTAAGCGCAAGCGGTCGGCCAGCGCCTCAATCACTGAAGAGACATCTGGCGTAGCGTGCAGCGCCTGGGCTACCTCCGCCAGGATTTCAGCCCTGCGGTGCTCCTCGCGCGAAGCGTCGCCGAGGCGCGTCGCTTCGAGCAAACTGCCCAACTGCCCCGCCAGGATAGTTGCCTTCGCCGCCAGATCGTCGTTAAAGAAGTCGTCGATGGAATCGTGCAGAAATGTTACTGCCCCGATCACTTCGTTCGACACCAGCAGCGGCGCAGCCATCAACGAACGGGCGCCATATTCTTCGGCCGCAGGAAAGCTCACTGAGCGCACATAGTTTCCGAATACCGTGCGCCGCTTGCGAACTGCCGCGGCCGTAACGGCGCTCTGGTCGGGCCGCACCCGCAATCCCGCAAAACGGTCTGCCAGCTTTCCGTCGGCTTGCTCTCCGACCAGTTCGCTATCGGGACCGCAACGCCAGAAATAAACGCCTGAGACCCGGAAGAATTCCCGCGTGGACTGGCAGAACAATTGAATCAACGACTTCGAGTCGGATCGCTCACTTGCTTTCGCAGCAATTCGCAGAAGAAGCTTTTGGAAGGCTTCCTCAGAACCCAAGGCAGAGGTTCTCTCCGGAGAAACGATCGAGCCACTGCCGAGGACGCGCAGTGCCGGGCCGGCCATCGAGGGGAAATGTTCTTGATTCACAAGTGCTTGAATCTAAATGGAAAGCTATCTGTCATCTCAATTTGAGTCAAGTGAAATGGGCATAGGGGGTGCCTTGGTATGAAATCCCGAGACAAACTTGAGACTTTGTCTCACGCTGAGATCATAATGCCTTTCCGGGCTGGAATGAGACAGCTCTCATTTGAAGCCGCCTGCCTTAGTCATTCCGAACCATATCTAAACGTTCTGTTTAGATAGACATACCGATCATTACTTTCGTTTTTCCAAGAAGGAACGGGTGGCCCGGCTGTTGCACGCTTAGGGGCACCAGATTCTTCTCACAGGAGGGATTGTGTCCAAAAGAATTGCGGCGGCACTACTGGCAGTGCTGAGCCTGACGATGATGTGGGGAGTGATCCACGTCCGAGCGCAACAGACCCAGAACGAGGAACTCGTCCGCCGGGCGAAGACCAAGGTTCAGCCCAGCTATCCCGAACTGGCGCGGAAGATGAATATCGCGGGCACAGTCAAGATCGAGGTTACAGTGGCGCCGAACGGCACGGTGAAGGATGCCCGGATTGTCGGTGGGCACCCGGTGCTGGCCAATGCGGCGCTCGACGCTGCCCGGAAGTGGCGCTTTGAGCCGTCGTCTTCAGAGAGCAGTGGCATCATCGACTTCAAGTTCGAACCGCGGTAACGGCACCACGCTGCGGAGGAGACAGGGCATGACTATCGGCAAGAAGTTATATGTGAATTTCGGAATCATCCTCACGATGGTGCTGGTGCTGTTCCTCGTGAACTGGTCGGCGGTACAGCGCGAGCACAGAGCCAAAGAACTCGCCGATATCACCAACGCCGTCCGCTTCCAGATGATGCAGAACCGTCTCTACCTGAGCAACTACCTGCTGAGCGGCGACACGCGCGAGGTCGATCGCATGAACGAGGGTCTGCGCGTGCTGATCGACAAGCTCGATCATGGCACGAACCAGGCCGCCTCCGATCAGGTGAAGTCCTCGCTGGCGAAAGTGGAGCAATTGGAGCAGGCCTGGGGCAAGGAATTCGCCCAGCCTCTGATCGAGAAGCGGAAAGACGTCGACTCCGGCAACGCGACCGTCGCCGAACTGCAGATTTACTACCTCCAGAAAGACGCTTCCTCGTGGGTGAAGAACTCCACCGACTCATTGGATGTCGCCGACAGCGAAAGCCGCAAATCCGATGAGAGCGCGGCAAAGTGGACCATCATGGTGTCCCTGTTCAGCACGCTGCTGGCTGTGTCGCTGGGCGTGGTCATCGCCTTCCGCACCGCGAAGGCAATCACCGAACCGCTCACCAGCCTGATGAATGTTGCCCGCGGCATCGGCAATACTGGCGATCTCGAGCACAACATCGACGTCAGCCGCGACGATGAAATCGGCGAGTTGGCTCGCACCTTTGCCAAGATGGTCACCTACCTCAAGGAGATGGCGGCAGTTTCCGAATCCATCGCCGGAGGCGACCTGAGGGTCGAGGTCAAACCGCGGTCTTCGCACGATACGCTTGGCAACGCCTTCGTCCGCATGGTCGACGGCCTGTCGGTGATGGTGCGCAGCGTGCGCGACGCCTCGTCTCAAGTTGCGAGCGCTTCCGGGCAGGTTGCCGGAGCCTCCGACGACTCGGCCAAGATCGGACTGCAGGCGTCTTCTGCGATCGATGAGGTAACCAGCACTATGCACGAAATGAGCGTCAACGTGCAGAACATGGTGAAGAGCACGCAGGTGCAGGCTTCGAGCGTGAGCGAGACTTCCGCCTCCATCGATCAGATGGTGGCCTCGATTCAGCGTGTCGCCGACACCGCCAAAGTCCTGCTCGACATTTCAAACCGTTCCCGCGAGGAAGTTCACGCCGGAATCGGCACCATGGAAAAGGCCACTGACGGCCTCAACAAAATCAATACCACCATCAACTCATCCGGTGAAATCATCGGCGCTCTCGGCCAGCGCGCCGACGACATCGGCAAGATCATCGAAGTCATCGACGATCTGGCCGAGCAGACGAACCTGCTGGCCTTGAACGCCGCCATCGAAGCCGCCCGCGCTGGAGAACATGGACTCGGCTTCGCGGTCGTCGCCGACGAAGTCCGCAAGCTCGCGGAAAAGTCGGCGCAGTCCACCAAGGAAATCTCCGAACTCATCCAGAGCATTCAGAAAGAAGCCCGCAAGGCCGTCGAGAACATGGACCGCTCGACCACCATTGTCAACGAGGGCCTCGAACTGGGCGGCGAACTCAACGCCGCGCTGCGCAAGATCTCGAATGTGGTTACCGAGGTCTACAAGTTTGCGCAGGAGATCGGCGCGGCCACCAACGAGCAGTCGCATGGATCGTCACAGATTGCCCGCGCCACCACGCGGCTGAATGAAATCACGCACGAGATCAACTCGGCGGTCGAAGAGCAGGCCTCCGGGGCACAGGCCGTGGTCAAGGCCATGGAACGCATGCGCGAACTGGTGCAGCAGTCCACGTCGGGTTCGACCGAATTGGCGGCTTCGTCGGAACAGATGTCGAAGATGTCGCGCGGTCTGCTGGACTCGCTCGACAGCTTCTCGCTACAGGAGGCCTCGCGCAATGCCGGAGGAGATTCCGGGCGCGGAGCCAAGCGTGCGGCGGCCGGTCAGTACTGAGGTTCGCCGTCGAGGCAGTCTGAGACGACGGCAGCAGAGATTGAAGAACAGAGCTTAATTATGAGCCGTGAACTTCACATCGTGGGCTTCAAGGTGGGACGCGAGACCTATGGCGTGCCCATCACGTCCCTGCACGAAATCGTGCGGGTGCCGGAAATCACTGCCGTCCCCGACGCTCCCGATTACCTCGAGGGCGTGATTAACCTGCGCGGCAAAATCGTTTCCGTCATGGACCTGCGCAAGCGTTTCGGAGAAAAGCATGCCGACCTCAGGAAGCAGAATCGCATCCTGGTGGTCGAGCATTCCGGGCGCCTGGCGGGATTGATCGTCGACTCGGCTTCGGAAGTCTTGAAGATTCCCGCCGACGCCGTCGAAGCTCCGCCGGCCGTGTTTCAGGAAGGCGGACTGAATTGTGTCACGGGACTCGGCAAGGTTGCCGGACGCCTGGTGGTGCTGCTCGACATGAGCAAACTGCTCGCGCCGGGCAGCCTGCAAGCCAGCGGTACGCAGGCCAAGAGCGAAGCCGGAGAAAAAAAGACTCTCGCCAAGCCCGAGGCCCGCGGCGCCGCAGCGAAGTAGTGGGAAGAAGTGATTAGTGATTAGTGATTAGTGACTAGTGACTAGTGATCAGTGATCGGTGACAGACAGCAGTGAGGTTCTACTGATCACTAGTCACTGATCACTAATCACTGAATTTCGGTCTTTCGAGAACGATACGCATGAGCTCATTTGGAGCAGCACCTGCTCCCATATTGACGGAAGCGGAACTGAAGCTGTTGCAGGCGCTGGTCTATCAGGAGTGCGGCATGCACTTCGACGAGCGCCGTACGCACTTCCTTCAGGATCGCCTGCTGCGGCGGCTGAAAGAGTGCCGCGTCGATTCGTTCTATGCCTACTACCGCCTGCTGATCAGCCAGCAAGGCAAAGAAGAACTGGCCAAGCTGCTCGAGAATCTCACGGTCAACGAGACCAGCTTCTTCCGCCACAAGGCGCAACTCGATCTTTTCCAGAAAACGGTGCTTGAGGAACTGTTCAAGCAAAAGAGTTCGCGTCGCGAGTATTCCATCCGCATATGGAGCGCGGGCTGCTCCACCGGGCAGGAAGCTTACACGCTCGCGATGCTCGTGACCGATGCGCTGGCGTATTACTACCTGCGCAATCCACTGCCCATGGATTTGCCGCTGCCGAAGCCGCTCGTCCCGCCACCGTGGCGCGTCGAAATTCTGGCCTCGGACATCAGCTACTCGGTTTTGCGCGCCGGGCAGGACGGCACCTATAGCGAGAACCAGATGTCGATGGTCGACTACGGCTACCGCCTGCGCTACTTCGACAAGGTGGGCGAGCGCTACGCCATCAAGAAGCCGGTGAAAGAGATGGTGCACTTCGACTTTCACAATCTAAAGACGGAATATCTGCCGCAGCGCAACGACGTCATCTTCTGCCGCAACGTCATGATGTATTTCGACGAGGCCGAACAGAAACGTCTGGTCGAGAAGTTTTACCGCTGCTTGAACTCGAATGGCTACCTGTTCGTGGGACACGCGGAGAGCCTGCTCGGCCTGACCAAGAAATTTCAGATGGTGCACAAGGACAGCGGGACGGCGTACCAGCGGGTTGAGGTGAGGGACTAGGGCATGACGAATTCCCCCGATGAACGCGGCCTGGAACTGCGGGAACTCTTCTTCGAGACCTCGCAGGAACTGCTGCAGGCGCTGAACGAAGAGGCGCTCAAGCTGGAGAAGAGTCCCGGCGACGAAGAGATCGTGCGCGGCATCCGCCGCACGGTTCACACGTTGAAGGGAGACTCCGCCGCTTGCGGCTTGCGCGAACTCAGCGAACTGGCGCATCAGTTCGAAGACGCCCTGTCGCTCGAAAGCGCCGCCACGCAGGCCGCTGTCGCCGAAATTGCCTTTGCCGCCGCCGACGTTTTTGTTGAGATGATCGCGGCCTACCGCAGCGGCGGCAAGATGCCGTCCACCAAAAGCCTGAGCAAGAAAATTCAGGATCTGACCGCTGCACCCGCTGCTGGAAAGAGCCGGCGCACAAAGAAGACTGCCGGAAAAGCGGCGCCCGGCAAAACCTCCGCATCCCGAGCCTCAGCGAAGGTCGCACACTGGACGGAATATGAAACGATGGCCATGACCAAGGCGCAGTCCACCGGGCTGGCCGTGTATCACGTCGTGGTCAAAATCGATCCGCACTGCGCCATGCCGATCGCCGGGCGCCAACTGATTCACAACGCGCTCGCGGGTGTCGGCCAGATCGTCGCCGTGCGCCCTGACGCCAAGTCTCCCGCCGCCTCCAAGCAGGTTGAGTTCGTGCTGGCAAGCTCGCAGACGGTGGAGCAGATCACCGCCAAAGGACGCATTCCCACGATCGCCGAAGAGGTCAGCGTGGAGTTGATGCTCGCGGCCTGCGCGGTTCCCACGCCCGAAATCGCTGCGTCAGACGAAGCCGTGACCAGCGAGATTTTGCCCGAGGTCGAGGCAACCGTCGTTCCACCTCCGCCGATGGCTGCCCCAGCGGCCGATCCCGGCGCAGCCCACGCGCAGGAAAACATTCTCCGCGTGGAAGCAGGACGCATCGACAACGTGCTCAACCTCGTCGGTGAGCTGATCATCGGCAAGTCGATGTTGCAGCAGGCGCTCAACGAGTTTTCCAAGCGTTATCCCAAGGAACTGCTGCGCGGCAAGTTTGCCGATGCTATGGCGTTCCAGGCGCGCGTGCTCAACGATCTTCAGCGCTCCGTGATGAAGATCCGCATGGTGCCCGTCGAACAGCTCTTCCGTCGCTTCCCCCGCATGGTCCGCGATGTCTCGCGGCAGTGCGGGCGCGAAGTCGAACTCGTTCTCAACGGGCAGGAGACCGATCTCGACAAAGGTATTCTCGACGCCATCGCCGAGCCGCTGACGCACCTCGTCCGCAACGCCGTGAGCCACGGCATTGAGCCCGCCGATGAGCGCCGCAAGCTGGGCAAGTCGCCGCATGGAATGATCCGCCTCAACGCGTATCACCACGGCAACCAGGTTGTGGTCGAAATCACCGACGATGGGCGCGGCATCGACGCGCAAAAGATCCGCGCCAAGGCCATCGAACTTGGCCTGACGACTCCGGAAGAGGCCGCGCGGCTCACCGAAGCCGAGACTCTCGACTTCATCTTCCGCCCCGGTTTTAGCACGGCCGAACAGGTCACCGAAGTCTCCGGCCGCGGCGTTGGCATGGACGTAGTGCAGAGCGTATTACATCGCCTAAAGGCTTCCGTCAGCGTCGAGACTCATCCCGGGAAGGGCACGACCTTCCGTCTAAAGCTGCCGCTCACGCTGGCCATCATCAAAGCTCTGCTGTTCTGGGTCGAGGAGCGGCTCTATGCGATTCCGCTCAACGCCGTTGTCGAAATCTCGCGCACCTTCGAGTCGGAAGTGCACCAGGTCGACAACTACGAAGTTCTGCAACTCCGCAATCAAGTATTGCCGCTGCTGCGCCTAGGCCGTGCATTGCCCAAAGACGACGAACACAAGGCCAAGCTCTTTGTGCTCGTGATCATGGTCGGCGAAAGGAAGTACGGATTGATTGTCGACGCGCTCGAAGGCGAAGAGGAACTTGTCATCAAGGCATTGGACGACCAGACCTTCTCTACCGACCTGGTGTCCGGCGCCTCGATTCTCGGCGATGGCAGAGTCGTCCTGATTCTCAATTTGCCCGCGGTCGTCGAACACGTGGCCCGCTGGCGGCCGCAGGAAACCGGGCAGTCGAACTCCGGCCTGCTGCTGACTCACATGGACCGCTTGCGGCTGGCGAATGGCGCCGGTGCGGGAGGCCAGGCATGAAATCAGTGCGCGTGCTCGTGGTCGACGATTCAGCGTTGATGCGGAAGCTGATTCCGCAGATGCTCGCCGCCGATGAATCTATCGAAGTCGTTGGCACCGCGATGGACGGCACATTTTGCCTGAAGAAAATCGAAGAGCTGAAGCCCAACGTGGTCACGCTCGACCTCGAAATGCCCGGAATGAACGGCATCGATACGCTGAAAGAGATCATGCGCAAGCAGCCGGTGCCGGTGATCGTTTTCAGTTCGCACAGCACCGAAGGCGCCAGCGTCACCATGAAGGCGCTCGGGCTGGGCGCATTCGATTTTGTCACCAAGCCCAAAGACGCCTCCGCCCACATGAGGGAGACGGCGCGGGAATTGATTGCGAAGGTAAAGGCTGCGGCCGACTGCAAGCTGAAGCCGCGGATGCTGCCGGGAATTCCGCCGAGGCCCGAGAAGATAAAGGCAGCGGCGGGCGCCCCAACCAAAATTATCGCGATCGGCGTTTCCACCGGCGGGCCGCAGGCGATGGAATTTCTGCTCTCGCAGCTTCCCGGGGATTTTCCCGGAACGATCGCCGTCGTGCAGCACATGCCGGACGGATTTACCGACATGTTCGCGCGGCGGCTCGACGAAGTCTGTCCGCTGCGGGTGAAAGAAGCGCAATCTGGCGACTTGCTGCAACCGGGCCGCGTGCTGATCTGTCCCGGAAGCCGCCACATGAAAGTGAAGCGGCTGCCCTTGGGAGACATTGTCGTCCTCAGCGACGATCCGCACGTCAACGGGCATCGTCCCAGCGCCGACGTGCTGTTGCGGAGTGTCGCCGAAGAATTCAAGACCCTTGCGGTCGGCGTGCTGATGACCGGCATGGGCGATGATGGCGCCGAAGGTCTCGGCGCAATTAAGAAGGAAGGTGGCATGACGATCGCGCAGAACGAAGAATCCTGCGTGGTGTACGGCATGCCGAAAGCAGCAATTGAGCGCGGATACGCCGTTCGTGTCGTCGCCCTCGATGTGATGGGTTCGACCTTGCAGGCCATTTGTGGCCGGAATACGGCAATGCGCGCCGGACATTAGACTTTTGAGCACGGTACGGACGTATCACCAGAGTGATCTGGCCTCGTCCCACCGGGCGTGATATCCGTAGTACACGGGGAGGACAGTATGGAGCAGTTCGCACCAGTAAAACGAAGCAAAGACGGCCAGCCGGTCCGCTACTTGATCGTGGACGACTCCGTGTTTGCCCGCAAGAATCTAGCCCGCATGATCGAAACGTTCGGCGGGCAGGTGGCAGCCGAGGCCGGCGACGGCCTGACCGCCATCAGCGAGTTCGACCGCACCCATCCTGACATCGTGCTCATGGATATCACCATGCCGCAGATGGAAGGCATTGAAGCGGCCGAACGGATCGTGCAATCACACCCGGAAGCCCGCATCGTCATGGTTTCGTCGGTGGGCTATCAGGAAAACATTGTGGCGGCGTTGCAGCGCGGCGCGCGCCATTTCGTGCAGAAACCCGTCAAGCCGGAAGTTCTCTACGAAGTCATCAAGTACGTGCTGGGCGAAGACGGCGCCGTCGCGGGCGCAGCCGGAGCGGGAGTTTAGCCGATCGAAGCCTAAGCAATCGCAGTCGGTGAATTGGAGTCAACATTAATCGGAGTGTAAGTTAATGAAGATGGAACTGATCCAGCCTTTCATCAATGCGGCCGACGCCGTGTTGTCGCAAGGCCTGCAAGGCAACACCAAGGTGGTCAACCTCACCATGGAAGAGGACGCCTATCGTCGCAAGGGCGTTGCAGGCATGATTGCTTTGACAGGCGACATCGAGGGCCGGATCATTCTCGATCTCGAACCGCAAACCGCGGTCAAGGTCGCGAGCCACTACGCAGGCGCCGAACTCCCCGAGTCCGATGCTCTGATCAAGGAAACCATCTTCGAACTCGCAAACCAGGTTGTAGGCAACGCCATCTCCGCCCTCAACGATCAGGGATTCCACTTCCGCGTCCATCCCCCGCTCCTGCTTACTGCGCAGGAAGGCGACAAGACCAGCGAAGATACCGAAGCCCTGATGATCTGCTTTGAAACTCCCATGGGCAACGTCTTCATGAACGTCGCGCTGCGCTACAACAAACGCCGCATGGCCGACCACGCCGCCGTCGGCGCGTAACGCGGTTCTCGGTCCTCAGTTCTCGGACCTTACTTCACGAACGTTTTGGGAAGGCCACGGCTAGAGCCGTGCCGTTAGAAGGCAAGAAATAAGGCTTTCAGCCGCCGAGGCCGGCACCCTCACTACGCCTGCCATTTGTGAGACCTGTTTTCGGTGGTGAGTCTTGCTGACAAGAGCTTGCCAGGGCAGCACACTGGGCAAAATCTGCTACCATGACGATGTCGTGAGGTGGTCATGCCCCAATATGTGATCGAACGAGAGATCCCTGGAGCCGGAAATCTATCGGATGAGGAACTGCGGGCGGTCGCCAGAAAATCGATCAGCGCCTTGAAAGATATGGGGCCGGAGATCAAGTGGCTCCACAGCTACGTGACGGGCGATAAAGTCTATTGTGTGTACCTGGCGCCAGACGAAGAGACGGTTCGCGAGCACGCCCGCCGTGGAGGGTTTCCGGCGAATCGCATCTCGGCGGTTCGGCGTCTGATTGATCCGAGCACTGCCAATTGAGTTAGGCAGAGTTGTACGTCCAAGGTTCCCCGTCTCCTTCGAGCGCCTCGCGGATGGCTTGCTCGACCGGCATGGCCCAACCTTCCATCCAAGCCGTCAGACCCGCGGCGTTACCCAGCATTCTTCTGGCGAATTCCAGTGCCTTCTCCAGCCTTGGTCGCTCAGTCGGGGTGATCGGCGCGCCCAGTCGTTGGCGCAGCGCGGCCGCGGCTCCTGCCAGGTGCAGCGACTGCTTAGCGTTCGATCGTGCGGCAGCGCTGGCCGCAAGACACTCCAGGGCTCTCGCGATCCCGCGTTGGTGACCCAACTCCCGAAAGACCCGGATGCTTTCGCCGTAAAGACGGCGTGCCTCCGCGTCGTTCCCCTGGTCACAGCTCAGGGTTGCCAGGTCCGACAGGGTCGTGGCTATCCCCCAGTTGTCCCGCAGTTTGCGGAAGGCTTCGAGGCTCTGCTCGCAGAATGCACGTGCGGCTGGGAAGTCCGCTTTTTCCCGTGCGACATCGCCCTGGTGATTCAGTGTCCACGCCGCACCCACGCGATCGCCCGCCTTGTGGAACATCTCCAGGCATTCGTCGTAGAGCGAGGATGCCCGCACATAGTCTCCCTGCATCTTCATCACACTCGCCAAATTGCTCAGGGCGCGTGTCGTGGCGGCGGAATCCCCGAGGTCCTTCCATATCGCAACGCAGCGCTCGAAGAGCAAGGATGCTACAGAAAGTTCGTTTCGGTCGCGGGCAGTGACGGCCAGCGCGTTCAGTGCGACGGCGACGCCCGGACTATCGTTAAGCTCGATACAGATATCGAGACTCTCTTCGAACAGTTGCCTCGCAGAGGCGTAATCCCCCTGCTCACCCGCCAGAACCGCCGCTGCGAACAACAGGCGCGCGCGGAGTTTCGGACGCACCCTCGTTCCTTCCAAGGCTAGAACTCTGGCAATGACGTCACGGCCCTCCATAAGATGCTCCCGCGTTTCCCAGAAACGAAACAGGGCGGTGCCGAGGCGGAGGGCCCACTCGGCATCCCCGGTCTTGATCAGATGATCGAGCGCAACGCGGAAGTTGTCGTGCTCAAGCTCAAACCGGTCGAGCCACTCGGGATGAGTGGCGACATCCTCGGCGCCTTCTTCGGCGAGCACGAGGTAGTAAGCCGCATGGGCCCGGCGTGTCGCGGCTTCGTCTTCGCTTGCCGCCAGGCGTTCCAGTGCATAGTCGCGGATGGTGGAGAGCATGACGAATCGTGTTTCCGTGCCGGTTTGTTCGACCTGCTGCGCCAGGCTCTTGTCCACCATCGATGCCACGCCATCGAGTACGTCGAGGCCCAGATCGCTCTTGGTGTCGCATACCGCTTCCGCCCCTTCCAACGTACAGCCTCCAATGAACACCGAGAGCCTGCGGAATAGAGTCTGTTCAGCGGGATTAAGCAACCCGTAACTCCAGTCCACCGTGCTACGAAGAGTTTGTTGCCGAGTCGGCAGATCGCGCGCCCCACCGGTCAACAGGTTCATACGGCTTTCGAGGCGTGCGAGCGTGGCGGCCGGCGAGAGCAGCTTAATGCGTGCTGCCGCCAGTTCAATAGCCAGGGGCAGTCCGTCCAAACGAGCGCACAGGGCCGCCACTGCCGGGGCATTTTCACGAGTCAGCACGAAGTCGCGCTTGATCGCTTGCGCGCGTTCCACAAACAGCGCCACTGCTGGAAGATGCGAAAGCTCCTCCAGGGGCGGAATGCATTTGAGGTCCGGCAGCGCAAGAGGTGGCACGGGGAATTCATGCTCGCCGTACACGTGCAGCGGAGCCTGGCTTGTCACCGCCACCTTGAGTTTCGGACCCGACGTGAGCAACTGCGATATCACCGGGGCCGCTGACACCAGGTGCTCGAAGTTATCGAGCAATAGAAGCATTGGTTGGCGCAACCCCCTCATGTACTCCTTCAAGCCTTCCTCAGGCGATCGGTTTCCGGTTTCATGTAGCCCCAACGCTTGCCCGATCGCGGAAGGGATCAAGCCCGGGTCGCTCACTGCCGACAACGGCACGAAGCAAACACCTCCGGGAAACTCAGCGGCAATATCGGTCGCCACCTGCAACGCGAGACGCGTCTTTCCGATGCCGCCGGGACCCGTGAGCGTCACAAGTTGCACGTCTTCCCGGTTCAACAACTGATGGAGAGCAATCGCCTCCTGCCTGCGCCCAATAAATGCAGTCCGTTGCACGGGCAGGTTATTGGGACGAGGCTCAGACAAGCTCGCCGACGCCTCTGCAAAACGATCGCGCACTGCGGCCAGGTCCCGAGCCAAGTCGTGACTCGAGGCATAGCGCTCTTTGGGATCCTTGGCGAGGCAACGTTCCACCATCCAAACGAAAGGTGGCGGCGCGTGCAGCATGCCGGAACGCAGGCGCTCCGGCTCATCGCGCAGGATGGCGGCAGTGGTTTCCGCATGAGTCTTTTTCAGGAACGCGGGAAATCCGGTGACCATCTCGTAGAGCACCGCCCCAAAAGAAAACTGATCGGAGCGAAAATCAACCTCGCCGCCCGTGGCTTGCTCCGGTGACATATAGCCGACCGTACCCATCACCATGCCCTGCTGCGTGATTGACGTTGAGGCATCCGAATCAGGGGCACGGACCGCCAGCAGTTTCGCCAGACCGAAATCCAGAATCTTGGCCGTAGTGTCGCCCGAAACCATCAGGTTTTCCGGCTTCAGATCGCGATGCACGATTCCCGCCGCATGCGCTTTGGCGAGTGCGTCCGCAATCTGTGCCGCGATCGCGACTGCCTTGCGGAATGGAATCGGTCCCGATGCGAGCAATTCCCTCACCGTCTGCCCAGTCACCAGTTCCATGGCGATGTAACGCGTCCCGTTGACCTGGCCGAGTTCGTAGATCGTAACGATATTGGGATGATTCAGCGCGCAGGCGGATCGCGCTTCCTGCTCAAAGCGCGACAGAGCTTCGGGTTCGGCACGCCGTTCCAGAGAAAGCGTCTTGATGGCGACTTCGCGGGCGAGCCGAGTGTCTTTGGCGCGATACACTTCGCCCATGCCGCCGGCGCCCAAGCGCTGGAGAATCTCGTAATCTCCAAAGCGCGTACCCGGTGCCAGAGTGGATGGCTGGGACGATGAAGTTTCCGACGAGTTCATGGACCTCGCTATGACGCGGCTATCAGCCTGCCAAACCTCTCGCCGCTGTTTGATTTGCTTGAGTTGTTGCTCGTCGGCGCGTCGGGCCTCGGTGGCAGTACCCCTGAGTCCGTTTATAATACCCCAGATTTCAGGAGACGATTCATGGATGTTCGTTCGCTGCAGCGGCCATTGAAAGACCAGTACCGGCAAGACCCGACGAGTTCCCGGATCACTTTGACCGCGCGCGGCAGCCAAACGGACGCGCCTATCGCCTGCTCCATCGACCTGGGCCGCGCAATCTACAACGCCCAAGCGCATCAGGGCGTTGGAGGCGCGGGCACCGGAGCCTGCTCTGGAGACCTGCTGTTAGGCGCGCTCGCCGCCTGCGCCCAGATCACTTGCCAGATGGTAGCCGCTGCCATGGGAATCGCCACCGAGGGCATCGACGTCACCGTCGAGGGCGACCTCGACCTGCAAGGAACGCTGGGCATTTCGAAAGACGTGCCGGTTGGATTTCAAAACATGCGAGTGACCTTCGATGTCCGTGCGCCACACGCAACGGAGGAGCAACTCAACGCCTTGCAGGCGAAAACCGAACAGTACTGCGTAGTCATGCAAACCCTACAGCGTCCGCCAAAGATTGAACATACGTGGACACGGCACTGACCGAGAGCATCCCGGCCTCTCCGTTGTACAATCGGAATCCATATTCAACCGCGACACTCACACAGAAAAAGCGCGCGTAAAGCACGCGAGCAACGATTGGCGCCCACATGCACATCATCCTTCTCGCCGCATTCTTTGACGTCTCTCGCACACCATTCTTCATGTGTGCCGCCGGAGTCTTGCTTTTCCTGATCGGGATTTGGGCTGCCCGGGCCGATATCGCGCAGGCTCATGGCCTCGACAAAGTCGTAGCGTTGAGCAATCTGTGTTTCGCCATCCCCCTGGCGGTCTTCGGCGCCCTGCATGTCTCAGCCATCGGATTCGTCCTGCCCATCGTGCCCAAGTACATGCCATTCCCGTTGTTCTGGGCTTACTTCGTCGGCTTCGCGTTGCTGGCCGCGTCGTTGAGTATCGCCACAAAAATTGAGGTGCGCTGGTCCGGCCTGCTCTTCGGCATCATGATGCTCCTGTTTGTCGTGATGATGGATATCCCCGGCTCCCTCGCCACTCCCAAAGACAGATTTTCCTGGACGCTGGCCATGCGCGAAACATTGTTCGGCTGCGGAGGCTGGATTCTCGCCGGAGCCGCCATGCGCGAACAAGGCAGCAGGCAACTCGGCAGCGTGCTCATCACCATTGGCCGCGTCGTAGTCGGCTTCGCTGCCGTCTTCTATGGCGTTGAACATTTTCTACACCCCGCAGGCGCTCTCGGAGTTCCGCTCCAAAAGCTGACGCCTACCTGGATTCCGGGCCGACTCCTCATCGGATACCTAACCGGCGCAATTCTTGTCGTGGCCGGTGCAGCCATTCTGCTGGCGAGAAAGACGCGCATAGCCGCAACTTATCTCGGTACCTGGATTCTGCTGATCGTGGTGTTCGTCTACGGCCCGCTTATGATCGCGCAGATGTCAGACCCCGGCGTCGGAGCGAAAGTGGAAGGAATCAACTACTTCTTCGACACGCTGCTATTTGCCGGTGCGATTCTCGCCCTAGCCAGCGCAACGCCCCACGAGGAATGAGGAACCGCCCGCCGGCGGACCAACCGCTGGCCTCGCCTTAACCGCCCCGCAACCTCTCGGACACTAGTCTTTTCCGCCCAATCAAGTAAGATTTTTTGGGACCCCGCACAGCGGCGTATGCCATGAAACCCTCGTCACGCGGAGGATTGGCAGACGATTGCGTGGCCCGGCAAGAATCCGACAGAGCGTCAAGGACCTTGTCTACTGCGCCGACGAAACCGTCGCGCGCCACATTGAACCTTCGAGGCCAGAGCGATTGGAGAAACAACCCGACCAGCAAGCCGGCACTGAATCCAAAGCGCGCCTCGTCGAGCAGATCAATGCCTGCCTGCGTTCCGGCGAATACTCTCGCGCCCTCGATTCCTTGCGTGGCGCAGTTGAGGAATTCCCCGACGACGCGGAGTTATCGGAACTCGAAAAGCTCGCCCGCGATGGCGCCAATCGCAATGTCGAAGCCAACCGTCTCATCACCGAAAGCCAGGAGCTATTCGCACATCGCAAATCTGCCGAGGCGATCCAGTTGCTGCGCGAAGCCTACGCGCTCGACAAAAACAATTCCCGCGCCCGCGCCATTCTGGCCAATGCTCTCGTCGAGCATGCGATCTCCATTGTAGAAACCGATTGGTGGGAAGCCGGATCACTAGCCAAGCAGGCGCTCGAATTGAACCCTGCACATCCCACGGCCAAAACGATTCGCAGTCTTATCAGCGATCTGAAAAAAGCGAGCCCGGTCGAGGAATGGATTTCGCAAGTGAGCAAGGTGCAGGCCTCCGGCGATCTTTTCGCGGCGTTGTCTCTGATCGCAGAGGGATTGGACATTCGTTCGCACGACTCCCGATTGCTTCTGCTTCAGGATGCGATCCAGCGCGACCAGGACGCGCAGCGACGCCATGCCCGGCGCGGCGATTTGGAAGACCTGCGACGTATGGAACATGAGATCGACCGGGCCACCGATGTCGCTTCAAAAAAAGCATTGGCCGAGCGCATCCAGGCGCTGGCCGCCAAGTATTGGACCGATGGAGAAGTGATATCCGTGGCGAATGGCCTTCTGCGCCAACTGGGATTGGTCTCGCAGGAAAGCGGCTCGCCACGCGGCCAGCGCGCCCCCGTCATTTTTCATGTCCCGCGCCCCAGCGCTCCGGAAGCCTCACCCGCGACTGCCGTCCCGCCTCCGCCAAACGAGGCTCTTCGAACCGAAACCGAGTCCAGCAAAACCAAGCCCGACAAACTTCCAGCGAGTAATATGCCGCCGGTCAAAGTCGCGACTACTCCGCAGGAGCCCATTCCTCCTCCGGTGCAAGCCGCCACTCCCAGGGTCGAGGCGCCCGCGCCAGCCGCCCAAGTCACTTCCCCACCCCGGCCCAAACCACCCGCGGGGTCGCGCTATACGACGCTAATTGTTGTCGCTGCCGCGGTGATAATCCTGGTCGCGGCGACGTTCGTCTTCACGCGAAAACACTACGCTCCGCCCGTAGCGGGGACTCCCGAAGCCGCCTCAACCGCCTCAACGCCAGCCGTCTCTGCGCCCAGCATCGCTCCGCCTGCGGTCTCCGCTCCCGCACCAACAACCGCCGTGCCATCTCAGCAGTCTGCGCAGTCTTTGCCGCCATCGTCCGAAAACGCACCCGCAGAAGTTGCGACCGCTCAACCGCCCGTGGATCACCCGAAGAGTGATCACCCGCACATCGATCAGCCGGCTGCTAACCAGCCGCCCACGGATGCCAGTCACACCTTGGGCACTCTCCTCGTCGTAGCCGGCCAAGACGGCGCCCAAGTTTTTCTCAACGGAAAACTTCAACCGCAACTCACACAAGCCGGACAGCTGCGCCTGCCCGATCTCGAACTCAGAGACTACGTTGTCAGAGTCTCCAAGACCGGCTTTCAGGATCCGCCTCAACAAAAGATCCGCATTCGCAAAGGCGAACAGGCTCGCCTTACCTTCAACCTCCAACCGCAACCTCGCTTGGCTTCACTGACCATCCAAGGCGGCACTCCCGGCGCGTCGGTCTTCGTCGATCAAACTCCCGTCGGCGCCGTTCAGTCCGACGGCTCTCTCTCCGTCTCCAACGTCACTCCTGGAGACCACACCGTCGAGCTGCGCAAAGATCGATTCAAGCCCCGCCAGTTCAAGAAACACTTCGTTGTCGGAGGAACCATCTCTCTTGCTGCCGCCGACGCCGCTCTGGAAGCCGCTCCCAGCGAACTTAAAATTACCTTCTCGCCTCCCGACGCTTCAGTTGCGATTGTGAAAGGTGATCTTCTGAAGATGGTGACCAGCGGAGTCCCGCTCAATCTCCCTCCCGGCACCTACACTCTGACCGCGCGAACCGCCGAAAGGATCACGCGCACATCGACTTTCGAAATCATCGCCGGCCAATCCAAGACTTTGGATTTGTCTCTCGCCCCGAACGGCATGTCAAAGTGGCAGGACCCGAGCGCATGGAAGAGCGAAAAAGATTCTTTCGTCCACAAAGGCGGAGACTTCGTTCTCTACGGAGTCGCTCCTGCCTCAGGAACCTTCGTTTTTTCCGCGATGATTACCAAGGGGCACTTCCTGCAATGGGTGCTCAACTACACCGATCCCAAGAACTACGTCCTGTTCCAAATGGACGACAGCAACTTCTACCGCACCGTGATTCGCAACGGAGAAAAAGCCTCCGAGCTCATCGTGCCCGATAAAAGCGACAAGAAAAGTTTCCGCACGCTTCAAATCCGCGTGAGCCCCACCGAACTCGTCCACCAGATCAAGCACGGCGATCGTTGGACCGTCCTCGATCGCTGGACACAGCCCGGCACCAATCTCAGCCTCGGCAAATTTGGCTTCTACATTCCCGGCAGCGACCAGGTCGCGCTCTCCAGCTTCGCCCACTACGTCGACCTGAACCTCCGCTAACCACCTCTTGCCAAGACTCTCCTGTTCTGGGAACTGCCAATCGAGGGAGTTGCTCTCGTCCAGCAGGCTATCCACGATGCATTTGGGAGAAGCACGGTGCGATAATTGAGTTATTCCTACAAGTCGCTCGGAGGTTGCTGTGAACCGGAGATTTTACGTATTCCTCGTTGCTTTTAGTCTCCTCTTATCGATCACAGAAAACAGCTTGTTCGCGCAGGGCGCTGGAAAAGTCTCGACCCCGGCGCCGCCCTCGACCATTAACCGGCCCGATTCCATTCAGGATACGGGGATGTATGGATATTGGAGTCACATGACGACGCAGGAACAGGCTGGCGGCCTGCTCCTGGGAAAGGTCGCAGTAGAAGGCGAACCGCTGTTGTGGGATCCCGTGTTGATTACGGTGAACTGCAAGGGAACGCCGGTATTAACAACGCAAACGGATCCGAAAGGGCGCTTCGCGATCTCTCCTACCAAGATTCCCGGAGTCTTGAGCCTGGACGGAGACATGAAGCGGCAAATGGAAACTCACTACGAAGGTTGTACGGTGCAGTCGATTTTCCCTGGCTTCCACTCCACATCAATCACGATCACGGAACACAATTTGCGAGACGATCCTGAGCTTGGCACAATCGAGCTGTCACGAGAAGGTGGCAGGGCGGCCGGAGCAGCGATAAGCACGACCACCGCGTCGGCGCCTGCGAACGCGGCGAAGTCGTTCGAGAAGGCGCGCACTGAACTGCTCGATCAGAAACCCGATCGCGCGGAGCGTGATCTGAAGAAGGCCACGGAAGCCTATCCGGATTTTGCGGAAGCATGGTTCCAGTTGGGGAAGCTTCAACTCAGTTCGGATGAGAAGGAAGCACAGAATTCGTTTTCTCGCGCCGTCGCGGCCGATCCCAAGTTCGTGTTGCCCTACGAAGAACTGGCGGAGCTGGCGGTAAAGCGTGGGGATTGGCAAGGCGTTGCCGACGACACTGACAATGCGCTGCGGCTCGACACATTTGGCACGGCGCGGCTCTGGTATTTCAATGCGCTGGCAAACTTCCAGTTGGGCAAGACAGATGCAGCGGAGGTCAGCGCGACCAAGGGTCTCGCGATGGATCCGTCACACACGGTGCCGAATACCGAACAGTTGTTGGCGGTGATCCTGGCCCGAAAGGCCGACTACGCAGGAGCGTTGGCCCACCTACGCAACAGCCTGACCTATCTGCCGAGCGGGCCGAGTGCGGACCTGCTCAAGCAACAGATTGCACAGATTGAGCAGAAAGTGGAACGCCCGAAGTAGCTGAAGGGGCAATACTTCGCGAGGCCGGAAGGTCAGTCGGAAATTGTGTAGCGGCGGGACTTCGTCTCAGCTACAATTTCCCGTTTCTCAGGTGTGCGCCATGACATCGAAATTGCTCCGCGACCTTGTCTCGCCGTGGCTGTTGGCTGCGGCAACACTTCTCTTCAGCGTTCATGCTTTCGCTGATACACACTGCCACGCGGTACTGCCTCACGAGCTCTCGGCCGCGGAAAAAGCCCTTGTGAGCGGCAATGCCGGCGAGGCCGAGAATCTCTATCGCGATGCGCTCTCCAAAACTCCGCACGATGCAACTCTGACCGTTGGCCTGGTTCACGCGCTCCTGCGACAACAGAAAGTTGCAGACGCAGAGGCTGCTGCCCGCGCTGAACTGGCTGGCTCACCGGATTCGGTTCCGTTGCTGGTTGCTCTTGGTGAAGTTCTATATCGCGAGGGGAAAATAGCGGAGGCCGCAGCTTCTGCCGACAAAGCCTATGTGGCTGATAAGTGCAATGCCCGCGTGTATCTGCTGCGCAGCCGTATTCTTCGGATCAATTCGATGTACGCCTCCGAGGCACGTGCCCTCAACTTCGCGCATCAACTCGACCCGACCGATCAGGATATTGCCAATGCCTGGTCGCGAACGATTCCGATCACGCAGCGTATCGAGGAACAAAAGAAAATTGTGGCAGTCACGGATGCGAAAGACGAGGCGCACGATCGGGCTGGAAAGTACCTGGCGTTTCTTGAGGCGGAGGCGAGCGACGACAAGAGCTGCCATCTGGTTTCGACCCCGACAGCGACGGATCTTCATCTGACTCAGATCATGTCGGATGAAAAAGAAGTTTGCGACTCGCACGGGCGGTGCGGCACCATGGCCAAACACCCCATAGGCTGGGGACTTCACGTCTTCCTCAACAACCGAGAGGCCAGCCTGGAGGTTGATAGCGGCTCTTCGGGGCTGCTGATCAGCCGCGCAGTGGCAGAGCGATCAGGACTGAAACCCGCGGCCCGCACTCAGGTTTGGGGCATCGGAGACGAGGGAGCGCAGAGTGGATTTGTGGCGCAAGTCGATTCTATCCGCGTTGGTTCGTTGGAATTTCAGAACTGCACGGTAACGGTTAGTGACCGCAAGGAAGTTATTGGCATGGATGGTGTGATCGGCACCGACGTATTCAGCAGCTATCTCATCACGCTGGATTATCCGATGGACAAAATGCATCTCGGCCAGCTTCCGCCACGTCCGAACGAAGCCGCAAGCGCGACCACTCTGAATACGGACTCGGGCGACCAAAGCGTGGGCGCGGCCAAGGATGCATCCGGCCCGCAAGATCGCTACATCGACGCCACGATGAAGGACTACGGCCCATTCTTCCGTGCGGGACATGACATCATTATTCCGGTCACGCTGAATCATAAGGTTGAACACCTCTTCATGGTCGACACTGGAAATTTCAGTTCCAGCATTTCGCCAGAGACGGCACGCGAAATAACGAAAATTCAGGGTGGCGCGCCCGTCTCCATCCAGGGGATGAGTGGTAAAGTTGCGAAGGTCTCTACCGGCGATAAAGTCGTGTTCCAGTTCGGAGGTATTCAGCAACAGAACAACAATCTGTTTTCGTATGACACGAGCGGGCTGAGCAGATACGCCGGCTTCGAGATCTCCGGGTTTCTGGGCAGCACCATCCTCGACGAATTGACGATCTATATTGATTACCGCGATGGTTTGATCAAGTTCGACTACGACGAACACCACGGCCACCACAATTTGTAGTGTCGGGTGAGATGATTTCGTGGAGTGGTCGATGAGGAGTCGCTGCAGGCTAGCGAAAAGGGCGGCCCTTCACAATTCCTTGCGTTTCGCGGATGGTCACAAGTTGGTCGGCAGCAACATCGGCGAACGTTTCTTTGGTTCCGGTGGGCCAATAAACATCTACCGTGGCTTTCGTTGCCGCTCCCAAGCCAAAGTGCAGACGCGGATCGTTCGAGGAAAGAAAACTGCATTGGCTGGTCAAACATTGCGCCTGCACTTTGCCAGCGTAGTGCACGAGCACTCGGGAGCCGATCGCGCTGCGATTGCTCTTTGTCCCTTCCAGACGAACTTTCAACCAATGATTTCCGCTGGGCGCATCATTGCGTAATAGTGTCGGTGGCTCATTCCGATTCATGATGAGAATGTCGAGATCGCCGTCGTTATCGAAGTCACCGAAGGCACATCCGCGGCTCACGTGACGCGATGCGATGGCGGGACCGGCTTCGTCGCCAAGTTCCACGAAAGTACCGTCGCCCTGGTTGCGGAAAACCATTCGCGGATTGCGCGCCGGGTATTTAGCGTAGACCTTTTCCAGTTCCGGCGCGACCGTTCCGGCGACTACGAAAATATCGGGATGGCCGTCATTGTCGAGGTCGACTAGTCCCGTGCCCCAACTGGTAAAGCGGCGTTCCCCGGCGAGTCCGGCGCGCGCAGCGACGTCATCGAACTCTCCTTTGCCGTTATTTCGGTAGAGACCCATAGGCTGGTTTACAAAGTGGGTCTTGACCAGATCGATGTGGCCGTCGAGATCGAAATCGCCGGGGCCGACGCCCATCCCGGCCATGGGCTGGCCTTCTGTGCTCAGAGCAACTCCGCGCAACAATCCTTCCTCGCGAAATGTGCCATCGTGGTTGTTCATCAGAAGAAGGCTAGGCGTCGCGTCGCAAGCTACAAGAATGTCCTGCCAACCATCCTCGTCGGCGTCAAACGCGACGGTTGTAAATCCGTACGAGCCGCGCAGTCCTGCAATGCCGGATTCCTTGGACACATCCGTAAAAGTTCCATCCCCATTGTTTCGGTAGAGGCTGTGAAAGGGCATGGGAAGGCCGCCCGGACCGCAATTCGTCGGTACGCCCTCGAAATTGCAATTGGGAATTTGCAGGGAAGGCTTCGGAGCCGTCGCGATATCGATGTCCACGTAATTGGAAACGAACAGATCGAGCCAGCCGTCGCGGTTGTAGTCGACAAACGTGCATCCGGAACCGAAACGGAGGCGAGAATCGTGTAATCCAGCCTTGTCTGTAACGTCGGTAAATGTTCCGTCTCCGTTGTTGCGATAAAGCTTGCTCTGGCCGTAGTAGGTGATATAGAGGTCTTCAAAGCCGTCGTTGTTGTAATCGCCGACACAAACTCCGTTGGCCCAGCCAGCGTCGATGAGGCCCGCTTTGGCGGTGACGTCGGTGAATGTTCCGTCGCGGTTATTGCGATAGAGGCGATTGCTTGAGCCGGGCGGAATGCCTTCAAGTCGACGGCCACCGAGGATGAAGGCGTCCATCCAACCATCATTGTCGTAGTCGAAGAACGCGCACCCAGTACCGTTGACCTCGATGATGTACGTGTTGTGGTTTGGGTCGCCATAATACATGACTTCGGTAAGGCCAGCGCTCTCGGTGACATCGACAAAGCGGGAAAACGGGGTCTTGGCGGGTTTCGCGAGGGCGAGAAGATTCGCGGGAATCACGCATGGCGCTAACATTGCCGGGAGCGCTTTCAGCAAGCGGCGGCGTGTCCAGGAGCCCAATTTCACATCGATCATCGCGAGGTCATCTCAGAACGGGATCGCTTCATTTTCTTTCAGTGCTGCGCCTGCGCGGCGGTCTCCAAGTCCTTTCGAAGTTGCCGTGCCTCGGCGTTGTCGGGCTCAATCTTGAGGGCGCTGGCAAGGGCCTCTTGCGCTTCGGGGAAACGGGCCTCCATGCCAAGAGTTGCGGCGAGGCTGATCCACGCCTGGGTGTAGCCAGGGGCGGCCTGTACCGCTAGCCGGAAGTGTTGTTCGGCGGAAGCCGAATCTCCACCGTTCGAGGCCAGATAGCCAAGCTGGTTTTGAGCCAGAGCAAATCCAGGATCGATCTTGACTGCCTGCTCGAGCGCGGCGCGCTCCGCCACTGTATCTCCCGTGCGGTCGAGGGCGAGTGCAAGCTTGTAGGCCAGCGTAGCATCGCCTGGGGTAGCCTCCGAGGCCTCGCGATAGAGTGCTACCGCTTTCTGCAAGTTGCCGCCAGCAAGTTCTTTGGCGGCCTCTGCAGACTTGGAGGCGGCGAGGGTACGGTTAATCTTGGCCTGATTGCCTTCCTGAAAAAGCTTGAGTTGCACTTGCGCCTGTTCGGTTTCTCCCAGGGAACGCAGAACAGTCGCGAGTTTGAAATGGACTTGAGGCTCGGTCGCTCCCAGGGCCAGCGCCTTTTCCAGGTGCTCTTTCGCGCCGGCGAAGTCCTGAAGCTCCGCCAGCGCTAAGCCGAGATTGTAGTGGGCATTGTAGTAGTTTGGATCCAGAGCGATCGCCGCCTCAAAATGTTGCCGAGCGGAGGCGAACTGCCCGCCTTGATTCTCCAAAATGCCGTTCAAATAAAGGAAATCAAAATCGTGAGGATGAGCGGCAAGCAGTTTCCGGGCGAGAGGACGTGCCAGCGCAAAATCGCCGTCCAAGACTAGAACCCGCAGGTACAGCCTTTGAGCCTCGACATTTCCGGGATGAAGATGGGCAGATTTTGCGGCGAGGTTTACAGCGTTCTCATAATGCACTTCATTGACGAAGATCGTGACCAACGCATCCGTCAGTGGCAGAGAGGAAGGGTTTCGTTTCAGCGCAGCACTGAGCACCTCCTCAGATTTGTCGAGCATCTTAGCCTGGCCGTAAGCCAGGGCGAGGTCGATGGTCAGAATTTCGGAGTGTGGGGCCTCACGCAGCAACTCGATGGCGGAGAAGGGATCGCGGGCAGCGAGCAACGACTTGCTCATGCCGTCGAGCGCTTCGGTGGATGTGTGGTCGATACGCAAAGCCGCTTCCCATTCGGAGCGAGCCTCCTGGCCACGCTTCAGTTGTTCCAGCGCGGTGGCAAGAAGTAAATGGGGCTTGAGCACCTCGGGCATAAGAAAGATTGACTGACCGAGAGGCTTAAGCGCGTCCTGGGGATGTCCGGAAGCGTACAGCGTGAGGCCGACCAAGTAGTAGAGTTTGGCGGACCCAGGTTCCAGCTTGAGACCCTTCTGAAAGGCATCGAGGGCGCAGTCATATTGCTTGCGGTCACCGAACCAATCCCCGAGTTCAGAGTAAGTGTCCGCGTCAGGATGGGCCTGAAGTTTGGCTTCGAGTTCCTTGGGGCCGGTGCAGGCCTGGAGTGACGGGCTAACGGCCAGAAGAGCCCCGAGTACTAGTACCGCCTTCGCGTAGAACGGATGCATCGATGTGGCAACGATCGCCTCGGCGAACCCCGTGAGATAACGAACTCCCAGCGAATTGAGGATAATTGAGCATTGGGGAAGCCTGCAAGCGAATATCATGAGCCAACGGGGCGTGAGGAGGGGGATGGGAGCGGTACATGGGCGTACCATTCCTGAATTCTTAAGAGTGATCGTTTTTCTCGCGCTGTTTCTTGCACTGTTGCCGGCTTCTTCTGCCACCGAGAAGAAACCGCCGCCTCGGCGTGACTACGTTGGAGACGCGGCGTGTCGGTCCTGCCATCAGGAAGAATCCAAAAACTATCCAAAGACGGCGCATCATCTCTCAACGAGTTGGCCGAGCGCACGCACAATGCGGGGGAACTTTACTCCTGGCTCCAATATTCTCAAAACCGCCAACCCTTATCTGCATTTCGAGATGACCGAGAACAAAGATGGATACTTCCAGAGCGCGGTCGAAGAACCGGGCCCAGGCAAAACGATTACGCACACCGAACGTATTGACATTGTGGCTGGCGTTCCGCGCAAGGGGCAGAGTTACTTGTTTTGGAAGGGAGACCAGCTCTTCCAATTGCCCGTGACCTACTGGACTGAAACCAATAGCTGGGTAAACAGCCCGAGCTACCCCGACGGGTCGCCGCATTTCGACAAAGCGATTATTCCGCGGTGTCTGGAGTGTCACGCAAGTTATTTCGATTGGCTTCCGCCGCCAATCAACCGGTACGGCAAGACCGCCATGGTGCTGGGAATCGGCTGCGAGAAGTGCCACGGCCCCGGACGAGAACACGTCGCGCGCCATCGCTTGAAGTCGCAGTTACCGGCTGGAACGTCGGAGGCGATCGTCAACCCAGCTTCACTCTCGCGCGACCGGCAAATGGATGTATGCGGTTTATGCCATTCGGGAAATGGCACGCCCATCGCTCCATCCTTGTCTTTCGTGCCGGGCGATGACCTTCTCGACTATGTCGACATTCCATATGCGGGCCCAGAGGATGCGGTGGATGTGCACGGCAACCAAGTGCAGTTGCTGAGACTCAGCAAGTGCTTTCAGTCGACCACGACGCTTACGTGCACAACGTGCCACGATGTCCACGAGGAAGAGCGCAATGCCGCGTCTTTCTCGCCGAAATGTCTAAGCTGCCATGAGGCCAAACAGTGCGGGGAATATCCGAAGATCGGCGACCAGATCATCCGCAACTGCATCGACTGCCATATGCCGCTGCAGAATTCCAGCGTGCTCTTTTCCAATACCAACGGAAAGAAAATAACTCCGACAGTGCGCAATCACCGGATTGCGGTTTATGCGCCCGCCAGCATTCACTGAACGAACTTGATTTTCGTGCGGGAAGCAAAGCGCCGATAATTTCGGAATGCGATTTCGTTCAGTTCGATCTGCCGGCGATGCCGTCGGATACTCACGGTTGACCGCACCGGCAGCATGTAGTCGCGACCAGAGATAGCAACAAAGTCATAGTCCACCGTCATGGACGCGCCACGCATGGAGAATTTCTCGGGCAGGCCGTCAGCCTCAACAGTAATGCGCCGCACTGCATTGGTCGCGCTGTCGACGTACACGAGACCGTGAAAGCCGACTCCGACCGTTTCGTTTCCCTGGCCAAGATCGATCGTCGCATTTTCGCGCGCGACGCGATAGGTGAGCACTTGTACGGCCGCGGTCCCGTCTCCCAGGGTCGCGGCTTCCTTCCATTCGAAAGTAGTTTTCGAAGAGGGGGCGAACACCAGTTTGAGCAAGGCTCCAAACTCTCCAACGGAGAGAGGCCATGAGGAGTTCATTTCAGTGCGCTTAAGACTGCTGCGTTGCCCGTTCACTTCGAGGGTTGACCTGGTTTCCTGGCCGTCGCGATAACTCAGCAATTCTGCGATCGAGTCCCTGGCCTTCCAATTGCCATTCCCCGACTGGTCGACGGAGCGATTTGTAACTTCGACACAAATGAAATTCGGCAATGATCTGGAATATTCCAAGGCTCTCTTTCTCGCGTTTTCGACAAGCAAGTCCAGTTGCTCGGCCGAGGGGGCAGGAACCGCACCGGCCGGCAACGACGTAATAACGAGATGATGTCCGGCGTCGGGTGAATGCAGTTGGTCAGTGGAGACGACCTCCGCGTCGTCGCTAGCCTTTGTGTCGGATGCGTCTGGCGAAGTAGCGGCAGCCAACTTAGGCCCTTCGATTGTGAAGTTCACCGCGCGCTCGGCGGTTTTTCCGTCTTGCGTGACCCTGCCGATTACAGAATAATCGCCGCTCGGCAGCGAACTCGACTGAATCGAGGCTAGATACGGAACGGCCTCCGCACCCGGCGTCGTTCGCAGCTGCAAGGGGACTTGCGCAATTGGCTCACCGCTCTTCAGAACCTCCATCTCCAGCCTTGGTGGTCCTGCGGAGGCGGCATCGGGATGAACGACGAAGAAGAAGGAGATTTCTTTTGTCCCGTGGGACATCTGGCCGGAAAGATCGGGCACGACGATGCCCTTCCCATATTTCAGCGGTTCGCTTGAGTCCATATCTGCATCGGGCACAGGGTCCATACGCCGCACGACCATCAGATCGCTCAACGATGCTCCCTTGGAGTCGTCTGGCACAGTGAACTCCGTGCGCTGGGCGCTGGCTTTCCCGCTATTGTGGTCGAGGATGACCGCCTCCATAACGTATTCCCCGGGCGCGGCAACAAAATGACGTTGCATTGTGATCGACTCACCTTGCGCACTGCCCTTCGAGTCCAGGGCACCGTGGCGTGGAACGTCTTCGCTGAAATGTTCAACGACAGCGCCCGCCTTGTTCTTGATTTGCGCGACGATAGAGACGTGGAGTGAATAAAGATTGCTATTGGCGTCATCCTGCGTCTTCAGTTCAGAAACTGGAACCTCAACGACCACGGCGTTTTCGTTTCCCTCAGGCAAATCTCCCAGCCGCAAGACTGCGGAGTGGAACTTCAGATCCGTGGGCAATTGCGGTTCGCTCAAGACCTTCATCAATGGCGCCTCGAATGGTCGTAGACCCGCGCTCGGGGGTATCGCGAAATAGCCGGACTGAGCCTCCATCTTCAGGCCAGTCCGTAGCGCCTTGACGGTCACGGGACGAAATTGGCCGTCATATTCCTGCGTCGGCGGAACATAAGAAGCTTCGTAGTATGTGGTCATGTCTTCGACAAGTTGACGGAATGGCTTCTTCAGACTGTCTTCCGACATGAGATAAGCGCCGCGTGTGCTCGTCGCCAGTTCGGCCAGGGGGTCCTTGCGTGTACCTGATGTACCATCGGCCTCGAACCGTCCGAGTTGATCAGCGGCTGAGGTCTGCATGCCCGGTGGTTGGTTCGCTCCAATCTGAGTGTTCACCGACGTAACAGCACCCGTTGGCGCATTCATGCGGTTGGCAGACATCATGCTGCCGATGGCTGCGGTTTGCAGCAACCCCTGCATCACTTTCGAATCTAAGGCGTTCTTGTCGATGACGTAGAAACTCACGCTGGCGCGGTTTGCGGCGCCAGCGATCGAGTGCAGCATATCGGTGGAGCTGGAATCGGCCTGTATTCCATTCGTGAAGTAGATCACGACCTTCCGGCCGGTGATTCTGCGCTGGGTTCGGGCTAAAGCGAGCAGCGCCGAAAGGGAAGGTTGAGCGTGCTGTTGCTGGACGATCCGTTGAGACTCTTCTAACCCCGCTAACGTGACTTGAGCGATGGCGCGCTCACTCGGGCTTACAGTTCGCCCAGATGGATCGGTTCCAGTATGCGCCATGGCGATCAGATTCTTCTCTGGTACCGCCGAGGCATTCTCCGTATCTTTCTTGTCCTGATTCTCCTCGTCCACGGTCGTGATTTTATTGATCGCCTTCTCGATCGCTGCGCGGTCGGTGGTGAACTCTTGCAGCAGTCGCAGACGGCCTTCGATGCTCAGCACCGAGTAGGAGAAGCCAGCCGCGGGCATGATCTTCAGAATTTTTCTCGCAACATCGCGCGCATTGGTCGCAGCGGACGGATCGAGTTGGTCGAAAACAAGCGTGACCAGATGATCAGCTCCAGCCTTCGTGCTTACGAGACGAAGATCTGCGAGATTGACCTGGGAGCCGCTGTCGGTGACTGCGATATCGCCGGGCTTGAGATCAAGGACGGGTTTGTTTTTCTTGTTGCGAACGACCAGATCGAGCGTGACCTCGTCGACGTTTGTAACGACTGTTGGATTCTGGGCTGCCGCAGCCGGGGTCGATTCGGTCGTTTGAGCGATACTGCACGGGACAAGAAAAATGAGAGCCAGGAGAGTAACAAACCCTTTCGTATTCATCTGAAAATTCCTTTGTTGCAATGAGGCCTCAGGGGTGGCCTGTGATCCCGCGCTGGGCACGGGACATCGCGTGACTTGAAAACACGGCCATTCTACATCCGTTCTGGGTTTTCACTTTGATGAGAATTTTTGGTAGCCAACGAGGGTGGCCGGCCCTTCCCTAGTTGGGATAAGCGTCGCCGGCTTTAACGACTCGGATCTCGTGGTCGGTAAAGGAGACATGGCCGCCAGGCAGAGCGATCTTCGGCATGTGGCAACTTACACATTCAGACTTAGAAACCGGACAGGATTTCGGAGCAGCGGTTGATACCGATGACGCCGGGCCGACAGCAGCAGCTGATCCATGACAGGCCAGACATTTTGAATCGTAAGTGGAATCCTGACGCACTAAATCTTGATGGGGATCGTGGCAGGCTAGACAACTTATGCGAGGATCCGTTCCGTTAAAGCACTTGCTGTTCGCCAAACGGTAAGGCTGGAAGCGCACGTCGATGACGCCACGCCAGTGATTTCTGACCACAGCCTCCCATGTGCGGTGACATTGTCCGCAGAAACTGGAGATATCCTCCGACGACAGATTTTTCAGTTTCGGTGGAGCACTATCGAACTGCCCTTGAAGTGCATCCAGTAGATGAGCGTTCGCGCCCTGATGGCAATGCTCGCAAGTCACGCCTGGCTGAAGAGTTGCAGGATTGAACGTTTCGTTGCGGACTGCTCCGGTGGAGTGACAGCCGAAGCAATCCTTGGTTTCACTAGGCAGGAGCTTTCGGCCTACCGCTTCGTCTAGAGTCTGCGGCGTCAGAGCGCCGTCTCCGATCGTCGTGTCCAGGGCCTTGAGAGCGGGGTAATAACTCACCAAACCCTCGTACCAGTTCCCTTCTCGTTCGAAGACCCAGGTTTTTGATCCTTGGCCGAAGCTCCAGAGAATCGGAAGAGTGATGGTGTGGGTACCGTCGGTCACGCTGAACGTGCTCGACGCTCCTTTCGTTTCGACGGAGTAGGTGTAAGCCCCCTTGCGAACTGTGAGCTTGGGATTGGCCTGAAGGGTTGGGTCGGAAGCAGGCAACTCCAGAGCGTGAGCCATCGGCGTCTGTGGCTGCGATTCCGCCTGGGAGCGGTGACAAGACACGCAGGCAGTTTCGGTTCGGTTCTGCGCAACTGCCCGTGGCGAGATGGCTGCGATCGAAACCAGCGCAGCAACAGCGAGCGAATTACTGATGTGGCAAAAGAATCGCATCATTCTTTGTCATCTCGAGACACAGCAGGCGCTCGCGGCGTGCATCTTCTCTGCGGCCTGTCTCGGAATATGCTCTCGCTAATGCAAGGTGAATCTCAAGGTTATCGGGTTGCCGCGCCAGCGCTCGCGTCAAGTGCTCCAGTCCGGCCTTTGCGTCACCGGTTTCCGTGAGAGCACGGCCGAGCACGAGTTGACCGCTGGGGAGTTCGGGATCGTGAGCCGCTGCGTGTTCAGCATACGGCAGCGCTTCGGAGGGCCGATTCTGAAGAAAAAGGATCCACGCCAGCATTGCCTCTGCGGTCGCGTTTGTGGGAGCGACTTTCAGTTCCCTCTTGAATTCGGCCGAGCCCGCGTCAACATCGGTTGGATAAAGCAAGTATCCATATAAGTAGTGGGCGTTAGCGGCGGTTGGAAACTGCTCGAAAAAATGCTGGAACTCTGCTCGCGCAGCGTCTTTGTCGCCTTTCATGAAATCGAATGCCGCCTTGCCCGCACTGATATAGATCTCTTCCTGATCGGCTTTCAATTCGCGCGGCAGCAAAGGAACGCGTAGGCCAGCCATCCCAATGGCAAGAAGGAGCTCGGGATTCGGGTTCGGGTCGTGAGCGAAGAAGCCATAACTACGCAATGCATCTTCGAAGTTTCCCGTTCGAGTGAGCAACAGAGATTCGTGATAGCGCAGGATTTCTTCGTTGCGAGGCTGATTTGCCGCACCGACAGCGAGGGCGTGCTGAACGTCTTTTAAAGACTGCGCGTAATCGGCCGTTTCAAATTCACAGAGCCCGCGCATGGCAAGAGCTGCGGGAGCGTTGGGAGTTAGCTCGAGATAATGTGACAGGGCATCGCGAGAAGCCGCATAGCCCCCATTTCCATATTCCATCGATCCGAGATACCACCACCCGTCAGGCCACCGCGGATTGAGCTTTAAAGCTTGCTGATAGAGATCGATTGCTTTCGGAAGGTCATGCGCGTCGCGTGCCGCCGATGCCTTCGCCACAATGTCAGAAAAGTCGGCAGCAGCGACCTGCGCAGTCGAAGGTCCAGGCAAGGTTAACGAACAGGAAAGTAAGATAAGGATCAGGCCCCAGTTTTCGGCCGCATGACGACCTTTTCCGCAACCCAGCCCCATCCTGATGAATGCTCCCACGTTAGAACTACGATGCCTTCGAGAGAAGGCGTAAATCCAGCTAAGAATCTGGCTTCTTGACGATCATCGTATCACGGGCAAGCGAAAGCCCCCGGTTGTTCCGCGGTTTCGCGGTCCAGGCAGAATGCATCATCACCGAATCGAAAGGACCCTCAATGTGGCTCCGATGGGTCGTCGTCCGATGAAGTCAGATGTTGCGTAGATGCGTCCGCCGTTTGCGCTTCGCGAGCGAGTGGCAGGCTCACTTCGAGCGCTCCAACGTTGTCGGTGGACACATCGCGGACCGCGACGCGGAGCGAGACAGCACCCGTGGGAACGTCAAAGCGCTGCTGCACACGATAGATTGCCTCACGGTTCTTGCCGGCGCCAAATTGAGCGTTATCTTCCACCACCCTGCGGACCGCTCCGTTAAGCATTTTCCCATCGTCATCGAACGCCGCAGCGGCCACTTCCAGCGTGGGATACCGGGCCGCGACTGTGTAGTCGATTTCGTAGGTCTGAAGTTGGATGGGCTTCAAAGGTTTCGCTGGCTTGTCCTTGCTCCGCGCACGAAAAAATGCGGGCTGATCAGCCAAGTTTGCCATCTGCTCGGAGGTCGCCTTTGCGGGCGGAGACACGGTGTGGATGCGGGCGCGGAATAACAACTGGTGCGCGAGAGGTGCGCCGTGCTCCATGTTGGGGGAGAGAGAGTCGGCGGCCTGGCTCATCGGCATTGGCTCTAATTCAGCCGCCGAATGAAGTTCCTTCATCGGCCCTGGTGTCGCGACACCGGGGATGCCGTAGTAGGAGTGACGATAGGACAAGTGGTATCCCCGTGAGGCGAGTTCGACGTGAATACGCCGCAAGTGACCGTTATAGTTCGGATTGGTGGGCGAATACATCAGCGTGTAGTAATGCCCGCCGATTTCGGTGGCTTCGCTAAGCGCGGCAGTAATGTCATTTGTGTTATAGAAAGCTCGGCCCCCGGTTGAGCTCGCGATTTCCTGTTCGGTCATGTAACGCGCGTTGAGCGCCGCGTCGGCAGAGTTGGCAGACTGAGCACCAGAAACTGGTCCAGAATTCGCGGCCGAGTCGATCAGACTCCTTCCGCTGCCACTTATTGCATTAGGATTCGAGTTACCATTGCCGAAGATTGAGCCCGAAGGACTGGTTACAGTGACACCGCGAACGTCGATCGGATAGACCGCGATTTGTCCTTGCGCAAGCATGTCGGTGGCTTGCTTTACCTCTTCATAAAAATTGACGCCCTCCGATCCCGCAGTCGCCGTGGGAAGGATGGAGGACGGAAACGACTCCGAAAGCCAGATGATGTTCTTATGGCCGGAGAGCGGCGCCAGGAATTTTGCAACGCCCATCAGAACCCGCGGGATCGAGATATAAGGACGAAAGTTCGCGGCGTAGAGAAAAATTCGCGGCATGTGGGAGTGGGGATTCTTCGGGTCCACGGCGTCTGCCAGCAGATTCCGGTTCTCGGTGAATCCTTGCACCAGATGCAGCCCATCACTCACGACGAACACCGCGAATCGTGTTCCGAGAGGTTTGCTTCGAATGAATTTGAGCAGTTGCTCTCTTGCCTGAGGTTGGTCTTCGACTTCCATGTTGAGCAAATCGAGGAGCAACACATAAAGCGGGCCCCGCTCTGGACCGGTGGGCAGGTTCACAAACGTATTGGAGGGCAGAGATGACGGAGGTTTCGGAAGAGAGTCTGTGAGCGAATCAAAATCGTGGGAATCGAAGGAACGAATGTGCTGAGGCTTACCGTCTTCGAAAACCGAGAAGTCGTCGGAAGTCAGGCCGGAAACCGGTTTTCCGTTCGCATCAGAAACGACGACATCGACAATGACGCGGCGGACGCTTTGATGGATAACCAGATCGCTCTGCTGAGGTTCCTGCTGTCCGCTAATCACCAGCGCAGGGGTCGAAGCGTTATCCTTCTGCGCCCCTACTGTTCCAACCAACAGGGCGGCCACCAAGAAGACGTTTGTTCGAAGGACTGGTACCACCATTTGGAAGAAGTCCCCTGCTGACGGCGGCGGTTTGGTGGCGAAATTCTACCCCGAGACGGTTCCCCACATGTCAAGAACTTGTAATATCCGCGTGATCCGGCAATCGCTATTCCAGCACTCACTCGACCCTGACGGACAGACTCGATTGCGCAACGGATTCGCCTTGCCTGGCGGTAACGAGAACGTCGCACTGCCCGGGCCCGGGAGAAAGCTGCACCAACATTGGTATCGAACCGTCGGGCGCGGGTTGCGTCAAATCGAGGGGCTTGCGCGCAATCTCCTTGCCGTTCCGCAATAACTCGAGCGTGACTTTCGTCTCTTCGCCGTTTGCGGCTTTCGGTGGGTAGACCACGAAATAGAGATTCATGGGATTCCCGCGCTCTATAGAATCTGCCAGCGTTGGAGTGATCCGGCCGTTATCCAGTTCGAACGGACTGAAGGGATTGCGCGGCCCTGTGAGAGGTTCGAACCCTCGCACCAACTCAAGCGAACTCAAAGACAGGTTCTTCCTGGGATCGACGAAGACCGAGATCGATTTTGCAGAGGTCTTGCCGGTTTGTTCATCGGTCACAGCCGTGTCGACCGCGTAATGTCCAGGTGCGAGATCTACCGGCTCTGCGTAGAGAATCCGATCGCCCTTGGATTGGGCAACGTCGGCACTCGGCACAGTTCGAACCAACTCCCGACTGACCTTTTTTACAATTTCGCCGCTTGAATCATGAATGAACGCAACCAGCGCCGCTCGAAACAGAAGGTCGCCCGTTTTCTTGTCGACCATCGCCTTCATGCCCGACAAGGGAACTTCGAACGTCATTTCGTATTCAATGGCGTTCTCCTCCGGGCGGAATTTCATCGCCGACACATGGTAGGGGAACTCCTCGGGCAAGGGCTGCGCGTTCAATGCGTTCAAAGCTAGAAGTTCAAATGGTTGAAGCGGCTCTCCGTTAAGGTCCGGAACAGCATAGTAGCCTTTTCGCGTTTGCAACGTCACCTTGGGCCGGCTGATCTTGACCTCAATCTTGCGGAAGTGTCCATCGTAGTTGGTGGATGTCGGAGAATATGCCAACTCATAATGACTACGGATATCCTCCATGATCCTTTGCATCGGCAAGGAGATCTCATTGGTGTTGGTCACGGCGAAGCCGCCGGTCGATTCCGCCAGTTCCCGCATGGCGAGTTGGCCGCTTGCGACTGCCGTGAGCTGCACGTCGTCATCTTCCAGGTGCTGCATGTGCGGATCTACCACATGAACTGAACTCTCGGCGCCGGTGCGTCGTTGCGCAGCAAGAGCGTCCATCATCGGATCTTCTACGTTAAGTCCGCGGGTATCGATGGTATAGAACGACACGCCTTGGCGGTTGGCATAACTAATGAGGTTGTCGACGACATCGCGCCGGTTCACGGGAAATGTCAAGCCATCGGCCAGATAAAGGATAATCTTGCGGCCCGGCAACTGTTCCTGACTTTGCACCAGCGCGTGCAACGAGTCCATCGCGTCCATGCCGTTCGTAAGGCTGGTAACGAGGCGCAGTCCTTTTTCGAGTGCGGCTTGGGTGCGAAGCGCGCTGCCAAGCGTGATTGAAACGTCCAGCGAAGCGGCATTCGCGGAAAAGAGCGGATCTTTCGCGAGGCTCGCCATGGGGTTATTCAGTTCATTCTGCACCGACTGGGTTGTGGCAACTCCGGTCGCGGGGTTGGCGAGAATGATCTCGCCAGAAGCCTGCATCGTCGCCAGCGCGCCGCTCGCGACCGCTGCTGTTGGACCGGAGCTATCCCCTATGCTTAATCCCTTTGCAGCCGCGTCAACCGCCTTGGCCAACAAATCTTTGTCGCTGGTGTAGGGCTGAATGATTCCCAAGGTGCGATTGAGCTTATAGATGGTGACGTAGGTATTCGGCAGATCATCGCTCTTCAGGAATTCCTGGACGGCTCGACGCGCAAATTCCAGATTCAGCGGAGCGATCTCGGCGAACACGACCGAGACAAAGTTAACCTGCCGCATCGAATTGAGAGGATGCAGGTCGTCGCCGCTCTTGGGTGTATCCGAACCCTTTGGGCTTTTGACCGGTGCCTTCACGATCCGAATTCCGTCGACGGTCCGCTCGGTTTCGAGTTGCTCCGTGCCCTGAATGTTGCGGAACACTCGCACGCTCTGGCGGACGCCATCTTCGTAGACCTCTACTTCCTCTGGCCGAAGATTTGTGACGGCGTGGTGATGCTTATCCCGGACCACCAGGTCAAGAAGTACTTCCCGGGTGGTCGTGTGAATCACTGGGCGGGACTGCTCGACCGCCTTTGAGGAGCCGGCTTGAGCCAGGAGAAAAGGCAGAGAAAACAATAGGTTCGAAGCGAGTGCAAGAAGAATCCGTGTAGGCATATACCCCACCTCACATCCCCGTCGGACCCTTGTCGACGGGCTTCCCACGATTCTGGTCCCAGCAGACCCGCACAGTGTACGCCGGATATTCCAAAGTTGCACTCTTTCCTTAAAAAAACGATTTTTCTCTTGACAGTCGTTGCCGATCAGAGCTAATTTCCCGTTGGCTCGGAATAGTACTTATCCACTAGTCTGAGGGTCTCACGCAGTCTCGGGGAGGGGTAATGATTACAGCGTTTGAAGTTACGGCGTTCAAAAGAACAGCCGTCACCTCGTTGGGAATTCTGTTTCTCGTCCTGCTGGCATCGACCTGTTTCGGTCAGCAGTTGACAGGAACGTTGACTGGCACCGTGGCCGATTCCGCAGGCGCGGTAGTACCGAACGCAAAAGTGACGATGAAGAACGAAGCGTCTGGCGATATTCGAACTACCGTCAGCAATGGTTCGGGCTACTTCTCTATCACCGCAGTCCAGCCGGGGCACTATTCGGTTTCGATCGAGGCGCCGGGCTTCAAGACGTGGGCACGCAGCGGAATCAACTTCGCGCAGGGCGATAATCACACCCTCGCCAACGTCAAGCTGGAAGTCGGCAACGTAACCGAGACTGTCGAAATCAAGGCTGGGGCGGACGTCGTCATCCCCGACAACGCCGAAGTCAGCACCACCCTCAATGAGGACCTGATACAGAACGTTCCGATCGTCGGCCGTGACGCTGGCGAATTGCTGAAGGTCATGCCCGGCATGGCATTGACGAACGGCCTGAGCCAAGGCTCAGGATTCAACGACAAGGTCGTCGGCACCAACAACGGGCCGGTCGGCTTCTACTCTGCCAACGGCACGCAGCCGAACGGAGCCATGGCGTTCATGCTCGACGGCGCCAATCTGGTCGATCCCGGAAACGCGGGCACACAGATCGCGAACATCAACCAGGACATGGTTTCAGAAGTCAAAGTTCTCATGTCGTCTTATAGCGCTGAATACGCCAAAGGCCCGGTGATCTTCCAGGCGTTCAGCAAGAGCGGCGGAAATCAGTTCCACGGCGAAGCATATATGTATGCCCGGAACAGCGCCCTCAACTCCGACGACGCGTATGCCCACAGCCAAGGCGTTCCCAACTCCGACGAGCACTACTACTACATCGGCGGCAACGTTGGCGGCCCGATTCCCTTCCTCAATCACGGAAAGCGCAAAGTGTTTTTCTGGGGCGGCTACGAATACATGAATCAGCACCCCGCCGCCACCCCGATCAACTACAACGTGCCGACCACTGAACAGATGGCCGGTGACTTCAGCGAAACCACGATTGATGGCGTGGCTAGCGGCACGCAAGTATCTGGTTGCAGTGCCCCGAACACCACAATCAGCCTGCTCAGCTGCCTGTCCAGTGGCAGCGTGTGGCAGTACGCTTATTCTCTGCCGTATGGCCTGCCCACGGGCACGACCACAATGCCCACCAGCGACTATGATACGAACATCGTCGGCATCGCTGCCTTGATGCCCAAACCGAATATCTCCCCATCATCTGCCAACGGCTGGAACAACTACCAGTACATCAATACCTCTCCGCAGAATCGTTGGGAAGGTACAGGCAAGGTTGACTACGCAATCAGCGACAACACCAAGATCACATTCTCGTACACTCGCCAGATCGAAAACGACCAGCATCCGATTGGTGTGTGGTGGACACCACCGTGGACGCTACCGTATCCGTCTGGTGTAACGGCAGCTACCACGTCTCAGGAATACATGGCGAACGTCACCCATGTGTTTAGCCCGACGACGACGAACGAATTCGTGTTCACGTTGGCTCGCTATATCAACCCGAGCACTCTTGCCAATCCTAAGGCCGTCAGTCGTTCAGCTTTGGGGTTCAACGTGACTGGGCTCTTCGGCCATACCACCGATCAGATCCCCAATTTTGAAGGTCCATGGGGCGGCGCTTTCCCGAACTTCGAAGAATTCTCCTTTGATGGAGGGTTTCAAGGAAACGCTTTTGGCGCAATCAAGAAGGATCCAGCGATTTACGACAACTACACCAAGGTGATCGGTACGCACACCTTGAAGGCTGGCTTTTACTGGGATACGAGCGAGAACGTCCAGTCGAGCGGCAACCTTGGGCCGGGTGATAACGGAACCTACAATTTAGGTTGGGGACCGAACAGTTCCGGAAACGTCGTAGCCGACTTCCTCCTCGGCCGCGCGGGGAACTATCAGCAGGTCAGTTCGTTCCCGACGAACGATCTGAAGTTCCACCAATGGTCGCTTTATGCGCAGGATTCGTTCAAAGCGAATCGGCAACTCACCCTGAATTACGGGTTGCGGTTTGACCACGTCGGCCAATGGTACGGAACGCCGCAAGGATTCCAGACTTGGAATCCGTCCCTCTATCAGCAGAATGTATACGATGCCAGCGGGCTCGTAACCGCAGCTCCGAACAATACCGGGTTGCTTTGGCACCAACTGAATAGCGGCGTGCCTCTGTCGGGCATGAAATCGCCGCTGTTCTACTACGAACCTCGCGTGGGCCTCGCTTACGACATCTTCGGGACTGGGAAAACGGTGCTGCGCGCCGGGTTCGCTGTATTCCACTACCAGGTCTCCACGCAGGTGGCCGATGCCGCCACAGGTCCGGAAGGTTCGTTCACCTACACGACCAATGGCGTCACCAGTGGCTACAACCAGATCGAATCCGGTGCACCCGGCTTCATTCCGCCATCGAGCGTCGCACAGAATGGAGCAACAATCTACGGTCTGTTGCCGGGCGACAATAAGACTCCTCTGACAACCGACTGGAACGTCACCATCTCTCAAACGCTTCCGTGGCGATCAGTCCTTGAAGTGTCCTACGTCGGAAACAAGAGCCAAAACGAGTGGATCGACGGTGGCAACGGAAAAGTCGGAGATCAAAACAACGTGGCGCCTGGCGGGTTCTTCTTGCCTGACCCAACCGGTGCCTACAACGGTGGGGCAAACTTCGGGAAGCTCATGTCTCCCAACGCCCCAGCTTGCACCAGTAGCACTCCGTTTAACAATCAGCCGTTGGCGTGCGCTGGCACGTACGGCCCGAACTATCAGCTGACATTCAATGCGAACGATTGGCGGCCTTTGAACGTCTACCAGGACGTTTACCTGCTCTATCACGGCAGCTATGCGAACTACAATTCGCTGCAGGTGTCATGGCAGAAGCAGTCCGGCCCAATCACCTTCTTGACGAATTACACGTTCGGCAAGGTGCTTGGAATTCGCGACGGTCAGACGGATAACGGCGCTGGCAACGGAACTGTGGTGGATCCTTTCAACATTGCGAACAACTACGGTCCGCTGGCCTACGATCACACGCACATTCTGAACGCTTCCTTCTCGTGGAATCTGCCCAAAGTAATTCACGGGCATCGAGCGCTTGAAGGCGCTGTGAATGGATGGCAGTTGTCGGGCTATACCACATACCAAAGCGGTGCGGTCCTGCAACCCAACGTCAACGGCAACCTGAACGCCGCATACGCCGGTGGGCTGACCATGCCGACGAATGCGATGCCTGACCTTCTCGACTACGCGCTCAGACTCCCCAACGGGTTGGAAGCCACCAATGTCAGCACGCAAACCTGGTTCGGAGTATCGCCAGACAACAGCGGCTTCCTGCTCATGCCTGCCCTGATTTGCGATCCTTCCAAAGGATTGAAGTCAGGACAAAGGTTTAACCCTAAGTGCTTCGGCATGCCGGCGTACGGTCAGCAGGGCCCGCTGAATTGGCCGTACATGCGTGGTCCGGCCTACTTCGACAGCGATCTGGCGTTGTTCAAGAATTTCCAGATCACGGAACGGCAGAAACTGCAGTTCCGTATATCGGCCGTCAACTGGCTGAACCATCCGCTCGGGCAATTCGGACTCGCGGGCAACACCGACGAAACGTCTATCCTTTACGGACACGACGCCGCAGTTCATCAGTGGCACTGGAACCGGTTCGGCGGGCAACGAATGCGCCTACGCCCTTGCGAACATCGGAGGTACTACCTCTACGAGTGGCGGGTGCTTGGTGCCCACGAATCGCATACCCGCTCCTGGCACGCCTAGCAGTAGCGGCACTACAACCGGCACGCCGCGCTTCAAGACCGGCAGCCGTTCGCTGTTGTTCAGCGTCAAGTACTTCTTCTAGGTACGGTGACGGTTTACAATCCTCAGGGGTGGCTTCGGCCACCCCTTCTTTTTCGCCCAGGATCATGATGCCCTTCCCTGTCTTTCTTCGTTCCGCGACCGCCGCGACGGTGATCTTCGCCGGTGTCGTGTTGCTGCCTGCTACTCCCGCCCAGAGCCCGATCTCGTTTCAGTTGAAGAGACTTCCCTTCCGCCTTGAGAACAGCGTCACTCCGGCAAAGAATGCGCCGGAAAGCATGCCCGGAGGCATGGCCATCTTCGATTACAACGGCGACGGGCGTCCCGACCTCTTTTTCACCAATGGCGCCAACATCGAGACGCTCAAGAAGGACGATCCGAAGTACCGCAATCGCCTCTTTCGCAACGACGGGAATGGAGCGTTCACCGATGTGACGGACGCAGCCGGACTGGCCGGTTCCGGCTACGATATGGGCGCCGCCGTCGGAGACTACGACAACGATGGGCATCCCGACCTGTTCGTGGCGGGCGTGCACCATAGCACTCTGTACCACAACAACGGAGACGGCACTTTCACCGATGTGACCGTAAAGGCTGGTCTGGACGCTAGCCTGAACCGGCCTGACCCTGAGTTCGGCCCACTGTGGGCCATCACCGCTGTTTGGGTTGACGTCAACAACGACGGTCTGCTCGATCTGTTCGTTGCCAATTACATGCAATGGACGTATTCCTCGAAACCTCTGTGCGGGTTCATCAATGGGGTGGGAGACTATTGCCATCCCAAGTTCTACAAAGGCCAACCGAACCAGCTCTTCCTGAACAACGGGGACGGCACGTTTCGCGACGTGTCGAAGGAGTGGGGGATCCGCAGCCACGTCGGCAAAGCGATGGGAGTCGGGATGGCGGATTACGATCTCGACGGGCGTCCGGATCTGTTTGTGACCAACGACGCGATGTACAACTCGCTGTTTCATAACCTGGGAAATAAGTTCGAAGAGGTCGCATTCGAAACCGGAGTAGCGTTGACGGAGGATGGGAGCTTCATCTCCGGCATGGGCTTGGACTTTCGCGATTTCAATAATGACGGCTATCCCGATATTGCCTTCGTTGCCCTGATGAACCAGACTTTCCCGATTTTTCAAAACACTGGTAAGGGAGGCTTTCGCGAGATTACGAGCGATAGCGGGATGCGGGACGCGAGTCTGCGCATGGCCGGATTTGGCGTAGGTTTCTATGACTTCAACAATGACGGCTGGAAGGATATGTTCGTGAGTGGAGGCCATGTGCAGTCGATTTCCCTGCCCAGCCAGCCGATTGATCAACCAAACGTCGTATTCCTTAATCCTGGGGCGAGTGGGAAGTGGGTGCCTCTGATCGATGAAGCAGGGTTTAACGCGCAGCCTCCGGCGCGGCATCGTGGCTGCGCTTTTGGCGATCTGGATGGCGATGGTCGGATTGATGTAGTCGTGACCGCGATTGGTCGTGACACGGAAATATGGATGAACCGAAGCGAGAAATCCGGGCACTGGCTCGATATCGCTCTCCGGGGCACCAAGAGCAATCGCGATGGCATTGGAGCGCGAATCAAGGTCGTCACGAAAAGCGGCACTCAATACAATCACATGACGACGAGCGTAGGGTATGCGTCATCCAGTTACGGTCCTGTCCATTTTGGTCTTGGTGGCGACAAAGAGGCGGAGTCGGTCACGATTTACTGGCCATCGGGAATCGCTCAGACCTTGCAGAGCTGTTGCCGGGGATCAGGTTCTAAAGGTGACCGAACCTTCCCACTAGCGCAGAAGACTCAGCACCCATTCAGGCAAACTCTCGATGCGGCACATGCGAGGTCAATTGACTTTGGCACTTGACCGGAATGTGCCGATTTCCACAGGCGTGTGTGACATCTAACCTTGTCTTCAACTCTAGACTTGAGCGATCATCGTCGAGGCCATGACGATAGGCGAATGGCGACATCGTCCCGTTTCGGAACGCTGTTCGGAGGAACAGGCTCCTAAGCTCTTTGAATCCAAGATTTTACCCGCAAGTGATTGAGCCCCGTAGATTACTTTGCGATTTCCCCCTAACTTGATGATTCCAGTATATCGAGGGGGAGGGGGGGTATCCCCTCGGGCCGCGGCCCGGCGTTTCCCATTCCGGGAAAATATGAACCAGGTGGAGAACGCAGAAGAAATTTTCCCACCAACAGATATGGTTCCCTAAGAATACTTCGCCAAGACCCGCAATCGATCGGGGTCCCGAATTTCTACTGTGGCCTAGCGGTAGGAGGCGACGGCCTGATCTGCATCAGTGAACACTTCGAACAACTTCAGGAGTCCGGTCATTCTCAGGGTTTGAACCGCAAACTTGGAGGGATTGAGCAGCTTAAGGGATCCACCGGTTTGCTTTGCTGCGGTGAGGCAACGCACCAGCAGGCCGATGCCGCTGGAGTCGATCATAGCCACTTCGGCCAGGTCCACGACAAACTGGCTGTCGCCAGCGGCCATCAAGTCGTCGAAGGTTTGGCGCATTCCATCGACCGCGTCCCCAAGATTGAGGCGGCCGCGAAGTTTGATCAATTTCACCGCAGATTGACTGCGAACCTCAATATCCACCGGTTCTTTCCTTAGCACCACTACCGAGCCAGCGCAGGTGAGAACTCGCGGGATCGTCTGCTAGAGTGCCGATCCAACTTAGAGGAAGCATCACGATTTTGCAAACGGCTCTCACATTGATCGCTCGGCTCGCCCAGCTTTACGACAGTGAGAAGGTCTTCAGTTCGACGCTGGAAATGACCTGCACATCCGGTAAGGCCGGGCATGGCTGATGTGAGGCGGCTTCGCAGCGCCGAAGCACCGGGATGCCTTGCTCAGCAAGGAGTTTGGCCGAAGTCATAAGCAATCAGGTACATCGGCTTTCCTTGCTGCACCGAGGCGCGGGCGGGTATATACTTTCCAAGATTTTGTCCTTGAAGCTTTTGTGCGGTGCTTCAAGCGTCCCCCCAAGTCCAGGCGCTACATGCAAAAGCAGAATCCACGGTTCGATCCTAAGGATCGAGGCAAGGCCGCAAATCTGGGTGGCGTCGGCGTTCCGGTCAAAGGGGATAGTTCCGGGTCTAATGCCCCCCTCGATTCGGATTCCCCGACCGTGGTCGATTTTCGCCCGACATCGTCAGGCGCAGAGGCGCCGAGTTCTTGATCCAGACGCAACCATCGTAGAGGGGATGCTACCCCCTCTGCCGCCAATGGCGCCGCTAAGCCGCGCCTCCCGCGTTCAGACCTTGGCCCCGACACTGGAACCCGGAGATGTATTGGGAGGGCGGTACGAAATCCTCCAACTCCTCGGGGAAGGTGGAATGGGAGCGGTCTACAAAGCGCAAGACCGGGAGTTGGACCGTCCCGTGGCCTTGAAGCTGATCCGTCCGGAACTGGCCTCCAACCCTTCGATCCTGGCCCGGTTTAAGCAGGAGCTTCTGCTCTCGCGCCAGGTGACGCATAAGAACGTAATCCGGATCTTCGACTTGGGCGACGCTGACGGTGTGAAGTTCATCACCATGGAGTTTGTCGAAGGTCGCGACCTGCGTGCGCTCATTCAGGAGAAGAAGAAGTTCTCTCCGGAAGAGTCGGTCGAGATCATGCAGCAGGTCTGCCAAGCCCTGGAGGCGGCCCATAATGTGGGCGTGATTCACCGCGATCTCAAACCGCAGAACATCATGCGGGAGGACAGCGGGCGGATTCTTGTCATGGATTTTGGCTTGGCAAGAACGATGGAAGGCGACGGCATGACCCAGGTCGGAGCGCTAGTTGGGACGATGGAATATATGTCGCCCGAGCAGGCTCTGGCCAAGGAATTAGATCAGCGCTCTGATCTTTTCACTGCAGGCCTGATCTTGTATGAACTGCTGACCGGCAAGATGCCGTTCAAGGCGGAAAGCGCGCTCGCGAGCCTGATCAAACGCACGCAGGAACGAGCGGTGCCAGTTTCTGATCACGACGAGACAATTCCCGGGGCTCTGACCGGAATCGTAAGCAAATGTTTGGAGCGGGATCCAAACTTGCGCTACCAGAGCGCGACCGAGATGCTGCGGGATTTGGACGCGTGGCAGGGCAAGCGCGCTGCCGCGACACTGGGCTTTCACGCCGACGTGAAGCCTTGGGGACAGACTGTGCCGTGGCCGCTGTTGGCCGGCATTGTTACGGTAATTGCCCTGGCGATTGTGGGCTACGTGTTTCGTGGACCACTCTTCTCCCCGTCGGGTGCAAAAACCGCTGCGGCCCCGGCTTTGTCTCTGGCCGTGATGCCGTTTCAGAACGCGTCGGGCGACCAGTCGTGGGATTGGCTCGGACCTAGTCTGGCCGACATGCTGAGCACTGATGTGGGACAATCCTCGCACCTGCGCACTGTATCGCCGGACCGCGTTCAGCAAGTCTTCCACGACCTGAGGATCGCTCCCAACTCCGCCGTCGATTCGTTGACGCTGGGACGCGTCGCCGAGTTCACCAACGCCGACACTCTCGTCTGGGGCCAATACACCAGGCTAGGCGACCGGATTCGCATCGATGCGACCCTGCAGGATCGCAAACACAATCGCACGATCCAGGTGAAATCGGAGGCAGCGAACCAACAAGATTTGTCGGCGGCAGTGGACCGGCTGGCCGGAATGATCCGGCAGAATCTGGCTCTGTCTCCCGATATCGTCAAGGAATTGCAGGCGCAATCGTTCAAGCCTACGTCGAATTCAGTCGATGCGCTGCGTGACTACAATCAAGGGCTACAGTTCCTGCGGCAAGGAAATAACCTCGAGGCACAGAAGCGTCTTCAGGCGGCCACCACTGAAGATCCGCAATTCGCGGTTGCCTATTCGCGGCTCGGCGAGGCTTATTCTGCTTTGGGATACGACAGTGAAGCCGAGCAGGCTTCTCGGCGGGCCGTGGAACTCAGCCAGAGCCTTCCCTTGGCAGAAAGGTATTTCATAGAAGCCAGCCTGGCCCGCGTTACAAAGGACAACGCGAAAGCGATCACCGCTTACGAGAATCTGGAGAAAAGCTTTCCGGACAATCTGGACGTGCTGTTCGCTCTGGGCAGCCTGTACGAGGACGGCGGAAATCTCGATAAAGCTCGGCAATACTACGACAGAGTTCTTAAAGCGGACGGCAAAAATCTCGATGCCCTGCTGGCCATGGGAAGAGTCGAGATTAAGTCTGGTAATCCTCAGCAGGGACTCGATCCACTCGATCGCGCGCGGCACATCGCCATTGATCTGGATAACCAGGAGCAGCAGGCACTCATTCTGCAGGCGACCGGGATAGCGTACAAACTCATGAACAAACCGGTTGAGGCCTTGCGCAATTACCAGGACTCGATGGCCATCAACCAGCAACTCGGGCAGAAGCGCGGCGTCGCGGCCAGCCTTGCGGAAATTGCTCAGGTCCAGATTCTGCTCGGAAAGCCGGACGCCGCGCTAGCCGCATATAACGAAGCGCTCAAGATCCGGCGTGAGATTGGAGCCAAGAAGGAAGCGGGCGATACGCTTATCGATCTGGGGGATTTCTACGTCGAGCGTGGCCAGCCGGATCAAGCCATGCAGGCGTTCAAGGAATCACTGCAAATCCAGCGAGACGCGGGCGACGAAACCTACCAAGGATTGTGCCTGAACAATATTGGGACGACCTACGCACAAAAAGGCGAGAACGAAGACGCCCTCACCTATCTGCAGCAGGCGCTGCAAATTCGCGAGAAGCTGAATGTTCCGGCGGACATTGCCGAAACTCTGCACAATCTGGGTGAGGCCTATGCAGCGTTGGGCCAATACGATCAGGCCATGACGGCTTACATGCGCGGCCTCGACTTGTATCGCAAGTCGGGCGACAACCAGGGCGCGGCCATCATGTCGCATAGCATGGGATTAGTCTTCGAGTATCAGGGTCGATTAGGCCCTGCTGTCGGTGCGTTGCAGGATGCAGTCAAGGCGTTTCGGGATCTGGGAGATCGCAGCAGCAACATGGCAGCATCTCTCAGCAGCCTGGCCGGCACACTCGCCAGGGCAGGAAGAGGAAATGAATCCGGCAAGCTATTGGATGAGGCCGAGGGATTGGCTCGCGGGTTGAAGAACGATCCGCTGCTCGTATCGGTTCTAAATAACCGGGGCGATGCAGCTTTTTATCAGGGCGACCTGAAATCGGCGAAAGATTCCTATGAACAGGCGCTACGATTGGCGTCGCACGCAACCGACAAAGATGCATTGCTGAACTCGCGAATGAACCTGGCCAAGGTCGCAGTTGCCGACGGACATTCGAGAGCTGCGGTCGGCGATCTGCGAAAACTGGAACAAGAAGCGGACTCGCAGGGCAGGAAGTATATTTCTGTTGTTTCGTCGGTTCTTCTTGCTGACGCACTGATCAAGAACAAAGACTATTCGTCTGCTCGCCAGGAACTGCAACGCGGCATTAGTAGGAGTGAAAAGCTTGGCCTGCGGCTGGAGAGCGCGCGGATTCACTATCTCATGGGCGCGGCTCTTCGGCTTTCAGGAAACAGTTCGGAAGCAACAGCGCAATATCACGAGGCGCTGCGGTTGCTCGACGAAATCCGCAAAGAGCCGGGCGCCGAACATGCAGCTGAACGCTACGATCTTAAGCCCATATACACAGAAGCGACTCAGTTCGCAAAATAGAAGCGCGACTTACAGCCTCCGTAGCGCACCCGGTCCGGTCAACATGAAGCCGCGACCAGATTCCCGTCGACTTCGCATAGCGCGGGCTCTCGACCCGCCTAAGAAAACGCGGACTGCCGACTGAGCGGACATTCCCCACAGTTCCACGCGCTCACCGCTAGTGGTCCCTAGTGCTTCACGACATTGGCTGTAATGCTCACGTTCTGCGGGCTGCCAGCAGCATTGTCTTTAATGACCAAGGTCGCTGCATGACTGCCCAAGTCGTCCGCCAGGAAGAGCACTAGAATCTTGCAGCTGGCTCCCGGCGCTAGCGACGAACCGCAACTCGTGATGAAGGCGAAGTCGTCGCCATCCGATCCCGGCCCGAGAGCAATAGAGATCTTGCTGATGCTGACGGCGGCAGTGCCGACGTTCGTTACAGTTTCTGTTTGAGAAACGATCTTGCCCCAAACCACGTTCCCGAAAGCCATGGTAGTTGGCGAAAGACCGATCTGCCCCTGCTTTACCACAAGCATCACTGACTGTGAGGCGGATGTGTAGTCGATAGTGTCCGTGGGGGTAAAGAGCACTGACAATGTTTGCGTTCCAGCTGGCAGCACGGTTCCGGCAGGAGGCGTGTAGGTAAACGTTCCAGGCACACTGGTGGTCGCGTTCAGTTGAGCGGCGCTCAGGGCAGTCCCGTACGTGATCGCTGCTGGGTTTGCCCAAGTGACGGCAGGTATCGCCTTGCTCACGGCCAACTGGACCGTCGCCGACGTGCTTGTATAGTTCGTCGTATCACTCGGCGTAAATGAAACCGATAAGGTGTGGGGTCCAGCAGCTAGCACCATGCCTGCCGCGGGGGTGTAGACAAACGCGCCCGGCACGTTCGCAGTGGCATTCAGTTGGGCCGCACTCAATGCTGTGCCGTAGGTGATCGGGGCAGGCGTTGCCCACGTAATTGTGGGAGTCGCCTGACCTACTGTATACGTCACAGAACTCGGAGCGCTCTGGTTGCCAACCATATCCTGAGCCAACACAGTGAACGTGTGAGTTCCAACAGAACCGTCCGCAGGACTGCTGAGCGTTCCCGTGCTCGCGGTTGCCGGGAACGAACTGGAACCTGAGGGTCCGCACTGCACCACTCCAGATCCTCCATCGGTGCAACTGTAGTTCGCGGTTACCGACTGGCCGAAGACCGGTGACGCCGGTGAGACCGTGGGACCAGTGATTACAGGTGGCGCCTCGTCTACCTCGAAGGGACCGAATGATCCCTGCGGGGGTTGAGGCGCGGAGATATTCCCCGCGACGTCCTTCACTGTGACCGGAGCGATGGTCGCGTTGTTTGTTTCGGTACCAGCGGGAACATTCGTTTGAACCGTAAACGATGATGGTCCAACCAGTCCCGAACCGCCAGAATTGTCGCTGGCCGTGCACGCCACGACTACATCGGTGGCTTGCCACGCTACTGCCGGCGGAGTGCACATAACGGTGGGTGCGGTGCGATCAATGTTGATCGTGAACGTGGGAGTCGAACTGCTGACGATGTTTCCACTGTTTGTAATCAGGGTTTCGATAATGTTCGAGCTGTCGGTGGCCGAATATGTGATGACCGTGGCCCCTTCCGCCGTCACTGGGATGTTGATTGATCCGCTCGATCCGGTCAGCGTTCCGGAAGCCGGAGTGGGCAGGTTGGCTCCCGTCGCCGTGTAACTGATCGATGCGATTGTCGGCAGCGTGGCCGGAGGATTCAGGTTGTTGCTGGGAACGCTTTCAATGCTGTTGAAATTTACAGCCACGTTTCCATTCGTCCACCCGTTGTTCAACGGAGGATTCGTGGTGACGCTTGTGCTCGGCTGAACGCTGCCAAGAATCGGAATCAAGACGGAGTTGAAGTTGTTCGTGTGACCGACAGCGACGGGGTCGCCGCTGATACTGGAGAAAATACTGACCAGGCCCTTGCAGCTGTTGTCGGCGTTCGGTCCGCAGCTGAGCGCGGTGTCCTTGCCCATGATGTAGCCCGGAGCCACGATTGGCTTCTGCGCAGGATCCAGAGTGTACGTATTCGTTACGCTGATCGCGGGATTCGTGCCGGTGCTCAAACAATTGACGCCGGCGGGGACGCTGTTGCTCGGACTCGTACAGAGATCCGTCGTGGTCACGCAACTGTAGTTCCCGTTCCCGGTGTCCTGATGCTGGCAGGTACTGCCTTGAAAGGGCGTGTTAGCAACCAGATCTGAGAACTGCTGATCGGTGATCGCCTGCACAGTTCCCTGCATAAACAGGCCTTGGAACGCAGTTGAAGGCAAACCGCTCTGGGAATAATCCGTGGTCGCGCTCAGATTGGACGTGTAATTGAAGTTCGTGACCGTTGGCTGTACGGGTTGGTTAATCGTGATGGGAGCCAGCGGCCACTTGCTGAACGACCAGCTCAAGATGTCGTTATTCTCGACGAAGGAGCCGGTCGCGGAGGTAAATCCCACGTACGCTCCGCCGTTGCCGTTCAGGTTCAATTGCTTGGAGATATCAACGGTCGCCTGCAGGATCTGGGTGCTGTCGAAATAGACGCTGAGATTGTTGCATGCACTGGTGCATGTCCCCGGCGGCAGATAGTTGACCGTAATCGTGTGGACGTTCCCATCGCTCAACGAGAGTCCAGCAGGCAGGCTTTGGAGAGCCAGTTTCGCCGAGTTGCCGTCTGGGCAGATGTAGTCGTGATCCGCGCTGTTCGGCGAAAGAGTCGAGGCGTTGTTGGGGCCGCAGCTCTGCACTGCAATGTGGTTGCCGTCAGGATCGCCATACTCGGGATTATTGTAAGCATCGAGTTCGATCGCGAGGCTGTTCAGGATGGCTTTTCCTGGTCCGCTGGCGGTCGAGACATCGTTATTGCCATAGGAAATGTTCTGGCCGTTTCCGGTATAGCCGATCGCGCCGGTACCCGCAGGATCATTCTGGATGACAAGAGCTATGCCATCCCCGGGAAAGCTGCAGGAGAAGCAGGAATTGGTCTTAGAGATTTGAAACTGAAACGCGGTGGTGAATCCGGTGGCCAGCGGTTGCTGCACTTCGAACCAGGCGGATGCGTGCTGGTTCTGAGTGGCCGGATTCAACCGCAATGTTCCATTCGTCAGCACCTGTGGCTGATTGGGAGACCCGTTGGTCAACACCTGGCAACTCGGGGCCGGATTGTTGCTGTTCGCGCACACGTTGGCCGAACTGAATCCGCCGACGGGAAAACTGAATGATTGAGCGGAAGCAGGCTGCGCGACAAAGAGGCTTCCAATCCATAAAGTTGCGACGGCAAGGTTAAGAGACAAAGTGCTGCGCATGATCGTTTTCTCCATAAGCCCGACTTAACAGTGCGAGGTGAAACGACAACCACCACAGTTCGATGGACGGATTTCCTCGAACTCAGATGACCAAGAAATGCACGCCCGAGAATCGGGCGTACGTATGTGGGGGGAGGTGGCCCGAACCCGGGGCCGTCGGCCATTCTCGGCTGTGCCCTCCGGCATGTCAAGGAAAAATCGAGCACGTGTTCCACAGTTCTCTCACACTCGAATGGCGCGGAGGCAAAGCTCGCGGCTTCGCCAGCTGACTGGGAGTCAGAAGTGAAATCTCTTTCATCTTTAGCGCAACGGAATGACGCGAAGCATATACCTGCTGCCTCCTGATAGTCTCAAGGTGGACTCGAATCAGGAGAGAACAAGCCGTTGCCACCGCTGATCAACGCACAAGGAATCTCGAAAGCCTTCGGAGCAAATCCGCTCTTTCAGAACATCTCGTTCACGGTATCGGAGGGCGACCGTATCGGCCTGATCGGGCCCAACGGTTCCGGGAAGTCAACTCTTCTGCGAGTGCTGGCGGGAGACGTTGATCCGGATGGAGGGGAAATCGCAGTTCGCAAGCGGCTTCGGCTCACCTACGTCGAGCAGGACTCCCGGTTCGACGCTGGGCTGACGGTGCGATCTGTGGTGGAGAACGCCATGCAGCGTTCCGCGATTCCGGAATCCGAGAGAGGAACCTGGTTTGCCGAGACCCTTGGGCGAGCCGGATTCGAGGATTTCGACGCTGACGCCACGGCACTATCTGGAGGCTGGCAGAAGCGCCTCGCAATCGTCGAAGCGCTCGTGCAGGGTCCCGACATTCTGCTCCTCGATGAGCCGACGAATCATCTGGATCTGGCGGGTATCGAATGGCTCGAACTTGTGCTCGAGCAAGCTGCGTTTGCTCGCGTAGTAATCAGTCACGACCGCTACTTTCTTGAGAACGTCGCGAGTGATATCGCAGAACTCAGCCGCGTTTATCCAGACGGACTGTTGCGCGTGCACGGAACCTACAGCACGTTTCTGGAGAAGAAAGAGGAGTTTCTGCACGCGCAGTCGAAGCGTCAGGAGGCGTTGGAAAACCTGGTTCATTCCGAAATTGAGTGGCTTCGTCGAGGAGCAAAAGCGCGCACTCGAAAATCGAAAGCACGCATCGACAAGGCTGGCAAACTGATCGGAGAACTGGCGAACCTGAACGCGAGAACACGCAGCGCGACGGCCCAAATTGATTTTTCGGCCACGGATCGCAAGACGAAGCGGCTGGTTGAACTGCAGAATGTCGGATACGAAATTGGAGATCGACCTCTGTTCAATGGGCTTGATTTCATTGTTACAGCCGGGATGCGCGTGGGGTTGGTCGGTCCCAATGGCAGCGGGAAGACAACCCTACTCCGACTGTTACGCGGAGAGTTGACTCCGACCGCTGGGCAGATTCGCCGGGCAGACTGGTTGCGGGTGGTTTATTTTGACCAGAGTCGCGAACTCGACACGAATGTTACGCTGCGCCGCGCGCTGGCTCCCGAGGGCGATTCCGTCATTTATCAGGACCGCGTCATTCATGTGGCATCCTGGGCAGCGAAATTCCTCTTCACCGGCGAGCAACTCAATCAGCCCGTGGAAAGGCTTTCAGGAGGCGAACGCGCGCGCGTTCTGATCGCGCAGCTCATGCTCCAGCCTGCCGATCTGCTGCTGCTGGATGAGCCGACGAATGACCTCGACATTCCTACGCTGGAGATCCTTGAACAAAGCCTGCTCGAGTTCCGCGGCTCCCTTGTGCTGGTCACCCATGACCGTTATATGCTCGATCGAGTTTCGAGCGTCGTGCTCGGACTAGATGGCTTGGGTAGCGCTGAGAGCTTTGGGGATTACTCGCAGTGGGAAACGTGGCAGGCAGATCGGAAAGAGGCGAAGACTAACGCGGGCGTTGATACGCGCCCCGAAGCGTCGGCAGAGAAGGCAACACGTTCAAGGAAGAAACTCTCTTACCTGGAAGCACGCGAATATGATGGCATCGAGCAGCAGGTCGCTGTTGCCGAGGAGACTCTGCAGGCGGTGCGGGCTCAACTGGAAGATCCAGCAATCGCAAGCGATGGCCCGCGGCTGTTGATTGCCCATTCGGAAATGGAAGCGGCTCAGCAGAAAGTCGACACGCTCTACGCGCGATGGGCTGAACTCGAGAGCAAACTAAGCTGACCGCCTGATTCGTGCGCAGCGTCAGGATGCCAGACAAAAGGCGATGATCGTATTTCCGCGGGCACCTGTGCTTTGCTCCAATTCTTTCAGTAAGGCGGATTCCAGGTCGTCTGGATCCGGATTCATTTCGCAGGCGGCGATTTCCTCGTCCGACGCGCCTTGAAAACATAGTTCGCAGACGCCAAGTCCTTCTTCAGAACGCACCGGCGGCCCGAACACCCGGCACGTCATTGGGCGCGACTCGTAGAGTTCGCAAGCTCCTGTCTCTGGATCGAGTGCGGGGCAAGGCTCATCATTCGCGAAGTCGGCGAACCGCTGTTCCGCGTCTTCGCCTTCGTCCAACACGCCGGTCGAGGGATTCCCCGGAAAATCGGGCGAGAGGCGGACAACCGCATCCCGAGCGCGCTCACGAACACGAGCCGCACGTTCTGGAGCCCGACGCTCAAGAGCGGCGAGTCCGCTCTTCAATCGGAATGCGTCGAGCTGATTGATGGCGAACGGACCGATGCAACACTGTGTGCACCCCAGGCGACAAGCCAGCCAGGGTCCGCTCCGCCGGGTCACGTCGGCCAATGCGGAGTCAACGATTTGAACAAGTTTCTGATCCTTCGCGGTTGAGAAGCGAGAACGCATGAATGATTTGAGGATAATAGGTAGGGGCCGTCGACGCCAATTTGCAATAGTGCAATTCGTGGACGGACGCCTGTCCGCGAGGCGATACAGTATCATCGATCGGCACTCCACATGATTCGCCTTCTTATCATCGGCTTCGGCAATCCTCTTCGATCTGACGACGCGCTGGGCTGGCACATCGCGCAAGAACTGTTGCGCGGCCCTATCCCTGCGGATGTTCGGGTGATCGCGGCGCAGCAGCTGACACCGGAAATGTCTGAGGTCGCGAGCCGCACCGAAGAAATCCTGTTCGTTGATGCCGCTCGCCAGGGGGAAGCTGGACGCTTGATTTGTGAGCAGCTAGAGCCCGCTGCGTCATCCGCTCGCCACACTCACGATCTATCTCCGGCGATGGTTCTGGGATTAGCGAAAGCCCTCTACGGCCGGTCCCCAGGCGCACACCTACTTACGGTTGCCGGAGGATCCTTCGAGACGGGTGAAGCGATGTCGCCGGCGGTGCTTGCGGCAATCCCAGCCCTGATGCAGCGAATCAGAATGTTTGTGGATGGAGATCGAGATCAAGAGGAGAAATAGATCTAAGTCAGTTCGACACTTCGTCCAGCACTTTGCCTTCTGGGTCCAGCAATTGGACCGTCATCACCAGCGAACCGTCGGCGTGGGTCGAACAACTCAGGCAAGGGTCGTAGGCGCGAACCACGGCCTCCACTCGATTGAGCATTCCCGGCGTCAGGCGGTTGCCGTGAACGAAGTGCTTGGCCACCTGCAGAACGCTGCGGTTGATGGCGAGATTATTCTGCCCAGTGGCGATGATCAGGTTCGCCCAGCGAATCAGTCCGTGCTCGTCAATTTTGTAATGATGGAATAACGTGCCCCGCGGAGCTTCGCTGGCACCGACGCCTTCGAACGCGTTCGGCCGCGCGACCGCGCGCACATGCTTGGAGAGGATCTCAGAGTCGTTGAGCAATTGCTCCATGCGCTCCACGCAGTAGAGAATCTCGATGAGGCGTGCGTGATGGTAGTGGAACGAGCTCAAGACCGCGGTGCGCTGCAGTTCGTGGAATTCCGCCAATTCCTGATCGGCGCGCGGAGTTCCGCAACGATCGGCGACATTCAAACGCGCCAACGGTCCGACTCGGTAGATTCCATCGGGGAATCCTGACGGCTTATAGTAGCTTGACTTCAAGTAACTCCACGACTCAACCTTCTCGCCGATGTAATCGAAGTAGCGACCGGGATCGAGATCGTCAGCCACGACGTGGCCGGACGCGTCGACGATGCGCAGTTTGCCGTCGTAGAAAGTCAGGCCATTGTCCTGTTTTACGATTCCCATGAATAGCGTGGGGAAATTTCCGAAGGTGGCGATCTCTTCGCGAAATCCCTCCATGCTGCTCTTGAACCATTCCAGAGTTCGTTCGGCGATGGCGAGGGCACCCGGAATCGTTTTCAGAATGGCGTCGCGATCCGTTTCACTGAGGGGTTCGCTTACTCCACCCGGGACAATCCACGCCGGATGAATTCGCTTGCCGCCAAGGCGCTCGATGATCTGCTGTCCGAACTTTCGCAACTGAATCCCATCGAGAGCAAGCTCGGGACTCTTCTCCGCGACTCCAAACAGATTGCTTTTGGCTGGGTCGGCATCCATTCCCAGGAGCAGATCGGGGGACGAAAGGTGAAACAGACTCAAAGCGTGGGACTGTACGACCTGGGCAAGGTTGAAAATACGGCGCAGTTTATCGGCGGTCGGAGGGATTTTGACCGCCAGCAGAGAATCGCAAGCCTTCGCCGAAGCAATCAGGTGGCTGACGGGGCAAATGCCGCAAATCCTCGCCATCAGCGAAGGCATTTCATAAAACGGACGACCTTCGCAGAACTTCTCGAATCCGCGGAATTGCGTAACGTGAAAGCGAGCTTCCTCGACGCGACCGTCTTCATTCAAGTGCAGCGTAACCTTCGAATGACCTTCGATGCGGGTCACCGGATCGATAATGATTGTGTTGCCCTGCTTCACATCGGCTCCCTAGGCTCCAAACCGGGTTCTGGCTTTCAAGTCGGGCTGACGGCCTTCCAGCAATTCGGTCACAACGTAATAAATCGTGTCGGCTGAAGGCGGACAACCCGGGACAAATACATCCACGGTCACAAACTCGTGGATCGGACGTGAATACGGCAGCAACGGAGGCACGACCTGGTTGGGGATGCCGGGGTCGAAGGTCACGTTCTCGCGATAGGCCCGATCACAAACTGCCTTCAGTCCAAACGGATTGCGCATGCCCGGCACATTGGCTGTGACGGCGCAGTCGCCCAGCGACACCAACGTTTTCGTGCGTTGCCGCACCATCTGAATCTTGTGCAGGTCGTCCTCGCTGCTTACTGCGCCTTCGACGAGGGCCAAGTCAACATCTTCGGGGAATATCTTCGCGTCAACGAGTGGACTATAGACCAAATCGGCCACTTCACTCAGCGTTAGCAACCGCTCGTCTATATCGAGGAAAGACATGTGGCAGCCCGAGCAGCCGTCCAGCCACACCGTCGCCAGTCGTTTCTTACTCATTCCGATCTCTCATTCGTTCTCTTCCCGCATGAGAGTGAGATAAGGAAGGAACTGGCGCCGTTTGAGCATCTCTGCGACCGAGCGTCCCTTCTCGGATAGCGCACCCGTCGGACAGACGTGGACACATTTTCCGCAACCGGTGCAGGTTTCGGACAATCCCCACGGTTCGTTCAGGTCGGTGATCAACTTGGCGTCAATCCCGCGTCCCATGATGCCCCAGGTGTGAGCGCCTTCAATCTCGTCGCACACTCGAACACAGCGCGTGCAGAGGATGCAGCGATTGTGGTCCATGACGAAGCGCTCGTGCGAGGCGTCGACTTCGACTTTTGGATAGCGGTAAGGAAAATGAACGTGGGTGATGTCCAGTTTCTGGGCCAACATCTGCAGCTCGCAATTCCCATTCGAAACGCAGACGGAGCAAACATGATTGCGCTCGGTGAAGAGCAATTCCAGGATCATCCTGCGATAGCGATTCAGGCGCTCAGAATCGGTGGTGACCTCCATCCCTTCTTCGATCGCAGTGACGCACGCGGGCAACAGGCGGTTCTGTCCCTTCACTTCAACCAGGCACAGCCGGCAAGCGCCGACGTCGGACAGGCCTTCCATCTCGCACAGGCGGGGGATAAAGATACCGTGCTGCCGAGCGACGGCAAGGATCGTTTCATCCTGGCGTCCGCTCAAGTCACGACCATCGATCTTCAGAGTCTTGACGCTGGCAGCCGGGCTCATGCCGCGTCTCCGTTCTCACGCCGGCCGCAAACGCCCGCGGGGCACTTGTGCTCCTCAATATGAGCGCGGTACTCCTCGGCGAATGAGCGCATGGTGCTGACCACCGGATTCGGCGCGGATTGTCCCAACCCGCACAGGCTCGTGTGCTTCAGCAGGTCGCAGAGTTCTTCAAGCATCGCCATGTCTTGTTTGGTCGCGCTCATGGTGCTGATCGCCGTAAGGATGCGGTGCATCTGGTAGGTTCCGACGCGGCACGGGATGCATTTGCCGCACGACTCGGTTCTGCAGAAGTCCATGAAGAACTTCGCCACATCAACCATGCAGGAGCTTTCGTCCATGACGATCATGCCGCCGGAGCCCATGATTGAACCAGCGCGAGCGAGCGACTCGTAGTCGACGGGCATGTCGAGACATTCGGAAGGCAGGCAGCCGCCAGAAGGGCCGCCGGTTTGAACCGCCTTGAACTTCTTGCCTTGTGGGATTCCTCCACCGATTTCGAAGACCATTTCACGCAGGGTCACGCCCATGGGAACTTCGACCAGGCCCGTATTCTGTACGCAACCAGCCAGCGCGAATACCTTCGTGCCTTTGCTCTTTTCGGTGCCGATTCCCGCATACCATTCACCGCCGTTACGAAGAATCGGCGCAATATTCGCGAACGTTTCCACGTTGTTGATCAACGTGGGCTGGCCAAAAAGCCCTTCCATCGCGGGATACGGCGGACGCGGACGTGGCATTCCACGCTTCCCTTCCACCGATTCAATCAGCGCCGTCTCTTCGCCGCAAACAAAAGCCCCAGCCCCCAGACGGAGGTCCACGCGAAAACCGAAACGCGTGCCGCAGATGTTGACACCCAACAGGCCCGCCCGCTCCGCTTGGCGAATGGCATTGCGCAGACGCTTGATCGCCAGCGGGTACTCGGCCCGCACGTAGATGTAACCTTCCGACGCACCCACCGCATAAGCGGCAATGAGCATCCCTTCGAGCACGCGATGAGGATCGCTCTCAAGAACGCTGCGATCCATGAATGCTCCGGGATCGCCCTCGTCAGCGTTGCAGATCACATACTTCTGCGTGCCTACAGACTTCGATACGGTGCTCCACTTCAATCCCGTGGGATAACCGCCACCGCCGCGCCCCCGGAGGCCGCTCTTCATGACTTCGTCGATCACCTCGCGAGGCGTCATCTCGGTCAACACCTTAAGCAACGCTAGGTATCCATCAGCCGCAACGTAGTCCTCCATTCTCTCGGGGTCGATCACGCCTGAGTTTTCCAACACGATCTTCTTCTGCCGTTGGAAGAATGGAACATCAGTCGGGCAGAGCAAGCGGGAAATCGGCGAGCCCTCGAGGCTATCCAGAATCTCGCCTTCGTCGCCAGCCGCGACGTGTTTGTAAAGAACGCCGGAACTGGTCGAAACGAGCGGGCCTTCCGCGCAAAGCCCAAGGCAGCCGACTCCTTTCACCTCGCAGCGATCTTGCGTACCGCGGCGGGCGACTTCTTTATCTAAAGCATCTTTCACCATTTGGCTTTGGCACGAGAGACACCCGGCCGCGACGCAGACGTTGACGCGGTCGGAAAAGCGACTCCGCGCGGAGCGTTCACCTTCTGCAATCTGATCGAGTTCCTCAGGCGTCATGGATGCATCCATTTCTTCATCCGCTCGCGCATGGCTGTGGGGCTAACCTTTCCGGCAACTTCCTGGTCATACACGACGGCCGGAGCCAATCCACAAGAACCGAGGCAGCGCGCCGTAAGCAGCGACACCTTTCTGTCCACAGTGGTCTCTCCTGGAACCACACCGAGGTCGTGCTGCATGGCATCGAGCAACTGAGGCGCACCTTTGATGTAGCAAGCTGTCCCCATGCAGATGACACACGTGTGCTCGCCCGCCGGCTTCAGCGTGAAGAAGTGATAGAACGTCGCGACACCGTAGGCGCGGCTGAGGGGCACGCGGAGCGACATGGCAACGTAGCGCAGGGCCTGCTGGTCGAGATATCCGAATGCTTCTTGTACGGTGTGCAGAGTCTCGATCAGCCCACGTGCGTGCTGACCCTGGCGGCGCATGGTGGCATCCACTAATTTCCAGCGTTTGTCCTGATTTGGCGGAGTCGGTTTCGCAAGGTATGAAGGCATATCGCTACCTGGACCAAAGGTCGGCTGAAATCGAGTTCGACGCAGCTATTCTAGTTCTCAATCCCTGTGGTTCATCAACCTAAAGGTGCTGGGGACTATCCTCGGGTTCAAAAGAGGAATTCTCCAGCCTGACTGTAGCTGGATGCGCGTCTTGGGCACGAGTACGCGGAACACATACCGGAGTGATTTGAATCACGAGGGCAACAAAAAGAGAATGATCAGTCCAGCAGGCCTGCGAAGGCAGCGTACGGAGAAGTCATTTCGAGGATTCGGACAACGGCAGCCAAACTTGAAACCGTGTATCACCAGGCTTGGAGGTCACCTGAATGTTCCCGCGATGCTTCTTCACGATGCGCTGGACAGTGTCAAGGCCAAGTCCTGTTCCCTCTCCGACGCCCTTGGTCGTAAAGAAGGGCTCGAAGATGTGAGCCTCAACTTCGGGAGAGATGCCGGGGCCGTTGTCGCCAATCTCCACGACAACACAATCATCCTCGCGATAAGTCCGAACTCTGAGGACACCCTTTCCGCTCATCGCATCGATCGCGTTGTCAATGATGTTCGTCCACACCTGATTCAGTTCGCTGCCAAAAGAGTTCACGAGCAGCGGAATGGGGTTGTAGTCCCTCTCCACGACCACGCCGTGTTTCAGTTTGTGATTCATGATGATGAGCGTCGTTTCCAGGCTCTTGACGATATCGACGTTCTGAATCGGCGCCTGGTCCATGAACGTATATTCTTTGATTGCCCCGACCAGTTCGGAAATCCGCGAGGCACTGCTCTCAATTTCATTGAGCAAATCGGCGATCTCCAGGGAAGATGAAATCCTCACGAGTGCGGCCCGCGCGGTGTCAGCGTCGAGCGTCGCGAATAATTGTTCCAACACCTCGGGTCTCGCGTTCCGCCGAGCGAGATCGGCAGCCAACTGCCACAAGTCGCTTTGGCCATGGCTGCGAAGCAACGAATCAAGCTGGTCCTCAAGGGCGCTGGCCGTTAGCGGATCGGGAGGAGGCGCCCCCACATTGGTGAAGGACGCTTCGAGTCTCTCGATCTCAGCCTTCTGCGGAGCCGTGAGATCGCGCCTGCCGAGCTCCAGACTTGCGTCGCGCACCCGTTTCAGAATGGAGCGCAACTGGCTGGTCGCGCGTTTCGCCGCCGAGGCTGGATTGTTGAGTTCATGCGCGAGACCCGCAGAAAGCTTTCCCAGCGCTGCCAACCGATCCCTCTGTTGTTCGAATCGAGTCGTCTCGCGGATTCGATCTGACATCAATCCGACCAGGCGTTGGGCCAACTCCGGCATTCTCTGCACCAATGCTGGGAACTGTGCGGCGGGAAACCGCAAGACAAAGGCGTCAGTAGTCGCTCGCCCGTTCAAGGTGAACTTCTTCATTCGAGAAAATGGCAGGATCCCCGTGACTTCGCCTGCGCCCACCGGAATAACGATGGTTTCACCGCTCAGTTCGCCACGCCACTGAAACTCTCCTTGCAAGAGAATGAACATGGAGTCGGCAGGCTGGCCTTGACGTGAGTAGTGATCCCCGGCCTTCAGATGCATTTCTTGCGACTGGCTCAGAAACCAATCGATCTGGTCCGCGGGCAGGTCTGCAAATACGGGGACTTGGCGCAGCAATTCCAATGTCTCGGCCATTTATACCTTGCTCAAGTACTGATGAATGAATTGCACCGCCACCGATCCTTCGCCGACTCCAGACGCAACCCGCTTCACCGAACCGTGCCGTACATCACCCACGGCAAAGATACCCGGAACATTGGTCTCGAGCAGGAAGGGATCCCGGTCGACTGCCCAACCCTTCGGGCGCTGTCCGCCGTGCATGAGATCAGGGCCGGTCAGGAGAAAGCCGCGATCATCCCGCTCAACGATGTTGCCCAGCCAATCCGTGCGCGGCAGGGCGCCAATGAAAATAAACATGGCGCTCGCAGGCACTCGCTCCGTCTTATTGGTGTCGGAACACAGCACGGAAATCTCTTCCAAGTGCGTGTCACCGTGGACCTCGGCTACGCTGGCATGCGTCCACAGTTGAATGTTGGGAGTCTCCTTGATCTGATCAATCAGGTATTGCGACATGGTGCTGGCGAGCGATTCGCCGCGAACCAGAATCACGACACGATCCGCGTACTTGGCGAAGTTCATTGCCGCCTGACCGGCCGAGTTCGCACCGCCCACAACATAGACCAACTCTCCCTTGCAGGACAAAGCTTCTGTGGCACCGCCGCCATAATAAACGCCGGCTCCCTGTAAACGATCAATTCCGGGAGCCTCCAGCCGACGCCACTGGACTCCGCTGGCAATCATCAAGGCATGGCAGGAGATTTCACTGCCGTCGACCAGCTTGATAATTCGGTATGGTCCTTCCACGCGGACGGCAACAGCCTCCTGAGGCGAGAGGATCTCCACTCCAAAGCGTTGCGCCTGCACTACCCCGCGGCGTGCGAGATCGCCTCCGCTCAAGCCGCTAGGAAACCCGAGATAGTTCTCGATGCGGGAACTCATTCCCGCCTGGCCCCCCGGCGCTTCCCGCTCGATCATGACCGTGTGCAATCCCTCGGAGGCGCCATAAACTGCCGCGGCTAAACCCGCGGGGCCGCCTCCGACGATTGCCAGGTCGTAGAAACTAGTTTGCGCCCGGGTCCTTAGGCCGACCTTCTGCGCCACGTCTGCCGGCACGCTCTCGAGAAGCTTCGTCCCGTCAGGGAAAAGGACGACCGGAAGAGAAGCGGCCTCGGGCCCCAGGGCCTCGAGAAGGCGCTTGGTTTCCGGGTCATTGGCGGAGCCCTCGACGTCGATCCACTGATAGGGAACGTGATTGCGCGCGAGAAAATCCCGCAATTCGTACGATCGCGGCGACCAGCGAGTACCCAACACTCGGATGCCTTCGAATGCGGGATGGTACGAAGCGCGCCAATCTTCGAGCAAGTCATTCAGCTGCGGATACAAATGCTCAGCTGGAGGATCCCACGGCTTCATGAAGAAATAGTCGAGGTTAGCGTGGTTAATCGCGCTGATCGCAGCGTTCGTGTCTGCGTATGCGGTCAGCAATGTGCGCTTTGCATCCGGGAATATTTCTTTCGCCTGCTGCAGGAACTCGACGCCGTCCATATGGGGCATGCGCTGGTCCGCGAGCAGCAGAGCTACGCTGTCACTGCGGACCTTCAGGCCTTTGAGCAGGTCAATCGCCCCTTCCGGCGAGTCGGATGCGATCACGCGATAATCGCCACCATAGTGCGAGCGCAGGTCGCGCTCGATCGCGCGTAACACATCAGGGTCGTCGTCGACAGTAAGCAGGATCGGTTTCGCCATGATCGCTCTCGATTTTAAGAATAGACGAAGAAGCTATCGACGTCGGGCCACGCCGGAATAAGTATTAGATACCGCACGGCGCCAGAGGGTCGCGCGATTATCTTGCGCTCGCTGAAAACATTTATCTGTCAGATGTCGTGCCTCAGCATGGCAGCGTCAAGCCTCAATTTCGCCCGGCTCCATCTCATCCACATAGCACCAGACCCACGACTCCCCGGGTTCGATAGAACGAATCAGCGGATGCTTGCTTTTGTGGAAGTGTTTCGTGGCGTGCTTGTTCTTCGACGAATCACAGCAGGCCACATTTCCGCAGATGAGGCACATGCGTAAGTGCACCCACGAGTCGCCCAGCTTCACGCACTCGTCGCACACGTGTTTGTTCGTTGTTTTGAACTTGATCTGATCAAGATGGGTACATTGATTCGGCATCGATTTGCTCCCGAAAGAAAGTCTTGATTGCGGTCAAGTGACCTCAGTCACGTAACGAAAGGCCACAATCACAGCCAAAGGCATCCCCTCTCACTCAGAATACAGTCGGAGGTCATTCATCTGTGTTGCGGCTTGATTATCTCTCTTGCATATTGACTATTGCGTCCACCATTTTAGTCGGTCGCCGATGCTGGGAAGGCTGGGCATTGGCCGGGGTTAACAGCGTGCTTATCTGCATCATCGGTGTTCGAACGGCGCAGATGGGATTCATTCCCGCGAACCTGTTCTGCATCGTCGTCAGCGCCATCAATCTGCGCGCGTGGCGCAGGTCGAGAACCACTTAGCGATTAAGTTCACTCACTCCGCGATGAGCAAGTTCTCGGCAAATGGCCATTGCTCGTCGATCCACTGAGCTTTGCAGCTGAAACCGGCTGCGCTGGCGGTTTGGAATATCTCATCGGCCGAATACTTGTGGCTGCTTTCAGTCCATATCGTCTCGCCTTCCAGAAACTCGACCGCAATCTCTGACGCCGGAATATTCACAGTTTGCCTGCACTTGGACCGCAGATGCATCTCAACGCTTCGCTCGTCGCGATTGATCTTGGCGACATGGTCGAATTGGCGAAGGTCAAAATCAGCGTCCAGTTCGCGATTGATGCGAGACAGCAGGTTGAGGTTAAAAGCGGCCGTGACCCCGAGTTCGTCGTCGTAAGCGGAAAGCAATTGGCTGCCGGGCTTTTCGAGGTCCGTGCCTAGAAGCAGAGAGTCTCCGGGCTCCAATATCCGCCGAACTTCGGACAGAAACTTCGCTCCCGCAGGGCGGTCAAAATTCCCAATGGTGCTACCCAGAAACAACACGAACAAGTGCTGTCCACTCAATCGGCTCGCCGCCACTTCCAACAGACCATCGAGATATTCACGCTCGAATCCGACAATGCTCACGCGATCAATGTCGCTCAGTTCCCTTTCGCACATGGCCAATGCGGCGCGAGAAATTTCAACCGGATAATAGAAGGTACGCTGGCGGCGGCAGAGCGCTTCAAGAAGCCATCGAGTTTTCTTTCCGCTGCCGCTGCCTAGTTCCGCAACAGCGACTGGCCCGGCGAGACGGTCAACGATCTCATCCCCGTGACGTCGCAGTAGCCGCTCGTCGGCTCGCGTCAATCCATACTCGGGCAAATGGCTGATTACTTCAAACAGTGACGAGCCAACGTCGTCGTAAAAATACTTGGAGGGAAGTTCCTTCTGGCCTAACCGGGTAAGTCCGGCGCGCACGTCGGCAGCAAATTCATACGTAGCATTTGTGGCAATCGAGTGGACAAGCATCTCTGAACCCCTTCACTTCGAAATTTGTTTCGTCAGCGGCTCACACAGCGAAATCCGGCATATACGTACTGGTAATGCGGTTGGAACCAGTTGCGGAACGTACGCCGCAGCATGCAGGATGCTGTGCGCGCCGAACCACCTTTCATGACGAAGTGCTTGCCATCAAAGAAATCGGCGGAGTATCCGCGGTAGAACGGAAACGGCTCGAAACCTGGGAATGGGGAAAAGACCGTGGACGTCCACTCCCATCCATTTCCCAACATGCCGTGCACGCCGAAAGCGCCTTCCCCCCGCGGAAAAGCCCTTACCGGCGCCGGATTCCAGCGGTTGAAATCGAAATTTCCGAATGCCGCATTGGCAGCTTCCCCCCCCACGGATACTGCCTCTCTTTCTCATTCGCGGTGCCATATGCGGCACGATGCCATTCTTCTTCCGTGGGCAGCGACTTCCCTGCCCAGCGCGCATAGGCCTCGGCCTCTGCGTGACTCACATATACGGGCCAATCCAGAGGCAACGGAACTTCTTCGAACATCGTGCGATAGAGCCATCCACCGTTCGCCTTCCTCCAGAAAACCGGATATTGCACCGCGTTCGCAGTCTTCCAGTCCCAGTCACCGTCACCCCAGAGACTGCGGGTCTCGTAACCGCCGGCGCAGATGAAATCCAGATACTGCTGGTTCGTTACCATGAATTGATCGATTGAGAATGCAGGTACTTGCGCGGAATGCATCTCATATTCATTGTCCCAGCCGAACGCCGCATCGTCGCGACTGAGGCCTATAGTCGCTGTGCCGGCTGGAATCTCGATCATGCGATTCGTAACTGGAGGGGTGGCCAGGCTCGGTGGATCGATCTGCGGAACCTTTCGGTCAAACGGCAACTGATGCAGCATGTACGCGAGCGTTTCAACGTGCATCAGACGATGCTCGATCGCAACGTTGAGCAGAGTATTAATCGTGAAGCCGTCCCGCGCTGGCGTGCCATCTTCCAGCGCAACTTCGAGTTTCTCGTCCAAAGCGCGACGGATTTGCGTCACGTAATCGTGCACCATGTCGAGAGAAGGCCAGTCCGAGGGTTGGTCGGAAGGTAATCCGCCCCCAACCGGATCAATACCAAAGGCAAATAAACGATCGAACTCCGGGTGAAAGCTGCTTAAGCCAAGAACATTCTCATGGAGCAGATTCCAGTCAAATGCCTCAAGGTGGCCCTTATAAAAGATGATCCGATGGCGCTCGGGAATTGGGCGGTCGTAAATCGAGCCCGCTCGTACGATTTCGAAGAGCTCGTCACTTCGCCGGCGAGCTTCGGACAACCGTTCCAACAGTGGATGACGCAGGGCGACGTCTCCTTGCGCAGCGGCCATTGGGACCTCCGATCTCAAAGTTGGATGAAGCAACGAAGAAAAAGAGACATGATTAAAATGCTGTGATGCGCATAACGTTGTATCACGTGGACGCGTTCACCGCCCGACCCTTCGCGGGGAATCCCGCCGCAGTTTGCCTTCTTAACGGCTGGTTAGATGACGACTTCCTGCTGAAGGTCGCAGCCGAAAATAATCTTTCTGAGACTGCTTTTTTCGTCCCGAGCGGCAAAGACTATGAGCTGCGGTGGTTTACCCCGCGCTGCGAAGTGAAGCTGTGCGGTCACGCGACGCTGGCATCCGCGTTTGTGGTGCTTAACCTGCTCAGGCCGGAGCTTGAGACGGTACGATTCGCGACCCGCCACAACGGGACGCTGACAGTGCGAAAGCAGGGAGAACTCTTCTCCATGGATTTTCCCGCAATGTCGCCCCGGCGCTGCGCAAATCCGCCTGATGAATTGATGCGCGCTCTGGGGTCAGGTCCGCCGCCGCTTGAAGTGATAGAAGCAAATGAAACCTACATCGCGGTTTACGACACTGAGAGCGCAATCCGAACTGTTCGTCCTGACTTCGGCCGATTGGAACGACTCCATCCTTTCACAGTGGGGCTAACGGCCGCCGGGGACGAAGTCGATTTCGTCTCGCGATATTTTGCTCCGAGTTATGGCGTCCCGGAAGATCCGGTGACGGGCTCTGTGCATTGCATTCTGACACCTTATTGGACGAAGCGACTGGGCAAAAAACAACTCCACGCCCGCCAAGTGTCCGAACGCGGGGGCGAACTTTGGTGTGAAGACGCTGGAGAGCGAGTCATCCTCAAAGGCACTGCAGTTCTAACGCTCAAGGGATCACTGCTCGTCTGACCGTGTCCGAATCAACGCACCAGATTCTTTTGCACAAGGAATTCGTGGACCACATCTTTCGCGTCGCGATGCTGGCCGTCGACGGCATAATTCAAGCGCTGCATTTCCTGATCAGAGATCTTTCCAGCCAGTTCGCCGAGCGCTTGGGCAACTTCCGGATGCTGCTGTATGGTCTGCTGCCGTATCACAGGCACCGCTTCATACGGCGGAAAGTAGTGGCGGTCATCTTCGAGCACAAAAAAATCCATGGCTGGGATCAGGCCATCCGTCGTGTTGCCGGCGGCCAGATCGATCTGGTGGTCCTTCAGCGCGCGCGCAAGCAAGCCCAAATCCATAACACGGGGCGGTTCGGCAAAATGCAGCCCATACGTGGTCGCGAGACCGCGATAACCGTCGGGCCTCTCCATAAACTCGTAGCCGAATCCAGCGCGCCAATGCGGAGCGAACGTGGCCGCCTGAGAGAGCGTCGAGATATTCAAACGCCTGGCATCCTCTCCCCGGATCTCCATGGCAAACGTATCATTGAACCCAAGCGGTGGCCCTAATGTCAGTCCGAACCGGCGCTCATATTCGTTCTTGACCTGCTGATAGACTTTCTGCCTGTCGGAGTTCGACGGTTGCTTGAGAATCGCCGTCAAGGCCGTGCCTGTATATTCCGGGTAAATGTCGATTCTGCCGGCCAAAATCGCCTGCTGACAGATGTAGGTTCCCGCAAGGTAGAAACGACGCTCCACTTTCAGATTGGTGTGCGCCTCAATCTGTTGTGCCATCAGTTCGCCAAGTACGAGCGACTCAGTGAAGTTCTTGGAGCCGATCACGATACGATCCGAGTGCGAGCGTGAACAGCGGGCGAGCGAAAGGATTCCAGATAAGAGGAAAAGAACCAAGAGTCTCGATCGAAGGCCGCTCATCGTGGCTGCAGACGCCTCTCCAGCCATCCCACGCCAACATCGGCTGCAAGCGCGAGGATCGCGGCAGGGATCGCTCCAGCCAGGATGACTCTATCGTCTACCATCGCCAGACCTCGAAAGATAAATTCTCCGAGGCCCCCTGAACCGATCGCGGCTGCAATTGTGGCGAGCCCGACCGAAATAACGATCGCCACCCGCACGCCGGAAAGGATCACACTAACCGCGAGCGGCAGTTCCACTTGAAACAACAGCTGCGATTCTGTCAGGCCCATGCCTCGTCCCGCCTCCACAACGGCGGGATCGACGCCTCGGATTCCCGTGTACGTGTTCCGAATAATCGGCAGCAGCGCGTACAGGGTCAACGCCAAAATAGCGAGTCTGTCGGCACGATCTCCTAACCAAGGAACGGGCAACAGAAATCCAAAGAGCGCGAGGCTTGGAATGGTCTGAATAATATTGGCGCTGGCGAGTACCGGCTTATTCAGCCGTGGCCGATGCGCAATGATAATCCCCAACGGAATGCCGATCAGCGCCGCGAGCAACGTCGAAACTCCGACAAGCCAGAGATGCTCCAGCGTGAGATCGAGCACCTGTTCATGGTTCTGCACGATAAATCGAATGACGTTCATGAGGCGCCTCGATTTGCCGCCGACTCCAGTCCGTCTCCGAAGGCTCTGACGTAGGCAGACGCAAGAGGATCGGAGGAACGCAGAAATTCGTGCGGCGTAAGAACCGTGACCAGCCGCCCTGCCTCCATCAGAGCAATACGGGATCCGAGACGCAAGGCTTCGCGAAGATCATGCGTCACAAAAACCACGGTCTTGTGAAGGCGCCGCTGCAGTAAAAAGAATTCACGTTGTAGTTCATCGCGCGTGAGCGGATCGAGAGCGCCGAAAGGCTCATCCATCAGAAGGATTTCCGGATCAGCCGCCAGCGCCCGCGCCACCCCGACCCGCTGGCGCTGCCCGCCTGACAGTTGATGCGGATAGCGCGACGCGATTTCTGGAGCCAGACCTACCAACTGCAGCAACTCCTGCACGCGAGTGCGGATTCGGTCCGCAGTCCACCCCTCGATCTTCGGGACGAGGCCAATATTTCGTTCCACCGTGAAGTGCGGAAACAAGCCAACATCCTGGATGACGTAGCCGATGCCACGCCGCAGGTGAATGACATCTCCGTCTGTGTTGGGCACGCCGTTCACGCGTATCTCCCCTGCGCTTGGAGACACGAGGCGATTCACCAACTTCAGGCTTGTGGTCTTTCCCGAGCCGCTGCGCCCCAGCAACACCAGAGTCTCGCCGCTCTGGACCTGCAAATTGAATCCAGAAAGCACCTGCGTCTCGGCCACGCGGTATGAGACGTCGCGGAATTCGATGACTGGACTTGTGACCGTTGGCTGCATTTTGGCCAGCATACCGGAGTTTATGGCGAGAGCCCAATTTGATTTCCATCGCCGACTCGCGACGGCATCCAGCCTGGATTTGCCAGGTAGTAGTAGAATAGCTCCCCATCTCGCGGACTGTACTCGATTGCTTCGGTCCGATCGACTCGTTTTCAACGTGGAGGCAGCAGTGGCGCTGACGATTACAGGCCTTTCCAAGACTTATCCGAACGGGGTAAAGGCCCTCAAGAATCTCTCTCTTTCGATTGGCAACAGCATGTTCGGGCTGGTCGGCCCGAACGGTGCGGGCAAGAGTTCCCTCATGCGTACGGTTGCCACGCTCCAGGATCCGGACTCCGGATCGATCAGCCTTGACGGCATTGACGTGCTGCGTCAGAAGGACGAGGTCCGCCGCGTTCTCGGATATCTTCCTCAGGAGTTCGGAGTCTATCCGAAGATTTCCGCTCTCGACATGTTGCACCACCTCGCGATCATGAAGGGCATGACCACGTCGTCGGAGCGGAAGGAGATGGTTGATGCCCTGCTGCAGCAGACCAATCTGTGGGACGTTCGCAAGAAGGCGCTCTCGACCTTTTCCGGTGGCATGAAGCAGCGGTTCGGGATAGCCCAGGCGCTTCTCGGCAATCCGCGCCTCATTATTGTCGACGAACCCACGGCCGGACTTGATCCCGCCGAACGCAACCGATTTCTGAATCTTCTCTCGTCGCTCGGCAGCGACAGAACCGTCATCCTCTCGACCCACATCGTCGATGATGTTCGCCAGCTCTGCCCGCGCATGGCTGTCATCGCCTCGGGAGAACTGCTGCTTGAAGGCGCGCCGAACGACACGCTTGCGCAACTCAACGGCAAGATCTGGTCGAAGGTGGTTCCGACCAACGAAGAGCTTCACGCGCTGGAGACTGAGCTCCACGTCATTTCAACCCATCTGGTCGGTGGTCAACACGAAGTACGCGTGTACGCGGACACTTCTCCAGGGAATGGTTTCAGCTTGGTCGATTCCGGGCTGGAAGACGTCTACTTCCTGACGCTCTCGCGGCAAACCAAGGGTCAGCTTCCGAACTGAAGCTCGCATCACGAAGGGATTCGCTCATGGCATTGTTTTGGGAGTTCTTTACTTTCGAACTCAAATTTCGTTTCAAGAGTATTTCGACCTACGCGTATTTCGGCCTGTGGCTCTTCTTCTCTTTCCTGTGCGTTGCCTCGGAGAGTTTCGGCCCAGTCGGTGGTTCCAATGGAAAGGTGCTCCTCAACGGGGCGTTCGCCAATACGCTCAACGATATGTTCGCCGGGCTCTTCGGCATCATCATCATCGCAGCGATCTTCGGAACGTCCGTTCTCCGCGACTTCCAACGTGATACCTACCAGATCCTTTTTACCAAGCCGATTTCGAAGTTCGCGTATCTCGGGGGACGTTGGGCGGGCTCGTTCGTCACCACCGTCTTCGCATTCTCAGGCACAATATTCGGCACTTACTTCGGTACATTCGCTCCTTGGGCCGATCACACTCGCGTCGGCCCGAATCATCTCTGGACCTACCTTCAGCCTTTTCTGTCGGTCCTCGTCGTCCAGATCTTTTTTATTGGCTCCTGTTTTTTCGTTGTTGCGGCGCTCACGCGAAAGATTTTTATTGTCTATCTGCAGGGTGTCGCGCTCTTCATGTTCTACCTGATTGGCATCACAGTCTTCTTCGCGACCCGGTCTCTGGAGCGGTTCTGGTCTGGAATCTTCGACCCGATAGGCTTCATCCTCATCAATGATGTCACGCGGTATTGGACCGTGGTTGAGAGGAATTCCTTACTGCTAAGCTGGTCGCCCGCGCTCGCGGGTGGAGTATTTCTGTACAACCGATTGCTCTGGATGGCGGTCGGCTTCACAGCCTTGGGTGCAGTTTGGGCGTTGTTTCCCATGTCCGTGGAGGCCTTGACTGCTCGCTCGCAGGGACGCCGTGCCGCAAAGGCGAAGGAGCAGGAACTCACCGAAACACGGCCCGTCCGCTCGTTAGTCGGCTCGATCCTTCCGACAATTCATCAGTCTTTCACCCCGGCTACGACCTGGGCGCAATACATCTCACTGTCGCGCCTTCGGGTGCGAAACATTCTCCGCGACATTCCGTTTTGGGCTATTGTGGCGCTGCTGATCGCCTTTGGAATTAACAACGACTATTTCGCAGGCCATCTGGCCGAGCAGAACGTCTGGCCCGTCACCTACCTGATGGTTCAATCTGTCGAAGGCAGCGCGTTTTTATTCCTCATCATCGTCGCCGGCCTTTATGCGACAGAGTTGCTCTGGCGGGAGCGCGACACGCACTTCGACGGCATCCACGACGCGCTGCCTCTGCGCGAAACCACGGACTGGCTCTCGCGTCTCACCGCCGTGCTGATCGTGGAAATCATTCTGCTCGCCTTCGCCATCGCGCTTGGCATGGTGATGCAGACGATCGCCGGCTACTACCACTACGAACTCCTCGAATACGTCAAAGAGATCTACCTCGTAACGTTCCCGCAAATTCTGGCGTTTACGCTCTTCTCGTTCTTTGTCCAGACTGTTGTCTCGAACAAATTTGTGGGTTACGGAATCCTGATCGGCGCCTTCGTCCTGATGCCGATCCTCTACACATTCGGATGGGAGAATACCCTCTATCTCATCTGCCAAGTGCCTGCTTACATATATTCAGACATGAACGGTTACGGGCACTTCGTTCCGGCGCTGCTCTGGTCAATTGTCTACTGGACGTCTATCATGGCGTTGCTGAGCGTGGTCTCGGTCGCGTTGGCCCGCCGCGGTGCCGAGGACTCCTTTCGAGCCCGAGTCCGCCTGGGGCTGCAGCGCGCTCCGCGCCTCATTCCTCTTGCCCTGCTTTTCGCGGTTGTCGCGGTTGGTTCGGGCTCGTGGTATTTCTACAACGCGCACGTCCTCAACGAATATCTGGACTCCTATGCGCGGCGCGATATCCAAGCCGGCTACGAACGCACGTTCAAGCAATACGAGAACCTGCCTCAACCCAAGGTCATCGCAGTCGATGCCAACATCAACATTTACCCCGAGCGCCGGTCGTTCGACGGCAACGTCCGGATGACTCTGGAGAACAAGACGGGCCAGCCCATCTCACAGATCCACGTTACCGATCAAAGACATTCGACCACGAATGTGCAATTTGACCGTCCATCTCATTTGATCAGTTCCGCGGCCCGCAATATTTACTCGATTTACTCTCTCGATCAGCCCTTGGCGCCCGGTGAGACGATCACCCTGACTTGCAATGTCGGCCACCAGACTCACGGATTCCGCGATGGCAACGAGCCGCCGGAATTCGCATACAACGGCACGTTCTTCGACTCGGATTATGTTCCTTACATTGGCTACAACACCGGCATGGAGATTGACGATCCACGGCGCCGTCGTGAAGAACATCTTCCTGCTCTCGAGGAAATGCCGCACCGTGGAGATCCCGCTCATTCCATGAATAACGTTTTCTTTCGCGGGGAATCCGACTGGGTCACATATCACACGGTCGTCAGCACTACACCGGATCAGATCGCCATCGCGCCCGGTTATCTCCAACGCGATTGGGCGGCAAACGGCCGCCACTACTTCGAGTACAGCATGGGCTCGACCCACATCCTCGATTTCTTTGCCTACATCTCCGGCCGCTATCAGGTTAAGAAGGAAGCCTACAACGGCCCGTCTGGCGAGGTTTCTCTCGAGGTCTATTACGATCCGGCCCACAGCTACGATGTGGATGACATGCTGGCCAGTTCGCGGGCGGGTCTGGACTACTACCAGCGTGTTTACAGTCCGTATCAGTTCAAGCAGTTCCGGATTTTCGAATTCCCGCGATATCGCACCTTTGCCCAATCCTTCCCGAATACCGTTCCGTATTCCGAGGGCATCGGTTTTATTGGCCGCGTACTTAAGCCGACCGATATCGACTTCACTTATTTCGTGACCGCTCATGAACTTGGCCACCAGTGGTGGGCGCATCAACTCATTGGCGCTGACGCAGAAGGTTCCAACATGATGTCGGAAAGCCTGGCCGAGTACTCCGCCCTGCAGGTCATGGCGCACAAGTATGGTCGCGATCTGATGCATCGCTACCTGCGGCATGAACTCGATGCTTACTTGCGCGGGCGTGCCGGCGAGGTCCGCCACGAGCCTCCTCTGGCTCTAGTGCAACGTGAACCCTACGTCTGGTATCAGAAGGGCGGCCAGATTCTCTACACTCTCGCCGACTACATCGGGGAGGACAAACTGAATCTCGCGCTGCACAACTTCCTCATGCAGTACCGCTATGTCAATTCCAACAATCAAGCGGACGTGCACGACGGCACGAAAGCCTCGTTTGCGGTTGACACTGCGTATCCGGATACTCGCATGCTGGTGGACGCCATCCGCGCCCAAACGCCGCCCGAACTGCAATATCTTGTAGACGACGGATTCAACCGCATCGTCCTCTACGACAACAAAACGATCTCGGCGACTTCGCAGAAGACGCCCGATGGTAAGTACAAGGTCACCCTTGAAGTGCAGGCGCGCAAAGTGCAGTCGGACGGCAACGGCGCAGAGACACCGATGACTTTGGCGGACTACATTGAGATCGGAGTCTTCAGCGGCAAGAAAGATGAAGAAAAGCCGCTGTATCTCAAGAAGGAAAAATTCAGCGAGGAGCACAAAACCTTCGTGATCGTCGTGGACCAGGAGCCGACCCTCGCCGGGATTGATCCCTATAACAAACTGATTGACCGGGACGCCGACGACAACATGATCAATGTCACAAAACAATAACGGGTCGGACAAACTTGCATTAAGACTTTCTACAGCTTTCCTTTAAACTCTCCGTTACGTCTTTTTCTGGAGGCTTGTTTGCCGCGTTCTCTCAAGATCCCCGCAGCGCTCAAGAAGCGGGCCGCCCAAATCACGGTTGTCCTTATGGACGTCGACGGTACGATGACCGACGGCGGTGTGACGCTGCTCTCACAAACCGACGGCACCGCGCTCGAAATCAAGACATTCGACGCGCACGACGGGCAAGGACTGACCCTAGCGCAAACGGCTGGCCTTCGCACCGGCTGCATCACAGGCCGCGAAAGTCCAGCACTCCTCCGCCGAGCCCATGAGATGGAAATGGAGTTTATTTACATGAAGCAGCCGGTAAAAATGCCGGCCTATGAGGAGATCGTCCGCAAAGCGGGCGTGGCGGATTCCGCCGTTGCGTATATCGGAGATGATCTTCCTGATATCCCTTTGATGCGCCGGGTCGGCCTTGCCGTCGCGGTGGGCGACGCGGTGCCCGAGGTTAAACAAGCCGCACACTACACCACGAAGGCCCTCGCAGGTCACGGCGCGGTCCGCGAGGCCGTTGAACTTATCCTGAAGTCCAAGGGCATTTGGGAAGCGATGATCGATAAAGCGCGTGCGTGACAGGGTCTGACACCCGATCAGACATCGGCTTGTGCCAGCGGCCACTTCCAGTTGCGAATCTCTGGTTTGTCGATGCCTTCAGCGTAGGCGTAGTCGATGCTCTCGATGATCTGGCGCTTGAGCCACTCCTTCAGGTGAGCGCCAGGACCCTGCAGCCTCGGAACGCGGTCGATCACATCGATCGCCAGGTCGAACCGATCGACCTGATTGCGAATTGCGAGTTCGAGCGGTGTATTGATGTTGCCCTTCTCTTTGTATCCCCGTACATGGATGTTGGAGTGATTCGTCCGGCGATATGTGAACTTGTGGATGAGCCAGGGATAGCCGTGGAAATTGAAAATGACCGGCTTGTCCTTCGTGAAGAGTGAATCGAAATCCCGATCGGATAGGCCGTGTGGGTGCTCACTTTCCGGCTGAAGCCGGTAAAGGTCCACCACATTCACAAACCGAATCTTCAGGTCGGGCAGATTCTCGCGCAGGATCGCGACGGCAGCCAACGCTTCCTGCGTCATAATGTCGCCGGCGCTCGCCACCACCACATCCGGTTCAACTCCATTGTCATTGCTGGCCCACTTCCAGATGCCGATTCCTTCCGTGCAATGAACGATGGCAGCGTCCATATCAAGATAAACAAGATGCGGCTGCTTATCGGCGACGATGACGTTCACGTAGTCCACGCTGCGCAGGCAGTGGTCCGCGACGCTGAGCAGGCAGTTCGCATCGGGAGGAAGGTAGATGCGCGTAACACCCGCGCTCTTGTTGCTGACGACATCCAGAAAGCCGGGATCCTCGTGGGTGAAGCCGTTATGGTCCTGACGCCAGACGAGCGAGGTGATCAAGATGTTCAGCGAGGAGATTGGTGCCCGCCAGTTGATCTCGAGCTTCGACTTCTCCAGCCATTTCGCATACTGGTTGTACATCGAGTCGATAATGTGGACGAACGCTTCGTAGGTATTGAAGAGTCCGTGGCGGCCAGTCAGCAGATACCCTTCCAGCCAGCCTTCCAGCGTGTGCTCGCTGAGCATCTCCATCACGCGGCCATCGGGGGCAATGTCGGTACCGTCGGCATCCTCCGGTTTAATCGCGGCCATCCACGTTTTCAGACTTGCCTGATAGATATCCTGCAGTCGATTCGACGCATTCTCGTCCGGGCTGAACACGCGAAAGTTCTTCATGTTGCGGCCCATCACGTCGCGCAAGAACTTACCAAGAGTTTCCGTCGGCGAGATCTCTTTCGTTCCGGGACTCTGGATCGGCACCGCGTATTCCCTAAAGTCAGGAAGGTCAAGCGGTTTGCGCAGCTTCCCCCCATTCGCGTGAAGGTTCGCACTCATCCTGCGTTCTCCCGTAGGAGGCAGCTCGCGCAATTCGGCTCGGAGAGTTCCGTGCTCGTCAAAGAGTTTTTCCGGCTGGTAGCTGCGCATCCACTGTTCCACGATTCGCGAGTGTTCGGGATTTGATTGGACATCGAGCACTGGCACCTGATGCGCACGCCAGAAATCCTCCACCTTGTGGCCGTCGACCTCCTTCGGCCCGGTCCATCCCTTAGGCGATCGGAGGATGATCATCGGCCAACGTGGGCGGTCGGGCTTGCCCGTGCTCCGAGCTTCGTCTTGGATGGATCGGATTCGCTGTACGCAGGTCTCTACAGTGGCGGCCATTTTCTGATGCATCTCTTCGGGCTCGCATCCCGCGACCACGTACGGCTCCCACCCATACCCTTTGAATAGAGCTTCGAGTTCTTCTTTCGGAATGCGGGCCAGGATAGTGGGATTGGCAATCTTGTATCCATTTAGATGGAGAATCGGGAGCACCGCGCCGTCACGGATGGGGTTCAGGAATTTGTTGGAATGCCACGAGGTCGCCAGCGGCCCTGTCTCAGCTTCGCCGTCGCCGACGACCACGCTCACGATCAGGTCAGGGTTGTCGAACGCCGCTCCGAACCCGTGCGACAAGCTATAGCCAAGCTCACCGCCTTCATGGATCGACCCAGGAACCTCTGGTGTGCAATGGCTTCCGAGTTGCCCCGGGAAAGAGAACGCACGGAAGAGCCTGAGCATCCCGGCTTCGTCCTGACTCTTCTCCGGGTATATCTCCGAGTACGTTCCTTCCAAATAACAATTCGAGAGCACCGCAGGGGCTCCATGCCCCGGACCGGAAATATAGATCATGTTCATGTCGTACTTCCGGATAACGCGATTCAGGTGAACCCAAACAAAAGTCTGCCCTGGATCCGAGCCCCAGTGGCCAAGCAAACGATTCTTGAAGTGCTCTGGGCGCAGCGGTTCTCTAAGCAGGGGATTGTCGCGAAGATAGAGCATGCCTGCACAGAGGTAATTGCAGGCGCGCCAGTACGAGTCCATCTTTCGAAGTTCCTCGGAGGTAAGAGTCTGCTCGGAAGATGTCACTTGTTGCTCGCGGTATTCGGTATCGGCGGGGGATGCCATGAGAATTGCTCCAATACTTCAGGATCGGTCGTGCAGCGATAACGCTGGCTATTCTCTATGATGATCTTCAAAGAGCAGAGGCTTCAGTTTGGCACATTCGGGGCGATGGAATGTGACAGCCTTGTTAACGATGGCGACGTATCGCGGAGATTTAAGCGCACTGGAAGAGATCACCGTTCATTGCACACTGCGAAAATCTTCTCGAAATGATTGTAAGGCAAGAGCAACGCCGCGATTCAACAAAGCATCGCTTACAATAAATTTTCGAAGAACGACGATTCTTGGTCGGAAATCGCCGTCGTCCGCAAAAATGTTGGAAATCGCCGCATGAAAATCCTCGTCCTCAATTCGGGTTCCAGCAGCCAGAAGAGCTGCCTGTACGAAATCGGCGACGTTCTGCCTGACGATCCACCGGCCTGCCTTTGGCAAGCAAAAGTCGAATGGGAGGGGGAATTCGCCGAGGTTGAGATCAAGACCGGTCAGGGATTCACCGAGAAGAAACGGATCAAGGCTTCCTCTCGCGCTGAGGCGGTTACGCACTTGCTCGATACCATGTGGAAGGGCGAGGCAAGAGCAATAGCATCGCCATCTGAGATCGACGTCGTAGGGCACAGGGTCGTTCACGGCGGCCCGCACTTCGAAGACCCGGTTGTCATTACGGAAGAAGTGCAGTCAGCGATTGCCGGTGTCTCTGCCTTCGCGCCTCTTCACAACCGCGCCGAGCTTGAAGGGATGAAGATCGTCTCGGAATTGCTGGGGTCCACGCCTCAGGTCGCCGTGTTTGACACGGGATTTCACAAGACCATGCCCCTGGCGGCCGCGGTATACCCTGGCCCCTATGAATGGTTTGACCAAGGAATCCGGCGCTATGGGTTTCACGGCATCAACCACAAATACTGTGCGCGACGGGCGGCGCAGCTGTTGCGCAAAGATCCCAGCACCCTGAGGCTGGTGAGTTGTCATTTGGGCAACGGTTGTTCCCTCGCGGCCATCTTAAAGGGCAGGAGCGTAGACACTTCTATGGGATTTACTCCATTGGAAGGTCTGATGATGGGCACACGTTCAGGGTCCGTCGATCCTGGAATTCTTACTTACCTGATGCGACAGCGCCATCTCACCGGAGACCAACTTGACGATCTTCTCAATAAACGATCGGGGCTGCTTGGCGTTTCCGGTGTGTCTGGGGACATGCGTGAGATTCTGGCGGCGATCAAGAGTGGAAACGAACGAGCGCAGCTAGCCTTTGACATTTATGTTCATCGTCTACAGGCCGGTATCGGGGCGATGATCGCGGTGCTGGGTGGAATTGATGCCGTGATCTTCACTGCCGGAGTTGGAGAGAACTCGCCGGAAGTGCGCGCGGCCGCGTGCGCGAACCTGCGCTATGCCGGCCTGGAGCTTGATATGAAAATAAACGAGCAATCGCCCGTGGATCAGGATATCGCGACGGCAGGATCGCAGGTTCGTGTCCTGCTCATTCGCGCGCAAGAGGACTGGGAGATCGCTCGTGACTGCTGGCATCTGAGGCGCGGACATTAGCTCGTGACGTCGCGAGATCCCCCTCTAACGACTTAAGCTGACGACTCGACCATCGTCGCCTGCATGGTGAGTCAGATTTATTGGCATGTCGGCGTCGTTCCCGATTTACAATGGTTTCCTCGGGTAGTCATAGTGGGGCGGACGGTGGTGAGAGCGGTACTGACACCGGACTTTGTGCGAAGGCTCGACAATCCTGACCGTCGAGTCGGACTTTCTTTGCCAAAAGCCGAGGTCAGCTTGATAGATTCTTATGCGCTCACGATGCTTTCTGAAGTTCGCCGTTGCGGCGACGCTCCTCGTACTTGCCGGAATCGCAACCGCACAAAATCCGACCCTCATCAGTCTTGACCAAGCCATCGACCTCGCGCTGGCGCACAACCATTCCATTAAAGCCAGCCGAACTCTGATTCTGCAAAACCAGGCGCAGGAGATCACGGCAAACCTCCGCCCTAATCCGACCTTTGGCGCAGACACTCAGTTCGTCCCATTCTTTAGCCCGCAGGATTTTTCCGGCGAAAACCTGAACAACGTTCAGCAGTTCGATCTCGGCCTCAGTTACCTGTTTGAGCGCGGACACAAGCGGCAACACCGCCTGCAAGCGGCGCGCGATCAGACCGCCGTAACCCGCGCACAGGTCGACGATGCTGGACGCACGCTCGCATTCAACGTCGGACAACAGTTTGTCAACGTTCTGCTGGCGGAATCGACTCTGCGATTCGCGCTCGATGATCTGAAGGGCTTTCAACAGACGGTCGACATCAGCGAAACACAACTCAAGGCCGGCTACATTGGCGAGGGCGACTATCTCAAAATCAAGTTGCAGCTTCTGCAGTTCCAAACCGACGTTTCTTCGGCGCGCCTGGCGAAGGTGCAGGCGCTCGTGGGTCTGCGCGAATTGTTGGGTTATGACGCGGTGTCTGCGGACTTCGACGTGATCGGCGACCTGGGGTATCAGGCACTGAACGCCAACCTGCAGGATCTGCAGGCCCGGGCGCTCCGTGAGCGCCCGGACTATCGGGCCGCCGAATTAGGCATCACCGCCGCTAAGAGTCAAATCGAGTTGGCCAAAGCGAACGGCAAGGTCGACGTCAACGGCACGTACGACTTCACGCACGTGTCGGGCGAGAACACAGCGTCGATCTTCGCGAATTTTGCATTGCCGATTTTCGATCGCAATCAGGGCGAGATCGCCCGCACCAAATACGCTCTCACTCAAGCTCAGGAGCAACAGCAATTGGCCAGCGATACGGTTCTTTCTGATGTTGCCAACGCCTACGAGGCGGTGAGAAGCAACGACGAGATCGTGCAACTTTACACGTCGGGCTACCTCAAGCAGGCGCAGGATTCAAGAGACATCAGTGAATATGCGTACAAGCGCGGCGCAGCCAGCCTTTTGGATTTTCTTGATGCGGAGCGCAGTTACCGGTCCACCCAGTTAGCCTACCGCCAGGCCCTTGCCTCATACATGACGGCTCTGGAACAACTGAAAGAAGCTCTGGGATCGAGGAATCTGCCATGACCCATCGCAAGAGCAGTTGGAAATTCTGGGCTTCGTTAACCGCCGTTCCGGCGATCCTGTTTGCACTGAATAGCTGTGAGAGATCGGTCTCAAGCCCCGCCTCCAATGCGACTGGTTCGAATTCTCCTGAACTGTTCACCATCCCACAGGAGCAGATGTCTCATGTGCAGTTGTTGAAGGTCCAACCCCGTACTCTGACGAGGACTCTGCGCCTTACCGGAGCGGTTGCCTACAACGGGTTTCGAACAACACCGGTCATCACGCAAGTGAGCGGCCCGGTCAGCCGGATCGTGGTCGTACCTGGCCAGAAAGTACGACGAGGCGAGGACATGCTATATGTGTCCAGCCCGGATTATTCCCAGCTCCGCACGAATTACCTGAAGGCTAAAGATGCCGATGCTCTGGCGCAGAAGGCGTATGCGCGCGCCAAGGATCTCTACGATCACAAGGCCATCTCAGAACAGAATCTCGAGCAAGCCGAGTCGGCTGAAGTGCAGGCTGGTGGCGACTTGGCGGCTGCGCAGGCAGCGCTCAAAGTGCTTGGGATCAGCGACCCCGACGCCCTCGTGAAGGCCCCGCCGTCGTTCGAGGTACCAGTAAAAGCGCCGATTGGCGGCTTGGTCGTCGAACAGGATGTGGCCGTAGGACAACTCATCCAACCTGGCACGACGCAGTGCTTCATGATTTCCGACACTAGCACTGTCTGGGTCTTGGTAAATGTGTATCAAAAGGATTTACCTTTTGTTCGCGTTGGGGATTCCGTGACCATTCAGACGGACACGTATCCCGAAGCATTCCACGGACGAATTTCGTACGTAGCCGCCTCTCTGGACCCAAGTACACGCACGCTGCAGGCTCGAATCGACACGAACAATCCCGGCGAGAAGCTGAAAAAGGACATGTACGTCGTGGCCACGGTGAATGGGGGCGCAATCCCTAATGCCATTGCTCTACCCGATGCAGCGATCCTGCGTGACAACGAAAATCAACCCTTTGTTTACGCTGCAACCTCTTCGAATCAGTTCGGCAGACGCCCCGTGACTCTGGGAGAAAGTTCGAATGGACAGACTCAGATTACTAGCGGATTGAAAGCCGGTGACGAAGTGGTCGGTGACGGAAGCCTGTTCCTGCAGTTCGCGAATTCGCTGCAACGGTGATCAGCCCGCAAAAACAGGCTTGCAATTTTGAGAAGTATTCCACAAACCTTAAGTAAAGGATAGAGTCCACAACATCTGAATGATCCATCGAATCGTCCAAGCGGCTCTGCGGCAAAGATTCCTGGTACTGATGCTGACCGCTTTCATTACGATCGGCGGAATCCTGTCGTTCCAGCGAATGCCGGTGGACGCCTATCCCGATCTCTCGCCTCCGCAAGTCGAAATCATCACGCAATGGCCAGACCACGCATCCGAAGAAGTCGAACGACTGGTCACGCTTCCCCTGGAAATTGAGATGAACGGCGTCCCTCACATGGAGGTGATGCGCTCCATCTCGCTCTATGGGCTCTCCGACATCATCCTGACGTTCGAAGAGAACACGAACGACTATTTCGCGAGGCAAATTGTTTTTGAGAGGCTGGCCCAAGCCACCCTCCCGACTGGAGTGAGTCCAGGTCTGGCGCCCCTGTTCAGTCCCAGCGGCCTGGTATATCGCTACGTGCTCGAGAGTCCCGATCGCAGTCCGCAGGAATTGAAGACGATCGAAGACTGGGTGATCGAGCGAGCGTATCGCTCGGTTCACGGCGTGGCAGATGACTCTGGCTTCGGCGGTACGGTGATGCAGTATCAGGTACTGCTCGACCCGGCGCGCATCTATGGCTATCACTTGACCGTTCCCCAGGTAACGGCTGCTTTGGCCGCGAACAACGCCAACGCGGGCGGCGGTTTCTATTCGCAAGGTGGGCAATTCTATTACGTGCGCGGCATCGGGCTTGTGCGCAATACCGAGGACATTGGGAATGTCGTCGTGGGCGAGAACAAGGGCGTGCCCGTTCGCGTGCGCGATGTCGGGGATGTCACCATCGGACATGCGCCGCGGCTGGGTGAATTCGGCTACCAGAAAAATGATGACGCGGTGGAAGGCGTCATCCTGATGCTGCGCGGGGAGCAGACCCAGAACGTTCTTAAGGGGGTCGAGGCCAAGACCGAGGAATTGAACCGCGACATCCTGCCGCCTGACGTGAAGATCCATCCTTACTATGACCGCAGCGAACTCGTCGATCTGACGACCGATACCGTCGAGGCCAACCTGCTGCGCGGGATGGTGCTGGTTCTGATCGTCCTGATTTTTTTCCTGGTTAGCTTTCGGGCCGCCATAATTGTCGCTGTTACCATCCCACTTTCGCTACTCTTTGCCTTCATCGTGCTGCACGCACACGATGTGGCCGCAAACCTGCTCTCCATCGGCGCAATCGATTTCGGCATCGTCATCGATGGCACCGTAGTCATGATGGAGAACATCTATCGGGAACTCGCACTGCGCGAAGGACAAGATTACCAGCTCAACGACGTCATTTTGGCAGCTGCCAAAGACGTGGACCGGCCGATCTTTTATTCCGTTGCAGTCATCCTCGCGGGCTATCTGCCCATCTACGCGCTCTCGGGACCGGCTGGGAAGCTGTTCCATCCCATGGCTGAGACCATGTCGTTCGCGCTGGTGGGAGCGCTCATCCTGACTCTAACTCTCATCCCGGTGCTGGCCTCGTACTGGTTCAAGAACGGCGTTCGCGAAAAGCCGAACCGGGCCTATGAGTGGATGAAGGAAAAATATGCGACGCAGTTGGATTGGGCGCTCGATCGCCCCAAGACGACTCTGGTAATCGCTACCGTCATCTTTGGAGCGGCGTTGCTGCTCATCCCGTTTATCGGCGGCGAGTTCATGCCCCACCTGGATGAGGGCGCACTGTGGGTACGGGCCACCATGCCTTACACGATTTCATTTGAAGAAGCCAGCACGATCGCCCCGCAGATTCGCAGCATTCTGATGTCGTATCCACAGGTCACAGTGGTGGGGTCAGAACTAGGACGCCCTGACGATGGGACTGATCCCACCGGCTTTTTCAATTGCGAATTCTACGTCGGCCTGAAGGCATACAAAGACAAAGCGTGGCATGGCGATGTAAGCGACAAGAAGGAACTCATCGAATCCATCAACAAGAAGCTGACCGCATTTCCTGGAATCATTTTTAACTACACCCAACCCGCCGAAGACGCCGTCGACGAAGCACTGACGGGCCTCAAGAGTTCTCTTGCGGTCAAGATTTATGGTGAAGACCTGAATGTGCTTCAGGACAAGGCAATCCAGATCAAGAATGTCCTCGCCAAGGTGCCGGGCTTTACAGAACTCACGGTCGTTCGGGAACTGGGCCAGCCCAGTTTGCTGGTCGATGTCGATCGGGACAAGATTGCGCGCTTTGGAATCAATGTGGCTGACGTAGAGGCTGTGATCTCCGCGGCCGTGGGCGGACAGGCGGTAACGCAGGTCATCCAAGGGGAAAAGCTCTTCGACCTCGTAGTCAGAATGCAGCCTCAATTCCGCAGCAGCGCTCATGAGATCGGAAACCTGCTGGTCGGCACCCCCGACGGCCAGCAGATTCCCCTGAGTCAACTGGCGAACATCACACAAGGCAACGGTGCGTCGTTCATTTATCGCGAGAACAACTCTCGCTACATCGGCGTGCAGTACAGCATTGAAGGCCGCGATTTGGAGCGAGCCGTTCGCGATGGCCAGGCAGCGGTGAACAAGGCTGTCAGGTTGCCCCAGGGCTATCGTCTGGCTTGGGGAGGCGAATATAGCCAGTTTCTCGAAGCCAAATCTCAGATGTACTTCATCGGGCCGCTTGCCGTCGTTTTGATTTTCATGATTTTGTTTGCGCTTTACGGAAACTTCAAGTTCCCGGTGACGATCGCTCTGGGCGTAATAATGACCGAACCTGTCGGAGCGCTGGTTGCGCTCAAGCTCACGCATACGCCGTTCAGCGTGTCTTCGGTCCTGGGACTGCTTGCCCTGCTTGGGGTTTCGGTGGAAACCGCTGTGATTCTGGTGTCCTACATCAACAAGCTGCGGCAAGAAGGATTGGGGATCCGCTCGGCGACTCGAGAAGCTTCCCTCTTGCGTCTTCGTCCGATCATGATGACGGCGTTGGTTGCTTGCCTGGGCCTTCTGCCAGCCGCTCTCTCCACCGGAATTGGCTCCGACACGCAAAAACCCTTCGCCATCGTTATTGTTGCTGGGCTCATCTCGCGCCTCTTCATCGGCTTCTTCGTCAATCCCGTGTTGTATGAGTTAGTGGCTCGCGACGGCGACGTTCTTCAAGTCTAGGCCGACTCAACCGCGATCTGGAATCAAAGACACCTGGGTTCCTTCTGCAGGAAAGACCCGATTGCCGACGGGCCCTTGATGCGTTAATTATGAGGTTTGGGCGTGCCTTCTCCAACCCCGGTTAATTCCTCTCCAGCGCGTGTTTTTTCCATGCCGCAACGCCGCGTTCGCAGATGGCGTTGGTGGGTAGGCGGTGCAGTCTTCGTTCTCGCCATTATTCTGATTTGCATCCGGATCGTGATCGTGCGCGCCCAGCCGATCCTCCGCGCCCGGGTCATTGAGACTCTTTCTGCCCGTTTCAAGAGTCGTGTCGATCTATCCGATCTGCATGTCTCGATCGCAAAGGGTCTCCACGTCGACGGCAAAGGCCTGAAGATTTACGGGGCTACCGATCCAAACCCTTCAGCACCTGGCATTCAGCCTCTGCTGGAGATTGAACAATTTCAATTCGAGACCGCTCTGGGGAACCTCTTTCGCGAGCCCATGCACGTGGATACCGTCTACGTCAGCGGCCTCACTATGAACGTTCCGCCGAAGAGCGACCGCCAGCAGATGAGCAACATGCGCCAACGATCCGGCAAGATGAGCATCATCGTTGACCATTTTTTGTGCGCGAACACGCGACTCATCATCAATACTGACAAGCCTGGCAAACAGCCGCTTGAGTTCGACATTAGTGCTCTGCGAATGAAAGATATCGGTCCGGGCCAACCGGTTCACTTCGATGCTACGCTCGTCAATCCAAAACCCGTGGGCGACATACAATCCATAGGGCAGTTCGGCCCCCTGAACGAAGAAGCTCCGCGCGATTCGGCGGTCGCTGGAAACTATTCCTTCACCAATGCGGATCTCGGCACCCTCAAGGGCATTGGCGGCATCCTGTCGTCGACAGGAGACTACAAAGGGTCGCTAGGCCGAATCGAGGTCGAAGGACAGACTGATACTCCGGACTTCCGTATCGCCTCCAGCGGCCATCCTGTACCGTTGCACACTGATTTTCACGCAATCGTCGACGGGACCGACGGGGACACGTACCTCCAGCCGGTCAACGCCAAGGTCCTAAACTCTTCCTTTACGGCCAAAGGCAAGATCGTGCGGGTTGAAAACCCCCACGGCCATGACATTGAACTCGACGTCCTGCTCGGCCGTGCGAACATCCAAGACTTGCTGAAGCTCGGGGTTAAAACCGACCCGCCGATCATGACCGGCACCATCACGATGCACACCAAGCTCAGTCTCTTTCCTGGTGATGCGGCCGTTGCAAATCGATTGAAGCTCGCCGGTAACTTTCGCATCCCAGCAGCACATTTCACAAACGATAAAGTTCAGGACAGGATCGATTCCCTGAGTCTGCGCAGTCGCGGCAAGCCGAAACTGGCCGCTCGGAAGGATCCGGCGGATGTCACCTCTGACCTGCAGGGTCGCTTCAAGCTACAAAGCGGTCTGCTCGATTTCTCCTCGATTCAGTTCGTCGTTCCTGGTACACGCGCAAATATGGATGGGCAGTATAGCCTCGATGGGAAGACCTTCGATTTCCACGGAACCCTGAAGCTCGATGCGAAGCTTTCGCAGATGACCACGGGGTTCAAGTCGCTTCTGCTGAAGGCTGTCGATCCGTTCTTCCACAAAGACGGCGCCGGCGCTGAGATTCCGTTCAAGATTACTGGCACTCGCGACGAACCTCACTTCGGACTCGACTTCCACCACAAGGATGATCCTCCTCCGGCGCCCCGCGGAGAAGCGGACGCCAAGCACTAATCCTTCCTTCTTCACTGGCAGCCATCCATACAGCATCCGAGGTATTGTTTGCTGCAGGCTGGCTCAATAGCTTCGGAAATAAGAACCACCCAGTGGATGTCCCTCCGCTTCATCCCGGGAACTCACCAAGGAGAATTAGGATGCGAAAGGACTCATTGCGACAGCTGTACGTCGATGAACTAAAGGATCTTTACAGTGCGGAAACTCAAATGGTGAAAGCCTTGCCGAAGCTCGCGAAAGCGTCGTCGAGCGCGGAGTTGCGGCGGGCCTTCGAAGAACATTTGCGCCAGACATCCGACCAGGTTTCCCGGTTAGAGCAAATATTTCAGATGCTCGAAGAGAAACCCACGGGCAAGAAATGTCTGGGAATGGAGGGCCTCGTCAAGGAAGGCGCCGAGACCATGCAGGAAAAGTACGGCGACCCCGTCATGGACGCCGCTCTAATTGGAGCTGCCCAACGAGTGGAGCACTACGAGATTGCCGGCTACGGCACCGTCCGTGCCTTTGCCAACTTGTTGGGTGAGAGCGACCATGTTTCGCTGATCGAGGAGACTCTGGCGGAAGAGAAACAGGCCGATGAAACACTGACTCGGCTTGCCGAGCAGATCAATTCGCAAGCCGAGAGGGGCCAGGCGGAAGTGGCAGGGCGTCAGCACGGAACCGCAAAGACCACGTCCAAAAGAGCAGCTTAGGTTATGGGATGGAAGGATGCTGCAAGCGTCCTTCCCAACTCCCCTCTAAGTGCGACCTACCAACTTCACCTGATTTCCATTCGATAGCGTGGGCAGTATTTTCGTGCTGGAAAAAACGCTGAGGCCGACCGGAACAAGATACCGCAAAGAATCGCGGAGGCAGAAGCCGCAATCCTGGCCCGGATGAAGGAACTGTTCCGGCTCCTGCGCCTTCACCGAGGAAGAAAGCCCGAATGCGACGAGCATTACCGCCGCAGCCAGTAAGAGTCGAAGGAGAAAATCTTTCATGCCACTCCTGTGCTCAGAACGCTTCGAAATGAATTCGGACCCAAGGTACCTACAGCAGTTCCCGCTACAGCTCCTAGACTTGCAATCAAGAGCGCGAGGCCGAACGCAATCGTCGTGCCGAGTATCACAATCTCAATCCACACACGATGAGTCTTCATAGTGCTAACGCCTGCCTCCGCAACGAAGCCCATGGATGATGGATGCTCGATACTCAGGGCCATGATTACTTGAATCATGATTACCTGAATCGAGTTGCAACTGCCTTGCCACTTGCACGGAGAGATCGAGGACGATCTAACTCTTTGATAGAAGGGACGGTATGAACCAGAGGACCTGATTCAGGGGTTCTTCATTGCGCTGAATTGAGTAAAACCTGCGCTGTGAACACATGCAACGAGACGATCTCGTTTTCGTTGCGATGCTCTGCGATGAGTGCCTTATGCTGCAGCGCCTGCTGCGTTGATCGTTGCCAGGCTCGCAGCTTCTCTCGCGCCCATTCGCCGCAACAATTCAATCGCGCTCTCGGCCTTCGAACTCTCCGGACAAGAAACGTATACCAGCGCGCCTACGTCGGACAACTGGTGGCCCAATCGTTTCGCCTCGCCCTCGGAAAATCCAAGGCCCAGTAGTGTTCGAGATCCCCGAGACAAGGCTGGAAAATTCTGCTCGGTGACCAAGGCACGAAAAAATGCCTGAGAGTGGATGAAGAAGCCGACAGTTGGAATCACCACCGCGCCAAACTTTGAAATCCAGCCAATCATGCGGGCGCCCAGCGCGCTGTCTTCCCTCTCGACGTTTGTAACTTTGGCGTCACGTACCGCCTCAGCGACGGGATGGGCCGGCGAAAGCACCATGCAGATGTCTTCATTTCCGAATCCTGCGCGATTCAAGGCACAGACGATATCAGGCAGCGCAATGCTGCGAGGATACATTCCGTAGGCAGCCGTTCCACTTGCCATCATGACGAAATCTCCAATGCAAAACCGCTCAGGGAATAAAGAGTTGAACACTTCTGGCCGAGCACGCGGTGTTCTTTAGAAATACAGCAAACACATGGATGTGCACACTCAGGTAAATCATGTAGGTAGAGATAAACTCCACGGCGCCCGGTCCGACCCCGTGCAGATTGAAGGCAACACAGTATTCCGGCACGAGCAGCGTTTGGCTTAAATATGTGCAGGAGCGACAAATGGCGACTATCGCAACCAAGCTTGCAGGTTTTCCTTCCCCAGATGATCTGCGCCGCACATTCGAAACTGCCCTCGATACGATTCAACATCCCAACAAATCGCGGTCGCAGACTCCCATCTTTGTCCGTAAACCAACGGCGGCGACAAGCGACGAAGCGTCCGAAAAACGGGCTCTGACCGACGCCGCCCGGGCATTGGCGCACCTTTGGAAGATTTCGCCGACTCTAGTTCGTTGAGGAGGATCTCATGCTGCGAACACTTGGCTGGTTTCTGTCGGTCTTTTGGCTGGTCGGATTACTTGTCCATTTAAGCGGGATGATTCATTTATTTGGGATAGCTGCAGTAGCTTTATTTCTGATTGACTTTATCGCTCACCCGACAAACGGACAGCACGCAGCAAGAGTGCCGCGGGAACGCCCTCTCTGAATCGTTCGGAAAACCGGAGGGCGCCCCGCTCCTGCCTCGCCTCTGCTCTTACCCTGTATGACGGCTCTGCTCAGTCTCTTCTTCCGTTTCCGCATCCGAAGCGCGTTTCGATGGCACGGATGACGCTTTCACGTTGCCGGAACTCTTCTTGACGGCATCCTCCGCCTTGCCCACCGCGTTTTGGACTTTTCCCTCCACCTGCTTCGCCGCACCGTGCACCTGCTTCTCCGGGTCGCCTGTCCATTCGCCGGCTTGCCGTTCGATGCGCCCTGCGACATCCTTTACCTTACCTTCGACGCGATCCTTATTCATAAATATCCTCCATTTTGCGTAATGCTTTATCTGAATGCTTTTCTCGAGCTGTGCTGGATCGGGCTTCCGCCACCTGAACTCTTGTCATGCCACGGGATTTCGGCCCTGAATGATGCGAACCAGGACCACGATCACAGCGATTACGAGCAGAATGTGAATGAATCCGCCCAGGGTATACGAGCTCACCATTCCTAATAACCAAAGGATCAGGAGAAGAGCAACGATAGTCCAGAGCATGAACGCATCCCTTTCCGCAGATCGCAATTGCGTGTTGCTATTCGGAAGGCTACGCACGATCCCGAACAGGGTGTATCCAGCGAAGTCCGTAATTGATCTTGGGAGCGCCCCCTATGTGGGCAAGGAAAGTACCGTGCGCTGCGTCTGCAGGTCACGGTTCCACTGGCAAATGGGGGAAATGAGGATCAGGGAAATCAGAACACCTGGACGATTCCGTTGCGAACTGCGTATCGGGTCAGATCAGCAACGGAATGCAGGCTAAGTTTCCGCATCAGGTTGGTGCGATGGGTCTCCGCAGTCTTAACACTCAAATTGAGTGTGACCGCAACTTCTTTGCTTGTTTTTCCCTCAGCCAATAATTGGATGACTTCCCGCTCGCGTGTCGTTAGAACTTCACCGGAGGAATCGTCCGTATCTTCGTTTTCCCGGTTATCTCGATCAAGATATCCATCCAGCACCATTTGGCTGACCCGAGTAGTAAAGAATGTTCTCTGGCGTTGCAGCGCTTCGACTGCGGCGACCAGGTCGCGTCCCGCGTCAGATTTAAGAAGAAACCCGCGCGCGCCTGCGCGCAGCACTTCCCGCACGACATGATCAGTATCGTGCATGGTGAGAATTAGAATAACTGCTTCCGAAGACATTGCGAGAATCTGTCGAGTAGCCTCGAGCCCGTTCAGGTTCGGCATCCCGATGTCGAGCAAGATCAGATCGGGATTCATCTTCGTGGCAAGTTCGACGGCCTCGCGGCCATCTTTCGCTTCCGCACATACTTCCCAACCTGGATGGCTCTCCAGCAACGCGCGAATGCCTCGTCGCGCCACCTCATGATCATCCGCAATCAGGATTCGAAGCATTCTCATCCTCCGAGATTGTTCTGGTGTCTTGTAACCCGGTTCAGCCGACGCGATCCAGGCTGAGTGGCGGCTCCGCGAAACGCGGAACTATCCACGTTCTCTGATTTCGCTATTCACTGAACTTCAAGCACAAATGGTGCCAAACTTATAATCCATTGAGCCTCAGGCACTTCGCGCGCTTAGCACGAAATTGCTCGTGTAAGTTTTTCCGAAGCATGCTCGGAATTGTCGGTCGTCCAATCAGGCGGATTCCACGGGGCAATACGGTGAAACCGGTATCCTTTGAGAATACTTCGGGGCTGCACGTCCGTTGGCCTCCACTTGCTGCGCCGAAAATCCCTCCGGTCTACCCAAAAAGTCGCGCGTCTCCATCGAAGTTGGCATCCAAGGAACGCTACGAGAGGTCGCCGATGCGTATCTTTTGTTTTCTCCGCTCTGGATTAAAAACGTTGGCCCTTGCCGCCGCTTCATGCGCGATTATGAGTGCTCAAAGTTCGCCGGCCAACAGCAATAATTCCCCGCCCCGGCCAACTGCGGGCACAAGCCAAGAACCCGCTCCGGCGCAAACCGCCCAGCCTTCGGCGCCAGCCCAGGACGCGCAACAAGAGCCGCAGCAACCGAGCAACCCCGACTCCAGCGGGGAGGACGCGGGCAGATTTGTTTTCAGAAAGCAGGTTCAGGAAGTGGTTTTGCATGCGACGGTCGTCGACGCCTCTGGCCGACTCGTCACATCCCTGGACCGTAATGCCTTCTCTGTATTCCAGAATGGCGCTGCAGAGCAGATCACATCTTTTCGGCGCGAGGACGTCCCCGTGGCTATGGGTATCGTCATCGACAATTCAGGATCCATGCGCGACAAGCGGGAGAGGGTGAATCAAGCCGTTCTCAATCTGATTCACGCCAGCAATCCGCAAGACGAGGTTTTTGTGGTGAACTTCGGCCAGAATTCCTATCTCGACCAGGATTTCACCTCTGACGTTAACCTGCTTCAGGTGGCCCTGCACAAAGTCTCTACCCGGGGAAGTACGGCTCTCTACGATGCGGTCGTGGCCTCGGCAAACCACTTACGCAACGATCGCCAACTCAATAAGAAGGTGCTTCTGGTCGTCACCGACGGTCAGGACAACATGAGCCGGGAGACACTGCAAGAGGCAATGCATGACCTCCAACCGAGCAAGGGAGTCACCGTGTACGCAATCGGCCTGACCGACGAAGGCTTTACGCCTGCCGCGCGCGAGGCTCTGCAGCGCCTGGCCTCGACTACCGGTGGAGTGGCCTTCTTTCCTCAGAGTTTGGACGAGGTCGACTCCATCACCCGAACGGTAGCGCACGACATTCGCAGCCAATACACGCTTGCGTATAAACCGCCGGGCTCAGAGAAGGGATATCAGACAATCCGGGTCGAAGCCCGCTCACCGCAAGGCGAACAGCTTACCGTACGCACACGTACCGGCTATTATCCGGGCGAGTCAGTTCGTTAATCGCTCGGGATTGAGAGAATCAGGCTGCGGTCGGGCCGGTTGGCGTCTTCGTCGGGGGAGGTATTTCGATTTGTATGAGATTGTTCTTGATCGCATACACGACGAGATCGCGAATGGAGTGAAAGCTGAGCTTCCGCATAATATTGCTGCGATGTGTTTCCACTGTCTTTGTGCTCAGATTCAAAAGGCAAGCGACTTCTTTGGAGCTGTTTCCCTCCGCCAACAACTGAGTGATCTCGCGTTCCCGCGCCGTCAATGTCGGCAACTTGGGGGCTTCATTCCTCGAGACGGAGTGGCCCTTCTCCAAAAACCCAGCCAATACCAAGTCGTTCACGCGCGGCGTGAAGAACATGCGCTTGTTCTGCAGCGCTTCGACGGCGGATACCAGGTCGCGGGCCGCGTCAGATTTCAGCACAAATCCGCGTGCGCCGGCGTCCAGGGCCTCACGAATGACCTGATCTGAGTCTGTAATCGTGAGCACAATGACTTTAAAGTGAGGGTCGTGCTGCAGCAATTGCCGCGTGCAGTCCAGGCCATTCAGGTTGGGCATCCCAATGTCAACGATGACGACATCGGGTTTCAACTCCAATGCTTTTTCCACGGCTTCGCGCCCATCGCTGGCCTCGCCGCAGACTTCCCATCCTTCATGTTTTTCAAGGAGTGCGCGCAGACCTCGGCGCACAATTTCGTGGTCGTCCGCCAAGAGAATTCTTAATTTCATGATTCACCCCCACAGATCGATCAAAGGTGGACCCAGCTTCAGTCTCATTTTAGATGTAAACGAATCGATGTCTAATGCACACCTGCAGCATCGCGTCCGTTGAGCGCAGTAAACACTCGATGCTGACTCACCGCTTCCACGGCCTCCAACAAATCGCGCGCCGCATTGGACTTCACCACGTATCCTCGAGCGCCAGCGTCCAGAGCTTCGCGCATCATTTGCGGCGAGTCGTGCTGAGTGACGAACAGAATCTCAAGCTGAGGAGCCTGCCGGCGTAAGACCCGACATGCTTCCAGTCCATTCATTTTCGGCATTGTTACATCAAGCACCAGGACGTCTGGACTCAGATCCTTCGCCTTTTCGACTGCCTCTGCTCCGTCTGACGCTTCCCCAATGACTTCCCAGCCGACACGCCCTTCAAGGAGCGTCTTCAGCCCCTGCCGCACAATCGGATGGTCGTCCACTAGTAGGATGCGAATTGTCATGCAGTTTCAGCTCCTCGGAGGAGGACCGACCAGACGATTCGCCACATTCTAACCCAACCCGGGTGATATGCCTGACCAATACTCGTTGCCGAATGCCATCGATTCAGCGGTCCAGAAACCGACCGAGGACCCCTAAACTGTTGCTGAGACTATCGTTCGTAAAGACCCGGTCCAATACAGGGAATCCTGTATTTCAATGATTCCTTGGAGTTTCTGGACCAGGGGTGGTCGTCGGAAAGTATGTTTGTTCCCGAAGCAACACCTCTACCGCCTGTACCACCGATCCAATGTCCTGCTTTGCGCATGCGCCCCGGACACCCGCGAGACGAGCCGCTTCCGCCAGTTGGCTCGAAAGATGGAGTGTGACCATTAGGATGGGCATCTTCGGATACAATTCCGCAATCTGCCGGGCCACATCGACGCCATTCAGGTCTGGCATCTGATAATCCAGTAGCACCAGATCGGGAGGCGCTTCGATTATCTTGTTCAGAGCTTCTGCACCCGTTTTGGCTTCGCCACAAACTCGCCACGAGGTCTGCTGCTCAAGAACGGCCCGCAAGTAATGGCGCACCGAGGGATTATCATCCACCACAAGAATACGAACCACTCAACCCCTCCCCTTGGCCAGTCTTTCAGTCGTTACCTGTTTGTCGATCTCCGCGTTTTCCCTTCCTCAAACACTAAGAGAGCCACCCGGTAGCAACAATCCAGTGAAGCCTGTATGCTTGGATAACAATAGTTAACCTGTTATCGGTAAACCTGTTACTCCTACCAGATCCCCTTATCGCTCCCCGTAATCTTCAGATCGATTACTGCGGCTGTGGCGAGACAGGGGAGAAGGCTCAGCCGGAGGCTATTGCGAACCTCGCCCCGCAAAATGAGGCTCTTCAACTCCGACGCATACAGATTCAGAGAGTGCGGCACGATCGAAACTCTGAGAAAGTCGCCGCCAAGACGAACTTGTGCGGTGCCGAATCTCGCCGATCCCGTGACCGACGATGGCAGGGGAACACCATAGCCGCGATACGTTTCGACATACTCAGAGATAATCGTCAAGTAGGTTGCGATTCCCTCCCAGAGGCCCGTTGCCAATCCCAGGGAATGCAGGTATTCGAAATCAACAGCGTGCGCGTCCAGCAACCGCGCGTTGTCGGCGATGTCGCACAGGCGGACATAAAAGTGCCGGTACATACGCTGCAGCGTGCTAATAACAATCCGATCTTCGGCGGCGGGAACTCGGAAACGATACATTCCCACCTGCTCCAGCCGTGTGCGCGACGATAACGACCGCGTGACTGCTATCTGCTCCCCGGTTTGGCCAAGTCGTCCGACGTGGACCTCAACCAGTTCAGGAAGTCCCGGCACGATAAAGTTCCACTTGTTGGCTAACCGGTCTCCCCAACTACGAGCCGCAGCTTTCGCGTTGAAGCGTTTCGTCATCGCATTGATCAGTTTGGCGGGTTGAGCGTCAGTGTACAGATCGAGGTCGTTGCCCAGATCCGGCCAGTGATCGAGAGACTTGATCACCATCACTGGGCATCCATCCGTCTGAAGCGTCGAACAAATCTCTTCCAGGACCCTTAAGGCATGGTCGATGCGAACTTTCTCCCGCTGCATCGAGTTCTCGATCCAATCCGCGCTACTCTGCTCACCCGCAGCTTCGAGCATCGACCGTAACCGCGCAAAGGAGCGCAGGATTACATGATTAGAAATCGCCAGGGCTTCGACGTCTTCAAGATCGCGTTGAGTCAGGCGAAAAGCCAATTCATGTCTCTTCGACCTCGGAACAGCAACCGTTTCGGCAGATGTGTTCGACAAGGGATCGGACAACACTAACTCAGACAAGAGCCGAAAGTTTTGGATCGAATCGCGCCCACGACCCATATGAAGAATATCTCCGTTCAAGTTAATAGACTGTCGAAGCTTCGATGTGAAAGCGCTTCCTGTGGTTGGCGGTTGAGGGAAGCATCACCGCGAATTCGATACTGCCGGCGCACCCTAGTGACACTGCGTGAAATTGAGGCGTTCGATCGCCGTACCTTCCTCATAGTCGTTCCATGTCTCAATGAGCAAGAACGGAAGTGGGCGAGCCTGGTCGTAATATCGACCATAAAGCCGCATGGTATCGTCCAGCGTCTTCCCGCATCGGCTCTGAATATGGCGGTTCAAGCCCCACTTCGCGGACGAATCGTCGAAACCCGGCCACGCGGCACCGACCGCGATTTTGTCCGGGTACTTGTCCCGCATCTTCTTGTAGAAATCTTCCAGGTAGTCTTCGCCGAGGTTGCTGCCGTCAGGCGCCCATCCCTTGGGTCCGGGCTGCACCCACGCATAGAGACCTCCAAAATCAGCAGCGAATTGCGGAGGGGGGTCGTCCTTGTACAGAAAGAACGGCGAACTATCCCACGAGCGGCAATGCTCGACCACGCGGTTCCAATCGACGCGCCCGCGCTTCGGGAAAATGAACATCATCGGATGACCGTTGTATGTCAGATAAGCGGCGCGGTGCTGCGCCTCCGGCCCGATATATGCCTTGTATGCCTTGTCCAGTGCGGCCATGGCTTCATTCGTACCCTCGCCATCGTCATCCTCAGCTTCGTTGTACAACAGCGCGACGTGAAAATGATTCTCGTCGGCGGCTTCCTGCAGCAACCCAAAATTGTGATCGGAGAAAGGGCGGCTCTCTCCGTACCAGTCCACGACGAACGCCGAGATTCCCATGTGATGCGCTTGTTGGATCTGTCGCCGTAGAACTCCCGGATCGTCGCTGGCATATCCCACGTCGTTGTGGACGTGATCGCCAAACCATGGCATGTAGACTGCCAGGACTTTGGGCCACGCCTCAGGAGCGCGAAGATTTTGAGGAAGAGCCCGATGAATGCTGGGACTGGTACACCCGCTCACCGCCATGAAACTCCCAATCACCAGCGCCATGAGCATTCTCAGCAAAGTAGGACTCCATGCCGTTTCACCGTTAGTGATAATTAGATGCCAGCGTGGAAGGGGCGGTTGGTGTGAAGTGTGAGCTCAGAACTGCGGAACAGCCTGCATCTGCCGGATCACCCAGCGATCAGAGCCTGGAGTCATGAGCACAATATAGTGGACGACGACGTGATCGTCGTGAACGGTTTTGTCGCCGTCAAGAATCTGCAACTCATATTCGGCCGTATCGTGAAGTTCGATCACGTCGCCCTCGGGGGCATAGAAAACGGCATCCAGTTTGTGGTGTTGATTGAGATAGCGGGAGGTGAGCCCACTACGGCGCTGCGCCATCACTCGATCGGTTAGCCATGAACTTGCGGTGCCAACGAACGAACCGTTCAGAGGAGCATCCGAGTTCAACTCCAGAGCGCGGGCAAGATTCTGCCAAGCGAAGCGGTAGTCGTTGAGAACACTGCGTTCCGTCAGGCTTTCGATGGCGCGCGGACCCACTTTCCCTGTGTTCAGCTCAACCTGCGGCGACGTGTCGGCACCGACTGCGCAGAGGGGTATGGCGAGGGCGAGCACTGCCAGGATGATCGCCTTCATCGTTCGTCCGATCGAAATCCGACGTTCTATTGTCATTGCGCACCCAGGCGGATTTCATTTCCCATAACCACTCCCGAAGCCGCGGATATCACCACCGGTCCCGATGCAGTCAGTTGCGCCCGTGCCACTCCCTGTTTGATCGGAGCGTCGACGGTGCTCGTCTCACCTGCGTCTTTTGCCGTGAAGGTCACGACCGTTCCATCGGGTACGGGATTGCCGGCACAGTCACGAACAGGATCGGTTTCGACGACGATGCCTTTCGCCGTGCGCTGACCCTTAATACGCAAGTTGCAGGGATTGGACGCTACCTCCTGCACGATGCGTCGCGCCGATACGTCGTTGACCGACGCGACCACTTGGAGCGCACCCGCCGATCGCCCTGAATTCGTGCGAAACCATGCAACGCCGTCCTTGGTTAAGATGCGACGAGAAATCGGAGCGGCGCCCTTCGCCGTCAACTGGAAATCGACGTCAGTGGGTGCCAGAACCATGTTTTTGAATTGGTCAAAGGGCAGCGCCACGGCGCTTATCACATTGTCCTCGGCGACCGGCGCGCGCGAAGGATGTACAAGGAATACCAGGCTGGCAGCCTTCGCGGGACTCACAAAGAACTCAACACTTCGGCACGTTTCGGCACAGACGGTTCCCAGGTACTCTCCAGCGCTCTGCAACTCCCGTGGGGCGAGGGCGATGTCTGATCCAAGTTTCACGTTACGCTTTAATGCAACGCTGGGTCCGATGAGATAAAAAGTCGCAGCACCACTGCCAGTCGTTGAAATGGACGCCGGGTTTCCCGCGATTGCCGAAGTCGGGGCATGAAGTTCCGACGCCTGGGCCAATGACATGGCGGAAAAACAAATTGCGGCCGCCAAGCCCCCCGCTAGACTCCTCAACCTCCTGGTCTCAGGCCTTGCCCAGGCTGTATTGATTGACGACGACATGAAAGTTCTGGACCTTCCCTGCCACTGATTTTGGAATCTCGACGGCGAACGGCCCGGACTCCTGCGGTAGCAGCGCGCGCTCAACGTACCCGTCGGAAACCCATATAATCTTCCCGCTGTTGTCGTAGAAACTGGCGATCACATGCGGAATATTGACCGTCTGTCCGCTTTCATTTAACAGATCGCCCTGCAAAATAGCGCGTCCCTGTGCGTCCGTCTGCAGTTTCTGATTCATTACGCCAATCACAGGGTCAGATGAGGCAGGCACCAGCGTGGCTTTCACGTCCATGCGGACGTTCTTCACCTGGCTCAGGTCGATCTTCGGAAAATCAATTCGATAGGGAGAGACTTGTTTGGGTAGCAGCACGTGGATGATCTTGTCGAAGCTATTCTCTTCGTCGATCGGATTTCCCGAGGCGCCCACCAGCGTGGCGTTCACATTCACGAAGGCCGGAATCGTATCCTCGTTCACGACCTCTCCCATTACAACTGATCCCTCGGCGGAATTCACCGCGTTCATCGACACGATGCGGACATGGGGTGCGTCCACATTGTGCGACCCCCACTCCTCGCCCGCTCCTCCAGTAACCAGATCCCATCGGAGGTAGTTCACCGGAATGATCTGCGCCGGCACTGATGGTGGCGGAGTCTGATCCCACACGACTCTCCACAGGTCGCCGCTGTGCGTCAGGCGGAAGTCGCGAACCTCCTCGACCTTGCCAACCGGAGTTGCCCATTGCATTCTCACGCGCATCTGCGCTTCGGCATTGCTGGCGTGCAGAGGACGTACATCATAACTTTCCAGATTCGAAAACGAGCGAAGGCCGCCATTCGAACCAATCCAATCTTGTATGAAAGATTGTTTATTGATCTGGTCGCTGGTGGTCGCCACATCGGAGAATGCCGTGTCCCAGTTGCGTTTTTGTACCTCGATCAGGAAGTTCGTGAGAGCTTGCTCGGGAGTCGTCGCATTCGCACTCAGTCCAGGCAATGCCGAACCCGACGCGACACCCACGGTTCCACCATAGCGCCCTGCGCCCATCACTCCTGCGGCCATCAACAGAACCGTAATAACGACGATCGTGATCGGAAGTATGATTTTCATCTTGTTGTCTCAGGCAACGAAATGCCCCTCGCGTTCTTCGATCTGGACGGGCGGATCCAACACTAAGGGCATCGGTCGGCCAGCGGGCAACAGCAGTTCGAGGAACATCGCGAGGATGCTAACGCCGATGGGAAGGGTACCCCATAGCAGCCCCACCCAAGCCGGAGGAATTGCGTCTGATTGAATCTCGTGTGCCGGAGGAACATCGTCTTTCGCCCAGGCAGTAATTTGACCGTTGTCAAAACTTTCCGTCTGCCGCCACCCCGCAAATGTCAGCAAGGGTTCATAGTATCGATCGTGCACGAAAATATATTTGAGGCCGTAACGGTTCGCATGTTCCAGCATGGCGCGTAGCGAAGCCATGCCCGCCGACCCGTAGAACTTGGCGTTCGTCAATTGGGCCGAGCCATACTGCGTCATCTCTGGCAAAAGGCGCGCCGAATTGTAGTCGCCGTCCACGCTGCTGGCGTTTGTATAGGTTGACACTTCAGCCAATTGACTGCCGAAACCAAGCGTGAGATATCGGTACGCGTCGTGGCCGTCACGATTAAGAAATGCCGTGACCGGCTTTACATCCATAGTGACGGTAGGACGATAGGGATTCGCACTGAGCCACGCGAGTGCCGCCCCAATAGTGGCAACAGCCGCCAACGACAGGCCGACAGCGGCCTTCGCTCGGAACCGGTCCAGTAGTTCAATCGCAAGCAGCCCGACGATAGGCATCGCCATCAGCGTCGCCCAAAAGGCAAATCGTTCGTAAGTGAGAATCTCAAATGCTCGCCCCAGACAGCCATTTAGGAAGAGGCGTCGTTCCGCCCAATCCGAAGATCAAGGTCAACCAGAATCCGACGAGCAATGGCCGCAGGCGGCGTGATGACGATCCTCGAATCAGAATGAATGGCAGAGCGAGAATCAGCGCCCCGTAAGGAATCACGAAATAGTTGATTCCCGTGATCGAGTTCAGCAGATAGTTTCTTCGGCTATCGTGTGGGATCGGAATTTGGTGGATGGGATGTTGAATGAGGGCCATCCAATAGGGCAAGAGAACGATCCCGACTCCAATACCAACCAGAACAGCAAACAGAAATGATCGCGAGACCACGCCGCCGACCGACCCGCTTACGCGTCCGTCTTTGGCATCCTGACATGCGACCCAGAGAACTGGGCCGGCAAAGAATACGATGCCGAAGATCAATGTGACGTGATGAGCCGCCGCCGCGGTTAGGCTAACCGCAACTCCCTTGATCAACGCCTTGCCCGATGCCTGCGTCGCCCATTCGTAGAAATAGGGCAGCGCGTTCAAGTACAGAGCCGCGGATGCCACTGTAGCCAACTGTCCCGCCTGATAAACGAGGAAAGCGAGCGCGCCCAGGAAGATGCTGCCGAGAGCAGCGTAGCTCGCAGACCGGTCGTCCACCCAGATTCGCGCGAATCGAAACACACCCACCGGCAACAAGAGAACAGCCACTAACTGAACCAGCATGTACCCCATCGTCAAACCAGTGATGTTCGACAACAGAGCGATCCATTGGTGCGTCAGGGGCGGATACGTGGTCTGCGAAAATCCTGCGAACCACTTCTCATTCCATGGATTGAACCAATGGTGGGCGTAATGTGACGCGAGAAAGATGTGGAAGTTCGCGTCAAACGACTTGGCGGGAAGCTGCATGAGCAACAGAGGCCCATGCACAGCGAGCGCAACCAACACAATGGCGAGCAGCGGAATTGGACGAGAGTAGCTTGAGTTCGAACTCATTCATTAGACCCCATGGGCCTTTGGACCCCTTGGATTCGGAAAGCCCCTACAGGGTTTACACCGATTTTCCCCTCGTCTTGCCACCGTCGGCGGCCCAAGCAAGATTGATGGAAAGCAAACCTATATCTAAAGGTGGCATCTGAAAAGAGCCGCAAACCGCAAACATTTGCTGCGGCACGCTCTTGAAACCAAAAATGCAGTGGTGACTCCGTGAAAAGCCGACTTCCGCTCGCGAGCTTTTGCATTGTCATGTTGTTCAGTCTCGGTCTCGCCCGAGCACAGACGTATGACATCAACGGCCAGGGGTCCGCTGCTCCAGACAAGCAAGCCCAGAAACCATCGAGTCAAAATGCACAAAGCGGAACCGATTTCAGTTGGGGCTCTGGCATCGACGTTGCACGCCAGGCACGTGCCGCCCAAGATGCGCTGAATCGAAACGATTACGCGAACGCGGTCTCTTATGCTCAGCAAGCTGCAAAATCGGCGCCGCAGAACGCGGAACTTTGGTTCTTGCTCGGCTACGCTGCACGACTCGATGACAAGTATCCGCTATCGGTAGATTCCTACAATCACGGGCTACGGCTGCAACCAAACTCTGTTCGCGGGCTGGCGGGGTTAGCACAAACCTACGCCAAGATGGGTCGGGACCGTGAAGCTGAGGAGCTCTTGGCCAAGGTTGTTAATGCCAATCCAAAAGATGCGAACAGCTTGCAACTCGCCGGCGAGCTCCTGCTCAATTCAGACCCGAAGCATTCCCTGGAGCTACTCCAACGCGCCGACAGCCTACAGCCTTCAGCCCACAGCGACCTGCTAATAGCTCACGCTTATACACAGTTGGGACAGCCTGACGAGTCGACAAAATATCTGGATCGCGCCAAAGGCCGGGCTCCCCACGACCCAGATGTGCTGCGCGCCGTTGCGGGACAGTATCGCGATCAAGGGCGCTACGATCAGGCAATCGCAACCCTGCAGTCAATTCCTGCGAGAAACTCCGATGTGATGGCCGAGCTGGCTTACACCTATCAGTTGGCAGGAAAGAAGCAGGAAGCTGCGGCCCTCTATTCACGTCTGGCTAAATCGGCGAAGGGCAACATCGGCCTCGAACTGAGCGCGGCGCAGGCCTGGGTCAATATGGGTCGCCCAGATGAGGCTCGCCGCTTCCTCGCTGCTGCTCGCCAAATAGACGGCAACAATTACCGTCTTCACGCGATCCTCGCAGAGATTGCCGACTCCGACGATCGCCTTTCTGACGCGACTAACGAATACAGACTCGCCCTCAGCAACCTTCCGCCGCATGTGCCGGAAGGGCCGCTCTATCCCATCGAGCTTCGCCTCAATTTGTATGAACTCGACGTTCGCCAGGATGATAATTCTGCCGCGCAGCAAGAGTTAGAATCGGCGGCCTCGTCCATTAAGCAAATCCAGGTTTCGGACGAGGCGCGACCCGAAATGCTGACGACTACGGGCGGCGATTGAGGCAGCCTCCGGTGATCTCAATGCCGCGAACCGCGATCTGAAAGAGACCCTGTCCCTTGCCCCGTCCAATCTGAGTGCGCTCACGAACTACGGAACTCTCCTGTGGAAACTTGGACAGAAGGATGCCGCTCGCGAGACTTTCGAACAAGTACTCAAACTCGACCACAACAACCGCGAAGCGTTGTCGTCGCTCGGCTATCTCGCGCGAGATGGCGGTGACACAAAGCTGGCGGAGACATATTTCAAACGAGCTGTAGCCTCGCATCCCAAAGACTTTTCGCCATACCTGGCTCTGGGCGACCTCTACACAGCCGAACGGAATCTTCGTTCTGCGGAAGCGAATTACGAGAGCGCCTACCAACGCATGCCCGGCAACGCTTTGGTCGTGGCAGGAGGCGCCAATGCAGCCCTCGAGGCCCATGACTTGAACCTCGCCCAGCGCTGGCTTCAACGAGCTACGGAAAAGGTAAACGCGAGTCCTCAAGTCAAGCGCGAGCGCGAGCGCTACCTCACGTTCAAAGGCGATTATGAGGGATCCGCCAAGCTCGGCTATGAAGTAATTGCGAAATTGCCGAAGGACCGCGAAGGAGTCGTCTATCTCGCGTATGACCTTTACTATCTCGGACGCTACAACGACGCATTAACCCTGGTTAACAAGTATGAACCAATCCTCCCTCGCGACAAGGATCTTCCCCTGATTGCCGGCAATGTGTACGCGCACAACGGCCAGTTGCGCGATGCGCTCAAAGCGTTCAGTCTTGCGCTCGAACGCGATCCGCAAATGGCTACCGGATATGTCAACCGCGGCTTCGTCTTGAATGATCTTCATGAAGCGCACGATGCTGCGCGAGATTTTCAGACTGCACTTCGCCTTGAGCCCGGCTCTGGTAAAGCTCATCTCGGCATGGCTTACGCGGAACTCCAACTTCACCGTCCTAAACCGGCTCTCACCCAATTGGACGCTGCGCAAAAGATTATCGGCAAGTCGCATTCTTGGCATCTGGCTCGCGCCGAAGCCTTCCGCCAGGAACAAGACTTCCCTCACGCGGAGGCAGAATACCGAGTGGCGCTCGAGGAAAACCCAAATGATCCGACCACGGAACTCGCTTCTGCCGACGCCCTCTACCGTATGCGGCACTACGAGGAAGCGAGCACCACCCTCAAAACCGCTCTGATTCATTCGTCGTCCGATCCCGCGATTTTTGCCCTAAGCGCGCAAATACATGCCAAGCAGGGGAAGCGTGAAGAGACGGAACGTGACATTCAATCAGCAGAACAGTTTGGCGGCAACCGAATCGAGATTCTCACTGCGACCGGCGACGCTCTGCTGACGCTGGGTGATCGTGATGCAGCGATGCAACGCTTCTCGCGGGCGCTCGATGTGCCCGGTGGTGACCGCATTGGAGTTCGTCTCGCGATCGCTCAGATATTTCTGGGCCAGCGTCATCCCGATGACGCCCGTCGCCAGATCGCTCTCGGTTTCGCCGAGGCACGCCTGAACTCCAACTCGCAAGTGAGCGCCGACGACTTCGCCGGGGCTGCGAATATCTTCCTGGCTATGCATGATTTCGATCTCGCCGAGACATATTTCGACAAGGCCCAACTGGCAGGAGCGAATCACCGCACCGTCGCTCTCGGCTTGACGAATACCTATCTTGCTGAGGGAAACACCCGTAAAGCGGAAGCAACGTTGGCCAGCCTCGGTCCGACGTCCGATTTCAGCGACGACTACGACTATATGATGGCGGAGGCGAATTTATCGCGTCAGCGGCAGGATCCACTGCATGCCCTTTCCGCTTTCGCGCAGGCCAGCACGGTTTCCGGCGAGCAGGATCATGGCGTTGCCGAGAGTTCGCAATACGCGGCCGCCGAGCAAGAGGGCCGTCAGATCAATAGCAAGATAAGTCTTGTGCCAGAAGCTTCCTTCGCACCCGCTCTCGAAGACATCAATGTCTACACTCTGGATGCGAAGATTCTCCACGTAACGAATCCTGCGCTCCTGCCTCCGCCGCGACATTCTTTCCAGAGCATTGCGGAGTCTCACTATCGGTTGAATCTCGGAGGCCTGCCGGCGATCACCGGTTTCGTAGGCCAAGGCATGACCGCAGGTAGACTGCTATTTCCTAGTGTTGGGGTGGTGCAAGACCGGAATACGTATGACACGATTCTCAACGGAGGAATCACGCCTGTTCTCCATCTCGGATCGAACTCGATCACTTTCAACGGAGGTCTGCAGTTCACCGTCCGGCGCGACACCATTTCTCCCGTTTTTATGAGCCAGAATTTATTCCGACAATTTCTATACATCTCAACCAGTTCTTTCTTCAATTGGGTTTCGGTAACGGGCAGCGCCATACGTGAGGCGGGTCCTTTCACGGATCAAAATCTGCATTCTCGCGACGCCTCCGCCAATGTCGAATTCACAGTCGGACGTCCGTGGGGCAACACTGCGTTAATCGCGGGATATTCGGTGCGCGATCTCCTATTCCGTCCGATGGTTGAGGAATATTTCAATACATCCACCTACGCCGGGCTACAACACAAATTTGGAAATCGGCTGACCGTGGCCGCGCTCGCAGAAGATCTGCGTTCGTGGCGCGTGCAAACGACGCAATATGCGATTGCCCAGGCGCTGCTGCCTGGGGGGCGCTTCGACTTCCGCGCCACTCCCCGCTGGAGCCTGCAGGGATCATTCATTCTCTCCCGTGGTGCGGGCTATCACGCTTATGATAATGCGCAGAGTGAATTCCTAGTCTCCTATACGCGACCGGTCCACGGAAGTCTGAACGACGGAGGAGGCGAGGTTCCAGTGGCATATCCGATGCGCTTCTCGTTCGGCGTCCAGCAACAGACCTTCTACAACTTCCCCGGATCGAGCAGAACCACCACGATACTTCCCATTGTGCACTTCACGCTGTTCTAAGGGACTCGTTCCGGGATGACTCCTCTACAAAATATGCGCGTCAGCGAAACTCCCTCCGAGCACGCTCCTGGCAAGTCCCCCGCGCATGCGAGGAACTTACGTAATAAGTTGCTCGGCGGCAGCCTCACTCTTCTGGCGGGCTCGGGTCTCGTCGGCGTCACCAACCTCGTTTACAACGTCGTCACTGCTCGCTTGCTCGGGCCTACTGGCTTTGCGCACGCCACGGCTGTCTACACCTTGCTGATGCTGTCCTCTGCGATCACACTTTCCTTTCAGGTCGTTTGCGCGAAGTACGTCGCCAATCGCGAAACAAATGACGAGAAAGCAACAGTCTTTGCGGCTCTGCATCTGCGGGCGTGGATCGCAGGAATCTCGATCGGCTTGGGTTTGTTCCTCTTCAATGGCGTGCTTGCAGCATATCTGCATTTGCCCGACCGAGTTCTCATCTCACTACTGGCGCTGGGAACGGCGTTCTACATTCCGCTTGGTGTGCGGAGAGGCTACGTTCAAGGCATCCATGCCTTCACTGCGCTAGCCGTCAACTTCATGCTAGAGGGAGTAGTGCGGCTTGGCGGAGCTTATGTTCTCATCCGGCTCGGACTTGGCGTAAACGGAGCGGTGTTGGCTTGCGTGATCGCAGTCATCGCTTCGTATTTCTTCGCTAAACCAACACCCCTGCACCCGTTACGACTCCGTTCCGTCGTGATTTCCTTCGCCGAAGGACTGCAAGCGATCGTATTTTTCTCGGGCCAGGTCATCATCAATAATTTCGACATCGTATTGGTGAATCACTTTTTTGCCTCCGAGCAAGCCGGAATCTACGCAGCCGTCTCTCTGGTTGGACGTCTGGTGAATATGTGCGCCTGGTCCGTCGTGAATACCATGTTTCCGGTGTCGGCTGGAGCGCGTTCCAGCGACCGGGAGGCACGGCCTGTGTTGTTCATGTCGCTGTTCCTGGTGTTTATGATCCTGGCAGTATTGATCTTGTGCCTTTGGGCCATCCCAAGTTTTCTCTGGAGAACACTGTTCGGCGCACACTTTGAGTTGGGAAATTATGGCGGCCTAGCGGCTTTACTCATCCTCTACGCAGTCACCACCGGGATCTACTCTCTGAGCTCGGTCATGATCACTTACGAAATGTCCCGCAAGATCGCCAACACGAGCTGGATCCAGCTGGCGTTCAGCGGCGCACTCGTGCTGGGAATTTGTGCCTTTCACCAGACTCTAAGGCAGGTCATTTTCGTCCAGCTGATGCTCATGCTCATCCTGCTCATTATGGTGGCCCTGCCCCTTCTGCGCCGCGAAATCTCTCCATCTGAGAGTCTACGCACCTACCCCAGCCTGCGGGTACTCTGCCACTTGAGCGAACATGAGGTCATCGCAGAGTTCTTGCGAAGCGAGTTTCATCATCCGGAGTTTGAGGACTATCGCCAAGAATTTGGACACCTGGTCGTCAATCCAGATTTGGACAGCAATCGAGAGAACGCCTTAAGACGGGCTCTGCTGTTTCTTCGCCGAGGTGCCATGTGGCGTGAACTACCGGAGGACACACGGTGGTTTAAGGTTGAACTCGGCAGAGCCGACCTCGCTCGGATTCGTTTCTTTCCAAGGGCGCAATGGCGACGCGCGGCCGAAGGCAGCTTCTATTTGTCCGATATGATCGAGTGCCTTCGTCTGAAATGGCAGGAGTCGCCCGACGATGAATTCTTTCGCAAGCTTGATCGGATGACCAACTCCGTGCGGGAATATCTCGTGAATCCAACCGTCCTGCTGATTGGTGTGGATGACACGAGCGCCTTGACGATTCTCGACGGCAATCATCGGATGGCGGCCGCCATGCTTGCAGAGCCCCCCGCTTCGCTTCAAAGCTTTCAGTTTATCTGTGGCTTGTCGCCGGCGATGACGCGTTGCTGCTGGTACCGGACCAACGTCAACACAGTGTCACGCTATCTGACCAATCTTCTGCGACACGTTTTTTATGATCCAGAATCGGATATCGGGCGCTTCCAGGAAAGTGATCTGTAGTCTAGCTCCTACTGTGGTGGTTGGCCCGTGTTCTCAGGAGCCGATTGTGGCGTCGAGTCGTTGACAACACTATTGTCGCGATGCAGCAGCACCGGCGGTTCGTGCTGTCGCCGCAGGGCTTCGCGCTCTTGGGTGACCTTCGCCTCAACCTTCGTATTGCTGTCGGTGGCCACTGCAGAGAGCTTCATTCCCTCCGCTGTGCGGCGACTTGCAACGCCCACGGTCGCCTTCGCTCCGCCAGCCTCTCGCGCACGATCGTAGAAGAATTGCGCGGTTTCGCGGTCTCCCTCGATTTCTGCCACGTAGCCGATGTTATTGAGAGTGAATGCATCGTGGGGATTGAGAGCGTACGCCTTGCGAAAATCTGCATCCGCCGTTTTTAGGTCGTTGCGATTCACTGCCGAGACACCGCGCAAGTTTAGATCGGCGACTTGCTCGGTCACGCTATTCTCTCGAGCCAATCGCTCGCGCAATTCCTTTGCGCTTTGCGCCGCCATCTCGCTCACAGGACGTCCCCGCCAACTTCGGTCAGCGGTCACCACGGCAGTCGCCTCAGAGTGCGTTCGCGCGGCTTTGTCGTAATATCTCAGCGCATCCTGTTCCTCGCCTTCCATTTCTTTGGCAACACCCATGTTGTTAAGCGTGAAGACGTTCTGCGGATCGATCTTCAGCGCACCCAGCAGCAGGAAATCCGCCTCAGTGGGCCGCCCTTGCGACAGCAACCGCGTAGCCTCGACGTTGGCATGGTTCACCTGAAGCGGTTGATCCGTGACTGCCAACGCTTCATTCATAGGCTTGCCCACAACCCGCCGTACGCTCGCCACATCAACTACGGCCTCGCTGGGCTGCTCCGCCGCCAGACTGTAGAACTTCTGCGCGCGATCGATCTGCCCCTGCAACTCAGAAATGTAGCCGAGATTGTTGAGAGTGAAGGGATCGTCCGGGTCAAACAGATAGGCTTTATAGAAAAGTTGTTCGGCTTTGGAGTAATTGTGTTTGCGAACCGCTTCCACACCCTCGCGGTTTAAGCGCTGGACGGGTGTCTGCTTGCTCGGCATCGGAATATTGATCTTCAAATCTCCGGCTTGCGCACAGGGAGATCCCCAAGCCAGAGCCACAATACCAGCGAGACTCGCGAGAAACCAGCGTTTGCAAAGCATGCATGCTCCAGTCCCTGGACACAAGCCCAAGTCCAAATTGGATGCCTCAAGCTCAGATTTGTTTGCCGCCCAGGGAGCCTTTCGAGCCTCGTTTTGAGGGATTCAGACCATCCTTGTGGCCGCCGCCCGCATCCAAGTGCCGCAGGAAAACCATGCACTATTCGAGGGCTTAGATGAAGATAGCGGTAGCGACAATCGCGCTCGGACTGCTTGTTGGTCTTGGCGATTTGGCTTATTCGCAGACGCCTTCCAAAACCGGCGAATCGGCCATGGTTTCCCCAGCGCCCGAGAACAACATCAAGCCCGAGCCCGTCGCCTCATCAAGCTCTACCAGCGACGATGATATCGTGGCAGATCCGGCCAGCTTGTTGCCTGATTTACCAAAGGTGCCTTCAGCAAAGGCGACCTTAATCGGTGGGGTGATCGAGCGAATTGACAACGTCCGTGATCGCCTGACGGTACGCGTTTTCGGCGGCCGTCGAATGGTTGTCCTCTTCGATCCGCGCAGCCGAATTTACCGCGGTACGGCCCCAGCCAACATCTCAGATTTGCACCAAGGTGAGCGCGTCTATCTCGATACGATGCTTGACGGCAGCACTATATTCGCTCGAAATATTCATCTCAGTGCAGCACAAGCTCTGGGCGAAACTCAAGGGCTGGTTCTCAACTACAGGGCCGATCGTGACGAACTCACCATACGCGACGTTATTTCTCCCACGCCCATCAAATTGCGCATGGGCTCTTCGACCCGGCTGACTCAAAATGGTCGGGTGGTCTCGGCTAGCGCCCTCCTGCCAGGATCACTGATCGCAGTAAGGTTTGCCCCCGAATCAGGTAGCCGGGAGATGGCCCGCGACATCTCGATCCTTGCGAGCCCGGGGGTCCGCTACACCTTCGCAGGACAAGTCGCGCATCTAGATCTCCGCACCGGACTAATCGTCCTCTATTCCTCGACCGACCGGAAGACTTACGAAATCTACCTTGATCCATCCCTCGCGATTGATGACAAACTGCAGACCGGCGCCGTGGTCACAGCCATCACCAGCCTCGATGGGTCCCGCTATGTGGCCCACAGCCTGACAGTTGATTCAGAGGCTAAGTCAGAAGCCAAATAGGCGGCTGGCTATCTTTACCCGATAAGCTCGGTCGCCATCTCAGTCCAACATTTACGGTGGAGAAACTCACGAACGTTAAGCGAGTGAGTGCCTGACTGCTTTCCTCACTCTCACGCGTGCAGTCGCTACTGCAAGGTTTGAGCGTTGCATACGCCCCCTGTGGCTTGCGCGGGTGGAGTCGGTGGGGTCGCCCAAGGCACGTTGTTGAAGTCGAAGAACTCCGTCATGTCCATCTGTGCGGCGTCGCGCTGAGTCAGAGGCGGCACGTTGAATCTGGTCTCGATCAATTTCAGGATCGCCGTGTAATCGGCCGCTGTGTGCGATACATAGTTTTTCTTGGTAAATGGGGAAATAACGATTAAGGGCAGACGGAAACCTGTGTAAGTGAAGTCGCAATTCGCACCGCCATTGCTCGTGCAGGTGTCGCCTGGCAAAAGGTCAACGGGCGCAATGCCATCCGGGCTGACTGTGGGAACGGGGGGAACATGATCGTAGAGGCCGCCTGGTTCATCGTAGGTGAGAATGAAGACCGAATCCTTCCACGAAGTGCTGGACATCAAACCGTTGATTAGAGTTTCGACATAGGCAGCGCCCGTCTGCACGTTCGTCCCGGAACTCGGGTGCTCATCGCGCCCGGACTCGTAACCAGCCTCGATGAATGCGACCGACGGGAGTGTACCGTTCTGCAAGTCTGTGAAGTATTGCGATACGGGCACTACATTGCTCGGCAACTGATTCGGCGGCGAATACTTTGCAAACTGCGTGAGATAGGTGCAGGCGCCGGTCGGCGAAGATGCATCCTCAATTACACCTCCCCTTGGACCGCGGGCATCCGGAGGTACCGTAGAACAGACGTCATCGGAATAGTAAACCTTCCAACTGACGCCAGCGGTCTGCAGGGCGTCGAAGATGGTAGGCACGTTAAGCGGAGCGTTGTCGGCCGCGTCCGTTCCCGGCGGATACGCGTATCCGTGCGACGTTGCCGCAAACAGGTACATTCGGTTGACCTGCGTACGATCCATCACGGGCGCAAACCATCGGTCCGACGTAGCAAAGTTCGACGCCATGAAGTAGTAATAGTTCAAATCGCTCGCGTCGTAATAGCCCATCGCACGAAGGCCCGCTGTGTCAGTGAAATTGTTATCCATCGCATACTTGGCCGCGGTATACACGAAGCCGTCCATGGTGGCGGTCGACGAAGTTGGTTCGGTGCGGTTCCAGTCGGCGTGACTTTCATTCCACGATGGAGTCAGATTCTCAATGCACTCGGTCGCAACGTGGAACGCCGGAACGGTCGTAGAGCCGTCGAAACTCGGATTCGAAGCGTTGACCGGAATACCGTCAAACTGCTGTGCGGGAAATCCATTGGCCTGCCAGTACGCTGGCAGTTGGCCAAAATATGTATCGAGTGAGCGATTCTCCTGCGCCATGAAAATGATGTGATTCACTGATGTGAGACTGCCGTTGCCGCCGCCGGGACCCGGGCCAGGTGACGGTTGCTTCACTCCCTGACACCCGCACAGCGCCAGCGAAAGCGCGATCGCAGGAACAACCGAATAAGAGCAGAGTCTTTTGATCACAGTCATTTCGAATCAACCATCCATGAGCTTGGAGATTCCAAGGCCCACTTTGGATGAGCCGCGGCAAGGAATGGGTTGGCTTCCATTTCAATGGGAAGTCGAAGTTGGGCAACTCAAAGCACTGATAAGGATAGGGATTTGACGTGCGAGCGCGCGAACAGTTCTCGGCTGGGCGTGAGCCGGCCCGATGGCACGAGACGCAGGGAGACCCAAGGCAGCGCAGGCGGGTTCTGCATCGTTCTTGAGGTCGCAGCGCTCGAGACAATGGCACGCTGGTGCATCCCCCATTGGTTCGCAGACCAATGGGACCTGTTCATCTGCGCAAAGCACGCATACGCTGCTTCCTGTTCCCAGAAAAGTAAGAGGCTTGGTTCGGAGGAATCTACAGGCGGGCGCGCCTCCCTTCAAACCTGGCTGGCACGACAAGCAAGATCCTCGACCCTCCGCTCTTGAGGACAGATGTGTTTTAGGGATTTGTGTGCTGCAGTTCTGCTGCTGTCTGCGACAGCTTTGTGTGCGACCGGAAATTACGTCGTTCCCACTACCACGTTAGCCGCGCAAACGGCCAACAACACCAGCGCCGCCAACAGCTTTGCTAATCAGAGCAATGGCAATGCAGGCGTAGGTAATGTGAGTAAGGTCGACGTGCACTCGTTGCTTTATTCCGGCGCGAATACCAAGATCTACGCTCATCTCATGTTGTGGTTCGGACAGTCGAATCACATGAATGTCGGCTACAGTTCCACGGACGCGGCCCAAGTTCACCGTCAGATTACGGACATGATCAGCCGCGGCATCGACGGCGTCATCATCGACTGGTATGGCCCAAATACCAGCATCGATCAGGCCACACAATTGGTCATGGCCGAAGCGGAAAAATATCCCGGATTCACCTTCGCCATCATGGTCGATCAGGGTGCAATCGAGTGGGACTCCTGCAAGGGATGCACTCCGCAACAGGCTCTCGTCAGCCAGTTGCAATACATCGAACAGACTTATTTCCCTTCCAAGGCTTACATGACCGTGCAAGGGAGGCCCGTCGTCACGAATTTCAATATCGACTTGTCGTACACGATCAACTGGAATGCAGCGAGCGCCGCGCTCTCGACACAACCACTTTTCATCTTCCAGAACAACAGTGGATTCAGCCACGTGCTCAGCAGCGGCAGCTACTCCTGGGTGATGCCGACGACCACGGATTACGGAATGAGCTATCTGAAGAGCTTCTACGACACCGGGATCCCGCTCAGCAGTGATCAAACCTTCGGCGCTACGTACAAAGGCTTCAACGACTCCCTGGCATCCTGGGGATCTGGGCGCATCATGGGGCAGCAATGCGGGCAAACCTGGCTGCACACCTTTTCTGAGATCAACAGCCTCTACAACTCAGGAAAACAGTTGCCCGCGCTGCAACTGGTCACTTGGAACGATTACGAAGAGGCCACCGAAATCGAGTCTGGTGTCAGCAATTGCCTCACGGTGTCGGCGTCCGTGTCCGGAAAATCTCTTCAATGGACGATTAAAGGGAACGAAAGCACAGTCGACCATTTTGTGGCTTACATCAGTACGGACGGCAAGAATCTGATGGCGCTGGGAAATGCCACTGCGGGCGCGAGTTCTCTGAACCTTTGCAGCTATCCGATCCCCAACGGAAACTACGTGCTGTATCTACAGGCCGTTGGCAAACCGGCAGTTACAAACCAGATTTCCGGGCCGGTGAAGTTCACCTCAACCTGCGGGAAGGCAACGGAAGGAGCATCTGTATCTCTGGGAACGAACCCTTCCTCTGTATCGATTGCATCTGGAGGGTCCGGGAAGATCACCGTGACCGCAACGCCACAATCAGGCGCCTTCAACACCGCCATCAGCTTGAGTTGTTCCGGACTGCCTCAGACGCTCACCTGTTCGTTCGCTCCTTCGTCCATCACTCCCGGGAACGCGGTTGCGAAGTCCGTTCTTACCATCTCCGATAATTCCACCGTCTCGATGAACGGCGCCGCCGGAAGGCGCAACCCATTCACTGCAGTATGGCTGTTCGGTTTCGGCGCGGTCGGCTTTAGCCTCATCGGCAAGATAGAGCGCAAGCGACTCCTTGCCGTCATGGGAGGCTGTATCGTCTTCGGACTGGTGATTGCCTCCTCGTCCTGCGGTGGGGGAACCGGGAGCCTCAACTCTGCTGGGAACGCTCAGGCCATCACCATCAATGGCACTTCCGGTTCCGTGCAGGTTTCCGCCTCCGTTGCCGTTACCGTACAGTAGTCGAACGTCGTCGTGGCCGTTCCACGGAGTATGGAGGATGGCGGAACGCCGCGCCCAACTCAGCGAATTCCGGGTCATGAAACGAAGCAAGAGCGACTTCGAGGGCACCCAACCGGGCAAGCGCCGGAAACGTGACACATATCTCAGCGTCCGAGTCCGCTGCTGCAGTTCGAAGTGACGGAGATATTTCTGCACGACGTTGGGCATAGTCATGCGGAGCGCAGCTGAGAAATTCTGCGCCGCCATCGATCGTTGTTTTTCCGGAGTTTGTAATAGCTGGATCAGACACTCTGCGAGACCCTCTGCACTTCCCGTTGGAAAGAACTCGATCGCCAACTCCTCCGCTTGCGCCATCTGCCGAAAGTCAGTCAAATCCGCACACACGATCGGTACTCCGTAAGCGCATGCCAGGTGAGCGACGCCGCTGCATCCGGTCGATGAGGAGTATGGCATCACGGCTACGCTGGAACTCTGAAACAATTCTGGCAGTGCACTCTCTGGCACATAGCCGCGAAACTCAATTCGAGGATCGGATACACAGGCCTGTCTGATCGACTCAATGTAGCCTTGAGCCTGAGGATGGTCTCCGCCGGCAATGACGAGTCTGGCATCGGGCAGCCTCGCCGCGATCAAATCAAATGCCTCGATCATGAGTTCGAGACGTTTGTAAGTTCCCCATTTACCGAACGCCAGGATGCGGTGTACCGGGGATCCTCGCCGCGAGAAGTCGGGGAATTCCGGACGCCGCGCAAGAATGCCATGCGACCGCAGATGTACGTTGTCTCGCCCGTACTTATCATTCAGGATCTTTCGATAGCCGGGCATGAGCACCGATACCGAATTCGACAGAAGCAGCATTCTCGTGGCGATAGCGCCTGCGTACCGATACAACCATTCGTGCCGAATTCCCACATCTTTCAACTCGACTGTGTCCATCAAATGATGCAAAGTTACGTGGGTATAACGGCCGCTTAATCGCGCAAGCAGCGGCGTCATGAGCCCGCCAAAAGCAATGAGGGGATTACGGCCAAACGTACTGAAGAGAAGGTTGAACCAGACGACATCCGGCTTCAGTCGCTGCAACGTCGCGATCAAACGAAACATACTCGCAGGGTGATCGAATGACCAGCAGCGCAAAACTGAGAAACCTTCGGGCTCGACGTGATCTGATCCAAGTTCGTCCGCAAGAACGGTGAGCGCCAGCATGGGATTGCGCTTTAGCTCCTGCGCAAGGTGAAACCCATACTCACTCAATCCGCCAGTGCTCGGAGGGAATGTCGTGACCAGACAGATCTTCATTTATCTCCTGCCGTCATGATCGCCCCCAAGCTTCGATGAACATTCGAGACAATATGTTGGCAGGCAAAGGTCGATGAATACTCAATGGGTTGAAGTCTTCACATCGCTTGAGAGGGGCACCGCTCCGGCCTGAACCTTTCGCCGTTCTTGGTCTGTTCGCAGGCACTCTCTTGACATTGCCGTCATGACTTGTGCAGTCATCTCTTCGACCGACTCCGGTCCGATGATGATCATTCCGCCGACAAGCTGGCTTAGCTCAAGATACGCATCTCGATTTCGTCGCAAGAATTCCAGCGGGTATTCTGGCTTGCGAACTCGAGCCGCTTGCGGGGCAGCATCCACAAGATAGGCAATATCAGGCCTCGGGCTGAAGCTCCCAAGAACTCGCACATACAACTGCACAGCCCGGTGACATAGCGGAAGATTGGCCAGTTCATCGTAGATATATCGGTCACAGATGATGAAATCAGCCGGCCCGCGCGAGACCTTGCTTAATGCGATCCGCAGGCTGAGCCCGTCCAGCACGTAAAAGAACATCCTCGCGATCGTTGTGTACCACGCAGTAACGTTTTTATCCTTGCGGTTGATCGGTTTTTCGGGGCTTCCAACACCTTTGTCGCCCCTGAATGCCTTGTAGCTCATGAATTCCCGCAGCCGGCGAAGCACTACGAAGTCGTCCCAGAACGAGAGGACGATTACATGAAACCCAAGCGCCAGAAGTTGATCTTGTAGAGCCTGAATTTGAGTGCTCTTCCCTGCTCCGTCAATTCCCGAGAAGCTCACGACTCTCACGATGTTTGTTCGCATGGTGGTGAGGAGAATAGCGGACGCAATGGCGCGGCCTGAATCTCTAACGTGCTCCAGGAGGTCTACTTGGAGTCGCCTCCGTGAGTGCGACGACGGTTCCCACCGCCACACCCGCGCCCACAATCGCGCCTACGCGTATGAGGATCGTTCGCACACGATGTTGCTTCGCCGGAGCAATTGCAACTCCGGCGGGTTCAGCGGCGGTAATACCGCTGACCGTAGGCGCTCCCGCCGCGGCCGTACCGACGGGACGCTGAGGCGTTGCGTCTTGCGATGCTTGCGGAGACTGCGCTGCACTCTGAGACTGAGGGGATGACTGACTCGATGGCTCCGCAGAACTGGTCTGCTGTTGCTGTACACTCTGCGCCTGTTCCTGCACAGCGCCGGGGCTATCCGGAAGTTCGGTGAACGCGGTCTCCGGGGCCGAGGAGGAACTCAGGGGCAGCTGCGATTCGCTCGCCCCTTTGGTGGGAGATGTGGCTGTATTCGAATTAGCCGGTGCGGTGCTGCCCTCGGTCGGTTGAGCTCCGCCCTGACCGAACACGGTTACCGGCGATACGAAAGCCAGCACGCCGCAAACTACGTACGCCAGGAATCTGTCCCGCATCGTCTCCTCCGTCGGCCAACGGTTCGACTAGCTGGCCTGCTTCAGACCCTCCACGTCGCCAAACACTGGGGCGTACCATGGACCTTCCGGCACCGCGGATTCGATCGGGGACGCGCCGAAACTGCGCACAGCTTCTTCTGACGTCTTGTACACTTCGAAGACCCGATCTACACGCATGAGCTCGAGCATCACTTCCGACTCAGGCGACACTGCGCACAACTTCAAGTCTCCATCACGCTTCATCGCTTCTTCCAGGCTATGCAACAGCATCTCGACTCCGGCGCCGTCGATATAAGTAACTTGCGAGCAGTCAAGAACGACCCGGGGTCGATGGCACTCGAGCAGCGGCTCCAATTCCTGCCAGAATGTCCGCGCATTTTCCAGGTTGAGTTGTACCGGCATTTGCATAATGACCACAGGTCGACTGATCAACATTCTTATCACCTCTTTTAACGAATGACTTCTAACCTCTTAAATGTCTCGGCCTTCGTCGAGCGGGATCTTCACACTTTGCGCAAAGCCCACTCTTCCCCATCCCGTCGGAAACGGTGATTGCCGAGCCACTACTTCCTGGAGAATTCTGTTTTGCCGGATTATTCCTGGGTCACCAATATCTACCGTTACGTCTCTTTCCAAGTTTAAAAGTCGCGTGCGGTTCACAATCGAGTGCGATACATCAAGTCCAATCCCTACGTAAGTATTGGGCAAGATGCTGCTGTCTTCAACGACTGTCCCGTAATCGACTTGGCAGTTGCTTTCAACGTTACTGCTTCGCGTAATGAGACACTGCTCTTCGATCTTCGATCGGCGTCCAATGAACGCCGGTCCTACAATGCGGGCTCTCCGGTCCACTTCTGCGCCTTCGTCCATCCAGACGCCGGGCCGCGTTTCCGCGCCCTGCGGGCGCAATTGGCAGCGCAAATTAAGGCTATCCACGACCAGGCGGCGGAAATCGCTGGGGTCAGCTAACCGATTCACATATCCATCGATTGAATAGCGCGCCGGTTCGTCCAGGAACAACATTGCCACGATGTCCTCGCCGGACGCGGTCGATGCCGTATCCACGATCCACATATCCAGTGGCTCATGCCCACTGAAGGCCCGCGCCACCGGACGAGCCTGCTCCCGATGGAACCTCACAACGTCCGCTGCGTCCGTTTCTATATGTGCAGCCACGCGAACGATAACGGCCGCATCAATTCCGCATTCTCGGTAGTGCTTGAGGATCTGCGGAACACTGCTCCATGCATCCTCAACCCAAGTCGGAGGAAATTCTCTCGCGCTTTGGTCGATCTCTTCGCGAACTGCTGCGAAACAGCTGTCAGCCAGCAGCGTTATCGCGTCAACACCGATCTGTCGCCATTCTCCAACTACACGATCTACCGTAGACCGACCCAGAACTTCGATGCAGGCAAGCGGAACTCCCAACCTGGTGCGCTCGGGTCGTATGACCCGAGCTGACCGCGTGCCTACAGAGATGCGGTCAATTTCCGACGCTTCCGGTCCGACGATAGCAATTGCGCCTAACACTGCGATGTCACCCTTTTCTTGCCGCGGGGATTACCCACGCACTTGTTATCGTGATCTTGGCGAGCAGGCGAGGAGTTCAGTCTCAACGTTCTTAGGGGCCCGCCGCCGCAAGATCCTTCGCTTCGGAAAAAGCAGATCCCGCATTTTGAGTTTTGCCTTATGCAGTTGCGATTTCGAGTTCCCAATCGAGCAGTCGAGCAATTGCGCGATCTCGTGGTGTTGGTATCCCTCAACTTCGTGCAGCGCGAAGATCGTCCGGCATCCCTCCGGCAGCTCCTGCAGCGCGCGTAGCAGAGCAATACGGTCGACAACCCCCGTGAGATCGGGATCGTTCTTTCCGAAGTCGCGATGGAGCGAAGGTGATTCCTGATTGACGGGTTCGTCTAGCGAAATAGTCGGGGGAGACTTGCGTCGGCGCAGTTTCATCAACACCGTGTTGACGGCGACGCGATAGAGCCAGGTTGAGAACGCGGCATCCCCGCGAAAAGAGCCGACCGTACGGAAGACCTGCAGAAAGGCCTCTTGCGTCAAATCCTCGGCTTCGGCCACATCCTTCGTCATCAGCAGGCACACTGAGTAGACGCGGTTCTTGTGTTGTTGAAACAGAGTTGCAAAGGCTTGCTCATCGCCAGCCTGCGCGCGTTTAACCAGGTTGACCTGGGAATCATCGCGCCCCTTGATCGTGCTGGATGGAATGACATTCGCCTCGGTCGCTGAAATCGCACAACTCGCCATGATTGATCTCCTTGCAGCTATCTGAAAGTTGTTCACTCGGCGGCAATGTCCGCGAGCATGGATCAGAGATTAGAAAAAGGAGCCAAATTCTTCTATCGGGTCACATCTGTAAACACTTGCAGGAGACGCTGTAAGACCCTTAGCAGATTCATTCAGAAAAAGATCCGCGCTAAAGCAGAGAAATCTCTTGCACTCTGGCGGGAAAGCAGTTTGCAGGAAAGGACTTAGGCGAGCATGGGTAAGCTCGCCGAAGATGGACGATTAGGTTCAAAACCGACGATCAGTACAGGTGAAAATCCACTTCCACACTGATCTGAACATCTACAGGCTTGCCATCTTTGAGGGCCGGCTGAAAACGCCACTGCTTCACAGCTTCGAGAGCTTTCTCATCAAGTCCCAAACCCAAGCCTCGCACTACTCGGATGTCGCGAGGGTGTCCGGACGAATCTACGATTAACCAGAGTACGCAGGTTCCCTGCTTCTTCGCTCTGCGCGCCTCTTCGGTATAGTCAGGATCGGGCGAACTGATGGCCGTGGGTGCGGAAATTCCCCCACCTACCTTGTAGACTCCCCCACCGATGCCTCCACCGCTGCCGGCGCCGACACCAGGTCCATGGCCCACCCCTACACCTCCACCCGAACCCGAGCCTATCCCGCCGCCAGAGCCTATTCCATTCGAAGGCGGCGCTGAGGGCATGACCGGTGCAGGACCGACTCCCAGGTTCGGCATGTGATTATCCGCGACGCGAACCTGTGGTGGAACTACGACCGTGGGCTCTACGCTGAGCTTCGGCTTCTGATTTCGAACCACAATTGCGGGCGGCGTGATCTGCTGCAGAGCAACTTTCGGCATGCGCCCTTTTGGCGCTGGGAGCGCGTCGTGATCGCCTCCCCCTCCTCCGCCACTAACTACCTTCTTCGAAGTTGGCAGTGCGTACGAATCCGGAGACGGAGCGATCAATGTCACAGTCTCCCTCGGTTGAACGCGGGCGACAATCTTGCTGCCTACCAAGACTCCGCTCAGGAGTAATCCGAGCAGAACAATGTGCACAAGCGCAGACAACACAACGCCGTTCGTACGATAGTTGTTGTAGTGTCCCCAGATTTCATATGGGTCATGAGGAACACGCGCATTCACCGGCGGGCGCGGGCGTGCGGCGTAGCCCGACGCATCATATCGACGGGCCAGGTTCGGCGACGTCATCTCCATTACAGACTCACGGTTGGAAAGAGTGTGCTGACTGCTCGACATGACTGCTCCTCGCAAGCGTGCAACTGTTTTGCCCGTGAAAATAGATGCGTGAAAGCGACGATAAGGTTTGTGCATTACGATCGGCGCGATCGCTGCCTGCACAATCCGGTTCTGATTGACGAAGTGTCACTTTTTCCAGCACTGGTTCTTCAAGAGCTGAAGTGCGTTAGCTTGGCTCACAACTCGTAGTCGGTTCCATCGGAACCGAAGGCGAATGGCGGAAGACGAACCGCCATTCGCAGCCAGACATTTGCTTCGAGTCCAGTCCGCTATCGACCGACAAGAAGCAGAACGAGCACGATCACAACAACGAGGCCTAGTCCGCCGCTCGGGTAATATCCCCAAGATCGGCTATAGGGCCATGTGGGTAATGCACCGAGCAACAGCAAGATCAGCAGTACCAGCAGAATTGTGTACATGAAGCCTCCGTGTAGAAACAGTTATTCATGGACCGTCTACAGCGAGCCAGCTCGATAAAGATCGAGCTCGCCGTTGGACCGAATCGACCGTTCACTTCGACGCCGCTGTCCCGCTATGCATTTCGTTCTTACCAGACTCTTTGCTCTGCATCGAGTATTTTCTGACGGCTGAGAGGAAAGGTTCGCTCGCGGAAGTGGGGCGTATCTTGCCTTCCAGGATTTGTTCGAATGGCACGAACTTCCCATAGAGCAATCGCGTTTCGTCTTTGTCTTGAGTCAGAGCGGCGCCGGTTAAATCGATTCCGGCAAACAGCCCGCGCGCTCGAGAGTAAGTCAGCACTTCGGCTCTCATCTTTACGTCGGTGTCTGCTGTCGTGTCACGGCCAACAGGGCCTGCGGCGGCAGAGGCGTCAGCACCCAGCTTGAAGTGGCTGGAAAGCAGATGTTGCATCCCCTGATCGTTCGTCACGACCATGACCAGATCAACAGCCTGGCCTCCAAGTTGCAGACCCCAACTGCCCCCGGTGATCGTAACCGGAGCGGGAGCGCTCCATCCCGACGCCGTGCGACAAGTGGCAACACCTTTGCCATGATTGCCACCGAAGCCGATCGCGATCTTCACCATTGACGGAATTACGGCGATGCATTTGGCGTCGCTCATGACTTTGTCTGGAATCGCCTTGTCCGGCGTGGCCATGATCTCATTCAAGACTTTCGCAGAAGCATCGATCCGCTTCGCGATATCAGATTGCTCCTTCTCATCGGCAGACCAACTCACGCCAATAAAGATCAAACAAATGCTCAGCACCAGGAGACTTCTTGGCAGTACTGAAGAAATTCGTCTCATTTTTATCCTCTTCTGTGCTCCATTGTGAGCACCTGCTTATTTTCGTGCGAGAACCAAGGTAGCCCGTGTACAGGCGGCGTCCCATCCGGCAGAGTCCGTACCCCGCACTAGAACTTGCTTGAGAGATTCGCGCCATAGCCTGCGTGGCTGAGCCCTTATCCTTCGCGACATACAGGGTCCACGGTATTGTGAGTTGCGGTCCCGCGAGGCTAAGCTTGACTCCTACTCGACACAACGCCCCCAAGCGGGTGCCGGTCCACTGGGAGCGACCGGCACCCGCCCCCTTTTTCCAGCCCCGCTAAATACAGGAATTGGTTCTGATGAATACAGCCTGAGGCGGATGTTTCAATTCGGATTGCTTGCTTATGCTGCAACCAGCAAATCCAACTTGGAGGCTATTCATGCTTTACTGGGCGCTGATGTTTTTTGTGGTAGCACTGATCGCCGCGGTGTTAGGTTTCACGGGAATAGCTGTTGCGGCGGCTGGCGTTGCGAAGATATTGTTTGTCGTTTTCGCCGTGCTGTTTCTTGTGTCCCTCATCGCTCATCTCGCTGGTGGGCGGAGATCGGTGAACTAGAACAAGCACGCAAGGCATAAAAAAGGTCTCCGGAAACGGAGACCTCTTTCTTGTCCCGGCGGAGCAGTTCACCGGTTATGCACTACCCACACTTCCCGCAACGTCGTGACTCGCTGCACAAGCTTTCATCGGAATTATTGCTTGCACGACAGATCCGCCGCTTGACGCCTCCACTCTAATCTCGCCTCCGAACTCGGCAAGTCGTTCCCTCATCCCTGCCAGACCAATGCCGGGCGCCGCTCCTCCGCGAAACCGAACCAGAACTTCATGTGGAATCCCTCTTCCATCATCGGCGACCGTCAAGGTCACGTGCTGATCACGGCATATGATGCGCACATCGACGGACTGAGCCCCAGAGTGACGGTACACGTTGGTCAGTGCTTCCTGCAGCACGCGAAACAGAGCGATCTCCACGTCCCTCGCGAGTCGCTCGATGGGTTCATCGATGATCAAAGACACCTTTACCTGACTGCGTTTCCCGTACTCGTCCACATACCAGCGGGCCGCCGACAGAAATCCCAGCTCTTCCAGCAGAGGAGGATGCAGAAGGTGTGAAATCGTCCGCACCTCCTGGATCGCACAATCCGTTAGGTCGATCGTTTCTCGAATCACCCTCGATGCATCGACTCGGGCTGCGTTCTCGATCTGACTCAAGTTGATCTTGAGTCCGGCAAGATATTGACCGACGCTGTCGTGAAGTTCGCGCGCAATGCGTCGCCGTTCCAGGTCCTGCAATTCCAGAATCTTGGCGCTCATCAGCCGGTAGGAGTCGGCATTGTCACGCACCCTCTTCTCCGTGTCTTTGGTTCGTGCAACCTCGCCCATCAAGGCTCTGAAATTGTAGACCAGCATTAGAGCCACGACCGCGAAAGCTAGCGCAAGCATCAGGGCGTTTCGCTTGAACAGGTAATCCAACGCTTTCAGTCTTTGCTCGAGCAGAGATTCCTCTTCGTCTTGCATACTCCTGACAATGGCGCTGATCTGGTTATCGTGATCATTGATCTCAGATTCCCGCAATCGCTCGGTCGGCGAAGCCTGAACACGGATTCGCTGTGAATTCGTCGGGGCTTCGATGAGCGCACCGTCCTCCTTGAGCAAGTCAGCTAAACGTGACAGGCGTTGCTGCTGCCGAGGATTGTCGTTGGTGAGCCGGCGCAACTCAGTGACTGTCTGCCGCGCCAAATTAACCTGTTCCCCCGATTGCGGCAGTTCTACCTTGCCTTGTGTCAACAGATGACTGGCTTCGTTATTCTGTGCTCGTATGACCTCTAACTGTAGGTCGCTAAGTTGCGATCGCACTTGATAGGTGTGGATGACCCAGTCGCGACTGACGATGATGCCGTGTTCGGTAAAATATGCGACCGCGCCCAAACCGACGATCGTGATGAACACAAGAGTGAGAGAGGCGATGCGAAGATTCCTGGAGGGCGTGGCTTGTGCCCCTGGTGCTGCCGGTCTCGCATTCTTAGCCATGCCGCCCTCGCCTTTTGGGACTCGCACCACCTCTCTTAAATGTGCCTGTTATTGCTCACAGTCAACCATCAACTGGACCCCCTAGAGCGCGAAGGAATTCCTTGTAATCGAACGGAACGAACCGATGACGATCGGGATAAGAATCAGAAGGATGCCCGGCAGCCAAGGACGGCTTCCAAGTCGGTCAAACTGCAAAGGCCCGGCTCGGGCCACCGTGTGCAGTCACTCCAGAACGGACGTGGCTGCCGGCATCCCGCGAACAGCAGCATAGATAGGATGATCATTGCGGAATATCAGTGAAAGTATGTAGCGATGAACTCGGCTATACCGTAGCGGGAACTAACCGCTCCTGTTGACGCGAAGGAATGACAACCTCAACGATCGTGCCCGGGTTCGCGTTCGCCAGGCGCAAACGTCCCCCTAGCTCCGTCACACGTTGCCGCATTCCGCCGATGCCAACTCCGACGCTGTCCGGCCGGAATTGGATAACCTGCTCCTCAATTCCCTTTCCGTCGTCGCGAACTATGACGGCAATGTGCCCTTCGTGTTCTGTTAGATTCACGAGCCCATTGTGCGCCCCGGAATGCCGGAACATATTGGTCAATGCTTCCTGAATGATTCGAAAGATGGCAGTCTCGAGTTCAGGCCTGAGCCGGCCGAGATCAGGAGGAGTCACCTCGAGACGGATCTCAATGCCGCTGCGTTCGGAAAGGCCTTCCAAATACCATCGCAGGGCCGAGACGAGGCCGACTTCGTCGAGAAGCGGAGGGTGCAGCAAATGCGAAATCGTGCGCACCTGCTTGATCGTACGGTCGACTAACTGGCTCGCATCCATTGCCGCCTGTCGAGTGGTGGCCGAGGCATCCTTCGAAAGAATCCCGTCCAGGATCATCTTCGCCGCCGCCAGTTCTTGCCCCAGCCCATCGTGAATTTCGCGGGCAATTCGGCGCCGTTCCTCGTCCTGCAACGTCATCAAACGGTTGGAGAGGCGTCTGAGTTCGACCGTCCTTATATCGACCATCCTCTCCAACTCAACGGCACTGTCGCGAATCGATTGCTCCAACAACTTGCTGTCGTGAATGTTAGAACAGGTTCCGTACCACTTTATGATGATGCCCTGCGGATTTCTTAGCGGAACCGCGCGGGCGCGAAACCAGCGGTATTGACCATCGCCGCCGCGTAAGCGATATTCGGATTCATATGTGTCGCCGGATTGAGCACATCGCAGCCAATGCTCAAGGCTGCGCTCCCGGTCGTCGGCATGCATGTACTCGAGCCAGCCGACTCCAACCGCCGAATCCGGCGGCGCCCCCGTGTATTCGTAGAATCTACTGCTGATGTAGTCCCGCGTCCCGTCGGATTGCCGACTGAAAATGATATCGGGAGCGGTGTGCACGATCGCGTCGAGTTCCTGGTTCCTCTGTGCCAAATCGCGGTTCAACTCTTCGAGCATCACCGCTTTTCGTTCCAATTCCTGAGTGCGATCCACAACCCGCTGTTCGAGTTCGCTATTCAGTCGCGCAAGTTGCTGGTTCTTCCGGTGCAACTCCGCGAATACTCGCACTTTCGCCCGCAGCACCTCTGGGACGATTGGTACTGAGAGGTAATCCACGGCGCCGTGCTGGTAGCCTTTGAGGCGGTCGAGATCGGTCAAATGCACAGCGGAGATAAAGATGATCGCAGTCTTCTGGAAACGCGGATGCTGGCGAACGATCTCGGCGAGTTCGAAACCGTCGATCTCCGGCATGCTCACATCCATCAGCACGACGGCAACATCCGTTTTGAGCAGCTTCTCAAGGGCCTCCTTGGCGGAGGTTGCCTTGATCAGGTTCTCTCCCAGTTCAGACAAGATCGCTTCATAGGTGAGCAACTTGCCCGGCTGGTCGTCGACCATCAGAATGTTGACTTGATCCTGAACGCTCATGCTTTTCTCAAACTGCCGCCCGACAGATTAACCACAATATCCTCACCGATGCAGCCACATCCGCAATGCCGATAGCAATTGCTCGGTGTTCACCGGCTTCGCCAGATATTCCGACGCACCCGCTTCCAGGCACTTTTCGCGATCGCCTTTCATGGCCTTCGCCGTCAGGGCAATGATCGGCAGCCTCCGGAACGCCGAATTCTGTCGAATCACCTGCATCGTTGCATACCCGTCCATTTCCGGCATCATGATGTCCATCAATACGATGGCAACGTCCGGTGTGGATTCGAGCATGGAGATCGCCTCACGCCCTGTCCCAGCGGTCAGGACGGCCATTCCACGCCGTTCCAACACGCTGCTGAGAGCGAAGATGTTCCGCATGTCGTCGTCCACAACGAGTACTTTCCTTCCCACCAGCGCCTCGTCGGAGCGATGCAGACGATCAAGCATCTTCTGTTTTTCAACTGGAAGATCTGCTACGACCCGATGCAAGAATAGGGCAGTCTCATCCAGCAATCGCTCCGGCGACTCCACTCCTTTGACGACCACGCTGCGAGCGAGGGTATGTAAGCGAGCATCCTCCTCCGGTGAGAGCTCTTTTCCAGTGAAGACCACCACTGGCAAGTCACTCACTGCCGGGTCATCGCGCATGCGTTCCAGTATGTCGAAGCCGGTCATGTCGGGCAATCGCAAGTCCAGAACAACGCAGTCGAACGCCTCCTTGCTCACAACGTCCAGGGCTTCGGTGCCAGTAGCAGCGATCGTGACGTCAATGTCGTCAGACCCCAGAAGCTCACGAATGCTCAGTTGCTCCGCTGGATTGTCTTCCACGATAAGCAACCGCTTGCGGCGCGGTGACGCATATTCCTTGATGCGCGATAACGCCGAGTCCAGTTCTTCCGGACTCGTCGGCTTCGTCACGAAGGCGAATGCACCGCGCGCCAATCCATGGTGGCGGTCCTCATCCAGCGTCAGCATCTGCACCGGAATGTGCCTCGTCGCCGGATCCTGCTTCAAATGATTGAGCACAGTCCAGCCGAGCATGTCAGGCAGAAATACGTCCAAAGAAACTGCCGTCGGGTGAAACTCGCGAGCAAGCGTGAGGGCATCAGTGCCTCGTAGCGCAACAAGGACCTTGAACCCTTTATCTCGCGACAAGTCGCAAAGTACGCGTGCATAATGCGGATCATCTTCGACAATGAGCAACACGGCATCATCGGGCTGCAGATTATCCCGGTCGTCCGCAATCTGTTCAACCGGCCTTTCGGAGACGACCATGTTCGACAACTGGAGAGGAGCGGGGGACGAGGCCTTCCAATCCGCCACCGTTAACTTCGACGCGGACGGTCCCACGTACGTGAGAGGCAGATACAGGATAAACGTGCTCCCTTGACCAGGCACGCTGCGCAGCTGAATTTCCCCGCCTAGCAAGCTGGCGAGTTCGCGGCTGATGGCCAGACCCAATCCGGTTCCGCCGTACTTGCGGCTGGTGCTGGCATCTGCCTGTTGGAAGGCCTCGAAGATGATGCGTTGCTTATCAAGAGCGATCCCGATGCCCGAATCAGTGACTTCAAACGCGACCACAGACGCCGCACCACCGAGAATCGGATGATCCTCGCTCCATCCCTTGGAAGCAACTGACACCGCCAAACGTACCGAACCATGTTCGGTAAATTTGAAGGCATTCGACAACAGATTCTTCAAAACCTGCTGCAAACGCTTGGAGTCGGTGACCAGACTCCGTGTCAGTTGCGGATCGGACTGCACCTCGAACGCAAGCCGCCGGTTCTCCGCTTCATGACGGAAGGGCCGCGCCACCATTTCGAGGAGATTGGCGAAGAATACTTCCTCGGCCTCAACTGAAACCGTGCCAGATTCAATCTTCGAGAGATCCAGAATATCGCTGATGAGGTTCAGCAAGTCGGTACCCGCGCCGTGAATCGTGCGCGCGAACTCAACCTGCTTCGGTGTCAGGTTGTGATCGGGATTCTCACTGAGTTGCTGGCCGAGCACGAGAATGCTGTTCAGCGGTGTTCGCAGCTCATGCGACATGTTGGCAAGGAACTCGGATTTGTACTTGGAAGTGAGGGCAAGCTCCTTCGCTTTTTCCTCGAGTGCGCGACGCGCTTGCTCAATTTCCTGATTCTTGCGTTCCACTTCCACGTTTTGTTCGGCAAGCTGTTGCGCTTTCTGCGCCAACTGCTCGTTCGTCTGCTGCAGTTCCTTCTGCTGTGTCTGGAGTTCGGCAGCCAGCTGTTGCGACTGCTTCAGGAGGCCTTCCGTCTGCATCGTCGCTTCGATACTGTTAAGCACGATGCCGATGCTGGCCGTCAACTGTTCAAGGAATGCCAGATGCGAAGCGGTGAATACCCCTAACGATGCAAGCTCAATTACTGCCTTGACTCGATCTTCGAAAAGCACTGGCAGGACGATAACGTTCCGCGGTACAGACTCGAACAGGCCCGAACGAATCGGTACCGTCTTTTCCGGCAGGTCGCTGATCAGCATACGGCGCTTCTCAGCCGCGACCTGACCGACCAGGCCTTCCCCAATTCTCAGCCGCCGCAGATGTCCGCTGTCGCCGTCGTCGGCAAATGCGGACAACAACACCATACCGGCGGACTCTTCCGTTTCCATCTGGTAGATCACGCCTTGTTGGGCGTTTACGAGCGGCGCCAGCTCAGAAAGCAACATGCGCCCCACCGTTGCCAGGTCGCGTTGCCCTTGCAACATTCCTGTAAAGCGTGCCAGGTTCGTCTTGAGCCAGTCCTGCTCTGTGTTGCGGTCAGTGGTGAGTCGCAGGTTATCAATCATCGTGTTGATGTTGTCCTTCAACTCCGCGACTTCTCCGCTGGCTTCCACCTGAATGGACCGTGTCAGGTCGCCCTTGGTCACAGCCGTTGCGACCTCGGCGATCGCGCGCACCTGGTTGGTCAGGTTGTCAGCGAGCAGATTGACGTTGCCGGTAAGATCCTTCCAGGTACCCGCGGCTCCCGGCACGTTCGCCTGGCCGCCGAGCCGACCTTCGACACCGACCTCGCGTGCGACCGTCGTTACCTGGTCAGCAAACGTGGCGAGCGTTCCTGTCATGTTGTTGATGGTTTCCGCCAAGGCGGCAACTTCGCCCTTCGCGTTCACGGTCAGCTTCTGAGTCAGAGTCTCCATTGGCGACGGCAGTGACGACCTTAACGATGCCTCGCACCTGCTCGGTCAGATTGACCGCCATGACGTTGAAACTGTCGGTAAGATCTTTCCACGTTCCGCCGACGCCGGGCACTTGCGCCTGACCTCCCAGCTTTCCGTCGGTACCGACTTCGCGCGCCACGCGCGTCACTTCTGCCGCGAATGCGTTGAGCTGATCCACCATCGTGTTGATAGTGTTCTTCAGCTCGAGAATTTCGCCTTTCACGTCTACGGTAATTTTGCGAGACAAGTCGCCGCGCGCCACAGCCGTGGTCACCTCGGCGATGTTACGCACTTGACCAGTCAGGTTGCCGGCCATGGCGTTCACAGAGTCAGTAAGATCCTTCCACGTACCTGCCACGCCTGGGACATCGGCCTGGCCGCCTAACCGCCCCTCGCTGCCCACTTCGCGGGCGACGCGCGTCACCTCAGCAGCAAATGAACGGAGCTGCTCGACCATCGTGTTGAGCGTTTCCTTCAGTTGCAGGATTTCGCCGCGTACGTCGACGGTGATCTTCTTCGAGAGATCTCCATTCGCGATCGCCGTGGCAACTTCGGCGATATTCCGGACTTGTCCGGTCAGGTTACTGGCCATGAAGTTCACGTTGTCCGTGAGATCCTTCCATGTGCCAGCTACTCCGGGAACCTGCGCCTGGCCACCCAGTTTTCCGTCCGTTCCGACTTCACGTGCTACGCGCGTCACTTCACCTGCAAACGCATTGAGCTGGTCCACCATCGTATTGATCGTGTTCTTCAGCTCGAGAATCTCGCCTTTAACGTCGACCGTAATCTTTCGTGACAAATCGCCGCGGGCCACGGCCGTCGTGACTTCAGCGATGTTACGGACTTGACCAGTCAGGTTGCCGGCCATCGAGTTCACCGAGTCCGTCAGATCCTTCCACGTGCCGGCGACGCCCGGTACCTGTGCCTGGCCGCCAAGTTTTCCTTCAGATCCAACTTCGCGCGCCACACGGGTTACTTCGGCCGCGAACGCGTTCAACTGATCGACCATGGTGTTAATGGTTTCTTTGAGCAGAAGGATTTCGCCGCTCACGTTCACCGTGATCTTCTTCGACAAATCCCCGCTGGCAATCGCTGTCGACACTTCGGCGATATTTCGGACTTGGCCGGTCAAGTTGCTGGCCATGGAGTTGACCGAGTCGGTGAGGTCCTTCCACGTTCCGCCGACACCAGGCACTAGCGCCTGGCCGCCGAGTTTGCCGTCAGTGCCGACTTCGCGAGCCACGCGCGTTACTTCCGATGCGAACGACCGCAGCTGATCGACCATCGTGTTGATGGTGTCTTTGAGTTCGAGAATTTCGCCCTTCACGTCAACGGTAATCTTGCGCGACAAGTCGCCGCGCGCCACAGCGGTCGCCACCTCGGCGATGTTACGAACCTGACCAGTCAGGTTGCTGGCCATGAAGTTCACGTTGTCGGTTAGATCCTTCCATGTGCCGGCCACACCTGGCACCTGCGCCTGGCCACCCAGCTTACCTTCCGTGCCCACTTCGCGAGCAACGCGGGTTACCTCTCCCGCGAACGCATTCAGCTGATCCACCATCGTGTTGATGGTGTTTTTCAACTCAAGAATTTCCCCCTTCACATCGACCGTAATCTTGCGCGACAAATCGCCACGGGCAACAGCGGTCGTAACTTCAGCGATGTTTCGGACCTGGCCGGTGAGGTTACCGGCCATTGAGTTCACTGAATCGGTAAGATCCTTCCATGTTCCCGCGACACCTGGGACGTTCGCCTGTCCGCCCAACCGGCCTTCCGTTCCGACTTCGCGGGCCACGCGCGTTACTTCGCCAGCGAAGCGGTTCAGCTGATCGACCATCGTGTTCAGCGTTTCTTTCAGCTGCAGAATTTCGCCGCGCACGTCGACCGTGATCTTGCGCGACAAGTCACCGCTGGCGATGGCGGTCGCAACTTCCGCGATGTTTCTCACCTGACCAGTCAGGTTGCTGGCCATGAAGTTCACGTTGTCGGTGAGGTCTTTCCACGTGCCGCCGACGCCAGGCACTTGCGCTTGGCCGCCCAGTTTGCCTTCTGTACCCACTTCGCGGGCCACGCGCGTCACTTCACCGGCGAACGCGTTGAGTTGGTCCACCATCGTGTTGATGGTGTCTTTGAGTTCGAGAATTTCACCCTTCACGTCGACCGTGATCTTGCGCGACAGATCACCGCGAGCCACCGCGGTAGTCACCTCTGCGATGTTTCGCACCTGAGCCGTCAAGTTGCCGGCCATGGCGTTTACGGAGTCGGTCAAATCCTTCCAAGTACCCGCAACGCCCGGGACGACTGCCTGCCCGCCTAACTTTCCGTCGGTACCAACTTCGCGGGCCACGCGCGTCACTTCGGATGCAAACGATCGCAACTGGTCGACCATCGTATTGATAGCCTCTTTGAGCTGCAGAATCTCACCGCGCACGTCAACGGTAATCTTGCGCGAGAGATCGCCGCTAGCCACGGCGGTTGCGACTTCCGCGATGTTTCGCACCTGACCAGTCAGGTTGCTGGCCATGAGGTTCACGTTGTCCGTGAGATCTTTCCAGGTACCGGCGACGTCAGGCACTTGCGCCTGTCCGCCGAGTTTGCCTTCCGTGCCCACTTCGCGCGCTACGCGCGTCACTTCGGCGGTGAAGACGCCGAGCTGTTGAATCATCGTGTTAACAAGATTCGCGGACCGCAGGAATTCGCCTTCCAGCGGCCGTCCATCTACGTCAAGCCTTACAGTTTGAGTCAGATCACCTTGCGCGACCGCGGCAATCGCGCGCGTAACCTCGGCTGTCGGACGAAGCAGGTCTTCCACAAGTGTGTTGACCGATACCTCCATCTCACCCCAGGCGCCCCTCGACTCGTGGAATCTCGTGCGCTCTCTGGTCTTGCCATGCTTACCCACGACCTGCCCGACACGTCGCAGTTCTTGGGCCATGTGCTGGTTGGCAGTAACAATTTCGTTGAACGTGTCGGCAACTTTTCCCGCGAGCCCGACCCATGTGCCCGGCAGTCGCACAGTAAAGTCGCCGTCGCGCATGGTTTGCAGGCTGGCGAGGATCACCGTGAGATCCAAAGAGTCGTCAGTCCCTTTGGACCTGCCGTTACCTTTAGCGACCGGAGGAATGTTGGCGCTGGCGTCGGGCGTCATCACATTCATGCCGCTTCTCTTCATTGTTCCTCCAACCAGGAGTATGCCAATAGGGGCAAGATCAGACGATTCATCTCAATGGAGCGGGACCTGCGGGATACGCTCATTCTCATAGCGCACCGCCAAAAGGAATGTAAGTAGGCCCAACACACCCGGAGGCCGCTTCCAACCGCGCAGACCTGCACCCATGAATTCGTACCATGAGCACCGAGAACAGGCTCTAAGGTGTTTCCTGTAGTCGACCGTCCGGGGCGGCTTTTGGCTGGATATGCCAGCCTTTCCTACCAATCAAATCTCAGATTTTACGTTTGCAAAAGATTGCGCGTGCATCACAACGTCACCCCAGTCGCATGCCCGGCCCAACCCTACAGGCATTCGGCAAGTGAATTAAAGATCGAACCGGATGGCAGTCATCGAGAGCGCCAAACTAAGCTCGATGAGGGCCAAAAGCCGTTTCGAGGGATCGGCTAGTACAGGCTGAAAACAATCAATGTTGCAAAGGAGTAGCGAAATGAATCGTACAAAAGGTCGTCGCAGTCTCGCCCTTGTCGGCTCGTTCCTATTGGCTTGCGGGACTCTGGCGTTGTGCCAGGACCCGGCACCCCAGAACTCTCCTTCTTCGGACAATACGAAAGTGAATCAGCAAAGCCAAAAAGCCGGCGAGCCAACAGCAGATCAACAGCAGAACAATGTTTCCGACCGCGACACTACAAAGCAGATTCGACAGTCGATCCTCGGCGACAAAATGCTCTCCGCTTACGCACACAACGTTAAGGTGATCACTCAAGACGGAGAGGTTACCTTGAGGGGTCCGGTTCGCTCTGTAGACGAGAAACGCGTGATCGAAGAAAAGGCCGCGGAAGTTGCGGGCGAGGTCAACGTTATCAGCGAATTGACCGTTAAACCAAGAGACTAGGCTATCAAACCAAACCCAAGGAGATTTCACAATGGCAGGAAAAAACACAGCGGTATTCGGTATCTATCCCTCGTACATCGCAGTCGAAATCGGGGTCGATACTCTCAGGACGGCGGGATTCAGCAACGGCGACATCTCAGTACTGTTCCCGGAAAGCGCCGGATCGAGAGATTTTGCCCACGAGAAAAACACCAAGGCGCCTGAAGGCGCTACAACCGGGGCTGGAACCGGGATCGTCGTCGGTGGCGCACTGGGATGGCTGCTGGGTATTGGCGCCCTAGCCATTCCTGGTTTAGGGCCCTTCATTGCCGCAGGCCCCATCATGGCTGCTTTGGCCGGAGCCGGAGTCGGAGGAACCGTAGGCGGGATCGCCGGCGCCCTCATCGGGATGGGAATTCCCGAATACGAGGCGAAGCGTTACGAAGGACGCGTGAAGAACGGCGGGATCCTTCTTTCCGTCCACTCAGACGACTCCGATGCCACCAAACGCGCGAAGGAAATCTTGAAGCGCACTGGCGCTCAGGATATTTCCTCAACCGGCGAAGCCAGTGCTGATGAGAAATCACCGGATGTGCGCCTGCCGCGCGCTGTCTAAAGGATGCGCCATTCATTTCGGAATGCAGGGCGACCGTCAGTGTGGTCGCCCCGCATTCCGTATTTTTTTTCTCTAAGAGGAAGAACCAGAAAAGTACCACCGGAAGGCTGTGTAGCTGGGTCCTGAACTCAGGCCTCGAACAACCAATTCCAATAATGACTGCTGTAGCGGGCGAAGCGTCGCCGGTTAGCAGACGCCTGCCCGCTCCTCTGAGCAGCTTAACAATTCAACCGTTCATTTCTGAGGCTTCTCCTTCCGCGGCGGAGCCTCTTTCCGCGGCGCCTGTCTCTGCTGCAGTTTTTGCTGCTGCTGTTCATGTCGTTGCTGCAGCTGTTGTGTTTGCTGCTGATGGCGCTGCTCAGTCTGTTGCTTCCTGGCGTCGTTTCCATTCTGCTTCGCCATTTGCTGATGTTCTTTGTCCTGCCGCTGCTGCAGCTTCTGGTTCTCCTGCGTTTGCTTCTGTTGGAGTTTCTCCTGCTGCTGCTGGTATTTCTTATCCAGCTTCGCGTTTCCTGTGTTAGGCGCTGCAGGCCGCTCTGTCGGTCGGATGTCGTTAGGATGTACCGCGGTATTTGGACGTCCGCCGTTCTCATGAGCCGCTTCAGGCTTTTCCCGATTAGCCGGAGGGTTATACGAGCCACCAGCCTCTCGTGCAGGCACAGCGTGATTGCTAAAGTCTCCGGCTCGCTCGGTGGCTGCGATCGGAGGCTTCCCGTGATTCGCTGACGCACGCAGTTCACGATTACCGCGCGCCTCGTCCCGCTGCTTCTGTTGAGCCGCTGCCGGCGGTAGATGCCGCTCGTGTTCCGCGGCTTCCTGCTCCCTCGTCGGTCGCGCGTTGATTCCGCCCTGGCCGCCGTTATAGCTCACCCGATTCACAGTGTTGTGCACCACGGTTTCGTTGTAGACGTTATGAATGTTGACGACATTCACATTGGTCACAGACCGGTTGTAGAAGAAATGATCGTGGTCCCATCGTCCGCCCGCGAAGCCTTCTCCGAAATAGCCGAAGCCATAGTTGATGCCGCCATAGAATCCAACGTGTGGCCCCCAATAGCCCGCGTGGAAAACATATACTCCGTCGGCCCATCCCCAATATGGCGGGGTCCACAGGAATCCAACCTCCGGAGCTTCCACCCAGGTACCAGGCACCCAGTAGTAGTCGGCGTCGTCTTCGCTCCACGCCCAATAGCCCGGCGTCCAGATATAGCCATCTCCCGGGCACACTGGCTGCTCATAAACGGGCAGCGGAGGCGGTCCGAACCTTACCGAAATGTTGACCTGTCCAAACGAAGGTGCTGACATGATCAGCAACACCAAAGCGAACAAGGTCGCATGAATGGAAACTTTACGCATTGTGTTTGCTCCTGCCGATCATCCTTCGCTTTACCCGGTGCTGCTTTGCTGCTGCGGGCTGCGTGGACGAGTCGGTGCAAAAAATACGGATACGGACTTTATCGATGGTCCGCCTGGACGCCGGCTGTTGCACCTGCGTTTCCTGTAGGCTCCTATGAGCCTCACCGGACTGTTTAGAGAGAGAAGTCTCTTGCGGGGTTGCGCGAAAATGGGGAACTACAGCACTCGCGCCTCCGCTCTACTGACATTCGGAGAACTGTCTAGGGAAAGATCTGTATAGCTTAGGCAGGGTTGGTCACGGGAACAGCCGCAGTCACGCTCGCTCCATGCTCCGTCGATGAGATTTCGAGCCTTCCGCCGAGTTGCCCCAATCGTTCTCTCATGCCACGGAGTCCGACACCGATGACCCGATACGCAGATTCATCTGATTCCTTCAAAACTGCGGAAGGCATTCCCTTGCCATTGTCTCTGATTTCGAGAACCGCCATACCATCCCGGGTTGACAACTCGATGTGCGCCGTTTGGCTGCCCGAATGGCGATGCACGTTGGTCAGGCTTTCCTGCAAGACACGAAAGAGAGCCAGTTCGGTATCGCGCGACAAGCGCCCGAAATCAGCACGCGCATCGAATGTGACCTGAATCCCGCACCGCCGGGTGAAACCTTCAAGGTACCAGGGAATCGCAGATTTCAACCCCATCTCCTCCAGCATGGGAGGGTAAAGCAGATAGGAAATCGTTCTCACTTCCTTGACGCACTCTTCCGCAAGGCGAACGCACTGGATTACTTTTTCATGCGTCTTTACGTCGCTCTTCTCCAGGCCCGACGCCAGCGAATCGAGGCTGATCTTCATGGCTGTGACACATTGGCCGAGCGTGTCGTGGAGATCCCGGCCAATCCGCCGGCGCTCCTCATCCTGCATCTGGAGCAGCCGGGAAGTAAGGTCGCGCAACGACTTTTCCTTCTGCATTCTGTCGGTCACATCGCGCGTGACCTTAGTGAAGCCAATCAGCGTGTTGGACTCATCCCGAACGGGAGTGATGATCACATTCGCCCAGAACATCGACCCGTCTTTCCGACAACGCCAGCCCTCGTCTTCGAGTCGACCGTTTTCAATCGCGATCTCCAGTTCGCGACGAGGCTTCTCTGCTCGAACATCCACTTCAGGATAGAAGCAAGAAAAATGCCGGCCAATGATCTCCGAAGCTTTGTATCCCTTGATTCGTTCCGCTCCCTTGTTCCAGGTGCTGACGTTCCCTTGCGGATCAAGCATGAAAATGGCGTAATCCTGAACTGCCTCCGCCATCAAACGGAACCTATCTTCGCTCTGACGTAATGCAATTTCCGCCCGTCTACGTTCACTGAGGTCTCGGGTAACGATTCCAAAACCGACCAGTTTGCCGGTCTCATCCTGAACCGACGCCAGCGCAACATTGGCCCAGAATGTCGAACCATCCTTCCGGACGCGCCACCCTTCGTCTTCCGCATGGCCTGCCTTGATGGCAGTATCTAACAATCCCTGCGGCCGACCAACCTGGCGCTCCTCCGCCGGATAAAAACAGGAGAAATCTTCGCCGAGGACCTCCGACTCCGTGAATCCAGTGATTCGAGCCGCCCCTGCATTCCACGCACTGACTCGCCCCTCCGCGTCGAGCATGAAAATCGCGTGGTCTGGAACAGCCTCGACGAACAGCCGGAATTGATCCTCTTTCCGGTGCGATTCGGCTTCGCTCAGAAGCACCTGCATCCGCTGTTGTAAACGAACCACACTTCGCAGGCGTTCCTCTTCGGATGTGAGTTCGCTATAACTCTCGTCGGGGACAACTCCGGAATGTTCCGCGCAAATTTGCATTAGCACATCGGAATGCTCTTCCCGGCAAAATCCCTGCATTGGATACGCGCACCGAAGCGAGAACGAATACGCTCTGGCCAGTTGGTTCCAGAGCTTTTCGGTGCGAACCGCGGCCTCCGCCTTCCCTTCCGCCCACAACAAAGCCACCATTTCTCCGAAAGCAACGACCCTGCGATGCTCATCCTTCGCAGCTGACGCCGCCCGCACAATCACGCCACCGATAATCTCCGAGAATCGCGCAGGATCGGGCATCCCCTCGACCATCATCCTCGAAAGAGTCTCAGCGGCATCCAGCACAATGCATCTGCCATCGGCAACGAGCTTTGCTAGGTCGAAGCCTTGATCGTCGAGTTTCCGCAGCAGACTAGCCTGGTGTGCCTTCGTGGCAATTACTACCGCCGAACCTCCGCTGGCCAGAGCAGCGCCGACGAAACCACTGACTTCGTCCACGAGAAACTTGTCTTCGCTGTAGAACTGCACAACGTGGGCGTGAGCGCTCTGATCGGCGGTCGGGTTTGCGAGCGGGTCAGGCATGCGACTTGCGGCCATTTTCGTCACCAGGGAAATCAGGCTGCCTTGCTACTTCCGGCGTCTACGCTATGTTTAAGCGAGATAAGGTTGATGCATCATTCGACAAAGCTCGACGAACCGTCTATACAGCAAATCCTGTACGATCTGCTTCGTCCCTAGCGACATCGAAGTCCAATCGTGCTTAATGTTGGCTCTTCGCATTTCAACTATATTAAAGAGCGCGCCTTTATGGGATCTGTTCGATACCACACGAATTCGACATCTTTCCGGTCGAGCCGGCTGCCAACCAAGTCTCTCACATTTCTTTCAAGCGAAAGCCACAGCCTGTCATGTTCACCAATCGAATAAATCGCGCGGTTTCGGTTCGAATGTTCTCATATCTTCGCGTGCTGATTGGAGTGACGTTGACCTTCGGCCTGACAGCGATCTGCGGCGCCTACTCGGTTCTGACGCATGAGGAAGTTGTCGATCTGCTCTGGGCGGACGCCATCCAGCCGATGCTCTCCCAGCGGTTTCCTTCTGCCACTTCGGACGATCTGAAGAACGCTCACGCTTTTGCCTACGGCGGTTCTCTGATTCAGGACATGGGCTACTATCCTTTCGGCAATAAATACTTCAGCGATCTCACTCACTACGTGCGCAGTGGCGATTTCGTCATGAACTTGATCAAGGAATCGACGAACCTGAACGAATACGCTTTTGCCCTCGGCGCCCTTGCCCACTATTCTTCCGACAATCTCGGGCATCCTGCTGTGAACCAGGCGGTTGCGCTGGATTTTCCAAAACTGAAGAAAAGGTTCGGAAGCGTCGTGACTTATGAAGACAATCCAAAGGCGCACATTCGCACGGAATTTGGATTCGATATGACCCAGGTCGCCAAGAATCGCTACACGTCAGACCGCTATCACGACTTCATCGGATTCGAAGTCTCCAAACCGGTGTTGGAGCGCGCCTTCCAGGACACCTATGGCATCCCGCTCGGAGATGTAATTTCGAACGAAGATCTGGCGATCGGGACTTTCAGAAGAGCGATCAGCAGTATCATTCCCGAGATGACGAGAGTCGCTCTGCTCACGCGGAAAAAAGAAATCGTCGCCGAAACCCCGAATTTCAACGCCCGTAAGTTCCGCTATTATCTCTCGCGTGCCCGTTATCAGAAGGAGTGGGGCAAGGGATACCGCCGTCCCGGATTTGGCACTCGCGTGTTGGCGTTTTTTCTGAGGTTCGTTCCTAAGATTGGTCCGTTCAAGGCACTCGACTTTAAAATTCCAACCCAGCAAACTGAGGATCTCTACATAGCTAGCGTCAGCCACACACTCGATGACTATAAACACCTCCTTGCTGAAGCCAGGACTCAAGACCTGCATCTCCCCAACACCGACTTCGACACGGGACGAATCACGCATGCAGGCGACTATTCGCTGACTGATAAGGCGTACGCACGCCTCCTCGACCAACTGGCCCAGCACAACTTCGATCACGTTTCACCGGAATTGCGGGATAACATTCTGGCTTTTTACAGCGATCCGAACGCACCGATCGCAACCAAACGAAACGCAGGCGCATGGCAGACTGCACAAGATGAACTGCAACGGTTGAACAGCTTTGTGCCTGCGGATATCGATTCGAGCCAGAATTCCAAACCGTAGGAAGAACAACCCTGCGAGCTCTCGCGGCATCCACGTACAATCTCATTCTTACCTCCCAACCTCGGCAAGTGCAGCCGCAACTAAGTTCAAGCAGTCGATTTAAATCGCGAAGTGCGCCCAGTTGCGCATTTCAACAAAGGGAGGACTATTTCATGACAGACGATATGGAGAAGAATCGGCAACAGGGCGGTCAGACCGGGCAACAGAGCGGACAATCCGGGCAGCAAAGCAACCAACCCGGACAGCACGGGCAGAAGGGTCAAACCGGTCAGGGCGGCCAGCAGAGCGGCCAACAGCCAAAGAAGGGCGGCCAAGGCGAGAACGAGGAAGACAACGAGAGCCAGGACCGGCAGCGTCGCGCGTCATAGTTGACGCGTGAAAGAGCCGTGAGTAAGGTAATCGAAGCAAGTCCCGGTCTTCGGACCGGGACTTGCTTTTAAGTCGTGAAGCCTCAGGCATAAAAGAGGTTCGGCTCGATCTGAAGGCAGGTGCAAAATGGACGCCGTAACTGGAATCTTCTTCTCACAAAGCGAAGCCGAAGACGCCGTAAAAGGTCTGCGCGCAACTGGCATTCCGGCGGACAAAATCACGCTACTCACTCCTGGACATATTCAAGAATTGGAAGCCTTGCCCGTTGACAGTACGGAGCAACCCGGCATGGGAAAAGCAATGGGCGCATTGTTAGGCGCGGCCACCGGTTTTTCCGGCGGAGCTTTGCTGGTTGCCGCCGTCATACCGGGTGTCGGTCCGGTCACTGCCGCTGGACTCTTGGGCGGAGCCGTTCTTGCCGCCGCCGGCGCGACTGTCGGAGCTTCCGTCGGCGGATCGATGGAGAATTCTGTAACCGAGGGACTGCCCGAGGATGAGATCTTTGTCTACGAAGACGCGCTGCGCAAGGGCCGCACTGTGGTAATCGCCTTCGCTCAGGATGAACCCCAAGCAGAGCAACTACGCGAATTGCTCAGGATGAGGGGAGCCGAGGCGATCGATGTCGCGCGCCACCAGTGGTGGATTGGATTACGCAGCGCGGAACGCGAACACTATTCTGCTTCAGGAAAGAGCTTCGCCGAGGATGAGAAGTTTTATCGTCTCGGCTTTGAAGCAGCCCTTCATGCCAAATCGCGCTGCAAGGAATTCGATCAGGTTTCGGCCGAGATGGCGCGCGATGTCGAGGACCTTGAACAGAAACATCCGGGCGCCGCTGTAGCCGAAGCGTATACGCGCGGCTACCAGCGCGGCCGCGATTACTATCAGCATTTGTGTGACGAGAAAAAAGCTGCGTAGAGGCGATGAGCGCTAAGCGACCTTGGCTTTGGCTTTTCTTGCTCGTTCGACTCTTTTCGAAAGCAGGACCTTAGCCTTTCGCAGCTCTGCGCGGCGGTGCGCGCTGAGCCCCCGCCCCGCCCGATTGATGAAATAGGTGAGCATCCTCATTCCCGAGCCTGGGCCCTTCGGAGATACTCTTCGCGATGCCAGTGTTCGCGCGATGACCGTCGCACTCTTTGTGAAGAGACCCTTGCAGGCGGGTGCGTCGAGTCAGTCTTTAACCTTCGACACCCATCGGGTTTTCTTTCTCGCGCTCATGGAATTCCTCAGCGGATCTTAAAATACTGAACTGCTCGTTCGTGAGCCTCCGCGGCCCTTCTGGTCCTGAAGGTTCCTAGATTTCGCCGCTTCCCTGTCTTGGCATTCCTCTTCCGTGAGTACAAGCGGTATTCGCCGGTCTTTAATTTTCGAATCATATCCAACGCTCCTCTTCAAGACTCTTCTGATCTCAGCCGCGCCACAGACTCAGCCATTTCTCTTTCTCGTACGGCTCGCCTTCACCGCCGAGCGATGACGCGCCGCGGCGCTCCGCTTTCGCGCGGCGGATCGTCCTTGTCTTGAAAGTGATTGTCGTGAAGCTGCTCGATGACCTTCCTTCTTTAGGGCTCCGCTGGTCGCCCGAGAGCGGTTGGCCGACGGCTTGCGCGTGGAGGGGCTTTGTCCCTTTGTATAGTCGCGGGTGGCCTGCTTTCTCGTTCGTGCGGATGCCTTCCCCTTGCGCAGCGCTTGCAGCTTGACTCCGGCGCGCCGTGCCTTTGAAAGTCCTATCGCGATCGCCTGCTTGGTCGAAGCTGCCCCGTGCTTCCCTTCTCGCACATGATGCATCTCCTCTCGCACGAATTCGCCTGCTTGTGTGCTCGGCGACTTTCCCTCCCGGGCCTCCTCACGAGCGCGTTCCACAGTTTCTTTTTCAGGCATAGATACTCTCCTCGTGCTTACCGTAGCTGTGTGCCACCCAAGTTGGTATCGAAGAGTTCCTGTAATCGCGCTGGCATAACGGCTGTAGAGAATAACCACGGCGACCGCGAACGGCAAGCCGGGTCAATAGCCGTTGGGTTTCACTTGATCGAGGCAGACGTGAGGCTAGGCAGCGCTCCGCGGAAGGCGTGAGACATGGGAGACCGGCTTTTCATGCAACAACAACTCTGTAGCCTGCACGCGGCGATTGCTGTGAAACCAGCGTTGGACGACGTTGTCGCACAGAAGATTGGCCATCGACAGCAGACTCATCCCCTGATGGTGGGCCATCCACGAGAGTACAAGGCGACAGCGTAACCGCCGGAGAAACCCGGGAGCGGTGTAGTCTGCGGCTTCATAAAATCCATAGGCGCCAAACCAGCCCAGCTTCTCCATGCGGTGAAGGTTGTCGAGCGCCGCGGAAGAATCCACCGTCAACGCCAGGAATGTCGAGTAGGGAGAGATGACGAGCGGATTCGACTCCTGCTTCATCAGAGCAAGGCGAGGGAGACCAAATGCCTGGTACTGATAGTTACCCGCTTCATCGAGTTTGAAATACGCGGATTCCGAAATCCCCCACGGCACTCCCTTGCGCGCACCATACTCTTCCTGGCAGCCAGCCACCGCAATCCGGCTACGATCCAGCAAAGTATTCGAGTAGGAACGCATCCACAGCGTCGGCATCAGGTACTCAAACATCGTCCCCGTCCAGGAAAGAAGAATTGGTCTCCCCTGCTCGACTGTGTGGGCGCGTCCCAAGCGGAACCAGCACTCCTGAGGTACGTCTTCCTTGGCGACCGCCACAAACACAGCCGTACGCGACTCCGTAGCCAGCAGGTCATAACACGCCGGTTCGAGTTCCTGCGTTTGCATATTGAATCCCACCGACATGAGTTTGCGGCGGGGATTCAGAAGAAAACCGAAGTCCATCTCGTCAGCAAACTTTGCAGCCTCAGCGGCTAAGCTTCGAAGCTCTTCCGCCAACTGAATCGCATGCGACCGGGCTTGCGGGAGCAACTGCCACAGATTTTCGCAGAGACTCTTCTCCTCCGGCGAGGCGGTCGGAATGGCGCGATCCAGGCGATCGCGCAAGTCATCTATGAATCGCGGCAAGTAGTGTAGTGACGGATTCTCTTTCGACAACACCCCGACGATTCTGTCATCCCGCAACGAGCTATACTCCGGCAGTTTCCACGGACTGTACGAGGAAACGAGCCGATGGATCGCCTCCAGACGATTGAGGGTCTCGTTGCGAAACCATTCAATTTCCGCCTGGCGCTTTGACTTCGAGACGGGGCGCATCTCGGCGGCAATCGTTTCTCTCAGGGCAAGAGCCGACGACAGCCATTCCCGGCTCTTGAGTTTCCTTTCATATTGGAAGACTTGCCGGCGAGAAAGGACACCCAAGTCGGCCAGCGCGCACAGGTCGTCGGCAACGCCTTCCGCCAAACATGGCTGCAGAAGCGGCTCTTGCAGGCGCGAGAGACATCCCTGCTCCAGAGTCCAAAGAGACGCCAGCAGATTGCCATTGTCAACGGAGGATACAAACTGCGGTGACAAAGGCTCCAGCGTCCGCGTGTCGTACCAGTTCAGAAGATGACCTCGATATTTGGTAAGGCCAGAAAGCGTTGCCAGTGTGCGCTGAGTCTGCTCAGTCAGCTCTGGAACCGTGAGATAACCAAGTTCACAAGCAACCTGCCGCGCATTCAAAAGTAATCCCAGATTTGTCGGCGAAACGCGAGCGGCAATCGCCGGAGGAGTTTCCTGAACATTATCTGGAATGAGCCAGTGGTGTTCCGCTGTGCAAAACTCTGCAAAATATCGCCATGTGTATAACGCCGAGCGGCGAACGAACAATAACTCCTTCCGTGGTAATTTACCCCGGGAAGCGATGGGCGACTGATTCAGCCACCCGGAAACCAACTTGCTGGAAGCCCACAGAAGAAGAATGGGTATTGCAGGTGGTAGAGCTTGAGGTTGAACGCGCCACAACAGGACCCCAATGCCAATTGCAAACACGGGAACCCAGTTGAGATACCGGTCTACCGGCGTGACTCGAGCGGCCTGTTCTGCTTCGGCCGCAGTTTCCCACTCCAGAAGACGTTCCTGCGAAACCAGCCGTCGAAACACGGCGCGGACAACCGCATCGATCGAGAGCAGCGTCTGGTGTACAAGAAAAACCAGCGTCAGCAGAGTCGTGAAGCTCGACGCCAGGAACGCACTGGCAGTTTGTCGAACGATCTCTGATTTGTTCTCCGCCAACGCTCGACCGAGACCGAATGCGAATAGAAAGCAAGCCGGCAGAGCTAAAAGAAAAATCGCCGACAGCGTCCATGCAACGTGTCGTCCGCCAGACGCGAACCATCCGAATAGCAACAACAGAAACATTGCAGGCTCGACCAGACTCCGCCGCAAGTTGTCGAGGATTTTCCATCGCGAAATCATCGAGATCGGGTTCGGAACTCGAGCACCGGACTCGTCAGGCACTTCAGACGCCAGCCATCCCGCGACCTGCCAGTCACCGCGCAACCAGCGGTGCTTCCGCCGGTTGTACGCGCTGTAGTGAGAGGGATAATCCTCAATGAGTTCAACATCGCTTACCAAGCCCGCTCGCGCGTACGCTCCTTCGATCAGGTCGTGACTCAGAAGCGAGTTGTGCGGGAAACGGCGATCCAGCACTCGGTATAGCGTATCGACTTCATAGATTCCCTTGCCCGTGAAGCTGCCTTCGCCATACAGATCCTGATACGCATCCGACACTGCTCTCGTATAAACGTCGAATCCTGTCTCACCCGCATAGATCGCTGCCAGCCTGGAGCGCGCCGTGCTCTGCACGCTAACTCCCACGCGCGGTTGCAGAATTCCATATCCCGACACGACGATGTTCTTCTCCGGATCGACGATAGCCTGATTCAACGGATGCGCCAGCGTGCCGATCATTCGTTGCGCCGACCCCCGAGGAAGCTCAGTGTCCGTATCAAGCGTAATGACGAAACGAACCTTAGAAAGAATGGACAAGTCGCCCACTTTGACCGGAAAGCTGTCGTATTGCCCGCGCAGCAACCGGTTCAAGTCCATCAACTTGCCGCGTTTTCGCTCCCAACCCATCCACCCTCTCTCCCGTGGGTTATAAACGCGGTGGCGATGGAACAGAAGGAATGACCCTCTTTCCTGAGCAGAGTATTTCTGATTCAGTTCTTGAACGAGCGAGGAGCACAAATCGATCAGCGGGCTGTCTTCGCGATCACGATGATAAGCATCCGGTAAGTCCGACAGAACCGCAAAGTGTATGTTGGGATCATGGTTGCCCAGAAACCTTACTTCCAGGTCCTCGACTAATCCCCGCACTTGTTTTTCATTCAACAGCAGAGTCGGGATCGCCACAAGAGTCAGGCAATCGTCGGGCACTGCTTTGGAGAAATCAATCTTGGGAATGATTTCCGCGGGCAACAATGCGGCAATAAGGTAGTCGATAATCTGCACCGCACTCTGCGAACTTGGCAACAACAGGAGCAGCGCAGATAGCAGGGTGAATCCAAGGGAACTGTCACGCGAAGTCACGAACAACAAGCAGACAGTAACGATCAAACAAGTGAGCAACGCGATCCCCGGCATGAAGAACTCGTCGGGATGTCGACGCAGCCAAATTCGCACTCTCTGGATAACGTTCGGCCTGAAATTAATTCGCCGAAACAGTGGCTCCGTTCCTTCAGCCACCAGGTAGTAGCCGATATGAGATTCTCTAAGCGCGATCCGCGGATTCGCGTAATTTCGGGAATGCGCCTCCAGCGCCAAAGCCAGCGCAGCATTCGCGACTTCCATCTCGCTAAGATCCGACTGCGCTGCGATTTTCGACAACTTCTTCCGATATAGGTCGCGACTTTCAAAGTCCATGTCGGAGTAAACACCAGCTGGGTCTTGCCGTAGAACGCGATCGAACAGAATCAGCGGTTCCAGAATCTCCTGCCACGAAATCTGCACAGCTTCTCGCAGACTCTGAACGACCACACCCATATCCACAGTGTCGCCATCTGGAGCGTTCATCAGCCGCTTGCCGCGCTCTGCGATCTCCTCCAGCAAAACTAGTTTTAGCGTCGAAACCAACGCTTCAAATTCACGCAAGTCCAGCGGCGCATTCTCCTGGAACCCGAAACAAAACGACGCCAGTTCCTTTTCGCAAAAGTGGTATGAGGTCGATTTTAAGAATCCCTCCGCGAGGGCAAGGACGCGAGGCACGTTCTCTCCCTTGGAGGTGTGAACGTGAGGCAAGCGTCGATAGGATTTGAGATCCCCGCCAACGCCCGACAACTCCGAGTAGATGAGAGATTCGTTGTCGCGAATCCATCTCGCATCAGGAGACGTGGACAAAGCTCCTGTCGACGAACTCACCGCCGCCAGCACTCGCATGAGCGCTGCTCTTAGCTTGTGGCATCGCTCTGGAAATGTATTGGAGGTCTTTACGCGCGGCACCCACGGCAGCTCAGCAGCGAGATGCACTCCGTCAATGTGCAAAGCCTGAAAATCGGTCGGGTCACTGGCCACAGGCGACGCGTTTTGCGCCCCGTCGGCGACGAACTCTTGCTCGTGAGTATTCAGCGGCATAAAAGTCTCAGCGATAACTTGCAGCTTGCATTTCGAACATCTCCGCGTATCGACCGCCGAGACTCGTCAGTTCATCGTGTCTGCCGTCTTCCGCAATGCGCCCGTCTTCGATCACTACGATGCGATCCGCCATGCGCACGGTCGAGAATCGATGAGAGATAAAGAGCGCCATCTTTCCTTGCGTAAGTTCGGCGAACCGCTGAAAGACTTCGAATTCACTGCGGGCATCGAGTGCGGCCGTGGGCTCGTCCAGGATCAGGACTTGGGCCTCGCGAAGATAGGCTCTGGCCAGCGCAACTTTCTGCCATTCCCCGCCGGAAAGGTCCACTCCCCCTTCGAAACGCCGCCCGAGCATTTGCTCGTAATGGCGCGGCAGCTTGCGAATGACCTCGTCGGCAAGACTTTTTTCAGCAGACAGTTGAACCAGCGGAAGGTTGTCGATCTCTTCAATCCGCCCGACGGCGATATTTTCCGTAGCCGTCATCTCATAACGCATGAAGTCCTGGAAGATGACGCCAATCTCCCGGTACAGGCTTTCCAGATCATATTCCCGCAAATCGATGCCATCGAGCAGCACCTGACCCTCGAAAGGATCATACAAGCGCGTCAGCAGTTTCACGATCGTGGTCTTACCCTGCCCGTTTTCTCCGATCAGTGCGACCCGCTCGCCGCGGTGGAGATGAAAATTGAAGTGGTTGAGAATCAGGCGCGAAGCGCCCGGATAACGGAAAGAAACATCGCGAAACTCGAATCCCTGACGGATCGGCCGCGGAACCGGCAGTGCATTGGGCTTCGAACGGATCGTGGGCTCCATCTGTAGAAATGCAATCAAGTCTGTCAGGAACAATGCTTGATCGGCGATGCTCGATACGGTAGAAAAAATCTGCTGGATATTGGAACTCGCCTGCAGAATTGCTCCTGCCAGAAACGTAAGCGTGCCGATTGTGAGGATGCCGGATACAGTCTTCCAAATTACAAGGACATACGCGCCGTAATATCCGGCCGCTCCGATAATCGACAGCAATACTCCTGCTACAAGCCTGCGACGGGCCAAGTCAACGTCTTCGTCGTAAATCTGATTCGCCAGCCGGGTAAACCGCCCCGTGAGAAAATCCTTCAGTCCAAACAGCTTCAGTTCCTTGGCCGCTTCCTTACTCCCTCCCAACGCACGCAAATAGTCGAGCTGACGGCGCACAGGAGTTTGACGGAAATTCTTTGCATAACTCAGGAAGGCAAAATGACTCTCCCCAAGAAATGCCGGAAGCACGCCGGCAATTAGCAGGAGCATCAGCCATGGCGAAAACAACATGATCGAAACCGAAAGAGAAATCGTGGTGACGACCTGCTGCACCAATCGCCCGATCGACTGGATCATGCCCAGCCGGTCCGTCGCCTGCACCCGTGCTCGCTCCAGGCGGTCGTAGAAGACCGGATCCTCATAAGCGATCAGATCCAGCTCAGCGGCGTGCTTCATGACCTTTATGCTGACGTGGCGCGTGTAGTTGTCGGCGAGAAGAGCATCGAGAAAATCCACAGCACGGCTCAAAACGCTGGCCAGCACTGCGAGACCGAACTCGATTGCCACCAAGTGCCAAAGTCGTGTCGGCGCCGCCTGGTGGGTATTTACAACGTGCACCACCGTATCGATGATGAGCTTCGTTACCCACAGGAGTGCAATCGGCAACAGCGCCGCAAACATGCGGAATATCAGACCAAACGCAACGACCGTTCCTCCCGACTCCCACACGATTCGGAGGACGAGCGGGACGTTGCGAAGCGCGGCAAGGCGCTCGTGCCAACCGGTCCAGAAGCTTCGCCGACTAGACATGGCTCACAACCATAAATTTGTTAAGGGACTGCTGTCGCCCCAACCAGCCTTGACAGATTGACCCATCGATTTGACTCCGAGAAACCTGCAGGCCTGATCGACAAGGCCCAGCTTCGATGACAAATCGTTACTCTTAGGTTGGATAATAAGCCATCCGGCGCCGGAAGTGCACCCGAATTCCGATCGTGACAAATCGGAACTTCCACTTCATGGATCAATACTTCTTGAACCCGGCTCTCTGCATTCCGCGCTGTGCCTCCGGTGTCCGCATAAACAGGTCCCACACGAACCCAGTCCTAAGGTTCTCGGCCATCAGCAGAGTAATCCCCGCGTCGATCCCAATCACGTCCTGGTCGTACCACTGCGTCAAAGGATTGAACGCATTCACAAACCCGTACTTGCCCCAGGCAGCGCCATAATGAGTACGAATGTTTTTCAGGACTCGCAAAGTCTTCTGAGGCAGAAAAGGCAGCGACCCGCCAGTGGCGCTGGGAACAACCGTTCCATCGATCGGACCCACGGCGGGCGGACCTCCCCACACGGTGTATCCGTGGGGCGAGTCCGAAGCCGTAATTCCCCACAAATCATCCGTGTAATCGGGAAACTGCTTGCCCAATTCAAGGCAGAACCGGCGATGAACCTCGGTGGCCGTAACTGAATTTTGGAAGTAGTCCGCATACTTATCCCGCTTCCCACGGAAATCGAACCAGGCCTGCGAGTACTGATGCACAAACAAGGGTGCGAAAGACCCTATGTAACGCAAGCCGTCGTATTCGAAAGGAAGGCGCTTCCAGGCAGTCCAGGTTTCATCGCTCAGCGGATGCGATGTTGACCCTAGACCCAACAAATACATCATCATCAGTTCGCTGTAGTAATCCCATCGCGATGGCAAAAAGCCAATCTCGGGAGTCCACCCGTGGGAAAGCAGCGATGTATCCTCAGATAGCCACGTCCAGTCCACACGTTGGAAAATTAAATCTGCCAATCGTCGGGCGGATGGATGCCTGAACTGTTCCCGGCAGGTCAGGACTCCGCACAACAGGATTGCCGTATCTACCGACGAGATCTCGGCGTCCCACACTCGCTCTCCGGTATTAATATTCGCCCAGTGGTAGTAGAAACCTCGGTGGTGAGGAAGTTTTTTCCAAAGAGAATTCAGGGCAGCAAACAATCGTTCCTCGGCCGCTGTCGCGGTCACGAATCCGCGCTTTACCCCAATGCAAAGAGCAGTCAGCCCGAAGCCGGTCGCAGCAATGCTGGCCACGATTCCCGGGTTAGCGCCGTTCTTGTTGGCGCGATCCTGCACCAACCCGGTCTTGGGATTCCCCTGCTCCCAGAAATAAAGGAAGCACGCGCTCTCTACATCGTTCAAGAACTGGTCGTCTTCGGGAGTTAGAACGAATTGTCCGGGCGCCGGGCTCGTGCTTTGCACCTGCTGCGCACTACTCCGTCCCTGCAAGATCGAGGCGAATGGCAAGCTGAACCCAGTCGCCAGCATTTGCCGCAAAACTTGCCGGCGTGACATTCTGTTAGGGTGAGCTTCCGTCATCCTCGTCGTATGATAGACAAACCTTGACCGACAGCGGGCAACAAAGAAGCAAAAATGCGACCGGACGCTTGACGGATGCCGGTTTGCTTTTTCCCACGCATTTGGGAGAGAGATTCCACTTTTTGAGCGGTCAATCCAGTTTCAGGACACGATGAACACATGAGTATAAGGCGGACTCTCGAAATCGGGATCCCGGTTGTCATCGCAGTCGCTGTCTCCGTCGGCATCGCATTCTACCTGCAATGGCGGGCCCACCGATCCACTTCGCTCCAAGGTGCAATTGTAGTGCAGGACGCCGACGTTCGAAAACGAATACCCATCTCAGGCGTTGAAGTCTCGGAAGTAAATGGGCTGGCCATTGAACCCGTTAAGTCCGACTCCTCCGGTTTCTTTCTCATGAAACTACTGAGGGGAATGAGACGCGGCCACGCCGTCACCCTGCTATTCAAGCATCCCAACTATCGTCCCCTCGAACTTCACGAATATATCGGCGACCAACTTTACGTCATCCAGATGGTCCCCAAGTCGGTCGCGCCGGCCAGCGCCGTCGGCCAGCCAGAAAGGAAAATTGGAAACGTTCGGGTTCGGTATTCCCAGAAGACCATGACCGCGGTAAACATCGGCAGCGCGGTGAAAACATTTCAGATTGAGAACAATGGAAACGTCCCCTGTAAGAACCAACGCCCTTGCTCCCCCGACGGGCGCTGGAAGGCGGCGCTGGCCTCCGCCTCACTCGATGCCGGCAACGGAAACGAATTTCGAGACGTCACCGCATCGTGCATCGCCGGCCCATGTCCCTTTGCCAGAGTAGAGTCGAATCGATCGTCGCGAGGCGGCCAGATCGTCACCGTGACTGCTCGCGACTGGTCCGATACCACAACCTTCTTATTGGAAGCCGAAGTCTTTCATCCCATGTCCAGTGAGATTGTTCACGAGTTCTATCCAGTAATTTTTGGAAAAGGCCTGAGCTTCAATCTGCCGGCGACCGCAGAGGGAGTCACGATTGAGGCGGATGTTGACGATCAACGCGTTTTCTTTCCGCTCGGACCAGATCTCCTTTTAAGTTGGGCCAACTGTAATGCCACTGTGCATCCGGATCAAACCAAAGTATGTCAGTGCGAACTCAAACCGGGATATCGATTTCAATAGTGGGTTGAGTCTTGATATTCAGCCACTGCACAGCCCTACAGGAAACTCGCGGAGCAGGTCACTCACCATCAAACTCGGCCCAGACTCTTTCTTCTGTGACGCCACGCGCGTCCCCGTGAGTGCGCTGCTCCATTCAAGAGGAGCACCCTGGGGCAAGAGCAGCACCGTATCTCCCCAGTCCACATCCGAGATTGGGCAAATCGTCGCGCACACTTGAGACAAGAAGGTTGGAACAACGACCAGTGCAGACTCGTCTCCCTTCCTCCTCTGAAACGCGACGACATTGTGCGCATGTTTCCCTGCCGCTTGAATCGGTACGAGTTCTCCCTCACGAAACAAATCCTGATGTGCGCCCCGGAAGTGAACTGCTCTCCAGATCAGGTACATCTTGACTCGCCCATCCTGCCAATGGTCGACAAGGTCGTGCAATTGCTTTCCAGTCGCGATTGGCTCAGAGTCTGCGATCGTCTCGAGCGCGGCGATCCTCTTGTCGAAATTGACTGCGCCGCGGTTGTCCGGGTCCACGAGCCTCAAGTCCCACAATTCGGAGCCCTGATAGAAATCCGCAACGCCCGGCGACGCGATCTTCAGTAGCGTCTGCGAAAGCCCGTTGATCATACCGAAGTACGCGACCTTCTTCTGGAATTCACAGAAGTCGTTAAGGAATTCGCCATTGAGTTCCGAAGAAAGAACATTCGCCACAAACCTCTGCAAAGCATCTTCGTGCTTCTGATTGGGACGCGTCCAGCGGGTATGCACCATGGCTTCGCGGATGGCCTTGACCACGTGAGCCTGGACTCTTTCCAGCAAACCGGCGCAGTTCTCCTTATCCAATGGCCAGACCCCGAGCAAGGTCTGATACAAGTAATACTCTTCATTGCGATCGGGAACGGAATGACCGGCAACATCTTCTTTATACTGCGCGTTGAGCGTCGCCCACCGCTCCAGATTGTCCTTCCATTCGTCAGGCATTTCAGAAAGAACATTCAGCCGAGCGCGCACGTCCTCGCTTCTTTTCGTGTCGTGGGTCGAAGTCGCGTCAAGACTTCCCGGCCAGCGTTGACGTCGACTCTCAAGAAACGCATAGTACTCTTTGCACGACGGCACTTCTGACGCGCACGGACTGCCCCCCACTTCATTTAAGGAGAGCAACGGATGGTACAAGTAAAGCGCCGTGTCTTCCAACCCTTTGGCGACAATGGGTCCAGTGAACTGCTGCCACCGCATCACGAATGTCAGCCGCGCCTCCCGCTGATCGGCGAGCACGTGAGGAGGGTTCAGGAGCAGCAGCACGTCGCGGACAAAATCGAAGCACGCGGAACTCAAATGCGTTGCCTTGTTTCGCGCTTCAGTCACGGCTTGCTCGATATTCTGAACTGCCTGAGCGGGAACATCCATGTTACGGATGTAGGTTCGGTAGACCGAAAGACAAGCGGTGACTTCGATCAGCGCGTCGATTAATTGGCCGCGATTCAGTTCGCGCGCGTACCGGTCCTGCGCGGCGAGTTCAGCCAATTGTCGACCAAGAGTTCGCATCTCGACTCCAAGCAGCGTACTCATCACCAGCTTTTTCTTCTGGTAAACGACGTCGGCGAAGTCCTGCTTCTTGCCGATGAACGCAGAATAAATTTCGTCGATGCGGCGCACGCCCTCCGTGTCGACGAATAGACCGTTCGCTTCGTTCAGGTAGTCGTAGCCGGTTGTTCCGCTGACTGGCCAGTCGTCGGGAAGCGATTCCTGCCGCGCGAGAATCTTCTCCACCAGTACGTACGACCTTCCCTCTCGATTTTCTCCCGACGACAAGCGCTCCTGCAGTTTGTTCAAATAGGCTAGAGGATCGCGGAGCCCATCGATGTGGTCCACCCGCAGTCCCGCGAACGGATTCTTCGATACCAGTCGCAGGACGTAGCCATGGGTCGCTTCAAACACCAGCGGATCCTCGACCCGGATCCCCACAAGGTCAGCGATTGTGAAAAACCGCCGGTAATTGATGCTCTCGTTCAGGTTCTGCCAGAAGGCGAGCTTGTAGTTTTGCTCTGCGAGCAAGCGTTGCAGAAATCCATAACTCGCAGGATCCCCCTCAACTCCATTGATCTCGCGCAGAGTGTCTCCCAAAAAAGTGCTGACTTCGGCGCCGCTTTTCATCAACGATCCCAACCGCTCTCGCGCCGACTCGTATCGCATGCGCCGGTCAGCCGCGCTTTCCCCTGAACGGCGGTCCGAGCGGACCAACTCGAGTAGAGACGCTAAAATTCCAGCGTACTCGTGATAGGTTGCCGATTCCTCCCCTACAAGTTCCTTCAGCCGTTCAGCGCGATGATTCAGGATCGTGTAGTAAGAACCGGGGGCAAGCGGAAACAACGCATCAAAGTACTGGAAGAAAAATCTGCCTTCCTGAAACGCAAGTTTGATCTCCCCCGACTCCAGCACCTCCCCGAAGGGACGACCAAGAACTGGTAGAAGGATCTTTCCATCGAGACTGCGTGAATGCGGATGCCACTCAATATCGAAAAACGCAGCAAAGGCAGATTGCGCGCCATTTTCAAGCACGTCCATCCACCAGGGATTCTCCGCGCTGGCCGCCATATGATTCGGCACCGTGTCGAGCAGCAGCCCCATCCCGCGTTCCTGCAACGCTGCCTGCAACGCCGAGAACTCTTCTTCCGTGCCCAGATCCGGATTGATGCGCGTAGGATCCGTCACGTCATAGCCGTGATCGCTTCCCTTTCGGCTCATCAGGATCGGCGACAAATACAAATCTGAAATTCCGAGGCGCTGGAGATAGTCGAGAATATTGCGAGCGTCCGCGAAGCGAAAATCCTTGTTCAGCTGGACCCGGTATGTCGCAGTTGGCAAGCGCATCGCTGACATCTCTAGGCCTGAGGCAACAGGATGTGAAGTTGTGCAGCCAAGCGGTTCAACTCTTCGTGCCGCAGAGTCGCATCCGGGTCCGCTCCCGAATGCCAGCCATTCCGCTCGAACGCCGTGATCAGCGGCCGATAGCAGATGTTTTGCGCCTCCCATAGCCCCACTGGGAACGGAAGAGACGGAATCATATCCAGCAATCTTAAGACCCTCTCCATCGCAGCAGCATCACCCGGATTGGCCGCGAAGGCGCTCGATTCCTTCTCGATTCGCTTACGCACTTTGTACTCGAGGGTGGTCGTGTCCAACGCAACCCTGGTCGCTGTCGCCTCCCGCAGTAGTCCTTGAATGCTGTCTACGTCCAGCTCTGGACGATCCAGCACCTCCTGCAACTGATTGTTCAGCGCGATCTCGGCCGCCGACTTCAAAGCCTTGGGCACGGGAATTTCCAGTCCGTTCAAGAAACGAATCAGAGGCGCCTGGCTCTCGAAGACCGCCCGGTAGACTGCCGCTGCCGAATCCAGCGAGTCGTTCAGGATGAGGTTGGCAATCTTTCTTTGCTCATCGCGGAAAAGTTGGCGAAGCGAGAAAGTATGGTTGTTATAGATTTGATCGATCAACCGGATCGCCTCGGTCGTGTCCGCCCTGGCAAAGGCCTCTACGATCTTTTTCTCGGAATCTTCCTCTGATCCCGCGGCGGGCCGAATACCGGCTGTCACATTGTGGTCGCCAAGATGCAACACTGAAAAATCGAGAGTCGCCGACTCCTCCGTGATCTCGGAACGGAAGCGCGCGCAGCCTGTCGCCAGGCGCATCTTGCCTTCCGCCTCGACTGTGTACTTGAGTCTCTCGACCGCGTAACAGTAAATGCCCGTCCTGTCTGCATAGGTTTCGAAGAGCGAACTGATGGCGTAATGCCCTGCCACGCGATCGATGTCGACCACCGCTGGCTTTACCCACTTCTCGTAGATCTGCGCGCCGTCCCCATGTTCGGGAAGATTACTTTTCGCCATCGCCAGGTGCTGCATAAATTCAGGCTCCAGAATCTGTCCTGAACATTCTTCGGCAAGCCGCAGTGCGCGTCCCGCGTAGTGAATAACCTGCACCGTCTCAAGCCCGGACAGTTCGTCGAAGAACCAACCACAACTTGTGTACATAAGAAGAGCGTGGCGCTGCATCTCAAGCAGCTTCAGAGCGGTCACCTGCTCCGCCGCCTCCAACGGGCGGATGGCATGGTCGGCAAAGAATGCCGCTCGCGACTCCGACGAACGGTCCAGAATCACGCGAATGTAATCGTCGCGACTCGCCCAAGGGTCGTGAAGAAGATCTTTCAGACCCGCTTCGTAGATCGGAGCCAACTTGTCGCGCAACCAGTCAAGCGCCGCCCGCAGCGGCGCACGCCATTCCTGGTTCCAGGCATGTCCGCCCGAATTGCAGCCACAATTACTGCGCCAGCGCTCGACGCCGTGAACACAACTCCAGGAACTGTCGTCGACAATTTCAACGACCTGCTCTGCTGGATATTTCTCGAGAAACTCTCCGTAGTTGGTAAGCTTGGCGACTTCGCCGTGGTCGATGTAGTCAACCGCGTAGCTCAATGCCATTTCGCCGTAATGATGATGATGACCGTAGCTTTCGCCGTCGGTTGCAATGTGGACCAACTGCGCTCCCTTCCGGGCATCGGAAAAGCCGCTCAACAACCGGTCGGCGAAGCGCTTCCCATCATTAAGCAAGCCTTCGAATGCGACGCCCTGCGAAATCGGTCCATCGTAGAAAAACAAATTGATCCTCTTGCGCGATGGCAGCCTGGCGATATAGGCGCGCGCAGGGTCGATGCGGCCGTCGCTGACGTTTTCGGATTTCTTGCTTCTCTTCGCTCGCACCCGCTTCGCTTGCCGCGGAGCGAGAATCGTGAACTTGATGCCGTTCTCCGCCAGCACTTCGAGCGTCTCGGTGTCCACCGCAGTTTCAGGCAGCCACATTCCCTCCGGCTTTCGCCCGAAACGGCTTTCGAAATCTGTTACTCCCCACTTGACCTGCGTCACCTTGTCGCGATGGTTGGCCAGCGGAAGAATCATGTGGTTATAGCCCTGCGCAATCGCCGAACCGTGTCCTGAGAACCTTTCCCGGCTCTCCTTATCGGCTTCGAGAACCGCGTCATAGACCTTCGGAGCCTGCTCTTTCATCCACGACAGCAGAGTCGGTCCGAAGTTAAAGCTGATGTGCGCGTAATTGTTGAGCAGTTTCAGTATTCGATTCTCAGCATCGAGAATCCGCGACGCTGCATTCGGCGCATAGCACTCCGCCGTGATGCGCTCATTCCAGTCGTGATAGGGATAGGCGGAGTCCTGCAACTCGATCGCCTCGAGATAGGGGTTCTCTCGTGGAGGTTGATAAAAATGGCCGTGGATGCAGACGTATTTCACAGCTCCTCCAGACTCAGCAATGTTCGCTCCATCACAAGGAACGATTGGGGACTCATTCTCAGCTCATTACCCAGCGTTATCTCGGGCGCAACATTCTCTTCGGGTCCCCTCCAGAGCGCGTCCGCAGAGTAGATAATCCTAGTCCAGTTCCCTACAAGTCGGGACACATTCAAAACAACGGCGCGATCGGCGAAATTGAATATCATCGCTGCCTCTCTGCCGCCGTTTTCGCGAATCATCAGCAGGGCATGCTCTCCCACTTTTGTTACCTTCCCCGTGCCCGGCATCTTTGCTCTTAGCTCTTCACGAATGCGAATGATCTGCCGGTAGAACCGCAGTAGCGTGCTGTGTGGCTCCTGGTCCTTGAGCGAATGGTTGAGCCGCGACCGTGAGAACGTTCCTTCATCCTGCGGGTCGGGCACTTCCTCTTTCCATCCGAACTCCGCGAACTCTTCCCTTCGACCTCGACGCACAGCCTCGACCAGATCTTGACCTCCGTGGCTGGTGAAATATTGAAATGGGGCCTCTTCCGCATACTCCTCGCCCATGAAGAGTAGAGGGACAAACGACGAAAGCAACGTGATGCCCGCCGCTAGCTTCAATGCCTCGAAGTTGACCAGAGCCGTTAGCCGTTCACCCCTGGCACGATTGCCGACCTGGTCATGATTCTGATTACACACTACAAAACGTGAAGGAGGAATTCCCCGCGGCGAATTGCCGTGGCGGCGCTTGCGGAAACGGGAATATTGCCCGTGAAAATACCAACCGTCTCGCATCGTCTCCACCAAAGGAGTAGCCCCTCCGAAATCGATGTAGTATCCGAACTTTTCTTTCGTCAACAACGAATGTACCGAGTGATGAAAATCATCGCTCCATTGCCCATCTAATCCGTAACCGCCCTGCTCAGGAGCACGCAATACTCGGCTATCGTTTAGGTCACTCTCAGCAATCAAGTACAAAGGCCGGCCCAGTCGCTTGGCAAGGTCGTCGACCGCCGACTTTAACTCCGCCAGAAAATGACGCGCGCTGAAATCGAAGATGCCGTGAATGGCATCCAGCCTCAGCACATCAATGTGACAGTCCTCCAGCCAATACAACGCATTCTCAAGAAAGAATCTCCGCACCTCGTCGCTATACGCACCGTCGAAGTTAATGGCCTCTCCCCACGGCGTTCGATAGCGATCGGTAAAATACGGTCCGTAAGCACCAAGGTAGTTGCCTTCAGGGCCCAGATGGTTGTAAACCACGTCGAGCGCAACGGCGAGACCATGCAGATGAGCCGCATTCACTAATCTGTGCAGCCCTTCTGGCCCACCATAAGTATTCTGCGCTGCAAACGGATAGACGCCGTCATATCCCCAGTTTCGTGCGCCAGGGAATTGCGCAATGGGCATCAGTTCGATCGTGGTGATGCCCAAGTCCGCCAATTCTGGAAGATGCGGAATCAGCGCCTCGAACGTTCCCGCTGCCGTGTACGTTCCAACATGTAGTTCATAAAAGATGCTGCTTTCAAGAGCCCGTCCCCTCCACGCGTGATCGGTCCAACGGAACGCATGAACATCCACGACTTGTGAAGGACCGTGGACTCCCTCTGGTTGGAACCGGGATGCTGGATCGGGCAGCTCGCGTCCATCATCGACTCGGTAACGATACTGGCACCCAGGCTCTACGCGATCGCTGACTGCGCGAAAATATCCGTGCGCAAGCGACTCCATCGCGATGAATTCTCCGTCGCCGCCGCCGCGGAGAAGGTGTACGCTCGCGGCGCGGACATGAGGAGCCCAAAGCAGAAACTCCCACCTCCCGTCGAGCAGACGGCGGGCTCCCAATCGGCCTTCAAAAGCATCAACCTTGGTAGACATGGAACAACCTGCAACAAAAGGGCTGAATCGCGGCTTCTTTGTGGTTTAGAAATGGTGCTCCCGCCAGAGAACTCGAGCACCTACGCAATCAATGTATTTGCTGGATGCCGGCGGTTCGCTCGTCCCTATTTAAGCACCATCTCGCTCTTAAACTGTTGCGTGATTCCGTAGCATTCGCAAGCCGAGCCTTCAAGTTTCTTGCGATTCAGAATTTTCACTGCTCCATGCGAATATTCGATGATGTGCTTCCGTTGCAAAGCTCCAGCCGCGAGGCTCACGCTCGGCCGATCGGTTCCGAGCATGGTCGCGAGAAAGTCATGCGTGATGCGCAGCAACCCAGACTCTACTCGATCCTGGGTGAGCAGCAACCATCGGCAGAGACGCTGTTCAAGGTTGTGCAGCCGGTTACAACCCGCGGTTTGCGCAACCTGAATTCCATGAATCGCTGCATAGCGATTCAGTAGATTCTGAAACTGCGGACTCGATTCCAAAACCGTTCCTAAAGCGTCCACGTTTATCCGGAAGCCCTCGCCGTTTATCTGCATGACCGCTCGATGTGGGCTCCTCGTTATGCCGGCCGCCACGGTGACAGGAGTAAACCCTTCGTTCCCTACGACCCCCACCTCAACGCTCTCCCCACCGCGGTCGGTGAATACAACAGAGATCATTCCGGAATTCAGAAAGTAAGCAAACTCCAGCTTTCGGTTCGGGTCTTGAAGACTGGAATGATGAGGCAGGGTGACAAACTGCAAGTGTGGCCGTATCAGATGAAACTCCTCGTCGGGAAGCGCCAGCAGGATAGTGTTGACTACCGCCTTGCCCGCAGGCGACGTGCGTTCTCCCGGGTGCAAAGGTTGATTCTCTCCATTCGTCACACCGACCTGATTTGTTCGATCCACATTCCCTCCGAGCGTTTCGGATTTCCTTTGGGCTGTCACTTGGATGCAGCCGCACCGAATGCCGCTCGATAGGAAATTCCCGATTCTATGTCCGGCCTTTCGCCCTCGGCTATACAGTTCCTCCCGTAGGCTGGATTCTAAATTTGTCCCAGTTCAGCCGCCCTGCACGTCTGTCGGATGCCCTACAGACTCATTCCTTCAGCTTGCGGTATAAATCCCCCTGAATCAGCGCACGCACCTCCGTTGCGCCCGTAAGAGGCGGCGGCGATTAAGAATCGCAAGCACTGGAGGCCGTTATGGCCACTCACGATCCCACTCCACATTGCTGGATATGCGGCGAGCCGGTCCGTCTCGAAGATTGCAAAATCGACGAACTCGGTCGTGCCGTTCACGAGAACTGCTACATCACGAGGGTGCTACCAGACAGGGCACCGCAGGGCACCGACGCTCCACCGCGCAAACCTCCAGGGCCGGGAAAGAGGGCTAGGTCCCGGCTTCGCGAGCGCCCGCGAAGAACACTCTCGCCACAGAATAATCGGCAGCGGAGCTAGCGGTCGTACAGGATGACAAGCTCACGCAACCGTTGCGCGAGTTCCGAGGTCAGTGCCCCGCGCCGAAACCGCCAACGCCAGTTTCCTTTCGATGTGCCTGGCAGATTCATCCGCGCCTCGCTGCCTAGACCCAACACATCCTGCAGAGGAACAATCGCCAGATCGGCGACCGAGGTGGCAACACCTCGAATCAGCGCCCAGTGAATCGGTTCTTCCCCGAGATTCAAATAGGCGTGAGCAAACGCCCGCTCCTTGGCGACATCTTCGGGAGTGCGCGTGCTGTCATCCGGACCCGAACTGTTCCACCATCCCACGGACGTATCGTTATCGTGAGTGCCGGTATACGCAGCCAGCTCGCGCGAGTAGTTGTGCGGACGGAATGATGGACCCTGCGGATCTTTGCCGAACGCGAATTGCAAGATCGCCATTCCTGGAAAACCAAACTGCTTTCGGATGGATTCGACCTCGGGAGTGATCACCCCCAGGTTCTCCGCGATAATCGGCAAGCTCCCCAGCTCGCGCTCAAGTGCTGTGAACAACTCGGCCCCCGGCCCCTTGACCCAGCGCCCGTTCAGCGCGGTCGTTGCCCCTCCAGGGATCTCCCAGTACGCCTCGAACCCGCGAAAATGATCGATGCGCACCGCCTCGTACAAATGAAACGCTGAGCGAAACCGGTCAATCCACCAGCGATAGCCTGTCTCTTTGAGACGCTCCCATTGATAAATCGGATTTCCCCAGCACTGACCAGTCGCACTGAAATAATCAGGAGGCACGCCGGCAATTTTCAACGGCTGGCCGTTCTCCGCCAGGCAGAAGTATTCGCGATTCGTCCAGACGTCGGCGCTATCGAGCGCAACGTAAATCGGAATATCGCCAATGACCCGTATTCCAGCCTTCGCTGCGTATGCACGCAATTCCCGCCACTGTCGAAAGAATTCGAACTGCCAATACTGGGCTGCCAGCACAGAGTCTTTCAATCGATCCCGCGCCGCGTCCAAGCTGGCAGGCAGGCGGCGGGCGATGTCATCGGGCCATTCGTTCCAGGCAACATCCTGCTGTTCTTCCTTGCACGCCATGAAAATCGCATAGTCGTCCAGCCACGCCACATTGCTACTGCAGAAGTCATCGAATGCCCGCCTTTCTTCGCCGATCGCGCCGCTCATGAACCGAGACGCAGCTTTCCTCAGCAGAACCGTTTTCCATCGGATCACGCTCTCAAACTCGACATGATCCTCTGGAAAAGCGGGCTGCTCGCGCAGATCGGCAGCATCGAGAACTCCTTTCTCTTTGAGCTTTTCAACACTGATCAGGAGATGGTTGCCGGCTCGCGCCGAGAAGCATTGGAAAGGAGAATCACCGTAGCCGGTAGGATTCAGAGGAAGCACCTGCCACCATTTCTGTCCGGCCTCTCGCAAAAAATCGACGAAAGCGAATGCTTCTGAGCCGAAGTCGCCGACGCCATAAGGTCCGGGAAGACAAGTAGGGTGAAGCAGAATACCGCTGGCGCGAGAGAATCCCATGCTCGAATGTATGGCGGCTATAGCGGCAGCCCGGCCAATTCAGGATAACGCAAAAACACACGCATCAACGAAAGATGATTCTCGTGATCGCCGATTCAATGAAGAACATCTAGCATCGCCTCACAGCGGAGAGGGTTCATCTTCCTTGTCATTCTTCTTCCGCACAAGCCGCTTCTGAAGAAAGTCTCTCGCCATATCCTTCCCGCCAAGGCCAAAGGCAATTGCGAAGCCGAGCATCGCCGCCCCGAAGGCGATCCCGAAAGCCAGAATCATGGTGTCTTCGGCCAATCCCAATTCTTCGAACACCATCGACAGAATGAAAATGATGACGAGTGTGCGGATCGCAACACTGACCAAACGCGGAGACGGCAGATTGGCGTTTACTGCTGCCAGCAGCGCGGCACGCGAAAAGAAGCTTGCAGTCAATAAACCGAAGAAGAGAATCAGCAATGCCACGAACAGCCGCGGAAGGTACAGGAAGAACCTCGCAATGTGCTCCTGCAGACCTCCAATCCCAAGGACGCTCAGGCCCATCATAATGAAACCCACCCAGGCCACCCAGAACACTAGCCGGCTCACAAGTTCTGTTGACGTTGGAAGAGCAGCCTGATTCAGAAGTTGTGATGCTCCCGCCTTTTCGGAAAGCCTGTCGAACTTTGCGAATCTCAGGATGCTGCGCAGAATCGCCTTCAGAACATACGCAATCACCCATCCCACGAACACAAGTATCAACATCACGATCAGTCGTGGCAGGAGGTGTGCGAATTGTCTGAACATCTCTTGTGCGGCTTGAGTCAATTCGTTGGTGATAATTTCCCGCATCGTTGTCTCACTTTCCGCCCTTCCAGAGTTCAAGCAGGTATGGCTTCAATCGCTCGAACTCCAGGCACAGGCTTTCGATATTGCTCTCCACGTCTTCCGCCGAACCGCTGCGGTTTTCCGTCAGGAAGGTGAACGTTCGTCCGCGATAAAGGGGCGCCAGGGCTTGCAAAATGTGGTCCCGGCTTATCACAGACTTGTAGTACGAAGCGGCAAATTCATAGATCGTCTTCACCCACAACTCCGCTGGAAAGTAAAAATCTTCTTCGGCCAGACTTGCGATTCGCTTCAACTCATCCAACGTGGGCGTCGTAAGGATCGAATTGAGCACCGAGCCCAATTCCGCAACGCCAGCGGAAAACATCTGCTTGAGTTGCTTTCGGTTCACTCGAACTGGATCGAGGGTGACCTCGCAACCGGTTCCTACCGTGGCAACCGGTTGCGAGCCATTCGTCGTACTCCAGATCTCGAAGTGTGGTTCCAGCGAAGCAAAGAGAATTCCGATGGTCTGGCGCATCGCGTGCACCAGATCTCTCGATTGGCGCTCTGCCCGGCCTCTCGCCCCTAAAAAGGTCTGGCATACTCGGTAGCCTTCCGTAAGCGCGGTTACCGTGATCCCCATTCTCGGATCGTACCGCTCCGACTCCAGTTGCCAGTTCTGCTGGTTCAAGAACCGGCTCCCCAGGCGACCGGAGAAGCCGAAATCCGCCGCATATGGCTCGCGCACCCTCTGCCCATAAAGAGCGCGTGTCATCGGATAAACCAGATTGCTGAGCAGAACACCCTCGAACTTGTGCCTCTGGTAAATCGGCGCGACGAAATCGAAATTCTCACGATATACCGGGCGGAGCAGCGCCGAGATCCACCCGGCTTCGATGGCCGTCGACTCGGGTGAGATCACAGCGCAGGCTTTCGCTCGAAGTAACTCGGCGGCAGCCAGAATTGTTTGCAGCGCCGTTGCTGTCGATGGAGTGCTCGCATATTGCGTGCTTATGCAGTGGAGCGTCCGCAGCGTGTATTCGCCAAAAGCGTGCACGTCATCGATCGATGCGCCGGTTACTACCTCCGGGGTCCCATCTGTAGATCCGCCATCAGCATTGATAATGACAGCTCGCTCTCGCGGAAACGACTTTAGAATCCCGGCTTGGATCGCCTTTATGGCAGCCCCTACCGTCTTTGCATTGTTGTGCGTGGGCACTGCGACAAGTACGTCGACTTCTCCAACGTTAATCAGTTGGCGAATGAAATCGTCGGTCAGTATGCTTTCCTCTGCCATCGGCCTCCGCCGCAACCACTCGCCTAAATCCGCCGCAACCGAAACCAGTAGAACTGGTAGGGACCCATTGTCAACAGGTAGGGGGCATCTCCGATTCGCGGAAACAGGTTTCCGCCAAACATCTCAATCGGGATACTTCTTTTATACCGGCGTAAGTCCAATTCAACCGCCTGAGCAGAACTCGAAAGATTATTCACAACCAGAATCGCCTGGCCGTCCAGTTGGCGCACATATGCCAGCACGCGGTGGTTGGGTGGATATAAAAATTCGATGGATCCCGAACCAAACAGCGGCGTGGATTTGCGAACGCGGATAACGTGCTGCATCCACGACAAAAGTGAATGCTCGCTGCGCTTCTGCGACATTGCATTGATCGCCTGAAAGCCGTAAACGGGATTCAACAGCAACGGCGAATACAGGCTCTCAGGATCCGCCGTTGAAAATCCGCCGTTCCATCCCCCGCTCCATTGCATGGGGGTGCGTACACCGTTGCGGTCACCCAGGTTAACGTTGTCCCCCATTCCGATTTCATCGCCATAATAGATGATGGGAGTGCCCGGCAGGGACATCAGCATCCCGTTCATCAATTCGATGCGCCTTCGGTCGTTGTCCAATAACGGAGCCAGCCGGCGCCGGATACCCAGATTCAGCCGCATCGTCCTGTCGCGAGCGTAGCTGTCATACATATAATCGCGTTCCAGATCTCTCACCATCTCGAGCGTCAGTTCGTCGTGGTTGCGAAGGAACAGCGCCCATTGGCACGTCGGCGGGATCTCCGGAGTCTGCTGCAAAATCTCGGTGATCGGCTTGCGGTCCTCGAGTTTCAATCCCATGAACATTCGAGGCATGAGAGGAAAATGAAATGCCATGTGAAACTCGTCGTTATTGCCGAAGTAAGGACGCAAATCGGCGGGCCATTGATTCGCTTCGGCCAACAGCATTCGGCCCGGAAACTCAGCATCGAGCTTTGCGCGGAGTTCCTTAATGATCCCATGCGTCTCCGGCAGATTCTCACAGGAAGTTCCGTCGCGTTCGATCAAGTACGGCACGGCATCCAGCCGAAACCCGTCGACGCCCATTTCCAGCCACAACTTCATCACATCCCACATCTCGTCCCGAACCGCCGGATTGTCGTAGTTGAGATCCGGCTGGTGGCTGAAAAATCGGTGCCAATAGTAGGCTTTCGATACCGGATCCCATGCCCAGTTCGATAGCTCCGTATCCACAAAAATAATCCGCGCTTCCTCATAGCGTTCGTCGGTATCGCTCCACACGTACCAGTCTCGGCGCGGATTGTCTCGAGAGCTGCGCGATTCCTGAAACCAGCTATGCTGATCGGAAGTATGATTCAACACCATTTCCACAATGACTCTGATGCCACGCTCGTGGGCCGCCGCCAAAAACCGCTTGAAATCCTCGAGCGTTCCGTAGATCGGGTGAACCGATCTGTAGTCGGAGATGTCGTAACCATCGTCGCGCAACGGCGAAGGAAAGAAGGGCATCAGCCAGATGGCGTCGATTCCCAGATCGCGCAGATAGTCGAGCTTCTGGGCAAGCCCCTCGAAGTCGCCAATACCATCTCCGTTGCTGTCATAGAACGCGCGCACGTGGACCTGATAGATAACAGCGTTCTTGTACCAAAGCGCGTCCTGTTTGAGTGACAAAGGCCCCTCACGTACTCCGTGGTTGAAAGATTAATCGAAAATGCTACGCGAAACGAGGGTGGCGGGAAAGAATGATCTCATTTGCCACTGGACTGCCGGTACGGCTAGGGCGGTTTGGGAAAGTGCTAACGCCCAAGTTCAACGCCCCGACCTTCGACAAACTGAGTGTCGAACTCTATGTTGCAAGTCGGTAGAGCGACCCTAGTATTGCGCCAAACGCCGCGTGTGCAAGAAAAACTGACACCGGCGTCTGAATTCCATAATGCAGCGCCATGAACCCCGGCGGTTCGAGCTGCCGGTTTGCATTCGGTCCATGCTGCTCGCTTGCCATTCGCGGATGGATGCCCGGCATCAATGACATGACAACCGTGAGCACCAAAAGCGCATGCGCCACCCCCAGCAGCGCTCCAAACCACCAGTTCGCCATGTGGCGCGCTTCGAAAATCAAGACGTACAGGATGGAGAATACCCACCCATTCACAAGATGAATCAAGAATCCGTAGACCCTTGCCTTTTCCCGCTCCGGAGTAACAAATGTCCCGATCAAATAAGGCAGATTCATTCGTGTGAGACCCAAGCCATGACTGGTCGACAACAGAGTCGACAGCGCAAGCGTCGCCACAAAACCTGAAAGCAACCAGCTCGTCCAGTTCATGACCGAACCTCTGATGATGAGTGTGCCGTTGCGGTTGGTGGGCGATGTGCCAGTTGCTTTTCCCCTTTTTCTCGCGCGCGAATAGACAAGGCTGCTCCGATGAGACCTACATGCGTAAAGGCCTGCGGGAAGTTTCCCAATGCCGCTCCACTGTTCGGATCTATCTCTTCGCCGTACAAGCCCAGGTCGTTCGAGTATTTCATCAACCGCGCAAACAATTGTTGCGCCTCATCCAGCGAACCTCCGCCCAACGCGAGATACTCTGCCTCCCAGAAAGAGCAGATTGCAAATGCCCCTTCTAATTTCTCTTTGCGATAGCGGTAGAGCAGCCCGTCGGGCGTTCCCAGGGATTCGCGCATAACTCGATACGTGCTGCGCATCCTCGCCGAATCGGCTTGCTCGAAGCCATACCACGAGAGCAACAACAAGCTGGAGTCGAGTTCGTCCCCGTCGAGCACGCTGACGTAGCTTTGCAGTCGCTCATTCCATCCGCGTGTTTCGATCTGCCGCCGGATCAAGTCCGACTGCTGCTTGTAGACATCCACCGGCGCTCCCCGCAACAAGCCACGTTCGCTAAGACGGGCCAGCCGGTCCATCGCAGTCCAACACAAGAGTCGGGAGTGGGTATGGTTCTCCCGTCCCGAGCGGGGCTCCCAGATGCCTTCATCCGGCTGATCCCAGTTTTTCACCACATAATTTCCGAAGCCGATCAGAGTCTTCTGCATTTCCCGATCGAGGTGGCCGCCATGGAACGCAAACTGCGCCGCCGCATCGATGACTTCGCCATGAACGTCGAGTTGCAATTGATCACGGGCGGCATTGCCGATCCGCACAGGACGCGACTCTCGATAGCCGCTCAGACATTCCAGTTCCCGTTCCACCGGAGCCTTGTCGCCGTAGATCGTATACAAGATTCTGAGTTTTGGCTGCGTAAGCCGCGTTGCCTGCAGCATCCACTCCAGAAAATCTTCGGCTTCATCCCAATAGTCCAACTCGAGCAGGGCGCGGATCGTAAATGAAGCATCGCGCAGCCAGCAATAGCGATAGTCCCAGTTCAAACTCGCCCCAACGTGTTCCGGAAGAGATGTTGTCGGAGCGGCAATAATCGCGCCCGTAGGGGCATAAGTCAGCAACTTAAGAGCCAGCGCGCTGCGTATTACGGAATCCCTGTAAGCACCGTCATAGTTGGCGTTCCGGCCCCATTGCTGCCAGGTAGCTATCGCATGCTCGATTCGCGCATCCAGTGACGCATCGAGCGGAGTCAGAACCGCAGGCGCTTCCTCCGAATAGCTTAACGAAAAGCGAAGCGTCTCGTTAGCGCGCAAGGTCGCCCTCCCGCGCACGCCGCCACCGTCAACAGTCAGAGGCGTGCTGCTCCGCAGCCAATAGGCGCCCTTACCCACAACAAAACGGAGCCCCAGTTTTCCCAACTCGCAGAGGCGGACGCCTGCTCTTCCGTAATCCACCCGTGGGCGAAACTCGATCTCGAACTCCATTTCTCCTGTAATACAAGTCACTTTCCGGATGACTTCGTGATCGGGCAACAATCCAATCCGCCGTGAAGTATAAGGTGCACTCGCCATCACATCGACGAGCACGGCCTTGCCTGATCGACCCAATACATGGGTCTCAAGCACATTGGAATCCTCTATGTATTTGCGAGTGATCGTTTCAGGCGCCACCGGGGAGATTCGCCAGTACCCCCCACGCTCTTGATCCAGAATCGCCGAGAAGATCGGGGGGCTGTCGAATCTGGGCCAGCAAAGCCAGTCAATCGATCCCTGCCGGGATATAAGCGCAGCAGAACGACAGTCGCCGATGATGGCGTAATCCTGGATAGCAGGCCAGCGAGAGGCACCACTCTCCCCCGAATTCCCCGGATCGATTTCTGCCGAGCATTCTGACAACGACACTTGTGGCGGCACCTCTAGATTGATGCAGTTCTTGCCGATCCGTTTGCCGCGATAGAGTTTCTTTCTCGATTCGCGCGCTCAAGATACTTGCACGGGCCTCGAAAGGACGAGGCTTCTATTTCAATCCCGACCTACTCGGGACGTTCGCAGAGAAAAAGAAACCTGGGCGATGGCTACACTTTGAAGACTCGGCCGATCCACTCTCCCCACGGCAGGGCCTCAAATTCGGCGAAATAAGAATAGGCCACGGGGACGACCAGCAGTGTCAGCAAGAGGCAAAGGCTCTGACCGCCAATGATGGTAACTGCGATCGATGCGCGTTGTTCTGACCCCGCTCCGATGCCGACAGCAACCGGGATCAATCCGGCAATGATGGAGAATGTAGTCATCAGAATCGGGCGCAACCGCACCCTGTTGGCTTCGAGAATTGCCTCTCGCGTCGACATGCCCGTCGCAAGCAGGCGATTCGTGTAGTCCACCTGCAGAATTCCGTTCTTCTTTACGATTCCCAACAGCAGGAACATCCCCAACGCGCTCCACAGACTCAAGGCGCGGCCCGTAATCCACAAAGAAAAGAGAGCGAACGGAACGCTCAGCGGAAGCGTCAGCATGATGATGAAGGGATAAGAAAAACTTTCAAACTGAGCCGCCAGCACCATGTACATAAAGATGGAAGCCAGCAGCATCGCCAGCAAGAGATTCCACGTCGTCTCCTCAAGAACCTTCACCTGCCCGGAGAATACATAGGAGTAGCCCGGCGGCAAACCGACCTCCTGGATCGACTGTATGGTGTGTGCCGCCGCCAAGTCGAGGGGATAGCCGGAGCTGACGTTCGCATACACGCTCACCTCGAACTCGCGGTTATATCGCCAAAGAGTCGCGGGTCCGAAACCTCTCCCGATGCTCGCGATGTTCTCCAGCCGCACTTGTCCCAGCTTTGCCGACGGAACCATCATCCGATTGAGAACGTCGGGATTGTCGCGCTGCTCCGGTAGTAGCTGCATCGTAACCGGATACTGCTCGGATCCTTCCTTGAACCGCGTGATCTCGTCTTCGCCGGAATAAAACAATCGCACCGAGTCACTAATGTCGGTCATGCGAACGCCCATGTCGGCGGCGCGTTGCCGGTCGACTTTTACTTGCAGTTCGGGAGTGTTCAGATTCAGGCTCGGGTTCACGTCGACCAGATCCGGATAATTCCGCATCCGGTTGGCGACCTTCTTGCTGATTTCGGCGAGCTGATTGAGATCTGGGCCTCGGATCACCGCGGAGATTGGGAAATAGATCTCGCCTCCCAGCACGGAAGGCAGACGAACGCTATACGTGGCGTTGTGATAGTTCGCGAGAATGGCGCGCACCTGCGTCGCCAACTGCGCATGGGTGAATCGGCGCTGGCCGCGCGGCACGAGTCCAATAAACAGATGCGCGTGGTTAGTCGGCCCGTGAGTGTACCCTTGCACAAATGCCACTCCCGGCAGGTCCGAAATGTGGCGCGCCATATCCGAGGCAATCTCGCTCGTCTTCTCCAGAGAAGTTCCTTCGGGCAGCGTGAACGAACTTTGCAGTTCGGATTGGTCGTCGGCTGGAATCCAATCGCGTCCCACCAAACGATACAAGCCAAACGTCGAAAGAAAGGTCGCGAGACAGATCATGACCAGCACCGGCCGATGAGCCAGCGACCAGCGCAGCATCCTCATGTAAATCTCTTCGACAGAGTGCAGGAATCCTCGCGAGTGTGATTTCCTGCTCCCTGCATCCACTTTCAAAAGGCGCGAACTCATCATCGGCGTCAGAGTGAAAGCGACCAGAAGCGAAACCAGAATCGCCATCGCCATCGTCCAACCGAAAGAGTTCACGTACTTCCTCGCATATCCGGTCATGAAGGCGATGGGAAGAAAGATGATGATCAGCGAGAGCGTTGTCGCCATGACCGCCAGCCCGATTTCCTGGGTCGCCTCAATCGCTGCCTGAACGCGGTCGCGTCCCTTGTCTTCCATGAACCGGAAAATGTTTTCCAGCACGATAATCGCGTCGTCAATAACAATGCCCACCGCCAAAGTCAGCGCCAGAAGGGTCATGTTGTTGAGCGAAAAATCCATCCCGCGCATCAGCGTGAAAGTCGCAATAATCGAACTCGGGATGGCGACCGCAGCGATCAGCACTGCTCGCCAGTTCCGGATGAACAACCACACGATCGCGCTGGCGAAAATGCTTCCCAGAATCAAATGCTCGATGAGCGAGTGAACGGACGCTTTAATGAAGTCAGAAATATCGTGCACGATGCGCAACTGCACTCCCGGTGGCATCTGCGAGCGCAACAGTTCAATTTGGTGGCGCACGTCATCCGCAACGCGCACTGTGTTCGCGCCGGACTGGCGCAGGATTTGAATGCCGACCACATCCTGTCCAGGATTTCCCTTCCCGAACAATGCGGCCCATGTGCGTAGTTCCTGCTCCGCGTCTTCCACCTTCGCCACATCTCGAATTCGAACCGGGATGCCCCCGCGCGTGCCAACTACAATCTGGCTGAACTGGTCGGCAGAGGTCACGCGCCCCAGTGTTCGCAGACCCAGTTCCTGAGGACCCACAATCATGCGTCCACCCGGCGCTTCGATATTCTCGCGCTGTAGGGCCTCCCGCACATCGAGCACGGTGAAGTTGTGCGACGTCAGCTTCTGGGCATCGAGCAGCACTCGAATCTGGCGCAGCTGCCCGCCATTCAGTTCCACGCTGCCCACGCCATCCACCGTCTGAATCGCCCGGCGCACTTGCTTATCGGCGATTTCCGTCAACTCCCGGCGGCTGACGGGGCCGCTGACCAGCAGGGTCATGATCGGATCGGACTGAGGATCCTCTTTCGTGATGACCGGGGGAAGCGTCTCGCGCGGCAGCAGATTCGCCGCACCCGCTACTTTCTCGCGAATATCCTGCGCTGCGCCGTCAATATCGCGCTCCAGAACGAACGTGCACGTAATGTCCGCCATTCCCTCCGACGTGTACACGGTCATCTCATCGATACCGCTGACCGAGGAGATCGCATCCTCCAGCGGCAACACGATTCCCGTGACCATTTCTTCGGGTGTGGCTCCGGGCAGCTGCACCTGTACATCGACGGTCGCAGGATCAGCCTTGGGAAATAGATCGACCGCCAAACCTCGATAGGAGAAAATGCCGAGTGTCAGCAGAAATGCGATCAACATCACGGTGAACACGGGATGTTTTACGCAGGTCTCGGCTATTTTCATGGATGGATAGAAACGCTCAAAGCGGGTTCACTTTGTGGCCGGCGAGGCCCCGCCGAGTTGCTCCTGAACCGTATCGCCGTCGTGCAAGTCTCCGGAGACAGCCACTGCCACGCGGTCTCCCGGATTCAATCCTTCCGCCACTTCAAACCGTTGGCCTCGCTGGTCTTCCGTCTGTCCCGCCGACACGACCTGTTTCTCGGTGACGCGGTCTCCCTTCACCAGAAACACTTTGTAAACACCGTAGCGGTAATTGACCGCAGCCTCGGGCACAAAAATCGCTTTGTCTTCTTTCTCGCTGGGCATGGAGGCCTGCACGAAAAAGCCCGGCTTCAGCTCACCCTTTGTGTTGTCGAGCAAAGTCTCGGCTTCGAATGTGCGCGAATCCTGCGAGACTGTCGGGTCGATTCGCGAAATATGCCCTTCAAACGTTTCTCCGGGGAAAGCTTCTACGTGAAGGTCAGCCTCGGTCCCATCCTTAATCCAGCCAGCCCAGCGCTCTGGAACAGCCAGTCGTGCGCGCAGCCGATCCGTTCTCACTATCACCATCACCGGACTCTGAAGCCGCAAATATTCTCCCGGATGAACACTTCTCTTCTCTACGGCACCCGGAAACGGAGCGCGAATCGTGGCATCCGAGAGCTTTTTCTCAGCCAGGCCCGCACTCGCCTCACTCGAAATCAACAGAGCCTTCAGCCGGTTGACCTCTTGCAACGCCAGATCGTAACTTGCAGCCGCACTCTGATAGCGACTCTCGACTTCGTCGAACTGTTGTTGGGAAATCAGGCTGGCCTTGAACATCTCCTTCGCCCGGCCGTACTTTTGATCGGCATCGAACAGGTCAGCCTGAGCGCGTTGCACCGAAGCCAATTGTTTCGGATCCGCAGGCGGCGGGTCCGTCGGACCGATGCCCAGTTGAGCCCGCACTTGTCTCACCAATCCCCGCTGGCGTTCCACTTCGAACTCCAGTTCTCTTGGGTCGAGAACAACGAGGGGTTGACCCTCGGTCACGACGTCGCCAACATCAACCAGCACTTTGTCGACGCGACCTTCCACCTGCGCGCTCAGCGTGCTTTCCTCGAGCGCAAAAAGCGAACCCACCGCCTGCACCTGGCGTCGCGTAACTTCCTGAGTCACGGTATAAATGTGCACCGGCACGGACTTGGAAAAGCCCGCATTCGCGCTGTTAGCTTGCGAACTCGAGCACCCGTTGGCAAAAACCGTAGCAGCCGCGGCGATTGCCAGACAGAACGGCTTCATCGTATGAGCGTTCATCTGCATTGATTGCGAAGTTTGTGCAGGTTTCCGCTCTCCTGAAAACGCGTCTACGCTCTTCGGCCAGGAGGATGGCAGGAAGTCCTCAAAACTCAGTCGCAGCATTATAGAAGGAACGAACGCGCATGAAGCGAAATTCCGCGCTCGAAGAGTTGGCACATCTTGGCCCCATTGCGGGATCGCACGGGCGCTCTTCGCCACAGGGGAGATCAGCAGATCTCTACCAGCAACCAGCGTGAGCGCCGCCATCCACGTGCAGCACTTCTCCAGTCACCTGGCCTGCCTGTGTCAGGTAAAGAACCGCGCCGACAATATCTGCAACCTGCGCAATTTTCGCCATGGGCTGTCTTGCCTTAGAAGAATCCTTCGGATCATCCTTGTGCAGCGCAGTATCCACAACCCCGGGAGCGACGGCGTTGAACCGGATCCCTTCCTTTGCATACTCGATCGCAAGACTCCGGGTCATCGTATTCAATCCACCCTTCGTCATCATCGACACCGACGCGTTGATGCCTGCGACCGGCTGATCGGCAAGCGCCGCAGAAATGGTCACAACGCTTCCAGACTTCTGTTTCAGCATTTGCTTTACCGAGAGCTGAGTAACATGCAGAAACCCCAGCAGGTTCGTCGAAACCAGCGCATTGAAGTCTTCCGTCGTATATTCCGTAAAAGCCTTGCTGCGGTAGATACCGGCGTTGTTCACCACAATATCGATGCTTCCGAACTGCTGAATCGCCGCATCGACAACTTTGGCAGCGGTCTCCACCTTCCCGATATCGCCGTCGACCACAGCCAGGCTCGGCGACGCGCTCAACACGTGAGTGACGCTCAAAGATGTGGCCACAACGTTGTGCCCGGCCTTTAAGAAGGCCTCAACCAAGCCAGCGCCGATACCGCCGGACGCTCCTGTGACGATCGCTGTTTTCTTATCTGACATAAAGAGCCTTTTCGAACGGCCTCAGATGCAGCAGACACCCTGCCCAGCGAATGCTCGCCTGCGGGAAAATCTAATCCTGTTCGCCTAGCGTCTGGACGAACGTCTTGCCGTACGGATAGAAAAGTTCCTTGCGACCTTGCTGCCACGCGGCTCTGAGTTCAGGCGTCGTGATGTCCCAGTCTGGCCGGCACTTCTTAAGAACCGCGCGCAAGTCCTGGCGAAGATCCTCTACCGTCGGTCGGCCGAAAAACCAGTAGCCGTTATAGACCTTGTAAATAACCAAACCGGGCTCAAGAACAATCACATGCGGAATCATCGGATTGTGGACTGGGTCGGTGTATTCGGCGATATCGAGATCTTTTTGAATCATGCGACCCGCGTCGGAGAGGAACGGCCAGTGCGCGCCGACGCCACTGCGATACTCGGCTGTCTCAGAGATATTGTCGGTGCTGATCGTGACCAGCCGGCAGTACGCAACCTCAAGCTCGCGATGCAACTGAACCAGCCCTTCCGCTTGCCGCCGGTCCTTAGGGCAAAAACCTCCGCGGCCCAGCACGAGGACCATCGGATGTGGCCCTTGAAGTTCAGAAAGTTTCCGTCGTTTCGCAGTGTGGTCGGATAACTCGTAGTCTGGGAAAACTGCGCCAGGAACAATGTCAGCTCGCATGGAACACCCTCGGCCCCTTTGATGCGGCACACCCCTTTACGTTTCAATGATTCGCATCCGAACTTTGTAGAGCGACTCAGCCAACGCGACGCGGCCGCGCGTCTGCGCGCGCAGAATCCATAAAGCCTTGCACCAACGCCGCGATCTCATCCGCAGCCGTGTCGAGCGCGAAATGGCCTGCCTCAAGCACGTGTACTTCAGCGTTCGGAACATCTTTGCGATAGCGCTCCGGTTCGCCGGGATCGAACGACAGATCATGCTTGCCCCAGACCACCAGCAGACGAGGCTGCCTCTCCCGCATCCACGCTTGCCACTTCGGATAAGAATCAACATTCGTCCGGTAGTCGTAGAACAGGTCACTTTGAATATCGCCCTGGCCCGGCTGGCTCAGAAATGCAAACTCATCGGTCCACAGATCCGGATCATAGCGGTCCACATTCGGATCACTTCCCACATGCCGCGTGCGTGTGGTCGCTAGCGACAGCAGGTTCGTCCGCAGTGCGCTCTCATTCGCCGGACGATCGGCCCAAAATGCCCGCCGCGTCGCCCAGTTCGCGCCCAAGCCTTCATTGTGTGCGACGGCATCTTGAACGATCAAAGCCTCAACGCGATCGGGATGCGCCAGCGCCATGCGGAATCCAACTGGCCCGCCATAGTCCTGCATGTAGAGTGTGTACCGCGAAAGCCCGATCGCCTCCGTGAAGCGACTCATGATCTCCGCGTAGTGATCGAACGTATACGCGAATTTTTTCGGATCCGGCCAGTCGCTGTGACCGAAGCCCGGATAATCGGGCGCGACGAGGTGATAGCGATCGGACAGCCGGGCGAACAACGGCTCGAACATCCGCGAGGAAGACGGAAGCCCATGCAACAGGAGAATCGTCGGCGCATCCTTCGCGCCAGCCTCTCTGTAAAAAATGGACATCCCATCAATTTGCTTCGTGCGATAAAGAGTCAGATACTCCATGCGATCTCCTTTCCGATGGGTTAGGCGGCGACTAGTTGCGCAGAGCGGACCTTGTGCGGCGCGCCGACATAGGGGAACGAGGTGAGCAGGTCCGTGTGAGGCCCGACATTGTCCCGCGTGATCTTTCCGTTGGTAAGAATGGAAAGAAAGACATCAATTGCGTCGTCTGACAGCGTGCGTCCATTGGTCGGGTAGGACGCCGGTTTGCTCGGATCATAAGGGAGAATGTCGGGGAGCAAAATCGCTGCCGCTTGCTTTGCCTCCTCTGGCGCATATCCACCCGTATGCTCTAGAGAGTGCGCGAAGACGGCGATGAAGCGGGCATCGTCCGCCGGCTGCGCAGCTTGGTAGTCCGCTTGGTGGTCGCCCGGAAGAAACACGGATTGGGAAGCCAGCGCGCCGCGGTCCGCCTGAACCCATTGCCCGCTCGCGCCGTCCACCGTGCGATGCCATAGACCCATCTTTCCAGATCCTAGGGCGGCGTTGGGTACTTCCAGCACGATGCTGCACACGTCCTTCTCGGCGAAGAAGTCGTCCCCGGTGAACTGCAGATTGTTCAGCGCGCCCAACGTGTCGAAGAAGAAAGGATCGCTGCGCCAGCCGGCGAAGAAGCGGTAGTCCCCCGCCTCCGTCACCTGTGCCTCGTAACCGGTCGAGACCGGGGCTCCCTCCATGATCGTATGCCCGTCGTCGCCGATACCCGCGGCCTGCTGGCCTTCAACACGGCACACGGTCGCGGTCAGCGTTCCTGCTTTGGCTGAAGTGAAGCGGACCCGGTATGCGATGTCGGCAACGAGATCGCCGTTGGTATCAATCTTCAGTTCGTACACCGCATCGGTTGCGAAGGGGTCGTCTGTCGTGGGTCCGGCTGGGTTGAAACCTACGGACGGATGCACGTTCATAATCAGGATCGATTTGCCTGGGTCCCCGGGCTTGGGAAAAGCATACAGGTCAGTAAGGTCGAGGCGTGCGTCCCCGTGAGGGAAGCTAAGGTCGGGGCCAGAATAATGATGTGACATAACTCATGTCCTCCTCTGCTCTAGATTTTCGTGTGCGGCTTCACTTCTTGGTCGCTTCACATCGTCAAAACAACGCGAAATTCCGCCTTGCCACTCAGCATGCGTGCATAGGCTTCGCCCGCTTTTTCGAGCGGATAAGTTTCGATCATCGCCCGCACTCCGCTCAATTCCGCAAACTGCAGCGTGTCCTCTGAATCGGCGGGCGTTCCCGAGGCCCATCCCTGAATCGTCCGGCTTCCATTAATCAGTTGCAGCGGCGTGACCTCGATCGGATCGGCTGCCGCGCCAATCACCATGAGTTCGCCGTTCGGCCCCAGACCATTGATCAATTCAGACATCGCTTTCGAACTCGGCGCTGTCGCCAGAATGACCCGTGCTCCGCCCAGTTTTTGCAACTCCTCGGCCGCGTTCGTCGCCTGACTGTCGATGTACACCGCCGCCCCAAGTTTCTTTGCGAGCGACGCATTTTCACCGCCGCGACTAATCGCGACTACCTTGTATCCGAACTTGCTCGCAAATTGAACGCCCAAATGCCCGAGCCCACCGATTCCCTGCACCGCCACCAGATCGCCGGGCATGGCGCCACTGTGTCGCAACGCGTTGTACGTCGTAATGCCAGCACACAGCAGCGGCGCGGCTTCGGCGTCACGCAGGCTTTCGGGAATCGACACCAGCGCCTCCGCCGGAGCGATCATGTACTGCTGGTACCCGCCGTCATAGCTGATGCCACAAACTTTCGCGTTGCGGCAATTTCGAAAATCTCCACGCCGGCACTCGCGACACGTGCCGTCATGTCCGCCGTGCCAACCGACGCCCACGCGTTGCCCCACCTCCCACTCGCCTACACCGTCGCCTACTTTATCGACGACGCCAGCCACTTCATGCCCCGGGACGCGCGGGTACTGGATTCCCGGCCACATCCCTTCTTTTGTAAGCACGTCACTGTGACAAACTCCACACGCCAATACCTTGATCCGTACCTCACCTGCGTCTGGCTCTGGAGTTTCTCGCTTGACGATTTCGAAGTCGCCTCCTGGTTTGGAAATCTGTGCCGCCATCATCAGTCCTACTTTTGTTTTCGGCGCAACTCTCAGTGTCGCCATGACTCCTCCTATGAATTCTTTTTGTTTGATGTCCGTAACTATATTGCGGGGGCAAAGTACCTTCTGAACACGACCCTGCGGACGCGTTTCCCTCGGATCCCTTATGCCCCTTGCATGGGAAGCCGCGTTGCCTGTCACCGCGCCGCTGCGAAAACAATCACACCAGAACGATGCAGCCGAAACAATTGGACCATGGTATTGGTCATAACTTCCCGTGCTGAACTTCGCAGATCGCAAACTTTTCGCCCACCAGATGCTGCAGGTCTGGCAGCCCATGCTCGGACTCTCACAGGAAGAAAACGACCGCGCGATTGAAGTCGGTTTCAACGCGCTCGCCGATTATGAGAACAACATCCGTCGCCGGGCGCGAGAAGTTCTCGACCAACTCGAGCGCGAGGACCGCATCGGCATCGTGATGTTAGGCCGGCCCTATCACCACGATCCAGGACTGAATCACGAGATCATGGAAGAGTTCCAGAAGTTGTGCTATCCCATCTTCTCGCAGAACACGCTGCCCTTGGACGAAGACATGCTCGAACGTCTCTTTGGCGACGAGGTGCGCTCCGGCGCGATCAGTCACTCGCTCGACATAAGCGATGCCTGGAAGAATTCCTATTCCTGCGGCACGAACCATAAAGTCTGGGCTGCGAAATTCACAGCGCGGCATCCGAACCTTGTGGCGCTCGAGGTTTCAAGCTTCAAGTGCGGGCACGACGCCCCCATCTATGGAGTGATTGAAGGAATTATCGAGCAGTCCGGCACGCCATACTTCTGCTTCAAGGATCTCGACGAGAATAAGCCTTCGGGCTCGATCAGGATTCGCGTCGAGACCATCGACTATTTCCTGCGCCGTTATCGCGACGAGGTCATCCGCAAACGCCAAGCATCCGAGGAAATCGAACTTCAACTCGCGGCCTTGGAAGCAGAACTGCGTGGATCTGCCCCATCGCAACTCATTCAAATCGAGCCGCAGGTACAGGAGATGGCCGCCGATTGATCGTGGTCACCACGCAAGGATACAGATAAATCGAAGCCCTCAGTATCCGCTACGCGCGGAGACCAGCGGCACAAACCGGCAAGGTTCACGCAACTCAATCTGCGCCTCTCCGTTTCGCTTGTAGATCAACTGCAACTGCTGCGACTCCCCGGAACCGACGGGCAGAATCATTCGCCCGCCCTCTGCCAATTGCGCAATCAGCGCCGGTGGAACTTCAGGTGCCGCCGCCGAAACGAGAATCGCATCGTACGGCGCACACTCTGCAAAACCTTGGCTGCCGTCCCCAACAATCACCTTCACGTTCGTGTAACCCATACGAGCAAGCAACTCTCTTGCTTCGTTCGCCAACGACTCATGACGCTCGATCGAGAAAACCTGCGCGACAAGTTCGGCGAGCAACGCGGTCACGTATCCCGATCCCGTTCCGACCTCAAGCACTCTGTTTGCCGCCTTCAACTCGAGCGCATCGAGCATCAGCGCCACAATGTATGGCTGAGAAATCGTCTGCCCTTCGCCGATCCCCAGAGGATGATCTTCATAAGCCTGGTTGCGAGTCTGAGCGGGCGTAAACTCATGACGCGGAACTCGAAACATAGCCCCAAGCACGCGCTCGTCGGCAATGCCGCGTCCGCGCAACTGCGACTCGACCATCCGCAGCCTCAATATCGACGACGATGCGGCTTCGCCAGGAAATCTCATGACCATCGCGGATGCACGCTCCGCGACCACCATTCTATGTCGTAGGGGCTATTTTCTGCGGCGGCGGATGCGCACATCAAAGCTCACCACACCGTTCTGGTCGCGCGTGCCCACCACAGAGATATTCCGCGTGAAGTAATATTCGCCCTGAATGATCTGCTGCGAACTCTGCGAGACGTTCGTGCTGTAGGTTAGCGAAATGTTGTTGGCGAACTGCTGTTCGATCGTCACCTGCGGCCCGCGCGCCGTCGGGTTGGTCTCGGTCGTCAGCCCCTGCGGATCGATCTTGATCCGGCTGACTCCGAAAAGCTTCTGCATGCGGCTGCTCACGGTTTGATTGATCGCCTGGTTGATGATCAGATTCGTAGCCTCGTCGGAGAACAGCGTCTGGCCCGACTGTTGTTGCAACTGCTCCGACTCCTGGCTCGTGCGTCCAAGCGCCAGCAGTGCGATGATGTCCGACTTCGGCAGCGGCGGTTCTGAGCGATAGTTCACATTCAGGCGATCCGGCGTTCCTGTCACCGTCACGTCGAGATCGTAGTTGCGCACATGCGTCGTTGCCTGCAGGTTCACTTGCGGCTCAATCGCGACTGGATTGGCAAATGTGATGTCGCCGCGCTCTAGCCGGAACTTGATGCCGTTGAAGGTTGCGTCCCCTTCGAGAATGTCGGCCCTTCCCAGTACGCTCGGCCGCGCGGCTGAACCACGCAAGCGCAGATCCGCATCGCCCGAAAGCCGTGCCACCGCGGTCTTCATCTGCAACTCCGGCGCAGTCTGGACGGCAACATCCAGCTTCACGTTATAGAGCGGCGAGTTGGCCGGCGTAATTGACGCCGACTGCCGGCTTCGTTCCAGATAAGACCCGAAGTCAAACCCCGGCGTCACCGCCAGCTTAGTGACCAGAACGTTGCCCGAGACCGTGGACGCCGTACGGTCTCCCACCCAATGCAACTCAGCCGTCGCGGTGGAACTGACTCCCGGCGGATAGCGCAACCTGACATCTTTCCCGATCGCCGTGAGATTGAAGTTAAGCTCCCGGTTGTAGCGAGTCGCATCGCCCTTAAGATCGAGTGTGCCGCCGCCCGCGCGTGCCGACAATTGTTCAATATGAATTCGATCCCGCGTAAACACCAGCGAACCGTTCATCTCGCTCAGGCCGCTCGGCAATCCGGCATAGGTCACCGCCCCACCCTTGATCTGGATCGTCCCTTGCGGAAGCGGCTCATCCAGCGTGCCTCCCACGTTGATGTGGAGAGACATCAGACCAGACGTCGTGACATCGGAGTTAAGCATGGCAGCCAGTTTGAGGTCGATCTGTCCGTCTGCCGCGAGATTAATTTCTTGCCTGCCGGCCCAACTGATCGCCCCGTGCCCGGTGATGTCCGTTCCTTCTCCAACCATGTGTGTCGGTTCGATGTGAATCGTCTGATGGTCGAACGTGAACCGCGCCGGCCCTTCGTTATGCAGTTTGTCATGCTCCAGTTCGACTACGATGTCGCTGCCCTCGCCCTTCAGCGTCCACTGCTTCGGATAACGCATCGGCCCCTGCAACGTGACGGTTCCACTCGCCGCGGAGTGTCCCGTTAACTGATGACCAAGATAAGCCCGCCAAAGCGCGTCGAGGTCCACGTGATCCGTTTGCGCGGTAATCGTTGCGGGATAATCACCGTGCATTTCGACGTTGCCGTCCACAACAACCGAACCATGCGGCAGATCGGAGTGCGCTGTGAGATGCAGCTCGCCGTTCTTTGTGTCCGCCTCGAAATAGAGTCCGCCAGCGAGTTCATGATCGAGCGTCAGATCTCGCACATGCACAGCCGTATTGATTACTGGCGCATCGAGCGTGCCCGATCCCTGCAAAGTAAAGTCGGCCCGCCCCTCCAGTAGCAGCGGATCCAGCTGAATCTGTTGAATGCGCGACAGGTCGAAGTTCTCCCCTTTGAGGTCGAGCCGGAAGCCGCGCGTCGCCGGTGTATAGCCCGCGCTGCCGTCGATAACGGCGTCCTGGTGCGTAAGAAGAATATGGTTCAGAGCAGTCTCTCCATCGGCGAGACGCAGGTCGGCATCGAAGGTCTGAATTCCCTCGCCATAGACCGAGGCATTCGCGGCGTGGATGTGTCCCTGCGCCTGAGGATGCGCGCGCGTTCCATTAATCTGCACCGTTAAGTCCGCAGTGCCGGTCACCGGATAGTCGAACCCAGTCAGCGCCGCAGTCGACGCAACATCTACGTTGTGCAGGTTGACCCGCGCGTTATACGGACTTGATTCCGTGAACTGTCCCTTCTGCAGACTCGCGCTCACGTCAAAATCGGCGCTGGTTTCCCCTCGCCGCAAACTGCCACCGCGGAGCGCCAGTTCGCGCGAAGACAATTGAATGCTCGCCGCCAGCGCGTCCCAATGCACTTCCTGCTCTGCAGTCCGCGAAGTCGCGGGCATCGCGAATTCAAAGTCTTGCGCAACTAGCGTCCCCGCCAGCGTTGGAGCTGAAAAGCTTCCACCCGCAACGCCGTTGAAGCTGGCCGTGCCATTCACGCGGAACGGCACGTTCGTAGGTCCTCCCAGCGCCGCGACGAGAGGCCGCCATTCTTCAAGGTTCGAGGTCGTGACCGAAAAGCGTACCGCCGAAGAATCCGAAAGCACGCCTGCCGCCTGCACGCGCGAAGCCGGCGTCGTGACGTTGAACTGCGCAAGTTCTAAGCTGTCGCTCGACCCGCGATAAACACCCTGCATGTGAGCGGTGATGGGCAATTCGCCGCCAGCGGGTCGCGGAGGCGGGGTCACATCGAGCGCAAAAGAAACGTCGGCCTCCTTGGCTGACCCCTTCCACGTCGCGTCCACCGAACCCGAAGCAAAGCCGGCGGGATGAAATCGCCCCAGGGGATGCGCCGGCACATCCAACGCCGCCGTCATTTCCCGGGCTGAGACATCACGCAGGCGCAGATGCACGACGCCGGCCTGCACGCCCGGTGATTGCGGCCTTTCTCCCTTCCTCGCCGGTGGCCGCGCCGCGGTGATCACGGCAAAATTTTCCGATCCCTTTCTAACTTTTCCCGCTGGCACTGGAGGAATACTGCGCAGCCAGTTGTCAATCTGCACATCGCCCGCGATGCTCCCACCAAACACCTTCCCCAGCAGCTTTGCCAACTTGATCTGCTGATCGCTCACCGCGTAATCGGTGGTTGCGCTCGCCCGGCTGAACGCAATCTCATCGTCTTTCCAGCTCACATCGCGTAGCACTGCGGCGCCCGAGGTCTCGAACCGATCGAGTGACCACCGCCCCGACCCCTTGAATTCAGCAACGCCCTCACGAAGATCACGACGGCGCACAATCGCTGCCACATCGCCGAGGTCGATGCTCGCATCGTAGCTCGCATCGATGTGTGGATTGCTGAAGTCAGTAATGCGCCCGCTCGCCTGTAACTGCGACCGGCCCGAACTCCACTGCAACGACTTCAAATCGACGAACGTCGTCCCCAGGCTGAACTCGACCGTCGTCATCCAGGCAAATGGCCTCATATCTTCGAAGGCCGTATCCACCTTGCCCAGACTGAGGCGGCTCTCGTACCGTCCGCGCAGAAACGAATAGTCCATCTGCAGGTCCGCTCCGTGAACCGCAAAATCGAGAGGGATTTTTCGATCGCCCCAAATCAACTCGCCGTCGCGCATCGACAGGTGATCAATTGAGAGTGCGAAGAGTTGCTCGACTGGGGGATTCCGCGAAGTCTGCCGCGCCAATTTCGGGGCCGGGATATTCGTGCTTCCATCATGAGCGACGGAAATGTGCACTACCGGATGTTCCAGGGTCAAGGAGTGAAAGCCGAACTCCGTGCGCAGGAACGAAATCACTTTCATCTGCGCATAAAGATGATCTGCATGCACCAGCGCCGGCTCGTTCGGGCCCTCGCTCCCATGCACGGTGATATTGCGCACCTCGACCTGCATGTGGAAAGGAACAATATGGAAGCTGCCGATTTCCGCGCGGCCGCCCGTAATCCGCTCCACTTCCTCGACCATCCGCCCGCGGACGTACGCCTGGAAAGAATCAGTTGTGGTGTACCAGAGACCGACGAGCAGAAGAAGAACGAAGCCGCCGGCGGCAATCAGCAGGTATTTCCACCAGCGTCGAGGCCTGGCGGCGGGCTCGGTCACTGCGTCTGCACTCCCTCCGCGACTGGTCCGGCAACGCCGGGCATGCTTACCCTGCTCTCCGAGCGCAACGTCTGCAGCCAGGAAACCATTAACTCGTTGACCTTCTCTTCCGTAAGCAGTTCGCGGATCTTGCCCGACACATCGGACAAGGGAACTGCGCCGGCGCCGGCCTGCTTCAATTGCGGAACAAATTTCTCCCGGTAGTAGGCTTCAATCGTTTTGGAGTCGATTTGCACGCCAGGGCGTAAGTGCGCATCTACCAGCCGCATCACATCGATCTGCTGCCGCACATGTGCGAGCAGATCTTTTTCCGTCAGCCCGAACCGCGCCAGCACCGACTGCCAGCCCTCGGCAGTCGCGCCTTCGGGATACAACTTCTGCGCCTCCGCGATCCGCGCGGTGGCTTCAGCTTCGGTTGCATGTTGAAATGCGGCGGACTTCATCTGCTCGCCCAGCAGTTCCTGATCGATCAGGCGATCGAGCACCGCGCGTCGATCGTCCTCGGTGAACTGGTTCAGCGTACGGCCGTTGAGCAACGCCTCATAACTCAGCGCTTCGTCCCAGTCGCTCTGCAGAATGACGTGTCCGTTCACGGTGGCCACAATGCGATCGATCACCTCGGCCCGGGCCGCCGGACACAAAGAAACCACCGCAAGCAGAACCACCAGCGCCGCCACCGCCGCCATGCTTCGACGAACTTTTCCCCAAACTCTCGTGCGAACTCTCCTCACCTAGAAAGGCTGACCTATGCTGAAAAATACGTTGAAATGCCGAAGACGCTGCGGCACCAGGTACGTCTGGCCGGTAAACGATTGCAGGTATGCCGTTGGATTTAGATTGTACCCGAAGTCAAAGCGCAGCGGACCGATAGGAGTCTTATAACGCACCCCCACCCCGACCGCGTGGGAAGTGTAGTCAAATCCTGTGTTATCGAAATGATAAAGACATGCGGAATCTGTCGGCAAACACTGCGGCGGAGTCTCCTGGTGCCAGCGTAATAGCCCCTTTAACATGTCATGCGGCGCCGTGAACACGTTGCCCATATCGTGAAAAATCGCAAAGCCGAACCCTTCCCCGAGGTACGGCAAAGAAATCGGAGGAAAGCGCAGTTCCAGATTGTTCACGAACAGCGCCGTACCACCCACGGGAAAACCGGAAGTCGGATCGCGGGGACCTGCTTGATTTAACCCGAATCCCCGATGAGAGTTGCCGCCCCCGGCAAAGAATTGTTCGGGCAGCGGGATCAATGTGATCTTTTCGCAAAGCGACTCATTCGTGTTCGGATCGATCGGGCAGGCGCCCGGAGGCCTGACGGAGGTCCCTCGAAACGGCTGCTGCACGCCGATGCTGGTTGATCGGGCGAACACATATTCATGGCCCGGTCTCCCCTTCCCCCCAAACGCCTGATAGGTAGAATTCTGCGCCAGCAACCGGCCGAAGTCGGCCTCCGAACCGAAGTAGCTCGACGCCGCAAAACCATCCAACGTAAAGTAGTTCCCCTTCGTGCTCTCGAGTGGGTTGTCCCGCTTATCACGAATGAACGTAAAGCCCGGACCTCCCACGCGCGCCGGAAGTGACAGCAGCGATATTTCGCCGGGAGAGAACCCTGTCGCAAAATTGCTCGCCTTTACTCGCCGGAAATCGAACCGATATGTAATCGAACTCGGCCCCGGCCGCGAACCCGGTTCCGTCCCCGCGTTCCCAATCTGCTGCCGCACATCGATCTTCCCCTCCAGCCTTTGTGACGTGAATGTCGAAACGTCCAGACTGTTGTCGTAAAAGACCGTATAGATCAGCTTCCACTTGTCACTGTCGAGCAATTTCGGGATCGTATAGCTGACCAGCCCCCGCTGCTGCAGCCGGCCAACGTGCGACTGAAATGTAAGAGTTTCATTCCTCCCCAAAAAGTTCAGCCGGGTGATGTCAAAGCCAACCCTCGGGCTCACCCCGGTCTCACCCTGCGAGTTCGATCCGGTTGGCTGACCCGTCTGAAACTCCAGACCCACTCCATATGTGAACGTGTATCGCTTCGCTTCCTGCACTTGCACCAGCACGTTCTTCTTCGGATCAGCTCCGTCCGGGTTCTGCACCGCCGTATCCACTTGGCTGAAAATGCCCAGGTTATAGAGTCGCGTCTGCGTGTTGAGCAGGGATCGCTGGCTCAGCGGCTGCCCCGGTTGCACCTCCACTTCGCGGTTCACAACATAATCCCGAGTGTGCTCGGTTCCCGATACCAGCACCCGGTCCACCGAGAACAGCTCCCCTTCCTGGATCGTATAGGTGACATCCTGGCGATTGGCCTCTCCCGCCGACGGCTTCGTCGTGATGTCGAGGCTTGCGTTGGGAAATCCGTGATTGAAGTAGTAGTTCAGGATTCGCTCCCGATCTGACGCCATATCCTGCTCGGAGAAAGCCTGCCCTGCCTGCGTGCTCATTTCTGGAAAATCACTCACCGCAATCTTCTCGTTCCCCACAACGTGCAACTGTCCCACTCGTGTTTGCGATCCTTCTTCAATGTGGATCTGGACCGCGAGCTGGTTATCCGCCCCGCGATAGTTGTCGTCGACTTTTGTTTGAATCTGCACTTGCTCGTACCCGTTCGAGCGATACAAGCCTTCGATCGTAGCCACATCGCTTTTCAACAGGTCCCCGCTGTACCGTCCGTGGCTCAGGAAGCGCGTCGCAGGTTGGATTTGCATGCGCGAGAGCAGCGACTTCGTATCCATGAAATTCTTGTTCCCGCTGATCTCGACCTTCACCAGTTTGTGAATCGGCCCAGGATCGATTTGGTAAATCACACGCATCGTCTTGGGATCGCTCTGCTTTTCAATACTCACCTTGGCATCGAAATGCCCGCGCGTTTGCAGGTAGTCGAGAAGGTTCGTCCTACCCTCGTTCAGCAGATCATCGTCAACCGCATTCTCTTCGTAGACCGGGATTTCTCTCTTCAGCACTCCGCGGCCAACGTGATACCCGCGCGCGTAGATCACCACCACCGGACCGGGATCGATCTGAAACGTGAAATCCACCGCATTCGTCTCCGGATGATAGTTCTGCTCTGCAATGGAAACCTGCGCCAGCGCCCGGTTCTGCTTCTGGAACTTCTTGCGCAGCCGTTGCAGTGAGCCCGTGACCCTGGCAGAGGTGATGTGGTCGCCCCGACTCAAGTGTGCAATCCCCTGAACTTCCCCAGATGAAAGACTCGAGGTGCCTGTTACTTTCACCTCGCCCACATGCGCCTGCCCTCCTGCAGTAACGTGAAAAAGTACGTCCACCTGTTGGGTTGAAGTGTTCGATGTGCTCTCCGCAGTGATCCGCGCTCGGTAGTAGCCGCCTTCCTGCATGAGCTGTCGAATGTTCTCGACCGCCCGGTCAAGTTTCTCTCGCGTATAAAGCTCACCTAACTGAAACTTCGAAGCGTTCACGATCTGGTTCGGATTGGGCCGCGTCGGCGCTCCTTCCACATTAACCGCCCCCACAAAAAAATTGTCCGTAGTTGTGAAGGTCAGCACAACGCCGTCACCGGAAGGAGCAACCTCTGCCTGAATATCCGCAAAGCGCCCCGTCGCGTAAAGGATTCGGATGCTGTCGCTGACGTGAGCACGTTCCAGCGGCTCTCCCGCCTTCTGTGGCAACAACTCCAGCAAATGCGCGCGGTCCTGCTCTACCGCTCCAGGGATCTCGATCGCGTGCACGACCTGTCCTTCATACCCGGCCATTCCAGACGAAGGCTCTTGCTGCGATTGCCCCGCGCCCGCTCGCCGTTCAGGCGTTGCCGCGTCCTGCGCTCTCGACGGCGGAGCCGCGGACCACATCCCGATTATCGCGGTCAGAAATAGCGCGTACCGTCTCAGCAAAAGTGTCCTTGGGCCCGGGCGTTATGTTTTTGATGGATCAGCGCCCGGTTGCTGTTGCACGAACTGCCTCACCCCGAATTCCTTCAGGTGAGGGTACCGGCGATGGCAGTCGTCTTCAGGAAATCTCGCCCGCAAGCCAGCCACTTATAATAAAGGTTTTGCGGCACAGGACTGGTGACCTCTTTGGCACAGGAAAAACAGGCGGACGTTTCTTCGGAGATTGAGACTCGTCAGGTCGGTCCGGCAGTCGATGCTCGGGAAGTCGAGACTCCGGAGAATGACCGCTACTCGCGGCAAGTCCTTTTCCCCGGCATCGGACGCGAAGGTCAGCAAAAGCTAGCCGCGGCCCACGTAGCCATCGTCGGCTGCGGCGCCACCGGCTCGGCTCTTGCCGGACTCCTGGCCCGCGCCGGCGTCGGCACATTACGCATCATCGACCGCGACTACGTCGAGCCCAGCAACCTGCAGCGGCAGACGCTCTTCGACGAGCAGGACGCCTCCGAGTCTCTGCCCAAGGCCATCGCCGCCGCCCGCAAGATCGCCGCCTTCAATTCTCAGATCGTTGTCGAGCCGAAGGTCGAAGATCTCGTCCCCGCCAACATTGAAGCTTCGCTCGAGGGAATGCAGCTCATCCTCGACGGCACCGACAACTTCGAGACTCGCTACCTGATCAACGACTACGCCGTCGACCGCTCGCGTCCCTGGATCTATTCTGCCGCCGTCGGAAGTTACGCCGTTACGTTGAACGTGACTCCCCGGTCAAACCGCCTGCCTGGCCTGCATTTTCCCCGACTCGCCCCGCGGCATGGTTGAGACCTGCGAAACTTCCGGCATCCTGAACTCGGCAGTGAATCTGGTCGCGTCAATCGCCGCCACCGAAGCACTGAAGTTCCTGGTTCACGGCCCCAGCGCTCCTCAACTGCGCCGGACTCTACTGTCTTTCGACGTGTGGACGAACGAACACGCCGAAATTTCCGCCGCAACTCCGCGCCCCGACTGCCGCGCCTGCGGCGAACGCGACTTCATCCATCTCGCCGGAGAAGGCCGCCCTCACATCACCCTTTGCGGCAGAAACTCCGTGCAAATCCACGAGCGACAACGCCCCATCGACTTCCTCGAAATGAACCGCCGCCTTCAGCCCCACGGCATCGTCCGACACAACGACTTCGTCCTGAAATTCTGGCACGACCCCTACGAGATGACTCTCTTCCCCGACGGCCGCGCCATCATCAAAGGCACGACCGACACCGCCGTCGCCCGCAGCCTCTATGCCCGCTACGTAGGAAGCTGAACTCCGCGTCGGCAAGAACACGACAGCTCCGCCGACTTCTGCTAATCTCCTCTGTCGTGAATCCCCAGACCCCAATCTGCTCATGAAAGACCACTGATGCCAGACACCCGTCCCCAGCCTTCCGCCTTTTATCGCTGGTCCGTTCTCGTCTTTGTCAGCGTGGCGATGGGCGGGAACTACTACATCTACGACAGCATCAATCCCCTTGAACGAATCTTCATCGACCACCTCGGCTTCTCAGCCACTCAATTCGGATGGCTGAACGCCAGTTACAGCGTTGCCGCGGTCGCGACGTTGCTGATCGGTGGCATCATCATCGATCGCATTGGCACCAAGAAATCGATCACCATGTTCGCCTTCCTCTGCTTGCTTGGCGCTGCATTAACTGCGTCCAAGGGAAGTGCCCCGGTCATGATTGCCGGCCGAACGGTCTTAGGCCTCGGCGCAGAGTCCATGATCGTCGCCGTCACCACCGCCCTCGCAAAGTGGTTTAAGGGCAAGGAACTCAGCTTCGCCTTCGGCATCAATCTCACCATCGCGCGGCTGGCATCGGTGGCCGCCGACAATTCCCCGACTTGGGCAAACCGCGTCTTCTATCCGCAAGGACCAAACGGCCCCGCAAGTTGGCAGGGCCCTCTCTTGATCGCAGTCGGTGCGGGCGTCCTGGCCGTGATCACTGCCCTCATCTACTGGTTCCTCGAAAGCCATGCGGAAGCAAACTATGAACTCGGCAAGGCAGGCCAGGTCGACAAACTCGAGTTTCGCGGCATTTTCCGCTACAACATCTCCTACTGGCTCGTCGTCGGCCTCTGTTTCACTTTCTATTCCGCCATCTTCCCCTTCCGCACCTTCGCCATCGATTTCTTCACCAACAAGATTCTCGCTGCCCACGGTGGCGTCTCGGCCACGGAAGCCATTCGTGTACTCGCCCACGAGCGGGCCGGATTCTTCAACAGCCTGCTTCCCTTCTCAGCCATGATTGCCACTCCCCTATTCGGCCTGCTCGTCGATCGCGTCGGCAAGCGCGCCTGGTTCATGATGTTCGGATCGCTGCTGCTCATGCCGGTCTACCTCATGATGGCCTACTCCAACATTTCTCTGATCGTTCCCATATCCTTGATGGGCATCGCCTTTTCCCTGATCCCTGCCGTGATGTGGCCGTCGGTCGCTTACATCGTCGACCAATCCCGCCTGGGCACGGCTTACGCTCTCATGACCCTGATCCAGCAGATCGGATTCTTCCTCCTCAATCTGCTAATCGGACACGCCAATGACTACGCGCACGCCAGCCTCGAGAATCCCGGTGGGTACGCCTTGGGTATGTGGATCTTCTCAATCCTCGGATTTGTCGGGATGGCTCTCGCGATTCTTCTTCGCATCAGAGAAACCGGCCCGCATGGACATGGGTTGGAAACAATTACTACGGCCAACAGCGCCGCTTGACCGCGCGCCAATTTACCAATTTTCGAAGATCATGACTCTAAATTCGGGATCGAGGACCCAGATTGATAAACCATGCTTTCAACCCCGAGCAGGCAAAGGATTTCCGATCCCATAGCATCGAAGCACAGAATCCCAAGATCGGTAGAATGGCTCTGATATTCTGAATACAGTGATTACTTTAGTACGAAGGCAACCACCCGCAAGCCATACAACGTAAAGATAGTTAGCTGCATCTCACGGGGTGCGGCCGGAAAAGGCGATTTGACCGACCGAGATTCAAAAGACGTTCAGCGACAGGGCAACGACTCGAACGAAGCCGGGGCCATCGAAAGAGCCAAAGCCGGGGACGCCCAGGCGTTTCAGGCTCTGTACGATAAGCACAAGCGACGTGTGTACTCGCTTTGCCTGCGCATGACAGCAAATACGGCCGAGGCCGAGGATCTTACCCAGGAAGCTTTCCTGCAGCTCTATCGCAAGATTGCGACCTTTCGCGGAGAGTCCGCCTTCTCGACTTGGCTGCACCGCTTGTCGGTGAACGTGGTGCTGATGCACCTGAGAAAGAAGAGCCTTCCCGTGGTTTCGCTCGAAGAGACCACACAGGGCGGCGAAGAAGATACTCCGAAGAAGGATTTCGGGGCTGAAGACTTGGCGTTGGCCGGATCCATCGACCGGCTGCAGTTGCAGAAGGCAGTCGACGATCTCCCTCCCGGTTATCGCACGATTTTTGTGCTTCACGACATCGAAGGTTACGAACATAATGAGATCGCAACCATCGTGGGCTGCTCCATCGGGAACAGCAAGTCGCAGTTGCACAAAGCACGAATGAAGCTGCGCGATCTGCTCAAAATGAAAAGAGCCGAAAAGGCCTCATGAGCAGCGAAGTTCGACAACAGCGGCTTTGAAAGCGCTCGGCTTCAGCCGCCTCTAAAGACTGACGCGATCCGGCGCAGACTGGACGCGAGCTAGATCAACTGAACGATTGGCAAGATCAGCAAGCTGAGTGGATGCGACCGGAATCTGGTTCGGCAGAGGCTTGGGGAGAGCAGTATGAATTGCGTTGAGTTGCAAGCGAGCCTGGTGGAGATCGACGACGGCAGTAGCGCCGCGCAGCAGACTCATTTGAAAACGTGCCCGGAGTGCTCGGCTCTGGTCGCGGAATTGAACCTGATTACGGCTTCGGCAACGGAACTGCGCGCGGCGGACGATCCCAGTCCGCAAGTCTGGCGGTCCATTCAAACTGAGTTGCGGCACGTAGAAGCGGAACTAAACCTGATCGCCGCTTCGGCCGCTGAGCTACGCGAGGCCGACGAACCCAGTCCGCGCGTCTGGAACTCCATCGCAATCGCATTGCGGCAGGAGGGGCTGATTCACCCGCCCCGCTCGAACCGTTCCCTTCTGCCCTCGCTTAGCAGTCGCTGGTCCTGGACGCGTTGGATGGTTCCCGCAGCCGCAATCTTGCTGCTCAGCGTCGGCCTTTACCTTCGTCCGCAGCATTCAGCACCTGTACAGGTGGCCAGCAACGTAGTTCAACCCACCGCGTCCAAGGCCGTTTCCGACCTTGCCGGTTTAAACGACGACGACTTGCTGCAGGAGGTCTCCCAGCAGACTCCTGCCATGCAGGCGCAGTTCGCCGAAAATCTCCGCCACGTTAACCAGTACATTCAGGACGCCAAGAACGTCGTCGCCACCGATCCAAATGACGAAGAAGCTCGACGCTCCTTAATGGAGGCATATCAGGAAAAGGCCATGCTTTTCGAATTGGCCATGGACCGTTCTCTGCCATAATGTAGGGCGGTTCTCGGACCGCCAGCCGCGTGCTGGCACACCTTGGGGAATTAAATGAGCGGGCGCAAAATCAAACTGGTAGCGGTCGGCGCGATGGTCGGCGCCATCACCGTGGGAACGCTGATCGCCGAGACGCATAAGGAACTTCACTTCAACGTGGGGCCCAAAGCCGGCATCACCGTCAACAATCCCTACGGATCGATCTCGGTTAAACCTTCGAGCGGCAATACCGTAACCGTGAATGCCACACTGTCTTCCGACAAGGTCGAGATTGACAGCGATCAGGTCGGAAACCGCGTGGAAATCCAGTCGCGCCTGCTGCCGGGAGCGAACGAACAGTCGGGACACGTCGACTACGAAATCCTGGTCCCCGCCGATGCCAGCGTCTCTCTGCATTCCAGCACCGGACCGCTTCGCGCCGAGCGCCTGCATGGCGATATGACCCTCGAAGGCGCAGCCGCCCTCGTCGATGTGCATGACATCACCAACGCCCACGTTCACGTCAAAACGCTGAACGGACCTGTCACTCTCACCAACGTGATCGAAGGGCATGTCGAAGTGGACTCCTTAAGTGGTGCGATCACACTTAACCGCGTTACCGGACCGCTGGTGCAGGTGATTTCGACCAGCGGCGGCATCAACTACATCGGCGACTTCGGCGACAGCGGCGAATATCGCCTGACTAGCCATAGCGGCGACATCGAAGCGACCGTCCCCGATACAACTTCCGCCGACGTAAGCGCCAGTTCCGTGCGCGGCGAAGTGCACGACGATATTCCCCTTCAACCGAAGGCCCACTCTTTCTTCATCGTCCGCCAAGGCAGTGCCTTCGTGGGTACCATGGGTCGCGCCGCCGTCTCATCGACCGTGGTACTGCGCAGCTTCAGTGGTAAAATCCACCTCAGAAAACGCACTGCAGCAGCGCGCTAGCGATAGCACACTGCAAATAGTCGAGAAAAGAAACCCGGATTGTTTGAGAGATCGTCCTGACAAGGCGCGCCTTGGTAAACGCGCGCGTGCGCGGAAAGGTGTTGGCGTGCGTAAGGTTGCGCCCACGGGCCCCGCACGCAACTCCGTCTTCTTGGTCGGATTCATGGGCGCAGGAAAAAGCAGCGTCGGCCGCGCGCTCGGGCAGCGGCTGAACTGGGTCTTCGAAGATCTCGATGACCGCATCCAACAGCGCGAAGGACGCACCGTGGCCGCGATCTTTCGGGACTCGGGAGAAGCCGCATTCCGGCTCGCGGAGCGGACGGCTCTGCAACAAACGATTGAAGAGCTAAGAGGCGGAGTCGCCAGGGTCGTCGCATTAGGGGGCGGAGCCTTTGTCCAGCCGGAAAATGCTGCTCTGCTGAAAACGGCCGGCGTGCCGACCGTTTTCCTCGACGCGCCTGTCGAAGAGTTATGGCAGCGCTGTTGCCGTCAGGCCAGCGATGCAGCGACAGAACGGCCATTGCTTAAGAGCATCGAACAGTTTCGCGTCCTGTACAAGAATCGGCGCAAAGGCTACTCCAGCGCATCGTTGAAAATTGGCACCACCGGCCGCAGCGTTGACGACATCGCCGCCGAAATCGTAACCGGGCTCCATCTGAAGACGATCGCGATACGTACCGAACAAGGAGACGTCGAGTGAAGTTTGAAACTGTAATTCGTTGGGTCGCCGCGGTCGTGCTCGCCTCTTCTCTGTCCGCCTTCGCCGCTGGGAATCCCAAGGACAAAGACAAGAAGGACAAAGCGAAGCCAGAACCCGCTCAGACCGTCGATTCCGGTTCGTTCGGCGTCTTCGTCAAAGGCCAGCGCGTCGCCACCGAGACCTTCCACATCGAGCAGGCCAATGGCGTCAGCGTCATCAAGTCGCAGTTGAAGGAAACCGCTGGCTCTGATCCTGTGAGCCAGAAATCGAACCTGGAGATCACTCCCGGAGGCGACCTCCTTCGCTATGAATGGAGCCAGTCCTCCGGCGGATCGCTCACCGTCATCCCAAAAAACGATTTCCTCTCCGAAACGATCACGGCTCCCGGCTCGACGAAAACCACCGAAAAGCCTTTCCTGTTGCCGGCGACTTCTTCGGTTCTCGATAACAATTTCTTCATCCATCGCGAAGTTCTCATATGGCGCTTTCTCGCGGCTGACTGCAAAAACGAGGCCGGCGGTTTGAAATGCCAGCAGGAACCCGCTACCTTCGGTGTATTGGTTCCCCAGGACCAGACTTCCATGAGCCTGCGCATTAGCCTGGTGGGGAAAGAAAAAATCAATATCCGTGGCACTCAGCGCGAACTGCTGCGCCTCAGTCTCGCGGGAGAGAGTTACGAGTGGGCCCTGTGGGTGGACGATCAAGACCACTTCAAGCTGATTCAAGTGGCCATTCCTGCCGATAACACCGAAGTAGTCCGGGACTAAGCGGTTATCCCCCGGCGGCAGAATCGAGATCGTCCCTGGAAAACTTATTGCTACTGGCTGACTCACGTACGGCGCGCGTCATCGTTACAGTGCTGCTGTTTGCGCTGGGCATGGGCTTTCTCTACCTCACCCGCGCTACCCTCATCGCCTTCCTCTTCGCAATCTTTTTCGCTTACCTGATGAGTCCGCTGGTCAACCACTTGGAGCGACTCCTGCGCGGTCGCGGCCGCGCCATTGCGGTCATCTACGCGCTCCTTCTTGTGCTCGTCGTCGTGTTCTTTGTGGTGGTCGGGCCGAAAGTGACGCGCGAAGGTGCGCGCCTCGGACAGTCGCTGCCCGTTCTCCTGAGCAAGCTTAATTCAGGACAAATCGCCAAACAAATTGGCCAGGAGCATGGCTGGAGCACTACCAGCATTGAACTCGCGCAATCCTTCATCGCAAGCCATAGCGATGAAATCACGCAACTGGCCCAGCACGTTGGACTTCGCCTCGCCGATCTCGCCAAACAGGCTTGGCTGTTCTTTGTCGTCCCCCTCCTGTCGATCTTCTTCTTGAAAGACGGTCGAGCCTTCAGTGACTTCCTGCTCGCCGCTATCCACTCGCGTCCGCAGCGTGAGTTCCTGGAAAACGTCCTCAACGATCTCAACCAGATGCTGGCTCACTTCATTCGCGCTCAGCTCACCCTCGCCGCTCTGACCCTGGTCATGTATTCCGCATTCCTCGGAATCATGCGCGTCCAGTATGCTCTGGTTCTCGGCACCATCGGTGGAGTCCTCGAATTCGTTCCCGTCGTCGGCCCGCTCGCCGGTGCTTTGATCATCATGAGCGTCGCCCTCCTCATGAGCTACCCGCATTGGCTCGTGCTGGTGATTTTTCTCGGCGCATGGCGCCTGCTGCAGGACTACGTCTCTTCCCCGCGCATCATGGGCGAAAGCATGGAACTCCATCCGCTCGCCGCGATCTTCGGCGTCATGGCTGGAGGCGAAGTCGCCGGCATCCTCGGCATCTATCTTTCCATCCCCGTCATGGCCAGCCTCCGTATCGTCTTCCGCCGCTGGCGACTCTACAGCGAAAAGAAAAAGTTCGGCCCCCTCACCGAATTCGCCTTCGGACAACAACACCCCAGAAAGTAGAACCAGCTCCAGTGGTCGGTTGGATCCGTACTGCGTACCGAGTACTGGATACTGAGTACTGCCTCTTAAACCCCCGCCCCAGTCGCCTTATCCACCGCAGCTTTCCTTAAGAATTCCGCCGCCGCTTCCGGCAGTACAGAGTTGATGAACATCCCCGACCCCAGCTCAAATCCCGCCACCCGCGTCAACCGAGGAATCACGCTCACATACCAGTGAAAGTGCCGCGCGCCCGCATACTCTGCCGGCGCACTGCGCACCGTGTAATTGAGATCCGGATTCTCCAGCCCCACATAAATCTTCGCCAGCAACGTGCGCAACACGCGCGCCAGGTCGTTGATCTCGGCATCGCTGATATCCCCAAAACTGGCCATATGCCGCAACGGAAAAATGTAGGTGGCAAACGGCGTCGCCGCCGCAAACACCTCCATCGCGACAAAATGTTCTCCCTTGATCACGATGCGTGTCTGGTCTTCAATCTCGCGCTCCACCATGTGGCAGAACATGCACTCGCCCGCATCGTCATAGTGGCGCAGCGCTTCGAACAACCGGTGCCGCACTTGGCTCGGAATCACCGGCGTCGCAATCAACTGCGAATGTGGATGTTGCAGGCTCGCTCCCGCATCCGCGCCATGATTCTTGAAAATCGTGATGTGGTTCACCCGGCGGTCTAGGCTCAGCGTGTTATAGCGCTCGCGGTAGGCACCCAGAATGTTCGCGACCTGCGCGTCCGGCAGAAGCGCCAAATACCGCGCATGATCCGGAGAATCGATGATGACTTCGTGAAATCCGAAGCCGTCAATCCTGCGCCGCAAGTGCTGCAGGTTGCGTGTCGGCTGCACGTCGCTCGACAACGCCGCAAATTTGTTCGGAATCACCCGCACCGCCCACGGTTCCCCCGCAATCCCGGGCGTCCGCATCACCTCCGGCGGCGTCTTGCTCTCATTTCCTGGGCAGAATGGACACGTCTCCACAAATGCCGGCACCGGTTGTACCACCCGATGCATTGCTAGCTCCTCCGGCCGCTTGGCCCGTTCGGTCGCGATGATTACCCATTCCTTAGTAAAAAAGTTCTGACGCAGTTCCGGCATAAGAATCCCTCCAATTCCCTACTATCGGCAGTTGAGGAGGATTCTGTAGCCATTCTTGCAAGAAGAGTTTTGTCATTCCGACCAGAGTTTTTTCATTCCGACCGCAGGGAAGAACCTGCTGTTCGCCGGCAGCACCGAGCACGCCACAACGTCCACCGACTCTCGTGCCTCGGCCTCCCGCCCCGCCTGTTATAGAATTCCAAGTATCTTATGACTGGCAAAATTTCCATCGGTATCCTCGGTGCGACCGGCGTCGTCGGACAACGATTCATCCAGATGCTGGAGCACCACCCGTGGTTCGAAGTGGCCTGGCTGGCCGCCTCCGACCGTTCGGAAGGCAAGGTCTATTCCGAAGCCGCCCGCTGGCGCCTCAAGACCCCCATTCCGCCGACCGTCGCCGCCATGACAGTCTCCCCAGCCACGCCCGAAGGCGCGCCGAAAATCATCTTCGCTGCCCTCGACTCCTCCATCGCCGCCGAACTTGAGCCTCGCTTCGCTGAGGCCGGATGCGCTGTAGTCTCCAACTCCAGCGCCCTGCGCATGCAGGAAGATGTCCCGCTCGTCATCCCCGAAGTCAACGGCGGTCACATCAAGCTGATCGACATTCAAGCGTGGCGCAAAAAATCCGGCGGCTATGTTGTTACGAATCCTAACTGCTCCGCCATCGGTCTCGTCCTCGCGCTCGCGCCCCTGCATCAGCAGTTCGGCCTCGAGACCGTCATGGCCGTTACCATGCAAGCCGTGAGCGGCGCGGGATACCCGGGCGTCGCCTCGCTCGACATTCTCGGCAACGTCATCCCCTTCATCAAGAACGAAGAAGAAAAGATGGAGGAGGAAACGAAGAAACTCCTCGGCCAACTCAACGGCTCGAAAGTAATTCCCGGCGACTTCGCGATGAGCGCGCAATGCAACCGCGTCGCCGTCGAAGACGGACACACCGAATCGATCTCCATCCGCCTGAAGAAAAAGGCCAAGGCGCAGGAAGTCATCGAAGCCTGGAACAGCTATCGCGCCGAGCCGCAGGAACTGAAGTTGCCCAGCGCACCGGAACGCCCGATCGTCTACTTGACCGCCAGCGACCGCCCGCAGCCGCGCTTCGACGTCGACATGGGCGCAGGCATGACTACCGCCGTCGGACGCCTCCGTCCCTGCGGCGTCCTCGACTGGAAATTCACCGTGCTCTCGCACAACACCATCCGCGGAGCCGCCGGAGCCGCCGTCCTCAACGCCGAACTCCTGAAAGCCAAAGGCTACTTAGGATGATCCTGCCTACAGCTAAGCGAGCGCGTCACAAAAAACTCCGGAGTCATCCCGAGCGCAGCCGCTTTTCAGGCGGAGCGAAGGATCTCACTCGCGGCCCCCACACCGTGCCGCGCTCGGACCTGAATTTCAGGATCCCACGCCGATGATCGTCATGAAATACGGCGGCACGTCGGTCGAAGACGCCAAGGCGATCGACCGCGTCGCCTCCATCGTCAAGGGACGCCTCGAGCAAAAACCCGTCGTGGTCGTCAGCGCCATGGCCAAAGTCACCGACACCCTCCTCGCCATGGCCAAGGCCGCCGGCGCCGGAGAGCGCAAGACCGCCCTCAAGCTCTGCCGCTCGCTGCAGGAGCGTCACTACAACACCGCCAGCGAACTGCTGGGCACGGCGCTGTTCACGGAATTCCACTCCGACCTCGGCGCCGACTTCGAAGCCCTCGACGAACTCCTGCGCGGCATCTCCGCCGTCGGCGAAATCACTCCCCGCACCACTGACCACGTCGCCGCCTTCGGCGAAATGCTCTCCAGCAAGATCGTCGCCGCCGCCTTCGCCGCCCGCGACTTGAAAGGCGTCCATGTCGACTCGCGCGATGTGCTGGTCACGGACAGCACGTACATGCAGGGCGTCCCGCAATACGAAGAGACCAACACGCGCCTACAGGAAAGAGTGAAGCCCCTGCTCGACGCCGGACAGGTCCCCGTCATGGGAGGCTTCATCGGCGCGAATCGCGCCGGCATCACGACAACCATCGGACGTGGCGGCTCGGATTTTTCCGCCGCCATCTTCGGCGCGGGACTGGGCGCCGACCGCATCGAGATCTGGACCGACGTCGACGGCATCCTCACCACCGACCCCCGCATTTGCCCCGAGGCGCGCCGCATTAAAGTCATCAGCTTCGACGAAGCCGCCGAACTCGCCTACTTCGGCGCAAAAGTTCTGCACCCCGCGACCGTGCTCCCGGCCATCCAGAAAAATATTCCCGTCTACGTCCTGAACTCGCGCAATCCTTCGTGCGAAGGCACGCGCATCACCACCCGCGCTCCGCAGGGCAAAAACATTTTCAAAGCGATCGCCGCCAAAAAACGAATCACTATCGTCGACGTGGCCGCCCCGCGCATGCTCCTCGCCCACGGATTCCTGCGCTCCATCTTCGAAGCCTTCGACCGCCACAAAGTTTCGATCGACGTGGTTTCGACTTCCGAAGTCAGCGTCTCGCTAACAGTCGATTCGAATCAGGCAATCCCCGCGCTGGCCGCCGATCTCGCCAAATTAGCCGACGTGAAATATGAAGGCCGCAAAGCCATCGTCTGCCTTGTCGGCGAAAATCTTCGCGATACGCCCGGCATCGCGGCCTTAGTCTTCCGCGAACTGGCTGACAAAAAAATCCGCATGATCTCGCAAGGCGCGTCCGAAATCAACCTCACCTTCGTCATCGAAGAAGACGAAGTCCCCGAAGTCATCCAGCGCCTCCACAAAACCTTCTTCTCCGAACTAGACCCCGAAGTCTTCGCGTAAGCGAATAAGACGAGATTCGCCATTCAGCCGCCTAATATAATCCAAGTCGCGAAAGCCTGCACTCAAGCTTTTCTGTAGCCTCCTTCGCGGCCTTTCTTCGCGACCTTTGCGTTGAATTTGCTCGTCCGTCTCCCATGAACCTGCTAATCCTTGGCCGAGGCAAAACCGGATCGCTGGTCGCAGAAGTCGCCGCCGAGCGCAAGCACCGAATCCAAGTCGCCGGCGCAAAAGAAAATCCCGCCTGCGCCGCGCTCACAAGAGAAAAGCTCCACGACATCGACGCCGTCATCGACTTCACCACTCCGCACACGGTCGTCCCGCATATCGAAGCCTGCGTCAACGCCGGAAAGAATGTCGTCGTCGGCACCACAGGCTGGTACAACGAAGTAGACCGCATCCGCGCCCTGGTCGAGCGGCACCAAACAGGATTCCTTTACGGCGCGAATTTCTCAGTCGGGGTAAATCTCTTCTTCGAAGTAGCCCGCGCCGCCGCGGTGGCCCTCCGCCACGATTACTCCGGCCAGATTTTCGAGCGCCATCACGCCCACAAGAAGGACGCACCCTCCGGCACCGCCATTGCCCTCCAGCAATTGATTCGCGAAACCAGCGGACAAAAAGAAGGCCCCGAAATTATTTCCTTCCGCGAAGGCGACGTGGTCGGCCTGCACGAGGTCGTCCTCGAATCCCCCGCCGACCGCATCTATCTCTGCCATGACGCCAAATCGCGCCGCGGCTTTGCCGAAGGCACCATCCGCGCCGCCGAATGGCTCGCCGCCAAAAAAGGCTTCTACGAATTCAAGGATGTCTGGCGGGAGCTATGATGTTGTTACCGACAGGGACGACGATAGACCATGCCGAACCCGAGACTGGTCGCTCTCTTGCTGCTTCTGTGCGCTCGCCCAGTCGCCGCGCAAAATTGCACGCCACGGAATTCCGCCAAAGGTCATCGTTGGGCTGAGTGGTCCAATCAGATACAACAACTCCAATCAGTTGCTAAGTCTTCTTATTCGGCGGAAATGACGCGAACGAAAACTCGCGAGTGTAGTCGTGCCTTGTCGAGCCACCAGATGCGACAGTGCTTGGAGCGCGAAGTGGAGAAGACAAAAGCGAATTACCAAACCTACGTCGGAGCCCTTCGATCATCGGAAGCGCTGGCAAATCCGGAAGAACAACCGGGGACGGATCCCCTGCCCGGACGTCCTCTTCGTCCCGATGAGCGCGCCAAGGAGTTCGATGCGGTTGAATCGGCGTGGCAAGCGTATGCGAAAGCGCAGTGTGCAACGGCCTACGCCTCTTCTCGCGAAGGCACAAGCGCAAGAGTCACTCAACTCGAATGCGAGTTGAGACTCATGCGCGATCGAATGACCGAGTTGGAGAGCATTTACCAATTCGTCCAAGGCCAATAATTGACCCACGAGCCGCGCTCACCGTTCGTCTGTGACAATTTTCCTTGTCGAAGCATTCGCGTTATCTTATTCGTATGCAACTCCGTGGCTGCGGCACTGCTCTCGTAACTCCTTTTCATCAGGACGGCTCCATCGACGACTCCGCGCTGCGCAATCTGGTCGCGTGGCAAATCGAAGCTGGCATTGATTTTCTGGTTCCCTGCGGCACCACCGGCGAGACTCCAACTCTCACCCACGACGAATGGCTTCACGTCATCGACACCACCATCGAAGTCGCTGCCGGACGCGTCCCCATCGTCGCCGGTGCGACCTCCAACTCCACGCACGACGCCGTCGAGAAGGCCAAAGAACTCGCCGCGCGCCCCGGCGTCAACGCCATCCTTACCGCGTCGCCCTACTATAACAAGCCCACGCAGGAAGGCCAGTATCGCCATTTCAAAGCGATCGCCGAGGCCGTCGGCGACAAACCCGTCATTCTCTACAACGTCCCCGGACGCACCGCCGCCAATATCGAACCTGCCACGCTCGCGCGCCTCGCCGAGATCCCGAACATCGTCGGCGTCAAAGAAGCCAGCGGCAACATGACGCAAGTCGCCGAAGCGATCGGCATGGTGCCCGAAACGTTTCTTGTGTTTTCTGGCGACGACGCGGTCACGCTTCCCGTCATCGCGCTCGGCGGCGTCGGCATCATCTCGGTGGCCGGCAACGAAATCCCGCACGAAATGGCGGCGCTCACTCGCGCCGCGCTAAGCAACGACTGGACCACCGCGCGCGCCCTCAACCGCAAATACCTGCCCCTGATGCAAGCCAACTTCATCGAATCGAGCCCGCTCCCGGTGAAAGCCGTCCTCACCATGATGGGCAAAATTGAGGAAGTCTACCGCCTGCCGCTTGCTGCCCATGCGCCGTGACACGCGCTCGCGCCTGCAAAAAATCGTCACTGAAGTTGGACTCATCACGAAAGCCCGCCGGCCCCGCCGCCGAAGCACCAGAATTTTTCATCTACGAAAACTGGGCTGCCGGCCCCCACAAAATCGTGCTGCACCGCGGATCCTGCGGCCAGTGCAGCCACGGCAAAGGACGCCCCTCCGGCCACGACCAGAACCACGCCCGCTGGCACGGTCCCTATCCCACGCTCCCCGAAGCCCGCGACGCCGCCCACGCCATGACCAACGTCCTAATCCGCAGCGAGTGCAAATGCGTGTAGGGCACTTGCAGATTTAGGATTTCAGATCGCAGACTTCACACCATCCTTCTAAATTTTGTCATCCTGAGCGAAGCGAAGGACCCCATACAGTCAAACACCACCGGCGACTCGTAAAGGAGTTTCTAGTCGAAGGCGTGAGCGATGTCGCGGCCGGTCTCCGCCTTCGGCATTTCCCGTATACTTTTCCCTCATGCAATCCCTGAAATCCTCCATCGAGCACCTCGCCGCTCAAGGCGAAGTCGAACACGATCCCGAAGCGCGAAAGATCTTCCTCGAATTCCGCGACCAGCTCACGCAAGGCAAAATCCGCGCTGCCGAAAAAATCGCCAACAAATGGACCGTCAACCCCTGGGTCAAGCAGGGCATCCTCCTCGGATTCCGTCTCGGCGTCCTCGCCGACATGGGTGTCGGAACTTCGTCCTCCGGCCTCTCCTTCGTCGACAAAGACACTTTTCCCGCTCGCCAGTTCACTATCGCCGATCGCGTCCGCGTCGTCCCCGGCGGATCTTCCGTCCGCACCGGAGCCTACGTCGCGCCGTCAGTCATCTGCATGCCGCCCATGTTCATCAACGTCGGAGCCTACGTCGACGAAGGCACCATGGTCGACTCGCACGCGCTCGTCGGTTCGTGCGCGCAGATCGGCAAACGCGTCCACCTGAGCGCCGCCGCGCAAGTCGGAGGCGTTCTCGAACCCATCAACGCCGCCCCCGTCATCATCGAAGACGACGTGCTTGTCGGAGGAAACTGCGGAATCTATGAAGGGACGCTGGTGCGCGCTCGCGCAGTCCTAGGCGCAGGCACAATCCTCACCCGCTCCACCCCGCTCTACGATCTGGTAAAAGGCGAAGTCTACCGCGCCACGCCCGATACGTCGTTAGAAGTTCCAGAAAATGCCGTAGTCGTCCCAGGTTCCCGCGCCGTAAAAAAAGGTAAAGCGGCCGAATGGAATCTCTCCCTGTACACGCCGGTCATCGTCAAGTACCGGGACGAAAAGACAGACAGAGGGATTGAATTGGAAGATTGGCTCCGGTAGGCAAGTTCACAGTCGACTTACGAAGCTTCCGTCGGGGCTAAGAGCGCTTTACTTTCTGCTATAATGTAAAGCATGGCTGAAGCTACCCTCTCTTCGAAAAACCAGATCGTTATCCCCCGCGAGGCCCGCGAAGCTCTGCAGATTAAGCCGGGAGACAAGATCATCATCCGCGTTTTGGGCGGAAATGTGCTTGTTCTGGAAAAGCCCAAATCCTACCATCGGGCGATCCTTGGACGCGGCTCGTATCCGAAGGATTATTTGAAAAAGGAAAGAGACAGTTGGAAGTAGCGGCTCTTCGCGCCCGCCTCGCGGACCATCAGAAGATCGCGCTCGATACGTCTCTCTTCATCTATCAGTGGGAAGCCCACCCTCGCTATTCGCCCCTTACTGATCCCATTTTTGCTTCGATCGAGCGGTCCAACGTTGTTGCCGTCACTTCAACGATTACGATGAGCGAGCTCCTCGTTCACCCATATCGTGATGACGACATGGCGAAAGTAACCGAGCTCTTTGGCAAACTTTCAACATACCCCAACCTTGAGTGGATCGCGCCGGGTCTCCAAATTGCCGCGTACGCCGCAAGGCTTCGTGCAATTCACCGCCTGCGTACACCCGATGCGCTCCAAGCTGCGACCGCTGTCGAAGCTAAGGCAACCGCCCTGTTGTCAAACGATCCGATATTTAAGCGAATTTCGGATTTCGACACTATCGTCCTTGATGACTATCTGTGAGTAGCCTGGATATCCTCGATGCGGCAGAGGTTTCAACAAGATTGACAGTGGTCACTGTCGCACCTCAATGACCAACTTCCCCGCCCCATTCGACGTAACCTGAATCTCCGCAAGCTTCCCGATCACAGCATCAGCGAGCTCTAAAGCATCGACCCCATACGTACTCATAATCCCCAGCACCTTCATCCCGCCCGCGCGCGCCGAGTCAATTCCCGCCGGCGCATCCTCGATCACCAAACACTCCGCCGGTGAAAATCCCAACAACCTTGCTCCCTTCAAATATGGCTCCGGATGCGGCTTCCCCAGCGTGACATCATCCGACGTCACCAGAACCTCCGGTACCGGCAACCCGCAATAACGTAACCGATTCGTGGCGAGAAGTCTCGAACCCGAAGTGACCACGCCCCACCGCCCATCGGGAATCGACTTCACCAGATCAATCGCTCCGGGCATCACGGTAACTCCTCGCTGATCGCCCGCTTCATGATTCTCAATCGCGTCCGCCTCAGCCTCCGCATCCAGATGCGGCGCCACCCGCCGGATCACTTCAATCGTCCGCACCCCATGTGCGATTGCCATGATCGCGTCGCCATCCACGCCCTTGCGCGCAGCCCACTCCCGCCACTCGCGGTCGACCGCGCGCGTCGAGTCCACCAGCACTCCATCCAAATCAAAAAGTATGGCTGAGCAGGAAAAAGTAGGCATTCTCTCTCGTTTTTACCACACCGCCGTAGAAACCAATGTGGCGATGGCCGCCTCGGCCGTCCAAGCAAGGCGAAGACGAGCGCCACCCAAGAAGCTCACGCACAAAGACCAAGCCAACGAAACACCGGGTGCCCCATTTCTCGCGCGTTCTTTGCGCGAGAAGTGGGGATTTTCGCTGGTGCGAACTCGATCGTGAGAACGACTAACTCCTCGTCGCCGGAGCACCAGTCGAACTAGGCAAACTCAGCGCCCCATCCAGTGCCCGCTGCCGCAGCGCCAAATGCCGCGCCCGAAAATGCGCCCGCGCCCGCTCTCCCCACGCGCGCACGAACCAGTAATTCAGTCCCGCCCCAATCGCCGAACTGGCCAGCGGGATCACCCGTCCCGCCCACTTCTCCACCACCTCAGTGCTGGCCTTCGCCGCAATCCTTTGGATGACCCGCGGCACAAATTTGTTGACCACTTCTTTCTCCAGCAACTCGCGGCTGATGTCCACTCCCGCCGCGCTCGCAGCCGCAATCCACAACTCGGCAATCTCGTCGTCGGTATTGAATTCAAATCCGTAGATGAGACTCAATTTCTGAATCGTCCGCATTGTGATTGCCGAAAGAATTCCCAGGTCCGGCACAATCGTCAACAACCCGCCCAACCCGAATCCCGCTCCTTCGACCGCCGCCAGTTTCATTCCGCTGCGAATAATCGAATCCGCCACCGCATCCAACTCTCCCACCTCCAGCGAATACACTCCGTGATATCCGCTGATCGGCACCCGATACGCCGCGCGCAACTGCAACAGAAATTTTTCCGGATCTACGCGCACCGTCGAGTAAGCGCGCGTCAGCCCGCCCACGAGCGCGCCCTCCACCCGCCGCCGCAGCCACGATTTGCGCTCTTCCGCCATCCCTTCAACCTTACCGCAGCAGCAACCAGAAAGCCATCCGGTGGAAGTGATCAGTGACTAGTGACTAGTGATCAGCCCATTACAACGCGGTTCATATTCTGCGAATCGTGGGCCCAATCCAAATCATTTTGGAAGACCATTCTCCGGTTCACTGATCAGCGATCACTGATCACTGGTCACTGGTCACTGTTCACCAGCCCCTAGCCACTGTTCCACTGTGCTAGCATCATCTTTACTCAATGCCCACTGGAAAACTGCAAATCATCCCCCTGGGCGGCCTCGGCGAGTTCGGTATGAACTGCATGGCCGTGCGCTGGGGAGACGACATTCTTGTCATCGACGCCGGGCTCATGTTCCCCGAAGCCGAACTCCTCGGCGTGGACATCGTCGTCCCCGACATCTCTTATCTCACCGAGAACCGCAGCAAAGTCCGCGGCATCGTCCTCACCCACGGCCACGAGGATCATATCGGCGCCCTTCCCTGGTTCCTCTCCGAACTCAACGTTCCCGTCTGGGGCACCGAGTTCACGCTCGCCTATGTCGAAGACAAGCTCGACGAGCACGGACTCCTCGACGACGCCGACCTCCGCGAAATGCGCCCTAACGAGCGCTTCAAAGTCGGACCGTTCACCGTCCATCCCATTCAAGTCACGCATAGCCTCGTCGACTGCGTTGCGCTCGCGATCCACACTCCGCTCGGCGTCATCATCCACACCGGCGATTTCAAAGTCGATCCCACGCCCACCGACAACAAGCTTTTCGATCTCCACACCTTCGCCGAATACGGCAAGACCGGCGTCCTCGCCCTGTTTCAGGATTCCACCAACGTCGAGCGCAAGGGATACACCCCCAGCGAGCGCGCCGTCCGCCGCAAGTTCGACGAAGTTTTCGCGCACACCAAACGCCGCCTTTTTATTTCTTGTTTCTCCTCATCAATTCACCGCATCAACTTAGCTGTGCAACTCGCGCACGAACACGGACGCAAAGTCGCCTTCCTCGGCCGCTCCATGAACAACTCCGCCGAGATCGCCGAGGATCTCGGCTACATCGAAGTTCCCGAAGGGCTCGTCATCAATCCCGGCGAGATGAAAAATTTCCCGCCGGAAAAAGTCTGCGTCCTTATCAGCGGCACCCAGGGCGAGCCCATGTCCGCGCTCTCCCGCGCCGCCGTCGACAATCACAAGCACGCGAAAATCGAAAAAGGAGACACCGTCGTCCTCTCCAGCCGCATCATCCCCGGCAATGAAAAAACCATCTATCGGATGATCGACCACCTTTTCCGCCGCGAGGCTTACGTCATCTACGAAGACGGCACCTCGCCGCCCATCCACGTCAGCGGACACGCCAGCCAGGAAGAACTCAAGCTCATCATCAACCTGGTCAAGCCGCGCTACTTCATCCCCGTGCATGGCGAATATCGCCAGCTCAAACTCCATGCCGAAATGGCCGGAGCCATGCACAGCTCCGTCGGCAAAGTCATGCTCATCGAGAGCGGAGACGTTCTCGAATTCGATGAACTCGGCGCCCGCAAAACCGCCCGCATCAAGGTCGGCCGCGTCTGCATCGATTCCGGCAACCGCACCGACGTAGTCGAAGATCTCATCATTAAAGACCGCCTCCACCTCAGCGAAGACGGCATCGTCCTGCCCATCATCGCCATCAACAAATTGTCAGGTGAAGCCGAGGCCGCTCCTGAAATCGTCACTCGCGGATTCAATCCCGGCGATGACGGCCTGATCGAAGGCGCCAAGCGCATCGTCGAAGACACGCTCGCCCATTCCAGCGAAGAAGAAAAAGGCGATTACGGCGTTATCAAAGAAAAAATCCGCGCCGACCTCAAGCGCTACATCTCGAAGCAAACCCAAAAACGTCCTCTCATCATGCCGGTGATTCTGGAGATCTGACTCTCGTGATCTTCTGCGCAGGAGAGCGATGAGCAATGAGCGCCGCCTCCATCGCAACCGGTCGATCCGAGGTATGGCGTCCCGCGGCCAATCCCTGGCTCGTCGCCGTCGCGGTTTCTCTGGCCGCGTTCATGGAAGTGCTCGACACGGCCATAGCCAACGTCGCCCTGCCTCACATCGCTGGTAATCTCGGCGCCAGCAACGATCAAAGCACCTGGGTACTCACGTCCTACCTCGTCGCCAACGCCATCGTCCTCCCCATCACCGGATGGCTCGTCAGTCTCTTCGGACGCAAACGCTTCTTCATGACGTGCATGGCGATCTTCACCGTCAGTTCCCTGCTCTGCGGAATCGCCCCCAACTTAGGATTTCTCCTTCTATTTCGCGTCCTCCAGGGAGCCGGCGGCGGAGGCCTGCAGCCCATGGCGCAAGCCATTCTTGCCGACACGTTTCCGCCCGACAAGCGCGGTCTTGCATTCTCCATCTACGGCATCACCGCCGTCTGCGCGCCCGCCATCGGACCAACCCTCGGCGGTTGGCTCACCGACACGGCGTCTTGGCGCTGGATCTTCCTCATTAACCTTCCCGTGGGCCTTCTCACTCTGGCGCTGGTGTGGCGGCTCATCGAAGACCCGCCAGACATGCTTCGCCGCGCACGATCAGCCATCAAGCTCGACTACATCGGCTTCTCTCTTCTCGCCATCGGAGTCGGCGCCCTCCAGATCATGCTCGACAAAGGCCAGGAAGACGATTGGTTCGGATCGCACTTCATTCTGACCTTGGCCATCGTCGCCTGCGTATGCCTCACCGCTCTGATCGCCTACGAATGGTTTCACGACGACCCCATCGTCGATGTGCGTCTCTTCAAAAACGCAAACTTCGCCGCCGCCAACATGATGATGTTCATGGTCGGCGCCATCTCCTTCGCCACCACCGTCCTCATGCCCCTATTTCTTCAGACTCTGCTGGGTTACACCGCGGAATCGGCCGGCATGGTGCTCTCCGTCGCGGCAGTCCTGCTCTTGATCGAGTTACCCATCGTCGGCCGTTTGATTGGAAGCTTTCCGTTGCGGAATCTCATCGCCTTTGGTTGGATCATGCTCGCCGTCGGCATGTACCTCTCGACCAAGGAAATCGACCTGCTGATCAGCTTCCGCGCCGCCACCTGGCTCCGCATCGGTCAATACCTGCCGCTGGGTTTTGTCTTTGTGCCCGCGACCACAGTTGCCTACGTTGGAATTCGCGCCGACAAGAGCAACGCCGTCGCCGGCCTCGTCAACTTCACCAGAAATATTGGAAGCAGTGTCGGCACTTCGATCGTGACCACCATGATCGTGCGCCGCTCGCAATTTCATCAATCCCGCCTCGTCACCAACACCACCCCGGGAAGCACCAGGTTCCAGGCCGCCGTCAACGGTCTCGGCCAGCAGCTAGCCCATGCCGGACTAAGTCCGCACGACGCCCATATCCAGGCCCTCGCACGAATCTACGCCGCCCTTCAAGCGCAAGCCGCCGCTCTCGCCTACATCGACACCTACTGGGTCCTCGGCATCGCCGCCGCAGTCATGTTCCTCTTGTCTTTCGTCCTGAAAAAAAACGACCCCCGCGTAAGACCCGCCACCCGCCCCACGCACTAACGTCCCCAACAACTCGACTAGAAGAGACCATGTGCGGACAGCCGCCCAACCCGACTCCTTAGTCATCCTGAGCGAAGCGAAGGACCCGAATACTCGCAGGAGCGCCGATGCTCCTACCCTTTCCAACCAAAACTTAGTTCTTCTTTGCGATCTTTGCGCGACGTTCTTCGCGACCTTTGCGACTAAAGCCTCATCCCTTGGCCTTGTCATCCTGAGCGGGTGAGATCGATTCCATATGTTATTGAATCCGATGGTTATAAATCTTATCATTATTGCTGTGCAGAAACTGTGCAGGATAATTGTGTAGATTTCAGCCAATACAAGTTCCTCTGGGTCTCTTGGGCATGAGGTGCATACTGCTTCTCATGGTGTGAACACTCGCGGTTCCGAACACTACCGGGCGATGGCGGCGAAGCGCAAAACGCACGGTGGCGGTAGGCCGCGCAAGGAAATCATAACGTGATTTTGATTTGCTTCAATCGCTCCAAATACTCTTTTGCGTCTTTAACATCCTCAGGATTAATGGGGCTGGCGTATGATCCATCCTCATAACTGCGAACGCTTCCCTCTTGGATTTGAACTAATCTGCTCCATTGCATCCGTCGAACAGCATAGGGAATGTTTTTATCAGAAAACTCAGCCGTTTCGCGCTTAAACATATCTTCAAGTCCGGGCCTCATTTGGCGGTCGCCTCCTTCCGTCTACTCTGCTACCCATTGTCCGGTCTACCTTGACGTGCATCAATTATCGCGTTAGAAGGCGGCGACATCAAGGATCGCGTAAGATTCAGCGCATCTTAAGAAAGGTGGACGGATCACGTGATCGAAACAATAACGTCTGACGTGGCTATTGGGTTTCTGACCTGGGAGCTTCAATTAGGCGCAGCAAAGGTAGCCGCTAGCTGCAGAATCGTCGATACTGTGAAAAGTAAAGCCCCTAGCAACAAGGCGTGCTTACGCCGTTCGCCATCATTACTCAGAAAGGCCAATAGTGACTTGAGGTGCTTGTCCAAATACGAACTTGCGAAGAGCAGAGCATCGAGAAGAACTACCCAGAAAAAAGAGGGCCGCTGCTTTGGAAAGAATCGGCCTTCCCGCGCAGCCGAGTAAACGAAAAAGACTAAGAGTCCACAGGTGACCAACACAAATGCCGTGTTCAACACGATTGAAAGGTTTCGCAACCCTGATCCCAAGCCCTCCTCCCATTCCCTCAAACGCTGTTCCCCAATAAACTCCGGTGCAGCGAACCAAAACGAGACGAAACCAAGGATGAGACCAATTCGATTCAGAACATCGGCGCAGTCGTGAGGCAGCATTGGATTCTCTACCTTCTCACCGGAGCTTTTCGAGGAGCTTGGCAGGGCGCACTTTCAACGCGTGGGCTAGAGCTACGATAGCGAGCAGTGTTGGATTAGCGCCGCCCCGTTCGACCAGCCCCGCATAATTTCTATGCAAATCTGCGAGTTCGGCGAGCTTTTCTTGTGAGAGGCCGTTCTTTTCACGAAGTTCCCGCAAATGCTTCCCAAAACTCTTTAGAGTATCGTCGCGCATGAGAGGAACGATATAGGATGGCACGGTTTAGTTCTACAATATATATAGTGCCAACATATATTGTTCTTTGTGATTGACTGAGAAAAGAGGTTGGCGTACTGTCATCGTAAGCGGGACGCGCTGGTGCTTGCAACACCAACGCATCCCTAACCACAAGGTCCCGACTAAGGAGGCCCCGTGGCTGAGACGCATTGTGCTGTAAACCACCATCTTCGAGCAAGGCAGCGCGTCCCGCAAATCTCCACGCGGAGGACGCAACCTATGCTCCAGTTTCCATCCGATGTTAAACTTCCGACCCCGACGCAAATCGAACAGTTCTGTAGCTTCCTGGGCCTCTACCTCATGCTGCTCGGTCTGGCCTCGCTCCTTCTGCCTCGCTCTTGGTTCGTGGCACTGGTGAGAATCGCTTTTCCCTTCCTGCCCGAGAGCCTTGCGCAGTTTCGGGAGAACGACCATGACTGACTGGAAATATCCCGGCGACGATGTGGTGCGCAGGGCCTTCATCGCAAATGTTCTGAGAATCATCGAGGAGAAGGGGCTAACACTTGAAGAGTTTGAACGACGTGTGGCAGAAGCCCGAACGAACCTCGATGCGGGCGTGCATGAACGGGCGTTCGGACGAGCGGTCAAGAAACTGCGCCTGCAACGCGACCTGACAAGGAAAAGGCTCGCTGGCTCGGCTGGCATCCCCGTGCGGGTCCTGATTCAGATAGAACGTGGTCACGGTGGCCGTCTGATTTCAGTGCCGGAGGTTTGCAGAATCGCTGCTGCGCTCAAGCTACGCCCTCACGAGCTGATGGCGCACTATCAGGATGTTGTCGAGCTGGCCGACTGTGCCCAGGCGTGGTGGCGGGCATGACCAAACGCGTTGTTTGTACAACCTTGATGATTGAAATTCTTGGCCCGAAGGACGCAAGTGCCAAGCGAATCCAATTCGTGGAAGACATCTTGCGGAACTGCATCAAGACTCTGGACAGAGACTTTCGCAAAAGCCGCATTCCGCAGATGAAGGGGTTCTCTCTCAAGCCGGAAAAAGACTCACGGAAGCGGAGGAAGAGCTAATGCCGCAACGAATTCACGAGTTCCCAGAAGCAGTCGGCAAAACGGTAGCCAAAGTCACCGTGGTGAACGAGTCCGACTGGCACAATATTTCGGTTAAGTTCACCGATAACACAGCCATCCATTTCACCATCCGCTCATTCATGCAGTTCGAACCAGAGCATATCGACTGGACAACTGGGGACGGAAAGGCTCTGCGGAGCTACCCATTCGTCCGAGAGAGAGAGGGATAGAGATGAAAAGACCCTTGCGGAAGAGCAAGAAATTCGAGCGCGAATTTCGGCGGTTCCAAAAGAACTTCGGCATCATTGTCTGTCAGCTTCGGAAGAAGCGACATCTATCCCGACCTGAGCTTGCGCGGCTTGCAAAGTTCAGCAAGACGACGCTGGAACATATCGAACAGGGAAAAGGAATCCCTCATTGGGTCGGATGGAAAACCTGGCGGCTGCTTTGCGCTACCACCTCAGCTACATCTTTAAGCTAACGCAAGATATGGACAAGTCTAAATAAACAGAAAGATGGTGACGAATGCCAAAGCCTTGGATCGAGTTGAAAGAAGCTTCTGGCCGGACTGTCAAAAGGATGAATGTCGTCTACGACGAAGAATATGTCGCGGTCGAAGTCGAGTTTGAGGATGGGCACAGCATGAATGTGGACATTATCCCTGCGGTACAAATTCGCCCTCAGTTTCAACACGTCAGTACTGGCGACGCTCGTATCATACGCAGCTACAAATCCCGAATCTCTGTGGCTGGTGGATTGAATATTAACCCAAGCTCCGAAGCAGATTAGGATGAATTGCCGAAGAGATTTGACTAGAAAATACGGGGCCTGGAAAGCCCGGTAAATCTAGGAGCGATGCCGCTCGCTGTATTCGGGCGTGATGGGCGCCAATGAGTAACGATTTCTCTGCGCCTTTAAGCGCCCGAGAGGCGGACGGTTGGAGAATTAGAAGCTCGGTTTAATGTGTCATTCGATGCAAGCTCGCCATTGGAACACAGAGGAAACAATCGTCGGTGTGCTTCGGACACGTTGGATGGCTCCCATCCATACAGGTCGTTGTTGGCGTCTCTACGCAATCGACTACACCGCTGCAAACCTCCATACCGGCACGGTATCGTAACTCCCAAACACGGCCTGTTTTTCCCAAAGGTCTTGAAGTTCGACCACGTAAAGCTCGCAAATGCTGATTATCCTCGCTGGGAGATGGATCCTGTCCTTTAACCAGCGATTCGTAATATTCGATCAGCTCATTCGGGATCATGTTAAAGTCCTCCGGTGTAAAAACTCTCGTGGGTCATTAGATGCATGAGGGCTATGAAGGAAGAATCTCAAGTGGTTCATTTTCGTTCGTGCCTTCTACACGGGTGCGGCCCACAAGATGCGGACAGACGCGTCCTCGGGCTGCACGTTAAGGGTTACATCGCGATCTCGTGGCCGATGCTGTGGGCCTGGTCGTGTTCTTGCACTTGGGCTGTCTGCTGCGCGGCCCCTGGCTCGATCTTCTGCGCCGCTGGTCCGCTCCTGCCCGATCGCCGTGCGCTGCGACACGTCGCGGCTGAGATCGCGCGCGAGTTCGCTTCTGTCATTGGTGTAGATTTGCGCGTCGTATTGCCCGCGCGAGACGGACACGTAAGCCATTCGGCTATTCACCAGTTGCTCGCCTTTTTCCGTGTCCACGTGGATCAGCACGCGGTCGGCAGTCTGGCCCTGGCTGCTGTGGCTGGTCACTGCGTATCCGTGGTCGAGATGCGGATGCTCGCGGATGTTGAATGCAACTTCGCGGCCTGAGTCCATGCGGATTTGCACGTCGCCGGCGTCGTTGATTTTCTCGATGGTGCCGAGCTCGCGATTGGCAACGTGCATCTCCCGCGATGGCGCTGTGAACTGCACGCGGTCGCCCTCTGAGAATGCGCGCTCGGTTTCGTGATATACCGTCACACCTGAGAGTCGGCGCGGATCGTAGGTCTGATGCTCGCCGTTGTCGCGCTCGATGGTGACGCGGTTTTCTGTCAGGTCCACCTGCTGCACGCGCGCGTATTCACCTGGCTCGATGCCCAGCACCTTGCTGCCGCGCGTGTAGCGCACCACGTCGCCTTCCTCGTATTGTCCGGCCCACTGCCGATCTGCGCCCGTCATCTCCTGACGCGAGTCGAGCACGCGAATTTTGTGCTCGTCCTGGCTCACGTCGCCGCGGTCCTGCATTTCGCGATGGATCAGCGCATTCAACTCGCGGCGGGATTCGTTGTCTGGCGAGATGACGAGCGTGCCTTGCGGCTCTCGCGCGTACTCGCGTGCGATTTCACTTAGCCGCTCTTCACGGCCCACGATCTCATGCACGCGGCCCTGGCGGTCGAGATTTTCAATCGCTCCGAACACGTCGCCGCGGGCGAGCTGTTCCACCGCTTCCTTGAGTGCCGGGTCCTTCTGCCGCACGATCTCATCCAGACGTGCGGTTTGCATTCCCGCTTCTTGTAGTTGCTGGTACGGCCTGCCCGCTTCGACCGCCTCATGCTGCCGCGTGTCACCCACCAGCAGCACACGGTCCTCGCCGTGCAAACGATGCAAGAACTCGTTCATCTGTTTTGTGCTTGCGAAGCTCGATTCGTCGAGGACGTACAGCCGCTTTGTCCCTCTCGGCTGCTCGCTCGCGTCGAAGATGCCGCTGCAACGTCTCTGACTCGATGCCCGATTCTGCGAGTTTCTGCGCCGCGCGCGACGTGGGCGCAAGCCCCGCACTTCGTAGCCTTCTTGCTCGGCGGCTTCACGGACAGCAGCTAACGAAGTAGTTTTGCCCGCGCCCGCCACACCCTCAAGCCCCGTGATCTTGTCCTGGCTCGACAGGATCTGCTCAACCGCCGCGCGTTGGCTGGTGCTCAGATGCGCGTGTTTCTCCTCGACCTCGCGCCATGTTTCCGAACTCACCAGCGGCTCGTGCTGGTTTTGTCCCGCGCGCATCGCGCGATGTTGTCGCGCTCATAGCCGATCATTTCTTCCGTGGTGAACGCGCGGCTTGGGTCTGCTTCTCCACTTCGATCAGTTCACCCGACTGCACGCGCTTCTCAAACTCGTCTCGCACTTCCGCGAAGCTCGCCTCGCCCATCGAACGCTTCAGCGCATCGCGCATCAGTTCGCGTTCGTCGGTCACCGCGTGGCGCTCCAGATTGCGCTCGCGCGCGTAGGTCAGCGCCGATTCGATGGCCTGGTGCTTCTGCTCCGGGCTTTGCTGCTTCGACCTGGCGCGCCTGGGCTTCGCGGATCACTTGCTCCGGCTGCTGGCCGAACTGCGCCGCCATTTCCCGGTGCCGCTGCTGCATCTCTTCGTGCGTGATGCCGGCAGTTTGTCGTCGCGCGTCTGGTGCGCGGCGATCTGTGCCGCGCCTGCACCTCTCACGCCTTGCTCGGCGAGATGCTCCTGGATTTGTTGGCTGCGCGGACTCGACGCCTCGAGGTATTCCCGCGTGTACCCTTGATCTCCGGCTGGCCGCTCTTGCCCGTCTCGATCTCATAACCGTGTTCCTTCAAGCCGCAGCGCCAGCTCCGAGCGATAGATCGCGGTTGCGTATTGCTGCGAGCGGTACAGCTCGTGCGGTTGCAGGGCGCGCGTTTCTCCGTTCTCAGTTTCCGTCAGATTGAAGAACACCACGTGCGTGTGCAGTTGCGGCGCCGCGTAGCCATCCACCGGCCGCGCGCTGTCATGCTCGAACCTGGCCGCAACCCATTTGCCCGTCGTCTCTGCCGGATGGTTCCCGCCGATGCGCGCCTGTACATATTTCTCCATTTCGTTGAGCGCAACCTTCACGCTCTCTCGATGCGCCTCGCGCACTCGCTCGTCTCCGCCAACGAGCGCAGTTAAACTAAACGCTTTTTGGTGCGGAGAACGTCGCATCCCAGCCTGCGCGATGCTCCATCGTGCTCACCGTTTCGCCGCGCTCGTTGGTGTATTCGCGTGTGGTCTGATAGCGCACCAGTTGCTCGCCGGTGATCGGATGCTGCCCGTTGCCGAGTCGCTGCGAAGTGCTCCTCCTGCACTTCACCGTGTAAGCCCCACTCCTCGGCGAGTTTGCCGTGCCACTCGCCGCGTATCCGGTCGCCTTCCGAGTAGTAGTTCTCCTGCGCGTTGGCGAACTCTTCTTTGTGATACGCCTGCGCCTGGCCGGCACTGAGCGGTTTCGAAATGGTCAGCATGTGCGATTAACTCCGCAGACTGGCCCACGCCATTTCTGTGAAACGGCGCGGCACTACGAGCTGTTTGCGGACTTGCGCTGCACGGTCGTCCTGCTTGGGCCAGGATCAGGAGTGCGGCTACTCGGTCGTGTACAACACCACTAGCGCATTACCGTAACCCGTCTCCTCGATCTTCTGCGCCTGTTTCAGTTATCGACTCACAGGGCTTCGACCTGCTCGGTGTGTGAGTATTTCTCTGTAGATGTCGCCCCAGTCCTGGATCAGGTCCTTGAACACCGCAACCTCGTGCGCAATGATCAGCCGTCCACGTGCCGATCATCCACGAGATAGCCCAGCGCACCGACCATGGCATCGCAGGATTTGATTGACGGAACTCGCTCTGCGCCTCTATGTCATCACCACCTGGGAGAGCATCTTTTCCGCTTAATACCTTCAATACCTCTTGCAGAGGATCGCATTCCAACGAATGCATCCGCATCCTCGAGCCGCAACCTTTCGGTATCTTACGCAGCGTGTCATCGTTCAGTTTTCGCCGCTTCACCCTGCGTTCTGCACCGCGCTAGTCCCGCTTAGTCCCAGTGTGAGCTGTTTCATCTCTACCGCCTTCCTTAACATTGCTACAGCCTGGCCGATCTCTTGCGGCATTAGGTTGCGGCATTTCACCTTGCTTTGTTTGTGTCTGTCATTGCTGAAGCTCCCTCACGTGAGATTCGCATGAAGTGCCCGCAGCGCGAAGCACTTTCACCCGACTGCAACCCGACAGCGGTACTTCTACTCGAAGTACGGTTCTTGTCCTGCGGCGATGCCTGATTCTCCGGCTCGCGCGGCGTGATCTCCTGCGCGCCGGAGTTTTCGGCTGCGGCGTCCGTTTGCCGATATCCACCACCCGCGGTGTGATCTCTCTTGGAATGAAACCGGGTTGAGTTTTCACGGGAGCGATATATGGAAAGCTGAAAGGCACTACCAGATTGTCGACTTTTAGCAATGCGTGCAAGCGCTGTAGCCCGCTGATTTCTGACGGGAGCACCAGCGGCTCCGTTCGCCTTTCATTGTGATAGCTCCTGGACTTGGCAATTGTGAGGGGCTGCGTGTTCACCGTCTCCTTCACGCGTTCCATTTCCACTTCGCCAATCGTGTCCGAGATCCACTTCGCTGCACGAGGCTCACTGGTATGCAAAAAGATTTTGGTGGCCGGCTGCGACAGCATTGACTCAGCTTCATGCCCGTAGCGTACTTCAAGTTGGCTCCGGCCTTGGAAACCGATCACCACGGGATTCCCGGATTTGCGATTCTCGGTCAGCGCAGTGTGCAATTGCGGCAGTCGCTGCAGACTCGCGAGTTCATCCAGCACAAACCATGCGTGACGCAACGAGGGATCGCCCTGGTTCATCAATCGCAGCACCAACGTGTCCAGCCATAGGCTCATGAGGGGCAATAGCCGCTCGCGGAATCGAGGAGTCGAGGTCAGGAATATCCAGCCACTACGCTGTCCTGCCCATTCTTCGGTTGTCCATCGTTGCTTTGTTTCACTCTCCTTCGGCAAGAGCTTCAAACTGTCGGCAACCATGTTGAGCGCACCAACACACCACCGCGCTGCGGGCCAGCGCCGCGATAGATGAATGCCGTCAGCTCGGTGCCTTTCAAGAGGCGATCTAGTTCTTCCTCGTGGCTCATCCATCTGACCAGTTCCTCAGGCGTCGGTTTCAACGTGAGCAAGTGCGCGAAGATCTTTCGCGGACCTTCGACGAAGAATGTGTTCTCGTGCGGCTTGTCGGGGAACAACGATGTTGCCAGGGTCAGCGCTTCCGCCTCATGCATCACTTCATCGGACGGCGACCAGTAAGGACAACGCACGTCCAGGGGATTCAGGATAAGATCGCCGCGGGCAGGATTGAAAAATTGCGGTGTGTGTTCGAGCGCAGGATCATACACGATAGCCGTCTCGCCCCGCTCGGCGATCTGCATCAGCACCCGCCGCTGTAAAACGCTTTTTCCGGCGCCCGTGTCTCCCATCATCATCATGTGGCTGCTCTCTAACGAGCGCGGAATCGAGAGCGATTCTCGTCCCCTCTCTGTCAGGAAGGAAATGCCATCCGCTCCAGTCTTTCTATTGAATTCCTTGACGGTGACCATCTCAGGGCCTTTGAGCCTGCGTCCATCTTCTTCGCTGTGCCGCCGTGCCCGGTTCCCCATAAGATCTGCGAGTAAAAGACTGAGCACAAACACTCCCAATGCCCCAGCCCACGCTGGCCAGATCAGATCACCGGGAGACTGGCCCGCATAAATCAACTCAGCAAGCATCCGGTTCATTTGCGCGTTCGTGTAATGCACCGTGTCAACCTTCAGAGCAACCGCTCCCGCCTGCCGTGCCTTCGCCGTGAGCGCAAACGAGGGCCATATCTCCAAGGGGGCGGGCATCACGTCCGCGTCCGTGGCCATGCTGTGTTGCCCTTGTCGGTCCAATTTCGAAAGCACTTGGTAGGTACCACTCGGATTGGGAAAACCCTTGCTGATCGAATATTGAACCCAGTACCACTGCTGCAATGGCGTCCAGACCTCAACGCTTTGGTACGTGAAGATTCCTATCCACGCGACGAAAGCTAGGACTAAAGCCACAAGAGTCGGCCACAGCCAATTTTTTGACAGGCCCAGCGATTCCCGTCGACCCAATAACCGATTCACTTTTCACCCCCAGTCCGGGAACCTTCCGTAGTTCGCCGCGCGGACCGACTGGACTATTAAAGACGCTCCGAAAAACGTTGGTCATCTCAACTCGCTTTGGAAACTGATGCTTGGTCCAGCCTTTCTCGTGCCTTTTTCAGCTTGTCCGAGTCAGCCCGGTCGATCAGCCGCTGCATCTCCTCGGCTGTCAGTGGTTCGCCCTTCGCTTGCTTGAAAAGTACGTTCAGGAGGATCGCTCGAAGCGCCACCACCTCAGCCATGACCGCATGGGCTCCCGCCCCTCGGTTCCGTTTTCTCCGGCCTGGCCGTTCGCACTGGCCAGCATCACCTCCCGGCACCATTCGCCCAGCGTCTTCCCAGGCCTTCTGAGCCGCCTGCTCCAGCCGGGCGAATTCCTCTTCGCTGACCTTTGTTCCTATGGATTTGGTGCGGAGATTCGGCTTGACCACGTGCACCGCCATGAAGGGAAACGACCGAAGAGAAGGGGAGGAACTTCACAAAAAAAAAAAAAAAAAAGTTCCTCTATGGTGAGCTATCGGGCCAAAGGAATCAACAAGTTCACCCCCGTTAACCTGCGGTTGCCGGCAGCAACCGGATCGAAGGAGATTTTTCTCTAGCTGCTCTCGGTTCAACAAGTTCACGCGCAACCGCCAGCTCGCCCGCAGCACCCGTTCCGGGGTGACGTGTCACCCTTCCACCCGACGCCGTAGGCGGCGCGCTCTTCAGGACGCTGGCTCAACCCTGGAACCAAGCGCCGCACAACTGGCAATGTTGCCGATCACGGTTTGCCGACATCATTGGAAGTGGAAGACAAAAACCATCACTGAAAAAAAGGCAATCAGATATGCCACCACCCAGCCGAACCTGCGCCATTCGCGACTAGATTTCGGCCACCATGCCCAACATGCGTATCCCGCCAGCAGAGCATTCGGTGCCAAGATCAACACCTGTAACCATGTCGGCCAAGCTGAATAGGGTATGACTCTAATCAAAGTGCTGCCCCGGCATTGGAGATTTGCTCGCGACCGCAATTCCTGCACCCAGCAGCATCACTAGCACGCCTCCGAGAACGCCGACCGCTGCGGACACGAAGAAGTTCAGATGCTTGATCTCATAAAGGAACGCGTCTCCGATGAAAAACACGACCGCTCCCGCCCACAGCAGCAGACGGGAGCATCCTTGGATAATCCTCGAAAGAACTGACTCTCTGAGTTCGACCATCGAGTACCTCCATACACCACTAGAACGTGGGCGGCAGATATGGCGCCACGCTCGGATTAGAGTACCCAGCGCATAGTAGATGGTCCATGACCTGTACACCAGTTGCTACCGCTGCTACCGGGGCCACGACGTCCTTCGCTACCGTCTCAATGGTGCCAGCTACAAGGCCACTCATTGACCCAAACGGTGTGCGAACCATGGTACTGCTTGCAGTCTTGAAGAAACTGTAGGCAGCGAACTTTAACCCCGTACCACCAACATCCTCAACCGCACTTTGAAGTCGATCAGGCCCAATGAACGGGGATGCCAAACTAAAGAAGTTGACCACGTTACCAAAAGAACTGTTGTTGAATTGGGCTAGACATGCCTGGCGACTGATCGTCGGCGTGCCGTTACTTGGGGCGATACCAAATGCACAAACGTCGAACGTTGTCGTACATCTAATCATCGCTATCGTACCGTTAGAGGATGGCTCTGGATTACTGATCGTCTTCATCAAGAGAAGATCCCTTCGAGAACAGCTTTTCAGCAAGGCTGATTGCGCCAGATATGAGCAGAAAATCAGCGATACCAAGTGGCAGCGAATAGGCAATCGTGGGAACGCGGCTTTGGGGCCAGTGAACCAAGAACAACAATGGGATATGAAGCAGCAAAACAAGGATGATAGTTGCCCAGAACCAGCCATGCCTCCTCAGCTTCCAACGAAGCCTGACGGCAATCAGTACAAGCCCTAAAACAAGCATTAGATTGAAGCCCAACTCCGCTTTGCCGAGGAAAACAAAAAGAAAGAACACAGGCAAGAGCATGAGCCCGATGATGGTGCCGGACCAATCGGCGGGACTTTTCGCTTTGGGAGACTCGTAATCAAACATGCCCGTCCCCCTAATGACCCGCCATGCAGGATTGATATTTCTTGTAGGCTTGATAGCCATCCCACCCAAGTGTGGCAACGGACACAAAATTGCCGACGATAGGTATTGCCGTAGTGCCTCCGAGGGAGGCATCGGCCAACGCAAGACCGATACCTGCGCCTGCAGAGCCTGCGCCAACGAGCGAATCCATTGCCTCTTCTGGACTGGCAGTAACGGCCCCGTAACCTCCGTAGACACCCGAACCGATGGCAACGGCGGGTTTCGTGATGATGTGGTCAACATTGACTGCAGCGCGAAGGAGTCTTCCCCCTGCCGCAACCTCATTGCCAAAGACAGGGATGGAACCGACAACGTCCAAGCCTATGGACAGACCTTTGTCCGCCGCTGCCACCCCTAGGCAGTGCGAGACGGTTGGCGGCGCGTTACTTGGGGCGATACCAAATGCACAAACGTCGAACGTTGTCGTACATCTAATCATCGCTATCGTACCGTTAGAGGATGGCTCTGGATTACTGATCGTCTTCATCAAGAGAAGATCCCTTCGAGAACAGCTTTTCAGCAAGGCTGATTGCGCCAGATATGAGCAGAAAATCAGCGATACCAAGTGGCAGCGAATAGGCAATCGTGGGAACGCGGCTTTGGGGCCAGTGAACCAAGAACAACAATGGGATATGAAGCAGCAAAACAAGGATGATAGTTGCCCAGAACCAGCCATGCCTCCTCAGCTTCCAACGAAGCCTGACGGCAATCAGTACAAGCCCTAAAACAAGCATTAGATTGAAGCCCAACTCCGCTTTGCCGAGGAAAACAAAAAGAAAGAACACAGGCAAGAGCATGAGCCCGATGATGGTGCCGGACCAATCGGCGGGACTTTTCGCTTTGGGAGACTCGTAATCAAACATGCCCGTCCCCCTAATGACCCGCCATGCAGGATTGATATTTCTTGTAGGCTTGATAGCCATCCCACCCAAGTGTGGCAACGGACACAAAATTGCCGACGATAGGTATTGCCGTAGTGCCTCCGAGGGAGGCATCGGCCAACGCAAGACCGATACCTGCGCCTGCAGAGCCTGCGCCAACGAGCGAATCCATTGCCTCTTCTGGACTGGCAGTAACGGCCCCGTAACCTCCGTAGACACCCGAACCGATGGCAACGGCGGGTTTCGTGATGATGTGGTCAACATTGACTGCAGCGCGAAGGAGTCTTCCCCCTGCCGCAACCTCATTGCCAAAGACAGGGATGGAACCGACAACGTCCAAGCCTATGGACAGACCTTTGTCCGCCGCTGCCACCCCTAGGCAGTGCGAGACGGTTGGCGGCGCGTTACTTGGGGCCCCGCCCCCGCCACCGCCGGAGCCACCACCAGCGATCTGCCCTTGCACTTCAGATAGGATCGCGCCGAGATTGGCAGGCGCGCCGCACACAAGGTAGCCGTAAACAATTACCCATCCCTGACCTGGTTGACACGGTGAGGAGGAAGGGTTCGGGTCGGGGTTGGGACACGCTGCCGAGATTCCATAGATGGTGTTGCCATTGCTATCAACGTAAGAGTAGGGCCCTTCTCCGCAAAGCCCAAGCGGATCAATATTAACCAAGGGGCTGTTCATCACATAAGCATACCGGTTCCAAGTCTGGGGATTCGTGGGATCAACTGCCACCAGCCCTGCGGGGTCAGGAGAAATCCAGCGCCCCTGTGTTGGCGAGTGTTCGCGAAACGGGAAGTCGTAGACGGTGCTGTTTGTATCGGAGTTCTGCCCGGTAAATGAAGGATCGGCGGTGCCATTGATCGCGTATTGTTCTCCATAAGGAGCGTACGCCAAGTCGGAGGACACTCCCTGCGCGGCGGTGGAAGTCAGTCTTGAACTGCCGAGCCAATCCGCATGCCGATAATACGCAGGGCTCCCGCTGGACGGAGTGTAGATTGCGGTCGCGCCGTCCGGCAGACTGACGAACGCCTTGACCAAGGTCTGTCCGTTCATAAGCGCCGTTTTACCCGCAGGGCCATAGAGGATCTGCGTGTGCGCTGATCCATTCTGTTGCTCGACCATCAGGCCATTGGCATCATAAATCAGATTCGTGCTGTTGAGGCTGGCCGGGTTCCCCCAATTTGGGTCCCAAGTGTAGGTGTTGAGGTTGTCCTTCGTTAGGTTGCCATTGCTGTCGTAATACGGCCCGGTGATGCCCGGAATTGTCGAGAACTGGTTGGTGGAAGTTGAATACGTTGGCGCGAAGCTGCTGCTGCCAGCTTTGGTAATGTTGCCGAACGGATCGAGGGTGAAGAGTTGCTGCCACTTTGTGCCGCAGTCAACGCTATAACCGGCGGCGTCTTTCCCAGCAAGCCGCGCCAGATCGTCATGGTAATAATTGCACGTCTGGCTGTCGGTTGTGCCAGCAAGACTGTCGGCGACGACAAACGTGCCTAAGGTACCATTCGCGTTCCAGGTCAGCCTCCCGGTGTCGTTGACGCTGTTAATCTTGAAGGTGTATGTAGCTGGACGCCCGGTGTTCGGATCGAAGGTAAAGCTGTCTTGATCAGCGGACCCGAGCGTCATTGCGGTGAGCGCCCCAATTGGCTCTGTTGTGCCGCTGGTGACGTACGTTGTGCCTGTCACGGGATTTGTCCCGGAAGCGGCGTTGACTTTGACGATGCGGCCCTCCCCATCCAACCCTGCTCCAGTATTCGTGCCGTAGTAGATGGTCGGGAAGATGGAGGTGGCGTTCGCTTTGAGCGCGCTCAGAGAGGCAATAGTGCCATTGGCCCAGTAAGAAACCTGTGAATGGTAATAGCCCGCAGAATTTGGCGTTGACTCGTAGGTGTCTGTCAGGTGCCCGTCGGCGTCATACCCGTACCACTCATCCGTAATCTTCGCCGAACTGCAGTTGTCGGTGTAAGCCTCAGCCACCCTTGCCAAAGTGTTCGAAACCGTAACGCCCGATGGCGGCGTCTGAGTGTCGTAGCGGAAATGCCTGCAAGTTGGACCACTGTTGCCGGCGTCTTTCAGACGGTGAAGCTGGTCGTACCCGTAACAGGTCGCGTTGCCAGCCTTGTCCACGCGCTTGGTCAGATCCCCAGGCGAAGCCGGAGTGGTCGTGCACGCAATATCGTAGGTGTAGACGATGCCAGGAGAACTTCCGGTTTCCGGGTTAATTTCAGATGTGAGGCGGTTCAGCATATCGTACGTATAGGTGCGGGTCTGCGTGTTCCCGGTAGACTGAGCGTTCTGAGTCACCGTAAGCAGATTGCCCACGGCATCATACGTATACTTGGTCAGGTATCCAGTCAGCGGGTTGGTTTGACCACAAGCCCCGCCCGGCCACGCGGTTGTTCCAGCGGTGACTTCGCAGACCGAGATCAGGCGTCCTAATCCGTCATATTCGAGCTGCTTTTGTTTCGTATTCTCGCCAGAAGGGGCCGGTCCAACCACCTGAAGTACATCGTTTCCCGTATACCTATAGCTGATTGTTCCGCCGCCGCTATCTGTGACCGTATAGGGCCTGCCGAGAGCATCGTAAGTCGTCGTGGTTGCTGGGGCTGTTAAGGAAGTTCCGCCAGGGCCTGCCTGGAAGGGCATTGTGGTTTGGTAGGCACGGCCCGTCACATCATAGTTTGTCTGAGTGGAATCGTATTGCGTCAGAGCCTGACTTTGAGCCCGCTGGCTTAACATAGGCCGCCCCAATCCATCAACAGTAGTTCGAAGATCGGAGACGGAAGTTGTGCCATTGAATTTCAGAAATGCCTCCGAGGCAGTCGGGTTCGTGGAGTACGTGTAATCCGTCTCGTTCAGAAGCTGGTCCGTGGAAAAATCCGGTCGCCAGAAGGCTGTATCTGTCGTGTAGTCCAAAGTTGCGGTTTTCCCATTCTCGTCCTTGGCAGATGTCATGACCCCGCCAACGCAATTCCAAGAATACGATTGGGAGAGGCCCAGAGGCTCAGTGACGCTGGTGGGAAATGCATTGCCGCAGGTGGAGGTCGCGTCGCTATAGTTATAGGTTGAAGTGTTGGGTCCACCGCTAGTGGTCGTTCCGAGGTCAGTGACGACGTTCAGCATCCCGGTGTCGTAATAAGTGGTCTTGCGGTAAAGCGTGGTGCCGCTGTTAACTTGGGTAGCGACAGTCGTCAGGTTTCCCCGAGTGGTAGGGACCGAAACGTGATTTGGAGTGCCAACACTGGTCGCGGGAGTCCACTGGTCATACGAATAGTTAGTAAGGGCTTTGATGTTGCTGCTAACGTCCTCGACGGTCACGCTGCTTGGGAGAATTTGAGTTCCGATCGTGCTGTAGGCCGTTATTACTTTGTTAAGGACCGGACCCACCGCTCCCTTGGCGTAGTCGTAGGTATCAACTTCAGCCGAAAAACCTGCGACACTGCCGTAGTACTGCGTATCGGTTTCGGATTCAGCGCTGGTCGAAGATGGATTTGGAAGGTACGAAAAGACGGTTTGGCGACTGACGGGACCGTACACCGCTGTGGCAGGACAACTGGTCGGAGTTGAAATGCTTACGCCGTTGTAGCATGTAATTGTGGTCATCAGGGGAGTTCCACTAGCGGTTCCCGCGTAAACCTGATTTTCAGTCGGGAAGAAATTACCCGTGGCCGCGCCTGCATCCTGCTGAAGGTCAACGACGGTTTGGTTGGCCGCTGTCGTGGGATCGGTGATCTTGGTCTGCCAATGTGCACCCGAGACCTGGGTACGAGCGTAGAGCCAGTTCCCGCCCGGACTCAAGGTTCGAGTCATGCTGGGGTTGCTCCCGCTGGCAATCGGGGCGCTGCCGTCTGTGCAGTTGATCCCGTTGTGAGTGCCGTTCATGGCGTATGTGTAGGTGATACTGCCACCGGTTGGCAGGGTGACGGACGCAAGCCTGCCGGTAACTTGGTTCGAAGTTCCGCCCGCCGTTTGTTCGTATTCAAATTGATAGAACGTCGTGTCCGGAAGCGTAATTTTATCGATCAGATAAATTCCGGCGGTGTTGTATTCAGCGACGGTACTGCAACCGAAATTTGTTTTTACCGTATAGCTCTTGTAGCTCACTTTATAATCCGCCGGACCGGACGGAGCCGTATAAGAAAGAGTTGTATTGCTCGGAGGTACGCCAGCAACAGTCAGTGTGGTCTGCCCCAGCGTATCCGTGTAGACGCCGGCGCTCGACGTAATTTCGTTCCCGTTTGCATCGGTCCCTCCATACGTAGCTCCCAATCCAAATTCGATCCCGTGGGGGTTGTTGACGCTGGCGCTGATGGAGCCCGCCGTAGGCGGGAGCACATAAGCCGTATACCCTGAACCATCATGGGAGGATGCGACAACCGGTGTACTCGGGTTCGGTCCAGGAGTAGGGCAACTGAGAGTTCCATTCGTCTGAATGAATGACGAACCATAGCCGAATTGGTGGGCTCCGCTCTGATCGGTATAGACCAGATTGCTGTATTGCCAGGCCTGCCATGTGTTCAGCCCCATCGGCCCGCAGTTCCCGGACGTGTAGATCGTAGTGTAGGTTTCGTTGGATGCGGCACCGACGCCGAGGCCCTGCCATCCCCAATAGGAAGGGTAGACCGGTTGCCACGTCTGAACGCCGTTTACAGATCCGGGATACCACAACGAGCTGTCATAATTCAGGTCGTACGCGAACGGCATTCCTCGCCCAGCCTTGTGAAGGATCGGGATCGTGAAATGGACATTGAGGTTGCCCATGTTAATGACATCAAACGGACCACCCCCGAAACTTCCGAATGCCGGAGTGCCGATGGCCGGTCCCTGACCTGACGAGGCGCTCACAAGAATCAACAGAACTGAAATCGTACACGCGGCGTAACCGATAGTGCGCTTCATGGTCAGACTCTCTTTCGCCTATTTGAAGGCTGGACAAACTGTGGCGCCAGGTCCGTTCGCCCGCCGCATTTCTGCGAGGCGATCTGATTCGCTAGTTAACGGAGAAGTTTGAAAGGGCAATTCCGGTGTTGAACGTTGCGTTCGATATTGTCACGTCGATGAGCAGCGATCCTTGCATATATTTTTGAACATGCATCGGGACCGTGACCCCATTGACCCCCTGGTAATTCGAAAAGTCCACCTCGACCGGGATATTTACGCCCGCGTTGTTGTCGGGATGCACATTGAACGTGACCGCCGAAGGCAAAAAGGTCGTCGCGTCAAGATAGAAGTCCAGCGTACTGAGTTGCTGGGAGCTCGGGCCGGAGCCGAACACAGTGGCGGTCTGATACACAACATATGACTGGATGTGCTGGACGGCTTCGCCGTTGCGGGTCTCCTCGCCAATATAGGAGAGGATGACATTCGAACCTGCCGCCAAAGATCCAAGCGCTGGGAAAAACCAAACCGCATCAGTCTGGCAGTTGGGAAACGGAAACATTCCTGACGACTTGTTCGGGCCGACCCATTTTCCAAGCGCTGTTCCCGTTTGCGCGTCGCGAATCTCGGTTCGCGTACCATTCGACAGAACAAGGTCCATCCGGCTCTCTGCTGAGCCTGAGGCTAAGAATGTCGCGGTCCCGTTTTCCGTATCAGAACCCACGGTCCAGGTGGCTGTTCCTGTCAATGTGACATCGTTGATCGTGTTGCCGCCGGTAAGAGCCGCGATCGCTTGAGCCGCATAGGTAAGCGCTTGGGAATTACTGGCGGCCCTCGGTTTTGTTGCAGCAAAACTAGGAAGAGAAGCGATGATGAGGAAAGACACTAAGGTCGATAGGCGAGACATACAGCCTCCTCTGACAAGCGATAACGCATTGAAAGTGGCCATTCGCCACTCTATGCCAACTGCTTTCCGCACCGTGATCGCACAGGCGAAATCTGCGCGAGTCACGCAATCCGTTTACTTCAGGGGAAGCGGCATCCAGAACCGCGAGGAAGCTTACCGTCTACAACCCCGGCGAAATTCCGGTCGCTAATTGCGAGAGACAATAAACTCTCTGGGCTGTGGATGTCAATTGCAAATTTACAAACGCATCCACTATCGCCAGAACGGTGATGCATTACGCCTCAACGCTCAAACGTCCCGACGCACCTGCTTCGGCTGCTACCGTAATCTTCCTTGTTCGGCGTAGAGAACGGTGACGTTGGTAATCTCGACTCTCGTCCTTAACCGGAGCACTCTTGATGTGATTTCAATCACACGTCGTCCTTGGGGTCGGGCTTCGGAAGTTGAAACCGCAAGCGCAAGGCCTGCGAACCCATAACGCCGTTCCAGAATGTTGACCTCCGCAAATACGGGAGGGCGAGTTGGTGGTTACAGGAGGAGTTTGTTCGGCCAAATCTCATGCCCGAGTGGACGGAATCCGATCTGGTTGCCGGACGGCGGAGGCATCATAGGGAACGCGCATGCGCCGAGTTGTGTCACCTTGTTGCCTCTTAACAATAGCGCTCACATTGGTCTTTGCGGCCACATTGGCCTTCCCGCAATCCGACTACAGAGTCGTCACGGTCAGCGATGGCGGCACAATCTCTGGCACCGTTAGATGGTCGGGACCAGTTCCGCGCGTCCTTGACTTCCCCATTACCAAGGACCCGCAGATCTGCGACCCAGACTCCAAGAAGACGGTCGACCTGGAACGCCTTGTGCTCGGGCCGGATGGCGGTGTCGCGAACACCGTCGTGTACCTCAAGAACATCACGAGCGGCAAAGCCATGGACCTGCCAGAGCAACGCCGCCACCTAGATCAGCGGCACTGCCGCTACGTTCCGCACATCCTTCTGGTGCCGCAGAACGGCACTCTTAGCATGATGAGTTCCGACGCGACCCTACACACGATCCACATGGATGGCGCGGCCTCTTTCAACTTGCCGTTCCCCTTTCCAGATCGCCCCACTTCGCGCACCATGGCGACACCGGGACTGATCAACCTGCGCTGTAACGGTGGCCACGTCTGGATGAATGCCGAGATGATGATCGTCAGTCATCCTTACTACGCTGTGACTGACGAGAGTGGCCGATTTGCATTGACCGACGTGCCGCCGGGAACGTATCAGATCGTGGCGTGGCACGAAGGTTGGGAGCATGCGGGCAGAGAACAGGCGTACGACGTGCTGACCGAACGAAGCGTGCGGCGTCCGGTGTTCACGGAACCGAAGACCTGGGAGAAGTCGGTGACCGTGAGCGGGAATCAGACCAGCACAGTCAACTTCGTGATCTCGAACAAATGAAAGACGATTTGACACTGGCCCACCAGTCGCAACAGCGGCAACACAAGGCCTAGCGCCTTGTCGACTTCGCCCAGGTGTACATTTCCCAGATCCTCGCCTCTCGAAGATGCGGCTTTTGAGCCGCACAGGTGTATGCACTTCAAATCTCTCTCTCTCCTCTCTCTCTCTCTCTCTCTCTCTCTCTCTCTCTCGCTCGCTCGCTCGCTCAACTGGCCCCGAGGCAGTCCCGAAGCGAAACCGGCTATTGAAAAAAAAGTGAGTAGGCGCGGGTTAGACATTGCAAAAAATGGTTTTGCAGAATTCTTGCCAGATGTTCGATCAACTGGTGCATACTGGGCCGACGACCTTGGGGCGAATCGTGAAAATACTCCTGGTGGAAGACAGCAAGTTTCTGAGGATGGCCACGGGAAAGGCGTTGACCTCCGCCGGATATGAAGTAATTTCCGCCGCTGACGGTGAGCAGGCTCTGAGACTTGCCCGCCAGCATCTCCCCACTCTCATTCTGTTGGACGTTATGCTGCCCAAAATGACCGGGCCAGATGTTATGAGGATTCTAAAGAATGATTGCATCACTGCGAAGATTCCGGTGATGATGTTGACCGGTTTGTCGCAGAAGAATGCGATGCAGTTGGAGAAAGACGGGGCAAGCGGTTACTTCGAGAAGTCCGACGCCATGCTGGAAAAGGGACCTGCCTCGCTCTTGGCAGCGGTTGAGCGAATGCTCAAGAAGACGAATTTCAGCGAATGAGTGTTTCGACGTGGCACAAGAGTATCTCAGAATAATCGAACAGGCTCTATAGGGTCTGTGCACGGTGCAATGCACGCTTCGAGTCCAGTCTGCTGCGCCAGCAAATCAAGGAGAAACTTGCGACGCACACCTGCAAGCGTCTGGGAATTCCGCCCGCAGAGTTTTCCGCGCCGACAGACTGACAGACCCAGCACCCCCTCGAACTCACCGAGCCAAGTAAAACGAATCGCGTTCGATGTTCACAAGCCGGGTGGCCGTGTGAGATCGTCTGCGACCTGTTAGGTTCTCAGGTCCATTGGCGCTCCATTACCGAGCTGAAGTTTCCAAGCAGCGCGCCACGCCGCACGCATAGAATGGAGCGAGCCAGGTGGCGGCACTGGGGTTGTAGGGGCGCCGAAGATTCCGGCTCTGGTGTCTCCTCTTGGCCTGCGGGCAGGCACTTTATTGCTTTACCTACTTCGCCCCCATGGTTCGAACACGTTCCAGTCACACTCGTTCGGTGTATAGGACGAATCGCGCCCACCGACCGCGCCGAGCCACAACCCAGCGCAAGCACTAAAGCACAGAATTGCGCTTGTCCGTCTAACTCACCCATGCGACAGGCTTCCTCAGGATCTTCAAGAATTCCATTGGACTGTCCTACCGAAGAAAACCGCATTCCCGCCTGCTATTTCCTTTTATGCCGCGCGGTCGGACACCCAAGACCGTCCGGTCTGGCCTCCTTATGGTTAAAAGGTCCTACGCAGCAAACCGTATGGTGCCCTACCAAAGCCCGTAGCAATCTATGCCGTGTGCCACTGCGCAGATTAGAAGACCGAATCCGGAAGCTGTGCAACCAACTCGTTGCTGCGGAATCCGATTTACCCGAATTCCACGCCCTCGCCGCCGGACTGCGCTCCTGCCTGACAGAACACATTGGACGTACGCGCGAGCGCCTTGCCGACTATCCAGCCTCAAGCGACCGCCACCAATCTCCGTAAGAGGCAGTTCCCTTAAAGACAAGAGGAGGATCACTATGGGCGTATCCACGGGCGGACGCCCTTTTCTAAATGATCGACGGTCTGCGCATTGAGGCGGCTGTAAGCGTCCTTTCTTTCGGTTGTGTTCTGCATCGTAATCCTCCTTCAAAAACAATTTTTTTCTTCGCGAAAACCGCGACGGTTTTGAAGGCGTTCAGCGGCGCGGACATGTCAAGGGCGCGGTCTGTCCGCGTTCATCGCAGACCCTTGACAGGGAGCACCGCTGGAATAACGCCGGTCTTGTCAGGCGCGGGTTGAGTGGAGAAAAAAATGGACGAGAAAACGGCTTCGGCCCGATGGCGGCGCTAATCACGGCTTCGGTGAAAACATGTTCGGGGTCGGCCAATGGGAAGGTGCTTGGTTCAGGTTGAGCGAAGAAAGGGAAGAAGGAGAAGCTGGGAAAACGGAGGGGAGAGGCCAATATTAGGGGCCTGTGATGAGTGTTTGACCACGCCGCCCGCTTCAAGCTTCTCTGGAAGTTCGATCATCATAGCTGATTTCAGCCTCGAGGATTTGAAGCAGGTGATCCAGACCGCTTACGCGGAACACGAAGACAGTCTCAGGCTAGCTTGAGGCCGCACGGCAGGAAAAGGAGCACGCATCGCAGCGCTTTCTCTCGTGGGAGAATGGCTTCTTGTTCAGGAAGCTGTTCAAAGCGAAGTTCGCAAAACGGAAAGGAAAGGCGCAGACTGCAACGGCAAAGGTTGCGGAGTTGCAAGAACAACTCCGACTCACAACGATTGCAAATCAGGTCGAGATAGCGCCGGAGCAGGCCGAACCCTATTTCAAGATGCGAGACACGTTCGCGTTGCTTTTGGAATCGGCTGCGGTTTGGGACATTAGCTCGTAACAGGCAACCGACAAGCTCCATGAGCCCACAACGGCGGAAACACGCGTTGACCGATGGAAGGTTACATTCGCGCTCGGAAACTGCGATCTGATTCAGTGGGAGCAGAAGGTGCTTCACATCCGAAATGCCAAAGGCGGAGACTTCTTCCTTATCCGGGATTCATCGTTTACCGAGGCGCAAAGAACCGTTTTCGGTGATTGACTTCCACGATGTGAAAAGCACGCGGCTCTGGTCAAGTTTCAGGAAGAGCAAGGAGTGCCCCAGGATTCCAAAGTCATCGGACAGACCTGGGCGAAGGCGAACAAGGATGGGAGCCGAGACAAGCGATTCGCCAACAAGTATCAGATTCCAGTTGTGCTGTACGGTTCGCTAAGTTTGAAGAGCGAGGCCGGCCTATGGGAGGAGTTTCAGTTCTCGAATCCCGAGCGACTTCAGCTTTTCCTTCAGGACTGGGCCAAATTTGTAAATTCTTTCGGAGCATCCATTCATCGGTAGCCAGCAGCACATGGATCTCAGATCTTCCATGCCCCGACTTTCCTCCGTTCTGCATCGACGGTTTCCCAGCGAGCACTCACGCTTTTCTCATGTCTGCGGCGACTGCCAATTCCACCACGCCCTCGCGCGGCTGTCTTACTCATCATACGTCGCCCGATTTTAGACATGCGTGGCACACGGCTTGAGCCGGATGGCGGGAAACTGTTTTGTCCGGTTCTTAGGGGAGGGATCGGCAACAATGCGTCTCCTTACCCGACCCCTTCCCGCACTAAGAGGTTGGAACTGCACGAAGAACAGCCGCCAGCGGCGGCACGTGCAGAGAGATTTGCCGCTAAGAACGCCCCAGCGGGGCAGCGGCAAATCAGAACAATCTCAGTGAGGAGCGTCCGGGCCGGACATTGGGACGACTACCTCCCTGCGCCAGCCTCCGCCAGCGGCTCCGGCAAAAGACGGCTTCGGGAGGTTCATGGTCAACGCGGCTTGCTGCGTTGACCTCTTTTGGACTTATCGTGAGTCTCTGCCGCTTTCAACGCCTTGGCCTTGGCTATCGTCCGGTTGCGGCAGTTCCCATCCCGCCATGCCCTGCAACACGCGGTCGGCGTGCTTGATGGTGTTCACGTGTCCATAGTGGGTTTCAATCATGTGGACGGAAGTTCCCATCTGCTCGGCAAGGAAATACACGTCCACGCCTTCCTGCAATCGGAGCGTGGCGTAGGTGTGCCGGAAGCAATAGGTCGAGCGCGGCACGCCCTGCGTGCCTTCGCGCAGTTTCGCTTCGTTCAGAAGGTCGGCAATCAGCGAGCTGTAAAGAGTTTTTGCGGGCTTGCCCGTGGTGTTGGTAAAGACTCTGTCGTCCGGTTCCGTGGCTTTGGAGATCACGCGGATACGTTCCAGATACTCTCCGACGCTCTTAGGAGCCACCAGCTTGCGCGACTTGCCCTTGCCCTGCACAAACAGCACAACGATCTCACGCCCCTCGCGGTCTTTTGCAGGCATAATGTCGCGCCAGCGGAGATTCTTCATCTCCGCCGGCCTCATGCCTGTATTGCAGGCAATCAGGATCATGTTGTAGGTGACGGTGCGATACCAGATGCTTGAAGGTTTATCTGCCTCGGCAATCCACTTCCTTCCCACGGTGTGGAGTTTGCGGTATTCCTCCAGCGTAAACTCATCGCGCCTCATCGTCTTGAGCTTGGGGCGCTCGTCGAAACGCTGGCTGGCCGCAACGTAGCGTTTCTTGATGGCGTAATTCATCACCGCACCGAAGATGGACATCTCCAGGCGGATGGTGGAATCGCTGATAAAAGGAACCGTCCGTTCTTCGGAAGGTTTGACTTCAATCGGCTTCAAAACCCGGATGCCCAGGGTTTGCTGAACCTTGGTGCGGCGCTCGGCTTCCTTATCCGCGAAGGCTTGCGCCATGTCGGCAGTGACTTCCCGAACGCCGTTGCGCCTGTTGCGTCCCGCGCCGTTCTCCCGCCGCCATGCCGGATAGCCGCCCCAAAGCTCATCGCCAATAAGGTGGACCTGCGTTGAGCCTACATATCGGTCTAAAGCGCCTTCGATGATGGCGCGAACTTTCTTGGGCCGCGCCGCGCTGATCTCTCCGCGTTTCGCCCGCGCCTCCTGCATCAGCAGATACTCTCTGCCCCACCTCGCGGAAGGGATGGTTGAACACAGGAACGTCATGCTTTAAGCGGAACCGGATGTCTGCGTCCTGATCGAAGGCGCGTTCCCGCGCCACCTCGATGTCGGTCGTCTTGAGCGAAACCGTCTTGTAGCGGTCGGCTTTGGGTATTTTCATGCGGCAATACCACATCCGATGATCCACGTCGCCACGCCGGAAGAGAACCAGGCCCGGCTTGAGTTCCGCTTTGTCGGTGACGAATGCCATATTCGCCTCTATCTGTTTTCGATGCGTCCTGTGCAGATTCCGTGCAGATTTTTCCGGCAAGTCATTGACTCTGCGTATCTGTGCAGGACTTGTATAGATGATATCAAAATATTATGTTGCTTATTTATATATTATTTACGATATAGTTGTCATCCTGAGCGAAGCGAAGGACCCCATTACCGTCAGCACAACCAGAAAAGCCTCAAGGCATTCTCCCGATGCGCCTCCGGCTGCCCGATGCCACCCGACCGCACTGAAAACCAACTTTCACCCTCTGTCATTCTGAGCGAAGCATTTGCGCGAGCGAAGCGACCGCTAATGCGCAGTCGAAGGACCCCCTGGCAGGCCGGCACGACCGAGAACGCCGAAAGGCATTCTCCGCCGGGCAATCGTCGCGAATATATCTTGGTCTGCTAGTGCTTCTCGTTTCCGCTCGAAGGCGGTCGCGCGGGGCCAGCCCTCACAGACATGGCCTTTCTAATTTCCATGTAGATTCGGCCGCCAACGTATAGGAGAACCAGCCGCGCTGCCACTTTGACTTCATTCCCATGATACAAATTCACGAGTACCCATCGGACGCAGAGAAAGACCCCGTACAACAACAAGATCTCATTCAAAACTCGCCAGCCAATACGTATGTAGACATTCTTCATGGGAAAGGTCGATTGCGTGCGGGAGATTACCACCAAAGCCGCTCTTTGCCGCCATTTTGTTGGGTTCGCGGAGTACAATTCGGTCAGGATGAAATTCGCCAATAACATCCAAGGACAACAAAAATTGAGGAGGATTTCAAATGCGCGTATCTCAAATACAACGACCGGTACCTGGATCGGCAGAATTGTGTCCGCCGTGCGTGGCTGCTTAGTTTGGTTAGGATGTACCATCGGATGGTCGAAGAATGCGGCCAGTTTTGGAAAATGGCCCTTGCATTCCCACTCGACTCCCCGGAGCGGTTGGAGCATATGGCCATAGGCGACGAACTGAGTAACTGGGTCAGTAATTTAGGTAATACCGAGGTATAGGGCTGGCCATGACCATCGAAATAACCCGTCCCGAGATCGAAGCGCTCATTCAGCAGCGGCTGCATAGCGGCGCATTTGAGAGTGTGGAAGACGTGCTATTCGATGCCCTGGAGATACAAGCCGAACGCGAGGCTTGGCTTAACGAAAACAAAGAGGCCATCAATGCCAAGATCGCGCACGGTCTAGCCCAACTCGACCGGGGCGAAGGAATATCGGGAGAGGATCTGCGCAAGCGCCTTGAAGTTGACAAGGCTGCATGGCTCGCGGACCGCTCTGGAACGTGAAACCCTACATCCTCGCTCCAAACGCCGAAAACGATCTCAAGCAGATTTGGCGTTACCTGCTCGGTGAGGCGGGGCTCGCCGTCGCCGACCGCATTCAGGGCGAGCTCGTGGACGCGTTTGAGAGTTTGGCTGATTTTCCCGGCAAAGGCCATCGGCGCGCCGACCTGACGAGTCAAGATGTGCTCTTCTTCAGCGTATATCAGTACATGATCGTCTACCGCCGAGCGGCGACGGTCGAAATCGTCGCCGTCTTGCACGGCAAACGCGATGTAAGGCGACAACTGAAGACCCGCTCGTCCGGCTAGAACGAGAAAGCCACCGCGAAAAAAGCATGGTCAATCTGACGGATATCAGACAAGCCCACACCCGCCTCCAAGGCATCACCATCCACACGCCCCTGATCGAATTCGACCAGACCATGGAACAACGGGTGCCCCATTTCTCGCGTCCTTTGCGAGAAGTGGGGACTCTCCTGCCCAACGGCTCCCGTCTCTACCTCAAGCCCGAGAACCAACAACCCATCGGCGCCTTCAAACTCCGCGGAGCCTACAACAAAATCGCCTCGCTCTCAGACGCCGAGCGCCAACGCGGCGTCATCTCCTATTCCAGCGGAAATCACGCCCAAGGCGTCGCCTATGCCGCCCGCGCCCTGAAAACAAAAGCTGTCATTGTCATGCCGAACAACGCGCCCGCCATCAAGCGCGAGGCAACGGCCGCTCTGGGTGCCGACATCGTACTGGTAGGCCCCGGCAGCACCGAGCGCCAACTCAAAGCCGAAGAGCTAGCCGCGCTCCACGGATACGTCATCGTGCCTCCCTACAACGACGAAAAAATCATCGCCGGACAAGGCACCATCGGATTAGAAATCCTCGAAGACATGCCCGACGTCGAAGCCGTCTTCGCGCCCGTCGGCGGCGGAGGCCTCATCAGCGGCATCGCCACCGCCATCAAACTCACCAATCCCAAAATCAAGGTCATTGGCGTTGAACCCGAACTCGCCGCCGACGCTCAAGCCAGCCTGCGCTCCGGAAAAATCGTCACGCTCCCCGCCGAACAGGTCACGCGCACCATCGCCGACGGACTCCGCACCCAAAGCATCGGCCCCATCAACTTCGAGCACATTCGCAAATACGTCGACGACATCGTCACCGTGACTGAAGACGAAATTCTCCACGCCATGAAGCTCCTCGCCGCAAATCCCGACACCATCGCCGAGCCCAGCGGCGCCGTAGCCACCGCCGGATTCCTTTTCCGCCAGGATCAATTGCCGAGAATGACTGTGAACGTAGCCATAATCAGCGGCGGCAACATCGAGCCCAAGATGCTCCAACAACTCCGCCATGAATAAAGCCGTGTGTAAAAAAGAAGATGCCCCCGCTTCTCCCCTGTGGACCTCTGTGTCCCCCGTGGTGAACGCCTTTCCTATGGCGCAAGCTTTTCCTCAGCCTCCCAACGTTCAAATAACCTTGACTTCAAATCCCCGAACGACGATTCTGAGTACCACCCACAAAGCCATGACGAAAGCGCCCCACAGCGACGTTAACTCCTTTAAGCACAAGATTTTGCCCGCAAGTGATTGCAGCTCTAAGATTTTTTCGGGATTTCCCCCTAACTCCATGATTCCAATAGACCGGGGGGGAGGGGGGGTACCCCCCTCAAACAGCCGATTCCCATTTCGGGAATCGCTGCTTCTGATCGCCGTTCTCGCCTCCGCACTTTTCTTTTCCACAGCCCCAGCCTCCGCGCAAGCGCAACGCGGAACGTTGGTCCACGAAGAAACCATCCGCGTTTCGCCCAGCGACGATGTCGCCAAACTCGGCGAAGCTGGACGCGGCCACGAACTCGTCGTCCTCGAAACCAGTCGCGACTGGGTTCACGTGGAAGCCATCATCCGCGAACCGAAAAAAGATGCCGACGAGGACGATCCCGAATCCGAAGGCAAGACCATCACCGGATGGATTCCCGCCAAGGCCTTCGTAGGCATGAACACTCCCGACGGCGACAAGATTATTTTCGGTGAGGCCGCCGACTCCGAAGATCAGGCCAGCCGCCGCCGCGGACGCCGCGACGCCGCTCAAGACGCCCTGCGCCTTTACTACCGCGTCTACGATCTGTTCCCGACCTCACCGCTCGCCGCCGAAGGACTCTACCGCGCCGCTGATATTCGCTGGCAGGTCGAACGCTCCGACGTGCTAACCCGCCCATCCGCGCGCGAGCGCGAAGCCTACATGCGCGGCCAGATCGATGAACAGTGGATGAAGATGGTGATGAAAAAATTCCCCGGCACAAAATGGGCCGACCTCGCCGCCTTTCACCTCATCGAAAATAAACTCTGCGGCGATTGGCAGGGCGCGTCGAAGTGTCCCGAAAAAGAAGCCGACATGTACGAGAAATACGCCAACGAACACGCGCAGTCGCCCGCCGCGCCAGAAGCCCTGTACAACGCCGCATGGCGCCGCTCCGCGCTGATTGAGATCTACAAAACCGAGGCCAACCAGAAAAAATCTGAAGAATCGAAGACGCGCGCGCTAGCCTTAGCGCAAAAAATCATCACCCAGTACCCGCAAAGCGATTGGTCATTTCGCGCGCACGATCTGATGTTCTACGTCCAGCAAGGCGTCCCCACTTTCGGCAACGCCGCAAATTAAGAGTTTTTCTCTGTCGTCCTGAACGTAGGAACTGGTTCGCGAAGCGAGCCAGTTCCGAAGTGAAGAGCCTGCCCTGAGCGAAGTCGAAGGGACCCCTATCATGCCGACACCCCCGAAAATGCCGAAAGGAATTTCCACGCTGCTCCCGCGCAGAGCAGCCGCAATCGCATGAGATACTGTTCCCCTGTCTTTTCTCCGGAGGATGATTGAACGACTACCTGCTTTCCCTGATCCTTGGCATCGTCGAAGGCCTCACCGAATTCCTGCCCGTCAGCTCGACCGCGCACCTGCGCCTCTCCGAACTGCTGCTGCACATCAGTCTGTCTGACGGCTATTGGAAGATGTATTCCATCGTCATCCAACTTGGTGCGATCCTCTGTCTGCCGGTTTATTTCTGGAGCCGCATCACCAAGTTCCTCTCCACGTTTCCCCGCGGAGAGAGCGGCAATCGCACCGCACTAACGCATCCTCTCGGTCTCACCGCGGTCGCGTTCGTAGTCACTGCCATCCCATCGTTCTTACTCACGAAGGTCATCGGCAAGCACCTCGAAAACATCATGATCATCGGATGGTCACTCCTGATCGGCGGAATCGTGATGTGGCTGGTCGACGCGTTGAACGCCAAGTCAGAAGCCACAGGTCCCGGCGCAAGCGGAAGCCGCATCCACACCTGGAAGATGGAAGACATGAGCCTCGGACAATCTATCTGGATCGGCTTCTGCCAGATCTTCTCCGCCGTCTTCCCCGGAACGTCGCGTTCGATGTCAACGATCGCTGGCGGTCAGCTTGCCGGCATGTCGCGCGCCTCCGCGTTAGAGTTTTCCTTCTTCCTCTCGATTCCAACGATGGCCGCCGCAACGCTCTACACGCTCTACAAATCCGTCCGGGGAAAAGGCGAGAATCCGATCGGCGTCTCGCAGATCGACGCACATGGTTGGATCGTCCTAGCCATCGGCTTCGTCGTCTCCTTCATCGTCGCCTACGGCTCCGTGGCGTGGTTCATGGCCTACGTCCGCAAACGCGGCTTCGCCCCCTTCGCCATTTACCGAATCATTATCGGAATACTGGTCCTGGTCTTCGCCGCAAAGCTAGTGTAAAGACGTCGCCTCCAACGTGTGGAGCGGACACTCTTGCCCGCTGCTTTTGATCTTGGGTTGGATTCTGTTCCTCTCGTTGTGTGAACGTACCTTTGAAAAACGTCGCGGCTTCACCCGCCGAGCCAGATCCCATCTTCGCGACCGAGCTTTCTCCAACAAATAGAGGACCTTCCGACGAATGTCTCTACTTGAATACTACGTCGCAATTCCCTGATTGTCGGAACCGCCCCTTCTTGGCATAATGTAAGGGCTCTGGCCGATTGCGGCACCGGGAAGTCGCACCGTCTCGGTGTGTGAATCAGCCTACATGGATTATCTCGCAGGCATTTTTGTCCCCACTGGGAACCGGCGGCTGAACGAGCTGATCGGATTCCTGATGTGCGTCTTCGCGCTCCTCCTCTTCCTCGCACTCGTCTCGTATTCCCCGCTCGATCCTTCGTGGAACAGCGCCTCTGTTCTCACCGGATCGCACGCCGCCCGCAACTGGATCGGCGTCGTTGGTGCCTTCGGCGCCGACATGCTGCTGCAATTCTTCGGCGTCGGCGCTTTCCTGCTGGTCATTTTCCCCACCATGCTCGGCGTGCGCTGGTTCCGCTCCATGAAAGTGCAGTCTCCTCTGGCCAAGAGCCTCGGCGGAATCTGGCTCGCCATGTTCGTTCCCGCGCTGCTCGCGCTTCTGCCGGGACATTTCCGCTGGATGCACGTCATCCCCATCGAAGGTCTCCTCGGACGCGTCGTCGGCGACTTCATGATTCACTACCTGAATCTCGTCGGCGCCTACATCGTCTGCGGAACCGTGCTCGCCGTTGCTCTTTATCTCTCGACGGCGTTCTCGTTCTCGGCGATCCGCCTCTGGGCGCCAACGCGCTTTGCCTTCGTCAACGCAGTATGGAACCGCTATCAGGATTGGAAGCAGGAGCGCGCCAAGAAGCGCCAGCAGAAAGAACTCGAGCAGCGCCGCATCTCGAAGCCCATCGTAAAGACGCAGTTGATCCAGTCGCGTCCCACGTCGCCCGTCGCGCCCGCTGAACCTCGCCGCACCGGCATTGAGCGCATGATGGAAGAAGAAGCGCCCAAGCCTGCGTCTAAATCCGCAGCCACCGGAGGAATTCTCGCCGAGCCTCTCCCACAGACCGTATCCGCCGCCGATCCCGAAGTCACCGAGCGCGGCGACAGCGGCAACAAAGCCAAGACCACGATGCCCCGCATCGCCGCCGGAGGATACAAACTTCCATCGAGCAGCCTGCTGCAGCGTCCTGACGAACAGCAGCAGGTCGACGCCGACGAACTCAAACTGCTCGCGCAAGTCCTCACCGAGAAGTACGCCGAGTTCGAGATTCACGGACAGATCACGCAGATCAATCCCGGACCCGTCGTCACGACCTTCGAGTTCAAGCCCGAAGCCGGCATCAAGTACAGCCGCATCACCAATCTTTGCGACGATCTTTGCCTCGCCCTGAAAGCCGAAAGCATCCTGATCGAGCGCATGGCCGGCAAGAGCACGGTCGGCATTCAGGTGCCGAACCGCCAGCGCGAAATCATCTGGCTGCGCGAGAACATCGAGTCGCAGGAGTTCATGGGATCGAAGTCGAAGATGACGATCGCCATGGGCAAAGACATCAACGGCCGCATCGTCACCGCCGATCTCGCAGGCATGCCGCACCTCCTCATCGCCGGTTCCACGGGCGCAGGCAAGAGCGTCGCCATCAACGCGATGATCATGTCGATTCTGTACAAGGCGACGCCCGATCAGGTGCGCCTGATCCTCGTCGACCCGAAGCGGCTCGAACTCGGCAACTACGAAGGCGTTCCGCATCTTTACACGCCAATCATCACTGAGCCGAAGCTCGCCGCCAATGCGCTGCGCAATGCCGTCCGCGAAATGGAGCGCCGCCTGAAATTGCTCGCGGCCAAAGGCGTTCGCAACATCGACCAGTACAACAAGCTCTTCGATCAAAACGGTACGCCGAGTCTGTTCGACGAAGCGTCGGACGAGAAGCCGATTCCGTATATCGTCATCATCATAGACGAGTTGGCCGACCTCATGATGCTCGATTCCCACAACGTGGAAGAATCGATCACGCGCCTCGCCCAGATGGCACGCGCGGTAGGCATTCATCTCGTGCTGGCAACGCAGCGCCCGTCAGTCGACGTCATCACTGGATTGATCAAGGCGAACTTCCCAGCGCGCGTTTCATTCCGCGTCGCGACCAAAGTCGACTCGCGCACCATTCTCGACGCCAACGGCGCCGAAGCCTTGCTCGGCAAAGGCGACATGCTCTATCTGCCATCAGGATCGGCGCGCGTGCATCGCCTGCACGCCCCGTTTGTCACCGAAAAAGAAATTGCCGCGGTCGTTGAATTTTGGAAGTCGCAAGGCACGGCCGAATATCAACAGCAGTTCCTCGACCCGCCGAAGGGAGAGCGCGAGGCTGGAGCGGAAGGCGCGAGCGGAGAACTCGGCGCAGAAGGCGAAGCCGAAGACGATCCCATGTACGGCGATGCCGTGAAGCTGGTCGTGGAATTCGGCAAGGCCTCCACTTCGCTGCTGCAGCGCCGCTTGCGCATCGGCTATGGACGCGCCGCGCACCTCATCGATCTCATGGAACAAGATGGAATCGTCGGCGCCGCCGACGGTCCGAAGCCTCGTGAAGTGCTCAAGCGTCCCGACTGGATTTCGGAAATCGAAGAAACGACTCGCTAGCCGAACGTTAGCGCTCGCCGCAGCTCACACGCCCAGCCAATCCCACACGCGGCCTTTCATCGTGCGCAACCAAGTCGGCAACCAACTTTTGTAGCGCAACACAACCGACGCGTGAATTGTCTTCGGTGCTTTCGGAGATTGTTTATTGCTGAAGACAAGATAGTAAATTCCCGCGCCCGCCGGAATGTCGGCCTGCACCTTGCCTTCGACCACCTTGCCGCTGTCGTAGAGTGAACCCGTATCGTATCCGTTCTGCCAAACGGTAAATGCGGGTTCGGTGAGGACGAAGACTTCAATATCATTGTCCGTCGTGGAATTAGCGTTCTTCGTTGCATCCGTTCGGCGGCCGGCATTCGGCGCTTCGGCCGCCGATTTGAACGGTCCGACAATCGCCACGTTCACCGATCCTTCAGGCAACGAAAACTTGTAATACCGGAACGTGTGCGCCCCAACGGAGAAAGTAGTGTCGAGGATAATCCGATCCTGCTTCAGTCCCACCGACTCCTGCAACTGCTGCGCGCCCGAACTGTCGCTCGACACCGCCCAGATAATCACTCCGAGCAGCACAAGAAGAAGCAGCCAGAACACGACGCGCCCGGGCTTGCCCCGTCGCACCGGATGTTTGGGCGGAAGCAACTCGCCGAGCGTTGCGGTTTTTAACGGAGAACTTACCGGCTTCCCACACTTCAGGCAGAATTCCGCGCCATCCTCCAGCGGCGCGCCGCATTTGCTGCATCGCAAAACAGCGTCAGCAGGCGACGACTCGGCACTGTCGGCTGAAGTAGCCACAGGCTGACCGCACTTCAGGCAGAACTGCGATCCTTCCGGGAGATTTGCGGCGCACTTACTGCAAAGCACAAGAGAGATCTTTCCAATCCAAAATGTCAGCAGATATTAGCACAGCCCCGCAAGGGATGGATGTGTTCTCGCGAGCAGCTTCAGAACGCACTATCGCGGACCTTCACCGCGCAATCCACGGACCGCCAGGAACGAGAGCGCCAGCACCGCCAAAAGCATCGCTGCCCAAAGAACAATCGTATGACGCTCTGACCAGGGTCGATCGTCGGGACGCCCCGTGTATTGCGCGTTGTGCGCGCCCGGACCAAGCTGCGCTTGAGCCGGCAACGGTTCTAGATGGAAGAATCGCGCATAGTCATAAACCGGCGCCGAAAGTTTCTCGTCGCCGTAATACAACGAGAGCGCGGTCTTGCCCTGTGGATCGAAGTAAACGCGCCGCTCTAGCGAAAGTGGCGCGGCAGCCGTGATGTCGAGCGCCGGATTGTCGCCGTTATCGATGACCAGCGTAAGTCGCGAGGAATTGCCGGAGACATTCACGGCCAGATCTTCGGCGATCACTTGAGTGCCCGCGCGATTCACCCGCACACGGCTGATCTCGCCGCTTGCGATCGGCACTCCCTTGCTGTCTTCAACGCTGACCGTGCGCTTGAAATTCACCTGAGCAGGAGCAACGTGCAGCAACACTCGGCTTAGAGGAACTTTCTCCGGCACATCGCAGGTGATGATCGTCGTACGCTGCTTCGATTGCGGCGCCGAGCAAACGCCGGCTTTGGTCCACGAAGCCAACTGCTCATGCAGGTTGTAGATCGTCGCGCCCGTCACCTGCTGCGGACGAATGCCAGGAGACAAGCGAACGTGCAGATAGCGAAAGCTCGATCGCGGCAATTTCAGCTGCGAGTTCGATCCGAGTTGTTCCTTCGTGAAGTCGTACAACGTGGAAGGCGCGAGCACAACTTCCGCGGCTTTTCCGGGCGCGGCTCCACCAGAAACAGACGCGGTCGCCACAAAATCGTGAGCGTCGAGCCGCAGGCGCACACGATCATATTCCGGCAAGGATCCCGCATCGAGATCGAACTCCGTGTGGCCGCCGACGGTGCCGAGATTTAGAATCTTCGCGTCTACCTCTTCCGAAGAAATTCCGGCGCGCTGCTCCGAAAGCGCGTACTGGACGGGCGTTTCGCCGTCATACAGACGCAGGTCTCCAAGATCGGCGCGCGCGTGACTCCATATCTCTTCGTCGACGACAAAGAAATTCTGCCCTTCGGGCTGGGCGACTCGAACAACGCGAAGATTGCTGAAATAGGCGATCGCCGGCTGCGGCGGATCGGCCGCACCCGCGACCAGCAACAGCGCAAGAAATAGTGCCGCACGATTCATGCGCCGGAGGACGTCCCTTCTGTCTTTTCCGAGCGGGCACGTTGCGCGCGGGCCGAGAGCTTCAGCCAGTCGCGCTGGTAGACAAATGAAATCGCGAGCAGCAGCACTCCGAGCACTACAAAGCTCACAATGCGATATCCCTTATCGAGTTGAGAGACGTCGTAAACGAACACTTTCACGATGGTAGCGGCGATGAGCAGCAGGGCCTGCCAGCGCACCAACGCCGAGCGGCGCAGGAATCCCACGATCATCAACATTGCGCCGTAGGCCATCCAAAGAGCCGAGTATGTGAAGTCGCGCGCAATCTCGACGCGGTGGAAATTGATGTACGCAGCGTTCCACTGATTTCCAACCCTTGGCCGGAAGGTCGCCATCTGCCGCGAATAGTAGTCGGCGACCTCGCGGCTGAGCGCAATCAATGCGAGCACGTTGAGGGCGATGAGCGAGACGCCGGCGACCGTGCGTGCGGCCTCATCCTCGCGCCTGGACGCGTACCACGCAACGCCCGCTAACACCGCAACCGCGACAGCGTAAGTCGCCATCCGCATGTTGAAGATGAGCTGGGTTGTGTCGAAGTTATCGAAGAGCAGCAACCGGATCACGCCCAGGGCAAGCGCGCCAAGGGCGAAGACATTGAGAAAATCCGACTTGAGACGGTTCGCCACCCACAACAGCACACCCGCTTCGACGAACCATCCCATGGTGATCCAATGCGCGTCGAGGCGGATCGGAATCGCAATCGTGATGAAGCCGAGCGCGACCGCGAGGTGGAGAAAGTAGAGAATCTCCGAAGCGCCGGGAGCGAGCGCCCGCGCGTGCACCTGGCGGCTGAGAAAAATATAGATCGCCGCCAATCCGAGCGCGAACCACGCCATGTAAAGCTTGTCGACTTCCTGAATCATGGCGTACGCCTGCAGGAAGTACACTCCTGCATTGACGAAGGCAAGAACCGCGGGGATCGCGGCCAGCAGAGGCATCTCGTCTTCGGGTTGAAGCGTGATCAGCGGTGCGATCGCAAAGACGGCAAAGAACACTGTGGCGAAAGCGAGAGTGAGCGCAAGCTGGTCGCGGGAATAAAACTCCGAATACCATCCGATATAAAGCAGCAGGGTGCCTGCATAACTCATGACGAGCAGCCGCCGCCAGGGCTTGAACGTCACCAGCACCAGCGTCGCGACGTCGAGAATCGCGACGTAGCCGAACAATGCGACCTCGCGGTTTTCACCGGTCGAGAGCAGCAGAGGCGTGCTGAATCCGCCGGCAAGCGCGAAGGCGGCGAGAATCTGCGCGTCCTGCGCCAGCGCCATCGCGGCCGCCGCGGCCGTAACCGCCAGCATCATGACGAAGGCAACGCCGCTCGGCACCAGGTTGTACAGGTGAAACGCCGCCCAGAGCGAAAGATAGAGAGTGCCGAAGCCCACCGCCTTCAGCGAATACGAAAATGCCTTGTAGCCGTGCGTGCGAAAACGCTCGCTCCAAATGACGATCGCGATGCCTGCTAGGAGTCCGATGGTCACGCGCCCGGCAGGACCAATCCAGTTATTGTCGAAGGCAAATTTCAGGAAATAAGAAACGCCGATCAACAGCGCGGCGATGCCGATTCGGTTGAGCCAGTGGGAACCAATGCGCGACTCTAGGTCGGGATCGGATTGAACCGGCACATGAATCGCAGGCCGCGGCGGAATGTGCGGGACGGGCGGGAGCGGTGCAGCACGCTTGTCAGGCGGCGCAGCAGAAATATCGGACGGTGATAGCTTCGGCGGAGGTTCGGCAGTGGCCGCGGACGGCTGATCTCCCTCGGCTTGCGCGTCCATCCGAAGCCTGCGCTCGATGCGGTAAACGCGCGTCGTCAACTCGGCCAGAGTTTGTCGAATCGCTTCGAGGTCGCTATGCGGTTTGTCCATGGCAGGACATGGCATTATGCGCGAAACGGGTCAGGCTTGCACGCGCTAATTTTCCGACGGCAGTTCTCGAAACGCCATTCGCAGAACAACGAGAGATGGGACATCCAACTCTTAGATTGCCGCCCTCACCGCGCTCCCATCCAGCCCGAGTTCTTTCGCGATCGGCTTCAGCGCTTCGATGCAGAACGCGATGTGCTCGTCGAGATCCACGCCCAGATCGGCGGCGCCGTTGATGATGTCGTCGCGATTCACCTTTCGCGCGAAGGCCTTGTCTTTCATTCTTTTTCGCACGGACTTCGTGTCGACCTCGGCGAGCGACTTCCCCGGCTTGATCAGCGCCACGGCGGTAATGAATCCCGCAAGCTCGTCGCAGGCGAACAGAGATTTCTCCATGAAGGTGTCGCGCGTGACGCCGCTATATTCCGCGTGCGACATGATGGCGCGGCGGATTTCATCGGAGTATCCGCGCCCCTTAAGAATCTCGTTGCCCTTGTACGGATGCTCCTCCGGCGTTGGCCAGCGCTCGTAATCGAAATCGTGAATCAAGCCAACGACGCCCCACAGATTCTCGTCCTCCGCCGAGCCGTTGCCGAACTTGCGCGCGCAGGCTCGCATGCAGGCTTCGACGGCCAGCGCGTGCTTGCGCAAGCTTTCCGATTGAGTGAACTCAGTCAGCAGTTCCCAAGCCGCCTGTCTCGTTGCAATGTCGTTCATCGTTAACATGCTCCCTTTGCACTGAAATCTTAATTGTAAGGGCCGTCCGTCGTCACCTGAGCCTCCATCAGTGAAGCGCCGACGTGGCGCTGCTTATGTCAACGATGAATCTGTCTTGCAGTCTCCGAATTTGCGGCGGTCCCAATACGGTCGAGTGATGCCACTGTCGATGAACATAACTTTCGTAATCCCCCATATGATTGCCGTCACAGGTGATCGCAGAACTCTCCTGCCAACATCTACCTTCGACTGTGGGGAACGACTCACAGATTGACGATAGAAGCATGGACAGACCCTTGCGAAAGGCACCTTACGAGAATGGGCACGACCATCAAGGCTCTCTTGTTGTTCTGCGCTGTATCACTGTTGCCATGTTGGGGGCAAAGTACGGCGGAAGTCCGCGGTCGCGTATTAGATCCGGCTCACCATCCGGTGGTCAGCGCCTTCGTGATGATCACGGCTCGCGACACTTCGTTGATGCGGGCTGCTACTACTGATGAGCGAGGCGAGTTCGCGTTTCCGTCGCTGCCGGTCGGCGAATACGACGTTGAGTTGAAAGTGGATGGATATCCTACGTTCACCAGCAAGGGGCTTAAAGCGAGCATCGGCCAGGTCGTCCGGTTAGACGTCATCCTTGGCTCCGCCGAAGCGAATTCAGGTTCAAACAGGCAATCGGACATTTCTCTCGTTGAAACGGGGAACTCCCAACTGGGCGTTGTGATGGGCGAAGGGGAACTGACCAGGCTGCCGCTCAAATCGCGGGACACCTTTGATCTCCTGCAGTTGCAACCCGGCGTCGAAAGCACCCTGGGAGCGGTACTGTTTTACGGCAGCGACCAACCGGGTGTGGTATCGGTGAGCGGCGCGCGCGCGCGCTCCAATAACTACAACGTGAATGGCGGCACCTCGGGCGATCAGATGGTGAATCTGCCTTCCATTCAACCCTCTCCTGATTCCATCAGCGAGTTTCGGGTGATATCGCATGATTACGAGGCGGTCTCGGGCCGGAATTCCGGCTCCATTCTGAATGTCGTGACAAAGTCAGGCAGCAGCAGGTTGCGTGGCAGCTTGTATGAGTTTCTTCGCAACAACGCAATGAACGCTCGCGGTTATTTTGATCCCGCAACTCCAGATTTCAAGCAAAACGACTTCGGCGGCACTTTGGGTGGGCCGGTCCGCAAGGACAAGAGTTTTTTCTTTTTATCGTATGAAGGAAGAAGGAAGATTCAAGGCATCAACTCCAGCCTTGTCGTTGTTCCTGCAAATCAGGAGCGTGCGGGTGACTTCTCAGCAGGACCAGCGTTCGCTGGCATTTTGCGAGATTCAACAGTGGCACAGGCTCTGATCGATCGCCCGGGCTGTGCGGCGGCTGTCAGTGGCAACGGAGGGCAGACGATTCAGGCTGGAACGCCCTATTCGTCGATCTTTGCGGGAAATGTGATTCCATCGCAGTGCTTCGATCCAACGGCGGCCGATCTACTCACCCAGTTTGTGCCCGTGGCCAGCGCCGGCGGCAACCTATTCACTGGTACCGCGAACGACAGGGTCCGCAACGATCAGGTGACCCTTCGGCTCGATCACAACCTCAGCGGACAGCAGCAACTGAGCCTTTATTACTATGGCGATGATAGTTACGACCGCGAGCCGTTTGATACCTTCCTCGCCAGCGGAGCCAACGTGCCAGGCTTCGGCTACCAGACCCGGCAGCGCTTTCAGCAGCTGAATCTGTCTCATGTGTGGTCCGTTACCGCCAAGGAGGTCAACGAATTCCGCTTCGTTTATTACCGCAATGGCCAGGGTCATTTGCTCGCTCCATTGCGGACGAATCTCGTGCAGGATTCCTGCGCAACGGTGCCATCGAATGAGTGTTTTACCGATCCATCGAACTCCTCGCTAGGCATCATTCCGGGTTACGGAGCTCAGTACGAGGGCGTTCCACTCGTCAGTCTTTCTGGCGGATTCACCTTCGGCAACAACTCGAGCGGCAACTTCTCGCAGACGGGGAATGTCTACCAGGCGCTCGATACATACAGCAAGATCATGGGAAGTCACACGCTGAAGTTCGGCGTGGACTGGCGAAACCGGCGAATGAATCAGCTGTATTTCTACGACGTGAACGGCGCCTTTAGTTTCTACGGTGGCGGCCCAAATGATGTCGGCTTTTCGAATCTGGTCCCCAACTACCTGCTGGGCTTGCCCGATTCCTTCGACCAAGGCGCAGCCAACGCAGTGGATGTGCGCTCCACACAATTCGATGTGTTCGCCCAGGATGCGTGGAAGCTCAAGCCCAATCTGACGGTTACTTATGGACTGCGCTGGGAATGGAACACTCCGATGGCAGATGCCGGCCGGCGCGTGCAGGGGTTTCGACCAGGAGAAGCAACTTCGATCTATCCTTGCGTGCTCAGTTCGTCCGATCCGCTGCTGACCGAGTTCGGCAGCTCCGATTGTTCGCCCACAGGTGCGGCTCTTTCCGTTTTTCCGCTGGGACTGGTGCTGCCCGGCGATCCCGGAATTCCCGCGGGCCTGACCAACGGTTATCTGCGCTCCTTTGCTCCCCGCCTTGGCCTTGCCTGGTCCCCCGACTGGAGTGATGGTTGGTTGGCCAAGCTCAGTGGCGGCCCTGGCCGGAGCAGCGTTCGAATAGGTTGGGGTATTTATTACGACAGCAATGAGGAATTACTCTTCGGAGAAAATCTTGTCGCTCAGCCTCCATTCGGCGCCAGTGTCGCTATCAGCAACACCTTCTTCAACACTCCTTTTCTTGGTCAAAGCGGTAGTGTCATCCCGAATCCTCCACACGGTTTCCTGGATCCTGCCCCCGGTTCAGCTGTGGACTTCGCTTTGTTTCGGCCAATCACCCTTTATGGCGATTTTCCCAATACTTTGCGAAGCCAGTATGCAGAGCAGTTTCATATCACGCTGCAGCGGCAACTGGCACACGACACTCTGCTGCAAGTTGGATATGTAGGCAGCGAAGGCCACCGCCTGCTGGCGACGATCGATCAGAACTACGGCACGGCTCAGACCTGTCTCGATCTGAATCAGATTCCGGGCCAGTCGTGCGGGCCGTTCGAAGCCGACTCTGCGTTCTACATTCCCGCCGATGCGATCCCTCAGGGTGTGACTCTGCACCTGCCATATGGCTCGGTGCCGACTGTTACTGGGCCCAATCCCAATCCAATCACTCTGGTCGGGCTGCGAAAATATTCCGCACCTCTCTGCGAGCCCAGGACGGGAATCGGCTGCCCACCCGACGGGATACCTGTATTCGGCAGCCTCTTTGCCGACAACCCGGTCGCTAACTCTTCATACAACTCGCTGCAGGCTCTAGTGAGCAAGCACTGGTCTCAAGGACTGCAATTCCTTGCTTCCTATACTTGGAGTAAGTCCATCGACAACGCATCCAGCTTTGAAGAATCGGTGAATCCGCTGGATGCGAGCAAGTCGCGTGCGCTCTCTTTGTTCGACGCGCGCCAGCGCCTGGTATTCAGCGACTACTGGCAAATTCCGCAGGCTCGGGTCACGAACTGGAGCCGCCACCTGCTCCATGGATGGGCGACGTCAGGCATTCTGACGATTCAATCCGGATTCCCCATCCGCCTCACTTCGACCAGCGATGACGAACTGATGAACAGCATTGACTATGAGAGCGCTGGAGAACCGAATCAGGTTGCACCCTTTCGACGGCTTAGCCCACAGCAGTCTGGCGGATACTTTTTCGATCCGTCCAGTTTCGTAGATGCATCGTTAGGTCAGATTGGCGATGCGCCGCGCACGATGTGTTGTGGTCCCAGAATCGTAAATCTTGATTTGGGCGTTCTGAAAACAATCGCGGTACACGAAGGGACGAATCTGGAGTTTCGCACTGAGTTATTCAACGTTTTCAACCACACTCAGTTTTTCGATCCCGACGGCGACATCACTGACGGTTCTACTTTTGGGCAAGTGAGTCAGGCGAGAGATCCAAGATTGATCCAATTGGCACTGAGGCTGACATTTTGAAACTAATCGCGCAGCTCTTTCTCTCGATGACTATGCTGGCGAGTTGCCTGTCGGCAGCGGACAAAGCCGAGCGCCAGGCGGTGCAGCACGATGACGCCGAGTATCCCGCCATCGCGGCGAAAATGGCCCTGCATGGAACTGTGAAACTCAGAGTCTGGATCGCAGCCGACGGCTCGGTGCGCCGGGTGGAATACATCGGCGGACATCCCCTTCTCGCCGAGTCAGCGGTGAAAGCCGTGAAAAACTGGAAGTACGAAGCCGCGAAAACAGAATCAAACCAGATCGTCGAAGTACATTTTTGATCAGGCTCGGAGTGGATTGCGCTGTGGCCTCAATCCCGTGATCCGCGAATGCGCGAACCTATCTAGTAAACATAGCGTGCACCCCGCAAGCGATCTCAGTTTCCGCCCGTTTTCTCCGCGTTTCTCCCGTGTCGCTCCGGTTTTCACCGGCATAATTCGCGGTCTTTCCGCATTTTAATCTTGACTTCCACAGGGCACATGCCGCAGATTGGGCCTGCAGTTGGAACCTCTCCCCCAAAAATTGGTTCCTGCTCTTGAGCTGTAAGGAGTAGCCCGCTCTGGCACTCCCACAACCCGATGGCTACGACTCTTGCCCCGGTGGATTCTAGGGAAGTCGTTCGTTGCGATCACTGCCTGCTGGTTCAATTCCGTACTTCCAACAATAACTGCCGACGGTGCCACGCGTCTCTTGACGAGGAACCGGAGCCCGAACCAATCATGGTCGCGCCTCCAGTGATGATGCCCGTGCCCGGCAACGGACGCGGACATTTGAACCTGGCGACGTCGATCCGCTCGCTGCGCCTGCGTAACGGGCTCAGCCAGCGCCAACTGGCGGGACGAATGTCCGTGCCTCGCACCTACGTTTCCAAAATTGAAAACGAGAAGGCCACGCCTACGCTGTCTTCCCTGGAACGGCTGGCGCGTGCACTGGAGGTTACTGTGCCCGAACTGCTCAGCGGCGGAGAACGCAGCCGCCAGGAAGAAATCTGCGAACTGATGAAAGACCAGTTCATCGCCGAACTTTTGCCGTTCGTTTCGCAGCTGAACGGGATGCAGATGTCGAGCATTCTGACCCAGGTGCGCGATCTGACGGTGCGGCCGCGGAGAAGCGCGTAGTCAAGTTCTACGCATAGCGTGCCGATCATCTGTACGTGAGCCGGGCATCGCCCGGCAAACAGCCGAGAGCGGCTGTCTCCACGTAAATTTTATCCGGGCAACCAGCCAACACTAATGCCGGGACCATCCTCTGGTCCCGGCTTTTTTCGCGCGTCGCACCGCCAACTCTCCTCACACGTCCCGCATCTGATCGTCACCACTCGCCGCAAGGATCAATCATGTCTGAATCAAATCTGCCTCAATCGAATGTCTCTGAATCAAATTTGTCCGCACCAAAGAAGACGGTCGTCATCACCGGCGCTTCCAGCGGAATCGGGCGCTCCTGCGTTGTCCGCATGAGCCGCGATGGGTGGCGCGTATTCGCCACTGTGCGCAAGGCCGCGGACCGCGACCACTATTTCTCCGAGGCGTTACCTGGTATTTTCCCGCTGATGATGGACGTCGAGAATCCGTCCTCAATCGCGGCAGCGGCAGCCGAGGTTGCATCGCAGGTCCCAGAGTCAGGACTGGCTGGCCTGGTCAATGTCGCGGGCATCGGAATGATGCGCCCCATCGAATACGCCAGCGCGCGCGATCTGCAGGAAATTTTCGAAGTCAACGTCTTCGGGCAAATCGCGATCACGCAGGCATTCTTCTCTCTGCTTCGGCAAAGCCGCGGACGCGTCGTGAACATCACCTCGATCGGAGTCAACATCGCGATCCCATTCGGCGGCCTGCTCAACGCCAGCAAAGCCGCATTCGCGCTCATGAGCGATACCATGCGGCTGGAGTTTCATCCCTTCGGAGTCCGCGTGTGCGCCGTCGAACCCGGCGCGATCGCCACTCCAGCCGTCGACAAAACTCTCGGCGACGTTCAGTCAGTCATCAACAACATGCCTCCGGACGGGCAGGCGCGCTATGGATCGATGCTCCGCGACTTCGCGCAACAGGCGTACGCGCGCGAAAAAGCCGGAAGCTCGCCCGACGTAGTTGCCGAAGCGATCCATCACGCACTGACCTCCAGTCGCCCGCGCATTCGATATCGTGTGGGCAAGCACGCCAAGCTGCTGGCCACTTTGCCAAGAATTTTGCCCGAGCGCCTGTTGGATTTACTCCGCTACCGCCTGTTCCACATTCCAGCCCAGTTCCGCCACGCGTAGCGAGGGTGCTACGCCGTGAACCCCTGTGCCCCCTGTGGTTGAATGCTTTGAATAGGCCAGAGCACACGGAGAATCCCATTCGCCGCTCCCCTGAATCCCAAACAGATCGACGCACATCTATTCAGCATGAATGAAGTTGAATGGAACGACTCTCGCCCATTGCCGATCGCAACGCCGAACGCTGCCGAGAATTGGCATGATGTGGCAGGAGGCGACGCGCCCAGCAGCGCGCCGGGAAGCCCCTCAGCGGACGCTTCCCTGCTCGACGCCTACTCCACCGCAGTCACCAGCGCGGTCGACCGCGTCAACCCGTCAGTCGTAAACATCGAGGTGCATCAGGCCGCGGGACGCACGCGCTCCGGCGAACCGCGCGAGCAGCGAGGCGGCGGCTCGGGATTCGTCTTCACCCCCGATGGCCTGATCCTCACCAACAGCCACGTCGTGCACGACGCTGTGCGCATCGGCGTGACGCTGGCCGACGGACGCCGCATGCCCGCGACCGTGATTGGCGACGATCCCGCAAGCGATCTCGCCGTGATTCGCCTCGAGCAGCCGCGCTTCGACGAGCCCGGCCTGATCGCCGCCGAGCTTGGCGATTCGCAACGCCTTCGCGTTGGTCAGATCGTGATCGCAATCGGCGCGCCCTACGGATTTCAATCGACCGTAACGGCGGGTGTTGTGAGCGCACTGGGGCGATCGTTGCGCTCGTATTCTGGGCGGCTGATTGACGATGTCATCCAGACCGATGCGTCGTTGAATCCCGGGAACTCTGGCGGTCCGCTGGTCGACTCCGCTGGCCGTGTGGTGGGCGTGAATACGGCAACGATTCTGCCGGCGCAGGGAATCTGCTTCGCCATCGGCATCAACACGGCGAAGTTTGTAGCCAGCCGCCTGCTCCGCGATGGACGCATTCGCCGCAGCTATATCGGTGTCTCGGGGCAGACGGTGCCGGTGCACCGGCGCGTTGTGCGCTTCTACGACCTGCCGAAAGAAATGGGAGCGATGGTGCTATCAGTGGAAGACGGCAGCCCCGCGAAGCGCGCAGGCCTGCGCGAGGGCGACGTCATCGTCGCCCTCGAAGGCCAGCCTGTGGCCGGCGTCGACGACCTGCATCGCCTGCTGACGGAGGTTCGCGTAGGCGTGGGCTCCGCGCTGACGGTCATCCGTTACACCGACAAGCTGGAACTGAGAGTGGTGCCGGAAGAGGCGAAGTAGCATTGATGTGGCGCGGGCACTCTTGCCCGCGAAATGCAGGCCAGAACGGAAATGCCTCAGACACCGCCGCGCGCCACGCCGCTTACATACTCGCACGTGGTTAGAGTTCGCGGGCAGGAGTGCCCGCGCCACATTACCCTTCCCGTCATTGCGCGGCCCTTCCTCGCTGTGGTAGCCTCATACCGTGACCACTTTGCACGACAAAGTACCCGCGGGGCTCGACCGCAAGGAGACGGAAGTTTACCGGCATCTCGACCCGGCGCGGCTCCCCAGGCACATCGCCATCATCATGGACGGCAACGGGCGCTGGGCCAAGCGGCGCCACATGCCGCGCGTCGCCGGACATCGCGCCGGGGTCGCGTCCGTGCGCTCGACGGTCGAAACCGCAGCCCGGATCCACATTCCCGCGCTTACGCTTTACGCCTTCTCCGAAGAGAATTGGAAGAAGCGGCCGAAGAGTGAAGTCGACTTCCTGATGCGCCTGCTGAGCCGCTATCTAAAGGCCGAAGTTCCCACGCTCAACAAGAACAACGTTCGCCTCGAATACATCGGCCGGCAGCACGAACTCCCCGAGGACGTGCAGGAACGAATGTCATGGGCACGCAAGAGCACCGCCGAGAATACGGGCATGGTGCTCACCCTCGCACTCAACTACAGCGCGCGCAGCGAACTGGTCGACGCCTTTCGCGCCATGGTAAATGCGGCCTCGCAGAACGGCGGCCTCGAGCATCTGCGGATCGACGAAGAAACGGTGGCGCGCCATCTCTACACGCGGCACTTGCCCGATCCAGATCTGGTCGTGCGGACGTCGGGCGAGATGCGCCTGAGCAATTTCCTGCTGTGGCAGCTCGCGTATGCCGAGATCTACGTGACTCCAACGCTGTGGCCCGATTTTCGCGGGGTGCAATTGCTCGAAGGCATCGCCGAATACCAGAAGCGCGAGCGCCGCTACGGCGGCCTGAACCACGGCGGTGGGCACGCTGCAAACCCTTAACTCACAGATTACACAGAGGAAGCGTGCAGAGACTTCCTCTGGGTACTCCGTGTCCCCTGTGGTTAAAGATTTTGTATGCTGTTGTGGTTTCGATTACCAAATTATCGTGAAAAGATCGTAGCAGATCTTCATACCCCACTTCCCCTTGCTAAAACGCATCGCGACTGCAGTCGTCCTCATACCGATTGTCCTGGCGCTGACTTTACGCGCGCCGGTGTGGGTCGTCGCCGCCGTGGTCGCCATGGTTGCGCTGCTCACGATTCACGAATTCCTCAAGCTCACGGAATCCTACGGCGTGCAGCCGCTGCGCTGGCCGCTCTACATCTTCACCGGCCTGTTCTTTCTCCTGCTCGCCATCGGCGCGGGCGGCGACGCTCCCCTGCTCTCGACGGGAGAATTCCTCACCGGCATGGGATTTGCCGCCGCGCTCGCTCCGTTTCTCTTCCTGACAGTCGCTATGCGGCGCACGGACCTGCGTAGTGGATATCCTGCAGCCGCGGCCGCAGCTTTCGGTTTTGCCTACATCGCGCTGCCCATGGCGATGCTCGTGCAGCTTCGACAGCAATGGGCGGGCGCGTTCTATCTGCTGTATCTGCTGCTGGTGGTTTGGGCGGGAGACATCTTCGCCTACTTCGTCGGCAAGTCGATCGGGCGGCATCTGATGGCGCCACGCATCAGCCCGAAGAAAACGTGGGAAGGCGCGGCGGCATCGTTGGTAGCCAGCGTCGCGGTGGGATGGGCGCTCTTCGCTCACGCGGAACAGATCAGTTCAGCGCTGCTGCGAGTCGGCCTGATCACGCGGCGCGACGGCCTGTTCGGCCTGGAGCAGCCGGCGATCGGTCCAATCATTCTTCTGACGATCGCTCTGAACGTCGCAGCACAACTCGGGGACTTGGTCGAATCCCTCATCAAGCGCGGCGCGGGAGTGAAAGATTCCGGCACGATCCTCCCCGGCCACGGCGGCATGCTAGACCGCATCGACGCCCTGCTCTTCGCCGCGCCGGTGCTGTGGGTCTACGCCGCCTGGCGCGTCATGCAGTAATTGCTTCTCACAAGTTATGACGGACTTGCCGGAATATCCTCCGCTGAAATCGCTACATGCCGACAACTTACTGAACGCTGTAAAGTTGCGGATACTGGAAGGCCTTTCTACTCAGGTCCTGTTGACATCGCTATTGCCGGGGCAGGAAGGTTGCCTGAAAACCCGAGCGGAAGGAACTATACTGGATGGACATCATCGCATCCATATTCTCCGACATCGGGGAGTGGATGTTGACGCGCTCCCGCGAGAAGTTGTTGTAAGAGATCAAGGGTAGAGAATGCGAAAAGACCTCTATTGGCTCGATGGACCCTGGCCCGGAAGAGCTGCCTTGGCTGCTCGTCCTCGTGGCGGAGACTGGTTGGGGGACGATCTGAGCAGCTGGAAACAGTCGGGCATTCACACGGTGCTATCGCTCTTAACGCCAGAAGAGGAAACAGACTTGGACCTGCGGGATGAAGCGACCGAGGCACGACGGCAGGGACTCGAGTTCAGTTCGCTTCCGATTCCAGATCGTCAGGTTCCGAAGTCGGAGTCGAGATTGGCCGGCACTCTGGATGCGGTGAACAAGACGCTCTCGACTGGAAGAAACGTGGTTGTGCATTGCCGGCAAGGAATCGGACGGAGTGGCCTGGTCGCGGCCTGTCTTCTGGTGAAAAATGGAATGAGTCCGGGCGCGGCCGTTGAAATCATATCGGCGGCGCGTGGTGTACCGATTCCAGAAACCGCTGAACAGCGCGAATGGATCGATCACTACGCCACGGCATTAACGAAATAAGACACCCATGAAACGCATCGCCATCCTCGGTTCCACCGGATCCATCGGGCGCAGCACGCTCAGTGTCGCCGAGTCGTATCCCGACCGCTTTCAGATTGTGACGCTCGCCGCCGGCTCAAATCTCGAAGCCGCATTCGAGCAGGTGCGACGCTGGAAGCCACGCGTGATCTCGATGGCTGGCGAGTCCGATGCGAACACCCTCCGCGCTCGCCTGAAAAGCGAAGGCCTCGGCGAGATCGAAGTCGTGCACGGCGCGGCTGGCACGGTACGCGTCGCGACCCACGCGGAAGTGGACTTCGTGGTCAGCGCCATCGTCGGCGTCGCTGGACTCGAAGCCACGTACGAAGCCGTAAAGGCAGGAAAGATCCTTGGTCTCGCCAATAAAGAATGTCTGGTCGCCGCGGGGGAACTGATCACCGCCGAAGCGCGCAAGCAAGGCAAGCCGCTGCTTCCCATCGACAGCGAACACAACGCGGTGCACCAGTGCCTGCGCGGCGGTCGCATGGACGAGGTCGAGCGCATCTGGCTCACCGCTTCCGGCGGCCCGTTTCGCACTACTCCGGCGTCGGAGTTCCCGTCGATCACGGTCGAACAGGCGCTCAACCATCCAACTTGGAAGATGGGCCGCCGCATCACAATTGACTCGGCCACCTTGATGAACAAGGGATTCGAGGTGATCGAGGCATGCAGACTTTTTCACATGCCTCCGGCGAAAGTGGACGTGATTGTCCACCCGCAGTCGACAATTCATTCCATGGTCGAGTTTGTCGATGGCAGCATACTTGCTCAGTTCTCGGTGACGGATATGCGGCTCCCGATCCTGTACGCCCTAACATATCCCGATCGGATTCAGTCGGATATGCGGTTTGCGATCAGTGACTTGCGTCATCTGGACTTCAGCCCGCCAGACCTGAAAAAATTTCCCTGTCTGCGTCTGGCGTATGAAGCGGCCGAGGCGGGCGGCGCCAAAACAGTAGCCCTGAACGCAGCCGACGAAGTCGCTGTAGCCGCGTTTTTGGATGGCAGCATTCGCTTCGATGAGATTCCCAGGATCATCGAAGACGTGCTTTCTGCAACCAACTCTGGGAAGCTGGAGTCTATTAGGCAAGTGCTCGAGGCCGACGCCTTGGCGCGCCAGGACGCCGAAAGGCGCGTGGCGAGCGCCAGAAAAGCTGAACGGCCACGGGCCACGTCTTTGGCGTAGTTTTCGGAATCTAACGGGTTGGAGATTACGTACCCCATATTTATGCCTGACTTGAGTTCTTTCGCCTTCCTGTACGTTGTCCCGGTTCTGGGCTTCATGATCCTGATCCACGAGTTCGGCCACTACGCGGTGGCCAAGTGGCTGGGTGTGCGCGTCGAGGTCTTCTCCATTGGCTTCGGGAAACGGCTGTTCGGCTTTCGGCGCGGCGAGACCGACTACCGCGTAGCCCTCATTCCTCTCGGCGGCTACGTCAAGATGAGCGGCGAGAACCCAATGGAGGAGCGCACGGACGATCCGCGCGAGTTCATGAATCACTCGCGATGGCATCGCTTCCTGATCGCGATTGCCGGGCCGGTGATGAACATCTTGCTGGCAGTCGGGCTGCTGACCGTGGTCTACATGGTGCACTACGAGTATCCGGCGTACCTCGACAAGCAGGCGGTGATCGAAGGCGTGCGGCATGACTCGCCCGCGGCGCAGGCTGGATTGCAGATGGGCGACCGGATCGTAAAGATCGACGGAATCGAAAATCCGACATGGGAGCAGGTGCAGCCCGCGGTGTGGCTCAGCCCGAACCAGCCGTTGACGGTCACCATTCAGCGGGGAAATCAGACCTTCGAAAAGACTCTCGTGCCGAAGGCCGTGACGTCGTCGGAAGTTGGCTCGGCAGGATGGTATCCCGAAGACGCAGTCGTCGTGGGACAGCTTGAGCCCGACTTGCCCGCGGCGAAAGTCGGAATGAAAGAGGAAGACAAGATCGTCGCGATGAACGGTCAGCCGGTGCACTCGATCGAGGCCATGATCGAGAGCCTGCAGGAGATCAAGAGCAATCCGGTGGATCTTACCGTGCTTCGCGGTAGTGAGACGCTGCACTTCCACCTGACGCCGGTGCTGTCGAAAACGGAAGACCCGAAGGAGTCGCGGTACCGCTTGGGATTCCTGAACACGGGCGAGATGAAGGTCACCAAGCTTTCGTTCACGCAGGCCGTCGCGCAATCGCTCGATCAGAACCGCAAGTACTCCTTGCTGCTGCTCGAGTTGGCGAAGAAGATCGTGCAGCGGAAGATCTCGCTGAAGGCGGTCTCCGGGCCCATCGGCATTGCGCAGGAGACCGGGTTCGCGGCGCGGCAGAAGGGCTGGAGTCCGCTGATGGAACTGGTTGCGGGCATCAGCTTGAATCTGGGCATCTTCAACCTGCTGCCGATCCCCATCCTCGACGGCGGCGTGATCCTCTTCCTTCTGCTCGAAGGACTGATGCGGCGTGACATCAGCATCAACATCAAGGAGCGCGTGTATCAGGCTGCGTTCGTCTTCCTGCTGCTGTTTGCGGTGATGGTCATCTACAACGATCTGATGAAGACCATACCTGGGTTGGCGGACCGCTTACCTTAGCGAACTTAAATCCCGTTTGAATCGAGTCGGCGGCTGATATCTCATCTCTGATCTATCAGCCGCCGGCTTTCGTTTGTGCCTGGGCCTGCGTTCATGCGGTCCTTGAGCGGCGCGGCGTCTTATTGGGTGGAAGCAGACGCTTCGACTTCGGGTCGCAGGTTGCCGTCTGTGTGAGCGTAGGCTTGTTCGGGAGCATCGCCGCGCGGACGCTGGCGACGATCTGCTCGGGCTGCCGGCCTGCGGCCACATCGGCGAGCACCGCGGCGAAGACCTTTCCTGCCATCTCGACGGTCCACGGAGAGAGGTGGGCCATCTCTGTGGGGTGCGCCAGTCCGTCAAAAGGATCGTCGCTGGTGACGCCGTTTGGCAGATTGCGGATCGCCTTCTGGAAGTTCGTCCACGCATTGCTTGCGGAGTCGGACGTTAGGTTGGCGTAGAGCTGCGCGAGAGTTCCGCTGTCGCCGAGCGAGACCATTGCCGGAGCGATCTTCTCGAGGCCGTGGCCCTGGCTGATGAGCCACGAGAGAAACGCCATGCCGCAGCCGATGCTGTCCGCGTCCTGATCGGTGGGGTCGACCTTGTCGACGTAGTCGGGCTCGCCATCCTGCACCCACTGCGGGGCGGTGGCGAAGTCGGCGAGCGCGTTGTTGCCGATGACCGCGGCGCACCAGCGTGACAGCGCTTCGCCGGTGCTGAGGCCGCAGAGGTTTCCATTCATCGAGCACTCGCTCAACTCGGCCTCAAACAAGGCGGAGACGCGGGCGGAGTTTCCGTACGAAGCGTCGACTTCGATCGCCGCTCCGGTGGTGTAGTCGCAGCCGTCGTGGTCGGCGCCTCCGGTGCCATCGGTGGCTCCGCCGAGTGCGAAGATGATGGCGCTGACCGGGCCGCCGGTGGTGCCGAAGATTCCGTCGTTGGCGGTGACGATGCGGTCGCCGTCGTTGACGAGATCCTGCGCGTTCTGCAGAGCCTGCTGGCCGAGCGTTGGGTCAACGTAGACGGTGACGCGTCCGCTAGGACTGGTTCCGACGTACTGCGAGGTGCCGGCGTAGCTGGGCCACTGTGGCGCGGCCGGATCGTCCCGCTTGATGGCGACAGGTTTCTTCCCCGAGTTGGTTGCCTTGATACGGTGATTCATAGGAAGCCTCCATTCGGACGAAGTATGGTGCGCGGCAGGATCGGCACGTTACAGCCCCGTGGTTCGGCCAGAGGTGGGACCGGGTGGATGGCAGAGTCCGATGATTTCATAGTTGGGAAGAGCGGGCAAATCGTTCACCACGGGGGGCAAGGAGGTACACGGGGGAGAACCTGCAGTTGGGAAGTGGTTGGACCACAGATTTTTTTTTGCGAAGTCGCTAGATTCTTGATTCTGCTTGAGTTAGGTGCGGGGTATCCCGGTCGATCCGGGCAAAATCTTGAGGCAAAAGGACTTACAGGTAAAATATTGCGGAATAAGGAGTTAGCTGCGCCGGGCTGGTCGGGTTGCCTTGTCGCGGGTTGGAGGTTCTGGCGCATGAGATGAGTTTGCGCTTTTCATATCCAGGGTCAAGGTTGTTCGTCACAAAGAGTGGAATTATTTTTGTGGATGGCTGTGGAAAAGTATTGGGGGATTAGGCGGCAGGGAGTCACAGGAGTCAGAGGATAATTGACGAACAGCAACGTTTCGAAAAAATGGGGGAATGTCTGTCCCCGCATTGTCCCAGCCAACACCCAGCGCACCGCTGCTAGCTTTAACTCCGTTCCATACTCCGGCTGATTCGTCTTCTTTCGTGACATGAGTTCTCCTGATTGAGAACTGTCACCATTATCTCTGTCTCAGTGTTGGGGTGCACTCCACCCGTCTGTATGAATGCATAAGTGAAATGAAGAAGGGTTCTCGAAGCGGCTACGATGCTGAGACCGACGAAGAAAGCGCCGGCTCAGAAAGCTCACTCGGAGAACCCTATGAACAATCTTCACTATATCGGATTCGACGTTCACAAAAAAGCCATCAGTTTCTGTGTCAAGACCGCTGCGGGCGAGATCGTGGAAGAAGGCAGCGTGCTGGCGCAACGCGAGGTTTTGCGGCGATGGGCCTCCGCCCGTCCGCAACCCTGGCGCGGAGCGATGGAAGCGACCCTGTTCAGCGCTTGGATCTACGACACGCTGAAACCCTACGGCGAGCAATTGGAGATGGCGCATCCGGCCAAAATGAAAGCCATCAGCGCGGGCAAGAAGAAGAGCGACACCATCGACGCGCGCACCATCGCCGACCTGGTGCGCTGCAATCTGTTACCGGCCTGCTATGTGGCTCCGCCACGGATTCGCGAACTTCGCCGCCTGCTGCGCTATCGCAGCCTGGTGGTGAGCGAAGCGGTACGCATGAAGAACAAGATGGCTGGTCTTCTGATGGAAACCGGCGCTCTCTATGTGAAGGAGAAGCTGCACCGCAAGAAATACTTCGCCAGTCTGCTGGAAGAACTCGAAGAAGTGCCGGAATCGGTGATCGATCTGCTGCGTTTGAGCCGGGGCGCTCTGGAGATGTTCGAGAACACGCAGAAGCGGTTGGTCCGCGAGTTACTCGCCGATCCCGAACTGGCCGAACGCGTGGAACGGTTGATGACGATTCCAGCGGTCGGAGAAATTACCGCTCTCACCTGGGCCTTGGAGGTCGGCGATCCCCAGCGTTTTCCCTCCTGCTCCGATGCCATGAGTTACTGCGGACTGACCGCCGCCTTGAAGTCCTCGGCGGGCAAGCAGAAACGCGGTCCTATCTCGAAACAGCGCAACCACTGGCTGCAAACCACGCTGATCGAGGCCGCCAAGCTGGCCCCGCGATGGAATCCGCAACTGGCGGCGCTGCATGCCCGCGAGTTAGAGCGTGGGCATCGCAACCGCGCCACTCTGGCCGTGGCGCGCAAACTCGTCACCTATCTGCTGGCCGTCGACAAAAGCCGTCAGCCCTTCCAACTGCGCGTGCCTTTGGAAGAGCCAACCCAAAAAGCTGCCTGAGAAGGCAAAACTTTGAACTCAGCGGCGATCGACCGGCCGTTCCTCGCCATCTCGGGGACTGGGCAGAGGAGTCTCGACTCCCGATGCTCCTTACCGTCTGTATCGAGGCCGGCCGGACAACCCTAACTCATACTTCGTGGACCGGGCTCGCGCCCGTTTCCCGCAAATGGATGTCTGGCCAAGCTGCTGCTTTGGCCGCTCTAAACGATCGCTGGCTGTTCGCTAACTCAACCGCACCACCTTCGCTTCGAGACCCCAATCCTCTAAGTGCTGGGAGACCTCCGTCTCCTCTTGACTTTTACTTATCATGGATGTCCCCGCATTGTCACGAACATTGCCGGAGTTCAAGGGCGATCTTCTAAACAGTTCTGAGCGGGAGGTGCGCCAAGAGCACTCTTGTTCGCTTTCTTGCTTTGGCTCTGAGCCTTTTCGGTTGCCTTTCTCGCATTACTAAGTAGTCGCACGCCGGAGCCCCAGGGCTCAACCGGATCCCCGATTCGGGTTGGTGGCGACACGTGGAGCTTCTATGTCCCATATTCGCGTATGCCTCAGCCGGTCACCTCTTCGTTTCCAAACTGCGTCAGAATTCCTCGTGAGAGGGATCGCCTCCAAACGTACCCACCAATCCTCGCCAACTCGCGACCGAATTGTGTCTCTATTGGCTGCGATTTTGATTTTCACTGCGAGCACCTTCGCCTCAGCAGACACAGAAAAAGTAGCCTACCGCTTCCTCGGTCCGCCCGATGGCGCTACACCGCAGGGCAGTCTGGTGGCTGATGCGGCCGGCAACCTTTACGGAACAACCTATGGCGGCGGAGCCAGCTTCAACGCCTTTGGAACTGTTTTTGAACTGAGCCCGCCGGCCGCAACTGGCGGCGCGTGGACCGAGACGATCCTCCATACCTTCCAGGCTGACGCCTACGATGGACAGTTCCCGACTGGCACCCTCACCCTCGACAAGCAGGGCAATCTCTACGGCACTACAACCTATAACGACACAAACGGCGGTGGCACGATCTTCGAGCTTTCGCCTCCGTCCGTTGCTGGAGGCTCATGGACCGAAACCGTGCTCTGGTCGTTTCCGAAGTTTGGTGCTGGGGCGCATCCGTCTGGCAAGTTAGTCATGGATGCTGCAGGCAACCTTTACGGCACCACATACGAAGGAGGGAACAGCTTTTGTAACGGTGGCAATGGTTGCGGCGTAGTGTTCGAACTGGTCGCACCGAAGACTGTCGGCGCTCCGTGGGCAGAGAGGGTTCTCTACGTGTTCAATGCTTATGCGAACGATGGCCGCAGTCCCGGAGCCGACCTGCTCCTTCGTGGCGGCGTTTTATACGGAACGACGTGGGTCGGCGGGGCGTACGAAGGCGGCACCGTTTTCAAGTTGGTGCGTAAACCCGGCCTTTGGACGGAAACGATTCTTTATAACTTCACCGAAGGCAGTGACGGGTCCGAGCCGAGGGGTGGGCTCATTTCCGATAGCGCGGGAAATTTTTATGGCACCACAACCGATGGCGGAAACCTCACGGACTGCTTTGGGGGATGCGGAACGGTTTACGAGTTATCTCCGCCTGTGACTGCCGGTAATCCGTGGACGAAGACCACGCTTCACGTCTTCAACAATCCCAGCGACGGAGCCTATCCTTCGTCAGTCTTATGGCGTGATAAGACAGGCAGTCTTTACGGAACCACGTACAGCCACGGAAAAAGTGTCAACGGCTTGGGTACGGTCTTCAAGCTGAAGCCTCCATCGATATCCGGCGGCGATTGGACCTTCATCGTGCTTCACTATTTCAGAGGCGCCACCGTCGGCGACGGAGCGATCCCATACGGCGGGTTAACTTTGGTTAAGGGCCTGTTGTACGGCACCACCAGCACCGGCGGCACGAAATACACACCAACCCGGACCAGCGGCACAGTCTTTAGCATTGCGCCCTGAAGGGGAAATATGGGGGAATATGGGACAGTCACCGCATTCCCGTCCCCGCATTCCCCCCCTTATTCCGTATTCCTCGTATTCCCCGCTAGTGGACCGTCGATTGTTTGGGAGGTTGCGGTGCAATCTCTGCCAGCACGCTATTGATCGCTGCGACAACCACATTGGGATTGTCGACCTGGATAAAGTGCCCGGAATCGGGAACGACCTGGTGGTGACCGCGCGTGGAGAGCGCAGCGTAGGCGCCATGTCCAGACGCGAGTGCCCGGAAAAACAGCGCCGCCTGCTCACGCACATCGGCGGGCACATGCGGCGGCATGGGGTGACTTCCGGAGGCCAGTACGATCAGCGGCATCTCACCGTAGCGGCGCTGGGGATTGATCACCTCGCGCCCGACGGGTGGCCCGGCCTTTGAGATTTGATTTCCTTTCCCGTTTCGGAACTGTGGGTGCCCCGTCCTTGCGTTTTTTGCAAGGGCGGGTACGATGCTGCTTGTACCATGGGCTTGATGCCCAGCGGTCTGCATCGCACCTATGGCGCTCATCACCTGCACTTTATCACTTGGTCTTGCTACCGGCGATTGCCGTTTCTGAACTCCGCAGCCACCCGCGACCGTTTCCTTTCCATTCTCGAACAGGTTCGCGTCCGCTACCGCTTCGTGGTCGTCGGCTACGTCGTTATGCCGGAACATGTGCACCTGCTGGTCACTGAGCCAGAGATCGGAACTCCTTCCAAACTGATGCAGGTGCTCAAGCAGCGCACGGCGCGAGCCTTGCTGCCCAAGCGCAAGCGGAGGAATCCGCGTCAGCGGAATCTCTTTGGCGACGAGCCTCAGCCCAGGCCATTCTGGCAGGCGCGTTTCTACGACTTCAATGTGTGGTCGACGAAGAAGCGGGTGGAAAAGCTCAGGTACATGCATCGCAATCCGGTGAAGCGGGGATTGGTGGAATCGCCGGAACAGTGGGGTTGGAGCAGCTATCGTTTTTATCTGCTCGATGAAGTTGGACCTGTGCAGGTGAACGTGGGTTGGACCGAGATTTCGTTTCGCCACCGCGTGGCGTGAGGAACGCAAAAGCTCTCACTGCAGGCATCTAGAATTCCCGCCCTTGCAAAAACCGCAAGGACGGGGCACCCACAGCGTTGGTGATACCAGCGAAACTAAGAGCATGGACCACCCGCCTCGCACATTTTCCATCGTCTACCCACGGCTTCGCCGTGGGCTGCATTCTGTCGCCGCTCCGCGGCTTGGAGCATGTCTTCCCTTCCACTTTTCGGAAACCCTCTCAGCGATGACCACAGGCTCGTACGGGATGCGGTGCCAATCTTCGGCGGGAATACCCAGCGTTGGAAACGCTGGGCTATTTTCGAATGTCCCTTCGGGACAGCGGCGCGGGATGCCCACCGGTGCGACGCGCGTGCGTTCGAGTACTGGACTCACCCTAGGGAAAAGGCTCTCCAACCTCTCGGAACGTCACGGCACAGTAGAACGACTGAACCACGGAGGAGGCAGAGGGCCCGGAAGAAAGGTCCTCTGCGGGGATCACCTGGCTCAGTGACCAAGCTCACGGCGCGCGGATTCTCATCTGCGTATCGTAATTATGGATTGGCAGGTCACTTTTATGGCGTTTCCTGGGTGGGAACTTAACCGCTTCGAGCGCTTTCTGCTCCGGGCGGCGGTCGTGCTGGCCGGACTACTGGTGGTTGCTCGCGTTGGCGCTCTGGTCCTGATCACCTGCCTGCGGCACTTCCGCTAAGCTGTACATCCTTCCTTCAAGAAATACTTCGCACATTCCTCAGCTAGGCTGAGTCGGGCATTAGAATGGTCTCCCCGGACCATTGAGTAATGGGTGTGGCTACGAGAAGGGGGCTTCGTCATGTCGTTTCGATCAGTGTTTATAGCGGTTGCAATTGCCTTCGCCCTGATCCTGGCGGCGTTTCTGATTAACCGGGCGCGCCCCGCGGTGGAAACCGAACAGCCGAACGCCGAGATGGTGCGCGCGACGGGGAAATGCGCCGAGTGTCATGCGCGGCTGCAGTATTCGGTAGTCCACGAATATGAGATGAGTCTGCATGCTCGCAAGGGCGTGAACTGCCTCGACTGCCATCAGCCGACGGCAGGGCAGGAGAAGAAGGACCATCACGGATTTGTAATCTCGGCCAAGCTGACTGCGGGCAATTGCCGGAGCTGCCACGAGCCGATCTACCAGCAGTTTCTGCACAGCCGACATGCGGCGCCAGCGTGGGCGGCGGTTTATGGCGAGAAGGGACTCAGCGCCGAGCAAGTCAACTTTTCGGAGACTTACCAGCCCGGCGGAACGCGGCGTCCGCCGAATCCCATCGCGCAATTGGAAGGGCAATCCGCCATGACGAGCGGATGCGAGCAGTGCCACAGCGTGGGAAAACCGAATACCGATGGCACCATCGGAACATGCACGGCGTGCCATACGCGGCATACCAGCTCGGTGCGGATTGCGCGGCTGCCGAGCACGTGCGCGCAATGTCACATGGGTCCGGACCACTCGCAGATCGAGATTTACGAAGAATCCAAGCATGGCGTCATGTTTCAGGCGCAGGAACACCTGCTGAATCTGGATGCGCCTCCGAAGACTCTGACCACACGCGATATGTTCGTTCCGACTTGCGCAACGTGCCACATGAGCGGCATTAACGGCCTGGGCGTGACGCACGATCCGTCAGAGCGACTGTCGTACTACCTGGCGAATGCGATCACGGAGAAGCGGCCGAACTATGCAGCGGCGCAAGCGAAGATGAAACAGCTCTGCTCGCAGTGCCACACTCCGGCGCTGATCGACCGGGTTTACAGTCAGGCGGAGCAGGTCGTGGAAAATACAAACCAGCGCGTCAAGGCGGCACAGGATGTCATGAGCGGACTTCGCAAGGATGGAGTGCTGACTGGGCCTCCTTTCTCGCAACCGATTGACTTTGTGTACTTCGATTTCTGGCATTATGACGGGCGTACGAGCAAGCATGGCGCGTTCATGGGAGGAGCGGACTTCGTGCAGTGGCACGGAAATTATCCGATGCTGAAGGGGACCGTCGAACTCAACGCAATGGCCGCCCAACTCAGGAGAGAGCATGGCCGGTCGAAATGAACGCCGCTGGTGGGATCAGCCCGAGCTTTGGATTGAGGCGTTCGCGGTCCTGAACATCGGATTCCTGACCTTTGACATTTATCTCGCGCATTCGGTGAATCAGTTTCGCAGCCGAGCGGAGTACATTCCGCTGTTCTTTTCGGCGAGTGCACCGGTGATCCTGATTGTGGCACTGACTCAGCGGAGCCGGCGGCGCTGGGTTTGGAAGGGGCTCGGTTACTTCGTGGGCTGGGCGGCCGTTCTGGTGGGCCTTACCGGAGTGATTCTCCACCTGCAGAGTCACTTCTTTTTTGACCGGACGATTCGGAGCCTGACGTACTCGGCGCCGTTTGCCGCGCCGCTCGCTTACACCGGGCTGGGATTTCTGCTGATCCTGAATCGCATGGTGGATGCAGCATCGGTTGAGTGGGGGCAGTGGGTTTTGCTGTTCACTCTGGGCGGCTTTCTCGGGAACTTCGTTTTCAGCCTGGCGGATCATGCGGAGAACGGCTTTTTCTTTCGGGTCGAATGGGTGCCGGTTGTGGCGAGTGCGATTGCGGTCGGATTCCTGGCCGTGCCGCTGATCAGAAGGGTTTCAAGGTTATTCATTGATGTTTGCGCCGCGGTGCTGGTGGTGGAGGCATCCGTGGGGCTTTGGGGATTCGTGCTGCACACGATGGGGAATCTGCAGGGACCGTCCGTACACGCCTTCGACAATTTCATCTACGGAGCACCGCCGATGGCTCCGCTGTTGTTCCCGAACCTCATGGTGCTGGGCGTGATTGGTCTTTGGCACTTGCGGAATCATGAGGAATATATGCGGGAGAGAGCGGGGTCGCTCGCAGCTTAGGCGGGACAGCCGCGCGGGCGCCCCCTAAATACCCATGGGTGCATGGAACTTCGGTGCACTACTGGGAACACGGGGAAAACCGTGTTCTTCGTTATTTATGGGGGTGATTGCGGTTTCCCTCGGGGCCGGAAATGATCTAAACTAGAAGTTCCCATATGGCTACGATTCAACGCAGAAAGACCGTAACGGCCGTGGTTGGAGGTGTGCGCGTCGGGTCGGATGCACCGGTAGTGGTGCAATCGATGACGAACACCGACACGGCGGATGTTGTCTCGACCGTACAACAAGTCGCGGCGCTGGCGCGGGCGGGGTCGGAACTGGTGCGCGTTACCGTGAATAACGATGACGCGGCGGCGGCCGTGCCGCGCATCGTCGAACAACTCGACAAGCTGGGCGTACGCGTGCCGATTATCGGCGACTTCCATTACAACGGGCATGTGCTGCTGACGAAGTATCCGGAGTGCGCACGCGATCTGGCGAAGTATCGGATTAATCCGGGCAACGCCAGCATTGGGAAGACGGGCGACTCGAATTTCCGGACGATGATTGAAGTCGCGGTGAAGTATCAGAAGCCGGTGCGCATTGGCGTGAATTGGGGATCGCTCGATTCGACGCTGCTGACGCGCATGATGGACGAGAATTCGCAGCTCGATGAGCCGAAGGATGCGCGCGAAGTGACCATGGAAGCGATGGTGGTGAGCGCGCTGAATTCGGCGAAGCTCGCGGAGCAGTTCGGGCTGCGTCCGGATCAGATTATTTTGAGCGCGAAGGTTAGCGGGGTGCAGGACCTGATTGATGTTTATCGCGCGCTGGCGGCGAGATGTGATTATCCGCTGCACCTGGGGCTGACCGAGGCCGGGATGGGCGCGAAGGGCGTGGTGGCGTCGAGCGCGGCGATGGGAGTGGTGCTGCAGGAAGGCATTGGCGACACGATTCGCGTTTCGCTGACTCCGGCGCCGGGGGGCGATCGCACGGAAGAAGTGCGCGTTGCGCAGCAGATTCTGCAGTCGATGGGCATTCGCAGCTTTACACCGCAGGTGACGGCGTGTCCGGGTTGCGGACGGACGACCAGCACGTTCTTCCAGGAGATGGCTGAGCAGATTCAGACTTATCTGCGCGAGCAGATGCCGACCTGGAAGGGACAGTACGTTGGCGTCGAAGAGATGAAGCTCGCCGTGATGGGCTGCGTGGTCAACGGGCCCGGTGAGTCGAAGCATGCCAACATCGGGATTTCGCTGCCGGGAACATTTGAGGAGCCGAAGGCTCCGGTGTACGTCGATGGCCGGCTGTTCACGACGCTGAAGGGCGATCGCATCGTCGCAGAGTTCATTGAGATTCTCGACGAGTACGTCGACTCGCACTACGCGGCACGAGAAGCGGTGAAGGAAGAAGTTCCCGCCAAGGTTTAGGCTTCGGTTCGCCGGCACGCAAGGGCTTTCACCACAGAGGGCACGGGGGAACACAGGGGAAACCCGGCGACTGATAAACATTGCATGGCGCAATACACTCGCTCTGCTTGTTCTTCTTGTCTTTAACTTCTACGACTCTTTAACTTCTACGAGCCTGTCAGCAGGAATCCTGGGTCTTGCAGTGGAGGCACCGGCGTCGCCGTCCCGGTATCAGGGGTGGAGGGGACGTCGGAGGATGTGAAGTAGCACTGAAACTGCGAACTCGATAATCCCGTCGGAAGCACCGTCAGGTTCAATCCATTCAGATAGGTTCCGGTGGTCAATCCAACAACTTGGATTCTCTGACCGGCGACGAAGTTGTTTGCCGACTGGAAGGTGACTACGTTCGAAGCGATGGAGAATGAGGTGATCGAATTTGCCGCGCCGCAGAGCGAGAAGTTGGTGCAGGCTGCGAAGGGAGCGCCGAGGTCGGTGACCAGGGTGTCGGGGGTATTATTGCCTCCGCTGGAGATAGTGCTTGTGGTGGTGTTGATGTCGGCGATCGATCCGGCGTCGCAGATGCTGACGTAGACGTGGCTGCTGTCGGCGGCAGCCGTGGTGAAGACGCGGAAGCGGGTCGAACTCGGTGTGTAAGGCACCACGGCGGCGCAGGCGGGAACTGCGGGGACGGCATACTGGCCGGGAGCGAATTGCACGCCGAGCAGCGATAGCGACGGTGCCAGCAAGGTCGCCGTAACGGGTTTCACGGTGAGACTGAGGGCGTCATACACGGTGAGTCGAGGGATGATGCAAGCCGAAGTGGCTCCGACAACTGGATCGGGGCAGGACGCGGCATTCTGATAGCTCGCGACGTAGAAGCGGGAACCGTCCGCAAGAGCGGCGACTGAAACCGGGGAGCATCCGGTGGGGCAGGGCGCGGTGGCACCGCCCGCCGTCAGGTTGAGGGTTGTGATGAGCGTGGGCGAGTCGCTGGTCACGTCGAAAACGTAAACCGACGACGTGCTGGGATTGGTGACGTAGAGCCGGTTGAGGCTCTTATCGTAGAGCGCGAAGTTGGCGCCGGGGCCACCTACGGATTGATTCGAGAGGACGGTATTGGCGTCGGTGCGAATGGTGTAGAGCTGGCCGTCGCCCTGGGTCACGACGTAGATCCGCTTGCTGTCGGAGCGAGAGACGGCCCACACCGGAGTATTGCCGACCGTGATGGTTGCGAGCGGCGCGAGGTCTGATGGAGAAAGATCGGTGACGGTATTGCTGCCCTGATTCACGACGTAGAGGTTCTGCGCGTCGGGCGTTTCAGCCAGGGCGACGGGCTGCGCTCCCACGGCTCCGGTCATGGTGACGGTGTTGGTCCCGGTGTTGAGCGTGGAGACGGAATTGGTGCCGTAGTTCGCGACGAAGACTGCGCTCAGCTGGGTAGTGTTCAGGAAAACGGGCTGGGAACCGGCGGGAAGACTGAAGGTGGTCGGCGATCCCAGTCCGGTGGCCGAGGAACTATCTGCCGCGGGCGTGAAGGCGATGACGGAGTCCGCTTCACCGGGGAAAATGCTGCCCGCACTGGCTACGAATACACGTGAATTGTTGGGGAGCACGGCCGCATGGGTGGGATTGATGCCCATGTTGGCCTGGCCGATGTTGGAGTCTCCCGAGACGTCGATCTGCATCGCGGTGCCGGGGTTGAACGACAAATTGGTGGCGATGCCGAAAACGGCATGGAAGCTTCCGGGGTTCGGCGGAACGACGTCAATCGGAATGACGACGGGGCGGTAGACCTGACCACAGGAAAGTTCTAGCAGAGTTGCCAGCGCTATAGCGGCGACCCATCCCACGCGTCGAAGACTCATCGGCACCCCAAGAAAGAAGTTCAAATCGAATGAATGAAGACAGAAGCGATTATTGTAGCGATTGCCGGGCATCCGCGCTAGGGATGGGGCAGTTCTCAGTTCTCAGTTCTCAGTTCTCAGTTCTCAGTTCTCAGCTTCCAGCTTTCAGCTTTCAGCTTTCAGCTTTCAGCTAGGGATGCTGGTCTTAGGGATGTGGGATGCCTGTGATGGTCACTGTTGGGGACAACTTTTTCATCGACACTTCGGACGCACGCGACACTGACAGCTGATCGCTGATAGCCGTTAGCTGCTTTTATCCTCTGCCGCGGCGCGATTTGGCCGTGGCGGCGGGCTCTTCTTTGATGGTGGCGGCGGGTTTTTTCCTGCCTTCCATCTGGGCGAGGCTTTGCTTGAGAGCTGCCATGAGGTCGACCACCGGGGCCAGTTTCTTGGGCTTCTCGACGGCGGCGACTTCTCCGCCTTCGAGCTTGGTCTCGATCAGCTGCTTCAGGTTTTCCTGGAAATTGTCTTTGTATTTTTCGGGATCCCACTCGGCGGCGAGCGCTTCGATCAATTGGTGCGCGACTTTCACCTCGGCATCTTTCAATTCCACGTCAGGCGGGCCGAAGCCTTCGACCTTGCGAACTTCGTCGGAGTAATACATGGTGTGGAGCATCAATCCGCCTTCGGTCGGGCGCAGGAAGACGGTGTACTCGCGATTGTGCATGGTGATTTTGGCGATGGCGACGTATTCGCTCTCTTCGAGCGCCTTGGTCAGCAGAGCGTAGGGGCGGCGACCGGCTTCCTCGGGCATCATGTAGTACGACGATTCGAAGTAGACGGGATCGACCTCACTCTCTTTGACGAATTCTAGGATCTCCATGGTCTTGGCGGTCTGGGGCTCGATCTTCTTGATCTCGTCGGGCTCGATGATGATGTATTCGTCCTTGCGGAATTCGTAGCCTTTGACGATGTCGGCGCGGTCGACGACCTGTCCGTCGGCCTGGCAGACGTACTGCTGCTTGAGGCGCGACTTGTCGGTGCGATGCAGCATGTTGAAAGAAATGCCGGAACTGCGCGCGCCCGAGAAGAGGCGCACAGGCATGGAGATGAGTCCAAAGGTTAAGTGACCAGACCAGACCGATGACGGCATAGTTCCCCCACAGGCGATCATGAAGCGGCAGGCTTCAGGATCGGATGGCTAAACGCAACGGCAAAGAGAGTTTAGCCTAGAACCCAGTTTGGATGCACCAATCTCGCGGCATGTTGGGAGTGAAGGGAATCGAAATTCGAAGCCGGAGGGGATGGGGTTGCCGAGCGAGGGATACTAGGCGTTGCGGTTAACTAAGGGGATTCCGGGCCGCCTGAGACCAAATCTAGATCGGACTTGACAATATAGTAATATTACTATATATCTGACTGGGTGAGTAGTCTCGGAGTTTCTCTCAAAACCGCGTCAGGACGGTCCTGATCGTGAAACCGCAAGTAGTGCCCAATAGCGGATATTCGCAACTTTGTGGCGGATATTGGAGAGAGAGAGACAGATCATGCCGACTTTTGCGACCGTGCAGTCTCAACGGACGGTTGTTTGGCTGGGAGACTCGAAGAGGAGCGTTCGGGGTTTTCCGGATGGAGCAAAGAAACTGCTAGGGGACGAGTTGCAACTGATTCAGTTCGGCGGAATGCCCAGGGACGCCAAGCCGTTTAAGGGTGTGGGGAGTGGCATTGTTGAGATTGCCTTGCGATACGCGTCGGACGCATACCGCGTCGTGTTAGCACTACAGATCGGTGCGCGAATCTACGTTTTGCATGCCTTTCAGAAGAAATCGAAGAGAGGCATCGCGACCACAAAGCGTGATGTCGAACTAGTCAAGAAGCGATACGCGCAAGCGCAGGAGTTGGCACATGAGCACGAAAAAGCGAAAGCCAATTAAATTCGAAGAGGGATCCGGAAATGTCTTTGCGGACCTTGGTCTAAGAGATGCCAACCAACATCTGGCGCGTGCGCAAATGGGATTCCATGTCTTCAGTATCCTCAAAGAGCAGAAGTTGAAACAGCGAGAAATCGCCGACATTTTAGATATCGCACAACCTGATGTGTCACACCTGATGAATGGGCATTTCAGCCGCTTCACAACCGACAAACTGCTCGATTTCTTGAAGCGCCTCGACTACAAAGTAACGATCGAAGTCAGCCGTCACAATGAGGGCGAACCGTATCAGCAAGTGACGATTGCTCCGTGATTGACCTGGCCTCGGGCAGTGGCCCGGTTCTTAACCTAGCATTCTTAAGCTTGCAGACGGTAACGATATTGGCCCGCCATCTAAGATGGGGCGCTTCCCTAGTGAGAGGCGCCCTCGGAGAATGACGCCTAGCTGCTGTTTGATTAGTTCAGTTATTAGAGGGGATCGTTAGTATTTTCCGGTTTTTCTGAGCGCGGACTCGATGGTTGCGAGCGGCAGCAAGAGCGACAACGGCGCATCCGAGAGAGGAATGGCGCCATAACTGGCATACCATTTCGCCACCCTCTCATTCTTTGCGTCGATGACGAGCACGACGCCGCCAACTTCCGCGGCAGCCAACAGGCACCGCCTGCCCGCGGCGAGGAGGAGTTGTCCGCCAAGTCCCGTGCCCTGCCAATGTCGATCGACCGCCAGACGCGCCAAGCGAAACCCCGGCACGTCATGACGCGCCAGACCGCGCCGCACGATCTCAGGGGTACGGGCGTAGTCAACGGATGCGGGACTGAGACTGTAGAAGCCGAGGACCGTCTTCTTGTCGGTCTCGTCGATGGCGAGGAACGTCTTCGACCCGCCGCATTCATGACTCTTTCGGGCGTAGCGGCGAAGGAACTCATTCAAGGCCTCGTCGCCACAGTCGAAGGCTTCGCGGTTATGCGTTTTGCGAATTGCCTCTTCGTGCCAGGACTTCAAACTCATCGTAGCTTTGTCTATCGGCGCTTCGGCAATGCCCGCGCGGCGGTCAGGAGTTTGGCGTTCGGCGCAGGCGGATTCTCCAGCAAGTCGAGGACCCTCAGACTGTCTCTGGTGGAGAGTTGCACATGATCCGCCTGCTCGATCACGGCCTTAGCAGCACGTAAGGCGTGATCGAGAACAAAGTCTGTCAGGTCGGTATGCTTGAGGGCCACGGCACGCATCAGGAGAGCCTTTTCCTCGGCGCGAATCCTCAGGGACATTCGGTTGTTATCATGTACGGCTGATCTCGGCATCGTAATGTACGCATTCAAAGTGTACATTAAAGAAGACCACAATTCAACTGCGGTTCCACTGGATGAAAGATGGGGAAGCGTTATGGCTCGATCAGAAAGACTCCTCGTCCCACCATATTTCTGAACCTCGCTCGAAGGGGAGATCATCTTGTGGATAGATTCTTTCCGAAGAGGACACAATGACAGGCCTGCGTTTTCCCATTGGCAAGTTTCACTTTGATGGACCACTCAGTGAGGAACAGAAAAAGAAGGCTCTCGACGATGTGGCCAGCACTCCGGCCAATCTGCGCGCGGCGGTGAAGGGGCTGTCGGAGACGCAACTCGACAAGCCGTATCGTCCCGAAGGATGGACGGTGCGGCAGGTCGTGCATCACGTGCCGGACAGTCACATGAATTCGTATGTGCGATTCAAACTCGCATTGACCGAAGATGAGCCGACCATCAAGCCTTACGCCGAAGATCGCTGGGCCGAGCTCGCGGATACGAAGGCGACTCCGATCGAGGTGTCGTTGACGATGCTCGACTCATTACATGACCGCTGGGTGCGGTTGCTGCGGTCGCTTACGCCAGAGGAATGGAAGAGGACATTTCGCCATCCAGATCTGGGGGCGATGACGCTGGAGAAGGCGCTGGCGCTGTATGCGTGGCACGGGCGGCATCATGTGGCGCATATCACAGCCTTGCGTGATCGCGAGGGATGGTGAATCGCCAATGCGTCGGCGGGTTTCTGATCCCCACGGGACTCACCGAATGCCGACACGCCACAGCATGTAGCTCGTGGCTTCGCGCAGGACCGCGATGACGCGCTGTACCGAATTGTGCGGACGCGAATCCGGGCGCGGGGCGACGTATACCGGACCGATGCCCTCGTGTTCGAGCAACTTGCGGATGCGGAAGACGTGGTAGGCGTCGCTGACGGCGACGCAGCTGTGCAGGCCGTTGGCGCGCATGATGACGGCGACACGCTCGGCGGATTCTGCCGTGTTCGAACCTTGAGTTTCGGCGATCAGCGCAGTCTCGGGAATTCCGCGCTTGCGGAGATGCGTCTCGCCGACTCCGCCTTCGCTGAAAGTGGGGTCAGCGGCGGCGCCGCCCGTGGTGATGACGACAGGCGCTACGTGTTGCTCGTAGAGATCGAAGGCATGATCGAGGCGAGCGCGCAAGACCGGGGATGGACGACCGGAATATTCCGCGGCTCCGAAGACGACGATCGCATCGGCGCGATGCATTTCTTCAAGCGACGCCGTGCGGATGATCCGAATGGAAGTAACGACAAGGAAAAGCACGACGGCCAGCGCGACGACACCCAGCAGACGAACCCACCAGCGGAGGTATGAAGGCTGGTTGGCGGTTTCGTCGGTCATCCTTGGGTGGTCATCCTTCGGCCTTCGTGGAGCAGCGATTCATCCCTGGACGAAGAAAGTGGAGATCTCGTCGGAGGGAATGGCTCCTTCGCGAATGATGCGCCAGCGCGCGGTTTCGTCGCTCAGATCGATGATGGTGGAGGCCACATCCCGCGGGGAGGTTCCACCGTCGACGATGATATTGATGCGTCCCTGAAGCTGGTCGTGCACCTGTTCGGCGGTCGTGCATTCCGAAGCGCCGCTGAGATTCGCAGACGTGGCGGTGATGGGAATGGCGGCGGCGGTTACGACTGCCAGCGGAATCTTGGCATTAGGCACACGCAGCGCCACGTTGCCGGTGTTGGCAGTGACTTTCAGCGGCAGGCGCGATCCGGCTTTTACGATGATGGTCAGCGGGCCGGGCCAGAATTTTCGCGCCAGCGCGTAGAATTCCTCAGGTAGCGGTTTGGCGAGTTCTTCGGCCTGGTCGGTGCTTGAGATCAGCAGCGACAGCGGCTTGTGGCGCGAGCGGGTCTTGATGTCGTACACCTTGTCGACCGCACGCAGGTTGAATGGATCGGCGGCCAGGCCATAGAACGTGTCGGTTGGCATGCCGAGAACTTCGCCGGAGCGGATCTGATCGGCGGCATATTTCACCAAGGATGACTCAGGGTTGTCACAATTGATTTTTACGATCTCGGCGCGCACGGCGCTCCCTTCTCTTCACGGCTACAGAGTTCGATCTATTTGGACTGTGAAACCTATCATAATACGGCAAAGGGCTGCGAGTTGAGCGGGCAGAGTATTATGCAGTCAACACCCGAGGCATTGAAAGCATGAAACGAAGATGACGCGAACATCAGAATCCGCGCCCAGCGCCCAGCACCGGCTGCGGCGCATTGAGGGCCGACATAACGCGCTGGTGAAGGAATTGCGCCAGGCCTTTGCGCGGGCGGAGCGCACAGAGGAGGGCGACTGCGCGATTGAGGGCGTGCGCATTATTGAAGAGGCGATCCGGAGCGGGCTGCGATTCAAGGCGGTGTTTTTTCGCGAGTCGGCGCAGGACCGCGCGGCGCGCCTGCTGCCGCAGATTGGGGCGCATGTCGAGACGTTGCTTTTGCCCGACAAACTTTTCGATGGAGCGGTGCCGAGCGAGACTCCGCAAGGCGTGGCGGCGCTGGTTCGGCTCAAGGAATTTTCGCTCGAAGACGTGATCGAGCGGGTGCAGGTGGGGCCGATCATGGTTGTGGCGGGGCTGCAGGATCCGGGGAACCTGGGAACGATTCTGCGCTCGGCAGAGGCTTTCGGCAGCGCGGGCGCGGTGCTGGGCGAGGGGACGGTGAGTCCTTTTAATTCGAAGGTGATCCGGGCGTCGGCGGGATCGGTGTTTCGCTTTCCGGTGATCGTGGCGAAGTCCGCGGGGGGACTCGAGGCTATCTCGGCGAAGTTGCGGGAGCACGACGTGCGATTGATTGCGACCTCGTCGCACAAAGGCACGCCGCTTGATGAAGCAAAGCTTTCCGGACCTGTGGCGATTTTTGTTGGCAGCGAAGGCGCGGGGCTTTCGCGGACTCTGATCGCGCAGATGGATGAGACCGTGGCGATTCCGCATACGGCGCAGGTGGAATCGCTGAACGCCGGGGTGGCGGGCAGCATTGTGTTGTACGAGGCCGCACGGCAGCGGCGCCAGGGGGCATAGCCCAGGGCATAGCCCTTGTGACGAAATCCGACCTTATTTCCGCCAGCGCCCAGATTCCATAGTTCATCGCCAGACTCCTCGATCCCACAGCGTCAGCCATTCACACGATTCGTGGCTTGCGGTAGCTCGCTTATTGCATTTCCTGTTATTTCAGTATATACTGAAATAACAGAATTAACGAGATCGCATGTCGAATGGAGGAGCGATGATGGCCGCACGAGTCAGTGAGCAAGCGGTGGGCCTGCCAACTGTCGTTCATTCTGTTGAGCCAGCAATCGGACTGGAACAGTATTACAGCGAGGCCGGGCCGGACTATGCAGCATGGAGCCGCGAATTCAACATGCACTTCGGCTACTACCGTGCCGGGGCGAACCCGTTGCACCGCGAGGCCATGCTGGAGCAGATGAATGCTGAGGTGCTCTCGCGACTCCAGTTGGACAGGATCGACGAGCCGCGTCTGCTCGACTTAGGCTGCGGCCTTGGCGCCACGCTGCGCAGCTTTGCGCGTCGTCTGCCTGGCGCGAAATTGACTGGCGTCACGAGGGTTCCGTGGCAGGTGGAACATGCACGGTCCTTAAACAACGCGTGCGGTTGTGGTGAACGCATTTGCATTGTTGAGGGCGACTATGAAGACACTCCGATTCTTCCATGCACAGGCTATGACGGCGTGTATGCGTTGGAGAGCAGTTGCCACGCCCATGGCGCGGACAAAGGATTGCTGTTGAGGGAAGCTCATCGCTTGCTACGACCGGGTGGATGCATCGTAGTTGCCGACGGCTTTCTTGCGAGTGCCCGTTTCGTCACCGGGCTGCAGGAGAGTATCTACCGCAAGCTTTGCGAGTGCTGGGTCATCGAAGAATTGGGGCAGCTCGATATTTTCACAGCGAGGCTGGCACAGCTTGGATTTCGGAATATTTCCGTAGAACGTCTTCAGATGCGCGTAGCGCCTTCGGTCGCGCACATCCCGTGGGTCACCTTGAGGTTTCTGCTAACGGAAGTTCTGTTTGGAAGCCGCGCGATGACTCGTGCTCGATGGAACAACGTACTGGCACCGGTGTTACTGCCGCTTGTGAGCGCACCTTTGGGGCCTATGGTTTACTGCATGATCACGGCCACGAAAATTTAGTCGGTAGGCGCGAATCCTTATCACTTGCATAGCAAGGATGTCTAGCTTTTCTCACGCCAATCCGCCGCCATCAACCACGAGCGCGGCGCCCGTGATCCAACTCGACATGGGGCTGGTCAAGAACAGGACAGCATTCGCTACGTCGTCGGGGGTTCCGACTCGGGCTAGCGGGCGATTGGCGGCCTCTTGCATGAATTTCGCGGCGTCTTCTCCGAGTTGGGCGCACTCGCTGCGCAGCATGGGCGTATCGATATCGCCGGGGCAGACGCAGTTCACGCGGATGTTGTGTTTGCCGTGGTCGATCGCCATGGCTCGGGTCAGGTTCACGGCGCCGCCTTTCGCGGCGCAGTAGGCGGCGGCGCGCGGACCTGCTTTGAGTGACCATCCGGAGCCGATGTTGATGATGCTGCCTCCGCCGTTGCGGATCATGTGCGGGACGACCTCGTGCGAGAGCAGGTAGATGCTCTTGAGAGTCACGTCGAGGGCGAGGTCCCATTCGTTCTCGGTGAGTTCGACGATGTCTTTGCGAATAGCGATGCCGGCGCAGTTGCAGAGGATGTCGACCTTGCCCCAGAGCTCGAGGACACTTTCGGTAGCGGCGCGGCAATCGGCGGCGCTGCGGACGTCACAGTTAAGCGCGACCGCCTCCCCACCCTGCTTCTGAATCTCGATGGCAGTCTCAGCTGCTTTGATCTCGTCGATGTCGAGCACAGCGATGCGGGCTCCGACTTCAGACAAGCGAAGCGCAATGCCGTGTCCGATGCCGGATGCAGCGCCGGTGACCACGGCGACCCTGCCCTTGAGGGAGAGAAGTTCGGCGGCGCGTTGCTGGATCTTGGTCGGTGGCGTCTTCATCGTCCTACGAATTGCTTTTCTGCGAAGCTTTGCGGCGCCTCTTTGAGCATTTGGCGTTCACTTGTGCCTGCAAAAAGCCTTAATCGCCAAGTTCGCTGAGAACGGCCGCAAAGAACGCAAAGAAAATCAGGGCATCTTTCTTAACATAAATTAGCTAGGCCGCTGATCTCGAATCACGCATTATTTTTTTCCAACGCCTGTCCTGCGGCTTCCAACGTGAGGTCTACATCTTCTTCGGTGTGCGCTAGCGCGACGATCGAATGCAGCGCGGCTGACGGCGATGCGTAGACGCCAAAGGGGAACAACGACAGCACAAACTTCTGGAACGCCGCACGGTCGACGTGCTGGCAGAAGTCGCGGTAGTCGCGGATTGAGGGGCGGTCGGTGAACATCAACTGAAACATAGGGCCGACATTTTGCACTACGACGGCGTGTCCCGTCTTGTTGAACAAGTCTCGATAGCCGGCGCACAGGCGCTCGGCAATGCGCCAGGTGTGGCGGAAGCTGGCGTTGTTGTCGCGGGTGAGCACGCGAAGGTTGGCGCGGGCGGCGTGCATTCCAATGCGCGATCCGTTATGCGTGCCGTAGTGGAGGACGCCTCCCCATTGCAGCGCGTCCATGACTTCGGCGCGGCCGACCAGCGCGGCGACCGGAAGGCCGCAGCCTAGCGCTTTGCCGAAGGTCACGATGTCGGGAGAGAGTTTGTAGTGCTCTTGGCAGCCGCCGGGAGCGATGCGGAATCCGGTGACGGTTTCATCGAGGATGAAAAGAATGCCGTGGGCGCGTGCGAGTTTTTCGAGGCCTTGCAGGAATCCTTCGGCCGGAGGAATCACGCCCATGTTGGCCATGATGCCTTCGGTGATGATGGCTGCGATCTGTCCTGGATTGTTTTCGATGGCGCGTTCGAGCAGCGGCAGATCATTCCACGGAACAACGATGGTGTCGTCGAGCGCGGCGCGATTCAGGCCGGAACTGTCGGGAATCTTCACGGGATCGGTGCGCAATCCGAGAGCAGTCGCGGGCAGAACGTTGGAACTGACCAGCAGGTCGTCGTGCCATCCGTGATAGTGGCCTTCGAATTTGAGAAGCTTGGGGCGTCCAGTGACGCCGCGCGCGAGGCGAATGGCAGCCATCATGGCTTCGGTTCCTGTATTCGCGAAGCGCACGCGCTCGGCGTTGGGAACGATCTTCTGAATCATCTCCGCGACTTCGAGTTCGACGGGCGTCGCGGTGGCGAAGTGCGCTCCAGTGGTGGCAGCTTCGGTGATTGCTTCGACGATCTCGGGATGCGCGTGGCCGAGTGGCAGAGCGCCGAAGGCCATCATCCAGTCGATGTATTCGTTGCCGTCGACGTCGTAGATGCGGGAGCCGCGGGCGCGGTCCATGAAGATGGGGTACTTGCCGAAATTGGCAGGACCGCGCGACGAGGAACTGCTGGCCTCGATCAGCACGCCTAGCGTGCGCTCGTAGAGCTGGCGTGATTTTTCGGTGCTGAAAGGCAAACGAACCTCCGAACTGGCCCAGCTTCTATCTTCTCTTCTGGCGCATGGTCCCCAGCGGTGGCGGCGAGACGCCGCCACGACAGCCGCCGGGACGGCGACGCTACGTTTGAACCTGCAATGGTACAGCAGACGGGGCGGTGGGCGCGCTCCTGGCCCGTTCGTCACCACGGGTAACATGGCCGAAATCGTGTGCAATTTTCTCCTCCCTCAGCATTCTTAGGTGGAATGGCCGCCACGTTCGAAAGATGTCCAGAACACTGCCGGAACATCCCCCAAAGACAGATACGCATCCGGAGAACTGTTGTGAGCACCGAACCAATTCGTGTGACCAACTGCGTGTGAAGAGGAGTGAACTATGAACAAGCCGCTTCCAGTCGATGTTTCCGATCTCCCTCTCGATGTTTCTACTTGCTTTGCGCAACATAGACGACCGCAACTCAGACGATTCGCTCTGAGAAGGTTTCTGCCCTGCTTTTTGATTGCGCTGTTTGCATGCGCGACTGGCGTTCGCGCGCAGGAAAAGACGGCCGACGCATCCCACGGCGCGGGATGGGTGGTGATTCCGGTGGCGGAATATCGTGTGCTGCGGGCGAAGGCTTATCCGGTGGAACACGATCCTGAGCCGCCTCCGCTGGATGCGACGCTGACGCGGGTGGACTACGATCTGCAAGTCAACGGCGACCTGGCCGCAGGTCGAGCGAGCCTGACCGTCGATGTGTTGAAAGACGGGTGGGTGCGCGTGCCCGTGCCGGCGGGATTGCTGGTGCGCGAGGCACATCTCGATGGGCAGCTCGTTTCGCTGGTGCCAGGGCCACAGGGCAAAGGAGGCCATCTTTCGGCGCTGCTGTCGCACGCGGGACGATCGGTGCTGCAGCTCGATGTCGATGTTCCGGTCACATTTTCTGCGGGCGACGAGAGCATGTCTCTGCCTTCGACGGACTCGGGCGTGACGCGGGCTTCGGTCGCGCTTCCGCGGCTGGGGATTGATCTGCGAGTTGCCGGTGGATTGCTTTCGCAAAGATACGAGACGCCGAACGAGACCAAATGGCTGGCGTATGGGAGCGGCAACGAAACGCTGACGTTCACGTGGCGGAGAAAGACGGAGGATCATCACGTCGAATTGCCGCTGCGGATGCGGGGATCGCTGACACAGTTGACGAGCCTCGCGGAAGATTCGACGACCGTGTACGTCGAGGCGAGTCTCGACATCGTGCAGGGCGCAGCTCGCGAAGTGAAAATCCAGCTGCCGGAAAAAGTGACGATTAACCAGGTGTCCGGGGCGATGGTGGCCGATTGGGAGATGAAGAATGGCGAACTCGTGGTGACGTTTCTCGAACCAGTCGAGCATAACGCGCGCTTCGCGATCATGGGAGAAACGCGGCTGCCACGCGATGGAGTCATCGACATTCCTTTGTTGCGGCTCGAGAACACAGAGCGCGATGAAGGAGGCGTCGCAGTGGAGGTCTTAGGCGCGGGCGAGATCAAGGGCGAGAAGACCGCGGGGCTCGAAGACGCTGACGCCAGCGATCTTGGCGAGATGGTAGCGAGCCGGCAGTCTCCAGCGCTGGTCGCATTTCGCGCGCGGTCGGGCGAGGCGGGCGCGACGCGATCGCTGAGCGTGAACATTGCGCGTTACGACCAGCAGGCGGTGTTGATGGCGAATGTCGAAGAGGCGCGCTATCAAGTTCTGATGAGCACTGACGGGAAGGAACTGGTGCAGGCGCGGTACGCCGTACGGAACAACCAGCGGAATTTTGTGAAGGTGACGCTGCCGCCGGGAGCGACGGTGTGGAGCGCTTCGCTGGCGGGAAGGCCGGTGCGTCCGGGGCAGTCGCCGGATGGGAGTCTGCTGTTGCCGCTCGAGAAATCGCGCGGCGGAGAGGATGCTCCCGCGTTCGCGGTGGAAGTTCTGTACCTGACCAAGGCGACGGCGTGGGACGAGAAAGGGCACGAGAAGGTGATGCTTCCGGCGCTCGATCTTCCAATCTCGCGCACGGGATTGCTCGTGTATTATCCGCCGCTGTTTCACGTTAATGCGGAGCCGGGAACGTTTCGGATGCAGGAGTATGCGAATCCGATTTCAGGGGTGCTTGCGCCGAATGGTGGAGTAGTCGACATCAGCTCGGCCTCGCCGATCGAACTCAAGCAGTCGGATCGCCTGGAACAATTCGCGAAACTACAGGCGCCCCCCGGAGAAAGAGATAAGAAGGACGCCACACAGGCGCTGCTCGATTCTTTCCGCGCGAAATCGTCGGCGGGCAGGGTGACGGGGATTGTGCCGATCAACGTTCCGTTTCCGGCGTTCGGTCCGTCGATCTATCTTGTTTCCGAACTCACGAGTGAGAACCAGTTTCCGGCGGCAGAATTCAGCTTCCAGCGCGAGAAAAAGGGAGGTGTGCGATGAAGAGCAGACTATTTTGCATGTTGGTGCTTTGCAGCGTGTGCTGGGGACAGGTCAGAGTTGCACAACAGAATTCCATTCTGCCGCTGCCCGATTCCGGCAACGTCACACTAACGCTCGACGAGTACAACCGGCTGGTCGAACTCGCGGCTAAGCCTCCGAAGAAATCGGATGTACCGCCGCTTCCCTACTCGATCAAGCATGCCAATCTCAAGTTGCACGTCGAGGACAACGGCGTGCTGGGCACGGTGCAGCTTGAAGGAGAAGTATTCCACAAGGGCGTGAGCAAAGTTCCACTCACGACTGGCATGACGATTCTCGATGCTCATGAGAACGACGCGCACCAGAGCGGCAAAGGACTGCCGCTCGAACAGGAAAACGGCACGCACACGGCGTTGCTGACGGGGCCGGGGGAATTCACGGTCGATCTCGACACGGGATTGCCGCTGCGAATCGAGGCGGGGCGCGCGTCGTTCAGCCTGCCCGTGCCGGCGGCGGGGAGCGTGCAACTTGCGCTGGTGATTCCGGGAGACCACACGTTTGCGAACATCAGCCCGGGACTCATCACGGGTCGGAAATCGGAAAACGGACACACCGCGATTGAAGCCACGCTGGTTCCGGGACAACCCGCGACCATCTGGTGGACCACGCGCGAAACGGTTACGCCAGTCGTGGCACGCGAGGTGCGCTTCCTGGCGGACGAGAAGACGCTCGTCTCGGTGAGCGAATCGGAGATGCGCGTGGCCGTGCTGGCCGACGTCACGGTGGTGCAGGGTGAGCCGGCGCAATTCCACGTGGAGCTGCCCGCGGGCTTCGAAGTCACGGGCGTGACCGGCGCGACGCTGGACTCAACCGAAACCAACAATGGAGTGCTGACCCTGAAGGTGAATGCGCCGGGGCAACGCAGCCATCAATTCTTGATCTCGATGGAGAGGCCGATCAACGATGCGAAGGCGGATGCTCCATTCCTGAGCTTCAAGAAAGCGCAGCGCGAAACCGGCGAAGTACTGGTGGAAGGCGCGGGCACGATGGAGATCACCGCGACGGAAGGCGGCGGGCTCAAGCGCATGGATGTGAAGGAAGTGAATCCCTATTTGCGGTCGCTGGCGCATTTCCCGCCACAAGCGGCGTTCCGCTATCACAAGCAGGCGAGCGAGACGCCCTCGCTGGCGCTGCAGTGGGTGCGGTTTCCGGATGGAAGCGTGCTCGCGGCGGTGGCCGAGAGAGCAGAGGTTACGACGCTGGTCACGTCAGAGGGCAAGTCGCTGACGGAGGTGAAACTGACGATCAAGAATCAGGCACAGCCGTTCTTGAAAGTTGCGCTGCCCGCCGGAGCGACCATTCTCTCAGCGGACGTGGCTGGTGAACGCGTGAAGCCGGTGCAGGGGCCGGATGGAAATCGCGTACCGCTGCTGCGGCCGGGATTCCGTCCGACGGATTCGTACACGGTGTCGTTCGTGTTCATGCACTCGGGCGCTCCGTTTGCGAAGAAGGGCGGCGCGGACCTGAGTCTACCGAGCATGGACATTCCCATCAGCCTGATGACCTGGGAAGTATTTTTGCCCGAGCAATATAAGGTGAAGGACTTCGGTGGCGACGTGATCGCGGCAAATCTGGTGCCGGCGGCGTTCCGCGAAGAGTATGCCTACAACGCGCAGCAGGCCGCCGCAGAAACGGCGACCGTGCAGAGAATGGAGGCACTCCCCGGCCAGATGGGCGGATACGTAGTCGATCCTTCAGGGGCGGCCGTTTCCAACGCGCGGGTGACGGTTACATCCAAGGAGAACGGCGCTACCAGAACTGCGGTCACAAACGGAGAAGGGCGATGGCTGATCGGCGGTCTCGGGTCGGGGAATTACAAGTCACAGATTGAAATGCCTGGGTTCAGAACCGGCGTTTATAACTTCGACTACGATGCCATTCGTCCGTCGATGTATAGCTTTCGGTTGGATATTGGCAGCACCGCGGAAACGGTGGAGGTAATGGCTGAGGCGATTCAGATCGCGGAACCTCAGAGTAAGAGTGGACCGAATGTGTTTCACGGCAACATGAACGCTGCGACAGTCGGTGGTCCTATGAACGGGCCGCTCGCAAAACGGCGGTTGGCATCGGCACATATCCCGGGTGCCGCGAGCTCCGCTAGCGCGGCCTCTCGCCAATGTGATGAATCTGCAAAAGCGCGTCGCGGGAGTGTTGCCCGTGGCGATCGATGTGCCACGCGCGGGGACTTCGTTCTGCTTTGTCCGGCCGCTGGTGCTCGACGAAGAAACGAAAGTGACTTTCAGCTATAAGAGCCGGTAAAGGCGCAGCGCCGGACGGCGGCACCCGCCAAAGAACTTTCGCGTGCCACGCGTTTTCGAGCGATGGCATAGAATGTCTTTCGCGGGTCGCCGTTCAATGAGCAGCGCAGAGACTTGGAAAACCTGGGAAGGCCGGGTAGTCGATGGGAAATTTCCGCTCCGGCAATGGCTGGGCGGGTCGGACCATGGTGCGGTGTTCCTCACCGAGCATCCGAAGGAACCCTCGCAGAAGGCCGCACTGAAGCTGATTCCGGCCGACGCGGGCGATGCCGACCGTCAACTGGTTCGGTGGCGCGCGGCGGCGCAACTTTCTAATCCTCACCTGATTCGCATTCTTGAAACGGGCCGCTGCGGGATGACGCTGCTTTATGTGGTCATGGAATTTGCGGACGAAGATCTCTCGCAGATTCTTCCGCAACGCGCGCTCGCGCCCGCCGAAGTAGCTGACATGCTTCCTGCGCTGCTCGAGACGCTCGCGTATCTGCATGGCGCGGGCCTCGTACACCGGCGAATCAAGCCGTCGAACATTCTGGCGGTGGGCGAACTGTTGAAGCTTTCGTCGGATCAAATTGCCGCACCGGGGGATTCCGGCGGCCCCCGGAGAGAACGCGACGCCTACGATGCGCCGGAGACGGCGAGCGGAAATGTATCGGCGGCGGGCGATTCGTGGTCGCTGGGCGCCACGCTGGTCACGGCACTGACGCAGAGCCCTCCGGTCGTGGAGGCCGGGTCGGAAAGCGATCCGCGAATTCCGGCGACGATTGCGGAACCATTTCGCGGGATCGCGCGCGAATGTCTGCGCCTGGATCCGAAGCGGCGCGGTTCGATTGCTGAGATTCAGGCGAGGCTGCAACCTGGGGCGGGACGATCGGTGCCAGCGGGACCGGAGCCGGTGCCCGCGAAGAAATCCGGAAGCTCATCGCCGTATCGCTTCACCTGGCGAATGCTCATCCCGATCGCGGTGCTGGTCGTGGTCGGGTTTGGGTGGAAGATTTTTCACAAGAGTGCGAGCGAGCCGACGGAAGACAAGCCGGCGAACATCGTGGTGCCCGTGGAACCGGCTCCGGCAGCCAAGCCAGAGGCGAAACCAGCGCCGACACTTCCGCCAAAATCGGTGCCGGCGGTGGCGACGGCGGGGGCTTCTGGCAAGGGTGGGGTCGTGCATCAGGTGCTGCCTGATATTCCGCGGAGCGCGATGAATACGATTAACGGAACGATCAAGATCGCGGTGCGCGTGGAAGTTGATCCTTCGGGTAAGGTTACGAGCTCGAAACTTACTACTGCTGGACCGAGCAAATATTTTGCGAATCAGGTTGTTCAGGCGGCGCGGCGGTGGGAGTTCTCGGCTCCGGCGGTGAATGGACAACCGACTTCGAGCGCGTGGGTTCTTCGGTTTCGGTTGAAGCGATCGGGAGTGCAGGCTTCATCGGAGCGGGCGTCGCGGTAGGTGAGTATGGGCGACGTGAGATCAAAAGCGTTCACCACGGGGGACACAGAGGATCACAGGGGAATTCATATGTGTCGATCTATTTGGCGCCCTGCACTAGTGTTTCAACTTCCAGACAATCTGGCGCATCATGCCTAGAAGAAGCTTCGCGTCGTAGGCTTCGAGGTTGAAACGCATCACGAGCCAGCGCGCTTTTTTCTCGAACATGGCGTCGGTGCCGGGCTTGATGTAGCCGCTGATGCGAAGGGATTCGAGCAAGACCTCGATGATCTGTTCGCATTGGCCCGCGGTCGCGCGTTCAACTTGCTGCAGCGGGGCCGGGAGCGGCGTGGTGCGCGCCAATTCGTAGAGGCAGACGGCGACGGACTGCCCCAGGTTCATCGAGATGTTCTTTTGCCTTCGTCGGAATGTTCAACAACCAATGACAGTGGCTGAAGTCTTTATTCGTGAGGCCGATTTTTTCAGAGCCGAAGAGCAGCGCCACGCGCTCGGTCTGAAGGCGCTCGCGAATCGTGGCGCCGGAATTCTCGTCCAGGCGGCGCACTGGTTGCTGCAGGACGCGATTGCGCACGGCGGTGGTTCCAACTACGAGGGAGCAGTCGGCGACGGCATCGGCGACGGTCTTGTATTCCTCGGCACTGTTTAGCAAATCGGAGGCGCCTACGGCTGAACGGGCTTCCCGAAATCCTGGAGCGTAAGCATTCACCAGGCGCAAACGATGCGCGCCAAAGTTGCTCATGGCACGGGCGGCGGCGCCAATGTTCAATGGGTTGCGTGGGCGCACCATCACCACGACGAGACCGTCTAAATGTGCGGGAACGGGTTCCGAGTGAGCGGGCAAGCGCACAATTCTACGACAGCCGGCAAGTCGCTCGGGACGAGTTTTAAGCGTTGAGGCAGATGAGCACGTCCCCTTCCGTAGAGCGTTTTGACACCGCAGTGAAATTGTAAAATATTTGTCAAAAGTGCAGCGCTTGCCGCCGTTTTCGCTGCAAAATCGTTTAAGCTGCAGTTGTCGAGCCACTTCCGGATGGGGCGATGTGGGCAGCCGGAGGCTCTCCCCCCGAGATTAGGATTGTTTCCTCTATGGGTAACCTTGCAACGCCATTCAGTGCGGCGAGAGCCGTGAATCCCGCTACTACTACCAAACCGGCGGGACGCATTCTGGTGGTCGAAGACGACCCCGCGGTGCAGAAAGCGCTGCGGCGGCTTTTTGAGACCGAGGGCTACATTGTTGAGACGCAGGCTGATGGACGGTCGGCGCTCGACAGCTTCCAGACGTCAGCGCCGGCGGCGGTCGTTCTGGACCTGCGCCTGCCGAAGGTTTCTGGCCGCGACGTCTGCAAAGAGATCAAGGCAGCCGCGCCGACGTTGCCCATCGTCGTGCTGAGCGCTGCCAGCGATGTTTCCGACAAAGTTCTGCTGCTCGAACTGGGTGCCGACGATTATGTGACCAAGCCGTTCAGTCCTCGGGAATTGCTGGCGCGGGTGCGGGCTGCTCTGCGTCATACAGCGCGCACGCCAGATGTGCAAATCGTGAGCTTCGACGGTATCTCGGCAGACTTCAAGAAGATGGAAGTGAAGCGCGACGGCAAGCCCGTGATTCTGACCGCGCAGGAGTTCAAGACGTTTCAGTTTCTCGTACAGAATGCTGACCGCGTGATTAGCCGCGACGAACTGCTGAACGAGGTGTGGGGATACCAGAATTATCCCTCGACTCGCACCGTCGACAATCACATTCTTAAGTTGCGTCAAAAGCTAGAAAGAGACCCATCCAGCCCGGTTCACTTCCGCACGGTACACGGCATGGGATACAAGTTCGTTCGCTAATTCTCGTGAACCGATCTTTGGAGCCCGGGCCTGAAGTGCAACAGACTGCGTCTGCGGGGGCACTTTTGCCCCGGCTGCGTTTGCGGACGCGCTTCCTGCTTTCCATGCTCCTCATCACGACGGGGCTGACGACGACCAGCTTGCTGCTGGTGCAGCGCAGCATTCGCAGCAATGTGCGGCAGAGCATTGCCGTCAACCTGCGTAATTCCGTTAGCGCCTTTCAGGATTTCCGCCACGAGCGCGAGACCATGCTGACCAGCGACGTTGCGCTGCTGGCCGACATCCCGCTGACCCGCGCCATCATGACCAGCACTGACCCGGTCACGATTCAGGACGCGTCAACGGACGTTTGGCAGCACGCGCGAAGCAGCAGCGACCTCTTCGTGCTCGTGAATCGTACCGGGAAAGTGGTTGCGCTGCACACCAAGACTCCGGGATTCACGCCGGAAGCGGCCGAACAGTACTTCCAGCAGTCGCTCAACGAAGATGAGGGCGACTCCAGCCACTGGTGGTTCGGCGCACATCATCTCTACCAGGTTTTTGTGCAGCCGATTTACCGCGGGTCGCGCACGGAAGGCACGCTGCTCGGGTTTCTGGTGATTGGATATGAGATCAATGGCCGGCTCGCCGGAGAGGTGAGCAAAGTCGCGGGCGGACAAGTCGCTTTTTCGTATGGAAATGAAGTTGTCGCCTCGACGCTGACTTCGGAACAGGCAAAGAGTGCGAGCATTCAAAAACTGATTGCGGGATCTGCGCAGAGCGATCCCCGCGATGTCGATATCGGGAACGAAGATTTCCTTGCGACTTCTCTTGTGCTTTCCGGTTCAGGGAACTCTCCTGTACGCCTGAGCGTTCTGGGATCGTACGATCAGGCGACGCGGTTCATCAACCAGCTGAATCGTTATCTACTGCTGCTGGGATTGGCGGCGATTCTAGTGGGCAGCGGATTGGTCTTTTTCCTCTCGCACACGTTTACGCGGCCGCTGGGGAATCTGGTGGCCGGGGTTCGCGCTCTGGAAGGCGGAGACTTCCATCATCCGCTGGACTCTCGCGGGGGAGATGAAGTCGCGGAACTCACGCGCGCCTTCGACCGCATGCGCACGAGCCTGCTCAAGAGTCAGCGGGATCTGCTGGAGTCGGAGCAGTTGGCTACGATCGGGCGCATGGCGAGTTCGATTTCGCATGATCTGCGCCATTCGCTCGCGGCCATCGTCGCCAACTCCGAATTTCTTTGTGATAGCCACTTATCGCCGGCGCAACGCGAGGAGTTATACCAGGAAGTGCGGACCGGCGTGAACCTGATGACGGACCTGATCGATTCGCTGCTGGAATTCGCGCGTACGAGGGAGTCGTTGAGCCCGGCGAACAGCAACGTGTCGGAAACGCTTCTGCGGGCTGTGCAGGGGGTGCGGCTGCACCCGCGGCATCACGATCGCTCGATCGATGTACTGTGCGGCGGGCAGGTCTCCGGTTGGTTCGATCCGCGCAAACTTGAGCGTGCGCTGTACAACCTGCTTTTGAACGCGTGCGAGGCCGCGCCAGCCGACGGCGGCCACGTGGAGATCGCCGCGGCTGAGAATGCCGGATCGATCTCGATCTCGGTGGCTGATAACGGCCCGGGCATCGCCGACTCCATTCGCGACCGGCTGTTTCATCCCTTCGTGAGCCACGGCAAGGAAAATGGCACAGGCCTTGGATTAGCGGTGGTGCAGAAGATTGTTCAAGATCATGGCGGCGAGATTTCCGTGGACCGCACCGGGCAAGGCAAAACCGTTTTCCGGATCGTGTTGCCCGGGCGCGCGATGGAGACTTTCCGCAGCGCAAGCGAGATCCACGTGAACGTCCCGCTCGTATCCACTCAAAGCAGGCATAATTCTCGCGATCATTCTAGTTCGACCCCAAGTTCAGACCCGAATTCAGATTCAGTTTCGCATCCAATTTCACACCCGGAGATGTAGGCGCTGGCCCATCTCATCGTCTCGAACCTACACCCGGTGAAGTGCAGGAGGGCGTTGTGAAGAGCCTTAGAACGTGCGCAGTTCACGGGGCGGCAACCGCGGTTGCCGCTGTCGTCTTGTTCAATGCATTTGGATGGGCACAGAAAACACCGCCCACCGCCGCGGTATCCAACGATACAGTCACCGCCGTGCACGACCTGCAGGATCAAATCCACCAACTGAGGTCGCTCGTTGAAGAGATGCGCACAGAGAGCGCCGAGTCGCGCGCCGAAATGCGGCAATTGCGGCAGGATCTGCAGGCTACTCGCGCGCTGCTGGCGAAGCCGGGAATCACTGCGACCGAAACGACTGCTGGAAATACGTATGGCGCGCCCGCGGCAGAGCCGGCTGTGAACACGACCCTGCGCTGCGCCGGCGACACAGAGCGGGGCGCCTCTGGAAGTTCGAGTGCAGAAGCTTGAAGAGTCCACTTCCCTGCTGGGCGAGAAAGTTGACGAACAATATCAGACGAAAGTCGAAACAGCTTCGAAGTACCGGGCGCGGCTTCACGGCATCATTCTGATGAACGCCTTCCGGAATGTTGGCGTCTCCAACAATCTAGACCTTCCCGGGTACGCGCAACCGGCGGCGCCGGGCGAGCCGCAGACCAGCTTTGGAGCGACTCTGCGCCAATCGGAGATCGGACTGGAAGTTTTTGGGCCAACGGTTGCGGGCGCGAAGACTTCGGCCAACGTGCAACTTGATTTCACGGGAGGATTCCCGTCAGTGGGCGACGGCGTGAACTACGGAATCGCGCGCGTGCAGACGGCGAGCGTGCGGCTCGACTGGCAGCATACATCCGTGATCGCAGGGCAGGACGCTCTCTTCATTTCGCCGCTGTCACCGACTTCGTTCGCGTCGCTGGCTACGCCGGCATTTGCTGCGGCCGGCAATTTGTGGGGCTGGACGCCGCAGATTCGTGTCGAGCACCGCTTTGACATCTCGGATCAGCAGTCGTTCACCGTGCAGGCAGGAATCTTCGACAATCTGAACTGGCAGCCTCCGTCCGATCCGTATTTCCGCTCGGCGCAGGCGGGAGAGCAATCGGGCCAGCCCGCTTACGGCGTTCGCACTGCATGGGAGCATCAGGTGTTTGGACGTCCCCTGAGCTTCGGGGTGGCGGGCTACTACGGGCGGCAGGATTGGTCGTGGGAACGTTATGTCGACGGATGGGCGGGCATGACGGACTGGCAGATTCCGATTGTTCCGAGGCTCACGTTGTCGGGCGAGTTCTATCGCGGTCGCGGAGCGGGAACATTTGGCGCGGGCATTAACCGGCCGGTTGTGTTTGGCGGTCCTCCGTACTCCGCATCGACTCCTATCAGAGGTCTTGATTCCGCGGGAGGATGGAGCCAGCTGACGCTGCAGATCACGCCGAAGATCGACGTGAATGGAGTGTTCGCGGAGGATGATGCGTTTGCCAGCGACGTACGCGGGTTCGCCGTTGATGCGAACAATTACGGCACAATCCTGGGGCGGAATCGCGGCGCGCTGGGGAACGTCGTTTACCGCCCGAGGTCAGACCTGTTATTCTCGGCTGAATTCAGGAGGCTGCGCACTTTTCCTGTTTACAGCGACAGCAGCATGACCAATCAAGTCAATCTAGCGATAGGGGTTCTGTTTTGAAATTGCGATCGATCCCCTGCCGATTCGCGATCGCCCTGATTCTCATTGGAGCCGGCTTGGCGTGTGCGCAGGAAACGCTCAAGGCGCGGGTGGAGTTGACCAGAGGCGGTCACCGCGTGAAAGACGCATCGATGGCGGTCATTTGGCTGACTCCGGTAGGGGTTGCGATTGAACCTCCTCGGCAGAAGCCATCAGAGATTCCGCAACTGGTGCAGCGGAACAAGAGCTTTCAGCCTTCGCTGCTGGTGGTTCCGGTAGGCGGCAAGGTGGAATTCCCCAACGAGGATCCGTTCTTTCATAACGTGTTTTCAATGTTCGAAGGCAAGCGTTTCGATCTGGGACTTTACGAGAGCGGCACCACACGGTTCGTTACATTCGACAAGCCGGGCATCTCGTTCATCTTCTGCAATATTCACTCGCAAATGAGCGCGGTGGTGATCGCGGTGGCGACGCCTTACTATGCAATCTCCAATGCGCGGGGCGAACTCGAAATTCCGAACGTTCCTCCGGGACGCTACTCGGTGCAGGTTTTTCATTCGTCGGTGGCGCCCGATGCGCTGCGCGCGCTGAGCCGCGAAATTACTGTGTCTCCGGGAGACACTTTCCTCGGCACGTTCGCGCTCGCGGAATCCGACCTGACGGAAGCCCACAAGAATAAATATGGGCGGGACTACGATCGGCCGGAGCCGGATAGCCCGGCGTATGCGAGACCGTGAGGGGGAGAGCTCTCAGAGCTCAGAGCTCAGCTCTCAGCCCTGAAGCTTCTTGAAACCCGAAGCCTGACATTTGAAACCTTTCCCAAAAAAGAAAGGGCGTGCCAGTAAGCACGCCCTTTCCGCCTCTGTCTTCACTTCGTTTACAGCAACTTTGCTTACGTCGTCTTTGTAGAGACGTTGCTGGCATCGTCTCCGCTCTCAGCTCTTAGTGATGGCCGCCACCGGAATGGCCTCCGCCGCCACTTGAGTGCCCGCCGCCACCGCCAGAGGGATGACTACCGCCACCTCCGCCAAAAGAGTGTCCGCCGCCGCTTGGCGCGCTCACATGGCCACCGCCGGGCGCGCCGCGCGAACCACCGTAGCTCGGGGCGCCTCGCGATCCGCCGTAGCTCGGAACGCCACGCGATCCGCCGTAGCCGGGCGCGCGAGAGCCACCGTATCCGCCATAAGGTGAGCGGGCGATAGGCTGACGCATATCCAGTTGCGGACGCGAGCCGCCTCTCTCTGCTCCACCGTATGCGGGGCCGTTCATGTGCATCTGCGAACTGGGAGCGGTCCGGTTCCAGTAGCTTCCCTCCGATCGTCCCCCGGATGCACGACCCTGCGAAATACCCGGTTCCCCGCGTGAAATGTCGCTATGCGAGGGCGGCGGGGTGAAGGGACGGAATCCGTCGCGGCTTGGCGCCGTGCCGGAAGGTCCACGCTGCGGCTGCAGACCTTGGGAGCCCATATTTCGGGAACCCATGGAGGAACCCATACTGTTGCGCTCCGAGTTCACGGGTGCTGCTGAACGAGCAGTGCCGCCCGGCGGAGTAAATGAGCGAAATCCGCTCCGGTTTCCGTTCTGCATCGACGCCGAATTGCCCGCACCCCTCGCACCCAGATTATTCGTCTGGCGGTTCGAGAATGCTCCGGAGTTTGACCGCTGCATGTTCGTTCCGCGCGCCGTGGATTCTCCGCTCATGCGTCCACCGGCCGGGATGCCGCTGATGTGATTCTGCTGCATTGTCTGCCGCAGACCGGCGGTCTCCTGATGGAACGAGGCCGGATGAGCCAGATTATTGTGCGTACCGAAGAAGCGCCCGGATCCACCGTTGCGTATCGTTGACGGTGACGCCGCGCGTCCACTTGCCGATAAGCTGGCGCGCGAAGGCACCACAGGCAAATTGCCCGCCATCATGCGCGCTCCGCCGATCTGCTGGCGCGTGGCAGCCATTGCCGACACGCGGCCCGCACCGAAGCGCCCCGCACCCACCGTCGAAAGACCACGTCCGATGTGCTCGTTATGAATGTTGGCGATGTTCGAGAAGCGGTTGCCGCCGTGCAGCGGACGGAATCCGCCGTAACGGCCGCCGTACCAACCTCCGCGTCCGACCCAGCCGAAGCGGCCGCGATATCCGCCCCACCACGGATGGAAATAATCACACGGGCCAATCGGGAGCCAGCCGAAGCCTCCCCAACCGCCGAAGCCAACTCCGAAACCGAAGCCTCCGCCCCATCCCCAGAAGGAGACGTACGCGGGCGCCCAGAATGGACGGTAGAATCCGCCGACCGGTCCCGGCCACCAGGCCCACGAATTGCCATACCAGAACCAGCGACCGTAGTGATACGGCGCCCAGCCCCAAGGCTCGTAGCCAACCCAGGTCCAACCGTAGTAGGGCTCGTAGGTCCAGTTGCCGTCGCGATACGGAGCCCAATCATCGGACTCATTCGGAACCCACACGTCGCCGTAGTCGGGGACATTCTTCCACTGGCCGTAGGCGTCGAGATCCTGCGTGCCGGTGTAGTACTTGTTGGTGTGACGCCACGACTGCGCGTTGCGGATCATGTGATCGCGCTCGCTGTTCCATTGATCCCAGTCGTCGCGGTTGGGAGCCTGAGAGATTTTGTATTGCGCGGAGTTTGTATCTCCGCGGATGGTCGCCATCTCTCCAGCTTGAACTTGGGTACTGCCCTGCGGAGTGGCAATCTGCGCTTCGCCCTGGCGCACGATCACGGTCGTGTCGCCGTTGGGCAACACTTCGATGCGGAAGACGCCATCATGATGTGCGGGATGAACCGAGACGTTTGGACTATCGATCTCAGGCTCAGCCTCGCTGTCTTTCGAGACCGAATAGTTCAGCAGGCCCTGGGCCAGTTGAATCTGAATGTTTTTCTGCGTGAGGTTCGCGATGTTCGCCTTGGAGTTCGCGCCGAGGCGAACTGTGTTGGCGTAGTCGAGCTGCAGTTCGGTGCGGGCACCGTCGCCGGTGGAAACTTTGTCGCCGGTCATCACAGGCTGATTCAAAGTCGCCGCCGACCAGTCGCCGGAGTCACCACGCTGGGTCGAGACGTCCCCATGAATCATGCTGACGCGCGCCACACCCTGATCGGTCTTGGCTGGCCCTTCGCCTTCGGGTCCGCCGGGCTGCGCCTGCGTTGGCTCAGCATCGCCTGGTTGAGCGTCTTCCGGAGGACCAGCCTGATCTTGTTCTGCTTGACCCGGCCCGATTGGACCCTGGCCCGCCTGCGGCTTTCCCATCTCCATGGGAGCGCTTGGCTGGTCCGACGGGGCCGGAGTTTCGTCAGTGGTCTGCGCGACCGCGCTGATCGAAAACACGCTCGCCAGCGCCAAAGTTAAGATTGCAATACTCGGGATGAATCTAGTTTTCATAACCCACCTCTTCGAACCGAACCTGACTCTATAAACCCATGTCCCAAGGAATCTCTCTTCGGGAGGAGTGGCAACTGCCATGCCAAAGAGGTGGGAAAAGGCCGATGGCAAGTGGTTTCTTTTCAGCGAGAAAGAAATTTAGAGATTGGGCGGCAGGACGAAATATTGCTCGAATTGGCCGACCTTGGCCAACAGTGGTGGTTTTCAGCCACCAACCAGACAGGAACATGCACATTCTGCGGACGATGGCGTCGCCCGCATTCACCTCATGAAAAGCTCACGAACGGCTCGACAGAAAACTAGTGAAAGACCTGGAACGGGACGACACCGGAGAGCGTGCCGTCCGGCGTGACCACTTGCAATGCTCCGCTGGTCGATCCTGTCGGGATGACCGCCGTGATCTCCGAATCGGAGACCACGCTGAACGTGGTCGCCGCGACTCCGCTGAAGGTCACGCTCGTGCTCCCGGTCAAGCCGGTGCCCATAATGTAAGCCGTCTGCCCGATGAAGCCATACGGTCGAAGCGCTCTGACGAACGGGCCCAGACCGGTTGAGATCTTGAAGAACGTCCCCAGGTTATTGGCGCCGCCGACGTCGTTTGTGGCGTAGAAATTTCCATCCGTGGACTGCATCAGCGAGAGAAGGCCGCTCTCAGTCCTGAGGTCCGTGCTGTAAAGCACGGTGAGAACGCCAGCGGGGGTGATCTGGAAAATCGTGTTGGGAATCGCGGCATCGCTGGTGGGATTCGCCGTCGTGCCGTAGAAGTTTCCGTCGCTGCCCAGGATCAAGCTGATGGGACCTTCTCCATCGGCGCACCCAGCTTGCGAGCAAAAGTTGTACAGAACGGTGAGGCCGCCGTAGCGTGTCAGCTTAAAGAAAACCCCGCCACCGTTGGCTCCGGCGCCGGAAGCCACGCCATAGAAATTGCCGTCCAAGCCCTCGACCAGTCCGAGAGGCTGCGAGCCATCGATGCAAGGATGCGTCCCCGCACCAGCTTTACAGAACTTGTATATGGTTTTAAGCGTGCCGCTCAGCGAAAGCTGATAGATGGTCCCGAATCCTTTTCCGCCGTTTCGGGTCACGCCATATAGATTGCCGTCCGTCGCCTGGATCAAACCACCCCCAAAGGCGAGAGGCCCGCCGCCGTCCTGACAATTCGTGAGCTGGCAAAAGTCATACACCGTCGTCAGCGCGCCGGCGGTAGTCATTCTGAAAATGGTTCCTGCGCTGTGCGACGTTCCGCCGGCATTGGTCGTGCCGTAAATGTAACCGTTCCGTGCCTGGATCATATTTGTTCGCGGCGATTGCCCATCGGTACAAATATTATTGGCGCAGAAATCGTACAGGTTGTTGATAACGCCAGCCGGCGACAATCTGAATATCGTTCCATTGTTGCTGGTGCCAGACGTGAATCCGAAGAAGTCTCCGTTGGAGACTTGCAAGAGGCTTAAGTAAGGGGTGACGCCGGTCGGGCACGTCGTCGCCTTGCAGAACGAAAATAGGTCGCTGATCGCGCCGCTTGGTGTCGCGACCATAACCGCACCACGGTCCCGGGCCCCACCCACGCCTGCAGCGCCATAGAAATTGCCGTCAAGACCCTGAATAAAAGCCCCGCCCGGCGCGCTGCCGGTAGTCCTGGTGAAGTCGGCAAGTGGGGTGATGGTCTGTGCCTGCGCTATGGCAGCGCAAAAAAACAATACCGGAAGAATGCGCTTCCAACCGCCCCGTCGGACAGTCTGTCTCGAATTAGCCTGCATAGTTGTTACGCTCCCAGAACGACATTAGCGGGCCCCACCCTTTACGCAATTATGACCGCGTTTCGGGGGCTGTCAATGTGCAGGTACTTGCACACAATCGCGGCTGAGCGTCAGCCCCCGCAGAGAGGAGGAAGCCTTCATCATCTGCACTTGTCGACCTGGGAGTGAATGCAACGGAGCTTATTCCGAAGGTCAGGCTTTCTTCAGCAACCGCGTAAGCCCAACGAGAATCACGGCGCCGACAAATGCCACAATGATGGAGCCGATCATGCCTCCACCGGGCCAGATTCCCAGAAGCCCGAAGACCCAGCCGCCGACGAGGCCGCCGAGGATGCCGAGAATGATGTCCACGAGAACTCCGTAGCCACCGCCCTTCATCACTTGTCCAGCCAGCCAACCTGCGATCAGACCAACTACGATCCACGCGATAAAGCTCATGAGGATTCTCCTTGAGGCCGCCGAGCGAACTGTACACGGAACGCTCGCAATGCTCAAGGGACGTTTCGTTCGGTAGCGGAATGAGGCAAGTTTCAGTTTCGACGGCGGGGGCGCTCGGCTATGTTTCTTTCTCTCCTTCATCCGCGATGCCGATTTTCGAGAGGCGATAGCGCAATGCGTTTCGCGACAGACCCAGCAGCCGAGCGGCCTGGCTCTTGTTGCCGTTGGCGCGGCGCAGGGCTTCCTGCACCATTTCATCTTCCCACTGCTCAAGGGTCATACCGTCGGGAAGAAATCCCGGTTGGCCGTTAGCGGATTTTGCAGGTCGCTGGTCGATGTGGATATCGGTGGCTTCGAGCACATCTCCTTTGGCCAGTGCGCACGCCCTTTCGATAATGTTCTGCAACTCGCGCACATTGCCTGGCCAGTGATAGTTCACGAGAATCTGCATGGCCTCCGGCGTGATGCCTTCAACCGTCTTGCGGGATTCATCGTCAAAGTGCGAAATGAAGAGATTTACGAGGTCTGGAATATCTTCCTTGCGCTCGCGCAGCGGGGCAATGTCGATGGGGACGACGTTCAGGCGATAGTAAAGATCTTCGCGGAATGTGCCTTGCTCAAGAGCCTCGCGCAGATCGCGGTTCGTGGCGGCGATGAGGCGCACGTCGACTTTGACGGTGCGCGTGCCGCCGAGGCGTTCGAATTCGCGCTCCTGCAAAACGCGGAGCAGCTTCACCTGGGTCGCAGGCGGGACATCGCCGATCTCGTCAAGGAAGAGCGTTCCTTTGTCGGCGAGTTCGAATTTACCGGGCTTGCTGGCGACGGCGCCGGTGAACGCTCCTTTTTCGAAGCCGAAGAGTTCGCTTTCCAGAAGGTTCTCCGGAATCGCGGTGCTGTTGATCTTGATGAACGGACCGGAAGCGCGGCGCGATTTCTCGTGAATCGCGCGAGCGATCAGGTCTTTCCCGACTCCGCTCTCCCCGCCTAGAAGCACCGTGGAGTTTGTAGGAGCGACGCGCTCGACCGTGGCCAACACTTCCTGCATCTTCGGACTGCGCGCCACAACGTTGGGATGTGCGTAACGCTTACCCAACGCTTCGCGTAAGGACCGGTTCTCTTCGCGCAGGGTGCGGACGTCCAATTCTTTGTGGATGACCATCCGCATTTCGGTCAGCGAAAACGGTTTCAGCACGTAATCACTGGCGCCCGCCTTCATGGCTTCGACGGCAGTTTCGACGCTGCCGAATGCGGTCATGACCACGACGGGCAACGCCGCATTCTGGTGCTTGATGCTTTGCAGAAATTCCAGGCCGTTGATGCCGGGAAGCTTCAGGTCGGTGAGCACCAAGTCGATGGAGTTTTCGCGCAGCAACTTGAGGCCGGTCTCGGCGTCTCCAGCGGAGAACGTAGTGAGGCCGTCTTCGCCGAGATTCAACTCGAGCAGGCGCCGCATCTTGGCTTCGTCCTCGACGATCAGAATGGACGGCATAGCCGCGTTTCCCTCGCTTCGCTGTTTCTCACGAAATCACCAGATGTGCGCTCTCTCCTGCCGCCGCTGCTTCGTTTGCCGCTGGAAAAAATATCACGAAGGTTGCGCCTCTGCCGTTGTCCGCGCTCTCAATGCGGACGGACCCATGATGCCCATCTATGATTTTCGAAACGATGGACAGACCCAGGCCTACTCCGGTTTTCTTCGTCGTCACGAAGGGATTAAAAATCTGTTCGCGCAGATCGAGGGGAATACCCGGCCCCGTGTCTTCTATCCGCACTTCGACTCCTTCGACACTCATCCCATCCCGGCTGCGTGGCGCGTTCGCGATGGTCAGACGCAGCACGCCGCCGGTCGCGCTCATCGCGTCATAAGCATTCTGCACGATGTTTACGAAGGCCTGCTCGCACAGGCTGTCATCGAGCGCCACGGGAGGCAGATTCGATTGGTAGTCTTTCTCGACGCGAATCGCCGGGCCCTTCCACAACTTCGCGACATCATCGAGTGCGTGGTCGAGTACGGAACTCACGTTCTGCGGTGAGAGGTCGGCGTGCAGCGGGCGCGCGAAGTCCAGAAACCGGGAGACCAGCGCGCTTAGGCGGTTGGTCTCACTCAAGATATATCCCGCGAGTTCGGCGGTCAGAGGATTGGATTCGCCCAGCTTCTGGTTCAACATCTCAGCCGATCCTTTGATCACGCCCAGCGGATTGCGAATCTCGTGCGCGAGTCCGGCAGAAAGTTGACCGAGGGCGGCAAGGCGTTCCGACCGGCGCGCCTCAGCCTGCGCTTGCTCGAGTCGGCGATTGGTCTCAGCGAGTGTCTCGGCCAACGCCTGGTAGCGGGCCGTCTGCCGCCTGTTCTCGACCACGAATCGGTTGACGACCATCGCGGCAAGAAAGAAGAAAACGATGCGGATGGCAAGACGTCCGTAATCGTCAGGGGTGATTTCGTATTCCTGCAGCGCAGGATAGAGATACGAGCAATACGCAGCCGATGCCAGCGATGTCCACAACAATGTGGCCCAAGGTCCGAAGTATTCCGCCGCCGTTACTGCCGGCAGATAGTAGATGGGATAGTAGTAACTGTTGATGGGGATTTCGCCGGTGTGCAGGATCAGCAGCGTGGCGAGCGCAATCTTGAGCAGAACAATATAGGCGGGGCCGCGGCGAGGCATGCGCGCGATCAGCCATCGCTCGCTAACCTGCAGAATGCCGAATCCGAGCAGGATCAGCTGCTTGTGGTATTCCGCCACCGGCGGCAGCAAGGCCAGCGAGGCGAGCAATACCAGCCACAGGACGTCCATCCAGTTAATCCTGGGACGCTCGATTTCGCTCATCGTTCTGGGCCGCTCTGCGATCACTTGCTTAGAGATCTCTTCTACAAAAGATTACGCCGGGAGAAGTGTCGCTCCCGGCGTAGCTGTTATGAATTTCCGGGTCCGCTACCGCATCTCATGCGAACCCTATCACACCGCAAAGAACAGGCAAGCGTCAACGCCCCTTCTTCGCGGGATTGCTGGGCTTTGCCGGCTCCGAGCGCGCTGGCGGAGCTTGATGCTGCTGCTGCGGCGGCGGCGGAGCCGCGGCGGGTCGCTGTTGCTGCCACTTGTTGAACTTCTCTTCCTTCTGTTGCTCCTGTTGCGGACTGGGCTCGCGCACCGGAGGCGCGGGCCGAACCAGCGGATGCTGCTCCTGCTGCGGAGCCCTCATGTTTTCCTGTGGAGGCTGGAACGTCCGTGGATTCTCCGGTTGTGCGCTCCGATTCTCCGGCTGCTGCATGTTGCGACCGTCTTGCTGCGGCACAGTCCTCGTCTGCGGAGGCTGCACATTGCGATTCTCCGGCTCCGCGCTTCCCTGCTGCTCGTAGACTCGCGGTTGCGCCTGCGGAATCGGCCTCACCTGCGGATTGCCCCCGTTCGGCGGACCAAACGGTTTGAATCCCTCTTGCGACGGCTGTGGACGTCCACCTTGATTTACGCGTTGATTGATCGGTGCGGGCTGCGCAGGGCCGACTGGACGAACCAGCGCCTCGTCGTTGAGATGTCCTCCAGCCTGCGCCTGCCGCTGTTCGATCGGTCGCGGCGGCGCGGGCGGCGTTCTGACGGCAACCACAGGACGGCTGATGATGGCCACTGGCGGCCTTACGCTAACGGGCGTCCCGCTCCGATCACACTGGCTCGAATCGGTTCCGCACGCACCATGTGCGATATCGGCGCGGTCGCGATCTCGCGCGGCTCGACGCGCATGATGTTCCCGGCTACCGGACGCGCATTCACAAACGTGTCATGCGAGACTACCGTGACGCCGTTGTTCACGCGCTGGTTCACGTAGGTAATGTTGTTAACGGTCGTGTGGTTGACGATCACGGTGTTGTACACGCTCGTCACCCGCGTAACATTCACGGTGGTGTTCGTGATGTTCACGTTGGTTACATACCTGCGGCTCACGCGATATCCCGGAACGTAGACCTCTCCAGGAGCCAGCGGGAACCATCCCACTCCCACGCCTGCGGAGAAGCGGAAGCCCGGGCCGCCGCCCACGAACGCCACCAATGCGGGAGCCCACACCGGACGCACAACGACTGGTCCTGGCACCCAGAACCATCCGCCGTTCACGTTTGCCCAGCGCCCATAGTGAAAGGGAGCGAATCCCCAAGGCTCGTCTGCCACCCAAGTCCAGCCCCAGCGTCCGATGAAGACCCAGTGACCGAAGCGATACGGAGCCCATCCGGCAACGACGGCACGCGGACGCCAGCAGGGGCCGTAGCCGGCAACGTAGCTCCAACTGCCATACTCGTCGAGATCTTCGTAGCCGGTCATCTCGCGCGACACGTAATTTGCGGAGTCGGCCTGATCTTCGCGCGCATCGCGATCGAACGCCCAACTGTCAAAATCATCTCGAGCTGGAAGTTGCTGGAGATCGTAGTCGAGGTGCTGCTCATCGCCGGTGAAGGTCGCCGACTGATTCGCGACGACGGTGTAGCTGGATCCGCCGCCAGTGACGCGGCCGCGGCCATGCCAGACGGTGGTGACAGTCTGACTTCCATCCTGACTTACATCGAGGCGGTAAACGCCGGGCTGCAGCAGCGTGAACGCGATATTCGGCGTATCGATCTCGTAGGTGTCGTCGTCGTCGACATGACGGACGTCAAGAATCAGCGAGCCCTGCGCCAGGCGAATCTGCGTCGTGTGGTCATCGAGCGCCAGGAACGTGATGCCGGTCTTTGCGCCCAAACGAATAGCGGCCGAGCCCACATGGACTTCGGCGCGCGAATCTTCGTCGGCCCACAGGTCGTCGCCGGTCACCATTGGACGGTTGGGCACGCCGGTGACCCAGTCGTCTTCGCCCGCAGGTCGAAATGAAATGTTGCCCTGGGAATAATTCAGCCGCGCAACGCGGCTGGGAGGATCCTGGCTCTGGTCTTGGTCTTGATCCTGATCCTGTGGCTGGTCTTGGGCCTGACCCTGGTCTTGTGCCTGATACTGCGCGTTGTCTTGATCTTGTGCTTTGGCTATGGTCGAAAACTGCAGGACGAGCGCGGCGCTCGCCAGTAGCATCCACGTGTACAGCGTTCTCGTTTTCATATCATCGCCCCGGCGGAGTAGAGATCCGCATTAACCCGATCTTACTCACATCCGTGTAAACACAATAGAGCTGCTTTAGTTTCCGGGCCGGTGAAGTGCTTGGCGGGAATGGAGTTGAGGGCGAGTGTTCGATGCAACCTCGTAACGTATCGCAGAGACGTTGCTCGCAACGTCTCTCTCACGATCAAAGAGAAGGCCGTTGCCACTAAGGATCGTGGGTGTGGCCAACCGCGGGCAGAGACGGAGAAGAATCTCCGTCCCTGGCCAGCGGCTTTCCAGCGATTAGTTCTTCATTTTCGGGCGTTGGCACGTATCCACGATCTTCGTGGGATCGATGGCATCTTTGTCGACCTGCTCTTCGATGATCTTTCCGTCTTTTCCGATCAGGAAGTTCACGCGACGAGGAGCCTGATATTCGTCTTTGTAGATTCCGTACTCGTGGGTGACTTTGCCGCCCCAATCGCTCAGCAGCGGGAAGGTGACTCCAATTTGGTCGGCGAAGGCTTTGTTTGCGAACGGGCTATCCATGCTCACACCCAGGACCTGGGTGTCGGTTGCTTCCAGTTCTTTCAAATGCGACTGGAAGTTTTTCATTTGCTGCGTTCAACCACCGGTGAAGGCGAAGATATAAAACGCCAGCACGACGTTCTTCTTGCCCCGAAAGTCGCTTAACTTCATGTCTTTCAGGTTGCCGTCCTGAAAATATTTCAGAGTGAAATCGGGAGCCATATCCCCCACCTTGGGCATGCTCGAAGCCTCCTTACTCTGTGCGAATAACGCAGTAGACATGGTCAGCAGCAGAGCCGCCGCCAGAATCCCTGAGCGTTTGTTTTGCATTGGAACCCCTCCCACTAGAGTTGATGATCCAGCATACCGCGCGCTCGGGGCGCGGTAAACCCGTAAGTACCCTCGCGCAGGGCTTTTCACATTGATCAAACTGCATGCAAAACAGTACATTTCAGTGCGGACCGGTTTCGATCAAACTTGATGGACCGACCGGACCGCGACTCGGGATACTCGGCCCTACGACGCAATGAGCATCGCCACCCTGAACGACATCTTCTTCGCTGCGGTCGAACGCAATCTCGATCGAATCATGCTGTACCGCGAGGCGGGAAAGTGGAAGCCCATCACATCGCGGGAGTTCGGCAGCGGTGTAGCGCGCACCGCACGCGCACTGCACGAGTGGGGCATTCGCGCGGGTGATCGCGTTGCGATCTTGAGCGAGAACCGCCCCGAGTGGCCCACGGCCGACATCGCGAGCCTGTTGCTGGGCGCGGTCACGGTGCCGCTCTATACGACGCTTACACCGGAACAAACCGCGTTCGTTCTGAATGACGCGGGCTGTCGGGTGATTTTTCTTTCATCCGATCAGCAACTGCACAAGGTGTTGTCGATTCTTCCTCAGACGCAACTTGAGAAGATCGTGGTCATGGATCCCGTGGAATTTACCGGCGACCTGGCGCCGTATGCCGCGAAGTGCGCCACCATGAATCAGATCACGACCGCCGGTTCCGACATCCTCGACGCCGAGATCGAACGCGAGCGCGCGATCCGTTGCCGCCGACGATCTCGCGACGATCGTCTACACTTCAGGCACGACGGGCACGTCCAAGGGCGCGATGCTAACGCACGGGAACATCGCGTCGAACATCCTGTGTTCGCTGCTGGGATTCAACATGCGGCCCGGCCTGATCAGCATTTCGTTTCTGCCGCTCTGTCACATCACGGCGCGACACGTGGACTTTGCGATGCTCTACCACGGAGTCACGCTCGCCTACTGCCCTTTCATGGATCGCCTGCCGGCAAGCCTGCTGGAAGTGCGGCCGTCGTTGTTTGTGGCGGTGCCTCGGGTTTACGAAAAGATTTATGCGCAGGCGCAGCAGAAGGCCAAGAGCCAGCCCAAACGATCCATCTTTAGGTGGGCGCTTTCTGTAGGGCGAAAACATAAGCCGGAGATTCTGGCGGGCAAGACTCCCACGTCTCTCAGTTGGAAAGTGGCGAACAAACTTGTCTTCTCCAAAATTCGCGAAGGCATGGGCGGGAAAGTCGAGACCTTTATTTCGGGCGGAGCTCCGCTCGGCCGCGAACTGGCCGAGTGGTATGCGACCGTGGGGATTCGCATTCACGAAGGCTACGGGCTCACTGAAACGTCGCCGGTGATCGCGGTGAATACGCCGATCAACCATCGCATCGGCACGGTGGGCAAGATCCTGCCGAACCTCGAAGTGCGCATCGCCGAGGACGGAGAAATCCTTGTGCGCGGGCCGTCGGTGTTCAAAGGGTATTGGAATCGGCCGGAGGAAACGAGGGCAGCGCTGGTCGATGGATGGTTCAAGACCGGGGACATCGGGAATATCGACGCTGATGGATATTTGTCGGTGACCGATCGCAAGAAGGATTTGATCAAGACATCCGGCGGGAAATTCATTGCGCCGCAGCCGATCGAGAACGCGCTGAAGCTCCATTCTCTGATTGGAGTGGCGGCGATTCTGGGCGACAAGCGCAAGTTTCCGGCTGTGCTGGTCTCGCCAAACTTCACACTGCTGGAGGCGTGGGCGCGCGAAAATGGCGTGACATTTTCTTCACGCGCGGAGTTGGTTGCGAATCCGAAGGTGCGGGCGCTGTATGAGGAAATCGTCGAAGACATCAACCAGAATCTGGCGCGTTTCGAAAAGCTGAAGCGGGTGCTGCTCGTGGTCGATGAATTTTCCGCCGACAACGGGGTGCTCACGCCGACGCTCAAACTGCGGCGGCGCGTCGTGGAAGAGCGCTACCGCAGGCAGATTGATGAGCTGTATGCGCAGGCGGAACTCGCAACTACAACGCCGTAGCGCAATTCCAGAAGCATGTGGACAGCCGCCCCGGCTGTCCATCGAGCGAAGCTCGATCACTGTGCTGTAAACCTCCACTTTCATTACAATGATTCCATGTCGGACTCATTGATCATTGCTGGACGTTCCTTCCGCTCGCGCCTGATCGTGGGCACGGGAAAATATAAATCCTTCCAGGAAACGGCGCGGGCGCTCGAAGCCAGCGGCGCGGAGATGGTCACTGTCGCGGTGAGGCGCGTGAATCTCGATCGCAGCAAGGAATCGCTGCTCGATTACATCGATTCGAAGAAATATTTTCTGCTGCCGAACACCGCCGGCTGCTTCACTGCAGACGAAGCGATTCGCGCCGCACGCCTTGGCCGCGAAGTCGGATTGTCGGATTGGGTGAAGCTTGAAGTGATCGGCGACCAGGCAACGCTTTATCCCGACGTGCAGGCCACGCTCGAAGCCACGCGCGTGCTGGTGAAAGAAGGCTTCACCGTGCTGCCCTACACTTCTGATGACATTGTTTTTGCGAAGCGGTTGATCGATGCCGGTGCGGCGACGATCATGCCGCTGGGCGCGCCGATCGGCAGTGGGATGGGAATTCAGAACGAAGCGCACATCCGCATTCTGCGCGAGATGATCAGCGGAGTGCCGCTGGTTGTTGACGCGGGAGTCGGAACGGCGTCAGACGCGGCGATCGCCATGGAACTCGGCGCCGACGCAGTGCTGATGAACACCGGCATCGCGAACGCTCAAGATCCCGTACTCATGGCCGAAGCCATGCACCATGCCGTGATCGCCGGGCGCCAGGCGTATCTCTCCGGCCGCATGCCGAAGAAGTTGTACGCGACGGCGAGTTCGCCGCTCGAAGGAGTGGTGAGATAGATTGGGAAATCGGGTAATTGAGAAATTGTGTAATTGGAAATTCCACAGCGCCGTTCAATTTCCCAATTACCAAATTCCCCAATTACTCAATTTTCCCATTCGTTCAATCCCAAAACAAAGGGCGGCCCATGGCCGCCCTGAACTTCATGATCGCGAAACTGAATCACATCATCTTGACACTAGCCACGTGCATGGAATCCTTCTCCATGGTTCCGGTCACGGTGACGTGATGCCCTTCGTGACCCTTCAGCGCGTCCTGGTTGTCGACCGCGAGAACTTTCGAATCGCCATCGGTGACGATGACCATCTTCTCTCCGGCGGCCACGCATTTCTTGGTGCAAGCCTCAGCCCCAGCATTGGCGCCCTTGGCCCCGCACTTGGCATCGACGATCCACCCGTTGACGGATGTGCTCTTCCCCATGTCATCAAACGCCATCATCGACAGAGCGAGCACGAAAAATACCGCAAAACAAATCAACACAATCTTTCTCATGGCCGGTTTTCTCCTTTTCGAAATTCAGATGCGGCCCCACACCGCAAAAACCAAGCCGAAGATCGAGTCCCCACAGGAACCCACAAATCCCCGCCCGATTGTGAAATGAGGCACCGGAAATATACCACAGGGCTACGAAGCGGTTGTCAGCGAGGTTGTAAAACTTTATTCGAGAGTTGCAGGAGAGGACAAAACTGAGGATTATTTTTTCGCCGTGTGATTGGTAGGCGGGGCGGGCTTCACCGGGGTCGGAGCCACGTACACATATTCACCCGGTTTGGCGTATCCAAGTTGTTCGCGCGCCTCTTTTTCAATAGCCTTCTGATCGCTCTTCAGGCCCTGAATCTGCCGCGTGTAGAGATCGTTTTCCTGCTGCACCTGGACAACCTGTTTCCGCAAAGTTTCGTACTCAGCGCGTTTCTGCCGGTAGACGATCATTCCGTTCGCGCCAAACATCACGTGGACGAACAACGAGAGCGTCAGCACGGCGACAGCGATGGTTGCGATGCGGCGGCGCAAGGCGTAAATCTTCATGGCCAGTGGACGCGCTCGCTCGATCCACGAAGCGGCGAAGGCCTCGGCCTGCGGCGCGTGCTCGGCCATGGCGCGCAGGCCGTCTTCTGGCCGCGGGAACTTCGTGATTCTTGCCAACCGTTTCAATGAAGACCCTTTAGTCGAAAATCCAATTCTTGACCTGGTTCTCTCGCGCCATTTTTGGGTGCGAATGGCCACAGAACTTCCGAGGAGTTTGCCGTGACCTCTCAGTAGACTTGCCCTTCACTCGGGCGTCAATCGGAAGTTCTCCCGAGTCAGACAATTGGGAACCAACTTGGTTACATGACGGCTCAACTCTTCGGCCAAAGGCGTGCTTCGACGCGCGACCTCTTCGCGAAATGGTACGCTCTCCTCGACTGGCTGACGGCAAATGGCTGACAGCTGATAGCCGACTCTATATGACTGACAAACGAATCGTCCTCACCACTGCGGGTTCCGAAGAAGAAGCACGCAAGATCGCCCGCCATCTCGTCGAAACGCAGTTGGCAGCCTGCGTGCAAATCATTCCGCATGTTGAATCCGTGTATCGCTGGCAGGGAAAGGTGGAGTCGAACCGGGAGTGGGTGCTACTGATCAAGACCAGCGCGGATCGATTTCCCGCCGCTCGCGACGCGATTCGCGCCATGCATTCGTATGAACTGCCCGAGTGCGTCGCAATCGATATCACGGATGGCAGCCCGGAGTATTTGCAATGGCTGGCGGAGTCGCTCCCGTCGCTGTAGACCGTCGCTGCTACGCGATTTTCCCCCGCAGATTCAATCGCCAATAATCGAGCGAAAACGGGGGATCATCGCTTGCGGCCTGATCGGTGAGGGCTGCCATGAATTCATCGCGAAGAGCGGCCGTGGGAATGTTCTCCAGATGCCTGCGCAAAATAATGTTGCGGACGAACTCTCTGTAGTGCGCGGCATCGTCAAGGACAGTTAGCGCAGGCTCGACGGAAGTTTCAACGTCGATAAAACCAGCCCGCCGTAGACAGTTTACTGCGCCCTCGGCATTTTGGTAGAGCCACGGCTCGCGGAAGCCGGCAAAGAATTCTGCAAACTTTGGAGTCGCTGCGAGCGCGTCGGCGCGGTCGCGCAGTCGCCTGATGTTTGGACCGCCGCCGCACTGAGCCTCGAGCCACCCTCCGGGAACGAGCACCCGACGCAGGTTCGCGAACAAGCGATCATGATCGAGCACCCAATGAAACGCCGCCGTGCTCACGATACCGTCAAAGGCCCGGCTAAAGGGAAGATACAGAAGATCACAGGCCAATAAACTGACGCGCTCTCCAAACTGTGCTAGATGCTCACGCGCCGAGGCCAGCATGTTCTGGGAGAGATCGACTCCAACGACGCGCCCCCGCGGCAGGGCCTCGAGCAAGTCGGCGGTGAGCCGTCCGGTGCCGCATCCGGCGTCGAGCACGACTTCATTGCCGCGCAGACGCAACCGCGACAAAACTTTCTTGCCCCAACTCACCTGCGGCCCCGAAAGCCGGTGGTAAACACCAGAATTCCACTCGCGCGAACCGGATTGAAGATTGTCGCTCACAATATCGGCGTTCACAAAATGAAGATGGCGCCAAGGGATTTTGCAGCTTGAGGGTTTATCCGTGGAATCCGCGTAAATCCGCGGCAAAGGGTTCTAAATCGCACGGAGTGCCTGATCCAGATCATCGAGAATGTCGTCCACATCTTCGATGCCGACGGAAATCCGCACCATGCCGTCGGTGATGCCAATGGCCTTGCGCCCCTTCGCTCCCAACCCCGCGTGAGTCATGGTCGCGGGATGCGAGATCAGCGTCTCGACGCCGCCGAGCGATTCGCCGAGCGAGCACACGCGCACCTTCTTCAGCATCTTGTTCGCGTTCTTCAGCGAGCCAGTCTCGAAGGTGATCATCGCTCCAAAGCCGCTCATCTGGCGCTTGGCAAGCAGATGATGCGGATGATCGGCCAATCCCGGATAGAGAACCGTCTTCACCTTCTTATGCTTGGCCAGGAAATCTGCGACGATGCGGCCGCTGCGATCGTGAATTTCCATGCGCGCGGCCAGCGTCTTCACACCGCGCAACACCAGCCAGCATTCGAAGGGAGACAGAATCGCTCCGGCCGCCTTCTGCAGGAAAGCCAGCTTTTCCGCGTCCTCTTCATGGGCACAAACCACGACGCCGCCCAAGCCGTCGCTGTGGCCGTTGAGAAATTTTGTTGTCGAGTGCACCACCATGTCCGCACCCAGCGCCAGCGGCTGCTGAAAGTACGGAGACATGAATGTGTTGTCGACCACAAGCGCAACTTTCTTGTGCCGGCAAATTGCGCTGACAGCGGCCAGATCGGTCAGCCGCATCAGCGGATTTGTCGGCGTCTCCACGTAAACCATGCGCGTGTTCTTGCGAATCGCGCGCTCCACTTTGTCGGCCTCGGAACTATCGACGTAGGTGAACTCCAGGCCGAAACCCGTCATGACGTTGTTGAACAGGCGCGGAGTCCCGCCGTAGAGATCGTTGCCGCAGACCACGTGGTCGCCGGACTTCAGCATGGTCACGATGGCATTGATCGCCGCCATGCCGCTGCCGAAGACACGCGCCGCAACTCCACCCTCGAGCGCCGCCAGATTTTCCTCGAGCCGCGTGCGCGTGGGATTGGAGACGCGCGAATACTCGTATCCTTTATTCTCGCCGATGCCCTGCTGGACATAGGTTGAGGTCGGATAGATCGGCACGGTAACCGCGCCCGTGAGCGGATCGGGCTCCTGCCCGGCATGAATCGCACGCGTTGCGAAACCAAATTTGTTGTTGTTTTTCATGATTGTGAATCAGAGACCGGCGGCCTACATCCCGCCGTCGAAAATTTTCTTCGACAAATAGCGCTCCGCCGAATCAGGAATGATCGTGACGACACGCTTCCCTGCTCCCAGTTTTTTCGCGACGCTCAGCGACGCGAAGACGGCGGCCCCTCCGCTCGATCCGGCTAGCACTCCTTCTTTCGCGGCGAGAGCCTTCACCGTGCCGAACGCATCCTCATCTGTCACCGCGATGACTTCGTTGCATACTGACTGGTTGAAGGTCTTCGGGATGAAGCTGGCTCCGATGCCTTCCACCTTGTGCGGCCCAGGCTGCCCGCCGCCGAGGACAGATCCTTGCGTTTCGACGGCGAACGCCTGCACATGGGGCAACTTCTCCTTCAGGTATCGCGCCACCCCGGAAAAAGTTCCGCAGGTACCGCAGCCGACTACGACGGCATCGACGTTGCCGTTCATCTGCTCGAAGATTTCTTGCGCGGTGGTTTCGTAGTGATAGTCAGGGTTGGCAAGATTTTCGAACTGCCCTGCCATGAACGCGCGTGGATCGCTGGCGACCACTTCCTTTGCCGCGCGAATCGCCCCCATCATCCCGTCGGCGTCGGGAGTGCGCGTGACCTTGGCGCCGAGGGCGCGCATGATGATCACTTTTTCCTGTGAAAAATTCTCTGGGACGAACAGCCGGACTTTGTAGCCGCGATTCACGCCAATCAGCGCCAGGCCAATGCCCGTGTTGCCGGCAGTCGCTTCCACGATCGTGCCGCCGGGCGAGAGCTTCCCTTCCTGCTCCGCGCGGCGAATGATTCCGATGGCAGCGCGGTCTTTTACGCTGCCGCCCGGGTTCAGATACTCCAGCTTCGCGAAAACGTCTGCCGAACCGGCTGGCACCAAACGTTTTAACTGCAACATGGGAGTTTCGCCGACCAGTTGAGTAATGTCGTCGGCGACGCGCAGGCGGGACATTTCAGAGTTTTTTGAGCGCACGTTACAGGTTACGAGGTGGAGCGAAACTCGTCAATCGTGCGCACCCGACTTCGTTACCCGCACTGCCATCGACATCGACACCCAAGAAGATCGTTGATATCCACGGCGATCCTGACATGCGGCTATAATTCCCCCCACCGCCGTTACAGTAAGAAGACACGAAAGGAAACGCATGCGACGTCTGGCCGCAGTGCTGTTGGTCTTTACTCTTGTTCTTCCGTCGACAATGTTTGCCGCGGACGACACTCCTCTCTCCGGCTACTCGACGCGCTCCAGCCAGACCGAGCGCGAGTGGGAAACGAAATTTCGTGCCATCCCCGAACCCTCTAATCTTCGCGAGTACATGAAGCATCTCAGCGCGCGTCCGCACCACGTCGGGTCGCCCTACGATAAGGAAAATGCTGAATGGATTCTCGCGCGCTTCAAGGAGTGGGGACTCGACGCGCACATCGAAACCTTCGACGTGCTCTTTCCCACGCCGAAAGTCCGCGTGCTGGAAATGACCGAGCCCACGAAGTTCACGGCGAAGCTGGAGGAGCCGGCGCTGGCGGTCGATCCGACGTCGAATCAGAAATCGGAGCAGCTTCCCACCTATAACGCCTATTCGATCGACGGCGATGTGACCGCGCCGCTCGTCTTCGTGAACTACGGCTTACCCGAGGATTATGAAAAGCTCGACCGGCTGGGGATCTCAGTGAAGGGCAAGATTGTGATCGCCAAGTATCTTCATTCGTGGCGTGGCGTGAAACCGAAGGTCGCCGCCGAACATGGGGCGGTCGGATGCATCATCTATTCTGAGCCGCAGGATGACGGCTACACCCGTGACAATGTTTTCCCACAAGGGCCCATGCGGAGTCCCGACGGCGTGCAGCGCGGCAGCGTCATGGATTTCGCGTCGTCGAATCCAGGGGACCCGCTCACGCCCGGCTATGTTGCGTCGCCGGAACATCCGCGTCTTTCGCGGAGCGAGGCGAAGAGCATCACGAAAATTCCCGTGCTGCCGATTTCTTACGGCGACGCGCAGCCTCTGCTCGCCGCCCTGAAGGGACCGATGGCGCCCGACGAGTGGCGCGGCAGTCTGCCGATTCCCTACCACGTCGGACCTGGGCCCGCGACAGTCCATTTGAAGCTTGAGTTCAACTGGGATCTCAAGCCGGTCAATGATGTCATCGCGAAAATTCCCGGCAGCGTTGCGCCCGACGAGTGGATCGTGCGCGGCAATCATCATGATGCATGGGTCAACGGCGCCGAGGATCCTCTCTCAGGCACCGCCCCGCTGCTCGAAGAAGCTCGCGCGCTCGGGCTCCTGCTCAAACAGGGATGGAAGCCGCGCCGCACCATCATCTACGCCGCATGGGACGGCGAAGAACCTATGCTGCTGGGCTCAACCGAATGGGCCGAGGCGCACGCCGACGAATTGCGCCAGCACGCCGCCGTCTACATCAACAGCGATGGCAACGACCGCGGCCTCCTCTCGATGGGTGGATCTCATACGCTAGAACATTTCATCAACGGAGTCGCGCGCGATATCGAAGATCCAGAGACGAAGATGTCAGTCTGGGAGCGGCTGCAGTTGGCCGACATCGCACAGGCCAAGTCTGCCGACGAGCGCAAGGAGTTTCGCGAGCGCGCCGACCTGCGCATCAACGCGCTCGGCTCGGGAACCGACTTCACCGCATTCCTCGATCATCTCGGTATCGCTACGCTGGATCTTGGGTACGGGGGCGAGGACGAACAGGGAATCTATCACTCCATCTACGACGACTTTTACTGGTACACCCATTTCTCTGACTACGATTTCATTTACGGACGTGCCCTGGCGCAGACCGCAGGCACTTCGGTGATGCGGCTGGCGGATGCGGAAGTCTTGCCGTTCGACTTCGTTGACTTCGCTGACACCATTCAGAAATACACGAAGGACCTGAAGAAGCTGCTGGCCGACAAACAGGAGGAGATCAGCGAGAGGAACAAGGAATTGGACGAAGGCGTCTTCAAGGCGACGCTCGATCCGAGACGGCCTACGGTGGCGCCGCCAAGGGAAGAAGTTCCGCCGCACCTGAACTTCGCGCCCATGGAGAACGCTGTTGAATCGCTCACTCGCAGCGCAGAGCATTACCAGAAGGCGTGGTCGCAGAAGCAGCCGACGTTGACCGGCGATCAGGCGGAATCGCTGCACACGTTGAACCAGAGCCTCATCGAGAGCGAGCGCAAACTGACCAACGACGACGGGCTTCCGCGGCGTCCATGGTACAAGCATCTTATTTATGCTCCGGGCGTTTACAGCGGATACGACGTGAAGACGGTCCCGACTGTGCGGGAAGGAATTGAACAGAAGCGATACGCGGAGGCTGATCAGGAAATCGTGCGCGTGGCGAAAGCGCTGAACGATGAAGCGGCGCTGATCGAATCAGCCGCGCAAATGCTGGAGAAGCAGTGATTAGTGAATAGTGAATAGTGAATAGTGAATGTTAGTGAACAGTGGGCGGTGAGCAGTGAGGCAGTCAGAGTGGGCCGTGATCAGTAATCAGTAAGCTGTGAGTTTCCGCCGTCGTGGGGGCGTCTCACACCAGCAGATCCCAAATGACGAGACGATCCCAGCTCTATCCGCGCACCAAACCGGGCACCGACTTATAGCGCCCGACAGCACTGCCCCTGCCTATTTCGCCGCGCCTGCCGGTTGGGGACCGGCGTAGTATCCGCTGCGGGTGCGCACGGTCATCTTGCCGTGGCCCTTGGCTTTGGCTTCGACCCGCACCATACGGAAGCCGCCTTCTCCTCGGGGCTTTGTCGGCTTGTAGCCAATCGTGTATTGATTCCGAATATCGCGCGCAACCGTCTTGCTGATTTCATCGACTTCGTCGAGCGTCTTCGGAAAGAAAGCGATACCGCCCGTTCGCTCCGCAATGATGTCGAGAGCCTTCTTCGCCCGCTTGGGATGCTCTTCGTCTCCAAGAATTCCAATGGCGTACACCGACGGCCCGTTTTCTTCTTGCAACTGCTTCACGGCCTGCTCCAGCGTTTCGTTGCTGGCGTTGTCTTCGCCGTCGGTCACCACGAATAACACTTTCTTATCGAGCCGCGCATTGCGCTTCAGATGCTCGGCCGACGCCACGACCGCATCGTAGAGCGCGGTGCCGCCACGGGCATCGATTTTCTCCAGCGCCTCTTTCAGTTTCAGCAGGTCGTTGGTGAAATCCTGGTCGAGATAATATTCGTCGTTGAAGTTCACGACGAAGACTTCATCCTTCGGATTGCTCGACCGCACCAGATTCAGAGCCGCCTGGTTCACCTTGCTTCGCTTCTCGCGCATCGAGCCGGAGTTGTCGATCACGATTCCCATCGCCACCGGAATATCTTCGTGATGGAACGAAATGATGTTCTGCGCCTTGCCGTCCTCAAAAACGGTGAAGGCACCGCGGTCGAGGTTGGTCACGATGTGGTTCTTGTCGTCCTGCACGGTAGCGTGCAGCAGGACTTCGTCCACGTCTTTCTTGAAGACGAAGACTCCCTGATCCTCCAGCTTCTTGTCCTGGCTTTCGGGTTTCTGTTGAGGTTCCTGAGTCGGCTGAGGGGTAGTGGGACGAGTTGTCGCTGGTGCAGGATCAGAGGGCTTGCCATCGCTCTGAGGCGCGGCAGACTGCGACCAAGCCGATGTGCCCACCTGCGGCCCAGCCCAGATCACAAACGAAAGAAGAAACAGTACCCTCGCGGCCCTATTCAACAGGCGCGTAATATCCCGTCCTGGCATACACCCGTAGAGGCGGCAATCCTTTCGGTGGCAGCAGCTTCACTTTTATCTTACGCCATTTGCCATCGCGCACGACCTTGCTCGGGCGGTAGCCCAGGACATACTGATTCCTCAGTTCCACACCAATCTTGGTCGCCACGTCGCCCAGGTCGTTCGGGTTATCGATGGTAAACGCGCGGCCACCCGTAAGTTCGGTAATTTCGCTCAGCAACTGCGGGCCAAGCCGCTCTTCCTGCGCCGAAGCGTAGCGGTCGTAGATGCCAATGGCATAGATCATTACATCGGCTTCCTTCACCAGTGCCTTGATCTCGCCTTCGGTATAGCGGCTGTGATTGTCGCCGCCATCGGAAATAATGAGCAGCGCCTTCTTGGGATACTTGGCCTCGCGCATTTTGCTCACACCCATGTAAATGGCATCGAGCAGCGCGGTACGGCGCCGCGGCACCGCAAACACCAGCTTGTTCTGAATTTCATCGACCGAACTGGTGAAGTCGGTCACCTCTTCGGGCTCATCAGAAAAGGTGATCATGAAAAACTCGTCCTGCGGATTGGCCGTCTTGAAGAACTCGATGACCGCGTCTTTCGCCCGGTCCATCTTGCTGCTCATGCTGCCGCTCGAATCGAAGATCACGCCCAGCGACACCGGCGCATCTTCACTCGAGAAACTCCGAATCTCCTGTTGGGAGTTTCCTTCAAAAAGCTGGAAGTTCGGCTTCTCCAGTCCCGTGACCAGCCGATTCAGCGGATCGGTAATCGTCACCGGAACCAGCACCAGGTCGACATCGACTTTGAGCGGGCGCACGCGGGCGGTCAGTCCGCTGGAGGCAAGCAGGTCCGGCCTCGGCACATCTTTCGCCTTCTCCAGTTCCCGCGGTTGCACGTGGACGTCATTTACGTCGGTCTGGCCGAACGCCGGAGCGCCCAGGCACACAGATACAATCAGAGTTAAAGCGAACCCTGCCCATAGCCGCATGGAATTCACCCACAGAAGATTTTTGCGCAGCGTGATTTCGGTCGGATCCCAGGAGAGAGCCGGAGAGCCACTTCGAGCTAAGGCCTTCGGGCGAGATGACCGGCGCCCTGCACTACTTAGGCGGGCCATAAATACCTCAATGTCGCGGATGTTATCACAGCTTTCGCCGGGCAATGCAGGGATTTTGTCAAAAATTAGAGACATGTCCCGAAACACCACTGTGCGCGGCCAATCGGCGAAATTGCCCGACTAGCACGCATTCCCGGCCTCCGGACCTAACTTGTTACAATCAAAGGTTCCCAACAAGATATGGCTGACATACTTCCCTTTCGCGCACTCCGCTACGATCTGCAACGTGTCTCCGCCTCGCAGGTGGTGACCCAACCCTACGACAAAATCACCCCTGCCATGCAGGAGGGCTACTACGCGGCCAGCCCATATAACCTCGTACGCATCATCCTCGGTCACCGCGAGCCCGACAATCAGGCAGACAATGTATATTCGCGGGCCGCGACGTATTCGCGGGACTGGCGCGCGCAGGGAGTCCTGCGGGAGGACTCTGCCCCCTCGATTTACGCCTCCTCGCAGACTTTCACCGCACCCTCTGGAGCCACATTCGAGCGCCGCGGATTCATCGCTCTCGGCCGCGTTGAGGACTACTCCGCGAAGGTCGTTTTCCGCCACGAGCAGACGCTGGCCAAGCCCAAGGCCGACCGCCTCGACCTGCTCCGCGCGACGCGCGTGCACTACGAACAGCTTTTCCTGCTTTACGAGGACGCTGGGGAGATCGACTCCCTGCTCACGCCAACCCCGAGCAGCGCGCCGGCAATCGAAGTAAAGGACGAGTATGGGGTCATCCATCGCGTCTGGCAGCTCTCTGACCCTGCCCTGGTTGCGTCCGTTCAGGAAAAGATGCGCGACAAGAAACTCGTCATCGCCGACGGCCATCACCGCTACGAGACCGCGCTGAACTTCCGGAATGAATGCCGCGCACAGGCGGGTGCGACTTCCGAGACCGACGCCCCCTACGAATTCGTGATGATGACCTTCGTCAACATGAACAACCCCGGCCTGCTGGTTCTGCCGACGCATCGCGTCGTGCACTCGCTCGCATCTTTCTCGGCAGACGATTTCCGCAACGCCAGTCGTACTTACTTTGAAGTCGAGGAAATCGATTCGGCGCTCGATGCTGCCCGCGCCGCCGCGATTCTCCGCGAACGCGGACGCGCCGGAACCGCGCTGCTTGCGGTGACCGCGAACCGCGCATTCCTGTTGCACTCACCCAAGGGCGGATCGCCTCGGCTAGCGGGACTTTCCGCTCGCCAGCAAGCGCTCGATGTCGTGCAACTGCACAAGTGTCTGCTCGAAGACGTGCTGAATCTCTCGGAAGAATCTATTCGCAACCAGCAGAACCTTTCCTACATTCGCGAGGCCTCGGAAGCGCTGGCGCTGGTTCGTGGAGAAAGAACCCGCGGGGAAGGGTCGGGCAAAAGCACCGCCAACATCGCATTTCTCATGAATCCCTGTCCCGTCCAGCAGGTGCGCGACGTAGCGTTCGCCGGCGAAGTCATGCCCCAGAAGTCCACCGATTTCTATCCCAAACTCCTGAGCGGACTCACCGCCTATGCGCTGGACTAGCGATCTGGGTAGCGCCGGGAGCCTGCCGGCCGTCGCACGGGCGTCTCGCTCTCACGTGCTCGCGCTCACTGCGTTGCTCGTCCTGCTCTCGACTCTCGTCCTCTCCGGCGCTGCGCCCGAGAAACACCTTTCCGTCTACTCCGTCGCTGCCAACTACTCTCTCCCGCTCGTGCAGCGCGACGGACGCGACTACGTCGGCCTCCTCGAATTGCTCGAGCCTCTCGGCAAAGTCAGTGCCAAATCCGACGGCGCACGCTGGCGCCTGCGCTACAACAATGTCGAAGGAGACTTCCAGGTTGGCAAGACGCGCGCCCGCATTCAAAGCCGCGACGCCGATCTCGGCGCAAAATTCGTCGTCGAAAATAAACGCGGACTCATCCCGGTCTCCTCGCTCCCTGCCGTGCTGCCGCGTTTTTTGGGAGGACCGGTCAACCTGCACGAGGACGCCGGACGCCTCTTCATCGGCAGCGTGGCCACGCACTTCACGGCATCGCTTTCCAGCCAAAGTCCCACGCGCCTGGTCTTCAATTTCACTGCGCCGGTCAATCCCATGATCGCCACCGAGCCAGGCAAATTGCGCATGACATTCTCGCGCGAGCCGGTCGTTGCTCCGGCCTCATCTACGCTAACGTTCGGCAGCAAAGTCATTCCCTCCGCGAGCTACAGCGAGGGAAACGGGACTGCGGTCGTTACCGTGAATTCCTCAATCCCGCTGATTGCCAGCTTCAGCAACGACGGACGCACCGTCACCATCTCTTCATCGTCCGTCGCCGCCTCCGTCGCGCAGAATGCAACGCAACCCGCGGCGGGAGCGGCGTCCACGACCGCACCTCTCGCAGCGACCCCGGCTCCCGCACCACAGGTCTTCCGCCGCTATTTCGCAGTCGTCGATGCCAGCCACGGCGGCGACGACTATGGAGAAACTCTGAGCAGCACGCTCCTTGAGAAAGACGTCACCGTCGCGCTCGCCCGTAGCCTGCGGCAGGAACTTGAAAGCCGCGGCATTACCACGCTTGTGCTGCGCGACTCCGATGCAAACCTGTCACTCGACCAGCGCGCCGTCTTCGCCAATGCCGATCGGGCCGCGATTTACATCGCTGTGCATGCGGCCTCCAGCGGCCACGGCGTGCGCGTCTACACTGCACTGCTTCCCTACGGCGACGATGCGCAAGGACAGGGAGCGGACGATCGCGGCCCCTTCCGAGCCTGGTCCACCGCCCAGCACGCTGCGCTGCCTCTCAGCCGCAGCGCGGCCACTGCGATTGCCGCCGAATTCCAGAAGCGCCAGATTCCCGTTCGCGCGTTAGGCGCGCCGTTGCGTCCGCTGAACAACGTGACTGGACCTGCCATTGCCATCGAAGTTGCACCGCAAGGTTCGGACGTTGGCCAACTCACCGCGCCTGATTACCAGCAGCTAGTCACCAGCGCCGTAGCAACAGCCATCGCAGCCACCCATGACCAACTCGGAGCCGCCCAATGAGACTTGTACGAGAAAAGCGGCGGGTGCCCGATTTCTCCCGCGCTCTTTGCGTGAGAAGCGGGGATCGAGTGTTGGGAGCAGGTTGGGATGTTCCTGGAAACTCATGCGGGGACAGGTTCTCTAGATCACCTGACAGCCAGCAGAGGAATCTTTCATGATCCCCCGCCACTTCATCATCGCGATGTCCGTGCTGCTGGTCGCCGCCATGGGTCTAGGAATTTACGCCTGGCACATGAGGAAAACGGTCACCGCAACGCCCGTGGCCTCCACCGACACGCGTCCTCTCGCGCCTCCTGTTGCCGGACCGACCGAACGCGTCACCCTCTTCGTCGCGCACGACGACGACGGCACTTTGCAAGCAACCTCCGCCCAGATTCCTCTTCCCTCCGGACGTCAGCAACGCGCCGAAGAACTTCTCCGCGCGCTCGTGTCGCTGTATCTCGACAAGTCGTCGCCGCACGTTCTGGGGCCCGGCTCCGAAGTGCGCAGCGTCTACCTGGTCGATCCCGGGGAAGCTGTCATTGACCTGAACTCGGCCTTCGCTGATACGCATCGCTCCGGAGTCCTGGTTGAGGAACTCACGGTTGCGTCGCTGATCCACACCATCTCCGCCAACACGCCCGGCATCCTGAAAGTAAAAATCCTGGTCGACGGCAAAGAACGCCAAACCCTCGCCGGCCACGCCGACCTCTCGTCGTTCTACGACGTCACCGCCGTGAACCAGGTCGCGGCCCAACTGCAATCCCCCTAGGCGTCGATCCTCCTAACGCGCGCAAATGCTTCATCGCTCACAGCTTGAACCATTCATTTACAATCCCCATCATGTTCTATCGCTCCGATGATCGTTCCCCGGATCAACTCCGCCCCGTAGTTCTTACGCCGGATTTCATCACCACCGCCGAAGGCTCAGTTCTGATTGAAGTCGGCAACACCCGCGTCATCTGCACTGCATCGATCGAAGAAACCGTCCCGCAATTCATGCGCAACACCGGCAAGGGATGGATCTCCAGCGAATACAGCATGCTGCCGCGCTCCACGCTGACGCGCACCCCACGCGAAGTCTCCAAGGGACGGCAAAGTGGACGCACCCACGAAATCCAACGGCTCATCGGACGTAGCCTGCGCGCGGTCACCGATCTCGCGCGCCTCGGCGAGCGCACTATCTGGATCGACTGCGACGTTATTCAAGCTGACGGCGGCACGCGCACGGCGTCGATCACCGGCGCATTCGTCGCGCTTGGCCTCGCTCTGGAAAAATTGGTGGATGCCGGAACGCTGACCGCAGTCCCACTGAAGGATTTCGTCGCCGCAATAAGTGTGGGAATCGTTGACGGAGAAATTCTTCTCGACCTTGCCTACGAAGAAGACTCGCGCGCCGACGTCGACATGAACTTCGTCATGACGGCCGGCCACAAAATGGTGGAAGTCCAGGCTACCGCCGAACATCAAGTCTTCGACGACCAGCAATTGGCGAAAATGATCGCGTTCGCGAAACAAGGCGTGCAGCACCTGATCGCGAAGCAGCAAGCCGTTCTAAGTACTCTAACGCTGAGGCAATAACCAAGATTATGTGGGGACAGGCACTCCGGCAATCCGCCAGGCGCAGCACGGGCTTTCGGGGCACCAATGCCCGAGTTTCCCATTCCGCTCCCTCCCAAAACGAAACGCCCCGTCTCTAAATTCTCTCTAACATCCTTGCTGGGTATCTTTACTCTCGCAGGCATCAACGATACCGTTGGGCACATCGATTGACATTGTGGCTCAGGTATCGCACCCAAAGCTGGCCCTGAAGGCCGCCTTCCACCACTAGCCTGGATGTTCACAATGCCGGCGAGAATGACTGTCTGAAGCGGAACGATCGGTATGCGGGTCATCCAAATGCAAGTGCCGCCACAAACAAAGGAGCGCCGGCGGGAGCATCGGTCAGAGGTAGACCTGCCGCTGCAGGTTTGGGGAGTCGATACGCGCGGCGAACGTTTTCTGCAAAACGCCCGCGCACGCGACGTCAGCCTGAGCGGAGCACTGCTGTCAGGACTCGATGCCGAACTCACATCCGGCGATGTGGTCGGAATTCTCTTCGCCGGGAAGAAAGCGCGCTTCCGCGTAGTGTGGGTCCGCTACGACTGTGCTGGTGAAAAGATGCAGGCCGCCGTCCATCGCTTCGACGCGGACGAATGCCCCTGGCTAGCGCTTTTGTCGGAAGAGCCCGCTGCGACTCAGCCAGGAATCACTACTCCAGAGCCTAAGCCCAGGGGCGCTAACTGAGGACCGAGATCTGAGAACCGGGTACTGCTCCTAAGCGATCCAAACCGTCTTTGCATTCACGAACTCGCGAATCCCGACCAAGTCCCAACTCTCGCCCGTGCCCTGACGCCTTCACTCCTCCAAACGGAATTCGCGGATCGGAGGCGACCATCTTGTTGACGAACACCATCCCCGCTTCTAACTCGTTGATGAAGCGCTCGCGCTCTTTCTCGTCGTTGGTCCAAACACTGGAACCGAGGCCGAAGCGCACGTCGTTCGCCAAGCGGATCGCCTCATCCACATCTTTCACCCGAAATATCGACGCCACCGGGCCGAAGAATTCTTCGCCATACGCTGGCGAATCCTTCGGAACGTTGGTGAGCACCGTGGGCGCGTAGTAGTTCCCCGGCCGCTTCAGCGGATGTCCCCCCGTCAGCACCTTCGCTCCGGCCTTCACCGATTTCTGTACGTCCGCATCGAGATCGGTTACGCCGGATGGCGTGGCCAGCGGACCGAGTTCCGTCTTCTCGTCAAACGGATCGCCGATCTGCAGGCTCTCCATCCGGGCAACAAACTTCTTTTCGAACTCCGCCGCAATCGGCTCGGCCACGATGAAGCGCTTGGCAGCGATACAGGACTGTCCATTATTCTGTACGCGCGCGGTCACTGCGGTCTCGACCGCGGCGCTGAGATCGGCGCTGGGCATCACGATAAATGGATCGCTCCCGCCCAGTTCGAGCACAACTTTCTTGATGCGCTTGGCCGCGCCCATGCCTACCTGAATCCCCGCCTGCTCGCTTCCCGTCAGAGTCGCCGCAACCACGCGCGGATCGTTTAACAGACCGTCGACCGCGCCTGATCCAATCAGCAGCGTCTGAAACGCGCCCTCGGGAAATCCAGCCTCAAGAAAAATGCTCTCGATCGCCAGCGCGCACTGCGGCACGTTCGACGCGTGCTTGAGCAATCCAACATTGCCCGCCATCAGAGCCGGCGCGGCGAAGCGAAACACCTGCCAGAAAGGAAAATTCCACGGCATCACCGCCAGAATCGGGCCGATCGGAAGATACCGGATGAAACTTTTCTTCGCGCCCGTCTCCACCACTTCGTCGGCCAATATCCGCTCGGTGTTTTCAGCGTAATAGCGGCACGCAGTCGTACATTTCACCGCCTCGGCCACCGCGGACTTGTAGGTCTTCCCCATCTCGAGCGTCATCAAGTGGGCGAACTTGTCCTTGTCGCGTTCAAGAATCTCCGCCGCCTTCAGCATGCGCCTGGCGCGCTCGGCAAATGGAGTCTTCCGGCCCGCCTTGAACACGCTTACCGCGAGCTGCAACTTCGTCTCGATCTCGGCGTCTGACAGTGGCGCGAATGTTTTGACGACTTCGCCAGTAGCAGGATTAACCGTAGCAATAGCCATGATGGCAGTTCCCTTTCCCCGGGACGAGCGCGGGCTGAGCTCTTGGACTCCCGTTCACTCTTCCATTGGATATTTGATGTTTCGCTTCCAACGCAAGTCGGCAGGAGAATCCAAGCGGTCATACCACTATACCACTCGTGCGTGCAGATAAAGTTCATTCGGGGAATGCCGATGGGACAATTCCTGGCAGGTATGAAACGGGCCGCTAGTCGAACTTCAGTCTCTCTCGCTTGATCGTTCGCACCTTGGCTAAGGCCTCCTCGATGGCTTGCCGCTCGACATGGTGGTCGGGGGCTCCCCTCAAGATCCGCGTGGCGAGTGAGAAGCGCGGCCTCCGCGATTTCGATACGCTTAAACAGGGCGATCGTATTGCCTTCCGACAATGCCTCTTCGTATTCGCGCAACCACGCTTCTAAGCGCGGTTCGGATGAAGATGAGGATGAGGACCCCCTGGAAGACATTCACCCACCTCGTTGCGGAAATGATAGAAAGCAGGAAACGCGATGTCTGTCCGCTATCGAACAATCTGACCGTACTTAGGAAAGTACTCCTCGTTAACATTGCGGAGGCTGAGAATTGAAAATTTAGGCCCGCGACAACGATCTCTGGATCGCCGCGCACGCGATGGCCTCCGGATTGACCCTCGTTACCAACGCTGAGAAAGAGTTCCGCCGCGTGGGCGGGTTGAAAGTGCAGAACTGGGCCGCATGGAAGATTCCTCAACTCGCGTGTTGGGTAGCCGACACCGATTTCCGGGTGCTATCCTCACTGTCACCGACAAATGCGCCATCCCCTTCGATCCAACTTGTTTGCTTTGATCGCCTTTACCTTTTTTGTCGGCTTTTCTCAAGCGCACGCCCTCGGCAAGCCGCCGTGCGTTCCAAAAGGCGGCGAGCAGGATTGGCGGGTGTACGTTGATGGCCACCACCACTTCTGCTTTCTCTATCCCAAAGAGTACGCGCCCACCCACGACGGAAAAGACATGCAGGGGGAGGCAACGCTTCACAGCCCGGATCTGGACATCCAGATCGGATGCTGCGAACCATCCTTCGACCTGCAAGCTTTGGTTACTAGCGCTCCCACCGGAGTGGAGTTCCCTCCCGATCCATACGTTGCAGGTTCGAACAAGTTCTACTATTACGGCCCCGGAGGAGGCGGTGTCTCTTACCCGGATCAGTTCTTCTACAACCTGCATGGCAAGACACTCTCCATCGACTTCGATGGCGGCTACGAGGACGGAAGAACTCCTGCGGAAAAGATAAAGCGTCTGGAGCGCCAGATTCTGTCTACGTTTCGAACCTATTAGCAAGAAGCGACGCTCGTCATCTCGTCTGCGCGGGCTGGAGTTCTAAGGCTCTAGCAAAGATTCGAGCAGCGGATGCCGGACCGACGCGAACGGGTCGGCGACCGTCACTCCACTCCAGGTAAAACCATCCTGCATGCCCTCTGATAGCAAGATGCGGCATCCCGCTTCGGCTGCGGCAGCGAGCATTATGGCGTCCCAAATCCCGATCTTGTGATCGACGGCGAGGTCCATCGCTGACAGAAACACTGAACTGGAAGTTTCGATCTGGGGATACGTATCGCGATAGCGAAGAATCGTGGTACGCGCCAACCGCGGCGAGATTTTCGCTTTTCCTACCAGAACGCGGAAGAGTTCTGCCAGCGCCTGGACCGGCAGAAATGTTTCAGATTCAGAAAGCTTGCCGAGGAGTTCAAGCGCAACCCGTTGCCGCTCCGCCCCGTTCACCCCGGCGGCATATGCCAGTAAGTTCGTATCGAGCGCGATTCGCATGAGACGCCGCTCTAATCGTCGTACAATTCGTCCCGCGTCCAGCGACCGATGTCCTGAACCGGCAGCGCTTTAAGATGCGCCAGCAGCGCGGCCTTGGCTCGTCCGTTGCGCTTCTCTTTTACCGGCTCGATGCGCGCCACAGGCCGCCCATGGCTGGTGACGACGTAGCTCCGGCCTTCCTTCACCTCGCGCAATACCTGCGAGAATTTCCGGTTTGCCTCGGCGGCTGAGATCGTTTTTTCCATGAGAGCGGTAAGTAGTTATATGACCTACTTTGTAAAAAGGCGTCAAGACATTCACGTTCCGTTGCATAATGGGGAGCTTCGATAGAGCAATGCCGGAATATCAGCATCTGACAGAAGGCGAACTCCTTCGCCTCGCCGAGGAGGAGGAGCAACTGACCGATGACGCGCGTCTGGCGCTGGACGAGGAGCTCTGCCGAAGACAGCTTTCTTCATCCGACATCGACTCCTATCGCATAGAACGCAAAGCGGCGGCCAAAGCTGACAAGTTAAAACGGGCAGTGCGGAGTTACATTCCCGATGTCGGCTTAGGCAAGAAATTCCTCGGCAAGGCCAACCGGAAGCGCGACCCCGGCGGCTTATTCGAACTGTACGGTGCCACTCTTTGGTTCGTGGTTCTTTGGTTTCCAGTCTTCCCCATCGCCACCTTCACCGTACGGAGGGATCTTGAGCGCTGGTGGGGAGGAATCTCCGCCTCCGATCCGATTGCTCTCGAACGCCATCCCCGAAACTGGGAACAGATTCTTCTCACCTGGGTGAAAGCCGCATCCGTCCTCCTCGCCCTTCGTTTGATCTTCCTGCTGTGGGTGTACCACCCCGCGTGGTTCGGCCATCGTTTCTGAACTCAAGAACAGATTGTTCCCTAAGCCGGAATTCCCCGCCCCACATCCGTGATTCCAATCACGTTCTCGCCGCGTCGTTGGTTTACAATGAAGAGTCCCAAGCATTCATCCCATCCGCTATAGGAGGATTCCTCATGAAGCTCACCCCCGGGAAACTTGCCGGCCTCAAAAAAGTCTCCAACGAACGCGGCGTCATCGCCGCAGCTGCCATGGACCAGCGCGGCTCCCTGCAAAAATCGCTAGCCAAGGAAAAGGGCGGCGAAGTCACAGACGCCATGATGGAAGAATTCAAGTCGCTGGTCACCGAAGTTCTCACGCCGCACGCGACCGCCATCCTGCTCGACCCGGAGTGGGGACTGCCCGCCTCGAAGCGACGCGCGAAGAATGCCGGCCTGCTGCTGGCGTATGAAAAAACTGGATACGACAAGACCGGCCCCGGCCGCTTGCCCGACCTGCTCGATGTATGGTCCGCACGCCGCCTGAAAGAAGCCGGCGCCGATTGCGTCAAGATTCTTCTCTATTACACTCCGGACGATCCGAAGCACGTCAACGAGATCAAGCACGCGTGGGTTGAGCGCATCGGCGACGAATGCCGCGCCAACGACATCCCGTACTTCCTCGAGTTCGTGGGATACCAAGAGGGCGCGGACGAAAAGGGCCTCGAGTACGCCAAGAAGAAACCGCACATCGTCACCGAGAGCATGCGCGAGTTTTCGAAAGATCGCTATGGTGTCGACGTGCTGAAGGTTGAAGTTCCGGTAAACATGAAGTTCGTCGAAGGCGTGAAGTGCTTCGGCGGAACGAAGGCCTACACCAAGAAGGAAGCCATCGATCTGTTCCACACAGCCGCGAACGTTGCCACCAAGCCGTTCATTTATCTGTCGGCTGGCGTCAGCAATGCGGAGTTCTCGGAGACGCTCGAACTCGCTGGAGAGTCCGGAGTGAAGTTCAACGGTGTTCTCTGCGGCCGCGCGACGTGGAAAGATGGCATTCCCGTCTATGCGAAGCAAGGCGCAGACGCCTTCCGGAAGTGGCTTGAGACCGAAGGCGTGAAGAACATTCACAACGTCAACGACAAACTGAAAGCCGCAACCAGTTGGCACTCGATCTACGGAGTGGAACTGGTCCACGCGTAAGACCTGCTTTTAAAATGTGGCGCGGGCGCTCTCGCCCGCGCTTTTTTGTTTTATTCAGTTCAGAGAGTACACGTCACCTTGAAAAAGACTCTTCTCTCCTGGAGCAGCGGCAAAGACAGCGCGTGGACTCTTCACGTGCTGCGCCAGCGTGGTGAAGTTGAAGTCGTCGGCCTGCTCACAACGATCAACACGCACTTTCAGCGCGTTGCCATGCATGGTACCCGCCACACATTGCTGAGGCTTCAAGCCGAGGCCGCGCGTCTGCCGCTCTGGGAAGTTCCTCTACCTTGGCCATGCAGCAACGAAATCTACGAGCAAGCCATGGCGAAAGCTTGCGCTTCCGCGGTGCAGCTAGGCATTTCGGCCATCGCCTTCGGTGATCTCTTCCTCGCAGACGTACGCCGCTATCGCGAAGACCGTCTCCGTGGCACGGGACTCGCACCTTTATTCCCCCTCTGGGGACGCAACACGCGCGAACTGATTTCAGAAATGCTCGACGGCGGACTGCGCGCCCACATCGTCTGCATCGACCCGAAAAAGCTGCCCGCGGACTTCGCTGGCCGGGATCTCGACCACGACCTCGTCAGCCGCATGCCCGCCGGAGTCGATCCGTGCGCCGAGAACGGCGAGTTCCACACCTTCGCTCACGCCGGGCCAATGTTCCATCTACCAATCGCGATCAAGTCAGGCGAAATCGTCACGCGTGATGGATTCCTCTACGCGGACATCCTCCCTGCGGATTCTTCCCAATAATCTCCCAACGACTTTCCGTCTCTGTACGTTTCTCAGTCGAACAATCAAAACAGTGATCAGGCGCCTCAGAACCGTGTGGCATTTCTCATCAAAACCCGTGTCCAGCGCGGATTTACAATTCCCGACCATCTCTTTGCAAACCTTTACTCGCCGTCTCGATATCGTTTCTGGATCATCGCGAGTCTATTGCAGTGATCGCGGGTTCTCTTCACTAACCCGCGCAAATCGAAAGCCGCCACTCAAAAGCTTTCGAGGGGAGGTGCTCATGACGTGCCTTCGCTCCAGTCTTTCAAATGCATCAGTTCCAGATTCCTCCAACTCAACCAGGAAAGCCGCGGCGATTGTCGCGGCATTCGCGCTAACACTCGCCGGTTTATCAGCATCTGCGCTAGCGCAGGATCCGCATCGAGCTCAACCGCAGCCGCAAGCCAAAGTCAGCATGGTCACACTACCTGCCGGCACCCAGCTTGCTCTAGTACTCACGCATCCGGTTCAGAGCCGCTACGTGCATCGCGGAGATGACATTTATGCCCAGATCACATCTCCCGTGGACTCGGAAAACGAGGTGCTGATGCCGCCCGGCACCTTTGTTCAAGGTCGGGTCGAGAAACTCGACATGCGAGGAGGACGCGCCGAACTTCGTCTGCAATCGATGTCAATCACGTTTCCTGACGGCTATGTCGCGCAGGTCGCTGGACCCGCAATCCTCGAGAGCAACGAGGGCTATGCCCTAAAAGATCCCGGGCAGGGCAAGGCGATCGGGGCGGTCATGATGCCGCTGGCAGGCGGAGGCATCGGCGCTTTGATCGGCCACTCGGTCGCCAGTTCACGAAGCGGTACCATTACCAGTTCGCTTCCGCCCGGCTGCACTGGACCGCCGCCCGGATGTCTCTCGTCGAGTCTGAGCGTGCCTCCCAATAAAGGGAAAGCCACGATGATCGGAACGGCCGTCGGCACCGGGGTCGGCTTCGCCGCAATGCTAGTGATGCTCTCGCGCTCGCACAACTTCTATCTCGACGCGGGAACGCCCGTTGACATGACGCTGCAACAGCCGCTCCAACTCGAGCAGGCGCGCGTTGATGACGCCGTACAGCAATACGCGGAACATCCAACCCCGCCGCTACCGGTCGCACCACGCCCAGTGCCACCGCCGCTCGATACGCCGCCTGATACGGACCATGGCACGTGTTACACGCCCGGCACACCGGGAACGCCGCCACAAGTGATCCCGGGACCGCCGGGGCCAGACGGCATCCCGGGTCCACCGACAATCATTCCCGGCACGCCGCCCACGCCGGGCACTCCATATCCGTGCCCGTAGTTCGTTTGTCTTTCTGCGAGTGGCTGCTTCGCGAAACACGAAGCAGCCACGTCGGAACTTCTCCCTGACCCCGTACCCGCTCGAAAGTATTCCTCGCACCCCCGCGTTGCTGAGCGCCCTTCGCGGCTGTTTTTCGCGTCCTTTACGTTTTAAGATTTTGTTGTACTCTGTTCAACCATGCCCACACTCATCTCGCAAGCGACGCGCATTCAATCCGCCGGCAACAAACCAAAACTCATCGACGAATACGTCGGACGCGTCAACACGAAAACCTCCGCTGCCAGCGTCGCGCACATGCGCAGTCCGCAAGGATGGCTCGAGCCCGGCCAAACTCCCGAGTTCGACGAATTCACCATCGTGCTGAAAGGAACGCTGCGCGTCACGCACAAAGGCGGAGAACTCGACGTCGCTGCTGGACAAGCAGTCATCACGCACGCCGGCGAATGGGTCCGCTACTCCACGCCCAACGAAGGCGGTGCCGAATATATCGCTGTCTGCCTGCCAGCCTTCTCCATGGAAACCGTTCATCGCGACGAGTAGCCTGCTAGATTCTGCTTCGCTGCTGATACACAAAATGATATGATTTATACACATTGGAGGAAGCCGTGCGAACCAATATCGAGATTGACGATCGCCTGATGCGCGCCGCTATGCGCAGCAGCGGCGCACGAACGAAGAAAGCTGCCGTAGAGGCCGGGTTGCGTCTATTGGCCCAGATCCACGCGCAAGGCTCCATTCGCCGCCTCCGCGGCAAGGTTCAGTGGGAAGGCAACCTCACCACGTCCCGAAGGGGCCGCTTCGCCGAGGAATGAGAAGTGGTTATCGTCGATACCAGCGTCTGGATCGAATATCTTCGCGGCACGAACTGCCCTGAAGTTGCGTGGCTCGATCGCGAGTTGCAAAAGCAGCCGTTCGGATTGACCGACGTGATCCTGTGCGAAGTTCTGCAGGGCACGCATGACCGAGCCTTTGCGCAGGTGCGAGCCGACCTCTTAAAGTTCCACGTCTTCCCCAATTGCGGCACGCCACTGGCGATCGCTGCGGCTCAGAATTATCGGACCTTGCGCAAGAGCGGATATACGGTCCGCGCCACCATCGACTGCCTGATTGCCACTTTCTGCCTCGAGAACAACCACTCGCTACTGCATCGCGATCGCGACTTCGACGCCTTTGAAAATGTTTTCGGATTGAGAGTGGTGCACCCGTAGCAGGTTGGTTTTGAGCGGCGGGAAAATTGCATGTCCAACAAATGCGGGGACGGACAGATGAAGTCTCGCCCCGCATTTCCCCACACACGGTGGGGTTCGCGTCACACCTTTTTCGTGAAGGCCTCTCGAATTCTCTGGGCCACGATCGCGTCTTCGCCGGGCTGCATCATCCATACTCCAACCACGAGCGTGTTCGCATCCGCCGGGATGCCCTGGTTGGGCTTTTGACCTGTGTTTGGATTCAGTTCAATCGAAGGCGTCCCCTTGCGCAGCATATCGACGATCTGGGTAGTGGTGATTCCCGTAACCGCCGGGTCAAAGCGTATGAGCAGATGGGGAACATGGTTGGCAATCTTCGGAACCACCGTCTCCGTCCTGACTGAAGGAATGCCCTTCATCGCGTTGGCAATAAGATCGGCGCGCTTCTGGTAGTCGCCCTGCATCGACTCTTCCGTGTGCGAAAGAACCCAGTCGACCGCAGCGACCATGCCGACAATCTGTTCCTTCGCCACCTTCATGCCACGGCCGATTCCGTCCTCCGGATTATTGTTCTGATGGGCGAGGTCCGTCAGAACCTTTCGACCCAGAAGCAGGCCTGCATTCTGTGGACCGCGGATTCCCTTGCCGCCGGAAAAAGCTACTAGGTCGAAACCCATGCCCGTGTACTTCCATAAATTTGAGATCGGAGGCATGTCGGCAGCGGCATCCAGATGACACGGAATCTTGTGTTCATGGGCCACACGCAGCCACTCTTCCCGGCCGATCTGCGCGGTGCCGGCGATTCCATCCTCGTCTTCGGCAGCGTTGAAGAAATTCGTCATCACCGCGTTGCCTGCGCCGCATGCGCGCTTAAAGTCGTCGAGCGTGACGACCTCGGTCACCCGCGCCCCGCAGAGATACATGGCGCGGTCGTATTCATATCGGTGCGCGCGCTGCACGATGACCTGATACTTCATGCCCTCCATCGCCTGCGGGATGTCGAGGGGGGTGATGTTGTTGGCGTATTGCAGACACGCGGCAGTCGCCAGGCTGATGGCTCCCGTGGCTCCCGAGGTCACGACCGCTCCTTCGCATTTCAGGCGCTGCGCAATGTACTCGCCCGCCTTCCGTTGCAGGTCATGCAGACGCACCGGATGAAGCGCGGACTTCTGCACTGCGGCCAAAACTTCCGGGGGCATGCAGGCAGCGGTGAGCGTGGTATAGGTGCCCGCGGCGTTGATAATCGTCGGGACGCCCAGCTTGGCGTAGTAGTCCTCACCATCCGGCGAGTCCATCGGCGATGAGAGAGTCTTGGCGGAGGAAACCAGCGGCGCCCCGCCGACAATCGCAGCCAGCGAACTGGCCCAGCGAAAGAAGCGGCGGCGAGATAGAAAAGTTGTTGGCGATTCAGTTAATCCTGACATGGTGTCGATCATTATCCCAGAAACGTGACGAGACAGACGTGTATATCCCTAGGGGGGGATCACTTGCTTCGAGGACACGACTGGCACCGTCCAACGCTCAATCGCCCAATGCTGAAAGCAGCAAAAGCAATTCGGCCCATGGTTGCTTTCGTTGTGAGTGCCGTTGTAGGACGAATCCAGTAGACGGGTAACGGAAGATCCCTCAGACGAAAAAAGGAAGTAACCGCCAAGTGGAAAGCGGGAGGACGTCATGACGAGACGAAAGGGCTGCGCCTCAAAACCCGGACGACCGAAAGCGGCTGTCGTCACATGACCTCTGCTTCGGCTAGAAGCTAGTAGCTAGCAGCTCTCCTACTCCCACTCAATCGTCCCCGGCGGTTTCGACGTGATGTCGTAGACCACGCGGTTCACGCCTTTCACTTCGTTCACGATGCGCGTGGAGATAATTTTCAGCACGTCGTGCGGGAGTGGAACCCAGTCGGCGGTCATGCCGTCTTCGGAACTCACGGCGCGGATAGCGCAGGTGTAGGCGTAGGTACGCGCGTCGCCCATCACACCGACCGACATGACCGGAAGCAGCACGGCGAACGATTGCCAGATTTTTGTGTAGAGGCCGGCCTCTTTGATTTCGCTGACCACGATGTCGTCACACTCGCGTAACACAGCCAGACGCTCGGGCGTGACTTCTCCCAGCACGCGAACGGCGAGGCCGGGGCCGGGGAACGGCTGGCGGTGCAGGATTTCGTCGGGCATGCCGAGGTCGCGGCCGATCTTGCGGACTTCGTCTTTGAATAAATCCTTCAGCGGCTCGATCAGCTTGAGCTTCATCTTCTCTGGCAGGCCGCCGACGTTGTGATGCGACTTGATGACCTGCGACGGTCCGCGCACCGAGCGTGACTCGATCACGTCGGGATAAAGCGTTCCCTGCACCAGCCACTTCACTTTGCCTTCGGTCTTCTCGATGCGGAGCGCTTCTTTCTCGAAGACTTTGATGAATTCGTTGCCGATAATCTTGCGCTTCTTCTCGGGCTCGGTCACGCCTTTTAGCTTTGCAAGAAAGCGGGCAGTCGCGTCGACGGCGTCGAGATGCAGGCCGAGTTTGTCGCGCAGGGTCTTCTGCACTTTTTCGAATTCATTCTTGCGAAGGACACCGTTATTGACGAAGACACAAGTCAGTCGTGATTTCCCTTTCGCATCGCGCAGCGCGCGGTCGACGAGCACGGCCGCGACTGACGAATCGACTCCACCCGAGAGCGCGCAGATGGCGCGTCCGGTGCCGACTTGTCGTTTGACCTGCTCCACGGTCGTCTCGATGAACTGTTGCGCCGTCCATGTAGGCTTGGCGCCGCAGATCTCGAAAATGAAGTTCTTCAAAATCTGCGTGCCCTGCGGCGTGTGATGCACCTCGGGATGGAACTGCACCGCGTACCACCGCTTGGCCACATTCTGAATGCCGGCGACGGCGTAGTGCGTCTTCGCCATCAATTCGAAGCCAGGAGGCAATTCGAGTGCTTCGTCGCCGTGAGACATCCAGACGGCGAGCTTTTTGGCCATTCCCTGAAACAGAACTGACGACGAAACGACATCGATTTCCGCACGGCCGTACTCGCGCTTGTCAGCGGGACGTACTTTTCCGCCGAGAGTGTGCACCATGAATTGCAATCCATAACAAATGCCGAGCACCGGCACGCCCAGTTCGAAGACGCGGACGTCGGCAGGCGGCGCGTCTTTGTCGTAGACGGACCAGGGCGCGCCCGAAAGGATGATGCCAGCAGGCCCATAGGCCTTCACTTCATCGAGCTTTGCGGTACACGGCAGCACGACCGAGAAAACATTCTGCTCGCGAATGCGGCGCGCGATGAGTTGCGTGTATTGTGCCCCGAAGTCGAGGATGACGATGGATTGGCTAAGCGACGCTTGGCCCGATGACAATGGTTTGTGCGGGGATTTGGATTCCACGCATGAGTTTCTCAAATTCAGCTAGAAAGGTAAAGACGCCTCAGATGCAAGGTATTGCATCTTGCTCATTGAGGAAATCCGATCTAGTATCTCGCCACGTTTGTCCTTTCGCGTTCCCGGCCCTATCGCCAAGAATATTGACCGACACAAGTGACTGACGAAGGAGAAGTTGCAATGTCCGATCAGCGATTCTCACTCATCCACTGCCAACCTCTGACAAACCTCCTCGGCTCAGCGCTCGTGTTGCTCGCCACTAGTGCGATGACTCTCGCCCAGAGCGAAACGGTCATCTACCACTTCAAGGGTGGCAGCGACGGAAGTCAGCCGCTCGCCACCATGGTCGCTGACTCCGCAGGCAATCTCTACGGCACCACCGTCCAAGGGGGCGCCAGCACGAACTGCGACGCGCAACCCATCCATTTTGGCTGCGGCACGGTCTTCAAGTTAACTCGTCCCACTGCCGTGGGTAGCCCATGGATCGAGAGCGTGCTTTACACCTTTACCCGTGGCAGCGACGGCGGCTACCCGGCGGGCGGCGTGATCTTCGATCAGGCTGGCAACCTCTATGGAACGACGGCGGCAGGCGGTTCGACTGGCGGCGGTACCGTCTTCCAACTCTCCCCACCCTCGCAGAGCGGCGCCTGGACCGAGACCACGCTCTACAATTTCGCTGGCCCCAGCAATGGCGCCTTTGGCCCGCCCAACTATCTCGCCTTCGACAAGTGGGGCAGTCTTTACGGCTACGATGCAGGGGAGTTCGGATTCGGCGGCGTCTTTCAATTGACACCGCCGGTCCCGCAGGGCGGGACATGGTCCTACAGCCACGTGCATAGCTTTAACGGGACGACCGACGGCTGGGCCCCAAGCGGCGGCCTGGCGGTAGACTCGGCGGGGAACCTCTACGGCACGACAAGGAATGGCGGGAATCAAGCGTGCAACGGCGGTTGTGGCGTCGTCTTCAAAATGAAACATCCTGCGACCGCAGACGGCGCGTGGACAGAGAGCGTACTCTACACCTTTCAGGGAATGCCTGACGGAGCCTTTCCCAGAAATGGCGTGAGGCTCGACAGAAGTGGGAATTTTTATGGCACTACTTCTGAGGGCGGACAGTTTGGCGCTCTCTATGGAGGATACGGCACCGTCTTCGAACTTATCCGGCCTACGCAAGCTGGTGACCCGTGGACAGAGGCAGAGCTGTACGCTTTCCAGAACACCAGCGACGGAGGTGGCCCGTCGGCGGGAGTGACTAGAGACAATTCCGGAAATCTTTTCGGAACGGCATCCAACGAAGTTTTCGAACTCTCTGTTCCGCCGAATCAGAACGGAGCATGGACCGAAACGACCCTTGTCAATTTCAACCCCGCCGGACTGGGGGAAGTTTGGGCAGGCTTGACGTACAGTCGGTCGCACGCGGACCTCTATGGCACGACTCAGGGTGGCGGCATTTGCAACGCGCACTACTGTAACGGCGTTGTGTATGCAGTCCACCCGTAACGCAACTGCCGCCCGCAGCGATGGCCGTCCACGCTACGGAGTCGCGAATCGGAGCGGCACGTCGCTAAGAATCGGTTCATCACGGTCCATCGTTGTCTGGAGCGACGTGTCTAGAACAACCGGCGAAACAACTGGGGGCGTTGTCCCCAAGCCTTCCGGCATCTCGGCGATGCAGACGTACCCGGCGAGGCGCGCCATGTAGATCCAGTCGGCGATCGCGAAATAGGCGAGCGTGAAAATCAGCACGATCGCGACCACCAGCCGCCATTGCACGAAGGCAACAAAACCCAGCGGGATGGAAACGACTGCGGTGGCGCCGATGAATGCCGCCAGGTGAACTAGCCCGGTCCAGGTGCTCACGGAGAAGATGGCGGCGGCGCGATCGCCGCTGAAAGACGCGGCGGTCGAGATGGCGGTCAGAGCGTCGTCGTGATCGCGAACGGCAAAGATGCCGGCCAGCGACAGCATCCAATTCAGCGAATTCCAGGCCATGCAGATCAATGCGGCCAGAATCAGGAAGACGAGAAGAGCGAGGCCGGGGCGCGGACGACCATCTGCCGATGCGAATCCCGCAAGAATTGCAGCGCCGGCGAAACTGGCAAGCGCGGCCAGCGTGACGGCAGCGCGCAAAAAGTTAAGCCGCACGAGCACGCGGACGGGAGCACCTTCGCGCGAAGCCATAGCCGTCCTAGAGACGTTGCCGACGACGTCTCCCTCACCACGATTCGCGCCCGCGGCCGCATCTCGAAAATAATCCAGCAGGGCGCTAACCGTGACATACCGTCCGAAGGACGCGGCCACGATCCACACTAAAGTCAGCAGAAGCACCGCAAGCATGAGCGAAATGACGGCGCGGCTCACGCTGCCGTGGAGGATGTGCGCGAGCGCCTGGATCACTAGATAAGGATGGCGCGTCCGCAGAAAGAGCAACTCGCGGTCAGTCACGGGTAGCGTGCCGAGGAATTCGACGAGGCCGAAGAGGAGCAGCACGACGGTCGTGGCCCCGGCAGTCCAGCGCCATGTGATTTCCGCCAACGTGAACGAGGGGCGTCGAAAGACGGCGCGGAAACCTTCCAGCGTCGGCGAGATCCGTGGCATGCGCTCAAGCATAACGCAAATGCGATCGCGATCCCTAGCCTGGCGGCCTCGAGAATCCATCGCCACGCAGGCCCCTTCGTCAAGTTGTGTAAACTGCAGCAAAGACGCGGCTTTTTGCATCTATCGTGATGCGATACATTGTGCAACCGGCCTCACACCACGGGCATCCATAGTTACAGGACCTTTTAGACAAGCAAGAACGAGGCATACGGCACAAGCGATCTTATTTTCTGAGTGATGGCAGAGCTGTGTTGTCGTCGTCGACTCTTTAAGGATCTTCAAGGAGATGAGTATGCGATTGATAAAATATTTGACATTATCCCTGGCGGCGGTGTTGGCTATGTCGCTGGGTGCATTCGCCAAGGATTCCAACTCCGCAAAGTTTGATCTCTCTGAACGCGCCACCGTGGGGTCCACCATACTCCAACCCGGCCATTACAAGGCTGAGTGGACCGGCCCGAAGGACGCTCTGCAAGTCTCCATCGAGAAGAACGGCAAGACGGTCGCCACCGTCGCGGGAAAGCTCAAAGAACTTCCGCAAGCCGCTCCCTATAACTCAGTCACGTTGAAGACCCTCACCAATAACAAAAAACAGGTGGACGAGATCGACTTTGACAAGCGCACCGAGGCGCTGGTGCTGAGCGGAATGTAAGGCGGTCCACACAAACAACCGAGAATGGAAATGGCGGACCGCGCTGCGGTCCGCTCATGGTTTTCGGGGTGAATCCTGTTCAGGCTCACTTCACCACAAGGTTCAGCAGCTTTCCGGGAACGTAAATTTTCTTGATCACCTGCTTACCCTCGATCGCATCTTCACCTTCTCATCAGCGAGAGCGCGTTCGATCACGAAATCCTCGGTTGAGTCGACAGGCACAACCACGCGGCTGCGCAGTTTGCCGTTGATCTGCACCGGAATTTCGATCTCTTCCTCCTTCGCGAGGACCGCGTCATATTTCGGCCACGGCGCTTTGAGCAAGTTTCCCTTCTCGCCGAGCATCTCCCAGAGTTCGTGCGCGAGATAGGGAGCGAACGGCGCGAGCAAGAGGACGAGGTTGCGCTGCACTTCCATGAGGAAGGGCTTGGGCACGGAACCTTGCGCGATCGCGTCTTCCGCAGCGTAGAGCTCGTTTACGAGTTCCATGATCGCGGAGATGCAGGTGTTGAAATGCCAGCGTCCCTGGAAGTCATCGCTGACGCGCTTGATGGTCTGGTGCAACTTGCGCTGGATGGCGCGCGCCTCCGGCGATAAAGATATTCGCAGATCGATGCTGAGGGAGACGTTGCAAGCAACGTTTCAGACGGAATTGCGCACTACGAACCGGTACACGCGCCCCAGGAAGCGTTGAATGCCTTCGATGCCGGAGTCCTGCCAGTCGAGGTCGCGATCGGGAGGCGCAGCGAACAGGCTGTAGAGACGCGCGGCATCGGCGCCGTAGCGCGCGACCATCTCGTCCGGCGAGACAACGTTGCCGAGGCTCTTCGACATTTTCGCGCCGTCTTTGATGACCATTCCCTGCGTGAACAATCGTTCGGCAGGCTCGTCGTTGGTGATCATGCCGAGATCGCGCATGAAGCGCGTCCAAAAGCGCGAGTAAATAAGGTGCAGGATGGCGTGCTCGACCCCGCCAATGTACTGGTCGATCGGGAACCAGTATTGCGCAATCTTTCCGTTGAACGGCGCGTGATCGTTGTGGGCGTCGGTGTAGCGATAGAAATACCACGACGAGTCGACGAACGTATCCATGGTGTCGGTCTCGCGCCGTGCCGGACCTCCGCACTTGGGACACGTAGCGTTGACAAACTCCGGCACGCGGCCGAGCGGCGATCCGCCGGTGAGCGTGATGTCAACATTCTCAGGAAGGATGACCGGCAAATCTTTTTCCGGCACGGCGACGATGCCGTCCTTCTCGCAGTAAAGCATCGGGATTGGCGTGCCCCAATAACGTTGGCGCGAGATCCCCCAATCTTTCAGGCGATAGGTGACCGTGGCTTTGCCGAAGCCCTTTTCCTCGGCGTAGGCCGACATCTTCTTGATGGCGTCGGCGCAGCTGATCCCGCTGTAGGGGCCGGAGTTAATCGTCATGCCGTCGTGCGCGACGAACGGCAACACCGGTTCAGTCATGGTCTCTTCGGGATCGTTCGAGATGGGAAGAACGACGAGGCGGATTTCGAGTTTGTATTTCTTCGCGAACTCGTAGTCTCGCTCGTCGTGCGCCGGGACGCTCATGATGGCGCCGGTGCCGTAGTCCATGAGGATATAGTTCGCCACCCAGATCGGAATTTTTTCGCCGTTGTAGGGATTGATGGCGTAGCGGTGCGTGTTCACGCCATGCTTTTCGATCTCGCCGATGTCGCCAGTTTCTTTTGCCTTGCGCTGTTCGGCAATCAATTCCTGCACGGCCGCGCCCAACATCTGATTGTGCCGCGTAAAATCGGCGACGAGAGGATGCTCAGGGGCGAGTTGCAACGACGTCGCACCATAGATGGTGTCAATGCGCGTGGTGAAGACCGTGATCGTCGAGCCTGCGGGCCCGGCAGCGCCGTCAACCTTTTGATCCGCGAGTTTGAAATCGACGAGCGTACCTTCGCTGCGGCCGATCCAGTTGCGCTGCATGGTGCGAACCTTTTCGGGCCATCCTTCGAGGGTGTCGAGCCCCTTGAGCAGCTCGTCGGCGTACTTCGTGGTGCGCACGAACCACTGTTCGAGTTCGCGCTGCTCTACAAGCGTGTCTTCGTGGCGCCAGCAACATCCGTTGGCGAGGACCTGCTCGTTGGCGAGCACGGTCGCACACTTCGGGCACCAGTTCACTTTGCTCTTCTTGCGATAGGCCAATCCTTGTTCGAAGAGCTTGAGGAAGAACCACTGGTTCCAGCGGTAGTATTCCGGAAAACAAGTCGTGACTTCGCGCGACCAGTCGTAGGCGAAGCCCAGGCGCTTCATCTGCGCCTTCATGTTGGCGATGTTGCGCAAGGTCCATTCGCGCGGCGGCGTGTTGTTCTGAATCGCGGCATTTTCCGCGGGCAATCCGAACGAATCCCATCCCATGGGATGAAGCACGTTGTAACCGTTCATCCACATGTAGCGGGCGAGCGCGTCGCCGATGGAATAGTTGCGCACGTGTCCCATGTGGAGTGCGCCCGAGGGGTAGGGCAACATCTCGAGAACGTAGAATTTCTTCTTAGTCGAGTGGCCGTCGCCTGAGATTGGATCGGCGGCGTAGAGATCGGCATCCTGTTGCCAGCGCTCGAACCACTTCGTCTCGACGCGCTGCGCGTCGTAGCGCTCGTCGTTGGGACGAGGAGCGGGGGTGCCCGCTTCAGAGCCGTTCGTCACAGCGTTGACCGTTTTTTCGCCGATCGCCATAGAAGGAACGTACTGCCAGTAAATAGTCCTCCATTTTACACGTCAGGCCTTGAAGCCGCGGGGTAGTGTCGGATTTGGATCTCGGCGTCGGACCTCAGACCTCAACAGGACCGGCGCGTCTGAGGTCTGAGGGTTGACGGCTCAAGGTCGGGATGCCGGCCGGCTAACGTCACTTTATCCAACCACGTTCGCGAGCGTTCCGATCGGCGGGAATCGTGATGCGAATCTCGTCGCCGGGCTGCAGCGTGAACGAATCGGGGGGCACGATGCCGGTGCCCGTCAGAAGAAAACATCCGAGGGGAAAACTGCTGCTGTGGTAGAGATATTCGACCAGTTCCTCGGGCTTGCGCTTCATTTCCTTCAGCGTGGTCGCGCCAGAAAATACCGGCTGCCCGCCGCGGCGAATCTCGATTGCGATTTCAGTGGTCAGGGGTAACGGTTCGTCAGTGACGAGAAGGCATGGACCGAGGGCGCAGCTGCGATCATAGACCTTGGCCTGCGGCAGGTAGAGAGGATTTTCGCCTTCAATGTCGCGCGAACTCATGTCGTTGCCGATGGTGTATCCGGTGATCTTTCCGCCAGGCGAAACAAACAGAGTCAATTCGGGCTCAGGCACGGACCAGGTAGCGTCGGAGCGGATCGCGACCTTCGCTTCGGGCCCAACCACGCGATGCGGGGTCGCCTTGAAGAACAACTCTGGACGCGTAGCGTGATAGACGCGGTCGTAGAAATCTCCGCCGCCCGCGCTCTTCGATTCCTCCATGCGCGCATCGCGGCTGCGGTAGTACGTAACGCCCGCGGCCCAGACTTCCTGGCTGCCGATCGGCGCGAGCATATCCTTCAACAGACCATCTTCCGACCGCAACCCTCGAATTAACTGACGAAGATGATCGAACAAATCTTCGCGCGAAACCAGATCATCCCAGGACGATCCATTGATCGGATAGAGACGCTCCGCATGTTCTGCGACGATACTGTGATGTAAGCGATAGAGCTTCATGAACCGGCAATCCTCCAAGCAGACGGGCATGGAGTGAAGACTTCGCCCGCGGATTGTCGATTCTACGCCACGAGCCTTATTCGTGCAGGTTCGAGAGAGGTTACTCGCCAGTGCGATTCGTCGAGGACCTTTTATGCAGTTTGTTGTAGTCGCGCGTGTAGACGCGAAGGCCGAATTCGGGAGTGGTCTTGGTGTAGCCGGCGACGAGTTGGTCTTTGTAGTGATTGAGATAAAAATCGAACGGATCTTGCGGGTCCATGTCGAGCAGGACGAGGTCGGCCTGATTCATGGTGAGCTTGCCGAAACGAAGATCGCCGTCGCGATATGCCATGTAGTTTCCTGGTTGTTTGGCAGCGAAGCTTGAACCCTGTGGCGTCCCAAAGATCTGCACAATCTCGTCGCCGTGCAACCGCACGTCGGTGACGGCTCCGTGGATGTGAGGCGGCGGCAGAATCTCCTGCGGATTGAGAATCAGATCGTCTTTGTCGATGGAAACGCCGGGAATGCCCTTCGTGCTGATGAGCTTCGCGAAGTCAAGTCCGACGAGATCAAGGAGTCCCTTGACCGGTAGGTGCGCCGCTTTGACGTGCTCGGCGTGAAAGCGGATTCTTCCGTCGCCGTTCGCCGAGAGCGTGCCTGTCGCTTCGAAGGGCACGTCGCCTTTGCTATGCAGCTGGCCTTTGATGTCGAGCTGGTTGTTTTTGTTGAAGATCGTCACCTTCTTGATGGGCGCGTTGGCGGCGGAGAAGACATCTTCGTTCATCACTTGCGCAAGCGCATTGCAACTGATGGCGATCTCGGCCGACGCGAGATTCAAGGTGAAAGAGTTCTTGTCGTCGAAAACGACGATGCTGCCGGCCTTTGCCGGCGTGAGCGAGCCTTGCAACTGAAGGATGTGAACCGCGATCGGCGCGGTGAAGTGGTACATCACGTTCTTCATCGCAACCTGGACCTCTCCCGATGCGACGGATGGCTTTGGCTTCGGCGTGCTGTTGGGCCCGGCGGCGAGAATCAAGACGAAGAGCGAGTAGAGAACTCTGCACGGCATGGGCTGGTTAAGATACGGCAGCGGTGTGGAAGGTTGCCGCAGATGCTGCGGGCAACTTCTGTGCCGGCGCCGTCGCGAAACTATGCGTTCGCGGCACGACCGGCAGAGAGGTGACAGGTTACGTCTCTACGACTAGTTTTTTCAGGGTTGCGACGTTCCGGCGGTCGTCGCCAGGTTTGTCGATGGGCGTTTCGGCGATGAAGGCGGCGTGGGCGAGCCGTAAATCGTTCAGCAAGACGCGAAACGTGGCCAGCCCGATGGTTCCCTTCCCGATCTGCTGGTGGCGATCGAGTTTCGAACCGCGCGGGGCTTTCGCGTCATTGCAGTGCCAAACCTTCACATTGTTCAAGCCGATAGTGGCGTCGAGATGCTGCAGAGTCTGGTAGAGGCCGTCTTCGCTGACGATGTCGTATCCGGCAACGTGAGTGTGGCAGGTATCGATGCAGGCGCCGACGGGAACAATGCCGCGCAGGCGATCGATGACTTCGGCGACTTGCTCGAAAGTTCCTCCAAGTGAGAATTCGGCGCCCGCAGTGTTCTCGATCAGGATACCCAGGCCCCCGGCAGCGAGATCAAGTCCTTGGGTGGAGGCGGCGATGGCAGCCGCAGTCCGCAGCAATCCCTGCTCGCGGTCCGCGCCACGAAACGACCCGGGATGCAGGACGAGGTATTCAGCACAAAGCGAGAGTGCGCGCTCGACCTCGCCGCGGAATGCAGCCTTGGACTTCTGCAGAAACAATTCGTTCGAGCTGGCGAGATTCACGAGGTAATTGGTATGAATCACGAGCGGCTTAAGGTCATAACGGGCGCGCAGACGATTCATCTCGGTGCATTGCGGAGCTCCAAGTTCGTAGGGTGCCCACTGACGGGGACTCGAAGAAAAGATCTGGAGCGTGTTGCATCCCAAACGATACGCGCGTTCAGCGGCGTTGTGCACGCCGCCGGCAGACGATGTGTGAATGCCGATGCGGCGGGAAGTGAGGCGGGGCGGGCGTTTCGGCGCCGATCGCCTCAGGATGTCCTGTTCCCGCGCCATGGAATGGGGCATGGCAGAAGTATAAAGGCGCCGTGGAGACGATGCATGCAACGCCTCCACGACGCCTCTGTCTGAAACTTACTTCTTCACGGCCGCTAGCTGCGCGTACTCTTGTTTCGTCAGATGTACGTTGCTGGCGCCCAGATTTTCTTCTAGATGTGCGACCGACGATGTGCCGGGGATCGGCAGCGTGATCGGCGAGCGCTGCAGGAGCCATGACAGCGCGACCTGGTAAGGATTCGCGTGATGCGCCTTCGCAACTTTCGCCAGAGCATCATTCGCCGGCTTACCAGCGCCGAGTGGGAACCACGGGATGAATGCGATCCCTTGCTCCTGGCAATAGTCGATCAGCGAATCCCACTCGCGATCAGCAAAGCTGTAACGATTCTGCACTGAGGCGATGGGAACAATTTTCTGCGCGCGCTCGACATGCTCGCGCGTGACGTTGGAGAGTCCGACCATATGGATCTTTCCTTGCGTTCGCAGTTCTGCCAGCGTCTCGACCGACTCGTCGAACGGAGTGACCGGGTCGGGCGCGTGTAACTGGTAGAGGTGAATGCGATCGAGACGCAGCCGCTTCAAGCTGCCTTCGATCGCACTGCGCAGATGTTCGGGGCTGGCATCATGAGTCCACTGATTCGGCCCGGGACGGTTCCATCCACCTTTCGTTGCGACGACCAAATCCTTCGGATAAGGGTAAAGAGCCTCGGCGATCAATTCTTCGCTGACGTTGGGGCCATAGGAATCGGCGGTGTCGATGAAGTTGACGCCGAGTTCCACGGCGCGGCGCAGCACGGCCAGCGCACCGGCGCGGTCTTTGGGCGGACCCCAGATACCGTCTCCAGTAATGCGCATGGCGCCAAAGCCCAAACGGTTAACCGTCATTTCACCGAGAAGAGAAAGCGTTCCACCAAGATTTGCCGATACATTCTGCAACTGAGCGTTCATGAGACCTCCGGAAGAAATCGAGCGTTATGAAACACAGAAGTTTGACGCCGAAAAGAATATTCTTTTCGCGTATTTCACTGCGGCTGGTTGTCTTAGATGACGAGGAGGCGATTCGGGATCAAGGAAATTCTCCGAAGAAAAGGTTGCTTGCAACGTCTACGATTGCGGAGGGCGGGGCGCAACAGTACACTAAATACGCGGCTTCTCCTGCAACCGCACGAGTAGCATCGAGCTTCGCTCGATGGGCGGACAGGGCGTCGGTCTCTACGGGAACCATCCAGGGTGAAATTATGCTTGTCGTCATGAAGGCGCAGGCCACCGAAGAACAGGTGCGCGCTGTTTGCCAGAAAATCGAAAAGCTCGGATACCGCGCGCACTCCATGCCAGGAGCGACTCGCACCGCCATCGGCATCACAGGAAATAAGGGTGAAGTCGAGCAGGGCACGCTGGAAGAGATGCCGGGCGTGCAGGAAGTCATCGCCGTTTCGAAGCCATACAAGCTGGTCAGCCGCGACGTGAAGGAAGACAACACCGTCATCCGCTTTTCGGGGACGAACGCCACGATCGGCGGGCCCGGATTGGCCATCGTCGCCGGGCCGTGCGCCATCGAGAATCGCGATCAGGCATTTACTGTGGCCGAGCGCGTGCATCGTGCCGGAGCACAGTTCTTTCGCGGCGGAGCCTACAAGCCGCGTACCTCGCCGTACTCGTTCCAGGGACTCGGCGAAGAGGGCTTGCGGATCATGGCGGAAATCCGCCAGCAGTTTGGGATGAAGATCATCACCGAGGCCATCGACCACGAGTCGCTCGACCTGGTCGAAGAATGGGCCGACGTAATCCAGATTGGCGCGCGGAACATGCAAAATTTTTCTCTGTTGAAGCGTGCCGGGCGATCGCGCAAACCGGTGCTGCTGAAGCGTGGCATGTCGGCGACGCTCGAAGAATTCCTGATGGCGGCGGAATACATCCTGAGCGAAGGCAATTACAATGTCGCGCTATGCGAACGCGGCGTCCGAACGTTTGCGGACCACACGCGCAATACTCTTGATCTGAGCCTGATTCCAGCGGTACAGAGACTGAGCCATCTGCCGATCCTGGTCGATCCCAGCCACGGCACGGGCAAGCGCAACAAGGTTACTCCGCTGTCGCGCGCGGCTGTCGCGGTGGGCGCCGACGGATTAATGGTTGAGGTGCATCACAAACCGGACGAGGCGTTGTCCGATGGCCCCCAGTCGCTTTTCCCCGATCAGTTCGACGAATTAATGACGCAAGTGCGGCAGATTGCGGCGGTCGTTGGAAGAACCGTACCGGCGATTGGGGTTAGAGATGCGGTAGCGGTGAGCAAGTAGTATCACTTCCATAGGTTGATTCGGAGCCTCCATGGAGCGAATTCCGATACCGCTTCCGCGAAGCCTTCAACTGTTCCTCGTATTCTTGGTTCTCACGGCCATGTCGCTTGGGCAGAACCTGCCCGCAGCGTCGGCTAGCACAGGCCCGAGCGTGCCGCCTTGTAAGGAACTGCGTGCTGCTCCGGAACCTCAGCACATGACTCGGCCGAAATATCCCAAGAAGCTTCTCAAAGCTGGAGTCGAAGGCAACGTTGAGCTGAAGGCCGTAGTTGAAAGCGATGGAAAGTTGCGCGAGTTAACCGTTGTGAACGGTAAGCCCGATCTCGCGGCCCTTACGAGAGATGCTGTTCGCAGATGGCGATTCCATCCTGTACTCGTCCAAGGGAAACCTGTCGAGACCGTATATAAGGTGCGGGTCCGGTTCGTTCTGCTTCTGCAAGAGGCGATCCCGGACTGGGAGATAGAATCGCCGAAAGAAAATACGGACGCCACTGCGGGACTGCCCCTGCCTAACCTCGAGATCGACGCCGCTGAGGGCACCGTCTACAAGATGTCGGAAGCGGGCGTGGTCGCTCCAAAGGCGATCTATCAGCCGGAGCCAGAGTTCTCAGAAAAGGCTCGGAAGGCCGCCGAACCTGGGACAGTGGTGCTTGCGGTTGTCGTTGGAGTCGACGGCAAACCGCGAAGCGTCAAGGTGCTGTGCAGTTCTACTCCTGACAACAACGAGAACGCGGTTGACGCAGTGAAGTCGTGGAAATTCGAGCCTGGAACAAAAGATGGAAAGCCTGTGAGGGTTGTGGTTGCGGTCGAAGTTCAATTCCACTTGGGATAGGGCGTCCTGGCCGGACTCCGCTCTGATAGTCTTTACTCTTCGCCACGGCGCGCAACTTGCGAAAACTCCTGTTCATCGCGGTATTGATTCCGATTTTTGGCGGGCTGGGCTGGTGGTATTTCCGCGAGTCGGCGCTGCCCGACTATGGCCCCCTCTATCGCGAGTACGCTTACGTCACCAATGGCAAGAGCAACACGGTCAGCGTGATCGACCTGCGCACTTTCGCCCTGGCGAAGACGATCAATGTGGGCAGCGAGCCTACCGGCATTGCGTCCAACAGCAGGAAGAATGAGATTTATGTCGTCAATGCGGGATCAAGCAACGTCAGCGTGATCGACGCGGAGACGAATTCCGTTGTGGCGACGATCGGCGTGCATGGGCGGCCGTATTTTATCGACGTGGCCGAGGACGGCAAGCGCGCCTATGTCGCGAACTCCGAGTCGGCGAATGTCAGCGTGATCGATCTTGAGAAAAGGCTGGTGATTGGCAACGTGCACGTGGGCGCCGCGCCGGGACTGGCGCGGGTTTCGCCGGATGGCTCGACGGTGGTGGTTTCGAATCGCGGGGATGACACTGTGTCGGTGATCGACGCCAAGGCACTGCGCGTACGCGCGACGCTGCCCGTGTGCCGCCAGCCAGAGGACATTGCGATCCTGCCGGACTCGACCAAGGCATTCGTCGCCTGCTCGGGATCGTCGCAGGTGGCGTCGATTGCGCTGAGAAGCGATCCAGACAAGAATGGCGACAAGAAAGACGATCGCGTGCTGGCGCTGCTCGATGTAGGGCGCACGCCAGTGAGTCTTGCGCTGAAACCGGATGGCGGTGAGTTGATGGTGTGCGATTTTGATTCCGACAGCATTTCGATCATCGAGACTGGAAACGATGAAGTCGGCAGCAGCCTGGAGATTGGACAGCATCCGTCGCAGGGTGTCGTCACGCTCGACAACTCGCGGCTCTATGTGTCGAACTTCGGATCGAACAGCGTTGCGGTGTATGACATCGATATGGGCCGGCGCATCGCGACGCTGGCGGTGGGCAGCCGTCCGGATGCGATGGCGTTGACGCCGGATCAGAACTACCTACTGGTGCTCGATACGGAGTCAGGGGACGTAACGGTGATCCAGAAACGCAAGGCACGCAAGCTGGAACCGACGGAGTATTCGCTGTTGACGCTGATTCCAGTGGGCGTGCAGCCGAATGCCATCGTGGTGAAGACGTTCATGGTGAGCAAGAAGAAGTGACGGGCTGTGGCCTTCAGTTCTCCATACACATTTGTCATTCCGAGCGCACGCCTCTGTTATCCCAACTCTCCCTCTTGTCATTCCGAGCGCAGCGAGGAACCTGCTGTTCGCCGACGCCGGCAGAAAAGCAGGTTCCTCGTCGCTTCGCTCCTCGGAATGACAAGCGATTGGAGAGCTGACAACGCAAGCGGCCTACACTGCGGCGGGCTTCGCGCAGAGGCGATCAAACGCAGCCTTCAGATCGGCTGCGATCGCCGGTGCTTCGCGTCTCTCGATGTCGCTGCGGGGCATGAGGTAAACGAGTTGCCCGTCGCGCAGAATCCCAATCGAAGGCGACGATGGCGGATATCCCGTGAAATATTCGCGAGCGCGATCGGTGGCTTCTCTCTCTTGTCCCGCAAAGACTGAATACGATTGATCAGGGCGGATGACGTTCTGCAGCGCCATGCGGACCGCGGGGCGCATGCGTCCGGCGGCGCAGCCGCAAATCGAGTTGACGACGACCATCGTCGTGCCGGGACGGTTCTTCAGCGCCTGGTCAACTTCTTCCGCAGTGCGCAGTTCTTCAATGCCCAGGCGCGTCAGTTCTTCGCGCATAGGAATGACCATAATTTCCGGATACATTGGCATGTTTTATTTGTTCCCCTGTCTTCTATTGTAACGTGAGATCCCATTTGTGCCGGCCGAGACGTTGCGAGCAACGTCTCTCTCGCCACGAGCACATTCGCCGGCGCCGACGGCATGTGTATAGTGAAAGCGATCCCATGTTGCTTCAGGAAAACGTCGCTCTTGCGCCGCTGACTACCTTTCATGTGGGAGGACCGGCGCGATTCTTCGTTGAAGCGACGTCCATTGGCGACGTCGAGGAGGCGGTTGCACTGGCGCGGGCTCGAAACTTGCCGCTCTTTGTGCTGGGCGGTGGGAGCAATGTTGTGGTCGCTGACTCCGGCTGGCCTGGACTCGTCTTGAGAGTCGCGAACCCCGGCATCGAACAGCGGCATGGGCACAACGACGAGGGCAAGGTTCTCGTCGATGTCGGCGCGGGAGAATCCTGGGATCGCTTCGTGTCGCACGCCGTGGTTGCGCATTGCGCGGGCGTTGAGTGCCTGAGCGGGATTCCGGGCAGCGTTGGCGCCACTCCGGTGCAGAACGTGGGCGCCTACGGGCAGGAAGTTTCGCAGACGATCGAGTTGGTTGAGGTCTTCGACTTGAAAGACGGGCAGGTACGCGAACTATGCAATGAGGCCTGTGGCTTCACGTACCGCACGAGCATTTTCAATACAACGGAGCGAGACCGTTTCATCATTCTTCGCGTGGTCTATGCGCTCACGCCGGGAGGCGAGCCGTATCTCGGATACGCCGAACTGAAGCGGCACTTCGAGGGACGCGAGACCGCACCGAATCTTGCCGAAGTTCGCGAGGCCGTGCGGCACATTCGCGCGCTGAAGGGAATGCTGATTGTGGCGGGCGATCCGGACTGCCAGAGTGCGGGATCGTTCTTCAAGAATCCGGTGCTGTCAGCCGTGCAGCATGACGATTTGCAGAAGCGGGCGGCGGCGAAGGGATTGCATTTGCCGAGTTATCCGGCACTGGAGCAGAGCAGAAAAGTTTCGGCGGCGTGGCTGGTGGAGAAATCCGGATTCGCCCGCGGCTACGGATCGAGACACGTTGGCATCTCAAGCAAGCACGCGCTGGCGATTGTGAATCGCGGCGGCGCAACGGCCGCGGAAGTGCTCGCATTGAAAGATCAGATTCAGCAGCGTGTGGAAGAAATCTGGGGCGTGCGGCTCGAGCCGGAGCCGGTGTTCGTAGGGATGTAGGCTCAGTGATCAGTGGTCAGAGATCAGAGATCAGAGATCAGTACACCCCTTCACGGCTTGTCATTCCGAAGCGGAGCGAGGAACCTGCTTCTCGCCGGCAGAACAGCAGGTTCCTCGCGCCAAAAACAAGGCGCTCGGAATGACAGCCTATTCCTTTGTGAACAATCCTTTCCTTGTGACAGCCTTTTTTCTGACAACCATTCCTTCGTGACAGATCCTTCGTGACGAACTGCTCCCGGGCGCAAGCAGATCCACTCCGAGCGTTCTCCTTCCAGATATTCCTGAACACAACCGGGGTCTCGGTGGTCTTCATGAGTGAGGGCGAACGCGTGGTGGCGGGAGAGGCGATCCTGAGCGGAGCGACGGCCGAGCGCAACGCAGGCGAGTGCAGTCGACACGAAACGCTCGAAGCTTTGGTTCGGGAGCATTCGCGGCTCGTTTATCGAATCGCTTATGCCGTGCTTCGACGACACCATGACGCCGAGGACGCGACGCAGGAAACATTTTTGCGCGTGTTGCGCTATAGCTCAAAGCTTGCGGAAGTCGAGGATCCGAAGACGTGGCTGGCGCGGATCGCCTGGCGTGTCGCGGTAGATCGCGGCAAGAAGCATGGACGGCAGCGCGAGATCGCACTCGAGGATCCCGAGAAGCCGTTGCCGGACATTGCATCCTCGGAAGCCACCGCGGATGAGACGATGCGCGGCGCTCAGTTGACCCTGGTGCTGGAAAAGCTCATCGCGGCTCTGCCAGGCAAACTGCGCGAGCCGTTGATTCTGTCGACGATCGAAGAAATGTCGCCGCGGGAAGTTGCCGCGACACTGGGAGTCAGCGAAGCATCCGTGCGCTCGCGAGTGTTCCGGGCGCGACAGATTTTAAAGGAAAAGTTGGCGGGACGAGCCAGCGGGAAGTAGGTGCGGAGAATGGCGAACAGAGACCAGAAGAGAAGCAAAACAGGACAGGCGAGATGCCGCATGCGCGAACCCGAACTCGATGCGGCGCTCGCCAAGTATGCGGCGGTCGAGCCGCGCGCGGGACTCGAAGCGCGAGTGCTGGCCAACCTGCGGGCCGATCGGGCGCGAGTTCCAGTTCGCGCCTGGTGGAGATGGGGCGCCGCAGTCGCGGTGCTTGTAATAGCGGTGGCGCTGCTGTGGAGATGGGAAAAGCCATCGCGTCCGGTCGTGGTAGTTCATCCGACGAACACGATGCAGGGCGTGCAGGAACAGCCAAAGCAATTTGTATCGAATTGCGCGGAGAGCAGCGGCGTTCACTCTGTAAGTACGACTCCGGCGAGAAAGATAACCCGGCACACTTCGCCGGTGGTGGCAGCGGCCGTACCCAAGCTCGATCAGTTTCCGTCGCCGCAGCCGCTGACAGAGCAGGAACTGGCATTAGCAAGGTATGTCCACGAGTTCCCGCACGAAGCCAACATGGTCGCAACGGCGCAAGTGGCAAACGAGAAAGAGATCCAGCAGAAGATGAAAGACACACGCTCTGAAACTGAAGGTTACGACTCGAACCAACAAGAAAGGTGATGCAACATCCATGCGAAAACACACTGCGCTATTGATCACTGTAGTCACGGTAGGCCTGTGGTTTGTCGCGAAGCCCGCGCGAGCCCAAGAGGGGTCCAAAGAAGACCATGCGGGACCCGCAAAGGTGCAGCCGCTGCTGCCCTACCGTCTGGATTTTTCCTTCAATGAACTCGCAGACGGAAAGAATGTGAATACCCGGCACTACTCCATGAACCTGACCGCCGGAAACTCAGACGAGATAAAAATCGGCACGCGCGTTCCAGTTGCCACTGGCTCAAGCTCGGCCAATGTGCCCACGCAGTATCAATACATCGACGTCGGAACCAATATCTATGCCCAGCTCAGGGAGCACGGCGATGAGTTGATATTAGTCGTGAAAGGCGAAGTCAGTAACCTCGACCTGGAACCCGGGGAGCACGCCGGAGCATTCTTACCGCCCGTGGTTCGGCAGATCAAAATCGACGGCGACACTTTGCTGGTTGTGGGCAAGCCGATCATGATTGGTAGCGTAGACGATCCTAACTCGAAGAGGCAATTTCAGCTGGAAGTGACGGTGACGAAGTTGAGGTAGGGACTTGTGGGGCGGACACTCCTGTCCGCCTGCTTTTGATGTTGATGTAGTTTTGGCCTTCGATTTTGTGCGAGTTCAAAACCAAGATCAAAACCACGGCGGGCAGGAGTGCCCGCCCCACATGGGCACAACAAATCGGCGCCGCCCCGGATCGTGACCCTGCTTTGTCGGCTGTAACCCCATCGAGGGGACGGTCGGACGATCCGGCGCAGGCGGCGCCTCGGATTATCTATCGGCAATTCTCGCCGCCTCTTGAAAGATCTCCACAAACATTTTTCGCGTGAGCTTGCCGGTTTGCGTGTTTTGGTTCGACGGATGGTACGACGCGAGTAACACCTTACCGTCGGGCAACTCGTAACTGGCGCCATGTTTAAAGAGGTAGGCTTTCTTGCTGGCGAGCAGGCCGCGGCGCTTCACATAATTCAGGTAGGCATCGAATCCGATCTTGCCCAGTGCCACGACGACCTTAACTTTTTCTAATCCTGCAATCTCGCGATCGAGGAAGTGCGCGCACTCGGCGAGTTCCTGCGGAAGCGGCTTGTTGTCGGGCGGGGCGCAGCGGACGGCGGCGGTGATGTAGAGATTCGTGAGTTTCATGCCGTCGTTGCGGTCGGTCGCGGTGGGCTGGCTAGCGAATCCAGTTTCGTACAAGACGGGATACATGAAGTTGCCACTGGCATCGCCGGTGAAGGGACGTCCAGTGCGGTTCGAGCCGTGCGCGCCGGGAGCGAGGCCCATGATGAGCACGCGCGCGCGAGGATCGCCGAAGCCGGGCACGGGTTTGCCCCAGTAGTCCCAGCTGAGATAGGCGCGGCGCTTCTCGCGGGCGATGCGTTCGCGGTATTCCACCAGGCGAGGACAGCGGGTGCAGGCGACGACTTCGCGGTTGAGGACGGTCAGCCAGTTCACGAGAGGAATTAGATCACATCGCAATCGAGTCACAATTGTTATGTATCGACGGCATCGGTAGACCCTGGCGTTTGCCGCGGATATTCATTGACAAGCCAGCGTCTGCAACGTAGCTTACTGCGAGCTGATTTCGCCCCTCCCCTTTGTTTGAGCCTGTTCCCAGTAATTTTGCGCATGTATCAGTAGCAAGGTTATCACCGCCACGCGCGGCGGCTAGGTCGTGCATTGCGATTTAAGGAGAGCAAAAATGACCGTCCGATCCATACTCTCGGCGATCCACTTTTCAGGTCGCAAGAATCTGCACACTGTTGTGCCTGGTCGCTTCGCGCTCACCGGCCAAGCGACGTTCGGACTATTGCTTGTTCTCCTGCTGTCGGCACTCGCCGCGCAGCCGCTCAGCGCCCAGTACGCCGACCTGTACGATTTCGCCAACTCGACGGGCGGTTCGTACACATCGCTGCTAGCTGAGGGGCGCGACAACAACCTCTACGGCGTGACCGCCACTGGCGGAGTGCACGGCAAAGGCCAGATCTTCAAGATCGGCCCCACCGGGAACTTCACCACGATGTACAGCTTCGATGGGCCACACGGCGCCACTCCGGTCGGCGGCCTCACGCTCGGTAACGACGGCAATCTCTATGGCACAGCCGAATTTGGGGGCGCCAACGGTTACGGCGATATCTTCAAAATCACCCCGACCGGCGTTCTCACTGTGATCTATGACTTCACCGGAACGACGCCGGGAGGTGGCGGCTATCCCGTATCGCCACTCATTCTTGCGGGGGACGGCTTTTTCTACGGCACGTCTTACCCCTACTACGCATTCAAGGTTTCTCCCGCCGGCGTCTTCCACATGATCGGCAGGATTCCGAGCATCACCAACGGCGCGCTCGTCCATGCAATCAATGCTTCGTTTTATGGCGTAACTCAATACGGTGGGACGAACAATGCCGGTGCGATCTACCGCATCACCGGCACCACGATCACCACGCTGCACAGTTTCGATGCAGCGAGTGGATCCTATCCGACGAGCGGGCTCGTCCAGGCCTGGGACGGCAACCTCTACGGCACGACCACCGCCGGCGGCGCGTTGAGCGCAGGGGTCATTTACCGGATCACGCCCGCGGGGGCTTATTCGGTGGTGTACACCTTCGATTCCAAGAACCTGCCTTTGGGTTACCAGTCCAATTCGGCGCTGGTTGCGGGTTCGGATGGAAACCTGTATGGCACGACAATCTGGGGCGGGAACAATGGTAACGGCGTGATTTTCAGGCTCACTACCGGCGGCGGTTACAGCGTGCTGTATAGCTTCGCGGTTCCGAGTGGTGTCGGGGCCTATTCCACTCCAATTCAGCATACGAACGGCAAGATTTATGGCATGACAACGCGCGGTGGAGTCGCGGGAACAGGGGTCGTCTACAGCTACGGGCATGCTCTACCGTCATTCCTCGAGCTCGTCAGCAACCGCGGCGTGGTTGGCAACTCCGTCGGCATCGTCGGTCGTGGCTTCTCAACCGCGAGCAGCGTCGAGTTCAATGGGACACCTGCATCGTTTCACGTGGTCTCGAACACATTCCTGACAGCGACCGTTCCATCAGGAGAGACCGGATTCGTCAGAGTGAATATGAGCTCTGGACCGCTCATCACCAACACGGTCTACTACGTAACGCCGCAGCAGACCAGTTTCAGTCCCGCCAGCGGTGCCGTCGGCAGCACCGTAACCATCACGGGAGCTGGCTTGATTCAAGCGGAAGCGATCACCGTGGGCGGAAAGACGGTCAACTCGTTCATCGTTACCGCCGATACGGCCGTGAGCTTCCGCGTACCGGCTGGTGCCGTGACTGGGAACATCATAGTTACTACACCGGGTGGCAAGGCTGTCAGCCAGACGGAATTTACCGTCACACCGTGACTCGCCCAGAGACGTAGCTTGTTACGTCTCTGTCGGTCGCACCGGGTAACCCTGCTTTTCTTGTGCTCCCGGCCAGAGACGTTGCGAGCAGCGTCTCTGCGAATGGATTCCGGTTCTGGGCCAACCGCGTTCAACTTACGCTCTCTCCGTTTGACGGTGCTCTCCCTCTGTCTTTACACTCAACATTAACGCAGTGTGAATCGAGCCGGAGGCTCTTGCTCAAAGGCCTCGGTCCAGCCAGACGTTGCAGAGTACGCCGAAAGGGAAAACGTGAGTCCCACAGAAACCGCCGTCGACAAGAACGACGCGAAACAGGATGGCGTCAAGCGCGAGATTTCGGTCGAAATCCCGGCCGAAGAAGTGACGCGCGAGACAGAAACAATCATCCAGAAATATCAGAAGGTCGCGCGGTTGCCCGGATTCCGCGCTGGGCACGTGCCCGCCTCCATCATCCGGCAGCGCTTTAAGGAAGATCTGAAGAGTGATGTCGTCGAAGCGCTGGTGCCGCGCTATTTCCGCAAAGAGACGGAAAAGCTGGGCATGATCCCGGTGTCGCAGCCGCGCGTAACCGACCTGCACATTCATGACGGCGAACCGCTGCGCTTCAAGGCCAGCTTTGAAGTGATGCCCGACATTCCGGTCGAAGGTTACAAGGAGCTGCGCGCCGAGCATCCGGAGATCGCTGTAAAAGATGAAGAGGTCGAGGAGGCGCTCAACAACGTCCGCGAGCAGCATGCGACGTTCACATCGGTCGAGGGACGTCCGCTGGCCGACGGCGATTTTGCTCAGGCGTCGATGGACGGCAAGCCTAAGGACGGCTTCGCCGATGGCGACGACAAGACTCAGCCCGTGCACATGGACGAGGTGCTGATCGAAATCGGCGGCAAGAATACCGTACCCGAGTTCACCGCGAACCTGCGCGGCGCAAACGCTGGTGATGAGCGCCAGTTCGAAGTGGTTTACGCCGAGGACACGAACGACAAGCGGCTGGCGGGCAAGACGTTCGTCTATACAGTGAAGATTCAGGCCATCAAGCAGAAGAGCCTGCCGGAACTGAACGACGATTTTGCCAAGGAACTGGGCGAGTTCACCAGCCTCGACCAGGTGCGCAACCAGATACGTGAGAACATGACCGCGGAGCGCAAGCACACGGCCGAACATGAAGCCAAAGACAAACTCGTGGCAGAACTGGTGAAGCGAAATGATTTCGAAGTGCCGGAGTCGCTGGTCGACCGGCAGATCGATCTGCGGATCGAGCGCGGGTTACGCGCGCTGGCGGCGCAGGGCATGAAGATGGAAGACCTGAAAAAGATGGACCTGCCGCGCTTGCGAGCGGGCCAGCGCGATCAGGCCTTGCAGGATGTGAAGTCGTCGTTGCTACTGGAACGCATTGCGGAGCTGGAGAAAATTGAGACCGGCGAAGAGGAAGTAAATCGCGAGATTGAATCGCTGGCTCAGCAGACAAAACAGACTTCGGAAGCGGTCCGCGCTCGTTTGACACAGGATGGGGGCCTCGATAGAATCCGGAACAGAATCCGCAGCGAAAAGACCCTCGATTTTCTGTATCACCAGTCCGCGTAGTCGCAAAGACGCGGACCACTTTCGATCCTCCCATGCAAGTTAAGCGTTGCGTCGGGGTGGAGTGTGGAGTGCACGTGAAACCAAATGATAAAGACCCGCAGATGATGCTGGTCCCCATGGTCATTGAGCAGACCGGGCGGGGCGAACGCGCCTACGACATCTATTCCCGTCTGCTCCGCGACAACATTATCTTTATCGGCACGCCGATTGACGACAACATCGCCAACCTGGTCATCGCCCAAATGTTGTTTCTGGCTCAGGAAGATCCGGAGAAAGACATTCAGCTTTACATCAACTCTCCCGGAGGCTCGATCACGGCCGGCATGGCAATTTACGACACCATGCAGTACGTGAAAAATGATGTCATGACGCTGTGCGTGGGACAGGCGGCGTCGATGGCTGCGTTACTTTTGGCATCAGGCGAACCCAAAAAGAGATTGGCACTACCGAATTCGCGGATTCTAATACATCAGCCTTCTATGGGTGGATTATCGGGCCAAGCTACTGACATTGATATCCACGCGCGTGAGATTTTACGCATGCGCGAGATTACCAACCAGTTACTTTCGAAGCACAGTGGGCAAAAACTGGACAAAGTGGAGAAAGATGTCGAGCGCGACTTCATCATGAACGCGCAGCAGGCTAAGGAATATGGAATCATAGACGATATCATCTATAAGACGGTAAAAGCGGTATGATCGGCCTTCGCGCCTGACCGAAATAGGGTGCGAAAAAGCGGAGCGGCGGAACGGGCCGAAGGACGCTGGGATCCCGATAATGCCCTCAGACCGGTTAAGGAGTAGAACCGAGTGAAAAATAAATCGGGCACCGACGAGATTCTTCGTTGTTCGTTCTGTCATAAGTCGCAGGACGCCGTCGCTAAACTCATCTCGTCGCCGAGCGATTATCCGCGAGCCTATATTTGCGACGAGTGCGTGGCAGTCTGCAATTCCATTCTGGAAGACGACCGCACCGCGACCCCTCCGGCCAGCACTCCGAACCAACTGCCCAAGCCTCAGGAAGTGAAAACCTTCCTCGACGAGTACGTCATTGGGCAGGAGCAGACCAAGAAGAAGCTGGCCGTCGCCGTCTACAACCATTACAAGCGCATCTTCATGAATCGCCAGAAGACCGGTGACGGCATCGAACTGACCAAGTCGAACATCATGCTGATTGGGCCGACCGGCACGGGAAAAACGCTGCTGGCGCAAACCCTGGCTCGCATGCTCGATGTGCCCTTCGCCATCGTCGATGCGACTACGCTGACTGAAGCCGGGTACGTCGGCGAGGATGTCGAGAACATCATCCTGAAGCTGTTACAGGCGGCCGACGGCGATGTGAGCCGCACCCAGACTGGCATCATCTACATTGATGAAGTCGACAAGATTGGGCGCAAGGACGAGAATCCGTCGATCACACGCGACGTTTCCGGCGAAGGCGTACAGCAAGCGCTGTTGAAGATTCTGGAAGGCACGATCGCCAACGTTCCGCCGCAGGGTGGACGCAAGCATCCGCACCAGGAATTCACGCCGGTCGATACGACGAACATCCTGTTCATCTGCGGTGGGGCTTTTGTCGGCCTCGACAAGATCATCTCCCGCAGAATCGGCAAAAAGTCGCTGGGTTTCCGCAGCGGCGAGGACGCGGATAAAGAAGAAGCGCTCACCTCGAAGAAACGCACGCAGGAGTTGCTGACCGAAATCCAGCCAGAAGATCTGATCAAGTTCGGGCTGATTCCGGAATTTGTCGGCCGGCTGCCGGTTGTGGGCATGCTCGAAGATCTCGACGAATTCGCGTTGATCGAGATCCTGACCCGTCCGAAGAACGCAATCGTCAAGCAATACCAGCGGCTGTTTGAGTTCGAGAATGTGCGCCTGAAGTTCTCCGACGACGCCCTGCGGGCAATCGCGCGCCAGGCCATGGCCCGCAAGGTAGGGGCCCGCGGTCTGCGCATGATTCTCGAAGAGCTCATGCTCGACTTGATGTTTAACCTTCCAAGTCAAAAGAAGTTAAAAGAGTTCGAAGTGACGCGGGAGATGGTGGAAAAGCGCAGTGCCACGTTTGCAACAGTGATGGAAAAGGCCGGGTAAGCCTCTGTAAGAACGTAACCTGTTACTTCCCGGCCGGCGGCGCGAAATGACCCTAGTTTTGAGGCGCTGCGAGCAGAGACATTGCAAGCAACGTCTCTACGAAAAAGGTAGAATCGTTGTAGGCATGTTATTCATTCCCAGGGAGACTCAGTGACCACATCCAAGGAAAAGTTCGAAACCCGAAAGCTGCCCATGATGCCCATCCGGGACGTGGTCATCTTCCCGTTCATGATGACGCCGTTCGTGGTGGGCCGCGAATCGAGTGTGCGCGCCCTCGAAGAGGCGCTGGCGGCGGACAAGAAGATTTTCCTGGCCACGCAGCACGATGCCTCCATTGACGAACCCAAGTCCAACGAGATCTACCAGGTAGGCACGATCGTCAACATCGTCCAAAGCCTGAAGTTGCCCGACGGCAATATCAAAGTCCTGGTGGAAGGCATTGAGCGCGGCAAGATTCTGCAGGTGGTCGACACTGAAGGTTTCATGCAGGCCACGGTTCGCGTTGCGCGCTACGGAACGGAGCCGAACCAGGCGCTCGAAGCCGGCATGCAGCGCGTTACTTCTCTGTTCGAGCAGTACGTGAAGCTTTGCCAGGCACTGAATTATGAAACGATGATTTCGGCCGTGCGGATGGAAGATCCGGCCAAGCTGACCGATGTGATCTCCGCGAACCTTCAACTGTCGATTGAAGAAAAACAGGAACTGCTCGAGATTTTCGATCCTTCCGAACGCCTCACGCGCATCGCGGACGTACTCGACATCGAAATCGAAAAACTGAATGTGGATCGCACCATCCAGTCGCGTGTGAAGCGCCAGATGGAGAAGGCGCAGAAAGAGTATTACCTCAACGAAAAGATCAAGGCCATCCAGAAGGAACTGGGCCGCGGCGAGAAGAGCGAATTCGACGAACTGAAGAAGAAGATTGAATCCGCAGGAATGCCGAAAGATGTCAAAGACAAGGCGCTGCAGGAACTGAAGAAACTGGAAGCCATGCCGCCGATGTCGGCCGAGTCGACCGTTTCACGAAACTATCTCGACTGGCTGCTGGCTGTGCCGTGGAAGAAGCGCTCGAAGGAAATCCGCAATATCTCCCGCGCCGAAAAGGTTCTGAACGAAGATCACTATGGGCTGGAAAAGATCAAGGAGCGCATCCTTGAGTTTCTCGCCGTGCGGCAGTTGGTCAAGAATCCCAAGGGCTCGATTCTTTGTTTCGTCGGGCCTCCGGGCGTCGGCAAGACCTCGCTGGGAATGTCGATCGCCAAGGCCACGGGGCGCAAGTTCGTCCGCATGTCGCTCGGCGGCGTGCGCGACGAGGCTGAAATCCGCGGACACCGGCGCACATACATCGGCGCCCTTCCCGGCCAGATTATTCAGATGATGAAGAAGGCCGGTACCAAGAACCCGGTGTTCATGCTGGATGAAGTCGACAAGATGTCGATGGACTTCCGCGGTGACCCCTCAGCCGCTCTGCTTGAAGTGCTCGACCCCGAACAGAATTTCATGTTCGTCGACCACTATCTCGACGTCGAATACGATCTGTCGCAGGTCTTCTTCGTAGCCACCGCGAACGTGATGCACACCATCCCGGCGGCACTGCAGGATCGCATGGAAGTGCTGCGGCTGCATGGCTACACTGAGCAGGAAAAAGTCGAGATCGCGAAGCAGTTCCTCGTGAAGAAGCAGATGCTGGCCGCGGGGCTGTCGGAAAAGAACATCAAGTTCACCGACGAGGCCATTACAGGGCTCATCCGGTCGTACACGCGGGAAGCAGGGGTGCGTAACCTGGAGCGCGAAATTGGCAACGTCTGCCGCAAAGTCGCGCGCAAGGTCGTCAAGGAAGGCGAGAACTACAACGTCACCATAACGGGCGAGAACGTCAACGACTTCCTGGGCGTCATCAAGTTCCGCGACACGCTGGCGCATGAAAAATCCGAGGTCGGCCTCGTCACTGGCCTGGCTTGGACCGAAGTCGGCGGCTCGATCCTGAGCACTGAAGCGAGCGTCGTTGACGGTAAGGGCAAGCTAACGCTCACCGGCAAACTGGGCGACGTGATGCAGGAATCGGCGCAGGCTGCGATGTCGTATGTGCGTTCGCGCGCAAGCCGGCTCGGACTGACTCGCGACTTCTACCGCAATCTCGACCTGCACGTACACGTTCCAGAAGGCGCTATTCCAAAGGATGGGCCGTCGGCGGGCATCACCATTGCGACTGCCATTTCGAGCGCACTGAGCAAGATTCCGGTGCGGCGCGATCTGGCTATGACCGGCGAAATCACGTTGCGTGGCAAGGTTCTTCCGATCGGGGGTCTGAAAGAAAAGCTTCTCGCCGCTCATCGCGCGGGATTGTTTGAAGTGATCCTGCCGAAGGACAACGAGAAAGATGTTGCCGAAGTCCCGGAAAACCTGCGCAAGGCGATGAAGCTGCATTTTGTGGAGACGATGGACCAGGTGCTTCAGATCGCGCTCGAGTCGCCGCTGCCGACGATCGAGGAAGAAGGGACGCAACCAATCGCGCCGCCCCTCACCTCGGGCACCGCGGACAGTCCGGCGGCACACCAGTAAGAACAGCCTCTAGTTGCCAGTTTGAAAGGCCCGCTTGCGCGGGCCTTTTGGTTTTCACCGTCAGAACTCCAGGAGACGGCGACGAGAGACATCGCAAGCAACGTCTCTACGATTTGACCTCTTATGCGCAGACGGCGCGGACGCGGCTGCACAGCACGGCCAGCGAGCGCTCGACGCAGACGGTGAGCCATGCTTCGAGGGCGAGGCGCTCGGGCTCGGGAACGAAATCAAACTTAATTCCGCAATGAGACGAGGTCGACCAAACGACCGTGCCTGAAATCTCAAGCATCTCCTCGGTGCCGGGCAGGACGAAGCGCAGATCGACTTCTTCGGTAACGCTCAGGGGTGCGCCGATCCGGTCGTCGTCCGAGGTCCGGAGGCCTAATCCACCCTCGCTCAGATTCACGATCGTCGCCTCGGCGAATGGCTGTGTGCGCCTGCTGACCGACGCAACAATGTTCACCCGCTCACGGTGCAGCTTGCGCCGTCGCACAACCGTTGCGCAATAAGCCGCGCGCAGGCACCGTTCGATCTGCACCACAGAGGCAGGCTTGTGAATCAGGAAATGCACGCCCGCCGCGAACGCCTGATGCAGGTCTAGCAAGTCACGAACAATCGCCACCAGAATGCAGTCGTGGTTCAGCTTGGAGCGGTGGACCGCGCACAGGAAGTCGCCGAGGTTGTCGATCTCGCGCCAGTCCAGGACGATCACATCAAATTCCTGAGTCTGAATCGCTGCCACCGCCGCATCGCACGCGCCTACGATCTGGGGCGTCACGTGCAACTGGTTCAGCACGCCGCGCGTGGTACCCAGAAACTGGACGTCTGCGCAAAGCAGCAGCGTATGCATTTCGAGTGTCGTCTTCCGCATGTTTTCCATAAGAGTCTTCCTGCCTGTCCCACGCCTGGGTTGGCTCTTGTTTCGGATGCGGCGCCACTTCGAGTTGCCCTGCGCCGCCGTTATACACACAATCGGCGGCCACGTCCGGAAGTTCACTCTGCAGCCAAAACCAGCGCGGGCGGCATGGTTACCTCCGTTCGGTCGGAGACTCAAGTCGTGGCAGAGAGAGATCGGGACCTGCGTGCCAATACCTAGGCGGTGATTGCAAACTTCAGGTAACGAGGTCCGGGTATGGTGAAGATTTCGATTCGAGGCACTGCGGCGCTATTGACGACGGCCGCGATCGTGGCCGTGACGTTGATCTGGTTGCCGGCCTATCGCTTGTTCCTTGCGATCAGCATCGGCATTGGGGTGCAGGTAGCGGGGATCCTTTATCTGTGGCGCAGACTGCGTCCCGTGCGGGAAGAAGATGTGGAGAACAAGCGGCCGTTGGGGCTGAGCTAGCCTGCGGGATCGGCCAGCGCGGAGGCGTGGTCCCCGGGTCCAGAGAAAAGATTCAACCCGCGACTCTTGCGGTTCTACAGTAAACCACCCGTCTCTACGGCCAGAATATTAAGCGCCATCTCCAATTTCGTGATGGCCGCGCCAATTTCCGGATGTCGTCCAATCTCCTCGTGCAGGGCCTTTAGAATCTCGTGAGCACTTGCAATATATGCGACAGCCTGGGCTGCATCTTTCTCGGAATTTTGTTCGCTCTTCGCTTCCACGGACACCTCCCTCTACCTCTCAATTTTATACAAGTTTATACAAGCTCCTCGTGCTATCCGAGAATCGGCTTCGCCAGCCGCAGAAGCACGCGCTTGCCAATTACTCCCCACTCATTGCAAACTTGAGCATGAGAGTTCTCTCCCGCTTTCTGGCGGCCGCGACGGATGCCGCGCACTTCCCTGCCCCTACGCTGCCGGAAATTGCCTTTCTCGGTCGCTCCAACGTCGGCAAGTCGAGCGTGATTAATTCTCTTGTCGGCACCAAGCTGGCGCGCACCAGTTCAACGCCCGGACGCACGCGCAGCATCAATTTCTTCGAGATTCGCTGGGCCGGAAGGCCGCGTCCAGAGTTGATTTTCGCCGACTTGCCCGGTTACGGCTACGCCAAGATATCGCGCGAGATCTCGCAGGAGTGGCCGAAGTTCATCGAGCCGTATCTCAACGAGCGCCCAACCCTCGCTTTGTGCATTGCGCTGATCGACGCCAACATTCCTCCGCAGGAAAGCGATCAGCAGCTCCTGCATTTTCTGAACGCCTCCGGCCGCGAGTTCCTGCTGGTAGCGACCAAGGCCGACCGCATGTCGAACAACCAACTACACGGCGCGTTGCGAACGCTGGCGGAAGAATATCCGGCGGCTCAGCTGCTTCCGTACTCGGCCAAGACCGGCGCTGGGCGAGATGAACTCTGGAAGCACATTCGGCAAGTCGCGCAGGGAATGCCCGCCGAAACTTCGCCGACTGCGCCCTCCCATTAGCTTCTTCTCACGATCTCGTTCGGTCCAAGCTAATCTTTGCCTCGCTAGTCTTTGCGTCGCTAGTCTTCATCCCCCTAATCTTGACCTCTCTTTTTTCCGATGGAGAAATCGGAGTTCCGCGCAGCACGCGCAAAGCCCGCTTCGTCGGAGTCGAGATATGGCAGAGGACACAAATGAGGGCGTTTCATATCTATTGGCATTGAGGCGGTCGACGACGACGCAGGCTGCGGGCGGCGCGGCGGCTGCTCCGGCCCGCGAACTGAGTCCCGAGCAGGTCGAGGGGAAGCCAAGGGCAAACGCGTCCTTTGAAACTCCGGGCAGCCAGGACCAGTATCAGGGCACCGAGAAGCGCCGCAGTGCACGCTACAAATGCGAAGGCAGCGCGGACATGCGCGCTGAAGGCTGCGACGTGCGCACCTGGGCCACCTTCACCGACATCAGTCTGCACGGATGTTATGTGGAGGCACAGGCGACCTATCCCGCGGGAACCCTGCTGCACATGAAACTGGACGCCAACGGCATTCGAGTCGAGACCAAGGGCAACGTGCGCGTGACGTATCCGTACCTCGGCATGGGAATCGCATTCGAAGAGATGTCGGAGGACAACCGGACACGCCTGCGAGAACTGCTAGGCACGGTCTCGCGACCGTCGATGATCATGGGGCCGGGGATTGCGTCCGTGCTGCCCTCCAGCGGGCCGATGGAGGCTGTGCCGGTGATCTCCGATCCGAAGGCGGGGGTCCAGGCGCTGATTTCCTTCTTCGCAGAACACCACATGCTCACGCGCGATGACTTCTTGAGGATCCTTCGCAAGAGTCAAGGGTAGGAACAGTTGACAGTTGTCAGTTGTCAGTTGTCAGTTGTCAGTTGTCGGTTCTCCGCTTGCGTTGTCCGTCATCGTCGCCCCTTAGGTTCCCGCTTGAGAGTCTTCACTTTTGTTCGTTTTCTCTGTCCGAAGAGGCATCGGCATTCGCTATGATGAATTTGCATGTCACTCTATCTCATCACTGGCATTGGCGGATTCATTGGATCGTCGCTGGCGCGCGCGTTGATCGTTCGCGGCGAGCAGGTGCGTGGCGTCGACAATTTCTCAACGGGCAAGCGCGAAAATATCGCGGAGATCCTCGATCAGATCGACTTCCGCGAGGCCGACATTGCCGATCTCGACGCCATGCGCAACGCCTGCGCTGGAGTGGATTTCGTTTTGCATCAGGCGGCCATTCCGTCGGTGCCGAAGTCAGTGCTCGATCCGTTGAGCAGTAATCGCGCAAATGTCGACGGTACGGTGAATGTGCTGGTCGCCGCGCGCGATGCCAAAGTGAAGCGCGTGGTCTATGCGGCGTCATCGTCCGCTTACGGCGACACGCCCACGTTGCCGAAGCACGAAGCCATGAGCCCGGATCCGATCTCGCCGTATGCCGTCGCCAAGCTCGCGAGTGAGCACTACATGGTTTCGTTCTACCGCTGTTACGGGCTTGAGACCGTGGCCTTGCGCTACTTCAATGTCTTCGGACCGCGGCAGGACCCGTCGTCGCCGTATTCCGGAGTGCTGGCGAAGTTCATTACGCAGATGTTGCGCGGCGAACAGCCAACGATTTTCGGCGATGGCGAGCAAAGCCGCGATTTCACGTACATCGATAATACCGTCGATGCGAACCTGCTGGCCTGCCACGCTCCCGCGAGCCGTGTCGCAGGACAGGTCTTCAACGTCGCCACGGGTCGCAGAGTCACGCTAAACGAAACATTCAAAGCATTGCAGGATATGACGTCCCATTCGGGACAACCCAAATACGAACCGGCCCGCGGCGGCGATATCAAGCATTCTCTGGCCGACATTTCGAGGGCCGAGGCCGCGCTCGAATACAAGCCCACCGTCGATTTCGAAGAGGGATTGCGGCGCACGGTGGAGTGGTATCGGAAGAGCGACGTCGGGCCTCAGACTTCGGGCGTCGGTCGGTAGGTTCGGCGAGGCGCTATACTACCGCTCGCAAGTTCTTCTGTTCAATCCAACAACCTGGAGCCCCCGCAAGTGGGCGGGCCGAGTCTCCGAAGGGGAGGGCCCAATGGTAAATGGCAATCGTTCGCCGGTCGCGATCTGGATTATTCCACTGCTGATCCGTTTCGCCGGATTTTACCGGGTGACGCAAGGTGCAAGTTTCCAACTGTATCGCACCGTCGACATTGTGCAACTTCTCGGCTCCGGCATGTGCTTCGGCGCAGCCCGGGTAGGGATCATCTCCATGCTGCGCGGGACGCGACCGTAGGGCGACACAGTCCCGACGCCACTTCCTCAGAACCTTTCTGAGCGCCACCTTCGCGGCAGTCAGTGGCAAACTCGCAAATGCTGTGATATTGTGGGCGAACTTTGTGCCCTTGTCGGATTGGTCTTATGCGCACTCTGGCCTGTCTGTTCAGTTTACTGTGTCTCACTGTATCGGTCCAAGCTCAAGCCTCCGCAAGTTGTCCTGCGGCGCCCAGCGCCCTTAAACCGACTGCGACAAACATCTTCAACGCTCAGCAGGAGCAGGATCTGGGCGACGCCTACGCCGAGATCGCCGATGCACATGTTCGTTTCGTCAACGATCCAGCCGCGACGGCCTATCTGGAGAAAATAGGACAACGGCTGCTCGCTGTAATGCCGCCGAATGAGTTCCACTTCCATTACAGGATCGTGGATTCGACGCAGGTCAATGCCTGGAGCATCGCCGGTGGCCACGTCTACTTCACCCGCAAACTGATCACCGCCGGAGCCAACGAAGACGAGATCGCTGGTGTCATGGCCCATGAATTCGGTCATATCTTCGTCCACCAGCAGGCAATCGAAACAACGGCAGATCTGAAGTATGCGCTGAACGTGACCTCGGTCGGCGACCGGGCCGATATCTTCGACAAAGTGCAGCGCCTTCGCGACGCGGAGAATAACTGGGTATGGAGGCATCCCGGCCAGAAGGACCAGGAGGTTGCGGACGCCGTCGCTGTCTGGGTGCTTATGAAGGCCGGTTATATGCCAGGTTCATACGCGGAGTTTTGGAACCGGGTGGCGCAGACGAAGGGCAAATCGGGCTCCCTTATGGGAGAAATCTTCCACACCACGCGGCCGAACGAACAACGGCTCCGGGCTATTCTGAAGAGTATTTCGGCGATACCCGCAGGATGTGCGGCGCTTGTCGCGGCGGTTCCACCTGAGTTTCTAGCGTGGCGCCAGCGGGTAGCCGCGGACATGACGGCTGTCGACGTGACCTCTGCGAACGACAAGGCAACCCAGCTCAACCCGCCACTCCGGTCAGATTTCACCCGCCTCCAATTCAGTGCCGACGGCAAGTACGCCCTTGCACAGGACAGTTCTACCATCTTCGTGTTAGGGCGGTCCCCATTCCGGCTACTCTTCCAGATCGACGCCGAGGATGCGGATCCCGCTTCGTTCTCACCCGATTCCGCGCGCATTTCTTTCAGCACGCCAAGCCTGCGCGTTGAGCAGTGGGACGTGATTACCCAACAATTGATTGGAGCGCACGACGTACTTAACTACCGGCCGTGTCTGTTTCACCTTCTGTCGCCAGATGGCCGCGTCATGGCGTGCATTTTGAACACTTCGCGGGCTGAGCACCAACTGGGCGTGACCCTATGGGATGTCGATAACGGAAACGTAATTCTGCAGCAGGATGATGCCTTCGATAAATGGTCAGCCGATATCAAGTTTGCCCGCCCTTATTGGACGGGCAAGGTACATTGGCCGCAAGTGCGCTGGGCGTTCACTCCGGACAGTAAGCGCCTCATGGTCAATTACGAACTGACGACCCTCATCTACGACCTGGGCCAGCATGCGTTTCTGAAGGCTGGGGGAGCAGTAGCCAAGCTGGACCGCAAGCCTTTCGCCTTTCTGAACAACGATCGCATTGCGATTGTTAACTGGGACAACCCGCAGAAGTCCGCAGTGTATAGCTTTCCCGACGGCAAAGAACTCAAGCAACTTACCATGGGAGACCAAGAGATCAGAAGCGTCACCCACGGTGATTACCTCATGTTGACCCCGATGAAGGACGCCGCACTCGGTGTGCTCGACATGAGCAACGACCACGTGCCATTCACCATGGCAAGCGAAGCGCTGGATATTTATGACAAAACGGTTCTGACGGAGACTCCGGAAGGGGGCGTAGCTCTCACCAGCCAGGGACTCGTACCCGGAGCGAAGGATTCCGACAGTGTCGACCTGCCGTTGAGCGAATTGGGTGACATCTCAGCGGTCAGCGTGTCGGCCGATGGGAAATTCCTTGCGCTTTCGAACAAGAGCCGGGGCGCCATCTGGAACACCGAGACCGGCGAGCGGATATCGTTGATGCGTCCCTTTTCGGCCGGCTACTTTGACGAGGCCGACCGGCTTTACGCCAACTTCCCGAAGTATCGCGGACAGGATCATGCCCAGGCACTCATCGACTTGCGACAGGGGAAATCGTTCAAGCTGGGTTATCCAGCGGCCGACCGGACTGAACAGCGAGCCGACGTGCTGCTGGAATTCAAGGCGGTGGATTCGGGGCTGGACTATCAACAGAGCGCGGATTTTGAAGTCAGAGATGTCAAGACGAACCAGGTGCTCTGGACTCTCCATTCCCTCTATGCCGCTCCCGACCTGACTACAGAGGCGGGCTCCAGCGAGATGGTGATCACTTTTGCTACGTTATTTGAAGGGCCCGGATCGCACGAACTCAAGGCTCACCCCGAACTCGCGGCCGAAGAAAAGGCTGTCAAGATACCCACCAATGGGTTCCTGGTGGAGGTTCTGGACAAGCATTCGGGCGGATACCTGCGAGGCGTAGTCACCGACGTTCCCCATGGTCGATGGTGGCGATCGACCAAGCCTTTACGAGCTGTGGCTTTTGGAGATTTTGCGCTGGTTCAGGGTCTGCTCGACAGCACCGTGGTCTACCGTTTCTCCACGGGCGCGCGGGTCGGTCAAGTGTTCGGAGAGATCATGGCCCAGGATGCCGCCTCCGGGCTTTTCTGCGTGAGCAATCGCGACAACAACCTGGTGATCTATGACGCAGCGACGCTGCGTGAACCAAAACACCTCACCTTCGCCACGCGCGTGCGTTTTGCCCAGTTCCTTTCCGCCCGTAAGGAATTGTTTGTGCTTACCGCCGATCAGAAAGTCCATGCGATCAGCATGGAGGAGTTGCATGCGGACACTTTGACTCGTCCGGCAGAAGCGAGTGCCGTATCACGCCAAGCAAAAATCTGGGCCGGAGGGCCAGCGCCTGCCTCGTTACGTTAGTTATCTACGGCCAGAGTACCGCCATCGCTAGAGTGAACACATGACACTTTCCTCGATGGTGGTTTCGCGCGACTGGCAGGAAGTTAGTGTTCTGGAGTGCATCCTCGGTGGGCTTCACATGGACGTTGCCGTCGAAGGCGAACCGCAGCGGGCGCTGGCCCGGCTAAACAAATCGAAGGTCGACGCCCTCATCGTCGATTGCGATCTCAACGGAAGCAGCCAGTTCCTGCGCGAACTGCAGCAGCAGGACAAGCCGACGAATACGGTGCCGCTGGTGATCATGGGCGGGCCGCAATCCACCAGCAGCCTCGACGACACCGGCGCGCTGTTTGCGTTCGAAAAACCGATCTCGGTCGAACAGGCGGTGCGCACGCTCTCAGCGGCGCGCAGCATGATCCTCGACGGACGCCTGCGCTACCATCGCGCTGGCTTGGAAGTGCCGGTAGCGGTGACCAGCAAGGCAAACGGTAAAGCGGCCAAACAGGCCGATGCTTACCTCGTCAACGTTAGCCAGGGTGGAATGCAGATTCATACTGGAGACCACGTCGAAGCCAGCAAACCGTTGCACGTTTCATTCGAACTGCCAGGCGCGAGATCGGTACTGAAAGCGCGAGCGGAAATTGCATGGCAGGACAAGCGCGGGAATCTCGGTATCCGGTTCGTGAAGCTGGCGCCGCAGCAGCAGCGCACGCTGCAACTGTGGCTGGCGCAGCAGTACTTTGCGAACTAGGGGAGAGCGGTTCTCGGTTCTCGGTTCTCGGTTCTCAGCGGCTTTCAGCGGAAACGGGCGTCTCCATCTTCTTCATCTTCTTCTGAATCGTGTGCGGCGAGGCGGGATAGTCTTGAGCCCAGGGTTCCACCTCCAAATAGCCAGAAGAATCCCCAGTAGGATGCTGCCACGAAAATTGCGGCGCCGAATGCCAGAGCCAGCGGCCACTTTGGCGGCTCGCGCGTTACGGAAAGAAAAACCAGAACACAGAGCATCGTCGCCGCGACGACCACCAGTGTGTTGATCGTCCACGCCAGACTGCGGCCCGAGAGGGGTCGCGAGAGCCAGTCCAACTCAACTCGCTTCGTCGGTCGAACGCTCGGCTCGTCTACCTCAGCCGGTTCGGCGAACTCCTCGCGCGCGGGCAACGCAATCACGTTGCTAGGCGCGGGAGAAATCACGAGTCCGTCTTCCACCTCAGCGACTTCTGGCAGCGCCCACATCGACGAAAACGACAAATTGGATTCGCCCAGTCTTGAGTCGCCGAAAACGGATGTACTCCGCTCGGAGTACGGTGCAGAACCCTCGATCAGGTTGCCGAAAATCCACTCGTCAATTTGGCGAATCGTGCGCGAAGGCAGGCCTAAAAAACGGATTCCACACTGGCCCGACGGACTGACCCACTCGACTTCGCCGACGGTCTCGAGGCGCAGGCGCGGGTGGCGCAATTCGAAGCGCACACGCACTTGTTGCCGCGGATGAACTCCCGCCACAGCCTTCACTCCCATGCCCTTGTGAGTCAGGTTGCGAACGATGCCGCCGTTCGCCTGGTCGAGCATGACGTAAGTCAGTGCGCGGATTTCGTGCCGGTACCGCGCCCGCGCTTGCCGCGCCGCAGATACTCCTGCTTGCATACACCCACCGCCGGGAAGGAAGTCAGCTTGGCCAGGCCCCTGTATTACGAATCTTAGCGCGAGGTGCTGATAACGAATTAGTAACTGCGATGGTTCGGGAGGATGTTCTTAGCGTCCTTAGCGGCTGTTCTTGGCGACCTTTGCGATTGCATTCCCCTTCGCACCTGCGCAAAAGAAAACGCAGCCAAGGACAAGGACTTCTTACCAAAGTAATCCTTGAGTAATTGCAACCAGCCGCAAAGCCCGTTAACTTAAAGGAGAACTGTGTCTTGATGGCGACGACTCCCACGAAACCGGACCTCGCAGTGACCACTTCGCTCACCGGAGTGAGTGCACCCGCATGGCCGCGTGGGCAGAACCCGGAACTGGGCCTCTCCACAGATATTCCAGACCAGAACCTTTCTGAGCAGAATCCTTTCAGCGACAAGCCGTCGCAGCGCGACGCTCTACAGGCCCTGCTGGCATTTTCCGCTTTGCATGATCAGGTGCGGCGGAGAAAGGCACTGGCTGCTCGATTGGCCGGGTTCGATGCAGGCGCTCCCTTTGTGGAGTTTGAACCGGACGAGCAGTTCGTTCTCGACGAAGTGCTGCGACTCGTGGCCGAACGCGCACTGGCAATCACTGGCGCGGACGGCCTGGCAATCGCGCTGGCCGAAAATGACGAAATCGTGTTGCGCGCTTCGGCTGGCACAGTGCGGCCCGACGTAGGCCAGCGCATCGACCGCGACTCGGCGTTCTCCGGCGCGTGTTTCCGTATGGCAGAGATTGTCACCTGCGACGACACGGAGACGGATTCGCGAGTGAACTTGCAAGCGTGCCGCAGGCTGGGCGCGCGGTCCATGGTCGCGGTGCCGTTATGCGGAAAGCGGCGCGTGATTGGCTTGCTCGAAGCATTTTCGGCGTGGCCTTTCGCGTTTAACGAAAGCGACGTCCGCAACCTGAGCTTGCTCGCCGAACTCGTGCTGGGCGCCCTGAAACCGGAGGATGAAGATCGCTTCGCCCAGTCTGCGCAAGTCGCCGCCACGAAGCTCGATTCGGCTCCGCGTTCGGTTGAAGCCCCTGCAGCAGCGCCGGTGATTCCTCCGCAGATCGCTGCCCCACAGATCGTCGTTCCGAAGGTCATTGCTCCGGCGGTGGTAGCTCCGCCAATCGATACTCCGAAGGCCACTCCTTCGGTCAGCGCTGCTGCGCCGGTTGTTACTCCACCGACCGTGGCTCCGCCTGTCATCACTTCGCCCGCCGTCGCTCCGCGGACCGTCGCTCCATCCAAAAGCGCGTCGTCGATCGCCACGCCGAAAGTGGGAGTCGTGGCAGCCACTGCGACTTTTGTCGCTGACATTGCGCCATCGAAAGAAATCGCGGCCGCTCCTCGGACCGCGGTTCTGGATAAACCCGCACTCGATAAGTCTTCGGAAGTCGAAACGTCCGTCATCGCCCAGACCGCAGTCGAACCGGATATCGTCGCAGAGGAAACGGAGCCAGCGAAAACGCGGACGGGCATGCTCGTCCTTGTGTTCTGCCTGATCGTCGCCGCGGCGTTTTCCGGCGGAATGTGGTGGAAGCTGAAAACACAGTTGGGCGGCGTGACGATGCGAACGGAGAAGATCACGCCCAAAGCGCCCGCTAGCGCTGCGGCGCCCGCGCCAGCTACGAATCTGACTCCGGCTGCCGTTTCGAATCCAACAACGGCTTCAGACGCGATTCCCGACACGAACGAGGACACGAGTTCGCCGGCGACCCCGCAGGAGTTGGCGAAGTTCCCTAAGGTCACGGGAGTCCGGCATTGGTCGTCCGCCGATTCCAGCACCGTCGTCCTCGACCTGGAAGACCAGGTGCAATATGAGGCGCATCGGCTGGCAAATCCGGACCGCATCTACTTCGATCTGCATGACACGCAGCTGGCCGCGGACCTTGCCGGAAAATCAATCGATGTGGGCGACACGCTGATCAACCGCATTCGCGTGGCGCAGCCTGTCGCGGGTATGACGCGCATCGTGCTGGAGACGAAGGGCAACTCGAATTTCTCAGTCAGCCTCGAGCCCAATCCATATCGGCTGCTCGTCGAAGTGCGCAAGATTGGCGCGACTCCCAAGGGCGCGGTGAACCTGTTCCCCAACGCCGATGCGCAGAAGAAGCTGATGGCGATCGTGGTGCCTCCGCCGACGAAAGAAGATTTGCAACTGCGGGCGCGTGTGCCCAAGCTGCGCATTGTGGTCGACGCCGGACATGGCGGATGGGACCTGGGCACTGTGGGCCGTCGCGGCCTGCTCGAAAAGGATCTTGTGCTCGAAATCGCGCAGCGCCTGGGCAAGCTGCTCGAGAGCCGGCTGGGAATGGAAGTAATCTATACGCGGCAGGACGACAACTACATTCCACTCGACCAGCGCGCGGAGATTGCGAACCAGGCGCAGGCCGACCTCTTCATCTCGGTGCACGCCAATTACAGCGATCTGCCGTCGGCGCGTGGCGTGGAGACGTACTACACGAACATATTTTCTGCGCCGGGTTCGAAGGAAGCTGGCGCGAAAGATGTCGACGCGCGGCCGAGTTTGGGCAACTCTAAGATTGCCGCTCCCGCCCAACTCTCGGCAGCCGACCTGCATGAGCGCATCGAGCAATCGCGACGACTGGCGGCAAGCGTGCAGCGATCGTTGTATGGAACTCTTTCCGCGCAAAACCCGGGCCTGCGCGATCGTGGAATCAAGGAAGCGGGATTCGTCGTCCTGACCGAGAGTGCGATGCCGGGAATTCTCGCCGAAGTTTCGTTTGTCTCGAGTCCCACCGACGAACAGAAACTGCGCTCAGACGGATACCGCGAGCAGATCGCCGAAGCGCTGTATAAGGGCATCGCGCGGTATGCGGCCAGTTCCAAGGGCGTGAGGGTCGCGTCTAAGTAATTCCTAATGTCCGCAAGATTCTCTTCCCTAACCAGAAATACGGTCTAAAGTTTTCCGGCCCAACTGCCGATGGTCAAGACAAGGGAGCGTAGGCTCAGTCTCCCGGGCAGGGTGGATCTATGTCGATTGGACCGATTTCAGCCAGCGGCCTCAGCCAGGATATTCTTTCGTCAAGCGACTCAAATCAGCTCCAGCAGACGATGCAGACTTTGCAGAAGGCTCTGTCCTCAGGGGATCTGAGCGGTGCGCAGTCGGCGTTTCAAACCCTGCAGCAGATCTCGCAACAACTGGAGACGGCCAGCGGCAGCACTTCGTCGAGCACTTCCCAATTCTCGACTGACTTAGCGGCCCTCGGCAGCGCACTGAACTCCAGCGATCTTACGACCGCGCAGTCGGCCTTCGTCACGGTTCAGAACGATCTAAAAGGTACCTCCTCGCCATCGATCACCGCCGAAATCAATACCGCATCCCAGTCGCTGCAGATGGTCCAAAGTGTGCTGAGCACGCTTGGATTCGGGCAGCAGCTCTTCTAGCAACAGACACCGCGAATTCGCTGTTGGAAAGCATCTACGGAAATGGCAGCAGCCTGAACGTTCTCGCGTAGAAGCCAACTCGAAGGACGCGAGTACCGCGGCCGCCGCGTTAGGCGAACGGATTGACGATCTGAACGCCGTCGATCTCGCGCGCGTGTTGCATGTCTTCCGAGAAGAGCACGCTGCAGCCCGCCTGCTTGGCGGCGCGCAAGATCAGGGCATCCCAGAAAGAAAATCCATGAAGCCGATGCAGATCAATCGCTGCCAGGATATCCGAGACTTCCGGGAGAGGCCACATCGAACTCAGCCAGCAGTTCGACTTTGCGGCGGGCGATGCGTACGTCCACCTGCAGCTTCCGCGTAACCGTGACGAAATATTCCTGCAGCACTTGCAGCGATAAGACTCCGGTTCGCGCACGCCGATGCTCGGCCACCAGATCGACGGCTTTTCTCTGCTTCGCCGGGACAGCCTTGTCGTCGGCGTAGACGAGGACGTTCGTGTCGAAGAAGCTACGAGCGGGCATGGTCTTGTCGGGCCTTATCTTGCCGGGCTTCGTTCTGTCGGTCGTGAATTTCGTCCCGGTTGAAGCGCCATCCGCGCGAGTGGCCTTGACCCGAGAGATGTTTGAACTCATCAATGCTGCGCTCGGGATCGTCTCCGCCAGCGACCGTTTGCAAGTAGTCGCGGATCAGCTGATTCAGGCTCTTGCCGAGAGCCTCGGCCTTCTTGCGAGCGCGAGCGACGAGTTGCTCGTCGATGGAAAGTGTGATATTCATAAACACAGTATACGTGGGCACAGATTATGTGTCAATCCGCGAAGCAGTGAGGTCAATTCCCTGCTGGCACGCCGCCGTATTTTTGGAGCCACTTCAATTCTTCTCTTACTTTTATTTTTCCGTGCCAGGGATTCTTGGCCAAAGAGTGGCCTTCGCCGGGAAACACCAGCAAGGCGTTGGGGATGCCAAGCGCGTAGAGCGCGTGCTCGAGCAGATAGTCTTCCAACACCGCCACTCGGATGTCATCGGCTCCGGCGACCATGTGCGTGGGCGTTTTCACTTTATTGATTTGGAAAATTGCGGCTTCGTCATGATAGCGCTGCGGGGCTTCCCAGGGACGTCCGCCTAAGAAGTAGGCATCGTCCATGGTGGTGTCGTCGTTGCCCCAGTTGCCGATGTGCTCGACCGCGCCCGCGCCCGTGACGGCGGCTTTGAAGCGCGTTGTCTGGGTGATGAGCCAGTTGGTCATGTATCCGCCATAGCTGTAGCCGCCGACGGTGAGATGGTCGGCATCGGCGACGCCGTCCTTCACGAGCGCATCGACACCTTCGAGAATGTCTTTGCCGGGACGCGAAACGATGACGGGAACGATCTGCATGAGGAACTTGTCGCCGTATCCGGTGGAACCGCGGTAGTTGGGCTCGAAGACGAGCCATCCGTTGGTTGCGGCGAGCGCGGCCCATTGATACCAGTCGGCTTCGAAGTGATTGCCGTCTGCGTCGGCGGGACCTCCGTGGATCAGCGTGAACATGGGCAGATGCTTCGCCTCAAATTTTCCGGGAGGGTAGATCAGCATGCCTTCGACCGTGGTTCCGTCTTCGGTTTTCCATTGGTAAGGCTTGCCTTGCGGGAGATCCGCGTCGGCAAGTTTCTTGTTGAAGTTTGTGATGGCGCGGGCTTGGTCGAGTTTGTCGGCGCTGTCGGCGAGATAAATTTCCGCGGGCTTGCCGAGGCTCGAATAGACGAAAACGACTTTCGACGAGTGCTGCGCGACGGCGATTTGCGCGTACGTGCCGGGCCATTGCGAGATGCGGTGAAGTTGATCGGCCGGCTTTGTGACTGAATAGGCCTGAACCTCAGTACCAAGGCGTGCGCTCGCGAGCACATTGTCAGCGGTAACGACATAGTGTTCGACAGGGCCGATAAAATCCTTGGACCACTGCTCGATGGCGCCGGAGTCGACGTCTATCCAATACAGATGCGGTTGCAGATCGCGGTAAGGTCCCGTGACATCTCCCACTTCAACGCTGAAGAAGATGTGGCGGCTGTCGTTGGCCCAGCGCGGGCGGGTTTCGCTGGCTTGATTGTTCGTGATGCGACGCGGCTGAACCAGCGCTGAGTTCCCTGCCACATTCGAGAGGTCGACTACGTAGATTTCCACGTCTTCGACTTTCTCCTGGCGCTGGTTGACGGCGTTGCTGACGAAGGCTAGTTTGCGACCGTCGGGCGAAGTGGCGAGATGATCGACGCGAAGGGACGTGGCCGAGATGGCGTGCGTTCCGGGAGTGAGGTCGGGTTCTTTGTCGGAATCGCTCTCAATCTTCGCGGGAGCGGCCGCGTGACGTGCAATGGCAGCTTGCACGTCGAGCGCGAAGATCGTGTCGCCGCGCTCGGCGGTGCGATATTGCACGACGTCTTTCCATGCTTTCTTGTAGTCGTCTTTTTGCGCCTTGGTCCACGGCTGGCGCGTGGCGAAGTAGATCATTTGCGAATCTGGGGACCAGGAAAATGCGTGAACATCTTCCGCTCCCTCGGTCACGGGGAAGGCTTCACCACCGGCGGGCGAGATGAGATAGATCTGGCTGGCGCCTTCGTCCTTCGCGTCGGAGGCGGAGTCAGAGTCGTCGGAGTCTCGCACTCTTGTCGGCGGAGGTCTTGCGCTCGGAGACGAAGGCGATCCAGCGGCCGTCGGGCGACCACTGTGGTTCCGAGTCGTGGCCGGACTGCGTGAGTTGGATCAGCGACTTCGCGTCGTCGCGATAGAGCCAGAGATCGCTGCGAAAGATTTGTTGGTCCCAGTCGGCGCGCTCGGCGCCGATGACGACGGAGTTGCCGTCAGGCGACAGTTCGAGCGCGGTGAAATCCACGGAGTTGAAGAAATCATCGAGCGTGAGTTTGGGTTTCGGCTTGGCTTCGGTCTGGGCAACGACAACCAGGGCAGAACTCAGGATAATCACGACCACGAATGCAGTTTTTTGGATTCGCATAGCGTTCCCGGTGGGAAGAAGGTTTATACAACGCAGTGTCGGGGGGAATCAAGTGAAGGCAAATTCTCTCACCACGGGGGACACGGGGGAACACAGAGGAAGGCAACGCTTTACACCAGTCAGGACACTCTAGACTCACTAGGGAGAGCATCTTTTTCGGATAACGAACTGCCGGTCATTTGTTGAGTCCGCCATAGGGTCCAGAGCAGCGCAGCGAAGACTGGGACTGAGAGTTGAAGGTGCGTCCAGCGCGCGATCGGACCGAAGAGCGGCAGAACGAATGCCAAGTACGACAGGAATTTCACGGCGGGCGCGCTTGGGTGATGCGGATTGTTCAAGGTCCAGTTGGCCAAAAGCAGCAAGGCGGGAGCCAAGGCGAGGAGGTCATAGATATAAATATGAGGGCTGACCAGCACTGCAGCGAGAATGAGCGCGGAAAAGCGGAGTGACAACGAAGATGACGAGCGCCATACGGCTGCGGCGATCGCGATAACTGCTAGCGCGCTGAGCGTGTAAAGCACGAGGACAGCTCGCGGCCACGGTATCAGCAATACCCAGAAGGCGCGCAGAGAGTGCATTTGAATCGGCGACAGGATGAGTTCGGTCGTGCGCGGACTGGCAGCACTTTGAAGCAGCATGTTGAAGTACGCGCGCATCACCGAGGTTCCGAAGTAGAGGAACGTCAGGACGAGTTGGGTAGCGGCCGAGATCGCAAGCCCGGCAACGGCCTTCCATGCCTGCGCCATAAGTAGCACGAGAGGGATTGCCACCAAAAACTGCGGCTTGAAAACCAGGAAGCCGAGCGCGATGCCCGCGAGCCATTCGCGGCGCGCCTGGAATGCGAAGTACGCGAGGACGAAGCAGAGCAGAACCGCCGCGGAGATTTGTCCTCGCACGAAGAAATGGAACAGCGGAGGATAGGCGAGGGCACAGAGCGCTACGAATCCTCGATATGGGCTCAGGGCAGCGCACGATTTCCAGAGCAGATAGATACAGGTGAAATAAATCATCAGGCTGACGGTCATCCAGATCACGGCTTGCGCGAGGAACGAAAGTCTCCCCAGGGGGACGAACGCAAGCGCGACTTGCGGACCGTAAAAATAACGCAGATAAACGCTTGTATCGCGGCCGACGGTTGAACGGATCTGCTCGTTGAGGAGTTGATCGTTGTAGAGATCGCTGGTCTGACCTTGCGCGATCAGACGCGCGGCGATGGGAAATTGAAGAAAGTCCTGAAATTTGATGTTGCCGGCGCGATCAAAGAGACCCGGAGTCGCGAAGTCGACGGCGCAAACTCCCCAGAGGCAGAGAGCAAGGATGATCGCTTGCGCGCGAAGACGGCGCGGTGTTAGCCAGGCCGTGGCGGTCGCAAGCCAGGCGGGCGGTTCCGGCTGCGAAGGATTCGTCACGGCGCGGGCTCGGCGTTTTTGAGCGCGTCGTCGATGGTCTGGCCCGGGCGAACAGCGGTTTGGACGACGCGCCATCCGTCGTCGTATTCGCGAAAGCCGACGGTGGATTCATAGCGCTGTTCGCCCGAGTAGAGCGCGGCGCCGATCTCATTCAGCGGAACCCATTTCCAGGTGAAGTTGACGTCGGCGACGTTGCCTTGCTTGCTGATGCCGGTGACGGCGATGAATTCCCTTTTCGCAACCGGAATTGTGATCGACGGCTTGCTCGCTTCTTCGGTGGAGACCAGGGTGTGAATCGTGTCGACGCCGGAAGGAGTGAGGAGAACGTCCCAGCAAGGCGGAGGGACGAGCGTGGGCGGGCACTTTGCCGATGTCGCGGTAATCCACCCGTGATGTTGCAGCACCGGATATTCGGGCGCGAGGTAAGTCTGATTGGAGATGATTCCGGTTTGCAGAACGTACCGCTGCGGCGTTTTCAAGGCCGAAGACGTGGAGATCAGGTCGGAGGCGAGACGGCGGGTCAGGAAATCGCGCGGAGAACAGGAGCAGAGAAGAAGTAGTGCAGTCACAGATAGGATCGAATTGTTCCGCATGAATTGGGCTATTCCGGTGCGGCCGGGCTTCGCCCTGGCCGGACGGACGAATGCGTCCGTCGCCACACGGGTTAACGACTTGTGATTGTAAATAAACGGGAGCGTTTGTGCGGGAGGAAAGGGAGCGAGGAGATTTGACCGTCGAATTTTGGCGACCAGCGACCGGGGATTTGGTGAGCACAGCGGGGGCAGTGGCCGTCGGGCGTCAGGCGGTACTCTTCGATGTGATAGCCGTAGCGACGGATTAGAGTTTCGCTGCATTGCGGGCAGCGCGTATCTTCCCAGGGGCCGACCATGCCGGGAAGATTGCCGGCGTAGATGTAGCGAAGACCGGATTCGCGGGCGATCGCGGCGGCTTGCAGCAGGTCTTCGACGGTGGTGTCGCGCTGATCTTCTCCTTGCATTTTGTAATCCTGATGGAAGGCGGTGACGTGCCACGGGATGTCGGGCGAAACGCTGGCAACGAATTCTGTGAGGCGCCGGAGTTCGTCGGGAGAGTCGTTGAAGCCGGGGATTAGGAGCGTGACGATCTCGAGCCAGAGTCCCATCTCATAAATGCGGCGGATGCTGTCGAGGATGGGACCTATGCGGCCGCCGAGTTCATGGTAATGACGGTCGTCGAAACTCTTAAGGTCAACCTTGTAGAGATCGAGATGAGGACGCAGGTATTCGAGCACCTGCGGCGTGCCGTTACCGTTGGAGACGAATCCGGTGAGCAGTCCGGCCGACTTCGCTTCTTTGAAAACGGCGACGGCCCACTCGCTGGTGATCAGCGGCTCGTTGTAGGTGCTGACCAGAACTTTCGCGCCTTGATCGATGGCGTCGCGGACGAGCATTTCGGGTGAAACATCGAGCGGCGGCGAAACCGCTTTTGGATCGCGCAGAGCCTGCGATGTGACCCAGTTCTGGCAGTAGCCGCAGTGCAGGTCGCATCCGAGCATGCCGATGCTATAGGCGAGCGCGCCGGGGTGCGCGTGGAAAAAAGGTTTCTTCTCGATGGGGTCGCATTGCATTCCGGCGGTGTATCCCCAGGGAACATAGAGCGTGCCGCCGCGGTTGTAGCGAACTTTGCAGACGCCGGGCTGACCTTCAGGAATCGGGCAGCAGTGGCCGCACGAAAAACATCGGACGCGGTTGTCGTCGAGTTTTTCGTAGAGAGAGGCGTCGGCTTCACGAACTCGTTCGTCGAGGATGGTGCGGAGCGTGGACACTTGGGCAGTTCTCAGTTCTCGGTTGTCAGTTCTCAGTTCGCGGTCTCAGCTTATTTTAGCGCCGGCTTGAGGCGCGGGAGGGATCTAAGGTTGCAGATTTGTGATTGCAGATTGATGCCGCGAAGGAATTGCAATCTGAAATCTTAAATCTCACATCTGAAATCTCTTCTAGTGGCCGGGATCTGGTTTGGCGGTGGAAGGCTGGCGCTGGAGCCAGAGGCTGGCTTGTTCCTGAATCGCGGCGGCTTGGGCGCGGGTCATGCCGGAGGCCAAGACGGCTGCGAGTTCGCGGTTTCCTTCGTCCCCACGGGCCCGGGCGATTACGGTCCAGAAATAGGCCTTATTCAAATCCTTGGGGACGCCGCGACCGCTCCAGTACAGGAAGCCAAGTTTGGACTGCGCCTGCGGATTTCCGTGCTCGGCTGCGTTGTTGAACCAGCGGAACGCTTCCTTCTCGTTCTGCGCGATTCCATCTTTTTCACTGCCCTGAAAGTAGCGAAGGCCGAGCGCATTCTCAGCAGCGGGATTGCCCTTCTCGGCCATTTGGCGGAGTTGATCGATGCTGGCGGTCTCGACGGTAGGCAGCGCAAGAGCGACGTCAGACTTGGGCGCTTGCGAGGATGCGAGCACCGTCTGCAGATGGCTCGCCGACCGTTCCTCGTGGAGCTTGCTCTGGATGAGTGGAGCGGCGCTGTAGCCGAGCACCACGGAGATCACGGCTGCGGTCACGCCAAGAATGATCAGATGAGAACGCGGCAGGCTGATGCCGCCAATGCTCTTGTGCTCTGAATTCTCTGATTTATTTTCTTCCCCCGGCGTAGACGCAAAGAGAACACTGCCGGGCGTGGGTGCGAAGCGATCGGCTGGCGTTGGAGGATCGAGCGTGGGGAGATCCTCGGCGCGGGCGGCGCGGTTCACCGCCGCGAGAACCGTCTCGGCGAGGCGCTGCAGCGCGCGGCTGTCACCTTCGGAAAAGGCATTCGGCTGTTCGGAAAATACTTCGAGAATTCCAATCGCTTTCTCGCCGACACGAACAGGCACGGCGAGGATGGAGCGAATTCCCAAAGCCTGACAACTCTCGCGATCGACGCGAGAGTCGAGTTCAGTGTCGTCACAACGCAGCAAGCGGCCGGTCTTCACGCACTCGCCGGAGAAGCCTGATCCCACCTGCAAACGCGCGCCAACGGGCGGAGCGCCCGGACCTGCACTGGCGTGACAGTCCATGGTGTCAGGGTTGGCAGTGCTGAGCGCGATCGCGGCCCCGGACGCACGAACCAGAGTTTGCGCGCGACTGGCGATCAATTGCAGAGCCCCGGACAAATCGGCGCCGAGCGCTTCCACCTCGCGCTGCACGGCGGTGACGGCGGAGAGAGTGTCGGTGTAGTCGGGCCGCGGAGCGATATTTGTGGCGCTGGTGAGGCCAGCCTCAGAGTTAGCGACGCCCGCCATCGCATTCAGAAAAAGCCACTCGCGCAGGTGAGACAAAGACGTTGCGGGCACCTCGGAGAAACGAAGGCCAGCACGTCCCGAAGGGTTGGTCCAAACCACGCGACCGGTGGTGTAGATGTGTTCGTCGCATTCGGCGAGATCAAGGCAGAGACTGAGCGTCCGGTTCGCCTCGAGCGGCGTGATGCATTGAATGGCGACGCCTTCTTCACTTATATCGACAATCTCGTGAAGGTCGAGCGTGGTGTCGCTAGATTCGGTTGTGAATGTGACGTACGCGGGTGTCTGGATCTTGTGGCGGACACGCCGGCGACGGTTGGGGACAATGGTTCTCAGCGGCGAAGTCATAACAGCCATGGGCAGGGCCCGTAGTTGTGCTGCACCATATTAGCGCGGGATCGTGGAAAAGTAGCAAGAAGTCTTTTGGCGGGCAAAAGACGCTGGAAATGGGTGGTACATCCGGGGGAGGGCCTCGCATTGACTGGGCGTTTCCATCGGGTAAACACCTGAGCCGCGCAGTGGCAACCCGGCGCGAGTCTGCCCACTCATACCGTACGCAACCCCGCGCGCCACGAGGAGGGGTCGTGAAGAAAATTTTGTCCGTGCTCGCCGGACATACGGGGCGGTGTGTCGGCGGCGTTGTATTTGCATTGGTAATGGTCGCACTTCCGGGCCACGTGTTCGCGGCTCTCGGCGGGAGTGTGGCTTCTGTGCAGGCGGATCAGGGACACATGCAGGCGAGCCTGCGGAGCATTCGCGCTGCGAGCTATACGGTGCACGAATTACAGGCGCCGACCGGAATCGTCGTAAGGGAATATGTGTCGGCGTCTGGGACGGTGTTCGGCGTGGCCTGGCAAGGGCCGTGGGCGCCGGATCTCCATCAACTGCTCGGCAGTTACTTCGAACAATATCAGCAGGCAGTACAGACGCAGAACAACGGGCGTGCAGGCCGGCGGCCGATTCACGTGTCGCTGCCGGGGCTCGTCGTGAGTGTGTCCGGTCATCCTCGTTCGTTCGCAGGTCACGCTTATGTGCCCGACATGGTGCCGGAGGGGACGAGCGCGGAGGCGATCCGATGACGAAGCTGCGTGGTTGCCTGATCGCTGTTGTGTCCGCTTCCGCGATGGTGGCAGTCGGCTGCGGCGGAAGCAGTTCGCCAAAGATGAATACGATCGCGTCGACGGGACAGAACGTCGTCCCGATTTCTGTGAATGGCGGCCCAGACGGGAATTATGCAAATGGACTGTTTGTCAGCGTTACGGTGTGCACTCCAGGGACTTCGACGTGTCAGACGATTCCAAACGTTTTGGTGGACACGGGCTCGTCGGGGCTGCGGCTTCTGTCATCCGTCCTGACGGTTTCACTGCCTCAGCAGAATGGTACGAACGGACCGGTGGCCGAGTGTCTTCCCTTCCTTAGCGGATTCACGTGGGGTCCGGTGCAAACTGCCGACATTCAGGTTGGTGGCGAGAGCGCGAGTTCGGTGCCGATTCAGGCAATCAACGAGACGGCGTTTCCGGTACCGAGCGGCTGTACGAATTTCGGCGTGCCGTCGATGAACAGTTTGCAGGCGCTAGGAGCGAATGGATTGCTTGGCGTTGGGCTGTTCGCGCAGGATTGCGGTCCGGCGTGCGCGTTGAGTGGCGCGTCGAATCCGGGGCTGTATTACCAATGTCCGTCGTCGGTGTGCCAGGTGGCGGCCGAACCGCTGGCGCAGCAAGTGCCGAATCCGGTGGCCATGTTCGCGAGCGACAATAATGGAGTCGTTATTGAGTTGCCGGCTTCGAGCGCGCCGGCGGCCAGCCTTAGCGGATCGCTTGTGTTCGGGATCGGAACGCAGGCGAACAACGCGATGAGCGGAGCTACCGTTTACACGGTCGATGATTTCGGAAACTTCACGACGAGCTACAAAGGGCAAGCGTATTCGAGTAGCTTCATCGACAGCGGTTCGAATGGATATTTCTTTCTCGACAGCAGTACGACTGGGATTCCAGACTGCGGGTCGGCGAGTGGATTCTATTGTCCGGGCAGCACCGAGAACCTGTCGGCAACCAACCAAGGCGCGAACGGAGCCAGCGGTACCGTAAACTTCAGCGTCGGCAATGCTGAAACGCTGTTCGCCAATCCGGCGGATTTCGTGTTCGGCACGCTAGGAGGGCCGGGGCAGGATTTCGATTGGGGGCTGCCGTTCTTTTACGGTCGGAATGTGTTTACGGCGATCGAGGGCAAGAGCACGCCGGGCGGGAACGGGCCTTATTGGGCGTATTGAATGGGGGCAATGTGGGGCGCGAACGGCGAAAGCTTGAAACGCTAAGAGCACAAAGGGCGCAAAGAAGTCAGCCTCGGTGCCATTCGAATTCCCAACTCAACTAGGAACAGAAAGAATTGGTTGATCAGCCGGCGCGACGGAGCAGATCGGCCTGCTTGATGCTGGAGATTCGGGAGATGGCGGCAACCATCATGCTGGAGAGCAGTTGCATGGTGGCGACGTCGCGCTCGTCGAAGGCTCCGGGAGAAGACGACAAGACTTCAAAGATGCCTAGGGTCCGGCGATAGTGGCGTAGCGGCGAGACGAGAATGGAGCGGACGCCTAGCCGGCGGCAGCTCGCCAAATCAACGCGCGGATTGCGCTCGGCATCATGGCAAAGCATGACTTCTCCGGAGCGGACCGCTTCGGCAGAGATTCCAGATTCAGTTTGCAGGCGGACTCCGAGATCGGGAGCGGTTCGTCCGGTGCGGGCGCGGCAGACAATTTCGTCCCCGGCGCGGAGGGCAATGGCGGCCCCGGTGGCGCCGGTCAGGTGCTGGGCGCGTTCGGTGATGGCGCTGATCGCGGGTTCAAGGTCGAGTTCGGCGGCGTGGATTTCGGTGTCTGTGTCGCTCAACGATACGGCGTGGAAGCCAGATGCCGGATGCGCAGCGTTGGCCACGCGGAGTTGGCTGCGCATGGCGAGCGACGGCATGCGGGAACGATCGCTGATGAATTGGTCGTCGATGCTGTGAACCGCCGGATCGGGCACGGAGCGCAGCAGATCGCGGACGAGGCTGTCGAGTTCGGTGTCGGTGATGAGGTGCGCGGTCTGCTGGTGCCGCAGAGATCCGCCGAGCACGCGAGAGAGTCCAATGAGCGAATGGCTGCCGCACGCCAGGCAATATGGCTTGCTGTTGGTGCTGATCAGCTCGCACTGGACACAAAATGTGGCAGATTGCAGAGGGACAAAATTAACGTCCTTGAAAGTCGAGCCATAGAGTGTCTTACCAAACATGAGTGCTGATTCCTCGCTTCCATTGCGGTGGTGATGAAGGTAAACAGTTCCCGAAACGGGAAACAGTAGCGGTAGTGGTTCCTCGTGTGGAAAAGTCGCTAATAATTGCAGGGGGGGGATTCCAAAGCAAGAGCCGTTACCCGACAGACGCGAAGTCGGCACGAGGGAGTTCCGAGCGAAAATCTTCGTGTGCAGATTGTTGCAACCTGTTTAGGCGGCGTAGCATCTGAAACGGCGTCTGGGACAAGGCTTTTGGCGGTTTTTAATTCGCCGGGAGTCTTGATTTCATGGGCAGCGTGGGCTATTCTTACAAGACGTTGCCGGCTCATCCGCCGTAACGATTACTGGGGGTTATCTCAATGCAATGGACAGCGCCTGCATTTGAAGAAGTTTGCCTGAACTGCGAAATCAACTCTTACGCCAGCGCCAAGCTGTAAGAAAATCCTCCCCCTTTCGCCCTTCTTGTTTAGAGGCTCAGGTTCGTGCGCGTGATTTCAATGCGCGCGTCCGTCGAGGCACATTTCAGGCGTCCCATCCGGGACGCTTTTCCGTCGATGGCTGGATTTCCCGGCGTTCGAAACGCCGGGCTATTCTCGGATGTCCCTCCGGGACAAATGCCTTGGATATTGGCTTCGGGCGTTGGGCCTGACTTTGGACCCTTGGACATCTGCTTTGAGGGTACCCTTCGGAGCCGGCGTGGAAGCGCACCTGACGGGGCGCCGTCGTAAATCCCCAAGAGAATGTTGGTACGGTTACCCGGCTTGGGCGGCGATGAGAGTCGTGTCTTGATCGGGGAGCGCAATCACTTGCGCGGAGTGAGCCAGCGTCCGATCGAGGGCGTCGGCGAGCGCGGTGGGGAATGCGGTGGTTAGCAGATTGATGTCAACCTGCAGGTTCCGCGGAGAATAGAGACGGTGGACCAACAGTGTGCCCCGATGCCGGTTGCTGGAACTGAGCAGGTGGAGAGCAATCGTCCATACGGCCGCACCGTCGAGGGCCTTCGGAATGCCGGGCTTCTGCCAACGCAAGGCGGGCCCACCGCGACGCGCCTGAACCGCCTCCGCCGCTCCTCCGGGGGCCGCTTCTCCCATAAGCAATTCCAGCTTGAGTTCGAAGCTGTCGAAATCGTTGCTGCCGAAGGCGGCGAGTAGAATCCGTCGAACCTGGTCGTAATCGCGCGCAACTTTGAGTTCTTCCGTGGCGCGCCGGATCGCCAGGTTGTTGACGAAGATTTGAGGCTGGTCGAGGGTGCGATGTGCGACACGCGCCAACTCACCGAATTCGAGATAGCCGAGGTGCTGGACTCCGATCCAGATGCCGATGCCCAACACAGCAAGCACCAAGCCGAGCGAACTGCCGGTCGGCCACAACAAGAACAAGCTCAACATGGCGAAGATTGCCGAGACTCCGTAAAGGAGGATCACGACCTGGCGATGCGTCATGCCATGCTGCAGCAGCTTGTGGTGGATGTGTTCGCGGTCGGCGGTGAAGACAGGGCGTCCACTAATAAGGCGGCGAACGATCGAGAGCGACGTTTCCAAAATCGGCAAGCCGAAAGAAACCACCGGAATCGCGACGGCAACGATGGTCGGTGCTTTTTGCGCGCCGGCCAAGGCCAAGGCACTCAAGATAAATCCGATGAAGAGACTGCCGGAGTCGCCAAGGAAGATCGTAGCGGGATTGAAGTTGTAGCGCAGAAAGCCGAGGATCGCTCCCGCCAAGGCGATAGTCATGACCGTGATCAGCGACTGGCCATTGAGCAAGGCGACTACAAAAGCCACCAGAGTCGAGAACAGGGCGGATCCGGCGGCCAATCCGTCGAGGCCGTCGATCAGGTTAAACGCGTTGGTGATCGCCAGCACCCAGAGAACGGTAAAGGGCAATCCGACATACCAGGGCAGGCCCCGATCCCCAAAGATGACTGGGATATTGACGATCCGCAGACCGCCCATGAAGAGCATTGTGGCGGCAATGCCTTGGACTGAAAACTTAAAGTAAGGGCCTACGCCGCGGATATCGTCGTAGACGCCTAACAGGAAGACCAGCGAGGCCGGGACGAGGATGGTGGCGACCGTCCTGAGAGAGAGCGCCCTGTGCATGGCAGGATGGCGCAAGACCCAGAGTGCAGCCACGCCCATGCAGGCGGAAAAGGAAAGAAAAATGGCAACGCCGCCGAGCCGCGGCAGAGGACTTGAGTGCAGGTGGCGCTCTTGTGTAGGGACTGCAACCCAACCGCGGGCGTTCGCAAAGTCACGAACGTACCGCGTCAGGACAAACGCGGAAAACAACGCCAGAATAAAGGTTCCGAGGAAAATGAGCGTCAACTAGGCCACCCCGGCTTGCACCCTTTGCAGCACAGCATACGAACTCCGCACTCTCACGAACTCTTCAGGAAGTATCGCAGCTGGGACCCCTGGTTAATAGTTAGTGAACAGATTCCCAATGGAGTTGAAGGTGAGAGAGACTCTAGCAGTACCAGAATGGAACTTTCAATCTCTGCCACCGAAAAACCTGTGGAAAACTAATGCAAAGGCGCAAGTATAGCGGGCCTGCATCCCGCTCTGCTGTGCTAAACTGCTGGTCAAATTCTCATTCGCTAATCAGGGGTCTGTTGATGGAGTCGGGCATATCGAGGTTCATCCTCCGCGGCCACTTTCTGCTGGTTGTCCTTGCAACATCACTCTTTATCGTCGGGGATCTCGCTGCCCAGCAGCCCGTCGGAGGTAGTCAGAACACTCCGAGCAGACCGCCCTCGAATCCCTCAGCAGCTGAGCCGGTTCCAAGCGCCGCAACGCCTGTGTCGGGAGCCGCATCGAGTTCAGGACGGAAGGGTTCAGAGCCAAACTCAGTTCCGGCAGTAAGCGAACCGGCGAAGGACATCCCGGAACAAGGACAGGTTGTGAAACTGGGCCCCGGGGACTTGATCGAATTAACCGTGTACAACGTTCCGGAGCTATCGACGAAGGCTCGCATCGGTAATTCGGGGGACGTTTATCTTCCCCTGATCGACTATGTCCATGTCGGAGGCCTAACGCAGGAAGAAGCGCAAAGCGTGGTCGAGAAGCGATTAGAGTCTGGGGGATTCGTCCGCAACCCGCATGTCACGATTTTTGTAGATGAGGCGACCTCGCAAGGGGTATCGGTCTTAGGAGAAGTAGCCAGGCCCGGTATCTACGCGGACCCGCCTGACCACAAACTCTACGACGTCATTTCGGAAGCCGGGGGCTTCACCACCAGTTCGTCGCGGAAGATTGGGGTCATTCGGAGAAACGAAACGGAGCCGATTCGAGTTTCGCTTCCGCAGAATCTGGCTGATGATGTCAGCGGAAATATCGACATCATGCCCGGAGATACCATCACGGTGCCTAGAGCACCCATCATTTATGTGGTCGGCGACGTGGGCCGGCCCAGCGGATTCCTGGTGGACAACGGATCGCTGACAGTTCTACAGGCGCTGGCGCTGGCGGGCGGTACGAATCATACGGCGAAGATGGGAGCCGCGCGTATTATTCGCAAAGGCCCCACGGGCATGACGGAGACTCCGCTTCATCTCAAGAAGATGCTGGAAGCCAAGGCTCCGGATGTAACGTTGCAGGCGGACGATATTCTGTTTGTACCGGTCAGTGCGGGCAAAGTGATCGCCGCAAGGTCCGCCGAAGCGGCGGTTACGCTGGCGACGGCCGTGACCGTGTACACGGTGCATTAGTCGGGCGGGCGGTGAATTTCGCCGCGAGTGTAGTCAGGCGGGTTCCTCCGCCTCCGCATTCTTCACAATCGTGTCAAGGACCTCGATGTATTTCTGCGCGGTCCGGTCACGCGAGAAGTGCTGAAGAATGTATTCCCTTCCCTTTTGTCCCAGACGATTTGCCAATTCTCGATCAGCTGCCAGTTGATGGATCGCGGCAGACAGTGCTTCAGCACTTTCTGGCTGGATCGTGATTCCGGCTCCGGAGTCTTGGATGATCTGTTGCGCCTGGCCTTCAACGCCGAGAATCACGGGGCGGGCGCAGGACATGAATTCCAGCATCTTGGTAGGGATCACGGTTTTGAAAACATCAGTGCGCTTCAGAAGAACGAGGCATGCATCGGAGGCGGAAATGAGCGCCGGGATTCTCTCGCGGGGCTGCTGGTTGAGAAAGTCAACGTTCGCGAGTTTGCGCGATTGGGCGAGGGCTTTGATTCGCTCCTTCTCCGCGCCTTCGCCGACCAGAAGGAATCGCACGCCGGGATCCTCGTGCTGTAACTGAGCGGCAGCATCGAGCAGAGTCTCGAGCCCATGGGCGTTGCCCATCGTGCCGATGTAGCTGACCAGAAACTTGCCGTCAGCTCCCAGTTGACTGCGCAGCGCTTGGTCCGCAGCGACTGGCTGTGGAGAGAAAAGATCGGTCTCGACTCCGTTTTCGACGACTGCAATTTTTTCTGCGGGAATGCGCCAGCGCCCCGTGAGTTGGTCCTTGAACGCAGGGCTCACGACGACGATGCAGTCGGCGCGCTGGTAGAGAAATCGTGCGACTCCACCGAGCACTTGATAGAGCAAGGAATCCTCCCTGCCGGCGCCGACCGCGACAAGCGATTCGGGCCAGAGATCACGCACTTCGAAGACGAATGGAACCTGGCGAGCAAAGGCGAGCCACCATCCTGACAACCCGACGAGGAGTTGGGGGGACGTGGCAATGACGACATCGGGGCGTGGAATCGTCATGCCGCGCAATGCGGCGGAGATGCAGAACGACGCGTAGTTGCGCATGCGCTCATGCGACTTGCGGTTGGGCAGCGCCCAGAGCCAGGTGCGGTATACATTCACGCTCCCGATCTTTTCCCCGTAGATGACGCGGCGCAGGCGGGGACGCCATTCGTCCGGAACGACGCCGGTGGGATGATTCGGAAATCCTGTGAGCACGGAGACATCGTGGCCCGCCTCAGCCCAATGAAAAGCGAGTTCGGCGGCGCGGGCGGCGGGGGCGCCCATCTCCGGCGGAAAGTATTGCGAGACGTAGAGGATTTTCACGCGAATGTAGAAGGTAACCGATCAGACGGCTTTCGAGATAGCGCGGAATCATTTCGCCATTCGGGCGATCTCGTGCGTGCGGAGGCGGGCAAGGAAATCAAGAGCCCCATGCCTCGCAGACGTGGCGGAACATGGGGCACGCACAATGACTGGGCGTCCCTACTTATCCGTAAGCAGGCCAAAGACGGCGACGCTGTTCGTCGTGCCAACGTACACCTTGCCATTGGCGATGGTAGGAGTGATGAATCGATTCCCGGGGCCAAACTGATCGCGGCCGTTGGTAGCCTGGTTGGAGTTGTAGAGTTCGTTCAGGCTGGCGTCGAAGGCGTGGAGCACTGCCGGATTCGAGTTCTCGACAGCCCAGACGATGCCGTTCTGATTTGCATTCGCGGAGACACTGGGTGTAGTTCCGGGGTACACGAAAGTGGGTTGACTCCTTGCCACGGGGTTCGCCAGCAGCTTCGCATTCTGGATCTGGAACGCGAGAATCGTTGAGGCTACCGGACCGTAGTAGACGCGGCCGTTGTAGACAGCAGGCATGGACCAGATTCCGCCGGGCAGAACACCGGTGAGCTGCTGATAAATCTTGTTGCTGGTCGTATTGAACTTGCCCATGTTAGTACGGTCGACGACGTAGATGTTAGAGTCCTTGCCCGCGGCGATGGCGAGTTGCCAGACTTTGCCGCCGGAGTCTTTCGGGCTGATCAGCACGGTTCCACCAGATCCAAGGTCGAGGTCCTGACCGTTCTCCCCAAGCTGGTTGTACATTTCGAAGTAGTCGGCGACGGCGAGCCCGCCAGCGGTAGTGAGTTTGAGAAACGCGTTGCCGTAGTCGCCATACGCGGGAAAGCCCGCGGCGTTCAACGTCTCGTCAAAATCTCCGTTGCCGTCGGCAAAGAAGATGTTGCCATCGGCGTCGGCAGCCAAACCCGCTCCAGAGCCCCAGATGCCTCCTTCATCAGCGTTGGGAGTGACATTGAGTACCGTGGTTTGAGCCAATGTCGCGCTGTTGTAGCCCATGATCCATCCTGTGTAAGGACGAACATCGCATAGCGAGCCGAAGGCGAGATAGACGGTGCGGCCGACGAGGGTCAGACCTGCGCGTTCGCGATATTGACCGGGATCGAAGATCACCCTTCCGTTGGCACTATTGTCCCCCGTGCCGGGGAACGAAGCCGCAATATCAACTGCAGTGTGGCCGGCCTGGCTGCCGTTGGTGGCGTCTACGGCATGCAAGCGCTGATGGTAGTTGCCTGCGGCGTCCTTCGACATGGACTCGACATAGATGATTGGGTCCCCGGTTTTGGGGCGGAAAATGACGGGAGTGGACTGTATTCCGATGCTCGGAGCTTTTGAGCCGCAGCCGCGATTGTCGGCGGCGGTTTCGCCCGTGCGAAGCATACTGACGCGCCAGACTTTGACTCCGGTATCGGCATCGAAAGCGTACAGAGAGTCGGCTTCGGTGGCGACGATCAGGAGATTGCGATTGACCCCGCCGGCCGTGACGGACGTGAGGTAGAGCGGCTGGGCATCGACGTGGCCGTCGACGGGAAGGTTGAGAATCTTGCCGAAGCTCGCCGTGCTGACGTTCGACGGAGTGAGAATGGTCTCGGCAGGATCAAGCCCGGTGCGGGAGTTGTTGTTGTGGTAAGTCAGCACGTCCTGGGGAAAAGTCTGCGAGTACGAAGGCACCGCAAAGACAAAGGCACAGAAAATCGCGGTCAGCAGGAGAGCGCGAACTGCCCGAATGTGCAAGGCCGATGCGCCTGGCCGGGAAACCTGCATGGAACTACACCTCCAAAGAAGTCGACTGCAAGAAATCTGTTGCTGGGTGACAGGCGCGGGTTGCCGTTGCTGGTCAACGCGGGCGTGCCAAACGGGGGGAGATGAGAGTAGTCGACAGTTATTAACTATGAAATGGCCCAGAAGTGCCATTCCACGGGATTTTGGGCCCGCAAGCAACTATTCCACATAGTACATCGGGCCTAGAGCGTGCGTTGAGTAGGCGAGCGTGCCTAGTAGTAGCAGAGTTTGAATGCGCTTTTGTAGCAAAGGGCGCGAGTGCGGTTGGTGCGACTGTGGAGGTAACTCTCCCAGCGATCGGCAACTTCGCAGAACTTTTCTTCCCCGGTCAGGCGATGCATGATGCGCAACTGGACAATGTGCAGGCGGTGATAAAAAGTGCTCGCCACCATAGGCAGCCGCGTGCCGGATTGCTCGTAGAGCGACCAGAATCCTAAATCGTAGCGGTCGAGATTCTGCAGTAAGGTGCGGACGGCGCGGGAGAAAAGCTCGTACGCGGAGTTGTCTTTAGTCGCGAGGTAGTAATCATAGATTCCCCACGATGCCCAGATGAATCCGTTCAGAATGTGCGTCGGGGGGCTCACGATGTATTCCTCAAACCAGAGATTGCCGGAATCATCGGTGAAGGCAACGCCGCCTTCGGTCGTGGGTTTGTAGAAGCATTCGAGTGCGCACTGCGCCGCGTTGAGATAGCGCGGGTCTGCTGATTCCTTGTGCGCGCGCACCAGCAGCGAGATTCCCTGCCCCTGCGCCAGGCCCGAGTACCACGGCGCTTTGAGCGTGTCGCGATATTCCCAGTTGAAGTGATGATTCCAGACGGCGAGTCCCCCCGCGTTTCGCTCCAGGTGCGAACAGAGCCAGTCGGCGACGACGAAGAATTTTCGGCGACGCTCAGGATCGGAGGTGCGGCGAAACAAGTTGTAGTTTCCCAGGCCATATTGGGCAATGGCGATCGGGTTGTATTGCAGACCGATGTGGCCGTGATAGTCGAGTTGTGGAACGCCGGAGGCGTCGTAGGAGCCGTGGTAGTCGGCCTTCTCAGCGAACAGCATGTAGTATTCGCCGAGTTCGCCCGGGGTGGCGTTGGGATTCTCCGCAGGAGTCTCGTGCCAGAACGTGAGATGGCTTTTGCCGCCGAGAAGGTAGGCGCTGAAGATGCGGCGGTAGTAGCGGAGACTCGGCACGGGCTCGCTGTCCATATTACGGGAGGGGTCGGGCTTGCGACCAACCAGTGCGCTTTTGGGGGCAGACCAAAACCTAAACGCAAAGGACGCGAAGAAAATCCGCAAAGGTCGCTAAGAAGAACATCTCAGCTGAGCATGTTGAGCAGATTCGATCAAGGGCGCCCTTTGAGTCACGCTTCGAATTTCTTGATCGCGTAGAGCGACGTCGCCGTGTCATCCTCTTCCACTGCGATCGTGCTCACGGCTAGATAGGGCGTGCTGTTCGCGCCGTCGGGCAGGAACGCATTGCCGTACTGGAAGAGTCCCATGGGCCACGCATCTTTTTTCCAGCCAAGCGGCGAGTGCCATCCGCCGGGAAGGTTGCCGCCGTAGATTCGGACTTGGCGATTGCGGTTGACCGCGCTTGGTTCGACCATCGTCGAGAAGAAGATGCGATCTTCGACGCGGCATCCGTAGATGGAAGAACTATTGATTGGAGCCAACTGTGACACGCGGCCTTCGCGGTCGAGCCGGTAGATGTAATTCTGTTCCAGCGGGGTGTCCGAAGAAAAGTAGAGACCGTCTCCGGCAGGAACCAATGCGACGGCGCGGGCCTGCTGATTGCCTTGCAGCACGGACTCGACGCGACTGAAGTCGCAGGAGGCACGCAGTACGCGGCATTCGTCGCCGTAGTCACCGGTCAGAACCCACAAGCAGTCTTCCCAGGGGTCGTGGACGATGTTGTGCACGTGGCGAATCGCTCCCTTAGGAAATGTGTAGGCGACGTTCCAGATCGAGCCTCCGTCATTCGAGGCGTAGATGTGGACTTCATCGCGGGAGGGGTTGTCAAAATATTCTCCCCAGAAGACTGAGCCTCCGGGAACGGCCGTGATGTGCAGCGGCCGGGTGCCGCGAGTGATAGTGCGCGTCACGCAGAATTCGGGTTGGTTCGGACGGCGCGTGATGATCGCCCCGGGCACCGCCGCGACGAGTCCGCCCGATGACAGCACCGCCAGCGCGTGGAAGCCGTCGCGAAATAAGCGCGAAGTGAGCCGGTTCATCACCGAGAGGCGACGCCGCCACGTGGGCTGAAACTGGGCGACCGGCTCCCATGTCACGCTCTGGGGATTCTGCATTCTCGCGCGCAAGAGTTGGTAGCCGCTGGCAGCGTAGAGATCCTCCCCAGACCACGCGAGCGCGCGTATGCGCGCAAAACGGGCGGCGCGGGCCAGGGTCCAACGCGCGTTTTGATCACCGCGAATGGGCTGAGCGGTCATGAGTCCTGCATCCGCCGCACAGTCTCGGAACAAGCAGGTTGGACGTTCCTAGCGGTAAGCCACATGACGATTCAGCACCATTCGAGTCGGAATTCCATCCGGCAAGCAGTGCCAGTGTATTGCAAAAGGCTTCAAAATGTGGTGCCCCCTGGGACGGAGATTCGCGGAATCTACCGCCCCCCAATAAACGAAAATTATCCACAGGTTTTGCTGCTCACGAAGCGTCGACCAAGCATATACTTCCCACGCGCTGAAGCTAGCGTGAAGGAGACTCCCCCAAATGAACAAGGTACTGGAAGTCCTGCTAACCGTTGTGGCACTCGCAGGGTTGTATAGCGCAATCCCAGCGATCAACTCGCACTCCGGCAATTCTGCCACTCGAGCAGAACAGGCTGTGGTCGTTGCTGATGGTAGCGACCCCATGCCTTTATGCCGAGGCAAGCACTGCAGATAACTATTAGGTAAGACGAATTCATAACATTGACGTTTGGCTGCTCAAGAATTTTGTTGCAGAGCGGTCGGCGGATGGGTATGCTTTCGAGCATTACGCCCAAATAACTTGATGAACTCGTTAACGTTTTTGAGTTGGCTCGCGGGCCCAGTGCTGCAGATCACCCTTCTGATCTGCATGGTCCGGCGCGAGTTCCACAGGGTGTTTCCCCGATTCTTTTCCTACATCCTGTTTCAGGTCCTCAAGTCGGGTTGTTTATTTGTCGCGTACAGGTATTTCCCCGACAATTACTTCGACGCATATTGGACCGGAAACGCCGTCAGCGTGATCTTTACCGTCGCGGTGATGGATGAAATTTTGCGCAGTCTGTTTAAAGAGTATGGAGGCATTCAGGTTTTAGGAACCACCATATTCCGATGGTCGTGCGGGCTGCTTTTGCTCATTGCGATCCTAGGCGCATTGTCCAGCAGCGAAGCAGGCGGAGACAGGATAGTGGAGGCGGTGTTTGCGTTTGATCGCAGCATGCGTCTGATGCAGGTTGGGCTCTTTCTGCTCTTAATGTTTCTTTGCCGTTTCCTCAAGAATTGCTGGCGGCAACAGGTTTTCGGCATAGCGCTGGGGTTCGGAATATTTGCCAGTGTCGAGCTCATCCTGGTTAGCGTGGTGATGTTGTATGGCGACGCTCACGTCGCAATGATCAGTCTACTGAAGAGTTCTGCGTACAACGCCGTGACTCTGGTCTGGATCGGTTATCTGAACCAGCAGCCCCAGTTGGTACCACAGGTTGAGGTAGCCACCAACACGAATCCTCTAGGTATCGCATTGGCCACGTCACCCGCTGTGCCGGATCCTGACGCGAGCTTTATGCTGAGGGTGGAGCAGGCGGTGGACCGGGTGTTGTCCCGCAGCGACTGGCCGCGACCCAGCACCAAGGGAGGTCGGATCGTCAGTCGCAAACCCTATCCCGAAGAAAGCAACTAAAACCTAGTTCCCACCGGTTTACCAACGATGCAGTCCACGGCAAAGTCACAACGCAGTGAAACAAACTGGCCTCCTGAAGGAGGTGAGGTCATTTCTTTCAAATCTTCCAGCGGTGCCGAGACCGCACTTCTTAGAGAAGTACGTTGGGGTTTGGTCTGGCGGGATTTCATACTTGAGGACGGGCGAGTGATACCAGAACACAGGGTCTCGGGCTGTCCGCAGCCACAGGTTTGGCGCAAAATCGATGAGGTCAGTGACGAAGAGCGAGAGGAGTGCGAGGAGCGCCTTCTCGCGATGGCGGGAGCGAGGATGGATCCTCGCACACGGGACCAGCCTTTCTGGGCAGAGCTGAACCAATATCTGGCCTATACATACCTCAGGTTCAAGCACACAGAGCGCAACGTACAGGATACGGGGCGATAACGAATCGACGAGAAGTAGTAGTGTCAGGCGGTGTGAATAACGAGGATTCGAGCGATGAACCCATCCGATGAGAAGACGGAAGCACAGCAGGCTTGGAAAACGCTCTCCGAAGCTGGTCTGGTAGAAATACAACTCGACGAATTTGCAGAAAGAATCAGAGAGGTCAAACGTATCGTCGTAGTTCGCCTTCGTGAATTGCTGGATTTCGATACGGGCATCAGAGAACGCGAATCTGCGGCGTCCTCGCTGGGTACGCTTAAGGGATTAGAGTTGAAGGTGCTGGAGAATACTCCGAAGTCGCCCGACCCATCGGAGATGTGATCCCGTTCATGCCATAAAAGCCTTGCGATCCGTCCACGCGAGACAGTTAGGCTTCGGAACCATTACGATCGAAGAGCGTTGGTGATCGTCCAGTTGTTTTTCACCAGCTTAACCTTTCAGGGTGGCCCCCAAGAAGCAGCTTGATGGATCCTATTCCGCACGGCGGGCAGCCTCTATCGTGGCTTTGGCAGCATTCAATGTCGCCTGCGTGTCGCGAGCGATCTTACCTTTTGCGATTACGTGGAGGAACTTGGCTTTCAGGGTTGTCGTCGAGTAGTAGTGACTAATTTCCACCTTGGTTGACCGATGGCCGAGCGATTGGAACGTCGTTTCCACTCTGTAATCGACGAGCACCTTGCTGATACCCAATGTATCTTCGGGCAACACGGTGACGATCTTCTGCAGAGGAATAATTTCGATGTCTGTCTCGGTGCACGTGTGTTTCCCGCCCGAGATATGACATCGATATGACGCGCCTGGTGCGCGGTGGGTCTTGCCAGAAAGAAGATCCACTTTGTCCACTCGCGGATGGAAATCCGGGATCTTCGTGAGATCCATGCTGAACGACCACACCGCTTCCAAAGGCGCGTTGATGATGACTTCCTGCTTGGATCGGAACGGCGGCTGCAATCCTTGCCTCCAAATGAATGTGTAAGCCTTGGCTCTCAAATCATTGGGACCGGTCGACGCTCCTTGGGCGCTGAAGTTTCGGGTGACTGTGGACCATTAGACAATCCAAGAAACTTCAATAGAGGCTTGATCGTGAGACCCTGCACCAGAATCGAAAACACAACGACCCCGAACGTCAAATCGAGGACGCGGTCTCGGTTGGGAAACCGGCTGTCAAGACTTAGCGCCAATGCCAAAGCCAGAGATCCGCGCAGGCCTCCCCAGACGATCACGTGCTGCCAGCGTATAGGGATATTCTCCGCCATTGTGTTACTAACTGGAACCAAGAGATAGACGGACAGGGCACGACCGATGAGAACGGCCGCAACGCACAAGAGAACTGGGCGCCAGCTGCGAATGAGGGCATCGACGTGTACCTCAAGGCCGATCAGCAGGAAGACCAGAGAGTTCATGATGAATGCAATGTAAGCCCAAAAGGACTCCAGAGCAGTTTTGGTTTGCTGGCTGCAGTCCCTGGTGCCTAGATTTCCGACAACCAGTCCCGCCGACGCGGTGGCAATAATGCCGGACAAGTGCAACTGATAGGCGAGGAGATAGCTGCCATAGGCAACCACGGCTGTGAGGGTGATCTGTACTTCCGGGTCGTCGATCGATCTCGTGAGCCCACTCGCGACATACCCGAGAAGCGAACCTAGAATTCCCCCACCGAAGACGGCAAGCAAGAATTGTCCGATGCCCCTCGCTACACCTAAGTGTCCTGCAACGATGCCGGCGAGCAGAATCTGGAAGAGCGCCGCCGCCGTGCCATCATTCAGCAGACTTTCGCCTTCAATGATCAACGACAGGCGCCTATCCATCTTCAGGTCCTTAAAGATGGCGAGCACCGAGATTGGATCCGTTGCAGAAATTATTGCCCCGAAAAGAAGCGCCATCTGCGTCGGGAGACCGGTCGTCCAATGAACCAGGTAGCCAGTGACAATAGCGGCAAAAAGAACTCCCAGAATCGCAAGAAGCAGGAGAGGACTGGAATTGCGCACCAGTTGGCGCACATTCAACTTAACGCTACCCTCAAATACAAGGGCGGGAAGGAAGAGAATCAGAATAACGTCGGGGCTCAACCATTCGGGACGCTGGCCGGGATCGAGAGGCGAGACATGAGGCAAATGCAGGGTGCTTAATATCAAGCCACCGGCGACCAACGCGACTGTATAGGGGGCCCGCAAGCGCTTCGCCAGGATCGCAATGCCTGACGCGGCGATAAGCAGCCAGATCAGAAACTCCACCGCCGACGTTGCAGTCATCGAGTCGCGTGCCTCATACGATTGAATACGGGTTCCAGTTTATGTCAGAGCGTGGGATCGAACAGCGGTACCAGCGAAACGGTTCCAGAATTAGTCTGCTCTCCGACCTTCAGATTTGGAAGCACAGATCACTTTTCCTTAAACTCCGCCCAAGTTCCGATGTTGCCAAAGTAGATCCGCATGTTGCACTGCTTGGGCGCAACGTGTCCAAAAATGACACTGAACTCCTTGTTCGGTTCGCTGAGTTGGCCGATCTGCATTTCGACCCGTGATAGGTCCTGATGCTCATCGTATTTGCCGCCCTCGGTCACGTTCTTATTGAGTATCAGAGTCCAGTTTTCCTTTCGCGGAATGACATACATGCTATAAGCTCCCACTGGTATCTGCGAGTTCCCAATGGTGAGCGCTGACTGTGTGAACAAGAACATCGGCGTCCCCCCGGGCGTCCAAACTCGCCCTTCGGGCGGGCCATTTTTCCCGCTGATTTTTTCATTCTTGTAGCGAACGGTCAGCTGTGAACCATCTTGAAAACTGCATGTGGCCGTAGAGCTGTTTGAAGAAGCTTGCTGGGCAGCGCTCGAACGAACCATCCCTGCCATTAGAAGCACGCACATTGCTAATCGAAGCATCGTTTTTCCTCCGTTCATTGCATCGCCAAGATTCGCTTTTGCCCCGTCACGTCGGGATTCGGGTTCACCTTAGACCGATCGACCCACTCCTGTTAGGAGGGTTCTGTCAATGCCCTCGCGATAGCCGCAAAACGCGTCGCGCCAGCCGTAGATGTCTTCCCGGCGGATCCGAGCTCTCGATTTCCGCATTCGTCTGCGCTGCTCAGCTGGCAACATCTCATATGCTTTGAGGATTGCTTCGGCTACTGCGCGGGTATGGTAGGGATTGACCAGCAAAGCGCCTCCATGAAGCTGGAATGCCGCGCCCGCGAATTCGCTTAGAACTAGTACTCCATCGTCGTTAACTCGGGCGGCACAATACTCCTTCGCAACCAGGTTCATGCCATCTTTCAAAGGGGTCACGAGAGCGATGTCGGCGGCACGGTAGTATGCCAACAGTTCCGGTCGATCAACCGAACGGTGGATGTAATGGACGGGCATCCATCCCGGTTCCCCGTGGCGCCCATTGATCTCGCTGACTGCCCGCTGGATTCCTGCCTTTAGCTCACCGTAATTTGGAATATCTTCTCGGCTGGGCACAACCACCTGGATGAGAGAAATCTTTCGGCGTAGTTCGGGATGACATTCGAGCAGATGACGAAACGCCGCCAGCTTCTCCGGGATTCCTTTGGTGTAATCGAGCCGATCAACACCGAGGACGATGCGGCACCCTCTGAATCCCTGAGCAATCTCTGCGGCCCGGCTGGCCACGTCGGCCTTCGCTGCGCCTTGCGCAAACTCATCAAAGTCGATGCCGATGGGGAAGGCGCCTACGAATGTGGTACGCCCCGGTTCATTCACAACCAGGTGCTCCGCTTGGGCCTTTATGTCGGCCTTTTTAACGAATTGACGAAGGCAAGCGACGAAGTTTCTCCGGTCACGAAGGGTTTGGAAACCGACAACGTCAAAGTCCAACAGGGCTGTGAGGATCTCCTCGCGCCATGGAAGTTTTTCGAAGATGTCAGGACTCGGAAACGGAATGTGGTGAAAATATGCCAACCGCTCAGTGATGCCTAGCTGTCGCAGGCTTGCGGCGACGGACATCAGGTGATAATCGTGCACCCAGACTAAGTCCCCGGCGCGGGTTTCGAGCGCGGCTTTCTCCGCGAATCGCCGGTTCACAGTCAAATGTGCATCCCAATACAGCGGGTCAAAATTGCAACGCGACTGCAGATCATGAAACAGCGGCCATAGGACTTCGTTGGAGAATCCGCAATAGAAGCGGGATCTCTCCTCTGCGGTCATGAAGATTGGCTTGAGTTCAAAATTGCTATGCTGCGAATATCTCGCAAGAACCCTCTCAATCTCTGGCGATTCGTCAGTTCCTGTCCAGCCGATCCAGAGCCCTGCACAATCGTTGAGGAGAGGGCGGAGAGCAGTTACCAATCCTCCGGAACTCGGGTCCACACGGACGCCATCAGGCCTCGACTCGATCGTGACCGGCAAGCGGTTAGAAACCACCACCATACGGAATTTATCTGCCGTTATCATGATTCACCTCTGCAGGCTCTAATCCAATCCGTCAGAAATTCAATCACTCCTTCGGGCGGACGAATCCAGACATCGGCGACTGTGGGGCGATAGCCGGGTCGTACCAGGACGCTTAGGCCATACCCCTGCAACGCCGCAAATGCATCCTCGTCCGTCAGATCGTCGCCGAGATAGGCGATCGATCCTCCTTTGCCTGTTTCTGCAACCACCGCACGGACGACGTCCCCTTTGTTCCGCGCCGTAGCATGAATTTCGATTCCACCATCGAACTTCAAAAGGGAAAGTCCTCGGGTGTCGGGAAGGAAAGACCAGACCGCCTCAACCTTACTTTTCACTGCACTCGCAGTTTCGGGATCCAAACCCCGCCAGTGGACAGCAACGCCTGCCGACTTGTACTCGAGCAAGCGAGAGATCCCTTCACTTGCCAGGAGTTCGTGGGCAAGCGAGATTGTTTTGAGGGTTGCCTCGTCCAATTTGGACATCTCGTAGGTGCCATCAACGCGGAGGCGCTCCAACCCGTGACACCCCCATACTTCGAGATGCTTTAATCCCAATAGCTGCGCGGCGTCTAAGGCACGTCGTCCCGTTACCAGCACCAGGCGAGTATCCGTAACCTTCCTTATCCTCTGGAGCAACTCCAGAACTGCTGGATACGGAAGCGCTCGGTTACGGTCCGCGCGAAACGGCGCAATCGTCCCGTCATAGTCGAGAAGAAGCGCACGAGAAGTTGCACTCGAGACCTCAGCGAAAAACGGAGAGAGTTTCCCGCGTGAGTCTCCCGGAAACTTCCGAGGCTGAAGCTGTAGCAAGTGTCCCCCAATCGTTTTGGTAGCGAGAGGAATAAGCATGACCGGAGACGAAGCCATCAAGGCCTCGCGGTCAATTCATGGAGATGGAATTTGGGAAAATGAAGATAAGGGGAGCTAACACAAACGGACGCAGTTCAGGTCGACCAAACTGGCGGTCGTCGTCCCAATCGGATGGACACCAGAAGTCGGGCCCAGGAACGGATTATGCACTGTCAGTGTCGCTGCAACTGTTGTTCCGGCTAGCGCGAGAACTGCAAACAAGAGGCTTGCAGCCTGCATGGCTCTCAGTGCCGTGGGCTCAAGATCAACGGCCGGAGCAACGAAAACCACAAGTACGCTCAGCAGCAGCACGACCCCCACAACGACTTTGATGGCGCCCTTCACGTAAGTGCAACAATATCATATAGATATAAAAACTTCAAAGACCTTTTGAGACGGCTACCCGCTCCTGACAAAACTACGCTTGCGGGCCCTCATTTAGGATCACCGATGGCGCTCATTGTTTTGAGCTTGATTAACTGCTGGGACACTTCTGTTTGCAGGTTCTGCGGGGATTTCGGATCAGCAAAATAATCGACTATATTTCCTTTCAAGGCCTCCGGAACAGCTCGTTCGGGTTTCGATGTAATGCGCTGAAGCAAACGAGCATACGTTTCGTCCGCTAAAACATAGTCTCCCAGTTTGACTGGATTGCCGGTGTCCAGATCGATGTTTGCCAGCGGAACCGGCGCATCACCTTCATCACCTAATCTATGGATTATGTCTCGAAATACGTCCACTGTGTGATTCAAGCTGTGCAAGTACAACTCCTGAGTGTGCGAGTTGGGGATCTTGATGGCCAGGTCAGAAGCAGCACCGATTTTCGGGATGATCAAAACGAGGAACGCCAGCAAATGCGCCTTGATTCCAGGTCCGTGGAATTTATGCTTCCATCTTCGCTCATAGTTCGTCCGGGCAACGCGTTCGGCGAATATGCGGTAGGTTTCATTGTCCGCATGCGGAGGAAACTGTTTCCGGTGCAGGACGACTTCGGCTTCGGCGAAAGCCGGGATGAAACTACGCACAGAGGTCCGATAGCTTCGGAGCGCGGGGTGGGCGCGACCAAGAACTTCGTGAATGTCGAAACCATAGATGGCGATAAACGCCTGTTCCAGGAACTTTCTGGGCACTTTAAAACCGATAAATCGCAGGTAAGCGGGCGGCGCGAACGCACTATCTGTGAGTTCACCAACGTCAAAGGCAAATTCAGTTCGGATATGCCCGTGGGGACTTTCGTCATACGTGACGACCGGACCGAAGCGCCGCCTCAGTTTCGGAAATTCGATAGCGGTCGCGGGGTTGATGGCCTCGGAATGACCGATGGAATCGCCGAGATAGTGCGAGAGGGCGCCGATCGCAAACGCATACTCGTCGATCGTGTGTGCATTGCTCAGAAGCCAAACGACGAAGTCCCCACTGCGAACGTAATGAGTCAAGTTGCTAAAGAACTGCTTGCCGAACGGGTAGTACCCCATGTCTTGAATAACTGAACCGCCATATGCGTAAGCATGCGCCTCTCGCAATTGTTCGTCCGTGGCTCCCGGAAATCTCACAAGCAGCAACGGCCTTATGGAGTCGTTCCATGCGAGATCGATTAGCTCTTCATGCGTGAAAACAGAGTATGCCGCACTGTTTAGGGTGAGAATGAGTAGTAGGAGCAAGAGAACCATTGGCCGGCCGTGTGATCGGTTCAAAGCTTGCATCGTTCCCGCGATATCACTCAAACCCTAAAGTTCCAGCTCTCAAATCTCCATCCTGTATTAACGGTAGGGGCGTCTAAGCTTGGAAATCCGGAATTCCAATCTGGGGTTGCAGAACTGACATTTCTATTCGGCTTGCGGACGGGGGTCAGATCAGGCACTGCCCCATCAAGACGCGTAGTCGTCAGTCGCTTTTCCTGTCCTGTTCTTTTACATAGTCGGCCGCGATATAGACTTGCTGCTTCCGGAAGAAATGAACCTGATCTTTGCTGAGTCTCCACCCTTTTCGAAGGACCTCGAGAGCGGGCAATCGCTGAATCGTGCCTTTTATGTCGACGCTTCCCGGCACAACGTGAAATCCTTTCGGCGCTTCCAAAGCCACCAACATCCGGACTCCCTTCGTGCCAGAGACCACAAACACATCGGGCTTCGGTCCGGCTTGCAGCCGCACGTCGTTCAAAAATACCGCATCGCCGATTTCTGCTGACGGGTTGCCGACCAGGAGCGACCCGATCGCGGAGGAAGTGCTGCTGCCCTCAACGGGCGAGAACTCAAAACCATTCGCGAGGGCTGCGTTGACCAATCGCCCCGCGGCGATAAAGCCAAGACATAAGAGTAATGTGGCCGCCAGAGCAATAATCGATGCCTTGTACGCTGTTCGTGTCACTCTCACTCACCCAAGCATTCAGATGTGTTTATAAGCTATACGGTTGGGATGAAGTTGGAGTTTCCCGATTGCAAGACTCTCGTGCAGAAGGATTAACGGCTTCGCCCGTAGTTTTTCTCGAGTATCGCAAGCAACAGAATCACGAGGGCCAGGAGCCGAATGAGATAGATCCAGGGACTACCCTCATTCGGGTGTTCGAAGCACAGCAGGACGATTCGATTAATCGCTTCGATAAGAAAAAAAACAGCAAAGGCTAGAAACAGCCGGTCACGAGTTGTCTTCCAAAACCTCAGGAAAAAAAGTCCTGCCGTAAAGGACGTAGTAGCGATCACCCCAAGTAAGAATCCTTCGATCATGCTCACTCGCTCTCCCAAATCAAGCCGTAGAGAAGTAGCAGCATGCCGACGGCAGCCGTACCGAGTCTGTACCGGTAAAGATCTACATTCGGAACCAGCACCAAGTCGACGAAAATCAACAGATTGGAAATTGCCAATCCAGCAAAACAGAGCCCGCTCCATAGAAGAAGCTTTTTTCTTCCCCGCATGTATCCGCGCATGAGCAGCGTCGCGCAAGCTGCGCTCGTGCAAGCCCCGATCACGTAGACAATAGCTCCCAACATCACTCTCGCTCCTTCGTAAAACGAAAGGCGCGGGCAAATTCGCGCACCGAAGATGATGGCTTTGAATGAATCATCGTCGAAATACGAACGGTCTCGCGGCGATAGGTCAAGTCAAGCGTCGAGAGTAATTGATCTTGTGCGATCGACGAGGATTCATAGCGATATCCGTCTGGAGCGCCCTCGACACACACGATCAGGCCGCGTCGCACGAGGTCCTCGAGGAGTGCGTCGACGATCTCTGTGGAGACGTAAAGCCGCTTGGCTAGGTTCTCTACAGTCCAAGGCTGAGGACGGCTGTTCCAAAGCAACAGCAGCGCCTCCAGGTGAGGAACGGTTTCGATCTGATCAAGGACAAAGGTATAAACCTTCTCCTCGCTTACCAGAGACTCGGTCATTGCGTGGATGGCGGCATTTTTAGCGCCAGGCGCAAACCCCTGTTCGACCTCGACGCTAAACTTTTTTAATGTAGCCCGCTTTGCGTCCAATTTCAATATGCAAACTATCGTGAGACGATACTCTCTGGCGAGTCGAACTGCGGGTAAAATCTTCAGCAACCTCTCTTCGAAAAGAGGCATCGTGGATGTGGTCGCGTTGAACTTCAGTTGGGCAGGTCCTCAGCAGAAAGCTGCAGCGTTTTCCCGCCCATGGCATCGGTGATTGCTGGGCAGATCGCAACACCTGCTGCATGACCGACGAGGTTCGTCACAATCGACGCTCTTGAACCAAACATGAAGATTCTGATTTCTGGTGCGGGTATCGCGGGACCCACTCTTGCCTACTGGCTCGCGCATTACGGCATGGAACCGACAATTGTCGAGGAAGCGCCGAGGGCACGCGCCGGGGGCTACATCATTGACTTTTTCGGGGCAGGGTTTGAGATCGCGGAGCGAATGGGTCTTCTCCCAGAAATACTCACCAAAGGCTATCAGGTACAGGAAGTGAGGGTCGTAAACCGTGAGGGCTGCCGGGTTGCTGGATTCTCCGCCGAGGCCTTCTGGCGCGTGGCTGGAGGTCGCTACACGAGCCTTCCGCGCGGTGAGCTAGCCGCTTCCATCCTCGGCAGCTTGCAAGGAAAGGTCGAGACCATCTTTGGAGATAGCATTACCAAAATCGAACAATCGCCAGCATCCACCCATGTAACTTTCGAAAATGGGACCGCGCGCGACTTTGATCTTGTGGTGGGTGCAGACGGCCTTCACTCGCGAGTGCGTGAACTCGCGTTCGGTCCGGAAAGCCGATTTGAAAAGTACCTGGGGTATAAAGTGGCAGCCTTCCAAGTCCCAGGCTACAGGCCGCGAGATGAACTAACTTACGTCATGTACACAGAAGTCGGACAACAGGCGTCGCGTTTCACGATGCGCGGCGACCGCACGATGTTCCTCTTCATTTTCGAAGATGAATCATTGAATCGGGAGGATCAGAATATGCAGGCCCAAAAAGCTCTTCTCCGGAAGCGCTTTGGGCGCAGCGGGTGGGAGTGCCCGCAGATACTGAATGCGCTGGATGCTGCCAAGGATCTCTATTTTGACCGCGTAAGCCAGATTCGGATGGACACGTTTCCGGGCCTATGGACGCGCGGGCGTGTGACCTTGATCGGTGATGCAGCCTCCTGTGTGTCTTTGCTCGCGGGGCAAGGATCGGCGCTCGCCATGATCGCCGCCTACGTTCTGGCGGGCGAACTGCACCGATCCAAAGGTGACTACGCACTCGCGTTCCGACGATATGAAGAATTGTTTGGTCCCTTTGTACTGAAGAAGCAGCAGGCGGCGTTACGTTTTGCGGGCTACTTTGCGCCCAAATCAAGGCTTTCACTATTCGTGCGGAATCAGATGATGAATCTGATGAGGATCCCATGGATTGCCGATCGCGTGGTCGGCCGCGACATTGCCGACAGAATCGCAATCCCGCAATACTGACATGTGGCCGTGAGTGCTGTCTGGATCCTCGAATCCACCTTTGTGCCGACTTGTTCGTGATTTGCGCGAATCAGATTGGTCGGGGCAGTTCTGGAGAGCATCAAAGTTGTGACGGCAACCGAGCGGATTTGGACATGGCCACGATCAACAAAAAAGGAACACTGCGGTACCTGTTTCGAGCTCCTATCTACCTCTATCACTGGCACCTCGGATGGCTGTTCGGAAGACGCCTGCTGCTGTTGACTCATACTGGTCGCCGTTCGGGTCTTCGGCGCCAAACTGTGTTGGAGGTTGTCGAGTACCGGCAGGATGGTCCGGAGGTCGTCGTGGCAAACGGTTTTGGACCAGATTCCGATTGGGTTCGCAACATTCAAGCGAAGCCCGACGAGGAAGTGACGGTCGGGGCAGAGCACTTTGCCGCATCGCATCGTTTTCTCGGTCAAGAAGAAGCAGCAGCGGTGATCCGAGGCTACGAATATCGAAACAGGTTCATTGCGCCGATCGTTCGCGCGGGTTTTAGCTGGTTGGTGGGATGGAAATATCGTTCGACCGAATCCGATCGCCTCCGCCTGGTTAGCCAAATCCCCCTACTTGCTTTCCGCCCCCGAGCCTGAAATCGTGGTGATCGCGTTCACGCGATGTTCTCCGATGACGACCCACGATGATTCGGTTTTCACAACCTGCGCCACAGTCTCGCATCGTTTCTCATCCGAATCAGAACCGATCCAAAGACATGCAAACTCGGCTTCGCCACAGCGAAGTCAAAATGATGCTTCAGCGCTACGCACACTCAGTCAGCCGCGATCGTGTGGTTGCAGCAGACTATATGCTGTCGGCGATTCTCAGCCACGCACAGGACGAAAACGGACCGGGAGCGGATTGGGTAGGAGTACAAATCAAAACGGGTTCTTGAGAGTCATCGACATACTCATCCGTCTTTATTACTCGCCTTTTAAACGACCGCGCTGTCCTGACTCATGGAGCAAAGGCAGAAGCGAAGCTGACGGATCGTGAGCAGCGAATGGAAAAGCTGATCATTCGCGATCTTGATGCGATGGAACATGAGCGATTTTCGAAACAGTGGGAGGCGGTGCAATCACGCTAACCGAAGACCTGAGAACAGCGATGATTCACTATCGTTCGCTGTTTGAGGAACTGGTGCAGGTACCATCAGCTGGAGCGATAAAGGAAGTTGCATAACGATTGAACGAAGACGGGAACAACTAAGGAGAAAGAATTATGACAACGAATGAGCAAATCAAATGCGCACATCTACCGTGCCGGTGCTTAGCAGAGCCTGGCGAAAAGTATTGCGGTCAAGCCTGCAAGGAAGCGGGATCCAGCGAAGTTGAGATCGCTTGCCAGTGTGATCACGGAAGCTGTCCGCTTACGGCTTGAACAATGCTGGGTACTGGATTGAGCGAGGGGAAGCTCAATATGAAGATGCGACGAATCGTGATCTTGCTGCTGGCGGCGCCAGCTCTTTCGTTGTTCGCGAGGGCTCAGACGTTGGCTGATGGAAGCGACTCGGTCAGCACGGTTGCCGTCATAACTCCAGCGCCGTCCGACCGGACTTACATACCCCGACAACGAAAATAAAGTTTCACAGCTACCTTTTCGATGCGTTCGGGCCCTATCCGATTGTGGGTGCTGCAATCGCGGCCGGTATTAACCAGGCGGATAACACGCCGCCAGAGTGGAGGCAAGGGGCGGCGGGATACAGCAAGAGATTCGCATCCGACTTCGGCATCGCCGCGGTAACTACGACCACCCGCTATGCTCTCGCCCGTGCCTTCCGAGAAGACACTCTGTATTACCGATGCGAATGTAGGGGCGTGTTTCCGCGGCTCAGCCACGCCATGCTCTCGACCTTCACCGGGCGACGCGGCGAAGACGGCCATCGTGTGTTTTCCGTTTCCGCCCTTGTGGCGCCTTACGCCGGCACTATGACGGCGGTCTACGGATGGTATCCAGGGCGCTACAACGCCAAAGATGGATTCAGAATGGGCAACTACAGCCTGCTCGGGTACGTTGCCGGAAACGTCGCTCTTGAATTCCTGTATAGCGGACCGCACTCGTTGTTCACTCGCATACACCTTAATAATGGACATGGGGCGCCCGCCCCGCAGCAATAATTAGGACTGCTGCAGCCTTATGCCATGTTCCGTCAGCCCTACTTATGCCGCTTCTCGCGTGCGCATGGCTTCCATGTAGCTGTCCATCGATTGGGTCAACTGCGCGTCAACCTCGTCCGCGATGGTCATGACATCGGGCAACAGCAAGCTGAAATCCAGAAAGCTTAGATTGCTCTGCAACGTGCCGAAGAGAGTCACCTGGAGTATTCGTGATTCATGGACAAGCATCGCGGGTGTGTAACCCTGCTGAAAGCGCAGTTCGCCGTGCGCCATAGCGGCTGTCGAGGATACAGCGTCGCTATCCTTCTTGGTAGCGTTTGGTTTGCTGAGACGGACAATCAGGTCTCCAACTAGTTTTGGAAGATGTCCGGTACGCTCGTCATCGCTTAGTGGAACGTGGTTGAGTTCCGTGCTCTGCTTTGCCCGCACCAGCCAGGCCGGTTACGACAATACCAGCGGCAAACCTTCGGCGGGCATAACGCGCGACAAGGGCTTCAGGAGAACAAGCAGAACCCCACGCAGTACGGTGGCTCCTCCCGCGATCAGTCGAGAAGGAAGCGGGAAGACGCTTCAAGCGAAGGGCGACAAACTCAATGACTAGTTTGCTTGCCGGTGTAGCTGTGCCAGCGAATTTCGATGTCGTGCGCGTGAGCTTTATTGCTCAGACCAGTCTGGTCCTGATTTGTTAAGGTTCGTCCAGCCTTGTTGCGTCTAGATTTCCCCGTTGGATTCTCTGCAAGATGCTGAACGATCCAGAGAGGCGACGCAGAGGCCGGAGAAATGAGGCTATTCAATGAAAAAAATAATGTTCGTACTTGCGATGATGAGTCTGGGTACGTTGAGTTGGGCGGCGTCGGCGAAGGAAGATGCCATTGACCGGCTCGACAACGCCACCACGGTGTTACACGAAATTATGGGAATGCCTGACAAGGGAATCCCGGAAGAAGTGTTGGAGCATGCCAAGTGCATCGCGGTCATACCTCACATGGTAAAGGGAGGTTTCGTCTTCGGGGCTAAGGGAGGCAAAGGTGTAGCCACTTGCCGCACTGCGGATGGTTGGAGTGCTCCGGCGTTCATCACGATTTCTGGCGGAAGCTGGGGACTGCAGATCGGCGTCGAAGCGGTCGACGTAGTAATGATCATTCAGAACGACAAGGGAATGCAGAGACTGCTCTCAAGCAATTTTCAGGTCGGCGGGGATGCTTCTGCGGCGGCAGGTCCGGTTGGACGGCATGCCGAGGCGGGCACGGATTGGAAGATGGATACAGAGATCCTGACCTATTCTCGCGCCAAGGGAGCGTTCGCGGGCCTCACGTTAGAAGGTGCATCGATCCGGCAAGACAATGACTCGCGGCGTGCGATGTACGGACGCAGTGTTACGACCCGGGCGTTGCTGCTGGGTAAAGTGCCGGCTCCCGCTGCAGCTCAGGCGTTCCTGGCGGAAGTTCACGGAGCAAAGGTCCAAGCTGTTGCCGCCGAGAAAGCTGACGACAAAGCTAAAGAAAACAATCAGAAGTAAAACCCGCAGGACCAGGCTCTCGCTGTTTGTGTTCAGCGGGAGCAGTCCTGCTACACAAGGGAGATTGCCATGCTTTGGACGATTTTCGTTGTTCTCATTATTTTGTGGCTTTTGGGTTTCACCCTTCATATCGGCGGAGGGCTCATCCACTTGCTGCTGGTCGTGGGGTTGGTGGTCTTGGTCATTAATCTATTCAGCGGACGGCGAACTGCGATTTGAAGCCCGTTGGAAAGCACCGGGCGTCAAGCCGGAGCCACTGACTCCGGCCACGACTGCCCGGTCTGCTTTCTGGCCACAGTCTGAAAAGGAGGAGACGCTGTGTCAAAAACTTGGGAGCATTACCATCACGCTGCACGCGATCACGAGAAAGCGGCCTACCACTATAACGAGGCGGCGAAGTACGATCAGGCCGAGGAGCACGAGAAGGCAGCTCACAACGCGTACCTGGCTCACGGACATAGTCAGCATGCCCTTCATCATGACGTCGAGGCAGCGAAGTTGCATGCCGAACAATGCGACCGACTGGTGACGCTTGCTCCTGGGCAGGCTGCCAAGAAGAGTGCAGCGTAGGACAAAGATTTGTCGGCACGGGGTCTGTCTTTTCTGGACTCGTGCTTTTTTGTTTTCGGCACCAACTGAAGAATCTCGTGAGAATTGATTCGGCAGGCCAATTGTGTCATTTCCGAAAAGTGAGCCGTAGTGCACAGACCTGACAGCGCGTTGGTGCAATTCTTGTCTCTGACGCTTGAGGCGTCGCCTCTTACTCCGCGTAGCCCGCAGCAGCCATGTGAAACCGGGCAATCGAAGGATAATCAGGCAAGGTGATTCAAAATGCGTACGATTCGTTTGATCTTACTTACACTTCTGATATTCGTCTTGCCGGCCGCTTCATTCGCGCAGTTCGGCGTGGCAATCACGATCGCTCCTCCGGCGCTGCCCGTATACACGCAACCGATGGCCCCTGCGGACGGCTATCTGTGGACCCCCGGTTACTGGGCTTATGGAGAGGAAGGCTACTTCTGGGTTCCAGGAACATGGGTGATGGCTCCTGAGGCCGGCATGCTGTGGACGCCTGGTTATTGGGGTTGGAGTGGGAACGCCTATGCATGGAACGGCGGCTACTGGGGATCTCAGGTCGGCTTCTACGGTGGCGTCAACTACGGCTTCGGATATGGGGGAGTCGGTTATCAAGGCGGATATTGGAGAAACGGAGCGTTCAATTACAACCGCTCGGTGAATAATGTGAACGTCACGAACATTCACAACGTTTACAACAAGACCGTCATCAACAACACCGCGTACAACCACGTTAGCTACAACGGGGGAAACGGTGGAACCCGCTCTCGCCCAACTGCAGTGGAACAGAAGGCGGCACATGAGCGCCATACGGCGGCCACAGCCGCACAGTCGGAACATCAACAGGCCGCCGGCAAGAACCACGAACTACTCGCGTCGGTAAATCATGGCAGGCCTGCAATCGCAGCCACGGCCAAGCCAGCGGAGTTCAGCGGTAAGGGAGTGGTCGCGGCCAGGCAGGCGGGAGCACCATACAAGGCCACGCCGAGCAAGTCTGCCGCAAGCAAGACAACGGCGACTCGCTCTGGCACGAACGGAAATAAATCGGCTGAAAATAAAGCAGCTGCAACTCGCACGAGTGAGAACAAGGTAGCCGAGAACAAAGCCGCCGCAACTCGCACGAGCGAGAATAAGGTAGCGACGCCGCGGAAGACCCGTCCAGCCAGTGAGTCCAAGCCGACGACAGCTCATGCGCAGCCAGCACCACGCCAACAGACTGCACCCCGTGCTGAAGCCGCACCCCACGCCCAGCCTGCTTCGCGTCCGGCAACTACAGCTCATGCGCAGCCTGCCCCGCGTCCTGCGAAAGAAGCGCCCAAGACCGAAGAGCGCCCGCAGAAGTAACAACTTGACTGCGACCTCTTGCCTCAGCCGGTTCGAGGTGTGAAGGCGATTAACTCTTTTTCCCGCGCGGGTCCTAAACCTTGGACCCGCGTCATTTTTGTTTCAGGCTGCAGGTAGCGAATCGATGGGATCTGGTGTCGTAGAGATGCATTCCTCCTGCCGTCATTCCCGCATGCTTTCGCGAGAGAGTCGATCGCCTTTTCGATCAGTCACTCCTCAGTGATCAGTTTTGACCATTAGAAGGCGGCGGAGCGCCTATAACCGACACAGTTCGCAAAGAAAAAGGAGCACAACATGCTTGGAACTATATTGATCGTGATTTTGGTTTTAGCACTGATCGGTGCACTACCACGCTGGTCGCATAGCCGGGAGTGGGGCTACGCCCCAACCGGAGGTCTGGGTCTAGTTCTCTTCATCGTTGTCATTCTGCTGGTTCTCGGGCGCATCTGAGCCATGCCCCGCCATGCCACGTTCCCAGGCACCCGCGTATGGGTGGCGCCTGCTTTTTGTCCGAGCGATGGCTTCTCTGCTAATCGTTCTCATGTGCAGCACCGGTTCGTCCGCGTACTCGGTTCTCACGCACGAGGAAATTGTCGACCTGCTCTGGGCCGATGAGATCCAGCCCCTGCTACTCAAGCGATATCCGGGACTCTCGGAAGACCAGCTCAAACAGGCTCACGCCTATGCCTATGGAGGCGCGGTCATCCAGGATCTCGGCTATTACCCATTCGGGAGTAAAGAATTCAGCAACCTCGTTCATTACGTTCGCAGCGGAGATTTTGTCCGAGAGTTGTTGCTCGAGAGCCAGAACCTCGACGACGCCTACGCAACGTTGCTGGCGCAGTTGTTAGAGCGCAAGTTCGAGGGGACCTCGCCAGCGCTGCGCGATAACATCCTGCAGTTTTATTCCGACCTCTCGGTGCCGATCGAAACGAAGAAGGACCAGCCTCGCTGGATAAGCGTGCTGAATGCGCTGGACCAGCTGAAGTCTGCCGCGCCAGCGCCGACTGGAGCAGGCCCTGCAGAGTGATCCCTCGGATGCGACTCGCGTTGGATCCGCATTCGAAAGGCACGAGTAATCCTAACTCCAACCTTATGCGTGCTCGATGGCGGTGGATTTCGCGCGCTTGCTCTCGCGGATCTCGTCGGTAGTAAACCCGAGTCCACAAACGCTGCAACGCCAGCCAGGAGAAGCGGCGTGTGCCATTACTGGCACCGCCTGCTGATCGGCGCGCCTGGCTCTTACCAGTTCGCTACTGCAGTGTGGACACTGTCGTTGAATCATAAGGTGCGAACCGAGCAATACTGATCAGAGGTCCGCGCGCAGAGAGTCTAGCGTTTGAGACAGAACTCTTTTCAGCGTGAGGACTCCGATGAAAAAACACTATCTTCACCTCTCCGCTTATCCCTGTGACACCTGCGCTGGCCCCGTAATCGCCGGCTCGACTGCGGTTCGCGAAAATGAAATCTCGAAAGAAACCGGCATACGGCGAGTGGGATTGCCGGTCTGCCTGTCGTGCGGCCACCGGCAAGAGACGGCAACCGAGCCGGCGCGTGTCCGTCATCTGTTGCCGATCGCCTGGGATCCAGTGGACGTCATGGACGACCGACTTCCCACGGTGGTTTTCGCGGAAGCTCTCAATCGTGCAGAACTGCATTGAGCGACGTCCGTCTTGCCCGCGTTAGCTCGTGCGGCGTCGGGCGCCGGCAACGGTCAGCGCGATCCCACCGGCTATCAGCACTACGCTGATGATGGGCGAAACGCGCGCGCTGTGACTAGTCTGCACGCCGATGCTCGCGCCCACGATCTTAATGCCCTCCGTCTCGCTGTGAGGAATCGGCACGACCAGCGATGCGATGCCAAGAACGGTCAGGAGCAGGCCTGCGACCAGAAGTATCTTCGTAGTTGTTCTTCTGCGTCATGAAGCCCGAGAGATTGATCAGCAATCGACAATTCCTAGTCGTGCAGCACTACGTTCAGCAGAGAGCTGTGGACTTGCAGAGCGCCTTCCATTCCGCCGGCATAGTGAATGAAACCCAGCTTCCTGAATCGGTTCATAAAGAAGCTGACACGCGAACGGGTAGTCCCAACCATCTCGGCCAGCGTCTCCTGACTGATCTTCGGAACGACAGTCTCCGGGATGCCTTCCTTGCCAAAATGCGCGAGCAATAGAAGAACGCGGGCCAGGCGCTTCTCGCTGGAGTTAAATAATTGGTCGACAAGATCCTCTTCGTAACGGATATTCCGCCCCAGCAAATACGCCACGAAGAGTTCGGATAGCGCGGGTTCGCGGTGAAGCGCATCCATCATCGTTTTCTTTTCGACCCGGAGAATCTCGCAATCGATCATGGCAGCCGCCGAGCCCATGCGCAGAAGCTGACCCGCTAATGAACCTTCACCGAAGAAATTCCCTGCGCTTACGATCGCGATCGTGGCTTCCTTGCCGATCTTGGACACGACGGAGAGCCGCACTTTGCCTTTTTGAACGTAGAAGACAGCATCCGCGTCGTCCCCTTGCGCGAATACAATTTGCTTTTTCGGAACCGTCAGAATCTTCCTGCCGTCGCCAATGGTCGCAAGGAAGGTGTTGGGATCGAATCCGCTGTTCCTCTTAGCCGATACTGTAATTTTCATCTCCGAATAATTATAGTCAGATATAACCTCGAGACCGCACAAACAGCGGGTGTTTTAAATATTTGGAAGAGTGAGCAATTCTGGACAGTATTCCGAACGAAAAATAGGGGAAGCTCGGGTCTGTGCATCGCGGAAGGGGTCAAGATCTCGACAGCGCAGCGGCGCGGCAGGTAGTCCAGCGTGATGCGGAATGGGGCAGAGGCTAAACCTCCCGGACCTTCACTTTTCCGAGCCCTTTAAGCGCCGATCTCGATGCGGCTCGGTTCGCGGCAAACCAGTGCTAAGCTCGCATTTTTCTCCCGGCTTTGCTCCACATGTGGGGCAACGAACCGACAGGGCCAGCTTCTGTTTGGGCGTCATGCCTCCACAATGCACGGTTGCTGGCCAACAAGATGGTCAATAGTGATCAGTTCGATCAAGCATCTTGTCGGTATTCTTTAAATACATGGCAAACATCAAATTCGTTGTAAGGGTGAATCACCGCGGCACTCGGGTCCCTGCCTACGTGCGACAGATCGATCGGTGTCCAATGCAGATGACAACCAACCTAAGCCTTGCCCTGAGGATGGGCAAATTAACGGCGGAAGATGCTGCCAAATCACTTCAAAACTCTCGGTGTATCCCCGAATTACTGCCCGTAGAGTGCAGCGCCTAATATCCGTGACCGCCGGAAACTGTGGACTGGACTCGGTTCTTGGCCGGAGTAGGAAGTCATGTCGCTGCCAAACATAGTGCTACCTAAGACTCTTTTGGAGATCGTCGCCTCACGCCCGCTGATGCAGGATGGGTCTGCGATGGCGGGGGCACGATTTCAGTCGAAGCCATCCCTGCCCAGTCGCATCGCGGTGATCGGAAATTATCTTCCTCGACAGTGTGGGATTGCCACATTCACCACCGACCTATGTAGCGCCATTGCCGCAGAGTACGGGACGGCTCGCCTGTTGGCGCTCCCAGTCAATGACACTGAAGAAGGTTATGACTACCCAGCACGCGTGAGATGGTCGCTTGCGCAGGACGACGTGAAGTCGTATCAGGACGCTGCTGAATTTCTGAACTTCAACAACATCGACATGGTGTGCTTGCAGCACGAATATGGAATTTTCGGCGGGCCGGCCGGAAGCCACATTCTGCACCTGTTGCGTCGCCTCAAGATGCCCGTGGTGACCACGCTGCATACTGTGCTGCGCGAGCCCGATCCCAACCAACTGCTGGTCATGGAAGAGATCGCAGAGCTCTCGGATCGCCTTGTTGTCATGAGCCAGCTCTCCTCCCAGTTCCTGCAGGAAATCTTCAAGGTACCGGGCAGCAAGATTGACATGGTGCCGCATGGCGTTCCGGGCCTGCCTTTTCTGGACCCCAATTTCTACAAGGACCGCTTCGGCGTGGAAGGGAAAGCGGTTTTGCTTACCTTCGGCCTGCTCTCGCCAAACAAAGGAATCGAAAACGTAATTCAGGCGCTGCCGCAGATTCTTTCCAAGCACAAGAATGTCGCGTACATGGTCGCAGGCGCGACCCACCCCCACATTCTGCGTCGCGAGGGAGACAAGTATCGGGCCAGCCTGCAGGCTTTGGCGAAGGAGATGGGCGTGGAGTCGCAGGTAATCTTCCACAACCGCTTTGTCAGTCCCGAGGAAATGGTCGAGTTCATTGGCGCGGCAGATATTTACATCACCCCCTACCGGCATGAAGCGCAGGTTGTTTCCGGAACGCTTGCCTATGCACTGGGCGCGGGCAAGGCGATCATCTCGACTCCCTATTGGCATGCGATCGAGTTGCTGGACGACCGCAGAGGCGCTCTGGTCCCATTCCAGAATCCCGACGCGATCGCGCAGAAGACAATTGAACTGCTGGACACACCCGCAATTCGCCACGCGATGCGGAAGCGAGCCTATCTGTTCGCCCGAGAAATGGTTTGGAAAAAAGTCGCGCAAGGCTATATGGAAAGTTTCGCGCGAGTGCGCAGCGACCGCATGGAGAGCCCCAAAGTACAGTTCTCCGCCCGGATGACGCACAAATCACTGGATCGGTTGCCGGAGTTGAAGTTGACTCACTTCAATCAGATGACCGATGACACCGGGATGTTGCAGCACGCGATCTTCACGATCCCGAACCGCGGAGAGGGCTATACCACGGACGACAATGCGCGGGCGCTCATACTTGCCGTGATGCTCGAGCAGCTGGACAAAGATGCACTTGAGTCCGCAAATTCGTCGAATCTGTATTTGTCATTCCTGGAGCACGCTTTTAATCCTGCGAAAGGCAGATTCAAGAACTTTCTCCGCTACGATCGCCGGTGGAACGAAGCGGTAGGTTCCGAAGACTCTCATGGGCGAGCGTTGTGGGCCCTAGGGACCGTTCTGGGCCGATCCCGCGATCAGGGATGCAGGGGAGCTGCAGGTCGCTTGTTCGAGTTTTCTCTCCCTGCCGTGCTGGAATTCAACAGTCCGCGAGCTTGGGGCTACGCACTGCTCGGAATTCAGGAATACCTCACTTCGTATCCCGGAGATCGCGACGCCCAGAAAGTGCGATCCGCCCTCAGCCGGCGACTGCTCGAAATGTACGAGTCGATCCGGCGGCCGGACTGGAAATGGTTCGAAAACGTCCTGGCCTACGGCAATGCGAGATTGCCCCAATCGTTGCTATCCGTGGGTGCCGATTGCTCAGATGATCGCATGATTTCCGCCGGCCTCGAATCACTCGATTGGCTGTCACAAACACAACAATGCGAAATCAAGCGACACTTTGTGCCGATCGGTTCGCAAGGTTTCTACCACCAGAATGGCGAGAAGGCACGTTTCGATCAGCAACCGCTTGAAGCCGCCGGCGCGGTTTCTGCGTGTCTGCAAGCCTACCGCGTTACCGGTGAAGACCGCTGGCGCAGCGAAGCCTGGTCGGCCTTCAACTGGTTCCTCGGCGACAACGATCTTCAATTGCCTCTCTATGATTCCGTGACCGGTGGTTGCCGCGACGGCCTGCATCCCGACCGCGCCAATGAAAACCAGGGAGCAGAATCAACGCTATCTTTCTTGATGGCACTCCTCGAAATGCGATCTCTGCAAGCTCCGGAACAAAAGGAAATCCTTTCATGACCGTACCCGCAGAGCCAGTGAGCCTTCTGAGCACTCGCTTCGAGCCACTCCTACTTCGCCATCCCACGAACCCAATCCTGACAAGTAAAGATTGGCCGTATCCGATTAACAGTGTGTTCAACGCGGGCGCGACACGGCTAGCAGATGGCACGACCCTGCTGCTTTGCCGCGTGGAAGATCGCCGCGGTTTGTCGCATCTTTCTGCCGCTCGCTCTCGAAACGGCGTCGATGGATGGCAAATCGATACTGAACCCACGTTGATGCCCGACCCCAAGAACTATCCAGAAGAAATCTGGGGCATTGAGGATCCTCGCATCACGTTCGTCCCCGAACTGCAGCAATACGTCGTTACCTACACGTCCTACTCGCGCGGCGGTCCGGGCGTGTCCCTGGCGCTGACCAAAGACTTCCGCAGCTTCGAACGATACGGCGTGATTATGCCGCCCGATGACAAAGACTCCGCACTTCTGCCGCGGAGAATCGACGGATGCTGGGCGTTGATTCATCGCCCCATGACGACCCTCGGTTCGCACATGTGGCTTTCCTATTCTCCTGATCTGCGCTATTGGGGCAGGCACAGGCTGATGCTAGAAGCGCGTCGCGGCGCCTGGTGGGATGCAAATAAAATCGGTTTGTCGCCGCCACCCATCGAGACCTCCAGAGGATGGCTCGTTTTTTACCATGGAGTACGACATACGCCTTCCGGCTGTCTGTATCGGTTGGGATTAGCCCTCTTCGCTCTCGACAATCCAGAGAAGTGCCTGCTTCGGGGGGATTCCTGGATTTTCGGGCCAGAGGCATCTTACGAGCGTCACGGCGACGTTGACGATGTAGTGTTCCCCTGCGGATACACGATGGACGCCGACGGCGACACGCTCAACATCTATTACGGAGCGGCCGACTGCGCGATTGCCCTGGCTCGCGCCAGTGTGCACTCTCTGCTGGATTGGCTGGACGCCAATGGCAGTTGCGAGCGCCGCCAGCGAGCGCAGGATTTGTGAAACTGCTGGCGGTGGTTCAGTTCATCTTTGGCTGCCGGCACCGTCACCTCAGCCGCGTCTTCACCATCAAACTCCGGACTTACCGGGTCTGCTTCGACTGTGGGCGGGAATTCGACTTGCCGGATGCGAGTGGTGATTCTCGAGAACGTAGTTCGCGAAGAGCCAAGGGAACTACCGAAGCCGTAAACGCAAAGTACGAACTGATGGAGCGTGGCGGCTACATCCCCACCGGCTACAAGTTCGATCCGGTGATTTTGAATGCCAAGTTGCCGCTTGAATGACAGAGCCCCACAATATAAAGGGAACGCCATAGAGTAGGAGATGCTTGCGCGAACGGGCTAACTCAAACACTCCTACCTTCACGATGGCGTATGTATTCGCTGCGAGATAGGCAACCGCCAAAGAGCTCACTACTAAGTTGTGCATCTTCCTAAGTCCTCCTTTTATCCGCCTGCATCTCCGCGCCGATACTCATCGTCGCGCTCCTTCAGGACCTAGCGTTCAAGGATGCTGGGTTAAGACAAGTCCACGCCGGAGACGTTGACGACGGCCTGCCACGCGGCATCCTGGTTGGCGCGATCGTGAAGGTGCGGATGACGCTGCGCCTCAATTGGGCCTGAGAACTTCCCTTGAGCCGAGGCGAAGAATTGCCCTGAGACGTCGGTTCCGAACTCCGACGCCTGGAGGTACCGGCGGGCCGCGGTCTCCGGCGTCTGATTCATGCCGGGAATGAGGTTCACGATGGGGATAAACAGATACTTCAACAACGGGCCAGCGTTTCGCACCACCTTGGTGTCGGTCGCCCCACCGGGCGATACGGCGTACACGGCCATGCCGGAGGGCAACCGGCGGGCCAGCGCCGCGGTCCACCAAGCGATGATGAGCTTCGCGTCAGCATACGCATTGTTGGGCACGTACTTCACGTTCGGCCCGTTGCGCAGCAGGGCTTCAACAGCCGCGGTTCGGTCACCCCGGTAGTATTTGGCCGCGAAGGCTGGCACGTCGGTGTACTTGAACATGGGTACGCCCCCGCGGGCAGGCTCCGCGCCGGCGATAACAATCCGCGCGTTGGGGCTAAGAAGGTTGGCGCGAAGCAACCCGACAGTCAGTTGATGATGGCCGATCAGCGGGGCCTGAGAAGCCTCAACGCCCGCCGCAGTGATCACGCGCTTCTTGGTTGGGACCAATCCGGCATTGAGCAGTAGGAAGTCGATCGGCTGACCCCGCTTGACCAGCTCGGCAAGCGCGGACTGAACGCTGGACGGCGCGTTCAGATCCAACTCCAGCGGCGTGAAGATCTTCGTTTTGGTCTCCGCCGCGAGCTGAGCGACTGTTTCCTGGATCCGGGCCAGGCTGCGCCCGGTGACGATGACCTCGCGGTAGCCCTTGGCGGCGAGCAAGCGGGCCGCCGCATAACCGAGCCCGGAGGTGGCGCCGGTGACGAGTGCGATCGAATGTTCCATGGATATCTCCGTGGTGAAGTGGGAAGGCCGAGCCGTGAGGCCAGAGCCAGCTTGCTATTTTTGAACTATTCAGTTATATATTGGTTGGTTCGACGACCATTGTCAAGGAGTTTTGAACCAAATGATTCAAAATACCGCTAGACCGCGGGGTCGACCGCGCAGCTTCGACGAGACGGGGGCGCTGGAAAAGGCGACTCAGGTGTTCTGGTCGAAAGGCTACGACGGAGTGACGATTGACGATCTCGTCGCCGGGATGGGTGTGGGACGGCCGAGCCTGTATGCCGTCTTTGGGGACAAGCGGGCGATATTCTTGCGCGTCCTTAGGACGTACGCAGAACGGAAGGGCGCTCGCGCAGCCAAAGCACTCCTCTCGCCACAGGGTCTTCGCGACTCGATCGCGGGCTTTCTGAGGTACGCCGTCGAAAGTGCGACCGAGAAAGGGTCCGCCCGGGGCTGCCTTATGGTGTGCGTGGCGCCGCTTGTGAACGACGCTGAGGTCCAGCGGTTCCTGCAGAGCGCGGTCGCGGGCGGCGCGGCGCTGGTGGAGCGCCGTTTCCGGGATGGGATCAGCGCGGGAGACATCCCGCCTGACTTTCCGGTAGCCGTGCGCGCGATCCAAGTCACGGATTTTGCTCGTGCCCTGACCATGCGTGCGCTGATAGGCACGCCGCGCAAGACGCTCCTCAAAGAGGCTGAGGAAGCGGCCGACTTGGTGCTCCTGCCGAGCCTGAAGGCCATCGGCAAGCAGAAGCTATAACTTTCTCTCGCCGGCGCTTGAGCCGGGCGAACGCGCTGCCTGCATGATCGCACCCCTTCCGGTGAAGCCCGCTCTGAAGGCTTCATATAGATAGGACGGTGCAGGAGATTCTGCGGCATCAAAACTTGAAAACGACTCTTGAGATCTACGCCAAGTCGATGTCGGAAGGCAGGCTGCTGGCCCAGGGAATGTTTCTTGAGCTTCTGTTTAGTCACAAGAAACCCGAGCTACTGGACGGTGTTGTGCTGCAGCAATAGCATCAACTGCCGGTAAACTGCCGGTAATATGAAGAATGGAAAGTGATGCTAAAACCTTTGAAATGTGGTGGCCAGGGAGGGAGTTGAACCCCCGACGCCAGCCTTTTCAGGGCTGCGCTCTACCACCTGAGCTACCTGGCCACTTCGAACCCGCGCCGCCGCGGGCTGCGAGAAGAACCCTTCACGCTGATTTGGCGGGATTACCGACCGAACGAAAATTCGATGCAAAGTCGGAAGCGCGCGGAACGTCCTCGATTATAGCAACCGTAAGGCATTCCCTCAAACGACTGCGGGGCGTTCTTGCGATGATGAGAATATAAGAGAACGAGTTAAGGTCGCGGCGAACAGCGGCAATCATTGCCCAATGAGATTTCTACTCTGTGTGGGGCAACAGCTCTCCGCGGCGCGTCAGTCTGCTCTCAATTTTGGCAAGGGATCGCGAAGGGGCGCGCGAAGAACGCTCTGCAGGCGGCGACTATCCCGCGACGATCAGGCCTTTCGTCCAGAGATGATGAGACCCGCTCCGACGACTACCAGAATGATGCTCACGGCAGGCGAGAGTTTTTCATCGTGATGAGTCGTGACTCCGACGTGCATGTCGCCTGCACTAATGCCGTGGTGTTCGGAATGTGGAAATGGCACGAAGAAGGACAGAACGCCCAGCACCAGCACGAGTACGCCTACGATCAGCAGGACTTTCACGGATTGCCCCCAAGATTGGATTTGACGCACAACTTCGGTGCACCGCCGCGGCCCGAGCGGCCGCGGCATTACTTAGGACGCAATCCGTGACAAAAAGGCTGTAGAGAAAATACTGCCGCGATTGACTTCACGAAGCGAAGCCCTTTACGAACTCAACCAGGCTCCGCAGCGCAATGCCTGACGGCCCTTTCGCGATCCACGGCTTCTGGTCTTCCATCCACGCGGTCCCAGCGATGTCGAGATGGATCCACGGAGTGTCTTCGGCGAATTCCTTCAAGAACATCGCGGCCGTAATGGCGCCGCCCCAGCGTCCGCCGGTGTTCATAATGTCGGCAATCGAACTGCGAATCTGGTCTTTGTATTCGTCATCGAGCGGCATGCGCCACATCTTTTCGCCGGCCTTCGCGTTCGCGCTGTGGAAGCGGTTGTACATGTCGTCGTCGTTCGCAAAAATTCCTGCGTTGTTGTAACCGAGCGCAACCACGACAGCGCCGGTCAACGTCGCCGCATCGACCAAGTGCGTGCAGCCCAGTTGTCGTGCATAAAAGAGACCGTCGGCCAGCACCAACCTGCCCTCGGCGTCCGTATTGATGATCTCAATCGACTTGCCCGACATGGCGATCTGCACGTCGCCCGGCTTCTGCGCTTTGCCCGACGGCATGTTTTCCGTTGCGCACACAATTCCGATGACCTTAACTTTCGGTTTCAGCAGCGCGATCGCGCGCATGGCGCCGATCATGGTTGCGCCCCCGGCCATGTCGTATTTCATCTTCTCCATGCCGTCGGCGGGCTTGATGGAAATTCCGCCCGTGTCGAAGGTAATTCCTTTTCCCACGAGACCAAGAACCGGTTTCTCGGGCGCTCCCGCCGGCTCATATTTCATGACGATGAGCGCGGGCGGCTCGTCCGAACCTTGCGCCACACTCCAGAAGGCTCCCATCTTCATTTCTTTGATCTTGTCGGCGCCGTAGACCTCGCACTTCAAGCCGACTTCCGCGCACATTTTCTTGGCACGATCGGCAAGAATCGTCGGGGTCATGCGGTTGGAAGGCTCGTTCACCAGATCGCGCGTAAAGTTCTGCGATTCGCCGATTACCTGCGCCTCATTCGCCGCCTTCTCCAGCGCAGACTTGTCGCCGCCCGTGACGACGGTGATGGCATCGATCTTCTGATCTTTGCGATCGCTGCGGTAATAATCAGGGTCAAAGTTGCCGACGTACGCGCCTTCAACGATCGCCCGAACAGCTTCCTCGGCGGGCACGTTGGGGGGAGCGATAAACGCAAAACTGCGAATTCCACGCGACTTCAGCGCGCGCACTGCGACTCCGGCAATGCGCCTCAAATCGTAACTGGAGAACTTCTTCGCGCTTCCGCCTGAGACCAGCAGCAGGCGTTTCGCCTTCAGGATCGCGGGCTTGTGCAGTAGGTTCGTTTCAAACGGCTTGCCGGCCACTTCTCCGCTGGCAAGCAGATCGGCTGCTGCCGACTGCACGGAGGGGTCGGAACTCGCAACTTTTAGCTGCGGCTTTTTGTCTTTCTGATTCGAGGCGTCCTTCGCGGGCTCCGCATAGTCCAGCACAACGGCAACCAGCGATTCGGTTTCAACTTCAGCAGGCGTAGCAAGAGATATTGTCGTTTTCATAAATTGTGAGTAATTACCCAGTATCGTCGGCGAACGGGGAAAAGCGCAAGCGGACGAAGCCGAGTGGCGGCGTCCGAACCTGCTGCGATATGATTCAGACCCGCAGCCTTTTCAAGGTGAGGTTTTTCATGCATGTTCGTCGGGCAGTAGCTTGTTGCGCAGGTATCTTGATCATCGGAGTCTGCTCGTTTACGAACCGGAAGACCGCGGCCGCAGCCACGCCGCAGGGGGCGACCGCGCCGAAACTCGCCAGCACCGTACGCGCCGCGTCGGCTGAAGAGCTGTCGATTCCCGACACTACTCTGGCCATCAATTCGGCCACGCCCATGTCGCAGCGCGTCGTGCACTACGAGATCGACGCGAAATATGATGCAACGAAACACACCATCGACGCCACTGAAGTTCTCACCTACCACAATCTAACCGGCCAGTCGCTCGATCGTTTTCCTTTTCATCTTTATCAGAACGCGTTCCAACCGAACGCCACCTGGGTTCGGGAAGCCAAAATCGCCGGCAGTCGCGACGTGGCCTACGACAAATGGGACCCGAAGGAATACGGTTCGGAAGACATCAAGAGCTTCGAGGTGGTTGGACAGGGAGACCTGACCTCGCAACTGCAATTCATCGCGCCGGACGACGGCAATAAAGATGACAAGACGGTAGTTGAAGTTCACCTTCCTAAGGCAATTGCTGCAGGCGGATATGTGCAGTTCAAGATCGCCTTCCATGATCAAATGCCGGAGACACAGGCGCGCTCAGGATGGAAGCGAGACTTCCTGCTCGGCGGACAATGGTTTCCAAAAGTCGGCGTGTGGTGGAACGGAGCGTGGAATTGCCATCAATACCACGCCACGACCGAGTTTTTCGCCGACTTCGGCGTCTACGACGTGAAGCTCACCGTGCCGCAATACGAAGTGATTGGCGCCAGCGGAGTCGAGGTCAGCAGCGTTAACAATCCCGACCACACCAAGACCGTCACCTATCACGGCGACGACATCCACGACTTCGCCTGGACAGTAAGTCCCCGCTACAAAGTGAAAGACGACGGCGTGTTCCAGGGGCAGATGGGACCGGTGAAGATGCGGATTCTGATGCAGCCCGCGCACTGGAGCCAAGTCGGCCGCCACGAGAAGATACTGAAAGAGTCTCTGGAATATTTCGAGCACTGGTACGGCCCCTATCCTTATAAGACGATCACGCTGGTTGATCCCGAACCCGACTCGGCCGCCGGCGGCATGGAGTACCCAACCTTTATCACTGGAGAAACCAGTTGGTTCGCTCCCAAGGGCGAGCACCTCGTCGAGGTAGTGGTCGAACATGAATTCGGGCACCAGTACTGGTACGGCATGGTGGCGACCAATGAGTTTGAAGATGCCTGGATGGACGAAGGCATCAACAGCTACACCGAGGTCAAGGCGTTGGATTCGATCCTCGGCAAGAACACTTCCATTCTCAATCTGGCTGGCATCAAGATGGGAGAGCGCGAACTCCAGAGAATGCAATACATCGGTGCTGCCGATCTCGACCCAATCGCACAGAAGGCATACGACTACTATAGTTTCGGCTCCTATGGAGGAATCACGTACGGCAAAACCGCCAGTGTATTGCTAACGCTGGAAGGCATTATCGGTGAAGACACGATGCAGAAGGCGATGCACGTCTACTTCATGAAATACCGTTTCACGCATCCGACAAAAGAGGATTTTCTCAAGACGATCGAGGAAGTCTCCGGCAAGAATTTGCGCTGGTACTTCAATCAGGCAATCTACGGATCGCCGGTGCTCGATTACGAAGTCAGAAAAATCGAGACTTTCCCCGCGAATTGGTACGAGGAAAAGAAGGACAGACAGGACAAGAAGAAGACCCAGGACGATACGGTCTACAACTCTTTCGTGTGGCTTCACCGCAAGGACGACTTCGTCATGCCCGTGGAACTCGAAGTCGTTTTCAGCAACGGAGAGAAAGTTCGCGAACACTGGGACGGGCAGAGCCGCTGGACGCGATTCGCTTACCAGAAAAGAGCGAAAGTGCTGTCGGCAGAAATCGATCCCGACCACAAGATCCTGCTGGATCGGAATGACTTCAACAACAGCCGGACGGCCGAGCCCAACGGGAAACCGGGCCGCAAGGTCACAAATTACTGGCTCTTCATTACCCAATGGGTAGGACAGGCGCTGGCGTGGTGGGCAGTCTAGGGAGACGCATGACTGAACAAAGAGGTTTACTAAGTAACGGCCTCCGCATGGTGACACATAACAAACGCTACGTTGCCTGGTTTTATTTGTTGAACCTGCTGCTGGCCTGGTTCGGGACGATCGCGTTTTCCCAGCAGGCTCACTCCATTCTCGACCTTAGCCAAGTGTCAGACCGCCTGGTGCATGGTTTCGACTTAGCCGTCTTTCTCGAGATGCTCGCGCGGCCCGAGTTCGGACCACCCAAAGCCGCCTCCATGTCGGCGGCGCACTTTGCGCTTCTCTTCTTCGTTGCGACTGCGTTGTTTCTTCCCGGCGTTTTTCAGGGATACGCCTCCACCTACCGACTGCCTCGCGAAGATTTCTTCCGCGCCTGCGGACGAAACCTCTGGCGCTTCATCCGCCTCATGTTGATTGCAGGCGTTGTGATGGTAGTCGTGGCAGGAGCGCTGTTCGGCCTCAATGGCGCAGTAGTCAAGCATGCGACCGACAGCACCAATGAGTTGCTGCCTTTCGAATTGCAGATGCTCGGTCTGTTTGTGATTTTCCTGGTGATGACCACGCTGCGCATCTGGTTCGATCTGGCCGAGACCGACGTCGTCCTGAGCGATCAGCGCGCCGTCCGCAAATCAATCGGATTGGCCTTCGGGCACACCTTCCGCAGCCTGATTCGCCTGCTGGCGAATTACGTCGCGGTGACAATCGTTGCGGCAGCAATCCTGCTGGGCGGCCTTTGGGTATGGGTCAGACTCGTGAAGCCCGAAAGCGTCATCGGCGCATTTCTGGTCGGCCAGTTCACGCTTCTCCTGCTGCTGATTCCCCGCTTCTGGCAGCGCGGCATCGCCGTCTCGTACTGGCAACAAAAGATGCTGGTCCCAGTCGCCACGCCCGTCGCGCCGCCCATCGCTCCTGAAGCCGCGCCAGTAGCAATTCCAGAAGTCCCGCTACCGCCCACAATCCCATCCGCAACGCAGGAACCGTAGTGCGAACGATGGCGGCACTCCGGTTCTTAGGTTTTCTTAGCGTCCTTTGCGTCCTTAGCGATTAAAGGTTTTGAAGTCATCAAGAGCGCGGGCAGCCCAAATCTACAGCACCACAATACTGATCCCCAAATTCCTCCGCCCCAAATCCGAATCGCTCTTCAACTCAGCCTGCGCCTGCAGCAAACGCCACGCCGTCTCGTCCGACTTCGCCCAATTCTCCCCGAAGATGCACCCGCGAATCTGCCCACCCTCCACCAATTCGTGCAACCGCCTCTGCACCGCCATGCGGATGTCGCCGCCCACCCCGCTCGACCCATACCCGTGAACGACCTTCATCACACCAATTTTCTCCGCACGCGCAACCGCAACCTCGCGCTCCAGCCGCTGCAGCGCCTCCTCCACCGAAGGCCGATCGCCTTTGAGATTTACGGTCTTGATCTCAACCTCGACACGCCGCCCGACAAGCTATTTCCGGTTTCTCCCCCGCGCAACCGCTTCCCGCGCTTCCTTGTCCGCCGTCCGCCGGCGCTCGGTCTCCCGCTTATCCCACAGCTGCTTGCCCTTGGCCAGCGCCAACTCCACTTTTACGCGGCCATTCTTGAAGTACATCCGCACCGGTATCAGCGTCAGCCCTTTCTGCTGCGTTTTGCCGATCAACTTTCGGATCTCCTCCCGGTGCATCAGCAGCTTCCGCGTCCGAAGCGGAGCATGATTAAAGATGTTCCCATGCTCATAGGGCCCGATGTGAGCATTCAGCAGCCAGAGTTCCCCATCCTTGACGAGGCCGTAAGAGTCCTTCAGGTTGGCCAGCCCACCCCGAACCGATTTCACCTCGGTGCCGGTCAGAGACACCCCGGCCTCAAATTTTTCCAGCAAGAAATAGTTATGTGAAGCGATCCTATTAACGGCGGCATCACGCTGGCCGGAGGCTGTGGGGTCACGGCGCGGGGATTTCTCCGGGTTTGGCTTGGTCTGATGCGTGGATTGGCGCGCCATGGGGTTAGTGACTTTTATCTTAGCAGCAGAACAATAGGAATCGAGCCGTGGCCAGCGCCGCAGGGTGAAGTCCGAGATCCAAAGTCCGACTTTCGGCGGTCACCCACTGGTCCTACGACCAAAGAGTGTAACTCCCGTATGCGCAAGCACTTCGGGAGCCGGAAATAGCGATGCTATAATCGCGGCAACACGTTCTTTTCGGGTTTCAAGTGAAGTTCCCCCTCGCGCAAACGCCTCCCAGCACTCGGCGAACGCGCGAAGATCGCTTGCCCGGCGATGACTGTATTAAAGAGGATCATCTCGTGAGGATTATCGAATGAGACGCCTGATGCGCCCGGCCCTATGTCTGTTGCTGGTCGCGACCCTAACGCTGCCTGCCATCTCTGGCGACAAAGCCAAGAAGCTCTATGAGCAAGGGCAGGACGCGGAGGCTCGCCAGAACTTCGAGGGGGCCTACGATTTCTACAAGCAGGCCTTCGACCTCAAACCCAAAGATCTGCGCTATCGCACGGCGTTCGAACGGCTTCGCTTCGAGGCGGCGGCTTCCATCGTCCACCGCGGCCAGCAGGCGCGCGAGGCTGGAAAGCTAGATGACGCCCTTGCCCTGTTCCAGAAGGCTGTGGACATTGATCCCTCGATGTTCATCGCCAAGCAGGAACTCGAACGCACGGCGAAGATGATCAACGACCAGAAGAACCCTCCGCCTCAGGCTGCCGGCCCGCCTGCCAGCCTGGAGCGCAGGATCCATGAGATGGCTGGTCCGGTCGAGCTCGCACCCATCTCCAACACGCCCATCACGGTAAAAATGCTCGCGACAAAATCCGACGTCGTCTACCGCACGATCGGCCAGCTCGCAGGAATCAACGTTTTATTCGATCCCGACTACACCGCCAGAATCATCAATGTCGACCTGAACGGAGTAACGCTCGAAGAAGCTCTCGAGATCGCCGCGCTCGAGTCGAAGACCTTCTGGCGGCCTGTCACCCAGAATACGATCTTCGTCGCCCAGGACAATCCCGCCAAACGTAAGGAACTGGAACAAAGCGTCCTCAAAACTTTTTATCTTACGAATCTTTCTCAGCCTACCGAGTTGCAGGATGTCGTCAACGCCATTCGCGCGGTGTTGGATGTTCAGCGTGTGCAGCAACTGCTCTCGCAGAATGCCCTCGTAGTTCGTGGAACTCCCGATCAGATCGCACTCGCCGAAAAGCTCGTCGAGGATTTGGATAAGGCTCGTCCCGAAGTCATCATCGATATCGCCGTCATGCAGGTTAGCAAAGATCGCTCGCGCACCTTGGGCCTCAGCCCGCCCACCAGTGTCACCGTGGCGCTGCAGAGCAACCTCAACACCACAACTACATCCACGACCGTCGACCCGACTACCGGACTGCCAACCAGCACTCCCTCAACCTCGGGGACGACCGGCCTCAGCTTGAACAACATTGCCAACCTCGACGCGAGGAATTTCCAGGTCACGATTCCGTCGGCCAACTTGTCGACGCTGATGTCGAATAGCGATACCAAGCTGATCCAGAATCCACAGATTCGAGCTCTGGATGGGCAGAAAGCCTCCTTAAAGATCGGCGATCGCGTGCCCGTCGCGACCGGATCATTCCAGCCCGGCATCGGCGGCGTCGGTATTAATCCATTGGTGAACACCCAGTTCCAGTACCTCGACGTGGGCGTGAATATCGACATCACTCCGCATGTGCACGCGAACGGGGAAATCACCCTGAAGATGTCGATGGACGTTTCTGCCGTGACCGGCCAGCAGAACATTGGCGGCATCAGCCAACCCATCATTGGACAAAGAAAAATCGAGAACGAGATCCGCTTGAAGGATGGCGAAGCCAACCTCCTCGGCGGAATCATGGAAGATCAGGCGACCAAATCTCTCAGCGGAATTCCCGGCCTGGCCCAGATCCCCATCCTGAAATATCTCTTCGGACAGACTACGCAAGATCACTCTGAAAATGAGATCGTCTTCGCCATTGTTCCGCACATCATCCGCGGAACTGACGTTAGCGAAATAAATCAAAAACCAATCGATATCGGCACGGCGAACACGATCGCATTGCGCCATGTCAGCAGACCGGCTGTGACGCCAGTAAAGGCGCCCACTCCCGCGGCTGCAGCCCCAGCGGCTCCAGCTCCGGTGCAGCAACCGGCGGTTCAGCCTCCGACGGCGCAGTCTCCTGCTACCCAGACTCCGGCCGGGCAAACTCCCGAAGCACCGGCGCCCGCACCCAATGCGGCGTCTGGAGCAGGTTCGCCTAGTTTCATGTTCGATCCGGCAACCATTCAGGCCGCGAAGGGCAACACATTTGCTGTAAACCTGCTGATATCCGGGGCGCAGAATGTATATTCCGTCCCCGTGCAGTTGAACTACAACCCGCAGATGCTGCAACTGGTGAACGTCTCGAATGGCGGCTTCCTCTCGCAGGATGGCCAACCCGTCGCGCTGGTTCACCGCGAAGACGAAGCTGTCGGACAGCTGCAGATTACGGCCAGTCGGCCTTCGGGTGCTGGTGGAGTCTCCGGGCAGGGCGCGGTGGTCACATTAACTTTCATGGCTAAGGCGGATGGACAGACTCCGTTGACCATTACCCGAGGCGGCGCCCGCGATCCCGGACAGCAAGCGATCACGGTCAACGGCGCGCAAGCCGCGGTGACGGTGCAGTAGTTTGTGGAAGACCGGCCCTTTAAGGGCCGCGTCACGGGGATGTTAAATCCGGTTGGGCTTTAGCCCCCGAGAGCCGCGTAGCGGCGAAAGAATGCAGCCCACGGCGCAAGCCGTGGGAGAGAGACGGAAAAACATGCTAGCCCCGGAGGGGCGTAAGAGCGACCCGCTCTCGCGAGAGCACACTATGCATTACCCATCCCCAACTCGGCGCGCCAACCCTCAACGGGGATTCACTCTCCTCGAACTCATCGTCGCCGCGACCATCCTTTCCATCCTCAGCCTCATGGCTCTCCCGTTGGCTCGCGTCACGATTCAGCGTGAGAAGGAAAAGCAACTTCGTCAAGCTCTCTGGGAGATGCGCGATGCCATCGACCGCTACAAAGACGCCGCCGACCGCGGGGCGTTTCAGAGCAAGGTGGACAGCTTTGGCTACCCTCCTGATCTCGACTCGTTAGTGAAAGGCGTCGAGATCCAAGGCGGCAAGAAGATTCGCTTTCTGCGTTCTATCCCCACGGATCCCATGACCAACAGTAAAGAATGGGGGATGCGCTCCATGCAAGACGATCCCGACTCCGATTCCTGGGGCGGTCAGGCCGTCTTCGATGTCTACACCAAGTCGCAAGGCGAAGGCCTGGACGGAACGAAATATAAGGACTGGTAAACAGCACGAGAAATCAGAATTCATATCGGGGCGAGCTTGGATTTGTAGCAGGACAAGACATGCTGGGGTTCGTATCAGCGCTCGCATTTTATGCGTGCCACAAAGCTCCAAAATTGACGCGGCTTTAGGCGCCGGCATTCAGACTCTCGTTGACTAAGGATCACAAATGAAGGGCGCGGCGAAAATCATTCAAGAGCGTATGTCGCGCCAGAACCGCGCTCGCGGCTTCACCCTGCTCGAACTGATGATCGTCATCAGCATCATCATGATTCTGATGGCCGTCGCGGTTCCCATGTACAACCAGGCCATCATTCAGGCCCGCGAGTCCGTATTACGATCGAACCTGGCGACCTTGCGCAACGTCATCTCGCAATACACGCTCGACAAGCAGAAAGCTCCGCAGTCGCTCGATGACCTTGTGCAAGCGCACTACCTGCGCGAAATTCCGGTCGATCCCATGACCCGCCTGCCGAACTGGGAGCCCCATCAGGAAGACACGCTGATGTCCGTCGACCAGCAAGAGCCCGGCATCGACGACGTGCACTCCGCCTCGAACGGCACTGCCAGCGACGGCACCGCCTACAGCACGTGGTGAACATGTAAGTTAGCGCAGATTTTTTCGCCTGCTCTCTCTAGCTGAGTCCAATCGAAACCCGCAATTCCCCGTGATCCCCCCGTGTCCCCTGTGGTGAGTGGTTCTTAGATCTTGCACCCGCAGAATTGCGCGCGCGAATCGAAAGCACTACCATCAACGCATGCCCGTTGAAACGGAAATCCAGGCTCCCGTCTCCATTCGCGCGCCTCGCGGCAATCAGATCACCTGCAAAGGCTGGCAGCAGGAAGCTGCCATGCGCATGCTGATGAACAACCTCGACGAAGAAGTCGCCGAGCGCCCCAAAGACCTCGTCGTCTACGGCGGCACCGGACGCGCCGCGCGCAGTTGGGAAGCCTATCGCGCCATCATCGCGAGCCTAAAGAATCTAGAGAACGACGAAACGCTGCTCGTCCAATCCGGAAAGCCGGTCGGCGTTTTCAAAACCCACGACCACGCGCCGCGTGTGCTCATCGCGAATTCCAACCTCGTTGGCCATTGGTCGAACTGGGAGAAGTTCAACGAGCTCGAACGCGCCGGTCTCATGATGTACGGACAAATGACCGCGGGAAGTTGGATCTACATCGGCTCGCAAGGCATCGTGCAAGGCACCTTCGAGACTTTCTCCGCCGCCGGCGAAAAGCATTTTGGCGGAGATCTCTCCGGCAAGCTGATCGTCTCTGGCGGAATGGGCGGAATGGGCGGAGCGCAACCCCTCGCCGCGACCATGACTGGCGCGGCTTTCCTCGGCATTGACGTTGATCCGGAGCGCATCAAGAAGCGCCTCAAGACCGGCTACTGCGACTTTATGGTCACCACGCTCGACGAAGCGCTGCGCATTTTGAAGAACGCGATTCGCAAAAAAGAAAATGTTTCCGTCGGACTCGTCGGCAACTGCGCCGACGTTATTCCAGAACTCGCCGAGCGCGGCGTCGTTCCCGATATTCTCACCGACCAGACGTCCGCCCACGATCCTCTCAACGGCTACGTTCCGAACGGCATGACGTTGTCGGAAGCTTTCGAGTTACGGAAAAACGATCCGAAGTCGTATCAGGAAAAGTCACTCGACGCGATGGCGCGCCACGTCGAAGGCATGCTTCGACTGCAGAAAATGGGATCAATCACCTTCGACTACGGCAACAACATCCGCACCTTCGCCTTCCAGCGCGGCGTGAAAAACGCCTACGATTTCCCTGGATTCGTCCCAGCCTACATTCGTCCGCTGTTCTGCGAAGGCCGCGGCCCGTTCCGCTGGGTCGCGTTGTCAGGCGAACCATCTGATATTCATGTGACAGACGAACTCGTTCTCGAACTGTTCCCCGAGAACCGCATCCTGCGCCGCTGGATCGATCTCGCGCGCAAGCGCATCAAGTTTCAGGGACTCCCCGCACGCATCTGCTGGCTCGGCTACGGCGAGCGCGCCCAATTTGGCCTCGCGATGAATGATCTGGTGAAAAAGGGCAAGATCAAAGCGCCAATCGTGATCGGCCGCGATCACCTCGACTGCGGCTCGGTCGCATCTCCCTTCCGCGAAACCGAAAGCATGAAAGACGGCAGCGACGCAGTCGCCGACTGGCCGCTGCTAAATGCACTCTTAAATACCGCGGCAGGCGCATCATGGGTCTCCATCCACAACGGCGGAGGCGTTGGCATCGGATACTCGCTGCACGCAGGTCAGGTAACTGTAGCCGACGGCACCGACGAAATGGCCAAGCGCATCGAGCGCGTGCTGACCACCGATCCAGGCATGGGAGTCATCCGCCACGCCGACGCCGGCTACGATGAAGCAAAAGAGTTCGCGAAGAAGAAGGGTGTGAGAATTCCGATGGAGCAGGAGAAAGCATATGGACTATGACAAGTTGATGGAGGAGATCATTCTCAAGCGAGCGCGTGGACGGATTTATTCCGCCAGACATCTCCGCAAGAGATTTCCTGCGGACCCAGTTATCGGCCGCATAACGCGACTCTGGGAAAAGAAAGCCAGATTATGGATTAAGAAAGTTAAGTACGGCACGAAGGCCGAGAGAAACAAAATCTGGAACTCGCTGTGAAAAGATGCTTGGCTAATCGGTTCTGCATCGAACGCGTCGCATCCACCGTTCTAACAGCTTTTATGGTTTTCGGTGCGATCCTACGAAGTCGATGGTTGAGAGATCGACTCTGGATCGAGGCCCAACTTCCGGATTTCTTTTCGCGCCTTTCGGCGATCGGCCTCGTTGACAGCATTGGACAGAAGAAACTCAGCTCTGCGCTCAGGAGTGTATAACTCGCCCGCGGTTCGCTTCTTGGCTCTTCGTGATCGCATAAATTGATTGCGCTTCAGCATGTGATGAGGCTACGCATCGAATGTTAGGCTTGTCGATCCTTTCCTTGCAACACACGTTAGTTGCGTCCCAGCGTTCCGCTGCTGCTAGACTAGAACGCACGCGTGAGCTCAACGAAACATCGATCTTCACCTGGGACTTCACTTCTGCTGGCCAACATCGGCCAGCTTCTCACTCTTAGCTCTCCTGCCCAAAATCAAGGTCCGCGTCGCGGATCGGATCTCAAACAACTCGGCATCATCGAAGACGCTGCAGTGTTGTGTATCGGCGGGAAGATCGTCTCGGTCGGTGCAACCAAAGACGCCCTGCGCGATCCCTGGCTCAAGAAGAATCGCAAGAAGATTGTCGAAATCGACTGTGCGGGCAAAGTGGTTCTGCCCGGATTCGCCGACTCGCACACGCATCCTGTCTTTGTAAATCCGCGGCTAGTGGACTTCGAGAAGCGCATCGAGGGCGCTTCGTACCAGGAGATTGCGGCCGCTGGAGGCGGCATCCGATCGAGCCTCGAGGCCGTGCGCAAGACCAGCAAGAGCACTCTGGCCGCGAAGGTTCTATCCGCGTTGCGCGATATGACAGCGCACGGAACAACCACTGTTGAGGCCAAGTCAGGTTATGGGCTGACGCTCGAATCCGAGCTGAAATCGCTTGAGGCCATTCGCGACGCCGCTTCGCTCTGGCCTGGAACCGTCGTCGCCACTCTGCTTGGCGCCCATGTCGTGCCAAAAGAATTTCAAGCTTGCTCACAAAAGTACGTTGAGATCGTCACTCAGGAGATGATTCCTCGGGCGGCGAAGCGAAAGCTCGCTCAATTCGTCGACGTCTTCTGCGACAAGGGAGCCTTTACCGCGCGGGAGACAGAGCAGATTTTCGAAGCCGCCGAGCAACATGGATTGAGCGTTCGGGCGCACATGGGGCAACTTTCAGAGACCGTTCTGGCGCCGTTCTTGCGCTTCCATCCGGCTTCGTTCGACCACATGGACCACGTGAACGACGACGACATTCTGCGGCTGTCTAAGAGCGATACCTTGGCTACGTCTGGTTCCGGGAGCGAATTATTTTCTGGGAATGAAAGATTATCCGAACGCGCGCCGGCTCATCGACGCTGGAGTCCCGGTCGCATTGGCGACCGACTACAACCCGGGAACCTCGCCGACAATCAGCATGCCGATGGCGATGTCGCTGGCGTGCACGCACATGAAGATGTCCCCAGCGGAGGCGGTTGCGGCGGCAACCATCAATGGCGCATGGGCGCTGCGCGTCGCTAATCGCAAAGGCAGCGTCGAGCCGGGAAAAGATGCGGATCTGGCCGTCTTCGACGTGCAGGATTACCGGGAGATCGCGTACTGGTTTGGGGCGAATCGCTGTTCCATGACCGTGCTGAACGGTGTCGCGTCGCGCAGTTGAACTTTTGTGCGACGGAAGCCGTAATAAGTTCGAGCAAAGTTCTGTGCCTGCGTCCTGGGCTTGTCCGGCAATACCTGAAGACAATAGCAACGCATTTCGAGGAAAACTCAATGAAGCAACTTCTCACAGTGCTGACCTTTGTCGTGCTCACATTCTCGCTGGCGACCGCGCAACGACTGCCTGAGACCGCGCGCCCTGAGAACTACAAACTTACTTTCACTCCCGACCTCGACAAGGCTACATTCGAAGGAAACGAAACGATCGCGGTCCAGGTATTGAAGCCAACTTCGGAGATCACGCTGAACGCGGCCGACATCGACTTTCACGATGTCAGCATCACGAGTGGCGGCGCGACGCAGAAGGCGAAGGTCACACCCGAGAAAGAAAAGGAAATGGTCGTGCTCTCGGTCGACAAGCCGATCGCAGCGGGCCCAGCAACGATACACATCACTTACGCCGGCATTCTCAACAGCGAGATGCGCGGACTCTATCTGGGAAAGGACGATCAGGGGCGTAAATACGCCGCGTCGCAGTTTGAAGCGACCGACGCGCGTCGCGCCTTCCCTTCCTTCGACGAGCCCGACTACAAGGCAACCTTCGACATCACGGCGGTTGTGGACAAAGGCCTGACCGCCATTTCGAATTACAAAGTCGTCTCCGACACACCAGGACCGGGCGACAAGCGCACGGTCAAGTTTGCGACCACGGCGAAAATGTCGTCCTACCTGGCGGCGCTCGTCGTCGGCAACTTCGAGTACATCGAAGGCTCGGTCGACGGCATCCCGATTCGGGTGTACAGCACGCCCGGGAAAAAGGCGATGGGACAGTTCGCACTCGAGACTGCCGAGAATGTCGTCGGCTATTACGACAAGTATTTCGGGATCAAGTATCCGTACGGAAAGCTGGACCTGATCGCCTTGCCCGACTTTTCTGCAGGCGCGATGGAGAACATCGGCTGCATCACCTTTCGCGAAGTGCTTCTCTTGGTTGACGAGAAGGAAGGATCGGTCGGCCTAAAGAAATACATTGCCTCAGTCACTTCTCACGAGATCGCGCACATGTGGTTCGGCGACCTGGTCACGATGAAATGGTGGGACGATATTTGGCTCAATGAAGGATTCGCCACGTGGATGTCAAACAAGCCCCTAGAGAAGTGGAAGCCGGAATGGCATTACGATCTGGACGACGTGAGCGGAACAAGCGGAACTCTGGGCGTGGACGCTCTGGCGAATACGCGGCCGATCCATCAGGCGGCAGAAACTCCCGCGCAGATTCAGGAATTGTTCGACGGGATCGCATACGGCAAAGCTTCGTCGGTGCTGCGGATGCTAGAGGCGTATCTCGGGGAAGAAACATTCCGCGCGGGCGTGAACGCATATTTGAAAGAACATCAGTATGCAAATGCGACCGCAGATGATTTCTGGGACGCACAAGCGACAACCTCGAAGAAGCCGGTCGATAAAATCATGCCAACATGGGTGAAGCAGGCGGGCGCTCCGCTTATCAACGTCAAGGCGCAGTGCGTGGGCAATTCCACCAACGTCAGCCTCACGCAGCGGCGTTACTACTATGATCGCGTCAAGTTCGAATCTCCCAACGACCAGCTGTGGCAAATTCCGGTGTGCCTGAAGGGATCGGCGAGCAGCGCTGCGAAATGCGAGCTGATGACGAAGAAAGAGGAGACGTTCACGCTCCCCGGTTGCTCGACTTGGGTGTTGACCAACGCGGGCGCCACCGGATATTTCCGCACGGGATATCAGCCCGAAGCGGTTCGAGGGCTGGCGAACGATGCGGAAAGCAAACTCACTCCTGGCGAGCGAATCGCGGTGCAGGGAGACATCTGGGCGTCGATCCGAGTTGGTCGAGAACCTGTCGGCGACTACCTTGCATTTGCGCAGGGTCTGCAGTCTGACCGCACTCGCGCGGTGCTCGACGACGTGTTGGGACGGCTGAATTACATCGGCGAGTACCTGGTAAGCAACAACGATCGCGACGCGTATCGTGGTTGGCTGCGGCAATACCTGACTCCGCTGATGAAGGACGTTGGCTGGGAGCCGAAAGCCGGCGACAACGACGAGCAGAAAGCTCTGCGGGCGCGGCTGTTTGGAGCGCTTGGCTATGACGCGCGCGATCCTGAAGCCATGGCGCAGGCCCGGAAGATATCCGAGAAGGCACTCGCGGATCCGTCGTCGGTGGATCGAGACCTCGCTGGCGTGACGTTCGCCGTGGCTGCTCTGAATGGCGACAGCGAGTTTTACGACAAGCTGATGGCGGGGTTGAAGAATCCGAAATCTCCGGAAGACTATTACTTGTATTTCTATACCCTGCCGCAGTTCAGCGATCCCGCGCTGCTGAAGAGGACTCTCGACTTCGCGATTACGCCCGACGTTCGGTCGCAGGACGTGCTGGGATTGATCGATAGCGTGATGAGTAATCCGGCCGGGGAAAAGCTGGCGTGGGACTTCATTCAGGCCCACTGGGATGCAGTTGCCAAGGCAGGAGGCCCGTTTGCCAGCGCGCAAGTCGTGGGAGCGACCAGCGGATTCTGCGATGCCGGCATGCGCGATCAGGTGACGACTTTCTTTACCGATCACCGGGTCGAGGCAGCCGAGCGCACTTACAAGCAATCGATCGAAAACATCAACAACTGCATCGACCTGAAGTCGCAACAGCAGCCGCAGTTGACGTCGTGGCTGGGACAGCACGGTAGCGCGGGCGGAAAGTAGAAGCCGGAATGCGAACCAAGGCCCGGGATGATTCCCGGGCTTTTTTCTTGCGGCGAAGTCGAACGCTTTTATCGCAAGGGTCGCGAAGAGAGGGCGCTAAGAAAAGCCCAAGGTGCCATCTGTGCGATTCGGGCTCTACGGCACCACTGGCAGAACCAGATGCGACGGCTCGGACGACGAGCAGTAGATGCGCTGCGTTGCGGAAACGAAATCTGCCGCCGTCGCTTTATAAATGCTGGGCAGAAACCTCTGCGGATTACGGTCAATCACCGGAAACCACGTCGATTGAATCTGGACCATGATTCTGATGGCCTTTCAGAAAAACGTGGTCATGATCGCGCAGAGAGATATTCCATTCCGTAGGCTTGTTCGGCGTTAGCGGCTGCGGTTTCTCGTAGCTGGCGAGATAGCGGCCGCGGCGCACTTCCATGGCAATCGGCAGTTCATATCCATTCAGAGATTGTGCGTATTGGCCGGGCTTCGGTCCTTCGTCGGGATTCCACGCATTCTTCTGCGCGTCCTGCGGATAGACGTCGATCAACTTCACGATGAAGTCGCTGTCGGTGCCGGAGGTCGATGCGAAAAGATCCGCTGCGAGTGGACCGGTCACGGTGAGATCGTGATCGAGCGGCGCGCTGACGAACGACAGAACATCAGGACGGTTGTCGACAAAGCGTTGGTCAGCCACTTCCCATGTGCGCCAATCGCCAGCCGGGTAAGTCGGCGAGATTGGGCGCTGGCGATAAGGCACGGGATTGGCGGGATCGGACACATATTCGCGGTACACCTTCTCGCTCTTCGTGTCGGGTGCGCTAAACGAGAGCGTGCCGTCCGCGTGCAGATATAGATTTGTCGGGCTTCTCGTCTTTCGGAGGCCACGTCGCATACGTGTGCCATGTGTTGGAGCCACTCTGAAATGTACTGGCTTGCCATGAGGGCTTCTCACCCTGCCCGTGCAGGTAATAGCGGAAGAACGGGGCTTCAATGTTCTCGCGAAATTCGCGTGCGGTTTCGTGACCTGTGAAGGGAATCAGACCAATGCTTTCGCCCTTCGGGGTCTGCCACTCGCCGTGATACCACGGACCGGCGACGATGAAATTTGTGTGATCCGGATCGTTCTGTTCGGCGTGGCGGAAAATCTGCCACGGTCCCCACGGATCTTCCTGATCCCAGAATCCGGCGACGTTGAGATTGGGAACGGTCGAGGCATGAAGCTGGCTGACCCACGCTTCCTTCTTCCAGAAATCGTCGTAGTCGGGATGGTCGACGCTCGAGTTCCAGTAAGGGATCGATCCATGTAGATACTTCGCGTTGATGTTAGAGAGCGGGCCAAGGTCGAGATACCACTCGTACGTGTCGTAGGTCTCGAAATCAAAATGCGTGTTTTTATTTTTGTCGGCCTGCTCCATGACCGCATATTCGAAATCGTAGCTTTCGCGCAGGGCGCCGAAACGGTGATCGTCGTCGTTCATCCACTGATCCACAGGCGAGGCCTGCTCACTCATGGCTTTCAGCGCGGGGTGCGGATGAAGGAGCGCGAGCGCGGTGGTGAGTCCGTCATACGAAACGCCGTACATTCCTACCTTGCCGTTGTTGTTTGGGACGTTTTTCACGAGCCAATCGATGGAGTCGTAGGCGTCGGTGGTTTCGTTGGTCGCCTTGGGATCGTTCAAATCAACCCATGAAGAAAGATTGAAGATACCCTCGGATTTGAAGCGTCCACGAAGATTTTGGATGACGAAGATGTAGCCATCTTGCGCGAGTTCTTTCATCGAGGAGGGCATCTGCTCCGGCGGCTTTTCCGGAACTCCATAGGGCGTGCGACGAAAGAGAATCGGCAGCGACCCCTGTTGGTCGATTGGGCTGAGGATCACGGTCTGCAGGTGAACTCCGTCGCGGACCGGAATCATGACCTCTTGCAGCTTGAACAGTGGCTTCGGTGCGGGCTGCGAGGCCTGCTGGGCGACGCCGAGGATTGCGAACAACAAAGGCATGATGAAAAGCAGGATCGATGAACGCACCGGTTCCCTCCGACGGGTCTGGACAGATGGTTGAGGGCGCAGTATATCAAGGCGTCGTCGCACACGGGAAACCAAGGGCGCGGCTGTAGCAGACGCGGCAGGCGCGGCGGCGCTACTAAAATATCCGCCCGATTGAGAAGTTCACTCGCGTCTGCCCGGTGGGGCTGGCGCTGGTCGCCAGAGTGACAGGGCCAACGAATGTCTCCGCGATGACGCCAAGATTGAAACTCCCGCGCACGACGACTGGTCCAGGATCGGCCGCCGTGGTTCCGAAGGCGCTGCCGGCCTCGTACCATCCGCCCCAGTAAATCCTTTTCCCGACAATTTGCGGAAGACGATAGATTTCGCGGCGAAAGCCGAGCGACGAATACGCGTAATGATTGCCGAGAAACTCTTCGGGAAGATAGGCGCCCAAACGAAAGGGTCCGCCTAACGCAAAGACCTGAAATGGGCCGGCTGAACCGCGGAAGGTCGTTCCGCCGGAGGCAGCGAAAAAGAGAGACGTCTTCTCGGTGACCGGAACGAAAGTCGAGGTCTGCACATCCAGTTGCCCGATGGGATGCGGAAGGCCGGGGCTTTGCAAAACGCGAGAAAGCGTGGCGACGATGCGAGTGCCACGAGCTGGAATGGTGGGACTATCCTGACCATCCCAGACGTAACGCGCGCGGAATTCTCCGGTGCTGCCGCTGACGATGGGCAGGCCAGCACTGCCGACCAGCGGAGCCAGCTTGCCGCTGAAGATTTCGTAGCCGATGCGGAATTCGCTGAGGCGCGCGGAGCGGCCGATATCGAAGCCTCCGCCGGCGCGCTCGTCTCCGAACACTGCAACGCGCGTCTGTCCAGTAAACGAATTGCGCGCATACTTCGATGCGAATGCGTATGGCGCGACGAAGAATCGGGATTGCGCGAGAGGCTGGTAGAACTCCGAGGCAGCCAGATTGCTCGATCCGAAGAGAAGATCGTTGCGCCATTCGCCGCCATGATCGGCAACGTCCATGAAGGTCACGCGAGCGCCGGCGGAGAAATCAAACGCGGCCACGCCGGATCCGTCGACGTTGACCGCGAGATCCACGAAAGGAGGGCCATAGGATTTTTCGTGCGTGGTCACGCGCAGAGCAGGCACTCCATTCTGCGTGAATCCTTCGTAGCCGAGGCGATCGAACTGCCCTTCGCCGGCGATGCGGGTCAATTGCGTATCGAGCTTCGTGAGATCGAGCGGCCCGCGAAGAGACTTGCTGAGGCGTTTCTGAATTCGCCCGTCGGTATCGGAGTCAGCGCCCGTCACCTGAACGATCTCCACGCTCTTAGGCTGTGGATGTCTCCGCGCCTTGCGGTCCGCCAGATATTGCTGCCATTGGTCCGCATCCTGAATGGCGTAAGGCAGCAGGGCGGCAGACTGGCTGGCCGCGCTCTTGTATCCAAGAGCGATGAGTTCTTTGACTCGCGTGTAGTCGCTGACGGCAAAGCTCCCCGTACCGATATCGATGGTCGCTTGAGCGAGCGCGACGGAGCGCCGCTCGTTCTGCGTAATCATGACGTCGACGGCCCGCGTGAGCACGCCTGTCAGAGTCTGAAGTTCAGCGCGGTTGCCGGGAGGCAGGCTGAGTTGCACCGCGATGACGACGTCGGCGTCCATGGCGCGAACGGTTTCCACCGGAATGTTTTGCACCATGCCACCGTCGGCAAGCACGCGACCATTGATCTCGATTGGAGTGAAGACTCCGGGGATCGCCATGGAAGCGCGCACGGCCTGTGCGAGTGGGCCATCGTGCAGCACAACGGCTTCGCCGCTTTGCATATCGGTGGCGACGCAGCGAAACGGAATAGGAAGCTCATCGAAGTTTGCGACGCCAGATTCCGGGAAAGCGATTCGATCAAGCAACAGACCAACGCCTTGACCGGAATTGAAGCCGTTCGGCCCACTCAGACCGTGCTTCAGCCCGAGGGGAGCGTTGATGAGGAAGTCGCGATGATCCTGCTTGCGACGGTAAGAAAGTTGGGAATACGTCGGCTCGGGAAGCAGCGCCTCGTCCCAGTCGATTTTTTCGGCGAATTTCCGCATTTCAGCGGGCGACATTCCAGTCGCGTACATTGCGGCGATGATGCTGCCCATGCTCGTCCCGGCGATGCGGTCGACTGGGATGTGATTCTCTTCCATCCACTGAATCACTCCGATCTCGGCGAGGCCCAGCGCCCCACCTCCACTCAGGGCCAAGCCGATTCGCGGCCGATGAGGTTCAGCGTGGACCGATGGAGCGTTCTCCCGAGCTTGCGCAGCGGTTCCGTCCTGCCCGAGACCAGCAGGGACGAGCAACACACTAAACGTTAGGGACAGGGCAATTCGGGTGCAGAGGGTGGGGCAATGAAACGATTCCATCATGTGCTCCTGACGTGCGGGAAGCAGACTGCGTACAGCGTGAATTCCTGGGTGAGAAGAAAAGGGTAGCAGGTTTGGATGAGCGGAGTCAGGCGGTGCTTATTGCACAGTAGACATTCCCTGCCAACTTTTGTCTTTGGGCCTGCACAACAGCCGCGCTTGGTTGTGAACGATCTGAAACTCGGCGAGTCTCATGGCCAGGTTGCAATTTTTAGCGCATCCGATACCGAGCCTGTTTTTCGCACCTGTCCGTTCAAGAGCGTGAAAAGCGGCCACCGTAGCGGGATGTACTTGACGTAAGCGTCCGGAGCGAGACATAATTCTCCGCCACTAATCGTCGCTGGCTCTGGCACCCTGTTCCCCCACAAAGCCAATGGCCCGCGGGACCCGCACCAAACTCAAAACTCACGGAGGTGTAGTGTGCGTCACAGGCTGTCGACACTCATTTTGCTGTTCGCGTGCTTTCTGGCGATGAACCTATCGCTTCTGGGGCAAGACGCGGCGGCGGTTCACGGCATCCGGGGATACCTGGATCCGCGAACGCGGATCTTTCATTCGATCCCGCATCCCGACGCTCCGGATGCCGCAGATCCGCCCGCCACAACAACGTTTACGGGAAAGTTCGTCGTCAACTTCACGATCACAGTAAGCTCGGCGATCGCCAGCACGCGTCAGATTGGGTGCGCGGCGGGCGCCAGCTTGTTCGATACCGGCGCGACAAACGCGATCGTTGAGGAAGCCGTCACAGCGGTCACTCGGGGAACCGGGACTACCGTGACTTGCTCGGTAACGATCCCGTATTCGTGGAAGCTGGCATCGGCGGGCACGGACACAGTCCGTCTCAGCTACGCGATCATTTCGCCAGTGGACTTCGCAACTCCGGCCGGGCTCTTTCCGCGCCGGCAAGCGTCACAGCTGCTGGCTTCTTTCAAAGTCCCGGTCAGCGGAACAACAACAACCAAAGCAGTCTCAGCGAGGATTTAGGCGGGATTGAACTGGGCGGAGAACCCGCTCCCAAAAACATTGGTGGTACAGAACATCCAAAAAACTTTGAATGGAGGCGTATTGTGAGTCACAAACTGTCGATTTTGTTCTTGGTCGTTGCCTGCTCTCTGGGGTTGAACGCATCGCTCTGGGGCCAGAGCGCGGCCGCCGCGCACGGGATTCGAGGATACCTCGATCCACAGACTGGAGTCTTCCACACCATGCCGCATCCGGCAATGCAAGATGATGCCGAGGCGCCTGCCTTAACCAGCTTCTCCGGCAAGATCGTCACCACGTTCACGATCACGGTGGACTCGACAATTGCCGCGACCGCAAAGATCGGATGCGAGGTTGATGCGAGCGTGGAAGACATAGGCAGCGGGAACTTCATCTCGGAGTCGGCCGCTGTTGCCGTAGCCCGAGGATCAGGGAGTACGGTGACCTGCACGGTCACCATCCCGTACACCTGGAAGCTGGCAACCGCGAGCACGGATTCTATTGGGTTGAGCTACACGATCACGTCGCCGGTCGCTGTCGCCACCGCAGCCGCTGAGTTTCCACTCCGCATCAGTTCGCAGTCGCTTCCGACAATCAAAGTTCCCGCCACTGGAACTACGACGACGCAGACTGTGACCGCAACGATCTAGTCGCAAAGGTTAAGAAATGAATGGCGGACCCGCTGGTGGGTCCGCCTTTTTTCCTGCAGCGACGTGCAAAGCCGAACATCTGCACCACAGCGGACACTGGGGAACACAGGGAATGGTCGGCAGGGCTTTTCTTTCTCGTCGATTCAGGGCTTGCTGGGCGCGGGCTGGGGCGGTTGTTTTGTCTCGTCCACCACGCGACGGACCGCGTCGATGACAACGTCTGGGCGGTCGAGCTGAATGTAGTGCCCGCTGTTCTTCGCAATGACCTGCGTACCGCGGGTGGAAAGATGCGACAACTCTTCCTGCATTTTCTCCCATGCATCGTTGGTGGGCTTGGCAATGTCTTCGGGAAGCTCCGCTGAAGGCTTGTCGGGATCGTGCGAGAGCACAGCCAGAGGCATGTCTCCCAGCGAACCAGTTGTGGCGGCCTGTGCTGCACTCTCTGGAAATGCCTTCATTTCGGCAACGCTTTCGCGAGCAGTCTGCCAGTTGCATTCCGCCGCGCGCACGACAGGGTCCTCATCACAGAACCCGAGGATCCGTGGAACGCCGAACGGCATGGTGTATTCGAGAAACTCGGACTCGCGAATCCAAGTGCCTTCCATGTTTTTGACTTCGGGCGGAAAACGATTCTCCTGGTCGGGATGGGATGCGTCGACGAGCACCATGCCCGCGACTTCACTGCGGAACAGGCTGGCGAAAAGGCGGACGTCGAAGCCTCCCATGGAGTGCCCGACGAGAACGTAAGGCGGCGGGACGGCCGCTGCCTGCAACAACGCGTGTAGTTGCTCGGCGATGATTTTGCTGGTGCGCGGCCCGGGCGCGGACTCGCTGTAGCCCAGTCCAGCGCGATCGTAGGAGCAGACGCGGGTAAACTTCGCGATCTCCGGCTGCACCTTGCGCCAGGAAACGTATGAGTCGCCGAGACCGGATTCAAGAATGACTGTGGGCGTTCCCTGCCCGGTACAGTTGATGTGCATCTTGAAACCGCCCACGTCGTAGCGACGTCCCGGCATGTGGTTAAAGCGACGGTCGCGTGCCTCAGAAACATTCTGATAGAGAAATCCGGCAGCCAAGAGGATCACCACCAACACGAGCAAGAGCCTGGCGATGCGGCGAAGCCACGGATGAGACGGCGCGGACAGGGGGGCGGCGTTATGCATGATCGGACAGGGGGCTGAACGGCGCATGCGCCGCACGGCGGCATTCTACATGACTGGAGGCACTGTGATGCCCATAACTGCGAGAGTGCGAATTAATTCTCGCCGGACCACAGCAACCGTGGCGAGCAGGAATTGTTTCCGCTTCTCGTCCGGCTCGCTGAGAATCGGGTGCCGATGGTAGAAGGTGTTGAAGAGCTGCGCCAGCTGAAAGACGTGCTTGGCCAAGTACGCGGGCTCGGTCGTGGCGATGCACTTGTCAATCACGTAGGAAGTCTTGGATGAAGCCAGCCAGAGTTCCCAGATTTCGTCGGCCTCGGGTCCGGTTAGATATTTGCCGAGCTCTGCGGAGGATGGGTTGGCTGCAAGCTCTTTGGAGAAAGTGTCAGCATCTACGCCCGCCTTTCGGAAGATGCTGGTGGCGCGGACGACGGCATATTGCGCGTAGGGCCCGGTCTCGCCTTCGAAGCTGAGAGCATCTTTGAAATCGAACGCGATGACCGACTGCTTAGTGTACTTCAGCATGAAGTAACGCAGGGCGCCGATGGCGATCTGGGTGGCGATCTGAAGCCGTTCAGGGTCTGAGAGCTGTGGATGGCGCGAGTCGACTTCCTTCTTGGCTGACGCGATGAGCTGATCGAGCAGATCGTCGGCCTTCACGCCAAATCCCTTACGGCCACTGACTTCAATGTAAAACCGCGCCTTGTCTTCCTCGCTCAGCGTGTAGCCAAGTTCGGCGGCGCAGCGCGGAGTGAGGGCGACCATCTCGTAGGAAAAATGAGTGTAGTGGTCGGCGGCTTCGTTGTGTCCGAGGCCGCGGAGTGCCTCGATCACCGTGTTCTGCGCCTCAGACTGGCGAGCGTCGATGACGTTGTAGATCTCGGCTACATCGCCGAAGTGCGGATGATCTTTCTCGCCGTCGGTGGTTGATATCCAGCAATCGTGCGCGTTGGGATAGCGATAGAACTTGCGATAGCCGAAGTCGCGTCCGAGCAGGCCGAATTTCCACATGTGGTAAGCAATATCTTTACCGACGTAGCCCACCGTGCCGTTGGAGCGGACGATGACCTTCTGGTCTTCCTCTGAGATTTCCTCTGTGTTCCCCGTGTCCTCTGTGGTGAATGCTTTTTGTCCAGTGCCCGCCCGCCGCATCACCCAGCAGCCTTTGTTCTTGCCCTCACTCTCGAACGTGAGCACCCCGGCTTCTTTCAGCTTGGCGAAAGCCGCATCCCAAAAGTGCAGGTGCAGGATTTCGCTTTCGCGCGGGAGAAAGTCGTACTCGATGTCGAGCCGGTCCATCGTTTCGAGGTGGCGGCGTAGCACGGCGACTGAGATCAGATCGGCCACTGCCGCGGTTTCGCTCGATGCATCTTCGATGGCATGCAGAGTTTGCAGGCGCGCCTGCAGGTTTTGCTTGTCCCCGGCATACCAATGCGAGACGCGGGCGTAGAGATCCCAGCAGTAGTAGTCGAAACGTGGCTGCCGGGTGAGGGCCTCGATTTCCGCCCTGGATTTCTTCTCGATGTGGATGAAGCCGACCACGACGTCAGCAACCTGCACGCCGGTGTTGTCGATGTAGTTCTGAATGTCGACTTCCCGGCCCGCGTAACGCAGCAAGCGCACGAACGTGTCGCCGAGGATCGCGTTTCGCAAGTGTCCGATGTGCGCGGCTTTGTTGGGATTGATGCTGGAGTGCTCCACCAGAATCTTTCCCGCAGGAATTGCGGCGGCAGGTTTCTGGTCGGCGGCGAGAGCAGCCGCCATCCAACCTCGATCGGCCTTGATGTTCAGATAGCCGGGCGGTGCAATCTGCAGTTCGCTGATGCCTTCGACAGGCCCGATCTCGGCGCGGATGGCCTCGGCGATTTTCAGCGGAGCGGAGCGCAGTGGCTTCGCAAAGGGAAAAATCGGAATCGCGAAGTCGCCAAGTTCAACCTTGGGCGGCTGTTCGACGACCACCGACGGCAATGCAATGCCGGGATAACGACGCTGCAGGCACTCCAAGAGTCGCTGAGCCAGACGGTGTTCGAGATGACGATACAAGAAGTTCCTCTAAGCTGTTGAAGAAACAGTGATTTTATCAGAGTGAGCCGTGGGCGCACGTTTGACGGAGAAAGCAGGGTTCCCTATGATGAAAGTTCCGTCGTTGGTCGCTGGTCTTGGGTCGTTGGCGCGAACTGTTCACCTGCTTTGACAGCCAGCTGGCTGGCGCGTTTGGTTTGTCCAACGACGAACGACTACCGACCAACGACGGTTTTCCCTATGCGCATTGCTTACCTAGAGTGCTTTTCCGGCATGAGCGGCGACATGTTTCTGGGCGCGCTCATCGATGCCGGAGTTCCGGCTCGAGTGCTGGAAGAAACGGTTGCGGCGCTCGGGGTGGAGGCGCGCCTTGAAATCTCGCGCGTCATGCGCAGCGGGATTTCGGCGACCAAGGTTGACGTATGGGTAGATGGCGAGAAGGACATGCCGCGGGAGAAGTACTGGGCTGAGCAGGATCAGCATGCGCACTCACATCATGATCACCATGATCACCATGAGCATCATGAGCATTCGCATTCTCACGGTGTTGAGAGTTCGCGGGCAGAAGTGCCCGTGGCACATGAACATTCGCACGGGCGCGGATTGACCGAGATTCGCGAGATCATCGGCAAGGCTGCGATCAGCGAAACGGCTAAGAAGACTGCTATCGCAATCTTCGAGGCGCTTGGCGCGGCGGAGGCGAAGATCCATGCGACCTCTATTGAGAACGTGCACTTCCACGAAGTCGGCGCGGTAGATGCGATGGTCGACATCGTCTGCGCTGCAGTCGGGGCTGAGGCTCTCGGAGTTGACGAGATCATCTGTTCGCCGCTGAATGTCGGCGGCGGGACGGTGAAGTGCGCGCATGGGACGTTGCCGGTGCCGGCTCCGGCTACCGTGGAATTATTGAAAGATGCGCCGGTGTACTCTTCGGGATTACGGGTCGAACTGGTCACGCCCACGGGCGCTGCCATTGTGAGAACGCTGGCTCGACAATTTGCTTCGTTCCCCGCGATGAAGATTGAGAAGTCAGGCTACGGCGCGGGATCGCGCGATTTTCCGGGGCACGCGAATGTTGTGCGACTCACGATCGGCGAGGCCGCGTCGACATTGGCCGCGAAGACAGCGACGGAGACTCTGACCGTTCTGGAAGCAAATCTCGACGACCTGAACCCGCAAGTGTTTGGATATGTGATGGATCGTCTGCTGGCTGAGGGCGCGCTCGACGTATTCGGCATGCCGGTGCAGATGAAGAAGAATCGCCCCGGAACATTGCTGACAGTATTATGCAAGCCGGAAGACGCAAGCAGGCTGACGCAATTGATTTTTACCGAGACTACGACGCTGGGTGTGCGGCGCCGCGAAGAAGTGCGCCAGACGCTGGCCCGACGCTGGGAGAGTGTCCACACGCCATGGGGTGAAGTACGGATCAAGATTGCCAGCATGAACGGGACTGTTACCAACTACGCTCCGGAATTTGAAGACTGTCGGCGGATCGCGACTGAACACCATGTGCCGCTGAAGACTGTGATGCAGGAAGCTGCGCGGGCTTATCTCGGCGAAAAGAGTTAGCCACGGTTAACCAAAGAGGGCGTTGGTGACCTGGAGAACTCGCCCACACACTTTTCTTTAAGAATATTTATGGCAAGAAAGTTTTACATCACGACCCCGATTTACTACGTCAACGCGCGGCCGCATATCGGCCACGCCTACACGACCCTAGCCTGCGACACGATTGCGCGGCGGCAGCGCATGCTGGGCGCGGACACTTTTTTTCTGACCGGAACGGACGAACATGGACAGAAGATCGAACGGGCAGCGCAGGCCGCCGGAAAAACTCCGCAGCAGTACGCCGACGAGATTTCAGCAGAGTTTCGCAACCTGTGGAAGCGGATGGGCATCTCCAACGACGACTTCATCCGCACAACAGAGGAGCGGCACAAGAAACGCGCGCAAGCATTGTTCCGGCGCATTCGCGACAACGGATACATCTACAAGGGAACCTATACCGGACAATACTGCGTTTCCGACGAGCTTTACGTCGACGGCGCGAAGCCGGGCGATCCGTGTCCGACCTGCGGACGAATCACCGAGACGGTTCACGAAGAAAACTATTTCTTCAAGCTATCGGCATTTCAGGACAAGCTGCTGGAGCTCTACGCGAACCCGGAGTTCATTCGTCCGGAGACGCGCCGTAACGAAGTGATCTCATTCGTGCGGTCGGGGCTGCGGGATTTATCGGTCAGCCGGTCGACCTTCTCGTGGGGCATCCCCGTACCGGACGATCCGAAGCATGTGATTTATGTCTGGCTCGATGCCCTCGCAAATTACATCACGGCTATAGGGTTTGGCTCCACGCACGAGGGAGCGCAGAATGCCTTTAAGAAATACTGGCCCGCCGACGTGCAGATGATCGGAAAGGAAATTGTCCGATTCCATTGCGTGTACTGGCCGGCGTTTCTGATGGCAGCTGGATTGGAAGTGCCGAAGGCAATAGTCGCGCACGGCTGGCTGCTATTTGAAGAGAGCAAAATGTCGAAGTCGCGCGGCAATATCGTGCGAACGGAGACAATTCTCGACGTGCTGGGCGCGGATGCGCTCCGGTACTTCCTTCTGCGCGAAGTCGTGTTCGGGCAGGACGGATCGTTTTCGTTCGACGCGCTCGTGCAGCGGTACAACTCCGACTTGGCGAACGGACTCGGCAATCTCGCCAGCCGGACGTTAACCATGATTAACAGGTATTTCAAAGGAGAGGTGCCGTACCCGTCGCACGCGGCATCGAAGACCGCGGGCGATGACGCGATTGCGGAAGCGGCACGCAAGACCATTCGTGAATTTGGAATCCTCTTCGATCAATTCCAGTTTTCACGAGCGCTCGAAGCCGCGTGGGGACTGGTGGCGGCGGTCGACAAATACATTGTCGAGAACGAGCCTTGGTCGCTGGGTGAGAAGCAGGACGACGAAAGCCGGGCGCGGTTGGCGACTGTGCTGTATACGTCAGCGGAAGCGCTGCGCATTGCGACCGCGCTTGCATATCCGGTTGTTCCCGATGCGGCGGCGAAGATCTGGGCGCAGATGGGGCTGGGAGACATCAAGAAATTTGCGTTAGCCGATCTGACCTGGGGACAGTTGCCGCTCGGCACGAAGCTTGGCGATGTTTATCCGGTTTTTCCGCGCGCGGATAAGAGCGCAGTCGAAAGGATGCAGCAGATGGAAGATCAGCAACGAGGTCCGGCAATTGAAGAGGTGAAGGAACCAGTTTCATCGGCCGCGCCTGTCAAACCGCAGCCTTTGCCGGCGGCGCCGCCAGCTACGACAGCGGCGGACGGTGGAAGAATTACGATCGATGACTTCGCCAAGATCGACTTGCGCGTGGGCGTAGTGAAGGTTGCGGAGCGAGTGCCGAAGGCCGATAAACTTCTGCGGCTTGAGATTGATATCGGCACAGAGGTGCGGCAGGTTCTGGCTGGGATCGCTGAGGCGTATGCCCCCGAGACTCTCGTCGGTCGCAAGGTGGTCATCGTTGCGAATCTGGCTCCCCGCAAACTGCGTGGACTGGAGTCGAATGGAATGATCGTGGCCGCGTCGCTGGAAGGCGGAAAGCCCGTGCTGGCGAGCTTTCTGGAAGATGTGCCCGTAGGGGCGCGCCTCAAGTAGACAAGCTCGGACCTCGGGCGTCGGACCTCCGACCTCAGGCAAAAAAGAGCGTTCACGTAAGGCCTGAGGTCCGAGGGCTGAAGTCCGAGGTCCGATCTTCGATGTTCGTCGATTCGCACGCACATCTCGATGGCAAGCAGTTCGACTCCGATCGCGAACAGGTCATCGCTCGCGCGCGGAGGCCGGCGTCCAGACGATGGTTGCGATCGGCAACGGCGATGGTCCTCCGACGCTCGATGCGGGCGTGCAGCTGGCGGAGAAATATCCCTTCATGTATGCGACCGTCGGAATTCATCCCCACGAGGCGCGACTTGCGGATGAAACCGCGTACGCCACGTTGGAGCGACTGGCGCAGAATCCCAAGGTGATTGCGTGGGGCGAGATCGGGCTCGATTATCACTATGATCACTCTCCGCGCGAAACCCAGAAGCAGGTTTTCGCGCGGCAAATTGAGTTGGCGGCATCGGCGAAACTGCCCATCGTGATTCATTGCCGGCCGTCGGATGGCAGCGACAACGCATGGGAAGATTGCCTCGGCATGATCAAGGATCAGTGGGCGCCGAGCGGACTGGGAGGCATTCTCCACTGCTTCACCGGAAACTGGGAACAGGCGAAGCGCGCGCTCGACATGGGATTCATGATTTCGTTCGCGGGAAATATCACATTTCCCAAGGCGCAGCAGATTCGCGATGCGGCGCTTGAAGTTCCGCTCGATCGCATCCTGATAGAAACTGATTGCCCTTATTTGGCGCCGGTTCCCCACCGGGGAAAGCGCAATGAACCAGCCTTCGTCAAGGAAACGGCGCGCAAGCTGGCCGAACTGCGCGGGCTTTCGATGGAGGAAGTGGGCGAACTCACCGCCCGCAATTTCTACAATTTTTTCAAATTGACTGAAATCGTTGAAAGCAAAGTATCGCCGCGCTGAAAGCCGCACTTCTGGTAGTCTCATGAACAAGATTCCATTCTTTCAGAAAGATTAGAAATGTATGCCCGATAACACTTTCGACGTGGTGAGCAAAATCGATCTGAACGAGGTGTCGAACGCCATCCAGCAGGCGCTGAAGGAGATTCACACGCGTTTCGACCTCAAGGATTCGAAGTCGAATATCGAACTGGAAAAGGACGCGATCGTGCTGCACTCCGCCGACGAGTACAAACTGAAAGCCGTAAACGACATCCTGCAGCAGAAACTGGTGAAGCGCGGGGTTTCGCTCAAAGGGCTAACCTATGGAGCGGTCGAACCCGCGGCGGGTGGCACCGCCAAACGCAAAGTCACCATGCAGCAGGGCATCGCCATAGAAAAAGCGCGAGAGATTGTGAAGCTGGTGAAGGATTCGAAGAAGAAAGCGCAGGCCTCGATTCAGGGAGACCTGGTGCGCATCAGCAGCAAAGACCGCGACACGCTGCAGGAGACGATCGCGCTGCTGAAGGGGCACGACTTCGGAATCGATTTGCAGTTTACGAATTACCGGACGAACTAGATCTAGAAAGCTTTTGCCACACAGGACAGAGAGAGTACAGAGAAATTGAGCGCACCGGCCACCATTAGCGGAAAGGAAGTATTCGAACTCTTGCGGGACGACCTCGTCGCGCTTGAGAGCGAGTTCGGCCGCGACACGGTTTCGAGCGTTGGTGCGATCACCGAGATCGGCGAGTACTTGCGGGCGGGTGGAGGGAAGAGAATCCGCCCGGCCCTGCTGTTGCTCTCGGCGAAACTGCTCGATTATCAAGGCAAGGGCGCGGTGCGGTTGGGAGCGGTGGTCGAAATCATTCATACCGCGACCCTGGTTCACGACGACATTATCGACGAGGCACGGACGCGCCGCGGCCGTCCTGCGGCCAACACGCAGTGGGGCAATTCGAAGTGCGTGCTGGCCGGCGATTGGCTATACATGCAGGCCTTCAAGATTGCCGTGCAGGAGCGAAACTTCCGCATCCTCGACACGCTGATTGAACTTACGCAGCAGATGGTCGAGGGCGAACTGCTCCAGATGGAGAAATTGGGCCAACTGATTTCGCTGGACGAGCACTTCGATCTGATCTTTCGCAAAACGGCATGCCTGTTCTCTGTGTGTATGCGACTGGGAGCGATTCTCGGGGGAGCCAGTCCAGAGCAGGAAGGCGCGTTGGGAAAATACGGGCACGACCTCGGCATGGCCTTTCAGATTGTCGATGATGTACTGGACCTCACCGCTTCGGAAGATGTTCTCGGCAAACCTGTAGCCAGCGACCTGCGCGAAGGCAAGGTCACGATGGCGGTCATCCACGCCCTGGAGCGCTGCACTCCGGAGGAGCGATCGAAGGTCGAGACCATTCTGCGCGACCGGGCTTTTAACGGCGTGACTCACGCGCAGATTCTGGAGATCCTGCAGCGCTATGGGTCTCTGGATGCGGCGACGCAGCGGGCCGCGCGCTATGCTGAGTCCGCGCGGAGATCGATCTGCACATTCCCAGATTCCGAGATCAAGCGCGCGTTGCTGTGGGCGCCCGAATTTGTCGTGGCTAGAGAAAAGTAGGGGCAGTTTCTCGGTTCTCCGCCGTCCAACCCTCTTTCGATCCTGCAAATCCAACATCTTCCTTCGTGGCAACTCCGTTCCCGCGCGCCACTTGGCCTCATGATTGGTGTCACAGCGAACTGTGACTCATGGCACAGACATTTCTTGACTGCGCTCCCACAATGCGGAGCAGTTGGTGGGACTGCCTGCCGGAGCGGAAGGCTAATGAGACGCACTGGCATGCGATAGGCCGCGAGATCGCGACCTCAATCCTCTCCCCCCGGCACCTGGGAAAGGCAGGTCGCTGAGGGTCCTGTCCGCGGCGGGCGAACCAACAACGAGACGGCGGCTTCAGTCGAAGCTTTAGACGAAAGGCGCCCTGGTTTTTCGACGCGCCGGCCCGGACAGGGCCGGAGAGACTTCGAGTGCAAGCCGCTGTTTTACTCACCCTGCACGGGGAGAGTCCTCCTGAGAGACTGAAACCCCGTACGGCAAAGCCGGGCGTCGGTCCGTCGGACCCGCCCGGCTTTGTTTATACTGAAGCCTTTCCTAGTTCGGCTGAATCAAAGCTGTGCCGAATCGAATTCCACAAACAAGGCGATACTCCAAACTCCCTATGACTGATCCCCTTGCGATAGCGGCACGCAACGGGTATGCCCTGACCTTTGCGGTGCTGTTCGCCGAATCCGTTGGGCTTCCCTTTCCGGCTGCGATTGCGCTGGTGGCCGCCGGCGCGGCCGTCGCGTCTCACGCGTTGTCGGCGCCGGGTGTGCTGCTCACCGCGGTGACCGCGCTCATCCTCGGTGACATCGTGCAGTTCTGGTTGGGGCGCTACGCCGGATGGGCGCTGCTCGGATTCCTGTGCCGGGTGTCGATGAATCCCGAGACCTGCATTCTGCGCTCGGCGGAATCATTCTACAAACGCGGCAAGATGACGCTCATCATCGCCAAGTTCATTCCCGGGGTCAACACCATGGCAGCGCCGCTGGCGGGCAGCATGAAGATGCGGTTCCCGCAGTTCCTGCGCCTCGACTTCGCCGGGGCCGTGCTCTATTCAAGCACCTACTTTACCGTGGGATATCTGTCGCGGGATTTTCTGGCGGCCACGCTGAAGGGATTTCATGAGGCAGGACGCGCCATGACGGTAGTGATCATGGCTGCAGTCATCGTCTATGCAGGCTACCGGGTTGTGCAGTTTCTCAAGTACAAGAAGTATCGCGTGGTGCCCAGGGTGCAAGTGGAAGAACTGGCCGCGCGCCTTGCTGCGGGAGAAGGCGATAAGCTCCTGATTGTCGACGTACGCAGCCACGGTTACTACGACCGCGGCGTTGAGCGCATCAAGGGCTCGATTCGGATCGAGCCCAACAATCTTGACGAGGAGATCAAGGCTCTCCCCAAAGACAAGGACATTTATCTCTACTGTACTTGAGCACGCGAAGCGACTAGCGCCCGGGTGGCGCATCTACTGCGGGAAAAAGGATTCAGCACGTTCGTAATCGTCGGCGGACTCACAGCCTGGCGCAAGGCCGGGCAGCCCCTGGAGTCCGTGCCGAAAGATGATCTGGTGAAACTGCCGACCTTCAGCTAGATCACCGCGCATCCGGAGAGCCGTTGCCGAAGGAGTGTACAATTGGGCACGTTTTGCCCTGATGCCCACACCTGCCAGCCGCGAGGAAACAGTTTTACGTCCCGCCGATCAGCCGCCGCATTCCTCTACAACTGAGACACCAGGGATGAACGCGGTGTTGTTCCTGCTCACCCTCTCGGTCCTCATCAATTACATCGATCGCAGCAACCTGTCGATTGCAGCGCCTCTCATCAAAGATGAACTGGGTCTCTCCGCCTGGCAGTTAGGAAAGTTGCTCTCGGTATTCTTCTGGACTTACGCCCTCATGCAGATTCCGGCCGGCTGGCTGGTGGATCGCTTCGACGTGAAGTGGGTCTTCGCCGCAGGATTGCTTATCTGGTCGGTGGCCACGACAGTTACAGGAATCCTGCACGGGTTCGCCGCGTTAGTGGCTGTCAGGCTGATCCTGGGCCTGGGAGAGTCCGTCGCCTTTCCCTCGTACAGCAAGATTCTTCGTGTGCACTTCCGAGAGAGTCGACGCGGCTTTGCCAACGCGATGATCATGACCGGCCTGGCACTCGGCCCCGCGCTCGGAATGCTGGTAGGTGGAACTGCGGTCGGACGATTTGGATGGCGCCCCTTTTTCGTCGCGCTCGGCGTCGCGGGATTGCTCTGGCTGGCGCCGTGGTGGGGATTGATGCCGCGCCGGACCACCCGCTTCGAACCCGCGTCAGCAGGCGGATCGGGATACCTCCCCATCCTGAAGCAACGCTCCGCCTGGGGCACATGCATCGGACAGGGCTGCATCAATTACTACCTGTACTTTCTGGTGACGTGGCTGCCCTTCTACCTGGTGCGCGAGCGTCACCTTTCCATGAACACGATGGCGAAGGAAGGCGCGCTGGTTTTCCTGATGTCGGCGATTGCGTCGACGGTGACCGGAAAGCTGTCAGATCGCTGGATCATGGCAGGATCGTCTCCAACATTGGTGCGCAAGGGAGCGATGGTGGTTGGGCATGTTGGTATCGGCATTTTTCTGATGCTGACGGCGATCACGCATGGCGTTGTCTTTATCGTGGCTCTGGCCCTGACCGGAACATTTCTGGGGATCGCGATCTGCAACAGTTGGGCCATCCCGCAGACTCTCGCTGGTCACCGCATGGTGGGACGCTGGGTTGGAGTACAGAATCTAGTCGGGAATCTAGCCGGCGCGGTGGCACCTGCACTTACCGGTTTTCTGCTCGGCCGGACGGGCTCGTTCTACTGGCCGTTCGTCATCACGGCGGTCGTGGCCTGGCTTGGGGCGATCGCGTGGTGGTTCATTGTCGGGCCACTCGATGAAGTGGATTGGGAAAAGCTGGCGTCGAAGGTTCTTCCAGTTGCCCCTGCCACGCCGGAATCGTTACAGCCGTAATAGACTTCTGTCATGCCTCAGGAAATTGAGATCAAGTTTCGTGTGGATGATTTGCGGGCTTTGACTCGCAGGTTGCGCGCCGCCGGATTTCGGCTCGTCACCGGTCGCACTCACGAGATGAATACGTTGTACGACCTGCCAGGCGGAGTGCTGCGCGCTCGAAAGGAACTACTGCGCCTGCGGAAATACGGTTCGCAGTGGACGCTGACGCATAAGAGCGGCGGCAAGCGGGCACGCCACAGCAGCCGCATTGAACTCGAGACTGGCGTCGACCGACGGGAAGAAGATGGATGCGATTCTGCGGGCGCTGGGATATGCGCCGTCGTTCCGCTACGAGAAATTCCGCGCCGAGTGGACTGACGGCAAGGGACAAGTCGTCGTGGACGAAACACCGATCGGCAATTTCTGCGAGATCGAAGGGCCGTCGCGGTGGATTGATGGCACGGCGAAGAAGCTAGAAGTGACTCCCGCGGACTACATTACGAATAATTATGCAGGGCTGTTCCTGGAGTGGAAGCAGAGAACAAAGAGCAACGCTGAAGAGATGACGTTCAAAACCGTGACGCGCTGACGCGATTCGGGGGGACACTACAGTGGCGTCATCCGATGGCCCGCCTCTTCTTCTAGTAGACCCCGGCTTCAGCCGGGGCCGAGGGATGTCGCGGGCAGCATCAACACGCGTTTCCTGAGGACGAAAAAGTCAAGACCTCGACCGTCTACGCCATGCAAGGATCCTGGTGCACATTCGCTGTAAGCGACTGAATTCGCACCTCTTCAGGCCCTGGAAGTGCTGTGTAATAAATTCCGCGTATCTTATTGATATTGCTGTAGATAAATATCGACGTTAAATCGATTTAACCCGCCGGTCAGTAGCGCCGGATTCCTCACGATGAGAGCCTTGACCGGGGCATCGATCCTTCGTCTGCCACGATCCCAAACGCCGCATGAGGTATTGCAGAGCACGAACCGTCCGACAATTTTTGGCCCCTGCGCGGACAGACGCGGGTTTTGAGTGTAATGGCGATTTTTCGTCAATCAACACAAAAGCCAGGTGTCCTTAATCGGCAGCACCTTCACTCGGACGCTGGAAGCGAAGCACGTTGCCCGCGTCCAAAAGTGCGCCGAACGCATACGACAGAGTCGTGTAAAACGGTATGGTGATATTCCCTTCGGGATAGCGCGGAGGCGTTCCTACGAAGAAGTGCGCCAATGTTGTGTGCCAGTTGTGGTCTGCAAGACCAGTGGTTGGTGTCCACAGGATTATCTTCATCGCTAGATACAGAGTCGGCAGAACCCACACCCAAAAGCGATGATTGCCCCTGAGTAGGCCATAGCCGAAATAACCTGCAATACCAGCCAAAACTATCTCCAGCGGGTAGTAAGGTCCGGTCGCAATCGAGATTATCCCTCGCCCTAAGAGTGGCTTCAGGATCGCTTCCAACAAGATCGCAGTCGCCAATCCTACGCCGAGTGTCGCGATCAAGAGATGCAACAGGTATAAGCCGACCCACCGCACAGAAGTTTTCATCGGTGTAAATGTACAACTTTCCGGGCCGATGCGAGCATTGTTGTCGCAATCAGGCCATTACACGCTTTGAGCGGTAAAGTTGGGGGTTTTGAGTATATGGCGATTTTTGGTCAACCATCTATCAGGTCCGCCAGTGGTGCGACTATCATCGGATTCATGACGATGAGAGTTGTCACTTTTTGTCTGGTTCTGATGACATCGCACGTTTACGCACAAAGTTCAATCCAGAGCCCTACCTGTACCGGAGTGATTCATGGAATTGTGTTCGACGCATCAGGTAATAGGGTAAGAGGTGTCGCGGTCCAGGCTTGGCCAATGAATGTTGTTCTTGCCGGGAGTCTCCCTTCTGTCAAAACGAGTTCTGAGGGGGACTACCGTTTTGAGCACGTTTGCCCAGGCACGTACACGGTCATAGTCTCTGATGAGAACGCCGGTTACGCGCACCCCAACGCGATGGAAACCGCGTTCCTTTCTGGATCGATCGAAGAAGTCACGCTAACAATCGAAAATCCAGAAGCAGACCTCCCAGTGCACCTGCTTCCCAAGCCGGGCTTCATGCAAGTACATATCACTAACCGAGAAACGAAAGCGGAGATTTCTAAATTCACAGTGACACTCAACGTCAGGGGGCACCCAAGCGAACTTTCATTTCTCTTCGACGTGGACACTAAGAATCCCACAGTCGAGGTTCCCGCCGATAAAGACGTGATCTGCCATGTAACTGCGGAGGGGTTTCGCGAGTGGAGTGGAATCCCTGGCCGGGGCAGACTCATCCGGGTCCAATCCGGAACGAAGACTAGGTTGGAAGCAGAACTTCAGCCACTGAAATAGCGCCAAGCGACCAAAGACAAGAGCGGAAGGGAGACGCCACACCAACCACTCTGGCTCCGATTTAAGAGCTTGCAAGGGACGATTGATGAAATCAGGCCATAGCACTCAAATTTCGACTGCTTTCAGTTCTGGTCGCATCCGGTGCATCCGTCAGTAATCGAAAGATGAGTGTAATGGCGATGTTTCACAAATTTTCCTTTGCTGCGCTGATGAAACCAGAGTAAATTGCAGAACGAAGAGGAGAAGACGCGAAAGTGTCGAGCTTTGACGCGCTTATGTTGTTCATCAGTCTGATGGTCATTCCTCCTTGCTGCGTGTCCCAGCAGAAATTCGAGGATTTGCACAGCCGAGGTCTCAAGCAAAATCCGGCGCGACTCACGGTCAAACTACATACTCGGGACAACAAAGTCCGTTACACGACGGCAGAAATCATCAAGCTGGAACTGAGCATTACGAGTCTATCTGACGATCTCTACACCGTAGAAACTGCTACCCAGCAGGGGGACGAGGTAGTCCTTCAAGACCCCTCGCAGGAGCCTCGCCAAATAGTCGATGGGTATGGTGTAGTTTGTTGCAGCTCCGCAGTGAAACCGCTGAGCAAGGATCCGGTCAACGTCGCCACGCGCCTAAATCTGAGTCTTCCGCCCGGAGAGTATTCCTTGTTCGTGAGAACGAAACGGGTTTCGCGGGGCTGGCTAAAACCGGGGCACTACGGGGAGGGTCCTGTCTTAACCTCAGATGTTCTGCACCTGACAGTTACCCCCGATCACAATTAGCGGGTGAAATTGGTTGATGAAATCAGGCGATTACACGTTTTGACCTTGATCACCCCACCTCGCGTGAAGAGAACCAACCGGGCGGAAGGCGGCCTTCGGGAATGATGCCGCACAATGGCACGCGCTGAAACCTTAGGCTAGGCGCCGTGGCACTTTTTGTATTTCTTGCCTGACCCGCAGGGGCAGGGATCGTTGCGTCCGACTTTTTCCTGGCCGCGAACGACTTGCTGTACGGGCTGCGCGTCTCCGGCTCCGGCCATGCGCGATTGTTCGAGCTCTCGGCGTTTGCGGCGCATGAAGGCTTCTTCCAGTTCGTCTGCTGACGTCGAAACCAGTCGTGGCGGACGCTTTCCGTTCCCATCGCCACCATGCTGAGCCGGGACTCCCGAGTCCGGACCTTGCCCCACGGGCCCGCCAGACGGCGCACCACCGGCTCCCGGATCGGGTGGACGCTCCAGAATCTGCATCAGGTACAGATAGCGAACCGTGTCTTCCTGGAAGCGCTGCATCATCGCTTCGAACATGTCGAACGATTCTTTTTTGTACTCGACCAGAGGATCGTGCTGGCCATAGCCGCGCAGGCCGATGCCCTCTTTGAGGTGGTCCATGCTGAGCAGGTGGTCTTTCCACTGCTGGTCGATCACGCTCAACATGATCATGCGCTCGTGGTGGCGCATCGCTTCCGGACCGATGAGTTTTTCTTTTGCGTCGTAGCGCTCTTTGAGCTTTTCGAAAATGGCGTCGCCGAGTTCCTGCCGGTTCAGAGTATCGGCCTTCACGCCCTCCGCCAGAAAGTCGACGCCGAAACGCGTAAAGACGGCGTCCTTCAAGGCCTTGATATCCCAGTCGTCGGCGTGCGCCTTGGGCGGGCAGTATTGCTCCAGCAGATCCGCGAGAATTGCCGAAACGTAATCTTCGAGGATCAGATCCTTCTGATCCATGCCTTCGAGCAAGCGGCGCCGCAGGCCGTAGACAGCCTCGCGCTGTTTGTTCATCACGTCGTCATACTCGAGCAGGTGTTTGCGCGATTCAAAGTGCTGGGCTTCGACCGTCTTCTGCGCAGTCTCGATGCGGCGCGTGATCATCTTCGACTCGATCGGAATACCCTCTTCCATACCGAGCCGCTGCAGAAGATTCGAAACCCATTCCTTGGCGAAGATGCGCATCAGGTCATCTTCAAGCGCGAGATAAAATCGCGACGAGCCGGGATCGCCCTGGCGGCCGGCGCGGCCACGGAGCTGGTTGTCGATACGTCGCGACTCGTGGCGTTCAGTGCCGAGAATGTGTAAACCGCCGGCGGCAATCACTTCGTCGTGCTCTTTATCGGTCTGCACTTTGTAGCGATCGAGCGCGTCTGCCCACTTGTCAGTGGGAACGGTGTACTCGTTTCCGTTGTAGTAGAAGATGGAAGTCTCGCCATCTTCCTGCGGCCCTTCGATTTTGCCCTGCGCCACGCGCAACTGCTGCGCGATTCCCTTCTTCACCAGTTCCTGTTTCGCCATGAACTCCGGATTGCCGCCGAGCAAAATGTCGGTACCGCGGCCAGCCATGTTGGTGGCGATGGTGACCATGCCCTTCCGGCCGGCCTGGGCGACGATTTCGGCTTCTCGCTCGTGGAACTTGGCGTTGAGCACGACGTGCTTCAAACCCTTTTTCTTCAGAAGTTCCGAGAGCGTCTCGGACTTCTCTACCGACGTTGTGCCGACCAGCACCGGCTGACCCTTCACGGCGAGCTGCTGAATTTCATCGGCGGCGGCGAAGTATTTTTCTTTCTCCGTGCGGAAAACTACGTCTGGATTCTCGACGCGCCGCAGCTGCTTGTTCGTCGGAATGACTACGACTTCGAGCTTGTAAATTTTTTCGAACTCTTCCGCTTCGGTCTCGGCCGTACCGGTCATGCCGGCCAACTTCTTGAACATGCGGAAATAATTCTGGAAGGTGATGGTGGCCAGGGTCTGGTTCTCGCGCTCGATCTTGACGCCTTCTTTCGCCTCAATGGCCTGATGCAGGCCGTCAGACCAGCGCCGGCCGGGCATCATACGCCCGGTAAACTCATCGACGATGATGACTTCTCCATCCTTAATCACGTATTCCACGTCCTTGCGATAGAGGGCATGGGCTTTGATCGCTGTGTCGACGTGATGTTTGAGGGGCCAGTTCTCCGGATCGGCGATATTGCCGATGCCGAGCAGTCCTTCGATCTTCTCCCATCCTTCATCCGTGACCGTTATGTTGCGATGCTTTTCGTCGACGACGAAGTCGCCCGTAAGTTGCGCGGGCTCGCCGGGAGCGACGTCGATTTCTTCGCCCTTCTCGAGCTTGGGAATGATGCGGTTGACGCGGTAGTACTTGTCGGTCGATTCTTCGCTGGCGCCGGAGATGATCAGCGGCGTGCGGGCTTCGTCGATGAGGATGGAGTCGACCTCGTCAACGATCGCATAATGATGCCCACGCTGCACGCAATCCTTGATGTCGAACTTCATGTTGTCGCGCAGGTAGTCGAAGCCAAACTCGTTGTTGGTGCCGTAGGTCACGTCGGCGGCATAGGCGGCGCGGCGTTCTTCATCGTCGAGATCGTGAACGATCACACCGACGCTGAGTCCGAGGAATCGATAGAGCCGGCCCATCCACTCCGAGTCGCGCTTGGCCAGGTAGTCATTGACGGTGACCACGTGTACGCCGCGTCCGCTAAGCGCGTTGAGATAAACCGGGAGGGTCGCGACCAGCGTCTTTCCTTCGCCGGTCTTCATTTCTGAAATCCTGCCACTGTGCAGCACCATGCCACCGATTAACTGAACATCGAAGTGGCGCATTTTTAGCACGCGGCGTCCCGCCTCGCGGACCACGGCGAAGGCTTCGGGCAACACGTCTTCGAGAGCTTCCTGGAGCACCTCATATTCCTGCTTTTCAAAGCGCTTCTGGCGATCGAAATCCGGATCGTCACCAGCCTCAGTGTCCGAAGCTTCGAGTGCGGGCTCTTTCGTGATCTTGGCTAACCGTTGCTGGATACGCTGGCGGAATTCGTCTGTTTTGGCGCGCAGTTCGGCATCGGTGAGCTTCTGAATCTCAGGCTCGAGGGCGTTGATGGCCTGGACGTTGGGCATCAACGACTTGATGACCCGCTCGTTCTTAGTACCGAACACCTTGCCTAGCAGCTGATTAATCAATCCAGGAATCCTTCGAAGGGCAGCACGCCCAAGACTATCCCTAAAAGCCTAGCATATTCGATGCATGCGCGACCCTTCAGGAATCGCACGCCCTCTTACCTCTAGTATACTGGCGGCGTCAGTCACTGCCATTGTGGAGGCTCCCATGACTGTACGCCTCGTTTCGGTCGTTCTCCTCGGCGCGCTTCTGGCTTCCCCTCTAACCGCGAAGGACAAGAAGAAGTCTCAGCTGCCGGACTATGTTCTGAAGGCTCAGACGGTCCTGGTAGTGGTCGCCTCAGGTGCCGGAGAACCGGTCGACCAGCCGATGGCAAATTCCACCGCCCGCGAGAATGTGGAGAAGGCGCTCATGGATTGGGGCCGCTTCAGGCCCGTTCTGGATGGACAGGAATCGGATCTCGTAATTGCAGTGCGCACCGGCAACGGAAAGATGGTGCAACCGACAATCAAAGGTGGTCCGATTGATAACCGTCCTGGGGTCGCGCAGCCAACTGACGGAGGCATTCGAATCGGCGGGCAGCAGGGACGTCCGCCTTCCGCCGGCGGCCCGGGCATGGGGCCGCAGGATAATAGCCCACACATGAGCAACGAAATCGGCCCGTCAGAGGATTCGTTCGAGGTGTATATGGGCGGCGTGGAGGATCCGCTGGACTCGTCTCCTGTCTGGCGGTACATCGCGAAGAATTGTCTGCGTGCACCACAGGTTTCGGCGGTGGAAGAGTTCCGCAAAGCGCTCGCCGACGCCGAAAAAGCTCAGCCGGCTAAGAAACCATAGGTCTGCACCACCGTAGAGCTGTTTTCAACATAGAGCTGCATCGCGCCGCGCACTGCGGCAGGAGCCGCTCTTCGTGTATATTCCCCTCAACGAATGTCCACGTTCTACGACCGCTTTGTGGAGTGCTCCGAGCGCTGGCCCGACAATGTCGCGCTGGAACTTCAACGTCCCGACCACATCGAAAGCTGCACTTACTCTGAACTTCACAGAATGGCCGAATCGGTCGGGCGGTGGATCGGGCAAAATCAGTTCGCACGCGGCTCTCGGCTGGCGATTCTTGCGGATAACCATCCACGATGGGTAGCCGCTTATCTCGGCATCATCGCCTCCGGCTGTGCAGCCGTCCCGCTCGACACTGCCTTGCACGCCGACCAGGTAACGAAACTATTGAAAGACAGCGGAGCGTCGGCGGTCTTCGTCGATGCCAAGCACGTTGCGGTGGCGCGGCCTGCGGCGACTGAACTGAAAATCGGCCTTGTGCTCACCGATCCCGACCGCATGACCGGCGCCTCCAGCGATCAGTGGCTGGGCAACATGCCCGCGATCTTCGAAGCTGGTCCCGGTAATTTCAAGCCCGCGCTTGCGAGCGAGGGCGATCTCGCTTCCCTGCTCTATACCTCGGGCACGACGGCCGATCCGAAAGGCGTGATGCTGACCCACGCCAATTTTCTTGGCGAGGTCGAAGCGGTGTTCAACTGGGTTGACCTTGGCCCTACCGACGCGCTGCTGGGAGTGTTGCCCCTGTTTCATGTGCTGGCGCAGATGGCCAATCTGCTGCTGCCTCTGGTCAAGGGCTCGCGCGTTGTTTATCTGGAAACGCTGAATACCACCGAACTTCTGCGCGCGTTGAGCGAGCGCAACATTACGGCGTTTGCGGTCGTGCCACAGTTCTACTACCTGATACACGAACGCATTTTTCAGGAGGTAGCCAAGCGAGGCGCAGTCACGAGAAAAATCTTTGCTGCCATGGTTGCGCTGAACCGCGCGCTGCGCAAAATTGGTATCAACGCCGGGCCGTTTCTGTTTCGAAAGATTCACGACACTCTTGGACCGAAGATGCGTTATCTCGCGACTGGCGGCTCGCGCTTCGATCCGGAAATCATGCGGGACTTCCACGATCTCGGGATCGACATACTACAGGCGCTGGGCCTGACGGAAACAACTGCAGCCATCTTCGTGAATTCGCCCAACGATAACGTGATCGGCTCGTGCGGGAAAGCAATGAAAGGCGTCGAGGGTAAGATTATCGACCCGCAAAAGCAGGAAGACGGCGGCCCCGCGGTGGGCGAGTTAGCGGTGCGCGGGGCAGTCGTGATGAAAGGATATTGGAACCGTCCGGACGCGACCGCCGCAGTTTTCCGGGATGGATGGTTCCTGACCGGCGATCTCGGCTACTTCGACCCGGATGGCAATCTGTTTCTGACGGGGCGAAAGAAAGAAGTGATCGTGCTCAGCAACGGGAAGAATGTTTATCCGGAGGAGATCGAGGCACATTATTTGAAATCGCCTTTCATCAAGGAATTGGCAGTGATGGGCCTGGAAGGCAAGCCCGGCGAGGGCGGCGACCGGCTGCATGCCGTGATTGTTCCAAACTTCGATGTGCTGCGGCAGCGCAAGATTGTCAACGCGAAAGAAGTCATCCGCTTCGATATTGAGGGCCTGTCGCCGCAGATCGCCTCCACGAAACGAATTAACAGTTACGAAATCTGGCAGGAAGAGTTGCCGCGGACCACCACACGCAAGATCAAGCGCTACGAAGTTGAGAAGCGGGTCAAGGCGAATCTTGCGAACAAGGGCGCGGACGATTCCGACTTGCCCGCGGAAAAACCTTTGACCGCCGAAGAGACAGCATGGCTGGAGCAGCCCGATGTACAACGCGGTCTGAAGATCGTGCGCGAGAGTGCGCGCTCTGTGCCGCCGACGTGGCGTCCCACGCTGAACCTGGAACTCGACCTTGGCCTTGACTCCATGCAGCGCGTCGAGGTGCTCAGCCACCTCGAGGAAGAACTCGGAGGCGACGTCGAGGAATCGCAACTGAGCGAAATCTACACCGTGCGCGACCTGGTGGACGCCGTCTTGAAGAGTGCCGCCAGCGGCGCCGGAGGTCCGGGAACGCGCGTCACGTTCGCTGGATGGAAGGCCATCCTGGCGGACGATCCTGACGATCCCGAGGTTCTCGCGCTGGCTCATCCCAGCAAGGTGAACGACACCTTCTGGTATCTGGTTTCCCGGCTGATGCAGATCGTCGCGCTCGATCGTTTCCATTTGAAGGTACGCGGCCTTGAGAAGCTTCCGAAGAGTGGGCCCTATATCATCTCGTCCAATCATCAGAGCTATCTCGATCCATTGATCCTCGCGAGCATTCTGCCGCCGGAAATCTTTTACAAACTTTTTGCCGTTGGCACGAGCGATATTTTTGGCAAAGGATTGATGCGCCGGTTGGCGCGATCGTTGAAAGTGATGGTCCTCGATCCGGATGCAAACCTGGTTCCGGCGATGCGCGCGGGCGCTTTCGGGCTGAGGCATGGGAACATTCTGATTCTCTATCCTGAGGGCGAACGCTCGATTGATGGCACGCCGAAGATATTCAAAAAGGGCGCGGCGATTCTGTCAGTGCATTTGCAGGTCCCGATCGTGCCGGTGGCGATTGAGGGATTCTATGACGCATGGCCGAGGAACAAACCGTTCAAGAGTTTCGCGCCGCTGGAGCTCGTGTTTGGCGATCCGATCTACCCGCCCGCGGAGTCTGAGGCCTCGGAAGCGGTCTACGAAAAACTGACGGCCGACCTTAAGACACGGATCGTTGAGATGTGGGAGAGACTGCGGAAGGCAGAATGATTCGTTGTCTTATGCTCCTGTGCCGACCGCCTGTTCGCCGAAGGCCTTGCGGAAGCCGCCGAGAACCAGCGAATCGTAACGCTCACCAGCTCGTTTGAGGACTTCCTGTCCAGCTTGTACCGGCGACATTTTCGCGCCTCTTTGCCCGGTGGTCAGAGCCTCGTATTCCTCGGCGAGGACCAGAATCTGGACTTCCAGCGACGCGTCGTCAGGCTTGCCGCCGTTCTGTCGTAGCTGCCGTTCGGAAAGAAAAATCGGGATGGCGCGACGCAATGATCCGCCCATCGCGCCGGCTTGAGACATAGCTTTCGCCCGATAGTGCGCCCCTTGCTGCACCTCGTCTTCAGATACCTGGGCCGCCTTACAAAGCACTTCGTTTGTGATTCCAAGATCTTTCATGTTGAACAGCAGCGCGGCCATCCGAATGTCTTCGATACTTCCGGCGTCGAGGCCAACCGCTTCGGCGATTTTGGTAGCGCACATCGAAATGCGGTAGGCGTGGGCTTCGCTGTGTTTCTGGTTGGCGAGAAAATTCTGCAGGATGACGAGCATGCCGTCGTAGCCGTCTTCCATCTCACGCATCGTTTTCTGGTTGCGCTCGTAAAGCGTCCCGGTGACGTAACCGGCGACCATGAGAACTCCACCCCAGAGTGTGAGATCGAACCAGCGCGCGTCGAACGGCAAATCTACGCGGCGCGTGAACATCGCTGGATTCGTGTAGAGAAGCAACACGACCAGGACCACGCTTGCGATGGCCGTCAGCGTGGCGTGGCGGCGTCCAAAATGATAAGCCGAATAAAGTGTCGGAAGGAAATAGAAGACCAGTGCCATCCTCTGCGATGCGACCAAAAAATTCAGCATCGCGGCGATGAGCACGAGAAACAGCAACAGCCAGAGTTCCGGATTAATCTTGCGCACAGTCCCTCCCGGGGGTCAGAAGGCACTGAACTCGGAGCCGAACGGGGGCTCCGCGTTCCAAACGTTCCCGTTTCATTGTCAAACTTGGCGGCGGTGGCCCCAAGTTACGAAGGTATGCGGAGATTTACTCCGGAGTTATTTGGCGCGGGGATGCGTCTGGTCATAGACCTGCAAGACGTGCTTCATGGAAAGCTGCGTGTAACGCTGCGTTGTGGCGAGGCGCTCGTGGCCAAGCAATTCCTGAATGGCGCGCAGGTCGGCGCCTTCTTCCAGCATGTGCGTGCCGAAGGCGTGGCGCAAAGTATGGGGGTGTACGTCGGGCGAAAGGCCTTTCGCCACGGCGATCTTCTTGATGATGCGGCCGACGCTGCGCGTGGTCAGCCGTCCGCCGCGCTGGTTGATGAGCAGCGCCGGCGTATTTCTGCGCGTGTCCGCGAGCATGTTCTGACGCGCGGGAAGATACGCGGCCAGAGCGACCTTTACCGAATCGCCAAACGGCACGTAGCGTTCTTTCTTTCCCTTGCCGCGAATCAGGATGGCCTCTGCGCTTAAACGGATGTCGTCGAGGTTAATCCCGGTTAACTCCGAATTGCGAATGCCGCAGCCATACAGGAGTTCGAGCATGAGGCGATCGCGCTCGGGGAACGCCGCTGCTTCCGGCATTGCGCCGTCGAGCACGGAGTTCATTTCTTCGATCGTTGGGACGCGAGGAAGTTTCTTGGGCAACTTCGGAGTGGCCACCAGCTTCGCAGGATTTTGTTCGACCACACCTTCCTGGGCCAGCCAGCGATAGAGTGATCGCACGGCAGCCAGTGAACGAGCCACAGAAGTCTTGCCTAAACCTTTTTCGTAGAGTTGCGAGAGAAATCCTCGGATCGCGATGTGGTCAATTTGCTTCCAACCGCGCGGCCCGGCATAGGCGGCGAAGTTGGCGAGATCTCCGGTGTAGGCTTTGATCGTGTGCGGCGAGGAGTTTTTCTCGCGGAGATGGCGGAGGAAGTCGGCTGTAGCTTTTTCGACGATTGTGCTTCCTGTCGACATAGTGATTTCAGATTTGCGATTTCAGATTTCAGATTGTGGTGCCCGGTACTTAATCTGAAATCTAAAATCAGCAATCTACAATTTCCTACCTCGCCTTCGCCCTGGGATGATGCTTCTGATACACGGTCCGCAGGCGATCGAGCGCGAGATGCGTGTACACCTGCGTGGTCGAGATGTCGGCGTGGCCGAGGATCGTTTGCACCGTGCGCAAGTCGGCGCCGTTCTCGACCATATGCGTCGCGCAGGAGTGGCGCAGCATGTGCGGCGAAGCCTTGCGGCCCGACGCCTCCGAAGCTGTGCGGACCATCTGCCAGACTCGCTGCCGGGTCAGTTTGCGTCCACCGCGGGCAACGAACAGAAGAGGCGACGTTCGCAGAACGGGTATGTTCGATTTCCCCTTGCCTGCGATCAGGATCGGCCGCGACTGCGTCAGATATTCACGCAGAGCGCCTTGAGCGGACCTGCCCAACGGCACGACTCGTTCCTTGTCGCCTTTGCCGCGAACCAGCATGTATCCCGCTTCCAGCTTCAGATCTTCCACCTTGGCGTTGGTCATTTCCGAGACACGCAGCGCTCCTGCGTAGAAGACCTCGAGCATGGCGCGATCACGAGCGGCCAATGCCGCGGACTCCTTCGTCTGCGCGCGGCCTGCGCTCCGTGCAAGCGGGGCGGCCAGCGTGGTTTCCATTTCATCGCGGGCCAAGGCTTTGGGAAGAACCTTCCATTGGCGCGGAGACTCAATGTTCAGCGTGGGATCGTGTTCGGTCTTTTTGTCGAGCAACAAGTAGCGATAGAGATGGCGCAGAGCCGAGAGCTTCCGTCCTACGCTGCGCCCGTCGACCTGATTGGAAAAAAGCTGCTGCAAGAATTCGCGCACTTCGGTTCGCCGCGCGCTCAACAGCTCACGCTTTCGCTTCTCGAGGAATTCGGCGAACTGGCCAATATCGGTGGTATAGGCGCTGATCGAAAGCGGAGCCAGTCCCTTCTCGATGCGCAGGTAGTCGAGAAAACTCGGAGAGCACGCGCGAGTTCGATTCGGAGGCCATAGGGAGAAATATAGTATGCGCGTTATCGGACACTCAGGAAAGTAATGAAGGGGATGCGGAGGATGTGGCATCACGATGGCGCAGGAACGAAATGGATCACTGTGACTTCGCGCCACTCACTTCCCGCAGCAACTCGACAGCGTACAGCGCGCCCTCCGGCGTCTCTTCATGCTTGAAGTAGGCAAAGACATCGCGCCCTTCCGTCATGTGCTGCCGGATGCGGTCGATCATGGAGCGCCGCTCTTCGCCCGTGTAGCTGGGCTTGCGGAAGCGGTAGTAGACGAAACGCGGCGGTCGCGACGTCGGGTGTGGTCAACGTTTCCGTTTCTGCTATGCACAATGCCGCGTTGTTTGATTTGAGTAGATCCCAAGTGGAGTCCGAGAACCAAGACGCATTCCGGAATTCGAAGGCCGCCGGAAGGGTGCGCGGGAGGATCGCTAGAAAATCCTTGAGCAATGCCGCGTCCGCCTTCAGGTTCGGCGGAAGTTGAAACAGCACTGGACCGAGTTTGCCCGCAGCGGCCAGCGGTTCGATCGTCGCCAGGAATCGCGGCACGAAGTCCTCGGTTCCCTTCAGCCGCTTGATGTGTGTGATGACCTGATGCGCCTTAACGCCGAGCCGAAAATGCGGCGGCGTGTCCTGCATCCAGTTTCGGATCGTGGTTTCTTTGACGAGTTGCCGGAAGGTGAAATTCACTTCGACGGTATTGAGCTGCGTCGCGTAGTGGCTCAGGAATTTTTTCTGCGCCAGCTTGGCGGGATAGAAATCGGGCTTCCATGTCGGGTAGGCCCATCCGGAGGTCCCAGCAAAAAATTGGCTCATGATTCTTCTGTGTGCCTCTACGCTTGCTGTTGATTCATTTCCGCTTTGACTGTTTTCGCGGCTTCGCCTTGCGAGGTTTCGGTTCTTCGGCCTGCGCCGCAATTTCGATGCGCTCCGGCTCTTTCGCGGCGGCCGCTTTCAGATCGGGCAATTTCTGCTTCAATTCGAGCACAGGCTCAAACAGATCACCCAGTTTTTCGAAGCGGGCCACAACTTGCTTCGCTTCAAACACCAGCAGGGTCGCATCTTTCTTCTTGGACGCGCGCTCGACCTCTTCCCACGTCACCGGAGTGGAAACCGTGGGATGCTCGCGTGCCCGCAGCGAATAGACAGCCACGGTCGTCTTGTGCTCGTCGTTCTGACTCCAGTCGACGAAAACTTTGCCGGTGCGTGCCTGCTTGCTCATCTCCGACAACACGAGATCCGCGTGATCGTGCTCGAGTAACTGGGCCAGCGCGTGCGAAAACGTTTTGGTCGCTTCGTAGGTCGTGGGCGTGTTCAGAGGAACGTAGATCTGAAGGCCCTTCGACCCGGAAGTCTTCGGGAAGCTCTGCAGGCCGAAGTGTTCGAAAATCTCGCGCAGCCAGAACGCAACCTGGCAGCATTGCACAATATTTGCCGGAGGGCCGGGATCGAGATCGAACACCATCTCCGTCGGACAAGTAATATCTTCCGCCAGCGCCAGCGACGGATGCAGTTCGAGCGCTGCGAGATTCGCGAGCCACACCAGAGTTGGCAGATCGTCGGCAACGACGTAGTGAACGGTGCGCCGGTTGCGTCCGCTCCAGATCGGTGCGGTCTTCACCCAATCGGGACGATGCATGGGCGCGTTCTTTTCGAAGAACGGCTCGCCTTCCACGCCGTCGGGATAGCGCTTGCGGGTAAGGGCGCGTCCGGCCAGATGAGGAATGATCGCCGGCGCGATGCGAGCGTAGTAGTCGATCACATCCTTCTTGGTGAATCCCACGGCGGGATAGAGCACCTTCTCCAAGTTCGACAGCTTGAGGTGCCTGCCCTGAATTTCGACGGCTGAGTCGGTCATGGGATCTCCGCCTGCCCATTGTGCAATAGAAACCGGTTTCGTGTCTGGGTCTTCCGCGTCGTTGCGAGCGAAGGCATCAACCACGAAGGGCACCAAGGATCACGAAGGAAAACTGTGGAACTTGCATTGCACAAGGGGAGGCGGATAGTCTTCGAATTAACGGAGGGGTTCTGGCATGAGCGGAGTACGGGTTCTGGTAGGCACGCGCAAGGGCGCTTTCATCCTGACGGCAGACGGCAAGCGCGATCAGTGGGACGTCAGCGGTCCTCACTTCGCAGGCTGGGAGCTTTACCACTTGAAGGGATCGCCCGTCGATCCTAATCGCATCTACGCGTCGCAGACCAGCGGATGGTTCGGACAGCTGATTCAGCGCTCTGACGATGGCGGCAAAACGTGGCATCAGCCGGGAACACCGCCTGGAGAAAAGCCAGCGCCTGGGCCGCCGAAGGCTGTGAGCAATAAGTTCGTGTATGACACTTCTGACGCGACCGGCAAGCCGCTTACGACGCATCAGTTCTACGACGGAACGCAGCATCCGTGGGAGTTCAAGCGCGTGTGGCATCTCGAACCGTCGCTGACGGATCCGAACACGGTCTACGCCGGGGTGGAAGACGCTGCGCTGTTTCGGTCAACTGATGGCGGAGAAAATTGGCACGAGCTTTCCGGATTGCGCGGCCACGGCACTGGACCCATGTGGCAACCGGGCGCGGGCGGCATGTGCCTGCACACGATCATTCTCGATCCTAAGGACCCCAAAAGAATTTTCATAGCGATCTCAGCCGCGGGCGCGTTTCGCACCGATGACGGCGGCGCCTCGTGGAAGCCCATCAACAAAGGCCTGCGTTCGCAATATATCCCGGACCCGACGGCGGAAATCGGCCACTGCGTGCACCACGTCGCGATGAACCCGGCGCGTCCGAACGTTTTGTTCATGCAAAAGCATTGGGACGTGATGCGCTCTGACGACGCTGGCGACCAGTGGAAGGAGATCAGCGGAAATCTGCCCACCGACTTTGGTTTCGTCATCGACGTGCATGCGCACGAACCGGAGACGGTTTACGTGGTCCCGATCAAGAGCGACGGCGAGCACTATGTGATGGACGGGAAACTGCGCGTCTATCGCAGCCGCACCGGCGGCAATGAGTGGGAGCCTCTGACCAAGGGGCTGCCCCAGAAGGATTGCTACGTCAACGTTCTGCGCGACGCGATGGCGGTGGATTCGCTGGATAAATGCGGCGTGTACTTCGGCACCACCGGCGGGCAGGTTTACTGTTCACCCGACGCTGGCGATTCGTGGGCGCCAATCGTGCGCGATTTGCCAGCAGTGCTCTCGGTCGAGGTGCAGACGTTGGCGTGATTGGTAGCGTTTGGATTTCTTAACGTCACATCGAAGAGGTCTGGAAGGCAGGACTTCAGCCTCGACGTTAGCCTGCCTTATTCGAGATCTGAATTATGATCCGCGTCATTCTTCCACCCCATCTGCGAGCTCTGGCCCACGTCGGCGCCGAACTGACGCTTGAGGTGGAGGCTCCGGTGACGCAGCGCGCGGTCCTCGACACGCTAGAGGCCCAGTATCCTATGCTGCGCGGAACCATCCGAGATCACGTTACGCTCCAGCGCCGCCCGTTCCTGCGCTTCTTCGCATGTGAACAAGATCTTACCCACGAACCGCCGGACGCTATCCTGCCTGAGGCGGTCGTGGCGGGGAAGGAGCCTTTTATCGTGCTGGGTGCGATCGCAGGCGGCTAGGCCCGATATCGGCCGATCGCGCTTGGCTCATCCGAGCGCTCAGTGCGTGATAACATTTGCCCGTGGCTGTTAGCGACACGACTCTCGCGGCGCACGATGTCCAACTCAAGGTTCAGCGGTCGCTGTCCGGAGAGCAGCGCCTGCTCCTGGCGTTCGAAATGAGTTTGTTTGCGCGGGAATTGGCGCGAGAAGGCATTCGCCGAGACAATCCGGAATGGCCTGAGTCACTCGTCGCTCGCGAACTGCTCAGGCTGGCCTTCTTGCCAGCGCCGTTGCCAGCACGGCTCCGATGAGCGCGCCCGATGTTCTTCGCGGGATCACAAGGGAATAGCGTTTCCACGAGTTCCCACCGCCGGGGGTTTGACAACTTCCCTTTCTCCCACGTACTTTCAAACTTCTGCCCCTGTAGCCCGTCTAACATGCGCATCCACTTAGTATGGGTTCAGCCGTTGGAGGTCCGATGAAACGCCGTCTCGTTACAACCGCCGCATTCTTCCTTCTTCTTTCCGCCTTTGCCCTCGGGCAAGACGTCGCTTCGTTTGCGAAGCGCATCACGGTGAAGAAGCTTCCGAACGGGCTGACTATCGTGCTATGCGAGCGACCAGAGGCGCCGGTCTTCTCCTTCTTCACGCTCGTCGACGTGGGCTCAGCGCAGGACCCCATGGGCGAGACCGGCATGGCTCACATGTTCGAGCACATGGCCTTCAAGGGCACCGACAAGATCGGTACGACGGACTATGCCGCCGAGAAACCCGCGCTCGCTAAAGTTGAGACTGCCTACTCGGCCTACATCAAGGAGCGCGACAAGGAAGTCGGACGCGACGAGGCCAAGCTGAAGCAACTCGAAAAAGCGTGGAAGGACGCCATCGCCGTCGCTGAGAAATACGTCAAGTCGAACGAATTCGGCAAGATCATCGAACAGAATGGCGGCGAGGACATGAACGCCAACACCAGTTACGATGAGACGGCCTATCACTATGCGCTGCCCGAAAATCGCCTCGAACTCTGGGCCTATTTAGAGTCGGAACGATTTCTGCATCCGGTGATGCGCGAGTTCTACAAGGAGCGCGATGTAGTCATCGAAGAGCGCCGCCTGCGCACCGACAGCAATCCCATCGGACGCCTGCTCGAGCAGTTCACGGCGGAAGCCTTTGAGGCGCACCCTTACCATCGACCGACCGTGGGCTGGATGGCCGATCTTAACTCTTTCTCGGCAACGGAAGCCCAGAAATTCTTCGACAAATACTATGTTCCCGCGAACATGGTGGTCGCAATTGCGGGCGATGTGAACCCTACAAAAGACATGCCCATCCTCGAGAAATACTTCGGCCGCCTGCCCGCGCGACCACAACCTGACGAGCACACGACCACGGAGCCTCCGCAAGGGTCTGAGCGCAGGGTTGAGTTGATCGAGAAGGCGCAGCCTCTTTACCTCGAAGGCTATCACCGGCCGGACTATCGCACAAAAGACGATGCTGTGTTTGACGCCATCACCGATCTCATGTCGGACGGCCGCACGTCACGGCTCTACCGTGCACTGGTCCGCGACAAGAAGATCGCGTCGTTCTCGGCGGGATTCAGCGGACTGCCTGGCGTGAAATATCCGCACCTGTTCGCGTTCTACGCGTTTCCTCTGCCTGGCCACACCACGAAGGAAGTCGGCGACGCGATTCACGTGGAAATTGAACGCCTGAAAAAAGAAGACATCTCCGACGACGAATTGAAGATGATCAAGACGCGCAGCAAGGCGAACCTGATCCGTGGCCTGGCCGACAACGAGGGACTGGCGACGCAGCTTGCCACCTACCAAACGCGCTATGGCGATTGGCGCGAACTGTTTCGTTCCGTCGACCGCATCGACGAGGTGACCAAAGCCGACATCCGGCGCGTCGCGAACAAAACATTTGTCGATACGAATCGCACTGTGGGCGTGATCGAAACCTCAGGTGGAGGCGGCGCGCCGGGCGGGGGTGGGGCTTCATCTAGCGAATCTTCTTCCGGGGAATCGGCGCCGGTGGAAGCGCCTTCCAGTGATTCGAACAATGCGGGAGGTGCGCAATGACGCGACGCAGCCTGATTACAGTTCTTCTTGCCGCCAGCTTCGTGGCTCTTCCGGCAGCGGCGCAAACGCCGAACTGGAAGCAGATTCCCATTCCTCCGCTGCCTGCGTTTAAGCCGAAGCAGCCGAAGCGAATCGAGTTGCCGAACGGCATGGTGATCTTCCTGCAGGAAGATCATGAACTGCCGCTGATTGATGGGACGGCCCGCATTCGCGGTGGATCGCGCGATGAACCTGCGAGCAAGACCGGCCTCATCGATCTCTATAGCGAAGTCTGGCGCACGGGCGGCACCAAGACGCAGACCGGCGATCAACTCGACGATTTCCTGGAGGTTCGCGCGGCAAAGGTGGAAACCGGAGGAAGTTCCGATTCCACAACCATCAGTTGGTCGTGCCTTAAGGGCGACATCGACGACGTCTTCAAGGTTTTCGTAGACGTGTTACAGAACCCCGAATTCCGTGCCGACAAAATCGACATCGCACGCAAGGAAGAGTACGACGGCATTTCGCGTCGGAACGATCAGGTCGGTGAAATTGCTCAGCGCGAGTCGGTGAAGCTGGCCTATGGAGCCGATAATCCTTATGCGCGTGTGCCCGAGTACGCCACCGTCGCGGCAATCACCCGGCAGGATTTAATCGACTGGCACGGCAAGTACGTCCATCCCAACAACATCATTCTTGGCGTTGCAGGAGATTTCGACTCAGCGGCGATGGAAGCCCGGCTGCGCTCGGCATTCGAGTCGTGGCCCAAAGGGCCAACGATCGAGAAAGAGAACATCCAATACACTCCGGCTAAGCCGGGGTATTACTTCGTTTCGAAAGATGACGTGAACCAGAGCAGCATTCACATGCTGTCGCTGGGAACGACGCGAGACAATCCGGACTACTACGCCATCAGCGTGTTCAATGAAGCATTCGGCGGAGGGTTCTCGTCGCGCCTGTTCAACGACATCCGCACCAAGCGCGGACTTGCTTACAGCGTTGGCGGCGGAATCGGCACGAACTTCGGACACCCGGGCATTCTGCAAGTCGCCATCGGCACGAAGAGTCAGAGCACCGTCGAAGCGATTCAAGCCGCAGACGAAGACATCGACAATCTGGCGACGAAGCCCATCACCGATGAAGAAATTCAACGCGCCAAAGACGGCATCCTCAACGCGTTTATCTTCCGCCTCGATTCGCCCGACAAGATTCTGGGCGAACGCATGACCTATGAGTACTACGGATATCCTCCTGACTGGCTCGACAAGTATCAGGCGGAAATCAAGAAAGTGACCGCGGCCGACGTCAAGCGGGTGGCGGCGAAATATATGCACCGCGACAAGCTCGCCGTGCTGGTGGTGGGCAATGCCTCGGAATTCGGCAAGCCGCTCACTTCGCTCGGTGCGGTCAAGGAAATCGACATCTCCATCCCGTCCCCGCCGAAAACGGAGGAAGACAACGGCAAGCCCGCCGCTTCAAATGCCGAGGGCAAGGCGCTCGTGGCCAAAGTGGCCGCGGCTATGGGAGGGCTACCCAAATTGCAGTCGGTCAAGGCGATGCATATCAGCATCGCAGAAAGCGATGCCGGCGCGGCGCCCAATCCCATCGACGTGACCCTTGCGTTTCCTGACAAGATGCACATCGATGTGCAGACTCCGCAAGGCGCGCTGACCATTGTTGCCTCTCCTGACGCCAGCTTCATGAGCATGGCAGGCATGGGCACGCGCAGCATGCCGCCCGATCAGAAAACGGAAATGATGGCGCAGCTACATCACGATCTCGTCTACATCGCGCAGCATGCCGATGACCCCGCGTTTGCGTTCACCGCGGCGGGAACAGAAAAAATTGGGGATGTGGACGCCGCGATTCTCGACATCGGCGGAGCTGTGCCGTGGGTGCGGTGGTATGTCGATCCCGCGACCGGACACATTCTTCGCGAAAAATATAAGGCGATGGGACGATCCGGACCGTTCGATGGCGAGAGCGATCTCTCCGACTGGCGGACTGTCGACGGCCTTACTCTTCCGTACCAGCACAAGAATAAGCAGAACGGCGAGGAAACGAGCGACGCCGAGTTCAAGAAGTTCGAGATCAATCCGACGGTGGATCCGAAACTGTTCGAGAAGCCAGCGGAGACACCCCAGAAGCAGTAACGGAGTTCGCCATGAAGAAACTCATGGTCTGTTGCGCGCTATCGATTCTCGCCACAATTCCGAGCCTCAGCCAGGTCACGACATCGCAGTATGACAACGCCCGCACTGGTGCGACGCTTAACGAAAAGATCCTGACTCCGCAGAACGTCAACGCCAAGCAATTTGGCAAGCTCGGAGCCTTCAAGGTCGACGGCGCAGTCTATGCGCAGCCACTCTTCGTGCCGTCCGTCGAAATACCCGGCAAGGGGATGCATGACGTTCTCTTCGTCGCCACCGAACACGATAGCGTGTACGCCTTCGACGCGAAGCTCCCGGGCGACCCTCCGCTGTGGCACACCAGTTTCCTCGACAAAGCGCGCGGAGTCCGGACGCTTTCCGAGGACATGGTGGACTGCCCATTCATTCGTCCCGAAGTTGGTATCACGTCTACGCCCGTCATCGACATTAAGACGGGCACGCTCTACGTCCTGGCGCGCACAATGATTGCGCACAAAACCGGCAACGATGAGTACCTCCAGCACCTGCACGCGCTGGCGATTACGACGGGCGTAGAAAAATTTGGCGGCCCAAAGCTCATCACGGCATCGGTGCCGGGCCGGGGAGCAGGCAGAAGCAACCGCCAGGTCGACTTCGATCCGCTCCGCGAAAACCCTCGCGCCGCTCTTACCCTCGCCAACAACAACGTCTATCTGACCTGGGCGTCATCCTGCGATGTCGATCCCTACCACGGCTGGGTAATGGCCTACGATCCACGAACGCTCGCGCAGAAAGCCGTGCTCAATGTGAATCCCGACGGCAGCGAGGCCGGAATCTGGCTCAGCGACACCGGCCCTGCCGTCGATTCCGAAGGCAATCTTTACGTTCCCACGGGCAATGGCACCTTCGACGCCACCAGCGGAGGCCGCGATTACGGCGATTCCGTTCTTAAACTCGACGGCTCATCCCTCGCCGTCCGCGACTACTTCACGCCCTTCGATCAGGAAGCCATCCTTGCGGGTGACTCAGACGTCGGCTCCAGCGGCCCCACGCTGCTCCCCGATCAACCCGGACCGCATCGTCATCTTCTGCTCCAACCCACCAAGCACTCCATCCTCTATGTGATCGATCGCGACCAGATGGGAAAATTTCACGCTGATCGCGATGCTATCCCTCAGCGGATTCAAATGGCCGGCGAAGGCCTCGGCGCAATGGCCTACTGGAACGGCCACGCCTTTTTCGCAACCAGCAACGACCACCTTCGCGACTATGCCATCAAGAATGGGAAGCTCGTCCTGAACACTTTGTCCACCATGAAGTTCATGACTTCCGGCGCCACGCCTTCCATTTCAGCCGACGGCAATAAGAATGCCATCGTCTGGGCGCTGACGACCAAGACCTGGGACGGGCCCGAGATCCCCGCCGTGCTCTACGCCTTCGACGCGACCAAACTCGGCCCGCCGCTCTACACCTCAGAGCAAAACAGCCAGCGAGATCGCGCTGCCCTGGCAACGCGCTTTGCAATCCCGATTGTGGTGAAGGGACGCGTTTACTTCTCCGCAAGGGGCGAAGTCGAAGTGTACGGACTGTTGAAGTAGAACCGCGAACGAGCGCTACTGCGCGAGGCCTGCGCTCCTGAGAATATCCTGGAACTTGGGATCGCTCCGCAGCGGATCGTACATTGGATCCACGCGGAGCGCGGTCAGACCATTCGAATGCTCCGCGTATGCTTTTTCCAGCCAGACGAGGGCTTGGTTGTTGTTCCCTACGCCAATGTAAGCCTGGACAACCACAATCGAATCCACCGGCTGTTGCCGGGTGATCACCAATAACTTATGCAGTGCTTGTTCCGCCTCGTTTGCGTGACCGCTTCGCCCGTAGACATAGGCTGCATTCGACCAATACCACGGCCAATTCCCGGAGGGCATCTTTTTGAAGCCGGCCATCGCCTCGTCGAGCATTCCCTTTTGCAGATACGCGTCTAAGATGATGGAGGCGCGGGGGAAATCCGGATCCATCTCACGCACTTTTGCGAGCTGTGCAATTGCACGATCGAATTGCCGCGCATAATACAACGTCGCTCCATGGTCAGAAGCGATGATCAGCGAGAGCGGATCCAGCTGCCGCGCGCGCTCACTTTCCTGAAGCGCTTCGTCAAACCGACCGCGCCACGCGAGATGCTCGGCGTACCACTGATGGGCGGTCGCGTAGTTCGGGTTCAAATCAATCGCGCGTTTGAATTCTCTTTCCGCAGTCTGCCAATCGTAGTCATGGTTCTGGACGATCAGGGCCAGCGCAGCATGCGCCTCTGGGAGTCGGTCATCCAGTTGCAGTGCTCGCAGGGCTGCCGCCCGCGCCTTGGGGACGAACTCGCTCGCTTGCGTTCCGGTGTACCCGGCCATGAGACCGTATGTATCGGCCAGGCCCGCGTAAGCGCGCGCGTAGTTGGGATCTTTCGCCGTGGCCTGTTGAAAATAGTTGATCGCTTGCTGAAATCCCGCCACCGTTCTCTTGTTCCAGAAATATTGACCCTCAAGGTAAAGGTTATAGGCTTCGTACTCCTGGAGAGAAAGTACCGGCTGCGGCGCAGGGGTATTCGTCTTGCGGTCCCCGAGAGACGTCTGGATCTCGTCCGATATTTCTTGTGCAATCTCGCTCTGTAGTGTTAGTAAGTCTTTGACTTGACGGTCATACTGCCGCGCCCAAATGTGGGTCTGATCTTTCATCTGGATAAGCTGCGCGGTGACACGCACTTTGTCGGCATCGCGCATGACGCTGCCCTCAAGCACGTACTGAACTCCAAGTTCGCTGGCGATTTGGCGCAGCTGTTCCTGGCTGTGCTTGTAGTGCATCACGGAAGTACGGGCGATGATGCCCAGGTGATCGGGATCGAGGCTGCCCAACCGCGTGATCATTTCCTCGGTCATGCCGTCGCTGAAGTATTCCTGATTGGCGTCTCCGGTCAGGTTTGCGAAAGGCAGGACCGCAAGCATTGTCCGTCCGCGAGTTCGTGGGAGTTTGGCCTGAGACGTGGTCCACCGGAAGTAGGCGGCGAAAATGCCAATCAGGACGACTGCCGTCAAAGCGACAACAAGCCAAAGCCTTCTTCGGAGCGATCCACCTGCCTTTTCGACCGCCGGAGGCTCAGCTGCCGGGATCGAAGTCGACACCTCCCGCTCGACTCCGGGCTCGGTGATCGGGGCAATGAACCGGTATCCTTTTCCGCTAATGGTTTGAATGAAACGGGCCTGCTCGGGATCGTCCTTCAGCGCTTGGCGGATTTTGCGGATGGCACCGTTGATGCTGTTGTCGGTGTCGAGATAGATGTCCTTGCCCCAGACTTTCTCGACGATCTGCTCGCGAGTGACCAGTTCTCCACGCTGTTGTACCAGCAGGAGAAGAATCTCCATGGGGATGCGTTCCAGTTTGAGCACTCGGTCCGAACGGGTTAGCCTGCCAGCGGAGAAATCAAGCTGAAAGCCGTCTCCAAATCTGACGGAGTCTTGAATTTTGGCTGGCTGCAACGGCAAGAAAGGGCCCCCCACGTGGCCCATTATTCTAACCCGATTCCCCGTCCGCCGCAGCATCTCCGCTGTTTTCCGTCCGTTAGCGCGACAGGAAAACTAAGAGCCCGACAGGACCTCGCTATTGAGCGCGGAACCGGCTCGGGCTACGATTCGCGGCAATTCTGCCTTGCGCAGAAACAAGCACTTGCCCCGAAAGGTGGTTCCCATGTTCGCTCGATGCCTGTTCGCACTGGGAACCGCGATGCTTTTGTGGTTCATCAAGCGCCCAGCAGTCGAACTCCTGTGCTTCGGTCACAATCCGGCGCTTGGTGAACTTCTCCGGAAAGCGACGGACGCTCGGGGTAAGTCAATCTCTGGAAGCGCAGGAATCACTTTCGCCATTTACCAGGATCAATCCGGCGGTGCCCCGTTGTGGCTGGAATCCCAGAGCGTTCAGGCGGACGCCACGGAGGATTACACAGCCCAACTCGGCGCCACAAGGCCGGAAGGTCTCCCGCTGGAACTATTTACTTCGGGAGAGGCACGCTGGCTTGGTGTGCGCGTGAACGGCGGTGAAGAACAGCCGCGCGTTCTGCCGCTCAGCGTGCCCTATGCGCTGAAGGCCGTAGATGCGGGAACCTTGGGGGGATTCCGGTCTCGGCCTTCGTGCAAAACACCCCACCTATCGTCGGCGCAACGGCGGCCAATGGCGCGACTGTAAGTGCGCCCTTGGCCGCTCCCCCGTCAGATCCCAACTGTCGCCGCGGTCCGAGGTTCGGAGCACACAAGGCTGTTTGGGGCGAGAGTTCCGGCACCGCTGAGTTCTGACGGTGCCGGATCCTAACATCGCTACCGAGTGCCCGGACTAGAATGACTCCGCGTTAACTTGGCGCCTTGCCAGCTTTCCCGTCCGCACACATCGTTTGCCTGCGTCCTTGACAGGAAGTTTTCAGTACGCTATTGTAGGCGAACAAAAGGCGAATCTTTATGGCTTCCCTGCCTCTGCTTCCCCTCCCCGACAAGCCTCGCCTCGTCGGGATCGCTCGCCTCGCGTCGGAGGGCGAATCCCTTCGCGAAGGTCACAACGTTGAATACTTCACGCTGCCCGCGAAGTCCCTGCTGAACCGGTGTGTCAGCCGCCGGGCCATGCCGTTTACCTGGACGATCAATCCCTATCGCGGTTGCGAATTCGCCTGCAAGTACTGCTATGCGCGCTACACGCACGAGTTTATGGAGATGCGCGATGGGCTGGAATTTGAGCAAAAGATATATGTGAAGCAGCACGCGGCCGGGCTGCTGCGCCACGATCTGCGCCGCGTCAAGCCCGATGAAGCCATCGCGCTCGGAACCGCCACCGATCCTTACCAGCCGGCCGAGCGCCGCTACGAAATCACCCGCGGAATTCTCGAAGAGTTCGCTCGCCATCGCGGCTTTGAACTGGGCATCGTCACCAAGTCCAATCTGGTCGTGCGCGATCTCGACTTGCTGAAGGAGGTCGCTCGCGCCAATAAGCTTTCCGTGCACATCACGATCACAACTCTCGATGTGGAGTTGGCGCGGATTCTCGAGCCTCGCGCTCCCCGTCCTGACCTTCGCCTCGACGCAGTTCGGGCGCTGGCCCAGGCAGGCGTGCGTGTAGGCGTGAGTTGTTCGCCGGTGGTTCCGGGAATTACCGACGCTCCCAAGGATCTGGAATCCTTGATCCGTACCGCCGCCGAAGCGGGCGCGGATTATGTGTTCGCCAATCCGCTGTTTCTTAAGCCATGCTCGGCGGCGATATTTCTTCCCTTCCTTGAACAGAACTTCCCGCACCTCGCCGAGAACTATCGGCAGCGGTACCAGGACCGTGCGTTCTTGCCGCCGGCATACGGCAAGCGTCTGTCGGAACTCGTCGCGCGTTTGCGCGAGAAATATAAAATGACGCGCGCTCATCGCCGCGATCATGCAGCCTTCGCGACGAAGTGGCCAGTGCAGGCTCTCGAGGAACAATTGAATTTGTTTTAACCCGCGCGACACTCGGGTTCTCGCAATGAAGAAGGCGGCCCAGCGCGGTCGCTCTGATCTTTCTTCTATAATCTTTAGTTCCTTATGGCGACCGCCTCTCCACCTGCCGGACAGCCAGCCCAACCCGCCACCTTCGGGATGCGGCTGCATCAATTCTGGCGTCGTGTGACTGAAGGACTCGAAGTCAGCCAGCTGTGGTCACAGTTCGAGGCAGAGGCTCGCGCCAGTTATCGCCTCTACTCGAAAGATGTCGCCGCGAAAACTCCTGACGGCCTTACCGACCGCGGACGGCACCTGCACGTGGTTAAGGAATTCTTCTGGGCGGTGTTCGAGAAACTTTCCCCGTCGCGTCGCGTGCTGCTTCTGGTGGCACTGATTTGTCTCGTGATCCCGCACGCCGGGTTCAACTACAGTGGGGAAGGCGGCAAAGTCTATGCCGTCGAATTCGATCTTCACTTCTGGGCGGCGCTGCTTCTGCTTTTGCTGCTGATCCTTGAGATCGCCGATCGCGTGGTGATGAAGCGTGACCTGCAGATTGCGCGGGAGATCCAAACGTGGCTCTTGCCCGGCGTTCCGCCGCAGATTCCAGGGCTCGCCATCGCCTACGCCACTCGCCCTGCCAACACGGTGGCGGGCGACTACTACGACGTCTTTCCACGCCCCGGCCGGACGACCGAGGAGAACCGTGTCGTACTCGCCGTCGCCGACGTCGCAGGAAAAAGTATTCCCGCGGCCATGCTCATGGCTACGTTTCAGGCGAGCCTCAAGACGCTTTCGACAGCGCAGGTGCCGCTGACCGAGTTAGCCTCGAACATGAACCGGTACGCTTGCGGCAATAGCCAAGGGGGATTGCGTTTCACCACGGCGTTCCTTGCGGAATACGATCCTGTCCGCCGCACTGTCGATTACATCAACGCCGGCCACAACAATCCGGTCCTGCGCCGCGCCAGCGGACAAATCGAGCGCCTCGACGTGGGCGGCTTGCCTTTCGGCATCGTGCCCGAGGCGAAATACGAATCCGCAACCGTGACCCTCGCCCCGGGCGACTGGCTCATCATCTTTACCGACGGATTAGTGGAAGCCGAAAACGCACGCCAAGAGGAGTACGGTGAAGGACGCATGCTGAACGCGATTGGCGCGGGAGCGTCGGGCACTCCGGCTGAAATGCTCCAGCGCCTGATGACGGAACTCGATCTGTTCGTCGGCAACACTCCGCAGCACGACGACGTCACCTGCATGCTGATCAAGTCGGAAAGCTTCTAGGCTCCCGATGGAAATCCGACAAGCGCCTTGTAACACTAACCCATGAATTCAACGTACATCCGATGAAAAGCGTGCACTCCTTTTTCCTGCTTCACGCTGAACCGGCCTCGCGAATAACTTCGTGAACGAAGATTTTTCTGGACGATCTCGCAGATACCCACATCCTCCTTCTGAATCTGATCGCTGAAGTCGACCGACGCCTTCGCCGCCGGAGCCGCGTGATCCTTCGCCGGCAAATACCATTCGAAAATGGCCAGCGAGCGTTCCGGTTCGATCGGCAACACGATATTCAGCGAGACATTGTCGGGATAGCAGTTCAGCATCCAGTTGGGGAAAATCCAGAAGTAGTCGGTCGTAAGATCTTCGCGTGCTTCCTGGTAACGCCGCGGTGTGGCGTCGCCCGGCTGCGCTCCGCGAATCGGACTGAACTGGCGCACATATTTCTCTTGACCCCGCGCGTGTGGCTCAACCACGTATGCGTTGTAGTCCAGTTCGCGATTCAGTCCCGGATGCACGCTGGGCAGGTGATATCCCTCAAGATAGTTATCGACGTAAGTCTTCCAGTTGCACTTCATGTCGTAAGTGCGCCGTTCGAACAACGTCATTTCGGCAAATGGAAATCTCTCTGCCTGCTTCGGTAGATCACCAAGGGTGTCGCGCAAAGGCGCCGCGTCCGCGTCGAGGTTGACGAAGACCAGGTTGAACCATTCCTCGGTGCGCACTGCCTTCAACGCAAATTCTTCCGGGCAGAATGCCTCCACGCCATCGATTTCAGTTGCGCTGAGCAGCGCTCCATCGAGTCCGTAGGTCCACCCGTGATATCCGCAGCGAAATAGCTTGCGCGAACCGCAACCCTCCGCCGGAGGCCCGGCGCGATGCCGGCATACGTTGTAGAAGCCGCGCAACACGCCATCACTACCACGAACTAAAAGCAACGGCTCGCCGAGTAACTCCGTTGTGAAGTAGTCGCCCGGATTCGCAACCTGGCTCGCGTGGCCAACAACCTGCCACGTTCGCGAAAAGATCTTTTCCTTCTCGGCGGCGAAGACATCCGGCGACGTGTATAGAGACGAGGGAAGCGTCCACGCCCGCGCAATGTCAGGCTCGACCTGCAGTGAATCCCTGGAAGTATTCATGGTTCTCTCGGACACCCCTCGTGAACGCTCGGTGCGAAACTCCGCGGAACATTTTACGGTACGGGCCCATGCGAACACCCAAACCGGGCGGCGTCATTGCCAGGCGAACCGAAGAGCGCCAACGAATGCAGCGTCGACCGCGCTAGGAGGCATCCGGATTCAGGTTCCGAAAAAGGACTTCTTGCAGTTCCGAACTGACACGATTTGTCAGTGGTTCGCCGGATTTTGCCAGCAAAATGGGGCAATCACGCCCAGAACAGGTGAGACTTAAGTGTTACCTTGCACTGAAAATAAAGCTTTTTGGAAAGGGCTGGTTGAAACCAAGGTAACTGCAGATTTTGGTCCGGAAAATGCAAATATTGAAAACCGACTGGGTCATCCGCGACCAGCATGATTTCAGAACTACACAACAAGGGGACAAAGAGAGATGCGCAAACAAAAGGGTTTTTCACTGATCGAGCTGCTGATCGTGGTGGCAATCATCCTGATCATTGCAGCGATCGCCATTCCGAACTTGCTGCGCGCCCGCATGGCGGCCAATGAGTCGTCTGCTGTCGCGTCCATTCGTACCATCAACACGGCGGAAGTCACCTACAATTCCACCTATCCCACAGTCGGTTTCGGGTCTCTGGCCAACATCGGCGCTGGCGCTGGCGTTTGCACCCCGAGCTCGACCACGGCTTGCTTGATTGACAGCGTGCTCACTGCCGGCACCAAGAGCGGTTACCTGTTTACGGCGGCCGCTGTCGCCGGTACCCCCAGCGTCTCCTACGTCGCGACGGGCAAACCGGTCACACTGAACCAAACCGGCATTCGCGCCTTCTGCTCGTTTGAAGATGCGGTGCTCCGCGTCGATCCGACCGGCGCCGGCGTAACCACGGTTGCTGGGTGCCAGGCTCTTCTGCCGCTCAACCAGTAATTGCATTCGGCGAAGTTACCCGGAAGGGTACAAGATGGAGCAGCGAACGCAAGTTCGCTGCTCCGTTCGCTTTTTGGCCCATTTCGGGCCTGCCCTTGAGCTCCTGCCACTTCTCGGCACTGATGACATAAGGTGGCAACCCGGGCCAACGGACGGGGCCAAAATAAGAACTCTCACAGGTAACTGCTCGTTGAAAACAAGCCTCTTACCTCTGCCAGGTAACCATCTCAAAGAGAAGAAAGGCTTGGCCCACCGCGTGCATTGAAAAGAGCAGGCGTCCGAACATGGGCCGCAATTTTCTACAGGGAGAAAGTTCCTAAAATGCGCAAACAGAAGGGTTTTTCACTGATCGAGCTGCTGATCGTGGTGGCAATCATCCTGATCATCGCAGCCATCGCCATTCCGAACTTGTTGCGCGCCCGTATGGCGGCCAATGAGTCGTCTGCTGTCGCGTCCATTCGTACCATCAACACGGCGGAAGTCACCTACAATTCCACCTATCCCACAGTCGGTTTCGGGTCTCTGGCCAACATCGGCGCTGGCGCTGGCGTTTGCACCCCGAGCTCGACCACGGCTTGCTTGATTGACAGCGTGCTCACTCTCGGCACCAAGAGCGGTTACCTGTTCACGGCGGCCGCTGTCGCCGGTACCCCCAGCGTCTCCTACGTCGCGACGGGCAAACCGGTCACACTGAACCAAACCGGCATTCGCGCCTTCTGCTCGTTTGAAGATGCGGTGCTCCGCGTCGATCCGACCGGCGCCGGCGTAACCACGGTTGCTGGGTGCCAGGCTCTTCTGCCGCTCAACCAGTAATTCGAGGCATCAGTTTAGTTTGGCGAAGTACTCGGGGGAGGGTACAAGCCTGGGAGCAGCGAACGCGAGTTCGCTGCTCTTTGTTTTTTTGTTGCTAGTTTTTTATTTAGTTCTCAGCAATCCCCTGCCAGATCCGGGTTGCCCGGCTGACACAAATTGTCACTCCGAGGTTCATGCACACCGGTGCTTCCCCTGCCGCACTCTACTTGTACGATCTTCTTCATCTGAAAACAAAGTACTTGCGGCGGCGAGCACTCAGTGCGGGCGCTTGCCCAGGTTGGCCCGTCGCGTGCCAATGTAGGAGTGGCTCCCGAAGCGGGCCGCAAGTTTAAGCCGTACATTACTCGAAATCCAAAGACGGAGAATACATTCAGATGCGGAAGCAAAAAGGTTTTTCACTGATCGAGCTGCTGATCGTAGTGGCTATCATCCTGATCATCGCAGCCATCGCCATTCCGAACTTGCTGCGCGCTCGCATGGCGGCCAATGAGTCGTCTGCTGTCGCGTCCATTCGTACCATCAACACGGCGGAAGTCACCTACAATTCCACCTATCCCACAGTCGGTTTCGGGTCTCTAGCCACCATCGGCGCTGGCGCTGGCGTTTGCACCCCGAGCTCGACCACGGCTTGCTTGATTGACAGCGTGCTCACTCTCGGCACCAAGAGCGGTTACCTGTTCACGGCGGCCGCTGTCGCCGGTACCCCCAGCGTCTCCTACGTCGCGACGGGCAAACCGGTCACACTGAACCAAACCGGCATTCGCGCCTTCTGCTCGTTCGAAGATGCGGTGCTCCGCGTCGATCCGACCGGCGCTGGCGTAACCACGGTTGCTGCGTGTAAGGCTCTTCTGCCGCTCAACCAGTAATTCGAGGCATCAGTTTAGTTTGGCGAAGTACTCGGGGGAGGGTACAAGCCTGGGAGCAGCGAACGCGAGTTCGCTGCTCTTTGTTTTTTTACAATCATAACTGGGGCGCCGCTTGATACTGCGCTCAGACGCGATATGCTTCCCCCAACATTCTCGTGACATTTTTTGTCAGTCTCCTCGAACCAGAACAAGGGACGAAGGCCTCACAAGCGTTGTTGAGCGTCACCTGCCTGCTCCTAACTCCTGATTCGACTGAGTCTTAAGGAATTACCAATGTGGCCAGTCACTCCCCCGGAATGGCGCTGAAACTGCTACTGGACTACTGTGGGATCTATTGATCGACCCTTAGTAACGGCCTAGAGGGAAGTCATATGCGCTCAACCAAAGGATTCTCGCTTATTGAGTTGCTGATCGTAGTGGCGATCATCTTGATCATCGCCGCGATCGCAATTCCCAACTTGCTGCAGGCCCGACTGGCGGCGAACGAGTCGTCGGCGGCCGGCTCACTGCACGCGCTGCAGAGTGCAGAAATCACGTACTACAACAGCTATCCGACCGTCGGCTACGCCGATTCGATCGGGCAGTTAGGCGGTGTGAGTCCGTGTACTCCTTCGTCGACCACAGCCTGCATCGTCGACAATTTTCTCGCCACGGCAGCGCCCGGCGGCGTTGGGAAAAGCGGCTACTACTACCTGGCGACAGGAATCATCACGGGCGGGGCGACGTACAATACTGCCTTCGTCATAGGAGCCGCGCCTATCCTCGCGCACTCTACAGGAAACCGTGATTTTTGCCAGACGAATGATGGAGTGCTGCGTTCACAAATGGGGAGCACGGGTGACCTGCCGGCTAGCGCCACCGCCGCATGTCTCGCCTACCCTGTGGCTCAGTAACGATCTCGCGTCTCATATCAACCTGAGAATATCGCGGGCCTTCGAAAATCTTTTACTCCCCCAAGGCCCTTTCTGCCGGGATCGGCTTCGGCACAACAGTGACCGACGTAACATTCACACCGTTCTTTCGCGGCATCGTCTTGCTTATAATCTTTTTCATAGATCTGACTACGGTGGCGCCACGTTCCCATGCCCGCAATTGAAATTCTCGGCCTCGAAAAAACCTACATGGTGGGGTTCTGGCACAAGCGGCCCAAACGCGCCCTGCAACCGCTCCACTTGTCGGTGGAAGAGGGAGAGATTTTCGGTTTCCTTGGGCCCAATGGCGCGGGCAAGACGACGACTCTGAAGATGCTGATGGGCCTGGTGTTTCCGACCGCGGGAACGGCTCGCATCCTGGGTCGCGAGTGGACGGATCCAGAAGTCAAAGCGCAGATCGGATTTCTGCCCGAGCAGCCTTACTTCTACGACTATCTCACTGCGCACGAATTGCTTGACTATTACGGACAGCTCTCCGGCGTGCCCGGCAAAGACCGCAAGCGCCGCGTGGAGGAAGTTCTGGAACGCGTTGGTCTGACCGATGTGAAGGGCGTGCAGTTGCGCAAGTTCTCCAAGGGCATGCTGCAGCGCGCCGGAATCGCGCAAGCCATCCTGCACAATCCCAAACTTGTTTTCTTCGACGAGCCAATGTCTGGACTCGACCCCCTGGGGCGCCGCGAAGTCCGCGACCTGATGGAGCAACTCAAGCAGGAAGGCAAGACGGTATTTTTCTCGACTCACATTCTTTCGGACGCTGAGGCGCTGTGCGATCGCGTCGCGATCATCAACAAGGGTGAACTGCGAGGCGTGGGCGCGGTGGAGGATTTAACTTCGACGGTCCAGGGCAAAGTGGAAGTGATCTGGCAAGGCACGCAGATTCCGGCTTCAATGAAAGCGCTAGGCGCTGAGTGTCACGTTACCGGAGACACGGTTCGCGCCGTGTTACCCGAGAACCAGCAGGATGCCGCCATCGATGCCTTGCGGCGCGAGCGCATCCGGCTCATCGCGATCACTCCGTTGCGGACTTCGCTCGAAGCCTACTTCGTGGAGAAGCTTCAGCATTCGGAAACCACTGCGGGGAAGATGGCATGAACACCCGCATCATTCACATCGCGAGCAATACGTTCCGCGAAGCAGTGCGGGACCGCGTGCTGTACAACCTGATCGCCTTCGCTCTGCTGCTCACGGGCGCAGCGATTTTTGTTGGCCAGATTTCGATCGACATTGAGCGCCTGGTCGTGGTGAACCTCGGACTGACCGCGGTGTCCCTGTTTGGCGTGGTCATTGCGATTTTTATCGGCATCGGCCTGGTCTCGAAAGAGATCGAGAAGCGCACGCTCTATACCGTGCTCTCGCGCCCGGTGCGGCGATGGGAATTCATTGTCGGAAAATTTTTCGGGCTGGCCGGCACGCTGGTGGTGAATACGTTCTTCATGGCCATTGGAGTCTTCGGCGCTCTTCTCTACGTCGCTCACAAGTTCACGCGGCCGGATGCGCTGATCCTGGTAGCGCTTTATTTCATCGTCCTGGAATTTCTGATCATCTGTTCGCTGGCGCTCCTGTTCTCATCGTTCTCGTCGCCACTGCTGTCGGCCGTGTTCGCGTTCTCCCTGTTCGTGATTGGGAGCTTCGCCGATGATCTTCGCGGATTCGCCGGGCTGACTCATGGCTTCGCGCGCTGGTTTGCTACGGGCGCGGCGTATCTGGTACCGAACTTCTCCGCATTGAACGTGATCAGTGCAGTCGCGCATCAGCACTCGCTCGGCAGCCAATTAATCCTGCACAACACGCTCTATGCACTGTTTTATACGGCGATGGCGCTGAGCGGAGCGGTATTGATCTTCGAGCGCAGGAATCTGAAATGACCGCCCGGCGGCGCACCACGATCATCGCCAGCGCCTGCCTCGTTGTCTCGCTGACGGCTTGCGTTCTTCTGTTGCGACATATCGACCGGCTTCGCCCGCAAGCGACAATCGACGATGCGCTCTATGTGAGTTCGCCGAAGATGGTGAAGCGCGGCAGCCTGGGCTTCGATGGCCTGATGGCCTGCATCTACTGGACCCGCACCGTGCAATATTTCGGGCATCGCCATTACAACCGGGAGCGGAGCTATCACGAACTTGGTCCGCTGCTGGAAATCACGACGGCTCTCGACCCGCAACTAGTCCCGGCGTATCAGTTCGGGGCGAGTTTTCTCGCGCCCGCGCCGCCAAATGGCGCCGGTGAACCGGCACGCGCCATCCAGTTAATGGAGTTCGGGATCGCGCACAATCCCAACGACTGGAAGCTCTACTACGATCTGGGATTCGTTTATTACACCGAACTCAAGGACTATAAGAAGGCGGCCGAGGTATTCGATCAGGGATCGCGCGTTCCGGGCGCGCATCCGTTTATGAAGATTATGGCCGCGCAGATGGCCGAGCACGCCGGCGAATTCGCGACGGCCCGCCTGCTATGGAGCGCGACTTTCGAGACCAGCCACGAAACCAACATCCGGCAGAACGCGTTGGAACACCTGCGCGCCATCACCGTGGACGAAGACATCACAAGGCTACAAACGGCGGTGACGCGCTTCGGCCAGCATACGGGACGATTGCCCGCGAGCATGTCAGAACTGGTTGCGGCGGAGCACCTGCCCGGCATTCCGTCGGATCCCGACGGCGAGCCTTACAAGCTGACCGCCGAAGGCCGCATCCAGCTTGAGAAGCCGGAAGATTTCCCATTCGCCACCAAAGGCCTGCCTCCAGGTTACAAACCGTCGGCACTGCCGCGGTTCCACACCAAACTTTAGGAAATCGCCGTCGTAGGTCGAGCGGCGAAACTGTCGGCCCTCAGCTATCAGCAGTCAGCTATCTTTGCGATACAGAAGATCGCGCATGGCTTGCCTGCGCGCTTCGTTCACTTCGCTCGCGCTCTTGCGATCGACGCCGTCCACTGGGCGCTTGGTCACGGGATCAACCGCATCGGGCTCACTGCACTCGGGACAGCGATTGGCAAAACCAGGTTTATCGGGCTTCAGTTCGAACTCTTCCCCGCATACGGCACAGACTTTGATGGGATAAGCCATAGCAGTCCTATGATAACGAAGGAAAAGGGCAGATGGGGCATGCTGGATTCTCGGATGCTCGCCTAGATCCAGCGGCGCACGCGCGATTGGTACCGCTCGCACTCGCTCGGAAAAACTTCTTTCAACTTCGCCTCTTCGAGGGGGATCACGATCCAATTCACGTAGGCGACCGTTAGAGGTAGAAGAACAAGGGGCCAGATCTGTTTCAGCAGTCCTGCCTCTCCGAGGTAAGCGAGGATAAGACCAATGTACATCGGGTTTCGCGTAAAGCGATACGGTCCCCACGTCACAAGCTTCGCGGATGCCTTACCCGGAACCGTAGTAGTGCGCGCGCTACGGAAGATGACCAGACCCCAACCGGCAATCACCGCACCCACAGCAAATAACACGGCTCCGACGGTCTTACTGACTTGAGGCGCGTTTGAGAGCACCCGGTCTGGGCGCATCCGCTCCAGCGCCACACCAATGAGGTAGGTCAGAACAAATACCCAGGGAACCGGAACGCGCAGCAGGAATCGAAAGGGACGTTTCATGTTCACTTGTAAGATTTGCGGGTTGTCGATCGCCTGACGGACCCGGCAAGTTTATGAGTATAACCTCGGTGCGTCCATGCATCGCGACTGGCAGGGTTTGCGTTCGTGCACCGCGCGCTTCCCGTATCATGAGGAACGACTCAAGCCTCGCCCACGATGGACTCTCCTGCTCAAGCGCAACCTCGAGTGCTGCAAACCGTATGGGACTGGTGGAAGTACGCGGCCGCGTACGAAGGCTCGCTGCGAGCGACGCGACGCCTGACGGGAGTTCTATTGGAATTCCTGCGCGACTCGACGCCCCAGCGCCTTCGGCAGCGATTTGGCGACGCCGACTACGACTGGGACTTCCGCGTGAACACCACGAGCGGCGCGGTTCGATGGCGCGATCGCCTGATCGGGATGTTTCACTCTGAGTATCAGCCCACCGACCCTGCGGCATTTCACGAAATGCTTGACGGCTTGCGGCAACGGGCCGACTGCGGAGCCCACTTCGACTTCCGCGACTTCACTTTCGTCGATCTCGGTTCGGGCAAAGGGCGCACGTTGCTGATGGCTTCAGATTATTCATTTCGCCGCATCATCGGAGTGGAGCTTCTGCCTTCGCTGCATCAGATCGCGGAGGAGAACTTAAGCAAGTACAAGAGCGATTCGCAGAAATGCTTTGTCCTGGAATCGATCTGCGCCGACGCAACGGCCTTCCCTCTTCCCGATGGCCAGCTGGTGCTGTATCTGTTCAATCCGTTTCCTGAATCTGGAATGCGGCGCGTGATTGCGAACCTCGACCAATCCCTCCGAGCTCACCCCAGAGCCGTGTACGTCCTGTATCACAATCCGCTACTGGAACACGTGCTGGGCGAGAGCACGATGCTGAGAAAGGTCGGGGGCGCCCAGCAATACTCGCTGTTCAGTTCTTAGCCCTCGACATCGGTGCGAGGAAGATCACCATAAGATCAAGGAAGATCAGCGGCCAAAGCGCTTCTTGTCGAATTGGAAGTCGATCAGCGCATCGCGATAGTCGATCTTGATGTCGAGCATGTAGAGCATGGAGAAACCGAGGAAGCCGGAGATTTCAGTGCCGGCATTGTCGCTCAGGGCCGTGGTGTCGAATGCGGTCATGTCCTGGTTTTCCTGCTTGAGGTGGCCGAACTGTAGAACTGCCTTGTTCGCGCTATAGACCTTGTTGACGCGGCCGCTAATGCCTTCGATGATCGTGTCGGAATCACCATGGACTTTTGTGACTTCCCTGGCTGCAGAGGGAGAGATGGCATTCATAAACGCGCCCGTGTCGATGAGGAAGAGTTTGTAGGGTACTTTCCCGATGCTCGTGGGAACCAGCAGGTCGTGGCCGAAGCGAAAAACCGGAGTGTAGTTCTTCATCTCGGGAGCGATGTATCGGTCCCGCAGCCCTACAGATGATGTCTTCGCCTGCGCGGCCTTGGAGTCTGCTGCTTTCGAATCGGATATCTTAGTGTCTGGCGGTTCGGGGCGGGCAGCATCTTCGCCGGAATCGTCGTCGTCACCGTTCTTCAAAGCGAGCTGTTCTACAGGCTCGCCGGGGCGGTTGGGCAATTCGCTCAGCTTGAATTTTTCTTTCGGGAAATCGATGTCCACCAGGAAATCCTCGAAGACGTCGGAACCAATCAACCCATCCTCGCCAGCGACCGAGCGGCTTTCCATGACCTCGACGGGGCAATTCTGAAACTCGAGATCCCCAACTTTGATGGAGTCGGCGATGCCGATGTAGGCGTCCCTGCGTCCTTTATTGCCGATGCCTCCGACCTTGGTCTCGGTAATTTTGGAGATCCCGGCGTGCTCCGCAATGGAGCGTTTGACGAGGATTCCACTGGCGCCGGTGTCAAGCATCAGCGAACTCTTATGTCCGTTCAGGAACACGGAGAGGCCGTATCCACGCAAGTGTTGAGGGTCTTCCAGAAGACGAACCAGCGGAGTTTCTGTTGCCTTTACTTTGCTGACCAGATGGCAAGGGCTGGGTTTCTGCTTGGCGCGCGCCTTTAAGAACGTCAGGTAACTCGCTATGTTGTCGCGCTCCTCGGCATCCCAGTTGTTCTCGCCCGCAAGTGCGGCTTCGAGATAGTTGATGCGTTCGGCGCGCGAAAGCGTACCAATCCACTCTTCGCGAATGTCTGGATCGTAGGGGTCTAACTCGCGGGCCTTATCGATCATGTCCTTCGCCGACTTGTACATCGCGATCGCATCACGCACGCGTGCCAAGCCGAGAAATGCCCGGGCTTCTGGATATCCTGAGTTGATGACTTTCACCCACTCCGCTTCGGCCTCGTGGATCTTGCCCTGCCGAAACCAGACCTCAGCTTGGGCAACGTGGATGCGGGGTGAATCCACCTGAGCGAGTCCCTCTTCGGCCGCTTGCGACGCCTGATCCATATTTTTCTGTTTGAGATAAACGTGAACCAGCCCGGCGTAAGCATCGGGAGATTTGGGACGGTCTTTCAGAACCTCTTCATACTTCGCAATGGCCTCGTCGAATTCTCCCTTACGGTAGAGAGCCAGCGCATCTCCGATCGGGTTGGACGCAGCAGGCGCTGCCGGCGGGACAACGACTGCCGAATCAGATGTTCTCGAAGCCGACGACAGACTCGCCGTCGACTGAGCGCAAGAGCAGACCGAAATCAGCCCGAATAAGAGGCCGAAGCAGCGAGCGCGGAACATGCGATCCTTAGGCCAAGCCAGCAGTCTAGGGGAGGTGCGGCGATGACGAAGCGATTCTGCCATAGCGATGGTGCAGGGGCAACTCTGATGCCAGGCCGCACGCGCGGAGTCGACCCACGAGCCGGGAGCAATACAAGCGCGATATTTGCAAAATGGCTACAATGAGACTACATTCCGTTTCCCCCAAGGATCCCAGGATCGCAATCTTCTGACGCAGGGTCACCAGCTCGCGGACGGCCCACGGAAAAGACTCATCGGCAAAGGCGGAAGGCTCCAAGTGCGACTTGCAACACTCAGGCCTCTGATTTCACTATTGGTATTGGCAGGCGTGGCGACCTGCCTCGACTCGCCTGGTGTCAATACCATAGCCGCCGCCGTGGATGCTCACTATAACCACCTGCGCTCCCTGCAGGCTGAGTTCACCGAGATGTATAGCGGAGCGGGGATGGAGCGCACAGAGTCGGGAACGCTTTTGCTGAAAAAACCCGGCAAGATGCGGTGGGATTATCGTTCTCCCAGAGAGAAAGTGTTTGTGAGCGACGGGAAGGATGCGTGGTTCTATGTCCCCAGCGACCGGCAGGCGAGAAAGACGCAAGCCAAGAAGCTGGAAGATATTCGTTCTCCACTTGCATTCTTACTAGGTAAGACGAAGCTGGAAAAGGAGTTGCGCGGATTATCTTTGGCTCCGGATGTAGCACCACTGCAGGCGGGGGATGTGGTGCTTCGGGGCGTTCCTCAGGCGCTGGCGGATCGGGTCAGCGAAATTCTGCTGGAGATTTCCCCGGACCACCAGATTGTGCGAATTATCATCCAGGAAGTGGATGGATCGGACACGGAATATCGCTTTACAGAGATGAAGGAAGACGTCGCGATCGCGGATGGGCGGTTTCAATTCAAGCCTCCCGCCGGCACGGAAACGATCGATGGAGATCTAGAGCCGTAAGAGGTCAGCGGTGGGTTAGAAGCAGCCCCAAGCGTAGTTACTTGCGTACCGACTTGGGTGGGTTTGGGCTCGATCGGCGGCTTAGAATGTTAAGTAGCAATGTTAGACTGGGTCGGTAGGACGTACCTCCGGGAAAACGGCAGAAACACCGGCAAATGGCGGAATTCCTAGTAAAAATCGCGGACGAGCGCGGGCGGATGCACGAGCAGGTCGAGCAGGGCTACTCGGAAGCCGAAGTCCACGACCGCTTTTCGCAGCAGGGATATCTCGTCTACTGGGTCAAGCCTCAAGGACTGTTCTCCGGCGGGGTTTCGCTCCGGCGGCGCAGGAAGCTGAAGCAGAGCACATTCCTTGTTTTCAATCAGCAGTTCCTGACCCTGATTCGCGCCGGGTTGCCGATTTTGAACTCGCTCGAATTGCTGATCAAGCGCCAGAAGGACCCGCAACTGAAACAGATTCTCGAAAACGTTCGCGACCGCGTGAAGGGCGGAGAGTTGCTGTCGGACGCCTTCGCGGCCCAGGGAGTGATTCCGAAGATTTATACGACCACGCTGATGGCGGGCGAGAAGAGCGGCAACATCGACGAGGTGCTGACCCGCTACATCGGCTTCCAGCGCTTGGCGATGACCTTCCGCAAGAAATTGTTTGTGTCGCTGATCTATCCCACGCTTCTGGTGACCGTGGTGCTGATCATGGTGACGTTCCTGTTCACCTACGTTGTGCCGAAGTTCAAGGACTTGTTCGACAGTCTGGATGCGAAACTACCGGCGATCACGGTGTTCATGTTGGCGGTGGGCGAGAATGCCCAGAAGTACGCGCCGTATGTCTTCATCGGGCTGGTGATTGGAGTGTTTCTCCTGTGGCGTTGGAAAGAGACGGATCGCGGAGCGGACCGCATCGACCGGGTCATCCTGAGCCTGCCGTTGTTGGGGGACATCCGATTGAAACACCAAGTCGCCAGCTTCTCGCGGATGCTCTCGACGCTACTGCAAGGCGGCTTACCACTAGTGCCGGCAATGGAGACGGCCGGCGCCTCGATGAGCAGCCGGCGCATCTTAAAGGGAGTGATCCGCGCCGGGGTTCGCGTACGGGAAGGACAGGGACTCGCGCCCAGTCTGGAAGAACAGAAAATCTTCCCTGAACTCGCGGTGGAGATGATCGAGGTAGGAGAGTCCACGGGCGCGCTGCCTGCGATGCTGAATTCCGTCGCGGAATTCTATGAGGAAGACGTGCAGACGGCGCTGGGTGCGTCGATGGCGCTGATCGAGCCGCTGATTCTGATCGTTATGGCGATCTTCGTGGGCGGAGTGCTGATCTCGCTGTATTTGCCGATCTTCACTTTGGGAGTGCACTGAGCGAAATCGGGAGTTGGGTCTTAGGTGTTAGGTCTTCGGCGGGACGGGTTGGTTAAGACCCACGACCTGCGACCCAACACCCAAAGCAGCAGGGCGGATCACGGAATAGCAAATGGCGACAGCCGACAAAAAATCGTTGTTCGTGAATGGCGGGAACGGCGGCCCCATCAGCCCGACCGGGAACCCCATTACCGACCTGGAGCGCGCCCAGGATGTGGCGCGGCGTTACCGCTGCGAGTTCGTCGACCTTACCGACTTCAACCTGCATCACGAGCTGTTCAAGAAGATTCCCGTCGAATTGATGTTCCGCTACAACTTCGTGCCCCTGGAAGAAACAACGGACGGACGGCTGGCCATCGCGATCGCCGACCCCAGCCAGTTGATGATGATCGACGAGATCAGCCTGTTGCTGAAGCAGCGCATCGTCACCAAAGTCTCGACGCTGAAGCAGATCTCCGACATCCTCAAGAAGACGGAGCAGTCACAGCGCGTGCTCGAAGAAGCCAGCGAAGGCTTCCAGATCATTCGCGAGGACGAGAACACCGGTGCCGAAGAGACGCTAAGCATCGACAAGCTGACGGCCACGGGCGATACGAGCCCTATCATCCGCCTCGTCGATACTACGATTTTCACCGCGTTGCAGCGGCGCGCTTCCGACATTCACATTGAGACACGCGACGACTCCGTGGTCATCAAGTTCCGCATCGACGGCGTGCTCACGCAGGCGATGCCGCCCATTGGCAAAGAGCATCACTCGACCGTAATCTCCCGTATCAAGGTCATGAGCGAACTCGATATTTCCGAGCGCCGCGTGCCGCAGGACGGCCGTTTCCGCGTGAAGTACAACGGACGCGCCATCGACTTCCGCGTCTCGATCATGCCCTCGATTCACGGCGAAGACGCCGTGCTCCGTGTCCTCGACAAAGAGTCGATGAGCGAGAAGTTCCGCACCCTGACTCTCGACGTAGTTGGTTTTGATGAGGAAGACCTGCGCAAGTTCCGGCGCTACATCAAAGAGCCCTACGGCATGGTGCTGGTCACGGGGCCGACGGGTAGCGGCAAGACGACGACTCTCTACGCCGCCGTCAACGAGATCAAGACCGACGAAGACAAGATCATCACAATCGAAGACCCGGTCGAGTATCAGCTTCGCGGCATCACGCAGATTCCGGTCAACGAAAAAAAGGGACTGACCTTCGCTCGCGGCTTGCGATCGATTTTGCGTCACGATCCAGACAAGATCATGGTCGGCGAAATCCGCGACACCGAAACAGCGCAAATCGCCATTCAGTCCGCTCTAACCGGCCACCTCGTGTTCACTACCGTCCACGCCAACAACGTAGTCGACGTGATTGGCCGCTTCCTGAACATGGGCGTCGAGCCCTACAACTTCGTTTCGGCGTTGAACTGTATTCTCGCGCAGAGACTGGTGCGTTTGATCTGTGATTCGTGCCGCACCGAGGTGCATTATCCGCCGGAGGTTCTTGAGGCGAGCGGGCTCGATCCGGCGCAGTGGGGAAAGGTTCCGCTCTATGAAGGGCCGGGCTGCATTGAGTGCGCGGGCACGGGCTTCCGCGGTCGGACTGCGATTCATGAATTGCTGGATTTGAGCGATCGCATCCGCGAAATGATTCTGGCCAAGAAACCGACGTCGGAGATCCGGCGCGCCGCTCGCGAAGAAGGCATGCGCTTTCTGCGTGAGTCGGCCCTCGATAAAATCCGGCTGGGCATGACCACGCTGAAAGAGATCAACAAGGTCACCTTCATCGAGGCCATGCGGTAACGCCGCCGTTCCGGCGGCTGCGGCGGGCGACGGCCGGCAGGATTCCGGCGGTACGTTCCTCGAAGTGCCCTGCCAGCTATTGCAATTCTGGACGATACGGTTTCTGATTTATAGAACAGATTTCTAGTAGAGGCGTCTCGGGGAATGAGTTCGAATTCAAACATAGCCAAGCCCAAACTGGCCTGCGAAATCGCGGCAGACCGCGTATTGGCGGGACGTGTCGCCGACGACGGCGGCAGCCTCGACGCCTGCGCGGCGCGCGAACTGGCGCCGGGTAGCGTCGTTCCCGACCTGGCGGAAAATAATCTGCGCCAGCGGGACGCCGTGCGCGCCGGCATTGAAGCTGCGCTGGGCGGGGTTGCAGGACGCTCGAAAGATGTGATCGCAATTGTTCCCGACGCCGCGGTGCGAGTGGTCTTGGTGGAGTTTGATACTTTGCCCTCCGATCAGGACGAAGCTCTCAGCGTGGTGCGCTTCCGCCTGAAAAAATCGTTGCCCTTCGACGTGGACAAAGCAAAGGTTTCGTTTCACGCGCAGAAGTTCAGTGATGGCGTACGTGTAGTGGCCGCCGTGGCCCTTGCCAGCGTTGTCGAAGACTATGAAACGGCATTTCGCGAAGCTGGCTTCAATCCGGGTATTGTACTGCCGTCGATGCTGGCCGCTCTCGGCTCGGCGGATGCGAAGCGTCCTACATTAGTGATTAAAGTGGACGCACGGACCACCAGTATCGCGATCCTGAATGAAGACCAATTGCAATTGTTCCGCACGCTGGAGAATTCGCGCGGAGTCACGATTACTGGCGAGCAACTAGCTGAGGAGGTTTATCCCTCGGTAGTGTTCTTTCAGGATACGTACCATTTGAACATTGAGAAGATTTATGTGGCGGGACTGCCCGAGTCAGGCGGTGCCGCTCCAGCATTGCGGGCGCAAACGGGAGCCGAGGTGCAGGAACTCGTGGCGTCGTCGCAAATCGGCGCCAGCGCAGTCGGCTCGGTGCCGCGCTGGAGAATGGCAGGAGTGCTGGGAGCTTTGATTTCGTAAGGCAGTGACTAGTGATTAGTGATCAGTGGCCAGCAAAGACAATACTCAAGATCACTGATCACTAGTCACTGATCACTGACATTGAAATTATGCGTCTTGATATCAATCTCGCGAGTCAGCCTTACGAGGATGCACGGCAGTTTTGGCTGCGTTGGGGCAGCGCTGTCGGCCTGTTAGGACTGCTGACTATGATCCTGCTGAGCCTGACCATCACGGGCTGGGTGAACGCAAGGCGCGACCGGGAAGCGATGGCGCAAAAGCGTGCGCTGATCGCCGAGCGCGATCAACTGCGCGCCGACGCGGAGAGGATACTGAACCTCCCGGAAAATCGCACGACCCGGGATGAGTCGCAGCTTTTAAACGAATTAATCGAACGTAAAGCCTTCTCATGGACGCGTGTGCTCGAGAGCCTGGAGAAAGTAATGCCCCCTCGAGTGCATCTTGTGGCGATTCATCCCGAACTGAACGATGACAACGAACTAGCGCTCAAAATGACAGTGGCAGGCGATTCGCGGGACCGAGCGATTGAACTGGCGCGACACATGGAAGAGTCCGGCCGCTTCGCGCAGACCAATATCATCTCCGAGGCCTCGCAGCAGTCAACCACGGGAGACACGGAGCGTATTGATATTGCCGCAATCTACATTCCCGAGCCGTTCGAAGCCGAAACGGCGAGGCCAAAAACCGAGCCCGCCGCCGTCAAGACAAACGCGCCGAAAACTCCGAAGCGGGGTAAACACTAATGCCTGACCTGCGGCAGACCCGCAAGAACCTCAAGACCGCATTGGTCGTAATGGCCAGCGTTGACCTGCTGGCGGCGATCGTTTATTTGTCGCCGCTGGTGGGCTCGGCAGAAACGCGGCGGCAAGACCTGAACCAACTGCAGACCGAATTGAATCTCAAGACGCGGCAGGTAGCTCCCCTGAAAGACTTGGACAAGAAGATCAAGACTGCCAATGGTCAAATTGCCGATTTCTACAAGATGCGCTTCCCTTCCCGAGACTCCGAGATTCCTACTGAGTTCGGCAAACTTACAGCAGCGAATGGTGTGACCATTGAGCAGGTGAAATATAAGGTCGGAGAAGAAGGACCGGGGCGGCTACAACCGGTGGAGGTCGAAGCTGATGTCGCCGGCAACTACCTTTCCCAGGCGAAATTCATCAACGCGCTCGAACGCGATCAAACGTTCTTCATCATCAACAGCGTCACCCTGGCGGGCGATCCGCAAGGGCCGGTAAAGCTGAACATAAAACTGGAGACTTACTTAAAGGCAGGATCGTAGTGCGACTGGGACTGGAGAATAAGAAGCAGACGAAGTGGGCCGTCGCGCTCGGCGTGATCGCGGTGCTTGCCGTGGCGTACGAGTTCATCCCCATGTTCATGGGATCGTCGTCGTCGCCAGACTCGAGTGCACACGCCGCGGCGCCTGCCGTGCCGCGGGTAACCGCACGTACTGGCGGGAGGGCTGCAAAAAAACTCCACGTGGAGAATCTCGATCCGACCCTGAAGCTCGATTTGCTGGCTTCCAGCGAAAAGACCCTGTATGAGGGCAACAATAGAAATATTTTTGTTTCACAGGCGGAGGTGGAAATTCCCAAGCCTGGAGCTCCCGGAGTCACGGACGCGCCAAAAGCTATTGGATACACTACGCCCCAAGTGCAGCCTCCGCCTCCAATTCCGTTGAAGTTTTTCGGCTTTGCCAGCAGGAGTGGCGAGCCCAAAAAGATCTTTCTCTCGCAGGGCGAGGACGTGTTCGTCGCGGGTGAAGGCGAAATCGTAGACCGCCGTTATAAGGTCGTCCGCATCTCTCCAACGTCGGTCGAGATTCAGGACATGGTGAACAGCGGTCCGCCACAAAGCATTCCACTAACGCAAGGGTAGAAGAATCGGGAAATTGGGGAATTCAGTAATTTGGAAATGAAGAGCAGGTGTCGAGTTGCCCTTCGTTTCCTGATGACGTGAGATGTGCAATGAGTTTCAATTCTTCAACGCGGCGACATCCCCGGCAAAGCGAGAGCGGTTACATTCTGCTCACTCTGCTGCTGATCGTCGCGCTCATGAGCATCTTTGCCGCGACTTTGGTGACATCGATCACTTTTAGTATCAAGCGGGATCGCGAAGAGGAGATGATTCATCGCGGCACGCAGTACTCGCGGGCGATCCGTGCGTACTACAAAAAATTCGGACGCTATCCCACCAAGATCGAAGATCTCGAGAGCGCCAATAACATGCGCTTTCTGCGTAAGCGCTATAAAGATCCCATCACCGGCAAGGATTTCAAGCTCCTCCATTTTGGTGAAGTGAAGCTGACGTTGAGCGGCATGACCGGCACCAGCATGATCCCGGGCGCGAGTCCAGTCGGAGGCGCCGGCACTCTGAACGGCCCGGGAGGACTCGGGCCCGCCGGTGGAGCGGGACAGATCTCCTCCTTCGGTGCGAACAGCGCCTTCGGGGCCAACTCGAATTCCTCGTTCGGTCAGAACCAGGCGTTCGGGCAGAATCAGCAGACGACCAACAACCAGGCGACTGGATCGGATCCGACGCAGGCAGGGACGACTCAGCCAGGATCGACGCAACCTGGAGCCGCGACTTCACCGGATGAAACGAATTCGCCGGGGCCCGGGAGCTCGACCTCCAGCGACAAGCTTGCAGGTACAACTTTCGGTGGTGGACCCATTGTCGGCGTTGCCAGCATCAGCAAAGATCCCACGATCCGCGAGTTCGATCACAAGAACAAATACAACCAGTGGCAATTCGTCTACGATCCTGCGACCGATCGCGGTCAATTGATCACGACGCCGAATCAACCGCTGCAGGGATTCGGTCAACAGAATGTGCCGAACCTCAATGGCCAGATCAACGGGCAGACGAGCAGCCCATTCAATAACCAGAATAACGGCGGGTTTGGAAATGGCATCGGAGGCCAGAACCAAGGACTGCAAAACAATCCCGGCCAGCCCGTGACCGGTGGACCTGGAACACCCAGCGAACCGCCCAGTCCTCAGCAGCAGTAAGCCCGAACAATTCACCAAAGAAAAACGGCCTCATCGCTTGGATGAGGCCGTTTCGTTTTCCAGAAAAATTCGCGGCGAATAGTTACACGCTGAAGGAAGACCCGCAGCCGCAGGTGCTCTTCACGTTCGGATTTTCGAATTTGAAGCCCGCGCCTTCTAGCGTCTCGACATAGTCGACGATGCAGCCATTCAGATACATGACCGAGGTCGCATCGACGAACACCTTGAGTCCGTCCATGTCGAACGTCTTGTCCATCATTCCGGCGCCATTCTCGAACTGCATCGAATAGGAGAAACCGGAGCAGCCGCCGCCTACCACGCCAATTCGCAAACCGGCGGGCACCGGGTTCTGCTGGCCCATGATCTCGCGCACCTTAGTGACGGCGTTGGCGGTAAGGGTTACGGGCGGAACCTTCTTTACTTCTTCCTTGGCTATTCCGGGGACGGTTGTGGTGGCCATTCCTATCTCCTTGGCTCTAAAGTTCTTAGATTATAGCAGATGCCCATTGATAGCAGCCTGCTATTGGTGTCAATATCCTACCCTACTTCGATGCCCTTTTGACCAGGAAAGTCGCAATGTAAGCGCCTTGTTCGGCTTTTGAACACGGCGATTTAATTCCCCTTCCAAGGCTTGCCAACGGGGCTATAATCATTCGCATTAGGGCCTTCCCCGGGACTGGATGCGAGATTCTCGCAGCCTCCACCACGAGTGGAATGCCGATGCACTGGCAAGGAATCTGCCGAGGTGGCATATGACGTCGCTAACTGCAGTGGCGGTCGTGTTCGGACTTTTCGCCGTTGGCCTGGTCGTCCTCCTGATCTACAAGAGCACACTCACGATGCATGAGGATGAGCAGCTATTTCTGGACGACGCAAATTCACATATGCAAGAGGAACAAACGGAACTGTTGACGAAGGTCAACCGGCTAACAATTCCGGTTCGCGTTTTCAGCATCGGCTCCGGAGTATTTCTACTCGTGCTCGTCGCGATGTTGATCTACCAGAAACTGAACGAAGTACAGTAGCCGTCATTTGCCAGGACCTGCGCAATCGGGCGGGATCCTGAATCGTAGCGATGCGAGGCGGCCAGGACGCCGAACCTCTGCGAGGGTTTTTTTTCGCAGCCCCGGACGCCGTATGCTCTCGCTTTGCATACCTGCATCTCGTCCATTCCCGTGTATGATCTGCTGCGGCATTGCAAGAGTTCCGCGGCAGTTTCGAGATCCCAGGCTCCGTGAGATAGGAAATTCCTTGTAGAGTACGCAAGTCGGAGCAGTTTCCGCGATCTACTCTTTGGGTTCGTTACGCGTCCGGGCGCAACTACCTTCGCGAATGTACCGCGATTGGAACTTTGAAGACGGGCTTGTTGTCGAATAACTTGATAGCACCGCTAGGCGACGGGCAACTCTTGGTGCGCAAGCAGATTCCTACGGCGGGAGTATCCCAGCAATGCACTCGTCCCCTGCAGTTCTAACGCCCGACTCTGACTCTTCACCAGAGCAGCCGGGAACACAACGGGAACCGCCCAATGAGAACCGCTCGCGTCCCCGCGTGGTTCGCCGCTGGATCGTTGTCGCCGCGGCCGCACTCGCGCTTGGAGTCATCGGGTTCCTGGGTTTGCGCAGCCGAGGTCCGGCGACCGGAACCCGTCTGCAGTCTGTCACGATTCCTTCAGATCAACTTGTGCGGCTCAAGGGCACTACCGAAGCGGTGCAGTCCCGCGGCATTCTCGCCCCTCTGTTGGCGGGGCAGCAAGTAAGCACCCTGACAGTCATCCACATGGCTGCCTCTGGAGCAAGGGTTAAGGCGGGAGATCTGCTGGTGGAGTTCGACCGCCAGGCGCAGATGCGGGACTTTGTCGACCGGCAGGCCGACTATCAAAAGTTGGTAGATCAGGTCGCCGAGGAACAGGCGAAAGAAAGCGCGGCACGCGCCAAGGACGAAACCGAACTAAGGCAGGCAGAAGACAATCTGCGCAAAGCAGAACTGGAGATGCAGAAATCGGAGATCGTCTCCCGCATCGATGCCGAAAAGAATCAGGAAAACCTCGACGAAGCGAACGCTACGTACGATCAGTTGCGCGAGACCTTCGACCTGAAACGCGATGCCGCGCGGGCCGCCATTCGCATTTTGGAGATCCAGCGCGACCGCACGCAACAGACCATGTTGCACGCGCAGGCAAATGCCAACCTGATGGAAGTCCGGTCGCCTCTCGATGGAGTCGTGGTGCGGGATACGATCTGGAAACAGGGCACCATGGGCGAAGCCCAGGAGGGCGATCAGGTACGCCCGGGCATGCCCGTTATGGAGGTTGTGAATCCGACGGCGATGCAGGTGCGCGTTCTTGCCAATCAGGAAGATTTCCCAAGGCTGCAGATTGGCCAAACGGCAAAGGTTCGGCTGGACGCGTATCCCGAGATGGTGTTTCCGGCGAGGCTTGTGCAGCTGGCGCCGATCGGTGAAGGCGGTGATTTTTCCAGCAAGCTGCGCTCCTTCGTGGTCATCGTTTCAATCGAAGGCAACGATCCTAAGTTGATGCCCGATCTTTCCGCTGCAGTCGACGTGGACGTCTCGCAACAAAGCGCTGGTTCAAGTTCCGCGCCAGGCTCCGGGAGTGGTTCGTAATGCTCCGGCGATTTCAAAAGCTCTCCCTCCGCAGCAAGGCGATCGTCGTCGCGATCGTACTGCTCGCCGGAAGCGGAGTTGTTTTGGGCGCGGTTCGCCTGGGCAGGCGGTCGCCCACGGTTCCAACCATCGAGGTGAAGCGGGAAGAGTTTCTAGACTCGCTCCAATTCCGGGGCGAGGTCAAGGCTCTGAAATCGGTGACCATCAGCGCACCGTCGGAAGCCGGGGATCTGCAAATTGTCAAGCTCGCGCCGGAAGGCACCACCGTAAAACCCGGTGACGTTGTGGTCGAGTTCGACAAAACAAAGACGGAGCAGGACCTGGCTCAATTCAAGTCGACTCTCAAATCGGCGGAGGCGGCTATCGACCAGGCCCGCGCACAGGCGCGGCTCGCCGAAGAGGAAGACAAAACTGCCGTGCTTAAAGCCCGCTACGATGTGGAGTCCGCCAAGCTGGAGGCCAGCAAGCAGGAAATCGTTTCCAAGATAGAAGGCGAAGAGGCGAAACTGAAGCTTGCCGACGCCGAGCAAAAATTGCGCGAAGCGGAGACCAAAGAAAAATCAGATAAGGCCCTCAACCAGGCAACAATCGAGAGCACTGTGCAGGCCAGTGCAAAAGCAAAGTTCGACGTTGCACGCGAAGAGCGCGGCCTGAGTCAGATGGTCCTGCGTGCACCGACGGCGGGGACCATCACCCTTCTGCAGCACTTCAGTGGATCAGGAATGACGACGTATCGCGCAGGAGACCGGGCCTGGCCTGGCGCTGCGATTGCGGAACTTCCCGACGCGACGACCTTGCGCCTTTCTGCGCGGGTCGATGAAACCGAACGGGGACGGCTGGCTCTCAAGGAACCTGTAACGGTGCAGTTGAACGCAATTCCAGATCGCCAGTTCACCGGTCACATCGAACAGATTAGCGCCATTGCGAGCATGGATTTCAGCAGTGGCTGGCCGATTACCCGTAACTTCACCCTTGGGATCGTTCTCGACCAGACCGATCCCCGCTTCAAGCCCGGCATCTCAGGGCAGGTAACCGTGGTAGTCGATCGCGTGCCGAACGCCATTACGATTCCCGCGCAGGCCCTGTTTCAGAAATCCGGACAGAACATCGCCTACGTGTGGCACGGCAATCAATTTGAAGAGCGCGCAATCGAGATTGGCAGAAGAAGCGGTGACAGAATCCTGATCGCCAAGGGAGTCAATGCAGGCGAACAAGTTGCGTTGCGAGATCCAACCATGAAGGAGTAAGACCCGTCGATGAAGAGCAGGCGCGCCATCACGTGGGCAATTGTGGCGGTCGTTCTCTGCGCCGTGGCCGGCGTCGGCGCCGCCGTCCGCCGTTCTGCGCCAACAACGACGAAGGACGAAGTCCCCACCAGCCTGGTGAAGCGCGGCGACCTTGACATGAAGGTCTACGCCAACGGCGAGCTGCGCGCGAGTCACTCGGAAATGCTGATTGCCCCGCCCATTGGCGGTGGCGCGCTGCAGATCACGCACCTGCTTCATACCGGCGCCCCCGTTAAGAAGGGCGACCTGGTGATGGAGTTTGATCCGAGCGAACAACACTACAAGCTCGATCAGAATCGTTCCGAACTCCTGCAGGCGGAACAGGAGATCACCAAGGCGAAGGCCGATGCCGCAGTTGTGGCCGCACAGGATAAAGTCGCCCTGCTCAAAGCGCGCTTCGATGTAAGACGCGCCGAGCTGGATGTACAGAAAAACGAACTCGTGAGCACGATCGACGCGAAGAAAAATGACCTCGCCCTGGAGCAGGCGAAGCGCGTCTTCGCTGAACTGCAGCAAGACGTCAAGTCGCATAACGCTTCGAATCAAGCTACGATTTCGCTGGCGGAAGAAAAAAGAAACAAAGCCAAGCTCGCGATGGACCAGGCGCAGAGCAATATCGACAAAATGCGCGTCACCGCTCCCATGGACGGACTTGTGTCTCTCGAGAAAAACGAAGGAGCGATGGGCGGCTTTTGCTGCTTCCCTGGCATGTCTCTGCCCGAGTATCACGAGGGAGACCAGGTTGAACCTGGACGATCCATTGGGCAGGTGATTGATCCCAAGGGTATGGAACTCGTCGCAAAAGTTGGAGAACTCGAACGCAACAACATCAAGGAGGGACAATCCGTTGACATCAAGTTCGACGCGCTTCCTGAGAAGGTTCTCCACGGCACCGTGAAAACAGTCGGCGGCGCCACCAACCACATGTTTTGGGACGACGATCCCAGTGCCAAGTTCGAGGTCACCATCACCTTGGCGGCCATCGACGCTCGCATGCGCCCAGGCCTGACCGCGCAAGTCTTCATTAACGGAGATCCGCGGAAAGACGTTCTCTACGTGCCGAAGCAGGCGCTGTTCATGAAAGAAACCAAGCGGGTCATCTATATTCGCAACGGAAATCGATTCGACGCACGCGAAGTCAAGATTCAGGCGGAGAATGAAAGTCGCGCCGCCATCGAGGGTGTTAGTGCCGGCACGGAAGTCGCGCTCATCGATCCCACCGCGCCGAGAAAGAACTCGTCACCCAGCACGCCCGCACCAGGTGGCTCAGGAGGCGCCCTCTAGTGTCAACTCTCGCCGCGCCAACCCCTGGACGCATTCTGCACGGGTACCGGCAGTGGCTTCCTGACCTGCAACTGGGCCTGCAAAATCTGCTGCTCCACCGCTTGCGTTCCCTGCTCACCATGCTGGGTATGATTTTTGGCGTGGCTGCGGTCGTCTCCATGCTTTCCATCGGTGCCGGAGCCCGGCAAAAAGTCATGGCCCTGATCGAGCAGATGGGCGTTCACAACTTGATTGTGGAAGCGAAAGAAACCACCGAGTGGCAGGCTCACCAAAAGGTTCGCAAGATTTCTCAGGGACTCACGTTCCAGGATTATCGAGTGATTCGCGATGACCTCAACGACATCGTCGCGGCGACGCCCCGGAAGCGCATGACTCCGTCGAAGACGATTCCGAAATCGCAACAAGATCCGCCGACGGTATACGGAGTCAATCCAAGCTATGTGACGATTGCCGGCCTCCACGTGTTGCAAGGCAGGTTCTTCAATGAGGACGAAGAAACGCACGCTGCCCCGGTGGCGGTGCTGGGCGCGGCGGCGCGTTTGAGCCTGTTCGGCTCTGCGGATCCGATTGGGCAGTACGTAAAAGTTAACGAAACATGGTTCCGCGTGATCGGAATAGCCTCTCCGCAACTGAGTTCGCAAACGGAAGTGGCGGGAGTACCCACGCAAGATCTCAACAACACGATGTACGTTCCGCTGAACTCTGCCCTTCTGCGCATGGAGGACAACTACAGCGATGTACGCGATGAGATCGACGGAATCTATCTGAATATTCGAGAGAGCGCCGACATGGGCTCAGTCGCGCAACTGGTGAGGGCGATCCTCGACTCTTCGCATCACTCAGCGGGAGATTTCAGCGTGATCGTGCCCGCCGAGTTACTCGCCGAACAGAAGCGCACGGAACGGCTATTCAACGCGGTTATGGTCGCGATCGCGTCGATTTCCTTGCTGGTGGGCGGCATCGGGATCATGAACATCATGCTGGCTAGCATTCTCGAACGCACGCGCGAGATCGGAGTGCGCCGCGCGGTGGGCGCGCGCCAGTCCGACATCATCCGTCAGTTCGTCGTTGAGGCCATGCTGATTTCCTTTGTCGGCGGCAGTTTTGGGATTGTGTTCGGCTTTGTGATGTCGCGCCTGATCGCATGGCTGGCGGGCTGGTCCACCATTGTGACCGTGACCTCCATCCTGCTCGCCTTCATCGTCTCGATTACAGTGGGCCTTGTTTTTGGAATCTATCCTGCAGTCAAAGCCGCACGGCTCGACCCGGTCGAAGCAATTCGTTGGGAATAGCAACACTGAGGCGCGCCGCGGCAGCAACTTGTCATCATCACAAGATGTAGGACTCCTGGGAGGAGTTGAGCGATGGAACATTCTCGCCCGTGGCTTGTTTCCTGTCTTTTTTTGTTTTCGGCTCTGCAACTGACTCCGCCGGCCTGCGCGCAAAAGGGCGAAGCGTACAGCGATTTCGCCACGCCGCAGGTTCGATCCGACAAACTCGGCATGCCGGAGCATCTTCGGAACTATGTCGTCGACGGCAAGCTGAAGCTCAGCCTGCAGGACGCCGTCGTCCTCACCCTCGAGAACAACAGCTTCGTGCGCGTGCAAGAAACGCAGGTGGATTTGTCGAAGTTCGCGCTGCTGGGCGCGCATTCGCCCTTCGATCCCGTATTAACTGGACTATCGAACATAACCAGTACGATTTCTCCACCTTTCACGTCTTTGCAAGGAACCGGCGGAATCGAGACGAACTTCAAGAGCACAACAAAATCCGGCCAGGTCCTTTACTCGCAGACTTTCGAAACCGGGACCAACGTGCAGGCGGGACTCAGCAGCACCAGCAGTTCCATCAACAATTCATTCGACCTTTTTAATCCGTATGTAAGTTCGATTATGAACTTTCAGCTCACGCAGCCGCTGCTGAAGAATGGCTGGCTGTTTGCGAATCGCGCTCCCTTGGTCATCGCACGCCGCAATGTGGAACAGTCGCGCGCGACTTTCGCAGCGGAAGTGAGCAACAATATCCTGCAGGCTGTCGGCCAATATTGGGCCGTGGTCGAGGCTCGCGGAAACCTGGAAGTCGCAAAGAGTTCGCTCGACGCCGCCGAGGCGACGTATAAGCGGGACAAGCGCGCGCTGGAACTCGGCGCATTGCCGCCACTCGATATCTACCGGTCTGAGTCGCAGGTGGCTTCGCGACGCGTGCAGGTAATTCAGGGTGAATACACGTTGAAGCAAGCTGAAGACGCGTTGCGCATGACCATCGGAACAGATCAGGATCCGTACTTTCAGGCCCTCGATCTCGAACTCACTGAAAAGCCCGAGCCCGATGGCGAGCTGCGCACGATCGATACCGCCGCTGCTCTGCAACAGGCGTTGAAGAAGCGTCCGGAATTCGACGCGGCCCATGCCGCGTTGGCCAACGACGCGACGCGCATTCGTCTGGCGCACAATCATCTGCTCCCCGAACTCGACCTGACTGCGATCTACGCCAGCAATGGTCTGGGGGGGACGGGCAATGGCACCACAGGTCAGTTAACTTCGAACTCTTCGTTTCATCAGCTCTTCGGCTTCGGATTTCCAACCTATGAAGCGCAATTGTCGCTGAATCTTCCCCTCAAGAATCGCGCAGCGAAAGCGGAACTGGGAACTGCGCTGGTCTCGCGCCGCAGCGACTTATACAGCGAACGTCAACTCCGCGAGCAAGTCATGCTCGACGTGAGCAATGCCGTTCATCAACTCGAGCAAGCCAAGTTGAGCATCGCCGCCGGCAAAGAAGCCGTGGATCTCGCGAGAAAGAACACCGCTGCCGAACAGCGCAAGTATGAGCTAGGACAAGGAACCATCTTCCTTGTCCTGGAAGCGCAAACAGAACTAGCGGAGGCCGAGCAAACGCTCCTGCAAGCCCAAGTTGGATATCAGCTGGCGGTGGCAGGTCTCGATCATGCGACCGGCGACCTACTCGAGCCCTATCATGTTCAGATCGCAGAACTGACCCACTGAAGATAACCGCCATTGAAGGGAGCCGACCCGGGTCTCCGAGCGAGAGTGACGCACGAGGAACCGAACGTTTCCATCTTTCCCCAGTGAGCTCAAACGAAGTAAACTGTTTTCACAAGCGTGCGAGAGTGGCGGAATTGGCAGACGCACCAGACTTAGGATCTGGCGGGTAAAACCGTGGGGGTTCGAGTCCCCCCTTTCGCACCAACAAGTTTGGGCCGATCTTGTCGATCTCCAGATCGGCCCTTTTTCTGTCGTTCCCCAACCTGGCACCCCAGCTGCGATCGTAGTCGCTGCCGAACAGCCCCCTCCGGAGGAACGCCGATCGTTCTCAGTAATTCACGGTATTGTCGAGGGAATGGGTGTGCTTTCTACTTGTGAATTGACGTGCATAAGACCACGCTGACGTTGGATTTCAGGGCGGGCTGAACCGCCCAGCGTCGCCTGCCTTTGCCGGGATTTACGGGAGTTGTCCAACGCACGTGGCGCTAGATTGGAGAGCATCCGATGGCAACGGCTCAAACTTTTGTCCAATCCGAAGTCGAGGATCCGCTTCCCAGCGGACGTAGGAACGTTCCGCACGCATCTCAGGCGTGGCACATCGCCTACATGGCCGCCCTTTTCGAAGCAGACCGCTCGCAGATGAATTCCCGCATCAAAGAAGCGGAGCGGCAGATCCTGCTTCGTGAGCGTGAACTCCTCGGGGACCGCTCCATGTTCACGGAGCGAAGCGCATTGAATAACGCCCTGCATGCATTGCACGCGCTTCGATCCTGCCTCGGGCTTTCAGAAAGTTAAGCCAGAGGACATCGCGTGATAGACAATCAGCCAGTCAGATTATGGCGTAAAAGGCGAATCACCAATTCTTTGGTCGCCATGTTGTTCTGCTTGTGCGTCGGGGGAGTGTTTGCGCAATCCCCGGAAGACGGTGGATTTCAAAGTCCGACTCAGGGCGCCACTCCAGATTGCTCCGATCCCAGGATGGCTGGAAGCAGCCAATGTCAGGGCGCTTCAGGTTCGAGATACGGTGGCGCACAAGCCCAGGAGAATCCCGTAAAACCTCCGGTGCTGGCGAATCCCGCAGGGATCAGCCCGGACCAGTACAATCCGAGCGCGCCTCCTCCGAATCCTTCAGAACTCCGTTCAACAAACTTCTATCCGCCCGGAAACCGAGTTCGAGCAAATGGTCGCGGATTCTGTAGGCCGGCCTTTGCCGTTGTTCGGGCAGTCACTTTTCCTTCAACCTCCAAGCACGTTTGCTCCCGTTGATTGGACACAGGTTCCCAGCGACTACATCATTGGGCCTGGGGATGAACTAGAGATCAACATTTGGGGGCAAGTTCAAGCCAGTTTGCGAACCATCGTTGATCGCGCGGGCCAGATTTACGTGCCGCAGGTGGGAGAGATTTCGGTTGCTGGTGTGCACTACGGAAATCTGGAAGATCATCTCAAACATGAAATATCGAAGATATTCAAAAACTTCAGCGTTACCGCGAACCTCGGCCGACTTCGCTCCATCCAGGTGATGGTGGTTGGCGATGCGCGCTACCCAGGGACTTACACGATCAGTTCGCTAAGCACATTGGTGAATGCGGTATTTGCCTCGGGTGGACCTTCGCCGCAAGGCTCGTTGCGCCACATTCAGGTGAGGCGCGATGGCGCAACCATCACCGATTTCGACTTCTACGACCTGCTGATCAAGGGCGACAAGTCCAAGGACGTTCGTCTTCAGCCCGGCGACGTTCTGTTCATTCCCCACGTCGGGCCGCTGGTCGCTATCTCCGGTTCGGTGAACGTGCAAGCTATTTACGAAATAAAAGACAAGTCTTCTCTGCAGGACGTGATTGACATCGCCGGCGGTATGAGCACGGTTGCAGACACCAGCAAGGTTACGATCGATCGCGTGGCCGATCACCAGTCTCGCAAGACCCTCGAGTTTCCGTACGATGAGCAATCTCAAGCCTTGCCGCTTCAGGATGGAGATATTGTGCGGGTGTTCTCCATTGTTCCGCGTTTCGAGGACGTGGTGACCCTGCGGGGGAACGTTGCGAATCCCGGGCGCTATCCGTGGAAGCCCGGTATGCGGGTCAGCGATCTGATTCCCAACGTACAAGCGCTGCTCACCCGGCGCTACTGGCTCAATCGTGCCGACATGGTCAACGGCGGCGCAACTGAATACCCGCTCCGTTCTCAGCCTCTTCCGCAGACTAACCTGAACCTAGGGAGACAACAGAGCAGTACTCCAAGCTCGAGCGGACAAACTGTCCCTGAGTCAACGAACTCGGGCATTCCACAGGCCTCGTCCCCGGTGCCAGGTTCTACTAATACTCCCACCTCGGACGCGCTCGCGGTTCAAAATGATCAACCTTCCACGGCCAACGGCACCTCGCAGACTGGCGATCGCACTGCGCAGAACGAAGGATCCTCTCAAACATCCAACTCCAATTCCCAGCCGAATGCCGTCAAGAATGTCGCTGACGATTTGCGGAGTTATGCCCCGGAAATCAATTGGGACTATGCCATCATCCAACGAGTAAATCCTATTGACCTTTCGTCCAAACTCATTTGGATGAGCCCGCGTAAGGTGCTCATCGAACATGACGAGAAAAGTAATCTCGAGCTGCAGTCGGGCGATATCGTTACGATCTTCTCCCAGCAAGACGTCAGCGTGCCCCAAACCGAGCGCTCGCAATACGTGATCATCGAAGGTGAAGTGAGGCGTCCGGGAGTTTACAAGCTGGAAGCCAACGAAACATTGCGGTCGATTTTACAGCGCGCGGGCGGGCTCACACCCGACGCCTATGTTTACGGTTCGCAACTGACACGGGAATCGGCGCGAGTGGACCAGCAAAAAAGCCTGGACGAACTGGCGCGCACCATGGAAGTGCAGATCCGGCAGTCGGCAGTTTCAGTAGCGGCATCCAGCCAGTCCGGGGACATGCCGCAGATGCTGGCGGCGCAGGAAGCGATTATCCGCCAATTGCGCAACACACGGGCCAGCGGGCGAGTAGCGCTTCCACTCAAACCTTCAGACAAAGACGTCTCCGATTTTCCAGACATGGTGCTGGAAGACGCCGACCGCCTCTCGATCCCGCACACGCCTTCGACCGTCTCGGTTGTGGGAGACGTATACAACCCGGGGTCGTTCATTTTCGAGCCGAGGAACTCAGCTGGCGAGTACCTCGAAATGGCCGGAAAAGGAAAGCCGCAGTCTGACCTGCATCATGCTTTTGTACTGCGAGCCAATGGAGTTGTGGTTGCCGCGAGCAGCGTCAATGGTTTGTTTACGGGAACAAAATTCGATCGCGTTCACTTGTACCCTGGCGATCAGGTTGTTGTGCCCTACAAGTTGCCGACTGGGGCCTTCATCCGTGGCCTTCGCGACTGGACGCAGATTTCGTCGCAACTGGCCTTGACCGCCGCGGCATTGGCAATACTGCAATAACTAATGGAAGCGGACCGCTCCCGCTCGCCGGAATCGCATGCCATGATCTATGCGGATCAGAGATGGATCGGAGACCACGGAATTGGCCGCTTTGCTCGGCACGTATTGGCCGATCAAGGTTATTGCCCGATTCCGCTGACGGGCCATCCGGCAGCGCCCTTGGATGCGTTGCGTCTCACCTCCGCGCTTCGTAGCCTGAATCGCGACGACCTGTTTTTTTCGCCAGGATATAACTCTCCCCTCTCTTGTCCTTCACCGTTTGTCTTTACAATCCACGACCTCAGCCACATTCATTGTGCGGAAAATAGCAGTCCGCTGATTCGGCTTTATTACGCGACTATTTTGAAGAGGGCCTGCCGTCGCGCGGCGACCATTCTTACCGTCTCGGAGTTTACCCGCGCTGAGATTCTCGATTGGTCGGGATTGCATGCCGACGGAGTCTGCAACGTCGGCTGTGGAGTGGAACCGTCGTATCGACCTGACGGAGACGTGTCCCTATTTCCGTTCCCATACCTTCTTTGCGTCAGTAATCGCAAACGCCATAAGAACGAGGCACGGGTGGTGGGTGCCTTTGCCCGTTCGGGACTCGCGCGGAGGATGCATCTGTTTTTCACTGGCGAGTGGACGCCGCAACTTGCCCGCTGCATTGAACAACATCACCTCACTACCAGCATTGGCTTTGTGGGCCGAGTTCCGGAAAACCGACTACCACCGCTCTACCGAGGCGCCGAGGCTCTGATCTTTCCGTCTCTCTATGAAGGCTTCGGCCTGCCGATTCTGGAATCGATGGCATGCGGCACGCCGGTCGTCACAGCAAATATCACCGCGATGCCAGAAACTGCGGGGGACGCAGCGCTGCTTGTTGATCCAACGTCGCTTGACGAGATCGCTGAGGCGATGAATCGTATCGTTGCTGATACGTCGCTGCGAAGAGAGCTTCGCGACAAAGGACTGGCTCGGGCTGCCACATTTTCTTGGCAGAACACCGCTGCGCACGTCCGTGAAATTCTGACGACAAGGGTGGAATTGAGCAGCAGCAATTCTTACCTGGCGACTGTGGGCCGGTAAAGAAGAGTCATTCAGGGCCATCGGCCAAACTCGTTCGTGGTACGAATATCCTCTCCACCGAAAAGCAGAACCACGAAATGAGATAGACGCCCGCGAGAACGTAAACGCCAGAGAAGCCTGCCGAAACCGCGAAGGAACCGGAAATGCCCAGCACCATTGTTGCGGCGAATGCCTTCATCATTGAGGGCCGCGGGCCTGAGAGAGCGCGTTTCACCTCGGTATCAACCCATCGCAACGTAATGCCGAGGAGAAGTCCCACGGCAATTACCCCGAGCAGCCCGAAGTTGAAAAAGCCCTCTCCAAAAGCGCCCGGCCGCAATCCAGGATGCACCTGCGGATCAAACCCGACGGATGCGGCTGTGGCTGCGCCCAACCCCCACGTATCGCGGAAGTGCGAAGCAAAGCGCGGGATAAACGCGAGGAACGCAGCGAGATAGGTTTTGCCGGCCCACAGCGTGTGATCCCATGCCGAGTAGACCCAGGCGAAATCGCGGAGATCGGAAAAGTTATTTCCATAGAACAACAGGAAGAACAACGAGCCCATTAATCCGGTCAGCGAATATTCTCCAGCACGCGCGTTCCCAATATAAAAGGCCGCCACCAAGATGATCGCCGCGAGCGAGGCGACCCGAAACAGGCTGATCTTGCGCCGTAGTTTCACCACCAGGCAGATCAGGATGTTGAGATAAATGCTGAGCAGATTGCCCCTTGATCCGAAAAACACGAGACCGAGAGTCAGCAGCAAAGTGCAAGCCAGTAGCGTCTTTTCCTTTCGATCGAGGTAGCGGGCAAGGCAGTGGGACGCGATGATGATCGAATAGTTCGAGATCACCAAGGCAACCGGCCGCAAGCTCGGATTCGCAAATGTGTAACTGCGCAAGTCAAACGCGAAACCGCTCTGCGAAAAGTAGAGCCCGAGAATCATCAACTGGAGCAGCAGGCAGAGTGCCGCTTGAAATATCAGAACGCTTGGAGAAGACATCAGCATCATCGAGCAACGGGGAACAACGTCGAGTGCCTTGGCCGCTGTTTCCCTCAGGCCGAGGCCAAGTTGAAGGCGCCACAATCCTCCACCCGCCAACAGCGCCAAGTAGCCGACCATCGTAATCAGAAAGACGACAGGAAGCGCCGCGATGACAGCTCGCAGATCGCTACCCAGAACGATGACGTTCAGTTCGCTTTGAGCGAACGGCAACATCAGCATGTTGGGAAACACACAGACTAGGAATAACTGCGCGTACCAGAAATCGATTCGGTAGCCCTGGCGATAACATTTCCGGTAATAGGAAACGCCAAAGGCGAGGATTGCAACGACATCGAACACATAGAGCGCAGTCCAGGATGAAGAATCGATGGCGCCAAGCATCAGGAGATCCTGGGAACGACAGGCAACATCTGACGATAGTCTTGGATGCCAGACCAGACACTCTTGCAGCGAGTAAACTGCAGGCGCGCGATTCGCCGCGCGAAACGCACAGTCAGAAACAAGAGCGAGGCCAGGCGCGGAGCCGGCGAATGGAGCCTCAAGAGCCGCAGGCCGGACGCGGTTTGAAATCGGTCGAGTACGACTTTATTTCCCCTGGTACTGGCGTTTACCTTGTGCAGAACTCGGGAATCTGGCGCGGCGGCAATGCGCCATCCCCGTTTGCGCAAGCGCAGCGAAAACTCCGTGTCTTCCCAGTAGAGAAAAAACCCTTCGTCCAGCAATCCAACGTCTTCCAACGCCACGCGGGATATCAGCATGCTGGTGCCATTCAGTGAATGAAACCATTCATCCTGCCGAGGTTCCCGGGTATTGCGCCCGTAGCCTACCCAAAGATTCACGCGCGCCCCCGCCCAGGCTTCGACCTTCGCGGGCGAAGCGGCGTAATAGCACACTGACGCAACGGCGCCGATGGTCTTATCCTTCATTGCCTTTTCTACCAGCGCCGGCAGAGAGTCGCAGTCAGGTCTGGTGTCGTTGTTCAGCAGCCAGACGTAGTCCGCGCCATCCGACAGGGCATGGCGTATTCCAACGTTATTCCCGCCGGCAAAACCCAAGTTGCTTCCCGTCTGCAGCAATAAAACGTTAGGATGAGCGGCTTGTATTCGGGCGACTGAATCGTCGGCCGACCCGTTATCTACGACGATCAGCCGCAGCCTGGGATAAGCAGATCCCTTAAGCGCATCGAGGCAATCGACCGTATCCCGCCATCCATTCCAGTTCAAGACGACGCAACTTACTTGCGGACCGAAATTCACACGTATACCTGAATCCATGGATTAGCATCCGATAGATGCGGTTGAGTCGCTATAGGTAGTCTTTTTTTCGAACATTTTCTCGCTATGGGCGGTTTCAATGTCTCCGTCGCCATGTGTACGTTCAACGGGGCCCGGTTTCTCGGCGCCCAGCTCAGGAGCATCGCCGCCCAGCAGCGCCCGCCGGACGAAGTGATTATTTGCGATGATGGCTCGTCGGACGGCAGCATCGACGTAATACGAGAGTTTGCGCGGCAATCCCCTATTCCGACTCGCCTCGTAGTCAACTCAGACAATCTCGGCTCGACCAAGAATTTCGAGAAAGCGATTCGCTGTGTCGTGGCGAGATTGTTGCGCTCGCGGATCAGGACGACGTCTGGTATCGACACAAGCTCGAACGGATCGAAAAGGCATTCCTGCGATCGGGCGCGACTGTCGCCGCGTTCAGCGATGCCGACGTGATTGGCGACGATTCCCGCCCAATGAATTCGCGCCTCTGGTCAACGCTCTCTTTCAGCCCAGACGAACAGGAGCAATGCAAGAATGGCGGAGCGTTCAATGTCCAGATCAGGCATCCTGTCGTGACCGGTGCGACCATGGCATTTCGCAGAGAGCTTTTCGACCTGGTTGCTCCGATTCCGGCAAATGAAGTTCACGACCGCTGGATATCGTTTCTATTGACGATGTGCGGTCCGTTCGAGGTGATTTCGGAGCCGCTGATGCAATATCGCCGCCACACAGGCCAACAGATCGGGCCCGGGCCGTTGACAATGGAAGCTTCGTTCGAAGAAGCCAGGAACCGCGGCGCCGGCTTCTATCTGGAGGAGATCGCGCGATTTCAGCAGATTCAAACGAGGGTTCGGGAGCGTAGGGCCGCATATCCAGATTCAGAGCGAGCGCTGGAAGAAATCGACCGCAAGATCTCTCACCTCGAGCATCGAGCGCGATTGCCGCGGGTCAAAGTCGCCCGGATTGCGCAGGTCTTTGGAGAAGTCGTGAACGGAAATTACTGGCGCTACTCCGGAGGGTTAGTGAGCTTAGCAAAGGATCTCCTCCTGCAGTAAACCGGCTGAATCCTTTCTATGACAACGCAGCGCTGTCTCAACCGACGTTCGTCCACTTTTCCGCCTCGAAGTCGAACGTCTTGAGAACCTTCGCCGGCACCCCGCTGGCTAAAGAGAACGGCGGAATGCTGCCCCGCACCACGGAGTTGGCTCCGATTACAGCGCTCTCCCCAATCGAAGAACCGGGTGTAACGACAACGCCATCCCCGAGCCAGACATTTTTCCCGATCACGACTCGCCGGTTGCCGTCGAGAGGTCGCATTGCCGGTACGAGGTGCGGAGATGAATGCTCATTGGAATACTGGCCGTGATTGTGATCGATAATCGTCACCTTGCTTCCGATCAGTGCGTCGTCGCCAATTTCAATGCAATGCGTGGCGGCGATATGGACCCATTGGCTGACTCGAACGCGATCCCCAATCACAATTCTGGGCGAGAACCGTTGATCGTAGTAGCGCGTGACCGCGTGCAACCAGAGTCCCTCTAGAGCTATGAAGTCTTCTCCCATCTCTATCGAACTGAGCCCACGTAAATTCGCTCGGGGACCGATGTGAATCCTCTTCACGCCCAGTTTGCGAGCGATCATGAAGTTTCGGAAGCTCGCAATCGACGATTCCATCCGGCGTGTCGCGAATACGTATACACCGTCTTCTTCCAGTACACGCCGGAGCAGGCTCAGATATGACATGGCTATCAACTTTGCGCGGTGCGTAAACCATGAAGCAAGAGCAGGCCCGAGGCCGCGGCGGAAAGCAGCACGGCCGATGCAAAGACGAACGATGGAATTCGGATGCCCTGCCACGACACCACGGCGGCGGCCAACAGGGGTGACGTCCAAAGCAAGGGCGACAGCACGCCGGAAACGACAAACTTCCGCCTTGAGAAGTTGATAGCCGCGTTCGTTCGAGGCATGGAGTACCACAGATGCGAAGCGATACTGACCACCGCTCCCAGCAGAGTTCCCAGAGCCACGCCGATCGCTCCGAAGAGAACGCCAAGCACGACGCTCGCAACGAAGTTGCTGATGCCCTCGGTAAGCGGGCTGACCTTGATATAACTCTGCTGCCCTGCGGCAACCATCACGAGCGAATAAGGAGCACCAATGAGCCGGATGATATTTGCAACGACCAGGATCGCGAGCAGAGGAGCGCCGCTGGCGACGTAGCGTTGGCCGATCCATAGCCGAATGATCGGTCCCGCGTAGATGAATATGGGAATTCCGGTCAGAACCAGAAGAAGCACGCTGAGGCGCGTCGACGAGATGACAAGCTTGCCTATCTTGCTGGCTTGTTCGCGAGCATGGAGCACAGCGGCGTGCGGCAGTATGACGTTCACGATCGCGTAGAGTAGGCCGGAAATGAAGGCGATCATACTGGCCGCGACCGAGTACGGCGTAACCGCAGCGAACTCGAAACGCCCGACGAGAATCAAATCCAAGCCGGTAACCAGCAACATTGAAAACGACACGATCGTGAGACCGGAGCAGTAGCCATACAGTTCACGCGCGGTTGCGCGGCTCACTAGTCTTCGTTGGAAACGCACGTCGGGAAGAATGCGACGGAGAGCTAAATACTGCACGCAATAAGACAACAGGTTCATCGTAGCGACGATCGCTGCCATTAGAACGAGAGAGCCACCGGCCAGAGCAGTTGCGATCAATCCGATGGCGGAAAGAAGCCGAGCCGTCCCGGCAATTATGGCGGGGACTTCGTAGCGCTCGAGCCCGATAAACACTCCATTGCAGGCAGAGGCCGGCAGTTCGACCGCCAGTGAAAATCCCACCAGCACCAACGCCAGCCGCATCTCCGAAACGAGCGACGCCGGAACACTCGGAAAAATAGCCGGCACCGCGAAGACGGCGGCGACCAGACAGATTATGGAGAGTAATCCCGCAGCGCACAGCCCTACGAAGGCGGTACTGAACACGGAGTCTCGCTGTTCGAAGTCGTTCTTTTCATTCGCGAACGCGACGTACCGGCCGATCGCAGTTTGCAGTCCGAAGTTCAGATAACCAACGTAGGCGGCCGTTTGCAGCACCAATACCCAGACCGCATAGCTCGCCGGCGCCATGTGCCGGACGAGAATTGGAGGCAACAGCAAAGCAACGACTGCGGTCGCACCGCCGCGTCCGAGGTTCGAAACGGCATTTTTTGCGAATCGCCAGTGCGTTTGCATAGCCTTTAGCGATCTAGTGTCGTTGCCTTCAGTCATTGGAGGGAGCGGCGTTCAGCCATGCGACCTGTGCGCTCCCAGATAGACTTGCGAAGAACATTGACCAGCCCTGCGCATATACCCATCAGCTGCGCAACCGATCTCCCCGCGAGCAGAACGGGAGACAGCAGTCCGGCGATCAAATCCTTCCTTGCCGCGCGAATCGCGAAAGGAATTGTGCTCCCGAGGAAGGCAGCCAGCACCAACAAAGACAGCGGCAGCGCAGGCCGAACAATCTGATCTACAACGAACGCAAGCAGCAGTGCGGGAATGAACAGAAGCTGCAGTTTCATCAGCTGCGGCGTGTGGCTGTCTTTCAACGTCTTGCCGGGATTCTTGGATAGAGCCAGCACGCGCCAAAAAGCGAATTTATATTTCTTCCGCAGATAACGACTGAGGCTATGAGGATGTGTGTGCGCAACGACGGCCGATGGCACGAACTTCATCTTCCAGCCGCGCCGCGACATTCGATAGGAAAGCTCAATGTCCTCGGCGCACGCCACCGGGAACGACGTATCGTAGCCTTTCATCTCCAGAAACCGCTCGCGGCGAAACGCGGCTGAGTATGTGTCGATGAAATCAACGCAGTCGTGACTCGCCATGAGGCGATAGCGATCCTCATATTCGAGCTGGACAAATCGCGCGACTACCGAGTCCTGATGCGTGCAGTAGACTCCTTTGGCCCCGATGACCTCCGGGTCGCGAAATGGCTCGATCATCGCTTGCAGCCAATTCGACGCGGGTATGCAGTCATCATCGGTGAATAAGAGAATTTCCCCATGAGCTTCGGCGGCTCCGCGATTGCGGGCGGCTGCAGGTCCGGCATTTGCCTGGCGAATCAGACGAACACCGGAATACCCCCCGACGACCGCCGCGACATTGTCGCTTGATCCGTCGTCGACGACCAGGATTTCCACCGTACGACCGAGAGTCTGCGCCGCGAGTGCATCAAGACAATTCCCGATGCGAGAACTGCCGTTGAAGGTCGGGATGATAATTGAGATTAACTGCTCGATGGAATCCTCCTCACCCTACTGGCCACGGCCCGGATGCTCGCCAAACCCGCCTCGATCGACCTAGTCGCCGGCCGGACTACTCGCGACTGGCGGAACACGGTTGCTGGCGATTGGTGCGGGTTCTGTGCGTTTCTCGTGACGGCTTCCACGCAACAGATACTTCGACAGGGTGACAAATCCCTTCGCGTTGCGCTGCAGTTCGCGAGGGTCTCTGAGCGACTGCTTCAATTTGTAGAAAAGATAAGAAGGACTGAGATAGAAACTGCGCCGCGCCCGGTCGCAGAAACTCACGAGTTGCTCATGAGTAATATTCGGCAAATTTACTACGCTGTTGTGCAAGCCGTCTTTCGTGAGCCATGCACTCCAATCTTCAATTTGAATATAGTTTCGTCGTTTGGCCTCTTCGAACGCCGTGGTCCCCGGATACACCATGATCGGGAAAAATTGCGCTGTATCTGGCTGAAGCCTCTTCGCAAAGCTAAGCGTCTTCTCCATGCTCGCCGGAGTCTCATTCAAATTGCCGACCATAAAGCAACCGTGGACCATGATCCCTGACTGTTGGCACAGGCGGACGAATCGGTAGGCCTCCTCGTGATATTTTGCGTCGCGGCGGTCATCGTTATTCTTTTTCATTCCGTTGATGACGTCGACGTCGCCGCTCTCGAAGCCTACGCAAAACAGACGGGCTCCGGCATTGTGAAGGGTTGAAAGCAATTCGCTCTCCGCGCCAATATCAGCGCGGCAGTTGGCATCGAAGGGAAGCTTGTTCCCGCGGCGGATCAACTCATGGGCCAACTTCAACGTTCGCGGCTTGCTGATGATGAAGGTGTCGTCCTCCAGCATCACCGTCTTGATTTCAGGCATCTCGCGGGAAACAAATTCGAACTCGTCCGCCACATTCGAGACCGAGCGGTAACGCATCGTGTGCCCACTGAACGTTTGCGGGTAGACGCAGAACGAACAGTGATACGGGCAGCCGCGGCTGGTATCGAACACAACCAGCGGCCACAATGAGTGGCCGTAAAAATAATCCGATGTGTGCAGGAATCTTTTGTAGACCTCTGAAACGAACGGCAACTCGTCGAGGTTTTTGATCGCCTCGCGCTGTTGGTTGACGACAATCTCACCCGTGCTGCTTTTTCTCCAGGCCAAGCCATCTACCGCCGACAAGTCGGCCCCGCAGGCTTTCGCTTCCAGCCAGTCGCGCACCGTAAATTCGTATTCGCGAATCGCCACTGCCCCGACAGACTCGGACATCGCAAGCGTCTCTCTGGGCAATGAAGACACGTGCCGTCCGACCAACAGCACGTGCAGCGACGACTTTGCGGCAACAAGGGCATTGATCACGTCGACGTCGTTGAGGATGCTTGGCGTCGAGGTATCACAAATCACAGCCTCAATATTCTTGGCTTCAATTCGATCGATGATCGATTGCACGCTGTACCCTGCCGCGGGAGCATCGACCAGATCCACCGTGTGTCCGCACTTGATCGCAACGCCTGCCGCATGTGCCAGCCACTTCGGGTAATAGAGAGTTCCACTCTTCGTAACGGCAGGACTCCGCTGTTCCCGGGAATATCTGGGATGGAAGGGGGGGTTGAGAAACAATACGCGCATCATTGGAGTATCGTCTTGAGCAGATTCCCGGCAAATACTGGAAACTCCGTATTTACCTCCGCGGTTGAACCTATAGAGTTGGAGATTTGCAGTTTACTCAATTCACCACAGCCGATGAAACATTCGGCTCAGGGGGTCCTCTACGCCGCCTTCACCTTTCCTCTCCAGAGAGTTTTGATCAATCGTAGGCGCTGCCTGTTTTCCGCGAGCTCGAACGCAACCGATAATCTGTTCTGGAACCACACCCAGGATGTAGAGACGAAGAAGGCAAGAACGGTTGCACCCAGCACAATCAAAAGGCGGTGTGGAGAGGACCTTCGGTCTGGAGGCACCGCAACATCCACTACCTGAACAATCGATCCTTCCCGGGCCTCATCGAGTTTGGCTATTTCGAATTCCTTCGCCAATAATTCGAAAATGGTCTCCTGGTACTTCAGTTCACGATAACTGCGCAGGTATTCCATTCCAGATTGCGTCACTCGTCCTTTCGACAAATTGATATCGGAGCCCGAGTCGCGCTGCGATCCTGCGACGTGCTGCAGTTGCGACTGAAGAGCAGCCAGTTCTTGTCTGGCGAGGATGAGGTTGGGGTTGTCATCGGTCGCAAACGACTTCATGCCTTCGATCTGCACCTGCTTGGCGGTGACCTGCGCCCGCAAAACAGCGGCCGATTCGATCAGCGACCGCGCTTGAGAGTCGATCTGCAGAACACCCGTCGATTGCTCCGTCTTGCTCATGGCGTCTTCCGCCTGCGCAAGTTTGTCCTTCGCCTGCTCCAACTGCTGTTCGAAAAACAGCCGCCGCCGCGCAGCTTCAGTGATTGCCAACGAGGCCGAGAGCCTCCGGAATTCTTCCACGTATCCATTGGCGAGCTCCGCCGCTCGCTTTGGATCAGCATCTTCGACTGCGATATGGATCAATCCATCCTTGGTGCCGGCAGTGATGGTCGTGTGATGCTCAAGGGACTTTCGCGCGTCCGACTCCAGTTTCTTGTGGTACTCGTGCATCAGGCCAAAGCGGTCGACCATCGCGTCCTCGACCGTGCGTCCAGTCAGGAAAGCAATATACATATCCGCCGGGTTCTTAAGACCCATGCTTCCGCCCGCGAGGGATGCGAGCGAGCCCAGTGACCCCAGGCTTCCCAAACTTCCCAACTGTCCAAGCAGCGCTGAACTGATAGAAGAGTTTTGCGCCGGAGGCAGCAAGAGTGTCTTGGCTTCGTACTGCACCGGCAGCAGGAATGCGATGACAGTCGCCAGCAGCGCCACGACTATTACGAAGCCGCCGATGAAGCGTTTGCGCTTCAGGAGCACGACCAGGAAATCCAAAAGAGAAATATCGGCTCCGCCCGCTGGATCGCGGGGTTCATGCACGATGAATTCGGATTGACTCTCTGTTTCGATCATGGAGCGGGCTGTGACCTTAGATGCTTAATCTGCCGGGGCAGATGATCGCCCTTCCGCAAAAAAGCGAAGCCCATCTCGAGAGAAATCATATTTTTTCTCGAATTTTGTTGGTAGCCCACTCAGCCGGTTCCCGCATCAAATTGCGATTCCGCAGAAATCTGCGGACTGCACTTATCTCTTAATCATGATCGGTCAGAACGGCACCTCCATCTGTGTCGGCAGCTGCGCCGGGCGCGGAGTCGGCCCTCAGCATGTCGAGCGCGCTTCGATCATCAGCCGGTCTGTCCGTGGCTGTTTTGTCTGGGCGATCGCAGGTGTGTTGATTGCCGGTTGCCTATCCGCCGCAGCCCAGGTGCAACGAAGCGAAGACGCTTCGACTTCCCTACCACCCAAAACTACGGCGAAGAGTTTCGAGTTTCCACAGCCCCGAGTGGACTTGAAGTCTCTTCCGCACAATCTCTTTCTCGATCAAAAACAATTCTGGACAACTCCCTTCCACATGAAAGCCGCTGAATGGCAATGGACCGTTCCCGTGGCCTTTGTCGCCACCGGATCACTCGCGAGCGACACGGCGCTCGAAAAACATGTCCCCACAAATCTAACAACCGTGTCCCATGCGCTGACGATCTCAAACGCCGGACTTGCCACGATGGTGGGCGCAGGTGCAGGCATCTTCGTCTTAGGCCATCTCACGCACGACGATCAAAAACGCGAAACCGGGCTGCTCAGCGGAGAAGCGGCCATCGACGCATTTCTCGACACGGAGATCCTCAAATACACCTTCGCGAGGGAGCGTCCATTTACCGGCGATGGCCGTGGACGATTTTTTCAAGGCGGTACTTCTTTTCCGTCACAACACGCCGCGATCGACTGGGCGATTGCCAGCGTGATTGCCCATGAGTATCCCGGGCCGATGACGCAGTTCCTGGCTTATGGTGCGGCGACCGCGTTCAGCGCAGCGCGAATCGTAGGCCATCAACATTTTCCTACCGACGTGCTCGTGGGCAGCGCACTGGGATGGTACATGGGACGTCAGGTTTTCCGCAGCCACTCGCACTACAGTGACGCGGAGATTGCTCGGTGGGGGACGTTCAAAAGGAGCGACGACGATGTCAGTCGGGATCCAGGGAACATGGGATCCGTTTACGTGCCTCTCGATAGCTGGATCTACCCGGCAATGGAGCGCCTAGCCGCTCTTGGCTATTTACAGTCGGCGGACCTGGGTATGCGTCCGTGGACGCGGTTGGAGTGCGCCCGCCTGCTCGTGAAAGAAGCAAACGAGCGACTCGAGGCAGGAAAACGAGCTGAACGGCGCCCCGCAGAAAATATACGCAGCTTTACTATCCGAGTTTCGAGATGAAGTGGGACTCTTGAAGGGCGATACCAATCTCGGCGTAAGTCTCGATTCCGTTTACACCCGTTTCACTGGAATCTCAGGCCTTCCGCTGAATGATGGCTTCCACTTCGGACAAACCATCATCAACGACTACGGACGACCCTATGGAGAAGGCTTCAATAGCGTGACCGGATTTTCTGGTCATGCAACCGCTGGGCCGCTCTCGTTCTATGTGCGCGGAGAATTTCAGCATGCGCCCTCGGTAGCGGCTTTGCCTGCTCCGGCGACCAGTGTGATCCAAGCGGTCGACGGTCTTCCTTCAGCGCCTCCGACAACGCCGTTCCCGGCTGTCAATCGATTTGATCTACTGGAAGGCTACGTGGGAATGCAGCTCAACAACTGGCAGTTGACGTTTGGGAAACAGTCGCTCTGGTGGGGCGAGGACGCCAGCGGGCCGATGCTGTTCGGCACAAATTCGGCGCCCATCCTGATGTTGCAGGTGAATCGCGTTCGTCCGATTGAACTCCCCGGCCTCTTGAGCGTTATTGGGCCGATTCGAGTGGATTACATTTTAGGTCGACTCACCGGATACCACTGGGTCTTCGGCGCGACCCCAGGTTTCATCGGCTCCTGGACACAAACCTTAAGCGACCAGCCCTTCATCGTCGGCCAAAAACTCAGCTTCAAACCCACACCTAACCTTGAAATAGGTTTCAGCGCGACCGCGCTGTTCGGGGGAACGGGAGTGCCGGCGACTTCGCATAAACTGCTGCAAGCCATGTTCTCAACCGGCAATGGAGTTCCCGGAAGCGCGGGCGACGCCGGTGATCGCAGAGGAGGATTTGACTTCGCCTATCGAATACCGAAACTGCGCGACTGGGCGACGTTCTATGCCGACGCATTCACCGACGATGAACCAAACCCGTGGCTCGCCTGGAACAAAACCGCTCTCACTTCCGGAGTCTATTTATCTCGAATACCGAAGGTCCCAAAACTCGACCTGCGCATCGAAGGAGTTTTCACCGACCTTCCGGGCGGCGGACCGGTCGTCCAACACGGATTCTTCTATAACAACGATCGCTTTAGGAGTGGATACACCAACGACGGCAATCTGATTGGCAGCTGGATTGGACGGCAAGGCCAGGGCACGCAGGCCTGGACAAGCTACTGGTTCACTCCGAAGAGCAAGGTCCAGTTCAATTTCCGCCACCAGAAAGTGAGCGCGCAATTTATTCCTGGAGGCGGATCACTATCTGACTTTGGAGTATCGACCGACTATTGGGTGCACTCCAGTCTCGAGTTGTCCGCGTGGGTGCAACACGAACGCTGGCTCTTTCCAATCGTCCAGCCGAATGTTTCCAGAAATATAACGGCCGCTCTACAAATCACTTTTGCACCCCATCAAGTGTTCGGGCACACACGCGCGCCAACCGGTCCATGAACGACCTACCCTCGCGCGCGAAGTCGAAAACTCTAAGCAGGTCAATAACTTCGATTGCGGTCCTTCTGGGTGGAGTACACGACATTTACTTACCAACCGATGCCTTCTGATCGTCATCTGACGTGTAACTCGGCACTCCTGTTGATCTGGGTGGGGCTAGGCCAGGAGGGCCGAAAGAAAGTTAATAGAGAAAGATCTGTACGGTATGATCCGCAGTCGCCTTAGCCTAGCTTGTTTGTATTTGAAAGTCGTAATGCTGTTGTTGCCCGCCTGCGCGTATTTCATCGCCGTACATGTGCGTTTTGGCTTCAATCTTTTTTTCGCCCGAAATCCAATCGCCGGCTTGCCCTCCTACTGGGGCGTTCTTCTTCTCACGACAATTGTCTGGGCCATCACCGCGGAAGAATCGGGTCTGTGGAATGTAGAAGAGCTGTACGCGGCGGGCGGAAAAAGCCGCCGCTTACTAGAGGCCTTGGCGTTCACGTACGGCTTGGTGATGGTCGCAGGTTTTCTCGACCGGCGCGCCAGCTACTCACGATTGGTCATCGGGCTGAGCGCAATCGCTTTGTTCACTCTCGCAACCATCACTCGCGTCATTTTCCGCGCATCTCTCGAGTTGTTGCGCAAAGATCTCAGGAAAGAGGTCAGAATCCTGGTTGTCGGCACCGACCGTTTCGCGCGCCGCGTCGGAGTGTCGCTGATGCACGGCGAAGTATTGCCCTGCAGGGTCATGGGACACGTACGGTTGCCCGATCAGGAGATTGCGGTCGAGGGCCCCGTATACGAACTCGACCAGATCCCCACGTTTCCCAACGGAAATGCAATTAATGACATCGTGATCGCGGTTCCGGCGGTTCGCTTGAACGAGATCAAGAAAATTACGCCCACGCTGGAGAAGTTGTGCGTCCCCACTCGAGTCGTCATCGACCTGGGCGAAGAAATTGTTCTGCGCGACCGCCTGATTAATCTGGGCGGATTTCACATGCTCGATCTCCGTCCCACGCTGGCTGAGACGGGTTCGTATCTTTTCGAGAAACGCATCTTCGATATCTGCTTCTCCCTATTCGTTCTGCTCGTGACTTTGCCGATTACTCTGCTGATCGCGGGAATCATCAAGGCTCACAGTCGCGGCCCCATCTTCTTTGTGCAGGATCGCGTGGGACTCAATGGCCAGGTCTTCCGAATGTTTAAGTTCCGAACCATGAACGTTGGCAGCACAGAAGAGGGAGACACACGATGGACATGCGACCACGATCCGCGGCGAACCTTCGTGGGAGCTTTCTTGCGCAAGACCAACCTTGATGAACTGCCGCAATTCCTGAATGTTTTGAAAGGGGATATGAGCGTCGTCGGGCCGCGTCCCGAGCGCCCCTATTTCGTTCAGCGATTTCTGGAGGAAATTGATCGCTACAATTCGCGCCACCTGTTTAAGGCTGGAATCACCGGATGGGCACAGGTGAATGGATGGCGTGGCAATACTTCCATCGCAAAACGAGTGGAATATGACCTGTACTACCTTCGAAATTGGAGCCTGACCCTGGACCTGCAGATCATCACGATGACCATATTCCGCATCTTCAGCAGCAAGAACGCATACTGACCGGGTCCTCCTGACGGAGGCACCTGCCTCAGCAAGCTCTGCGATCAGGGCCACCAATGCCCATAGAATCCAACCGCCTCCAGGCCCAAAATAAGGCCCGAAGCCGCTACATCCCTTGCCGATTCAGTGACTGCGATCACAGACAGTTCATCTGCGACGCTCTATGATCTCGCTAAATACATATCGATACGGATATATCGAAAGATGAGACCATGCGGGAGATCATTGGATCGTCGATCCCGGAGCCGAGTTTGAGAAGGTTGCCCCAGTACCATCACTATCTCGTCGAACTCCGATCAAGAGGGGTCAATCTGGTTTCATGCAGCATGATCGGTCGGGATTTGAAGTTTGTTCCCGTGCAAGTCCGTAAGGATCTGCAATTTACGGGAGTCATCGGCAAGCCCAAGGTGGGCTATTCGGTGGCCGAACTGGTCATCGCCATCGAATCATTTCTGGGTTGGGATGTCGTTAACCAGGCAGTCTTAGTGGGGGTAGGAAATCTAGGCACGGCGATTCTCGGCCACGAGCGGTTTTCTCGATTCGGGCTCCACGTAGTCGCCGCCTTCGACGTTGACCCGGAGAAGGTCGGGCAGACTGTTCACGGCAGGACAGTCCTGACCCTCCGAGGGCTTGCCGATATAGCTCCACAGATGGGAATCCACGTCGGAATCATTACTACGCCCGCGGAAGTTGCGCAGTCCGTGGCCGACGAAATGATGAGGGCGGGCATCCAGGCCATCTGGAACTTTGCGCCTATCAAGTTGAACGTCCCGCAGCATATGATCGTTCATAACGAAGATCTTTATTCCTCGCTGGCGTCGCTGTCGTGCAGGCTGGCAAAGCGTTTACGGGCTCCGATCCAAGAAAATGGGAGTTTGAATTGAGGCTCGTGCCCCATCATGAATATCCGCGTTTCCTACTGACCTCTCAGTTCCACCCGCCGCTCGGAAACCGGGGCAGATTGCATATCGAAGTTGGTCCTCAGCGGACCATTCCGGGAAGTTGCCCGCACGTTTGGACGATGCGACGGGCAACAGACCTTCATCTGTGCATTATTGTTGAATCAGGAGAGATACATGGCCCGAGTCATTGAGATTACGGAACTCGCCCTTCGAGACGCCCATCAGAGTCTGCTCGCGACGCGCATGGCGATGGATGACATGATCCCGGTTTGCGAAGACATCGACAATGCCGGCTACTGGTCGGTCGAGTGCTGGGGAGGCGCGACGTTTGATTCCTGCATTCGCTTTCTGAACGAAGACCCGTGGGAGCGCCTGCGGACCTTCCGTAAGCTGATGCCGAAGAGCCGCCTGCAGATGCTGCTGCGCGGGCAAAACCTCCTCGGCTACCGCCACTATCAGGACGGAGTCGTCGAGCGATTCGTGGAGAAATCCGCGAAGAACGGTATGGACGTGTTTCGGATCTTCGATGCCCTGAACGACGTGCGAAATCTGAAGACGAGCATCGACGCGGTGAAGAAGACGGGCAAGCACGCGCAGGGCACCATCAGCTATACGATCAGCCCGCTGCACACGGTCGCGGCGTTTGCCGAGATGGCCCAGCGACTGCAGGAGATGGGATGCGACTCGATCTGCATCAAGGACATGGCCGGCCTTTTAAAGCCTCAACCGGCGTATGACCTCGTGAAAGGCATCAAGCAGCGCTGCGGCGCGGGCATGCTGGTGCATGTCCACACGCACGCGACCACCGGCGTTACGCTCGTTTCCCTGATGAAGGCGATCGAAGCCGGGGCCGACATTGTCGACACCGCGGTCAGTTCCTTGTCTTTGGGACCGGGGCACAATCCCACGGAAAGTCTGATCGAGTTACTCGAAGGGACGGGATACGAGACGCGCGTCGACAAAGATCGCGTTCTGAAAGTATCGAGCCATTTCGCTTCGATCCGGCCGCGCTACCGGGAATTCTTCAGCGAGTTCACCGGCGTCGATACGGAGATTTTCAAGAGCCAGATTCCCGGCGGCATGATCTCGAACATGGAGAGCCAGCTTAAAGGACAGGGCGCGGCTCACCGTCTGCAGGAAGTGCTGCTCGAAGTGCCAAACGTCCGCAAGGACGCCGGCTATCCGCCGCTGGTCACGCCGTCGAGCCAGATCGTGGGCTCACAGGCCGTCTTCAATGTCCTGATGGGACGGTACAAGGTGATGACCGGGGAATTCGCCGATCTGATGCTCGGCTATTACGGGAGCACGCTGGGCGAAAAAAATCCTGAAGTGCTGAAGAAGGCGGAAGTGCAGGCGAAGAAGCCGGCGATCACGGTGCGCCCCGCGGACTTGCTGAAGCCCGAGTGGGAGCAGTTGAGCACGGCGGCACGCGCGCTCGAAGGCAACAACGGAAGCGATGAGGACGTGCTGACGTATGCCATGTTTCCGCAGGTTGCGCCGAAGTTTTTCAAGACGCGCGCCGACGGCCGGAAGAACCTGGGCAAGGATCCGGTCAAGAAAAGCGCCGAGGCGAAGGCTCCGGCGGCTGCAGCAGCATCGGCGGCGCCCAATGGATCGGGACTGGCGGGGAAAGTGAACTATGTCATCACGCTGAACGGAATCGAGCACCGGGTAACGGTGGCTCCGGAAAAATAGAAGCAGAACTCATAGAGATGTGGATGGATATTCATAGCAGTCGATCCTAGCAAAACGACTCAGGAGAACGAATGGCTAAGCCAGCAGCAGCTCCGAAGAAGAAGACGACGATGGAAGACAAAGTTGCGGACCTCCGTACAAAACGCGCAAGCGTGGAACTGGGCGGAGGCAAAGAGCGAATCGAGAAGCAGCACGCCGCAGGCAAGCTGACCGCGAGGGAGCGGGTCGAGCGACTGGTCGACAAGAGCAGCTTCCAGGAGATTGGACTCTTTGCGCGGCATCGTGCCACCTACTTCGGCATGGCCGATAAGGAGATGCCCGCCGACGGCGTCGTGACCGGATGCGCCACCATCGATGGGCGGTTGGTGCATCTTGCGAGCCAGGACTTCACAGTGGCAGGCGGCGCAGCGGGCGAGGTTCACAGCGACAAGATTGCCGACATGATGCGCCTGTCGCTGAAGACGGGAAGCCCCTTTGTGTTCATCAACGACTCGGGCGGCGCGCGCGTGCAGGAAGGCATCGACAGCCTGGCGGCGTATGGCCGCGTTTTCTACAACAATGTGATGTTGTCAGGTACGGTGCCGCAAATTTCGCTGATCTGCGGCCCGTGCGCCGGCGGCGCGGCGTACAGTCCGGCGCTCACCGATTTCATCATTCAGACGCAGCAAGCCCAGATGTTCATTACCGGGCCGCAGGTGATCAAGCAGGTCACCGGTGAGGTGGTGACCGCGGAGCAACTTGGCGGGCCGCAGGCGCACATGAACCACTCGGGCGTGATTCATCTTATCGCCCAAAATGACGACGAAGCTATGCAGCTTTGCCGGCGGCTGCTGAGCTACATGCCTTCGAACAATCTTGAGGACGCGCCTCGTATGCCGTACAACCTGCCGCTCGAATCCGATCCGGAGATGAGCTCTCTGGTTCCCGGTCGATACGAAAGTCGGGTATGACGTGCGCAAGGTGATTGCGCGGGTCGTCGACTATCAGGATTTTCTGGAAATCCAGCCCGGGTTCGCACCGAACCTGGTGATCGGATTTGGACGCCTTCAAGGACGTCCCATTGGAATCGTCGCCAACCAGCCGAACTCGTTGGCCGGGGCACTCGATATCGACGCTTCCGACAAGGCAGCACGGTTTATTCGGTTCTGCAACGCCTTCAACATCCCGCTGATCACGTTCGTGGATGTACCTGGATTCCTGCCGGGAGTGGAGCAGGAGCATCGCGGAATTATCCGCCACGGCGCGAAGATGTTGTTCGCTTATTCGGCGACGACGGTTCCGAAGATCACCCTGGTGCTGCGCAAGGCGTACGGCGGAGCGTATCTGGCAATGTGCGGCAAGGACCTTGGCGCGGATCGCGTGGTGGCATGGCCGACGGCGGAGATCGCTGTCATGGGCGCCGAGGGCGCGGCGGAGATCGTCTTCCGTCGCGAGATCGATGCGGCGCAGGACAAGGCCAGCAAGCGAAAAGAACTGATCGGCGAATATCGCGATACGTTTGCGAACCCGTTTGTCTCAGCGGGGCGGCGCCTGGTCGACGACATCATCGAGCCGGCGGAGACCAGAAGGTATCTGGCGCAGGCGCTGGAATCGCTGCACGCGAAACGCGAACTCCGTCCGCCGAAGAAACATGGACTAATTCCACTATGACGCTTGTCAGCAATGATCGGGAGAATACGCTCGGAGCAATGAAGAGGAGCAGCACGTGCCTTTGACTTTCGCAGATCTGGTGATCGTGGCCGTACTGGTGGCGTTGGGCTGCGTGGTGACATATGTCAGCATGCAGCGCAAACTCCGGCGAATCGTGGTGGAGTTGCAGCAGAGTTCGCGCCAGCAACTCGACGCGCTCACCCAGACGCTAAACGCGGTGGAGGCACGAGTCGTCGGAACTCAAGCGGCCGGCCGCGGCGACACCCATTGTCGCGTCCGTCGCCGTACTCGCGGCCAAGGCTCAGGCCGCGCCGCCGACTTCCGAGAGAGCAGCGGCTCCTCCAAAGCAAGAGACGCAAGAGGAAGTCACTCCGGAAATGCTGGTAGTAATTGCGGCAGCCATCACCGCATTTCTGGGGAAGAAGGTCCGAATCCGGTCAGCAAAAATGCTGCAGTCGCCGTACGAGATTGTGAATCCGTGGTCGCAACAAGGACGCGTATTCGTGCAAGCTTCTCATAATTTACGCTCGCGCTGAGATCGTCGTCACCCGCGCGAGGGAAGGAAGTCCTACATTGAAGCTCCAGATCGGTATTGATGGAAAATCGTACGAGGTGGAAGTCGAGATTCTCGAGGATGACGCGATTCTGCGGCAGCCGAACTATGGACCTTATCCTGTCGTTCCTTCGACGGTGTCGGCGCCAACACCAGCTTCGCGAACGCAGGCGCCTGTGGCCGAAGAGAATGTGGACGAGGAAAAACTCTGCCGCAGCCCTGTGGCCGGCGTCGTGATCAAAGTCAACGTCGAGGCAGGACAATCGATCCAGGCAAACGATCTGATCGTGGTTTTGGAAGCCATGAAAATGGAGACGAACGTCACCGCGCCCGGCGCCGGAAAAGTGAAGAAGGTGCGCGTAGCGCAGGGCGACGCTGTAAAGGTGGATCAGGTCGTCGTCGAGTTTGAGTAACGGCGGGCGCGATGTCGAACTGCGGATCGAGAACGTAACGGAAAGGACGAATGATGAGTAGCGCTCAGGAGCAGCTGAAAAACGTTCCAGGGATTCAGTTTGTCGATCACGTGGCAATCGCCGTGAAGCAGGGCGAACTCGAAGGCCAGGTCAAGGCTTATGAAATGATCGGCTTCCGCGAAGTTCATCGCGAGGAAGTGCGCGGGACTGATCAGGTGCGGGAAGCGCTGCTGCAGATCGGCGACGGTCCAAACCTGATTCAGCTCCTCGAACCGTTGAGCGCGGATTCTCCAGTGCAGAAGCTGATCGAGCGGAACGGCGGACGGGGAGGCCTGGCACACGTGGCCTTTCGCGTGAAGAGCGCGCAGCAGGCGTTTGATGCGATGAAGTCGAGCGGATTCCAGATCATCGACAAGGGTCCGCGCAAAGGGTCGCGCGGCACAACCGTTTTCTTTGTGCATCCGAAATCGAGAACCGAGAATCCTTTCGGATTCCTCATTGAAATCGTCGAAGACCCAAAGAGTAAGTGAGTCCATCATGGCTGCCAATCATTTGTTGGATGAATTTTCGCCGGTTAGCACCCAGTCGTGGGAAGAAGCCATTCGCAAGGACCTGAAGGGCGCCGACTACGCCAAGAAACTGCTCTGGCAAACGGAAGAAGGTCTTGCGGTAAAGCCGTATTATCGCGCGGAAGATCTCGCCGGACTGGAATATCTGAATGCTGCGCCCGGCACGTTTCCCTACGTGCGCGGCACTCGCGCGACGGGCGACTGGCGCATCCGCGAAGAAATCGTCGCTACCGATCCAGAAAAAGCGAACGCGGACGCGTGCGCCGCGGTGGTTGCGGGCGCGGAAGAGATTTCGTTCGGCGACGTTGCCATCAAGAACGCTTCTGACCTGAAAACGATCCTGGCGAATCTGCCGGAGATTCCGGTCCATTTTCCTAACGCAGACGAGGCGCTGATTCGGCTGCTGGCTCAGAAGAAGCCGGCCGCGCTGGTGTCGACGGGAAGAGATCCGTTTGCGAATTCGGCGTTTGCGGCAGAGATTATTTCTGGAAGGCCCGCCACGCTGGTGCCGTTCACGATTCACGCCGAGGAATTCGAAGAGTCCGGAGCGACGGCGGTCGAGGAAGTTGGATTTGCCCTGGCGGCGGGCATCGACTTTCTAGCGGCGATGCAAGCCGCTAAGGTGGATGCGAACCGGGCGGCGGCGGCCATCACGTTTTCCTTCGCGATCGGATCGAATTACTTTTTTCAGATTGCGAAGCTGCGCGCCTTCCGCATGCTGTGGGCGCGAGCGGTCGAATCCTTCGGGGGGACGCGGGAAGGCGCAAAGGCCAGAATTCACGCCCGCACTTCGCGATGGAATGAAACGCTCTACGACCCGCATGTCAACATCCTGCGCGGGACCACCGAGGCGATGTCGGCGGCGATTGGCGGCGCAGACTCGATTTCCGTTGCGCCCTTCGACGAATGCTACAAGTTGCCCGACGAAGCTAGCCGACGGATGGCGCGCAATGCGCAGATTCTGCTTAAGCAGGAGGCATTACTCTGCCGCGTCTCCGACCCCGGAGGCGGATCTTATTGCCTGGAAGTCATCACCGACTTTATCGCGCGTGAGGGGTGGAAGGTGATGCAAGGCATTGAGGCTGCCGGCGGCTACCAGAAAGCGCGGGCAGAAGGCAAAGTCAAAGCGGCTCTGGCGGTATCGTTGGCCGCAAAAGAAAAGGCGGTGCTGCAACGCCGTAGGATCTTCACCGGAACGAACCAACATGCGAATCTTTCGGAGAAGGCTCTCGATCGCATCGATCCGTCGCGGCTGAGACCGCAGCGGCGCGGGTCGGAAGTATATGAGCAGCTCCGCTTGCGCACGGAGCGTGCGGCGGCAGCGGGTGTCAAGATTCCGCGGGTGCTGCTGGCGGAAATCGGCGACGTCAAGTTGCGTTCCGCGCGATCAAACTTCGCCGCCAATTTCTTTGGCTGCGCCGGATTCAAGATAGTCACGCAGCGATTCGACAGCGTTGACGAAATCGCAGACGCTGCCAAAAACGACGCGGACATCGTGGTGCTGTGCAGTTCCGATCCGGAGTATCCCGCGCTGGCGACGACCCTGATCGCGCGCCTGGCAGAACTTGGGCGGAAAGTCCCCGTCTTTGTTGCGGGCTATCCCGACTCGGTCGAGCAACTGAAAGCGGCGGGCGTTGCAGATTTCGTTCATGTCCGCAGCAATCCGGTTGAAACCCTCACGAAGTGGCAGCAACAGCTGGGGATCAAGAGTTAGCTATGCGTCCAGACTTTTCCAAACTCGATTACAAGCCGACACATGACTCCGCAAAGGCGCCAGGGCACACCATTTCGGATCCAAACAACGAGTGGCTATCCACCGAGCACATTCCGATCAAAGGCTTCTACACGCGGGAAGATTTGCAGGGACTCGAACATCTCGACTATGCCGCGGGGATTGCCCCGTATTTGCGCGGCCCATACAGCACGATGTACGTCATGCAGCCTTGGACGATTCGGCAATACGCTGGATTCTCGACGGCCGAAGAGTCGAACGCGTTTTACCGCCGGAACCTGGCCGCCGGGCAAAAAGGCCTTTCCGTTGCCTTCGACCTGGCGACGCATCGCGGATACGACTCCGATCATGAACGCGTCACCGGCGACGTTGGCAAGGCCGGTGTGGCGATCGACTCGATCCTCGACATGAAGATTCTGTTCGACCAGATTCCCCTCGATCAGATGTCAGTGTCGATGACCATGAACGGCGCCGTGCTCCCGATCATGGCGTTCTACATCGTCGCCGCGGAAGAGCAAGGCGTGAAAACGCAGCAGTTGAGCGGGACGATTCAGAATGACATCCTCAAAGAGTTCATGGTCCGGAACACCTACATTTATCCGCCAGAAGGGTCGATGCGGATTGTGGGCGATATTTTCCGTTACTGCGCCGAGAAGATGCCGAAGTTTAACTGCATCAGCGTGAGCGGATATCACATGCAGGAAGCCGGCGCAACGGCTGACATCGAGTTGGCATACACGCTTGCGGACGGACTCGAATACTTGCGCACCGGCGTGAAGGCTGGACTCGACGTCGACAGCTTCGCGCCGCGCATCTCGTTCTTCTGGGGCATTGGCATGAACCACTTCATGGAGATTGCCAAGATGCGCGCGGCACGGATGCTTTGGGCGAAGCTGGTAAAGACTTTCAATCCCAAGAATCCGAAATCACTCGCCCTGCGAACGCACTCGCAAACTTCGGGCTGGAGCCTGACGGCGCAGGATCCCTTTAACAATGTAGCGCGCACCTGCATTGAGGCGATGGCCGCGGCTTTCGGGCATACGCAGTCGCTGCACACCAATGCGCTCGATGAGGCGCTGGCGCTGCCTACAGATTTTTCAGCCCGCATTGCGCGCAATACGCAGATCTACCTGCAGGAAGAAACCAACATCACGCGGATTGTCGATCCCTGGGCCGGTTCCTACTATGTCGAACGGCTGACGCATGAACTGATGCACGCTGCGTGGACATTAATCGAAGAAGTAGAAGCGCTGGGCGGAATGGCAAAAGCGATCGAAACTGGCGTTCCAAAAATGCGCATCGAAGAGGCGGCAGCTCGGAAGCAGGCGCGCATCGATTCCGGCAGAGACATTATTGTCGGAGTGAATGCATATCCGCCACCGGAGGAGACGGCGATTCCGGTGCTCGACATCGACAATGCGGCGGTTCGGCAGTCGCAGATTACGCGACTCGAGCAGTTGAAGCGCGAGCGCGACAACAGCGCCGTGAAAGCATCCCTCGAAGCGCTGGAAAAGTGCGCGGCGACGGGCGGCGGCAATCTGCTGGAGTGCGCAGTCGAAGCAGCACGAAAGCGCGCCACCCTGGGCGAAATCTCCTCCGCTCTTGAAAAAACATGGGGCCGCTACGAGGCGACGACTCGCACGATCGCCGGGATCTACTCCGCAGAGAGTGGCAGCGCCGAAGAGTTCAAGAAGGCACAGAAAATGGTGGCTGCATTCGAAAAGACGGAGGGCCGCCGCCCGCGCATTCTGGTTGCGAAGATGGGGCAGGACGGGCATGATCGCGGGTCAAAGGTCATCGCCACGGCATTCGCAGACGTCGGCTTCGACGTGGATATTGGCCCGCTGTTTCAGACTCCATACGAAGTCGCGCGCCATGCCGTAGAAAACGATGTGCACGTGGTCGGCGTCTCGTCGCTGGCCGCCGGGCACAAGACATTGGTCCCGCAACTGATCGAAGAGTTGCGAAAGCTCGACCGGGATGACATTCTAGTGGTCGTGGGCGGCGTGATTCCGCCGCAGGATTACGAATTTCTTTACCATGCGGGAGCGGTCGGCGTATTTGGGCCGGGCACCGTGATTCCGCTGGCGGCGCAGCGAATTCTGAAGATCCTGAGCGGCAGTCTGGTTGGGGGACATTCCTGATTGAAGGACTCGAAAGACAGTGCGTTGCGCGTTCGCCCTGGACGCGCGGCGCCAGACCCTCCGCACGAATTAATTGCGCAAGCCTCCACCCGGCGTCGCGCGCTTTCGCGTCAGGAATACGTTGACGGAATTCTGCAGGGTCGACGCACAATTCTGGCGCGGTCCATCACTCTGATCGAAAGCTCCCGTCCGCATGACCGCGAACTGGCGGAGCAAATCCTTGAGGACTGCCTTCCGCACACCGGAAATTCCATTCGTGTCGGGATCACCGGAGTACCCGGTGCGGGCAAGAGCAGCCTCATCGAAGTCCTTGGCATGTCTCTGATCCGCGATCGTGGAGAAAAAATCGCTGTGCTTGCCATCGATCCCAGCAGTCAAGTTTCAGGCGGCAGCATTTTGGGCGACAAGACGCGCATGACGACGCTCGCCGCCAGCGACGCAGCATTTATTCGACCCTCTCCGTCGCGTGGATCGCTGGGCGGAGTCGCTCAGCATACGCGCGAAGTAATGCTCCTCTGTGAAGCAGCGGGATACCGGAACATCATCGTCGAGACCGTCGGAACTGGGCAGTCGGAAATCGCAGTTCACGACATGGTCGACTTCTTCTTGCTCATTCTCCTATCTGGCGCGGGCGACGAACTGCAGGGCATGAAGCGCGGTGTGATGGAACTGGCGGACATGGTGGTGATCAACAAGGCCGACGGAACAAATGTCGCCGCCGCGGAACGAGCTCGCAGTGAAGCACAGAATGCCTTGCACTATTTTCCGAGCTCCCCGTCTGGATGGACGCCGCGCGCCTCCGCCTGTTCGGCGCGTACCCGAAAAGGAATCGCCGAAATCTGGGACTCTGTCCTCGAATACGCGGCTTTGACGAGAGTGAATGGCTGGTTCGGCGAGACTCGCATTCGTCAGACGCGGCAGTGGATGTACGAAATCATTCGCCAGGGACTAGAACAGCGCTTTGAGTCCCATCCCGCCATTCAGGAACGCCTGCGAGCGCTCGAGCAAGAGGTAGCACACGGCCGCACTACCTCTTTTCGAGCCGCACGGACGCTCCTCGATCTATACACTCTCGAAGCCCCGCTGGACGCGCCCTCCAAAGGTTGATCCCTTCGAGGAGTCGATTGCCCGCGAGTCTAAGCCACCGACTCGACGGGCTCCGGAAGCGCGAATTCCTCTTCACTCTCGACGGCCCGTGTGTGCGTCTTCGCGACCAGCATATAAATTGACGGCACTACGAACAAAGTGAATGCCGTGCCGATGATCATGCCGCTCACCAGCATAATGCCGATGCTGTTCCTCGCTCCCGCGCCGGGCCCCTTTGCGAGCACCAACGGAAAGTGCCCGAACACAGTCGCCGCCGTGGTCATCAGAATCGGACGTAATCGCGTGCTGGCCGCGCCGGTAATCGCCGCGAGTTTACTCAGGCCGGTCTCCTGCAAGTGATTTGCGAATTCCACAATTAGAATCCCGTTCTTCGCAATCAGGCCGACCAGAGTAATCAGTCCCACCTCGCTATAAATATTCAGCGTCGTGAAACCCAGGAACGAGAATGCAAGCGCGCCCGAAATGGCCAGCGGAACGGAACCGGCCAGAATGATAAAGGGATCACGGAAGCTCTCAAATTGGGCCGCCAGCACCAGATAAATCAGCACCGCCGAGAGCAGGAACGTTCCCAGGAACTTGCTGCCTTCCACGCGCAACTGGCGAGACTCACCCGCGTAGTCCACTGTAAATCCCTGCGGCAGAATTTGTTTCGCCTGATCCTCCAGAAACGTCAGCGCCTGATCGAGGGGAACGTTCGGCGGAATGACGCCCTGAATGCGAACAGCGTTCAGCTGCTGAAATTTGTTAAGGGATCTCGGCTCCGTGGTCGTCTTCAGGGTTGCGAACGTCGACAACGGCACCAGCTTGTCGGAAGAACCTTTAACGTAAATCTGCGACAACTGGTCTGGAGTCAGGCGCTCGACGCGTTTAATCTGCGGGATCACCTTATAGCTGCGTCCCTGAATGCTGAAGCGGTTCACATAGTTCCCGCCCAGCATCGTCGATAAATCCTGACCGGCCTGCGTGAGATCGACACCTTGCGAGCGCAGCTTGTCGCGGTCGAACACAACTTCCGCCTGCGGCTGGTCGAACTTCACGTCGGTGTCGGCAAAAATAAATTTGCCGCTGGCCATCGCCTTCTGCACAATCTGCTCGGCGAACTGGCTGACCTGCTGCGGTTCCGCCGCTGACGCGATCACAAAGTCGACCGGAAAATTGCCCCCTCCGGGAAGAGGTGGAGGCGTCAGTGGAATAACGCGCACGCCAGGAATCTTAGACAGTTTGCCGGCGGACTCGAGCAGCAATTGCTGCGTCGTCTTCGTGCGCTGGCTCCACGGTTTCGTAACCATGCCGCCAAAACCGCCGCTCGGATTCGTGATCTGAAAAATGCTGCCACTCTCAGGGAACGAGTGGTAGACGTTGTACACCTGCTCGGTAAACAGATTAGTTTGATCCAGCGTGGAGTTGGCGGACGATTGAATCACGCCGAATACCACTCCCTGATCTTCAGCCGGCGCGAGTTCCCGCTGCGAGAACATGTAAAACGGAATCATCAACACCGCCACGATCGCCCACAAAGTGAGCACGACGGGGCGATACTTCAGCGTCCCTCCGAGAAGGCGGGTATAGAGATTTCGAACGCTCTCGAAGCGCCGGTTCACGATTCCGGCGAAACCACGTTCCGTATCGCCGGAGCGCAGCAGCTTCGATCCCATCATGGGTGACAAAGTCAGCGCCACGATGCCCGACACGACCACCGCGCCGGCCAGCGTAAAGGCAAATTCGCGGAAGAGCGCGCCCGTCAATCCTCCCTGAATTCCGATGGGAGCGTACACCGCCGCGAGCGTAATCGTCATGGCGATGATCGGCCCCACCAGTTCGCGAGCCGCATCCTTCGCGGCCTGGAACGGCGACTTGCCCAGATGCAGGTGACGCTCAACGTTCTCGACCATGACGATCGCGTCGTCGACGACCAGACCGACGGAGAGCACGATCGCGAGCAAAGTAAGAAGGTTGATCGTGAATCCCGCCAGGAGCATGAGGAACACAGCTCCAATCAGCGAAATCGGAATCGCGATCACGGGAATCAGCACGGAACGGAACGAACCAAGGAACAGGAAGATAACGACCACGACAATCAGAAGCGTCTCCACCAAGGTGTGGAGCACTTCGTTGATCGCGTCCTGAATGTATGCAGTCGAGTCGTAGGGGACGCCAAGCTTCATTCCGGCGGGCAACTGCTGCTCAATCGCCGGTAATGCCGCGCGCACGTTGCGAATCACTTCCAGCGAGTTCGCGGTGGGAAGGACCCAGACTCCCATGAAGGTCGCTGTCTCACCGTTGAAACGCACATCCTGGTCGTAGTTCTCGGCTCCCAGCGCGATGTCGGCGATCTCCCCGAGACGCACGACCACGCCGTTCTGCTGCTTCACCACCATCTCGCGGAACTCTTCCGGAGTTCTTAGGTCAGTGTTAGCAATAAGGTTTACCGACACCATGGAACCCTTTGTGCTTCCCAGCGCGGAAAGATAGTTGTTACGCGAGAGAGCGTCATGCACGTCGGAAGGGGAAACGCCGCGCGCCGCCATTTCCTCAGGCTTGAGCCAGATGCGCATGGCGAACGTTCGATCGCCCAGAATGTCGGCGCGCTGCACGCCGCTGATCGCGCTCAGTTTCGGTTGCACCACGCGCGTCAAATAGTCCGTGATCTGATTTTGATCGAGCTCTTTGGAAGAAAATCCAAGATAAATCGCAGCGAACTGATTGTCCGCCGTCTGTAGATCGATGACGGGAATCTGCGCATCCGGAGGAAGGTCATTGCGCACCTGCGCCACCTTCGCTTGGATCTGAGTCAGAGCCGTCGTGGTGTCGTAGTTAATCTTCAGATGCACGAGGATCGTGCTGAGTCCCTGTGCGCTCGTGGACTCCATGTAGTCGATGCCGTCGGCGCTGGCGATAACGCGCTCAATCGGCGTCGTGATGAAGCCGCGGACCAGAGTCGGCGTTCGCGCCTACATACACCGTTGTGACTTGAATGACGGCAATGTCGCTGCGTGGATATTGGCGCACGCTCAACGAGCGAATCGCCTGCAGACCGGCGATCAGGATCACCAGGTTGACGACGATCGCCAGAACTGGACGCTTAACGAATAGATCCGTGAACTTCATGGACGCTCCTCCAGGGACAAGCCAGGTTTCGCAGAAGGTTTAGCCATGGATTTAGCTATCCTCAGGCTTGGGACTGGTACTGTTTTCAGGCTTCACTGTGTTGTTGATCTGAACCGGGGCTCCGTTGCGCAAGCGGAACACTCCGGAGCTCACAACCTCGTCTCCCGGGTTGACGCCCGAAGTGATAGCGACCTGATCGCCGCGAGAGCCCTCGACTTTCACAACCTGCTGGCGAACGCCGCGATAAGTATTCCCCTTCGCATCCTTCATTTCTCCCACCACGAACACCGAATCGCCGTACGGCGCGTAGTTGATGGCCGACGCCGGCAGCGGAACCACCTGACGAGCCTGCCCTACAGGAAGTTCAACCTGCACAAACATTCCGGGCCGCAGCTTGTTGTCTTTGTTCGTGACGGTCGCTTGAACCTGAATATTCCGCGTCTGATCGTTAATGACCGAATCGAGCGCCGTAATCCGTCCCATGAATCCCACACCCGGCAGCTCGCTATTCGTCACGCGCAGCACATGGCCGGGGATCACTTTCGGGGTGTCTTGCTGCGGCACTCCGAAATTCACGTAGATGGGGCTCAGAGATTGCAGCGAGACAATTGCCTGCCCTGCCGCGAGGTATTGTCCGAGGCTGACCTGGCGAATTCCTAGAAGTCCTGAAAACGGAGCGCGGATCGTCTTTCGAGCAATGGCCGCACGAATGTCGCCCACCTGCGCCTCGGTCGCTTTCTGCTGTGAATTGGCCGTGTCGTAGTCGGAGCGCGAGATGACGCCCGCCTTCACCAACTCCTGCGCGCGATCATAGTTAACCTTGGCCAGATCGCGCTGCGCTTCGAGACTGGCCAGTTGCGCACGCTCCTGCCGCGTATCGAGTTCGGCCAGAATGTCGCCTTCGTGAACCCACTGGCCCGATTCAAAATGAAGTTTGTCGATCGTTCCGGGCAGGTCGGCGCTCACGGTGACGCCCTGAATGGCGGCCGCCGTTCCGATTACTGTCAGCGTCGACGGCCAGGTTGCCTTCTGGGCGACCACCGTGGTTACCGCGGTCGGCGGGGGTTGGAAGCTTGCGCCCTGGGCAATCGCAGCCTCAACCTGCCGGAACTTCGCAAATCCCAGCCCCCCTAAAAGGGCGGCCATTACCACCAACATCAGCACCATTCGCTTCGCCATACACTCTCCAGGTCTGGAACAAATCAGTTGGGTTTGTCTAGAACTACCGACTCAAACGCGGTTGTTCCCGAATAGATTTCCCCAACGGCGAAAAGGATTCAGTAAGTATGACGTCCTTGGGGCTCTGATTATTGTCGGGAAGGTCGGCTGGCCCCGCTCCAGAATTGCCCCCATCCGGTGTGATGGATCGTGCACAGCCCCGTATCTATTAGGTGAAGAGAGGCCTTGTAGGTGGAGATAGGGCCTTCCGGCCTACGGCTCGCAGAGGCAGATACGGGTCGCGATGCGCCTACGCCGGAGGCAGCGTCCACGCAAACATAACACCGCCACTGCTGGTGAGCACATATTGACGTCCGTCGAGTTGGTAAGTAATCGGAGAACTCACGATCTGCGAGCCTGATCCCGCGTGCCAAAGCGTTTTGCCGTCGCTGGAATCCAGCGCGAGAAAGTTGCCGTGGCCATCACCGGTAAAGGTGAGGCCTGAATCCGTGGTCAGAACTCCCGCACCCGACTCCGGGCCGAGTTCGTGGCTCCAACGAATCTTGCCGCTTTGGTAGTCGATCGCCTCGATAGTTCCCTTGCCCCAAACACCGTAATCGGCGCCTGCCCAGCCGTAGACGCCGTCCGCTGGCTTGGCGAAGTAAAGACTGTAACTCGGATGAGCGTCGACAATGAACAATCCATTCTTCGTGTCGAAACTTGGAGAGCGATAGTTCGTCATGCCGCCTTCGTCGGGTGCAATGACGCGTCCGTCGGGCGCCGGCTCCTTCGCGGGATTTGGAATCGGCCGCCCTTCCTTGTCGATTCCCAACGTCCAATTCACCGGCCCAAACGGAGCGGTCAGAAGATTCTTCCCATTCGTGCGGTCGAGCACAAAAAAGTAGCCGTTGCGCGACGTCTGCATCAGCATCTTCTTCGTCTCGCCATGAAAATCTCCGTCAACCAACACAGGAGTTTCCACCGCGTCCCAGTCATGCGTATCGTGGGGAGAAGCCTGAAACGCCCAAGCCAGCTTGCCCGTATCCGCATTGAGCGCGACGATCGAGCAAGTGTAGAGATCATCGCCCGGCCGCGTTTTCCCGTTCAACACAGGAGTCGGATTCCCCGTTCCCCAATACACAAGGTTCAGATCTGGATCGTACGTTCCCGTCATCCACGTCATGCCTCCCGTGGTCTGATTCGGAGTACCCGCGGGAGGAGTAGAGTTCCATTGCCATTGCGTCGCGCCCGTCTCCGGATCGATCGCCCGAATATAGCCGCTGAGGTTGTCGAAGTCTCCGGACGTGCCGATGAGCACGTGGTTCCCCACAACGAGCGGCGCCATGCTGGTCCAGTAGCCCTTCGTTACATCGGCGACGACCACGCTCCAGCGCACCGATCCATCTTTGCAGTTGAGAGAAACCAGATGAGCGTCGGGACTCAGGAAGTAAAGATATCCTTTGTACGTCGCAACGCCGCGATTGCCAATGTGTTCGCCTTGCGTCGTCGGATGGTTGTAGTGCCAGATCTGATGGCCGGAGCGCGCGTCGATGGCCCAAATGTTGTCAGGCACGGTGAAGTACAAAATGCCATCGACCAGCAGTGGAGAAGACTTGATCCCCGCACCCTGCTCCGTCTGAAAGGCCCACGCCAACGACAGGTTCTTCACATTCTGCGGAGCGATCTGAGTCAGAGCGCTGTGACGTCTACCGGAATAGTCGCCGTGATATCCGGGCCAACTGTCTGCCGGAGGATGCAGCAGCATTTGCTCATCCGCTCCCTGCGCATGCATCGCGGCAGGAAATGACAGCGCAAAGAGCGCGCTCACAGCAAACAACAACGCTTCCCTCAGAGAATTCATAGTCGATTGGGCCCTCTGACTCCTCGCGAAGACCACGGTTCCCTTCACAGATCGATGCAACGCTCGCCTAGCGCAAAGTCTGTATGAACGCCATCAGGTTGTGAACATCGTCGTCGGTGTACTTGCTGAACAGTTCCACATGCGCGTCCACTGGCGAATCGACCTTATAGTGCACATCCTCGATCCGCCACGATCGGTACGAACCGGTCGCATCAATGAGCCCTACTGTGAACTCATCGAGATATCGAAGCGCGCCAGTGATCGTTTGACCAGAAGCCAGAGTTACTGTGACCTTCGATTTCGCGTGTTTGGGATAGAGCATCGTCTCTTCAAGTTCGAGGCCCTGGTAACGCGACGCGACACCCGCGAGATCTCCGGTCGGCGAATGACAGGTTGCGCATCCGCCGGGCCCGTAGAAATATTTCTTCCCTGCGTCGACATTTCCGGTTTGAAGATCCGAGGCGTCCACGCCCTTGCGTCCGCCGCTCTTGCTCTGCGCGTTGTGTTGCTGCGTGTGGATAAACGCCACGAGGCTGGAAATCTGCTCATTCGAGCGGTCAAAGCGCGGCATCCCTTTGTCGGGGCGTCCGTTGCGAATCACCAAGCCAATTTTGTCTCCGTCGACATCCTGGCTCACCAGTTTGGATCGCGTCAGATCGGGACCCGTCTCGCCGCCGCCCGCATCGCGTCCGTGACAGAAGGAGCAATCCTGCCGGAACAGCGCGCTTCCCTTTTGCACCAACTCCGGTGAATAAGATTTCACCGCGGGCATTGCGCTTTGCTTGATTTTGCTAGTGGCCGGTGTTTGTGCCGCGGCAAGTCCCACCAGCAACCCCGCCAACGGCACACTCCAACGCAAATTTGAAAGTAAATTCATTCGTCGCGGGCTAGTGCCCGTCCCCCGATGGTTGCGGCCGCGGATGCGAGGCCGTGCTTCCCTCCGTCATTCCCAGCACCCACCGGATCGCTTCAAAATACATTTTGCGGATGTCAGGATCGCTCCAGGCCTCTTCGGTGTGACCGAGGGTCGAGTAGAACACTCGTCCTTTGCCATACATCTTCGACCACGCGACCGCGAAATCGTGATCCGTTCTGTGCACTCGTGGGTTGTTGGCGTAGTTAAGCTTTGTGGGATCGAGGCTGAGCAGCACATTCACCTTGTCGCGCGACCAGTCTTTCGGCTGGTAAATCTCGTCATACTTTACGAATGCCTTCGGAAAATGGCGAACCGCTGGAAAGGTCGGATCCTCATTAATGATGGGCGCATTGAACGTCATCCACGGATGCTGGTCGAACCATCCGCCAATCATCTCGCCGTACTCCGGCCATTTGTAATTTGTATCGAGTGCGGCGTGAACGCCCACGAATCCTTTCCCATCATCTTTGATGAACGACATCATGTCTTTCTTCTGGCTGTCGTCGAGGTCGAGTTCGCCGGTGGTGCTCACAAAAACCAGAGCATCGAAGTATTCGAGATTCTTGGCGTTTCGCTCGAGACTCTTCTTCGTGATGAGCTCAACATCCGTGCGCAGCGTGGCATCCCACAGACCGCTGTCGCGGCCCATGTTGTAGATGGCAACCATTCCATCCGAGACCGAGTCGTGCTCAAATCCCTTGGTCTGGCCGATCACAAGGACGTGCTTGAGATGAATCTGCTTCTCGTGCGGTGGTGGCGGAAGCGACGAATCCACGGCCGGACGATCCTGGGCAGCGATGAGTGTCGGCAGGCTCGCAAGCAGTAGAAAGATGAACAACGGTAGAAAGCGGGATGGCGTTATTCGAATTCGGCGCAAGGGACCTCCATCACAAACATTCGCTTCGCGACGCGGTCTGGCATGAAAACTTGAATCGTAGCAGAAGAGATGTCGTATACGTTAACACAGGCCGGGCTCATGAAGCCTCTCAACAACCGCTCTGTGCCTCTTGCGGTCGGGCCCGAGTCGACGCGCCCGATGCGGCGTGCGAGGCTGCGATAGAATGACCCGGTCGATTTCGAGGAGACAGAAACCCTATGCGCGTCGGAGTCTTCACTCCCCTGCTGTCGCGGATGCCCCTTGCCGATGTTCTCAAGAAACTCGCAGCACTCCATATTGATACGGTCGAACTTGCCACTGGAAATTATGTGGGCGATGCGCATTGCAAGCTCTCGATGCTCGACAATCCTTCGGCTCTGGCCGACTTCAAGAAAATGATTGCCGATCACGGCGTCAGCATCAGCGCGTTGAGCTGTCACGGGAATCCTCTGCATCCCGACCCGGCGCAGACAAAACAATTTCGCGAAGTCAGCCGAAAGACGATCCTCCTAGCAGAGAAACTCGGCGTCTCAGTGATGGTTGATTTTTCAGGATGTCCCGGCGACTCTCCAAATGCCACGGCTCCCAACTGGGTCACATGCCCCTGGCCGCCGGACTTCCGCAAGGTTCTCGACTGGCAGTGGAACGAGGTGGTCGCGCCGTTTTGGATCGAGCATGCAAAATTCGCCGCTGATCATGGCGTGAAGATCGCGGTCGAGATGCATCCAGGCTTCGTTGTCTACAACCCCGAGACGATGCTTCGGCTACGCTCGATCGCAGGAAACAATGTAGGTTGCAACTTCGATCCCAGCCATCTCTTCTGGCAACAAATCGATCCCATTGGAGCGGTCCGCGTGCTCGCTGATTCGATTTTCCACGTTCATGCGAAAGACACGCAGATCTATTCTGCGAACCTGCAGCGCGCTGGAGTTCTCGACACGAAGCCCTACACTGAAGAACGCGATCGCAGTTGGATCTTCCGCACCTGCGGTTATGGCCACGGCGGCGAGTGGTGGAGTGAATTCGTTTCGACCCTGCGCATGTTTGGTTACGATTCGGTCCTCTCGATCGAACATGAAGACAGCCTGCTCTCGCCGGGCGAGGGGCTGACGAAGGCCGCAAACTTTCTCAACGGCATTGTGATTCGCGAGCAGCCTGCCGCCGCGTGGTGGTCCTAGGAGCGAAACAGACGAGACGGAATGGACGGAAACTCATTATGAAAACTATTAGAACTGCAATTTTCGGAACTGGCTTTATGGGACGCGTGCATCTCGAAGCGGTGCAGCGAGTCGAGTCCGTGGAAGCGGTTGCGATCGTGGGCAGGAACGCAGACGTCGCTAAGCGATTGGGCGCGGCCTACTCCGTTCCTCTCGTGACAACCGACTACCGCGAAGTGCTTCGCGATCCCACGATCGACGCCGTTCACATCGGCACGCCGAATGCGCAGCATTTTTCCATGGCTAAGGACGCCCTTTTGGCGGGCAAGCACGTGCTCTGCGAAAAACCGCTGACCACGACCACCGCTGAGTCAGAGGAACTCGTCGCCCTCGCGGCGCGACAGGGACTGCGCAACTGCGTTTGTCACAATCTTCGCTACTACCCGATGGTCCAGCAGATGCGTCGCCTGCGTGAGGCCGGAGATCTTGGCGAGATTCTCGTTGCGCAAGGTACGTATTCGCAGGACTGGCTGCTCCATGACACGGATTGGAATTGGCGCGTCGAATCCAGCGCTGGCGGCCCATCGCGCTGCATGGCCGATATCGGTTCGCACTGGTTCGACATGGCCGAACACATTACGGGATTGCGCGTGAGCAGTCTCTGCGCCGACCTGCAGACCGTTCACAAAACCCGCAAACAGCCAAAACATTCCGTCGAGACCTTCGCCAATAAACTGCTCGGGCCGGAAGACTACATTGAAACGCCTGTAGACACTGAAGACTTCGGAGCAGTGATCTTTCGCATGGGCGGTCGCGCTCGCGGCGGCATGACGGCCAGCCAGGTTTCTGCCGGACGCAAGAATGGATTTACGATGGAAATTTACGGCACGCGAGCTTCGGTAGCATGGAATCAGGAGCGGCCCGACGAACTTTGGGTTGGCCATCGCGATACGAGCAATGAGATTTTTATCAAAGATCCGTCACTGCTCAAGCCCGGAGCACGCAGCTACGCCGATCTGCCCGGCGGCCATAGCGAAGGCTACGACGACACCTTCAAACAAGTTTTTCGCCGCTTCTATGCTTCGATCGCCGAACCCGGCGCGCCAGCCGAGTATCCGCAATTTGTCGACGGATTGCGCCAGCTCAAGATTCTCGACGCCGTGCTCGAGAGCAACCGGACGCGGCGCTGGACCGATGTTCCGTCGTCCGATGCCACTCGTTGAGTGTCGACGCGAAAGGCAATGAATCAGCAAGACAGAGTTCTTCCAAAAGGACTATTGTTATCGGCGTTCACTTTATCAGGGGAGACTCGCGTGTTGAATCGAAGAAGTTTTCTGAGGATGGCAGGCGGCGCGACAGCAGGCACCGTCCTTGCTACGAAAGTGCATGCTCTCGCAGCGGCTCAATCTGAACCTGCCGCGCCGGTCGCAGCCAACGACCACATTCAGATCGCGCTCATCGGCGCTGGAGGCCAGGGCCAGGGCGACACAAAGGTTGCGGCGCAAGTTCCTGGAGTGAAGGTCGTCGCCGTCGCCGACTGTTACGACGGCCGTCTGGCGCACAGCAAGGAAATCTGGGGCAATGACATCTTCACTACACGCGACTACAAAGAAATCCTCGCACGCAAAGATATCGACGCCGTCATCATCGGCACGCCGGACCACTGGCACAAGCAAGCCTCTGTCGACGCGATGAAGGCCGGCAAGGATGTCTACTGCGAGAAGCCGATGATCCATCTCTATTCCGATGGGCCGGAGATGATCGAGACCGCTCGTGCGACGAACCGGATCATTCAGATCGGAAGCCAGCGCGTGAGTTCAGTCGTCTACGCGAAGGCAAAAGAGATTCTCGCATCGGGTGCGATTGGCCAGCTCAACATGGTGACCGCCTATTGGGATCGCAATTCGTCGATTGGCGCGTGGAATTACACCGTGCCGCTCGATGCTTCGCCCGAAACCTGCGACTGGCCGCGGTTTCTGGGCACGGCTCCCAAAATTCCGTTTAACGCGGAACACTTTTTTCAGTGGCGCAAGTGGAAGGCCTACGGAAGCGGCGTTGCCGGAGACCTCTTCGTCCACCTGTTCAGTGGAACTCACTTCATTACCGGCGCCAATGGTCCCACGCGCGCCATGGCGACCGGTGGCCTTCGCTTCTGGAAAGACGGGCGCGACGCACTCGACGTCATGGTCGGCCTGTTCGACTATCGCGAGGGATTCAACCTGAGCCTGCGTGTTAACTTCGTCGATGGCGGCGAAGAGAATGAGGGCCTGATCTTCACCGGCTCAGAAGGAACTATGGAGATTCTTGGCAACGCGGTAAGCATCAGCCGCACGCCCCGCGAAAAAGAACCCGGATACATGATCGGCACGTTCACTGAAGCAATGCAGAAGCAGATCGAAGAGAGCTATCGCCAGAAGTATCCCATCACGCATCCGGCGGGCGCTCCATTCGCCAGCTACGAGAAATTCGTAGCGCCCGAGGGCTACAACGACAGCTACGATCACTTCAAGAATTTCTTCGCCGCCGTGCGCTCGCGCCGCCCTGTCGTCGAAGATGCCGTGTTCGGTTTTCGCGCGGCAGGAGCTGCGCTGCTCGGTAATCTCAGCATCGATCGCGGAGAAGTCGTGAGGTGGGATCCCGATTCCATGAAGCTGGCGTGAGATTAATATTGCTTGAGAGATCTCTTCCCTGGGAGAACTAACTTGTTGAAAAACATGAACCCGATAATCGCCCTCGCCATTTTCGCAATCGCCTTTTCCGCTTCCGCTCAAACGACCCGTAAAACTACTCCCGGCGATGCGCCCGGCGGAGTTCCGCAGCTGAAGTTCCGAGCCCATCGCCTGGGCACAGATCATGCCGAGGGCATCACCACGCTCGACATGAACGGCGATGGCCGGCCCGACATTCTGAGCGGAGCGTACTGGTACGAAAATCCCGGACCATCAGGCGGCGAGTGGAAGCGTCATCAATATCGAACCGTTGGAATTATGGGGGAGTTTGTCTCCGACTGCGGCGAATGGATTTTCGACGTGAACCACGACGGCGCTCCAGACGTAGTCACCACGGGATGGATGCTGAATGGACTGTGGTGGTACGAGAATCCGAAGAAGCCTGGAGTGCTGTGGCAGAAACACTTCATCACAGACAGCTTCGACACCGAGGGTGGAGCGACGGGCGACATCAACGGCGATGGCAAACTGGACCTTGTGCTCGCGCACTACAACCATTCAGGAATTCTGTGGGTTGATTTCTCTGGCGCCGAACCGAAGGTGCATCACGTCGGCGGCAAAGAGCAGGACGGACACGGCATCGGGGTCGCCGACGTAGATGGCGACGGCAAGGCAGACATTCTAACTCCCAGCGGCTGGTTCAAGAATATCGATGCCGACAACGATAAATGGGAATGGCACGGCGACTGGGAGATGGATGACGCCGGTTTTCCGATCATCGGCTACGACGTGAACAACGACGGAAAGACTGACATTATTTACGGCCAGGGACACAGCTACGGCCTCTACTGGCTCGAGCAGCAGGGCGAAGGCGCGAATCGCCATTGGGTTAAGCACGTGATCGACGAGTCTTATTCGCAGGTCCATGCTCTCAGGCTGATCGATATTGATGGCGATGGGCAGCCAGAATTGCTCGCGGGTAAGCGCTATCGCGGACACAACGGCAACGATCCCGGCTCCTATGATCCGCTGGTCATCTACTACTACAAGATCAATCGAAAGACGGGACAGTTTACGCGGTTCCCTATCTCAGTGAACGGAACCGCCGGGGCGGGGACGCAATTCGTCGCGGAAGACTTGGATGGAGATGGCGACATCGATATCGCCACTGCTGGAAAAACAGGTGTTCACTTCTTCGAGAATTTGACGGTAGATCGCGTTCCGAAAAAGACTCGCGAAAACGAACTTCTGCTCGACAAGAACTGGCCGTTCGAAGGCGAGGGCGTCACCGTGCAACAGGAGGATGGACCCCCTAAGCACTAGGCGGTCGCACGCGCGAAGACTCGCTCACTTACTAGGAACTGATGCATCGCTATTCGGAACAGGCGCGGGCGGCCGGCTGTCACTCGTAAACCGTGTCGGCTGCGGACGGTACCCGTTGCGCGTGCGCACCTTGTAGTTCCTGAGCTGATCGCCTACCAGTTTCACTTTGATCGCGCGCCAGCCCGTGTTGCCGTTGGGCTTTGGATAATAGCTGAGCGAATACAGATGAGCCAGGTCATCGCGTATCGATGCAAACGCGCGGTGCTCGTCTCTCCAGTCTTTCGCGAAGTAAGCTTTGCCGCCGGTAGCCGCCGTCATCCGCTCGAAAACCGCGGTGGACACGGGTTCAAGCTGGGCCTTCCGAGTGCTGATCATATAGATCGAAACTCCGGCTGATTGCGCGAACTCGGCGACATCCTCCGGCGGCACGACGCTTGAGTTGTCGGGACCATTCGAGAATACGACGACAACCTTCCTGCCCGTATTCTGCGCCGCATCTTTCAGCGTCAGCAAAAGCGCGTTGTAGAGCGCAGCTTCATCTCCCGCGACGGTTGACCGCACGGCCTTCACAACTTCCCCCCGGTCGGAGGTAAGAGTGGCGGCGCGAGAAAGATCGCGGCTATACGAATAGAATGCAATTTTGTCCGCACTTTCAAGCGAGCGCACGAATTCGGTGATGGCGTCTTGCGCGAAGACGAAGCCGCGGTACATGTAGTCGCTCGTATCAAACAGAACGAACACATTGGCCCCGCTTACCAGCGAATCGAGCGTCTCTGGCGAGGCTCCGGCAACAGGACGACTGACTGCGTCGCCCGTCGATGCGCTTCCCGCAATCTCGGCGAGACTGCGAGCCGGCCCGTTGCCCTCCGCAAAGGTCGATGCCTTCTCTGAAATGCCATCTTCGGTGATGGAAAAATCCTGGGGCCGCAGACCCGTGATGTAGTTTCCATTCTTGTCGGTCACCGCTACGTTCAACTGCACCAGGTTGACTACCACATGAACGTCCGGGCTTTCCTGCGCTTCAAACGCGGTTTCGTTCCCAAGAAATACAATCGCAGGGATGAGTGTTAGCAGAAAGAGTTTTCTGACCATAGTTTCCCAGTCCTAACTTGCGATCCCATACTTTGCAGGCGTTCCGAATGATTCTTCTTCACTCCGATCGAACGATGAACTCAAGGACGAGCAGAACTCAGTCGCACCGGCGAAGCTATCTTCCCATCTCGAAAATCTTTTCCCGCCTCGTGCATCGCGCGAAGCAACGCCGGCCAATCTTCCAGGTCGGTGGCAAAGGTCTTCGCAATCATGAGCCTGGTCAGTTCGGGTATGAGGCGATTGAGCGCAACCGGCGGATATCCCGCTTCATCCGCGAGACGAGCCCAGTACAAATTCGGCGAGTCCCAGGACTCTGCCAGAAACCGGCTCGAATATCCTGAAAACGGCGGCATGGGCGCCACATTCAGCAGTTCGAGGCCGTAGTTCTCGGCGAGGCTGGGATGCGGCGTGCCAAAGTCATGGGAGAGTTTCTTCCAGTTCACCTGCTCCGGATGTTGCTCCGTCAGCTCTTGCAATTCCTGAGCGGCGGCGCTTACATGGCTTGCTTCCCCCGGATACTCGCGTTGGAACTCCACCTCTAGATAGAAGGTGTCTGCCGGCATCATCTGCGAAATGAGTTCTGCGGCGCGCCCGGCGCGCAGGTCCATTTCGACTCGCCTCAGTCGCTCTGGCAGCAAGCGACCCGACAGAATTGTCAGCACTTTGCTGCGCAGCGCGTCGTCGGTTGCGGAGGCTGTCAGCAGTTCTTCTCCCGCGCTCTGGTACAGTGCCACGGCGTGAAGCTCTGTCGGAGTGACATTCCACCATCTCGGCAAGATGGCGCTGGTCAACAGTTCCGGCGTCAACTCTCTCCAGATGAGCGCCTGAACGTTGTCAGGCGAGATGAAATCCTGCTCGATCTCTGCTAACGCATAAGGCAGATCGGCGAGCGATCCAACAAAATGCGCGCCACCACCCGCCGGAGTGCCCTGCCCCAAAAGTTCCGGCGCCTGCCACAGCGTCTTCATGCCGCTGACCGTTTCGCCGGCAAAATCGTGGGAGCGAACGAACAGCGGGTTGTTGTGCAGCGCCTGCGAACCCGGTGGCTCGTAATATGCATAATTCAAACCGACGAGGGTGTCTCGGAGGAACGAGGCCAGTTGTCCGCGCGCGTCTTCAATCTGCCCCCTCGAAGCGGTCGAAGACTTCAAGACCTTCGCCACATCCGTTCGCATCTGCACTTCGGTGTGATGGTCGTTGAAGACGCCGGCAGCCCACTCCGACCTCTCACCGTTGGAGAAGATGGGCTGAGGCATTTCGAACTCGCGAGTTTCCGACGCCAGTCGAACGATGAAGTCCTCTGGCGGCGTCCCTTGACTCTTGCGGTGCAGCGCGTCGCCCAGCGTCAGAAGTGTGTCGAGCGAAACCAGTCGCTGATCGGCCATGACGGCCCGGATTCTGTCCGCGACTTCGCGGTGCATCCTCATTCCTTCTTCTGTCGTCTGCCGCGGTCCAGCAAGCAGGTCGACGATTTCATCCTGTGACGGCCTGGTTTTTCCCGTCGCAAGTTGGAAGAGTTCGCCAAGGGAGGCTCTGCCTGCGTCGTACAACTGCGGGGCGGAGCGAATTGAAGCGAATGGCTTGATCGTCTCCTGCCACGAGTCGTTCAGATGTGCAGTCGGAATCTGTCCCTGACGCGCCAGGATTTGCCAGATGCCAACGTTCGCTTGAAAGGTTCCGAAAGCGTTTCCGCGGATCGACATCGGAAGGCCGTTCAGATCTTGAACCACATCCATGAACTGCGCGATCGACCTGTCGCTTAATTCCGGAAACTCGGAAAACATCTTGTACTGATCGCTGAAGTCTTCGAACTTCCGCGCCAGCAGTCGGACAGTCTCGGGAGCGAGGCGACGTTCCGGAGATCGTCTGCTATCGAGTTCGCTGAGCGCCATGAATATCTGAAGCGGACCGCTATCGGTTGGCACTCGAGACAGTGCGAACATCACCTGCACCAGGTGGTCGGGATCCTTCAAACTACCGGTCTTTATCTCCGATTTGCTAAAGACGTTCGTGTTGCGCGCCTGAAGAAGAATGTCTCTCCACGCCGCGAGATTCCCCGGAACATGGGGCTGTCCGTTACTGTCGAACTGAAGACGAGCCGTGAGAAGCACCAATCCAGGCGCAGGTCTGAAGCTGCCTCGCGTCGCCTTAGCATTTGGATTTGGAGTGCGCAGCGCGTCGTAAAAGCGCTTTAGCCGGTGAGATTCGGTAAAGTACACCTGTTGCGGTTGGCTGGCCCGCGAAATTGCGTCAAAATAAGCCGCCAGCCAGCCTCTGTCTCTGGCCAGCAACTTCTCTACAAACTGCGCCGGGGACGCCGGGCTGGCTCCCACTAAATCACTCCACGCAGCCTCCGCGCCGCTTCCTCCCGGCACGAGCACGTGATCGCCGTTGACGCACAGCTCTCTCCCGTAAAAGTCCAGCACTGCGGCGTACGGGAGAAGTTTCTTGATCCCGATCGATCGTTGCAGGAACTTGCTGGTCTCGGGGTCGAGTTTTGACAGAGCCCAATATAGGCGCGCGATCCCCTCATCGTTAAGGATCGTATCGATTAGATCGTTGCTGCTTTCTTTGTAGTTTTTCTTGCTGGCCATGGTCCAGTCGCTGTCGGCAAACATGACCGGCACAGGAGACGACGGATACGCATATTCGAAGGGTTTGCCGCCCTGCAGCGTCCGTTCGAGTTCAGGCAGAGGGAACCCGGAGTCGATGGACAGGAAGGCTCTCTCGGGATCGTCCGTTTGCAGCAACGTGCCGGGCTCTCCGCACGTCGCACGAACGCGATAACCGAGAATGTGGAGCAGCGGCTGTGCCTCCGCACAATTCGACACCTGAATCGTCATGCCGCTATTTGCGGCCAGAGCGTTCAGCTCCCGCGCTTGCACCATGTATCGCCGCAACAGGATCAGGAACTCGGTCGGTCGCGTCGAGACCTCAAATCCCTGGCTGAAGACGTTCCGGCTCAGCAGGGGCATGACCTCATCCGGCGTAACTTTTTGACTGATGCCCGCCATGCGCTCGAGCGATCGCAATGGGCCGGGGATCATGAACTCCGCGGGCGCTGCAACAGTTCCGTCCGCCGAAGAAGATTCGACTGCGGAAGAGGCCGCGGGCGGGCGGGTGTTGGGCAATTTTCCAGCAGCCCCGTTCAGGTGACAGTTGCAAAGAGAAAACACGACCAATGCGGCGAGGCGAGGACATTTCACGGCAGGATTCCTCTCAGAGCCGACGGCCCGTCACTTCACCCGAAATCTTTCCCGGAAGGCAGGGGATGTCTTCCATTGGCGAGACCCTAATGTCCCCAGATCTAAGGTTCTGTGAAACCCGAGCCCTGCTCCAAACTTCGATGTCGGCCAAAATACCCCATTCCGAGCGACTATCCAAATGTTTTTTTTTATTTCTTTCGAAAACCGGTCCAAAAGCGAAAAGAGCCGTCCGGCGCTTAGTCAGCGAATGTCGCATGGGAGACGAAAAAGCGGGCATTCTGAGCGAATTGTGTGCAACTTAGTGCGATGCGGAAACCCTGAAATAGCTTGCGTGGCAAGGCATTTCTCCTTCTAGTGCCTCGGGCCTTAAGCCGAATCGGCCTGTTCAGCATGACCGAAAGACCTGCGGAGCCGGTTAAGGGCGACTCGGATCTCGTCGGGTAGTGCGAGCGCCGCCAGATACACGCGACACTCAGTGGGCCATGAGGTTCCCTGTTTGTGTATCCTTACGTTTCGAAGCGCGAGCGACTTCTAACGACAAACTGAGTTGCGAGGAGAGATGAATTTCAGCATTGATTTGTCGCCGTTCCATCGCAGAGTAATCATTGCAGCAGTTCTTTGTCTCGTCGCGTCCGCTGGAAATTGCTGGGCGGATCCCACCCTGCCCACGCTTTTCAGCGATCACATGGTGCTGCAGCGTGGCCGCGAGATTCACATCTGGGGAAGGGCCGATCCGGGCGAAAGAGTAACGTCGCGCCTCGCCGGGCGCGATGCAACATCCACTGCCAATGCGCAAGGCGCATGGAGCGTTCATCTGCCGGCGCTGGCAGCCGGCGGACCCTTCACGCTGACAGTTCAGGGGAAAAAACAGATCACGATAAGAGATGTGATGATCGGAGAAGTCTGGATTGCGTCTGGCCAATCGAACATGACTTATTCCCTCAGCGGTTCCGCGGGAGCGGCCGAGGAGATTCCTCAGGCCAACTATCCGGAGATCCGGCTCTTCACTGTCCCCAAGAAGATTGCGGTTTCGCCGCAGCAAGACACGTTGCCTGCTCACTGGGAACTTTGCACTCCCGACAATGCAAAAGAGTTTTCCGCCGTTGGCTACTATTTCGCGCGCGAAATTTATCGCAGACTGGGCGTGCCCGTCGGCGTTGTCGAGAGCGCGTGGCCCGGCACTTCAATCCAGGAGTGGATCTCGCCGGAATCCCTACAGGCAGACGCGCAGCTACGGCCGATCCTGGACGAATGGAATCATGCGACTCCTGCCGAGAAGTCCTTTGCCGAGAAACCGCTCTCGTTCGACCTCGAATTTGACGATTTCGAACTGCTTCCCAAGTCGCCGGACTCCGCCGGAAAAATATTGGCAAACTTCAATGATGGTTCCTCGCGCCTCGCCACTGGCGGATCATTTTCCTACAGCTGGGACGCCGCGCCCAACAGCACTTTCGACCTGATCTCGCCCGGCCACGGCACCACCGGCTTGGCGGCGCAAGTCACGGGCCTCCTCGATGGAACGCAAGACGCGATTCTTTCGGCGAATTACAAACTCGATGGATCCTCGATCGACCTCACGTCTTACGCGGGAATCCGCTTCTGGGTCCGAGGAAATGGATCGTTTCGCTTTCGGTCGAAGCAGTCCACAATCACAGACTACGACGACTACGCCGCACCGCTGATGAAGGCAACGCCCGAGTGGCAGCCCGTCACGATCTTGTTCCGCGATCTTCGCCAGGATGGATGGGGCGTCGTGTTGCCTCTCACGCAAAACACGCTCACGGGCTTCTCGATCGAAAACCTGACAACGCTCGAATACGCGCCGATGCCTGTCTCTGGTCTCTACGAGGGAATGATCACTCCATTGCTACCGTATGAATTTCGCGGCGCGCTTTGGTATCAAGGAGAGAGTAACGCCTTGAAGGCGCATCAGTATCGCAAGCTGCTTCCAACTCTGATCAAGAACTGGCGCGACGCCGCCCATCAGCCCGACCTGCAATTCCTCATCGTACAGCTTCCCAATCACGGAGCGATCCCCGAAGAACCAGGCGAATCTGCTTGGGCCGAACTGCGCGAGGCCGAACTGATGACCGTGAAGCAACTGCCGCACACAGGGCTAGCCGTGACGATTGACGTAGGCGATCCGAAGAATCTTCATCCCCCGCGCAAGTTTGAAGTCGGACAACGCCTTGCCCTCTGGGCGTTGGGAACCACTTACAAACAGCCCGGCGAATATTCGGGACCTCTGTATGAATCGATGCAGACGAACGGCAATGAAATCCGCATCCACTTTTCTCACGTAGATTCCGGGCTCGACGCGCACGGAGAACCCGCCCTGCAGGGTTTTGCCATCGCCGGGGACGACCGAAAGTTCCATTGGGCCGATGCGCGGATTGACGGCGACACAGTGGTCGTCTCGAGTCCTGACGTTCCGAAGCCGGTGGCGGTTCGTTACGCATGGGGCGACAGCCCGGCCTGCAACTTGTTCGGTAAAGACGGGCTCCCGGCATCGCCGTTCCGCACGGATGATTGGCCGGGAATTACCGGTAACGACTAACGCACGCAGACTAACTTGATCGGCGCGTTTGCGCCTTGGCCTTCTGGCGAGGGCGGGCTCCGCCCAATACGAGTGCGCAAAGACCATCTACAAACTTGGGAGTCAGGCGATCATGACGAATCAGGAACCGCATGTAGATCGGTCCGTAGAGTGAATCGAGCAGCAAGTCGAGGTCGAGATTCTTGCGCAACTCGCCGCGCAGAATCCCACGCCGCAATGTCGCATACGCCTCGAGCCTCCGCGGCATCATGAACCGATCACGGAAGGCTGCGATCAAATCCCGGTCGCTTTGGCCGGCCGCAAGTATAGCCGAGACAATGCGGCCCCGCTGGCTGCTAAAGATTTTCACAAGTTGCCGCATCTGCTGGCTCATGTCGGTATCGACGGAACCTGTGTCGGGGAAGTGCAGTTTTCTGATGGTGCTGGCCGCGAACGCATCCGCGATGAGCGCGCCTTTGTCGGGCCACCACCGGTAGACGGTCGCCTTTCCCACGCTCGCCCGCTCGGCCACGCCTTCAATCGTGAGATCGGAAAATCCGTTCTCCGCCAGAGCTTTCAGCGTGCTGCGAAGAATCGCCAACCGCGCCTGTTCGCTGCGTGGACGCCCCGGATGACGCTTCCCATCACCGTTTTCGGCCCGCGCCACGCGCTCCGATCTTTTGCGCATTGTCATACCCTACCATATAATTGGTGCCAAGCATTTAGAATCCGATACGGCGAGTATCGAATCTAAGGTGGATCGGTACAGCTTGGGGCAAAAACATCGCGACGATTGCATTCGACCTTTGGAGTGGTCTTTGACCGATGTGGATAGTTGCCTTAGCCCTCAGACGTCCCTACACATTTGTGGTGATGGCGCTCGTGATAATTATTCTGACGCCCATCACAATTCTGCGCACGCCGACCGACATCTTTCCCGACATCGACATTCCCGTGGTATCGGTGGTCTGGTTCTACACCGGCCTTTCGCCCGACGACATGGCGAACCGCATCGTGGCCAACTCCGAGCGCGGCATTACGACCACTGTCAACGATATTGAGCACATGGAATCTCAGTCCGTATATGGACTGGGCATCATCAAGATTTTCTTTCGGCCGGGCACTAACGTTCAGGGAGCCATTGCCCAGATCACTGCCATCTGCCAGACCACTGTGCGCGGTTTGCCCCCTGGCACGACGCCGCCGCTGATCATCTCTTATAGCGCCTCGACTACGCCCATCGTTCAACTCGGCCTGAGCAGCAAGACTTTGCCCGAACAAGAATTGTTCGATCTGGGGCAAAACTTCCTGCGGAATTTTCTGGCGACAGTTCCGGGAGCGGCCACGCCGTATCCTTACGGCGGCAAGATTCGCCAGATTCAAGTCGACCTGGATTTGCCGAAACTGCAGGCCTATGGCCTCTCGCCGGATGACATCGTGGCTGCCGTCAATGCACAGAACATCATTCTTCCGAGCGGTACGATCAAACTAGGGCCTCTCGAATACAGCGTCGAGATGAACGGCACGCCCGGAACGATCGCTGAGTTGAACGACCTTCCCGTCAAGACCACCAACGGTTCCACGCTTTACATGCGCGACGTCGCACACATTCGCGACGGCTTCGCGCCGCAGACCAACATTGTTCGCCAGGACGGGAACCGCGGCGCGCTGATGTCGATCTACAAAAACGGCAATGCATCGACTCTCCAGATCGTGGCCGGAGTCAAGAGCATCGTGCAACAGGCGGCCCAAGCCCTTCCCCCGGAACTGAAGATCTCTGCGCTGTTCGATCAATCGTTATTCGTGCGCGCCTCCATCGAAGGCGTATTGCGCGAAGGCCTGATCGCCGCAGCTCTGACTGCAATCATGATTCTCATCTTCCTCGGAGATTGGCGGCCTACGATTGTCATATCCATCTCGATCCCGCTGTCGATTTTTGTCTCCATCATTCTGCTGGGCGCGATCGGCCAGACCATCAACATCATGACGCTGGGCGGCCTTGCGCTCGCCGTCGGAATCCTCGTCGATGACGCCACCGTCGAAATCGAGAACATCGAGCGCAATCTGGCGATGGGAAAGGAAATGCGACAGGCCATCCTCGATGGCGCGCAACAGATCGCCGTACCGGCATTCGTTTCTACGCTCAGCATCTGCATTGTCTTCGTTCCCATGTTTTTCCTGACGGGCGTCGCGAAATTTCTTTTCGTGCCGCTGGCCGAGGCCGTCAGCTTCGCCATGCTGGCCAGTTATCTGCTGTCTCGAACTCTCATCCCCACGCTCGTCATGTACATCATGCGCGGTCACGAGCACCGTGCCGAGGCGCCAAGAACTTTTCTGGGCCGCTTTCAGCGTGGCTTCGAACGCAAGTTTGAAGATTTTCGTCGAGGTTATGAGGCGCTGCTGGAAACTACTCTCGAGCATCGAGGTGTCTTCGTCGCTTGTTTCATGATTTTTTGCGTGCTCTCGCTCGGACTCTACAGCTTTCTGGGGCAGGATTTCTTCCCCCAAGTGGACGCGGGCCTGCTGAAGCTGCATGTGCGCGCCCGCACTGGATTGCGCGTGGAAGAAACAGCACGCCTCTGCGACGAGATTGAAAGCGCTCTTCGGGAGCAGATTCCGCACGGTCAATTGCAGACGATTCTCGACAACATCGGCCTGCCCAACTCCGGCATCAACCAGTCGTACAGTTCGAATGGGACCATCGGCACCAGTGATGCCGAGATCCTCATTGCGCTCGACCCAGAGCACCATCCGCCGACTGCCAACCTCATGCGGCAGCTTCGCGAGTTTCTGCCGCGGCGCTTCCCCGGCGTTGAATTCTTCTTTCAGCCTGCCGACATCGTCACGCAGATTCTCAACTTCGGGTTGCCCGCGCCCATAGATGTGCAGGTCGTTGGCACCGACATGCAGAGCAACTATTCCATCGCCCAGCAGATCGCCAATAAGATGCGGCACATCCCCGGCGCCGCCGATGTGCACGTTCAACAGTTGCTATCGCTGCCCACGCTGCACATGGATATCGATCGCACGCGTGTAACTCAAGTTGGACTCACGGCACGCGACGTGGCCCAGAGCACGCTGGTTTCGTTGAGCGGCAGCTTCCAGACTTCGCCCAATTTCTGGCTCAACCCGAAGAACGGAGTTACCTACCAGGTCGCAGTGCAGGCGCCGCAATATCGCATGACCCACCTGCAGGACCTGATGGACATCCCTGTAATCTCGCGCCAGGGCCCGCAACTGATGGGCAATCTGGTGCAGGTGTCTCCGGTTTCGCGGCCGGCGACCGTGAACCACTACAACGTACAGCCGGTCATCGACGTCTACGCCAGCACGCAAGATCGCGACCTCGGTGCCGTGGCCGCCGAGACCGACAAAGTTCTCAAAACGTTCGACGGCCATTTGCCGCGCGGCACTCATCTCGTTGTGCGCGGCCAAGTCGCCACCATGCGGTCATCCTTCTTCGGATTGGCCGCGGGGCTGGCAGGCGCGATCCTGCTTGTTTATTTGTTGATCGTGATCAACTTTCAGTCGTGGCTTGATCCGTTCATTATCATCGCGGCCCTGCCGGGAGCGTTGGCCGGAATCTGCTGGTTCCTTCTGCTGACGCGAACCACAATGAATGTGCCGTCGCTTACCGGCGCGGTCATGTGCATGGGCGTCGCAACCGCTAACTCGATTCTGATGGTCAGCTTCGCGCGCGAACAAATGGGCGAAGGCGTTCCCGCGGTCAAGGCCGCCGTCGCCGCTGGCTACACACGCGTACGCCCGGTTCTGATGACCGCTCTGGCGATGATCATCGGCATGGTGCCCATGGCTCTTGGACTGGGCGAGGGCGGCGAGCAGAATGCGCCGCTGGGCCGCGCGGTCATCGGGGGATTATTGTTCGCAACGGTCGCGACACTATTTTTTGTACCTAGCGTATTTGCCATATTCCACAGCCGGCTCGAAGCCCGGCGCGCCAGGCCGCAACAGGAGTAGACAAGGAAACTCTAAAGATTTTTCGAGGGGAATCGGAGTCGAGCATGAGTGCAGAGAACCAACGAAATCAGAACACGGCTGAAGCAAAGCCGAGCGACTCGAGCGACGGTCACACGTCGCAGCAGGGCCAGGATGAGTCTCACCATTTGAGCACTCAGGCTCAGCGCGACGAAGAGATCGCCGCGCTGCGAGAACACTCTCGGCACCAGCCGCCGACCATCCAGCGTCCGCCCGAACTGCCTCCAGCGTCTCCGCGCAAGGCGCTGATGATCGTAGGCGTAGCTCTGCTCGTTCTGATCGTTGCAGGAGCGATGACTCTGTTGGACCACGCCAGCCACGATCGCGCGCTCGCGAAAGAGACGGAGCGAGAGACGATTCCCACCGTGGCGACCGTGCATCCGTTGGCGGAGAAACCTGACGAAGATCTCGTGCTGCCCGGTTCGCTTCAGGCCTATGAGGAATCTCCGATTTACGCCCGCACCAGCGGCTATCTCGTTCGTTGGTACAAAGACATTGGAAGCCACGTGAACAAGGGCGAGTTGCTGGCGAAAATCGATACGCCCGAAATCGATCAGGAACTGGATCAGACTCGCGCCGCCCGCCAGCAAATCGTGGCACAACTCGAACTCGCGAAAATCAGTGCCGACCGCTGGGAGAACCTGCGCAAAACCGATTCTGTCTCCGCGCAAGAAGCTGACCAGCAAGCGAGCGCATACAAACAGAGCCAGGCGAACCTTGCCTCGGCCGACGCCAACGTGCGCCGCCTCGAACAACTCGAGGGGTTCAAAGACGTTTACGCTCCCTTTTCTGGCGTGCTCACTCGCCGCAACGTCGATCCGGGCGCGCTCATCAATGCCGGCGCTGGCGCCGCAGGACGCGAACTTTTCGATCTCGCTCGAGTCGATCCTCTCCGCGTTTACACCAGCGTCCCGCAAGCTTATGCGCCGTTCATAAAGGTTGGGGCGAACACGAACGTCACGCTGCAGGAATTTCCTGGCCAGAAGTTTTCCGCCAAGGTTGCGCGCACCGCCGAGTCCATCGATCCCAACACTCGAACCCTACTGACGGAAGTCGACGTGCCCAACAAAGACGGTCGCTTGTTGCCCGGCTCCTTCGGAGAAGTTCACTTTGCCGTCGGTTCCAACGTCAACAAAGTGACCGTTCCGGTGAATGCGATGCTTTTCCGCGCGGAGGGCGCGCGCATCGCCGTCGTGGGCCCGGACAATAAAGTCCAGTTGCGCCAAATTAATATAGGGAAAGACTACGGCACGACTCTTGAAATTCTAGGCGGAGTCTCGACGGCCGACCGGATTGTTATCAATCCTTCCGACTCGCTGGAAGAAGGTCAGCAGGTGAACGTCGCGCAGGCGCCGCCTCAGCCGCCACAGACACCGGCGAGCGGGAGCGCTTCGAACGCCGATCCTCAGAAGCAGAAAGGTAACGCGCAGTGAAGCGTCTCGCCATCTCGGCTACCCTCGCACTCGCAGCCCTGACCGCGGCGTGCACAGTCGGTCCGCGCTACAGCCGACCTCCTGCGCCCGCGCCTGCGCCGGATGCGTGGAAGACTGAACCGCCATGGGAAGAGGCCGCTCCCAAGGACGCGATCCCGAAAGGCACATGGTGGCAGGTGTTCCACGATGCTTCGCTCGACGGTTACGAGCAGCAATTGCTCCAAGCCAACCAGTCTCTGGAAGCAGCGCGTGGAAGATTGAATCAGGCTCGTTCGCTCGCACGTGTTGCCACGGCGGATTATTTTCCGCAACTCGCGACCGATCCCAGCGCAGTGCGCGAGCGCGGCTCCGGCAATCGTCCGCTCAATGGCGCTTCGCCCGCCGTCATCAATGGAGTGCCGCAGCCCGTTCTTCCCTATACGCAGAACGTGTACACGATCCCATTCTCTCTCAGCTACGAACCTGATCTCTTCGGGCGCGTACGGCGTAACGTAGAGGCAGCCAACGCCTCTCTGCAATCAACCGCCGCCGATCTCGGCAACGTGCAGTTAGTCCTGACGGCTGAACTTGCCGCCGACTATTTCACGCTGCGTGAACTCGATGCCGAGTACAAGGTGGTGAATGAATCGGTTGAGGTTCAGCGCAAGGGACTGGACCTGGTCAACAAACGCCACGATGGCGGCATTGCCAGCGGCCTCGAAGTTGCGCAGCAGGCCACGTTACTTGACTCCACGATCTCGCAACTTTCCCTGGTGCAACAGTCGCGCGCTCAGTATGAACATGCCATCGCGGTGCTGGTGGGTCAATCCGCGTCCAGCTTTAGCATTCCTGTCGTGCCACTACATGCCACGCCACCGCCAGTTCCGCTCGGAGTGCCGTCCGATGTACTCGAGCGCCGTCCTGACATTGCTACATCCGAACGCCAAGTCGCCTATCAGAACGCACAGATCGGCATCGCACGAAGTGCATTCTATCCCCACGTCACTTTGAGTGGCGCGGGAGGACTGCAGAGCGCAGACATCACGACGCTCTTCAATGCTCCCAGTCTCTTCTGGTCGTTGGGCGCGGATGCCCTGCAACCGATTTTCCAAGGTGGACGAAATCGCGCGAATCTCGCTGCGGCCCGCGCCGCCTATGATCAATCCGTCGCCAACTACCGCCAGTCTGTGCTCACCGCATTCCAGGAGGTCGAGGATGGCATCAGCAACCTGAGCACTCTCTCGCGAGCGCTCTCCACGCAAGGCGCGGCGGTCGAAGACGCGCGCCGCGCTCTCGACATCGCCAACAATCGCTACATTGGCGGCGTCACGAGTTACCTCGACGTCATCACCGCCCAGACGACTCTCCTCAGCAGCGAACGCCTGGAGACGCAATTGCTCGGCGAGCAGATGGTCAGTTCTGTTTATCTGGTCAAAGCGCTCGGCGGAGGCTGGGACGCTGGCCTCATCAAAGACGAGCAGGTTCATCCGCACGCGGGCCAAACGATTCAGCAATAACGGCGCTTGTTCCGCCGCTCACTTTGCTTTCTGCTCAGCAATCCACTTGTCTGTACGGGCCTCGAGTAGATCGAGCGGAAGAGTGCCGCCGTCGAGCATCTCGTCGTGGAATTTTCGGATGTCAAACTTGGGTCCCAATTCCTTCTCCGCGCGCTCGCGCAATTCGCGGAACTTGAGTTGTCCCAGCTTGTAGCTGAGAGCCTGTGCCGGCCATGCAATGTAGCGGTCAGTCTCGGACTGGATCGTGGGCTCATCGACCGCGCCCGATTTCCGCATGAAGTCTACGACTTGATCGCGGCTCCATCCCTTCGCGTGAATGCCGGTATCGACGACCAGGCGCACCGCGCGGAAAAGTTCTGACGACAGACGTCCATAGTCCGAAACCGGATCCTGGTAGAAGCCGACTTCTTTCCCCAGTTGCTCGGCGTACAAAGCCCATCCTTCGATGTAGGCGTTGAAGCCAAGACCGTGGAGCCGGAACTTTGGCATTCCGACGAGCTGCTGCTGCACCGACAGTTGCATGTGATGTCCAGGAATGCCTTCATGGTAAGCCGTCGCCTCATCGTCGATGAGCGATCGCTCCGCAAAGTTTGAAGTCGCAACCACCACGCGCCCGGGCCGCTTGCCATCCGGCGTTCCCGTCACGTAATGAGTTGCGGCCGCAGCCTGAAACGCAGGAATGGCTTCGACCGTCACCGGCGATTTGGGAAGCAGCGTAAATAATTGCGGAAGCTTCGGCTCCATCTGCGCAATGTAGTGCCGGAAGTCGTCGAGGATCTGTTCGGCCGATGTAGGAATGTATTTCGGATTCGTCTTGAGTGATGCGCGGAACGAGGCGAGGTCAGCGAATCCCGCCTTCTTGGCAACCGCCGTCATTTCAGCCTCAATGCGGTCAATCTCGCGCAGCCCGAGTTGGTGGATTTCATCCGGCGTCATATGCGTAGTGGTGCGGCCGTAAATGTCGTTCTGATAGCGCTTCTCGCCATTTGGCAAGGATTCGACCGAAAGAGTCGTGCGGCCTTGCGGCGCGTATTCCGTGCGCAGAAACTCCGCGAAGGTCTTATAGGCGGGAATTACGTCCGTATTGATCGCGTCGGTGATCTGCTGCGTCAGGCGTTTCTGGTCTTCTGGCGAAATGCTCGCAGGATATTTTTTCGTCGGCATCAGAAACGGATCGGCATCGATGATGCCCTGGCACTGCACTGGAAGCTTCTCGATCAGGAATCGGACCGGCATGAGTTTGTCTTTCATCCCGGCGCGGAGCACTTCGGTGGTTTGGCTGAGCACTCTCGGAATCTGATGCAGACGCGAAATGTAATCCTCGTAATGCTTCACCGAGTCGAATGGAACGGAAAGCGGCAGGTCCGCGAGGCCAGTGTGGACGCCGTTCTGCTGGTTGATCGGCATCTCATATTCTTTGAGGTTGAAATCGGCGATGCGCTGTTGCAGAACGCGCACCAGGAGGTCGTGGGAGAGTTGGTCCTGGTCCGAGAACCCGGTCGTCGGAATCGCGTCGAGTCGCGCGAGAAAAGAATGGTCAGTTTTGTTTCGTTCGACGATGGCAGCCAGAGAGCGATCCCCGAGCTTGTCGTTGTAACGGTAGTCGCCAAAGGCCGTGGCGCGCTCCGGAGAGTTTCGCAGATCAGACTCGTACTGCTCGTCGAACAGAGCGTTCTGCTCCGCGAGGCGTTCGGTCAGAGGTTTCACGTTTTGCGCCAGGATGGCGCCGGCAAGAATGAACACAAAAAGGAAGCTCCGGAGGAGTCGCATAGCTTACGAACTCTACCAGAATGAATCCGCGGTTTGGCAAGGAAATCGGCGGCGGTGACTAGCTATCTCCGCTGGCGCCCGTCCGATTTCGGTTCATTTCGTGCGCGGGTTTCTTTCATTCGTTACACTAGTCGAACCGCAAACATGATGACTCCGACCTCGCGCAAATTGACTCTTGCACTCTTTGCCGCAATTCTCTTTGGATTGAGCTTACCCTCAACGTCGGCGCAGTCGGTTCCCTCCCCCGAATTATTCGGTGGCCTCAAATGGCGGCTGATCGGCCCGTTTCGCGGCGGACGTGCTGTCGTGGCGGCCGGCGTCGCTGGCGACGCGAACACGTTCTACTTTGGCGCAGTGGATGGTGGCATCTGGAAGACCACCGACGGCGGAGTTGTCTGGAGTCCGATTTTTGACAACGAACGCGTCGCCTCCATCGGCGCGTTGGCGGTGGCGCCATCAGATTCGAAAATCATTTACGCTGGAACAGGCGAGTCGGACATTCGCTCGAACCTCGCATCCGGCGACGGAGTTTACAAATCCACCGATGCAGGCAGGATCTGGCAAAACATTGGACTGCGCGATACGCGCCAGATCAGCCGCATTGTTGTCGATCCGCAGAATCCGAACATTGTTTATGTAGGCGCTCTCGGCCATGCCTACGGCCCGAATGACGAGCGCGGTGTGTTCAAGTCCTCAGATGGAGGCGCGCACTGGGCGAAGGTTCTGGATCAAGGTCCTGACACGGGGGCCTCGGACTTGTCGATTGCCACCGATGCGTCGAATGTTTTATTCGCGGGCACCTGGCACACGAGGCGTCCACCGTGGAGCACGTATGGGCCGATCGACGGGCCTGGCAGCGGAATCTATCGGTCGCAGGACGCGGGCCAGTCGTGGTCACACTTAACCGACGCCGGACTGCCCGACGGACAATGGGGTCGCGTGGCAGTCGCGGTTTCCGCGAACGGCAAGCGGGTATATGCGCTCATTGATGATGCGCAGAAATCTGGACTCTATCGCTCCGACGATGGAGGCGACACATGGACTCTTGAAAACGCCGACAAACGGCTGACCAGTCGCGCCTGGTACTTCGGCAACATCACGATCGATCCGCAGAATGCTGACGTGTTTTACGTGCCCAACGTCGCGCTCTACCGATCCGAAGACGGCGGCAAATCAATTTCTGTTGTTCGCGGCGCGCCCGGCGGAGACGATTATCACCAGATTTGGGTCGATCCAAAAAACTCCGCGCGCATTGTTCTGGCCACCGATCAGGGAACCAGCATCAGCGTCGATTACGGCAAAACGTGGAGTTCATGGTTCAACCAGCCTACAGCGCAGCTCTACCACGTGATCACCGATGACCGCTTTCCGTATGTGGTCTACGGCACGCAGCAGGACAGCGGAAGCGCCGCCGTTTTCAGCCGCACCGACCACGGACGCATCACGCCGCGCGACTGGTTCCTGCCCAGCGGCAGCGAAGCCGGATACATTGCACCTGATCCCAACGATCCCGAACATTCTTTACGTAAGCCAAACCTACGGAGGCGTGGCCCGATTCGACGTGCGCACATCGTTCAGCCAGGACATTACACCATGGCCCATGCCCAGTTTTGGTTCCGACATTACTGCGCGCAAATACCGCGATCCCTGGGTACCTGTGCTGTTGTTTTCTCCATTCGACAAAAAGACTTTGTACTTGGGGACGCAGTATGTGATGAAGACGACAGATGGCGGCCTGCACTGGGAGACGATCAGTCCCGATCTCACTGGAGCCGTGCCCGTTCTCCCCCAGAGTGGTAAGGAAAAAGAAGCAGGACCGGCAACAATCGACAACGCCAAGCAACGCGGCTATGGCGTGGTGTTCACGATTGCACCTTCAACTCTTGACGGAGGCCTGATCTGGGCAGGCAGCGACACAGGCCTGATTCATCTCACTCGCGACGGCGGGAAAAGTTGGAAGGATGTGACGCCGAAAGCCATTGCGAACTGGAGCCGGGTCTCTCTGATTGAAGCCTCGCACTTCAATCCCGCGGAAGCGTATGCCGCGGTCGACCGGCATCGCGTCGATGATCGCGCGCCCTACCTTTACCGCACACGCGATTACGGAGCAACGTGGCAGGCGATTACTGACGGCGTTTCCGATCCGTCGTTCTTGCGGGCGGTCCGCGAAGATCCGCATACGCGGGGCTTGCTTTTTGCCGGAACGGAATTCGGGATCCATGTCTCATTCGACGACGGCGACCACTGGCAATCACTGCAATCGAATTTGCCCATCACTTCGATCCGCGACATGGCGATTCACGGCGACGATCTGATCGTTGCCACGCACGGTCGCTCATTCTGGATCTTGGATGACATCACGCCGCTGCGCCAGGTGCGTGACTCTGAGCAGGCGACAGCGGCGTGGCTGTATCGTCCTGCCAGCGCCGTGCGCATCGATAACGACAGTTTCCTCGGCACTCCGCTTCCGCCCGAGGAACCGACGGCGGAGAATCCTCCGAACGGCGCCGTCATCGACTATGTGCTCAAGTCGGGCGCGGCGCAGGTCAAACTCGAGATTCTCGACGCAAAGCGCAATCTGATTCGAAGTTTCTCATCCGGCGACAAGCAAGCACCGAAATATCCGCCGCTGCCCATCGCAGAACGGTGGTTCCCTGCCCCGTTGGTTCTAGAGAAAACTGCGGGAATGCATCGCTTCGTTTGGAATCTCGCCTTGGGCGGCTCCGGCGAAACCGATGACGATGAAATCGAGGACGAATATGGCGCACCGCACGGCCCGCGCGCAACTCCAGGAGATTACGAAGTCCGCCTCACGGTCGACGGAAGGATGCAGACGCAACCGCTTCAAGTGAGCATGGATCCCAGGTCTACAGCGACCGCTCTCGAATTGGAGCAACAACTCGAACTAGGCCGCAAGATTTATGCTGACACTCTGCAGAGTCGCCGCGCGCTGGCGGAGATCAATTCGGTGCAGAAACAACTCTCCGATCTGCAATCGAAGCTCTCATTAGAACAGGCCGACCTGAAAGCAAGCGCCACAGAAACCGCCACCGCGATGCAGAAGATTCTTACTGGCAACGGCGCCGCAATGGGATTGGACAAGGCAAACACCGGCCTCGCATCGGCGCTGCGAGTTGTCGAAAGCAGCGACCGCACGGTGCCGGCACAGGCGACCGAACTCTACAAAATGTCGACTGAAGCGATGAAGGCCGAGGTTAGCGAGTGGAAGCAATTCAAGACAACGCGCCTGTCGCAACTCAACCAGCAACTGCAACAAGTGAAGATGCCGCCAATCGCGATTGCGGAAATCGAAGCAGAAGTCGAATACCTGATGTCTAGATAGTCGCATAGACGATGTGCCGGAGACTGGCGGTCCCAGTGCCTCCCCGTCCCCTGAACTAGCGACTCCCCGCTCCGCCGATCACTGGCTACAATCACGGTTCGACAACTCGCCGACCGATGTCGCAAACTACCCACGCGTTCGTCGTGCACTCACTCGTCATCATTTGATTCGAGGCCCGAGGAGACACCATGGCCATCCACAGCAAGGAAGACATTCCAGATCTTGACGACCAGGTATTCGGCACCAGCTTCCTTCCGCATCCCCTGCCCAAGTACAGAATGCCCCGGCAGGAGAGCGATCCCAACGCCGCCTATCAACTCGTACACGACGAACTTCTGCTCGACGGCAACTCGCGCCAGAACGTCGCCACGTTTTGCCAGACGTGGGTTGAGCCGGAAATTCGCAAGCTCATGGATGAATGCATCGACAAGAACATGATCGACAAGGACGAGTATCCGCAAATGGCGGAACTCGAATCCCGCTGCGTTCACATGATTGCCGACCTGTGGAACTCGCCTGACGCCGCCAACACCATGGGATGTTCGACCACTGGATCGAGCGAAGCCGCCATGCTCGGCGGGCTGGCGTTGAAAACGAAATGGCGCAAGAAGCGGCAACTGGCGGGCAAACCGGCGACCAGGCCCAACCTGATTTGCGGACCGGTGCAGATTTGCTGGCACAAGTTTGCCCGCTACTTCGACGTCGAACTGCGCGAAATTCCCTGCGAAGGCAAGCGCCTGATGATGAGTCCTGAGGAAGTCATCCAGCGCTGTGACGAAAACACGATCGGCGTTGTTCCCACACTCGGCGTCACTTACACACTGCAATATGAGCCGGTGCAGGCCGTTGCCGTGGCGCTCGACGATCTCGAAGAGGAACACGGCCTCGACATTCCCATCCACGTGGATGCAGCCAGTGGCGGCTTCATCGCGCCCTTCATTCATCACTCAGTCGTGTGGGATTTCCGCCTGCCACGCGTCAAGTCGATCAATGTTTCCGGCCACAAGTTCGGCCTCGCGCCGCTCGGCTGTGGGTGGGCGATCTGGCGCGAAGCCCGTGATCTTCCCGAAGAACTGATCTTCAAAGTGAAATACCTGGGCGGCAACATGCCGACCTTCGCTCTCAACTTCTCGCGTCCCGGAGGCCAGATCGCCGCGCAGTATTACAACCTCGTTCGTCTCGGCCGCGAGGGTTATGCCAAGATCACGCAAGGCTGCGCCGACGTCGGAACCTGGCTCGCCGGCGAACTGAAAAAGCTCGGCATGTTCGAAATGATTTACGACGGACACGGCGGAATTCCCGGCTGCACCTGGACCATCAAGAAGGGCGCTCGACCGGGCTTCACGCTCTACGATCTGGCCGATCGTCTGCGGTTGCGCGGGTGGCAGGTTCCCGCCTATCCCATGCCCGAGCATCGCACCGATCTTGTCGTGCAGCGTGTGCTGGCGCGGCTCGGCCTGAGCCGCGATCTCGCTGGCTTGTTGCTCGACGACCTCAAGCGGGCGCTCAAGCATTTCCAAAAGCATCCGTCCGCCAAATCGAGCACGCCGCACGATGCCGGCGGCTTTCAACACAACTAAACCGCAGGGCACACTCCGCCGCTCCCGTCGCGCGATTCTTCCCGCGCCGCCGTCCCTCATTTGAGCGAAGCCTTTCCCGGTGACCTTAAACCTGTTCGTCACAAGATGCGACTAGACCCGCATCGCTCTTCGTTCTAACTTGACCCGGTCGTCATCAATCGCGAGGAGGTCAGACCATGGCGGACAGCATGCATGAAGGCGAACTGGAAATGGAACTGGAAGACGAGTTCCACGAGGGCGAAGGCGAAGAAGAATCGGGCTTGGAGGGTGAAGGCTGGCTCGGCGCCATCGGCAACATAGCCAGCAGCCTCCTGGGCGAAGGCGAAGAAGAGTTCGAAGACGAGACTTCGCTCGAGGGCGAATTCGAAGACGAATTCGAGAGCGAGGACGAACTCGAAGGCGAACTGGAAGATGAGTCTAACCTCGAAGGCGAGGGCTGGCTTGGCGCTCTCGGCAATATCGCCGGAAGTCTGCTCGGCGAAGGCGAGGGCGAATTCGAAGACGAATTCGAGAGCGAAGACGAAGGCGAACAATTCTTCGGCAAGATCGGAAGGTTCTTCAAGAAGCATGCCGGCCTCTTCAAGAAGATTGCCAAGGTCGCGGTACCGCTCGTCAGTACCGCGATCGGCGGTCCCTTTGGCAGCGTCCTCGGAGGTCTGGCTACCAAGGCTCTGGGTGAAGGGGAATTCGAAGACGAATTCGAGGGCGAAGGCGAGCAGGAGATGACGCACGAGATCGCCTCGCACGAACTCACGCACAACGAAGCTGCGGCCGAAATGATGGCCGATGCAGCCTCGCGTGAAGTGCACGAAGGCGAAGCTGAAGCCATGGCTGGCGCCGCCACCATGACGGTGATTTCTCCCAAGGACCGCCGGGCCCTGCGGCGCATTCTGCCCTACATGGTGCGCGGCACTGCCATCCTCACGCGCATTCTGCGCCGGCGCCGCAGCACGCGTCTGGCGGTCCGCGCCGTGCCCACCATCATGCGCCGCGCCGTGAAGGATCTGAAGCGGCAAGCCGCCAAAGGAATCCCCATCACGCGCAAACACGCCGCGCACGCCACCGCGAAGCAGGTCCACCGCGTCCTCAGCAGCCCGCGGGCTTGCACCGCTGCCATCGCTCGCAACGTAAAGGTCAGCCGCGCCTACAAGCGTCCGCACCGTCGTTTCCACAGCCGCGTCCAGCGTCGCCGGCGTGCGATGCGCTAAGCTCCAACCCGGTTTGGAACTTTCAGGCTCGAAAAAGTTCGATCACCTTTCGCAGGAGGAATCATCATGGCCTATGAGTATGAACTGGAAGATGAGTTGGAAGAAGAACTGGAAGACGAGTCCGGCCTGGAGGGCGAAGGCTGGCTTGGCGCCATCGGCAATATCGCCAGCAGCCTCCTGGGCGAAGGCGAAGAGGAACTCGAAGAGGAGTTCGAGGGCGAAGGCGAGCTCGAGGATGAGAGCGCCTTCGAATATGAGGACGAGATCAGCCCCATTCGTAAGGTCTATCCTGACGCCATGATGGAGCATCTCGGCCAACTGGCCTCTGAAGCCGAGACCGAAGAAGAAGCTGCCGAGCACTTCTTGCCGCTGATCGGAATGGCGGCGAGCAAACTGCTTCCAGTCGTAGCCAGAGCCATAGCGCCGATGGCCAAGAAGGCACTGCCCAAGATTGCGCGCGCCGTCACCAAGGCTTCACCGCACCTCACCAAGAGCATCGGGAAAGTTGCGAAGACGCTGCATCGCAATCCGGCGACGCGGCACTTGCTGAAGACGGTGCCGGCAATCGCTCGCCGCACGGTGGGCAGCATTGCTCGCCAGGCCGCACACGGTCGGCACATCACTCCCAGAACGGCCGTGCGTACGCTCGCAAAACAGGCGCGGAGGGTGCTCGGTCATCCTCTGCACCGCAAGCATGCGCTTCGTCATCACAATCATCTCGAGCGTAAATTCCACAGCCATCATGGCCGCGGACTCAGCCCGCACTGGCGCTACGGCCGCCGCTGGTATGGTCGCTATCCACGCGGATACCGTTATGGCCAGGCTCCTCACGCGGTCGCGCCAGGCTATGTCGCTCCTGGCCACGCCGCACCGGTTGTACACGCTCCTGGCGTCGTTACCCACGGTGTGCGGCCCGGCCGCGTTGTGGGCGGAAGTTGCACGTGCCCAGCTTGCCCCAGCGCGCTTCACTGCCGCTGCTGCGGGCAGGTAGTCCGATAGAACTCGCTCGTTGAGGAACGACCATGGCGACGCTGATCGAAACGCTGTCACAAGCACTGCCGGAGGAGCCGGATCCGCATCCGCGGCCACAAGCCGGGGGCGGATCGGCCTCTGTGTTGTTGCCCTGGCTGCGGGCGCAATCGATCAACGTGACGCGCCACGCAGCGGCGTTGCGGCCGTTCCATCTCGATGAATTCGGCACGGGCGCCGAAGCCCCTACGGCTGGACACATTCAAGCAGTTAACAAGCTCATCAACGGCCTGCGCAGCGGCCTGCTGCGCATCTCGGGACGCGTGCGAAAAGCAGCCTCCGTGGCCAGTCAGGAGCCCTCCACGCCAAGTCTGCAAGCCCTGATGCGCCGGAAAGAAAAGGCGCACAACTGGGTGCGCGGTATCGAGAAGATCTGGGATTTCTATTTCGAACTCTTCGGTCAACGCCAGTCTCGCTACGCCAAGTGGCTGTTGAGCTGCGATCGCATCGGGCTCGATTGCTATCGCGCGTATTACCTGGGGATCGGAGTGGCGCGGCCCATTCCGTCGCCGCCTCCGTTCTCCTACATGGCAACCGGATTTTCGCCGGCGACGTTTCGCCGCGGGATTCCACTGAAGAAACTGGGAAAGCAACTGAACCCTTTCCCGCTCGTTCAGCTTCCGTATCACCGGATGATCAACCCGTGGACGCTGGGCGCGGTGCTCCACGAGATCAGTCACAACCTGCAGAACGATTTGGGACTCAATCGCGACATTCCCAAGAAAGTTGGCTTACGCCTGCTGAAGGCCGGCGCGAGCCGCCAGGTCGCACGCACCTGGGTGCGGTGGAATCGCGAGATGTTCGCCGACATGAGTGGGATGCTGCTGGGCGGCCCGTGCATCGCAGGATCGCTGATGGACATTCTGTCGCGCGGCCCCGAGACAGTCGTCACCTATAGCCCTAGAGGCCCACATCCTACGCCGTATTTCCGCATGCTCATCAACACCGAACTGCTGCGGCGAATGGGATTCGAATCGGAGTCGGAACAGTATCGTCGCATCTGGCAGCGCATTTATCCAAACTCGCGCTCGGGAACGATTCCGTCTGCGATGGTGAACTCGTTCGCGGAAGCTTGTCCGGTGGCCGTGGATGCGATGTGTTATCAACCCTATCCTTCGCTGGGAAATCGCAGCGTGGCCCAGGTATTGAATTTCGGGAAGAAGGAGCAGCAAATGATCGAAGAGGCGTCGCGCAGGTTGGCGGCCGGCGTCGACCCGGGGATTATCCCGGAGCGTTTCTTGATTGGCGCTGTGCGTCTGGCCCTCGACCGTCGCCATGCGAGACCTGAAGTCCTGACCAGGAATTTCTACCGCGCACTGGCAAGTGGATAGCGCGCAGCGGGAGTGTATCGGTTCGTGCGAGTGGATAACGATATGGCATTGGAAGCGACATTCCGGAATCTGTCGGCCTCTCTCGACATGCTGCATGAAGCACTCAACACGCTGCACGTCATGCTCGGAGACAAACCACCCGACCAGGAACTCGCGCTGGTCGACGGCCTGGAGAATGCTTTACTCGACACAATGGGTGAACTTCACGAGGCCCGAAAGTCGGCGCTGGGTGCACGAAGAAGTGTGGGTCCGCAGCCCGATCTCGATCATGCGCGCCGCACCCTGACCGCTTGTCAGCAACGCTTTCATCGTATCGAGCAACAGTTTTCCATCAACCTGATCTCGTACGAAAAAATGAGGGAGCTGGTCCGGCTCGGAGAAAAAGGAAAAGAATGGCGCTCGTGGGCCGACAGCACGCGCGTCGGCATCGAGCAATGCCGCCAGCCCATGGAGCAGACAAGCAAAGCGCTGGCCGCTTGTTGGCAGGAACTCGCCGAGCGCCTGGGCACAGTCAATCTTTCCGTGCACACGATCGGCCAGCAAATCAAAATGCCCGAGTCCAGCGCAAAGACGCTAGAACCGGAAGGCGTGACCTGAAAAGCGGCACGCGTCGGCCTATACGGATGGAGAGAACTCGGGAAGGCTGCGGCACAGCTGTTGGGAACTGTGCCCACCACTTACGATCGCAGAGTAAAGAGGAGAACGGAAATGGCGAACACACTGAAAATTGTCAGCGGCAATGCGACTCCAACCAACGTGGTTGTGTACTTTTCCGAACCTCTCGACACTTCGAATCTCACCAAAGGCGCCGGCACTAACGATCCCTCGCTTCCCGCGAATTACACGGTCCAATTACAGGGCGGAGGAGCGCAGCCAGCTGTCGCGAGCGTGGTCTATGACGCAATCAACAATGCGTCGGTCATTCAGCTGAATGCAAACCCGGCACTCACCCGTGGCCAATGGCTATCGGTAGCCGGCTCGGAGGTTGCTGCGGCAAGTGACATAAACCATCCTGGAACGGATCCATTCTTCTTCCGCATCAATGGCGATGACAGGATTGCCGAGACGACAAAACAAAGCGTCAGAGCCGCCGAAGCTGCTGTCACCTATCCACTGCTTACCGAACAAGTCAGCTTTCCGCGCTCGGGTGGCGGCCCGACTACTGGAGTCAGCTCGTCACCGGGCGGAACATCCCTGGGACAAACCGCGGCCTTAGCCATCGGCGACGTTCTGGGGTGGAAGGTGAGCGACGCAGACCCGAGAGGATTCGTTGGAGCGCTCACGCAAGCCTTCACACTTACGGATGTCGAAGGCCATGTGGAATCGACGTGGAAGCCGCGCACTTACGCGGTTCAAACTGACTTGGGTGGTGGCATCACCGGCGCCCAGGCGAGTTTGTATACCCGGGCCAAAGACGCTCTCGACCAGTCTCTGCAACTGCTCGATGGCCTCTATCCGCTCGATCCCGAAGCGGATCCCGAGTACGTGAAGGCCCTGCGGGAAATGGCGCGCAGCCAAATGACCGAAATTGTCACCGAGTTCGGAACCGTGGGCCTTCCCTCGATTTTGCGGATTGACACTTACTTCGAAATCCTGCTGGGGCAGCATCCCACGCGCAATTTCACTCAAGTGGAGTTCGATCCAGACAAGATCAAGGGGACGTTGGGATCGCTCAGGGATACATATGGAATTTATTTCCGCGGCAATCCATTTAACAACTCAGTCGAAGACGAACAGGACATCACGAATTTCCGCGTGATCTCCGACTACATGACCTCGCTGCTGCAAAGCTGGATTGCCAACCGTCAGTTCTTCATCGTGAAGCCGAAGGAACTCGCCTTCTTTGGCACGCAGTTAGTCTTGATTTCGCGGCAGCTCAACGTAATCGCCGAGACGGTCAACGAGGTGCGCTTCGTTCTGGACTCGGTCTTCATTGGACCGAACGAACGGCAAACGTTGCTCCTCGAGTTCACTGACAAGGCTTTGCCGCCGATGTTCCTTGAGGACGTTTTAGTTGAGGTCGAGAACTTCGTCACTGACGAGGGGCCGCAGTTGCTTCGCGACGGTGGAAAGATTTCGGTCACCAACAATATTCGACCGGTCGTGGAGTCTCTGGAGCACATGATCCATCAGGCTCACGATCCGGAAAACAAGAAAAGCCTGCCCGACGGCTACAAGACAACCAGAGTGCGGCATTCTTTGGACGACCTACAGGCCCAGCTTCGAGAACTTCTGAAACTCACGAAGCAGGTCGAACAGAGCGTCCGGCCCCCGCAGGACAAGCTCAGGTTGAGCAGTATTGTCCCAGTTGGCGCATCACTGAAATCGGGAACGCCGACTCACAAGAACCCGGCCACGATTAGAGTCTCGGTGTTTGGCGATAACTTCGAACCGGGAACGGTCGTCAGCATAACGCAGAATGCCAGTGCTCTGACCATCACGAAAACAGACTTCTATTCAGCTCAGCGAATTGACGTGACCCTCGACTTGACTGCTGGCGCACCGCCAACGGGCAAGTACGATGTAACGATAACCAACCCCGACGATGAACCGGCTCAACTGCTCGACAGTTTCACAATCACTCCATGATGGTGTTGGCAAGCTGGAGGCGGGCGCTCGAGGACAGTCTCAGAGCAAAGTGGTAATAAGGATCTCAGTAGCGAGGAGGCGCATCAATGGCTTCGGAAAAAGATTATCAAGGCTTATATGACCGCATAGGTGCACTGCGGGAGCAGGTGGCCAGCCGGCTCTCCGCCGATTTGATTTCGAACCCGCAGCTCGCTGATGCCCTCACCAAGCAGATCGATGACATGCTGGCGTCCGTGGTCGACGCCGACTCGAAGATGCCGCCTCCGCCCGACCGAGGCCTAGCCGCTCTGGCCGGCGTTGGCCCGGATGCTGCCAAGGATTTCGGCGTCACCCGCATGCCGCCCGGCGTCGAGCCTTACGACGAAACCATCACCTCCGAGCGCATCATGGCCGTCGGAGATATGTACTACCTCTGGCAGCACGAGAAGATTGGCGTATTCCGCGTCGTCCAGAAATTGCAGGAGCTGTTCAAGGCCGGCACTGTACGCCTCTCCGGCGGGCCGGGCGCGTTCGCTTTGTATCAGTTCGACCGCCGCGAAGTGTTGCGCTACACCAAGGGAGATCGCATCTCGGCTTACAAACGAATTTTCGGATATGGCAGCGGCCCGGTCCCCACCGGCTCGCGCGCCAATACGGATTTCCACAAACTCTTTGCTCACTTCGTTCACCAGGTCACGCTGTTCTGGCGCGACAAGCGGATTTCCGATGTCATTCGCGAGCGCGCGTACGATCCCAGCTTCGGATCGATCGCCATCGTGCGCCGCGCCGGGCTCGACCTGCGCAACAACCTGAAGTGGCTGTCATTCGGCCATCTCAACGTGCTGCGTGTAGAGGTCATGCAGCTGCTCGAAGAATCCTTCAAGATTCTCGACTCCGATGACGTCAAGCGTCTGTTCGGCGCCGACAACGCCTGGGACGTGGTGGAAGAAGTTCTCATTCGCTACTTCAACGAGCGCCTGGTCACGTCGCCGCGGCAGCGCATGGGCGTAACCGGTCGCGAAGTTTTGCGCTGGCTGGGACAACCGCACATTCTGCAGACCACTCGCGCGCAGTTCGAAACGCTGCTGCTCGAAATCGCGGAACAATCCGAAGAGTGGCTCACCAGCGCTCAAGCCATGGGTTTCGCCAAGCGTCCTGGGACGGCACGCGTTCTGCCCTGGGATCAGACGCAGCCCACGCCGATTAAAGCAAACGGCCGGCAAAAAGCGGGAGTAACGCCGCAACGCGCTCCCGCACGCGAGTACGAATTCGAAGTTTGACCTTCAGAGTTTGACCCGGGAAACTCCGTCGCGGCGCGGGCAGAATCTTTGAGCTCGCGCCGGGGCGGCAGCCGTCGATCGACAAGGATGAATATGCCGAACCAAAATCTCCCGCGCGGAGGCCTGTGGAATTCTCCTCGCTCTGTCGCCAACCCCGGCGCGCGGTTCAACGCTTACGCCGGATCCAATGCTGACCGGCAGAGCCGGTTCGAGTCCCGCTCGGCGCGACGATGGGGAGACTGGGGCATCCTCAACGTTCCCACGGCGATGCTCTGGTTCGACGAACTTGAACTCGCTGCCGCAGCTGACGACGATGAATCGAACGGCCTGGCACCCGCGATCATTGATATTTGGGAATGAGATTTGGGAATGATATTCGGCCGTGAGGACGCGCTCATGACCCTTGCCGCAATCAGGAATTGTTGATGTGCTCACCCGAACCAGGAACGCTCTCAGCTACGCTCGCTCGCGCCGGTCAAAGTTCGTTTCCGAACTGAAGGAATTCCTCCGCTTTCCTAGCGTAAGTTCGCAAGCGGACCGCAAGAGTGACATCGCGCGCTGTGCCCAGTGGCTCGCCAGAAACTTACAACAGCTCGGGATGGAACGCGTTCGCATCATCCCACTGCGCGGCAATCCCATCGTCTACGCCACGTGGCAGCGAGCGCCCGGACGTCCTACCGTCATTCTGTATGGACACTACGATGTGCTTCCCGGAGAACCACGCAGCGAATGGCGCACGCCGCCGTTCACTCCGACGATAGAGAACAACAATCTTCACGCTCGCGGCGCCGCCGACGACAAGGGCCAACTCTTCTCTCACGTCAAAGCGCTCGAGTCCTATCTGAAGACGAGCCGCTCACTGCCTGTGAATGTGAAGTGCATCTTCGAAGGCGAGGAAGAAATCGGCAGCCCGAATCTCGCGTCGTTCATCGCTCGAAACAGAAAGGCACTGCGCGCCGATGCCGCCGTCATCTCCGACACCCGAATGCTCGCCCCCGACCGCCCTGCCATCAGCTACGCACAGCGCGGAGGCCTGCGCGCCGAGATCGAAGTCACCGGGCCTCCACATGAACTGCACTCCGGCGCGTTCGGCGGTGCCATACATAATCCAGCGCTCGCGCTCTGCGAGATTATCGCCGGATTGCACGACGACCATAGCCGCATCACGATCCCCGGCTTCTACGACGATGTGCGAGTGTGGAGCGACAAAGAACGCGCCTTGATGGCGCAATCGGGCCCGTCAGACCAGGAAATTCTGCGCGATGCGAAGGTCGACCAGGGCTGGGGAGAAGCCGGATACAGCCTGTACGAACGCACTACCATCCGGCCCGACCTGGGTGTGAACGGCATCATTGGCGGCCACACGGGTCCCGGCGTCAAAAGCATCATCCCCACCCGTGCCCTGGCCAAGGTCAGTTTTCGTCTTGTGCCCGACCAGAATCCTCAAAGAGTCGCACAGCTTTTGCGCGACCACATTGCTCGCGTTACTCCCACGACCGTTCGCTCCACGGTGCGCACCATGTCGCCCGTGCAACCTGCGCTCGTCAACCGCAAGCATCCGGCGGTGCAAGCGGCAGCACTCGCCTACGAAAAAGGATTTGGCGCCGCGCCAGTCTTTGTGCGCTCCGGTGGATCAATCCCCGTCGTCAATACGTTTCAGGAGATCCTCGGCATTCCCGCGGTGCTCATGGGCTTTGGCCTGCCCGACGACCACATCCACGGGCCGAACGAGAAATTCCATCTGCCGATTTTCTACAAGGCAATCGAAACGTCGATCTGGTACCTCACCCTGGTCTCGAGACTGCGCGAGTCCGCCCATACTCAGCCGCAAAAGAGCCCGCGACAAAAGGAGCAGAGCGCATGACTCCCGCGCGCATGATCATCGATTGCCACTGCCACGCCGGAAGGGGCGATCGCATGACCGCGCCGTGGAATACGGAAGCGGCCATCGAACCTTACTTGCGCCGCGCCCGCGCTGCCGGTATCGCCAAGACGATTGTGGTCGCTGCCTTCCACAGCGACTACAACAAGGCGAATGCTGAGGTCGCGAGCATCATCGCTCGACATCCGGGCAGGCTGATCGGATTCGCCTTCGTCCACGCCACCCGTGACGCTGGACGCATCTTCCGCATGGTCGAACATGCAGTTCGCAAGTGGCGCTTTCGTGGCATAAAGATTCACGGATTCGAGGCCATGCCCACGCGCGAGGTGTGCGAGACGGCGCGGGCATTTCGCCTGCCCATCTTCGTCGACGTGGTCAGTCGTCCGGAAGTCGTCGACATGCTCGCCCCGCAATATCCCGACGTCAACTTCATCGTTGCTCATCTCGGCAGCTACACCGACGATTGGCGGGCGCACCAGCAGGTGGTCTACCAGATCGCACGATACCCCAATATCTACGCCGACACTTCGGCCGTCCGCCGCTTCGATTACATTGTCGAGGCCGTCAAGCGCGCCAGCCCCCGCAAACTCCTGTTCGGCTCGGATGGACCGTGGATTCACCCCGGAGTCGAACTACACAAGGTGCGGTTGTTGGGTTTGCCAAAAGAGCAGGAGTCGCTGATTCTCGGCGGGAATGCTCTGCGCCTCATGCGCCGTGCAATCGTCGGAGAAGCTGCGGCTCAAGTGGAACGACCCGCGGATGTTCGGGAAAGCGAACTCGAAGGCGAATCCTCGGTGGCTCCGGCGGCGCTCGCGCAAGTCACCGATCCCGGCAGCCAACTCGCCGCAGCCGATCTCAGCGAATACCGTCTCTAGCCAGACCCTACCGTGCGCTCGCCGGCCCGCGAGGCTCAGCGCCCACCACTCCCAACTCAAGCAACTGCGCGACCATGGCCGCGCGTGAACCCACACCGAGTTTGGCAAAGATGCGGCGCAAGTGCGTGCAGACGGTCCACGAGCTGATGTTGAGCACATCGGCAATGACCTTATTCGGATGGCCTTTCGCCACCATGCGGACAATCTCCTGCTCACGCGGGCTCAGTTGAATACGCGCCCGGCTGCGCTTCGGCATCCGCAGCAGGAGATAACGCGAGCCGTCGACCTCGGTGTCGAGCAGAACTTCCTCCGCTCCCTTGGCGCCGCCGGGCTCGCTCGCCTCTGTGGTTCCGGGCCTTTCCGTCAATTCCACGAGCGTGCGGATGACTCCGTCAACTGAGGTTTGGCTGGCCTCGACGGCTGGGTCGAGTGCGACGAGTACCGTGCTGCGCATGGCTGTCACTCCCTCTACAGGGGCCGAACAATCTTCCTTGAACGTTGGGGCTTCACCCGACCGCAACGGAGGGGCCCACTTTGCAACGTCCGCTGGCGCGCATCAATTTGGATGATAGTGTTCTTGCATCCGTTTTCGTTGCAAGAAAACCCGCAGGTTGGGGGGAAGACTATGACCGCTAGCGCATCTGAACTAGTCCCTTTTTCAGGTGACACGTAAACTGGCTAGCTTACGCCAATGTCACCGACACTGGCTTCATTCGCTGCTCGATCGTCTGCGGTTGGGAACGCCCCAGGTTGGCGGACACTCTACGCTTCTTCAGCGCCGATACGTAAGGCGGGTGAATTTTGTTACGAAATCAGAACAAGCTGCTGCCCACTATCGAAGATGGTGCTTTGGAATCATTCCGCAGCTTTGGCCGCCAGTACGTCGATGACCGCGATGTTTGCCAGCAACTCCCGCGGAAATCCATGCCTGTTTTGTAGGTACTCAGGGCTGTTGTAGGAAATCCAGGTCTTCCCCTGAGCATCTTCCGACACCAATATCTTCAGCGGGAGATCGATGGCAATGCTCGGCGTCGCCAGCATCAAAGGAGTGCCTGCCTTCGGACTACCGAAGATCAACAGCTTGGTGGCGGGCATCTTCATCCCCACCTTCTCCGCTTCTCCACTGTGGTCAACGACAGCGAACAGCGTGACTCCCTTCGATTGCAGAATGTTCTTGAGTCGGCTTACCGTCTCGTCGACTGAATGATTGCTTGGCCTGGCGACGAGGCCCCCGTTGCTTGCGGCAGTGGTCGGTAAACTCATCTTGTATCCGCCTCTTCTTGTGTTTGTTTCCTCATGATTCACGGCGTCGGTTTTGCGGCTAGTGTCAGCACGATCTTGCCACGCTTATGCGGCGCGCCGGCAAGCATCTCATGGGCGATACGCGCATCTTTAAGCCGAAGCACGGTTCCTACCTGCGTCTTCAATTTCCCGCTCTCCATCAGTTGCGAGATCGCGTTCAAACGAGCTGTGGTCACGTCGACATAGAAAAACACCGACCGCACATCCGTGCGCGATGGTGCCGGCGGCGTCGAGACAACCGAGACAAGAATCCCGCCGGGCTTCAGAATGCGAAACGAGCGCTCCTGCGAATCTCCTCCAACCAGGTCGAGGACGACATCCACCGGGCCCGCGACCTCGTCGATCTTGCCCACCCGATAATCCAACGCGCTGTCGGCACCCAGACTTCGAACGTATTCAAGATCCGTCGCGCTGGCGGTCGCGATGATGTGCAGTCCCGCTCCGTGTGCTAACTGCACTGCATAAGCACCTACGTTTCCGGCCGCGCCGAGAATCAGGACGCTCTGCCCCGCTGTCACGTGCGCGTAGTCAAACAGCATTTGCCACGCCGTAACTGCCACTACGGGAACAGAGGCCGCTTCGACATACGTAAGGGCCTGCGGCTTGCGCGCCATCATCTTCGTCTCGGCCAGAGCAAACTCCGCCCATGCGCCACAGAATTGGGGATTGGTTACCCCATAAACCTGGTCGCCGACCGTGAATTCCGAAACTCCCGGACCTACGGCCTCAACGACTCCCGACAAATCCGAGCCGAGGATGAGGGGCGGCTGCGGACTCACCTCGCTCTTCCCTTCTCGAATGAGCGCGTCCCACGGCCCAACTCCAGCAGCGGAAACGCGAACCAGCAGTTCACCGGCGCGCGGGGTCGGGCGCGGCACCTCGTCGATGACGACAACCTCGGGCGAACCAAACTGATGGATCCTCGCTGCTTTCATCTCGTCTTCTCGCCCGTGAGATTGTTATGCCGCGTCTGCCACGGGGCGACCGTTTCAGAGAAACTTCATCAGAGCGTCGATTGTTTCCTTCTGGCGCTCTTCCATCAACCAGTGTCCACTTCCTTTGAGGACAATCATGGTCGCGTCGGTTGCAACCAACTTCATCTGTTGCCCAAGAACTTCTCCATTGGCCTTCTCGCCCCCAAGTGCCAGAACCGGCATCGTTAGCTTGGTTTGAGAGAGGTTTGCAAAATCGCTCGCCGCCTGCTGGAAGGAAACGAAGTACGCCCACCCCGCTCTCATCCGGCCCGGACGCGAATAGGCGGCCGTGTACGCGACACGGTCAGCCTCCGGGATCGAATGACTTTTGTCGGCGGCGAAATCATTCCAGAAATATTCGAAGTACGTTCGCTCACGCCCGCGCACGAGAGCTTCGGGCGTCGGACCGTTGAAACGGAAATGCCAGTTGTGCGGATCGTTATAAACATCCTCCCAGCCCGCGACGCCGGGAAGAAATGCGTCCATCACGACGAGCTTTTCTGTGTCCGCCGGGAACTGCGCCGCATACGCATACGCAATCATCAGCCCGATGTCGTGCCCGACGACGCGCGCCTTTTGGATACCCAGCGACTTGGCGAGGAGATGAATACGGGTCGCGGAGGTCTTCATGTCGATGCCGTCGGCCGGAATATCCGAGTCACCAATCCCCGGCAGGTCGGGCGCGATCACCGTAAACTTTTTGGCAAGCAGTGGAATGATCGGCCTCCACATTCGCGACGTCTGCGTATAGCCGTGCAACAGGATGACCACCGGGCCGTGCCCGGCGGTCAGATAGTGCAGCTTCAATCCGTCCACCACGGCGTCGCGTGAGGCGATCGTGGTGTCGCCTGCCAAAGTTTGGGCCATCGGTGGCAGAGAAATAGGGAATAACAGCATGCACCACGCAATAGCGATACGAAAAGTCCGACTGCTCACCATGACGACTCCTTGAATGTGAAAGACCATGAGTACACACGGCTCCGCGACCTACACTCGAGCTCTGCGCTCATGGGCTCTTGGCCTCTTGTAGCCAAGCCTCTGCAGGACATCAGTCTCAACCCTTGAACTGAGAGTCGTCGCGGCGCGCCTCGTTTCTTCTTCCGGCGCAAACATCAGTGTAGGGCTGGCAATATCGACTTCGTCAAGCAACGAATCGATAAAGATTCGGAGACAGGGACTGATTCGGACGGCTGCGAATTCGCTGTTCATGACCTACTCCTTAGATTTTCGGGAGCCACCTGATATCGATGTGACATCTACTTTCGCAAACTGGCTGCTACGACGGCATCCCAAGATGCGGTGGATTTTTGCTACCCCGGAAGTTTTGTAGACAGATAACCCGTAAGAGGTAGGGGCGAAGGTTCTTTCCGAGGAGGAGATGGATGAGGATTGGCCGAGACATAGCATTGCGGAGGCCCTCGATTAAGAGCGGCTAAGAACGCGGCACCGGCGGCTTCCTTTTCGCGATTACTTTGCCAGCCGGTTGTACTTCTTGAGGGCTTCGCGCAGCCGGTCGTGCGGAAGAGCGATGACGGTGTGGTCGTTGATGCCGGTCATGGTCTCGGCGGCGACCATCGCATTGACGACTGCTTCTTCAGTGGCCTGGACTGTCGCCAGAAAAATGGGATCGAGCGAATCGTTGGGGAGCATGGCGAGTTGATGAACTCCCTTCGTGCCGACTGCCCCAGGATTCGCGGTGGAGAAGGCGATGAAGATGTCGCCGGATCCGTCGCCCGAATAACTTCCGTCGCGACCCAGGCCAAGAGAAACTTTCTTCGCAATGCGTTTGAGTTGCGTGGGAATCAGCGGCGCATCAGTGGCGACTACGACGATGATCGAGCCGATGTCTTCCTTCCAAACGGTATGTTCTGGAATTTCGCGGCCGACGTTGACGCCTGCGATGCGCAGTTGTTCGCGCGATCCGTAGTTGCACTGCACCAGCACGCCGACGGTGTAGCCTCCAGCTTTGGCATCGAGCACGCGCGAACTGGTACCGATGCCGCCTTTGAATTCGTTGCAGATCATGCCGGTACCACCGCCGACGTTTCCTTCCTCAACCGGGCCGGAGTGGGCGGTGTCGAGTGCATGCCAGGCGTCTTCGGGCTTGACGTGAAATCCGTTGATGTCGTTGAGATAGCCGTCCCAGGTTTCGGCGACGACGGGCAGCGACCACCAGTAGCCCTCCATGTCGGGCGTCCCGTGCTTGACCTTCCAGGCGATCACCGCGTCGCGAACGACACCCACACTGTGGGTATTGGTGATCATGACGGGGCCGTTCAGAAATCCGGAGTCGTCGACCCAGGTCGTGCCGGTCATTTCGCCGTTGCCGTTCAGAGTGAACCATGCGGCGAACACGGCGTCGTTGCTGGCCTTACCGCGGGGATGAATCGCCGTCACCCCGGTGCGCACTGGGCCCTTGCCGATTTCGAGTTTGCCTTGGCCGGAGATCAGCGTCGTGTGGCCAACCTCGACGCCTTTTACGTCGGTGATGGCGTTGTAGGTGCCAGGCGTGCCGTCGAAGGGGACTCCGAGATCGCGGGCGCGCGGCTTGCCTTGAGCGAAGACCGTGACAGAGAAAAGAGTGGCGGCAACTATGAGTGCAGAACTGCGGACGAAAGTGGACACGGGCCCTCCCGCAAAGGAGGCAGTATACAGGGATGTTGGCGGCGAGTGTTGATGGCGGATGTTGTGGTGTTTGGTGCGGCTCTGCAAACGGGGCTCTGGGTTACAATCGACCCCAGAAGTGATTCCTTGGGGGCAGTATGGAAAGCTGGAAGAAAGCAGTCGTCCTGGGCTCGATTGGAGCGGCGGCAATTTTGTTTATGAAGAAAAAGTTTCCGGCGGGAGTGCTGGCTACTGGAGTCGGGCTCGCGGTGGTGGCGTCGGAATATCCGGAGAAGTTCGAGCGTGTGCGGCGGGCGTTGCCGGATTATTTCGATCGCGGTATGCAAGTGATGGAGATGGCAGGCCGTGCCGGCAAGCGTATCACTGACGCGGCGGGTCAGAGCGCGGTGGATGCTTGGGAAGAGATTGGTGGTTAGGGCCTCGGAAGATTCTTATCGCAAAGCTCGCGAAGAAAGACCGCTAAGGACGCGAAGAACACACGGTTGCCAAGGTGAATAGGACCCGATAGGCCTAGTCTCACTCGATGCCGAGTTGCTTTTTGGCGTCGGGACTAAGGCGCTCGGGAGTCCAGGCGGGGGTCCAGACAACATTCACTGTGCAGTTGTGCACGCCGGGGAGTTGCTCGATGCGGGACTTGACCTGGGCGCTGATGTTGACGTGCTCAGGGCAGCCTTGCGCGGTAAGAGTCATGTCGACGGTCACATCCTGCTTCGCCTCTTCTGCTGGTTCAGTGGGATTTTCGCTCGGCGCGGGTAAGAAGTTCACGTTGTAGATCAAGCCCAGATCAACGATGTTGACGGGGATTTCCGGATCGTAGCAACTCTTCAGCGCGCTCATGACGTCTTGTTCGGTGACAGGCATTGCAATCCTCTGCCTTGAGTTTATCGCATCCGCTCGAAATACAAGTGGGGAGTGTGGCCCAGGTCGTCCGCAAGACGGGCATACAGGTCGCATGCCGCAAACACAAGCTGGTTGTCGAATTTGAGGTAACACTGGCGGTAAGCGGTGCCGAACCTGAACTGGTCTCCGGCCAAGACGCGGGGCGTACCGATGAAGCGGTACAGGTAGCCGTGGTCCTGGCGCCGCTCAGTAATCTTGAAGTCGGCGAAGGTCTGAGGCTTCGGCATGAAGACAACATCGATGTCGCCAAGGTTGGTGTGAAAGTTGGCTTCACCTTCGATGGTGCTGCGCAGGATGCCGTTTTCTTCGACTTGAAAAATACTGCTGAGCTTGGTTGGAAAGACGCACTGGACAACGAAGCCGTGGGATTCGAGCGTCTTCTGCATGTCCATGGCGTCGGCGTAGGCGGGGTTGTCGGAAGCAATTAAAGCAGCCGGCGGGGGACACAGCGCTTGTGCGACAAGTTGACCGCAGAAAGCAGTCACGAGGATCAAACCGACCAGTCGATAAGTGGAAAGGGCGCCGAGCATATCCACCTCCGCGAGTCGCCGATTGCGGCAGTCTAGAACGCTAACCATACCGATGCTCACCGATGTATCCGGAGTTGGCCGTCTGGTACAGTCTTTTTCATGATGAGTCCTGAGGCGAAGCAGAGGATACAACTGGCGCTGGTTGTCGCCATGGTGGTCGCGGGATTGCGCGCGGGCTACATTTTTTACCAGCGGCATGAAGATGCGGTAGCAATGCAGAAGCAGAAGGCGGCGCAGAATGTCGGGTACTCGAATCCGGACTACTACGTCAGCCCCAAGAAGCTCTATCCCTACGATCTGAAGACGGCGAAGCAGCTTACCCAGCAGCCGGTTTGGGTGAAGGAAGGATATCGTTATACGTACTACGGGTACGACGCGGCCGCGAAGAAAGTGGACTTCGCACACGAGGCGGGGCTGCTGCTGCCGATCGAGCAACTGGCGATTAAGGATGTCGTGCAGGCAACGCCTCCGGGCGCTGGACAGCGAAAGCAGGTGATGGCGGTTTTCGAGAAGGATGGAAAGAGTTACTCGGTGCCGATCGGATTCGAGGCCGACGAGCAGTACAAGATCTATTCCGACGAGATGTTTTTTATTGAGGATCCGCACCAACTCTACAAGCATTGGTCTGCGGACGTGTGGCAGTCAGTGGGCCGGCACGAAGTAAAGCCGGGAATGAATGAAATGCAGGCGGATTTCGCGATCGGCATGGGCGTGCCCGATGCGGGGGATACTTCGTATGAGAAGACGGTGCGGTATCCGAACGGCGGGAAGCCGCTCGTGATCGTCTATCACGATGGGAAGGCCGCGGAGATCACGCCGGGCTCTTGAAGCGCCTCCACCATAGAGGAAAGGCATTCACCACAGAGGACACGGGGGAACACAGAGGGATGCTTGGGCGGAGGTCAACCGCTTCGGTCGCGGGACCTTGACCCACTCTCCTAATTCCTGTCTCCCGCTTTAGTTCTTTGAATTCGGTGTGGTCTGTGCTCGTTTCTAGTCCCTTTAAGCTCGTGCTCTTCTTTCTTTTCGTCTGCTCGTTTCTTTTTAGCTCTTCGTCTTTGCGTTTCTCGCCTTTAAAACGTTAGGAGTGATCACTCCCACAGCGGGCGTCAGCCCCGAGCTATTCGGGGTAGCTGATCTGAAGCGCCCTGGCTTTCGGATGTCCCTCTGTCCCTCACTCACGCGGGGAGGTTGCGGGGGCCGGGAGTTTACCTAGGACTTGCGCGGCGCCACATCCGGTACCTACGATGTCCACAATAGTGGATATGGATTTTTCAGTCACGGTCATTCGTCACAAGTGCAAAAATAAATCTGTGGAAAACTTAACGGCGCATTTTGCGAGTAGGAGGGAGATAAGGGGGCAGAATATGCCCCGGCGGAAGCCGCGAACTCGCGGGGGACGCCGGCCGACTGTTCGATGGAGATTAGCTGTTGTAGCGCGACAGATTCGCTTTAGGCGGCTTGAGAGATTTCAATTGGCGCAAATGGCGGTACGCAGGCACGCCGTTACAGAGCGGCACCGCCAGTGCCGCAACTAGAATTGCAGCCGCCATCCAGTGAGTCTCTGCGTTCTTGAACCACACAAACCCTGCCAGAACCAAGGACAGGGTCAAGACGGCCATCGCGGAGAGAAGTTCGGAGCGCACCTCAATCTTTGCGGCTTCGCAATTCCAACCACAACCCAAGCAATAGCTTGTCCGGCCAAAGAGCAACCTAACGACCTTGGTGGGGGTTTTGCATTGGGGACAGAGAGTGACCTTTGCCATGTCGACAATTGTAACTACTGCAATCAGCCTTATCACAAGTGAGCACGAGGGAACACTATTCTGGCTCCCTGTTGAGCGTTTTGGCTCAATCCCGCGCCTTCACTTTTCCTCGCAGGACTGTGATCGAGGCTTTCGGCAGTGTGAAGATCGTCTTCGTGTCTCCTTCTACCGTTGCGCCCACTGGGGCGTGGTCGGGGTCGGCGTGGCTGTTCAGACCGTCGCTGATCCAGACATATTGCTCGCTGCCGAAGGTCACGACGTCGACTGGGCCGGAGAAGAATTCGGCGTGCATATTAGCGGCGTTTTCGAATTTGACTCGCACCGTGTGCGGATTCGATTCGTCGCGGTTGACCAGCATGAGAGACCAGTTTCCGTCGGGCCGGTGAACGGCGTACGTCGTCACCAACTGATTGCCCTCGCCGTCTTTGATGTCGGTAGAAGAGGGAAACATTTCGTGCGTGCCGGAGCGATGCTGCACCCACTCGAGGTTGATCATGTGCGCGGCGTAGAAGAGCGACGTGTAGCCGATGATGTCGTATTCATGCGGAGCGACGAAGTTCGACCATGAGGCCCAGCCCTCGCAACTATTCTGCAGTCCCTGCGGCTGAATCGGAGAATGATAGAAAGCGGCGCCTCCGCCTTCAAAGAATGAGCCTATGTTGTCGGCGAGCCAGAGTCCGGCGAAGATGGTGCTCATGGGGCCGGTGAGATTTGCGGCCAGATGACTTTCGCTGACGATGAGGGGAACATCTTTCGGCACACCGTCGTCGCGCCAGACCTGGAGGATGTGCTTCATCAGTTGAGGCTCGGCGTAGAGCGATTTCCACGTTACTTCGCAGGGCTCGAATGGATAGTGCTCGAACGAGACGAAGGCCAGATCTTTCAGGTGATGGTGAGTCTTGAGGTAATCGACGAAGCGTCCCATCCATGAGGTGCGCCCCTGCGCGTCGGGCCAAACACGAATATCTTCGTTCACTCCTTCGAAAATCGGGCCACCGAGTTTCAGCTTGGGGTCGACCTTGTGAAGAGCGTCGGCCCACTGAATGTAGAGAGCGCCGTAATCTTCAGGCATGGCGTGCTTGCCGTCGGGCTCTTCGCCCATTTCAATGTAGGCGATCGGGTAGCCTCGCTTCTCGATGTAGGCGATCTGCGCCGCGGAATCGTCGGGCGTGCCGTAGAGCATCGTGATGGGAATCATCGCGGGCAGGTTGTTGGTGATGCCGCTGGTGAAGAAAAGATCGAAGCCGGTGTGCTGATAGTTTCCCGTCGCGTTGACATCCTCGGCGGAGTGCCATGGATCGATAGAAGAGGAGCAGTACGTGGGCTGGTCTTTGCCGGTGGCGTCCTTCTTTATGTCTATGAATGAACCTGAGGCGTCGATGCTGCCAGCATGAATTTCCTGGATGGCGTAGCCGACGCAATTGCGGATGTCGCTCGATCCATGCAGATCACAAGTGTTTGAGGATTCGGTCATCAGGACGCGGATGTACTGCGTGGTGACGGGAGCGTCGGAGAGCTTGAGCGTAACGGAGCCGCCCTTGGCATTTTTCAGCGAGCCGTTCGGGAACGTCTTCCAACTTCCCTCGGGACCGCGGTCGAAGTCGAGCGCATATTTTCCGTCCCAATATTCGACCTGGTAGGTGACGGCGAACGGGTCTGCCCACGCGATCTGGACTGCGCTCACAGGCTGGGGAGCACGGAGATCGAGGATGACCCATTGCGGATGAAGCGCGTCGCTCTCTCCGGTGAACTTGCTGGTTAGATACGGATTGCTTTTCCAATACGAGAGATTAGGCGCCTGAATGGGGCGGTCGCCGCTCGTTGAAAAACCGCGATGCGGGAGCGCGTAGGCGAGGATGTAACGAGTTGGTTCTTTGAGGTCGGTGCTGCCGGTGAAATATCCGCTCTTGTGCGCGGGGTCGCTCCATGTGCCGTTCTCGGTCCAATGCCAGGCGGCCATGCGAAGTTCGGTGTTGTTGCGGTAGGTGATCGGTCCCCAACCGGCGGAGAGAGATTCCTGAAGGATGTGCGGCGTGTAGACCTGATCGATGCCGTTGTGCGAAAGGACGTCGACCGAACTGCCGAGGGAGCGATCTGGGATCGAAAGAGTTGAGCATGTGCGAGGGCGTCGTGTCGACGGTTATGACAGGGACGCGCGCGGGAACGGACTGGGCGCGAGCCGCGGGTATGAGTGTTCCCGAGAACGCGACGAAGAAGAGAAGGATCGCGAAGAAACTGGCGTGGCAATCGTTGGGAGTTTTCAGGCAACCGGGCAAGCAGGGGCATGGGTTCCTCGCACTGGGAATATGACGGGAATAGTAAAACGTTTCAATAGCGATTTTTGCAAGCATTTAATTTCGTGGGTCCTTCTGAACAAATCGGCGGGCTCGAGGCGCTGGCTGGTGGCGGAGTTGGCGCGAGGCTTGTATGATTCCGCTCCAGACTCTTTGTCAGAGAGGCGCGATGATCCACATTGTGAAATTCAGACCGGTTGTGTTGTGGCTGGCTGTTTTCAGTTTTGTGTTCACCAGCAGCGTAGTGCGCGCTGTCGAATCCTACGAGGTAACGATTGAGCACAACGTGACGGCGAAGATGCGCGACGGCGTCGTTCTCAGGGCCGATGTTTACCGGCCAAAAGCGGACGGCAAATTTCCGGTGCTGCTGCAGCGAACTCCTTATAACAAGACCAATGGCGTGACCTTCGGGTTGCAGGCGGCGGCGCGAGGATTCGTGGTGATCTTTCAGGACGTGCGCGGACGGTATTCTTCCGAGGGCGAATGGTACACATTCAAGAACGAACCCGACGACGGCTATGACTCGGTGGAGTGGGCGGCGGCTCTGCCTTATTCAAACGGCAAGGTGGGGATGTTCGGCGGGTCGTACGTGGGAGCGACGCAGATGCTGGCAGCGATCGCGCATCCGCCGCACCTGGCAGGGATTTGTCCAGTCGTGACGGCCAGCAACTATCACGATGGGTGGACGTATCAGGGTGGAGCGTTTGAACAATGGTTCAACGAGTCGTGGACGTCGGGTCTGGCGCAGGACACGTTCAACCGGGCAGTTCAGAAGGATACGAATGCGCTGGTAGGAATGTGGAAGTTGCCGCTGAACGAGTATCCGCTATTCAATCTTCCGGATGCGGCTGCCGGCGTTTCTTCCGCGAGCCAACTGGCACCTTACTTTATCGACTGGCTGGCGCATCCGAGCTATGACGATTATTGGAAGCCGGTGTCGATCGAGGAACATTTTGCCGACATCCATGTTCCAGCTCTGACGGTGGCGGCGTGGTACGACATTTTTCAAGGCGGCTCTCTGCGCAACTATGTTGGGATTCGCGAGCACGGCGGAGCGGGAGCGCGAACAGGGCAGCGACTGCTGGTGGCGATCGGCGGCCATGCCGGTGAGGGGCGGAAAATCGGTGATGTGGATTTCGGTCCGGCAGCCGCGCAGTTCGACGAAGATCAGGTCACGCTCGACTGGTATGAGTTCCTGTTCAAAGGAATTCAGAATGAATTCGCGAAAGAGAAGCCAGTCAAGATTTTCGTGATGGGCAAGAACGAATGGCGCGAGGAAGATAACTGGCCACTGGCGCGAGCGAAGAGCACTCGATATTTCCTACATTCAGCCGGCGGAGCAAATTCGCTGCGCGGAAATGGAGGTCTCTCGACTGCGGCGCCGAAAACGGAAACTGCGGATCATTATGTGTACGATCCTGCGAATCCGGTGCCGACCGTGGGCGGACCCTTATGCTGCGATAGTTGGCATCTTGGGCCGGGGCCGCGCGATCAGCGGGTGGTGGAAAGTCGCGAGGATGTTCTGATCTACTCGACGCCGGCGTTCGCGGAAGATACCGAGGTGACGGGGCCGATCAGCCTGGAATTGTTCGCGAACTCGTCGGCAGTGGATACGGATTTCACCGCGAAGCTGGTCGATGTCTCTCCTGATGGATTTGCGCGAAACCTGACAGAGGGAATCTTGCGGGCGCGTTATCGCGATTCGCAGGAGAAGCCGACGCTGATGAATCCGGGGCAAGTCTATAGATTCACGATTGACCTGTGGTCGACCAGCAATGTGTTTCTGAAGGGGCATACTCTCCGACTGGAAGTCTCAAGCAGTAACTTTCCGCGCTTCGACCGAAATCTGAATACGGGCGAGCAGGCGAGTACCGAACGGAATTTCGTTTCGGCGACGAACACGATTTACCACGACGCGGAGCATCCTTCAGCACTGGTGTTGCCGATTGTGGGATCGCGGTGACCGCGCGGCCGCGAAAATCGAGAGCGTTCATGAGATGGCATATTTTGCTGTTCGGTGGTTTGCTTCTTCTGGTCTCCCGACCATTGCCCGGCCAGCAGGAAATGCTGGCGGCGACTCCGCCGCTGGGTTGGAACAGTTGGGACGGTTACGGCACGACCATCAACGAAGGTCAGTTCAAGGCCAATGCCGATTGGTTTGCAAAACATCTGAAGCCGTTCGGGTGGCAGTACGTCGTGATCGATATGGAGTGGTTTGTCACGAATCCTAAGCCCGAGGGGAACTCGAAGACGTCGAAGTTCAGCATTGATGGCTTTGGGCGATACACTCCGGCAGTCGAGAGATTTCCATCGGCAGCGAATGGCGCAGGGTTCAAGCCATTGGCGGATTACGTCCATTCGTTGGGGCTGAAATTCGGCATTCACATTCTTCGGGGAATTCCGAAGGAAGCTGTCGAAAAGAACTTGCCGATTGAGGGAACGTCTTTCCATGCCCGGGATGCGGCCGACACTTCGGCGACGTGCCCGTGGAATCCGGACAACTATGGACTCGATGGCCAGAAGCCGGGCGCGCAGGCGTATGACGAGTCGATTGCGCGGCTGTATGCGAGTTGGGACGTGGATTTCATCAAGGTTGACTGCATTGCGAGTCGTCCTTACTTAGGGGACGAGATTCGGATGCTGAGCGAGGCTTTGCGAAAAACAGGACGGCCCATTGTGCTCAGCCTTTCGCCGGGCGCGGCGCCGCTCGATAAAGTCGATGAGGTGCGGAAGTACGCGCAGATGTGGAGAATCTCCGACGACGTTTGGGATTTATGGCACAGCACGGTGCCGTACCCGCAGGGACTGGGAGATCAGTTCGCCAACGTCGCAAAGTGGGCGGGCCTGGCCCAACCGGGACACTGGCCGGACGCGGACATGTTGCCACTCGGCCGACTGGGACCGGCGCCGGGTTGGGGGCAAGCGCGCGAGACGAAGCTTTCGCACGACGAACAACGGACACTCGTTACGCTCTGGTGCATCTTCCCTTCCCCGTTAATGATTGGCGGCGAATTGCCTGCCGCAGATGATTGGACAGTTTCGCTGCTGACGAATCCGGAGGTCCTTGCGGTGGATCAGCACTCGACGGGAAATCATCCAGTGATCACTAGCGTTCAGACCGTTGTCTGGCTGGCGAATTCTGAAGAAAAAGATAGCCGGTATCTCGCAATCTTCAATGTTGGAGAGTCTGAATCCTCGATGCGGTATGAGTGGAAGGATCTGGGGCTGACGGACGGCGTATATAAGGTGAGGGACCTTTGGGAGCGCCAAGATCTCGCGCCGGCTTCTTCAATGAAGGTGACGTTGCCGGCGCATGGGAGTGTGCTGTACCGGTTGTCGCCGATGGGTGAAGCGGGTCACTAGCTGCCTTCAACGGTCGAATACGACTGAGACGGTTTGGGAAAGGCTGACGATGGGCACATCGATTCCAGGGAAGGTCGAGGTTTCTCACAAAGGCGTTGCCGGCAAAGACGAGGCTGGCAGACTTTTTCCAGTCGGACACCTCGTTCCTTTTGTTCTGGTGACGGCGCTGTTTTTTCTTTGGGCGATCCCAAACAACCTGAATGACGTGCTGATCCGGCAGTTCATGAAGTCGTTCACCTTGACGCGAACGCAAGCTGGTCTGGTGCAGTCGGCGTTTTATTTTGGATACTTCCTGCTGGCCATGCCTGCCGCTCTTCTCATGCGGAGAGCCGGTTACAAGAGCGGATTCGTGCTGGGACTGTTGCTATACGGGGGCGGCTGCTTCCTTTTCTGGCCGGCCGCGCAGGCTGGAAGCTACGGGTTTTTTCTTTTCGCAGAGTTCGTCATCGCGAGCGGCGCGGCTTTTCTAGAAACGGCGTCGAATCCCTTCATTGCGCAACTCGGCGATCCTGATTCGTCGGAGAGGCGGCTGAATTTCTCGCAGGCCTTCAATCCTCTGGGATCGATCTCAGCTGCACTGATTGGGACTGTTTTCATATTTTCCGGGATCGAGTTGACGCCGCAGGAAGTCGCGGCGCGCAAGGCGCAGGGTTTGTACGAGGCTTACTTGCGGACAGAAACGCTACGGGTTGTGAAGCCATATCTCGTGATCGGGGCGATCGCAATTTTCTGGGCACTGCTCATTCTTAGAACCAAGTTTCCTCCGATTCAGAGTGAGCACGAGAGCAGCACGGGCGACCACGGGCATTTCGGGGAACTTTTCCGTTATCCGCATTTCATGTGGGCGGTGGTGGCGCAGTTTCTCTACGTCGGAGCGCAGATTGGGACTTGGAGTTATTTCATACAGTACGTGCAGGAGTCGACGCATCAACCCGAAAAGATTGCTGGATATTTTCTGACGGGGACGCTGGCTGCATTCGGCGTAGGACGGTTCGCATCGGCGTATCTCATGAAATTGGTCGCGCCAAATAAATTGATGGGAGCATATAGCATCGCGAACATCGTGCTCGTCGCGCTGGGAGTGTTGTTTCCGGGATGGTTTGGATTGTGGTGTGTTTTTCTGACCAGCTTCTTTATGTCGCTTATGTTTCCAACCATCTTCGCGCTGGGATTGAAGGGACTGGGACCGAATACCAAGATCGGCGGCTCCCTTCTGGTGATGGCGATCGTTGGCGGAGCGGTTTTTACGCCGGTGATGGGCTATATCTCTGAAGCGGCGCACAGCGTCGCTGTGGCCTACGTCGTACCGCTCGTGGCATACATCTTTATTGCTCTGTATTCGTTCCTCGGATCAAAACAGGTGACTGCGGCAAGTTGAATCGGACGGCACGGTCCGGCGGGGGAGTCGTGGGCGCGCATCCACGGTCGCCGGCCGATCCTGGCTGGCGAATCTCAACGTGTCCCTTTATCCGACCGGCTAGGTTCTGCGGCGCGTATGTGCTCGTCTACTCTCCGCCGAAGGTTCCGGTGCCACGACGGTAGGTGTGAGGTTCAATTCCAAAGCGCTTCAGCATCGACTGCAGCGTCGTCCGCTTGATGCCGAGGCGGGTCGCGGCGCCGTCGTCGCCTGAGAGCACACCGTTGGTATCGCGCAAGACGCGAATAATGTGCTCGCGCTCCATTTCCGTGAGGTTGTCTTCGGTAGATTCTTGGGGCGCAATTAATTCCGCAGGCGGCGCGGAAAGCATATGGCCCTTGGTCATGATGACCATGCGCTCGATCATGTTTTCCAGCTCGCGGATGTTTCCCGGCCAACTCCAATTCTGGAGGACTACCATTGTCTCCTCAGGAACAGCGTCGATGTGCTTACCCATTCGCGTGGAGTACTTGCGTACGAAATGGTAGACGAGAATTGGAATGTCGCCGCGACGCTCGCGCAACGCGGGCAAATCAATGGGAAACACGTTGAGCCGGTAGAACAGATCTTCGCGGAACTTTTTGTCTGCAATATCCTGGTGTAAATCGCGGTTGGTGGCGGAAATAATTCGGACATCGACGTGGAGCGTGTGAATGCCACCCAGCCGTTCAAATTCGCGATCCTGCAGGACGCGCAGCAGTTTCGGTTGCAGTTCCAGAGGCAATTCGCCGACTTCGTCGAGGAAAAGAGTGCCGCCGTCGGCGAGTTCAATGCGCCCGACTTTCTGGTTGATCGCGCTGGTGAAGGCCCCTTTCTCGTGACCAAACAATTCGCTCTCAAGCAGCCCGGAGGGCACCGCGGCACAATTCAGCTTGATGAAATTCTTGTCACGTCGCGAACTCAAAGCATGCACCGACCGCGCGACTAACTCCTTGCCTGTCCCGGTTTCACCCAGCAGCAGGACGGTAGAGTCAGTTGGGGCAACCACCCGGGCCTGCTTGAGCACTTCGCTCAGCGCGGGACTCCGCCCGATGATCTCTTCAAATCCCAACTCTTTTTGAATCTCATTTTCCAGATACGACTTCTCGTGCGTGAGCTTGTCTTTCGCATCCTGCAGGCGATCAGTCATCTCGCGGAGGCGCGCAATGTCCATGGAAGCGCCGGTGATCCCGACGATGCTATCGTTTTCGCCAAACAAAGGTTCAATTGTAAGATCGAAGGCATAATCCTTGCCTTCGAACGGAACCACCACTTCTTCGCGCAACGCTCTCCCGGTCTTCAGAACTCGCCGTTTGAGTTCCACCAGGTGCGCGGCCTTCTTCGATCCGGCGAGTTCTTCGTCTGTTTTGCCGACGGCCTCATTTTGCCAATAGAGTTGAGGGTTGTAGATCCATGTGTAACGCAGGTCGCAGTCTTGATTGAAAACGGTGATCGGCGAATCCTTGAGGGCTACGCGGAAGCGCTCCTCGTTGCGCCGCATTTCTTCCTCGGCGTGCCGGCGTTCGGTGATATCACGCAGAATGCCCTGCAGTCTTCCGTCGGGCAGTTGCTTCCCGCAAACTTCTCCGGGAAAGCGAGATCCATCTTTGCGTTTGAAAGTCCAATCATTTCGCACCGTCGCACCGGCTAGGATGCGGTCGCGCTCGTTTATGACTCCCACAACCTCCTCGGCTGTTACTACATCTTTAATCGACAATTGCAGAATCTCCTCGCGGGTGTAGCCCAACATCTCGGCGCCCGCGGAGTTCACGTCGAGATACTTGCCCTGCGAGTCGGCTATGAAAATTCCGTCTGAGGCCTGTTCCACCAAGATACGGAAATGGGCTTCCCGAGCATATAGAGCCTTCTCCGCGGCGGTTCGCGCTTCTTCGAGCCGCACGCGTTCCGTAACGTCGCGCTGGATGCCCCATGTACGCAGCAGCATCCCGTTCTCCACGATTCCGATCATGCTGTTGAGAAAGATTTTTGGATTGCCATTGATGTCGGCTTCGTGCGACTCGCGCTCGACCACACGGAATCCAGAGCGGACATAATCCCGCGTCAGTTCGATGTTTCTGGGGTCTTTCGGATCGAGCGTTTCCGTCATGCGCTTGCCGATGAGATCTCCAACAGCAAAGCCGTACATTTGAGCGATTGCTTCGTTGCATTCCGCCAGATAAGAGCCGTGGAGAATGCGCTGAACGATCTCGTCTTCGGGAAGATCGAGGGGAATGGGTTCGTCCAGGTCTTGACGGAAGATGCCTTCCGAGCTTTGTGAAACGAATCGGCGGTAATCCTCCTCGCGACGCCGCAGGGCCGCTTCCGCCTCTTTGCGGGCGGTGATATCCATTACGGTGGCTTGAATCAGACACGGATTTTGACTATCGGGGAGCAAAATGTCGTTCGCAAGAATCCAAAACGGAGTTCTGTCTTTGCGCATCAGGTGCAATTCGCGGTCTGTGACAACTCCTTTCTGGCGCAACTCTGCCAGCAGCGATTCCCGCTCCGTTGAGTCGAAGTAGTGCGGCGTGACCTTGGTGCCGCGGCATTCAGTCGCGTCGGGATATCCAAACATGTGGGCCCACGCGTCATTACAATCAACGACCTCGCCTTCGATGCTGACGATCCCAACTCCGGCGACGGTTTTCTCGAAGAGTACCCGATAACGTTGTTCCGAATTGCTCAGTGCTTCTTCTGCTTCCTTCCGTTTCGTGATATCGAATACTGTCGACTGTATGAGAGGCTCGGTCACGCCATCCTTCACGAGGGTACTGTTGAGCAGGATCCAGAAGGGTACGCCATCTTTTCTACGGAGTTGCAGCTCTCGGTCAAAAAAAGCTCCTGTCTCCTTGAGTTCGTTCAGCAGCCTTTCTCGCTCAACTGGGTCGGGGTAGTGGAGTCCGATCTGGCTGTCGCGGCACTCGCTCGCATCGGTATAGCCAAACATCCGCGCCCAGGCGTCGTTGCAATCAATGAGGCGCCCGTCGATGCTGATGATTCCGACGCCGGCGACGGTTTTCTCGAACAGCAGACGATAACGTCGCTCCGAGCTGCGCAGCGCCGACTGAGCTCCCAAGCGGTCGGTAACATCGCGCGCCATTCCTCGCACAATGGGTGACGCAACACCTTCCGTGCGCAGGGTATTGTTGTATTCCCAAATCCTGCGCTTTCCGTCGCGCGCTACAACGCACATCACCCCCTTGTCAGCCCCGTTCTCCGCAATTCTCTTCAGGTAGGCGTCAAACTGTTCACGAAACTCGGGAGCGACAATTTCTCGCATGGGGGTGGTGAGGAGTTCGTCGACCTCATAACCCAGAACCCGCGCCGGGCCTGGGTTCAGCGATAGCAGCATTCCGCCAAGATCGTGCGTGCAGACCAGGTCCTGGCTGTGTTCCACCAGATCCCGATAGCGGTCCTCGCTTTCACGCAGCGCGTCTTCCGCGTCCTTCCGGTTACTGATATCGCGGGAAACGGCGACCACGTAATTCCGATCGAGTTGCACGTATTTCAGACTGGTTTCTACGGGAAAGGTCGAGCCATCTTTCCGGCGATGAACCGTTTCCTTGATCACGGATCCCGCCTCGCGCAAGTTGGTCAGAACCGACGAATGACCGGCGATGTCGGCGCTCGGATCGACGTCGTACACGGTGAGCGACAAGAGTTCGTCCCGTGTGTAACCCAAGTCCTTGCAAGCCTTCTCATTAATATCGAGCAATTGAAGCGTTTCTGGATCGACGACCTCGACCGCGTCGCTGCACTGATCAATGAGGGTCCGGAACAACTTCAGAGCATGTTCCGCCTTTTTTTGATCCGTCACATCCCGCAACACGCAGGCGACCCGGTCGATTCCTCCGGCGCCCTCGATCGGGAAATACGAGACGAAGAGTTGGCGTTTGCCACGCCCGGGATATGTGTATTCCATCTCGTACTGAACGGTTTTGCCCTGGAAACACTCGTCCAAGTGCTTCTTGATGATGGTGTCGAAGACGCCCGGGCTCAGTATTTCGTCGATCGTGTGGCCTAGCAGGTCTTCTTTCTTGATTCCCCTGCAGGCCAAGAAGGCATGGTTCGCGAGGACGTAGTGGTAGTTTCGGTTCACCACTGCGACCATTTCTTCCAGACCATCCACCGCCTTTTCGAATTCCTTCATTCGTTTTGCGCGGCGCCGGAAAAGATCGCCGAGCCAACTCATCGTGACTCCCATCGCCGCAAACAACATCAGCCCCACGATGTCGCGTGGATTTCGGACAGCAAAGGAATTCAGCGGCTCCAGCAAGAAGAACTCGGCAATCGCGGTCGACAGCAGAGTGGCGAATAGCCCTGGGCGAAATCCCTCCAACAGGGCGATTAGCATGATCGTGGGGTAAAACAAGAAGAAGGGATGGCCGATCCCAAGAGCAACATCGAGCCCGTAGCGGACGAGCGCCGCTATGATCACGGCGAGCAGCGCAAATCCGTATCGTCTAGGCCAGGTACGCAGCCAGTATGCGGAAGTTATAACACTTTGCCTTCGATCGGCAAGACTCATAGCCAACCTTTCACGGCGTGGGATTCCCCCTAGTCAACGTTGCTTTCGCTACCTGGAATATTTTTGCGATAAGCAGGGGCCCGCAGTCACGTCTCCTTCCGCATAGGAGAAGTAGCTGTCAAACAAACACCGCTCTATTCGATCGTCCGGTTCGCTGCCCAGGGGAGGCTGCGAACCATCGATCAGGATGGGCGATAGGGCCAGGTCAAGTCTGTGATGCTAGTCACAAATCGACCGAGTATATCCAAAATGGGAACATGAGGCGAATCACAACGCTAAGTCCATTGATTTTGCCAACACGGGCACTTAGTAATCCAGGACCCATCACATGGTAGAACACCGAATTCACACTTAGAAAGAAGACGAGTGAATCGATCTAGTCCTTCACAGCCTTGTCGGTGATCTCAAGTCCCTTGTCGACGATCGCGAAGGCTTCGCGTAGTTGCTGCTCGTTAATGCACAGCGGCGGGTTCGTGTAGAACGAGTTCCAGCGAACGATGGTGTAGAGTCCCTGCTCGCGGAAGAAGCGGCCGAGCGTCCCCATTTCTTCTGACGTGCCGTTGAATGGCGCCATCGGCTGCATGGTCTTGCGGCTGCGAACAAGTTCGATGATGCCAAAGAGTCCGATCGAGCGGACTGCACCGATCGATGGATGCTTCGCTTGTAAGTCGGCGGTGATTTCTTTCATGATCGCGCCCATCTTCTTGGTGTTCTCGATCAGCTTGTCGTCTTCGTAGACTCGGATGGTCGCAAGGGCCGCGGCGCATCCCATGGGATGCGAGTTATAAGTCAGTCCGCCGTAGAACACCTTATCCTGAAAGTGCTGCGCGATGTGATGGCGCATGCCGACTGCGCCGAGTGGAAGGTAGCTGGCAGTAAGTCCCTTGGCCATGCAGATTAAGTCTGGAACAACTTTCCAGTGATCGATAGCGAACCATTCTCCGGTGCGGCCGAAGCCGGCCATGACTTCGTCGGCGATCATCAGGATGCCGTACTTGTCGCAGAGCTTGCGCACTCCCTGCATGTAGCCGTCGGGAGGAATGAGAATTCCGTTCGTGCCGACGACAGTCTCAAGGATGAATGCGGCGATGGTCTGCGGGCCTTCGAGTTGGATGGTCTCTTCGATCATGGCGAGCGAAGACTCTGCTGATTCCCATCCGCGCTCGATGCCGTGATAAGGATCAAGCACATGTACGACGCCCGGGATGCCAGGTTCGGCTGCCCATCTGCGGGGATCGCCGGTGAGGGAGATGCTGCCTGCAGTCGCACCGTGATAGGAACGGTACCGCGCCATGATCTTGTGACGTCCAGTGAAGAAGCGCGAAATCTTGATGGCGTTCTCGTTGGCCTCGGCGCCGCCATTGGTGAAGAAGAATGTGTCGATGTCGCCGGGAGTGATTTCAGCGAGCTTCGCGCCGAGTCGCGCGCGTGGCTCGGTCGCCATAAACGGATTCGCATAGGCAAGCGTCTGCGCCTGCTCGTGAATCGCCGCAATGACGCGCTCGTCGCCGTGTCCAATGTTGACCGACATCAACTGGCTGTTGAAATCGATGAAGCGCTTGCCCTCGGGTGTCCAGAAATAAATGCCTTTGGCCTTTGCCACAGGGATAGGGTCGACTTTGGATTGCGCCGACCACTCGAAGAGAGTGTGTTTCTTGGTGAGATCGACGATTTCCTGGCCGGAGAGGGTGGGAGTGGCAACGGTAGTAGTCATAAAGTTCCTCAGAAAAGATCAATTCACCACAGAGACACAGAGGCACAGAGGCACAGAGAAAATCTTTAGAGCACAAAGCGCTTGATTCCGCGCGTTAGTAACGACGTGTTGAAAGTAATGAGCAGTCCGACGTCTTCGAGGATCTTTCTCGTTCTCGTTTTCTCTGTGCCTCTGTGCCTCTGTGGTGAGAATTTGCATTGGGCTCAGAACTTTCTCGAGTGCTCTTTGGCCCAGCGCTCGACGACAACTTTCTTGTCGGTGTAGAACTCGATGGCGTCGCGGCCCTGGCCGTGGAGATCGCCGAAAAAGCTGTTCTTCCATCCACTGAACGGGAAGTAGGCCATGGGCGCGGCGACTCCGATGTTGATGCCGATATTACCCGCGGGCGCTTCGTAGCGGAAACGGCGCGCGGCCGATCCACTAGACGTGAATAGCGAGGCCTGGTTGCCGTAGGCGCTGCGTTCGAGGAAGGCGAGGGCATCGTCCATATTGTCGGCGTGAACGAGGCTGAGCACGGGACCGAAAATTTCGGTGTCGGCCAGGTCGCTGGTCGCGGGCACGTTATCGAGAATCGTAGGCTTCACGAAGTTGCCGGATTCATGTTTCGCGATCTTGGCGTTGCGTCCGTCGAGCAGAATCTTTGCGCCTTGCTTTTCTCCAACGCCGATCAGCGACTCGACGCGCTCTTTACTTTGCGGCGTGATCACCGGGCCCATCTGGACGCCGTCTTCGAGGCCGTTGCCGACTTTGAGTTTCGAGGCGGCGTCGGCGATCGAATCGCGGAAAGTCTTCTGCGCTTCGCCGATTGTCACCGCAACTGAAACCGCGAGACAACGCTGTCCGGCACATCCGAAGGCGCTGTCGCTAATGATCTGGGTCGCCATCGGCATGTCGGCGTCGGGAAGGACGATGACGTGATTCTTGGCGCCGCCCTGACATTGGCAGCGCTTCCCTTTCTCCGCCGAGCGCGAATAGATGTAGCGGGCGACCGGAGTCGATCCGACGAAACTGATCGCGCGAACTTTCGGATGGTCGATGAGCGCGTCGACCGCGGCTTTACCTCCATTGACGAGGCTGACGACGCCCTTGGGCAAACCCGTTTTCTCGAGCAATTCGTAGACGTAGCGCATCGTCAGAGGCACGCGCTCGCTTGGTTTCAGGATGAATGTGTTGCCTGTCGCGATTGCGTAGGGCAAATACCAGAACGCAATCATGCCGGGAAAATTAAATGGCACGATGGCCGCGGTCACGCCGAGAGGCTGGCGAATCATCATTTCATCGATGCCGCGCGCAACGTCTTCGAGGTTGTAGCCCTGCATCATCATGGGAATACCGCAGGCAACTTCGACGTTTTCGATGGCGCGGCGCATCTCGGCTTTCCCTTCGGTAAAGGTCTTGCCGTTTTCGAGCGTGATGATGCGGGCGATGTCGTCGATATGCTCTTCGAGCAGCATCTTCAGCTTAAACAGAGGCTGGATGCGGTCTTCGGGCGGAGTGCGGCGCCAGTCGGGAAACGCCGCTGCGGCGGCTTCGACGGCAGCGTTGACTTCAGCGGCATCGGCGAGAGGGACTAGCGCAAGGACTTCGCCGGTGGCGGGATTGACGACGTCGCGCCATTCGGCGGCGTGCGAGTCGGTCCATTGGCCGTTGATGTAGTTCGTGAGCCGGGTGATGGGAGGTGCTGCTACGGTCATCGTAATGCCTCTGCTATCGCGAAGAATGTAGTGCTCGGGACTCTCGGGGGCATCGTGAGAACTCCCTCCACAGAATATCCAATGATAACGCTATAGGGATCCTTCGACTGCGGTTGTCCTTCGCGCCAAGGCGCGAAAGACAAACCTCGCGGAAGATGACAACACTGCTAAACCAGTTGCGCGACTGCACCCTTTTGATCGCACACTGCCGCGATCGCGGATTGCAGTACGTCGAGCGCTTCGTCCATTTGCTCGTTCGTGATGACCAACGGAACCAGCACACGAATCACGTTCGAGTAGGAACCGGCCGTAATCGTGATCAGGCCATGCTCATAGCAGTATTGCGTGATCTTCTTCGTCTCGTCGGACGCCGGAGTCTTCGACTCCGGCGACTTCACCAGTTCGATCGCCTGCATGCCGCCGAGTCCGCGCACATCGCCGATGATGGGCCATCTGCTCTGCCACTCACGGGCGCGGCGCTGGAAGCGGTCGCCAAGTTCGTTAGCGCGCTCGAGCAGATTTTCTTTTTCAAATAAATCCAAAACAGCCAACGCCGCGGCGCACGACAGTGGATTGCCGGCAAATGTTCCGCCGAGGCCGCCGGGGCCTGGTGCGTCCATAATTTCAGCGCGTCCGGTGACCGCAGCGAGCGGCAGGCCTCCACCGAGAGATTTCGCGGTCACGATCAAATCGGGCTCGATGCCGTAACGCTCACTCGCGAACAACGCGCCAGTTCGACCGAAGCCGGATTGCACTTCGTCCGCTATAAAGAGGATGCCGTGCTTGCGACACAGATCGATGAGAACCTTGAAGTAGTCCGGTGGCGGCGCGATGAATCCGCCCTCGCCAAGAACAGGCTCGGCGATCACCGCTGCAACTTCTTCGTTCGCGACCACGCGCTTGAACGTGTCCTCTAGATGACGAGCGCAGTAGAGATCGCAAGACGGATATTTCAGGTTGTACGAGCAGCGATAGCAATACGCGAACGGGATGCGATAGACCTCGGCGGGAAAGGGCGCGAATCCGGCTTTATAAGGATGTGTCTTGCTGGTGAGCGCGAGCGTCATCATCGTGCGTCCGTGAAATGCGTCTTCGAACGCGATGATGCCAGGACGCTTGGTGTAGGCGCGCGCGATCTTGACCGCGTTCTCGACGGCCTCGGCGCCGGTGTTCACGAAAATCGTCTTCTTCGCAAAGTTGCCGGGCGTGACTTCGTTCATGCGCTCGGCGAGGCGGACGTAACTTTCGTAAGGCGTGACCTGCACGCAAGTGTGAAGGAACCGGTCGAGCTGATCCTTCACCGCCGCGACGACCGGTTCCTGGCGATGACCGACGTTGAGGCAGCCGATACCTCCGGCGAAATCGAGGTAGCGGTTGCCGTCGACGTCTTCGAGCCAGGCGTCTTCAGCCCTGGCGACGTAAATCGGCGTGCCGTGAGAAAGCCCGCGGGGCACGGCTTTTGCACGACGCTCGGAGAGGGCGCGGGATTTCGGTCCGGGGATGGGAGTGCGAAGTTGAATAATGCTCATATCAATTCTCGTGACGATCCTTGAAACAGCCTGCTAGCAATGAAGAGCGTAGGGATCCTTCGACTGCGGTTGCTCAGGATGACAATGCTCTTACTGGCAACTAGCAACTGACCCCTGGCAACCGCTTTTCAGTACCACGCGATCGGGGCCTCGTTCAGGTTGATGTAGACCTGCTTGGTCTCGAGATATTCTTCGATGCCCCAGGGGCCGAGTTCCCGACCGATGCCGGATTGCTTGTAGCCTCCCCATGGCGCTTCCACGTAGGTGGGTTGCATGTGATTGATCCACACGACGCCGGCGCGGATCGATTTTGCCACGCGGAACGCCTTGAAAATATCGCGCGTCCAAGCGGCAGCCGCCAGGCCATACGGCGAATCATTCGCGATCTTCACAGCGTCCTTCTCATCTTCAAACGGAATGACCGACGCGACGGGGCCAAAAATTTCTTCGCGCGAGATGCGAGCACTGTTGTCCACGTCGTAAAAGATAGTCGGCTCGACGTAGTATCCCTTGGCGAATTCTTTGGCGCGATTTCCGCCGAGGGCGACCTTGCCTTCTTTCTTGCCGAGTTCCTGATACGAACGGACGCGGTCGTATTGTTCCTTGCTGATCAGCGGCCCCATTTTCGTGTCGCGGTCGAGAGGGGGGCCGAGACTAATCTTCTTCGCTTTCTCGGTCATAGCTTCAACGAACTTTTTGTAAATCGATTTCTGTACGAGCACGCGGCTTCCGGCGGAGCAGACTTCGCCTTGATTGACGAAGACGCCGAAGAGCGCGCCATCAATGGCGTTTTCGAAATCCGCGTCGGCAAAGAAAATGTTGGGCGACTTGCCGCCGAGTTCAAGCGTGACGCGCTTCAGCGTGTCGGCGGCCTGTTTGACGATGATCTTGCCAACCGCCGAACTGCCGGTGAACGCGATCTTGTTGACGTCGGGATGCTGGACGAGTGGAGCGCCGCAACTTTCTCCGAAGCCGGTAATGATGTTGACGACTCCCGGCGGCAATCCGATTTCGTTAAACCATTTCGCCACTTCGAGAATCGTGATAGGAGTCTGCTCCGCGGGCTTGAGGATCATGGTGCATCCTGCAGCGATTGCCGGAGCGAGTTTCCAAGCAGCCATCCCCAGCGGATAATTCCACGGGATAATTTGTCCCGCAACGCCGACCGGCTCTTTGAGCGACAAGCTCATCGCATTGTCGGGAACGGGATTGACCTGGCCCGTCACCTTGGTGGCAAGGCCGCCGTAATATTCGAAGCACGTCGCGACGTCGGCGACATCGTATTCTGCTTCGACGATGGGCTTACCGTTGTTGCGAGCTTCGAGTTCGGAGAGCATCGCCGAGTTCTGGCGAATTTTTTCGGCGAGACGGAAGAGAACGCGGCCACGTTCCTGCGCAGTCGACGTGCCCCATGGGCCATCTTCGAATGCGGCTTTCGCGGCGGCGACGGCGCGGTTCACGTCTTCTGTGTTGCCGTCAGGCGCTTGCGCGATGACTTCCTCGGTCGAGGGATCGTAGACGGGAAAATTCCTGGCGGAATTCCCGGCGACCCATTCGCCGTTGATGAACATCTGGTAGGTCTTTACGTCGGTCTGAACTCCGCTGGGCATCGTGGCCTCCGGCAGGCCTAAGGCCTGCACACAAATCAAATTCAACAGCACGCGAGCTGCGCTCGCGGGACGGACGAATGCGTCCGTCCCCACATAATCGAGGTCAACGGCGCGCTTCGCTTGCCTCTACGGGCGCGGCGATTGCGGTGAGCGGAACGCGCTTCGACATCTTGCGGCGACCGTAGACGAAAAAGAAAAACGCGGCCAGGCCAATGAAAAATGCGGTCCCACCGAACATCCATAATTCATACTTCCAGAGCGACGTGATTTGCTGCGCGGGAAAAAACACCAGCGCGATACCGAGAATCGTGGTCAGGAATCCGCTTGATCCCGCCAAAAGCAACGTAGTGCGGCCGTACTGGCCTTTCGGCTCCGATTCCGTCACAGCGAACTTGACCAGCGCTCCGAACATGTAGACGAACGGCACGAGTTGCAGCACAACCGCGAGCGACAGCAGCTTCTGAAATGTTTCCTGAACACCAGCGCCCGTGAAATTCAAAATGACGAGTACAGCAGAGACGACTCCTTGCACGATGAGCGCGGCGTATGGCGTGGCATATTTTGGATGCACTTTGCCCAGCCACGAAGGCATGTAGGAATCGAGTCCGGCAACGAAAGGGATGCGGGAGCAACCACCGATCCACGCCGAGCCGATGCCGGCAATCGCCAAACTCAGCATGAGGGCGAACGGAATACTGATCCAGCTCACGCCGACGCGGGCCGCCATGCCAGTTACGGCCTGCACCACACCCTGCAACACGTTTACGTCTTTCCCGATCGCGATCAGCAGGGTTAGTGTCGAAGCAATGTAGAGAGTGCCGGAGAGCAGGCCTCCCCAGGCAACAGCCCCGGGAAGAGTGCGCGCCGGGTCGCGAATTTCGTCCCCCATGACGGATGCGAGTTCGAGACCGACCAGGCCGAAACAGATCACACCAAAAGAATTCAGGACGAAGCGCGGGTTGGCGGGGATTTTGAAATCGGACGCGCTGATGCCCGTACCGAAACGCGACCAGATGACAATCCCAAGCCCGACAAGCACGGCGGCGGCAATGAAGGTTCCAATCGCTCCGAGGTTATTGATCCACTTCCCGACACCCAGGCCAAGGATGTTGAGTAGGGTGAGGAACGCGAGCAAAGCGAGGGACACGCTCGCCGCGAAAATCTTGTTATCGGGCAGAGCCTGATGGCCGGGGCCGAGAACGTAGACAGAGACGCCGACGAAATAAAGCATCACCGTCGGCACGTAGAGCATGTTGTTGGTCCAGTAGCACCAGCCGGAAAGGAATCCGTGGAAGTCGCCGAAGACTTCTTTCGCCCAGAGATAGACGCCCCCTTCGCCGGGATAACGATGCGCGAGTTCAATCACGGCGATGCCCTGCGGCCAAAAGAAAAGGATCAGCGAGATGATCCAGAGCCAGACGGTAACGCCGCCGTTTGCGGCGATCGAGGGAACGACGTTGAGATTGAAGACGGCGACGACGAAGAGCAGTACGAGGTCGCGGCGCCCGAGGGCGCGGATCAGGTGCGGCTGAGCGTCGGGTTGGGCGGCGGTGGACAATTTTCTGATTCGGTTGCTGAAGCGCAGAACAGCAGGTTCCTCCCCGGGCTTCGCCCGGTTCGGAATGACAACGCCTTTTATGCGGGGGCGGACGAATGCGTCCGCCCCTGCACAACGTTAGTGCGCTACCGCTACCGGTTCGGCGCGTTCTTGCTGCGCTTTTGCGAGGCTTGCGGCGATGTCGCTGAACGCGGCCAGGTGTTTGTCGATGTCGGCTTCGGTGTGCTGGACCGAAATCGTCCACTGCTCGTCCCACCAGTACGGCTGCGCCATCACGCCGCGGTTGACCATGCCGAACCAGTAGTGACGCCAGAGATCGATGTCGATCTTCTCCCAATCGCGGTAGTTGACGATCTCCTTGGGATAGAACATTAACGCGCCGTTTGCGCCAGCTTGCGCGATGTAGGCCTGCAAACCGACTTTCGCAATCGTCTGACGATAGCCATCCGCGAGTTTTTTGCCGAGCTTGTCGACGTGAGCATAGTTCTCTCGCGTCAGAACGTGGCGGAACGTCGCGAGGCCCGCAGCCATGGAGACCGGGTTCGTGTTGTAGGTGCCACCGTGGAAGACCTTGTGCTGCGAGATGAGATCCATGACGGACCTGCTTGCGCCGAATGCGGCAAGCGGAAGGCCGCCGCCGATCGACTTGGCAAGGCAGATCATGTCGGGATGCACGCCGAAATATTCGCTGGCGCCGCCCCATCCAAGTTTTGCGCCAGTTTTCACTTCGTCAAAAATCAGCAGCGCGCCGTTCTTGTCGCAGATTTCACGGAGGCCCTTCAGGAAGCCGGGTTGCGGTATGCAGAGGCCGACGTTCATGAGAATCGGTTCGAGAATGATCGCGGCAATTTCGCCGGGATTTTCTTTGAACCGGCGTTCGACGGTCGCCAGATCGTTGAAGGTTGCGATGAGCACATTGGCGATCGCAGATTTCGGCACGCCGAGACCGCCAGTGACCGAGGTCGGTGCGTGAATGTCACCATAGTCTGGCGCGTGAGGCTTCACGCTGACGAGGGCGCTGTCGTGCAATCCGTGATAGGCGCCTTCGAACTTGATGATCTTGTCGCGTCCTGTAGCGGCGCGGGCGAGACGGATCGCGTGCATGGTAGCTTCAGTGCCGCTGTTGCCAAAGCGGCACATTTCAACGGGAAAGCGGTTGCAGATTTCTTCAGCGAGCTCCCACTCCATGTCGTGCGGCATGCCGAACATAGTGCCGGTGGAGAGGCGCTTCTCGACGGCTTTCATGACGTCAGGATGGCAATGTCCAGCCATGAGCGCGCCGAAGGTCAGGTTGTGGTCGATGTATTCGTTGCCATCAAGATCGCGGAACTTGCTTCCGCTGGCTTCTTTCACGAAGATCGGCCAAGGATCGTAGGCGCGGTAATTGCTGGCGACGCCGAGAGGAATGCGTTTGAGATTTTTCTTGTGGGCTTCGGCGGACTTGGGCGTTCGCCGCTCGAAAGTGGCGAGTTCTTTCTGTAGATCGGGGTACATCGAATTGCTCCGGGGAACTCAGGCCGGCTGCTTCTTTGGGCAGGGGGCCATTAGATTGCCGGGCGGTTGGAGCCGCCCGGGATTTGCTAGCACTATCTTACCTTCTAAATCAGAAGTAGAACTTCAGAGCGAACTGCACCAGGCGGGGATCGCGCGCCTGCAGCACCTGGCCGAACGTTGTGTTGCTGAAGTTGCCGTCCGGGTTGACGAATTCCGTCTTGTTAAACAAGTTGAAGATGTCGGCCCGGAACTGGAAATACTCTCGACTCCGACAGCGTAATCCTCTTCGCGACGCGTGATATCCCACTGGTTCTCTCCCGGTCCGCAGCAGATGGAACGGGGAGTCGTCGAGAATTGTCCCAGCGTCGGATCAGACCACTGATCGGGATTCAGGTAATAGCCGACCGTTCGGTTTTGGGATTCAATATCTGAAGCGGACCGCTCAACTTGCGGCGCTCCGCACCCAAAAAAAACAGGCTGCTGATCAACTCGTTGTCGTCCTCGGTTTGAACACGAATCGGGAACCCGCTCTGGAGTTGGATAATCCCAGAGAGTTGCCAGTCGTCAAGAACCTTGCCTGCAAAACCGCTGTACTTGCGTGCAGGAATATCCCAAACGTAATTGATCACGAAACGCTGCTTGGAATTGAAGAGAGAGAGCGCGCGGCTGGCTTTGTAGTTGAATGGGTTGACTGTCTCTTCGAAGCTGGACGCCCAGTCGAGCGATTTGCTGAGGGTATAGGCCGCCTGGAACTGGAGGCCGTGAGAGAAGCGCTTCTCCAAACTGGCCTGGAACGAATTGTAGGCAGAAGCGGCGATGGTGTCTTCGGCGAAAATGTTGCTGAAGACCGGGATACCGTCCGCCGGGCAGCCTTGCCCAACATTCGCCCCAACTTGGACACAATTTGGAGAAGAGTAGGGCCGAGGCCGACCAACTAGCACGGGATTCCCGCCGGTTGCGCCCGTGACTACATTTCCGCCGGGAAGGTGGAAGTTAAAGCCCGAAGGAACCGTAACGCTGAACTGATTGTCTTCCGCAAACGGGCCGCAGGTTGCCCGGCGCTCCGTAGGAACGAAACGCTAGTGGGATCATTGGACGCTAGAGTCGCAATGTCGAGGCAGGTTTGCGGATTGGCCGGCGTTGATGTCGTGTGAGGCCAGCAGCCGATGGCCCTGCGACCCGACGTATCCAATTGCAGCACGATGTCCTTGGCCAGTTCCCTCTGAATCGTGAAGTTGTACTGGGCGGTGTATTGCGTCCGCATCTTCGGCTGGAAATCACCGATAGAGCAGCATCGGCCGGAAACTGGCCCAGTCCGTGGGAGTACCCGGTTCGGGGCTGAGGATGCCGGTGAAAGGGATTCGGGATTGACGTATCCGCTCTGTGCAACGAACGGAGTATTGAAGAATGTCGAGGGAGATACGTGCTGCCACCGAACGGTGGCTCGGCCCCGAACTGTTCGAGCACCAACTGCTCCATCGGGTTGTAGAACATGCCCCACCCGGAGCGAATGCTGGTCTTGCCGTTAGCGCCGAACAGCTTCCCGAGGCCTCGTCATTCGGACTATAAGCGATGCCAACGCGCGGCGCGAAAGCCTTGTAGTAGGTCTGAGTCAAGCCCGCTCTGAACGCCCTGGTCACCGCGGAACGACCAGGCCTGTGGGCAGACGCCAGCGTCGGCGCAGGTGCTCAGGCCCCAAGTCTGCCTGCTCATCCGGGGTCAGGTAGCACGGATATTCGCGTCGTGTTCTGTCCCGGACGGAAGGTCTGGACGTGGTGCAGAACATCGGTGAGTGGAGTATCGAGTTCCCAGCGAAGGCCGTAGTTCAGGGTTATGGATCGGCTTCAGCTTCCAGCTGTCCTGCGCGAACAGATACACCCCTGTGCGTTCGCACATTCTCGCGCTGCGCCGAGCCTTGGGAGTAGCTGTCGGCCGTGCCCAGACAGATACCCGGGATAATTGTCGGCTGGATTGTGATGGCGTTTAAAGTCGAACTGTCAAACGTGAACTGTCCGCTGACGTTGTAATAAAGAGTCTGGTCAAAACGGAGCGCGGCGGACGTCGGCGCCGAACTTAAACTGGTGATTTCCCTTCACCCAAGTCAGGTTATCCGCCCACATGAACGAGTTTCCCACCTGGGGCAGCTCGCCCTCCCAACCGTTCCCGATCGCGAAGCCGCCGCAGACATTGACGAATGGAACGCCGGTCCGGTTTGATGGCAAGCCCGTTGTGATGCCGAGCCTGTGGTCGGTTCTGACAGGCTTCCGACGATCGAGGCTGTTGACCACGGATGAGTCCGAAGTGCCGTTGAAGCACACTGCTTGAGCCGCGGCCGACGAGCACGAAGCTTGCACGAGCCCAGTGGCTTGAGGATGCTGAAAGGTCAGCTGACCTTCTCGCATGTAGGTAAAGCGAAATTCGTTGACGAAAGCGTTATTGATCGTCCAAGTGTGGCTGGGATTGTACTGCTGGTAACGCGAGCCCACATTCGCCCCGAAACCCGGGATATTCGCGCCGGAAGCCTGGAAGTCATAGAAAGGCTGAAAGTTCGTTATCGTTCGTGTAGTAGTAGTAGAAGCTGAAATTCTGGTGGTCGTTGATGTGGTGGTCGAGTCGGACGTGTGAACTGATTCTGAGTGTCAGCGCTAGCGGGTACGGCCTGATAGGTAACGCCATCCGGACGATTCGCCCCCGGAACGAAGCGCAGCAGGTCGGCTGCGACCGGATCCTGGCAGGCGGCGGGAATGACGGCCGTAGGGAAAACCTCCGCCCATGGGATGTACGGAGCATTCTTATTGTATAGGCTCGCGTCGCTGAGGAAGATTTGCAATACCGCCCGGCGATAGATTAAGCGCAGTATCGCAACCCGAACGGCCATCCAGTGCCTGCGCCAGAAAGATTCCAGTGTTCGCATCAATGCCACCGGAAAAAGGCCCGTTCTCAGAGAAGTCTCCAGTCCTTTCCGACGGCGTGGGGACGGTCACGGGTCGCCTGAGATCCCCTGGCGCACGCGTCGTCCCTCATACGAAACGAAGAAGAAAGTGCGGTCTTTTCTGCAGCGGGCCGCCGAAGGTACCGCCGAACTGGTTCTGGTTGAACTGCGGCTTGACGGTGTTGAAGTAGCCTTGCGCATTCAGAACCTTGTTGCGGAAGTATTCGTAGACGTTGCCGTGCCACTGGTTGGTGCCGGACTTAGTGACGACGTTGACGACGGCGCCGGAGTTGCGTCCGTACTCGGCGTCGAACGTGTTGCTGATGACGCGAAACTCTTCGATCGCGTCGGGCGTGGGCTGAATGGTCGGCAGGTTTACGAATTGATCGTTGGCATCGCCGCCATTGACGCTGAAATTGTTGGCGCGGTCGCGGCCACCGTTAACGGAAACCGACCCAGCGCTGTCGCTGCCGTAGAACGTTCCGCCGCTCGATCCAAGCTGCGACTGCACTCCGGGCTGAAGCTGCAGGAACTGATAGCTGTCGCGCGCGTTGAGCGGGAGTTCATTCACCGAGCGGTTGTTAACCACCGCGCCTAGCTGCGTGCTGCTCGTGTCGACCAAGGGAGCTTCGGATGTGACGTCGACGACTTCCTGGGTCGCGCCCAACTGCATGCTCATATTCAGCGTGATGACCTGGTTGACGTCGAGTGCGATGGCGTGACGAACAACCTTCTTGAATCCAGTCAAGTCAAACGTCAGCGAGTAGGTTCCCACGGGAAGATCGGGGAATACATAGTCGCCGCTGTCGTTGCTGACTGCGCTTGAGTGACGCCTGTGGCGTCGTTTGTGGCCGTCACTTTCGCGCCAGACAGAACTGCGCCCGACGGATCGGAAATCCGGCCGAGAATGCGGCCGCCCGTGCCCTGCGCCAAGACCGCCGTGGAGAGGGAGAGGCAGAAGGCGAGGGCCATGCACATCGTTTTCAAATACGTCGTAGACAGGCACAGCTCAGACCAGCGGGCTCGCAGTGTCGGCATGGAACCTCCATGGGTTCTCGGGTGAGTTTTGATTTTTGTTTTGAAAATGACTGATGAAAACGACTGCTTGTATCAGGCCGCAACCTTGCTATAATCCCGCAAGGTTAGAGAAGGGGGATGGGGGCTGTCAAGGAGAAAAAAACGGGTCGCTCCCATAGAAATTTCTTATCCTGCACGCACCTTCATCATGAAACCTACTCACCCTGAACCTTATTTGAAGATCGGAGACGTGGCGAGAAGGGTGGGAGTCTCGCCGTCGGTGATCCGCTCGTGGGAGAGCCTGGGGCTAGCTCGTCCGCGTCGAACGGAGAGTAAGTATCGGCTGTATACCGCGGAAGATGTGAAGCTGCTGAAGCGGGCGCGGTTCCTCCGCAAAGTGCGCGGGCTGAACGCGGCTGCGATTGTGCAGTTGCTGAAGCGCGAAGGCAAGGTAAAACCGGCAGCGGATGGAAGCGCCAGCGCCATCGGGGCGCATTTACGGCAACTGCGGGCACGGCGTCGGCTATCGCTGGCGCAAGTGGCACAGGCCGTGGGCATCTCCGTAGGATTTCTCAGTGCACTCGAGCGTTCGCAGATGAGCGGTTCGGTGGGAACGCTGCGCAAGCTGGCGCGGTTTTATAAGACGAACATCCTCGATTTCTTTGACGCCAACGGAGCCAGCAGCCGGCAAGTGCGTCCTGCGGAGCGCAAGGTGCTTGAAGCAGGCGCGGGCGTGCGAATGGAATTGCTGGCGTGGGGCAACACGGTGATGGAGCCTCATCTATTCCGGGTGGCGCCTGAGGCAGGCAGCGGTGATCCGTACACGCACGAGGGCGAAGAGTTTATCTACGTTCTACGTGGAGATTTGGAGATCACGCTCGACGGCGAGGAGTTCCGGCTCAAACCAGGAGACAGTTTTTATTTCGAGAGTGCGACTCCGCATCGCTGGAAGAATCCGGGACGCAAGGAAACATGGCTTCTGTGGGTGAATACACCGCCGACGTTTTAACCGCGGCGTTGTAGCGGCAATGAGGAGAACCGTTTGGTCCTAACGAAGACATCTTACACTACGGGTGTGTTGCTTCTGGCTGTGGTAATCGGAATCGCGTTTTGTCTCGCGAATTCAATAGCGGCGGCTCAGACTATTGCACCGGCGGACAAAATCCTCGTGCATGGAAGAGTCTATACGGTGGACGAGAAACAGCCTTGGGCGGAAGCACTGGCGATTCGTGGGGAGAGAATCGTCGCGGTCGGAACTGACAAGGATATCGAGGCATACCGCGGACGCGCCACGCAGGTGATCGATGCGGCCAGACACCTCGTGCTGCCCGGGTTTGAAGATTGCCATATCCACTTCATGGATGGATCACTCGGCCTGGTGCAGGTAGACCTGAACAACGCCAAGACCGTGGCTGAGATTCAGAGGCGTGTGAAGGAGTATGCGGCGTCTCATCCGAGAGAGGCGTGGATCACCGGCATGGGTTGGACGTATCCAACATTTGGCGCGGCAGCTTTGCCCGACAAGAAGATTCTGGATGATGTCGTCCCAGACCGGCCCGTGTATCTGGTTGCGTTCGATGGTCACAGCTCATGGGCCAACAGCAAAGCCCTGGCGATGGCAGGGATCACGAAGGAGACGCCGGATCCTCCCAACGGAAAAATTGTCCGCGATGCGAATGGCCAGCCGACGGGGGCGCTCAAAGAATCAGCCGGGAATCTTGTCGCCGGCAAAATGCCCAAGCCAACACGGCAGGAGCGGTTGGCGGCGTTGCGATTGGGAATTCACGAGGCGAACCAGTTTGGTCTGACGCGGGTACAGAGTGCGGGACAGGACTTCGAATATCTCGACCTCTATGATGAATTGCGGCGCGAAGGCAAATTGACGCTGCGATTCTACGTAGCGTACTTTCTCGATCCTCCAGAGCTGCGAGCGGAAGACCTGGAAAAGATAGAGGACGCGCGGCGGACGTATCACGATGAGTGGATTTCCGGTGGCGTTGTGAAGACTATGCTCGACGGCGTAGTGGAGGCGCATACGGCAGCGATGCTCACGCCGTACAGCGATGACCCAAGCCAGATGGGAAAAATGTTCTGGGATCCTGAAAAATATAAAGCCGCGGTCCTTGAGTTGGACAAGCGCGGGCTCCAGATCTTCACCCACGCGATTGGCGACCGGTCGGTTCGAACCGCGCTGGATGCGTATGAGGAAGCGGCACGAGTAAACCATACTCAAGATGCCCGTCCGCGGATCGAGCACATTGAGACCATTGCGGCCGACGACATCCCGCGGTTTGGCCAGCTTGGCGTCATCGCAAGCGTACAGCCGCTGCATTTGTATCCCGACGAGGACACTCTCGACATCTGGGCTCGCAACGTTGGGCCAGAGCGCGCGCAGAGGGCGTGGTCGTTTCACAGTATCGCGGCGAATGGCGGACGACTGGCATTCGGCAGCGACTGGCCGGTCGTGACGATGAATCCGTGGGAGGGCTTGCAGACTGGCGTGACCCGCAAAACATCCGAGGGCGAGCCCAAAGGCGGCTTCGTGCCGAGCGAGGCGGTGAGCCTGGAAGACGGAATCAAGGCATACACGCTTGGCGCGGCATTCGCCGGAAGACGAGATAAGGAAGAAGGATCTCTCGCAGCGGGCAAGTTGGCGGACTTGATCATCGTGGATCAGGACTTGTTCAAGATTCCAGAATCGAAGATTGACAAAACGCAAGTGCTGCTGACGATGGTGGGAGGAAAAGCGGTCTACGAGTCTGCGCGATGGAAGAACCAATCTCAAGCACCGGCGCCAGCGAAAGGTCGCAGCGCGGCGGAGGGAAAATGAAGCGGCAACGCGTCGTGCGCCTGCTGCCCCTCCTGGCAGCGGTCCTGCTCGTCGGATCGTGCTCCAAGAAAACACCTACGCTGAACCTTCTCGTGTGGGAGGGCTATGCAGATCCTTCGTTCGTACAGGCGTTCGAAGAACAGAATCATTGCAAGGTCACGGCGTCGTATATGGGATCGAGCGACGAACTGGTGGCGAAACTGCGCGGCGGCAGCGCGGGAAATTACGACGTGATCTCGCCGTCGAGTGACGTCGCGACATCCATTGCCGATGCGGGACTGGCGGCGCCGCTCGACCTGTCGCAGCTTCCGAGCTACAACCAGCTTTCTCCGCAGCTCACTTCCCTGCCATTGGTGCGCGTGAAGGGCCAGGTGTACGGCGTGCCTTTCACGTGGGGACCCGACCCCATCATTTACGACACGACGGTCTTTCCCCAGCCGCCAGATTCCTGGAACGTCTTTTGGGATCCGAAATACAAAGGCAAGGTTTCGGTGTGGGACGATGTGTCGACCATGTATATGGCGGCGCAGATTCTTGGTTATGACAAGCCCGATCCGTCGCAGCTTTATAACTTGAGCGATGACCAACTGCAAGCAGTGAAGAAGAAGCTGCTGGAGTTGAAGCCGAACATCCGCAAGATGTGGGCGACCGGCGGAGAGCTGACGAATCTGTTTGAAAACCACGAAATTGTTATTGCCATGGGCTGGCCGCTCAATACGGCCGATCTCAAGAAGGCAGGATTCCCAGTCGGCGAGACGATTCCCAAGGAAAACACCACGGGCTGGATCGATCATCTGATGATCACCGCCGGCAGCGATAACAAGGAATTGGCATACAAGTTTCTGGAATACATGATCGAAGCCAAGACGCAGAAACTGGTGAGCGACAAGACGCACTATGTTCCGGCGAATCCGCAGGCCGGGCAGTTCATGACTCCAGACGAGGTGAAGACTTTGCATCTGGATGATGTGGAGAATTACCAGAAGCATCTTTATTTCTGGCAAAATGTTCCGCGCCGGGCGAAGTACAACGAAATTTGGAATGAAGTGAAAGCGGCGCAGTAACAAATCCCACTTCCCGAGCAAAGAACGCGCGAGAAATGGACATCCGAATATGACTTCTCCGACAGCTCCCGCGATTTTGTCTACTACGAGTACTGGCTCGGGTCCGAAGACGCTGCTCAGCGTTCGCAATGTGGCCAAGGCTTTCGGGCGCAATCTGGTGCTGCGCAATATTTCTCTGGAGATTGCTGAGGGAGAATTTCTCACGATTCTGGGCGAGAGCGGTTCGGGGAAAACGACCTTGTTGCGAATCGTTGCCGGGTTTGAGAGCGCGACGTCCGGCGAACTATGGATGGGCGACGAGCGGCTCGATCATCAGCCGCCCTACCGGCGACGGGTGAACACGGTGTTTCAGCACTACGCGTTGTTTCCGCACCTTACTGTAGAGCAGAACGTCGCGTACGGATTGCGGGTGGCGAAACGGCCTAAGGCGGAAATAGCAAAACGAGTAGCAGAAGCGCTCGACAAGGTGAAGATGACGGCGCAAGCGAAGTCGAAGCCGTCGAAGATCAGCGGGGGCCAGCAGCAGCGAGTCGCGCTGGCGCGAGCGCTGGTGAACCGTCCGCGATTGCTGTTGCTCGATGAGCCGCTTTCGGCTCTGGATGCCAACCTGCGGCGCCAGATGCAGTTGGAATTGAAATCACTGCAGCGCGAGGTTGGGATCGCCTTCGTGTTCGTGACGCACGATCAGGAAGAAGCGATGGTGATGTCCGATCGCATCGCGCTGCTGCGCTCCGGCGAGTTAGAGCAGATTGCCAGTCCGCGAGAGATCTACCGACGTCCGGCAACGGCGTACGTGGCGCAGTTTATCGGGCATACGAATCTGCTCAAGGCGGAAGTGCAAAGTAGAGTCGCACGATGCGCATCGCTGTCTTGGACCACTTCCCTCCCCGATGGCCCGGCGCTATTTTCGTTGCGCCCGGAGCATGTTCGCCTGGCTGTCGGCAGTATTTCCGCGGCGACTCGCATTCGAGGACGCGTGTTGCATCAGGCGTTTCACGGCGCGACGGAGTTGATTCGCGTCGAGTGCGCCGGCGGACTGGTGTTGGTTGCGCGCACGGCGAGTGGAAGCGGAGCGCAAACCGAAGTCGAACTCGAGTTCTCTCCAGCCGATGCAGTTGCCGTGCGGGAATCTCCCGAAAGAAATTGATGTTCTCCCGCGCCTATAAGACGGTTGTGACGGTGCCACCGCTGGCGTGGGTCGCGGTGTTCCTGCTGGTGCCGTATCTGCTGATGTTTTGCTACAGCTTCTGGTCGGTTTCGCCATCGGGGCAAACGATCGTCCACTCGTGGAATCTCGATAACTACAAAGAGTTGATTGAAAAGACAGTCTACTGGGAGACCCTTCTTCGTTCCATGTGGATCGCGGCGCGCGTCACGGTGTTTTCGCTGCTGCTCGGATATCCGCTGGCTTATTTCCTGTCGTTTTACGGCGGCACGCGAAAGGACCTGCTCTATCAGATGGTGATCATCCCGCTGTGGGTGAGTTATCTGGTAAGGGCTTACGCATGGAAGACGATTCTTGGCTCTGACGGCGTGCTGAATACGCTGCTGCAGTATGTGCACCTGACCAGGCATCCGCTGGAATTTCTTCTTTACAGTCCGTTTGCGGTGGTGCTGACGCTCACGCATATTTATACGCCGTTCACGTTTCTGCCGATTTATGCGGCACTGGAGCATGTCCCACGCAATTTGGTTGAGGCGTCCCATGACCTGGGAGCAACGCCAACGCAAACGTTTTGGAAGGTCATCTTTCCACTATCCATACCCGGAGTTCTCGCGGGAGCGACGTTTGCGTTCGTGCTGAGCCTGGGAGATTTTCTTGCGCCCTTGCTGCTGGGGGGGCCAAGCGGCATCATGATCTCGAACGTTGTAGTCAGTTTGTTCGGCGCGGCTTATAACTGGCCGCTGGGGGCGGCAATTTCCCTGTGCATGCTGGTCATCGTAGTGAGCCTGCTTTTCTTCTCTGAACGGTTAGAGAAGAGGTGGAGTTTCTCGTGAGCGGTGAGGCTAATATTCCGCGTTCGCGCTGGCTGACAGCTCACGCCGTGGTCGTGTTTGCGTTTCTCTATTTGCCAATCGTCATCCTTATTCTGTATTCGTTCAATGGGCAGGGAGTGGGTGGATTTCCACCGCATCATCTCACGCTCGACTGGTATCGCACTTTGTTCGCAGACGCGGCGATCTGGGATTCGGTGTTCAACAGCCTGAAGGTGGCGTTTGCGGCGATGGCGATTGCGTTGACGTTTGGTGTTCCTGCCGCATTGGCGCTAGACCGAGCACAGTTTCCGGGAAAAGCGTTGTTCCGGCGACTAGTGCTCCTACCGCTGATTTTGCCGGGGATTATCACGGGGCTCTCGCTGCTGATGCTGTTTGACCTGGTAGGGAAACACCTGGACCTGATCACAATTATGCTGGGCCACGGGACGGCGTTGATCTCGGTTGCGACGACCGAAGTGTTTGCGGGGCTGCAGAAACTCGACCGTGCGCAGGAAGAGGCGTCGCTTGATTTGGGCGCGAACTACTGGCAGACATTCTGGCGAGTGACGGTGCCGAACCTCAAACTGCCGATCATCGGAGCGGCGCTGCTGATCTTCACGCTCTCGATGGATGAGATCGCAGTCAGCTTCTTTCTGATCGGCCGAGACAATACGCTGCCGCTGGAAATCTGGGGCCGGTTACGACGCGGTATCACGCCGGAGATCAATGCGGTGTCGACGGTCATCTTTATATTCTCATTGGTGACGATTGTGGTTTGGTACCGACTGCGGGTTAGGGCGGAAGGTAGTGTCGAAGTCGTAGCGGAGTTGGTCGAGACCGCCGCTCGCGGTAATGGTTGACAAGCCTAGACGCAAAGTTCGCGAAGAACTGCCGCAAAGAGCGCTAAGAAGATCCAGAAACCTCTCAGTTAGAAGCGGCTCGCCGCACAATCTCCTGGAAATTCTTCGTTCCCTTGGTCTATTCATCCCGTTCTCTCATGGTGGTTTCATCATCCGCATAGTAAAGTGGTAGTGCACACCTTTTCTGGAAGGATCCTTTTTGAGTTCAGGCATTCGCAATATCGCCATCATCGCGCACGTCGACCACGGTAAGACCACGCTGGTTGATGCCATGCTGCAACAAAGTGGGACGTTTCGCGCCAACGAACACCACGTCGAACGGGTCATGGACTCGAATGAACTGGAGCGCGAGCGTGGCATCACGATCCTGGCGAAGAACACCGCCATTTTCTATCACGACGTCAAAATAAACATTGTCGACACGCCGGGCCACAGCGATTTTGGCGGAGAAGTCGAGCGCGCGCTGAAGATGGTCGACGGCGTCATGCTCTTGGTGGATGCCAGCGAGGGGCCATTGCCCCAGACACGCTACGTTTTGAGCAAGGCGCTCGAGGCGAAGTTGCCGCCGATCGTGGTCATCAACAAGATCGATCGCTCTGACGCTCGACCGCAGGAAGTGCTGAACGAGATCTACGATTTGTTCATCGACCTCGACGCCAAGGAAGAGCAGATCGATTTTCCCGTCCTCTACACGAACGCCAAAATTGGCACGGCGAGCACCGACATCAAGGGCGGCGGGGAAAATCTGCGGCCGCTGTTCGATGCGATTCTGAAGACGATTCCGGAGCCTAAGGGAGATGCAACGGGTCCTCTACAGATTCTGGTGGCAAACCTCGATTACAGCGACTACCTCGGACGCCTCGCCATCGCGCGCGTTTTCAACGGCAAGATGTTCACAGGCGAAGATGTGGCCATCGCGAAACTCGACGGCACACTGCACAAAACGAAGATCACGAAGTTGTTTTCATTCTCCGGACTGAAGCGGACCGACATCACGGAAACGGAGTTGGGAGACATCGTTGCCGTCGCGGGTGTGGAAGGGATCACGATCGGCGAGACGATTACAGACGTCGAGAATCCTGCGCCACTGCCGCATATTGCGATCGACGAGCCGACAATCGCAATGCTGTTCACCGTGAATACCTCTCCATTCGCGGGTAAGGACGGCCAGTACGTCACGTCACGAAATTTGCGCGAGCGCCTCGAAAAAGAGTTGCTGACCAACGTTTCATTACGCGTGGAAGAAACCGGCACGACCGATTCATTCAAGGTGCTGGGCCGCGGCGAACTGCAGCTCTCCATTCTGATCGAGATGATGCGGCGCGAAGGTTACGAACTCATGGTGGGTAAGCCGGAGATCGTCACCAAACGCGACAGCAAAACCGGCAAGTTGATGGAGCCGGTCGAGCATCTGACGGTCGACGTTCCTGAAGAATTCGTGGGCGTGGTGATGGAGCAGCTCGGATCGCGCAAAGGCGAAGTCACGAACATGCACAATCACGGCTACGGGCGGGTGCGGATCGAGTTCCGCGTGCCCAGCCGCGGGCTGATCGGGTTGCGCAGTCAACTGCTCACCGATACTCGCGGAACGATCGTGATGAACGCGCTCTTTGATGGATACACCGAGTGGCAGGGAGAGATTCCGCACCGGCTTACAGGCGCGCTGATCGCAGACCGCGGCGGCGTTTCGACGGCCTATGCGTTGTGGGGACTGCAGGAACGTGGAGAGCTTTTTGTGGGCCCGGGCATAGAACTCTATGAGGGGATGATCATCGGCGAGAACGCGAAGGATACCGATCTCGACGTGAATGCTGTGCGGGAAAAGAAACTGACGAACATGCGCGCTTCTACTGCTGATGAAGCGATCCGGTTGGTGCCCTTTCGGCCGCTCAATCTGGAGCAGGCAATCGAATTCATCGCTGACGATGAGTTCGTGGAAATCACGCCGAAGTCGCTCCGGCTCCGCAAGAAGACCCTGCAGTCGAATCAACGCAAGAAAAAGTCCTTTGCCACAGTTGAAGAATCGTGAAACCTGGACCAAAGTCCAAGAAGCGGCAGCCCGAAAAGAAGGCGGCGGTTGCCTCGCTTCGCATGTTCCTCATCCCATGCAGTTGCGGCCGAACGTTTGCCGTGGCGGAGAACTACGATCACCAGGGCACGGCGTGGAGCCGGTATATCGTGTGTCCGGGCTGCGGCAAGCGGCATGACCCCAAGAACCGGCTATTGCAGATGGGATTTCATTCCGAAGGATACTGGAAGGTGGACGAGTGCTAGCTCGGACACGCTTCCGCCGAAGAGGGGACGCCTGAGAATCTGGTAGCGGCCACTTCATCGTACACTTCGCATGTCTCCGGCGATGGCCGCTGGCGTCACAGATCGGCTGTGGAGCGTAGAGGATTTGGTTGCCCTCTGGAAAGCCTACGAGCAGCGAAGGGCGGAAAGAGCGCCCTAAATGAGGAAATCCCTCTCCGTGTTCTTCGGAGTTCTCTCCACGATCAGCGGCTTGGTATTCATCCTGTCAGCATTTATGAAGCAGACTGTGATGGGGAGCGACGTTGACGGCGGGATCGGAGTGCTGTTCCTCTCAGGAGGATTGACCTATCTGTGGAAACTAAGCGGCTTTCGCGGTCTTAATTCAAAGTAGCCCACTACCAAAAATCTGAATTGACAAGCGTATTTACACAAACCTGCTATACTTCTGGCCGCAATTGACTGTTCGCCAGCTCCGGCATCGATTTTCAGGAACGGCCCTCCCGACCTGCCGAGTCCGCCGAACTGAGCTTGCACTTCGACAGCTCAATGCAGAGGCAGACGCTTGAAGAATATTTTCGTGGGGAACCTGAGCTTCAACACCAACGAAGACGAACTGCGGCAGATCTTCGAACCATACGGACAAGTGGACCGTGTGAGCATCATGACCGACCGCGACACTGGACGTTCGCGCGGATTCGGCTTCGTCGAGATGGCCAGCAACGAAGATGGCGAAAAGGCCATCGCTGGTCTGAACGGTTCGCAAGTCGGCGGTCGAACCATCAACGTCAATGAAGCACGCCCCAAGACGGAGCGCTCTGGAGGCGGTGGAGGTGGCGGCGGCGGACGTGATCGCGGCGACCGTGGCGGACGCGGCGGCGGTGGTGGCGGGCGACGCGATCGCTGGTAGAAAAGCAGCGCCGTTTGGGTAGTGGCAAGTCGTCCGCGCTACAAGATGCCAGGGCGCGCCGTTGCGATCCCTTACGACCATTCGTTGGCTACGCCAGATAGATCCGCCTGCTCGATTGCTGCTTGTTCCTGCACGCATGTAAACTGTAACTATCAATGCGCCCGTAGCTCAGCTGGATAGAGCGGTTGCCTCCGGAGCAACAGGCCGGGAGTTCGAATCTCTCCGGGCGCACCATCATTAAGGTTCCAGAAGTTCCGGCGTGTAAGCTCTTGTAACCGGAAATTCAAGGGAAATTCACTTGACCCTCCCACGCGCGTAAACTAGCATCACGGCTTTAGAGCGCATTTCCTCAAGCGATAAAACGCCTCACTTCGCTACTCACCTACCGTAACCCCCGGCAGGGGCCAATAAGGATTTGCATGAAGCTGAGCTTTAAGTCGCTACTCCTCTCGCCGGTTTCGGAATCCGCAGGCGCACAGTTCTCTTCCCGAACAGAACCTCCAGAGCCTGCGTCAGTTCGATGTTCTGCCCCATAGGGGGTCCGCTTTCCCGCATCTTGTTAGACTAGAGAGAGACAATGGCCAAGAACTTGCGATGGTTAAGACCACCCGCCGTGCTGATTCTCGCGACTGGACTAGCGTTTTGCTCCACGTTCAGCTTCGCAGTCGACGACGCGTCCACCGGTTCGCCGACCGCGGATTCTGCTCTGTACGTCAAAGTGCATCTTTCCAATCCAGTGAAGATGTCGAAGTCGAAGCCAGGCGACATAGTAGAAGGCAGCCTCTGGCGAGATGTTTATTCCTCCGATCGCAAACTGTTCCCCGCCGGAAGCCACGTCCGGCTGACAGTCGACCATCTGGAAAGAAGGCGGCGCGAGCGGAATGACCACTGGCCTTGGGTGATCAATGCCTTCACTCCTCGGCACGAGAATTATCCTGTGTTCAAGACCGCGACGGTAGCGGGAGCCGACGGCGAGAGTTCGTTGCAGGTTTCACTCATCTCCGTGAGCCGCATGCGCGACGTCCATGCGAAAGCGAAGAAGGGTAAATCAAAGCCGCAATCCGCAGAGGAGCACGGCGCGGTCGAGGTGGGCAAATCCAACCAGAAAAAGCTGGCGACGCCAACCATGGTTCTGGAAGCTTCATCGATCGAGGGACCGGCTGCGGCAGAAAACAAGAACGAACCGGCTGAGCCCACTCTGCCCACGCCAGAGACACTTCCCGCAGGGACGCAGTGCAAGATTCTCCTGCTGGGGGGCGTGAGCGCCTCGAAGAGCAAGCCCGGGGACGTCGTGCGAGCGCGCCTGCTCGAGCCGGTCGTTCTGAATTCGAAATTGGTCCTACCGGCGGGCAGCCTGTTTGAGGGCAGGGTAGTAAAGAAGACTCCGCCTCGCTGGTTGAGCCGCTCCGGTTCACTTTACCTGACGTTCACCGACCTGACTCTGCCCGGCGGAAATCATTTTCCGATCACCGCGTCTCTCGCCGGAGCGGAACTGGACGAACGATCGCACACGAAAATGGACTCCGAAGGCCGATTGCACGGAGAGCATCCCGGCAAAGCCTGGATGGCGATCAACCTCGGTGTAACTGCGGGAATCGCCAAGGAGGTCGACGACGGGATGCAGGTCGTCATTGAAGCGATCGTGTCGACCGCAACCGACGCGTCGACCGCCGGAACGGCGCGCATTATTGCGAGCTGTGCGTCAGGCTTGTACATGGCGACGCGACGCGGCAGGGATGTTATTCTTCCCAGATTCACGGAGATGGATATTTCGCTGGACCGCCCGGTGTCACTGAGTCCGGCTGCGCAAATTGAAGGATCCGGCGCTGTTGCAGGTGTAGCAGGTGGAAAATAAGACCTGCGAAGCCCGAGGCTGAGGGCGCGCGTGGCGGGTATTTTCTTGAGATCTGACCTAAACGAATGCCCTACGACGCAATTCTAGTTGTCTCTTTTGGCGGCCCGGAATCCACCGAAGATGTGATTCCCTTTCTTGAAAACGTTCTGCGCGGGAGAAACGTTCCGCGCGAGCGCATGTTGACCGTCGCCGAGCATTATTACCACTTCGGGGGCAAGAGCCCGATCAACCAGCAGACGCGGGAACTCATCGCGGCGATCGAGAACGAACTTGCCCAGCATGGTCCGAAGCTGCCTGTTTACTGGGGAAATCGCAACTGGCACCCGTTTCTGCCGGAAACCTTGCGGAAGATGAAGGAAGATGGAGTCCGGCGCGCACTGTCGTTTGTCACCTCCGCCTACAGCTCTTATTCCGGGTGCCGGCAATACCGGGAGGACATCGCGCGGGCGCAGAGTGAGGTGGGGTCGGGGGTGCCGGAGGTTGAGAAGCTGCGCGTGTTCTTCAATCATCCGGGATTCATTGAGGCAACAGAAGACAGATTGCGCGATGCTTTGAGGCTGCTGCCCACGAGCGCGAGAGAGAACGTCCAGATCGTGTATGTTGCGCACAGCGTACCGCTCTCGATGGCGAATACATCCGACTACGTTCGCCAACTGGAAGAAGTCAGAAAACTGGTTTCGGCACGGCTCGGCGCCACGAACGACGTGCTCGTGTACCAGAGCCGCAGCGGTGCGCCGGGGCAGCCGTGGCTGGAGCCGGACATTCTCGACTACCTGCGAGAGGTGAAAGCGCGCAGTCTGGCGACGGCTGTCGTGCTTGCCCCAATCAGTTTTATTTCAGATCACATGGAAGTTCTGTATGACCTCGACATCGAGGCGCAACAGCTTTGCGATTCGCTGTCGCTGCCGATGGCGCGGGCGAAAACCGTGGGAGTGCTCCCCAGGTTCATTTCGATGATTCGGGAATTGATCGTGGAACGCATCACACCCGGAACAGAACGAAGGGCATTGGGATCGCTTGGGCCGCGAGAGGATGCTTGCGCGGAGGATTGCTGTCCAGCGCCGCAGAGACCTGGGGTGGTCAAGGGCTAAGGCCGAGATCGATTCCCGTGTGATTCACGCGGCCCGTGAAGACCGCTCTTTCACGTTGTTCCGCAGATTGGCGTGTCCAGAGATTCGCGCTTTATCGGGACCCTGCTGGGACTTTTACGGGCTCGTAGTCCGTTGCTTTCGGACGGCCCTCGACCAGATGCATGGTATTCAGGATGGTCTGAATCACCGACTCGTTCCCCACCGCAGTATTCAGCATCAGGTGGTAGAGGGAACGCGTGGGCCAGTCGGCATTGAAATAATGCTTGATGTAGGCGGCGCGCTCGCGATCGACGGAATCGACCTGTTCTTCGGCTTCCGCCCTGGTGTTTCCATCGGCGATCGAGCGCTGGATCTTCTCGGCACGCGGCGCATACAGAAACACGTGGAACGCTTCGGGACTCTCGCGCAGGAAGTATGGAGCGCCGCGGCCCACGATGACAGCGTTTCCCTCCCGAGCAATCTTGTCCATGATCTCTTGCATCATCGACATCATGCGGTCGGTATCAAAGACCTGGCTGCCGAGAGCGCCTGAATTGCGCTCGTAACTGCCGCGCCAGAAAGCTTTGGCTAAACGGTGAAAGCGGCTATCCATGCGCTCGTCGCAGCGCACGACTGCGGAAGGCTCTACGTTGGCGAGGCGGGCGATTTCTTCGGTGATGAGATGGTCCCAGACTTTCCAGCCCAGGTGCTTGGCCAGTTGTGCGGCGATGGCGCCTCCGCCGCAGCCGTACTCGCGCTCAATGGTAACGAGGCGAAACATTTCTGTGTCTAGTGTACTGCGATTCCGCCGCCGGGTTTCCCTTTTTTCATCAGAAAGACCATCGGAACCATAGCCAGGATGGCAACCCCCAGAAACCAGAAGCAATCGATGTAAGCCAGCATTGTGGCCTGGCGCAGAACCACCCCCTGGACCAGGGCATAAGCCCGCTGTGTGGCTCCGGAAGCACTTTCCCCATGCGCTCGGAGCGCGCTGGACGCCCCCAAAATCATCGACCTCAGGGCGGGATTGGTAGGACTCAAATGGCTCGCCATCGTTGTCAGATGGAATTGCGTGCGTCGATCGAGCAGAGTGGTCACGACAGAGATTCCGACGCTGCCGCCAATGTTGCGTGCGAGATTCATCAGGCCGGAGGCCGCGTTGTTCTTATCGCGGGGAAGGAATGCGTAGGCCGCAGTGTTGATGGGCACGAAAAGGAAAGCCATTCCTGCCGCTTGGACAATGCGCGCGTTCGCCACCGCTTTGAAGTCCATATCGAGATCAAATCCCGTCATGTGGAAAAGCGAGAGCGACAAGACAATGAGACCAAACAAAAGAAGCCATCGGGGCGTGTAGCGCGAGAGCAGGAAGCCAACCAGCGGCAGCAAGAGAATGATCGTGAAGCCGCCGGGCATCAGGGCTAAGCCAGCGTCTTTCGCGGTGTACCCAAGGAGTGTCTGCGAAAACAGGGGCAACAACAACGTACTGCCGAGCAGGGCAAATCCCAGCATGAACATTAGCAGGTTTGAAACTCCAAACGTTCGATCGCGGAACAAATGCAGATCTATGATCGGATCTTTGTGCTTCCATTCCCAGAAGATCACAAAGATCAACGCCGAAGCCGCAATGATCGCGAGCGTGAGGATGAAATGCGATTCAAACCAGTCGTCGCGCTGACCCTTGTCGAGAACGATCTGCAAAGCGCCCAGGCCTAAGGCCACGAAACTGAGCCCGACATAGTCGATATGGGTTTCGCTGAGTTTGCGGCGCTTGAAATAGGGCGGGTCCTGAATGAGGCGCGACGTGAGCATGATCGACAGAATGCCAACGGGAATATTGATGAAGAAGATCCAGCGCCAAGTGAAGTTATCGGTAATCCATCCGCCCAGGGTTGGCCCGATTGCGGGTGCCGTCACGACCGCCATTCCGTAGACGGCGAATGCCATGCCGCGTTTGGCGGGCGGAAAGGTGTCAGCGAGAATCGCTTGCTCGCTCGGCTGTAATCCGCCTCCGCCCGCGCCCTGCAATACGCGGCAGATGATGAGCGTCGCCAGGTTCGGTGCGAGTCCACACATGAACGAACTGATGGTGAACAGGGCGACGCAACTCATGTAGAAATTCTTGCGGCCCATGATCGACGACAGCCAGCCGCTCAGGGGAAGCACAATCGCATTCGAAACCAAGTAGGAGGTCAGGATCCACGTGCTCTCGTCCTGGCCGGCGGAGAGACTGCCCGCGATGTGGGGCAAGGCGACGTTGGCGATGGAAGTGTCGAGCACTTCCATGAACGTGGCCAGGGTGACGACGACCGCGATGATCCACGGATTCACCGCAGGACGCCAGACATCGTCCTGATTCAAACTGACTGTCGCCGCACTCATCAGCGAATCCAGACCTTGGGCAAGACCGACATCCCGGGACGCAACTGGTGATCGTTATTCGAACCGGGATCGAGGACGATCTTCACTGGAATGCGCTGCACCACTTTCACATAATTTCCGGTAGCGTTCTCGGGAGGCAGCAAGCTGAAACGCGCGCCGCTTGCGCCGGCAACACTATCGACCTTGCCGTTATACGTTCTGCCGTTGGCGTCGACTTCGATGGTGGAGCGCTGGCCGACCTTCATTTCCCTAAGCTGAGTTTCTTTGAAGTTCGCGGTGACCCAAATATCGTCGAGATTGATTACCTTCATCAGTTCTTGACCGGGAGCGACGTTCTGCCCCACTTCGACCGTGCGATCGCTGACGATGCCGTTTACCGGCGCGATGATCTTGGTGTACTGCAGGTTGAGTTGAGCTTGATCGAGATCGGCCTTTTTGCGTTGCGCTTGCGCCAGTGCAGCAGTCGCGCGGGCGCGGATAGCCTGCATCTGCTTGGGAGCGGTGTTGGCGTAGCTCCAGTTCGCTTGCGCCTGGACGAGTTTTCCCTGAGCCTGCGTAACCTGCTGCTGTGCCGCATCGGCGCTGGCGCGCGCCGCTTCGACAGTGGCTGAACTGGCCTTAGCGGACGCGGTGGCCTGGTCATATTGCTGCTGGGAGATTTCCTGCTTGTCCACCAGTTGTTTGTAGCGGCCAAGATCATTCTGCGCTTTTACGTTGTTGGCTTGGGCTTCTTGCAATTGAGCTTTGGCGGCTTCGAACTGCTGCTTCGCGACTTGAATGCCGGCACGAGCGCTGTTGACATCGGCCTCGCTCGCCGAAACCTGACTGGTGGTATTCACCGAGGTGATGGGAACGTTGACGTCGGCAGCGACCACGGCAGCTTGCGCATCTTCATAATCCGCCTTGGCACGTTCGTAGGCGACCTGGTAATCGGCGGGATCGATTTCGACCAGTACGGTACCCGCCTGCACGTATTGATTGTCATTGACGTTGAGCTTGATCACATGACCGGAGATTCGGGCGCTGACAGAGTTGACGTGACCATCGATCTGGGCATCGTCGGTAGATTCGTAGCTGGTCACATACCGGTAGACAAAGAACCCGACAACCAACAGAACCAGCACAGCGATCGAGACGCCGATTCGGAAACCGGAACTCTGCGTGCGCGAGGGCCGGGTATGAAAGTCCTGCTCGGTGGCGGGCAACGGCTTCGTAGTAGCTTCGGGCCGCGTGCCTTCAGCAGGCGGACTCTGTGTGGTTTCTGCCATACGCTATTGATTGCCTTTCAAGTATCGTTTGACGCCTTGTTCCGCATCGCCGATGGAGTAAGCGAGCTCAACTTTCGCCAAATTGTGCGCGTAGAGACTCTCGATGTAACTCTCGTTGGCGCTGGCCAATGCCTCCTGGGCCTGCACGACTTCCAGGTTGTCGGCCACTCCGGCTCCGAAGCGATCTTGGGACTGCGCCAGAGCCTGTTGTGCCAGATCTACGGAACTCCGCGCGACTTCCACTTGCTCGGCGGCGGCGTTGAGGTCCAGAAGGGCGCTGCGAACCTCGTAGTCGATACGTCCGCGGAGATCCCCAAGCTGGGAACGCACTTGCTTCAACCTTGCGTCAGCTTCCAACAGGTCACTGTGTACACGGTTCCCGGCAAAGATGGGTATATTGATGCCTCCATTCACCTGCCAGGTTCCATTGGACTGCGATGGCGTCACGCCGATGTCCCCGAGATTCGCGTTGAGATCGACCGTGGGATAGCGTCCAGCCGCGGCGGATCGGCGCGATAATTCAGCCGCCCGAACCTGGGACTCCGCCGCCTGATAATCAGCGCGCGATGCGTAAGCACGTTGTAGATAAGTCTCTAAGGGAAGGGCTGTCAAAGCCTGATACGGCGCCTTCTCGGTAAGCACAAACTCCTGTCCAGGAGGCAGTCCGATGATCCGCGCTACGCTCAGCTTCTGCTTTGCCAGGTTGTTCCGGGCCACGATGAGCTGCTGCTGGCGAGTCTGTAATTCTACCTGCGCCCGCAAGGAGTCGATAGCTGGAATCAGGCCGGCCTTTTGCTGGTCGGCAGCCTTGTCGTAAAGCGCCTGGGCATTCTTGACCTGCGCCTCGGAGGTGTCTACCCGCGCTGCGGCGGCAATCGCCTCGAGGTAAGAGTTACCGACTGCTAGCACAACAACTTCACGGGCATCTTTGTAGCTGAATTGCGCTGCTTTTACGCTCTCCGATGCGGCTCGCTCTTTTTCAATGTCCCTGAAATTGAACAGCGACTGGCTAAGCGAAACTCGGGCATCGAAGTAATTGAAAGCTGGAGTCACTCGCGGTACGCCGCTCGGACTGCCGCCCGGACTGAGGAGAGGCAGGAGTTTGCTGAAACCAAGGGCGGCTAGACTCTCCGTCTCCACGTTTTCTTGTATGCGAGCACCGATGTTGGGCAAGAGTTCGCTGAGTTCTTTCCAGCGCTCGCCGCGCGCTGTCTGGGCCTGGTCGCCGGCGAGCAAAAGGCCGAGATTGTTGCGCAGGCCTCGATCAATCGCTTCCTTGAAATCGATTTGGAGCACTTCGGGCATCGCCTTCCCCTCAGGCTCACTTCCCGTGAACGGGCTCTGACTGCCGGGAAGTGAAATGCTCGGGGTCGGGGAAGACTGCCCCTGAGCAACGAGATTCGGAGTAATCGCGATCAGGGGCGTTAACAGCAACATCAGGAACCGAACTGGTCTTCGGGAAGCCTTCAATGGGCACCGCGTCCTTGATTGGCGTAGCGTCTCGACGGTGAAGCGGAGATTCCGGAGGCTTTTGTCATACATGGTTTAAATAGTGAGTTTTGATTCGTTTGCAGCCACTTGCGATGCAAGATTTTGAGACCTCGCACGAACGACCTTGCATCTTAATTCCCTCATAGATGCTTCGGCAAGGAAGTGAGTCACAATTGGATTGAAAAAAGGCCATTAAGGGTTTCTCACAACTAAGGTCCAATACCCTCCGTACTTTGCGGGATGGCGCAAGCCTCAAATAGTCTGGAGGTGGAAGGAACCGCCTCCGTGAGGAAAGTTGCAATATTACTCTCCATTATTCTGGTGTCACTGAGCCAACTGCAGTCGCAAAGCGCCCCAGCGGCGTCTTCGTCCTCGCGCAAGATCACCGAGCGAGTAGCCCCGGCTTATCCAGAACTTGCTAAGAGGATGGGAATACAGGGCACGGTGAGAGTTGAGGTTGTCGTAAAGCCGAACGGTACGGTCAAGTCAACGCGATTGCTGGGTGGAAGCCCAGTCCTTGTGGATGCAGCAGTCGATGCAGTCAAGAAATGGAAGTTCCAGACGGCGCAGAACGAAAGTACGGAAGTCGTTCAGGTTGCCTTTGAAAACCGGTAGCTTCCCCCGCCACGATTTAAGAAATTGTCGAGTCCAGGAAAATCTGTAAACATGTCTCCGCAGCCCGGAAAGGCTCCTCAACGTGCGACAGGAAGGCGTCTCCGCCGCCATCCTCGCTACCGTGCCGAGTTTCCCGTTGCCGTGACGCTATTTTCGGGCAAGGAACATCACAAACTCGCTGGTCATTGCAGGGACTTGTCTCAAGGCGGAATCGGCGTACTGATCGCAGAGGAATTGAAACTGGGAGAGGTTTCATCCCTGGCTTTCTCGCTTCCCGGAATCAAGCAAGAGTGGCAAGTGCGGGCCGTACTGCGGCATCGGCGCGGCTATCACTATGGCTTCGAGTTTCTATCGCTTTCCAAGGAACAGGGGCAGTCGATCGCGGGCTACGTCGAAGGTCTGCAACGTGTCGATTTCGATTAACCGCTCCTGAGACTGGAAGCGAGCTGCCGGAGATTTACAACTATGTGACTTAGGTCATCTTGAACAGAAGTGACCTTCAGGCCAACCTAGAACAGAGCCTCCCACACTTTTAATAGGGAAGAATTCTATTTCATGAGTGCGGCAACAGGAACTGACTGGACCAAGATACTTTCCGATCCGGACCTCGTCCGGCACGTGGGCAAACTGCTGCAGGCTTACCGTGAAGCTCCACCGGAAAAGCGGGAAACCGCTTTGCTCGACGCCATGCGCGAGATCAAGTCTGGCGCCGCGACGGCGGGAAAACCTGCAACCGGCAAGTCAGCACCGGCGGCAGGCGCGCCGCAACCGCACCCGGTTCCGACTCCGGTTTCGGCGACACCTCCGTTCGAGCCTGATTTGTTCAGTCCGAATTGGGGCAGCGATCGGCGGCGCCACCCGCGTATCAAATGTTTTGTCGCAGTGGAATTGCGCGTGGACGGCGCCCCGGCTCCAATCTGGGGCAACCTGTCGAACACCAGCGTAGGCGGATGCCTGGTTGAGACCGCGAACCCCGTTAAGCCCGGAGCGCAGGTGGAAATTGGTTTGTGGCTAGCCAACGGAAAAGTCTGGGTGAAAGGCTTCGCGCTCAGCGGAGTCGTCACTCGGAGCGGCCCGGCCAATGGAGTTCGCGTTCGCTTTGACGGGATGGTTCCGACGGAACGCGACAGCCTGCGACAGTTCCTGAAATTTGTGCAAGAAACAACGCGAGAATCGCACAGCGAGAGCAGTTATCTCCAACTTCTGAAATAAGGCAATTCCTGTATACCGCGACAGTTTTTCACCGCAACGTAATCCACGCCTTCGCGGAAATTGATACACTTTCTGCGTGCTGAACCCTTTCTGTACTCAGGAACTCTAATTAATTTTGGGCTGAAAATGCGCCGGGAATCTTCCCGGCGGGAGGAGCAGGTCGCATGGCAGTCAGCGAACAAGTTTTAGCGACGGGACAGCAATTAGACACCCTCTGCATCAACACAATTCGCACACTGGCGATTGATGCAGTACAGCAAGCGAATTCAGGACATCCTGGCGCGCCCATGGGACTGGCGCCGGTGGCGTATTGTTTGTGGCAGGAGTTTCTGCGCTACGATCCCGCGGACCCTACCTGGTTGAACCGCGATCGATTTGTTCTCTCCAACGGCCATGCTTCCATGCTGCTGTACGCGATGCTTTATCTCGCCGAGGTGCGGCAGGTCGATAAGAACGGCCAGGTCTCGAAAGAACTTGCCGTCCCGATGGAAGAGATCAAACGCTTCCGGCAACTGGGAAGCCGGACGCCAGGACATCCAGAATCGCACCTGACATCGGGCGTTGAAACGACCACTGGACCGCTGGGCCAAGGTGTAGGCAACAGCGTGGGTATTGCGATTGCCAGCAAGTGGCAGGCGGCGAACTTCAACCGGCCGGGCTTTGAAATCTTCGACTTCAATGTCTACGCGATGTGTTCAGACGGAGATCTAATGGAAGGCATTGGAGGCGAGGCCGCGTCTCTTGCCGGGCATTTGAAACTCTCTAACCTCTGCTGGATATACGACCACAATCACATAACACTCGACGGACCGGCGAGTTGGTCATTCACCGAAGACGTGGCGACACGATTTGTGGGATATCAATGGAACGTGACGCGGGTCGCTGACGCCAATGATCTGGATATGCTCGCGCGGGCGTTCGACACGTTTCACAAGACGACCGACCGGCCGACATTGATCATTGTCGACAGTCACATTGGCTACGGCTCTCCGCACAAACAAGACACCAATGCCGCGCACGGCGAGCCTCTCGGCGAGGAGGAAGTGCGGCTGGTCAAGAAATTCTACGGCTGGCCCGAGGACGCGAAGTTCCTCGTGCCCGATGGAGTTCGCGAGCATTTCCGCGAGGGGATCGGGAAGCGCGGGCATGATCTGCACACGCAGTGGTCGGAACGTTTCGCGGAGTACTCGAAGAAGTTTCCCGACCTGGCGGGGCAACTGCACAAGATGCAGAGTCACGAATTGCCGACGGGCTGGGACAAGAATTTTCCGACGTTCCCCGCTGACGCCAAGGGCGTAGCGACTCGCGAGAGTTCTGGGAAAGTGCTCAATGTGTTCGCCCAGAACGTTCCGTGGGTGATTGGGGGGTCGGCCGACCTTGCCACCTCGAATAAAACGACGCTGAAGTTCGACGGTGCGGGAGATTTCAAACCTGACAATTATGCTGGACGCAACCTGCACTTCGGCGTGCGCGAGCATGTGATGGGCGCAAGCGTGAACGGCATGATAGTGTCGGGGATTCGTGCCTTCGGCGCGACGTTTTTCAATTTCAGCGATTACATGCGGGCAAGCATCCGTCTCGCTGCCCTGATGGAGATTCCTTCCATTTTCATTTTTACGCACGATTCGATTGGAGTGGGCGAGGACGGCCCGACGCATCAACCAATCGAACAACTGGCTTCGCTGCGGGCGATGCCAAATTTGCTGGTGCTGCGTCCTGGTGATGCCAATGAAGTTACCGAAGCGTGGAAGATCGTGGCGCAGCTGAAACATTCGCCGGCGGCGCTGGTATTGACGCGGCAGAACCTGCCGACACTGGATCGCACGAAGTACGCTGCAGCATCTGGAGTGGCAAAGGGCGCGTATGTGCTCGCCGATGCGCCGGGTGGAAAGCCCGACGTTATCTTGCTGGCGACGGGGAGCGAGGTGTCTTTGTGCGTGGATGCCTACGAGAAACTCAAGGCCGACGGCATCAAGGCCCGCGTGGTCAGCATGCCTTGCTGGAAAATCTTCGACGAACAGGATGCGGCATATAAGGAGAGCGTTCTGCCGTCCAACGTGACTGCGCGTGTGTCGGTCGAAATGGCTGCGACGCTGGGATGGGAACGCTACACCGGGCTCAAGGGACGCAACATCGGCATGCATCGCTTTGGCGCATCGGCGCCATTGAAAGATTTGTTGAAGTATTTCGGATTTACGGTGGAGGCGGTCGTCGCGGAAGCACGCGAGGCGATTGCGGGAAATTAACTGGTAGAGACGCAGCAAGGAACGTCTCTACGAATGGGGAAATCTGTAGGAGGCCATAATGCAGCCAACTGGTGTTCTGGAAAATTCGAAGTCAACCAAGAATCCGCTGAAAGAATTGCTCACTTATGGACAGTCGATGTGGCTCGACTACATTCGGCGCGATCTGTTTACTACGGGAAAACTGAAGCAACTGATCGATGATGACGGACTGCGGGGCATGACGTCGAACCCCGCCATCTTCGAGAAGGCGATCGCCGACAGCTCGCTGTACGACGATTTCTTGAAGACGCTGGCCTCGCGCAAGGATCTCGACACAACTGGCCGTTACGAGCAGATCGCGATTCGAGACATCCAGGCGGCGGCCGACGTGTTGCGTCCAGTGTACGAAGAATCAAAATTCCGCGATGGATACGTCAGCCTGGAGGTCTCGCCGTATTTGGCGCGCAAGACGCAGGAGACGATCGACGAAGCGCGCCGACTGTGGAAGACCGTGCAGCGGGAGAACGTCATGATCAAGGTTCCGGGCACGGCGGAGGGACTTCCGGCGATCCGGCAATTGATCGGTGACGGCGTCAACATTAACGTGACGCTGCTGTTCGCCCAGGACGTGTACGAAAAGGTTGCCGAAGCTTACGTTGCGGGCCTCGAAGATCTGGCAGGCCACGGCGGCAACTTGAAAAAGATGGCGAGCGTGGCCAGCTTTTTCATCAGCCGCATCGACACGCTCATCGATTCCCTGCTGAACGACAAACTCAAGGCAACCACAGACCCGGCGCAGCAGACGCTTTTGAAGAGCTTGCTCGGTAAAGTTGCGATTGCGAATGGCAAGCTCACGTATCAAAGCTACGAGCGCATCTTCAGTGGACCGCGCTGGCAGGCGCTGGCGGCCAAGGGAGCCCAGACGCAGCGGGTGCTATGGGCCAGCACCAGTACGAAGAATCCCAACTACCGCGACGTCATCTACGTCGAAGAGTTGATCGGCAAAGACACCGTAAACACAATGCCGCCGGCGACGATCGATGCCTTCCGCGATCATGGACGCCTGCGAAATAGTCTCACCGAAGATGTCGCAGGTGCATCGAAGACTATGCAGGACCTCGCGCGCGCCGGCATTTCCATGAAAGAAGTCACCGACAAGCTTACGAATGACGGCGTGAAGCTGTTTGCCGACGCCTTCGACAAACTGCTGGCAGCGGTGGCGAAGAGTACCGAACAAAAGGGATAGCGTTAGAGATCGCGAAAGGAAAGACCGTGAGCGCACTGAGAGCTTCGCTGCCGGACTCGCTGGCGACGAAGGTGAAGACGACCACCGCCGACTGGCAATCGGGCGGCAAGATGCAAAGGTTGTGGCAGCGCGACGCTACTCTGTGGACCGGCGCCGACGAAGCCAACTGGCTGGGATGGCTCGACATTGTCGACGAGCAGATCGCGCAGCATGACCAACTGGTGAAGTTCGCCAAGGAAGTGCAACAGCGCGAATTTCAGCATGTGTTGCTGCTGGGCATGGGCGGATCGAGTCTCTGTCCGGAAGTGTTGCGGATGACTTTCGGCAGGCTCACTCACTTCCCTACTCTGCACGTGCTCGACTCCACCGATCCCGCACAGGTAAAGGCTTTCGAACATCAGATCGATATTCCGAAGACCTTGTTCATCGTCTCCAGCAAGTCTGGGAGCACACTCGAACCCAACATCTTCAAGCAATACTTCTTCGAGCGCACGAAGCAAGCCGTCGGAGCGACGAAGGCGGGCAGCCATTTCATCGCCGTCACTGATCCGGGCTCGAAGATGCAACAGGTCGCCGAGGCCGACCACTTCCTGCATGTTTTTTTCGGGCGACCGTCGATCGGCGGTCGTTATTCGGCACTGTCGAATTTCGGCATGGTGCCGGCCGCGGTCATGGGGATGGACACGGAGAAGTTTCTTGACCATGCATCAGAGATGGCGCGGGCATGCGGCGCCAGCGTGTCGGTGGAAGATAATCCTGGCGCGTCGCTCGGCGTGATTCTCGGAACCGCTGCGACTCTGGGCCGCGACAAAGTCACTCTCGTTACATCACCCGGCATTTCAGACGTGGGCGCGTGGCTCGAGCAGCTGCTCGCCGAGTCGACGGGAAAGATCGGCAAGGGAATCATTCCGGTCGACCGCGAGAGTCTGGGTGCGCCGGAAGTCTACGGCAGCGACCGCGTCTTTGTTTACCTGCGGCTGGATGGAGGCGCCGACGCCGATCAAGACCGCAAAGTGGATGCAATCGAGAAGGCTGGTCATCCTGTAGTGCGCCTGGCGATGACCGACATCCACGAACTGGGTGCGGAATTCTTCCGCTGGGAAATTGCCACTGCGGTTGCCGGATCGATCATCGGAATCAACGCATTCAATCAGCCCGATGTTGAAGCGAGCAAAATCGCGACACGCAATTTGACCTCGGAATACGAGAAGACCGGCTCGCTGCCTGCGGAAAAACCGATCCTTGAAGATTCCGGTGTCAAACTGTTCACCGACGAAAAGAGCGCTGCTGAACTGGCGAAGGCTGCGGGCGAGAAATCTCTGGCGGCATACCTCAAGGCGCATCTGGCGCGCATCAAAGCCGGCGACTACTTCGCGGTCCTCGGCTACATCCAGATGAACGCCGAGCACGAGCATGTTCTGCAAGCTTTGCGTCATGCTGTGCGTGACAGGAAGCATGTCGCAACGTGTCTCGGATTCGGTCCGCGATTTCTGCATTCGACGGGACAGGCTTACAAGGGCGGCCCGAATTCGGGAGTGTTCCTTCAGATCACCTGCGATGACTCCGTTGAACTGCCTGTGCCGGGACAGAAATACACGTTCGGAATTGTGAAGGCGGCGCAGGCGCGCGGGGATTTCCAGGTACTGGCGGAGCGCGGACGGCGCGCGCTACGGGTTCACCTGGGGAAAGACCTGAAAGCGGGATTGGCAACGCTGCTGGCGGCGGTGCAGAAAGTTTTATAGTTTTTGCGCCTAGGGTGAGAGGCCAAGATGGCCTCGCGACAGCCGGCGAGACGCCGGCGCTACTGCCGCGGTACCTGCGAAAACAAAGGTTAGGAGCGAAGCGATGCAACTTGGGATGGTAGGTCTTGGGCGGATGGGCTCGAACATGACGCGGCGCTTGATGCGCGGCGGACATCAGCTTGTAGTCTCTGATCTGAGCGCCGATGCGGTGAAAGGTTTGGCTGGTGAAGGCGCGACGGGATCATCGTCGCTCGATGATCTCATCGCAAAGCTGACGCCCCCGCGCGCGGTGTGGATCATGGTTCCCGCGGGCGGTCCGACGGAAACGACGGTTCAGAAACTCGCTGCAAACATGCAAGCCGGGGATGCCATCATTGACGGCGGCAATTCCTATTTCAAGGACGATGTCCGTCGCGCGACCGAACTCAAGGACAAAGGCATTCATTACATCGACGTCGGCACCAGCGGCGGAGTGTGGGGACTGGAGCGCGGCTACTGCATGATGATCGGCGGTCCGGACGAAGCCGTGAAGCGGCTCGATCCCATCTTCAAAACGCTCGCGCCAGGTGTGGGCGACATTCCGAGAACTCCGGGCAGAGAAAAAATGGGCGGCACATCCGAAGAGGGCTACATGCATTGTGGCCCGTCGGGCTCGGGACATTTTGTGAAAATGGTGCACAACGGCATTGAGTACGGCATCATGCAGGCGTACGCCGAAGGCTTCGACATCTTCAAGAATGCGATCAGCAAAGAACTGCCGGAAAACATTCGCTATGATTTGAATCTGCCGGACATCGCCGAAGTGTGGCGACGTGGCAGCGTCGTCAGTTCGTGGTTGCTGGATTTGACGGCGATGGCGCTGGCGGAAAATCCAACTCTCTCCGAATACGAAGGCTACGTTCAGGATTCTGGTGAAGGCCGTTGGACGATTCAAGCGGCGGTGGACGAAGCGGTGCCGGCGGATGTGCTGACTGCGGCATTGTACGTGCGTTTCCGCTCCCGCCAGCAGCATACGTTTGCGGAAAAGATGCTTTCCGCGATGCGCCAGAAGTTCGGCGGACACGTGGAAGCAGGTACTCCGAAAGCAAAGACCGCATAAGCGGGCTGAATTTTTGGGACGAATTTCGAGGGAACCGACTCATGGCTGAATTGGCGGAACAACCGACGATCGCGCCTCCGCGCATCGGCAAGCAAGGCGATCCTTGCGTGATGGTCATTTTCGGCGCGGCCGGCGATCTGACGGGACGCATGCTGATTCCCGCACTCTATAACCTGGCCCGCGCTGGATTGCTCTCCCGCGACTTCGCCGTAGTAGGCGTGGCCCGCACGCAGCTATCGAACGACGACTTCCGCAAGAGAATCTACGACGACGTCAAGGCCTATTGCGGCGAGTGCGTTCAAGACGATCTCTGGCAGTGGTTTACTAGCCGCTTCTACTACTTTGCCGGAGACTTCAGCGACGACAAACTCTACTCCGGGCTCAAAGATTTTCTAACGAAGATCGATCAGGACCACTCAGCGCACCAGAACTTCTTTTATTACCTCGCGACGGCACCCAGTTTCTTTGGACCGATCGTGCAAAAACTCTCCGCCGCTGGATTGATGGCGCAAGACAACAATCATTGGCGGCGCGTCGTTATCGAGAAACCCTTTGGGCACGATTTGGAATCGGCCAAGGCACTGAACCAGCAACTGCTCAAGGAAGTGGACGAGAAGCAGATCTACCGCATCGATCATTACCTGGGCAAAGAGACGGTGCAAAACATCATGGCGTTCCGTTTCGCCAACGGAATCTTCGAGCCGGTCTGGAATCGACGTTATATCGACCACGTGCAGATTTCGGTTGCGGAGACGGTCGGCGTTGAAGGGCGTGGCAGTTATTTCGATCATGCCGGCTCTCTGCGCGACATGGTTCCGAACCACATCATGCAGCTCATCAGTCTCACCGCGATGGAGCCGCCGATCTCATTTGACGCCAACGCAGTGCGCGATGAGCAGGCCAAGATTCTGCACGCCATCCAGCCCATGAGCGACGAAGACGTGCTGAGCCGCTCGGTGCGCGGGCAGTACGGCGACGGAACCGAGGATGGCAAACGGGTAACGTCATACCGCTCGGAGCCAGACGTTCCTCCCGATTCACGAACCGAGACGTTTGTCGCGATGAAGTTGAATATCGACAACTGGCGCTGGGCCGACGTGCCGTTTTACCTGCGCACGGGCAAGCGGATGCCGGTGCGAAACACCCATATCGTGATACAGTTCCGACGGGCGCCTTTCGTGCTTTTCCGCGACACGCCTGTCGAACATCTAATGCCAAACCAACTGGTTCTGCACATTCAACCGGAAGAAGGAATCTCGCTGCAATTCGCGGCGAAGGTGCCGGGACCGGTCATGCGTCTGGGCACAGTGGACATGAACTTCGAATATCAGGAATACTTCGGCAAGCAGCCGAGCACCGGATATGAACGCCTGCTGCATGATTGCATGATTGGCGATCAGACTCTGTTTCAGCGCGCGGACATGGTGGAAGCCGGGTGGTCGGTTGTGAACCCGATGCTCGATATCTGGAAGGCGCTCCCTCCCCGCAATTTCCCCAACTACGCATCCGGTACGTGGGGACCGAAGGAGGCCGACGAACTACTCGAACGCGACGGCCGCCGCTGGAGGAATTTCGAGAAATGATTCTGGCCGGCGATATTGGTGGTACCAACGCTAGGCTGGCTTATTTTGAACCCCAGAACGGACACCTCCGGCTGGTCTGCGAGCGTGTCTACCCTAGCCGTGAACACAGCGAACTGGGTGAAATTGTCAGCGAATTTCTGACCGACTCCGGTGCACGTCCGGAAGTTGCCTGTTTCGGAATTGCCGGGCCGGTGCGTAACGGGCGCGTCGAGACCTCGAATCTTCCGTGGGTCATTGAGCAGTCGCGGCTCGCTAAGCAGATTCACTTGCCCGCCACGCTGCTCATCAACGATCTTGAGGCGAGCGCGTGGGGCATTGGAGCCCTCGAGACAGGCGACCTGGTTCCGTTGAACCGGGTGACCGGGCCGGTTTCCGGAAACCAGGGCGTCATCGCACCAGGCACCGGCTTGGGAGAAGCTGGGCTCTTCTGGGATGGAAGCCGGCATCATGTCTTCGCCTGTGAGGGTGGACACACCGACTTCGGTCCCCAAGGAGATCTGCAGATTGAATTGTTGCGCTTTCTCAAAGCGCGTTTTGGACACGTGAGCTACGAGCGCATCCTGTCTGGGCCAGGACTCGTGAATGTCTACGAATTCCTGCGCGAGAGCGGAGGCGGGAAGGAATCTGCCGAGTTCGCTGCCGTTCTGAAAAACAGCGACCCGGCCGCGGCGATTTCTCGCGCGGCGCTCGACGGAACTCAGCCTCTCGCAGAGAAGGCGCTTGACGTGTGGATCGCCGTCTATGGCGCCGAGGCCGCGAATCTGGCACTGAAGGTAATGGCAACCGGAGGGCTGTTCCTGGCCGGTGGCATCTCGCCCAAGATTCTTCCCAAGCTGACCGGTCCGCAGTTCATGCAAGCTTTCCTCGAAAAAGGCCGGCTGCGTCCGCTGGTGGAGGCGATTCCAGTGCAAGTTGTCACAAACGATAAGGCTGGGCTTCTTGGAGCAGCGCGCTGCGCGTCGGTTCGAGCGCAGCAAGAACTGACCCCGGCCGTTATGAAACAGTGAGTCGAGTCCAGTGAGTTCTCCCGTCGAAATCCGAACTCTGACCACTCCGCAAGAATTGTTTGCCGTTGCGGCGGAGGAAGTGGTGCATGCGACGAAGCAAGCGGTCGAGTCGCGAGGCCGTTTCACGATTGCACTTTCGGGTGGTTCGACTCCCAAAAGCATGTTCAATCTGCTGGCCACCAATGCCCGCACATCGCTGCCTTGGGATCGCATGTTTTTCTTCTGGGGTGACGAGCGGCACGTGCCTCCGACCGATGTGGACAGCAATTACCGCATGGCGGACGAGGCTATGCTGTCGAAAGTTCCAGTTCCGGCGGGAAATGTGTTTCGGATTCCAACGGAAAATCCCGATGCCGCAGCGGCAGCGGAAGCCTATGAACAAACCTTGCGGAAATTCTTTGCGCTCGAACCGGGCGCGATTCCGCGCTTTGATCTCATCCTTTTGGGCTTGGGACCGGACGGGCATACCGCGTCGCTATTCCCCGGAACCGCCGCGCTGCACGAGAAATCTCGCCTGGTGGTGGCGAACTGGGTCGAAAAGCTCAAGACCAGCCGCCTCAGCTTCACCTTTCCGGTTCTGAACGCCGCTGCATGCGTGGCATTTCTGGTCAGCGGCACCGACAAAGCTCCCGCGCTACACTCCGTTCTCGAGAGTGATGCTCCGGGTGAGCAATACCCTGCAAAACTGGTGCACCCAACCAATGGAAAGCTTCTCTGGCTGATCGATCGAGCCGCCGCCAGCCAACTTACGGGCGGAAACTGACCGTCGAGCCTTGGTAGGAATCGCACCTACTGAATTGCTTATGTTGGAGTTTCCGTTTTGCTGGCGGCGCATGCGCTGCTGGCGACGTACATCCCGATGCGGTGGGCGTCGAGGCTTGATGGGATAGTGGCACTTCGGCACGAGTAGACGGCCGGGCTACCTGTTCAGCGTCAGGATGCTTCTTGCGTCGCTATCCTCTTATCCGCGCCAGTCGCCGATTTCTTTCAATCCCTTGCCACGGGCGTGTTCGAAAAGGCGTACCAGATGGCGCGAGTGCTCGAACTCATGGATATCGGCCCAGACCTCGGCTTGCCATCCTTTTTCGTGAGCAGATGCTTCGCCGCAGGTGGCGCAGCGGGTGTGTAACGTTACGGGAATGGGTTCGACCCCGACGGGCGTAGCACCCGGTAATTCTACGAAGATGCAGCGGACTTCCTCGATCTCTTCGTTTTCGCCGAGGATGTGCTCATATCGCAGCAGGTAGCCGAAGCCGAGTTTCTTGGCTTCCGCCTCCGCCTCCGCTCGAGTGTGGAATGGGCCGTACTCCGCCCGCAGTTGTTCGGTGGAGTCGCATGCCATCCAGAAAGTTTCTTTGTAGGCCATTTGCCGGGTTCGCCCTGGGTTGCGAAGTCTGCTGCGAAGCTTAGTCGCGGACTCTGGGACTGCGAAACATTGGCCCGCGAAGCTGGCCGCTAATCTCGAGCCAACCATGCCGATCAACTGTTGCGGTGCAATCGAAGGACCGCGGCCTCACTTCCCTGATGTCATTGCCGACAATGGACTTAGGGCATGTGAGCATCCCTTGGCGTGGACACTCGCGTGAAACCTTTTGCAGAGTCAAGCACGGGAACTTGCGCAAAGGCTGGGACATCTGAAGAAAAACCTCGAACCGCGGAGGGCACGAAGTGTCACGAAGGGGGCCTCTTTAGCTCGCTTCGTGACCTCGTGCCCTTGACGGCAGAGTGTGCCGGCGGTGGCGGCTTAGTCTGCGCCGATCGCCTGGCTGTAGGGCATGCCCGGGCGCTCGGACTCGGGCGGCCAATCCTTGCCGCCGTGACTGGCCACGTACATGGCGAGTTCCAGACGGCTCCAGACACCGAGTTTGTCGAAGGTGCTGCGCAGATGATTCTTGATCACCTGCTCGGTGGTGCCGACAATCTTTCCAATTTCGCGGTTGGTCAGGCCTTCCCAGACCAGAGTCGCAATCTGCACTTCTTTTGGAGTGAGACGCTCACGAGGCATCATGACTGGGCCTCTTCCTTGGTAAAGATGGCGATAGCGAGCTTGACGCGCTTGCGGCCGTCGCGGATTCCGGCGCGCAGGAACAACGTGCGGAGGTGCTGTTTTACGGTGCGTGGGCTGATGTTAAGCTGGCCCGCAATTTCTTTGTTGCTGCAGCCCTGCACCAGCAGATTCAGCACTTGCTGGTCGCGAGGCGTTACTTTGACTTGACCGAGATCAATCATGATTGCTTTCCTCCGGGTTGCTTCAAAGATCACACTCGTCCATTCCCATAGCACGGCTTTCGCCAATCTTTCGCTCAGATGAGTTGGCCTTAACTAAGTACTTTAGGGTGTAGTACTTTTTGCGACAGCCAGTCGTTTTCAGGTGGCTTTCAGGCGGCGCGTGCTAGGCTGACAAGTCCCAAAGTGGTCCAACTCTTCGACCCATGACTGCTTCGCGAATCCCATGCCTTTTGCCTTCCAACGAGCCCCAAGTCGGTCGAGTAAGACTTCCTGCGCCCTCGCAGCCAGCAGGCCATCTCATTGATCCTGAGGAAGTTCTATCGCTCCCAAGCCATACGCTTTCGCTTCGAGGTTTGCCATGAAAACAAGTCAGGATAGTTCTGTGGCGGTAGAGAAAAGTTCGTCCCACATCGAGTGGAGGGCGGAGCCCTGGATTCTCGTTTTGGTCCTGCTGACGACCGCGACCACAGGTTTTGCACAGGCTGCGCTCACACTGCAGAGCCAAGGCGTTAATTCTGGCCCGGCGAGCGGCGCTCCCCTGACCATAACGCTGCAGGACGCGCTGCAGCGGGCGCGCCTGAACGATCCGCAGTATCGCTCAGCGATCACCGACCTCGGGCTGGCACGGGAGGATCGCGTGCAGGCTCGCGCCGGGCTGCTCCCGAGTCTCAACTACAACAATTCCTTCGTCTACACACAAGGAACAGGGGTCCCGGTGCTAGCAACCTCCAGGTTCATCGCCAACAACGGCGTGCATGAGTACATCAGCCAGGCCGATGCACATGAAGCCGTATCGCTGACCAACTACGCGGATTACCGGCGCTCTTCTGCTGCGCTGGCGCAGGCACGGGCCAAAGCCGAAATCGCGACGCGCGGACTCGTTGTGACCGTGACTCAGGCCTATTACGGACTCGCCGTCGCCCAACGCAAGTACTCAACCGCCCAACGCGCTGACGCCGAAGCGCAACGCTTTCTTGACATCAGCGTGAAGCTGGAAGGTGGAGGAGAAGTCGCTCATGCCGACGTGATCCGGGCACGGATTCAGGCACAGCAGCAACAACGTGATCTCCAAGAAGCCCAACTCGACATGGAACGGAGCAGGCTGGAGCTCGCCGTTTTGCTGTTCCCCGACTTCAACCAGGACTACTCCATCGTCGATGATCTGCAGACGCCTGAGCCGCTGCCTACGTTTGAGGAAGTAGAGGCGGCTGGCAAAAGGAACAACCCGGAATTGCGCGCGGCCCTGGCGGGCTTCGAGGTCGCGAATCATGAGGTCACGGCAGCGTGGGGCGGCCTGTTGCCGGCATTGAATGTGGATTATTTCTACGGCATCGATTCGAACAAATTCGCCGTCCGCACTGACGGCGTACGTAACCTGGGTTATTCTGCCGTCGCCACTTTGCAGATTCCGATTTTCAGTTGGGGATCGGATCGCAGCAAACTTAAGCAGGCCGAATTGCGGCGCGATCAGGCGCACGTGGAGTTGAATTACGCTCAGAAGCAGTTGCTCAGCCATCTGCGCCAGTTTTACCTGGAAGCGAAGACTGCCCGCTCGGAGATGGAGTCGCTGGCGAGCTCCGCGGAAATTGCGGCCGAAAGCCTGCGGCTCACAACGATGCGCTATCAGGCAGGAGAGTCCACCGTGCTAGAGGTCGTCGACTCGCAGAACACGCTCACGCAGGCCCGCAACGCATATGATGACGGCCAGGCGCGCTTTCGCGTTGCCGTGGCAAACTTGCAGACTCTGACAGGAAACTTCTAGCCACATGAACGTCATTGAGAGAGCTCGCCACTCGGCCAGTCATCAAAAGCACGCCCTGTTTCGCCACCGCGGCCTCTTAGCGACTGGACTCGCAGCGCTGGCGGGCGCGTTAGGAACGGTTGGGTGCTCGTCCAATGCCGGACAAAATGAGCCGACCGTGACAGTGCAGGTCGCGGCTGTGGAGAGGACGACGATCCAGCACGTCATTCAGGCACAAGCCATCTTGTTTCCGCGGCAGCAGGCGGCGATTGTTCCCAAGATCAGCGCTCCGGTGCAGAAGTTTCTGGTGAAGCGCGGCAGCCGCGTTCGCGAGGGAGAACTACTGGCCGTCCTCGAGCACCGTGACCTGGCGGCCGCGGCGGAGGATAACCAAGGAGCGCTCGACCAGGCGAAAGCCGCATACGAGACCACCATCGCAGCCAGCTTGCCGGAAGAGATCCAGAAGGCTGAAGCCGACACCCAGCAGGCGCGGCAGGCACTGGACGCCGAAGAAAAAGTTTTCGAGAGCCGCCAGCAACTCTTCGAGCAAGGCGCATTACCGCGCAAGGAACTCGACCAGTCGCGCGTGGACATCACCCAGGCGCGCAACCAGTATGCAATTGCCAAGAAACATCTCGATGCTCTGATGGCGATCGGCAAGCAGCAGACGCTCAAGTCGGCAGCGGGACAACTGGAATCAGCAAAAGGAAAATATCAGGGTGCCGAGGCCCAGCTTAGCTACTCGGAAATTCGCAGTCCGATTGATGGAGTCGTCACCGAACGCCCGCTCTACGCTGGTGAGATGGCAACCGCCGGTTCGCCCTTGCTGACGGTCATGGACATTTCTTCGGTCATTGCAAAGGCACACATTCCTCAGAGCGATGCCGCCGCATTAAAGGTTGGCGACACTGGCACCATGACCGTGCCTGGCTTCGCGGCGCCTATCGAGGGCAAGGTAACCGTTGTAAGCCCTGCTCTCGATCCGAACAGCACGACAGTCGAAGTGTGGTTCGAGGCGAAGAATCCCAGGCGCGAATTGAAGCCCGGGACCAGCGTACAAGTGTCGCTGACGGCACAGACGGTGAAAGACGCCTTGGTCATTCCGGCAAGTTCAATCATTACCGCGACGGATGGGGCTACTTCGGTCATGCTGGCGGGAAGGGATGACCTGGCTCATCAGAAGATCGTGAAAGTGGGCATTCGCGACGGGGACGACGTGCAGATTCTGGAAGGCGTTACTGCCAGCGACAAAGTCATCACGACCGGCGCCTATGGGCTGCCCGACAAAACCAGGATCAAGATTGCGGCGGCTGAGGCTCCGGTAGAAGGAACCGAGGGATCGAAGACTCCGAGCGAGGGGCCGAGTGAAAAATAACCGCTGCGGAGCGTCTGCGTGAGCCGGCAGAGTACAGATAAATCGGGCAACCAGCACTGGATTGCGCAGCATTCCCGGCCGGTCATTTTTCTCATTCTCACGCTCGCGCTGCTGGGTGCGTATCTTGCCTTCACCATTCCTATCGCAGTCTTCCCTTCGACGGATTTTCCCCGCGTGCTGATCGGCGTCGACAACGGGGTTATGCCGATCGATCAGATGATGGTGACCGTCACGCGCCCGATCGAGGAAGCGGTGAACAGCGTCCCCGGATTGCTGACCGTGCGCTCGACCACCAGCCGCGGATCGGCCGAGATCAATTTGTTTTTCCGCTGGGACGTGGACATGTTCCAGACACTGCAATACGTGAACGCGGCCCTTTCGCGCGTGCAGCCGGAACTTCCAACCACCGCAAAGATTGAAGCCCATCGCTTGACTTTCGCGGCCTTTCCTATCATGGGCTACAGCCTCACTTCAGACACGACGCCGCCGTCCAGGCTGTGGGAGATGGCGACGTACGAGTTGAAGCCACGGCTTAACCGGCTAGATGGAGTTTCGACCGTCATTGTGCAGGGCGGACAGGAACCGGAGTTCCACATCGTGCCCGATCCCGCGAAACTACTGACGGCCAACGTTACGGTAACGGACATTTTAGATGCGGTCCAGCGCACCAACCTGATCGACTCACCGGGACTGCTGGAGCAGAATCATCAGCTTTATCTCGGTCTGGTCAACGGCCAGGTACGGACGCCGGGAGAAATTGCGAATGCGGTAATCAAGAACACGCCGGCGGGGATTCCGGTGCGCATTGGAGATGTTTCCACGGTCACTCCGAGCGTGAAGCCTGTCTATACAATTGTCACCGCCAACGGGAAGCCCGCAGTCCTGCTGAACATTAATCGGCAGCCCGACGGCAATACGATGCAAGTAGCGCAGGAAGTTCACGGCGAAATCGGGCAAATCCGGAAGACTTTACCACCGGGCATCCGCATCGAGCCGTTCTACGACCAGTCGATCATCGTTGGCGAATCGATCAAGAGCGTGCGCGATGCGATTCTGCTTGGGGTGATTCTCGCCTCCATCATTCTTGTAGTTTTTCTGCGCGACTGGGGAACCTCGCTGGTCGCGGGGCTGGTGATACCGGTGACGGTGATGGTTACGTTCATCGCCCTGAAGGTGATGGGCGAGACCTTCAACCTGATGACGCTCGGCGGTCTTGCGGCGGCCGTGGGACTGGTCATCGACGACGCGATCGTGGTGGTGGAAAATATAGTGCTGCATCGCGATGCAGGCCAGGCCCGGATTGAGGCGATTCAAAGCGCGATCAAGGAAATCACGGTCCCGCTGCTCGGGTCAACCGTCACTCCCATTGTGGTTTTTGTCCCGCTGATCGTGATCACGGGGGTGACTGGAGTTTTTTTTCGCGCCCTCGCTGTCACCATGAGCGTTTCGCTAGTGACATCTCTTGGGCTTGCTCTCACATGGACCCCGACGTTGAGCCAGTATTTCATTCGGGGAAAGCGGGAGACTAGCACAGAATCGCCGGCCGTCCCTGACGAGGGCGGGCGGCCGGGCGACCACCAAGAGCAGAACCCGGCCAACCTGAGCCGTTGGCTCGATGCAGAAGAAGCGCACCTGAGTGGATTTTTTCTGCGCGTCGTCAATTTTCACGAGCGCTGGCTGCGCCGCGCGCTGGAAAGGCCGCGGATGCTTGTCATCTTCAGCGCAGCTCTGATTGTGGTCTCTTATGTTTGCTTCAGCTTCTCGGGCTCCGATCTGTTGCCGGAGATGGACGAAGGAGGATTCGTCCTCGATTACATTATGCCGGCGGGGAGTTCCCTGGCCGAAACCAATCGAGTCGTGGGCCATGTCGAGCAGATGTTGCGAGAGATTCCGGAAGTCGAGAGCACCTCTCGGCGTACCGGCCTGCAACTCGGCTTGGCGGCAGTTACCGAGGCCAATACCGGCGACATTCTTGTGAAGTTGAAAGACAAGCGCGATCGTGGCGTCGAAGAGATCATCAGTGAAGTGCGCTCCAGAGTGAACAAGGAAGAGCCCGCTCTCGACGTCGAATTCGCGCAGGTCCTGCAGGATATGATCGGAGACCTGACCTCGGCGCCGGAACCGATCGAGGTCAAACTGTTCTCGCCCGATCCTACCCTGCTGGCGGAGTGGGCACCGAAAGTGGCGGATGCGATCAAACCGGACGAGAAGACGGGTAAGGGCGGCGTCGAAGGCGTGGTCGACGTTCTGAACGGCATCGAGAACACCATCAGCGGACCCGCACTCACCTTCCGGGTCGATCCCAGTGTAGCGGCGCGAGCCGGATTCACGGTAGAAGAAGTCGCGCTGGATGCCTCCGCCATCCTCGAAGGCGAACCGGCGCCGACACCGGTCGTTGCCAACGACCGCGCCTACACTCTGCGCGTGCGTTTCCCGGCCACGGACCGAAATTCGCTGAGCGCCATGCGCGACACGTTGCTGGTCGGCAGCACGGGGCATACAGCGACTTTGGGGGCGCTCGCCACTTTGGTCGAGAGCCCCGGACAGACCGAGATTCGCCGGGAAAATCTGCAACGCGACGTCGCCGTCACCGCTCGACTGGAAGGCAGGAGCCTGGGCAGCGGAATAGCCGACGTTCAAAAGGTCATCGCCGGGCTGCACATTCCGTCGAGTATCCGCGTGGAATATGGGGGAACGTATCAGGAACAGCAACGATCATTCCACGATCTGGCGGTCGTACTGATCCTGGCGATCCTGCTGCTCTTCATTGTGCTGATGTTCGAGTTTGGCACGTTCGGTGCCCCTATCGCGATTCTCTCCTCGGCCCTGCTCTCTACCTCTGGAGTGTTCATCGCGCTGCTCATCACGCGAACGACGTTCAATATCTCGTCGTTCATGGGAATGATCATGGTGATCGGCATCGTCGCGAAGAACGGCATCCTGCTGCTCGACGCCGACCAGAAAATGCGCGTCCTCGGTCTGCCCGCCGAGAACGCTATGCTGCAAGCCGCTCGCCGCCGGTTAAGGCCCATCGTGATGACAGCTTTGGCTACGGTCGCGGGAATGCTGCCTCTTGCTTTTGCCATTGGCGCCGGATCGCAGATGTTGCAACCGCTTGCCATCGCGGTTATTGGCGGCGTTCTCATCTCCATGGTGCTCTCCCTCATCATTACCCCAGCCGTGTACTTCTATCTCAGCGGCAAAAGCGATTCCGATGAAGGGCAACCTTCGCTGGCGGCGGAATAGGAAAAATGACGGGCAACTTTGCATTTTCTTGCGCGTTACGATAGTCACTCATTGAGTTCCACGGACGTGCCGGCCGAACAAAGTGGGTTCGCAAGCCACCCCTTCCAGCGGTAAACTATTGGAAGAGTTGAGGTCCGCCTCCCTGCAAAGGAGCCCGAGGTAAGCGATCCCCTGTGAGCATCTCGTGCCGTTGGAACCAGCCTTAGCGCTGTGTTGGCGTGGGACTTGCTCTAGAATAAGCGAATCTCCCGGCCGGTTGAGGCCCGGGGCAGCGCCTTATCCGATAACTTCGGCCGGTGGCAAAAGAAAAATCGTGTCCGAGGAAAAAGAAAAACCAGGGTTCGATGACCAGCCGCTAGCGACGCTGCTGGAAGCAGCTTTCGTGCTGCAGGAGCACAATCGCGGACGACAGAAGGCGGAGCCTGCCGTCGTCAAGCAGGTTGAAGCCAAGCAAGCCGAAGTAAAGCCGGTCGAAGTTAAGGCGGAAGGATCCGCTGCAAAAGAGCCAACCCTCTCGACTCCGCCACATCCGGAGCTGCGGATTCAAGAGGCGGAGCCTCCTCTGCCCGAGCCCACGACCGTAAAGTCCCCCGCTCATCCTCCCGTCAAAGAAATTTCGCTCGACGAATTTCTTCCGGAGCCGGCTGCGCCTGTTCCGTCTGGAACAGCTGCTCCTGAACAGGATTATGCCTTCACGCTGGCACAAATCGTCGGCACACAAGACCAGATTCGGCTGCGCCATTTGGGATTGGACGACGCGATTTCGATTGTCGCCGAACGCGTGGTTGAGATTGCGAAGGCGAACGGCGCCGCCATTGCGATGCTCGATGGCACTCAGGTCCGCTATCGAAGTGTTGCGGGCATGATGGGGCTCCCGGCTGGAACTGAGATGCCGATCGACAAGGCGCTCTGTGCTGCCAGCCTGCGGGCAGGTCAAGTCATCCGCTGCTCGAATCTGAATGCCGAGTTTCTTCTCGACGTCGAAGAGTGCCAGCGACGCGGCATCCAGGCACTCATAGCAGTTCCGATCTTTCACAAGGGAGGGATTGCCGGCGGCCTGGAACTCTACTACGCCACCACTCGAACGTTCAGCAATCAGGATGTTCATACCTGTCAGTTGATGGCAGGACTGGTGACTGAAGCGCTGGCACGCGAAGAAGAGCTCTCGTGGAAGAAATCTGTCGTCTCCGAACGCGCCGCGATGCTCGAGGCGTTGGAGAAACTGAAGCCCAAGCTCACCGCATTGGTGGAGGCCCCAGCAGCCAAAGCCTCGCCGGCTAAGACAACTCCTCCGGTGCCAGTCGCGGGTGCGGCGGTCGTTCTTTGCCGTAAGTGCGGGCATCAGCTCATGAAGGAGGAGCAGTTCTGCGGAAAGTGCGGATCACCGCGCCCAACCGCCGAGCGCAGCAACGACCGCAGCGCCTATGAAGCGCCCAGCATGCAGAGCAAGATCGCGTCGCTCATGCATGTGCAGCAAGCGTCCAGACAAAGCGCCACCGCCGCTTCAGCAAATGGCGGTGTTACTCATCACGAAATTCCGCCGATTCCTGATGCGATTCTCCCTGAGAGGCCCCTCGCGGATTCGATCGAAGAAGAAATGCCTGAACTATTCGCCGCGCTGGAATTACGGGTTGCCAAAATGCCGGCGCCTGGTGCTCTGGAGGCGCGCGCCAGTGAACCAGTCAACGAGATTACGGCTCCGGAACTGGTCGGGGTGGACATTGCGAATCCAGAGAGTGCAAAGCCGGAAATCCTGGTTCCGTGGGACGCCGCCAACGAGGACGACGAACTAGAGGCGAGTGACGCAGAGGGACCTCCCCCCGGAGCAGCGCTCACGAAGCCTCAAGCTGCAGCAAACTGGAGTTCGGCCACGAGCGCGCGTGAATTCCTCGAGCAACTCGCGGGGAAGAAGAATCCCGGATCTCTGGCTCGATTCTGGAAGGCGCGACGCGGGGACATCTACCTTGCCGTCGCCGTGGTCCTGGTCGCAGCGGTGATTCGCTGGGGAATCTGGTCCAATCACTCGGTGAGTGCTACCGGCAGTCCGGCCACAGTAGCCGCGAGCCATCACAAGCCTGCTCCGGACGCGGACCTTTCGGTCTTCGACCGGGTGCTCATCAGCCTCGGCTTGGCGGAAGCGCCTCCGGCGCCGGAATACAAAGGCAACCCTGACACCCAGGTGTGGGTCGATCTCCACACCGCTCTCTACTACTGCCCCGGAGCCGATCTCTACGGCAAAACCCCGAAGGGCAGGTTGACTTCGCAACGCGAAGCACAATTGGATCAGTTCGAGCCCGCGTATCGCAAGGCTTGCGACTGAAGCGTCCAAACTAGTTTGACAACCTCCCGCGTCGAAATACAATCATAGATACACACTTCGCCAATCGGGGACCCCTCTTTGCCGCGTTCCACCGACAACTCCGATCATCCCAGCACGTTGCCACCACCTGAGTTGAACCCTCTGATCAATCCAATCCTGGGCCAGAATATGGGCCGTTGGGCCGAAGTCTATTTCACAAGCGCGCCAGAGAAACGCGAAGAGGCGGTTTTGGCGCTGCTAAAGGAATTGCAGGCGGAAGGTTCCGAGAACCAGGATCGCGCTGCTCCCGCTTTACCGAGTCCGCTAGAGAATTCTGTCGCTCAGACTTCTCCCGCCTCTCGCATTGAAAGATTCCACCCGGAGTCGGTACGCTGCCCGTCGTGTGGTCGCGAGAATCCGGCGCTACATAAATTTTGTGGCATGTGTGGCACGCCGCTCGAAAGTGAACTGGCGAACAAGGAACCGCTGGTGGATGTGCGCGTTGACGATCCACATCCGGCCGAAGCGGTGATTTCTACAGAGACTTCGCGAGTCGATTTTCCCCTCGGCCGAGATATCAATGAACCGATGCCGGCATTCCTCAGGTCTGCGTCGAGTTTAACCGCCAGCGATGAGTTGGATGGCGCTTCTCTCTCGCGCTTTCCGAGATCGTACCGTCTCTATATCGGGTCGGCGCTGGCACTTCTCATCATGGCGCTCGTGTACATCGCATGGCGAGGCGGACAGGCAACGTCACAGAGTGCAGGATTGCCACCGCAGACTCCGGCGGCATCCGCTGCACCAACCCATGCACCTGTTCCAGTCGCACCCGCAGCAAAGACAGATGGGGCGAGTTCCCCCGTAGGAACTCGAACGTCGCAGAGCACGACAGAACAGACGCCTGGTCAGGTGGGTCAAAAGGCCGTTCCAGCAGCACCTCAGAATTCTGATTCAGGTACGGAGCCATCCGCTACGCCCGGGACAGAAACGGCGTCTGGCGGCGCCAAAGAACTCGCCATCGCCGAGAGTTATCTGAATGGCACGAACGGCCAGCAGCGCAACGTCGAAGAGGCAGTGCAGTGGTTATGGAAAGCTGTCGGGAAAGGGAGTGCTTCCGCGACACTTGAGCTATCCGACGTGTATTTGAGCGGCGACGGGATCCCGAAGAATTGCGATCAGGCGCGCGTCTTGCTCCACGCCGCAGCGACGAAGGGAATGAAGCAAGCAGGAGAACGGCTGCGCAATCTGCAATCTTTCGGCTGCGAATAATCTTCGGTTGCGAATGATCACCCGCGTTTGAGAAGGCCCGAGAAAGGGTCAAGCCCGCAGAGCAGACGTCAGTCGACGCTCTACCGCACCTCGCATTGCCAAACATCCGCTCGAAGACAATCCCACTGAATCAAAGTGCTAGGTCAACAGCGCGGTCGGCATTTGGCGCGACTCATACCAAAGCGCGAGTTCGACGCGATTCCAAAGGCCGAGCTTGTCATAAATGACGCGCAGGTAATTCTTCACGACGTGTTCGGTCGTGCCGATCGCGTCCGCGACTTCGCGGTTCTTCAGGCCTTGGGCAACGAGTTGGATGACTCTCTGTTCACGTTCACTTGGGACACGGTTCCCATAACGTCCATCTGCAGACATGCTTGCCTCCGGTACAACAGGGTCGCGAGTTTGACTCGCTTGATGCCGTCGGTAATTCCAAAACGAAGAAATAACCGGTTGAAGTGGGCCTTCACCGTTCGTCGTGCCATCTTGAGTTGGCTGGCGATCTCAGCGTTGTCGCAGCCTTGCAGGAGCAGCTCGACAATCTGTTGTTCCCGCGGTCCCAGCCGAACATTCTGCTTACTCACCACCGGATCCCCCTCTCTCTGCATTGCCTCTCTGCTCATGAAGCACGGTAGTACTTTCCAAACCTCATAGCACCCACAATGCCACTTTGAGACATATCTTGGCTGTGACGACCGAACACTATTTTCCACAGGGACTTGCAGACGATGTAACTGGTCTCCCGGAATCGGAATTCGGGCTCCCGAAAACAATGAATGGGTCTATTCGCGCGTTTGACACTTCGGCGATAGCGCAAAAACCCTCGCAAAAATGGGCCCAACACGCAGTGTGCAAGATTGGGAACTCTGATCTCATTTCTGAAGCTTGAGCCTTCCAGCACATCATTTGAGCCTACAATTTTTTCCAGCGAATGGATGAATAACCCCGCCAAATCTGCCGAAATTTCACCCGAAGCACCCGCTGCTCAGGTGAACACCTTAGACGAAACTTCCCGCCGTACCCGGAACGTTCGGCACAAATTACACGATCCGCCCGAGTGCCTCCCTCGGTACAAGGGAACATCGCACGTTGGAAGCCAACCTGAGAGCCCATTTCCCTTAAGCTGCCAACGGGGTCTGCATTCTTGCTTTAGACTTGTCGGCAAGTCGCTACCATGCCTCACTCGATGAACATTACGGACCCTGACTTTCAGTCTGATCGACAGCTTGTCCTCGGGGAGGACGAAGTTCATCTTTGGCGCATTCACTTGGCAGGCGTGGCCGGGCGGGAAGAACGATGGCAGAGGATTTTGTCACCGGATGAGCGGACCCGTGCGGCGCGGTTTCACCTCCCTCGGGATCGACAATACTTCACTGCCACGCGCGCCTGGTTGCGGACGATCCTTGCGGGCTATCTCGGCTCTGATCCCGCAGAATTGTTCTTCTGCTATTCCGAAAAGGAAAAGCCGTCTCTTGCGCCGGAGTCCTTTGGCCAGGTGGAATTCAACGTTTCACATTCGGGTGACATGGCGCTGCTCGCCTTCGCACGGGGACGCACGGTTGGCGTGGATGTAGAAAAAGTCCGCGAGGATTTTGATCACGAGGCGATCGCGCGCCGTTTCTTTTCCGAAGAGGAGCAGCGACAACTTGCGGCGCTCCCGGCCGCAGAGCGACACGAAGGATTCTTCCGCTGCTGGACAAGAAAGGAATCCTTCATCAAGGCTCTAGGATCCGGCCTCTCGCTCCCTCTCGATCAGTTTGACGTCTCGCTGACGCCCAACGAGAGGAACGCGCTGCTGGCAACGCGTCCCGATGCGACTGAGGCCGCGCGCTGGTTGATGCAAGACCTACCTGTCGGCGCAGAGTACGTCGCAGCGTTGTGTGTTCGCGGTCAGGGATGGCGCTTGATCACTTAACTCTGGCTGCTTTCACAGCCGACTGCGTTTAGCGCGACCCAATCCCGCGGCGGTTGACAGCGTATTGCGCCCCTGCGAAAATCTCCGCACGTTTTCTTCGCTGGACCTCTGAAAACCCTGTGGGCGCCGCGTTTGCGCCTGATGTCGGTTCAGCCACTGGTCAGTTCCCATCCTTTGAACGAACTTCGCTCCTCACCCGGAGCGCAGGCGGATTCTTGCGTAATACCAGACCGTCAAAGGAGGGTTCTCGTGCGTAATCTTCGTCGCGCTGGATTTGGGATCGTATTGCTTCTGTGCCTCGCGCCGTGGTGCTGGTCTCAAAATCTATATGCCACCAGCGAGGCAGCGCAGCAACTGGTAAGAGTGAATATGGTCACGGGCGCCGTGACTGTCCTCTTCAACACCATCTCCACGCCCGATAGTCTCATCGTCGATTCCATGGGTCGAATTCTGTACACGACCCAAAAAATAGGCACGGTTTCAATCTTTGATCCGAGTACGGGCTCGAATTCCATTGTTGTCGGCGGATTGTCTTACCCGCGCGATCTGAAGTTCGATCCCGGCCGAGCGTCGATCATTGTTTCGAATTTCGGCAAGGGCGAAATCGACCGCGTGAATCTCGTTACCGGCGGGTTGACACCACTAACGACGAAACTGGGAACGGTTGACGGCTTGGCCTACGACCTGAAAGGCCACCTGTTCGCGGTGATCAATCACCACACGCAGATTGCGCAAATCGATCCTCGTTCGGGCGCCATTCTGAAAACACTAACAGTCGTCACCAACCATGTGATCGACTACTACGGATTAGACGGACTTACATTCGATCCCTCCACCGGCGATCTCTGGGCTACCGACGTAGGGACGGGCGCCAACTGCCTTGTCGAAATTCCGACGGATTTGTCGACGTTCACTTTGCTCCAGATGGGCAATCTGCCGACGCCTGACGGAATCATTTCCGACGGTCACGGCAATCTCTACGTGGGCGTGAACTTGGCAAAAGTCATCAAATACAACATTTCCACGGACACCATCATGGCGAAAGTCCCAGTGAAAAATGTCGATGACGTCGCCTTTGTTCATCCGTAAGGTCCTACACTTTTCGGCGCCAGACTTTCAGCGCCGCAAGGCGACGACGAAGCGGAAAGCGCACCGTGTACAGCAGCCTCGGCCACAGCCCACGGTTGAAGATGCACTGGTAGCTGCGTCGAGTCACATCCTGTGTCCACTCCATCTTCCAGTCTTCGCGAATCCCCATTACGTATTCTTTGATCCCGCGCTCGTGACAATCGCGAAGAATTGCCTTCACGATGAGGTGGCCGGGGGCGTACTCGCGATAGTTCTCGTCATAGGTGCTCTTGGCGGCCCAATAACGATCGCGATACGTGAAACCGATGTGCGCCGCGATGGCCTTCCCGTCCAACTCGAGGGTATACAGGCAGAGGTGCCCAAGCTTCTCGGCCTCGCGCATGACCTCGTCGAAGAACTGACGATTGCGAGGATCGCAGAGGATTGCGCTCTTCGCTCTGCCCTTCCATCCGCGGGCTTCCATTTCATAAAAGACCTGCAGGGCTGCGGCGCTGTCCTGCTCGGTGCGGCGCAAGCGGACGGGACCGAGCGCAGCGAGTTTCTTCTCGCGTTGCCGAACCTTCGACCGCAGCTTGGGGTGCCGTGGATATTTCTCCAATTCCTCTGCCGCGGCTGGGCCATGAGGAATGGAAAAGGACGCGATGAGGGGCAGGGTCCAACGGCCGATCGCGAGTCCGTCATTTTCTGCGAGTGCAGAGAGCCGCTCAATCGACGCACCCTCGAACACCGACGGCAGTTCTAGAACATCCCAGTCTCGCTTGCTCTTGATCGCCTTCCAGATGGCGTCAAATACTTCGCTACGCGCGGCACCCGAGACGGAACACGGAATGTCGATGCCGACCCCGGCGGTTGTGAGGGGGGCACGCAACTTGTGCGCAGGGAGTCCGGCAAACTTGCCGCGTTCGTCGACTAGTGGGAGAATCGCGCACAAATTTCCTCCCTGTCGTACCGCAATTACCAAAACCTTCGCCCCTGGAGAGTAGGCGCGCAAAGCCGCCAGAATCCATTCGGGCCGCCAATAAGGAGAGCCATTCCCAACATGCTCCAGCAGCCCACGCCAATCGTCGCGCAGGTTGCTGAGGACCTCTAGTCCGCCGCTGACGGTCTCCACAACGAACTCGATCATTTCGCGACTCCGGCGTGGAAAATTACTCTTGCTGCACAGCGGGCGCAATCCTCTGCTGGAAATACGCGAACCCATCGACGTACTTCGCAATCTCCGCGGCCCTCACTTTGCGTGTCATTCCGATCCGGGGAAGTTGATAGCGATCGCCGCCGCGCGCGACCATGCCGAACTGAGCCGTCACCGCGCACGAGTATTCCGCCTCCGCAACCTGGCGGATCTGGCTAGGACGAAAATCTCCGGGCATGCCATTCGGGAAGCAGAATGATCTCACTACCCTTCCCGTGGCTTCCTCAATCCGAGCCTTCGAACGAATCAGTTCGTCCCACGATTCCTGATCGCTGATGCTGGCGAGGATCGGATGAGTTGCGCTATGCGATCCGATCTCAACCAACCCCGATTGGGACATTTCCCGGAGTTCGTTCCAGGAACAGGGCGAATACTTCGCAGGGGGCAACGAGGGAATGGACAAGTTTGCAGCGGTCGCCATTCCTCCGATGCGCGCATTTCGCTCGTCCGGCCGCAGACGATTCAGGTTCCGAAAGACATCGTCGAGATTGTCGGACTTCAGTTCTACCGGGGGCTTCGGCTGTTCGCTCAGCCACAAAACCTTGTCGGTCCAAATCCAATCCTCGCCGCGAATGAATGAACTCACCACAAAAAAGGTCGCCGGCAGTTCGAATTCCTTCAACAATGGAAACAGAAACTCGTAGCAATTGCGCCGTCCGTCGTCGATGGTCAGAGCGACCATCCCGGGATCCAATGCGCGGTCAGCAGCCAATTGCTCGGTGATTCGGTGCAAAGGCACAACTGTGAAATGTCGACGCAAATGTTCAAACTGCGCGCGCACGCCCTCCACATTCAACGCGTTCGGATCTGGTATGCCTGGTCCGGCAAAGTTGTGGTACATGAGGATCCGCGCCATATTGGACGACAAAGCTCTCGTCAGCGCGAACAGGCCACAACTCCGCATCGCCCGGAGCGCCAGCTTGCTCATCGAGATCCCCACGCGAACAAGTGCCGCCTTTCGAGAGCAAAGGCGAACGCGAGAATGCGCGCCGAGGATATGGCTTCCGTGAGCGAAATCGCTGAATCAGATCGGCACATTGCACGGGATCATACCATCAGACTTTTAGGAATCGACGACTCGGGAGAAGAGTGAGGTCGAGATCTTAGCTGTGACTTTCGTGACTCCCTGGCATCTCGACGACAGCGCTTTTGCGATAACCTAACGATGTCGAACGAATCCATGCCGAACCTGAAAAAACAGATTGCAGCCTATGCGCGGGTCGTGACGAAAAGACAGGCCGCTGCTCGCGGCTTAACCGTCTATCCCGACGACACGTTCCTGGTTTCGTTTCCTCGCTCGGGAAACACATGGACCCGATTCCTGGTTTGCAACCTGACCAATCCCGACGATCCGGTTACATTTGCCGAACTCGAATCGCGTATCCCTGAGATATACGATGTCACCGACCGTGCCCTGCGAGCATTTCCGCGGCCCCGCATCATCAAGAGCCACGAGAGCTTTGACCCACGCTATAAGAAGATTCTCTATGTTGTGCGCGATCCCCGCGACGTGCTGCTTTCGTATTACGAATTTCAACTGAAGCGCCGCGTCATCACGGAAGAGTGCAGCCTCGAGAAATTCCTTCCGCGCTTCATAGAATCTGAATTAGAACCGAAGACGGGATCGTGGCGGGATCACGTGGTCAGTTGGACTGCGACGCGTGGCGGGCAGAAGAATTTTCTTTGTCTGCGCTATGAAGATATGCTGGCGAACCCCGAGGATGCTGCAAAGAAGATTGCCTCGTTCCTCGGTCTCGATTCCAACCCGGAGCGCATTGCGCGGGCGGTCGAGTTGAGTTCGGCGGATCGCATGCGTGACCTTGAGAAACAGCAGTCGGCCCAGTGGAAGGAAACGAAGAATACCCGGCAGGACAAACCTTTCGTTCGCACGGCGATCTCCGGAGGATGGAAATCAGCCTTGCCCGAACACTGTGTGGCAGAAATTGAGTCGGCGTGGGGAGATGTGATGCGCTCGGTCGGCTATGAACTGTGGACGAAAACGAAATCGTAGCGCTAGATATCTTATCCTCCTTTTCCCATCGTGCTCTTCAGCCCCTTCCAAACGCCCGCCGGCAAGTGATTTCGTAACCACACCTTGATTTGTTCGCTCTTGGATCTGAGTGTGAGGTATGCCCTTCCTCGACTGCCGGGCCGCGCGAAGTGCAGGTTGAGATATTCTCTCAATTCCCCGCCCCACCTCATCTTCGATTCGTCAGTGCCGCCGAGGAAATCGTAGTGGCGGACGCCCTCGCTCATGACCTGTTTCAGAACGTGGCTGCGAAGAACGTATCCGACGCTATCGGCGGCATATGCGGGATCGAATCCCTCCTGCAGAGAAAAGACGCTGGCTCCGTAACGCAGGCCAAACTGTGCGGCCACGATTTTTCCTGCTAATTCCAGGACCCAGAGCTCCAATCGCTCGCGAGTCATAAGGAGGCGGGCTAGTTCCCCATAGAACTGCCGTCGAGCAGGTGAATGCAATGTCCCGGGAAGTCCTCGCTGTTGCCAGTGTTTGGCATGAAGGTCGAAGAGCGCCTTCAACATCACATCGATTTCATTTTCCTGGGAACACTTGCGGATTCGGACCTCGAACTTCTTTTCCAGGCGTCGCGTCCGCAGCCCGATCTTACCTCGTTCTTTGCTCGAGAGCCTCTTCCGATAGGCATCCCAAGTCTCTCCGAGTTCCACGACGGTCTGCGGCCGCGTCGATGTGACAGTCGGCCATTTTCGCCGAGCCAGTTCGTCCCGCAGCTTCTCACCGACGGAGGAATCACAAGGCAGCGTGTTCAATTCGCAGACATCCCACCGACCAGAATTCTGATGCATCCAGTCGAACAAGCTACGAATGAATCTGTCTTCGTATCCCGGCCGAACTGGCAGGTCAAGGTTGTCGGAGTCGTGAGTGCCATCACCCATTAATCGGAGCACACGCACCGACAAGGGAATCGCGCCTCGAACCGTCACGGCCAGCGGAGCCAGTCCCACGAGAGCTGAGGAGGGATCGCGAAAAGCCAGAATGAGCAACTGGTCCGCACCAGCAAAAGCCCGCCACCAGGGTACGAGCCATTCATACGTCGAAAAAATGGTGGATGGCGAATACTCACGCAGCAGCCTGTCCCACTCCGGACGCAACGGTTCCAGACTCTCCACGCTCTCGTGAACGACGATGGTGAGGTTCTGGTCGGAAGCCATCTCCGCGGATCTTTCCCGTTACCTACGTGCCTGTCGCTTGATCGACTGGAAGTTAAAAAGATGCCGAAGCGACGGTCGAAAAATCCTATCATCATGCGAACGTCGCTCACATTAACATCCCGATGTGACTGGTAATCTATACGTCGTCGACGATTTTCGTGCCGCCTGACGAATAGAATCGCAGTACCCGGGTGCGGACCAGCCAGCCACAGCATTGCCCGCCCGAGGAAGTATCCGACTGCAAATGAGCCTGATTGTTCGCGCCCTGAAGAATGTAACGTCGAGTTGGGCTGGCCTGGCGATGAACATTGCCGTGGGCTTTTTCCTCTCGCCGTTCATCTTGCATCACTTGGGCGACGACGCCTTCGGCGTGTGGGTCCTGATTTTTTCGCTGACCGGCTACTACGGAATCTTCGACTTCGGCATTCGATCGTCACTGATCCGCTATGTCTCAAAATTTCAAGCCACCGGTGACAAAGCAGCAATTGGCGCGCCTCATCAATACCAGTTTGTTTACTTACAGCTGCCTTGGCGTAATCCTGCTGGTGCCGACCGTTTTGGGTGGCCTATATGTCGACCATCTCTTCCACATTCCCACCGCGTTTCTAAGGGATGCCCGCATTCTGTTTTTCATGGTGGGATCGGCTCTTGCCCTGGGCTTTCCGCTGGGAATCGCAGGAGGCATCCTCGAGGGATTGCAGCGTTTCTATCTTCTGAACTGGACCAACATGGTCTCGACGGCGGTGCGGGCCGTGCTCATTGTGATCGCACTTCAACACGGATATGGCTTAGTCACCATCGCACTTATTACAGTGACTCTACCGCTGATTACATCGGCGATTCGCGCCGGCATGGCGCAGCGCCTACTGGCAATTCCGTATGGATGGAGACACGTGGACCGCGAATCGTTCCGCCAGGTAGCGAATTACGGATCCATCACGTTCATGATCATCGTAGCCGCGCGGCTGCGGTTTAGGACTGACGCCGTCATCATTGGCAGCTTTCTTTCCGCCGCGGCCATCACGCACTTCTCCATCGGCGCGCGGCTGGTTGACTACGCGGGAGAGGTGGTCAGCAGCCTTGCGCAGATCTTCACGCCCATGTCGAGCCAGTTTCACGCCGCTGGTGATTACGACCGGCTGCGACAAATTTTTATCTCTGGCAACCGCGCCTGCGCTTTCATCATGTTTCCCATCTGCGTCTCTTTGATCGTGATGGGAAAGTCGGTGATCGAAGCATGGATGGGACCGCGTTATGTTTCGAGCTACGTCATTCTGCTCATTCTTCTGATTCCCTCGACGCTCTACAACGCGCAGACCACCTCCAACCGGATTCTCTTCGGAATAAGCCAACACAAGTCGTTGGCAATCATCGTCCTGATTGAGGGCGTGGCCAACGTGATCCTCAGCGTCGCGTTGGTACGTCCGCTGGGAATCGTAGGGGATGCGATCGGGACCGCGATTCCACTCGTGTGTACCGCGATTCTCTTCCTGCCTCGACACATGTGCCGCAAACTGGAAGTTCCTGTTCGAAAATTCATTTCGAACGCCTACTTTTACCCGGCTCTTTTCTGTATTCCGATGGCGCTTACGTTGGCGTTCGTTCAGCGATCTTTCTACGCGCATCGTTATCCACAACTCGTGCTGAACCTGTTTGTGGGGTGGGTCGTTTACGGCGGTTGCGCGCTCTGGTTCTTCGCCACGCGTGAACCAGCGGGCGTGCAACTACGAGGAAAAGTGATCCGTTACTTCGCGGAGAGTGGAGAACGCGAGGGCTAGAACCTCTCATTTCAGGAGCGGTTTAACAAAACCCGGTGCGCAAGAAACTGCATATTCGGCTGACAGCATAGAAGAATTGCTTCCCACACTGCGCAACGAGTTGCACATGACACGCGGCGAACCAAGTATCCACACCCAAAAAATCCGCATTAAGCCTTTATTCTTATCAATTTACTGTACAATGACTTAACGCCGCTCCGGCATGGCAGTTGCCTCTGGTAAGGGGTTCAGTCTGGCTCAGGTAGTGAACTGGGGTTAATCAAGGTTCTTGGACGCCGCAGCAAGGCTCTAGGTCTGGTTACCGTGTTCCGCCCCCCAACCAACAACGTCTGGAAATCAGCATTGATACCGTCGGAAAAAAGCTTTACGCAGTAAATTCAAATCGACGAACCTGGGAGGTTCACGAGCTTGTCTGCTTCGACTAGTCATTTGATCGCGCCGCACGGCGGCGAACTCATCAATCTGCTTGTATCACCGGAAAAAGCTGCTGAACTGAAAGCCCACTCTCGCGAGTGGCCATCGTGGGATCTTACTGCCCGTCAAGTTTGTGATCTGGAACTGCTCATGAGCGGAGGCTTTTCTCCGCTGGACGGCTTCATGACGAAAGCCGACTACGAAGGCGTCTGCCACAACATGCGCCTGGCCAGCGGAGTCCTCTGGCCCATGCCGATCACGCTCGATGTGACCGAAGAGTTTGCCAAGAAACTCACGCCCGGCAGCAGCAAAGTTGCGCTGCGCGACGGCGAGGGCGTGATGCTCGCCGTGCTGCATGTGGAAGAAGTCTGGCAGCCCGACCGGGCGGCCGAAGCCAAAGCGGTCTTCAACAGCACCAGCAAAGCGCATCCCGGCGCCGACTACACCATGAACAAGTCGAATCCGTGGTATGTCGGCGGACGCATCGAGGGCCTGCAAGCCCCGTCGCACTACGACTTCCGCACGCTGCGCTTCACTCCGGCCGAATTGCGGGCTGAGTTCGTTCGGCTCGGATGGCGTCGCGTCGTTGCATTCCAGACTCGTAACCCCATGCACCGCGCCCACGTGGAGCTCACTTTCCGCGCTGCCAAGCAAGTAGAAGCCAACCTTTTGATCCATCCCGTCGTCGGAATGACCAAGCCCGGGGACGTCGACTACTACACTCGCGTGCGCTGCTACCAACTTCTCAGTTCGAAGTACCCGCAGGGGACGCAGAAACTTTCTCTGCTGCCCTTGGCCATGCGCATGGGCGGACCGCGCGAGGCGATTTGGCATGCTCTGATTCGCAAAAATCATGGCTGCACGCACTTCATTGTGGGCCGCGACCACGCCGGTCCGGGCAAGGATACTGACGGCAAGCCGTTCTATGGTCCGTATGAAGCCCAGGAGACCTTCAAGAAGCACGAAGCCGATATCGGTGTAACCATGGTGCCCTTCAACATGATGGTGTACCTCGAGGCCGAAGACCGCTACGTTCCCGATGACGAGGTCAAGAAGGGCGACAAGGTTTTGAACATTTCCGGCACCGAACTGCGCGATCGGTTGAACGAAGGCCGCGACATTCCCGCCTGGTTCACATATCCGGAAGTCGTTCAGGAACTGCGGCGCAGTTTTCCGCCACGCGCGAAGCAAGGTGTAACGATCTTCTTCACCGGCCTTTCCGGTTCGGGCAAGTCCACCATCGCTAACGTTTTGCTGACGAAGTTTCTGGAAGTTGGCGGACGACCGGTGACGATCCTCGACGGCGACCTGGTGCGCAAGCACCTTTCGTCCGAACTTGGATTCTCGAAGGAACATCGCGACATCAACATCCGGCGCATCGGCTATGTCGCTTCGGAAATCACGAAGAACGGCGGCATCGCCATTTGCGCGCCGATCGCGCCTTATGACGCGACCCGCAAGCACGTGCGTCAGATGATCGAGCCCTACGGAGGATTCATTCTGGTGCACATCGCGACTTCGGTGGACGTGTGCGAGCAGCGCGATCGGAAAGGTCTCTACGCCAAAGCGCGCGCGGGCATTCTCAAGGAGTTCACCGGGATTTCCGATCCCTACGAAGTTCCCGCGGATGCCGAGGTCACAATCAATACCGGTGAACTGTCTCCGGAAGAAGCGGCGCAGGAGATTATTCTGCACCTGGAGCGCGAAGGCTTTATCGGCGTGAACGGCACAGCGAACTAGAGCGAAACCGGATCGACAATGCCACTGTTAGCGACCAAAATTCTGGTGGGCTTTGTAGTCGGCGTTCTCATCGGCCTGAGCGGTGTGGGGGGCGGCGTTTTAATGCTCCCCGTGCTGATCTTCGGCCTGAGGATACCGGCGATTGTGGCAGTCGGTTCGGATGCGCTCTTCAACTTCTTCACCAAGATCCCGGCCGGACTGATGCACCTTAAAAAGGGCACAGTCCGCCGCAAGGTTGTGTTGGCACTTGCGGTCGGAAGCATTCCCGGATCGATCTGCGGCGTCAAACTGCTGATGTACATTCGCCACCTGTACGGTGACGGTGTCAATAATTTCATCAAGAGCGCGGTCGGTGTGCTGCTGATCGTGATTCCGCTACTGCTCCTCTTTCAGAAAAAGATCGAAGAGAGTGTCGGAAGCCGCCCGCCGACGATGAAAAATTTCGCTGGCATGGCGTTGATCGGATTGATTGCCGGATTTCTGGTAGGCATGACTTCCGTGGGTTCGGGCAGCATCATCATGATGCTGCTGCTTTTGTTCTACAGTTTTCCGCCCAAGGTGAATGTCGGAACCGATATCGTGCACGCGATCATCCTGACCGGAGTCACGGGGTTCATGCAATTCAGGTTGGGCAATGTTGATTCCGGGCTGGTCGTATCGTTGCTGATCGGTTCCATTCCCGGCGGTTTACTGGGTTCGCACCTGGCGACCCGCGTGCCCATGCTGTGGTTACGTCGCATTCTCTGCGCTTTGCTTTTGCTCACCGGAGCCCGCATGCTGTGGGCTTGATTCGCCATAAAATACCCTGCTTGAGTTGATTCAGGAGAACGGCTTTACGCAAGCATGAGCACATCCTCTTACACCGACATCCTGCAGCGCATCCAGGTCGCCTTAGACGCCGCTCGCGTGGTCTTCGACCGCTTCACTCCCGGCGCAGTCGAAACGGAATACAAGGCCGGGCACGATCCTGTGACTGAAGCGGATCGGGCCGTTGACGCCGTTCTGCGCGAAAATCTGTTGCGCGACGGCGAAGGATGGCTTTCCGAGGAGACTGCCGACAATCCATCTCGCCTCGACAAGCGGTGCGTCTGGATTGTGGATCCACTCGATGGCACGCGCGAGTTCGTCCTGGGATTGCCCGAGTTCTGCGTTTCTATCGGCTTCATCGAGGATGGCAATCCAGTGGCCGGCGGAATCTATAATCCCGCCACGAAAGAGACCTTTCTGGGGTCGATCGACAGCGGAGTGCTCTATAACCGCAAGCCCGCACGCACGAGCCAGCGCACCAGTCTGGCGGGGGCTTCTGTGCTGGCGAGCCGCAGCGAAGTCAAACGCGGCGAGTGGAAGCAGTTTGAAGGCGGCCCGCTTCAAGTGCGCGCGATGGGCTCGGTCGCATACAAACTGGCTCTGGTCTCAGCGGGCCTTGCCGATGTCACGTTTACGCTTACTCCGAAAAATGAGTGGGACGTCGCGGCCGGCGCAGCCTTGGTTCTAAGCGCGGGAGGATTCGTTTCCACTCTGGACCATGCTCCTTTGCGGTGCAATAACAGAGACCCTCTGATTTCTGGGCTGCTGGCCTCTGGGCCGAACCTGCGCGACGAGCTTCTTGCCACGGTCGACGGCCACATTGAGCCAGTCACTCCACGATCCGCGCGTTCGTGACTGGACATTCCTGATAAGGTTGTCACCAGCATGCCCCCGCTGAACAGGCTTCTATGTGGTCGGAGGCCGGCTGAGAAGCACCATGTTCCGCAAGCTGGAAGAGTGGCAGGCCTGCGAACAAGCGCTGCTGATCGAGCTCGATCCTTCTACAAATCAGTCCAAAGTTCGCGTGGAGTACGTTTCTCCGCCCGAGCTCTGCCCGAAGGATTCCCCGACCGTTCAGTTCAAGTCCGCGACGCTCGAAGGCAACAAGCTGTACGCCTGCACCTCAACGGAAGTGCTGATCTACGATCTACCCGATTTCAAACTCGCGCGCTCCATCTCGCTACCCCTCTTTAACGATCTTCATCACGTATATCCGTCGGAGCGTGGCACGATATTGGTCGTCGTAACGGGCCTGGACATGGTGGTCGAAGTTTCGGTTGCAGGGGAGCTACTGCGTGAATGGAGCGTCATCGGAGAAAGCCTCTGGGCCCGATTCTCGCGACTGACGGACTATCGCCTTGTGCCCACAACCAAGCCTCACCGATCTCATCCAAATCACGTCTTCGAGATTAATGGCGATGTTTTCGTCACGCGCTTCCAGCAGCGTGATGCGATTTGCCTTACCAGGCCCGGCCTACGGGTTGATATCGGAGTGCAGAGTCCGCACGACGGATACATCGCCGGCGACAAGATTTACTTCACGACCGTCGACGGTCACGTAGTGATTGCCAACAAAGAAACGCTGGAGGTGGAGCAAACCATTGACCTGAACACGATGAGCGGACAATCCGGTCAGATTTTGGGATGGTGCCGTGGGCTGCTGCCGATCGACGAGCGATGGCTATGGGTCGGATTTACCCGCGTTCGACCCACTAGGTTTATTGAAAATGTCGCATGGATGAAGCATGGCGCTTCTCGTCACAAATCCACTCACATCGCGTTGTACGACCTGAAGCTGCGTAAATGCGAATGCGAAATCGAACTGGAACCGCATGGAATCGGCGTAGTGTTCAGTCTGCTGCCAGTCCCAGGGACACGCTGATGCCCGAGCCATCCACCGTTTTCCTGATGTATCACGAACTGCACACTCCAGGCAGAGCCCTCTGCCACGCCGAACCGGGGTATGCTCGATACGCGGTCTCCGATGATGAATTCCGAGAGCAGGTGCAGTATCTGAAAAAAGGTGGGCATCGCGGCGTGAGCGTGAGTGAAGCCCTCGAGTTTTCTAGCCAGCCATCGGTTGCCATTACGTTTGACGACGGCAGCGAAACCGACCTGGTCGCTGCGGCCCCGATTCTGCAGCAAGCTGGATTCAACGCAACGTTCTACATCACCAGCGGATGGCTGGGGCAACCGGGTCGTCTCTCGATCGCTCAGCTGAATGAACTCAGCCGCCACGGGTTTGAGATCGGCTGTCACTCCATGACGCATGCCTACCTCACCGACTTGGACGATCGAGGATTACAGCGCGAAACCGCCGAAGCGAAGTCTGGGCTTGAACAGATCATAGGCAAGCCCGTCGATCATTTTTCGTGCCCGGGAGGCCGGTACAACGATCGCGTCGCCAAGGCCGCCCGCGCTGCCGGTTATCGAACCGTGGCAACCAGCCGCATTCATTCGAATTCTCCCAGCACCGACAAGTTTGCGCTAGGGCGCGTGGCGATCCTCCGCGGCCTTTCAGTCAAGCTTTTCGCGAATATCTGTAGCGGCGAAAGCCTGCCTAGATTGCGCGTACAAAGCAATCTTCGCGATGTCGCCCGCCGCGTCCTGGGCAATTCAGGTTACGATCGAGTGCGGGCGATCTTGATGGGCTCAAGGGATGAATAACGAACGCAGCCGGCGCCCCGTGTTCGTCATGGGATGTCACCGTTCCGGCACCAACTTCCTCTACGACACGCTTTTGTCGGCCGGAGGATTCGCGGTTTATCGTGGATATCTTCCGATTTACAAGATCTTCATCCCGCATTTCGGCAATCCTGCCAATTCTGCCAACCGTGCCCAGATTGTCGATGCGTTCCTGCGCAGCAAGGGTTTCGCGCGCTCTGGGCTGCAGGCCGAAGATCTGTCTTCAAAATTGCTCGATCATTTCAAAACTGGCGGCGACTTTCTGCGTATCGTCATGGAAGGAGTCGCGGCGAATCAAGGTGTGGCGCGCTGGGCGGTCTACGATCCCGATAGCGTTCTACATGTCCCAAGGATCAAGGCCGACATTCCAGATGCGCTCTTCGTACACATCATTCGCGACGGTCGCGACGTCGCGCTATCGCTCACCAAGATGGGTGGATTTCGCCCGTTTCCCTGGAGCCGTCAATCGCGCGGTCTGCTAGAAACCGCGCTGTATTGGCAGTGGATGGCACGTGCAGGGCGACAGCATGGACGCATTATCCCGTCAGACTACATCGAGATCCGCTATGAAGATCTCGTCACACAACCGCATTCCACTCTCGCGTCCCTGGGCGAATTCCTGAAACACGACCTGGAGTATGAACGAATCAAATCGACCGGGCTGGGAAGCCTCCGTCAGCCGAATTCTTCGTTCAGAGACCAAGGTCCCTCGGCGCAGGATCATCCCATCAATCGCTGGAAAGAAGTGTTGTCAGTCTCTGAGGTTTGGGCGCTAGAAGCGTTGATCGGCACGACCCTCGAAGAATTCGGTTACTCATTGACGACCACGGCCGGCCAGCGCCGACTGAATATGCGCCAGCATTTCATGGCGGCAGCCTACCCGCGATTCCTGGATGCCAAGCTTTGGCTCAAGATGAACACTCCTGTAGGCCGCTTCGCAAGTCTTTCCGCGCTGGAAATGGCGGAGCCCTCCGAAACAGGTTAAAAGACAGGTATGATGCCTTCTTCGCACTGCTACGAACCTCAGAATGAGTGCCTCTCTCGTTTGGCAATCACTCCTTGAACTCACTAGAATATCTGTGCCCTCCGGCCGAGCACACGAATGAAAAGTCTTCTGTGGCGATTCGCGGTGTTGAGTTGGAGTACAACGGTTCTGCTCGCTCAGATCCAACCAGCACCAGTTCGGACTCCGCGATCTGAGCCGCCTGCCGCCTCATACTCCGCCCGCACCGACCGGAAAATTGTTCCCTATCCCGACGCACCACCTGCCCTTGGTCCCGCCGGCTCCGTCATCACCGACCCAAGTTTCGGATCGCGAATCGCTCGCGTCACCGATGCCCGGGCCGATCCGCAACAAGCCGGGCGCTCTCTCTTCTCGCCATCTTCCTCAGAACAGAACTCATGGAACACGACCTCGACCATGTTCTACGTGAATACGACGGGTGGCGCGTTCCTGCTATACGACTTCGATCCGGCTACGATGAAGAGTCACTTTGCGAGTGCGCCGAACCTGCGCTGGACCCCCGAGCCGCAGTTCAGCTATACACAGCCCAACATCCTCTACGGCATCGTTCGACGAGAGACGGTCTTTCAGCAGTTCGATGTGTCGACCGGCAAAGTCACGAGCGTGAACGATGCTTCAAAGTGCGTGAAGCTCGGATCGGGCGACTCCGGCGGTTCGCCCACCGTAAGTGCCGACGACAACCGGCTTATGACAACGATCGGACCTGGGCAGGACAAGAATTATCTCGTCTACATTTACGATCGAAAACTCGGATGCCGCTGGTATGACACGCAGACTGGCGAAATCGGCGGACAATGGGGACCGAAGGGAACCGTCTCCATCCCAGACCGTTTCTCCGTGCACAATGCTCGCATGGCCAAGTCGGGTAAATATCTTTACGTCACGCGCGGCGGCGGCCCCAGCGTCGGCAAAGGATGGGTGGTCTGGCAAATCGACACCCTCAACGTGAGCGCCTGTTCTCGCGGCTGCATGGGACACCACGTCCTCGGTTATTCTCACATCGTCGGCGCTTCGGAAATGAGCCATCCTCTGGACATCTGGTTGCGGCCCCTCGATCACCTCGACGATGCTTCTCCTCTCATAAGTGATCTGCAACCCGCCAAAGACTTCTGGTACGACTCTCATTTTTCCTGGAGCAATGTTGATCCGAGTGATTCCGCCCCCGTCTGCTTTTCGACCTATCGCCGCAATAACCCTGATACCCCTGGAAGTGCGCCGGTGGTAACGGGTCCGTGGGAAAACGAAATTGACTGCGCCGAAACGGACGGCAAAGGGTCGAAGGTATGGCGCTTCGCGCACACCTATAGCACAGCAAGAAATGGTTTCTGGTCGCAGCCGCGAGGAAATGTTTCTCAGGATGGACGATTCTTCCTCTTCACATCTGACTGGGAAGACCAACTCGGAAAATTGCCAAATGGCAAAGGTTATCGGACCGACGCTTTCATCGTGGAGCTGCGCTAATTGCAACCGAGACAGGAGATTGACCAACTCATTGCCGCGGGAAACTCAGCGGCAGCGTCGCGTCTGCTATCCGAACTCTGGCGGCGGGAAAGCGGGCCCGCGGTTGCATCGTTCGTCAACTCTCGCTATGAAATGCTGTGCGGGCAAGCACTCACTCCCCATCGTCTCGCGATCCTTCGCTCGTTTACTCTCGAGCCCGTGGTGCCACTACTGCGCGCCGAGGCCTTTGTAGGCGGAATCGATCTCACCGTTCACCTCGGTGATTTCAACGCTTATCCCCAGGAAATCCTTGACGACGCAAGCTCCTTTTATTCTTTCGCGCCTGAGACAGCCATTCTCGCTGTGCAGACTCGTGACGTTGCACCCGAATTATGGGATGGGTATGCCGACTTGTCGCCCAATGCGGTCTCCGCATCTGTTGCGCGCGTCATTGGCTCCTTTCAATCCTGGATCAAGGCTTTTCGGCGCCATTCGTCGGCCAACTTGATCGTGCATACTCTGGAGCCGCCTCCGACGCCAAACCTTGGCGTACTGGATGCTCAGTCAAACACAGGCCAATCAGCGGCGATTCGACAAATCAACGATGCCTTGCGAACTGCCTGCGCTGAACACAACGGCATATACCTGCTCGACTACGTCTCTCTGATCTCCCGCCACGGTTACTCGCACTGGCATGATGAAAAGAAATGGCTCACGGCCCGCATGCCCGTCAGCGCCAGTCATCTGATTCATCTCGCCAAAGAGTGGCTCCGCTTTCTGGCCCCGCTGACGGGACGAATCGCGAAAGCCGTGGTCATCGACCTCGACAACACTTTGTGGGGCGGAGTAATTGGCGAAGATGGGATGAATGGAATCCGTCTCGGTCAGGAGTATCCCGGCGCCGCGTATCAAGCTCTGCAGCGCACCTTGCTCGATCTCCACCGGAAGGGGATCCTCCTCGCCGTGTGCAGCAAGAACAATCTGGAGGACGCGATGGGAGCGATTGAAAAGCATCCCGGGATGCTTCTCCGGCCGGAACATTTCGCCGCGATGCGGATCAATTGGGGTGACAAATCTCAGAACCTGCGTGAAATCGCTGCCGAACTCAACATCGGTACCGATGCACTGGCGTTCCTCGATGACAATCCGTTCGAGTGCGGGCAGGTTCGTTCGGCGCTGCCCGATGTCACTGTGATCGATCTCCCTGGAGACCCCTCAACCTACGCTGACGCCGTCCGCGATTCGCCGGTTTTTGAGCGGCTCTCATTGTCGGAGGAAGATCGTCAGCGCACAGCCCTCTACGCCGCGGAGCGCGGGCGGTCGCGCTCAGAGCAAGATATCCCCTCGAAAGAGGATTTTTATCGCTCGCTCGAACAAGAGGCGGAAATAGCCTCATCGACCCCGGCGACTCTTGCGCGTATCTCGCAGCTAACCCAGAAAACCAATCAGTTTAACCTGACCACCCGGCGTTACACCGAACAGCAAATCAGCGCGATCGCATCTCGCCCCGGCTGGCAGGTTACTTCTCTCCGGCTGCGCGATCGCTACGGGGACCACGGACTGGTGGGCGTGGCCATCACGCAAGATGATGGCGACTCCTGCGAAATCGATACGTTCCTGATCAGCTGTCGCGTGATTGGCCGAACGGTCGAAATCGCCTTCTTGGCGTATTTGGCGGATGCAGCTCGCGCAAGGGGTATGGCGCTGCTGCGAGGATGGTTTTTGCCAACCCGCAAAAATTCTCCCGCCAAAAACTTTTATGTGGAGCATGGCTTCACTCAGGAATCCAGCAATGGCGAGGGATCGCTATGGATTCTCGATCTGCGAAAGAGTGCCCTTGCATGTCCCGATTGGGTTAGAGTCCACTTTCTTGCGGGAGAGAGAACTTGACTACAAGCGTATTCGATCGCGTGCGCTCGATTGCATCCGATCTCTTTGGGGTGCCCCCTGACGCGCTATCCGCGGATTCGTCTCCCGAGACAGTCGAGCGCTGGGATTCCACCCAGCACCTCAGCTTTGTTCTGGCGCTCGAGGATACGTTTCACCTTCAGCTTTCTCCCGAAGAAACCGAGAAAATCCGAACCATCGGTGAGGCAGCCAAATTGATTGAAGAGAGACTGCCTGTGACGGACCGCTAGACTCTACACTAGCCGTGCAGATCGCCGGCCTACTGGCATGTCCATCATCATCCAGCCCTACCGGGAGGAGCACCAGAACGCTCTCATCGCGTTCAATCAGCGCCTGCGCGCGGCAACATCGGATCCTGATCTGGTTTTCTACGAACGCTTCACACCCGCGTGGCTTCCGAAAGCCGACGGCAGCCTGCTTCGCAACGAGTATTTCCTCGCGCTGGAAGACGGCACAGTGCGCGGCGCATACGCGCTGAAGTACGAGCGATTCTTCCTCGCAGGACACGGCGAGTACGATGTCGCCTGCTATCACCATCCATTGTCGGAAGGCATCGTGAATCGGAGCTACGCGGCAGTCGGAAGTCTCTTGCTCCGTGACGCCGTCTGGCGCGAGCCCATGCTCTATGCGCTCGGCATGGGCGGCGCAGATCGTCCTCTCGCCAAAATGCTGAAGGTGATGGGATGGAATCTTCAACCGGTTCCGTTCTATTTCCGCATCGTCCGTCCGTACAAGTTCCTGAGGCAGATGAATGTGCTGAGGCAAGCCTCCTGGAAACGATGGCTGATGGATCTCGGCGCGTTCAGCGGAACGGGTTGGGCAGCGATTTCCGGGGCACAAAATCTCATGCAAGTACGGGCCAGCAAGCTGGGTACGTTCGAGGTTGTTGAGTTTGACGAGTTCTCCACCTGGGCCGACGTCCTGTGGCACGAGGCCAAAGACAGTTACCGTCTTGCCTCCGCACGCGATCACCAAACTTTGTCGCGACTCTATCCTCCCAGTGAGAAGCACCTCACAAAGTTGTGCGTAACTCAGCAGCGAAAGCCCATCGGTTGGGCGATCGTGGGCGAGCGTAGGAAAGACACGAAATTCGGATCTCTTCGAGTCGGCTCTATCGTGGACTGTTGGGCGCGCCTGGAAAACGCACCGCAAGTCATGCGAGCCGCAACTCAGGTTCTAGAACGGCAGCAGATGGATCTCATCGTGTCGAATCAGAGCCACAAGTTGTGGGGACGCGCTCTTGAGGGATGCGGCTTCCTGCGCGCGGAATCAAACTTCATCTTCGCGACTTCGAAGAAACACTCGGCGCTGCTCCGAGGAGATCTCTCCGAATTTCACGTGACCCGCGCTAACGGCGACGGCCTTCCGCGGAATTTCTAAGCCTTAACTGCGCTCCACCGACGTCGCGGCGGGCAGACTCGTGCCCGGGGCAGACAGTTCATATCCCAAAGTCTTCATGACGTTCCCCCAAGCGGCTTCGATCACCCGCACCGACTCCGCAGGCAACACTTCCCTCCAGTCGCCGGAGCCGGCCGTACGCACGAAGTTCTTGTCCAAGCGCGTGTATTTCGTTTGCACCCATTTGTCGCCCTGCTCTTTTTCCAGCCCGCGCATCCGCTCAGCGGAGCTCAACGCCACTGCGCGCTCTAATCTCTCGGCAGTCGGATCGATTCCAAGTAGACGCGCAACCTTCTCTACCTCTCGAATTGGATCCGCGAGCATGTCTTCATACCGCAGCAACAGAAATCCCTCTTTGCCCGCTCGTGTACTTAGCCAACTTGTAACGTGATCGCCCCACGAGCCCAGACGGGCCCAGTAGACAGGCTCCATCCAGCGCGGTACGAAGTGTTCGATCGGGTAACTCTCGGCCATTGATCGCTGCTTCATTTCCCAATAGAAATTCGAAACCGCAACGTCGCGCGGATCGCGGACTACATAAATGATCTTTTTGTAGCGCGGATCGAAGCATTCGTGGCTCTTGAGGATGCGCGGCCTGTGAAGTCGACGCAGCGTGCGGTCCGAGTGCTTGTACATGTCAGGAACAAGCCGTTCCAAATTCAGAAAAGTGACCGGTTCCGACGGATACACGAGATTGCCAACCAGGAAGCGCGTCCAGGTATTTCCGGATCGGGGGTAAGAAGTGAGAAACAGATCGTCGGGAAAAATGGTAATATCTCGCTCGATTCGCAGATTCCGAAACAGCACGTCACTCACTCGCGAGAGGTGTTTGATTCCACGTCTTAGCATCCTCGTTGTCCCAAGTCCTGCGTCTGTTTCCCGGCTTCTAGATCGACATCGTTCATGCCGATTCTAACAACCCCCAACGGTGACCCAGCGCGAATCCCGCGCTGCGGCAACTTGGCTCAATCTGAGTCCTGTTCCCTGGCATCCAGCCGCGGTTTCCGCTGGCCTTGCAGCCAGCCTTGGAAACGCTGCTTGCGCTCGAAGATTTTCCTTGCTTGCCCTCGCAAACCCGAGATCACAGCGAAGCGTGACTTGGTGAACCACGGCACCCGATGTGGCACGCATCCATATTTCTCTTTGTATTTCCCTTCGCCACCCCAGTCATAAATCTCAGCTCCGCGCGCCTTCCAGTGGCGCATGGCGTACCAATGGATGGCCTCGTTCGGGCGCAGGCTCTGACTCGATCGCCAACTGGCATTCCCCCAGAACTCAGCAATTTTGTTGAAGCCAGGAAAGATTCCCGTCGCAATGCACCTCCCTTCCACATCGCGCGCTCGCAGCAACAGAAGATGTCCAGTTGGCTCGAGATTCCTGACCAGGGCACGCACTCGCTCTAGCCCATAAGTCGGAACCAGACCCTGCTTTGCGAACACGTCTTTGAGCTGTTCATAGTATTCATCAGCAAATGCCATGTCGTGCGCTTCTTCAATGATGACGCCGCTTCTCTCCGCCTTCCGAATACAGCGCCTGCAGGCGCTGTCCATGCCGTTGAATATTTCTTCTTCCGGCTGCGTGAGATCGGTCCGGTAGGAAACAAACGCTTCGCACTTGAATCCCAGATTCTTCCCGTCTGCGACCCTGAAGAACGGGTCTGAGACCTCCATGTGCAAACACTTCAACGCACCCCAGGCAACAGCTTCGACAGCAGCCAGCGCGTCTTTACGCGACGCCCCCGGCACAAGATTGAATCCCATGTAAGGAGTGGTCCAGCCAGGAAATGAACTCCCCAGCATCCGCACGCCGAACCGCGAGAATACAAGTCCGCTGAAGTATCCCACGACATCTCGTCCGTCCATCAACTCGCAGAGAATGATTCTCGCCTTCTGCGTTTCACGCACAAATTGCAGCCATCCGTGCGTCTGAAAAACGGTCCGGTCCGCAAAGCGATCGAGTTTCGCCCAGTCCACCGACTCCGGATCGATCAGCTTCGCTTTCATGCCTGAGGACATCGCACAGAATCCATGGCTACCAGCAGATCCCGTGATAAGGAGCGCTGACCTTGGGCCGGCTCGGCTTATCAAGATTGACGAGGTCAATCACAACCTGTTCCGGTTTCACCGAGCGCGATAGCTGCTCGCCGTCCACTCTGGTCGCAATCACAACCACCTCGCCGCTTTCAATCACCTCATGGAAGTCCGATGAGAGCAAGGACCCGATGTGTGGAATCACCTCTTCGATGTACTGGCGGTTCGATCCGGCAAGCCGTCCCAACGAAACGTCGCGATCCCACACTCTTACCTGGCAACCTTCTCCGAGCAATCGCTTGATCACCTTCACCTGTGGACTCTCGCGCAGATCGTCCGTGCCAGCCTTGAAACTCAACCCCAGAAACGAGATCTTCTTCTTGTGGGTCCGCAACACAGCGTCCACCGCACGGTCCACGTGCAGTGCATTACTAGGCAAAACCGCTTCCAGCAACGGAAGCGCCAGGTCCAGTTCCTTGGCTCGGTACGCCAGCGCACGCAAATCCTTCGGCAGGCACGATCCACCAAATGCAAATCCAGGCGACAGATATGCGGGTGAAATATTCAGCTTTGTGTCTGAGGTATAGATCCTGGTCACCGCTTCGGCGTCGACTCCCATCTGTTTGCACAGAGTCCCCACCTCATTCGCGAAGCTCACTTTCGTCGCATGAAATGCGTTCGAAACGTACTTCACCATTTCCGCCACCGGAACACTGGTCTCGAAAACAGGTCCGGGAACGGACTTGTACAACTCGCGAAGCTGGTCACAGTGTTTTCCATCTTGCACGCCCAGAATCGTGAACGGTGGCTGCTGGAAATCGGCAACCGCACTACCCTCTCGCATGAATTCCGGGTTGTAACAAACTGAGAAATCAACACCGGCGCGGAGTCCACTTGCTTGCTCCAGCGCTGGAATGATCTGCTCCTCAGTCGTACCGGGCAACACGGTGCTCCGCAGCACCACTACGTGATGAGCCTTCTTCCGATTCAGTGCGGCACCGATCTCGCGGACCGCTCGGTCCACGTATCGAAGATCGAGTTTGCCGCTACGCGAACCAGGAGTGCCGACGCAAACAAACGAGATGTCCGACTCCAGTACCGCAGCCGCAGCATCCATAGTCGCCTGCACGCGTCCGGCCTGATGCGCTTCCGCCAGCAACTCGTTCATCTGCGCTTCGACGATAGGGCTGCGCCCCGCGTTCAGCGCTTCCACCTTGGCCGGGTTGACATCGACTCCGGTGACGCGATTTCCTGCGTGAGCGAAACACGCCGCAGTCACCGACCCGACGTAGCCCAAGCCGAACACACTGATTGACAATCCCACTCTCAAGCTCCCTGGTTGCAGATTCAGTATGACAGGTAGCGCCATTTGCGACGCGGGCTGACACAATCGCTGCAGGGCGGACTCGCACTCTGGGGTCAGAAAGGCGTTCCGTCTGGCAATGCGCACTCAGCATACTTGATCCTCACTCTCTCCTGCTATTGCCTGGTCCGCAAGTTGCGCCTAACCGCGTGACGATTGGAGTCGAATCGGAATCTAACGATAGACTTGTTCCGTGCCGTCCGATGCAACCGTCTGGTCTCGTTTATCCCGAATGAGTTGGGACGAACTACGCACGCGTTTGCGTCAGGAAATCGACAAGCGCGTTGATGTGGGATTGTGTTTCATCGGCGCGAGCCCGCAAGCGGGTTTCTCGACAGCTCAGAGCGTGCCGCCGGGCAAGTTCTTTTTTGACCTCGACGAATTGCCGGAGCGGATTGGCCTTCTTCGGGAGTGTTTGCCGTCTGAAGTGGAAGCTGTCGTTCGCGATGCAGACAACATTTCCCGGCGTCATTTTCGCCTTCTGGGATACGACGACCTCAGTTACGGCACAGGACCACAAAAAGAAATCGACTGGCATCTCGATGCGGTCCACCAGAAACGCACTTCGCTCATTCCGTGGTACAAGATCGACTTCCTGGACTTCGAACTAGCCGGTGATCACAAGGTAATCTGGGAGTTAAACCGCCATCATCATCTCGTAGCCCTGGCCCAAGCCTGGCTCTTCACGCGCAAAGAGAAATACGCGCGCGAAGCCATCGATCAATGGTACTCGTGGCAGCGTGCAAATCCTTATCCGCGCGGCATTAACTGGGCCAGCAGCCTCGAGGTCGCGTTTCGTTCGCTCTCGTGGCTCTGGTTGCGGCACTTGCTAGAGGGTTGGTCAGCGTTTCCCTCCGACTTTCCTGTCGATCTCCAACGCGCTCTGGCCCTGAACGGCCGCCATATCGACCGCTATCTCTCCACTTATTTCTCTCCCAACACACACCTGCTCGGGGAGGCCGTCGCCCTTTTTTTTATTGGGACGCTCTGTCCTGAGATCTCGACCGCCCAAAGATGGCAATATCGCGGCTGGAAGATCATTCAGGAAGAAGCACAACGCCAGATTCGACCAGATGGAGTTCACTTCGAGCAATCGCTTTATTACCACGTCTACGCGCTCGACATGTTCCTGCACGCTCGCCTCCTCGCCTCTCGAAATGGAGTCGCGATTCCGGCATCCTTGGACGATGTAATCCGAAAAATGTTGCGCGTGACTCAAGCTCTCGCCCAGGCGGGCCCTCCGCAGGGCTATGGCGACGACGATGGCGGACGATTGTTCGACTCCAAGCGCAATCGCATCGAGCACATGAAAGATCCTCTAGCAATTGGAGCCGCTGTGTTCCGCGACGAAACCCTCGGAGCCAGCGTCTCTCCCACAGCGGAAGCAATCTGGCTCACCGGTCAAGAGGCCGTTGCGAATGCAGCCAATCTTGAGCGTTCAAGTTTCACGCCAAAGAGCTGCTACTTTCCCCATGGTGGGCTTTACATTGCCGCCAGCAACGACTCGAGCCCGCAGCAGATGGTGATTCACGCCGGTCCGCCAGGTCCGGGACGTGCCGGACACTGGCACGCCGATGCTCTCAGCGTAACTCTCTCGTTCGGCGGTCGCCCATGGTTGATTGATCCCGGAACATTCGCCTACATCGCTTCAGGAACTGAACGGGACCAATTCCGCGGCACTCGCGCTCACAACACGCTGGCCGCCGACGAACTCGACCAAGCACAACCGGAAGGTTCCTTCGCGTGGAGTGCGCTCCCTGAAACTCGAACCGAGTGTTGGATCACTGGCGCTACCTTTGCATTTTTCTCGGGATCGCACTCCGGATACGAACGCCTCGCGCATCCTCTCCGCCATCGCCGATTCGTGTTTCACCTGAATGGCAACTTCTGGTTGGTACGCGATGTTGCGGAAGGCGCGGGCTCCCATCTGCTCGAGACTTCATGGCACTTTGCGCACGATCTCGCTCTAGCCACGATTGAAAACGGGTTCGTTGCCTCACCCGCAATCGAGACTGATCCTGCCAGCGCCGGCTGCCTCACGCTTCTCCCAGTTCCCGATCCTCGGTTCACATCTGAAATGGTTACGGAGTTTGTTTCGCCTGTCTACGGCACCAAAATACCAGCGCCCGTGCTGCGTTGCAGTGCGAATATCCCAATGCCAGCTGAACACGCCATGTTGCTCATCGCATCAAGTCAACCATTCGCACAGACCGGAAGATTCACCAGAACGGCGGGTGAGATTTCGAGTTCTGCAACACCCGCGGCCGTTTATTCCTATGATTGTTCCCCGAACATGCATCACATGATTTTCGGCACGCTGGCGCCAACGCCCTGGATCCACGGCCCGTGGGCCAGCGACGCTACTTTCTTTTACATTTGTCTCAACGGACAGCGCGTCACACACCTGGTATGTTGCGGTGCAAGCTTCTTACGCTGTCGCGGTGAATCCTTCTTCTTGCGCGACTCGCCGATACAATACGTCGAGTGGGCTCATCACGATGGCGTGAGCCGGGCATTCTCATCAGACGAAACCGTGACACGCTCGCTGTCTGAACGAGCACACGAAGCGAACATTCTCGTCTAGTCTCATCGCCGGACTCGACCGAAAGGAATCATCAGCGGATGTGTGGGATTACCGGAGTCATGGACTTCGCAGACAACGCCCGTGTGGAACCCGGCGTTCTGCGGCGGATGTGCGATGTGATGACCCACCGCGGCCCCGACGACGAAGGGATCTATAACGCAGGTCCGGTCGGCCTTGGAATTCGCCGCCTAAGTATTATCGATCTCACCACCGGCCACCAACCTCTCAGCAACGAAGACGGTTCTCTCTGGATTGTCTTCAACGGCGAAATCTATAACCACGCCGAGTTGCGTGCTCAACTCGAAGCTCGCGGTCACCTCTACCGCACTCACAGCGACACAGAAACCATCGTCCACCTCTACGAAGAGTATGGGCATGACTGCGTTCAGCATCTCACCGGAATGTTCGCCTTCGCCATTTGGGACGCGAGCAAGCAGAGACTCTTCGTGGCGCGGGATCGTTTAGGCATCAAACCGCTCTACTACTACCTCGATGCCCAGCGTCTGATCTTTGCCTCGGAGATAAAGGTAATCCTCTCGCACCCGGCCATCAACGCGCAGTTTCGTCGATCCGCACTCCCTGAGTATCTCGCCTTTGGATATCTCTCTGGCGAAGACACGTTTTACGCAGGCATCCACAAATTGATGCCGGGCCACTGGATGGAAGTCGATTCCCGGGGACAGGTGCAGGCCCAGCCCTACTGGGACGTGCCCATCGCAGGAGCCGAACCCTCTCGCGACGCGAGCTACTACATAGAGACTTACCGCGAACTCCTCGACCAATCCGTGCGCAGTCACTTGATGAGTGACGTCCCGCTCGGAGTCTTCCTCAGCGGCGGTTTGGATTCGAGCACGCTCGCGGCGCTGGTGACAAAAATACGCGGCACTCCGGTGGAGACTTTTTCTGTGGGCTACGCCGAGGACGCGTATAGCGAGTTACCCTACGCTCGAATAGTCGCGCATCATCTCAACTCGCGGCATTACGAAGTCCTGCTCAGCCAGCAGGATTTCTTCGGCACGCTCCCCCATCTCATCTGGCACGAAGATGAGCCGATCGTGTGGCCCTCGAGCATCGCTCTATACTTTGTCGCTCGCCTCGCGCGTGAACGGGTCAAAGTCGTGCTCACCGGAGAAGGCGCCGACGACACTCTGGCAGGCTACACGCGCTATGCTTTCACGTTAAAGAACACCGCCTGGGACCGCGCATATCGGCGTATGACTCCTGGCGCAATGCGCGCGAAGATACGCGACGCGATTGCCAACTCGAATACGATCGGCGCTACTCTCCGCCGCAAGTTGTCGCACACATTCCTCGCTCGCAATGGTGAGTCCTGGGCGTCGTTCTACTTCGACAACTTCTTTTCTGCGTTCAGCGCGGCCGATCAATCCGAATTGCTGACAAGCGAACTCGCTCACGAACTTGCGGAGGAATCTCCATACGAGCACGCGCTCGACAACTGGGAGCATTCCTCCGGGGAAATGTTGCAGCGCCTCCTCTACACCGACATCAAGACTTATCTGGTTGAACTGCTCATGAAGCAGGACAACATGAGCATGGCCGCGTCGGTCGAGAGCCGCGTACCGTTCCTCGATCATAGATTGGTCGAATTCGCCGTGAACATTCCGCAGCATGTGCAGGTTGGCGGATTCGCCGGCAAGCGCATCCTAAAGAAAGCCGTCGAAGAGTTGCTGCCGCGCTCCATTCTCGACCGGCCGAAGTTGGGATTCCCCACGCCGTGGAGTCGCTGGTTGGCCGGGCCTCAACTGGAGCAAATTCGCAGTCTGCTGCTTGAACCGCGCAGCCTCGATCGCAGACTCTTCGAGCCCTCCGCCGTCGAGCGCTTATTTCATGAGCATCGCGCCGGTCACCGCGACCATGCCGACCGCATCTGGCGTTTGTTGAATCTGGAATTGTGGCAACGCGTCTGCATTGAGAACGACGAACACAAACCAGCGCCCACGGTAGCTACGATTTAGACCTCGAGTGAATGCCACTTGCCTCGTCACTTGTGCGATTTCTCGTCGCCGCTCATCGCCGAAGCAACCTCCACCGCCTCGACTTTTTCAGCAGTGATCGCCCGATACAATTCCAGCCACTGCCCTCGCACAACCGGCCACGAATATCGCTTAGCCTCGCGGAGAGCATTCGATACCAGCGACTCAGCCAACGCAGGGTCTTGAAGGAATCTGATCACATTCTGCGCCAGCGCTTGCGCATCTCCCACGGGCGAGAGTAATCCGGTGCGCTCGTGATCCACCACGTACCGCATGCCTTCAGGCGCCGTGCTCACAACTGGCAGCCCACACGCAAACGCCTCCAGAATAGACACCGGCATATTGTCGAGTCGCGAAGCATTAATGAAAATGTCGGCCTGATCGTACTCACGTCCGATCTGTTCGTGGGCCACGACACCTTTGAACTCAACACCATTCAATCCCAAGTCTTGCACAAGCTTGCGAATCTCAGCCTCCAACGGGCCTCCTCCGACTAGGTCGAGCCGGGCGTCCTGAAATACTTTCTGCACTTCCGCAAACGCATGGACCACGACGTCTACACAGTAGTACGGATGAAATCCGCGAGTGCAGGTCAGATGGGGGCGCAACGGCCGCCGCGCCCGAAACGGAAACCGTGAAAGCTCGACGATATTCGGAATGTCTTGGGAGCGCAGTCCCTGCCTCGCGAAACACGTCGACGAGATATGGAGAAGGAACGACCAGACGGTCCGCTCTTCGCAGCACATACTGCGCGCCGCGAAATCGCCGCAAATGATCACGCGCCTCCCCGCTATGGTAGTGAACGACGGTCTTCACGCCCCTCCAGCGAGCCACGCCGCAAGCCGGGGCAGGCGCAAGCAGAAACGACCAGTACGATGCGGAGAAGATATGGGCAATCTCCGCGTGCCTCAGACCGCGCCACAGGTTGACCAGATAGATAGGCTCGCGAATCAAAGTACGCAAGAACGGCACGCGCTCCGCCCATCGAAAGAACCAGGGAAACGCAGGATCAATCGGGATAAATTGAATTTCGACGTCCAGGTCATTGCGCCAGCTATCCAGCAATAGGCTGGCCTGCACCGACTGTCCTCCAACATACCGAAGCGAGGGCGCGACAATCGCGACTCTCGTTCGGCCACTGACACCAACGGGCACGAACCTTCGTCCCAATTTCTTATCAAGCAGTTCCCGATACAGTTCCTCGTGCTGCAGAGTCATCCGCTCTAAAGTGAAATTCTCCCGCGCGAACGCCTTCGCGGCCTGGCCAAGACTCCGTCGCATCCCTTCATCGCACAGTAAACGCTCCACCGCCGCAATCAGCGCTTCCTCATCATCCGGTGGAACGAGAATCCCCCGATCCTCCGCGATCAACTCGCTAATTCCCCCCACGCGGGTCGCCACGACCGGCACCCCCGCCGCCATCGATTCGAGAATCACGTTCGAAAGACTCTCCGACGCCGACGGCAACACCGACACATCGACTGATGCCAGGACCGCTGGTATGTCTGTCCGATCCCCGAGAAAGATTCCGTCTTCATGCAGCCCCAATTCCTTCGCTTGCCGCTCGAAGTCTGCACGCAGCGGACCGTCGCCGACCAACACGAACTGCAACTCAGGATGGCGGGCTCGCAGTCTCGCAGCCATGCGAAGAAACAAATGATGATTCTTCGTCCGCGTGTTCATGCGCGCGATCATGCCCACACGCAGGCCTCCGAACGGACGAGGCAGCGCCGGCGGCGTCTGGGCGAACGCCTCCGGCGGCAAGCCATTCGCAATGACCGCTAGTTGGCTCTCGCGCAGTCCAAGTCTTGCGAGTCGAACTGCTGCCGCGCGTGAGTTGCAGACGACGGCGTCGCACCAGCGCAGCACAACGGCCTGTGCGCGCTCCTGTTTCCACGTGAGAAGATCGCCAAGTTGCCGCTGGCTCCCAATCACAACGGGTACCTTCGCCCACCGAGCCGCGGGAATCAAACTAAGGTTGGTATAAAAATCGAATGCGTGAGCGACGGCGATTTGGTCGCGCTTAAGATGCCGCGCCAGTCGCAGGCGAGCGCGAATCGACTGCAGGCCATACAAATTGCCGCCCAGTCTGAATTCGTGAACGTCGTTCAAGCCCTCTAGAAATGGACCTTCCCGCTGGATGCATCCCAGTTCCACATTCCAGCGCGAACAATCCAGAGAATGAGCTAGCGCTGCGAACTGGCGTTCGCTGCCTCCCGTCTCGAGGCTATTGCTCATCAGGAAAACGGATGGAAGAAGATGCGACGCTGACGGTCCCGCATCGCCCTCAATTCGCACCGGTGGCTCCGCAGCCTCGCCATGCGCCCCTCGCGGAGTCATCCAATCCTTCCGCTCAGCGCTGGAATCCGCTCCGTCGCCCTGCCAATATCCCTACTTTTTCCCAGGAAATTCCGGTGCCACAACTCGAACATCAGTAGTCGCCACAGCCGCGGTGAGTGGTCTCGGCGTTCGTCAAAGTGTTCGTTCAGCATCCGCCGCACGCCATTCGGATTGAAATATCCACGCTGCAACGTTCGCTCTTCGAGCAGGATCGTTTGCACCATGTCCTTCAACTCGTTGCGCATCCAATGTCCCAGCGGCAGCGAGAACCCTCGTTTCGGGCGGTTCAGCACTTCCCTGGGCACGCCCACGCGTTCCGCCAGTTTCCGAAGAAGATACTTCTGGCTTCCGTTTCGCATTTTCCATCGCGGCGCCAGCGTGGTAACCCATTCGACCAATAGATGGTCCAGCAACGGCGACCGCACTTCGAGCGAAGCGGCCATGCTCATCCGATCCATCTTCGTCAGAATGTCGCCCGGCAAATACGTCTTCGAATCCAAATAGAGCACGCGGCTCAACGGATCGTGCGCCGGCGCATTGTCGAGACACTCGCGGGAAGCCCACAGGGGCGCGCCATTCGCCGCAACGAAGTCCTCCGAAAGGATTCCCATCTCTCTCTGAAACGCCTCGAGCGACACGCCTTCCATGTAACGTTCCTGCCACGGAAGTGAAACGCTGTAGGCCAAATTTCGTCCCGGCATTGCGTATGGGACACGCCGATGCAGATGCGCGCGATACGTTCTTTTCGCCCATCCCGGAACCCAGTTATAAGCGCGGTCCTGCAAATGGATGCGATAGCGATCGTACCCGGCGAAAGTCTCGTCTCCGCCATCGCCGGACAACGCAACCTTCACGTGCTTTCGCGCCAGACGTGCGACAAAGTACGTCGGTAGCATCGACGAATCCCCAAAAGGCTCGTCCATGTGGGCAGCCAGCGCCGTCAGTGTATCGATCAACTCAGGTTCTACGATCAACTCGTGATGGCGGGTGCCAAATTTTGACGCGATCAGGCGCGCATACGGAGCCTCGTTGAAATCCTTCTGCCGAAATCCAACCGAAAAAGTCTCCACTGGTTGCGAACTCGCCCGCGCCATCAGCGCCACAATCGTCGAAGAGTCCGTCCCGCCGCTGAGCAGCGCTCCCAGCGGGACGTCGGCAATAAGTCGAACGCCCACCGCCTCTGTCAGCCTCTGCTCCAGTTCTTCGAGTGCCTCCTCTTCGCTCACTGGATCGTACGTGCCATATTCAGGCAAATCCCAGTACCGTCGAATTTGAACCTTGCCATTCTCAAGTTCCAGCAAGTGTCCGGCCGGCAGTTTCTGGATTGCCTCAAAGGCTGTGGCGGGATCAGGAATATAACCGAAATACATGTACTGTAGAAGAGCGGGTGAATGAACCGTCGCCAACTCCGGCCGGACTGCCAGGATCGCCTTGATCTCGGATGCGAAAAGCAGCGTGCCGTTCTGCAATGCATAGTGCAGAGGCTTTTTGCCAAGCCGGTCACGCGCCAGCAACAACCGACGATGGCGCTCGTCGTAAAGTGCGAACGCAAACATTCCGCGAAGCTTTTTGACGCAGCCGGCCCCGTGCTCCTCGTATAGGTGCACGATCACCTCTGTATCAGTGTGACTGGAGAACCGATGGCCGCGCTGTTCCAAATCCGCGCGCAGTTCGCGGAAGTTGTAGACCTCTCCGTTGAAAACGACGCAAACCGTCTTGTCTTCGTTGAAGACCGGCTGGTGACCGCCCGCCAGGTCGATGATGCTCAGGCGCCGAATGCCCAGTCCGACGCCGCTTTTGATAAAGATGCCTTCATCGTCTGGACCGCGATGAACAAGAGTCTCACACATCCGGTGAACCGCTGCTTCGCTGATCGCGGGCGCGCCATCCGCATGAGTCTGCACGATACCCGCGATGCCGCACATGCCGTTACCCTTTCACAACCGCTTCGGCCGCACGCTCGCGCGGCGAATTCGCTGGGCGCGCTCGCTCACGCTTAAACAAGTAGTCTCGATAGTCTCCAGGATTTCCCTCGCGACCGTCGCATGCCGCGAAGATGATGTTCGCCATCTCGCGCGCGGAAACGAAGTGCAGTATCTCTCCTCTAGCCTCTGCGCCGTCGACCAGTTCGCGCAGAAACTGCTGCATCGGAGCGCCCATCAAGGCTTCATCGTCCCGCGGATCCATCCCATGACAGTGCAATTTGATGAAGACCCAGTCTGGCCTGCCCTTCACCGAAATTCCCGCGCGTTTCCAATTGTCCAACCGGCGAAGGCTTGTCGGCTGCGATGCGGTCAGCGCTGAATTGTCGATGAAGATGTGCCGCCCCGGTGCGTGAAAGTCCAGCATCAGCGCCCCCTGCACCATGATCGGAAATATCCGCGCCGCATGCCCGACTGCCAGGTCTCGTCCTTCCCGGTGCGGCGCGCGTTCGCCCAGGGGCGCGCCGCATTCATAAATCGCATTGGTCTTTCGCGTTTGCGCTCCGTGAAATGGTGCCGTGGGCAAAGTCATATCCACGTAGCAGCCGGTTTCAGCAAGGATTTGCATCTCACTGTCTACCCCGCACCCGCGGCCACCATTTGAGTTCGCCAGCGCAAAATTTCCGTGAACAAACGTATATCGCGGCTGCGCCGACTCACCTTCATACGACAGACATCCATGCTCACCGGCAAGCCTGTCCCGGAATTCGACCAATTGCCGGCGGGTGTTTCCCGCCGAATCAGGACTCCCCACTCCATGATGCAGGTGGATTTCAATTTCTCCCCAGCCCGCGCGGCAATGCTCCGCGAGTCGACCCACAAGAGAGCGGTCGTACTGTTCGGCTGGATAAAAATACGTGTGAACTAATGGCTGGCCTTCCGCGTCGCGAAACTCGCTGAACCGGATCGGATACTCCCGGCACCAGCGCTCGAGCCGTCGCTCCTGTTCGTCGAACGGAGCACGCCCCGCCCCGCCGCCAGGCACAATCGATGGTTCGAAGTGATCGGCCATGCAGAGAATCAAGTGCACCCGATCGGGAACTCGCCGGATGAGCCGCTGCCACGCGTACCCCGGCAACCAGCGCCCCATGTATGAGAGCTTCTGCGTGAAACCTACGCTCGATTTTTGCCTGCTGCTTTTCATTCGATCATCAAACGATCGTTCACCGCACGGAAGTCATATCTCCGGCTCTGACGAATTTCCGTCTCCACGACGGACGCACCGGGATGTCAACCGCGATACTTCGCTCCTGGGCCTTTTCCCTTGCGATCGCCAGCAGGACCGAGGTATAGGCCACAGCAAAATAGGGAAAGAATTGATACGCCTCCGGAGCAAAGAGTGCGCCCACCACAAAACCGATCAGAGAACTGTGCAGCGCCCCTGCGAACAAGAGGGTCTCCTCGTCGTTTCCACCGATTCGGCGCACTTGGCGAAGGTTCGCAAAACCCTGCGCAAAAAACAGCAGATAAAAAATGCATGCGGCAATCCCGCCCTCCACCGCTATCTGCAAGTAGGCGACATGTACCTGCCGCCACGTCCCCGAATAATTTGGAAAGTTGCCTAACCCGATTCCAAACGGATAACTCGCAATGCCTTCCACGCTCCGTCCCATCAACTCGCGGCGCTGTTCGAACGAGCCGTGCGCGCTCACGTCGACCTGGTCGTTCAGATCGTCACCCGATATCGCGAAGAAACGATCCTTCAGCCTGCCCCCCGCCGCCACCCCAACCACCAACGCTACCAGCGCTGCCGCCGCGATGAGCTGCGGACGTTTCCCTTTGACGCCGAAATGCCACAGTCCAACAACCGCCGTCGCCAGCAACGTAATAAATCCGCCGCGCGAAGCAGTCAGAAATAAGGCGGTGCACATCGCCAGCATCACCGCGATCCACGCTGCTTTCCGCGGCAGGTTCTTCGTATTCAGAAAGAATGCGACGCAAAACGGCAGCGACAGCACAATCGCAAATGCCAGGTCGTTGGGATTGGAATAAATCCCGCCAATCACTCCTTCAAGGCGCGGGTGATCCCGTCCCTTCAACAACGACAGAAGCACAATCGCCGCCACCGACGCGGACTGGATGTAAATGATCCTCCGTAACCGTTCGAAACTGCTGATCACAATAAAAGTCAGCACCCACGCGATCAGGATCTTCGAAAACTCCGCCGTCCTGATGAGGGCGCCGCCCTTCCACACCGGCGAGAGAGCACCTGCAATCACCAGACAGGCGATAAGCGCCAGCAGGTAATAGCCTTCTCGCGGCAGATCGCGCAAACTCCGCTTCGAGCGCCCCGCACTGAAAACCAGGGCCAGCAGAGCAAAGAGACCAGTGATCTTCGCAAGAGGGATGTACTTGAGGCCGGGAATCCAGTCCTCCGGCCGCGCGCAATAGACCACGTAGAACGCGCTCAGCCAGAAGAACGCACCGCGCATGGGTTCGGCGTTCGAGACAAACTTCGGCCTCCAGGCAGCGCGCGAATCTGAAATCGATTTGTCGAGAACCGCCATTCGAATTCTTTACGATGCGCCGCTCACTGGGCGGCGAGAACGGACTGGGTCGGCGAAGCTTTGCCATGTCGTTCGACGACCTGACCCAATACCTCGCCGAATTTTTCGGCGACCGCTGGCCACGAATATTTCCTCGCAAGCGCGGCCGCATGCTCTCCCATACTCTGACGAAAGTGCGAATCTTCGAGCAGCGCGATGACTGACTCTGCAAACGCATTCGCCGAATCGGCAAGGACTATGTCTCGGTTATGATGCACGTTGAGCCCCTCTGCCCCCACGGTTGTCGAAACCACGGCTTTGCCAACCGCCATCGCTTCATAAATCTTCAGCCTCGTGCCGCCTCCAACCCGCAACGGCACTACCACCACCGCTGCTTCGCGTAAGTGCTCAACGACTGACGGGACGCTGCCTGTAACTTCGATTGAACTTCCTGCGAATCCAGTCACCCGGCGGTCCGGATTTCTCCCGACAATGCGGAAGCGCACCTCAGGAATCTTCGTCAAAATGTGCGGCCAAATGTCCGCGCAGAAATACTTCACCGCGTCCACATTCGGTTCCCAATCCATCGCACCGACAAACACTACCAGGGGTGATTCCGACCCTGCCTGTACGCCGGGAGAAAACCGCTCCGTATCGACTCCTGTCGGCACCACGCTGATCCGGTCTGGTTCCACCCACGCGCTCATCAGATTCTTATCGTGCTCCGAAACCCCGATTACATGATCGAACCGCTGTACGGCGCCCTGCTCGTAACGCACCATCTTCGAGAATTCCCGGCGATACACCAGTTTTTTCAATGGATTCGTGCTGTTCATGGCATGCCTGCGCCAGATTTCGCTCTCCACGTTGTGCTGAAATAAAACCGAAGGCACTTCGAGCGAATCGGGAAAGTTGATGGCCGCATCGAGAAAGTCACAAATTACGACGTCGGGATTTTCTCGCGACAGATACTTCTGCAGGCGCTCGCGGACCGCAGCGGATGCGAAACGGCTCACCGCATAGGGTTCCGCATTCGACGTTCGCAGCAAGTAGTTCCACCCGCGAGCCAGCGTTGACTCGCGCCCCTTACCCGTACAGACGCAAAGGGCGCCCGGCAACTGCTTCTCCAACACCGTCTCGTACGCGCGATCTCGATCTCCGTCGTAGTAGGAGAAGAAAACGACTGCGTGGCACGTCGCAAGCCTTCGCAGAATATTGAACGAGCGGATGTCGCCCCCGCTGTTCCCCGGCAGAATCTTGTTGGCCTTCACCCACAGAATCCGCATCAGGCTCGCATCTCCTTCGTCATGGAAGGCGCCGGTTGCGCCCACTCGCTTCTCCGTCCTGTAACGAACCGTGCGAATGCCACGACTGCTGCGGCATTCAGGACCACGAGCGTGTAAGCGGCGTCGGCCAATCGCGAGAGTGGACCCAGATTCCACCCTGTCCATCCCAGCAAGCTAAGCCCGTAACCCGCGACCTGCAGCCACAACGCAACGCGAAAGATTTCTCCAGGAGCAAACAACGACCCCAGAAAAAGCGCAACCATGGCGAACGGAACCCAGAGGCGAATTAGCTTATGGCTAATAAATTCGAATCGCAGCGGATTCTCACGCCGTAATAACCACGGCGCGAGATGCAGCAATTGATAGTTACCGGTCAGAGTGCGCACTTTGCGCCGAAACTCGCGTTTCGAACCGAGGTCCGGACTATCCCACGCGCGTGCTCGCTTATCAAATACGATGCGATACCCTCGCCGTGCCACCCGCATCGGGATGAACACATCGTCGAGAATAGTCTCCGCCGGCACTTCCGACACCAGTTCGCGGCGCACCGCATAGAGCGCACCGGTCGCCCCAATCGTGGAACCCGTAGCTGCCTCCATTTCGCGCACGTTCTTTTCCAGACGCCAGTAGAGCCCCATGCCGCGGCTTGCTTCCTCGCGCGAGGGATCCCCCAGCATCAACTCCCCGCTCACGGCCCCCACATGTGGATCGGCAAAATTTTCCATTAACAAGCGCAGAGCTTTCTCTTCAATCCTCTGCCGCGCATCAGTAAAGACAACGACGTCACCGCCGGCCACACTCACACCGTCGTTCAGTCCGCAAGCCTTCCCCAGCGGAAGCTGATTGAGCAAAACATGCACTCGCGCGTCATGCGTCGCATCGCGCAGAATCGCCTCAGTGTCGTCCGTAGAGCCGTCAGAAACCACAACCAACTGGCACAATTCGCATGGATAATCCAGTTCCAGTAAGTTGCGCAACTTCTCACGCAACACGGCAGCCTCGTTGCGCACGACCATCACGATCGACACTGCAGGAGTAATCGCTCCGCGCTGCACGGGCCATGGACGCCACGCAGCGCGTATCCGCAACCACAGAGGATAGCCGGCATACGCATAGAAGATGCCCGCAAACGCCAGCCAAAACACGCACGCGCTGATCATTGCGCGCCCCTTCCCAGCAGGACGATCTTCACCGTCTCGAACCAGATCAGCAGATCGAGACCAAGCGACGCATTCTTGATGTAGTACAAATCGTATTGCAGCTTCTCGCGCGCATCGTCGAGCGTGTTGCCGTACTTGTATTGCACCTGCGCCCAGCCCGTGATTCCCGGACGCACAACGTGGCGCACACCGTAGTATGGAATCTCCTTGCTCAACCACTCCACAAACTCCGGACGCTCCGGGCGCGGCCCCACAAAATTCATATCGCCCTTCAGCACGCACCAGAGCTGCGGAATCTCGTCCAGGCGCAGCGTTCGCAGAACCTTGCCCACGCGCGTGATCCGCGGATCATCATCCAACGCCCACGTCGCGCCAGTGTCCGCCTCGGCATCTTTCCGCATCGTACGGAATTTGTAGCAATAGAACGTCACGCCGCGCCAACCCACTCGCTTCTGCCGGTAGAGAACGGGGCCTGCAGAGCTCAACTTCACCGCTAACACAATGAACGGCAAAACCGGCAGCGACACGACAAGCCCCACGAGCGCCACTGAAAAATTGAGCACTCGCCGCACGATGCGGAAGAATGTGCTGAAGCGGAATCCCTCAGCGAAAATCAGCCAGCTCGGGTACAACTGCTCGACTTCAATTCGGCCTGAGATTTTCTCCAACCATGATGTCGCCTCTTCCACCTTCACGCCCGCCAATCGCAGCCCCAGGAGCTCGTCCACGGGCAAAGTGCCGCGCCGGTCGGGCATGGCGACAATCACTCGATGCACTCCATTCTCCCGCGCCAGCCCAGCCAGATGATCCCCAACCGTCTGCCGGGTTACCGCGCCGCGAAGATTTCCCGTCCATCCCACTACTTCGACGCCGAGTTCCTGGCGCTTCCGCAACCCCATCACCAGGCGCTCTGCCCGGTCTCCGGTGCCCAGCACATACACGCGCTCGCGGAAGAGAGGCTGACGCACGATCCACGAATATGCCCCTCGCCAGCCGATCAGCATGACCGCAAGCACGCCCAATCCCCAAACAGCTCCAGGGAGAAAACTGCGACCCGGCACGAGCCATCGATATACAACTCCGGCTCCCGCCAAAGAAAATGCCACCAGACCCAACACCAGCAACGTACGGAAAGCCTGTTCCCACTTGGCGTCGAGATTCGCGGAGTCGTAAAGATCCAGCCAATGCGAAAGCAGCAGTACGATCCCAGTGACAACGACGATCTTGAAATACCCGCCCTCCACGTTCAGCAGCAACCACCAGTCTGCGCTCTGCAGCCTCGTGCCGATCACGAACGACAGCCACACGATCAGTGCTTCCACCACCAGAAGCACCAGCGTTCGCACCGGGTAATAAACGTTAAAAAGCCGGATCAATTCAAACTTCTCCCTGCCGACCTGGACTCCACCTTGCCGAAAGATTACAAGCTCAAACTCGCATCACGGCTATAACTTATAGCTTTACACGATCACCGCGAGCGTAGGCCGCCCCTGCGCTACGCGTTCGTTTTGCTTCCCTTCTTCTGATAAGTCTCGTAGTAGTAACGCGAGTAAGGAACGGTTTCCGCCTGAGTGGCATTCAGCACCACGCCTACCAGCGCCTGATCGGAGAATTGTTCGCGCGCCTTGCGAGCCATATCGAATGGCGTGGAATTAGACCGCACCACCATCAGCACTCCGTCGCACGCCTTCACCAGCACGCTCGCGTCGGACACGGGAATGGCCGGAGGCGAATCGATGATGATCCAGTCGAATAATGGCTCGACACGTTGCAACAGGAGTTTGAACCGTCCATTGCCGACCAATTCCGCTGCATCCGCCACCGCGCTGCCGCTCGGGACGAAGAACAGATTTTCCAGCGTCCCCCGTTGCATGATAGAAAACTCGTCACTCTTTCCCTGCAGATAATCGGAGAGCCCCGGATCGGCTACCGTCCCCAACATCGTGTGCAATCTTGGAGCGCGCAGATCGGCATCGATCAGCAACACCCGCCGTCCATGCTGCAGTACCATCACCTGCGCCAGATTCGACGCCGTGAACGACTTCCCTTCCCTCGGCAGCGCGCTCGTAACCATAACCTTCTTCAGCGGCATGCCCTCGCGCGCGTGATACAGGCGCGAACGCAGCGTGCGGAACTCCTCCGTGCCGCGCGCGCCCTCTCCGCCATTCAGAAACAGCATGGTCGACAAATCCGGGTTCCACTCCCGATGCGTACTGCGCGCCAGCAGGGTATCGACATTGATCGGCGTGACAAACGATGGAACCTCTGGATCAGTCGGCCCTACATTCGCCGCCGGAGTTTCGACCGCATGTGAATCCGTGACCAAGGTCGGCTGCGCCGCACCGGCCTGGTTCGCGGCCCGATCCTGTTCGGCTTTCTTCAGCGCTTCGTGAATGCGACTCATAACTTCCCTTCTTTGGGCAGGCCTTTCTCTTCTGCCTGGCGCAAGCGGTCCGCCAGCGTGGCCAATGACCGCAAGGCTTCGACGAGGTCAGCCTTCTCTGGGTTCGCGCTCGCCGTGTTCTTCGACTCCGCGGACGATTCCTCACCCAGATCGAAGTCCCGCGCCACGGCTTCCACCACCACCGCCCCGATCACCTTCTGCTGGTCTACAAACGCACTCACCAGGCAGTGCTCGCAGATCAGATTGATGACGCGGGGAATCCCCATCGCATAGCGATGAATCGCCACCACCGCTTCAGAATCGAAAATCTCTTGTCCGTCCGAGCCCGCAATCCGCAGCCGCTGCTGGATGTATGCGCCAGTCTCCTCAAGGCTCAGCGCGTGTGTTTTCGCCCGCAGCGTCAGCCGCTGACGCAACTGCCGCAACTGCGGCTGTCGTAATTTTTCTTCTAGCTCAGGTTGCCCTACCAGAACGATCTGCAGCAGCTTTTCCGTGAATGTCTCCAGGTTCGTCAGCATACGGATCTCTTCGAGCAATTCTTCGGAGAGATTCTGCGCTTCATCCACGATCAGCACCGCTGTCTCGCCCGCCCGGTAACGCTCCAGCAGCCAGTTGTACAGCCGCAGAAGAATCTGGCTCTTCGACTCGGACTCGCAGGGAATGCCGAAGTCCGTCATCATGTAATCCATAAACTGCGGCACGTTGAGCCGAGAGTTGAAGACGAACGCCGTCGCCATCTGCTGCACGCGCAGCCACTCGAGCAACTTGTTAATCAATGTAGTCTTGCCCGTGCCCACCTCTCCGGTCAGCAGCACGAAGCCCTTGCGGCTCTGGATCCCGTAGGTCAGGCAGGCCAGCGCCTCTTCCGTGTGCCGCGTGAGGAACAGATAACGCGGGTCCGGATTGACATTGAACGGATTCGCCCGTAGTCCGTAGAACTCTTTGTACATTTCGTTTCCCGAGCCGTTCCTAAGTGCCAGCCGAGCTAGGCTCCAACCGCGTCCTTGTGTTCATCCTGATTCTTGTTTCGCTTCCAGAACTTTAATTTGCCATTCTTGTTTTCGGCAGTGACCGCCCCCACCCACGGAATCGCAACCAGCGTGGGCAATTCCAAGGCAGCCTCGGCGTCCGCCTCGGTGCGGATTGCTTTGTCCAGCAACTCCAGCCACATGGCCAGTCCGATTCCCAGCGCCAAGCCAACAGCCAGACCTCCGCCCGCAAAGAACCAGCGATTCGGGAAGCTCGGCGAATCAGGCAGGCTCGCCTGGTTGAGCACAATCATCTGCTCGCCCTGCTCCTGCGTATTCATGCGAACCGTCAAATCCGCCGTACTCTTTTTGGCCAGCAAGTCCTGATAGCCCTTGAGCGCATTGTCGTAATCGCGAGTGAGCTCTTTGTATTGCTCTTCGACCGCCGGACTCAGTGAAACGCGGCCCTGGTACTCGGCGATTTCCTGCTGTAATCGCTTCTGGTCGCGGGTGCTCGCCGCGAGCATGTCTCCGTACTGGTGAATCTGCAGCCGGAGTTGTCGAATCTCGGGCGGTTCGGATGCCGACGCCTTCTCGTTGCTCGTGTCAGCCGCATCGGCCGTTGCCTTGTTGACCTCAGCCAGTTTCTTTTTCACCTCGGCGATATCCGCCTTCGCCTTGATCACATCCGGATGGTCGTCGGTATAGCGCGCCTGCAAGCCCAGCAACTGCGACTGCAGGTCCGACAATTGTTTCTGCAGCGTCTCTGGATCGGTCGACGCCCGCGACGATTTCCACGCGGCCAGTTGTTGCGCCAGAATCGATTCGGTATAGACCTTGTCTTGCTGCGCCCGGTTCAGCGTCTGCGTATTCGTGTCCAGTTGCGAGTTCAATCCGGTCAGGATCTTCAGGTTGTTCTCTTCGTCTCCCGGAAGCTGGCCGACGTATTGCTTCTTGAAAGCCGCCAGCTTGCCGTCCATGTCATCGAGACTGCGTTTCGCGTCATCCAGCCCCTTGCTCAGGACGTCGCGCGTTCCGCTGGCGACGGCTGCAATCGACTGGCGGTTCTGATCGACAATCTGCGTCGTCAGGTCATTACAAATTAGCTGCGCTTCGCGCGGATTCGGAGCCTCGAACTTGACGAAAAAGCCTGGCACCGAACTGCCCCCCGGTCTTCGTCTTCCCCCGATTTGGGGCGAATCCACCGGCACTTGCGACATGGTCGTGTTGGCGCGGATCGCTTCGATCTCGTCGCTCACGTTCTGTCCGCTCTTCGCCAACTGCAATCGCTCCAGCATGGATTGCAGATTCGGCTGGCTCAGAACCTGCTGCTGCAGAGTCGCCATCCGCGCCGTCAGATCCTCACTGACGACCGGCTGCACCATGTTCTCCGGCACTTTCTGCCCTTCCACCAGGATCAGCGACTGCGACGTATACTTCGCCGGCACAAGCCACGAGATGCCGTATCCCACCAGCGGCGCAAGTACCACCGGGATCAGGATTATCTTCGCCCGGCGGCGCAGCATCGCCAGATAATCGTCCATCGTTAATTCGCGATTCCCAATCATCCCTGAACATCCATTCTGAACAGATTTTCCACGACCAACTTCAGTCGATCCTGAACGGCCGCGGCGTCCAATCCAATCCAATCGTTCCCACATGCCGGTTCGAAATCCGGCTGCACACGGGAACTCCGGCGCAATACGAATGATCGAACGACAATTCGTTGAACTGATAACTCACAAAGCCGTGAAAGTTTCGCCCAAACGCGCGGTGCAATCCTGCTCCCACAAATCCGGTGCTGTAAGTATTCGCGTCGACCCCGGGGCACAGTGGTTGGCCCGCGCCGCCACAGGTCAATAGTTCCTGCGGACTTAGTGGCTGCTGGCGGCTGTTGCGCGAATATCCGATATCGGCGAATCCACTCCACACCCGGTTCAGCGGACGCTCCACGCTCAGCCGCGCGAGATCCGTTTGCGCTCCCAGAAAGAATCCCGACCCGCTCGTCAGATAGCGTTCATAGGTGAGGTCCAGCGAAGTCTTCGGAAACCTGTACCGCAATTGCGCGCGGCCCGATACTCCAAGCCGCTGCTCGCTCGATGGACCGAAAATCGAAAAGGAATTGATGGTCGTAAATTGCGGCCCTGCCCCAATCAGAAAATCCAGCCGCCCTGAAATCCGGTGACCGTACATCGCCTGAATAATGTGCGAATGAAATGCGCTGCCCACAACGTTGAAGTCAAATCCCTGATACCCATACACGAGCGCAATCTGCGTGTGCGCGGACAACTGGCGGTTGTATCCCACCTGCGCCGAAACCTGCGAGCTACCAAGGAAAGGAGCCCCCGTGGTCTCGTCGTTCCCGTAGAAATGCGTGAAAGCATAGCCTCCAGCCGCCGTGATCGCCGCCTTTGGCGACAGGCTTTCTGAAACATCCGCCAGGCTCACATTCAGCATCCGTGGCGCCAGCCCTAACGTTCCGAGGCTGCCGCCGCTCCAGAAGCTGCCAAATGCGCTATTGCCCAGCGACGAGATACCCTGCGAACCGATCGAACCGTAGGCGCCTCCAAAATTTCCCTCAGGAAGGTAGCTGAAGCTGTCGCGCAGCGAGAGTTGCCCTCGCTTCCACGTGATCTTCTGGTCGACATCCGATTGCTGCAGCGATTTGACGCCGAGCCCCTTCAGGTTGTAGTAGGCGACGCCGCCAATGTAATCGAACGCCAGGTCGTAGTGACTCCACAACCGCTGCAACGTGATGCTGGCCAGCGCCCGGCTCACCGACTGAACCGACTGACCTCCGAGAGAGCTATCAACGTTCGAGTCCGCCGACTCGCTGATGGTCGCTCCGGGCTGCACATAGCTCAACGGCGCCGCATGCGGCTCCAGTCCAGGCACATCGATTCCCGAGAGTGGAGGATTCTGGATATCGCCGATCGGTAGTGGCGGCGTCTGCTGTCCGTACGCCGGCGCGGGCTCCTGCTGCGACGCGTCCTGCCCCGTCTGTGAAGCAGGCTCCGCATCGGGAGGCGTGGAACTGTCCTGTGCCCGCACAACATTCAGGAACAGTGTGAAGCAGACCAGCGTGGCAATCCCGAGACTCAGACGTTTACTCATCGCGTCCCTAAGGAACCACCACCGTATCGCCCGGTTTCAAGTTGATGTTCTGTTCCGGATGATTTCCCTTGATGACTTCCTTGTAATTAAACGGCAACTTTTCCTGCTTTCCGTTCTCCGCCCGCAGCAAATAAATCGCCTTGAGATTAGCGAATTGCGTGAACCCGGCCTGCGATAGCGCCTGCAGCATGGTCATGTTCGGCAGCAACGTCATCGGCCCGCTGTGCAGCACTTCTCCCGTCACGAAGAATCTTCGGCTGTTCATTGCCGTCACCACGACCGTCACTCGCGGATCGGCGATATATTTCCTCAGTTTTTGCGTGATCGAATCCTTCAATTGCAGCGGAGTCAACCCTGCCGCCGGAATATCATTCAGCAGCGGCATCGAGATCTTCCCGTCCGGCCGTACCGGCAGCGTTTCTGTAAGGTCCGGTTCTTTCCAAACCGAAATCCGCAGAGTATCGTCGGCCCCGATCACGTAGTCAGTGGGATTTCCGTCCGGTGCGATCTCCGCAGGTTTGTCGCTCTTGGCTTCGTTCGCGGGATCGGTCTTTGCCCCGGTCTTTGCCTCGCTTTTGGCGTCAGTCCTGGTATCCGCGCTCTTTTCCGCCTCGCTCGTCTGTGCCAGCAGAACCCCCGCCAGCATCGCGATTCCCAGCAGCACTGCAACCTTCACGACTCTCATACCTTCTCCGCGGAGCAAAGACACTCCAAATCTCTCCCTTGATCTGAGCCTCAAATTGTAGAGCAGATCGGCGTCAGGATAAGTCCCGGTTGGCCATCGAAATCCCCTACCAGAGTGCACGACCAATGCCACAGGCTCGCGTGCGCATTGTGCCCAAGCAGCGCATTGTACTACTTAATTATCAATAGGTTATGACAATGCGCCGTATCTGCGCATCCGTCAGCAGCGCCCGCTTTCCTCACTCTGCGCCGACTGGCAGGAGATCATAGGAAATGTTTTTCCCAAGACGAGATCCTCCGCACTCCATTTTGCCGGGCTTTCCCTCGCTCCGCCATTCCACCGATGTCCCATATCCCCTGCCCTGATGTTGCTCTTCTTAGCGACCTTTGCGATATTTCTTAGCGACCTTGGCGATAAAGCTCCAACCGCTTACGCGCGGTAAAATCTGCACTCCCATCGTGCGCGTTCACAGACCGTGACTTTTTTCTCCCCAGTTCTGTACTCTCAATCCGTGAGCCAACTGGTGCAAACGTCTCCGAACGCAGATTCGCCTGTCGCACTACGCTCGCCGCTGCCCCTGTGGCAGAAACTTGTCCTTGCGGGCCTGCTTCTGTGGCTCTATGCACCTGTTCTCATCCATCTGGTCGCGCAGTGGATGAATCCCTACTTCGGCCACGGCTTCTTCGTCCCGCTCTTCTCAGCCTACGTGGTATGGATCGAGCGCGACCGCCTGGCGCGCGTTCCAATCCGGCCGTCGTGGTCTGGTTTGTTGGTGCTCGCCTTTGCGCTGTGCCTGCTGGTCGCCGGTGAAATGGGCGTCGAACTCTTCACCGCACGTCTCTCCCTGCTGTTCGTGCTGGCAGGACTGATCGTCCTCTTCCGTGGATGGAACTTCTTCCGCGCGGTATTTTTTCCCTGGGCATTCCTGCTGCTGATGATTCCAATCCCCGCAATTCTCTTCAACCAGATCACATTCCCGCTGCAGCTGCTGGCGTCGCGAGTTGCCGCCGAAGTACTGTCCTGGCTGAGCGTGCCCGTCCTGCTCCAAGGCAATGTCATCGAGTTGGCCCACAGCCGTCTGGAAGTCGCCGAAGCCTGCAGCGGGATCCGCTCACTCATGTCGCTTTTCACGCTGTCCATCATCTATGGTTATCTTGTCGAAAAGCGCCGCTGGGTGCGATGGCTGCTCGCGTTCGCGTCTGTGCCGATCGCCGTCGTGGCCAACAGCGTTCGTATCATCGGCACCGGAATGCTCGTGCAATACTGGGACGCCGAAAAAGCCGAAGGCGACCTTCACGGCTTGTGGGGAGTGATCATCTTCGTCATCTCTCTGCTCATGCTCTACGCGCTGCACACCCTCATTCGTTTCCTCGTGCCAGCCGAGCCCGCCGCCGAGAAGGACCTTCAGCCGTGACTAACTCCACTCTGCGCTTCGTCCTCGCCACCGCCCTGATTGCCATCGCCGCGATCTTCCTGCAAGCCCGCACGCACAACGAAGTATTTCCCCCGCGACTCCCGCTCAAATCGTTTCCCGAACAACTCGGGCCGTGGACTGGAACCGATCGCCCTCTGCAGCAAGATGAACTCGCCGTTCTCGGCCCGGGTGATTTTCTCCTGCGGGACTACGAGAATCAGCAACAGCCACAGGCCGACGTCAATCTCTTCATCGCCTACTTCCCCAGCCAGCGCACCGGGGAGACCCCGCACTCGCCGCAACACTGCCTGCCGGGCGCGGGATGGGCACCGATCGAAAACAAACGCATTACCCTCGCCATGCCCGGCCACGCCCCCTTCCCGGTCAACCGCTATGTCATTGCCATGGGCGATTCCCGCCAACTCGTTCTCTACTGGTTCTGGGCACACGACCGCGGCGTCGCCAGCGAATACTGGAACAAGTATTACCTTGTCAGGGATTCAATCAAGATGCATCGCAGCGACGGCGCGCTTGTCCGCCTGGTCACGCCGATTCTCCCGGGAGAGAGTACTCAAGCGGCTCAGCAACGCCTTCTGCCCTTCGCCGTCGAAATGTTCCCCCTGCTCAACAACTACATCCCGCGCTGAGGATTTCCCACAACGTGTCGCCTCGGTCGCGGTGCTTCCCGTTTACCGCTTCGCCAGAATCATCTGCCCCAGATGGAACGAGGCATGGTTCGTGCGGCTCATTAGGACGGCAAGGCGACTCCGTAGAGGATCCTTCGCGAAGTCCTCGTCACTCACGGCATTATGCTTCCGCAACCACTCCTCAGGCTGCAGCGCTTCAAACGCCTGGGTGAGCTTCCCGTTCACATCCGATAACGCGCTCCGCAGTTTGGCTGGCGATATCGCGTCCGCACCTGCACCATCCGGCTTGTCAACGAATTCATCGTCAAGTTCCGGATGCAATCGTTCCCCAAATCCCAGCATCGGGAACAAGCGGTCGTGCACAGCGGTCAGGTGTCCGACGAGGTAGAACACGCGATTCCTGTCAGCCGCGACTTGCCGCTGCAGATCCTCATCGCTGAATGACGCGACAGTTTGATCGAGCCGGGAAACAACCAGCTTCCACGAATTCACCGCCGTAGCGATCAGAAGTTCTTCTTGTTTCACATGAACCTGCTTTCTAGTCTATTGAGGTTACCAGTGGTCGCTTTCCAACCGAAGACGAAGCCGCCCGCATATTTGCCGGCGGCCTCGTTCCGCAAGAGTTTAGATTTGCACCATTCCACCGTCTACGAAGAGTTCCGCACCCGCAATAAAGCTCGCGTCATCCGAGGCCAGGAACGACACTGCCTTCGCGATCTCATCCGGCTGCCCGATGCGTCCGAGCGGAATCTGCGACGCGAAGTTTGCCTTAATCTGCTCGGCCTCCCCCTTGTCCGAACCAAGTCGGTCGAAGATAGGCGTGTCGATGGGCCCCGGACTCACCACATTGACGCGAATCTGCCGGCTCTTCAGTTCATTCGTCCATGTGCGGGCGAAGGAACGTACTGCTGCCTTCGTCGCATTGTAGACGCCGAATGCCGCATAGCCCTTCACCGAAACGATGGACGCGTTGAGCACAATTGCTCCGCCATCGGGAATCAGCGGCAGGGCCTTCTGTACCGTGAACACCAGGCCTTTGACATTAGTATTGAAGATCTTGTCGAAGTGCTCCTCAGTGATCTGCTCGATGGTCGAAAACTCTCCCACACCGGCATTCACGAAAAGGATATCAATCCGTCCATGCCGTTTCTTGACCTCGGCATAGAGACGGTCCAGGTCTCCAAGTTTGCTGGCATCCCCCTGAATGCCGGTGGCTGCTGCTCCAATCTCCTTCGCCGCCGCCTCAACCGCGTCTTTGCGGCGCCCCGTGATTACAACTTGTGCGCCTTCAGCTGCGAATCGCTTCGCTGTAGCAAGACCAATACCGCTGCTGCCTCCGGTGATAACCGCAACTTTCCCTTTGAGCTTTCCAGACATTTTCCATCTCCTCTATCCAACTGTTTTGAAAACTCTTCGATCTCAGCGCAATAGATGAATCCGGTTTCGCCGAAGTCGCATATTATTTAGTGAGCACTACATAATAGGACGGGAATAGAATGTACGTATGCCGGCAAAAACACCCAGAGCCGCGGGACGCCCCCCAGCCTTCGATCGCGACCGCGCTCTTGAACGCGCCATGCGCGTCTTCTGGAGGAAAGGATTCGAGGGCGCCTCGCTGATCGATCTGACTTCGGCAATGGCCATCCGCCCGCCGAGTCTTTACGCGGCCTTCGGCAACAAGCAGGCCCTGTTCGAGGAAGCCCTCAGGCGCTACCTCTCCCGCCAGACCGCCTTCATGAAAGAGGCTCTCGACGAGCCCACTGCTTATCGGGCGGTGGAGCAGATGCTGCGCCGGGGTGCGGCGTTTCTTACCAGGCCCGGTCCACGCTGCGGATGCATGACGGTCGAGTCCGCCCTCGTCGGCGGCTCTGAGGGAGCTCCCATCCGGCGAAAACTGACTCAAGTCAGACTGAACGCACAAAATGCCCTTCAGCGGCGATTGGAGCGCGCGCAGTCCGAAGGAGACTTGCCAAAAACCGCCAATCCCGCGGACCTCGCCCGTTTCATCTTCGCGATCGTTCAAGGAATGACCGTGCAGTCAATCAACGGTGCCACCCGACCGGAACTGCTACGCTTAGGAGAAATGGCACTGCAGGCGTGGCCCCATTGTGATTCACGCGAACGCGCTCAGTGACGATCTGCTTCGTGCAGTATCATGAAGTGTTCCTTCGAGGCACACCCAGCCTCCCCTTTTACCGGTTTTCGGAGATCCGACGATGCGTCTTTCTGTTGTTTGCTCGCTGCTTACCTGCGCCCTTTTCATCCTCTCCCTGACCGGTTGTTCCCGTGACCCCAACGTACGTAAGCAGAAATATCTGGAGAGCGGCGATCACTATTTCTCCCAGGGCAAATACGGAGAAGCGGCCATCCAGTATCGCAACGCGATCAAGCAGGATTCCAAGTTCGTTCAGGCACACTATCAGCTCAGCCAGGCCTATCTGCGCCTTCGTGATGGCAGGGACGCTTACGATGAACTCAATCGCACCATCACGCTCGACCCCGACAACTATCGCGCCCACATCGATCTTGCCAACCTCCTGCTCGCCACGCGAAACCCCGAGAGCCTCAAAGAGGCCAAGACTCACCTCGACCTTCTCCTCCAAAAGCAACCGAACAGCCCCGAGACTCACGAAGCCTGGGCCAACTACGACTCGGCGTTAAGCAATTTCACAGCGGCGATTCAGGAGATGCAGAAGGCAATCGAACTCGACCCCAAGCGTTCCGAGTTCTATGTATTGCTCGCGCTGTTTCAAACTGGCGCGAATCAGCCCGACCAGGCTGAAGCCAGTTTCAAGAAGGCGTTAGAAATCGATCCCAAATCGATGAACGCCCAGCTTGCGCTCGGCGGCTTTTATCAATCTCGAAACCGCCTGCCCGAAGCCGAGCAACAGTTCAAGCACGCGATCGAGATGGATCCCAAGAATCCCGCGCCCCGCACGGCGCTGGTCCGACTCTTCATGTCCGAAGGCAAGCGCTCCGAGACCGAATCGTTGGCCCTGCAAACGAAAAAGGATATCCCGGACAATCCCGAGGCCTACCGCATGCTCGGCGACTTCTACTTCTCTACCGGCGATCTCGACAAAGCCGCCACCGAATACGCTTCGCTCTACAGCGATCATCCCAAAGACTCTCAGGTGAAGAAGAACTACATCCAGATCCTGATTCTGAAAAAGCGTCTTGACGACGCCGAAAAACTGAATGACGAGATTCTGAAGTCCGATCCGCACGACGCCGAGGCGCAGGTTTTCAAGGGCGAAATGCAGCTCGATCGAAACGACACGAACGGCGCCATCCAGTCACTGCAAGGCGCGTTGAACGATGATCCCGACAACGCCGTGGCGCATTATCAACTCGGTCTCGCCTTCAACCAACAACACAATCCCGCTCGCGCGGAAGCGGAATGGCATCAGGCCGTAGCTCTCCGCCCCGACCTTACCGACGCACAACGATTCCTCGCCTCGGCGGAGAAAGAGCGCGGTGATTCTGTCGCCCTCCTCCAGACCGCAGAACAAATCATCGCCGCTCAACCAGCCGCAGCTGATGGCTACTTATTCAAAACGATCGCAGAAATATCTCTGCAGAAGTTCAACGATGCCCAGAAGGACGACGAGCAGGCCATGCAGCGCGCTCCCCAAAGTCCTCAGCCATATCTGCAGTTGGGCAACATCCAACTCGCGCAGAAAAAATATGCCGCGGCCGAGACGTTCTTCCAACAGTCGCTCGACAAAGATCCGTCATTCACAGAAGGTCTGAGTGGCCTTATGAACAGCTACATCGCGCAGAGGCAGCCCGACAAGGCAATCGCCGCAGCCCGCGTCCAGATCGCCAAGTCGCCGAGCAGCAGCGGCTTCTACGACCTGCTCGGTACTACTCTCTTCAACAACAAGAAAGATTTTTCCGCTGCCGAAACGGCTCTGCAGAAGGCAGTCGAGCTCGACAAAAACAACGGCGACGCTCTTCAGAAATTAGGAGAAGTGCAAGGCGCCCAGGGCAAGATCGACCAGGCGCTCGCGCTCTATCAGCAAGGCATCAAAGACAATCCTCACAACGCCGGTCTCTACATCCTTTCCGGCGAATTCTACGAGAAGAAGCAGGACTGGGATCATGCCAAGAGCATGTACCAGCAAGCGCTCTCGGTTTCTCCCGATCATCCGCTCGCGTCCAACAATCTGGCGTACCTGATGCTTCACCAAGGAGGGAACGTTGACGTCGCGCTCGCTATGGCACAGACGGCGCGCCGCGGCGAACCCGACTCCGCCAACTTCGCCGACACTTTGGGTTGGGCCTACTACCAGAAGGGCGTCTACCAGTCCGCCATTACTCAATTTCAGGAAGCCTTAAACCTCGCCGAGAAGCGCGGACAGCCCGATGACGCCACCATCCACTACCACCTCGGCATGGCCTACGAAAAAGCCAAGCAAACCGCGCAAGCCCGCCAGCAGCTAGAAAAAGCTCTGAAGCTGAGCCCAAACAATGTCGAAGCGAAGAAAGCGCTCTCCGATCTCAGCAGCTAAGAAACTTCAGTGTCGAACACCATCGAAAAGCAACCCAGGTCTTCTTCGCGTCCTTCGCGAATCCTTGGCGCGCTTAGCGTTCAAGCTCTTAAGATGTCAGCAGAAAAGAAAATCCCCGCGAAGAAGGAAATCGTGCAGGAATCAAAGCCCAACCAAAGTGGAAGATTGCTTTTCAGTCCGCTGCAACATCCTTCGGACCTTCCAACCCGCGCTGCTTGGCAACGCGATTCGACGGCAGTCCCGCATCGCGAATCTTATACAGCAGCGCCCGGTAGCTGATGCTCAACGCCCGCGCCGCCTGCTTGCGATTCCAGTGACAATTCTGCAGGACTTTGAGAATGATCTTCCGCTCCAACTCGCGCACTGCCTGGCGAGTGACCTTCTTCAGAGAAATCTGGCCATCCACCGGAATCTCGGCGTTGAAGAAATCCGGATCGCGCGGCGTCAGGTCGCTCGCGATCACTTCCTCGTTTCCTAGAATCACGTAGCGCTTGATCAGATTCTCCAGCTCGCGGATGTTCCCCGGCCAATGATATTTCCGCAGCACCGCCATCAATTCGCTGGAAAGCATTTTCGCGCGGCAGTTGTACTTCCGATTGTGATAGTCGAGGAAGTACGTGACCAACTCAGGAATATCTGCCGCGCGTTCACGCAGCGGAGGCAAATGCAGATTCACTACGTTGATGCGGTAAAAAAGATCGGAGCGGAATGTACCGTTTTCGATTTCCTGCTCAAGTTTCCGATTCGTCGCGCAAACGACACGCACTTCGACTTTCTTGTCTTCCTGCGCGCCGATGCGGCAGAACTGTCCATCCTGCAAGAGTTGCAGCAGCTTCGACTGCAGTCCCAAGTCGAGTTCAGAAATCTCATCGAGAAACAGCGTGCCGCGATGCGCCATCTCCACCCGGCCCGGCTTCATGCCGTAGGCCCCGGTGAAGGCTCCCTTTTCGTAGCCGAAGAGTTCGCTTTCGAGCAGCGTGCCCGGAATCGCCGGACAGTTCACCTTCACCCACGGCCCCGTGCGCCACGGCGAAGCCACATGAATCATGCGCGCGATAATGTCTTTGCCCGTGCCGCTCTCCCCCTGAATGAGCACCGGAACGTTGGCGCTCGCCAATTTCGTCAGACGGTCGCGCACCGCCTGCATCGCCCCCGTGCGACCAAACACTATCGCTTCCGGCGGCATTTCCCCCAGGGGCTGGACGAGCGTACTAACACTGCTGGTTGTCATAGCGGATTTCTCAGGGGGGAGTCCACTTAACCTGCATCCGGAGAGCCAAAGCCGTGCAGGTCTACGGCGATCTTATCAAATCTAATCTATCTGATTGAGGCCGATCAACTTACCAAAGAGCCGCATTAGCGTACGCGGGTAATCTGGGAGAGGTTCCCAAGGTAACAGTTGCGGCGAGCCAACTAGTAAATATTCTCACAACGCGGAAGCTAACTTCCGTCGTGTACCGTTCGAACTCGAAGGATGCAGCAGCGGACGCGAGAATTTCAGGCCCAGCAGATAGTAGCCGTCTGCCGGCGTAGTGCGCAGGGCTCTGGCCCGCAGAGTCCGCGAAGCTCTTGGTAACAAAGCCAATGCAGCAACAGGAGCACTAGGGATCTCCAGACGGACTTGAGCGATCGCGGGCAGTGCGCGCCGCATCGCCACCAGCATCCCGCCCGCGCTGACATTCAAAGCGGTAGCGAACTCAAGGAACTCCTTCCCGTTTGCGTCACGGCTGCCCACAAAGACAGGGATCGCGAGAGGAAGCCTGGCCCACTTTCGCCGCTCACTTCCCGTTCTCGCTGTGCGCATGCAGGCCTCTCCCCGGCATCCTGAGCCGCAGGCATAGGAGCACCCAAGTGGCCAAATCTTCGGCAAGAATCCGGTGAAACCCGGCAAGAACTCGGAACCCTCGCCATCGCAGTCTGCAAAACCCGCACGGGACAAGGAGTCTGCGGGCGTTCAATGCGCCTTCCCTTCGGGCACCTCGAGCAGGCCAGCTCTCGCACTCTCCTTCCAAAAGTGCAACGTTTTGCCACACTTGGGTAATTCCGTTGCTATTTTCCGTTGACATGAAATACCAGCTGGCATACGATTTTCTCACTGGCATTCCCTCCTAACTAGGGCGAGTGCGGTGTCCTCCTCCCATTAGACCTGTGGTTTTCTACATGGCTACTGCCCACAAGAATACGTGTGCGCCCGTAAGTGGCGAAGCATCGGCCCCGGAGTCGACTTCGACCCCAGTTCGCGCCGACGGCGACGTTCCCAGCCCCGAGAACTTGCTGCAGGAGTACAACGAACTCCGCGAACGTTTTCAGCGCACGACGAACGCCCTCGGGTCGGCCGCGCACGATCTCAAAACGCCGCTCTCGATTCTGAACGGCTACGTCGATCTTCTTTCGAGCGAAAAACTCGGGCCCCTCAGCGACCGCCAGCGCGAAGTTTTGCGCGATATGCAAGCCAGCGGCAAACGCCTCGAACAATTCATTCAAGATTTTCTGACCTTCAGCGCGCTCGAGACCGGCGGCCTTCGCATGCACTTCGAGCAAGGCAACATCAACGAATGCCTTTCAGAAATGTGCCGCTTGTGGTCGAACCGTTTTCAGGAAAAACGGCTGGCTCTTTATTTTCTCGCCAACGACAAACTCCCAACATTTCCCTTCGACTCTCCGAAGCTTGAGCGCGTGATTTCAAATCTGCTGGAGAATGCATTCAAGTTCACGCCTCAAGGGGGAACGGTCTGGCTTCACGCCGAGCCGCACATGTGGGATCGCCGCGCGGCGGCCGTACCCTCCGGCGCTGAGCGCCGCCGGCAGAATCTAAGCCATCCGAACTCGGTCAAGGTCAGCATCTCCGACACCGGCCCAGGCATTCCCGCAGAGTTTCACCTCGAAGTCTTCGACGATTTCTTTCGCCTTCCAAGCACCGAGAGTCAGGAGGGAGTGGGATTCGGTCTCGCTATCGCCCGCCGCCTGGTGCAGGGCATGGGCGGCAAGATCTGGGTTGAGAGCGATCCGGGCGCGGGCTGCAAGTTCTCGTTCCTTGTCCCCTACAAACCCGGCCCCTACAAACCTGTCGCAGAGAAGCCTGCCGCCGCCAGCAAAGGAAAAAATCGATGAAGCCAACCGCGAAAATACTGCTGGTCGACGACGAACCCGGCATGCTCCGCTACATCAAAACGCTGCTCGAAGTCGACGACTACAAGGTCGAAACGGCGACCACCGGCGAAGAAGCTCTGCAGCGCGTCGAAAAAGGTCTGCAACCCGATCTCGTTCTGCTCGACGTACTCATGCCCGGCATCGACGGCCTGGAAACGCTCCAACAACTCCGCCAGATGCAGCCCGGCGTGAAGGTCGTCATGCTCTCGTGCGTCAACGATACGCGCAAGGTCGTCCATGCCATGAAGCTCGGCGCGCAGGACTACCTCACCAAGCCGTTTCAGAAAGCCGAGCTCGATGCCGTCATCGATCTGTGCCTTGGCCAGGGAAAACAAACGTATAGCGGGGAGGTCGAAGAACTCGCTGATGATGTCTTCTTCATCGCGGCCAGCCCGCAGATGCGCAAGATTCGCTCGCAGGCCGCGCTCGTCGCGAACGTCGACATCCCCGTGCTTCTGCTCGGTGAAAGCGGCACTGGCAAAGAAGTTCTCGGACGCCTCATCCACAAGCTCTCGCCGCGCGCTCATCGCACATTTTTGAAGGTCAACTGCGCGGCTGTGCCCGCCGACCTTCTAGAAAGCGAATTGTTCGGTTACGAGCCCGGCGCGTTCACCGGCGCTACGCACGCCAAGCCCGGCAAATTCGAACTCTGCAATAAGGGCACAATTCTGCTCGACGAAATTGGCGAGATGCCTCCGCTCCTGCAGGCGAAACTTCTGCACGTATTGCAGGATCAGCAGTTCTCCCGCCTCGGCAGCCGCTCTGTGATCAAGGTCGACGTTCGTATTCTGGCCGCGACCAACATCAACATTCCCGAAGCCCTCGCCACCAAGCGACTGCGTGAGGATCTCTACTATCGTCTCAACGCTTTCACGCTGCAGTTGCCACCGCTGCGCGAGCGTAAAGAAGAAATTCCCATCCTCCTGAAGCACTCGATGACCCGTATGGCCGAGCGCTATGCGCGCGCGCCGCTTCCGCTCTCTCCTGCGCTGCTGAAAGCCTGCCAGGATCATTCCTGGCCCGGCAATCTGCGCGAGCTGAACAACTTCCTCAAACGCTACCTGATTCTCGGCGACGAGGCCCTGGCCGTAACCGAACTTCTGCCCCGCAACGACGGCAACGGCGGCGTCCATGGAGATCCCGCAGCCCGGGGTATGGAACCTGCTGGCTTGAAATCGCTCGCTCGCACCGCAAAGGACGAAGCCGAAGCGCAAGCGATCGCGCGCGCCCTGGAGCAGACCAACTGGAATCGCAAGCAGGCTGCCGCGATTCTCCAGATCAGTTACAAAGCCCTTCTCTACAAGATTCGCCAGTACGGAATCGCCGAAGCCAAGAGCCACCACAAACTCTCGGCCGGCGCGTAGCGTCGCTTCTCAATGGTTGAATATCTGGCCAGGCCCCCACTTCTTTGCGGCCTTTGCGAATCCTTAGCGTCCTTCGCGATTGAGTTCTTGCGTGTCGCCCCGGAAGCCGGAATTCGCCACAAATTTGACCAACCAACAAAAGAGCCCACGCCTTTTCGCGTGGGCTCTAGAGAATTGCATTTAGCAAAGACTGGAGCAAATTCTACGGAACGAACAGCTGCACCGTGTAGTTCTTCGTATCGCTGCCCGAAGTCGCTGAGATGGTAATGGGGAACGTCCCCGCTTGCGTTCCGCTAGGCGGCACCTGCTGCGTGGGACTGCTACATGCAGGCTGCAACAGGAGAAATCCGCAGACGAAACACATTAGGAATAGTCCCGCAATCCTCCGGCGCCGCCGTCCTCCCACTCCGAAACCGACCAGGGCCAATCCCGGCAGCGAAAACCAGATCGCGTAGAACTTCCCGCTGAACCGGTTCACACGAGTCGTGACGACCGGCCGCGCTGTGGTCGTAATTGTCATCTTAGTGGCCCCCGGACTGGTCGTGGGCAGCGTCACAGGACTCGTTGTAAACGGACAAGCCGACGCGTTCGGCAGACCGCTGCAGGTAAGCGCGATGCTCCCGCTGTAGATGGGATGAGGGGTCAGCTGTATATAGTAGGTCGCCGAATCCCCGGCGTTGTTTATCGGCACGTAGTTTGGGCCAGCCGTCATGGTGAAGTCCGACATCTGAGCGTTAACCGTCGTCCGCACCGGAGCGCTGTTCGCCGCCGTCGCCGTCACCGCTCCCCCGTTAAAGCTCGACGAACTTCCGTTGGTCGTCGCCGTAGGAACCAGAATCATCGTGATGGTTGCCGTCGAACCCGCCTGAAGTGACGGAATGCTGCATGACACCGCCAGAGTGCTGGAACCACCGACGCTACAGGGTGGACCAGAAGTCGTGCTGGCGGAGACTACCGAAATCCCCACTCCAGCATTGCTTATATCGTCAGTCACCGTAATCGAGTTCGCCAGGTCAGGACCGTTATTGGTCAGCGTATAAGTGAAAGTCGCCTGATTGCCCGCGCTGACGTAGCCCTGGTTGCTCGCGAGGAGAGTTCCTGAAATTGACAAGCTCGCGGCAGTAACCAGTTGTGTGGCAAAAGCGTCATAGCCGCCATTGTTGTGGAGTTGATAGCCCCCGGCAGCCTGCAGATCCGTCGAATTGGTGTCACCCGCAAAATAGATCGCCTGGGTGGAATCGATCGTGATCCCCGTGCCCTCATCAATGCCGCTTCCACCAAAATAATTCGCCCAGGACGCAGATGTGTTCTGCCCTGTCGCGGTGACGCTGTTCAAGCGCGCAACGAATGCGTCCTGTGCGCCGTTCAGTTGACTCTGAACCGGGTTGGGATTGGGTAATACGGGGAAGTCCGTGGACTGAGTTGATCCTGTCACCAGAGCGCCGCTGCTCGAGTCCACAGAGATCGCGTTTCCAGCCTCATTGCCAGTGCCGCCAAGATACGAAAAATACGTCAGCGGAATGTTGGGAATCGTCGTGCTCGTAGCCGCGTTCGCAAACTTCGCCACAAACGCGTCGGTCGGGGGCGTGCCTCCGGGAACGGGACAAGCCGACACCCCTCCGCTTGGATTCGCCGGTGTATTGAGACAGATTTGATAGCCTGAGAACGCGGTCGTTGTCGGCGACAGCTGCCCTGAGTTCGTCGTCCCAGTGATATAGACGCTGGCCGCGCCCGGGTCAACCACAATCCCCGTGCCCGAATCCGTGTTCGCACCTCCAAAGTAGGTCGACCACTGCAGTTGCTGTCCCGGGGTCTTCGTCGGATTCAGCTTGGCCACAAAAGCATCGGAAGGCGCAGTCCCGGTAGATGTCGAACAAACCGGAGGATTCGAAATCTGGGCCGGAGGTATCTGGTCGAGGCAGGGTTGATACGCATTCAGGATGGGGAAGTCAGTGGTCGAATTGGTGCCACTAAAGGAGTAATTCGTGGTGCCCGTAAAGTATACGTTCCCGTTCAGATCGACTGTAATGCCTCCGCCCACCGCGATCGGCGGGTTCGTGGCAGAGGCGCCTCCGCCAAAATACGTCGAGTACGGAACGCTCGATGTGCCTGCGCCCAACGCATAGACCTTGGTCACAAAAAACTGCGGCTGCCCTGGATCCTTCGAAGCGTTCTGAAAGGGCAACGTTTGAGGCAAATTGCTGGCCGGGAACATGTCCGACGTCGAGGTCTCCACCGATGTCGTCGTCCCCGTCACGTAAATAAAACCGCTGCCATCGATCGCCACTCCGCTCGCGATGTCGTCGCCGCTGCCTGACAAGTACGAAGAATAGATAAGCGTACTTGCGATCCCATTCACGTTATTGAGTTCCGTCACAAAAACGTGCTTCGTGCCGGTGCTTCCGGCTTCGGGCACGCGTTGATAAGCGAGCGTCGTCGTGGGAAAGTTGTCGGAGGTGGTGGTTCCGGCGACATACGGATTACCCGCTCCATCGACGCTAATGCCGACCGGACTGTCAATCCCGTCCCCTCCAAGGTACGTCACGTAAATCAGCTGATTCGCCGCCGGCAGATTCGAACCAATATTGATCTTCGCGATGTAAACGTTCTGCGTACCAACGAGGGCCGTCTGGTCGACCCCAGTGACGGTGGGGAGATTCGCCGAGGTCGTCGATCCCGCCAGGTAGATGTCGCCGACATTATCGACCGCAATCGACGTCGCGTGCTCATCGCCGCTGCCGCCAAAATAGGTCGAATACTTCAAGATCGGATCGATTACCAGCTCTCGCGAATGGTCATAAGTCCCGATCGCAAATCCCACGCGGTTCGCCGCCCGCAACACGAACTTGCCTTCGACCGACTGCTGGTGGCCCGCTACTTCTTGATACACGCGCGGAACTTCGAGCCTCACGTCGCCACCCTCACTCTTAATGACAAGAGTTCCGCGATCGAGTTCAACGCGCTTCGAGCCATCGAACTCCAGTTCTGCCCGCGAGGGATCAGACCCCGGCGCGACCTGGAAGTCATATTCCAGCTGCCCTTGGTGTCCGTAGAAAATCAGATTGATTCCGGGATAAACGTTGTCGTAGCGCACATGCGAAAACTGCGGAACTCCGCGCCGCCACTTCGCCGGATCGTTGCCCAGAAGATAATTGCTCGTGCTCGGCAGAAGATCGGTCGCCGTCAATCCGGCGTTCGGATTCGAACCAGCCAGCTTCATCCGCAGCGAATCGACGCGCGCCAGAACCGGCTTTGCCCCCCGGGACGCTTCATTCTTCGGCGCTTGCGACCTGAGATTCAGGATCGCCCCTTCCACGCCGAGAAACAGGCTGTATCCCGAGCCGCGGGCGACGAACTTCACCCGCGGGTCCGCCGGATCGAGATTCCCCTGTCCTTGGTTGGGCTCGAACATCAGCGGCAGCCCTGCGAACACCGAACGGGCCTGCACCCCGAGCTTCGCTGAGCCGAGCTTCGCTTCGCTAAGCTTCGCCCCGCCTAGTGATGCGTCGCCAAACACTGCCGGCGTCGCGCCCAGGCTCGACATGCTTTGGATCGAAGAAGGATTGGCCCCAACGACAGTGCGTGAGCGGGAACCCCACCCGAGAATCATGCATCCTGTCCCCAACAACACCAGCCCGGCGACTAGAACACGTACTCGTACTGCAGACGTTCCCAACCAACGGCGATCTACGTTCACGCGTTTCCTCCGATGCAGCTTCAGATCACTTTCGCTTCAGGTCGTTTTCGCTCAGATCAGTTCGCTCAGATCAGGATAGATTCGAGGTGGCGCACAAGCAGTCCCAGCCTCGCGCCGGCGTGTTTCAACTGGCCAGCCTGCCCGCGGCTTGCTTGTCACTGGAACTGGCGGAAAAAATTAAATAACTACTTAAACATCTGAAGGATACACAAGTCAAGCGACCCTCCGCCCCCATACTCGGGCAATTGGAATCTTTGCAGGCCTCAACGCTCTTTCGACTCAAGCTGCTTGTCTTCCTTCGTGTACCTTCGTGCCCTTTGAGGTTTAAGCCTTCGGTCGGCGCACCTGGGAGTCCGCGCGCTCCCCAAGATTCCTCAGATGCACCGGGATGTCCCACAAGATGCCGACCCCGCCAGAAAAGTGAGCGACCGATCCAGGCACTCTGACCCCAAGATCGCAGTCTTTCTGCAATCTCTTGCGCGAGTCCTCACCCGCCTCCCCAGTTGCCCGCGGAAAGCCCTGATTCCCGGCGGAAAACTTACGACTCCTCCCAGCCTCTACGGCAGCGGGATTGCACAATGTTCTTGAGTCTCTCCCACAAGTGCTCTCCTCCCCCACGCCCGAACGCGGACGTTTGTTCGGAATTCCGAACAGAGTAACGAATCGGTTCCTGCCGGCGCTTTTGCTGTTGCAAACTGCTGGTTGTTCTATACATTGAGGGCTGTGAGGCGGCGTTTTCGCGGAGCCTCAGGCCTTGGGATTGGGCTGGTGAGGTCTCGAATGTCGCTTTTCTCGGGATTCTCCGCTTCTCCGGAGCGCTCACGCATGCAAACAGATTCACAAGAGCAAGAACGGCGGATGATGCGGCGCTTTGACATGCGCTTGCCCGCCATCGTGCGCCTCGAAGGCGCCGGCGACTTTCATACCGAAACGCAGAACGTCAGCGCCCGCGGTGTCTTCTTCTATCTCGATCGTCCCGTCGCAGCAGGAACCAAACTCGAGGTCACGCTGACCTTCCCTCCTCACGTCACCCTGACGGATGCGGTCCGCGTCCGCTTCAGCGCCCGCGTTATCCGCGTCGAGTCGCCGCTCCCCTCCTTGCGCATCGGCACCGCAGCCATGATCGAAGACTACGAATTTCTCCGCTCCAACGGCAGCCCTGACTTTTTCTCCGCCCTGCAAAAAGAATGGAAAGCGACGAACTAAAATCAGCCGTGATGATTTCCCTGTGTTCCCCCGTGTCCCCTGTGGTGAACGGTTTCCGACGGTAGCGAGCCTACTTCCCCTTGCCCAACTCCTTCATTTCCCGCCGCAGCTTGCTGAACCGCCGCACCAGCGTGCCGAGGTAAAACACGTGAATCGTCCATGTGGCAATGTAGGCGGCATACATATATCGAATCGAATTCATTCTGCCCTCCGGTTCAGTGGGAGGCTCGCTCCAGCCGCGCTCCCCTTCAACGACTCCATGGCGTGAGCTTCTTCCACTTCACGGTGCAACAACTCCAACCGAAAACGCGACCAGCACACCAGAAATGCAAAAAGAAGAAATGCCATCCAACTGATCAGCAGGGTATGCAGCATGCGCGGATCCATCGACCCGCCGCCCCCGATCACAGGCTGCGGATGCTGCGTACGGAAAAACCAGATCGAAAAATAAACCAGCGGCACGTCCAGCGCTCCAAATACCGCCAGCGCCGCCGCCAGCATCTGCGTCTGCGCGCTGTTCGAAAACCGCCGTAGCACCAGATAGCTTACATAAATCAACCACAGCACCAGCGTCGACGTCAGCCGGATGTCTCCCGGCGCCCACCAGATGCCCCACACCGGCCGCGCCCAGATCGGCCCCGTCACCAGCACGATCGTGCAAAACACCACTCCCACTTCCGCCGTCGTCACCGCCAGAACATCCAGAAGCTGCCCTGGGAACCATTTTCCAACCAGCAAATAGAAGACTGGAATCAGGATCACCGTGGTCGCCATCGCGCTGGGACGCATCCCTGCCGACTTCAATTGCTCCTGCACCTGCGGGAGGAAACAGACAACTACGCCCACCACTCCAATCGCAATCACGATCCACTTCGCAGCCTTCTTCCTCGATTCCGTCGCGCTGGCCAGATATTGAATCGATGCAACAAAGTTGATGAAGAAGAGCAGAAACGCCGTCCACGCCGAAGGCACGTGGTAGTAAATGATGCGGTAGACGTCGCCTTGCAGAGCATCCGTGGGCGCTACGACCAGAGCCTGATACAGCGCGTAGGCCAGCAGAACCGCGGTGAGGATCGAGAGGATGGGGAAGAGGCGTTTCATTCTGCCTGCAGAATCGTTTCAAACAGCGCGAGACAAGCTGTAGTAAACACCACATCGTAGGTGAGAAGCAACACGATGTAGAAGTGCGCGGAGTTCTCTCCCGTCAAGATCGCAGTCGTTCCTGCGACCATCCCCAACACCGCAGGAATGGAGATCGGAAACAGCAGCAGCGGCAGCATGATCTCGCGGCTGCGCGTGCGCAGCGACATCGCCGCGAAGAACGTTCCATTCACTACCAGCGCCCACGTGCCCAGCAACGCGATCGGCACCAATTGCCACGCCGGCCCCAAAACATGCAGGTTGTAGAAGATGACGAACAGCGGCGTCATCAGCGCTTCCAGCACGCTGACGAAGATAAAATTCCCCACCGCCTTCGCCAGGAACAACGCATTCGCCGGCGCCGGGGACACTCGGTACGCATCCAGCACCTGATTCCGCAACTCCCGCGCCCATGTCTGGTTCAGTGCCACGACTGCGGCAAACAGAAACGCCACCCACACCAACCCGCCCACGATGTGCCGCGACTCTTCCGCCAGCGGATCGAACGAGAACACAAAAATCACCACCACCAGCAGTGAGAAGAACAACATGGAGTTGAGCGCATCCTTCGATCGCCACTCCAGGCGGATGTCTTTCGTCAACGTCGCGAGCGTGACCGACCAAAGACTCATTGGACGCCTTCACGAGAAGTGCTCTCGCCCGAAGAATCAGCCGCGCGCACTGCACTCATCGTCCGATCCACAATCTGCCCCGCTTGCATCCACACGAATTCGTCCGCCGCTCCCTCAAGCAACAACGCCTGATGCGTCACCACAAAAATCGTCTTCCCCGCATCGCGCATTCCCTTCAGCAGACCAACCATCTCGCGCGCCGAATGCACATCCACGTTCGAAAACGGCTCGTCCAGCAGCAGTACTCGCGGATCATGCAGAATCGCTCGCGCCAGCGACATCCTCTGCCGCATCCCTTGCGAATACTGCCCTACCCCGCGCGTCAACTCCGGATCAAGCCCCACCGAGCGAATCGCCTCTTCGCACCGCCCATCGCCAGCAATTCCGTATAGCCCAGCAAAGTACCGCAGGTTTTCCATCCCGCTCATTTCGTCGTACAGCAGCGACGGATGAGCCATATACCCGATATCGCGACACGCCTCCCGCGGACTCTTGCCGAAAATTGAAATCTCTCCCCGCGTCGGATCTGCCAGCCCCGCCAGAGCTCGCAAGAGCGTAGTCTTCCCTGCTCCGTTGTCCCCGAGGATTGCGTGGAAGCGGCCGCCATCAAACTCTGCCGTCACACCGCGCAGCGCGGCGAACCGCCCAAACTGCTTGATGACATCGCGAACGCGAACGATAGATAAGCTCTGTGGAATGGCGTCAGTCACGAGAACCATAGATCGCAACCCGCAGCTCACAAGTTGCGAATAGCGAATCTATGCATTTTCGCGAAGATTTGCAAAGAGACCCACGGCGTAGAGTCAGAATGAATCACGGTCGCGCAAGGATTTCCGAGCGACCTTTGCGCACCCTTAGCGCCCTTTGCGATGAGGTCTTGTTCTTGGAACTTTGACGCCACGCTCGTTGCGTGAAGCCGCCGCCAGCGCGATCAGTTCGCAGCCGAACTCGAACTGCGCTGCAGCTCGGTCATATTCTTTGGTGGTTCCTGCGAGCCCGTTCCGTTCGCCGGAGTACCCGGCTGCTTCGGAGCGTACTTCGATGCGCACTTCGCCTGAAGTTGCTTGGCATGGAACACTCCATCGTGTCCGAAGCTCCCATCGGCCAGAGCCTGCGAGTCGTCTTTGAAAGTATCGGGCGGCGCCTCGGTGCCGGTATAGTCAACCGGCAGTATTTGATCCTGCTCCACGAGCACGAACTGCACATGCGTCCCTGTGCGCTTGATCGACCCCGCCTGCACGTTGCCTGCAACCCGCAAGCGTTTTGTATACGCCCCATTGCCCATGCCGTGAAGTTCTTTGATCGTCACGTAATAGCTCTTGCTGTCCTGCACGCCGGTATAAGCCAGGTAGCCGAGCAGCAGGATAATCACCGCCGATGCTCCGCCGAACTTCAGATAGGTCTTCGCTGTACTCGACATGAGAATGCCCCACGGGGGATGCGCCCCACACCCTGACTCTACGCGCCAGCACGATGAGAATCAAGATTCCGCAAGCCCGCCGATTCCCTGTCCAGACGAATGCTCGGTCGAATCGAACCGCGTCCGCTAAAATAAAACATTCATCCAGACCGACGAACGTGGAGAACTTCTTCCTATGATCCATCCTTGGCACGACGTGACTCCCGGCGACAAGCTGCCGCAGGAATTTGATTGCGTCATCGAGATTCCCTTCGGCTCCAGCGTCAAGTATGAACTCGACAAGTCCAGCGGACTCATTCGCCTCGACCGCATCCTCTATTCCGCCGTCTACTATCCCGCGAATTACGGATTTATTCCGCAAACGCTCGCCGAAGACGACGATCCGCTCGACGTCCTCGTTCTCTGCCAGGAGACGGTAGTCCCTCTGACCATCATCCACGCGCGAACCATCGGCCTGATGACCATGATCGATGCCGGCAAGCAGGACCACAAAATCATCGCCGTCGCCACCGAAGATCCCGAATTCAATTCCTACCGTGAGGCTGCGGAGATGCCGCCGCACCGCCTACTCATGCTGCGCCGCTTCTTTCAGGACTACAAACAGCTGGAAGGCAAAGCTGTCGAGGTCGATGAGATCCGCCCTCCCGGCGAAGCCTACCCCATCATCCTCGACGCCCTCCACCGCTACAGCGAACAACGCCGCAAAGGCTTCAAAGCCGCCAAACACTGAAATTCATTCAAGCAAGTCGCAACGACAGATCGGAGACCTCCTCCGTGTCCCCTGTGTCCTCTGTGGTTCAAATCTTGTGGTCTTGGCATATGCACGAAGCCCTCTCCAAAATTTCTATTGACATATTGTACTAATACTGTAGTACACTGACACGCATGGGAAAGACTCCCGAGCCCGTCACGCCCTTCCAGTTCGCGCTCGACCTCCACAGCGGAGTTCCCGTCTACCGCCAGCTCATAGATCAAGTGCGCTCCGGTATCGCCTCCCGCTCGCTCACCCCCGGAGACCAGCTCCCTACGGTTCGCCAGCTCGCCGTCGATCTCGCTATCAATCCCAACACCGTCATGCGTGCCTACCGCGAACTGGAACTCGGAGGCTTGCTCGAAACGCATCAGGGCACCGGAACTTTCATCGCCAACAAGAAGCTGGAAAAGAATTCCACCGAGCGCGAGCGGCAACTTGTGCAGATGGCCGGCGAATGCGCCGCCCGCGCGGGCGCCGCCGGATTCACTGTCGAAGACTTGATCGATCGACTGCACGACCTGTTGCCTCGTCCGACACAAAGGAGATAAACATCATGGCAAGAATCCGAATCAACGACATCAGCGGCATCGCTCGCCTTCTGTTCGCAATCTGCCTGGTCATCGGACTCGGTCTAACCGCCGCCGTTCACAACCCGGCGCCCGCCATCATCGGAGCCCTGGTCGGCCTCTACTTTCTCTTCGCGATCAAAGTCATCCGCCAATGGGAAAAGGTCGCCGTCCTCCGCCTCGGCCGCTACGTCGGCCTGCGCGGACCCGGCATGTGCCACATCATTCCGGTCTTCGAAACGCTTAGCCCCTACGTCGACCAGCGTGTCCGCGTCGCCAGCGTCTCCGCCGAATCCACCCTCACCCGCGACACGGTCCCCGTCAATGTCGACGCTATCGTCTTCTGGATGGTCTGGAACGCCGAGAAGTCGATCCTCGAAGTCGAGAACTTCATCGAGGCCATCACCATGAGCGCGCAAACCGCTCTGCGCGAGTCCATCGGACGCCACGAACTCGCCCAGATGATCACCGAACGCGAAAGCATGGGCCGCGAACTGCAGCGCATCCTCGACGAAAAAACCAACCCCTGGGGCATCACCGTGCAGTCGGTCGAAATTCGCGATGTGAAAATTCCCGCCGGTCTGGAAGACGCGATGTCGCGCCAGGCCCAAGCCCAGCGCGAGCGTCAGGCCCGCATCATCCTCGGCCAGGCCGAAAGCGAAATCTCTAACAGCTTCGTGCAAGCTGCCACCGCATACGCCGAGAACCCGGTCGCCCTGCATCTCCGCGCCATGAACATGCTCTACGAGGCCGTCAAAGAAAAAGGCGCGATGGTCATCGTCCCATCCACGGCAGTGGAAACCATGGGCCTCGGCGGCACCCTTGCCACCGCCTCCCTCGGCGGCGCAAAACCGTAACGCAGCAACAGTAGCGTCTGCAGCCCGCCCTGAGCTAAGCCGAAGTGTTCCGCCGGCTGCTGCGGGGGCGTCTCGCCCCGCAGGCAGCCAGCAACGACCAGAAACATTTCATTTACGACTTGAAAGGAGTGTCCTATGAAATACACACGACTCGTGTGCCTGATCGCACTCTCGCTGATCGCAAACCCAACGCACCACGCGACAGCTCAAACTCCGCTCATGACCACAGGTGTCAGCGTCCAAATGGCGCAGACAAGAAATGCAGTTGCTTACCCCGCTGCCGACAATGCGAACGCTTGGATCGTAGCCATAACCGCCGACGGTCGTCTCTTCTTCGGAACGAAGTCCGTAACGCCCGACCAACTGTTCGACGACATGAAGAGCACGCCACGACAGCGCGATGCCAGGCTCTACATCAAAGCGGACTCCCGATCGACTTTTTCCTCATTGAAATCGGCTCTCGGGCCTGCCCGTTCCGTTGAGTTCGCGAAGGTAGTTCTACTGACGTCCCGGCCCACGAACGCCAATCCCGACAGAATGGTTCCTCCAGAGGGAATCGAGGTACAAATCCTCCCTCAGATCCCAAATGCCACAGTCAGTGTGCGTGTATCGAGCCACGGACAAGGGTCCACGTTAACGCTAAACGGTACGACCGTAGCATGGTCCGAATTTCCTAGCACGCTGAAGGGACTGGTGGGCAAGCCGAATCAGGTCGTTCAGGTGGAAGCCGATGACTCCGTCCCCGTCGCCGAAGTGATCCGTGTCCTGGATGAAATTCGCAACGTGGACGCAACTCCGGCTCTCCCAATGTTCCACTCGATCTAACGGGATGCCCCGTTCTAAGCTCCCCCACTTTGCGAGGTTAGGACGGGGCCCCTGACGTTCGTTAAACGAAACTAAGAAAAATCGGGTGCCCCATTTCTCGCGCTTCCTTTGCGAGAAGTGGGAATTCGAGCCGCCTAAAGTATTTCCACTCTCCTGCCGATACTCACACCAACACCACACCATGGACGTTTCCAGCATCGCCCTCCAGGGATTACAGCAGGCTAATACTCAACTCGAAGCCGCCGCGACGGCCATCGCCAACGCCGGATCCGATTCCAGCAGCACCGGCAACGTCGACGTCGTCGACCTCGGCGCAGAAATGGTCGCGTTGATGTCCGCGCAAAACTCATTCGCGGTCAACCTGGCCACGCTGAAGACCGCCGACCAGATGCAGAAGACCCTGGTCGACATCAAAGCCTAAGCAACACTGACGCGGTTGCCCCATCCTTGTCGCGTGGTTTGCGACAGGATGGGGATTTTGACTTTGTCCACCACCCGAGTCTCACCACACGTGGCAAGCGTTCTCCGCCACCATCGGTTGACCCGCCTTGCATCCGAAAGCCTTCTGGAATTCCGGCATATTCTGCACCACGCCGTTCACGCGATACCTGCCCGGAGAATGCGGATTCGTGCTGACCTGCATCCGCAAAAATTCGGGACGCTGCTTCTCGCACCACACGCGCCCGAATCCCAGGAAGAATCGCTGCTCCGGCGTGAAGCCGTCGATGCTCTGTCCTTCCTTGCCGGTCTTGTCCTCCGCGATCAACCGCTCCAGCGCAGCCAAGGCAATCCGCGCTCCCCCGTTATCCGCCGTGTTCTCGCCCAAAGTTAGCCGTCCATTCAGCTTCAAGTTGTCAACGGCCACGAAATTCGAATACTCATCGGCGACACAGCTCACGCGCTTTTCGAATTCCTTGCCATCCTGTTCCGTCCACCAGTCGCGCAAATTTCCCGACGGATCGAACTTGCGCCCCTGATCGTCAAACCCGTGCGTGAGTTCGTGCCCAATCACCAGTCCGATTCCGCCGAAATTCACCGCGTCGTCCATCGTCTTGTCGAAGAACGGAGGCTGCAAAATCCCCGCCGGAAACACGATCTCGTTGAACGACCCGCTGTAATACGCATTCACCTCCGGCGGAGTCATTCCCCATTCCTTGCGATCCAGCGGCTTCCCGATCTTTGCCACTTGCCGCTTCGCCTCGAATTCTTCGGCTTGCTGCACATTCCCGAACAGGTCGCCCGGCTTGATCACAACCGCACTGTAATCCCGCCAAACGTCGGGATAGCCAATCTTGTTGCGGATCGCCGTCAGCTTCACCTTCGCCTGTTTCTTCGTTTCGGCGCTCATCCACGAGAGACCCTGAATGTCGGTATCCAGCGAACTCTCCAGCGCGTCCACCATCTTCAGCATGCGCGCCTTGCCATCAGCTCCGAAGGTCGCTTCCACATAGCGCTGCCCCAGCGCCTCGCCCAAAGAATCGTCAACCAGATTGACGCAGCGCTTCCAGCGATCCTGAATCTGTTTCTGTCCCGTCAGGTACTGCCGCATTTTGAAATTCGCGTCCACGAACGGCTGCGACAGCCACGGCGCCGACGCCCTCAGCACATGCCAACTCACATATGTCTTCAGCGAATCGAGTGGCATGGTCGCAATCACGCCGTTGACCTGCGAAAAATAATCCGGATTGCCAACGTTGAGTTCGGTAAACGCCGGCGCTCCCACTCCAGTGAAATACCGGTTCAGATAAAAATCCGGCGCGAGCGCGGCCGCTTCCTCGCGCGTCATCTTATGATCGCGGTTCTTCGGATCGCGCCGCTTCGTACGATCCATCGCATCCGCTGCCAGTAACGTTTCCACCGTCAAAACCGTCTCCGCCGAATGGGCCGCCTGTTCTGGCGTCTGGCCCGCGAGTGTAAACAACTGCTTCGCATACTCCGCCAGATGCTTCCGCATCTCGACCTTGTCGGCGTCGTCTTTGATGTAATAATCGCGATCCGGCAGCGACAGCCCGCCCTGATCGATGTATGCAATCACGTTGTCCGCATTGTGCAGGTCTGAGGCGGCATAGAACGCAAACAACGAACTCCCGCCCACCAATCGCAAGTGCGCCAGTTCATCGATCAGCGCGCCTTTGTCCTTCGCGGCCGCAATGCGTTCCAGTTCTGGCTTCACCGGGGCAATCCCTCTCGCGTCGACGGCTTTCTCGTCCATACAGGAGCCGTAGAGATCGCCAATCTTCTGATCGATCGCATTCCGCGAGGCCCCGCCCGCCGAGGCCTTCTCCAGAATGCTCCGCTCGATTCCCAGATTGCGCTCGTCCAGTTCTGAGAAACTCTGCCACGCTGGACGGTCCCCGGGAATCTCCGCCTTCTTGATCCAGTTGCCGCACGCGTATTGATAAAAATCCACGCACGGATCGACACTCTTGTCGATGTTGTCGACGCTGAACCCTGCTCCGGATATGCCTGACGACGAGGATTGCGAGAAACTGGCAGCACTCGCTGTCAGCAAGAAAGCCAGCACGATACGAAACGCGCGCATGGATTAAGGTTCTCCTTTTTAGCAGGCTGAAATTCTAAGCCGTGCGCACGTCGATGAGCAAACCTGAAATGTAGCGCGATCCCGTGGAATCTTACTTAACCTTCAAGGCAGGAGTTAGAGGTTCCAATGTTCGTGGCGGGTGCCCCATTTCTCGCGCGTTCTTTGCGCGAGAATGGGGATTTCTACAGAGTGAAGTTGAGGGGCCGCCTCCGAGCGAGGCAAGCCCTGTCCTAGCTAGCTGGCCTTGCGGCGTTCCACTCTCTTTAAGTTGTCGATCGAGGACTGCAGCACATCCTCGCGCCGCTGGCGCAGCGTGTCTTCAAACGTGGTCCAGCGCAGCGACGGCCCACTCGGCGACACTTCCTGATTCGCTTCGGTCCGCATCGGCGACACTTCGGTCTCCGCGTCCAACTCCGCGCTATCGATATTGTCAGCGGCAACCGCTCCCGATCCTGCCCCTACCTGCTGCTGCGTTGTTGGCGTAATGTTCCGGTCCGTCGCCTCGCGATGCATCACTGGGTTTTCCACCCACTTCGATCGGTATCTCCTCTCGTAATCGGCCCACTGTTCTTCCGAGGTCAGCGCTTGCCCGTCGTATGGCGGGAAATTCTCAATCTGCTCTTTCGTCAAATCCACAAGAAAATCATTCTCATGCTGCAGTGACGGCCGCACCGCGTCCGGTGGCACGATGAATCTCCTGCTGGTAAGCCATCCGCCCGTGTCCACTACCATATACACGATCGCTCCGGTCGACTCGTCGAAGATGACGTCGTCCACCTCGCCCAGCTTATGGTCCTTGGGCCCATACACCTTCGCGCCGCGAATGTCGCTCGCGGCTTCGTTCGTATCAGAAAACCGGTAATCCCCCAGCGTGCCGTAACGCGCCATAATCCCTCCTGAAAATTCTCTGCAACCGTGTTCCATGTCGCACCCGCAAATCGAGCGCCTCTAAGATGCAGAAATAGTGAAAGAGTTTGGTACCCGAATATCGATCAAAATCCAGCCATCGAAATTGCCCTATTGCGCGCGTCCTTCGTGACCCTTCGAGTCCTTCGTGGTTAACGCTCTTGCACTCCCTCCAACGCGGTTATAATCGATATCTACCGAATTCTTCACGCTGGGGTTCTCATGACTGCAACGAATGGCACGAACGGCAACGGCAATGGCAACGGAAGCTATGTCCCAAAACCGCGCGCGGAGTGGTTGGCGCGGCGCCGCCAGGAAAATACGACTGGAAACTTTTCTCAGATGCACTACGCGCGTCAGGGCGTCATCACCGAAGAGATGGCCTTCATCGCGCACAAAGAAAAGCTGACGCCCGAACTCGTGCGCGACGAAGTCGCCCGTGGACGCATGATCATTCCCGCCAACATCAATCACCCCGAGCTCGAGCCGATGGCGATCGGCGTCGCCAGCCTCTGCAAAATTAACGCCAACATCGGCAACTCGGCCGTCACGTCGGAAGTGAACGAAGAATTGAAGAAGCTTCACACCGCCGTGCACTATGGCGCTGACACTGTCATGGATCTCTCCACCGGCGGCAACATCCACGACATTCGCGAAGCCATCCTTCGCCACTCGCCCGTGCCCATCGGCACTGTCCCGATCTACGAAGCGATCGCCCGCGTGAAGCGCGTCGAAGATCTCAACGCCGCCGTCATGCTCGAAGTCATCGAAGAACAAGCCGCCCAAGGCGTCGACTATATGACGATCCATGCCGGTGTCCTGATCCAATATCTGCCGCTGATTTCCAAGCGCATCACCGGCATCGTCAGTCGCGGCGGCGCGATCCTCGCCCAGTGGATGGCCTACAACCACAAACAGAATTTCCTCTACGAATGCTTCGATGATATCGTCAAGATTTTCAAGAAGTACGACGTCAGCTTCTCGTTGGGCGATGGCTTGCGTCCCGGCTGCGTCGCCGACGCCAGCGATGAAGCCCAATTCGCCGAACTCAAAACTCTAGGCGAGCTCACCAAGAAGGCCTGGGAACATGATGTGCAGGTCATGATCGAAGGCCCCGGCCACGTCTCCATGGACAAGATCAAGGAGCAGGTCGAAAAAGAAGTCGAGCTCTGCTATGAAGCGCCGTTCTACACGCTCGGACCGCTCGTCACCGACATCGCTCCCGGCTACGACCACATCACCTCCGCCATCGGCGCAGCCATGATCGGATGGTACGGCGCCGCCATGCTCTGCTACGTCACGCCAAAGGAGCATCTAGGGTTACCGAATGAGAAAGACGTGAAAGACGGCATCATCGCCTACAAAATTTCCGCCCACGCCGCCGACATCGCCCGCCAACGCCCCGGCGCCCGCGACCGCGACGACGCCCTCAGCTACGCGCGCTACAAATTCGACTGGGAAAAACAATTCGCGTTGTCGCTGGACCCCGAGACCGCGCGCAGCATGCACGACGAAACCCTCCCCGACGACTTCTACAAAGAAGCCGCCTTCTGCAGCATGTGCGGCCCAAAATTCTGCTCGATGAACTACTCGTCAAAAGTCGACGAATACAACAAGCAAGTGCATGGGATTGAGAAGAAGGATTACTCGGAGTTGGTGGAGAAGTTAGTGACGCTGAAGTAGCTGATCTTCGGAGGAAGCAACGATGCGGTTGATTTCCGTCCGGGCCCTGGCTGCGCTCTTCCTTTTGTCTTGGACTCTCACGTCTTGTGGAGGCGGAAACTCATCTGGCGGAGGCACGCCCCCGCCCCCACCGCCGCCTACGGAGTTTCTCTTTGGCGCAGGCGATAACACCGTCCTGGCATTCACCATCGATACGCAAAACGGACTCCCCACCGAAACAGCTTCGGTAAGTGGCAACCAGGGTGGCTTTGGTATCGTTGCCAATCCATCCGTGACCTTTCTTTATGCAGACGACGAAATCGCCGACGGCATCGATGCATTCTCGGTCAGTTCGAGCGGCGCGCTCTCCCCGCTCGCTGGATCTCCATTTCCAATGCCCAGCGGCTGGCTTGGTCTTTATGTTGACAGCATTGCTATCGATCCCGCAGGTAAGTTCCTTTATGTGCCCAACGCGGCAGCCAATCAGGTTGTGGGATTCACGGTTGACAGTGCGAGCGGAGCCCTCGGCTCGATTCCGGGCTCGCCCTTCGCTGCCGGCGCCTCGCCTCAAGAAGTAGCAGTTCATCCCTCAGGCAAGTTCTTATACGTTTCCGACGGAAACGACCCGCAAGGTGGAATCTCGGCATTCACCATCGATTCGTCGTCCGGAGCACTCTCATCGGTTTCCGGTTCGCCGTTCACTACTGTGCCGGGAGGTGGTCCCGATGGAATCCTGATCGATCCGACAGGCAAATTCTTGTACGCGGCCTTGCCGTTCTCTAACGCTATAGCAGCATTCACCGTCGACAGCGGCACCGGTGCCCTGACGCAAGTGAGTGGCTCACCCTTCGCACCGACTCTAACCGGCGGAGCATACCCTATCCTGTACTCGATCGCGATTGCGCCTTCCGGAAAATACCTCTATGCGCTGGGAAGCATAGACACCGAGATTTACGGTTTCACCGTCGATGGCACCACTGGCGCTCTGACTTCGATGCCGAATTCTCCGTTCAATATCAGTGTCTTGACATATATGAGTAATCTTGTCGTGGAACCGTCTGGCAAGTTCCTTTATATCGGGGGAGCCGGTTCGGTCTTCTATATGAGCATCGATGAAGCAAGCGGAAATCTTGCGCCCGTTTCAAGCCCCCTCATCGCTTATACCCACGGCCTTGCCGTCGCCCAAGCGAAATGAGAAGTCGTACCGCCGGTAGCCGAGTCCCGGGTGGCCCGTCCCTTGCGTTCTTTGTGTCCAGTCTCATGACATCCTTTACAAAATGTCCCGAGACATCCTTTACACTCGCGCGCTGGTTCGACCAGCTCGGAGAGATTATGAGGCGGCATCGTCAGAGCCGGTTTCCGATCCGGACTGAGGATGCCAGCGCTGTACGGCAATCGAAGACTGACTCTGCAGATCCAGCTCGCGAATCAGAGTTCGACAGTAATACACCAGTACGCGTTGGCCGATCCGCTCCAGATGTACCCACTCGCCGATCAGTGCCTTGGCGATCTTCCAGCGAATGCCATAGGCGGCAAGTTTGCCGGGTGCCCCATCCTTTCGCGCTCTTTGCGAGAGGGTGGGAGCGATGCTGCCGACACTAACATTTTGGCCAACATCCACGTTGGAGTATCCTATAACCATGGCAGTGAACTGGATCGAAATCGCGCAAAAGATGGCCGAAGCCGCTCGGGCTGGTGTGGCCATTGAAAGAAAGCGCCTGCAGGAAATCCTTGCTGAGCGTCAACGGAAGCAGCAATCTCAGCTTCCCTCTCCCCGTTGAACCTTCCTAGGCTGACCATCATCGCTGGAGCCAACGGCTCCGGCAAGACAACGCTGACCCACTGGAACTCGGATGTCTTCCGAGCAATCCCCGTACTCGATCCGGACATGATCGCGAAAACATTGCAGTCCACGTCCCCCACAGCACCAATTGCGGCGGCACGCCAGGTCCTGCAATCCGCACGGGAACACCTCCGCAAAGCTGAGAGCTTCGCCGTGGAAACCACACTCGCCGGAAAACACTATCTACAAGTGATGGCAGACGCACGAAGCCGCGGCTTCGAGATTGTGTTGGTCTACATTGGCACAAAAAATGTCGAGATCAATCTGGCTCGAATCAGAAATCGAGTTCTCGCAGGCGGCCACAACGTTCCGGAACAAGACGTCCGGCGACGCTACAAAAGAAGTTTTGCAAACCTGCCGACGGCCAGCCAACGTGCAGACCACACCATCCTGTTCGACAACTCCACCGAAGAGGGTTACCGGCTCGTCGCAGTTCTCGGCGCGTCCGGAGATCAGTGGTTCAAACCCATCCCCGATTGGGCCGCCCCGCTCGCATAGCCGGGCCCCCATCCTTGTCGCGCCCTTTGTGGAACAATGGGTGCGATGCTGACTAGAACACACATTTGTTGCTCGAAATCGAACTAGTTCACTTACAGAAAGGATCACGCAAGCCGCCTGAATCAGCGGTCAAAGCCAATCGGCCATAACTACTGCACCTGAATCGTGGCCGTCGCTGACCTCAGCACTCCCGCCTCATCGCTGATCGTCACACTCAAACTCTCTTGTTTCGGGTCCATGAACCAGATCGACTCCGTCCCCTCAAAGTGCGGAGCATAATCCCCCTGCGGTATCTGAATCCCCGCCTGGCATCCAGTGTTAATCGGAGTGAAACTCACCGGCGTCGTGCAACTCGAATCCTGAAAAAACTGCCCCGATCCCGTTCCCGTCGCGTTGAGATACGTGTCGCTCAGCACGTCCGACGAATTCCCGTGAGAGTCGACGCTATGAATCTGAAAAATCGAGCACGTCCCCGCCGTGATCGTGCCGCTCCCTGTCAACTGCAGCGCCGACGGCGAACCAACCTGCAGGAATAATGTTCCCGTTCTCGTCACGCTCTGTCCATCCGTCGCCGTTACGGTCAGCGGATAAAAACCGTCGGGGGTCGACGATGTCGTCGTAACTGTCAATGTGCTTCCGACAGGTGTCAGCGTGTTCCCTGACGACGAGCGCAATCTGCTGCGGACTGAAGCTTCCGCCCACTCCCGTCACATGCACTCCTTCTTCCTGTGATGTATCGAGGCTAAGCGAAACCGTTCCCGAATATCCAACCGAAACCAGGTTAAGCGGAACCTGTGCCGATCCTCCTGCCTGCGCAACGATCGCCGCCGCCCCTTGCCTCGGTCCCAGCACAAGCCAGAAATCCGGCGCATCCGGCGTCGGCAGCGAGCATTGCGACGGTGACGGCGACGACGCCTTCGGCGTAAACGTCGAACCCGAATCCTGCGACACCCCATCCGGCGGCGCGCTCTGCCACGTCGAAAGCGGCACCGTGGCGCCTAACACCGCCGCATCGAAAAATGGATACGAGGTGTCCGTCGCCGCCGTGTCTCCCCACGTATTCGATTGCGACGAGAATGAACTCCCGAACGTCTGCCACATGTCCGTCACCGGAACGCTGCACGAAGGGCTGTGCTTGTAGTAGCTGTAGAAGCCCACCTGGCCCGCAGTCCCAATGAACGTATTGTTCTTCTGCGTAAGATTCTGATTGAACCGCACCAGCGGAGCCGTCGGCTGCTCCCAATTCGTCCCTGCCCGCCCGCTGCCCTCGATGTAGATCTGTTCCGGACCGCCGTCGTAAAACGTATTCCCCGTGAGCGTCACATCCGACGAATCAGAAATCTGTATGTTGGCGCCCTTGTTATCCGGCCCGATGAGAATTACTGCAGGCCGCGCTGTTCGTCACCGTGAACGGCCCCTCGCTCGCCTCGATCAGCAACCCCTCCAGATTGTTTCCGCTGGATTGCAAGCCGGTCACTTGATCGTTGGCGTTGTCCGTGTCGAAGTGAATGCCGCCGCTCACGTTGTAGTGAGCCGTCAGTCCGTTGAAGTCGCTGTTGTGATGCAGAAAGAAATCGGAACCATTAAAGGCGTACGCATAGTAGCCGCCGAGCGCGCCACGCCAGCTGTTATAGGAACTCTGGTCGTTCTGATAGAGAACGTATTTCGCCTGCCGCCCCGAAAATCCCGTTTGCCCGTTGTGATTCGCGGCGCTGTTCTGCACCGTTATATTCTGCGCAGCGCCGGTTCCCGCGTACAGGCCGAATCCCACCGAGTTGCTCCACAAAAACTGGTCGGTATCGATCAACACATTCGTCCCATTGTTGACGCGCGACCCCGACTCCACGCACGAGTTGTCATACTCGAACGTCAGCCCCCGGATCACAAAATTGTTCACGCCATCGGTTTTCAGCAGCGGACTCCGCGACGCCGTCGACACCTCTATATCCGCCGTCGCCATATCCCTTCCCGCCGGCGGCCAGATATAAATTTGATTCGTCGCTTCCGCATCCGCCCAAAATGTTCCCGGCTGCAGTTCGTCGGAGAACAGCACCTGATTGAGTCTCGCGCCGTTTACAAACACCATCTCCCTTCTCAAGATGATGGGAGGAATCGGCGGCCAGCCCGCTGGCGCCGCACACGTCGGATAAATGTAGCCCGAGGTGTCGCCATGCGTATAGACGTTCGATCCGTAGGATGAAACAGTCCAACTACTTCCCGGAAGCGAATCCGCTCCCGACACGAAAACCGTTCCCGGCGTCGCCGCCTGCAGCGTAAACGGCAAGGTCGTCTGCGAAGCCTGAATCGTCAATTGCTCCCGATAAATCCCGGGATTCACGTTGATCTGCGTCCCCACTCCGCTCTGATTGTTCGTCCCCGCGAGAGCCAGCGCCTTGTCGATGGTTTTGAACGGAGACGCCTTGGAACCGTCGTTACTGTCATTCCCGGAAGTCCCGTCGACATAAATCGAAACCGTCTCCAGATTCTCATTGACGTTGGCGCCTGGGGTCGTCGAAGGCGGCGGAGTTGTGCTGGAGTTCCCGACTCCCCCGCACCCTTGCATGAGCAAAAGACCGAGTCCAGCCACCGCCGCAACCAAGAAATCGCCGCATCGCAACCGCGTCTTCCCCATTAACACGTCTCCCTTTTCGGCTTAAGATGCAGCGACCTCATCCAGAGTTTGGAACGAGGGCGAACCACGCGAACGCACTCGTCCCGGTACACGCCAACCTTCGAAGTATTTAGCTTGGAACCCAGGCTGAAGAGATTTGTTTCTGTGAATTCCCCGTAGCGCCGGCGCCCCGCCGGCTCTCGCGAGGGCATCTTGCCCTCGCACCCCACCACTTGAACAAGTTTCGACCGCGAATCGCTCTCGATCGAAGCCCTACGGTACGTACTGAAAGGGATTGAATGCCGCCACCTGCAACTCCCGGAAGTCCCGCTCATTCCGAGTGGCCACTTCTAATCCATGAACACGCGCCGTCGCGTTTGCGTGGTTGCGATCAGCTCATGCGTTGCGGCTCGCCTTCCTCAAGAGAAAGGCTGCAATCGCCGCGTGCAGGGCGATTTGTGTTTCCGTTTTGCTTGGCGACCTTTGCGGCCTTTCTTCGCGTTCTTTGCGCTTAGGCTCTGTCCTGCGACTAGTTATCTGACTAGTCACTCAAAGAGAAATCCACCGCTCAGACTTTTTCTGTGTGACATCTGACCTTGCCTTACGCCGCAAAAAGAGCAGATCATCGTCAAGGCGTTAGCGGTGAAGAGACACGTAGCCGTAAACCTCGCAACTCCTTTGTGGTCAAGATTTTGACCTCTACCCCCTAGGCGCTCAAGATTTTGCAGACCAATTTTGCGCAGCCCGCGCCAGTCAAGGCTTTCGCGAGGGTGGGGAGGGGGGGATACCACCTGAATCCCCGGCTTTCCCAAACTGGAACTCGCCCAGACGCGCCTTTCCAGACTCGCCCGCAAACTATTTTTTAGGTGATTTCCACAGACTCAGGGAGCGCCCTTACTTCCCTTCCAGATGAATATCTCCCACGCCGACATGCGCCCTTAACTCGTACTTCCCGTCGCCGTGATATCGCAGAGTCTTGCCCAGCCATCCGCTGGTCTCGCCGTAACCATCGCCGCTCACATCGCCAATTCCCGTGCTCGCCTTCACCAGCGCATATCGCGATTTCTCGTTGGCTACGCGAATGTCGCCGACGCCCAGTTCGAGATCCTTGTCCCCTTCGACGTTCTCCACCTTCAAATCGCCGACTTTCCCATGCACATCGAGATTCGTATTCGCCGGCACTTCCAACTCCACATCAAACTGCGTGTCGCTCGAAGGCGCGTGGAATTCAATCACCGCATCGTTGCCGCGAACTTCAAAATCCACGTGCGCCTGCTTGAGGTTCGACTCTCGCCGCGACTTCACCGTATATTGCAAGTGAATCCGATCCCCCTCGCCGCGCTTGACGTGCACATCGCCCACACTCAAATGCACATGCACCATTCCTCCGGTCACGAAATCGTGCGCGGAGGTGTGAGTTTCTTCGTAGTTCCAATCGTTCGCGCACAGCGGAACCGCGCCAAATGGAACCAGCAAGAGACAAACAATGAGTGTTTTGTGAACTAGAGTCAGGCCGAGCGGAGACCTTCCAGACATGGAGCACCTCTCAGGCGCAAGTACGCCTGATCGTGGTACGCGAGTAAAGGGATTGCAGTTCCAGGAAACTTCAAGGCCAGCGCGACTCAGTGAAAGTCAGCAATGCCGTCCCATACGAGTTGCACCGCAATCGCCAGGATTAGAAAGCCAAAGATCTTATTGATCGCGCCCACCGCACTCGGTCCCAGCCTCCGCACCAGAGGACCTCCCAGCCGGAAGAATAGCGCAACACTCACCGCAATAGCAGCAACGCCGATCACCATCCCAAAATATGCCGCCAGATTGTCTACGTGCGCCGCCAGCGCCATCACCACCCCGATCGCTCCCGGTCCCGACATCAGTGGCATAGCAAGCGGCGTCAACGAGATGTCTTCCTTGTTCTCTGCTTCGTGAGTTTCCGCCGGCGTAATGCGAGCAGTGGACGTCACCATGCCCCACGCCGTGTTCGCCACGATCAGTCCTCCAGCGATCTTCAGCACGGGCAGCGAAATGCCGAAGAAATAAAGCACGAACCGGCCAAAGAAAAGGAACGTCACCAGGATCACGAACACCCACAGCCCGGTCTTGTACGCGGTACGCCGCCGATCCGCTTCCGGCCAAGTGGACGTCATCGTGAAAAAGATAGGAATGCCGCCGAAGGGATCGACAATCGGAAACAGCGCGAGAAAGGTCGCCGCCGCCGACGCCGGCAGCGTTCGCAAAAACTGTCCCAGCGCGTGCGCCGAGGTCATCGCTATTTGTATCCTTCCAGCGTTTTCGCCGCGCGCTCCAGCGCCGCCGCCAGCACCGCCAACTGCTGGCGTGTCCGCTCCCGGTCGCCCTTGTCGAGCGCCTCATTCACTCCCGGAATCACCACCGCCGCATAACCGGTGTATTCGCCAGGCGCGTAGATCGCGTGCCGAAACCATGGACGATGCGGCAATCCCTGCGGCGTGAGCATCGCCCTTTCGGTATCTCGCAGCGCCCGGTTCAATCGTGCAGCATCGCGCGGTGGATTCTTCTGCTTCGCCAGGATCTTCGCGCCGGCAATCTCAAAGCGGTGCGCTGCAGCATCCACTCCCTTAAAGTCGAGTCCGTCCGCGCCAAACTTGTCCACCGCTCGCCTGTGCGAACTGTCTAGATAGGCCTCGATCTCTTTTCCATACTGTTCGTAATCGTACGGCAGCACGTCGGTGTCCGCCATGCGCACCGCTTCCAAACCGAAGACACGCGCCATCTCCTGCTCGTAAACAAAATCGGGATCGGCGAATTTCTTGAACCACGCAAAATTATCGAACACCGAGTGATACACGCCGTACGCCCCGCTCGAACTTACGTCACTCGAAGGCACACCCGCATGCTGCAGGAACGCCGTGTAGTCCGATCCGCTGCCCAGATCTCCGACCGGAACCTCGCCCTTCACCTGTGCCGCCGGAAGACGGCGGCTGTCGCCAATCGCTTCCGTCGGAGACTGCGTAGAAGGCGCATCCGGTTGCGCGGCCTTTTGCCACGCCTCATAAACCGTCCCACCCTTCGGACTCGGCACAACCTTCGTGACATCGCGAATAAACTGTTTGAGGCTGGGAACCGCTGACGCGCCGAACTTCGACCCGGACACCGCGACGTCCATGTTGAAGTATGCCGCCGCATTCGCGAGCGCGGGTTCGTTCTGTTCCACCCACTCGGTCGAGCCCATCAGTCCTTCTTCTTCTCCATCCCAACTGCAGAAGACAATGGTCCGCTTCGGTTTCCATCCCGACTTCAGTAATTCGCCGACTCCATGTACCGCCTCGAGCATCGACGCCGTGCCGCTGTTTGGATCGACCGCGCCATACACCCACGCATCGCGATGATTTCCCGCAACCACCCACTCATCCGGCAATTCGCTGCCTGGAACGCGCCCAATAACATCCCAGAGCGTGCGGAACTGGTAGTCCTGCTTGAGATGCATCTTCACCCGCGCCGGTCCCGGTCCGACGTGGTATGTAAACGGCAGCGATCCCTGCCACTCACGCGGCGAATCCGGACCGCCAAGATGTTCCAGCACCGGCCAAATATCGTGATACGACATAGGCGTGACTGGGATCTTCGGCATCTGCGCCGATTGTTCGGGAGAAATTCGTTGCGACGCGGGCAATGACGGCACCGACGCGACCCCCGGAGTCGTCGGATCGCCCGGAAATTCGAACATGTATCCCACTGACCCGCGCTGCACGCCCGTATCCGGCCGCCAAGGACCCTCCGGATACTTGTCGCCACGCTTCCACCCATCATCGGCGGGATCGGAATAGATGATCACTCCTGCCGCGCCATGTTCCTGCGCAACGAACACTTTTACCCCGCGAAAATTCTGCCCGTAGCGCACCAGCACGATCTTGCCGTGCACGTCGATCTTCATCTTCTCAAGTTTCTCGAAATCTTCGGGCGTGCCGTAGTTGGCGTAGACCACGTCCGCTTCTACATCACCCGACGGAGACATGCCGTTGAACGGCATCACCACTCGAGGATCATCCTGATACGGATCGTTGTCGACATGCTCGCGCGTGGGCCCGTGCATTTGCACGCCTTCAGGCGCGGTCAGGTCCACGCTGATCTCCGCTGGATAGTTCATCCACACTTTGTATTCGACGATCTTGGTATCGAGCCCGGCGTCGCGAAATTTCTGCGCCACATAGTCGGCGGTTGCTTTATCTTCGACCGTCCCAGCCATGTGAGGATCTTTCGTGAGAATGCGAAGATGCTCTTCCGCCAGCTTCGGATCAGGCACCGCAATGAACCGCTCCTCCGTGGCGGATTCGGCGGCGGCATCTCGAAAACCGAAGATCGCAGAAGTAGAAGACGACGATGCCGTTGCCGGCGTGTTTCCGGCACCCGTCGCGGACGGACTGGAAACAAAGAGTGCGGTGCAAAGAAGCGCAGTAAAAATGAATCTCATCGGGCTCCCAGGAGGAAAGTTAGTAAGGGTAGCACAGGCAGCTGGACCGTGGCGTTAGGCGCAGCTTTGTTCGCCTCTTGTTCGCCCATTGCACCAACTTCACCAACTTCACCACATGGTGATCAGCAATGATATAATTGATCTATGAAGCGAGCCACCATGACACTTCCCGATGACCTGGCCCGGGCCGTGGACGAATATGTCCAATCCCAGGAAGCCCCTCCCGCGCTTACCACCGTCATGCAAGCCGCTTTGCGCGAGTACCTGGAGGAGCGCGGGTTCCTGCGGAAGTACCGTCCATTGAAGATCACTCCCGCTAAGCACGGTAGTGGCCGCAGCGATGTGAGTATCAATCATGATCTTTACCTGGCGGGAATTAAGAAATGATGCGCGCCATTCTGGCAGATACTGGACCGCTCTATGCAGCCGTCGACCCACACGATGCACGTCACAAACAATCCTTGAACGAATTGGCCAGACTTGCGCGTGAGAAATATCAGGTCGTTTTGGCATATCCAACCCTGCTCGAGGCCTACACCATGGTGATGTACCGCCTCGGGAAGGATGTCGCCTCCACATGGCTCAGTGAGTTAGCTGATGCGGCGACAATTAACCCCACTGTCGAAGATTATCGGGAGGCATTCATGCGGGCCCGGACGCTGGGAGATCAGGACATCACGCTATTCGACGCAACCCTTGCGGCGTTGTCGGTTCGGATGGGCGTCGCGGTCTGGACCTACGATCATCACTTTGACGTGATGCGCATTCCCGTCTGGCGATGAGATCCGGGCGATTAGATCTTCTACCGCACCTGCCCGTTCCCGATGATCTCGTACTTCGAGGAAGTCAGCTCCGCGAGCGCAAACGGCCCGCGGCAGTGCAGTTTCTGCGTGCTGATACCCATCTCCGCGCCGAAACCGAATTCCGCACCATCGGTGAATCGCGTAGACGCGTTCCAATAGACAGCGGCCGAATCCACGCCGCGCAGGAATTTGCGCGCGTTACGTTCGTCGCGCGTAACTATCGAATCAGAATGCTTGGTCGAGTACTTGTTGATGTGGGCGATGGCGTCGTCTACATTCGCGACAACGGCGACCGCAATGCACAGCCGCAGATATTCTTCGTACCAGTCTGACTCCGCGGTCGCGCCGACGCTCTAACCCAGCCGCGAGACTGCGCGCTTTCCCGTCCCCCCGCACTTCCACGCCCGCATCGATCAACTTCTTCACGATGCGAGGCACATATTCCGTCGCAACGCGCTCATGAATTAACAATTTTTCGGCAGCATTACACACCGATGGACGCTGCGTCTTCGCATTGATCACAATGCGATCCGCCATTTCGAAGTCTGCGGATTCATCCACGAAGACGTGGCAATTCCCCGCCCCAGTTTCGATCACCGGCACCGAAGAATTCTCAGTGACAAATGTGATCAGCCCCGCACCGCCGCGCGGAATGATTACATCCACCAACCCGCGCGCCTTGATCAACTCCTGCACCGACTGCCGTGTGGTCGCGTCGAGCAGCTCGATGGCCCCCTCAGGCACGCCCGGAATCGCGCTCATGATCTCGACCAACCGCTGGTTGCTCTGCGCTGCTTCCTTGCCGCCCCGCAGTACGATCGCGTTGCCCGTTTTAAGCGCCAGCACCGCGGTATCGACTGTGACATTCGGCCGCGACTCGTAAATGACTCCAATCACTCCCAGCGGAACGCGCACCTTGCGAATGCGAAGCCCGTTCGACTTGGTCCACCCGGCGAGCGTTTCGCCAATGGGATCCGGCAAGGCCGCCACTTCTCGCACTCCCTCCGCCATTTCCTTGATGCGTGCCGGAGTCAGCAGCAGCCGGTCGCGCATTGCGCCTTCCAGGCCGGAATCCTCCACGTCAGCGGCATTCGCCGCGAGGATTTTCTTTTCTTGTGCCTCGATCGCATCCGCAATCGCCAGCAGCAGCACGTTTTTCTCGTCGGTCGAGAGCAATGCCAACGTCGACGAGGCCACGCGCGCACGCAGCAACTTCTCCTGCGTCGAAGTATTCCTGGCAGCGCTGGTTACGGTCGCAGGCATCTTCATTCGCTATTCCGCGACTCGCTCTTCCGCGGCGGGAAATAGGTTCCGATCTTGCGCTGCATCCCGAGCGTGATCGCCTGCGGATGCCGTCCATTCACGATCGCCACATGGACTCCACCTTCGCTCGCCACTCGCGCCGCGCGCAGCTTCGAGATCATGCCGCCGCGGCCGAGCGAACTCTTGCCATTGCACTGCGCTTCGAGTTCGGGAGTCAGCTTGCGAATCACCCGCTGCAACCGCGGCTTCTTGCGGCCATTCGGCACCATGAATCCGTCGACATCCGTCAGCAGCAAAAGCCAGTCCGCATGGACGGCCTTGGCCAGAAGCGAACTCAGTTCGTCGTTGTCGCCGAATGCGCCTTCCAGTTCGCGCACTGACACGCTGTCATTTTCATTGACGATTGGTACCACACCCAGCGTGAGTAACTCCGCCAGCGTGTTCTGCAGGTTGCGATAACGTACCACCGAAGTGAAATCGTCGCTCGAGAGCAGCAGTTGCGCGACCACTTTCTTGCCAAAGAACAGGCGCTCGTAGGTGTGCATCAGCTTGCTCTGGCCCACCGCGGCGCAAGCCTGCATTTTTGGCACGTCGCCCGGACGCTTCGCCAGCGATAATCCCGACATGCCCGCCGCAATCGCGCCCGAAGTCACGATGAGATATTCATTCCGCGACAAATCGAATTGATCGACCATGCTCCGGAGCAGATGCACGTCAATCTGCCCGCCCGGGGCGATGAGACTGGTGCCGACTTTGATAACCACTCGCATATTTAAGACGGTTGCACGCCGGGCAATCGAGTTCTTTTTGCTGCGAAGAAACTTCAGCCCGCAGAACTGGCGGCCTCGGCAAGGAGGGACAACTCATCTATCCTGCCGTTAGAATAGTTTTCTGGCAAGTTGAAAATCCTGCCGCAGTGAGTTCACATGCCCGTTTCCAACGCCACGAACCGCTTCTCCGATCGCGTCGAAAACTATGTGCGCTATCGCCCCGGATATCCTGCGGATGCCTTGCTCGCGTTGCAGACTGAGTGTGGTCTGACGCCAAACCACGTTGTCGCCGATATCGCCTCGGGTACAGGCATCTGGACTCGCGTGCTCTTGGAGAACGGCAACGCGGTTTTCGGCGTCGAGCCCAACCAGGAAATGCGTCAGGCAGGAAAGCGCTTGTTGGCGGCGTTCCCTAGGTTCAAGAGCGTCGCCGGCACTGCAGAGGCAACCGCGTTGCCCGACGCAAGGGTAGACTTCGTAACCGCGGCCCAAGCCGCCCACTGGTTCGATCGCAAGCGCACACGGCAGGAATTCGTGCGGATTTTGAAGCCCGCCGGATGGCTCGTGTTGCTTTGGAACGAACGCCTCACCGACTCAACGCCGTTCCTGCGCGATTACGAACAATTGCTGCAGGCCTACGGTACGGACTACGCCGATGTGCGGCACGAGCACACAACCAACGCGGTGAACGAATTCTTCGACCCAGCTCCGTTTCATGAGCGCGCGTTCGCGATGCGGCAGGAGTTCGATTACGCCGGCCTCGAAGGACGCCTGCTGTCGTCGTCGTACGCACCGGGCCCCGGACACCCAAAGTACGAACCGATGGTGCAAGAACTGCGCCGCATCTTCGACGCCAACGCGGTCGCAGGACGCGTGTCATTCGACTACAAAACGAGAGTGTATTTTGGACGATTGCGAGCGACAACGTGAGCGATAACACCGGGGCAGAATCCTTCGACGAAGGGCGCCAGCGCTTCTCCAAGTTTCTCGGAGAGAATGACTACCCACAACGAGTGCGTTGGGTTGAACAGGCCGACGTCGCATGGGATGGACGTCAGGCCTGGGTGCGTCTCCGTCCGGAGCAAGCAACTCTGCAGCAAGCCCGCAAGAAATACGACGCTGGAATGAGAAGCGGGTTCGGCGTCGCCCTCTTCGCTTTTTCTGATCTCAAAGGAGACACGCTTGCGACTCTCATTCTCCCCAAAGACGAGGACGAGGCCCAACGATTCCTCATGCCGCCCGGCGGTGTAAAGCTGAGTGCCGCGATTAGGAGATTCCCAGCCCAGGCAGTGGAGAATCTTTTGATTTGGTTGTTTTTGTCCGCACGTCATCATAGATTTTCTCGCTCATTTCGAGCTGACTCGCTTGGGTGTTCGTAACTAGTTTTGCTGGAGACAACGTGTCCACCGAAAAATCCTTCCACATGACGCCCGACGAATTCCGCCGTCACGGCCACGCCGTCGTCGACTGGATCGCCGACTACCAATCCCGCGTCGAATCCTTCCCCGTACTCTCGCAAGCGAAGCCGGGAGAAATTCGCGCCTCGCTTCCCGCGCAGCCGCCCGCGCACGGCGAGCCCTTCGACGCCCTGATGAAGGATGTCGAGCAACTGATTCTTCCCGGCGTCACGCACTGGCAGTCGCCGAACTTCTTCGCCTACTTCCCCTGCAACGCCTCCGGCCCCGGCATTCTCGGCGATCTTCTTTCTTCCGGCCTCGGTGTGCAAGGAATGCTGTGGTCGACCAGTCCCGCCTGCACCGAACTCGAAACCCATGTGATGGACTGGCTCGTCTCGATGCTCGGTCTCCCAGAAAAGTTTCTCTCGTCCAACACCGGCGGCGGTGTCATCCAGGACACTGCGTCGAGCGCCGCTCTCTGCGCTCTGCTCGCAGCCCGCGAACGCGCCACCAACTACGTCAGCAACAAGAAAGGATGCGACGGCCGCCTCGTCGCCTACGCCTCGACTCAAACGCATTCCTCGCTGGAGAAGGCCGCGATGATCGCGGGCATCGGCGTCGAAAATCTGCGCCTCATCGAAGTCGATGAGAATCTCGCCATGCGCCCCGACTCTCTCGCGCGTCACGTCGAAGCCGACCGCCGCGCAGGACTCACTCCCTGCTTCGTCTGTGCGACCGTAGGCACAACCTCTTCGAATGCGATGGATCCAATTGCCGCAATCGGCGATATCTGCCGCGCGCAAAATCTATGGCTGCACGTCGACGCCGCCATGTCGGGCACGGCCATGCTCTGCCCCGAATTCCGCCACCTGCAAGACGGCGTCGAACTCGCCGACAGCTACAACTTCAATCCGCATAAATGGATGTTCACCAGCTTCGACTGCAACTGCTTCTGGGTAACAGATCGCAAGGCGCTGATTAAAACCCTGAGCATTCTGCCCGAATATCTGCGCAATCAGGCCACGGAATCGGGCGCGGTCATCGACTACCGGGACTGGCATATTCAGCTCGGACGCCGCTTCCGCTCACTGAAGCTCTGGTTCGTGATCCGCCACTACGGCGTCGAAGGCCTGCGGCACCATATTCGCCAGCACGTGCAGCTGGCGCAACAGTTCGCGGGTTGGGTGAGTAACAGCGACCGCTTCGAGGTCGCCGCGCCTGCGCCGCTGAACCTCGTCTGCTTCCGCCACAAGGCCGGTGATGCCGCGAACCAAACCATCATGGATCGCCTGAACCGCAGCGGCGACCTCTTCCTCACGCATACAAAGTTGAATGGGAAACTCACTCTGCGCCTCTGCGTCGGCCAAACCAACACGCAATCCCGGCATGTCGAAAAGGCTTGGAAGCGAATTCAGCAGGAATCGGAAAAACTGGGCACGACAGAATGACGGTCGGACCAAGTGTAAGTTCAAGCCATTGTTCCCTGCGGAAAAGACTTGATTTCTGGAGAGATCGGGGCCATAATCCGCGTCCCTGATTCCTGTGGGAAATCAGGTCTCAAAACTGGGGAGGAAGGTCTTGTCAACTCAACTTGGAACAACTCTGCCGGTCTACCGCAGGCTCTGGTTGTGGGTCAAGGCTCAGATTGTGCAGGATGTACCGCAGGCCAACGGCTTGTGCGAATTCGACTGCCGGAAGCAGCAGTGCACCGAAGGAGAATGGGAGAACTGCGAGAGGCGAGCGCGAAAAGGGGCGGGAGAGTTATGGCCTGAGACTCGACCCGCGACTCGCGCCGAGGTTGACTCGGAATCACGAGCAGTTGGACAATAGTCGCCCTCTTTCTCTTGCAGCATATTGATCTCCTTTCCCTCCCCAACACCCAAACTGACACCACCCAGAGTGCAGGAGTTTCTTCGGCAGCAGCGAGCATCTCCTGCTATGCTGTGCGGGCCGGAGTAAATCAGTTGAAGTCCGTTCATCGCTCGCTGTTCGCCAGTCTCGGAGCCAGCCACCCGTCTGACGAGCCTCCCGCCCGGAACATCTCCGTCGTATTGAAAGTTGCGCTCGTCCTTCTCGCTCTGGCGGCGCCGGCATCGCTGCATGCCGCGACGGTTTCCGGAACAGTAAAGGATCCATCCGGCGCGGTGATTCCCGACGCTCGCATCGAGATCACCGGCGGAGGTTTGCCTCAGCCGCTGGTATTCAATTCCGACGCGCAGGGCAAGTTTTCGTCGCCTGACCTGCAGCCCGGAAAGTACGTCGTCCGCGTGACGCACGATGGCTTCGAACCGCTGGAGAAGTCTGTCGATCTGACCGAATCCGTCGAACTACAACTCGCGCTCACCATCGCCCGGCAGCAGACCAACATCCTCGTGCCCGGCCAGGCGCTTGCGTTTTCTAATTCCGATCCCGTGTACCGCAAGTTGCGCGACCTTGGCCTGGGAGAAACCTTTCACTTCGACAATTTCACGCTGCCACTCGATGTGGGCACCTTCCAGTTTCACACCGGCACGCTGACATTTCTGAGCCCGGTCGAAGGAGTCGTCACCGGTGCCATCTTCGTCGGTGAGGGACATTTCAATCTGAAGCCCGCGACTATGCTCGATGCGCACGAACTCAGCCGCCGCATCGGCGCAGCCGAACTCGACGAGGATTTCACCGAAGTCGTCTTCCGGTTTACCGGAGAAGAACGCATGAGGATTCTTCCCGGGCTCGGAGGCAGCGTCGAACCTTCCGCCCCAGCGGCTCTTGCCTTCAAACACTGGAAAGAACGAATGCGCCAGCGCCGCGAGTACCCACTGGGATTCACCGAGTCAATACTTGACGGTGAAACCATGGACAACGTCGACGCCGACATCCTCGCGGCCGTCTACAATCCCGCGCATCCGCCATTCTTCAATGCCTACATTCGCGGGAAGAAGCACAAAGATCTGCGTTTCTTCGTGCGCACTCGGGTCGGCGCGGTCCCGCAAATGGATTCACCGGAAGAGGTCGGGCTCATCAACTACGATCCCGAAGGAATGGACGACGGCATCTGGTATCTGGCTCACCTCAAGTCCGAATATGCGAGCGGAAAGGCCAGCTCGTTGGAAGATCGTCGCCTGTTTGCAACGCGTCACTACAAGATCGAAACGGTCATCGCCAAGAACGAGCATCTATTCAGCACCGCGACCATCACGTTCCAACCGCTGATACGCGGCGAACGCGTTCTCAAGTTCGGATTGCTGCCCAACCTCCGCGTGACCCGCGTGTTCGACGAACAAGGACAGAACCTCTATTTCATTCAGGAGAGCCGTAAGGAGGACGGATCGTTTTACGTTGTGCTGCCGCAAGCGCCGCCCGCCGGAAAGGATGCTTCCATCACCGTCGAATACGCCGGCGACAAGGTCCTCGAGAAGGCAGGCGAAGGAAGTTTCTATGTGCGCGCACGCAGTTCGTGGTATCCCAACCTCAACGGATTCGGCGAGCGCGTTTCCTATGACCTGACTTTCAAAGTGCCGCACAGATTCACGGTGGTGAGCGTCGGCAAACTCGAAGGCCAGTCGGTCGAGGGAGACTTCGCGGTCAGCCATTGGGTCACTTCGACGCCGGTCGCGGTCGCCGGATTCAACTACGGCGATTACAAGAAAGTCGAGGTGTCCGACGACATCACCGCGTACAAAATCTCAGGCTACTACCTGACCGAGTTGCCCGATTCTCTGCGCCGCTACAGGGTATTGCAGTCCATGGCGCCAGGGGCCATGACGAAATACGCGCTGCAGCAAACGCGAGCGCAGTTGCAGATTTGCACGCACTACTTCGGCCGGCTTCCTTACGACGACATCTCCATCACCGAGCAGCCCGACTTCGGTTTCGGACAATCCTGGCCGAATCTCGTCTACCTGCCGATTTCCGCCTACATCGACTCCACACAGCGATGGATGCTCTTCGGCAACATCGATTCCAAATTCACCGGCTTCGTGCAGGAAGTCACGCCGCACGAAGTTTCCCACCAATGGTGGGGACACGCCGTCGGTTGGGCTTCCTATCACGATCAGTGGCTCTCCGAAGGCTTTGCGGAATTTTCCGCGGGACTGTTTTTGCAGAATGCTTTTGGCAAGGATTGGAAGGGCGACTACCTGGAATTCTGGGATCGCCTGCGTCACCGCATTCTCGAGAAAAACAATTTCGGAGTCGCTCCCAACGACGCCGGCCCGCTCTGGATGGGCTTGCGGCTGGTTTCTCCACGAAGTGAAAACGCCTATCAGAACGTAACCTACCCCAAGGGCGCGTACGTTCTGCAAATGCTCAAGTCAGTCATGTACAGCCAGGACGATCAGGACAAGGCCTTCATCGAGATGATGCATGATTTCGTCGAGAGCCATCGCGACCGGCCCGCGTCCACCGAGTCGTTCAAGGCCATTGCGGAAAAGCACATGACCAAGTTGATGGACGTTCAGCGCAACGGCCGCCTCGACTGGTTCTTTGACGAGTGGGTGTATGGAACCCAGGTTCCGCGGTATCAATTCGCCTATCAAGTTACGCCGGCGGACGGCGGCAAAGTGAAGCTTCACATGACGCTCACGCAGAGCGAAGTCGACGATCACTTCTTCATGCTGGTCCCGGTCTTCGCCGATTTCGGCAGCGGCTGGGTTCGCATCGGACAAATAGGAGTCGCCGGCAATACCACCCGCAGCACCGACGCGATCCTGCCCAGCGCCCCAAAGAAAGTCGCTCTGAATCAGTACAAAGAGATTCTGGAACGGTAAACGGAAATGCCTGTTCTCCGGAGAAGGAGGACAAGCGAAAACATGGTTCGTATCAGGATACGCCTTCAGGCGTAGCGTATCGGTCGAGGAAATCGGGACCGCCTCAGGCGCAGGGCGGCGAATTCAGATTCTCTGCGCTACCTAGATACCGCGATTTTCGTTGCGGTCTCGTTCTAGATCAATGTTGATTCCAAACAAGGGAGATTGTCGAAAAAACTGAACGAGATTCTTTGCCCGATGTGATCTGCGCACCAACCTGTCGTACTCCTCCGCGGAAATAATCACTACGCCTTTTTTGCCCTTCGGCGTGATGCGCTGCGGCCCTTCAGTTCGCGCCCGTCGAAACACCTCGCTAAACCGAGCCTTTGCGCGCCGAATCGTCCATGACTCTCCGCGGTCCCCGGAGCGAGTCGGTGTAATCCCAGGAATAGGGTTGTCCCAGTTCGTCATAACTCCCCCTCTCAATTATGAACTGGAAACTGAGGACTGAGAACTTCTTTCAGTCAGCTGGAACGGGCGCGGGTTGCGCCACTCTGGGACTTCCCTTCGAGCTAACCTTCGCAATCGCCTTCGCATTAGCAAGCTCTTCCTGCGGTATCTCCAGCCACTTGCGCACTTCTGGCAACGCCTGCCGCATCGCGACTTCGCCAGCGTGAATCAATTCGTCGGCGCGCTTGAAGTCGTCGTAGCCAAAACCAGCAACGTTGGGTTCGATCACCAGGTCCGCAGCCTCGCGCCACACGCCCGCCATCGCGTCCTGCGCAATCGCGAACGACTGTCCAATCACGTCGAACAAATGTCTCGGCGCGCCGCCGTTCGCCCACGTGCCTTTTAAGTGCACGGCCAGCACGCGATTCGCGCCCATTTCCCGCAACGGCCGCGTCGGCACCGGATGCGAAAGCATCCCATCCACGAAGTAGCGCCCGCGAATCTCCACTGGCAAAAACATCCCGGGATACGAGCAGCTAGCGCGCACGGGGTCGACAATCGATCCGGAGTGAAACACCACTCCTTCGCCCGTGTTGAAGTCGGTAGCAGTTACGCCCAGAGGAATTCGCATCTCCTCAAACGTCTTCACCTTCAAGGTGCGCTTGAGAAACGAAACCATGCGATCGCTCGAAGCGAATCCGTAACGCGACACGGTCCAGCGCGCAAAGGTCGTGAAGCGCGACACGTGCGCCACTTCTTCCATCTCTGGAATCGAGAGCCCGCTGCAATAACACGCGCCAATCAGCGCGCCGACGCTGGTGCCGGTAATCGCACGAACCGGAATGCCTTCTTCTTCGAGGACTTTCAGGACTCCAATGTGAGCGATGCCGCGGGCAAAGCCTCCGCCCAACGCCACGCCAATCGCAGGAATGTGGTGAGAGGCAACAGGCGCGCTCTTGCGGGAGAGTTCCCGCCCAAACGCCTGCACCGATCGAACGATCTTCCCCAGCCTTTTCACAGCGAACCCCACATGTTCGGGCCGCGAACCGCCGGAACGAAACGCTTCTTAGTATCTAAGATGCCACGGAAGGTTGGCGCGATGTAAGGGCACAAGGGTGCCAGCAGCGGTTACGTCCGGTAACCGCTGACCGGTTACCACTGCGCCGATCCAGAAGGCGGGATGACGAAACTCCCGTATTCCTGCTAAGTTGCAAAGGTATGGTGCGCGAGATTTCAGCCGGGGGCGTGGTGGTACGCAACAAAGACGGTGAGTGGTGGATGGCTGCCATTGAATTGCCCAAGGACCAGCTTCCAAAGAACGAGCCCCCGAAGAGCGAGCCAGCGCCGCTCAGTCCCGCTCCTGATCCTGGCAAGCGCAAAGCCCGTTCTCGTCCGAAGACTGTTCTGTGCCTGCCCAAGGGCCTTGTCGATCCCGGCGAAAAAGCGCTGGAAGCGGCGCTGCGCGAGGTGCGCGAAGAGACAGGACTCACTGCCGCACCCATCACCAAACTTGCTGACATCAAGTATGTCTACGTGCGCTCTTGGGGCGACGGCGAGAAGGTCTTCAAGATTGTCAGCTTCTACCTGCTGCGCTACGAGTCCGGACGCATCGATAACCTCACCGACGACATGCGCATTGAAGTCGCCCGCGCCAGGTGGGTGCGCCTCGAAGATGCTCCCACGTTGCTAGCGTATCGAGGAGAAAAACAGATGGCCCGCAAAGCGTTGGACTATGTCAAAAACCACGCGGACCTCAGCGCGACGGTGGGCACGACGCTGGATAAATAGCCGCCGATGCGATTACCATTACGGGTTTGCAAAGCAATACAATCCTCCGCGTCCTCTGTGTCCTCTGTGTTGAAGATTTTGCTTTTCCCGAGGCCCATTCATGACCCGCATTAATAAAGTCGCAGTCCTCGGCGCCGGAACCATGGGCGCCCGCATCGCCGCGCACTTCGCCAACGCCGGAGTTCCCAGCTACCTGTTCGACATCGTTCCTCCGGACGCCGACGCGCCGGCGCGTAACAAGATTGCCGCCGCTGGCCTCGACGCTGCCAAGAAATCGAAGCCCGCGGCGTTTATGGATCCGTCGCTCGCGCGCTTCGTCACCATCGGCAACTTCGACGATGACCTGAAGAAACTCGCCGACGTTGACTGGATCATCGAAGCCGTCGTCGAGAACCTCGACATCAAACGGTCGTTATTGCGGAAGGTGGAAGCCATCCGCAAGCCCGGCACTATCATCACGACGAACACCAGCGGCCTGCCAGTCGGCAAAATTGCCGAAGGGTTTTCCGACGACTTCCGCCGCTCCTGGTTCGGCACTCACTTTTTCAATCCGCCGCGCTACATGCGCTTGCTCGAACTCATACCAACGCCCGAAGCTGACCACGCGCTCATCGACGCGGTCTCGCACTTCTGCGACGTGCGCCTCGGCAAAGGCGTCGTCCTCGCCAAAGACACACCCAACTTCATCGGCAACCGCATCGGCACCTTTTCCGTGCTCAACGTCATGCGCCTCATGCAGGAGATGGATCTCTCGATCGAAGAGATCGACGCGCTCACCGGACAAGCTGTCGGATGGCCCAAGTCAGCGACCTTCCGCACGATTGACCTCGTCGGGTTGGACATTCTCGGCCACGTCGTCGGCAACATGACGTCGAACGTGCATGACGAGCGCAGCGACTTGCGTCTGCCAGATTTCTTCGACCAGATGCTCCAGAAGAAATGGCTAGGAGACAAGACCAAAGGTGGCTTCTACAAAAAGGCGAAAGGCGAACCGGGGAAAGAAGACGAGCGCCTCGCGCTCGACTGGAAGACTCTCGAATACCATCCGCGCCAGAAGCCGAAATTCCCCGCGCTCGACATGGCGAAGAACATCGAAGACACCGGCGCGCGGGTGCGCACGCTGCTCGGTCTCGACACCGCAGCGCCACAAAAGAACGACAAAGCCGGAGCCTTCCTCTGGGCCGCGCTCTCCGATCTCTGGACTTACTCCGCCAATCGCGTTCCTGAAATCTCCGACTCCATCGTCGAAATCGACCGCGCCATGCGGCTAGGCTTCAACTGGGAACTCGGACCGTTCGAACTGTGGGATGCAGCGGGCGTCGAAGTCACCATCGCGCGCATGAAAAAAGAAGGCAAGCCAATCGCGGCGAATGTGGAGAAGTTGTTAGCCGCAGGCCAGAAGTCGTGGTACGCCGACGACGCCGCGAGGCCCTCAGGCCGCAAGTACTGGCAACTGGCAACGGGAAACTGGGAACCGGTTCACGTTCCCGCCGGAGTATGGTCGGTAACCGTCGCGAAAAAAGCCAACGGAGTCGTCAAGAAAAATTCCGGCGCCTCGCTTGTCGATCTCGGAGACGGCGTTGCCTGCATCGAGTTCCACAGCAAGATGAACTCGCTGGGCTCTGACATCGTCAGTCTTATTACTCAAACCCTTAGACCTGGAGGCCTTGGCGACAACTTCGACGCCTTCGTCCTCACCAACGACGCCACAAATTTTTCCGTTGGCGCGAACCTTATGCTGCTGCTCATGAGCGTGCAGGAAGATGAGTGGGACGACGTCGACCTCGCCATCCGCCAGTTCCAAGGAATGACGCAGGCCATCAAGTTTTCGCCGAAACCCGTGGTGTCTGCGCCATTCGGCCTGTGTCTTGGAGGAGGCACGGAAATCTCGCTGCACGCCGCGGCGCGCCAACCGCATGCCGAGTTGTACACGGGACTCGTCGAAGTCGGTGTTGGCTTGCTTCCTGGCGGAGGAGGCTGCAAAGAAATGTTGCTTCGCGCGGTCGACGGCGCTGCGGCATCGCGCGGCAAAGTTTCCGGCGAAGCCCTCGCTGGTTCCGTCGAAATGATGGAGGCCATGAAGAGAGCCTTCGAAACCATCGCCACAGCAAAAGTCGCAACCTCGGCGCACGAAGCCCGCGCCCTCGGATTCCTCTCCGACTCCGACCGGATCACCATGAACCGCGAGCGCGTGTTGTCGGACGCGAAGGCGCGCGCGCTGGAACTGGCGCGAGCGGGATACGAACCGCCTGTTCCCCGCGCCGACATTCCCGCGCCGGGAGAGAGTCTTCTGGCAGCTCTCAAGATGGGAGTCCATCTCATGCGCCAAGGCGACTTCATTACCGACTACGAAGTGAAGCTCGGAGGAAAGATCGCGGAAGTCTTGTGCGGAGGCAACGTCACTCCCGGGACGCTCGTAAGCGAGCAATACATTCTCGACCTGGAGCGCGAGGGATTCAAATCGCTATGCGGCGAGAAGAAAACGCAGGAGAGAATCCAGTTCACGTTGAAGACGGGGAAAACGCTTAGGAACTGAAAATATGTCTACCCCTCCCCCCTCCCCCTGGTCTATTAGAATCATCGAGTTAGGGGAAAATCTGGAATTAATCTATGGGGCTCAACGGGTTACGGGCAAAATATTGCGGAATAAGGACTTAGGTGTGATTTGAGGTTGGGCCTCACTGTGGGGCTTGGGTTTTCCCTGGGAGAGCTTCATAGACGTTGCCTGGCGCACTGCTGGCGCTTCTGGCGGGGCGTTTCAGGCATCCCTCCGGGATGCGGTTCCCGTCCTCGCGTACTAACCCGGCGTTGGAAACGCCGGGCTATTTTCAGTCGCGCCTCCGGTGCTTGGAGCGCGACACTTTCTGAACGATAGCGATTCTCGGTCAACGGGCCGGGAAGTCTTCACAAACGGCAAAACTTTTAAGGCCACAACCCAAGAAAAAACCCCTGCCTTAGGAGGCGGGGGCTGCAGGCGGATTAATCTGGAAATTTAGAAATTCACCTTGAGCGCGAGCTGGATGCCGCGGGGAGCACCGCCTCCGAGGAACGGGTTGCCAATGCCGACGTCGCCGGTGGCCGTGAGAGGATAGCCTCCTCCGCCAACTTCGTGTCCGCCGCTAGTCGCAAACCCCGCGATTCCCGGGTCCGCAATGAATGCCGGGAGGAATGGGTTCGCGAAGTTGGGGTGATTGAGAATGTTGAAGAAGTCGGCGCGCAGTTGGAGCTTCACGCGCTCGCCGAAGGCCGTGTCCTTGTAGAGCGCCAAGTCCCAGTTTTTGTAAGTGGGGCCGTGTAGCGAATTGCGGCCCTCGTTGCCGAAGTGCCGCGTGCCGGGGACGCAGTCGCCAGCCGAACCGGTTGGTCCGGTATAACCGAGTGAGGTTGGATCTGTAACTTGCGCCGTCAGGCTGCACGGAATCGCGAACGAACTCAGGTCAACGAAGTTAGACGGGTCGTGCGCGTTGTACTTGATCGGGCCCACCACGTCGGGGCGATCGTCGCCCTCGCCGCTTCCGCTGAAATCGTCCTCGAAGTTGTAGTTGAACTGGAAGGGCTGGCCGCTTTGCATAGTGATGGTGCTACCAAGACCCCATCCGTTTTTGAGGCGTTGCAAGCTACCGCCTCTGTTTGGTATTTGATAATTGAAGATCCAGGTAAAGCGCTGCGGGATGTTGAAGTTCGACGGACCATACTCAAGCTGCGGATTGGTGCTGTCGTTGGGCTGTGCCGCATTCGGCTCGAAGTCTTCTCCGTCGCTGGAGTTATCGAGCGATTTCGACCAGACATAGTTCACGATGGATGTGATGCCGTGCAAATTGGTCAAATGCAGGCTGGCCTGCAAGGAGTTGTAGTTTGATTTTCCACTGGAGTTCTCCTGCATGATGTAGAAGGAACCGTACGGATTGGATCCGTAGTTACGAGGGACGCCATAGGAGTTGATGCAATCGCAGCCGAGATCTGCAGCGGTGATTTGCGCCTGGCTGGGTTGGCTGATGTCGAAGAAACGCCACAGCCGGTGTCCCTGAGAACCGACATACCCCAACTGCACGACAGCATGAGTGTTGATTTGCTGCTGGATATTCAGGTTGTAGTTTTCCATGTAGGGCGTTTTGATGTTGCGATCGAAGGCGAACGTATCGCACTCGTAGTTGCAGGCGCTCTCGTCGCCGAAAACGGGCGAACCGGAAACGATGTTCCCGTTCACACCGGCGGAATAAATCGGGTTGGGTCCGATGGGGTTGTATGCGGGGCCGGGCGCGAAATATGGCGGGTAGGGCAAATGTCCCAGAGCCATATCCTGCGAGAAGGCATCGAAGAAGAGGCCGAAACCGCTCCGGATCACGGTTTTTCCCTTGCCTGTTACGTCCCATGCGGCACTGATGCGGGGAGCAAAGTTCGTCTTGTCGGGGTTATAAAGCTTGTTCAACCCTGGCTGGCCGACCTGCGTAAGGGTAAAGGTATCGTTAGTCGCGTCCAGATTGGTGATGGCGCTCAGCAGGTTGTTCTTCTCGCCGATCACGCCATAGTAATCCCAGCGCAGACCGTAGTTAACGGTAAGACGCGGGGAAACGCGGAAACTGTCTTGAGCGTAGAGTCCGAAGTTGTTTTCGAAGGTGTGGCGTACGGAGTTACCGGAATACTGGAATCCACCGTCTACGGTGCCCGAGAGGAAATCGGTGAGATTGTCGAATGTCAGCTTGCCTCGGAAGTACTTGCCGAAGTACTGCTGAATGGTTGTGCGGTGGAAATCGACACCGACTTTGACGTCATGCTTGTTCAGCTTCCACGAGAAGTTGTCGAGAACCTGAACGTTGCTGTCGACGCGGTGGCGAGGGGTGCTGGAGCTGGCCCCAAGCTGGGCAAAGGCGCTACCGTTGATGGTTATGATCGGCAGTCCGCCATTGGCGAGTCCGGTGCCGGTATCGAGACCGATCGAGCTAGGTGAGAAATTCTGATCCTGCGGGAAGAATCCTTCGGCGAAGCGATTCCAGCCGTAGCGCAGCTCGTTCACCTTGTTCGACCCAATCGTGTGCGTGTACGAGATGGAGACGAGTTGCACGCGGGTCGGAGTGAAGGTGTTGAAGCCGGGGAGCTGTCCGCCGCTGGCGGTCAGAGCCAAGGGGAACGACTGGATGCTGTCTCCGAAGAAGTAGCGGCCCGTCAGGAGATTGTCAGGGTTGAAGCTGTGATCGATTTTGGCGATGAAGCTAGTGAGCTTGTTGTAGGAAGGAGAAATGACCGAGCTGTTGGGCCCATTCGGACAGCCGGTGTCTTCTGAACCGACCAGCGATCCGCCGTACGTGCCAGGAATATTCGGCGTAGGCCACGGATTGCGGGCTAGCAACGCGGCGATCACCGGATTGGTAGCGCCGCCGTCGGCTGCGATCTGCGCGGGATCCGGAACGCAACCGAGAGTCACGACGCCGACCGCTTCCTGCTGACCTTCGTAATCCGCGTAAAAGAACGTCTTGTCCTTCACAATGGGGCCGCCCAGCGAGGCGCCGTATTGATTGTTGTGAAACTGGGCTTTGGGCTGGCCGGAGAAATTGAAGTAGTTGCGCGCATCGAGCGCATCGTTACGGAAATACTCGCCGACCGAACCGTGCAACTGGTTGGTGCCGCTTTTGCTGACGATGTTGACGACGGCTCCGCTGTTGCGGCCATATTCCGGCTCGAAGTTCGAAATGACATTCACTTCGGCGACTGCGTCGATCGGTAGAATCGCGGACGGAGTACCGAACACGCCCGCTTCATTGATGGCGGGATCGTTGCGGTAACCGTCATTCATGTCGGTGCCGTCGAGAAGATAGTTGTTGGAACGGCCGCGGGCGCCGTTCATCGAGAACTCACCGTAGGAACCGGGAGAGTCAGAAATCTGGTCCGGGGAGCCGGCAACACCGGGGTTTAGAAAGATCAGCTTGGTATAGTCACGCCCGTTGACCGGAAGGTCTTCGACGGTTTTGGCAGTGAGCACGCCACCCATGTCATTGGCGGTGGTTTCGACCATGGGCAACTGATCGGCGGAGACCTCTACTTTCGTGGCGACTTCGCCGGTTTTCATTGCGGCGTCGACGCGGCGCTCGACCGCGACGTCTACCGTTACTCCAGTGGCGATGAACGTCTGGAAGCCGGCCTGGGTGATGGTGACCGTGTAGGTGCCGATGGGCAACTCAGGGACGCTGTAGCTGCCGTCCGCGCTGGTCTCGGTGGTGCGCACCAATCCGGTGCCGGTGTTCTTCACAGTGACTTTGGCTCCGGCGACAACGGCGCCGGTGGGGTCGGTCACGGTTCCGAGGATGGTTCCGCGGAAGGTCTGTGCCGACAGGCTCACGGCAGCCAATAGTAGAAACACCAGGAAGATGCGCGCTCTCATTGAGGGTCTCCTTGAAACGGATCAGTTGTGTGGGGAGTGATTGTTCTCTGCGGGAGGCCGGACTGCTTTTGCGCCTTCATCTGGGAAGGCTTGCAATTCCTTGCACAGTAACAAGATGCGCCGTCACCCTGCCGCAAAGTCAGCTGAAGAACATTACCGAAATCTGATCGTAAGAGTCAACCATGGAGTTATCTATAAAGGCGATAGATTTTACGAATAAGGTACGGGGGCAGTTCTCAGTTCTCAGTTCTCAGTTCTTAGAGTTACGCGTCGCCTGATACGAAGCTAGCCTGACAGGAAACCTGAAGGCTGGAGAGAATCTGACTGAGAACTGACAACCGAGAACTGAGAACTGGGTCTAGAACGTGAAGGCTATGCCGCCGCGGACGGAGCGGGCGGATTGCACCAGATAAACGGTCTGGCCATCCTGGCCGAGGACCGGAACGTATCCCTGCGCCAGGAGGTTGCGGAGGTCGATGATGGCTTCCATATGGCCGCCCAAGCTCGGGATGGGCTGCCGTACGAAGATGTTCAGGTAGGGGTCGCTCTGCCCAGCAGAGGCGTTAAACATGTCGACCGGGGTGATGGCCGTGCCGTTGACCCAGCGGTATGAGGTGATCCAGCGGGTATGGGTGTGCGGGACGGTGCCGCTGAGCTTGGCCGCGACGGCGTGACGACGCTGGGTCGAGATCCAGGAGGGAGCGTTTTGGAGCGGGACGTCCGGCTTGCTTAGATCGAGAACGCCGCCCACTGCGTAGTCGAGGGTCGCGGTCAGGTCTTCGGAAAACTTGTGTTGCAGCACGACGCGGACGCCGTCGGTATTGAAATTATTGCCCGCATAGCTGAAGGTGCCGGAAGAGATGTCAGGCAACAGGTATCCGCCGTCGGCGGTAACGTCGCCGACGCCGGTCAGGACTGGATCGACGATGCGGTCGGTGAATACCGCGACCTGCATGTTGGTCTTTCCCTGGCGATGCGAGAAGCTCAATTCGTGGTGATGAGCGCGCTCGACCTTGGGAACATAGTTGAGAAGACTGACGCGCGGATTGGATTCGCTCAAATCTGCGGGAGAGGAATCGAAGCCCTTCTCAGCGCGCAGGTCCGGCCGCGAGGTGGAGTAGGCATATTCCAGCACGTTGTTCGGCGATAGGTGGAGATCGGCGGACCCGTGCGGGCGAACGGCGGTAACACGGCCGAGGAATTGGATGGTCTGAAGTTCGCTGCCGAAGCGGAATTCGAGCACGTCGCTCACAGCGAAATTGTCTTCCGCGGAAAGGGCGAAGGCTCCGAGTGCGGCGTTGTGCAGGTTTGGATCGGAGGCGGCGAAGCGTCGTACGGTGAGCGCCACTGACGGTTCAGAACCGTTCGCCAGAAGGCGCGAGTACCCAGCGCGCAGAACGGCGGCGGAGGGCGTGCCATCTCCATAGCCTACGTTGCCGGCGAAGTTGAGATGACCGTCGTCGAAAATTGAGCGCTCGAGAGTGAAGCTCGTGCTCATGTCGGATCCGGTGCCGTAACCGCCGGCGACCGAGCCTCCGAAGAAAGATAGACTGCCGGTCAATTCGTGGTCCTGTTGCTCGGCGGCTGTAGGATCGTCGAAGACGCGCAGAATGGGACGATTCGCCACTGAACGCAGAGTCCACTTCCAGTCATCATCGTCGGGAACAGCGCGCGTGGGGCCAAGCTGCATCACGCCCAGCAAGGTATTGAGCGTGACGTTGACGTTGAGGCTGGCGCCGGGACGAATGCCGACTTTCTCGCGCAACGCGGGCAGGAAAGATGGCGCAGTCACTCTGAGCGAGTAGAGGCCGGGCAGAAGGCCATTGGCGGTGTAGTATCCAGCGCCGTCGGTGAAAACGGTGAGGACGTAATTGGCGGAGCCGAGGATCTGCACAACGGCGCCCATTTGAGGATCGCCGGTCGCATCGCGAACGTATCCGGAGATCGCTCCGGGCCGCGTTCCGGCCCAAAGAGGAAGCGACATTCCAAATACAACCGCCCAAGTTCCGAGCGTGCGCAGTCTCACTCCACCCACCCCTGGAAGAAATTGCAGGGAGCTACTCTACGGCAAACATCGCTGACGGATCAACCGTTTGCTTCGAGACGTTATCGTTCACTTTGATTTGAATCTTGTAAACACCGGGCTGCAGGTTTGCCGCCGGGATCCACTGCTGCAGCGTTAACTGATCGCCCACATTACCCATCGTGTCGGTCGATACCACCTTCTGTACCACCGACTTATTTGTTGCAACATTGGTGATGTCGTATTCGAAAGTGGCGGAAGGCTTGTGCGTCTTCTCGTCCACGCCGAGATTATAGACCTGCATCCAGAAATTCAGCCGCTGATCTTTATCTTTCTTGAAGAGAGCCGGCTTGCCGTTGGCGGGAGCGACGCGGGGCCGGACCTTGGTGGTGCCGATGACGAAGCTGCCGGTGCCGATCGCCTTGGTGGGGACCGGTTCCATCTGGTCGGCAACGATCAAAGAAGAAGTAGCAAGTTTGTCGTCGGAGAATTCAGGAACGATGATGCTGTGGGCCCATACACCCTTGCGATCGCCGTTGACATCCTTCACAGCGATGTCGAGTTTGTAGCGGCCCGGGGCGCAACGGCAGAGCCTTCCAGTAGACGGAGGAGTTCTCGGCGGTGCGGGGCAGAAGCTCGGCAGGAACGTCGACTTGCACCGTGTCTTCGAAGGTCTGAACGATCTTGTCGGTCAGGGTGTAGACGCGTCCGAAGATGTTGACGGTGCCGCGCTGGATGCCGTCTTTATTGACGAACGTGATGTCGCGATTCTTCATCTGGATGGTCACCGGCACAAGCACGGTGTCGCTGGTGACCTTGATGAAGTCAGATCGCACGTCGAACGGCATCGGATTGAGGATGACCTTGGAATTAACGATCTCCTCGAGATCCTTGAACTTGACGGGAGGAGCGGCCTGCAGCTTCGCGAACTGCTCCAGGCGATCGAATTCTTTGGTCTGGAGCATGCTGCTCTCAGGACCGGCGCCCAGGCGCTCAATGCCGTTTCCGGTAAAGCGTGAGGCCTTGCTTGACATTCCCATCTGCTCCCAGAAAGTCAGGCCTGCGTTCGGGGTGTAGAGCAGGGCGTCTTTCTCGGAGCGGTCCATCGTCATGTGATATTCGCCGCACATGCAGGTGTCGACGAATTCGATGATCACTTCCTGACCAATACCTTCCAGGTAACGATAGCGCCAGGTTTCGAAGGGGAAAGTAGACGTCTCGCCGCCGCCTTCTTCCATGGGACGTTCGTAGGTTCCGCCCGAGGGATGCGACTCGATTTCGTCCGCTTTGCCGTACATGATGTAAATGCGGCCGCGGTCGGTGCGCCATCCCGGAACGCCTGCGGCGAAGTGCTCGTTGGCGTAGGCGATGCGCTGGTAGTGTTCTTCTTTGTACTCGTTCTCTTCAGTGTCGGGCGTGGGATCGCGCCGCTGCCAGAAGGCTTCAATAAAGTTGTCGCGCTCTTCATCGTTGGAGAGCTGCTTGAAAGCGGCGCGCTCTTCATCGGTGATGATCCAGACCACGTCCTCGTCGAGCCACTTCTTGTAGGACCCCTTGATTTCCTTGGAGTAGTCCTTCATCTGCTGCTTTTTCTTCTTGGCGTCCAAGGGACGTTTCAACGGGTCAACGGAGGGCGCGCCGGGCTGGGCTTGAGCGGCGCCAGCCGTGTCTTTCGCGGGAGTGTCGGTGGACTTCTCGGGCTGGGAATCCTGGGCGACGGCAGCGGTGGCTACAAAGGCCAGGGAAACCAGCAAGATTCGGAACGCAGATTGATACGAAGTAACCCGGAACATGAGAGGGACTCCTGCCAGACAACCGTCGTCTATCTATTTTAGGCCCTGTCGTTGTGTTAAAGCAAGGTTAAGTCGTGCCCCGAGAACGCAGTGAAACGACTCACGGTCGTCTATTTTAGAAGCGTGGCAGAGTATGCCGAGTTGCCCGGACCGGTGTCAAATGCATGAAAGAAGGGGTGGACGGACAGGCTATAATAAAAAGTTCCGGGGGCAGTAGCTGCACCTCTCCACCGTAACGGGTCTCGGCCATTTCCACCACTCCTGATCGGGAACTTTCTCGGGTCCAGGATCGTAACAGAGGATGTGTGTCCGTCACCCCAGACGAAGCAGCAAGGGCCTATCCGTGTAAGCCACGGCGGAAGCGGGAGTTGGGTCCTACCGGAGAAATTATCCCGGAATAGGTGACGGGAATTATGAAACCTTGGAAAAAAATCGCGATCGGCGCCGGCGCGGCAGTTTTGGTCGCAATTCTGGTCGGCCTTACCGTTCATCAAAGCGGCAAGAACGTGGTGACGGTGCAGACCGGCAAAGTACTGCGGGAAGATCTGGCCACGGTGGTGAGCGCTTCGGGTGAAATCAAACCGAAGACCTACGTGAACATTGGCGCGAACGCATTCGGCAAGATCACTCACCTGTATGTGAAGGAGGGTGATCACGTAAGGAAGGGTCAATTGCTGGCGCAACTGGAGAACGTGCAGTCCTCGGCGGACGTGAACGCGAACGAGGCATCGTTGCAGGCGGCGCAGACCGACGCCCTTGCGGCGGACGCGGGGCTGAAGACATCGCAGGCGGATTTGTTGCGCGCACAGGCGGACTACGATCGCAACAAGCTGGACTGGCAGCGCGCACAGAGCCTGTACAAAGATGGATTGATCTCCAAGTCCGACTTCGACAGCCGGCAGAATGCGTGGGCAACAGCCGATGCCGGACTGGTTCAGGCGCAGGCTCGAGTGGCGCAGGCGAAGGCGCAGAACGAATCGGCCGACCGGCATATCACGCAGGCGAAGGCGACTCTTACGCACTATACGGACCTGCTGCAGAAGACCACGTATCCGGCGCCATTTGACGGCGTGATCACGAACCTTCCCGTCCGCGAAGGCGAGACGGTGGTCATCGGAATTCAGAACGCGCAAGGCAGTACGTTGATGACCATCGCCGACATGTCGATCATCACGGCCGAGGTGAAGGTCGATGAAACCGACATTGTGAATGTGCATCTCGGACAACCGGCGGAAGTGACGATCGATGCCATTCCGAAGGGGATTTTTCACGGCACGGTGTCGGAGATCGGAGACAACGCGATCGTGCGTTCCAGCGGCGTTTCCACCTCGCAACAGACGTCGGCCAGCGAAGAGGCTAAAGATTTTAAGGTCGTCGTGACGCTGCAGGATGCGCCGAAGGATTTGCGTCCCGGTCTTTCGACCACGGCAAAGATTACGACCGCGACGAGAACCAACGCACTGGCCATTCCGATCCAGGCGCTGACTCTGCGAACCAAGGACCAGATCGATCAACAAAATAATGCGCCGGGATCGGTACATGCGGCGGCTCCGGTGGTCAAGGAAGTTGCATCCAAAACGAAGAAGGAAGAGGACGTGCAAGGGGTTTTCGTCATCCGAAATAAGAAAGCGATGTTCGTTCCGGTGAATACAGGAATCACCGGCACCACCGATACAGAAGTGCTCGACGGGGTCAAAGAAGGGGACGAGGTCATCACCGGGAGTTACAAGGTTTTGCGGACTCTGCGGCCGGGGAGCAGCGTCAAGATCGATAATTCGGCCCCCAAGAAAGAAGATGAATCGTAATAACGTTGGCGGGACTGGAACGTCCAAAGAGAAAGCTTGGTCTCGGAATCGGTCCAGTCATTTGTCTCACAGTCGTCGGTCAGAATCAGGTCTCGGAAAAGGAAGCCCGAAGCAGCAAGTACTGAACCCAACGATCGGAGAGGTCAGTGGCATCGGACGAGGTTAACGAAAGCCAGGAGAAAAACATGGCAAGCGCAGAAGTCATCAGTATGCCCCCCACCGCGAACCTAGCACCGCCGGAATCTTGCATGATCGCGGCTGAAGATCTTTGGAAGACCTACGACATGGGCTCGGAGCAGCAGGTACACGCTCTGCGCGGGGTCAATCTGCGCATCGAGCGCAACGAGTATGTGGCCATCATGGGGCCTTCAGGCTCGGGGAAATCGACGCTGATGAACCTGATTGGCTGCCTTGACACGCCTTCGCAGGGAAAATACTGGCTGAACAGCCAGCTGGTCAGCGAGCTCGATGACGACGAACTGGCGCGCATCCGCAACAAGGAAATTGGATTCGTCTTCCAGACCTTCAACCTGCTCGCCCGCGCCACGGCGCTGCACAATGTCGAATTGCCGTTGATCTATGCCGGCATTCCGACCGAAGAACGCATGGAGCGCGCTAAGGGCGCTCTGGCTGCGGTCGGCATGGAGGCTCGCATGAGCCACAAGCCAAACGAACTCTCGGGCGGCCAGCGGCAACGCGTGGCGATCGCACGCGCGCTGGTCAATAAGCCGTCGATCATCCTGGCCGACGAACCTACGGGGAACCTCGACTCGCAGACCGGAATTGAAATCATGGCGCTGTTTGACCGGCTGCAGGCGGAGGGTAATACCATCATCCTCGTGACGCATGAAGGGGATATCGCGGAGTACGCGCATCGCGTGATTCACATTAAAGATGGAGTGATAGCGAGCGACGAGAGCAAGGGGCCGGGACACCGCAATTGAGGTTTCGGTATTGATCTATGGCGCCCAGCCTTGCGGCTGGGCGTTTTGCTTTTTGGGAGAACTCTGCTAGCGCGACTCGGGGGCGAGACGCCCCCGCGACAGCCGGCGGGACGCCGGCGCTACGGTACTGCCCGTTGTTTTTGCGACGGCGCTACGGTTCAGGACTTCCCTTCGGCTGCTGCGGCAGCCTTCTCGGGCTCCAGGATCACGTGCGAGGTGGCATCTGCCACTCGGTCGCGGCCTTCACGCTTGGCGCGGTAGAGGGCGGCGTCGGCGGCTTCGAGCAAGTCCTTGGACGAAACGCCGTGCTCCGGCAGCGCAGCCACTCCAACCGAAACTGTAATCATCCCCAACGATTGCCCTTGGTGCAGCACCTGCAATTCGCGGAGCTTCGATCGAATGCGCTCGGCCCGAGCGTGCGCTGCGTTCAAGTCGGCAGTCGGGAGGATGATGACGAATTCCTCGCCTCCGTAGCGGCAGACGATATCTTCGACGCGGATGCTCTTGGTGAGGAACGCCGCAGTTTCGCGCAACACGGTATCGCCCGCATCGTGGCCGTAGGCATCGTTGAACTTCTTGAAGTGGTCAAGGTCGAGCATGAGGATGCCGAGAGGTTGCTCGGCGCGGATGGAGCGACGGATGTCGCGTTCCAACACTTCGGCCAGATAGCGCCGGTTGTACAGCCCAGTGAGCGAATCTTTGATCGACTGGGAGTGGAGGGCCTCGCGAAGCCGGATGTTGGCGACCGAAAGTCCAACTTGCCCAGCGAACGTGGTCTTGAAGGAGAGTTCGGCGTCCGAGAGTCCCGGAGCCTCGTCCGTGGCCTGCAAATGCAGGATTCCGATGGACTGCCCCTGCGCCAGAATCGGGATGCAAAGGTAGGTATTTTGCACTCCGGCAGCATGAAGGCAAGGGGCGGTTGTATCTCCGGCAACGACCAGGTGAGGGTGCCCGGTGCGGAGCGCCCAGCAGGCACTCGGCTCGAACACGGTGGCGGGAAGTTGGCACTCGTGCCAGGTGCCCGCGACTTCGACCAGGTCGCGGGCATGGCTGAGCAGCGCCATCGCTCCACGGCTGGTCGGGAAGATTCTAGGAGCGAAGCCGAGAGCAGCGGCGAATACTTCGTCTTTGGTGAGGCAACTCTGCAGAAGCTCTCCCATTTTGGCGAGCAGTGTCGCGCGTTGCGAGCGGGCGGTTAGATCCTGCAGCATTTTCGCGTTCTGCTCGTCGAGTTCGCGGCGAGCGTGATCGCGCTCCAACATTTCTTCCTGCAGATGAGTGTTCGCATCTGCCAGTTGTTCGGTGCGCTCCTTGATTACTTCTTCGAGAATTTGCTGGTTGTGCTTCTGATCGTCGATGTCGGTACAAGTGCCGAACCACTGCTGAATCGCCCCTTTGTCGTTGCGCAAGGGGATCGCGCGGTCCAGATACCAGCGGTAGCCTTTGACGGCGTCGTGCAAGCGGTATTCAATTTCGAAGGTTTCACCGGAGCCGAGGCTGGCCTGCCACTTCTCCGAAAGTGGGGCACGATCGTCGGGATGGATGGCTTCCATCCAGCCCGTGCCGAGTCCATCGGTCTGCGACGTTCCGGTCATGTCGTACCAGCGCCGGTTAATGTAGGTGGTCTTCCCGCTAGCTCCGGCGATCCAGATGATCTGAGGAATCGCTTCGGCAAGACTCTGAAAACGAGCCTGGCTTTTGCGAGCGATGTCGCGTCGAATGAGAGCTGCCAGCACCGCAACGGAAGCGACCGTGACGCCGACCGCTATGGTTCCCAATCCAATATCCGCAAAGCGGTGAAATGCGATCAGGCCGACCGTGACGCCCTCCTTGCGTGCCTGTGCTCTGACAGGGGATGCTGAACTGGTTATCGGCAGACTGGCGGAGTGGCTTCAATGAATGGGCGTGCTTGGAGAGGTTGAGAGTCACGAAGCTAAAGGGATGTCACGAGGACCCAAAAAACGGAACCGGGCCCATGCCTGGCAAACGCGCTAGAGATCGGAACCCGGGGGTTGCGACTACGGGGTTGTGGTGACGGGCTTTGCCGTGGCCGTATCGGACGGCAGAGTCGGACCAGCCATGAAGAAGTTGTGGTCGTACATGTTGCGATACATGCGTCCGGCAATCTCGGCGGCTTTGGGGCCGAAGGTGGGACGTCCACCTTCGAGGAAGATCACGACGACGATCCGCCCGATGCTGGTGTTCGCATAGGATGCGAACCAGCCGAAGCGAGTGCCTGCGTGCGAGCAGGTTCCGGTCTTGCCGAGGATTTCTTCTTCGTCAAAGTTGAGGCGAAGCCTGCGCGCTGTGCCATATTGCACCGCGCCGGCCATGCCGTCGGAAAGTTCAGGAATCAGCCCGGCGATGTCGAGCTGGCGCTTCACGCGCGGCTGAAAGTTCGCCACTTCTTCGGGAGCGGTGGGATGCTGCAGGTAGTAGAGCGTGCCACCGTTGGCGATGGCAGAGACCATCGCGCCGAGTTGCAGCGGGGTCATCGAAACGCCTTCGCCGAACGAGCACATCTTGCCAACTCCGCCGAGCTTGGCGGGGATGGCTTCGTCAGGATAGCTGCCGAGCTGCTCGCCGGGAATGTCGTAGCCGGCCAGTTCACCGAGTCCGTATTCGTGGGCGTAGTAGGCGACCTTTTCAAAACCCAGCTTGCGTCCGAGCGCCTCGAAGTAGGCGTTGTTGGAGTGAGCCAGGGCCGTGGTCAGGTCCATGCGGCTGCGACCGCCGAGCGCGACTTTGGTCTCTTTCGAGACGACGCCTTCACTCAACGCGGCCAGCGCAACGGAAAGCTTGATCGTGGAGCAGGGCTGAGCACCGCTGGAGAGCGCGAGCTTCTGATTCACCATGGCGAGAATGCGCCCGCTGGTGGGCTCGATCGCGACCACCGTGCCGTTCATGTTGCCGAGAGCGTCAAGGGCAGCCTGGCGCACGATGGGATCTTCGCCCGCCGTGATGTCGCCGGAAGCGATGTCTTCGGCGAAGGAACTCATGGTAAAACGCTCGTGATAACGGTGGCGGCGCGTGGTGATCGAAACCGGAGTGACGTGGGAACTGCGGCTGCGCGCCAAGTGGTGCATGCGGCGCCGGGTATGCTGAGTCTCGCTGATCTTTCTTGAGGTCGTCTTCTTTGACGTGCTGTGCGTGCTGGTGTTGATGTGCGCCGCCCAACTCACGCCGGCCAGAGGCAGACACAGAAGGAAAGCCGCAAAAAAGCCGAAAAACGGACGAAGAAAGCTCGTTCCCTTGGACATCTTCTTGATCTCACTCCCCGGAATCTACTGCACTTCGATGCACGCACGGTGCCAGTCGTCGGTAACCCTACCGAGATGACCCAACATCGCGATAATACGAGACTTATCCAGTTTCGGGCAATGATAAATTTTGGATCGGCCTGAACATTAATTTTAATTTAACCCATTATGAAACAAGGACTTAGAGCGGGATTACGTCGGTTGCAGTGCCTTCTGTAACGTATTACCCCGTTACTGGAAAGGCACTTCCCAGTGTGAAAAGCTTTTCCTATTCGGCCGTGAGCGATGAGCTAGTCCGGCATCTAACGTGGGTTGCTCGTCGTCTCACGGCTCATTGCTCATCGCTCATCGCTCTACATCACCTCGTTGCGCTTGCGCAGAAACGCGGGGACGTCGAGGTCATCCTGCTCGAAGTTGGCGACCATGTTGGGCAGAACGCTGCTGCGCATGGAGTCGAGCGAGACGACTTCGGCGACGCGATCGGACGCGTGTGCGATGGGCATGGGCGAGATATCGTCAGCGTAGCCGCGATCGTCCATCATGCCGGTGTCAGACATGCTCGAGTCGGACATGATGTGCTCGGGCGTGGATTCGGGATCTCGCGATCCGGACCCGTCGGGAAAATCCATGTCGTTGTTATGGTCATTCTCGAGCGCGGCGGCGTGGGCCGACGAAAACGATGTGTAGGTGTCCTGGTGGCGATGCCGCCCGGAACTCACTTCGCGGAATCCGGTGGCGATGACGGTGATCTTCACCGCGTCTTTCATCTTCTCGTCCATGACGGCGCCGAAAATAATGTTGGCATCTTCGTGCGCGGCGCTCTGAATGATTGTGCAAGCCTGCTGCACTTCGGCGAGCTTCAGCGACGACGATCCGGTGATGTTGATGAGGATGCCGCGCGCGCCGTCGATGGCTCCGGCTTCGAGCAGAGGCGAGGCAATCGCCTTTTGCGCCGCTTCGATCGTGCGCTTGGCGCCGCTGGCGGAGGCCGTGCCCATGACGGCGTATCCCATGCCGGCCATGATCGTCTTCACGTCGGCGAAGTCGCGGTTGATGATGCCGGGAATCGTGATGATGTCGGAGATTCCCTGCACGCCCTGGCGAAGAATGTCGTCGGCGATGCGGAACGATTCGAAGAAGCCGGCGTCTTCGGCGACGGCGAGAAGCTTTTCGTTCGGAATGACGATGGTGGTGTCGACCGATTCCATGAGTTCGGAGATGCCGCGATCGGCTTGCTGCATGCGGCGTTTGCCCTCGAACGAAAACGGTTTGGTGACGACGGCGACGGTGAGCGCACCCATTTCGCTGGCGAGCGACGCGATAATGGGAGCGGCGCCGGTGCCGGTGCCTCCGCCGAGTCCGGTGGTGACGAAGACCATGTCGGCGCCTTCGAGGGCTTCGATGATCTTGTCGGAATCTTCGAGCGCGGCTTTGCGGCCCACTTCAGGATTCGCGCCCGCACCGAGGCCATTCGTCAGCTTCACGCCAAGCTGCAGCTTCACGGGCGCGTGCGACATGCGGAGCGCCTGCAAGTCGGTGTTGGCGACAACGAACTCAATGCCCTCGACCCCGGCATCGATCATGCGATTGACGGCGTTGCCACCACCACCACCTACGCCGATGACTTTGATTTTGGCGTCGTTGCGCGCCTCTTCGTTGAAGCTGATGCGAATTTTAGGATCGTTGGTCATTTTGTCCGCCTGTATAGATTTTCCTTGCTGCTTGCGTCGCCTTACTCGAAGTGGTTAGTGATCAGTGATTAGTGATTAGTGGCCAGTAAAATCAAGAGCGCGTTTCTTACTGATCACTAATCACTAATCACTGCTTCTAAGCTCCTTTTCCGACTAACAGCGCTCTCAATCTCGTTCCCCAGCGATCTTCCTGCATGCCGCGGGCGACTCTTGCGCGCTGGCCGTAATTCACCATGCCGAGGACCGTCGCGTATTCGGGCTCGGACAATGTCGATGGCATCTTCGCCAGCGGGGCCGGCCACGAGAGGCGCACCGAGCGACGAAGCACGGACTCGGCCACATCGAAAATCCCGGGAAGCCGCGAGGCGCCGCCCGTAAGAACGATGCCGGCGAGGCAAGCGTCGTACATACCGCTCTGGCGCAACATGTCGCGCATCATCTCGAACAGTTCGCGGGCGCGCGGTTCAAGAATCTCCGCCACCAGTCTCTGCGGAAGCAAGCGCGACGGACGATCGCCCACCGACGGCACTTCGACTTCGTTTCCTTCAGGAATCAGCGTGACGATCGCGTTGCCATAAACTTTCTTGATCTTCTCGGCTTCCACGAGCGGCGTGCACAGCCCGACGGACAAGTCGCTGGTGAAGTGGTCGCCGCCGACGGGAATCACTCCGGTGTGAGCGACGGCGCCTTGCTGGAAGACGATCAATTCGGTCGAGCCCGCGCCGATATCGCCGAGGCAGACGCCGAGTTCGCGCTCGTCGTTGCGAAGCACGGAATCGGCGGCGGCCAGCGGTTCGTAAACTGTGTCGTCGACGTGAACTCCTGCTTTGTTGACCGCGGTGATGACGTTCTGCGTGGCGCTGGTCGCAGCGGTCACCATGTGGACTCGCACTTCGAGCCGTGCCGCCATCATGCCCAGTGGATCGTGAACTCCAGCCTGATCGTCGAGAATGAACTCCTGGGGTAACAGGTGGAGAATCTCGCGATCGGCAGGGAGCGCGATGGCGCGAGCGCGGTCGACAGCCTGCTTGATTTCGTCGCGCCCGATTTCGCGGGGGCGCGTGCCAAGGCTGATACCACCATGGCTGTTGACGCCGCGAATATGGGCTCCGCCAATTCCGACGATGGCGTGTTCCACGGGCGCTCCGGCAATATCTTCGGCGGCTTCGCAGGCCTTTTGAATTGCCGCCACGGCTTTATCGAGTTCAACGATGACGCCTTTGCGCGAACCGCGCGATTCGGCGACGCCATGGCCGCGATAGCGAAGCCCAGTGTCAGTGACCTCCGCCATCAGCGCGCAGGTCTTGGCGCTGCCGACATCGATTGCGGTAAGAAAACTTCCCTGCTGGTTTGCCATGCCTTATGAATTCCCCAACGCCATTGTCGAAACCTCTCGATCAGAACTCGTCATCTTCGTTCAGACCCAATGCTGTTGCTCAATTCGAACTTGCCTGCTGTCTGCCAATCGCCGGACTCGGCTTCGCACTCGCCGCCGATGCCTTCGGCGCCGTGGTCGCGGGTCGCGTCGCCTTCTTCGGTGCGCGGCCTCTAGTCGTTCGAGCGGCTGTCCGCTTCAGTTTCGTTCTCGCTGCTGGCTTCTTCGCCACCGCCGATTTCGGGTCGAACTTCTTCTCCGTCAACTCGAAGGCGGGCTTGGGAAGCGGCTTCTCGTGCGGGCCGGTGCGTGTAATCAACGCCGCCGGCTTCACGCCCGCGGCAGCCGCAGCCCTCGCCGCCGACGCAGCTAGCGCAGGCTGCTTCGGGCGACCCTCCATATCAGGATTGACGATAACCTGGTTGTCGTAACGCAGATTCACCGACTCCAACTTCTGAAACTGCTGCCGCCACTCCTGCACGTGGCTGACGTAGGTTTGATAGCGCTTCAGGAAATCTGACGAACCGAGCTCGACCAGCACGTCTCCCGCCGGATCGTTGACGCGAACCTTCAGATTCTCCAGATCACTGAGGTCGACTTCGCTCAGATCCTGGGAGTGATGAGCGCCCGTGGAATCGAGTTCCTGCACGAGTTCGTTATAGGCCTTCATGCGCGGGGCGCGAGTGGAAAGCGGCTCGCCGGGATTCATTCCAAGAATGACCGGGAACGAATATTTGTGCTTCTGCGAAAGCTCCATGAGAGTGCCGCCGGCATCGATGAGGAAAATCCGTGGGCCGACGCGCGCGAAAGCTACAGGAGTGCGCTCGTGAATTTCGACTTGCAGGCGATTCGGGACAAAGCGCATTACGCTGGCGGATTCGACCCAGGGAATCTGTTCGAGTTGCGCCTTCTGTTGCGCGAGCGGAATGAAGAAAATGTTGCGGCCAATGTCGGCGCCCATGACTTCCATGATTTGCGCCTTGGTCACGTTCTGCATGCCGGTGATTTCGATGTTGTCGCTCGACTCGACGCGGAAGCGCCAGGAGTGTTCGCCGTACTGGTAGAGTCCGATGGCAACGAGAGCGAGCATCCCGAGAATGGTGGCCGCGATGGAAGCCCACAGCAGGCGGCTCGCTGTCTTTTTCGGAAGCGAGCTGCGGCGAGCGGAGACACGCTTCTGGCCGCGCAGGAACGGGGATTCTTCGGCGACGTCGAGATCAATCAGGCGCGCGTCATCGAGTTCCTCGCGCGGAACTTCGTTGTGCGAAGGCCCGGCGCTGGGCGGGTACAACTCATCCTGCGTGATGGTGGAACTGCCTTTTCGCGCCATCCGTTCAGGTCAGTTGTCGTGAGGAATCGCTGAGCTTTTTTAATATAGCTTCATTTCTGGTATGGAGATAGACAAAAAAATGGGCTTTTGCACAGGCAGGAATCGCGTTCGGCATCCCCCGAATCGTTTGGATGACGCCGGTGTAAGGGGACGTCGCTTTATGAACCAGGCGGCCAGCGAATGACGCCTATCTATATGCAAATTCCTTCATACGGCAAAATTACTTCAAGCTGTTGCGAACCGGCGAATACGGTGTATGATCGGTGCCGTCTTCGGGTGATCTGAAGACCACCCTCTCAAGCAACATTCCCGGGAAAAATCTGAATTCGTGCTCGGCCCAAGAAAAATTCTTGATCGAGGAGGCATGTCATGAATAGATCGCGCAACTTCACGCTATCGATGGCAGTGCTGTTTTTCGTGTTTCTGCTCACCCCGCGGTTCGCAGTCGGCGCAACCGTGGATTGTCCCCCCGAACCCGCTGTGAATACTGCGATCACAGATGGCGAAGTTATTGCCGGTGCCAACTGCACTCTGAAGTCCAGCGGAGATATTGATTCCTTCACATTCAGCGGCACTAAAGGAGAAACCTATCAGCTGGCGGCAGCACTGAGCGGCACCATCGCCGAGAACATCTGCTTGACCCTCTACGATCCGAATTTGAAGATTGTCTACGGACCTGGCTGCACTTCTTATCCGCTGTACTCCATCACAACCGACGTGACGCTCGCCACGACCGGAACCTACACTATCGACCTCACCGAACCGGTATCGGGCACGCAAAACTACGCGTTTTCTCTGGAACGTCTGCACCCATTTCCTCCAAACGCACAATCCGTCAAACTCGCTACCGTCTACTCCGAGAAAATCTCCACGCTGACACAGCCGACTGCCTTCACTTTCGGAGCTGTTACTACCGGCGAATACGAGGTGGATCTGTTCCTACCACCCAACCCAACGGCAAATATGTGTTTGACGGTCTATTCCCCAAGCGGAGCCCTGATTACACCAACGACGGGAACCGAAGGAGGATGCACTTCTTATCCCCAGTACACGACCATCATCGACTTCACTCCGACCGAGGCCGGCACATACATGGCGTTCATCTCCGCATCCGGAAATGACGGGCTCGGAAGTTACAGTCTGGAAATATCGTGCCTGGTTGGGAACTGTGTCCCCCCGCCGCCTTCCTGCACCCTCTCGGACGCTCTCAGCTACAACGCGACCACCAGCACGCTGACCATGAATTTCACGGTGGGGAACAGCTACGCCGCCAACTGGCACACGTGGTTGATCCATCAGAACGGCATGTCCAGCCTGTTCAACGTGGCACAGCCCATCACGGTTCCTCCGGCGACCATTACCAAGACAGCAACTCTGCCGAAGTCGGGGAAAGTCGGAGTTCTCTCCACACTAAGCACCGCAACGAAAGGGATCGTCTGCTCCAGCTGGCAGCAGATCGCTACCCCAGCGCCGTGAGTAGGGTTGGCAAGAGTTGGGACAACAAGAAGGGCGCGGCTGGTTTTCCGCGCCCGCCTTCCCAGGAGGAAGGAAACTTGCTTGGCTAGAGTCCGTTTGTTAGAGCCGGGCCGCTAAATCGGGCCCAGGCCGGTCTCAACGTGAATCTCAGGAGTCGGCACGTGGATCATCGGCATCGCCGGGACGCTTACGTGAATCCGAGGGCAAACCGAAACTTGGGGCACTCTCGCAACCACTGGGCTGAAAGCCACGGCAGGAATGCGGATGCGGTTGGTTTCGGCTGTGATCCGAGACATGATATCGTCGCGATTTGCCTCGAGGCGGGCTAGCTGGGCCTCTTGCCGGGCGGTCATCCCTTCAAAATGGGCGAACCGGGTCTCGGTGCGCGCCAGCTTAGTCTGAACCCGTGCGAAAGATGTCGCGAACCGGCAGGACGGAGCCTCGTCGTGCGTTGACGCCATCCGCATTTCAGTAAGGAACTGGTCAGCGTGCCCCGAAGCGAGTGCCATCACCGCCGAAGCTTCGTGATCCATGCGATCTGCGATGCGGTGAGCCCATTCCATGCCGCCATCGTGATAACTTGCGTTCAATCCGGCGGCCAGAACCGCCGCAGCGAGCCATCCCCATGCTTGTGTTTTCATCGCCTTACCCCTTATGCAAGATAGACGAGGGGCCCGTGGAAGCGTTAGCAAGGAAAGATACGGAAGGCGAGATCGATTGGTTCCAGGAAATGTAAGACTGGGCTCAGAGGTATCGGTCGATCGCTTTTGAGCGGGACGAAGTCTACTGGGTATGTTTGTTGGCTATGAGGACGAGCGTAACGGCGATTTTTCACAAACCATGGTTCAGGTCGCCCAACCCTTAGCAATCGAGTACCTCTTATTTGTGGGGATCACCCGTGCCTGCGTCGCCGTTCTTCGCGGAATAGTCGGCCCATGCCGAGGGTGCGAGTTCGTCGAACCTACAATTGCGAAAGGGGTTGTTGAGGCAACTCAGATTCACATCGAATGCGCGTTTCGTAGGTGCTCCGGCGGACTGCAAGAGGCAAGTGTCGATGGCATCTGCGGGAAACTGGCCCCTAGGGTGGCTGATGTATACGCGGTAGGACTGGTTACGGCAAGCGTAAAAGTCCGTTGGGTCAAGCCGAGTCTCAACGTCGTACCCCAGCGGGACCAAGTATTTATACTCACTGGAATCTATGCGTTCCATCCTAAATTCGCAGACTCCCGTTTGGCTGCTATCTAGCTTTCCGTTTCGAACTCGAAAGAACGCGGCGGCAGTCCATGAGCGCACCCCGATATAAGGCAGGGTCGTATAGAGGAATTGCGCCGTTCTGTCTAGGATTGGGATGCGTGGCAGTGCGGTCATAATCTGCAGGAGAAACGTGCAATTTTGCGGTGTGCAGGAGCGCTCCCCATACGGAACCGTATAGGGAAAGGTCACGTTGCCGTGCTCGTCGATCATCGGGTCGCCTAAGTCAGGGAGGCGGGGTTGTAACTTCGGTTGAAGGCCCCTGCCCCCATATCGAACCATGATGTCGCGAACTTCAGGAAAGCCAGCGGTCGCGAAGTTGAGAGATTTCAGGTCGGCAAATAGGGCTTCGGCCCTGCGACGCTGATAGATCGAGTCGAGATATAAGGATAGCCAGCTACCAACAATCGATATGATGACCAGTCGAACTACCCAGAGCAAGGTGGCTCGTGATCGATGACGGGTATCGGTCCTGTTTGAGTTGATGTAGGTCACCCCAAATAGTCTAGACCCCACCGAGAGTCCCCGAGTTCCGTGATGACTGACAAAACCAGGCGATAGAGTTCAAATTTCGATTGCTTTCGGTTCGATTTGGATCGGAGCGATTTGAGGCGTGATCGAACTGCCGAAAGATTCAGCCCCCCACCCCTGTCAGTGCGGTTTCCCGGTCCTTCAACTTTTCCACGATCATTGGCCCCAGTTGCGAGACGCTGCCTGCGCCCAGCGTGAGGATCATGTCGCCTTCTTGGGCGGCCGACGTGGCTGCACACACTGCGTCGGCGAAAGAACTTACGTGCTGAACCGGCCTGCCGCTTTTCTCGGCGATTCGCTGCGCCAGGATTTCTGCGGTGATTCCCTCGATCGGCTTCTCGCTCGCGGCGTAGATGTCGAGGACGAAGAGCGAATCGGCGTCGGCGAAGGCGGTGGTGAATTCGTCCATCAAGTCGCGGGTGCGAGTGTAGCGATGCGGCTGGAAGATGACGTGAATCTTGCCGAAGCCGCACTGGCGCGCCGCGGCTAGCGTGGCTTTGATTTCGGTGGGATGGTGGCCGTAGTCGTCGATGACACTCACGCCGGCAGCGCGTCCGCGCAACTGGAATCGGCGATCGACGCCGCGGAATTGATCGAGCGCGGTGCGGATCGCATCGACGCTAACGTCGAGGCCCACGCCGACGGCGATTGCAGCGGTCGCGTTCAGCACGTTGTGTACGCCCGGGACGTGCAGCGTGAACTCGCCGAGGTTCTGGTCGCGATAGCGGACCATAAAATGACTGAGCGGTGAACTCTCCGAAGGCGGACGCCCCATGTCTCGCCGATTTTGCGAGACATGGGAATCCGTGGCGGGAACCTTGATCAGAAAATCCGACCCACGCTTCGTCCCATACGTCACCGTGCGCCGCTGCACTTCGGGCAGCAGGCGGCGCAGCAGCGGATCGTCATTGCAGGCGACGATCATGCCGTAGAACGGCACGCGGTCCATGAAGTCGAGAAACGTTTTCTTCACGTCGCGCATGTTGCGGTAGCAGTCCATGTGTTCGCGGTCGATATTGGTGACGACCGAAAGTATTGGGGACAATTTCAGGAACGACCGGTCGCTCTCGTCGGCCTCGGCAACGAGATATTGCGACTTGCCGAGACGCGCGTTCGATCCCATGGCGTCGACGCGTCCGCCGACGACGACCGTAGGATCGAGCCCGCCGCCCGCGAGCACTGCGGCGACCATCGAAGTTGTGGTCGTCTTGCCGTGCATGCCGGCGATGGCGATGCCGTATTTGAGCCGCATGAGTTCGGCGAGCATCTCCGCGCGCTGGATGACCGGGATGTGCAGCTTATGCGCTTCGGTGACTTCGGGATTTTCTGTCGCGATAGCGGAACTGGTGACGACGACTTCCGCGCCTGCGATGTTTTCGGCGCGATGTCCTTCGAACGTGGTCGCGCCCAGGCTGGCCAGCCGCTGCGTGACAGCCGAACTCTTCAGGTCCGAGCCGGAAACTTTGTAGCCGAGATTCAGCAGGACCTCGGCGATCCCACTCATACCGATGCCGCCGATGCCTACGAAATGGATGTGCTGGATTTTCGCGAACATAAGTCAAATTCTTTCGCCGCGGATTTTCGCGGATCACACGGATAACCCCACAACTTAGAAAAATCAAGAAACTAAGAAATATCCGTGTATATCCGTTCAATCCGTGGCTAATTCTTCTATCCCTGCCAATCGCGCTGCCATTGCGGCAATGTCGCTCGCTGCGTTCGGATGCGACAGTTCTCTTGCTGCGTGGCTCATCTGCTGCAGGCGGCGCGGGTCTTGCAGCAGGGTCGCAATCGTTTCCGCCAGCCAGACTCCTTCGAGCTTCGATTCTTCGACTACGACTGCTGCGCCGTGCTTGGCCAGCGCTTCGGCGTTGATACGCTGGTGATCATCGGCCGCGCGCGGGAACGGAACAAAGACTGCCGGCTTCCCTGCTGCGGCGATTTCCGCGACCGTGCTCGCGCCGGAGCGGCATACCACCAGATCGGCGCGGGCGAAGGCTGCGGGCATGTCTTCGATAAACTTGTGAACCTCCGCCGCCTCTTCGAAGGAACGATACGCCGCCAGCGCGTCATTATAGTCACGCTCGCCGGTCTGATGAATGATGTGAATGCCCGGCGCCTCGCGCTGCAACACAGGCAGGCAGCGAATCATCGCATCGTTGATGGCGTGCGCGCCCTGGCTGCCGCCGAAAACGAGCAGAGTTGGAGTCCCGCCGCGCTTCGGAGCGATATCGAAAAACGCCTGCCGCACCGGGACTCCCGTAACTTCGGCGTGACGAAAATACTTTGCCGTCTCCTCGAAGTGCACCGCCGCACCGGAGACGAACTTCGCCACCATGCGATTCGCAAATCCAGGCACGACGTTCGGCTCGAAGGCCAGCGTGGGAATGTGCTTGATCACGGCGGCGAGCATCGCGGGACCGGAAGCGTATCCGCCAACGCCGATCACGACGTCGGGAGCGAATTCGTTCAGCATGCGGCTGGCGTCCCAGACAGCGCGGGGCAAATCGAAAGAGGTCTTCAACCGCGTCATCAGGCTGACGTTTTTCAGAGCCCCGACGCGCACCAGTTGCAGTGGATATCCCGCGGCCGGGACCAGTCGATTCTCAATGCCGCGCGCGGTGCCGATGAACAGGCACTCGGCTTCGTAACTTTTCTTGAGTTGGCTGGCGATGGCCAGCGCCGGGATCACGTGTCCGCCCGTACCGCCGCCCGCCAGGATTGCGCGCATAGATCGACTATAAACCATCTTTTTTCAGTTATCTACGCAGCTATCGTGGTTTATCTTGACTGATCAAGAAAAAACAATATAATTGTAAAAGACAGGAATTTCATCAATGGCGACTACGAAGAAGTTCACTCCCGAAATCGATGCGGTCCTCTACAACGAACTCGTGGGTACGGCAGAACGCAATGGCCAAACCCAGCGCTACGTGTTGGAGCAGGCGCTCCGTTTCTATCTACACAACGTTGTACCCTCGCAACACCTCGTGCGTCGCGAGGTCATGGACGCCTTTGAAGAATCCGTCGCGCGCAATCGCGAACTGCTCGGTCGTCTAGCGAAGTAAATGCCCTCCGAATACCTGACCGTGGCCGAGGTGTACCACATGCAGCACCGCCTGATTGAGCTTTTCGGCGGATTGCATGGGGTGCGCGACTCAGGCGCAATCGAGGCTGCAGTATTCCGTCCACAGACCGGTTACTACAATTCGGTGGAAGAAGAAGCGGCGGCGTTGATGGAGTCTCTCGGGATGAACCACGGCTTCCTCGACGGCAACAAGCGAATCGCATTTACCGCGGCTGACGTTTTTCTACGCCGCAATGGTTTTTACATCGACGTAGCGGCCGAAGAAGGACATAAGTTCATCGAGGGATCGCTGGAGCGTCAGGAGTTTCGATTCGCGAAAATCCTCGAGTGGATTCGCCGACATATTAAGAGTACGGACTAGGCCCAATCTCATCACTCCGCCTGCTTCGTGATATTCAGCAGCACTCCCACGCAGGCCAGGGTCACGAACAGCGACGATCCCCCGTAGGACACAAACGGCAAGGGGATCCCCTTGGTCGGCAGCATGCCGAGCACGACGCTGATGTTGATAAAAGCCTGCAGCACGACCATGCTCGTTACGCCGACGGCCAGGTATCGTCCGAACAAGTCTTCGGTGCGCCACGAGGCGCGCATTCCGCGCCAAAGGAAGATCGCGAACAACGCCACTACGAACATCGCGCCGACCAGGCCTAACTCTTCGGCGGTCACGGCGAAAATGAAGTCCGTGTGCGGCTCGGGCAGATAGAACAACTTCTGCTTCCCTTCCATCAGGCCCACGCCGGTCACGCCGCCCGTGCCCACCGCAATCAACGATTGAATGATGTGGAAGCCGCTGCCTTGGCGGTCAGCATACGGATTCAGAAACGCCAGGATGCGGTCGCGCCGCCAGCTCACATGAAAAATCAGAAAATACAGCGGCACCAGGGCCGCGCCGAAGGCGTAGGCGAAATAGCGTAGGCGCATTCCAGCGACATACAGAATGCAAGCCGCGATTCCCGCGCAGGCGATCGAAGTGCCGAGATCGGGCTGCAGCACAATCAGTCCCAGAAACACGAGCACGGGCGCTGCCGCGGGCAGCAGCGTGTTGCGTACGTCATCGATCGACTTGGCGCGACTCTCGAGGAAGTAAGCGAGAAACAGAATCAACATCGGCTTGGCCAGTTCCGATGGCTGAAAGGAAAATCCGCCGGCGTGGATCCAGCGATGCGTGTTGTGCGAACGGTCGAGGAAGAAAACCGAGATCAGCAGCAGCGTGGTCACGCCCATCAGCGAGAAGACGATTGCGGGATTCTTGTAGCGGCGATAGTCGACGCGCATGGTGACAACCATGGCGATGAGCCCCGCCACGGCCCAGACTAACTGCTTCGACAGGAATGCATAGGGCGAACCGAAGCGCTCACGCGCCATCACCGCCGACGCCGAGAAGACCATGACCAAGCCGACAAACACGAGGAGCATGGTGACGGTAAATAACCAGCGATCGACACTGACGCGCTTCGCCATGGGATTTCATTTCACCACGGAGTCACGGTAGACACGGAGAGAGAAATCGGATTGTTCAGGCTGGACTGTTGCTTGTTTTGGTTCTGATGGGAGGCGGCAGTGAACACGGGCTGTTGGATGTTTACTGCTGGAGCAATGTCTTGATATCCCGTCGCCCGTGCACTACGTGAAGAATGAGCACGTCTCCCGCGTCGATGCGATGAATAATGACGTACCCAGCAACGGATAGGCTCCTGAGGCCAAGGCGCAGATCGTAATCGCGGCGTCGACCGAGATACGGATGTTTCGCGAGCATGAAGAATCGGTCGGTGATGGAATCGATCAGACGCTCTGCGAGGCCGGGTTCACCGCTTTCGATGGCAACGTAGGACCAGATAGCGTCAAGCTCCGATTCCACCTCGGGAGCAATTCGGAGGGGCATCAGCGGCGCGGGGCTCGCCGGTTTCCAAGGCGCGCGCGTCCGCGCTGATTGACTTCGCGAGCCAACTCCCTCGCCGACTGCTTGGTCGTGATCACGCGGCCTTCGCCGCGAGCCAAGGAAGCTTCCGCTAAATCGACTGCAGCCAAGATTTCGGCTCGGGCCCGCTCGCGCTCTTCCCACAGCCGCAAAGCCTCCTCCACCGCATCCTCGGCGCGGTGCAACCGGCCAGACTCGATGGCTTGGCGCACAAATGATTCTTGATCGGGGGTTAAGCGGACTTCCATAGGTCAAGCGTATGAGCAGGGAATCGAGGTGTCAAGCAACTCCCGCGGAAGACCTCACGCCAGCCCCCGGACAATCTCCTTAAACACTTTCCCCCGGTGCTCGTAGCTTTTGAACTGATCGAAGCTGGCGCAGGCTGGGGCCAGCAGGACGATGTCGCCAGATTGCGCTGCGGCGTTCGCTTTGCGGATGGCGTTTTCAAGCGTCTCCGCGTGGACGAGTTCGGGGCCGCCATTTTTCGAGGAGACGATCTGCGACTCGATCTTCGCTGCGGCCGCGCCGATCGTGTAAACGCGCTTCACGCGCTTGCGCAGAAGGTCGTTGAGAACGGTATAGTCGCTGCCTTTATCTTTGCCGCCCAGAATCAGGTGGATGTTCGCGGGAAATGATTCGAGCGCTTTGATGGTCGCATCCACGTTCGTCGCTTTGGAGTCGTTGTAGTAATCGACGCCGCGAACGGTCGCCACAAATTCCAGACGGTGCTCAACGGCTTTGAAGTTGTGCACTGCCTGCTGGATCTTGTCCGGAGCACATCCCATGAGCGCGCCCGCGCACACGGCGGCGAGCACGTTTTCGAGATTGTGCGCGCCCTTGAGCGGAATCTCAGAAACCTCGAGGATTTCCCGCTGCCCGCGCTGATCACGGAAGACGATGTTGCCGTCGCGCACCCATGCGCCTTGCTCCACTTCTTTTTGCCGGCTGAACCAGAAGACCTGGGCACGCGTTCGAGCCGCCATCGCAACGCACGTCGGATCGTCGGCGTTGAGCACGGCGAAGTCGCTTCCCTGCTGGTTCTCGAAGATACGCGCTTTGGCGTTTACGTAGACTTCGAGCGTGCGGTGTCGGTCAAGATGATCGGGCGTCACATTCAGCACGACCGCAACTTTCGGGCGGAAGGTTTGAATCGTTTCCAGCTGGAAACTCGAAACTTCCAGCACGATCACCGTCTCAGGAGTAGCGCGCTCAGCCAGCGAGATCGCAGGTGTGCCGATGTTGCCGCCGACCAACGCCGGAAATCCAGCGGCGGTCATGATCTCGCCAACGAGCGTGGTGGTGGTGGTCTTGCCGTTCGATCCGGTGATGGCGACGATGGGGCCGGGCAGAAACTGCGCTGCGAGTTCGATCTCGCCGATGACGGTCTCGCCGAGCGAGCGCGCCTGCACCAGCGGAGGCGCGTCGACTGGAACTCCGGGGCTGACCACGATCAAGTCCTGCCCGCGGAAGGTGCGGTCGCCGTGGCCTCCGGTTTCGACGGTGATGCCGTGATCGAGCAGGACGGGGATTTCGTTCCGCAGCTCGTCGCCGCTCTTGGTGTCAGAGACAGAGACCTTGGCGCCGTGCGCTTTCATGAACAGGGCAGACGCCACGCCTGATTTTCCCAGGCCGACCACCAGCACGCGTTTGCCGTTGAGTTCCATTAAGACCTATTTCACCACAGAGGCGCGGAGTCACCGAGAAATTCAACTTCGTTGGCCACGGATCAACACGGATTCACACGGATCACTCCAAAGAGAAACAGCAGGAAATCTTATCAGTGCAAATCCGTGCAATCCGTGGCTCGACTCTATCTTAGTTTCAGCGTCGTCAGCGCGAACAGCGCGAAGACCAGCGACGCGATCCAGAAGCGCACGATGATCTTCGACTCCGACCAGCCCAGCAACTCGAAATGATGATGCAGGGGCGCCATCTTGAAAATACGCTTCTTGCGCAGCTTGTACGATCCCACCTGCAGGATGACCGAGAGCGCCTCGATCACGAACACCCCGCCGATGAACGGCAACAATAATTCCTGCTTGATGATCACGGCCACCGTGCCGATCGCGCCGCCCAGGGCCAGCGATCCGACATCTCCCATGAAGACTTCGGCTGGATGCGCGTTGTACCAGAGGAATCCGATGGACGATCCGACCATGGCTCCGCAGAAGATAGTCAACTCGGCCACTTGTGGCATGCGCTGCAATTCGAGGTACGTGGCAAACGTTGCGTGGCCGCTGACGTAAGTAAGCACGGTCAAAGCACCCGCCGCGATCACAGTGCAGCCGATGGCAAGGCCGTCGAGACCGTCCGTGAGATTCACCGCGTTCGACGAGAACGCGATCAGCAGCGCTACAAACACCATGAACGGGAGAAACGCGAGCGGCCAAAGATGAGGAGAGCGCTCCAGGCTTCCGACCACGAGATCGGGATGAAATTGCTTGAAGAACGGAACGATCAACCGCGTCGAGTACATTCCATACGCCTGCATGGCGATGAGCATGGAAGCCACCACAATGCCGGTAGCGATCTGCAGGCCTAACTTGGCGCGGGCGGTCAAGCCGAGGTTGCGGCGATGAGTCACCTTCGTATAGTCGTCGGTGAATCCGATGGCAGCGTAGGCACAGGTGGAGAAGACGGCAATCCAGATGAAGCGGTTACTCAGGTCGGCCCAGAGCAACGTGGGGACGACGATCGCGATCACGATGAGGAGTCCGCCCATCGTGGGAGTACCGGCTTTTTTCTGGTGAGCCTTGGGACCCTCCTCGCGAATATATTGTCCGATCTGGAATTCGCGCAGGCGTCCGATGACGAGCGGTCCGACAATTAGCGCGGTGAACAGCGCGGTAAGGCTGGCAAACGCCGTGCGGAAGGTGACGTAGCGAAAAATGCGGAACGGCGCGACGTAATGTTGCAGCTTGACGAACAACAGCCAGTAGAGCAATCAGCCTCCGAGTACCGCTGTCAGCTGTTAGCCATCAGCTTTCAGCTATTGGCTTTCAGCTTTTCTTGCCATGCTTCCAGTGCTTTTTCCAGTTTCACACCGCGAGAGGCTTTCAAGAGCACGACGTCGCCGTCTCGCGTTTCTCTTGACAGCCACTCTCCGGCCTCTTCGGGCGTGGCGACGAATTCCGCTCGGGCTCCCGCTTGCGTTGCGGCATCCACCATGGCTTGCGCAAGGCCGCGAACGCCAATGAGAACATCGATCTTCTTCTCGGCGATGTGCCGTCCCGCGGCGCGATGCATCTCCGCGCCTGACGGTCCCAGTTCCAGCATTTCTCCGGCGACCACGATGCGCCGGCCGGCCTTCATCGTGGCCAGAGCATCAACCATCGCATTGAGCGCCTTCGGATTCGAATTGTAACAATCGTTGACCACCGTGATGTTACCCAGTTGGAGAACCTGCCCGCGTTTGTCGGCGGGCGTGAGCGTCGCGAGCGCGGCAACTGCTTCGGAGAGAGTAAGGCCCCGCGCCAGTGCCACGGCGACCGCGGCCAGCGCATTAAGAATGTTGTGTTCGCCGACCAGGGCGAGTCGCGCGCGTTCGCGGCCACTGTGTGTGACGATGTCGAGATCCGAGCCTCCGATGCCGTGGGTCACGACATTTTCCGCGCGCACGTCAATATGCACACCGGCGATCGTACCTGTACCGTACATTACGACCTTCCCTTTGAACTCGCGGCCGAATTGCGAAACGTATTCGTCGTCGGCATTGAGGACTGCAGTTCCACTCGAAGGCAACGACTCAATCAATTCATATTTGGCGCGGGCGATTCCGGCGAGCGAATCAAAGAACTCCAGGTGGACCGGAGCAACGTTAGTGACGACACCAATCTCTGGCTGCGCGATCTTCGCCAGCGCGCGAATCTCGCCGGCGTGCGACATCCCCATCTCGATCACGGCCACGTCATGCTCTGGCTCCAGCTTCAGAAGCATCAGCGGCAGACCAAAATGATTATTGAAGTTGCCCTCGGACTTGAGCACGCGGAAGCGCGAAGCGAGCACGTGCGCGATCGCCTCTTTGGTTGTCGTCTTCCCGGCCGACCCGGTGACGCCGACCAGCGGCTGGCCCCACACCTTGCGCACGGCGGTAGCCAGCGTCTGCAGCGCGACCAAAGTATCGTCCGCGGCGAGCAGAGGCGTTCCCTCTGAATAGCGATGCAATTGATCTTTGCGGATGACCGCGGCCGCCGCGCCTCTTTCGAGAGCCGCATTGACGTAATCGTGTCCATCGAGGCGCTCGCCTTTGACCGCAAAGAAAAGTTCGCCGGGCCTGACTGAGCGCGAGTCGATGGAATAGCCCTGCACGACCGAGTCGAGCGGAACATTACCCGCGGCGGAGATGAATTCGGCGATCTTCGAGAGCGCCAGCTTCATGCCTGTTTTCCTTCGTCAGGTGAGGGCGCACACTCGAATCCGTTTGCGCGCAGCGCCTCCCGCGCCACTTCAACGTCGTCGAATGGATGCGATCCTTCGCGCGTAACCTGCACTTTTTCGTGTCCTTTGCCGGCGAGCAGGACGATGTCTCCCGGGCGCGCCTCGCCAATCGCAAGCGCGATCGCCTTGCGGCGGTCGACCTCTACGCTGTACTTAACTCCAGTCTTCTGCAGCCCGACGAGCGCGTCGTTGATGATCGCGCGCGGATCTTCACTGCGCGGGTTGTCGGAGGTGAGCACGACAAAGTCGCTGCCGCGCCCAGCCGCCTCGCCCATCAGCGGACGCTTCGCGCGATCGCGATCTCCGCCGCAGCCGAAGACGGTGACGACTCTCCCTGCCGCACCGGCGCGTGAGACGAATTCGCGGGCAAGCGCTGTGAGATTGCGCAGCGCATCGTCAGTGTGGGCATAGTCAACGACGACCGTGAACGGCTGGCCGCAGTCGACGCGTTGAAACCGGCCCGGCACATGCGTCAGTGAATCAACTCCGTCAGCGATAGCTTTCGCACTACAACCACGCGCGTAGGTTGCGGCCGCGGCGGCAAGAATGTTGTAGACGTTCACTCGCCCAATCAGCGGAGAAAAGATCGCGATCTTGCCCAGCGGAGTAGCCATGTCGAAGCGCGTGCCTCGCGGCGTGATGTCCACCTTCTCGGCATGAAAGTCGCCACGCTCCCATCCGTACGTGAGGACGATCGCGCTGCGCTTGCGGCTGAACTCTGCGAGTTTCGCGCCATATTCGTCATCCAAGTTGGTCACCGCGACCCGAGGCGCGTCGGTGCCGCAACCCTCGAAGAGCACGCGCTTGGCGGCGAAGTATTCGTCCATCGTTTTGTGATAGTCGAGGTGATCGCGGGTCAGGTTCGTGAACACAGCCACATCAAACGGAACGCCGAACACGCGCTCTTGGGCCAGTGCGTGCGAGGATACTTCCATGACCGCATCACTCGCCCCGTCGCCCAATGCCGCGCTGAGAATGCGCGCAAGGTCCAATGCTTCCGGAGTCGTGTGCGGCGCTGACAGGATTTTCCCGGCGACGTGATATTCAATCGTCCCGATCAATGCGCTCTTTCTCTGCGCAGCGGTGAGGATTGACTCAATCAGAAATGCGGTTGTGCTCTTGCCATTCGTTCCGGTAATGCCGATGACTGCAATCCGCTCCGCCGGCCGCTTGTAGAAATTCGCGCTCACGCGCGCCAAAGCGCGACGTCCATGCGGCACGACCGCCCACGCCACTCCTTCGCGCGGCTTCTCGCTCGCAGAGTCGGTCACAATCGCGACGGCCCCGGCCTGGATCGCCTGATCGATGAAGCTATTTCCGTCGGATGACTCGCCGTGCATGGCCACGAACAGGCTTCCCGCCTTCACGCGGCGCGAGTCGTATTCCACACTGCTGACGTCGGGATTTCCGCTCTGGCTGAGAACTTCCGCGCCGTCCAACAGACTCTGAAAGGTCATTGCTGGAAATTATAGGGCAGGAGGAAATCGTATGCGGCTCGAACCCCTTGCCCCATGCCTACTTTTGGAGGTTGTCGCCATTACCAAGGTCATTTTCCGACCTCGCTTGCCGCGCGCTACATTGATCGCATGAGCACCGGAACCGGAACCGCGAAATATCGCTGTGCGCAGTGCGAACAGCCCGAGAATCAATGCGAATGCGAGAAATTCTGCTGCCTCTGCCAGGCTGTGATCGACGTTCGCATTTGCGACGACGGCCTCATGTACTGCGAACCCTGCCGCAAAGCCTGCGACTATAAGACCTCCGACTAAGCGTCGGGCAGAACCTCGCTAGCGGGTCTCCTGTTACTTCCTCCTTCGATTCCCGTTGTGTAGAATAAAAGAAATTACTCCGCCGTGATCCGAATCCTTGGCAGACCGACGCCTTTTGAGGCAGAATAACTCGTTTTGCTTTGTGCCCTAATTTGGGCGTCCTCCTGAGGAGATCTTAATGGCCACCACAGTCCACGTCAGCGACGTAGCCGAGTTGCTGAGCGAAGGCCGAACGCACTTCAATCTCTCGCCGGCGGTGCTGGTGGAGCACTCCGTCCGCCGCAACGAAGCGAAGTTGGCGGCCAACGGTGCCATTGTGGGTTATACCAACCGCACGGGCCGGTCCCCCAAAGACAAGTTCGTCGTCAAAGATGAAACTACGGCGCATACGGTGAACTGGGGAGCGGTGAATCAGCCGTTTGAGCCCGAAAAGTTTGACGCGCTTTACGAGCGCGTCATGGAGCACCTGCGTGGCCGCGAGCTTGTACGTGCAGGATCTTTTCTGCGGCGCCGATCCCGCCTACCGGCTGCCGGTGCGCATCGTGAACGAATACGCCTGGCACAACTTATTTGTGCGGCAATTATTTATACGGCCGACGGCGGAGGAACTCCGGCATCATCGTCCGGAGTTCACCGTCATCGCCGCACCGGAGTTCAAGGCCGATCCCAAACGGGACGGCGTGAATTCCGAAGTATTCATTGTGTTGAATTTCACCCGGCGCACCGTGCTGATCGGCGGGACTTCGTACGCGGGCGAGATGAAGAAATCGATCTTCAGCATCATGAATTTTCTGCTGCCGCCGCGGAACGTCTTCCCCATGCACTGCTCGGCCAACGTCGGACACAACGGTGTGAGCGCTCTGTTTTTTGGATTGTCTGGGACAGGCAAGACTACGCTCTCGGCCGATCCGTCGCGCGATCTGATCGGCGACGACGAGCATGGATGGAGCGCCGATGGAGTTTTCAACTTCGAGGGTGGATGCTACGCCAAGTGCATCAAGCTCTCGAAGAAGAACGAGCCGCAGATCTGGAACGCGCTGCGCTTCGGCTGCGTTTTGGAAAATGTGACGCTCGATCCTCACACGCGCATTCCGGACTACAACGACGACAGCAAGACCGAGAACACGCGCGCGGCCTATCCCGTTGACTTCATCGAGAATGCAGTGATTCCCGGCATCGGCGGGCATCCGAAGAACGTTGTCTTCCTGACGGCGGATGCTTTCGGCGTGCTGCCGCCGATTTCAAAGCTTACGCCCGAGCAAGCCATGTATCACTTTTTCTCGGGTTACACCGCGAAGGTCGCGGGGACTGAAGCCGGAGTGAAGGAACCTACAGCAACGTTCTCAACCTGCTTCGGATCTCCGTTCCTTCCGCTGCGCCCGAAGATTTACGCGGAGATGCTCGGCCGCCGCCTGCGCGAGCATCACGCGCAGTGCTGGCTCGTGAATACGGGCTGGCAGGGCGGACCCTACGGCGTCGGCAAACGCATGGCGATTCCTTACACCCGCGCCATGGTCGACGCTGCCGTCGAAGGCGAACTCATCCGCGAAGAATTCGAGATTGAACCCGCCTTTGGCTTCGCCATTCCGAAGTGGTGCCACGGCGTGCCTCCGATCGTGTTGAATCCTCGAAACGCCTGGCCAAACAAAGCCGCCTACGACAAAGCCGCCGAAGATCTGCGCAACCGCTTCGCAAAGAACTTCGAGAACTTCGATGCCCCTCCCGAAGTGAAAGCGGCAGGACCAACGGCGCAGAAATAGTGACAGGCGCCGATTCCAGTCGTCGCTACAGCGTCACCTCCATTTGCAACGCTTCGATCGTCAGGTTCAGTGCGCTCTGGGCCGCGTCACGCTTTTGCTGCAGGTCCGCAATCTCACGACGCAGCGACTGCACGTGGTCTTCCTGATCGTTCAGTTCGCGCACATAGCGTTCGAGTAACGCCTTCTCTTCGGCGCTTCCCTTCAGCGCTTTCATGTTTTCACGGACGCGCTGCTGATCGTCGGCGATGCTCGCAACTTGCCCCTTGCGTCCCGCGATTACCGCCTCGAGCACGGCGACTTCGGCCTTTTGCGAGACGATGTGCCGCAGCGCTTTCTCCACATCGGGACTAATCATTTTCTGATCGAGGAAGAACTTGACCTCATCGTCGGTCACGTTGGTCAGCATGTAGCGTTGCGAGACCGGGCGATATTCTTTGACCACCAACGATGTTGTCGTCTTGGGCTCAACCACAACGCGAAAACGGTGAAACGACGCGGAACTCTCGGCGGGAGTTTCGTCGTCGGTGAGCTTCCAGCCCGAGCGCGCCGGATGCTCGATGACAACCGTGCGTGCCGCAGTGTCGCGATTGCGGATCGTGTAGTGGCTCTCCTGACGCTCCTGCGTGGTCTGCGTCATCGCGCCGTGGGCGATCACAATTTTTGTGACGTGCTGGTTCTCGGCTTTCTGCTTGGCGTCGACGAGCACGCCGAGATCGGCGGCATAAGAAAGCAGGCGCTTCTCCCCGGGCTTCATCGCGTCCATGAGGCCTTCGCCAGCAAAGGCGTCGCCCTCGAGCACATTGAAGCTGCCGCCGTCGAGCGTGAGGTTGCTGGTGTTGTTGACCCAGAGCGCGCGCAGGACGGAGCTTTCCGAGGGATTCCACACCGAGACCTTTTCGGCGTCGATGCGCGACTGAAGAATCGGCACCAGCGCGGATTGATTCTTGCGAATGGTGACCCGGTCTTTGAGTTTGTATTCGAAGAGGTCGCCGAGCTCCTGAGATTGGCCGACGCTTGTGCCCTCTTCAAGCGACTCGGCGATCTCGGTGGCGTCGGGACGAGGGGCAGCAGGTGGAGGAGGAGCGGAAAAGCGATAGGTGCCCCCGCCCACTCCGCCCGCCGAACCGCCGGCGATTCCGCCGATCACTCCGCCCATGCTGCCGCCGGGCACTCCTCCCGGAACGCCACCGACGACGCCACCGATCGCCACGCGCGGCGGCGCACCGTTCTCAGCCTCCGTCTCGATCGTCGCCTCATGCGTCTGCGGCGTCAGCATGGCATTCTCCGGCAGTGGCACCACTGGCCGCCGTGTGTAGTACGGTTGCGAAAGCTCCTGTACGAACGACTGCGGCGCGCCGGCCACCAGCGACAATTCGACATTCTTCCAGTCTTCGCCAACGGTGTTGTCGACGATGGCCCATCCCTGTAGCAAAGGCTTTCCATCGTTCGGAATCACAATGCGGTACGTGCTCTTCCAAACCGGAACTTCGCTGATGTAGCTGACCAGGAGGTCGCGCTCGCCGTTTCCTGCAGTCGAGATGGTCATGCGCCGCACGTCCTGATCGCGGGTCGAAGCGACTAGGCCAAGGTATTTGCCGACCTCTTCATTCACATCTTTCTCAATGACGCGAACGCTGGTCGCGGGCGTCAGGTCGAAGACGCGCACCTCGCCGCCGTCGCTCACGAGGGAAATCTGCGTCAGCGAAACTCTGCGGCCCTCCTGCGAGTCACCGTCGCCCGCAGCCGGCGATCCCTTCCCCGCCACCTCGCGCTCTTCAATACTAAGCAGGCGTCCAGAGGCTGACGTGGAGCCGCTGCGGACTTCCACGCGCGCTCCGCGCAGCGCATCAAGAAACTGCGCGGTCGTCGGATTCTCCCCCACGGGCAAGCGTAGCGAGCCGAGGCGATGCTCCAGCGGCGCCGTCGAGTTGTAGCTCACTCCGGTGATGCGTCCCTTGCCAAGATCGAGAACGGTGAGGGATTTCAGCACATCGTTCAACTGCGCCGTGGTGAAGTCGACGTTCACATCCTGGCTGCCGCGCACGTGGCCGGAGTGCTCGAAATATCCGACGCCGTTCTTGTAGAGAATGACACGCGTGACGGGCAGGCGCGCGGCGGACTCGCCCGGAGCTGCCGTCGAAGCTGCCCACGAGGTGGGAGTAGAAGATTGGCCAGATAGAAGCGGGGCAAGCGCCAGCCACAATGCTGCGGTTTTCAAAGAACGCATGACTCCTCCGTAAACGAGGGCCCGCCTTTCAAACCGAGACTTAGCAGCGCGAGGCGGACCCTCCAGGATTTAGACACCCGAGCGGAGGCATCTGGACCCGTGGATGCGAGGTTTGCACCGCGAGATGGCTGCAGGCGCTATGCGTCTCATAAACCGCGCGTCCCTGTGGTTAAATCGTTCCATGTTCGCCCGCAAGATTCGCGTGCAGTACGAAGATGCCGGCCGCCTTCTTCCCTGCCCGCTGAAATGGCTCGACAACTTCTCCATGCGCAACTTCACCAATGCCACCGTCTTCGACGACACCCTTCCCGTCGCCGACGGCCAGATGGAGATCGGCTCCAACGTGCCGCTCGACCAACTCCGCGACGCCATGGAGGACTGGTTCCGGCGCAAGGGATATCTGCCGAAAGAGTCGAAGTTGTCGCTCGCAGAGAACTGAAACATCGGAGGCGAAACCCGCCGCATACTGCCATCCCCCGTATTTTCCTGTAGAGAGGAAAATGGATTTTCTAGACCTCAGGTGCGGAAAATCGAACAATTTTGGCGGGATTTATTGGGCTTTTGACGCAATGCAAAAATGTGCGTATGCTGCATGCCAGCAAAAGCGACTGAATTTTCAAGAGTTACATTTTTGGGCGAGTTGGCCCAACAGTTGCTTGTGTCGAATAGGAGGTGCTTTCATGAGCTACCGACTGTCGCAGCTATCCCCCCAGACAAGCACCCGTGGGATCAATGTAACCATGGCAGTTCGACGTTCCTCGGACGCCGCAAACGGAACTTCACCCGATGCCCAGTTTCTGCGGTCCTGGCTGGAATATGACTCATCGAAACGGGGCGTCTCGCGCGGACGCATCAACTGGGGCGCGGTCTCAGGGCTGGCGCTCGCAGTTGCGGTCAGTGCCACTTTCTGGGCGGCCATGGGACTGATCGTAGTTCGCCTCTGGAGATAAGGCAGGACGAGATTCTTGCGAGAAAAATGTCGGGGCCGAGCGCGAACCTGCGCTGGCCCCGATTTTACTTTTCACAATCGCTTCTACTTGTCGTAGTGCAGCAGCGACATTACGTCGTAGCTCTTCAGCTTGTCCCGGCCGTGCAGGAAGTCCAGCTCTATGACAAATCCCAGGCCTACAATTTTTCCGCCCAGCGACTCGGCGAGCTTCGCAGTAGCTTCGGCCGTGCCTCCGGTGGCCAGCAGGTCATCGACGATCAGCACGCGTTGACCTTTCTCGATCGCGTCCTTGTGAACCTCGAGTGTGTTCGTGCCATATTCGAGCGCGTAGTTGTACTTCGCGCTCTCGGCGGGAAGCTTGCCCGGCTTGCGCACCGGTACGAATCCCGCGTTCAGGCGATACGCCAATGCCGGAGCGAAAATGAATCCGCGCGCTTCCATCCCCAGCACCAGATCGATGTCCTGGGAAACGTAGCGCTCCGACAGCTTGTCGATGAGCGTGGCGAACCCCGTCTTGTCTTTCAGCAGCGTGGTGATGTCGTAAAAAAGTATGCCCTTTTTGGGGAAGTCCGCGACTTCACGAATGAGTTTCTTGAGGCGATCGGCTTCCGACGCCGATACCGGGGACGAAGAGACACTCGACATCTACCACGCTCCTTCAATGCGAAATGAACTGAGGCCTGCGACCGGCTGCAGGTCCGATACTTCAACGGCATCCACGCGCGCCGCGCGCGGTCCTTCGCGTAGCCGCGAATGCAGGCCCAACAACTGGTCGCGGGTGCCCTGCGCCAGCACTTCCACGCTGCCGTCGTGATTGTTGCGAACCCATCCCGCGATGCCGAGCAGGTGCGCCTCGCGTTCGACGAACCACCGGAATCCAACGCCCTGCACGCGCCCGCGAACCAGGAAGCGGCGAGCCTGAACTTTATTTTCGCTGGGGGTCATGCTTCTAGAAACGATTTAAGATTGTTGATTTCAGAGTGCAGAATGAAGATCAGCTACAGGATTTCAATCTGAAATCCGAAATCTACAATCTGAAATCAAGGTTTTACGCCCGCGACAAGTACGCGCCTTCCGAAGTATCCACCTTGATCTTCTCACCTTCGTTAATGAATGGCGGAACCTGCACGACGAGGCCGGTTTCCGTCTTCGCGGCCTTGGTCACGCTCGATGCGGTGGCGCTCTTCAGCCCAGGCTCGGTCTCGATCACAGTCAGGATGACCGTCTGCGGCAGCTCGATCCCAACGGCCTTGCCATCGAAAAACTCCACCTTGATCTCAAGATTCGGGATCAGATATTCGACCGCGTCGCCCAGAATTTCCTTGGTCAGGTGCGTCTGCTCGTAGTTCGTCGTGTCCATGAAGTAGTAGCTGTCGCCGTCGGCATAGAGAAACTGCATCTCGACCTCATCGACGTTGATCTTTTCAATGGGGTCGGGAGAGCGGAAGCGGTGCTCGAACATGGCACCGGTCCGCAAGTTCCGCAGCTTGGCCTGGATGAAGGCCCGCAGGTTGCCGGGCGTGCGGTGCTCGACCGAGAAAACAGAGTGCAGATCATTGTTGTGCTTGATGATCATGCCGGGACGAAGCTGTGTGGCAGGGATCGACATCGCTGAAAAACTCTCCTTCTACGATTGCGCTTTGCTTTGCCGGCGGAAGGCGGGCAGGCCACAAGTTCCGCCGCCACAGGGGCGTAAACGGTTATTTTACACTCACCTGCGCCGGAAAAGAAACCTTCCCGGACCCGAACTCATCGAAGCTGTGCCGGATGCGCCGAGGCTGGATTCGATTCGCCCCGTCGCGGCCGTAGGACTAGAATTGTCTACGGATCGGATCACGGCACAAATTTCGCGAATCATGCCCCGCACGTGCGGGCGGAAAAAAGAGGCTTCCTCATGCGCATCGGACGTTATGAATCTTCAGATAGCAGCAATGTTGGCACAGCGATCACATTTCTCCTGATTGGACTGGGAGCCGGAGCCTTAGCCGGACTCCTCCTGGCGCCCAAGAGCGGCAAGCAACTTCGCAAGGATCTGAAACGCGGTTACGACGACGCCTTAGATACGGTTGAAGACTGGGCCGACGAAGCAAAGGACAAAGTCCGCGAAGCCGGCGACCGCGTTCGCGACGTAGCCAGCCGCGGCGTCGACATGGCCGAAGATCTCCGCGACACAGTTCGCGAAAAGGCGGAACCCCTGCGCCGCGCCATCAATCGCGGATAACAGAGATCGGCGTCGGACCTTGGACCTCAGGAGTCTGAGGTCCGACGCCCGAGGTCCAATTCAGAACAACCGAAAATCCACTTCCACTTCAATCTGCGTCGCCACCGCCTGCCCGTTGAACGTCGCGGGCTTGAACCGCCAGCGGCTGACGGCCTCGACCGCCTTCTCGTCCAGACCCATGCCCAGACTCCTCCGCACGCGGATGTCATAAGGGTGACCGTCCGCTCCAACCACCAGCAACAGCGTGACCATGCCTTGCTGTTTTGACTTTCGGGCCTCCTCCGAAAAGCTCGGCTCCGGATCGTAGATCGCCTGCGGCACCGTCACTCCATGCACGCCTGCCGGATAAATCCCGCTCGGCCCACTACCGAATCCCGGCCCTTTCGATGGCCCCACACCGTTGCAACATCCCTCGCCCCATCCACCGGGGCCACCAGGTCCTCCCGAAACCACCCGCATGAATTGCGATAGCGGATCGCCAATCTGCCCACCTTGCGGCAGCTTCACATCGGGCGCGACGACCACAGTCTCCGGCGCAGCAAGCTTGGGCATTTCGGTGGGACGCATCACCGTCGGCGGCACAATCTGAACCTCGAGCGACGCCTTGGGCAGATCTCCGTGCGATGGAGGAAGCTTGTCGAGAGTGCCGCCCCCTCCGCCGCCGTTGCCCGAGAAAACCAGCGGCAGCTCCTTGATATGGCCGAGTTGTTGGATGAGTGGAGGCGACCCGATAATGGCGTACCTAGTGAAGTAGCTGAGCAGCACGATGACCGCGGCCTGTGCGATCAGCGAGAAGACGAATGTCTCGCGACGCGTGCGATCCAGTCCACCTCCGTCGCCGGAAAATTGCGAAAAGATATTCGGCCCGGAAGGTCCGGGAGTAGCAGCAGTCATGGCGCGCGCTCCTGCCGAAGGAGTGTGTCAGTCCAACTCGCCGTAAGACGCGGCGACGCACAAAAAGGATTTCCGGGGAAGAAAACGTGGAAGAAAAAGTCGCCCCGCAACATCGGGTAACGCCGCCCCCTAAACACCGAATTGACGGAGATGGTGATCGGTGTGGAGATAACCCAGGCGCATCCATTCGCGAGCGGACATTGCGCCCAGGTATGGGTGACTGGGCCACGCGAAACCCTCGGGAGTCTGTATGAAGCGATTGATTCGGTCTCTAAGTTCTGCGAGGTCCTGCTGGAACTCAACTGGACGAGTACCGCCTCGCTCCTGATCGACTTCTGGAACGGTTTTGAACCCTTTCGGCCACTGAATCGGAACTAACAAGCATCGCCACTTCAAGAGCTTGCTAGGATATGGAAAGCCCGGCGGTGCGACTCTGATCTCGCCTGAATAAAGCTTGAATGCATCGTTCAGGTGAAAGATCATTTGGTGCGCGGACATTTTCCCCACAGAGGACGCATTTCGGGAGATAGCAGTTCAATGCGAGCGAGAAGCTCGTCGACCTCCTGACGATTTCGAAGACTCTTCACGGTTCCTTGGCTGCGTCGGTTCCCATTGGAATCGTGCCCGAGAGCAACCCGTAGGGTCAACTCTCGAAACATCGGCTTGCACTCAAAATCCCGGGTCCGGCGGCAGCGCGGTAATCTACTACGGGGCATGCAGGAGCATCTCAACCGATGACAGTAGACGACTTTCGAAGAATCGCTCTGAGCCTCGAAGGCGCCGAAGAGAGTTCTCACATGGGGCAGCCGGACTTTCGCGTTGGTGGCCGAATTTTTGCTACGTTAGCCGCTGCGGCTCAAGGCTTTGGAAACCTCATGTTGACTCGGGAGCAACAAGCAACGTTTATTGAGGAGCTACCGGAAGTTTTTGTTCCCATCGCCGGTGGGTGGGGTAGAAATGGAGCCACTCACATTCGATTGGCAGCCGCAAACGAGGATGTCCTGGAAGGCGCGTTGCAAACCGCGTGGAAGGTGAGGCTCGAAAAGAATCGAAAATCGGGGAAGAAAAAGCGGGAACCTCGTCGTTCGGAACGCAATGAGTGAACTATCCTTGGTTACGTCAATTCACTTCTGGTTTACTCTTACTCAAGAAGGGTAACTCCAGTCGATTTCCTCCTTACTGCGACATCCCTCTACCCGGTTTGATGCGTCGGTCGTTCGGCGAAGCTGGATTCCGGCTAGCTCGCGGAGGCAAATACCGAATCGCTTTTGTCCTGCTAGAATTCCGCCCGAACGTTTTCATCACATGAAACCCAACGCAAATGCGCTGCTCAGAGCAGTCTACACCGTGATTTCTCTTCTTCCCTTTTTCTGCCTGCAAGCGAAGGGCGGGTCGGCTTGCGGATCTCTGGCTCAGATCAAGATCGACCATGGCGAGGTCAACTCCGCGCAAGCCATTCCCGCGGGGCCGTTGACGGTGAAGGGATTGCTGAGCACGAGGACGATCAGCGTGCCCGCGTTCTGCCGCGTCTTAGCTACCTTGCGGCCGACGGCAGACTCCGACATAAAAATTGAGGTGTGGCTGCCTGCATCGCACTGGAACGGAAGGCTGGAGTCGGTGGGCAACGGCGGTCTGGCAGGATCGATCGCCGAAGATGCGATGGCCGGAGCACTCTGGGCCGGTTATGCAACTGCCGGTACCGATACCGGGCACACCGGTTCACCGGCGACCGGCAGCTGGGCTCTCGGACATCCGGAGAAGGTCGTCGACTTCGGGTGGCGCGCGATTCATCTGATGACCCTAGAGGCCAAGGGACTAATCGCAGCGTATTACGGCGCTCCCGCGAAATACGCATATTGGAATGGCTGCTCGGAGGGCGGCGGCCAGGGCCTGAGCGAGGCGCAACGCTTTCCAGACGACTATGACGGCATCCTGGCGGGGGCGCCAGGAAATTACTTCGTCCATCTGCAAATTGGCGGCAACTGGATCTCGCAGGCGATTCATGAGGACCCGGCCACGATGATCGCGCCCGCCAAGTTGCCGGCAATCACAGCAGCCGTGCTTGCGGATTGCGACACGCTCGACGGCGTGAAGGATGGCGTGCTGGAAGATCCGCGACAGTGCCACTTCGATCCGCAAACACTCTTGTGTAAGGGCGAGGAGAACAACTCGTGCCTGACCGCACCGCAGATCGCGGGACTAAGGAAGGTGTATGGGGGTGCGAAGAATCCGCGGACCGGCGAGCAGATTTTCCCAGGCTACATGCGGGGCGGCGAAGCGGGTTGGGGACTCTGGATTGCAGGCACACAAGTGCCGCCTGGAGACTATCAGCACGGAATCATGGTAAACACCCTCGCGAATCTCGTCTTTGATGGATACAAGTGGGATTGGCGAACCTTCGACTTCGACAAGGACGTGGCTTATGCCGACAAAAAGGTCGGTGCCGAGATCAACCAGATCAATCCCGACTTGAGCGGGTTCAAGAAGCACGGCGCCAAAATGCTGCAGTACCACGGGTGGAACGATCCCGCGGTCTCGCCGCTCAATAGCGTGAACTATTTTGAAAGCGTACAGACGAAGATGGGTGATACCTCAAGCTTCTACCGGCTATTCATGATTCCTGGGATGGAGCATTGCACGGGTGGTCCGGGCGCGAGCAGCTTCGACCACATGCAGGTGATCGTGACCTGGGTGGAAAACGGTATGGCGCCGGACCGGATCATTGCGTCCCGCCCGGGACGGACGCATCCATTGTGCCCTTACCCCAAAGTAGCGAGGTATACGGGCAAGGGCAGCACCGACGACGCGGCGAATTACACGTGCGCGTCGGAGTAGCTGAATGATAACTTTCGAAACGCCGCCAGCACTCATCTACCGTGAGGAAAAGTTTTTCCTCTGGCTCACTTGTGAAATGGCCGATTGCGATAGTTGTGCTCTTGTGCGCGTGCTAACCTCTCAACTTATGCAGTGGACGTCCCTAGCATTATTGCTCGGTTTGACTGGCTGCGGTTTGCTGTTGCTCAAAGTCGGGGTGGTACTTCGATCACAGGGGCGGGACTGCTCGGTCTGTGGGGGCAGCGGCCACTCTAATCGGACTCACACTTCTGATTGCCGCCCTCGCAATCATTTGGGTTATTCGCGTTTGACATCTGGTGCGTTACGCCCACTGACCAGCGGTCAAAATGTGTACTCGGCGTGATTACAGCAGTGGGCTTCCGGGCTGCTCGTAATCCACCTCTTATCCATCCCCTTCACGCGTTACAGTCATGTTTTCCACAGCCTTCCGCACAAATTTTCCCAATTCCTGTGACGAACAACCTTGACCCTGGGATACGAAAAGCGCAAACCTAACTCGTGCGGCAACCCCTCCATTACCCGGGAAACCGACCGGTCCGACCCGAAACCGGCCCATTTACCCAGGCTAACTCCTTATTCCGCAAGATTTTACCTGTAACCCCTTTCCCCTCAAGATTTTGGCCGGATGGGTCGAGATCTGCCATACCTAACTCACATGAATTCAATAATTTAGAGAATTCGCAAAAAAAATCTGTGGTCCAACCACTTCGTATTCACACTCACCTCGAGACCACAACCACGAATCACCTCTACCGGAAGATCGCTGCGAAGAATCCCTTGAGCCGATGGAAGAATCCATGGTTCTCCGCCTTCTTCTCCGGAGCCGGAGGAGGCTGCACCACGGGAGCGAGCCAAATCTGCCGCGCTGACAAATCTTCAGCCGGCATTTCCTCAACCACCGGAATCGGCGGTGGCGGCGCAGCTTTCGCTGCGCGGCTCTTCGCCGTGAATACCAACGGGGCGTCTACCTGCACATGCACCTCGCCCGGCTGCGACGGAGGCACTGGCTGCGTCTCTGGCCCGTTCGATAACGTCGTCGATCCACTCGCCTCAGCCGAAGAATTCCCAGACGCGTTCTCCGCAGGTGTCGAAGATCCACCGAGACGCGCGTTCACCGGCAACTCGGATTCAGGTTTCGGCGGAGCGGAAGTATCGGTTTGCAGCACGGACCGCGGCGCAGGACATCCGCACTCTACCGGAACATTGCTGTCGACCTTGTCGATCTGGCCCGCATGAAATACAACCTGCTCGGTCGGTTTCACCTGATAAATGCGATCGCCCATCAATTCCGACACGATCACCGACGAAGTATTGCCCGCCAACGCTCGCACGCAAGTATTGCCATGCGAGTCGGCGCTGACGGCGTAATCAAATTGCCCCGGCCCCGCGAAGAGAATTCGGAAATCCGGAGTCAGCACGGAATCCGCAGAAGCATCGAGCGCATAGTGCGTCTCGATCGCTCCCGTACTCAGCCCGAGCATGATGTCGCGCTTGTTTTGCGACGGCGTCACCGAAACAGTAGTCCCGGGACAAACGCGAACTTCTCCGCCGCGCGACAGACGCAGGACTGCGGTGTCGGCTCCCGCGGTCATCGACGAACCAGACCCGATGCGGCTGTCGGCGACCACCAACGATCCAGTTCCACCTGTCACTGGAACAATAGCGGGAGCGAGTTCCCGCCGCCAGCGTGGACGCCGTGGCCGGAGCAGGCGATGGCTTCTTGCCGGCGTTCACATCTTCGGCAGGCTTGAGGCGGACCATCAGCCGATTGCCGGCGCCGTCCCACGTGTAGCCGTAAGGCGCGAGCAGGTCGAGCACGATGCGCGTGACCGGAGGGTTCTGCTGGTACTGATTCACGCGAATCGCAAGGATGTTCTCCTGCTTGATTTCAATCTTCTTCGGGACCGCGCCCAGACGGGAGTTGGGCAGATCGATAACAAGCCGCGGCGGCGAATCCAGCGCACTGACCTCAGGAATGACGGGACCGCTGGAGAGGATCTCGACCGCGGGCACACCGCGTTCGTGCACGATGCGCACGCTCCTCACCAGCGGCGGCGGACCGAACGTCTGCGCGGCAACTGCGCCGGCCAGCAGCGGCGCCGCCAGCATCACGCACACAAGTTTGAACACACGTCGCCGCAAAGGTCCCTCGCTGGAAGCTTGATGGAAACATATCACTTGCAAGGCGTGGGAGAAAGAGAGAGGAAGCGGACGGTGTCGGGTCTTAGGTGTTGGGTCTAGGAGCCTCGATCCGCCTTCACGCTTCTGGAAGGAATTCGTATTCCTCGATGACAGCAGCCACCGCGAGTTTGCCGTCGTCCCGCGCGTCTTCGACTCGCACGACGCGCCCCTTGCATTGCACGCGGATGCTTTCGGTAAGAGTGATCTCGGGCGGAAGCGTCAGGGTGAATCCGATGGACGATCCTTGCGCGACGGCGGTATCGAGATAGAAGCAGATGCCCCGCGCACTCACGTCGCGCAGTTGGACGGTCTGTCTTTCGTTCTCGCCCGGTTCAACGGTAACGGGTACGCGAAGTGCGAAGCGGCGGGCGGCACGCTTCTCCTGCTGAGGCTCAGCCATGCGTTCCCTCCAAAGTGGCGCGAAGTGACGGTCGACTGCCCTACGAACTTGATTAAAGAGGATGCTCCCTGCAAGCGCCGGGGTCAATACCACCCTTGGGTCAGTCCGTGGCCCGTTCAGGGAGTGAGCGATTTTAGGGATCTCAGATTGAAGATTCTAGATTGCAGATTTCGAAGAGAAGGTTTTTAATCTGCAATCTAAAATCTACAATCTGAAGTCATGTCTTCTTCGGTGTAAGCTGATATCAAGCTTCAGGCATGAAAGTCGGAGGTCCGAAGTCTGAAGTCTGAAGTCCGAGGTCCGAAGTCCGAGGTCCGAAGTTTGATTTTCGTACTCGACAACTACGATTCCTTCACCTACAACCTCGTCCAGTACATCGGAGAACTGGGCGCGGAGGTTGAGGTTCGCCGCAACGACCAAGTCACCGTCGAGGAAGTCGACGCCATGCGGCCGGAAAAGATTGTGATTTCCCCCGGCCCCTGCACGCCTCACGAAGCTGGAATCAGCATCGACCTGATTCGCCACTTTGCCGCGAAAACGCCCATGCTCGGGGTTTGCCTGGGACATCAGGCGATCGGCGAAGCCTTCGGCGGCCACGTCGTGCGCGCGCCCCACCTCATGCATGGCAAAACCAGCCCAGTCGTGCATGACAACAAGACTGTCTTTCAAGGCCTCCCCATGCCGATGACCGCGACGCGCTACCACTCGCTCATCGTCGAAGAGAAAGATCTGCCTGCCGAGTTGGAAGTCAGCGCATGGACCACGGAGAAAGACGGAAGCCGAACTATCATGGGCCTGCGTCACCGCTTCCACCCCATCGAGGGCGTGCAATTCCATCCGGAGAGCGTGCTGACCGACGCAGGCAAGAAGCTGGTCGAAAATTTCCTAAAGCAGTGATCAGTGACTAGTGGTTAGTGAATACTGAATAGTGAATAGTGATTGCTATTTCCGCCGATCTAGCGAAACCAACAAGCCGTGAATGATGCGACCAAGCTCTGCGGTTCTGAAAAGCAGAGACTCGCTTTGTTCCGGACTTAGATAGCACAGATCCCGGGCAATCAGAATCTGCGTTTCTACTTCCGAGAGCGAGCCGCGAGCATGCCCGAGAAACTGTTTAAATTCCCCGGTTGACCTTCTACCCTGCCCCTCGGCGACGTTGCTGGGAATTGACACCGCGGCTCGTCGGAGTTGGGAAGTCAGGCCATAGATCTCCGTCGCCGGAAACCCCCGGGTACTGCGATAAACCTCCATGACGAGAGCCATCGACTTCTGCCACGCAATCAGATCCCGATAAGACTGCACACTGATGGGAACACAACCCATGACGACAATTCTGCACAGGAAATCGAAGAGAAAGCTGTGACAAACGTCACAAACGTGTGAGGAAATTCCAAAATGGTACGGGGCGAAGCCCTCACTATCCACTAATCACTAACCACTAACCACTGATCACTGTTCACCGCTTCTCGCCTTCTCTACCGCGCGCAGCACGGCCTGCGCCTTGTTCATGCTCTCCTGAAACTCGGTCGCGGGATCGGAATCGGCGACGATGCCCGCGCCTGCCTGCAGATATGCTTTCTTCCCCTGCATGAGCAGCGTACGGATGCCGATGCACGAATCCAGATTCCCTGCGAAGTCCGCATACAAAACCGATCCGCCGTAAATGCCGCGTCGCGTTGGTTCTAGTTCTTCGATGATCTGCATGGCGCGAACTTTCGGAGCGCCGCTGAGCGTACCTGCAGGAAAACACGCAGCGAAGGCGTCGAGCGCGTCGAGATCCTTGCGCAGCGTGCCTTCCAGCGCCGAGACCAGGTGCATGACGTGCGAGTAGCGCTCGACATACATCAGATCCTTCACCTTCACCGACCCGTATTCGCTGACACGCCCCAGATCATTGCGACCAAGGTCGACGAGCATCACGTGCTCGGCGCGCTCTTTTTCGTCATTACGCATCAGTTGTTCCAGGCGCTGATCTTCGGCCTCGTCGCGGCCGCGTGGATGCGTGCCGGCGATCGGACGATACTCCAACTTGCGTCCCGTGACTCGCACCAACATTTCTGGAGAAGACCCGAGAATGTGAGTGTCGTTCGAGCGCAAGAAGTAGAGATACGGCGACGGATTCACCTGGCGCAGCGCGCGATACAAATCAAACGGCGGCACCTCGGGCGTGAAATCCAGCCGCTGCGAGAGTACGACCTGAAAAATGTCACCGGCGGCAATGTACTCTTTGCATCGCTCCACCCCACGCATATACGCCTCGCGGCGCGTTCCGGCGTGTACCTTGAGTTTGCCTGCTTTCGTTTTCGCGGACCTCTTCCACAGTGCCGGGCTCAGCCCTCCAGCCAGCTTCCGCTCTAACACTGCAATGTCGCGCAGTGCGCGAGTGTAAGCAGCCCGTGGGCTTTCGCGCGACACGTCGGCTGCGGCCACAATATGAATCTGGTGGCGCAGATGATCGAACGCCAGCAGGCGATCGAAAAACATCAACTCGGCGTCGGGTAGCGATAAATCGTCCTTCGCGTGGTCGCCGATTCTCTCCAGTTGCCGCACGACATCGTAGGCAAAATATCCCACGGCTCCAGCGGTGAACGGAGGCAGTCCCGGAACGTTCGCCGGGCGATGCTCGTGCAGCAATCGCTTCACGACCTGGAATACATTTTCCCGAACGACCTCGCGCTTCCGTCCGCGCTCAATCTCGACCGTTCCCTCGTGCGCCGTGACGCGCATATAAGGCCGCACGCCGAGGAATGTGTAGCGCCCGATTTGCTCGCCCCTCTCCACCGACTCCAGCAGGAACGCGTGCGGTTCGTTGTGCGCGATGGCCAGGAAGGCGGAAACCGGGGTGAGCAAGTCGGCGCTGACCGACTTCACCACCGGAACTAGCGTGGCCTCGCGCGCGAGACGGGAGAACTGTTTAAAGTCCGGCTGCAGCATGGCTTTCGATCAATACCGCGGTCACGGCGCTGCGGCCTCCACAAAGTGGGCCGTGCACCAGACGGCGGGTTTTTTATTATAGGCGACCGCTGCTGGATTCACTTGCGGCTCGCCGGCATCCGAGGCTCAACGAATCACGACGCGAATCAAATGAAAGGAGTACCCCGGCATCCATTTAGCCCAGCCAGGCAAACTTTGGTCACTTGTTGGCTCCGTCATACACGCTAAAATCGTGAGTATCCTGAGTATTATGAGCATTTTGCGTCAGCCTACGGTTTGCCTTTGCCCGGGATGACTGAAGCGCATGAAGTAACACAGGACGAATCGGTTGCCAGTACGAACCACGAATGCAGAACCAGCAATCGAATTGACGGGACGGTTTTCGCGGTCGAAGATTACGGACTAAGCAACATTCGAATGTATGCGAATTAAGTTTTGGGGCGTGCGCGGCTCTACGCCCACTCCACAAGTCGAGAACCTGCGCTACGGGGGCAACACCTCGTGCGTCGAGGTGCGTCTTGGCGATCGCATTTACATCTTCGATTGCGGCACTGGATTCCGCGTGCTGGGCCACGAGCTGGAGCGCGAGTTCGGCGACCGTCCGTTCATGGCGCACGTTTTTGTTTCGCACTTTCATTGGGACCACATTCAGGGCATGCCGTTTTTCCGCCCGCTCTACGACAGTCCCAACAGCCAGTTTTTCTTTCACTCCTCGAACCGCACGCGCAGCCTCGAGCAGGTCATGACCGAGCAAATGGCCTCGCCCTATTTTCCTGTGAACCTCGACCAGATGCAGGCGAAGCGGGATTTCTGCAACATCGAAAACGGCTGCCTGCCCATGGAAGACGGCATCAAGATCAAGACGGCGTGGCTGAATCATCCGCAAGGATGCCTGGGCTTCCGTCTTGAGACGAATGAAGGCGTGCTCGTCTACGCCACCGACAATGAACCGGGCGACGCCAACTTCGATAAAGCTGTCCGCAAGCTGGCCGAAGGCGCAGACATTCTGATCTACGACGCGCAGTATCTTCCAGAAGAGTACGAAGCGCGCCGCCGCGGCTGGGGACACAGCCACTGGCGCGAGGCCATCAACGTCGTCATGGAAAGTGGCGCCAAGGAATTAATTCTCTACCATCACGATCCCGACCACACGGACGAGATCGTCGACAAGGTTGTCAAAGACGCGCTGAGCTACTATCCCAAAGTACGCGCGGCAGCCGAAGGCATGGAAATCGAGTTGGAAGCGAACCATCAGAAGAAAGCCGCGAAGCTACCTTCCGGCAAATCCTGAGAGCGTTTCCCACCCGTTCAGGATTTTCGTACTTTTCAATTCACTTCATAATCCGCCGATGCGTAACCCACAACTCAGGATGGGAGTTCCTGCTAGAGATTTGAGAGAGTGTGCGCCCGATCCTTGACGCGCACTCCCGGACGGCGTATCAGTGAATTTCGGGCGTCCGATCGGCACGGAGACACACCATGAGCAAGAATCCCACAGGCAAGTCCTCTCGCAGCAACCGGCGAACATTTCTTAAATCCAGTGGCTTGATGACGGCGGCGGTAATCGGTTCGGCGGCGCTTCCGAAGATGCCTGCGGCGGCGGCAACAACTGCGGCGGGCGAATCTCCTCGGCGCGAGGCCATGCCCACGCGCAATCTCGGCAAGACCGGATACAAGGTCGGCATCTTCAGCCTGGGCGGACAGGCTTCACTCGAGCGCCCGCACAACGAAGACATCGCCGTGCCGATCATCGAGAAGGCACTCGACCTTGGCGTGAACTACATCGACACGTCGTCGATCTACGGCGGCCCTGAGCGATGGAGCGAGCAATACGTCGGCAAAGTGATGAAGCATCGCCGCGCCGAAGCTTTCCTTGCGACGAAAACGAAAGAGCGCACGCGCGATGGCTCGATGCAGATGCTCGAGACGTCGCTGAAGTTGCTGCAGACCGATCACATCGACCTGTGGCAACTGCACGACATCGGCACGATGACTGACATCAACGAGATCTTTGCCAAGGGCGGTGCGATGGAGGCGCTGCTCGCGGCGCGCGACCAGAAGATCGTGCGCTATCTCGGCATCACCGGCCACTACAGGCCCGACGCCCTCATCGAAGCCATTCATCGCTATCCGTTCGACACGATCCTGATGGCGGTGAACGCGGCCGATCCGCATCACTTCAGCTTCTCCGAGCAGTTACTGCCGCTGGCCGTCGAAAAGCAGATGGGCATTATCGGGATGAAAGTTCCGGCGCGCGGCCGCATTCTCTCGACGTGGACGCCGCCGCCGATCGAGCAGCAGAAACATTCGTGGGAAGGCATGGTGCTCGCGCCAACTCCCGGCACACTCGTCATGCGTCAGGCGATGTACTATTCGCTCTCGCTGCCGGTCAGCACCGTGATCATCGGATGCGACTCGATTCCGCAGCTCGAAGAGAACGTGCAACTCGCGCGCGAGTTTACTCCGCTCAGCCAGCAGCAGATGGCCGCACTCACAGAGAAAGCCCAGCCGGTCTCGAAGCAGTCGCTGTTCTTCCGCTTCTACGAACGCGCGTAGGCCCTGCTGAGATGGCTGTCTTCGAAACCGGCGCTCACCGCTCCGGCGGCAATCCGATGATGGCGATCAGTTTTTCGAAGGCGGGATTGTGGCGCAGGCTGTTGAAGTTCTCGTCTTCACTCATATTCAGCGTGAGGGCGTCGTGCGATTGCACACACATCGTCAGATATTTGAGCGCCTCATCTGCATTGCCCATCCGGCCCTGAGTCTCGGCGATGATGAAGGGCGACAACTTTCCGCTCTTGTAGAGCGTCATCTGCTCGGCCAGCAGCGATTGCAACATGCCGCGATCTCCGCCGGCCGCGAAACCTTTCTCCGCTGCCGCCGCCTGCGCGAGCTGTAAGTCGTCGTGAGTCAGGAGCGCTTCCGCTTTGAATTCGGCAAGGTAGTTGCGGTCGTCGTTGGTAGCGAAGTAAGCAAACCGCAGGTAGCGATGCGGCGAGGCGAAACCGGGTTCGGCCGCCTCGAGCTGCTTCAGCAGTTGCACTCCCTCTTCGCGATGTCCCGCCTCCCACAACAGGAGTCCTTTGTCGGCGAGCACGGACGACGCGTTGGGATCAAGTTTCCGAGCCACTTCGATTTCGGCGAGTGCCTCGTCGTGGCGGCGAATCCCATGCAGAAACGTTGCGAACCAGTGATGGGCCTTGGCGTTATTGGGGTCGAGTTCGATGGCGCGCCGAAATTCTTTTTCCGCGTCGTTCGCGTCCCACATTCCCCAGAAAGAGACGAAGGCGAGGGAGGCGTGCGCATCGGCGGAGGCGGGATCGAGTTCCACCGCCTTCTTCGCGGCGGCGAATGCTTTGAAATAAGCTTCGTTCGCAGGGATCGCCGAGAATTCCCGCAGCAGGTTATAGCAGTCGGCGAGCCCGACGTAGGCCTCGGCGTAATTCGGATCGCGAGCGATGGCCTGGCTGAAGGCGTCCACGGCCTGATTCAGACTCTCGGGTGTGCGCTTGTTCCAGTAGAAGCGGCCCTTGAGATAGAGATCTTCGGCTTCGCGGTTGGCCGGTGCATGCGGAGTTCGCGCCGGGATTGAAGTGGAAGTTGCGCTCGCCTTGGCGCTGCGATGACCGGGACGGAACATCCACACGGCAAACAACAAGAGCAGCACCGCGGGAACGAAGATTAGCGTCCGCCGCGCTCCGGAGTTCGACGGAGTGACGGTGAGCGGCGCGACAACGTCAGTCGACGCTGGAACGTCGCTGACACTCGCGTCTTTCTGGCGCACTTCTCTGTCCTGGGAACTCTGTTGAGATTCCTGCACCGCCGGCTCCGGCAGATGGATTGGCCCGATCCAGCGATATCCGCGGCGCTCGATAGTCTCGATGAAGATGGGGTTGTCGGCGGAATCGCGCAAAGCGTCGCGCAGGCGCATGACGGCGCTGCTGATGCCTTGCTCGAAATCCACGAAAACATCGGCGGGCCACAGCGCCTGCCTGAGTTCTTCGCGAGAAATCACCTGCCCCGGACGCGAGAGCATGAGCGCCAGAACGCGGAATGGCAGATCCTGCAGCCGTACCTTGACGCCGCTGCGTCGAAGTTCGCCCGCGCGCAGGTCGGCCTCGAATACTCCGAAGCGAATCAGATCTGGAGTCACTTGGACAGAACCCATAGAAGCGCCACGCAGGGGAGTCTGGAGTCTAGCACCGGCTCGATTCCGACGAAAATGGCACTTCCGGGCCGTCGAAGGCCCATTCCGGCAGGCAATCAATTCTTCCAAGTGATTGCAGCGAAATAAATTATCTCGCTATCAAGCGGCAAACCACACGCCATGCGGAGGCCATTGACCACGACAATGTTTCGGGCGAAAGTCGCCTCCAACGTAAGTCTGCATGCCAAGCAGTAAACGAGCACAGACAACGAGCAGCCTCTCAGGAGACAACAAATGCAATCGCACGCAAAGGCTACCGGCCTCGGCGCAAGAGCGCTGGCCACGCTCTCCGTAATGTTGATATTCGCCGGAGCAGTTCCGGCTCCCGCGCAAACCTTCAAGACCCTTGTCAACTTCAACAACACCAACGGCGACCAACCCGTTAACGCGACCCTCGTCCAAGGACAGAACGGCAACCTTTACGGCACGACTTACCTCGCCGGAGCCCACGGGAACGGACAGGTATTCAAGATGACGCCAGCGGGCGTCATCAGCACGGTTTACAGTTTCTGCTCTCTTGCCGCCTGCGACGATGGGGACGCCCCTGCCGCGCCGCTTCTGCTCGGAGCCGACGGGAACCTGTACGGCACCACGCGGTACCAGGGCAGCGGCGGCTGCGGCGTCGTCTTTAAGCTGACGCCCGCCGGGGTGTATACCGTGCTGCACGCATTCGTCAACACCGATGGTTGCTATCCAACGATCGGTTTGATGCAGGCCTCGAACGGTCTCTTTTATGGCGCAACGCCCGCGGGCGGCTCGGCCGGCTATGGGACTCTGTACCAGGTCAGTTCGACCGGCGCATTCAAAGTGATCCACAATTTCGACGGAACGGTCGCAGGAGGAGGCGTACCGGGCGGAAGCCCGATCCAAGCCACGAATGGAAACCTCTACGGGGGCACTGTCGCCCCGGGGGCATCCGTGATCTATCAAACAAACCTCGCGGGCACCGTGTTCCATACTTATCCCTTCGCCGCCTCCAACGCGGACGTCTCCGGCCCACTCATCCAGGCCAGCAATGGGAACATTTACGGGACCACGGCGTTTGCGCCGGCTACGGATCCTTCTTCAGAGTGACTATGGCGGGGGTGATTACTCCTCTCTACAGTTTCTGTTCTCTCCCCAATTGCGCGGACGGGTCGCAACCTTTGGATGGCGTCATTCAGGCCAGCGACGGAAATTTCTACGGCACCACCTACGGAGGCGGCGCGAATCAGGCAGGAACGATCTTCAAGATCACTGCCGCCGGCGTGCTCACCACACTGCACAGCTTCAACGTTACCGATGGCGAAAATATCGATTCCGGGATATTCCAGAACACCAACGGGACTTTATACGGCGTTACTCACAACGGCGGGACCGACAGCGTTGGAACGGTCTATAGCCTGACGAATAAGCTGCCCGCATTCGTCCACACGATCACTCCCGGCGGCGCGGTCGGCGCGCGTGTCGTGATTCTTGGGAACACGCTCACGGGAGCTACGGCTGTAAGCTTCAACGGAACGGCAGCGATATTCACGGTCGTCTCTGCCACTGAGATCACGACCACCGTCCCCGCGGGGGCGACCACCGGGAAGATCAAGGTGACGACACCGACAGCCACGTTCAGTACCGACAAGACGTATCGCGTGACGCCGAAACTCACCAGTTTCACTCCTCCGAGTGGAGCGGTTGGAACCGTGGTGACGATCACCGGCGTCAGCTTCACGCAAGCGACGAAGGTGACGTTCGGAGGCATTGCTGCCACGACCTTCACGGTCAATTCCGACACGAAGGTGACGGCGACGCTCCCGACCGGCGCGGTGACCGGCAAGATCGTCGTCACCACCCCGGGCGGGAGTGCGTCGAGCACCACCAACTTCACAGTGAACTGATTGCAGTTCGCAACCCCCAACTCACCGCAGGTCGTCTCCTGACTCGCGGTGGCGGAGCGCGGCAGCAGAATGCGCCGCGCTCCGTTTTCGCATTTCTGAGTGGCGTGGTTTTAGGCTCGCCATCTTATTGCCACTTCGGGTACGACCCGTATGCCCCTTAGCTTGCTTCGCCGCCATCCGCCCTCATATACTCTGAACGTTTGCCTCCCTTATGGCCGTGAAGCGCCCGAAGACGGCTGGCACCGACCCGCAATCATTCCGGAGAAGACTTTTATGACGACGATGACGACGGCTCCGCACGTGGACAAAGAGAGCAACCCGTGGGAGTCGCAACGCGCCCGCTTTGACCTGGCCGCTCAGAAACTCAATCTCGATGACGGCCTGTGGCGCGTGCTGCGCTATCCCAACCGCGAACTCACGGTCTACATCCCGGTGCAGATGGATGACGGCCATCTCGAAGTCTTCACCGGATTCCGCGTGCAGCACTCGATCGCGCGTGGACCAGCGAAAGGCGGCATTCGCTACGCGCCAGACGTCACTCTCGACGAAGTCCGCGCACTGGCCAGCTGGATGACGTGGAAGTGCGCCGTGGTCAACATTCCCTTCGGCGGCGCGAAGGGTGGCGTGATCTGCGATCCGCACAAAATGTCGATGGGTGAAGTCGAGCGCATGACGCGCCGCTACACCTCGGAGTTGATCGAATTCATCGGCCCCGAAAAAGACGTTCCGGCCCCGGACGTCAACACCAACGAACAAATCATGGCGTGGATGATGGACACCTACTCCATGCACATGCGCCAGACGGTCACGGCGTGCGTGACCGGAAAGCCGATCAACATTGGCGGATCGCGCGGACGGCGCGAAGCCACCGGCCGCGGCGTGATGGTCGTCTGCGACGAGGCTTGCAGAAAGCTTGGTATTGATCGCGAACGAGCACGGGTCATCGTGCAGGGATTCGGCAACGTGGGTTCCAACGCCGCACAGTTGATGTTTGAAGCGGGCTACAAGGTTGTCGGCATCGCCGAAGTCGGCGGAGGGCTCTACAACAAGAATGGTATCGACCTGAAGGCTCTCATCGAATTCCGCCAGAAGAACGGCAGCGTACATGGCTTCCCCGAGGCCGAGAAATACGACGCAGCGGAACTGCTCACCACCGACTGCGAAATCCTTATCCCCGCAGCCACCGAGAACGTCATCACCAGCCGCAACGTCGATCGCGTGAAGTGCCGCATCCTCGCCGAGGGTGCGAACGGACCGACAACATCCGCGGCTGACGACGTGCTCTCCGACAAAGGCGTGTTCGTGATTCCCGACATTCTCGCCAATGCCGGCGGCGTGACCACTTCTTACTTCGAGTGGGTCCAAGATCGCCAAGGATACTTCTGGAAAGAGTCGGTCGTGAACGAGCAGCTCGAGACCATCATGAAGTCGTCGTTTGATGACGTGGTGCGTTACGCCGAGACTCACAAAGTCAACAACCGAATCGCGGCCTACATGCTGGCGATTGACCGCGTGGCGTACACGATTCGCCAGCGCGGGATTTACGCATAAGGGTCAACGACCCCGGCTGTGCTGCTGGTTTTGGGAAGCGCACGGCTTTAGCCCCTGAGGTTCATGGTTCTTGAAGGAGGACCGATGAAAACTGTGGAAAGAAAATTGATGGCACAGATCGCTGTCCTGTGCTTCGCCCTCTCGCTGGTCAGCGGGATGAGCGTGGCCCAGGGTACCGAGCCCGGCGTTGCGGAAATCGCGAGCGCGGCTCCCGCGCAGTCAACCATGGCCCCGGCGGCAAAGCCCGCCTCGACCGACAAGCTCGACATCAACACGGCGACCAAGGATCAGCTCAAAGCGTTGACCGGGATCGGCGACGCCTATTCGCAGAAGATCATCGACGGCCGCCCCTACCGCGCCAAGAACGAACTCGTGCAGAAGAAAATCATCCCTCAGGCGACCTACGACAAGATCAAAGACCAGATCATCGCCAAACAGCCCAAGAAGGGCACGATGGCGCCGAAATAAGAAATAACCGCGGAGGGCACAGAATTTTTCTCTGTGTCCCCCTGTGTCCCCCTGTGTCCTCCGTGGTGGTAGCACTTTCTGCTCAACTTCCTGCATTGCGTTCCCCTTGGTCGTGGAGCATAATCAAATTGGTTTCCGGCTGGCCTCCGGACCACCCCGTAGTGTGAACCTGCCCAACTCCATCACGCTCATCCGTATCTTCAGCATTCCTCTGCTGATGTGGATTCTTTCCAGCGGACGCTTCAGCAGCGTGAACGGCGAAAGGGAGTTGCTGGCGTCGGCGGTCTTCATCGCCGCTTCCATGACGGACGGCATCGACGGCTACCTGGCACGCAAACGCGACCAGATCACGACGATGGGCATTCTGCTCGATCCGCTGGCCGACAAACTTCTGATCGCGGCCGCCTTCGTCACGCTGGTGCAGTTGAATCCCAGTCTGGTCCCGGCGTGGATCGCCGTGGTCGTCATCGGACGAGAATTCCTAGTGAGCGGCTTGCGATCCATTGCCGCGTCCGAGGGTTTCACCATCGAAGCCAGTGAACTCGGCAAGTTCAAAATGGTGGTGCAAATCGTTTCCGTCGTGGCCGTGATCCTGGACCATCGCTGGAAAGAGCTGGTTATCTACGGCCATTACTTCTTCCCCATTCACTGGATCGCATATACCGCGATCTGGTTCATGGTGTGTGTGTCCCTGGTTTCGGCGGCCGATTACTTTGTCGCCTTCTGGTCCAAGATTGACCGGCGCGTCGTCAAGCGCCGTCGCCGCGCCTTCATCCTGAGCCGGCGCAGGAAACCTGTACCCGTGCCGCCTCCGGCCGACCGCGATGTCGCTGCCTCAACCTAGTTCGCTGGCTGTTGAGTCTGGTGAGTTCTCGCACGACGAGCGAACGCTCCTGCTGCGCCTGGCGCACGATTCGATCACTTCTGCGATAGAACATCGCGAGATCCCACTCGATCCTCCGACCGCGCATCTCTCCGAGCCTCGCGGCGTGTTTACGTCCCTCTACCTGCGCGGCGGGCTGCGGGGATGCGTGGGATATGTCCTTCCTGTCGAGCCCCGTGTATCGCGCGGTCGCAGAAACCGCACGGGCCGCGGCATTTGAAGACACACGCTTCTATCCAGTGACAGTGCAGGAAGCTCCTGAACTGCACATCGAACTCAGCATCCTCTCGCCTCCACAGCCGATTGCCGCTGACACGGTAGAAATCGGCCGACATGGCCTTCTTATTAGCAGCTCCGGGCGCCGGGGCCTGCTCCTGCCGCAAGTGCCGGTGGAGCACAACTGGAACAGCACAACGTTCCTCGAACAGACCTGCCGCAAAGCCGGCCTACCGCTGGATGCGTGGAAGAATGGCGCGACGATCGAGGCATTCACGGCGGAAGTATTTGGGGATCACGGTACATCCGCCAAGTAATTTAGGTACGAGTGATTTTCTGCGTTGTATAACGCTTGAGAAGGAACCCGCCTAAGATTCTGAGGATGAGACATCATCCCTTACGCTTTCGTTGCCGCTCTGCTTTATAGTCGTACTCCGGATCGAAATCGACGGTCCCGAAATCGTCCAGGAGCCTGAGTTGCTTGCGGCGTCGGATGTAATCCTCGAGCGCAGCCGTTATGGTTTCCTTCTTGGTCTTGTGCTTTCCAATCAGGCGAGCTTCTTCGATTAAATCTTTGTCAACTGAGATTGCGAATGGAATATCCTCACCCTTAATAGTCTCACGGATTTTTGAGCCCTCAAAACAAAACCGGGGACGCTTTCGCGTACCCGGCCTTCACCGCAATCAAATTGTTCTTACAACCTAGTTCACCTGATCCAGTTCCACTGCATCGCCAGCGTGCACGTCTTCCATCGAGAAGACGACCATGCCGGTCGCGGTGGTGTTGGTAACGCCGATGATCACAATTTCTCCCACGGCGCGCCGAGGCAGGTCGCGGACGTGAATCACAGGACCGTTGCCCTTGGTGAACATCGCCGGATCGACCGAAGGAGTCTTCTTCTGCGTGTCTTCGGCGATCGCAGCTTTGAACGAGAGCGAGTCCACAGGATCGTCCAGGTCCGCTGTGTAGGAGCGCACTGCGCGGAAGAAGTCACCAATCTTCACACCCTGCGCCGCGCCCACGTTCAAGTAAACCTTGTGGCCGGTACCCAGCTGTGAATCGAAATCTTTTCCCATCACGATGCGGCCCGTCAGCTTGCTGCTCCCTGCGGGCAGGAAACGATCGAAACGAATGGGAGTATGGAAGGTCACCGCCTGTTTTTCGGCGAACGGAATCGTGGTGTCGCCGGGGTTCACGCCGTCGCACGCGTATTCGATCTCGCCGATGGCGGTACGGTTCCGAGTGTCCACGATTTTGATGCGGCCCACTTCTTCATACGGCTGCCCGGTCTCCTTCAGGAGTTTCTTTTCTCCGGGATACATCTCATATTCGTTGACATCACGAAGGGCGCGCACGACTTCGTACTCAGCGCCGGCGGTGTATCCGGTTCCCTCGAGATAGATCAGATCGCCACGAGTGAATTTAGTCGTGGTCGGCGTCTGAAGTCCGCCCGCAACGAAGTTCGCATCGGGCAGGGTCTGTTTGCTGATGAAACCAGCGCAATATAAGTCGGCATACGTGGGCGTCTGCACGCGCTCGGTGGGGAACGTGTTCGAAGTCGGTGAAGTCCCCTGCGGAGCCTCTGCGGCGCTGCTATCGGCGCCAGACTGCGCCCAAGCCGCGGTCGCGAGCAACAACACTAACAGTCCTATTTTCTTCATGTTACCTCCGGGAAGGACCCGCCAAGCGCGCCCTGCCTGTCAAATGCCAGAAAAGAAAGGCTTCAGCCGGAAGGTAACAAGGGGGTAAGGGTGGGTCAAGGTTACGAGGGTGTTGGGCACCTGCGGAAAAAGTTTTTTCGGCAAAACTGTTAATCCGCTGTTGCATATGCAATTAAGCCCCTGTAATAATTCGCCGTTCATTGATGTCGGACCAACGATGTGCGCACGAACTAGCGTGGACCGCGAGCCCTGACCCGAGTGCCCGAACTTAGAACCCTGAATTCCAGACCGATGAACTCCGCTTCCGGCTACATGCCGCGCCTGCTTCCGCTGCGGTTGCCGCGGGTCTGCGTGGCCGTCATCGGCTCCGATCCTAACGAAATGGCCGAGAAGGCTGAGGCGCTCGTTCGGGATAACTCCTTTCTTGAGTTCAGGTTGGACTATCTCTCCAAGCCCGGGCTGGCCATGCCCAGGATCAAGCGGTTCATGGAGTCTCATCCCGGCACGGTCGTAATTGCGACCTGCCGCCGGGCCGCCGCTGGAGGCAAGTTTCGCGGCTCCATCGCGTCACAACTCGATGTTCTGGCCAAGGCGGGGGCGGCGGGCTGCCAATTGCTCGATATCGAAATCCAGACCGCCAGCAAGTGCAGGCCGGAGCAACTGCAGAAGTTGCGCGGACGTGGAGCGCTGATCCTTTCTTTCCACGACTTCCGTGCCACCAAGAAGCTCGACGAAACTTTGGAGAAGATGTTGGCTTATCCGGCGGACTTCTACAAAGTTGTCAGCACCGCCACGACGCTCTCCGACAACGTGGCCATGATCAAGTTCCTCGCGCGCGAAGGCGACCGCCATTCCATGGTCAGCATGTGCATGGGCGAGCAAGGAATCATTAGCCGCGTGCTCGGGGTACGCGCAGGTAGTGTGTTTACCTTTGCCTCAGCGAGCGTCGGCGAAGAGACTGCTCCAGGCCAGGTCACCGCGCAGGAGTTGCGGAATGTTTATCGCATCGAGCAAGTAGACGCGGCCACGCGCGTCTACGGCGTGGTTGGCGATCCCATCGCGCACTCGCTCTCTCCGGCGATCATGAATGCCGCCTTTCGGCGCGAGAACGTCAATGCGGTGTATCTGGCGCTTCACGCCAAGACGCTGAAGGATCTTTTGACCTGCGTGCGCGAGATTCCCATTCATGGAATCAGCGTCACGATGCCCTACAAGGAAGCGATCCTGCCGCACCTCGACAACACGGATTCCCACACGACGAAGATTGGAGCCTGCAACACGGTCGTGCGCGCGCAGGATGGCAAGCTTTACGGGTTCAATACTGACGCCGCCGGGATCGTCCGGCCGTTGGAACGCCGCCTCAACACCCTGGAGGGCGCCCGCATTCTGGTGCTCGGGGCCGGCGGAGCAGCCCGCGCCGCCGTCTTCGGGCTGAAGGAACGAGGATCTGAAGTATATATTCTGAACCGCAGTCTTGCTCCGGCCAAAAAGCTATCCCACCAGGCTCGGGCGAGGGTGATCAAGCGGCAGGACCTGAAGAAACTGGCGTTCGATGTGATCATCAACGCCACTCCGGTCGGCATGGGCAACACGCGCGATACTCCGCTGCAGGAAAAAGAGATCAATGCGCGCTATGTCTTTGATATGGTGTACGATCCGGCGGAAACGCGGCTCTTGAAACTGGCCAAGGAGCGGGGCGCTCAAATCATCCCCGGCATCGAAATGTTCGTCCATCAGGCGGCGCGGCAGTTTGAGATCTGGACCGGGAAACCCGCCCCGTGGGACGAAATGCTGCGCGTGGTCCTTCTAGCGCTTCAGGAGCGCGCGAACCGGGCCTCCGGTGGGAAATGAAGCCTAACGATGCCTTTCGCAAAGAAAAAGTTGCATTTTTAGGGGTGCCCAAAGTAATATGCAAATAGGGAACTGACTGTAAGCGTTTCCGGTTCGATTTGACCCTGTACCGCCCGGTATCCAACTTTTCCACAATCGCAGTACAAGCTTTGGCTGAAAGACTCGACGTGAGAGGCGGCTCGGTCCGCCTCCATCCCGGTTCGGAGAGTTCAACATGGCGTGGTACGCGTACTGTCTGACTGAGCATCAAACCCTTCCCAATGGAACCCGCACTCGCCGCCCTTTCCTGCTAGAGGGCGTTCAAGGAGTGAACGGCGCTGCGGTTCTGAGCTATCCCAGTGGTGAATTCGCGGTAGTTGTCAGCGAATACGACCACGCAACCAGCACGCTAGACCAGAAATCCGCAATCGAGCACGCCCGCGTAGTTAGCGGCTGCTTCCGTAATTCCACCGTTCTTCCCTTCAAGTTTGGAACGATTTTCGACAGCGATGACGCCCTGCGCCAGGCCGTCCGGGTCAACCGGCGGGCTTTCGGGCTCAGCGTTGCCAAACTGCGCGGCAAGTCTGAGATGCACATCAAGCTGATTGTGCGCGACGGATCGCTGCGCGAAGCCATGATCGACATAGAGCTGCCAGACACGGTCGGCGGAGATTATCTGTCGAAGCTGCGGGTAAAGGCCTCTCGTGAGCGAGAGCGTCAGACCAAAGCCCGAGCCCTATCGGTTCAGGTACACAAGCTGTTCAACCCGCTGGAGGAAGAAGTCAGCTGCAAGAAAGTCGCTCCTGAGGGCATGCTCATCGACATCGCTCACCTGATCGATTCCAAGAGCATCGAAAAATACCAGAACCGCTACTCCACCGCTGCCAAACAGTTAAAGAACTGCGAAGTAGCGATCAGTGGACCGTGGCCGCCCTACCATTTCCTTCCGGGCAAGCTGCGCACCGTAACCGGAAACAGCTAGACTGCTGAAAAATTCCGCATTCTGCCACCGCCCCTGATCGGCCAAAAGCCGCCAGGGGCTTGGTGTTTCAGGCGTATGGTGGAGTTGGTCGATTGAATGTGCGTGCATCGAATGTGCATTGTTCTGCACTTTCGATTTTTCTCACGCGACTCAAGGTCATACAGGGGAGTGTATCTTTTCCCCGGATAACCCCTTTCTCCTCATTCACTTGTCAGGATGCGTGATTGAGATCACGCGAATCTCAGGCTTTGGTGCGGGAAGTGCTTCAGCATGGAGTACTAAGAGGCCGCAAACTCAGCACCATGACCTTCACTCTCGATTCTCCGTGTCACTTCCCGCAGAACCGTTCCTGGCGGAACGGCACTTTGCATCGCCTTTCCTGACATCACCTACCAACTCGTAGCCTCTTGAATGTGGCCCCAGCGATGGGGCCATTTTTCTTGGATAAAGGGATTGCTGCTGCGGGAGCGATACGCGCCACCAGAGTGTTACCTCTTCCTATGTTTTCTTAGCGTACTTTGCGCACCCTTAGCGTACTTTGCGTCTCAGGATGTTTTTCTTGACTTGTCAATCTCGACTCTCACTCCCGCCGCAGAGTTTCCGCCGGATCCTGAAAAGCTGCCCGCCGCGCCGGCAGTGCGATCGCGATCAACGCCGACCCAAGCAGCACCAACACCGACCCCACCAGTACCGGTGCCGCCGTCGAATGCTCTCCGTAGAATCGCGACTGGAAGACATATCCGGTCACGACAGCGCAAGCCAGCCCCAGAGTCGTCCCCGTCACCAGCCACCGGCCTTCCTCATAAAGAAGTAGTTTGACGATTCCCTCCCGCTGAGAACCCAGCGCCAGCCGGATGCCGATTTCCTTCTCTCGTAGCGACACCTCATAGGCCAGCAGGCCATAGGTTCCAAGGATCGATAGAAACAGCGCGACCGCACCGAAAGAAATGGCTACCTGCATCAGGAACAAGCGCTGCGAGACTTCGCTCGACATTTCTTCCGACATGGTTTCGTAGCCGAAGGTTTCCGCTTCCGGAAATTCCGCTTTGAGCTTGGCCCGCGCCGCATTCTTCAGTAGCGAAGGATCGCCGCTCACATTCAACATGAATCGGGCATAGCCACTAGCATCCTCAGCCCGCGGGATATACAGATCGGGTCCCGGACTCGAAACCAGATCATAGTTGTGCACGTTGCCCACAACGCCCACCACCGTCGCCCAACTCTCACCCTCGGGTACATGGATCTCCCCCGTGTGCACACGATGTCCCAGAGCGCTCTGCCGCGGCCACTCGCGCTCCGCCAAGGCCTGATTGACGATCACAACATGATTGCGGCCGTCATCAGCCGCGTTGAAGTCGCGGCCTTCGAGCAGCGACTGTCCGATCGTTGAAAAATATCCCGAGCTGATGGCATACGAATTTGGATTGATGTTGACTTGCTGCTTGCATTGCTCCGGATGCGCGTCGGAGCAGAAATCGTAGCGGTTGACCGAGTGTCCGAGCGGCTGATGATCGGTGAACGCAACTGCAGCCACGCCCGGAAGTTGTCGCAGGCTCGCCGCGACTTCGCTCAACTTCAGCTCCGCCTGCTGCGCATCCGTCTTGGTCATGCGATCCGAGCCGACCTCTACCTGCAACATCAGCAGATGATCTGGCGCGAACCCGAGCGGTTGATGCAGCAGCAGATAGACGCTGCCGATCATCCAGCCCGCGCACGCGAGAAGTACGACGGTCAAGCTCAGTTGTGCGACGACGAGCAGCCGTCCGGCGACTCGCAAGCTGCGCCCCGCGGAACTCCGCCCTACGCCTTGCAGATCCTGAAGCAGACCGGGCCGCAGCGTTCGCCACGCTGGCAAAAGCGTGAGAAAGAATGTGACTGCGGAGGAAATCAGAATCACGAACGCGACGACCGCCGGACTCATCGACGCATGCGCGAGCCGAGGCAGATGCACCGCCGTCGAACTCTTCAGCACCTCGACCACGACGAAGGCCAAAGCAACGCCACCCGCCGCGCCGAGGCTGACCAGAACCGCACTCTCCACCATCAGTTGCCGCAGGAGTTGCCCCAGCGACGCACCCAACGTCGCGCGTGTTGCGAATTCGCTCCGCCGCCGAGTATTGCGCGCCAGCAGAAGACTTGCAAGATTGGCGCACGCGATCGCCAGCAGCAATCCACATGCGGCCAATGTCATGAGGAGCGCAGGCTTCGTTTCAGTCCCGACCAGCAATTCAATGTAAGGAAAGACCAGCGGAGGCTTGCGGAATGTCGCTTTCTCCGCGCCGTAATCGTTTGGATAATCCTTCTGGAGCGTATCATCCGCGCGCGCCAGATCGGCGTTCGCCTGCCCAATCGTCACGCCTCGCCGAAGCCTGCCGATGACTTCGAAACTCTTGTCGCCCCGCGATTTCGGCCTCTCCTGCTTATCGCAGCCAATCGGCAAGAAAACTTCTGGCTGGTTGAGATTGTAGGATCCTTCAATCGTCTGCTCGATCGGCAGCACGCCTGAGATCGCGAAGTCTCGTCCGTCGAGATTCAACATTCTGCCGAGCGCGTTTCCTCCGCCCAGCCGCTTCCAGTAACCGCCGCTGACCACGGCCTGCGGCGGACAATCTTCCTCGTTCCCAGTGATCGCCCAGCTGGTTCCTAGCGCGAAGCGAGTTCCGAGGGTCGAAAAGAATTCCTGCGACACGATCAGAATCCGATGCGCGGCCGGAGCGCCCATCGTCTTCTGTGCCGGCGACCACGGTCGATACGCCGCGAGACTCGCGAACGTGGTCGACCGCGATTCGTAATCCTGCATCGTCGGAATGGAAACCACGCCATCCGGCTGCGCCGCCACCGCGACCAGCCGGTCGGGCTGCGCAAACGGCAGCGGCTCCAGCAGCACCGCATCAAGCACGGCAAAGATTGCCGTCGACGATCCAATGCCCAAAGCAAGCGTCAGAACGGCGGTAGCGGCAAACCCAGGACTCTCCCGAAGCTGACGAAGCGCGTGACGAAGGCGAAGAAATTGAGCCACATCGACCTCGGTGGTTTACGGCAGTTTAGATGCTACACACGAAGATGGCCAAGGGGGGCACGTTGGTGACCTTGTACGCCTCCCGCCTCTCGGTCATGCTTCAGGAAGAATGCAGGAGATCGAACAACTTGCGGCCCTGGCGCCGGGGAGCACCACTCCGGAGTCGATCTGCGCCTGTGTGGCCAAGATCTTTCAGGTGAAAGAGACGGAGGTGGCGCTGCTCGAACTGGGCGGAAGCCTACTGAACTTTGTGCATCCCGCCGAGCTGAAAACGGCGGGAGCGATCCCGCTCTCCAGTTCAGCCGTCGCCGCACGCACTGCGCGATCCCGTCAAGCTGAACTCTTCAACACATTCACGCAGGTAAAGCACTCCAGCATCTTCGAACTCGTCAAACTCGGCGACACTGGACTCGACGACCAGATCATCCAGAAGCTCATGACCGCACCCGTTCTGGCTCCCTTCGGGAAAGTAGTCGGCGTAATTCAAATTTCCCGCAAAGCCCCGCGCCCAGCCGCCGCCGGACCGGACTTCACTCCTGAAGATTTGCATCAATTGGAAGAAGTTGCCAAGGTCGTAGGCAAACTCATGGATGGAAAAGTAATGGCCAAGGGCAAAGGCAAAGGCGCAGGGCGTAGTTCGGGCTAGTCAGTCCTCGACGCCCTATTTCCCCGTAGCGCTCAAACCTCTCAATGCGCGCTGTGCCAGTGATTGCGTAGTCAAGACGCTTTGACTTGTGGCAGATTGAGCGTGACAATTGGAATCTGCTTAGGAGACAGACGTCTTGGAAGGACTCTTTCAGCCGTTCCACCTGTTGATAATCCTCTTCATCTCCATCATGAGCTTCGGCATACCATTTCTTGCAGGCTACTTCTTGGGCCGTTATGTAGAACTGAGGAGGCTGAAAAAGCCGTGAACCTATTGGTGGGCTTTAGCGAATTTTTGTTTGCGTAGCAAACCATTTGGAGGAGGCACGTTGGTCACCTTGTGCGCCATCCTTCCCTCCTCCGCCATGCCTCAAGCTTGATCCTTTCCAACCCAGATGTTCACGCTTCCCGCGCGCAAACTGGAACGCGCTGGATTCGAGGGGTGGGTTTGCTCTGCGGAATCAAAACGATCGCGCAGAGCCTCCCCATCCGCTACTTCGATCCTTCTCTATTTCGTGCCTCTCCGAACGAAGCCTGAAAGCGGCTCGTCTCCAAAATGCTTGGACCCCGGCGACGCGAACGTCAGTGTGACATTGGAATACTGAACGTCGCTGCCGCCCGTAATGTCGATCACCACAGCTGAGGGAGAAACAGGCGCAGGAGCGCCATTGACCGTAATCGTGGCCGTCCCGGTGATTTCGATTCCTCCCGTCGCCAATGACGTTACAGCTGCATTGACTAGGGTGATGTGGTGGGTATGGGCGCCCCGGGCAGCCGGATCGAAATTCCCGCCGTTCTGGGATAAGACCCAACCATCGGACAGCTCCATGTTAACCGCAGCGAAAAAGTTCGCGTGCGAGTTTCCCGTCAGCACCATCGACCAGGGGCCGTGAATCTCGTACGGGCCGGTTGTCACACCGTTGGTGGTGGTTTGTGGGGTATATGTGTCAAACATCCCGCTAAAGCGTGTCTTGGGTGTCGGGCGTTGAGCCAGGGCGCCGATGCACGACGCGAGCAGCAGCACCGTGACAACGCCTGCCGTCGACCAGAAAGTCTTGCTCTTCATAAAACATCTCCTGATTTGGTTTCATTTGCCGCACCGAGACAATCAGGCACGTGGGCGGGACGCCTACAAGCGGTAAGGCGCAGAATCGCGGGCATATCCGTAGATTGCCGTCGAATGCAGTGTTTTGCCGTGCCGCCGAGGGCAAGTCACGCTACAATCTGGGTCCCGGTTCATCACGAACCGCCGACCATTTCTTAGGAGAGCGATGGGCGAACCATCCCCTCATACTCCGTCGTCCGAGAGACCGCTCGAAGACCGCCTGGATTCGTGGAAGGAAATCGCGGCCCATCTCAACCGCGATGTGACCACGGTGCAGCGCTGGGAGAAGCGGGAGGGGATGCCCGTTCACCGGCACCAGCACGACCGGATGGGCTCGGTCTATGCCTCGCGCGCGGAATTGGATGCGTGGACGCGCAGCCGCAACCTTCCCCCGGCGCCGGCGAATGGGAACAATATTCCCGCCCCAAATTCCACGGCACCAGATAAGGCGATCCCCGCCTCTCGAACCAGAAGGCTTCTCGTGTCGCTGATTGCGGCGACTGTTGTGATGGTAGTTGCCGCCCTTACTCTGGCTCCAGAGAGTGGAGTACTTCTGGCGAAGTCCAATCGCGGACGCCCGGTTTCAGTCAGTGACGGACTTCGACGGAGTAGAACAGGACGCCGCTGTATCTCGCGACGGCCACTTCGTCGCATTTCTCTCAGACCGCGACGGTCCGATGGATGTCTGGGTGACGCAAGTGGGTTCGGGCGAATTCCACAACCTCACTCATGGCAGTATTCCTGAACTCGTGAATCCGTCGATCCGCACCTTGGGATTCTCGCCCGATGGATCCCTGGTCACGTTTTGGGTTCGCAAGCCGGGCGGTTCAGGGGCAGGCGATATCGGCATCTGGGCGGCACCTACTTTGGGCGGCGAGCCTCGGCCCTACCTTGAAGGTGTGGCCGAGTTTGACTGGTCGCGCGATGGCTCCCGACTCACCTATCACACGCCTGGGCCCGGAGATCCTCTGTTCGTATCGGACGGTGGCGTGAAATCCGAAAACCAGCACATCTTCACGGCGCCCGCAGGCCTTCACTCTCATTTTCCTTTGTGGGCGCCCGACGCGGCCTTCATCTACTTCGTCCAGGGTTCCCTTCCAGACAAGTTGGACATCTGGCGCGTCCGCGCATCCGGCGGAACTCCCGAGCGGATCACCTCGCACAATGGGCGCGTGAGTTACCCCGTTCTGTTGGATCGCCGGACCTTGCTGTACCTCGCCACTGATCCTGATGGTTCGGGGCCGTGGCTCTACAGCATGGACGTCGAGCGACGCATTCCCCATCGGTTGAGTTCCGGGCTCGATCGCTACACGTCTCTGGCATCAAGCGTCTGACGGTCGCCGTCTGGTCCTCACACTCGCCAGCCCGAAGCGAACTCTCTGGCGTCTGCGGATTGCCGATTCACCCACGACTGCAACCACGCCTGCCCGAATCTCGCTGACGACCAGCACTGGATTCTCCCCGCGACTCGGTCCCGATTTTCTTTTGTATGTTTCGGCCACGAATACGAGCGAGAGCATTTGGAAGGTCGCCAACGAGACCAATACGGAGTTGTGGCATGGGATGGGAGCGCGCGTCATTGGAGTCCCGGCAATCGCTCCAGATGGCCGCTCGATCGCATTTTCAGTTCGGCAAAATGGAAAGACTTTCTTGTACGTAATGCAGGCCGACGGAACAAACGCGCGAGTTGTGACCGATTCACTCGATTTGCAAGGCGCTCCGGCATGGGCAGCAGACGGCCAATCGATTACGGCGGCAGCGGACGATCACGGTGTCCCGCACCTTTTCCGCGTGCCAGTGAACGGTGGTCCTCCCGTTCTTTTTGTCGGGGAGTACGCGGTCGATCCCGCGTGGGCGCCTGACGGCCGTTTCGTTGTCTATTCCGGGCCCGACATCGGCACTACGTTTTCTGTAAAAGCGGTCACGGCCGAGGCGACAACGCATCCTCTTCCGAGCATGACCCTGACTCGCGGAGCCCGACACCTGGCCTTCGTGAACGGAGGACGTTCACTGGTATTCCTGAGAGGAGAGATTCGGCACAAGAATCTCTGGCTCATCGACCTGGAGACGGGCGCCGAGCGGCAACTAACAAACCTCACGCCCGACTTCGATATCAGCGCATTCGATATTTCTCCGGATGGCCGCGAAGTCGTCCTGGAACGAGTGCAGGAACAGGCGGATGTAGCACTGCTGGATCTGCCGAGACCGTGATTCAGGTTCAAGCTGGCATCAGGGCGGCGTATTCGCCAAAGGATCGCGTTGATCATCCGTGCTCTGATTTGGCCTCCCGCTGATCTCCAGTCTGCCCCCCAGTTCTCCATTCCCCTCCCGTCAGATACACTGGTCGTCTTCTCTATGACCAAAACATGCTGTGAGCCCAGTTTCCTGCTGATAATTGTTTCGGCGCTCGTGCTCGCGCCCGCACAAGGACAGACTCAACAACCTTCGCCTGCGCCCGCCCTGTTTGCTGCGCCGCAGACATCCGAGGAGCAGCAGCAGAACTTTCCTCCACAACTGCTCAAGGAACTTGCGGAAATTAAAACCGCCGCGCTCTCTGACGACTACGCCTACAAGCAGGTCGAGCACCTCACCGAAAACATTGGCGGCCGGCCCAGCGGATCGCCGCAGGCGCAGGCTGCGGTCGATTATGTTGCGGGCGAGTTGCGCAAGCTCGGCCTCGATGTCCACCTCGAAGAAGTGAAAGTCCCGCACTGGGTTCGCGGCGTCGAGACCGCGGAACTGACCGAGTTTCCCGGACAGCCTTCCGGCGTCACGCAGCGAATCGTTCTCACCGCACTCGGCGGCAGCACGGCAACGCCAGCCGACGGCCTCACCGCCGATGTGGTTGTCGTCAACAATTTCGATGAACTCACCGCGCTCGGCCACGACAAGATCGCCGGAAAGATCGTGCTCTTCAACGAAATCTTCGACAAGCAGAAAGCCGCGGCTGGCATGGCTTTCATGGCCTACGGAGAAGCCGTGCGTTACCGCGGCGCCGGGCCCAAGGCCGCCGCTGACTTGGGAGCCGTTGCCGCGCTCGTGCGTTCGGTGGGCAGTGCCGACTTCCGCCTGCCGCACACTGGATGGAGTTTTCCCGCAGGCATTCCCGCGGGCGCCGTGACCGCCGAAGACGCCGAATTGATCGCGCATCTCGCCGCGCAGGGCAAGGTGCGCATGCACCTGACGCTCACTCCGCAGAAACTGCCCGACGCCACCAGCTACAACGTCATCGCCGATCTGAAAGGCAGTGAACATCCCGAGCAGATTGTCGTCGTCTCCGGTCACCTCGATTCCTGGGATCTCGGAACCGGATCTATCGACGATGCCGCTGGAGTCGCGGTCGCCATGGAAGCGGCGGAGATTGCGCAGCGTCTCCATCTTCGTCCCAAGCGCACGTTGCGCGTGATTGCATGGATGGACGAAGAGAATGGCGGCGCGGGCAGTACGGCTTACACGAAAGATTATGCGACCGAGTTTCGTCGCCACGTAGCGGCGATTGAGAGCGACTCAGGCGCCGCGCATCCGCTTGGGTTTGATGCGAAGTTGACTCCACACGCCGCGGAAATCTTGCGGCCCGTGCTGAACGTTCTGCAGAGCATCGGCGCAAATGTTTTGCGCGAGAGCACGTATCCGCCGGGCGCTGACATTGCAGCGATGTCCGAAGCCGGAGTTCCCGCGCTCGGCATTCTGCAGGATGGGCGCACTTATTTTCACTATCATCACACCGCTGCCGACACACTCGACAAGATCGTCCCCGCCGAGTTGCGCGAGAATGCCGCGGCAATGGCCGTGATGGGCTATGCGCTGGCTAGCATGAAAGATCCGCTGCCGCGATAGCGACGGGATCTGTTTCGCATCGAAGCACTCGCGCGACGACGGGATATTTTGCGACCGCTGAACCTTTTTGCAGCCTTACAGCCGGTTGACGCATCTCAATTCCGGCGCTTATGATCTTCGTTTGGCCTAATCCCCACGGACGCCTCCGGAGTGAGGCGTCCTAAGACTTTGATAAGACAATTTTTGGAAAGTGACCGGGTTGAAGTGCCCTATGGATAAGAAGAAATTGGAAGCATTCAAGAAGCGATTGGAGACGCGGCAGCAGGACCTGCGCCGCGCCGTGAACCGCACGCAGGCCGACGGCCGATCGGCTGACGAAGATACGGCTGCCGCGGACATCGCCGACCGCGCCGCCAGTTCATACACGAAGGAATTTTTGTTCAGCCAGAGCAACAACGACCGCCAGACTCTGCAGATGGTGGACAAAGCTCTCGCCCGCATCCGCGAAGGCAGCTTCGGCGAATGCATCCACTGCGGCAAAGAAATCAATGCCAAGCGCCTCGAAGCCGTGCCGTGGACGCGCCATTGCATCGAGTGCCAGGAGAAACTCGAGCAGGGATTGCTCGAGGAGGAAGCTCCGCGGTAAGAACCATCTCGTTGTGAGCAGACGCCGCCAATTATCCGGCGGCGTTTGTGTTTTCACGCGAATAGATATGTGAACAGCTGAGCCGCGGGGACGAGACGTCCCCGCGACAGCCGGCGAGACGCCGGCGCTACATTTGAGGACTACTTCACCGCGCCGGGCATTACGTTCTTCAGCGGGGCTTTCTGCTGCTCTTCGAGTTCGGGATGCGGCAGCGGCTTGCGCGGCAACATCTGGTCGCGCATCGCGGTGTTGTAGACGAAGATTGCTTCCACGACTGCGGCTTGCGCGAGATCGTCGGGCTGCAGACGCTCATAGGTGTCCTGATTCGAATGGTGCGTGCGCGATCCGTAATCGAGCATGTCCTGAATAAATTGGAACCCCGGAATGCCGACGGAGTCGAACGCCTCGTGGTCGGTTCCTCCGGTGTCTCTCATCGTGATGGTGCTGACGCCGAGATCTTTCAGTGGCTCCATCCATTGCTGGAAGATTGGACCGACTGCAGCATTCTGCTGCAGGTAAACGCCGCGAATCTTTCCCGTACCGTTGTCGAGGTTGAAATATCCGGAAATCTTCTGCTGGTCGGGCTTCAACTGCACTGGACCAGCGGGCTTGCGTAGGAAGTCGGGCAACGCAAGTTGGTCGGGAGCAGTTGAGAGCGGGACGAATCCGAAATGCTGCTTGACGTATCCATAGGAGCCAAATTCGCCTTGCTCTTCGCCGGTCCACAAGCCGACGCGAATCGTGCGCCGCGGCTGCACGTGCAGCGCGTTCAGGATGCGCATCACTTCCATCGCAACAATCGTTCCCGCGCCGTTGTCGGTTGCGCCGGTTGCGGAGGCCCACGAGTCGAGATGACCTCCGACCATGACGAGTTCGTCTTTCAGTTTCGGATCAGTGCCGGGAATTTCGGCGATCGTGTCGAAGCCGTGCTCGTGATCGCCGGTGAATTGCGTTTCCACATCCAGTTCAATGTTGACGGGCACGCTCGCCTTGAGCAGGCGATACACGCGGCCATAACTCTCGATCGCCATGACGACAACCGGAAGTTGTTCGGCGTGATCTCGCTGGTAGGCGAACCAGCCGAGTCCGGCGCCTCCATCGTCGAAGATCGTGCCGCCTGATCCACCGTTGTTACGGCCATCGCGGCTGGGAATTACGACCGCCAACGCGTGCTCGGCAGCGAAGAACTTTCCTGCCTGCTCGCGAAACTGCAGGCGGCGAATGAAATCCTGGAATCCCTGTTCCGGCTCGCCGATGTGGACCGGATATTCAACGGTCGTCTTCAGGTTCGCGTCGTCGCGGCGCTCCCACAGCGGCTTGTCGACCGGCTTCACGTCGCGCATGTCGCCGAAGAAAATGATCTTGCCTTCGAGCTTGCCTTTGTACTGCTCCAGATCTTTCTCGTCTTTCGCGTTCACCCAAATCGCGCCACCGCTGACTGGACCATGGCTCGGCGGCGACCACGGCAACGCCTGCGCGATGAAGACCGCAGTGTCGGGAGCAGACATGCGAACCCACGCGTTCAGTTGTCGCCATCCCATGCCGAATTCGCCCCAATCTTCGAGGTGGGCGTTGCTGCATCCCATGGCGGTGAGCTGGTCGCGCGTCCAGTCGTTGGCCTTCTTCAGATTCGGAGAACCAGTCAGGCGCGGACCGATTCCATCCATCAATCCAGAGGCGTAGTCCATGACGTGAGAATGCGAGAGGCCTTCCTCGCGAATGCGCTGGTACATGGTGAGGTCGAGATTCTCAGTCGCGGGCTGCGGCAGTTCGTACGAAGGCTTGGTCGTCTCGTCGGACTTGGTCTCTTTGGATTTCTTGTCGGCGGCGAACGAGGTCAGCGTGAGGCACAGCAGAACGGCGAAGGTGCAGATCGATTTGTAGATCGACTTGTTGAATGACATTTTCGAAATGTTCCTCTCGGGGGCGGAAAGCAGAGTAGCAGAATGTCGCGACGATTTCAAAATGTTCAAAGGTGGATGTCCAAAGACGGAAGGGCGGGTTGGGCAGAGCGACGTCTTAGAGTGCAGCTCGGAGGGGCTTGTTTTTGCCTGTGGAAATGTACTGAAAATAAACTGCGCGAAGGGGCTTCGGGAAGCGGTTTCGATGGCGTTTCATTTCGGGAAAGTGGGGCGAGATTTCAAGGCTGAGGGGGTATCCCCCCCTCCCCCACCCCTCTGAAAGCCTTGACTGGCGCGGCGTTTGCAAAAATGCCTTGCAAAATCTTGAGCCCCTAGGAGTTAGAGGTCAAAATCTTGACAACAAAGGAGTTGCGGCGTTTGTCGCGGGGACTGCTTGTACCGCGTCCGCCTTGACCATGTTCTGCTTTCTTGCCTGTGGATGGCAAGGTCAGATGTCACAGGGGTGAGCGCAGAAGCTGTGGATTTTCCGAAAGCTTTAGGTGATCGCGTTCGTGGTTCCCAATCTGTCGAAGACCGCGACCGATGAGGGCAGCGTCTTTAATCTGTTTTATAGGTGTAAAATCCCCGTGCCTGATGCAAGGGCATTGTTGAGCCCGGGATTCCCCCACCAAGATCCGATCGCTGTAGAGGAGAAGTGTATGCCATCGACAACCGTAAAAATGCCGAGCGCAATTCTGTGGGTCGCCGCCATCGTAGCTTTGCTGTTAGTGCCTGGCGCTTCAGCGCAGAGCCACTACAAGACGATTCACGAATTCACAGGTATGAATGGGCGAGGCCGGTATCCCCAAGCCAGTTTGGTGATGGACCCTGCAGGAAATCTTTATGGCACCGCGTCTCTCGGGGGAGCTTACGGCTATGGCACCGTGTTCAAGCTGGCTCCGAATTCCAACGGGGGCTGGAGTTTTAGCGTACTCCACAGTTTTTGCCGAAACTGTAGCGACGGGTTTGCCCCGCTTGGTGCCCTAATCCTGGATTCGGCCGGAAATCTATATGGCACTGCGGGGTTGGGCGGCATCAGCGGCGGTGGCACCGCCTTTAAGCTGACGCAAAACACGGATGGCAGCTGGACCGAGAGTGTGCTGTATAGCTTTTGTTCTCTCCCGAACTGTGTCGACGGCAACAACCTCGAGGCAGGTTTGATATTCGATGCAGCCGGGAATCTCTACGGCGCGACGCAGTCGGGGGGTGCTCTTGGCGGAGGCACGGTATTCAAATTGACGCCCCAATCTGGCGGCGCCTGGGCCGAGAGTGTGTTGTACAACTTTTGCAGCCTCACGGATACTTGCGCGGCTGGCTCGAATCCCCTTGCCAGCCTGGTGTTCGACGGGGCAGGAAATCTCTACGGCACCACGGCGTTTGGCGGCGTTTCCACCCTGTGCGCGAACAACGGGTGTGGCGTGGTCTTCAAACTAAGCCCGCAGACGAATGGAAGTTGGACGGAGAGCGTGCTACACACGTTCAATGGGCGAGACGGCGCAGGTTATCCATCTTCATTGATATTCGATAGCGTGGGTAACCTTTATGGTACGACGGCGTTGGGAGGCGATCTCAGTTTGTGCGGCAGTCTGGTCTACGTAAGCGGCTGTGGGGTAGTTTTCCAATTGACGCCCAATACGAACGGCACTTGGAAGGAAAATGTTTTGCATCGGTTCACAGGGGCGGACGGAAGAGAGCCAGAAAGCGGGGTGGTGATGGATTCCGACGGCAATCTTTTTGGCACAACGTTTCGCGGCGGAAATTCCTGCGACTGTGGCGTTGTGTTCGAGTTGGCGCCGAAATCCGGCGGCGGATGGAGCGAGAAGGTGCTGTACCGTTTCCTGGACCATCCAGGAGACCATCCCATAGCTGGCCTAACCTTGGACGCGACGGGCGATCTGTTCGGGACGACGCTAGGTGACCAGAGTACAACCTTCGGTTCGGTGTTTGAGCTTACGCCGTAGCGGGAGGGCAAAGGTTCGGTAGGAGGTCAGTTTGCGGACAAAGGCGGTGCGATGCGCGCGAGATCCCTCGGCCCGCTGGTGAAAACGCGGGCCTTCGGGATGACTCCGATGTAGAGGTTTATCCATACATTCGAAGCGGCCCACGACCAAAAGATTCCGCACTTTTGACCTGCCCATTTGGCCCTGATAAACTGCTTGTTTGCCAATTAGTTCAGCCAGCCACCGTCATCATTAGAAGGGAAGTCTGTGCGCGCAGAGACCCGCCGTCAACTTAAGCAGGACGCATTCAGCCGTGTCACCATTGGAGCCGCCGAGAAGACGGCGCACTGGACCGTGGAGCACCGGTCGACCGTCATCATTTCCAGCGTGGTGGTTGCCGTGGTGCTGGCCGTCGGAATCGGCGGATGGTATTACCTGAGCACGCAGGACGAGAAGGCCAGCCTGAAGCTGTCGCAGGCGGTGCGCACCATGGAGGCGCCGCTGCGCCCTGCGGGCACGCCGGCGCAACCGGACATTCAGACCTTCACCTCCGCCAAGGAGCGCTCCGAGACGGCGCAGAAGCAGTTTCAGGAGATCGTCAACAATTATCCGCACACACGCACTTCTGACATGGCGCATTACTTTCTGGGCGTGACCGCGTCGGAGTTGTCGGACAACGCCACGGCCGAGAAGAATTTCAAGGAAGTAAGCTCGTCCCGCAACAAGGATCTGTCGGCGATCGCCAAGTTCGCGCTGGCCTCGCTCTATGGCCAGACCAAGCGGACGAAAGAAGCGGTTGCGCTGTATCAGGACCTGATCAGCAAGCCGACGGCGACGGTGAGCAAAGTGACGGCGCAGTTGCAACTCGCCGAGCTATATCAGAACTCCAACCAGCCGACCGAAGCCAAGCGAATCTACGAACAGATCAAGAAAGATAATCCCACCAACGAGGCCGGACAGATGGCCACGCAGAAGCTGGCGGAGCTGAAGTAGGGCAGAAATGCGCAAGGACTTGTCGACGTCGGCTTCATCCACAGGGAATCGGAGAAAGACTTCTTCGGTCGCCAAAGAACCGGAGGATGTTTTCGGTTGTCTCCGACGTGAGGTGCAAATCGTGGGCGACCTGCTCACGCCACTCGTGCCCACCGGGGATTGGGATTCTTGCAAGGAATCCTGACTTCGGACAGAGCGGGCTTCCCTTCTGATTTCCCCTTTTCTTTCAGGTTGAGTACGATGTTGTCCGGTTCGCAAACTCCACTACTGGACAAACATGGCCGACATCACACTCCGCGTTAACGGCAGTGAAAAGAACGTCAGCGTCTCGCCGGAGACGCCTCTTCTCTGGGTTCTACGAGATACCCTCGAACTTACCGGAACAAAATTTGGCTGCGGCGCCGGATTGTGCGGCGCGTGCACGGTGCACGTCGACGGCAACCCGATTCGCTCGTGCTCGACGCCGGTTTCGCAGGTCGCGGGCAAGAGCGTGACCACGATTGAAGGGCTCGGCGCGAACGGGTTGCACGTGCTGCAGCAGGCGTGGATCGCGGAAGAAGTTCCGCAATGCGGATACTGCCAGACGGGACAGATCATGTCGGCGGCGGCGCTGCTGGCGAAGACTCCCAACCCGACGGATGATCGAGATCACGAAGGCGATGAACGGGAATCTTTGCCGCTGCGGGACGTATGAGCGCATTCGGAAGGCGATCCATCGCGCGGCGGGCGGCGCGGGGAATGGGGGCGCGCAATGAGCCCACTTTCCCGCCGTGAATTTGTCGCTGCCGGAGTCGCGGCTGGCGCTGGACTTGTGATCGGATTCTACTTGCCGCATGGAGGCGGTTCGGCGAAGGAATCCTTTTCGCCGAATGCTTATTTGCGGATCACGCCCGACAATAAAGTCACAATCGTAGTCGCGCGGTCGGAGATGGGGCAGGGCGTGCGCACAGCGCTGCCCATGATCCTCGCCGAAGAACTTGAGGCTGACTGGAAGCAGATTGAAATCGAGCAGGCCGGAGCGAGCACGCTGTTCGGCGATCAGACTACGGGAGGAAGCGCCAGCATCCGCACGACGTGGGATCCGATGCGGAAGGCGGGAGCGGCGGCGCGTGAGATGCTGATTTCCGCGGCGGCGATGACGTGGGGCGTACCGCGGTCAGCATGCGCGGCGGAGACTGGCCGCATAAAGCATGCGGCGTCGAATCGAAGTGTGAGTTATGGAGAACTCGTGGGCAAAGCGGCGACGTTGCCGATCCCGACCGATGTGCCGCTCAAGCAGAGCAAGGACTACAAGATTGTTGGGCAGCGACTGGCGCGCGTGGATTCTCCGTCGAAGGTGAAGGGCGAGGCGGTGTTCGGGATCGACTACCGCTTGCCGGGGATGAAGTTCGCGGTGCTCTCGCGGTGTCCGGTGATCGGCGGGAAGGTGGCGAGTTTCGACGACAAGGACTCGAAGAAAATCGCCGGTGTGAGCTACGTGGGCAAGATCAGCGACTCGGCGGTCGCGGTGGTGGCCGACAGCGTGTGGAGCGCGATGGAAGGGCGGCGGGTGCTCAACGTCACGTGGGATGAGGGGCCGAATAAGGATCTGAACACGGCTGCGGTCGTCGCCTCGCTGAAGGAAGCGGCGGCGAAGAAAAGCGTCAGCCTATTTTCGGCGGGCGACGCGGCGAAGGCTTCAGGACGGCACATGTCTGCCGAGTACGAGCTGCCGTTCATGGCGCATGCTCCGATGGAACCGGGCAATTGCACGCGCTCACTATCAAGGCGACGAAATGCGAACTGTGGGCGCCGACGCAGGTTCCGCAGGATTGCCGCGACTCGGTGGCGACGGCGATCGGGCTCGATGCGGATCAGGTGAAGGTCAACGTGACGCTGATGGGTGGAGGCTTCGGCCGACGGCTCGAACACGACTACGCGGTAGAAGCTGCGCTAGTATCGAAGGCGATCGGCGGTCCGGTGAAAGTCATCTGGACGCGCGAAGATGACATGCGGTCTTCGACGTACCGTCCCGCGAGCTTGCATCAACTTTCGGCGGTGGTCGATGGCTCGGGATTTCCGGTTGGCACTGACACATCGTCTTGTCGCTCCGTCGATCAGCGGGCAGAAAGGTCAGCCGACTCCTGGGGAGTCGATCCTGATTTGCCGGATGAAGCTGGACCGGTCTACGGCATTCCCAACTACTCGATTGAATATGTAATGACCGAAACGCCCGTGCCCCTGGGCTGGATGCGGTCGGTCTATGCGCTGCAGGCGGCGTTCGCGCTTGAGAGTTTTATCGACGAGCTTGCGGTGGCGGCGGGAAAAGATCCGGTGCAGTACCGGCTTCATCTGCTGGCGAAGGATCAGGACTTGCAATATTTCACGACCACATGGCACACGGCGCGAATGCGCGGCGTGCTGCAGCTTGCCGCCGAAAAAGCAGGGTGGGACAAGCCGTTGCCTGCGGGGCGCTATCGCGGGGTTGCGTGCTTCGGTTGCTTCGCGTCGTACATGGCGGAGGTGGTCGAGATCACGATGGAGAACGATCAGCCGCGCGTGCATCGTGTGGTTGCGGTGGTCGACTGCGGGCAGGTCGTCAATCCGAGCATTCTCGAACAACAGATTCAGGGCGGGATCGTTTATGGGCTGGCGAATGCGCTGCGCGCGAAGATCACGATTGAAAAGGGCCGCGTGGTGCAAGGGAACTTCGACGACTACGCGCCGCTGCGCATGGAGGAAACGCCGAACGTCGAGGTCTATGCGGTTCCGAGTGCGGAAGTGCCGACCGGAATTGGCGAGCCGTCGGTGCCGCCGATCGCTCCGGCGCTGTGCAACGCGATCTACGCGGCGACGAAGAAGAGGATTCGGGCGCTGCCGATTCAGAGTTAGGGCCGGGCGCCGCTCGGCGGACAGCCGAGGGCGGCTGTCCCCACAGGTTCGGGTGCAAGATTTGAGGAGCGTCTTCATGCGTAGGATCGTCATTCATCTTCTATTCGTCGTCAGTCTTTGTGTCTCGTTGGTGCACGCGCAGTCCTCAACGGTTCCGACTTCGCGCCTCGCGCACATTCGGCATGGGATCAATCTCAGCGAGTGGTTTGCGCAGGTCTACGATCCCAAGGGATACACGAAGGAACACTTTGAAACCTGGACTACTGCCAGTGACATCGCGTTGATCAAGTCCGCCGGGTTTGATCATGTGCGGCTTAGCGTGAATCCGCAGCCGATGATGGATGCGATGCGGCATCAAGACGGCGGCGCGGAATATTTCGGCTATCTCGATGCGGCGATGAAGATGATTCTCGACGCAGGTCTGGCCGTCGAACTCGACATGCATCCTGACTCCGACTTTAAGGAGCGTCTGGCGAAGGAAGACGACTTCGTTGAGCGCTTCGCCGACTACTGGAGCACGGTCGCGAAACACTATTCATCTTCATCATGGGACACGGACCGCATCTTCTTCGAAATTCTGAACGAGCCTGAGATGCGCGACGCCTATCGCTGGTATGGCGTGGAGGCGAAGCTGGCCGCGGCGATTCGACGCGGCGCGCCTGCAAATACCATCATCGCTGCCGGGGCGCGCTGGGACGACGATGACGACCTCGTTTTTCTCGAACCGCTGCCCGATCCCAACGTCGTCTATGTCTTTCATTTCTACGAGCCACACATTTTCACGCATCAAGGAGCAACTTGGGGAGCGTATTACTGGCACTGGTTGAAGGGCCTGCGCTATCCTTCGTCGCCGGAGAATGCGGCGCAAGTCGCAACGCTCGTTCCCGAGCCGCGCGATCGCATGCAGGTGATCCGCTACGGACAAGATCATTGGGACGCGGCGCGCATCGAAGCGGAGATCAATCAGGCTGCTGACTGGGCTAAACAGCATAACGTGCCGCTCATCTGCAATGAGTTCGGCGTCTTCCGCTACTTCTCCGATCCGCAAGACCGGGCCGCATGGATCAAAGATGTGCGCACGTCGCTCGAGCGCCATAACATCGGCTGGGCCATGTGGGACTACTCGGGAAGCTTCGGCGTGGTCACGAACCGCGAAACGAAAGCCAAGTTGGATGAAGTCACGGTGCGCGCGCTCGGATTGACGATGTCGGCGGGGCAGTGATTTCGGCCATCACTGAGAAGCCGGCGACCTCATGTCCTGGGCAAAGTTCTGAAATGCCGCGAGATCCTCGGCAGGACCGGACCGCAGATCATTCTTTCTTGTGAGTGCGTCCTGAGCTGCTGCCTCGGGCGTCCAGTATTTCAGGAAGACACCCTCGCGCAGATAACGGATCTGCTGCAGCGTGGAGTCGGAAGCGCCGGCATACTTCTCTACTTGCTCAAGGAAGAAATAAAAAAGCGGCTTGGGTAGTTCGAAGCTGTCCGGTACGTCGCGGCGCTTGTATTCGAAAATCGTCTTTTGATGCCACGCGTTGAACTTTCTGGTTCCGAACGAGTCCGTCACATCGAGAAAGATTTGTGACGTCGGCACAACCACCCGCACCTCGCCTCCATTCGCCGGATGAAGCACCCACACGGCTACCGTGTGGTTCGGGTAGGGCCAGAACAATCCGACGCTTCGCACTCCGGCACGCTCCACCAGAAACGCGTAGAGAGCCGAAAGTTCATCGCACTCGGCGGACGCCGTCGAAGTAATCGGCGAGACGGCTTTCACGCTCTTCCATTGGCTCCAAACGCGGTCAGAATTGGGCGGCATGTTGGTGATGGTCCAATGCATATTCCAGAACCCTGCGTCGCGCGTAGCTTCATACAGAAGCCGCACAGTGACAAAGTCGGAATAGCTGATGCTGCCGGGCGCAATTCTGTAGGCTGAGGTGAATGACTGGAAGCTGAGGCGCATGCCGGAACTGCTCTCCAGGGCCTTCGCTCGCGTTCTCACTTCGCTGACCAGACTCGCGACAGTCGTTTCTGCAGATCGAGAAGCCGGCGCCTGGGACTCGGAAGCGATCGTGCCGAGATCGGTCGCCAGCGAGCTAACAACCAGCAGAACGACAACGACACAGCACCGATGAAGAGGGCATTCCGATCGCACAGACGAATCATATCTTCGACCGACTGAAATACCAGCGGAATCGGACTATTCGAAACGAATTTATTCGCGAAACTTATTTCATGGGAGCGGTGTCTAACCTGCCATCATAGGGTTCTCTCTTCGCTCAGTCGCTGAAGCCTTCGAATCGCGAGGCGGTCCATGCTCGAAGCCGTGCATCTCACCAAGCGCTACGCGTCTTTGCCTGCGGTACAGGACTTGTCATTCACGCTGCGTCCCGGTCGAGTGCTGGGATGCCTCGGGCCCAACGGCTCTGGCAAGAGCACGACCGTAAAGATGCTCACTGGGTTGCTGCAGCCGACGCGCGGCATGGTTCAGTTCGACGGCCACAACATTCAGGATGATCTTGCCGCCTATCGGAAGCGTCTGGGCTACGTTCCGGAGGAGGCTCATCTTTATCCATATCTCACTGGTTGGGAATATCTGGAATTGATCGGGACTCTGCGCGGCATGCCCCGCCACGACCTCGAAAGAAAGATCGACTCTCTGCTCGAACTGTTCTCGCTTCATCCGAGCCGACATGCGAGCATTAGTTCCTACTCGAAGGGCATGCGGCAACGGATTCTGCTGATTGCCGCGATCATGGATAATCCCGACATTTTCATTTTCGACGAGCCGCTCTCAGGGCTGGACGTGACTTCGGCGCTCATCTTCAAGAATCTTGTCCAGACGCTTGGACAGCAGGGCAAGCTCGTCTTCTATTGCTCGCATGTGCTGGAGGTGGTCGAGAAAGTTTGCTCCGACGTTCTCATTCTGCGCAAAGGCATTGTGATCGCGCAGGATTCGGTCGCGAACATCGGCCAGATTCTTGGCCAGTCGCTGGAGAATACATTTCTGCATCTGGTCGAAGACGTGGACACGATGAACGTGGCACGCGACATCGTCAGCGTCATGAAGGCCGCATAAAGAAGGTGCATGGACAACGTGTTCATCGACGCGATCCGCCACAACTGGGAGTACTACCGCAAGTGTCCCTTCGGGCGGATGGTGGAACTCTTCGCCGCGCGCATCTTTCGCGGAAGCGGCGACTCTGACACCGAAGGCCTCGATCTCGGCGTCGGACTCGTGCTGACGCTGCTCGCCATGCCTGGAGGATTCGTATCCATCTTTCTGTTCGACAAGTACGGAACGTTTCTGCAATGGCTGCGGGGAGCCACCAACGTCGACCCGCTGTCGATCGCCCTTCCTGACGAATATTTCTTTATTGTTCTTTCTATGACTGTCACCGGCGCGGTTGCCGTCTGGCGATGGGATGCCATCTTCCCTGACCGCCGCGACTACATGAACCTCGTGCCGCTGCCGATCTCGACGCGGAGCATCTTTTTCGCGAATCTAGTCGCGGTATTGTTTCTCGTGGGATTGATCGCGGTCGACGTCAATGCCGCGTCGTGCGTTCTCTTCCCTGCGGTTGTCGGAGCGACGCAAAGAACGTTTCTTTTCTTCGTGAAGTTCGCGATCGTCCATGCGATCGGCGTCGTGCTGGCGAGCATATTCGCGTTCTTCGCCGTCTTCTCGGTACTGGGCCTTCTGATGGCGGTTCTGCCGTCGCGCGCTTTCAAGCGAGTGTCGGCCTACATTCGCGGCGTAGTGGTCGTTTATCTTGTCGCCCTTCTCTGCACAAGCTTCGCGGTTCCGGGCTTGCTGCGAAACGTGAGGGGACCAGCACTTTCATGGACCCTGCTGATGCCCTCCTGCTGGTTTCTCGGGATGTGCCAGTGGTTGCATGGGCGCGGCACTCCGGTGCTGATGCAACTCGCCGGGCGCGTCCTTCCCGGAATGTTGCTCGTGGTGGGAGTTGCGCTCGGCGCCTACGCGCTGGGCTACCAGCGGCACTTTCTGCGCATTGCCGAGACGACTGAGATTACAGGGATTGCGCGCAGTCCACGAACATCGCGGTTGGGACTGCTGCTTGATCGCACGGTGCTCCGCACACCGTTCCAGAGAGGCAGTTTTCGATTTGTGTGTAAGACGCTGCTTCGGAGCGAGGCTCATCGCCTGGTCGTGACTGCCGTTGCCGGACTCGCGCTAGTCCTCGCCTCTCAGGCACTGCTCGACGCCTTCGAAAATGCGAAGTCGCTGCGGCTAGCTGCTCTCTCGCCGGACGCTCTCTCGATCCCGTTCATTCTTACGTTCCTGGTCATCGTTGGCCTGCGCATGGTCTTCGAGATTCCCGTCGAACTGCGCTCCAACTGGATTTTTCAGTTGATGGTCGATCCAGAACGTCAAGAGTGCGAGGCGCTGGCAAGGAAAGTGATCCTGATTCTCGTGCTGCCATGGCTGCTGGTCATCGCATTCCCCGGGTACGTCTATCTGCAAGGCTGGATGGTCGCGTGCCTGCATACGCTGCTCGCAGTGACGTGGGCGGTGTTGTTGACCAACATCGTACTGATCCGCTTTCACAAATTGCCGTTCACGTGCACACTGCCGTTATTCAAGCAGCATTCCATCGTTACGGTGCTGGGATGCTGCTTTGGATATCTGATCTATGCGGTTTCGACGCCGGAGTTCGAATCGTCGGCGCTGGCCGAGCCTTTACGAATGCTGGAGCTTGTGCCCGTGGCAGCTGTGGCGTGGTATATCCCGCACCATTTGGCAAAGACCGCTAACGAAATCGAAACGCGGGTCATCTTCGAGGAATCTCCGACGCAGGCGATCGAAGCCCTGCGGTTGAGCGATTAGGGCCGCCGGCGCATCACATAGCGCCCAGCCACTTGACCGGCAAGCGAGCGGCGAGCGCGTTGGCGAGACGCTCGTCGGCGGTGATCAACGGGACCTTCGACTCTACAGCAAGTGCAACGTACAGGCTGTCGTAGGCCGTGCGACCGTGACCGATCGCGAACTGGAGAGCGTCCGGCACAAGATCGAACGATGGGATCGTTGTGATGTCGAGGTCACGAACGAAAGCCATTGCGGATGCGGCGTCGCTCGGAGAAATTTCTTTTCTTCGGACAGCCTTCCACAGAGCGTTTGCAAGCTCTACCCAAAACAAATCGGGGACGAGAAATCGAACTTCCTCGCGCTGGTTCGAAGCCAGGAGTTCTTCGGCTTCAGCGGCAAGTTCCTCTCGCACAGAAGGAAGGCACCACTTGACCGCAACGCTGGCATCGACAACAACGCTGGTCACCGCTCGCGATCCTCGCGGATCATTTCTTCCGCGGACGGGAACGGGTCCGGGGCTGAGAGGCGCCCTCGCACGAAGCTTGGCGAGTCCTTCGAATGCCTTGCGGCGGCGCTTGAGTTCTTCTTCGGTCGGGATGTTCTGCTCGAGCAGCGAGATCACCTCGGCAGCAATCGACTTGCGATTAGCGCGGGCGCGCTTGCGCAGGGCCTTATAAATTTCGTCGGGGACGTTTTCAACATAGAGGGTGGCCATAGGGAAATCCTAGGTAGAGTCTAGCATACTACTAGAAACAGTGGTCAGTTGCACACATGGGCAGTAGCGAGGCGCGCGAGATCCCTCGGCCCGCTGGAGAAAGCGCGGGCGCTTCGGGATGACGGCGACGGAGCGCTTACTGCAAACTTCAAAACGCTCCCACAACTCGCGGGCTGCTTTCTTGACACCACCGCTCCCTGCGCTTTATGCTAACTCTTGCTCCTTGCGGTACTTACGCCTCTTGGCGTGCTTCCGCGGGCCTGGGTGAAGAGCCCTGGGTTTGGCAACATTGACGCGGAGGTTTCGCGATGTTCATCGACATCAAAGATTTGGAACGCCAGCCTCTGGATTTCGAGGAGGTGTTTCAGCCCGATGTCATCGACCTGGGTGGCGAAGCCCGCCAGCGCACGCCGCTGAAAGCGTCGGGCCACGCCGAACTGGTCGAGGAGCATCACGGCAAGCATCAGGTAATTAAGGACATACGCCTGCGCGGGCGGTTGTCGACCGGGCTCGAATTGCAGTGCGCTCGTTGCCTTGAGCTGGTTCGCGAGGATGTGGCGCGCGATTTCGAGTTGCTCTACCGGCCGCTCGGAGCCGACGCTGGCCGCGACGAGCTTTCGGTGACCGACGCGGAAGCCGAGATCGGATATTATCAAGGAGACGGAATTCTGCTTGAGGACGTTTTGCGCGAGCAGGTTCTGCTGGCGCTCCCGTTGAAGGTCACGTGCCGCGAAGATTGCAAGGGGCTGTGCCCGCACTGCGGCAAGAATTTGAATCAGGAACAATGTTCCTGCAGCGTCCCCGTGGAAGATCCGCGGTGGGCGGCGTTGAAAGAGATCCGCGACAGAATTGAGAATTGAGAAGAAGCTGTCAGCTATCAGCCGTCAGCTGTCAGCTAAAGACGCTCCGTTCTGATCGAGTCAGGTTCTACATAAGCAATTTAGAGTTAGCATCAGTCAAGGCTGAAAGCAGATGGCTGACAGCTTCTTACAAGGAATTCAATACCATGCCTAATCCGAAACGGCGACACTCCCAGAAGCGCACCTCCACACGGCGCGCGCATGACTTCCTGAAAGGCCACAGCCTTTCTGAATGTCCCAACTGCCACGAAAAGAAAATGCCGCATCGCGCCTGCCCGAAGTGCGGATACTATAAGGGACGCGAAGTCCTTGACGTCGAAGAAGCCAGCTAATTTGTCAACACCATGCCTAGCGTGATCGCGCTGGATGCGATGGGTTCCGACCGCGCGCCCAAGCCCGAGATTGAGGGCGCCATACTCGCGGCGCGCCAGTATGGCGTGCGGGTGCTGCTGGTCGGTCCGGAAGACGTGGTCAAGGCGGAGCTAGATCGCCACCGCGCCGCGGCACATTTGCCCATCGAAATCGTCCACGCCGGCGAATACATCACCATGGAAGACAAGGTCGAGGCGATCCGCGCCAAGCGCGATTCGTCTATGCGGGTGGGCCTGCGCATGGTGCGCGAGGGCCAGGCACACGGCTTCGTCACCGCAGGCAACACCGGTGCTGCCATGGCTACGGCGAAGATCGTGCTGGGCGCCGTACCTGGCGTCGACCGGCCGGCGCTGGCCGCGGTCTTTCCGACGGCACCAGGCAATCCCGCGATGTTGCTGGACGTCGGCGCGAACGTCGACTGTAGCGCCGAGAACCTCGAACAATTCGCCGTCATGGGAGATATTTATTTTCGTGCCATGTTCGGCAATCCGACCAGCAGGAAGCTTGGCGCGCTGGGTCCGCGCGTTGGGCTGCTCTCGATTGGCGAGGAAGAGAGCAAGGGCAACGATCTGACCCGCGAAGCGTTCCAGTTACTGAAGCAGCTTCCCCTAAACTTTGTGGGCAATGTGGAAGGCCGCGATCTTTTTAACGGAAAGGTTGATGTGATCGTCGCCGACGGCTTTGTGGGCAACGTCGCGCTGAAGATTTCGGAAGGCGTGTCGAACCTGGTTCGCACGGCATTGAAGGAATCGCTGAAGGCGACCATTACGCGGCAGGTCGGCGCGTTGCTTTCGCGTAGCGCCTTCACCGATTTCAAAAAACGCCTCGACCACACCGAATACGGAGGCGCGCCGCTGCTGGGCGTAAAGGGCGTGTGCATCATCACGCACGGATCGTCGAACGCCAACGCCATGAAGAATGCAATCCGCGTGGCTGCCGAATTCTCGAAGCGGGGCATCAACGATTCCATCGAGCGCGGACTGGCGGCGATCAAGCCCGCAGCGGTTGAAGTGCCGGTCTCACAGCCGAGTTAGTCTTCCATTCATGACAGAATCCAATCACTGCATCGCATTTCTCTTCCCCGGCCAGGGCTCGCAAAGCGTCGGGATGGGCAAAGATCTGGCCGAGAAATTCCCTTTGGCCCGTCAGACATTCGAAGAGGCCGACGAAGCGCTCGGCTACAAGCTTTCACAGGTCTGCTTCGAAGGCCCCGAAGATCAGCTTCGCCTGACGGAAATTACGCAGCCGGCGATTCTCACCGTATCGGTTGCCGCCTTACGCGTTTTGCAGACTCGCGTTCCGAAGCCCACTTACGTCGCAGGACACAGCCTGGGAGAATACTCGGCCCATGTCGTGGCGGGAACGATCGCCTTCGCCGAGGCCGTGCGCACGGTCCGCAGTCGCGGCAAGTACATGCAAGAGGCCGTGCCGGTGGGTGTGGGCGCGATGGCTGCGATCCTCGGCATGGACTACGAGAAAGTCGCGGCCGTCTGCACTGACGCTGCGCAGGGCGAGGTCTGCTCTCCCGCGAACATCAACTCACCGGAGCAAATCGTCATCTCGGGCAACACGGCTGCGGTTGAGCGCGCGGCGAAGATTGCCGACGAGCGCGGCGCGAAGCGAGCCAAGCTGTTACCCGTCAGCGCACCCTTCCATTGTTCGCTGATGAAGCCTGCGCAAGACCGCCTGGAAAAAGATCTCAACCCACTCAAATGGCAGAAGCCGGTTTATCCCGTTGTCTGTAACGTGGACGCCGATCTGGTCACCGACGATCTGCGCGCGAGAGAGACGCTGGTTCGCCAAGTCACCGGGTCGGTGAAGTGGGATCAATCCATGCGCCTGCTGATTGCGCAGGGCGTGCAGACTTTCGTGGAAGTTGGTCCGGGAAAAGTTCTGTGCGGATTGATGCGGCAGATTGACCGCTCGAAAACGTGCGTCAATGTTGGGGACGAAGCGAGCCTGACGAAGGCGCTGGAGTCGCTCGGGGGCTCGACCGCGTAAGCAGCCTCAGCGGAAAATCAGCTCGCAGGGCGGGAAACTCATCGTCTTGTCGCCTTTTTCCACCCACACCTGCGCGTGCTGAGCGCGATCGTTCACCACCACGTCCACGACGACTCCGGTGCCGCCGCCCGGGCAGGTGCTGGCTCCGAAGACTTTTTGGGTTTTGATCACTCCCCACTCGCCGCCCGGTCCCCAGTCGCGGTAGAACTCGTTAAACGGATATTTCGGATGCTGGTCGGGATGCTGCTCCCACTGCGGATCGTGCATCCAGATGCCGTAAGCTGACTTGTAATCCTGCCTTTGAACAGCATCGAAGAAGCGGCCCGCAATGTGCTCTTCAGGCCAATAACGGAACCACCAACCCAGCCCCAGTACGATCAACACCACAACGACGGCGATGATGATCGTTCGTTTCCGCTTCCGCTCTTTTTCCAGGTCGACTTCTTTGGCATCGAGCAATGTCATACCTCTCTAGCATAACGGACACGGCGGATGCGTGGAAAGTTCCCAGGCATTAGAGGATTGGGGAATTGGGGAATTGAGTAATTTTGAAAGACGTCCCTGGCGCGAAAGTGTTTTCAAGTACTCAATTTCCCAATTACTCAATCCTCTACAGCGTCCGCTTGAATAACGGTATGGCGACTGCCAGCGTAACCGCCGCGAAGATCGAGAGGAACAGCACGTCTCCCCAGATCGCGGAGAGCGACGTTTCCTTGAGCAGCAGGCATTTGAATCCATCCACGGCGTAGGTGAACGGATCGCATTTCGCTATGGCGCGCAGCCACTTGGGAAAAGCCTGAATCGGATAAACCGACCCGCTAGGGAAGAACAGCAGCGTATTCAGAATTCCGAACATGGCGCGCGGCACCAGCGGATCTTCAATGCGCACCATGAGCAGGAACATCATCGTGTTGAAGGCCAGCGACGTGAGCACAATCATGATGAGCAGCCCGAACGCGGTGATGGGATTGAAAATCGTGCTCACGCCCGCCATCATCGATCCGATGCCCACGATGATTATGCCCGTCATCACGGCCTTGATGGAACCGGCGAGGTTCAGTCCCAACACAAGTTCGAGCTTGGTGATCGGCGTAACCAGGTAGCCCTCGTGCACTCCGCGCGCCTTGTCGTCGATGTAGAGCATGCCGCCGCCGATCATGACTGACACGAACATGGCCAGCACCAGCGATCCTGGCAACAGGTACTTCATATACTCGATGTAGGGATAAAGTTCGACTATATCGAGCGCCGTTTGCTGCAGAATTCGCGGCGAGATGGTGGGCTGGTTGAGAGCGTCAACCAGCGACGTCATCTCAGATTCGACGGCCGAACTCATAAAGTTGTCGCTGTTGTCGACGACCAGCGCGATTCGCGGATGATTCTCTTCGTACACGCGCCGCGAAAACTGCGGCGGAATAATCACCGCTCCTTCCAGCTTGCCGTTTCGAACGTCCTCCGTCGCCTGCTTGTCGTCGTCGTAGGGAATCGGCACAAACGTGCGAATGTTTGCCCGCACCGAATCAAACGCTTCGCGAACGCGCAGAGCCTGCGGACCGCCGTCCTGATCGACGATCGCAACCCGGGCATCGCGAATCTTTCCGCCGAAAGCGTTGCCCAGAATAATCAATTGCACGAGCGGAAAGATCATCGACGCCAGCATCAGCGCCGGCGAGCGGAAGAACTTGCGCATCTCGCGCTCGACAATGGCCATCATTCGATTCATAGCTAGTCCTGAGTCTTGAGTCCCGAGTCCTGAGTTCCGAGCGGTCGTTCACCCAGGGAATTGATCAGGCCACTTAATATCCGCCCTAGTTCATCGGCTCGCTGACAAACCTGACCTGTCTCTTCAGCCGTCAAATACTTACGCTGCTCCGCAATGAGGAGTTGTGTCTCGATTTCGGCCAGTGATCCGCGCGCGTGCCTCAGAAATCTCACAAAGTCTCGATTCGAATAATGCGCCTTCCCCTCGGCGATATTACTTGGGACTGACACGGCGGCGCGACGGAGTTGGCTGATGAGTCCGAACTGTTCATGTGATGGAAACCCCTCCGTCGCGTCGTAAATCGCAGCCACCAGCTCCATTCCCTTCTGCCATGCGATCTAATCTTTGTAGCTACTCTTACTCATACAGCCCCTTAAAGTATTGCGATCTTTTCAGATCGGATCCTCACGACTCAGGACTCACGACTCGGGACTCGCTACGGCTGCAACCCCGGCCGCTGCGGCATGACGAACGCGTACGACTTTTGCAGTTCGTCGCGCAGCTGTCTGCCGGTGTAATGCACGAAGACGTCGTCCAGCGTGGTGTTCTGCACGGAAAGCGACTTCACCGGCACTCCACTCTGCACAGCCATTTCCACCAGTTGCGTTGTAGTCTTCGAGCCGTTGCCGGTGAGCACGCGATACATTCCCGCACCTTCGTGTTGCACCGACGTCACTTCATCGAGCGCATGCAACCGCTTTTCCCAGTCCTCCGGAGGATTATCGAACTGCGCCTCAATCACATTCGATCCCGGAACACTCGCCTTTAACGCCATGGGCGCGTCGAGCGCGACCAATTTGCCGTGATCGACGATGGCGATCCGGTCGCATAGTCGGTCGGCTTCGTCCATGTAGTGGGTCGTGATGAGGATGGTCAACTGCCGGTGCTCTTTGATGTTGCCCAGCATCTCCCACACGGCGACGCGCGATACCGGATCGAGTCCCGTGGTCGGTTCGTCGAGAAAGAAAATCTTCGGATGATGCACCAGCCCGCGCGCAATCTCGAGCCGGCGCCGCATTCCGCCGGAAAGCGTTTTTGTCGCCGCATCGCGCCATTTCGTCAGGTCAACCAACTCCAGAAGTTCGTCGATCGAGCGCTTGCGCTCCTTCGCCGGAACGTCGTAGAGCTTGGCGTAGATGTTCATGTTCTCTTCGACGGTCAGGTCGAGATCGCTGGTGAGCGCCTGCGGAATCACGCCGATCATCCTTCGCGCCGCGTTCGGTTCCTTCGCCACATCATGTCCGGCGATACGCGCCTTCCCCGAAGTGATGGGGATCAGTGTCGTCATCATGCGGATCAGCGTCGACTTCCCTGCCCCGTTCGGACCGAGCAGGCCGAAGATTTCGCCTTCGGTCACGTTGAAAGAAACATCATCGACCGCGGTGAAGTCGCCATATTTCTTGACGATGTGGTCGACCTGGATTGCTGACGGAGCGGCCGGATCATAAACCGGCTTCTCGAGTTCGCCATTCGTCGCGCCGTGCACGGCCCCACTTTGCGTCTTCGGCTTCGGATCGGCCGTCATGGTTGTTTCGCCTCGGCACTCTGCGTGTCCGTGCCCTTGAGTTGCGCCGGAGATACCAGCACCTCCGCAGTCATGCCAGGAACGAATGCGCCTTTCGGATTGTCCAAGCGCACTTTCAGGACGATCGTGCGAATGTCGCGCTTCATGCGACTGACGTCGCGTTGCGTGGCGAAGTCGCCTTCCACTCCTTTGAAGAAGACTTTGCCCTTGAGGACGGTTCCACCGGGCAGTCGCACGCGAAGCACGTCACCGTATCCAATGTGGTCGGCATAAGTCTCAGGAATCGCCGCGCGCGCCCAGGTATCGCTCAAATCGACTATCGTGACGATTGGCGCGCCAATGTTTACGACTTCTCCCTGCCGCGCCGCACGGACCGAAACTGTTCCGTTCACGGGCGCGTAGACGTTCGTGTAACCGAGCCGCACCGCTGCCTGATCTTTCTGCGCGATTGCATTCTTCAAATCCGCTTCAGTCGACGCCACCGTGCTCTTGGCTGCATTCGCCTGGTACGTGCGCGCGATGGCCGCCTTCAAATCGGCCTCTCCCGCCCGCACCATTTCCTCTTGCGCCTGAACGGTCGCCTGCGCTGCTTGCAGATTGGTTTCGGCCTGCACCCGATCCTGATCGGAGGCGACTCCGACTTTCGCCAGTTCAATGGTGCGCCGGCTGTCGCTTGCCGTGCGGTCGAGCGTGGCCTTTGCCTGAAGCAGTTGCGCTCTCGCCGACGAAAGCTTGGCCTGCGCATTGGCGACGTCGCTCGAAGTCGAACCTGTGGTCGACTTTTCGGTGTGCTGCATTTCGGCAACTTTGTGTTTCTCGCTGGCCATGGCCGCTGCGGCGGCCGCCTCCTGCGCCTCCAACTCCGAGGGGTCGAGGACCGCGATCAGATCACCGACCTTTACCGGCGTGCCCTCGTCTACCAGCAATTTCTGGATGCGCCCTTCGACCTGCGCGCTCACGATGACCTGATTCGCGTCGACGGTGCCGATCAGCACCAGGTCGCGCGAGTGGTCGGTCGAAAAATAGTAGTAAGTCGCGGCAATCACGAAGATGATTCCCAACAGGATGAAGAAACGGTTACGCGCGCTCATGAGCGTGCTCCTTGCGTGGCAGTGTTTTTGGAACGGAACAACGCGGCGGAAATGAAATCCAGCACTGCGGCCCGGCGCTCGGCAATTCGCTCCGGCGTCAATGGGTTGAAGCCGACAATTTTCTGCATCACCGGGGCGCCGCTGAAATAGAAGATGATCATGGCGACCATCGAGGGAACGAAATGCACCGGATTCACGGGACGGAACTGGCCATCGGCGATTCCCTTGCGCAACACTTCACTGACCCGAACGAAAATCGGCTGGATGTAGTTCTTGACCAGCTTGTCGAGATGCGTCGACATTCCATCTCGCGCATGCATCATCTCGCGCTGCATGAGCCGCGGATAAATCTGGTTCGAGGCGATGAAATCGAAATACGCGCCAACATAGGCGAGGATCTTTTCGCGCGGGGGCAGCTCGCTGTCGAGGACGCGGAAGACGGCCATCCGCAACCCTGAGAATGCTTCATCGAGCACCGCTCCGTAAAGCGTTTCCTTGTCCTTGAAGTAGTAGTAGAGCAGCGCCTTGTTGACGTTGGCTTCGCGGGCGATGGCGTCGGTGCGGGCTCCGGCGATGCCGTGCTCGGCGAACTCGCGCGCCGCCGCCTGCAGGATTGCCGCGCGGCTCTCCTCGGGCTGGCCGCGCGAACCCATGCGGCGATGAAGGGCGTGACGGTGATGGAAAAGCCGGGCCATGGAATACTTGCGCGTTAGGACAACTTAATTAACCAGTTAGTTAGATTATACATGAAGCAAAGAAGATGCGGAAACTATCTGCTCTCATGTTCTAATACCCCTGCAAAGGACTTCCGGTTTCAAGTTTTTTCTGTGCAGTTTCTCGATTTGGCTCTCATCATGCCTAAGGAGATCTCCTCCATGAAATCGCTTTCACGGTTCCTCGCTATCGTCTGCGCGATCTGCTTTGCCACGTTGCCCTGCTTCGCTCAGTCTGCACAGAAAGCTGACCGCCAGGTTGCGGTTACGATCGATGACCTTCCCGCCGGGATGGCCGATCGCCTGCCGGCGGCTCAAATCACGGCCATGACGGCGAAGCTGCTGGGCACGCTCCGCGATCAGAAAGTGCCCGCCGTTGGCTTCGTCAACGAACGGAAACTTTATAAGCTGGGAGAAGTCGACGAGCGGATCAAGGCGCTTCAGATGTGGCTCGACGATGGCTTTGAGCTCGGCAATCACACTTTCAGCCACGCCTCGCTGAACCAGGTCGGCGTGAAGGCCTGGGAGGACGAAGTTATCCAAGGCGAGAGCGTGACGCGCATACTGCTCGCGCAACACAAGATGAAGTTGCGGTACTTCCGCCATCCCTATCTCGACACGGGACGCGACCTTCAGACGAGACGACAGGCGGAGGCATTTCTGGTTGAGCGCGGATATCGCATCGCCCCCATTACCCTCGACGCCTGGGACTGGATGTTCGCCGGACTCTATGAAGACGCCAAGTCCCGCAACGACACGGCCCTCCAGCAGAAGATCGTGAACGAGTATCTCTCCTATCATGATGCAGTCTTCGCGTATTCCGAGCAACTATCCGTGAAAGTTGTCGGCTACGAACCCAAACAGATCCTGCTGCTGCACGCGAGCAACCTGGAAGCCGACCACATTGGCGAGTTGCTGCAGGTTCTGCGAAAGCGGGGATATCGCTTCATCACGCTCGAAGACGCGCTAGGCGATGCCGCCTACAGTTTGCCCGACACGTACGTCGGCGAGGAAGGCACGGGCTGGCTCGATCACTGGGCGATTACGCAGGGAAAGATTCCCCAAGGTGCTCCAGTCATGCCGCAGTGGATCATCGACAAGACGAACGAGCTGCATCTTTCGACGGGAACGGTCACCGCGCCGGCGCCGCAGTGAGCGCTGCTTTTTCATGGCTCGCGCGCACAATTCCCTGCACCTCGGCGAGTTCCTTGCGTGCGATCTCCGCGCGTGACCCTGTCGGCTCCTCTTGCAGGAACTGTTGCAATTCTTCGATCGCACTGGCGCCATCGCGCTTCTGCTCGTAGGCACGCGCCGCGACTTGATGCACGAATGCGTGCGCCCCCTGCAGCGTGTGCGCCTTGCGACTGGTCGCGATCGTCTCGTCGAAGTGGTGGTTCATGAATTCCGCGTAGGTAAGGAGCACCAGCGTCATTGCGTCGGTGGGATCGTACGCGGCGGCTTTGTTCAAGGCCGTCTCAGCGCTCGGGAAATCATTCGTCGAGATGTCCAGGCGGCCCAGATTCACATACGCCGGGGCAAAGTGGTCGTTGAGGCTGATCGCTTTCTGCAAGGCCTCGCGCTCGCGCTCGTGGTCTCCTTCGCGTGCGTAGATCACTCCCAGATTGTTGTAGGCATTTGCGTAGGACGGATAAATCGTGATCGCACGATTCAGGCTTTCCATGGCTTTCGAGAAATTCTGCTTCGCCATCAGAACGTTTGCCTTGTCGAATTCCTTCTGCGCGCGGATGGGAACGCCGAGATCCACGGCGGAGACAAGCGGGTTCGCGGTCGCGCCGTTCACACGCTCGGCGTCGTTCGAACGCGTCACTCTTACTTCAAACTCGTTCGACCCAACGGAATCCATGGCGACGCTGCCCGTGTCGGTATCAGGCAAGTTCTGACCTGACACGATCACGTGATACGTCCCAGCCGGAACGTTTGGGAAATCGACGACGCACTGTTCGTTGGCAAGTCCCTCGGCAACCGGACCGCTGCGCGAGACCAACCGTACCTGCGTAGAAAAGCCACAGGTTCCGCTCGTGAAGCTGACTCGCACCCGCACCCGGCGGATCATCGTGACGGGATCTTGTGCTGAAACAAAACCTGAAAGCAAGAGGAAGACAATCCATACGCGACTCTTCATGGCACGCTCCTGAGCCGCTGTCAGGAACCCGTTCGTCGCCTGTCACCGATAGCAGGCGAAGGCTCGTGTGACAACTTGCGACGTAAGACGCGTGAATGAAAAAAGCGGTAGCGGGATTCGCGCGACGCGAAAAGATTTTTCTGTTTTTACTTCGAAAGATGCGAATCACACAACAAACATGCATGTTTTCGCGCGTTGTGCAGATTGAGTGTTGAGCGGTTCCCACAGACTCATTGTTCCGCGGGTGCGACAATCACAACTGAGCAACACGCGGGGAAACGAATGAGGAAGACAGAATGTGCAGACACAATAGCCAACAGCGATTGTCTAGCTGGTGTGTTAAGAGATGGCCGACGGTGGGATGGCCCCGGCGAACAGCAGGTTCCTCCCTTCGGTCGGAATGACAAAACCATGTTTGGGAATGACAAACCATGTTTCGGTCGGAGTGACAAACCATTTCCGGCGGAATGACAAATATTTCCGGTCGAAAATGACCGACGATTTCCGGATCGGAATGACAATCTACTTCCCCGGGCGGAAGTGATGCGAAGCTCTGATTACCGCGAGCTCCCGGTTACCGCGAGCTGCCGGTTACTGCGCACCGCCGGCGATCGACGGCACGAGCAGAACTTCGTCGCCTTCCTGGAAGGCGTAGGTTGGTCCGCCGAGGAAGCGGATATCTTCTTCGTTGACGTAGATATTGAGGAAGCGGCGAATCTGACCCTGGTCGTCGCGCAGATGCGGTTTCAACTCAGGAAATTTTTCGTCGAGCACAGAAAACAATTCGCCGAGATTCGAAGCGCCGCACGTGATGGAACCGACGCCATCCGTGTGGCGCCGGAGTGCAGTCGGAATCTGTACCGTGATCGGCATCGGCTAAACTCCCACGCCAGCGGCTTCCGCTGCAACGCCCGGAATCTCCGCGGCATTCAGAGTCTGCTGCAAATAACTCTCAAACTCCGTCAGCTTCGGAGCAATCGGGCGCTCCGTCTGGTAGACGCCGGCAAGCACATCGGTCGTCTTCAGTCCGTTGCCGGTGATGCAGAGCACGGTCGTTTCCTCGGGGAGAATGCGATCCTGACGATACAGTTTTCCGGCCACTCCCACCGTCACGCCGCCAGCAGTCTCGGTAAATACGCCTTCAGTCTCCGCCAGCAACTTGATTGAGTCGATCACTTCAGGATCGCTGACATCCTCGCTCCATCCGCCAGTGCCTTTGATCGTCTTGATCGCGTAGTAACCGTCTGCCGGATTTCCGATCGCAAGCGAGCGCGCAATCGTCGACGGCTTCTGCGGCTCGATCTCGGAGCTACCGGTCTTCACCGCGGTCGAAATCGGAGAGCAGCCAGTAGCCTGTGCTCCGAAGAATTTCACTTCTTTCGCCTCGACCAAGCCCAGCTTGACCAACTCGTCGAACGCTTTCTTGATCTTCACGATGAGCGAACCGCCGGCCATGGGGCAGACGACGTTATCGGGCAAGCGCCACCCGAGTTGCTCCGCGATTTCGAATCCGACAGTCTTCGATCCTTCAGCGTAATAAGGCCGCAGATTCACATTCACAAATCCCCAGCGATGCTCGTCAGCGATCTGCGAGCAGAGTCGGTTGACCTGATCGTAGTTTCCGGCGATGCGAACCACCTTCGCGCCAAAAACGTTAGTACCAAGAATTTTTGCGGGTTCGAGGTCGGAGGGGATGAAGATCCAGGCTTTCAGTCCTTCGCGGGCGGCGTGAGCGGCAACGGCATTGGCCAAGTTCCCAGTCGACGAACACGAGACGGTATCGAATCCGAAGGCCTTCGCTTGCGACAGCGCAACCGCGACTACGCGATCTTTGAAACTCAAAGTCGGCAGACAAACTGCGTCGTTCTTGATGTAAAGATTCGCCGCGGCGGCGGTCGTTCCACTCAACCGTTCAGCAAGACGTGGAGCCTGAATCAATGGAGTGAAGCCGACCGGCAGCCGCGGTTCATAGCCCTGGGGGAGGGGCAACAGATCGGAATAGCGCCACATGTTCGGCGGCCGCTGGGTAATGCTTTCACGACTAATCTGCGCTTTCAGCGCGTCGTAGTCGTAGGCGACTTCCAGGGGGGAGAAACAGTCGTCGCAGATGGAGCGGGGCTGGTTTCCCCAACTCCGTCCGCATTCCCGGCACCGCAGTTCGTAATTCGACATGGAGCTACTCGCTTTCTGTATCTACAGGCGAATAGCTGACGACGAGCCTCGAAAAAGCGGCCCTAAAAAGCAAAGGCCTCTTTTTCCAGGAAAAAGGAAAAGAGGCTATCGGATGCAGGTATAGCTCGCAGCCGAATCCCATGTTCCCTGTTTCCAGGAGAGAGTTGGCACCAGACATCCGGGATATATGATCCGGGATCGGTTGCCGTGGCGTCTTAGGGCTCGTCCCTCAGCCACTCTGCATGAAATTCAGGTCTGCTCCCCAACGGAGTCGAAGAGCAAACTTGTTCCAAGAATCTTACACAAACGCCGGAGGTGGCGTCAAGGGGGGATGCGCCAAGAACTCACTTTGGTACTGTCGGAGGGCCGCGAAGGCAATCGGGTCGCTCGCATTGTCAATTGATGGCTCGTTCTCGGCTGTGAGCCTCGGGATTTTTCCTGCGCTACAATCCTCTTCATGCGAAGACTTTTGCTTCCCTCCGTCGCACTCCTCGGACTCGCCCTAATCGCCCCACGCGTCCAAGCCCAGGACAAAGACAAGGACGCTCCACAGAACGAATCCGCGCCCGACGTTCCAGACGCGATCGCCATTCCCGGCGGACTGCTGCCCGTTCTATTCGTCCACGCCAAGGGGTCGCAAATCTACACCTGCCAGGCCGACGCCGGCGGCAAGTTCAGTTGGACGCTCAAAGGCCCTGACGCGGAGTTGCACGACCGCAAGGACAAAGTCATCGGACAACACCTCGCCGATCCAACAACGAAGTTGCCAACATGGAAGCTCAAAGACGGAAGCGAAGTCAGCGGCAAAGCCGCGGCGCACGTCGACTCCCTCGACTCCGACTCCATTCCCTGGCTGCTGGTGAACGTCGTAAGCAACTCGGGCAAGGGCCAGCTCGCGCGCGTCACCGCGATTCAGCGGGTCCATACCCACGGCGGCAAACCCGGTGTCGGAGATTCAGCTAGCGACACTTGCGACGAAGCCCACAAAGGCACCGAAACCAAGAGCAGCTACACCGCCGACTACTACTTTTTCGCGCCGGGGAAGTGAGTCTGTGCAGTCGAAGCTGGCGCGGAGTAGCATGCATCTAATAACGAGTCTGCTCCTAACGGAGATCTTATGCGTGAAGTCATCGTCGCCTCATCCGTTCGCACGCCCGTAGGACGCGCTTACAAAGGCACGCTCCGGGCCACGCGTCCCGACGAACTTGCAGCCATCGCCATCAAAGGCGCGCTCGAACGCGTGCCGCAACTCGACACTAAAGAAATTGAAGACGTGATTCTCGGCTGCGCCATGCCCGAGGCCGAGCAAGGGATGAACGTCGCCCGCATCGCCTCTCTGCGCGCGGGTTTACCTGTGGAGGTGTCGGCGCTCACCATCAACCGCTTCTGCTCTTCAGGACTGCAAGCGATCGCGATGGCCGCCGAGCGGATCATGAGCGGCGGCGCAGAAGTCATCGTCGCCGGGGGCACGGAGTCGATGACCATGATTCCGATGGGCGGTCACAAGGTCTCTCCCAACCCGTGGCTCGTCGATCATTATCCTGACGCTTACTTGACCATGGGACTCACCGCCGAGCGCGTCGCGCAGCGCGTCGGCATCACGCGCGAGGCCGCCGACGAGTTCTCGCTGCTCAGCCATCAGAAAGCGCTCGCAGCGATTCAGGCAGGAAAATTCGCAGATGAAATCGTCCCCGTTCCCGTGAGTTTCACCATGCCCAACGGTTCCAAGCCGAAGCGTCAGGAGATTATCTTCAAAGTCGACGAAGGCCCGCGTGCCGACACCTCGCTCGAAGCGCTGCTCGCGCTCAAGCCCGCATTCCATGCGAAAGGTACAGTGACCGCCGGCAATTCGTCGCAAATGTCTGACGGTGCAGCTGCAGCTGTCGTCATGTCCGCCGATCGCGCGAAAGCGCTGGGTATTCAACCGCTTGCCCGCTATGTTTCGTTCGCAACTGCCGGATACAAGCCGGAAGAAATGGGACTCGGCCCAGTCTTTGCGATACCGAAAGCATTGAAGATGGCCGGACTAAAGCTAGCCGACATCGACGTGATCGAGTTGAACGAAGCCTTCGCTGCGCAGTCTCTCGGCGTGATCAAGGAGGCAGGACTCGATCCTAAGAAAGTAAATCCCAACGGCGGCGCAATTGCGCTAGGACATCCGCTGGGATGCACGGGAGCCAAGCTGACCGCCAGCGTGATCCGCGAACTGAAGCGCCGCAACGCGCGCTACGGCATGGTCACAATGTGCGTGGGCGGCGGCATGGGCGCCGCCGGAATCTTCGAAAACCTGTAACGACCAAAACCCTTAAACCACAAAGAACACGAAGGTCCACGAAGGAAAACCTGCAGCCTTCCTTCGTGACCTTCGTGTCCTTTGTGGTTCCCGCTTCAGATCTAGTTTTCGCAACTTGTGACGAGAGACCTAGACATTCAACCGTCGAGCAGATAACCCTAGACTCATGTCCACAGTTCCGATCCGAAAACTGACCGCCGAGGTTCAGTCCGGTTCGTGGGGTCGCTGAGCCGCCACCGCCGTGAACAATTCTTTACCCGATTGCTACGCTCTTTGACAGAATTCCGTCGTATCTTAGATGGCGACAACGGGTATTCGGCGGAGCGTTTGCGCTCCGTGATGTAGTTCGAGACGGCTGGTCGGAGGTGCTGTATGAGGCTCTCCTGGCTTTCCAGTTTAGGTATTTCGGTAGCTCTTCTGGTTTCCACATCAGCGTTCGCTCAACATTCGTCAGGCGGCTCATCCGGTGGCGGCGGAGGTGGCTCCTCAAGTTCCGGTGGATCTCACGGAGGTGGAGGTGGAGGATCTGCAAGTTCCGGCGGATCTCACGGCGGTGGTGGAGGAGGATCTGCAAGTTCCGGCGGATCCCACGGCAGTTCCGGCGGTTCCAGCAGCGGACACTCCAGTTCTCACGGCTCTCCTGGCTCTTCGTCAAGTAGCTCCCATTCTCATGTCTCGGGTTCAAATTCGTTCCGATCGGCGGAGCGCAATTCGCACACGAACAATCTGCGCAGCATTCAAGAGGGAAATCACGGCCCCGCGACGCGACCTGCGCAAGCCGAAAAACGAGGATTTTTCTCCTTCTTGCGACGTGCGTTTCCTAAGCCTGCGCCAAAGCCTGAACCCAAGCCTGTCTCCGACCTCCGCCACAAGGTCAGGATTTGCCTGAAGGGTCCGTGTGCGATCTGTCCGACGGGAGAAGCGGCTGGAAGGGGCGGATGCGTAACCCAGTACGAAGCGCGGCAAGATTTGTGCTCGCTGTGGGGGCTTACAAGCACACCCGCCTGCGGGATTCAAAGCGGATATGTTGACGAGTGCGTCGCAGAGCGCATGGCCATGGAGCAGGAGGCTAAGCGCGCACAGGCTGCCGAACAAGATCAGTTAAACGCCTGCAATGCCGGCCAAACAGCCGAATGCTCCGATCGAACCACCAGTGCTCAAAGCGAAAATGGGTACTATCGCATGCTGCAGGATCGTTACGAGCAATGCCGTCAGCGTAACGGCGGAAGATTTCCCCTAGGCAACATTACCTTCACAGGTCACGCAAACGGACAAGCGCTCGACCGGCTTGATTTCGAGTTTGAATACCGCTAGCCCAAATTTCGCGAGTCATGCCTGCGGCAGTTGGAGTTTCCAAAGCACGGGGCGAAACACCCCTTACTGCCGGAGATTACGGCTCATCCCGCGTCTATCATTCCTTTTCGCCGCGCATTAGAATTGAAAAGCATTTTGCGCCTATTGCGCGCGGATCGCGTATTGACGGGCGTTTTTTCCCTGAGGAGAGACATGGCAACGACTGCAGTGCCTAAGACCAGGATTTCCGGGGGCAGCTTTCTGCTCGAAACGCGGGTGCCCGACGAGGTTTTCACTCCAGAGGATTTCAGCGAACAGCATCAGTTGATCGGACAGACGGCTGAGGAATTCGCCGTCAACGAAATCGTTCCGAACATCGAGAAGATTGAGCACAAGGATTTCTCGGTTACGCGCGAGTTGCTGAAGAAGGCAGGCGAACTCGGACTGAGTTCCGTCGAGATTCCTGAAGCCTATGGCGGCCTTGAAATGGATAAAGTCACCGCCGCGGTAATCGCTGACCACATCGCCAAATACGCAGGCTTCGCCACGACGTGGGGCGGACACACCGGAATCGGCACCCTGCCCATCGTCTACTTCGGCACTGAAGAGCAGAAGAAGAAATACTTGCCGCGACTGGGCTCGGGCGAAATTGTTGGCGCTTACGCGTTGTCGGAATCGACCTCCGGCTCTGATGCGATGAATTGCCGCGCTCGCGCCGAATTATCCTCCGACGGCAAGCACTACGTTCTCAATGGCGAAAAAATGTGGATCACCAACGCCGGCTTCGCCGACTTGTTCACGGTCTTTGCGAAAGTCGGCGAAAAGTTTTCCGCGTTTCTGGTCGAAAAAGATTTCCCGGGATTCTCCGTCGGCGCCGAAGAACACAAAATGGGAATTCGCGGATCGTCCACTTGCCCCATCATTCTGAATGACTGCAAGGTTCCGGTGGAGAATTTGCTCGGCGAAATCGGCAAGGGACATCTGATCGCGTTCAACATTCTGAACATTGGCCGTTTCAAGCTGGGTGCGATGTGCGTAGGGGGAGGCCGCGTCTCGCTCGAAAACGCCATCAGCTATGCCAAGCAGCGTAAGGCATTCAACAAGGTCATTGCCGACTTCGGACTGGTCCGCGAAAAGATCGCCAACATGGCGACTCTTCTTTATGTCGGCGAATCGCTCGTCTATCGCACGGTCGGCATGATGGACACGGCGCTCGGCGAGGTCGACAAGTCGGCCGCCGATGCCGCGAAGCAGACCCTGAAGGCGATTGAGGAATACGCGGTCGAGTGCTCCATTATTAAAGTCTGGGGCTCGGAGATGATCGACTACATCGTCGACGAGACGCTGCAGATTTACGCCGGCTATGGATTCGTCGAGGAGTATCCGGCGGAACGCGCGTATCGCGACGCCCGCATCAATCGCATCTTCGAAGGGACCAACGAGATCAACCGGTTGATCATCACTGGCTTTCTGTTGAAGCGCGCCATGACCGGGCAGTTGCCGCTGATGCCGGCGATCAAGAAACTAATGGACGAAGTCTTGTCGGGTCCGTCCGCGGGCGAGGAACTGGAAGGCCCCTTAGCCGACGAACGCAAACTCGTAGCGCAGGCAAAGAAGCTTGGACTCTTCGCGGCCGGAGCGGCCACGCAGAAATACATGCAGGCGATTCAGGATCAGCAGGAAATCATGGGTGCCATCGCCGATATGACGATTGAAACGTACGCCATGGAATCGGCGGTCCTGCGCACGCAGAAAATCGTCGACGCCAAAGGAGAAGCCGCCGCGGCCTTGCCGATCGCGATGACGCGCGTTTATCTATCGCAGGCGTTCGAAAAAATCGAATCCGCCGCGAAGAAAGTCATTGCCGCGGTTGCCGACGGCGACATGCTGCGCACGCAACTCGCGATCCTGCGCCGTCTGGCAAAGCACGAACCATTCAACACAATCGAACTCCGCCAGCAGATCGCGCAGAAAGCAATCGAGCGCGGCAAATACACGCTAGCGTAAAAAAAGCTGAACCACAGAGGACACAGGGGACACGGAGGCACACCAACCGTATGTCCTTCTGTGTCCTCCGCGTCCCCTGTGGTGATATTTTTTTCTCTTCCATTCTGATACAACTGTCCCGATGAAAATCAGCCTGCCATACCTGATCGCCACGATCGCGCTCACGCAACTGCTGACCGCACAAGCAGCCCCGCCCCAGGATTCCGCCACATTCGACGCCGACGGCACCGCCCACATCACGCGCACCGTGCCCATGCCGAACACGATCAGCCCCGAGGCTCAGCAGTGGTTAGCCTCGCTGACGAAGCAAAAGTCCGGCCCGGAGTCGCTCGCGGAACGCCGCACTCACACCGACGCGTGGCGCAAGTTCGGATCGGGCGAAGCGCGCAAGTATTATCCCGTGAACATTGAAGAGACGACCATCGCGGGCGTTCGCACTGACATCATCACGCCGCTGGAAATGCCGGAAGCGAATCGCACCCGCGTTCTCATCAACCTCCACGGCGGCGGATTCAACTCCGACTCTGGATCTCTCATCGAAGGCGATCCGATCGCGAACCTGGCGAAGACGAAGGTCGTTTCGGTTTATTACCGCCTCGCGCCGGAGAATCCCTTCCCTGCAGCGGTCGACGACGTGGTCGCCGTCTACAAAGAACTTCTCAAGACTTACAAGCCGCACGGCATCGGAATTTTCGGCACGTCGGCGGGAGCTATCCTCACCGCCGAAGTTGCAGTCCGCCTCAAGCAACTGGGATTGCCGCTCCCCGCGGCGCTCGGAATGTTTTCCGGCCACGCGGACTTCAGCCGGGTCGGCGACTCCTGGCAATTGTTCACGCTCAACGGATTTCCCGGGCCAATGCAGCCCACCGATTCGGCGCATCTTCCCGACGATCAGTATGTCGGCAAGACGGATCGCCGAGACCCCGTGCTCTCTCCGCTCTTTGCCGACCTGCACGGCATGCCGCCGACTCTGCTGGTGACCAGCACGCGCGACATCCTGCTGAGCGGCACGACAATCTTCCACCGAGCCCTGCTAGGCGCCGGAGACGATGCGCAGTTGGTCGTATTCGAGGCCCTGCCCCATGCCTTCTGGTATCACTTCCAGTTGCCCGAGACGAAAGAGGCGCTGGAATTGATGGCCAAATTTTTCGACGAAAAAGTTGGACGCTAGAGCTACCGCTTTGAAACATATTTCCCGCTTCGAGGAAATCACATAGATGATCCGCAAAACTCGTCTCTGGTCGCTGCAAGTTCCCCTCTTGCTCATTGCGCTTGCATTCGTGCTCTCGGCACGCTCTTTCGCCGATGTCACCCTGCCCACGCTGCTCGCCGATCACATGGTCATTCAGCGCGGACTCCCGGTGCACGCGTGGGGAATGGCTGCGCCGCATGAGGCGGTCTCCGTCACTTTTCGCGGCGAAACGAAAGCCGCAACGGCGGACGATCTCGGCCGCTGGAGCGTATATCTCTCTCCCGGCGAAGCGGGCGGTCCGTTCGAGCTGAGCGTCAAGGCGGCGAATACGATCACCCTCAAAGACATTCTCGTTGGCGACGTCTGGGTCGCATCCGGGCAGTCGAACATGGAATTCGCGATGAACAGCCTCGTCAACCCGCAGGCGGAAATCGCAGCCGCGCAATATCCCAAGATTCGCATGTTCCTGGTCGATCACAAGCCCGCGGATTATCCGCTCGAAGATGTCGGCTCCAAAGGCTGGGTCGCCTGCACTCCCGAAACCGTCGCAGACCATTCCGCGGTGGCATATTTTTTCGCGCGCAATGTTCAGCAGAAAATCGGCGTCCCCATCGGCCTGATCGAAACGTTCTGGGGAGGGACTCCCGCCGAGTCGTGGACAAGCCTTTCCTCGCTCTCTGCCGACGCGTCGCTCATGCCCGTGTTCGCGTCGCGGGCAAAAACGGTTGCTGTTCAATCGACGACGATCCTCGAATTGAAGGAGGAAGAGCGCGAGTATCAAAAAACGGTGGAGCAGGCAAAGGCCGAAGGCAAGCCAGTGCCGTGGCCGCAGTGGCACCCTGATTTCGCGGCGTGGGCTCCGGCCGCGCTATTCAACGGGATGATCGCTCCGCTCACGCCCTTCGCGATTCGCGGCGTCATCTGGTATCAGGGCGAGGCCAATAGCGGCGAGCGAGCGCCGCTCTACGCTCATCTTTTTCCCACCATGATCGAAGACTGGCGCCGGGCCTGGGGCGAGGGCGACTTCCCTTTCCTCTTCGTTCAGATCGCGAACTGGAATACCGAACCAGATGGCCGATGGCCTGAAGTTCGCGACGCCCAGCGGAAAACGCTTGCGCTCCGCAATACCGGGATGGCCGTCACCATCGACATTGGCGACGCCGTCGACATCCATCCCAAGAACAAGCAGGATGTCGGACTGCGCCTCTCGCTAGCCGCGCGTGCGATCGCCTATGGAGAGAAGATCGAGTGGTCAGGACCGCTTTATCGCCAAGTCGTGCAGGAGAATCACTCGCTGCGCGTGTGGTTCGACCACGCGGGCGGGCTAGCAGCGAAAGGCGCGGAGCTTACGGGATTCGAAGTCGCCGGCGCAGACGGAAAGTACTCCGCCGCGGAGGCGAAGATCGAAGGCGCGTCAGTTGTCGTGTCGAGCGCCGCCGTGCCGAAGCCGGTGTCAGTCCGCTACGGATGGGCTCCGAACCCAACCTGCAACCTGGTGAATAAGGAAGGACTGCCCGCGTCACCGTTTCAAGCGCCGGAGTAGTTTGCTTCTGCTGATCCACGGGCCAAGTCTCAATGTGGAGCTTCGTGGGAACCACAAGCCATTAGTTTCGCGACATGAAGCACGTTGATGTCTTTGTTTGTTTTGCCGTCCTCCCGCACGAGGTCCACTTCGATCTTGGCAGATTCTGTCGTCGGTTTCGACAGTTGCAACCGCATCACAGTCGGATTCAGGACGATCTCCGTTAATGCTCTGGTCTCAGACGGAACTTTGGAAGCGGAGGATGGATAGATAATCAGTCCGCCGGTTGGACCCGGAATCTTCTTGAAATATCCGCGGCGGGGGGCCGTTTCCTCATAGTCGAGGATCAGAGCGAAGATGGGAGGCCATGACGAAGTTAGAAACAGCGACGCTGTAGCATCGGCGGTATGAGTGCTCGCATTGTCGCCGCCGTCGCTAATTACGACAATTGTGGCGTTTTGAGACGTCACTCGCCGTGCCACTTCAATGAGAGTGTCATATAGTGCCGTTCCCCCAGGCGGATTCGGCGCCCCTTGCTGTAAGAGACGATCTAACAAATCCTCGCTTTTTGGCGCGGCCGACTGCATATGCCGAAATTCCCATGTCAAACGCGAATAGAACTTCATTCGCACCAACCTCATCAATTAGTTGTCGAGCTGCAGCAATGGACTGTTTCCAGGTTTTCTTCATGCTGGGACTGACATCCAGCAACACAACGACTCCTGGTTTTGCTACGGATGCAATCGAGCTAACACTTACTGGAGTACCGTCGACTTTTACTCTCAACTGGTCACGCGTGATGTTCGTAACAGGTTGCCCGTGCCGATCGATCAGATGAAGAGGGGTACTCACATCGCACACTTGACCGTATCCCTTCTCGACAAACATACCAATCGAAATGGTAGCCATGATCAGGAGTGAGGAACGCGTGCAAACTCGAACGACCGATTCGAATACCCATCGATTTCTCACAGAGTTCCTCCTACGGCACCAGCATATAGCTCACAAACGCCAACCGCTTGCTGTCCGGCGACCACGACGGCACGTTGATCGTTCCCTGTCCTCCGAAGAATTTCGCGAGCACCGTGATCTTCTTCTCCGCCTTGGGATCGAGCGACATCAGCCGCAGCATCACATCCTTATTTTCGGGATGGCCATTCACTTCCGCCCCGTACGTAAGAAACACCATCCACTGGCCATCGGGCGAAATATGCGGAAACCAGTTATTCAGGTCGTCGCTGAAAACCTGCTCCTGCTCGCTACCGTCGGGCTTCATTCGCCAGATCTGCATGTGGCCGGTGCGCTCGGAGTTGAAGTAAATGTATTTCCCGTCAGGAGAATATTCCGGGCCATCGTCCAATCCCTTCGCCGTGGTGAGGCGCATCTCTTCGCCGCCAGCCGCCGGGATCGCATAGATATCGAAATCGCCGTTGCGCTGGCCAACGAACGCCAGAGTCTTTCCATCCGGCGACCAGCCATGCCAGTACGAAGGAGTTGTGTGCGTGATCTGGCGAGGAGCGCCGCCGCCAATCGGAACAACGTAGACCTGCGATTCCTTGTCGCCCTGCGAATTGTCGCTGATCGCGAGTTGCGTGCCGTCGGGCGAAATTCCGTGATCGTTGTTGCAGCGGTTCGCAAACCCCGTGTCGATGATTGTCGGGCTTGCCTCCATCGACCGGCAGGCGCACGATGTGTCCCTCGCGATTGAACAGGAACGCCTTGCCATCGCGCGTCCAATTCGGAGCCTCGAAACGTCCGGGCGCGAGATACGCGACCTTGCGGTCAAACGAATCGATGTCGATCGTTTCGAGCGTGCTGTAAAGCGTCGGCTGGCCCGTGGCTGGCGCCGGCTGCGTCAACACGACATTCGAGAAAACAGCCTGCTCGATGACATCTTTGTCATGCGAGCAGACGCCGAGGCCGACGTAAAAATCTCCCTGCAGCGGAATACGGAGCCATCCACCGGCGACGTGCGGATCAACGCCCTCGTTCGACACGGCCATGTAAACGTAGTCGCCGCGCTTGACGATGCGCAGTCGCTTTGGCGCCGATGAATCCGATTGCACCTCGCGCGTGAGCGCGCCCTTCTCGTCACGAAATTGGAGTGAGGTCAGACCGCTGGCGTGCAGCGCCACGTCCGCATAAACGGAGTCCGCGTCGAGATTCTGGCGAATCATCAGCACAGCTTTTTTGTGCTCGTTCCCGGTCTTCGTGAGAAAGCTGATGTCGGCCGTGAGGGAGACGTCTCCCGACATTTTCTTCCACACAAACTGAAACGCGTCCCCCGCAAGCCACATATTCTCGCCGCTGCCGCTGATCGTATAAGTTCGCTTCGCCGTGTCATAGTCGACCGACCCGGCGTGCAGCACCGTGCCAACGTCGGCATGGCTCTCGAAAATTCCAACGGGCGCCGCCGCCTGCGCCTGCAACCGAGCCATCGAAATCAAACCGCACGCCAGTGCCATCACCCACGCGTGTCGTAAGACGCTCATGAAGCCTCCTTCGAATCAAGACTCAGCCAGCGAAGATAACAACCGAGGATTGTAAATCCGACAAGCTCGATCGATGCAATGGCACAGTACAGCACCGCGCCCGCAAGCAGTTCCAATTCACAATTCGCAGGCTGTTCCCATACCAATCCTGATTGAGTTCTGGTAAAACGTCTGCATGAAACTCATACGCTTTGTTGTGGCCTCTTCGATCTGCGCTCTACTGCTGGGCAGCTGCCTCGTTGCGCAAGACAATGCACCGGCCAAGCCATCTCCGTCGGCCAACCTCGCGCTCACTCCGCCCATGGCGTGGAACTCGTGGAACAAGTTCGGGTGCAACGTCAGCGAAGATCTCATCAAGGGCATGGCTGATGCGGTGGTGAAGTCGGGCATGAAAGATGCCGGATACACCTACGTCAACATCGATGACTGCTGGCAGGTCAGCCGCGACGCGAACGGCAACATCGTCGCCGATCCCCAGCGCTTTCCGCATGGGATGAAGGCCGTTGGCGACTACATCCACTCACTCGGGCTGAAGTTCGGCGTCTACTCCGATGCCGGCTCGAAGACTTGCGCCGGACGTCCCGGCGGGCTCGGCCACGAGTATCAGGATGCGATCCAGTACGCTGCATGGGGCGTCGACTATCTGAAGTACGACTGGTGCAACGCGACTACGCAGGACGCGCGCGCTTCCTACGCCAACATGCGCGCCGCCCTTGATGCTTCGGGGCGCCCTATTGTGCTCAGCATCTGCGAATGGGGCACTGCCAAGCCCTGGCTCTGGGGCAAAGAGGTTGGAGGTAACCTGTGGCGCTCCACCGGAGACATTCAGGATCGCTGGGGAGGCCAGGAGAAATGGCCTGACGGCGGTTGCTGCTCCAACGGTGTCATGGCGATTATCGACCAACAGGTGGGCCTGCAGTCCTACGCCGGGCCGGGACACTGGAACGATCCCGACATGCTCGAAGTGGGCAACGGAGGAATGACCGACACCGAGTATCGCTCGCACTTCAGCCTGTGGGCTCTGCTGGCGGCGCCGCTGATCGCGGGTAACGATTTGCGGAGCATGCGTCCGGAGATTCACGACATCCTCACCAACAAAGAAGTGATCGCAGTTGATCAGGACGAACTCGGTCGGGAAGGGGAGCGCGTCGCCAAGAACGGCGACCTGGAGGTCTGGGCGAAGCAGTTGAAAGACGGCAGCCGCGCCGTGATCCTACTCAATCGAGGCAGCGCCGAACAGGAAATCTCCGCGAACTGGGTGGATCTTGGCTATCCCGCCGACATCAGCGCGTCAGTGCGTGATCTGTGGCAACACAAGAATCTGGGGAAATTCGCTGGGAAATTCTCAGCGCGGGTCCCGTCGCACGGGGTCGTTATGGTGACGGTGAAACCCTAAGACAACTCACCACAGAGACACAGAGAAGAGTCAACATGTGGCTTTCCCCTGTGTTCCCCCGTGTCCTCTGTGGTGAGAGATTTTTGCTTACTCGCCAGGAGTCTTCTTCAGCTCCGCCATGACGCTCTGAATCAGTTCTTTCGCGTCGGTCAGGCTCTTCATGATGATCTGAATATCCATCACCGGCTTGCCCGGCCAGCGCTGGCTCTGGCAATAGACGCCGTGCTGGCCGACCAGCGCCATCGCGTCGGTGATCATGTCCATGGTGACGGCCAGGCGGCCGCGCGGTACACCCATCATGGTTTCGTAGTGCTCGAGTTCTTCCTGCTTGTCATCAAATACGGGCATCCGACGATTGTAACTGCCGCTGTGCGGGGAGCATAATGGGCTTCGCTGACATAATCCCATTTCAAACGTCAAAGAGCTTTGGCACACCCAGCTGTTCAAAAGGAGAGACCATGCAAAAACGAATCGCCCTTCTCACCGTTGCACTTTTCGCCCTCACTCTGTTTGCCTCGGCGCAGGCCAGCCCTCCGGCGTCAGCGTCGTGCGACCTTGGCATGGGCAAGACCATTAAGACCGACTACTCCAGCCCACGCCTGAAAGGACGCAAGATGGTTGGTGGTCAGGATCCTTACGGTCAGGTCTGGCGGAACGGCGCCAACGCGGCCACAACTTTCGTCACCAGTAGCGACATCGTAGTTGGCGGAAAAGACGTTCCCGCTGGGAGCTACACGCTGTTCGTACTTCCAACCCCCGAGAAGTGGACCCTCATCATCAACAAGAAGACTGGCGAATGGGGCATCCCCTACAAGTATGAGAGCGATGAACTCGCCCGCATCGACATGACGATGTCAAAGCTTCCCTCGCCCGTTGAAGACTTCACCATCGCGTACGACAAGACGTCGTCCGGCTGCACTCTGCGCGAGGATTGGGACACCACCCGCGCGACGGTCAACATATCGGCGAAGTAACTCCGCTCGATTCTTAAGTTGTGTCCTCCGGCCAGCCTCATCTCGGCTGGTTGGAGGACGCTTCAACCTCCCGCACGAACCCTCGTCAGCCATTCCCAAAAGCGAATTTTCCACACCCTCTGGTGACGCTTGTCACAAAGATTTTGCCCACCTCTTTCCTATCCTCAAAATGGCGGGCTTTTGACTCCAGTTTCGAGATGAGTTGATTGGTCCGCCCATTCATATGCGATTTCATTCCTTGCAAGGCCTACGGGCGGTCTGCATCACGTTGGTCGTGATGGCTCATCTTTCTGGCACCCACAACTGCTTTCATTCGCTGGTGGTCGAGCGCTACGGCAATCTCGGTGTGCGCATCTTCCTGGTTCTGTCCGGCTTCCTTATCACTGGACAGTTGGTCAAAGAGCGCGGCACCACCGGCAGCATCTCTCTGAAACGATTCTACGCCCGCCGCGCCTACCGCATCTTTCCTGCCGCCTACGTCTTCATGATCGTGGCCATCGCGACTCATTGGAGAGTTCTTTCCTTCGGGAACATGGCGACCGCGCTCACCTACTCGGTGAACTACTACCAGCATGGACATCACGTGCTCGGCCACTTGTGGTCGTTGGGGGTCGAGGAGCAGTACTATCTCGTGTGGCCCCTCTGTCTGCTGCTGTTCTTTCGTAGCCGGCTGCGGATCGTTGGAGCGGTCATCCTGGCTGGACCGCCGCTCCGTCTCTTGTTCTGGGTGCTATGGGGACGCGCCGGCCTCGAACATCCCTTCCCTGTTTTCATGGACGCGCTGGCCATGGGCGCGGCAGTCGCGATGCTCGAGCCCCGGCTGAAACGCTATCGGGCAGTGCTGGCCAGCCGCTGGTTTCTGCTTGTCCCCGCTTCGACTTTTTTGCTCCTGCTCGTCCAGTTCTGGGACAGCGGTGTCTACCAGACCATCGGCCTGACGGGCCTGCATCTGGGCATTGCGTTGTCGCTTCGCCATGTGATGGAGAGGCGCTACTGGCTGCTGAATTCATTGCCGGTGATGTGGCTGGGAGCGATCAGCTACAGCCTCTATCTGTGGCAGCAGCTTTTCCTCGACCGGTCGTCGTCCGCGCCTTGGGCGATGTTTCCTTTGAACCTTGTGTTCTCCTTGGTGCTCGCTGCGGCGTCGTATCATCTCATCGAGCAGCCTGGGCTAAAACTCCGGGAGCGTTTTAGTCCGAAGCGGATTCCGTTTGTAGTCTCTGACGAAGCCGCACGTGAGCCGGAAGCCCGGACCACCGAAGCGATCGCGGTGTGAGCAGTGGTGGGTAGGTGTCACCTGCGCAGCGAATCTATTGCGGAGTCCCGCTCGCCCCCATCGGAGCACTGGCCGCACCACTGATACTCCGCGCCCTCCGATAAGCTTCGCGCGCCTCGTCAAACCGTCCCGCCTGTTCGAATGCGCGGCCCAGTTCGAAATAAGCCTGCGCCGTGGGCTGCAGTTGCAGCGACCGCGAGAGATCGCGGATCGCATCCTCGGTGTTGCCCTGCTTCTGCGCCAGCACTCCGAGTCCGAGCCATGCATTGAACCGGTTGGGATTGAAGCGCAGCGATTGCTCAAAGCTCCGGTACGCCTGCGCGTCCTCTCCCAGCTTCCCGTACGCCACTCCAAGGTTGGCGTACGTTTCGGAGAGAAGTCCCGCATCCGTAGTCAGCCCCACCGCCACCTCATACTGGGCGATGGCTTCCGGCAATTGGTTGTGAGTCTGAAAATAGGTTCCAAGATTACTGCGGCTCATCGGATCCTTCGGATTGATGCGCGCCGCCGCCTGGAAATGAGGCCGCGCCTGCTCCTCTTTGCCCTCGAGAATCAGCGCTCCGCCGAGATTGTCTTCGGCAATGAAGTTATTCCGCGTGACAGCCAGCGTGTGCGACCACAAATCAACATTGCTCTGCCAGTAGCCGATCTGGCGATGTGTTACGAGTGCCAGCCCAACGAGCACTATCACCGCCGGGAGCGCTATCCATGCGCTGATCTTCCTCTGTTCACCAAAGTCCGCAACTCCGAACGCAATCATCACGAAGATTCCGATCAGCGGAATATAAGCGTAACGGTCGGCCATCGCAGCGTCCCCTACCTGCACAAGACCGATGACCGGAACGAGCGTCCCCAGAAACCACAGCCATCCGACGAGCAAGTAGCGGCGCGCCCGAAATCTCAGCACAACAGCAGTGATGGCGATCAGAACCAGCGCTCCGGCCACGACTTGCCACGCCGCCAGCGAATCTCCCGGATGGGGATACATCGGCGCCAGCCGCGCCGGCCAGATCATCTTCCACAAATACATCGCGTAGGCATAAACCGCGTTGGCTGCGCGAACACCCAGCGAATATTCCGCGCTCGTGCGAACCGCTCCTCCGGCCCGCTGCGCATGCATCGTGATCAGAGCGCTCGCAGCCGAAAGCGCGAGCAACGGCACCTTCTCAAGAACAAGGCGCGACCTTGAGAATGCGGGAACTCCGCCTGAATCACCGTTTCCCGCAGCAACTCTCTTCAGCGGCCAATAATCAATCAGAAGCAAAACGAACGGCAGCGTGATCACCATCGGCTTCGACGCCAATCCCGCCGCAAACAACGCAGCCACGGCCAGATACCGCACCCAGCCCGGCTTTCGGGCGTACCAGCCGTAAGCCAAGAGCGTAAGAAAGAGAAACATCGTGCACAGGACGTTCTTCCGCTCCGCCACCCACGCCACCGACTCCACATTCATCGGATGAACCGCGAACAGCGCCGCCACGAACAAACTCGGCCCCATGCGCCCAGTCGCCCACATCAGCAGCAGAAAAAGCAGAACCACATTCATCGCATGCAGCAACACGCTGGTGAAGTGGTGCCCGACGGGGTTCAAGCCGTAGAGCGAGCAATCCAGCGCATGCGACATCCAGGTCAGCGGATGCCAGTTCGCCTGGTCGGTTGAAGTCAGCGCCCACTTGAAAGTCGCAGCGGCTAATCCCTGCCGTACATGCGGATTCTCTGTGACGTAGCGGTCGTCATCGTAGTTCACGAATGGATGGTGATTGACCGGGTTGTAAAGTGCCAGCGTGACCACCGCCAGCAGCAGACACACGATGGGATTGCGTCTCTGGAAAGACGCCAACAAGTCCGACGGCTTCTCTGTGGCTGGAGTTTTGTTTGTGGCAGGCAACAAGAGGATTTAATCACAGAGCAGATAGGGGACGCAGAAACCTTTTGCAGAAGTATCTTAGTGATCAGTGACAAGTCCTCGGGGTTAGACGTCGTTTCCCCGTGTTCCTCAGTGTCCTCTGTGGTGAGCCCGGTTTCCTCGGAACCCGCGGTGTCCCCTAAGGCTTCCACCGCAAAACAGGCTTCCTAGCCGCCGCGGTCTCATCGAGTCGCGACACCCGCGTAGAATGCGGCGCATCCAGCACCATCTGCGCGTCCTCTTCCACTTCTTCCGCGATCGACTTCATGGCGTCGATGAACAGATCCATCTCTTCTTTCGATTCGCTTTCGGTCGGCTCAATCATCAGGGCGCCAGGCACAATCAGCGGAAACGCCGTCGTATAAGGATGGAACCCGTAATCGATCAACCGTTTCGCGATATCCATCGTGCGCACGCCCTTCTTCGCCTGCACCTTGTCGCTGAAAACTACCTCATGCATAGTCGGCGTGGCATACGGCAGATCGTACGTGCCTTCGAGTCCACTGCGAATATAGTTCGCGTTGAGCACCGCGTCTTCCGTAGTCTGGCGCAGCCCGTCCGGACCGTTCGCCTGAATGTAAGCCAGCGCCCGCACGAACATTCCAAAGTTGCCATAGAACGCCCGCACGCGCCCCACCGATTGCGGACGCTCGTAGTCAAACGCCAGTGTCCCGTCCGGCTTCGTCACCACCACCGGCTGCGGCAGAAACGGTTCCAGCGCTTTTTTGATCGCCACCGGCCCGGACCCCGGACCTCCGCCACCATGCGGAGTCGAAAATGTCTTGTGCAGATTCAGGTGCATCACATCGACGCCAAAATCTCCCGGCCTCACCTTCCCGACCAGCGCGTTCATATTCGCGCCGTCCATATACAGCAGGCCGCCCTTGGCGTGCAGGATGTCGGCAATTTTGTGGATGTCCTGCTCAAACACTCCAAGCGTATTCGGATTCGTCAGCATGAGCGCGGCGACATCCTCGCTCATCTGCGCTTCGAGCGCGGCAATGTCGACCATGCCACGCGAATCCGACTTCAGATTCTCCACCGCATAGCTCACCATCGCGGCTGTCGCCGGATTCGTTCCATGCGCAGAGTCCGGAATCAGAATCTTCTTCCGCGCGTTCCCCTTCGACTGGTGGTACGCGCGCACCATCAGCAGCCCGGTCATCTCTCCATGCGCGCCAGCCGCGGGTTGCAGCGTGATCGCATCCATCCCGGTAATTTCGATCAGCTGCTCGCTCAGCGTTTTAATGATCAGGAGCGCGCCCTGAGAAATCTTCTCCGGCTGGTACGGATGCCCGTTCGCAATTCCCTCCACGCGCGCGACCGCCTCGTTCACCCGTGGGTTGTACTTCATCGTGCACGACCCCAGAGGATACATCCCGAGATCGATGGCGTAGTTCCACGTAGACATCCGCGTGAAATGCCGGATGATTTCAATCTCGCTGACCTCAGGCATGTTGCCCAGATCTTTTCGTTCCGCCGAACCGAGCAGCTTCGCGGAATCTACTTCCGGCACGTCGAGCGGCGGCAACTTCCACGCGGCCTTCCCCGCCGAGGACTTTTCGAAGATCAGTCCTTCGTTCTGATTGACGTGGCGCGTCGCTTTGCGGATCATATTTTTCATGTTCAGTTGGATTCCAAGTCAGTCACTTCCGCGTCGCCGCACCCACTCCAAACTGCTGCCGGTTCCCCGACATTCGGGACACACTCCGGTGCCCGAGCAGTTTCGACATTTCGGCTCACTATCGTTTAGATGCGTATTAGTGCCCGTTCCAAAACACTCGGCACACTTCCCTTTACCCCCGCAGGCGGGACACCTATACTCCATCACCGAGCGATCTCTTCTTCCGCAGTTTCTTCGCTGCTGACTTTTACCGACCGTTCGCTCTCCGCAACCAGTCCCACGGCAGTATCGATCGCGCTGCGGGTTGTCAATTCCGTGCAACACCACAACGCCGCATTACCCAGTTCCGGATAAAACTTCTGCAGCGGCAGCCCGCCAACCATCTTGTGTCCCAGTAGCCGTCCATTGATGGCGCGCGGATCTTCGCTGGTCTGCACCACGAACTCGTTGAAGCGCGGCGTACCCGCAAATAAAACCTTCCCATGCTTCGCAAACTGGCCCGCCGCGTAAGCCGTCTTCGCAAGATTTTGCTTGGCCAGTTCCTTCAAGCCAACCTTCCCATACACAGTCATAAAGATGTTGACCATGAGCGCGACCAGCGCCTGGTTCGTACAGATGTTCGACGTCGCCTTCTCGCGCCGGATATGTTGCTCGCGCGTTGCCAGCGTCAGCACAAATCCACGCCGGCCCTGCTTGTCGACCGTCTGTCCGACCAGCCTTCCCGGCATCTGCCGGACATACTTCTCGCGCGTCGCAATGACGCCGCAGTACGGCCCGCCGAATCCGAGCGGCACTCCGAACGACTGTGCCTCCATCGCGATCACATCGGCCTGCCGCGGAGGTTCTACGATTCCCAGCGACACTGCCTCTGCAATCGAGACCACCAGCATCGCTCCATGCTTGTGCGCGATCTCGCCGATCGCCTCGACGTCTTCAATCGCGCCAAAGAAATTCGGCGATTGCACCAGCACGCAAGCCGTCTCCGGCGTAATCGACTTCTCAAGCTCCTTCAAATTCACCCGGCCATCGTCGCGATATCCCGCAATCGAGAGCGGCATTCCCTGATGAGTCGCATACGTCGCGAGCACCTCGCGATACTCCGGATGCAAACTCCGCGCCACTACTACCGATCGCCGGCCGGTCAGGCGCACCGCCATCATTACCGCCTCAGCTGCCGCGGTCGAGCCGTCATACATGGAAGCGTTCGCGACTTCCATCCCAGTCAGCTCGCAGATCATTGTCTGAAACTCGAAGATTGATTGCAGCGTTCCCTGGGAAATTTCCGCCTGATACGGCGTGTACGCCGTCAGAAATTCACCGCGGGAAATCAGCGAATCAATAATGACGGGCCGGTAATGAAAGTACGCCCCGGCGCCCAGAAAGCTGGTATAGCCGTCGCCGTTCTCGCGCGAGCGCTGGCGGAAGAAGTCGACGATTTCCGACTCCGCCATCTGCCGCGGAATATTGAGGTCGCGCGTCAGCCGATACTCGGCCGGAATCGGCGCAAACAGATCATCGACTGAATGCAAGCCGATCGCCTTAAGCATGGCTTCGCGGTCGGCAGGAGATTTAGGTAAATAGCGCATAGGAAATTCTTAAACCGGCGTCGGACGTCGGGCCTCAGCCCTCAGCACTGACCGCCAACGATTCGCGCGGCTGACGCCTGAGGTCCAAGGTCTGAGGTCCGCCCTTCAGTGCCCCGCTTCTTCCGCCACGAACTTCTCGTAATCGGCGGCCGAGAGCAGACCATCCACGTCCGCTGGATTCTTCAAAGTCATCTTTAGCATCCACGAGCCGTGGGCGTCTTTATTCACTTTCTCTGGCGACGTGGCCAACTCGGCATTCACCTCGGTCACCGTCCCCGACGCGGGAGCGAACAAGTCCGACACCGCCTTCACCGACTCGACCGTGCCAAACGTCTTGCCAGCCGTCAGTTCCGCGCCCACCTTGGGCACTTCTACAAACACAATGTCGCCCAGAGATTCCTGCGCGTAGTCGGTGATGCCAACGGTAGCCGAGTTACCGTTCACCTGAATCCACTCATGCTCTTTGGTGTACTTGCGGTCTGTTGGATAAGCCATAAAAGCTTCTAGCTCCTAGCTGCTAGCTCCTAGCGAAGTACTCTGTGTTACTCCGTGTCCCTTGTGGTTAGGCCGTTTTCTTCGGCCGCTTATAAAACGGAGTCGGCACCACCACCGCCCCCACGCCCTGCCCGCGAACTTCCACCTTTACCGCCGTGCCTACCGCTCCAAACTCCACAGGCACATAAGCCAATGCGATATTCTTCTTCAAGAACGGCGCTGGAGATCCGCTCGTGACATACCCAATCTCGCGCCCGGAGCCGTCGAGCACTTTGAATCCATCGCGCGCAATGCCGCGCTCGGTCATCTCCAGGCCCACCAGCGTTCGCTTCAGCCCGGCGCCCTTCGCCTTCTCTAAAGCTTCGCGCCCCACGAATTCCGGCTTCTCCATCTTGCAAAAGCGGTCGAGCCCCGCTTCCCAGACATTAATCGTATCGGAAATCTCGTGACCGTAGAGGGGAAGCTTGCCTTCAAGGCGCAGCGTATTGCGCGCTCCGAGCCCGCAGGGGACCACGCCAAACTCCTTGCCCGCTGCCAGGATCTCATTCCACACGCGAGCGCTCGTCGCTTCGTCCGACGGAATGTAGATCTCAAATCCATCTTCCGCCGTGTATCCGGTGCGCCCCAGCAGAATATTGTTCAGTCCACAAAGCTTCCCGCGCGTGACCCAGTAAAACTTCACGGCGCTTAGGTCGACATCAGTCAACTTCTGCAGCAGATTGACAGCCTTCGGACCCTGAATCGCAATCTGCGTAAAATCGTCCGACAGATTTTCCACCGCGCAATCGAACTGGCGCGTGTTGTCACGGACCCAGCCAAAATCCTTCTCGCGCGTGCCAGCGTTGATCACCAGCAGGTATTCGTCTTCATCAAGTCGATGCACGATCACGTCATCGACAAAAGTCCCTTGCGGATACAACAGCGCCGAATACTGCGCCTGCCCAATCGCCAGCCGCGACGCGTCATTCATCGAGATGTGCTGCACCGCCGCCAGCGCCTGCGGCCCGGCCAGCCGGATGTCGCCCATGTGGCTGACATCGAAAATTCCAACACCCGTGCGCACGGCCATGTGCTCGTTGATGATGCCGCAACCAATCGCCGCGGGATACTCAACCGGCATGTCCCAGCCGTTGAAATCCACCATCTTCGCGCCCATCTGTCGATGGACCGCGTTCAGCGCAGTTTTGCGGATGACAGGCGTCGCCTCAACCAAAGACAAAAGAGACCTCTAACAAATGAGGATGGTATGACTGTTAACCGTAACACGCAGTTTTTCAGTGGGTCAAACCGGAAGAGCTTCACCACAGGGGACACGGAGGGGCGCAGAGAAATACCTAGGTCCCCTGTGTTCCTCCGTTTCCTCGGTGATTGATATCTTTTGCCTTATCGCCCGAACTGCACCGTCACGCGCGATCCGGATGGAACGTGGGTCCCCGCGGCGGGAGTTTGCTGCCGGGCGACGCCGCTTCCGACCGCGTCCAGTTCCAATCCAATGTCCTGAGCCGCTTCCACCGCCGCGCGAACCGTCTTGCCGACAAACGACGGCACTTCAATTCCGCCCTGCTCGACGTCAAGAACCACGGTCCCGCTCACCGGAAGCTTCGTCTCTGCCGCGACATTTTTCGAGTCAGAAGTCTTCGTGTCCGGCAGCTCCTGTCGTGGAGCGTTCACCACCGGCTCTCGCTCACGAATCGCCGCCTGCACCATTTGCCCATCGGCACTAGCATTCGCAATCGCAGGCGCCCGCGCCGCCATGGGAGCTTTCGCTGCGTCGGCAGCTCCGCCGCTCACCTCGGCTGTCTCCAGCGGCTCGCCCGGATGATCTGGCGTGCCCTCATCCAAATCCTTATCCTTCACCTTCGCCAGCAACAGCTGATGCTGCGGCGCCAGAGGCAAATCATGCGGCACGTGGAGATATTCCAACACTTGCTGCGAAATTCGTTTGAACACCGGTGCCGACACCTGCCCGCCCTGATGTAGTCCGACGGCCGAATCCAGAATCACCGCGACCACGATCTGCGGATTATTCACCGGCGCAAATCCCGCGAACGACCCAATGTATTTCGTCTTCGAATACGCGCCCGTCTCCGGGTCCACCTTCTGCGCCGTCCCCGTCTTCCCTGCCGACGAGTAGCCTTCCAGAATCGCTTTTCGGCCAGTGCCTTCGAGCACGACTTTCTGCATCATCGAGCGCATCTCGCCAGCCGTATAGGAAGAGATCACGCGATGCGACGGCCCCGGATGAAACGCCACGGTCTGCAACAGCGTTCGAGGATCGGCTTGCGGCTCAACCGTTCCCTTCAGAATGCGAGGCGCCACCCACACGCCGTCGTTCGCGAACGTCGAAATGAGTCCGGTGAGCTGAATCGGCGAAATACCAATCTCCTGGCCCATCGAAATCGCGGCGATCGATACTTTCGACCAGCGACTCGGCGGCTTCGTCAGTCCGCGCGTCTCTCCGGGCAGTTCGATCCCTGTCTGCTGCCCGAAACCGAAAGCGCGGATGTAATTGTAGAAACGATCCTCGCCCAGCCGCAGCGCAATTTTGATTGCGCCCACATCGCTCGACTCCGCCAGCACGCCCCACACCGGCAGCAAACCATGTGGCCTCGAGTCACGGATTCGCATTCCGTTGTAGACGATCGATCCCATCTGGCAATCGAACAATTCGTTGGGATTGGTGACTTTCTCTTCGAGCGCCGCAGAAATCGTCACCAGCTTGAACGTTGACCCCGGTTCGTAGATGTAGCTCACCGCGCGATTCGTCAGCGCCCCCGGGGTGATCTGCTTCCTCAGATTCGGATTGAATGTTGGCCGGTTCGCCAGCGCAAGAATTTCTCCCGTGTGCGGATTCTCTACGATCACCGTACCTGCGATCGCCTGCGTATCATGGATCGCCTGATCCAATTCCTTCTCTGCGATGTACTGGATATTTTTGTCGATCGTCAGGACTACGCTATCGCCAGGGTCAGGTTGCGTCTCGACATCGGCGAACCACTGCCGGTGCGCATCGACCGAGATGAACATCTTTCCCGGCCGACCGCGCAACTCATCGTCGAACTCGTGCTCGATTCCGCTCTGTCCCGAATCTTCCATCCCAACCGAACCAAGTACCTGCGCCGCGAGATCGCGCGCCGGATAAAACCTCTTCGGCTCTTTCTGGAAATGAATACCCTGTAGCTTCAGCGAATTGATCCGCTGGATGGTCTCGTCGTCCGCCTTGCGCGCGACCCAGCAAAAAGTCTTGTGTGCACGGCAATCCGCGAGCACCACGTTGTAGTCCTCGCCCGTGATGCGCGTGATAAGAGAAATCGCGGTAGGAAGATCTCTAACTTCAGTGGGAACAGCGAACGCAGAATCCACCAGCACTGACATCGCTAGTTCGCGGCCCGCGCGGTCGTAGATCACCCCGCGCTTCGCCGCCAGCGGGATGGCCCGTTGCTGCTGATGTCCCGCCTGCTTGACAAATTTTCCGTAATTGAAGATCTGCAGATCGACGAGCCGCCCGCAGATCGCAACGCACCAGAAAAACATGATGGCGCCCAGCAAGTAGAGGCGGGAATTCTTGCCGGGAATGGAATTAGTCGCCATGACTCTTATGTGTTGTCATTCCGACGATGCTATCTGTTGTCATTCCGACGATGCGCGAAGCGCAGAGGAGGAACCTGCTTTGCGTCGCTACCGGCGAACAGCAGGTTCCTCGTCGCTGCGCTCCTCGGAATGACAAGGGCTTTTTGATATAGCCGGCCTCAGACAAACATGGCGGCCTACGTACAGACAGGCCGCCAAACAAACTCATGTGGGAAACGGCCGTCTTCGGCCGTCCGCCGAGCCTAAGCTCGGCTGGCTCGCTCTACCGCCCCGGCATCTCCGCCACCGGAGCCGCACTCGCCATCACTGGCCCTTGGCCATCGCCTGACGTCGTATCCATGCGAATCACTTGTCCCGGCTCTGGCGGCACCAGACCCATACGCCGCGCCAGTACATCAATCCGCTCGGGATCGCGCAGCGACGCATCTTCCAATCGCAGCGCATGATTCATCTCCGTCTTGTCGCTCAGTTCGCGCTTGGCCGATTCGATCTGATAACCGTATTCGATTGCCTTGAAGTGCTGCCACGCATAGGTGAACACCAGCAGGAACAGGCAGGCCAGCGCCGTGCCAAACTGCTTCATCTCGCGATTGCGGCGCGGATCCTCCACCTTCACCAAACGCGAATTGTCGATCGCCTTCGAGAAGTAGATCTCCGGTGTTCCCGTCCAAAACGGACGACGACCCGCCACCGGACCCGAACTGCGCATTACCGCTGTTGCCGCCGCTGCCGCCATTATGCCGCCCCCATGTAAATCTGGTCCCCGCGCGTCTCTGCGATCTGCATCGTGTAAATCGCGTGCAGCTCTTCGGAGACATGCCGCTCTTCAGCCTTCCGTTCGGCCCGTTCCACCATCGCCATCAAATCCGTGATCATTGTTCCCGTGTACATAGCCCAACCTCAATTTGGATTCCTACCACGGAACCCGTTAAAACCGCTGTCAGCTATCAGCCTTCGGCTCTCAGCTTCTTTCACGCCCTCCTCTGCCCCTTTTCTTTCCGCGGATCTTTGTCCGCTCGTTGAACCTGATCTTCAGACCCCGGCACGCCATTACAGCTGTGCCGGGAACTCCGGCAGGTTTTCCGGAGCTAAACTCTCTCCGCCGCCCGCAACTTCGCACTGCGGGCCCGCGGATTGCGATCGCTCTCTTCTTCAGTTGCCGTCACCGGCTTTTTGGTTAGCAATCTGAAGTAACCGCCTCGATCCCCCTCGCGAAACGCATCTTTCACAATGCGATCTTCCAGCGAGTGAAAACTGATCACCACCACGCGTCCTCCTGGCTTCAGAATCTGCGGCGCCGCATCCAGCAACGCCTTCAGATCATCCAGTTCGCGGTTTACGAAAATTCGAAGAGCCTGAAAAGTCAAAGTCGCTGGATGAATCCTCCTGTCATGCTTGTCATGACCCCGATTCATTGGCCGGGCCGCGGCTGATATGACGTCCGCAAGATGTGCGGTAGATCGTATCGGCCGCGACCGGCAAATGGCTCTGGCGATTCTCCGCGACCTCCTTTCCTCTCCGAATTCGTAAATCACATCGGCAAGCTGTCGCTCGTCGAGGTGGTTTACCACTTGTTCGGCGGTTCGCTCGCCACGCGGGTCCATCCGCATGTCCAGCGGTCCATCCGCCTGAAAACTAAATCCGCGCGCCGCATCGTCGAGCTGCAGGCTGCTCACTCCAATGTCGGCCAGGATTCCGTCGACCGTCGCTGCCTTCTGCCCCTTCGCAATCTCTGCGAAGGATCTGTTCAACAGCGTGATCTCCGGCCAGTCTTTCTCCCGTCGATCTTTCTCCGGCCAGTCCCCCAAATCCTTGTCATTCCGAACGCGTGGCGTAGCCACGGGTGAGGAACCTGCTGTTTCCTGACCAGGAGTGCGAAGCCTTTCGCGCGCAATCTCCAGCGCCGCCGGATCCTTATCGAGCCCAATCAAATGTCCCGGTGCGCCGAGGCGTTTTGCGATTTCGTAACTGTGCCCGCCAAGGCCCACCGTTGCGTCGATATAAATCCCGCCACGCCGCACGGCTAAAAAGTCGATCGCTTCTTTTAAAAGAACCGGAACATGGCTCACTGCTCTTCCACCACCATGCCCAACCCCCTGAGGGGTGTTTGTCGATCCCCCGTCCGATAGATGGTTCACTAGATGCCCAGTTCGTCGAGCGTCTTCTCATCGTCAGGCGTGAACTTTTCTTCCTTCATCTCTTCTGCTTGATAAGCTCCAGGTTCCTGCACTTCCAGATAAGTCTGGTACCCCGTACCGCTACCTCGCCCTTGATCCGCGCCGCTTCGCGCAGCAACTGCGGCAACAAAACCGTCCCTGCCCATCCATCTCGACCTGCTGTCCCGCAATAATTCGTCTTGCTCCAGAACTTTTTCTTCGTAGGATTGAAAGTGGAGAGCGCTGCCAGCTTCTGCTCGATCCGCTCCCATTCCTCGAAGGGATACACTTGAGCAACCTCCCCATCGAGGCTGGTGATGTAGAATTGCTGCCCGTACTTCTCGTCGATCACCCGCTTGAACTCGGCCGGAACCTTTAATCGGCCCTTTTCGTCGACTCGGGTTGGATGATTGCCGCGAAACATGATCAATCGTTGAGAGGGAGGTAAAAGTGACGCAAAGTTCGGTCAAACTCGGGAGGTTCGGGCTGTTTGTCGTGCTTTTGGGTCGGTTCCCCACCGGCTCCTCGTTTTCAGCTCCAAGATCCCACGGCCCTTACTGTCTTGACCACTCTGTACCACTTTCTACCACATCTTAGCCGTAAGTCGTTTATTGTCAAGAAGAAACTGATAGGTGACAGTCCCACTCAGAGACTCAGTCCAGAAAATACGAAGGCTTGTGGTTAACCAATGATAGGACCACAAGCAGTTGTGTTTACGCTCAAGGTTCTTTCGCTATTCATTCGCTACGATTTCCCTTGATCCCCGCGACTGGCGCGGATTTTCTTGTGGAAAAGCCGGGACGGAATCAAATTCGAAGTTAAATCGGATTGGGTAAAGAAGACGCGGAGGCAAACAGCGCGGAGGCAACACAAAGAAGCGTTCATCCCAGCGGTTTGGCGTGCCGCACGGCGCAGGAGCAACTCGCCGCCCCTTCTGCCGCGATCCCTCTGCGTCCTCCGCGTCCTCTTTGGTTGATTTAGTTCTTCGCGTCCGCTAGAAGCCATGCCCCATCATCTCGAATTCGAGCACTGGGTTCCTTTCCCCATCGAGCACGTCTTCCCATTCTTCTCCAATCCGGAAAACCTTCCGCGCATCATGCCCGCCGCCAGTGGCACGAAGCTGATCACGCTCAACCGAATCCCTCCACCGGTGCCTCCGCCGGGCCTCACGACTGAAGGCGCGGCTGGCGTCGGATCCACCATCGTCACCTCATTCCGCGTCGTCCCTTTTCTCCCATTGCGCGCGCAGTGGATTGCCCGCATCATCGAATTCGAATGGAACCACCACTTCGCCGACGTGCAGGATAAAGGTCCATTCAAGAACTGGCACCACCGCCACGAATTCCGGGCGGAGACGCGCGCAAGCGTTGCCGGAACGCTCGTCCGCGACGTGATTGACTATGAAATCGGTTTTGGATTCCTAGGCGCGATCGCGAACGCAACCTTGATCCGCCGCCAGATGCAAAATGCCTTCACTCAGCGCCAGCAGATTCTGCCCCAACTCCTGTCGTAGCGAGCTTCATGTGCCGCCTCGCCTGTCCGCCGGGCGCGAGCCCGGCAGTTCCCTCGCCAACGAAGTTTCCGGCCCTGTTCTCAACGCACCACCTCAAGACGCCGCGCTATTCCTACTTTGTAGCCCAGTGGACCATTCTGTTGTTCATCATGGCGATTGCGGTTGCGCATCGTGAAATGATTTTGTTCCCGCCCTCTGCGTCCTCCGTGTCCTCTGCGGTTGTTATTTGGCTCCCCGTCACTTCGCCGGTTCCACAAACACCGCCGTCCCATAAGCCAGCACTTCGGTGACACCCTGCATCACTTCGGTCGCGTCGTAGCGCGCTCCAACAACTGCGTTCCCACCGATCTCCGCCGCATGCTGCAGCATCAGGTCAAACGCTTCCTGCCGCGTCTTCTCGCACAGGTTCGTGAGCAGCGTGATGTTCCCTCCAACCAGCGTTTGCAGCCCCGCGCCGATCGTCCCGAAGATCGACCGCGACCGCACCACAATCCCACGCACCACTCCCAGCGTACGCGTCACGCGGAACCCGTCGATCTCGAACTGCGTGGTCACCATGTTGTGCGCCACCATCCTGCCAGCACTGTACCCAGTCGCCATCGTGATCAGTCCTTTCTTTTACAAACAGCTAACTATAGCGCGGAGCAACGAGACCGATAAGTGACTCCGCGATTGCGGAAGACGGCAGCGCACTCTCCCTTATTCCAACTCCGCGCTGATAAAAAACTCCTGTGCGGAGACGTCGTACTCCACACCCAGCACATTCGGCTTGCAGCAAACCTGGCAGTCCTCTACGTAGCTCTGCCTCCGTCCCGCTGATTCATCGACCGAAGTCGTATTCCACTCGCCACACGAAGCGCACTGGAAGCCGGATTCCACGATGTAGATGAGCATACCCGACTGCCCGAATCCGTTTTCAGTGTTCCTCTGTGTTCCCCCGTGTCCCCCGTGGTGATCACTTGTTTTTTCATGGCCATCCCACACCGCAGCCTGCCGCCAAGCTCTCCCCTATAATGGCCGGACCGAAATTCCCTCCGGAGGAGTTCATGATCTCTCGCCGACGCTTTCTCGAAGTGGGCAGCGTAGCGGCAGCAGCGTCCCTCGCGTCGCGAAAGGCTGTCGCCGAAGACGCCGACTCTTCCCTTCCTCCGTCGCTGGCGAAGTTGAAATCCCGCAAGAGCGAAGCCACGCCCATCTCTCTCGACGAGCGCCGCGAGCGCCAGGAGCGCGCCCGCCGGTTGATGGCGGAGAACGCGCTCGACGCGATCGTCATGATGGAGGGAACGTCACTCCGTTACTTCACCGGCATTCACTGGTGGGGCGGCGAGCGCACCTTCGCACTCATTCTTCCGGCGAAGGGCTCGGCCTTCTATGTTTGCCCCGCATTCGAAGAAGGACGCGCGCGTGAACAGATTCTCAAGTCTCCCGACGCCGATCACGCCGACGTCCGCGTTTGGCAAGAGGACGAGAACCCGTACCATCTCATCGCGCAAGGTCTCAAAGAACGCTCCATCGCCACCGGCAAACTCGGAATCGAAGAGACCGTGCGCTTCGTCTTTGCCGACGGCATCGCCAAAGCCGCGCCGCAGGCAACGATCGCGAGCGCAACTCCAGTGACCGCCGGATGCCGCATGATCAAGAGCGCCAACGAAGTCGCGCTCATGCGCCTCGCCGCGCACGTGACGCTCGCCGCCTACGAAGCCGCGTATCTCGCGGTGAAAGACGGCATGACGCAGCCGCAACTCGAGGAACTCGTTCGCCAGGCGCACGAACAGCTCGGCTTCACCGGCGGCGCCGATGTGCAGGTCGGTGAGTTCTCCGCATTCCCGCACGGATCAGTCACGCCGCAGGTGGTTCACGAAGGCACGATCGTTCTGATGGACGGCGGCTGCGAGGTCGAGGGATATCAGTCCGACATCACGCGCACCTTCGTGCTCGGCAAAGCTTCGGGAGAAAACAAGATGAAGAGCGTCTTCGACATCGTGCTGCGCGCGCAATCGGCGGCGCTCGCCGCCGCGCGTCCGGGCGCCGAATGCGGCTCCATCGACGCGGCAGCGCGCAAAGTCATCACCGACGCGGGATATGGTCCCGACTACAAGTACTTCACCCACCGCCTCGGGCACGGCCTCGGCATGGACGGGCACGAATGGCCCTATCTTGTGCGCGGCAACACGACCAAGCTGCAAACCGACATCACCACCAGCAACGAACCCGGCGTCTACATTCGCGGCGAATTCGGCGTCCGCATCGAGGACGACATGCACATCACCGAAAACGGCGCGGAGTTGTTCACTCCACAGACTCGCTCGCTGGAAGATCCGTTCGGTGCTGGCCGCTGAAGTTCTTTAACCAGAAGGACACGAAGGTTCACGAAGGAACACATGATGTCCTTCGCGAACCTTCTTGTCCTTCGTGGTTAAAGATTTGGCTACGCTTCCGGCACGGGCGGGCAGCCGGGGAAGTCTTTCATGAACGTGTTGCCGATGTAGCCGAGGTAGTTAATGCCTATCTCGCTGGTGAAGTAGCCGTCGGCGGTGAGCTTGCGCAGGAAGCCGAAGAACTCGATTCCCTGCCCCAGGCTTGGATCTTTCTTGAAGTTCTTGCGGTACGCGATGAGATCGAGCATCTCTTTCTGCTGCTCGGGCGAGCACTCGAGATAAGCCTTGCCGTAGCGGTCGAGGCAGGTGTTGTCGAGCCACATGATTCCGCCACCGAGAGCGACTTGATAGTCCTTGTTCTCGCTGGTGATCAGATCGATGAACTCGGGCGCACCCGCTTCAATCGCCCCCTTCGCGGTGTCGTCCGACGGGATGATCGTCTGGCACAGCGTCTGCAGCGTCTTGTAGTCGTGTGCGGTGAAGAACTTCGGCGTGTAGACCTGGTTCTCCGTCGCAGCCTTTTCCGCGCGCACCATGCGATGCGCGTACTCGGCCGCTTCGAGCGGAATCACGCGCAGCACCGAGCCCGCCACTGCTGTCAGCGTAAGCGACTTCAGGATGTCCCGTCGTGAGATGGTCATGCGCCCAGGTTTCCTTTCTTCGCCTGATCGAGCAGATACTCCGACGCACGCCAGGTGAGCGCCATGATCGTCAGCGTTGGATTCTTGTCGGCGTTGGTCACGAACGACGCGCCGTCAGTCACGAACAGATTCTTCACATCGTGCGACTGGCAGTATCCATTCAGGGCCGAGGTTGCAGGATGTTCTCCCATGCGCACCGTGCCGACTTCGTGAATGATCACGCCACCGTCGGCGATACCATACGGATTCGGACCATCCGGGCGCGTCGAAGTCAGATAGACTCCGCCCGCCGCCTCGACGATCGCGCGATACGTCTCCTGCATATCCTTCGCCATCTTGATCTCGTTATCGCTCCACTTCCAGTGGAAGCGCAGCACGGGAATGCCCCACTTATCGACCGCCGATGGATCGATCTCGCAGTAGCAATTCTCGTTGGGGATCATCTCGCCGCGGCCGGCGAAGCCGATGTAGGTACCGTACTTCTTCTTGCACTCCTGCTTCAGCGCCGTACCGTAGCCTTCGAAGTCGTCGCAGAGTTCGTCCCAGTCTCCGACGCCGGGCATGCCGCGTCCACCGCCGAATTCGGTGTGGTATCCGCGCAGGAAGTCGTTCTTGCGATCGAACTTCCACCACGGCAGGTACAGATGCATACCGCCAACGCCGTCATGATTGTGCGCGGGCATTTTCTCCAAGCGCTCGAAGTATCCGCCGCCGTCGCTGCCGACGGTGTCCATCAGATTGCGGCCAACAACGCCAGAAGAGTTCGCGAGGCCGTCGGGAAACATGGTTGATCTCGAATTCAACAGGAGCCGCGCGGACTCGCAAGCGCTCGCGGCAACGATGAACGCCTTCGCGTGAACGCGCTGCTCGCTACGCGTCGCTTTGTCGATGTAGGAAACCGCCGCGACCTTGCCGTCTTTTCCCACGATGAGTTCACGGGCCATCGCGCCAGTGATCAGCGTGAAGCGTCCGGTCTTCTCTGCGGGCGGAATCATCACCTGGCTGGAACTGAAGTTCGAGGCAGTGATGCAACCTCGTCCGCACTGTGCGCAGTAGTGACATGCGGGGCGACCATTGTGAGGCTGCGTCAGGATCGCGAGCCGCGAAGGTATGCACAGAATGTCCAGATGGTCGCACGCCTTCTTGATGATCGTCTCTGTGCAGCGCGGCTTCGGCGGCGGAAGGAAGATTCCGTCGGGCGCGCTGGGAATGTTCTCTTTCGTTCCGAAGACTCCGATGTACGACTCGACCTTGTCGTAGTAGGGCGCGACGTCGTCGTAGCTGATGGGCCAATCGTCGCCCATGCCGTCGCGCGAGCGAACTTTGAAATCCACCGGCGCCATGCGCAGTGCGATACGTCCCCAGTGATTGGTGCGACCGCCGACGATGCGTGAACGAAACCAGCGGAACTTCGATCCCGGGGCGGAGACGTAAGGTTCGCCGTCAATCTCCCACGCGCCGTTGGGAGCGAGGAATTCGTCTTCGAGTCCCTGGCGGGCGCGGCCGCCGACGCCCGCGCCGCGATGGGGCAACTCGTAGGCCCACACGTGTTCCTTAAAATCGCGCGCGGGAACCAGCGGAGGTCCAGCCTCGAGCAGCGCGACGCTCAGTCCGCCTTCGGTGAGCACCTTGGCTGCCGTGCCCCCAGAAGCGCCGGAGCCGATGATGCAAACGTCATACGTTTTTGGCGTGCGCTTGACTTGCATGAACCTCCCCGAGTTCGGCCCGTAGAGTTTGAGTCGATAGAATGGCCGCCGCCCACGCGACGGCCCACGTCCTCAATCTACCGATTAGAATCGCAGCTTTTCAAGATACTCGTAGCTGGTCTTGATGCTGGCAAGCGGCTCTTTGGGATGATCGTGCTCGACGATGTAGACCTTGATGCCGGCCTTGCCTGCGTGCGCGAACAGTCTCTTCCAGTTGATGATCCCACTGCCAACTTCGGTCAGATCGACGGTGTCACCGAAGTTTTGCGGGCCTCCGGTTGTGATCTTCGGAAGCTGCTTCAAGTCTTTCACGTGAACCAGCGGGAACCGTCCGGGATATTCGTTGAAGTACTTGATTGGATCGGCGCCGGCCGCGGTAATCCAGCAAAGGTCCATTTCCATTTTCACGAGGTCGGGATCGCATTGCTTCAGCAGCTGGTCATAAGGCAGTTCGTTGTTGACGGAAAGAAATTCGAACCAGTGATTGTGATAGGCAAACTGCATGCCGGCCTTTTTGCATTGCTCGCCGCAGCGGTTGAATTTCTCAGAAGCCTGTTTCCAGATGTCGGGAGACTTGCGCAGCTCTTCGGGAATCCACGGGCAGACGATGTAGGTCAGGCCGATCGTTTTCGAGGCTTCGATGACGGAAGGAAACTTCGCGTCGAGTTCGTCGTATTGAACGTGGGTGGAGGGCGCCTTAAGTCCATTCTTGTCGAGCACGGCGCGGACCTGCTGAGGCGTGCGGTCGAAGTATCCGGCGAATTCGACTTCCTTGTAGCCAATGGCGGCAACTTTGGCGATCGTGCCGTCAAAATCGTCTTTCATCAGGTCGCGAACGGTGTAGAGTTGCACTCCAATCCGATCGACTTTGTGATCGGCGGCGGCCCAACCGAGGCGACTGCTCATCAGTGTGGCGGCGGCGACGGTGCCTGCGGTTTCGAGAAAGGTGCGGCGGTTCATGGCATGAAGACTCATGATGAAATTCCTCCGATTGCTCCGATGGGGTGGGAGTCGAATCCGTGAGAATTATACGCGGGACAGCGGCACTCGATGGAAGGGAAAAACGATATTTCAGCGAAGGGACGAGAGGTTCGCTGCCCAAAAAGGAAAGGGGCGCGAATTGTCGCGCCCCTGAGCACACGCTCCATCCCTCTTAAGGCTTCGCAACGTTCAGGTTATTGGTGACCGAGAAGACGCCCGAAACACCGTTGGCACGCAGGCCAACGAGATTCTTATCGGCGTCGCTGTCCACAACACCTTCCAGGGTAACGCGACCGCTCTTGACAATGATGCGGATAGGCTTCTGCACACCCAGTTCGTATCTCTGTAGCGCCGGGTATTGGTAGATCGCGCGAAAGAGACGCCTGCGAATGGCATCGTCCTGGGACGAAGGCGGAAGAACCTCGATCTGGTTGTCGACTTTTTCGACGCCTTCAATGTGTTTCACGGCATTCTCGGCGTCCGACTTGAGAGTAGGCCGGACAACCTGACCAAACAAGGTCACGTTGTAGCCGTCCACTTTGTAGGCAATGTAGTCGAAGACGCCGAAATACGGGAGCATCAGGAGTTCGTGGCGAACCTCTTTGGTGATGCGCTCCTGCGATTTGGCAGAGGGTTGATCGCGCTGAGCGTCCTGGGCAAAGGCGACGCTCACGGCAGCCAACAATACAACTGGGATCATCAGCCTTAGTTTCATGATGGTAATTCTCCTTACGTTTGAAGTTCTGAGTGTGGTGCGAGTTTGCCGCAACCGGGTCTGTCTCTGAAAATCCCGCGTTTCAGGCTCGAAGACTAAGCACCAACCCTGACTCATTGATGCCTTCAAGATGAATGTCGGCGCAGTTTTTCAGGACCCAGTCCGCACCGGCGTCGCGCAGGACTGCTTCCGGGACCGTCGTCGTAAACGCAATGACACGGGCTCCGGCTGACTTTCCAGCGCGGATTCCAGCCGGAACATCTTCCACGACGACGCATTCTGATGCCGGGAAACCAAGCATGGTTGCAGCTTTCTGATAGGGCTCAGGATTGGGCTTGCCGTGCACGATGTCGTTGGAGGTGATGAATCTCTTCGGCAACGGCAGACCTGCGGCTTTGATGCGGACCTCGGCCAGCGGTCGCGTGCAGGAAGTAACGATAGTCCAGCGGTCGGCGGGAAGGCTGGCGAGAAGTTCGAGCGCGCCAGGAAGCGGGATCACCCCTTCAAGGTCTTCGATTTCGCGGCGTTCGACTTCGCGATTCTCGGCCTCGTGATCGGCGTTCGGGAGATATTCACTGACGGTCGTAAGGCTGGGGCGTCCGTGGGCGGCGGCGACGACTTCGTCAGGATCGAATCCGCGTTCGATCGCCCACTGCCGCCAGACGCGGGCGACGGCGGGAGTGGAGTTGATGAGGACTCCGTCCATGTCGAAGAGGAGTGCAGCGCAGTGAAGGTCGGTCATCTTATATGTGATTTCTTTTGAATGGAGTCTGTCGTGGCTACCATGTCCTGCGAATCGGGTGCGCTTCCGTGTTGAAAACGACCTTGGTCAGGTCGACGGTGTCGGACGGAGCGTAAAGCAGAAACAGATATTTAAGAGTCTCGGCGAAGAAGAAACTCTCCATTTCATCTTTTTTTGTTTTCTTCTCGACGTTGCTGAGGGCGGCGTAAGCGACGTCGGTGCGGCAATACTTGGTCAGGCTGGTGAAGAACGTCTTCCCCATTGCGAGGTAACGCGGATCGTTGGTGAAGTGGTGCAGATAATAAGCCGACTCAATGATCTCCGGTCGAAGTTCGTACCCGTCGTAGGCGATCTTCATCGTCATGTAGTTCATCTCTTCCGGCTCGATGCCGAATGTGGTCCACATCTTGTAGGCGGAGTCTTCCAACTTCTTCGCGCGGTCAAGATCGCCTGAGAGAGCGAGCGTGCCGGGGAAGAAGGCGTCGAGCGCGCCGAAATCCGTGCCGGCACGAGCGCCAGTATTCATGTTCGCCTGACCGTACCAGAAACCGGTCGGCTCCTGATCGGCAAGATATTTGTTCACGGCTTCGATGCTCGACTTCCACATCCGTTCGCAGTCTTTGTCATCGAAGAGGAGCCACGCCTTGAGCAGATATTCGTAGTACGAGTCGATGCCTCCGCTGATGTGGCTGACGGGATCGATCCACTGCCCGGTCTTGATATTGATGATCGAGCCCACCAGGCCAATGGGCGAACGGCGGTTATATAGTTCGACCAGTGCGCGTTTCGCTTTTTCGTAATAGATGGGTTTCCCGGTCAGTTTGGTGAGCGTGCCAAATTCGATGAGCAGAGTGCCGACTTCGGCAGGATTGGTTTCTTCCCCGCGAACGGCGCCGGTCTTCAGGTTAACGAATACATAAGGCATTCCGGTCGGCGAGTTGAAGGCCGGCAACAGGCGCGTACCCAGATCGTCGGCGAGCGCGAGCAATCGCTTGTCGCCGGTCAACTGATAGCTGCTGAGCAGGCCGCCCAGCATCCGGATGGTGATCTCGAAATTCTTGACGTAGATGTCGTGGTCAAACGAGAGATTCTGGTCGATGTACTCGCGCGTCTTGGTCGCTTCGTCGTTCATTCCCATGAGGATCATCGTGTCGAGGGCGTCGACGGGAGTCATGAGTAGAGGCGCGGCGTACCAGTCGTGAGGTGCCTTGCTTAAGGGCTTGAGCGCGTCGTGTCCCCAGGCGTACTTCTTGTAGCCATCCCAGGCATGGAGAAATTCCTCGCGGACCTGCTTCGCCATCTCATCATCGCTGGCGGCGGCAATGCCAGAGTCAACTGCCCGCGCGACTGTAGACGTCTGCGGCTTCGCATTGATCTGGCTGGCTTGCGCTGCAACCGCCGAGACGAACGCCGCAACCAGGCACATGGCGGCGACTCCCGCCAGAACTATTCTGCTCATGATGATCTCCGAAGCGATTGTAAATCACGGGAAAGACTGAACCTTCCAAGACGCCGCAGCCAAGGCTAAGAGTGATGAACGTCACCCGATTTGGTATCTGTGGTCACCTCATTCCCAAGCACAATGAGGATAAGATTTTGGCTGTACGGACGGCAGGAGCGCGCCATGCTGTCGAAATGCGCTAATCCCGAGTGTTCTGAGACCTTCCGATATCTCCACGAGGGGAAGATTTTCTACTTGGCCCCCACCCCAGAAGTGCAAATCGCCACAGGAATGCAACACCCGAGCCTGCATGAAAGGTTCTGGCTATGCAGCCGGTGCTCGAAGGAAATGACGCTGGTGTGGGCGGGAACGCAGGTGAAACTCGTGCCCAAGCCTGCGCCCGCGAAGCCGAAGGACGCTCTTGCGCAGGCACCCGGGCCGATCAAGCACTTGGCCAGAGGACGGCTACGAGGGCGAGCCGCATCCGCCGGCCGCGGAGACGGATAAGCGGAGAGGAGGCTGTATGACAGTCGCAGAGCAGGCTCTATCGGCAACACCGAAGACCGATGTGATTTTTCGCCATATCCTGGTGGCGACCGATTTCTCGGATACCTCCTGGCGCGCGCTGGGAACCGCGCTGGCGCTGGCGGCGGAGTATGACTCGCGTGTGACAGTCGTTCACGTTCTACAGCCGGATCGTCGATACGCGACGCTCGAATGCCCTCCGGAACTCGACCTCCAGCGCATGAGTGCCGAACAGAAGTTCAAGAAGATCTCCGAGGAATGCGGCTCGGCAGATAAGGTTGAGACAACTCTGCTGAAGCATGGACCGGTGCCGGCGATGGTATCGTCGCTCATCGAGCAGGAAGGGATCGACCTTCTGGTGATCGGCACGCGAGGCCGCGGCGGTCTGCAGAAGCTCGCGCTGGGATCGGTTGCGGAAGAGTTGTTGCGGGTGGCGCCGTGCCCGGTGCTGACGATCGGCCCAAAGGCTGACCTGCCGAAGACCGCGCATCGAGCAGCCTTTCGCCGCATCTTATTTGCCACGGAATTCGGCAAGGCCTCCGCGAAAGCGCTGCCGGTGGCATTGTTGCTGGCGAAGGCGGCGCAATCGAAACTGATTCTGTTGCACATGTTCGCGCCTATGCCTGGGACCAGCGGGAGCCTGTCGGCGTATGCGCCAGCGGGTGCCGCGGCGGACGAGTTCGAGGCGTGGGAGGGATCGTCGCGCAAGCAGATCCTCCAACAATTGAAGGGATGCTTACCCGCGGAAACCGGCCTGCAGCAGGAACCGGAGTTCGTGGTTGGAACTGATTTCTTGCCTGAGGGGATTCTGACTGCGGTCGACAAGTTCCAGGTTGATCTGATCGTGATGGGTGCGAACAAAACGGGTTCGGCACGCGCTGCCGCACACATTCCTTGGGCGGCAGTGCATGAAGTTATACGGAATGCGCCGTGCCCGGTATTAACGGTAGCCGGATAGGAAGCAAGGACGCGGAGGCGGCGGATTACTTCCGAGGCCGGCCTCACTTGGTTCGGCGGGGCAGCCGGGGCGGCTGTCACGACATGTTCACTGTGTTAGCAATCGCTTCACGACTGGACGATTTTTTCCAGCGCAGTCCGATTGCGGATCACGAGGGTCGATCCTTTTAGCTGGAGCAACTGCTTTTTCTTGAATTCGGAAAACAGACGGCTGACAGTTTCACGAGTCGTCCCGATGATCTCGGCAATCTCTTCGTGAGTGAGTGTGAGCTTGACTTGCGTCGTGCCGTCGCCCTGAGATCCTTTGGTCGACCAGGATAGCAGGAGCTTGGCAAACTTCTCCGACGGCGAGGTGCTCAGACCGAGCGTGCGGATCTCTTCGTAAGCGGTGTAGTAGTTGCGACTGAGTTGTTCGGCCACGCGGAGAGCCACTTCTCCGTGATCTTTGAGGAATTGCAATAAAGATTCGCGGGGAATGAAGTTGGCCTGGCCGGGCTCCATCATCTCGGCGGTCACCTCATACGGACGATTGGAGACGACTGCGTTCAGGCCGAGGACGTCTCCTGAATCCGAAATTTTCGTGATGATGGTTTTGCCTTCACGAGAGGAGGTGGAGAGCTTCGCCTTTCCCGCGCACAAAACGAATACCCCACGGGGTTGCTGGCCTTCGATGAAAAGCATGGCACCCTTAGGATAGACGGCGGTGGACTTGATCTCGTTGAGGCGCTGGGCGGCTTGAACCGAAAGATTGCAGAATAAATGTTCTTCCCTCACAGAGCATGTGAGGCAGTTATCGAGAATAGTAAGTCCGTAAGGGGCGCGCATGAAGCACCTCCCCTTGAATTAAATGGGAGTGCCGCGTTTTCGGGTGTGATCGAGATCACAGCCGCTTGTGATCGAACGGGTATGGGGCTGACCGCCCGTCTATAGAAAACTAACGATACGTGGAAGAGTGCGGGCCTTCCTGAGGCCGTGTTTGTGAAAAAATGGACGCGTCCGCGTTTGCGGGGAGGATTCTGTGAGTGATCGGTCGCGCCCTTCAGCAATGCCGGTGGCCGATGCACCCCAGAGCACTGCGCAGCAACGGCGTGCCTCGCTCGAGGCGCTGTTTCGTCCGCGCTCGGTCGCAGTGATCGGAGCTACTGATCGCTCAGGCACAGTCGGCCGCAGCGTGGTTTCGAATCTGCTCGAGAGCAAATTCCCGATTAAAGTCTATGCGGTGAATCCCAGCCATAACGAAGTTCTCGGCATCAAGACGCACAAGCGCATAGCAGAGATTGAAGGCGGAGTCGACCTAGCCATCGTAGTAACGCCCGCACAGACTGTGCCGCAGATCATTGGCGAATGTGTGGATGCAGGGGTGCGCTCCGCGGTGGTGATCTCCGCAGGATTCCGCGAGCAGGGTCGCGAAGGCGCTCTTCTGGAAAAAGAAATTCTGAAGCACTTGCGGCGCGAGTCGTCTCATGGAAGCCCGGCGGGAACTCTGCGCCTGATCGGTCCAAATTGCATGGGCTTCATGAATCCGACGATCGGGCTGAACGCGACATTTGCGAAATCAATGCCGCAAAAAGGTAGCGTTGCATTTCTGAGCCAGAGCGGCGCGTTACAGACGGCAATCCTCGACTGGAGCGAGCGCGAGCACGTTGGATTCAGCGCGATCGTCTCCACGGGCTCGATGCTCGACGTCGGATGGGGAGACCTTATCTATCACTTCGGCGACGATCCCCACACGAAGAGCATTCTGCTCTACATGGAATCCGTGGGCGATGCGCGATCATTTCTTTCCGCGGCCCGAGAGATCGCGCTGACGAAGCCGATCATCGTCATCAAAGCCGGACGCTCGGAGGCGGCTTCGCGCGCGGCCGCATCGCACACCGGAGCGCTGACCGGAAGCGACGATGTGCTGGACGCGGCATTCCGCCGCTGCGGAGTGCTGCGCGTGCAGAATATCGCGGACCTCTTCTATATGGCGGAGGTCTTGAGTAAGCAGCCGCGCCCGCGCGGGCCGCGCCTCACGATCGTGACCAATGCGGGTGGACCGGGCGTGCTGGCGACGGATTCGCTCATCGCCACCGGCGGAGAGCTGACTGTGTTATCGGCGGAATCTCTACGCGAACTCGATAGCTTTCTTCCGGCACATTGGAGTCGCGGCAATCCAGTCGACGTGCTGGCGGACGCGAGCGCGGACATTTTCGTGAAAGCGGTGGACGTCGCGTCGAAGGATCCGGGCAGCGACGGATTGCTGGCGATCATTGCGCCGCAAGGACTGGCGAATCCAACGCAGGCCGCGGCGCAGATGAAATCTCTCGCGCATTCTTCGGGCAAGCCGCTGCTGGCCAGCTGGATGGGCGGCGATGGCGTTGCAGAGGGAACCGCGCTTCTCAACACAGCGGGCATTCCTACGTTTTCTTATCCTGACACCGCGGCCCGCGCCTTCACCTACATGTGGCGTTATACCTACAACCTTCGCGGACTGTATGAGACTCCTTCGCTGGTCGAAGGAACGGAGCCAGCGGCGGCGGCGCGCGGCCAGGTTAATGAGATCGTCCAGCGGGCGCGGCAGAGCGGCCGCACCCTGATGAATGAATTCGAAGCAAAACAGCTTCTGGCGTGCTACGGAATTCCGGTCGTGGAAACGCGTGTGGCCGAGAGCGAAGAACAGGCGGTTGCACGCGCTTCGGAGATCGGATATCCCGTCGTACTCAAGCTGTTGTCGAACACCATCGCACACAAGACGGACGTCGACGGCGTTCGGCTCCGATTGCAGAACCAAGAGCAAGTGCGGGGCGCGTACCGCGCGATTCAGACTTCAGTCGCCGAGAAAGCGGGGCCTGCGCATTTTGACGGAGTCACGGTGCAACCCATGGTGAGGCGCGATGGCTACGAACTCATTCTCGGAAGCACCGTCGACGCGCAGTTTGGTCCAGTGATTCTGTTCGGCTCCGGTGGGGTGATGGTGGAAGTGTATCGCGATCGCGCGTTGGGCTTGCCGCCCCTTAATACGACGCTGGCCCACCGATTGATGGAGCAGACCAAGATCTTCGCGGCCCTGCAAGGCGTGCGCGGGCGCAAGGCGGTGAATCTGAACGCTCTCGAAGCTCTGCTGGTTCGCTTCAGCCAGCTTGTGATGGAGCAACCGTGGATTAAAGAAATCGACATCAATCCGCTGCTGGCGACGCCGGAGCAGTTGCTCGCGCTCGACGCGCGGGTGGTCGTGCACGATTCCACGATGTCGGCCGAGCAACTTCCGCGTCCTACGATCCGGCCGTATCCGACGCAATATGTTTGGGAGTGGAAATTCAAAGACGGCACTCCGGTCACGATCCGGCCGATTCGGCCAGAGGACGAGCCGCTCATGGTGCAGTTCCACACGACCCTTTCCGAGCGCAGCGTGTACCTGCGCTATTTCTGTTCAATGAGTTTGAGCAGCCGAGTCGAGCATGAACGGTTGGTCCGCATCTGCTTCGGAGGCTACGACCGCGGATTTGCGCTGGTGGCCGACCGCAAGAATCCCGAGACTGGGCAGCACGAAATCCTGGGAGTGGGCCGGTTCACGGCGATCCATCGTACGGAAGCTGAGGCGGCCGTGCTGGTCTCCGATCGCTGGCAAGGACGTGGTCTGGGAACGGAATTACTTGCGGGAGTCGCACGCGTGGCCCGGGAAGAAAAATTCCAGAGACTCTCAGGGGAAATTCTGCGGGACAATCTGGCCACGCAAGCGATTTTCAAGAAGACAGGATTCAAGCTTCGCGCGATGGAGGATCCATCCTCGGTTTATGCGCAACTGACTCTCTAACGATCTTCCCGAAAGATCGAATCGGCCAGTGCGGCGCCCAAAGGCACAACAGTTTTTGCTGCTATTACGCGACGCCTGAAGGCGCCGCCTGATACGAATCGCTGGTTTTCCAGGAACAATTCAAGCAGCGCAGCATGTCGCTAGATCACCGATGTCGGTTTGACGATCTCGAGTTGAGGCTCGAACTTCAGTGTAGTTCCCAGGGCTCGCGAAACCAGACACAATTTCTCGGCACGTTTCAGCAGATCGAGGGCACGCTCGCGTTCCTCGACTGAGGCAATCTTGAGGTTAGGACGAACTACGATTTGTGTAAAGCTGTATCCGGAATCGGCCTTGCGCACCGTGCCGCTGGCCTCCACCTGCAGGTCGGTAAAATCGAATTGAGCGGTGCCTGCAATCGCCCGCAGCGTCGTCGTATAGCAACTGGCCACGGCCGCGAGCAGAAGTTCCTCCGGTGTCCACCGGCCTTCGAGGCCGCCGAACTCGGTGGGGGCCGTGAAGTGAATGGCGTTGGGAGCGGAATCCGATTTCGCCAGGCCCGTGCGGCCTGACGTCCACCATGCTGCAACTCGATATGCGTGCTCTTCACTCATGGCTCTGACATCTCCTTGGGAGAAATTCTTGGATTTCATCGGACCGGCCAGCGTGAACCGGGATTTGCCTTCCCCTGGTCTGCGTGCCTGCGGGATCGTCATCTAGGCCGCGCCTTCGGCTGGTGCGAGGCCGCGCTCCCGCTCAATCTTCTGGATCTGATCGCGGAGCCATTGGGCCAGCGCATCCTCCATCTCGGTCTGGCTCGCGGTGCGATAGAGGTCGTCCACTGTCCGGCCGTCATTCGTGATGGGGATGAACCGGCACGGTATGCTCTCGCCCTGCTGGCCTTGCGGAACAAACTGCTCCATCAGACAGCTTTCGCAGGGATGAGGCCGTGCGGGATCGCAGAAATTTGGGCAGAGAGGCGAATCCTCGAAAATTGCAGGAGCGCGCCAGGGTTGTTGCGGTGAGCGACCATAGCCGCCGTCCAGCAGAAAGTTCAGTTCAAACTTGAGGATTTCCAGAATGTCACGAGCATCTCGAGCCATAGAACACCTCGATTTAGCGGCTAGGATGCCAGAGGAAACTGGAAAGCACCGTGCATGGGGTCACCGCGACTTGTGATCGGTGTCACACGCGACTGGCCCGGGTTGGCGCTCCGCATAGCGATTTGCTCTGATTTTGGAGGATTCCCAAAATAGTGCGCGTGATTTAAATCACGGTTGCGTGTGAGTGAAATCACAGAGACATCGCCGTGGCTGGTTGAGAGTGGAAACGCCGTGGTTCCCCGTCGCGTGCAGCGGGAACACCAGTGATGTAACGGGAATTTCCGATTACGGTTCGTAGGCGCAGCTGGGTTCCTGGGCGAACAGATCACCCGTCATGGCGTAAGCGCGAGCGCGGGAGCCTCCGCAGACGTTGCGAACCGCGCAGCGCCCGCACTTGCCTTTCAGGCGAGAGCTGTCGCGGAGGGAAACCAACAGCGGCGATTTGGAGTACACCTCGGATAGAGGCTCCCGGGTTACGTTGCCGGCGGAGATCGGAAGGAATCGGCTCAGGTAAATGTCGCCCGCATGGTTGATAAACACAAAACCCTTTTCGGCGTTGATGCCCTTTTGCGCGCGGGCAACCACTTCGGCTTCGGTCATGCGTCCGCGCGACTCGCGGATGTGTTGCTGCAAGAGATAGCGTTGATAGTGCGGGGCCTCGGTGGTCTTGATCTGGAAATGGACTCGGCGCGAAGCGGCGTACAACTTCTCGAACACCTGTTCGTGCTCTTCCGCCGTGAGCAGGTCCACTGCGTCTTCGTGGCTCTCGGGTACGAAAAAGATGACATTCCACAACACTACGTCGAGGCGCGTGAGCAATTCGATCATGGCTTCGACGTCATGAATATTTCTCCGCCCAAGGATCGTATTGATCTGCACTGGAAGATTTACTTCGTGGCAGGCTTCGACGACCTGCAGCGTTCGACGATGAGAGCCGCGGACGCCCCAATACGCGTCATCCAGCGCGGGCGTCGAGCCGTGCAACCAGAAAGCGCAGCGCATCAGTCCACACGCTTTGAGTTCCGCGATCACCTCGCCGTCGAGCAGCGAAGTCGGAAGCATCGTCAAGGAAGTGCGAACGGAACGCCGCGCCGCAAACTCGATCACCGGAAAGAGGTCCGGACGAAGGAGGGGATCGCCGCCGGTCAACACCAGCAACGGCACGTGCATATCGGCAATTTCCTCGATGAGATGGAAGGCCTCAGCCGTTGAAAATGTCGACAATCTCGACCTATTCCGTGAGCGTCGCGGCGCCCGCGAGCGCGTCGCCTTCCAATCGCAAGCCTTCGTCATCTCCCAGGTCACTTGCAACGGACGTGGTCGAGCGCCAGGCGCGCTGGAGATTTGGCTGGACTCTGTCGTCATGGGGGACGAGATCCAATCCAACGCAGAATCACTGGCAGCTGAGTGCCGATCTACCGAGTCTGACATCGGCAACTTCGACATCGCCGGATTCGACACATTCGGCATGGGGAGATGTTAGGGGGACCAACCTGTTGGCGCAGTGCAGGTTGGTACGTGAAGCAGTGATGAAGGTCACAACTAGCCCCTAGAAATGCCTGTGATTGTCATCACGGGGGAAAGTGATCTCTGCCCTACATGCATTTGGGAGGGCATGTGATCCTACGCCTGCGAGTGAGACTTCGGAATGCGGAACAGAGTCACGAGTCCAACTGCATTCTGATTTCTGGAAAGTGGCAAGTCAGACGACCGGCCATTCTTGCTCTGTGATATCGTTGCGACAAATTTCCTCAGGAGGACACAACGTGAAACATCTCACCATTCGAATGGGCCTGGCAACTCTTCTGGCTGGCGGGGCAATCGCATTCTGCAGTTCGTCGGCGATGGCTCAGGACGCGGCTGCAACCTTCAAAGCAAAATGCTCCATGTGTCACGGCGCTGATGGCAAGGGCGGCAAAATGGGAACACGCGACTTCGCATCGGCGGAAGTGAAGGCTGAAACCGACGCGCAATTGACGGAGATCATTACCAAGGGCAAAGGCAAGATGCCGTCATACGATGGCAAGTTGAAGGAAGCCGAGATCAAGGACTTGGTCGCCTACATTCGCAGTTTGGCCAAGTAAGCAAAAGGCGGCGGCCCCAATGCCGCACGGAGATCGTCCGATTCGGAAAGATTGGCGGGTGAGAGCATGTCCACGCGAACAATACGGGATATTTTTGCGTCTGGAGTTGCTCTCACCATTCTTCTAACCACCGGTTTCGTACACGCAGCGGCCAAAGACCCACCGAAGCCTACCGCCGATGAATGCCTTGCGTGCCATAGCGACGCCTCACTAACTCACGACGAGAACGGTAAGACCGTCAGTCTGCATGTCGACCCGCAGGCCTTCAAAGATTCAATCCATGGCAGCATGTTTACCTGCGTGGACTGTCACACCGACGTAAAGAGCGCCGCCCACGAAACCACTCCGAAAAAGATCACCTGCGCGACCTGCCACGCAGACGAGCAGGCAGCCTACGATCGCAGCTTTCACGCTAAGGCCATTCAGGGAGGCAACACTCACGCTGCCACCTGCGTCGACTGCCATGGGAGCCCGCACGAACTGCTGCCAGCCAGCGATCCGAAGTCGCGCGTTCATCACACCAACATTCCCGCAACCTGCGGCGCGTGCCACAGCCAGAAATTCGTGATGGAAGACGGCGGGCAAAGCGCGCAGATGGTGGCTTCCTACGAGCAAAGCGTACATGGACACGCGGTCGCAAACGGCTCCGAGAAAGCCGCGGTCTGCACCGATTGCCACGGCACCCACGAGATTCTCGATGCGAAGGACGCCAAGTCTCCGATCTTCAAGTTCAACGTGCCGCTGACTTGCGGGAAGTGTCACGACACGATCTCGAAGGATTTTCAGCAGAGTATTCACGGACAAGCCATCGCGCAAGGCAACTGGCAAGCGCCCGTGTGCACCGATTGTCACGGGATTCACTCCATCAAATCCCACCTCGATCCCACCTCTCCAGTGGCCGCCCAGAACTTGGCACAGGCGACGTGCGCTCGCTGCCACGAAGGCATGAGACTCTCACAGGAGTTCGGGGTGGCGGGCCGGCGCGAGACCACGTACCTGGCCAGCTATCACGGGCTCGCTGCGCGCGGAGGGTCGCAGGTCGTGGCGAACTGCGCAAGCTGCCACGGCGTACACAACATTCTTCCGTCGAGCGACCCGCGGTCGACCATCAATCACGCCAACTTGGCCCGTACCTGCGGCCAGTGCCATCCGGGGGTGACGGAGAAATTCACGGCCGCCAGGGTGCACGTCGATGCGCCACTCTCGGCCGACGTGGGAAGCAAGGCTGTGCGCTGGATTCGCCGCTTCTACCTCAGCATGATTTTCATGGTGATCGGCGGCATGCTGCTGCATAACCTGGTCATCTGGCGGGCCAAGGTCGTGGCACGGCGCAAAATCCAGCACAGCTTCGTTACGCGCATGCCGTTGCGCTTCCGGTTGCAGCATGCCACGCTGCTCACAAGTTTTATTGTGCTGGTGCTGACGGGCTTCGCCTTAAAGTTCCCGGATTCCTGGTTTGCGTCGATGCTGTCGCTGGGCGAGCACGTCCGCGGATTGCTGCACCGCGTCGCCGCCGTCATTCTGATTGGAGTAAGCATTTATCACATCTTCGATGTGGCATTCAGCCGCGAAGGGCGCAAACTGGTTCGCGACTTATTCCCCACACTGGACGATGCTCGAGGCGCGTGGCAGAATGTCTGCTACTACCTCGGCTTGACTTCTCGCAAGCCGGAGTTCTCACGCTTCAACTACGCAGAAAAGGCTGAGTACTGGGCTCTGGTCTGGGGCATGATCGTGATGGCCGTGACCGGCCTGATGCTGTGGTTCAAGGTTCTTGTGGGCAATCACATGCCGCGCTGGTGGCTCGACGTTGCAACGGCCATTCACTTTTACGAAGCGGTGCTGGCAACTCTGGCGATCGTCGTGTGGCACTTCTATCAGGTGTTCTTTGACCCGGATGTCTATCCGATGAACTGGGCGTGGTGGGACGGAAAAATGACGCTGCACCATTATCGCGATGAACACGGGCTCGACACTTCAGTGATTGCTGAGGCAGAAGCCGAACAAAGTGGAGTTGCAGCTGCGCCCGTAGCCGACGACGAGCCAGAGCCGACTGAGGTCAAGCATGGCAACTGAGCAAACCCCACCGCTCCAAGAGGAGCGCCGCCACCGGCTGCGCATGCTGCTGCGCAACCCGATCAGCCTTGCCGGCGTCGCCCTGACGATCGTCAGCATAGCCAACATTTTTCTTTTCGTCCTGATCGACCTCATCGCGACGCGTCCCAGCCCGTATATCGGGATCCTGGCATACATGGTGTCACCGGGCTTCCTGGTTCTGGGCCTGTTGATGATGTTGGTCGGCGTCTTAATTGAGCGCCGGAAGAAAGTTGTCGCGACCGAGTTTTATCCCCGCATCGACCTCAACGATGCGACTCAGCGCAGCGCCGTAATTTCTTTCGTGACGTTCTTGGTGGTCTTTGTCACGGTAAGCGCAGCGGGCAGCTACAAGGCGTACGAATATACCGACTCCGTGCAGTTCTGCGGCCAGTTGTGCCACACCGTGATGAACCCGGAGTTCACCGCTTACCAGCTTTCTCCGCACGCGCGCGTGGCCTGCGTCGACTGCCATGTGGGCTCCGGCGCAACATGGTACGTGAAGTCCAAGCTCTCGGGAGCGCGACAGGTATTCGCTGCGACGTTCAATACTTTCCCACGGCCGATTCCGACCCCGGTTCACAACTTGCGCCCGGCGCAGGATACTTGCGAACAGTGCCACTGGCCGAAGAAGTTTTATGGCGGCCAGCTGAAAGTGTTCACTCACTATGCCAACGATGAGAAGAACACGGTGCGCCAGGTTCGCATGCTGATCAAGACTGGCGGCGGTGATCCTGCGACCGGCGCGCCCGAAGGCATTCACTGGCACATGAACATCGGCAATAAGATCGATTACGTGGCGGCCGACGAGAAGCGGCAGATCATTCCCTACATTCACGTCGAAGACTTACAGGGCCGCGTGACCGAGTATTACGCGAAAGACTCGACTCTCACGAAAGACCAGATCGCCAAAGCCGCGCGGCATCACATGGATTGCGTCGACTGCCACAATCGCCCGACCCATATTTACGTTCCGCCCGACCTGTCGGTCGATCAGTCTCTGTTAGGACACCGCATCGACGTTTCTCTGCCATTCGTCAAGCAAGAAGCGGTCACGGTGCTGACTGGCACGTATGCGACCACGGACCAGGCGATGCACGGCATTGCCAGCGGCATACAAGGGTTTTACGAGAGCAAGTATCCGGATGTGGCGAAGTCGAAGCAACTCGAGATTCGCAGCGCCGTCACCGAAGTGCAGGACATCTTTAAGCGCACGACTTTTCCTGAGATGAAGCTGAACTGGCAGACTCATCCCAACAATCTGGGCCACTTTTATTTCAGCGGCTGCTTCCGCTGTCACGACGGCCAGCACGTCAGCGCAGACGGCAAAGTCATCAGCCGCGACTGCAACCAGTGCCACACCCTCATGTCGGAAACGGAAGGCACAACGAGCGTCGCCGCGACTGCGTTGCCGACATTCCAGCATCCAGTCGACATCGGAGACCTCACGCAGGTGAACTGCGCCGACTGCCACACCGGCGGAACTGGACCCTAGGTTGGTGTAAAGGATTTCTGATTTCAGCGAGTGAGTTATTCGAGCAAGCCGACCCGCATCAGCAATTCCTGAAATCGCTGATCCGAGCGCAGCGCGTCCCACTGCGGTTCGACGTTGAGATAGCCCAACCCGACAGACCTTTCTTCCAAAGCTTTCTCCAACCATGTGATGGCGTCATCTGTCTCGTCTAATCCAGCGTGGATAATCGCGATATCGTGCGGGGAAACATACTTCTGGCTCGACGATTCCTTTAGTCGACTGAGGATGGCGCGGGCTTCTTCACCCTTGCCCGCCAATGCATAGCCCAATCCAAGCCGGGCCATCGCATACGCACTGTCACCAGAGAGTCCGCAACCGGCCTGCAGAGCCGCGATCGCTTCCTCGAACTTCCCCGTCTGCTGGTAAGGCTGCGCAAGCCACAGATACGCAGAGCTGAAATTCGGATCCATGTCGAGCGCGGCCCGGTATTGTTCGATCGAGCGTTCGTACTCGCGATGAAAATAGAACATGCGCGCGAGGTCGGTCCTGATGACGACAGAAAGCGGGTCCATCGCCAGCGTTTTCTTTTTCTCAACGAGCGCCTCTTCGTGCTGGCCCCGCATACTCATCAGAGTGCTGCGCCAGTGATAAGCCTCGACATATCCGGGATTGAGTTCAATCGCGCGGCGGAATTCTGCATGCGCTCCGGCCCAGTCCCACTCGAAGTCGCGTCTCACCACTCCGAGCGCTGCGTGAGGTTCAGCCAACGACTCGTCGAGTTCCAGCGCCTTCAGCGCGGCTGCCTTCCCCTTCGGATAAGCCTCAGCCGGAGCGAGCGCATTGTAGTAGCCGAGTATGTTGTATGTATCCGCTAACCCTGCATACCCCTGCGCATAAGTGGGATCGTGATCGATGGCGCGCTGGAAAAACGACAGAGCCTTTCGCACACTCTGTTCTGTCCTTTTATTCCAGTAGTAGCGCGCCTGCAGATACAGCTCGTGAGCCTCGGGATTCACACGCCTCGCGCTACCAAGGCTGGCACTCTCCTCCGGGCTCAGAATGATCCTGACCTCGTTCGCAACCTGCCGCGCGATTTCACTCTGCACCGACAGGATGTCTCGGAAATCACGCTCGTAACTTTCCGCCCACAAATGCTGGTCGGTCCGCGCATGGATGAGCTGTGCCGCAATCCGTATTCGATCTCCCGAGCGCAGCACCGAGCCTTCAATCACCGCGTCCACATTTAATTCCTGCGCGATCTGAGGAAGCGATTTTCGCGCTCCCTTAAACTGCATCGCCGAAGTACGCGAGATCACTCGCAGTGCTTTGATCTTGGCGATGCTTGTGATCAACGCTTCGGTCATTCCGTCTGCGAAATATTCGTGCCCGGGCTCACCCGAGTGATCGTCGAGGGGTAACACCGCCAGCGATTGAATCCCTTGTGGGTCATGGCCTGGAGTCTCCCGCGTAGCGCCGGTCGACATCGCGTGGACTCCGTTTACGCGCTCAATAAAACGGTAGCCCCGGCGCGGCAGGGTCTCAATAAATCGCGGCGCATCGGCTGAATCTCCGAGAGCTTCGCGAATTCGCGCGATTGCATTGTGGAGGCTGTGGTCGAAATCGACGAAAGTATCGGCCGTCCAGATTTCCGCCCGCAGTTCTTCGCGCGTCACCAGATCGCCCGCGCGTTTCAATAATGTTGCGAGAACTTGCAGCGGTTGGCCCTGCAGACGAAGCTTGGTCCCACCCTTGCGCAGCTCGCCGGCGCGCACGTCGAGTTCGAAGGCGTCGAAGCGCAGCACGGGTTCACTTGGAGACGGGATAGGCATATCGCTTCGAAACGGGGGGAGTTCTAAAAACAGCAGCAACTTCTCCGCCAGCCCTAGTCGCTCACGCCGACACGACGAAGCAGATCTTGGTACCGCGGATCCGATCGCAGATTGTCGAGCCGAAGATCGGCCTTGAGATGCCAGCTAAGATCGGCGGACTTCTCCTGATACGCTTTTTCCAGCAACTCGAATGCTTTGTCTTTCTCGCCGAGACCCGCGTGCAGGCTCGCAATCAAGTAGGGCGAAACATAGCCGCTCTTCGATTCCTGCTCAAAGTCCCGCAGAATCTTCCGAGTCTCAACGGTTCTTCCAACCTCGGTGTACGCGTGCGCCAACGCCGCGATTGCACCCCGATCGCCATCCGACATCTTCACTGCTTTCTGGTATTCCGAGATGGCTTCTGGCCGCTTTCCGGTGCCCTCGTATCCCACACCGAGATAATAATGTTCAACCCATTCGTTCGGATTTGAAGCCACGCCTCTTCGGCCTGCCTCGACCAGTCCTTCGAAGTCGCGTAACAGGTAGTCGACACCTTCCTCCGTCAAAGATGAGCTGACACCCTGATCGAATTCCAGAACTTTCGCCATTTCCGCTTTCGCCTCGTCGCGCCGCCCCCTGAACGCGAGATATTCGGCGCGATCTTCGTGAGCGCAACTGTAGCTTGGGGACAAAATGAGTGCCTGATTGAATTCGCGTTCGGCGGCATTCCAATCCCAGTTGTACCGCCAATTCAACACCCCCTGCGTGTCGTGCGCCTCCCCGATGTTGGCATCAAGCGTTATCGCATGGCGAACAGCCTCTTGGGCGGAACGAAACGACGACGACGGTGCGCCCGTCCCGAAAAATGCCAGGTACACGTGGGAATCCGCCAGACCCGAGTATGCCAACGCGAACTCCGGATCTTTTCGAAGAGCCTCCTCGAAATAGCCTTTAGCCAGGTTTAGCGGCTTAGCTTCCGTGAACTGGTTCGTCAGGTAATACCGGCCTCTGAGATAGGAGTCGTACGCTTCCGGGTTTACTGCGCGGGTTGACCGAAGATTAACCTGCTGCTGTGGCGTGACCTGTACGCGGACTTGCTGCGCGATCGCCTGCGCCACCTCGCTCTGCAGGCTGAGGACGTCGCCCAGATCGCGTTCATACGTTTCCGCCCACAAATGTCGATCAGTCGGACCATAAAGCAGTTGCGCGGTAATCCGCACCCGCTGCCCCGACCGCACAACCGAGCCTTCGATGATGCCATCGACGTTCAGTTCTCGCGCAATCTCGGGCAATCCCTTCTTTGTGCCCTTGTAGCGCATGACTGAGGTTCGCGAGATCACGCGCAGGGCGCCGATCTTCGCCAGATCGGTGATCAACTCATCGGTCATGCCGTCAACGAAGTACTCCTGCGCTGGATCGCCAGAAAAATTGTCGAGCGGCAGAACCGCGATGGAGCGTACCAACGGAACGGCAGGTGACCGGTGCGAGAGCGCGGGCGCAACAACCAGCGCGGCCGCGATCACCACAATCGCCAGCAGTACCGCAATCAGAGTTGTGCGAGGCATTGCGCGCACCCTGGTTTGGGCCGCGGCAAGCGGAGCTTCGATAGCCGCTTCGTTTCGTGCGGGCCCTGAGGCCTCGACGACGGCATCCTTTTCTACGGATCCGATAAATCGGTATCCCCGCCGTGGCAGAGTCTCGATAAAGCGCGGGGTCTCCGCGGAATCCCCCAGCACTTCACGAATTCGCGAGATAGCGTTGTGCAGTCCGTGATCGAAGTCGACAAAGGTCTCGGCCGGCCAGATCTGCGCTCGAAGCTCTTCGCGGGTCACCAGGTCGCCGGCACAACTCAGCAACTTTGCCAGTACCTGGATGGGTTGACCCTGCAGGCGCACCTTGACGCCGTTCTTCCGCAACTCGGCCGCTCGAAGATCGAGCTCAAAATTGTCAAAACGAAGAACACGCGAGGCTGGGGCAGTTACGACCATGCGAGGGCCCACAAGGTGTCCAAAGCGTACCACAGTTTTTTCCCGGAGGAGGGTCCTTCTAGTCGTCGCCAAGTACTTTCCTTTCATAAGGTTAGCCGTGGAGGAAACTTTGGGGGCCAAAGGAGGCTGCATGCATTGATCCATTTCGCTGTTCAGACAAAGATGGCTCCACTCGAGTCGCAGCAGAAACGAATGCGGCCGAAAATCTCAACAAAAGATCCATGAAGGAAAACGTTATGACGACACCCATCTCGAAACTCATTCACAAATCAATCACGCGCACGCTCAGCCTTGTATTACTGCAGAGCCTGATCGTGGCAGCCCCAGTGCTGGCCGCCGACAAAAACGCCCATCCTATGTCGACTCACGAACCAGCCACTTCTGCCACACTTGTGTTAGCGGTTCGTGAGGGCACCCGAAAATACATCAATGTCAACAACGCGACAGCAGCCGGCTACGGACCGTTCCTCGGTTGCGTTGCCGGTACCGACCACGGCGCCATGGGCATCCATTATGTGAATGGCACGCTGCTCAACAATCTCACTCTCGACCCCGCGCAACCTCAGGCTCTGATCTACGAACCGGATCAAGGCAAGCTGCTTCTGGTTGGCGTGGAGTTTATCCTCGACTCAGCGTCCTGGCTGGCGGCGAACAACAACACTCCACCCGTGCTCGACGGACAGGTGTTCAACTTCGTCCCCGCTCCCAATCGCTTCAACATCCCCTCGTTCTTTGAACTCCATGTCTGGGCGTGGCGCGGAAATCCGGAAGGCGCCTTCGTCGACTGGAACAACCATGTCAGTTGCCACGGTCAATAACTCGAATCCCCTGGGTTCCCCACTTCTGGCTCGCCTGGCCAGAAGCGGGGATGTTCCCGGAGTTCCTTCTCTGATTTCATTGTTCCGCTCACGACTCAGCCTAGCTACGAGTCCCCTCCCGTGCCCAGGAGTGATTGGCACCAAAACTTTCGCTAAACGCAGTGAAGAAATGCAACATCTCCTCTGCCCTATAAGCCGCTGAATCCAGAATATTTCGCGAATTCATGTGATTCCAATCACGCCCCCCTGTGAATCCACGTCCCGACATCCACCCCCTCCATCCTGCATCCTTGTTTTATCGCGAGCCACCCCGGTGGCTCCCAACGAAGACTTTCGGAACGGGGGATGTCAATGAAGCGCAAATTCAAGACCATGGACGCCAACGAGGCCGTAGCCAACGTCGCCTATCGCGCGAGCGAAGTGATCGCCATTTACCCGATCACTCCTTCGTCGCCGATGGGCGAGTGGGCGGACCAGTGGTCTTCCGAGGCCGTGCCCAACGCCTGGGGCAGCGTGCCTCACGTTATCGAAATGCAGAGCGAGGGTGGCGCCGCCGGCGCCGTGCATGGCGCCCTGCAGACCGGATCGCTCTCTACGACGTTTACCGCGTCGCAGGGATTGCTGTTGATGATCCCCAACATGAACAAGATTGCCGGCGAGTTGACCCCGGCCGTATTTCACGTAACAGCCCGCACGCTGGCCACACATGCGCTCTCGATTTTTGGCGACCACTCCGACGTCATGTTCTGCCGCGCCACCGGATGGGCCATGCTGTGTTCGAACTCCGTGCAAGAGGCGATGGACCTCGCGCTGATCGCGCACTCCGCCTCGCTCGAGACCCGCATTCCTTTCCTGCATTTCTTCGACGGATTCCGCACCTCGCACGAAGTCAACAAGATCGAAATGCTCAATGAAGACGACATGCGAGCCATGCTCAACATGGACCGCATCATCGAGCACCGCCAGCGCGCGCTCTCACCGGATCATCCAGTGTTGCGCGGCACGGCGCAGAATCCTGATGTCTTCTTCCAGATTCGCGAGTCCGCCAACGCCTACTACGAGAAGGCCCCCGCCCAGGTCCAGGCAACGATGGATAAGTTCGCCGAGATCGTCGGCCGCTCCTATCACCTCTTCGACTACGTCGGCGCCCCCGATGCCGAGCGCGTCATCGTCATGATGGGCTCGGGTGCCGAAGCCGCGCACGAGACGGTCGAATATCTAACCGCCCGCGGAGAAAAAGTCGGCCTGCTGAAAGTCCGCCTGTACCGCCCATTCTGCGTGAAGTCGTTCATGGAAGCCCTCCCCGCCAGTGTTCGCCAGATCTCAGTGCTTGATCGCACCAAAGAATCCGGAGCGATTGGCGAACCGCTTTACCTCGACATAGTGAACGCTCTGCACGAGGGATTGAAGCTGGGTTACGGAAAACTGAAGTCCGCGCCCGGAGTGGTCGGCGGACGCTACGGTTTGTCCTCCAAGGAGTTCACCCCGGCGATGGTCAAAGCCGTCTTCGATAATTTGAAGCAGGACAACCTGAAGCTGAGCACGCCGAAAGATCACTTCACGATCGGCATTCAGGACGACGTCAGCCATACCAGCCTCGACTACGACGCCGCATTCTCGACCGAACCCGACAGCGTAGTCCGCGCTCTCTTCTACGGTCTCGGTGCAGACGGCACAGTCGGCGCGAATAAGAACTCCATCAAGATCATCGGCGAAAACACCGACAACTACGGTCAGGGATACTTCGTTTACGACTCAAAGAAATCCGGCGCCATGACGGTGTCGCACCTGCGCTTCGGACCGCAGCCCATCCATTCCAGCTATTTGATCTCCAAGGCAAATTTCATCGCTTGCCATCAGTGGATCTTCCTTGAGCGCTACGACATGCTCAGCGCGCTGGTCCCCGGTGGAGTCTTCCTGGTCAACAGTCCCTTCGGAAAGGATGAAGTCTGGGACCACCTGCCGCGCGAAGTGCAGTCACAGTTGATCGCCAAGAAAGCGAAGCTCTTCACCATCGACGCCTACCAGGTCGCGCAAGACACCGGCATGGGCTCGCGGATGAACACAATCATGCAGGTCTGCTTTTTCGCTATCTCGAGAGTGCTGCCGGGCGAGGAAGCGATTGAAGCGATCCGGCAATCCATTCGCTACACCTACGGGCGCAAGGGCGAAGAAGTCGTGCAGAAAAACATGCGCGCCGTCGACGAAACGCTCGTCCACCTGTTCGAAGTAAAAATCCCCGAGAGCGTCACCAGCAAAACGGAAATCCCGGCGGCATTCCCGGGCGCTCCGAAGTTCGAGCACGACGTGCTCGGCGCAATCTATGCCGGACGCGGCGACGAACTTCCCGTCAGCGCCTTCTCCTGCGACGGCACCTTTCCCACTGGCACCGCGAAGTGGGAGAAGCGCAACCTGGCTCTCGAAATCCCCGCGTGGGATTCAAAGATCTGCATCCAGTGCGGCAAGTGCGCAATGGTCTGCCCGCACGCGGTCATCCGAATTAAGGTCTACGACAACAAGGAACTGCAAAGCGCGCCTGCGACTTTCAAATCATGCGATGTACGCGACAAAGAGTGGGCGGGGATGAAGTACACGATCCAGGTCGCTCCCGAAGACTGCACGGGATGCGGCGTCTGCGTCGATATCTGCCCCGTGAAAAACAAAAGCGAAGTGCGCCTGAAGGCCATCAACATGGTGCCGCAGCCTCCGCTGCGCGCGCCCGAGAGCGAGAATTGGGACTTCTTCCTGAAGCTTCCCGAACTTGATCGCCGGAAGATCAAGGTCGGCACGATTCGCCAGCAGCAGGTGCAGGAACCGCTCTTCGAATTCTCCGGAGCGTGCTCGGGATGCGGCGAAACTCCTTATATCAAGCTGGTCTCACAGCTCTTCGGTGACCGCGCGATCGTGGCCAACGCGACTGGCTGTTCCTCTATCTACGGTGGCAACCTGCCGACGACGCCGTGGGCCAAAAACGCCGACGGCCGCGGTCCTGCGTGGTCCAACTCACTGTTCGAAGACAACGCCGAGTTCGGCCTGGGCTTCCGCGCCTCGGTCGACAAGCAGACCGAGTTCGCCCATGAACTCCTTCGCCGAGTGGCGGGAACTGTGGGCGAAGAACTCGTTACGGCCATCCTGAACGCAAAGCAGAAGGATGAAGTCCGACATCTACGAACAGCGCCAGCGCGTTGACCTTTTGAAAGAGAAGCTAGCCAAGGCCAATTCGGCAGACGCGAAGCAACTCCTTTCCGTCGCCGACATGCTGGTCAAGAAAAGTATCTGGATCGTCGGCGGCGACGGTTGGGCCTATGACATCGGCTACGGCGGCCTCGACCACGTGCTGGCAAGCGGCCGCAACGTAAATATCCTCGTTCTCGACACCGAGGTTTATTCGAATACCGGCGGGCAGGCTTCGAAATCCACTCCGCGCGGCGCGGTCGCAAAATTCGCCGCCGGTGGCAAGCCTGGTCCGAAGAAGGATCTCGGACTCATGGCCATGACCTACGGCAATGTCTACGTCGCAAGCGTCGCCATGGGCGCGAAAGACGAGCACACGCTGAAGGCGTTCCTCGAGGCCGAAGCCTACGACGGGCCGAGCATCATCATCGCCTACTCGCACTGCATCGCGCACGGCATCGATATGACGACCGCCATGACCGACCAGAAAGTTGCCGTCGAGTCGGGACAGTGGCTGCTCTATCGCTTCAATCCGGAACGAGCGGCGCAGGGCGAAAATCCGCTCGCGCTCGACTCGCGCGCTCCGACGCGCAAAGTGCAGGACTATCTGTTACAGCAGACTCGCTTCAAGATGCTCACCAAAAGCAAGCCTGAAGATGCCGAGCGTCTCTGGAAGCTGGCGCAGCAGGACGTGGAACGTCGCTATCGCATGTACGAATACATGGCGAGCCGAAAAGCCGAACCGGCGCCCGCTCCGAAGACGCCCGCCGAGAAACCAGCGGCCGCCGCGGAGAAACCGGAGCCCACAGGCGCAGCTCGATAACAGCGTTACGCACGAGTTAAGGAGGAATTCATGGTTGATCTCAGCACGACTTATCTTGGCCTGCGGTTGCGTTCGCCGCTGGTGGCCTCGGCCTCCCCGCTATCGCGTGATATCGACGGAATTCGCCGCCTGGAGGATGCTGGAGCGTCGGCGATCGTCCTCTACTCGCTCTTCGAAGAGCAGTTGCGGCAGGAGGAAGCCGACCTTGATCATCACATGGCCGCGGGCACCGAGAGCTTCGCTGAATCCCTCACCTACTTCCCGCAAGCCAGTGAGTTTCACACCGGGCCTGAGGGATACCTGAATCACATCCGCAAGGCGAAGAGTGGCGCGAGCATTCCGATTATCGCGAGCCTCAACGGCTCCACGCTCGGGGGATGGACAAAGTTCGCTGGACAGATAGAGAAGGCGGGCGCCGATGCCCTCGAGTGCAACATCTACTACATCCCTACCGATCCCAAGGTGACCGCCGCCGATATCGAACAGACCTACCTGAGCATTCTCAAAGCGGTACGTTCGGCCGTCACGATTCCCGTCGCCGTGAAGCTGAGCCCGTTCTTTAGCAATATGGCGAACATGGCGCAGCGTTTGGATGAAGCCGGGGCCGACGCGCTCGTGTTGTTCAACCGCTTTTATCAACCGGACATTGACCTGGAAGAACTCGAGATTCGCCCTAACGTTCTTCTCAGTACTCCGCAGGCATTACGCCTTCCGCTGACCTGGATCGGAATTCTTTATGGCCGCGTGAAAGTCGGCCTGGCCGCCACCGGCGGTGTGCATGGCGCAGAGGACGTCATCAAACTCCTTATGGTGGGCGCGAATGTCACGATGATGTGTTCGGCGCTCATGCGGCACGGTGTGAATCATCTACGCCATGTCGAACGCGAATTGCGTGACTGGATGGAATCGCACGAGTACGAGTCGGTGGCGCAGATGCAAGGCAGCATGAGCCAGGTCAAGTGCCCCGATCCCGGCGCCTTCGAGCGCGCCCAATACATGCACGCCGTCAAAGGCATGCAGCATCTTTATATGGCAGGGTGGCGATGATGACTACAGAAACCGTGACTCCAGAAGCGATCAGTAAAACAGAAGAGACTGCGACCGTGAAAACTTCGCAGGGAGATGCTTGGACACAGAAGCCCGGGGATCCGGAAACCTGGGTGCGGGATATCATGATTCCGCATTTCAGAGCACCGCATCTTCCGCATATCTTCGGAGCGAGAAATGGAAAGCCGCGACTTAGTGAAATCGAAGAACTCAGCCTGAACCTGTCGGGCTCCAACCCAAGGGCTGAGTCGCAACCCGCGCCGCAGACGCATCCCGACCGGCGTCGCGCGCTGATTCTGCCCCGCGAACACGGAGCCTGGGGATTGTTGCTCGTCCCCATGGTCACGGGCGCGGGCATCGCCCTTTGCGAGACGCACGAATATCGTTCCTTTTCTTCTTATTGCTGGCGACCGCGCTCGCTTTGTTCTGGTTGAGAACGCCCGTTGAGAGCCTGCTGGGCACTTCCGTCATGCGCGCCCAAACAAGAGAAGAGCGTGATGCAGTCAAGTTGGTGATTGGCGCTTTGGGCGCAGTGGCCGCGCTGTCTCTCGTCGCGCTGCTGTGGGCAGGCCACAATCCAGCCCTATGGCTGATCGGCGGAGTTGCAGCGGCGGCCTTCGTCGGCCAGGCACTACTAAAATCCACCTCGAAACAGTCGCCTGGGCTGTCTCGCAATGCCGAAGCCGCGCCGCCGCGAAGCAAAGAATCAATTCAGAATCGGCGCATGCTCTCCGAGATGGTCGGCACAATCGGTCTGACTCTGTCCGCGCCAGCCGCTTATTACGTCATGACCGGCAAACTCGGCCCGACCGCTTGGATGCTCTGGCTCGCGAATCTCCTGTTCGCTGGTGATCAGATCCACTACGTCCAATTCCGCCTTCACACCGCACGCGTCGAAGGTCTGCGCGCCAAGTTGGCACATGGCAGGGGATTCGCCATCGGGCAAGCTCTCATGACCGCCGCTCTCACCATTGCATGCCTCTCGCGCTTAATGCCGGCGATCGCCTCGGTGGCCTTCGCACCACTGCTCTTTCGTGGATGGTTCTACTTCGTCCAGGACCCGAAGCCGCTGGTAGTCCGTCGCCTGGGCTGGAACGAATTGACACATGCAATAGCGTTCTGCGTCCTCTTCATCGGCGCCTTCGCGTTGGCAAAGTAAAAGTCTCCGGTCGAGGCCCATCCTCGTTCCGTATGAGGGGAGCCGGGGCGCCTCTGCGCTTTGTTTTCTGTGGTTTATCTGTCATGACGTAATGGTCTGCACGGTATTGTCATGACGATATGTTCCTGCAGGAACACTACGAGACTTGAGCGGACTCACAGTACGATCACAGCCGCGCCATCAATCGTGTCGTTCTTGACCGCAATCAGGGCCTCGTTCGCCTGATCAAGGGAGAACACCGTGACCTTAGGCTGCAACCTGATCTGCGCAGCTAGCGCGAGGAAGTCGCGCGCGTCGGCGCGGGTCATGTTGGCCACGCTGCGCAGCTGGCGCTCACCCCATAGCAGGCGGTCATAATCAAATTGCGGAATGCGATCGAGGTGAATCGCATTGATGGCCACCACACCACCCTTACGCAGGCTGGCGAGCGCGGCGATGACCACGTCTCCACTGGGCGCGAAGGTCACGGCGCGGTCGAGTTCCACCGGCGGCTTCTCCGTCTCACTTCCAACCCAGGTTGCGCCGAGTGAAGCCGCGAGTTTGCGATGCGACTCTCCTCGCGTCGAAACGTACACGTCGCACTTCCACGCGCGCAGCACGGCGATCGCCAGATGCGCTGACGCGCCGAAGCCAAACAGTCCCACGCGTTCGCCCTGTTGCACTCCAGCGACGCGCAGGCTGCGAAATCCGATGATGCCAGCGCACAGCAGCGGCGCGGCGTGCAGATCGTCAAGAGCGTCAGGCAGTGGGTAGACAAAATCGGCGCGTGCAACTGCGTATTCCGCGTAGCCACCTGCGACCGTGTAGCCGGTGAACGTCGGTGAGTCGCACAGATTCTCCATGCCGCGCTTGCAGTACGAACAAGTGCCATCGGTTCCGCCAAGCCACGAGACGCCAACGCGTGAGCCGAGAGCAATCTCGTTCGTGGCTCCGTCGACGACGTCGCCCACGATCTGGTGGCCTGGAATCATGCCGGGATGCAGCGGCGGCAGCTCTCCTTCAACGATGTGCAGATCAGTGCGGCATACGCCGCACGCGCGCACGCGCAGCAGCACGTGGCCGGGAGTGAGTTGCGGCTTCGCGACTTCAGCAATTCGCAGGGGACGCTGTGTAACCGGCTGCGGCGACGTAAGGACGGCGGCTTTCATCGAGCATGTTCCTGAGACTTTGATGCCGGACCTAGCGATTGAGACGCCATAGATCGTGGTGTCGCTACGGTGTCAGTTCGAGCGTCAAGACCTGGAATGGTTGCAGGTGAAATGTGTGTTGTTCTTGCGCGTTGATGCTCGCGGATTCGCTGCCCGCTTCTTTCCACGGGTTGCGGGTTGTAAACTTCGACGTGGATCCGGCGGGCAACTCGAGGAGCGCCGCTGGACTCGCCGTGAAATCCTGCGGCTGGTCGTTGGGATTACGCAGCGTGATGATCGACTTCTCGGGCGACCATGAGGCCCAGCCATACACTTCGAGGCGCGCGGGATCGCCGCCGATCCAGTGGGAGTCCTTCAGCGTTTGCGCGTTCTCGCGTGACCACTTCGCGGTCTCAGCCAGCACATCCCAATCGGCAGAAGAGAGCAACGAAGGCGTGATGTACATCTCCTGCAACTGCGTGCCTGTGCCGAAGTACGAATGCACTTCGTCAGGGAAATCGTGGCCGGGATCGCTGCCTAAGCGCTCGGCGTAGCGCGCGAAGATCATTCCATGCAGCATGAGCGAATTCATTGGGAACAGCGGACCATCCTCAATGACGTGGCGATAGATTTGCGAGTCGCGATAGGTGATCCAGCGCTGTCGATTCGAACCGACGCCAGCGAAGCTGTGGTCTTCGCCACCACGCCAGATCGAATCGGCATAGAGCAACCAGAACGGCGAGGGATATGTGCCCGTGGTGAGGTTGACGTAGAGGTCGGGCTTCTTCGCGCGCAGTTCGCCGATTAAATGGATGGCGGCGGCGAAGTCGCTGTCGAACTCACTGCCCTTGATGACCTCGTTGGCGTTGCCGGTGCCGTCGAACTTGAACTGGTTCACGCCATATTTCTCGAGCATCTGAATGCATGTGTCGCGAAAGTAGCGATAGTATTTTGGGCCTGACAAGGCGAGACCGCCTTCGTTGGTCTCGAATCCTTGCGCGCGCGCTGACGCGAGTCGCTTCTCTTTTGGACCGTCATAACCTCCCCATGGAGAGAGCCAGATGCCAGGCGCAGCGCCGTATTTGGCCGCAGTCTGCGATACCTTCGTAAGCCCATCGGGAAAGCCGGGATCGAACTTCCACAGATGAGTGGGATCGTCCCAGCCATCGTCGAAGAGAAAGCTGTCGAGTTTGACTCCGCGCTTCTTCGTTAACTCCTCTCCGAAACTCTGGATCTCGGTGACTGCTCCCTGCTCCGTGTAGCGATCGAAAAATCCGAGGTCGTACCACGAGTTGTAGTGCAGGAAGGTTCGGTAAGGATGGGCGCGTTCGAGTTCGAGATATTTCAGAAAGTCGCGGCGCAACTGCGATGGATGAGTCACGCCGAACACCGAGGAATAGGTCACGGCTTGTCCCGCCTGTAGAGGAAGTTCGCGCGACAACCAGCAGGAGGCGCGATCGTCGCGTACGCGGCAGTCGGAGAGCGGATGCTCGAAGCCTACGAACCAGGTTCCGGCAGTGACGGGCGATCCTTTCACATGGCCCGAGACCGCGGCACCGGGCATGACTGCGTCGACGAGGTTGATTTGCGTGAGCGCGAAGGGTTTCTGAATCGCGTGGATGGTGACTTCCTGTCGAATGTAATTCGCGCCCTCGCGAAGCATCGCGATCCAGGTGACACGAATCCTGGCGGAGGCGTCTTCGAGTTCGATGCGAATCTGCCGGCCGGGCAGACGGTCCGCAGCTTTCGACGAACTGGACGCGACAGGAATGTCTTCGAGCGTAGGCGCCGCGGTCATCTTGAAGTCAGAGGAGCGCAGCACGGGACCTTCCTTGGGCACTAGTTCGAAGACGCTCCCGTCGAGAGGCAAGTTCGCTTGGGTGAAGCGATTCTGAAGACCCTGCCACCGCAGTGCTCCGCCTTGCACCGACCAGGTCGCGGAGATCGCATCGTTCGACAGAGAGATGACGTTGCCTTCACGGGACGCCTGCACTACAGAAGAGGAAGCCAGCACAGGCAAGGACGAAACAGCAACGGCCATCAACAACAGAACACAACAGCGAACCACACGCGGCATTGCATGCTCCTTACGACTCCAAGACTCCTTCGAATTATTTGAACAGAGTACGGGACGAAAGGTTATGAAACAAGAAGAAAGCAGTCGTAATTGCCTTCTTCTTAAATCGTTTCGTTCCCCTGCTCCAAGAAAAGGTCTGAGCTCTAGGGAAGAAGAGCCTGAACCACGAAGGGCAGGAGGGCCGACGAAGGAATTCTAATCGAAGCTGGCAGCCCAGACTTAGGATGGGATCGTATTTTAGTTCGCTACGATTTGACTTGACTTCCGCCACAAACGAAAGTAATAGTTTTGACTCGTAATAATATGAAAGCCCTTTGTCCGGAGGATGTCATGCGTGTCTGCCGACGCAGTTGGTGTTCCGTTGCCAGTCTCATCGTTGTTCTTCTCGTGGCTACATTCTTGGCCGCGCCCAGGGCGCTGGGGCAGGGCGCATACCAGGCTCAGATTCGTGGAACAGTAACGGACCAGTCGGGCGCGGTGGTGGCGAACGCGACGGTGACGATCACGAACGACGGCACGAACATCGCGCAGACCGCGAAAACCGACGACCACGGGCAGTATCTCCTGCAGGGGCTGCGACCGTCGTCTTACACGATCAAGGCGCAGGCTTCCGGCTTTCAGATCGACGAGAAGAAGAACATCGTGCTGCAAGTGGATCAGCAGACGAGCGTGGATTTTGTGCTGCGTCCGGTTGGAGTGAGCGAGACGATCGAGGTGACGCAGGCGGCGCCGCTGCTCGACACCGAGAGTGCGACTCTGGGCACCGAGATCAGCAACGAATATGTGCACGAACTGCCATTGGCCAACCGCAGTTTCTTTGGCCTGACATTCCTGGCGGCAGGAGTGACGGAGGTGGCTGGGTCGGGGACGGGTGACAACTATCCCTCGGGAACAAACTTCGCTTCCAACGGGCAGCGCAACGCGACCGCCGAGATACGCCTGGACGGCGGCCTGCTGAGCGCGCCGGAGCAGGGCGAGGGAGGAAATTCCAACGTCTACTACGAGCCCCTGGTCGAGGGCATGCAGGAAATGAAGGTGCAGAACAACAGCTTCTCGGCCGAGTTCGGCAACAATGGCGGCACGGTAGTCAACATGGTAATGAAGAGTGGAACCGACAAGTTTCACGGCAGCGGCTGGTATTTCCTGCAGCGCGCGCAGTTGGACGCACGCGATTTCTTTAATCCCGCCAACATCGGCCCAAAGCCGGACAGCAAGCGCGATCAGGGCGGCTTCTCGTTAGGGGGGCCGATCATTAAGAACCGCACGTTCTTTTTCGTCGATTTCGAGAAGGTTGCAAGTTCTAGCGCGTCCAGCGGAGTAGTGACCGTGCCGACCCTGGCGGAGCGGCAGGGCGACTTTTCGGCGGATGTGAATCCGGATACTTTACAGCCTCAGAACATTTTCGACCCGACTGCGCAAGGCTGTGGAAATCCATGCGGAACCAGGCCGCAGGTGCAGTACAACAGCCAATTGAACGTGATCCCGCCCAGCGAGCAGGATCCGATCGGAATGGCCGTCCTGAATTCCTATCCGCAACCGAGCAACAGCAACGAATTCAACAACTACAACTTCACAACGTTGTCGTCGGCTCCGGACTACCAGTTCGACATCAAGATCGACCACCAGATCAACGACAGGAACCGCATCAGCGGCCGCTACAGCCGGGGCTGGTACAACTACACGACTCCTCTGACCCTGGGAGACGGCTTCGATAATGACGGAATCAAGAGCGGTGTGACGGTGGCGCAAAATGCTTCGCTGGAATATAGCTGGACCGTCAACCCGCGGATCGTCTGGACCAGCCATGTGGGACTCGACCGGGTACACGAACTGTCGCTGCCGAGCATTCCGACGATCTCCAGTTTCAACGCCTCGCTGCCGACTGGCGTGCAGGGATTGCCTTCGGTGTTCCAAACGGCCAATGGGATCGACAAGATGCCGACGTTTCTGATGCAGGGAAATTTGCCGTGGACCAATCTCTACGATCAGTGCTGCATCAACACTAGTTTTGCGCACACGCTGGTCAGTTACTCCACGCAGTTGGTGATATCCAAAGGAAGCCATCTGATTAAATTCGGCGGCGAGCAGAGAGTTTTCTACAACAACTTCTGGCAGCCGAACTACCCGAGTGGCTTTATCACGTTTACGGATAATACGACGTCGCCGAATCCGCAGAGCGACTGTGATCCAAGTTCACCCGCGAATACCTGTATTACTACCGGCAATCCCTTTGCCAGCTTGGCTTTTGGTTATGGCGATAACATCAACGCCTCGAGTCAACTGGTGGTGACTCCGTCGGTCGCGAACCGTTCGCTGGAGACAGGGTTTTATGTGCAGGACGACTGGAAGGTGAGCTCGAAACTCACGATCAATCTCGGCTTGCGTTACCAGTGGAGTTCGCCATACACGTCGCGCGGGAACCGGATCGAGTTCAGCAATTTCAACGCCGACAGTGGCGTGAATCTGGACCTAACTAGCGTCCCGGCGGTGGCGGCGGGAAACCCGAGCGTACAGGGGCTGATGCAGAGCGTTGGACTCAACTACCCCGCGTCTCAAGAAGTGTTCGGCACAACGCAATTCCCGACATCCAGCATGAGGACGGTTCCGACCTATCGGAAGGACGTTGGGCCGAGGCTGGGTTTCTCTTACCAACTCGATCCGCAGACGGTGGTGCGAGGCGGAGCGGGCATCTATTTCGGAATGAGCCCGGCCACAAACTTCCAATATCCCGGGTCGGCGTTCCGCAAGACCGCAAACCTGTTTTTTACGAATGACAATTTCGCTACCCAATCGGCCACTCTTGAGAATCCTTTCCCGGCAGGCTTCACAGGTCCGCAGGGTACGCAGTACGGCCAGTTTGCGAATTGGGGTTATCAGAACCCGAACGATCTGGGGACTACGGCGGCGCGAGACGCCAATCTCTACCAGTGGAATCTAGGAATCCAGCGACTGCTCCCCAGCCAGATCGTACTGGGCGTGGATTACTCGGCCAACCGAAGTAACCATCTTCCGTGGGCTGGCACAAACAATCGCTCTTATATCCCTTCGGCTTTGTTGGCCCAGATCACCGCGGCGGTAACTCCCACGGATTCGACTTGCATCCAGGATGGCTGCGTAAGCAATTTTCTTCAGACGCCGGTGGGCAACCCGTTTTTCTCGATGTTCAGCGCCGGGTGCACTCCTTCGCCGACCAATCCCTGTTTCAACGAGGCCAATTCGAATTACGGTCCTCTGGGGGGCGGCACCCTCCCCCTGGGGACTCTGTTGAACCAGTACCCGCAATTCAACGGCGACTTTGAAGGGTTGATGTTGGAGGAAGCGAGTTCGTGGTACAACGCGTTGCAGGTTCGCTTCCAGAAGCGAACGACGCACCACATCAGTTTTGAAGGCAGTTACACGATATCGAAGGCAACCGACGATTCATCGGCGGGCAGGAACAACTGGGTGGGTGCGCTCGGGTTAGGCATGCCGCAGCAACTGGATCGCCTATCGGCGGAACGCAGCATTGGAGGCAACGACACGCCTCAGCGGCTAGCGCTCGCCACGGTCGTGGACCTGCCCATTGGGCGCAAGCAATGGATTGGCGGCAACATGAACCGAGGTGTGGATGCGGTGGTGGGAGGCTGGTCGCTGTCGACGATCATCACTGAGCAATCGGGGCAACCGATGGCGCTTGGCATGTCAGACGCCCGTCTCGCGAATGGCACGCAGCGCCCCCAAGTTCTGTGCTCGCAATTTAAGACCGGGATCAGCATGCACGCGGCGGCCTTGAGTTGGCAGAATGCAAGTCCTGACGCCTATCTGAACAGCAATTGCTTTGGCGACCCGGGCGACCAGGTTCCTGGGAATGCTCCCCGGTACTTTTCCGGGCTGCGCGTAGACGGCGTCCACAACGTGGATATGAATATTTACAAGTCGTTTGTGCCCAAAGAAGGCATGCGGATCGAAGTGCGGGCGGAAATGTTCAACTTCTTCAACCACCCACGCTTTGGACAGCCGAATTCGGCCGTAGGAGATGGGCTATTCGGGACGGTCACAAGCGACGCGCCCGGGGAAAGTCCGCGATCCTTCCAGTTTGGATTGAGATTCGAGTTCTAAAAAAGCCTGCTCAAACCGCAGACCTTACCGAGCTTGCCGCAGGGTGAGTTTGGGGAGGTGTGCCTTGAGCAGGTCCGGCAAATCGGGTTGGTCAATACGATTTAGAGGCACGATATGACACGAAGAGCTCTATTCGCAGTTCTTTCCTTATTCTTGTTCGCGCTGGGACTGGTGGCGGCGCCTGACTCCGCAAAGCAGGACTGGACCAACTATGTTCGCATTGGCGCCTATGGCCTGAAGGGCGGCGACGCGCAGCAGATCGTCGATCGGGCGCAAGCTAGCGACGTATTCGGAATTGAAGTCGACAATGACATCGAGGGAAGATACGAGAGCTTTGTCCATCCGGAAGAGAAGCTGAAGGCGATCCATGCGGTGGCTGAGGCGGCGCACAAGGTGGGCAATCATGCGTTTGTCTACATCGCTGGAACCGAGTGTATTACCGCGAATGCCGACCAGACTCCGCACACGCTGGCGAAGGAACATCCAGACTGGCTGCAGCGGAAGATTACGGGAGAGCCTGCGATCTTTGGCGGCGGCAGCAGCGTTTTGGATTCGGAAGGGCGATGAGGATGTGTGGGTGAGTCCGTACGCGCCGGAGTGGCGAAAGATTTATATGGAGCGCGTGGGACAGATTGCGGCGACGGGAATTGATGGGATTTACATCGACATCCCGTACTGGATGACGCATTTCGAAGGTTGGGAAAATACGTGGGCGAGTTTCGATGACTACACGGTTGCGGCATTCAAGAAACAGACTGGGCTGGATGCGAAGCACGATTTGAAGCTGGGAGATTTTTCCGATCCGGCATTTCGCAAATGGGTGACGTTCAGAATTCAGACATTCACGGATTTCCTGAGCGAGATCAGCCAGACGGCGAAGGCAGTGAATCCTGAGATCAAGATCATTCCGGAGATTTATCCGGGGATCGAAGAAGAGGCAGTGCGCGTGGGCGCAGACGTCTACAGCCTGTATTCGGTGGTGGACGCGATTGCGCATGAATATGAGTTTGGGAACGGCGATCACATGGCGTCGGGGCGGAAACCGCTGGACTGGTTCCGCTACCAGGTGGGGATGCATTCGTTTCGGGCATTTGCGCAGGGCAAGGCGACGTGGATTCTGAATTACTCGTGGGATGGCGACAAGAAGGTGGACGCTCGTCCGGCGATGATGAATCTGGCGATGTCGCAGGTTATGGTGGGCGCGAACTTCTGGGATGCTCCGGGACATTCGATGGCGGGGTCGAACGATCTGCCGACGCGGAAGAAAATATTCTCGTGGATTAAGGCGCACGAGAAGACGTTTTATCTGCCGCGGTCGGCGGTGGATCCGATTGGAGTTTATTTTTCTCCTGAGACACGGAATTTTCATGCGGCGGACTTTCTTGAATCGTATCGCGGCATTCTGATTCTGCTGATGCAGAAACATCTTGAGTTCCAGATCGTGACGCCGCGAACGCTTGCGGACTTCCATGGGCGAACACTGGTGCTGCCGGATGTGCGCGTGCTGGGCGAGAGCGAGAAGAGTTGGCTGAAGGAATTCGCGGCGCAGGGGAAGAGGCTGGTGATCACGGGAACGGACGCGAGTGGGATCGAGGGTGGAACGCAAAACGTGGTGCGATTTCCTGAGTGTCCAGGGAAGGCTTACAACGCGGCGCTGGAGAAGGATTTCGAGCATGCGTCGCCGGATTCGCAGCAGGAATTTCTAAGCAGCCTGCAGGGCGGCGATGCGGTGCGAATCAAGGCTGGGCCACACGTGGCAACGTCGATCGCGCGCACTTCTGATGGACATCTCAACGCCTTCTTTGCCAACTTTGCGGGGCTGGTGGGAGGGTCGAATCCTAACCAGACGCCGCAAGAGGGAGTCGAGGTCAGCGTGAAAGCTGGTTCCGAGGGGAAAGGATTCTTCCTTCCGTTCATGGGGGATGTGCAGGCGGTCAAAGGAAAACGGCACGGCGACGACGTTACGTTCACGCTGCCGGAAATTACCAGGGGTGCGGTATTTTGGTATGAGCAGTAGAACGGCGATCTTGGTTCGATCAGGACGGCGATCCGGACTCCCAACTTTTTGATCGCGAGACTGCTTCGTTCCATCGGTTCCGTAACACCCTCGCTTGAGGCGTCGGCATACGCGGCTCAAAACGGCTATCGTTGGCGACCGAGGCGTCGAGTCCATTCTTCCAGAAGCCGACAGCAAGCCCTGCCAGGTATGCGGCTCCGAGTGCAGTGGTTTCAGTTACAGCCGGACGGACGACGGGGATGCCGAGAATGTCCGCCTGAAATTGCATAAGGCTGTCGTTGGCGGCGGCTCCGCCGTCTACGCGTAGTTCTTGCACCGTGTCGCCGGAATCCAGACGCATTGCGTCGAGCAAATCTGCGACTTGATAAGCGATGCTTTCGACTGCAGCGCGGGCGAGATGGCCAGCGGTCGTGCCGCGGGTGAGGCCAAAGATCGAACCGCGCGCGTAGGAATCCCAGTGCGGAGCGCCTAGTCCTACGAACGCCGGAACGAAATACACGCCCCCATTGTCTGAGACCGACGCCGCGAGTGCTTCGACTTCTTCTGACTTGCGAATCAGGCCAAGGCCGTCGCGCAGCCACTGCACGACAGCGCCGCCGACGAACACGCTACCTTCGAGTGCGTACTCAGTTGTGTCGCCAAGTCTCCAGGCGATTGTAGTAACCAGCCGGTTCGAGGACGGGACGGCGCGCTTGCCGGTGTTCTGCAGCATGAAGCATCCGGTGCCGTACGTGTTTTTGGTGAGACCGGGCTTCGTGCACCGCTGCCCGAACAGCGCCGCCTGTTGATCGCCGGCGATGCCCGCGAGTGGGATGCGATCGAGTCCTTGCGTGCCAGTCACTTCTCCATAGATCTCGCTGGACGAACGCACCTCGGGCATCATCGAGGCCGGCACTCGCAGCAGATCGAGAAGTTCGTGGTCCCAGGCGCCGGTGTGAATATTGAAAAGCATGGTTCGCGAGGCGTTGCTGGCGTCGGTCGCGTGAACTCGACCGGCCGTGAGCTTCCAGAGGAGCCAGGTATCGACGGTGCCGAACGCGAGTTTCCCGGCTTCGGCAAGAGAGCGCGCGCCGCGAATGTTTTCGAGAATCCAGGAAATCTTGGTGGCCGAGAAATAGGAATCGATGAGAAGGCCCGTCCGCTGCTGGATGAGCGGGCCGTGACCTTCGCTCCTGAAGCGCTCGCAGAAATCGGCGGTGCGGCGATCTTGCCAGACGATCGCGTTGTGGACGGGTTCACCCGTCTCACGATTCCAAACGATCGTCGTCTCGCGCTGGTTTGCGATGCCAATCGCCGCCACGTCCCCCAGGCGAGCTCCTGCTTTCGACAATGCCTCACGAGCCACTGCGATTTGTGAGGAAGCAATTTGCTCCGGATTGTGCTCGACCCAGCCGGGCTGAGGGAATATTTGATCGAACTCTTGTTGCGCGACCGAGCAGACTTTGCCCTCGCGATCGAACAAAAGCGCTCGCGAACTCGTCGTACCCTGATCCAGCGCTAAGACATATTGCACGGAGCCTCCTCGATCCTGCAGATGCAGCGCGGCCGGACGGCGCCAGCATTTTACGACGGGCGCAGAAACCGACGGATTCCAAAATCATAGACCGCTGCGCCAGCCAAGCCCCCGAGCAACGGGGCGACAATGGGAACCCACCATACGTGGCTTCCGTCGGTAAGGCCGTTGTTGCGGAAACCGGCAAATACGGTGAAGAGGCGCGGACCGAAGTCCCGCGCAGGATTGATCGCGTAACCATGCATGCCGCCGAAGCTCATGCCGATCGCGACCACGACGAGTCCGATCATCGCGGGGGCAAGATTCGCTCCTGGCGGCATGTTGAACTCGTCAACGATCGCGAAGATGAGCATCACCAGCAGACCGGTGCCGATGAGTTGATCGAGAAAACCGGCTTGCGGCAGTTCGGGAAAAGCGGGGAACGTCGTGAATACTCCGGCAGTGCGTTCAAGCAGCGGATCAGTTTGCCGGAAGGCTGGCAGATAGTTCCAAAACACAAGGGCCGCGGCGGCAAACGCTCCCGCCGTTTGTGCGATCGAGTAGGGCAGCACCTTGCGCCAAGGGAATCCGCGAAAAACCGCGAAAGCGAGAGTAACGGCGGGATTCAGGTGTGCGCCCGAAACTTTCCCGGCCACGTAGATTCCCATGGTCACGGCGAGTCCCCAGCCAAGGCTGATGTTGGTGAATCCGCCATGAATCGTCTCGCCCGGATTCTTTGACGGGAAGAGCATGACCATGGCAACAACGCCAGTGCCAAACATCATCAGCACAAACGTGCCGAGAAATTCCGCAATCAACTCCGCCGTCAGTGTGGGCTTGGGGTTCATCCGCATCTCCCGCAGTCGCGTGGACTGCGCTCGTTAGCCGCCGAGTAGTCTACCAAGGGCCGCCGGTCTGCGCCGCTTCTCGCGGCGGCCGCGGCGGGTTTCTGCTGGGTTCCGCCGGTCAACAAAAAACTGTGTTTCTTCTTGACATTCAGGGCGTGGTCCGTAAGATAAAGAGATAATTATTCACTAGGCTGCATAAATATTCATTATGAATAAAACGCTTCGCCAACGCGCGGTTCTGGAAACGCTGAAGCACGGATCCGTCGCCAGCCAGGAGGATCTGCAGCGGATGCTGAGGAAGCGAGGGTTCAAGGTGGGCCAGGCCACGCTCTCGCGCGACATTCGTGACCTGAATCTGAGCAAGACCTCGCACGGCTATTCCCTGCCCCAGGGCGAGAGTGGAGCAGGCGTGGCGCTGCCGCCGGTATCGAGATTAGTGCGCGAATTCGTACTCGACATTCGCACCGCGCAGAACCAGTTGGTGATCAAGACGATTGTGGGAAGCGCGCAGCCGGTCGCCGCGGCGCTGGATGAGGCGGACTTCCCGGAGATTGTCGGCACCATTGCCGGCGATGACACGATCCTTATTGTTTGTCCGGACCGGGATGCGGCCAGAACGCTCGCGGGCCGAATTGAGGAGATGCTGGGCTGATGTCGGGGAAACTCAAAACGGCCGTACTGGGTGCGACGGGCTATTCCGGCCTGGAGTTGACGCGGATTCTCCTGCGGCATCCGCGACTGGAGAAGCCGGTTCTACTGCGGCGGGCTTCCGACAACGGGGGCGCTTCGGATCTGGCGGACGTGTTTCCAGCGTTGTCTGGAAATGGTGGCTATCCCTTGCGCGCTCTGTCGTGGGAAGCCTTGGAGCAGCAAGGAATCGAATTGCTATTCCTGGCCACGCCCCACGCGGCGTCGCGATCACTTGTACCGGAAGCCATTGCGAGCGGACTGCGCGTAATTGACCTGAGCGGCGCGTGGCGGTTGAAGCAGGAACAACATCGCGCGATATACGACTTTCAGGACTCGGACACGATTAAAGCAGCGGAATTGACGAAGAAGGCCGTATACGGATTGCCCGAGTTGAACAGCGACCGATTGGCCGGTGCCACGTTGGTGGCCAATCCGGGGTGCTATGCGACGTCGGTGATCCTGGCATTGGCACCTTTGCTCAAGGCCGGAGTTCTGGATCGGAAGCACGGGATTATTTCCGACTCGAAGTCGGGTGTGTCGGGAGCAGGCAAGGAACCTACGGCGAAAACGCACTTTGTGTCGGTGGCCGATAACTTGTCGGCATACTCTGTTTTCAATCACCGGCATGTCGGGGAGATCGTCGAACAATTGGAGTTGAATGCGCAGGAGTTGACGTTTACGCCGCACCTGCTGCCGATTCCACGTGGGATTCTGTCGACGGTATATGTGCAGCTCGATCACGAGATGACGCCGTTGGAAGTGGAGGCGTGCTTCCGGAATTTTTATTCGGGCAAGCGCTGGGTGAGGGTTTTTCAAACGCCGAAATTACCGCAGGTGCAGTTTTCTCTGAACACGAACTATTGCGACTTGGGATTTTGCCTCGCGGACGATGGCAGGAGGTTGGTGGTGATCTCCTGCATCGACAACCTGCTGAAGGGCGCGGCCGGACAAGCTGTGCAGAACCTGAACCTGATGTATGGATGGGCGGAGGACGAGGGGCTGCAATGATTATCGTAGTCAAAGTCGGAGGAGCGGCACTGGAAGATCTGGCCACGCTGCGCAAGTGTGCGCGGGCGATCGCAGAACTGGCGCAGGACGGCCATCGCGTGGCCGTGGTTCACGGCGGCGGCAGCGCGCTTACCCGCATGCTGAAGCGCCTGGGGAAGCAGAGCGAATTTGTCGGCGGACTTCGCGTGACCGATGCCGAGACTCGGGATGTGGCGCTCATGGTGCTGGGCGGGATGATCAACAAGAAGATGGTGGCTGCGATTCAGGCTGCTGGGATGCCCGCCGTCGGATTCTGCGGCGGCGACGGCATGAGCTTTCGCGCGCGCAAGAAACTTGTACGTGGGAATGATTTGGGATTCGTCGGCGAGATTTGTTTTGCGGAGCCGTGCTGGATCGAAGGGCTGTGGCAACAGGGCGGGATTCCGGTTCTGGCGTCGCTCGCACTGGGAGCAGACGGCGAGTACTACAACGTGAATGCCGACGAAATGGCGGCTGCCTGCGCGGCGGCGTGCCACGCGAATGCGCTCATTTTTCTTACAGATGTGCCGGGAGTGAAAGGCGCTGACGGCGCTGTAATTCCCTGGTTGAGTACCAAGCAGGCGGAAGATCTGGCGGCGGGATCGGTTATCAGCGGCGGCATGTTGCCGAAACTTGAGGCCTGCAAACGCGCGCTGAAACAAGGTGTGGGACGAGTCAGGATCTTGCCTGCAACCGAGGCGGAGGCATTGCCGCAGTTTTATCTGACGAAGCTGCCGTGCGGGACTGAGGTCACGTGCGCATGAAGCCGGTGGCATCGTCGACGACACAAGTGAGATTCGAGAAAGAGGAATCAACGTTGAATAGTCCATTGCAAAACAGAGCGCTGGTGGTGCCGGAGACTTTTCCAGGCATCTTCTGGTGTCCAGATTTGATTTCGACCCGCGATCTTGGTCCGCAGGGAGTCGAGGCCGTGCTCCATTTGGCAGAGTTGATGAAGTCACGTCCGTCGGTTTTTCAGCGCGCGCTGGCGGGAAAACAGATGGTGATGTTTTTCGAGAAGCCTTCGCTGCGTACGCGGATCACCTTCGAAGCCGGCATGGCGAGCCTGGGCGGGACAGCGATCTTCGTCGATCAAACGCAGGGCCGGTTGGATGCGCGCGAGAGCTTGAGCGACATCGCACACAACCTTGAACGCTGGGTTGACGTGATCGTACTGCGTACCTTCTCGCAGGAGACGATTGAAGGGATGGCCCAGTATGCGTCGGTTCCGGTGATCAACGCGCTCAGCGATCTGGAGCATCCGTGCCAGGCGCTGGCAGATTACTTCACTCTGCAGGAGCGATACGGAGACCTCAGGAACATTACGCTCGCCTATGTCGGCGATGGGAACAACGTGGCGCATTCGCTGCTGTTGACCTGCGCATGTTTGGGATCGTCGATCCGGATTGCCACGCCGAAAGGCTATGCGCCGAATGCGCAGATTGTGGCTGACGCGCGGAAGATCGCGAAAGAGACTGGAGCGCAGATCGAGTTGCTGAGCGATCCCCATGCGGCCGTCGCGGGGGTCGATGCGATTTACACCGACGCGTGGGCCAGCATGGGCCAGGAGAGCGAAGCGGAACAACGCGCTGAGATCTTCCAGCTATACCAGGTGAATGCGGAACTCATGGCGGAAGCCGCGCCGCACGCGGCTTTCATGCATTGCTTACCGGCACACCGCGGGGAGGAAGTCACCGATGAAGTGATGGACTCCGACAACTCCGTCATTTTCGAGCAGGCGGAAAATCGCTTGCATGTTCAAAAATCCATTCTTTATTTATTGCTGGGCGGCGCGGTTCGTCTGCCCGTTAGGAGCGCTCATGCCTGAGAAAGTTGTTCTCGCTTATTCCGGTGGACTCGACACGTCGATCATCATTCCTTGGCTGAAAGAAAACTACTCCTATGACGTCATTGCCATGGTGGGTGATGTTGGACAAGGAGATGACATCGAAGCGGTGGTTGAGAAGGCTTATGCGACTGGGGCCAGCAAGGTGATCGTGGAAGATCTCCGCGAGGAATTTCTGACGGGATACGTGTTCCCTGCCCTGAAGGCTGGAGCGGTTTATGAGCATAAATATCTACTGGGAACTTCGCTGGCGCGTCCGGTGATTGCGAAGCATCAGGTCGAAGTTGCGCTCCGTGAAGGCGCGACGGCAGTCGCTCACGGATGCACGGGCAAAGGCAACGACCAGGTGCGGTTTGAATTGACGTATCAAGCGCTGGCTCCGGAGTTGAAGATCATCGCGCCATGGCGGGAGTGGACTTTGAAATCGCGCGAAGACTGCCTCGACTACGCGGAGCAGCACGGGATTCCGGTGGCGGCGAGCCGCGAGAAGATTCATAGCCGCGACCGTAATCTGTGGCACATCAGTCATGAGGGTGGCGAGTTGGAAGATGCGGGGAACGCGCCGTTGCCGACCACGTGGCAAATCACGAAGTCGCCGCAGGAAGCGCCAGACAAGGAAGAGCAAGTGCGCATCGGCTTCGCACAGGGAGTTCCGGTTTCGGTGAACGGGATGGAAATGGATCCCGTGTCGCTGGTGGAACTGCTCAATGAAATTGGGGCGCGAAATGCCGTAGGCCGCATCGACCTGGTCGAGAATCGCTTTGTCGGAATGAAGTCGCGAGGGTGCTATGAGACTCCCGGCGGCACATTGCTGATTGCGGCTCATCGCGAATTGGAAGCGCTTTGCCTGGAGCGCGATGTCGCGCACTTCAAGCAGCACATTGGACTGAAGTACGCGGAACTGGTTTATTTCGGCCTGTGGTTCACGCCATTGCGCGAGGCGCTGGACGCTTTCGTTGAAAGCACGCAGAAGGAGATGACGGGCAGCGCGACGCTGTCGCTATACAAGGGAAACGTTTCAGTCGTCAGCCGCGAGTCGGAGCATTCGCTCTATCGCACCGATCTTTCGTCGTTCACGATGGGCGACAGCTACGATCAGAAAGATGCGGCGGGATTCATCCGCATTCTGGGCCTGCCCTCGCGGTCGCGCGCGCGCACTCGTGTGGAGGTCGCACGATGAAGATGTGGTCGGGAAGGTTCCGGCAGCCGCTGGATCCCGATTTCGAACGTTGGCAGCGATCGTTCGGTTTCGATCGGCGGTTGCTGCAGTATGAGCTTGCGGCCAGTGGCGCGCACGCACGCGCGCTGAAGAATGCCGGTGTGCTGTCTGCCGACGAGCTGATCAGCATTCTGCAGGGGCTGGAACAGATCGGAGAGCGGGCGGCGGCAGCGCCATCGTTTCTTGATGATGGTGAGGCGGAGGACGTTCATCACTTTGTCGAAAAGCAACTCGTTGCTCTGATTGGAGAGACAGGATACAAGCTGCATAGCGGGCGCAGCCGCAACGAACAGATTGCGACCGACTTGCGGCTGTACGTGAGGGCGTCGATCGATCAACTGAGGCAGGAACTCGCGGAATTATGCAGCGCACTCGCCGATCGAGCGGAACAAGCTGGGGATGCGGCTATGCCTGCTTATACGCATTTACAGAAGGCTGAGCCGGTTCTGATTGGGCATTGGCTGCTAGCTTACGTCGAAATGTTTTTGCGCGATGCGGACCGGCTCTCGGACTGTCGCAAGCGTTTGAATCTTTGCCCTCTGGGATCGGGGGCAGTGGCGGGGGCGACGCTTCCTCTTGATCGCGGATTCATGGCGGAAACGCTGGGATTCGATGGGCCAACCGGTAACAGCATCGACGCGACGAGCGATCGGGATTTTGCGATCGAGTTTGTCGGCGGACTATCGCTTCTGGCGATGCACCTGAGTCGATGGGCCGAAGAGATGATTCTCTTTTCGTCGCAAGAGTACGGATTTATCGGACTGCCGGAGGCTTATTCGACGGGCAGCAGCGCGATGCCACAGAAAAAGAATCCAGACTTGCTCGAACTGGTGCGGGGAAAGAGTGGACGAGTTCTTGGACATGCCACGGCTCTATTGGTTGCGCTGAAGGGCCTGCCGTTGGCGTACAACAAGGATCTTCAGGAAACGCAGGAGCCTCTGTTTGCCGCGTCTGATGCGCTGCTTCAGATGCTGCCGCTGGTGACTGGATGGACGAAGGCAGCGGAATTTCACGATAAAGAAATGCTGCAGGCGGCACAGACCGGGTTTATAAACGCCTGGGCGGCCGCGACTTATCTCGTGCAGCGCGGCGTGCCGTCGCGCCTCGCGCATGAGCGGATTGGCAAAGCGGTGCAACTGTGTCTCGAAAGGAATTGCGAACTTCAAGATCTGCCGCTGGCTGATCTGCAATCTCTTAGTCCAGCGTTTGGTCAGGACTTCTATGAGGCATTGAAGCTGTCGTCAGTGCTGGCGATCCACGATGTTCCGGGGGGAACCGCACCCGTACGAGTGCGCCAAGCCATCAATGCAACACGGAACAAAATAAATTCTCTCCGCGAGGAGGTCCATGCGCACGCGTAGAGCAATTCTGCCCGATGCAGACCACATTCATGAACTGATCTCGGCCTATTCCGGCGACGGCACATTACTGCCGCGAACTCTGGCCGAGATTTGCGAAAACGTCCGAGACTTCGTCGTTCTTGAGGACGACGGTCGGATCATCGGTTGTGGAGCGCTGCATTTGTATGGCACCCATCTCGCGGAGATCCGTTCGATCACAGTCGCGCCGTGGGCGCAAGGCAAAGGAGGAGGCGGGCGCCTCGTCAAAGCGCTGATGGCTGAGGCCAGGCGCCATCGCGTGTCGTGCATTTGCCTTTTCACGCGCAAGCCGGACTTTTTTGCGGGACAAGGATTCTCGGTCGCGCAGCGCGAAGATATTCCAGACAAGATCTACAAAGACTGCCACGCGTGCCCGCGGTTTCATTGCTGCGACGAGGTGGCGATGGTGCGCGGAAAGCTGCCTGAGTTCGCGATTCTTCCTGAACCTGCGAATTGGCTCGTGAAGTTGCAGGGGTGGGCACCGGGTGATGCTGAGACCGTCGGAGATCGGTCGAGTTCTAGCTAAGCTGTTGTGCCCCGTCTTCGGCGGAGCACAGGTACACCTGAGGGTGGATTCCCGTCATGCGCTCATAGCGTGCGGCGATTTGTTTGGCGAAGTCCTCTGCGTATTCTTCGCGAACGAGATTGACGGTGCAGCCTCCGAAGCCGCCGCCAGTCATGCGCCCCCCGCAGAAACCTGGAAGGCCCTGGGCAGCTTCGACCATCAGGTCGAGTTCGCTGCAGCTCACCTCGTAGAGATCGCGCAGGCTGGCGTGCGATTCATGCATCAGCTTTCCGACCTTCGTTAAGTCTCCGTCCGTGAGAGCGCGAGCGGCATCCAGCGTGCGCTGATTCTCGCGCACGACGTGGCTGCATCGCTTCCAGATCGTTGGAGGCAAATCGTTGGCGTGCTGATCCAACATGCTCAACGGCACATCGCGCAGCGCGCGAATCGCAGGATCTACTTTCGCGAAGTACCGCACTCCTTCTTCGCACTCTTCACGGCGAGTGTTGTAGGCGCCAGTGGCCAGATCGTGCTTCACCATCGTGTTGCAGACCACGAGCCGCAAACCGACAGGAATCGGAACGAACTTGTATTCCAGAGAGCGGCAGTCGAGCAGAAACGCATGGCCTGCTTTTCCCATGCAGGAAACGAACTGGTCCATGATGCCGACCTTCGCTCCGACAAAATCGTTCTCCGCCGCGCGGCACAGTTTGGCGAGTTCTGGCCGCGGCATCTCTGTCTTGGTCAGGCTCAGTAAAGCAAGTGCCGAGGAAACTTCGAGGGCTGCGGATGAGCTCAAGCCGGCGCCGATCGGGACTTCTCCGTGAACGAGGATGTTTGCCCCAACAAGTTCATGGTTGTGTTGTCGAAGAACCGACGCGACTCCGAGTACGTAGTCACACCATGCGCCGACGCGTTTCTCAGGCAAACTGTCGAGATCAAACTCGAAGTCGCCGAGGAATTCTTCGGATCGGATCACCAACTTCCGATCGGGCCGGCCCGGCTATTGCGACGTATGTGGAGAAGCCGACGGCGGCCGGCATGACGAAGCCGTCGTTGTAGTCGGTGTGTTCGCCGATCAAATTGACGCGGCCCGGCGCGCGGAAGATTCGGGCCTGACTTCCAAAAGTGTTCTCAAAGTGCTGGGCGAGATCGCTTGTCTTCATCCGCTAGGATTCCCTATTCACCATGATTTGCCTCAAACTTCGCATACGGGAACGCACTCTCATCGTCACGTGGCAACCCAGCGGTTTTCGTTGACTCCAGCGAATCAAAAATTATCATGCTTGCTTTTAAAACGCCTCAGTCTTTCGTATGGTGGTCCAGAGTCGAACCAACTTCTACTAGCTTTTTGTTCACGTCGGCTGAGGCGGATCGGGAGGCGGGAAACTCCGGCAGGAGCCTCGACGCGATCTCCAGATGCACCGCGGAACTCTTGAAGTCGCCAGTCTTCATCAGGCTCAGACCCATCGCGTAGTGGGCCCAGGGAGAATCCGGCTGCAGTTCAATCGCTTTATGAAGAGGCGCGATTGCCTCGGCGTAATGCTGCTCCTGGAGAAGCGCCGCGCCCAAGCCATACTGCGCGAGGTAAGTGTTCGGTTGCGCCGTTAATACTTGTCGAAAGGCGGGGATCGCCCTCTCCGGCTTGCCATCATCCAGATCCAGAAGCGCCGCGAGAATCTTGTTTGCAGCAGTGATCACATCCTTTGGATCGGTACCCAGGGTGCTCGCGGTTACGCCCGCCCCGGATTCCTGCAGACCCACATATCCCAGGGACGCCAGCTTCTGCATTTCGCTCGAAGTGAGCGCCGTGTCGGGCTGCTTGCCAGGTTCACTCCCCAGCCGACTGTCGAATCCCTGGAGTTGGGCAGCCATGGTTTCGAGCGTAGCTTTGGAACTCTGCGCGAGATTGCGGGTCGCGTCGGGATCTGCGTTCAAGTCGTATAACTCAGGCTTGGGCGCACGAATGTAGAGATATTTTCCGGAGCGCCATGACTCGATTGCGCTGCACTGGAAACCCTGCTGCGGAAGATCGGTGCGAGAATAAGCTGGCTGATCGGACTGCGAGCCAGCACGGGCAATTCTTAACAGAGACTGTCCTTCCATTTGCGACGGGACGGGAACGCCCGCAGCCTCGAGTATGGTGGGGGCGACGTCCAGGAGGCGGGCGCGATTCTTGATCTGTTTTCCAGCGAGCTGATGTTTCGGCAGCTTCAGCAGCAGCGGCACGTGGATGGTCTCGTCGTAGAGGAACAGGCCGTGCGTGTCTTCGCCATGCGCGCCGAGGCTCTCCCCGTGCGGAGACGCAACTACGATTACCGCGTCTTCGTAGAGAGACTGGGCACGGAGAAGCGTCAACAGCTTGCCGACGGCGGCGTCCGCTTCGGAGATTGCGCGGTCATAGGACGCGCCTGACTGCCCCGCAGGATCGTGCAGGTTCACCCAAAGAAAGAAGGCCCTCGATTTGTTTGCTGCCAGCCACTTAATGGCTCGCGCGACAACTTCATCGCCGCGGCGCTCAACCGAGTGATCGCGACTCTCACCGCGCTGGGTCTGATGAAAGGCGGCATCGTAGACATCAAAGCCGCGCTCGTAACGCTGAAAGGGACCGTTCCGGGGATCGAGCTGAAGCGATCCGACGAACGCTGCAGTTTTATATCCTGCACTGTGGAGTAAGTCCGGGAGATAGGGCGCCGTTGGGGGCAGAGGAACTCCGAAATCGCTGGCCCGATTTATTTGGGGATACGTGCCCGTCAGAATCGTAGCGTGAGACGAAACTGTGAGCGGGGCCTGCGCGTAGGTTTGGGCGAAGACGATTCCTTGACGGGCGATGGCATCGAGACTGGGAGTCAGCCCGGCACGGCCGCCAAGAAATCCCATGCGGTCGGCGCGCGCGGAATCGATTGTGATGAGGACGATATTTGGCTTACCGGCGGCGAGGGAGTCGACCCGGAAAACAAGCAGGACTAGAATGGCAATCACGAAGCAGGATGCCGAACGCCGCAGCATGGATAGAAGTCTAACAACGTTCGGAAGGCGTGTCACAAGCCGAACTTGGATCGTCGAGGATTGAGTCTCTGAAGAAAATTGCCCGGGTATTGTGTGTTTGCCTGCTTCTGGTAGCGGCGCTGGTGCTGCCTGCCTGCCGCTCTGCGCATGCGGAGTGGCGGGGTGAGCATCGTCTGATCATTTTGGGGATCGACGGCATGGATCCGCAGCTCCTGCGGCAGTTCATGAGCGAGGGCAAGATGCCGAACTTCGCCAAGCTCGCAGCTTCGGGAGACTTCCGCCAGCTCACGACCAGCATTCCGCCGCAGAGTCCAGTGGCGTGGTCAAACCTGATTACGGGCATGAATGCCGGTGGTCACGGCATTTTTGATTTCATCCATCGTGATCCCAAGACGATGGAATTGTACTTCTCGGCCTCGCGAGTCGAGGGGCCGAAACATTCGATCAGCCTCGGTAGTTGGATGATTCCCCTGGGCGGCGGCACGGCAGAGCAACTAAGAAAGGGAGAGGCGTTCTGGCAGATTCTGGATCAGCACGGTATTCCGAACACGATTTTTCGGATTCCGTCGAATTTCCCTCCTGTGCCAGCCAAGGGAGAAACGCTCTCCGGCATGGGGACGCCCGACCTGCGTGGAACTTACGGGACATTTTCTTTTTACACGGATGATCCAACGGCGACGCCGGGTGCGGTCGAGGGTGGGCAGGTCATTCCCGTCCAGGTTGAGAATTCTCTTGTCACAGCCAATCTGATCGGACCCGCGAACACATTCAGGAAAGGATCGCCTGCAGCCACCGAGTCGTTCTCGGTTGCGGTGGACCCGCTGGAGCCTGTGGCGAAGATCGCTGTACAGGGTCAGGAGTTCGTGCTGCGGGAAGGAGAGTGGAGCGACTGGGTGCGAGTTGAGTTTCAGTTGATTCCATTTTTCGGCAACGTGAAAGGAATGTGCCGTTTTTATCTCAAGCAAACACATCCGCGGTTTCAGCTTTATGTGTCGCCGATGAACATCGATCCGGCGGATCCCGCGTTGCCCATTTCTACCCCGTCGAGCTACTCCCATCTTTTGTCGGATGAAGCGGGGGAATTTCATACGCAGGGAATTGCCGAAGATACGAAAGCTCTTTCCGATGGCGTGCTCGACGATAACGAGTATCTCCAGCAATCACGAACTGTGCTGGCGGAGCATCGGCGAATTTTCGATGCGGAGTTCCCTAAGTTCCGCCAAGGAGTTTTCTTCTTCTATTTTTCGAGTCTCGATCTGAACTCGCACATGTTTTGGCGATTGATGGATCCCAAGCATCCGGAATATGATGCAACGCTCGCGGGCCAGAACGGCTCGGCGATCGAGAGCTTTTACGAGCAGATGGATCAGGTTCTCGGCGAAGTCCTGCCGAAGGTGGACCGCAATACGACGCTCCTGGTTCTTTCCGACCATGGATTTGCGCCCTACTACCGCTCATTCAACCTGAATACATGGCTGTTGAACAATGGCTACATCAAGCTGAGGGCCGATGCCAATCCAGATTCCAATGAACCGTTCTCCAACGTCGACTGGAGCGCGACTCGTGCTTACGGGCTCGGGCTGAACGGGCTCTACCTCAACTTGCGAGGTCGCGAGAGCCACGGCATTGTCGAGCCCGGAGCCGCTGCCGACAAGTTGATGGCTGAGCTTCGAGAAAAATTGCTCGGGGTGCGAGACTCGCAGGCGAATCTGCCGGTCATCACCCGCATCGATCTCGCGAGCGAAGCTTATCAAGGGCCGTACGCGCGGTCGGGACCGGATATGCTCGTCGGCTACAACCGTGGATATCGCGCGGGATGGAAAACAATTCTGGGCGGTTTTCCGTCCGAGGAACTCGAAGATAATTCCAATCCCTGGAGCGGCGATCACTGCATGGATTACACGCTGGTGCCGGGAGTGCTGCTCAGTAACCGGAAGATTTCGGCAACCGCGCCTGCGCTCACTGATATTGCGCCGACCATCCTTGGGGAGTTTGGAATCGACAAGGCAAAAGGTATGATTGGACGGTCGGTGCTTGAGACTACCGGCGCGCGTTAGGTTCGGAACTTATCCTCGAGGAGATCGATGTTCGGCTCGCACAAGGTGAAGATTGAAGGTGAATTGCTCGACAAGGTGAAGCAGTGCGCCGAAGCGTGCGGCTATTCGTCCGTCGACGAATTCGTGGTGCATGCTCTGGAAAAAGAAGTGAATAAGGTGCTGCCGCCGAGTGAAGGCGGGACGACATCGAAGGAAATCATAAAGAAGCGGCTGCAGGGCCTTGGGTATATCGAGTAGCGCGGCCGCGCCGCTTTCTGCGCCTATGGGCTCTCTTGGAGTGAACATTCCTGCCTTGATCGTCGTTGGAATCTCACTCGTAGTTGGATTGTTGATGGTGGTGGTTTTTCGCTACACGTCCGATCAGAAAGCGATCCACGTTGCGAAAGATCATCTGAAGGCGCACCTGCTGGCACTTCGGCTATTTCAGGACCAGATTCCGGTTGTGCTCCGATCATATGGGCGCATCTTGCTGGCGACCGGACGCTATCTTCGATTGGCGTTCATGCCGCTGCTGTTTGTGATTGTGCCGCTCACGCTTGTGATCGTGCAGCTCGATCGATATCTGGGATCGACGCCGGTGGAACAAGGACACGCGTTTTTGATCACAGCGAAAGTAGCCGACCGGGCGGCGCTCGACGCGACATCGCTTGAGCTGCCGGATGGGCTGGCGGTGACGGCTCCGGCGGTTCATATTCCAGCGGAAAACGAAGTGGCGTGGAGAGTTACTGCAGCAAAGGATGGGAACTACATAGTCGATGTTAAGGCCTCTGGCCAGACTCTCTCCAAAAGCGTTGTAGTTGGCTCGGGCTTCTGGCGCCTGTCACCGGTCCGATTGCGTGGGAAATTCCTGGAGCGCATCTTGTTTTCAGCCGAACCCGCTCTTCCCGCGAACAGTCCGGTTGAGGCGATCGAGGTGCAGTATCCTGCAAGAGATATCGCTTTCGCGTGGTTTGAGTGGAATTGGATCTGGCTGTTCTTCGTTCTGTCGCTGGTCGCAGGCTTTTTCTTCAAGAGTAGTTCTCGGGATTGAGATATGAAGTCGGACGAGCATAATTCGTCGACTCAGCGCAGACGGTTGCTTGCTGTGTCTGGCGGCTCTCGGCATCGTTTTACTCTGTCCGCGACACTGCTATGCGTATGCCGGACCCGGGGCAGGGTTTGCGGTGCTTTCTTCTTTCTGGACGCTGTTTGTTGCATTCCTTTATTCGATTTATGCTTTTTTTGTGTGGCCGTTCCGACAGCTGTTTCGCGTTTTGCGTCGGCGCAAGGCTTACGGAAAGGCGCAGATTCAACGTGCGGTCATCCTCGGCTTCGACGGAATGGATCCGGAATTGACCGAGCGATTCATCGCCGAAGGCAGGCTGCCGAACCTGGCGAAGTTGCGTGAGCAGGGGACGTTTCGAAAACTACGGACGACCTATCCCGCCATTTCTCCGGTGGCGTGGTCGACGTTTATGACCGGAGTGAATCCTGGCAAGCACAACATCTACGATTTTCTGGCTCGGGATCTCAGTAACTACCTACCTTATCTTTCGTCGGCGGAGATTAAAGGGCCAAAGCGAAGCTGGAGGATTGGCAAGTACACGGTGCCGCTCGGTGGTGCCAGAATCAAAGGGATGCGTCGCGGCATACCTTTCTGGCACTTGCTGGGCGAGGCCGGGATATTCTGTTCCGTCATTCGGGTGCCGGTAACTTTTCCGCCAGAGAAATTTCCGGGAGTGCTCCTATCCGGCATGTGTGTGCCCGACTTGAAAGGGAGCCAGGGCACTTTCTGTTTGTGCACGACTCGCGCAAGCGGCGACAAATTTCGCGAGGGCGGTGTGAGGGTTCCGATTGAGCGTGCCGGTGCTCTGGGGCGGTCCTATGTCCCCGGCCCGGAGGACCCGTTGATGCCCGGCTCGGGCAAGGAACTTCGCGTTGATTTCGAAATTCATCCTGATGCAAGCAACGCTCACGCGCGCTTTAACGTCGACTCTCAGAGCTTCACGTTAAAGATAGGCGAATACTCGGAGTGGATTCCCGTGAAGTTCAAGGCTGGCGCAGGCTTCGGGGCCCATGGAATTTGCCGGTTCTATCTCAAAGAACTGTCGCCCGAAGTCGAAGTTTATGTGACTCCGGTGAATATTGATCCGGGCAAGCCGGATCTGCCGATCTCGCATCCTGTCACGTATTCCATCTATCTCGCGAAACTGTTTGGACCGTACGCGACGCTCGGACTGGCCGAGGACACTTGGGCCCTGAATGAGCATGTTCTGGATGACGATGCATTTCTCGCGCAGTGCTACGCGAACCACGACGATCGCGAGCGCATGCTGTTCGACGCGCTCGAGAAAACGCAGCAGGGCTTGTGCGCTTGCGTCTTCGACACCACCGACCGCGTGCAACACATGTTCTGGCGCTACCTGGACGACGATCATCCTGCGGCGCGCAATGTGCCTCGGGATCAGCGACCGGGTGTGATACAGAATCTGTACACCCGAATGGACGAACTGATCGGCCGCGTGATGAAACAAATCGACCACAAGACTCTGCTCATGGTCGTCTCCGACCACGGCTTTAAGTCGTTTGCGCGCTGCGTCAATCTGAATGCTTGGTTGCATCAGAACGGGTATCTGGCGCTGAAGTCGGGCAAGACCGAAAGTGGCGACTGGTTCGAAGATGTGGACTGGTCGCGCACACGCGCCTACACGATGGGTTTGAACGGCCTTTACTTGAATCTCAAAGGACGCGAGCGGGAAGGGATTGTCGAACCAGGAGCAGATGCAGAGGCATTGAAAGACGAACTGCGGCAGAAACTTGACGGGCTCGTCGATCCGTCGTCGGGCCGAATCGGAATCACGGGAGTCTTCGATTGCGACTCCGTCTATGCGGGCCCGTACGTGGATAACGCGCCCGATCTGATTGTGGGATACGGCGACGGTTTTCGTGCGTCGTGGGATTCGGTGATGGGCAAAGTCACGGCTCAGATCTTCGAAGATAATTTGAAGGCTTGGAGCGGCGACCATTGCATTGATCCGCGACTGGTGCCGGGCGTGCTGTTCTGCAATCGCAAGATCGCCGATGAGAAGCCGGGGATCGTGGACGTCGCGCCCACGGTCCTGAAGCTGTTTGGCTTGCCGCTCCCGGGACATCTCGATGGTAAGCCGTGGTCAGTAACGGCGGGGGAGGCAGCGACCGCTGCGCCGCCCAACGTGGCGTGACTTCTTGTCTAGCCGGCCGCGAAGATACTATGGTCCAACCGTGATCACGATCGTCTCAGGGCTGCCGCGTTCCGGAACATCGCTGATGATGCAGATGCTCGCGGCGGGAGGAATGACTCTGCTCACCGACCAAGAACGGCGGCCGGACATTGACAATCCGCGCGGGTACTGCGAATGGGAACCGATCAAGCTGCTGCCGAAAGAACCGCATCGCATCGATAAGGCCGAAGGCAAGGCCGTGAAAATCATCTCGCAGCTTCTGCTCTCACTACCGCAAGGCAAGGATTACAAGCTGATCTTCATGGAGCGTCCCCTGCCCGAAGTCCTTGCGTCGCAGGATGAGATGTTAAAACGCCGCGGATCAACTCAGTCTGTGGACCACACTTTACTTACGACCGCGTTCCGCGATCACATGAAGGAGATCATTGCCTGGCTGGAAGCGAGAGAGGACATTCCTGTTTGCCGTGTGGGATACCGAAAGCTGGTGAGTGATCCCGCAGGTTCCGCACGAATGGTCCAGGAGTTCCTTGGACTCGAACTGGATATCGAATCGATGGCTCGGCAGGTGGATCCTTCGCTCTACCGCAACCGTTGTTCTTGAAACATGCCCGGACCGGACGAGGCTATTTCGCCGGTTCCTTCACGGCGAGAATCTGATCTGCCCCTACATCGCGCAATGTCTGCAGAATCCCCGAGGGCCAGTGAATCTCGACGAGATCTGCGGTTGCATTCGGTCCCAGCCCGAAATGAATAGGGCCGGCGCTCGAGGACGCATATCCGAAGGTTGTCGACTTGTGGTTGTACTGCGCACCGGACTTGGTGACAACTTTGATGCGCGTGCCAATGCCGTCACGGTTGCTCTTGGTCCCTTGCAGCTTGACCTCCAGCCAATGATTCTTGCCCGGACTCTGATTCATCCAGATTTCCGCGGGAGCGTTGATCGCGCTTACGACGACGTCCAGTCTTCCGTCTCCGTTCAGATCACCGACCGCCGAACCGCGATGCCGGGACGGGGGCTGCGAAGTAAATCCCGCCTCGGCTGTCAGCGCACTAAACTTCATGCCGCCGAGATTGCGGAAGACTGTGTTGGGCTGTTCGATGCTGAGGCGCGGCGACGATAAGAGCGACTGGACGTGCCCGCGCGAGACAAAGATGTCTTTCCAGCCATCATTATCAAAGTCGGCAATCATTGGAGAATAACCCGCCATCGGCAGACTGAGCGCCGTCATGCCGCTCTGTTCTGTCACTTCGGTGAAGTCTCCTTTTCCCGTGTTTCGATAGATGGGAAAGGTCTCGTGATCGAGTGCGACGATGACGATGTCGGGATAGCCGTCGTTATCAAGATCGCGGAAGTCGACGCCCATCCCTGAAATAAAGACGCCGTCCTCGCGCAATGCGACATTGGCTTCGAAAGCATCCTCCTCAAATTTTCCGCTACCTTTATTTCTGAAGTACGAGTTGACCAACTTGTCGTTGGGGACAATGAGATCCATTCGTCCATTCAGGGTCGCGTCGGCTGCTGCTACGCCCATACCTTTGCCGGGATGGGCGCGCAGGCCGGCCTCGATCGACACATCTTTGAAAGTGCCGTCGCCATTGTTCAGAAATAACTGGTTGGGCGTGGCCTTGTACATCTTGGGATGGCAGTAATCGCGGTGACCGACCTCTTCCCCGCAAATTGCTTCGTGCTTCGGATCCCACTGCAGGTAGTTAATGACGACGAGGTCCAGCAGCCCATCATTATTCACGTCGATCCAGATGGCGCCGACCGACCAGAGCGGGCCATACTCGGGGTCAGGTTTGTTGAGGCCAGCCTTTTCGGTGACATCGGTGAAGGTGCCATCCCCATTGTTGTGGTAGAGGATGTTGTGATGCACGCCCGCAACGAAAATGTCTTCGTACCCATCGTTGTCATAGTCAGCGACGGCGACGCCGACGTCGAAACCGCTGCCCGAGAGTCCGGCCTTTTCCGTAACGTCCTTAAAGTGGCCGTCGCCTTCGTTTTCAAAGAGGCGGTTGGAGTATTTCGGTGAACTCTTGTGCAGTGTGTTGATGTCGGCGCCGTTGGCGAAGAAGATGTCGAGTTTGCCGTCGTTGTTGTAATCGAAGATGGCGACGCCCCCGGCCATGGTCTCAGGTGCGTGGCGTTCGGGTGTCTCATCACTGTCGAGCCGAAAATCGATGGGCTGGAATGCGAAGCGGATCGGACCGTTTTCTGGGGTGATCGGTACTGACGCCCCAGATTTCCGCGGGGCCGTAGTGAACTTCGCCTGAGGAGCCACCGCCTGAGGGAAACTGAACGCCCCTAGAAAGAGAAGTCCAGCCAGGCACGAACACAGTCTCATTTTTGGGGCCGCCGGCATACTGTCATCTTAAACGCTGTCCACGCGGGGCCAACAGCCTTCCACCACCAGCGATTCTGACTGCCTCGATCACTCCGGGAACTTTTGCTCGCCTTGAATGGAGAGATGAGTTTCGGCATGTGCAGCGCCAGTGCCCGGTTGCCCACCGCCAACGGTGATGACGTAGTCGCCTGCAGCGACCAAGCGATCGCCGGATTCGTTCACGTAGCTCAGGTCGCGCGGCGCCATGGATAGCTTCACGTGCCGCAGTTCGCCTGCTTCGACGTGCACGCGAGTAAACCCGCGCAAGGCAACGCGGGGCGCGCCTGCGACATTCGGGAAGTTCAGGTAAAGCTCCAAAACTTCGTCGCCAGCTTTCTTGCTGAGGTTCTTCACATCCAACTCGATCGTGAGAGGACTACCCGCCTGCAGAACCGGGCTCGAAAGCTTTAGATTGTCATATTCGAACTTCGAATAACTGAGCCCGTAACCGAACGGATAGAGAGGCTGTCCAGTGAAGTAACGGTACGTACGGTTCTTCATCGAATAATCTTCGAAGTCTGGGAGCTGCTCGACACCCTTATAGAAGGTCACGGGCAAACGTCCGGCTGGATTGTTCACACCCGCCAGAGTCTGAGCAACCGCGGTGCCGCCTTCCTCGCCCGAATACCAGGCATCGAGAATCGCGTTGGCATGGTCGTTGGCCCAGTTGACCGCGAGGGCGCTGCCGTTCATGAGCACAACGACTAGCGGCTTCCCGCTTCCCTTCAGAGCACCGAGCAACGCTTCCTCTTCTGCAGGCAAGGCGAGACTCGTACGGTCACCACCGCGGAATCCGGGCAGATCGACTTTCATCTCCTCACCCTCAAGCTTCGAGGTGATTCCCACCACGGCGATCACGACATCAGCCTGTCGCGCCGCCGAAACAGCTTCGATGAGAGGATCTCCGCTGATGGGAAGCCAGAACAATTTCGTAGTGCGGCCGCCCGCCACATACTCAATTTTTATCGGATAGCGGCGCCCTTTCGTTAACTCCACGGTTGTCATTTGAGGGTTGGGATCGTGAAGGATCGCGTCATCCACAATCAGCCTTCCGTCAAGCCACAAACGCTGCATCGAACCGAGCAAGCCAATCTGGTATTTGCCCGAGTCCGACGGCGTCAGGAACCCGGTCCAGCGGACGGAAAAGTCCTTCATGCCGGCGGGCACCGGGAGCGCATGAGCGTCTGGGTGAGACAACTGGAGATCGACATACGGGTCAACTCGCACCAACTGAGGCGCACCCGATATTTCTCCGGTGAAGTACTCGCCTTTCAAACCGGGCTTGCCGTTGTCGGTCGAGAGCGCGGAGGTTGGAATGATAGGTTTTTCTCGCAGGAAGTCTGTTCCGGGAGAGAAGGAGACCTGCGCTCCGGCAAATTGTTTACGAATTCCCTCGAGCGCCGTCACGGCATGGGAAGCAGTGCCGCTGTAGTTTCCGTGCAAGACCTGCACGGATTCCGCGAGCGGCCCCACCACCAGAATCTTTTTCACGCTTGGCGCGATTGGAAGGATGCCATCGTTCTTCAGCAACACCATCGATTCGCGCGCGATCTTCAATGCGAGTGCGCGGTGCGGGGCGCTGTCGATTTCTGAGTCAGGAGTCTGCGCGTAGGGCACCTTGTCCGGAGGATCGAACATTCCAAGCTTCATGCGGGCAGTGAACAGACGTTTCAGCGTGACATCGAGATCGGCTTCGGTGAGCAAGCCTTGCTTCACAGCATCCACGAACGGCTTGTAGTCGTGGTCGTCTTTCGCAATCGTAAAGAAGTCGGCACATTCATTGTCCATGCCTGTCTTCAAAGCAACCGCCGCGGCCTCCGCCTGGCTCTTCACGAAGTGGTGCCCTTCGAACATATCCACAATGGCATCGCAGTCGGACACGACGTAACCATTGAACTTCCATGCGCCGCGGAGCTGGCTCTGCAACAGGAAGTTGTTCGCGCATGCGGGCTGGCCGTTGACGCGGTTATAGGCGCACATCACCGACTCCGCCTTCCCTTCGGTCACCGCCGCACGAAACGCGGGCAGATAGGTGTCTTCCATATCGTGCTTCGAAACCTGCACGTCGATGCTGTGCCGCGAGGGCTCAGGCCCGCTGTGAACTGCGAAATGTTTAGGAGTTGAAATGACGCGATAGTATTTGGGGTCGTCTCCCTGCAGTCCAGTCACGAAGGCGACGCCCATCCTCCCGGTGAGAAACGGATCCTCGCCGTAGGTTTCCTGCCCGCGCCCCCAGCGCGGGTCGCGAAATATGTTGATGTTCGGCGACCAGAAGTCGAGGCCCTCCATGATGTCGCGCCGTCCAGCCCGCACGGCCTGATTGTGCTTGGCCCGAGCCTCGGTCCCAATCACAACAGCCATGTCGTGAATGAGAGAGTCGTCAAACGTTGCTGCCAGTCCAATCGGCTCCGGGAACACCGTGGCGGTTCCAGCATTCGCGACTCCGTGTAAGGCTTCACTCCACCAGTCATAGGCGGGAACCTGCAACCGCGGAATGGCTCGCGCTTGGTTCACCAGTTGCGATGCCTTCTCCTCGAGCGTCATCCTTCCGACCAGATCGTTGACGCGAACATCGACTGGCTGCGACGGATCGAGATAAGCAGGAGCAGCAGTCTGCGCCATAAAAGTTGTAGCTGTAACGATAAGAAGGACTGCTAGCTGCAATATGTTTTGAAAACGAATCTTGTGCATGGACGATTCCTTGCGTAGCCTCGCAATGTTAAATGCTGGTGAGAGTGCGTTCACGAGATGTGATTGCGTTGACGATCGCTGTCGTCGGTCGCTTGTAGCACAGCAGAAATCTTGCGGTCAAATTCCAGCGAACAAACTGAGTGATCGGTGAATCACTTTCTCTGCGGCAAGTCGTCCGCCGCAAGCACGTACGTGGTCAGCTTATCCAACTTAATGTTGGAGCGTTTTGATGTGATCTCGACCGCGCCATCGCTGTTATGCGCTGACTGGACATCTCTCATCTGCACGCGGTGGTTCGATGTCATGGACGACGGAGTGTCGGGCACTGAGCCTTTGTTGTCCGAGTCGCTGCCCGGAAAAGGCTGATAGGACTTTGAATTCGAGTCGGGATACTGCCCTTGGCCGTTCCAGGTCCGACTGGCGGGCTGCTGAGGTCCATACTGGAGATCCTGACCACCCTCAACGTCTTTCGTCGGGTAATACCAAGATGTCACGAAGAGTTTGACCGTAGCGGAGCCGTTTTTCCAGTCCGCAGAATCCATCCGAATCGCCAAGCGTGAAGGATCAGTCTTGGTCTTCGCCACCGACTCGATCACTTCTCCATGAAAGACCGCATTCCGGGGGATGACGGTGCCGTTCACCAGAGTGGCCATCATTAGTTTGGCCTGAACCTTGGTTCCGACGGGAGTCTTGCCGGCGTTTACGCTTTGCTGCAGGACGACAGGAAATTCCTCGGCCCCCGGCACGGGTGCATTTGGCTTCTCTTGGGCAAGCAGGGCGGCCGAGCACGAAACGGTGACGAACAAGTGCAGTAACGCAGCCGATCTGAACATTTCCTTACCCCCTTTGCGGGCGTCAGGGTGCCAGTTCCTCTGCCGGCTTTACCTCGACTTCAGACAGGGTTAGCCGACTTGTAACGCCCCGAGTATACCGTAAACGGTCTCGATTCTGACTTTTGGCGACTGAAAACGTGGACGATAGGCTGCTATATCGATTTTCTTCTTGACAACGGGATAAGGATGAATGTAACAACGTAAACGTTTACGGTTCCACCCAGTTCTAACCTGCTCCACACGTACTTGACTCGCTCCGGAGGCTGGCAATGAAATCACTCTCGCCCACGTATGCCGGGAGTTGCGGCGGTAGCCGCAACATAACTCGGTTTGCGCTCGTTACTCTCCTCGTATGTCTTCTGGCCGTGTTTGCCGTACCGGCCTTTGCACAGGAAGCAACCATTGTCGGCACAGTAACCGACCCGACTGGCGCTACGGTTCCCAACGCGTCGATTACGATCACGAACAACGACACGGGGGTCCAGCGCACCCTGCCCACTAACGCCGACGGCCAGTACGTGGCACCGGATCTGCACATCGGGCATTACTCGGTGAAAGCGGCGGCGACGGGTTTCAAGGTGGCCGAGCAGAGCGGGATCACCCTAAACGTCGGTGACCGCAACCGCGTCGATTTTAAGCTCCAGGTCGGCAGCACACAGGAGCAGGTCACGGTCGAAGCGAATGCAGTCGCGGTGCAGACCGATAGCGGCGAGGTCAGCAACGTGATTACCGGGCAACAGATCACCCAGCTCGCTACCAACGGTCGCAGCTTGTATGAACTGTTCGCACTGGCGCCGGGAGCGTCGAGTTTGCAAGGATCCATGATCGGATTCACGCCGGTCAGTGGCGACGCGACGGTCAGCATCAATGGCGAACGCGCCGGCCACAACCTGCAACTTCTTGATGGGGGCGAAAATCTGGACCGCGGCGGCAGCAGCGGCAGCGTCATGCCGTCCATCGACTCCATCGCCGAATTCCGCAACATGACCTCCAACTACAGCGCGGAATATGGGCTAGCGGGCGCTTCGCAGATCACTACTGTAATCAAGTCAGGGACGAAGCAGTTCCACGCTGAGGCTTGGGAGTTCTTCCGCAACGACGCATTGAACGCGAACAACTACTTCACCGGCGCGCCGCCTTATTTGCGCTATGACGTTTACGGATTCAACGTCGGCGGCAAGGTGCCTGGTGCCAATAACCATCCGACCTTCTTCTTCTACAACATGGAGTGGCGTAAAGAGATTAACGGCGGCACTCTCAACGTTCCGGTGCCTCTAGCCAATTCGTATCCTGACGCAAATGGAGCTGGCACTGGTGCGGTCATTCCCGCGAGCTATGGTACTGATAGTCAAGGTAATCCGGTTGTCATTAATGCAGTCGTCCCCACCGGCGTCGCCGGCTTCGGCGCGAACTGTGACGCGGCGACTCAGGCGTCACTCGTGCCGGGTTCTCCTTTCCCCAACAACACCATCCCGGATTGCCTGATTTCTCCCAATGCCAGAGCTCTGTTGACAGCGGGCGGGAAGTACGGCGGGATCTTCCCCGTGCCGACGAACGGCATCAATTTCGTTGGCGGCAACAACTCTCCCACGAACCTGCGAGAAGAAATCGCCAGGGTCGACCACCAGTTTTCGTCGAAGTTCTCGATCTTCGGTCACTGGGTTTCCGAGCAGATTTCGCAGACCTACGGCACGACCCAGTGGAGCGGCGACAACCTGCCAACGGTTGCCAACACCTTCGGGAACCCGTCGTACAGCGCCGTGGTTCACGCCACCTATGTAATAAGCCCCACATTGCTGAACGAGACCGCGTTCAACTACAACGGCAACCGCATCAACATTATTCCTAACAATCTGGTTTCGGCACCGACGGGGTTTACTTTCAATCGCCTGTTCGGCGGACCCAATGCTGATAACCGCATTCCGCAAATCCAATTGGGAGGTGTCACCGGCAGTGAGTACAGTTCCAACTGGACACCGTGGGTAAACAAAGCCGATGACTACCAGTTCCGCGACGACGTCTCGTGGACCAAGGGCGCCCATCAGTTGAAGTTCGGCTTTAGCTGGGCGATTTACAGGAAGGGGCAGGACGCATTTGCGAACACGGAAGGCAACTTCAAGTTCGACGGCTCGTTCACCTCGCTACCTCATGGAACCCTACCGGGACAGTGCGATCCGGGCCCGACGATGTCGTGTGGATTCGACTTCGCTGACTACCTCATGGGTTTCGCCCAACAATACACAGAAGATGGCAACAAGATTCACGGTCAGTGGAACAACATCTCTCCAGCCCTGTACGTCCAGGACAACTGGCGCGTCAACAACCGCCTGACCCTGAATCTTGGGTTGCGCTGGGATGGGATTCCGCACACCTACGAAGCCAACCACCTTTCATCCAACTTCTATCCCAGTCTGTACAACTCGGCGAATGCACCCTCGTTCTGGACAGATGGCAGCGGCAATATCTGTTCCGGAGCTGCCACGGCGACATTCAACATCGGCTGTACCGGTGCGAGTCCAGATCTGGTTGCCAGCACCAATCCCACGCTGGGCGGCTATCAGTTCTACCTGAACGGCATCGGGGTCGGCGGCGTTGGCGGCATTCCCAAGGGCCTGGCAAAAGATTCCTGGAGCAATTGGGGACCGCGCCTTGGCTTTGCCTACGATCTGACCGGAGCCGGCAAGACCGTCGTCCGCGGCGGCTTCGGTATCTCCTACGACCGCATTCAGGGCAACGATATGTACAACGGCGCCGTGAATCCTCCGGGAGATCCCAATCCAACCCTTAACACCGTCTCGCTCGACAACCCCGGCTTGCAGTTGAAAGGTCCGTCAGCGGGATCCATCATTACCGCGGCAGATCTGCCTGTTCTCCCTCTGGGCGTAACCGGAATCGCGGAGCACTATCCGACTCCGGTCAGCTACCAGTACAGCGCAGGGGTACAGCAGGCCGTTGGAACACACACCGTGTTGAACGTGTCCTACGTCGGCAGCCAGGGACGTCGCGAGAACTATTACCAGGCAGTCAACCTTCCCCCGCTGGCGGCATTGCCGGCTGAGGTTGCGGCATCGAAAGCTGGACGTCACCTCGCTGACCTATCCGGGGTTCGGCAACATGCGGCTCGCATATAATGGACAGAACTCGAGCTACAACTCGTTGCAAACTTCGCTCACTGGAGTCGTACACCACGACCTTCACCTACAACTTTCCTACACTCTGGCGAAGGCCATGGACGCGACGACCGCCACGGGGAGTGGCGGCGATCTTCAGAACGTGGCCAACCCGTATCTGGGATGGCGCAACGACTGGGGTCCGTCCGTTTTTGACCGAAAGAATGTATTCTTTGCTAACTTTGTTTACGACATACCGGTGTTCCGCAATGCCAGCAGCCGGTTGGTCAAGGCTGGCCTTGGCGGGTGGGAACTGGCCGCAATCATCTCTGAGCAATCGGGAGCACCGATCAATCTTGGGGTGAACGGAACTACCGCAGCCAGTGTCATCAGCAACACGGCGGTACGTCCTGACGTTACCGGAGCGATCACACACAGCAAGACTGCCGCAGCCTGGTTCTCGGGCAATTTCAGCGCGCCCGTTTGTGCCACCGGACCTGACTGCTTCGGCAATCTTGGTTTTGACGCTATCCGGGGTCCCGGACGCAACAACTTCGACCTGTCGCTCCTGAAGAACTTCGCTTTCACCGAGAGGTTCCGGATGGAGTTCCGCGCCGAAGCGTTCAACGCGTTCAACCACACTGAGTTCGAAGGCAACGCCAACACCGGAGGCATCAGCACCAACTTCGGCGCAGGAGACTTCGGCCAGGTCAAGAACGCGTATGACTCCCGCCAGTGGCAATTCGCGCTGAAGCTGATTTTCTAAATCAGCCTTGGCAGCCTTCCCCTACGCCCCGCTCGCACTCAGTACGAGGCGAGCGGGGCGTAAGTTTCTTAGCGCCTCGGCAATATCCTCTTCGCACCGCCTATGCTTTGGCCAGCGAGTAACATCTGTGCCTGCCGGGGGATTGCCTGGACCCTTGGCGGATCGCGCTGGCAGTTTAGGATTGGCAGAGGGCGGAACCCAGGGTCTCTGGCATGAAGCATTGGAAGGCAGAACTCGTTCTCGTCGCGCTGCTCTCACCGATCGTTGCCCTTGCGGCCGCACAAGAGTCTACCCCTGCCGATGCCATGGCCCTCGAGCAACAAGGAAAGTTGCAGGATGCTGCAGAAGCGTGGCGCACGGTCATCAAGCACAATCCGAAAGACGCTGCTGCCTTCGCAAGCTTAGGCGTCGTTCTCTCTAAGGATCAGAAATATCGCGAAGCCGCCGAGGCTTACCGGAAGGCTCTTGCACTGAATCCGAAGCTGCCCGGCGTCGAACTGAACCTGGGATTAGCTGAGTTCAAGCAAGGCCATTTCCGATCGGCTTCGAGCGCCCTTCGTGCAGCGCTGGCGGTGGATCCATCGAACGGGCAGGCGCGCACTCTGCTTGGCCTCAGTTATTACGGCGGGCAGGAATTTGCGGAGGCCACGAAGTATCTCGAGCCCGCGGCCAAGAACGATCCCGGAAACGAGGAACTCCATCGGGTGCTGGCACAAAGCTGTTTGTGGGCAAAAAACTATCCCTGCGCTCTCGATGAGTTTCGCCGATTGCTGCGGCAGAATCCAGATTCCGCACAGGCCCATATTCTTACCGGTGAGGCGCTCGACGGCTTGGGAAAAACCTCCGAGGCCATTGCAGAATTCCAAGCCGCCGCGCAAGCCGCCCCGCACGAACCGAACGTTCACTTTGGTCTGGGCTACCTCTATTGGAAGTCGCATCAATATGACGATGCGCGGCGAGAGTTTGAGGCCGAGTTGACCGTTGATGCAGACAACGCTCAAGCCCTGGCGTATCTCGGTGACATCGCGATGAAGACGAACCATCCGGAGGATGCCGTCTCTTTTCTTCGGAAGGCCGTTCATTTGAAGAACGATATTCGGATTGCGTCGATTGACCTCGGCGTGATTCTCGCGCAGCAAAAGCACTATCCCGATGCCATTGCAGCACTGCAGCACGCGATTGCCCTCGGTCCGGCTGAACCGGATGCGCACTATCGCCTCGGCCGTATTTATCAGGAGATGGGAAAAACGGTGGAATCACAAAAGGAGTTCGCCAAAGTTCGCGAACTACGGGAGAAGGAAGACAAGGCGAGTGAAGACCTGGTACGCAAAATGTCCTCTTCCCCGCCGGCGTTGAATTCTCCAGAAGCGGAGCATCCCAACTGACTTGAGGAGATTTGGTCGAGCGGTTGTTCAGGCGGTGATTGAGTGGCCGCGAAATTTTATCTGTTCAATTTCAAAGAAAGCAGGGATAAGCCATCATGACCAGCAACAACGGAGCCTACGCTCCGAAGCCCGAACATAAATTCTCTTTTGGATTGTGGACGATTGCCAACCGGGGCCGCGATCCCTTCGGCGACGTCACGCGCCCAACAATTTCTCCCGTCGACATTGTCTCGCTTCTGGCTGAAGTCGGCGCCTGGGGCGTGAACCTGCACGATAACGATCTGGTGCCGATCGACGCGACGCCCGCGGAGCGTGACCGCATCGTGCGCGAGTTCCAGAAGGCTTGTCAGCAAAACGGGATCGTTGTGCCGATGGCGACCGTGTCTCTTTTTTACCATCCTGTCTTTCGTGACGGAGCCTTCACCGCCAACGATCCCGAGGTGCGCGCGTATGCGTTGCAGAAAACGATGAAAGCTATGGATCTGGGCGCGGAACTAGGCGCGAAGATATTCGTGTTGTGGGGTGGACGCGAAGGCGTCGAAACCGACGCCTGCCGCCGGGCCGATGAGGCCATCAAACACCTGCGCGAGGCCATCAACTATCTCTGCGAATACAACATCAAGCGCGGGTATGGTTTCCGCTTTGCCCTGGAAGCCAAGCCCAACGAGCCGCGCGCCGACATCTATATGGCCACCACGGGGAATTATCTCGGATTCATTCCGACCCTGGATCACCCTGAAATGGTGGGAGTAAATCCTGAGGTCGCCCATGAACACATGTCAGGATTAAATTTCACTCACGCGGTGGCACAGGCTTGGGATGCGGGCAAACTATTTCACATCGATCTGAACGATCAGATGCCCGGCCGCTACGACCAGGATCTGCGGTTTGGGTCTGCCAACCTCCGGTCGGCGTTCTGGCTGGTGAAGTTCCTTGAGGACGTCGGATACGCCGGCCCGCGTCACTTCGACGCGCATGCCTATCGCACCGAGGATCACACTGGGGTAAAAGACTTTGCCCGCGGGTGTATGCGCACTTACCTGATTCTCAAAGAAAAGGCCGCGCGCTGGAACGCGGATCGCGAAATTCAAAACATTCTGAAGACGGTCACGGCCACTCCGCCGGGCACGCCTGCCACCGGCCGCTATTCGGACGCGGGATCGGCGGCCTTGCTGGCACACATCTTCAACAAAGATGAGATTGCCGCCAAGCGGCTGCCGTACGAACTTCTCGATCAGTTAACGGTAGACATATTGCTCGGCGTGAGATGAGCAGTCTTTAACGAATCTGGTAAATCGCGATGGGAACTGGTAGGGGGGCCCCTTCCCTGTTTCCTAAATCAGCTCGAACAATAATGGATTCTAATCCGCGATTATTTTTCGGCGAGTGCGGCAGCAGCACTCGCCATTTTTCTTGTTCCGCGCGAGATTCCTTCACCCCTGCCCGTTCTTCAGTACGTCCTTTGGCGTAAACATTCCGTTCCACAATGGACCCGCCATTGCAAGGCCTAAAGCTGAGGTTTTGCACATCCTGTCCCCAAACCTACGTCAGTTTGCCGGATGAATCGACTAACGAAGATTCCCAGGCTGACGATAAGGAAGGAGACGGAGAAGGGTTCACGATCGGACCGCGCGATGTTTCCGAGTTAGATCAAACCCTGATTTATCCGTTTTTGGTTACGTGATTCCAGATCGGGAGGAACAGCCGATGAGTGACAGTGACATTGTCCAGGATTTTCTTGTCGAGAGTGCCGAGAACCTGGACCGGTTGGACCGCGACCTGGTCGGCCTCGAGAAAAATCCGCAGGACAAAGAAGCGTTGGCCGGGGTGTTTCGCACGATTCACACGATTAAAGGTACGTGCGGATTTCTGGGATTTAACAAACTGGAAAAAGTCGCGCATGTAGGTGAGAACCTTCTAACCCGGCTGCGAGACGGTCAACTTACGCTAACACCGGAGATCACCACGGCGCTGCTGACAATGGTCGATGCGGTGCGACAAATGTTGAAGGAAATCCAGTCCACCGGCCAGGATGGTCAGGTGGACTATCCGGAACTGCGGGAGACTCTGACCACCCTTGCTGGCGCGGGAAATGTACCTGCAGCGGCTGTCTCGGCTTCGCCGGCAAATCAGGCGGCGTCAAAATCACCAGAGAAAGTGCAAGACCGGACTGAACGTCCAAAGGCCGAGCCCGCGCCAGTACAAGCTGCACCTCCGGCTTCGCTGCCTTCCACCCCGGTTTCCGCCCCCGCCCATAAGAAGTCCAGCAACTCCGCTGGCCGCAAGCCGGTGCGTGGAAAGATCGGCGGCGCGCTGGTGGAACGCGGACTGGTTCAGGCCGAGGACGTTGAGCGCGCCTTGGAAGCTCAGGAACGCGGCGATCGGCGCCGCCTGGGCGAAATACTCGTAGCTCCTGGCTTGGTCAAGGCGGAAGACGTTGCCGCCGCCTTGCAGACCCTGGAATCCAAGCCTCGCGATGCGGCTTCGGAAAGCATCCGGGTCGCGGTGAACCTTCTCGACAAGGTGATGACGCTCGTTGGCGAACTGGTGCTGGCGCGAAACCAGCTTCTGCAATTTGCCAACACCCTCGACAACGCCGGACTGAACGCCATCTGCCAGCGCATGAATCTGATCGCAACCGAACTGCAGGAAGAAGTGATGAAGACCCGGATGCAGCCGATCGGCAATATCTGGGCACAGTTCCCGCGGACCGTGCGGGACGTCGCGCTTGGCTGCGGCAAACAGGTGAATATCGAGATGGAAGGCCAGGAGACCGAGCTCGATAAAACTATCATCGAGGCGATCAAGGACCCGCTCACGCATCTTGTTCGCAATTCGGTCGACCACGGCATCGAACTCCCAGAGGACCGGGTCAAGGCCGGGAAAGCGCCCGCCGGGCGGCTGATTCTGAGAGCTTTTCACGAAGGCGGCCAGGTCAACATCGAAATCAGCGACGACGGGGCGGGTCTGAATCGCGAACGCATCCGCCAAAAGGCCGTCGAGCGTGGCATGGTCACCGCCGAGCATGCCGGACGAATGTCTGAAAGGGAAATCTTCAATCTGATCTTCCTGCCGGGATTCTCGACTGCGGAAAAAGTCACCAATGTTTCCGGTCGAGGCGTGGGCATGGACGTCGTCAAAACCAATGTGGAGAAGATCGGCGGCGTGGTCGACATACAGTCGGTACGCGGACAGGGCACGACCGTGCGGGTCAAGATTCCGCTGACCTTGGCCATCATTCCTGCCTTGATCGTGACCTGCGGCCGCGATCGCTACGCCATTCCCCAGGTGAGTCTGCTCGAACTGGTGCGCCTTGAGGCGGATCAGGCGGGGACGGGAATTGAGATGGTCCACGGTGTTCCCGTGCACCGTCTGCGCGGGAGTTTGCTGCCTCTTGTGTATCTGAACCGGGAGTTGCATCTCGTCGATGAACCTTCTAAGGCGGTGCAGCAGGACGGCGCGGTCAACATCGTGGTGCTGCAGGCTGACCAGCGCCAGTTCGGGCTGGTGGTGGACGGCATCAACGACACCGAAGAAATCGTGGTGAAGCCGCTGCGCAAGCAGCTCAAGACGGTCAAGACATTCGCTGGATCGAGCATCATGGGCGACGGCAAGGTGGCGCTCATCCTCGACGTGCTTGGCCTCGCCCAGCGCGCCAGCGTGGTCGGCGAAACGCACGACCGCACGCTGGTGGAAAAAACGGCGCAGGCCTCGGCGGGGGCGGCCGAAAAGCAGACATTCCTTCTCTTCTCCGGCCACGGCGATTCGCGGATGGCCATCCCGCTCAGCACGCTGGCGCGACTCGAGGAGTTCCCCGTCGCGCAGGTGGAGATGTCGGGCAAGCAGTGGGTGACGCAGTACCGCGGCCAGATCCTGCCGCTGGTCCGGCTCAATATTGTGATGGAGGAGCGGCGCGTCCGGCTGCGCGGACTTCCGGCGCTTCCGGCAGCGGATTCAGGCCCCATCCAGGTGCTGGTTCTGAATCAGGAGGGCCGCTCCTTTGGCCTAGTCGTAGACCGGATTCTGGACATCGTCGAGGACCGGGCCGAGATGAAGTCGCCGGCCACGCGGCCCTGCGTTCTGTACTCGGTTGTGATCGGCGAACGGGTCACAGAGCTGCTCGACATTCCCGCCATTCTCACGTCGGCCGGCGAGCAGCCGGTCACGCAGGCGCCCGCCGCCATGCACGCGGCAGAAGGGGGCCACTAAGTCATGCCAGCTCTCCAGTTTTGCACGTTTTACCTTGACGGCCTGCTGTTCGGGGTCGAATTGAAGGGCGTCCAGGAAGTCATCCACTCGCTGGACATGACGCAGGTGCCGCTCGCGCCTTCGGTGGTCAGCGGCCTGATCAACCTGCGGGGGCAAATCGTCACTGCAGTTGACCTGCGGCGGCGGCTGGAACTGAAACCTGCTCCGCCAGAATCGCACGTTATGAACGTGGTGGTGCGCTCCGAGGACGGTGCAGTCAGTTTGCTGGTGGACGAAATCGGGGATGTCGTCGAGGTCGAGGAGAGCACTTTCGAGCCTCCTCCGCAGACGCTGCGCGGCAATATCCGCGCCATGATTCTCGGCGTCCACAAGCTGAATGACCGGCTGATGCACGTGCTCGACATCGAGAAAGCGTGCCAGATGGCGGACGTGGCGGGAGCGGCTGAAAACGGATAGTGAGCGGATCGATTCCCGATCTTCTGCCGAGGAACAGTACACGTCGTTACCAAAGGACAGAAGGTAATGACCTAAGGATACGTCCAAAAGGTGAAGTCTTGCCGTCGTTCGCCGATGCCTAAGGTGAGGCGGGTTCGCGCTCGGCGCCTCAGTCGGAGGGCAGACGGCGTGAGCATTGGACGGTTGTGGGGCCTGGTGTTTGGTCAGGCGGCACTGCTGGCATTCTCTAGTCTCGCACTTGCGCAAGATTCGAAATCCACCGAAGGCAGCTCGGATAAAAACGGCATCGCAATGGTCATCTCCGAGCCACGGAAGACACTTAGCCGGCTCAATGAGCATGGAATTTCGTTTCAAGGTTTGCTCGTCTACGACTGGTCGAAAGAATTCGATCACGAAGCGGATCCGGCAAGCGGATTCGGCCGGTACTCGTTCGATCTGTTCATGCCGGTGGATGGGAAGAAGGCATTCGGGTTGGAGGGAGGCGCAGGACTGGTGCGACTGAAACAGCACATGCGCCAGTTTGGCGAAAGTTATGAGGCCGCGGAGCAGGTGTATTCGAATATCGATGCCAGCTCGCGAACGACGTTATACGAAGTCTGGTACGAGCAGAGGCTGTTCTCGAACAAGCTTCGTCTCAAAGGCGGGAAGATCGACGCGAACACGGAATTCGCTGTCGTCCAGAATGCAGGAGATTTCTTGAACTCGTCCATGGGTTACAGTCCGACGATCATGGCGTTTCCGACCTATCCTGAGCCGAAGCCCGGAATCAACGTCTTCCTTCGGCCCACAACAAACAATGGGCTGAGTGCCGGCATATTCGAGACCGCAGGCATGGGAACCCTCGCGATGATCGAACCCGGACACAACTGGAACATTGGACAGGGCGAGCATCCTGGGAGAGCAAGCTTCGGATACTGGCGGGAGAATGGGCGGATGGAGCATTTCGCGGGAGGGATGGCAGCCGGCACGCAGGGCTTTTACACGGTGGTCGAGCAGTCCGGGTGGCGTCACCCCTGGATGGGAAAACAGGACGAGCGCAAGTTAGCCACGTTCTTCCAATACGGCTACGCCGATGGTGATGTCAGCCCCTTTACACACCATATTGGCGGCGGAGCGATCCTGCAGGCTCCTTTGACCAGGCGGCCTAATGACTCTATGGGTATTGCCGCCACCGCGCTACGGTTCTCTACGCACCCTGCGGCGGGCTTTGACTATCGCAGCGAATTGATACTGGAGAACTATTACAAGGCACCGATTAATAAGCATTTCGCCCTGATTGAGGACTTCCAATTCCTGCATCACCCGGGAGGAGTGTGCGAAGAACGGGATGGCCCCGTCCTCACCACTCGATTGGTTGTGTCCTTTTGAGCGGGCGTTGCGCTCGTGGCCTAGCGCGACTCAAGGCTCTGACATCGGCGCCGATAAATGCATCGTGCGGGCTTGCGGCGGTCTATCGGGGTTCGAACCGTGACCCAAGTGCCCGGGCGCCATCGGGCTTATACGAATTTTGCTGGAGGGTACTGTGAATAAGATCAGTCTGAAAATGAAGCTGGGAGTCGGTTTTGGAGTCTTGATCCTGATGATCGCCGTCATGGGATACGTCAGCTACAGTTCGGTCAACAGGCTCTCCGACCTGACCGACGAGGTGCTCAAGCAGACCGAAAAGACAAGGCTCGCCTACGGCGCCGACGATGGCTTTGAGATGCAGATCAATGGCACGCGAACCTTCCTACTTACCGGGCAAGACGACGCGCTGAAGCATCGCCAGGAAGGGACAGACCAGGCGAAAGAGAACACCGACAAGCTAGGACCCCTGCTTCAGACCGAACGGGGAAAGGCGATCTTCGCCCGTCTGTTAGCCGCCTCCGGCGAGTTGGAGAAAATTCAAGATAGCTCCATCGCGTTGCGCCGTGCGGGTAATACCAAAGCAGCGGTTGACCTGATGTTCGATGCCCATGCGAAACAACTGCGAGAAGAAATAGACGGAATTGTCGACGAACTCGAGAAGCTGACGGCGAAGTTAGAGGACACGGCCCAGGCGGAGCACGAACGCGTTGAGGCGAGGACCATATCTCTGATCTTGATTCTCGCTGCTGCCGCATTCCTGATGGGCGTAGGAATGGCTGTCCTGATCATTCGCTCTGTTACGGGAGCTGTCTCACGCATGGTCAAGATGATTCAGGAAATTGCCGCGAATGACCTGACGGTCGAGGACATGGAGATCACTTCGAATGACGAGCTTGGCAAGGCGGGCCTCGCGCTCAACAAGATGAAGAATAATCTCCACGAAGTAATTCAATCGATCGCCGGCACTTCGATGCATGTAGCCAGCGCCAGCGAGGAACTCTCCAGCACGAGCCAGCAGATCACCGCCAATTCCGAAGAAACCTCGACACAGGCGAAGGTAGTTTCCGACGCAACTCAACAAGTCAGCCAGAACCTGCAAACGGTCGCCACCGGCGCCGAAGAGATGGGCGCCAGCATCAAGGAAATTGCCAAGAACGCCACCGAAGCCGCCAAGGTCGCCACCTCCGCCGTCAAGGTGGCAGAGACCACCACGGCCACCGTCTCCAAACTCGGCGACTCCTCGACCGAGATCGGCCAGGTCATCAAGGTCATCACCTCCATCGCCCAACAAACCAATCTGCTCGCCCTGAACGCCACCATCGAAGCCGCCCGCGCCGGAGAGGCCGGCAAAGGCTTCGCCGTCGTCGCCAACGAGGTCAAAGAGCTGGCCAAGGAAACCGCCAAGGCCACCGAGGACATCAGCCGCAAGATCGAAGCCATTCAGACCGACACCAAAGCGGCGGTCGATGCCATCGCGACCATTAGCGACGTGATCAACCAGATCAATGGCATCTCCAGCACCATCGCCACCGCGGTCGAAGAACAGAATGCAACCACCAACGAGATGGCGCGCAACGTGAGCGAAGCGGCACATGGCAGCGGGGAGATCACGAGCAACATCGCGGGCGTGGCACAGGCGGCGGAGAGCACGTCGCGCGGAGCCAATGACACGCAGAAGGCGGCCCAGCAACTGGTCGAGACCTCGGCCGAACTGCGGCGACTGGTCGAGCAATTCAAGATCAACAACGGCGCGTCAGATCCAGCCCGAGCCGGTAAGGCGATGGCAGCTCACGCAGCGATGTGACGATCAAACTGGAGCATTGAAACGAAGGAGAGTGTCATGTTTGCGAAAACCAGGCTGACGGGAAAGATTGTCGGATCCATTGTCGCGGCTTTCATCCTGACTTCCGCGGTCAGCTATTGGATCACTCAGCGCCGGATCAATCAGCAGGCTGAGGAAGCCTTTCGCGACAAAATTCGCCAGATTACCGGGATGTCGAGCGCCACGCGCTCCTGGTTCTCGGAAAACATCAAGACCATGGTGCCCACCGGAGACTTCAAAAGTATCCAACAAGTTCCGGTGGTGGTGGCCTGGAGCGTGGCGCAGCAATATGCCCACGATAAGGAGATGGAGTTTCAGACGCCGTCGCTGAATCCGCGCGATCCCAAGCATCAGCCCGACAAATTTGAACGGCGCGCGCTCGAGGCATTTCAGAGAGATCCATCACTCACGGAGTTTTCCGAGCGCGAACTCGAAAACGGAAAAGAATTCATGCGGTATGCCCAGCCCGTCCGTCTTACTGAGGACTGCCTGATGTGCCATGGCGATCCGGTTGGAGAAAAGGATCCCTTCGGTTACACCAAGGAGGGCATGAAAGCTGGGGATCTGCGGGGAGCCTTCGCGGTGAAGGCGTCCACGGAGGGCCTCATCAAGACTGCGAGTTCGAATTCGATCGCCCTGTTTCTCTCCAGCCTCCTCATCCTGCTGACCGCGGCCGGTGTCGTTTTTGTCCTCGTTCGCAAACTAGTCGTGAAACCACTGGCAGCGTCCGTGGCACTCGCAAACAAGATTGCCGCAAATGATCTCTCCGTGCCGGATCTACCGGTGCAGTCGCAGGACGAGATCGGAGAGGCAACATCTGCTCTCAACCGGATGAAGAATAATCTGCACGAAGTGATCCACGCGATTGCCGGAACTTCCGTGCACGTTGCCAGTGCCAGCACGGAACTCTCTGCGACCAGCCAGCAGATCAGCGCCAATTCCGAAGAGACGTCAGCGCAGGCAAAGGTGGTTTCCGATGCTACGCAGCAGGTGAGCCAGAACCTGCAGACGGTCGCCACCGGCTCAGAAGAGATGGGCGCCAGCATCAAGGAAATCGCCAAGAATGCCACCGAGGCCGCTAGAGTCGCCACCTCCGCCGTTAAGGTCGCCGAAGCCACCACGGCCACCGTCTCCAAGCTGGGCGACTCCTCCGCCGAGATCGGCCAGGTCATCAAGGTCATCACCTCCATCGCACAGCAAACCAACCTGCTCGCCCTCAATGCCACCATCGAAGCCGCTCGCGCTGGAGAGGCTGGCAAAGGTTTCGCCGTCGTCGCCAATGAGGTCAAAGAACTGGCCAAGGAGACCGCCAAGGCCACCGAAGACATCAGCCGCAAGATCGAAGCGATTCAGACCGACACCAAGGCGGCGGTCGACGCCATTGCAACCATCAGCGATGTCATCAACCAGATCAACGGCATCTCGAGCACCATTGCCACGGCGGTTGAAGAACAGAATGCAACCACCAACGAGATGGCGCGCAACGTGAGCGAAGCGGCACATGGCAGCGGGGAGATCACGAGCAACATCGCGGGCGTGGCACAGGCGGCAGAGAGCACGTCGCGCGGGGCCAACGACACGCAGAAGGCGGCCCAGCAACTGGTCGAGACCTCGGCCGAACTGCGGCGACTGGTCGAGCAATTCAAGATCAACAACGGTGACGCTGCCGGGCGGCCCGCAGGAACAGTTGCGGCCAGAAGCAGGGCAGCCCAGGCCGGCGCATAAGGCTCACTGCCGGGATCCGCTAGGGGAGCATGGAACGAGGACACTCTACGATGGGCAGGATCCGCATTCTGGTGGTCGACGATTCGGTGGTGATTCGCAGGCTGCTGTGCGACACGCTGGCGAAGGATCCCGAACTCGACGTGCTCGCCTCGGCCGGCGATGGGCGCATCGCGCTGGCGAAGATCTCGCAGCTCCATCCCGACCTGGTTACGCTCGACATCGAGATGCCGGTGATGAATGGCCTGGAGGCCTTGGCGGAGATCCGCAAGACGCATCCGCGCCTTCCGGTGATCATGTTCAGCACGCTAACCGAGCGGGGTGCGGCCGCCACGCTCGACGCTCTCTCCTTAGGCGCATCCGACTATGCCACCAAGCCCAGCAACACGGGCAGCGCGGAGGCTGCCATCGAATCGGTTCGCGCCGAGTTGATTCCGAAGATCAAAGCGCTCTGCCCCGGTTCTGGGCCAAAGCTCAAGACTCTGCCTTCCCCGCGTCCCGCAGTGCTGGCACGGCCGCGGCTGAAGCATCCGATCGACATCGTCGTGATCGGGACTTCGACCGGCGGCCCGAATGCTCTTGCGGAAGTCCTGCCGCGGATACCGCCGGATTTCCCCGTTCCGATTGTCGTCGTGCAGCACATGCCGCCAATCTTTACGCATCTTCTGGCGGAGCGTCTGTCGCACCAGTCCAACATTCCGATTGCCGAGGGGCGGGCGGGAGTAAATCTCGAGCCCGGACACGCGTGGATCGCGCCGGGAAACTTTCACATGACCGTGGCGCGCGCCGGAGTGTATTGGCGCCTCAACCTGAACCAGGAGCCTCCACAGCACTCCTGCCGCCCGGCTGTGGACGTGCTGTTCCGCTCAGCGGCCGTGGCTTGCCGAGCCAACGTTCTGGGTGTGGTCATGACCGGCATGGGATCGGACGGAGTCGCAGGAGCGCGACAGATTCGCGAGGCGGGTGGAGAGGTGATTATTCAGGATGAAGCCTCCGCGGTTGTTTGGGGGATGCCTGGCCTGGTTTATGCGGCAGGTCAGGCGGACGGCGTGTATCCGCTGGAGCAGTTGGCGATGGAAATCACGCGGCGGGTGCAGCAGAGCCGCGCGCCTCGTGCTGCCATGACCCCGATGCATGTCGCTTCTGCGGAGACTCAAGCAAAATGACAACTGCGACGCAAACTCCGAGCGTCAGGACTTCGCCCTTCAAGACCGGCGAACCTGTCGATCCTATCTTCCGGCAGATCCGCGACCTGGTCTACAAGGTTTCCGGAATCTTCCAGCTCGAGGAGAAACTCTACCTGCTGGTCGATGGCTGCGGGCGCAGGATGAAAGAATTGGAGGTCAAGACTCCGCGGGAATACTGGGACCGGCTCACCGCGCATGCCAGCCGTGACGCCGAGTTGCGACAACTGCTGAACGAACTTACGATCGGCGAGACCTGCCTGTTTCGCAGCCAGCCGCAGCTCGACGCGCTGCGCAAGGTGATTCTTCCTGAACTGGCGGCAGAGAAGATCAAGCAGGTAACGAAGCGGCTGCGCATTTGGAGCGCGGGATGCTCCACCGGCGAAGAATCCTACACCTTGGCGATGAACATGCTCGAAGAAACCGAGGGACTGCTGAAGGGATGGACCGTTGAGATCCTGGCCACCGATTTGAATGACCGCTCGGTCGAGAAGGCCAAGGCGGGGATTTACGGCGACTATGCGCTGCGAGCGACATCGGACTATTTCAAGCGCAAGTACTTCAGCGCGGTCGACGAAAAGAAACTGCAGGTGCGTCCAGAGGTCAAGAAACTCATCACCTTCAGCCGGCTCAACCTGCAGGATGATTCCAGAATGCTTTTTATGAAGGGGATGGACCTTATTTTCTGCTGCAACGTACTGATTTACTTCGATGGCGCCTCGAAGTCGAAGGTCGTCGACCATTTCTTCAGCAACCTTAACTTTGGCGGTTACTTCTTTCTCGGGACCTCGGAGTCACTGATGAAGTTGAATGACAAGTTTCACCTGGTCCATTTTCCGGGGGCGATCGGGTACTGGAAGCCATCGCTCAAGAGTGGCAAGCTATGAATCCATCGATCGAGAAAATGATTCGCGAGCGCGTACAAAGTATTGAGGCCACGCCCTCCATTCCAAGTGTCCTGCTGCCGCTGCTGGACCTGCTCCGCGGTCCCGCAGATGACACCAGAGTGTCCGAAGTTGTGCGTCTGGTCTCTTATGACAATACGATCGCGGCGCAATGTCTTCGCATCGCGAGTTCTCCGCTATTCGGGCTGGCACAAGCGCCGAAGTCCGTCAGCGGTGCGGTCATGGCTCTCGGATTGCGGCGCGTGGAAGCGATCCTTCTCACGTGCTGCATGGGACAGGCGTTTCCGAGGAACAAATGGGTTCTCGATCCCGGAACTTTTTGGAGACATTCCCTCGGCTGCGCGATGGTCTGCCGGAAGTTCAGCGAGAAGCTTGCCTCCGCCGACGGAGAAAAAGCGTACACGGCGGGGTTATTGCATGATCTGGGCTTCGTAGTCAACTGCATCGCCTTCTCGAAAGAGTTTGCGCCGGCGCTTGAACTCGCGTGTCGAGAACAGATTTCCCTCGATGAGGCGGAACGGTCTGTCATGGGATTCTCTCATTGCGAGACTGGATATGCACTCGCTGAACATTGGCACCTGGCGCCCGACATACTGGAAGTCATCGCTCATCATCACACGCCGGAAGAAAGCGCCACGGCCCGGCCGCTTGTCGCGCTGGTTCATCTAAGCGACCTCCTCTGCCGCGTGCGCGGAATGGGCTATGGATATTACCAGCGGCAGAAGGTAGACCTCGTCCTCGATCCTGCCTGGACGATCCTTCTACAAGAGCACCGCGATCTGGAAGGAGTAGACCTGGTACGCTTCACCTTCGAACTCGACGAGGCCGTTGGAGAAATCTGTGAGCTTGTCTCCACGGTATTCGGAGCCTCCACGTCGCGTGGCTGATTCTGCGATAGGGGAATTTGGAATTCTCAGCGCGCATCGATTACTACGATCTAGTTTGGTGGGGGGAAAACGAATATCAGCGCAGAGCTTGATGGGCTGAAGCGGATCGGCCCCGCAAGATCCGCGCAGCATTTTCTCTACGAGATCGGCCTAAACTCTCGGCAACTGGCAGAGCATGCCAGAACTAACTGTGAATCTGCAGAGCGATCACGATCGGCATGGTCTCGAAAAGAAATCTAACTTCCAGACCAGCAGAATCTGCCAGAGCGTGCAGAATATAGTCGTTGCCGGTGATGACGGTGGGAACCGACAACATGCAACCGTCACTTAAGCCAGAAATCTTATTCTTGAAGTTGCCGGCGATCATATTACAAACTTCGCCGAACGCGTCGGTGGTTTCGGGGCCGACCTTGGCGGGATCGACGCCCAGCATCTTCGATGCCATGAGCCCCGCGGCTTTGCGGCTGGACCGAATACTCATGACGCCACACAGCCGTCCGGCAAGCCCGACCATCGACGTCATGTCCAGTTGATCGTCAGTTTCCTCAGGAGTGCTGGCCGGTGTCAATTCGCAGCCCAGCATGAGTTCAAAAACTTCCCGCGCCGCCACTTCCAGCACCGGAAGCCAGACTTGGTGGCCGTTCTCCGCCGCCACAGAATCGCTCGGGACACTCATGCTTTCACCGCCAATAAAGGAATGACACGTTCTCTGACCTGATCGGGAGTAAACGGCTTGCGAATGTAGCCCTTGGCTCCGGAGGACAATGCTTGAACCACATGAGACTCGCTTCCTTCGGTGGTGATCATGACCACCGGCGCGTCTTTCGCGTTCGCGACTCCGGAGAGAGATTTCACAAACTCCAGGCCATCCATGACCGGCATATTGATGTCACATAGAATCAGGTCGACCTGGTTTTCCGCCAACACCGCTAGCGCCTCAGCTCCGTTCCCTGCTTCGAGCACTTTGCTGAGTTCAACCCCTGCCTGACGGAGTGAGCGTTCCACAATTTTCCGCATCACGGAGGAATCGTCTACGATAAGAGCTCGTATGCTATTCATGAGATATAACTCATTCTCGCTGGCGAAGCGCTTACTTCTTTATCGCCTTTCCTTCCAGATATATCGGCGATGGGGGGGCGGACTTTAGGAAACAAGTTCTGTCTTCATACGAACTGGTTTCTCTTCGCAACACCTCGACACAACGTTAGCAGAGTCTTATATGCAATCGCCGAAAAGGAGCCGGCGCTGCGCAATCGCAATATTGAGTACTAAACTGTAGGCTTGCGTTCTTGCGAGCATAAGGAGCATCGATGCATTGGCACTCATCCTTGGCCAACCACTGCGTTGGCTTGGTATCACATTTTTTCGGATTCGTCAGAGCGGAGAACATCGAGATCGGCCGCGCGGCGAAGACCAGAACATCAAGATTCATCGCAACAACGCTCGGAGCCATGTCACTCCTATGTTGCGTGGCATTTTTCTCGGAGCAAAGCTGCGCGCAACTCTCTCCTCTCATCCAGAACATCGGAGGACGGGAAACGACCAGCCTGGATGGACAGTGGAAAGTGATTGTCGACCCCTACGATGTGGGGGGAATCGACTATCGCGGCCAACTGCTAAAAGGCAACTCCGCCTTTTATAAGAATTACAAGCCGAAGTCCGACTCGGAGTTGGTTGAATACGATTTCGATACGTCCGGCCAGCTCAACGTTCCCGGCGACTGGAACACGCAACGTGAGTCGCTGCTCTTTTATGAGGGTAGTGTCTGGTACAAGCGGTCGTTCGATTACGTCAAACCGCCGAACAAGAGGTTGTTTGTGCATTTCGGCGCGACCAACTACATGGCTGACGTTTTCCTGAACGGACAGGTTCTTGGCCACCACGAGGGTGGCTTCACTCCTTTCGACTTTGAGATCACAGACCTGGTGCGGCCGCAGAGCAACTTTCTCGTCTTAAGAGTCAACAACACTCGGGCGAGAGACCACGTACCGACCGTGAACACCGATTGGTGGAATTACGGCGGAATCACGCGGCCTGTGATGCTGGTGGAAACGCCGGAGACGTTCATTCAGGATTATTCCATTCAACTCGACAAGGGCTCGACCCACCGCCTACAGGGTTGGCTACAACTCAACGGGCCGAGGCTTCAGCAAGAAATGACGATTCGTATTCCGGAGGCCCGAGTCGATAAGAAACTTCGTACCGACGCCAAGGGCCGTGCGGATTTCTCCTTTGACACAGATCTCACACTCTGGTCTCCGGAGAATCCCAAGCTCTACACGGTTGAAATCAGCAGCGAAACCGATCGCGTCACGGATCGGATTGGATTCCGTTCCATCGAAGTGCGTGGCACTGATATTTTGCTTAACGGAAAGCCCGTATTCTTGCGCGGGATTGACATGCATGAAGAAGCTCCCACGCGTCCCGGCCGGAGTTGGAGCGATGACGATGCCCGCACGCTTCTCGGCTGGGTAAAGGAACTCGGCTGTAACTTCGTCCGCCTCGCGCACTATCCCCACAATGAAGCGATGCTGCGCATGGCCGACCAAATGGGCGTGATGGTGTGGGGAGAAATTCCTGTTTACTGGACCATCCAATGGGAAAATCCCGATACGCTCCGCAACGCCGAAAATCAACTGAACGAAATGATCACGCGTGATCACAATCGAGCCGCACTCATTATTTATTCGGTTGGCAATGAAACTCCTATTGGTGATGCTCGGAACCATTTCTTGCGCCAGCTGATTCATGATGCCCACGCGGCCGATCCGACGCGCCTCGTCTCTGCCGCGCTTCAGGCCGAAGAAAGTTCTGAGAACGGCCGCTTCAAAATTCAGATCAACGATCCGATTGCCGGCGATCTGGATGTGCTGGGGAACAACGAATATATCGGTTGGTACGTCCATAGGCCTGAAGACGCAGACGTGACGGACTGGATTTCAAAGTACGACAAGCCCCTGATCATGAGTGAATTCGGGGGTGACGCACTCTTCGGCTATCACGGTGACATCCGAACGCGTTGGACGGAGGAATATCAAGCGAACCTGTATCAGCACCAGATTGCCATGTTGAAGCGGATCACTTTTCTGCGGGGAATGACGCCCTGGATACTGAAAGATTTTCGGAGTCCGCGTCGAACTTTGCCGCACATTCAAGATTACTTCAACCGGAAGGGTCTAGTGGACGAGCACGGAGAGAAGAAACAGGCTTTCTTTGTGCTGCAAAAGTTCTACGATGACTTGCAGAAGGCACCCTCGAATTGAGGGACTCCCAAGATCTCTCCGTTGGGGACTATAGGAGGCTGTTCCTCCTGAAGCACGCCTCTCGACATACACTCACCGGGCCCACAAAATCTGCGTCGCCTCAAGAGGCAACAGCGCCTTGGGATTACACGGGATCACGCGCGGCGTGTAGTCGCTCGCGGCCCGGTTTGAGGGCACTCTGGCCGAGTACAAGACATAGTCTCTATCGACCTTGGGGACCCGATCCATCTTTTGGCGGAATGGTCGAGCGTTCTCAGACTCAGCATAGAGTTCGACAGCGGCATCATCCGGATCGAATCCACCGAAGAAGACTTGTACTTCAAAAAGAATCTGCCCACCTTCCATCCGCGTATTCACGGTGCCGAATTTTATATTGGACCACTGCTGCGTAACCGACATTAGCCAGTTCGACAGGTCGACGCCCACTTGGCCGCCATTCCCGACCCGCTCACGGTAGGACCTGGCTGCCGATAAGTAGTAGTTCTCCACGTACTCGCGCACAGCTCGATTGGATGAAAACCGCGGCGTCAACTGCACCATACTCGCGCGCATTTTCGTTACCCAGGTTTTCGGAATTCCGTGGTCATCGCGAGCGTAGAACGAGGGAATTACCTCATTCTCAAGGAGATCGTATAGCTCTTCGGCTTCGTGCGCGTCCCAACTCTGATCGTCTCCGTGTTCTTGCCCATCTCCCAGAGGCCAACCTACTTCAGGCGTGTATGCTTCCGCCCACCAACCATCCAGTTCGGATAAGTTCAGGCCTCCGTTCACCAGAACTTTCATACCACTGGTGCCGGACGCTTCCCAGGGCCGTCGTGGCGTATTGAGCCACAGGTCCACACCTTGCACCAGATGCGAGGTCAAAAGAAGATCATAATCACTCAAGAACGCAACGCTCGAACGAACATCAGAGCGCAAAATGAAGTCACTCCACTGCTTGATCATCGCCTGACCGCTTACGTCCTGGGGATGCGCTTTGCCGGCGAGAATGAGTTGAACCGGACGCTCTCGATTCGTAAGGATACGGACCAACCGCTCGGGATCGTGTAGCAGGAGATTTGGGCGTTTGTAGGTTGCGAAGCGGCGTGCAAAGCCGATGGTCAATGCACCCGGATCGAAAACAGAATCAGCTTGACTGATTTCCCGCTGCGTTGCGCCTTGATGCATTCTCTGCCGCGAGAGGCGTTTGCGGGCATACTCGACGAGCGACTGACATGCGGTGGTTCGGAAACTCCATAACTCCGCATCGCTCGCGTTCTTCACGCTCTCGACACTTTCCATCGTTCCCTTCCAACGATCCACACCGCAAGTCCTGGTCCACAACTCGTCGGCTTCCGCTGAGTCCCAGGTCGGAACATGAACTCCGTTCGTGACATAGCCGATGGGCACCTCGGCCTCAGGCCATCGAGGGAAGATCGGCTGAAAAATTCTCCGACTGACCTTGCCATGAAGTTCACTCACGCCGTTGACGGCGCCGCTTCCGTGAACCGCCAGATATGCCATGTTGAAGGGTTCGGAGTTGTCGAACTGATTCTTCCTTCCCAAGGCCATCAGTTCGTCGAACCCGATCCTCAGTTCGTGCTCGGCATATCTCCCGAGGTACTGCTTCATCAAGTCTGGGACGAAACGGTCGAACCCCGCTTCTACTGGAGTGTGGGTTGTGAACAGATTTCCGGCCCTTGTCACCGTCAAAGCGACATGGAAAGGCTGCCCGTTGTCTTGCATGTAGTTGAAGGCCCGCTCGAGGGTGGCGAAAGCAGCATGGCCTTCATTCAGATGGCACACATCGGGGTCAAGACCGAGGACTGAGAGCAGTCTCCAGCCAGCTATTCCTAAAACCATTTCCTGCTGAAGTCGCAGCTCCGGGCCGCCTCCATATAACTCACTGGTAATGCCGCGATGCGTGGGCAGATTGGCGGGGTCGTTGGTATCGAGCAAGTACAGTTTCGTTCTTCCAACTTGAGCCTGCCAGGTACGCACCCAAAGCATGGACTCGGGAAGCTGCAATGGAATCCTCAGCCACTCACCTTTTGCATCTCGCAGGGGCTCGATGGGAAGTTGACCGGGATCGTTGTAAGGATAAAGCGCCTGCTGATAGCCGTTGCGGTCGATCTCCTGGCGAAAATAGCCTCGTTGATAAAGCAGCCCGACTCCGAATGCCGGCACGCCCAAATCACTTGCTGCCTTGAGCTGATCTCCCGCGACATTGCCGAGCCCTCCGGAATAAATGGGAAGCGCCTCGCTCAACATGAATTCCATGCTGAAATAGGCAATGCGGGCGAGAGCGGCTTCCGGATGCGCCGTTTGAAACCACGCCGCCTGACTCTCGATCTCGTGCTTCCGTTCAAGCATGCGATCGACCTCTTTGCGAAAAGCAGCATCGGCACTGGCTTCGTCGATCGCCTGGCGTGAGACAGTCTGCAGCACGACCCAGGGATTGTGCGTCTGCTCCCAGAGTTCTGGATCGAGACGTCTCCAGAGACCATCTGTGGAATGGTTCCACGACCAGCGCAAGTCCAATGCCAACTCAGTGAGGGCGGGCGACAGAGAGTCTGCCGCGAGGTTTTTCGTTCGATCCACCATTTGATCCCCAAAAAAGAAGTGTCACGCGGCCGGCTGGCCGGCGGCTGCCAAGGCTCCGCGTACGATTTGCTGCGCCTCTTCCTGGATTCGCAGTAGATGTTCGCGTCCTTTGAAGCTTTCCGCGTAGATCTTGTAGATCTCTTCGGTACCCGACGGCCGAGCGGCAAACCATCCATTCTCGGTCATCACCTTCACGCCTCCGATCGGCTCGCCGTCGCCGGGCGCCGTCGTAACGATTTTTTCGATTCGATCTCCAGCCAGTTCCGCTACATGCACATGTTCAGGCGAGAGCTTTGCCAGAACAGCTTTCTCGTCGCGAGTCGCACACGCTTCGATGCGTTCATAAACTGGAGAACCCAGTTCCTGTGTAAGGTCCAAATAGATTTCGCCCGGATCCTTTCCCAGCTTTGCGGTTATTTCGGCGGAAAGGAGCGCCGGAATCATTCCATCTTTGTCGGTAGTCCAAACGGTGCCATCCCGACGCAGGAATGAGGCTCCGGCACTTTCTTCGCCGCCGAAGCCAAGCGATCCGCTCAGCAGACCTTTGACAAACCATTTGAATCCGACCGGCACCTCGTAGAGGTCTTTCCCGATCTTCGCGGCGACGCGGTCGATGATACTGCTGCTGACGATCGTCTTTCCCACGCTAATCTTGTTGCGCCATTCAGGCCGGTTCGAAAAAAGATAATAGATGCAAACCGCAAGGTAGTGATTCGGCGGCAACAGGCCGACACTCTTCGCCACAACACCATGGCGATCATGGTCCGTATCGCACGCGAACGCGATGTCAAACTTATCCTTCAACGAGATGAGCGAGCGCATCGCGTACGGCGAAGAAGGATCCATGCGGATTCGCCCATCCCAATCGAGCGTCATGAAGCGGAAAGTAGGATCCACCACGTCATTGACGACCGTAAGGTCGAGCTTGTAGCGGTCCGCGATGCGCGGCCAATAGTGAACTCCGGCGCCTCCGAGCGGATCGACTCCGAGTTTCAGTCCCTGCGCTCGAATCGCATCCATATCAAGAACGTTCCCGAGGTCGTTCACGTATGCGTCGACATAGTCATGCTTGTGCGTTGTCGACGAGTGCAGCGCCTGCTGGAACGGTACACGCTTCACGCCGCGCAACTTCTTCTCGAGATATTCATTCGCCTTCGTCTCGATCCACTTCGTGATTGCCGTGTCCGCGGGTCCGCCAGTCGGGGGATTGTATTTGAACCCGCCGTCCTCAGGAGGATTGTGCGAAGGTGTAATCACGATTCCATCGCCAAGTCCGGACTTGCGTCCGCGATTGTAGGTGAGGATGCCGTGAGAAATGACGGGAGTCGGTGTGTATTCCTCCTCTTTCGCAATCATCACTTCGACATTGTTCGCCGCCAGGACTTCAAGGGCGGTCACGAATGCAGGTTCTGAAAGAGCGTGCGTATCTTTCCCAAGAAACAGCGGGCCGGTGATTCGGTGGCGTCGCCGATAGGCACAGATGGCCTGTGTTGTAGCCAGAATATGCTGCTCATTAAATGTTCGGTTGAGCGCGGACCCTCTGTGACCCGACGTGCCAAACGCGACCCGCTGTTCCGGGATGCTCGGATCCGGGCGCTCGACATAATAAGCCGTGATCAGCCTGGGCACATCAACCAGAGCTGAAGAATTAGGGAGTGTTCCAGCTAAGGGGTCAATCTTCATCGTGCAACTCCGTCGTCATATCTGAACGCTGTTATGGACCGCCGAACCGTCGCCGGTAAATGAGATGTTTTTGGCGACGATCGGGTTACGCATGCGCGGATCCGATCTCCCGCCCACCGTCTTCTCAATCGGCCGTCGCACGAAGGCCGCTTATTGAATCCGCTCGAATGCGAAAGAACAGCGGTTCAATCAACGCGTCATTCGAGCGCGTTTGCCGCTCGGCCAGCGGATTCAACCACCATTGATGTTGCTTCTGCAGGAGGTTTCGGGCGTGCGAGCGCTCGTCCGAAAACTGTGGCTCGATCAATTCCTGGTACGTCCCATTGACGATGACGCTCGCCCATTCTGACGGAGCCGTAATTTCGTCCATCTGCAAGCAAACCATCGGGTTCTTGCGCATCCATTTGATCTTCTGTCCCAGCGTCGACAGCACATACAGGTAATCCGGCTCATAGACAAAATGAATCGGCACTACATAGGGCTGGTTGTCGAGAGAACACCCGATTCTCCCAAGTGAACCGCGCGTCAACACTTCGCGGCATTCCTTTTCGCTCAGTTCGTGAATCAACATAATTGCGATCCGATCGTTTCCTAAAATACCTAGTTATAAGTATTCTGACGCCGGGAGTTCCCCGGACGCAAATCAGCGGGTCGACTTGGATTCGAAAAATGAGACTGGCAGACGGGATATCCCGCCTGCCAGAGGAATTGAGTGATGTAGATGGAGCGGCGGACCGGACGCGGAGACGCGATTCCTTCAATCAGCGATGCTTTATGAATTCGCCAGTTTGAAGTTCAGACATCGCCTGGCGCAATTGCTCTTGGGTGTTCATCACGATCGGACCGTACCACGCCACGGGTTCCTCGATCGGCTTACCCGACACAAGCAGGAATCGAATTCCTTCGGGCCCAGCCTGCACAGTGATCTCGTCACCGCGGTCGAACAAGACCAGCGAGTGATTGCCAACCTCGTATTTTGCCGGAGCATTTGGGTCAGCAGCGTGTTCGGTCAGAACCGCGCGCGGATCGGATGCATCACGGAAGCTTCCGGAACCCGCAAACACATAGGCGAAGGCATTCCGCGTCGTCTCAATCTTGAGCCGCTTCCGTTGGTTCGGAGCGACCGAGATGTCGAGATAGCTTGGATCGGCCGCCACGCCTTCCACCGGTCCTCTCTTTCCCCAGAATTCACCGCAGATGACACGCACATGTGTGCCGTCGTCATCTGTGACCTCCGGGATCGCGGCCGCAGGAATATCCTGGTACCGCGGATCGGTCATCTTCAGCGATGAAGGCAGGTTCGCCCACAACTGAAATCCGTGCATGCGTCCCTGAGCATCTCCTTTGGGCATCTCCTGGTGCAGGATTCCACTACCGGCCGTCATCCATTGCACATCGCCGGCGGTCATCTTGCCCTGATTGCCGAGACTGTCGCCATGCTCAACAGATCCGGCAAGAACGTAGGTAATCGTTTCAATGCCGCGGTGCGGATGCCATGGAAATCCAGCCCGATAATCATTCGGATTATCGTTGCGGAAATCGTCCAGCAAGAGGAATGGATCAAAGTCCTTCGTCTTGCCGAAACCGAAGGCGCGTTGCAGCTTGACGCCTGCTCCTTCGATCGTAGGCTTCGGTTGAATAATCTGTTTGACTGGGCGTAGCGACATAACTTCTTCTCGTTTCTGCGCTGCACAGCAATTTTGACTGAGCCGCGCGTTCGATGTTTAGGCTTTTATGAATTCCACGTCGAGCGTGATGGCTGCCTCGTCCCCGACGAGAATGCCACCAGTCTCGAGAGCCGCGTTCCAGGTCAGGCCGAAGTCTTTGCGGCTGATCTTCGTCGTTGCCGATATACCGACCCGTGTATTCCCCCAGGGATCCTTGGTCGCCGGCGTTGGCCCCTCCACCGCGAAAGTCACCTTGCGCGTCACACCGTGGATCGTAAGGTCTCCTTCAACTGCCAACTCTCCATTTCCTGTACGCCTGATGCCGGACGATTTAAACGACATAGTTGGGAACTTCTCGGCATCGAAAAAGTCGGCGCTCTTCAGATGGGCGTCGCGCTGCGGGTCTCGAGTCTCGATCGAGGCTACGTCGATCGCGGCCTCCACCTTCGACTCTGTGATGTTGGCCTCATCCAGAGTCAGCGTCCCTGAGATTTTGGAAAAGTGTCCCTTCACGTTCGAAATCATCATGTGTTTTACTTTGAATTCTGCGACAGAATGGACTGGATCAATCGTCCAGGTGGTGACTTGTGGTGTAACGGCTGTGCTCATGATATTCCCCTTTCCGTACTTGTTTAGATGCGTCACGACGATAATCGTTGCAACGAATAATAGAGTTGAAAATCAGCCAGCCCGGGAGCGGGCCTGACCGAGTAATTCTGCAAGTTCCTGAAGCCTTCCCTTCCCCAAGTGCCCCAATTGCTTACGGTGGGACTCTCTCACCGGTTCGTCCAGGTTGGTGAGAATCTTGAGGCCATGGGCTGTAATGCGCGCCATCACCATCCGCCGGTCCTTGGTCTCGCGACAGCGTGAGATCAGGCCACGCTTCTCAAGCCGGTCGAGAAGGCGGGTAATATCAGGGTCTCGAGTAATCATACGGCTGGCAATTTCACCGCAAGGAAGGCCGGCAGGTGTGCCTCGCAGGATGCGCAAAACGTTATATTGGGTCGACGACAGGTCCTCCGTCTTCAATAGTTGGGCCGGAGCACGTGACAATAAGTCGCAGGTTCGCAGCAGATCCAGGAACGCATCCTCCTCCGGACAATCCGCCCGCCGTCGTTTCGTCCCGGATGAACCTTCTGCTAGCATGATTTTAATATATCTGTTGTAACGACTATTGTCAAGACGCTAATATTCCCAATATTGAGCGCCTGCAGGCCCCGACCTCGATCCAATACGGCTGGCCGGACCATCGGCCCTTCGCCCTCCAAGCGCATATGCAAAACACTTCACACGGGCAGGAAACCCAGGCATTCGGCACGCTCCCCGTGGTAGAGTGGTGCTCGCTTCTCGCGCACCTCGCAGCACTCAAGGAGCCAACTATGAAATCAGTTTTTGGACGAGTCACAGTCATCATTCTGGGTCTGCTGGTTGCGCTGCCCTCATTCGCGGCCATCCCTGTGCGCGGTTCGTCGCGCAATGGCGAGGACGGCTCCGCGCAATTCTGGGCCATGCTAGGTCCCACCCAACTGCTGACTCTGGTCAAAGGTACGACCAACGTTAGCTACAAAATGCAAGTCGTTTGCCCGACCCAGGAGCTGACCAATGCCATCAATCCTTCAGACACGCACAACGATGGCGCGTGCGAAGACGGCGCGTATCTGTACATTTTCCAGCTTCGATCGACGGCAACAAACGTCCACGTTCTGCTGGCGGGTTTGCAAGGCTTCACGCCGGATGCGACTTCGCCCAATTACGGTGTCATGCTGTGCGATAGTCCCGACAACACGCTGGAGTTGTGCACCACGGCAACGCAGGATCAGTTGCCGGCCATCACCTTCAGTACAAATGCCACGCACAGCACAGCGACATTTGTGATTCCGAACTTTCCGAACTTCCCCGCTGGAAAGAATCACCAGGGGCAAGGGGTTACGCTGTTCATCCTGACGCAGCAAACCGGGCCCCGGCCAGTGTCGGTCCCGAGGATTTCGCTCAACTAATTAGGATGATCAATGTGCGGGCTTGGCAGAGAGAAGGGCATCGGCTTTACGGGCGATGAGTTTGTAATTCATTTGGCGGGCGTCGCGCCGAACGGCTTCCAATCCAGCGCGTGCGCGATCCTTCATTCCACCTTGCGTTTGTACTTCTCCGATCGCCAGGTGCGCCCCCAGGTCGTACGAAACAAGCCCAAGGCTCCGCGCTCGCTGAGACAGAGCTGTGAGTCTCTGCACCGCCGCTGTGGCCCCGCTCTTACCAGCCGACACTCGGGCCTCGGTGATCGCCAGTGACAACAAGGTTGGCGGATCGGTCGCTCCTAACGCTCCCGCGGACGCCGTTTCGGCGCTCGCCTCGTCCAATTTGTGTTCGGCCAACAACGCCTGCGCGAGAACATCCCGCGCCCCCGCTTCCTGGTTCGGCAATTTTTCCGCCTGGAACTCTTGAATCGCTTGCCGCGTCAACGACTCCGCTTCCGCGCTCCGGTTCTGTTCCAAGGCTGCTGCCGCAAGGGAGACTTGGGTACTGGCGATCGAGCCTTTCTCTCCCAACTGCTTGCGGATCTCCAGAGATCGCTGATACCGCTTCCCCGCCAGCGAGAGATCGTCCTCCGCGAGCGCGACGTCGCCGAGTGCCGCCAGACAAACCGCCTCATCGCTGCGCAGCCCCAATTCCTGCGATTTCTGCAGCGCCGCTTCCAGGCTGGACCGTGCGCCCTCGAGATCGCCCTGCAGCGTATCAATCATCCCGAGGTTCAGCCGAGCCTCCAGAGCCCGCGACTGGTCGCCCAGTTCTTGCGCCGTCTTTATCGAAGACTCAAACTGCTCGCGAGCTTCCCGCAGATTCCCTTTACTCATCAGATTCGCAGCCAGGTTGCTCTCCGCTAGCAGTGCATCCGAATTGTCTCCGGCTGCACGAGCGATGCTCAGCGCCTCGCGATACTGCCTGCTCGAATCTTCGAGCTGTCCGCTCGTGGCCAACAGGTTGCCCAGATTGATCAGTGCGCCGGCAATGTCGTTTTGCGCGCCTGTCTGGCGAGCGAGCGTCAGCGCGTTTTCATACAAGCTGCGCGCGTTTGTCGTGTCTCCCTGATTCGCCGCAACTGTCGCCACACAAGTCAGGCTCTTGGCCTGACTGCGAAAATCGCCCGCTATGCGAAACGTCTCTTCCGCCTGCTTACCTTTCGATTTTGCGTCGGCGTATTGCCCCAGGCCGAGCAGATCGTCGCATTGCTCGAGCAGCGCCTGCGCAACCACAAACCGCTCCCCTAGCTTGGTGGCTTTCTTTTCGGCGGACTCTCCGGCCGATACCGCTTGCTTGAAATCGGCCAGACTGGCATGAGATCTTGCCTCCACGAGATCAATGCGGGGATCGTTTCGCAAGGGGCCGGGAAGCTGACGCAGGCCCTTCACCGTGTTCATTGCACTCTGCGCCTGCCCGGCTAAAACCTGCGCGTCTGCCAATCGCAGACCATACTCCAGATCATCGGGATAGAAAGTCCAGAGCGATTTGTACAAATCGACGGCCCGGTCCCACGCGCGCGTAGCCACACGGTAGTTGGCCTCAATTAACAGACTTTCTTTGCGGGAGAAATTGCGCGAAAGGTCATACGCTTTCTTGGCCTCGCCTTCGGCCTTTGCATCGTATCCAAGCTCGCCCCACGCTCGGGCAAGAGCAAGGTGAGAGAGAGCATTTCCTGGCTCGGTCGCCACCGCCTGCTGGAGCAGGCGGCTCGCTCCCAGATTGTCGAAAGCGCGCAATCGCTCGATTCCTTCGGCATAGAGCCGCGCAGATTCGGCGGTTTCGGGCTCGGCCGCTCGAACCTCAGCTGCCTCCTCCATCGTAATCGCGCCCGCGGCACACTTGTCGCGGAGTTGTCCGCCCAAGTCTTTCACCAGATCCAGTAACTTGTCATCCGGTTCGCGGGCCGAGAGTGTTGCCACCGTTTCACCCTTCGCAGTGTCCTGCACGCGAACATCGACCCGGGTCTGACCTCCAATATCGAGATAGGAACCCAAAACCACGAGATTGCTTCCCAGTTGCTGATAAATATCCGTGAGGGTTGCAGCCGACATGCTTTCGCTGTCGGGCAGTTTCAAGTCCGCCTTCGTGCGCGCGACGTTTTCTCCCGGAATCGTTTTTAGTTTGTCGTTTGCGGAAAGTTCCGCGGTTAACATTTCCGCGAGCGCGCCGGAAAGCCAATTCTGTTCAGGTTTCCCGGAGAGATTCTTGAAACCCCACACCGCGACTGACGTTCGCCCCGCCGGGACCACTGCGGTCTGCGCTTGTGATCCACCGCGCAGCCGCAGTCTGACGAGATAAGCGCCCGAAAGCGAAGCAAGCACAACCAGTCCTGCCAAGCCGAACTTCCAGAATCGTCCCTGCTTTGCCGATCGCGGTTGCGGCTGGAGTGCGGCCGAGTCCAGGGAATGGCTGACATCGCTCGGATGCAGCGTGCGCTCCAGGTCAACGCACATTTCGGCCGCCGACTGGTAGCGTCTCGCCGGGTCCTTGTCGAGAGCCTTGAGAATAATATTTTCCAGGCTCGGGTTGATTCCCGAAGCGACGGTACTGGGCACCGCTGGATGATCGTTCAGAATTGAGTTGATCAATAGTGCCGGATTGTTTTGCGGGAAAGGGCGCTTCCCTGTCGTCATTTCATACAGCACTACGCCCGCGGCCCAGAGGTCGCTTCTCGGGTCGGCCGGGCCACCCTTCAGCTGTTCCGGCGCCATGTATGGAAGTGTGCCGGTGAGTTCGCCAGAATTGGTTAGGGTAAGCGTCTGCGCCAACTCACTTATCTGCGGAGCAAATTGTGCGAGCCCAAAGTCGAGAATCTTCAGACGTCCGTCCGGTGTGATTCGAAGATTGCCCGGCTTCAAGTCGCGGTGCACAATTCCATGCTGGTGCGCCGCGGCCAAGCCCTGCGCTAGTTGCAAGCCAAGTTGAGCGACCTCCTTCTGCGACAGCCGGGCGCCGTAGAGTTTCGAGTCGAGCGTGGTTCCGGGGATGTACTCTGTGACAAGAAAATCGAGATCACCTTCGCTGCCGAATTCGTGGATGGTGGCGATGTTAGGAAAATTCACCCGCGCCAGCGAGACTGCCTCTTTTCGAAACCGCCGCCGCGCGGCAGCGTCTGCCAGCAGCCCCGGCGACAACACCTTGATCGCAACATCGCGCTCCAGTTGCCCATCGCGCGCGCGATACACGACTCCCATCCCCCCGGCGCCAATCTGCTCCAGGATGCGGTAACGAGAGATGTTTCTTCCGATCACTGACTGCGAATCTTACGAGGGCCAAACAGGTACGTCAACGAAATGCCACGTCGCGCGGGCGATGGTGGCTGGCTCATTCTCTCTCTTTGCTCGTCTGGAGGGCTCCGCTGTCGGCATGGGCGCGGATGTGACGTTCTCAATATTCGGAGGATCGTGGCTTGGCGGAGGGCCTCCATGCAGGCTCAACTGCGCGAGGAGATTCCCTGGCTCATGAGGACTCGGAGATGCCGCGGTTACAACGGCGCGAAAATCTCCGTGGGAGCTATATCTATGGATGCCCGCGTTTCTGACGAAGGATCTCCGCGCTTTTTTCTGCCGCCTCCTGCACAAGAAACCCCATCTTGGGGTGCGTGCACTCGATGTCCACATTCAAACCGCGGCCGCGTAACTCCTCCGACGTCAACGGACCAATCGAAGTAATCACCACCCGGGATAGCGCTTCGTGCAGTGCGTCACTCTTCCCCATTTTCTCGGCCACATCGAAGAGGTGCCGTATTTGGATAGAGGATGCTACGAGCAGCACATGGATCTCGCCCTCGATAACCGATTCCACCGCCCGCTGAAGAGGCCCGATATCTTCAGGCAAAGCCCATTGATACACCTTAACTGGGAAGACGATGGCCCCGCGCTCCTCCAGTCCTGCGGACAAATCGGCGTTCGCAACTCCGTATTCCTGCACCGCAATGCGGCGCCCCGCTACAGGAACCGTGTTCTTGCTCTCGTCCAATAGGGTCAGAAGGTCGCGCCAAGTATTTGGTTCGGGCACGGTGAGGCTCACCCGCACTCCTAAGTCCCTGAGCGCCGCAGTAGGCTTGGGGCCCCGAGCTACAACAACCAGTTCGTTCAAATAGCCGGCAAGTTCGTCTCGCGGGCATACTTTCTCCACCGCCGACGCCAAGGCTTTGACTCCGACGCCGGTGGTGAAAATAACAATATCCACTTCGTGCGCAGATAGTCTGCGGGCGAACTCCAAGGCTTCTTGATTTGACTCCAGGGAGACTTCTCGCACCGAGGGTGCCACGATCGGCACTCCACCGAGGTTCGCGATCAGTTTCCCAATCTCTCTTGCGCGACGGCTTTCGAGAGCCAGAACACAGAGTCCTGCGAAAGTGTTGTTTGCCATAAGCCGAAAACTTTCTTCTGCAATCTTCTGGGAATAGTAAATCGTTTCGAGGGAATGCGCTGGCCGTTAGCTTGCTTAGAGTTCGTTGCCGCGGTCAATAGGCTCGCCAGATCTGCCGGCTGCGGTGGGACACTCGCTCAACGATTGCGTAAGCAGCCGTATACCTAGTTCGGGCCCGGAAATGGAGGCGGTGGGTGCATTGGCTTGGAGAAACTCGCAACTCGCTGTACGAAGATCCAATTTCTCCCGAAGCGGGCCCACCATGTTGCACCGGTTGGCGAGTCAGAAGAAACAGGCAGAGTTTTTTGATCGTTGGGGCATCCCAATTGACCGCGGCGAAAAACAAAATGAGAATAGCTCTGAGGAGCTAAACACGAGCGAGCCGAAGGCGCAGATTTCCGAGGTTCGTCTTCTCTACCCGCAGCACGCCCTTACTGTTGGTCCGCAAGCGGAGCATGTCAGCTAGAACGCCTGGCAACACCGCAGCGGGCGACGACGAAACATTCGGGCCCGTGAAACTAAGCTCGTAGACCGTCTCCGGCAGCAGCCCCGACAGGATGAGCGAATCGCACGCCACATCCGGCAACGAGGCTTCCCCTCCCTCAGAAGCGGCATCCGAAGTACTAAACAACACGAACGGACCAGCCTCCGAGGCGGCGCCCAGAAAATTAACTCCATCGATCAACTCGATGCGCTTTTTGCCAGTGGCGCCGATATTGCCAATCTCAAAAACGTGAAGAAAGAAGTCTTCCGCCGCGGGGACGGACGGCGATACTTCGATGCGCCAGGCACCCGGCACTACATTCTTGCGATTTGAAGGGGAAATCTTTGAAAAGTCGTCGCCCCAAAAAGCCTTCCACATGTGCCGAAGCTTCGGATCTTGCGGCAACGGCCCGCCTTCCTGCGGCTCCAGCGGCCAATTCTCACCGCTTCCCCAAGCGCCGCCGTGGTCATCGCCGGGAGTGTAGAAATCATTGCCTGGACCGCCGCGGCGTGTGATGATCCGCTCACGCGGCAGTAGAGAATGCACCAACAATTCTCCCGAGCCCTCTCGGAAGCGAAAAGTCGAAGCGTTCTTGAATTGTTTCGCTTCCGGTGTACCCTGCCCTGCGTCTTGGTCCACGTTCGGCTCGTTGACCCCATGCAGCAGCCACGCCTTTTTGAACGACGGGTTTGTGCTGGCGACACGATCCAAAACGAACAGCAGATTTTGCACAGGCGCATAGAGGAGTTCGCGTGTAAATCTCTTCAGCTTTTCGCGCGAATATGCGTTGCTAGCGTCACCCATCGCGTAGTGGTATTGGCCGGGCACATAATCCACAACGCGCATCGAGCCCAAATTCCACAAATCACGAGTACGCTCGAAATCCTCAGGGCTGCGGATCGTGTTCCAGAAGCGGGAGGAGTCCATGCGCTGCCCGCCGTCGTTGGCCGCCGCCAGAAGGTTCTGCGACCAAAAGAACTTCTCCGACGGATCGTAAACGAGTATGGAATTGTGAGCGACCGTGCGCCGGTAATAGTTGAGATAGTGAGGGCTCTCGCTGTCGGTGTAGTCCGCCCCACTGTCAATTGCCAGATAGCCATTGTGATAAATCGTGATCTGGTTCTGATCGAGATGCTGATGTTTCGCCAGGTAAGGGCCGCAGTCGAATTCAATCCAGGTCGAGTCCGGCTTCCATCCAGTGCGCATGACCAGATGCCCCACGCCCGGGAAATAATGTTGCCGCTTCAACTCACTCTCGCTGGCGACAGCCGGATCGCGCGGCGTGACCTCAGGATCGTCCCAAAGGAACTCGAGAACTGGAATGGTCCATTGTTTTGGGAAGAAACCGCTCTTGCGCAGAAGCCACGCGCTATACGGATCTTTAAATCGATTGACGGCGTAACCGAGAACGGAAGTGTCGCGCAAATCTAGAATCGGATATTCGTTGTCACCCTCGCGTGAGGGCGTGCCATCCGGGAGCAACTTGTAAAGGTAGGTGTTTCCAATATTGCGAAACACGGAGTAACTGTGTGCAGGATCGATGCCGGTTATCGTGCGCTGTAATTCAGCCAGCAACGTCAGGCTGGCCCATGTGATCCGCATGTAGTCCATTGATTCGTGATAGCTGCCTTCAGGAGAGACCACATTCGTCGTTTCGAGAACGTTGGCCAGGCACTTTGCCACCTGTGAATGCCACGAACTGCAACGGTCATTGCAGCCTGTGAAACCGTCCAGTGCAGCGGAGACGAACGCGGGTAATGCGAGATAGCGTACGGCATAATTGTGGTACGAGTAGTTACCGGGATCGGCGAAGTCAGGGGTTGCGAGCATCGCCGAGGCGCCCGCCATTAACTCATCGGCAATCCGATTTTGTAAGGCAGGCTCGAAGCCGGGATATCCAGAAAGCCAATCGAACGCCAGCGACCAGCGGGCGTAGTCAACCCAGGAACGAGAGGGCTTCAATCCTTTGGTGATGTGGCCAGCGCGCATCGCGGCCACGGCCTTCTCGGCAAAACTCTCCTGTCGCGTAAGTTGCCACGACAGAGCCCATCCCTCCATATCTTCGGACGGTCGCATTCCATTGGCATACCGTGTTCTTAGCACAGCTAAACCTGTAAAGGCATCGGTGTTGGAGATCAACAACCGAGGGCGCTGAGGCTGGACTTGAGCCGTGCCCTTCGTCATCGCAAGAAGCAATTGAGGCCGCCACGCCTGTCATGAAGTCGCGCCGCTTCATTACTTTGAATCGCTCCTGAGAACCAGAGTGGTGCCCTTGTGTCGTTCAGGCGAGGGTGGCTCCCTTTTTACACGGTGACGCAAGTAAACACAAGCAGTCGCAAGTAAAAGTCTATCGATGGATTTCGGCCGACAAGTCGCAAGGGCACCATATCTCGCTCCGACCCGCTTCTATGGCTGGGTTTACGCGAATCAGCACAAGAGACGATGCAATCTCGCTATGCCTTTCTTTTATTTTCCATGAATGGGGTGTATAAATTATGGGAACATGAACCCAAGGAAAGTACTGCTTCTGCAAGGGATCCTACTTTAATGATGACAGGAAGAGACCCCCGTCTCTTGGCAGAGCAACGCCGCCGCAAGATCATCGATCTGATCGAACAAAAAGGGCAGATCACTGTACGCGAGCTGGTTGATCGGTTTGCCGTATCGTCGGTCACGGCTCGGGGAGACCTGGATGCCCTCTGCTCAGAGGGTTTGGCGGTTCGGTCTCACGGAGGCGCAGTTCGCAGTTTGGAAGTGAGTCGTGATGCGGCCTCCGATTCGAAAGAGACGCTGCGTTACGCCGAGGTGGCTCGGCTGGCGAAGGTCAGCTTAACGACGGTTTCGCGCATTGCCAGTGGGAGTTCCCATGTCGCTCCCTCTGTTCAGGCTACCGTCCTCTCCGCTGCTCGAAAACTGGGTGTAACTCTTGCGGCGGAAAAAAGAAATCGCACGATCACGTTCATACTCGGCAACCGTGACACCGTTAACGAATTCCAGTCGAAAGTGCTGCTAGGGGCGGAGGTATACTGCGCTCAACACGGCTGGGATTTGCACTTCATCAGTTTTCGTTGTGACCTGAACGCCCCCTTGGGAAGTCTCCGACTACCTGAGGCACTGATGCGATCTAATCGACCGAGTGGTGTCATTCTCACGGGCACGCACTCTGTCAGTATTCTCGCGGCGCTTTCGGAGAAGAAAATCCCGTTCTCTCTCGTGGGAAACAATATTCTCGGCGAGTGGCGACCGGAGCAGTACGACTGCGTTTTCACGGACGACGTGCGCGGTTCCACTGAAATTACGCGCTATCTTATCGCTCAAGGGCATCGAAACATCTGGTATATCGGCAATCAACGACTCCCATGGTTCGCGCGCTGTGCCGCGGGTTACCGTCAGGCAATGAAGGAGGCGGACCTTGAACCGCGTTTCAGCGAGATCAGTTCCGAGGATCGAGAGCTCGGATATCTCGCTGTAAAAGCCCTACTAGCCAGTGGAGAGAGGCCCACTGCGCTTTTTGCGGGCACGGATCAGGCCGCTTCTGGCGTGTACCAGGCGTTGCAGGAATCTGGCATACGAATTCCCGATGACATCAGTGTTGCAGGCTTCAATGACACTATTGGCGAAGTGCTGCATCCCGGGCTTGCAACGGTGCGCGAATTCCCTAAGGAGCTCGGAGGCCACCTCGCGGAGTTTGCGTTGCGCCGGATTCATGAACCAAGCCTGCCCCCGCAGCAACTCGTGATGCCGACCGAATTGATTCGCCGGGAAAGCGTGCGGCATCTTTCATCTGGCCATGCGGTGCTGACTTCCGTTCACCTTCACGAAAACGTCCTGTGAAACCCGGCATTAGAACGTTTCTGCAGACCCTGCGGCGCCCAGGCAGAGTATTTCTTTGCGTCATGGTAGTCGTCTGGCCTGCGCTAAACGCATTCGGTGGATCGACGCCTCCTCCGGAAGCGTTCTCGGTATTGCAATTGCCCTCGAGTGGTCCCCAGATCACTTCCTATCTTCAGTATCAAACTGACTTGGCTTGGCGCGAAGACGGAGAAAGGATGAGGGTCTGGGAGGGGATTCGCACCGAGCCGGATCTGCTGAGCATTCAGAAGGAAATAAGGCAGAAACTTCTAACCATGCTCGGGGGACTACCCACGACAAGAACTCCGCTGCACCCGCGCGTCACGGGACGCATTGCGATGGACGGCTTTCACATTGAAAAGCTGATCTTCGAAAGCCTTCCGGGGGTATACGTAACGGCGCTTCTTTACGTGCCTGATGATTCCAACGGCGATAAGCCTACGAAACATCCTGCCATCCTGGTCCCCGCGGGTCACGCGGAAAACGGGAAGGCGCACTATCAGACGCTTTGCCAAAGGCTGGTGCAGCGCGGCTATGTGGTGATCAGCTGGGATCCCGTGGGTCAGGGCGAGCGTAGCCAGTTCTGGAATGCAAAGGCCGGCAAGAGCCGCTACAACCGGATCTGCGCGGAACACGCGGTCCTTGGCAATCTGGCTTATCTCGCGGGAACAAATCTGGCGCGTTGGGAAATCTGGGATGGTCTACGCGCCTTCGATTACCTGCTGACTCGTTCGGAAGTCGACCCAGAGCGCATCAATATTACGGGCACCAGCGGAGGCGGCTTTCAAGCGATGCACATCGCTGCGCTCGAGCCCCGCATCAAGGTAGCCGCCATTTCCTGCTACATCACCTCACTGCCCATGCGAATTCACAATCGGATATTCAAAGACCCAGACAGCGATCCTGAGCAGGACTTGTACGGCATGATATCGAACGGAGTCGACAATGCCGGCCTCTTGCTGCTCATGTATCCGCGGCCGGTCCTCGTTGCCGCAGCGACGCTCGACTTCTTTCCGATTGAAGGCACGCACAAGACTTTCCATGAAGTGTCAACGTTGTATAGCCGTTTCGGGCACGCGGATCGGATCGCGATGGCGGAGGGTTATCATGGCCACCAGTATTCCGACGAAAATCAGGAGGCCGCCTTTGAATTTCTGGATCATTTCAACCAACTGCCAGCGAGACACGGGCTCGCCCCGGCCAAAGATTTGGATGAGAAAACCATCCAGTGCACGCGCACTGGTCAGGTGATGCTGGACTTCGAGGATGCGAGGTCGCTGATGGATGTGATCCGCGACTACTACACAGAGCACGAAACACGAGCGAGTGAGTCCATCCGGCAACTTTACTTGGGCGGCAAATATCCTGGCATCGCGACCTGGGAGATCAGCCAATATCGCGGCTTAACTCCGACCGAGGGCGACATCGCATGGGAGAGTGCGGGAACTTCGACATTCGAAGACACCTCCATTGATCGCTATGTTCTGCGTCACAGCCGCAATCTCGTTATGCCCCTGCTGCACATCCACAGGACAGCGAATCAGGGTCGCCGCTGGTTGCTGTGGTTCAGCAAGAACGGAAAAGCGACAGCGAACGATTGGCCCGAGATCAGGAAGTACCTCGATGCCGGCTTCGATATCATCACCTTTGATTTTCGCGGGCTCGGCGAGACACGAATGCCCTACAAAGCGGTTTCTGAAGACGACCCTTCCTTCGCCAAGCTCGATTTTGACCGGGCCTACGTCAATCCGCTCTCCAGCGTGTTAGCGGATTACGTTTACAATTCGTTGCTGACGGGCAGGCCCTATTTCTTGCAGATGATCGAAGACGCTGAGATCGCGCTCCGTTTCTCACGTTTGAAGCTGCATGCGGGAGAGTTTTCCGTCGCTAGCGATGACGAAGGATTCACTCTGGCAAATGCAATTGCGGGAACGCTGCCCGGCGTGCGACAGATTCCGAACCCCGGCGCGCACATCATGAAGTGGTCCACTCTTGTCGTCGAGAAGCGCGAGCTGTGGCCCATTCAGTATCTGCTGCCGGGCGGAGCGTACATTCATTAGCGGCTTGCAGCTCCATCTTCCGCTTATATCGGGCGCACCAACCCCAGTTTCGTTGACCGCGTGTTGCGAACGAGAAACAGCACGAGAATCATTCCGATCAACGGTACAAGTCCGGCCGCGATAATGATCTTGTCGAAGGAGTGGGTGGCCAGCGATCGATTCGCATCGGAGAAGTAACCTACTAATTTGAACGCAATAATCGTCCCGATTCCCGCAGTCATACCGCTAAGTCCACTGACCGAGGCTACGGAGTCGCTCTGGTAGAGATCGGAAGGCAGCACGTTGGCAATCGTCGAGAATGCGGCATAGCAAAATGTCGCCAGAGCAAACAGAAGGCTGATCAGCGCAAGATTGACGGTAAGTACTGTTGGAATGAGTAAAGTCACTCCAATCCCGCCGAAAACCACCAAAGCCTTACGGGCTGCACCCAACGACCAGCCGCGCCTAATGAGATAGCCGGACGTGGCTCCTCCGAAAAAATTGCCGAGATCGGCGGCGATGAAGGGGATCCAGATTGCAATCAACCCGCTCTTGATCGGAATCCCTTTCGCCACCAGGTAGATTGGGAACCAATCCGCAATGAAAAACCAAACCGGGTCGGTAAACGATCTCGCAATAATCACTCCCCACGTCTGCGGAAGCTTCAAAAGGTCGATCCATCTGGAACGAGGCTTTTCAAGCGGGCCATCCGTGATGGCCGCATCCGCCAGAATCATTTGCCGCTCTTCGTCGCTCAGGCGCGGATGATCTTTTGGCGAGTGGTAGACGCGACGCCAGACTAGCAGCCATACAAAACCCAGCATTCCGGGAACCGCAAATGCCGGACGCCAGCCCCAATGGTTGAAGATGGCGAATACGATAAAGGGAGAAATCGCTCCTCCGATCGATGAACCGCTGTCGAACAGGGCTGTGGCGAGGGCTCGCTCACGCCTCGGGAACCACTCCGAAACGGCTTTCGTCGCGCCCGGCCAATTAGCAGATTCACCAGCCCCCAGAAGAAACCTGAACGTCGCGAAACTGTAGAACCCTCCGGCCAATGAAGTGGCCACAGACACGATTGAATACCACAGTACGGAAAGGGTCAGGCCTCGCCGCGTGCCGACGCGATCCATCAACCGTCCGCACACGCTTTGGCCAATCGAGTACGCAACGCGAAACCCGATGAGCAGATTCGCATAGTCGGAATTCGTCCAATGGTAGAGTTCCTTGAGGTATGGCGAAAGCAGGGACAGTGTCTGCCGGTCGATGTAGTTGATGACCGTCGACGCAAACAAAACGCCGCCAATCCACCAGCGTAAGTTGCGGATGGGCCGCACGTTCGGCTCAGTGGCTTGTGCGGATTCTGGCATATTTGCCAAATTATGGCGCCGTTTGAATTTCCGGACTTAAGAGCGCAGCCGAATCCGTATCCAGGTAAATAGTGACATTCGGGTGAGTCCGCAGAATCGAAGCCGGCATCATCGGGCTAATATCTCCTTCAAGGCACGCCTTCACCGCGCGTGCTTTCCGCGTGTCCGGCACTGTTACGATGATCTCCTTGGATCGCAAGATCTGCTGCACGGACATTGAAATCGCCTTCTTCGGCACATCCGCTAACTCCGAGAACCAACCTTCATTCACCTGCTGTTGGCGGCATGCTTCGTCGAGACCAACAATAAGGTACGGGTCAGCTACTTGAAAATCCGCAGGCGGATCGTTAAATGCCAAGTGCCCATTCTCTCCGATTCCGGCAAAAAGAACATCCACCGGCTTCGACTTGAGTTCGGCTCCAGTCTTCGCAACCGTCCCCTCCGGATCGCCATCACCGTCCAGCAGGTGATACTTCGTGATTCCGGCCTTGTGAATCAATCTCTCGAAGAGATATTTTCGAAAACTGGCTGGATGGGTGGAAGGCAGGCCGACGTATTCGTCCAAGTGAAAAAGCTCGACCCGGCTCCAATCAATCTTGGGCGCTTTGGTCAACGCATCGAGAAATTCAAACTGAGATGCCCCGGTTGCGGCCACAAGGCGGGCGCTACCCTCATTGTTCAGCGCCCGACGAAGAGTGCGTGCGGCATGGTCGGCTGCTGCCTGCCCTAAAGAATATTTGTCTGCAAGAATTTCTATTTTAGATTGCAACACCTTATTCATTTAACCTCGTTATTCCCTGGTTCGTGCTTAGTGCAATTCGAATGCTGTGCTCGCTCATCGATTCCTTCTTTCGCGGTTGATTGGAACTACGGCGCAGCAGCGCGTTCGAGTCGGGTGAAGTGGTACGCCAGCATCCGGTCAGGAAGCAGAAGCGCATTCTGAAATCTCTGGTTCGCTTGTTGCTGATCGCCCAATGCGCTCGCGAGCGCACCGGCGCTGTAGTCCCACCAACTGGTGTAGCTGCTGGTGTCGCTACGACTCTTTGCTTGTGCGAGGGCGGTTTGCAGGCGCTGCTGCCATTGCGTCCCGTCAAAACCGGGTAATTTCTGCGCTGCCCGCCACGCCCACACAATCTGATCAGGAGCGGACGCCGCAGAAGCCAGTTGGAATTTCTTCGCCGCCTCCTCGGCCTTTTTGCAACTAGCGTAAACAGAGCCCAACAGGTAGGTCGTCCGCGCAGTTTGCAGAATCGGTTCCAGCCCGTCATGCGTAAATGGAAGATCAAGTACCGGCGCACTTAGATGCTCTGCCATAAAGAGAGCATCGTCGCAGTGGCCGTCTCTTGCCGACGCAAGCATCTTTTGCAGTTCGACTTCGATCCACACCTGACGGACGTTGGTCCCACCTTCTTCGCGGGGAAAAAATCTGTTGCGGAACAGACTCTCCGCACGTTGAAAATCTCCGGCCTCGGCCAAATTAAGAATCAGTTCGAAGATCAGGCTAGAAGGCGCATCCGCAAGATTCGGATATCTCTCGAGAACCTGCACACGCTCACTTGCAGGTTTCGGCAACAGGCTGAGGGCCTGGTCGGCACCCAGATATACTGTGACATTGGTTGCGTCGCTCTGCAGTCCTTCCCGAAAAACGGAAAGAGCTCGCTCGGGGTCGTGCTTCTCGTGCAGCAGAGCCAGACCGAGGCTGGCATCGAGGACCGGAATTTGCGGGTTCACCTTGCGCGACAGCCGCCACTCTGCAATCGCTGAGTCGGTCAATCCGCGGGAGAAGTCCAACGTGCCCAATAAATACTGCGCCGTAGCGTCCTCAGGGTTTGTGCGCACGACATTGTTCAAGACTGTGAGTTCTTCGGCCGTGTTCGGAAAAATGTAGGAAGTCGACAGTTTCGACGCGGCCTTGTAATCGGATACGCCCGACTGCCCAAGACGTTCCCGGCAATATCCGCGGAAGTACGCGATCATCGGGCTCGCAGCGGGCGGCAGCGCGCCCGGTTCGGTCTGATCAGGCTGCGGAGAAGGATAATCCCGTGAGAGAGCAGTCAGCGCCCTCTGGTACAGCCCGAGACGCATGTACTGTGTGGCAAGATTCAGCACGCGAGTTGTGTCATTTGCAAGCTGTGTGAGATTCGGTTCGCCGAGTTCTTCACTGAGAAGATAACTGAGCGGGAAATGGGCAATTCCCTGGCGCGCCAGCGCCTTCCCGTCCTCCACCTCGCCGGACGCGATTTTTATCGCAACCAACTCTTCGGTTGCACGCGCGTCGTCAGGTGCGGCTCGAACTGCTTCGTTGAGATGTCGCTCGGCTTCACCCAGATTCCCTTCCCGCGCCAGCATCTCTCCGAGACGCAACGCAGCAGCAGCGCGAAACGAAGCAAACCGCTGGGCATCCTCGTATGCCGTACGCGCCATCCGCGGCTCTCCAAGCCCATCGTATGCAATCCCAAGGTAATACGAAATTTCCGGGTCAGAAGTATCGCGTGCGTGCACTTGCTCAAGGAACTTCTTCGCCTCATCGAACCGAAGCAGGCTCGCGGTCAGCCGACCAGCCGATTTTAGGGCGGCGAAGCTGTCCGGAAATCTGCGCAGCGTTTCCTTGTAGGTATCGAGCGCTTGAAGATTTTTCCCATTCAGCTCAAGGTCTTTCCCAAGCTGAATCCAATCGTCGCAGGTTCTGTGTTCCGGATCCGGTATCACGTAGGAAGGCTGAGGGCCGACGTGAATTTCAGACTCCGGGGTCCAGTCATATTCGCCTTCCGTCTGGCGGATCAGAACCGTCCCCAATGAATCCCGAATTTCTACGGTGTACTTCGTCTGCGAATCGGGGATGGGAAGTTCGTGAGTCCAGGCGCGCTCGGGGGCGAGATCAACTTTCTCGCTGAATATGCGACTGGTGCCGTTCAAGATGGAAACGCTAGCCTTAGGCAGGTCACGATTGGCGTTGAATCCCACAACCAACGCGTTGCCGCGACGCGCAAGACTGATCACTCCGGAGAGATTGGCGCGCGAGATGCCACCAATTTCCCGCACCGGCATCCAATACTCCGAAAAGTGAATCGACTGCCGCGGGGCCAGGAAGGCATACGTCTCCTGATTGCGAAACAAACCTGCCTGGATTTCAATGTATCCGCTGTCGTCGTCGGAGAGCGCCTTGCGCCAGTCCATGCCCTCTTCGTCCACTCCCCACGACCAGATTTTCTTGGCGGGTAGATCTTCGTACTGGGCGAAATGCGCCGTGCCGGTTCTGGTCGCGGGTTGCCAAACGCCCATAAACTCCTCGCGGCTTCCGTGCACAAAAAGCGATACCGCGCCATGAACATGGTTGCGAATGACGCTCAGGTCGTGCCCGTCCTGATCGACGGGCCAGTGAACGACTTCCGTGAAACCGTGGCTCGCGGCGAAGCGCATCGGGTAGACAATCTGCGAATCGTTCGAAACTCGCGCGGCCGCATTGTTCCACCAGTAGAAACGATGCCGCACATCGCTGCGATTACTGAGCGTGACTCGCTCCTCCAGGACCGTGGACTTGGGCCGGAGCACCAGTTCGACGCTCCACTCCATTCCGTAGACGCGATCGACGTTCCCCACAATCACAGACGCGCTACCGTCCGCATTTTTATGAAAGGCGAAATCCACCGGGGACATGCTCACCCAGTTGTGGGAAACAGGAAAGTTGAACTCGATGCCGAATGCCGCCCAAGCTCCCCGATAGCCGACAGCCGCTTTCTTGATGGATGAGTTGGCATAGAACATCGACTGCCCCGAGAGTTTGTCGATACAAGTGTAGAGATGCCCGCCAATGTCAGGCAGCACGGAGCATTTCAGGTATTCATTTTCCAGGTAGACGGCGCGCCAATCGTGATTCGCACGTCGGTTCGTCAAATTTTCTCGCAACACATACGGATAGTTGAACTTGTTGTTCGTGAACTGATCGAAGGGAGGATTGGGATCGGGCATTCCCTCTTCGTATGTAGGCAGAGTTAGCGTCCCTTGCCACACACGCACTTGCGCCCGCGACAGCGTCGCCAAAGTCAGGACGAGAAAGACATTGAAAAAGCGTCGCATCTAAATTCGCAATATCCGAGTACAGTTCTCGTAGTACACCTTCTTGAGGATCGTCTCCGGCAGTCCAATCCCGTAAATTCTCCAGCGACCCTGCGGCGGGATTTTGGCCGGAGCGTAGTCGAAGTATTCGTCTTCGGTTTCGAGGAAACGAAAATAGATTTCATACAGCTTGTCATTGAAGACCTGCTGTGGGAACTCGTCGCCGTGCGGAGTCGCATCGGTGCCAAATAGAATCCGATCCTGATATTTATCGAAGAACGTTCTCGTGGTTCGCGGCTGGCGCCCGAGTTCGCCGATCCGCGCCGCGAGGTCAACGAACATGTTCGGATAGCGGTCGAGATTCTCCGACACATTTTGCAGATCTTCCGCGAAGTTGCCTACATGCAGGACAACGAACTGCGTCTTGGCATGCCGAGCGATGACTCGATTGCGAGCGGCGATTAACTCGTCATTACTGGGAAAATCCCCACCATAAAACGACCAGTCCGGATGATTGTTCAGTTCCTCGTAGCGCTCATTGAAGCGGTCCGTGGGGGTAAAGAATGCGATCGGATCCGAAATGTGAATCGCTACCGGAAGATTCAGCTGCCCGCAAGCGTCCCACATGGGATCAAAACGCGCGTCATCGATTTTCACCAACGAACCCGAGGTGATGTTTTCGCGAAGATAGAGTCCCAGGGTTTTGAGAATCTTCAGGCCCCGCGCGCCGTCGCGATGCGCTCGCTCAATGGCTTGTGCCTGTAGTTTCGGGTAATCCGGTTCCTCGAAACGGGAATAAGAGGGCTCCGTAAGCGTGTAAAAGCGGCCAGGATATGCGCGATCGTATTTGCTCACGGCTTCGGCAAGCCCCTGATCGTAGCCGCCGGTCAGGTTGACCATGGCCCGAATGTTCTTGCGATCCATCACCGCAAGCAACTCTTGAGGAGTTCCGAAGTATTTGCGATCGGGCGAAAGTTCCACTCCCCTCTCCGACTTTGTTGAGCCGGAGATGTGCGTGTGAAAGTCGATGAGTGGAAATCTCGAACGCTCGACGTACGACTCATGCACGCGCAGCATGCTTCTTGGCTCATACTGCGAAAGCTCCAGGGGTGCGGGATGGGGCTCTTTCTCAGGCGTAAGACCGGCGGCCTTGCCTACGTGCACGCCAGCCCCCGCCACCAGGCCCATACCATACAGCCATTGACGCCGATTGATCACCTACTCCTCCGTCTACTGTCCAGGATTGAGCACGGGCGTGGCGATGTCCCCGCCCTGCTGTCGTCCATTGATCGAACCATGCCACACGCTTCCACCGAATGTCGTGATGTAGATCTCATCGTGATGCAACGGGTCGGGAATCACTCGGTGTCCCCACTTGAAGTTAAATCCGGGAATGCGTGTCCAATGCAGCCCGCGGTCTGCCGATCGCCAAGCCGATGATTCGAAGCCAGTCGCGTAGATAACATTGGACTCTTTCGGATCAACAGTGACGTCATAAATGTGGCGATCCTTGTCGAGCACCTGCTTCCAGCTTTTGCCGCCATTCTCCGAAAGAAAAATTCCTCCGCCGTCTCCATGTTCTCCGGTCGCCCGAGCCCACGCGGCGAGGTAAAGACGATCTGGCGACTCCGGATCGACCGCGAGGCCATTCGGCCCATTCGTTCCCTCGGGCAACGGAACCGGCGCCCAATGCTCCGCTCCGTCGGTCGACCGGTACAGGGCGCCATCGCCCGCATTGCCGATGCTTCCATCCTCCGACCGGCGCGCTATCACCACGTACAACGTCCCATTCGAACTGCGCGCCAATCTCCACGCAAAGGGTTGGTCTTGCGTGATTCCCGCATTCTTCAGCGCCCACGTGTTTCCGCCATCTGAACTCTTGTAGACCCCTCGACCGAAACCGGCGACGTACAAAACTCGTGCATCCACTGGGCTGGTGGGATCAAGCAGGATATGAGTCGCACCGGTCTCGTCCATCCCAGTATTGGATTTGGCCCAGTGCTTTCCCCCGTCATCACTGCGGCAAACGCCGCCCTTGAAATGCAGGACTGAATTATGCCGCCACATCTTGGGACGAGGAAGATCATGAGTGTAGCTGTTCACGCTCCACATCCGGCCGCGCACTTTCGGATCGAAAACGACCCAATACGTCGTGTTCATCCACTCCCTGGGCACTCCTGCCGTGGAACTGTTCCACGAGACTCCGCCGTCTTCGCTGCGAAAAAGTCCGATGTCCGTGTAGGTGATGAACTGGCGCGTTGAATCAAATGGATCGAAATGAATTCCATAGCTGGTCGTGACGTCAAGACCACGGCTCGTCCAGCCTGCGTCATCTACTTTGCGGGAATAGACCGCGACCCAGGTTGCGCCTCCGTCAACCGTCCGCATGGTTCTTCCAAGATCGGTTGCGTACACCAGATTTGCGTCTTGCTGAGCGACTGTAAGCGTTAGAGGATTCTCTCCCCAGCCCGGCCCAAAACGCTCGGTGATCCAGGCGTCCTTCACATTTTTTGCCGCCACCCCTGATTCTTTCCACACCAACTTCCAGTCGGAGCCAGAGTTAGTGGTCTTGGCCACGCCCATCCAGGACTTTCCATCGGCCTTCAGCTGATCGTAAGAAACGTATGCCGTCTCCGGATGCTGAAGGCTGGTCGCGATGGCTCGCACTTTTGCTTCCGCACCCGGCAGGTCGCTCTTGTGCCAATTCGCCCCTGCATCATTCGAAACGTATATGCCCTGCTCCGAGGTGGCATAAATCGTTGGTTGCGTGCCGGAACCAAAACCCATCGAGATGTCACTGACAGGGGTGGGAAGCGGGAAGCTGTGTGCTTCTCCGCCACTGATCACCGTGACCCCATGTTGGCTTGCCACAAACAACCTGCGATGATCGGCTGCGGAATTCGGATCCACCCAGATATGGCGTGGAACATCGGGCAAGTTCACCTGTTTTTCCCAACTCCTTCCGTAGTCACGCGAAACAAACAGCGCGGGGCTCTCCTTCGTCCCGGCGGCGACGTAAAGAGTTTTGGAATCGGAAGGATCAACCGTCAAAGCGAAAATGTCGCTCAATGGATCCGGGTCGGCAAGAATCGTCTCGTCGGAGTGATCCGAATTCATCTTCACGCCCTTGACTGCGGATGGACTGGGATAGACCAGATCCCATCGTTCGCCGCCATCCGTGCTGCGCCACAATCCGGTCGCGTGGGCGTAAATCGTCTTCGCATCGACCGGATCGAAGACAAAGAAATTCACGACGCCGCGCAAGTTAAACATGCGCCATGTCTGTCCCCCATCATGCGTGATGTAGGAGCCAGTCATGTCGCAGGAAACGAGCACGGTATTCGGATCGTGCGGGCTGATGGTGGGATTGAACATCGCTCCGCCGCCGCCTGGACCGATAACGCGAAAATTCCCGGGTCGCTCTGCCCATGCGGAGGCCACGCAGAAAACAAGAGCGATCCCAATGACTATTCTGAGTTTCATGGATTCTCCGGAAGGAGCGACTGCCCGCTAGACAACTTCCTCGTAGCGGGCAGTCCTTCTGCCGACTAGTTCCAAGCTAGAAAGTAACCCGAAGCCGCAACCGGATCGTCCGACGGCTATCGACGCCTTCTTGTGGAAAGGTGGAGTACGCACGAGAAAAGTCCGAGTTGGGATTCACGTCTTCGACAGCCGGCATTAAAGTGGCGGGGTCGATCATAACGTCGAACCCTCCGAGATAGGAAAAGCTGCTGTCTCCGAAATCCTGATTCGGCATGCGAATCGGGTGATTGAAGATGTTGTCGAAGTCAGCGCCAAAAGCAGCGGTGACTCGCTCCCCGATTTTGAAATCCTTATGGAGGCCGAAATTGACTCCCCACCCTCCAGGACCCCATAACAGGTTCTTTCGTGCAATGGAGCCATTGGTGAAAACATCGGAACCCATGGGCGGAGGTGCAAATGCGTCAGGATTGAAAATCTGGTCGCCGACGTGCGTCTTGTAGTTCCCGACGATCATCGGCCTATACCCAATAAAATCATTGAAATCACCGAGCGCATCGATCGATTCGGATGCGATGTTACCCGGACCAACCATTCGTGCACTGTTGCCGCAGTTATCGCAGGTCCAATAGGGAGTAAATGCTGTACCACTCTTAGCGAACATCTGGAACGTCGTCTGCCATCCGCCCGCTACTGTGTCCGCCCACTTCGAGATTCCGCTGCCAAACCGCTTGTTCCGCCCATATGGGAGGTCATAGACTCCGTAGAAGATGAAGCGATGATGTGAGACCCAAGCGTCCTCTGTGTAATCGAGTTGCGGCTGGAATGGATCGTAAGGAACGCCTCCAAGACTGGAATTGCCCTGGTCGATACCTGTCGACTTTTGATCAAAGTAGCTGTACGACACGTTGAACATCAGGCCCCTGTCAAAGCGTTTCTCCACCTGCGTTTGGAAAGTGTTGGACTGACTGTGCCCATAATTCCCATAAGTGAGGAGATAATCGCCCAAGGTGGGATACGCTAAACGAGCGTAGTCCGCGTTAGTTGGCAGGCAATCTCCGTCATCTGGGGAGCAGGCAGTCACTCCGTCGCTAGTTGTAGTACCCCATGGGTTGTTGCTCGGTGCAATCTCGTTGAGGTCAATGCCACCAATGAGGCCGCTTGAATGTACTCCCAGGTAGGAAAATCGCACGGCTGTCTTGAAACCTAGTTGGCGCTCAAAGGTGGCGTTGTACTGCTGCACCAGAGGTTCGTGCAACCCAACCGGCACGGCATTGACCGAGAACGCGCTGGAATCGAGCACGACATCTCCGCCGGTCAGCGGAGTGGGCCAGGGTTGGATCGGCTGATTCACTGTCCCGGTCTGCTTTGTCAATGCCTGGTTGAACCCGTTCGTTGAAATAGGATCCCGAATTCCCTGAGCGGCCGATGTTGGGAAGTAGACTCCGTAGCCTCCGCGTATGACTGACTTGTCCCCGATGCCCCAGGCGAACCCGACGCGGGGAGCGAAATTGTTTTTATCGGTCCGGACCAAGCCTCTGCCGATTCCCAGCCCTGACTTCGCGGCTGTAACAGTCGGTAAAGTGGCGGGAATTCTCGGATCCAGGTAGGAAAGGGTCGTGTCAGAAGGCACGATGAACCGGCCAGTGTTGTTGTTGAAGGTAGGATCAAAGTTCAACAAGATGTCATGCTTGTCGATCCAGGGCGAGACCAGCTCATAGCGGACTCCAAGGTTGAGGGTCAGGTTGGATTTGACTTTCCAATCGTCCTGAAAGAAGTATCCCTGCTCCCAGTTGGTCACGTCCATATCAGGGCGTGTCTTGGCAATGTAGGTGACCTTGTTCGGCGCTGACCCGAGCAGGAAATTGGCAAAGGCGCTGGTGCTGCTGCCCGTGTAGGTCATCGTGCCGCGGGGATTGCCGCGGCCCGTTGAAAAGCCATCGAGTCCCTCGTTGTGCACGAAATCGGCGCCCATTTTCAGGTTGTGATTCTTCACTACCCAGGTGAGGGTGTCTCCAAAGGTCGCCAGATATTGGCTCTCCTGACGATCTGTGTTCCGGTCCCCGCTTTTGTCGAATGAAGTGTAGGAGGAACCATAGGTAATCACGGTGTGTCCGTACGTGGAAAGCTCTCCTGGCCCCACGACCGCGCCGTAAGCGCCTATGGCACTCTGATCGAAACCAATGCTCGACAAGAAGCCTTGCAGAGTCGTGTTGCTGTGCCGGTAAATGAATTCGCGATTGAAACCGCCGCGCGCTTCATTAATGACGTTGTTGCGAATGGTACGCACGTAAGAACCCGAGAGCGTATGGGTTCTCCGATCTTGCTGGGTCAGGCCGAGTCCAGTAAATGGCGTTCTCACGGCCGAGTTGCCCCCACTGAACGCCTGCTCGTTATACACGCCGTAGACGTGATCTCGATCCGAGAAATCGTGGTCGATGCGAAGGGTTCCCAAGTCCCGCGTGGTGTCGCTTGGCATCAGCGTTTGGAATAATTCCCCAATGCGGCCGTTTGACGTCCTAACTGGGATCGATGGGTCGATCTTGGGAAAATACTTACTGATCAGCTGCTGCACATTCGGATTCAGCAGCCGCGATGGGACGATGACGAACTGCCCGCCTGTCCCCGTGCAGTTTGGCCAGCCATCACAATACGTGTCAGACGCAATCTCCTGCGGCGTCAGGGACACACCCGCCGGAACAGCGGGAAGAATATCCGGATTCATATCGTCAGGATTAGTGACGAGTGGCGAAAAATCCCCTGTCCAAAACGAAGGATGTGGCAACTTGCTGTCCGTAACTTGTAGCGAATCCCTGCTGTAGTTGCGTTCGTAGGCCATGAAAAACCAGGTCTTCTTCAAACCCGGAATGGGGCCGCCCAGCGAACCGCCGAGGTCGTTAAAGTTGAAGTAAGGAGAAGGGTACGGATACAAGGAGCCTTGCGCGTCACGAATTCCCTGCTGATCCTGGATCGTGAGGCCGGCCAGAGCAGAGTTCTTGTTGTTATAAAAAACCGAGCCATGGAACTGGTTCGAGCCGCGCTTGGTGGTCACGCGAATGCTCGAAATCCCGGCATATTCTGCGCTGAAGTCATTGGACAGAACGTTCAGTTCGCCGACCGCTTCGAGTGACGGCTCACTGGCGGAGGCCGATCCATCGAGCGTGCTCGTAGAGCGCTGTCCATCGATGGTGAAGTTCGCTCCGTAACTCTGGAATCCGAGGAACTTGAACGTGCCGTCGCCGACGCCCTGCGTGATGTTGGGGTTCAGGTACAGAAACGAATAGATGTCCCGGCTATCGCGCGGCAGGTCGACAACTTCGCGACTGGTGATCGTGTCGGCAATCGTCTGATCGGCGGTGTTGATTGTCGGAGCCTCCGTAGTCACCACTACGCTCTCGGTACCCCCCGAAATCTTCAGAACTGCGTTGGCGTTGACGGTGTCGCTGCCGGTCAAAACAAGGCCCGCGATATCAGAAGAAGTCATGCCAGCAGCCGCGATTGTTACCTTGTATGTACCGGAAGGAAGCCCGAACATCTGATATTCGCCGTGAGGATTTGTCTCGGTGTGACGGAGCGCGCCAGTGGCTTGATCTGCGATGGTAACGCTTGCGTTGGAGATGACGGCTCCGCTGGGGTCAGTGACGGTTCCCCGAATCGTACCGAGATCAGTACCTTGGGCTAGCAGGGTCTGCGCGCATCCGACACTGATCGCAAGCGCCAGCGGAACGACCAGATACTTTGCGAAGTTCATTTGTGAGGACTCCTAATCTGGGAGGCTTTCAATCACCAGCTCTTTTAAACTAAAACAGCAAACGAAAGCAAGAAATAAATAGATTATCGAAAGTATTCGATAGTCTTCGCAATCCAAGCCTAATACTCTCCCCAGCTTTGAGTGCGAAGCTCTGAACCACCCTGCTGATAACCCCACCTTCGGATGGCGAATCAAGCTGCAGTCCTTCATGCAAACAGCAACCACCAAGGTGGGGGGATTGATCACCGCAATAACCAGCAATTAAAGAAAAGCAATGGTACAGTAAACGAAAGCAAACGGAGAATCGATTGCACTCAGGGGAACGAACAAAGAGACGTGAATTGTCTAGCAGGGACGGGAGAGAAGCGACTCTGTGTAGTGCCATCTTGTTTGATCTTGACGGCGTCCTCATTGATTCCACTCCCGCGGTCCAGCGGGTTTGGTCCAAATGGGCGACGGAACGTGGCTTTGACCCCAACGTAGTCGTGGCCCACGCCCACGGCCGGCCCAGCTTGAGCACCGTCAGGCATTTCCTTCCTGACTCCGATCACGAATCGGAGAACCGGGAAGTTGAGCGCAGAGAAATCGACGACACGGAAGGAATCGTTGTGCTGCCGGGGGCGATGGAACTCCTGACGAGCCTTCCTCCACATCGCTGGACGATCGCGACTTCGTGCACACGCCGCTTGGCGGAAGCTCGGCTGCGTGCCGCCGGCTTGCCGATCCCTCCCTGCATGGTTACCGCGACTGACGTGACCCGCGGCAAACCCGATCCTGAACCGTTTCTCAAAGCAGCCGCGAAACTCGGCTTCCGCGCCTGCGAGTGCGTTGTTTGCGAAGATGCGCCCGCCGGCGTTCTGTCCGGTAAGGTTGCAGGGGCGCGTGTTGTTGCGCTGCTCACAACATTTCCGGAGGCCGACTTGCGTTCTGCCGGAGCAGATGTCGTCGTCCATAGTTGCGCCGACATTTCCGTCACTGAGAGCGCCGGAAGCCTGACGCTGCATTTCAAGTGAATTAACGTGTAGATTGCTGTGGACCATTCGCATCGAGAAGGAATCAACACCATGCGTCGAAGAGATCTCCTGAAAAGCGCAGCAATCATCCCCGCTCTGACTCGCCTGAGTTTCGCATCCACCGCGTCGGGGAACGATCCAATCTGCTTCCCGCAGCCGCCTAAAGAACGTCTGAACCAGGGGCCCTTCGATATTGACCAGGACCAGGGCTGGCAGACCATTTTGTTCACCACAGCCTCAGAAAAACCATTGCGCAATCCAGGACTCGGTCTCGTGGGCTACTGCTGGGAAGAGAGTGGGCCATCTCTTGCAGCGCGCGCCGGTCGGGAAACACTGGAACAACATGTAGAAAAAATTTCAAGCCTACCCTTCGTTGACGTTCTCTACATTCGCTGCGATTGGCGCAACGTGCAATCTCGCCCCGGACGGCTTGATCTAGATCCGGTTTGGGCCCTGACGATGGACGCGGCCAAGCGCAAGGGACTTCGCGTCGCATTTCGCATTCAATTGTCGAACTATTCTTTCCAGCCGGAGCAGGTTGCCCTCCCTCCATTCTTGCGCGAGAGAATTCCGCTGGTGAAGATCGGAAGCATCCCTGGCAAGGGCGATGCCCAATTTCGTGAACCTCGCTATGACAATCCCGAATTTCAGAAGGCATTCGCGGAGTTGAACGATCTATTAGCGGCGGAGTTTGATGGAAATCCCCTGATCGAATGGATGGATCTGATGCAGTACGGGTTCTGGGGCGAAGGACACACCAGCAACCTTCCTAATCCTTTCCCGGACTATGTCACCGCGGAGCGAACTTTCGTAAATATGACGGCGCGTCAACTCGACACGTGGAAGAAGACGCCTCTAGCCGTCAACACGCAGCCGGATATCAGCACCGTCGGCAATCGCACCGTGATGGACATGGCAGTGCGAGCCGGTGCCTGGATGCGGTCGGACAGCATTATTGTCGAGGAACCGATTCAGATCGATGAACTGGCGAATCGCCCGCCCTGGGCCGCGGCCATCCTCGAGGACGGGTACCTCCGCCAGTACGACACGCAGGTGATCAAACAAGACGCGGCTGGTATCAACGAGATGGAAAATTACATGCTTCATGCTCTGGATGTCCGCGCGAATTACTGGGCTCTCTGGACCGAAGCAGACAATCTGGCGCATTACAACGAGATGTACCCGCGCGGGTTCGAGCGCCTCCGCACCAACATGGGATACCGTTTGCGGCCTTCCTGGGTGTGGCAACGAAAGAGATATGACACTTTCGAAGTGATCGTCTGCATCAGCAATCGCGGGGTGGCTGGGGTTCCGGGAGTGCTGTGGCTGCACTTGGAAAGTCCCGACGGCAAGATCAAATTGAAAGGAGCACTCGACGCAGGCCATCCCCATGGCGGTGGACTCCGCCAGGCTTCCTTTCTCCTTCCTAAAGGTTACAGTGGCAAACTCAATCTCTCTGCGCAGGTTGAAATTCGTAGCAGTGTGAAGAAATCGATCGCCTGGGCATGTGAACAGCCGGTCAACGCGGACGGTTCCATCACAGTGGAACTCAAAGGAGAGCAGGATCGCGGCTGGCGAAAAGGCGTTTGATGTTGTGGTTTAGAAGTGAGTTTGAGCAGACGTAGGTTAGCGACTTGCGCGCTCGTTCGCGATCCGAGCGATCTCGAAGCAGAGTTCTACCGATGGAAAAACTTCAGCAATCGAGGGCTTTGGAGTGCCCCGGCTTAACATTTCAACGAACGCTGCAGCTTCGTCATAGCAACCATTCACGATCTCTTCGGGAGTTTCAGCCGGGATGGTTACCGCTTCGACAAGCCGGCCGTCGCGGAAGCAGCGCCACCCGAGCTGTGCACCGAATGGGCAAGTGACCGACGCGCGAAAACCATCGCCGAATAGATCATAGGTTTCCTCCACCATCCCCGCGGTAGGCAGCACATCGACACGGCCAGAAATCCCGTTCTCGAAATGCAAGATCCACGGCATGCCATGCGGTCGCTCCTGAAGGCGCTTTCAAAATGCGCAGGTCAAATGCAATTACCTGCCCGGCGATATATCGCAGAGTATCTACGGCGTGGACGGCAGTGGCCCAGAGGAACTCCGGCTCCTTGCGCTTGTGACGCGCGAGAGTGCAGCGAACGTAGCGAAGACGGCCTGCATGGCGGGTCCACTCTAGCGCTTGGTTGAGAAGCGGCATGAACCGCCGGTTCACAGAAACCATGTTCGGAGTTTTTGTTGTGGCAGCGGAATTCCGCAGCGCCTGCGCTTCAGCCAGCGATGATCCGAGAGGCTTCTCCACTACACAAGGGATACTCCGCCTCAGCAGTTTGATTCCGAGTTCAGAAATGTTTTCCGGAGGCACGACTGCGATGCAGCCGTCAAGGTTTTCTTGGTTCAACATTTCGTCGACATCTCGATAAGCCGCCAGAAATCCGAATTTCTGGCTGAAGTCCTGCGCGCGCTCCAACCGCAAGTCGCAAACCGCAGCGAGCACGAGTTCATCAGGATGCGCGGCTTTGTATCGAGCAAGCGGAATCGCATGCCCGCTCTCCGCATGTGCTCCGCACCCAATCAATCCAAGACGAATCATATTTCCTCGATCACCTTCGACGATTACTCAAGCGACGCCGGAATGGCTGATGCACGGTTATCCGGCGCCGGTTGCGCGACGTTCGCGGACCCGCGCACGAACCACAGAGACCCTCCCACTGCAATCGTGAGCCCAGCAAACCAAAGAACCGTGATCCGCTGATTGGACGGCGCGGTGAAGAGCAACACCAGACTCAGCAATCCAATCAGGGAAATCGTGCGGCTCAGAAAGCGGAACACAGGGGCGGTGTAGTCGGCGGAATCCTTCAATTCCGTGGCAACGTCGATGGGCGTATTCAGGTTCTTGAACAGCAACGCCCGACCGGGCGTGTCTCCCCGGTCGAACAGCATGGTCAGGAAGAAAACTCCGAAGGACGCAGGAATAATAATCGCGACCTGCTGAATCAGCGACCAGTGATAGACGAAAGCACCGAGCATGCCCAGAATCAGTCCAGTTGCGAACGAGGCCAACCCGGACCATGGAGGTGTCCGTCGCACCACCAGTCCGAGCAAAGCCGGAGGTCCGTACGCGAGCGACATTAGGGTGTTGAACGTCAGCATGATCTGGAAGACGCTCTGCCCGCTGGCAGCCATGATCACGGCGATCACGGTTGTCGCTCCGCCTATCAAAAATGTCGTGACCCAGCCCACGACAAGCAGTTCGTGTTCGCCGGCGCTCTTTCGGAACAGCGATTGGTAGACGTCCTTGGTGAGAATCGCAGATTTCACATTGAACTGCGCCGAAAGATTGGCCATGGTGGCGCTGAACATGGCCGCCAACATGACTCCGATCAGTCCATGCGGCAGCAAAGTCAGGCTGGCGACGGCGTAAGCCGCTTCGCTGGCATTGGGCAGGCCCATTGGGGGTAGTGTCGGATATACCACCCGCATCGCCATGGGCGGAATGAACCACAAGAAAGCTCCAACGAAAAACAATCCGCAGCACAGCAATGCGATTTTGCGCGCCGAACGCTCGTCGTCCACGCTGAAGTAGCGCTGCGCCATTGCGCTCGTGTTGTAGCCGAAAGCCACCATGATCGTCCATGAGGCGATGTAGAGCCAACCAAACTCTCCCGAAACATGCAGCGTCTTCATTTCTGGCGGCAGCGAATGCACCAGACCGCTTACTCCGCCCACACGGGCGAGAGACATGACGACGAGAACCATGCAAAACGGCATGAGGATGGAGGCTTGCAGAAAATCGGTGACCACCACCGCCCACAATCCGCCCAGGACGCAGTAGAAAACGATGAGCGCGCCCGCGCCGAGAATGGTCCAGGTGACGGGAAAGCCGCAGGCGGATGATACGAAGAGGCTCAGACCAAACAGAGTGCTGGCGCTGGTGAACAACTGGAACACGATCGTGGTCCAGGAAAAAACTTGGTGCGTAGTCGGGTTGAAGCGCCCCGAGAGATACTCCATCACCGTGGTGATGCGGGTGCGCCGCCAGCGCTTGGCGAAGACAAAGTAGCCGAGCAGGAAACTTACGGCGTTTCCGATGTAGAGCCCTATGGCCGCGATGCCCGAACGATATGCGACGCCGGCTGCCCCGGTGAAGGTCCATGCACTGAAGCCGGCCATGAAACAACTGAGGCCGGCGACGAGCCACGGAATGCGGCTCCCGCCTCGAAAATATTCGGCCGCACCCCGGTTGAAGCGCAGAACGTAGAAGCCGACGCGCACCATGAGGAGCGCGTAGAGGGCGATGACCGCGTAATCTACGAAGTTTGCGCCTGCCATAGAAACAGTAGAAGAACAAAGGCCAAGGCTTCCTTATACTTTGTTTTCCAGCGAAATAGAAGCTAAGAAACAATAAACGAAAGAACTCGTCGCTATGCGAATGCTATACTCGGTCCGCGATGCCTCGCCCTTCCCTTCTGATCAGCGCTGGAGAAGAACTGTTTGCGTCATTCTTCTCGCGACAAGAGCAACAGCGCTTGAACCGTCTATTCCAATGGGAACGGCACGGAAACAAGAAACTCACCGCAGATTTCAGGCAGAGCTTGAGCACCGCGCAAGCGCTGATAACTACCTGGGACAGCTCTCATTTCAGCGACGACCTGCCGCTTCTGGCCCCGCAACTGCGAATCATTGCTCACTGTGGAGGAGAGGTGAAATCGCGCTTCTCGCGATCCCTCTTCAAACGCCTGACCATCACCAACGCACAGGTCCCCATGGCACGCGCCACCGCTGAGATGGGCGCAGCGCTGCTCTTGTACTGCGCACGCAATATAGATTTCTATCGCTCTGAACTGAGAAAGCGGTCGAACCGGATCTATGACGAGGTACACCTCCACGGCAGTTCCGAATCACTGATCGGGCAATCCGTAGCCATGATCGGGTTTGGCCGGATCGGTCGCGCGCTCGTCGACTTGCTGCGAGGCTTCGACATCCAGTGGTTGGTTCATGACCCGTACGCCGCGCGCACGCTTTCGCGCCAGTATCCCGTGCGCTTCGTCGGCTTACAGACATTGCTGCCCCAGGCTCACTTGCTTGTGCTGACTGCGGCGTTGACCGACCAGACTCGCGGCTTGCTGGACCGACAAAATCTAGCGCGCCTGCCGGACGGAGCATGCGTCATCAACATCGCCCGTGGTGGCCTGATCAATCTCGATGCTCTCAGGCAAGAAGTGCAGCAAGGACGACTGCGGTGTGCCCTCGACGTGACGGATCCGCTAGAACCACTTCCGGTTCGTGATCCGTTGAGAGCCATGCCGGGTGCGATCGTCACCCCGCACATCGCGGGGAGCGGACGGCGAGTCCGCGAAGGCATCGCGCGCGTGGTGTTGGATGATCTGGAAAGATTCTTCAGCGGCGAGAAAATTGAAAATCGCGTGACAACTTCCATGCTGGACCGGATGACGTGAACTGGGTGATAGGAGCATGAAAGTCTCATTCTCAACGCTGGCGTGTCCGGATTGGACGATGCCACAAATCATCGCGATGGCCGTAAGTCATGGCTATGACGGAATTGAGTTGCGCTTTGTGCAAGGCGAAGACTCGCTGTGGAAGCTGCCGTTGTTTTCAGGAAAGGAACTGGCGTTCACGAAGCGGTCACTGGCGGATCACGCTTTGACCATCTCGTGTGTTGATACAAGTTGCCGATTTCATTCGCCGGACGCAACCGAACGCACACGTTGGATCACGGAAGGAAGACGCATGGCGGATCTGGCCGCAGAATTAGGCGCACCGGGCCTGCGGGTTTTTGGTGACACGATCCAGCCTGGAGAGGATCGCGCCTCTACGCAGAACTGGATTGCAGAGTCCATTCGGGAATTGGCGGAGAGCATCGCTGCGACCGGAGTCGAGATTTGGATTGAGAATCATGGTGACTTTGCAGGCGCGAGTGAGACCGCGGCTATTCTTGAGCAGGTGGGTTCGTCAAAAACTGGCGTGGTTTGGGATCCTGCGAACAGTTTCGTTGCAACTGGGGAACAGCCCGCGAACGGCGCAGCGCAGTTGGGAGTCGCCGTCCGCCATGTTCACATCAAGGATTTACGGCGCGATGGAGATGGCGTGAAATATGTCCTGATCGGCGAGGGCGATTTCCCCCTGCTCGAATTGAAAGCGGCTCTGCAAGATCTCAACTACGACCGCTTCGTTTCCTTCGAGTGGGAAAAGAAGTGGCACCCGGAAATTGCAGACGCTGATATTGCCCTGCCGCATTTCGCGCGCTGGTTTCGGAAGAACTACGCATGACGGAAGCTGGCCGCAAAACGTTGCGCAGGTTGCGTAGCGAAGATATTCCCGCTGCAGCTCAGTTATCAGCGCAGGCAGGGTGGAACCAGACAGAGGAAGACTGGCGAACGCTGCTGGAACTTAGTCCCGAAGGCTGCCTGGGACTCGAAGTGGATGGCCGTCTGGCCGCGACCACGACTCTGCTTTGCTATGGGCGCACCCTGGCGTGGATCGGGATGGTTCTGACCAGGGCAGACTATCAGCGACGAGGCTTCGCCAGAAAACTACTGGCACACGCGCTAGAGCCTGCGGACAGAATGGGCATCGCGACGATAAAACTCGACGCCACCGATCAGGGCCAGCCACTTTACGAGAGTCTCGGATTTCGCAGCGAGCAGGAAATTGAACGCTGGTCGCGGCCGGGCGAGAACAACGCACTACTTTCCACCCATCGAACCTCTGTCGCTGAACCGTGGCGTGATTTGGATCCGTCAGTTTTCGGAACCGACCGTTCACAACTTCTCGAAAGACTGGCGCGCCTGAACCCTCCGACATCACTTTCGCAATCGTACTTATTTACCAGGCCCGGCCGCGTGACGGCGCACCTCGGACCGTGCGTCAGCGAAGATCCAGAACAGGCTCGGCGTTTGATCGAAGAATGCGTAAAGGATACTCGATGTACCTGGTCATGGGACCTATTTCCGCGGAACAAACACGTGGTGGCACTGGCTCACGATCTGGGATTTTCTCCAAAACGACATCTTGTGCGCATGGCTCGTGGCAAGGAATTACACGAAAAAACAAATTCAATCTACGCGATCGCAGGGTTTGAACTCGGATGACCGCAAAGATCAAGACAGAATCAGAATTGGAACAATTGCTCTCGCGCCCCGACGCAGACACTGCCTCGGCCATGGCGGCTCTGGACGGCGATCTTCTCATCCTGGGCGCCGGCGGCAAGATGGGTCCGAGCCTCGCCCGCCTTGCGCGCCGGGCGATCGATCAGGCAGGCTTCAAGAAGCGGGTGATCGCCGTGGCCCGATTCACTAATGACAAACTGCCGTCCGAGTTCGCCGCGCACGGAATCGAAACCATCGCCTGTGATCTGCTCGACCGCAGTTCTCTCGACAACCTTCCCGACATTCCTAACGTCATCTTCATGGCTGCCCGAAAATTCGGCACCTCTGGCGAAGAACATCTTACGTGGGCTATGAATACCTACTTGCCCGCATTGGTCGCAGAACGCTACCGCAATTCCAGAATTGTGGCGTTTTCAACAGGAAATGTTTACCCGCTCCGCCCACTGAAAGACGGTGGCGCGGTCGAGACGACACCGGTGGGCCCCGTCGGCGAGTATGCGGAGTCGGCTCTGGGACGCGAGCGCATGTTCGAATATGGATCGATGCGCTGGCGCACGCCGGTCGTCATCCTGCGCCTAAATTATGCAGTCGAGCTGCGCTATGGAGTGCTCGTCGATATTGGACGCGCCGTATTCGAGCGCCGCCCCATTGATCTGTGCATGCCTCGCGTGAATGTGATCTGGCAGCGCGATGCTAACGCGTGGTGCCTGAGGTCTTTTGCTCACTGCCAGGCTCCTCCTTTGATCCTGAACATCACAGGGCCCGAAACCCTTTCGGTGCGGGAGTTGGCGTTCGAATTTGGACAGCACTTTGGCGTCGAGCCCACTTTCGTTTCCTCTATGGAGGGCTCTACCGCACTATTGAGCGATGTCACCAAGGCGCTCGGCCTCTTCGGGAGTCCGACGGTGCAACCGAAGGAAATGATCGAATGGATTGCGGATTGGATTCGCGACGGCGGTTCAATGCTCAATAAGCCAACACATTTTCAAACGCGGGACGGGAAATTCTGATGCGTTTGCGCGAGAAACTGCTTTCGGGCCTCGTGATTCCCGCCCATCCGCTGGCTCTGAACTCCGAGCGCAAGTTGGACGAACGCCGCCAGCGCGCTCTAACTCGCTACTATCTGGCGGCCGGCGCAGGCGGCATCGCCGTGGGAGTTCACACCACGCAGTTCGCCATTCGCGATCCCAAGTTCGCACTACTGGAACCCGTACTTGCATTGGCAGCCGAAGAAAGCCGTAAGAGCGACACCGTGAAGATTGCCGGCGTGTGCGGCAAAGGCAAACAGGCGTTAGCCGAAGCTGAACTCGCCGTCAAATTGGGCTATGACGCCGCGCTGCTGAGTTTGGCTGATCTGAAGCAAGAAACCGCTCCTCAGCTTCTGGAACACGCTCGCGCCGTTGCCAGCGTTATCCCGATCATAGGTTTCTATTTGCAGCCGGCCGTTGGAGGACGTCTGTTGTCCTACGAATTCTGGCGCCAGTTCGTAGAGATTGAAAACGTTGTCGCGATTAAAATCGCTCCTTTTAACCGCTATCAAACGCTCGATGTTGTTCGCGCCGTTGCGCAGTCAGGCCGCACACACGATGTCGCTCTATACACCGGCAACGACGACAACATTCTGAACGACCTGCTCACGAAGTTTGACTTCGGCACTCAGCCCGTTCGAATCGCCGGCGGCTTGCTGGGCCACTGGGCAGTATGGACAAAGACTGCCGTTTCCCATCTCGCCCTCGCCAGACAACATTCCGATTCTGTTCCCAGCGAACTCCTGACTCTGGCTCAGCAAATTACGGATGCGAATAGTGCGATCTTCGATCCCGCGCACGATTTTCACGGATGCATTCCGGGCATTCATGAGATATTGCGGCGTCAGGGATTGCTCGAGGGACGCTGGTGTCTCGATCCTCACGAGGAACTCTCTCCCGGTCAGAGCGAGGAAATCGATCGCGCGTGCCGCGCGTATCCGCATCTTCAGGATGACGCGTTCGTACAGGAGCACCTTGATGAATGGCTTCGCTAATATCGTGTTATTGATACTCTTGTATCGGCCATCGGTCGGCGGTTCGCAGCAAGCTGCGCAGATCCGGCTGTCTCGGACCCAGCCGTGATCGAGAGCGTCCATGCAGCTCAAGATGTCCCTCTAAATCTCGATCCCACTGCAGAATTCTGGCGCGCCTCACGCCCCGTCTACATGGAGAGAGACGGTCTCGGAAAAAGTGTCCCTCGGTATCGCACCGAGGTCCGTACGCGCTGGACGAAGAACAATCTTTATTTTCTGTTCGTCTGCCCCTACGAAGCAACTCCACCTTAAGCCTGCGCCCGATACGCAGAAAGAAACCAACAAACTGTGGAATTGGGACGTTGCCGAAGTGTTTATCGGCTCCGATTTTGCAAACATCAAGCGCTACAAAGAGTTTGAAATCTCTCCGCAAGGCGAATGGATCGATCTCGATATTGACCTCAGCAAACCGCACCACGAGGACGGATGGACCTGGAACTCAGGCTTCGAAGTGAAGGCGCACATTGATGAAGGTTCGCACATCTGGTACGGTGCGATGCGCATTCCCATGGCTTCGATTGACTCGCGCCCGCCTGTCGTTGGACGCACCATGCGCATCAACCTGTTTCGAAGTCAGGGGCCGCCTTCGCATCAGCAAGCCGTAACCTGGCAGCCTCCGATGGAGGGCTCCTTTCATGTTCCCGAACGTTTCGGCTTGATCCGACTGGTGGAGAATCCCTCAGAGAAGGAATGATTCGCCTGAGTAGAATAAACCTGCTGAACACGTTCGCAATGCTGAGTCTCGTTCCCCCGTTCGACGTCGCTCTGCAATTGTATCTTCGGAGACCTCATGTCACAGAGTAAGTCGAAAAGCATCTTCCTTGCCCCAGCACCTCGCATCGTGGCCGACATTTTTGATGAGAACGACCTGCTTCGTTTGCGCGCACTTGGAGATGTCGTGATCCACGAAGGGGGCCCAGTCACAGATGCAATCTTTGACGAGAGCGCCGCGAATGCGGAGATCATCATCGGCCAGATTGATCTGCCCGAGTCGCGGCTCAACCGGGCCAGGTCGCTGAGAGCCGTGTTCAACGTGGAGGGGAATTTTCTTCCGAACATTGACTACGCTTACTGCTTTCAACACGGTATACGCGTGCTTAATATCAGTCCGGTTTTCGCCGAACCCGTCGCCGAGGCGGCGCTAGGAATGGCCATTGACCTCGCCCGCGGGATCAGTCGGTCCGATCGGCATTTTCGCCAGGGCACCGAGCAGTACGGGTTGGCCGCGAACATCGACGCATTCTCTTTATTCCGGCTGGAGATAGGTTTTATCGGCTTAGGCGATCTCGGCCGCGCGATCTTGCCATTGCTTCGCCCCTTCGGTTGCCAGGTTCGCGCATACGACCCGTGGTTACCTACGGAATACATTGAAAGCTTGGGATGTGCAGCCTGCTCTCTGGATGAGGTCTTGCAGCGTTCGCGCCTTATTTTCGTAGTTGCTGGCGCCACTTCGCAGAATCAGGGATTCCTGGGTGCAGAACAGTTCTCGTCAATGCAGAAAGACGCCGCGTTAGTCCTCGTCAGTCGCGCGGCAGTTGTCGATTTTGACGCGATGCTCGATTTCGCCGCGAAAGGGCACATCCGCGTCGCAACGGACGTCTTTCGAGAAGAACCGCTGCCTGCCTCACACCCGGCGCGGCGTACCGACAATGTAATTCTCTGTGCGCATCAGGCCGGCGCGATGGAAACGGCGATCAAACGGATAGGAAAATTGGTCGTTGCAGATGCGGAACTGATTGCCCGCGGCCTTCCCCCGATTCTCTGCAAAGTTGCTCAGCCCGAAACGGTAGCCCTGTTTCGAAGTAAACCCGTCAGCAAAACCTGACGAACCACCGGCGTGACAATCCTAAAGGAGAGACAACCGGCGGGCGCAGTCCGCCATAATCTCAGCCTCCCACGCGGGCCGCCTCGGATTGCAGGGGTGTGTACGATCGCTTGGAATCCGTCCGATTAGGTTTAGAAACACAGCCGCGGAATGTTTGTACGCAGGAACGGGAGCGCGAAAGGCCACGTTTCCCAGGTACTGCAGAGCATCCGAGAGCGCGTAATACTCCGGGTCGCCCGCCTCCCACAGGCGGTCGCGCTCCGCGAATTTCTCCGGCGCAAAAGCGGCAAGCCCCAGCAGGTAGTCCGACCCATATTCGATCATGTTGATTCCCAAATCGTTTCCTGTGTAGATGCGAAAGTCTGGCCGCTGTGCATCACGTAGAGCGAGCCGGTCAAGTTCCAGAAGCCGGTCGAGAGAAGAGTGCTTCATTCCTTTGATTTCTGGAATGTCCATCAGCCGCCGAATCGTCTCCGAGTCGTAGATCTCACCGTTCGCCGCAAACATCGTTCCCAACTCAAACGCCAGCACGTGTGGATAGCCTCGACATATGTCCTGATATGCCTCGGCAACTTGCGCGGGAGACTTCCCCTTCAAGCGAGAGGTCTGGAACAAGATCGGTATGCCATCAAAACGAATGATCATGTCGATCTGCCGGCGATACAGCGCAACAATGTCGTCTCCGGAGTGCTGTTCGATGTACGCGCCTGCCACAAACGGAACGTCCTTCCCGAGCGCCTGCCGCGTCCAGTCCAGCACCTCTAGCTTTTCCCTATCGCTCAGGTAGTTCACGTAGCCGGTGTCCATGTTGACGGCATTCATCAGGCCAGCTTGATGTGTGGATGTCAGCAGCTTGGCGAAGGCATCGACGGCGACCCGGCCATCCGGCGCATAAGGCAACAAGGTCGCAGCCATCCCATGCACTTTGCGTCGAACTTTTCTACGCTCAATTAAATCGTCGATCGTCATTCTGAATATCAACTATGGATCCGCTACCCGAGAGGGTCGTCAGCGCTTTTTGATATCGTGCAGCTTTTCTGCCATTTCAGATTCTTTGTAGTACTTGTCCAGCGGATAGCAACCAGACGGGAGTCCATTGCGTGGAGCAGTCGTACAATCGCTGAAGGTGCGGCACACCAGCTTGCGTTGGATCTGTTCGCCAGAAGTAGCCTCCCATAGAAACTCGGGATAGCTGAGTATCATCCGCCCAATCCCCACGAAGTCGACCCACCCCTCGCGCAGCACGGCCTGCGCAACGTTCGGCAAGAAGTCCTGAAGATATGTGTATCCCGATCCGACCATGAGCAGCTTCGGAAACCGCTGCTTCAGCCGCCGAGTCGCTTCCATCTGCCGCGCAACTCCAACGAGCGGATCTTCCGGTGGCAGATATCCGTCAGAGGGAGGATACAGCGCCGGCCGCTGAATGTGCGGATTGTAGTAGGGACTGCCGGCGGTAATGTTCACCAGCTGAATTCCAAGCTCTTCCAGTAATGACAAGAAACGTTCCGGCTCACTAAAATCGGTGTCCGTCGGATCGAGCGGATTCACGCCGAATCCCCAGCGGTAAGGAAGTAGGTCCGCTCGGGTCTCTGCAATTCCGATGGCCGATTTTCCGTCGACGCTCTGACTTGGGTCACTCTGAAACGGCACCGTATCGATCGCCGACAGCCGCACTCCAATATGCAATCGCGGACAGAGCGAGCGAATCCCCTGCACAACTTCGCGAAGAAAGCGCGTGCGTCCCTCGAAGGTCCCGCCGTAGCGTCCCTCCCGCGTGTGGGCGCTCAGAAACTCGTGACCGAGATAGCCGTGGCAATGCTTAACATCTACGAAATCGAATCCCAGTTGCCAAGCCAGATGAGCCGCCCGATGGAAGTCTTCGATAATCGATTCGATTTCACCGTCCGTAAGAACCGGATAATCGGGCGGCAACTTCAAACGCCGGTCCAACAATGGATGGTGATAGAGGATGCGTGGCTCGGGGCGGTTATGTTCGTTCGGGCGACAGTACCGGCCGGAGTGCGTCAACTGCAAACCGATGACTAACCCATCATCGTTGCCGGTTGTCAGAATATGCTCGCGCACTAAAACAGTTCGCAGATGCGCAAGCGCATTCTGCGTATGCGACGAAGCCAGAAGCTGATTGGGATTGGCTCGTCCTTCATGAGAAACCGCAACCGCTTCCCCTCCCCAGATCAACTTGCCGCCGCTGCGGCCGAAGCGCTGCCACCGCCGAACTGTATTCTCCGATGGCGCCCCGTCCGGAGTTGCGTCCCAACCCTCCATCGGCTGCACCGCGATCCGATTACCGATTTTGAATGGACCGCGTTCGAGCGGCGAGCGCAGCGGCGATTGTGCTCCGGTCACGACCTCAGCATCGCACGGGATCTGTAGATGGAGGGTCCGCAGGTGATCCTGAAAGCCTCCAACACCTTTCAGGCTTCCGATGCGAACGATGGCTCCCGCGTTCATGCCGCTCTCCGCCGCCCTGGCAAACCCAGAACGGCCAGTCCACCCAGCAGCGCCAGACCGACGAGGACAACGCAACTCACCGAGTAGCTTCCAGTCGTGTCGCGCAAGCGGCCGATCAGCCATGGCGCAGCAGCGTCTGCAACCGCACCCGCGGCCAGCAGCACGCCCAGCAATCTGCCGAGGATCTGCATCCCAAAGATTTCTGCCGTCACCAACGGAATGATCATGTAGTCGCCACCAAGGCCAATCCCAAAAGTCGCGGCGGAAAGATATAGCGCTACCCGGCTGGTTCCGAGGAACAACATGGGGATGCCCGCAGCGACAAGTAAGTACGTCAGCAACATGACATATTTCTTGGAAAATCGATCAGCCAGCCAGCCTATGAGCAATCGGCCCGCGATGCTGAAAGCCAGCACCAGGGATAAGACCCCCGCGGCATCGCGCTGCGTGAAATGCCGATCAAGGCTCAAAAACAGTTTCATATTCTGCTGCGTGCCGCTCACTGCAGCAATCGAGCACATACTTCCCAGCGTGAGTAGATAAAACGACAATTGCTTGAATGCCGACCATGGACTCTCAGATCTAATCAACGCAGACTTTGTTCTTGCTCGCGGCGGTTCTTTCACCAGGAATGCCAGCGGAAACGACACAACCACAATTGAAAATCCCAACATTCGCAGGGCAACCTGCCATCCGAAATGCTGGACGAGCGCGTGAGATATCCATGGGACTGTTGCTCCGCCGATGCCGATTCCGAGGTAGGCGAAGCCCATCGCTTTTCCACGCGATCGATCGAACCACCCTGTCAACAACACCTGGTTGGGAAGTGGGCCTCCGCAAACATAGCCGAGAGCGTTGAAAAAGTAGAAAAAGTAAAACATGCCGAGGCTTGCGGTCCAGCCCAGTCCCACCAGGGCCACGCCTGCCATCACGATGCCGATCATCATCAAGCGACGGGGACCGAAGCGGTCTACAACCCATCCTGCGATGAACCCGAAAATGGGCCCGACGACAAGTTTGCTCAGCGCATTGCCCGAAGTCACCTGCGCGCGCGTCCAGCCGAACTGCTGGACCATGAAGTCGTAATAGAAAGGTAGGCCCCAGAGTGCAACGCCAACAATGCAAAACAACACAACAAAAGCCGTCGCCGCTGCTTGATAGGACTGGCGCCGGCTCGACGGAGATTGATCGGGGATTAGTCGGTCCCCTTTCGACAAATCGTTGCTCGAAGCGGTCCGCGCCGCAGAGGCCTCGCTTGCCCGTCCCGCCATGGGGTGTCAGTTTAACATCGGACTCGTTCTATGGAGAGGCGCTTCGGAGTAATCGCTCAGGTCCCGCTCCAGCCGCCATAGATAAGCACCTTCCAAGGAGTGCGCAGTCTGGATTTCTTAACTTCTTCTCTCAGCCTTCTTTCGATCAGGAATCCCAAAGCGCCTGTTTAGCGCATACCGATCCTCGCGGCGCTGAATGTCTACCTTCGGGTGACTGTTGGCGGCGCCCTTCTTCAGATCGCCTTTGCCTCGTCCTCGCGTCGCCGTGAGGCAGCGCCTTGAGGGTCGGTTAATATATCAACCCACTTAGGGTTAATCGATGGCTCGGCGCCGTAGTTGTCGTGCCAATTCCACCATTTGTACGGCGGGGTTTGAGGATAACCCTCGGGCGAATCCTCCCAAGTCTCCTGTCGGCCGAGCGGGGTAATATCGAGGTAGCTCCAAATACTCCCCATGGCCTCGTCGCCGCGGCTGTTGATGAAGTATGTGCGAAACACCTTGTCGCCGTCATGGAAGAACACGTTGTGGCCATGCCACTCATCGACGCCGAAGTCCTTGTCGAAGCTGTCAGTCATGGAGTACCAGGGCATCTCCCATCCCATCCGGCCCTTCAGGCGCACGATATCCGCCTGCGATGCTCGCGAGGCGTAGACCAGAGTTGTGTCGCGGGCGTTCAGGTGGGCGAGGTGGCCGACTTGATCGGCGCCCAGTGAGCAGCCTCGGCAGGCGTGATCGGGCCAGCCGAACACTCCCGGCTCGAAGAAGGCGCGATAGATAATCAACTGAGGGCGCCCCTCGAATAAGTCGAGCAGAGGAACCTTGCCCTTGGGCCCCTCGAACTCGTACTTCTTCTCTACCACCATCCACGGCATCCGCCGGCGTTGAGCGGCCATGGCGTCACGGGCGCGGGTCAATTCTTTCTCCTTTACGAGGAGTTGCTGCCGTGCAGCTTCCCACTCTTGCGCCGAAACGATCGGGGGTGTTTTCATCTTGTCTCTCGCGTGGCTTGTTGCCATCTTGTTTCTCCTTTCAAGTCTTATCGAGTTTCACCGGGGTGATATCCGATTTCAGCCGTTGCCAAGGGGATCTCTTTCCCATGCTTTTCAAGGAAATGCCTGACTATCGGGATCACTCTCTCTTGTTCCGAGAACAGCACGAAGTGGCTGGCATCCGGGATGACCGCGAGTTCGGCGTTAGGGACGAGCTTGGCCGTCTCAATCGCATGCTCAACGCGAACAAAGTCGTGATCGCCCTGAACGATGAGAAGCGGCGTCTTGATGGAAGCCAATTCTTCTTTGGAGAAGCCTTTCCACTGAATGGTGCCAACCTTGTCGAAAATCTTGGGCCAGTAACTTGGATCGGGCGCGACTTTCTTGTAATTCTCTCTCTGAAACTGAATGTTCCTCGCCTCAGGCGTAGGCTGGTCGTCAAAGTGTGTTGTTTCAGGATTTAGGGCAATTTGGGGAGGGCCAAAAGTCGCTGAGTAGGTCACCACGCGACGGACAAGCTCGGGATAGCGAATTGCAATCAGCGCCGCTGTGTTGCCGCCATAACTTTCGCCGAAGAAGTCGGCCTTTGAGATTCCGAGATACCTCAACAAGCCAACGACGTCTTGGGCGTAGTGCTCGATGGAAATCGGACGCTCCGGGATATCCGCGGTGCGGCCATTTCCTTGGAGATCCATCGTAATGACCGAATGGCTTTGAACCAGTGCCGGGAATGATTTCAAGCCAGCGAATCCGAAGGCAGGAGGGATATAAACCAGCGGATGGCCGGTTCCCTCGATCTCGTAATACATCTTCAGCCCATTGATAGGCGCATATCCGCGTGTTTCCGTTGTTCTTCCGTTGAGTGAGTTCATGAATGTTCCGTTCTGCTTTTAGTTCTCTTTCGAAGCCTACACCTCAGAGGAGCTAGAGGCAGGCGTCTCGTTTTCACTTGCTTTTCGAAACAGACCGAAACTACTTGATCTGAACAACCTTATGAACTTGCTGATGCAGACCGCAAGGATTCCTCCCGTAGATCCGGCTGCTGCGACCATTACTACTGCGCTTTCGATGCATGCTGGGCACATAAGTTCCCTCCTCTGAATTTCTGATTCGTTATCCTAAACAAGTCACCCTCACTTGCCGTATTCATCGTGGCGCCTCCACCAGGCACCGTTCTCGTTGCGTCCTTTGGGAGCGCGATCGAGCCACTGATACATTCCCCACAGTCCGTCGAGGCCGCGCGCATACGTGGAATAGACGTGGTAGACGATTCCGTCGTCGATGACGAATGCGCTGACGCCGGGCCTTTCGCGCAAGTAGGTAGGCCTATCGGTTCCACACATGCTTGCGTGGTTCTCTACCGTCTTGACACCATGCTCGTGGATCTGACTCAGCCGAAGCACCTGCTCGCGCCGGTAGTTGTATTCAATGCCTTCCTCGCTCTGCTGCTCCTCGGTGAACCCGACGCTGAAGTCGAAGTTGAAGTCGCCGCCGAACGACGACGCCCAGGGAAATGTCCAGCCCATTCTCCGCTTGTACGCCTGCAGCTTCGCCAGTGGCGCACGAGACACTGTCATGAGCGTGACATCGTGGTTTGCCAGATGGATGGCGAAGCCGTTGAAGCCGTCCGCAATCATCGAGCAAGACGGACAACCCGCCGTGTAGTCGGGCCCAAACATAAAGTGATAGACCAGAAGTTGCGAGCGTCCGCGGAACAGGTCTGCGAGCGAGCCCCTCCCTTCGTCGGTCTCAAAGCGATATCCCTTGTTAACTGCCACCCACGGCAATTCTTGCCGCTGAAGGGCCAGTTCGTCGCTGCGTCGCGTGAGTTCCTTCTCGGCTTTCAGCAAGTCGATCCGAGCCTTCAGCCATTGCTCTCGGGTTCCGGTCTTGTGCGTGGTCATCGCGCTGGTCTCCCTTCGTGCGTTTCTCGATGTGACTGGATGTTTGATTGCCATGCGCTATATTTAGCGCGGGACTCCGGCGGGGTGGGAGTGACAAGTGTGTCGGGATTCGGATGGATTCTCTAATTACGGCCGCAGCCCGCTCACTCGCGGTGGGCGATCCTCTTGGAGCATTGAAACGGGTCGCGCTGCGCGACGATGCACCAGCGCTCGCGCTACGCGGTATCGCGATGGCCCAACTGGGGGATTTCGCAAAAGCGAAGGAGCTCCTGCGCCACGCTGCACGCGCCTTCGGACCGAGAGAAGCCGTGGCGCGCGCGCGATGCATAGTAGCCGAGGCCGACATCGCCCTCGCCTCGCGTGACCTGGGCTGGTCTACGAAAATGCTCGACGGGGCGCGCTCGACGCTTGAGGCGCACGGCGACCGATTGAATGCCGGCTTTGCGCGCTATCTTGAAGTCCGGCGACTCCTGTTGATCGGACACCTCAACGAGGCACAGCGCATGCTCGCTGACCTTGATCCGAGTGTTTTCCCGCCCGCGTCGAGAACTTTCCACGAGTTGGTGGTGGCGGGAATCGCGATGCGACGCTTGCGGACGAAAGAAATGCGCGCTGCGCTGGCTCGAGCCAGGCGCGCCGCACGCCAGGCTGGTATCGCTGCCTTAATAGCTGAGGTTGAAACTGCGTCTCGGGTGTTGAAGATGCCTGCGGCACGCGTGATTGTGCGTGGCGACGAGCGTCTCCTGCTGCTCGAAGACGTCGAAGCGTTGCTGGCCTCCAAGGCTATCGTCATAGACGCATGCCGCAATCTGGTGCGTTATTCGAACATTGTCATTTCACTTGCGAAACGTCCGGTATTGTTCGCCCTCGCACGGACGCTCGGTGAGTCCTGGCCCGGAGACGTACCGAGAGACGTGCTCTTGGCACGTGCATTCGGAGCAAGGTTCGTCGACGAATCGCAGCGCGCGCGTCTACGGGTCGAGATAGGGCGGCTTCGGAGGATGCTTCGGAAGGTGGGCGACATCCGCGCGACGAAGCGTGGCTTTACACTGGTTCTTCAGCGTGGACGCAAAGTCGTCGTGTTGGCCCGGCCTGTCGAAGAGGAACATGGCGATGTGCTAGCCTTTCTCACGGACGGTGAGTCGTGGTCGAGCTCGGCCTTGGCGCTTGCTCTTGGTACTAGCCAGCGGACCGTGCAGCGGGCTCTCGACTCTCTCGAGGCAGAAGGCAAGGTGCAGTCTTTTGGCCGCGCACGCTCTCGTCGCTGGATTACTCCGCCTGTGCCGGGTTTCACGACAGTCTTGTTACTCCCCGCTCCACTGCCGATCGATTAGAGTGCAAGCATGAAACGATCAAGCGCTGAAATCGTCCAAGAGTATGGTCCTTTCCCCGGAGCTGATCGCGTGCATGGGGTGAGCTATGACGGTCAGCACGTCTGGTTTGCATCGGGCGACAAGCTGAATGCCATCGAGCCGTCGACCGGAAAGATGATGCGGTCGATAGACGTCGCCGCGCACGCAGGAACGGCCTTCGACGGCCGTCACCTCTTTCAGATCGCTGAGAATCGCATTCAGAAAATCGATCCAAAGACAGGCCAGGTGCTCGCCACAATCCCCGCGCCTGGAGCCGGTGGCGACTCCGGTCTCGCGTGGGCCGAAGGAACGCTCTGGGTCGGACAGTACCGGGCTCGGAAAATCTACCAAATCGACCCCGAGAATGGTGCCATTCTGCGCACGATCGAATCCAACCGCTTCGTCACGGGTGTCACCTGGGTCGACGGAGAACTCTGGCATGGCACGTGGGAAGGTGACGAAAGCGATTTGAGGCGAGTCGATCCTCAAACCGGAGAAGTGCTTGAAAGCCTTGACCTGCCCCAAGGAGTCCACGTTTCAGGACTCGAATCGGATGGCGCCGGTCGGTTCTTCTGCGGAGGGGGAAAGACCGGAAAGATTAGAGCGGTCGGCCACGATGAGGCGCCGCGAGCAGGGTCCGCGCGAATATCTGGTCGATGACAGCACGCCCCCGAGCTCCGATCGCGTCGCGATTGCTTTCACGCCAACAAGCTTCGGTGCAACCCAGTGATTCGGAGTCTAGGTCTTGTTCAACAAGACCTAGGCTGGGCCGTCATTGGAACTTACGACCGCGTCCAACTTCCCATCATTATCGATGTCGCCGATCGCGAGGCCTCGCGCTGCCCACGCCTCGTGGAATACGTCCCCGGAAACGGCTACGGGATTCGCAAAGCGGAACGATTGGCTATCGTCTACACTTCCGAAATTGATGGAGAGCAGATGCGCATAGTTGAGTTTCTCCGTTTTCGCAGCGATGGTCTGATCTGCGAAGGCGAAGCGATGCGCGGCATTGTTCTCTAATCCCTATTTCCGTAAAAAAGTGCATGCCGTTTCGAACTCACCGGATCGATTTAGTGCGTCCGGTTTTTCTGCCAAAGTCACAGGAAATTGACCGGGAATTGACCGCAAATTGACGGCTCAGACGGGCTGTTTTGGACTCTCCTTCTGGTTCCGAAATCCCTCCTAATCCATTCAAAGAAAAGCAGTTATGCTCTATCGTTCAATGACTTCGGTAACTTTGTTTGCCCGATTCGTGGGTGTACGCTGCCCTTGAGTTTGATCAAAGTCCGGTGGGCGCGGAAGGCGCCTCTGGGAAAGAAGGTCGTTCACGACGTGGCAGCTGAAGGCAAAGCACCGATGACCGAGGCGCAGGCGAACACGGGGCACTACGAAGAGATGCAGAGTGCGCCGCGCTTTCCGCTGCACCTGTCCGCGTCGGTGACATCGCAAGGCAGCGCGTTTTCGGCGGAGACGGAAAACATCTCGGCCAACGGTGTGCTGTTTGCGATGGACAACGACGTGCCAGTGGGTTCGATGGTGGACTTTACGATTCTGCTGCCGGCCGAAGTTGTTGGTGCGCGGCGGAACGTGCAGATCGATTGCCGCGGCCGCGTGGTGCGCAGCTTTGAAGATCGAGGACGCCGCGGCGTGGGCGTCGTGATCGACGAATACCATTTTGAGCGGGCATAAGAATAAGGGACCGAATGGCTAGCATTCCTGTTGACGTGGAAGAAAATCTCGGAGCGAGTGACGACGGCGGAAACGGCGCGTTTATCCGAGTGATCGTGGCCGATACGCAGGCCATCTTCCGTGCCGGTCTGCGTAAAGTGTTCGCGCTCGAAGACGACATTCGCGTGGTTGGGCAGGCCGAAACGCTGGTGCAGGCTCAATCGGCAGTGAAGAAATTCTCGTCAGACGTTGTGATTTTTGAAGCGGCACTGGCACAGAATCCAGTGGAAGCGGTGGCTGAATTGTTGCGCCAGAATCCGCAAATTCGGATCGTGGTTGTGACGCCGGGGTCCGATGAAGAGATGACGCTGGAGTTGTTCCGCCGCGGAGCGCACGGTATCGTGTCGCGAGAAGTAGAACCGGAGTTGCTGGTCGATTGCCTGCGTAAGGTCGCCGGCGGAGATACCTGGCTCGACACGCAAGGCACCCATTGGGTGCTGGAGGCGTATAGGAACCAGAATAATCGGCCGTCGACGGCGCGTCCGAAAGTTCAGCTCACGCCGAAAGAATCGCTCATCGTTTCCTGCGTGACGCAGGGAATGAAGAACAAAGAAATTGCATTGCGCGTGGGTACGACCGAGCAGGTCGTGAAAAACTATTTGCGCAAGGTCTACGACAAGCTGGGAGTGGCGGATCGTCTGGAACTCGCGTTGTACTGCCTGAATCATCACGTTGTCGACAATACAAAGGTTCCACCGCTGCCGGTCTCGCCTGAGAACGGCAAGGCTGCGAGCGCGGCTGCGGGCGCATCGTCCTCAGGAATCGCGCAGACCACCGTGCCAGCTCCTGCCCCCGTTGCTGATTCCTCCGACAAGATCCAATAAGGTTTGCGTCCCGCGCCTCCTGTTCTTCCTTTTCAATTTCCTCCTTTCAAGTTGCGGTCTCGACGACTTCACCCATAGAATTGAAATCGATGCAGCGCCGCAGAATCGTCAAGACGGCGGCCCTGGTAGAGGCGCTTATTAAACTTCATTAAGCGTCGTTCCTTCCATCGATTCACGCCGGAGAGATGGCCGAGTGGCTGAAGGCGCACGCTTGGAAAGCGTGTTTAGGGGAAACTCTAACGTGGGTTCGAATCCCACTCTCTCCGCCATTACATCGAAAATAAATGAGTTGCTTGTGTTTTTTGGGGGGCGCCGCATCCCACTCTCCGCATTGCTTTTCTGCTTTGAAAATGAGCTGCATGCAGTTCGGCGCGCCCCGTGGCAAATCCTAATTCAGGTGAAAACAACCGATTCAGAATCGGCCTTTCCCTCGGCGGGGAGAGATTGCCAGACCCAGTCAACTGATTAGGAGAATGTGTTCCCGAGAGAAGGCTATGGAGGATGGCCGGCAGCGAGAAGAACGCTCTACATCTTGCGAACCGATACAACCGTGGCAGTGTAGCGGTCGGCTCGCAGCAGGGAGACACTGTACTCAATCGGGATGCGCTGCACATCGTAGGTCGTTTCTCTGATCGAAAGGAGCGCACTTCCGGGCGATGTCTGCAAGACACGCGCTTCTTCCTCGCCAGCAGTGACCGCTCCGATCACTTCCTCTGCCCATTGCAGCTTCCGCCGGTAGACGTTTTCGAAAACGTGGTAGAGGGACTGCTTGGCCAGGTCTTGTTTCTCAATTCCGGAGAAGAGGCGAACCGGCAAATGACTGGTGACGACTGCGACCGGTTTCTTGTTTACGAAACGAAGGCGCTGCAGGCAGTAGGTCTTTTCATCCGCGGCGAGTTTGAGGGCTTGGGCGGTCTCAGGATCCGGCTCCTCTACCTCAAGGGCCAAGACCTTCGCTGACGGGACCAACCCGCGCCGCCGCATTTCTTCGCTGAAGCCGCGCAGCTGCTGGAAGTCCCACGGGACGCGCCCGGACCCGACGATCGGCCGTTTTCCTTTGGCCATGATCAACAGGCCCTCGGAGCGGAGCTTCTGAAATGCCTGCCGGACGGGCATCTTGCTGATGCCTAGCGTACGGGCCACTTCGCCTTCGGAGCAGAAAACCTCTCCCTCGTGAATCTCGCCCCCCTTGATCAGGGTGCGTACCTGATCGACGATTTGCTCGTAATAGGGGACGAAACTGGCATTGTCGATCACCAGACCTAGAGACTCAGTTTTGGGCGCCTCGCCTCGCTCGCTTCTGGAAACAACCGTTTGTTTAGCCGACATGGATACATAGTATACAACGTTTATATGTGAGTTGGAATAGGTCCTCTGGCGGATATTGTACCGGCGAAAGAATTGTCCCCTAACACACACATAACAAATATGTTACATGGCTATCTCGCTGGCTTCCCTACTGCTCATACCTTCTCTTATCAAAATAAAGATTGACAACATATATACATATGATGTTTTCGTGTTGGCATGTTCGAGTTTAAGGACCGCGGTTTGCATATTTTGATTTGTGCGATCGGTGAACCGGTTCTCGATCACAGACGCAAAGTGCGGGACGGAGTAAGAGTATCGATACGTCCGGGATGGATGACAGTGGCAGCGTTGATCGTCCTGGCGTGCCTGTCGGCTGTGGCGCAGGATGGCTCGCGCCCCGCGCTTCGTGGTTCGTTCCTGCAACCGGCATTGGGGGACGCGTGGACGTTACAGCAATGGCGCAACGAGTTCCACTATATGAGGAAAGCTGGACTTGATCAGATGGTCCTGCAGTGGACCGCCGACAGCAAGGGAAAGACCACCATTTATCCCTCCGGGCTCGCCGGCTATACGCAGAACACGCAACATGATGTCGTCGATCGAGCTCTCAATGCGGCGGACGCCAGCGGCGCACAGGTCTACCTCGGCCTGCAAATCAACGACGCCTGGTGGACGATCTACCTTTCGGACAAATCCTGGCTCGACAATGAGGCCAAGCTCGCCAACGTGCTGGCCGACGATCTCTGGAAGCGCTACAGCCACCACAAATCTTTGACGGGGTGGTATCTGGGATTCGAGGTCGATAACATCGCAACCACTTCCGCAGAGTGGGACAACCTGGTCGCTTTCTACCGGGTCGTGGGCAATCACCTTCACAAACTCACGCCGCGCAAGCCGATCCTGATTTCACCGTTCTTCAGCGCCACCGCAGACCTTTCGTCTTCCCAGTGGCAATCCATGTGGGAGTACATTCTGCAACGCAGTCCCATCGACATTCTCGCCCTACAGGATGGAGTGGGTGCGGGGCATGCCACGAAGAACGATCTGCCCGCTTGGTTCAGCGCCGTCGGGAACGCGATTCAGAATTCCCGTCCGCAGATGCAATTCTGGGCTGACACGGAAACCTTCAACATGGACAGTGAACCCCAGGTGATCCATTCGATCGTGAACGATATGCGCGCGGTGCGGCCCTACGTCAGCAATTATCTCAGCTTCAGTTTCAATCACTATTTGAGTCCGCAGCAAGTAAACCCGCTGTACTACGAGACGTATCTGAAGTACCTCGCGACCGGAAAGGTTGAGTCCGTGCGTCCGACGATGCCGATGACTCTGAACAGCGTGGCCATGGATTCCACGAGGATTCGTCTCGCCTGGCGTGCCTCTACGGACAACATAGGTGTGGTCGGCTACAAAATTCGCCGGGACGGCAAACATGTAACGACGTTGTACGACGCGACGACGACTTACCTCGATTCCGGACTAGATTCCAGTACCACCTACACCTATGAGATTAGGGCGTTCGACGCGGCTGGGAATGAATCCGCCGTAAGCAATCCAACAACGGCGACAACACCGGAGCCGCATCTGTATCCGACCAACATTTCTCAGGACAAGCCGTACACGGCGACGATGCCTGCGGATGCCAGCTATCCCGATACAGGTGGCCGCGAGTTGACCGACCGGATCTTGGCCTCAACCGACTACGCCGATCCTGCTTGGCAGGGCAGGGCCACTACGAATATCTATTCATTCACCATCGATCTCGGCGCCAAGCAGGTCATTAAGGAAATCCGCAGTGACTGGCTTCAAGACCAGCCTTCGGGGATTTTCCTGCCAAAGCAACTCACCTGTCTGGTCTCTGACGACAACGTGAACTTCACCGTAGCGGGGGCGGTGAATCGGCCCTCGCCCGGCGATGAAAATCTGTCGAGGTGGTACACCCTGACAGACTTGACCGGTATAAGCGGTCGCTACGTAAGGGTTCTAGTCAAGCCAGGATGGAACGCGGGGTGGACTTTTCTCGACGAGATCGAAGTGCGCCAGTAGTACTGCGAGCGCAAGAAGCAGGAGGCAAGTACGGTGCAAAACATGAGAGCAATTCGGCTGATCGGAGTTGGCATGATCGCCTGCGCGACTCTTCTAGTGCGGGTGCCGCTTCTGTCAGGTCAGCAGGCGAATCCAAAGCCAGCCACTGCTGGAACGATCAAGAAGTTGCCGCCGGTTCATCTCGACGGCCAGTACTTCACACGGGATGGCAAACGGTTTCTGCCCGTGGGAGCACACTGGGTGCCGGCGAAGGCGGCAATGCAATGGCCGGTTCAGTGGGATCCAGTCGACATCGAAGCAGACTTCGCGAAAATGCACGAACTCGGCTACAGCATCGTCCGCTTCGACATGATGTGGGCGTGGTTTGAGCCACGGCCCGGCGACTACAACCCGGTCGCATTTCAGCAACTCGACTACTTTGTTTCGCTGGCGCACAAATATCAGATCTACCTTCACCCTTCCTTATTTATAGGCGGAGAAGTCGGAGAAGCCTATTGGGACGTGCCTTGGCGGCACGGCCGCCATCCCCACTCTGATCCGGAGATGCTGAGACTCGAGACGAACCTGGCGGCCGAGTTTGGTCGTCGCTATGCCAACGAGAGCGCAATTATCGCCTGGGATCTCACCGACGAGCCTCCATTCTGGATCGTGCAGGCGCAGACCACCGACGCAATGGCGATCAACTGGACTCGTTTGATTGCGGGTGCGATTCGCCGCGAGGACAAACTTCATCCCATCGTCATCGGGACCAGCGGAGAAGAAGTCGGTCATGGCCCCTTCCGGCCCGACAATATTTCCAAGGAAGTCGACTTCTTCAGCGTGCACCCGTTCACGATTTATAGCTCCGATCTTTTTCCCGATCCCATGCTTTCGGAGCGCGGAACCTACGGCGCGGCGTTCGAGATTGCATTGTCCAGCGGTGCTGGACATCCCGCGATGATCCACGAGATGGGAGGTTCGACCGCACAGTATTCGCCCGAACGAGTGGCTCTCTATGACCGGCTGCAAATGTACTCCGGTCTCGCCGCCGGATCGATCGGCGTCGATCTTTGGTGTTACACCGACGCATCACCTGAGCAGTACCACAAGGCACCGTACCTCCGAACTCCACAAGAGACGCGTTGGGGCATGACGACCTGGGATCGTCAGGACAAGCCCCTGGCTGTTGAGTTCAAGAAGTTCTCGAAGACCGTAAGTCAGCTCGATCTGACCGGTGTGAAGCCGGCTCCGGCCGAGGTCGCCATTCTTATCCCCGGCGAATGGGCGCGAACGCATGGAGATTTCTCCCGCTTCGGCCTGACCGGACCTGAGGTTACACCGTACGTTTCCACGTTCGATGGTGACGCGATTCCCGGCCAGGCTCCGCCCAGTACAGGCTCAGACAATTCGTGGCTGATTAGTTCCGCGTTGAATTCCTTCATCCTCGCGCACCGCGCCGGTTTGAAAGCAGATTTCCCGCGCGAGTATGACGACTGGGCAAAGCGGCCGATGCTGTTCCTCCCGTCTCCGCTGACCAGTACTGCGAGCGTGATCGCGCACGTGCATTCCGACTTCTACGAGAAGGCAAGAAAGTATGTCGAGAATGGCGGATTCCTGTATGCATCGGTCGCTGCCGACGCCGCCATCCCCGACATGGAAACACTTTTCGGTGCGCGGTTGGTGGATACTGCAATCGCCTCAGACGTCACTTTGAAGATCGTCGAGTCCTTCGGTGGTCTGAACCCGGGCGACACCTTCCACTACTCGGCTCCTGGCGCGAACCCGCGCGTGTGGGGCGCGTTGCTCGAAGTGAAGGGCGGCAAGGTCATCGCTGTCGATCAAGACGGACGCCCTGCTCTCATCGCCAACACAATCGGTTCTGGAAAGACCCTGCTGTCGGCCTATCCGCTCGAAACGTATCTGGCAAATACTCCGTCGGTATTTGAAAAGCCAGAGAGCACGTATCGCATTTACGAAGCATTCCGCAACTGGACCGGCGTGAAGGTCGCGTTTCAGAGCGATCAGCCTTCGGTGGAAGTGACGTCGTTGCGCGGTGACGATCACGGATATGCGGTTGTTGTGAACCACAGTGCGCAGGCGTTGCAAGCAACGATCACAACGTCGTTGCCGATCAAATCACTCCGCCAGATTGGACCGGAGAATTCCAAAACGCTGGCGGTAACAGGAAACACCTGGAAGATGGACCTGGAACCCTACGAAGCGGTCATCGTGGAGTGGAAGTAAATCGTGGAAGGACAAGGCATGATTGGCGCGGTTGATATCGGAGGCACAAAAATCGCAGTAGGTCTGGTGGATGATGCGGGTCGCGTGCTGTCACGCGCGGAATGCCCAACCGATCCGGAAAGTGGCTATGCAGCAGCCCTTGAGCGGACTCAGCAGATACTTCGCACCTTGTCATCGACCGTTGGCGTAAAGCTGGGTGGCATTGGGATTGGGAGCACGGGACCTATCGATCCGTTCACGGGCGAGATCGGGGAAGTCAATTTCTTCCCTGCGTGGCGGGGTAACAATCCCGTCGCCGATCTGGCGCGAATCTTCAGGGTGAGCGTTGCCATGGAAAACGATGGCGATGCCGCCGCTCTCGCCGAGTCCGCGTGGGGTGCAGGGAAGGGCAAGAAGAGCCTGATCTACGTGACTATCGGCACCGGTATTGGCGCCGGCGTCGTTCTCGACGGAAAGCTCTATCGCGGTGTGGATGGGGCTCACCCCGAGATTGGCCATCATGTGATCGAATCCTCCGGACCAGCGTGCGTATGCGGTTTTCACGGATGCTGGGAATCACTCGCTGCCGGCCCCGCAATGGTCAGTTGGATCGAGGGCAAGATGCCCGCGGACTACGCGCATCGCGCCAACCTGACTGCAAAACGCATCTGCGAACTCGCGGACCAGGGAGATCCGCTCGCGATACAAGCATGCGAGCGAGAAGCTCACTACCTCGGCCTGGGATTGGCGAATCTGGTCACGCTCTTTACGCCCGACGCTATTGTCTTGGGCGGCAGTGTGATGAAGAGCGCCGTGCAGTTCCTCGACGTCATCCGCGCCACGATCGTCCGCTGCTGTCGCCTCGTTCCCTTTGAAAAGACGGAGTTGACCTTGGCCTCTCTGGGGGATGACGCCAATCTCATCGGCGCGGCGCGCGTCTGGCATCACCGGTTTGCGCAAGAGGAGGAACACCGTGCTTGAAGATCTCGCGATCATCGAAGGCGAATATCTTCGGGACATTCTTCATCAGCCCCAGGCTCTGGAGAACACTCTGCTTGCGCTCGAAATGTCGAAGCCGTTGCTGGGTGTTGCAGCGCGATTGAACGCAGGCAAATTCCAAAGAGTCGTGTTGACCGGCATGGGCTCTTCGTTCCACGCGCTCCATCCGCTGAACCTCCAGCTGATCAGTCATGGCATTACCTCGCTGATGGTCGAGACATCCGAATTGGTGCACCACAACAAGCAACTCTTTGATCCCAAGACTCTGATCATTGCCGTGTCGCAGTCCGGGCAGAGCGCAGAGATGCTGCGCCTGGCGCAGACGAATCGTAAACGCTGCATGGTCATCGCGGTGACCAACACGCCCGACAGCGCACTGGCCAGGCATGCGAACGCGACGGCCTTCACCAATGCCGGCAGTGAGTTCTCCGTGTCCTGCAAGACTTATGTCACAGCACTGATGGCGTTGAAGTGGCTTGGAGATCTCTTGTGCGAACGCAATCTTCGGCTTACGCGCAAGGAACTGAAGGAGGCTTGTCCCGCTGTCGCTGCGTATCTGGCGGATTGGAAAGACTATGTTCGCAGCCTGGCTCAGGCGCTCAAGAATACGCGCCATCTTTTTCTCGTCGGGCGTGGAGCGTCGTTGGCAAGCGCCGGGACCGGCGCACTGATCATTAAGGAGTCTGATCATTTCCCCGCAGAAGGCATGAGCAGCGCGGCGTTCCGGCACGGGCCGTTTGAAATGCTGGGAAGCGAAACCTTCGTGCTCATCTTCGCTGGAGACTCTAAGACTCGCAATTTGAATCAGCGCCTGCATGACGACATTCGTCGGCAGGACGGGAACGCCCAACTCGTGGACAACCATGCTTCCTTGCCTGCCTGCAGTATCGGGGAGTACGGCCCAAGCGTCCGGCAAATTCTGGAGATCCTGCCCGTGGAGATGATCACGTTGGCATTAGCCGCTCGATCTGGCCGCGAAGCGGGCCGCTTCGAACTTGCGACCAAAGTGACGACGACAGAGTAAGAAAACCAGGAAGGATTTGTGACAATGGCTCGAAATCGCTACATGGTGGGTCTGGTCTTCCTGACATTCTTCGTAATGTCGCTGTTGACCAACATCCTGGGCCCGATCGTGCCAGACATCATCACCAGCTTCGGCGTTACTCTCGCAGCGGCGGCGGTGCTACCGTTCTCCTTCTTTATTGCGTATGGCGTGATGTCGATCCCGGCCGGATTCTGGGTAGAACGCTTTACGGAAAAACCGGTCATGATTGCCGCCTTCCTGGCCGGCACCGTCGGATCGCTCAGCTTCGCTCTCTTGCCTACCTACCCCGTGGCGGTGGTGTCGCTGTTCGTCATGGGCGCAGGAATGGCGACGCTCCAGGTAGCCATCAATCCACTACTGCGCGTTGCGGGGGGCGAAGAGCATTTCGCATTCAACTGCGCATTTGCTCAATTGATCTTCGGCTCCGCCTCGTTCGCCAGCCCGCGAATTTACTCCTATCTCGTAGAGAACCTGGGCAAGCCTTCTGCGAAAGGCCATCTGCTGCTCGAAACTCTCGGCAGGCTCACGCCATCGGCTCTTCCGTGGGCCTCGATGTACTGGATCTTCGCCGTCTTCACCATACTGATGATTTTCGTGCTGGGATTTGCGCGCTTTCCTCGTGTCGAGCGAACTGGTGAAGAGACCGCCGGCTCCGTCCAGATGTACGGCAGCCTTCTGCGCAAGCCGATGGTGTGGATGTTCTTTCTCTGTGTCTTTGCCTACGTGGGTTGTGAGCAAGGCACAGCCGACTGGACTTCCAAATTTCTCGATCAATATCACGGCTATGACCCGCACACGACCGGAGCGACCGCCGTCTCCTGGTTTTGGGGAATGCTGACAGCAGGATGCTTCGTCGGAATGGGCCTGCTCAAGCTTTTCGACAGCCGCAAGGTGCTCATCGGATTTTCCGTCGGTGCGCTGCTCTGTCTCACGGCAGCGCTGTTTGGACCCGCCCGCGTTTCCCTGATCGCGTTCCCGGTTATCGGACTGTTCGCTTCGATCATGTGGCCCGTGCTGGTTTCCCTGGCCTTGAACTCCGTCTCTGAACACCACGGTCCTTTCGCAGGAATCCTCAGCACAGGAATCATGGGCGGAGCAGTCGTGCCCTTGAGTCATCGGGCGTATTGGAGATCTCGCGGGTCTCCGTACTGGGATGGCTTTCCTGTACCTGACCTTCGGGTGCGTTCTCAGCGTGGGCTTCTGGGCTCGGCCGATCATCACGAATGCCACGATCTTGAATCGTGAAAGCGGAGTCGAAGCCGTGCCAGACGGCGTGAGGCCGAAATGACTTCGGGAAGAAACTGCGGAGGACGAACGCCAGCGAGACGAAAGTGGATGGTTGCCGTCATAGGCGCCATCTGCACGCTCAGCGCGTCCTGCTGTGCGCAGACCATACCCGAGCCAATCCACGGTGTGACCGTCGACGACAAGAACGATATTCGCGACAACGCATTCACGGCAAAGCTGCTCGATTCGTTGCGACATCTGTCTGTGAAGCCCACCGTGAGGGTCGTCTACTCGCCGGGGAAAAAGGACAGTTCCTTCTCTGCCGCGTCATATCTCGACGCCACGCGGCAGATCAAGAGCGTCGGCTACGTCTTCGGCCAGCCCGTGGATTCTTTTTACATGAGGTGTTTCACGCCGGCGGAGCACCTTGCTCGTTTCAAAGACTACGTCACCACGCTGGGCTCGGTAGTTGACATCTGGGAAGTGGGAAATGAAATCAACGGCGAGTGGCTCTTTGGAAAGACAAAAGGCTGTTCTCCTAGAGCGTCCGTGAAGTCCACGTCCCCAGCCGACGTTGTGACCAAAATGACCGAGGCCTATGACTATCTCAAGTCGCAAGGCCGAGTCACGGCGCTCACGCTGTACTACAACACGCCATGCCGAAAACCTGCTGCCAACGAGATGTTCATGTGGGCAAATGCGAATGTGCCGACTCGCATGAAGAGCGGTCTGGACTACTTGTTTCTGAGCTATTACGAAGTGGACTGCAACGGGCATAAGCCGGACTGGCAGCGGGTTATCAGCCAGCTAGCAACGATGTTTCCCAACTCAAAGCTAGGCATTTCAGAGTTCGGCTGGTCGGAAAAGAAACCGTCCAGCGCAGCTGTAAAAGATCTGGTGCAACGTTACTACGCCGTTCATCCCGGCGTTTCGAACTGGGTGGGCGGAGGTTTTTATTGGGAGTTTGCCATCGACATGGTTCCTTACGACCCATCTTCGGATTCGTTGTGGAACACGATTAATACAGCGATGGCAAACCAGAAATAGCGCATTCAACTTTCGATGAGGAGCCGACATGTTCAGCACGATTCATAAGGTCCGAGTTCTAGCAATTACGCTTTTCATTCTTGCCGGGGCAGGAGTTGTCTTCTCGCAGGAACATCCTAAGGCGGTGCCCTACCTCAAGCTCACCACGCCGCGCCACGTGCTTCCGGACGCGCAGAAGTGGGAGGAAGGCGAGTTCCCGCACACCATGTCGGTGCTTGAGATGAACCGTGGAGGATTCCGCTACTGGGGATGGTACGGGCTGAATGAAGGCCGCGGCATCGGCCTCGCCCGCAGCAACGACCTTCTAGCCTGGACGAAGTATGACCAGAATCCGCTGTGGACAAATGCACGCTGGCCTTCGGTTCTTGCAGGAGCTAACGCGAAAGACAAAGACCTGCTCTATTTCGCGATCACCCGCGACTACGACACGCCCAGCAGCCACATCGTGCTGGCCAGTTCTCGCGATGGACTTCATCTCACCGAGTTAGAGATTCTGGTGGCGGGAGTTCCCAACCAGCGCAACCAGAATCCAAACCTGTTTCGCGATCCGCGCAACGGGCGTTTCTACCTCACTTTCTATCGGGGCAACGACAAAGATCATTTCGAGATCATCAGCAAGAGTGCCGATTCCGTGGTCGACCTCGACAAGGCTCCCGAAAAACTCCTGTTGAAGTCGGAAACGACGATCGCGGCTCCCACGTTGCTGTATCTCAAGGACGCAATCAGCGTCGGGGGAAAGAAAAGCGGGATCTACTATCTCGCCACTGAAATTTATCCGCATCGCTATACCGACGATCCCGAAGGCGAGTGGCAAGTGAAGATCTTTGCGGCCGAATCAGCCGATGGTGATTTCCAGCCCGTGGAGGGCAATCCCATCATGAGAGGCCAGCGCGCCTGCCTGTTCCAGCACATCTTCAACGACCGGTTTTACGGATATGACTGTCATCTGGAATCGCCCGATCATTGGGTGCTTGAAGAAGTTGAGGCCCCGTTGCACTAAAAGGTATCGCGCTTGACGTCGCCTGAGAACGCCGGCGCGCACGCGAAAACAGAGATTAGAGAACCCAGGAGACTGCTATGACATCCGCTTCGTCCAACTTCGCATCCCAGAGGACCCGCAGGACGGCGACTCTGCGCATTTCTGCCATTCTTTCCCTCGCGGCATTTCTGACTCTCATTCAGTGGACAATCCCAGCTCATGCCCAACTTTATGCCGGTTCTGTCACCGGAGTGGTCGCTGACCAGACGGGAGGCATGATCTCAGGCGCGGACGTGACGCTGGTAGACTCGGAGAAGGGCTTCACCTTTACTTCCAAGACCGACAACAATGGACGCTACCTTTTTCGCTCGGTGGCGCCTGGCACTTACAGCCTCTCGGTCAAGGCTTCCGGGTTCAAAGAACGAAACCGTACCGGCATTACCGTCGACGTTAACCAGAATGTCAGTTTGGATTTCGCGATGCCGGTTCTAGGTACTCTTGAAACCGTCAATGTCTCCACGTCCGCGCCGTTGCTCGGTACTGAGGATGCGGTCACCGGCCAGGTTGTCGACCGGAAGTTCATTAATGACCTTCCTCTGAATGGAAGAGGTGTTTTCAATCTTGCATTCCTCACTCCCGGCGTTACCGAGGTCGACGCGGCATGCATGGGCTGCTCCGCCAACAACTTCATTTCCAATGGCAGCCGCAATGCCACTGCCGACATCCTCATGGACGGAGTCACAACCACGAACTATGAACAAAACAGCGGCATTCGCGTCGACACCTATACTCCCTCGGTAGATGCCGTCGAGGAGTTCAAGGTGCAGGAATCGAACTTCAGCGCTGAATTCGGCTTCAGCGGCGCCACCATCATCAATCTCGTCACTCGCTCGGGCACGAACAAGTTTCATGGCAGCGGGTATGAGTTTCTGCGCCACTACAAGTTGGACTCGAACAGCTATTTCAACAACCAGCAGGGAATTCCGATTCCTGCGTTGCGCCGCAACAATTTTGGAGGAACCATTGGTGGTCCGATCATCAAAAACAAGACCTTCTTTTTCTTCGACTACGAGGGCATGCGTCTGACCTCGGCCGCGGGGCCAGTTTTTTACGGGGTACCCAGCGATGCAGAACGGATAGGCGACTTTGGTGAGGTCTGCGGATACAACGGTGGAACCTTCGACTCGCAGGGGATCTGCTCGACCTCTGCGGGGCAACTTTGGGATCCTTATTCCGGGACCTACGATCCGGCTGTGGGCGGCGCAAGACGGCAGGCACCCATCCCCTTCAACAATCTCGCAACCTACACCAGCACGGTGGACGCGAACCATCCTGGCAACCAGACCCTGGCCGATAATCCGGACGGTGCTCCTTATCGCCTCCCTTCGGGGTCGGGGAACCTTATCGACCCCGTAGCTTTCAAGCTCATGCAGTACTTCCCCGAGCCAAACTTGAATGTCGGCAGCGGCAGCTATAGTCCGTTCTTCAATCGTGTTGACTCAGGCTCGACCAGGAGCAGCAACAATCAGTGGGACCTGAAAATCGATCACCGCTTCAGCGAGAAGAACCAGCTTAGCGGAAAATACTCGCAACAAGCGAGCAACTCGACGCCTTTCAACTGCTTTAAGAACTACGCCGACCCGTGCTCAAGTGGACCGGTTACAGGTACCGCTCACATGTTTGCCCTGAACGACAACCATATATTCAGCCCCACTTTGCTACTGAACATTTCCTATGGCGTTTCTCGGGGAACGTATTTTTATCCCAGTAATGCCGGGACCTTTCCCAAGGGAGTCTCAGCAGTGGATCTGCTCGGAGAGCCGGCGTACATGAGATCTTCCGGTTACGACTGGTTCCCGGCAGTCGGGATCGGTGGCGGCTATGGATCTGCCGGCCCCTACAACAACATTGGCACCGAACTCTATAGTTACGCCAAGCAGGGACAAGAGACGCATCACCTGATCGGAACGTTGGACTGGGTCAAGGGTCCGCACGAGTTCAAGTTCGGCGGAGAAGGACGGCTTCATCGCCTCAACTTCACGCAGCCGAACTATGCTCCTGGCGGATACTACAGCTTCGACCAGACCGGCACCGCGAACTACGATCCCACCTGCGTTCCGAATCCGCCGGACGTGAACTGCGACCCGCTGGGCGGAGACGGGATGGCAAGTTTTCTGACCGGAGTGCAGCCAAATTCGTGGGGCATGTATGAGATTCCAAACTCGGTGGCCAGTCAGAATTTTGAGTTCGGCGGATTTGTCCAAGACAACTGGAAAACGAACGATAAGCTGACTCTCAATCTCGGTCTGAGGTACGAATTAGTTTTACCTCGTACCGAGCGGAACAACGAGCTGAACTGGCTCGACCCGAACGCCGTTTCTCCCATAACCCTCGATGGCCAGAACCTGAAAGGTGGCGAGAGATTCGCCAGTTCCGCCGATCGTCATTCCTACGCAGCAGACTTCAAGAATATTCAGCCTCGTTTCGGCTTCGCCTACCGAGCACTTCATAACACCGTCGTGCGCGGCGGATACGGCATTTACTATTCCGCATGGAGAGGCGCAGTGGCCGGGACCTCGGGAGTCGGTCAGCAGGGGTTTGATCAGTTATCGTACCTGGTGACCTCGTTTTGGGGAGATGGAGCCACGCCCGCTGCCCGAATGAGCAATCCTTATCCGAACGGCCCGATTAAGCCTCCGGGCAGCAGCCTGGGGCTTTTGAACGACGTCGGATATGGCGGATACGGCCCCATCCGAAATATCAGTAACAAAGTGCCTTACGAGCAGAGTTGGAGCTTTGGTCTGCAGCACGAAACTCGCTTTAAGCTCGTATTGGACGCCTCGTACATCGGCAAAAAGGGAACGCACCTCTATTACGCCAATGCCGGCAGCATCAATCACCTCGGACCTGAGATCGAGCACTACAGCAACGCCCAGTTGGCGGATCTGGCGTCATTCGTGGACAACCCATTTGCGGATCCGACCCGGTCGAATGCGTCGCAGATCATCTCCGATCCCAATAATCCGCTTCTCTATTCGCAAATCCAGAAAATGCAGCTTTTGATGCCTTACCCGCAGTTTTTTGGATTCTCGGGCGACGAGCCGCCCATTGCAAACTCCATCTATCACGCATTCCAGTTTCGGGCGGAGAAGCGTTTCTCGCACGGCCTGGAGTTTCTTGCGACTTACACCTTCTCCAAGTCCATCGACGATGCTTCGCTAACCAGCACGAACAGCGGCTATTTGGGAAGTTTTGCCAGTTTACAGGATCCAAATAATCCAGCGGGCGAACGAAGTCTCTCTTCCTTCGATATTCCTCAAGTCTTGCAGCTCAGTTACACCTACGAACTTCCGATCGGCAGGGGCAAACTCATCGGAGGCAATCTGCACCCAGTGCTCAATGCCATTGTCGGTGGATGGCGCACCAATGGCATTTGGCGCTTTAACAGCGGCAGGCCGATCAACCCGATGCTCTACATTTCTCAGAGCCTGCCAACTTATGGACCGCAGCGTCCGAATCTGATCGGCACGCCGCACCGTGCCCGAGGCAAAGATTCGGACTGGATCAACCAGTACTTCACCAGCGTCGACGGCAGCGATTTCTTTGCACAGCCAGCGCAGTATGCAATCGGCACCGCCCCCCGCTCCCTGGGAACAGTGCGCAATCCGGGCGCCGACAATGCCGACCTCTCCATGTTCAAGGAGTTCGGCTTGGGCACGGTTCGTGAAGGGATGCGCCTTGAATACCGTTTCGAGACCTTCAACACCTTCAACCATCCGCAGTTTTGCGGTCCCGACACGACCTTTGGTAGTCCCACCTTCGGCAAGATTTTTTACCAGTGCAATGGTCCACGCGAGGTGCAAATGGCGTTGAAGCTCTACTGGTGAGACGGGGCTGCGAAATCTGCTGTGCTTGCAGCTTGGTTCTGAAGGTCAATCGGGCATAGAAGGCCGTTTCCCGTTCGTTTCGCGGAAGGCACTTGGGTCGTATAGTCGGCTACTCGCAACTTGGAACTCTGACTCTGACCCAGGCCATACAGATGGGACCTCCCTCGACACGGAATGACAAGGTGGAACGTCAATGTTCCGGCCGCCTTCGCTGCGCTTTTCAAGTCACTGAGGCGTGATCCGTTTGTGATCCGTTAGCACCGACTACCATTGTCTTCCATCGCTCTTACGGTGCCCGCCGTGTTCTCTGTGTTATTGAAACTACGTAATGAGCTGAATTCGCATCCCGCTCTCTCCGCCAGTTCTCACGAGCTGTTTCCACAGCCATTGGCACGATTTCTATCGTGCTCCATTGGGCAGCAAGGGTCGAAGCAAAATTGTGCGTCGTGGACACACACTGGGCGCGAAGCCTAGGCGACGGGAATCACTCAAAACAAGAAGTATCGTTGTGCCAGTGGAAGGACTCCCAAGGGCTCGCAGGTGATGGCCTGCCCGTCCACACGGACCTCATAGGTCTCTGGATCGACTTGGATATCCGGGGTTGCGTGGTTGTGAATCATGTCCTTCTTACTGAGTTGGCGACAGCCGCGAACGGGCGCCACCATACTCCTAAGCCCCAGTTTTGCGGCGACGTCTTTCTCCAAGGCCGCCTGCGAGACAAAGCTCATGCTAATGGACGCGGGTGCAGAACCAAAACTCCCGAACATCGGCCGGTACATGACCGGCTGCGGAGTCGGAATCGACGCATTGGGGTCTCCCATTACGCTCCATGCGATGAAACCGCCTTTAATCACGATCTCGGGCTTCGCTCCGAAAAATGCTGGTTTCCACAGCACAAGGTCAGCCAGTTTGCCGGGCTCAATCGATCCCACATGCTCAGCGATACCGTGTGTCAGAGCTGGGTTGATCGTGTATTTGGCGACGTAGCGCTTGGCGCGAGAGTTATCGTTTCGGGCGGAATCTTCGGCAAGCGGACCGCGCTGCACTTTCATTTTGTGGGCCGTCTGCCAGGTTCGAGTTACCACTTCGCCGATGCGTCCCATGGCCTGAGAATCACTTGAAAGCATGCTCAACACGCCCATGTCGTGAAGGATGTCCTCCGCCGCAATGGTCTCCGGCCGGATGCGACTTTCCGCGAAGGCGACGTCTTCTGGCACTTGCGGGTTCAAGTGATGGCAGACCATGAGCATGTCGAGATGCTCAGCGATCGTGTTCGTTGTATATGGACGCGTGGGGCTCGTCGACGAGGGGAGGATGTTGGGGAATGACGCGATTCGGATAATGTCGGGTGCGTGCCCGCCGCCTGCGCCTTCCGTATGGTAGGTATGGATTGCGCGGCCGTTGATTGCGGCGACCGTCGCCTCCAGAAATCCGCCTTCGTTGATCGTGTCGGTGTGAATGGCAACCTGGACATCATATGCATCCGCCACCTTGAGACACGTATCAATTGCAGCCGGAGTACTACCCCAGTCTTCATGGAGCTTCAGCCCACAGGCGCCAGCCTCCACTTGTTCAGCAAGCGGTGTCTCTGTGGATGCGTTCCCCTTACCGAGAAAGCCAAAATTCATCGGCCAGGCATCGGCGGCCTGGAGCATGCGAGCTAAGTTCCACGCGCCTGGAGTGCAGGTCGTGGCGGCCGTGCCGGTGGCAGGTCCGGTTCCGCCCCCGATCATCGTGGTAATGCCATTGGACAACGCCTCATACACCTGCTGCGGAGAAATGAAGTGTACGTGGCTGTCGATTCCTCCCGCAGTGAGAATGAGATTCTCGCCAGCAATCACCTCCGTGGCTGCGCCGACAATCAACTCTGGATCGACGCCATCCATGACGTCCGGATTCCCAGCCTTCCCAACCTTCACAATGCGACCGTTTTTCACGCCCACATCGCCTTTCACGATGCCCCAGTGGTCGAGCACCATCGCGTTCGTAATGACGAGGTCGAGTGCTCCGTTTTCAGATTCCCGCAACGTGGAACTACTCTGCCCCATGCCATCGCGAATGACTTTTCCACCTCCAAAGGTGATCTCGTCACCATAACTGGCGAAGTCCCTTTCAATCTCGATGAAAAGCTCGGTATCGCCTAGACGGATACGGTCTCCCTTGGTGGGCCCGTAAAGATCGGCATAAGTCTTGCGGGGAATTTCGAGGCTCATTGCTCTTTCCCCCGTTCGAACAGAAATCCGGCTTTCCGCGCGGTGTCAATGGCCTTTTCGCGAACACCAGGAACATCCAGGCTCCCAGCCAGCAATCCACTGAAGCCGTGAACGATGCGTCGGCCCCCGAATTCTACGAGTTCCACTTGTTTGGCTTCACCCGGCTCGAAACGAACCGCCGTTCCAGCAGCGATATTGAGCCGCATTCCATAAGCCAGCCCGCGATCGAATTGCAAGAATCGGTTGGTCTCAAAGAAATGAAAATGGCTTCCCACTTGAATGGGGCGATCCCCGGTATTCCTCACCAGCAGCTTTGCCGTGCGCCGCCCGACGTTAGCAGCGATCGCACCGGCAGATTCATCGAGTTGGTATTCCCCAGGTTTCATGCCGTCCTTCCTCAGCTATCCTAGTTAATGAGCAGTCAGCGGATTGGATCATGTACGGTAACCAGCTTCGTGCCATCGGGAAAGGTCGCCTCCACTTGAACTTCATGGATCATTTCAGGCACTCCCTGCATTACTTGTCCGCGGGTAAGGATATTTGCACCAAAGCTCATGATCTCCGCGACACTCTTGCCGTCCCGCGCGGCTTCCATGATCTCCGCCGTAAGAATGGAAATCGCTTCGACATAATTGAGCTTTAGTCCGCGACTTTGCCGGCGGCGGGCAAGATCGGCGGCCACCACGATCAACAGTTTTTCCTGTTCGCGAGGAGTCAAGTGCATAAAGGCTTGTATTCTACTCCGGTTCAGCAGAGCTAATTTCTGCTAGAGGCGCTCAGTACGTCTTCCTTGGACGAACCGCGTGACGGCCGTACAAAGCGAATTTGGCCGCGTCCCAGAGGCAGAACAGTCCAGAAGTGACATCACATCCCTGTTTCGCGAGACAGCGGATCACGAGGCCATGAGCCTTGAGCGTGCTGATACCCCAGTGCGCTTCTTCGAGTCGAGGCAGGCCCGCAGCGATTTTTCGCAAATGCCCCTCCAAGTCCAGCCACGCCTCGGAGCCTAAGCCTACCTTGCACACAAGAAACGTAGCGTAATATCGATAGGGCCCCATTCGTGCGGGGGATACCAGCATCTTCTTGTGCGGCTCAAGCTTCATCCGATCGATGCTAACGATTTCATCCTGCGCTGCAACCTCAGTCCACAACTCGACACATTCGAAGGCGAACACTTCATTGCCGGCTTCGCGCCCGGGAGCAAGTATCTCCCACAGAAACAGCCCCGCATTCGGCGACAGCCGGACACTCGTGTGTTGATGATAATTTGCTCCGGCGAAAGGGATGATGGCGTCAGGAACATACTCGAGTAGCGCGTCTTCGAGTACTGTGAATTCGCTGTACTGCCGTGTGATTGCAACTCCCGTGCCGCGGCGATAGACACGCGTCGCGCCGGTTGTGGTCAATTGTGCCTCGGCTCCCTTGCCTACGTTAACGTTCAAAGTTAGATCGTCGCCTCCGAACAAGCCCCCGGAAACGTTATGCAGGTGTGCCATCGCACCGCCGCTTGCGGACTGAAAAGCGCGAACAACGCGAAGCGGAGGATCCTGATAACTGAATGCGAGCGTTGTTTCCTTCGTGGTGTTGTCGCACGCAAACGCAAGCCGCAGCGATGCCCGCATGCGGCTCTTCTCAGGATTCGCCGTCCCGACGACTTCCTCTTGATGCTGCGTCCAAAGCAAATCTGTTCCTTTTTTCAACTGATAAACAGACGCGTGAAGAGATCCGGATGTTCCATCGCGCCCCAATCCAACTGGGGGAGAAAGCAGCAGACATTACGGACCGTGAAGTCTGCGCTCGACTCGGAAGCCTCGACGATTGCAGGTTTCAGGTCCCACAAGATCTGCTGTGCCCGAGTCTGGCCCAGCGGCATCAGACGTTGGCAAGCGGAGATCAACCCGGCCACCGACTGGTGAAGGTAGGCACGAACGGCTCGACCTTCGTCCAACTGCAAAGCGCCACCCGCCAACCCGAACGCGCATGCATGGTGAACTACGGCTGACGCTCTTCGAGTTGCCTCTTCGGCGCGTCGGAGCGGTACTCGGTTGCAGACTGCCAATACTGCTCTTAGAAAGTTGCCGCCTAGGACCGCACTCCCCTTGCGGCTTTCGCGAGCGGGTTTCAATGCGCTGAAATAGTCATTCAGCTCCAGCCACTCTTTCGTGAGAAAACTGTTTTGCCGCGCAAGCCGCGATGCCGCACGGCAAAAAACTGCTTCTGTTACTCCGGCTTCTTCCAGCCACGCTTGAAGAAAGCCCTCCAGGTCAGGGACTCGCAGTAGTTCAGCCGCGACCAACGTCTCGACTCCAAAGGAATGCGCAAATGCCCCGATCGGCATCGCGCTGTCCGCCAGTTGCAGCATTCGCAATTCAGTCAACGCGGGATCGTGATCAGGCACGGCGAACTCGGAGCGTGGATTCATGGATACCGGCCTACCGTGGAGCGGAGTCGTTCGGGTCACCGTGGGAGTGGTGATGATCATGACTGTGATCATGACTGTGACCATGCTCGTGCGGTCGAGGTTGGTACACGGTGTGGGCATCGATCAAATCGCGGCGCGCTGCCTGCGGTTGATCGACCGCTTCCTTGACCCACGCCAGAAGCGTATCGAGCCCAACTCCTTCCCGCAGGTTCGTAAAAATGAAAGGACGTGTCCCTCTCATTTTGCGCGCATCGCGGTCCATCACCTCCAGAGAAGCGCCGACATACGGCGCAAGGTCGATCTTGTTGATCACCAGCAGATCGGATCGCATGATACCCGGGCCGCCCTTCCGCGGAATCTTATCGCCCTCCGCAACGTCAATGACGTAGATCCAAACATCCACCAACTCGGGGCTGAATGCAGCTCCGAGATTGTCACCACCGCTTTCCACAAATATCAATTGCAAACCAGGCAGGGAGTTTTCCAGATCGGCAATCGCTTGCAAATTCATCGATGCATCTTCGCGGATCGCCGAGTGCGGGCACGCACCCGTCTCTACCCCACGAATCCGGTCCGCGGAAAGCGTACCTTGCCGCAATAGGTACTCCGCGTCCTCCTTTGTGTAAATGTCATTGGTCACGACGGCCAGATTGTACCGATGCAGCAGGGCTTTGCTCACTCGGTCCACGAGCATCGTCTTCCCAGATCCCACCGGTCCCGCAACGCCGATACGAAACGCTCTATTCGATTGATCTTGAGGCAAGCTGTTTCTCCTGTGATTGGCCCGAACCTGTGTGGTGACTCAGAATATAGGCGTTTTCCTCACTCGGCAACTGAAGACCGCCGATGAAGGCTCGTGCCTTTACACGCTGAGGTGGACACGTACGATCTCGTCCGTGAGTTCCGACATCTTTCCAGAGGCAACCTTGCGCCCGTTGGAAAGAATGCAGAACGTATCTGCCACGCGACGAGCAAACGGCAACTTCTGTTCTACGAGAAGCACCGACAGACCTTGCTCTTTGTTTAACTTCAGAACGATATCTCCGATTTCGTGCACGATGTTGGGTTGAATCCCTTCCGTGGGCTCATCGAGGATCAACAACTTCGGTTCCAGCACGAGCGCGCGACCGATCGCAAGTTGCTGCTGCTGCCCACCCGAGAGATCGCCGCCCTTCCTCCCGAGCATCTTCTTGAGCACCGGAAAGAGATCATAAATACGATCGGGGATGCCGCGAACCCCGTTCTTCCGCACGCCCAGCCCAACTCTCAAATTTTCCTCAACCGTCAGCTGCGAAAAGATTTCACGCCCTTGAGGGACGTATCCAATACCGATTCGGGCGCGCTCTTCCGCGGCGGCCGGTGCCAGATCCCGCCCATCGAAGCTGATGCTGCCCGTGCTCGTCTTCAGCAAGCCCATGATGCACTTGAGCAAGGTCGTCTTGCCCATGCCGTTGCGGCCCATGATGCATGTGAGAGACCCCTCTGGCACAGAGAGATCGACGTCCCAGAGCGTATGGCTGCCCCCATAAAATTGATTCAGCCCTTTAACCGCTAGCACTGTTCAGCCTCCGAGATATACCTCAACCACGCGGGGATCGTTCTGCACCGCGCCCATTTCCCCCTCGGCAAGGACGCGTCCTTCATGCAGCACGGTGACGCGTTTGGCAATCGATCGGACGAAATCCATGTCGTGCTCCACCACCACGACAGAATGCCCGCCTTCGAGTGTTTGAAGAAGCTGGGCCGTGCGCTCGATCTCTTGCGGCGTCATGCCTGCGACGGGTTCGTCGACCAGAAGGAGTTCCGGGTCCTGCATCAGAAGCATTCCGATCTCGAGCCATTGCTTCTGACCATGGGAGAGAATCTTCCCCGGCCTCTGGCGCAGCAGGTTCAGCCCGATGATCTCAAGTACCTCATCGATTCTCTCCAACTGTTCGGCCGAGGTACGCGCAAGCAGTGTATCGAGAAACGTTTTGCTGCCGGCCAACGCCAGTTCAAGGTTCTCGAAGACGGTCAAATCCTCGAAAACAGTGGGCTTCTGAAATTTGCGGCCAATACCGGCCTGGGCGATTTCCGGCTCGGAAAGCGCGAGAAGATTCAACTTGTCGCCAAACCACACGGTTCCGGAGTCGGGCCGAGTCTTGCCTGTGATCACATCCATCATCGTTGTTTTCCCGGCGCCATTCGGACCAATGATGCAGCGCAACTCACCCGGCTCAACATACAGTGTAAGTTTATTGAGCGCTTTGAAGCCGTCAAAGCTCACGGTGACGTCTTCGATGTAGAGTCGCTTGCCGTGGACGCTCATTCTCTTGAGGGCTCCCCTGTCTCGGTATGAATCTGGAAGGACTCGGCGTTCCTCTGCCCACGCGCAGCACGCTTCCGGAGGACAAGAGGGATAAGGCCAACAATCCCCTGCGGCAGGAACAGTGTGACCAAAACGAATAAAGCTCCCAGAGCATAGTTCCACACTTCGGGAAGGGCGCTCGTAAAGTATGTCTTAGCGTAGTTGACGAGGACAGCTCCCGCGGCGGCCCCTGATAAGGTACCCCGGCCACCGACGGCAACCCAAATCACCGCCTCAATCGAGTTGATGGGAGAAAACTCGCTCGGATTGATGATGCCGATCTGCGGCACGTAGAGTGCCCCGGCGATGCCGGCGAGCACGGCAGAGAATACGAACACCCAAAGCTTGAACGATTCCACACGATAGCCGAGAAAGCGCGTCCGGTTTTCCGCATCGCGGATCGCGCGGATCACGCGCCCGGCTCGCGAAGAAACAATCGCACGGCACGCGATGTAGCTGCCCGCAAGCGAAATCGCGGTGATTACCAGTAGGGCGAGGCGCGTGTGATCTGAGTCAAGCCTGAAGCCCAGAATGTCTTTGAAGTCCGTAAATCCGTTGTTGCCGCCAAAACCCATGTCATTGCGGAAGAATGCCAGCATCAACGCATAGGTAAGGGCTTGCGTGATGATCGAAAAATACACTCCCGTTACGCGCGAGCGGAATGCGAACCATCCAAATGCCAGTGCGAGAAGTCCCGGCGCCAGTACCACCATCAGGAGCGCAAACCAGAAATGATTGAAGCCGTACCAGAACCACGGCAATGATTTCCAGTTGAGAAACACCATGAAGTCAGGCAGTATCGGATCGCCATACACACCACGAGGGCCGATCTGGCGCATCAGATACATGCCGATCGCATACCCGCCAAGAGAGAAGAATGCGGCATGCCCCAGGCTGAGGATGCCGCAGTAACCCCAGATCAGATCCACAGCGAGCGCGAGCATCGCGTAACAGAGATATTTTCCAATCAGGGTGAGCCCGTACCGGGAAACATGCAGAGCCGACGCTTCGGGCGCTAGCAGATTAAGAGCCGCCACCGCCGCCACGAGTACCAGCAGGCTACCCAGGAACCAGGCGCTTCCGGGATCCCTGACAACGCCAAGCCGTAGCGCACGTGATTGAAGCCCCATAGCTACTGACTCTCCGCCGCCCGCCCCGTGGCCGGAAACAACCCGCGCGGCCGCACCTGAAGGAAAAGAATTAGGGCGATAAGGACAAAGATCTTGGCCAGCACCGCTCCCGCGTAAGGCTGCAGGAGTTGATCTACGACACCCATCAGCAGGCCCGCCACCATCGCACCCCAGAGGCTTCCAACCCCGCCAAACACCACCACCAAGAAAGAGTCGATAATATAAGCCTGCCCGAGATTCGCGTTGACATTGGTCACTTGACTCAGAGCCACTCCGGCGATGCCGGCGATACCCGAGCCAAGTCCGAAAGTGATCGCGTCAACCCACTCGCTGCGAATGCCCATCGCTTTCGCCATGGCCCGGTTCTGCGCAACTGCCCGGATCTCCATGCCGATGCGGGTTTTCTTCAGAACCATGAGTAGTGCAGCAAAGACCAGCAAAGTGAAGATCAAGATATAGAGACGGTTGTAAGTAATGGAAAGCGCCTCATTCAACTGCAGCGTGCCACTCATCCATTCTGGCGTCTTCACCTCGCGGTTCAGCGCCGTGAATATTGTACGGACTAGTTGCTGGAGAATAAGACTGACGCCGAACGTGGCGAGTAGCGTCTCCAAAGGCCGTCCATACAGGAAACGGATGATCGTTCGTTCAATCAGAATCCCCATTAGTCCGGAAACCAGGAATGCCACGGGCACCGCAACCAGAACGGAGGAACCAATATATCCGGGCATGACTATCTGAACTACGTAGGTCGCATACGCTCCCAGCATCATGAGTTCGCCATGCGCCATGTTGATCACGCCCATGACGCCAAACGTGATGCCAAGTCCGATGGCAATGAGCACGAGGATCGAACCCATACTCAAGCCGAACAGGACTGTTTGCAGCCCCGAATAGAATGATCGCGAAGATTCGATCGACTGGATGGCAGCCGCTGCGGCCTTCCGAACATGCTCGTCGCTCTCGGCCGGGATTCCGTCGGGAGATTTCTCCACGAGCGTCTGCAGTCTGTTCAGCACATCCTGCCGCAGACTCCCCTTCAGGGTTGAGATCGCCGCCAGACGTGCCTGGGGATCTGAACCGTCTAGGTCAGCGAGAGCCAACCCAACTGCAATCTCTTTCTTCACTTTGGAGTTGGGCTCTTGGGCGCTACGCTCGCGCAGCAGTTGCACGTTCCCCTCATTCAGGTCCCGCTCCATGTCCTTCACTGCTTCCAGCCGAACGGACGCCTCAGAACTCGACAGTCCAAAACGCGCGAGAATGGTTTGCAGAACGCGCCGCAGATGATTGTTGGTCACGATTATCGAGAGGTCATCCGTCGCGGCGGAGCCCGCATCCTTGAGGGTTAGTGGATCGATGAGATCAACGGTGGGCGCACCTTCTGGTCCCGGCTTGATGAGGAATACTTTCTGGTCCTGGTTGCGACAGTAGAGCCGGTCTTCCAGAAATGCCGTGAGCGTCGCCCGTGTGCTGGGGTGCCCGCTCTGCGCGATGTGCTCGGCGATCGTCCCCTTTTCATCGAAGCTGGCGTTGCACAACGAGCCGACGGAGGTCAGAAAGATCGCATCCCCCTGCGACTGCGCGTACGCGGGGCCGAAACTCTGGATGGCGAGCAGTAGCCCAAACAGCCACTGCCCACCAACCCGAACGCAAGACTGCTTCATTTGTAGTTTTGTCCCGAACACTTCTTCGTGGAAGTATTGTAGTTCCCGCATTTCAGCGTCACCCAATCTGCCACTATGTCCTTGTCCGAGGGAAGAAACGCAGACCAAGCTTGACCAGGCACTGTCCCACTCGTCTTCCATACCACGTTGAACTGCCCGTCAGCCCTCACTTCACCAATGTAAACCGGCTTTGTGATGTGGTGGTTCGGCAGCACTTTCGCGATGCCGCCGGTCAGGTTCGGCGTCTCCAGACCGGGGAGAGCCGCGATCACTTTTTCGACGTTTGTCGTGCCGGCCTTCTGAACCGCCTTTACCCACAAGTTGAACCCGATGTAGTGCGCCTCCATGGGATCGTTTGTAGTCCGCTTCGGGTTCTTAATGAAGGAGTGCCAGCGCTCGATGAATGCCTTGTTGGCTGGAGTGTTGATGCTCTCAAAGTAGTTCCACGCAGCCAAATGCCCAACCAGTGGCTTTGTATCGAGTCCCGAAAGTTCTTCCTCCCCTACCGAGAAAGCAACAACCGGAATATCCTCGGCGGAGATTTTCTGATTAGCCAGTTCCTTATAGAACGGGACGTTCGCATCGCCATTGATGGTTGAGACCACAGCCGTCTTTTTACCAGCAGAACCGAACTTCCTGATCGCCGCTACACGTGCCTGCCAGTCCGAGTAGCCAAACGGCGTGTAGTTGATCGAAATATCTTCTGGTTTGACGCCCTTTGCAAGTAAATAGGCCTCGAGAATCTTATTCGTCGTGCGCGGGTAGACGTAGTCCGTCCCCTCGAGCACCCAGCGCTTCACGCCTACTTCCTTCATCAGATACTCGACGGCTGGAATGGCCTGCTGGTTTGGCGCGGCACCCGTGTAGATTACGTTCTTCGACGACTCCTCGCCCTCATATTGCACCGGGTAAAAAAGGAGCCCATCATCCTTTTCAAACACAGGCAGAACGGACTTGCGCGAGACCGACGTCCAGCACCCGAACACGACCGCAACCTTATCCTTTTCGAGCAACTCTTGTGCCTTCTCCGCGAATAACGGCCAGTTCGATGCCGGATCCACGACAACCGCCTCGAGCTTCTTGCCGAGCAGTCCGCCTTTTTTGTTCTGCTCGTCAATCATCATCAGGATCGTATCCTTGAGGGTCGTTTCGCTGATGGCCATCGTCCCTGAAAGAGAATGAAGAACGCCCACCTTAATAGTGTCGCTCTGCCCGTGAGCTAACCGGGCAAAGCCCAACACCATAGTGAGCAGCAATGTCGCTGTTGCTACGCATCTATATCTCATCGATCCCCCTTAAAGTATTTAGTCATTGATAGCTTGTTCTATCCCCCGATGTAGCTCAGGTTTTAGTGAACCTTCTTCGAGATCTGTAACTGCAGTCCGACTCCGGCCTGCCACGAATTACTTTTCACCCCGTTAAAGCGCGTGTCTCGGTAAAAGCTCATAACCCGCGCGTCAAATTGCTTGATGATGTAATTTACGTTTACCTCGGCCGTGTTCTGGCGATAACTGGGATTCGGCTGCCCTGTCGCCCCGTCGGTAAATTCCGCAACCGCATACTTGCCCAGCAGTTCGAACTTTCCCATGCCGACAGCTTTGGGGATTAGGAACGACGCGAGACCATAGGCACCCTCACTCTTGATGTAGTTCGCGTCGTAGCCACCGAGACCGTTGTAGCGGGCATATTCGCTTTCGATCGTGAAAGCTCCGCCGCCGTGAACCTTTCTCTCCATGAGAAAGTCGACAGTGGAAGCCGTCTTACCCGACTGCACTTCCGTTGCTCCGGCAAGCGCAAGCAGGTTCTTGTCGCCGTAGTAAGTGCCGTTCAGGTAATAGCCGTTTTCGGGGTCCCAGAAGTCAATCTGCACTCGGCTCGCCCAAATCAGACTATTGCTGGCTGATGCCGAGCCGCCGTCAAATACACCCGCGGCGGCCTTGATTGTCGCGGAGCCGGCTTTGAAGTCTCCCCAATACATGGCCCCGTTGTCTCGTCCTTGGAAGACAAAGGGATACCCATCCTGGATGCCGTCGGTATAGACAGACCACTCATTTGCGTAGAAGGGGCCGTACAGGTTCGCACGGTCACTTGGCGGCAGAAAGCGTCCAAACCAGACGTTGACCTTCGGGGACACATGGAATTGCCCCACCGCATCCAGGATCTGCATCGTGTTCGTGCCACTGCTGTAGTCAGTGTTGAACATGACGCTGATGTCCTTGGTGACATCGCCGCTAAAGTAGAGGCGGGCGTGGTTGAGCGAGAATTGATCGAGACCTGAGGCCCCGGTAGTTTCTGTGTGAGAGTAGCTGCCCTGGATTCCGGCGCCAACAGTGAGAGATGGGTCAAAGTTTTGCGCACTCAGCAAAGATGTTGAGAATGCGATCAAGACAATGAGGCAGTGAAAAACTGTGCGCGCTCCACACAGCCGAGGCGCCTCAGTACAGCCTCCCTGCAGTCTGACTGGAAGCTCCTTGATTACCACGTCGGCCATAGCGATCCTCATTTCGAAGTAGATTTACGTTCGTAACTTCCGCTTGCGAACTGCAAGCGAATCACGATCCACCACATGAAATGAGTTACGTCGTGGTAACTCGGCGTTTCCAGCTCTTCTTTCAGATCGAATAAGCTTTACGCGACCAACAGCAACACTTCTCCCATAACGTGCCGGGGCACGCCGCAACGTTCCAAGTTGGACGTTGCCACCCTCACCCAAATCTGCCACTGTGGGGCCGTGTAGATCAGAAGACAACCATCACTCTAGATGGCGATCGTCGAGACGAGTCTGGTGTGCTGTTTACACTGCCGATTGAACGAATGTCAGTTCCATTTTCGTGCGGGGCGATTCTTGCATCGGCATCGAATGGTGTCCAATTCAAAGTTTTAATGGATGCAATATCGATTTCGCATCGCGCGCATGGACCCGTCTGAGAGGGAAACACCTACTCGTCCGTGCGTTTCTCATCCCAGGACTGCGCCATGGCATTGCTGCGTTGCTTCACCGCAGTGTACCGGCTGAAGAACTTCAGCACTGCCTCCACATCTTTGTAATTCCAGTTTGCGACACAGTGCTCCGCGAACGCTCGAGCAAGCTCTGCTTGCACAGAATCCTGCATCAGCTTAGAACTTCGTCACTTCTGTGAAATTGAAGTCTTTGACCTTCATCGCCGGAACGACCATGTCAAACGATTCTTCGCCGCTCGCTCTCACGGGCACGCTCATGGCTTCCACGTTCGACAACATGTGGATGAGGCTCTCGTTCAAACGAAAGTTGCGCACGCCGCATTGCACCCGCCCGTTCTCAACGTAAAACGTACCGTCGCGCGTCATTCCCGTCAGGATCTTCTCGTAAGGATCCACTTCGCGGATATACCACAGCCGCGTCACCAGAATTCCGCGCTCAGTCGACGCGATCATCTGTTCAACGGTTTGTGCATCGCCCACCGGAGCGAACACAATATTCTGCGGCATCTCTCCCATTTCGTTGGGCAGCGCGAATCCATGGCCGGTCGCGGCGATCGGACCCACTTTATCTTGGTACTCCGAGTGCTTCATCCGCTCAGCCGTTGCACGCGCATAGACGACGCGCTTCACCACTCCGTTTTCGACGAGAGCAACTCGTTGCCGCTTCACTCCTTCGCCATCAAACGGACATCCGGCTTGCAGAGGATGCGCCACGTCATCCCAGATCGTGACGTTGTCGCCGAATATCTTAGTGCCGATACGGCCGCTGAGAAATGATCGCTGATCCAGAATGGCCATGCCCGAATAATCCCAGAACATGAATCCCACAACATCGAGCACCGCAGCAGGTTCCAGAATCACCGTGTACTTCCCTGCCGGAATTTCGCGCGGATGCGCCGACTCCACCGCCTTCCTGGCGGCGATCTCCGCCAGCGCCAGCGGATCGATGTTCGCCACGTCGGGAGAATTCGCCTTCTGCCATCCGGAAGAATCCGCTCCCAGCATGGTGATCGAAACCTCTGCCGACGTTTGCGTATGCCAGTCGCTCAGGCCGCGCGAGTTAAAAATGCCATCGAGAGATTCCGCGCTGGAAAAGACTCCGGCGGTAGTGAGACCGTGCCGTTCGGCGACGCCGACAATTTTCCGCACTCCCTCAGCCCGCACTTCGGGAGTGATCTCCGCAGTCTGTTGAAAATGTCGGGAAGGCGTTGCGTTTGTGGCGCGGGCGCCCGCGCTGCCAGCTGCTTCAGCGGAATCCGGAACAGGTAAAAGATCCGAGTCAGGATGCTGAACCTTCGCTAAGCTCTCAGAAGACCGGACCACTTGCCGCAAACTCTCATCATCAAACTTGTTGGTAAATGCCCGCGCAGTCCGTCCTCCGAACACAGTCCGCACGGAAACAATATGATTCTCCTCGGCGACATTCTGATGAATGACATTATTCGCGAACCGCGTGAGCGCGAACTTCCCCCCCGAAAAGAGAACCTCGACCTCATCCGCAGTCGAGAGTTTCCTGATCCGATCGAAAATGTCCCCGGCTTGGCTCTGCGTCAGCATCACACTCGTTCTAACCGTTCTCCGTGACTCCGTGGTGAGTTCAGCTTTTATACGCCGATCCCACCTTGATTCCGCGAAACCGCGACGGTGCCGCGCCGTGGCCCGTGCCCATCACTTGCTGCGGTTGTCCCTTCCCGCAGTTGGGAGTGCCCCACAGAATCCACTCATCGCGCGAGCAAATCGCGTCCAGTGAATTCCAGAACTCCGTCGTGATCCCCGAGTACGACGGATTCTTCAGCATCCGGGTGCGCTTGCCATTCTGGATCTCCCACCCGATCTCGCACCCGAACTGAAAGTTGTAGCGCTTGTCGTCGATGGACCACGAACGGTTGGTCTGCAGCAGTATTGCGTGATCGGTCGAGGCAACCAACTGTTCCAGGCTCAGCGGCTTTTCGCCTGGCAGCAGGCTGATGTTCGTCATACGAATCATCGGCAGCCGGTTCCAACCCTCGGCACGCATCGTGCCACCGGAGCGATTCTCGCCAATCGTGTGTGCAGTTTCCCGCGAACTGAGATAGCCGGTGAACAGCCCGTTCGTAATAATTGGCGTGCACTGCGCCGCCACTCCCTCATCATCGAATCCGAAGGTCCCAAGCCCCGGGCCATGCTCCTGGCGCGCGTCCGCCACCACGTTCACCAGATCGCTGCCGTATTTCAGTTTGCGCAACTTGTCCAAAGTAAGAAACGACGTACCCGCGAAATTCGCTTCCATTCCGAGCACGCGGTCGAGTTCAATCGGATGCCCCACCGACTCGTGAATCTGCAATCCCAGCTGCGAGCTGTCAAGAATAATGTCGAACACGCCTTCGGGACACTGATCCGCCCCATGCAGCGCGACTGCCTCCTCGGCAATCCGCCGAGCGTTTTCGACAAGCTTCAGTTCGTCGATCAGCTCGTATCCTTTGTTCTGCCACTGCCCGCCGTAGGAATTCGGATACGACCGCTTCTGAATCTCATTGCCGGCAAACGCATATGCTGCATATCCCGCGCCCGTCGAGAGCTTGGTCTGGTGAATGTCCGCCCCTTCAGACGACACAAACCACTGCTCTTCGCGATTGAAATTCAGATTCGTCTCCGCCAGAGTGATCCCCGCCACCGACCTCAACTCGGCGTCAATCTTCAACAGCAGCGCAATGTTTTGTTCAACCGAGACACCAAATGGATCGATCTTGTATGGCGTGGTCCACTCCGCAACCACCGCCTTCTCCGGAGCAAGCTGGATATCATGCTGCTTGACTCTCGCCGACGCGCGAGCAATCTCTACCGCCTGCGCCGCGGTGGCCTCGACGGCGCCGCGCCCAAGCTCGGCAGAAGCTGCGAATCCCCAGGCTCCGTCCGCGATCACGCGCACGCTCATGCCCACCGATTCCGCATCCGACGCGCTCCCAACTTTGCCGTTTTTCGTGGTGAGCGCTCGGCTGCGCTGCGCCACAACCCGTACGTCGGCATAGCTCGCCCCTCGCAGCGCAGCGGTGTTCAAAGCCCAGTTGGCGACGTGCTTCATGGAAGGATTTCAATCTAACACAACGCGATCAGACCGGTGTTTCTCGGCTCAGAATCCGCACGGTCGACAACTCGTTTGCACCGCTGTTAATCACCTCACGCCCCCCTGTGATCGAGATCACAGTTCCAGTTCTTTCCTGGCGTTTCAATGGGAATCGGTTTGACCACCACGTCAGCGGCGCGACCCGCTGTCGAAGGAGTATTTTTATGAGTCTGTTTATTTCGGATGATCGTAGCGAAACTGATCATAGCGAAACTCTGGCCGGCACTCTTGACTCGCACAGCTCCGAGCATCACAGCGATCCACCCATCGATTCCCAAGCCAGCAAGAAAGCCGATTTGGCTGGTCCCGGCATCGGCAATTACGAAGAACTTGAAAACATCCTGCCCCACGATTACAACCCGCTGCTGACTGCCAAAGAAACGCAGAAGGCACTTTTTCATCTGAAGCGGTACATCGAAGACAACCTGTGTAATGAACTTCGCCTCATGATGGTCGAGGTCCCGCTGATCGTCGACGCTGAAAGCGGCGTGAATGACATGCTCGATCGCGACGGCTCGCGAACGCCGATTCAGTTCCACATCTCCAACGATCGTGACCAACATCCCATCGATGCACAGATCGTGCAGGCTGCGACAAAATGGAAAAGAATGGCCCTCAAGCAGTTCGACTGCCGCCCGGGCGAAGGTATCTGTACCGACATGCGCGCCGTTCGCAAGGATTACTTCCTCGATCACGACCACTCCGCCTACGTGGACCAATGGGATTGGGAACGCGTCATCGCACCCGAGCAACGCAATTTGGAGTTCCTTAAGTCGATTGTGGGGAAGATATGGAAAGTCCTGGTGGGCGCTGAGAAGTTCGCCCAGGAAATGTTCCCGGAACTTCGCCAGCCCCGCTACCCCAACCTGCCCGAGGAACTCACTTTCATTCACGCCGAGGACTTGCTCGCAATGTATCCCGATCTCCCGCGCAAACGCCGCGAGACGGTCATCCTGCAAAAATATCCTGCCATTTTCATCGTGGGCATCGGCTGGCCGCTGCTCGACGGATATCCCCATGAAATGCGCGCCGCCGACTACGATGACTGGATCACCGACACGAGCAAGGAAACTCTGCGCGACACTCACGGACTGAATGGCGACATTCTCGTCTGGAACCATGTCACTCAACGGCGCCACGAACTAAGTTCCATGGGCATCCGCGTAAACGCCGAAACGCTGCGTCGCCAGCTTGAGATCTCGAACCTGCTCGACAATCTCAAATTCCCCTATCACCAGGGAATCGTGAAAGACCTGCTGCCGCTCTCTATCGGCGGCGGCATCGGCCAGTCCCGTACTCTGATGCTCTTGCTCCGCAAAGCGCATTTAGGCGAAGTGAGCGTTACCGTCTGGCCGAAAATCCTGAAGGAAATGTGCGCGAGGAAAAACATCTTCGTTCTGGAGTAGGCTCTTTCGCCGCTGATTAAAATGGGACGGCCCGGCGCCGTCCCATTTTCATCGGGTCACCGCGTGGCCTATGCTTGCGGGTTTTGCAAAATTGAGGAGGAGACGTTTGCAGCGAGAGCTCTTGAATCGTTTGAGCCGCTTGTTGGGAATTCGTCAGCCCGGCAACTAGCTCTTCGTCAAACGACCCGGCTGCAGTTGAGGATGATTCTCCGCATTCATCACGTCCGCCATTCGCTTCGCCTTGCGCCAAACGCTGGCTACGGCCATCGACCAGAACGGCACCAGATCCACGCCCGGCACGAGCTTCGCGAAGAACGATGGCAGGAACTCCCAGTGCCATCCCAGCAAATGAATCATCGCCGCTCCCACGCCAAGATCGAGCAGGTCGTCCGCCGGAGACAGCCCACCCTCCACGAATAAGGGGAAGATCACGATTTGGAGGACGTCCGCTGCGATCGCCACCACCATGGCGGTGACGAACTTCGGACCCGGGGAAACGACAATGGCATCGTCGGCCATAAGCCCACCTGCTTTGATTTTAGACGATGCGGTCGCCGCCTGCGATATGCGAGGAAACATTTGAGGGGCGGTGCTTCGCCGCCCCTTCGTTATGAGTGCACGGGGGAGGAACAAATTATGGAACAAACTGTTTGCTCTCGTGGGCGCGAGCTAATACCGCTCGTCCATCACCCAGCGAAGCACATGGTCCTCGACCGAAAATCGTTCCGGCACGGGACGGACAAACTTCGAGGCCAGCGAGAAGGCGTGGACCTCCAGAGGCACAGTGAAATGCGTCCTGGTCTTGACGAAACTGCTGACCCAGAGTTCGGCGTAACGCTCGAGTCCGAGAATCTGGATCTGCACGCTGTGCACCAGCCCATGAAACAGCGCGCGTTCGCTCAGTTCCTCGTTGAACGCCACGACGTCGACGAAGGTCAATGAGTCCATGTGGGTAATGGCCGGCGGCTCGAATCCCAGAGCACGAGCTTGCACGAAGAATTCCGGGACGCCGACGCGCGCACCGCGCAGTTCGACAATACGGATCTGGTTGAGCAGTTCGGACGAGAAATAAGGCCACATCAGCGCCTTGAACTGGTTGCTCAGCGGTCCAGCTTGCGGAAGATATCGCTCCCGCTCGGCGCGGAGATAGGTTGACACCCATCCACCGGCCTGCGCAATCTGCTCGGCGGTAGGCTGTGGGCTCGACGCCGCCTCGGGCGCGGCTTGGGGAAGCTTCTTTTCGATAGCCGAGTAAAACTCGTTCAAGGCATTGGCGGCCTCCGCCGACTTGCGCAGGACGTCGCGCCGGCCAAACCGCGCGAGATCGTCGGCGGAGTAATGAAGGCGAAGTTGATGAGAGGCACAATGGGCGCTCAGCAGCTCCAGTTGAGCATGCATAAGTTCCGAATTCAACTGCGGAACCGACACCCTTTCATCGAGATTGTCATACGAACACATTGCTTTTGCTCGCTCCTGAAGTGACGCTATGGGAATTGCAGGGAGGGGCCCGATTCGCTGCATCTTTTATATCCGATAACGTTTACGCTGTCAACGTAATTATTAGGCCGCATCGCCCTCAAGCAGGCGGGTCGCAGCAGCGGCCGAAGCCAAAACTGGGGATTCCAAAACCGAAGCGGCCACCTTGGGCGGAAACGCCCTCCGCAGCCGCCTTTCCTGACAATACGAACCTGGGTAGTTATGGGGAGGGCTTGTATATTAACTATAACGATGTTATGTATACAGTGTCAACATAATATCCGCTACGATCTCCCCTGCCAGGAAGGAACGACAAAGATGCCCCGGCATCCCGATCCCGATCTCGAAGCGCGCATTCTCAACGCGGCGCACAAGCTGTGGAAGCGGGGAGGCGAGAAAGCGCTCACCATGCGGGCGGTCGCCCGCGCCGCTGGCACCAATACGCCCGCCGTCTACCGTCGGTTCAAGAATCGCCGCGATCTCGTGCGCGGGCTGCTATTGCACATCGCGGCTCGCATCCGGCGGCATTTCGAGTCAGGAGAGAACATCGAGGAGATGGCCGAAGCGTACGTCGACCACGCGCTGAAGTTGCCCCACGAGTATCAGCTGTTCTACTCGAACGCGCGCTCGCTTTCGCCGCGAAAAGGATCCGGGAAGCCGCGGCCCATCCGGGAATCGCGGCCGAATTTCGCCTATGTCGAGCAGAAGCTCGCCGAGAGACTTGGGGGCGCGCCAGAAGATCACACGCAATTGGCGCTCGCCGTATGGGCTACGTTGCATGGAACGACCATGTTGCTTCTGACCAGGGCGATTCCCGACGGACACGAGGCCGAGTTGCGCGCTGCCTGCCGCGCCGCTATCACGGCGCTGATCGAGGGCGCTGCTACATTCCCGGAACGCCAGTGACCCACACGACGCACCTAGGGCAGTAATAGCGGCTTCGACCCGTCAAAGCAGAGATGAGGCTTCAGGGTGCATACTATGAAGTGCATATTATTTACTACCGGACTGATGGTCAGACGTCGTCCTGCCGAGGGGGCACACGCTGCCGGTAAAAGTATTGCTGGTAGAAGATAGCAAGTTCCTGCGCGTGTCTACCGATCGCGTGTTGACGGCCGCTGGATATGAGGTCGTATGCGCCGGCGACGGCGAAGAAGCGCTGCGCCTGGCGCGTCAGCATACGCCGCAGTTAATCCTGCTCGACATCATGCTTCCCAAGGTAACAGGGCCTGACGTTCTCAAAGCACTGAAGAATGACGTGGCAACAAAATCGATTCCCGTCGTGATGCTCACCAGTTTGTCGCACAAGAACGCCAAGGCGCTTGAGAAAGATGGAGCGGCCGGCTTCGTCGAGAAGTCCGACAACATGCTGGGCGCGGGCCCTGAGTCGCTCGTGACCGCGATCGAGAAGATTCTGATGCCAAAGAAGTAAGGATGTGACGAAGCGGCGCTCGCCGCTTCGGTCGGAAGACTTCCCTGCCTCAGCCTGATTCCAAGAACTAAGAAGATTCTTATGCTCGTCCATCCAGTTTATTGGACTAGGCTGCTGCACAATTCTGCCGATAGAAGACATGGCGGCTGCAGATCCTCGGTCGCAACATTGGCCACTCGGAAATCAACGGTCTGAGGCTCCGAGCTTCCGCGAGAGGACGCGATATGGACTGTACGACAAAGATTCTGCTGGTCGACGACAGCAAGTTTCTCCGACTGGCAACGGAGCGGGCACTGGCTCGCGCGGGCTATCAGGTGAGCGCTGCGAACGACGGAGAGCATGCTCTCGAAATGGCCCGGAGCGAAAGGCCGGACCTCATCTTGCTCGATATGTTGCTGCCGAAGATGACGGGGCCTGACGTTCTGAAGGCATTGAAAGCGGATCCCGCAACCGCCGGGATCGCCGTCGTAGCCTTCACCGGACTGTCGCACAAAAACGCAGCCCGCTTGCAGCATGACGGGGCATTCGCGTTTCTCGATAAGTCGGAACTGGGCCTCGACAAGGGCTCTGAACCATTCCTGCTAGCGCTCGCGGAAATTGTGCGGAAATTAAAGCTCGAGGTTCCGGCCGCCGCGGGCGCGAAGTAAAGCCCAGTCCGCGGATTACCCCGGAACCTCTGCTTGTACGGCTAATCGATTTTTCGTGAATATATCTTTACGCTATCCAGTCGCAACCAGCGGCTCCCGCACAACTTCGACCGGCGCAAACTCTTCGACCTTCCTGGTTCGTAGCCTGCTCAATACATAGCTGAGTAATGGCCGGTCACCGCGGCGGATTTCCTGAAACTCCACGCCCATTCCCAGGTTGTCGACCAGGTATTTCACCTGCGCCTTAACCGCAACGCTTACGTCGAAGATGTTCAGCATGAGTCGGAAATCTGTTCCGGGCCGCAGGATTTCAGTAGACGAAATGCGTGCGCCATATTCAGAAATTTGCTGCAACTCGCCTTCAACGCGCTGCACGCCGTCGATCACCTCCGCCTGCCCTTCGGCGTAAAAGCGCGGACGGCGGCGGCGATTCACGTCGGGGCGGCTGAAGCCGCGCATGGAACCACCGCGCGGTCGGTCGAGGATGACTGGCTGGTATTGCTCTTCGAGTTGCCGCAGCTCTTCCGCCCACGGCGTCCTGCCGTCCTCCACACACTGCACGGTGAACTGTCCACGCAACGGAGATCCAGGATCGGCCGCCCAAACCACCTGACAGACGGCCTTGTTGCGTCCGCGCTCGACCATCACCAGATCGCCGACGTTGACTTCGCGTGCACTGACCAACCGCGCGCCACGCGGATGAATGTCATAGGTGCAGGCGATCTCTGCGGGGCCGCGTCCCTGCTGCGCGACCAGGCTCCAGCGCACGGGAAGCGCGAGGTGCACGAGCTTGCCGGTCAGCAGGCCGTTCTCTGACGACGTGTTGGTTTTGTGCTCCAAACCACTCCTCGTCTTATTGAGGCCAAGTTACCAGTACATGTCCGAGTGGGCAATGTACGTTCGTACTCAAAGCAATGGTTACTGAGAGGCCATTGGGCGCTACCGGCAGAGACGTTGCGAGCAACGTCTCTACGAATTGTTTTCGAATCTTCTTCTTGCGTCCACAACCTGCTCTCGACGAAGATGGTGGACAACTCCCTTGGCTTCTGCGATCAAGTCTCCGGCTACGCAAACATTGTCGCCCTCCGCGGCCAAGCTGCGGCTGCTGAAGAAGCTGCGCTGTACGTTGCGTTATGAAAAGCGCGCGTGGGAATCAGGCGCGAGGCTGGTGGCGGGCGTGGATGAGGTCGGACGCGGCTCGTTGTTCGGATGCGTTCTTGCTGCCGCGGTGATTCTTGATCCGGCGTACCGTCTGCGCGGGCTGCGCGATTCGAAGCTGCTCTTGGCGGAGCGGCGCGAGGTGCTGGCGGAACGTATTCGTGAGCACGCAATCGCGTGGAGCGTCGCCGCCGTCGACGCGGGCCGCATCGATCAGATCAACATCTATCAGGCTTCGCGGGTCGCGATGCGCGAAGCCGTGCTGCAGCTCGCGCCTGCGGCCGATCACCTGCTGGTTGATGCGTTGAAGCTCGATTGCGAATTGCCGCAGAACGCGATCATTCATGGCGATGCGCTCTCGGCGTCGATCGCAGCCGCGTCAATCCTGGCCAAGGTTGAGCGCGATCGCATGATGTGCGAGTGGGACGCGGTCTTCCCTGCTTACGGCCTCGCGTCGCATAAGGGATACAGCACGCCGAAACATCTCGCCGCGCTGCGCGAGTTCGGGCCGACCGCGCTGCACCGCCAGTCGTTCGCGCCAGTGTGGCAGAATCCCGTGCCGCAGGAGGCTTTCGCCTTCATGGACGAAGACGATGCTGTGGAAGCTTCGTAAGCTTGTCAGATGGACGTTGTGGTGCCGAAAGCAGGGAGTACCGGGACGTGGGGTGCCCCATGTCTCGCCGCATTTGCGAGACGTGGGAACCGGAACGTAACTTCCGGGAACGTCATCCTTTCTCACGATCCCTTCATCTCCCGTTCCATCACGCTGCGCAGCGCCTTATTGATACGCGTCTGGTATTTCCGCCCACCCTTCTTGAACCACGCAATCACGTCTACATCGAGCCGCACGGTGACCGGCTTCTTCAGCGGCTTGTAGAAATCGGCAATCGTCATGGTGTGCAGCTTCGACTCCTCGACTGGAGTCGACAAGCTCATAGGCCCCGCTTTCCGTCTCGCTCTGCGCCGCGAAGCCCGCCGTGCCCGCGGCGTCACTTCTTTCCGCCCTTTTGCCTGGCCGCGATCGCTCTTTCGCTTCTTCATAACCTGTTCTTTCTACTGCAGTTGGGAGGATTTTGATAAATGTATGTACAGCATTGTACAGCGGAATGTTCCTTCAGGAACATTGTGGAAATCTTCCCGTATTCGCCGCTAACCTGCCAGATCTTCAGAGGTTACGCCGACACTGAGATTGGCTGGGCGGCGAAGGGAACGTACCGGGCATTGGGTTCCCCATGTCTCGCAAATGCGGCGAGACATGGGGCACCCCACGGTTGTCTGACGAATTACGAAATCAAAATCGCCACCTTCACATCAACACTCACTTGGAGTTGAGATCCTCATTCAGATCCCGAAGCAGTTTGGTGTTTTTCTCCAGCGCACGCTGAAGGATTTCGGCTTGCTGTTTCGCGGTTGACCAATCTTTTCCTTCGACGGCTTCGGTCAAGCCTGGGAGTTCCAAGTGGGCGTAGGTGAATCTTGCTCCGTAGAGGATGTGCTTGAACCAGGGTCGGCCGGGAATGCCGTCTGGATTGAGCCAGTTGCGTTCGACTTGCATCATGCCGTGGTTCAGCGTCGCGGCGAGTTTGGGATCGATGGGGCCTTGCGCTAGTTTGCGGGTTAGGGATTGGTTCAGTTCTTTCCCGGCGGCTTCGAATTGATCGATGGCTTTGCTTGCTTCGGTGAGATACACCAGGGACACTGGAGCGGATGCACCGTGAGAACTCCCCGAGTCGGCGCCGGTTGTGCCGGCTGGTGCGGGGTCCTTCGACTGCGTGGCGGATTCGCTTCGCTCACCCGCCACTCCGCTCAGGATGACAGAGTGGTTGTGCCTCGCCAATTCTTCGACGAACTGACGGATGTTGCTGGCATACATTGCGAAATCGAACGGCAACAGGTCCGCGTTTGCGAGGCGCAATGCTGTCACTCCCCACAACTGGCTCATCAGCGTGTGATATTTGTAGCCGGGGTCGCCGAAGTGATTCATCCAAAAGAAATCGTCGTAGGCGGAGTGATAGACGCCGTAGTCGCCCTCGAAGCCGAGGCCGATGACGGGCATGCCGACGAAGTTCAGAAAGACCGTGTGATCGCTACCGCTACCGATGCGAGTGTCGGCCAGCGTCGAGTTCGACGCGCCGGAATTGAATGGGCCGGATTGTTGATTCTCTTCTTTCTCGCGAGCGACGGTGGCTTTCCACGCGTCGTAGAGACTTTTTCCTGAGGGATCGTTGAGGGAGCGAGTGGTTTCTTCCAGCATCGGCGCGAGCGAGGCCACGGCCTGGCCGTGGAATTCGGGGCCGGAGGTCGCTTCGTCAACATTGATGTAGGCGACCGCCTTGCTGCGAAGTTCGTCGGCGAATTGCTCTCCCCACTCGGTCGAACCGGTGAGTCCGACTTCTTCTCCGTCCCAACTGCAGACAATGATGGTGCGGCGCGGGCGCATGCCTTGCTGCTTCAGTTGGCCGAGGGCGCGCGTGAGTTCCATCATGCTAGCGGTGCCGCTCGAGGGATCAACGCCGCCGAAGACCCAGGCGTCGCGGTGGTTGCCGAGCACGATCCATTCGTCGGGAAGTTCGGAGCCGCGAATGCGGCCTTCGACGACGTAGTAAGGTTGAGTGCCGTTGTCCATTTCGATTTTGAGATGGACTTTCTCCTGCTCGCCGCCGAAGTGATATTCGAAGCCGAGTCCGCCTTGCCAGTCGGCAGGGGCCGCGGGGCCGCCGAGATTTTCGAGGAGCGGCTTGGCATCGTGCCAGGAGAGTGGCAACGCCATGATTTTCGGCGCGGAGAGCTGCGTCTTCGATGGGAATGCGCTTGGCGCCCGGAACCGAGGCCCAGCCGGGCGTGAGTGGATCGCCGGGGACCATGAAGTCGTAAGTGATCGCTCCACGCTGAATGTGATACTCGGGGCCCCATGGGCCGTCGGGATCGACCTTACCTTTTTTGTAGCCGTCTTCTTGCGGGTCGCTGTAGATAAGGATCGCGGCGGCGCCTTCGCGCTGCGCGGTGAGCGCTTTGAATCCGCGATAGCTGTAAGGATTGGAGTAGCGCACGAGGACAACCTTGCCTTTGACGCTGATGCCGTTTTTGCGGAGGAGATCGTAGTCTTCCGGATTTCCACTGTGAGCGTAGACGAGGGGCGCGATAACTTCTCCGGAGATCGACATGCCGAGCCAGGCGCTGGTGATCGCGGGATTTTTCGAGTCATCGTCGCCGGGGATGGGGGCCTCGCGCAGAGTCGCTTGGTAGTGCGTGGGTGCGATCATTTCCAGCGAGGTGGATTTTGGATTGGTGCCGTAGACGTCGTAGCGGCGGATGACGACGTCTTCGAGTCCTTGCTTCTTCCATTCGTCGCGAATGTATTCGGCGAGTTCGTTGTTGCGCTTCGATCCGGCGACGTGGGGCTCGGCAGTGAAAATGCGAAGCTGGCGGCGCTCTTCAGCGGGCGTGGGGATGGACTTGAATTCTTTTTCGACTTCGGCTTCGTGGGCGGAGGAGGAGGGGGTGAAGCCTTGGATCTGGGCGCTGGCGGCGGTGACGGAAAGCGAGAGAAGGGCGATCGCGAGTGAGCGGCAGAGAGTCATGGGCGGTTGCGATTGTACCGCAGGAACCGAGGCTCCATTTCTCGATTCAGCTCAGGCTTTCTCGCGTTATCACCGCTCGAGAAATGAGCACTCTGACATGCAGCGAAATGCTCGGTGCTGGCGCACCGTGACCGGGCCAGAGGGCCCGGTCCCACACAGGCACGGCTACTTTGCTCTCATGATTTCGGTTAGCAGGTCTGCCTTTGATTCGTCGCGGACCAGGTGCGGATATTTTTCTCCGCCGTGATAGTCGATTTTGTAAGTTTTGTAGTAGTCGGTGTTTTCGATGAGCAATTCGATCGGCGTTGTGGTGCCTTTCGCGGCCTTGATTGCGTCGCGGAAGACTTCTGGCGAGAAGCGTCGGCCGTTGACAGCGACAACTTTCATGCCGGGACCTATGCCAGCTTTGGCAGAGACTTCACCCTCGATGGTATCGACGATCGCTCCATCGTCGCGCAGGTCGAGGCCGATCGACGCGGCTGCGGGCACGATGTGGTACATGCCGGCCGCGTTGCTCGTCATCTCTGACGGAGTTTCGTCGTAGACAACTTTCCATCCGCTGCCCTCGATGCCGCCCAGCGGCGCACCGGGACCGTGATTGGTGAGACGCTCAGTCCAGAAGCCGCGCCAGTCGTAGGGGGCGACCTGATTGAGCGCGTTGACGACGTCGTCGAAGGTGTAGGTTTTGAGAATCGGTCCGGTGCTGGGCGCGCCGTGGAAGAGGTGGCAGAAGTCGTCGATCGACTTTTTGTTCTTGGTCTGCTGGCGAATGATGACGTCGACCCAAAGCCAGTTCAGCGTGTCTTCATCGTAGAAATCGGTGTCGCGGCGCCAGGATTCCCAGGCGCGAGGAGCGAAGTAGAGTTGCGGGGCGGCGTCGGCAGTGTCTTGCAGGTTGCGCCATTCGCGGCCGGGCGTGTGATCGAGAACAGCGGCGGTGTTGGCGAGGTCATCGCGGTCCTGCGCGTCGGTAAGCAGGCCGCTGCGCGCGGTCAGCACGAATCCGAGGTAGTTGGTGAGACCTTCGTAGACCCAAAGCAGATCGTCTTGCATAGGCTGCTCGTAGTCGGGCGTGGCGAGGTCGTAAGGGCGGCGATACTTGCCGTTCCACGAGTGGACATATTCGTGGGGCAAGAGCGAAGCCGATAGTTTGCGCGAGGTTTCGTCGACGAGGGCGCGTTCGTCGACGCGGCTGTCGTCGGATTCGTGGTGCTCGAGTCCGAAGTGTGCGACGTGATCGCTGAGCGTGTAGAGGAAATGATAGTCGCGGTAGTGATGCGCGCCGAAAAGTTTCTGCGCCTGCTCCACGAGATTCTTGTAGTGATCCCAAACTTCGGGGGGAGCGTCGAGGGCGGCAGCGCTGTCGGCGGCGATGTCCATTTCGGTGGGAGGATCCGGGGCGAGCGGAACGACCTTCAGAAATTCGCCGGTGATGACAGGCGAATCGACCAGTGTGGTGAGAGAAACAGTCGCGAAGTTGATCTCGTTGCCCGTCTGGCTGGTGATGGGAAGCGGCGTGCCGAACTTCCATCCATCGGGAAGTTTGAGGCTGGCGGTATAATTGATGTCGTCGGACTTGTAGCCCTTGGGATAGAGCAGAAGCTGATTCCAACTGATGACCGCCAGTTTGTCGGTGGCGGAGGAGCCGGCGGAGAATCCAGCTTCGAATGTGGCAGGCGAGAGGAAGTCGAGAGCAGCATCTACCTCGGTTACGCCGGCGGGGACATCGACGTGGATGGTGAATCCGTCGAGCGTGTCGCGGCGCCATTTGAGCGTCTGGCCATTGGCTTTGAAGAACAGGCCTGCGAGATCGATGACAGGACCATCGGGCGCGTGCTCGCCGGGAATCCACTTCGGATAATAGAGGGTGAGGTCGCCGGCAGTGGCGGGAATTTTCAGCGTGGCGTGAAAGATTTTGCGGGGAGCCGTAGTGGCGTCGACCGCGATGGTGACGGTGGGCGTGGTGGCTGGCGCTGCTGCAAACGCCGAAACTGATAAGAGTGCGAGGCACACTGCTGCCACAACTTGCGAATGTTTCATTGTTCCCTGGCTCCCCATTTTGGATGAACTGAATCCCACGTATGCGGCAGAAATAAAACTATAGCAGCCTGTGAGGGCGAGGGTACAGGTAAGGTGGAGGTGTGGGGCGCTCAGGGCTCTCGCAGATGCAACTCCACTGCGAGATTCGTCTTCGTACTTTTCAAGAAGATAACGGACACGCTTTCCAAAGGCCGCACGCAAGAGAATGTTCGCGTCCAGCACGAGCCCCTTGCCCGATCTCACTTGCGGTCACCACGGCGCCAGCGCTTGAAGTCGCGGATGATTTCGTCTTCCGAGACTCCGGCCGCCGCCATGGCTTGCTGCAGGTGTATGGCAGCCTCCTCAAGGGCCGTGCGTTCAGCCTCGGTCCGCTTGCGACGCGCCGGAATGTAGTAGCCGACAGTGTCGCCATGGCGCGTGATGGCCACGGCCTGGTCCGTCTCAAGAAGATAGGTGGAGAGCTTTTCGCGAAACTCCCGAATGCCGACTTTTAAGGTTCCCATGTCTAACTCCGAAGCGTACACATGTGTACACAACTATAATACATCCGTTCGGCTTCTGCAAGTCCAGCTTCCGGAACCCCAGCGCTGCTATGATTTCGCTGGCATGTCGCGACGAGGAAAGTTCATCACGTTTGAGGGGCTCGACGGAACGGGCAAGAGCACGCAGATGCGGAAGCTGGCGGCGGTACTGCGGGCGGCGGGACATAAAGTGGTCGAGACGCGCGAGCCCGGCGGCACGCCGACGGCGGAGAAAATCCGCAAGGTGCTGCTCGACTCTGGTACGGACGGGCTGGCTCCGCTGGCGGAGATGGCACTGATGTTTGCGTCGCGGGCGCAGCATATTGCGGAAGTGATTGAGCCGGGGCTGGCGGCGGGAATGATCGTGCTGTGCGACCGCTTCACGGATTCCACGGAGGCGTATCAGGGCAGCGGGCGGCGGTTGGGCAGCGCGGCGGTGCGGGATTTGCATCGGGTGCTGTGCGGAAATCTGCAGCCGGATTTGACCATTCTGCTGGATTCGAATCCACACGCGAGCGTGAGCCGGGCGCGTCGACGGAACAAGCGCAACTCGAAAGGGGCGAGCCGCGGGCACGACGAGAACCGGTTCGAGCAAGAGACGCGCGCATTCTTTGGCCGCGTGCGCGACGGGTATATGGCGATCGCGAAGCGGGAGCCGGGACGCGTGGTGATGGTCGACGCGCGCGGAATGCCGCAGCAGACACACGAAAAGATTGTCGAAATTGTGTCTAACAAGATCGGGTTGTCGGGGGCTGCGAGGAGGGTGCCGCATGTCCGTTAGCCGCCGACGTTTTCTGGAGAACTCCGCGTTGCTGATGGCGGCCGTAAAGGTCATGCCGGGTGCGTGGGGAGCAACGGCGCGAAATCCGGCGGCATCGTCGGCGCCTTCCGGTAAGAAGCCTTACGGGTCGGGCTATTTCGGCGAATGGATTGACGATGAGTTCGGCCTGCCGGCGTTTCACTACACCTGCGATCAACTCAACGATCTGAAAGCTGTGACGGAGGTGAACCCGGGGATCCTGTCTGCGACCGAGCACATACACCAGGTCGGCAACGATCGGATTGTGGCGCTCGCATCGAACTACGGCCACGTGCGGGTGCGTCAGGATGAAGGAGCGCCGAAATTTCTAAACGATTACGCGCCGGAGCGCGGCTATTTCGGTGGAGGATTCGGATACCTCACCGACGGAAAGGCCGTGCTGAGTACGCTGTATCCAGGCAATGCAGACAGCTTTGACCGCGTATTCGGGATTGGATATTTCCGCAAGAAGGTTTCCGGCCACGGATATGCGGTTGATCAGACGATCTTCGCTCCGTTCGGCGATGATCCGGTGCTGATTTCGCAGGTCACGATTGCAAACGTCGGCACGGCAAATGCGGACCTGCGCTGGATCGAATACTGGGGATGCCAGGTTTATCAATTCTCGTTCCGAGCGTTCATCGAACTTTTTGCCGGCAAGAGCATGCATGAAATGCGGCGCGACTTTGGGACGCGATTCGCGCATCACTTCAGCGCGCTTGCCAATAGTTCGGGATTGATCGAAATCAAAGAATTTCTGGGACGCGATCCGGCCGAGGAGAAGCTGTTTCAGGGAATGATCGCGAACCTTGAGAAGAATCCGAATGTTTTTCTCACCGCGCCGGACCCGAAGGCTCCGAAAGAGGCGGCGTTCGACGATCTGAATCCTCCGCCAACGTTCCTGGTGTCGCTGGATGCTCCAGCGAGCGGGATGACCGCCAATGGCAAAGGATTCTTCGGGACCGGGGGCGCCGAACATCCGGCAGCGCTTGAGCACGAACTTGATGGAGATCTCGGCCAGACCGGGCCCGAGTGCGGGTTGCTGCTGGAACGGAAGTTTTCTCTCAAGCCTGGGGAGAGCCGAACCTTCTCTTTTCTCTACGGTTACATTGCGCCGGGGACAGATTTGGATTCTCTGATCACCAAGTATCGCCAGGGCGCGTCGGGTGCGCTGCGGAAATCGAGCGAGGAATGGAAACGACGCGGACTGCGGTTTAGCACGCCGGACGAACCCTGGGTTGAGCGCGAAGTTGCGTGGAACCATTATTCCCTGCGCAGCGGCTTTACTTACGACGACTTCTTCAAACAGCACATCGTGTCGCAGGCGGCCGTCTATCAATATGTGATGGGATTTCAAGGAGCGGCGCGCGATCCGCTGCAGCATGCGCTGCCATTTCTGTTCAGCGATCCCGACCTGGTGAAAGAAGTTCTGCGCTACACGTTGAGCGAAGTGCGGCCCGATGGGTCGATTCCCTACGGCATCGTCGGACATGGCATGCCGATGCCGACCACCAGCGATAAATCCAGCGACATGCCGATGTGGCTGCTCTGGACGGTCAGCGAATATGTTCTGGCTACGCGCGACGTTGGATTTCTGGATTCAGAGGTAGTCACGGTTTACGGAGAGAGCGCTGGGCGCGAGTCGGTGCGGAATCTTTTAGCGCGTTGCTACCGGCATTTGACCAGCGACGTCGGGACCGGGGAGCACGGCCTGATGCGCATGTTGCAGGACGACTGGAACGACGCGCTGGTGAATGCGTGGACCACGCAGGCAGAGTCCAAAGAAGTCGTGGAAAAAGGCGAGAGCGTGCTGAACTCCGCGATGGCGTCATATGTTTTTGATTACTACGCGCGACTACTGAAGTATTCCGGCGCTGCTGACAATGTGACGACGCCGATCCGGCAGAAGGCGGAGGAACATCGGAAAGCGGTGCAGGCACAGTGGACCGGCAAGTGGTTTCGTCGCGCGTGGATGGGACCGTCCGTGGGATGGCTGGGCGAAAAATGCATGTGGATCGAACCGCAGCCGTGGGCGCTCATCGGGGGAGTTGCGACTGGGGAGCGGGCGAAGACACTCGTCCAAAGCATTGACCGGGAGTTGCGGCAGGTGTCACCGATTGGAGCGATTCAACTCAGCGCGGGGCCTGATCAGGTGCAGCGCGGCGCGTGGAAGGCGGAGCCGGGAACGCAGGTCAACGGCGGCGTCTGGCCGTCGCTGAATCAGACGCTGATCTGGGCGCTGGCCGGCGTCGATGGCGCGATGGCGTGGGATGAATGGAAGAAGAATTCTTTTGCGCGGCACGCGGAAGTGTATCCAGAGATTTGGTATGGAACGTGGAGTGGGCCGGATGTGCTGAATTCCGCGTCGAGCAAGCAACCGGGCGCTACCACTGGCGGCAAACCTTTTGGGTGGACGGATTTTCCAGTGCTCAACATGCATACGCATGCGTGCCCGCTGTATTCGCTGTCGAAGTTGATGGGACTGGAGTTCACTGAGACCGGCCTCAACCTTGCGCCGAATCTGCCGCTTGCGTCTTTCCGGTTTGAGTCGCCATTGCTGGGCGTGGTGAAATCCGCGCATGGATATGAAGGGTGGTACAACCCCGCCGCGAAGAATACTTACAACATACGCCTCAAGATTTCGCCGGAGGAGGCGAAGGATTTTTCACAGATCGAGATCAATGGCAGGAAGATCGAGGTTCGAAAAGTGAAAGACGTGTTTGAGATGCGAGGCCACGGCGGCGGGGGGACTGCGTTGCGGTGGGCTGTTTCTCGGTAGTTCTTCAAAGACCATTTCATCACAGAGGCACAGGGAAACACGGGGAAAACCGAGACAAGTAATTGAAGAGTTCATCGGCTGCGGCTTCGGCTATTCCAGAGTTCGTTTTACAATGAGTTTCGGTTTCCTCTGTGTCTTCGTCCTCTGTGGTGAAAACTTTCTATGCCTTTTTCTGATTTTCATGGCAATGCTGAAACGGTGCATCGGCTGCGCGACATGCTGGCGCGCGATCATTTTCCGCATGCGGTCGTGCTGGCCGGCGGGCACGGGTCTGGAAAATATACTCTCGCGCTGATGCTGGCGCAGGCTTTGAATTGTCTGACTCCCACGCAGACGGACGGTCTTCCCGACTTCTGCGGGACTTGCGCGAACTGCACTCGCATCGCGCAGGCAGCTGATCTTGACGCGCGATTTGCCGAGGCCGTGGAGGCGCGCGAAAACTTGCGCGACGCCGACAAGAAGGAGACGCGGCTGTTCGTGCAGACGCATCCGGATGTGCTGATTGTTCCGCCTGACCCGCCGCAGATGATGATCAAGGTTGACCAGGTGCGGCGGGTGATTGAGACGATTTACTACCGGCCGGCAGAAGGGCGCGAGCGGGTTTACATCTTCACCGATTCAGCGTTCATGAAAGAGGCGGCAAATTCGCTGCTGAAGGTGCTGGAGGAGCCTCCGGAGTTTGCGACCATTTTTTTGCTGACGGAGAATCCCGGGGAGTTGCTGCCGACAATCCGGTCCCGCTCGATGGTGATTACTCTGGAGGCGTTGTCGGCCGAGGAGATCGAGCAAGATCTGGCGAAACATCATCCCGAGTGGAAGCCGCCGCAGCGGGCGCTGGTGGCGCGGTTGTCGGAGGGCGCGGTCGGGCGGGCGCGGGGCTTTGATCTGGAGGGTTACACGGCGGCGCGGGCGCATGCACTGGCAATTTTGAAGTCGGCGCTGGTGGGCGGCGAGCACAGCGAGTTGTTCAAGGTAACCGAGTCGTACCGTCCGGGGGCCGAGGGGCGGGAGAAGACGGAGCAGTTGATCCGCACGCTGTATTCCTTGTTGCGCGATCTGGTATTCATCGATTCGGGCGCGCCGGAGCTGATTCGCAATACGGACATTGGATCGGAGTTGAAGCGACTCGCAGAGTCGGCGGATTTCGAGTGGATCACGTCGGCGTCCGACCGGCTGGCCGATGTGGAGCGCGGAATGCGGAGGAATCTGCTGCGGTCGTTGTCGCTGGATGCGTTTGCGGCGGCGCTGGAGAAGTGAGGGAGCGGGATCACTCACGTTCACTACTGAAGGGCGACGGAAGCTAGAAATCATCTCCGCACTGCTCGTGGGAGAGATAGGCGCTGGCCTTCTGGTGCACAAAGGATTCGGACGGTGTCTTCGCCAGCAGTTCCTTCATCGCTGCGATGCTGCGCGGGGTGTTCAGGCGATGGAAAGCCAAAGGCGCAAATTGCTCAAGGTCTGAATCGTCTGCGAACGCAAGAATCTCCGTCTCAAGAGATTTGGGAGCGACGCTCGCGAGTGTGAACGCCGCTTCCATACGCTTTATGCGGTCGGAGGACCGAAGTTGTTTTAGCCAAGGTCGGAACACGTCCGACATGGCAATACGATCCTCTACTCGAAAATTGAGAGTCGATCGCCCCATTAGGCCGTCTCCCCGAGGGAGGCGCTCTGCCTCCACAGTGTATTGTCCGGGTGTATCTATTCTGTGAGCGAAATTTAGCAGTACGCGCTCGACGTGCTTCTCGCCTGGATCTACTGTTAGGTGCCCCGATCCCCCGCCGATAGCTCTGGAATCAGTGCATGGCAGCACAGTTTGATCGCTCGACACACGGAACTGATAGGCAGAAAAAGCGTGGTATGGATCGGCGGAATAAATACTCTCGGTGTGCCTGCCAATATTGGTTATCAGGAAATAAACGAAAACAGGTTCGCCAACCGCGTACTCTGTCTTTTCCAGGTAAAAGTGGCCAGTCGTCTGCGCTGTCGCAATTGCAGCAGTGCAGGTGAGACAAGCGGAGACCATCCACCGAAGGCCCATAACCCCATTAGACACCGTTCAGGTCAATTTGGAATTCACAGTGCAAAATGCTGCGGACGCCGGGCAGGGGTCTCGAACGTCGTCGGTTAGACCGCGCGAGTCGGAAATGGCATCCGGCCGCGCCAAAGACCTATTGCAGGTGAATCATCCGCTGGGATATTTTCGGGCGTCCCTCGGACGCTTGTCTTCGCCTTTGATTTTTTATGGCGGCGGGGTGCCCTTGACCGCCGGGTTATTGCTGGCGCTTAGCGAAGCTTCGTTCCGCGAACGGACGAGGACGGCCGTCCCTCCATAGACGCACTGGTAACCAATTCTCTGGTTACTTCCGGCATCTCTGCTTCGCCTCTTAGGGCGGTCTAATATATTTATGTTTCAAGCACTTGGCGGGATTACTCCGGTGGTTCTACTCCCTTCGGAGAGATTGCCGGGCTATCCCCTGCCGCCTATAATCGTCCTACTCTGGTTCAGGATTCTCCGTCAGGTTCCGGGTAGGACATGGGGAGGGCGAAGTTTGTCTGGGCTCCTCCTACGAAGTTCGGTGAAAGGGAAACGACCCGGATTATGCGAAAGCGCCTGCAACTCGCATTGATGCTGACGGCTACGACGGCAATCGCGACCTCCTTCTCTCTTATTCCGCCCAAGGTGTGGGCTGCCGAAGGGGATGGGCCATCCTCGGCAATTACATCCACCGACGAACACGGACGCAAGATCTACGTGAATGACGATGCGCCGGCGCGTCCGCGGCAAACGCAGGCTCCTCAACCGAAGCGCTCGACGCTGGTGTATTGGAGCAGCAAAGAGAACCGGTGGAAGCCGGTACCGTCGGCGCACACGGCCTCGATGCAGGCGGCGCGATCGGCCGCAGCGGAGGTGAGCCAGTACTTCACCCATGACTCAACGCGGTCGGCGAATGCAAGGATTATGGAAGCGAATTCCCACAGCCACCACGCTTCCGCGGAAGAGGTTGACGCATCGATCGTGATGGCTGCCGCACGGCACAATGTCGATCCAAACCTGGTGCGGGCGGTGGTGAAGGTCGAGTCGAATTTCAATTCCAACGCGGTTTCGCGCAAGGGTGCGATGGGACTGATGCAGCTGATGCCATCGACGGCGCGGTTGCTGAACGTGAAGAATCCGTTTGATCCCGAGCAGAACGTGGATGCGGGCGTGCGGCATCTGAAGAGCCTGCTCGAAAGCTATGGCGGCGATGTGAACCTCACGCTGGCCGCGTATAACGCGGGTCAGGGAGCGGTGGCGCGGAGTGCTGGCGTGCCGCACTATGCGGAAACGCAGAGTTACGTTCGGAGGATTACGAATCTTTACTACGGTGGCTTTGATCTGGCGCCGTCCGGCCCATCGCGGGATCCCGTGCGCGTGCAACGGGATGCGCGGGGCATGCTTTATATCAGCAACACGGACTAGGTTCGCGGCATCTGTTTTAAGCAGTATTTAGATTTCTCTCAGGTACCACGGCAGTTCAACTGCAAACGGCGGATCGAGACAGTAACGGACCGACGAATTTGAAAAAGACATGGAGCCAGCGTGGCCTGCGCTGGGCAGTGCTGCCGTTACTGGTGGCACTATCCGGAGCGCCGGCGTACGCCCGCGTTCATCACACGGACGCCTGGGCGCGCGACCACTTCGCCGCGGCTGAGAGGATGCGCGAGGCGCTGAATGGGCGCCCGCAAACGGACCGCACCCGCCGCGACTACCAGCGCGTTATCAATGCCTACCGCTACGTTTATTTTGGAGCGCCTACGTCGAGCAAAGCTGATCCCAGCGTGGTTGCCGTCGCCGAGACGCTGGTCGAAATGGGGCGGCGATTCGACGATGACAAAATCCTGAACGAAGCCATTGCCCAGTACAAGTTTCTGCGGAAGGAATATCCGGGAAGCAAGTACCGGTGCGACGCGCTGTTCACGATTGGCGAAATCTACAAGGACGACCTGAACGACCCCGAGCAGGCCCGCACCGTGTTTCATGAGTTTGTGCATCGCTATCCGCATAACCGACTCGTGGAAGACGCGCGGCAGGCGGTGATTGAGATCGATCGTCAGGCTGCGGCTGAGAAGAAGGCCCAGAACAACGGCGCAAAAGAGACTGCCAGCAAAGGTAAGGGCGCGAAGGATTCCGCGGCGAAGGACGCCGCGACCAAGGCCGACGCGGCGAAAGAAATTGGGACGAAGGCCGTTGCAGCCAATAAGAACGACAATGCGCAGACAGACGACGACGCGCAGGCTGCCGCCGGCTCTGGTGACAGCGCCGATGCAGACGATTCCGCTCACAAGTCGGGCCGACTGCCGCGGGTGACGGGAATCCGGCACTGGTCAACGCCGGACTATACGCGGGTGGCGATTGACTTGGAGAGTGATATCAAGTACGGCTCGCAGCGGATCGCGAATCCCGACCGCATCTTCTTCGATCTGCGCGATACCAAGCTGGCGTCGACGCTCGTCGGCAAGAGCTTTGACGTGGACGATGGATTCCTGAAGAAGATCCGGGTCGCGCAGTTTGCGCCGGGACGGACGCGCGTTGTGCTCGAGGTCGATAGTCTTTCTGATTACGAGGCGTTTCTGCTGCCGAATCCTTACCGGCTGATCATCGACATTCACGGCAAGGGCGATAAAGCAGCGCACGCAAAGCCGACGAAGGAACAAGAGGCTGCGCTGGCAGACGCGGAGGCACCGCCGAAAACCGGCTCCAAGCCCGAAGTACCGAAGTCTGTCTTGAAGGCGGATGTGAAGGCCTTGTCGGGCAAACCGGTCAGCAAGAAAGAAGAGATTCACGACCAGCCCAACACGGCGGATGACGAGAAGGTCGCTGATCGCGGTAACACCGCCAAGCGCGAAAAACGCCGACGCGCCGGAGAAGGCGAAGACCACCGAGGTGGACGTCAAGACGCCGACGGGGACGATCAAGAAGGTCATCGTGCAGCCTGACGATGATGACGATTCGACTCCGGTGGAGGCGGCGAATCTCGATGTGCCGAAGGGTGACTCGGCAAAGAATGATCTACCGAAGAGTGATGTGCCGAAGCGATCGCGTCTGAAGCCCGCCAGCGCGGCGACCAGGACCGCGTCGGCGAAGGACCACGGTAAAGACGACGATTCTGATTCGACGACTAGCGACGATACAGCGACTGTCCCGCCCGCTGCAAGCCATGTGCGCGGCAAGGCTTTGACAGGCAAGGCTTCGTCGCGCCTGACTTCGAACCGGGCGGCGGACCTTGATGTTCGCGAAGCAAAGCCTACGGCCAGCGGAGACCGCTCGCTGATTCGAGCGCTGGGACTGAAGATTGGCAAGATCGTGATCGATCCCGGCCACGGCGGGCACGACACGGGCACCATCGGTCCGAATGGGCTGGAAGAGAAAGATCTTGTGCTTGAAGTCGGCCGGCGGCTCGGCAAGTTGCTGGAGACGCGACTGGGCGCGGAAGTGGTTTACACGCGCAAGGACGACACATTCATTCCGCTGGAGACGCGCACGGCCATCGCCAACCAGCAGCGCGCCGATCTGTTCATTTCCATCCACGCGAATTCGAGTCACGATCCAGCTGCGCGCGGAGTCGAAACCTATTACCTGAACTTCACTTCTTCGCCGGAGGCGCTGGAAGTCGCGGCCAGAGAGAATGCAGTTTCGGAAAAGTCCATCTACGAATTGCAGGACCTGGTGAAGAAGATCGCGCTGAAGGAAAAGATCGAAGAGTCGAGGGAATTCGCTGGCGACGTGCAGGAATCACTGCACAGCGGGCTTGCGGCAAAGAGTCCGGGCATCCGCGACCGTGGCGTGAAGAAAGCGCCGTTCATCGTGCTGATTGGCGCGAATATGCCGTCGATTCTCGCGGAGATTTCGTTTGTCAGCAATCCCTCGGATGAGCACCGGCTTGAGACCAGCGACTACCGCCAGCGCATCGCCGAATCTCTCTACCGGGGAATCTCCAAATATGTGAATGGGTTGAGTGGCGTGAAAGTGGCGAGCAAGATCGACAGGGACGCGGGACAGTAGGCTCGCTCTGCTTTGTGGTTGCCCTGCATTGGCTTTCTACCGGTTAAAGGTAAACGTCAAAATCCCCATCCTGCCGCAAACGCGACAAGGATGGAGCACGCTTTTCAATTCTTATACGCTTTCAACATACAGCTAGGGACTGACGCAGAGCCCGTTCCAGGTCTTGAAGCCGTTATAGAGCGCATCGTTCGTCACCTGATTCAGGTTCGATCCATCGAGTCCCATGCTGTATATCTGATAGTTGTCGACCGTGGGATTCGGGATGCTGGTCGGAATGTAGTCAAAATAGATTTTGCCACCCGCGATGAATGGGTCCCAGTTGTTCGAGGAATTCGTGACCTGGACGAAGTTCGATCCGTTCGTGCTGACGGAGTAAACATTCTCCGCGGGGCCGTTTGAGGTGCTGAAGATGATTGAGTTGCCATCGGCGCTGAAGGTTGGGTAGACCGGGTATACGGTTCCAGAAATGATCTGCGGGTTGGAACCATCCATATTCATGGTCGCCAAGCCTTGCTGTCCCGCGCCGTACATTCCAACTGCGATCAGACTGCCGTTCGTAGCGGGGAAACAGTATTCCTCGCCGCTGGCGTTTGCAATGACGGTCGGATTGCTGCCATCGGCATTCATCAGGGAAAGCCCGGAGTATTCGTAAACAATCTTGCTGCCGTCGGGCGAGTACTGCGGATAAAGGCCCGGCGCGAGGCTAGTCATTCCGGTGCCATCCACATTCATGGTTGCAATCTGGTAGTTCGAGCCGGGATCGTAGTAAGAAAAGAGGACCTTTTTGCCGTTTGGTGCGAGAACGACGGAGATATATGAGTTGTTCGATCCGACCGAGACGGCTGTCCCGTCACTTTTCAGCACTGTGATCTCATAGGTCAGGGTTTCGCCCATGCGGTGGAGGTAGGCGAGAACATTGGTCGTCTGGGGTGGGGGTGGGGGCGTCTGCTGGCTGCTTCCGCCGCCACAACCGGAGAAACTAGCGAGCAAGCCGCAAGCAACGAGGAACAGGGGCAGACGTTTTGACCGAACCATTTTTTTGGACCTCCGAGTGGGCCGCGTAGTGTAACACTCTTGATTCCGGAAATCTGTGGTTTGAAACCAAGGACTGGGGAACCAAACTTCCCTCCGCAGCCCCCAGAAGAGATGAATGACTTTCGTTACCTGCAAAGAAGGTTACTTCTGCCTGCAGAATTCGATTGTCTGCGAGACTTGAAGTCAGCCTTCGAATTCGCGAATGGCCAAGGAGTTTTGTTTGAGCACGAAGACAATGCCCGCTCCGGTGGAAATGTCTGCGAGCGCTGCGACGGAAGTGCGTCAGTCGGCACCGGTCGCGAGCGGCGGCCTGCGCTGGTATTTCTGCTTCTTCTTCGTTTCCGGATTCTGCAGCATTCTCTACGAATTGATCTGGCTTCGGCTGGCGATGGCGCAGTTCGGCGTCACCACAGCGATGGTCTCGATTGTGCTCTCGAGTTTCATGGGCGGGCTGGGCGTGGGATCGTGGGCTGCTGGACATCTGGTGCGAAAGTATTCGCAGAAATTCGCCCTGCCCCCGCTGCAGATTTATGCCGTGAGCGAGATCTTGATTGGCTGCTCGGCGGTGATTGTGCCCCTCGAACTGCTCGCCGGGCGCTTTCTGCTTGAGCACGTGGGCAACAGCTTGGCGCTCTCTTCGGCGGGATATTACGTTGCGGCCGGGGTTTGGGTGGCTTTCACGCTGATTCCGTGGTGCGCGTGCATGGGCGCGACCATTCCGTTGGGGATGTTCGCCATCCGCTGCGAGCGGCCGCAGGAATCACAACGGTCGTTCAGCTTTCTGTATCTGGCGAACGTGCTGGGAGCGGTGGCTGGCACGATCATTCCTCTCCTGCTGATTGAGATCTACGGATTCAATCGAACGCTGCAAATCGGCATGTTGTTCAATGTCGCGATTTGCCTTGGCGCACTGCGGCTCTCGAGCAAGCGTACGCCGCAAGTGAGAACGGCAGGCGCCGCCGGCAAAGAAAGCGCCGATCATACTCTGCCCGACCAACCGTCCCCCACAGTACGTCAGATGCTGGGAAACGGAACGCTCTGGCTGCTGTTCGCGACCGGGCTCACCAGTATGGGGATGGAGGTCGTCTGGACCCGGCTGTACACGGTTTTTGTGGGCACGCTGGTTTATTCTTTCGCGCTCATTCTGGGTGTTTATCTGGCAGCGACCTTCCTCGGATCGAAGTTGTATCGCTGGTGGAGCAGCCGGCACGACCGCGAGGGAGCAGCGATCTGGCTCTTCGTGTGGCTCGCGGCGCTGGTTCCGCTGCTTACGGCGGACTTGCGGGTGGACATTCCTGCGTGGCTACGCGTGCCCCTTGGTGTGGCAGCCTTCAGCGGGCTTCTGGGATTTCTCACTCCAAAGCTGGTTGACCGATTTTCCCAAGGCGATCCGAACCTGGCTGGAGTGGGCTACGCCGTGAACGTTGCGGGCTGCATTCTCGGGCCGCTGGTGGCAGGATTCGGCCTATTGCCCAACCTCGATGAACGCTATGCGCTGGTCGCGCTCGCCCTGCCGTGGCTGGTGGTCGGCCTGGGGTTTGTATTCACGCGGCACCCTGGCACTGGAAAGCGATTTCCTGCTCCGGTCGCGATTGTTTCCGGCGCGATCTTGTTCGCCTCATTCACATTGATCATCAGGACGCAGAGTTACGTACAGCAAATTCCCGGGGCGCAGGTGTTGCGCGACAGCACCGCTACAGTCATCGCATCCGGGGAAGGAATGAACAAGCAGCTTTACGTGAACGGCGTGAGCATGACGGTGTTGACGCCGATCACCAAAGTGATGGCATCGATGCCGCTTGCGTTCCTCGACCACGCACCGAAGAGTGCGCTGGTCATTTGTTTCGGGATGGGGACGACGCATCGTTCGATGCTGTCATGGGGAATCGATTCGACGGCAGTCGATCTGGTTCCGAGCGTTCCCGCGCTCTTTAGCTACTATCACGCGGACGCACCGGAACTGGTGAAGTCGCCGCAATCGCACATCGTTATCGACGACGGCCGGCGCTTCCTGGAGCGGACGACTTCGCAATATGACGTGATCGTGATCGATCCGCCGCCGCCGATCGGGGCGGCTGGGTCGAGCCTGCTGTACTCGCGCGAATTCTATACCGCGGCCAAGAAACGCCTGCGTCCTGACGGGATTCTGATGCAGTGGTATCCCGGCGGAGATCAGGCGACGACCTCTGCCATCGCACGCGCATTGAAAGAATCGTTTCCCTTCGTGCGGGCGTTCGGATCGTTCGAAGGCTGGGGCATTCACTTCCTGGCAAGCCGCCAGCCCATTCCGTATCGAACCGCTTCGGAGCTAGCAGCCCGGCTGCCGGCGAACGCAGCGGCCGACCTCGTGGAGTGGGGGCCCTTCTCCAGCGCGGAACAGCAATTTGCGGCGGTCCTCAAGAATGAATTGCCGATCGATCTGGTGATCAGCGTAGACAAGAATGCGCCGACGATGCAGGATGACCGCCCGGTCAACGAATACGGCCTGCTGCGGCACACGCGATTCTGGAAGAATTAGCGGCGGACAGTTCGCGCTAGGGCAATATCAAATTCAACTGCAAAAACAAGATCAAAGGCGGCGGACAAGAGTGTCCGCCCCGCGTTTACTGCAGCGAGCTGCCGACCTGCGAGAAGATGTTGCTCGAGTTGGAGCCGATGAGACGAACGGTTCCGACGACGATCACGAGGATCACCGCCAGCATGACGGAGTATTCGGCGACGTCCTGGCCTTGTTCATCGGACCAGAGCCGGTTCAGCCAATGATTGCGAAATTCGCTGCGCATAACCCTAATCTCTCCCTTGTGTACGAATAACGTGTAACGTGCCTCTTGCTGTGCCCTGCACGTTCCCTACGCCTTGCCGTGCTCTTCGATCTACGCTCAACGATCTACGCTGAAGCCTGTGAAACTGTCGGCTGCGGAGCAGGCTGCCCCTGATAGTCGGGAAAGCTCATGCCCCACCCCTCACGGTCTTGCGTTAAGGCCTGCAGACCGACCTGGAACTCTGATGTGCCCTTCAGTTTCTTCGTCCAGACTACGCGAAACTGCATTTTTCGCTGGCGATAGAAGACTGTAATTTCTTCCAACAAAGTCAATTCGTGGCGCACCGAACCTAAGCGCACGCCCGCAGGCGTCACGTCCAGCGTGTGTACCAGTTCTTCGAAAGCCTTGCCGGAACTGTCGTTGCCTTTGACTCTCACGGGAAGAACAGCTTTTGTGCGGTTCCCCCGGCGCTGATTTGTTTCCTTACTGCTCGATCGCATTCGGTCACCCACAGCTAGTTTGCCTTCAAATGAATAGATTGTGAATGGCTCTGACGTGCAGGGGGCTTCGCCCGAAGGTAACCATCCTGAAGGGCCGGTAAATCAAGGGGTTGCAGGGAGGATGATCCTTTTCAGGCCTCGCCAGGAAGCAAAAAGACGGATTGCCGGGGGAACGCGAAGAAATCACAAAGGATGGCGAACGGCAGCGCGGCGGCCTGCTGCCCTTGGAAACTTTTCACGGCTCTTTGTGGTCTAATTGCGGTAGGGGTCGTCTTGCGGGGCCTTTCATGATCCTTTCGCGGGTTGCGGGTATCTCCGTTTTTCTTGGGTGTTTGCTGGGGGTAACGTTGGCAGCGAATCCTGCCGTTGCGCAGTCCGCTGCCCAGTCGCCCAGTCACTCTGCTTCGACATCTTCAACTCCTTCTGCGGCGTCGAACGAGGCGCCAGCCATTCTTCCCCAACAGTTTGCGGGATGGCAGATGCAGGGCTCCGCACAAACAAGCACAAACGCGGCAGTCGCGGACCCCACGAACGCAGCGGTTCTGAAGGAGTACCGCTTCACCGATTTCGCATCATCTACGTACACGCGCGACGATGGCCGCACTTTGAAAATCCGCGCCGCGCGTTTTGCCGACGCTTCCGGCGCGTTCGGCGCGTACACGTTCTATCTCCAGCCTGAGATGAACAAAGAGGAGATCGGTGATCGAGGATCGTCTCTGGGACCGCGCGTACTTTTCTATCGCGGGTATGTACTGGTAGACGCCCAGTTCAGTCAGCAATCTCCCATGTCGGCGTCAGAGTTGCGCGAGCTGGCGGGAGTGCTGCCGCGACCAAGAGGGAGCCTGGCCAACCTGCCGGGATTCATCGAATTCATGCCGCATCGCGGTTACGTCGCGAACACTCAGAAATACGTGATGGGGCCGGCCGCCTTGGCCACAATGTCGCCGCCGGTTTCCGCCGATCTGGTCGACTTCGGGGCCAGTTCTGAAGTGACGCTAGGCCGCTACAACACGGAGAGCGGCGAAGCGACGCTCATGCTCATCTCTTATCCGACGAACCAGATGGCGGCCGACCATCTGCGCCGCATCGATCCATCACAGTCTCAAAAGGCGGGCGTCGCCAAGATCGCTTGCACGAGCGCATTCTGCTACAAGCGCACGGGACCTTTCATCGCGATCGCCGCCGGCCCGGCGTCCAATGGCGATGTGAAATCGCTGCTCGGCATGGTGAACTACGAAGCGAACGTCACCTGGAACGAGAACACGTACTTCGACAAGAACAACAACATTGGCGCGCTGCTGGTAAACATCATCATCTTGTGTTTCATCCTGGGCGCGATGGCGATTGTGGCGGGCGTCGCGTTCGGAGGATTTCGCATTCTCATGAAGCGCTGGTTCCCCGACAAGCTTTTCGACCGTCCGGAGCAGATGGAATTCATCTCGCTGCGCCTCACCGAAGTGGTGGAAGTAGTCGTCGACGAATCCGGCCAAGGCGGTCCCGAGGGCATCCGCCAGACGCCGCAAAACCCCGGCTAGGGCTGGTTAAGTGCCTTAGAAATAGTGCGTTAGGGGCTTCCGAAGGCGAAATTTCTCAATTTGGAACAATCTGCGGCGGTATTGATTGATTTTGTAACTGATTGAAAACAAAGACATTTATTTCACAAAAATCGCTTGACACCCCCGTTTTTAGGCTCATAAGATTTCTCCAGAAAGTTTTGACGGAATTTGCCTCCGTTGGAACTATTCTCCCTTGAAAGAAGAGGCCGCCCAGTTGCCGGGTGGCCTTTTCGTTTTTGCGTACAGTTTGCATTTTGTGCGTGAGCGCGACACCAACTTCCGCGCAAGAATCGCTGTACCACTGCTTCACCACGGAACTCTTCCGTGTGTTATGCGTATCATCTTGTGAAGGTATTTGGGGAACGCTGCGGGTTGAGCGAGTCGGTCGGGGAGGGTTTATGTTCTGCGATGGATGCGGCGCTGCAGTGCAACCGGGACAGGCGTTTTGTAGCCGGTGCGGCAAACAGATCGTTGGTTCGGTGTCGGCGATGCAGCCCGTCCCAGGTCGCGTGCAGGAGCATGTGCGATTGCTCGGGATTCTGTGGCTGGCGTTCTCTGCGTTTAACACCATCGGAGGCGTAATTTTGTACGTTATCGCCAACACGCTCTTTGCTCACGCGCACGAATTGGGAGTGCCCCAGGGGCCTCCGACGTTTCTGCGTCCGCTGCTGAGTGTGGTCGCAATCCTACTTCTGGCGAAAGCCGCCGTGGGGTTCATTGCCGGCTGGGGCTTGTTGCAGCGCGATCGCTGGGCGCGGATCATCACACTCGTGGTTGCCTTCGTTGCGATTTTCACCAACATACCATTCGGCACCGCGTTAGGCATCTACACAATGTGGGTGCTGCTGCCGATGGAATCCGAACGGGAGTACGACGCGCTGGTCGAGGCGCGCGCGGCCTAGCCTCACAGAGATCGCAGAGCGCAGAGCGACGATAAAGCCGGGCAATTACCAGTTCGTCGACCTTTTGTGCGACGCGTCGTGCTTTACGCTTTCCGGCCTGCCATTTAAAATCGAAGGCAGGCCGACGTAGCTCAGTTGGTAGAGCAGCCGATTCGTAATCGGCAGGTCAGCGGTTCAAGTCCGCTCGTCGGCTCCATCCATTCCCCGCTCCATCCAACTGATTGGTCTAGCCTTCGCGGATCGTCATGTACCGATTGATCGGTGGATTCGCGATACGCTGCACGTGGCCGCCCGGTCCAGGCCACTGGATTTCAATCCAATCCATCTTGGTTCGCTTCCCGATCCCTAACACCATCCGCGGATCGTGCGACGACATGAAACTCCCGCCGCCCACCTTCATTCGGGTACGCTTCAAGTCTCCAGCCTGATAGGTGACGCGAGCCCCAACCGCGTCGATGTTCGACTTCGTCCCGACGAGATTGATTCCCAGCCAATGATTCTGCGCTCCCACCTTGTTACGGAGCAGAATCGGAGCCTCGTCGTTACACGAAATCAAAACGTCGACGGCGCCGTCGTTGTCGAAGTCTCCCAGGGCAAGGCCTCGCGATGAGAATGCCCGGCTGAAGACTGGACCGCTGTTGGCGCTCACATTTTCGAAAGTCTTGCCCGCACCGTGGAATAAGAGCAGCGGCTCTTTGTAGTCCACGTCTTTGTGGAATACCTGGATCAGGTCGTCGGGATTGCCGTTGGCCAACAGAAGGTCGAGGTCGCCGTCATTGTCGTAGTCGAAGAACTTCAATCCCCAACCGCTCATCAGCTGGGTGGGCTTGGCAATGCCCGCCGACTGGGCTTGATCGTCGAACGTTCCGTCATGATTGTTCTGGTAAAGAGAGTAAAACTCGTGATCGATGTTGGCGACGAACAGGTCCATCCAGCCGTCCTGATTGAAATCGGCGGAGTCGACTCCCATGCCAGAACGCGGTCGGCCGGTCTCGCTGTAGGCAATGCCCGATTCCGCGCCGACTTCTTCAAACTTCCCCTTCCCTTTATTCACGAACAGGAAATTCTGAACCGTATCGTTGGCGACGAACAGATCCATGAGGCCGTCGTTATTGATGTCGGTAGCGACGACTCCCCAAGCCTTTCCGAGGTAGTTGCCGATCCCAGAAGTCTTGCTCACATCGGTGAAGGTTCCGTCTCCGTTGTTGTGAAATAACCAACTGGGCCGTGGCTTGTAGAGACGCGGGATGCAGTATCCGGCGCTGTCACCGGCCGCGCAGGGAAGGTTTTTTCCTTTGTCGAATTCCACGAACTGGCAGACGAACAAGTCGAGGCGCCCGTCGTTGTCGTAATCAAACCAGACTGCGCTCGACGACCATCCTGGAGCGGCGACTCCAGCCTTTTCCGTGACGTCGGTGAACGTTCCGTCCCCGTTGTTGTGATAGAGAATGTTCCGTCCATATTGCGTGACGTAGATGTCGGGAAAACCGTCGCGGTCGTAGTCGCCGACCGCAACTCCTTGTCCATAGCCGCCCGCAGCGACTCCGGCCTTCTCGGTGACGTCGGTGAACGTTCCGTCGCGATTGTTTCGATACAGAGCGTTACGCAGTGGAGGGCTGGGATTGAAGAAGTCACACTGACCGCTATTGACGAGGTAAATGTCCATCCAGCCGTCGTTGTCGTAGTCGAGAAATGCGCAGCCCGGGCCAGTGGTCTCAGGCAGGTATTTCTGTGCGGAGTGCCCGGCAGTGTGCTTCCATGTGATTCCGCTCGACGATGGAAGCACTTCTTCAAATGGGTAGAGGGGAGGCTGGGCGGCCGCCACTAGACCAGAGAGTCGAGGCAAGCACGGCAATACGATTCCGCAAGCGGCTGCGCGAAGAAAGTCGCGACGTGAAGATCCCCAGAATGGGCGTCTCTCAGGCAAACGTCTTCGTTCCCCTTATGTTTCGTCGAAGAGAAGCGCCGATCATCTCATTTGTCCGGCTGAGCGCCCGACTGCGCGGGATCGATCGCTCCACCCTGCGTCTTGATGAGCTTCTGGTGGATGGCAAACTCTTTCTCGCCCTCTTCTTTCCTTCCGGCGCGCGTATAGGCAGTCGCGAGATTGTAATGCGCGTTGGGATTTCCCGGCTCGAGAAGGACGGAGTCGTCGAGCGGCGGCGCGGTGCCGGCACTTTCGTCGCCGGACCAAAAATCCATTTCAACAAGCTGATGAGTTACACCGAGCACATGTCGAGCCGAGGCTTGGTGGCTCGCTCTCGAATCCTTTCGGCAAAGGTGATTGAGAATGAGCAGGAAGTGGCGGCCCGGCTGGGCTTGCCCGCAACCAGCCAGATGGTGAAAATCGAACGCCTCCGGTTGACTGGTGAGGATCCATTTGCACTTGAGGTCTGCTATTTGCCCGCCCCAGAATTCTCCGGCCTGGTGACCGCTCTCTTCGCCAAGGGTTCCCTGTTCGCTACGCTCGAACACGAATACGAAATCGAATTGGCTTACGCAGACGAGGAGGTCGACGCCACCGCGGCAGATCCGGCCCTGGCGGCTTTGCTCGGTCTGACCGCGGGCGCTCCCGTGCTCCGCATTCGTCAAGTGATCTATTCGAATAAAGGAAAAGCCACGATTTACGGCGTCGGATTTTACCGGTCCGAGCGCCATACGCTCTTCATCCGGCGTTTTCGCTGAGGCCGTCGTCATTGAACAGCCTCGCGATCCTTACGATTTAGGCTCTCGTTTGCGAACGCCAGATTTCGTCATCAGTCTGTAATCATAAATAGTACAAGTCATTTGTTATTAGACACTTACAAGCCCAGCACGTTCGTGCCATCCATGGCACAGGGGAGCCATTTACCGGTTGGCGGGGCAGAGCTAGAGTTGTTCTTGAGCAGCACTTGGGGGAGGGCTGATCAACAGACGTCCCACGACTCAAATCGAGTCTGGGGCGTTTTGTTTTGCGCGCAAAATCAAGTCCGAGCACCGTATCGCCTCTGAATCCTCCGCCATGAATTGAAAATCGCCTCTTAGTCGGCGTCATTCCGAAGGCCCGCGTTCTCTCCAGCGGGCCGAGGAATCTCGCGTGCCTCACCTCTCGACATTTTGTCGCAAACGGCAACAGCTAACCAAAACTCTGCCTCTCTACCCGCCTGCGTTTCGATGGTGGTAGATTTGTTGGCGCCGATTCCATTTTCATTTCTCAGTGACGGACAGTTCGAGGAGCGGGTCATGCCTTTGCGCTTTGCGCGTCGCGAATTCCTTGCAGGAGTGGCTGCGGTGACGGCCGCGCACGCGGTCTCCGGATTTGCGTTGCCGACGGATTCCGGTTCTCCGTTCCGCGTCGCGATCATCAATGACGAAATCTCGCAGGACTTCGGGCACGCATGCGAAGTGGCAGCGCACGAATTCGGAATGCGATGGATCGAGTTGCGCGGAATGTGGAAGAAGAACATCGTCAGCCTCGACGAGAAAGAAGTCGCCGAGGCACGCCGTATTCTCGAGAAATACGACCTGAAAGTCACCGACATTGCCAGCCCGCTGTTTAAGGTCGATTGGCCGGGCGCGCCGAAATCGAAGTTCAGCGAGGCCAAGAGCTTCGGCGCGGACTTCACGCTGGCGCAGCAAGACGATGTCCTCGACCATGCCATGGAAATGGCGAAGGCGTTTCAGACCGATCGCGTGCGGTGCTTCGATTTCTGGCGACTCGACGACCAAGCTCCGCATCGCGCAGCAATCAATGAAAAACTGAGAGAGGCTGCGGAAAAGGCGGGCAAGAAGAATCTGATTCTTGTGCTCGAGAACGAACCTAGTTGCAACACGGCTACAGCGGCCGAGGCTGCGAAAGTTCTTAGCGCGGTCGAGACTCCATCGTTCATGCTGAACTGGGATCCGGGCAATGCGGCCGCCGCCGGCGAAACACCATATCCCGATGGCTACAATCTTCTGCCCAAGGAGCGGATCGGTCACTGTCACTGCAAAGATGTGGTCACGAAAGGCAAGGGAGACTGGGCGCCGATGGGCGGAGGCATCATCGACTGGGTTGGACAATTCAAGGCCCTGAAGCGCGACGGCTATCGACATGCCGTGAGTCTTGAGACGCATTGGAGTGGAGGCGGCTCGCCGGAAGAATCGTCGCGGCAGAGTTGGGCTGGCATGAAGAAGATTTTGCAACAGGCCGGCGCGTTATAGCGCGCGGTTCGTACTCAACGCAGAGGAGAATTCGATGACTGAGCAGGCTTTACCCGCACAAACAAGACGCACTTTTCTGAAACAAGCCGCGATCGGAACCGCTGCCGTGCTGGCGTATCCGTCGGCGACGGTGTTGGGCGCGAATGATCGCGTTCGCGTTGCGATGATCGGAGTCGGCGATCGCGGAAACGACTTGCTCGATCAGATCCGCGCCGTTCAAAACGTCGACCTCGTCGCCATGGCAGATATCTACAGCCGCCGCCGCGAGCAGGCGAAGAGCAAGGTGCCGGGCATCCAGACGTTCGACGATCACCGGCGTGTACTCGACATGAAGGATATAGACGCGGTCATCGTGGCGAGCCCGCTGCACATTCACTCGCGTCATTTCCTCGACACGCTGGCCGCCGGAAAAGACTTGTACTCCGAGAAGACCATGACGTGGTCGATTCCCGAGGCCGACAAGTGCCTGGCGGCAGCCAAATCTTCGAATCGCGTGGTGCAGATTGGATTGCAACATCAAAGTTCCGGATCGCAAATCGACGCGCGTCAGTGGATCAAAGACGGATGGCTCGGAAAAGTCACGCAGGTCGAGTCATGGATGGGTCGCAACACTCCTCACGGCAAGGGCCAGTGGGTGCGGCCAGTGCCTTCGGACTGCATCGCGCAAAACGTGAACTGGAGCGCGTTTCTCAACGGACGGCCCGACCGCCCGTTCGATCCCTATAGGTTCATCAACTGGCGTTTGTTCTGGGAATTCTCCGGCGGAAACTGCGCCGAGAACCTGGTCCACCAGATTGCGTGGATCATGGGCGCACTCGATCTGCCGCTGCCTTCGGCGGCTTACATGTCGGGTGGAGTCTTCTCCGAAAAAGATGGACGCGAAGTGCCCGACACCATCGCCATCACGTTCGATTTCCCGAACGACATGGTCGTGACCTGGCAGTCGACCTTCAGCAACAAGCATTACGATCTGGGCGATCGAATTCTGGGAAGCGACGGCACGCTGGAACATCATTTCGAGGAACCGCTGCAGTACTGGCCGGAGAAGGTCAACCGTCCAAGTGGGGCGGAGACGCGCGGCAGCACTCCGGATCAGAACCACATGCAGAACTGGATCGATTGCGTTCGCAGCCGCAAGATTCCGAACGCGCCGACGGAGATGGGCTACCGTTCAGCGATCGCGGTTCACATGGCGAACTTGTCCTACAGAAATAAACGGCGCATCACGCTCGAAGAAGCGAAGGCAATGAAGCCAGAGTTTTAACTATCGTTCTTGAATTTGGTAGCGCCGCCGTCCCGCCGGCTGTCGCGGGGGCGTCTCGCCTGCGCCCCAAGGCTGGCGCACTTGAAACATCGAAAACTATGATCGGTGCAGTTGATATCGGTGGTACGAAAATCGCGGTTGGCATCGTCGATGACAATGGCAGAGTCCTCGCCCGGATGCAAGCGCCTACCGACCCAAATCGCTATGACGATGCCGTCGACGCAATCGCGCGCATGCTCCGCGAGACTGCATCCAAGGCTGGTGTAGAACTCTCGGGCATCGGCATCGGATCGACGGGTCCGGTCGATCCCATCCGCGGAGAATTTGGCGACGTAGATTTTATGCCCGGATGGCGCGGCAAGAGTCCAGTCCGCGATCTTGGGCAGATTTTCAAGGTTCGGGTCGCACTTGAAAATGACGGCGACGCCGCGGCCCTGGCCGAAGCCGGATGGGGCGCGGGCCAGAATCGCTCGCGCCTGATCTACATAACCGTCGGCACCGGCATTGGCGGCGGAATGATTTTCGACGGAAAACTCTATCGCGGCGTCGACGGCGCGCACCCTGAGGTTGGACATCAAGTCGTCGATCCAGCTGGACCCGAATGCTCGTGCGGATTTCGCGGCTGCTGGGAGTCGTTAGCCGCCGGTCCCGCGATGGTGGCCTGGCTCGAAGCTCACGCACCAGCCGACTATCCGCACCGCAACGGCATCACTGCCAGGAGAATCTGCGAGCTCGCGCAAGCAGGGAGACCAACGTCGCGCAGCAAACCGTCGAACATGAGGCCTACTATCTGGGCCTCGGCCTCGCCAACCTGATTAACCTGTTTACTCCTGATGCCATCGTCCTCAGCGGCAGCGTCATGAAGAGTGCGCATTTGTTTCTCGACGGCATTCGCGCCGTAATTCACCGCGGCTGCCGCTTCGTTCCCGCCGAAAAGGCAAGCCTCACGCTCGCATCTCTGGGAGACAACACGAATCTGATCGGCGCCGCGAGAGTGTGGCACTATCGGTTCGGCGGGTAATTCTTGTTAGCCACAACAATAATCGGGCGTGCACAAGCGACGCTGCGAATTGGGATGCGACACTCTGGACCTGGTCGGTTCGGCATATTCGTCGAGACCCGCCCGTCGCCGTCATCTAGTGGAGGAGGTCCGACAAATCAGGACGCAGTTTTTCTCTCCTCACTAAAGGAAAACTATGGGAGGCCAACAATGACTGACGAGTCCCTGCACGTCGCTGTGGTCGATATTGGTAAATTGACGAACTTAGGTTGGATGGTGGAAGGTCCATCGGGCGCCAAAAGTGGCACGGATGTAGATGCCTGCATCGACGCTCTTGCAACCGCGATGGAAATCGGCCCTCTAGCGTTGGGATTTGAGGCCCCAATGTTTGTGCCTTACGGAAGAACGCGAAGGGACCTAGATAAAGCCCGCGATGGAGAAGGAGACCGTTCGTTCTCTGCCGGGGCAGGGGCATGTGTACTTACTAAGGCACTCGTGATCGTTCCATATATTCTCGAAGGACTTCGATGCCGAGCGGCAACTGCGAGACCAACTTTCAAATGGCGCGCTCGACTATCACAGGGTGACCTCCTGCTTTTTGAAGCGTTCGTTACTCATGCTGGCAAGTCGAGCCACATAGATTGCGCGCGCCTGGCGGTTGCGCAGTTTCCCAGGGAATGGGAGAAAAGATCCTCACTCCAGAGTGCTCTGGAAGAGTCATCCACTCTGAATCTACTAGGCTCGATGCTCCTACGCATGGGGTGGACTAACGATCTTTCGGCCCTTTCAGAGCCTTGCCTCGTTGTGCGTTACAAAGGATATTCGAACTGACCTAGCCCGTTCGCCTTCCAGTTCCCTTTCCAATCTGTTAGTGTTTTCAGTCCACTTTTTCTCGGTTCTTGTGACACATGTCACAGAACTCGCGGGCCGGTTTGTGCAAGGATCGTCGCTCGCAGCCGGGCGCTTCTGAAGCGCTGAAGCAGCAAGGCCTGATCGCCACGGAAAGGACGAGAACCGCGTGATCGTCGGAGTTCCGAAAGAAAGTTATCCCGGGGAACGTCGGGTTGCACTCGTTCCCATCGCGATTCCCAACCTCGTCAAGGCCGGACTGGAAGTCATCGTGGAAACCGGTGCGGGAGAGCAGGCCGGCTATCCGGATGCGGCTTACGTCGAGAAGGGCGCGAAGATTGTTCCCGATCGCGCCGCCGTATTCGGTACCGCCGATATCGTGGTGCAGGTGCTCTGCTACGGATCGAACGATGTCACGGGCAAAGCCGACCTCCCGCTGATGCGTCGCGGGCAAGCCATCATTGGTTTTCTGCGCCCCCTCGGTTCTGCCGAAGTCGTACATCAGATCGCCCAGGCGGGCGTGACCGCTTTCTCTGTTGAACTCATGCCTCGTACTACGCGCGCACAGAGCATGGACGCGCTTTCCTCCATGGGGACGATCTGCGGTTATAAAGCGACGCTACTGGCGGCCGAAACTTCACCGAGAATTTTTCCCATGATGACGACCGCCGCCGGAACCATCACGCCGGCGCGTGTCTTCGTGATTGGCGCAGGAGTCGCAGGACTGCAAGCCATCTCGACGGCTCGCCGCCTCGGCGCCGTTGCGTCGGCTTACGACATGCGTCCCGCCGCGAAAGAGCAGGTGCAGAGTCTCGGCGGACGATTCGTCGAGCTCCCCATCGAAGCTCAAAACGCTCAAGATGCTCGCGGCTATGGCACTGCGCAGGATGAAACCTTCTACGCCCGCCAGCGTGAATTACTGACTCGTGTCGTCGCGGAGAGTGACGTCGTCATTACCGCTGCCGTCATCCCCGGGAAAAAATCCCCGGTGCTGATCACCGCCGACATGGTGAAAGGCATGGCTCCCGGTTCAGTGATTGTCGACCTCGCCGCCGAGCGCGGCGGCAATTGCGAACTCACGCGCACCGGTGAAACGGTGGTCGTGCACGGCGTCACGATCATTGGCGCCATCAATCTGGCCACCAGCGTTCCGTATCACGCCAGCCAGATGTATGCCCGCAATCTGACCACCTTCCTTCTTTATATGGTGAAGGAGGGCAAGCTGCAGTTGAACCTGCAAGACGAAATCATTCGCGAAACCATGATCACAAACGGTGGAGAAGTCGTGAACGCCCGCGTGCGGGATTTCTTCAAGATGCCTGCGCTCGTAACCCAGCAGTGAATGCACGCTAAGAATGAACTCTAAGGAGGAATCATGCCAGCGGATTTCATATCCAATCTTTACGTCTTCATCCTGGCCGGCTTCGTCGGATTTGAAGTCATCCGGCGAGTGTCCCCGCTGCTGCACACGCCTCTCATGTCGCTGACGAACGCGCTCGACGCGATCGTCGTGGTTGCGGCGATCATCATCGCCGGACGCCACGAAACGCGGCTCACTACAATCCTGGGGGCGATCGCAGTGGCAGCGTCGTTCAGCAATATGGTGGGCGGATTCCTGATTACAGATCGCATGCTGCGCATGTTTAAATCCGGCAGGCCGAAACAGTCATGACCGCTCTGGCCCTTCAGCAATATCTCGATTTCGCCTACATCATCGCGGTCGTTCTCTTCATTCTTTCTCTCAGGTTCCTGAGTTCGCCGGCGAGCGCGCGCTGGGGCGTTCTAGCGGGAGAAATCGGGGCCGCGCTCGCAGTCGGCGCCACCCTCTTTAATCCGGAACTGGTGCAGTACAAGTGGATCGTCATCACGCTGATCATCGGCGCCGGAGTTGGCATTCCTCTCGGCCTGGTGCAGATGACGGCGGTGCCGCAACGAACGGCATTGAGCCACGCTTTCGGCGCACTCTCAGCGGCGATCATCGGCATCGCCGAGTTTTACGTCGGCACCGCGCCGGTTACTCGCTTTCAAATGGGCGAGATCGCGCTGGAAGTCATCATCGGCTCACTCACATTTACCGGCAGCGTCATCGCCGCAGGGAAGTTGCAGGAGCTGCTGCCGCAGCGGCCCATTGTCTATCGCGGACAGAATATCGTCAGCCTTTCCGTGCTCGCCGCGGCCCTCGCGTTGGCGGTTGCGTTGGTGGTGAATCCCGCGCACGCAGTGCTGTTTCCGATCATGGTGATCGTCGCACTCATCTTCGGAGTGCTGCTGGTCACTCCCATCGGCGGCGCCGACATGCCCACGGTCATCTCGCTGCTGAATTCTTACGCGGGATTCTCCGCAGCCCTGCTGGGATTTGTTCTGAACAGCAAAGTGCTGGTCGTGGCGGGAGCACTCGACGGGTCTTCAGGCTTCATTCTCTCGGTGATCATGTGCAAGGCTATGAATCGCTCTTTCGCCAATGTGATGTTCGGGGCGTTCGGACAAGTGCAAGTGTCCGCGGCTGGCGTGAAGGAAGAACGGGTTGTCCGCAGCGCCAACCCGGAAGAAGCTGCTGCGATTCTTTCGGCAGCAAGCTCGGTCGTCATTGTGCCCGGTTATGGCATGGCCGTCGCGCAGGCACAGCACAAAGTCCGAGAACTCTATGACATGCTCACCAAGAAAGGCATCGATGTTCGCTTCGCCATCCACCCTGTCGCCGGACGCATGCCCGGCCACATGAACGTGCTGCTCGCCGAGGCCGACATTCCCTACGACCGCCTCATCGAGATGGAGGAAATCAACGGCGACTTCCCGCAGACCGACGTCGCCCTCATTATCGGCGCCAACGACGTGACGAATCCGGCAGCTCGCACCGATCAATCAAGCCCGATTTTCGGAATGCCAATTCTCGATGTCGACAAAGCCCATACCGTCATGGTCATCAAGCGCAGCATGAGCCCCGGCTTCGCCGGCATCGACAACCCGCTCTACTATCTGCCTCAGACGCTCATGCTGTTCGGTGATGCGAAGCAGTTCGTCGGCGGAATCGTGCGCGAGTTGGGCGGCGGACACTGAACCGTTCGCTTCATGGACGCTACGTTTGGTTTACACAAAACCTCGGAGTAGACTTAGCTGGAAGAGAGTTAAGACCATGACGCCATCGAACAACGTAATCACTCGCGATCCCGAGGTACTGGGCGGTACACCCGTGTTTCGCGGAACGCGAGTTCCTTTCCAAGCGTTGCTTGATTATCTGGAGGGCGGTCAGACTCTGGACGATTTTCTTGATGATTTTCCAACCGTCAGCCGCGAAACCGCAGTTCATGCGCTTGAGCACGCTAAGTCTCTGGTTGTCGGCCAATTGGGATGAGAGTGCTGCTCGACGAGTGCGTCCCGAAGAAATTCAAGAACTCGCTGTCCGGCCATGATTGCAGCACCGTACCCGAGGAGGGACTAGCGGGCAGGAAGAATGGGGAACTATTGGCCCTTGCGGAAAGCGCAGGCTTCCAAGTTTTTGTAACCTTGGATCGCGGCATCGAGTATCAACAAAACCTCCACCCGCGAACCATTGCCGTAGTAATAATCCGCACGAAATCGAGTCGTCTGGCTGAGTTGCTCGCACATGTGCCGGACCTCCTGCAACTGCTTGAGTCCATCGAACCGGGACAACTGGTAAGGATGACCTTAATAAAATGAGAATGCGAATCCCGAGAGTCCTTTTCTTCGCCATCGTAACGTCTGTGCTCGCCGTCGCCCAATCCCAACCCCAACCCAACTCAACCTCATGCCGATGCCCGCCAGCGTTCAACCCGGCACGGGACAACTCGCGATCACGCAATCCTTCTCGGTTGCCGTGACCGGAAGCCGCGATGCATCGCTCGACAGCGAGGTGCAACGGTTTCAGCTCCAGCTTTCGCGCCAAACCGGGATTCCGTTCCGTCCGAAGTCCGGCACCACCCCTGCGCTCGAAATCCATGCCGACCACGGTCGCGAGCCGGTCCAAAAGCTCGGCGAGGACGAATCCTACGAGCTGACGGTCGCCGATTCCGGCGCGAAACTCACCGCGCCCACAACGCTCGGCATCCTGCGGGGCCTGCAGACATTTCTACAGCTTGTCCAAATCACTCACGCGGGATTCGCTGCTCCAGCAGTCACTATCAAAGATCAGCCTCGCTTCCCTTGGCGCGGCACTCTCATCGACGTCAGCCGCCACTTCATTCCTCTCGATGTGCTCAAACGCAATCTCGACGCGATGGCTGCGGTGAAACTGAACGTCCTCCACTGGCATCTTTCCGACGATCAAGGTTTCCGCGTCGAAAGCAAGAAGTTTCCCAAGCTGACGGGCATGGGCTCGGACGGGATGTTCTACACGCAGGCGGAGATTCGGGACTTCATCGCCTACGCGCACGATCGCGGTATTCGCGTGATCCCCGAGTTCGATATCCCCGGCCACAGCCGCTCTTGGGTCATCGGATATCCCGAGCTCGCAAGCGGTCCCGGACCCTACACGCTCGAAGACGGCGATCCGATCATGGATCCCACGCGCGAATCGACTTACAAGTTTCTCGAGAAATTTATCGCGGAGATGGCCAAGCTCTTCCCAGACGCCTACTTCCACATCGGCGGTGACGAAGTCGACGGTAAGCAGTGGAACGCCAATCCGAAGATTCAGGAATTCATCCGCGCGCATGGGATGAAGAACAATCAAGACCTGCAGGCATACTTCAACCAGCGCCTGCAGAAAATTCTGGCGAAGAACCACAAGATCATGGTGGGCTGGGATGAGATTCTTCATCCCGATCTGCCGAAGACCATCGTCGTGCAGTCGTGGCGCGGGCAGAAGTCGCTGGCCGATGCCGCGAAGCAAGGCTACAGCGGCCTGCTTTCCTCCGGATACTATCTCGACTTGATGTGGCCCTCGTCGCGGCACTATGCCGTCGATCCCATGTCCGACGCGGCTGCAACATTGACTCCCGAAGAAAAGAGTCACATCCTCGGCGGTGAGTCCTGCCAGTGGGCAGAGTGGGTTACCCCCGAGAATGTCGACTCGCACATCTGGCCGCGCAATGCTGTAATCGCCGAGCGGTTGTGGTCTCCGCAGAATGTCACGGATGTCGCCTCGATGTATACGAGGCTGAATGCCGTCAGTCTAGACCTGGAGTTTCTCGGCTTGACTCATCGCTCGGCCCGCATGCACATGTTGCACCGCATGGCTGGAACCGCCGACATCTCTGCGCTTCGCGTGCTCGCCGATGTCGTCGAACCGGTCAAGGATTACAACCGGTGGGACGATGCGAAAGGTCCAATCGATTTCCATGCGCCGTTGACCCGTATGATCGACGCGGTCTATCCCGAGAGCGATGTCGCGCGTCACTTCAGCGATCTCGTACAAACATTCATCAAGAGTAGCTACAAAGATCTCGCTACCGAAACCGAGATTCGCATGTGGCTCACCACGTGGCGCGACAATGATGTCAGGCTGCATCCCCTGCTTCAACAAACGTTTCTTCTGCAGCAAGATGTGGCGTTGTCTCAGAATCTGTCAGCCCTGGGTGCAGCCGGTCTGGAAGCGCTCGACTATCTCGACAAAGGCCAGCCCGAGCCCGACTCGTGGAAGACGCAGCAAGTCGCCTTGATCAATCGGGCCAAGGTGCGTACCGACGACCTGTTACTGATGGTGGTCGCACCGATCGAGCAGTTGGTGGAGGCGGGCGGAGCCTCGCCCAAATAACCCAGAAAGCGGGCGCATGGACCTTCGCGCCGGAAAAGGTGCCTTGGGCAGTGGGGTTGATCGTAAGATCTTACGCTGATATCATGATATCACTTTAGGACGGATCATGGCCCAGCTTGTCGTCCGCAATCTCGAAGAAAGCGTAAAGAAGCGCCTTCAGCGTCGTGCCCGCCGCCACGGCCGAAGCATGGAGGCCGAAGTCCGCGACATTCTGCGGAATGCCGCTAATGAACCGGAGCCTCGGACAACAGGACTCGGCACCGAGATCGCTAATCTCTTTAAGGGTAAGGGATACGATTTTGAGGCAACCGAACTGCGCGGACACCCTGTCCGTCCGGCCACATTTGATGAAGAGTGATCGATGATCATTCTCGACACGAATGTAGTTTCAGCCCTCATGCGCAATTCCCCGGAGCCGGACGTCGCAAAATGGCTTGATCGCCAGCCTCCAAGTTCGATATGGACGACCTCAATTACTGTTCTAGAAATCCAAGTCGGTTTGCGAATTATGCCAGCGGGCAAAAAGCAGACGTTCCTGTCCGAAGGATTTGAGGAACTGCTCAATCGGATACAGCATCGCATCGCCGGTTTCGGCGAAGAGTCAGCGCGCCTTGCCGCAGGTCTGACTGCTGAAAGGCAAAAGAAAGGCCGGGTCGGAGAGCTTCGCGACACTATGGTCGCGGGAATTGTCCTCACCCACCGTGCTCGCTTGGCTACGCGGAATTCTTCCCATTTCGATGACATCGAAGCCGTCGTGATCAACCCTTGGAGCGCGTAGTTTTGGCGCGCCCGTGATATTCTATTAGCTCCAGCTGCGCACCGTTTTGGCGGAATTCCCCGCAGTTCCTGAAGTCACAAAGAAAACATGCTTTCAGTCAGCAATGTGTCGATGCGCTACGGCGCCAAAATTCTGTTCGACGAAGTCTCCACGGCGTTCACGCCGGGCAAACGCTATGGCCTGACCGGGCCCAACGGCGCCGGCAAATCCACTTTCATGAAGTTGCTCAGCGGTGAACTCGAACCGCAAAAGGGCACCGTCGTTCGCCCACGCAAGCTCGGTGTGTTGAGCCAGGACCAGTTCGCCTTCGACGCGTACTCCGCGATCGATACCGTCATCATGGGCAACAAGCGGCTCTGGGCGGCCATGCAGGAGCGCGACGCCATTTACGAGAAGCCCGAAATGACCGACGCCGACGGCATGAAGCTCGGCGAACTCGAAGGCATCGTCGGCGAAGAGGATGGCTACACCGCCGAGAGCGATGCCGCGATCCTGCTGCAAGGTCTCGACATCCCCGACGAGTTGCACACGCGCAAGATGGGCGAGATGCAGGGTGGACAAAAAGTTCGCGTCCTGCTGGCGCAGGCTCTATTTGGCCATCCGCAAGCCCTGCTACTCGACGAACCTACGAACTACCTCGACTTGGATTCGATTCACTGGCTGCAGGGATTCCTGAACGTCTACGACGGAATCGTTATCGCTATATCGCACGACCGGCATTTCCTGAACAGCATTTGCACACACATCGCTGACATCGACTACGAGACGATCATCACCTACACCGGCACCTACGACGACATGGTCGTCGCCAAGACGCAGGTTCGTTCTCAGGTCGAATCGCAGAACGCGCAGCGTGAAAAGAAGATTTCGCAGTTAAACGAATTCATTGCGCGATTCGCTGCCGGCACTCGCTCGAGCCAGGTGCAGTCGCGGCGCAAGGAAGTCGAACGTCTGCAGGTCACGGAACTGGCGAGGTCCAACATCCAACGGCCATACATCAAGTTCGAGCAGAAGCGGCCGTCGGGCAAGCACATCCTCGAAGTCGAACATCTCGCCAAAGCGTACGGTGAAAAGCAAGTCATTCGCGACTTCACTGCGAGCATTACCCGCGGCGAGAAGATCGCGCTCATGGGACGCAACGGCGCCGGAAAGACCACGCTGGTGAACGCCCTGCTGGCGAATTCTCCGACGACTCCTGATGCGGAACTACGTAAGACGAGCGGTTACGATGGACCATTCGTCGACTCCGGCAAGGTCCTCTGGGGACACGAGGCCTCCATCGGCTATTTCGCGCAGGATCATCGCAGCCTGATCGAGGATGGCACTACGGCGCTGGAGTGGCTCCATCAGTGGGACCCCGGCGCCGTCACAGAGGAACTCCGCGGAATTCTCGGGCAGATGCTTTTCCAGCGCGACGAAGCAACCAAGTCCACCAGCGTTCTCTCCGGTGGCGAGGCCGCACGCATGCTCTTCTGCAAGCTGATGTTGCAAAAGCCGAACGTGCTCGTCCTCGACGAACCCACGAACCACCTTGATCTCGAATCGATCAACGCTCTCAACATCGCCTTGCAACGTTTTCAGGGAACCGTCTTCCTTGTGACCCACGATCATGACTTGATCGACGAGGTCGCCACTCGTATCTGGCATTTCGAGAGCGATCACAGGATTACTGACTTCAAGGGCACCTACGAGGACTACCAGGCCGCCGTAACGACAGCATAGTTCAACACCGGGCGCCGTCTCGAAACCGCCGTCCGGAGCGGAGTTTCCAGCCCTCATGCGGGTTGCACCATTTTCGCTGCATGTAAATCAACCAGGTTCTCCACAGCTTTTCAAACGATTTGCAGTTGCGTTTGCTGCCGCAACTTCAAGATAATAGTCGCGGACGCCCTGCGGGGGGCCGCAGAGGCGTTGTGTATCACCGTGTACAGTCGAGCCGATTTACTAAGGATTCTCCGCATCACGCCGCGCCAGTTGATCAACTGGGAGCGGAATGGTCTGGTCGCGTCTGCCGAGGAATATTCCTTTTCCGATCTCCTGGAAATCAAGAAAGTCCGCGACCTGTGCGCCATGAGTGTGCGTCCGGCAGTCATTCGACAGTCGCTCGATGCCATGCGCAAACAAGCGTCTGGCGTGGAAAAGCCTCTGCTCGAAGCCTCCTCGTGGTCCACTGCGAAACACCGCGTGGCGTTCCGTCACCAGGGCAAGTTGCTGGAGCCGATTGCCGGCCAGTTCCTTATGGATTTTTCCGAGCGCGAAAAAGTGCTGACCAGCACGCCGGTGCCGAAATCTGAACCCACTCCGCGCGACAGTGAAGTGACCTCATGGTTTGCCCGCGGCATCGCGCTGGAAGAAGATCCCAGCTCGCAGGCCGAAGCCATTGCCGCGTATCACAAAGTTCTGGAGATCGATAACGCGCACGCGGCCGCGCATATCAATCTCGGCACGCTCTACTACAATCGCCAGGATTTCGGCCTCGCCGAAAAACACTACCGCCAGGCCATCGAGGCCGACCCGCGCTATGCTCTCGCCTACTTCGATCTCGGCAATGTGCTCGACGAAACCGGACGCGTGCAGGACGCGATTCAGACCTACAAGACCGCACTGCAACTCGCTCCCACATACGCTGACGCGCACTACAATCTGGCCCTGGCGTACGAAAAATGCCGCGAGCCCCGCAAGGCGCTCAAACACTGGCAGTCCTACGTTAAGCTCGATACCTCAGGCCCCTGGACCGTGCACGCCCGCAGCCAGATCAAACGCATCCTGCAGGCGGACGGGCTAAGACTGGTCCACGGCTCTAAGCGGGCGTAAGCTTTCTGGTTTTCCCTGTGCGTCCCCTGTGTCCTCTGTGGTGAGTGTTTCTCCAGTCCCTTCTCCCCGGAATCAAAGTGCTAAAATTCAAGGTTTGCTCATCCGTTTTCCGAAGGTGATTCCATGCCTGAAACGCTTCAAGCCGCTCCTCCTGCCCCCCTCACCACTCTCACCGAAGACGAAATCCTTTTCCGCGACAACATCCGCCAATTCGCCGACGAAAAGATCCGGCCTCTGGTGAAGGAGATGGACGAGAAGGGCGTCTTCGACAAAGATCTGATCCACGATTTCTTCCAGCTTGGCCTAATGGGCATTGAGGTTCCCGAGCAGTATGGCGGAGGCGGCGCGAAATTCTTCGAAGCGATTCTGGCCGTAGAGGAACTGTCGCGCGTCGACGCCTCCTCTGGCGTCATCGTGGACGTGCAGAATACGCTGGTCAACAATGCGCTGTTGCGATGGGGCAGCGACGAACAGAAAAAGCGCTTCCTGCCCAAGATGGCCACCGAGACAGTCGGCGCCTATGCCCTCAGCGAAGCAGGCTCAGGCTCCGACGCATTCGCGTTGCAGACGCGCGCCGCCCTCCAGGGCAGCGACTACGTCCTCAACGGCCGCAAGCTTTGGATCACCAATGGGAAAGAAGCCGGCCTGTTCGTTCTGTTCGCGACCATCGATCCGGCGGCTGGATACAAGGGCATCACCGCATTCCTTGTCGAGAAAAATTTCCCCGGATTCACGGTCGGCAAGAAGGAAGACAAACTCGGCATCCGCGCGTCGTCCACCTGCGAATTGATTCTCGAGGACTGCCGCGTTCCCAAAGAAAACGTCCTCGGCGAGCCGGGCAAAGGCTACAAGATCGCGATCGAAACGCTGAACGAAGGACGCATCGGCATTGGCGCGCAGATGATCGGTCTCGCCCGCGGCGCCTGGGAGTTCGCCTGCAAGTACGCCGTCGAGCGCAAGCAGTTCGGCAAGGCCATCGCAGACTTTCAGGGGATTCAGTTCCAGATCGCGCAGATGGCCACCGAGATCGAAGCCGCCCGGCTCATGGTCTACAACTGCGCGCGCATGAAAGATGCCGGAGTGAACTTCGTGAAGGAAGCTGCCATGACCAAGCTCTTCGCGTCGCAGGTCGCCGAGCGCGTGACCTCGCTGGCCATTGAAATCTACGGCGGCTACGGATTCACCAAGGACTATCCCGTCGAGAAATACTGGCGCGACGCCAAGATCGGCAAGATCTACGAAGGCACATCGAACATGCAGTTGGCGACGATCGCGAAACTCGTCCTCGGAAAGTAGCCGGGCGCTACTGCTGCTGCGGATCGAAGCGCAATTCGATGAGTTCTTTAGATTCCGCTGTCGCGGCGGCGAACTTCCACTTGTACACCGCGTCCTGCGCGGCCTGGATCAGAACTGGGCTCCCACCGACCGGTTGAACGTTCTTCACCGTCCCATCCGGTGCGATGGTGGCTTGCACTTTCACAGTGCCCGAGAGGTTCATCTTTTTCGCAATCTCTGGATAAATAGGCATCATCTTTCGCACAACATGGCGCCCTTCCGGGGCGGACGATTGACCTTGAGCCGTTCGCGCCGGGCCTACACACAATGAGACGAACAGAAACAATACCGCACAGCAGCGCACACGCATGATCGTGTTCCCTGAGAAAAAAAGATTGTTTGCTTCCCTTACTTGAAAGTGATCATAGGGCTAGCGAGGCTTGACAGAAAAGTAACCGTGGTAATGGCGATAATTGCCGATCTGGAATTGGGAAAGCCGAGTCGGAGCCAGTCGCCGGCACCGATCTAAGCCCCAAAAGCCGCGCCCAGCGGGCCTTCTAATCACATGAAGCCCGGGGGAAAGAAGCAAATCCCGGTTGCTCATAATGTGCAGGGAGTTGCACTTCCCGCCTCCTCGGCGTCGCTCCAGAACCAGACTAACCGTCTTTATATCAATCACTTATCCGATAAGCCACCAATGGCTCCGTGGATGCAATTCCCTGTGTGCCCGCCAGTGAGGGGCAGAGACCGGAGCGCTACCTTGACGACCTTATTCGAGACCGCCGCCGCACCCACCGCACCCCCAATCGATGCTCCGGTGGCGCGCAAGAAGCACGGCTGGTTGCCGCTGCTGACCGTGTTGTTCCTGATCTCCTATGGCTTGATGACCATGCTGATCGTGGAGCAGGGCTCGACCATCGAATCGCAGCGCGCGCTGATCCGCGAGTTGTATCGCGACAGCGCCGAACTGACCGCCCAGAGAATGAAGGCTCAGCAGGAAAAGAGTGTTGCCGACGCGCAGCACCAGGGCCAGACTCCGGCGGCGAAAACACAAGCTCCAGTGACCCAGTACCCGTCGTCCCAGTACCCGTCAACCCAGGCACCCACCAAGCAGGCCCCGTCTTCCCAGGCGGCACCACAACACCGTGCGCAGTTGGAAAAAACGAAACCGCAGTTCGAGGCGCCGTCGCGGCCAGTGTCCGATCGAGTCGACGACCCACGCTCTTTCATCACGCTGTAACGCACGACTCAGGAAACGAAGTCAGAACACAACAAAACCTGAGCGGCAATTCTGTGGATAAGCAGTAGCAAGTAGTCCTAGAAAGAACGAAGAACAATGAAGGTCCTGACCCTAGCCTTGTTGTTAAGTCTGCCGATACCTCATTTGACGCCGCCTCAACCGCTGCGCCAGCCCACCACACAAGCCACTCGGCACTCCAAGGGCGGACGCTGGTACTTTGCCGCCACCGGACACGCCGTCTACTGCTACGGTCCGGTTATGACCTTGCCCCGCGCCAACGGCGACCTGCAGCGCGTCGCAACTTTCTGCCGCGACGGCAGCGCCGTCGTTCCGCTGAAGGACTAGTCGGAAACGCGTAGCGCCAGCGTCGTGCCGGCTGTGGGCGAGTGCGTCTCGCACTCGAGTCTAATCCTACGAATCTAGAAACTACTGACCCAGTCTGGTCTGCAGATTCTTAATAGCCGCGATCCAGTCGTTCAGCCCGTCGGCCTCCATCCACAAATCTTTCAATTCAGAATTCCTCCGCACGCGATCAATCGCTCGAGCCGCCACCTCTCTGAGTTGCGGAGTAAGCGCCTGCGGATGGCTCTTCGTCCACGCGTCGATCGCAGCAGGCGCGCCCTCGGCAGGCGAACCGCTCAGGGCAGCAACAACTTCCGCTGCCGCGACCGCGACGCTGGCCTCCGGCCCTTCAAGATATTCAGGATCGTCTGCCGCGCGAGCGAATATGGGCATCAGCTGATCGGGCGTTACCGTCGCCAGGCTCGCCACCCAATCGGCCGCGTCGTCGTTCTCAAAACTTCCAGTGCCCCACGCTCCCACACAGCCTCCTTTGGTCGAAGACCTGCCCGATCACCAATTGGCCAGGATTTCATTTCATGCGCTGCAGTTCGCTCACAGATTTGAAGGAACCAGGGCCGAACTCGCCCATTCGCTGATCGAATGCGTCGCGCCGCAGTCCATGCACTTGGTCACATCAAACCTCGTCGAGCAATTTGGACAGACCGCATGAGTCGCGAATGTATCGAATCCCTGCCCGCACTTGCCGCACTTCCAGTACTCACCGACTGGCGGCGCGGCCTTGCATGTCGGACAGGCAAATCCGGCCCGTCGCGGCAGGTTGGCCGCACGCGACAAGGCCCGTGCATGTTGAAGTCCACCCCAACAAACGACGAGCAAGTAGAACGAAATAATTCCGAGCCAGGGATCGCGCTCCCACAACGCCAGTAAAACGAACCCGATCGCACCGACGATGCCTAGGATGGTGGCCACAAGCAAGCTGCGGGCTCGTCCCAGCACAAACCACAGCAGGGATCGAAGAATCTGCCCTCCATCTAGCGGGTAGACCGGCAGAATATTGAAGATCAGCAAGTAGAGATCGATCCGCCAGATCTCGTGCACCAGTTGATGCATGTCCGGCGTCACGCTGGCCCATCCCGTCATTCCAGTATCGAGAACGAGCAAAACCGGTAGCAGTGCCACGTTGACCAGTGGTCCTGCCGCGATGCTCCATAGCGTGGCTCCAGGCCGCGGTGGCGGGTCCACATACGCCACTCCTCCCAGCGGCCACAACATAATCTTGTTCGCAGTTCCACCAACTTGCCGGCAGGCGAGCGCATGACCGAACTCGTGGAGCAGAACAATCAGAAACAGGGCGAGATATTCCAGCACGTTCCAGGAGATAGAAGAATAGCTCCCCTTGCGGTCATTGATCTCATACACCGCGACCAGAAACCACGACCAGTGCAGAAAGACATCGATTCCAGAGAATCGGAACAGACGGATCGACCCTTGTCGGGAACTCGCCATTGCGAGAGTTATAACACAGAGCTACCGGCAGACAGGCGGGCAAGCCAAGCGTCGAACGAAGGTCGACGCGCATCCAATAGCTGCGTAGAGGATGAAGAGATACGAGCGATTCCCCTCGTGCATCTTCGTGTCCTTTGTGATTTATGATGTCTGGTCTCTAACCCCATGCCCGAACTCCCCGAAGTCGAAACCATCACCCGCGGCCTCGCCAAGCGCGTCACCGGAGACGTCGTCGAATCCGTGTGGCTAGGTCAAAAGAAAGAAACGCTGAAATCTCCCGCCACGGAGATCGCCGCGGCCCTAGAGCAAAGCCGCATCGCAGCGGTAAGAAGAATGGGCAAGCACATAGTTTTTGACCTGGAACAGCCCACTGTGGCGCAGGCACTCCCTTCGACAAGCTCAGGGCAGGCTCTGCCCGCGAAAAGCAGGAGCAGAAATGGCAAGAAGAAGCTCGTGGGGCTGTCCGCCCGGTCATCTTCAACCGCACCGGAGTAGCGGGCGAGAGCGCCAGCCCCACACCGCCCAAGGCTCAGTGGATCGTTCACCTCGGCATGACCGGCAGCCTGCGCGTGTGCGAGCCGCAGACGGAAGTCGTGAAGCACACGCACGCCATCCTCAAATTGTCGTCCGGTCGCGAATTGCGTTTCGTCGATCCTCGCCGCTTCGGCCGTCTGAGCGTCGCCCAGAACGCCGACTTCGACGCCGGAGGCATCGAACCACTGGAGGTCGATCTCGATCGCTTCACTGCCCTTTTCCACGGGCGCAAGACCCCCATCAAGAGCGCGCTGCTGAATCAGAGCCTACTGCGCGGCGTCGGAAACATTTACGCCGATGAATCTTTGTTTCGCGCCGGCATTCGACCGCGCCGTCGCGCCTCCACCATCACTCGGGATCAGCTTGGCAAACTCTACGTCGCAGTCAAAGAAGTTCTGAAAGAAGCCATTGCGCTCGGCGGATCTTCGATCTCCGACTACGTCGGCGCCGACGGTGAAGAAGGATTCTTCCAGCTCCAGCATCGCGTTTACGGACGCGAAGGCGAACCCTGCCTCGTCTGCAAAACTCCCATCAAGCGAATCGTAATCGCCGGCCGCAGCAGCCACTACTGCCCGAAGTGCCAGAAGTAGTATCCAGAACACGAAGTTGATTTTCCCCTGTGCACCGTGTCCCCTGTGGTGAGTCATTATCCGCGCAGCACTGAAAACGCGCTGCCGTTCTGTTACTCTTCTGCCCATGCCCGATTTTTCTATCGGCGTCGATATGGGTGGCACGAACCTCCGCATCGCCGCCGTCAGTACCGAAGGACAGTTGCTTGAAAAAATAACGCTGGGCGTGAAAGTTGCCCTCGGCCGTGACTACGTGATCGGCGAAATGTGCGACGCGATTCGCCGCCTGACCGATCAATATCGCGACACCGGACGATTCCTCGGCGCCGGAATTGGCGTTCCCGGCATCATCGATATGAAGACTGGCATGATGCGCAAGTCGGCCAATCTTCCCGGATGGTCCGACTATCCCGTGCGCGATGAGATCGAGCGCCGGTTGGGCGCGCGCGTCTTTCTCGACAACGACGCCAACGTCGCCGCTCTTGGCGAAAAATGGCTGGGCGCGGGACGCGACGCAGATAACATGGCGATGCTCACTCTCGGCACCGGCATCGGCGGCGCCATCATCCTCAACGGAAAACTTTTCTACGGAATGAGTGGGATGGCCGGTGAGTTCGGCCACGTGACCATCGAGCCCAACGGCGTTCCCTGCGGCTGCGGCAATCACGGTTGCGCCGAGCGATACGCATCCGCGACGGCCGTCGTTCGCATGGCCCGCGAGGCGATCGAATCCGGCAAGGCACCGGCCCTTGCCAAGGCCGCTAATTCCGACCCCGAATTCAGCGCGAGGTCAATTTACAACCTTGCCCTTCAGGGAGATCCCGACGCCCAACGTATTTTTCATCGCTTCGGCCAGGCCTTAGGAATGCTCATGGCCGACCTCGTCAACGTCCTCGATCTCGAAATGTTTGTGATCGGCGGCGGGGTGGTCAGCGCCTGGGACGCGTTCGCTCCAACCATGTTTGCCGAGCTACGCGAGCGTTCGCTGGTCTACGCGGCCAACGCGCCGGACGATCCTACGGCGAAAAAAGAAGGAGCGTCCCTGCAGATCACGCCCTACATGCATCGCAGGACGATCATCACGCAAGCCTTGCTCGGAAGCGACGCCGGCCTGTTCGGAGCCGCGCGGGTTCCGATGTCATGAAGAGTATCCGGAGCGACGTCTGAACTACCGCGGCGCGTCCGCGATCTTCCGTGTGGCGTTGAGAAGAAACTGATTTTGATCCGGCGTCCCAATGCTGATGCGGACGCAAGTCGGCGCACCCCAAACTCCCAGCGCCCGAACGCTGACGCCTTCGCCCCGCAGCCGCCCTGCAAAGTCAGCGGCATCTTCGCCGACATCGCAATACAAGAAGTTCGCGGAAGTCGGCACGACTCGATAACCAAGCTCCGACAATCCCACTCCCATAATCCGAGCCTGCGCGGAATTGTTGGACACAACTTTTCCGATGTAGTTCTGATCGTCCAGCGCAGCAAGCGCCGCCGCCTGCGCCATCGCCGAAACCGAATATGTATCGCGCATGCGCGCGCAGTACGCCACGAGTTCCGCCGGTCCCAGGCCGTAGCCTATGCGCAGCCCCGCCAACCCATGCACCTTCGAAAATGTACGCAGCACCATCACACTTGCACCCCGGCGAACGTAGTCGAGCGATCTTGAATACTCAACGTTGCGCTGGACGGAGACATGCACCGCGAATTCGTAGTACGCCTCGTCGAGCACCACCACCACATGCCCCGGAACTTCGGTGAGAAACTCGTCGACGGCGGAAGCCTTAACCATTGTCCCGGTGGGATTGTTGGGATTGGCAAGGAACACGAGGCGCGTATCCTCGTTGATCGCACGCAAGATCGCGCCCAGATCGAATCCGTCCTCGCGCATCGGAGTCTCGACCAATTGCGCTCCGGCGGCGTGCACCGCCATCGAGTAAACGATAAACGAGCGCTCACTGGTCACCGCATTCAGGCCCGGCCCGAGCATGGTATGGCACAGCAAACTCAGCAGCGCAGTCGAGCCCGCCGTCACGATCACTTGTTCCGTCGGCAAATCGTGGTACACCGCCAGCTTGTCCCGAAGTTCCGTGCAGTCGTCGTCAGGATAGGAATGCGCGGTGGCCAGCGCCAGCCGCATGGCTTCAAGCGCCCGCGGCGATGGACCAAAGGGATTCTCGTTCGAGTCGAGTTTGATGAGACGCGGTTTGGCGTCGGCGGCTTGCCGGGGCAGTGCGCCCGGCACGTAGCTGCCCATCTCGCGGGCCGGTTTTGAAACGAGATCAAAGAATCGGCTCATGCTCGCCGCATATCAAACAGATGAACGATTACGACACGATGATTACGACATGACCATCACAACGATTGATCGAGATAGCGACTATCGCGATAGCGTCTGCTTGCTGCCGGCACTCGTCTTGCTGGCCGACTTCAGCCGCTCAATTTCTTTCAGTGTAAGCGAGCGGAATTTACCCGGAGGCACATCGAGCGTGAGCGGACCGTACTTCACCCTCTTGATTTTCTCCACGTGATGCCCGACCGCCTCAAACATCCGCCGAATCTGCCGGTTCCGTCCTTCGACCAGCGTGATCTCGTACCATGGGTTCGTCGCTTCCTTCACCACGCGCACCAGCGCCGGGCCGGTCTTCACGCGCTTGCCGTCATCGGTCGCGATCGACACGCCGGCGCGAAGCTTCGTAATCGCTTCTTCTTTCGGTGTGCCCGCGACTTTCACAACATAAGTCTTCGCGACATGCGACGCCGCCTTCATCAGGCGATGCGCCAGTTCCCCATCGTTCGTAAGCACCAGCAACCCTTCGCTGGCGTAATCCAAACGGCCCACCGGGTACACGCGCCCCTTCACGCCGCGAATCAAGTCCATCACGGTCGGACGCTTTTCCGGGTCGCTCATCGTCGTGACGTAGCCTTTGGGCTTGTTGAGCAGCAGATAGTGATGCCGTTGCGCTCCGTGCAGAAGCTTCCCGTTGACGCGGACGTGGTCGGTTTCAGGATCGGCCTTGCTGCCGAGTTCGGTGACCACGGTCCCATTGACCTGCACCGCCCCTGAGGAAATCAACTTCTCCGCGGTTCGGCGAGAAGCGACTCCGGCGGCGGCGATAATTTTCTGTAAGCGCTCAAGCGGCATAATGAAACGTGAGTTGCAACGTGCGAATATCGAAACGAATGCTAGCCGGCCTTTTCTGTTGGCGCATCCGCGAGGACCGGCGCTGAGTCTGCGGCTGGAGCGGTCTCCGTCGATTCGCCCGGATCGGATTCAGAAGCAGCCGCGCTCTCCGCCGGAATTAATTCTTCCTGAAACGACTCCGCGACCAGCTTTTCGAACTCCTCCATGCTGGGCAATTCGTTCACGTCCTTCAGCCCAAACCGCATCAGGAATTCCTTCGTAGTCTTATACAGAATCGGACGCCCGATCACCTGCTTGCGCCCGGCCGTAGTGATCAACTTGCGATCGAGTAGAGTTCCAATCACACCGCCGGAATCGACGCCGCGAATGTCGCTGATTTCGGGCACCGTCACTGGCTGCTTGTAAGCGATGACCGCCAGAGTTTCCAGCGCAGGAAGCGATAGCCGAATCGGCGGCTTCAAACTTTTCGCGAATGCACGAACGACCTCGTGCTGCTCCGGCTTGGTCGACATGCGGTATCCGCCCGCCACCTGGCGAACTTCGATACCGTGGCTGGGGCTGCCGTATTCGCCCACGAGTTCTTCGAGGCTCGACCGGACGCGCGACTTGATCTCAGCTTCGTCTGCCGCGCCCTCGGCGACCACGGTTTCCTTCACGAGCTGGATCATCTGCTCCAGCGTAATCGGCGTCTCCGCCGCGTAAACAATCGCTTCGAGTTGAGCTTTTAAGGACATAATTCAGTTGTCGGTTGCTAGTTGCTAGTTGCCAGTCGCACTAGTATGGGCGCCACCTACACCCTCACTGGCAACTGACAACCGGCAACTGGGAACTGCTCTTTCACTTCCAATCGTCGCGCACGGCCGACTGTTCGTTCATGATCTCGTCGAAGTGCGTATGCTTGCGCACAGCAATCTCGCCGAACAATTTCTCCTGGCGTACCTGGATCGCCTGCAGCCGCACCATTTCAAGCAGCGCCAGAAACATGCACACCAGCGCCTGCCGCGATGCGACCCGCATCAGAATCTGCTTCAGTCGGATCGGCCGATCTTCCAGCGAGAGCCGCCGCCGCAGATAGTCGATCATCTGCCCTACCGTGACCGATTCTTCATCAACGTTTAAAACCGGGCGCGTGCGAATCCGCTCCAGCACCTGCTGAAACGTCTTGACCAGATCGATAACGTCCGCAGCAATCTCCGGCTCGGTACCCTCCGCGTCCATGAATTCTTTCAGCGACGGATTCGAGAGCACCGCATCTTCAATTTGCTGCTTCTGCAAAAGCATCTGCGCCGCCGACTTGAACTTTTCATGCTCCAGCAGACGGTTGACCAGTTCGTTCCGCGGATCTTCCTGCTCCTCCGGCGACGCATACGGATCGCGCGGCAACAGCATTTTCGATTTGATATGAATCAGCACCGCGGCCATGTAAATGAAGTCGGCCGCAACGTTCACATCGAGTTCGCGAATCTTCTCCACGTACGCCAGATACTGCGCCGTAATCTTCGCGATCGGGATGTCATAAATATCGATGTCCTGCTTGCGAATCAGGTCGAGCAAAAGATCGAGCGGTCCCTCGTACACGTTGCCGACAGCCACGGCAAACGGCGAGTCGCTCTCTTCCTTCTTCGCAGCCGGTTTCGCAGCCGGCGCTCCCGCGACAATCGCTGCGGAGACGGAACCTGCCGCCTCACCTCTAGAATCGAGTTTTGCTTCTTCGGTCATTTACTTTCTTGCTCTGTCATCCTGAGCGAAGCGAAGGACCCATGTACTCTGCCTGCGAAACAGTACAGCCGTTTCACTTTTAGCCGAGTGCCCGATTTCCCGCGTCCTTTGCGAGAAGTGGGGATTTTGACTTCTACTTCCCCGCCTCGTATCCCAGCGACATCCCCATCGCCGCGCGCACATCGCTCCATCGTCTCGCCTGCCGCCTTCCGCGCCTTCTCCGCGCCAGCCTCTAGAATATCCCAGGCGTCGCGAGGTTTCTCCTCATATTTACGGCGTCTTTCCTGCATCGGGTTCAGCAACTGCACGATGGAGTCCGCCGCCCATCCCTTGCACTCGATGCACCCAATCCCCGCGGAGCGGCAACCTTCGTTCACCTTGGCCATCGTTTCTTTGCTGCTGAAAATCTTGTGCAGATCGCCCACCGGGCACACATCCGGATTCCCCGGATCCGTCCGCCGCACGCGCGCGGGATCGGTGACCATCGTCTTCAACTTCTGCCGCACCACCGGTTCAGGATCCGTCAACATGATCGTGTTCCCGTACGACTTCGACATCTTGCGGCCGTCGGTGCCGGGCAGTTTCGCGGCAGGCGTGAGCAGCGACTTCGGCTCGGGAAATACTTCCTTCGACGCGCCATAGAATCCGTTAAACCGCCGCGCAATTTCTCGCGTCAGTTCCACGTGCGCAACTTGATCTTCCCCAACAGGCACCACCGCAGCCTTGTAAACCAAAATGTCTGACGACATCAGCACAGGATAGCCGAGAAATCCATACGTGGTCAGGTCTTTGCCCTTGATATTCTCCTGCTGCTCCTTGTACGACGGCACCCGCTCCAGCCACCCCAGCGGCGTGATCATCGAAAGCAGCAGATGCAACTCCGCATGCGCTGGAACATGCGACTGGATAAAAATTACCGACCTTTCCGGATCAAGCCCCGCTGCCAGCCAGTCAAGCGCGACCTGCAGCGAATTTTCCTTTATGAGCGATGTGTCGGCATAATCCGTGGTGAGCGCATGCCAATCGGCAACCATGAAAAAACACTCGTATTCATCCTGCATGCGCACCCAGTTCTGCAGCGCCCCCACATAGTTTCCGAGATGCAACCTTCCGGTCGAACGCATGCCGCTGAGCACACGTTGGCGAGTTTTCCAAGAAGAAGTCATTTTCTAGAAGCCCCGCGCCCGGGGACACGGCCAGCCGCAACAAGGCGTTCGGGACAGATCAGATGTTGAAGTATCATGCAGAGGCTGATCTCGATACTACCATGCAAAAACCCCAAATGTGAGGCCAGCCGCCGTCTTCCGCCGCACCTGGCCCGGCGCCGCCGCAAATGCTTTATAATTCGCGCCGCTCGTCTCGTTATTCGAATCAGAGCAACCGCCTCCCGTGAACACTCTCGCCCGCAAGCTGCGCGCCACCGACTTCTTCACACTGGGCTGGGGAACCATGGTGGGCGTCGGCTGGCTGGTCGTCATGGACGACTGGCTGCTCCGCGGCGGCGCTCTCGGCACGCTCCTCGGCTTCGTCATTGGCGGCGCCGTTCTGCTTCCCATCGGATGGGTCTACGGCAAATTGGTCATCGCCATGCCCGACGCCGCCGGCGAAGTCGCTTACACCTCGGCCGTGTTTCCCCGTCCCATCAGTTTCGCGACCGGCTGGATGATGACTCTTGCCTACTTCATCGTCTGCCCGTGGGAGGCAGTCGCCGTCGGCCGCATCGCCGGCTACATCGTTCCCGGACTCGATTCGATGGAACTCTACCGCATCGCGGGCCGCCCGGTATATCTTCCGCATCTCATCATCGGCCTGGGCCTGACTGCACTGCTCACTGTGCTCAACTATCGAGGTATCCGCCTCAGCGCGACGTTTCAGAATTGGACCAGCTTCGGCACCCTCGCGCTCTTCGTCGTCTTCGTCGCTCTCGGCGTGAGCCACGGCTCGCCCTCGAATTTCCAGCCGCTCTTCACGCACGCTCCGTGGATTTCGATTCTGCTCGTGATTCAGATCGTTCCTTATTTCATGACCGGCTTTGAATCGGTGGGCAAAGCCGCGGAGGAAGCCAGCCCGGAATTTCGCGCACAAGGATTTTTTCGCGCCATCTGGATGGCCATCGTCATCGGAATTCTTTTCTACGCAAGCATCGTCGCAGCGGTGGCGTTCGTCGCTCCGTGGCGCCAGTTGACCGGCGAAAAGTTTATGACCGCCGTGGCGTTCCAGCAGGCTGTAGGATCGAGATGGGTTGTGAACATCATCCTTGCCGCTGCCCTGCTGTCGCTCTTCAAGTGCTTCAACGGAAACTTCGTTGCCGCCAGCCGCCTGTTGTTCGCCCTGGGACGCCGCGGCATGGTCGACACGCGCGTCGGCGCGATCCATGCGCAGCACCAGACACCGTCAACCGCGGTTCTCTGCGTTGGCCTCGTCACCGCTGCCTGCATGTTGCTCGGAGACGCGATTCTGGTTCCCATCACCGAAGTGGGATCGGTAGCCTGCGCCATCGGATGGTCGGCCACATGCGCGGCCTGCCTGGCACTCAGTCGCCGTGGCAACGCCCGAAGCATCAAGCTATCGCCGATCGAGTACGCCATCGCCGGTTTCGGATTAGTCGTCGGAATTGCGATGGCACTGATGAAGATCGTCCCCGTGGTGCCCGGCCATTTCACCGTGTACGAATGGCTGGCCCTCGGAATCTGGATCGCCCTTGGCGCAATCTCGCACCGAAGAAGAGCAGTCAGTGCAGTCACTATCAAGCCATAAAAAGTTTTTCTTAGCGCCCTTCGCGGACTTTCTTCGCGAACTTTGCGTTAAGCTTTTGTTCTTAATCCTGGAGACGAACTCGATGACGAAGAAATCGATGACGAAGACACGACCCCTGTATTGCGTCCTGCTAGCGTTCACTCTGATCAGCATATCTTCCAAGCTGCCTGCTCAAGCGCAAGTCCCCAGCCTTCGACATCCTCATCATCAACGGACACATTATCGACGGCACCGGCTCTCCCTGGTATTCCGGCGACATCGGCATTCGCGATGGCAAGATCGCCGCGATCGGCAAACTCACCGATGCTCCGCGCAAGCGCACGATCGACGCGCGTGGCAAGGTCGTCGCCCCCGGGTTCATCGACATGCTGGGCCAGTCGGAAATGACCATTCTGGTCGACCCGCGCCTGCCTTCGAAAATCTACCAGGGCATCACTTCCGAAATTACCGGCGAAGGCAGTTCCATCGCGCCCCTCAACGACGCCATCATTCAATCCGACCGCAGCGACTACGACCATTACAAGATCAACCCTGACTGGCGCACCTTTCGCCAGTATTTTGCGCGCATCGAGAAACAGGGCATGGGCATCAATCTGGCGAGCTATGTCGGCGCGACTCAGGTTCGCCGCATGGTCCTTGGCGATGACGACAAACAGCCCACTCCCGCGCAACTCGATCAGATGAAGTCGCTCGTGCGCGACGCGATGAAAGACGGCACCATGGGAGTCTCCACTTCGCTCGAATACGCTCCGGCTCCGTACGCGAAGACCGATGAACTAATCGCCCTCGCCACCGAGGGCGGCAAATTCGGCGGCATCTACGCCACGCACATGCGCAACGAGAGCGACACCGTGCTCGAATCGATCGATGAGGCCTTGCGCATCGGCCGCGAAGCGCGCGTTCCCGTCGAAATCTGGCACATTAAGGTCGCCGGCAAAAGCAACTGGGGACGCATGCCCGAGGTCGTCGCGAAAATCAACGCCGCGCGCGCCGCCGGGGCCGACGTCACCGCCGACACCTACGCCTACACCGCCTGGGGCAATGGTTTCTCCGCGTTCCTTCCGCCGTGGGCGCACGACGGCGGCACGGCGAAGATGGTCGAACGTCTCAAAGACCATGCGACGCGTGAACGCATTCGCAAAGACATGCTCACTCCATCCAAAGACTGGGACAACGAATGGCAGGAAATCCCCGGCCCCGACGCCATCATGATCAGCGACGTCGAGAAGCCCGAGCTATTGCCCTTGCAAGGCAAACGTCTTTCCGAGATTGCCAAGCTCTGGCACAAAGATCCCATGGACGCGCTTTTCGATCTTCTGATTCAGGATCCCTCGACCGGCGTCGCCGTCTTCGGAATGTCGCAGCCCGACGTAACTCTCGCGCTGCAACAACCGTGGGTCTCCGTCGACAACGATTCCGAAGGCACCTCGCCCGAAGGAATTCTTGGGCAGGCGCATCCGCATCCGCGCGCCTATGGCACGTTTCCGCGCGTTCTCAGAAAATATGTTCGCGAAGACAAAGCGCTGACGCTCGAAGACGCCATCCGGAAATTCTCTGCGCTGCCGGCGCAACGCATGGGGCTAACCGATCGCGGCGTACTGAAGTTGGGCATGTGGGGCGATGTCGTCGTCTTCGATCCCGCGACCATCCGCGACCGCGCCACATTCGACAACCCCAATCAGTTTTCCGAAGGGATGGAATACGTACTGGTCAACGGCGTTCCCGTGATCGAAGACGGGCAAAATGACGGGCAAGCTTCCCGGCAAAGTTCTGCGGGGCCCGGGATATGTGCCGTAGCCTCTTTGTATTCGGCATCTACAAACCGCATCGCCAATCGACCAGTGGCTCGCGAAACAAATCCTTCGCGACCTTTGCGAATCCTTAGCGATCTTTGCGTTCAGGCTTTTCCCGCCAACCGCCGACCAACAAATCTCACACTATTTCGCCGGCTCCGTCTTCAGCCGAGCCTGCGTCACCGGACCGCCCGTTCGAATCACCCGCGGCTCAGCCACCGTCCCGGTGATCGTGTACCCTGCCGTTGCCCCGCTCCCCGATGCCCGCGTCAGTTTCAGATCGAGTTCGCGCTTCAAAGACGCGGTGCCGTTCACCAGAAATTTTCCCTCGACGGAATCCAGCCGCGCGTCTTTCATCTCGAGTTTGCCGCCCTGCACGCGCGCATCGCCAGACATGCGTATGACCTTCAGCGATCCCGCATCGTCCGCGAGCGAGATGTGGGGCAGCGATCCGTCCCAAACGTTGAACTGCAGCGTCCCTTCCGCGGACTCCCAGAAATCCGCAGGACACGATCCCTTCAACTCGTAGCTCGCGTTCGCGGTGCCCGAGATCCATCCATCTTTCATCACGCTGGCAAGGCGCGCCAGCGAAATTCCCGTCAGAGTTCCGCTCCCGCTGCAGACCGCTGGTTTCGTGGAAAAATCCGCCTGCCATTCGCCATCATGTTTTCCGCCCACGACATCCGCCGACAACTCCGAGACCCGCACCTTCCCGCCATCAAGGCTTACGTTCGCCGAAACGTGGGTAGCCGCCAGGTTCTGCATCTGCAAGTGATCTGCTGTCACGCGGCCCGACGCGCGAAGACTCGCAAGCATCGATTGCCCTGCTTGTGGATCCGCTGCAAGCACCTTGTACCACGGACGTTTCGCCGGAGGCGGACTCGCCCACTCCCGCAACTCGCCGAACGCAATCTGGTTCGCATTCAGATTGAAGTGCACCTGGCACGCTCCGGGCGTTCCACACCCACGCGGCATTTCGAGCGATCCGTTCCACGACGCACCCGCCGCCTTCGCATTCAGCTTCTCAACCCGCGCCTTCTCGGGCAAAAGCTGCAGGTCGGCAGATGAAATCTCGACCGGCCCTCCGGTTCCGCGCACAGTGACATGAACATTCTTCAATTTCGCGTTCCCCGTAACTTGCGGTCCGGAGAATCCGGACGCCGACCCGCTACCCTGCGACGCCCACGATCCCATGATTTGCAGATCAAGCTGCGCCGCGCCCTCCGCCGTCGTCTGCAAAGCCGGCACGCCGAACATTCGAGTGACCCGCAGTGCTTTGGAAATCTCCGACTCGCCAGTGACCGAAATGTCGTAACCACCGCGACTGATCCATCCCCGCACCGCAGCACCGCCGGCCCGGCCACTCGCAAGAGTCAGCGGCCCGAACTCAAGATACGCGCTCTCCGGCAATCGCATTCCCACCGCACTCTTGCGGAGCGCCTGCCGCAACGCCATCCTTCCGTCAGAGTCTCCCGCCCTGATGAGGAAAGGCACCGTTTCTGGCCCAATCTCCGTTTTGTTACCGGCGGAGTTCAAACGAAGCTCCGTTATTTCTCCGCGCCCATCGAGTCTCAGCTCCGCTCCCGTCGCCGTGCTCTCCTCGATAGCAAGCCGCCCCTGTACCGATCCATCCGCAATCAGATCGTCGGGAAGATTCTTCTTGGCGCGGCGGGCAAGCTGCATGAGAGCATTCGCCGGAACGCTTTCCGCGCTCAACACAAAATCGTAGGCGTGGCTGCCAGGAAGCCCCATCTCGCCCTTCAATGTGATCATTCCATTGCCCACTGGAGCGCCGCAGACTAGTTCGTGAAACGCGTGGTCAGTCGAACTGTACTGGCTTGCGCACTGTCCCGCCAAGCGCACCGGCTGGCTGCTCTCAATGTCGTAGCGGCGGAAGTCCTCAATCGATGCGTTGCTCGCAATCTGCAGCTTCGCCGGAGTTCCGGTCAGCGTCACGTCGACTTGCGCGCCGCCCCGCCAGCCCCGGTCGCGTCCCGTGATGAACTTCGTGATCTGCCCGAGTTGTGCTCGGCTCCACTCCATAGTGAATTGAAGAGGAGTATCGCGCAGCGCGCCCGCGCGCTGCCACGTTCCGCTGACCACGAGCGAGCCCATGTCGCTCAGATTTAAGTCGGTGCGAAACGGCTGGGCCTTCAGCCGCACTCCCCAGGTGTTTTCGGAATCCTGCCACAACGAAAAGTCCGCATTCGTCAGCGCGTACGGTTTCTTCTCTTGCCCGCTCTTGAAATTGATTCGGGCCGATGTCCCTTCAATGTAGGGAAATCCCGGTCGCGGCTCAGACTTCGCTTTCCCCGTCGGCGCCAGAGGAGTGTGCGCCGTCCGCTCCAGCAGCGCCTCCAGATTCCAGCGTCCGTTCGCCCCATGGACAAGATTCAAACTGGGCTCGGTCAGGTCCAGGCGCGCAATTTCGAGCCGTCCGCGTAAGAGCGACATCAAACGAAGATCTGCCGTCACATCGCTCGCCCGCAGCATGGGTTCGGCTCCGAACGCCGGGTCGTCGTAGACAACCAGATTCTGCAAATCAAAGCCGGGCCGCGGCAGCACGCGCAGATGCACCGAAGCAATGTCGACCGGGCGGCCGACGGCTGCACTGATGGCGAAGATGATCCGCGATTTCAAACGCGAAGCGCCAGGATGCAGCAGAAACAGCAGCAGCACAATCAGTGCTACCATCGCGCCCTTACGCCGCTTGGAGGAGAAAAGCTTCACTGCGCCCTCACCCATCCTTCGAGAAGCAGCCTTCGATCACCCAGGCTTTGTGGGGCCTCATCTTACAACTTGTAGTGTTCGTTTCCAGCGGGTCTCATCGAAGAAGTGAATAATGATTTTTCCGAAGAACAGAATCCGGTCTCCCCAGCCGGTTTTGAGATATTGCCGCTCCGGCGTTTCAAACGACCAGTAGATAAACATTGGGCGCCCGATGATATTTTCCTGAGGAATAAATCCCCAGTAGCGGCTGTCCAGGCTTACGCCGCGATGATCGCCCATCGCAAAGTAGTGGCCCGGGGGAACGACCAGATCGTCTCCGTGGATGTAAGACGGCAGGTCGACGCTCCAGTTGGGCGACAAGCCGTCGCTATCGGTGGGAGGAACGGCAGGAAAGTTGTTTCGGTAGGAGTCCGCGGGATTGTCGGCGTCCGTATCAAGGTACGGCTCGGTTAGAGCCTGCCCATTGCGATAAACAACTCCATTGCGCAGGTGAATTCTGTCGCCGGGTACGCCCATGATTCGCTTCACTACGTACGTTCCCGCGTACTGGGGATCCGGATGCAGGAATACGACAATTTCTCCTTGCCTCGGATTTCGATACGGTATCAGCGGCCCCACCCAGGAACTCCGGGGAGCAAACTGCACCCGGTTCACAAACACGTGATCCCCGATCAGCAGCGTGTTCTCCATCGAACTGGAAGGAATCTCGAAGGCCTGCACCACAAACGTAATGATGAACAGCCCGGTAACCAGCACCGCTGCCAGCGACGCCAGAAATTCGACGGTAGTTTCCTTCGGCCTCTCTTCGGCGACGCTTCGTTCGACGACGTTTTCTTTCTTGGCCACTATCGTTCCTGCGCTCGTGAAATTCGCGCCCCCGCACACCAGCGACTGTTCGGGACCGGCAAGAGCCCCTTCAGTGTATCAGCCGAAGTGTGCGGTTCCAGCGCGTGATCTGAAAGATGTGGGAGACCGAATACGCCAGGTGATGCAGCCTGCCCATGAATGATCCTGAGGAATTCTGATCCCAATCGCGCACCGACCAGTAGATCACGAGAGGCCGGCCGATAATATTTTCGCGCGGCACGAAACCCCAATACCGGCTGTCCTGGCTGTCGTCGCGGTTGTCGCCCATCACGAAGTAGTGCCCCTCGGGAACAATTAACTGGCCGTCTTCGACCAGTTTCCGCATCTGCAGCCACCACTCCCCGATTAGGCGCGGAGCAGGAATATCTGTGCGCGGAAAATCGTCGCGGAATGGGTCGTTCGGCGGCTCCAAAAAGTGTACGTAAGGCTCATCGATCGGCTTGCCGTTGATCCAGACTTTCTTGTTGATCAGCCGCAGGTGGTCGCCCGGCACGCCAATCACCCGCTTCACAAAATGCTGTGTCGGGTCCACGGGATAATGAAACACGATGATGTCGCCGCGCGCGATCTTCTGATACGGCATGAGACCCATGCCCTGCCCCCCATAGCAGAGCTTATTTACCAGAAGGTAATCACCGACCAGCAGCGTGTTCTCCATCGATTCCGAAGGAATCTGGAACGCCTGCACGATAAACGTGATGACGAAGATCGCGATCACTACCGTCCCCAGCAGGGACTGCAGCGAACCAATCGCGTCGTCTCCAAATGTGGTTACGATGGGCCGATGAGGAGAATCCATGTACTCTACTTGTCTACCGGGTGCACGGCCCGTCCCGCCGCTTTCGTTTCCGGTGCTTTCGGCCGCGCCGCCAGGAACGTCAGCAGTTGCCGCGCCGCATCCTGTTCCGCCGTCTTCTTCGTCGAGCCTTGGGCGCGTCCCACGAACTCAGCCTCTTTGCCGCTCTTGGCATTCAACCGAGCCTCGACCGTAAATGTCTTGCTATGCTCCGGTCCAGCTTCTTCCACCAGCACGTACGCTGGTTGAGGCAACCCCAGGCCCTGCACCGCTTCCTGTAGAGCGGACTTGAAATCTGTCACCGGCAGCGTGCCGCCGCCACGCTCCATGCGCTCCAGTTCCGGAAAAATCACATTGCGCAACACGAACTCTCTCGCCGCTTCGAGCCCGCCATCGAGGTAGATCGCCGCCAGAATCGCTTCCAGCGCGTCGACCAGCAAAGCCGTCTTGCCCCGGCCTCCACTTTTTTCCTCGCCCCGCCCCAGCCGCAGGTAGTGACCGAGCTCCAACTGCTGCGCAACCTGGATCAAATGCCTCTCACTCACCAGATGCGCTCGTAGTTTCGAGAGTTCGCCTTCCCGAAAATGCGGGAAGCGCTGGAAGAGTTCTTCGCTCGTTACCAGCGCCAGCACCGCGTCGCCCAGAAACTCGAGTTGCTCGTTATCGCTGACTTTGTATTTGCTCTCGCCCGGCTGCTGCGATTCTTGCTCGCGCGCTTGCGAACTATGGGTGACCGCCTGCTCGATGACCGCCCGCCGCCGGAAATGGTAGCCCAGCCCATCTTCCAGCGCCGAGATTTCCCGTTCCTTCATACAAGAAAATTGCAGCTGGCCACAACCGCAGCGGGCGACATTACTTCTTCGGAGTCGGAGCCTGCCCCGGCGCCGTACCCATACTCAACTTCGTCAGCCGATCTTTTTCGTCGCGCGCCGCTTTCCCCGCACCCGAGTCCGGCCGGTCCTTGGTCAAATCCACGGCTTGGTCGACGTACTTGATCGCTTCCGGAATCTTGTTCTGCATGTCGAGTGCGACCGCCAGCCGGAAGATTGAAACCGCATCTGGTTCCTGCGGATCCGCGTCAACGGACTTTCTTAGGTTCGTTTCTGCCTCGCTCCAATTTTTCGCATCGAATGCCAGCGTCCCCAGCACCGCATACGCGTCCGATCGCGACCGGTTCTTGAACATCTCCAACTGCTCCGCCGGATACCCCGTGGTCGGCAAGTCGGTATCGATCGTGACCAGCGCGCGCTCCGCATCCTTCTTCGCTTCCGCCAGTTTCTGATCTTTATCGAGATCTGTTTCGTGCGTGCGTTCAGCCAGGACCTGCGCCACTCCCAGCAGCGCCTGCGGATCGTCGGCATCGAAAGTCAGCGCCTTCCGCCCCATATCGAGCATCTTGTCGCCGTTATTCGCCTGCTGATATTTCGCCATCACCGCCTTGTACAGCACCACGCGCAACTCGCTGTCCGGAAACTTGGTGGCGAAGTCATCGGCCGCCTTTTCCATGGAAGCGCCGTCCGCCGACGCCAAAACAGCCTTGTACGCGTCAAATTCAGGCTGCGTTTTCGCCTGTGGTGGCCTCTTGCCCTGGGGTACCGCAGCTTGCCCTGCCGCGGCTTGCCCTGTTGCGGCTTGCCCTGCCGCCTGGCCCGCTGGAGGATTCTGTCCCGCAGGTTTGTCGTTGCCCTGCCCGAAACTCCAGGCGCACATGCCCAGAACTGCCACCGCAATCGCTGCTTTCTTCATGCCTTCACCTCGGCTCCACGCCGGTCTGATTTCAAAGCAACCCTTGAATTCTGCTGAATTCTGCAACCGTGCATTCTATCTCAGAGACTTGGTTCTCTCTTAACTGAGAGCTGACAGCTGAAAGCTGACAGCTACTGCGGTTTCGCCGGAGGCTCATATGCCTGCTGCAGCCCGCGCTCAGCGGCCGCCTTCACCTCTGGAAGTTCCGCGCCCGCCGTCAGTGCCGCACGATACTCGACCACCGCGGCCTCGCGCTCTTCCTTCAAATCATGAATCCTGCCCAGGTACACGTGCGACCATCCAACCACCTTAGGATCCTTCGCCGTCTCAATCGCCTTCTGGAAATTTTCGCGCGCCCCATCCATATTCTTGTTGGCCACCGCTACCTCAGCCAAAATGAACAGCGCCCGCCCCTGATCTCCAATCTTTTTATCGATCGCCTGCTGCGCCAGCTCCTGCGCGCCTTTGGCGTCGCCCGCCTTCAGCCGCGCTTCGGCCGTAATCAGCATTCGCCGGTCTTCAAGCCGCGACAACTGCACCAGCTCGGGAGACGACACCGCCGCGTACTGAATCTCGCCGGCCGCCTTCTCCTGCTGCTTGATATCAATTCCGTCGAGCATGTCGCCATAAGCCGCCCGCAAGCCCGCCGGATCTTTTTCAAATGCGATGAGCGCCGTATAGAAATATCGCGTCAGGATGTATCCCTGCTTCACCGAGTCATCCACCGCCTGCAGCCTCATCGCCTCCGCAGTCTGCTTGTTCCCGCTCGTGCGGATCTCAATCGCCCGCACCATGCACTCGGTTACCAGCAGCGACATGTCGCTCTTGAAGCTCTCTTCCAGCGGCGCCCGCTTCACCGCCTGCAGCAACGGCTCGATTCGCTTGATCGCAGTGAAATGCTTGTCCGCCAGGGGATCGAGCAGGTAATGCAGGTACGCATGCCGGATCTGCGGCATCTTCAGCGGATCGAGCGTACTCGGATCCGGCGACGGAAACACCACCACGTAATAATCCGTCCCATAGTTACGCGCGTTGGCCTGATTCGGATCGCCCAGAAAATCGAGGTAGATCGTGAACGTCCGCCCTAGATATCCGCCCGACTGCATCTTCAGGTAGATATCCGTATCGAACACCATTTTCGCCAGCGGCTCGTGGTACCGCTCGACTAGCGCCGCGTAGCTAGCCCGGTTCCGCTCCCAGATCGAGTGCAGCCCCGCCTTATCGTAAAAGTGCTCCAGCACGGTTCCGAAGCCGGCGACCGGCTCCGCGTCCGGAGGCATTTCCTCTTCCTTCACCCTGGGCAGAAAATGCGGCGGTCCCGAGATGTAGAGCGCCAGCGAAATATATTGCGACAGGTCATGCGCCACATCTTTGGTGCGATGGTTCTCATACCACTCGCACATCGCGCCCATCGCGGCCTGCGCCTCGTTCGATCCCTGCAGATTTCTCTGGATCTCGGCCCGGATGTTCGACCGCTGCGCATCGGAAATGTTCAGGTCCACGTCGTAGCCGCACGTGTTCATCGCGGCCAGCACGGTGAACAGGGTTTCATTCGTATCCAGTGAAATAGGACTCGGGTTGTCCGCCGCGCAGAACGGCGCCAGCAGCCCCAGCAAGGCCGCCACCAACGAAACTCGAATCCCAAAAGCGCGCAATCGACTCCGGAAGAAACGACTCAGGAATCCCTCCCGCAAGATGGCCACCCGAGAGCCACAGTAAAGATAGGCGGAGAACACCCCTAAGTTTAAGGGCTTGGAAGCAGAGGGTCAAACCGTAGGAAGCGGAAAATCATAGCAGCGGAGGGCTCCTCCCCCTGAAAGAAAGAAAGAAAGAAAGAAAGAATGTCATCCTGAGCGAAGCGAAGGACCCCCGCTCTGTCTGCACTACCAGCAGAGCCTCAAGGAGTCCTCACGAAACTCTGAGCCCCGCACCAACCCACGCACAGCTGGCGGCAGATACCCTGCGGACACGCGGAGCGGGATGCCACCACGTTAGTGTTCCTGCAGGAACGTATCGTCATGACGATATGGTGTAGACAATTGTGTCATGACACGCAAACCTAAGAAAAGAATGGGGCTGGCTCATCCCGACCTGAAATTGGGGAGTGTCCCCCTATTCCCCCCTGCGACGTCGAGTTCACCGACTCCAAAACCGGTTGGCATCGGCTGCATTGTGCCCACCCTGCGAAAACCGCGCAGGGTGGGGCAGCCAGTTTATACTTAGCGCCGAAAAAGGCTGGGCCAGCCCCCGGATTCCTCCGCTTGCGCTTGGGCAGCAACGCTCGCGCCGTGCGCTGCTTGAGCCCCTGCATCAGTTTGGAAGGAGTTCCGATCTCTGGCTCAGTGACCAGCAGGTGCACATGTTCCGGCATAACGACGTAGCCGACGACCACGAAGCGGTAGCGGACGCGAACCTGTTCGAGAATGGAAAGGAAACGGTCGCGGGTGGCTGCAGAGTTCAGAAACGGCAATCGCCGGTAGCAAGACCAAGTGATAAAGTGCAGGTGATGAGCGCCATAGGTGCGATGCAGGCCGCTGGGCATCAAGCCCATGGTACAAGCAGCATCGTACCCGCCCTTGCAAAAAACGCAAGGACGGGGCACCCACAGTTCCGAAATGAGAAAGGAAATCAAAATCTCAAAGGCCGGGCCACCCGCCCTGATGCCGCCAGCTGAAAGCTGAGGGCTGAGGGCTGAAAGCTACCCTCGAACGCTGATCTTCGAGAACGACAGCACAGCGCGGCTCGGCGTCGGCCGCCCCATCGTCAGGGCTGGACGGAACGTCGTGAAGATCAGCATCCGCTTCACTTGCGGCAAGACTTCCTTCGAATCTCCCGCGTCAGAGAGGATGCGGTAATCCTGCACGCGTCCGTTCGCATCCACGTAAGCTTCAATCACCAGCGAATCGGCGTTGATCGTGTCGAGCGTCATGCCAAATGCGCTCTGCTGCAGCTCGGGCGCGGTGTTGACCATGACCAACGGCACATCATTATTCGCGCGCAGCGTCGACGGCGCCACGAAATAGACCATCGCGATTCCGAAGATGATCAGCGCGCTCAGAAAGCCGGCCATCGCCGGAACCATGAACGCTCCCAAAGCATTTTCCAGGCGCACCAGCAATCCTTCAAACGGAGGCCGCCGGGCCTGCGCCGCTTCCCGCGAAATCGCCAGCCGCAACCGCAATCCCAAATCCGCAGGCGCCTTCGGACGTCCCACGCTCATCAGCAACTGCTGCGTGCGCCGCAGCGCTTGATACTCTTCATTGCAAGCCGCGCACTCCGACAAATGATCCTGCAGAGCGAGCATCTGCGCGCCCGTCACCGCTCCATCCAGATATGGCGAGAATAACCGCTTCGCCCCGGGGCACTGCATTCGTTCGATTCTCCCTGTGCCCGTCACCGTCATGGCATCACCTCGGCCCTTCTACCCCCTCCAGAAACCCGCGACCGCATGCTCCGACTTTCTTCCTTGTCCGATGCCGGAGCGGTCAACCCCAGTTCATTTCCAACCTCGCGCACATACGGCGTGAGCCGTTGCCGCAAAGCGTCTCTGCCGCGAGTGAGCCGCGACTTCACCGTTCCCAGTGAAATCTCGAGCACCTCGGCAATCTCTTCGTAGGACATGTCTTCCAGATCGCGCAGGATCAGCGTCGTGCGGTATGGCTCGGGAAGCTTCCTTAACTCCACTTCCACGCGCGCCTGCACTTCGCGATGCGCCACATTGTCGAACGGAGAATCGGCACGATCGGTCAGCGCCACCTGCATAGCGCCTTCGCCTGGAGCAAACCCCGGCCCTTGCGATTCCACCGGCTCGATCGAAGTTTCGCGAGCCTTGTGCCGGAACCACCACCGCCGGCGGTTAGCCGCCTCGTGCAATGCGATGCGGTAGATCCAGGTTTTCAAGCTCGATGAACCGTGGAAGTGCTTCATCCCGCGAAACACTTTCAGGAAGACGTCCTGTGTCGTATCGGCCGCGTCTGACGGATCGTTCACGATGCGGTATACGAGTCCATAGACCGGCTGCTGAAACTCGCCGATCAGCCACGCGTATGCCGCTTCCGAGCCGGCCTTCAGTTCCGCGACGATCGCCGCTTCTTCCTGCGACCGTACTCCGATGGCACTTGCCAGATCACCCAAGGTGGTTGCTCCCGCCATGATGGCGTCCCCTGATTATAGGATTTTCCACCCTAACGCGCCCCGAAAATCTACTACCCTGGCCAAGCCCGGCCAACTGCCAGCGGAGCCGAGACTTTCACTTCACATAGACTCCGGCTTGGGTCCCAGGGTTCCCACCTATAAGTGATTTATTTTCAGCAGATCAGCCGGGGAGGAGCAAAAAGGGACGGCGAACGCCGTCCCTGAGAGGAAAAGTCAAGAGCCGAAAAGTCATGCAGCTTGGGTTACTGCCGGCCGCTGACGCGGGGTCAGCGGCTGGCGGCAAAGCAGTTTTCGGACGCGCGCGTGACCGCGCATCGCGATGCCGCGACTATGCCCGCTCGACGTCGCGCAGGCGGGCCGCTTTGCCGCGAAGTCCGCGCAGGTAGAACAGGCGGGCGCGCCGAACCTTCGACGAGCGCATCAGTTCAACCTTGTCGACAACTTTGGAATGGATCGGAAAGATGCGTTCCACGCCCTGTCCAAAGCTGATCTTGCGGACGGTGAAGCTGGCCTGCGGTCCGTTGTCGCGTTTGATGACCACGCCTTCGAAGGCCTGCACGCGTTCCTTGTCGCCTTCCTTGATCTTTACGTGGACCCGCACCGTGTCGCCGGGGCGGAATTCGGGGATGTCGGTGCGTTTCGTTTTCGCCAGCAGTTTTTCGATGATTAGGTTTGACATGATGTTGAGTCCTTCGTCGTTCGTCGTTCGTCGTTAGCGTCGATCTTGAGTCTTCCGTTTTGGGTCTTAGGCGTTAGGTCTTGGGTCTTGGGCGTCAACCTAAGACCTAACACCCAAGACCTAAGACCTCACACCTAAGACCTGCTTCTACCCGCGCTTAATGCGGGCCAAAATCTTGTTGTCTTCCTCGCCAAGCGCCACGCTCTCCAGCAAATCCGGGCGATTGCGCAGCGTCTTCTTCAATGCTTGCTCGCGGCGCCAGCGGCGAATCTCCTGATGATCGCCGTTCAGCAGAACCTCCGGCACCGTCATCCCACGAAACTCCGCGGGCCGCGTGTAGTGCGGATAATCGAGCAATCCGCCAGATCCGCACGTAGAATCCGCGGCGCCCGACGATCCCGTCTCCGCAGTGAACGATTCCTGCCGCGTCGACGCCTCGTTGCCCACCGCGCCGGGCAACAATCGCATAACCGCTTCGATGACGACTGCCGCGGCCAACTCGCCGCCACTCAGAACATAGTCGCCGATTGAAAGCTCGCGGTCCGCAATGAAATCGGCCACGCGTTCGTCCACGCCTTCGTAGCGCCCACAGATCAGCACAATGCGATCGAGCGCCGCCAGTTCCGCAGCGACTTTCTGCGTGAAGCGCTGGCCTTGCGCCGAGAGCACGATCAAGCTCTCGCGGGCTGCGCCAGACAGGCGCTCTTCGCGAGAAGCGAGGCCGAGCGGTTCCAAACAATCAAAGATCGGTTCCGGCTTCAGCACCATGCCTTCGCCGCCGCCGAAAGGGCGGTCATCCACGGTGCGGTGCCTGTCGTGCGTAAACTGCCGCAAGTCGTGGACTTCGATTTTCGCCAGGCCCATTTCGCAGGCCCGCCGGGTAATGCCGTGATCCAGCGGTCCACTGAAGAAGCCGGGGAAGATCGTCAAGATATCGGCTTTCATCGGGGACCTAAAACCTTCAAAAACATTTCACCACAGAGGACACGGGGGACACGAAGGAGTTATTTTCTCTTCCCTTTTTTCTGCTCCGTCGGCCGGGCTTGTTCCTGCTTTTCCTCTGCGGTCATTGGGGCATTGATCTCCAACATGCCCTCCGGCAAACTCATTCGCACTTGCCGCTGCGCGATGTCGACACGTTCCAAATACGCTTCGGCGAACGGCACGTCGAACTTCTTCCCTGCTTCGCCGGTGACGATCAGGAGCGGCGCTTCTCCCGCGCCAAACTGCACGTCTTCAATGCGGCCAAGTTCACGACCGCGATCGAAAACCGTACTGCCGATCAAGTCGCTGATATACGTCGCGCCCTGCTCAAGTTCGGCGCGCTCGCTGCGCGGAACCTGCAATTCGGCTCCGATCAGAAGTTCCGCATCCGACATCGAATCCACGCCGCGAAACTTTAAAACCAGCAGGCCCTTGTGCGGCCAAATATCTTCGACTTCCAGTTCGCGTCGAGCGTCTTCATTCTCTCCCGGCGCGCTCTTTCCCAGCGCCAGCAGTTTCATTCCTGCGGCGAACCGGTCGGGAATGTCACTGTGAATCTCGGCCGCAACCTCGCCGTGCCGCCCTTGCGTCTTCACGACTCGGGCCAGGGTTATGAACTCGGGGCTCTTGTCAGAAGTCACTGGGTGCCCCATTTCTCGCGCCCTTTGCGAGAAGTGGGGATTTCGCGCGGCATCCAACGCATCCTCATCGAACCTACTCGATGATTTCGAGCGTATAGCGCTTGCGTGCCCGATGGCCAGCCGCGCTCAATAGAGCGCGCAACGCACGCGCCGTGCGCCCCTGGCGTCCAATCACTTTGCCCACATCGCTCTCGGCGACTTCCAGTTCGATCACATCATCGTCGAACTTCTCGACGAAAACCTCGTCGGGAGCGTCGACCAGCGACTTCGCGATCAACTCAACGAGAGTGCGCACATCTCCAGAGGACTCAGTCATAAGTCTGCATTCTCACTGCGGTAACGAACGATTGAGAAATCGGGGTGGCCCATCCTTTCGCGGTTCTTGCGAAAGGGTGGGAACCGGTGACGTCAAAACGCTAAGCGGCGGAGCCGGCGGCAGCCGGAGCCGGAGTTTTCGAGAACAGCTTGTTCACTCGCTCCGACATCTGTGCCCCCTTCGACACCCAGTACTCGACGCGATCGCGCTTCAGTTCGACGCTGGCTGGATTGGTGCGTGGATTGTAGGTCCCGACCACTTCCACCGGACGCCCATTGCGCGCGCGTTCCTTCTCAATCACCACAATGCGATAGTGCGGTTGTTTGCGCGCACCACGGCGCGCCAGACGGATCATTAACACAGGTCTATATCCTTAGTTCCGGAAGAGTCCGGTGAGGTCAAGGCAAACTCTTATTATGCCGGAGGTTAGGTGGAATGGCAAGAGGGCGGCGCTCAGTGTTTTAGCTCCATAATTCTAGTCACTCCGTAACGGCAACGTGAAAATGTCACTCCATGGAAGGACACCAGCGTCAAGAAGAGCGACAACGCCAGAAACAAGTCTAGTTCATAAGACTGCAATTCACGTGAACTCCCGGTGAATCGCGCGTGCTGCTCACGCCGGGGTTCATGCCTCTCCTGTTAGACTCAAGCGTTTGGAGGCATCCCGCGCACGCCGTCTTTGTTCTCCCCGCCGAGAATCGAACTAAGAATCCCGCCGACTAGGTGACCGCCGCGAGCCATGACGGATGTGGAGGACATGGACCTCACGCTTTCCCTCGAGGACTCGGTAGATGACGCGATAGACGTGCGGCTTGCGACCATAGAGTAGGTGCCGGAGGCGCTTACCCTCGGGAGCTATCGGGCATCGGTTCGGCTTTCTCTCTAAAGTGAGAACCGCGGCCTTGAGGCCCTCGTACCAGCGGAAGGCTGCGGAAGAATCCACAACGTGAGTGTAGTCGTGAAGTAAGGCCAAATCGCGCTGAGCGCGAGGCATCAGCTTAACGAGATAAGCCATACTTCTTTTCGATTTCGGCCTCGAACTCCTGGAAGAACTCGCGTGCCGGTCGGCCTTGTCCCTTTCTCGCCTCTTCCAATCCCTGACGAATGCCTTCTCGCGCGTCCGCAGCTGCGGCGATGTCGAGGAGTCGCTGATATGCCTCGGCGTCTTGCACGACCGCAGCCGCTCTCCCCTTTACCGTCAGCACAACCGGGCGCTTGCTCTTCCGCAGCTGCTTCATAAAATCGCCAGAGCGACGACGAAACGTTGTCAGCGACTGAATATCCTGAGTCAGATCCAGCATAGGCAGGTTCTCCTGAGCACCTTTTTAGGTGCTTATAGAATACATCAAATCTCTCCTGCTAGACTCAAAGGTTTGGAGGCATCCCGTGCAGCCCGTCTACATCCTCTCCGCCGTTCGCACGCCCATCGGTAAATTCGGGGGAGCGCTGGCGTCTCTCACCGCGGCCGACCTGGGCGTGGTCGCGGCGAAGGCGGCGATCGAACGTGCGGGAATACGTCCCGAACAAATCGAAGAAACAATCTTCGGCAACGCACGCCAGGCCGGCGGAGGGCCGAATCCCGCGCGCCAGATTTCCGTCCGCGCCAGCGTTCCGCAGGAAGTTCCCGCCTACACGGTGAACAAGGCTTGCGCGTCAGGGATGAAGTCGATCGCGCTGGCGTATCAGGCTATCCTGCTCGGCGACGCGAGTTGCATTCTGGCGGGCGGCACCGAATCGATGTCGCGCGTTCCTTATTTATTGGATCAGGCGCGCTGGGGATATCGCATGGGCACACAAGAACTCGTCGACGGCATGTATCGCGACGGGTTCTTCTGTCCGCTGGCGAAAATGGTGATGGGCGAGACCGCCGAAGTTCTCGCCGAACAATACAAAATTTCCCGAGACGAACAGGACGAATTCGCCTTGACGTCGCAAACCCGCGCCGCCCGCGCCATTGCCGCAGGACGCTTCGACGCGGAACTCGTCCCGGTGACGATCGAAGGGAAGAAGGGATCCACGACCTTCATCCGCGATGAACATCCGTTCCCGGACGCGACCATGGAGAAGCTGGCGAAACTCGCTCCCGTGTTCTCGAAGACGGGCACCATCTCCGCAGGGAATTCCTCCGGCATCACCGACGGCGCAGCGGCCGTCGTCGTGGCCAGCGAACATTTCGTGAAGCAGAACAACCTGAAGCCGCTGGCGCGAATTTCAGCTGTCACCTCAGCGGGAGTCGATCCCAAAACAATGGGGATTGGCCCCGTTCCCGCGCTTCAGAAACTCGCAGACAAACACAACCTCCGCTTGCACGAGTTCGGTCTCGTCGAGTTGAACGAAGCTTTCGCCGCGCAGGTTCTGGCCTGCGATCGCGCGCTGAATTTCAATCGCGACCGGCTCAACGTCAACGGAGGCGCCATCGCCCTCGGACATCCCATCGGCTGCACCGGCACTCGCATCACCGTGACCTTGCTTCATGAGATGCTGAAGCGCAACACGAAGCGCGGCGTGGCGACGCTCTGCGTCAGCGGCGGCATGGGCATGGCCCTCGCACTCGAAAGCGTCGTGTGAAAATTGACCGGGAGCTTCAAATGATTCGATACGCATTTCGGCTATCCTGTCTCCTCCTTCTGCTGGCCTCGGGTTCCGCTTTAGCGCAGATGGATTTCTCCGCCGACCTTGTCGACCTGGCGAAGCCCGGCACCCCGGTCCTGGCCAAAATGTATTTCACCAAAGATAAGCGGCGCGTCGAGATGCAGGCCGCCAGCGGCAGGGGGTCGATCATTATGCGAATGACTCCCGCCCTCAGCGAAGAAAAGATTGTCGATGTCCAGATCGGCGGCGAAGGAAAAGTCGCTATCCTCGATCTCGTAACAAAAATGACGACCGTCCTCTCTCCTCAGCGGAAGACGTACTTTGAAAACCCACGCACGAAGATGAGCGAGTTGTACAGCTTGTACGCCGTCGTTCAGCCAACGAATGTCGACGACGCATGCTCCGAATGGATGAAGGGGCCGGGCGCCGAAGGCGAGACCTGTCGCAACGTTGGCCGGGAAAATGTCCACGACCGTCCGACGGTAAAGTACGAACTCTCCTGCTATGGTGAGGTGTGCAAACTCTGGATCGATTGCTTATCGCATGCTCTTGTGAAACGGGAAACGAAGTGGAACAGCACCGAGTTGCGTAATATCCAGGAGGTTCCACCGCCCCACAGTCTGTTCGCTGTTCCCGCGGACTATACCGCGGAGGAGTCGATAGGCGGCATCATTGGGCCAAGGGAACCACAGTGAAGCGATATCACGGGCAATTCCCGCTCATCCCGCATTTGACATCCCAGATCCACCCCCGATGCCAACCGGACATCCCTTCTGCTATGCTTTCCCCGCTCTGCCCCCCTGAGCACGAACCCGCGCCTCTTGACCCGGCGCGCGGACCAAAGGAGACTCAAATGCTTCGACTGATGCGTGCTTCGTGTTTTGCAGTGCTGCTTGTTGTAACCAGTGTGGCGATGGCGCAGACCGAGTTCTCGGCCGATGTAGTCAACCACGACCACGGCGACAGGGCGACCAAAGTTTACTTCGGCAAAGACAAGGTGCGATTCGATTCCAAAGATAGTGGCGATCCCCGGGGCGGAGGAGCGGTCATTCTCGATCTCGCCGACGAAAGTTGGGTTGTCATCATGGACAAGCAACATATGTACATGCAGATGCCCGCGAAGCATGATGGAGAGCCGCGGCATGTTTCACTTCTTTAAGAGTGGCGACGTGGACAACGCCTGCACCGACTGGCTGAAGCTCAAAGACAACCAGGGCGGCACGTGCCACAAAGTTGGCAGCGAAACCGTCAACGGCCGCAGCACCGTCAAATATGAAGGAACCAATGCCAAGGGCGAAGCCGGCGCCATGTGGCTCGATTCCAAACTGCGGTTCCCGGTGAAGTGGGATGGCAAGAACGGCGGCGGCGAACTGCAGAACATCAAGGAAGGACCGCAACCCGCCAGCCTGTTCGAGATTCCGGCCGGCTACAAGAAGTTCGACATGGGCAACATGATGCAGCAGCGTCAGTAGCGCTCCTGACTCACAAGTACCAACGTCCGCAAATAACGATCGCATGGCAAATACAGCGCTGCCAGCATTGCGCCGGCAAACAGCGGACACTATACTTCTCCCAGCGAGTCTTCAGTCCGTTGGGAGAAGATATGTCCTTGTCCGCAGTGATCGTCGATGACGAGCAGCTTGCCCGAGACGAACTCGCCTACCTGCTGAAAAATGCCGACGACGTCAACGTCGTCGCCCAGGGCAAGAACGGCCTGGAAGCCGTCAACCTGATCAAGGAGCACAATCCGGATCTGGTTTTCCTTGACGTGCAGATGCCCGGCCTCGACGGCTTCGGCGTCATCAAGAAGCTGCTCGACAAGAAAATTCCCCTGCCCAAGATCGTCTTCGCCACCGCCTTCGATCAATATGCGGTGAAAGCCTTCGAAGTAAATGCAGTCGATTATCTGCTCAAGCCGTTCGACAAGAAGCGAGTCGCACAATCGATTCAGAAAGCGCGCGCGAAGCAGGAGGTCGAGGGCACTTCGGTAGACAAGATCGATGCCCTGGTGCGGATGCTGGAATCGCAGAAGCAGCCCACGTCGAAAGTGCTGCTCAAGACGATCGGGCGGATGTTCCTGGTGGACCAGCGCGACATTTGTTACGCGTGGATTGAAGACGGAGTGATCACCGTCGTCACCGGCGGGGCGTCGAGCATGGAAGGACAATCGAACTGCCGGACGCTGGAAGAACTGCTCTCTAGCCTAGACTCGAATCTTTTTTGGCGGGCGCACCGCTCCTACCTGGTGAACATCAACCGCATCCGCGAAGTCGTTCCCTGGTTCAAGAGCTCCTACCAGCTGCGCATGGATGACAAGAAGCAGACAGAGATTCCGGTCAGCCGGGCTCAAACCAAACGGCTGCGCGAGTTGTTCGGCCTCTGAGCTTCGCTTTCGGCTCTGCCCCTCGTTCGGCGGCGTGTTCCTGCCAGCGAATGAACTCGCATTCTCAGTAGACCGCGAGGCCTTCTCTGCTCGTTCCACCACAGTCAGTAAGTCAGTAATCAACGTTCCGGTATACATTCGGCCTACATCCCCGCCCAAAAATTGCGGAGCAGTGTTCAGAAAAAACTCCGGAGGATAGCTAAATGAAAGGGGAAAGCCATCCTCCGGATCCCAGGGGGAAATCTAGACCGCTAGTGCTTTCAGGCCCGGTCGGTTGCGAATCACCAACGTCGGGCCTTCAGCGCGTATCAGCTGCTTTCTCTTCAAGGCACTCAACAGGCGGGTGACGGTTTCACGAGATGCGCCAATCCGCTGCGCCATCTCTTCGTGCGTCATCGAACCCGGAATGCGAACCTCGATCTCTTCCATATCCTGCGCCCGCGATTGCGACAGCAGGAGTCTGGCCAGTTTCCCCGCCGACGAGCGAGTCAGCACCAGATCGTGGATGTCGCGATAGGCCGACTGGAAATCGCGGCTCAAACACTGCGCCGCGTGCATTCCCACCTCGCTGTGCGACTGCATCAGTTCCAGAAAGTGTTTGCGGTCGATAAAGTTCACGTGGCAGGGCGTGGCCGTCTCGGCGGTAGCCTCGTATCCCATGCCCGAAATCGTGGCGCTCACTCCCAGAGCTTCTCCAGCTTCCGCGCTCTTGAGAATCAGGATTTTGCCCTCGCGCGAGGTTGTGGAGAGGTTCACTTTGCCCGCACAAAGAACGAACATTCCTCGCGGAGTCTGGCCTTCGACAAACAGGATCGCCCCCGCTGGAAGCGTGCTCTTATGGCTGACCTGGTTCAGCGCCTGAATCGTCTCTTCCGAGAAACCGCAGAAGAAAGAAGGAAGGCTGTGATCGCATTCGGTGCAGTTTTCGACGATGTCGAGATCGTAGGGAGCTTTCATGTTTGCCTCTATGGCGGAAAACCGCTTCGGTCGTGGAATTCGATCGGAGCCGGCATCGAGGCCGGCGCCACCCAGATGACGCGAACTGGCGAGCAAGGTTCGGGCGTGCGCGCGGGTATCGCTATGCGAACTCCGGGCGGCCGCCAGCAACTCCCAGGCGGCGCTGGGTTCTTCCTGCTGCTCCCACTCGATGGAGCAGGCCAACAAATACAGCGGATCGACTTCCTGCGGATGTGGCGTTCGCGCTAGTTCAGAATCAGGATCGATGAAGTGTGAAGCCCGACTGGCTCGCGTTTCCAGTTGTGGCTCACTCCATCCCATCGCGAGGCCGGAATGGTCGCTGCCAGACTGGCCGCGTGAATGTCTTGTAGCGCCTGGTGTTATTTCATGGCTTGGCGCCGATATGTTCAGGCTAAGCAGTTGACCGCTATTAGTGGCTAGCACTTCTATTACTCCATGCCCGGTAAAACGGCTACCGAATCATTTTTGTCAGGGGGAGGGGCCGTCTCCGCTGGGGCCGGGAATTGCACTTGCTTCGGCCAGAGGCGGAGAAGCAATGCTTCATGCAGGTCACCTTCCATTAGGGACTTGTGCAATTCGAGGACGGAACTTCCCTGTTTGGAACGAGTTCCAAAATAGAATCGCTGGAACCCCTTCCGGGAAGATTGCCGATGGCTCGGCAATCTGCCGATTAGCGGTCAACCCGTAAGACCGCTTCTATCACCGCAAGAAGCTGAATTGACTAGGCGTCACCTTTATCGGAGTAATCCCGCCGTGTGATCTTGAGGCGCTGCATCTTCGACTGTAGCGTTGTCCTCTTCAGTCCGAGACGGCGGGCTGCCCCTTCCGGCCCTGACAGTACACCGCCGGCCTCCCGCAGCACCCGGATGATGTGCTCCCTCTCGGCGCGATCCAGACTGTTATCCGGCTGGGACGTGGCGGCTCTGTTCTCGCTTTTCAGCTCCGACAACGGCACACGCAATACCGAACCTTCGCTCAAGATAACCGACCTCTCCATCAGATTCTCCAGTTCGCGAATATTACCGCGCCACGACCAGTTTGCCAGGGCCTTTACCGTATCCTTGGGCACTGTTTCAATATGCCGATCCATGCGCATGGCAAACTTGCGCACGAAGTAGCGGACGAGCAGGGGTATGTCCTCGCGCCGCTCGCGCAGGGGAGGCATGCGGATCGGGAACACGCTCAGCCGATAGAAGAGGTCGCTCCGAAATTGACTCTCCTCCATGTCCTTGGCCAAATCCCGGTTCGTCGCCGCGATCAACCGCACGTTGACTCGAATCGTGCGATTGCTGCCCAGCCGTTCGAATTCCTGATCTTGAAGCACGCGCAGTAACTTGGGCTGCAATTCGAGGGGAATCTCGCCAACTTCGTCGAGAAAGAGTGTTCCGCCATGCGCCAATTCCATACGCCCAATTTTTTGGGTGACCGCGCCGGTAAACGCTCCTCTCTCGTGGCCGAAGAGTTCGCTCTCCAGCAGACCGGTGGGAATGGCGGCGCAGTTCACTTTGATAAAACTTCCGTCTTTGCGCCGGCTCATGCGGTGAATTGCACGGGCAATCAACTCCTTGCCCGTACCCGTCTCCCCAAGAATCAGGACGGTCGCATCGCTGGTAGCGACGGTTACCACCTGTTCGAGCACTCGTGCGAGCGCCGGGCTTTCGCCAATGATTTCTGCGAAGTTTCCCTGCGAGCGAATCTCGCCTTCCAGGTATTTCCGCTCCTCCGAAAGTCTCTCTTTTAAAGCTTCTATCTCGACTGCGGCTCGCCGATTTTCCAGGGCCACCGCCAACTGCTCAGCGACTTGATTCAGGGTCGCCAGGTCTTCGGCGAGAAACGCTTCGGCCCTGGTACTGCCGAGCACGAAAACTCCGATGGGCCCTTTCGGCCGCAGAAGCGGAACACAACACAGCGACTGCAAGCCTTCTGCTAGAAACCCCTTGGCCATCTCGCTATCGAATTCACTGATTTGCTCTCTCGAGAAGATCATGGGAGTGCGTTCGTTCAGTGTGCGTCCGCCAGGGCTATCGCCGGCGCTGATCTGCATCGTTGATGCAAAACCCTTGCTCAGAGGAAAATCCAGAGCTTGTCGAACGAGCAATCCTGTGCCCGCATCGTGCAGCGCAAAACTGGCATATTCCTGCCGGAGCACTCGCCGGATTCGCGCTGAAATCCGCGGAAAGACCAGTTGTAGATCCCAGTTCGTGGCCAGAATCCCACTTACATCGAGCACCATCCGGAGCCTCTCCATCTCCTTTCGCAATCTTTCCCCAGTATCCTTCAATGACTCTTCCAGCCTCTTTTGCGCCGTAAGATCGACGACGACCGCGCCGATCCTCGTAACCGTTCCGCTGTTGTCTTTGATGGGGAGGTAATGCGCGATCCAGTGTCCGGCCTCGGGTTGCTGCAGCAACTGCGCGGAGACCTCGAAGTTCACACCTTCCCCGGTAGCGAGAACCCGTTGGAACTCGGGCTCAATCCGGTCCGCGAAGTTTCCCAAGACCTCGCGTACTGTCTTGCCCAGGTGGTCGGCTGTCGGAACACCGTGCATCTCCGCCAGCGCTTTGTTGATCGCGAGGTAACGAAGACCAGTATCGAAAATGGCCAGTCCCACTGTCGTCGAACTGAAATAAGCCGCCAGCAACTTCTCAGGATCGGTGAGAGCTTCGGGGTGTGCAAACGGAATTCGGTTGACGGCATCGAAGTCGCGCGCTTCAGCGAACATATGCCTCCGCACGCGCGGCACGCCCGCTGTCATCCGCCGCTGCGGCCCACACCATTTCTGTTTTTTTCGGGATGGCTGTGAAACGGAAAGAGAATCTCAGAACTTCACTAAGGAGATGATTACGACCATCGTAGATACACGCCAAGATCGCCACTCCAGACTTAGCGTGGCACGGCGAATTGAGTTGCACGCGTGGCGCGCTCGAGGGGTACACAGATACAACTCCCCAGTCGCCATCTCCCCCTCAAAAGACGGCGTCATCACCCAGAACGTTCGAATTATACCGATAGAGTCAAGGAATAACGCCTAATTTCTTCTCATGATCGGATTCCCGGAAATCAATCACTCAGTGGCGCGAGATACCCTCTTGAGCCGCAAACCTATTCGTGGCCTAACTGTTCCACTTAGGACAGATAGTAAGGACCACGCCGCAAGCATCCCCGGCAGAACTATAATTCTCACGTGGCGCGAGGGTGGGAGAGCAAGTCGGTGGAAGCTCAACAGGCGGAGGCCAGTGACAAGTCCGCCACGACTCGTCCTAAGATGAGTTCGGAAGAAGCCGCCCGCTTTCGCGAAATTGAAAGCCTGCGACTCTCGCGTCGCAGCGTCCAGCAGCAACTGGAATCAAGTACGAACCCGCGGCATCGTAAACTCCTCGAGAATGCCCTCGCTGACCTGAACGCGCGACTCGCCAAGTTGGAAAAGTGAACTCGTCCCCGGTTGACAACCCAGGCCCGCATCTCGTCTGAGGTCTGAGGTCTGAGGTCCGACGCCCGAGGTCCGACGCCCTGTCACGTATAATGATTGCTTTATGACAGCCTACGTCTACGTCTCTCTCAAGAAAAGCGTTCTCGACCCCCAGGGCAAGACCATTCAGGGCGCTCTAAAGAAGATGGGCTACAAGGGCCTGGAGAGCGTTCGCCAGGGAAAATATTTCGAGCTCGCGCTCGACGGCGGACTCTCGCGTGAAGAGGCCCAGGCTGAAGTTGAGCGGATCGCCCGCGAAGTACTGACCAACCCCGTGATCGAAGAGTTCCGTTTTTCCCTGGCCGAGTAAGGCATCGGACAGGGCATCCATTGAGGTCTCCACATGTGCGGTATTGTCGGTTACGTCGGCAAGAAGAGTGTCGTTCCCATCATCATCGAAGGACTGCGACGCCTCGAATATCGCGGCTATGATTCCGCCGGAATCGCCGTGGCTGGCGACGGGGACGGACTCCAAATCCGTCGTGCCGAAGGCAAGCTGCGCAATCTCGAAGAAGCGATTCGTGAAAAGCCTCTCAACGGCACCTTCGGCATCGGTCACACTCGCTGGGCTACTCACGGACGACCCACCGAGGAAAATGCTCACCCCCACCGCGACTGCACGGGAAAGATCGTCGTCGTCCACAACGGTATCGTCGAAAACTATCTCAGCCTGAAGAAAAAGCTGATCGAAGAAGGTCACAAGTTCACGACCGAAACCGACACGGAAATCATCGCGCATCTGGTCGAGAAGTATTCACGCTCCGGAAACGGCCGGCACGTTCTCCTGGAGGACGCCGTTCGTCAAGCAGTGAAGCAACTTAGCGGAGTCTTCGCGCTCGCCGTGATCTCCACCGACGATCCCAACAAAATCGTGGCAGCGCGCAACGGCCCGCCGGCGGTCATCGGCCTGGGCAACGACGAATACTTCGTGGCGTCCGACGTTCCCGCAATTCTCTATCACACGCGCGACATTTTCTTCCTTGGTGATGGCGACCTGGCCGTCGTCACTCCCGATGGCGTTTACCTCTCCGACTTCGAAGGACGCCCCGTCAAGCGTGAGATCCAGCACGTCACCTGGGATCCCATCATGGCGGAAAAGGGCGGTTTCAAGCATTTCATGCTCAAGGAAATCTACGAGCAGCCGCGCGCCGTCCGCGACACAACTCTGGGCCGCGTTTCGCAGGATACGGGACACATTTTCCTCGACGAGATGAAGATCAGCGAGGCCGAGCTTCGCTCCGCGAAAAAAATCAACATCATCGCCTGCGGCACCAGCTGGCACGCGGGACAGGCCGGCAAGTTCATGATCGAAACGCTGGCGCGCATCCCGGTCGAAGTTGACTACGCCAGCGAATGGCGCTATCGCAATCCCATCGTCGATCCTGAAACGATCACGCTCGTCATCTCGCAGTCCGGCGAGACCGCCGACACTATCGCCGCGCAGCGTGAAGCGAAGTCTAAAGGATCGAAGACGCTCGCCATTTGCAACGTAGTCGGATCGATGATCACCCGCGAAGCCGCCGGCACCATCTACACCCACGCCGGCCCCGAGATCGGCGTCGCCTCCACCAAGGCCTTTACCGGGCAGCTCACAGCGCTTTATCTATTTGCCATGCATCTCGGCCAAGTGCGCGGAGCTTTGACGGATCAGCAGAGCCTCGCTGCCGTGCAGGAGTTGACGCACATTCCGGGAAAACTGGAAACCATCCTGACCCACGATGAAGCCTGCGACGAGTTAGCCAAGCGCTATCAGAAAGTGCATGACTTTTTATTCCTCGGCCGCGGCATTCACTATCCCATCGCGCTCGAAGGCGCCCTCAAGCTGAAGGAGATTTCCTACATCCACGCCGAAGGATATCCCGCCGGCGAAATGAAGCACGGCCCCAACGCCCTGATCGACGAAAATCTTCCCGTAGTCGTGATCGCAACTCGAGACGTCAACAATCCCGAGTCGATGACTCGCTACGAGAAGACCTGTTCGAACCTGAAAGAAGTAAAAGCGCGCTCGGGAGTCGTAATCGCGCTCGCGACAGAAGGCGATGAAGAGATCAAGGAAGCCGCCGACCACGTTCTTTACATTCCGCCAGCGCCAGAAGAGTTGTCGCCGATCCTGGAGATCGTTCCTCTTCAACTGCTGGCGTACCACATCGCCGTCCGCCGCGGCTGCGACGTCGATCAGCCGAGGAACCTGGCGAAATCAGTGACGGTGGAATAATCCCTAACCGCAACCGCCGTTGATCTTCTTCGCGTCCTTTGCGGCCGTTCTTCGCGTCCTTTGCGATAAAGCACCTAAGCTCAGCCTAAGTGCAGCGCGTCCATCTTCGGATTCTCGTAGACGTCATCCTCTCCCGGATAACGAAGCTCCTTTTCAAACTTCCCGGTCTCTTTAGCCAAGGCCCAGATCAAACTTTCCCCAGCCGGCAGGATTTTCGGTTGCCGGTCGTATACCTCATCCTTATACGCATACTCGGCGTCGACCGTCTTCCATCCCTTGTCGCGGAACATCGCAATCAAATCGCCGAGGAACAGCGCGTTCAGTGCGTTGTGATGAAGCAGCACAGTGTGCCGCACCGGTCGCTTGAGCACACGCGCGGCAAGCGAGTCGTAGAACTGCGCGCGCTCCCAGATGTGCCGCAGAAAGAAATCTCGATATCCCGTCAGATCGGCGTGAGGCTGTGCTTCCGCCCGCTTCGTCATCCGCGCAGCAATCGCCCAGTCGGACGCATCAATCGTCGCCCGTCCAATGCGATATCCGTGCTCGTGCAGAAACGCGCGCATGCCATCGCGTTTCTCGACCGTGTCTCCCTCTTTGAAATACGGATACCGAAATAACCGCGTGAAGTGCTGATAGGGAGTGATGAATGGCTCGTTCTTCAGCGCGTCGGCTTCGAACTCTGCGAGCGTTACGTTCTTGGAGCCATCCTCATCGCTGCTCGAATTGAAGTTAAGATGCGAATACGAATGATTGCTGATGAGGTGTCCAGCACGGTCCCACGCGGTGATCAGCTGCTTTCCAGAGTCGCTATTCACGCGCTTGCCAACCACGAACAGGATCGCCTTGAGATTGTGATCGGCGAGTGCGCTCAACATCCGCTCGTTGACATCCTGCCAGGTGATATTCCCACCGCCCTCAGTGGTCGGATCGTCAAACGTGAACGCGATCTCCGGACTGCGGGCCTCCGCCGAAGCGTGCGGTATTCCCGGCCATCGTCGCCGCGATCGCCGCGTATTGAAGAAACTCTCTCCGATTCATAAATTCGCTTAGAACTCAGCGGCCTCAACGTCGGTATAGCGGAAATCTTTCCCCTTGAACAACAAAGGTTCATCCATCTCTTTCGCCAGTGCGTACGCGAAGCAATCTCCGAAATTAAGCCCCGCTTTGTGCCGCCCCTTGCCAAAATCGCGATAAGCCTGTCGAGCAACGTCCGCCTGCTTCGGGGTCACAGTCTCCACCACAATCTTGGAAGCGCGAAAGAAGTCGTCGAGTCGTCGGCTCGCTACCGGATCTCTTCCGCTGTCAATCACGATGGCCGTCTCTACGTAGTTCACCGCCGAGATGCGGGGCCCCGCGGTCGATGAAATCGCCTTGGCGAATTCGGGCGCGTCTGACTCTGCCCGCAAGACTGAAATAATTGCCGACGAGTCCAAAATCATTTTGGCATCCCCTTCTCGTCGTAGAGCAGGTCGCCATGGTCGATGGATTTGTAGGGTTCCTTCATGTGGGCTGCGCATTCACGACCAATCCGTAGAAGGCGCTCCGCCAGGTCTTCCTTCGATTTTCCCCGGACCCGCTCCAGTCGTTCCCGAATGGCTTCGTTAACGGCCGCCGTCATGCTTTCGCCAGTAATCTTCGCCAACTCACGAGCCAGGCGGTGCGTCTCCTCATCCTTTATATTCAGGCTCATCCGGTTTCTACCTTTCTACCAGAATGTTCTACCATTCTACCACAACCTCGCAATCGACCGACGGCCCTGACAGGCGTTCGCAAGCGCCTTTGCCTTGCTTCGCGTCCTTTGCGGCCTTTCTTAGCGCCCTTTGCGACAAAGCACCTAAGCTCGCCCTCTCCACAAAATGCCCCGCAATCGCCACAGCGCCCAACCCAGCAACGCTATCGCCGCGATCCACACCGCGAACGCCGTATCCACCACCCACCGCGGAGCCTCCCCCACCCGCCGCAGCAAGAACGGCAGAAAATTCCAGCACGTGATGTGGGCATAGTCCCACTTGTCGTAGGTCATGTCGTCTGTGTTAAGGCCCCACGCGTCCATTTTGCCCAGCGCGAAAGCGACAATGTTCTTGAAGCGCAGCGCAATCACAAACGTCGGATGCCCAAACGTTTCCATCTGGTAAATCTCAAGCGGCAGCCAAAATGCCAGCGATGCGATCTGAATGACAAAACTAATGGCAATCACGGCGATACTCCCGCGCCAGATCCACGCATTGAGATTCGCGCGGTACCGCAGCAGCAACGGCACGCTGATGAACGCGACCATCTCTACCGCCGTCGAAACGTAGCGATCGCCCCACGCGAAGTCTCCAGTCCAATACGTATATCGTGCGTAGAAGCTGATATACGCGAGCAGCAGCAAAATCGAAGTCACGGCGTACGCCCGAACTTCCGGACTCAAACGCTTCCACAACAAGAACAGCAATGCCAGCGCGACTACCAGCAGAGGATCGAATAGAAAAATCGACTTCTCCGGTTTGAACAGCGCGCCCAGAAATCCTTCGTGGAACGGAGTGCTCCATGGAAAATTCGCGGGCAAGGAGGGATCCTGCAGCCGTTGTTCGCGCGCGAAGATCGGTATATACGTCTGGGTCAACGAACCGAAGCGATAGAAGTTATAGAGACGTTCAAGGATCACGAAGAAGAGATAAACCGGCGCCGCCACCTTGCAGTAAGCCACCAGACGCTGCCACAACGCCCGCCCGCGAATGTGCTCCATCCAGAGCACGGTCAGCAGAAAAAATCCCGCGGCCAGCAAGTCGAGCGCCGTCGTCACCCGAGTCAGCAGGTTGAACCCCAGCGCGCACGACCCAATAAACAACGCCCGGACGCTGTCGGTCCGCAGCCACTCGTACTGAAAGGACATTCCGACAAAGGTCAGCAGCATGATGAAATTGTTCTCCATCATGTTCTGTGTGTAGTGCAGGTGCGTGGTGCAGAAAAGCAACGCCAGAACGCCCGCCACCGATTCGTTCACGCTGAATCGCAACTGCGCGAGGAACCGGAAGACGATCAGCACCGTCAACACGGTCACCAAAATGTTCGTGCTGTAGCTGACGATGATGCTGCGCACCGCCGGATCGTCTTCGTAATCGGAAAAAATGTGCCAGCTCGCGATCCATGTGCCTACGAGATCCGCAGGCAGCATGAGCAGCGACTGGCCAATGCCGTACCAGCTGTAGAGTTTGCCCCCGCGCCCGTGCAGCCCGAACTCGGGATACTCGTTCGGAAAAACCTGCGGCTGCGAAGTCCACAGCCAGTGCGTCGTCTGCAGCCGGTGCATCGTATCGGCGCTTCCCAGTTCGCCCGATTGCACGACGAACGCGAGCAGCCCCGCCGTCACACACAACAGAAATAACGGATCCCGCAGCCACCGGCCCAAGCGTGAACTCATCGCCTTGGATGGTAACAAAATAGCGGACCTCAGCCGTCGGACGTCGGGCGCCGGACATCGGACCTTGGACCTCAGCCTTCGGTCTTCAGCCTCGCAGTTAACACCTCGCCCTGTCATCCTGAGGCCCGCGCCTTTTGCGGGCCGAAGGACCTATGCACTCTGCCACAATCATTCTCGATGCCGGAAGGACGCACCATACCCTTCTGCGCCCAGAAACGCGGCGCGTCCGCCCAACGCATCGAGGGCTGAGGTCTGAAGTCCGAACCCCGCACTTCCACGCCCGACGCCCGAACTCTGGTTTAGACTGTACGCGTCAATCCCATGGCTTACTGCGCAACATGCGGAACCGAGTTACCCACCAACGGACGCTTCTGCTCCTCCTGCGGCAGACCGGCATCGAATACCGACGACGTCGCGACGATTGACTTCGCCAACGATGCCACACTCGCGTCGCCCCTGCCTCCGCGGCCGCCGTCGTCTCGATCGACTTCGCGCCCGCCAAGTTCAGTCGATTATCAGTTCACCGAAGGCCGATTCCTTCCCGGACGCCTCGTCGCATCACGCTATCGGATCATCGCCCTGCTCGGCAAAGGAGGAATGGGCGAGGTCTACCGCGCCGACGATCTGACGCTCGGCCAGGCAGTCGCCCTGAAATTTCTTCCCGACGAAGCCGCGCGCGACGAATCACTCCTCGAACGCTTTCGCAACGAAGTGCGTATCGCCCGCCGAGTTTCACATCCCAATGTTTGCCGCGTCTACGACGTGGGCGATGTCGATGGCCAGACTTTCTTCACCATGGAATACGTCGACGGCGAGGACCTCGCGTCCCTGCTGCGCCGCATCGGCCGCCTCCCGCAAGACAAGGCCCTCGAAATTGGCCGCCAGCTCTGCGCCGGACTCGCTGCCGCCCATGCCAAGGGAGTGCTGCATCGCGATCTGAAGCCCGCCAACATCATGCTCGATGGACGAGGCCAGGTCGTCATCACCGACTTCGGACTCGCTGGCGTCGCCGACAACATTCGCGGCAATGAAATTCGCAGCGGTACGCCCGCGTACATGGCGCCTGAACAACTGTCAGGGAAAGAAGTCACGACTCGCAGCGACATCTACGGGCTGGGGCTTGTTCTCTACGAAGTCTTCACGGGTAAGCGCGCGTTCGCCGACAAACCCGTAGGAACCCACCTCCGCGGCGATCACACCCCGAGCCGCCCATCGTCAGTGGTGAAAGATCTCGATCCCATCATCGAGAAGGTCATCCTGCGCTGCCTCGACGCAGAACCCTCCGCGCGACCCGCCACAGCGCTGGCAGTCGCAGCAGCCCTGCCCGGAGGCGATCCCCTCGCCGCCGCCCTTGCCGCTGGCGAAACACCTTCGCCGCAAATGGTTGCGGCTGCTGGAGAATCCGCGGGCCTGCGTCCACGAGCCGCAGTCATCTGTCTCGCCGCCGTATTACTGGGTCTGGCGTTCACTGCGTACTTCAGCGTGCACTACAACGCGCTAGACAAAATGGGCCTCGAACTGACTCCGGAGGTCCTGACCCAGAAGGCCCGTGAAATGATCACCCGCCTCGGGTACGAAGGCCGGCCCGCCGACAGCGCTTCCGACTTCGACAGTGACGGCGACTTTCAGGACTACGTCGAGAAGAACGACAAGCCCCCGCACTGGGATGCCGTCCTCGCCGCTCGGCCCTCCCTGCTGCAGTTCTGGTACCGGCAAAGTCCCGATACCATGGTGGCGAGCGACTTCCGCGACAACATGCTGACTCCCGGAATCGTGACCCGCACCGATCCGCCCACCACTCTTTCCGGCATGATCAACCTCGACCTCGATCCCCAGGGCCGGCTCACCTACTTCCAGGCCATCCCGCCGCAAAAAGTCGAAGACAAAAGCGACGCCACCACGCCTCGCCCATTCGACTGGAACATACTCTTCAGCGCTGCCGGCCTCGATCCCTCAAAATTCCAGACCACTCAACCAACGTGGACGTCGCTTGCCCAATCCGACAGCCGCATGGCGTGGACTGGAACCTGGCCGGGAACGACTCGCCCCCTGCGCGTCGAAGCCGCAACGTTCCAAGGAAAGCCCGTCTTCTTTTCTCTCATCGGAGACTGGACCAAGCCTCAGCGCATGATTACGACCGAGAAGAAGACCATAGGCCAGAAAATCAGCAGGATCTTCGGGCTGGCCTTGCTGGTCTCGTTGCTGTCGGCGGTAGTTTTTGTGGCGCGAAGAAATTATCGCCAGGGACGCGGCGACCGGGCCGGCGCCCTCCGTCTGGCTTCAGTGATGTTTGTACTTGAGATAGGCTTGTGGCTGTGCCGTAGCCACTTCGCAGCCTTCGGCGATGCTTTTGGTCTCTTCATAATCGCGGTCAGCACCGCCCTGTTCCTTTCCGGCGTAGTCTGGCTGCTCTACCTCGCAGTAGAACCGTGGGTCCGCCGTCACTGGCCCAAGACCATCATCTCCTGGAGCCGTCTCCTGTCAGGGCAAGTGCGCGATCCTCTGGTCGGCCGCGACATTCTCTTCGGCGTAATTCTCGGTATTGTGTGGATTCTCGTCTTTCAGATTCGCTACATTCCCATGATGCGGCTGGGTGCCGCTCCCGGACTGGGCGCAACCGCAGCGCTCATGGGAGGGCGCGAAGCATTGGGCGCGTGGCTGCAACAGTGGCCGCAGTCGATCCAAACCACCCTGATCTTCTTCTTTATCTTATTCGGGCTGAAAGTCTTACTGCGCAAGGAGTGGATCGCCGGCATCGCATTTGTTGCCATCTTCGCCCTGCCACGCTCCCTCACTAGTACCTATGTGAAGATTGAGATGCCGGCAGAGATTGTCGTTTACGCCATTGCCGTCCTCATCGTCCTGCGCTTCGGACTCGTGCCACTCGCCTGCGCCATATTCACCATCAATCTGATGGCGAATATTCCTTTTTCCGCCGACTTCTCCGCCTGGTACATGCCCACCTCGATCCTGGCGCTGCTCAGCGTTGTCGCCCTGGCTGGATGGGGCTTCTACCACTCGCTCGGCGGCCAGCCCTTGTGGAAGGTCGAGACAGAGTAGGTTTCCGGCGACGGTGCCTCGCGCTCTTCTCGCACCTTTCGTCCGGTATCGGCTACCTGTAACGCAACCTGTACGCAGAAAGCTTGTGCGGACCATGCACAGCCGCTCCAGTCCGACAACTCCAGAAATCCACAACGTCTTCTTAGCGACCTTTGCGCGCTTTTCCTTCGCGTCCTTTGCGATAAAGCTCTCATTACTGGTCGCGACCCCATTGACGCACCTCGCCGCCTCGACATAGCATCTCACCACCGAGAGGTGCCGCTTATGCGAACGTCGGTCGCGGGGATCCTCTTTCTCAGCACTCTCACCTGCCTCGCGCAGGTCCAACAATCGCTCCCATCCCATCCCGCGCAGCCCACTCAAGACGGCGGAGTGCGCGAAGTCCTCGAGAGCATCGTCATTCCACCCATTCCCAATGCTCCATTCACCGCCACGCTAGACACCGAAGCCACCAAGTACGCCGCGGACGGCTCGACCATGACCTTCGTCAACGAGCGCCACATTGCCCGCGACCAGCAAGGACGCATCTACGAAGAACGCTGGCTGCTCGTGCCCAAGAACTCCGACGTCAAATCGTCCATGAACTGGATTCAGATCGCCGACCCCAAACAGCGCACGTTATATAACTGCAGCCCTCAGCGCCGCGTCTGCGATCTCGTCGTCTACGACCCCGCCGACGACCTCGCCACCGCCAGACTTCGCGCGGTCACTCCTCACACCGTCTCCGGCGAAGAAGGAAGTCAAACCTGGGAAGATCTGGGATCTCGCAGCATCCTCGGCATCGATACCGTCGGCGTCCGCGAAACCACCATCACCAACGCCGGCGTCATGGGCAACGATCAACCGCTCACCAGCACCAGCGAATACTGGCACTCCGAACAACTCGGGCTCAACCTGCTCTCCCTGCGATCCAGCCCCTTCTTCGGAAAGCAGACTTTCACCATCACCGAACTGAATGCATCCGACCCCGACCCACAACTCTTCGCACTGCCAGCAGGATACAAGGTCAGCGATCAGCGTAAGAACCCACCCATCTCGCAGTAAGAAGGCTTATGAAACCGCGCAACTTTTAACCGCGGTGGAAACTCCAACCCAGTGTGTCCTCATTCATTCCATCCCGCCCAATCGGCCCTAAAATCCCGCAACTTAAAGCAACCATAGGGCATCTAAACCTTGACAGCAATCCACTCAGGTCTTAGCATGGGCGTGAACGCAATCATAACGACATTGATTTTAAAGCACTTATAAGCTCAGGAGGAGCATCACTATGGGAAAGATTATCGGAATTGACCTCGGAACCACCAATTCCTGCGTGGCAGTCATGGAAGGTGGCGAGCCCAAGGTTATCCCCAATGAAGAAGGAGGGCGCACCACGCCTTCCGTAGTCGGATTCACCAAGACCGGAGAACGCCTGGTCGGCCAGGTCGCCAAACGCCAGGCCATCACCAACCCGGAGAACACGGTCTATTCGATCAAGCGGTTTATGGGACGCCGCTTCGACGAAGTCACCGAAGAAATCAAGATGGTCCCGTACAAGGTCGTCCAGTCCGGCGACCACGTCGCGGTTCTTGCACAGGGCAAGGAATACACGCCCCCGCAGGTTTCCGCGCTGATTCTGCAAAAGCTGAAGAAGGCCGCGGAAGACTATCTCGGTGAGAAAGTTAGCGAAGCGGTCATCACCGTGCCTGCGTATTTCAACGACGCACAGCGCCAGGCCACCAAAGACGCCGGACAGATTGCCGGCCTCGAAGTGAAGCGCATCATCAACGAGCCCACGGCAGCCGCGCTCGCCTATGGCCTCGACAAAGGTAAGGACGAGACCATCGCCGTCTACGACTTCGGCGGCGGCACCTTCGACATTTCGATCCTCGAAGTCGGCGAAGGCGTCATCGAAGTCAAGGCCACCAACGGTGATACGCACCTCGGCGGCGACAACCTCGACCAGCGCCTGGTCGATTGGCTCATCGACGAATTCAAGAAGGACGAAGGCCTCGACCTTCGTGGCAAGGGCAACGAAATGGCTCTGCAGCGTCTGCGTGACGCCGCCGAGCGCGCCAAGATCGAGCTCTCCACCACCATGGAGACCGAAATCAATCTGCCCTTCATCACGGCGGATGCCAGCGGGCCCAAGCACCTGGTCAAGAAGCTGACTCGCGCCAAGCTCGAAAGCATGGTCGAGGACATCATTCAGCGCTCGGTCGGTCCGTGCAAACAATGCATGAAAGACGCAGGCGTAGATGCCAACAAGCTCAACGAAGTCGTCCTCGTCGGGGGACAGACGCGCATGCCTCGCATCCAGGCGCTCGTGAAAGAGCTCTTCGGACGCGAAGGCCACAAGGGCGTCAATCCCGACGAAGTGGTCGCAGTCGGCGCAGCCATTCAGGGTGGCGTGCTCAAGGGTGAAGTGAAAGACCTGCTCTTGCTCGACGTGACTCCGCTGACGCTGGCGATTGAAACGCTGGGCGGCGTAGCTACGCCGATGATCCCGCGCAACACGACGATTCCGACTAAAAAGACGGAAACGTTCTCGACCGCGGCCGACAGCCAGACCTCAGTCGAGGTTCATGTGTTGCAGGGCGAACGGCCCATGGCAGCGCAGAACCGCACTCTCGGCAAGTTCCACCTGACCGGAATTCCACCGGCTCCGCGTGGCGTGCCGCAGATTGAAGTGACGTTCGACATCGACGCCAACGGCATCCTCAACGTGACCGCGAAAGATACGGCCACGCAGAAGGACCAGAAGATCACGATCACGTCCTCTTCCGGCCTGTCGAAGGAAGAAGTCGAGCGCATGGCGAAAGAAGCCGACGCGCACGCAGCCGAAGACAAATCGGCGCGCGAATCGATCGAAGCCAAGAACCAGCTCGACTCGATGGTCTACCAGATCGAGAAGATGCTGAAAGAGTCGGGCGACAAGATCTCCGGCTCCGAACGCGGCGACGTCGAAAACGCGCTGGCCGATGCCAAGAAGGCACTCGAGTCCAACGACAAGGCGCAAATGGACAAGGCCCGCGAGACGCTGACCCAGGCCTCGCACAAGCTGGCCGAACAGATGTACAAGGCCGCCCAGTCAACGCCAGGCGCGGCCCCGGGCGCAGGCCCAACGCCAGGCGCCACGGCAGGTGGCGACGCCAGCGGCAACGGCCAAGCCAAGAAAGACGAAGGCGTAATCGACGCCGAGTACGTCGACGTCGAAGACAAGAAATAAGCACCGCGGCCACGGATCGGCGCGGGTGCCACGGATCAGAAATCCGTGATGATCCGCGAAAATCCGTGGCCAATTTTTTTGTGGGGGAGAACCGAATTGGATTTCCAGATCAACAACGAAACATATTTCCTGAGCCTCGCCGAAGACGAGCGGCGCTGGCTCGTCTTTGTCGAGAGCGCCACGGGCTCAAGGACGGTCCCCGTCTATGTGGACGAGGCGGAACTGGAAGACGTGAAGCTCGTGGTAGAAGATAAAGAGCGGCGCAAAATCCTGAACTAGATATTCAAAGATGTGGCGCGGGCGCCCCCGCCCGCGTTTGTGTGCGGCAAGCAGGCGGCGCCAGGACTCTAAATGGCAACAACCACCAAGAAAGATTATTACGAAATCCTCGGCGTGAAGAAGTCCGCCTCCGCCGACGACATTCGCAAGGCATTTCGCAAGCTCGCGCGCAAGTACCACCCCGACGTTAATCCCGGGGACAAGTCCGCCGAGGAAAAATTCAAGACGCTCTCCGAGGCGAACGACGTCCTCAGCGATCCCAAGAAGCGCAAGATTTACGATCAGGTCGGCTTCTACTCCGACAACATCGATCCCGCGACCGCCGAGGCCTACGCCCGCGCTGGCAGCACAGGCGGCGCCTCAGGATTTCCCGGCGGCTTCCCCGGAGGCGCGCAGTCCGGCGCTGGCGGCCAGGGTGTTCCCTTCGATTTCGGCGGATTCGATTTCTCCGACCTCGTCGACAGTGCCTCCCGCGGACGAAAAGGCACCAGCGGCAGCAGTTTCAAAGACGTCTTCTCTTCCATCTTCGGCGGTGGCCGCGGCGCTCAGGAAGACGAAGGCCCCGAGCCCGGCACCGACCTCGAATACCAGGTCAACGTTCCTTTCTGGACCGCGATCCGCGGCGGCGTTATGCGCCTCAACATCACGCGCCACGACGTCTGCCCGAATTGCCACGGTCAAGGCTCGCTCGAAGCTCCGGGCAAATGTCCCGAGTGCAACGGCACAGGACAGATCACCCAGACCGGCGGCCGCATGAAGTTCAACGTGCAGTGTCCGCGCTGCCACGGCACCGGCAAGAATCTCACGACCTGCCCCACCTGCCACGGCGAAGGCACCGTGACAAAAACGGAGCCACTCGAGGTCCGCATCAAGGCCGGCACCCGCGACGGCCAGCGCATCCGCATTCCCGGCAAAGGCAATGCCGGAGCCCACGGCGGCGCGCCCGGCGATCTCTACGCGATCATCCGCACCGAGCCACACCCAATCTTCCGCCGCGATGGCGACGATATTTACCTCACCGTCCCGGTAAGCGCCACCGAAGCCGCGCTGGGAGCGAAAATCGAAGTCCCCACGATCGACGGCCGAGCCCTGCTCAAGATTCCGCCCGGAACGCAGTCCGGCCAAAAATTGCGCCTCCGCGAAAAAGGCGTCCCCTCCGCGACCAAAGAAGGTGTTCGAGGCGACGAGATCGTCGAGATCACCATCACCGTCTCCATGCCCCACGACGAACGCACCAAAGAATTACTCCGCGAATTGGCAAAACTGAATCCAGAAGATCCGCGGGCCGAACTCTGGACGAAGGTATAACTCAGCGGTTCCCCCGTGTTCCCCCGTGTCCCCCTGTGGTGAGTACGTTTTTCCCGATCTGAAACCAACCGCGAAATTTTCACCACGGGGATCACAGAGAAACACAGGGGAAATCTGCTATGCAGTAAGCATGGCCACTCCAATCCGCTCGCGCTCCGTTCACGTGAACGAAATCACTGGGGCGATCGTCAATTCCGCGATGAAAGTCCATTCCGTGCTTGGCCCAGGCCTTCTCGAGAGTGCCTACCAAGCCTGCCTGGCGCAGGAACTGAGAAACCGCGGCTTCGAAGTCGTCACCGAAGTAGCAATGCCAGTGGTGTACGAGGGACACAAGCCCGAAGTTGGATACCGTATCGATCTGGTCGTTGAGCACCGAATCGTAGTAGAAGTGAAATCCGTCGAAGCCCTCCACCCGATTCACCAAGCGCAACTCTTGTCCTACATGCGTCTGAGTGGAATACCGGTAGGTCTGCTGATCAACTTCAACGTCCTCCGCCTGCGCGACGGAATCAAACGCATGGTCGACGGCAGAGACTGGGAGAAGTAGCGTCCCCCTGTGCTCCTCCGTGTCCCCCGTGGTGAAAGCCTTTGACTCTCCTCGCAACTCATTACCTCCGTCCCCCACCTCCCGCGTACAAAATTTCACAAAAAAAATCCAAAAAAATCTTGCATCTGTGGAAATTTCCCGTAATCTCACTACTGCGAACTAACTTAGCCGACATGTCCGGGAAATTCGCTCAGAACCCGGGAGCCGCGTGTATCAAGGGAGACGCGGTGGTGAGAGTGAGTCGCTTGAGGAGGCAGACATAGAAATTGGCAACAGCTAGCGCCCCGCAACAACAACTCGACAATCCCCATCCGATCGCCGCCGTACCCAACCGGAAAAAATTCGTCCGTCTCACGCTTTGGCCCCTGGTCGCCGCCACCTTCTTCATGGTTTCAGGCGGAACTTACGGCACCGAAGAAATCGTGCACGGCGCCGGCTACGGACGCGCCATCCTGATCCTGCTCATCACGCCGCTGCTCTGGAGCCTGCCCACGGCCTTCATGATCGGCGAGCTGTCGAGCGCGCTCCCCTTCGAAGGCGGTTATTACGCCTGGGTGCGCCGCGCCATGGGCAACTTCTGGGGATTTCAGGAAGCCTGGCTCTCGCTCGTCGCCTCCATCTTCGACATGGCGATCTATCCCACACTCTTCGTCGCCTACCTTACCCGCATGTTCCCCTGGTTTCAGGAAGGCAATCGCGGATGGTGGGTCGCACTGTTCGTGGTCGTCGCCTGCGCTCTGCTCAATATCGCTGGAGTCAAAGTCGTCTCCCTGACTTCCCTCTGGCTCTTCGTCGCTCTGTCGGCGCCCTTCATCGCCATCGTGGCGATCGCCCCATTCAAGACCCATGCGCTGATCAACGCCGTCACCAAGCCCACAACTTCCACCGTCGACATTCTCGGCGGCCTCCTCATCTGCATGTGGAACTACATGGGATGGGACAATGCCTCCACCATCGCGACGGAAGTCGAGCGTCCGCAGCGCACCTATCCTCGCGCGATGCTCGTCGCCGTCTGCATCGTCGCAGCCAGCTATGTCCTGCCCTTCGCAGCCATGTGGATGACCGGCCTGAAGCCCACTGCATGGGAGACCGGATCCTGGGCCGACATCGCCGGACTGCTCGGCGGACCACTGCTTCGCATCGGCGTCGTCCTCGGCGGCATGATCAGCGCCTTCGGCATGTTCAACGCCCTGGTGATGAGCTACTCGCGCCTGCCTCTGGCGATGGCGCAGGACGGCATGCTCCCCGCCGTGTTTGCCAAGCTACAGAAAAAATCGCGTGCCCCCTGGGTCGCCATCATCGCTCTGGCAATCGGATGGGCGATGTGCCTGGGCCTTGGCTTTGCCCGGCTGGTCACCATCGACATCCTTCTCTATGGCTTCAGCCTCGGACTCGAATTCGTAGCGCTGGCCGTGCTGCGCTTCCGCGAGCCCGATCTCCCTCGCCCCTTCCGCGTTCCCGGCGGCCTGTTTGGAGCGATTGCGATTGGCATTCCTCCCATGCTCCTGCTCGGCTTCTCGGTCATCCGCAGCGAGCATGAACAGATTTGGAACATGAGTTCCTTTACCTTTCGGCATGCTCCTGATCGCAGCCGGCTTCGTTATCTACCTGGTCAACCACGCCCTAAAGCCAGCCGGATGGTCGCCACCTCAAGCGAAAAGCCTCAACCCGCCGCATAAAAAATAGGCCGCGGATTTCACAGATCAAACACGGATTTTGCTGGTTTTCAAATCCGTGAATATCCGTGAAATCCGTGGCCAAAGTTTTTCTCGCAGATGCCGAACGCCGTTCCTACGCCGCCTTCACCTGATCTCGCAGCATCCTCACCCTGTCATGCGCCTCCCGCACGCTCGCGGCCTGTCGGCGCACAACCTGCGCAATGTTCTCGGGCAAATCGCTGGTCAGCGCCTTCTGGTAGCTCTCCTTCGCACTGTCTTCACCCGCTTCCAGCGATTCGAGGATCGACTTGTCTCCGCCGCCCATCGCAACTTTCGTATCGATCCAGGCACGACGAAGGCTTCCGCCCACCGATCCCGACGCCCTCTTGTCGGGCTTGCCCAAACGAATGAGTTCCGCTTCCAACTCGCCCGCGAAGCGGGACCGCTGCAGGCTCTGCTCGTTGAAGAAAGCTTTCAGGTCCGGACGCTTCGTCTTCTCGGCGGCATCCTGATAGCCCTTTTGTGCGTCTTTGCACGATTCCATAAGATCTTCAATAACACTGATCGCTTTATTTTCGTCCATAGTATTCCTCCGGCACCTTGGATGCCCCCGCACGCGCCGGGTTTGGCGGGATTCTGCGGCAATTAAAATAGGCGTGCGCTAGAATGCAGGTTCAGAAGCAAGGAGATCGATGACGAAACGGAAATCCAAGGGCGCCTATATGATTTCCGCCGTGGCCGAGATGTACGGAATTCATCCCCAGACCCTGCGTCTCTACGAACGCGAAGGCCTGCTCAAGCCGTCTCGCACCGAAGGAAACACGCGCCTCTACACCGACGAAGACCTGCAGCGTCTGGAATTCATCCTTTCGCTCGCTCGCGACCTCGGCGTAAACATCAGCGGCATGGCCATCATCCTGCAAATGCGCGAGCGCATGGAAGAGATGCAGCGCCAGATCCAGGAGTTCGTGCAGTACATCCAGCAGGAAGTTCTGACCAGAGCCAACGCCGCCGCCGACCCGTCCAAAGGCGCCATCGTCCCCGTGCGCAGGCCGATGGTAGCGCCGACAGCACCGCCCCTGAAGAAGCACTAGCTTTTCCCGCCGCAGCCTCCAACATTTGTCATCCTGAGCGGAGCAATACGTCGCGCGAAGCGTGGCGTATTGCGAAGTCGAAGGATCCCGTGCGAGCCTGCGCCAAGATAGACCTCTTAAGGATTTTCTCTACACGCTTTCTCGATAGAAACTCCTCCCCAAACCCGAGGTGCAACACACGACCGCGGGCTCGCATCGGCTTCGCTCAGGATGACACTGCAAGCAGTATGATCGTAGCGGCACCATGCTCCCCTTCAAGCTCATCTACAGCGACGCCTACTACCTGCCCATCGGCAACCACGTCTTCCCTGCCGAAAAGTATCGCCGCGTGCGCGATCGCCTCATCGCAACCGGCGTCGCACAAGCCGAAGACTTCCTCGAACCTCAACCCGCCACCGATCAAGACATCCTGCTCGTCCACAAACCCGAGTACGTCCAGAAGCTGAAGAGCGGCATGCTCACCCCGCGCGAAGAGATGGAAATGGAAATCCCCTATTCGCGCGACCTCGTCGAAGCCTTCTGGCTCGCCGCCGGCGGATCGATCCTCGCCGCTCGCCAATCTCTCACCGACAAAGTCTCGATCAGCATCGGCGGAGGATTTCATCACGCCTTCCCCGACCATGGCGAGGGATTCTGCATGATCCACGACGTCGCCGTCGCCATCCGCCGCCTGCAGCGCGACGACAAGATTCGCACCGCGATGACCATCGACTGCGACGTGCATCAAGGCAACGGTACCGCCGCAATCTTCGCCGGAACCCGCACCGCCAGTGCGCTGCTGCCATCGGCCTCGGCGTCGACCGTCGAGCAACCGAAAAACGCGCCACAGGGCAAGATGCGCGGAGCCCATGCCGGCGACGTCTTCACAATCTCGCTGCACCAACACAATAATTACCCGATCTTCAAGCCACCGTCGTCGATCGACGTCGACCTGCCCGACGGCACCGGCGACGACGACTACCTCGCCTGGCTCGACAACGCCATCAGCTCCGGCCTGCGCCAGTTCGAGCCTGACCTGCTCTGCTACATCGCCGGCGCCGATCCCTACAAAGAAGACCAACTCGGCGGCCTCAGTCTGTCGATCGAAGGATTGAAGAAGCGCGACGCGCTGGTCTTCCAAGTCGCCCGCGCCCGCAACATCCCCATCATGGTGACCTACGCCGGCGGCTACGCGCAAAACATCGAAGACACCGTGATCATTCACAGCAACACAGTAGTAGCCGCAAAAGAAGTCTTCCCCAAGTAGCGCCGGTCCTGTAGTGCCCGAGCCGCGGAAGCGGCGATAGAATGCAGCCCACGTCGTAAAGACGTGGGTGGACGATGGAAACTGTGCGAGCCCCGGAGGGGCGAAAGAAAGGCTACGACACAGGCTCCGTGGGGCGACACCATTCCGCGCAAAGCACACCTAATACGTCGCCAGCGAAACCCTCAGCACTTGCGGCACCGATGTAAAGTTCAATCCCCAGTCCGTCTGATCCCCATTCCAAATCCGACTCCGCAGGAACACTCCGTTCTCGTACGTTCCCTCTTCTACGCGCAAAAACTCCCGATGCTTCCCCGAGGCCGCATCGCTCACCCGAAAATCGACGCGGCAAAACAATCCCGCCACCAGAAACTGATTGTCCCCAAGCCGTGCCACCAGCACCCGCCCAACAGGCTCGGGATTCCCCGGCGGATTTTCCCCGGGACCAAACTGTCCCAGCCCGTACGACACCGTCGCCGTCCACGCTCCAAAGTCGAGCGCCTGCGAAGGCTGCCCCTTCTCTTCCGCCACTGCCTGAACTTTACCTTCGAAGTTGAGCCGGGCAAGCTCGCGCGCCATCGGACCGACCAGCTTGTAGTTGAGCGCGTACGGCTCGAGCGTTTCCTCCGTGACCTTCGTCGTGCCCAGTGGACTGTTCACGTATCCCGTAAAGTCCATGCCGAACGGCGAGAATCCAATCGCTCCATCCCCAAGCGCCGCAAAAAAGTATCGCGAATACGCGGGAATGTTCCGCGACTCGGGAACAAACAGCGCGTTGTCCGGACGCCCGTAGAGCTCCAGCACCTTCAAGTAGGGAGCGCCTTCGTTCAGATAAATATCCGGCGCGAGCAGGTCGATCGACGGCGCGGCTGCCTTCCATATCGGAATCACATTGTCCGTCGGCCCGCCGCTCTCATAGCTTGGAGGACGGCTCGGGTGCAGCGGATCGCGGAGCGCGGCATTCACATAGAGCGGCAACGGATAGACCGCCTTCCCCGCCGCCGCAACTTGCTCGATATAGCGCGCGACCGACCACGCATGGAAGAACTCCTCCGCATCGTCGCCGAAAACCGCCGACCAATTCGTCGAAGGCGCGACCTCTTTGTGAAGAGCGGTCAGCAACTCGCGCGGCACCGGCGCCTCGAACGCCTTCTGCGCCGCCGCCGAATAGTCGCGAACGCTGCCCCACGTCCCTGGCTCATTCTCCACCTGCACCATGATCACCGTGTGCTCCGGGTCCGCAGCCTTCAGATGACGCATGAGCGCCGTGAACGCTCGCATGTCCGCTTGCAGAGCCTCAGTCGCGAAAGGCGACGGAGAATCCACCGGCCGCCCGTTCGCGCCCGTCAGCAGCGGATAGCGCTCCGGCGAGCGCTTCATCCACTCGGGCATGTAGTGCGAGCTTCCGTTCTTCCAAGTACCGAACCACAGCACAACGAGATGAAGATGGTGCGCGCGCGTCTGCGCCAGCAGCGTGTCGAGCACGGAGTAGTCGAAGCGTCCCGGCTCAGGCTCGAACTGCTCCCAGTACACCGGCATCTCGACTGTGTTGGCGTGCAGGTATTCGATCGCCGGCCAAACCTTTGGAAGCATCGCCGGCCACGCGCTCGAGTTGTTGACCTGCGCTCCGAGAACGAGGTATGGCGCGCCGTCAACAAGCAACGCATGGCGCCCGTTCTCATGCACGAGCCGCGGAATGTCGTTCTTCGAGCGCGCCGCATTCTGCGCGCCAGCCAGACAACTCATGAAGACGATAAAGAAAAAAGGGAGACACCTGACCCTGCAAGCATTCACGCGTGTGCCACCTCGAGTGCGATCTGCACCAGCCAATATATGCCAGATTCGAATCTGCAAATCCGAACATGGCGCCGTAACTTGCTGCCCGCAGCCCGAAGTTATACTCCATAGAATGGAATTTACCCCGTCGAATCTCTCGCACACTGAACTCTATGGCCTCATCCTGAATGCGGTCGCGCCGCGTCCCATCGCGTGGGTCTCCACGCTGAGCGCCTCAGGACATCCGAACCTCGCGCCCTTTTCGTTCTTCAATGCCGTGTGCATCGATCCACCGGTGCTGGCGTTCGCGCCGGGCCTGCGTCAGGGCGAAACCAAAGACACGCTGCGCAACGTCCGCGAAACCAAGGAGTTCGTGGTTAACGTCGTCACCTACGATCTCGCCGAGAAGATGAACCTGACCAGCGGCGAGTACGACGCCTCGGTGAACGAGTTCGAACTGGCTCAGATCACGACCGCGCCGTCGCAGGTAGTCAAGCCGCCGCGCGTGGCCGCGTCGCCCGTAAGCTTCGAATGCAAGCTCCATCAAATCGTGGATTTCTCGCCGTCGCCCCAGAGCAGTAGCCTGGTCCTCGGCCGAGTCGTCTCGATCCACGTCGACGACGCCCACATGAAAGACGGCAAACTCGATCGCAATTCCCTCGACCTGATCGGCCGCATGGGCGGCATCCAGTACACAAGAACCACGCAGCGCTTCGACATGGTGCGACCCAAGGTGGGGAATCCACAGCCCCTGCTGTGACATCCGACCTTGCCTCTGATACTCAAAGTGCGCGATCATGCTGTAGCGAACGCGCCCGGACAAAACAGAGGCACCAAGGCTAACTCCTTTGTTCCCAAGATTTTGCCCCTAAGCGACTGAGCCCCAAGATTTTGCGCGCCATTTCCCCCTAAACCGATGATTCCAATAGATCGAGCGGGGGGGGGTGGGGATAACTAAAAAGTAAACTATCTCCCAAAACGGCACAGAAACAACTTCCTCTTCATCCTTACCAAGATTGTTTCGCCAAAGGTTTCCACACCTAATCAGCAACCACCCAACTGAGTACCGAGTACTGAGTACTGTGTACTGACTGCTAAAATAACCCTCGCCCATGTTTGAGAATCTTCAGGAAAAACTGCAACGCGCTTTTAAGACCCTCCGCGGCCAGGCCACACTGACTGAGGAGAACATTGACGAAGCTCTGCGCGAAATCCGCCTCGCGCTGCTTGAGGCCGACGTCAACTTCAAGGTCGTCAAGCAGCTCATCGACCAGATTCGCGCCAAGGCCGTTGGCCAGGAAGTGATGACCGCACTCTCGCCCGGAGAGCAGGTCATCAAGATTCTGCGCGACGAACTGGTCGAGGTTCTCGGCAAAGACACGGCGCGCGTGAAGTTTGCGTCGCAGCCTCCCACGGTCGTGCTGATGGCTGGACTGCAAGGCTCCGGCAAAACCACGACTTCAGGCAAGCTTGCGAACTGGTTCAAGGCTGGAGGACATCGTCCGCTGCTGGTGTCGGTCGACGTGTATCGTCCCGCTGCGCGGGAGCAGTTGAAGGTCGTCGCGCAGGCGGTGAAGAGTCACATCTACGAAGGCGAGGTTGGAGAGGCGAACACGGCGACTGTCGAGCGTCTGGTGAAAGAGGCGCGCCGCGAGGCGATCGTTTCGGGATGCGACGTGCTGATCGTCGATACTGCGGGCCGATTGCACATCGACGACCAACTCATGGACGAGATGCAGTCGCTGAAGAAGCTGCTGAATCCGTCGGAGATTCTGTTCGTGGCCGACGCGATGACTGGCCAGGACGCGGTGAACTCCGCGGAAGAGTTTCACAAGAAGCTGTCGCTGACCGGAGTCGTACTGACGAAGATGGACGGCGACGCGCGCGGCGGCGCTGCGTTGTCGATCCGGCAAGTCACAGGTCAGCCGATCAAGTTCATTGGCGTCGGCGAAAAATATGACGCGCTGGAACCGTTTCATCCGGACCGCATCGTGTCGCGCATTCTCGGAATGGGCGACATTCTGTCGCTGATCGAGCGCGCCGAATCACAGATCGACAAGAAGAAGGCGCAGGAGATGGCGACGAAGGCGCTGTCGGGCGACGGATTCTCGCTCGAAGACTTTCGCGATCAGCTGCGGCAAGTGAAGAAGATGGGATCGATGAAGAGCATCATGGGAATGCTGCCGTCGATCGGCCCGTTCTCAGGGCTGCAGAAAGCTGCCGACAACGTCGACGAGAAGCAGATCAACCGTGTCGAGGCGATCATCAATTCGATGACCACGCACGAGCGCAATCATCATGAAGTGATCAACGGCAGCCGCCGGAAGCGAATCGCGCGCGGTTCCGGCACGACGATCCAGGAAGTGAACAACCTGCTGCGCCAATATGCGCAGATGAAAAAGATGTTCAAGCAGATGGGCAAGCCAAGCTTCGCGAGAAGGCTTGCTGGGATGAAGCTGCCGGGAATGTGAGGGCAGTGATTAGTGATTAGTGATCAGTCAGCAGTGAGAAGCCAGTGAGCAGTAATTAATGACCGGCAAAAAGGGGCAAACACTTCTCACTCGTCATCCTGAGCGAAGTTGACGCGAGCGAAGCGAACGGCAACGCAGCGAAGGATCCCTAGCACCTCGCAGTACCTAACTATGAAATGGCGTTCCCTCCAAGAATCCGACGAGAGCACTGATGTTCGCACGCTGCGCGAGATTTTTGCGGAGCGGAAGGAACTGATCGCGAAGTATGTTCCCGCCGAGACGCAGGCCATTCACGCGCAGGCCGTCGCTGAACTCAAGCAGCGAAACCTTGCGGCGGGCGTTTTGGCGGTTGGCGCGAAGGCGCCAGCATTTGAACTTCCCGATCACAATGTCAAGATCGTTTCTTCCTCCGACTTGCTCGCCAAGGGACGACTGGTACTCTGCTTTATTCGCGGGCGATGGTGCCCGTTCTGCGTTGGGCAGATGGAAGCGATGAACCTCGTCGTTCCGCACATCGAAGAGGCTGGAGCGACTCTCGTTGCGATCTCTCCGCAGACGGTGAAGCAGGCGTTCTTCATGCACGATCAGCACAAGCTGCGCTTTCCTCTTCTATCGGACGCGGGCAACAAAATCGCGCGCCAGTTTGGCCTGACCTATCGCGTGCCGGCGATGCAGGAGGCGATATATCGTCGGGCGTTCGTCAATCTGCCATTCACGAACGGCGATGACAGCTGGGAGTTGCCGATACCCGCGACGTATATTCTCGATCGCGACGGAACGATCCTCTACGCCTCCGCGAACGAGGATTACACAGAGCAGACGGCCGAGATCGTTGGTATGCTTCATGCTTTGTCATCCTGAGCGAAGCGAAGGATCCCTTTCAGTACGCACTCACGAAGTACCCAGAGGGGAGCTCTCACGTGAGTGCCGCTTCGTCGTAGAAATTCCTCAATCGGACGATCGAATTACCAGGGATCCTTCGACTACGCGGCCGTTTCGCTTTGCTAAGCAACTCCGCTCAGGATGACAGAAGCTGACGCATTACACTGAATACTCATGCACTACATCTACGGCATTAACTCGGTGACCGAGGCGCTCAGGGCGCGGGGACGGGCCTTTGAGTGGGTTGGGATGGCGAAGGAACGCCACGACCTGCGACTGCAGCGACTGATTGAGGATTGCAGGAAACTCGGCGTTCCCGTGCGATTCCTGCAGCGCACGGAACTTGATCGCATGGCCGGAACCGCGGCGCACCAGGGAGTCGTCGCCGTTACGTCGGCGAAACAGTACAACGATTTGGCCGACGTGATTGCGGCGAAGCGCGGAGAATATTCGCTGATCGTGGTGCTCGATGGCGTCGAGGATCCGCACAACCTGGGAGCGATCCTGCGCACGGCCGATGCTGCGGGCGGAAATGGCATTGTGATTCCGGAGCGTCGCGCAGCCGCCGTCACCGGAACTGTAACCAAGGCTTCGGCCGGAGCGAGCGAGCACATGCCGATCGCGAAGGTCACGAACATCGCGCGCACGGTGGAAGAACTGAAAGAGCAGAACGTGTGGACCGTGGGCCTTGATGAGCGCGCGAAACAGACTTATGACGCTCTCGATTACAACATGGACTGCGCGCTGGTTCTGGGCGGAGAAGGCAAAGGGCTGCACGATCTGGTGAAGCGCAAGTGCGACTTCCTGGTTTCGATTCCGATGCTGGGGAAGGTGCCGTCGCTGAATGTGTCGGTTGCGGCAGCGGTCGTCTTGTATGAGATCGTCAGGCAGCGCCGGGCGCGTCAAAGCTCATCAGACAAAGAATGACGTCCCACCAAAAGCGGCTACTGTGTTTTCTCTGTGTCTTCTGTGCCTCGGTGGTGAATTGTTTTTGCCTCGACCGGGAAGCTTTTTCGGTTGCCAACTACGATCTCAATCTGCAAGTGGAACCGGAGCAGCACCGGCTTGGCGTGCGCGGCAAGATCACGCTGCGCAATGACACGTCGACGCCGCAGAAGATTGCTGTGCTGCAGATTTCCTCGTCCCTCGACTGGCGATCGATTAAAGCCGGCGACAAGCCTTTGCAGTTCGTCACGCAGCCCTATACCTCCGACATCGATCACACTGGCTCGCTTTCAGAAGCGATTGTGACGTTGCCGCAGGCGGTCGCGCCGAAGGGGACGATCGAACTGGAGATCGGTTACGAAGGCGTAGTTGTGCTCGACGCGACACGACTGACGCGCATCGGCATTCCTGAGGATGCGGCCGACAATACGGACTGGGATCAGATTGATTCGAAGTTCACGGCGCTCCGAGGAGCCGGTTACGTAACGTGGTATCCGATTGCGACCGAAGTGGCGAATCTGTCGGATGGAAATAGCCTATCCGCAGTGCTCGGGCGATGGAAGACAAGGGAAGCCGAATCGACAATGAAAATTCAGCCTGCCGTGACGATGGATTACCCGTCCACACCGCAGATACTGCTCGGCGGGCTTATTTGTCCAGTTTCCAAGCTCGAAGCGACAAGTCAGGTGAACCAGTACGAATTTAGCGAATGTGCTCCCCGGAGAATCGGGTTCGACATACCGGTCCTGCTTATTGGCGCTTACGAGGTCGTGGAACAGCAAGGATTGGAAATCCGCTATCTCCCGGGTCACAATTCGGCGGCTGCCGCTTTTGCGGAATCCGCCAAAGCACCATTTCGGGTGATAAGTGAGTGGTTTGGAACGCCTCGCGAGCGAGTAAACGTTGCTGATCTTCCCGATCAGGATGCCTCCCCCTTCGAGAGCGGCGTTCTTCTTGTCACTCCGCTCGCCAACTCAACTCGAGACTCCCCCGGTCTCGCCGCCGCTCATCAGTTCACGCACGCTTCGTTTTTGTCTTTCCGTCCGTGGATCGAGGAAGGGCTCGCGCATTTTGCGCAGGCGCTCTATCTCGAACAACAAGGCGGACGCAAGGCCGCGCTCGACTACATGGGACGGCATCGCGCGACGCTTGGGCAGATTGAGAATCCGGAGGCTTCGCCCAGTGCGGACAACGAGTCGAACCACTCGCTGGTGAATACGACGAGCGAGGAACTCTATCGCAGCAAGGCGATGTATGTGTGGTGGATGCTGCGGGATATGGTTGGGGATGCGGCGTTGAAGAAGGCGCTCGCGGCGTACCGTCCGGAGCAGGATAACGATCCTTCGTATATGCCGAAGCTGATTGCGGCGCAAACGCACCGTGATTTGCAGTGGTTCTTCGATGACTGGATTTACCACGACCGCGGCTTGCCGGATTTCAAGATTCAGTCGGCGTTCTCGCAGAAGAGCGCGGCGAACACCTTTATGGTGACCGTGACGGTGGATAATCTCGGCACAGCAGGAGCCGAAGTGCCATTCACGGTCAAGTTCGCGGGAGGAGAGGTTACGAAGCGGATGGAAGTGCGGGCCAAGAATAAGGGCGTGACGCGCGTGGAAACACCTGCGGCTCCCGTGGAGATTGTGGTGAACGACGGCAGCGTCCCGGAGAAGAATGTGACGAATAATTCCTTCAAGATTGAGTCCGAAGCGAAGTAAAAAACCTTTCACCATAGAGGACACGGAGGACACAGAGGAACACATCAACACTGCTACCATTTCCGCCCTTCTCCGTGTCTCTGTGCCTCTGTGGTAGGTTTTGTCGTTCCATTGCTCGGGAGGGAATTCTTGGCCTACATTCAATTTCTTGGCGCCGCGGGCACAGTTACCGGATCGAAACATCTGATAAACACCGCCGATCCGTCGGGCAAGAGCGGGATTCAGGTGCTCATCGACTGCGGACTGTTTCAGGGACCGAAGGAGTGGCGCGAGCGCAACTGGAGCGATCCGCCCATTCCGGCGAAGGAGATTGATGCGGTTATCCTGACGCACGCGCATCTCGACCACTGCGGATGGATTCCGCGACTCGTGAAGGCGGGATTCCGCGGGAAGATTTACGCGACGCAGCCGACGATTGATTTGTGCGGGATTATTCTTCCCGATTCCGGTCACCTGCAGGAAGAGGATGCGCGTTTCTACAACAAGACGAAGAAGTCAAAGCACGATCCGGCGCTGCCCCTCTATACGTTTGAAGAGGCGCAGAGTTCGCTGCAGTATTTCAAGCCGGTGAAGGTAGAAGAGACGGTCACGCTCTCGCCTGAGTTATCGTTTCGTTTCGTGCCGGCGGCGCACATCCTGGGATCGTGCATGGCAGAGGTTTCGCTGACGCTCGGCACGGAGACGCGGCGCTTGCTGTTCACGGGCGACATTGGGCGGGTGCGCGATCACAAGATTGCGCCGGGCAAGGTTGTGCATTCCGGTCCGCAAGAGGGAGAGGTTGCCGACCTCGTGGTGATGGAGTCGACGTATGGAAACCGGACACATCCGAAGGAAGATCCAATGCCAGAACTCGCGGCGTTGATTCGGGCGACCGTGGAGCGCGGCGGCAGCGTGATTGTGCCGGCATTTGCCATTGAGCGCACGCAGAAGTTTGTTTTCATTCTTAAACATCTGATCGAGTCGCGCGCTATTCCGCGGTTGCCGGTTTTTTGCGACAGCCCGATGGCGATTAAGGCGGTCGAGATTTTTCTGAAGCACGACGAGGAGTACAGCGACGAGACTCGGGAGATGATTCGGAAGTATGGCTCGCCGCTGTCGTGGCCCGGATTCACGTTTGCGTCGACGCCGCAAGAGTCGAAGAAGATCAACGAGGTCACTACGCCGTCGGTAATCATTTCGTCGAGCGGGATGGTGACGGGCGGACGCATTCTGCATCATCTATTACAGCGATTGCCGGACCCGAGAAATCTCGTGCTGTTCATCGGATTTCAGGCGCCGGGAACGCGCGGGTCCATCATCAAGAGCAAGGCGCCGGAGGTGAAGATCTTCGGGGAGATCGTGGCGATTCGCGCCCAGGTCGCGGCGCTGGAGCAGTTCAGCGATCACGCGGATCCTCCGGAGCTGCTGCAGTGGCTACGCACGTTCCGAAACCAGCCTGTGAGTACGTATTTGGTGCATGGGGAGCCGGACGCTTCGGGACAGTTGCGGGACTTGATGAGGAAAGAGTTGGGGTGGAAGGTGGACGTCGCGGCTTATAAGGAGAAGGTGTCGATCGGTTGACAGGAAATCTTTCACCACGGCGGACACGGGGGAACACTTTACGAGTTCGCGGTGAAGCTGGCTAGAGCTTCTAGTTTTTGTGCGGCTTTGCCGGAGTCGATGGAGTTGGCGGCTAGGGGAACGGCTTGGGCCAGGTGATCGGCGCGGCCAGCGGCTACCAGCGCGGCGGCGGAGTTCAGCAGCACGACATCGCGGCGCGGCGATTTTTCTCCGCGCAAAACTGCGCGAATGATTTCGGCGTTCTGTTTCGCGTCGCCTCCCGATAAATCCTGCAAGCTTGCGCGGGACATTCCGAATTCTTCTGGTTCTACTTCGTAAGAGCGCACAATGCCCTCGCGGGCTTCGGCGACGCGCGTTGTGCCGGTGATCGTGATTTCATCGAGGCCGTCCAGGCCGTGAACAACCAGCGCGCGGCGCAGGCCCAGCATGCTTAGGGCTTCGGCTAATTTCTCCACGAGATCGAGAGAGTAGACTCCGACGACCTGTCCCGAGGCGCGGGCGGGATTGGTGAGCGGGCCGAGGAGATTGAACATGGTGCGCATGCGTAGTTCGCGGCGAACGCCCTGCACCTGCTTCATCGCAGGATGCAGGTTGGGGGCGTAGAGAAAACAGATTCCGATTTCGCGCAGGCACTGAGCAGCACGCGCAGGTGAAAGCTGGATATCGATGCCGAGGGCTTCGACGACATCGGCTGATCCGCACTTTGAGCTGATGCTGCGATTGCCGTGCTTGGCAACGCGGACCCCGGCTCCGGCGGTGACGAACGCAGTCGCAGTCGAGATGTTGAAGGTTCCGCTTGCGTCTCCGCCGGTTCCACTGGTGTCGACCAAGGAAGACTCGACCAGAGACTCTTCAGCCAGTGCATCACGGCCGGTACCGGTAACGGCGAGGGCGTCGCCGGCGCGCTCGTCGCTCGGACGATCGATCGGCAATGGCGCCGCGGCGGCGCGGATGGCTTCGGCAAAGCCTACGATTTCCTCGACGGTCTCGCCGTTCATTCTCAATGCGATGAGAAGTGCGGCGATTTGCGCGTCGGTGCATTTGCCGGAGAGAACCTCGGACATGACTTCGCGCGCTCGTTCGCGGCTTAGCGACTGGCGGGCGTTGGTGAGGGCGTGGAGGGCGTCGAGGATCATGTCAGGAGAACATGCGTCAGGCGAAATTGTACGGCATAGGCCGCGATTCGGACGGAGGGGAAAGGCAAAGGCGGCAATTGACTTTACAGCTACAAGGTATTCGGGAGATCCCTCGGCCCGCTGGAGAAAACGCGGGCGCGTCGGGATGACGCCCGATTTTCTGCAGATTCAGAGCAATCTATCGGTAAGAAAAAGCTTGAACCGCTAAGAACACAAAGGACGTGAAGCAAAGCCGGCCGACGAGCCGCCGACTATTCTCCGACTACCGGCCGCACCAGTCGCTCCCTGAAATAATCGCGCCAGTCTTCAGGCAGGGCCGGCGTGGCGAGCGCTTTATCGAGCAGTGCCTGGTTATATTTTTCTTCGACGAAGAGGCGATTCATCTCGGCGATGGTAATGCCTTGCGCGTCGCGGCTTAGGAATTCGAAGGAATCTCCGGTAGAGACGATGCCTTCCTGCTCGACGGAAAAATAGAAACCGCTGCGACCGCTGCGCAGAAATCGCGCGAGAATATCGGTGCGGTGAAATTTCGCGGCGAGCTTGTAACACGGGACGCGGGGCTGGCGAACCATAATCTTCGCAGTGCCGACTTGCAGGCGATCTCCGATGTGAAGGTCGGTCTCAAGTAATCCTTCCGTCGTGAAATTCTCGCCGAACATTCCCCAAGGGAGATTCATCCCGGGCAACTCGTGACGCCAGAATTCGTAGTGCTCCGAGGGATAACCGTAAACAGCCTTGAATGGGCCACCGTGAACGGTGAGATCGGCTTGTCGATCGCCGTCAAGGTTCAGCGTGCGCAGCTGCACAGGGCCTGAGACGGGCTCTTTGAAGATTCCGGTATTGATGGTCTCTCCCAGGTAAGCGAAGAGGCGGGGACGCGCGACGTTGAGAGAAACAATCTTCATGACAGGCGCTTACGATGATACTGGCAGCTTGCGGCGGACGTTCTTGTTTTGATGTGGGAGGAGTCGGAAAAGTCGCGCGTTGACCAAGGAATTCGGAGACCCCTCGCCCCGCCGGCAAACACGCGGGGCTTCGGGATGCCGCCCTATGAAAAACATTGTCCGCAGATCACATTGGTCCGGCACAAAACTGCGCACCGGGGTTTGCCCTAATCTGCGGGGGTTCTATAGAATTAAAAGTTTGCTGCCCGCAGTGCGACGCCGCAAGCAGGGTCCTTCCAGAAATTTACTGAAGAGTCATCATTATGAAAATTCATGAATATCAGGCAAAGGCAATCCTTAAAAAATACGGCGTGACCGTGCCGCGTGGGACGATGGCTGCCTCGCAGGATGAGGCGGAGGCAGCGGCGAAAGAACTGTTCAGCTCGGGCGCGACGGGAGTGGTAGTGAAGGCGCAGATTCATGCCGGCGGCCGCGGCAAGGGCGGAGGCGTGAAGATTGCGAAGTCGGTGAATGAGGCCGGCGAACTCGCGGCGAGAATGCTGGGCATGAAGCTGGTGACGCACCAGACCGGGCCGGAAGGACGCATCGTGCGGCGACTGCTCATCGAGGAGACGCTGCCGATCGAGAAGGAACTGTATCTGGGAATTCTCGTCGACCGTGCCGAGGGCAAACCGGTGTTCATGGCGTCGGCGGCGGGCGGGATGGAGATTGAGCAGGTTGCCGCGGAGAATCCGGATGCGATTTTGAAGCAGCACATCGATCCGGGCATGGGGCTTGAGGCGTTTCAGGCGCGCAAGATTGCGTTCAAGCTGGGACTCGGCGCGAAGCAGATTAATCCTGCGGTACAGTTTCTGAGCAGTCTTTATAAGGCGTTTCTGGATACGGACGCTTCCCTGCTCGAGATCAATCCTTTTATCACGACGACGGACGGGCGAATGTTCGCGCTCGACGCGAAGATCAACTTCGACGACAACGCGCTGTTCCGACATGCCGATCTGCGCGAACTGCGCGATATTACGGAAGAGGATCCGCTGGAAGTCGAAGCGTCGAAGTACAGCTTGAACTACATCAAGCTCGATGGAAACGTTGGCTGCATGGTGAACGGCGCGGGCCTGGCGATGGCGACGATGGACATCATCAAGTATGCGGGCGGCATGCCGGCGAACTTTCTGGACGTAGGCGGAGGCGCGAGCTCGGAGCAGGTGGCGCATGCGTTCGAGATTCTGCTCAGCGATAAGAATGTGAAGGCGGTGCTGATCAATATTTTCGGCGGAATCCTCCGCGTGGATACTCTGGCTACCGGCGTGGTGGAAGCTGCGCGGAAGACCAACATGAGGCTGCCGATTGTGCTGCGGCTCGAAGGCACGAATGTGGACGAAGGAAAGAAGATCCTGATGAACTCTGGGTTGAATTTTGTGGTTAGCGACACGATGAAAGACGCGGCGGATAAGGTCGTGGCCGCGGCTCGCGGGACGCTTGGCGTTACGGAGTGGCGCTAAGAACAAGACTCACCACAGGGGAGACGGGGTAGCACAGAGGATTACGAGGTAACTTTCATATGGCAATTTTAGTGAATAAGGATACGCGGGTTCTGGTACAGGGTTTAACCGGGCGCGAGGGAACATTTCACGCGAAGGCCAGCCAGGCTTATGGCACGCAGATTGTTGGCGGAGTCACTCCGGGCAAGGGCGGCACGACGCATGAGGGCTGGCCGATCTTTAATACCATGCGCGAGGCGGCCGACAAGACAGGGGCGAATGCGACGGTGATTTTTGTGCCTCCGCCATTTGCGGCGGACGCGATCATGGAAGCGGCTGATGCAGAGATCGATTTGATTGTGTGCATCACCGAAGGCATTCCGACGCTCGACATGGTGAAGGCCTGGGAGTTTCTGCAGGATCGGAAGTCGCGGCTGATCGGACCGAACTGCCCGGGAATTATTTCGCCGGGGAAGTGCAAGATCGGAATCATGCCGGCGTCAATTCATAAAGAAGGATCGATTGGGATCGTTTCGCGGTCGGGCACGCTGACGTACGAGGCTGTGCATCAACTGACGCAACGCGGCATTGGACAGTCCACGGCGATCGGAATTGGCGGCGATCCGATTATTGGTACGAACTTTATCGATGCACTCGATCTGTTCAATCGCGATCCGGAGACCGATGCGGTTATTATGATCGGCGAAATCGGGGGCAATGCCGAGGAACAGGCGGCGGAGTTTGTGAAGGCTCACATGAAGAAGCCGGTGGTCGGGTTTATAGCCGGGCAGACCGCGCCTCCGGGGCGACGCATGGGACACGCGGGAGCGATCATTTCCGGCGGTAAGGGCACGGCGGCAGAGAAAATCAAGGCGCTGGAAGGATGCGGGATTCGCGTGGCGAAATCGCCCGCGGCGATCGGAGAGACGCTGGCGGCGGCGATTGGAGTGGGAGTTTAGTTTTGCAGCTTGCTGCGAGAAGCAGGTTCCTCGCTTCGCTCGGAATGACAAAACTTTTAGGCTAAAGCACAAGGACTAGCGACCGAACTTATGAAGACTCTGCAACGGACATTCACTATCGTTAAGCCGGACGCCGTTCGCCGCAATGCGGTGGGCGACATCATCGAGCAGTTTGAAAAGAACGGATTCCGCATCCTCGCGATGAAGATGCTGGAAATCTCGAAACATCAGGCCGAGCAGTTTTATGCGGTGCACGCCAGCCGTCCATTTTTCAATACGCTGACGGATTTCATGTCGAGCGGGCCGATCGTTGTGCTGGCGCTCGAGAAGGAAAACGCCATCGCCGATCTGCGAAAGCTGATGGGCGCGACCAATCCGGCCCAGGCGGAGGAAGGGACGATCCGCAAGAAGTGGGCAACCAACATCGAGCACAACGCGATTCATGGCTCGGATGCGGAGGAGACGGCGCGGTTTGAATTGAGCTTTTTCTTTGCCGGTTACGAATTGGCGAAGTAGGCCACGGATTTCCACGGGTCCTCACGGATGGAGCTTGAGGCCTGTCGACGCAGCGTGAGGTTTTGCGGACAATTGGACAACTGGTATTTTCTTATGCCGATGGTGCAAATCACGATGCTGGCGGGACGAACCGCCGATCAGAAGCGGAAGATCGCGAAGCGGATTACCGACGCGCTTGTGGAAGAAGCGGGCGCCCGGCGCGAAGGGATCATGGTCGCGTTCCATGAGGTATCGAAGGAGAGCTACGCTTCGGGCGGTGAATTAATGATGGACAAAGCTCCCCCGAAATAGCCACACCGTAACATCTTCATTGCGCGCTTCGCGCACAGCCCCGGACGAAGGCGTCCGCGGCTCCAATAACTATCCTAGCGGCTCGAACAGGTGACCCTCGACACGGTCGGCGATCCGAGGGAGATCCTTCTTTGCATGCTGCAGAAAATGAGGAGCGGCGCGGTGGGCTTCGAGAGCGGCGTCGTCTTTGTATTGCTCGTAGATGAAGAAGCGCCGCGGTTCGGTCTTGTGGCGATGCACCTGGTACATGGCGCAGCCGGGTTCCTTGCGCGATTGCTCGGTTAGCTTTTCAAAGAGTGTAGTAACTTCGGCTTCGTGCCCAACTTTCGCCATCCAGGTAACCGCCAACACCACCATCGTTTCGCTCCTTCCCAGCTGAGCAGGTCAGCCGGGGAAGACATTCTAGGCTTTCTGCGCGGCGGCCTTCAACTCCTTAACGAAGTCGTCCACGAGAATGGTGTGGTTGCGGTCGGGGCCGGTGGAGATCATGCCGACGCTCGCGCCAGCTTCCTTTTCGATGAAAGCCAAGTAGTCGCGCGCCTTTGAGGGTAAGCGGGCATAGTCGGTAATACCTTCGGTGGAGGACTGCCAGCCCGGAAGTTTCTGATAGACGCATTCAATTTTTTCGTAGCCGCTGGCATGCGCAGGAGCTTCGACGGTGGGCTTTCCGTCGATTTTGTATCCGACGCAGACGGGGATTTCGGCGAGATTGTCGAGCACATCGAGCTTGGTGACGACCAGCCATGAAGTGCCATTGATCATGCCGGAATAACGGAGCAACGGAAGATCGAGCCATCCGGTGCGGCGGGGGCGCCCGGTGACGGCGCCGTATTCATTGCCACGCTTGCGAAGATTGTCGCCGGTGTCGCCGTGATCTTCCGTAGGAAATGGTCCCTCGCCCACGCGCGTGCAATAGGCTTTTGTAATTGCAATGACCGAGTTGATGGCGTTGGGTGCGACGCCTGTGCCGATGACTGCGCCGCCCGAGGTTGCGCTCGAAGACGTCACGAATGGATAGGTGCCGTGATCGATGTCGAGCATCGTACCTTGCGCGCCTTCGAAGAGAATCGATTCGCCGGCAGTCAGCGCCTGGTTCAACAGGACTGCAGTGTCGGCGACGAAGGGAGCAATTTTCTCCGCGGCCTGGGCGTATTCGACGTACATCTTGTCGGCATCGAGCGGTTCGGAATTGAAGAGTGCGTGCGCGATCATGTTCTTCTCGCGGACGGCGTTTTCGATGTGCTTTTTGAGCAACTGCAGGTCGAGCAGGTCGGCGACGCGGAGGCCGCGGCGTCCCATTTTGTCTTCGTATGCGGGGCCGATGCCGCGCGAGGTGGTGCCGATCTTAACGCGCCCGGGCGCATTCTCGGCCGCGAGTTCGATCATGCGATGGTAGGGCAGGATGACGTGAGCGCGATTCGAAACGAAAAGGTTGCCATCGACCTTGACGCCAGCTTCGCGCAGGCCGCCGACTTCTTTCAAAAACGCGAGCGGGTCGAGCACGACACCGTTGCCGATGACGCTGCGGCAGCCGACGCGCAGCACGCCGCAGGGCACAAGCTGGAGCACAAACTTCTTGCCGTTGATGATGACGGTGTGGCCGGCATTGTGGCCTCCAGCATAGCGGGCCACAACGGAAAAGTTCTCCGAAAGAACGTCGACGATTTTGCCTTTGCCCTCATCGCCCCACTGGGCGCCAACGATGACCGCGGTCTTCCCTTTTTTCACGTCCAACTCCGTCCGGAAAAGTCCGGGCAGGCAGATGGCTGCGCTGCGCTCGGGGTCGCACACTCCTCACCCGCGGGAATTCCTGGAGAAAAAAGTTCTAGGGATAAGAGCGGAGAAGACGTGTACGAATGATTTTATCGTGCCGGAGCGGCGAATAGCAACGCGGGGGCGAGTTCGCACTGTGCTCCGGAACTCTCGCGATGCGGCCGGCTGAATTGGCCGTGCCGACTTCCTCGGGTAAGATGAATCAGAGAGCCGATTGGTCGAGGAGGACGTCGTGAAAAAGTTATTCCACTTCGATGCTCCGCGCGAGAAGTATCACTGCGACGCGGCAATCTTGTGGTGCTTCGATAACCGCTTTGAGCTGGGATTCCGGAAGTTCCTGAAGCGAATTGGCGTGGTGAATTCCGATCCCATCAAGATTGCCGGAGGCGCGAAGTGCATGGCATCGCCTGAACACGATGCCGATCGCGAGTTCGTGCTCGATCAGATTCGCAAGTCGATGCGGCTGCACGGAACGAAGCGCGTGATCCTGATGGTGCACTCTGATTGCGGCGCGTATGGCGGACTGGCTGCGTTTCGCGACGATGCCGGAGCGGAGGCGGAGCATCATGAGCGCGAATTGCGACGAGCAGCGGCGATTTTGAAGGCGGCGATTCCTGACATCGAGGTGCAGGGATTCTTCGTGGATTTCGAGGGAATCTGGGATGCGGAACTTGGCGCCGCAGAGGAAGTCCGCATGCCGACGGTGGCTTGATGCCAAAATTTGAGAAACATATTTTCGTTTGTGGAAACCAGCGTCCAGCGGGGCATCCGAGAGGGTGCTGCGATCCGTTGGCCGAGGCAAAGCTGCAGAAGTTGTTCAAGCAAAAATTGGCGGAGCGCGGGCTGAAGGGGAAAGTGCGGGCGAACCAGGCAGGATGCCTCGACCAATGCGAGCATGGGCCGAACGTCGTGATTTATCCAGATGCCGTTTGGTATGGTCACGTGACGGAAGCGGACGTTGATGAAATCGTGGAGTCGCATATCGTCGGCGGAAAGCCGGTGGAGCGGTTGCGGCTGGCGGATGAGTGCCTGAACACGGCGACATGCGAACATCGAAAAGCTCGAAGTTGATGAAAATGCCAGCTCGAGCGGCGTTCGATCGGACAGCCTGGGGGCGGCTGTCTCCACATGGTTGCGGAACCGGCGCGGGGTCGCGAGTCCCCTCGTTCCAGAGCCGCCCAGTAACGACGCGCGAGTTGCATAATCTGCGCGCTAATGTTTGAATAAATGATTCACGCAGGGCGCTTAACTCAGCGGTAGAGTGCCATCCTCACACGGTGGAAGTCATAGGTTCGAATCCTATAGCGCCCACCATTTTTCAAATAGTTACGAACCGCTATCGGATCACCGCCTTATTTTTCAATAGCTAAAGGACGCGTGGTCCGTCTGGCGATCCGATAGCGCAGAGTGCTTTCGGCACTCTGCTACGCTGCAGTCAATTCCGCTTCGAGAGACCGAACCGATTGTTCTCGCCAACTGAGCTTTCGCTGCCAGAAGTTAGTAAACACTGGCCGACTTCCCGTTACCAATCGTCGATGAGTGCTTCGGCGATAATGCGCGAACCAAGGGACTTCTCGACTACACCTAATGGCAGGCAGCACCCGGTACACAGGATTGTGACCTGAAACTGCCAAGGGATGGGTGATTCGAACTGTTGGTCCCTTTTACCGGTTCTGTTGTTTTCCCAATGGGACTGTGAGATGCTCCTGTTGGTAACCAAATTTAAGGGGTGACGGCACCAGATTTTATGAAAGCGAAAAAGGACGTACAACCGGGAACGCTGGCGCTGATGGTGCTGAAGACCCTAGATGTCATGGGGGAACTCCACGGATATGGCATTGCCCGGCGTATCGAGCAGATTAGTGGAGACATCCTTTTTGTCAATCAGGGAACACTTTATCCAGTCCTCCTGAGACTAGAGCAAGAAGGGGCGATTGCATCAGATTGGGGCCCCTCAGAAAACAACCGTCGTGCCCGGTTCTACAAGCTGACACGCGCGGGTCGCAAGCTCCTCGAAACCGAGAAGCACGACTGGGAGCAGAAGGCGGCAATCATTGCCCGCTTCTTCGAGGTGAAAGCGGAGGATCTGGCATGAAGACTCTCAGTCGATGCCTGATCCGTCTGCGCAATTTTGTTACTGGCCGGCACGGTGATCAAAGGCTGCGTGAAGAGTTGGAAGACTATGTAGCGCGCGAGGCGGAAGCCAATATACAGGCCGGAATGAGGGAGGAAGAGGCGAGGAGGCAGGCGCGGTTGAAACTTGGCTCTTTGGAGGCGATCCGAGAGCAATACCACGCAGAGGAAGGGTTGCCCTTGCTGGAATATCTGGCGCGGGACATAAGATTTTCGCTGCGGCAGATGAGGCGTTCGCCGGGGTTCACGCTCGTCGTGGTGCTGACGATGGCACTGGGGATTGCGGCGACGACAACGATGTTCACGGTGGTGTATTCGACGCTGCTCAGGAGCTTGCCTTATCCACAGTCGGAGAGGATTATCGCGATTACGACACACGGCTTGCCGGGCGGTCGGCTGGGGGGCTGATGACGGGTCCGCGATTCTATGACATTGAGGCGAGAAACCGGAGCCTCTCCAGTCTGGCGTTATTGTACTTCGACGAGAGCACCCTGATAGCGGGAAAGAAGTTGCCTGTTTATGTGAAGGGAGCGGGAGCGAATGCAGGATTCTGGGATGTCTTCGCCACGGCGCCGATGCTAGGGCGCGTATTCGATGCGAGAGACGACGCGCCCCATGCCCCGCAAACCGTGGTGTTGAGCTATCCCGGATGGCAACGGCTCTTCGGAGGTGATCCGAACGTCATCGGAGAACAGGTGAAGCTGGGGCAGCAGACGGCGACGATTGTGGGCGTGATGCCGCGAGGTTTTTCAGCGTCGGGAGACGTGGAGCTGTGGCACGCGGCGCAGTCTACTCCGAATAGCTGGGGCAATGATCGGGGCGACGACCAGCGGGACGCCAATGTATTTGGGAGGTTGCGGTTGGGCGTAACCCTGGCGCAAGCTCAGGGCGATCTGGATCGGATCGGGGAGCAGCTCAGGAGGGAGTATCCGTCTAGCGACGGCGCGTGGAGGTTCACGAGCGAGACGCTGCGCGAGGACTGGTACGGTAACGTGCAACCGGCACTGGTTGCCTTGCTGATCGCGTCTGCGCTGCTGCTGATGATCGCTTGCATCAATGTGGCCAACCTGCTCTTGTCTCGGGCGACGACTCGGCAGCGAGAGGTCGCTCTAAGGCGGGCGCTGGGTGCCTCGGGACGGCGCGTGGCTTTTCAGTTTTGTGTGGAGAGTGTGCTCCTTGCGTTGGCAGGCGGCGGTACGGGAATCCTCCTGGCATTTGTGCTGACTCGCATCGCCGCTACCAGCCTGCCCGGGATTCTGGGGCAGTCAGGCACGATTCACATGGACGGTATTGTGACTGGGGTCGCTCTGCTGATTTCGGTGGCAACTGGAATCGTATTCGGAGTGGTTCCGGTGCTGGAGACACGGAAGGTGCAGTTGCATTCGGCGCTCAAGCAGGGTGACACACGCCTCGAAGGAGCAGCGGGCAACTGGTTGCGCAGCGTCCTGGTGGGGGTGCAGGTAGGTCTGTCTCTTGTGCTGCTGGTTGGTGCGTCGCTTCTGGCGGAGTCGCTGTGGAATTGATGAAGCAGCCACTGGGATTTGAGCCGGAACACCTGCTGACGTTTCGTGTTGTTGCCGTGGGACACGACGCCCGAACGGTAGCCAATTTCTACAACGACGTGCAATAACGAATTGAAAATCTCCCTGGAGTAGAGGCTGCGGGGCAGATCAGTGCGCCGCCAGTGACCGATTTTCATGTGCGCGGCAGCTTCAACGCGGACTGGCTGCCGCAGGTTGCCAATCAGCCGGCAGTCAGCGCGGAAATCCGGAATATCGCCGGGAATCTGCTGGTGGCGATCGGGACGCCATTGCTGACAGGGAGAGCGTTTACCGCAGCGGACCAGGTCTCGACAGTACCACCGGTACTCGTGAACGAAGCATTGGTGCGGGAGTTTATGCCGAACGGAAATCCAATCGGACATCATCTGCTCTTGGATGGCCAGGCGCACGAGATTGTGGGGGTGGTTGCCGATGTGCGAGGGATATCTGGAGCGATCGCGGCGGAGCCTGGACCGGTCGTCTACTGGCCTGCGAACACCAATGGCGGTTGGCATCGCTACTTTATGGTGCGGACGAATGTGCCGCCGGAGCAACTCGCAAACTCGACCCGCGAGCAGGTATACCAGGCAGATCCGCGTCAGTCGGTAGGCAAGATCGAGACGATGGATCAGCTACTAAGCGATGCTGTGGCGCAACCACGGCTGAACGCAGCGGTGGTTGCGTCATTTGCCGGGATTGCATTGCTGCTGGCCTGTGTTGGAATTTATGGAGTGGTATCGCATTTTGCTGCGCAGCGCACGCAGGAAATTGGCGTCCGGATGGCACTCGGAGCGACACGGGGTGACATTACACGACTTTTCGTGCGGCGGGCGATGGTCCCGGCAGCGATAGGCCTGGCGGCCGGTACTGTGGTCTCGCTGGCGGCGAACAGGCTGTTACGCAGTCAGTTATACGGGGTGCAACCGGATGACCTGCGCCTTTACCTTGCATCCCTACTGGTCCTGCTGGCGCCCCTGCTGGTGGCTACCTTCAGGCCGGCGATACGCGCAGGAAAGGCAGAGCCGATGGAAGCGTTGAGAACGGAGTGACTAGAGGACATCGCAAGAAGGATCGAAAACGGAGGTTCGCTCGCATCCATAACCTGACGACGAGACAGCGCCACGATGTACGGTTCCGCGACGAGATGCTGGAACTAGCAATCCAACTAACCCATCTCACTCAGCACTATCGAGCTTTCATCTGTACGATTAGTCCCGTGAAGTCGGCCAGCCCAGGAATATGGTTAAAGTCTGGCTCTCAACTGTCGAGAACTGGCCAGCGCACTCTTTGAAGCCTCGCTGACTATCAGTCCCTTGAAACGGGCTTGTCGCTATCAATTTCTAAATTGTTGCCACGCCGAACTTGAAACTCGGTCGCCGACACAGGCCATGCCGATTTGACCCGTCCCAATTGACGATCTCAGGTTTTGTGGCCACCTGGTTGGCACTTTTCAGATGGGCACGAGCCGTGATCCATTTGTGATCCGTTATCACTCCTTACCGCTGTCTTCCACTGCTTTACGGTGCCCGCCGTGGTCTCTATATTATTGGAACTACGTCTACCCAAAATTCAAATCCTATAGCGCCCACCATTTTTAAAAGACTTACGCCGGTTACATGCCATTCCACATGCCGTTGAGAGCGAGTCCACGTACCTGCTCCGAGCTTCACATGTCGGCATGAGCATCGTCCCGCCGGCCCTTTAAGAACCCGCTGCTTCTCGCTCGACGCCCGCAAAAACTCCCATCCAGCGAAGGTCCCGCCAATTCAAGGCAGCCGGCAAACAGTACATAGCACGCTTGGGCCATTGTCCTTACCCGTTTCTGCGGCCACAATGCCGCGGATCGAGGAAGAAACTCTCGATCTCCAACAACAGTCGGGCCATCTCCGCTCAATACGTCTGTGATGTAACGGAGGATGCAGTGAAAACCGCCACATTCGTCCTACTGGCGTGCTCTCTGGCCGGAGCGCAACAAGGCACGCTCACTACCCACACAACCGTCTGGAACGGACTGACGCGAACCTACGAAGTCTACACTCCACCTGTTTTGCAATCTTCTCTCGCGATGGTCATGGTGCTGCATGGTACCGCTGTCGCTGCGGCGAATGATCCGCCGTTGACGGTCTACCACGCGATGGGCTGGGACCAGCTAGCTGACGCTAACGGGTTTCTGGTCGTCCAGCCGATTTCGACCTGGAAGCCGATTCCATCAAGCAAGACGGGGGGCGCGTTTTTCTGGGAATCGTTTGGCACTGACAGCTTTTTTCCGACACCGCCTGACGACTCTGGGTTTCTCGCAAACATTGCAGCCGAACTCGTAGCGAGTCACGGTGTGAATGCCGCGCGGGTCTTTGTCATGGGATTTTCGTCCGGCGGAATGATGACGCAGCGGATGTGTATTGAGCATGCGGATCTGTTTGCCGCGTGCGCTCCGCTATCAGGGACGGTGTGGATTGGCAACCCTGGCATCGTGCTGCCGCTGCCGTCTCAACCCGTCAGTGTACTGGAAATGCACGGGGACACCGACCCGACGATTCCCTATTGTGGAGGAACATTCTCAGGCTGGGGCGAATCGAATCTCGACGTGCCCGGCGTTGACGTGGATGTGGATTACTGGCTGGCTGCGGATGGACTGCCAAAGGACATTCCTCTCTGCGCGAAAAACAGCATCCTTCCGAGGTTCGAAGTGCAGAGAGCGAATCAATCGGTAGAAGTACAGTTCTTGCGGGAGTTAGGTTTTGGTCACACCTACCATCAATCGACGATCGCCATCGTCTGGGAGTTCTTCAGTACACACGGGAGATCGTAGAGCCGGGCGCGCACGCGGCGCAGGCGGTCGTGTTGCCGGCGCTGATTCTGGTTGCTCTTTTTGCCTGCTACATTCCTGCGCGCCGCGCGGGAAAAGTCGATCCGCGATATCGCTGCGGTGCGAATAGCAGTGCGTTTTCAAGTCGCGCGACTGCTCGCCATCGCCCGAGTTCAGCAGCTGCGCGCGCCCGTGATGATCCTTCTTGACCTTCGCAGTGGCTCCTCATTACGATTGCCCCACTGAAACGCTCGGTGGCGCGACTATGAGAATCGGCGTTTACGTCTACGGCCTCGCAGCGGTCTTTTACGGCATCACGGACCTCATCTGGGGAGAGTTCGATCCCTCCGATCAGCCGCTTCAGGCTTGGGGCGATCATGTTCCTGGCGCCAAGGTCTTTGCGTACATTGCGGCGGTGTGGTTGGTGGTTGCGGGGATTGCCTTGTTGTGGCGTGGGAGCAGGCGCCTCGCGGCGGCGGCGCTCGCCGTCCTCTACGGAATTTTCGTGCTGTTTCCTTTGCCTCGCTTCTACTGGGGGCCTCACATCCGCGGACAGCACGCTTACATCTACTTCGGTGTTCTCGGCGATGTTTGCCAGGAGATCATTCTTTTTATTGCAGCCCTGGTCGTGTGGAAAGCGCTCGCAGAGCGAGACTCGCTTTCGCACGGAGCCGCGTTGGCCGCTCGCTGGACCTTTGGGCTTTGCGCGGTCGACTTCGGCCTCTCCCACCTGACTGCCGTTTGGACGGTGACTCCTATGATCCCCAAATGGATTCCGCTCGGACCGCCTTTCTGGGCAGTGTTCACCGGGATTGCCTTCGTGCTGGCAGGTTTGGGCATCGCCACGGGAGTGCTGGACGTTCTGGCGGCGAGGCTGCTCGGACTAATGCTGCTTGTCTTCAGCGCTCTCGCGCTGGCGCCTCTCATCTTCGCCGCGCCCCACGATCATGGGTCTTGGGGAGCGAACGCCTATAACCTGACCGCTGTGGGAGCTTGTTGGATTGTCGCGGAGTGGCTGTCGGACCGGCACTCGCTGGCTCAGAATCGACAGAGCGCTAAGCAGCCATCCCTCGCGTAGAAGGGCTCGTGTTCTGCCTATAACGCTTTCACTCTGGACAATTTCGTAAGGCGTCCCGTGTGGTTCCAATCGGACACGAATATATTTGCCTCGGAATCGATGAAGCAGCCGTGCGCGGCGCTGAAGACCGCGGCATTGATCGCATGCGGATCGAGATCGTAGTTAGCCCATTGCGATTTCTGCGGATTATCCCCAAGGAATGCGACGGGAACGTTGTCGCGGTCAAGAATGGTGGCGCGGCCTTCCAACTCTGAAACAACTGCATAGTCGCCGTGAAAACTTGCGTGGCACGGCCGCCGCAGACGCTGCGTGATCGTTCGTACGTAGCGGCCGTCCAGATCGAAATGGCAGAGGCGCCGGTTCTCGCGATCACACACCAGAAGAAGTGGCTGGTCATAGCGCGTGTCGAGCGAGAGGCCGTGGCTACAATTCAACTGCCCGTCTCCACTGCCCATTTCAGAGTAGCTTGCTTTGTAGTTTCCATTCTTGTCGAAACGAAAGATGCGCGAATCGCCGTAGCCATTGGCGATGAAGATGGAACCATCCGGCGTGGGCAGGGCCGCAGTGATGCGCCATTCATTGGGCGACTTGAATCCCGCCTGTGGAGGAGCCGTAATTTTCAGCAGGACGGTACCGTCAGTCTTCATCTTTAAGAAAAGCCAGTTTCCCTGGGGAGTGCCTTTCTGCACCGTGACGTATAGAACTTCTTCGCCGCCCTCTGCGGCAAAGAAGAGAGAGTGGATCTCGGGGTAGGCGGTCGCGATCTTTCTTAGCAGGCGGCCATCCGAACTGTAGACCAGGACGCCGGTGTCGCTCTGGGTGCTGACATATATATTGCCGGCCTTGTCCTGGGCGATGGCGCCATGCGTTCCTCCAAACGACGTGCCCACAGGCAAGGCTCCCCAGTTGGGTACAACCGCATAGGTCCACTCGCCATTGCCCGTGAGTTGAAGCGGTGAGAAGGAAGAATTCGAGGACGCGGAAAGGGAGCGTCCCTGCGCGAGCGCAGTCATTCCGGCGGCAGCGAGAAATGTGCGCCGACCCATGTTCGCGATGGTGCCTGTCATGGTGTGCTCCTGTTCGTGGCTGTGGAGGCGGGCTCCGCGGGCGTGTTGAATAAGTAGATGTGGCGCAGGTTTGGCATACTCTTCAACGGAGCCAGCGCGTCACTCGTGACTTTGGTCCCACTCAGGTTCAAGTACGTGAGCTGCGATAGAGGCGAGAGCTTCGCGAGCGCGCGACCAGTGACCGCGGTCCCCTCCAGGTGAAGAGCACGCAGGTTCGAGAACTTGCTCAGGATGTCGAAGCATGCGTCGGTGACTGCCGTGCGTGCGAGTTCGGCCTCGACAATGAACGGCGCGAATCGTTGGAAGCGGGCGAGTTGTGCGTCGTCGAATTTGGAGGCGACATCATTCGTTCTAAGAATCAGGCCATCGGAGGGCGTTGCCGATACTGCGACCAGTTTGGCGCCCTCCGAGTTTTGCATCTGGCGAATTTCATTCATCATGTTGCTATAGTCGCCAACCGGTTGAAGCGGCAAGTCTGCGTTTTTCTCCGCCGTAGAAATTCCTGGAATGCTGGCCGCTGAGGGGGAAGCTCCGGCAAGAATCCAGGCGCGGAGGGTCGCGATTTCGTCGACGGTTAGAGGCGTCTTGCCTTCGGCAGGCATGAAGTGACGATCGGTTGGGGAAAGCATAACTCTCTGCAGTAGCAGACTTCGATCCGGATTTCGCGGCTGAACGACCGCGCCATCTTTGCCTCCCTTCATCAGCAGATCATAGAAATCAAGGCGCAGGCCGGCTTGCACCTTGCTGGCTCCATGGCACGAAACGCACTTGGCATCGAGGATGGGATGAATATTGCGCGCGTAGACTGAGCCGACGTAGGCAGCATCAGAGGCCGCAGACGCCGACGGGAAGAGTTGCTTCAATGGGCCCGGCATATAGCGAGTCAGGTAATCGCTTCCATGCGTGAGGGAACCTCCCTGATGCGCCGTCCAAGTAAGCGTGAGCAAGGTCAAGACGAGCAGCGCAGGATAAATGCGGTGGAATTGTCCTGACACCCATGCGGGACGCGCGGCGGCGCACAACATTAATTCAACCAGCAGCGCTATAGCGCCCCACATGTGACGCGTGACGGTGACGCCCATGACCCCGCTGCCATACGCCAGCAGGATTCCAAATACAAACGCCAGGGCGCCAGTAGCCAACGTCAGCAGCAGCACGAAGCCCGCGGCTTCCCGCAATGCGAGGCGCGTTGTCCCGGCAAGTTCGAGCAGCGGCAGCAACACGAGCATGCCAATCGGCAGGTGCACGAGCAGAGGATGAAAGCGGCCAAGAAACTGAAGCGCGTCGGCATGCGGCCGCCCATCCAGCGGGAGAGCGAATGGCAACGTCACAAGCAGCACACTCAGGCCCAAGGCAAAAATCCATTGCGCCGGAACTTTTCGGAAGCGCAGATTTCGTATTCCCGCGATTAGGTTCTGTCCTGCGCTCACGCCAGCAATCCCTGTACGACGTGGGCAGGCACAGGACTCGTCAACTTCTGATCGAGGCCTTGAAACTTGTATGTGAACTTGCTGTGATCAATTCCCAGGCAATCAAGAATTGTGGCGTTGAAGTCGCGCACGTGCACCGGATCTTTGACGACGTTGTAACTATAGTCGTCCGTTTCACCGTACGTAATGCCGGGGCGAACGCCGCCGCCCGCCATCCATGTGGTGAAACATCGAGGGTGGTGATCGCGGCCGTAGTTGTCCTCGGTCAAACCACCCTGGCTGTAGACGGTGCGTCCAAACTCTCCGGCCCAGATCACCAGAGTGTCATCCAGGAGTCCGCGGCGTTTTAGATCGGTGACCAGCGCATATGCGCCTCGGTCTGTTTCCTGACAGAGAATCGGCAGAACTCCGACCACATCGCCATGCACATCCCATCCGCGTTTATAGATTTGCGTGAAGCGCACACCACGCTCAGCCATGCGTCGCGCGAGCAGGCAGTTGTAGGCAAACGTGCCCGGCTGCTTTGCATCGGGACCGTAGAGATCCCATGTAGACTGCGGTTCCTTGCTGAGATCGGTGAGTTCGGGCACTGATGACTGCATCCGGAACGCCATTTCGTACTGAGCGATGCGCGCGTTGGTTTCAGGATCACCGACTTCTGCCAACGTCTGACGATTGATCTGTTCTACGGTGTCGAGCATTTCGCGCCGCACATCCCGATCGACTCCCGCCGGGTCGGCGAGATAGAGCACGGGATCCCCGCCCGACCTGAGCCCCACGCCCGCATATTCCGAAGAGAGAAAACCGCTACTCCACAAGCGTGAAGAGACCGGCTGGTTGTTTTCCTTGGGATTGGTTTTAGTCTGCAGAACGATAAACGTTGGCAGGTTATCGTTCATGCTGCCCAATCCATAAGCCAACCATGAGCCCAGGCAAGGCTTGCCGGCATTCATGTTGCCCGTGTTGATGAGCATGATCGCAGGCTCATGATTGATGGCGTCAGTGTTCGTTGTCTTGATGATCGTAAGATCGTCGATCATTCGTGCCGTGTAGGGTAGCAGCGAACTGACCCACGTTCCGGTCTCTCCGTGTTGGCCAAAAGGCCAGTGGGATGGCGCCACGGGAAAGTGCGCCTGGCCGGCCGTCATGCCGGTCAACTGCTGGTTGCCGCGAACGGAATCGGGCATGTCCTTATTGAACTGAGAGGCCAGGTTTGGTTTGTAATCGAAGAGATCCATTTGTGGCGGCCCGCCCGACATGAAGAGATAAATCGCGCGTTTCGCCCGCGGCGCAAAATTTGGCAGGCCAAGACCGTTGCGTCCCGGCGCTGGTGCGGAGATATCCGCCCCCTTTGCGTAACCTCCGAGACCAAACTCACTGCAGAGTCCCGCCAGCGCAGCCCATCCCAACACTTTTCCTGATCGTCCGAGGAAGCGCCGCCGTGTCTCGACCGCGGCCCACTCCCGTTTAAGACTTGCGGGGATAGGAAGGTCAAGCGGAGTAACGGAATTTTCGCAGTCGCTACAAAGTGGATGTTGCTTCATATCAGTCCCCGGCTATTTGTTAATCGTCTGATCGAGATTCAGCATTTCGTTGGCCACCATTGTCCAAGCGGCCAGCTCAGGTTCTGGAATCGATGCATTCCGCTTCTTCTCGCCTACTTGCAAAAGATCGTGCGCAGCTTTGGGATCCTTTTGATAATGGCTCTGCAACTTCTGCAGTGAAGCTTCGAGAGCCGCAGCCATCGGCGCCGGCGGATCATGCGCGAGCAGAATTTCACTCATGCGATTCACGCGCTGCTCCGGATTCGGACCCGCCTCGTGGATCACGCGCTGCGCCAAGGCGCGGGCCGCCTCGACCCACTGCACGTCATTCATCGTCACTAAAGCCTGAAGCGGCGTATCGGTGCGCTGCCGGCGGGGGCATACCACATCACGCATGGGCGCATCGAACGCGTCCATATTCGGAGATGGTGCCATCCGCTTCACATAGGTGTACATGCTACGGCGGTAGAGCGCATCCCCGTGCTCCTGTACATAGTGGACCGTATCGCTGGAGGGATAACTCACTTCTTCCCAGATGTTCGCGGGTTGGTAGGGCTTTACGCTGGGGCCGCCAATCTTCTCCACTAGCAGGCCGCTCGCTTGCAGGGCGATGTCGCGAAGCATTTCGGCATCCATGCGAAACCGCGGGCCGTGCGACAAGAGCAAATTCTTCGGATCTCTGGCGAGTTGCTGCGGACTTGACTTTGCGCTTTGCCGGTATGTCGCTGACATGACCAGCAGTTTGTACATGTGCTTGACGTTCCATCCGCTCTCACGGAACTCGACGGCGAGCCAGTCCAGCAGTTCGGGATGCGTGGGCCTCTGCCCCATGATGCCAAAGTCTTCAGTGGTTTCGACGATCCCAGTTCCGAAGAGCTCGTACCACATGCGATTTACGGTGACGCGAGCGGTGAGCGGATTTGCGGGGCTGACCGTCCACTTAGCCAAGGCGAGCCGGTTGTGAGGCTCACCCGACTCGAGTGGCGGCAGAAAGTGAGGAGTGTCGGCCTCGACACGTTCAGTGCGCGCGGTGTAAACGCCGCGCGTGAGCACGTGTGCGTAGGCGAGTGAAGGCTTCTCCCAACTTACCTGCGTCAGATCTCCGCCCCTCGATAGCTGGTCAAGCTGCTTATCGAGTGGAACGATCTCCCGTTGAATCGCCTGATAGAAAGAATCCACGTGATTGAGATAAAACTCGCGCATCACGTGCCATTGGTCTGTCGTCCATTGCGAAGCCGGATGCGATGCAATTTCGGCGGCATAATCTTCGAATGGAAGCCGTTCGACTTCCTCAGGGCTCAGAGTCCGCGCGTAGAGCCGAATGTCCTGATACCTTGCTTCTTTCGCTGGATGCTCTTCGGGATCCCGCCATCCGAGCTGCATGGGAGCCGTGGTGCGGATGGTCGCGTGCGAGATGTTGTCAGAAACGACTCGAGTAGGAATCTCGTGGCCGTTCACGAATATCTTCACGCCCGAAGCTCGGCCCGAGCCGCTGTAAGTAAAAAAGATGTGCTTCCAGGCGCCGTCGAGTGGAAGCGGAGTGACCGAGATGACACGGATCGCAACCTGCGGCGTCGTGTCCTTGGGCGGTTCTGCCGCTGAGTGTTCCTTTGACTTTGCTTTTGCCTCCGCCGCCTCTTTGGCTTTGTTCTTCTTGGCTGCATCTTCCTCGGCTTTCCTTTGCTCAGGCGGCTTGTTCGGAGCGAGATCCTTCTTGCTCAGGTCTTGCGGGGAAGGATAGTGGAACGGTTCCTTGGCTTCGGGCTGTTTCTCGTGCGCTCCCTTCTTGGTTGATTTCTTTTCTTCCTCCAGAATTGATTGTTTCGGCATCTGGTTCACCAGAGAGACGCTCAGGAATCCATCGTCTGCCGAAAGTTCCCAGCCCCGGTCGTGCTCGGTCGAATCCATTTTCGAGATCAGCGTGCCAAAACTTCCTGGATGAAACGGCGCGGAGCGGAACATAAACCAACCACCGGAGGAGAACGCTTGCTTCGTGTCATAGTCGCCCGTCTGTCCCATAAGCACGCGCGTACTCGATCGCATGCGGAAGTCGGGCCAGAGCCACGTGGTCTCGCCCCATTCTCCGTTCAGAGTGCTCGTATGAAAACTCGCGGGGGTCGCATTTGGTGCGCTGTTTCTTAATTCTTCCCCGCTTCCTTCATCGAACCGAAGGCGCAGTACCAACCCATCGGTGGCCACCGCGTGAGGATCAGCGTTACCCGAAGAAATCCATTCCGTGACCAAGGCATGTCCATTGCGGCGCATCTCGTTTAGCTTGCCTTGGAGATTGGAGCGTTGCACGAGCACACGGTTATAAGCGTCCTGATTTTGAGCCGTAGGTATCCGCACAACCGGCGCCCAGACGGGCCGATCATCGTTGAATGGCTTCTCGTCCAGATTATTGAAGAAGGCGCTCAGCGCATAAAAATCGTGTTGCGTGGTGGGATCGAACTTGTGATCATGACAAACGGCGCAACCAACGGTGAGGCCCATGAACGTTGCGCCGAACGCTTCTGTGCGCTCGCGCGCGATGTTGACGCGCAACTCCTCAGAAATGGTGCCGCCCTCGTTGCTGCTCACGCCCAGCCTTACGTATCCACTGCCGACCAACGGGTCTAGGGTTTTCTTCGGCATCAGGTCGCCGGCGATTTGTTCCATCGCGAACTGGTCAAAAGGCTTGTTGGCATTGAACGAGCGGATCACGTAATCGCGATAGGGCCAGATGTCGCGGCTGTTATCAAAATGCAATCCGTAAGTGTCCGCATAGCGGGCATAGTCGAGCCAATACCGCGCTCGTTGCTCGCCGAACGTGGGCCGTGCCAGAAGACCGTCGACCACATGTTCGTAGGCATTGGGCGAAGTGTCATTGACGAATGCGGTGACTTCCTCAGGAGTGGGCAGCAGCCCAGTGAGATCGAGCGTCACACGGCGGATTTGCGTTGCCCGATCGGCTTCGGGAGAGGGTTGCAAGCCTGCTTGTTCGAGCTTTGCAAGAATGAAGTTATCGATCGGCGTGTGAACCCATCCCGCAGTTCGCGGCGTGGGAACAGGCGGGCGTTGTGGGACTTCGAACGCCCAGTGCGGACGATACACCGCTCCTTCCCGAATCCACTCTTTCAAGATCGCGATGTCGCCGGAGTTCATGGGCTTGGCCTCGCCCTCAGCGGCTTGCGGCATCAAGTAATGAGAATCCTTGGACTCGATCCGCTTGACCAATTCACTCTTTTCGGGATGTCCCGGGACAATCGCGTCAGGATGATGCGGACGTTTCCGCATCGCCCACTCCGCAAGGTCAAGGCGCAGACCTGCCTTTCGCATTTCGGGATCTGGACCATGGCAGCTAAAACAGCGACTCGCGAGAATTGGTTGAACGTCTTGATTGAAATCGAGACGGCGCGTGGAAGTGCGATGACAACCGACAAGAGCACAAAGAACAACAGACACCAAGACGAAAGAAATGGCCTGATGCGTGTACAGAGGCGTTTTATGATTTAGCTGGCTGATGCGCCCAGCCCCCACAGTCGGCTTCACCACTGGATCCGCGACCCCACTGATCAGTACATTGTATTGCTCATTTTTCATCGTGGCGGAGGAAAATCCCAACTCGCAGGCGGTATCCGCTGTGGGCTTGGGGTCGCCTGGTCCGCGCCTGATGCCTTAGCCTGCTAAACTTTCGCAGAGGCTTGCCGCCGCACAATGATCGTCAACTTCGCTGAACGCGCGCACAACCATAACTGGGAACTGGATCCGGTGATCCGGTCGCTGCTCGACACGGATTTTTACAAGCTGCTGATGCTGCAGTTTATCTGGAAGCATTTCCCGAAGACGCGCGTTGAGTTCTCGCTGTACAACCGGCACGCCTCGGTGCGGATGGCGGAGATCATTCACATCGAAGAACTCAAAGTGCAATTGCAGCATGTGCGCGGGCGGCGATTTCGAATGTCGGAACTGGTCTGGCTCGCGGGCAACACCTTTTACGGGCGTCGCGGAATTTTCGAGCCGGCATTTCTCGAGTGGCTCGAGCGCGACTTCCGGCTCTCGGATTATCACCTTTCCGTGGTCGATGGGCAGATTCATCTGTCGTTCGAGGGACTGTGGACTGAAACCACGATGTGGGAACTGTACGCGCTCGCGATTCTTGACGAGCTGAAGACGCGGGCCCATTTGAAAACGCTGAGCGAGTTCGGACTCGACATTCTTTATGCGCAGGCGAAGACGAAGTTGTGGAACAAGATCGAGCGACTGCGCGGCATCCCGGGGCTGAGCGTTGCGGATTTTGGAACGCGCCGGCGGCATAGCTTTCTGTGGCAGGAATATGTGGTCATCGCCATGGCGGCGAATCTCGGCAGCAACTTCATTGGAACCTCGAACGCATTTCTGGCGCACAAGCATGACCTGGAAGCGATCGGAACCAACGCGCACGAGATTCCGATGGTAATGGCCGCGCTGGCGCCGGATGATGCCGCGCTAAAGGCATCGCAGTACCACGTGCTCGAGTTGTGGCAGCAGACGTACGAGGGCGCGTTGCGCATTATGCTGCCCGACACTTTTGGAACGACGCAGTTTCTGGCGGGCGCGCCCGACTGGGCGGCGGATTGGACCGGACAGCGCGTCGACAGTAAAGATCCATACGTCGCGGGGGATGAGTTCATTACGTGGCTCAAGGCGCGTGGGCGCGATCCGCGCGAGAAACTGCTCATCGCGTCCGACACTCTCGACGTCGATCAGATTCTCGGGCTGCACGCTTATTTTGGCGGCAAGGCGGCGAGAGGCGTCGCGCCAAGCGATTTCAACGGCGCTGCGGATTTTCATGATCCGAAGAAATGGACGCCAGAGCGTCGCATTCGTGTCAGCGCTGGCTGGGGCACGCTGCTCACGAATGATTTTCGCGGCTGCAATCCCAACAACGGCACGGCATTCGATCCCATCAGCCTGATCTGCAAAGTATCAAGCGTGGAAGGCCGGCCCGCGGTAAAGCTTTCCGACAACTATTCGAAAGCTCTGGGACCGCCGGCAGAGATCGATCGATACCGGCGAGTCTTCGGCACCGACGGTATTGCGAACGCGCCAGTGGTGGCGTAAAGCGGCCTCTGTCTCGGCTGCGCGACCGCGGTACATGTCCGTTCGTTTCTGCCCGTAACCTTGTGAACGCATGCGAACCCTGCAACCATCCGAACGGGCACGCATGAAAATCCTGCTAGTTGAAGACTCGTACATCGAACGGCGCAAGGTGGGCGATTACCTGACGGAGTGGGGCCTCGAGTACACCGGTGTCGGCAGCGGCACCGAAGCCGTCAAATTGCTCGAGGCTCCCAATCCGCCCAATCTCGCTCTGCTTGACTGGGTGCTGCCGGGCCTGGATGGCATCGACGTGTTGCGGCGAATCCGAAAGCTCAACCAGGGAAACTACATCTACACAGTGATGTTGACGGCGAAGAATCAGAAGAAGGATCGGTTGAGCGCGATGGAAGCGGGCGCGGATGATTATCTGTCGAAACCCGTTGATCCGGCGGAGTTGCGATCGAGGATCATGGCTGGGAAGCGAATCGTGGAGTTGCAGCAATCGCTGCGATTCGCCGCGACCCACGACTTTTTGACTGGGCTGTTGAATCGCGCGGAAATTCTGGCCGCGCTGGAGCGCGAGTTCTCCCGCAGCGGCCGCGAGGACAAATCGACGACCGTGATTCTGGCGGACATCGACAACTTCAAGCGCATCAATGACACGCTCGGCCACGCTGCAGGCGATGAAGTACTGAAGGAAGTGGCGCGAAGACTGAAGGTCGATCTGCGCCCCTACGATGTTGTGGGACGCTACGGCGGCGAAGAGTTCCTCATCATTTTACCCGGCTGCAACCTTAATGTTGGAGCGCGCCGCGCCGACGAGATTCGCGGCCTGGTTGCCAAGGATCCGATCAACACGCCGTTCGGAGCGACTGCCGCTACGGTCAGCATGGGAGTGACCGCGACTGTCGCCGATCGCGACTGCTCCATTTCCGAATTTCTGCGCGAGGCCGACATGAGCATGTACGCGGCAAAGAAAAATGGCAAGAATCGCGTGGAAGTCTTCACTCCCGCTTCTTCGTCCACCAGCGCTGGCCAGAGTTAAGTTTTCCGCAACAAATCTCAAAGACTTCCAAGAAACGCGCAAAGTTCTGTGTTGCGTGCACATTTTCGGCTTTCTGTGTCACATTAGAAGTTCATGCCCGCCACTGCCGACGCCAGAGCCGGACGCGCCGCCTTCACCCATCCTGCATTCGTGCTGTTCCAGATTGCGCGTTTCTTGATCGTGTCAGCCGTCGAGATGCAGGCGGTGGCCGTAGGGTGGCAAGTCTACGAGATCACGAAGCGTCCTCTGGATTTGGGCTACGTCGGCCTGGCGCAATTCCTGCCGGGCATTCTGCTCTTCCCCGTCTCTGGCCACACGTCAGATCGCGTGGAGCGCCGCAAGGTGCTGACCACATGCTATGCGGGATTCGCGGTGTGCTTTGGCCTTTTGCTGATGCTTGCGCATCGCGGAGTGCGCTCGATGACGGCGATCTACGCGGTGCTGATTCTGCTCGGCATTGTTCGATCGTTTAACGGAACGGCCAGCCGCTCGATTCTTCCACAGTTGGTTCCGGAGGAACATTTTCCGAATGCCGTCGCGTGGAACGCGACTACGTTTCAGACGGCGACAATCCTAGGCCCGTCATTTGGAGGAATCTTGTATGCCGCATTTCACGGCCCGTCGGTCGTGTATGCGGTCGCGATGCTGACGGCCGTGGGAGCGACGCTCTCTACCTTTCGCATCAAGGCAGGGGTGAAGGCGCGGCCTCGCGAGCCGATCACGGCAAAGACCGTTTTCGCGGGACTCCACTACATCTGGAACAAAAAGCTGATCCTGGGCGCGATTTCACTCGACCTGTTCGCGGTGCTGCTGGGCGGAGCAGTCGCGTTGCTGCCGGTGTATGCTCGCGAAATTCTTCATACCGGGCCGTGGGGACTCGGACTGCTTCGAACGGCGCCGGGAGTCGGCGCGGCGCTAATGGCTGTGCTGCTGGCGCACCGCCCTCTGCGCGGGCGCTCGGGGATCGCGCTTCTGTGGTCCGTGGCGGGGTTCGGCGTTTTCACAATTATTTTCGGACTTTCGCGAAACCTGGTTCTGTCGCTCGCTGCGCTAGTGCTGCTCGGAGCGAGCGACATGATCAGCGTCATTATCCGCGCGACCCTCACGCAACTTGCCACGCCTGACGAAATGCGCGGGCGGGTCACGGCGGTCGACATGATCTTCATCGGCACATCGAACGAGTTCGGACAATTCGAATCGGGCGTAACGGCGCAATGGTTCGGCACCGTGCCCGCGGTTGTGCTGGGAGGCATCGGAACGCTCGTAGTAATCGCGGTGTGGGCGTGGCGTTTCCCTGAACTTCGAAAGGCGGGCGAACTCCATTCGATTACCAGCGCAAGTTTGGCGGAGGTTCCAGAACCCGGAGCCGGAACCGACGACCTTCCTTCCTGATGGTTAGACTTCCCTGTAATTGAGCCCGCAGCGTTCGGCAGCCAATGCCGTAGAATGTACGCTTTCATTTCCCCACAGAGGACCCCTTGCTGGAGCGCTACTTCCGTCTCACTGAAAATCACACCAGCGTTCGCCGTGAATTCTTCGGCGCGATCACGACGTTCGTCACCATGGCGTACATCGTCGTGGTGAATCCGCAAATTCTTTCGCAAGCTGGAATGCCCGTCGAGGGCGTGGTTTTCGCGACGTGCATCTCAGCCGCTGCCGCTACGCTGGTCATGGGCCTGTACGCGAACTATCCCATCGCGCTCGCGCCGGGCATGTCGCTGAACGCATACTTTACGTATGTGGTCTGCCTTGGCATGCACGTGCCGTGGCGCACCGCGCTCGGCGTGATTTTTTTCTCCGGCGTCTTCTTCCTGATCCTCACGGTTGTACGCATTCGCGAGCAGATCGTAAACGGGATTCCGGACTGCCTGAAACATTCGACGGCGGCCGGGATTGGGATGTTCATCGCGTTCGTCGGATTGCGCAACGCGAAGATGGTGGTCGCGAATCAGGCGACGTTCGTCAGCATCGGCAGCCTGGCGGACCGCGAGACGCAACTCGCGTGTGTCGGCCTCGCGATCATCCTTGTGCTGATGACGCGGAAAATCGGTGGCGCGATCCTGATCGGGATCTTCGCGACGGCTCTACTGGCAATCCCGCGCGGGATGGCGAAATGGCCCACGGCAATTTTCTCTTGGCCACATCCTTCGTCGACGTGGCTGCAACTCGACCTGCGAGGAGCACTTCACCTGGGGCTCGTAGAAATTATTTTCATCTTCCTGTTTGTCGATCTCTTCGACAACATCGGCACGCTGGTGGGAGTGTGCGAGCAGGGCGGATTCGTGCAGAATGGAAAAATTCCACGCGTGGGGCGAGCGCTGGTTTCAGATGCGATCGGGACGATCTTCGGCGCGCTCACCGGAACCTCCACGGTCACCAGCTACATCGAGAGCGCAGCCGGAGTCGCCGCCGGAGCGCGCACGGGACTGAGCAATGTCTTCGTGGCGGCGCTGTTTCTGCTGGCGGCCTTCTGTTCTCCGCTGGCCGCGGCCATCCCGGCGTATGCTACAGCTCCGGCGTTGATTGTGGTTGGCGCACTGATGACGGAGTCGATTGGACGCGTGGACTGGAAGGAATTCACTGAAGCGATTCCGGCTTTTGTGACCATGCTGGCAACGCCATTGACCTTCAGCATCGCGACCGGGCTCAGCCTGGGATTAATTTCGTACACGCTGGTGAAGGTCGCGGCCGGAAAGTTTCGCGAAATCAGCGCGGTGATCTGGGTGCTGACGGCGCTGTTTATTCTTCGCTATATCTATTTGGCTGCGGGCTAGGCTCGCCGCCAAACTCTCATTCGAGCTTCGCTTCCCGAGCTTCACTTCCCGCGGATCACCGATTTTGCCGCTCCCATATTGTCATACCGATCATAAGCTCGAACGACCACGACATGCTCCGAAGCCGCGTCTTTGGTGGCTTCCAGAGGAGACTTGAAATCGTAGTCCTCGGTCTTCGAGTCGGACAACTGTCCGACCGGCTCCACATATTTCCACTCGCCGGCGTCGATCGAATATTCTGCGCGCTTAATGATGGAGAAACCATCTTCAGCGCGGAAGCGCACATGAAGCTGCGCGCCCTCGACAACTGCTGTGAGATTTTCGATGCGCGGCGGCGTGGTATCGACTTCGAAACGACGGCTCTCTTTCTCTACCGTCAACGCTTCGCCCGGCGAGTGCGAGGGCGCATCTGAGGCCACAACTTTCACGGTGTAGCCTCCATCGGGAAGCAGGCTGGCGTCGAACGAATACGCTTTATCGGTCAGATTGTCTTTCAACAGCAGCCAGCGAGTCTCGCCATCGCCGCGGTAATAGACCGAATACACAAGCTGATCGTCGTTCTCGTCGTGCGCACTCCATTTCACGCCAACGGCGTCGCGGTCATGTGTGCTGGGTACGGGCGACTCAAAGTGCGCGCCCGACGATCCGCCGAGGTCCCCGCCGAGAGTGATCCCCGCGGATTTGGGCAGCGCCTGGTAGCGTACTCCCACCTGCACGGTAACGTCATCGATTTCCGGCGCAACATTTTTCGGCAGATAGTTCAGAGTGACACTATCGACCGACGGCTTCGTGCTTCCCGCGTGCAGCACGGCTTTCCATTGGGCATAGCGCGCAGAGGGAACATCCATCTCCGCCGTCTTCGTCAAATCCACTTTCTTCCACGCGCTCCAGTTGCGGTCGGGATTGTCGACGTTGCCGCTGCGCGCCAGCAGTTCGACGTTGCCGGCACCGCGAAACTCCGCACGGCCCCATCGCGAGAAAATCTTGGCGTCGAAAACGTCGCTCTCGTAGGTGCCTTCGTTTTCCGGGCCAGGCCCGAGAACAAAAATCTTGCCCAAGTTGCTGCTCGCAGCATAGAGGCCGCCGCCGGGTGCTTTGGCCAGTCCCGTTATTTGCGACGCGGGAGCTTTCAACAGATCGGAAAATTCATCGGCGCCGGTGATCGCGAAAACGTGTCCGCGATTTCCCGTGCCCGCCAGCAGGCGTCCCAATGAATCGAATGCCAAGGCATAGACGATGTCCTCATGCGAAGTCCAGATGCGCGACGGCGAGCCATCCGGGGCAATACGGTAGACGTCCGATCCGCCACTAGCGCCTCCGCCGGGAAACGGGAATTGCCCCATCTGCACCGCACCAGGCGACGGCCCGATTGCGGGTGCGGACCCTTGGACTCCGATCGCCGCAGAGGCGTTCACTCCAATGGTGATGATGGGCGTTGCCCCGATCGCCGAACTTCCGCCAGAGCCCGACTTCTTCTCGCCAACGCCGGCGGCGTAGATGTTGCCCGCGCGATCCAAGGTCAGCGCTGTGATTTCTTTTTTCGGCGCGCTGTAAAGCACGAACCCTTCTCCCGCCGGAGAAATCCGGTAGACGAGGCCGCTGCCATCCGTTCCAGCGATGATGTTGCCCTGCGCGTCGAGCGCCAGCACGCGAATGTGGGTCTCATCACTCTTGAAGAAGAGCGAATGCTCGCCCTTCGCGGTGACTTTGTAGATCTCGCCGTGATCGCCGGTGGCAACGTAAAGGTTCCCCGACTTGTCGAGAAGGAGATCCCAAATGTATTTCGTTCCGGGCGCAAAATAGACGGACGAACTCCACGACGGATCAAGCACCGGCTTGTCCGTGCCCTTGTCAGCCTTCTCGGGCTCAGCTTTTGCTCCCGGCTTGTGTTCGATCCTGTAGACCTTGCCGTCGGGAGCGGTTGCCGCGTAGATCACGCCGCCCGGACCGACTTCGAGCGTCTGCACCTGCAACTCCTGCGGCTCGAAAATAATCGTGGCTTTGCCGTCAGGCGTAATGCGGTATACGCGCGCGGGTGCGCCAGTCGCGGCGTAAACGTTGCCCGCGTCATCGGCGGTTATGGCCCAAATGTAGGTCGAGGGCGTTGCGTACAAAAGCTTGAATGCCGGAGCGAGTTCCAGGCCGCCTTCACTGCGGATGGCGACTCCGGCGGGCGTCCCTTTGGTGAGGTCGTCGAATTTCGACTGCTCCCAGGTTCGCGTGCCGTCCGCGAATGCAGTTGCGCCCAAGCTCAGGACCGTTAACACCGCAAGAAAAACTCCGCCAGGAAGAATAGAAAATCGCCGAAGACTCTGCACGCTCATTCCCTCGATTCAAAAATCCGCAGTTGAGACGTAGGGGACTACACCTCGTTCGCTCAACCCCAAGAATTCAGGTTAACACGCGATTCGGCCCGGTCGCGCGCGCAGAGCCGAAAGGCCGTCCCGTGATATCGTAGATTTTGATGCATTCCGCGCGGCAGAAATTGCTCAGCATATTGGCTCAGAAGTCTTTCCGCCTGGGCCAGTTCAAGCTCTCTTCCGGAGGGACCAGCGATTACTACATCGACTGTCGGGTCACCACGCTCGACGCGATCGGGTCGCGCCTTACCGGAGAAGTGTTTCTGGAAGAAATCCGGCAGCGTGGGTGGAAACCCCAGGCGATCGGTGGACTGACCATGGGCGCCGATCCGATCGTGGTCGCAGTCTCGGTAGTCAGTGGCGAACTGAACGGATTTCTAGTGCGCAAAGCCGAGAAGCAACACGGCACGGGACAGCGCATTGAGGGCTTCCACGAGAAGGGCGCCCGCGTCGTGATTGTCGACGACGTCTGCACGACCGGCGCGTCGACCGTGCAAGCGATCGAGGCCGCACGCGAATTTGGATTCGAAGTTGTGGGTGCGATGTGCCTGGTCGAGCGCGAAGAGGCGAAGGGGCGTCCGAACGTGGAGAAGGCCGCCGCCCCCGCTCCGTTTATTTCAATCTTCACCGCGAACGATGTGCGCAAAGAACACATTGCATTGAGAGATTGAGTAATTGAGAAATTGACTGATCGAACAGCGCAGTCTCATTTCTTCAATGCCTCAATTTCTCAATTATTCAATTACCCAATTTCTCAATAAAGATTCTCTATGATCCAGACTCTGGAATGGACAGACAAGGGCGTACGCTTCATCGATCAGACGAAGCTGCCCATGGAAGAAACCTACGTCACCTGCAAGACGCATGAGCAGGTGGCCGATGTGATCCGCAACATGGTGGTGCGCGGGGCGCCGGCGATCGGCGTGGCGGCGGCCATGGGCATTGCTTTGGGAGTGAGCAACTCCAAGGCCGAATCCTCCGGCGACTTGAAGCGCGACTTCGATCAGATTTGCGACCTCATCGGCAAGACTCGGCCGACGGCGGTAAATCTTTTCTGGGCGATCCGGCGCATGCAGGAAAAATTTGAGCGCATCCGCATCCGGCCGATTCCGCAGATCAAGCGCGATCTCATCGAAGAAGCGCAACGCATGCATGCCGAAGACATCGCGGCCAATCAGGCTATGGGACGCCACGGCGCGACGCTCATGCCGAGCGCAGGCGGAGTACTTACGCACTGCAACGCCGGGGCACTCGCCACCGCCGGCTACGGCACGGCGCTGGGGGTGATCCGCGCGGCGGTCGAGCAGGGCAAGAAAATCCACGTTTACGCCGATGAGACCCGGCCCTTCTTGCAGGGCTCGCGGCTAACGGCATGGGAACTGATGAAAGACGGCATCCCGACCACCGTCATTTCCGACAACATGGCCGGCGCGATGATGAGCCAGGGGAAAATCGGCGCGATCGTGGTGGGCGCCGACCGCATCGCCGCCAATGGCGACGTAGCCAATAAGATCGGAACCTACACGGTTGCAATCCTGGCCAAGGAGCACGGCATCCCGTTTTATGTGGCGGCGCCAATTTCTACCGTCGATCTGGCCTGCCCAGACGGCAGCAAGATTCCGATTGAGCAGCGGAACTCCAGGGAAGTCACACACATCGCGGGAAAGCAGATGGTTCCCGATGGCGTGGGGGTAGAGAATCCCGCATTCGACGTGACGCCCGCAAAGTATGTGGCCGCCATCATTACAGAGAAGGGGATCGCCCGGGCTCCCTACGAGGCGTCTCTGCGGGGCCTTGCCGGCCAGGAGGCCGAGGTGCATCCCTAGGAACGGCCTGGCAAACTTTTTACATCTCCCACGCTACTAATCGTCTAGATTCGGGTTGGACACACCAGGATCAAGCTCGTGCTACGCTTGGTCTAACGTTTCGATATTCCACACAGAATTCTACCCTCAGGGGGTCGCTATGTCGTTGTGCAATCGATGTGTACTTCCGATCGCTCTATTCGCGCTTGGAGTGTTGGCGGGCTGCGGCAGTTCAAGCCCGAAAGTGGTTCCTCCACCGAGCGGCGCTTTCAGCAACTCGAGTTTCAACGGCACCTATGTGTTCTCGATAACCGGTACCGATAGTTCCGGTGCTCCCATTTCGATAGCCGGCTCAGTATCAGCCGACGGCAGTGGCCATGTGAGCGGCGGGACCGCCGACTTCAATGACGCTCAGGTCGCTCCGATTCTGGGCACCGCCATCACGGGCGGCACCTACAACGTGGGCGCCGATGGGCGCGCCACCGCGACCCTTTCGACCACTACTCCTTTTGGGAGTTCGCTGGTGGTCGACTTTGTTCTAAGCTCTACCTCACACGGATTGATTACCGAATTTGATGGCAATGCCAGCGGCAGTGGGACCCTTGACCTGCAAAGCACGGTCACCCAAGCCCAACTTGCCGGCTCGTATGCCTTTAGTTTCTCCGGACTCGATCCCGGACAAAATCTTCCCTTCGCAACCCTCGGATCTTTCACGCTCGACAGCAATGGCAACATCACCAGCGGCGTTGAAGACTTCGATGATCAGGGCTTCGCCTATACAGCCTTTAATCTGACCGGCACCCTGGTTCCTCAGACACCCGGAGCCCCTTATGTCGCGACTCTTACCGCTACGAACAGTTCCGACGTTGCGGTATTCGGTACGATGATCTTTGACGTTTACCCGGTGGATGCGACGCACTTGAAATTTGTAGAAGCCGACACTCAAACCTTTATGCTACTGTCTGGCGACGCCTATACGCAGACCGGCGCCTCGATTCCCACTACTGCGACGACTTACGTCTTCACCATGGGAGGCGGAGTTACAAATAGCTGGTCCGATCACAGTCGGAGGAGTGCTGCCGATTGATGGCCAGGGAAATATCACTGGCGGCGCAGTCGACGAGAACGTCGCAGGCACGGCCACATCCACGCCTCCAAAGTTTCGGCGGAACGTATGGTCCCAACGGCTCAACGGTCGGCGGTCGAACGCTTTTCTCTCTGACCAACTTCCAGATTGCCGGTGACTTTATCGTGTATCCAACCGCGAACGCCGGATTGCTGATGATCGAGATGGATGGCGGAGGCTCAGGATTTCTGCTGGGCAGCGCTCTTCCTCAGACCAGCACCACATTTGCGGCAACGCAGGGCTATGGTATGAACCTGACCGGAGTAAATACAAGTTCCGAAGAAGATGATATTGCGGAGTTCACGACAACTAGCTCGGGATTTACCGGTATCGTCGACTTCAACGACCAGGGGCTTACAACGGCCAACCAGTCGCTGACGGGCACTTACACTGCCAATACTCCGCCGGGAGGCCGGTACGACTTCCTGAGTAACGGGTTCAATGGCGAACTCTACGCAGTCGATAGTTCCACTGCGCTTTTCGTGGAACTCGACTCGACTCAGGTTGGAATCGGTACCATTCAATTGCAGTCGGCACCGGCAAGTCAGGCGACTGCGTCGCACCTACTAGTACCGACTCGAATGGTGCTGCCCCGCACGGCCAAGCAGCACAATACCGTGCAGTGGCGGCGCGGCGTGCGTGTACTGCAGAAGTAGTGTTATCGCTATGAAGCAGTTAGGGCGCGACGGATTCCGTCGCGCCCTTTTTTAATGGCGTACAGCTCTCAAAGTGCCAGCCGCCGGGCGAGGCTCAGATCTTCGAGCCTTCTATTATTGCCGCCCGCGGTTTTTGAGGGATGTCTTTGGATCTCGACAAAGCCCACGCCGCAATCCGATATAGCAGCAGCGCGGCGAGCACCGTTGCGTACTCCAAGGGTTTTCTCAAGTCTGCTTTGACCAGCCAAATGTAATGAATGACGCCTGCTGCGGCACTGAAATAGATCAGGCGATGAAGTAACTGCCAGCGCTTTCCGCCCAGCTTTCGAATCGACCACTTGGTCGATGTCAAGGCCAGAGGAATCATCAGGGCGAACGCCGTCATTCCCGCGGTGATGAATTTACGTTTGGCAATATCGGCGAGCATCGCGTGGACATCGAAAAACTTGTCAAGCCAGACGTACGTCATCAGGTGAAGCGTGCCGTAGAAAAATGCGAACAGCCCCAGCATGCGGCGGAAGTTGATGAGCCAGTATTGGCGGGTCAACCTTCGGAGCGGAGTGATGGAGAGCGTGATCAGAAGAAAAGTCAGCGTGTCGTCGCCGGTGCCGTGAGTAATCGCCTCGATGGGATTGGCTCCCAGTCCGCCATGCAACCCGCGCCAGACGAGGCTCCCCAGCGGCGCTAGGCACACGAGGAAGACGACGGGTTTGAGCCAGCGGGACATGGTTAGAATTCGGGCGTCGGACCTCAGGCCTCAGCTTCAGACTTTGCATTTCCTGACGCCTGAGGCCTGACGCCCGAGGTCCGACTTTTCCTAGAAGTTTTTCTTCAAATCCATTCCCGCGTACAGGCTCGCGACCTGATCTCCGTAGCCGTTGAACATCAAGGTCGGACGCTTGAAGAATTCACCCAGGCGGCGTTCTTTCGCCTGACTCCAGCGCGGATGATCCACGTTGGGGTTCACATTCGAATAGAAGCCATACTCTCGCGGGGCGGAAAGCTGCCATGTGTTCATCGGTTGCTTGTCGGTGAAACGTATGCGCACCAGCGCCTTCGCACTCTTGAATCCATACTTCCACGGAATCACAATCCGGAGCGGCGCTCCATCCTGGTTGGGCAGATCTTCGCCGTACATGCCGAAGCAGAGCAGCGTGAGAGGATGCATCGCTTCATCCATGCGAAGGCCTTCGACATAAGGCCACTCCAGAACATTGCGCCGCTGGCCCGGCATCTGAGTCATATCCAGAATCGTGGTGAACTCCACAAACGTCGCCTTGCTCGTGGGATTGGCGCGCTTGATGAGCTCGCTCAACGAAAAGCCGATCCACGGCACAACGATCGACCATCCTTCAACGCAGCGATGGCGATAGATGCGCTCCTCGGGAGGCGCCATTTTCAGGATCGTGTCGATATCGAGTTCCTGCTTCTTCTGGACCAGGCCGTCGATCTTCACTTTCCACGGACGCGTACGGAAATTTTTCGCCAGTTCCGCAGGCTCGTTCTTCTCCGTCGAAAACTCGTAATAGTTGTTGTAGTGCGTCACATCGTTATAAGGAGTGATGGTTTCCGTGGTGCTGAAAGAACTCTTCTGGACGCCGCTGATCTTGTTCCCCGCCAGCGCGGTCAACGATGGCGAAGCGATTTCGCGCAGCCCGACCCTGGCGGCCGCGGCCGCTCCGGCCATCGCTGCGCCTGCCAGAAACTTCCGGCGATTCAAATACACACTCTTCGGAGTAATCTCCGACGAACGAATGTCTTCTGCTTTCTTAATCAGCATGGAACCCCTGGTTCGTGTACGCGCCCACGACCTAAATCGGATGTGATTATCTTCAATCACATAAGACGCCCGCGGAGCGAAAAAGTTGCATGGAGTGGAGATGGCGGGCGAGATATTCAAAGGTCTGAGGTCTGAGGTCCGAGGTCCTACCCCTACCCCAGCACTTCCCTCACCTTGCGCGACAAATTCTGCAGCGTAAACGGCTTTTGCAGGAAAGCCGTGCCGACCTCGATCGTACCTTCGCTGAGGATTGCGTCTTCGGTGTAGCCAGAGAGATAAAGAACCTTGGTTTCCGGGCGAGTCTCGGTCATGTGTTTGACCATTTCGCGACCGCCCATGCCCGGCATCACGACGTCGGTGATCACAAGATGGATCTTGCCTGCGTGGCGGGCCGCCGCGGCCAGACCGGCTTCCCCGTTTTCCGCTTCGATGACGCGATAGCCCTTGATGTTCAGCGTCTCGCGCACAAGCTGACGAACGGATTCTTCATCTTCCACCAGCAGCACTGTTTCCGACCCGCCTTCCGCCGCTCGCTGCACCGGCGCCGCGTGGACGTCGCTGGTCGCTTCCACTCGCGGCAGGTAAATATTGAAGGTGGTGCCGTGTCCGCGTTCGCTCTGCACCATGACATATCCCCCACTCTGTTTCACAATGCCGTATACGGTCGAGAGCCCCAGCCCTGTTCCCTTACCTTTTTCTTTGGTCGTAAAAAACGGTTCGAAGATGCGGGATTGCGTTTCTTTGTCCATGCCCGTGCCGGTGTCGCTCACCGATAGCGTCACGTACTGGCCGGGCCGAATGAAGGTTTGTCCGCGATGATGGTTTTCATCGACCACAACATTTTGAGTTTGAATTGTGAGCTTGCCGCCCGACGGCATCGCGTCTTTGGCGTTCACCACGAGATTCATCAGGACCTGTTCGAGCTGCCCGGCGTCAGCACGGATGTGCCCGGCCTCAGGAGCAAGATTCGTAACCAGCTCGACCGTCTCGCCGATGAGCGGGCGAAGAAGCCGTTCCATATCTTCGACGATCGCATTCACGTCGACAACTTTCAGCTCCAGCAATTGCTTTCGGCTAAAGGCGAGTAACTGCCGCGTGAGGGTGGTCGCGCGGTCGGCGGCCTGCTGAATCGAACGTGCTTTTTCCTGCAGAGGATGGTTGGGTTCAAGCTTTGTGAGAATTACCTCCGTATATCCGCTGATGACCATCAGCAGGTTGTTGAAGTCGTGCGCCACGCCCCCGGCGAGCCGTCCGACCGCCTCCATTTTCTGCGCTTGCCGGAACTGATCTTCGAGCACGCGGCGTTCGGTAACATCCTCGGCAATCGCTTCGAGCACGTCGGCGGGCTCATCGGCGCTGCTCACTGCGCGGCCGCTGATCCTGACGGTGATCGGCCTGCCGTCCTTGCGCTTCCACTTCACTTCGAAGCCGTCCATGCGGCCCGCGTGTCGAAATTCCTCGATAAGGCGCGCTTGCTCTTCCGGCTGCTCGAACACATCTTTCTCCGGATCGAGCAGGAGCACCTCTTCCGCCGAACTGTAGCCGAGCATCGTAATCAGCGCGGGATTGACATCGAGGAAGCGCCCTTCCAGGCTTGATCGATAAATTCCGTAGACCGAACTCTGAACCAGCGAGCGGTAGCGAGCCTCGGATCGGCGCAGCGCCTGCTCGTTGCGCTTGATCTCAACCGCGCTCGCCAACTGCCGCGCGACGAAAGTAAGGATCTCCTTGTCCTGTTGCCCGTACCGGATGTTCTTCGAGTACGTCTGCACAACCAGTGCGCCGAATGTGTGACTGCCGACTTTGAGCGGAACACCCAGCCAGTCGAGCGATCGCGATCCGTTCCGCGCGACTTCCCCGCGATCTTCCATCGACTGCAGTACTTCGGGAGTGGCGAGTAGCGATTCGCCAGTGCGCAAGAGGAATTCCGTCAGTCCGCGGCCCAGCTTCTTGGGAGGAGGAGAACCATCGTGTTCGTCGACGAAGTAAGGGAAGCTGAGTAACTCGGTGGCAGGATCGTAGAGTGCGATGTAAAAATTCCTGGCATACATCAATTCGTCGACAATGCCGTGGACAGCGGAGAAGAACTGCTGCAGGTCGTGAGCGCTGCTACTTTTTTCCGCCACGCGATACAACGCCGAACTGAGTGTCTCTACGCGCTTGCGATCGGAAATGTCGTGGTAGCCGGCATAAAATCCGGCCATCTTTCCGTTTCGCACCAGCGGCGCGCACGATACCGACACTTCGAGAAGGCTGCCGTCTTTTTTTCGGCGTTGTGTTTCGAGCGTGATGCGCTCGCCTTTTGCCAGCGCCTCAGTGACCCATCGCGACTCGGCCACGCGGTCGGGCGGCACGACTAGACTCTCCAGCGATTGGCCCATGACCTCCGCGGCTTCGTATCCAAACATGCGAACGAAAGTTTCGTTGGCCCACAGCACCGTGTGATTGGTGTCGGCAATGCTCAAACCATCGGGCGATGCCTGAAACATCTGCTCCAGGTACTGCACACGAATTCTCGGCTGGTCGTGATCTTCCGAGGATTCTTGGGAAACTTCAGGAATCGGGCAGGAACTCGCAGAGCAGGAATTTTGCTCGGAAGTTGTGGCCGCTTCCGGCGAAACAAAAGCGGGCGGAGCGCCGCTCGCAAGCGCCTTTTTCAGGCGCCGAGCACGCGCAACCTCCCCGGCAACGTCGCCAGGTCCCGTTTGGGTGACACGTTCCCCCATCCGCGATTCCCCCTCTGGATACGCAGTCATTGGAAATGGTAGATGGCTGGGTACCCGCTCGAAAGTTACGGGGGTAATCCCAAAATGAGCGGTCCCGAACCGGGCGGACTGTCACCGGTCCTTCGTAACTTGGAGTTGCCGGCGCGCAGAACTTATCCTTTATCCTGCCGGTTCGCGCGCTCGTTGGCGTACGCGCGGCAGGCCACTTCCGAGGAGGACGATGTCTCCGCTCGTTCAACGTCAGCGACCCGGTACGCAGCGACGCGATCCCACCGACCAGCACTGGAGCATGCTGCTTTTCGAGAGCGTATCGGCAGGCATCATGGCCGTCTCGGTTGGTTTTGGAGCAGTGCTGATCGTGGTTGGAGTCTACGTGACCATCGTCTGGCCGCTTACGTTCTGGGACCTCGCCAATCTCGGCTTGGAAAAATACTCGTCGTTGGCCAACCTCGTATTGTGGTCGGTGTTCGCCGGCGGAACCATGGCTGGATACTGGTGCTTCAGCGGCGCCGCCTTCAAAGCAAAACCCACAGCGAAAGTTCCCGTTCGGCCCGTTCGGGCTCGGCGTTAACCATAGTTAACTTCTGCGCCAGCCGAGTCGCCGGCCTGCGCTGTTTCCCGTAAGCTATAACCCTCCATTTCTTCAGAAGTTGCACTGATACACAACGTCTTCCACTTGTCTGGCGCGGGCTTCCAGCGCCCGGCGCGTCATGCATCCCACACCATCCCCGGCGCATCAAAGAATTAACCATGCAGTTAATTCGTAAACTTTCGTCAATGGGGTCGGAGGTGACCTTTATGACTTTCGCAAAAAGGAGTTTCGCGAAACTGGCGGGAACGCTTTTGGGGGTTGGGCTGTTGAGCGCGGCGCTCGTGGCCCAGACCCCGGCGGCGGCCCGCTACGACAATCAGATTCAGACAGCGGTGACGCAGAAGCTCGCCACGAAGAACCAGTTCAGCGACGTGAAGGCGAACGTGGAGGATGGAATCGTTACCCTCACCGGAACGGTCGATCTCTACCAGCGCAAGCTCGACGCGGCGAAGCTGGCGCGCAAGACGGCGAACACCCAGGGCGTGCGCAATCTGGTCATGGTTGCGGGTCCGAATGTTCCGGACGAGCAACTGGAAAACAAGTTGGCCACCAAGCTGCGCTATGTGCGCGTCGGTTATGACAACACGTTCGACTACTTCGCTCTCGGAGTGAAGGACGGCGTGGTCTCCGTCGAAGGTCAGGATCGAACCGGCGTTGGCCGTGACGAAGCTCTGGCTGAGATCGCGAACATGCCCGGCGTGAAGGACGTGATCGACAACGTTTCGATCGCGCCGGTTTCGTTCCTGGACGATGGAATCCGGTTGCGGGCCTTGCGGGCCATCTATCGCGACAACGTGCTCAGCAAGTACGCGACGGATCCCGCGCGGCCGATCCGCATCATCGTTTCGAACGGACATGTGACGCTGTACGGTTCTGTCGACAGCACGATGGACAAGGAAGTCGCCGGAATCCGTGCCAACCAGATTTTCGGCGCCTTCAGCGTGCAGAACAATCTGGTTGTCGCTGGCAAGTCGTAAGTTGATGTAGCGGCGAAGAGAGGCGCGGCGAGGGGCCGCGCCTTTTCTTTTGGGCAGTGGGCAGTGATCAGTGACTAGTGATCAGTGACTAGTGATCAGAACAATCTGGGGCTATTCAGCCTTCACTGATCACCATTCTAATTACTGATCACTAATCTAATCACCGATCACTATCTAATCACTGATCACTGATCACTAATCACTAATCACTGCCCACTAATCACTGATCACTGATCACTGCTCATTTCAGCCGGTTAATAAGCGACGCGACGTACCCCGCCCCAAATCCGTTATCAATATTCACTACGGACACATTCGAGGCGCACGAGTTGAGCATGCCCAGCAACGCCGCCAGCCCTTTGAACGATGCACCGTAGCCGATGCTCGTCGGGACGGCGATGACAGGAACCCCGACCAGGCCTCCAACGACACTAGGCAGCGCGCCTTCCATCCCGGCGCAAACGATTACGACACGCGCTTTCGACAGAGCCTCCCGGTTGGCCAGCAGGCGATGAATGCCCGCGACGCCGACGTCGTAAAAATGTTCGACCTCGTTGCCCATGAGTTCGGCGGTGACTACGGCCTCCTCGGCGACCGGAATGTCGCTGGTTCCGGCGGAGACTACGGCGATGACGCCTCTTCCATATTTCGTTTCGTCGCGAAGCAGGACGATTGCTCGCGCCAGTTCGCGATATTCGACAGCCCGAACTTTCTTCTTCACCGCGGCAAATTGTTTTTGACTGGCGCGCGTGGCCAGAATGTTGCCGCCATGTTTGGCGAGACGGGCAAAAATTCCAGCTACCTGTGATGGAGTCTTCCCTTCCCCAAGAATGACTTCGGGCATCCCGACGCGCAGGGCGCGATGATGGTCGACCTTGGCAAAGCCAAGGTCTTCGAAGGGCATATGGCGCAGGCGCGCCACCGCATCATCGGGCGCAAGTTCTCCCTTGCGTACTTGCTCGAAAAGTTTGCGTATGGATTCGGCGTTCATAGCACTCAGCATTCAGCCGAGCGAAGTCTAGATTAGCATCTGGAGCGGTCGCTGCGTTTTGAGTGAGAGCGCATTGAATGCGCCCGAAGGATTGCCGCGAGACCCGCCGGCCTTATCCAGTGACGGTGTAGTACCCGAGCAGGACGCTCAGAAAAAGCACGACGACCGCCAACCCCATTCCAATCATCGCTCCGATCGCGCGGCCGGTGTCGCGGGCGGCTCTTACGAAGCGCGGCAAAGACGCCGCCTCAAGACCGATGAAGAGCAGGAATGCAGCGCAGAGCACATACGGATGACTGACGGCACACGGCCCGATTCCGGCCAGCATCACGGCGGGGATAAACAAAAATATTGGAGCGAGAGCGAACACCCACGGGACCACGAATTTGGATTTCACTTGCATGAAATCTCCTATGCACCTGCGGCGGCAGCTTGCGCTCTGCGCGAAGCGCTGCGCAACCGGGCAATCACCGCGGCGCATACCTTGCGGGCCAATCCCGGTTCGTCGAGGTGTGCCAGGAACAGCCTGCGTAACCCACGCGGGGCGACTTTGCCCGCCAGGTAAGCGTCGTAAATCTGGCTTCCGATACGGAAACCCAGGTCTTGCGCAAGAGCTTCGAATTTTTCGGGCGCGCGAATGACAGCTTGCGCGGCCTTTTCGCAAGCTGCGCGCGACAACGGCGAGTCATCGGCATCGGGAGCAGGCCGCGACGGATACAACACGCGCGATCCGAAATAGGCCACGGCGTGCTCGATCACGCGAGCGTAGAACTCGTCGATCGCACTGCGTCGTTCTGACATCCCGCTGGTGTCGGCGGCTTCTGCATCGTGGCCGTTGAGGCGCTTCGGCAATCCCTGGCATGCCTGATGCAGAAAGCGCGTAGCGTCTTCGGCGGCGTGCACCATCTGAAACTCGCGGACGTAAAAGGCATTGACTTGCGGAAGATACGCGCTGCCTCGCTCCTCGACCTGAGCAAGCATCGATTCGCGATTCTGTTCGCTAACGCCCTTGCGCGATAACAGTCGCGCGAGCATGGCGTCGGACGATCCGCCGTAAACTTCCGGCAGCATGTCGACGAGAAACTTTGGCTGCGTGCCGTTGTGCGGCGAGTAGCGATTGATTTCAAGAAACGCGGCCAGGCTGTCGATCAAGTTGTAGATCGTAGGGGCGAAGTCGGGGCCTTCATCGCACCGGCTCCACTGATCGAGAAACAGACGATAGCTCTCGTATTTTTCCAGCGGCGTGGCATTGAAGATGCAGAGAACGTCGTCCTTCACGCGAACCGCTTCGATTTTGTCCGCGCGCTCGCCCGCGGCGCGCCAGTAGAGCGCGTCGATATTCTGCAAAACAGTGAGGATCTTTGCTTCGGGCATCTGCTTGGAAAGAACACGCGGCAGGTGGCCGGGAGCAAGATGCGACTCGCCGAACAGCACGAAGATGACCGCGTTGGGATGGCGTTCGCGGATCTCTCCGATCTTGGCGGCGGCATGGCGATCGCGCGCGCCGATCTTGCGCAGGTCTTCGCGCGGCATGCAATCGAGCCCGTACAGAGCCTCGCCATGATCGCGCGCGGCGACCAGCAGGTCGTGAAATGGAGCCCAGTCGTATCCCCAATCGAGGTCGAAGCGAATGCGCTGGCGCAGCTCATTCTCGTCAATCTCGCGTCGCCACCATTCGTCGAGGATGTGCTGGTCGCGCGCGAAAATCGTCTCCACCCCGAGAACGACGGGACGATCGCCGGCTAGCGCGCGTTGCTCGAGCAGCGACGCTGCGTAGCGTTGCGCGGCGGGCAGTGCGTGATAATCGCCAACCAGCACCACATCGGCTGAGTGCAGCGCGCTTTGCACCTGCTGCGAATCGAGAAGAGAATCGTAGTTGCGGAATGCCTGGTTGAACTCGCGCAGATATTTGCGGCGATTGTGCGAATCCTGGGCGCGGATTTCGCGCTCCACTCCCGCCAGCGCGTGCAGTTGCGCTGCGCTGCGGCGGGATCGAAGATTCGCGGTTGAGGACATAAGCAGTTCTCAGTTCTCAGTTCTCAGTTCAGTGCGCCTTGACTTCTGCTTCACCGACTCCCTATGCTCCGATGTCGGGCAGGTCATCGTCTCGCCCGAACTTTTCATGGCCAATCACCCGCCACAAAATCTGACCGTCGCGACCACCGGCGCCAGCGGAGCCATCTTTCTCAAACACTTCCTGCTCGCCGTTGCACGCGACCAGCGCGTGCAGACCGTCAACTTCATCGCCTCCGACAGCGCCTTGCGCGTCATGGCCGAAGAGCTGAACATCAAAGGCCGCTCGGACCTCGTCGACCGGATCCTCGGCGAGTCCGGCAAGCGTTCATCGCGCAAAATCGATCTGCGCAAAATTCAAGTTCAATCCAACGCCAACATCGGAGCGAACATCGCCAGCGGTTCTTATCCCGCCGACGCCATGGTCGTCATTCCATGCAGCGTGGGCACTCTGGCCCGCATTGCCAACGGCGTCGCGGCGCAACTCATCGAACGTGCCGCCGACGTCTCACTCAAAGAGAAGCGGCCTCTCGTGCTCTGCGTCCGCGAAACACCGCTCAACAAAATTCACATCCGCAACATGTACCGGGCCGCCGACGCTGGAGCCACGATCTTTCCGCTGATCCCTGCGTTCTATTACCGGCCCACTTCATTAGATGAGATGGCTCGCGAGTTCGCATGTCGCGTGCTGGCCCACCTGGGGCTTCCCCAGCCCGAAGCCTTTCGCTGGAAAGGCTGATGTCTCAATAACTTGGCGGCCTAGGGAAAAAACCCTCTCCACTCAGGGATATCGGCACCCAGGGGGCCCGATTTCAGTGTAGAGAGCCAAAGGTGCTACGGGCAGATATCCTGCGGACATGTCCGGCGGGAAAGTTCCCACAAGCTGTGCTGGATTTCCAGAGCGCCAATCTGCTGGTTCGAGGTGGACTGCCGTATCTCTTTCGTCCCTTCGCGACTCGGCGACGAATGCGTCTGCCCCTACGCAAACCTTGCGAGAAAGTGTTCCTGCAGGAACGTATCGTCATGACGGTATGGGCTGTACAATTGTGTCATGACACGCAAACCTAAGAAACGAAAGCGAAAATCGCGAGCCCGGCCGGGAAGAATCGATCGCCTGTTTGCCTCGATTGAGGATGACTTATCTTCGCTGGCGGAAGAGGAGGCGGGGACGGAGCCGCGCTGGAGCCGTCCGCTAAAGCAGCGGGTTTCGCTGCGGGTAGATCGTGAAGTCGTGGACTGGTTGAAATCGAAAGGGCCCGGCTATCAGACGCGAATCAACCGCATCCTGCGAAGGGTGATGCAGGAGGGGAAGAGTCGGGCGCGGGAGTAGGGGCGGCGCTTCGAAAGCCCGAAGAGCGGGAGGAAATCAACCCAGAAGCGTGGGAGATGCCTTCGCGGCGAATGAGAGTTGTTTTCGTGGCGTAAGAAAAAATCGGTGAGCGTGCCGTCTGTCGTGCCCCAAGTGCACACATTCCGACTAGGGAAATGTCGAGGTCAGAAACCTGATGGCGCCGGCGGCATCGTGCCCACTCTGCGAAAATCGCGCAGGGTGGGGCAGCCAGTCGTACACTTAGTGCCGAAAAGGGCTGGGACAGCCCTCGAGAAGTCTGAGAGGCAGGCAGCCCACCATCGCCATCGGTTCTTCTGTCGCTACCTCACCTGAATCGACGAGATGCGGTCATTCCAGCTGCGGTTCGGATCCGTAGGTAAGCGCCAGTAACGCAGATCTGGGATGGATTCCCGACTCGCGCCGTTGACTCCACGAAAAGCAGTGTCGTTAAAGATGGTGACCTCTGCGCCGTTGAAAATCCTGATCGACGTGATGCGATCATTGAAACCGGGGGGAAGAGAATCGTAGCTCGAACCCCGGCGCATGCAGAAGTAATCGCCCTGAAAATTTGGATCGCGATAAAAGCAAGCACCGGCGTCGGGCCGACGCTCGCGTCCCCACACCGGAGGGCGAGCCATCGGCGGGCCGTCATCCCGGTCGCCGCGGAACATGTTCAGGTCGATGAAGTCTCCTTCACGGAAGGTGAACTCCCGCCGATCTCCGTCGCGCCGCTGGGCGACAATGCGAAGGATTTTCGGCTCTCCAAGGGCTGGATCGCCTTGCATCGTGTAGTTGGTGACCTGCACTTGCCCCACGCGGCTACTCACCAGGTCTCGCACGATGTTGGTGACGTCAGCCACGCGACCGCGGGCGCCATATTCGGCTCTGTCGATCCGCCAGCGTTGCGCCGCGGCGGGAAGAGCCGCCGCGATCACAAGCATCGCAAAAATATAGGCAAGAGATTTTTTCAGAAGACGGGATGAGACCATGGGGACACCTCCAGTTGCAATAGTTTGAGGAAAAACCAAGGGGATTTTAGCACGCACCTCCCGGTCGCAGAGACCGGCAGTCGCTCCGTACTCCACCTGTACCTTCCAAGTCAGTGTGCCTCTTTCGTGCCTGTTGACTCTCCACAGGCTTCGGCGCTAATGTGAAATTACACCGGAAAGGAGGTGGTCGGATGACAAGTTCTGATGGCAGTAGTTGGGTTATTCAAAGACCAGGTGAGGTGGCTGAGACTTAGAGCGGTTGCTCTAAGCGGGGCTTCGGGCGCAGATACGAACGAACGCGCGCCGGAAGCTACAGCCCGCACACTACCGGTGAAGTAAGGATTGATTCCGCCTGACGCAGGTCGGTCAGGAGTGCTGGCAAGACGAAAGTCTGATCAGCCAAACCGGAGTTGCCGTAGAGGCCACGTTAGAGTGACCACCTCTTGGTCAATCCCAAACAGTCCACCGGGCGGCCCGCAGGCCTTGTTGATTCCGACAAGTGCTTGCGGGCCGTTCTGTTTCTGGCCGGCACTTCCCTTCCTGTCGCCGGTCTTAACTCACGCGAAACGGACCGCCGAGACTGGCGAGAATAGGCTCTCCGCAGTATTCTTGCCTACGTGCCGAACCTCGACGAATCCCGGGAGCGCCTGCGGCTGGCGGAGACTTATGCTCGGATGACCGACGGCGAATTGCAGAATCTCGCCCGCAGTCCCGAGTCGCTCACCGAGCCGGCGTGGGAAGCGCTGGAAGACGAAATGGATCGCCGCCACCTGGAAGCGCCCCCGGAAGAACCGGAACCGCGGGAGCAGCTCAACCTGCGAAATCTGGTCACCATCCGGCAATTTCGCGATCTTCCCGAAGCGTTGCTCGCCAAGGGCAGCTTAGAGTCGGCGGGCATCGAGTGTTTTCTCCGCGACGACAATCTGGTTCGGCTCGACTGGTTCATCTCGAACTTCGTTGGAGGCATCAAGCTCTGCGTCGACTCGGACGACGCGGTCAACGCGCAGAAACTTCTTGATGAGCCGATCCTCGAAGGACTCTACGTCCACGGCGTGGGACTGTATGAGCAGCCGCGCTGTCCGAGGTGCCAATCGCTGGATGTAAATTTTCGCGAGCTTGATCGCCCCATCGCGTACCTGAGCGCGTTCCTCAGAGTTCCCATGCCCGTTCAACGCAAGGCGTGGCGATGCCAAGCCTGCAACGCCGAATGGGAAGACGAGGCCCCGCCCGAGTCAACGACTTAACGTCGCAAATCCTTTGCGGATTACATCCTCTGTGTCTTCGGCCAGCTTCAGGCTGGGGAGTTCTTCGCGGGTGAACCAGCGGACTTCGGCCGCGTCACTGGCGGCCATGAGTTCTCCGCCAACCCGGCGGCAGAGGAAGTCGATCAGCACGTAGTGATACTGCACGCGCTTCTCTTCATTTCGTAGAACGCGGTCGTAGACGCCGAGCAATTCGCCGGGCTCGACGATGAGGCCGGTTTCTTCGCGGGCCTCGCGCACGGCGGCTTCGCGCACGAGTTCACCGACTTCGAGCACGCCTCCGGGAATGGACCACTGTCCCTGGATCGGCGGGTGAGCGCGCTTCACCAGCAGAACGCGGGCATCCTCGATGATGATGGCGCCGATGCCGACCAGTGGAATTTCAGGAAACTCGCGTTTCATCGAAGGGTCGGAGAGTGCGAAGCAGAATTATAGCGGGTCGGGGTCGCGAAGGAAGACCGCGAGTCGATGGAAGCTTTCCTCTAGATGCAGCGTTGCCGCGAGAATGCCTTGACGCTGTTGCGGTGCCTCGGGCTGCGTCGGGGTCCTTCGCTTCGCTCAGGATGACAGGGTCGTAGGTCAGACAAATTTTCAGTGCTCAGTGCCCGGTGCCAAACAGACCCACGTTTTGTGGGCTGCCCGCGACGCTGTCGGTAAAGGCGAGCGTGGCGTTGCGACTACCCTTGACGCTGGGCGTGAACGTGACACTCACGGTGCATTGCGCGCCGGCTGCGAGTCCGGCGGAGCAGTTGTTCGTCTGGGAGAAGTCCGCATGCTCGGTGCCATTGATCAGGATGCTGGTGAAGGTCAAAGTGGCGTTCGTGTTGTTGGTGAGAGTTATCACCTTCGCGGCGCTCTGGGTGCCAACGGTGACGAGGCCGAAGTACAGATTCAGAGGCGCTATCGTGAGCGGAATCACCCCAGTACCCTTCAACGCGATCGTCTGCGGACTGGTCGGCGCACTGTCGGTGATCGTGACGTTTCCAGTTTGTGTTCCCGTGACAGTGGGAGAGAACGTAATCGAAATCCTGCATTGCGCGTTCACGGCGAGAGTCGAGCCACAGGTGTTGGTCTGGCTGTATGGCGCACCGCTGGCGAGAATCGTAATGCCGGTCAACGGCACCGACATCTTGTTGGTCATAATGACCGCGGCCGCCGTCTTGCTGGTATTAATCGCCACCCCACCGTAGACGATGCTGTTGGTGGAGAAGGTGACTGCAACTACACCCGTGCCGGAAAGACTGACGATCTGAGGACTGTTCGACGCGCTGTCGATCACGTTCAAATTGGCGGTGAGCGCCCCGGTGATGGTCGGCGCGAACGACACGCTGATGCTGCAAGTGCCGCCTGGAGCGACACTCGAGCCGCAGTCATTGGTCTGGCTGAAGCTGTTCAGGTTGTTTCCGGTGATGGAAATATTGCTGATGGTGAGCGCAACGCTTTGACCGTTGGTAAGAATCACCTTCTTGGCTGGGCTGGTGCTGCCGATGGCTTGGTTCCCAAAACTCAGCCCTGTCGGCGCCAACGCGGCCGTGCCGCAGGTCGGTGCGCTGAAGTTGGAGATCCTGGTCTGCCAAAGCGTCGATGAACCCGTCTGATTCGCGCCGTAGTATTCGGCGACGTACCAGAAAGTGCAGTCGTCGACGGGATCGACCGTCATGCTGCTGTAGTCGCCCCAAAGGTTGTCGTTCTCTTCGTCGCCAGACCCGCTGTAGAGAAGCAGTTCCGTGGGCGAACTCTGAGTATTCAGATTCCACCACGACGCTCGGATGCCCGGATGATTCGATGCACTGGACGTGTTGTAGCCGACTGCGGCGTTTCCGTTCTGATCCTGCGCGATGCTCGGCATGAAGCGGAACAGCAATTGATCGGGGCTGATTGTGCCCGACTGATCCAGCACGGGAATGCCATTGCCGCGCAGCTCATACCAGCGGATCCCGGTCTGAGTGCGCACCCCCGTTCCGACTTGCACGGTGTGACTGATCAACCACGACTGGTACTCGCCGAAATTGCGATAGGCGAAACGGAACATGAAGCGGTCGCCGACGGAATCGACTTTGAAACCAGTCGAACCGCTCGAAGGCTCCGGAACACAGAACGTGTTGCCCGGGGATGAAGCCGAATAGCATCCCGGCGTGAAGACGGGAACGGAGACCGTAGACTGCGTGAACGTTGAGTTCGCAGGAGTCGACCAATCGACATGGAACTGCCAGAGGTTAAAAGAATTCGAGGTCGTCGTCACTCCGTCGTTGACCGGGTTCTGGATGCTGGCGAAGTACTCCGGATTGCCCGTAGGCGGCGCCGTGGTGCCTTCAACATCGGCGGGTTCCAGGCTATGCTCGGTGTATAAGCCGCCAGGGATGGGGACTGGGTTCTCAAAGCATTGCGGCGGATTGGCCGTGGCGCCGATTATCATATTGTTGCGGTCGAATACACAGGCCATTATGCCGACCACCTGGAAGGAGTTGCTGGGATCGCCGAGATCGAAGCTCACATAGTAGCCGTCAGGCCAGGCGCCGATCTTGGGCCAATCCGGAAAATAGGTTACTCCCTGACTGTTGGTTCCCAGTGCGGAGTTCAGCGGAAACGCGTAGGTGAACCACTTCAGATTCGAAGAAGTCAGATCATCCGTGTTGGAAACGGCAATGCAGTAGTAGTAGTTGGGCCCGGCTCCGTGGGCGGCGATGATCCATCGCGAGGCCAGGTGGTCGAAGGAAATGACGCCGTCGCCGCCGTTAAAGTTTTTGCAATTGGTGAGCCCGTTGTTCACAAACGGCGCGGTCGTAGGCTGGGGCGCGGACCATACGGGCGCGAAGGTGGTCTTGTCGTAGGCCTGGTAGTAGACGTTCGTCCACTCCATGTACTGCTTGGTTCCAACGGCTCCGTTTGCATCCGCATCCATGTCGGGATGCGCCACTTGAGAGGCATCAATCCCTTCGAACGTGGTGACGGTCTGGGCCCGGAGAATCCCTGGCAGCAACAAAAACAGCGTAGATACAGCTATAGATAGGGAGCGGAGCGTCAATTTCACCATACGACGAAAGTACCCCAGGGTTCCGGTTCGGTTTATGGTTCGTGCCAGAGGGAGGTGAGAAAGAGGCCCGAATTCAATTCTTTGTACTCTAGTATGATTTGGCTAAAGTGTCAAGACGATTTACATTCCAAACCATTGATAACAAACTAATTTAGCGACTCCAGGGAGGATTAGATTTCCTCGCAGAATGGGACTGGCGAGCTAAGGCATTCGCAGGCAAGGAGTTGCTACAATGGCGCAGAATGGCCCTGGAAGAATACAAACGTAAGCGGCGATTTGAAGAAACACCGGAGCCGCCTCCCAAGGTAGAAACAAAGGCCGGGAACCGCTTCGTCGTCCAGAAACACGATGCCACCCGCCTGCACTACGACTTTCGCCTCGAGATGGAAGGGGTGCTGAAGTCGTGGGCCGTGCCTAAGGGCCCATCACTCGATCCTGCTGACAAGCGCCTAGCCGTGCAGGTCGAGGATCATCCCGTTTCGTATTTCGACTTCGAGGGGAACATTCCGGACAACAACTACGGAGCCGGGACGGTCATGGTGTGGGACGTCGGAACCTGGCAACCGCTCTCGCCCGTAGCTGTGAACGGAAAGTATGTGCCCGGAACCGAGGCCGAGGCGGCGGCGATGCTGGCCAAGGGAGATCTGAAGTTTCGGCTGAACGGCAAGCGCCTCAAGGGAGATTTCGCCCTGATCAAGATGCGCGGGCGGCGTCCGGGGAGTAAGGGCAACGAGTGGCTGCTGATCAAGAAGCACGACCAGTACGTCGAGGAAGGCTACGAGATCGAGACCATCGACGAATCGGTGCTCAGCAAACGCAGCATGGACGAGATCGCCGGCGATGCCGGATCACGAGAATGGAAGAGCCGTCCCACCGGCCGGGGAAAACTGAAGGCGGCTTGGCTGGCAGATGCGGTAGCGAAACTCGATCAGAAAAAAAAACTAAAAACCAGCCCAGAGAGCGCCGGGGAAGAAAAAAGTAAGCCGCCACAGACTGCGATCCGCAAGACGAAGAGCAAGCTCACCACAGAGGACACAGGGGAACACAGGGTCAAAGCGAAGAAATCCTCTGTGTCCCCTGTGTCCTCTGTGGTGAAAGCCCTTCCTTCTCAATCACGGAAATCTCAATCACCGGGATCATCCCCAGAACCGGTGAAGCGCCCGATGCCGACAACGATTCATCCCATGCTGGCAGAATCGATTGAAGAGCCGTTCGATGGCGAGGACTGGCTGTTCGAGATCAAGTGGGACGGATATCGCGCGATCGCATTCATCAACAACGGCAAAGTTCGGCTAGTCTCAAGGAATCAGAACGACCTCACGCCGCGCTATCCCGAACTCGCGGATCTGCCGAAATTTATCAAGGCCAAAAATGCGATCCTCGACGGCGAAGTGGTCGCACTCGATGATGAAGGCCGCGCTTCCTTCAGCCTGATGCAGCAGCGCACAGGATTTCGTCGCGGGGGCAAGCGTGCCGCCTCAAACGCAAGTGTTCCTGTGCTGTATTACGCATTCGATCTGCTCTACCTCGACGGCTACGATTGGCGGCGCGTGCCACTCGAAAATCGTAAGCGCAAGCTCGAATCGCTGCTGGAGACAGGCGACGGACTGCGCTACTCCGACCACTACGAGCAGCGCGGCAAAGCGTTGTTCGAAATAGCCCGCCAGAAAGGCCTGGAGGGAATTTTGGCGAAGAAGCGCGCGAGTTTCTACGAGGAACGGCGCAGCCGCGAGTGGCTCAAGATCAAGATCACGCATCGCATCGAGTGCGTCGTCGGAGGCTACACCGAGCCCGAAGGCACCCGCGCGCATTTTGGTTCGCTCGTGCTCGGGCTTTACGACAAGAAGGAACGATTAGTCCACGTGGGGCAGGTCGGCAGCGGTTTTGATCAGAAGTTGCTCGCGGAGATTTGGAAGACGCTCCAGAAACTGCAGACGAAAAAGAATCCTTTCTTCGGCGAAGTCGAAGCGCTCCGCAAAGTGTCCTGGGTAAAACCGGAGTTGGTGGCGGAAGTTGAGTACGCGGAATGGACCGGCGGCACGAGTGATGGCGCCGGCCCCAAACTCCGTGCTCCGGTGTTCATGGGCTTGCGCGACGACAAGGACCCAAAAGAATGTCTGCTCGATGAAGCCGCCGCACAAGCAACTGCGAGTGCAGCTTCTGAGAACTGAGAACTGCCTTCCTATTTGATGTCTTTCATCGCCAGCATCGTTCCATAATCGCGTCCGCTCGCATCCACCGCACGGGCCACGACACCTGCGAACGCGTTCCGCAGTTCGGGAAACTTCCCCACCAACGCTTTAATCACCGCGACGTTGCTCTGGTAGGTCTGCGTCGTGTTTGAAATGTCGGCCGCCTGATAGCGCACGATCACGTCGAGATCACTGCCCACCGCCTCCGGAAACATCTCCGTCAACTTATAGCTGGCCGCTCCTGCAGCCAGGTCTGCCGTCTTGCCATTCGCGGGAACATCGGCCGGCTGAGCGCCCTGCGATTCGTCATAAAGTTTGTCAGTCTCGAGTGTGCTCATGAACGGCAATGGCGAAATCAGGCTTCGCGCCTCGACGTAGTAAAGCCACGCATTGTGCAGTTGACCTTTGGATTTGTATTCACGGGCGCGGGCGACGTACCAGTCGCTATCGTGGCCGGCGACTTGTGCTCCCTTGACGTACAGGCCTCCCAGCTTCCAATCTGTCCCGACCTGCTGCAGGATGAGCGCAAAGTCAGTTTGTGCTTGGCCAGAAGTCGCTTTCAGAATGACGACGCCGTACTTCCCCGGGGGCAAATTCGCTAGCGTGAAAACGGCGCTGCCCGTCGTCTGGCCATTCTTGCCAAACACTCCACAATAAAACTGAGCGTTCGGGAGCGGCGCCGTGCCTTCGGCATCCAGCAAAAACGTGGACGTCACGGTGGCTTGGGCGCCGGAAAGATCCTTCTGGTGGTCTTTGACCGTCGCTTGAATGGCGGAAAAGTTCGCGGCCAGGCTGGAGATAGCATTCTGCTGCAACGACGCCGCATCACCCTTGGCCGCCATATCGAAGTAGCGCTGGCCAGCGCTGGTGATGGCTGTGCGGTTAGCAACATCGAGTTCGGCTGACGTCTGACAATTCTGCGCACGAGCCGCAGGAGCCGAGCCAAGCAGCGTCAAGCACGTCACCAACGCTGGGACGATCCAAAGAATGCGAGGCTTTAGACTGTGGCGCAACGGATGCATTCTGAATTCCTCCTTTACTTTCATAAAGTTGGAAGCGCTGTGGTCAGTTTACGCCTTTGCCGCGGCGAAGCTGACCGAATTCTGCGCCTCCCAAAACTGGCCGGATGCGATCATCGCTCCACAACTTTCTGTCGCTGCGTCTCGTCAAAGAATGCAAGGGACCAGGGTTCAAACGTTCCAATTCTGTGGGGCATTATCTCCGCCGGTTCATTCCAGGCTTTACGGTGCTAAAATCCCTGTAAAGGCTGCCTTGCAGTGTCCCCCGAATTTACCTTGGTGGGAGGAGTGGGTTATGAGCGCGGGATCGAAGTTCAAGAAGTTGGCCGGAGCCTTTCTCCTGAGCGTTGCGATTGCATGCGCCGGGAGTCCGATCCACGCGAGCGCTGAAACTGCACGGAGCCAGCGCAAGGCCAAGAAACCGCAGTTGCCTCCGCTGCCCTCAGGACCGCTCGGTCCAGTCCCGCAGATTCCCCTGGATTCGATCGCGCCCGTACCGCCGCAGGTGACGTATGAGAACGGGCAGCTGACGATTGTCGCGCCCAACTCAACCTTGGGTGACGTTCTGCGTGCCGTGCGCAAGCAGACGGGAGCAGAGATCGAGATACCCGCCGCCACCGACCGCGTTGTGACGCATCTGGGACCGGGGCCGGCTCGTGAAGTCATGGCCGACCTGCTCAATGGGTCACGTTTCAACTACATTCTCCTCGGCTCTCCGGAAAATGCGAGTTTGCTGACGCGCGTAGTTCTGGTTGCGAAGTCAAACACCGAGAGCGCCGTCGCAAGCAACCCGCCGTCGTCGCCCCAACCGATGCCGATGCAGGCCGGAATCGCGACTCCGCCGCCTCCGGATGATGCTCAGGACGCTCCTGACGCCGAACCGGCGCCCGATGAAAACGCCGATGACACCAGCAACGTTGACCAGGCTGCGGCGGACGCCGATCAACAGTCGCCAGATCAACCCGGCGTAAAGACTCCACAACAGATGTTGCAGGAAATGCAGCAGCGGCAATTGCAGATGCAGCAGCAACAACAGCAGCAGCCGAACATGCCGGGACAACCCATCCCCGGCGCAAGGCCGCCCCAAGACCAATAACTGCTGAAGGTAGATTAAGGACGGTTCCCGCGGTAGGCTTCGGTGTGTTGCGCGCTGCGAGCTGCCAACGAGTTACTGTCGTCAGCCATCGTTTGCTGCAGCAACTTCCAATCGCGCTCGACTTCGGTCTCCGAAACACCATGAGCAGAGCCGTGGCGCAATTCCGACTGGAGGCGCGCCTCTAGCAACTGGCGCACCAGCTCTGGAGGAGCGTCGCCCGCCAGAACGTTATCTGCCGTAGCACCGATTTCAATCGAGCGTTCGCCCAGATGAAGCTGGAGCACTGGCCGCCCCTGGTCGTCCACGTCGGTCCGCGCTCGCGACTGCAGCTTTGCCCATTCCTTCTCGATCTTTTCTGGAGACGATTCCGGATACGCCCCGGCCAGCAGATGTTTCAATTCTTCCTGGTACGCGCGCCGATCTTCGCGGCCCATTGGCCGCTCGGGCTCACCGCCCACTACGAAAACCATCGCATTCCGTGCGGGCTCAAAGCGGCCTGCGCCCGTGCCGACGTAGACGGCAGCCACGCATCCGGCAAAGATTGGGCTCACTACCGCGCTGGGCACAATGTATTTCTTCGATCGAAAGAAGGAGTCGACGACTCCGCGCACGGCGGTACTGCGCGGCATGCTGCCCGGCACTTGCGAAATCACCAGCCGCGAGAATGCCAGATCGCTGTGCCGCGCGCTGTACTTGGTGAGCAGCTTCGCCATCTGCTTCGGCGTCGTCATGCCCACATCGGCGACGACGCTGCGATGAAACGATTTAGGAAAATAGAAATTGAGAATGCCCTTGGCAAAATCCGCGCAGTTGTTCGAGACAAGATGGAAGTGCGACTCATTCGGCGATGAATTCAACTTGCGAATCAGCGCCTGGTCCTGCTCGGGTGTCGTTTCGATATCGAAACCGTAGATCGTGCGGTCATACGAAGATCCGACCAGTTCGTACCAGTTGCCGCCGGGAGTTTCACCATTGCGAACGTCCGGTGCAAAGTCTTCGAGATATTTGCGCCGGTAGCGATCGCGTAGAAAGGCGACCATCTTCGCATCGGCGAACAATGGAACGTCTTCCGGCCGATCGACTGCGTAGAGATAAGGAATCAGCGGGATCGCGATCCAGTCATAGCCCGCGACTCCGTCGTAGCGGCTGAGAACGACTCCCGTTTCTCCCGGCCCGCAGGGACGAAGGACGACCGGAGTTTCCGCGCAAATTCCAGACAGGTAGAGCGCAGCGTGACCCGTCGCGGTAAACAGTCCCATCTTGCCGTAAGGCTCCTCTAAAAGCAGAGTCGCCGAGGCGCGCGCAAAAGAGGCGCAAACCAAAATAAAGGCCGCTAAGCCTATGAAAACGCGCCGCATTAGCTGGATGTGGCGTGAAAGCATAATGACCCCAGAGGCTCCAATCGAACGCACCCTCTAAGAACCCTCTGACGAGAGATTAGTTGCTGGTAATCGCCCAGGCCAGTTACGGAAGTGTCGAGGAAACAGGGTATGAAAGCGCGGGAAATCCAGGCGAACATAAGACGAATACCCTGCGGCAACTGGGAACGATACGGATCGGTTCTACTCCTCCGAATTCTTGCGAGTCCGCAGCCGCTCCTTCGCCCACCTCGCGCTCTCGGCGACCGATTCATCTTCGTCCGCAATCATTTGATCGAGCAGCGGGAGAAATGCAATGTTCTCGGAATTCCCCATCGCGATGGCGACATTTCTGCGCATGCCGGAGCGCTTCGTGCGACGGATAGCCGATCCGCGGAACGCATCGCGGAATTCTTCCGCCGACATTTCCGCAAGCCACGCCAGCGCCGGATTCACCAGGCCCGGGCGCGCTTCGAATTCGGGCGCGCTCGAAGCCGGAGCCTTGCGATTCCACGGACACACATCCTGGCAAATATCGCAGCCGAAGATCTGTTGTCCGATACCCGCGCGCATCTCTTCGGGGATCGTCCCACGCTTCTCGATCGTGAGATACGCGATGCATTTGTTGGAATCAAGTTGGTAGGGCCCGAGCAGAGCGTCGGTCGGGCATGCATCGATGCAGCGCGTGCAGGTGCCGCATCGATCTGCCGCGGGCAAGTCGGGTTCAAGTTCCAGCGAGGTGAGAATCACACCCAGAAAAAGCCACGAGCCTTTTTTTTGGTTAATGATGCAAGTGTTCTTTCCGATCCATCCCACGCCGGCGTACTTCGCGAAGACGCGCTCGACCACGGGGCCGGTATCGACATAGCTGCGCGTGGTAAGGTTCGACTCCGACTCTGGCGCGATGGCCTGCTGTAGCGCGGTCTCCACCTGCTTCAATCGCCGCAGAACGGCGTCGTGATAATCCTCGCGTCCCCAGGCGTAGCGGGAAATCCATCCCCGGCTCGCATCGTGCGCCTGCGTCGAGTAAGGATGCGCGGTGTTGTAATTGATGGCGCACACTACAACGCTTCGCGCCCATGGAGCGACGCTCGATAGCGAAGAGCGTTTTAGTTTGCCCTGATCGTCGCGCGCTTCCATGTACTTCATCTCCCCTGCGCGGCCTTCGGCAATCCACGTGGGGAAATGCTTGAGCTCCGTCGCGTCTGTGGCAGGTGCAATGCCTGCAAGATCGAAGCCGGCTTGCTCAGCGGCGCGCTTCACTACGGCCTTGACCTCGCTCATTCGACCCGCCAACATGACATCTCCACCTTCGCCCGCTCGGTCCAGCATTCAGAATGCGTCTCTAATTTAAGTTCCAAAATGGAAATCGAATCGTAATTTATCGACTCTATTTTGTTGCTCTACTTCATTCAGGGTATAAGCTCTCGCGATACAGAGTCACGCAACTTTTCCCGCAGTCGGCCTGATAAACAATCGATCTCTCTTGCGGGTTGGCCTCGCGCCATGCGGGGCCTTTTTTGTTGGCGCTCCTTACCCACCTTCGCAGCCGTCTCAGGATGACAAGCTCTGTAGTTTGAAAAGTGTTATTGTCGAGTTGCAACGCGCCGGTCACGCGGGCGGTTCTCTGGCACTCGATGCAGCGAAAGGCTTCCCTCCCTCCAACGATGAGAGCTTCGACTGAACATAGGTTCATGAGCCACTCGAATCCAGGCCCTCGCATTTTCTTATCCCTACTTTGCCTGATCTTAGCCGCTCTCGCCCTCTCCACCCAGACGTCCTGCGGAAACTCACACTCCAACCAAACGGTCTGTCCGACTTGCTTGGGCGGCGGAACAAGTTGGGGAATGCTGGCCAACGGCCAACGTGACAAATTACTGTGGCCGTTCTCATCCGATTCGATTTGGAACACTTCCATCGGAAGCGGCGCCGCCTATCAGCCCGCAGGTATCGTTTCCAACAACGCCGGCGGATCGCCTACATACTTCAGTCAGGATGAAGATGTGGTCGTGATGACTCCCTCCGCGCCGTTAACCAGCGTTTACTACAGTGGCGTCGGCTGGACGGGCGGAGATCGTTGCCCAGCCCAAGGAGACCTGGTCGCGACCGTACCCGTTCCCGCCGACTACGTTCTACCCAATAGCGGCGAGAACAACTCGGCGGCATTTCTCTCCCCTGACGGTCAGACCGTCGAGCAAAATCAGCCTTTCACGCGCTGCGTCGCTGCTGGCCCCGCCACCACGCTGGTTGCATTCGCCAACACAGATATCTACGGTGCCGGGCCTGCGGGCGCGCATGGTGGCAGCGGTTTGTCAGCGCTCGGTGGCACCATCCGGCTCGGGGAATTTACTTCAGGCGAGATCCACCACGTCATGAAGATCGAACTCTTTGCGGCGCAATACTATTACTGCTGCGTCTTTCATTGGCCCGCCACAGTTATCGACGACTACGCTGACCCTACGACTTACGGCGGCTCCAACCCAAATCTTGGGCCCGGCTCTTTACTCGCCCTATCACCAACTTTCGACCTGAGTGGCCTCGCGACCACCCCCGGCAAGATTCTTGCGCAAGCCTTCATCGATTACGGTGCCTACGTCGTGGACGACACCTATTGGAATGATTGGGCGATCGCCACTGAGCAAGGGCCCAATGGCCGAGTCGCCGATGAATTCGCCACGCTGTATGGATTTGCGATGAGTTCTCCCGACAACTCACCATTCAAGCAAGACGTGATCACTATCTTTCAGGCGCTCCAGGTAGTCACTAACAATTCCGCGTCGAGCGTTGGTGGAGGCGGGACGCCCCGGGTGCAGAGTCCTCCGGCGATCGGAAACTAGACTGCGCACGCTGCGTCTTGAACGGGCTGACATCGCCCGTCTTCCGCGCTATGCTTCGAGGACACACACCAGAAAGCTCGACCTCATTTTTCTCAATGCTCACTGTTGCGTCTTGAGTTCATCTATGTTGGACGCACGACAGGGCACGACGCCAACCTCCGTCGGTGCGGAATCTGGTTTCGATTGAAACTGAAGGAAGCGCAGTGAGCTACACGCCGAGTTTCTTCACTTCCTCGTTGTAGTACTTCCGGTAGAGGATGTCCCACTCCTGCGAGCCTTCGAGGATGGTGCGCTTCTGGCTCTCAATCTTCGCCCGGGCGGCGAGATCGATCTTCTCTTCCTGATTCAGCAGGTCTTCGAGAATCTTCCGAGTTTCCTGGCGTATGGTGTTGGGATCTTCGATGAACTCAACTTCGTCCATATCTTTCAGGACGTCGGCCACGGCGCGGGCAAGCACGTTCACTTTGTCGCGGCTCTGTCTCACAGCACCGCCTTGTATTTCCGCACTAGCTCGGTCTTCACCTTGCGGAACATTTCCTGGTAGTTGGCGCCGCTCTTGCGCATTTCTTCGGAGTACGCTTCGAGAATGACGCGGACTTCATCGTTGATGCGGTCTTCGAGCGAGAGCTCATCGACCAGTGCGGCCTGCACGCGCGCGGTCACCGCCGGCACGGCCGAGGTCTCAATAAACTTGCCTGCAATCAGCTTCTTGGTGACTTCGCGGGCCAGATAGCCCACATATTCTTTGGAAAAAAGCATGTGTGGATCGGAAGTCCTGCCTGCCAAATACTCTTATTTTTGAATGGAGAAAGTGTAACACAGCCGCGCGCGGCGCGGGACGGCGCATCTCCTCGCGTTATGGTCCATCGGCACAGCCTGCTCGTAAGCCATTCCGCGGCGGGCTAGTGAACCTGCGCTGGAGGCTGGTCGCGCAGCGTGTACACAAACTGCGGAATGTCGTGCCGCTCCCGCTCGGCTTTCTGCGTCGCTTCTTTGGCCACACGATCGTAGATCTCGATTTCCGCCTTCGCCTCTTCCGTTTTCCCAATCTGCCGGTAAGCCTGCGCCAGGCGATAGTGCGCCTCCTCCAGGAACGGGGACGCCTGAATCGCTTGTTGGTAGTCGGAAATCGCTTTCGCGGAATCATGCTGCTCGGCGTGAAGGATTCCTAACTGCAGCCACGCGGCGCCCAGCTTCGGGTCCAGACGGATCGCGTTCTTCAGCAGCGATTCCACTTGCGCTGGGATCTCCTGCGGCTCGCGCACCTTCCACAGACCGACGGCATAGTAGTAGTTCGCCTCGGCGCTTTCGGGACGCAGAGTTACAAAGCGGTGCAACTTGTCGACGAGTCCCGCCGGGGGGCTCGTCTGCGAGCTCTCAATCTTGCCCATGAACAGGTACGGCACCGGATCGCTTGGATTCAAGTCGGACGCGTCACAGATATTCTGTATCGCTTGGTCGTAGGAACCCTGCGCAAACCCAGCGGCTCCGAGGCCGACAAGCATGCGAATCGAATGCGGGAACAGACGCGTGCCGCGACTGAAGACTTCCTGTGCAGGCTCGGGGGCATGGTGCAAAAGAAGTTCCGAACCCCAATCGAAAATATACGCTTCATCGGGATCCATCTCGGCGGCGCGTTGGTACTCGTGGACTGCGTCCAGAGAATTGCCCAGCTTCTCCTGGACGCTGCCGAGCAGGTGATGCACTTCAGCCGTGTCGTGATGGGCAAGCAGCGCGGTCGCGCTCGTCCGAGACTGAGCGTAGTTTCCTGCATCAGCATTGGCGACTGCCAGGTCGTAGGCTACCTGGTAGTCGTCGGGGCTGGTCGCGGCCGCGCTCTCAAGATATGGGATTGCTTCATGCGCTTTGCCACTCGCGATCAGCAGCTTTCCCAGCTGATGATTCGTTTCACAATCCTTCGGCAAACGCTCCAACTTTTCCCGAAGCAGCTTCTCGCTCTCAGCCGAAGGTATTGGCTGCGCGGCGGTCTTAGCCAGGGAGGCCGTCTCTTTCGCCAGCGTTTCCCGCGTACGTACGATCGTGTCGGAACCATGGCCGCCCAGACTTGTCGTGTCAGTGACTCCGGCCACGGTGAATTGCGGTTCATCAAAGAACTTCGGCGACTGCGCGGTGTTGACCTCCAGCGGCGTCTTCACGGGAGCAAGCGTCAGGTCGACATTCTTGATTTCCTTCGGTGCAAGAAAAAGAGAGGCGATTTCGGCGGCGCCGTATCCAGCCATTTCGACGCGCAAAGAATACACTCCTTCCTGCAGAGCCGCGAAACTATAGCTTCCTTGTGCGTCGGCGTGAGTCGTTAAACTTTGTGTGCCGTCCTTCGACTGCAGGTGAACACTGGCAGCCGCAACCGGCTTACCCTGTGAATCGCGGATGATCCCACGCAGCGTGGATTCTCCCGCTTGCTGACTCAGAGCGAACGCGGACGTCAAAGCAAAGAGAAAGATGAAGAGGATGCGAGTCATGAGGCAGGTGAATCGAGAGTCCTTCGCGATAGCGACAAAGCGGTCCATGAGACAGGCGCGGGGATCAGGACAAAAGCACTAATTTGCGCCAACGCGCGATTCTACCCTCCAACCTTACCCCTCGCAACCGCTGCGAGATCACTCTGGCGCGCCCACACTCGAACGCACTAGAATGCAAGGCGCTATGAAAACGACGCTTCAGATCGAAAACCCGCGCTGCCCGGCGGTCTGCGAATGAAATTCGCGCGGTTGTGCCTAATCGCCGCGTTCCTCGTGGCCTCCCTTCCCTCCTGGAGTCAGCAGGCAGCGAGCCAGCACGCGGCCCGGAGAAAAATCATCATCGATCAGGACGCCGCCGGGCCCGGCGGCACCGATCAGCAATCGATCCTGTTGCTGATCCAATCTCCTCAGACCGAGGTCCTCGGCATAACCGTCGTCACCGGAGATGCGTGGCTCAAAGAAGAAGTCGCGCACACGCTGCGCACGCTCGAGATTATTGGACGCACCGACATTCCGGTGGTCGCAGGAGCGGAGTATCCGCTGGTCCGCCGAAAACAAGACACGGATCTGTGGCAGCAGGAGTACGGCTCCGTGCCGTGGGTCGGAGCGTGGACTCCACGCAAGTATCATCCGCCCGATCAGCTAGGCGATACGCCGGAGGGCCTGCCAACCACCAAAGCGCTCAATGAAGATGCCGCGCATTTCCTGCTGCGCATGGTGCATAAGTATCCGCACGAGATCACGATTTACGAAGGCGGGCCGATGACGAACCTGGCACTCGCCATCTCCATCGACCCTGAATTCGCGACGCTCGCAAAGGAACTCGTCTTTATGGGTGGAAGTCTGAATCCCAAGACGGACGATCCCGAATTCGCCAACACTCCGCGACACGAATTCAACTTGTGGTTTGATCCCGAGGCCGCGCACGTTGTACTGATGGCTCCGTGGAAAAAGATCGTTTGCACCGACGTCGACATTTCGGTGAAGACGCGGCTCACGAATGAGTTGATTGGGCGGCTCAAGACGAGCGATTCCCCCGCGGCTCGCTACGTCAGCAAATACTCGCGGCTGACCGGCAAATATAACTACCTCTGGGACGAACTGACCGCCGTGGCCTGGCTCGACCCGACCCTGATCACGGCGAAAGACGTGCGGTATCTCGATGTCGATCTCAGCCGCGGCGCGGGATATGGAGACACTCTGAGCTGGACGGATCAGGACAAACCGAAAATCGTAGGACCGCCGGTTGAAATCCAAATGGATCTCGACACGGAGCGGTTTTATAGAATGTTCGTCGATCTGCTGTCGGCGCCCACGCCCAAACCTTAGCTCGTTTCGAAACTCTAGTGCAGTTGATCGAGCATCTGTTTGGCCTGCGGATCATCGGGATGCTGTTTGAGCAGATCGAGCAGAATACTGCGAGCCTTGTCCCGCGCGCCTTCCAGGGCATAGACGCGCGCAAGATTCAGATAGGACTGATCGAAAGCTGGAGCCACACGAATGCACTCTTCAAAACTCGCAACCGCTTCGTCGCGCCGTCGCGTGACCAGGTAGAGCACTCCCAGATTATTCAGCGCCTCGGGATAATCAGGTCGAGCCTTCAGAGCCCGCTGCAAATGTTCGTAGGCCCTGGCGTTGTCGCCGGTCTGCGCAAACACCATGCCCAGGCTGTAGTTCGCTTCTGCATCGTCGGGCGCAACCTGCAACGCCTGCTCCAGCACTTTGCGCGCGTCGTCCCACTGCTTCTGCAGACGATACGCATTGCCGAGGTTGTCGAGTGAAAGCAGGTACTGCGGATTCAAATTCAAAGCCTGCTCGAAGCACGAAATCGAATCTGCATTGCGCCCTTCGCGCGTGGCGATGACGCCGAGATTGTTCCACGCATCCGGCAGCGTCGTCGGATAACTCGCCGTAAGTTTTACCGCACGCTCAAACGCCTCGCGCGCAGCCGCATTCTTGTTTTGATTGAGGTAGACACTGCCCACGCCATATAGAGCTTCCGCACTTGACGGATCATCTCGAAACGCCTGCTGGAAAGCCTGTTCCGCTTGATCAAGATAACCACGCTGAAAAAGCAGCGCTCCCAGCGAAAGATAGTTGCGCCCGAATTCAAGACTGTAAGTAGAACTCGGAAAAGGCAGCGCTCGCGCGAGTCGCTCCTGGTCAGTCCGGGGAATGTGCTGGAGATCGTGCGCAACATGTTCAGGAACAAATCCTCCCTGATACACCTTGACGATGTTTCCCTGGCCATCGATCAGAAACGAAGTGGGAAGATCGAGGTCGCGATGGCGGTCGAACAACTGTCGATAAAGAATGTTGTAGATCGCGACTACGTCATCCGTTCCGCGGAGAATGGGAAACGACAACCGCTCGCGGCCGGCGAATGTGCGAAGCGTAGCGGCACTGGCTTTCGCACCACCGTCTACATTCACGGCGAGGACTTGTAATCCCTGAGCCGCCCAGCGCGTATGCGATTGCTGGAACACTTTCAAGTCGTCACGACAATCGGACGACTGCGAGGTCCAGAAATTGAGAAGCAGCGGCTTGCCGCGCGAGGCCGAAAGTGTCCGCACTTGCCCCTCCAGATCGGGAAGCGAAAAATCAGGAGCGGCAACCGGCGACAGAAGCCAGGTTTCAACGTTCGTCGGAAGCGTTTCGACTTCGCGATGCTGCGCGGCACTGGGACCATCGTTGGTCGAGGCCGCCTTGAACGCCTCCAAGCGCGATGGTTCGGAACCTTCCTCCACCCAGATTCGATGGTTAATCGGCAGGTTGTGGAGTTCCTGCACAAGTCCGCTCGGCCATCGGATCGACGCGTGCACTGGGCCTTTTGCATCCCCGAGTCCAAAGAAGACATCCTTACTATGCTGCGAGAGAAATCCCGAGCCGGCCTGAAGCGCCCGCGTCTGGCGGCGTGAACCAGCGTCGACGGTAATAAAGGCACCGACGGCATCCCGGTTGCTCTTCGTGCCCTGCAATCGAAACGCAATCGACGGCGGCAGGCCCGGCAAAACATTCTTCAAGAGCCGCACCTGCGGAGCATTGCGATTCTTCAGGCAAAGTTCGAGCCGTCCGTCATGATCAAAATCAGCGAGCGCAAACGCACGGCCATCTTCGACAAAATCCAAGCCAACCGCCGCAGATACATCCGAGAACGTACCATCGCGATTATTCGCATAGAAAACGTTGCGCTCGTAGCCGCTCCACGTACCGTCGGAGCGAATGAGTTCGTTGATGGCGCTCCATCCTTGCTCGTAGTCGCGCGAAGGACGCGGCTCGTCAGGAGAACATGCGACCACCTGCCGCCAGAAAAAGCTGTTCAGATCCACGCGCGAAGGCCCGGAAACCATGCCATTCGCAATGTAGAGATCAGGGAACCCGTCGTGATCGAAGTCGAAGGCATCGCTCGACCACGCCCAGCGTCCCATTCCAACACCGGACAACTCTGTTGTGTCATCAAACGCATCGCCGCGGTTTCGCAGCAGAGAATTTCCCATCGCATGCTTCTGATACAAGGCGCGCACATCCGCCGGCGAATCCTTCTTGAACACATCCTGCATCGAAACACGCTCGCCCGCCGCCGTCCACATATTGGCGACGTAGAGATCCTCGGCACCGTCATTGTCGTAGTCGAGCCAGCTCACACTCATGCCCGCGCCAACGTCTTCGCATCGAGCCTGCGCGGCGACATCCGTGAATGTTCCGTCGCCATTGTTGCGATAGAGATTCTTCCGGCCGAAATCATTCACCACATAGAGATCAGGCCAGCCGTCGCGGTTGTAGTCGCTCCATCCGCAGCAAAAGCTGTAGCGCGTATTGTTCTGATTGAGCCCGCATTCCGCCGTCACATCGCGAAAGCTTCCGTCGCGCTGGTTGCGCATCAGGAAATTCGGTGGTCCGTTCTCCGCATCGTGGTAAGGCAACGGATATTTGTATTGCCCCGTCCCCTGGTAGTAGGCGTAGAGGCAGAAATAAATGTCGAGCCATCCATCGCGGTCGTAGTCAGCGACCGCCGCGCCGGTGAAGGTTCCCTGCGGCGGATTCGCAAAATGAAATGCGTCCGGCTGCTGGCGAAACTTCCCGCCGCCCTCATTCACAAACAGTAACGGTCCGCTGTTGCGCACGAGAATCACATCCTGATGTCCGTCATTGTTGAAGTCGGCGAAGAGCGCACATGCCGTATTTTCGAGGATCCCCAGCCCCGAAGCCTCGGTAACGTCCTCGAACGTTCCGTCGCCACGATTGCGATAGAGACGGTTGGGCAGACCTGCGGGCTGGCAGATGTAAAGATCGTCGAAGCCGTCGTTGTCGATGTCGGCGACCGAGACTCCATTGTGTCCGTAGATGTCGATGCCGCAGGCGCCGTCGAGAACTGTGCGCCAGTAGTCGGACCCATGCAGCATCTGCGCCGAGCAGGAAGAATTGCTGCCGAGCGCCGCAGCGGTCATGTCGGCATAGGTCGGGGCGCTGGCCCGGGCCTGCGATTCAGCCATGACCTGCCAACTGCGCAGACGAAAATCGCCGGCTGGAGTAGGTTCCCATATGAGATCCCACTCGCCGACGCGCTGTTCGCGATAAAAACCGTCACCAGTTCCCACGATCTCATAGCGAACACGAGTCCGCAGACGCGCCGGCAGTTGAGTCGCGGTCGAAACCTCCCCGGCGTCGATGCTCGTAATTTGAAACTCAGCGGTCACAATCTTCGCGAAGCCGCTCAGCGTCTTTTCGAACTCTCGAACAAACTCATCGCGCCCAATTGTGCCCTGTCGCGCAAACGTATTCCGCCGCACCTCGAGCGCGGCATCGGACCGGACAACGCGCGACTCCACCGGCCGCGGTGACGCTCCAGAAAAATCCTGCGCAAGATTCTTCGCGATCGTCTGCAGATCACGCGGCAACCGAAGTAGACTCGCGTTCCACTCGCCCAGAATCGTGGCAATTTGGTCGGCGTATTTTTCGCTGATGAACTGATCGAGCCCGGATTGCACCTTCCGAAGCGTCGCGTCGAGCGGTCTCTCACTCCGATAATGCGGCTGGAAGTGGAACGTGCCCTCGGAAGGCGAGACCTCTCGAGAGCCGGGGAAGTTGAACTCTGGAAAAGCGGCACCCCACAGACTCGCCGGGATCAGAGTAGCTCCGGCGCCCTGGCAGAAGCGAATAAGAAACTCGCGGCGGCGAGAATCGACCGGTCGGCGCGCCTTCCCTGCCCAGCTCAGAATAGTTTCTCCCTTCGCATCACTCGATATCATCGAGCGTCGGGAATGCCGGCGCCGCTTTCCCGGACGAAAACGACTCCCTCCACTCCGCCATCGACCTGAGCAGCGCAGCCATTCTGATGCCGCCGAAGTCCTGCGGATGATCGACCAGATTCTTTCGCGCGCGCTCCAGCAGCGAGCAAGCTCCCACAATATTTCCCGTGGATTGATGATGAAAGGCGACCGCCACTTGAATCAGGCCTTGCAGGAACCGCTTTTCCGGGCCGTTGCACTCCCGCCAAACGTCTTCCCAGACTTCGTGCGCGTCAAAAAAATGCCGCTGGTTGAAGAGCTCGATTCCCCGCCGATATCCCTCAACATTCACGCCCCAAATCTTAGCAGCAGGTTATCGCCCGGCCCCACATTTCAGCCTCAGTTCATCCCACGAATATCCCACGAATCCATTTATATGCGGTCGCCGCCAATATCTTGTCCTGCGCGTCGAGGGCGAAGCGAAGTGCAACGAGTCCGAAGGCAACATATCCCGCGCTCAATCCGATCATCACAAACACCACGTTCGGAAGATGAATTTTCACGAACGTCTTCACCAGCGTGAGCACCACCAGAGTGACAACTGTCGGCAACAGCAAGCTCGAATAGCCCCGCCCGCTCGGAGACAACAAGAGCCGCTTTCTCACGTCGCGAAGCCAGAGCAGATTCAAGCTCGTGTTCGTGGCGGCGGTGGCGATCGCGGCCCCGATCAGCCCCCAGCGCGGGATGAGTGCGAAGTTCAGTCCCAGCGTGATAAATACCGTGATCGCCTGCGCTCGCACAACTCTGTTCTGCTGGTCTGACATGAAGAGGAGATTGCCCACCGATCCAACTCCGCAATTCACGAGTTGACCCACAGTCGCAATCACGAGCACCGGCCAGCCTTCCCGGAAGTCCGGCCCGAAAATCCCCATCAAAGGTTTAGCGAAAATCATCATTCCCAGCGCCAACGGGAGCGTCAGCCCCAGCGCCCACTTCGTCAGGGCCTGGTACAGATGCAGCAGAAGATCACGCTCACCCTTGGCGTACAGTTCCGCAATGGTCGGAGCAAATATCTGGTTGATCGACTGCAGAAACAAGCTGACGAACACCACCATCGAAGCCGCGACTGAGTAAATTCCCACTTCCCGGGCGTTCAAATAAATGCCGAGCACGATGCGGTCGCTCTGTCCGCTAATAAAATCCAGCGCCTGCATTCCAAAGCCGACCGCTGCCACCGAAAGTACTTCTTTCTCAAACAGTGGCTGGCGTGCGGCCTCCGGCGCGGGAAGTGGCTGGCGGGCCTCCTTGGGCGTCAGCTTCCATACGGCGAATATGAGCAACGCCAGCACCATGAGCGCGCTCGTCACCTGAGCGGCAAGATATCCCCAGAGTCCAAGGCCGAGAGTGAGCAGGGCGACGGAGAAAACCATGGTTGCCGGTGTGCCGATGAAATTTGTAATCACTGTGCGCCGCGCGACATCTTTAAATCCACCCAGGGCTTGCCCAAAAAATGTCGTCAGCGCGCCGAGCACCATGATCGCGGCGAAAAAATGCATGTAGCCCGCAAGCGCGGGCGTGTGATAAAGACTGATGGCGATCCATCGTCTCCCGGCAATCATCGCGCAGCCGACGACGACGTTGCTCCCCAACATGATCAGCCCGCCATACAACAGGAACCGCCCCAGCTTTCGCGTCTGCCCTGTAGTCGAATAGATCGCGACGAAGCGACTGGCAATCGACGGCACTCCTGCCGCTCCCACGATCGAGACCAGCCCTCCGGCCGTCATGCCCAACGCATAAATGCCGAGAGCTTCAGCCCCCAGTACACGCGCCAGATAGACCTTGAATAGATATCCCGCCGCCACCGTGAACAGCGTCCCCAACAGAAACACAGACGACTGCCGCGAGATGCTGTGAACATGTTTGAAAAAGTCTGCAGGTGGTGCGGTCGCAGGCGTACCGGGGGCGGTTGAGGACATTCGCAGAAGAGTCTATAGAATCAGGGTTTCGATGCTGCTCATTGTATCCCGGAACCCGCCGCCACTGTCGGCCCAAGCCCATCCTCTTGCTGGGTGCCGGTCTGGCCTGCAATCTTTTTTTAGAATCTCCTCCGTCCGGTAAACTGATGGAGACATTGTTCCAGGTCGAGGACCGAACGATCATGGTCGTACACGAGGAACTTCTAGAGGAATTCCAGGAACTTGCCGCCACCGCCCCGTCTGCTCAATCCCTGATGGAGGGAATCACGCAGCGCCTGCACGAAAAGATTTCGCGCTACAACTGGGTCGGATTTTATCTCGTCGATCCGACCAACCCTGACATCCTGCTGATCGGCCCCTATTGCGGCAGCTTCACGCCGAATGCGCGTATTCCTCTGAATACCGGCCTATGCGGCGCCGCGGCCAGCACCGGGCAAACCGTCGTCGTGCATGACGTCACGAAAGATCCGCGCTACCTTGCCGGTTCGTCCCTTGTGAAATCTGAAGTCGTGGTTCCTATCTTAGTAAGAGGCAAACTCGCCGCCGAGCTTGATATCGAAAGCTATTTCGATACTACTTTCACTCGGCCGGAACAAGAATTCGTCGAAGCCTGCGCCGCCGTGGCGGGAAAGTACCTCGGAAAAGCGTTGGCATAGTCGCTGCGTACGAGCTTCCCCACCGCTCGCTCCACCCTGCAAGTCTTGATCTGAATCCGAAAACGAAAAAAGTTTTTGGCTCGTGAGGGAATTCCTCCGCCCACGTCGCCTTTAGGAGTGAGGCGCAACAAGAAGTCGCGAAGGGTCAGCACCCCGGGCAACTGTCGTAGCGCCACACCCGGCTTGAGACACAAGTTCCAAGCGGCAACCGACAAACCAAAAAATTGAGAGGAGCACTACCATGAACATCAAAGCAATCAGTCTGTGTCTCGGCGGCGCACTGCTGGCGTGCTTACCAATGGCGGCCCAGACCTACACCTTCAACAACGTCCAATACAAACAGAACGGTACCACCGACACATTCACCCAATTCCTGGCCATTAACCGCTCAGACATTGTTGCGGGATACCATGGCGCCGACGTCAACAAAGGCTTCACCTACAACTTGAAGACCAAGATTTTTACCGATGAGAACTATCCCCTCTCTGCTCAGACGCAGGTAACGGGAATCAACAACTCTCCATTCAAGACCGTAGGCTTCTATATCGACAGCACCAGCCGCGTCCACGGTTTCGAGGCTCGCGATGGAGTCTTCCAGAGAGTCGACTACCCCGGCCAACCCTTCAACCAACTGCTCGGCCAGAACAACTTCGCGCAGGCGGCAGGCTACTTCAGTACGAAGATCGATGGCAGCGGACCCGACCACGCCTACATCTACGACGAGAACGGCGGCGTCTTCGAAGTGCTGACCATTCCAGGTTCGACCAGTGCGCAGGCTACCGGGATCAACGACGCGAGCCAGGTCTGCGGATTTTTCGTGGATTCGAACAGCGTGACGCACGGCTGGCTGCTGCGGCAGGGTTCTCTACTCCAGCTCGATTATCCTGAATCCACTTCCACCGCGGCCTTCGGCCTGAACAATAACGGTCTCGTGGTGGGCACCTACACCGACATGGCCAACAACTCGCATGGCTTCACCTACAACACGATGACCAAGAAGTGGGTGTCGGTCGATGATCCTGATGGCGTCGGCACGACGATCGTCAACGGCATCAACGACGCCGGCTTGCTCGTCGGCTTCTTCGGAACTTCGCCGGACAACACGGCATTCGTCGCCACACCGGCCCCGTAATCCTGGTCCAGAACGCGGTCCCACTCTCATGCCGGTAGCGAACAGACGAACATTCTTCGAGGATCCTGCCAACCAGCAGGATCCTCTTTTATTGTCAGGAGCCGGATCCGAAGAATTGCGACTTGAACTGTTCGTGACGCGCGCGGGCCTGTTTCATGAGCATCTCGAACTCGGGTTCGGTCCGAAGGCTATTTAAAAGCGGATCGCGCTCGAAGTAAGGATACGGAAAAAATCCGCCCTCGATCGTTCGGTGAAACATGAGAAGTGCCGAAGCCTTGTCATTGAGCACCGCGTAGGCCTCAGCGACTTTGTACAAACTCTCCGCGTCGCCGGCCCCGCTTTCAACGATCTGGCTCTCGGTCGAGTGCAACAGAGCCAATCCCTTGTTGGCATCCCCGTGAATCGCATAACTCAATGCCTTTCCTACTCTGGCGGGAAGCAGCTTTGGATCCTTCTCGTACGCCCGATCGAAGTAGCGGGCGGCTTGCGCCGAGTGCGCGAGGTGATATTCCCCGAACCCGCGATAAAACAATACGTAGACCGAATCGTTAGACGGAAGGCTCTGCATGAATTTGTCGTATTCGCCGAGATACAGATAGGCATTCATCGCGGAGCTGTTGATCTTCACCGACGGATTGTCCTGCCGCGCCTTTTCGCTTTCCTCCACCGATTCCTGTAACATCCCGCCGAAACGGTAGGCATATCCAAGTTCCCAGAGCGCCTCCGCGTATCCCGGATTCTGCGCCAGAACCGCTCGCATCATGGGAACCGCCTGCTCCACTCGGCCTGTATCCGTCAACAAATTTGCCAGGTAGACACGGGCTTCGATCAAAGTTGGATCGAGGGCCAAAGCCTTCTCATACGCCGACTGCGCCTTAGAATATTGTTCGCTGCCGCCAAACTGCAGCGACGCATTTGTCGTGTAAGCGCGCCCCAGGTGCGCCCACGCCAGCGCGTAACTCGGATCGATCAACGTGGCCCGCTCAAGCGCGCTGATCGCCGCTGGAAAATCGTCCAGCGAGTAAAGGTTCACTCCGCGCAAATAATCTTCATACGCCACCGGATTGACGGGCCCCTGAGGCCGCAGTTTTTCCTGCTCGGCCGGCGACAGCTTCACTTCCAGGCCCTTGAGAATCTGTTGCGATACGGTGTCCTGCAGAGTGAGCAGGCGGTCGTACTTAAGATCGATGGTGTCCTGCCACAGAATTTTGTTCGGCTTCACGTCGATCAGTTGCGTCGTAACGCGTATCTCGTCGCCATCTCGCAAATAGGTCCCCGTGAGCAGCGTTTCAACCTGTAATTGCGCCGCCGCCTTCTGCGGATTGACAGCTTGATTCCGGAAGCTATCCACCGACGACGATGGCCGCACCGTGAGGGCGCTCAGATACCCAAGCTTCGTGATAATCGCGTCGGCCAGCGAGAATCCCAGAAAATCTGTCTGCGGATCTGGACGCAGGTTGCGAAACGGAAGCACCGCCAGCGTCCGCGGCGTGTTCGTCGCGGGAGGCGTCGCCCATCGCTTGCGCAATAATGGCGTAGCGATGACCGCCGCGAGCACGACCACTCCCAAGGTCGCGGCAACAATTCTCGGCAGCCTGTTCCTGTTTGCTGCAGAAGCAACCGCATCCAGCACCGGCACTTTGGCGGCGGCAATCCCGCCGGGCGCCACCGATCCCGGTCTCGGCGTGAGTTCGCGCTGTCCCGACGACTTCTTCAGCTTCTCCTGAAATTCGTTTTCGTCGTGGAATTCCTTGAGTTCCGCCAGCATTTCGCTTGCCGAGGGATACCTCTCCTCAGGGTTCTTCCGCATGGCGCGCAGCACGATCGCTTCAAACTCCGGCGGCAACTCCGGCACTGCATCCGCCAGCGGTGCCGGTTCTCCTTTGAGAATCTCCGCAATCACGTCGCTGGCCGTGTCACCCTGAAAGGCCGCGCGTCCCGTCACCATCTCGTACATGACCACGCCGAGGCTGAACAGGTCGCTGCGCCCGTCGACGTCGTGCCCGCGCGCCTGCTCCGGCGACATATACCGAATGGTTCCGAACACCGCGCCCGGACGGCTCGTCGAAAGCGCGGTGCTCAGCAAGCCGCTCCTGCCCGTAAGCCCGCCCAGGCCGGCACTCAATTTTGCGATTCCAAAATCAAGCACCTTCACCAGCCCGTCGTTGCGCACAATAATGTTGTCAGGTTTAATGTCGCGATGCACAATGCCCCGTGCATGCGCCGCCGCCAAGGCGCCCGCCATCTGAATCGCCAATTCGGTGACTTCGCCCACCGCCAACTTTGCCTTCCTGATGCGCTCGCGCAGCGTCTGGCCTTCGACATACTCAGAGGCAATGTAATAAGTCCCCTCGATTTGCCCGAACTCGTAGACCGTCAGGATATTCGGATGATTCAAGGCAGAAGCCGCGCGCGCTTCCTGTTCGAAGCGACGCAAGCCGCGCTCATCCCGCGTCAGTTCGCGGGCAAGCAGCTTCAGCGCCACGTTTCGCCGGAGCTGAGTGTCGTGGGCCAGATACACTTCGCCCATGCCGCCCGCACCCACACTCGTCAGCACTTCGTACCTGCCAAAGCGAGCGCCCGGGTTGAGGGCGGGCGGCGGCGGAATCGCGACAACATCCCGCGCCGCGTCTTGAATGGGTTTCTGAAGAAAATCGAGTGGACGGTCCGAGGAACTCACGTCGGCTGACTTAAGCAGCGACTCCACTTCCTTGCGCAGCTCGGCATCTTCGGCGCAGCGTTCATCGAGGAAGGCCTTACGCGCAGCAGGATCGAGTTCCACCGCCTCGTAAAACAGGCCTTCCAACCGCTGCCAACGATCGGAAGACGAAGCCATGATCTTAGGAGGGCCCTTGAATTAATTCGCGATGCAGGAACGCTTTCGCCATCTTGAGTTCCCGATGCACGGTGGCTGGAGAAATTTTCAGCGCAGCCGCCGTCTCGTCGTAGGTGAGCCCTCCGAAACAGAGAAGCTCAATGATTTCAGCCTTTCGAGCATCATGCGCCGACAACCGTTGCAGAGCGAGGTCCAACTCCAGAATTCCGGCTCCACTCTGCGGTCCGATCATCACCGCTTCATCGAACTCGATCTTTTCCGCGCCGCCTCCGCGTTTCTCGCGGTCGTTGGCTTTCGCGTGGTCCACCAGAATACGTCGCAGCATCCTCGCAGCCACCGCGAAGAAATGCACCCGGCTCTGCCATTCGACGTCTGCACTCACCAGCCGCAGATAGGCTTCATTCACCAAAGCCGTGGCTCGCAGGGTATGATCCGGGCGCTCGGCGCGCAGGCATTTTGCCGCCAGCCGGTGCAATTGATCATAGACCACCGGCATCAACTCATCGAGAGCTTCCTTGTTTCCCGCGCCCCATTCTTGCAGAAGGCGCGTAACGGACTCCTGCTCAGTCGACACTGTCTGCGCCCCTTCTCACGTCAACGCCGCCGCTGACTTTCATGGACATTCGCCTGCAAGGCGAGAGCGCCCATCATACCCCAATTCCGAAGCTCTCAGAAAATCGCTCGACATATGTTCTTATTTCCGAAATTGCGATCTGAAACCGATGTTGAATGTTCAGGAGCCCGCGCCCTGTAACGCCCGCGAAACAGAAATGAAACTCGGCGTTTACATTCTTGCTCTGGGAGTCATCGCCGCCGGCGTCCTCGACCGAGCAGTATTAAAATGAACCAGACTATATCGTAGCGCGATATAATTAGTGGAGGCGAGGTGCAAATGACCACTGCACTGGCTCTCCCAATCCACTCGCAAGCCCTTTTTACCATCGTCGGCGAAGGCGCGGTATTGTTCGTCGTATTTATGATTGGCGCTGTAGTTCCTTGGATTGGCAAGCCGATTTCGACGAAACGCTATATCGCCATTTCCGCCCTCTGTACGGCTGCTTGGGTTTTGGTGGCGACAGTCTTTGCGATGAGAGGGTAACAACGCGGAAAGCTCTACGCGACTGATTAGCCTACCTGAGCGGACTGAGCTTCACTCCCGGCCCCAGCACGGTGATGAACACGATCGCCAGAACTCCGCCAGCGACGATCCATCCCCAGCTGCGTGTAATCTCGGGCATCTGCAATTCGCCGCTCGGAATGCGCGGCCCATGAAGCAGGGTCCACATCCATGCCAGCCCGGAATGTCCGCCAAATGACGCGGCCGCCGCTGAGAGCAGAATCAACACCGGTCCCACCGGATTGAGCGCGCCCGCCACGCACGACAGGATGCCGCTGGTGAGATAAGGCACGACCGCGAGCCCTCGCGCGCGCCGCACTCGCATCTCCGGATCTTTCCCCAGGAACGGCCGCAACTCGCGCACGCACAGAGGAACAAACAACAGAAAATAAGTAATCGTTCCCAGCACAACCAATCCCACGCGCCACGCCCACGCCGGGTGCCATCCCGCCACGACCGCAGCCCAGTCGCCGAAGTTGCCGATACCGGAGAACAGAAAATATCCTCCAGCGTCGAGCAGATTAAACGTCATGAGCAGCCAAAAGAAGTAGCGCCACGGCGCCGACTGTTTGCTGGCGCGCGCCGCTCCCCAAAACAGCGCGCCAAAAATCAGATTGGCAAGAGTGCCGCCCGCCGCCACCAGACGCGTATCCGCGCTGCACTCGAAGTGCACCGTGGAGAGCACCAGCGCCTGCCCCCCTCCGGCGAGGCACGTGCCTCCGTGCCCAAGCCCTTCGTGGATCACGTCCGTAATGACCGCCGCAGAAATTGCGATGGCGATGACGGTCCACACATCGAAACGCCTCGCACCGGATTCTCTCGCGACGTCCCTCGCCACATTGGCAGGCATGCGCTGCATTCTAGCAGCGGCTTCCATCCATGCGTGACCGATCGCAGCGGGCCGCGAGATTGGGCGGGCGGCAACCGTTTGAGGCTCTTTGATGTGATTGCACCATTGCTACTGCAGGGTGCCCGTCCTTGCGTTTTCTGCAAGGGCGGGCCACCCGCCAAAGAAGTGACTTTGGGGCTCGTTGGACAGGTGCTAGAACTGCATCACAGACAGGCCAGGAATTCGCTGAAAGTGGCGGAGATTGCCAGTAGCAACGGTATAGCCGAGTTCCAAGGCCGTTACTCCGATCAGCAGATCGGCAAGTGGAAGCCGAACCCCTTTAGCTTGGTTCTCACCATCAATCTGGCCGACGCGAAGAGCGACCGGCACGGTGACCGGATGGATGGGTAAGGCCCTGAGTAGTTCTTGGATAAACGCCAAGCGTGTCGCTTTGCGCATTGCTGTGTCAGCACGGGCTGCACCGTGCGCCAGTTCGATCAGTGTCACAACGGAGACTGCGATGTCGGTATTTCCGGCTCTGCGTGAGATCTCCGTGAGCATCTGCCGGGCATTCTGCCCCTGCCGCTCGGCTTTGATCAGAACGCTGGAATCAAGGATTAATCCCATGAGGGCGGTTCAAGCGGTTCGCGATGGCTCTCGATAGCTGCCTCCACGTCCTTGGCGAAGTCCGCATCCATAACCACTGTCGAGTCCTCCGGGAGGAGCGCGATGCACTCAGAGATTGTGCGTCGCGGAGGGGCAGGAGCATGGATCACCGCTACAGGCAGCTTGCCGCTTTCGATCACGACTTCTGCCCCCTCACGCACCCTCGCCATCACGCCTGCGAAGTCGCTGGCGGCTTCCGCTTCCGAGATGTGGATCACACGGTCAGCCATGACGTGATTATATCGTTATTGCTCCCCATCAGGTTCGGCGCCTAGTGGGGGGCTGGCACAGCGTTGCGCACTAAGCATACCCACCGGTTAGCTCACCAGCTTCTTGGTGAATGGCGGGTGGCAACCCTTTGAAGCTGTTTGAGTGATTGCGAGCCCCTCGCGCGTGGAATACTACCCCGGATGCTACTCCGCAGATGTCTCGACCCGGATGGGTATTCGTTCGAGATTGTCCATAAGAGTTCGTGGTACAAATCGGTGAATACCGTCTCGCCGAGTCCGCGGAGGGCACATGGCGGGATCACAGTCCGAAGAGGCCTACTTTTAAGAGTGATTGGAGATGCTATGAACAGTGATCGCGGTTTCGGCTTCGAGTTGAACCGGCGTCGTTTGTTGAAACTCAGTACTAGCTCCCTGCTCGGCATGAAATTGACGGGAACGTTGCTGAACGCGCAGTCCCTGACTCAGAATTGCGCCCCTTCGATCCCACAGAATCATGCACCGTCCAACGGAGGGACATGTCCGTATCCGATCCCGTGGCTCGATAAAAATGGTAACCACAACCAACCCGCCGGGCCCAATGTCGAACTTTCCAGCATCTATCACTTCAAAGGAAAGTTGGCGCGCTGCAGCGGGTTCCACGGGACGGGCACGGATAATAAAGGGAACCGGCTGGCTTGGGGCACTCCTACCACCGACTACAGCTACATGGCTGGTGAATACTGGGCGGCACGGCAGGCCCAGCAAGGTATCTTCGCTCACACATGACTAACCGTCTTTAAGGGATCGGCGATCCCCGCAAACCAAATTCACGATTTCCATTCCCCAATCTCTCCAGAAGGCCTGTACTGGGTAACTCCAGTCCCGTCCGATGGGCTGAATTTCAGCACCGATGGCAAGGTTGCGACCATGCAGATGATGAACCTGCCCATTATCGATCAACCTCGATGGCCGGCCATGGATGCGGAAAGCACTCCAGCATTTCTCGATTTCAAATTAGTCTTCAGAGCGGGCGACGAACGGGTGAATTACGAAGATCCGATGCGGCAGTATCGATTCGAAGGCTTCAAAGCCTCGGCACAACTAGAAGCAGAAGTGCGAGTACCATCGATCGATTTCACTTTCAAAACCGACCCGCTAGAAACTTCCAGAGCCGACTTCGCCGTCATGGGCACCGAAGCGAACGGGAGATATTACCCGTAGTTTCTCGGCTTTGATCAGAACGCTGGAATCAAGGATTAATCCCATGAGGGGGGCGGGTGGCCCAAGCTTTTGATTTCGCTGGAGCCAGAATCACCGTGGTGCCCCGTCCTTTGCGCACTCCGCAAAGGGCGGGAACGAGGAACACGTGCGCCACTGGGTTTAGGCAGCGACGAAGCGCTGTGTCGGCTGCATCGTACCCGCCCTTGCGAAAGCGCAAGGACGGGGCACCCACAGTTGCGAGGCGAGAAAGGAAATCAAAATCTCAAAAGCCGGGCCACCCGTCAATTACGAATCAAACATTTGTCGCCGCCAACTACATACATGACCTGATGCAGGGGCCGGTACCGTCTAGCCACCCGTCCCACCAGCTAGAGATCGCACTGGGCTATTATCGTGGCTCTCGTGCGAGCGTTAACAAGGCCATCCGCTCAAAAGATGGCTACGACGCCATGCTGAAGCTTCGTTTTCAAGGAGAGAGCCTAAACAAGTACATCAACTATGTGGAGTCGTACCAATGAAACGGATACGTGTATTTGCTCTGCGCATACTCTTGACCATGGGTCTCTGCTTTTTCCCACAAGTACTAATTGGCCAGCAGCAGCAGCCTGTGGTCCCCCCTACTGTCACTTCAGTTGTGGGCCGCTATCTGCAGGCTGTTGAGAGAAGTTTCTCCTTTCATACGCTTAATGGTCGAGAAGATTTTGTCTTTGTCGGTCATTCTCGAGGTCGATCTGACTCGTGGAGAGTCATCGTCGTTGCTGGGTCGGAGCGGCCCAAAGTGTCTTGGGACTCGTTTGCCTTGAATGATCCCTACTTTAATGTCATCGGGCTTAGCTCCATAAATGCGAGAGCTGACGGCTCGAACGGCTACATAGTTTCTCTGCGAGGGTGCGCTCCTCATCAATGTGCTGATGGCAAGATTGGATTTGCGATTTACGGCAGTCAATGTCGACGCGTATACAGAAGTCATATTTTGACAAAAGAGGACGGATCGTATGCTGTGACGTTCTACCCTAGGTCTGGTATCCCCGAAAGCTACCGGGATCAACTCAATCGGATGATGTGTTCTGACAACGGAATTTCACGGCCATCAGCATTACCTCTCAAATGCCTTACACAATGAAGGAAGGGTGTTTTACAGGAATCATAAGGGCAGATGCGCCCTCCTGCTTTCGTTCACGTAAGGATAGCGGCCCGGTGGCGGCGCGGAATTTTGATTTCGAGCCGCGGCGCGGACCGCGACCGGATTTTCTGTGTGTGCCCGTTGCGTCTGCTAAACTGCTAAATACCCGTATCATAGTCGCTTCCAAGTTTCGAGCGCACAGCTTTGATATCCATCTCCCGGGCTTCCGTAAGTTGTCCTTGCTTGATTAGCTGCGCTTGTTGTTCGCGATATGCTTGCGCCTCTTTCGAATTCCCCCAGCTCCCTGTCTCTCGGTGGTCGCCGATTTCTATCTTGAATCCCGGCCCTTCAGCGCGAGACAACGGACTGAGTGAATCGGTGGCTACGACGAACTTCTACACAATCTCGGCTGCCGGTATTGACAAAATCGAGGGACCGGGAGAATTCACAATGCCAAAATTTCATGGAATCAAGATCGAAGCAACAGGCCAGAACATCATTACACTTGGCGACGGAAACCAGGTCGACGCCAAATTTGGCGACCTCGGGCAGACTCTTGCCGAGCTCCGTTCAACGATCACGACTTCAGATGTGCCAGAGTCCACAAAACTGGAATTCGTGGCCGACATCGACACTATCCAGTCTCAGCTTGCAAAGCCGGTGCCGAATCCCACAATAGTTGAGTCCGCGTGGGAGGTAGTAAAAGGCGCGGCAGTCGTCAATGGGTGTACCGCTCTCGTTGCCAAAATTGCCGGCCGATTACAGCACTTGTTTTAATTCTGCAGTCGGCGGGCTGGATCGCTGAGGTGGTTCCAACCAAGGGGGCTTTCTCCTACCTTCAAGAGAACCTCGCTCGTGGCGTTCGCGGCTTGCGCGGTCCCCAGATCGGTGCAGTTCATGCCGTTCATGCACACTGGGCAGTCTCCAATTCGGCGGCAACGATTCGTTATGCCGACTGGTACCGGCAAGGCGGATACGATGATTTCGATCCTCGTGTCCGCTATCTGCCCGAAGCTCCTTGTCATTGTTCCAACCGATGCAAGGGTTCTAACCGACAATGCCAAGTTCCCGGTCGTCGGTATGGTCCAGCACATCCCGCAAACCGTCGCAGAAGTGGACGAGATATTCAGCCGATGTCAGGTCATCATAACTACAAGCAGTATTGCAGGCCAGTGCGAGCGGGCCATTCAGGATCGGATGGCGCATCACTGCCCTTAGGCGAGGACACTGCATTGATGTTTTATGGGGAATACTAAGGCGAGTTTTTGCCGAAAGATCGGATTCTAATTCTCGATGGAAACCCAGCGGGAAATCCAGAAAAACACGACCGTCTACAATTTCGACACCATCGATGTAGACGGAAACCCAGAAGTGCAGTTTAAGTGTTTGAAAAGATTGGTCGGGGAGAGAGGATTTGAACCTCCGACCCCCTGGTCCCGAACCAGGTGCTCTACCAGGCTGAGCCACTCCCCGACTTTGCGGCGGACGCGGCGGGAACTGTCGCGCGTCCTCATTGGAAATTGCTGGATTGCCGCTGCAATTATAACATTCCTCCAGTCGCCACGACGCGCGCGCGATTCGGCGAGCTCAATCGCTCTGCGCAGGTTGTCGGAAACTGCGCCCGCGGCTACGATAGCTCTTCGGTCTCACACTTCATGAAAACTGCATTCACCGCAACTCGCCTGTTCACTCCGCTCGAGGAGATTCCGAATCCCCTGCTCGTGGTCGAAGACGGCCGCATCACAGACGTTGTCTCACGCGCCGGCAAGCATGTTCCCGACGACGCGTCTCTCGTGGATTTTGGCGACGCGGTGCTCGCGCCGGGCTTCTTCGATATCCACATTCATGGCGGCGCCGGCATTGATGCCATGCGCGCCTCAGCCTCAGAACTGCCGCACATGGGCCGGTTTCTGGCGACTCACGGCGTGACAGGATACTTCCCAACCACGGTGGCCGCGCCACTCGATTCGACTTACGCCGCGCTCGAACGTCTCGCCGACGCTATCGACGCGGCCGCGACCGATTCCCCCAACGACGCCGCGCAGGCTCGGCCATTGGGCATTCATCTCGAAGGACCTTTTCTCAGCCATAAGCGTCGAGGAGCGCATCCGCCGGAGTTTCTGGTCGAGCCAACGATCGCAATCTTCGAGCGCCTCTGGCAGGCCGCTCGCGGACATGTGCGCATGATGACGATTGCGCCCGAGATTCCTGGCGCCATGGAAGTCATTGCCGAAGCAGCGCGGCGCAATGTCTGCGTCAGCATTGGCCATTCTGATGCAGAGCTGCCCACCGCGCAGGAAGCGGTGAAAGCGGGAGCGCGTCATGCAACGCACACCTTCAACGCCATGCGCCCACTCGATCACCGTGAGCCAGGGATTGTTGGCGAAGTGCTCAGCAACGACCACCTGACCGCCGACATGATCGTCGACGGAATCCATGTGGCGCCGGAGGTTGTGAAGGTGTTCCTGGAGGCAAAGGGAGTCGACTGCGCGGTGCTCATCACCGACGCAATTTCGGCGACCGGCATGCCCGACGGCCACTATCAACTTGGCCCGATCCCGGTGGAAGTGAAAGACGGCAAGTGCACGACCACGGGTGGCGGCCTCGCGGGCAGCGTGTTAACCATGGATCGCGCGGTCCGCAACGTGACGGCGTTCTCGAACTGGAGCTTGCGCGACGCCGTTCGCGCCGCGACCCTGAACGCCAGCCGCGCCGTTGGGCTGCAGTCAGAGCGAGGAGCGTTGGTGGTCGGAGCCGTTGCGGATTTCGTCGTGTTGAGTCACGCGGGTGAAGTGCTCAAGACCGTAGTGGGTGGTCGCGGGGTTTCTAGCCGGTGAGGTTGAAGAGGGGCGCTTCAGCGACGTCAGTTCGGCTTGCGTTGCTTGGCTTCGGCGAGATGATGAAGCAACATGATCTCATCGGCGCGCGAAAGCTGATCGAGGAACGAGCTTTCCAACTTCGGCGTCTCATCGCTCGCGGTCTTGCCAGGAGCGGCCTGGCGCAGTTTGTCGCCGAGTTCCGGATCGTTGTCCATCACCTGCGAGTAGAACCACAGGAAGTGTCGCATCTGGTCGAGCGCGGAACGGAGAGTGTCGATGGGCTCGGTCTCCGAAAGCGAGTTGAGAGCTTCCATGAGTTCCGGATCGCTCGGAGCCTGCATGGCAGCGCAGTTGAGTTCCTGCTGGATCGTGCGCAGGTCATCGGTGACTCGCGCGATGCGTTGGTGAAGATCGTCCATGTCTTCTCTGGCCATTCGGTTTGTCATTCAAACATCTCATCGGCAAACAGCAGCGGATAGATGTCCCACGGGCATGCGCTTTGGTAATTCTCTCCATTACTTTGGTCCGCGAAAAGGTCACCTCTCGGAAACCCTTGTCCCGCGCGGCTTTTAACGCGCTCGCAGAACGAATACCAGGCACGGAGATAATTCCACTCCTTGAGGGGAACTTTCGACGGCTACCGTTAGTGCCCTCTTTATCTGCTCCAAAGTCACCCGGCCTTGTCAGGCGTTTAGAGCGAGCGGACTTGTGATACAAACTCGGCGTGCCTGAAATCGCCCAGCCAGCCGCGCACCGTTCCTCCAGCGAGGGACTGGTTCGCGCCATTGGCCGCTGGAGCCTTGCCGCGCTGGTGGTCAACTGCATCATCGGCAGCGGCGTCTTTGGCTTGCCATCCGTTATTGCGGCTAAAGGTTGGGCGGGCCAGCGTGCTGGCCGTTGTTCTCGGCGGCGTGGCGGCAGCGATCGTCATGGCGTGCTTCGCAGAAGTCTCGTCGCGATTCCACGAGACCGGCGGACCCTATCTCTACGCCCGCGAAGCATTCGGGCGGTTCATGGGCATTCAGGTGGGATGGCTCGTCTGGTTCGTGCGCCTCACGGCCTGCGCCGCCAATGCCAACCTGTTCGTCGTTTATATCGGGGAATTCTGGCCGGACGCGACTCAGACGATTCCGAAGCTGGTCATTCTGACACTGCTGGTTGGAATTCTGGCCGCGATTAATGTTCGCGGAGTGCGCGCAGGAACGTGGGTCAGCAATTCGTTCACAGGCGCGAAGCTGGCGTCGCTAGGGCTGGTCGCGGCGGCAGGCGTGATCTATTTAATCGCGACGCATCGGGCGATACCGCACGCAAACGTTTCGCCCGGAGCGAATGATTGGGCGCAGGCGATGGTGCTTCTCATCTTCGCTTATGGAGGCTTCGAGGCGGCGCTGGTCTCGGCGGGCGAAGCAAAGGATCCGCGGCGCGACATGCCGTTTGGATTGTTCGCCGCGCTCATCGCGTGCACGATTGTCTATAGCGTGATTCAGTGGGTGGTCGTTGGCATTCTGCCGGACCCGGGCCGCAGCCAACGGCCACTCGCTGACGTAGCTGGAATCGTGATGGGACATGGCGGGGCAGTGCTGATCGCGATAGGCGCGCTGTTTTCGATCTACGGCTACCTGAGCGGAAACATGCTGGCCACGCCGCGCATCACGTTCGCGCTTGCTGAGCGCGGGGACTTCCCTTCCTGGTTCGCCGCGGTGCATCCGCGGTTTCGCACGCCGTACTGCTCCATTTTCGTGTTCGCGTTGCTAGTCTGGTTGCTGGCGCTGTTCGGTAGCTTTGCAGGAAACGCCACGCTCTCAGCGGGATCGCGGCTCTTCTATTACGGGGTCGTGTGCGCCGCTCTCCCGGTCTTACGAAGGAAACAGAAGGCAGCCGCCATGGTGACGATTCCAGGCGGAACTTTGCGTGGCGATTCTTGGAGTGCTGATCTGCGTGGCGCTTCTCACGCGCATTGAGTACAACAAATCCGTCATCCTGCTCGTCGCCGTGGCCGTGGCGTTTGTGAACTGGGCGGTGGTGAAGAACCGCATCGTTCGGTAGCGAGCGAGACGCAGCAAGCAGCGTCTCTACGGACGCTGCTCCATCTGTAACAGGGTCTTCTTTCGTTCGATGCCCCAGCGGTATCCACCCATGGTGCCGTCCTTGCTCACCACGCGGTGGCACGGGATCGCCACGGCTACCGGATTGGTAGCGCAAGCGCGGGCTACGGCACGCACGGCGGTCGGCTGACCGATGCCCTTGGCGACCTGGCTGTAGGATTCCGTCTTGCCGAATGGAATCGACTGCAGATATTCCCACACGCGCCGCTGGAATGCTGTCGCACGAATGTCGAGCGGCAGCGAAGAGTCGAGGTCTTTACCGCGCATATGCTTCAACAGCGCACTGACCCACGAGCGTAGGCCGCCGTCGTCCGACTTCCGCATAGCAAAGGGAAACTCGCGCTTTAGTCCTTCGATCAGTTCGCCATCGGTTCGGGCAAACTGGATCGCGCAAATGCCGCGGTCAGTCGCCGCAATCAACATTCGGCCCAGCGGCGAATCGGCGCAGGTATAGCGAATCGCCGCCGCAATGGCGCCGCGTCGATATTTGTCGGGCGTCATGCCCAACTGCGATGCAGTCTTTTCGTAGAGCCGGCTGCTGGAACCGTATCCCGCGTCGTACATGGCGCGAGTGACCGAGTCTCCTGACTGCAGATTGCGCTTTAGCAAACGCATCCGGCACGAGTCCGCATACTCTCGGGGAGTAATGCCGAGAACTGCTTTGAATCGCCGCTGCAGATGAAACGGACTCTGGTGAAACTCCTTGCCGAGACGACTGAGCGTGAGAGGTTCGTCGAGATGCTGCTCGATAAACCGGCAAATCGCCTTGACTTCGTCCGACTGTGCGTTGCCGCTGATAGATTTCGGACGGCAACGCAGGCAGGCGCGATAGCCCGCCTTCTCGGCCTGCTCGGGGGTTAAGAAGAATTGGACATTTTCCCGGCGCGGCCGCCGCGCTGCGCACGACGGACGGCAAAATACGCCGGTGCTCGAGACGGCAAACACAAACTCGCCGTCGTGCGCGGCATCGCGCGTGACAACGGCATTCCACCGTGCCTCGTGAGACGCGTTAGTCAGCGACCTTGCCGCCGAGTTCGGAATAGAGTCAGGCATCGTCTTCAAGCTTTCCGTTGCGAGTATGGCATTGGTTGTCATAGCAAGGAAAGCGTAAGACGTAAGGCTCCCAGCGGACTATCCGAATCTTGCGTTCAAAGCGAATTGACCAAAGTCGCGGCGGAATCGATTTGCACGCCCTCGGTCGAAACGATTAGAGTTCCGGTGAGCGTTTCTGACTCTCTGACCCGAGGACCACTATCATGAAGACTTTCCGCACGGCCATTCTAGCCACTCTAGCGCTGGCGACGCTGGCTGTAGCGCAGCAGGCATCGAAACACGTACTCTCCGGCGACGAACTGAAGAAGGTGGTTCCGGCAGAATTCTTTTTCCGCGGACAGAAGGCGCCCGTGCAACTGCGCAACGCCGTCGGCTTCCAGCTTGCCGACGGCAAGATGGCGCTGGCCGCATTGGTCGACGCCTCCGGCTACTCCACGGCGATACAGGACAAATATCAGGGCATGCTGATCACGGAAACAAAGCTCAACGTTGGAGGGGCAGAACTCATTCCCGGGCAATACGGCTTCGGCTTCACTGCCGACGGCAAGTTCGTAGTAATGGATGTCTCTAACAACGACGTGGTGATGACAACCGCCCAGACCGACCAGGAGCTACAACGCCCGGTTCCGCTCAAACTGGTGGAAGAGGGATCAGCTTACAAACTTTATGCCGGGAAGAAGTGGGTGGAGATCAAAGCAGAATAGCGTTGGCGCCTCAGACCCAAGACCTACGACCTGTTCTAGTGCGATAGCGGATGAAACGGTCCGTGCAGCGAGTTCATGCCGGAGCGCTTGCGCAGTTCGCTGAGCAAGGCATTGGCAGCGTTCTGGTAAGTCTTGTTCGGGTCGGAAGGATCGGCCCACACTGCGTCGTAGATAATTTGCGCGGCTTCCTTGATGTCCAGGTGCAGTGCGGCTTCGCATACGTCCAACCGCTCCTGCAGGCGCTCATAGCAGCCCTTGCAGACTTCGGCGATCGCCGGCTCTCCCGGGTGATGATCTCCTAGAGTGCACATCGATTCGGGAGCGCTCACGACTTCCGCATGCGCTTCCATCAATTGCGACTTGAATTGCCGTAGAAATTCTTCGCGCTCCTGCTCGACCGCGGTGGTGTCCGGAACCGCTTCAGTAGCGGGCTGCGCGACCTTAGGCGGCAGTTTCGGCACAACCGGGGAAACTCGCTCGTGATGATGACAGGTCGGACAAATGTCGAGGTCGGCGGGATAATACAAGCGGCACTTGGCGCACGGTAAGCCGTATCCCGAGGCCTTGGTGGCGGAATCGAGCGGCGAACTAAGCGCCGAAGTGGCTTCGGTCCGACGGACTCCCGCTTCTTGCGCCACAGCCGCGTGCACGGCTGCCTTGTTACTGGCCGCTTCCTGCTGGGATCGCGTCGCATTCGTTGCCATCGTAATTCTCTCCGCCTCCTGAAGCAGTGCGCCCTGACACCACTAGTTTAAGTATGCCTCGGGAGGTTCGCCTATGCACTGTAGTACATCACTCCGCACTGGCCAACGGTTCTATTTTGGTTCGTGCCGAGGGGCGTTCTGGGATGCCGGTTTCGGACAAGCCGAGGCGGCTGTGACCACATGTCCTGCTTACCTTGACCTCCTACCTTGAGTTCGTTCCCTTCATCAGCTTGAGAAGCTCTTCGCGGCGTGCGCGGTAGAGGGTCCGGTCGGGGTCGAGGCGGGAGGCCGTTTCGAGTTCACCCAACGCTTCGTCGTAGCGGTCCATGCTCATCAGGCAGGCTGCGAGCGCATAGTGATTTTCCGCCGTGGCATGCAGGCGCAACGCTTCGCGAAATTCTTTTTCGGCAGCATGCAGCTCCTGCTGTTGGAAGAGCACCGTGCCAAGGAGGTGATGGGCCGCCTCGGAGTCGGGATTGAGCGAGACGGCAAGGCGCAGTTCCCGCAAAGCATCTTCCGGTTTGTTGTCGAGGAGCAGGGCTTGACCGAGGATGCGGTGTTCGGCCGATCCGGTCGGATTCTGTTGGAGCGCGAGGCGTAATTCGTCGACCGCCGCATCGTAGTTCTTGTTCGCCATGTAGGCGCTGGCGAGGCACGCGTGCCCCTGCTGCCACTCCGGATGCTGGCGGTAGAGTTCCTTCATCTCGGCAGCGGCAGCGTCAAACTTTCCCTGATCGCAATAGGTGTTCCCGAGATTGTTGCGGATGGAGGCCTCGCCCGGCGCGATCCGCTTGGCTTCGCGATATTCCGTCACAGCCTTGTCGAGGTTGCCCTGCTCGTGCAGGATGAGTCCCAGGTTGGAGTGCGCTTCCCAAAATGCCGGCCTCAGGCGAATTGCGTGTTGATACGCGTCGATCGCCGCAGGCAAATTGCCATCCGCGTGGAGTGAAATGCCCATGTCATAGAGAGTGTCGGCATTGCCCGGATCGCGCGCCAGAGATTCGGAATAGGCGTGCACCGCCGCGCCGTACTGTCCGTTCGAGTAAAGTCCGAGCCCCAGATATTGATAGGCCTCGGCATTTTTCGGATCGATACTGAGCGCTGTGCGGGCCTCGGCGATGGCATTTGGACCGTCATCGAGCCGGTAGAAAAGGTAAGAGAGAGCGCTGTGATTCTCCGGCAGATCGGGCATGAACCGCATCGCCTGGGCCAGTTCGTCGTAGGCGTCGTCCATCTCATCTTGCTGGCGCAGCATGACACCCAAAGCGAAGTGGAGTGCGGAATTCTGGTCGTCGCCGCGCAGCGCATCGCGCAGTTGAAATTCGGCCTCGTGATAATGCTGCTGGCGCGCTTCGGCGGCGCCTTTAAGCAATGCCGGCGGAATGGGAGCACCTACGGCTGCAGACTGGACATTGCCGGAATTCAGCACGCGCATCAGATCTTTATCGGCCCCGGCGCTTTCGACGTCGCGCAGTTCGGCACGGGTGGGCAGAGTCGCAAGCCCTCGCTCCTGGACGAGACGGGTGAGGCGGGGGCTGGAAATTCCTCCTGCCAGCCAGGCAACGATTTGAGTCGTGGTTACGGCGCGGCCGGATGCCGCTTCGGTTGCCGACGAATGAATCGGCGATGGGCTCTCCACGGATTGCGTCGCGGCCGCACGATTGAACGGCGCCAGGTTGAACAACAGAATGAATGCAAGGACCTGAACTCTCACCGGACTCCCCGACGCTTGGATTGGCTTGCTGGTGGCGGCTTTTGGTGGAAGCGAGATCGCAGCTGCCTTCCAGAAACGCCCTTCAGAAACATAGCCCGGGGCCGAACCCGGCGGTAAGGTCACGGAGGTAACTGCCCCAAAGATGAGGCGGACGTGCGATTGGCCGTGGACGATGACGAGAAATCATCAGGCGAATCTCTGAGCCAGGATTGTGATTCCCATCACGGCCTTCCGTACCCCCATTCACCGAGGCAGCCCCTGCCTTGGCGTAAAAGAATGAAAAGGCTACGGAAAAGGCGCCCGAGGTCGCTTGACCTTTCCCCCGGCTGTCCCGATAGCGTACAATCGTGGTTGTTGTAGTGTTCCCTGGAGGCTCCGATGTTTGAAGGTCTATTGCAACCGACGCACCTGCTGGTCATCTTCTTCATTGCATTGCTGGTGTTCGGTCCAAAGAAATTGCCTGAGCTCGGTAAGGGTCTCGGTGAAGGGATTCGTGCCCTCAAAGACGGCATGAAGGATAATCCCGCGGCGCAGACTCCGACTGATCAGAGCAAGAAGACTGAAACCAAGGTCTAGCCGAGTTTTCGCCATCGGGCATGGGCCAGCATCATCAGGAGCCATCTTCGCTTCTTCGTCTTTGTCTTTGTCGCGTTCTCTATAGTTGCGTTCATCGTAGTTCTGGGTCCCCAAAATAGCGTTTTCATTCTCAAATAACTCTGAAAGCTGGAGGTAGGTCGTGTTGCGTAAGCTGGAATTGTTTACCCTAATTGCGGTCTTGTCACTGTCGGCGGCGGCGTTCGCCGATCAGGTCACCCTGAAAAATGGAGACCACCTCACGGGCAAAGTCGTCAAATCGGACGGCAAGACACTGGTGCTTCACACCGACGCGGCTGGCGACATCACGCTGCAGTTTGATTCGATTCAGGAGATCAAGACGGATGAGGAACTTCACGTCACCCTGAAAGATGGCAAGACCGCGGTCGGCCCGCTCACGACCACCGATGGCAAGATTGCCGTCGCTACAAAGACCGCCGGTACCGTGGAGGTTCCCAAAGAAGAGGTAACTCTGATTCGCAACGACGCCGAGCAGCAGGCGTATGAGAAACTGCTCCACCCCGGATTGCTACGTGGCTGGAATGGCGGCGCCAACGTGGGCTTCTCAGTGGCGCGTGGAAACAGCCAGACAGAAAACCTGGCGCTTGCTTTCACTGCCGCGCACCCCACGCTCAACAGCAAGATCACAATGTATGCCAGCGCGATCTACACCAAGAACGATCTTCCCGCGCCGGGCAGCGTCGGCGCGAACCTGGAGCAGGGCGGTATTCGCTACGATCGCAACATTAATCCGAAGTTGTTTGGCTTCGTGGCGGCGGATTTTTCGAGCAACGCGCTGCAGTTTCTGGGATTGCGGTCGGTAGGCACCGGCGGCCTGGGATATCACGCGATAAAATCCCCGAACACCGTTCTCGATTTCCTGGCCGGCCTCAACTACACGCACGAGACCTATCACTTCGTTCCCGGCGACCCGACTGCGGTTCCGCCCGTGCCCGACACGCCTGGCGTGACGAACAACTTCGCCGCTCTCACCCTGGGCCAGGAACTCACGCAGAAACTCGGGAAGAGCACGGTCGTGACTGAAAAGTTCTACATGTTTCCCGACTTGAGCGATACCAGCCAATACCGCGGCACATTCGACTTCGGCACCATCACCAAGATCAGCAAATGGCTGGGCTGGCAAAACCAGTTCAGCGACATTTACGTGTCGAACCCGCCGGCGGGCGCAAAGAAGAATGATCTGGTCCTCACCACGGGATTGAATTTCTCATTCACCCACTAGCGTGAAAAGTAGATCGCAGGGTAGGGATCCCCATCTCGCGCACACCCGTTGCGTGGGGTGGGGATCTTCGCAATCCGCAGTGTCGGACTCCCCGCCGGCTGTCGGACTGCGAGTAAGCATCGGAAAGCGCAAACGACCACTGCATTGATTTCACCCGAAATCCAGCTGGAAACGACTCTTCGCGTTCGCCTCTGTGAGGCCGACACATGCCCGACTCAGATCAGAGATATTCTTCCAATCCACATTTAATTCCCGTACTCTTATTTTCTGTGCCGACTGACAACGCGAAAGCGCACGGCGACCGAAACCGCCCAACCGACGTCTTGCTCGAAACGGCTCACCAACGCCTTTACCCATCCCTGACAGGACCAAGCTATCTGGTACTTCGGTCCCGAAAAGCTATTTTTTCCAAGTGGGTTAGCCAGTTCGGACGCGGGAATCTACGAGTGTTGGATATTGGGGGGAGATATCAGCCATATCGTCCGCTGCTAGGCAATCGAGTAGAACAATACGTTGCTGTTGATTTGATTAAGACCGCTTTGGTCGACGTCCTTGCTGATGGGGAGGCGCTACCATTCGCGCCGAACGTGTTCGACTTGGTGATCGCTACGCAGGTGCTGGAGTATTTCCGAGAGCCTAGCGTGGCCATAAGGCAAATCCACGCGCTGCTCAAACCCGGCGGAATTCTGCTTGCGAGTGTCGCGGCTTGTGCGCCCAGATTTGTCGACCAAGAGCGTTGGAGATTCACAGGCCCGGGTTTGCGCACACTCCTCTCCGAATTTCCCAAAGTAGAGATAATTCCGGAATTGCACAGCGCGAGCAGCGTGGTTCGAACTCTGAATCTGGCGCTCGACACGTTTGTTCGGTATAACAGTGCACGCTGGGTTTATCGGCGAACAGTGTGTGCACTGCTGAACGTGCTGGGCCTTGCGGTCGAAAAGCTGAACCTGACCTCGAACGATCAATTCACCGCAAACTACAGCATCCTCGCGATCAGGGGAGAATAGCCAATTCTTCCCTAGTCGATCCCGTGAATCCTCATGCTGACCAATTGATCGATGCTCAGATCGTGAATGCCGCGGGCCTTCATCTCGCTGATATATTCCGGCGTCACGTTGTGGATGCGCATGGCGATCAAATCATCGGGATCAGGATGTGAATATCCCAGCCCCTGCAACTTCTCGATGAACTCCGGCGAAACTCCGTGAATGCGAAATGCGATGAGCTTCTCGAGATCGATGTGATCGTAGCCGTGCTTTTTGAGTTCCGCTATCCACTCAGGAGTCGCGCCATGAATCCTCATCGCAATGAGCGTGTCTTCATCCGGCTTGTAGCCCGCGGCGTGAAGGCTGCGGACCATCTGCGGAGTCACACCGTGAATGCGGAACGCGACGAGTTTGTCGCTGTCGGAGATGTTTAAGCCCTCCGCCCTGAGCTGCTGAATAAACTCGGAGTCCACTCCAAAAATGCGAAACGCGATCAACTTGTCGGCGTCGAGGTCGCTGAGGTGTTCGCCTTTCATCTGCTTCGCGAATTCGACGCTCACATCCTGAACCGCCATGCTGAACTGCTTCTCGTCGTCGATGGAGAATCCGATCGCGCTCATCTCGCGCGCGTAGTTCGGGTTGGCCTGGAAATGAAACAGACCCGCACCCTCACCGTCGTTTAGAAATCCCTCGCAGTCGATCTTGCCCGCGTCGCGCGCGATCGTGAAATGCACGTCTTGGCGGCCGGCTTTGGAAAAATCCACGCCTGGAAAGGAACTCGCGGGCCAGTCAGACTGATGGCTCGACATGCCACCATGACGGTGTTCGATGAGCGAGAACTCGACCTTACCGGGATTGTCGGATTTACTGAGCGTCCAATCTCCGCTGTGAGTTTCTGCAGCCCGATTCTTGAGCGCGAACAACAGGACGCACGATGCGAAGACTAAATAGGCAAGAGTTCGGCGCATTCTCATACGGATCTCCTTGAGTGTCAGTGAGCGTTGTGGCAATGGCCGCCTCGGCCGTCCAAGAGTGGGCGAGGCCCGGCGCTCCAATGCCGAGGTGAAATCTAGAGGTCGGCCTTTGGGTCCAGAATCCCGAGTTGGCGAAGTTGAATCAGCTTCTGAAGACTCAGGTCTTTGAATCCATGTTTCTGGGCGCGCTCGATGAACTCGGGCGTCACATCCTGCACTTTGGCGCTGATGATGTCGTTCACGTCGAATTTAAATCCCGCTGCCTGCAGCGCCTTGATGTATTCGGGCGTCACGTCTTGCACCCGCATGGAGATGAACTCGCCCACCGACGGCTTGAGACCAAGCGCCTGCACGTCCCGAACATATTCCGGAGTGACGTCTTGCACGCGCATGCTGATGAGTTCACCGGATTTCGGTTTCAGCCCGAGTGCGTGCATCTGGCGGACATACTCGGGAGTCACGTTCTGGACGCGCATGGAGATGGCATCGTTGGCATCGAGGTCCACGCCCTGATCGTGCATCTCCTTCAGGTATTGCGGAGTCACATCTTGCACCTTCAGCGAGATGACCTGATCTGCGGTGATGGAGAATCCGGCAGCGCGCATTTCACGCACATATTCCGGAGTCACGCCCTGCACCTTGAGAGAAATCAGATGGCTGACATCGGGACTGATTCCCGCGTCTTTGAGTCCGCGATAGTATTCCGCGTCTGCGCCCTGCACCTTGAGTCCGATGAGTTGGTCTTCCGTAGGGTTCAGGCCAGCTTGATGCAGGTCACGAACGTAGTCCGGAGTGATGTCCTGGACGCGCATCGCGATCAACGTGTTTGCGTCAGGATGCAGGCCTTGCTCCTGCAGCCCCCGCACATATTCGGGAGTCACGTCCTGAGTCTTCAGAGCAATCAACTGCTCGATGGTCAGATCGCCCAGGCCTGCGGACTTCATGGCATCGATGTAAGAGGAAGCGCCGCCGCTCGCATGTTCGACGGTCTGCTGGTGAGCAGCAGAAGGCTTCGGAACCGCAATGGTCCGAGCCGTATCCTGCGCGGTAGAACTAGCGACAGGGTTTGGCGTCGACTGCCAACTGGAATCGGCATGCGCGGACGATGGATGCGCCATTCCGAGCAGCGCATTTCCGGCCACGAGTGCCGCTGCCAGACACAGAATGCTGCTGGTGAGTCCGATGCCGCGCATTCCTGCACCGAGCGTCTTCAGTCCGAGCACGCGAACCACGCGCTCGGTGAGTGGACCGCGGTTCGCGGCCATGGCGAAGACCGGCGCACTGCGCCATTCTTCCATCAACGTGAGAGCGCGAGCATATTCAACGGCATTGCCGCAGAGCGCAACTGCTATCTCGTCGCAGCAGTGTTCGCGTTCCGCCCGAATCCGTTTGTTCAGCCACCAGACCGCAGGATGATAGAAGAGCACAGTCTCGACACAAACCTGGAACACATTCACAAAAGGATCGAAGCGCTTGATGTGCGCAAGTTCGTGCGCAATCACCGATCGCAGTTGATCTTCGGAGAGACCCGTGAGAGCGGTCACTGGCAGGAAGACAACGGGGCGAAACCAGCCGATCACGGCAGGAGCCTGCAGCCACTTGCACTCGAAGTAGGCGATGACGCGATTCACGCCGAGCCGCCCTTGCAGCGCGTAGCAAACCTCAAGCACTCGAGGAGTGAGGACCATAGATTGCCGGCGTCGTTCGCGCTCAATCAGCAGAAATCCACCGGCGGAACGCAGGCTGAAGAATGCGACTCCGAGAAGCCATGCCTCAACCAGCCACGGCAGCGCGTCAACTAACGGAGCGCGCCGCGAAGTGTTGGGGGATGGGAAAATCGACTCGCTCGCCGCGGCTCTGTCCCTCGCTGTTGGCCAAGCTACCGCGGCGAGCGGTGACGACTTCGCAGTGTCTGCCACACCGGAATGTCCCTGCGAATAGAGAAACGTCGCGACTGGCGCCAGGAACATGAGGACCAGCGTTCCGACACCGATCAGGTGGCGAGCCGACGTACGGCGGCACAGCGCCATCGCCGCCGCTGCCAGAGCCGCGAGCGCAGTCCCTTGCCACAGAAAGTGCAGGAGCGCCCAACCCAGAGAATGCATGATTTCCGCTGGAAGGCTGGTCGGCGTGAACCAATTCATCAGAGTAGTCATCGGCGGTTCCTTTCATACTCGTCCAGCAGGTGCCGCAGCTCCTTGATCTCTTCCGGTGAAGACTTGCTTCCGGCGAGCGCATGCATCATAAGTTGGCTCGCCGAGCCCTCGAAGACGCGCTGCAACATGTCGCCCGCGAGTTGCCGCTTGGTTTGCTCGGCGGGAAGGCACGCTTCATAGACGTGCGCGCGCTGGGTTTCGTTTCGACGTACCGTACCTTTTGTCGTCATGATCTGAAGAAGCTTCAGGACGGTCGTGTATCCCAGTTCCTTCTTTTGGCTGAGAGATTCGTGGACCTCGCGAACCGTAGAGGGGCCGCGAGTCCAGAGCACGTGGAGAATTTCCAGCTCGGAAGCGGTGGGTTTGTGCGGGGGCTGCTTCATGGAGAAGGAACATACTACGAAGATGTTCGTAGTGTCAACGAAAATCTTCGTAGATGGAAGTATTCTTGATCGCCGTTAGCTTTCTACGTAAAGACGAAACCAAAAGATTGGACGCAAAGGTCGCGAAGGAAGGCCGCGAAGACCGCTAAGAAAATCGGCTGGGGAATGTCGCCGATATCGGCTCGCTCACGAAGTCTTGGCAAGCACGTCTACTACCGAGTAGAGTACTGGTTCGCCTCGTATCCGGGTCTCAAGTCCCATACAAACAGGAGCGCGCTCCCATGCGTCACGCAGTGATTTTGCTGGCGGCAATCTCGTGCCTGAGTATTCTCTCCCGGGCGCAAACCGCCGATGAATTGGTCAACAAGAACATCGAGGCCAAGGGTGGAATCGAGAAGATCAAGGCCATCAAGTCGGTTCGCATCACGGGCAAACTGAATGGTGGTGGAGGTTTCACCGCGGCCACGGTCCAGGAAAACCAGCGCCCGAACCTGGTGCGCGAGACTTTCGCGCTGCAGGGGATGACCGCGGTGACCGCGTATGACGGCGCGACGGGCTGGCAGATTCAGCCCTTCGGCGGACACAAAAATCCCGAATTCATGGGCGAGGATGATCTGCGCGACCTGCTGCTCGACGCCGACTTCGACGGCCCGCTCGTCGACTACAAAGAGAAAGGCAACACGGTCGAGTATCTGGGCCACGACGTGGTCGATGGAGACGACGCGCTGCGGCTAAAAGTCACGCTGAAGGATGGCGACATCATCTACTACTACCTCGATCCCGACACATTTCTCGAGATTCGCAAAGAAGTGCAGGAATTCATCCGGGGGTCGGTGCGCGAGAGCGTGCTGGAGGTGGGTTCGTATAAGCCAGTCAACGGGGTCATGTATCCCTTTTCAATCTCGCAGGGATCGAAGGCGAATCCGGCGCAGCAGACCACGACCGTCGAAAAGATCGAAGTGAATGTGAACATCAATCCCGCGGACTTTGCGGTTCCCCCGTCGCTGAGGATTGGGGAGAAATCGTCCGGGATCGTCGGGATTAAAGAAAAATAAACCGCTACGAGGAAATGAACTGATGAATACGCGACACCGTCATTTTTCCCTGCTGACGAGTTTGAGCATGTTCCTATGGGTTGTCTCGTTCATGCTTCCTACCGATATGGCCTACTCCCAGACGAGCTACAAGTTTGACGCGGCCACCGTGTCTGGGCTGCCCGCGCGCAACATCGGCTCAGCCATGATGAGCGGACGCGTCGCCGCGGTGGACGCGGTGGATGAGGACGGGCGCATCACCGTCTTCGTCGGATCGGCGAGCGGAGGCGTATGGAAGTCGGTCAACGGCGGGACAACGTACAAGTCCGTATTTGACCGCGAGAGTGTGCAATCGATCGGCGCGGTAACGATCGATCCATCGAATCCGAAAACGGTTTGGGTTGGCAGTGGCGAGACTTGGGTGCGCAATAGCGTGTCGGTGGGCGATGGCGTATACAAATCGACCGATGGCGGTGAGAACTGGACCAACGTTGGCCTGAAAGACAGCGAGCACATCGCGAAAATTCTGGTCGATCCGAAGGATGGGAACAACGTCCTGGTCTGCGCGCTGGGGCATCTGTGGAATGACAATGACGAGCGCGGCGTTTATAAGACAGCTAACGGCGGCAAGACCTGGAAAAAAGTTTTGGCTGGTGCGAACGGCTCGAGCGGCTGCGGCCTGATGGCGACGAGCCGCATGGAACCGAACACGATCTATGCGGGAATGTGGGACTTCCGGCGCGAAGGCTGGACGTTCCGCTCAGGAGGACCGGGCAGCGGACTCTTTAAGTCCACCGATGGCGGCGATCATTGGGCCGAAATTACCGACAGCAACGCCAAAGGCCTGCCTCCGAAGCCGTGGGGACGGACGGCAGTGGCAGTCGCTCCCGCCAAGCCGCAAGTGGTTTACGCAAACATCGAAGCGGAAAAAGGTCGCGGGCTTTATCGCTCTGACGATGGCGGGGCGAGTTGGAAAAAGCTCGACTCCAGCAATTTCATGGTGTGGCGGCCGTTTTACTTCGGCAATCTGATCGTCGATCCGAAAGATGAAAATAAAATCTTCAAACCGGATCTCATCCTTCTTTACAGCACCGACGGCGGCAAGACGTTCAACATCGTGTCTGGCGGAGCGCACGGCGACTTCCACGATGTCTGGATCGATCCGAAGAATACGAATGTCGTGATCGCCGGCGATGACGGTGGCCTCTGGCGCAGCGAGGACGGAGGCAACCGCTGGAAGCACCAGTTGAACCTGCCAATTTCGCAGTTCTATCACGTCAGCACCGACAATTCCGATCCTTATCACGTCTACGGCGGACTGCAGGACAACAGCGCGTGGGTGGGCGATTCCTCGTATCCGGGCGGCGTTTCGAATTCGCGCTGGGAAAATATGTATGGCGGCGACGGCTTCTGGATGTTTGAAGACCCTTCGGACCCAGACTACATTTATGCGGAAGCGCAGGGCGGCGAGATCGGCCGCGTGAACCGCTACACGCACGAAACACGTTCGATCAAGCCCTTGCCTAACTATGGCGAGAAGAAGCTGCGCTTCAACTGGAATACTCCGATTCACATGAGTCCCAACGAAAAGGGCACTTTGTACATCGGGGCGCAGTTCTTGTTCCGGTCGCGCGATCACGGGCAATCGTGGGACCGCATTTCCCCGGACCTGACGACGAACGATCCGGAGAAGCAGAAGCAGGAAGAATCCGGTGGTGTGACGGTCGACAATTCTTCGGCGGAAATGCACACAACGATCTATTCGATTTCAGAATCGCCGAAGAACGGGCAGATCATCTGGGTTGGAACCGACGACGGAAACGTTCAGATCACACGCGATGGCGGCAACAACTGGACGAACGTTGTGGACAATATCAGCGGCCTCGGCAAGAACTCGTGGGTGTCGACGATCGAAGCCAGCCGTTTCGATGAGGGAACGGCTTACGCGACGTTCGATCGCCATAATTTCGGCGACTTGAAGACCTATGCCTACAAGACCACCGATTACGGCAAAACGTGGACGGCGCTTCCGGCGGCGGAGAGCGGTGCGCGCGGATACGCACACGTAATCAAGGAAGATTCTGTCGATCCGAATCTGCTCTTCCTTGGAACGGAATTCGGACTCTGGATCTCGGTTGACGGCGGGCAGCACTGGGCGCAATACAAAGGCAGCAACTTCCCTGCCGTTGCGGTGCGCGACATCGTGGTGCAGGCGCGCGAGAGTGATTTGGTGCTGGCGACGCACGGGCGCGGCATCTGGATCATCGACGACATCTCACCGCTGCGCGCTTTGACGCCGGAATTGATGGCGAAAGAGGCCGCGTTGATTCCCGGCAAGGCGATTCAGTATTTCGATACATTCGGAGGCTGGCCCGAGGGCGATGAGAGCTTCACCGGTCGCAGCCGATCTTCCGAAGCGCAGATTACTTACTACCAGCGAAGCCGGCACATTTTTGGCGATCTGAAGATTGAGATTCTCGATCAGGACGGGAAGTTCGTCGACAGCGTGGCCGGAAGTAAACACCGCGGACTGAATCGCGCGAGTTGGTCGATGCGCGTGAAAGCTCCGGCAGTTCCTCCTGCAGCCACAGTGTTGGGCGAGGCCACGCAAGGGCCGCGCGTGCTACCCGGCACCTACACGGTGAAGATGACCAAGGGCGACAAGGTTTACACCGAGCAGTTGAACGTTGTTCTCGATCCGCGAGCCAAGTTCTCGGTAGAAGACCGGAAGGCTCAGTTCGATTTGACGATGAAGATCTACGGCACGATCGAACACATGACGTATTCGGTGGAGGCGATCGAAGGCGTGCGCGACGCGGCCAACGCAAGGGCGGCAAAGCTGACCGAGAAAGATCCTTTGGGAAAGGAACTTGAGGACTTGGCGGCGAAGTGCGACGAGTTGCGGTCGAAGATCGTGGCTACAAAAGAAGGTGGCATGATCACGGGAGAAGAGCGCATCCGCGAACATTTGGGGCAGGTCTATGGCGCGGTCAATGGCTATGAAGGCCGGCCGACCGACTACCAGGCGGCGCGCGAGGATTCTCTGGCGCGTGAACTGGAAGACGTGATCGGAGATTTCCAGAAGCTGACGCAGAAAGAACTTCCGGGCATCAACGCGCGGCTTAAGAGGAAAAAGGCAGAGGCCATCTCCGTACTTGCCGAGACTGACTGGCAGAAAAAGCGGGAGGCCGAGGGCAGTTCCGGAGCGGGGGCCGGCATGTTGCGCTTTGGAGAAGCTCGGGAGATCGACTAGAGCGACCTGGTTTATCGAAACAAATTGGCGTCTCACCTCTTCGGGTGAGGCGCCTTCTTGTTTTTGGGTCTGACCTGCAAAACCAAATCTTCAACGGCCGCGGCACGAGAATCGTTAAAAAATGAAAATATCGCCCCCCGTTGCTTCCAGACGTGGGTGCGAGTAAATTGGTCTGTCCCAAAGAAGCAGGCCAGAAAACTCGGGAGATTCCCCATGTTGAAACGATTTATTATCTCGATTTTTGTGTTTGCGTTTACGGCTACGCTTGCGTTTGCGTCGCCGGAAAACGCTTGCAAGGGCGATCCCAATCAGTGGCAACAATTATTCAACGGTAAAGATCTGACGAACTGGAAGCATGTCGGCCCGGGCAACGATACGGTGGAAGATGGGCTGATCCACACGCATGGCGGGATGGGCCTGCTCTACTGGACGGGCGGCAAGATCGGGAATTGCATCATTCACGTCGTTTACAAGATGCGCGATGAGAACGACAACTCCGGCGTGTTCATTCGCATTCCCGTTGAGCCGCGCGAAGAATGGATGCCGGTACACTACGGCTTCGAAGTGCAGATCGACAACCATCCCGAAAAGTCTGATGAGGATGAATATCATTCGACGGGCATGCTCTATTCGCTGACCAAGCCTCTGGCAAAAGCCTGGAAGCCGGGGCCGGAGTGGAACACCATGGAGATCACGCTGGACGGGTCACGAACGATCGTGATGCTGAACGGCGTGAAGGTCACAGACTATAAGGATGGCGACCCAGTGCCACCGCGGAAATTTGATTTCGAGCCGCAGCGCGGGCCGCGACCCGACTTCGGCTACATGGGCCTGCAAAACCACAGCGACAACGACATCGTGTTCTTCAAAGAAGTAGCGATTAAGCCACTCAAGAAATAATCGGGAAAGTTACAGGGAACCGCGGTCGAATGACCGCTCAGTCAAATCATAGGGAGGAATTCGCATGAAACGTATTCTTTCGCGACGCGCATTCTTGCAAGGAAGTGCGGCGGCGGCCGCAGGCAGCGTTCTGGTTGGAAAAACTGTTCTACTGAGGGCGCAGCCTCTGGCCCGTGCCGTGGCGCCGAGCGATCGGATGCGCTTCGGCATTATTGGAATCGGAATGGAAGGCTCCGGATTGCTGACGACGGCCATTAGCATTCCGGGCGTCGAGTGCGTGGGCGCCGCGGACCTGTATGACGGACGCCACACGCTGGCCAAGGAACTCACCGGCAATCCGAACCTGCCTACCACGCGCCACTATCAGGAACTGCTCGATCGCAAGGACATCGACTGCATCGTGGCGGCGGTCCCCGACCACTGGCACGCGAGGGTCGTGGTCGACGCATGCAATGCCGGCAAAGATATCTATTGCGAGAAGCCGATGTCGCACAACGTGGCCGATGGTCTGGCCATGGTGGAAGCCGCGCGGAAGAATAATCGCATCGTGCAGATCGGTTCGCAGCGCGTCAGTTCCCTGCTCTGCGAAAAAGCGCGCGAACTTTATTCGGGTGGCGCGATTGGCGATATCGAGATGGTCGAACTTACGCTGGGTCGCAACGATCCTACGGGTGCGTGGGAATATCCTCCGCCACCTGATCTCTCACCGCAGACGCTCGACTGGGATACGTGGCTCAATGACGCCCCGAAGATTCCGTTCAACCCGCTGCACTTTGCGCGATGGCGCTGCTGGAGGGCTTATGGCACGGGCGTGGCCGGCGATCTGATGGTGCACTTAATCAGCGGCATGATGTACACGCTGGGATGGAATGAAGTTCCAACCGCGGCGACCGCCATGGGTGGAATCTTCCGCTTCAAAGATGGTCGCGATATGCCCGACTTCCACACCGTGCTGTTCGACTATCACGGTATTCCGGTCTACGTGCGGCTTGATCTGGGCTGCGAAACGCCGGAAACCGCGCGCTTCATGGGTCCGAAGGGACTGCTCGACGCCGGCGAATTCGATCTGCATCATTCTCCGCAAGCGGGAATCGACATGGATCCGAGCTACTACAGCTTCAGTTTCCCGGCGAAGCTGCGCGCCGAGTACGTGGCGCAGTGGCACAAAGAACACGATCCCGCGATTGGCAAGGAACCGATTCACGAAGACGTTACGTACAAGGGGCACGATTGGGACGACCTGCGTCCTCACCTGAATGTGTTTTTCGAGGCGGTGAAGTCGCGCAAGCCGGTGACCGAGGATGCAGTCTTCGGCAACAACGCGGCGATCGCCTGTCACATGGCCAACGAGTCGTACTTCCGCAGGAAGCCAGTGACTTGGGACCCGGCGTCGAAGACGATCAAGTCGTAACACACGAGGAACGCGTACGTCGTGTGGACTCTTTCAACCGGGAAGGACCGGAGCGCGATTCCGGTTCTTCCCGGTTTTATCATTCCGAGTGATGTTTCGTTTCGCGCGGAAAATGGCGAGAGCGAAGGCCGAAGCGGCGCGATAGAATTTCTATCCGGACCGATGCGGCTGTTTGAGAGGAGAGCTATAAGCCTATGCGCGACCGGCGACAATTTCTGAAAATACTTTCGTCGGCGATGCTGGCGCCGATGGCGTTGAGCAATGTAAAACTTTGGGGCGATACAAAGCAGAGCGGCCCCAAGCCGAGCCGGATTCCGATTGCGTTTTCAACATTGGGCTGTCCCGACTGGAGTTGGCAGAAGATTCTCGATTTTGCTTCGCAGAACGGATTTGCCGCGATTGAATTGCGCGGACTGGAACGCAATTTGGATTTGCCGTCTCATCCCATCTTCGCGGCTGACCGGATCGAGCAAACCAAGCACGAGATTGCCGCTAGCAAATTAAAGATTGCGTGCGTGAGCAGCTCCGCGCAGATGTATGTCGAGGATGCTGCGAAACGCGCCAAGGAACTGGCAGATGCACGACGCTTCATCGACCTGGCGCAGACTCTGGGAGCCCCATGCGTGCGCGTGTTCGGCGGTAAAGCGGAGTCTGACAAGAGTCCTGTTCCCGACGCCGACACCAAAGCCCGCGTCGCCGCAGGTTTGCGAGAACTTGGCACCTACGCTGGGCCGAAGGGCGTGACGGTCATCATTGAATCGCATGACCACTTCACCTCGTCTGCGACATTGAAAGATGTGCTGGAGGCTGCTAACTCGAAATATGTTGGATTACTCTGGGACGCACATCATACGTTCGCGACCTCGAACGAAGATCCGGAATTCACCGTGAAGCAACTCGGGCCATGGATCCGGCACACGCATCTGAAAGATTCCGTCGGCACAGGGGAAGACCGCAAGTACGTGCTCACAGGGCGAGGCAACGTTCCGATTCAGCGTCAGATAAAGGCGCTAGGTTCGATTGGATATAAAGGTTTCTTCTGTTTCGAGTGGGAAAAGCTGTGGCATCCTGACATCGACGACCCGGAACTCGCGATTGCCGATTATGCGCGCGTGGTCGGCCAATGTCTGGGAGACGCCCACGCGTGCGGCCTGTAGGGACTTGGTTCGCGACCTAACCTGCGACCGGATGATCGACGATCATCTCTGACGCCGCGTCCCAGTACGTCTTCTTTCCTGAGAAATAGGATTGAGCCGCCATCATGCACGCAACCGAATGCGCGAATCCGGCGTGTACGGTGGCGTGCGGCTGCTGGCGCGAACGCATGCACTCGAACCAGTTCGCCATATGCTCCGTCGACAGATCGTCGATGCCCATCGGCGGGAGCTTTGTCTCTCCGGGCAACGAAATAAACTTCGATTCCCTCTTCTCGTCGATGTCGACATCGTCTTCGTGAGTTCCCTTCTCCTGGATCAGCTGGTAGCGAGGGCTGCCTTCTCCGCCGATGTTGATGAGCGTCGCTTTCTTGCCCATGTATCGGGTGAAGCTGGGCGAGTCGTTTCCGAAGCTGGTCGAGTAGCTGACGAGAAAGCCGTTCGGATACTCAAGCAGAGTCTGAAATGTGTCGGCGGTTTCGCGGCCGTCGTGCCACGCGAAAACTCCTCCGTGTGATACGCACGATTTGGGATAGTTGTCATTCATGAACCAGTGCACCAGATCGATAGCGTGGCTCATCCACTGATCAGGAATTCCGCTGGAAAAATCTTTGTAGAGCCGGAATTCGAAGTAGAGACGAGGATCGAATGGGCGCACCGGCTTGGTCAACAGCCACGCATTCCAATCGGTATCCTGCTCACGAATCTGTTTCACTTCCGGACGTCCGCGCCAGCGCGGACCGTGATAGTTCCACACGATTTCGACCTTGGTGACATCTCCCAAATCGCCGCTGCGCGCCACTTGCTGCGCTGCCAACTGATAGGGCTCGCTGCGATGCTGTGTGCCGACTTGCACAATAGTCTTCGCCTGCACGACCGCGTCGCGCGCGGCTTTCGCTTCTGCCAGAACATTTCCCATCGGCTTTTCGACGTACGCGTCTTTTCCGGCCTCGGTCACCATCTTGAGAATCGGTGAATGCGAATGCTCAGGCGTGGAGATGAGCACGGCATCGACGTCCTTCATGGAGAGCAACTCTCCCACATGTTGCACAGCGCGGGGCGCGCGGCCGTAATAGCCGGTATTGGTCGCCACAGCCTTCTCGCGATTCACCTTCCACAAATCGCAGACAGCGGTCATCTCTGCGTTGTGGCTTGACTTCAGCTTCGACGCGATCAAGTCGAGATCTCCGCCGCGGCTGCCAATCCCGACGTGCCCCAGCGAAATGCGGTCGTTGGCGCCAACAATGTTTTCGTAGGACAGAGCAGTGCGCGGCAGAACAACGCTGCCGGCGATGACTGCGGCGGACTTGCCCAGAAAATCTCGACGTGAGGATTCGGTCATGACTGCCTCCATGTATTTGGCACTTCCACGTACGATCGGTCGAGCACGGTAATAGAAGGACAACCGAGCAGATGTAGGGTACGCTCAACGTCCGCTCGCAAAATTTTGAGAGCCCGCGCAACTCCGGCTTGGCCTGCGGCTCCCAGGCCGTAGGCATAGGCTCTTCCAATGAGCACGGCGCGCGCGCCCAGGCAGATTGCTTTTACGATATCGCTGCCACGGCGGACTCCGCCATCCATTAGCACTTCGATCTGACCGTTGACGGCGGCGACGACTTCGGGCAACGCTTTGATTGTCGAAGAGACAGAATCCAGCTGCCGACCCCCGTGATTCGAAACTACGACCGCCGCCGCGCCTTCGTCCACCGCGCGCTTGGCATCGTCGCCAGTGAGCAACCCCTTCACCACGATGGGGCCGGACCACAGTTCGCGGATCCATCGCAGGTCTTCCCACTTCACTGTCGCCGCCGCTAAAGCGCTTGTGACATCAAGCAGTTCCATAGGACCTTTGCCGGGGATGATGACGTTCTCCAGCTTGGGCACGCCTCCATCAAGAAGAAATGAGATGAGCCAACCGGGGTGAGCGAGAATGTTGGGCAGATAGGGAATTTTCTCGAACCACGAGGAACTCAGCAGTTCTTTCATTCCGTTCCGCGGATCGCGCTCGCGCATCCCTGCAACAGGAGTGTCTACCGTGATGACAAGCGCGGAGAATCCCGCGCGCCGCGCACGGTCGAGAGAACCTTCCGCGGCCGCGCGGCCGCCCAGGAGATAGAGTTGAAGCCAGACCGGACCCTTTGATCCCGCCTTGACGTCCTCCAGTTTATGGCCTGAGATGGTGGAGAGAATATACCCCGTGCCTGCCTCGCCGGCTTCGTGAGCGGCGACCACTTCGCCGCCCGGACTCCATCAAGCGGCTGTATCCGACTGGAGCCAACATTGCTGGAAAGGAAAGTTCGTGTCCCAACACACGAGTTCTCAAATCGCAGGCGTCGATCGCAACCGCACTGCGGGGACGAAACGTGACGTCCTGAAAAGCGCGGCAGTTTTCCGCCAGAGTGACTTCAGCCTCAGCTCCGCCATCAAGATAGTCGAAGACCGCTTTGGGGAGCCGGCGCTGCGCCAGCCGGCGCAGGTCCGAAATATTTACGACGTTCGACGAGTCGAGGTTGCGAGTCACGTGGCTATTTCCAAATCCGGTGCGAGTGGTAGCCCCAAGTCGACGGCATCGCCCGGATTAAGAACTGCTACTAGAAGAATGATCGAAAACCCTGTGGGTGAATGCTACCAGATCAAGGCCCTTGAATGGTTGATCCAGCGAGGATCGGGCTGAGCCTCGTTCTCCGAAAAGAGGGTGGTCATCAACCGAGTGACAGCGGCCCGCGAAGAAAACGGGCATGGGTCCCGCGATCGCTTCGTGAATTCCACTGCGAATCAGTCTCAGAAATGGAAATTGGTTTCCGCGTAAATCAGCTGACCGTTCTGATTCTTTGGATAAAGACTGGCAACGACGCCCTTGCCCCAGGCGTGGCCATAGTAGAACGTTGCGGCGAAACTTCGTGTAAATGAGTAGTCGGCACTGAGGTCCCAAACGTTGGCAAGGCCGCGATTGGTGCTGCTGGGGCGTCCCGTGTATCCAAAGGTCTGCGGCTGAAAAGCTCCGCCACCCAGGTACCAGAGGTCTGAAGAGCTAGCCAGTCGCAGCGCGTGCCCTTCGGTTCGTAAAGACAACTTGGGCGCAGGACGCAGGTTCAGCGTGGCGTACCAATCCTCGTTATTCATCATGTTGTAAAACGGAAAGCGCGCATACTGGCGCGGGGTTGTGAGCACCTGAAAAAATGTGCCGTGGCGCGAGTCGTTCGGATTTCCATCGCCGCTGCCGTACGAATAGCCCGCGCTGATCCAAGGATCCAGGATTTTCACCGCCGGCTTCCACCCTGCTTCGCCGACGAACGCTCCTGAACGCTGGTCTTGTGTGCCCCAGGATCCGTTTTGCACGACGCCCCAGACCAGGAAATCGAATTTGCCCGCATTGGTCGTATTGATGACCTGCACGTAATCCCCGCCATAGGTTCCTATTTCAATCCGTTGCAAATCTGCGGCGCGCGCCGCTTGCGGCCGGTTGTCTGTCTTGAGGACGGTGACCCGATGATCGAGGTAACCTAACCCGAAGACGCGCAACTCTCCTGAGCTCTTGCCAGTTTTGACCGAGCGAGTGTACGCCCCGTAATACACGTTCACATCGAGTTCCGCCATGCCTTGGACTTGAAAGACTCCTACCGTGGGCCTCGCTCCAAAGATGGTGACGTTGTTTTGTCCAAAGTCGGCCGTCAGTTGCACTCCGTCGAAGGTGCGTTGTACGGCAGCGAAACCGAAGTTCGAGATCAGGCGGCTCGATATGCGCGATTGCACGACAGTCGCAAGCAAGGGATCTTTCGGCTTCACCTCCAGCCCGTCAAAATATTCGAAGCGCCCGAGTTTCACTCCCGCCGGCCCGAGGTGCTTGAAGTTCACAAAGGCCTGCTTCACAAAGCCATTGGCTTCGTTGGTGTGATTATGATTCGCGGCGTAGTAGGTTCCTCCCAAGCCAAGCTGACCTTGAGGAGCGGCAACGACCGCGTCATTTGGCAGGCCAAGAATCGCAGGCTGTTCTCCCTCGAGAAACCAATCGAATCGTTGCCAGCTTTGTCCAATGCCGACGCGCAGCAACGAATCCCAAAAGCCGTAATCGCTGTTTCCGGTGGCGCCTTGGAACCAGTTCCACCCCTCTGCGCGAGTGCGCCAGTTGATCGAGATGTCGAGGGGTCCGACTTTGTGCTTAGTCGGTTGCGCGGGCGACGAGACGGGCTTCGAAGGGGAATCCGATTGGACGACTTGTTGCGCAGAGGGGCTTGCTTGCGATGCAGCGTCCTGAGCCTGCTGGCCGACGGCCAGGCAGTGAACAAGAAAGAAGACCGCGAAACTCAGACCGCAAATGAATCTACTTTTCATAGGAGCTCCCCAGGAAGTCACTTCTACCAGCGCTAGGTTCTTCGCTGCCGAGAAACGAGATGATCATTCACGCCAAAGCAGGGACCGAGCCTCCGGTTGGCTTCTCGCCGGACACACCAATAGCTGGCTCACTTTTTCAGATGTATTGCCCCCAAGACCTTAGATCAATTGCAATCGCCAACTCTTGCGCGAGATAGCTCGCACTTTGGTTTTGGGAGTTTCAGGGACTTTCGAAGCGGCGTCAATAATGCATTCCCACTATTGAGCCACCGACTCCTGCGCGATGCCGCAGAAGTCACTTGCCTTTACCTTCTTCGACCGTCAGGATGCGGTCGACTGCGGAGACCTTGAGCTGTTCCACCGCTCCGCTGGGCCAGTGGATCTCAACATTGTCGACCGCAGTGGCGTCCCCCAATCCGAAGTGAAGGCGGAAGTCGTTCGAGGATAGATAGCTGCCACCGCTGAGCACGTCTCCACGTTGGCGTATGCCACCGGCGGTCACGTATACAGTGGCGCCGAAGGCGTCGCGCGGGCTCTTTGCGCCTCCAACGAGTTTCAGTTCTATCCAGTGGTGGTGATCTGGACTCACGTTGCGAAGCAGCACCGGAACGTGATCTACATTGTTGATGACGACGTCGATCTTGCCGTCGTTGAACAAATCTCCGAAGGCGGCGCCACGGGCAGGAGTGACGACCGCCAGGCCAGTGCCTTCGACCGCGGGTATCATCTCGAACTTTCCATTCTTCAGGTTGTGAAACAGCAGCGGGCGCGAATCCAAAGTGGACGATGACTTCAACGCCATCGATCCGAACCTGATTCTGGACGAAGAAGGACAAGCCTGGCTGGCCTTCGGCAGTTTCTGGAACGGGATCAAGATGCGAAAACTCGATCGCAAGACAGGCAAGGTCTCAGCCGAGGACACCCGCCTCTATTCTCTGGCAAGCCGGAAACGCCCAGACAATCCACCTCCTGCGCCCCCGGGTTTGCCGCCCAACTGGCAGGCCATTGAGGCGCCCTTCATTGTTCATCATGGCGACTACTACTATCTCTTCGTTTTTCGTTCGATTTATGCTGCCGCGGAACAAAGAGCACTTACAAGACAATGGTCGGCCGCTCGCGAAATGTGACCGGACCCTATGTGGACAAACACGGTACGCCAATGCTGGATGGCGGAGGTAGCCCTCTGCTGGATGGTAACAGTCGCTGGTTTGGCCCGGGTGGGGAGTCAGTCTTTATGCAGCAGGAGTCCGACATCATCGTCTTCCACGCCTATGACGCAACGACGGGACATCCTTCTCTGCAGATTTCCACGTTGACCTGGAACGATGGCTGGCCGTCAGCAGCGCTGGGCAAAAACTAGAGATCATTTCACCGGTTGTTGGCGCGGTGAACTTGAATTGCTGTGGAGGATTGGTCGCAGGCAATCACGCGACAATCGCTAATCGCTGAGAAAAAAGAAATGGTAGGCACGAGGAGACTCGAACTCCTGACCTCTACCGTGTCAAGGTAGCGCTCTAACCAACTGAGCTACGCGCCTACGTAGAATAAAATCATACCCTTAACAAGCCCGTTTCCGCTACCTGAAGAGTTTCTTACCTGTGACGTGAGTGCGTGTCCGCTGTGCCTATCAGGAGCGACCTCAATTGCTCTCACCGATCGCTCTTGCGCAGGCTTGACGCGCGAACGACCAGCTCTGGCCGGATGAATTCCTCTTTGGAGCGGGTCGCTGACTTATTCTGGGCGAGATGGAGCGCCATTGCGGCGGCGCGTTTTCCGATATCGATGCTTCCCTGGTCCACGGAAGACAGCGGGACACGAAGAAAATCGGAATGCGGTAAGTTGCCGCATCCGACGACCGCGACGTCCTGCGGAATGCGCAGGCCTGCGTCAAGAATCGCTCGCATCGCTCCCAACGCCACTGGATCGTTGAAGCAGAAAATGCCATCGGGCCGTGACTCATTGGCGAGCAAACTCATAGCAGCTTCATATCCCTTTTGCTCTCCCTTGTTATCGCCGGAAGTGCCGATCGAGATGACGTGTCCGGGCAATGGCGTCATGTGGAAAGAAGCCAGAGCCTGTTCGTAACCTTCGAGACGTCCGATCGCCGTGCTTACTTGCGCGCCGCGAATGTGGGCGATGCGTTCGCATCCTTGCTCGATCAGGTGGGTCGTCGCGAGCACGCCTACAAGGTTGTCGTCGACTCCAACAAAGTTCGTCTGAAGGCCAGGAAATTGGCGGTCGAGCAAAATGTAGGGGATCCTCAGTTCTTCGATGCGGCGAAAACTTTCGACCGTCCCCTGCGCGGAGGCGATGAGCATCACGTCCACATGTCTCGCGAGCAAATGCTCGATCTCCTGAATCTCGAGGTCCGGATCTTCGTCCGAAGAAGAAATAAACAGGCTGTAACCCTGTTTTCGAACCTCGAATGAAATCTCTTTGGCGATCTGCGCGAAGAATGGATGAAGCAGAGTCGGCACCACCAACCCCAGCGTCCAGGTGCGCCCGCTGCTGAGGGAGCGTGCCGCAAAGTTTGGCCGGTAGTTAAGTTCCCGCATCCGCCGCAGGACGCGCTTGCGGGTTTCTTCACTGATGTCGGGGTGATCGCGCAGAACTTTGGAGACCGTGACGATCGAAAGGCCCAAGTCCCGCGCTATATCCTTCATTCGCGCCGGCATGCTTCTGGTGGTTCGTCGCATACGCTATCGCAGTTGTGATGAGATCGAGACCCGCTCATTTACCAAGAACAGGGAGCATGCAGTCCCGGTTAACGACTTTGAACGGTATAGTACCACCGCCACAGCGGCGCGTTGCCGAATCCTGACCCGAAGTGGCACAACCTTGTTGACAACAAAGGAATTAACAACTATTTTAGTTAACGTTTACTGAAACGTTTATTCACTGCTTCGCGAGGACATGCCAAGTCCGAAAATGCGCGAGAAAATCAAACTCCTCGACATTGCCGACGCCTTGGGAGTCTCCACAGGAACAGTCCATCGCGCGTTGCACAACAATCCTGGAGTAAGTCCCGTCACTAAATCCCGCGTCGTCGAGATGGCGAAGAGTCTCGGATATCGGCCGAACTTGGCGGCGCGTTACTTGTCTTCCAAACGGAACGTGCGAATCTCGGTCAACACCCTGCGCGGAACCACATCCTTCTGGGATGAAGTTCGAGCCGGGATCGAGGAAGAAGCTCGGGCATCCGCCATGGAGAATGTGCAGGTCAAGTATCGAACCTATCCCCAGCTCGGCGAAGGCGAAGAGGAAGCGTTTCAGGATGCTCTCAACACTCGCGCGGATGGGATCATTCTCTTCCCCAGCCGTCCTCACAGTCTCTATTCCCGGATGCAACAGGCGTCGTGCACGAACATACCAATCGTGTGCGTCGTGGCTGATGCTCCAAACCTGGACAAAGTCGCCGTAGTATCGGTGGACGCCTTTGCCAGCGGCGCGTTGGCTGCCGATCTGATGGGAAGTTTCGTCACTGGCACGGGGAAAGTTGCGGTAACTCTCAGTTCCCTCACGATCACCGAGCACGCCGAGAAATACAGAGCCTTCGCAAACACGCTGCAGAGCTTGCATCCTCGCCTGCAGTTGCTGGCGACAATCGAAGATCACGATATCGAATCTGAGGCGTATGCGAAAAGCCGCGAACTATTCATCCGGCATCCTGACCTTGCCGGAGTCTACGTAACGACAGAGGCTTCGGCGCCGGTGCTGAAAGCGGCGCGCGATCTGCAGATGTTGGAGAAAATGACCATCATCACGACAGATCTTTTCCCCGCGCTGGTGTCGGAGATCCGGTCGAAGGCTGTGGCCGCGACGATCTATCAAAGGCCACGCACGCAGGGCCGCATGGCTTTTCGCGTGCTCCATGAGTTTCTGCTCGAGGGTGAATGTCCATCCGCTCCGGTGACACTGGCGCCCCACCTCGTGATGCGCGGGAACCTCGACTTCTTTCGGCAGCGCCAATCGGTGGAAGCGGGTCCAAAGAGGGCCGTCGGACTACCGAGCGGCGGAGCCGATTTGGCCGAGTGCTTCGGTTAGAAGTGAGCCGCCATGCTTGCGGGCAATTCCCTCCGGCGGGCTTCGATTTTCCGACCCCACACAACCCACGATGCCTCCAATAACGCCGGGCGCTAGATGTGGTAGAGTGCGGTAAGAGGGGAAAATCCTCTGCTGGCAAGGGTTTCGTCATGGAACTGCTCGCTTTAGCCTGGGAGGCGATGGTCCTTGCGTCACCCTGCTCCCCGTAAACAATTGATGGGACGGTAGTTCCGAGCGGAGGGGGTCCGCCGGAATCGGTCGGTCTGAGATCGACAAAGAGTTCTCCTCTGCAGAACAGATCACAAAGGCCTTGATGCTGGAAAAAACGAAAACTACTCTTATCGACGACGACGCGAACGATCTGATTCCAAGCGATGGGCATTCGACGCCCGACGTGGACGACATGCTTTCGAGCATCGGAGCCCGTGGCCTCGACGTCCTTGAGAGCGAGCCCGCGCTGCCCTATGGCAGTGCGGAGCCGAAGCTCGCGCGCGATCCCGATGAGATCGACCTTGACCTGACGCCAGGCGCTCCCGACGTCGCCAGCGATCCCGTTCGCGTCTACTTGCGCGAAATGGGAGCCTCGCCTCTGCTCACCCGCGAAGAAGAGGTTGAAATTGCCAAGCGTATCGAACGCGGACAACTCTCCAAGCTGAAAGCACTTTCGCGCGCTCCCGTCGTCATCCAGCAGGTTCTGACGTTGACCGAAGACTTGAAGCGCGGGTCGCGGTCCATCAAGGACATCGTCCTATTCGATGAGGAAGAGATCACCGACGACGTCCTGCAGAACCGTGTCCGCGACGTCACGCGGCGCGTTGAGGAACTGCGCAAACATTACAAGACCGCGTGCCGGCTCGCGGAGCGGCTGGCGGAAATCCCCGCGAAGAAGAAGCCGCGCGAGCACCGCCGGTGCCGGATTCAGTTGTCTCGCGAGATGGTTCGGATATCGCTGAGCATCCGTAATCTTGGCCTGAGCCCTGCGGAACACAAGCGTCTCGCCGACCGCGTCAGCAAAACCACCGAAATCATGCGCTCGATCGATCGACAGCTCACGACCTTGGAGCGACAGATCGCAAGCACGCGCAGCCAGACGCTGGCCGCCAACTACCGCGCCACTCAACGGCAACATCGCATCGAGATGAAACGGCTCGAAAGCGACGCGGGCATGACTTTTCAGCAGCTGCAAGTCACGCAGCGCAGAGTCATCCAGGGCGAAATGAAGGCGGAGCAGGCGAAGCACGAACTCATTGAAGCTAACCTGCGGCTTGTTGTGTCGATCGCGAAAAAGTACGGCAACCGCGGCCTCCAATTCCTCGACCTGATTCAAGAGGGCAACGTCGGATTGATGAAGGCAGTTGACAAGTTTGAATACCGCCGCGGCTACAAATTTTCCACTTATGCGACGTGGTGGATTCGCCAAGCTATCAGCAGGGCGCTAGCCGACCAGGCGCGCACGATTCGCCTGCCCGTACACATGATCGAGGTGGTCAACAAACTGATTCGCACGTCGCGGCAACTGGTTCAGTCGCTGGGCCACGAACCGACCTCGGCCGAGATTGCCAAGCAGATGGATATCCCCGAGGCCATGGTGCGCAAGGTTCGCAAGATCATGCGCGTACCCATTTCGCTGGAAACTCCCATTGGCGAAGAGGGCGATTCTCATCTTGGGGATTTGATCGAAGACCGGACCAAAGTCTCTCCCGCCGAGGCCGTGATCAACGGAAACCTTCAAGAGCGAACCGCCAACGTGCTGCGCACTCTGAGTCCGCGAGAAGAGAAAATCATCCGCATGCGATTCGGCATGGAGGACGGGTCGGAACACACGCTCGAAGAAGTCGGGCAGTCGTTCGACGTGACCCGCGAGCGCATCCGCCAGATCGAGGCCAAAGCCCTGCGCAAGCTGCGCCATCCGTCGCGCTCGGGGAAGCTGCGCTCGCTTCTCGACGGCATGCAGGAGTAGCGACTTTTGTCGAGTCGTGGTGCGCATTTCCTGGTTGGCGGGCTTGGGGTTGCAATGCTGCCTTCTGCCAGCGACAATCTCTGAGTGGAAAAGAAAACTTCAGGCAGCCACTCGGCCGCTTCCGCTAAAACTCGCCATCCTTTTGAACCCGGCGCTCTCGTAATTGTCTCCCTGGGCAATCCTCGAGAAAAAGTTTGGGGAATGGTCCTCGCGCTTGCCCCTGAAGGCCTGAGCCTGAGCGGTGCCGATCTCGCCTCATTCGAAGACATTGCTGCGATGGTGCGGGAGGGTGAGCCGTTCACCCCATCGATCGTCTTCTTCCCCATGCATCGCATTGAGCGCGTCGAGCTTGATCTGTCCGACGGAAACCTGTCGTCTCTCGCGCATCGCTTCTTCGCGAAGACCGGACTCGATCCTTCCGTTGTGCTCGTCCCTACGCACGCCCATCACGCGAGCCACCCCACAGAGGACTCCAGATCGCACGCCTCGAAGGAGCGTGCGTGAAGCTCTCGCAGGTCTTCACCGCACCGAACCAGCTCACTTTGCTGCGGATGATTTTTGTTCCCTTCATCGTGATTCACCTGGTGGACGGGCGATATCTGTGGGCTCTGGTCGTATTCATCGTCGCGGGTTTCAGCGATGGACTGGACGGTCTGCTCGCCCGATCGCTTCATCAGCAAACGTTGCTGGGACAGTATCTTGATCCGATTGCCGACAAACTGCTTCTAAGCACGATGTTTCTTGTACTGTCGATTCTGCACAAGATTCCGTGGAAATTCACCGTGCTGGTCTTCAGCCGCGACATCTCGATTCTGGCCGCGAGCGCCGTGCTCTTCGCGATCGCCGGACTGCGCAACTTTCGTCCCAGCATTTTTGGAAAGGCGAATACTTTCTCGCAGATCAGCGCCGTCTTTTTCGTTCTGCTGCTTGAAATTCGCCCATCGCGGTGGATATGGATCGCGCGCACGGAGTTCCTGCGGGCGACATTCATCTTTACGATTGTCTCCGCGCTGCATTACCTGATTCTTGTGCAACAGCGCCTGCGTGATCACACGCACGCTCTTCCTCCAGCGCGGAATCCCGGCGTTTGATCAATCATTTGACCCGCTTTCTCGCAGACCCCTAGAATCTTAAGTTCGTTTTCGCGGCACTTACATCCATATGGCGCTTCGTCTTTATAACACCATGTCTTCGCGAATCGAGGAGTTCCAACCCCTTCGCGACAATGAAGTTCGCATGTACGCCTGCGGCCCGACCGTGTATGACTACGGGCATATCGGGAACTTCCGCACATTCGTCGCCGTCGATCTTCTACTCCGTTTTCTGCGGCAGAGCGGGTACACCGTTCAATACGCGATGAACATCACCGATGTGGACGACAAAATCATTCGCAACGCCGCCCGCGATGGTGTGAGCGTGCAGCAGTTCACCGCGAAGTACGAGAAGGCGTTTGTTGAGGATGCGGCGATGATCAACATCGAGCCGCCGAAATTGGTTCGAGCCACGGAAAACATCCCGCAGATGGCCGACTTCGTTTCAAAGCTGGTCGAGAAAGACATCGCTTACCGCACCGACGATGGGTCCTACTATTTCCGTATCGCAAAGTTTCCGGAGTACGGAAAGCTTTCCAAAAAAGACTTCAAAGGGATGCTAGACGGCGCCCGCGTCGACGTCGACGAATACGACAAAGACAGCGCGCGCGACTTCGCCCTGTGGAAAGGTCCGAAGCCAGGAGAGGCTTCGTGGGACACGAAGATTGGGCCGGGGCGTCCCGGTTGGCATCTCGAGTGCTCCGTCATGTCGATGCAGGAACTCGGAGACAGCTTTGACCTGCACGCCGGCGGAGAGGATCTCGTTTTTCCGCACCACGAAAATGAAATCGCGCAGTCGGAATCTCTCACCCACAAGCCCTTGGCGCATTTCTGGTTTCATGCGCGCTTCCTGCTGGTCGAGGGCGAGAAGATGTCGAAGAGCGTGGGCAACTTCTTCACGCTTCGCGATCTGGTATTGAAAGGGCACAAGCCATCGTCTATCCGCTACCTGCTCGCGTCGGTACCCTACCGCAATCAGTTAAACTTCACCTTCGACGGGCTCAAGCAGGCCGCAGTCAGCGTGGAGCGCCTGCGGAATTTTCGGCTGCGCTTGAGTGCGGGAAACTTTCAGGCAGGCGCCAGTCCAGAGATGAAGACTCTCGCGGCTGAGACGACCGATCGTATGCGCGCCGCGCTCGAAGACGACCTCAACACCGCGCAGGCGCAAGGAGCGATTTTCGAGATGGTGCGGCAGGCGAACGCCGCATTCGATACCGGCGGCATCAAGACGGATGACGTTGCGCCGCTCCTCGCCGCGCTCGCAAAGTTTGACGAAATCTTTGCCGTGCTCGACGACGACGATGTCCCGAAGATGAAGCGCGTGGCCGAATGGGCGTTGGCGGAAGGCCGCGAAAAGGATATCAGCACCGAGTTGCGCGAGGCACTTCAATCCGGTCAGCTTGCCGACGCTGACATTGATAAAAAGATCGCCGAAATGAAGGCCGCCCGCTCCGCCCGCGATTTCAAAGCGTCCGACGCGATACGCAACGCGCTAGCCGACGCAGGAGTCATCGTCGAAATCAGCAAAGACGGCATACGCTGGCGCAGAAAATGAGGAACTCGCCGCGAGCCCGACGCAGCGAAGTGTGAGGTGTTAAGCTGACAGCTGAAAGCTCATAGCTGACAGCTCTCCCCAGTGAAGTCCTTCGACGAATACCTTCGCGACGCGGAACATGCCCACGGACATCTCTGCGCCGGGCAGGTCCTGGGCGTACGCCTTGCCATGCTTGGCTTGCAGAAACTCGGCATTGACGATCCGCACGGCAAAGACCGCAAGCGCCTCGTCACCTTCGTGGAAATCGATCGTTGTGCCACCGACGCCGTCGCGGTAGTCACCGGATGCCGCCTCGGCAAACGCGCCCTGAAATTCCGCGACTGGGGCAAGGTCGCGGCTACTTTCGTCGACGTGAGTACCGGCAAGGCGATTCGAATCGCTGCCAAAGAATCTTCTAAGGCCTTGGCTCGCCAGATGCATTCTGAAATCGCAGACAAGAATCAGCAGCAGATGCTGGCCTACCGAGAGATCTCCGATAACGACCTCTTCACCACGCAGTGGGTAAAGGTCAAACTGCCTCCAGAGGAATTTCCAGGATACAAAGGTGATCGCGTCGTGTGCGCGGAGTGTGGCGAAGGAATCAACTTCCGCCGCGAAGTACAGCGTAACGGAAAAGTTCTCTGCCGAGCCTGCGCCGGTGAGAGCTACTACAAACCATCAGAAGATTGAGCGCCCCTACGCTGCCTGCTCGTAAGCATGCGCCAAGCGCAGAATCGTGCTCTCGTCGAAGTGTTTCCCCAGAATCTGGAGCCCGATCGGCAGCTTTTCCTTCGTCTCCCCGCACGGCACCGAAATCCCAGGAATGCCCGCCAGATCCGCGGTTACGGTGTAGATGTCGGCCAAGTACATCGCCAGCGGATCATTCGATTTCTCACCCAGGCGGAACGCGGCCGTCGGACTCGTCGGCGTCACAATCGCATCCACTTTGCGGAAAGCCTCATCGAAATCGCGCGTCAGCAGCGTCCTTACCTTCTGCGCCTTCAGGTAATACGCATCGTAGTAGCCGGCGCTCAGCGCGTACGTGCCGAGCATGATGCGTCTCTTCACCTCGGCGCCGAATCCTTCGTCGCGGCTCCGCCGGTACATCTCCGAGAGCGTCTTCACTCCGCGCGCGCGGTGGCCATAACGCACGCCATCGAAACGCGCTAGATTCGCCGACGCTTCCGCGGTCGCAATCAAATAATAAGTCGGAATCGCATACGGCGTATGCGGGAGTGACACAGGCACGATCTCGCAGCCCAGTCCCTTCAACTTGTCGATCGCGCCTTCCACCGCATGCCGCACTTCGTCGTCGAGGCCTTCGCCGAAATATTCTTTCGCCACGCCCAGTTTCATGCCGCGAACAGGCTTGTCGAGTTCGGCAACGTAGTCGGGCACGGGAACGTTAGCCGAAGTGGAATCCATAGGATCGCGACCGGCAATCGTGCGCAACACAATCGCCGCGTCTTTCACCGTCTTGGCCAGCGGTCCAATATGGTCGAGCGACGACGCGAAGGCGATGAGCCCATAACGCGAGACGCGCCCGTAGGTGGGCATTAGGCCGACAACGCCGCAGAATGAAGCGGGCTGCCGGATCGATCCGCCGGTATCAGAGCCGAGCGTCGCCACCGCCATGTCCGCCGCGACCGCTGCCGCCGAACCGCCCGAAGATCCTCCGGGCACGCGACTCAGATCGCGGGGATTGCGCACCGGACGATACGCGGAGTTCTCGTTCGACGAGCCCATGGCGAACTCATCGCAGTTCATCTTCCCGAGCACGACGGCGCCCGCGGCCTCCAGTCGCGCCACGGCAGTGCAGTCGTACGGCGGGATGTAATTCTCGAGAATCTTCGACCCCGCGGTGCTGCGCACACCGCGAGTGCTCATCACGTCTTTGATCCCGACCGGCACGCCGCCCAGCGGCGGCAACGTCTTGCCCTCAGCGGCCATGCGATCCATGCGGTCCGCTTGCTCCAGCGCGCGCTCTTTCGAAAGCGTGAGGAATGCGCCGATCTGTCCATCTTCTTTTTGAATGCGCTCGTAGTGTGCCTCCGCCAGCGCGAACGCGGTAGTTTTGCGCTCCTGCACCGCGGATCGGGCAGCGTCGATGGTGAGTGAAGTCAATTCCATGGATCGGATCGCAAGTGTCGCGAAACTTATCTCTCAATCACCTTCGGAACTCTGAAGAACTCCTCATCCGCATCTGGTGCGTTTTCCAGTGCGACGTCGTGCGGCAGCGATTTGCGTAGTCCTTCGAGAATATCTTCACGAGTCGCGTACGCGAAGCGCTCGCTTCCCTGCTTGGCCTCGTCCACTCCGTAGCGGTCGGAAACCTGCGCCATCGGCGGTACATCGGACGTATCAAGTTCGTTGAGCAGGTCGACGTAGTCGAGAATGGAATTCAAGTCCCGCACCATTCCCGCGCGCTCGGCTTCCGTGAGTTCCAGATTGGCCAGATCCGCGACGTAGGCAACGTCTTTGTCAGTGACTTTCATGGGATAGAAACGGCGGTTCAGCGCAGATTATGATTCGCGATTCCGGAGCGAGCCACGACGAACTCGATCCGATGAACCGCCTCGGTCGTATATCGGTTGATTGCCACAAGGTATTTCGGCGCGAGCGACTGCAGTTCGGCTTTCCACCCGGCATCCGCGACTTCCACGCGCAGCACTCCGCCGTCGAACCCAACCGCGCGCGTTCGCTCGGCCACGGCTGAACCGCATACGACTGGCCAGGCCATCAGTGGGGCCTCCGCCGGTGGCGCCTGCCGCAACGATTGCGCGACAATTTTTTCTAACCCACTGCTCGCCTGCTCCAAGTGCGGTTCCTCGTCTCGTCAGGTGCAGACCAACTCTGAAAGAAACATTGATTTTAGCATTGTCATCGTGTCACGGCGCGCAAGGTCAGAACGCTCTCAGAGAGGAAATTCGCGACGCACGAACTCGAGCGCTTCGTCGCGCGACGGCAGCCGGCCCTCGAGCTGAGCATCTTCAACGGCATTCAGGATTTCCCGAAATTTCGGCCCCGGAACATGCCCCGCAGCAATCAAATCATCCCCCGTCACGAGCGGCGATGGCCGCATCTTCTCCGGCGGAATCTCCGTCAGCTTCTCGCGCACCAATTCGTACGTGCTCAGGTTGCGGTGACTGGCGAGGCTGTCGGCGCGATGCAACGCGAGGTGCTCCTCGAACAATGGCATGCGGAGGAATTTCTTGAGCGTCGATTCCTTCATCCGCGTGACGTGCCCAAAGCGCATGTGATTGTCGACCAGCGCCAGAATCTGAGTCGTCTCGTCGTTTGAGAATCGCAGCCGCTGGCAAATTTCTTCCGCCATTTTCACCCCGACCTCGACGTGACTATCGAACCGGATGCGGTCTGGTGCAACGCGAAATGTCGGAGGCTTCCCAACATCGTGCAGCAGCGCACCCCATGCGAGAGTCAGCGAACAAGGATGCGGAAGATTTTCCAGTAGCAGCAGCGTGTGCACAAACACGTCACCCTCGGGATGAAACTCGGGAGGCTGCTCCACTCCCTTCATCGCAGAAATTTCCGGCAGCACCTGCTTCAACAGTCCGCTCTCGTCGAGAAGTAGAAACGCGCGCCGGGCCCGCCCTTCCGTCAGCATGCGAATCAGTTCATCGCGCACGCGTTCCCGCGAGACGACCTCGATCTGCGGCGCGAGCCTCTGTATTGCTGAAAACGTCGCCGGCTCGATCGTGTATTCGAACCTTGCTGCGAATCGTACTGCGCGCAGCATGCGAAGCTTGTCTTCGCCGAAGCGCTGCTCCGGATCGCCGATGGTGCGGATGATTCCCGCCTCCAGATCGGCGCGCCCTCCAACGTAGTCGAGCACCTCGCCGCTCACCGGATCGAGCAACATCCCATTGATCGTGAAGTCGCGGCGAGCGACATCCTCGCGTGCGTCCCGGCTGAAGCGAACTTCGTCGGGATGCCTCCCGTCCGAGTAGCCGATATCGCTGCGAAAAGTCGCTACTTCGACAGCATGGGACTTCGACAGAATGCCGGCAGAAATTTCGCTCGGAGCATCTCCATCCGGCACAGGTACGAGCACGACGCCGAACTGCGCCCCAACGGCGTACGTCTCTGGAAAGATATTCATAACCTGCTGCGGCGTCGCGTTCGTCGCCACGTCGTAATCCTTCGGCTCGCGACCGAGCAGAAGATCGCGCACGCATCCTCCCACCAGATAGGCCTGGAAGCCGCTCTGGCGCAGGGTCTGGACGATGGAAGTCGCGAAAGCTTTGATCATGTTGGTCAGTCCCCGACTAAACTCATTCTTACGATACAAAAAGATGGATCAGACCAGGGAAAGCGAAACCCGACTTTCACATTTGTTGGAGCAGGTCAGCGCATCTGACTTCGCATAATATAGGAACATGCGTGACGCCTACATCCTCGGCATTGAGAGTTCGTGCGATGAAACTGCAGCAGCCGTCGTGCGCTCGGGCGAGCAGCTCATCTCAAACGTCGTGGCCTCGCAGATCGCGACTCACCAGCCGTACGGTGGAGTCGTCCCGGAACTGGCATCGCGCGAGCATTTGCGCGCCATCGTCCCGGTAGTGCGCCAGGCGCTCACTGAGGCGAAGCACACCTACGAATCGGTCGATGCCATCGCCGTCACGCAGGGACCCGGCCTGGCCGGAGCGTTGCTTGTCGGCATCGGATACGCCAAAGCACTGGCATTCGCTCTCGACAAGCCCCTGATTGCCGTGAACCATCTCGAAGGGCACATTCACGCCGTGCTGCTTGAGGAGCGCCAGAAAGGCAATCACGAACTCCAGTTCCCTGTCTTAGCGCTTGTGGTTTCGGGCGGACACACGCACCTATATCTTGCCGCCGAGAAAAACGATTCGTGGACTTACGAGAACATCGGCCATACTCGCGACGACGCCGCCGGCGAAGCCTTCGACAAGGTCGCTAAGCTTCTCGGCCTCGGATATCCCGGAGGCCCCGTCATCGATCGGCTCGCCCCGCACGGGGATCCCAAGGCGGTGCATTTCCCTCCCGCGCAGATCAAGCATCGTGATCGCCGCGATAGACGCGACGGTCGAGCAGTCCAGCCTGACGACGATCGGCCACGCTTTGATTTCTCTTACAGCGGAATCAAGACGGCAACCCTGCGTTATGTCGAAGCCCACGACATGCGCGCTAGCATTGAAGCGCGACGCCAAGCCCTGGCGAATATTCCTAAGCAGAAGTTGGGGGACTACCTCGCCCACTGTGACAAACGAACTCTCGACTTGGTCGCGTCGTTCCAACGAGCCATCGTCGACGATCTGGTGGGAAGAACTCTGGCCGCGGCTCGCGCTTACGATGTAGCCACGCTTTTCGTCACAGGAGGCGTTGCCGCGAACCAGGAACTGCGCCAGACCTTCGAGCGTGAGGGAGCCAAAGAAGGATCGCCTGTGTACTTCCCCTCGCGTCCACTCTCAACCGACAATGCAGCCATGATTGCCGCTGCGGCCTATCCGAAATTTCTCGTGAAAGATTTTGCTGCTATGGATTTCTCGGCCGAGGCTGGAATGGTCTTAAAGTAGCAACTCTGCGGCGCCCTGAACTGAGTGGCCCGACCTGAAAGAATTACTTGCCCGCTGCCTGAGCCTTCGCTTTTCCCATCACTGCATCCAGTGCCTTGGCGAGCTGTTCTTCGATGTCGATATCTTTGTAGATGGCGAAGTTCGCTACTTTCTGCGATTCTTCGAAGTTGCTCGATCTCCTGGCTACCACGATGATGGGTACGTTTGCCGTCCGTGGATCACTCTTAACCGCTGCGATCAACTCGTTTCCCGACATCTTCGGCATCTGCATGTCGGTCACGATCAAGTCCGGCTGCAAGCGCGCCAGAACTTCGAGAGCCTCCGCGCCATTCGTGGCACATTCGACCGTAAACCCGCGCCCCTGCAGGTAGCGAGACACGGTGTAGCGGATCAACATCGAATCGTCTACGACCAAAGCCACCATCGCAATAATCCAGCGGGAGTGCGACGCACGCACAGCCCCGGCCTGCACCATAACAAGCGATCACATACACAACAAGGTGAAAGCGTGGGCTTACGATTACCTCCGTCACCAACCCGCGATCTGGGGCGATCAGACTTCGGTGTCCGGGCTGCCCTCTTCGATGCTCATGTCCTTAAATTCACTGGACTCAAAGATCTCGCGGCATTCCAGGCATTCGACGAATTCCGAGTCTTCATCGCGGCTCACAATCTGCACGCGAGGATGCTTGCACGGTTGTCGCTTGTCTACGCTTTGAGGAGGAGGGGGCGACTTGGAGGTCATAAATCCGGAAGGTCCCGAAAATGACGGCGGAGGGACGAATTTCGCCGGAATTTCCGGTATTTTAGACCGGCTTTACCCGTTGTCAAGCCCCTTGCTCAATTCTGTTGTGGATTTGTAACATCGGGAGAGTCTTTCGCCAGGTCGCCCACGCCAGCATAGTCCCTTCGAAATCCGACCTAAACCGTCGCACTCAACTAAACCATTCCGTTCCGGTTATTTACCGCTAGACTGCAGTTTTTCGCCGATGCCTGCAAGCCCTTGCTACGAAACCCGAGGGTAACGTAGAATGAATTACGACGGAAAAGGTCGGAATTCTATCCGACCTAATCAGTCGGATTTACACAGGCTACGAGTGCTTAAGCTCACCAAGAAGGCCGACTACGCGTTGATGGCGATGAAGCATCTCGCTGAGCATTCCAGCGAACGGTCGCGCAGCGCCAAAGACGTCGCCGATGCTTTTGGCATCCCGCCTGAGGCTCTGGCGAAAATTCTCCAGAAGTTGGCCAAGGCCGGGCTGTTGCACTCGCAGCATGGCATCAATGGCGGATACATGCTGGCGCGTGCGGCGCATACGATTTCGGCCTTTGAAGTCATCCAGGCGATCGATGGGCCATTGTTTATTACTTCCTGCGTCACCGTTCGCGGAGAGTGCGGTCAGAGCGACCGCTGCAACATTCGCGAGCCGCTGCGCAAGGTGAACGACAGCATCGAAGCGGTTTTGAAGCGCATCAAGATTTCGCACATGCGGGAAGAGCCGGAAGAAGCTGGGAGCGAGGCTCCCAAATCGGCGGAACTGGTGACGATCACCTGAGCCGTCGAGCACCACAAGTTCATCAAAAGAGAATATCAAAGCAGGAGAGGCAATCAATGAGCACGGACGTAAAGATCCCCCAGGCAGAGACGCAGACGCATAGCGGCAACGGTAAGGGTGTGAAGTTGCCCATCTACATGGACAATCACGCCACCACCCCCATGGATCCGCGGGTGCTGGAAGAAATGCTGCCTTACTTCATGGAGAAGTTCGGCAACTCGGCCAGCCGCAACCACTCCTTCGGATGGGCCGCCGAAGAGGGCGTCGAGACCGGGCGCGAGCGCATTGCGAAGCTCGTCGGCGCGACCACGAAAGAAATCATCTTCACCTCGGGTGCCACCGAGAGCGACAACCTCGCCATCAAGGGCGTCGCCGAGATGTATCGCGAGAAGGGTAACCACATCATCACCGCGGTCACCGAACACAAGGCCGTGCTCGATACTTGCAAGCGCCTGGAGAAGTACGGCTACCGCGTTACGTACCTGCCGGTGCAGAAAGACGGCCTGATCGATCTCGACGACCTGAAGCGCGCCATGGACGACAAGACGATCCTGGTCACGATCATGTTCGCGAACAATGAAATCGGCGTGCTGCAGCCCGTGGCGGAAATCGGCAAGCTCTGTCACGAGCGTGGAGTCATCTTCCACACCGACGCGACACAGGCCGTTGGCAAGGTTCCAGTCGACGTGATCAAACAGAACATCGACCTCGCCTCTATCTCCGGGCACAAGATGTACGGACCGAAAGGTGTAGGTGCGCTGTATGTGCGCCGCAAGAATCCGCGTGTGCAGCTTTCCGCCATCATCGACGGCGGCGGACATGAGCGCGGCATGCGTTCCGGGACACTCAATGTTCCCGGGATCGTCGGCCTTGGCAAGGCATGTGCCCTCGCCTCGGAGGAAATGGCGAAGGAATCGTGCACGCTGGCAGGCCTGCGCAACCGTCTGCGCGACCGCATCATGAATCGCCTGGATGAGGCTTACATCAACGGATCGATGGATCACCGTCTGCCGGGCAACCTGAATATCAGCTTCGCCTACGTCGAAGGCGAGTCGCTGCTGATGGGCATCAACGACATCGCAGTTTCGAGCGGTTCGGCGTGCACCTCTGCGACGCTGGAGCCATCTTATGTATTGAAGGCTCTCGGCACCGGCGACGATCTCGCGCACAGTTCGATTCGCTTCGGCATCGGTCGTTTCAACACTGAAGCCGAGGTTGACTACGTCGCGGATCGCGTCATCGAAACTGTCGAGCGCCTGCGCGAACTTTCTCCGCTGTACGAAATGGCGAAAGAAGGCATCAATTTGAAGGACGTGAAATGGGCTGGGGAAGCGCACTAGTAGCGGTTAGCGAAACGACAGAAGATTTCAGAATCTCAGGAGAACCAAATGTCATATAGCGATAAGGTCATCGATCATTACAACAATCCGCGCAACGTTGGCTCGATGGATAAGCAGAGCACCGACGTTGGCACCGGCTTGGTCGGCGCGCCCGAGTGCGGCGACGTCATGAAACTGCAGATCAAGGTCAACCCTGCAACCAACGTCATTGAGGACGCCAAGTTCAAGACCTTCGGCTGCGGCTCTGCGATTGCCTCGTCTTCGCTGGCCACCGAGTGGGTCAAGGGCAAGACCGTGGACGAAGCCCTCGCCATCAAGAACATGGACATCGTGAAGGAGCTTTCGCTTCCTCCAGTGAAGATCCATTGTTCCGTGCTGGCGGAAGATGCGATCCGCGCCGCGATCGGCGACTGGAAAAAGAAGCAGGAAACCGCAAAGCCAGTAGCCGTAGAAGCAAAGTAGCCTGTGTGGCGCGGGCACTCCTGCCCGCGTTCGCGCCGCAGGCGCGAACTTTGCAACGACGCGGTCGCGCCGTGCCCAAGGGTTGGAATGCGGCTTTAGCCGTTGAGGAACGAATTGACCACCGCAACCGAAAACACGACCACTGCGGCCGCGAAAGGAATCGTGGTCACCGAGAAAGCCATCGCGAAGGTACGCACCGCGATGGCGAAGGAAGGCATTTCGCCCGAGCAGGGCGGCTTGCGCCTGGGCGTGCAGGGTGGCGGATGTTCGGGCCTGAGCTATAACATCCGCTTCGACACGCAACCGCGCGAGCGGGATCGCATTTTCCAGTTCGGCGATGTGCGGGTCTTCGTCGACCCGAAGTCGTTCATCTACCTGCACGGCATGACCCTGGACTACCAGGAAACGCTGATGCAACAAGGCTTCGTGTTCGTGAATCCCCAGGCGTCGAAGTCGTGCGGCTGCGGCACTTCGTTCTCGGCCTGATGCCTGTGTGGCGCGGGCGTCCTCGCCCGCGAACGGCCGGCGCCACCGGAAAACCTGGATGCGCGAACGGGCCTCAGAACCTGTAGCGCAGAAGTGTGAGGAATTAGAACGTGACTACCAAATCCGCACTTACCGCAATCGGCGCGAAGCCCCTGCCCCAGGACACGCATTCCTGCTGGTCTTGCGGATCCATGCGCGCCGCGCACTTTTGCGAATCGTGCGGTAAAGTGCAGCCTCCTGTTCCGGTGGATTACTTCTCGTTCTTCGGCTTGCCGCGAAAGCTCGATCTCAATGTTCCGGCGCTAGAGAAAGATTTCTACGACCTGAGCCGCAAGCTGCACCCGGATCTCAACGCTAGCACGGGCAACGCAGAGCAGGAATGGAGTCTGGAACAGACCTCCATGCTCAACGACGCCTACCGCACGCTGAAGGATCCGATCAAGCGCACTCAGTACCTATTGCACCTGGAGGGCGTGGTGTTGGAGGAGCAGTCGAAGAGCGCGACCGAACAGGCGCGCGCGACGGGAGAAATCAAAAAGCAGATCGTCCCACCCGATTTGCTCGAAGAAGTTTTCGAGCTGAACATGAAGCTCGAAGAACTGCGCATGAACAAGAAGATGGGCGAAGACGATCCCTCGCTGATCGCAGAAATTGGGAAACAGAAGCTATCGCTCGAAGCCAAGCACGAAGAGCTGTTACAGGAGTTGAAGAATTATTGGAAAGCGTGGGACAGCCTGATCGATCGCGGGCCCGAGGCAGACGCGACAGAGCGCGGGAAAGTAAGAGACAAAATTGTGGACGTGCTAAACCGCCGCAACTACATCCGCAACCTTGTGCGGGATGTGAACGAGGCAATGGAGGATTGAGCGGACTTGAATCATTGTGCGATTGAGTCGCTGATTGATTCAATGACTCAATGATTCAATGACGAAATGCTTGAATGGCTACTGATCGCATCGTCGGCATCGATCTCGGCACCACGAATTCACTTGTGGCTTTCATGCAAGGGGAGACCCCTGTCGTAATCCCGGGTGACGACGGTTTGAACCTGCTGCCCTCGGTGGTCGCTCTAGACTCGAACAATCACCCAGTCGTCGGCAACGCCGCCCGCAACTCCCTGATCGAAACTCCCGAGCGCGCTGTCTACTCGATCAAGCGCCTCATGGGACGCGGCGTCGAAGACATTCAGGAAGAATTAAAACTCTTCCCCTTCCGCCTCGCCGACGACATGCAGCCCGGCGAAGTACTCCGCATCAAGCTGGGCGATAAGACGTTCACGCCACCGGAAATTTCCGCGCTCATTCTTCGGCAACTTAAGCGCAGCGCTGAGCGCTTCTTCGGAGCTTCGGTCACGAAGGCGGTCATCACTGTCCCCGCGTATTTCAACGACGCCCAGCGCCAAGCCACAAAAGATGCGGGACGCATCGCCGGCCTCGAAGTTCTCCGCCTGGTCAACGAGCCGACCGCTGCGTCGCTCGCCTACGGCCTCGACAAGAAACAGAACGGCATCGTCGCGGTATACGACCTTGGCGGCGGCACGTTCGACATATCGATCCTCAAGCTGCATGACGGAATCTTCGAAGTCATCGCGACCAACGGCGATACGCATCTCGGCGGCGACGACATCGACAACTTGCTGATCACCATCGCGCTCGACGATATTCGCGGCGACCTCGGCCTCGATCTTCGCCGCAACGCTGAAGCCGTGCAGGCAATCCGCAAAGCCGTCATCGACGCCAAAATTGCGTTGTCGTCGCAGCCTTCGGTCAAACTCGACATCGAACTGCCCGACGGCAAGCGCTACCAGCGCGAGATTACCCGCGATCAATACGAACAGCTGATTAAGCCCGTCATCGACCGCACCATCGGCCCATGCAAGCAGGCGATGAAAGATGCTGGTCTGAAGCCCGAACAGATCGACGAAGTCGTGCTGGTCGGCGGTTCAACGCGCATCCCCAAGGTTCGCGCGCTGGTGAAGGAACTGTTCCACCGCGAGCCGCACACGGACTTGAATCCCGACGAAGTGGTCGCCCTGGGCGCGGCCGTGCAGGCGAACATTCTCGGTGGTGGTTCCGAAGCTACCGAGAACATGTTGCTGCTCGACGTGACTCCCCTCTCACTCGGCATCGAAGTCGCCGGGGGAGTCACTGACAAAATCATCCTTCGCAACTCGACCATTCCTGCGTCGGCAACCCAGTTCTACACCACGCAGGTCGACGGCCAGACTAACGTTGCGATTCATGTTTTGCAGGGAGAGCGCGAACTCGCCAAGGATTGCCGTTCGCTGGCACGCTTCGATCTCAAAGGAATTCCGCCGATGGCTGCCGGCATTCCGCGCGTTGAGGTGAAATTCCTTATCGACGCCAACGGTATTCTGCACGTTTCGGCGCGCGAGCAGCGCAGCGGCAAAGAAGCCGAGATTCAGGTGCAGCCCAGCTATGGTCTGACCGACGAGCAGGTCGAGGGCATGATCCTCGACTCGTTCGACAACGCCGAAGAAGATTTCCGCCGCCGCCAGCTGATCGAAGCGCGAGCCGAAACCAGCACGATTCTCGCCGCGCTCGAAAAAGGCAAGAAGAGCGCGGCCTGGGGCCAGCTCACAACCGACGAAAAAAAGCAGATCGCGAAAATGGAAAAAGCGCTCAATGCGGTGAACGCCGAAGAAGATTACCAGGCGATCCGCAAAGCAATCGACGCTCTCAATCAAGGCACAATGCGTCTGGCCGAATTAATGATGAATACCGCCGTTTCAACGGCGCTCAAGGGCAAGAACATGGACGACACCGACTTGGGCGAAGGCCCAACGGCGCCGCATCCCATGGCGAAAGCAGAATTTGAGTAACCTCTGTGTCCTCCGTGTCCTCTGTGGTGAAAGATTTTGACTCTAACCGGGAGACACCGAGGATAAAGAGGAAGGAGCAAGCATGGCTGACGAAAAGACACAAGGAGCTGGCACGTTGACCGAAGAGGCGCCCGGCGAAAACACGATACAGGTGACGTTCCTGCCCGAAGGCAAGACGATCACCTTCGAAAACGGCAAACTGCCCTACGAAGATCATGGCAAAGAGCAATCTCTGCTCGACGTGGCGCTGAATTTCGGCGTCACGCTCGATCATGCCTGCGGCGGCAATTGTGCTTGCACCACCTGCCACATCTGGGTAAAGGAAGGCGCCGAGAATCTTTCGCCGATGGACGACGACGAGGCCGACCGGTTGGACATGGCCGCCGACCTCCAGTTAAACTCTCGTCTCGGTTGCCAGGCGCAGATCACCAAGCCCGGCAAAGTGGTCGTGGAAATTCCCGCGTGGAATCGCAACTACGTCTCTGAGGAGCACTAGAGGATGGCTAAGCAGCTTACATGGGACGACGCCGAAGACATCGGCATTCTGCTGTCCGAAATACATCCCGAACTAGATCCGCTCGCCGTGCGCTTCACCGATCTACATCGCTACGTCACGGAGTTGCCCGACTTCGCCGGCGATCCGAAAGCCTCCAACGAGGGCAAACTGGAGGCGATCCAGATGGCGTGGCACGAAGAATTTCAGGATCGTACCCAAGCCTGATCGTACCCAAGCCTGACCGCACCCAAGCCTGACCGCACACGGGCCTGACCGCCGCCCCGCACACTCGTCCCGATGACGGAATCACCACGGAAACTTTTACATCTCCGTGACAATTGCCCGTCCCGCCGACTCTATTCTGCCCATGAATTAAAGGCCCTCGATCTTCGAAGGCCTTCTCTCTCTCCGGCCCATCAATGCCGAGGGCACGGCTCCCACGCCGTGCCCCATTTTTTGCGTCGACTATTGTTCCCGAACGATGTTCACGACTGGCGTCATACAGTCGGTGGTCGTCTGCCCTTGATTTGCGATATGAATGTTCAGCACCGTCGTCCCAAACGGCGTAGCGGCGGTGATGCTGTGGCCAATATCGTCCCACAACTGGGGAAGAGGCCTGCCCGCGCTGCCATTCCAATCGCTATCGCTGAAGATGGAAGAAGGCCCCGCGATATGCACTCCGTTGATCACGGTCTCCTCGTCCGCAAAGCCCACATCGGCGGTGCGGCTGTTCCCCTGCTGGCCGTCCGCTCCGATGTTCTCAAACTGCGTGAGCGCGCCGGTCGTGGCCGCAGGCAAGGTCAGCGAATAGCTCAAGCCGGGATTTCCCTGGAAAGTCTTCCCCGCCAGCCCAGTGTCATAAATGACGACTCTCGAGCTAGCTGGACCAGTTCCCACGATGACTAGTGACGCTCCTTCCATCAGGGGCAGAGCCGGCGTCCCCACCCACGGGTCCCCACCCTTGGTGCTGCCACCCGCTCCCGCCAGTATGGTGACCTGGTAGAGGCCATTCCCCGTGGCCAAAGTGGTCGGGACGCCACCTCGAAAGACGGAAATCGTATTTCCCGTCCAGCACGGCGAAGTGCCCGTTCCCACCAGAGTGCCCTTGATCGTAGTGACCGCCGAGACGGGAGTCGGAGAAAGCCGCTGTATCTTCATCTGCGTGTCTGGCGTCGCAGCGGTTCCGGCGGTAATCACCGCCCAGTAGAGATACGCAGCCTTGATCGGAGCAATCACGCCGCTGATGCTGATTCCGCCCGTGCCGCGGTTGCGGAGACCCACTCCTCCGCTACCGAATTGCGCTGCGGTGTAGGTCGCATGCGCGGCTACCGGCGCCAGGTCAGTCTCAAACACCGCGTCCTTGGCCGTGGGGGCCTCGCTCGTTCCCCACCAAGGCTGGCGCGTCGGTTCTGACGCCGACTCCGTCTGCGCGAGAGCCATAGCGCTCACCAGCATGAGCGCAGTGCCGCAGGTCCACAAACATGTTCTCCACAAGCGAACTGTATTCGGTGAACTCACACTTCCTCCTCGACAGAGAATGAATTGGGGCAACGTGGTTCTGACTCAACGCGCGCGGAGAGAGCGCACCAGACCCCACCAAGGTGAGGCGGACAGGGGTAAACAAGCTGGGAGAGCGTATCACGGGTGCAAAAAACCCGTCCAGAGCCTTCCGACCATATTCGAATAGAAAAAGGTGTGGAAAAGGCTTCAGCCTACAGGCGCGGGAACAGGCTCTTCCACATTCGCCTCGCGCAGGAACTTCGCCGCTTCCTCGGGCGGAGTGGGATTGATGTAGAAGCCCGTCCCCCATTCGAATCCTGCCGTCTTCGTCAGCTTCGGCATGAATTCGATGTGCCAGTGATAGTGATCGTTGGTCGGATCCTGCGCCGGCGAGCTGTGAATCACCAGATTGTACGGGGGATTGTCGAGCACGCGGTCGGCGCGGCTGAGCAGGTTCTTCAACGCGCGGGCCAGGTTCTCGAACATGTGCGACGACGAGTTCTCAAACGCAGACTCATGCTGCTTCGGCAGAATCCACGTCTCGAACGGGAAGCGTGGAGCATAGGGGGCCAACGTCAGAAAATTCTCGTTCTCCGAGACGACCCGAGTGCCGCTATCCATTTCCTGGCGGATAATGTCGCAGAACACGCAGCGTTCCTTGTACAGGAAGTACTGCTTCGCCCCTTCCAGTTCCTGCACCACATTGATCGGAAGAATTGGCAGCGCAATGAGCTGTGAGTGCGCATGTTCCAGCGAGGCACCAGCTGCCTCGCCGTGATTCTTGAAGATCAGGATGTACTTGAACCGGCGGTCTTTCTTCAGGTCCAGAATTCGGTCCCGGAACGTCCACAAAACATCTTCGATTCGCTTCGGAGGCAGAGTGGCCATACTGGCTGAGTGGTCGGGCGTCTCAATGATGACCTCGTGAGCGCCGATCCCGTTCATGCGGTCGAACATGCCCTCGGCCTGGCGGTTGAGAGTCCCTTCAATCCCCAGCGCGGGAAACTTATTGGCTACGACGCGAACCGTCCATCCCGGTGTATCTCGCTGCGGCGCGGGCCCGCCATTCTGGCTCGGGCGGTAGGCTTGGATCTCGGGAGGTGTCTTGCTTTCATTCCCGTAACAGAAGGGGCAGAATCCCCCCTTGATCTTCATGTTCTCGCGGACAAAATCAGTCGGGCGTTTGGCCCGGTCGGTCGAAATAATGACCCAGCGGCCTACGATCGGATCTTTTCTAAGCTCAGGCAAGTACAGATTCCTTTCAGCGGATCGCGCAAACTTTGTATTTTACGCCGATAGGGAGGCGTTACGAAACACTTCGATTTGCGGACGGGAGCACGACCGGTCATAGTATACGCTTACAATATCGATTCTCCACTGGCACGACGGTGGAAGCCGACGACGGTACTCTCGCGCCACCTCCGCCAGTTCACGCCGCTTATGCCGGTCGACTGCCGCTTGTGGTGTCTTCACATCGCGCGACGTCCGTGTCTTAACCTCAATAAAGCAAAGAACATCGCCTTCCCACCCAATCAGGTCAATTTCTCCACGGCAGCGTGGCGAGCGGAAGTTCCGCGCCACAATCGTATAACCCATTTTGCGTAGAAAGAAGTAAGCGTCTTCTTCACCGCGTGTTCCTACGCGCAAATGTTGAGGTCGCTGGTCCGGCGGAAGTGAACGCTGCGCGATCCAATCGACCGTGCGAATGATCGTCCGCGTGACTCTTGCCGGAAGCATGACTGACCAACTTCACTATATGGCAGCGGTTCGTTCGGAAATGTGACGGACCTCACACGGTAGGACAAAAATCGAAGTCGAGGCCTTCCAAATCGGGACTGCAAATCAGGACCGACGAGGCTTGAGTCCTCTCCTGATCCAGAAAAAACAAAGCCCGCGGACAATGCCGCAGGCTTTATCGCCGATCATGGCCCGGGGGGAGAAAAGCTGTAAACACATCAGTTCTTAGACTTGCGGAGCGCACCCTCTCGCGCGCTCCGCAAGTGTCCCACGGCACGAATCGACCGTGAAAGTCGCGGCGCCTCTAGCGCCTTTAGCGCCTTTGTAGCCGGGTCGCCTCGATTGGCGAAGCCCAATTGCCACGCTCGGCAGGTCATGAAGACCGGCCAGTGAGCGGAAAACACAAGAACTTAATTTACGAAAACCCCAATTGCGCGCGGTCGATAGCGTCACTTTCTCCGACATTCGCTCCGCCGTCAATTCACGCCTCGTGCAAACATAGTTCACGGGATAACTCTTTCTTTCCGAGATCGATACCCAGACTCCTCACTCCTACGAAAGTGGGGTGGAAATGGCACCAAGCGGCAATTCCCCATCCGTTTGGGGTGCGCTAGACTCCGGCAAGGTCATCCTGAACCGTATTTCTTATGCAGACGGCTTCACCACAGCCCCCCTCGGTCGTTCGCTTTGGAGTGTTCGAGGCCGACGTGTATGCCGGCGAACTCCGCAGAAACGGCATACGAGTCAAGATTCAGGACGGGCCCTTCCGCGCTCTGAAGCTTCTCCTGGACCATCCCAATGAGGTCCTCAGCCGAGACCAGTTTCGCCGCGCCCTCTGGCCTGAGGGTGTATTCGTCGACTTCGATCACGGGATCAGCAGCGCCATCAACCGTTTGCGGGATGCGCTGGGCGACTCTGCCGACAATCCGATTTTCGTAGAAACCATAGAACGCCGCGGCTACCGCTGGATCGCTCCTCTCCGACCTACGTCACCGCCCGAGCCACCGCTCTTACTGGTCGTCAAGGCAGAAAGCCCCAAAGGGGACCGCCAAGAGAATCACTATGACGCTCGGATTGAGGCGCGAAAAGACTTTGTTGCGCTACGCGGGCTCCGGTCAAAATGGACTTTCGTCTTGCCCGTGCTCGCATTGCTTGTCGCAGCCTGGGGATTCCGGCCGGTCTACCGCGCCGCCAAGGCGAGTACCAAGAAACCGGCTCTCGTTTCCCGGCCTCCTGATTCTGTGCAGCACGCTGCCTACGTCGAGGCGCAGCAGTTTTACCTGGAAGGCCGCTTCTATTGGGAGAAGCGCACGCCCGACGGCCTGAACAAAGCTGTGGATTCCTTCACCCAGGCAATCGTTCACGACCCCAACTACGCACCCGCCTATGTCGGCCTCGCCGACTGCTACAACCTGATGCGCGAATACACTCTCATGCCAGCCGGCGAGGCTTATCCACGAGCCCTGGCGGCAGCGAAGAAAGCCGTCGAACTCGATGACCAGTCCTCAGAGGCGCACGCTTCCCTGGCCTTTGCGCTCTTCTGGGGCAAGTGGGACGCAGCCGGCGCTGAACGCGAGTTCCGCCGGGCGATCGACCTGAATCCAGAGAACCCCGTCGCGCACCACTGGTATGCCACTTTCCTTTCAGCCGAGGGGCGCCACACTCAGGCGCTTGCCGAAATCGACCGCGCTCAAACCCTCGATCCCGCCTCAAAATCCATCGTCGCCGACAAAGGCGACCTTCTGTGGTTGGCGGGCCGGCACGATGAAGCCATCGCCCTCCTGAAACAACTGGAAGCCACCGAGCCCGATTTCGTTTCCTCCCACCGCTACTTGAAGATGGTTTACTTCGCCAACGAGGACTACCCGTCTTATCTTGAGGAATGGAAGAAGGAGGCAACGTTGATGCAAGACGCTGCCTCGCTGAAGATCGTCGACGCCGCCCAGAAGGGCTTCGCCACCGCAGGGGCCCAAGGCATGTTGCACAATATTCTGACGCTGCAAAAGAGGCTTTATGCCCGCGGATTGGAGTCGCCTTATTCCCTGGCAGAAACCGACTCGCTCCTCGGGAATAAGAGAGAAGCTCTTCAGTATTTGAAAATCGCCTACGACAAGCACGACGACTCAGCCGTAGGGCTCGGGACAGATTCCGCCTTCTCGAACCTCCGCGGAGACCCCGCATACACGGAACTGTCAGCCCGCGTCGGCCTGCCCCCGCGCCACTGAATCAGCGCCCTTAAATTTCAATCCGCAAAACAATGTCCCACCCTCGCCACGAACTCGAGGGTCGGACATGTAATTACGACGCAATAACCGCGCGTTCGGCTCGCTTCCTAACTGATCACTGATCACTCATCACTGGTCACTGTCCCCTTACCTCGCAACCGCCAGCACCAGAATGTAAATCCCGCAGCCCGGTTAAGCGTTACCGACTCGACGAATGCACTCTTCGAGCACGTCCATCGCAACGTCAGCTTCTTCCTTCGTGACTACGAGCGGTGGGCATATCCGGACCGTGCTCGGCCCGCATCCCAGGAACAGGACGCCGTGTTCGAACGCCATTTCGACGATGCGGTCGCGCTCCGCGTTGCCGTATTCCTTCGTGGCTTTGTCCTTTACGATGTCGACGCCAATCATCAACCCCCGGCCGCGCACATCGCCCACCAGCTTCAGCTTCGAAGGCCAGTCGGCCATGCGCTTCAGCATGTGGTTTCCCACGCTCGCCGAGTTCTCGAGCAGATGTTCCTTCTCGATCACGTCCAGAGTCGCCAGCGCCGCTGCCACCGCTACCGGATTTCCGCCGAAGGTAGAGGCGTGCGATCCCGGCACCCAGTCCATCACTTCCGCGCGCGTCATCGTGACGCCCAGCGGCATGCCTGAGGCAATGCCCTTGGCCATGCAGACCATGTCAGGCTCGACGCCCGTGTGCTCGACGGCAAACCACTTGCCCGTGCGCCCAATGCCGCTCTGCACTTCGTCCACCACCAGCATGATGCCGTGGCGATCGCAAATGCGCCGCAGTTCCTGCATGAAGATCTTCGGAGCCACGACATACCCGCCCTCGCCCTGCACCGGCTCGACAAAAATTGCCGCCACTTCCTCGGGCGCGAGCGTGGTCTTGAATAACTTCTCTTCGATGAAGCGGGCGCAGCCGAGCGCGAAGTTATCGGCGTCCTGCGTGCCGCCGACACAGCCACGATAAACATCCGGATAGCGCACGTGCGTCACGCCCGGCACGAGCGGTGCGAAACGCCGGCGCTGCTGCGGCTTCGACGCCGTCAGCGACAACGCGCCCATCGTGCGCCCATGAAACGCGCCAAAAAATGCGATCACGTTCTGGCGCTTGGTGTGGTAGCGCGCCAGCTTCAGCGCGCACTCAATCGCCTCCGCACCCGAGTTTCCGTAGTAAATGCGATGCGGTCCGGGCATGGGCGCGATCTTCGACAGCCGCGCCGCCAGGTCGACCATGCTCTCGTAATAAAAATCCGTGCCCGACATGTGGATCAATTCGCCCGCCTGCTGCCGAATGGCGGCGACCACATCAGGATGGCAGTGGCCGGTCGAGGTCACGGCGATGCCGGCGGAAAAATCAAAAAACTCGTTGCCGTCGACGTCGCTCACCACGATACCCCGCCCGCTCTTGGCCACCATCGGATAGGAGCGCGTGTAGGACGGCGAAATATATTTCTGGTCGCCCTCGAGCACGCGCTTGGCGTTCGGCCCGGGCAGGGCGGTCTTGATTCGGGGACCGATGGTCGACGAAACGGCGGTCGCGGTCATAGTCTTTGTGCTCATGGATTCCTCCGAAGCAACCGTGAGTAGTCAGTTGCTGGCTGTAGGTCGGTGCAACCCCAGGACGCGTTACTCCGGTTCAAGCACGCGCACACTGAAGCGACTCAGGCAGAGGAAGGAATTAATCGCTACCGAATAGGCTGGGACGCAAACGCGAAGGCAGATTCGCCCGATAGCGCCGCGGACACACCAGACAGTGCAACCAGCACTCGGCGCGCAAGGCAATCGGAAGATGCGAATTGTGATTTTTCTGCAGCATCGCTAACCGTCAACATCTCCCTTCGATTATAGCCGGAAGCGATCAGCGGCGTAACCCCCTTAAGTAATGGGATGATCCCGCAGCGAACCATGGGGACAGCCGCGCCGGCTGTCCGTCCAGCGCAGCTCGACAGCTTCCCTTCAGTAAATGTCGATTGAGCGCAGCAACCCGCTCATTTCTTTGACATCCCGCCCCTCGCGCCTTAGCATGGCTCAACCACTGTGGGGTAGGGACTTCCCTTGCTCGATCAGACCATTTCACATTACCGGATCGTCGAAAAGCTCGGTGGCGGCGGTATGGGCGTGGTCTACAAAGCGGAAGACACTCGCCTCGGCCGCTTCGTCGCCCTCAAATTCCTTCCCGACGATCTCGCGCAAGACCGTCAAGCCCTCGAACGTTTTCGCCGCGAAGCCAAAGCCGCTTCCGCCCTGAACCATCCCAACATCTGCACCATCTACGACATTGGCGAGGACGCCGGACGCACCTTCCTCGTCATGGAATTCCTCGACGGCTCCACGCTCAAGCACCTGATCGCCGGGCGCCCCATGGAACTCGAGACCATCCTCTCGCTGGGCATCGAAATTGCCGATGCGCTCGACGCCGCCCATGGCGAAGGCATCGTTCATCGTGACATAAAGCCTGCGAATCTTTTCGTCACCAAGCGCGGCCACGCCAAGATTCTCGACTTCGGCCTCGCCAAGGTGAAAGCCGCTCCCCGCGAACCCGGCGCGGTTCCTGACGTTACAGCGCCGACGTCGGCTGTGGTGCTCGAAGAACATCTCACCAGCCCCGGCTCGACTCTGGGCACCGTCGCCTACATGTCGCCCGAACAGGCCAAGGGAAAAGAGCTCGACTCGCGCACGGATCTGTTCTCCTTCGGCGTCGTGCTCTATGAGATGGCGACCGGCACGCTCCCTTTCCGCGGAGACACATCCGCGCTCATCTTCCAGGCAATTCTCGACCGTGCCCCGGTTTCGCCCATTCGCCTCAATCCCGACCTGCCGCCGAAGCTCGAAGACACGATCAACAAAGCGCTCGAAAAAGATCGCAACCTCCGCTACCAGCACGCCGCCGACATTCGAGCCGATCTGCAACGGCTCAAGCGCGACACGGACAGCGGCCGCGCGGTAGCCACGAGTTCTGGTGCTCTTCCGACAATTCCTGAACCATCCGCGCAGACGGCGTCATCCGGAACAAATGTATCGGCTGTTTCCTCATCCAACAAAACGGCGCCAGCCATCAGCGCTGTTTCAGCGCCGGCCATCCCGTCTGCGCCAGAAAAGAAGTCTCGCATCGCGCTGATCACCGCGACCGCCGCAATCCTCGTAGCGCTCATCGCCGGCGTCCTCTACTTCCGCTCCCGGCAATCGGCCAAACTCACGGAAAAAGACAGCGTGCTCATCGCCGACTTCGTCAACACCACCGGCGACGCAGTCTTCGACGGCACATTGAAACAAGCTCTCGCGGTTCAACTCGAGCAATCTCCCTATCTGAACATCGTTCCGGAGTCGAAGATCCGCGAAGCCCTTCAATTCATGGGCAAGCCGCCGGACGAACGCCTCACCAACGAGGTCGCCCGCGAAATCTGCCAGCGTCAGAGCATCAAGGCCATGCTGACCGGCACGATTTCTAGCCTCGGCAACCACTACGTCGTCACTCTATCCGCTCTGAACGGGGAGACCGGCGATTCCCTGGACCGCGAGCAAGTCGAAGCCGACAGCAAAGAGCAGGTCCTGAAGTCCCTCGACAAAGCCGCCTCCACCCTTCGTCAGAAGATGGGGGAGTCGCTGACCTCGGTGCAGCAGTTCGCTACGCCGCTCGAGCAGGCAACCACTTCCTCGCTCGAAGCTCTGCAAGCCTTCACCCTCGGGCAGGACCAACATCAGAAGATGAATGATGACGGCGCGATTCCGCACCTGCAGAAGGCGGTGGAACTCGACCCCAACTTTGCCATGGCTTACGCGACCATGGGAGTCGCCCTCGGGAATATGGGCCGATCCACAGAGAGCGCTCAGGCGCTCAGGAAGGCTTACGAACTGCGCGACCGCGCCAGCGAGCGGGAAAAGTTCTACATCGAGGCGCACTATTCCGACGAAGTCACCGTCGACCCGGAAAAGGCTCTGGCTGCCTATGCCCAATGGCGGCAGACCTATCCGCGTGACACCATTCCTTACGACAACGGGGCGTTGACTTCTCTGGCGATCGGCCAACCGGATAAGGCGCTCGAATTCGCCAGTGGAGCTCACCGCCTGGACCCGCAGGACCGCTATGCCTACGACAACATGGCGGCAGCGTACGAGGCCTTGAACCGCTTCGATGAGGCAAAGGCGGTTGCGGACGAAGCCGTAACCAGAAAGCTGGACGGGGCCGGCGTTCACTTCGTCCTCACTGATTTGGCCTACATCCGAGGGGACCGGGCGGCCCATCAGCATGAACTCGACGCGGCCAAGGGCACACCCATAGAACAGTTCATGCTGTTCTTCAACGCAGGTTGGCAGACTTCCGAGGGCAAGGTCAAAGCTTCGCGTGAATTATGGCAGCGTGCTTCCCAGGAAGCTGTGAGCAGCGGCGCGAAGGACTTCGGCAGCGGCCTTCTAACCTTTGAAGCCTATGACGACGCCCTCTTAGGAAATCAAGCCGATGCCCGTCAGGAAGCTGCACGCGCGCTGGAAGTTTACAGCTTTCCCGAAACTCGCTCGCTGGCAGCCCTCGCATTTGCCATGGCGGGCGATGCTCAGAAATCCGACGCCCTCGCGGCGGGCTTGGCCCATGATGCGTCGGACAACCAGTACATCCAGCAAGCGATCCTCCCTGAAGTCCGAGCCGTGCAGCATCTGCAGAAAAACCAGCTTGCAGAGGCGATCAGCACACTCGAGACACTTCGTCGCTACGAACTCGGAGTCGGACCCCGCGCAGTTGGTGTCTCCCCAATTTATCTACGCGGTCTGACCTATCTCAAGATGCGGGACGGCGCAAGAGCCGCCACTGAATTCCAACGCATTCTCGATCACCAGGGCGCAGCCAGTTTCGCCGCAGAATATCCGCTGTCGCATCTTGGTCTCGGCCGCGCCTACGCCCTTCAAGGCGACAATGCAAAAGCAAGAACGGCCTACCAGGATTTCTTCGCCGCCTGGAAAGACGCCGACCCCGACATCCCGGTCCTCAAAACCGCCAAAGCGGAATACGAAAAACTGAAGTAAGCCGAACTCGTGGGGCGGCGGACGCCTCGCCGCAGATGATCATCGAACGAGAATCTCACTCGTAGGGGAAGTCTTAGATCCGGATGGAAACCTAATTAATCCGCCCTTCTCAACGGGCTTCTAGTGCGTGGCTACTGAACGCGGTGGTCCTCCAGGTGGAAACCCCGTCCACCGCCATCGAGCGGCTCGGGGCGGAACAGTAACCACAGGAGCAATCCCAGTGGGAAGGAGACGAAGATCAAAAGGGTAACCAGCAGAGGCGATTTGCCGCGGCGACGAGCGTCGCCTGCACACATCCGGAATGTCCACCCCAAGATGCCGAGTAGACTGGCCCAGAAAACTAGCAAGCCCAGGTAATCCCAAGTTGTGTTCATAATAGCCTCACAAGTTAAAATAACTCCAAATGCACGGACTGGCTAGATCGAAATCCGCTAGGGCGCCGGCCTACCTCATCTCCCGCTAAATTGTTCCTTAACGATCAACCGGGCCTGCGGCACCGATTCTTGAGTGCCAATCCTGCTCTCGAGGTGTGCCTGCCCCGCCCTGACGCTCCTCTGATATCTTTAAACCTCCCTGTTCCTCCCAATGAATTCCGCTCAACGCCCAAGCCGGTGGATGGTGTTTCTCGCCTTCGGACTCGTGTACCTGTTCTGGGGCTCGACGTACCTGGCCATCGACATCGCGGTGCAGACGATCCCTCCAGCGCTCATGTGTGCGCTGCGATTTTCGATCGCGGGACTCGTCATGCTCGCCGTTTGCGCCGCCACCGGGCACAAGGTTCTCTACTCGCCGCGCCAGCTCGCGCGCGCCGCTATCATCGGCCTCCTGCTGCTGATGGGCGGAAACCTTACGCTCTCCTACGCGGAACTCGCCGTATCATCCGGACTTGCCGCGCTCATCGTTGCCATCACTCCGTTGTGGTTTCTCGTGCTCGACTCGCTACTGCTGGGCGACCACCACATTTCGAGACGCGGCAAAGCCGGCCTCGCACTTGGCCTTCTGGGATTGTTCGTTCTGGTGTGGCCGCAATTGAAATCGGGAACCATGGGCCATCGCGAGCTTTGGGCCTCGTTCAGCCTGATCGCCGGATCCTTCTCCTGGGCCTTGGGCTCCGTGTTGTCGAAGCGCTGGCAATCGGGCATGGACGTGTTCAGCGCGACCGCATGGCAAATCATCGCGGCCGGCGCAGGAAATCTCATCTTCGCCCTGATCGCCGGCGACCTCTCACGCGTAACCTGGACCACCCGCGGCATCAGCGCCACGCTCTACCTTGTTGTGTGCGGATCCTGGATCGGCTACACCGCCTACATCTGGCTGCTCAAACATGTCCCGACCTCGAAAGTCTCCACCTACGCCTACGTTAATCCCGTCGTAGCCGTCTTCCTTGGCTGGCTGATTTTGCACGAACGCGTCGACCGCTTCATCCTGGCCGGAAGCGCCATCGTCGTGCTCTCCGTCATTCTCGTAACCAGCGCGAAGGTGAGGGACAGAGTCCTCTCCGCAGAACTGCCCGCAGTGGAAGCTGCGGGAGACTGACAGCGGAATGTAAGATTGCAGATTGCAGATCTCAGACTTGTCGATTGGATTTCGCGCAATTTAAAGTCTGAAATCTGCAATCTCAAATCTACTTCCCTCCTTCCTCTTCCTCCTCCGCATCATCCACCAGATCCACCACGTGCCCTCGAATCGCAAACGTCTGCCGCGCCGCGCCTGCCGGTGCAAAGCTCACCCGCACCGGGCTGCGCTGCCACGAAGGCGCCGGACACGCCGAATCCGGCGCCGCGTCATCCGGCACTCCGCTTTCAGAAAGCAGCTTTTTCAACACAGGTTTGCGTCGGCTCAACTGCGTCACCATCGCATAAGTTTTCTTCCCATCATCGGAGACGCCGCAGTATGCAACGTAATCCCGATACCAGCTGCCAGCCGAATAGAAGGCATCAAACTCCGGCAGATTGATCGGAGCAACACGTCCTGTCACTCGATCGACCAGCACCCATCCTCCCCGTTGCCATTGCCAGCGCGGAGCGGAATCATCAGGCAGGCCGTCGTTCACGCGGAATGCGCGCCGCACCACAAAGAGCCGGTCCGTTACATCGTGAGGCGATCCAATCACATATTCCTTGACGCGCGCGTCCACCATTAGCGCGCGAATCCTCAGCGGCAGTGGCTTCTCGTTCTCGGCACCAGTTCCCGGCGTCCACTGCACCGTCGTCCACTTACCAAATGTGATGACATGAACTTTCGCCGCCGCTTTGGCCGCTACCGTACACAAGACCAGGCCAACCATCAGGCTTATCAGACAAGTTCGCAGAATCTCTCGCATTCCGCGAGAGTGTCAGCTGGCGCCGCCCTGCGCAAGGTTTCCGGTCACAAACTCAAGAACAAAGTGCCAAACTGGGAAATGCTGAACTACTCAGATGGGTGATACTATTCCAAAAAGCTGGCGGCCCTCCGGCGAAGACCTGAAAATGGCAGTAGAATGAGTTAAGCAGTTTTGGCCATGAGTTTTTTCCTCTCTCGCACCACGTCGCAACCTGACACGCGGACAACAGCGCAGGGAGAAGCCGCTTCATACAAAGATATGGGTGACCTTTTACCAAGACGTCGTGCCCCGCGCATCCTTGTCGTCGATGACCAGCCCAGCATTGCGGGCCTGATGAGCCAACTGCTCAGCATGCGCGGCTACGACGTAGTGACCGCCACCAACGCCGAACAGGCCGAGGCGGAAGTCCACCGACAGTTGCCCGACCTGATCCTTTCCGACGTGATGATGCCCGGCAAATCAGGCTACGAGTTCTGCCGCGGCTTGAAGGAGAATCCGGCCACGCGCCTGATTCCTTTCGTCCTCATCACCGGGCTCAGCGACAGCACCGACAAAGTGCGCGGCATCGAAGCCGGCGCTGACGACTTCCTGAACAAGCCGGTCCTCGCCGAAGAACTCATCGCCCGCGTGAAGTCCCTGCTTCGCCTGAAGGAATTTACCGACGAGCTCGAGACCGCCGATTCCGTGCTGTGCACCCTCGGACTGATCGTCGAGGGCCGCGATCCCTATACCGAAGGCCATTGCGAGCGGCTCGCCGTGCGCGCCGCCGATCTTGGCCGCCATCTCGGCATGGACGAGGATTCCATCATCGCTCTGAAGCGCGGTGGATACCTTCACGATCTCGGCAAGATCGCCGTCCCCGACGAAATTCTGAAAAAAGGCAGCGACCTTACACCGGCCGAATGGGCCGTGATGAAGCTCCATCCCATCACCGGCGAAAACATCTGCCGCCCCTTGCATTCGCTACGGCTCGTGCTGCCCATCATCAGGAACCACCACGAACACACGGATGGATCAGGCTATCCGGACGGGCTCAATGGATCGGAAATTCCGGTGCTTCCGCGGGTATTGCAGGTTGTCGATGTCTACGACGCGCTTCGCACCGCTCGCTCCTACAAACCGCCCCTGACCCACGAACAGGCCGCCCAGACCATGCGCGACGAAGCTCGCCGCGGCCTCTGGGACGCCGAGCTCGTAGCCGAATACTTCTCTATGCTGGAACTGCAGCGCCAGGTAGCGTAGGGCAGTTCTGAAGTTCATTTCCGAAATCCTCCCGCAACAAAGTACAATCACTTCGCGCCTTTTCTGCATCAAATGGGGCGCTCGGTTCACCGGCAAAATCAACTGAGTACTGAGTACCGAGTACTGAGAACTGCCTTTGGAGCCCACATACAGCATCGTAATTCCGGCCTATAACGAGAGCTCGCGTCTCGGCGCGACTCTCGAGAAGGTTCTTGCCTACGTCCACGCGCAGGGCCTGGACGCCGAAGTCATCGTCGTCAACGACGGCTCGCGCGACAACACCGCCGACATCGTTCGCACTTTCGCGGCGAAAGATTCGGTGCTGCGACTCGTGGAAAACCCGGGCAATCGGGGCAAGGGATACAGCGTGCGCAACGGCATGCTCAACGCTCGCGGACGGATCGTTCTCTTCAGCGATGCCGATCTATCTTCGCCGATCGAAGAAGCCCCCAAGCTTTTTCGAGCCTTAGACGCAGGCGCCGACATCGCCATCGGTTCCCGCTGGCTGCGCGCGGAGACTCAAACGCAGCGCCAGCCCTTGCACCGCCAAATCTTCGGACGAATCTTCAACCTGCTCCTGCGCCTCACGCTCGGCCTGCACTTCAAAGACACGCAATGCGGATTCAAAGCTTTCCGGCAGGCGGCCGCTCAGACAATCTTTCCTTTGCAGAAAATTGAGCGCTGGGGATTCGATCCTGAAATTCTCTTCCTCGCCCGCAAGTTCAACTTCAAAGTGCAGGAAGTTCCCGTGGCTTGGGGACACAGCGGCGAAACGAGAATCCACCCGCTGATCGACGGCTCCCGCATGTTCGTGGAGATGCTCCGCATCCGCTGGAACGACCTGAGTGGAAAGTACGGCGGCGGCCCGTCCCCCGCCGCTCATGCCGTGAAGACAGTCCCCGGCAGCCGCAGCCCGAGACTCTAGTCCCGGACGTCGTAGTTCGAGCAACTCAAAATGTCATCCTGAGCGAAGCGAAGGACCTATGTACTCGTAGGCACGACCGGGCTTCGAACACCTTCGATTGATACCTTTTCTACGACGCGTTGGCTTCACCCGCCGACTTCACCGCCTCGACCACGCGCCGTCCCATCTCCGTAGTCGAAATCGCCGCATGCGATTTCCCCGCCAAATCCGCCGTCCGCGCGCCTTTCCCCAGCACCGTTGATACCGCGCGCTCCACGGACGCCGCCTCCGCCTCCAACTGAAACGAATGCCGCAGCAGCATCGCCACCGACAAAATCGCTCCCAGCGGATTCGCAATTCCCTTCCCCGCGATATCCGGCGCCGACCCGTGCACCGGCTCATACAAACCGACCGTCCCTCCAATGCTCGCCGAAGCCAGCAGCCCGAGCGATCCCGACCACGCCGCCTGCCTGATCCGACAGAATGTCGCCGAACATGTTCTCGGTGAGAACGACATCAAAATCCGCAGGCCGCTGCACCAGCAGCATCGCCGCCGAATCCACGTACTGATGCCCCAACTTCACCTCTGGATAATCCTTCGCCACTGCGTGTCACCACTTCGCGCCACAACCGCGAGCACTCCAGCACGTTGGCCTTATCCACCGACAAAACTTTGCGTCGCCGCTTCATCGCCAACTCAAACGCGACGCGCGCAATACGCTCGATCTCCGACTCTGCCGTAACGCATCGTGTTAACCGCAACCCGCGCGCCCGGCTCTCCTTCGATTGACCGCGGCAGGCCAAAATACGCCCCACCCAGCAACTCGCGCACGATCATGATGTCGGTCCCGCGCACGATCTCCGCCCGCAGTGGAGAACAATCCTCCAGCGCCGGAAAAAATACCGCTGGCCGCAGATTCGCGTATGCCCCCAACTCGCGTCGAATCCGCAGCAACCCAGCCTCCGGCCGCAGATGCCCGGGATTATGATCGAACGCCGGACTCCCCACCGCACCCAGCAACACGGCAGACGACGCCAGGCACGCCTGCACGGTATCCGCCGGCAGCGGATCGTTCACCGCCGCCAGCGCCGCGCCGCCAATAAGTTTGTGTTGAAGTTGGAGTTGGTGGCCAAATCCATCGGCCATCGCCTGCAAAACAAGAACGGCCTGTTCCGTTACTTCCGGACCAATGCCGTCACCAGGAAGAATCGTCAGTTTCAGAAGCATAAAAGCTTGTACGTCCCGAAAAGGAAAAGCCGCCACCGGCGGCTTCAGCCCTTCAATTTCTCAATTACCAAATTACTCAATTCCCTAAACTCCCCAGAGGTAATCTTCCTGCTGGGTCTGCTCGTGGTGAGGATCGGAATGAGCGGGCAGCGGCACACCAAACGCATTCGTCTGCGGCGCAGTCGGAAACGGCCTCGGCGGTTCGGGTGGCTCCGCACTCGCGGCCGGTGCATTGGCCGCAGGCGCGCTCACGACTGCCGCTTGCGCCGTAGCAATCGGTTCGATCAGCGGCGTCGCCGAACCCGACGGCTTGTGCGTATCGCGGATCAACTCCAGCAGGTGATGATCCTCGACATGCTTGATCTTGTCCGCCAACCGCACAAACCGGCGATAGATATCATCCAGCGCCCGCCGGTCAAACGTGTAACCAAGTTGCTCGCAGCGTATCCCTAAAGCATGCCGCCCGGAGTGCTTGCCCAGCACCAGCCTCGAGTCCGGAACGCCCACCGACTGCGGCGTCATAATTTCATACGTCAGCGGATTCTTCAGAATTCCATCCTGATGAATTCCCGCTTCGTGCGCAAACGCGTTGCGCCCAGTGATCGCTTTGTTCGGCTGCACCGGAACTCCAGTGATCTCGCTCAGCATCTGGCTCGCTGCAAAAATCTGCGCACCGACGACGCCGGTTTCGTAGGCGTAACGGTCCGGCCGCACTCGCATCGCCATCACGATCTCTTCGAGCGACGCATTCCCCGCGCGCTCGCCAATCCCATTGATCGTGCATTCCACCTGACGAACGCCCGCCCCAACTCCCGCGAGAGCATTCGCAACGGCCATACCCAAATCGTTGTGGCAGTGCGCCGAAATCGTGACGTTCTCAATCCCTTTCACGCGCTGCCGGATCGTCGTGATCAGGTCCGCGTACTCCGACGGAATCGTATAGCCCACGGTGTCGGGAATGTTCAGCGTCGTCGCTCCGGCTTCAACCACCGCATCGAGCACGGTACACAGAAAATCCGGATCCGTCCTCGTCGCGTCCTCCGGAGAAAACTCAACGTCATCGCAAAGAGATTTCGCGAAGCGCACCGCTTCCCGCGCCTGTGCCAGGCATTGATCGCGGGTAATCCGCAGTTTGTACTGCAGATGAATATCGGACGTCGCCAGAAAAACGTGGATCCGCGGCCGCGCCGCGTTCCGCAAAGCCTCCCACGCACGCTCAATGTCCGGACGGCACGCCCGCGCCAGTCCCGCGATAATCGGACGCCGCACCGCCGCCGCAATCGCCTTCACCGACTCGAAGTCGCCGTCGGACGCGATCGGAAATCCCGCCTCAATCACGTCCACGCCCAGACGATCAAGCTGGTGCGCCAGGCGCAACTTCTCCTCCTGATTCATGCTGCAGCCGGGCGACTGCTCTCCGTCGCGAAGAGTTGTGTCGAAAATCGTGATGCGGGCGCGTTCTGCCATGGCCTCCCTCAACAGCGAATGCTTGACCCTTTATGTTACGGCCCGAATGCCCAGAAGCAAAACTTATAATTATTGAGTAATCATTAGCTGAAGTTCTATAATAAGCATTGCTAATAGTTTCTCGACACTCGATTAAAGGGCCCCACCACTCATGGAACTCTCGCAACTGGAAGTCTTCCTCGCCGTCGCCCGCGAACGTCGCTTCTCCCGCGCCGCCGAGAAGCTCTATCGCACCCAATCTGCCGTCAGCCAAACCATCCGCAAGCTTGAGGACGAACTCGGCGAGGCCCTGTTCGACCGCTCTTCCCGCGAAGGCGTTCTTACCGACGCCGGAAAAGTTCTCCTCGAATACGCCGAAAAGCTCATCAACCTGCGCAGCGAGGCCGCCGAATCTCTCACCGAATTACGCGAGCTGCAAAAAGGCAAGCTGGTCATCGCGGCCAACGAATTTACCGTCCTCTATCTGCTGGCGATCCTGGCCGAATTCCGCCGTCTCCATCCCATGATCAAGATCACGGTCGAGCGCGCTCTCGGCAGCCACATCCCTGACGATGTCCTGCGCTACAACGTCGAATTCGGAGTCCTCTCCTACGAACCGCAGGAAGAGAGCCTGCGCTCAGTCGTCGTTTATCTCGACGAACTCGTTTTCGTCGTTCCGCCAAACCATCCACTCGCATCGGCCCCTCACCTGAGCATCCGTCAGTTGGGAGCGGAATCGTTCGTCGCGCACATCGTCTCGTCTCCCTACCGCGAGAAAGTGATTCAGCTTTTCAAGACGCACAAAACGCCGCTGCATATGGACCTGGAACTCCCTACGCTCCAGGCCATCAAACAATTTGTGGCCATGGGACACGGCGTCGCACTAGTCCCCGAAATCAGCGTAGAAACCGAACTGGCTCGGGGAGAACTGGTGGGCATCCCCGTCCGCGAACTGCAGCTGAAACGGAAACTGCGCCTGATCTACCGCCGCGACGCCAATCTCTCCCACGCCGCCAGCGCATTCCTCAAAGTAGCCGAGGCCGTAGCCCTAGAGCGCAAGGGACGCTACCGCTTCCAGCGCGAAAACTAGCAGTGTGGTCTAAGCAGTCTGAGCCCTGCCGCCGAGCTCCGGGAAACGGGCTCCTCTTGTAATTACTTTATTTATCAATAACTTACACACTTCTACCCATCCGCCACCTCTCCTGAGATAATAGACGGAGCCGTTTCCCGCTTCTCCGGCCCCGCAAGAGCAAGCCCTATGGACCGCGAACTCACAACCATGGTTGGCACCGACGTCGCCCAGGCCCTGAACGATCACGCTCAGGCTGCCTCGCCCTCGTCCGCCCGCACGCCCCTGCGCGGCTCCGTCCTGGTTCTGATCCAGTTCGACGTCTGCGAGGAGATTCGCCTCGACGAACTCCGCAAAATCTTCCCCGCGCGCAAGGCCGAAGCCAGCTTCAAGAAGGCTCCTTCGTACGTCCGCTACCAGCGCACTCCCGTCGAAGAGACGCTCGAGCCGCTGATCCTCGAATCCGGTGAGCGCCTCGCCGGCGAGATCAAGTACTACGATTACGGCGTGGTCAGCCTCGAGTTCGAACTGCCGTTCTGCGGCAACTGGGACACGCTCGTCGAACTTTCCTGCCGCTGGACCTCCGACACGAACTTCGAGAAGCTCGCCCTGCGCATCGTGAAGCAGAAGCTCGCGCAGGCCGCCCCGGCGCTTATCAAGCCCTACACCGGAGACTTCCTGCAGGAAGACTACTTCATCTTCCAGGTCCGCGAGATCGAGGGTTCACCCTCCGCCGACGAACTCCTTGCCTCCGAGGGCAGCCACATCTCGCAAGTCGTTCGTGGCGAGATGGCCATGCTCTCCGAAGGCGAGCGCCAGGAGATCCTCCAGTCCCGCATTTCCTACTATCCCAACGACCTCGCGGTCATCGGATGGAATGCGGCGTTCATCTACGACACCGCCGTCGGCGCCGAGACCGCCATCCAGCTTCTGCAGTACGCCAACTCGCAGCTACTCGAGTTCCGCCACTACGACGAACTCATGACGCGCGAACTGGAAAACGTCTACGACTTCCTCGAAGCCGGAGGCACTGGGCTCTGGTCGCGATGGCGCACCGCCCGCGCCGCCTCGAAACTTCACACCGTCCTGCTCGACGTGAACGAACTCACCGAGCGCGCCGACAACGCCATCAAGTTCCTCAGCGACATGTTCTCGGCGCGCCTCTACAAACTCTGCGCCGCCAAAGTCGGAGTGCCCGACTACAAAGACCTAGTCAAAGAAAAGCTGCAGACCGCCGAAGATCTCTACCGCTTCATGGTCGAGCAATTCAACCAAAGCCGCGCCTTCGTCCTCGAATTGATGGTCGTGGTAATCCTGATCATCGAGCTGGTCTACTTCTTCCGCGGCAAACCAATCTAGGGAATTGAGTCATTGACCGATTTGTGATTGAGTGATTGAAGACAAAACCCTTGTCGTTCCGACGCCCTCCCCATTCAACCTTGTCATTCCGACGGCTGAGCGAAGCGAAGGCGGAGGAACCTGCTTTTCGCCCCCCCCGCTCCCCATACACAAACCCTGCCATTCCGGCGCCCTCCCCATCTAACCTTGTCATTCCGACGGCTGAGCAAAGCGAAGCCGGAGGAACCTGCTTTTCGCCAGTACCCACTCCGTACATAAAACCCTTGCCATTCCGGCGCCCTCCCCATTCAACCTTGTCATTCCGACGGCTGAGCAAAGCGAAGCCAGAGGAACCTGCTTTTCGCCCCCCCGCTCGCCATACACAAACCCTGCCATTCCGGCGCCCTCCCCATCTAACCTTGTCATTCCGACGGCTGAGCGAAGCGAAGGCGGAGGAACCTGCTTTTCGCCCGTACCCACTCCATACATAAAACCCTGCCATTCCGGCGCCCTCCCCATCTAACCTTGTCATTCCGACGGCTGAGCGAAGCGAAGGCGGAGGAACCTGCTCTTCGCCCGTACCCACTCCGTACATAAAACCCTGCCATTCCGACGCCCTCCCCATCTAACCTTGTCATTCCGACGGCTGAGCGAAGCGAAGGCGGAGGAACCTGCTTTTCGCCGCGCCCCTAATCGGACCACAGAGCGCCCGCCCCACTCCCTGATACAATTTCCCGTTTGCCTCACGCGCGCTCGCGCGTCTAACCCGTCGGAGGTCACAATCGTGTCACTCGTCCGTCGCTGCCTTGCCGTCATCGTTCTGCTCTCCGCCACCCTAGCCTTCTCCCAACAACCGCAAGAGGGACGTCTCCTCCGCTTCCCCGACGTTCGCGGCGACAAAGTCGCCTTCGTATACGGCGGCGACATCTGGCTCGCCTCAACCTCGGGCGGCGCGGCCCGCCGCGTCACCACTCATCCCGGACGCGAGCTCTTCCCCAAGTTCTCCCCCGACGGCAAGTGGCTCGCCTTCACCGGCCAGTACGACGGCAACTTCAACGTCTATGTCATGAGCGCCGACGGCGGCCAGCCCCGCCAGTTGACTTACTATCAGGGCGCCGCGGCTCAGCTGAACGACCGCATGGGCATTCACAACGAAGTCATTAACTGGACACCCGACAGCAAGCGCATCGTTTTCCTCTCGCGGCGTGACGCGTCCAACGGCTGGACCAAGCGTCAATTCACCGTTTCGATCGACGGCGGACTCCCCGAGCCTCTCCCCATGGACCAGGGCGGCCTGACCTCCTTCAATTCGGATGGCACCAAAATCGCCTACAACCGCATCTTCCGCAACTTCCGCACCTGGAAGCGCTATACCGGCGGCCTCGCGCAAGACATCTACATCTACGACATCAAGAACAACGTCTTCGAAGAGAAGATCCCTCACACCGACTACACCGATACGTTCCCCATGTGGCACGGGAACACGGTTTACTTCACCTCCGACCGCGGCGCCGAGCATCGCTTCAACATCTATAGCTTTGACCTCGGCTCCAAGCAGGTCGAGCAACTCACGCACTTCACCGACTTCGACGTAATGTGGCCCAGCCTCGGCGACACGTCCATCATCTTCGAGAATGGCGGATATCTTTATCTCTTCGATCTGACCTCGCACCAGCCCACCAAACTCAGCATCACTCTGCCCGGCGAGCGCGACCTCGCCATGAAACACTGGACCAGCGTCAGCAAGCTCATCACCGACTTCGACATCGCGCCTGACGGCAAGCGCGCCGTCTTCGCCGCCCGCGGCGACGTCTTCACCGTGCCCGCCAAGGAAGGCGCTACCCGCAATCTCACCCACTCCTCCGACAGCCGCGAAAAGCAAGTTGCCTGGTCGCCCGACGGACGCTGGATCGCCTATGTCTCCGACCGCACCGGCGAGGACGAAATCTACATCACTCCCGCAGGACGGCATGGGCAACCTCGATCTCGGCAAAGAGCCCGAGAGCAAAGACAAAGACAAAGGTAACGATAAAGACAAAGACAAGGACGCCGCCGCCAAAGCCGCGGCCGCCGAGAAACTGCGCGGCAAAGATAAAGAGCAACAAATCACCAGCGGCTACAAGGGATTCAAGTACGCCGTCGTCTGGTCGCCCGACAGCAAGCGCCTCGCCTGGTCCGACAAGGATCTCAACCTCTGGTGGGTCGACATCAACGAGAAGAAGCCGGTGGAAGTCGATCATGCTAAATACTTTGAGATCAACAACTACACCTGGTCGCCTGACAGCAAGTGGATCGCCTACGACAAGCAACTCGACACCGGACTCAGCGTCGTCTATCTCTACTCGACCGTCGACAAGAAGATCACCGCCGTCACCAGCGATTTAGTCAACAGCATCGCCGCTACCTTCGATCCCGAAGGCAACTATCTCTACTTCCTCTCCGATCGCGACTACAACGAAGTCCTCGGCAACTACGATTTCGAATTCGCGAATCCTAAGACGACACGTCCCTACCTCGTCACTCTGCACGCTGACGCTCCTTCGCCATTCCCCGCGCTCAGCGACGAAACCGCCGTCAAGCGTGAAGAGCCTGCTCCAGAGGCCTCCGCGTCCGACAAAGACAAAGGTAAAGATAAAGACAAGGACAAAGCCAAGAAGGAAGACGACAAGAAAAAGTCTCCCGAGAAGAAGAAAGAAGAAGCCAAGGAAGCCGAGAAGGAAGCCAACGAAGTCGCCAAGAACTTCCACATCGATCTCGACGGACTCCAGAACCGCATCGTCGCTCTGCCCGTGCCTCCTGCGAGCATCAACGAAGTGAACGCCGCTAAAGGATTCCTCTACTACTCCACGCAGCCCGTTCAGGGACTCTCTGGTCCGCTTCCCGGCGAAGAATCCGCCATCCACGCCTTCGACATGAAAGAGCGCAAAGAGAAGACTCTCATCGAAGGCACGCAGCACTGGGCTCTGTCCTTCGACGGATCCAAGATTCTGTATCAGGCCGGCAATACCTTCGGCATCATCGACGCCAAGCCCGACCCGCAAAAGCACGTTGGCGACGGCACTATCAACGTCTCGGCAATGCGTGCGGATGTCGACCCGCCCGCCGAGTGGAAGCAGATGTTCAACGAAGTCTACCGCCAGGAGCGCGACTACTTTTTCGAAGCCAGCATGAACGGCGTCGATTGGGACGGAGTTCGCAAGAAGTACGAGCCTCTCGTTCCCTACGTCGCCAATCGCTATGACCTCACCTACATCCTCGGCGAGGTCATTGGAGAGCTTTCCAACTCGCACACCTACGTCGGCGGCGGCGATCAGCCCGATCTCCATCCCATCAACGTCGGCCTGCTGGGCGTCGACTACGAAGTCGACGCGACTACCGGACTCTATCGCTTCAAGAAGATCTACCCCGGCCAGAACTGGACTCCCGACACGCGCTCGCCGCTTACCGAGCCCGGCGTCAACGTCAAGGAAGGCGACTACCTGCTCGCCATCAACGGACGCCCCCTGCGCGCTCCGCATACTCCGCAGGAACTGATGGTCAACACCGCGAACGAGACCACCGCGATCACGGTGAATTCGAAGCCGACCGAAGACGGCGCCCGCACCGTGCCCGTCCGTCCCATCGACGACGAATACCTTCTGCGCGAATACAACATGGTTGAGACTAACCGCCAGAAAGTCGACGCCGCCACGCACGGCCAGGTCGGCTACGTCTACTTGCCCGACATGGGCGACGCCGGACTCAACGCTTTCGTCCGCCAATTCTTCCCGCAGATTCGCAAGCAGGGCATGATCATCGACGTGCGCTACAACGGCGGAGGCTTCGTCGACCAGCTCATCTTCGAACGCCTGCGCCGCATCCTGGTCGGCATGGGCGCCGCGCGCAATTGGGCGAGCGGGACCACACCGCCCATCGTCTTTCACGGCTATTACGCTTGCATCACCAACCAGTACGCCGCGTCTGACGGCGACATCTTCAGCGAATTCTTCAAGGTCTACAAACTCGGTCCACTCATCGGCGAGCGCACCTGGGGAGGCGTTCGCGGCATTCGCGGCGACATTCCTCTCATGGACGGCGGCTACATCACGCGTCCCGAATTCGCCGACTACGGCATGCACAGCGAGTGGGTGGTGGAAAACCACGGCGTCGCTCCCGACATCGAAGTCGACGATCGCCCCGACGATGTGGTTCGCGGCAAAGACGCGCAGCTCGACCGCGCCATCCAGGAAGTCATGAAACAAATCGAAGCCAACCCGAAGAAGCTGCCGCCGCGACCTCCGGATCTTCCGGCATATCCCCCGGGTCCAGCGATGTAAGTGGGGCTTGCTATCGATATGAGTAGAGCGGCGGACGCCTCGTCCGTTCCTGCGGCCCAGCTTCAGCGGGCCGCATGCTTTTTCCATTCTGGCCACAACCGCCCCAAAAACAATAAGGGAGCAAGGGTCACCCTTGCTCCCTGTTTCTAAAATGATCGCGCTAACAGTCCGCGCAAACTCGCTCTTCTCGAAACGACTCTAGAGCCGAGTCGAGAGACGGGTGCACTTCAATCACCGAATCGAGATTCGTCAGGTCCAGCAAATCTCGCACCAGTGAGGTCGGCGCCGCGCACTTCAGGTTTGCGTTCTTCTCTTGCGCCCAAGTGTGCACAAGAACCAACTCTCCAATGCCCGCGCTGTCCATGGAACTCACTCCACTCAGGTCGAGCACCAGCTTGCTCGTCTGCTGCAGGACTTCGCCCACAAGCAGCGAGAGTGCCGCCGCCTCATCGCGATACACGATGCGGCCCTGGCAATGCACGATGATCACATCGCCAAGATTTCGCGTTTCCAGACTCAGTTTCAACTGCGACTCCTTGTGTATTCCAAAGGCAGCCGCGCCTAGCGCGGGCTCCCACGTTTGCCAATTCATGTCCATAGGTTGCATGCTAGTACATAGACGCGGGTCAAGTCGTTTTGGCACCATGAAAATCCTGTAAAATTTCTGTCAAGAATGATGGGACGAAAAATCGGTCCATACAAATTTTGTCAACCGGGACATCTTGGCCATCCGGTACACTGCATCTAACCGATTTCGTTGATTAGAATGAACTTGTGCCGGCGCAACCGCCGGGGAGGAATAATTCGTGTCGAAAACTGCTGCGGCGGTGCTGGCGTTTCTTGGTCTGACCTTGCTCTCGGTCCCGATGTCGGCACAACTTCTTCCGCGTGGAAACGCTTACGGCGGCGTCTCGTATGGCCAGTTTACCGAAGCCACCAATAGGCAGAGCTATCGTGGATGGAACGCCTCCGCCGAATTGCTCCCCTTCTCCCGCTTTCCCCATCTCGGCATCGTTCTGGATGGCAGCGGTTTCTATCGCACCGGCGTTTCGCAATACAACCTGCTTGCCGGACCTCGTCTGTCCGTCACCTACGGAAAGTGGCGCCCCTTCATCCATGCCTTTGGCGGCATTGCTCACATCAATTCCAGCGGGATTCTCTATAACCCGGTCGCAATCGATGTTGGCGGCGGCGCCGATTACAAAATCTTCTTCAAGAATTTTTCCTGGCGCTTGCAAGGCGACGTCATTCGCACCAACTACGCATCCGCTACCCAGTACGATGTGCGCGTCTCGACTGGAATTGTCTGGCGATTCTGATTGTGTGCAGTTCTCGATTCCGCTCGGCGCTTTTGCTGATATCCCAATCCTCCTGTCTGGTCATCTAAGAACTTTCTGCGTCTGCGCGGGTTAGCAGACGCAGAGGGAGGAAGCCTATGCGCAAGATTGTCATCATTGCCCTCGTTCTAATAGCGTCACCCATTCTCGCTGCGGCCCAGGTGCCAACGTCGGGCAACATCTTCTTCGGATACTCCTACTACAACACCGATCTTTCGACCATCGATCGCGCGAACACCAATGGCTGGGAAGGATCTCTCGAAGGCAGAGTGTTTCCCTTCCTCGGCATCGTCGCCGATTTCAACGGCAACTACGGCTCGCAGAATTTCTCCTTCCCCTGCCCGACTCCTCCAGGGGGCTGTCCAACCAACGCGAATGTGACGGAATACAACGTGCTGTTCGGACCCCGCGTCTCGGTGTCGGTTGGTAAGTTTCGTCCCTTCGCGGAAGCCATGTTCGGCCTCGGACACGTGAATGCCACGACCGCAGGCACCGATACCTCGTGGGCCACAGCGCTAGGCGGCGGAATCGACTATCGCCTTTTCCGTCCCATCGCCTGGCGCTTTCAGGGCGACTACGTTCAGACTCGCTTCTTCGGAAACACGCAGAACAACGTGCGACTATCGACTGGCATTGTCCTGCGCTTTTAGCTGGAAGATGCCACAACGAAAAATCAGGATTCAGCTGGTTGGCTGAATCCTGTTCTCTGTGGCCACGCAAAACCTCAGCAAACCCGTTTCTCTTCGCGTCCTTTGCGGAATTTCTTAGCGCACTTTGCGTTCTAAGATTTTGAGCTAGCCCTGACGCCTACGCCGGCGGTGCGCTGTCGGCTTCATGCGCCCAGTACTTGTGATCGCGCAGGAAATACTTCTCATTCCAGTAGTTCGCGGCAATCCTCAGGAAGAGCCATCCCACGCGCAGGTGCCCCATCTTCTTGAACCGGCGATTCGTGGTGTAGACCCCGCCGCGCACGACTGCAAATCGCTTCCGCGCCACCTGCTGGCTTAGGCGATAGTCTTCGGCGTACAGGATCTGCTCATGAAATCCGCCCAGTTCCCAGAATTTCTTGCGGTCAAACATCATGAACATCCCAGTCGCGAATGGACGATGCAGGTACGACAGATATTGGAAGGTGTTATTGGCCCCGTAAAACAGCTGGTCGATCCAATTGCCGTCGCGGCACACAATGTTCGTCGTCACGCAGTGCAACTGATCGCGCTGCGCGCGCTCAAGGCAACGCCGCACCAGCGACTTGTCTGCCAGTTCGATGTCTGCATCCAGAAACAGCAAGTAAGGCGTATCTGCCTGCGCCGCACCTTGATTGCGGCCGACCGAGGGCATCCCGCCGCGAATCACGCTCACGTTCAGACGATCGCGAAATCCCATCACGATCTCCCGCGTCGCGTCCGTCGAGTTCGCGTCAGCGACCAACACTCTCGTACTCGACATCTTCGAGTAATCCTGATTCGTCAGCGAAGTCAGCAAGCGCGGAATCAGCTTCGCTTCGTTCTTCGCCGGAATCACGATCGTCAACTCGTTCGCGTTGTTCATATTCATTGGCAAAGTCATGGATTTGTACCCCCTGTTCGTCGACCGTGAGATAAGTGAGCCGCGAATCGACCCACCCTCCCGAGTTGTAGTACTCGATGCCATCCTGCTCGACATGGATGGCTTCATGTGTGTGCCCGCAAAAAATACGGCCTGAGCCGTGATGCCGCGCGTACGCCAGCGCTCCTGACGCGACCTTCGGCGACATCCGGAGCCAGCGCGTGTTCAGCCGGTCAATCATTCGCGCGATGGGCTTGCTCTTGAAGTCCAGCTTCTGCAGTTGCAGATAGAGTGACGTGCCCAGCCGGCTCAACCTCACACGGTTCACCTGGAATCCGTCGAACTGGTGCCCGTGAATCGCGAGGTGCCGCAGCCCGCCGTACTCCCACGAGTACTGTTCATACACGCGAACGCCGACCAGGTGCGACATGATGTCGGTGAGCCCGTGGTCGTGATTGCCCTCGACCCACACCACTTCGATCTTGCGCTTGGGGTTTGATAGCTTTCGGATATACCCCAGGAACTTCCAATGTTCCTTGGTGAGGCGGGCGAAGTTGAGGTCGGCAAAAATGTCGCCCAGCAGAATCAGCCGCTCGAAGCGGTTCTCCTTGAGCACGCGCGTAGCCTCGCGCGCATGGCTCGTCTCTGCACCCAGGTGCAGGTCGGAGAGGATCAGCGTGTTGTACACGTGCAGATCCATGCTCCGGTTCTAGCAGCCAATTGTTACGGCTTGATGAACTGTGCATCAATTTTGGTGCATAGTAACTACCGAAGTAACACCATTCGGTTCGTATCAGGCGACGTCTTCAGGCGTCGCGTAAGAAGATAGAAGATCATTGCGCCTTTAGGCGCTGGGGAAGCCTTGCCGGGGCCACCCTACTGCAGAGCGCTGAACCCCGCGCACCGCAACCCATCCGGAGGCGTCGTGCTCCTACCGGCATTCAGATCCACGCGGATCACGTTCTTGTCGGTCGAGCAGAACATCCGCTTCCCCGTCCGATCAAACACCAGCGGCGCCGCTCCCGTCACGTAGCCAGTACTCAAGCCATTGCCCGGATTATTCCCCACAGCGGCAAAGTTGTATCCCGACTTCACCCCGCCCGCCAGGCTCTGATCCAGCAAGCACGCAGTCGTCGCGGACTTCGTACACGGCTCAGCCCCGCCCAGATTCGCCAATGACTCTGCATACCCGCCATACGTTGCCTCATACGTCACTTCCGCCGTATTGATGGCCCGGATGGACGCCACCGCCGAAGCTTCGTCGGCGTTGATTTTCGCTAAGGTCATGCTCGGAATCGCAATCGCGGCGATGATAATGATCAGCGCAACCACGATCAGTAGTTCGATCAAAGTAAATCCCGTTTGCCGTTTCATCCCGCTTCTCCGTCGCACATAAGAAGTACGAACAGCGAGAGAACGGTCCCCGCGAAACGACTTGCGCAAAAAAGTGTGGGTGGGGTTCAGCCTGTGTGGCTCCGGGTCCTCTGACTCGGATAGGCCGAGCAAAGCTCGGCTGCCTACGCCCAGGCGGGTGGGCCCATTCCAGAACCCATGTCCACCAATGTACCCTAGTAACGTTGACGCCTCTATATAGGATTCCTATACTCCAAACATAGGATTCCTATACTGCGAATCCTGCATGGCGGACTCAACAACATGACCAAACGCATTCGCTCGAAAATCACACGCGGCAGCGGCGAACTGGCCATCCTCTCGCTGCTGGCCGAGCAGCCCCTCTACGGCTTCGAAATCGCCAAACAGATCGGCGAACGGACCGGCGGAGCCCTCAAGTTCACCCTCGCCTCCCTCTATCCCCTGCTCTACGAAATGGAGAAGCGCGGCTGGGTCCAAGGACGATGGCAAGCCAACCACGCGGGCCGCGACCGCCGCTACTATCGCCTCACCGCCAGCGGACGCAAGCGACTCGCGCCGCTCAAACAAGAGTGGCGCACCTTCTTTCAAGCCCTCAACGCCCTGGCCGGAGTCAGCCATGCTTGATGGGAAAAAGCCTGCTTGCGAAGAGCCTGATTGGGGAAAGTTAGTTCGCGAGCACATGGGTCCGCTCGACCTGCCATGCGATATTCAAGAAAACGTCGTCAACGAGTTGGCGGCCCATCTTCAGGAAACGTACGAAGCAGCGCGCTCGCAGCGGATAAGAGAGGAAGAAGCCCTCGAACTTGCCTTGCAAGAGGTCGAAGACTGGAACGTTCTAGCCACAAACATTCAATGCGCAAAGGAGGAGAGGATTATGAACCACCGAACGAAGAGCCTTTGGATGCCGGCGTTGGCAAGTATTCTGGCCGCAAGCCTAGCGATGATGCTTCTGCAATTCTCGGGAGTACGCCCGCATCTGGTATGGACCGGGCCGGCGGCAATGTCATTCTACTGGCCTTGGCTCGCGATCCTGCCACTCTGCGGCGCCCTGGGAGCATGGCTCTCCCGCCGCGATCAAGGTACGGTCCGCTCGCGTCTGATCGCAGGCCTTGCTCCGGTCCTGTGGCTGCTCCTCCTGGCATTTGCCGTCGAACCCTTAGAAATCGCCACGAGCGGTCTTTCCCATTTCCGCTATTTTGGCTACGGCGTTGCCAACTGGGTGGTAATTCCCGGATTTGCCCTGCTCGTAGGCACGATCCCTTTTCTACGGGAATCCGCTCCTCCCGGAGATCAGGCGCAACCACAAAGGTAAGCAATGTACGACTGGCGGTAGCACCAATAAACCCGTCAGAAGCAACCCAGTCGCGGCAACGCCAGCCCGTGGATCCGCCGACCCATTCGCCCGCCCCGCAAGCCCAGACCATCACTACTCCCAAAGTCGATCCGACGAGACCAAAGCCACCAGTCTCCGTCAGAAGCGCGCAGGTCCTTCCCTCGCGCAAACACCGCGCTCGTTCACGATGACAAATCTTCGTCGGGCGCATCTTGGGGATTTCTTGATGGGGCCGTGCTAGGTCGAGAGTGCAGGGGTCCTTCGTCGGGCAAAGAACGCCCTCCTCAGGATGACAATTTCGTGGACGACAATGTGGCGGATGACAACCGCCCCGAGGTCTGGTTCAGCTACTCTTTAGGGGCCACATACTCCTTGGGCTTGGCTGAGCCTTCGCCGAAGAAGAACATGTCCATTTGCTTGACGATGACTTCCTGATCTTCGCGGCGCGCGGGATTCAGACGATACTCGTTGAGCAGCATTTTGCAGTGCTCGGTCCACATCCGCCACGCTTCCTGCGACACGTTGTCGTAGACTTTCTGTCCCAGGTCGTTGTCAAAGGGAGGCTCGTCGAGCCCCGGCAACTCTCGTTTCAACTTCACGCAAAAAACCGTGTGCGCCATAACTTCCCTCAATCGATGATTTAAGAGCGTATCTAAACCTGAGACCGAATCTCCATGCTGCGGATTTGCCCGTCGCGAATCTCGTACACGTGCTGCACCATCTGATCCGCGACAAGCTTTCCGCTCTTGTCGTGGATTACCTGATGGACGGCAACCGCGATTCGGCCATCCGGTTCGGTCGCGAACGTTCTGCGGCTCGACGCGCGCCTCCAGCACCTCGAACTGGCGCTTCCAGTAGTCGCGCACTGCGGCCTTCCCGAGCACGCGGCCGCCCTCCCAACCGTTGGGCCAATCCACATCAGGATGCATCTCGGCGAGCACCGTTTCGAATTCGCGGCCGTTGAACGCCGCGTACACTCGTCGCAACAATTCAACTTCGACCGACGCTGCATGAACTTCCGCCATAGAACACCCAAAGGATTATCTTACAGAGCCGCGGCCTGCGCTGTCTCTGAGTCTTATGTTTCTGAGTCTTTATCTGTCTCTTCTTAGATGTTCGGCGCGACGGTGCGATGCAAGCGCCACCACGCCAGCGCCGCGACGCACCAGATCAGCAGTAGCGGAATCAGGCTCGCCAGGCCGTGGAGGCCGACCAATTGTCCAAGATTGAACGCTCCATATTGGCCGCGCGATCCGGCCTCGGCCACGGTCAACATCGAATCGTGATTGAGCGCCATTTGTCCGGACCAGAAGGCCGGCCACGCCGAATGCAGCAGAGGACAACTGTCTTGCATTGCCAACTGTGACGTCGTTGAAATCACCATCAACGCGACAAAGGCGCTGATCGCAGCCAGGACTGCCAGCGCGGTTCGCCAAGGCGGAGTCACACGCGTCCACACAATGCCCAGGCCGACGCACAAGAAAGGAATCGCGGCCCCTGCATATCGCGGACCGAACGACAGTCCTGCCTTCCACCAGTAAAACGATGCGTTGAACAGAAAGTAATATGCGACGATGGCTGAGGCGACCAGCGCGGCGGCCGAATATGTTTTCTCCTTCCACAATCGCCATAAGCCATATGGCGCCGCCAGCAGAACCGGCGCGGCAAAGAATAGGCCGCGGGAACATCCAAACAAAATTTTCAGCAGCCGGTCGGGATGAGGATAGGTCAGGCCCATGTATCCCTGGCGCTGCATGAATGAAAATGAATTCGGATCGTAATACGAATAGCTGGGACGAATCGATCCAAAGGCCGCGTACAAATACGCGAGCAACACGATCACGCAGATCGCCGCGCCAACGCCGACTCCGGCGGTCACTCGCCAGCGAGCCTCGCGTCCGCGCGGCCATGCTTGCGACAACGCCAGCGCCGCCAGCATTGCCGAAGCGGGGGCTGCCGGATATTCCGTGACCGTTGCCCATCCTGCGGCGAGTCCCGACCGCGAGAGCCCAGAAGAAATCTCGGCGGGCGGTCGAGCTGTCGCGCAGCTTTAGCGCGGCTGCGAGCGCAAATATCAGGCACGCACCTACTAACGCATGCGCCCAGAACAGGCTGGCGTAGGCCCACATGGGAGTGGCCAAGGCCATCACGACCGCGCCGAAAGCCGCGCCGCTAATACTGGATCCGAATCGCAGGCTCAGAAAAAACAAGCACACCGCTGCGAGCGCCGTCGGGAGCGCGACTGCGCCTGCGCTTACGAAGTACGAAAGGGCGAGTTCGCCACGCGCCGATTCCGGATCGACTCCCGCAACTCTCAGCACGGGCCGCGCAGCCAGGGCAAACGGCACCGCCAGAAACACCAGGCCCGGAGCCTTGTCAGAGTAGTAATGTCCGTGGAAGTGGGCCTTGTCCTGCGTGTTCTCGTGGTAGGCGTCGATTTGCAGGGTGTGCCGCTCGACGATGGCACGGAGCAAATCGAAGCGCGAGTTCTGATTCCATCCGCCGCCTTCATAGAAATAAAGGGAGGAGGCGAACGTCACCAGGCCGAGCAGCAGGGCCGCTCGCCAATACGAAGAAGATTTCTGTGAAAGAGGGCTCATCAGATTTTCTGGATGCCCATGATGCGCTTAGGAAACGATGCGCCCTCAGGCTCTCACACGAAGTCACGGTTTTCCCGAAGCCAGAAGCAACGCGGCGACAATCTTCTTCGCCTCTGCGTCCATGTTCATCGCGTTCGTCGGATCCGTCGAGCCGTTCGACGCGGCCGCCAGCTTGCCCTTGATTCCGATGTAGATGCCTTCGTAGGGAGTATCGCCTAAATTCTCCACCCGGTGCTTGAACGGAGGATACCATCGCGCTTCTCCCGGCTTCGAGTACACCTCGCGCACCTTTCCGTTCTCATCAATGAATCGGAGATGCGCCTCGGTGAGGCTCACGACGACTCCCCCGGGATGGTCGTGCAGCGCGGATTTCTCGTGCGGTCCGTAGTGCACGGTGACCACCTGCACGCGCTCATTCTCAAAATCCAGCTTGTAGTGTTTGGGTTCAACCTTGGTAGGATCTTGCGCCAGGCTGAAGGTTGTGGCTAGACACACGAACACCCCCGCCCAGAATAGCTTTGCCCGCATGGCCGGCCTCCGGTTCGAGCAGTAACTTAGTGGTAATCAGACGCAACTTTACTTGTCGCACCGGCGAGTGTCAACGACCGGGAGTAGTGCATGCCCCACAATAGTTAATCGTCGGCGAGTTAATCGTGGGCGGAAGGACTTTCGAGCAGATAAGGGGAAGAGGGTCCGGAATGCGAGAACGATTGGTGGGCCCACCAGGATTTGAACCTGGAACCAACAGATTATGAGTCTGCTGCTCTAACCGTTGAGCTATAGGCCCGGCCAGGGTGCAATCCATTTTACCCGGTTTAATTGGATCTCTGAGCTGCAACTGAACCGGAACTTTGCGACAAAAAAATCTCGCCCAGGCCGCGGAAAAGTGCGGCCTGGGCGAGACTCAGCCTTGCGTGTCGCGCGGCAGAAGCCTTCGCCTCCACCGCGCGTCACTCAATTCAATTCACACCTGTCAATTCACTACCTGCTTCACCGCCGGCGACAGGCTTGCCTTCATGTGGGTGTCGCCCGGGTACGTAGCGGTAATCGAGTGAGTACCGACGGCCAGGCTTGACGTGGTGAAGGTTGCCTTGTTGCTTGCGTTGACGGTTCCGGTCCCCAACACCGTGGTTCCCTGTTTGAAGGTGACGGTCCCGGTCGAGACTCCGCCGAAAGCCGGCTTGATCGTCGCCGTGAACGTCACTGCCGTGCCATGCGTTGAGGGATTCTTCGAGGATACGAGCGTCGTCGTGGTCGCAGCCTTAGCTACCGTCTGCGCCAGCGGCGAAGAAGTGCTCGCCACGAAGTTGGTGTTCCCCGGATACGCTACGGTAATCGAGTGAACGCCGATGGTCAGTGCCGAGGAGGTGAAGGTCGCGACTCCACTGGCGTTCAATGTGCCGGTTCCCAGAACGGTCGCGCCGTTTTTGAAGGTCACGGTTCCAGTGGGCACGCCGCCAAAGGCTCCGTGCACTGTAGCCGTGAATGTGACTGCCTGGTGCCACGAAGACGGATTCACCGATGAGGTTACCGTCGTCGTGGTCGCCGCCTTGTTCACTGTCTGCGTGATCGGTGCGGAGGGGCTGGCGATGTCTTTTCCGCTTCCCACAAACACCGCAGTCATCGGATGGGTGCCCACAGGCAAGGCGTTCGTTGAATACGTTGCCACGCCTCCGCTGAGCGCAACCGTCGCGATAAGCACTCCGTTGTTCTTGATATATACGTTGCCGAGCGGCGTGCCGCCGAAGTTGGCCGTCACGGTCGCTTTAAAGGTGACTGACTGGTGGAACGCTGACGGGTTGACCGAAGAAGTGATCACCGTCGTCGTCGGCGATTTAATCCAGAAGTTCACCGACTTGGTCGACTCGTAGTTGCCCGCCACGTCCCGGCTGTAGTATGCAACGGTGTGGTTGCCGGTAGCCGAAATCGTAAAGGGCGCGCTGTAGGTTTGGAGTGCGCCACCATCGATCTGATAGTAGGTGGCAGACACGCCGCTGGTAGCATCACTGGCGCTGAGGGTGACCTTCACCGCCGAAGAGTATACGGAACCGACGGTTGTGCCGCTCAGGCTTGCACTGGTGCTCGGCGCGACTGTGTCATAGCAGATCCAGTAGTAGAACTGTTCGCCGGGAGTAAAGCCGGTGTTGTCCCAGGCGTCGACTGTCGCGAAGTGGCAGCCTTGTCCGGCAGCGGCAAGGTCGAGTGAACCGAACGTCTGGTTCGGGGCGCCAGGGCCGCTATAGAACGAGTTGCCGGATCCAGGTGTGGGTTCCGATCTCGGATCGGAGATGTAGTTATCCCAAACCGCAGTGTAGCCTGCGACTCCCGTCGCCGGATACGTGCCGTTTCCATTGGCGGTTATTGCGAAATAGACAGTCTGGTCCGAGTTGTACCAATGGTCGCTGCCGTTGGCACCCGAGAACGGACCACTGAATGTGATGGTCGGATTCGCGAAAGCCCCAGCCGAGTACGTGCTGATCGCCCAGCTGAGTTGCAGGGCGTTGAAGGTTCCCCAACCAGTGGTGAGGTCGTAGCCGGCGCCGGCGCAATACGAGCCGAGTCCGTAAAGGGCCGTTATATCGTTACTGTTGCAGCCCGATGTGATGTCGTAGAACGGGTAATGCGGTGCGTAGGTCGGGTTGTATCCGTTGTAATAGATTTGATAGTTGACCTGACCGACGGGCGAGCAGGTTGAACCATAACCAGAACCGCACCCCACCCCGATAGCTAAGAGATAAGCATTTTCCTGGGCCATGAAGCCAGAGGTCATCGGCGAGGAGATACTGGTGCCGCCGACGCCGTGCAGGCCTCCGTTGAAATAATAGTTCTGGCCAACTGCCGCGTTGAGAGCGATGTCGGGAATACTACGGCTGCCCGATCCGCAAGCGGGGCTCGACTGGTAGCCGGGCGCAGAGAAGAGGACGCTGCATCCGCCTCCGGTGCCGCCATTGTTATGCGAGCAGGAACCGGTGGAGGTTCCACCCGTCCACGCCACTTCGCTGCTGAAACCATAGATGCTGGTCTGCAGAGCCGTGCCGCCGACCGACACGACATCGGGATCGGAGCCCGGATAGAGTAGCGCAATAGAATCGCCGCAACCGGCCGTAGCGCCGCTGTCGCCGGCCGCCGCCATGATGGTCATGCCCTGACCGAGCATTTGATTGAAGATGGAGTGCCAGGAGGAGACCAGACCGAATCCGTTGAGATAGGACTCGTTCAGACCGTAGCTGATATTCACGATACGTACGTAGTTGTCGTTGGCGATCTGGTTAAACAGAGTGCCGAAGTCGCCGAAACCTTGCGCGGCCTCATAGACCCAGACGAATGAAGTATCGACGTAAGAGCCGCGACTGTTGGCGGTTGCAGTCGACCACTCGAGATCGAGGGTGGTCTCGTCATCACCGCCGCCGGGAGTGCCATTCACCCAGACACGGTTGTAGTGGTATGCGAGGTAAGGATATTGGGCCTGGAAGCCTTGCATATCCGTGTCGGCGAAGTCGCCGTCGGTCGCAACCGCGATGGTGGTGTCGGGCGGCGTCTGCCCGGAGTTTCCGAGCGGGTTGCAGCAGTGACCCTGGCCCTGCAACGCGTCGTAGTCGTAGGCGTTCGTGTTCCAGATGTCGGATGGATCGTAGAAGCCGTTGGTGATAGGCGGTTTCGCCTGTTTCCCGGTGGAAGCTGCCTTCATTTTGCTGGCGAGAGCCTTCACCGCAGCGGGATTGGCATTCATCTGAACGCTCTTGCCGATCTGGTGAAGCGGACCAGGAGCATAGTCGGGGCCGCGAAGACCTTTGAGCGCCCCATTCGCCGGACGCATCCGGAGGATGCTGTTCAGGCCGTCCACGTATTCGATAATGCCCTGGAGATTTCCCGGGATCTGCGGGTCGCGATCATTGGAGAACTCGACCGCGCCGTCTACCTGGTATTTATTAATGCTGACGTTGAAGGCTTTCTGGATCGCGTCGACCGTGCCTTCCACGTTGACCATCAGGCGGTTCGGATAACGTCCGATGACGGTGAGATGTTGGCTCTGGGCCCAATCGACGACGGCCTGCTCGTCTTCAGCCGACGGCGCAAAACGGGCGTTCCATTCATCGGGAGTCAGCCACTTATGGAAGCTGGGCGAATTTCTGTCCTGAAGCTCTTTCAGAAAGCTTTCTTCCTCCGCCATCTTCGGCGCCTTAATGGAAATCGCCAGCTTCAATTTGGAGCTTGGCTCGTAGGCCTGGATGGGCGTGGCAGAACCGAGGACGACCTGCTGCGGCGTGTTGGCGGAGTATGGCGCCCCGAGTGGCTTAACTTTTGGTTGCTGGCCCCAAGCCAGCGAAGATGCGCAGAGCAGAGTCAACGCTGTGAGGCAGCTATAAATATTCTTTGCTCTTGATGAATAGGATCGGGTTTGGCGTGCATTCGATGGAACGTCGGAAATCTGACACTCTTTCATGGTGAGTCCTCCTGGGTTACAGCGGTTTCGATCGGGTTCGTTTATCGACGAAAGCAGCGAGATCCGTTCGCCGGCCGCAGAAGTGCATCGACTTGACTGCGTATTGATCGCAGCCGATCCATCCACAACTGGCTTCGGAATTCTCTTTCTCTACGTGTTGGACCATGCCTTCCGGAGGCATTTCCAACGAGGACACGCCGGCCAGGCGTGCAGTACGACGGTCAGACACCCCCATGCCACATTGGGACGCGTCAGCATAGTCTTCGCTCCCTGAGCGGCTAGTTCTTACTCAGACAGACAGAGACTCGGAAACAAAATTGGGAAGGTTTTAACTTCGGGGGGACCCACGTAACACCGAGTGCCCAGAATTCTCTTCAATTCTGTCCTCAATGTCAATAGTGAAGAAGACAACTTAAACGTTGCAAAAGTGTGCAGAAAAAACGGGGAGGGCATTTCTGCCATCCCCGTGCCGCTAAGAACAAAATGTCACGCGGCGAAGGCGCGCGCCTCCGCCGCCATTACCTAGTTCAATTCACCACCTGCTTCACCGCTGGCGACGTACTGACTTTGAAGTGCGTGTCGCCCTGATACGTAGCCGTGATCGTGTGCGTACCAACCGACAGGCTCGACGTGGTGAAGCTTGCCTTGTTGCTTGCGTTGACTGTTCCCGTGCCCAATACCGTAGTCCCGTTCTTGAAAGTGACGGTCCCGGTTGAAACGCCGCCGAATGCCGGCTTGATCGTCGCCGTGAATGTCACCGCCGTCCCATGCGTAGACGGATTTTTCGAAGATACGAGCGCCGTTGTGGTTGAGGCCTTGGTCACGGATTGCGTCTTAGGTGCGGATGTGCTGGTCACGAAGTTCGTGTTTCCAACGTACACCGCCGTCATGGTATGGGTTCCAACGGTCAAAGCGTTCGTTGTGAAGGTAGCCACTCCGCTCGCGTTCAGAGTCCCGCTTCCCATCACGGTGGTGCCGTTCTTGAAGTTGACCGTTCCCGCTGGTGTGCCTCCCGCCGAAGCTACCGTGGCGGTGAAAGTCACCAACTGGTGCCAGGATGAAGGATTGACCGACGACGTGATCGTGGTCGTGGTTCCGCGCTTGTGCACGACTTGCGACAGAGCGGGAGAGGTGCTCTTGGCGTAGTTGAGCGAACCCTGATAGGTAGCCGTGATCGAATGCGTGCCACCCGTCAGAGCCGATGTGGTCAACTTCGCAACTCCGTTCGCGACCTCGGTCGTGCCCAACGCGACTGTACCGTCCTTGAAGGTCATCCCTCCGTGGATCGGCACGCCCGCACCGGAACTCACCGTAGCGGTGAATGTTACCGCTTGATGGTACGCAGACGGATTTAGCGACGACACCACTTTGGTCGATGACGGCGCCACATTCACTTGCTGGGTGATCGCCGTGGAAGACGCGAGGTAGTTCGGACTCCCTCCGTAGGACGCGGTGATGCTGTGCGCTCCGCCGGCCAGCGTCGATAGGGTGAACTTCGCAGTTCCTCCGCTCAGAGTGCCCGAACCCAATGCTGTGTTGCCGTTATAGAACGTGACGGTGCCGCCCGGCGTTCCTGCCGTTTGTGAAACCACCTGCGCCGTGAATGTCACGGACTGGCCGTAGGTCGATGGATTCAGACTCGAACTGAGGCTGGTGGTCGATCCTGCCTTCACTCCCGTTCCGGTCAGTGTGCTGTAAGCATAGGCCGATGCGGTGTTGTCGAACACGATGATGTAACCCGTGCCCGAGCCAATCGAGTTCGGATGGAAAGAAACCCCCTCGTAGCATGTAGACCCCGACAGCAGAGTCTGCGATCGGCAACCGTCATAGGTGATGAAGAAGTCGGTATCACCCGTGATCTCAGTCGACGATGTGTACAACGTGGCATTGCCTTGATTGGTAAAGGTAATGTATTGCGTCGCAGCGCTGGAGAAGATGGCCTGGTTCCCGAAGGGCTCTGTCGTAGGGGATGGACTGTCGATCGGAGCGTACGAGTTGTACGTCGGTTCGATATCCTTGGCCCAGGAATTACTGGATGAGACGTATTCACCTTCCACCCAGATTCCGAGGAAGTCGGAATCATTGCTTGCGCCCTGATAGTCGCCCCAGCGATTGCGGCCGCTGCTATCGATGACGGAGTAGTTCGCCTGGCCTGTTGCCATAGTTCCCTCACCATCAAGACAGCTCGTGCAGGTGGTGGAATTTGGAATGCCCCGGTAATACGCGCCCGGGTAGGTGCTGCCGCTGTCGGAACGCGTGTAGACCATGGTCTTGTCGCTGTTCGCGTTCTGATCGACGAACGGGTAATAAACGTCTTCGCCGGATTGGTTCCAGACCCAGTCGTTGACGTTGCTCATCGAGGGATAGCCGCTGACATCCATTTCAGTGAATGCGGCGCAGGCATGAGTTCCTCCATTGGAACAGGAGATGGTCTGGCCCACCGACAAGTGCCCGAACTGGTAAGTGGCGTAGAGAATACGCGTGCCTCCGGTATCGAGGCCGGTCACTCCATTCGGCTGCGCCGCCGCCGGAGCGCTGTCGTAGTTGCCCACCCCTTGTTCGTTTCCGTTCAAGGTTGGGCCGTTACTACTGCCGTCACAGCAGTCCGCAGCGTTGGTCAGCTGCCACACTTTGAGCGTGTCGCCCGAACCGCCGCTGCCCTCAGCGTCGACCCAGAAGTCGCCAGCGCCGAATCCGACCCAGCGCTCCAGCGCCGGACGAACGGCGAATGAGGTATACAGATTGAGGAAGCCTTCTTTCAGGTTCCAGAAATCCCACCAACTGCAGCACGCGTCGTTGATGAACTGGTCCTTCGTTATAACCCGGACTTTGGCGTACTGAAAGCTGGCATTGCTGGTAGGGAAACTGAACTGGTTGCAACTGATATAAATCGCGTCCGCGTCCATGCCCATGTGCGGATAGTCACACCAGTTGCCACTCGAATTGCCGCCGTCGGCGGTGGCGTCCAGAGCGTAAATGTACCAGCCCTGGGTTACGTCGCTGGCGAAGGATACGGCGATGAGATGATTCGAGCGATTCGGCGAGTCGTGATCTGACGTCGCCAGCACCCAGAAGCGTCCCGATTCCTGGTCGTAATAGATCGACGGGTCATAAAGGAAGTCGGAACCCGGCGTGCCGAGACCGCTGAAAAAACTGTTTAATGTCTGAGAGCTGAGCAGGTTGCCGTTCTTGTCGTAGACATTCATGCTGGAATTCACGACTTCGACAACCTGATACGGTCCGGCGGCGATGCCGCCATCTGGCGGGAAATAACCCGTGTCGCCGAAACCTGCAAAATTCTTTCCGTTCACCGGCGTGCCCGAGGATGGCTTCGATCCCATCGGCACCTGCAGCGGGCTCTTGTTTTCCGCCGCCTTCAACAATTCGCTTCCCATAATCGGGTTCTGCATTGGATCGAGCTTGCTCGGATTCCAGTGCAACAAGGAAAGCTGTTGCGGGCTGAGTTCTTGCGCCCTCGCCTTGCTCGATGGAACAGATATTCCGGCGGCGGCACGCATTTCAGCTTCGCGCTCCTGAGGCGTTTCCACTTCGTTTGGAAAGCGCCGCGCCTTTGCGTCAGGGACGACCTGGTGCACCTTGCCGTCTGGGCCGAAGGGGCCTGGCTTAAACGCTACTCGTGCGGCCGGCCGCGCTTTTTTTCCGCCGCCTCCCTGATATTCCGGCTGTTTCGTTTGTTGGGCCCAAGCGGGCATCAGGCTTGCTAATGCGAATAAGACCAGGCAACACAGAGATGCCGGGTTCGTGAAAGCTGAATGTCGTGAAAACGGAGAACTAGCGTTATGTTGAGCCATTGTGCATGCCCCCTATGCGCAGTTGTGGCGCAGCTGGTCGCTGAACGAGCGAATTGTCGTTGTCTTACGAGCTGGAAAGTGCTGACGTGCCGGAATTACAGGGTCCCCACAAACCCGAGCGCCGAAAGTTTGGTCCATCTACTACGGAATGTCAATACTATTTTGGGCAGTTGTCTGTTGGCGCACCAATGGCGAGAAAATACTGGATCACAGATCTGCCTCGCAATCGTTGGGTGCGCCGTTTCGTCTACTATTGTGGATAGTGCAGCGCTGCTCCGTTTCGTTTCACGGAGCGAGGAACTTCCTGCAAGTGGACCAACTTTGAGAGAGGTTTCAGCCCTTCATTCGAAGCCACCGCTAACGAAAACTTGCGCGGTCTGTAGATTTCGCGACTCCGCATCATTTCAGTATTGCCGCGTTGCGAGGGACGATCACGCCGCTGCAGTGGCCTTCTGTGCGGGCGCTCTTCCTTGCGGCACCAGTGGCCGCTTGGCCACGAATTCACACATTAGCGCCACCGCCGCCAGGACCGCCGCCGTATAAAACGCCATCTGGTAGTTGTGATATTTGTCGTAGAGCAATCCGCCGATGCGGCCGCCGAGCAGACCGGCAACTCCCCAGGCGGTGAACAGCATTCCGTAATTGATGCCGACGTTTTTCGTGCCCCAGAAATCGGCGGCGGTCGCCGCATTCACCGACAATTGCGTGCCATAGCACCAGTAAACGATAAACAGCATGACGAACAGGGCCACTACGTTTCCTCCAACGTAATAGAGGATCGGCATCGCAACCATCGAGATCCCGATCATCAGCCGCAGCACATTGATGCGGCCGAGGTGATCTGACATCCATCCGGAAAGAATTCGCCCGGAGGCGTTGCCTACCGCTCCCACGACCAACCCAAACGACGCCAGCGTCACGCTCGGCACGCCCACACTCTTGGCGAACGGCACGAGCTGGCTGATGACCATAAGACCGGCCGCGCAGCCCAGCGCATACCCGACCCACAATAAGTAGAACGACGGCGTCCGGAGCACTTCGCCCGGTGTGAAGTCGTAGGTGCTCGCCGCGGATTTCGACGCCGGAGCCGGGGTCCATCCCGCAGGCTTGTAGCCGACTGGCGGGTTCTTGAGCAGGAACGCGCCAAATACCGTCATCGCAAAGAAGACCACGCCTAGCACCTGAAATGTAGTGCGCCAGCCAAAATGCGGGATCAGATAACTGGCGGCCAGCGGACCAAAAATTGCCGACCCCGCGCCGTATCCTCCCACCGCCAGCCCAACCGCCAGCCCGCGCTTGTCCGGGAACCATTTCGACATCACCGGAATCGGCGTGGCGTAACCGAATCCATTCCCCAATCCGCCCAGGACGCCGAAGAAAACGAAAAACTTCGTGATGCTGTCGGCGTAGGAGCACAGGAAGAACCCAAGGCTCACCAGAATGGCGCCCGCCAGAGAAATCTTAAAGGGACCAAGTTTATCCTGCAGCCGCCCGGCCACAATAAACGACAACGCGAAGACGATGACTGCGATGATGAAGACGTTGGAAGTGTCGGCCCGCTTCCAATGAAACTCTTTTTCCAGCGGAGCCACAAACACACTCCAGCCGTACAAAGAGCCTAATGCGAGGTTCATCGAGAGTCCGCCGATCACGTGCCACCAGCGATTCAGATGATCCTGCGCGCCTTGCACGCCAAGTCCAGACAATCCTTGAGTCGCCACAGTTTTCTCCTTAACCGAAAACGAATCGACCACCGGGAGCCGGTGTCTTACCGTTGCCATCAGCGCATCCCACTTCGATTCCACCGCCGAGACCGGGCGTCAGAACCCGCGCTTTCAACGCCCTCTTCGGTCCCCGCACTGGATCGGCGGGGACAGACTACTCCCCTTTTCAACTCTTGGGAACATCCCCGTCCTTGCCACAGTGAAGCATCCACTGCCGCACGCCAAAGGCACAGGATTCCAGTCCTTCCCTAAAACGAGAAGATCGGGCCGAACTCCGAGCGGATGTCGTGCCACTCCCTGGCTGGCATGCCTTCATAAATTGGGAAGGTAGTGGAATCCGCGAGGTTCGGGTCAGCAATGCGCGTCCGGTACATGGACTCTTCCAGAACGAACGAAACCAGGCTGTTCATCTTCCACGAAAGCGTCGCGGCAGCCAGATCGTTTTTCGAACGCTGGTTGCCAAGACGCAGAACGTCGCTGGTCTTCGCCTGGTCGAACGCGTAGTGGAGATAAAGTTGCCATCCCGCATTGCGTCCCGCAGCATCTGCACCGAAAATGCGCCCGAGAGGAAAGCCAACGTTGAGGAAGCCGCCCATTGACCGTACCGGACGTTGCGGGGCCAACACCGGGTTCCCGCCGCTATCAAGCCCAAACAGCACCGTGGACGCACCATCGTTCGACGACCCCGAACAGAATGCGCCGACGCCGGCAGTCAGACACGCCTTGCTCAGCGCCGACGTGTCGTTGAAGTTCGAATCGAGGCTGCCTACGAAGTACCAGCGCAGGTCCGATCCGCTCCAATACTTGGCAATCACCGTAACGTACCGGGTCGGCAGTTGGATTTCTCCCGTCCATCCGGCGCGATTGGAACTCAGTTGCGCGCCGTGCGGAAATGCGGTTTTGAACTCCGTGGTCGAACTGCAGACCGCGCTGTTGCTGCACAGGGGAATGTCGGAGGCGCGCACCATCACTTCCCTGTTGCCCTGGACTCCGCTGAAAATCAGTTGAGCCGGAACGACCCCCGCTGCCTTGTCGAGTTGCCACTGCAGAACCAGACGCGTCTGTATCTCTGGACGTCCGGAGTCTGCGCCCTGCTTTTCTCCATAGCCCAGTTGATCCGCAACATTCGACGGATCATTCCCATACGCCGGCATGACCACTGCAAATTCCGGCTGGATGAAAACGTCGCGCGAACCGCCGATTTTGTGTCCCACTCCAAAGCGGAACTGCGGAGCGCGCTCATACAGCGTTCCAAAACCCAGGCCGAGCCCTGTGGTCTCGAACAGGTTGGGCAGAGTCGACGATCCGAACGGCGTCCAGTCCTGTCCGAAGACGCCGAAAATATTGGTTCGGTCGTTGAAGCGGTGGTCCACGCGTCCAAAGGCCAGGCGGATCGACGCCATGCTCGAGCGTATCGTCGAAATATTGCGGTTCAGAGCGCGCGTGAAGTTGCCTTCGAAATCGAACTCCAGCTTGCCGGTGATCGCCGTGTTGCTGCCCGCCAGGTCCGGCCATTCGAAGTTTGTGCCTAAACGTGCGAAGCGTGCCTTCGCATGGAATTCCGGACTTCGCGTTGGTCCTGGATCGAAGCTGGCGCCCGACGCTGTAATGAATCCAGGCAGAGGCATGTCCGTTCCGTAGGGCGCGGACGTGTCGTAGATCACGCTGGTCTTCACCATGCCGTAGAGTTTGAGCCGCGCACCGCTCCCCAGCTTCAAGTCAGGAACCAACCCGTCGGGCTTGGACGGCTCCAACTGCAACGCGCGAACCGGAGCTACGGCAGGAATCACCTTCGGCGCCGAAGGCTTGGCCGGTTGCGTGGCGGCATTCGGTGCCTGCACCAAAGGCGCCTGCACCACTGCGACGACGGGAGTCGTGGCCGGAGCCGCACTCGTCGCAGGGAAGTCCGCCGCGTTCACCACTCCCTTGCGCGTCAACGCTTCCAGCAACAGTTGAAACTCTGCATCAGGAGCGGCATTGCGAATCGCATTCGCCTCGCTCGGCGCGAGAACTCCTTTCATCACGAGCACGCCGAGTAGCGCCGTGATGTTTACATTCCCCGCGCCCGGAGTGTTCGGACTGGCGGCAGCTACCGGCTGCGCGTCTGAATTCGCTGGCGGCGTTTTGGCATCTGTAGCATCTTTCGTTCCTGCTGCGACCGGCGCGACTGATATGACTGTGAGTACTAAGCTGCAAATGAATCGCTTCCAGATCGACATAGCGGTATCTATCCTCCACCGCGAACACTTCTATTCATCGAATTGTCGTTCCGAATCCGCCACACGCGAACGCGCATTCGTGCTGATGCACAACCGGTGTCCCGATTTGGAACGTCAGAGCCCTCGTCTGAGCATATTTTTTTCGGACCCAACGGGATGTCACACTAGGCTGGACACATCTTTCGAAGATGTACGGCGACTCACTGTACAGCGTGACTCACATCACCAGAAGCGAGCGACGAACCAGGCGGGAATTATTTTTCGGCCAGCGCTCGCGCGTTGAGGGAAAGCTGTTTGCGCTGCGGATTTCCGCGGTATTTCTAAAGAATCGCCTTTCTGGAAAGCCGCCGCCGTGCGGGCCTTCCGCGGCATACGCCATTTCGCGAGTTACGCGCAAGAACACATCGCTGAGTGACTATGATCACTCATTTCAATCCCACTGAACCCAAAGCAACTCATGCGGCGACGGATGCCTTCGTCCACCCGCGAAGGCAAAGCCGAGCGAAACCTCCGAACACTCGGCCAACCCAAACCCTGCACCAAACCAAAAGGCGTCCCGCAAGGGACGCCTTGAATTCTTCACTAACTCTTTTCTGAGGCCGCTAAACCTTAGCCGACTTGGACAACTTTCCCACCGACGCAGCCAGATCCCTCAACGAAGGCACCGACTCCGGTTCGGTCACTTTATGCTCCGGCAATGTAGCCCCACTCTTGATCGCGTCGACCAGCATCTCAATCGCAAGGTCCGTGTTCGGGCGAATAAAAATTGTCGCCGCCAGAGTCCCACTGCGCACCCATGCCTGACCCGTCTGCGGCATTCCATCGCAACCGGTCACCGGGATCTTCATCCAACGCGCCCGCTCGCTTCCCGTGATCTCGCTGAACGCCTTGCGCGCGCCCACGGCCATGCTGTCATCCTGCGCGCCGACCAGGTCAATGTGGCTCTCCTGCGAAGTTTGCAGACGCAGCCACGAACTCACTGTGCGATACGCGCTCTCTTCGGTCCAGTTCGCCCGCATTGATTTCACTTGAATGTTGAGTGGCTTAGTGCGATTCATTCCAGCCGTGCGTTGCTTCGCCGCCACGCTGTTCGCCGGTCCTTCGATGTACAACATCGATCCGCCGTTCGGCAGCAGCGCCGCGAATTGTTGTCCCTGAATTTTGCCGACTGCGTCATGATCGGAACTGATGCTAAATACCGGAACCTTATATGTGCGGCGCAGATCGCGGATGTAGTCCACTTCGTGATTCAGCACAACCCATCCAATGCCCGCCGCGGCTGCGGCTCGCGCTACCTGCGGAAACGCCGTCCCGCCTGCGGGCTCGAACATAATCGCATCCGGACGCACCACTGAGGAATCCTGCACGTAGTGCAGCAACTGCTGGCTCTGCGCCACCGCGTCGTTATTCGCGTGAATGATCTTCACGTCGACGCCCAAACGCCGTGCTGCTTTTTCCGCCGCCGCTGCCTGCTCCTGCTGATAATCGTTATCGTTATTGGTCAGCGACACCAGAAAACTGAGTTTCTTCATGGCCCACTTCCTTTAACGGGATCATAGCCCAATCGTTCAGGCAGTGAATGTAACCAGGGTAACCTTGCCAACTTTCGGAGGGATGTCTGAAATGTCGCGGAGATGTTCTTGCAAACGATGGAGGCGCTGAGGAAAACTACTTCCCGGCGGCGGCGCCCTTCGCCTCTCCAAGAAACGACTTCAGGCTCGTATCCAGCAACTCCCGGTTCGCATCCGATACTTCCATGAAGCGGAAGGGCTGCATCCATCCCTGCGTCGCCCACATGGGAAACAGCATTTGCGCCTTCTCGCGAATCGTGGAAGTGCCGATGTGGAAGATCAGTTCGACAACAATCTTTTCGTCGAGCGGTTTTTCGAAGTGAATTACGCCGCCGGTCGTCGACAGCTGATGAATGGCGGCACGCACGTCGCGGCGGTTTGGCAGGCGCACCAGCACTAGCACGGACCCGCGCAGCTTCACGCGAAAAGGGCGTTCAGCGAGCTTGTTCTCGTTTAGTGGGACAACCGGCGCCGCGGATTCAACCTGATCGGACATATGCTTACTTAAGAGTATGGCAGCGCATTTAAGGTTGGCGAAGTTACGAAAGAACAAGACCGAAATGTTTTCGCGTTTTGTCGATCCGTAGAGATACGGCTTGCCGCGCCCTGCAGGCCGAGGCAAGATGGCTGGGACGAAATAATCCTGCCGTCGCGAGCGAATTGTTTCTTCCAATGAGGATGTGCGCGAACCGCGCGTCAGTCGTCTTTTACTTTCGTCCAGGATGGACTTCGGCGCCCTCGGAGAAAAGATTGTACGGCCAAACTTTCTTGTTAACCGTGAGTTTCGGAGCGCTCATTGTATCGTCGCTCGCCGGGGTTGGCGCGGGAGAACTTTTTGCTGCGACATTCCAGTCTTCCGGAGGATCCGCGATTCCCCAAACATTTCCGTGGGTATAGAGCGAAGCGCCAATTAGAAACCACTTTCCATCCGTGCCCAGCGGCAGGCAGTTCGCCACTCGCGCCGTCACGCTGCCACCGCCCGGAAGCCCGCTCAACATGATCGGCGTCTCGATCTGAAGCGCCTCCGAAGCCCGAAAGCCGCATCCCTGCGCGCTCACGACCAGCACCATGACCTTCTCTCCAAACGGCCGCTTCCGGTCAAGGCTGATTACGCTTACAGGAATTTCCACGCGGATACGCGTGCTGCGTCGAGTCGCTTTGGGAGTGAGTACTTCCATAGGAAAATCACGCTCGTCTGGATCTCTTCGCGGACCCAGACATAGTCCTTACCGTTATTGTGACAGAGTCACCTGGAACTCCGATGGTGACAAAAGTAACCCGCAAACCGACACCGCTGCGCGAGGCCCGGGTGTGGGGTTGTTTTGAAGTGACGCGGCTTTCGGAGTGTGCGTGGGAACCGTTCTTTCGCCCCTCCGGGGCCTGCTTGTTTCCCACTAGCTACCCACGGCTTGCGCCGTGGGCTGCATTCTGGCGCCGCTTCGCGGCTAAAAGCGGGGACGTGATTCCACTGCGCGAATAAAACTTCAGTTCTCACGCTCACTCTTTCAGCCGCGCCGAAGCCACATTGAATGGATGCCAGTTTTAGCTGCTGGGGACTCTCGGCCAACGAAGAACGCGCCATTACCCCTTCGCATTCTTACGCGCCTGCTTCACGCCCGCACGAATTCCCTTCTCGATCACGCGCGCGTAGCCAGCTTGATCCATCGCGGCCATGGTCGCTGCCGCAATGCCTCCAGGAGTGGCCGCCTCGTGCAAAAGCGCGTCGAGACTCTCCCCGCTCTGCCGCCAGTAGAAAATTCCGTCGGCCAGGGCGTGCGCGGCCGCGGTCAGAGCCGTCGCGCGATCGAGGCCTGCATGCTGGGCTGCCTTCGCCAGAGTCGCCACTGCGTGATAGCCATGGCTCGACGAATAGACTGCGGTGAATGCATCGAACTGCCGCTCAGGAATCTCGATCGCCGCGCCAACCAGTTCAAAGAATTCACGCACGCGATCTCGCTCGGACTTCGCGACACTACGGCCGAAGCACAACGCGGTCAAGCCGCGTCCAATACGGCAAACCGGGCTCGGCATTGCGCGCACCCATCGCGTCCGCGGCAACCACTTTCGCAATCGCGCCAAGGGAATGCCCGCTGCCAAGCTCACGCACAGTCGCGGTGCTGGGACGCCGCACATCGTTACTTCCTCGAGAACTTCCTTCATTGACGCGGGACGCACCGCCAGTACCAACATCTCCGCCTGATCCACCGCCGACTTCAAATCGCGCGCCGCTTCCACCTGCGATTCGCGGCGCAGTGCCCGCAGCTTCTCCGGATTGCGGTCGAACGCGACAAGCCGCCCTTTGTATCCCGCAAGCCGCAGCCCCGCGGCGAGCGCGCCCGTAATCCGCCCTCCGCCAAGAAATACGATCGCCTTCGTTCGATCCTTCATGCTAGTCAGCGGTGCCTCCGCCATCGACGACCAACGCCGCGCCTGTCATAAATGACGAATCGTCGGATGCAAGAAACAGGACCGCCTTCGCAATCTCCTCAACGGTGCCAACTCGTCCCAGAGGACGGCTCGCGCAGCCGGCAATGTAGTCCTCCCACTTCAGCCCGCGCATCTTCGCGTCCATCGGGAGCATCGGAGTCTCCACGTCTCCCGGACAAATGCAGTTCACGCGAATCCCCTGCGCGCCGTGATCGATCGCCATCGCCTTGGTCATCAGCACAACGCCGCCTTTCGACGCGCAATACGCGACCGCGTGATCCCCTCCGACAATTCCCCAGCCCGAGCTGTTGTTGACGATTACTCCATATTTCTGCGCGATCATCGCCGGCAACGCGCACTTCGACATCAGAAACGTTCCCTTCAGATTGACGTCGATCTGCTCGTCCCACTCGCGCTCGGAACATTCGAGCGCTGTCTGCGGATAGAAGACGCCGGCATTGTTGAACAGGATGTCGATTCTGCCGAAGGCGCGTAGAGTCTCGTCGACCGCGCGCTGGCAGTCGGTGGCAACGCTGACGTCTGCGCGGATGAAGATCGCTTTGCCGCCATTGTTCGCAATGCGTTCGACGACCGCCGCTCCGCGCGCGTCGTTCCGTCCCGTAATCGCGACGCGAGCCCCTTCGGCGGCAAACAGCAGCGCGGTCGCTTCGCCGATTCCAGAAGTTCCGCCCGTGATGAGAGCAACTTTATCTTGCAGACGCATGTTTCACCCGGCAAGTCAGAATGATTCCACCACAGGGAGCACAGAGGTTCGCAGAACGTTCAACGGCTCGCAAGGCCGCCCGCGGTCTCGCCGCCGTCCATCGTGAAGACGTGCCCGGTCGCGAACGCCGCATCGTCCGACGCCAGATAGGCGAATAGCCCCGCGATCTCTTCCGGCTTCGCATGCCGCCGCAGCGGAATCTTCGCGTTCACTTCCTCCAGCATCGCGTCGGAATATTCGGCGCGCTGCATCGGAGTCAGCACGTATCCCGGAGCCACCGCGCACACGCGTACCTTCGGCGCGAGTTCCAGCGCCATCGACCGGGTCAGCTCAATCACTCCCGCCTTCGTCGCGTTGTAGTCGGCGTAATACGGGTATCCCATCACGCCGTTGGTCGACGCCGTCTGCAGAATCACGCCATCCCCGCGCTCCCACATGTGGCGGGCCGCCGTCTGCGCCACGTAGAACACGCCAGTCAGGTTCACCGCGATGACCTGCTCCCATTCCTCCGGAGTGATGTCGAGAAACTTGTGTCGAATGCTGATGCCCGCATTGTTGATGAGCACGTCGACGCCGTCCATCAGGCGGATTGCCTCGGCGAATGCGGCCTCAACCTGCATGAGATCTGTGACGTCGGCAATGATGGCTTCAGAAATGCCGGCTTCGCCGAGTTGAGCGAGTTCGTGGCGAATCCGATTGCCCGCGTCCGCGTCGCGATCGAGCACGCACACGCGCGATCCTTCTTCGAGAAAGCGCGCGGCCGTCGCGGCGCCGATCCCGCTGGCGCCTCCTGTGATCAGCACGCGCTTGTCCTTTAACCCTCTCATGCAGTCTCCTCGTCCGTCGCTGCTCAGAATGCAGCGCCCTTCAGGATAACGATGCAGGAGGTCGAATGCTAGGAGGAAGGAAGAATGCAGAATAATCAGATTGAAGAAGGAGGATTGCAGACTGAAGAACGAAGAAGGCATCATTCTGCCACGAGATCCTTCGCTTCGCCTGAAAAGCGGCTCCGCTCAGGATGGCACCGACAGATTCATAATTGCGAAATGCACTTCGGTAGGACTCGCGTGAAAACGCCTACCGCAGCAGTCCCAACACGCTGCAGGTGCGGTCGATCATTTCCTGCTGGTCGCGCGTCGGACCAACGAATTCCACGCCATGCGTGAACCCGCTGCGGTTGCGCACCACGCCTCGGACCACGAGTTCCGCGGAATGATACGGCAGCGGGAATTCCATCTGCAGGCTGGTTCCGGGCTCGACCTCGCGCGTCAGGAACAGGCGCAGCCCGCCAATGCTCATGTCGCAAGCCTGCCCGCCAAAGCTGGAGCGCTCGCCGTTCACTACAGTCGTGACGGTCACAGGAATCGTCACATCATGCCGTTCCCACCGGCGCCTCGGGCGGCCCTGCGGGATCTGGGAGTCCTCCACGTCGGGTTGCTTTTGAAAAGTTTCCATCTCAAATAGTTTTTCTCAATCTGCTCGCACCGTCAACGCAAATGAAAGATTTCACACCCGTTGGTCATGACTTCAGTGTGGTGACTATCGGGTAGGTCTTGGGGCTTGAGGATAAGCGTTGTGTGGGGGACGGGCGGCGGCGTGAAGCAAGACGCGGGGGCGGGACGCCGGCGCTACTTGGAAGCGCGCCTTTCGGCGGAGGCTTTCATTTGACATGCTCTCAGTGCTTGCGGGTGGTGGACCAGAGTAGGAGGCTGGCGGCGGCTAAGGCTCCCAGACCTAGTCCGGCTCGCGTCATGGAACTGCGGACTTCGGCATTGCGCTGGTTGACTTGATGCGATTCGGGGTAGGGGCCGGCCACGGAGGCCGCTGTCTGGCGCTGCCGGAAAACAGCAGGTTCCTCGCTCTGCTCGGAATGACAAGAATTACCGGAAGCATGACAAGAATTGCTGGAAGGATGACAAGAATTAATAAGTGAAGGCGACTCGAGTGCCATTTGCAGGACTTCAGCCAGATGGAGGGCGTGGCGGCCGGTGCCTTGGGCGATCTGCTCGCGGCAGCTGAATCCGTCGGCGATGATGAGCCAGTCGGCGGGGGCCTGGCGGACGGCGGGGAGAAGTTCGAGTTCGCCGATGGCTTTGGAGATCTCATATTTGTCGTGCTCGAAGCCGAAGGATCCGGCCATGCCGCAACATCCGGGGGCGGGCGACCGGAAGTCGACGCCGATGCGGTGCAGGAGCGACTCTTCCGCGGTCATCTTCATGATCGATTTGTGGTGGCAGTGGCCGTGGAGCAGGGCTTTGCGATTGAGCTGTGGGAGCGGAGCGCTGCCGGAATTTTGCTCGAGGAATTCGCTGAGCAGGAATGTCTGCCTGCTGAGGGCTTGGGCTCGCTGGTCGTGCGGGAAGAAGTTGAGGAGCTCGTCGCGAAAGACGGCGACGCAGCTGGGTTCGAGTCCAACGACCGGGATTCCGGCTTCGATCTCGGGCTCGAGTTGATCGAGGATGTCGAGGAGGAGGGATTCGGCGCGGTCGAGCATGCCGAAGTCGTAGAGCGGGCGTCCGCAGCAGAGATGGGCTCGAGGGACGACGACGCGGTATCCCGCGGCTTCGAGGACTTCGACGGCGGCACGGGCCGTTGAGGGGATGAAGTAGTTGTTGAAGGTGTCGGGCCAGAGGAGAACTTTTGGGATTGAATCATTGAGAGATTCAGCGATTGAGTGATTGAGAGTCTCGTCGGTCGAGGAATTCGCTTGGTTCCCACGTTTCAGGTTCCCACGTCTCGCAAAATCGGCGAGACCCTTCGACAAGCTCAGGGCAGGCCGTGGGGCATCCCAGTTTTTTTCTTTTTTCTGGCGACGGCTGAACCACTGTTTGAATGACTCGGGGGCGAAGGGGGGGATTTGGCGCTGGTGCGGGATTCCGGCTACTAGCTTCGCTATGTCGCGGAGGAACGGGAGTTGCGTCGTTAGATTTACGAGGCCGGGGGCGTTTGAGGCTAAGCGCGCCCAGAGGTCGATGTTGCCGAAGGCGTAGGCGCTGCGGGGACGCACGCGGCCTTCGTAATAATGAGAGAGGAATTCAGCTTTGTAGGTGGCGACGTCGACGCCTACCGGGCAGTCACTTTTGCATCCTTTGCAAGCCAAGCAGAGGTCGAGTGACTGCTTCACTTCTTCGCTGCGCCAGCCGTCGCGGATGACGGCATCTTCCCGGTTTCCCTGCGTCATCTCCCAGAGCAGGTGAGCGCGGCCGCGGGTGGAGTGCGATTCTTCGTGCGTAGCACGATAGCTGGGGCACATCACACCGCCTTCTTCGCGGCGGCATTTACCGACTCCGACGCAGCGCAAGGCGGCATGCGAGAGGCTGCCGTGATCGTCGGGAAATTGAAAGCGCGTGGCAGGCTGCCAGGGGGCGTAGTTCGGACCGAGGCGCAGATTGGCGTCGAGTTTGTAGAGCGGCTTTCCCGGAAATCCGATCAGCTTGCCCGGATTCATCTTCCAATCGGGATCCCAGACTGTCTTGAATTTGCGGAAGGCTTCCATCAATTCCGGGCCAAACATTTTCGGGAGAAGTTCGGCGCGGGCCTGTCCGTCGCCGTGTTCGCCGGAGAGCGATCCGCCGTAGCTGACGACGAGGTCGGCGGCTTCTTCAACGAACTTGCGGAACTTGGCGATTCCCTCTTTCGATTGCAGATCGAAATTCAGGCGCGTGTGCACGCAGGCGTGGCCGAAGTGTCCGTAGAGCGATCCCTTGTAATCGAAAGCGGCCATCATCTTGCGCAGGTCGCGCAGGTAGGCGCCGAGTTTGTCGGGAGCGACGGCGGCGTCTTCCCATCCTTCCCAGTTGAGCGGCTCGCCGGGCACGTGTGAAGTCGCGCCGAGGCTGGCTTCGCGAATCTCCCAGATGCGTTTCGCCTGCGCGCCGGAGTAGAGGTTCGTGCGAGGCGGAGTCGCGCTGCGGCTGAGAGTGTCGATGAGGCGCAGGGCCTGGGATTCGGCCTCAGAGAGAGTCTGGCCGCCGAACTCGACCATGAGCCATCCGCCGCCTTCGGGGAGCAGAGCGAGTCCTGCGGGATTGAGGCCTTTCGTACGCGTGTAGTAGACGAGAATGTCGTCGAAGCCTTCGAGGCCGATGGGCTTGTGCTCCATGATTTCGGGGATGTGATCGGCGCACTGAAAGATGTCGGGATAGGCGACGACGAGGAGGACGCGCTCGGGAGGACTTTCGACGAGGCGGCAGGTGGCTTCGAGAACCGTCGCGCAGGTTCCTTCGGAGCCGACCAGGGCGCGGGCGATGTGGAAGTTATTTTCGGGGAGCAGGTAGTTGAGGTTGTAGCCGGAGACTCGGCGGGGGATGGGAGGAAATTTCTGGCGGATGAGATCAGCGTATTGATCGGCGATTTGCTGGAGGGAGGCGTGGATTTGCGCGGCGCGTTCAGAGCGACTGCGGCCCGATGAGTCTGGGCCGCCTGGACGGACCAATGCGTCCGTCCCCACATGGTCACGAACAAAACCTTGGCCGACTTTCAGGCGGAGGCCGTCGTAGGTTACCACTTCCAGTTCTTCGATGTTGTCGTCGGTCTTTCCGGCCATGACCGAGTGGACGCCGCAGGAGTTGTTGCCGATCATGCCGCCGATGGTGCATCGGTCGTGGCTGGCGGGATCGGGTGCGAAGGTTAGGTGATGTTTCTCGGCGGCGTTGCGGAGCGTGTCGAGAACGACTCCGGGCTGCACGCGGGCGATGCGGCGCGCGGGATCGATCTCGAGAATCCGCGACATGTACTTGGTGAAGTCGAGGACGACGGCAACATTACAGCACTGGCCGGCGAGCGAGGTGCCGCCGCCGCGACAGAGCAGAGGCGCGCCGAATTCGCGACAGATGGAAATGGCGGCGAGGACGTCGTCGGCATCATGAGGAAGAACGACGCCGATTGGAACCTGGCGGTAGTTGGAGCCGTCGGTGGCGTAGAGGGCGCGGCTGGCGGGGTCGAATCGAACCTCTCCACGAACATTCGAGCGCAGAGCCTCGGCCAGCCCCGGAGCGTCGGTGAATGACGACTTCGGGGCCGGAACGGAGTCTGCAATGCGGTCGTGCATGGGCCCGACTCTTAATTCGCTTTCTTGCTTACGTTGGTGATTTGGAATTTGGAGTGATCGCCGATGGACTCGATGTTGATGGTGACCATATTTTTCTGGTCGTTGGAGACGATGGTGCAGCGGTTCTGGTCCGAACTCGTGGTTGCGGCGTTGGGGAATTTGGATTTGTAGAAGTCGCAGACCTTGTCGATGGAGTCGTTGCTTTCGAATTGTGCGGTGACGGTGTGAATAGATCCGAAGGCCATGGAAGATGCGCCGTTTTTCTGGACCTCGGCTCCGGGATAGATATCAACGCCGAGATCTTTGGAGGCCTGAACCGGATCGTTGGCGCTGATCGTGCCAAAGGGAGTTTCGACTTTCACGTGATCGCCTTCCTGATGCACGTGAGCGCTCTTGGCGACACGGTAAGCGAAGAAGCCGACGCTGGCGATGGCGAGGACTCCGATGACGATGATCACGGCGACGACGATCAGGATGATTTTGACGGCGCTGCCGCCGCCGGTCGCAGGTGGAACGGGCGGACGGGACATGACCGGAGACGCGGGAGTCCCCGGCGTTGCTGAGGGCGCGGACGCGGCTACACCGGTGGGCGCACCGCACTTGCTGCAGAATTTAATCCCAGGATCGACGGCTGCTCCACAAGAATTGCAGAATGCCATAAGTCACCTCGTGGCGATGGAATGTTTCAGCTTGACGCGCGAGTATACCGCAGATGGGAGGGCGGACGAACCGTCTTCTTGAGCATCTCTTCCGGCTCAGGAAGGCAAAAGACTAATCGCAAAGGGCGCTAAGAAAATCCGCAAAGGACGCTAGGAAGAGCGGGCGGCTGCGATTGAGTCCGGAGCCCGATACGGGCGTTCAACTCCAGGCGCGCGTGCCGTAGTCGGCCATGGATAGCACGAGCAGAAGGAACAGGAAGAAGATGGTCGAGATGACGACCATCTTCAAGAGTTTCTCGTGAGCCCCCTTCAGATGCATGAAGAAGAGCGCGACTAGGAGCGCTTTGGTCGTCGCGATAATGAGGGCAACGGCAGCGTTGTAGACGCCGAGGTCAAGTTTGGCGACTTCGTAGGTGAGAAAGGTTCCCACCAGCAGAGCGCCCCATACCGCGAAGTACGTTCCCAACGGCGAGGATTTCGAATGATCAGACATAACGAGCCTCAAACTTACGCGTGCCGGTCGATCAGATACAGCAAAGGGAACAGATAAATCCAAATAATATCGACAAAGTGCCAGTAAAGACCGCCGATTTCCAGTGGAGTGTGATATTCGGGAGTGAAGCGGCCTTTCCATGCCATCCACAAGAGCCAGGTAAAAATGCCAAGTCCGATGACCATATGCAAGGCGTGGAGTCCGGTCATGATGAAGTACAGGGCAAAGAAAATCTCGGCGTGGCGCGGGTTGGCATACTGATCGGGATGTCCGGGAATGGCGACGTGATCAAAACTGAATGACGCGCCCGGAACATGGTGCTCGTCGAACTTGTCTTTGTATTCCTTGCCCTTGATGCCAAGGAAGATGAGCCCGAAGAGCATGGTGAGGATGAGGGTGCCGATCAGAAGCGCGCGACGCGAAGTCTGCGCAGCCCAGATCGCGAGTACTACGGTTAAGCTGCTGCAGATCAGAACAGCGGTGTTTGTGCCGCCAAGGCGCGCATCAATGGATGTACTGGCCGCGGCAAAGTCGGGGAAATACCAACGGCGGTAGATCAGGTACGCGCAGAAGAGTCCACCGAAGAACATGACTTCGGTGCCGAGGAAGATCCACATGCCGAAGTTGGAAGCATTGCGCTGTTGCTCCTCGGTGGCGAAGTGGTGCAGGAGGGCCGGGTTGTGAGCTTCACCGTGGCCTGCAGCGGGAACGGCGGCTGTAGAACTATCGTGCAACGGGAACCTCCTGTTTGTGAGGCGCGTCCAACTCGTCGTAGTTGTAGGCTTCCCACGTGACCACGGGCTCTTCTTCGAAATTGAAGGTGGTAGGAGGAGATTGGGTCTTCCACTCCAGGCCCGCGGCGTTCCACGGGTTGTCGGGTGCAGGCTTGCCGTAGCGCATTGACCATAGGAAATAAATCATCGGGAGCAAGTAACCGACGCCAAGCACGGTTGCGCCGGCGGTCGAGAGTACGTTTAGCACCTGAAATTCCGGCGGGTACTGGTAGTAGCGGCGCGGCATGCCAAGATAGCCCAGAATAAATTGGGGAAAGAAGGTCAGGTTGAATCCGATGAAGACGATCAACGCGGCGAGGCGGGCCCAGCCCTCGGGATAGAGGCGTCCGGAAATTTTCGGCCACCAGAAATGCATGCCTCCCAGGTAGCCCATGAGCGCGCCGCCGACCATGATGTAGTGGAAGTGGGCGACCACGAAATAAGTGTCGGTGACGTGGACGTCGATGCCCAACGCCGCCAGGAACAAGCCGGTAAGCCCGCCCATGGTGAATAGACCCAGGAATCCAAAGGCGTAGAGCATGGGCGCATCGTAGTGGATGGACCCCTTATATAAGGTAGCGGTCCAGTTGAAGACTTTGATGGCGGAGGGCACGGCGACCGCATAGCTCAACAAAGAGAAGACGAGGGCGGCGTAGACCGAGATTCCGGCGACGAACATGTGATGCGCCCAGACCAGAAATCCGAAGACAGCAATGGCGATCGACGAAAACGCGACGAAACTGTAGCCGAAGATGCGCTTGCGCGAAAAGCAGGCAATGATCTCGGTGACTACGCCCATCGACGGCAGAATCATGATGTAAACGGCGGGATGCGAATAGAACCAGAACAGGTGCTGAAAGAGGAGCGGGTCTCCGCCGAGTTTGGGATCGAAGATGCCGAGGTGCAGCGTGCGTTCGGCCGCAACGAGGACGATGGTAATGGCGATGACCGGGGTTCCGAGAATCTGAATGATGCTCGTGGCGTAGTGCGCCCAGATGAAGAGCGGCAGGCGCGACCAGGTCATTCCTGGCGCGCGCATCCGGTGAATAGTGACGACGAAATTCAGACCGGTGAGGATGGAGGAGAATCCGGCAACAAAGATGGCAAGTCCAGCCTCGACAATCTTTGTGTTGGTGAAGGCGGTGCTGAAGGGCGTGTAGAAGGTCCAACCGGTGTCGACGCCGCCGGTCAACATGCAGTGCAGCATCATGATGCCGCCGATGATGTAGAGATACCAGCTCAGCAGGTTGATGCGCGGGAAGGCGAGATCCTTGGCGCCGATCATCATGGGCACGAGAAAATTGCCGAGGACAGCGGGGATCGAAGGGATGAGGAAGAAGAAAATCATCACCATGCCGTGCATGGTGAACAGCTTGTTGTAAGTGTCAGCCTGAACCAGATCGCCGGCGGGGGTCAGAAGTTCGAGACGGATGAGCAGCGCGAAGAAGCCGCCGATGAAAAAGAAGAGCGTGATCGAAATCAGGTACAGAAGCGCGATGCGCTTGTGGTCGGTGGTGAAGAGCCACGAGCCGACGCCGTACTCCTTATTCAGATAATTTTCGCGCTCAACGGGTTGAGCTGTTGCTGTCGCCATACTTATTGCACCTGACTTCCCTTTGCTGCGGCCTGGTTTGCGGCGGACTTGACGGGCACGGCCACTGCGGGCTTGACGCCGCCTTCGCCGGGCTTGGCCAACGATTTGACATACGCCACCAGGGCGTTGACTTGCTCATCACTCACCAATCCCTGAAACGTGGGCATGATGGGCTGGAATCCTTTTACTCGCTTCGCGCCGGGATCGAGAATGCAATCGCGAATGTAGTTCTCGTCGGCGGTGACGATGCGGCCGTCTTCGAGTTGAACCGGCTTCCCGAAGACTCCCTGCAAGTTGGGGCCACGGCCTTGCGTATCGCTGCGATGACAGGTGGAGCAGCCGAGTTCGCCAAAAATCTTTTCGCCGGTGGCGGAGAGCGGTCCGGTGGTGCCACCGCTCATCCACGCTTCGTATTGCGCGGGCTCCTGAACTACGATGGAGCCGATCATGCCGGAGTGCTGCGTGCCGCAATATTCGGCGCAGAAGAGGTGATACGTGCCGGGCTTGGTGGCGCGGAACCACGCCACCGTGTAACGGCCGGGAAGCACGTCTTGCTTCATGCGGAAGGCCGGAACGTAGAAGCTATGGATGACGTCTTGCGAAGTCATGATCAGCTTGACGTCGCGTCCGACCGGGACGTGAAGTTCGTTGATCTCGCGCTGGCCTTCGGCATGTTCGAGTTTCCACATCCATTGCTTGGCGACAACGTAGACTTCGGTGGAGTCGCGGGGAGGCGTGCGTCCCTTGAAATAAACGACGGCGCCCCAGACAAAAATCACCAGGAAGACGAAGAGCGGGATGATCGACCAGGTTAATTCCAGAGGCAAGGAGCCTTCGATCTGCTCGGCCGGAACGCCTTGCCGATGGCGATACCGCGCCGCGAAGTAGACGATGGCGGCAAAAATCAGAAGCGTCATCAACCCTGACACAATGAGCAGGAAGATGAAGAGGGCGTCCACGTTGCCCGCGGCAGTGGAGGCCCGATCTGGCCATAATGGAAAATTATCGAACATATCTTGCTTGACCCGGTTTTGCCTGATCCCAATTTTTTCGCGGCGGCGCAACTCGACCCAGCCGGAACAAGATGAGAAGCAGTCCGCCAACCAACAGAATCGTGATCGCTCCGCCCACTTGCAACATGTTGCTTACGACAGCGCCATATTTTCCGGTCGCAGGATTGTAGTGGTAGCAGTAGAGCAATACCTGATCGACGGCGTTGCCGATTTTCTCCTGCGAGGCTTCGACCAGCCCCATGCGCAGATCTTTCGGCGGAAAGTCCACACCGTAGAAGTAGCGCGAAATACGGCCCTGGGGCGTCAATACCATGATGGCGGTGGCGTGCGCATACTGGTTCGTCTTGGCGTCATATTGATACTGAAAGCCGACGGCCTTGGTGAGTGCGTTGATCGATTCCGCAGGGCCCGTCAGGAAATGCCAGCCTGCGGCGGCGCCGGGGCGGCCGTAGCGCTTGATGTAATCCTGCTTCTTAGCGGCGGCGAGGGCAGGCGTCTCGCGCGGATCGAAACTGACGGTCACGACTTCGAATTCGTTGCCCAGGTCGAACTTCACCATCTTCATGGCGCCGGTGAGTCCGGCCAAGGCTTCTCCGCAGAGCATGGTGCAGTTGTAGTAGACGAGGTTCAGGATCAGCGGCTTCTTGCCGAAATAGTCTCCGAGTTTGACGGAGCGGCCGGTGTCGTCGACGAATGTGAGGTCGGGCGGCACCTGCGCGTCGAGATGCTGCTCGATGCCAACGTTTTCGAGATAGGGCGGACGAAAGCTCGCGGGCGGGGACAGGACGCCTTTCGACATGGCCTGTCCGAAGGCAGTGGAAGCAAGCAGGAGGAGCACGAGGCTGTGTGAAGCTGCACCTGAGATCCTGCGCTTCGCCTGAAAAGCGGCTCCGCTCAGGATGACGCCCCGAGCATTTAACGTTGAATTCGGATTTTGGTTCTCGCTGCTCACTTCTTGGGTCCCTTCTTGTTCTCCGCCTTCTGGGTCGGCGTTTCGCTCGTGCCGCAGCCAAGGTTTGGGTTGTCGCATGGATTCGCCTGCGTCGGCAGCCCGCGTTGCGCGATCAGGTCCATGGCGCGCTCGATCGGAATGCGAACGGTTCCGGCTTTCTCGTCGATCCAGCCATAGGTGGCCAGAGTTTGTTCTTCCTTGAGGCGGATGCCGTTGAGTTGCCCGCGCTCGTCTTCTTCGAGCTTGGGATTCGGAAATGCTTCCTGCGGATAATTCTTGGGGATGTTGCGCGTATCCGCGGGAACGTTGGTGACCAGCGGATTCACCGGCGGCTGGTCGGCCTCGAATCGCTGATCCATGTAGCGATACAAGCCGTCCGCAAGCAAAAATGCGACGAGCCCGAACACGAACAGGCCGGCGAGGAAATAGAGCACGCCGGCGACGTTCACGTCGCGGTGCTCGTAGCCGCCGTTGCCGTTCGTCTTCTCTGGATTGTGCTCGATGCTCATATTCTTTCAGTCATACTGATTTCCGACATGCTCTGCCGGTGCTCGTCAATATGCTCGTCAATCATGCATTTTCCGGATGATGGTGCTCCGGGTGCAGAACCTCTCCCGCAGACGGATCGTAGAGGGGCAACAGAGGCAGCGCGCCCAGATTGCGGAAGAAGTATGCCAGCCAGAAGCCGCCAATGGCGATGGGCACGACAATGTCGGCCGCGGTTAATTTGAAAGTCTGCGAAAAATTGGGCTCGATGATCCAGAACAAGTCCACGAAGCGCATCAGCATCAGCCATACAGCGAGCCAGACGAGTTTTCGAATATTGCGCTTGAACGGGCGCGACAGAAGAATCGCGAACGGAAGCGCGAAGTGGAAGATGGGAAGGATGAGCGCGATCCATCCCCAGCCGCCGTTAAGGCGCTTCATATAAAAGGTGATCTCGGCCGGCAGGTTTCCAGCCCAGATGATGAGCCACTGCGAGAAGCTGAAATAGGCCCAGACCATGGTGAAGGCCAGTATCCACTTGCCGTGATCGTGGACGAAGTCGGGCTTCAGCATCTCGGACATGGGCTTGTAGTTGTAGAGAATGCGCTCGACGACCACGGCGAAGCACATGGCGGAGAGCACTTCACCGATGAGAATGATCAGACCGAAGATGGTGGAAATCCAGCTCGGATCGAGCGACATGACCCAATCGATGGCGGCGAAGGAGATGGTGAACCCGTAGAGGATGAGGCCCGGACCGGCGACGGCTTTGAAACGCTCGGTGTTGTCGGGGGCGCCGGCGCGGTCGGTCTGTTTCGACCAATGCGAGAGCAAGAACGAGAGCACGTTCCAGATGGCGAAGTAGATGATGGCGCGGATGATGAAGCCGGTGCTGTTGAGATAAGCGTCCTTAATGAAGCTGTGCTTCACGAGATGTTCGCGGATGCGCGCATCCTGAATCGCATCCAGCGGCATGGCCCATGGATAGATTCGGCGCTGCCACACGGCGATCAACATCGGGATGAAGAGAATTGCGAGCAGCGGCAACGTGCGCATGGCCGCGCCGAGAATGCGGCGAATGACCATGCCCCAGCCGCCGCCCGTGAGGTGGCGGATCATGAGGATGGCCATCGATCCCAGTGCCACGCCCAACCAGCACATGAATCCGAGCAGGTAGCCGCGATAGAACTCATCGGGCTGCTTCATGGCGAGGACCACCGCCACGATGGCGAAGAGGACGCCGACAATCAACGACCGCTGCGCGATGGTCTTCACCACCGGAGGGGCCGTCAGATCGAGTTGGTTTGCGGGCGCCGCGCTCATTTCTCTTCCTCTGTTTTCGAATTCGATTCCGGCACAACCACGGGCAAGGTTGCGCCCGATCCGGGCTCGCGGAATTTCGGCGGCTCAGATGGAATCTTCTGTCCGGCGGGCACGTCGGCCATGGTCGCATCCTGGCTTAACTGCAGCGCGCGGACGTAGGCGACGATGTCCCAGCGATCGCGCGTGGGGATTTGCGATGCGTAGTCAGGCATGATGCCGAATCCGTTGGTAATGACGTCGAAGAAATATCCCACGGGCGCCTTCTGCAGGCGCGGAATGTGATAGGACGGCGGCTTGCGCGCGAAGCCGCGCGAGGGAACGAAGCCGTTGCCGTCGCCGACGCGCGAGTGGCAGGGCGCGCAGAAAATGTCGTAGCGCTCGCGGCCGCGGTCCAGGACTTGTTTCGTGACGGGGAACGGCATGACGTCGCCGGGATTATTGCCAATCTTTCCGGTATAGAAATAAGTGTCTTCGTGCAGCTGGCCGCGAGCGACCGTGCCCTCGACCGGCGGACGCTCGGAGCGCTGGTCGGCGAAGAAGTCGCTGCGCGAGAGCGGGTTCTCACGCGGCTGAACGTGCATGTCGAGTCGGCAGGAGGAAGTCAAGACAACCAGGAGTGCCGCCAGCGCCAGGGCGCCGTAGCGCCGACGACTTGGACTTCCCACGTCTCGCAACACCGGCGAGACGTGGGGCACCCCACTCTTATTGATTTGGCGGAAGTGTCGCATTTTAGCTGGGCACCTCCGAGACCGAGCGCGGGGCAAAGCTTTCCAGGAGCCTGCGTGTTTCCACGGGGTCGTATTTCTTGTCGGTCGAGAACACGATTAGGAAGAAACGATCTTTCGATGCCGAGGAAAAGCGCGGCACGTTGAACACCGGATGGTACGGCATAGGCAGGCCGTTCAGAGCGAGCATGCCGAAGACGGCTGAGATTCCGGCGAAAAGGATCGTCATCTCGAAAGTGATAACGATGAACGCGGGCCACGAGTGCGGTGGCTTGCCGCCGATATTCAGCGGATAGTCGACGGCCGCCATCCAGTACTGCATGAGGTATCCGGTGCAGCCTCCGATGATGCCGCCGATCAGCACGACCAGTGGAACTTCGTCGTGATGGAATCCAATTTCTTCTGCCAGGCCTTCGACGGGGAACGGGCTGTAGGCGTCGATCTTCTTGTAGCCCGCCTGATGAGTCGTGCGCGCCGCATCGACCAGGGCCTGCGCCGAATCAAATTCAGCCATAATGCCGTAGATGGGATCGCGTTTCATATTGCGAACCTCGCCATCATTCTCGCCATCATTCCTTCACCTCGGCTTCGGGCAGAAGGGTGCGCATCTCGAAGATGGAAATGGCCGGCAGCAGACGCAGGAACAAGAACATGGCAGCAAGGAACATGCCAATGGTGCCGATGAAAATCATCCAGTCCCAGCGCGTGGGGTAATACATGCCCCAGGAGGATGTAAGGAAGTCGCGGTGCAGGCTGACGACCACGATGATGAAGCGCTCCAGCCACATGCCGACCAGGACCACGCCAGAGAGCAGGAACAGCGCGACGGGACTGGTGCGCAGTTTGCGAATCCAGAGCAACTGCGGGATGAAAATGTTGCACGTCAGCAGCGACAGGTACCAGGGCGCATAAGGGCCGTGCAGTCGATTCCACAGAGTGAACGCGTCGAAGCGATCGCCGCTATACCATCCCATGAAGGCTTCGATTCCGTATCCGTAGGCCACGATCAGCCCGGTCGCAAGCATGACCTTCGCGGAATTCTGCAGGTGGCGCTCGGTGATGAAATCTTCCAGGCCGTAAATTTTGCGGATCGGGATGGCCAGCATCAGCACCATCGCGAAGCCGGAGTAAATCGCGCCGGCGACGAAGTAAGGCGGGAAGATGGTGGTGTGCCATCCGGGGACGATGCCGATGGCGAAGTCGAAGCTTACGACCGTGTGGACCGACAGAACCAGAGGCGTGGCCAGACCGGCGAGCAGAAGATACGCGGTCTCATAACGATGCCAGTGGCGGGCCGAGCCTCGCCATCCAAACGAGAGCATGCCGTAAATAATCTTCAGCGCCTTGTTGTCGGTGCGGTCGCGCAAGGTAGCGAAATCGGGGATGAGCCCCATAAACCAGAACAGTGCCGAGATGGTCGCGTAGGTGGAAACGGCAAATACGTCCCACATGAGCGGGCTGCGGAACTGCGGCCACACGCCCATGGTGCTGGGATATGGAAAAAGCCAGTAGGCCAGCCACGGACGCCCGACGTGAATGGCGGGGAAAATTCCGGCGCAGGCCACAGCGAAGAGCGTCATCGCTTCGGCAAAGCGGTTAATCGAGTTGCGCCACGACTGCCGAAGTAAAAGGAGGATGGCGGAGATGAGCGTACCGGCGTGGCCGATACCGATCCACCAAACGAAGTTCACGATAGCGAAGCCCCAACCGATGGGGATGGTGTCGCCCCAGATGCCGATGCCTTTCAGGAACAGGTAGCCGATGGCGTAGAGCATCATCATCGTCAGCATGAAGAAAATGCCGAAGCCGATGAACCATCCATTCGACGCGGGACGGGTCAGCACGATGGCGCTGATTTTTTCCGTGACCGTGCCGAAGGTGTGGCCCGGCTCGATGACGGGAGCGCGATCGAGTTCGGTGGCCGATTTGTATTGCTCAGGCATTCGTTCTTAAGCTCTCAGCTGTCAGCTATCAGCTTTCAGTTCTTATCCCTTGGCTTCCAACTCCGGGTTCGGGTTGCGAATTTCTGCTAAGTACGTTGTGCGCGGGCGCGTGTTCAGTTCGCCCAGCAGGCTGTAATTGCGGGACTGCGCTTTTAATTTCGAAACTTTGCTGTTGGGATCGTTGATGTTGCCAAAGACAATTGCGCCTGCGGGACACGACTGCTGGCAGGCGGTCTGCAGCTCATTTTGATGCGAGCCGTCGTTGATCTTGCGGTCTTCGCGCTCGGCATCAATGCGGCGCTCGTTAATACGCTGCACGCAGTAGGTGCACTTTTCCATGACGCCGCGGCTGCGCACGCTGACGTCGGGATTGCGCATCATCTTGTACTGCGGCGTCTCCCAATCCTGAAAGAGCAGGAAGTTGAAGCGGCGCACCTTATAAGGACAGTTGTTCGAACAGTAACGCGTGCCCACGCAACGGTTGTAGACCATGTCGTTCAGGCCTTCGGTGGTGTGGTTGGTGGCGCCGACAGGGCAAACAACTTCGCAGGGTGCGTCCTCGCATTGCATGCAGGGCACGGGCTGGAAGAACGCCTTTGGATTATCGCGGTCACCCTGAAAGTAAGCGTCGACGCGAATCCAGTGCATGTGGCGTCCGATGGCGCACTGCTCCTTGCCGACGACGGCGATGTTGTTTTCCGCCTGGCAGGCCACCATGCAGTTGTTGCAGCCGACGCACGAGTTCAAGTCGATCGTCATGCCCCAGGCGTAGTCTTCTTTGTCGTACGGGTAGGGCTTATAGAGCGTGAGGTCTTTGGGGACTTCGTCTTCCTTCGCGAAGTCGGGTTCTTTGCGATATTCGGCGAGCGTGGTCTCGCGAACCAGCGGACGATGGCCGCCGTCTGGCGTATCCATCGACTGGTAACCCTGGGTGGAGGCGAGTCCGTATTTGTCACCGGTCTTGCGGACGGTCACGCCAGTGGCGATCCAGGGATTGGCGCTGGTGCGCAGAGGATAGGCGTCGAATCCCTGCCCGGTGCCGACGCGGCCGGCGCGCTTGCGGCCGTAGCCGAGAAAGATGGTGACGGAATTGTCGGGATGTCCAACCTGAATCCAAACGGGGCCGCGGACTTTCTTTACCATTGAGTTCGAGTTCCACGACGTCGATGGTCTTGATGCCCATGCGGTCGGCCATCGCGGGGCCCATGAGCACGGCGTTGTCCCATGTGAGCTTGTTCATCGGCTTGGGCAATTCCTGCAGCCAGCCGTTGTTGGAGAATTGTCCGTCGTAGATGGTGGGGTCGCGACGGATGTTGAGCTCGATGGCGTTGGGATCGGCGGGCTTCGTTTCGGATGGAGCGGCCGCTGATTTTGCGCTCACGGACTTGGGAGCGAATGTCGGTGCCTTCGATCCAGCCGTCGTGCAGACGACTTGCGCCAGAACTGCTCGAAGTCGGCGCCGGTATGCTGCTTCTGCCAGAAGGCGCGAGTCAGGTCGTATCCGGTGGCATCGGCTTGGCCGGAGAGCAGCGATGACGAATTCGATCGCGCTCTTGCCGTTATACAGTGGAGCGATCAACGGTTGAATGATGCTTACTGTTCCGTCGCAGGCGCGGGCATCGCCCCAGGATTCAAGCTCGTGCGTCGCGTTGACGTGCCATTGGCAGAGTTCGGCAGTTTCGTTTTGATAGAGGCCGTAGTGAACTCGCAGCGGAGTCTTGCCGCTTTTCAGGGCGTCGGCGAAGTTCAGGTCGGCGGGCGCGTCGTATGCCGGATTGCCGCCGAGGATTATGAGCAGGTCGACCTTGCCGGCATTCATGTCGGCGACGAGGTCTTTAATCGATTCGGTCTGATTGACTGGATTCGCGTCGATCGGGTCGGTGTAGAAAACCGTCGTTGCCGACGTTCCCCGAGCAGCCGATTCAGCACGTGGGCTAATCGCCTGGACTATCGGGGGCTGGTGGTCGCCGGCGATGACCAGGCTCCTGATCCTCGATGAGTCATGGAGATCCTTGACAAGTGACCAGAATCCGCAGCCCTGGCCGAGAAGCCTGTCCTTCCCGATGTCCCCGACCTTGAACGCCGCGATCAGACTCAGCAACAAACTCGCGTACGCTCGACCTCTGACGCTCTCATCGGCAATCCGATGATCCGCCTTCGCGCCCGTTGAACTCGGCGTGCTCTCGATTACGTAGAGGCGGTTCATGTTCCCGCTATCCGGATTGCGGCGCTTGGCGAAGTCGCGGATGTAGCGGGTGTTGCCGGGGAATCCGGCGTAGAGGAAGTCGGCGTCGAGCGAGACGATTACGTCGGCCTTCGAAAAATCGTAGCGCGTCTCGACCGGCTGTCCGAAGGCCAGCTTCGCGCCTTCGAGGACGTTGTCGCGATTGACCGGCTCGTAGACGTGCCACTTCGCGTCGGGATAAATCTTCAGGAAATTACGCAGCTGATCGGCCAGCGTGGGCGAAGAAATTGTCGGCGTCAGAATGCGAATGCCGGCGCCCTTCAACGCTTTCTGCGCGGCGAGCGGGCCGCGGACCGCGCCGAGGAATGCCTGCCACGAGCGCTGGTCGCCCATCGACACGACGCTCTGGGAGCGGTCGGGATCGTAAAGGCCGAGGAGCGAGGCCTGCGTGAAAATGTCGGTGCCACCCTGCGAAGCAGGGTGCATGTCGTTGCCTTCGATCTTCGTAGGACGCCCGAGATGGCTTTCGACCAGCACCGGACTGGCGTATCCGCCGAGCGTGACGGCGGATGCGTAGAACATCGGACGACCGGGGATAACGCCCTCGGGTTGGCGAACGTAGGGAACGATGGGCTCGAACGGCAGACGCACGCATCCGGTCATGCCGGCGAGGCCGAGGGACGCGCCCATGACTTTCAAGAATCCGCGGCGCGAAACGGTGTCGAGCCATTCGGAGGCGCCTTTGGGAAACTCGCGGTGCAGGGCTTGCTGGAATTCCTCGCTGCCGGCGAGTTCTTCGAGCGAGCGCCAGTATTCCGGGCCGGTCTTTTCGGCGGCGTCGTGGGCCGTGGCCTGGTCGATCTTTTCGCGGACGGAGGCCAAGTCCAATTTCTTGGAAGGACAGATGTCCTCTCGGTGCGCGCCGTTTTGTTTTTCCCTCTTCATAACCTGTTACCTAATACTCTGTCATCCTGAGCGAGGATTTTGCTTCGCGATTAGCGAAGCAAAACCGCAGTCGAAGGATCCCTGAAACACCAGAAGCGCGCCTGACTCCATCAGGCATTCTCACGATCTCTCCGCTTCTGCGTGAGAACTCCCCGACGCGGCGATGGCACCGCCGGCATTCCCGGGGTCCTTCGACTCCGAATTTGCTTCGCTTCGCTACGCAAACTCTCCGCTCAGGATGACAATTTCTCATAGATCAAACTCTGGCCAAAATCTACCTATGGCACGTGCTGCAGTTCGTAATGTCTTTCACGTTGCGCACGTTGTACTTCTTCAACAGCGCGGCGCCTAACTCCGCTTGATCGGTAAAGCTCTGGCCGTCGACGACCACTGGCTTCGAGTCCGTGGGCTGCTGGTAGCGCATGTTGAACACCTCGCTGCGCGGGCGCAGAACTTTTTCCGGCGCGCGATGGCAACCCAGGCACCACTCCATCTGCAAACTTTCCTGCTGGTACATCAGCGGCATCCGGTCGACGGGGCCGTGGCAGGTGTTGCACCCGACTCCCTTGTTGATATGAATGCTGTGATTGAAATAGACGAAGTCGGGGAGTTCGTTGACCCGCGTCCACTGCAGGGACTCGCCGGACCTGTAGCTGGCGCGCACCGGTTCGAGGAGTTTTGCATTGGTCCAGATCTGCGAATGGCAGTTCATGCACGTCTTGGTCGGCGGAATTCCGGCGAAACTCGAGGTCTCCACCGAAGTGTGACAGTAGCGGCAATCGATGCCCAGTCCGGAGACATGGTGTTGGTGGCTGAAGGGCACGGGTTGCGTCTTGCGGACCCCGGCGTAAGTGACGTAGGGCGAACGCTGGATCTCCATGGCCATCCAAGCCAGCGCAGCGATTACAAAGACCGCGCCAAAAATAGTGGCGCGTGACAAAGTATTCGTGCTGCGATGAAAGATCTGCGACATTCCCTTATGAGACTTGCTGAAGAGACCCGGCGGATCGTCCGCTATTAGGTTCGGTTATTTAGGTACGGCGAAAAGAAAACCACCCACTGGTTTTCCACGTTGGCTGTGAAACTGGAAATTATAAATATTTCGTCGGAGTTTGTCGCGCGTTTTTAGAATTCAGTGCAGAAAAAACTTTCAAAGCCCGTGTTGACGCTAGAAATGTTGAAAAAAACAACGTACATCCCCAAGCAACGCGGCATCGAACGTCCCAGGCTAAGGCTGCGCATCGCATGCTACCGCAGATTCATGACCAATAATTTGGGCTCAGTCATCTCTTCGATGGCGTAGCGCAAGCCTTCGCGACCCAGGCCCGAATCTTTGACGCCTCCGTACGGCATGTGATCGATGCGGAACGAAGGAACGTCTCCGGCGATTACGCCTCCGACTTCGAGTTCCTCGTAGGCCTGGAAGAGCAACTTCGCATCGCGGGTGAAGACGCCGGCCTGCATGCCGTAGGTGGAGTTATTCACTTTGCGCAGCGCGTCGTCGAAATCTTTGTAGGGCTCGACCGTGACCACGGGTCCAAATATTTCCTGGCAATTCACTTTCATGTCGGGCTTGGTGCCGGTGAGCACGGTCGGTTCGACGAAAAGACCCTTGCGGCCGCCGCCATAGAGCAGGCGGGCTCCGGCGCGAACGGCTTCTTCGATCCAGGTCGCGGTGCGGGCCGCGTCACTTTCGCGAATGAGGGGGCCAACATCGGTGGAATCATCCAGCGGATCGCCCATCTTCAGCTTCTTTACGCCTTCGACCAGGAGATCGGCGAATCTTCCGTAGACCGAGTGCTCCACAAAAATGCGCTGGACGGAAATGCAAGTCTGCCCCGCGTAGGCGAAGCCACCGGTAACGCAGCGATCGACGGCGTAGGACAAGTCGGCATCGCTGTGGACGATGACCGCGGCATTGCCGCCCAGTTCGAGGACAACTTTCTTTTTACCCGCGCGGCGCTTGATGTCCCATCCAACGGGCACGCTGCCGGTGAAGCTGATGAGCTTGATGCGGTCGTCGCTGACCAGCAGGCCTGCGTCTTCGTTGGAGAGCGGAATGACGTTGAGTCCGCCATCGGGCCAGCCCGCCTGCTGTACGCACTCGGCCAGAAGCAGCGAGCAGAGCGGAGTTTGCGGCGCCGGCTTCAGCACCATGGGGCAGCCGGCGGCTATGGCCGGAGCGACTTTGTGCGCGACTAAGTTGATCGGAAAATTAAACGGAGTAATGCCGGCGACCGGTCCGAGCGGGAAGCGGCGAACAATGCCCCAGCGGCCGGCGGTAAACTCCTGCCAGTCGAGAGGAAGGACCTCGCCGTAGCTGCGCGTGCTTTCTTCGGCGGCGACGTTGAAGGTGAAGATGGCGCGCTCGACTTCGGTGCGCGCACCCTTGATGGGCTTACCGGCTTCCTGTGCGAGGGTGCGCGCGAATTCTTCTTTGCGCTCGGCCATAGATGCCGAGATTCGCCGCAGAACGCGCTGGCGCTCGAATGCCGGCAGGCGGCGGGTGGTGCCGAAGGCCTTGACTGCGGCGGCAATGGCGGCTTCGGCGTGTTCACGCCTTCCCTGCACCACGCGGGCGATCAGGCTTCCGTCATACGGTGCATGAATTTCGACGACGTCGCCATCTTCTCTCCAATGGCCGTCCACGAAGAAACCGTGCGTCGCAACGGGCGCGATCGTCATCTCTCCCATGATTTTTATCCCCCACCGCCCACTTGGCCGACTTTCGATTATAGGACTTTTGGATTGGCGTGATGCATAGAGAAATTGGTGCGATGTAAGAAGGAAGAGAGAAACCACAGACGGCGCGGAGGACAAGAGATATCTCCTTTACAATTAGCTCGCCTTTGACTGCCTTCACAACCATTACGGAACTTGCGCCACGCTTGCGGCAGCGGGAGATTTCTCCGGTCGAGATCACGCGCGCGTGCCTTGACCGCATTGAGAAGCTGAATCCCATGCTCAATGCATTCATCACGGTCACGGCGGAGTCGGCGCTGGCTGAGGCACGAGTGGCGGAGGCGGAGATTCTGCGCGGCGAGTGGCGTGGTCCGCTCCATGGCGTTCCTGTCGCTTTGAAGGATCTCATCGATACGGCGGGCGTTCGCACGACTTCGGCGAGCGCGTTACATCGAGAACGAGTGCCGTCCGAGGATGCGGAGGTAGTTCGCCGGCTGCGCCAGGCGGGCGCAGTGATACTCGGGAAGAACAATCTGCATGAGTTCGCCTATGGCGGCAGTTCGCTGGTCAGCTATTTTGGCGACACGCACAATCCGTGGGACCGCGCTCGGATTACCGGAGGATCGTCGGGAGGGTCGGCGGCCGCCGTGGCTGCGGGTCTCGCCTATGCGGCGATCGGAACCGACACGGCAGGCTCCATTCGCGAACCGGCGTCACTTTGCGGATGCATTGGGTTGAAGCCGACTTACGGGCGCGTGTCGAGCCGGGGGGTGATTCCGCTGTCGTTGTCGCTGGACCACATTGGCCCGCTGGCCGCGAGCGTCACCGATGCCGCAGTCGTGCTGCAGGCGATTGCGGGATACGATGCGGCTGACGTTACTTCTGGTGATCGTCCAATCGCGGATTACGCTGGCGCGTTGCGGGAAGATGCGAAGAAGTTGCGCGTGGGCGTTCCGCGCGAATATTTCTTCGACGACCTCGATCCGGAAGTCGCGGCTGCGATGGAACACGCGCTGCGGGGACTGCAGACGCTGGTGGCGGAGATGAAGGAGGTGCGGCTGGATGTTCCCACCGACCGCACTTTGCAAATGGCCGAGTCCTACGCTTGTCACGCGGAGAACGTCGCAAAGACGCCGGAGCTGTATCAGGAGGAAACGGTGCGCCGCATCCGGAATGGCGAGGCCGTTACGGCGGGAGAGTATATACAAGGCCGCCGTGAATTAGAGCAGGCGCGTCGGGATATTTCCGCCGTTTTTGCAGACGTGGATGTTCTTGTCACTGCGACAACGCCGATGCCGGCGCCGGCGATTGCCGACCTGAGAGCGAATCCTGATAACTTGCGGCCGGCCGAACTGAAGTTGTTGCGCAACACGCGGCCGTTCAATGTGTGGGGAATACCGGCGATCTCAGTTCCCTGCGGATTCACGCAGAGCGGATTGCCGATCGGACTGCAGATCGCGGGGCCGCACTGGCGGGAGGATTTAGTCTTGCGCGTTGCCCATGCTTATGAGCAGGCGACGGCCTGGCACGGACGATCCGTTCCGCTGTAGTCACAGAATGAACGGCTCTGCCGGGCTTCGCCCTGGACAGGACAGCCGAAGGCGGCTGTCCCCACACGATTCGCTTGGACTCCTCAGTCCACCGTGCGGACGTCGTCTGGCAGGATCAGTGTGAACTCACACTTGCCTTTGTCGACTGCACACGACAGCGTTCCGCGGCGGAGAACTTTCACGGGCGTGTCGTCGGGAAAGACGAGATGGTAGTCGGCTTTGCGAAGCGCGTCGCTGAAAGACTTCAGCGTTTCGTCTCCGCTGATAAACTTCAAGCCCACCACCTTCGCCGCCGAACCGGCCCCGCCGTCGAGCAGAATGAAGAAGTCGGCGTTGCCGGTGTGCGTGGCTTTTCCCAGGTCGATGGTGTTGAGCTTCTGCAATTCATCTTTGCTGCGTGCCACGGCCGCATCGGCCTTGGCGTCTCCGCCGGCGAGGGCGGCGAGACGATCGCGCGTTTCAGGAGTCGGGCGCAATCCGTTCATCGATAGCGCGTAGGTTTTCAGCGCAAGATCTTTCTCGCCGCGCTTCTCGTAGATTTGTCCGAGATGGTCGCCGACTTCGCCGTGATGTCCCAGGCTCCATGCGGCCGCGACATATTTTTGGGCCTTGTCGAGATCGCCTTCTCCGAAGTGCACCCAGCCGAGCGTGTCCCAGTAGGCGATGAGCGATGAGACGAGTTGAAAATCCTGCTGCGAAATGCCGTCGATGGTGACGTTGCGCAGAGCGGCCGCCGTCGACGACACGGCCGATTCGGCATACTGCTGCGCGCGATCAAGATGAGTTTTCTTCAGCGACAACTGGTAGGCGATGTTGTTCCACACCAGTGGCGTCGCCGAAAGCTCGACGGCATGGTCGAACGTGGACAGCGCCTTGTCGTCCTGCCCAAGGTTGAGGTAGGCGTCTCCCAGACTGACCTGCAGTTCGGCGTTGTCGGGGGTGAGTGACGCGGCCTTCTCCAGCTCCGGAACTGCATCGTTGTACTTGTGCCACTCGGCGTACATGGTGCCGAGGTTCGCGTGAGCGAACTTGTCGAGCGGATTGTTCTCCAACTGCTTATTGAAAGCCTTGACCGCGTCGTCGTACTTGCGTTCGTTGCGGTAAACGCTGCCCAGATAGTTGTAAGCAAACTCGTCGTAAGGATTGACCTCGAGCTGCTTCTGGAACGCCGCGATCGCGTCGTTGTCATTGCGCATCTGGAAGTAGGCGAGTCCCAGATTGTTCCAGGCAACTTTGTTCTTGGGATCGACTTCGGTGGCGCGCTTGAACAAGGCAATCGCAATCGGGAGATTGCCGTTGTTCGCGGCAGCGCGGCCGCTCTCGACGAGATCGTCGGCCTTCATGTCCGCGGGCGGAACGGGCGCTCCGGCTACGGCACTCTCAACAGATAGTTGCTGCGCGAGGTCGGCGCCAACCGCATGGCGGAATGATTCGTAATCAGCGGCACGGGCCGCGGGAAGCTCATCCTGGCGCAGTGTGAGTTCGCGACCGGCGGTGAAGACACCGTTGTCAATTTTGTAGGTCGCCTCATACTCCGCGTAGTCGCGCTTCAGCGAAAACGCCAGCGGGGCGTGCGCAGTATATTTCGTCGGCAACTGCAGCTTGATCTTGTACGAGTATTCCGCCTTCGGACCGAGCTTCAGAGGCTCAGCATCGGCATCGGTGTCGTCGTCGTCGACCTCGGGCAGACTGAACTGCACGAGCGGCAGAGTGATGTCCGTTTTTTTCTTCGACCAGTCGAGGAAGTTCACCTTCGAGACGTCGTACGACAAGGTGAACGGTTCGCGCGTCGCCGCCGGATCGCTCACCTTCAGGTTGGTGATGTCTCCGCCGAGACTGGCGTTGACGTTGTCGACCACGCGCTGCCAATTCGCCTGCGGCACGCGGCGGAAGACGGAGCGCAGCAGCAATTCTTCGTCGCCGCGAAATTCGTAACGCACGTGCGCTTCGAGCTTGCCGATGTCGTTGATCTTGCCGTCGATGTCTGCGAGTTCTGTGTTGGGCATCGGAGTGTCGGCCGGAGTCTGCTGCAGATGCGGCGCAACTGAAGAGTGCGCGTCTTCCGGAGGAATCACCAGCGCCTGCTTCTTGCGCAGCGGGTAGGCCAGCAGTCGGAAAGGCGCGACTTCGGCCGTGGTGTCCATCCAGACTTCTTCCGTCTTCCCGTCGACTTCGAGAGGCAGCATCGTAATCACGTGGTCGAACTGCGACGGCGAGGGAACATCGGGATCAAGCTTGCGGCTGGAGTTGATCAACACCGAATCCGCGTGCAGACCCAGGGCCTCAAGCAGTGAAGCCAGCAGCGTGTGCTTGTCTTTGCAGTCGCCGTACTGATTGTGGAGCACTTCGGAGGACGCATGCGGCTGGTAGCGGCCCACGCCGAGCGAGAGGCTGACGTAGCGGAAATTCTTCGCGACGAAATCGTAGAGCGCCTCGACTTTCTCCAGATTCGTGTTCAGGCCCTTGGTCAATTCTTCGGCCTTGGCGCGGACTTCGGGCGACGGCGCGCGGCGGTCTTTCTCGAGGCTCGCGTACCAGCGGCCAAGCTGCTCCCAACTTTCAAACGTGGTCAGCTGGATGTCTGGGCGGTCGTCATCGGGATGGTGCTTCTTTTTCTTCTTGTCGCTGTCCTTGTCTTTCGCCTTGTCGTCGTCTTCGCGCTCTAGATGCGAGCTGGTCCAGTGATAATTTCTCCGGCCGGCTTCCTCCGTGACTTTCGGATCCATGCCGGTTTTGCACTTCAGCTTCACCGAACGGTTGCCGGGAACATTCACGTCGACGGCCTCGTCGAGCACGATGCTGCTCTTGTCGAATTCGTATTCGGTCCAGAACTGGCCGGCGGCCAGGGGAGTGTGAATCACCGTGACCATGTCGTACTCAAGAACTTCGCCCGGACGCAGACCGGGCACGGTGATGTGCTTCTGCCGGTAGTCGGTGTAAACCGGCGCTTCGTGTTCGATAGGCGCGCTCAAATCCTGCACGGCATCGTCGCCAGCCTTGACGACTGTGCCGTCCTTCTTCAGCACGCGCACGTAGGGAATTTCAACGCGCTCGTTGGCGGAGTTGTAGCCCACCTGCAACTGGCCCCACTGCTGTACGCCGGCCTCGCTCTGTACGCGGATGCGGGCCACGACTTCCTTGCGTCCAGTGCCGTCGGTCTCGAAGCGGTACGTCGTGTGCATCTTCTCGACGACGTAGGACTCTTCCGAATAGTCGTGCATCTTGTCTGCAGCGGTAGCTGCAGCGGCTTCGGCGGCGGAAGAATCGGCGGTCGCGGCTTTGGCCCCGGCTGTTACCGTGGAAGACTTGGAATTGGTGTGGGATTGACTGGATAGCCGGACAGGGGCGCTGGCGGCGAGCAGACAGGAACAGAGAAGAGCAAAACACCAATTACGCATAAGTGGAAGAATGAACCCCCGCTATTATCCCATGTAGCCGAGATGCGCGAGTGGTGCGCCTGGTTGGAAACGCCGAGGATTGAAATATTTCCAGGACAATCAGGCGCGCCGCGGTTTCAGGAGGAAAGGAACCCGCCCCGCATTATTGTCATATTATGACACTTATTTTGCACAATAATACTGTGATTCTAATCACATTTTTCTCTTCCAGGGGCTTAAATCCGGCGTAAAATCACGCCCAGATAGTCCTGTCTCGCCCAGACGCGAGGCAGGCGTGACGCATAATGTACTTGCGCCACGATCTTTCCGTCGGAGGTTTTTGGCATGGAAGATCGGGCCCCTGTCGTTTCCTCTACCGAGCAGTCCTCTACCACAACAGCCGCCATTCGGCATCATGAAGGCCGCGGAGCCTGGGTACTCACCTGCTACGGCATCTGCGGTTTGGCCTTGTTCGGAGTTCTCGCGTACTTTTTCTCGGACTTCATCGCCCACTAGTCCAGCCCTGCGGTGACGAACGGGCGTGCGCGCCCGCGGAAGCTGGTGAAGTGTAGCTGTTCGCCCTTTTGATTCGTTCGTGATCTGATGCCTGCCCTCTCGTCTTCTGAGGCTCCCCGTTAGACGTGCTACAATGAGCGGCCTTAGCAACTGTTGTTTGCGACCCGGCACTGACCCCACGCAGCGATTTCGAAATACGGAAGAAATCTTTGGCCAAGAGTCCCTCCAGCCCCGCTCCCATCACCTACGCCGACGCCGGTGTCGACATTAGCCGCGCCAATCGCACCAAGCAGCGCATCAAGTACTTGGCTCATAAGACGTTCACCCGTGGCGTGCTCAGCGAAATTGGCGGCTTTGGCGGCCTTTTTGCCGTGGACAAGACCAAGTACACCGATCCGGTGCTGGTATCGAGCGTGGACGGCGTGGGTACGAAGCTGAAAATTGCCTTTGAGATGGATCTGCACTCCACCGTTGGAGCCGACTTGGTGAACCACTGCGTCAACGACATTGCAGTGCAGGGCGCCGCGCCGCTGTTCTTTATGGATTACCTGGCAGCAGGCACGCTCGATCCGTCGATTGCCGAGAAGGTTGTGGAAGGCATCGCCGATGCCTGCAAGCACAACGGTTGCGCGCTGATCGGTGGCGAGACCGCGGAGATGCCGGGCTTCTATCCCGACGGCGAATATGATCTCGCCGGATTCATCGTGGGCGTTGTTGAGCGCGAGAAGATCATTACCGGGAAAGATGTGCAGATTGGCGACATTATTCTCGGCCTGCCGTCGAATGGCCTGCATACCAACGGATATTCGCTGGCGCGGAAGCTGTTGTTCGAAGTGGCGCGCTACTCGCCCGAAACGTACGTCAACGAGGTAAAGAATAAAGTCGGCAACGAGCTGATGCGCACACACAAAAGCTACTGGCCCTCGCTGAAGAAGCTGATCGACGGCCAATGCGTATCTGCGTTGGCGCACATCACCGGCGGAGGGATTACCGAGAATCTCCCGCGCGTGTTGCCGCGCGGGACGGCGGCGGTCATTGAACTCGGCACCTGGCCTGTTCTCCCCATCTTCGAGCACCTGCAGCAACTGGGGAACGTCCCCCAGGATGAAATGCTGCGCACCTTCAACATGGGCCTTGGCATGCTGCTGGTTGTGCCGTCGGCGAAGTTCAAGAAGGCGCAGTCGGTGCTGGAGCGCGTGGGCGAGAAAGCGTACACGATCGGGCGCATCGTGAAGGGCGAACGCAAGGTCACGTATAGTTAGGATTTCAGATTGTGGATTTCAGATTGTAGATTTTAGATTCAAGAGTTGAGCGCTGGCTGGACGCGTGGCTCTCAGCGAGAGCGCGACCAATCTGCAATCTGAAATCTACAATCTGAAATCATGAACTCCTTGGGCATCCTTCTCTCCGGACGCGGCTCGAATTTCGTTGCGATTGCCGACAGCATCGACGCCGGACGCATTCCCGACGCGCGGATCGGTGTGGTCATCTCCAACAAAGTGGACGCGCCGGGAATTGCCACCGCGCGCGACCGCGGTTTGCATGCGCAGGTCATTGCGTCGAAGGGCAAGCCGCGCGAGGAGCACGACCGCGAAGTGGTCGCCACGCTCAAGCAGCATGGAGTTGATCTGGTTTGCCTCGCCGGCTACATGCGCCTGCTCTCGTCGTGGTTCGTGCAACAATTTCCACACAGGATTTTGAATATTCATCCATCTCTGCTGCCGGCATTTCCCGGACTCGAAGCTCAGGAGCAGGCCTTCGCCTACGGCGTGAAAGTTTCCGGATGCACCGTGCACTTCGTCGACGAGGAGCTCGACCACGGCGCGATCATCGTGCAGAAAACCGTGCCGGTGCTGGATGGCGACGACGAGCACACGCTGGCGGAGCGCATTCTGGAGCAGGAACATATCGCCTACACGGAAGCGATCAGGATCGTTCTGGCCGGGAAATTCACAGTTCTGGGGAGAAGATTTGTGACGAATGTCACAGCCACGCGTAGTGCGATTTGAGTACATTTCAGATTGCAGATTTGAGATTGCAGATTTTTTGTGGCCGCAAGCACCACTTCCGACGAACTGAAGAACCGAACGAAACGCTTTGCACTACTGGTGATCCGGTTGTGTCGAATCCTTCCGCGGAATCAGGAAGCACTGATAATCAGTCGCCAGCTCCTACGTTCTGCAACATCAGTGGCCGCGAACTATCGTGCTGTATGCCGGGCCAGATCTGGAGCGGATTTCATCTCGAAGCTGGGCATCGTGCTCGAGGAAGCGGACGAAACGCTCTTCTGGCTGGAACTTCTCGTAGACAGTGGAGTGGCGCAACCGGATCGGACAGCACCGCTGCTCAAAGAAGCGGATGAGTTAGTTTCCATCTTCGTCGCCTCACTGCGCACGGCGAAGGGTTTGAACTCTGCAATCTGAAATCTCAAATCTGCAATCCTTCCACTTATAATGTCATTTCCCATGTCAAACTTTCTTCCCGTCGACGAACAACTTACCTATCTGAAAAAGGGCGCGGCGGAAATTATCCGCGAGGCTGATCTGCGGGCCAAGCTGGAGAAGTCCCTCAAGACCGGCAAGCCGCTGCGCGTGAAGCTGGGCATGGATCCGACTGCTCCCGACCTGCATCTGGGCCACACGGTCGTGCTGCGCAAGCTCAAACATTTTCAGGATCTCGGCCACACGGCCATCTTTCTGATCGGCGATTTTACTGGGATGATCGGCGATCCGACAGGGCGGTCGGTGACGCGGCCTCCGCTGACGCCGCGAACAGATCGAGCAGAACGCGGAGACTTATAAGGCGCAGGTCTTCAAGATTCTCGATCCGCAGAAAACGGTTATTGATTTCAATCGTCGCTGGTTCGGGCCGATGAGTTCCGACGACCTCGTGAAATTGATGGCGAAGTACACCGTCTCCCAATTGCTCGAGCGCGAAGATTTTCACAAGCGCTTTCAGGAAGAGAAGCCGATTTCCGTGCACGAGCTTTTGTATCCGCTGGTGCAGGGGTACGACTCGGTCGCGCTGGAAGCTGACGTCGAGTTGGGCGGTACAGACCAGAAATTCAATTTGGGGGTGGGCCGCGAACTGCAGCGGTCGTATGGGCAGGAACCTCAAGTGGTGCTGACTACGCCGATTCTTGAGGGTCTCGACGGTGTGCAGAAGATGTCGAAGTCGCTGGGCAACGCGATCGGCATCCACGAGCCGCCGCTGGAGATGTATGGAAAGATCATGAGTATCTCCGACGAAATGATGTGGAGATACTACGAGCTGCTGACGGATGTGCAGGTCGCCGACATCGAAAAGATGAAGCGCGAGACGCATCCCATGCAAGCGAAAAAGGCGCTGGCCGGGAAAATCGTCGCGGACTTTCATTCGGTGGACGCGGCCGCCAAAGCCGCGGAAGACTGGGCGAAGCAGTTTCAGAAGAGTGAAGTGCCGGGAAATCTGGCTTGCGTTGATGTCGAGCTTGCGGACATTGAAGTAGATCCCGATGGAAAACGCCATGGCGCTATTCTGACGATTGGTCGACGGACATCGAATGACCACAACACGCCTGTCATTCGCCTCGACAAGCTGATTCGACAGGCCGGCCTTGCTAATTCGAACAGTGACGCCGCGTCAAAACTCAAGAGTGGTGCCGTTAACATAGACGGCGAAACGGTTGGCGATAACAACTTCTTGGCAGACATGGCGATTGGCAGCACCGCTGTGCTGAGGGTAGGTCGCCGAATGACAAAAGTGCGGCTGGTTGATCGACGTCGAGGAAGCTAGTGCGATGACAATGTGGGGACAGCCGCCCCGCCTGTCCAGGCGAGTGAAGCACGTCGAGATTTCCCAGCCATGTCATCCTGAGCGGAGCGGAACGATTCGCAAAGCGAATCGTTCTGCGGAGTCGAAGGATCCCTGCAGTGCTAGCACACCCGCAGTTGCTTCACGGAGTTCTCACCGGAAAGCCTGACCGCATTTTCTCTAGGAATGATGGTGCAGGGGTCCCTCGTCGGGAGCGCTGCGCTTCGCGCAGCACTCCACTTCCTCAGGATGACAATCGGAACCAGAACGGGCCTGCAGCTTCGCTAGGCCAATGATTACATCCACAATCAGTCGGAGAGCCTGGTGTACGCGAGCGTTCTGCACCTGAGCGACCCGAGTCTGGTACTCTCACTTCGCTACGATGCGCGCTGCCGCTATTCTCGGGTTGGGATGTTCGCCGAAGAATCTGCGGCCGTTTCAATCAGAAAACGGTGTCGAATGGCGGCTTGGGATGCCGGCCTCGGGCGATCAGATCGATGTGATCCTGCTGTTTGGCGGCGACGGGACTGTGCACCGGCATCTGGGGCAACTGGTGCGGCTGGGCTTGCCGGTGCTGGTCGTGCCCGCGGGCAGTGGAAATGATTTTGCCCGCGCGCTCGGGTTACGGCGGGTGCGCGATTCGCTTGCGGCCTGGCAGAAATTCTGCACTGCGCCGGCGAATGTGCGCACGATTGATCTGGGTGTCATCACGCCGCTGGAAGCGTCGCCAGTCGCGCCACCCCTGACTGCGCAATCCGTTCCTTCCCTCGAGGCGGGGGCTTCGCGTTATTTTTGCAGTGTGGCGGGAGTCGGTCTCGACGTCGAAGTCGTGCGGCGCGCCAATCGCCTGCCGCGCTGGCTGCGGGGAAATGGCGGCTACGTGCTGACGTTACTTCCGACGATTTTCAAGTTTGCGCCGCTGCCAATGAAAATTCTGGCGCAAGACAGCAGTGCGCAAAACGAAAAGTGGACCACTCGCAGCGATCAGCCCACCATGTTGGCTGCCTTCGCCAACACTCCAGTTTATGGTGGAGGCATGAAGATCGCTCCACAGGCTCGGATGGACGACGGCCTGCTCGACGTCTGCGTCGTGGGTGGAGTCGATGCCTTCAAAATGTTCTGCATGTTCCCTACGGTCTACACGGGAAGCCATCTGAAAATCCGCGAAGTGAACTATTTCCAGGCGGGGCGTGTCAGGGTTGAGACGGAACATCCACTCGACGTTTATGCGGATGGAGAGTATGTCTGCCGCACGCCGGTCGAAGTGACGGTGCAGCCCGCAGCGCTGAAAGTCGTTGTGCCTGGAAAGTAAAGATTGCCGGCCGTCCTGCAACAGCGCCTAAACGCGCAAACCCTCCTGCAGCACTTACGCTATGCCTGAAGGCATAGCCTGATACGAATCTGTCGTACGCTTGCGTTCCGTCTAGAATCCCGGATCGCTGATCTTCTTCGTGGCCAGATTCGGAGCGTACTTGGCGGCGATCTTCTGAATCTCGCTTCCCTTGCCGACCAGCACCATCACGTAATCCTGCGTGGGAAAGTATGTTTCGGTCACGTGATGCGCCTCGGCCTCGGTTGTGCCTTGCAGCTTAACCAGATTCTGGTTGAACTGCTCGCGCGTGATTCCATCGAGTTCGAGCGCAGTCATGGCGCGCACCAGCTGCGGCGTGGTCTCGTAGCGCGGCGGGAGCGTGCCATTGATGTAGGTTTTCGCGGAGGCGAGTTCGTCGAGAGTAAAGCCGTCTTTGTGAAGGCGGCCGAGAACTTCGAGGCTCTTGTCGATTGCGGGCTCGGTAGTCGCATTCTTGGTGAACGACATCATGATGAACGGCCCGGGCGCGTGCAGTTGATCGAAGTACGAAACTGCGCCATAGCTGTATCCGCTCTTGATGCGTAGCTCTGTATTGAACAGCGAAGTGAAGCGCCCGCCGAATAGCGTGTTGACTACATCAATGTAGCCGCGATCGGCGTTGGTGGCCGAAATGCCAACATTCCCGAGCATGAAGTAAGTCTGCGTCGCGTCCGGCTTGTCGACCAGAAGCACGCGCTTTCCAGTAACCGGTTTCGGCGCCGGCACAGCCGCCGCTGTAGGAGCCTTGCCCGCCCAACCCCCGAACACCTGCGCGATCTTTGACTGCATCGCCGCGGCGTCGAAGTCTCCCGCAACGGCGATGACCGTATTGCCCGGCGTGTAGTGGCCGCGGTAGAAGTCCGCAATGTCGTTGCGACTGATGTTGGCGAGAGAGCGCTCGTCGCCATCCGACGGCCTGCCGTAAGGATGATCGCCGTACAAAAACTTCATGAAATACAGCTGGATCACCTGGCGCGGTTCATCTTTCGCCGCGCGAATGCCGTCCTGCTCCTGCGCCAGCTTCTTCTTCACTTCGTCTTCGGGAAAGGTCGGATGCAGCACGACGTCGCCCAACAGCGCCAGAGCGGTGTCTACATCTTTCTTCAGAAAATCGGCAGAGAGGTAAGTTCCATCCTGATCGACCTGCGCGTTGTATTGCATGCCGATGAAATCGAGGTCGGACGAAAACTGCTCGGAGTTCCGCGTCGCCGTTCCCTTGCGCAGAAGCGACGCGGTCATGGCAGCCACGCCCTCTTTACCCGCTGGATCGGCCACCGACCCGGAACGCAACGCAACCTCGACACTGATCAAAGGCAACTCGTGCTTCTCGAGCAACAGAAGCGTGATGCCATTCGGAAGCGGAACGCGCCGGTAGACCGGAAGTTGAAAGACCTGGTCGGGAGCCGCAGCCTGCGCCAGCGCCGACAGGACAATCAGAATCGCCGCGAGAGGAAGAATGCGTCGTGCCGGATGTTTGCTCATTGCTTCTCCTCCCCGGACTCGGACTTCGCGCCGTCTTTATCTTTTTCCGGCGCGGCATCAGGAACCAGCGTCGCCACCGTGCGATTGTTCACGTCCAAATATTCCTTGGCGGCGCGCTGGATGTCGGCCGCCGTCACTTTATTGAACTCCTGCTCCACCGTGGCCAGCTTGTGATAGTCCCCGAAGAGCACCTGATAGCGGCCAATCACGTTGGCGCGGCGATTGATCGATTGCAACGACCGGTAATAAGCCGCAATCGCCTGATTCTTCGCCTTCTGCAGTTCGTGTTCGTCGACACCCGCGCTTTTCAGTTTTTCGATTTCGACATACACGGCCTGCTCAGCCTTTTCCGGAGCGATTCCCTGACGCGGCTGCACGGTGAACGTGAAAATAAAAGGATCGATCGTCGCCTCGTGCGAACTCTGGACCTCGATCGCCAGTTGCTGCTGGTCGACCAGCGAGCGGTACAGGCGCGAACTCTCTCCGCTGGTCAGAAGCCTCTGCAGCAATTCCAGCGTGTAGTAATCGGGGCCTTGCGCCTGCGGCACGTGATATCCGATCTCGACAAGCGGCAACTGCGCAAACTTGTGGACCCAGATGCGGCGCTCTCCGAGCTGTTTAGGTTCCACGGTGCGAACGGGCGGCGGAGGGTCGTGCGCTGGGATCGGCTCCATATATTTTTCCGCCAAGCGAAATACGTCGTCGGCCTTCACGTCGCCTACGACAACCATCGTCGCATTCGACGGCGAATATCCCTTCGCGAAGTAGGCTTTGAGGTCGTCGAGTGTCCACTTCTCAATGTCCGACGGCCAGCCGATCACCGACCAGTGATAAGGGTGTGCGATGATCGCAGCCGCTTCCAGTTGCTCATCGAGCAAACCGAAGTTGTCGTTGTCGACGCTGAGACGCCGTTCGGAATAGACGACCTGCCGCTCCGATTCGACGATCTTAGGGTCGAAGGCCAAATACTGCACGCGGTCCGCTTCCAGTTCGAAGATCAGTTCAAGATCGGAATTCGGAAACCAGTCCTGATAGACCGTCATGTCGTTGGAGGTGTAGGCATTGTTGTTGCCTCCGGCGGCCTCCATGGTTTTGTCGAACTGGCCGGGACCATATTTCTTCGCGCCGTTGAACATCATGTGCTCGAAGAAGTGCGAGAGGCCGGTGATTCCCTCATGCTCGTTGCGCGATCCGACGCGGAAGAAGTCGTAGAGCGCGACGTTGGGGATCGAAGGATCTTCCTGCACCAGAATCTTCATCCCATTCTTCAGCGTGCGCTCCTGGATGTTGAAGTTCTGCGCTGCCACGGGCAGCACAAACGCGAGAGCAGCGGCGACCACGAGCGACGGACGAAGTCCGCCACAAAACCTGAGGCGATTCATGAAGACTCCTCGAACAACCTGACGCGAAGTCGATGAAGAAACGTTAGAAGGGCTGACGCGACATTTTGCCGTTCACCGCAGTCGCGAAGCAAGAAAAATCGTGAAGCGAGAAAAATCGCACCTGTCGATGAGGCGGCTGAAATCGAGCTGCGCACAGGGGTGGAATCGGGCCCAAGCCTCGCGCTGGTGCTAAACTTTCCTCATGTCTGAACGACGTTCGCGCACACTGCTCTGGGTTCTGATCGGTGGAGGAGCGTTCTTCCTCTTCGTGCTGGCCGTGTTTTCGCTAGTCTACCTCGCGTTGCATGCGGGAGGCGCCGACGCCGGACTCGGCGGTTTCGGTGACCGCATTGGCGTGGTCGATCTCGACGGCGTAATTCTTTCGCCGCAGCCCGTGGTAGATCAGCTCAAGAAATTCGGCGACGACTCGTCGATCAAGGCGATTATTCTGCACGTGAATTCGCCGGGCGGCGGCGTGGCGGCCTCGGAAGAGATTTATCGCGAAGTCAAGCGTGTCCGCACCGAGAAGAAGAAGAAAGTCGTGGTGTCGATTGAGACGGTGGGCGCGAGCGGCGCCTACTATGTAGCCTCGGGGGCCGACAAAGTCTACGCCGACAACGGCAGCATCGTCGGGTCCATTGGCGTGATTGCCCAGTGGGTGAACTACGGCGATTTGCTGAAGTGGGCCAAGCTCAAGGACGTCGTGCTGAAGACGGGCGAGTTCAAAGATACGGGAAATCCGGCGCGCGACCTCACTCCCAATGAGCAGGCTTACATGCAGTCGCTCATCGACAACATGTTCGGGCAGTTTGTGCAGGCGGTCGCCGACGGGCGCGGCATGAAGTTCAACGATGTGAAGTCCATTGCGAACGGCAAGGTCTGGACGGGCGAGCAGGCGCTCTCCATGAAACTCATCGACGGCGTAGGCGACTTCCAGACCGCCGTGGCCGAGACCGCGAAGATGGTCGGCATTAAAGGCGAGCCGACGCTGGTGCGTCCGGACAGGGATCGCAAGACCCTCATGGACCTGCTGTTGGGCGATGTCTCGCAATACATTCCCACGCGTGAGAAGCTGATGGATCAGGAGATCGGGTTCTACTACCTGTGGAAGTGATGCGGGAGTGCAGAAATAAGAAGTCAGAATGCAGAAGTAGTGTGGGTACTTAAGCCTAGGTGTTTCAATAGAATCCAGGTAGATGAACCGTTCGTAACTTTGGCTCATTCTGACTTCTAACCTCTGAGTTCTGACTTCGTTCAAAGACCCCTGAGAGTTCCTCAGTCGCAACTTGCATGAAACCCCTGAAATTTGAGAAGGTTATGGAGGTGGAGCGGCGGCGGTTCGGCCGGTCCTAAGTTCGTGGCGTCCGCGTATGTGGCGAGTGCCATGGGGAATTAAGAGGGGCGTATGACCAAAGCCGATTTGATTGACGAAGTCTCGCGTTTAGCAGAGCTTACGCGGAAAGACAGTGAAGTGATCGTGGAGACGATTTTCGACAGCGTGGTGCGCTCGCTGCGCGCCGGCGACAAGATCGAGATCCGCGGCTTTGGCAGCTTTCGCACCCGCCAGCGCAAGCCCCGGGTCGGGCGCAATCCTAAGACCGGCGAGCGCGTGGAAGTTCCCGCGAAGAAGATTCCCTTCTTCAAACCCAGCAAGGAGTTGAAGGACCTGGTCAACGACAGCGCCGCCGCGGCGGTGCCTCCAACTCCTCAGCCGCCAACAACTTCAGCGCCACCTACGGCGTAACCCAGAAAAATCTGCTCGTAGAGACGTTGCTTGCAACGTCCCTTTTTCTTTGGTGAGAACTTCGGCTCGACATCGGCCGCGCCTCCGCGGAGGACAGCCGACGGCGGCTCTCCCCACTCAAAACATAGCTACGGCTTAATTCCCAGATACAGATCCGCCACGTTCAGCGCGAGTCCGCCAGCATCGGCGTCTGCGCGGTTGGCCAGCACGATGATCGTCAACTTGTCGGCGGGAAAGCGCTCGATCGCAGTCCGGAATCCGACCGTCTCGCCGTAGTGCCACATGCGCGCGTGGCCGCGGTAGGGATCGAGAAACCATCCAAAGCCATAGGCGACCGCGTGGCCGTCGAGTTCCGGCGGACCTCCGGCGGGCTGCACCGGAGTCAGGGCAGGCTGCATCTCCGCTTCGCTGAGCAGAGTATGCTCGCGAAGAGCGCGGTCCCACTTCGCCAGATCGTCGATCGAGGAATAAATTCCGCCGTCGCCCAGCACGGCAGAAGTCGAACTCTGATCGGTCTCGCGCCACGTGCTCTTTGTCTTTTGTGTGACCGTAGGCGCGGTGCGGCACTTCGTTCTTTCCCTTCTGGTAAGCGAGAGTATTCTGCATTTTTAGCCGGACGAAAATTCGCTCGCGCAGAAATTCGCCGAACGGCTTGCCGGAAACTTTCTCCACGATCATCGCCAGCACCGCATAGCCGGAGTTGGAATACTCCCACTTCGACCCGGGCGGGAACTTGCCTGCCGACTGCTGCTCAAGCAGCTTCAACACGCCCGCATCGAGAATCTGCGGAATCTTTTCGTCCGGAGTATTCGGATATTGCTCCTGGAGAATGTCCTCATAATCAGGCAGCCCGGAAGTGTGGTTCAGCAGATTGCGCACCGTGATGGGCTTCCCGTAGGCCGGGAATTCAGGAAAGATGTCGGTGAGATGGTCGTCGTAGCGCAGCTTGCCGTCGTGCACGAGCAGCATGGTGCACATCGCCGTGAACTGCTTGGTAAACGAGGCCAGCCGGAAATTCGTACTCGAATCGATCGGATGCATCGTGCGCAGATCGGTAACGCCATATCCGCGGCGGAACACACTCTGCCCGTCGTGAACGACGAGGACCGTGGCGCCCGGAGCGTTGGTGGACTTTAGAGGGGCGAAGATGGCGTCGATCTGGGTGGGGGACACCTGGGCGCAAGCTGCGACTGCTGGAAGCGCGAGCGCCGACAGCACTACGGTTGCGAGTCGTGTCTTCAAACGAACTCCCTCGCGGGCGGGTGCCCGCGCCACACTAACCTATTATTCCCGCACTCCCACCACTCCCATCATCCGCCCCGTCTTCCCTTTTTCTGCGCGGTAGGAGAACAGCAGGTCCGGACGACAGTTAGTACAGAATTCCGACGCTTCGATATTCTTCTTCAGCACGCCCGCGGCCAACAACTGCCGGCGGTTGGCTTCCACCAGGTCGAGAAATATCTTCGTTGGCAACTCGCTGTGGCCGGGCGCGCGCGCCGTCAGAAATAGCAGCGGATACTTCTCGCGCACCGGATCGGAATCCTTGACCTCGCGGAACAGGCTGGCTCCGTACTCGAATTGCGATTCGAATTTCGTGCGAACTTCTTCGCCCACTTCATAGCAGCACCCCTGAATCCCGGGACCAATCGCCGCCTTAAGATCGCGAGGACGGCTGCCGAAACAGCGATGCATCTCGCCTACGCCTTTCTCGACGATGCGCTTCACCGTTCCGCGCCAGCCCGCATGAAACACGCCGACGGCGTGGCGCTTCGTATCAACGAGAATTACTGGCAGACAGTCCGCAGTCTGAATGGCCAGCAGTAGGCCGGGAATCGCGGTGATCATCCCGTCGCCGGTGAGAGGTTCGCGATTCAAATCTGCAACAGAATCCACGCAGCGAATGATGTCGGAATGTACTTGGCGCAGCGTCACCAGCGGCCATAGCGACGCGCCCGGTTTCCGCGGTCCGGCTTTTCCTGAGCTGCGCCTCGCGCGAGTAAAGGCGCCGAGTTCGTGAAGAAATGCCGCGCGATTCCGCTCAACGGCGGCCTTGGCATCATCTTTCGTGAAGCCAAGGTTGAGATCGCCCTTGCCATAGGCGCGCGAGAATCCTCCAACGCGCGTCGAAAAGCCGTGCACAAGCCACGGCAGTGCGCTCAGCTGCCGCGCGCGAAGAATCATGAGTTTAGTTTTGTTCGGAGCCCGGGTTGGCACACATCCATGTTACCCGAAGGAGCGCATGTGGAGCGGGCACTCCTGCCCGCTGCTCTTGCAGTTGTGGTTGCTTTGCGTTTTGCTAGTTCAAAGTCAAAACCAGCGGACAAGAGTGTCCGCTCCACATTTAATACTTCCAGCTCTTCAAATCCGCGCCCGCGGGAGCCGTCTCCTCCATGTGCTTCACCATCTCGGGCCAGTAGTGCTGGTTCAATCCCACGCCCGGATCGATGTCTCCGGCGTAGCAATGCGGTTTGCGCATGCCGAATTCGAACGTGCCATGGTAGTAGGGATCGGTGGTCGACTCCAGAAAATCCTTCAACAGATGCACACCGCGATCGAGATAGAACGTGTCTGACTCGCCCACATATAAGTGCAATTTCCCGGCGAGCTTTGGCCCCAGGGTCTTCCAGTCGCGCTGCATGATCGCGCTCAGATCGTAATGCTCCTTCCAGTACTTTGCCGTCTCGTGGTCGATGACTCCCGTGCGCTTGTCGAAGACACGCTTCGGATATCCGTCATCGCCCATCGGGCTGAACACCGCTTCCCAAATGTCGAACTGCTCGCCCGACCGGTCGTGCGTTCCCTGCACAAGTTCGTAGCGATTCATCTGCTCCATGGTCGACAATAGAAGTCCGTCGGGCTCCCGCATCGATGGCCGCGGCACGCGCGCGTAGGGAGTCTCGATCCAGTAAGCGTTCTTGTCCTCGTAGATATTGGTGGCTACGTAGGCGCGGAAATCGACGACGTCGGGACAGAACACCCAAGCTCCGTTGTAAGTGTCGGGATAAAACACCTGCGAGGCCAGCGCCTCCCAACCGCCAGTGGAACCGCCGTAGACGGCGCGCGCCCATCCCTGGCCGATGCCGCGGAATTGCTTCTCGACATAAGGAATGAGTTCCTTCGTGATGGCGTCGCCGTAGGGTCCAACATTTTCAGAATTGACGGCGTACGAGTCGTCGAAATACGGCGTGGCGTGCTGGATCGTGAGCACGATGACGCGCGGCACACGGCCCGCGGTCCAATCCTGGTAGAGCTTGTAGCCGTTCTTCGCCTCGGCTAAATCGCCGTCTTTCAGGTTGTCGCCGGGCGGCGTGGTGCGAAACGAGATCACTCCCGGCAGGTCGCGATGAAAGTGATCCTGCTCGACGATCAGCGGATAATGCGCCTCAGGATGCTCCGCCCATCCGTCAGGCACCAACACCACGGCGCCAAGATATGTGGGCCGTCCCCAGAACTTGGTCAGCAGGTCGCTCTGAATGCGGATGTGCTTCACCCACTTGTTGTCGACAATCGCGTGCTCGTCGTTGGCGCCGCTCCATCCGTTCATGGAATCGATGGCCTTCGGTTCGTCTTCCGCGGGGGGAACTTTCTCGCTCAGCGAAATTCGAATCGTCAGCCCGGACTTGGGATCGAAATGAATTTTCACCGGCTTGCTGTAGAGATTGCCCGGCTTCACTTGCCAGTGCTGGCCCTCGCCCTTGTCCGGCGGCAGTTTCACAGTGTGTCCGTTGCCGAGATGGAATGTCTCGTAGATGTTGAGAGCGCCCTGCACCCAGTAATCACCCGCGGGCACGTCGCTCAGACTCTCGGCGGGATAGCCGAGCGTCGATGCGTCGATGACGGCGGGCATGCCGGGCGCGAGTCCGTCGACATCGACGCCAAACGCTTGCTGCGAAGTGGTTGTGTCGAAGCTGATCTCGAAGCGAGGTTCCCTTTCGTCATTATTCGAGATCAGCAGTAGGACGTGGCCATCGAGCGGCGCGGCATTCACGTCCTTGGGAAAAGAAATCTCGAATCGCGGGCTGGCGGGCTTTGCGGCGGGCTTCGTGGCAGCCTGGGCGGCGGGTATGGAGAGAAGAAGAACGATCCAGGATAAATTTCGCTTGAGCATTGAAGGAGTCCCTTCGGGCGAAGGCATGTATAGCAGCGCACGCCGCGCGGGGTCAAGGAAGGCGCGGGGCGCCGGACCTCGGACCTTGGACTTCGGACGCAGAAGACCAGACCCAAGACCTAAGACCCAAGACCTCAAGTCCGCACCTCGGCCATGGGCGCTCGCCTCTCTCGCACCTGACGCCTGAGGTCTGAGGCCCGACGCCTGAAGCCCGAACCAAGTTTGCCGCGGCCCAAGCTACTCCGCTATAGTTTTACTCATGTTCGAGAATTTCACCGCCACCGATCGCTGGACGAAGAAGCCGGTCCACTGCGTCTACCAGGCCATGATCGTGGCCATCGCCACGCGCCATGCCGATGCGGTCGACATCAAATTTCTGGTCGACGGACGCAAGGTCTGGGTGGCGCTGCCGCATCCCGCATGGGTCGAATACAAAAAGCGCACCGGCAGGTCGATCACCGACTCGCTGGCCCAGGAAATTGCCGGACACTATCTGAAAGCTGCGCTGGAAGCAGGCGAAGGCATAGGCCGCGAAATGTATTCGCTGACGGTGGAAGAAACGCTGGCGCACCTGGACGCGGTCGTCGCCGAAATGCAAGCCCAACCGGCGTAAGAGTGGAGTGGACACTCCTATCCGCTGCTGTTAATCGTTCGTTGATCTGCCGCTGGCCTTTCCCGTCTGCTCAGCGCCTCGGGCTATCAATGCGCGAGATGGCGACGTTTCAACAGCGAGCAGCGACATCAACGGACAATTCGAAGACAGTTAACGCAACTTTGAATCGATTTCTGCTCGCCTGCGTGCACGACGGATAACAAACCCAACGCCGCATGCCGCTAGAAATGCAACCCAAAAAAGCAGCGCGGTTCCTCCATGGAGAACGCGCCATCCAAAGACTTCAAGCATTCCGAACAAAAGAGCGCTGACCGCCGTTGCGAAGAGATTCGGCCATTTTGCAACAACATCACGATCCCTTATTGCATCGAACAAAAGCATGGCTAGTCCGAATATTCCGCCAAGCTCCAAAACGTGCATCCACTCTGGTGTTGTGCCCACGTCTTTGACCCCCTTTAGGGCGATGCTTCAAACATAGTAGCCCCGCAAAACACCTTTGCCCAAATCGGGGTTGACACTATCAGGCCCTTACACTGGAAGCCCGACCGGGGGAAGCGCAGAATGCTCCCTAAATCACTACCGCTTCCTTGTACTCCCCAAACACCCGCCGCATCGCATCCGAAATCTCACCCACAGTCGCCGTAAGCCTCGACGGCAGCACAATGCGCGGCATGACGTTTGCGCCGGAGCGCGCCGCCTCTTCCACGCCCGCGAGCGCTGCCTTCCACGGACCAGCATCGCGCTTCGCCCGCAGCGCTCGCAGCCGTTCGACCTGCTTCGGTTCCAGCGCCGGATCGATTCGCTGAATCGGGATCGCCTTCTCTTCCTCGACTTCAAACCGGTTCACGCCGACGACGATCGCTTCCTCGTCGTCCACACGCTGCTGGTATTCGTACGCGGCGTTTTGAATTTCTTTCTGCACGAAGCCGCGCTCGATCGCCTTCAGCATCCCGCCGAGCACTTCGATCTTCCCCAGATATTCCGCCGCCCGCTTTTCAATTTCGTTGGTCAGCGATTCGATGTAATACGATCCCGCCAGCGGATCGATTGTCTGCGGAGCGCCCGACTCATACGCAATAATCTGCTGCGTGCGCAGCGCGATGCGCGCCGCCTGCTCAGTGGGCAGGGCCAGCGCTTCGTCATAGGAATTCGTGTGCAGCGACTGCGTGCCGCCGAGCACAGCGGCCATCGCCTGAATCGCCGTGCGCACGATGTTGTTTTCCGGTTGCTGCGCCGTTAGCGTCGATCCCGCGGTCTGCGTGTGGAAGCGCAGCATCCACGACCGCGGATTCTTCGCCTTGAAATGTTCGCGCATGATGCGCGCCCACATGCGCCGCGCCGCGCGGAACTTCGCCACTTCTTCCAGAAAATTGCTGTGCGCATTGAAGAAGAACGAAACCCGCGGCGCAAACTTGTCGACGTCGAGTCCCGCCTTGATCGCCGCCTCCACGTAGGCCATGCCGTTGCCCAGCGTGAACGCGACTTCCTGCACCGCGGTCGATCCCGCCTCGCGCATGTGATAGCCGGAGATCGAAATCGTATTCCAGTCAGGAACGTTCTCGTTCGTCCACGCGAACATGTCGGTGATGATCCGCATGGCCTGCTGCGGCGGATAAATATATGTCCCGCGCGCAATGTATTCCTTGAGCACATCGTTCTGCACCGTACCCGAAAGCTTGCGAATGTCCGCGCCCTGCCGCCGCGCGACGGCCACATACAATGCCAGCAGGATCGACGCCGTCGCATTGATGGTCATCGATGTAGAAATCTTCGTCAGCTCGATGCCGTCGAACAGCCGCTGCATGTCTTCGATGGAATCGATCGCAACGCCAACCTTGCCGACTTCGCCCGCGGCCAGCGGATGATCCGAGTCGAGCCCGATCTGCGTCGGCAAATCGAACGCCACAGAAAGTCCCGTCGTGCCATTCGCCAGCAGATATTTGTAGCGCTTGTTCGATTCCTCGGCGTCGCCCATGCCCGCGTACTGGCGCATGGTCCAGAGGCGGCCGCGATACATGGTGGCCTGCACGCCGCGGGTGAACGGATACTCGCCGGGATATCCCACTTCGCTTTCGTAGTCGCAGCCTTTGAGATCGGCGGGCGTGTAGAGCGGATTTACGGGAATATGAGAAGAAGTTTCGATCTCGGCGGCGGCGTCGGTGCGAGGATTCAGTTTTTCGGTCATCGGTTCCCCGAACAATCCGTCATGAATCGAAACGCGCAAGTCACAGAATCGTGCAAGGCAGGCTCACTGGCGCTGGCTCTTCCTTCGCACTCGCCAGAACGAACTCAAGCCAAACCAGGCAAAGGTGACGGCGAAAACGATGGCAACCGCCACGCGCCCGACGCCAATCTGGCCCGCATGATATTTTCCGTACTCTTTCACGCTGGCACCGGCGAAGCTCAGGGCCATGACCAGGAAAACGACTCCCGTCACCTCGAGCCACAGCAAATGCAGAACATGTGCGAACGAGCGCGCGGTCGTACGCGCGGCGCCCATCATGGCGTTGAGCATGCGATTGCGCCCGGCCTGCTGGCCCGCAACCCGCGCCACCACTCCCATTTTTCGTAAGGCTGAGACCTTGCTCACAGCTCGATTTTAGCAGCCTCCAGCGCTACAATGACGCAACACGCACGCGCCGCCGTACCGGGAACGAACCGATCTGTCGTCGCCGGCATCTAACGAAGTGGGACTCATGCAACCGATCTCTCCCGATCTCGCTCAGCTTAGATCCGGCATGTATGGCCGGGGACGCGTTCGGCTAGTTTCCTGATAAGACTGCACCACGACGCAGGATCGTGATAGGTTTGACGTTAAGAGGGGGATTCAGTGGATCCACAACTCAAGCAGCTCATGAAAGAACTCGGCGACGCGATCAACGAATCTCTGTCGGATTCCGAGCAGATTTCTGAAGTTGTTTCGCGCATCAAGGAAGGCGGCTACGACATTTTTCTGGTGCTCGAAGCGACCATTGGCGTGAGCAAGCAGGGTGAGAAATCAGACAAGACTTCGTTGGTCACCACGCTGTCGACGAATCCTGAATTCAAGGTCAGTGATCAGGACTTGAAATTTCTGAAGTCGCTCCGCATCAAGATCGAGGAAGAGAAAAACGACAAGGACAAATAGCCGCGCTGAACCGTCCTCACGCCGCTAACACCTGATCCAGCAACTGCCCTACCGCGCGATCCGCCTCAATAATCGAAGACCTGTGATCGGCCACTCCCGATAGATCCGTGTTCGCGAAAGCGATTCGCCCGAAGGGCGCGGCGCGCAGCACGTCGCCGGGCGCGGGCTTGCCGTCTTTACCGAAGAAAAATCCCGGAGCTGGGCTCAGATACGCGTGCCCCCAGCGGTTCAAAATAATTCCAGCAATGTCGCGGGAGGCGTCGAATCCCGACCGCGCAAACATGTCGGTGAACTGCTGGCGAATCTGCCGCTCGTAATCACGAAATGGCGTAGCGATCATCTCCGCGCGGCCCATGTGCCCCTGCATCTCAGTCGTCTGCCCGGGATAGGCATAAAGAACTTTCAGCGTGAGGACCGTCGGCGAATCTGGCCCAATCGTTGGCGAGTCCGCGCCACAGGTCGCGAGTTTGCGCACCTGGAGATAACTCCCCAGCCCTTCGAACCACTGGCAACCCGAGATCCCCATTTTGTAAAGGAAACGCCAGTTGCGTACGGCGACGTTGGCCATCATGCAGGGCGTGCGATAAAACTGGCCGTAAGCTTCTGCGCGATCCGCGGAGAGATCGCGCACGATGTGACGTGTGGTCCAGCTTCCACCCGCCATCACCACCGAGCGAGCCTTCACGCGATAAGTCTTCCCGCCGAGCGTGTAGGCGATCGTCACGGATTCCGCTTTCGCCGGGTCGCCGTCATGCTTCACCCACACGGCAGTTGAGCCCAGCCGGACTCGCGCGGTTGCTCCTGCATGATCCAGCGCCGAAAAGTTCACCGCGTTGCGGCAGACGTCTTCGAGAGAGTGATCGCCCACGATCGACTCGGGAATCAGAGTCTTCACGATCAGCCGCGCGATGCCGCTGTTGCCGTCGGGAAACATTTGCTGCCCCGTTTCGTCACTGATGTCGAGCGGATGCAGCATATCGGCCGCATAAGCGGTGAAACCTGAGAGCGCGTCAGGCCCGAGTCCATAGCCGGCGCCATCTCCCGGCGACAGAAATTCGCGAATTGTCTCTCGGCTAATGCCACCTCGCGCCATCATGTGATCTTCGAGCGTGATCGTGTCGAGCTTGAGCGAGATCGCATCGCCGGAGTACTCAGGCGCGTGAACATCCGAATCGCTGGACGACTGAAATTTTGCCAACTCCTCCCGCGCCTTCGCCGGAATCGGAGTTTTATCGAGTTGCTTACCCCAGGGATCAGTCAGCCACAATCCTTGATGCTGGCCGAATTTGGCGCCGAAATACGTGGCGTTCGGTGCCGAACCGAGATAAGGCGTGGTGCTAAGTTTCATCTCCGGCGCGGAGCCTCCCCACTTCTGATATTCGAGGCGCGGCATCTTCAGTCCAATCGATTCGTAGAAGCGCGCGATAAAGCTATGTGGATACGGCACCGGGAAAAATGCCGAGCCCTGATGCGCGATCAACCGGTGTCCGTCGACTAAGAATTCGTTGCGCTTGGCCTCGCCGCCGAAAATCGGATGGTTGTCGAGCACCAGGCAGGTCTTCCCTTTCCCGGCCTGCTTTCGAAAAATTAGAGCCGCGGCCAGACCGCTAATGCCGCCGCCGACAACGACGCAATCGTAAGTTTCGCCGGTGTCAATGACACTCGCAGGCAGGCTTTCGAACCGCCGATCGCGAATCTGATGGCCGGCCTCGAGAACTGCGAGCGTGTTGCCGTTGGAGTTCGCGTAGTCGCCGACGCCTCCGTAGCCAGTCCACTCGTCTTCATTCGGACTTTCATTCGAAGCCGACTTCGTCTGCACCGCCAGCAATTCCGCCGGGGACGCCGCATTCAGCAGCACTCCGCCCGAGGCCAGCAACGTCGCATTCAGAAAATCGCGCCGCGTGACGCCTGATTCCGTCCCTTGTTCCATCCCAAGCGCCTTGTCGAGGCGAGGATTCCCGCGATCCGGTCCATCAGATCGTCGCTGCTGCAATCGTGTGGGCCTTTTATTTCGCGTCACGGTTCGACCGACTCCAAACGGCGTGTTCGGGAAGCATTATACGGTCCTGGCTCACGATGAGGTTGCAACCCCGCACGCTGTGCTAACATCTACTGTTTTCTTCTCGCATCTGCCGTGCGGAAGACAAGATTCCGCTGGGGCAAGAAGCACAGCGACGGAATCTGAGGGAAGTCATGAAAGATACTCTCGGGGTTCTCTTGGCAGGTGGCGCCGGGGAGCGCCTGTATCCTCTCACTCGCGATCGAGCCAAGCCCGCAGTCACTTTCGGCGGCATCTATCGCATCATCGACGTCACGCTTTCCAACTGCCTGAACTCCGACCTGCGCCGGGTTTACATTCTCACGCAGTACAAGGCGCTCTCGCTCAACCGCCATATCCGCGAGGGCTGGAACATTCTTGGCCGCGAGGTCGGCGAATTCATCGAAGTCCTGCCTCCCATGAAGCGCGTCAGCGATCAGTGGTATCAGGGCACCGCCGACGCGGTTTATCAGAATATTTATTCCATCGGCTCCGAGCAGCCCAAGCACGTCCTCATTCTCTCTGGCGACCACATTTACAAAATGGACTACGGCAAGATGATGAAGCAGCACCTGGACTCCGCTGCCGACATCACGCTGGCCACCATCCAGATCGATCCTGAACAGACGTACCAGTTTGGCGTCGTCGACGTCGACAAAGATGGCCGCATCAACGGCTTCGAGGAGAAGCCGAAGGTAACGAAGCTGCGCTATCCCCTCAATCCATCGAAGGTCGCGGGATCGATGGGCGTTTACCTTTTCAATGCTGACGTTCTGATTCCCGTGTTGCTCAAGGATGCTGAGAATCCGCAGTCCAGCCACGACTTCGGCAAAGACATCCTGCCCAAGATGGTCGATGACTACCGCGTCTTCGCCTACGATTTCGTCGACGAGAATAAGAAAGAAGCTCTGTACTGGCGCGATGTGGGCACGCTCGAGGCTTTCTACGAAGCCAACATGGACATCGTCTCGGTCTCGCCCATTTTCAATCTTTACGACGAAGAGTGGCCGATCCGTACGCACCAGCGCCAATACCCACCGGCGAAATTCGTCTTCGCGGAGACGGGACGCACCGGCACCGCGCTTGATTCCATCGTATCCAACGGCTGCATCGTCTCCGGCGGCATCGTGAAGAACTCGATCCTCTCGCCTGACGTGCGTGTGAATTCTTACTCGGAAGTGGACGACTGCATTCTTTTTTCGCACGTGAGCGTCGGACGCCGCTGCCGCATCCGCAAAGCGATCCTCGACCGCGACGTCCACGTCCCAGAGGGCACCACGATCGGCTATGACGCCGAGGCCGACCGGCAGCGCTATTTCGTCACCGAGAGCGGCATCACCGTCGTCACGCGCGACTACTCGCTCTTCGAAAATCCCGTAACGGTGGATTACTTCACGAGCGAGTAATTCGCGAGGCGCGGAATTTTCTTCGCGTCCTTTGCGAATTCTTAGCGTCCTTTGCGTTGACGCTTTTGCTCTGCCTGCTCGCTAACTCTGCGGATGAGCTAGTGAAGACCCGATCGCTACTTCCCCATGCCGCCAATCAACTCCCGCGCCTGGTTTGCGACGAGCATCGCTCCCTGCGCGGTGGCTTCCCTATCGAGCGCCATCAAATGAGAGCGAGCAGACGCGGCGCCAGACGCCATCTCAATCTCACCCATCGCCAGACGGATTTGAAGCTCGTAGAGCCGGTAGCCGAATTTGTGCGCGGAATTGAGCGTCGTATTCAGTTCTTTGAGCGCATCCGCGGACTTGCCTGACTTTGCTTTCACGCGAGCGTCGGCTAGCGCCGCTTCGAATCCATACGTCTGGCCGGAACTTTGTTTCGCGAGCGCCAGCGATTTCAACACCGCTTCCTGCGCGTCCATCAGATTCCCCGCCCCAAGCAGATTCCGCGCAAAAACAGCCTCGGACCATGCCCAGTTGCCAAACGAATTGGATTTTTCGTATGCCTGCGTGGCCTGCCGAGCGAGAACCTGGCCGTCGGCATATTTCTTCTCCAGAAGAGCAATCGTCGCCAATCCAACGTTGAGCTGAGCGGTAAAGTCCTCGTCGTTCATCTCTTTGCACATCGCGATCGCCTGCTCGTACTGCTTTTGAGCTCCGGCTAAATCGCCCTGCGCCAGCAGAGTATCGCCAATACCTGATATCGGGTACGGCTCCCCGCGCCGGTAAGCAATCTCTCGCGTCAAATCCAACGCCTGCTCGTAATATTTTTTCGCCTCGGGCAGGTTGCCCATCTCCACAAAGAGATTGCCCACGTTGTTCAGCGTCGCTGACGCGCCACGACGGTCGCCGATCTGGTTGAACGCATCGAGCGACTGCTGCTGCATCTTCATCGAGCCCATCAAATCCCCAAGCCCGTCCATCGCATTGGCGATGTTTCCATAGTCGCTGGCGAGTCCATAGGGATCGTTGATTTCACGATCGAAGCGCAACGCTTCCCCATAATATTTCTCGGACTCGCGGAGTTTCCCTTCTGCGTAGAAAACGTTGCCGATACGTTCCTGGGTGGCGCGAACACTTTTCTCCGCGCCGATTTCCTGAAACACAGGCACCGCGTCCTCGAACTTACTCTGAGCGCCCGCGAAGTCGCCTTGGTCAAACAGCAGGTCTCCGACCATGAGCAAGGTACGCGCCGCGCCCCGGCGATCGCCCGCCTGCACATACAGAGCACCCGCCTGGTTCGCGAGATCAACCGTCTTCTGCGATTGCCCCATGCGCTCCGCGGCTTCCGCTTCGAGTTGCAGCGCTTGCGCCACGAGTAGGTTCGCATCCACGGTTCGGCCGCGATTCACCGCACGTTCCGCCGCGGCCTGCTGCCGCTTGAAGTCGCTCACCGCCATTGCAATGCTGGCCTCGGCGAGATCGATTCGTGCCGCGTCCGCATCAGACATCGGAAGCCTGCGCAAATCCGCGAGCGTGCTCTCGGCGTCGTTGGGATGTCCACCCTCAATCTCCGCGCGAATGAGCCCTAACCCGTAGTCGACGTTGTCGGGAAAGAATTGCCAAAGAGCGCGGTAGCTCTCGATGGCCTGTGGCATCTCCGACAACAATTCGTGCGCGCGACCCTCAATCAGCAATTTTTCTTCGCGCGACGATTGTGCCGACAACGCCAGCGCCCGCTTGGCCTGCTCCTTGGCCTTCGCTTCATAGCCCAACACCGACCAGGCCTCCGCGAGAGCGGAGTGAGTCGGCGCATGGTTCGGTTCCAGAGTCGCCGCCTTCTCGAGCAAGTCTCGCGCCGTAAGTGCATCGAACACCCGTAGCCGTTGCAAGCCCAGGGAATATAAGCGCGCCGCTTCAGGATTCGAGGGCAGAGATGCGCGCACCAATGCCGACTGCTCGTCCGACAGCGCCCCGACGCCCAGCTTTGCCCGCAACTCGGCACCGGCCTGTCCGACCAGGCTGTCGATTTCCGACTCGCTCCCCTTCTCTGAAACCGATGCCAGCGTTTCGCCCGCGATCGCGTCCTGCAGCCGCACGTCCACGCGCAGCTGCCCATTGCCCAATGCGAGATAGGAGCCGACCACGATATCGTCGCTTCCCAGATTCTGCCGAATGCGTTTGAGAGTCTGCTGGCTATAACTTTCAGCGTCGGGAAGCGAGAGGCTCAACTTCATCTGCGCGACGCTCTCGCCGGGAATCGTGCGCAGTTGGTCGCCTTGCCCGAGTTCCGTGGTCAGCATTTCCGAGAGCGCGGTCGAAAGCCACGACTTCGCTGGATCATCCGATAGATTCTTGAACCCGAGTACAGCAACCGAGCGGCGCCGGTTCACGGTGGGCGTCGAAGGCGAATTCGCCAGCCGCTTGTGCTGCGGGTAGATAAACAGGAATCCAACAATCGCAAGCACCAGCACCACTGCGGCTGTGCCCGCCAACACGAACGTGTTTCGCCGGTTCGGGCCTCGCGCCGTTTTTGAGGTGCGATTGATCGTTGCGTGGCGCTCGAGGTCCACACCCAATTCGCCCGCGGACTGATACCGCCGCGCACGATCGCGCTCCAGCGCCTTCAGAATCACGTGATCCAGCGTTGCGGGAATTTCCGGATTGATGATGCTCGGCGCTTCCGCCGTGCTATTGAGGATCGCGTTGATGAGGAGCGCCGGCACAGTCTGCCGGAACGGCCGCTTCCCGGTCGCCATCTCAAACAGCACCGCTCCCGCCGCCCAAATGTCGCTGCGCGCGTCCGCGACTTCTCCGCTCAACTGCTCTGGCGACATGTAGGGAACCGTGCCGCTGGCTTCTTGCGATTGCGTCATCGTCATCGTGACGCCGAGGTCGCTGGCTTGCGGCGTAAATTGTGCGAGCCCGAAGTCCAGAATTTTCAAACGCCCGTCGGTCGTCAGGCGCAGGTTGCCTGGTTTCAGGTCGCGGTGCACGACTCCCTGCTCGTGCGCCGCCGCGAGTCCTGCCGCCAGTTGCACTCCCAGACGCGAGACTTCTGTCGCGGGCAGCGGCCCTCGCCCAAGCTTCGCATCCAGAGTCACGCCTGCGATGTACTCGATGACCAGGAAGTCCACGCCATCCTGGCTGCTGAACTCGTGCACGGTTGCGATATTGGGATGATTCAGGCGGGCGAGAGACAGCGCTTCTTTGCGGAAACGCTTGCGTGCGGATTCATCGACGAGAGAGCCGGGCCGCAGCACCTTGATGGCGACGTCGCGGTCGAGTTGCTCATCGTGCGCGCGATAGACAACGCCCATACCGCCGGCGCCGATCTGCTCCACGATCCGGTAATGCGATAGCCGTTGTCCAATCATTCCCGGTTCCGCAAACGGGGCCTGATTCCTGGATAGTGAACTTGAGAGGTGAAACGTTTCCGTCAACTTCGCCGACGGCACATCTGGTGGAAGGATTTTCGCACAAAAAGAGGCACCCCGAACTGTGGGGTGCCTGTGAATTCTGCGGCTGGCTTACTGCGGAGGCTTGGGTTTCTCGTCGTTCTTATGCTGATCGTTCTTATGCTGATCGTTCTTCTTTTGCTCGTCCTGACGCTTTTTCTCATCCGGCGTTTGCGGTCTGGCCGGTTGCGCTTGCTTTGGCGGCGCCGGTCGGGTCTCCGCCGGCGGCGGAGTACGTGGCTGCGGACGATCGTTCGGCGGAGGAGTCGGCGTCCGCGGCGCAGGCTGGTTGCGCGGTTGCTCCGGCGGCCGATTCGTCTCCGGCCGATTCGGTTGCGGGCGATTCGGCTCGGGACGGTTGTCAGGAGTTGCGTTTCGCGGCATCGGCTGGTTCGGCTGCGGATGATATACGTCCGGCTGGTTGGGCTGGGGCCGATTTTCGTTCGGACGATTCGGTTCCGGACGGTTCGGTTCAGGACGATTGTTTGGCGGAGTCGTTGGCGGCTGAGCCGTTGGCGGATGTTCCGTGTGCGCCGGCGGCTCCGCTGGACGATTGGTTTCAGGCCGATTCGGCTCGGGCCGGGTAGGCGTCGGCTGACTCGGTTGCGGCCGGGTCGGTTCCACGCGATTCGGAGTCGGCTGATTTCCCGCAGGCTGATTCGCTGGTGGACGATTCGGCGCAGGCTGCTTCGCCGCAGGCTGCCCTCCCGGTTGCGGACGGCCGCTGGGCGCTGGATTTGCCGGCGGATTCGCCCCGGGACGCTCGTTCCCTGCCGGCGGATTTCCCGGACGATTCATTGGCTGCCCTGCATTCGACGCGGGCGCTGGCGTCGCGGTCGCCGGCTTACTCGGCGGCGCTCGCCTCACCATCACCCGAGCCGGCGCGTTCGCCGGACGCAAACGCTGCATCTCCTGGCGAGGCACAGGCTGGCCGGGATTTCGAGACAGCACCTGTTCCCTCGCTGCAAACGAAGCCGCAGGCGGCGGAGGCGCAGCCTTGGCGATCACCTGACGGTTCGCGATCGCCTGTGGAGGCGCCGCCACACGATTTGCCGTATTGGCATGCGCGCCGAGAACGGCCTCTCGCACTGGAGAAACAGCCGCTCTCGAGCTGACCGGACCGGCAGACATCCGACGCACATCGACCACGACTGCCGTTCGCGCCACGGGCTGTGCGCTCGCAAACGCACGTTGTGGAACCTCTGTAACTCCTCCCCGAACGTTGCGGTTCACATACGTGACATTCGTGATGTTTGTCGTCTTGTTGATGATCGTCGTGTTGTAGACGTTGGTCACCTGCGTGACGTTCACCGTCGTGTTGCTGACGTTGACGCGATTGACATATCCGCGACTCACACGATACGACGGCACGTACACTTCGCGCGGGCCCAAGGGGAACCATGCGACATTTCCGCCGACCCCGATGCCGACCCCGCCCACGAACGCGACCAGCGCCGGCGCGTACACCGGACGAACTTCACGAGGTCCGGGAATCCATCCCCAGCGCCCGCGGATCGAGGCCCAGCGCCCGTAATGAAATGGCGCATATCCCCAGCGGGCATCGTCCACCCATGTCCATCCCCAGGGATCAATCCACGCCCAATGTCCATCGTGATAAGGGGCCCATCCCACGGCGACTCTGGGAAACCACACATTCCCATAGTTCTGGTCCGGCTGCCAATCGCCGTTGTCGTCCAGGTCGGCGTACCCAACCATTTCGCGCGAACAGTACCGTAATGATGGCGAATTGTCGTACCGCTGGTAGCGCGCCTCGGCCCACTGATCAAAACCGTCGGGAGGGCCGATCTGCTGCACCTCGGCGTTGAGCGACGTTGTCCCGCTGAACGTGGTGCGCTGCCCGGCATGCAGCGTGTAGCTCTGCCCGTTTCCGGTGGACTCGCCTGCTCCATCCCGAATAGTCACGACTGTGTAGGTGCCATCCTCGGACGCTTCTATGCGGTAGCTTCCAGGCTGCGAAACTGTGAATGCCTGGTTGGGCGTGTCGATTTCAAAAACGTCGTCGCGATCCAATTCGCGCACACGCACGCTGAGGATTCCCGACGAGAGCTCAATCTGAACCGTGTTGTCGTCGAGATTCAGAAACGAAAAACCGGTGTTCGGCGCGAGATCGATGGAGGCAGATCCGAGCTGCAGTTCAGCTCGAGAATTCTGATCGGCCCAAAGTCTATCGCCCGTGGTCATGGGACGGTTCGCAACCGCCTCCACCCACTCGGTTTCTCCTGAGGGCTGGAACGAAACGGAACCTTCCATATATCCAAGTCGCGCGACGCGGCTTGGAGGATCGTCCTGGTCCTGGTCCTGATCTTGCGCGGTAGCTTGAAATGAAAAAACGGTGATGAGAAAAGCAACCGTCAGCAAAGCTGACAGCGCGCTTAGCAGCCCGTAAGTATTTGGAACATTCCTCTTCATGGAGTTGATCCCTCTTCTCGAAACTGAGTTCCTACTCGTCCGAGCGCACGCCCCAATCAACGTTTGCTGAGACTTGTGCACATCTTCACGCTGCACCAGACAACAATGCAGACAGGGTTAGATGCTTTGTACCAATGACATCAGCATACAGCGATTCGCGTATTGCGGTGAGCGTTGCCGCACCCGGGTAAGTGTTGCTGCGCTTAAAGGGTCATCGATTCGTATCAGGCGACGCCTTCAGGCGTCGCGTCCCCGGACGCACGATGCTTGCGCCTTCAGGCGCTGTTCTTTCTCAAAGCCACCGCGCGCTGCCTGACCCTCACACGCTCGCGAGGTAACCGCCCAATGGGTACCGACTGCTACAATTCCATGTTCTGCAAAGCCTTGCGGGCGAACTTTAATCGCAGCTCACACGTATTGTCTTGTGTAGCGCGGGCTCAGGAGATGTTCTCGTCAGAGAAACATTTTCCGCGCTGATCGGTTTCACCGCGCAGTTTCCGGGGAGCGCAAGTGGAAGACGTCCAGGTCGTCGCGATGCTGGTTCGGCGTTGTATCGCCGGCGACTCCGCCGCCTGGGAGGAAATTGTGCAGACTTACAACCGGCGCATCTACAACATCTGCTACCGCTTCGCCGGATCCTCCGACGACGCCCAGGATCTCACCCAGGAAGTCTTCATCAAGATGTACCGCACGCTCCCCAGCTACGACCACACCAAAGGAGCCTTCGTCACCTGGGTTACGACCATCACGCGCAACCTGCTGGTCGACCACTTCCGCAAGACCAAACAGGACCGGATGACCGACTCCATGGACACCGCTGCCTCCGACCACGAGGACGCGCAGCCGCTCAGTGAGCAAATTCCTGACCAATCCGCTCCCCCCGACGCCCACGTACGCAGCCGGGAGGTCAGCGAGACCGTCCATTCAGCTTTATCGAAACTTTCGCCAGAACTTCGGGAAGCAGTGATTCTAAGGGACTTACAGGATATGGACTACCGCGAGATTGCCACCGTTTTGAGGGTTCCGGAGGGTACCGTGAAATCAAGAATAAATAGAGGGCGGGCGGAACTTGCACGCCTGCTACAACGTACCTATAGGCAGGTGATGTGATGCCAGACCAGACCAGTAACGGAATGCAGTGTAACGAGTTCGAGCTCTTGCTCTCGGACGCCCTCGACGGCGTCCTGACCGGGACCGCACTCGACCGCTTCCAGGCTCACGCCCGCACTTGCAAGGCGTGCAGTCCGCTGTTCGCCGAAGTGACGGCGGGCCGCAACTGGCTGAAGGGTCTCACGGAGGTGGAGCCTCCAGCCAGCCTGGTCAACAGTATCCTGGCATCCACAACGGGCGTTGACACCCAACGCCTGCGGGCCACCGCACGCGCGCCCCAGCCCCGCATTACCTGGCTGGAGCACGTGCAGGCCTCGCTTGAGCCGATCTGGGCTGCCGTTCGCCAGCCGAGGTTTGCCATGTCGTTCGGCATGGCCTTCTTCGCGCTGTCGGTGGGCCTGACCGTAGCCGGCGTCAAACCCGCCGACATACGCGAGATCAGCTTGCGGCCCGCCGCAATCCGCCGCACGTACTACAGCACTCAAGCTCGCGTCGTGCGCTATTACGAAAACGTCCGCGTCGTGTACGAACTGGAGGCGTTCGCGCGTCAGGTAAAGCGCAACGTCCGACCAGTCGAGCCCGCGCCGGCCAAACCGAAAGACAACAAGAACGACACAACACAACAGCCCGAGCAGAAGCAGGAGCGCAACTACAGCCAGACCGATAGTCAACTCATTCTGGCTAGCGCTCCCCTGGGTCCATCTGTAGACGATCTGCCTGTAGTGTCGGTGACCACTGACAGGAGGTTCGTATGAACTGCGCCACTCACAGCGACACAGCTGCGGTGGCTTTCTGCCGAACTTGCGGCAAGCCACTTTGCAACCAATGCACCCGCGACGTACGCGGCGTAATTTACTGCGAGTCGTGCCTCGCTTCACGTATGGAAGGCACCGGCTCCGCCCCGGTTGCGGGATTTACTCCCGTACAAACCGTCTATCCGCCCATGGGATCGCCCTCGGCGCCTCGGCCCGGGATGAACACTGGTCCGAATCCTGCCGTAGCTGGAATCCTTGCCGGATTCTTCCCCATCGGCGTCGGTGCCGTCTACACCGGCCAATACGCCAAGGGATTGTCCCACCTCGTCATCATGGTGCTCATGATCCTCGGAGTGAGTTCCGATCTTCCGTGGTACATGATCACGTTCATCGCGATCTCGATGGGATTTTTCTACGTCTACCAGATCATCGACGCGATTCGCAGCGCGAAGGCGATCCAGATGGGAGAACCTGCCCCCGATCCGTTCGGCCTTGCGCAGGCATTTGGCGCTGGCGAAAAGTTCGAAGGCACCAAGGTCCCCGCCGGAGCCGCTGTCCTGATCGGTTTAGGCGTTCTGTTCCTGCTCCACACCGCCGGACTCTTTGAGTTCGGGTTAGATCGTTTCTGGCCGCTCATCCTGATCGGGCTCGGGGTCTGGCTCTTTGCCAAACATTGGGGTCTGATCGGCGGAAGTTTGGCCTGCCGCTGCGAACGCTGCCGCACTCGGAAACTGATGGGGCCTTCAGTGCTCGTCACCCTCGGTGTCCTGTTCCTGCTCGACAGCGTTTCGCGTGTGAGCTTTGGCAAAACCTGGCCCGCTCTCCTGCTGGTGATTGGCGTCGTGAAGCTGATGCAGAGCAATGCGTCGTCCGCAGGACACTTCGGACCACTGCCTCCCGGCGTGCCGCCGAGTGTTCCTCCGACTCCGCCGCCGGTTTCAACGCCTCCGCAGGCGACGCCGGGTTCCGAACAGCCACCTTCCTCTGGCGAGGTGAACAATGTCTAACGCGCCGTACACACCCGTCACGCCGCCCATGGCACCACTACCGCCCAGGCCGCACCGCTCGTTCGCTGGACCGTTCGTCCTCATTGTGCTCGGCACAGTCTGCCTGCTCGGCACCATGCGGATTTTGTCGCTGGGCCGACTGGCCCATCTCTTCGCCAGCTACTGGCCGGTGCTGCTCATTCTATGGGGCGTGATCAAGCTCATCGAGCATCAGCAGGCGCGCCGCGAGGGATATCGCGCGCCTGGCATCGGCGCCGGCGGCGTCTTCCTCGCCATCATGATCGTTGTCTTCGGTCTAATTGCGACCCAGGTCGAACATTACAACTGGTCCGGCCTGCGCGATCAGATCAATCTGGGCGACGACGACTTCTCCAACATCTTCGGACAAACCTACAACTTCGACGATCACCTTGAGCAGGCCTTCCCCGCAGGGTCAACTCTGAAAATCATTAACAATCACGGCGCGGTCAGCGTGCACGCCGCCGACGACAAAGACAACAACATCACGGTCGTCGTCCGCAAGCGAGTTGGCGCCGACAGTCAGGGCGACGCCGACAAGTACAACAAGGAAACCAAGCCCACCATCACCACCATTGGCGGTCTGGTAACACTCAACGCCATGGTCGAAGCCGCCGGAGACCATCCTGTCGAAACCGATCTCGACATCTCGGTGCCGCGCAAAGTGCCAGTCACCATTACCTCGCGCCGCGGCGACGTGAATGTCGTTGGACGCGACGGCAATGTCGACATTGCCGCTCAGCACTCCGATACATCGGTCGAAGATGTAAACGGCAACGTCAAAGTCAGCCAGGAAAAAGGCTCGGTGAAAGTCGAGCAGATCACCGGAGACGTGCACGTGGAAGGCCGGGTCAACGAAGTCTCGCTCGCCGACGTGAAGGGCTCCGCGCAACTCGACGGCGAATTCCAGGAGAGTGTGAAGCTGGCGCGGATCGAAAAATCCGTCACCTTCAAGTCTTCGCGCACGGATCTGGAATTTTCGCGCATCGATGGTTCGCTTGATCTCGATTCTGACGATCTCCACGCAGACCAGATTACCGGCCCGCTGCACCTGACCACGCGCTCGAAAAATATCAGCCTCGAAGCCGTCTCAGGCGATGTCCGCCTGCAGGATGACAACGGCACCGTCGAAGTCGTGATGCGCAAACTGGGCAACGTCCAGATCGACAATCGCGATGGCGACATTCAGTTCAGCGTGCCCGAAAAAGCCGGATTCCGCCTCGACGCGCGCACCCGCGGTGGCGAAATTCAATCCGACTTCCCCGAACTCAAAGTGAACAACGACGACCGCGAAGCCAACGCCAGCGGCAGCGTCGGCAACGCCGCGTCTCACGTCGTGCTCAACAATGAGCACGAAGGCATTGAGATCCGCAAAGCCAGTGCGCAGCCGCCAAAGCCGCCGGAGCCACCCGCTCCCAAGTCAGGGAAATCTTTGCCTGCGCCGAAGGATCAGGTCGAACCCACCGAGAACTGATGACGCCCCCTGAGTCGGGATCTCGCGGAACACGACTCGCAATCTTGGGCCTGGCAGTTGCCTTTGCCTGGCCCTTCTTATTTTTAATTCCTGGACTCTCTGCCCACAACCTCACGAACGCCCATGATGAGGTTGTCAACGTTTGTGTCAAATGGGCGGTCACCCTCGTCCTCGGCGTCATCGCGTTTTCGATTCGGCGATGGAAGCCCTCAGATCTCGGAATTCGCAGATTGGGATTAGTTGACCTCGTGGCGGCCCTGGGATGCCTCGTTCTCGCGCTTATCCTGGGCGGCATCGCAAGCCGCGTGGCGGCTATGCCCACTTCTCTCTCCGATCTGCACAAACTGGCAGAGGTGCCGTTGACTTTGCGCATTGCTCTCGTGCTCACCGCGGCGGTCTGCGAGGAGTTTCTGTATCGCGGATACGCGATTGAAGAGCTTGCGCATCTGACGGGCAACCGCTGGCTGGCGGGACTGATTTCCCTTGCCGTATTTGGCATCAGCCACATGGGCCTCTACGGTCTAAGCCGTGCACTCATTGTTCCAGCAGCTGTGGGCGCGGTTCTCACGGGGCTCTATCTCTGGCGCCGCAATCTACCGGCCTGCATACTGATGCACGCCATGCTCGATGGAATCTTTCTTGTGGTGGCACCGGCACTCGCTCACGCAAATTGACACTTTCCGCGTGCAAGCTACAAAGACAAACGAGACGACAAAGCCTCCCAAACTAATCTCTCAGCGCGCCAGTTTTTCTCTAACCAATTTTTCCACTTGCGAAAGCACATCGTCTTCGCTCATCGAAGTGGAGTTGATCAGCACCGCATCATCCGCCGCCACCAGCGGAGAAGCCGCCCGCGTGCGATCCCGGCGGTCGCGCTCCCGTAACTCCGCGGCAACCGTAGCAGCCACCTCGCCCTTGATCTTCTGCTGAGCCATGCGACGCTGCTCGCGCACCACCGGATCGGCATCCAGAAAAATCTTCAAATCCGCATCCGGAAAAACTTTCGTCCCGATGTCGCGTCCTTCCATGACCACACCGCCGCCCGCACCCATCTCCCGCTGGTGCGCCACCATCCATTCCCTTACCTTGGGATGCACCGACACGCGCGACGCCGCCTCGCTGACGTCCCGCTCCCGAATCCGTGACGAGACATCTCTCCCGTCCAGAAGCGTGCGGTTCCCGCCAATGGTCGGCTCAAGCTGAATGTGGAGATTTTCTGCCAGCTTGACCAGCGCCGCCTCATCGTCGAACGAAGCGTCGCGTTCAATCGCCTTCAGCGCCAGCGCGCGATACATCGCCCCACTCTCCAGGTTGACGTACCCTAGTTTGCGCGCCAGCCGCGAAGCAATGGTGCTCTTCCCCGCCCCGGCGGGTCCATCAATAGCAATGATCAGTTTTCGTGGACTTTGCAGGTTGGCCGAAGGTTCATTCATCTCGAAGTTAAAGATTGTACACGTTGCAGCGGCAGACTCATGTGGCGGGACTGGTGTGTTGGCCTCGTGTGTTGGGCTCGTGTGTTGGGCTGGTGTGGCGACGGACGCATTCGTCCGTCCCGCGAAGGCGAAGCCGAGCGGCTTCGTGGTATGCCATAAGTGACTTCAGACCTCGGACCTCAGAAGTCCAAACTGAGGTCGGAGGTCCGAAGTCCGAAGTCCGAGACCCGAAGTCCGAGACCCGACTCACTCCCGCACCCGCTCCGCCGTCCATCCCAACTCTCGCAGCCGCCGAATGCTCAACGCATCATTTCGCTTCGCCAGCCGCACGCCTGCCTCATCCCGCACCAGATCGCAGTGATAATAGTCCGGCACCGGAAGTCCCAGCGCCCGAAACAAAAGAATCTGCCGAGCGGTTGACCTAAGCAAATCCGCCCCGCGCACAACCTCAGTAATCCCCATCGCGGCGTCATCCACAACAACCGCCAACTGGTATGCCGGCACATCATCGCGACGCCAAACGATGAAGTCTCCAAAATCCCGCCCCGCCACAAACCGCTGCGCCCCGAGATGCAAGTCAGTGAAAGAAATCTCCTCCCCATCGGGCACAAGGAACCGCCAATTCACTCCGCGCGGCTCGGAGTCCTCCCCCGTCCCTGTGGCGACGGCCGCCTCGGCTGTCCCCCGAATGCGAAGCCGAGCGGCCTCGGAGACGGAAGGCCGACACGTCCCCGGATACACCGCCTCATCCTCTCCCTCATTCGGCGCCCCCGCCGCCAGCGCCACATCCTTCCGTGAACATGTGCACGGATAAATCAGTCCCCGTTCGAGCAGGTCTTCCACGCCGAAAAGTAAAACTCCCGCCGCTCGCTCTGCGCATAAGGACCAACCGCCCCATCGCAATCCGGCCCCTCGCTCCACTCGATTCCCAGCCAGCGCAAATCCTCAAACATCGCCTGCACAAACTCCGCCCGGCACCGCTGCGAATCCAAATCTTCGTTGCGAAAGATCAGGTCGCCGCCCTGCTCCGCCGCCCGCCGCGCCGCAGTCCAAAACGTCCGCGCATGCCCCAGATGCAGCAGCCCAGTAGGCGAAGGCGCAAGGCGTCCGCGATAAGTTTTTCGATCAGATGTCCCGCGCATAGTTCTGATGATGAGGAAGGAAAGACGTGCTGATATCGGGAGTTCCGTAACACGTGCACGATCAGTGGAAGAGCGGCGCTTTGAGCGCCGCGAAAAGCGACCAGAATTGAACCGGGCTTCAGCCCCCGTGGTCGTGTTCCGAAACAAAACGCTCACCGCACCGCAGGCCGAGCAGCCGGCGCCACCACAACTTTCTCCGGCGTGATCTGCAGCATCGATCTGCCCGCTGACATGCACGAAGCTCAACTCCCGCGCAGCCAGCAGCGCATTTACCGCGTCCCGCACCCTCGACCGCGCCACTACGTTTCCAAAAAAGATCTCCAGGTCCGCCTGCTCCACTGCGACGACGCAATCGAGATATTTTGACAATAGCGCCGTAAGGGCCTCCTGCACCGAAAGTCCCACACCCGCCTTCACGGCTTCCGGAGCCCACCGGTATAGCACGTCCCACACCGACCCTTCGCTCGCCTTGTAATCCACGCGCGTAATCCGCAGCTTCGACCACAACTCGCCCAACGCGCCGTCGAGTGCCGCCAGCGACACGCTCCCGCCCAACGCCTCCTGCAATTTCTGCTTCGAGATCGGACCATCGCGACGGATTAACTCAAACGCATCGCACGCCAGCGCAGAATACGCGGACCGCGAGCCCGCTTTCGGCGCAAGCTTCGGATTCCGCTCGCCCACCAGCGCATAGAAATAAGGAAACACCGACGCCTCAACCAGAAATCCATTGTTCTCGTCGAACAGATTCGCCTCGAACGCCGTCCGCTCGCGCAGCAACCGCACCATCAACTCAGTCGCCTCAGCCGCCCGCGGATCTTTGAACGCATGCTGCCACCCCGGCAGTCGATCCTCCGCCCCCACGAACGCCCCAATAAACGTCGGCACCAGCAACGCCGGACGCTTGGGATACATCAGGCAAAATCCCACATCCTCCAAAAACGCGCGCGCCTGCTCAATCGTCCGGATGGCCTTCCCATCCAGTCGCCACTTCTCGCGCCGCAGCTGTTGTAGTTCGAGATCAGTCATAAGAACAGCTCTCAGCCGTCAGCTTTCAGCAAAACGAGGCGCATTTACTGACAGCTGATGCTGATAGCTCAAAGCTAGATCCTCTTAAACGCCTTCTGAATGTCCTTCACAGAATACCTTAGAACCACCGGCCGTCCGTGAGGGCACGACATTGGATGGTCCGTCTTCGCCAACTCCGCGAGCAGCCATTCCATTTTGTTCTGCTCCAGCGGCATGTTCACCTTAATCGCAGCGTGACACGCGATCGACGCCGCGATGCGCGCGCGAATCTTTTCCAGGTTCAGGGATTGCTCTTCGCGCGAGAACTGATCGAGCAATTCGTGCAGCATGTGTTCGACCGCCGCCGCATCCACGCCCGCGGGAGCGACTTTTACCGCAACGCTGCGCGCGCCGAACGGCTCGGCCTCAAATCCGTTGTGCTGCAGTTCGTCGGAGATCTCTGAAAACACCGCCTGCTGCGCCGGAGACAGTTCCAGAACGATCGGCATCAACAGCCGCTGGCTCTCAACTTTTTGTGCCGCCCTCTGCTTCAGTATCCGCTCGAACAGCACGCGCTCGTGAGCTACGTGCTGGTCGATGATCCACAATCCATCTTCGTTGACCGCGAGAATGAATGAATTCCGAATCTGCCCCAGCGGCCGCAGTGTGCCCAATGACGACAGTGTCGGTTCTTCTTCCCCGACGTCGAGTGCCGGCACGCACCCGTTATCCGGAATCGTCTCGATTCCGCGCGCCAAAGACACTGCGGCGTTCGCTTCCACCGCAATGCCGCCCTCGAACTGAAATCGCTGTGAAATCGGCGGCGGCACCGGAGCCTGCAAAGCAAATCCGCCCGGGTTCAGAAAATCCCCGGGTGCCCCATTTTTCGCGTCGAGAAATGCAGGTTCTGGATCACCCGCCGCAGAACCGGCGCCAGACGCGGGATCCCAGGTTTCCATCCCTGGCGTCATCGCTCCCGGCGTGAGCGCCTGGCTCGCCGTCGCGTGCGCCCGCATCTCCGTCACAAACTGCGGCACTGGACGCGCCTTCATCAGCGCTGCCCGCACCGAGTCGCGGACAAAATCGTGCATCACGCTCTGCTGGCGGAATCGCACCTCGGTCTTCGACGGATGCACATTCACGTCAACCTCGGCGGCTGGCATTTCCAGAAACAGCAGCACCACCGGATACACCGTCGGTGGAATGATGTTTCGATAAGCCTCCGTCAAAGCGTGCTGCACCAGCCGGTCGCGAATCAACCTTCCGTTCACGAACACAAAAATTGAATTGCGATTCAGCTTCTGAATCTCGGGCTTCGAAACAAATCCGTGAACCCGCATCTCCCCCGGATCTTTCGGAGCAATCTCTTCGCCGTCTTCATCAACTTCCTTCCGTCGCCACGGCGGAGGCTGCGGCAGTCCCACATGCTCGAGCGGCTGCCGTGCCGCCACGGGAATCAACTGATCAAGGGTCTCCTTGCCGAAAACCTGATACACCCGCTCGCTGTATCCCGCCACCGGAGGCGCAACCAGCATGGCGTTCGTCGCCGAATGCAACTCGAAATGTTTTTCCGGATGCGCCAGCGCATAATGCGTCACCAGCGACGCAATGTGGGACAACTCGGTCGACTCCGCCTTCAGAAATTTCTTTCGCGCTGGAACATTGAAGAAAAGATCTCGGACAGTGATCGAAGTCCCCAGCGGCAGCCCGGCCTCTTCCACGCGCGCAATCTTCCCGCCGTTGATTTCGACCACCGTGCCTGCGGCCTCTTCCTCAGCCCGCGTCTCCAACCGCAGCCGCGACACCGACGCAATCGACGGCAGCGCTTCCCCGCGAAACCCGAGCGTAGCCACGCTGAGCAGGTCTTCGGCATTCTTGATCTTCGAAGTCGCATGCCGCTCGAACGCCAGCATCGCGTCATCGCGCACCATGCCGCATCCGTTGTCGGTGATTTGGATGAGTTTCTTCCCGCCGGCCTCCACGCTGATCTTGATGCGCGTCGCACCCGCGTCGAGCGAGTTCTCCAGCATCTCCTTCACCACTGACGCAGGCCGCTCCACCACCTCTCCGGCGGCGATCTGGTTGGCGACGGTCTCGGAAAGAACGTGGATGCGTCCCATGGGAGCAGTGAACAGTGATTAGTGCCCAGTGGTCAGTTTCGCAGATGGGGCGGGAAAAACAAAGGAGGGCAATGTGGATGAAATGCGCACGTGGAACTGAGGGCGAACCGAGGGCAGGTTCCCAAAGTGGGAATTGCGGATCCGAAAACTTGTGATTTTGTTGGAAACTGCTTGACCTGGATGAAAGAATAGAATTGACGAAAAACTCGATGACTACAGGCGCGGCCTTCACGGGCCGCGCCCGTCGTTATGGGGAAAAATGGGCGAATAGGAGCATGTGCATGGTGGGTTTGGGAGCAAGAATCAAGAATCACAAGCTGCGGGGAGAATGGGCGGAGTTGGTGTTTATGGCGCGCCTGAAGGAGTTGGGCTTCGGGCTGGTGCGGCCATGGGGCGAGTCATCACCCTATGACGTTGGCGCGGAGTGGGCAGGACGATTCATGCGGGTGCAGGTGAAGTCGACGATCTATAAAGTCGGCGCGTCTTACGTCTGCAACACGCGGCCGGATAGCGATGAGCATCTCTACACCGTCCGGCAGATTGATTTCATGGCGGCGTATGTGATTCCGGCGGACGTGTGGTACATCCTTCCAGCACGGGTGGCGACTCGTTTGAAGGGGAACATCTGGCTATCGCCGCATAAGAAGGGGCATAAGTACGAGCGGTTCATGGAAGGTTGGGAATTGCTCAAGGTCGCGCCGAGCCGCAAATAGGGGTGGCCGGGGATAGAGCAGTAATCAAGTGAGGAGATCCCTGTGCGAAGTGCTGTTCCCGACGTCTACGGCTTTAATCCTAAAGTCAAAAGCGGCGGACAAGAGTGTCCGCCCCACACAATCACTTCGCGTCGGCCACCTGCTCGCGCGCCTCGTTGTACGTTCCAAACTTCTTCGCAACCACTTTCAGCGTGGGATAAAACTGCACGAACGTATGCTCAACGGCGGCGTGCGCGTCGTGGCATGCGTAGCAGCCGTTCCCGTGCGGCATGGCTCCTGCGGATTTACCTTCGGCATTGAAAGCGTAGTACGCCCACTTGTCCGGATTATGCGCCGAGTCTTTCACTTCAACCGCGAGTCCCATCAGATCCGTCTGATAGTGTCCCTTCTGGTTGATGGAGCTTCGGCTGGCCGCGTCGCGCTCATCGATCACGAACATCGTCTGCTCCGGCCATTTGCCCGAGTTCGCAAACTCGTGGTACGCCCAGCGCTGCACGAACACGTTGGTGAACATCTCATGGCTGTCGGGACCGGGACTGTAGTTCATGCCGAATCCGGCGGAGAGAAACATCCACTCGCGGTAGTCGGGCGGACGTTGAAGGTCGCCCTTGGCATCATATTGAGGCAACGGCGCCTTCGGCGCTTTATCGTCAGGCGCGGCAGCTAGCAAAATCAGGCACGCCGCGAAAACCAAAACAAAACCCAAAATGCTTCTCACATAAGCCCCCAATCGTTCGTAGAAAACTAAGCGCGCGAGCGCTCCATGTCCTGAACAAACTAAACAGCGCGGTAGCGATTTCCCGCTCACCGCTGCCTTATACTCGATGCCCGTGGCCCGGTATCAATTCACAGGGACGTAGCCTGCCAGGTCTCTGCCGACGGCGTTCCGAACGATGGCGAGAGAGACGGCGCAAGTAACGTCCTTACGATCGCATCTGTGTTACTTAAATAGCAGCGGCGCGAACTCAGACAAATTTCTTCGCCAGACCATCCAGGTATGCATGCCCGGCGTCTCGATGTCGGTATGATTCACGCCCTTCGATTTCAACCACTCTCGCAGGTTCCGGTTGGGAGTGATTAGGCGGTCTTCGGTGCCGCAGGCGATCCAGAGCAGCTTCAACTGCTGATTGGCTTTGCTGTCGAGGCTAGGAAAATCCTTCTCGAGTGGCTCCGGCAGGCCGCCCGCGCTGAACGAACCGATCCAGGCAAACTTGTCGAGGTTGTTCAGACCCGTTAACAGAGACTCCGAGCCTCCCATCGAGAGCCCTGCAATCGCACGGTCTTCGCGGTCTTTCGTCACTCGGTATTCGCTCTCGACCTTGGGCATGACTTCGGCCAACAGTGCTTTTTGAAAGTTCGAGAAATTTTTGTCGCGAACGTCCGTGTGGCCCCACGCGCCCCAGCCGAGCCGGATAATCTCCATTGTGCCGTAGCCGAGCGGCATCACGACGATCATGGGCTTGGCTTTGCCTTGCGCAATCAGGTTGTCGAGGATGACGTTCATGTGACCGACCAGCGTCCATGCGCTCGCGTCGTCGCTGTAGCCGTGAAGCAGGTACAGCACGGGATAGGTCGTCTTCGCCGTCGGATCATAGCCCGGTGGCGTGTAGACGAAGAAATTGCGCTCATCGTCAGCGACTTCTGAACGATAGAAATGCACGTGGAGTTCGCCGCGGGGAACGTCGTTCAACTCCCATGGCAGAGACTTCGGCCCAGGAACGTGGACGGCATTCGCCGGCGTCAGAAGGTTCGGCACCAGGCGATGATTGTAGGGATCGAGCATGCGCACGCCGTCGACGAGAATGGAATATCCGTAGTAGTCGGGAGCGAGGGGCGCGGTGGTGACGCTCCAGACGCCCGCGTCATCCTTTCTGCATCGCTATCAGGCTCCGCACCTTCGCGCGCAAGTTTCACTTCCTGCGCATTCGGAGCGAGGAAGCGAAAGGTAACGCTGTCGTCGGGATGCACCTCGGGCGTCATCAGCCATCGTGGCCGCTCTGGAGGTTGCGCCGGCTTGGCTTGCTGCGCCGCTAAGAAAGTGGGGAAAACAAACAGAGAGGCAACGAGAATAGTGCGAAAAGAATTCATGGCTGCTCCTGAGACAAACGAGACAATTGTAAGCCTCATTGGAGTCGCGTGCATTCCTGGGAACATGAAATCAGTTCGGCATTTGACAGGCGGGAGGATGACAGAGGAAGTGCGTTTCGTCAGCGATGCCTGAGAACGCTATTTGTTCTGCGCCACATCGATACGGGCTTCCGCACGCTGCAGCGCGTCCAGAGCGCGGTCCACGTCGACGCTCGTATCGCCGCTGGTGAGCCGTTCTTCGGCGCGTGCTTTCGCCTTTTGCGCGCGGGCCACGTCGATCTCCGACGGGCGTTCCGCGGTCTCGGCAAGAATCGTCACCTTGTTGGGCAGCACTTCCGCGAATCCCCAGGCGACCGCAAGCCGCTGCTCGCCGGAGTTGTCGCGGAAAGTGATTTCGCCGACCGCCAATTCGGTGATGAGCGGAGCATGGCCCGGCAGGATACCGAGATACCCGTTCTTGCCCGGTATCTGAACTTCCTCGGCCGCCGTGTCGACAACTTTCTTTTCCGGCGTGACGATCTCGAGTTGGAAAACTTCCGCCATAGGTCGTTGGTGGTCAGTGAACAGTGAGCGGTGATCAGTGATCAGTGATCAGTGATCATTTCTTGTTGCGAATCGGTTGAATCGACTGATCACTAATCACTAGCCACTAGCCACTGTTCTTACGCCGCTGCCTTCATCTTCTCGGCCGCTTCCAGCACTTCCTCGATGGGGCCCTTCATATAGAAAGCCTGCTCGGGGATGTCGTCGTACTTGCCTTCGACGATCGCCTTGAAGCCTTTCACGGTGTCGGCGATCTTGACGTAGCGTCCTTGCGCGCCAGTAAACTGCTCGGCCACATGGAACGGCTGCGACAGGAAGCGCTGAATTTTGCGCGCCCGAGCCACGGTGAGTTTCTGATCTTCACTCAACTCGTCGATACCGAGAATCGCGATGATGTCCTGCAGGTCTTTGTAGGTCTGCAGCGTTTTCTTGACCATCTGCGCAACGTCGTAGTGCTCCTGTCCGACGATGCGTGGATCGAGAATGCGCGAAGTCGACGCAAGCGGATCGACCGCGGGATAGATTCCAATCTCAGTCAACGCGCGCGAAAGCACGGTGGTCGCATCGAGATGAGCAAACGTCGTAGCCGGCGCGGGATCGGTCAAGTCGTCGGCAGGCACGTAAATCGCCTGCACCGACGTGACGGAACCTTTCTTGGTCGACGTGATGCGCTCCTGCAGTTCGCCCATTTCCGTCGCGAGGTTGGGTTGGTAGCCGACGGCGCTGGGCATGCGGCCCAGCAGCGCAGACACTTCTGATCCGGCCTGTGTGAAACGGAAAATGTTGTCGATGAAGAGCAGCGTGTCGGCGCCCTCAGCGTCGCGGAAATATTCCGCGACCGTCAATCCGGTCAGCGCCACGCGCAAACGCGCCCCTGGAGGCTCCGTCATCTGACCGTAGATCAGTGCGGCTTTCGACTCCGCCGGCTTGCCTGGCTTGATCACGCCCGACTCGGTCATTTCCAACCACAAGTCGTTGCCTTCGCGCGTGCGCTCGCCGACACCGGCAAACACGGAGAATCCGCCGTGATTTTTGGCGACGTTGTTGATCAACTCCATGATGACGACGGTCTTGCCCACGCCGGCGCCACCGAACAATCCAATTTTGCCGCCCTTCAAGAACGGCTGGATGAGATCGACGACCTTCACGCCGGTCTCGAACATCTCGGCCGTGGTCGCCTGCTCGTCGAAGGCGGGCGCGAGGCGGTGAATGGGCAGCCTCTCTTTGTATTCAATCGGGCCGAGTTGATCGACGGGCTCGCCGATCACGTTCATCACGCGTCCGAGAGTGCCGCGGCCCACGGGCACGGAAATCGGTCCGCCCTGGTCAATGGCCTTCATGCCGCGCACCATGCCGTCGGTGGGCTGCATGGCGATGCAGCGCACACGGCCTTCGCCGAGATGCTGCTGCACTTCGAGAATGACGTTGATGGGGCTGGGCACGGTGAAGCCGTCGCTCACGACCTTTACGGCCTCATAGATCGGAGGCAGCTTCCCCTCGTGAAATTGCACGTCCACCGCGGGGCCCGCGATTTGGATGACATGTCCTACGTTTTCAGGCATAAATTAGCTCCGAGCTGTGAGGTACGAGCGGCGAACCTGCGCCGCCGATTTGGACTCACCCTCTCCAACATCTGACCTTCTTCATTCCAGCACTCCGCTTGCTCAAAGCTCATAGCTCAAAGCTCGCAGCTCTATTACATTGCCGCTGCGCCGCTGACGATCTCGATGATCTCTTTCGTGATCTTCGCCTGGCGCGCGCGGTTCATGATCAGCGTCAGCGAATCGATCATGTCGGTCGCGTTGCTGGTCGCTGAATCCATGGCCGTCATGCGCGCGGCATGTTCCGCAGCCACCGACTCCAGCAGCGATCGGAAAATCTGGATGCTCACATACTTTGGCAAAAGCGCGCGGAACAACTCTTCCGGCGGCTGCTCGTAAATGTAGTCGACCTGCGAGGTTCCGAATTGCGATGCGGCTTCCGATGCACCTTCGGTCGTATGCATGCCCACACCGGCGCTAATCGCAGCCTCTTTCGCTTTTTTCTTTTCTTCTTCCGTTGGTTCCTCGGCGAGTCGTACCGCCTGCTCACCGATTCGCTCGATAGGAAGAATCTGCTCCACGATGAGGCGCTGCGCGATCACCGACTTGAATTCGTTGAAGACCACATACACGGCATCGATTTCTTCGCGGCAGTAGCGGGAAATCACATTCTCAGCCAGCGCAGACGCCTGCGCGAATGCCACTTTGCCGAGAATGCCGACGTGCTCGCCGGTGATCTGGACCGTGCCCGCACGCTCGGCGGCCGCAGGCTCCGCGTCGATCGATTCCGCGAGTTCCGCCAAGCTTTGGGTTTGCACCTTCGCAGCCGGATAGCGCCGGCGCAGAAAGTCGCGTCCCTTGCGGCCTACCGCCTCGATGTCGATGTTCTTTCCCTGCCTTCGATTCGAGGAAACGCGCGGCGGCCTTCGTGATGTTGGCGTTGAACGCACCCGCCAGGCCTTTGTCGCCAGTCACGACGATCAGCAGGATACTCTTCTCTTCGCGTTGCGCGAGCAAAGGATGCTTCGGCTCTCCGGTCTCGGGATCGTAAATCTCCGCGCGCGCTACCAAAGACTTCAGCACATTCGTCAACATCTGCGCGTAAGGACGCGCCGCCAACGCACGCTCCTGGGCGCGGCGCAACTTGGCCGCCGAGACCATCTTCATGGCCTTGGTAATCTGCCGCGTGTTGATCACGCTGCGGATACGGCGTCGGATGTCGAGAATGTTAGGCATTCAAAAACCAGTTGCCAGTTGTCAGTTGTCAGTTCTCAGTTAAAACCCTTGTCATCCTGAGGAGCTTCCTCGCGACAAGGACCTGAGCAACCTTCGCCCGCTCAACAGTTCACCTACTTCGCTACCGCTTCCCTCTGCGCCACGAACTGCTGCTTCGCTTCTTTGATCACGCCCTGCAACTGGCCTTTTAGCGTGTCGTCGAGAACCTTCTTCTCCATGATCGCGCGCAGCAGTGCGGGGTTGGTCGACTCGACATATTTGTAAAGTTCGGCTTCAAACTCGCGAACCTGCGCTACAGGAAGATCGTCGAGGAAGCCGCCCGTGCCGGCCATGATGATCAGAATCTGCTTCGAGAACGGCAGTGGCGAAAACTGATTCTGCTTCAGCAGTTCAACCAAACGCTGTCCTCGATTCAACTGCGCTTGCGTGGCTTTGTCGAGATCGCTGCCGAACTGCGAGAAGGCTGCCAGTTCGCGATACTGCGCCAGTTCCAGCTTCAACGTGCCCGCCACTTGGCGCATAGCCTTGATCTGTGCGCTGCCGCCGACGCGGCTTACCGACAATCCAACGTTGACCGCGGGGCGAACGCCCTGGTTGAACAAGTCGGTTTCGAGATAAATCTGGCCATCGGTAATCGAAATGACGTTGGTCGGAATGTAAGCCGATACGTCGCCCGCCTGCGTTTCAATGATCGGGAGGGCCGTCAGCGATCCGCCGCCGTTCTTGTCGCTCAACTTCGCCGAACGTTCCAGCAGCCGCGAGTGAAGATAGAAGACGTCTCCCGGGTAGGCTTCGCGTCCCGGTGGCCGCCGCAGCAACAACGAGATCTCGCGGTACGATGCTGCGTGCTTCGAAAGATCGTCGTAGATGACCAGCGCATGCCGCTTGCTGTCACGGAAATATTCGCCCATCGCGGTTGCCGCGTACGGCGAGATGTACTGCATTGGCGCGGGTTCGGACGCCGACGCGGCGACCACAATGGTGTATTCCATCGCACCGGCGTCTTCGAGAATCTTCACCACCTGCGCGATCGACGAACGCTTCTGCCCGATCGCGTTGTAAATACAGATAAGATCGTTGCCCTTGCTGTTGATGATGGTGTCGAGCGCGACGGCGGTCTTGCCCGTTTGGCGATCGCCAATGATGAGTTCTCGCTGGCCGCGGCCAATCGGAATCATGCTGTCGATGGCCTTCAGTCCAGTCGCCATGGGTTCGCGCACTGGCTGCCGGTCGATGACGCCCGGGGCAATGCGCTCCAAAGCGATGAACTGATCACTCGCGATTGGACCCTTGTCGTCGATGGGCTCGCCGAGCGAGTTCACGACGCGGCCGATCATGCCGTCGCCCACGGGCACGCTCATGATGCGTCCGGTGCGCTTGACCTCGTCGCCTTCCTTAATCTCGGTGTATTCACCAAGCAGCACCACGCCGACCTGATCTTCTTCCAGGTTCATGGCGATGCCGGCCACGCCGTGGGGAAATGCGAGGAGTTCGCCGGCCATGACCTTGTCGAGTCCATAGACGCGCGCGATGCCGTCGCCGAGCGTGATGACGGTGCCGGTCTCGTCCACGGAGATCTTGGTTTCGTAGTTCTCGATCTGCTCGCGGATCAGTTTGGTGATTTCGTCTGCCTTGATTTGTGCCATAAATAGCTCTCAGCTTTCAGCCATCAGCTCACAGCTTCGAGCCGTGAGCTGTGAGCAATGGGCGAATCATTTTGGGTGTGCATGCTCATCGCTCATAGCTCATCGCTCACAGCTAGGAGCTTATTGCTTCCCGTATCTTCTCCAACTGGCCTTTCACCGAGCCGTCGTAAATCGTGCTGCCGACGCGGACCACGGCGCCGCCCAGAAGAGATGCGTCCAGGTTGAAGTGCGCACGGACTTTTTTGCCGGTTACTTTTTCGACCTGGGCTTCGAGGACGCGTTTTTCAGCATCGCCCAATTCACGGGCGCTGGTGATCTGCGCTTCGGCCAATCCCAGGCGCGCATCGAGTTCCTTCACCAGTTGCTGCGTGATGCGCTCCAGAAACTGAATTCTCCGATGGTCAATCAGCACCGCAACGAGATTGCGGACGTGACGTTCAATTCCCTCTCGCTGAACGATCGCATCCAGCAACTTACGCTTCTGTTCGGCGGGCACCGCGGGATTTTCCCACACGCGCCGCAAGTCCTCGCTCTCGGTCAGCAATCCTGAAATCCTGCGCAATCCGCCGATGGCGCGATTCGCATCCAGCCGTGCGCTGAGAACCACGTCGGCAAAGGCCCGGGCGTAGGTGCTGGCAACGGAGGCCATGCGCTAATTCCCGTCCTTTCCCGGATGATCGGAGGCTGTGCCTAACTGTCCGGCAAAATTGCGGACCAACGACTGATCGGTGGCGGCATCGACGCGAATCTGTTTCTGGGCCAGCCCGACTGCCAGGTCGGCGGCGTGCGCCGTAAGCTGCCGCCGCGCGGCTTTGGCTGCGGCAGCGATTTCCTGCTCAGCGGCAGCGACGATCTTGCGCGCGTCTTCTTCTGCGGCCGCTTTGATGCGCTCCGCCTCGGCTGCTCCTTCTTTCGCGGCAGCGTCGCGTATCCCTTCGATTTCCGCGTCGAGCTTCATGAGGCGAGCTTCGATCTCCGCCAACTTGCGGCGCGCTTCTTCGCTAGCTTTCTGCGCCTCTTGCATCGCCTTCTGAATGGAAGCCGTGCGGTTGCGCAAGAGTTCGGGCAGGTACTTGCGTCCAGCCCAGATCACAAGGGCCGCGATCACAACAAAATTTGTGACCATGCTGAGCCAGTACGCTTTGCGCAGGTCGAGCCCGGTCAGATCGGCGATGATCTTCACCGATTTTGATTGCTCGAATTCGGCCTTGGGATCGTGATCTTCACCGGCGGCCTCGCGACTCTCATGAACAAGGCGCCGGCCGGGGCCGCCAGAATTTTGCGAGGGCTCGCTTTTCACCTCTGGCTTGGCCGGGGCCGGCTGCTCCTGGGCGTGCGCGGAGACCAGGCTCGCGCAACTGATAAGGAGCACAGCGAGGAAGCCCGCGCGGATGGTCCGACGAAGCGAAGTCTTCGAAGTTAGGATCATCATCGCCCCGCTCCTGCGGGCTGCAACACGCGTCGCATAATTTCCTGCGCGAGCGCTGCCGCCTCGCCCTGCAACCCGGCTTCAGCTTTGGCGCGATCGCTCTCGATGTCTTTCTTGGCCGCCTGCACTTGCGACTGAGCCTTGGTACGCGCGCTGTTTACGGCGTTGGTACGGTCCTGCAACGCGGACTGTCGACGCGCTTCCTGCGCCCGAAAAATCGCGGCGCGCGCTTCGCGCAAGCGCTGTTCATATTCAGAGGTGCGCGCGTCGGCCGCTGCAATGTCGGCTCGCGACTTCTCGACCGCGCCCTCCGTCTTGTCGCGCCGCTCGTCGAGCACGCGCCGCAGCGGCTTGTGCACGATCATCGAGTAGAGCGCGTAGAGCAGGGCCAGCAGAATTACCGTGGGCACCGATCCGAGCAGTAATTCGCCTAGTTGATGAAGCGTTTCATCCATGTGGTGCTGTTATAGACGGAAATGAGGGCTTAGAAAACTGTTAAGTCTAGCGTCCCAAAGTGTTTGTGTCAACGCGAAGAAGATCGGTTTAGCTGGCGGTGAGCCATTTTGGGATGTCGCGCCGGGGCGTCACGGTAGTCCGGCCAAAGGCCTCAGATGCCGCTGGAAACAAGGGATTTAGTTGCGTGGAAAGGCGGGGCTTCCGGAGATCGCAGATTCCTGCACATAGTTTTTTTTTTTTTTTTTTTTTTTTTTTTTTTTTTTTATTTTTATTTTTTATTTATTTGTTTTTGTGTTATTTTTTATGTTTGTGTGTTTTTTTTTTGTTTAGATATATTTATATTTATTTTTTTTTTGTATTTTTTGGGTTTTTTGTTGTAGTTTTGGGTATTTTTTATTTTATTGATATTTATTTAAATTTAAGTTTGAAGTTGTTTGTGAGATTTTTGTATTTATACATTTAAATTCAGAACAGTTTTGACAATGTTATCTATATTCTTTTTATTTGGCTGTGATACTTTCTCCTCTCTTCTCTTACTTTTCTTACTTTCTTCATACTTATCTCTTTAACACTCCTATACCTTAACAGTTACAAATTTATAATCTACAATATTACTCTTCCAATTCCCTTTAAACTTATACTGTTACACTTCCATACCAAATTTTATTCAATTTATCTTATTACCAAAATCATCTAACCCTAAATTTACCTATGACATTAATATCATCTAACTCTTTCTTATCTATTCTACTACATTTTTTCTATTCATTATAACTCACTATTTTTCTATCCTACACCTCTTCCATCTCCCTCTGTCCCAATACATAACCCCTTTTTCACACCACCATCGTTACCATACTTAACTACCTTAACTTTTTTTAGTTTCACATTCTCAATAATAAAAAACACCCACTAACTTTTTATACAATCTCAATCTATATCCCTCTCTAAACTCTTTTTCACTTAATTTCTTTCTCTGAGAAATGAGATTCAATTCCTTTACTTTTCCTTTTTCTTCTTCTATTCCCTAAGTACTATACTTTTGTTCCTTCTTGTATCTCTCTTCAACTCTCACTGAAACCTTTTTGAAGTTTATCTCTTATAGTAGCTAGACAGCAACATCTCACTAACTCAACAATTTTCATTCTCACCCCTTTTTATTTTCCCAAGTGTCACATCTATTATACAATTTTCTCTTATTTGTTCTTTCACTTTTTTTTTTCTTCCTACTTTAGCAATTCTTCCTTCTATACTGTGCACTTGCTCACCTTTCTGCGCTCAGAATCTGTTTTACCTGCACTTGTTCGTATTTTCTTCTCAAGCCTCCACTACTGTTCTTCTTTTCATACTTTATTAACAACTCTTTTTTCTAGTGTATTAATTTCTTTAATTCATTTTCTCACTCTCAGCCATAATACCTCAGCATCCACTATTATTCTCTCTACTATCTCCCCTCTTTTCTTCCCTTCTCTATTCTCATAATAACTCCTCTCCTCCCAAAAACCTACTTTCTTCTCTCTCTATCTTTTTTTTCCCATCTTCAAATCATCTCCCTCTTTAATTCCACCATTATACCTTATAATTGCGTATCCAATTACAATACACCCAATCATTCAAAACTTTACACTACTTCTGCTACGCCACACCCCTCAAACTTTAGCTATACAACTTCGCACTGTATAGCCACCAAAGCTTTCTATAAGCTAGCTAACCCATCTCCATCGCGCTACGTAACTAAATTCACCCTATTCCTACATCCTCCCAGTGTTATAAAACCTCCAACATATACATCTTACTATCAATTGCCTCGCATTTCTGAAGATAGCAGAGTTCATTGTCAACTATGCTCTTCATTGTTTCCTCTCGCCGGAAGAAGTCAGCGTCATCTATAGCATACATTCATTTCTGAGGCGCACACCGCCAATTTCATTAACTGGTCACACTTCCATTGGCAACTACTGAAATGCAAAATTCCGCACTATACATATTCACTAAGCCACGCAATCACCCAACAACCAAAACAAAGTTTATATAATAACTAACACTACTCTCATAGAACGTAATCAGACAGGCGTTAGTAATATTATCTTGAACATCATCTACCCTCTCCTACCAAAACCTTTATGCTCTAAAATCGTTTTAACTCACCACCCTAAACTCTTCTCTATCCATACATAATTTGATATAGCGAGAGACATAAACACCTAGCTTCCACCCTGGCGCTCTATACTTCATCACATACATACACATGTCATCTCACAAAACCTACCTACTACACTCCACCTTTTCTTTTCCTCCTTCTACCCAAATAAACAAAACTCAAAACATCCCTCATCTACCCCTCAATCACGATATAACTTTACCACATCTATCTCACCGCATCAACCATCACATCTTTTAAATTATCCTTCATCCCCATTATTATAACATACAATATTCTCAATACCAGCAAAAACATTCCACACACAACATCCCACTATTATCCACTTTATCACTCCAAAATCTCTAACCATTCTATACACACACCCTCAACATACTTCTCTACGTATTACAATTCGGCGTGTATACCTTCACGTGACATACACCTCGCTTCTCTAAACTTAACAATACACCTATCATCACACCACTACAAATTCACATTAATCTTCACACTATAATTCTCTCTCGCGCTCACACCAACACCCCAACCTCTTTATTACTATTACATCTCCCTTCCCCCCACACCTACATCTCACAACACAATTTCACCTACCACCACACATTCTCACCAACACTTCACTACCACCACCCAGTTTATAATCTTCCTGCCCCAACATCTTACCATACCATACTCTACTTCAAACCCTCCCAACTACACCTTCTTACAACCACATCTACCACTTCCAACCCTCAATCTTCCTCTACTACTACCTTACTTCTCTCACATCCATCGTCTCCAAACTCTACCCACCACCCACCCCCACCCACAACTCCACTCCACCTAAACCTTTACTCTATTCCTTGACTTCCGGGTAAACAGGATTAGCATAGAAGTATCACCTCCGATCCAATTCAGGATCGAATGGGCCGATAGCCAAGGAATGTCACCGCTTCTTGGTTGCCGGCCCATTTAAATTTCTTCTCGCCTCACCTGCAAGCTAGGTTGCAATTACCAGCTTGCGGTATCCGCGCCAGAATTGCGCCGCAGCAGAAAAGGGTTATACGCGACAGTCTTTCCACCCTATTTGGGTACACGTCCTAAGGCAGGGCCTTTGATTTCGAATTCCCTCACCCTTCGCACCACTGACGCCGGCGCCTCGACTTCCAACTCGACTGCCCCGTCTTTGTATTTTCGCGAATAGATTCGCGACCGTGCCTCCAGCATCGCGAGCAACTTGCCTTCTTTTTGTGGGATGCGCAGATGCACACGGCTCACGCGGTCCTCTTCGATCATCGCGTCGATGCGGTCGAGCAGGGTGTCGAGGCCGGTGCCTTCGACGGCCGATACATAGACTGTTTTCGAGTCGGGCCGCATGGCGTCGGCTTGTAGAGACTGCGTCACTTCGTCATCGAGCAGGTCGACTTTATTCATCACGCGGAGGCGCGGCTTCTTCTCGGCTTCCAGTTCCTTCAGGACAATCTCCACCTGCGCGTCCTGCTCGGCCGACAGGCGGTTGCTCGCGTCGGACACGTGCAGAATCAACGATGCTCGCTGCACTTCTTCGAGTGTGGCGCGAAACGCCGAGACCAGCGTGTGCGGCAGGCTGCGAATAAATCCCACTGTGTCGGACAACAGGACTTTCCGCTTCGACGGCAGTTCGACGCCGCGAATCGTTGGATCGAGCGTAGCAAACATGCGTGACGACTCCAATACCTTCGCCTTCGTGAGCGCGTTGAAGAGCGTCGACTTCCCAGCGTTCGTGTAGCCGACTAGGGCGACGGTCGCCACTGGCGCCGATTCGCGCCGTTGCCGCTGCTGGGCGCGAATGCGGCGAACGTTTTCAATTTGACCTTCTACGTTCCGCACGCGCCGCGCAATTTTCCGCCGATCAGTTTCGAGTTTCGTTTCACCGGGGCCGCGGGTCCCGATGCCGCCGCCAAGCTGCGACATTTCCACGCCATGCCCGGCCAGCCTCGGCAGCATGTATTGGAGTTGCGCCAGTTCCACTTGCAGTTGGCCTTCTCGGGTGCGCGCATGCCGCGCAAAAATGTCGAGGATCAGCTGCGTGCGGTCGATCACCCGGCGCTCGACAATCTTCTCAATATTGCGCTGCTGCGACGGGCTGAGATCGTGGTCGAAGAGAAGGACGTCGGCATCGACCGAGGCGGCAGCGCCGGCAATTTCTTCAAGCTTTCCTGCGCCAATCAAAGTCGCAGGATCGGGACGATCGCGCCGCTGCAGAATCTCGCCAACAACTTCGGCTCCGGCGCTCTCCGCCAGTGTGCGCAGTTCCGCCAGAGATTCATCCGCATCGAACTCAGGAATGCTGGGCTTGCCGTTCGACTTGACCGCCGCGCCGGTTTTCGCGGGCTGTGTCGCCGCGTCGCGAGCAGCCGCGGCCTGCGCCGTGACGGTTCCCTTGGCGCCGCGTCCGCGCGTGCGCACATCAAGGCCGACAAGAAACGCGCGTTCGCGATCTGGCTGCGAGCGCACCGTCTCCGTGCCGAGCGGCACACGTCTCCCCGCACGCGCCCCATCGCGAGATTTCTTGGAATGAGTACTTCCCAAACCGAAAACGCCCTATCCTTCGGTGCCCGAAGCGCTCGCCACCGCCGCGGTCGCCGTTGTGCCTGCGGCCACCGCCGGTTTTTCCGGATGCGCTACGTGGGGCACGTGCGTCGACGCCACCCGCCCCATCACCACGGTGGAGATGGCGTGCTTGAAGATGAGTTGCTCCTGACCGTTCGCCTCCAGCACCACGGAGTACTTGTCGAAGGAGCGGATGCGGCCCGTTAACTTCACCCCGCTCAGCAGGTAAATCGTAATGCTGAGTCTCTCCTTGCGGGCCGTATTGAGGAAGGAATCCTGGATGTTCTGTGCCGGCTTATTGCTATCCATAGCCGATCTCCTTTGTTCATAGACTGCGAACAATCCACTGACCGGCTCATGCTTTCGCATGAGGCGGTTGAAGCTGACAGCATGTTCCCGCAGCCTTCCCGCTGCCTCAGGAACAAGGGGGGACAAACGCCCGCCAGCAGCGCTCTCCATTCCGCAGGGAAACGCTTCCAGCAGGGCAGATGTGAGTACCATACGGCGAACCTTGACGGTTTTCAACCTGGAAGTTGTTTCAGGCTAGCGTGCGGCAACGTACAGACGTACAGAGTTGACAGCGCCGCGCGCAAAGTGCAGACTTGCCTCGAATCAGCGGGACACGTTGTACACGATCCCGCATTCTTTTTCGTCACAACGAGCATTCTCTTCGCCGAGCGCTGCGGGTCTCAGGCGCTCGGGGGCCCCACAACCACTTCAAAGTTGACGGAGGATCTCTGATGCACCATTCCGTTGCAGTGGCAGCCTCGTACGTCATGCCCACTATCACCGGCAACGAAGCCGCCCAGCTTATCCTGCGCTGGTTCCACTTTCTGGCCGGCATTACATGGGTTGGTTTGCTCTATTTTTTCAATCTGATTAACGTTCCGTTCATGAAGCAGGTGGACGCGGCCGCGAAACCCAAAATTTTCCAGAACCTCACTTTGCCCGCCCTGAATTGGTTTCGCTGGAGTGCACTGGTAACGGTTTTCGTTGGCGGGTGGTACTGGGGTCAGTTTCTGGTGGCGCCCGATGCGCAGCGCCAAGGCGTTGGCCAGGGCGGGATCTTTGGACTCTTCTTTCTGCTCTGGATCGGCGTCTTCTTTATTCTTTTCCTCGTGATCAAGAAGATGACGCCGAATGGATACGTGCTCGGTGCGATCACCACCGTCCTCGTTTACGCGGCGGGATGGATCTTCGTACACTACACTCCGGTCGGCGGAGACGATAACCACGTCCTCTGTATCGGGGTCGGCGGAGGCATGGGGATCGTGATGCTGTTCAACGTGTGGGGCATCATCTGGCCGAACAATAAGAAAGTGATTCGCGGAACGCTGGCCGGGACTCCGCCGGAGAACGCGGCAGCACTGGGTCGGCAGGCGTTTCTGGCCTCGCGGACGAATTTCTTTCTGTCGGTGCCGCTGCTGTTCTACATGGCCGCCGCGTCGCACTTCTCGAGCACGGTGATCTTCGGGAAGTAGGTGGGGGAACGTTGTGTTCGAAGAATTGTTGGCAAGAAAAATGGCGCGGCGAAAGCCGCGCCTTTTGCGATCTAGGCCGAGGATACTTACTGCGAGGCAATCTAGTGCGTAGGCGCCTACCCGAAGATATCGACGCGCACGATCATCCGCACGCCGTCGCCAAGCTTCACGTTCTTCCCCTTCGAAGTGAGGACGCCGTTATCGAAAGTTCAAATCGTGGACCCCCTGGACGCCCGTAGACTTGATGTTCACCGCGGGCTCCCCGCCGGCGACTCCATATTCGACCCGATTTGTTCGCTTGGTGATGCCGACGGTCCGGTGCTCACCCCGCCTCCACCAACGTCGAACCGGCCGCTGCCTCCTTGGGCCTTCCCATCTCGCCATGTTCGGACCCGCAGCTTCCTCGGCGGGCGGAAACACCGCCTGCACCGTGCCTTTGATCGAGAGTTGTTTGCCGCTGGTGATGTTCAGCTTGTCGAAGGACACGGTCAGTTCGGAGTCCGAATCACCCTTGGAGCGCGCCTTCGCGCGACATCACGTGGCCCGTCAGCTTGGAGCCCTTGGGCACCAGCGTACCGTCAGGCAGCTTGAAGCTTCCTGCGGTCTCGACCTCGACCGCGTCGCCTTCCTTCAGCTTGCTGGAATCCAGCGTCTTCGTGACCTTCACCGGAAAGGCTCCATGCCCGGTGGCAACCGGAGTTGCCGCGCTCTGAGCAGAAGCCACAGCCTGCCCGAAGCACAACGAAGCTCCGAGCGCGAGTAATGCAATGCTAACTCGATTCATGATATCCACCTCGATGAAGGCTTAGATGCTGGGATTATAGATCACCATCACATCGGCCATCGGGATTGTTGACGTGAAGCAAGACTATCAACTGAAAAAACGAGGCCGACCTTGTGGGCCGGCCTCGTGGTTTCCGTTTTCCAGCCCGAATTCTAGAACACTAGTTTTGCGCTAAGCTGCATCACGCGCGGAGAGGAGTCAAAGCCCAGGAAGTTGCCGTACGGGCTGGTTGGCGTTGGTTGCATTGTGCTAATCGTTCCGTAAGTTGGATCCTGACCCGGAGCCCCTCCAGTGTAGAAGCTGGCGAAGGTCGCATTCGGGAGACCAAAGTTCGGATGATTGAACGCATTGAATGCCTGCGCGCCAATCGCCAGGTTGAACCGTTCTGCGATCTTAAAGTTCTTGAAGAGGTTCAGGTCCATGTCGAAGTAGCGGGGCCCGCGATACTGGTTGCGGCGTTGGGTTGAGTACTGCTGGCCATCCCAACTGGGATCGTTTGCGTCAAGAATGGCGGCCGGATTCAGACACTGCGCTGCCGGAATCACGGTCGCATCGAAGGAGTGCGTTCGAAGAACCGCAACCGCCGGGCTGTGCGTTCCCGATGACGACGGACGGAATCGTGTCTCCACCATTGATGATGGTGCCACTCAGGTTGCCGTCAGCAATAGTGTAGGGCAAGCCGGTACGCCAGAACATCTTCCCGGAGAACTGCCACCCCTCTGTGATCCACTTCAAACCGCCGGTCTTATGGAACGAGGGATTGATTACGAAATCGGCGTTCACCAGATGACGAATGTCGTAATCGGAGTTGCCGTAGTTATCAGTTCTCAAGCTCGTCGGGGAGATCTGCCCAAGTATGGTATTGGTACCTTCGAATCCGTACTGAAACAGTCCGCCATTCGACGTTTCGTCGATGTTATGCGACCAAGTGTAGTTCAAATGGCCGGATATCCAGTTGGAGAACTGTTTCCTCAAGCTGAACGTCAGCCCGTTGATAATTGGAAACCGCTCCTTGCTTGTACTGGGTGATAGTCCCGTAGCTGTAAGCAAGGGGATTTGCCTGCACCGTTCCTTCGTAAAGACCGTAGTAGTCGTATGCATTCGGCCACGCATTTGAGTAACTGATGCGCGATCCGTGATTACCCACGTAGTTCACGATCAGCACCGTGCTGCGGTTCAGTTCCTGCTGGACCGACAGATTGTACTCGTCCCACTCAGGAGCTTTGATTTTGCCGATAATCCCATTAGCCGCTGGCGGCTGGAAGACAACCCCTGCCGGCAAGTTACCTTGGATGGTGTTAAAGCTGTCGTTGATGTTGAATGCATTCGCCGACGCCTGCCATGTCGCGGGAGCTCCAGCCGGATCGAAGGGCAGGACACCCACACTGGTCGGATTGCCGCGCACTCGGAACATCACGGAGGACGGGGGATTGGCTAACCAGATTTGTCTACCAACCCGGCCGCTGGGTTGTCGTAGAACAACCCGAAACCGCCGCTGATGACCGTTTTGCCGTTGCCACGAGGATCCCAGTTAAAGCCTATGCGTGGAGACCAGACAAGGGCATCCACGCCCGGATACGCTTGGTTTTGGCCAGCTTTGATGTCCGCGCTGTACGGAACATCCAAGGAACCACCGGTATAACCAGACGCGGCCTCCGCCTGAGCTGCGGCAGAGTTATAGAACTCACCCGACAGGTTCGCAAAGCAGTTGACCTGGCAGACCGGGTTCGAGTTTCGCTCGACGCGCAACGCCAGCGTCAACTTTAGGTTCCTGGTCGCCTTCCATTCATCCTGCCCGTATACGCCGACGCCCCAGGTGGCGACCGGAACGTTGCTCGACGAGTTGAACGCCTTGCGATACTGGAAGGCTTCGCCCTGGGCAAACTGTTGAAAAGTCGTGCCTCCATAGCCCCAGTAAACAATTGGTGAATTCCAGAAGAAGTTGTGATCGCTGATGTCATAGCGACGGAAGTTCTCACCAAACTTGAACGTGTGATTCCCACGAGTCCACGAAAAGTCGTCAATGAACTGGTACTGCGTGATGTTGCGTCCTTGCGGGAAAGCCTCGGCTTCCGAGTTTGGACTGGTGAAGTCGTAGGCGCTCGCGAACCCACTGAACGCCTGTCCGTAGTTGAAGGTCGATACCGCATTGGGAGCGTTGAAGATCGCTACGTAGTGGCTGAGGGTCGCCGTAAACGAGTTCGTCTTCGTCGGGCTGAATACGTGGGTTTCCTGCACCTGTGAGTCCCACGAAGGCTGCAACGAATTGGCGTTGAAGGCCGAATTGATCGGATCAATATGGGTCGGCTGTAGTCCGTGATCCAGCTTGTAGCGACCGAAGATGTTGTCATTGTTGCCCAGTTTCTGGTCCACCCGGAACGACAGGATATATTCCCACGACAGCGCGCTCGGCACCGCTGTGTAATGCACCGAGCAAGGTGTCAGTGAACCCGCGGTCCAGCCGGGCAGAACCAGCGAATCGCACTCGTCACCCGGCGAGGGGGTATTCACCGCCGCGCTCGAGTAACCCGGTGCAGTTTGCCACAAGGTCATTAATTTGTTGTAGTCGGTCGACTCGTCTGGGGTGAAGGGAGGCAACCTCGGCTTCCGCAGCCGTGATAAAGGCTGAACTCGGAGCCGTGACCTGATCGACGTTCGGAAGCAAGAACCGCATTCCTTCGTAATCGACAAAGAAAAACGTCTTGTTTTTGACGATGGGGCCGCCGAACGAAGTAGCCCACTGGTTCGCGTTCGAGAACGGAGCCTGGTTTGCTGGCTGCGTCGGATCGATCACGTTGTGGGTAAACTCCTGGGACTCCTTGTTCATCCAGTTATTGGCATTGATCAAGCGCCCATTCCACCAATATGCCGCGTTGCCGTGGAAGGTGTTGGTACCCGACTTGGTCACATAAGTGATTTGCGCGCCCGCGAGCTGGCCATACTGTCCGCCGTAGGGCTCTGTGATGACTGTCGCTTCGCCGATTTCGTTCTGGCCCAGCGTGAGGTTCGACGCGCCCGAGTTGTTGATGTTGAAGTACGGGTCCATGTCGTTCTCGCCGTTGACCGTAAACAGGTTCGACGTGGCGGGCATTCCGTTAACGGTGAAGTTTCCGTAACCGCCTGTGCCGTTTACCACCGCACCCGGCGCTGTGTCGGCGATGTTCGTGATGTCACCGCCGGCGCTGGGCAACTGCGCCACTTCTTCTTGCGTAAACGCGGTATTTTGACTTGGCTCGGTGTTGATGAGCGGCGCCGTTCCGGAGACCTCAACTGTCTCCGTTCCCTTGGCAACGACGAGTTCAATGTCGACCTTGCTGACCTGACCCACCTGTACATCGAGGGTCTGCGCCACTTCCGCGAAACCAGGTTGCTTCACAGTCACTTGATATCGGCCCACTTTCAAGAGAGCGAACGAGTAACTGCCGCTGGCGTTCGTGACGGCGGTCGCCGTCGAGCCGGTATCGATACCTTTAAGATTTACCGTGGCGTTGGGCACCACTGCGTGGGACGGATCGAACACGGTCCCGGTGATGCTGCCGCTCGTGAGCGACTGGCCGAACATGGGAGAAGCGACCAGACATACCATCGCCAATAGAGCTAGAACTATAGGAAAACGTTCAAAACGCATTTCCTGCCTCCTTAGAAATTTTCGCCGTTCAGAATCGGATCCGAGCGCTTGACCGGTTTCCTGGGAATTGCGCGATCCGATGAATTCAACTTCGAGACCCTAAATCCTTGCCTGAATCCTTAGTAAGCCTGAGACCGCTTGCCTTGCCTCGCCCGTCTATCGCGGGCTTCATGAAAACAACAGATAACAACAACACTGCAAACAGCTTTGGACAAGTGGACAATGCAACTCACAATCCAAAACAACATCATTAACAAACATTTTGTTTTCAGTTGGTTAGTGTTTGTGCTTATGTTTCGAATACGAAAATACATATAACTACCGCGAGGCTTCTATGACATTTGGAAGCTACGACCCATAACAGCTGCGTGGATCGCCAGTCGCGGTGGATGGGAGGAAGAGCGCAGTACTGAGCTAGCGGTGACGTTTTCTGACTGGTCTGGAAGGCACTTCGCCTGGCGCTAGGACTCGACGCACGATCGGAGTGTTCAGCTTGTACTTGCGTTGAGTTACGTTGCCGGAGTCGTCTTTCACGCGGAGGATAAAGACGGGGAGAGTTCCTTCTTTGTCGAAATTCTCTTGCGTCACTGTGACAGGGAGGACTCCTGCTAGACCGTGTTCGCGGTAGGCAGTTTCGTAACGGTGCTTGCGAACGTTCCAGGTGAAGACGCGGATCTGGTCGAAGTCGAACGGCAAGCCATCGTGCGACTCGGTGAGCGCGCAGAGGTATTGCGGAACTTTCTTGTCGCCGTCCTGCACTTCATCGAGGACGAAGAACGCGACGAAGCGCTGGCCTTCGGCGTATTGCGCGATATCGAGCGGGGCATCGACATCGACCATGCGCGCGAGTACCCATCCGACGTGACCGGTCGCGTCGCGCACGAGCCACCAGTCTTCGAGCACTGGGCCTGCGACGGCCTTCGATCCAGCTCTTACGGGCTTCGCCGGAGCCAGAGCTCCGGGCTTTTCAGCGGTCGCGCGTTTCAGAAGCGACACTTTCGCACCCGATGCCAGTTGATACAGATGTTCGGTCTCGCGGCCGGGCGTGACGTGCAAATTCGTGTCGTTGCGCAAGACTCCGGGAGCCTGCACGGGATCGTCCTGATTGTCCTTGGTGAGTTTCTGCAGACCGTCGTAGGTCGCCTGATCGACGAGGTTGCGCTGCTCGATCCAGCCTTCGACTCCGGTAGCGGTGCGCACGCGGGCGAAGCGCTTCTCGCGTTCCAGCACTTCGACGCGCTCTCCATTTTTCACGTTGCCGACGCGGTTGTAAATGAGCGCAACCTGATCGCGCAGCGCCGCCTGAGGCGCCGAAACGTACGCAACTTCGAGGACGCGGTGACGTCCATGACCGCAGGCCGAAAGCAGCAGCGCGGCAAACAATACTAGTGCCAATGCTGTGGCAAGTGAGCGGACGCGCGATGGAGCTACCGGTGTCACAGTCAGGTTGAGCGGAACTTTCTACTATAACGCGTTGCTGCGGCGGTTTTCGTCGGATGCAGGTTTACATCGCGTGCACCTCGCCGTTTTGGAACGCCATGCGTGGAGACAGCGGCATGCCCGTTCGGTTACCATAAAACAGAGCCTTTGGAATGTTGCATTTCGCACATGCAGGCTGCCACGATGGGGTTTCCTGCGTCTAAGTATTTGGGGATCGCCTTAACAAAGATATGTCCAGAACACAGATGAAAACTACACTCGTACACCGTTTCGCTCTGCTGTTGGTCGCGGCTGCTTTCGTGCTCGCTGGTTCTGTCAGCGCACGATCGCAGGACACGCCGGATTCCGTGCTGCGTCCGCCGAAGGGATCGCAGGTTGCGATCATCGTCTTTGAGGACCTGCAGTGTCCGATGTGCCGGCGAACCGCGCCGCTCGTCGAGCAGGCGTCGAAGACGTACAAGATTCCAGTCGTGCGGCATGACTTTCCGCTGCCGATGCACAATTGGTCGTACCAGGCAGCCGTGATCGCGCGCTACTTCGATACGCATTCGAAGGCCCTGGGCAACGAATTCCGCGACTATATTTTCGAGAACCAGTTGGAAATCAATCCGCAGAACCTGCGGGGCTTCGCCGAGAAGTTTGGAGAGGCGCACAAAGTCGACTTGCCCTTCGTGATCGATCCGGGCGGCAAGCTTGCGGCTGAAGTCAACGCCGATCGCGATTTGGGAAAGGCGATCAAGCTTGACCACACGCCGACTGTGTACATCGTGAGCAGCAAGAATCCGACTCATCCGTATGTGGAAGTGAAGGACAACAGCCAGCTCTACCTCACGATCGACACAATGATGAAAGAGTAGGAAGGGCGATCGCAGATTTCAGATTTGCGATTGCCGATTTGAGTGCCTCGCGATTTTCAAGCAGCACCGAAATCTGCGATCATTCCGGCCGTCCGGTGTAGTGCTCCTGCGAATGCACGGCCTCGTGATCTTCCAGTGATTCCAGATGTGTGATCACCTCGCCGGGCTTGCCGAGTTCGATCGGGAGACGTTCTTCCAGCGCCGTCGCCAGACGATGCGCTTCTCCAACAGGCGTGGCATGCGGAAAAAGTAAGTGCACCTCGATAATCTGCCGATATCCGGTCGTGCGGTAACGCACGCCGTGATAGTGCACGCCGAGTTCGTTGCAGATTGCGTCGAGCCGCTCTCGAATCTGCTTGCCCGTTTTCGGATCGGAGTAGTCGAGCAGACCAACCGCCGAGCGCCACGCGAGTCGTCCGCCAGACCAGAGGATATTCACTGCGACCGCGATTGCGACCAGGGGATCGAACGGCTTCCATCCAGTGAGCATTACGAGGCCGAGTCCGGCAACGACGCCAAAGCTGGTCAGGCTGTCGGTAAACACGTGCTTGCCATCAGCTTCGAGAATCAACGAGTGGGTGCGCTTTCCTACGCGCAGCAGATACCAGCCAAGCCACGCATTGAGAAAGCCGGCCATCAGCAACAGTAATGCGCCTGACCCAAGATGTTCGAGTTGCAGACCAGACATCCACTTGGCAATCGCTTCGACAAGAATCCAGATCGCGGCGACAACGATCATGGCGCCTTCGAATCCAGCAGAGAAGAACGAGATGCGCTCGTAGCCGTAGAGAAACGTCGGCGCAGCGGGTTTCGTGCTCAGCCGCAAACTGAACGCCGCGAAGGCCACGGCGATGACGTGCACAACCGATTCGGCGAAGTCGGAGAGGATCGCGGCCGATCCGGTCATGAAGTACGCGGTCGTTTTGCCGGCGAGCATCAGCACCCCAACCGCCAGAGACATGCGCATGGCGAACCGCGCTGCTCGAAGGGCCTGCTGATCGCGCTGCACAGGCACAGAAGTGGAAGCCGGGACTGGGATCGTGTCCGACATGATGGGGGCTTTGAGGTTATGGTCCCACAGGAGGACGAGGGCAGAATGTGACGGGAATCACCGGGCCGGAAACTTGCGCACTCGCGATTCAGGTGGGGGATCATGAGAGTAGAGGAAGGCAAAACTTCTCTTTGCGAGATGATCTGCGTCTCTACGGCTGGTTAATCTCCGAAGACGATGCCGATGGCGCGAGCGGTGCGGACTAGCTCTCCGTCGGGATTCACAGTTTTCAGTTGGCCGATGGCTGTGGCAACGTCGACCGCGACGACGGTGTTCGCGCGCAGTGCGACCATCTTTCCGAAATCGCCTTTGGCAATCAGATCGACGGCAGCGACACCGAAGCGCGTTGCCAGCACGCGATCGTAGGGCGAAGGCGAGCCGCCGCGCTGAATGTGTCCCAGCACGCTGATGCGGACTTCCTTGTTGGCGAACAGGCCAATGGCATCGCCGATCGTGTTGCCGACGGGCCATCCGCGAGCCATCTGCTTCAACTCGGGCGGAAGTTTGACACCTTCGGCGACGACGACGATGGTGAAGCGGCTGCCGCGACTTTCGCGCTGCGCGATGAAGTCGCAAATGCCCTTAATGGTGAAGGGAATCTCGGGGATAAGAATGACATGCGCTCCGCCTGCGATTCCGCCGGCGAGCGCGATCCAGCCACAGTCGCGGCCCATGACTTCCACGACCATGACGCGGTGATGCGACGACGCGGTAGTGTGGATCTTGTCGATTGCGTCGCTGACCGTATGCAGCGCCGTGTCGAAACCGAAAGTAACTTCTGTGGCGGAAAGATCGTTGTCGATGGTCTTCGGGACGCCGACGGTCTTCATGCCCTTCTGAAAAAGTTCGTAGCCGATTTTCTGCGAACCATCGCCGCCGATGGTGACGATGGCGTCGATGCCGAGTTGGCGCGAGTTGGCGATGACCTGGTCGGAGATGTCGCGGACAACTTCTTCGCCATTTTCTTCGGTCTTGTACTGAAAGGGATTGCCGCGATTGGTGGTGCCGAGAATCGTTCCACCGCGCGGCAGGATTCCGCTGACGCGATCGAGCGTGAGTTCGAACGACTTCTCGGGCCAGATGAGGCCATCGAATCCGTCGGGGATGCCGATAACTTTCCAGTTGTGTTTGAGGATGGCAGCTTTGGCGACGGCGCGAATGACGGCGTTGAGGCCAGGAGCGTCTCCGCCTCCGGTGGCGATGCCGATACAGCGTATGTCAGACATGGGGATATGTGTGTCGCTAGGCGTTCGTCGTTGGCAGGCGAGAGCAGTTTCCTCTGGGAACGACGGCGACGGATAACGAACTTGTGATCATCGTCGGTAGGGGCGGGTTCCGCAAGATTACGGCTGGTCGTAGAGGTTTCTGGTTGTTCCGTTTTGGGAGAGATTACCATTCAGTAACCCCTACCCCCCCTCCCCCGGTCTCTTGGAATCATTGAGTTAGCGGGAAAACGTCGAAAAATCTATGGGCTGCAACGAGTTACGGGCAAAATATTCCGTTTAAAGGACTTAGGGGCGTTTCGGTTGTCAAGGAGCAACCGCTAAGACTCCAGATTCGGACGGTTTGGAATGGAAGTCAAGTGGAATCAGAGGGATCGGAGTGGAGATGTCCCCGATTTGGGAAGGCGAGGCGGTGACGAAGCGGGCGGATTGCTTGTTTGTGTTTCAGACTACGCGCACCAAGGTTATTGTGGTTGTGGAGCCTATATGGACAGGATCGGCGCCTCCGCCGCAAAGAACATGCTGGGAGCCCTGTTGGACCGTGTGGAACACGGCGAGGAGATCGTGATCACGCGGTATGGAAAAGCGATCGCGCGGCTGGTTCCCATTGTTCGCCGAGTGGACCAGGATCAGACGCGGGCTGCGTTCGAGCGCATTCGCGAAAGAGCGCGGCGGCTGCATACAACGAAGCCGGAGCCCTTCCGGTGGTCTGAGTTGAAGAAGCTGCGGCGGGATGAGGAACGACCGTGAGACTCGCGGTAGGTCTTATGCCTCCGACGGCGCGTGTGCCGGGTGCGGGTACGACTCGGAAACGGGGGCGAGACGCCCCCTCGACAGCTGGCGGGACGCCGGCGCTACTGTGCGGGTGCGATTCTCTCACCGGCTCACGAGAATGCGATTCGCGCGTTCCAAGCCTAAAGTCAAAGGCCCCATCTCTCGCGAAAAATGCGAGAAATGGGGCACCGGGAGTCTTCGGACTGAAAGTCTTGCCTTCAAGAAAACGTGAGGCTAGCTGCTGGTAGTAACGCTTAGGACGTTGCTGGTTGTACCGCAGAGTGTGCCTGAAACGGTCGTCGTGCTGGGACTTCCTCCAATCGTGGTCGCCTCACCAGTGGTGGGGTCGATTGTGGAGATGATCGACGTGTTCGAAATATTCCACGTAATGGTGCTGAGAACGCTCTGACCGCCGGTGACGCCGTTAAACATGGCCTGAGCAGTAAACGTAATTGTGGTATTTCCCGGTACGGTCACGCCGGAAGTGCCGCCGTTGACTGTGATCTGAAGGCTCTGGACCACGGGGCAAACCGTCACCGTAATGCTGGAACTGGCGACTGAGCCATCCGAAGCAGAAACCGAAGTCGTTCCAGGAAGTGCCGTGAGGTTCGCCAGAGCGGCGGAGGTCAACACACCGTTGCTGCCGTTGAAGGTAGCAACTGACGGATCGGACGAAGTCCATATACTTTGCCCGGTAACATTCGACGAGCTGCCATCGTCAAAAGTACCGGTCGCCACCATTTGCTGAGTCGTCGCTGGCTGCATGGTTAAATTCTGCGGACCGATGGCGAGCGAGGTCAGAGTGGGGTTGACGAAGAAGCCGCGGCAGCTTACGGCTAGGGCCAGGGTTGCGAGGACGGCGAAGGCGGCGATCAGTCGGAGTTTGCAATTGGTGGATGACATAGTCGTTGATTGAGACTCCTTGGGCGCTACCGCTCGGTTGCCGCTCCTTGACTTCGCCAGCAAAGATCTAACCTGCAAAATTGTAGCAGAGACGATTTCTTGGGGCGTACACGGCGGTGCCTGCGGCACGACAACCGAACCATCTCTGGCAATCGAGCTTGGCAGTCATATTTGCAGTCGTGTCCCTGCGGCTTCGTGGGTAGAACGTTGGCGGTGAGGCGGCTTGCAGAAAAATGTGGATCTGGCACTAGCACCTTCATGTTCGAACATCTTCACAGCCAAAACCCTGCGGAGCTTTGCTCCGCTGGACGGACGAATGCGTCCGTCCCCACACGAACCAATGAAGAAATGGCCAGCGCTGAGTGGCGGCGCTGGCCATGAATTCGCCTCCTGCTAAAGAATTACCGGCCTTTGCCCTTGGGTTCTCGTTCTTCCTTGGGCGGCTTTTGTTGCTTCTTGGGCTGGCTCGCCTTGCGGGGAGCGGGCTTTGAAGCGTTGGAGTTGTTCGGCCTCGACTGGGGCGCGGCTTCGGGCTTGTCTCTCGGTTCGTTGGCCGGATTGTTGCCGGAAGCCTTGTCTCTGTCTTCGTGGGCCGAGTTGTTCTCACTCTTGTTCGCGTTGCTGGGCGGAGTGAACGGGCGATATCCCTCGTTGGAGTTCGCCTTGTTCTCGGGCGTTGACGGTCCACGCGCCTCTTTGGGCGACATGGCCGGCGCATGATATTCGCCACCCGCTTCGCGGGCCGGGATCGCGGAACCCTTGCTGAAGTCGCCAGCGCGAGCGGTCGCGGCGACTGCGGGGCGTCCATGATTTTCAGATGCGAAGTTCTCGCGGTTCTGGCTGGCCAATTCCCGGTGTTGGGTTTGGGCCTCGAGCGGAGCAATGTGGTGCTCGTGCTCGGCGGCCTCTTCCTCTGGCGTTGGGCGTGCTGAAACACCGCCCTCTCCGCCATTGAAGCTGGAGCGGTTGTTGTTGACCACGACGGTGCGCGTGTAGACGTGGGTCACATTGGTGACGCTGACATTCGTGACCGAGCGGTTGTAGTAGAACGCGCCACCGCGCCATTCGCCGCCGGCGAAGCCGACGCCGCCGTAGCCGAATCCGTAGTTGATGCCGCCATAGAAGCCGACGTGCGGTCCCCAGTATCCGGCGTGCCAGGCGTAGAATCCGCCGCCCCAGCCCCAATAGCCGGGCGTCCAGAGCATACCGACGGGCGCGACCACCCACGTGCCGGGAACCCAGTAATAGCCACCGTCATCGTTCCAGCCCCAATAGCCGGGCGTCCAGAAATAGCCGGGGCCGGGGCAGAGCGGTTGGGCATAGACCGGGATGGCAGGTGGTCCGAAGCGGACCGAGATACCGACTCCGATTTGCGCGAACGACGCGGCGGAGAATGTCACGATTAAGAGCGTTAGCAACAGCAATCGAGTCGTTGAACGATAGAGCTTCATAAGAGGTCCTTTTCGTCACGCCTCCCTTAGCGATTCCTGGGGGCGGCTTTAGTTTCTACAACTCTGACTTCTGCAACTCTCGGGACACTGATCTCCACGAGCGGCGCGGCGACAAACTCGTCACTCTCGCGAACGCCCGGGAGCAGGAGTCCCTGTTGAGGTTGTGCTGTCTCTATGAACACGAATCGGCGGAGGATGTTGTGGGGGAAAAGGGCATTTAAAATGTGCGGGTTATCGGGGCTGGCGGGACGGCATTGCGAAGACTGGCGCGCCTGAGTTCAGTTCGTTCGTCTGGCTTTGGCGATGCGCTCGTCGATGGGCTTGCGGCCGGCGAATCCTTCCTGGGTGCCGTGCCAGTGCGTGATGGATTTCTCGCCGAGCTTCCAGCACAGCAGAATGACTTGGCCTTCGACTTCGCAGGGGAAGTCGAGGAGTCCGATGTCGAGATCTTTGACTTGCACACCGATGGAGTCGATTTCGGCGATGGCGTCTTTGGCGCGCTGCTCGGCCTTCGTGCGTTCGGCCTTGCGGCGGGCCACAGGAACGATGTCGAGGAATGTGCCGCCGTTCATAAAAATGCGGTGACTCAGCGCCTGCTGCTCGGCCTCAACCTGTTCGATGAGAGCCTTGCCGGCGATGGCGGTGCGAAGCAGGGATTCGAGCACCGGCAGCAGGGTCTGGGCTTCGTCGAGAGTGAAGGTGCGGTCGGACATGGGCTACTTGTATTTTATCGCACCTTAACGCACCTCGGTTACGAGGGAAAAAACAACTTCATCGCAAAGGACGCTAAGGAATTCGCGAAGGACGCGAAGAAAGGCGGCGCGTTGCAGTTTTGTAATTCAGGTCGTGCACATTCTTCCTACGGCTTGATACTGCCTACGAAGGAAAACTTCATCGCAAAGGACGCGAAGAAAGGCGTCGCGGTTCCGCCTCGAGCTTCAACTCGTGCGAGATCGTTCTACGGCTTGATGTTGCTCGCGTCGGTGGAAGGTCGCAGGGTAAGACTCTGGACGTCGCTGACGATCCGCGCGCTTGCCTGATCAAAATTCTTGTCGCGATTGCCCTGCAGAATGGCCCACTGCACGTGCTCGGTGAAGACCCAGAGCAGAGCATTCGTCTTGGGATCGCGGATGACCAGGCGGATGTAGGAATCGCAGGGATCAGGGATGAGATGGGCTTGATCTCTTATTAGCTTGTCATTCGCCGCTGGAACGTTCAGTTGGATCTCGAACAGCAGGTCGGCTTCAGCGGGAGAGCCGACGAGTACATATCGATTCAGGGCTTTGACGCCTGCATAGAATTGATCGTAGGTGCGGTCGGGGCTTCCGCTGAACAGAGGATCGTCGTAGAAGGGCTGGTCGGCGCCCGCATTGGCGATGAATACCTTCTTCGCCGCGACGATTTGGGTTGGGAGCGGCGCTGGCGCGACAGTTTGCGACTTTGCCGGCAGCGCCCGAAGCAGCGCCGACTGCAGCACGAGAATCAAGAGAACGAAGCCGGAAGCCAATGCTTTCGGTACTTTCGCCATAAGTCCTCCATCGTCAGATCTTCGCACTTGAAACTGCGTTTACTGAATAGACGTTTCGCGGGCGCGTTTACTGTAGATTTTCGTCAAAGCTTGTAATTGTTTGCAGAGTTTGGAGTCACGGTTATTCGCGAGAGACGGCCCGGGCATTACTTCTGCAGTGTTACTCGCGCGGCGGCGCTTAGAGCCAGGCCTCTGCCGCAATCCGTCACATACAGAAGTGTATGCGAGTCTTCCCAGGCTGGCGAAGTCGCGTTGCAGGCGGCGGAGGTGAGTTGCTGTTCGCTCCCACGCGTCAGGTCGCGGATATACAAGTGCCATGCGCCGGACTCGCGGCGACTGAAGGCGAGGGATTTTTCGTCGGGGGAGAGGGCGGGATAGCGCAGCGCGCCGGGAATGTTGAGATTTCGTAGTTCGCCGGAGGAAGTTTTCAGTAGTGACAAGCGCGGATCGGCGGCGTTGCCGGCGGCGAGGATCAGGTCGCCGTCGTTAGTTACGGTCATTTCGAGGACGTCTCCTAAGTTGGCTGGAGTTTGTACGCGCGTGGCGGGAACGGCGTCTTTCGACAGCCAGATTGTGGTCGCGCCGTCTTCGTCACGGAGGTAGGCGAGGTAGCGTCCGTCGGGGGAGATGGCGGGATCGCGTCCTTCGCCGAGAAGTTCGGGAGCGGCGTCGGGATGATCGAGTTGCGCGACGGGGAGGCGGAAGATTTGCGAGCGCTGATTGGTGAGTTCGAAATATACGAACTGCGCTTGCGGGCTGGCGGCGATGGCCAGGACATCGCCGGGGAGGTTGGGGAGGCGCTGCGCTGCGGGCCGGTTCGTATTCTGGGGAAGAATCACCGCTGCATAGGCGTCGGGGACCATCTCGTCGAGGAGCAGGCGATCTCCGGCGCGAACTGCGGCGAAGGTGCCGTAGCCGATAGAAACCGGCGGCATACGCCGGGAAAAATCTTCGGACCGGTTGCGCAGCGAGCGCAGATTCGAAAATGTGAGAGCGGCCAATAAAATCGCGGCAAGCGCGAGGGTCGGGCGGCGGAGTCGTGACGGCATCCGCGCCGGGGCTTTGAACAAGAGCAACAAGTACAGCAGAAAAACGCTGGCGAGCCTTCCCTGCAAGTAGGCGTAGACGAAGGCCGGCATAGGGCTGCAGGCGAGTGCGTAAAAGATCACAGCAACGAGAGCGGCGGCGCGTTCGCCACGCTTGAGGAAATAATCGACGGCGACGATCACGGTGAAAATCAGCACGCAGTGGTGGTAGGCGGCGGGCATTGAGGACATGAGAAGCAAGAGCGCCACGAAGGTGGACCATTCCCAGGCGCGGATTGGCGGAGTGTCGTCGTCGCCGGTTGAGAAGAGGAAAGCTGAATAGAAGCGTGACGGAGATGAGCGCTTGCACGACCGCGTACGCGGTAGGCGAGTTCGCCAACGGAGCCGGATTCAGTTCGGGCTCGACGAGAAAGAATCGATGGCATAGGGCGGTGAAGGAATTCCACTGCAGCACGTAGGGCGAGACGAGATCGCCGTGCAGGGCGCGGGGCAGGACTTCGAGCAGCAGAATCTTGTGGACATTCCAGCCGAACAGAAATAGCGACACGGCTCCGAGCGCTGCGCCTGTGGCGATGAGTCCGACGGCCGCGCGCCAGTTCCGTTTGCGCAGAAAAAGAATCAGGAAAAATGCGGGAAAGATTTTGAACCAGGCGGCCGCTGCAAGGAGGGCTCCGCAGGTGAAACGGTGGCTGCGGCAGGCTGCGTAATAGGCGAAGCAGAGCAGGGCGAAGATCACGACGTAATACTGGCCGTAGAGAAAAACTTCGCGCAGCGGCAGCACGCAGAGAGACATCAGCAGCAGAAGGCGACGCCAGGAGACTTCGGTGAGGCGGCGCAGTGTCGCGAGAGAGAGCGCTATGAGTACGAGGTCGAAGACGAGCCACACGCGCTTGGCGTCGAGCGACGGCAGAGAGGCGATAGGCAGCAGCGGCGCGGCGCACAGGGGCGGATTGGGCAGGAATCCGACGAGTGTCTGATCGATCTGCTGGTGATCTTTGTGGCGCTGAAACCATCTCCACTCGTAGGCGCGGTCGATGGACAAGCCCTCATGGTGGATGACCGCGGGGAGAAAGTAGTTGGGAAAATCCGTGTTCATGTTCTGCCAGGCGGGGATTAGGCCACGGAAGATGAACATCGCCAACAAGTGCTGCGAAGGCGAGCCATTCGACAGCGGCTAGAGTGCGCGAAGCGGGCGCGGGCTGGTGCAAGAATTATCCCCTGACGTTGGGTTGGAGCTCGCCTCAGCGAGTACGGCCATGCGACGGGTCAGGGGACGTCGCGGTATTTAAATCCACGTAGAGGCCTTCGCTGAGGGCCACCCCAGGAGGATAACAGCTTCCGTTGCGGCTGTAGTTAGTGCAGTGGGCGGCGACATCTTTGCGCTGCGGAGACTGCGCGAACTGCCAGACCTCGGCGAAATTCACGCCGCTCTGCGCGGGGACTGGGCGGCTTCGCAAAGGCGCATCCGGGCGAGGGCGGGCAGGCATCGTTGGTGACCCAGTAGACGATGTTGCGCTTGCCGGCATTCTGCTGGATGTCTTCCGCGGTAATCACTTTCTCGCTGTCGAGCGAGCGCATGCCGGAGCAGTAGATGCCGGCGCGAAATCCGGCGGCGGTGATGGCGTCAACGAAAGCGAAGATGTAAGCGTTCTGTTCGGGGAGCATTCGACCACCTTGCTCCTGATCGAGAAAAATGATGGTCGCGCGGGGAAAGCCCTCGCGCTGCGCGGTGGAGACGGCGGCCTGCGCATCGGACTTGCCGAGGCGTGCGGCGTGGGTTTCGGATTTCAGTTGGGCATAGAGGCGTCCGTTGAAGAGGACGAGAAATCCGAAGCCGGCGGATTCGACGGCGGCGCGGTGGCCGGTCCAGGTATTCGTCTTCTCGCCGGGAGGAACGTTGAGCCAGTAGCCGGCGTAGGAGAAAGTCTGGTGCAGGGCTTTGAGGTTGGCGTCGCCGGGGTAGAGGTTGCGGTCGAAGCCGAGGTAGGCAGCGGGTGTTTGTGCGTGCAACGGCATCAGCATGCCGCATAGCACGATCAGGGTTAAAGCGATTCGTCCCACAGGAGTGATGTTACCTTGTGCTTTCAGCACTACACCAGTCCCAGCACCGGAACGGCTCTGCTAGTGGTAGGGGGAGAGGGCAAGCGTCGCGGATTTGCAATAGGCAGCGAGGAAGACGAAATCGGCATCGGCATCTTCAAAGACGTGCCAACAGTTCTGACATCAAGCCGCGGTCGATAGGGGTTACTCGTCGGCATCCGCCGTCGTCGTTAAGAGAGGCGATCGGCCTTCGCAGATCAGAACTCCCGAATACGTCGCCGTGCGGGCAAGGTACGAGGGGTCCTTCGGTCGTCGTGACGCGGGCTAGGCCCGCGCCACTCCTCTCTCAGGATGACAGAGAATAAAACGAATTATCCTCCGATGTGGACCATGGTTCTTGAGGCGGGGACGAAGTCGGGTTCGCCGATGTGGTGACGTTCTTCTTTTTTCGCGACTACGCCGCGGATGAATTCCGCCAACTCTTCGTCGGTGGCGCCGCGGCGCATTTGGGCGTGCAGGTCGTGGTCCCAGACGGAGAAGAGGCAGGTGCGAATTTTGCCGTCGCTGGTGATGCGGATGCGGCTGCAGTGTCCGCAGAACGGGTGCGAGACGGGGGCGATGATGCCGATTTCGCCGACGCCGTCTTCGAAGCGGTAGCGGCGCGCGGTTTCGGAGCGCGCATGCGGGAATCTCGACCAGCGGCCGGTACTCGGCCATGCGGGTGAGAATTTCGTCGAGGGTGACGACCGTAGAGGGTGCCCAGGTTCGGTCCTCTTCGAGCGGCATGAATTCGATGAAGCGCACGGTCACGCCCTCTTCGCGCGCGAACATGCCGAAGGGAATGATCTGATCTTCGTTGAAGCCGCGCATGAGGACGCAGTTCACTTTGAGCGGCCAGAGTCCGGCTCGGCGCGCGGCGCGAATGCCGGCGAGCACATGGTCGTATCCACCGGGCACGCGGGTGATGCGGGTGAAGCGGTCGGGGTCGACGGCGTCCATGGAAACGGTGACGCGGGTGAGGCCGGCATCTTTCAGCGGCTGCGCCATGTCGGCGAGCAGGTGGCCGTTGGTGGTGAGGGCGATGTCGAGGGGATCGGTGTTTGCGAATGGCCGCGCTCGATCGGCGGCAGCGGCTAAAGCCGGGGCATGATCTGCGGCGTTGGCGGCATCGCTGAAACGATGCCCTGGTACGAATCGTGAATCTCTGGAACTTCCTGTGGCTTGCGGCTTCAACTTTGCGAGTTCGCGGACGAAGTCGACGACGCCCTTGCGCAACAGCGGTTCGCCGCCGGTGAGGCGAACTTTGTTGATCCCCATGCCGACGAGCACGCGCGCCATGCGCAGATAATCTTCGAAGGGCAAGTCGCCGTAGAGAGCTCCTTCGTTCCCCGTGCGGCAGTAGACACACTTGTAGTTACAGCGGTCGGTGATGGAGATCCGCAGGTCGGTGATGGCGCGTCCGAATTTGTCGTGGAGAGCCAATGAGCGATGAGCCGTGAGCGATGAGCTATGAGCGGACCTGCGCCCCCGGCAAACCCCATTGTTCAATTGTATCGAGAATTCGAAGCTGCGGGGCTGTAGTTCAGGCCAAGGGTGGGGACAGGAACTCCCCACGGGTTCTGCTCTTCACTACTCATTGCTCATAGCTCATTGCTCATTGCTCTTAGGCTATTTTGTAGCTTTCTTGATCGCGGCTTCGGCTAGCGGGGCCATGATCTTGAATCCGGCGGCATTGGGGTGCAGGCCGTCGTCGGCGAGATCCTTCTTCAGCAGGCCTTTGTCGTCGACCATGGCGCTGAAATAGTCGAGGTAGATGCAGTTTGGGTGGGCAGCGACGTAGGTCTTGAGCCACTTGTTCAGCGCGAGAATTTTTTCGGGCGAGCGTTGCGCGAAGAAATCCTTCGAGCGCTCGGTGTAGTTGTGCACGGGAAGCACGGAGGAGAAGACCACGCGGATGTCATTCGCGTGAGCGAGTTCGGCGAAAGAGGCGTAGTCAGCCTCGATGTCCTCCAGGCGCATGGGGCCGGTGTTGCCGGCGATGTCGTTGGTGCCGGCGAGAATGACGACGACTTTGGGATGCAGGTCGATGACGTCCTGGCGGAAGCGGACGAGCATTTGCGGAGTGGTTTGTCCGCCGATGCCGCGATTGATGTAGGACTTGCCGGGGAAAGAGTCGGCGAGCTTCCAGATGTCGGTGATGGAGTCGCCGAAGAAGACGACGCGATCCTCCCCGGGCGCGGGCGGCTTGAGCGCGGCGTTGGCGTCGCGGTAGCGCGCGAGCTGTCCGTAGTCGTCGGTGAAGACGGCGATGCGCGAGGCGCGGTATTGGTCGAGGCCGGGGAATCCGGTGGAGGGGATGGAGGGCGGCGCGGGCTGTTGGGCGAGGGCGGAGAGGGAAAGCAGTAGCACTGCGATCAGATGGAAATGAAATTTCATCGGTGCTCCTCAAAGCGAATCAATTCTTGCAGACGTTCAGTCACCCACCCGCGGATTTGATCGTCAGATTGGGATCCATTCGCGAGGTAGACCTCGTCATCGAGAGTGCCAACGGATCGCAATTCGCGAGGGTAACCTGCGTTAATCCATAGATGTTCAAAGTCTCGGGTGTGCTTGAGCGGATCTTTACCACGAGCCAAGATCTCCTTCGCCCAGTCCTTCGCAAGCACCCAAGCGATCTTCGGCATGTCGGATGAGCCTATCAAGTCAAGCGACAACTGCGCCTCGATGATCTCGCGGTCGAACGTCACAGGTGAATCTTAATGCAATCGGCTTATCGCGTCTAAACTGATCTGGGTGATATGCTAAGGGCAAAGAGTTGCAGATGAGCACCGTTAAACAAGATGTCGCGCACTTACTGAACAAGCTTCCGGATAACGCCTCGGTTGAGGATATCCAATACCATCTTTACGTTCTCGACAAAGTGCGCCGCGGGCTTGAGGACGCCAAGGTCAATGGCACTCTGTCGCAAGAAGAAGCAGAGACTCGCCTGAGCAAATGGCTCACCGAGTAGCCTGGTCTCGGCGCGCTCTCCGCGATCTCGAGGCCATCGCCGACTACATCGCGGCGGATTCCCCCACTTATGCGGGCATTGTCGTCAAGAAAGTCCTGAACCGCACCAAGACCTTGGCGCGGTTTCCATCTGCCGGGCGCAAAGTTCCTGAGTTCGACGACGAAAACATCCGCGAGCTGACAATCTATAGCTATCGGATTATTTATCGGCTGCAGGGTGATGAGGTCGTGATCGCGGCTGTGATTCATGGCAAGCGAATTCTGCAGTGAGCACTGGATGGATCCTCTCCTTCCCAATGCATGACAGTCTCCGAAGTGTGATCAGATTTGCCTCGCTGCGCTTGGCTGGCCGGGCGAAGAAGCCCACCCCCGACATGAGCACACCTTACATCCCGTCGTAGTTGGGGCCGCCGCCGCCTTCTGGGGGGACCCAGGTGATGATCTGATACGGGTCGGCGATGTCGCAGGTTTTGCAGTGGACGCAGTTCGAGGGGTTGAGGCTTATGCGCTTGCCGTTGGGCTGGGTCGCGTCGTCGACCATTTCGTAGACGTTGGCGGGACAGAAATTCTGGCAGGGGCTGCCGAATTCTTTCACACAGCGCGTGTTGCAGATGTTGGTGTCGTCGATGACCAGGTGCGAGGGCTGGTCTTCTTCATGCTTCGTGCCGGAGTGGTAGAGGTCGGTGAGTTTGTCGAAAGTGAGCTTGCCGTCGCCCTTGGCAGGCCCGATTAGATGTGCCTCTGCGCCGCCGTCAGCGGGCAGCGAAGCGAGCTTGCGCATGTGCTCGTATCCGGCGTGCGCGGGATAGCGGTTGCGCAAGCCGCGTCCGCCGGTGACCATTTGCAGCGCGGTGTGGAACATGCCGGCAAAGAATCCGCGCTCGAATCCCTGATGCATGTTGCGGACTTTCCAGAGTTCGTCTTTGATCCAGCTGGATTCGACTTTTTTCTGGAACTCGCCGAGCGTCGCGGCGGATGAATCGTCTTTCTTGAGAGCTTCGAAAGCAGTTTCGGCGGCGAGCATGCCGCTCTTGATCGCGAGATGAATTCCCTTCAGGCGCGCGGAGTTGAGGAAGCCGGCGGAGTCGCCGAGGATCATCCATCCATTGCCGGCGACGGGCGGAATGGCCCACCAGCCGCCGTAAGGCAGCGACTTCGCGCCGTAGCGAATCATCTTGCCGCCTTCGAGGAGCTTCGTCACGAAGGGATGCTTTTTGAATTCCTGCAGCACGCGTTGTGGATCGAGGCGCGGGTCGGGATAGTCGAGTCCGGTGACGAAGCCGAGGGAAACGACGTTGTCTTTGCCGCCGTAGATCCAGGCCCCGCCGTACTCTTTTGTGGTGAGCGGCCATCCCATCGTGTAAATGACTTCGCCTTTCGCGATGCGGCCCGAAGGGACTTCCCAGAGTTCTTTTACGCCGACGCCGTAGGTTTGCGGGTTCGTGTTTTTTGCGAGATCGAATTTGTTGATGAGTTGCTTGGTCAGCGATCCGCGGGGGCCTTCGGCGAGGATTACGACTTTTGCTTGCAGATCATATCCGGGCTCGAAGTTGGATTTCTGGTGTCCTTCTTTGTCGACGCCTTTGTCGTCGGTGCGGACGCCGGTAACGCGGTCGCCGTCGAACAATAATTCGGAGCCGGCAAATCCGGTGAAGATGGTGATGCCCGTCTCTTCGACTTTACCGCCCAGCCACTTCACGAAGCGGTTCAGCGAGATGACATAGTTGCCGTGGTCGCGCAGCGGCGGCGGGGTGATGGGTAGCTTGAGCTTGGATTTTTCCGTTAGGAAGTAGACCGCTTCTTTTGCGACCTCGGCGTCGAGGGGAGCCTCTTTTTCGAAATCGGGGAGAAGTTCGCGCATCGAGCGGGGATCGAGCAGCGCGCCGGAGAGGCAGTGCTGGCCGATCTCCCGGGCCTTCTCGAGGACATAGATATTTTCTTTGCTGAGTTGCGCGTCGGGATGCTGCGCGTTGTGCGCGTCGATGAGCTGCGCCAGGCGCAGAGCACACGCCATGCCGGCGGGGCCTCCACCGACGATGACTACGTCGGCGGGCATTTGCGGGCGTTCGACGCCTTCGATGGGTTTGCGGAAAACTAACATAAGAGCTGGCCACGGATTACACGGATTGTCGCGGATAAGGCAATCAGATCAATGTCTTGTGATCCGCGAAAATCCGTATAATCCGCGTCGTTGTTATCCTCCCGCTTTCACTTTTTTCACTTCTTCAATCAGCGGCGGGACAATGTCGAACAGATTTCCCACCACCGCGTAGTCGGCGATTTCGAAGATCGGGGCTTCGGAGTCTTTGTTTACCGCGATGATGGTGCGCGATCCTTTCATGCCGACGATGTGCTGGATGGCGCCGCTGATGCCGAGAGCGAGATAGAGCTTGGGCGCGACCGTCTGGCCCGAGGAGCCGATCTGGCGGTCCATGGGCAGCCAGCCGGAATCGCAGATGGGGCGGGAGGCGGCGAGGTCTCCGCCGAGAGCGTCGGCTAGTTGCTTCGCGAGTTCGATGTTCTTCTGCTCTTTGATGCCGCGGCCGACTGCGACGATGATCTCGGCTTGGGTGAGGTCGACGGCCTGCTTGGCTTCTTTGAAAACCTCCTGCGGCTTATTACGGATGACGCCGTCAGCGATTTCAACGTTCACGGTTTCGACGGGAGCGGCGCTGGCTCCGGATTCGGCTTTATCGCCGCGGAACGCGCCGTTCTGGAATGTCGAGAACCAGGGAGCGTCGCTGGTGAAGCTGACGTCCGCGGCGAGTTTGCCCTGGAACATCTGGCGCGTGAAGATCAGCTTTCCGCCCTCGTGCTTGAATCCGATGCAGTCGCTGATGACCGTACGCCCCATGGCCGTGGCGAGTTTGGGGACGAAGTCGCGCACTTGATAGGTGTGCGGCATGAGCACGAGCTTCGGCTGCTTGGTCGTAAGGAATTGTTTCAGTGCGGCGGCGAAGGCGTCGGGGGTATACGGATCGAGCTTTGGAGACTCGATGGCGTAGACCTTCGCGACCTTTTTCGCGGCGACTTCGGCGGCGATTGCTGCGCCTCCGCCGACGACTGCGGCTTCGAGAGTCCATCCGGTGGCGGCGGCGATGGCCTGTCCTGCGGCGATGGTTTCCCAGGAGACGCGATTCAGCTTGCCTTCGCGTTGTTCGACGACTACTAAGATGGTATCGGGCATGATGAAGCTCTCAGTTCTCAGTTCTCAGTTCTCGGTTCTCAGTTCTCAGCGAAAACAGCCTCGCTTTGCTCGGCGGACGGACGAATGCGTCCGTCCCCACATGAGCCGCTATAGTACGCGCAACTCGTTGCGCAGCTTGTCTACTAACTTCTTCGCGATTTCGGCGGAGGAGCCTTCGATGTGTTCGGTCTTCTTTGTTTTTTGCGGAATGTACAGCTTTTCGATCTTCTGCAGATTTTCGCCGATGGCCGACTGAACTTCCGCCAGAGCCACTTTTCGCAGCGGTTTGTTCTTCGCCTGTTTAATGCCGATCAGAGTGGCGTAGCGCAGCTTGTTGATGCCCGATTGAATCGTGAGCACGGCGGGCGTCGGCATGTCGACGAACTGGAAGTATCCAGCTTCGAGTTCGCGCTTCACGCGAATCCCGCCGTCGGTCTTTTCGATCTGCATAATGATGGTGGCGTGCGGCCATCCGAGCAGTTCGGCGAGAATGACGCCGGTCTGCGCGTAGCCGTAGTCGTCCGACTGAAGGCCGGTAAAGATCAGATCGAACTGCTCGTCTTTGATGGCGGCGGCGAAGGCCTTGGCGGTGTTGAGAGCATCGAGGCCGACGAATTTGTCGTCTTCGAGATGAATGGCGCGGTCGGCGCCCTTGGCCAGCGCCTCGCGCAAGACCTGCTGTGCACGTGCTGGACCGCTGGTGATAACGACGACTTCTCCTTTATGTTTCTCGCGCTGGCGCAAGGCTTCTTCCAGAGCAAAGGCATCCGGCTCGTTGACTTCATACGAAACATCTTCGCGGATCCACGCGCAGGTTTCGTTGAGCTTGAGCGGTGCATCTTTCTGTGGCACCTGCTTCATGCAGACCAGGATTTTCAAGACTGACTCCTTCGCCGGGGCAGGCGAGCCACGGCAAAACTTGTCAGTATAAATGACCGCATGCAGTGGCGGGAAATGATCGAGTTCACAGTTTCTCGTGCGGATTCACGGCGAGTCGAGCCACAGAAACCTCGGGGTCGCGATACCAGGCAAGTGCCGCGGCGAAGCTGATTCCGAAGAACCAGATCATGCCCACAACCATCTTGTAGAGAATCGCAGTTTCCCCAACGAGTCCTGGTTCGAGCACGGCATTTGTTGGACTATTGGGATCGTAGTAGACGCTGACGGCTTTGCCGATGGGGTAGCGGTCAAGAACTTTTTGCCAGGCTTCTTGCGCCGCCCCATGACGGCGGCTCAGGTTGAACGCGGTGCCGGTATATTCCGTATTTCCTACTCGATAACGGTATCCGATTTCACCGAGAGAACAGGGAACATTCCTGCAGGTTGTAGGTTGAATGAAGGAAGTCGTGATGACTCCCGGCACCGATGGCCAATTCGCACTCTTGTTGATGCGAAGATACTGCGGCAAGCACGCGATCGAAAAGGCCAACAGGATTGCCAGTAACCAAAGCAGGACCTTGCGGGTAAGGACGAACTGCAGCGCGGGACGAGTGACTATCGTCATTGCAAATTCGAAGGCAGCGCGGCCTCAACGTGGCCGGCGCAGCGAATGGGCTCTTGCTCTATTCAGTAATCACGGTGGACTGGCCGGTCAACTCGAAGCGCTTGCGGCAGCGCATGTTTTTGCAGGCCATCATGTCGTCTTTGCGAACCATGTACGACCGGAATTTGGCGAAGCGCGCGCGATCGCGGTCGTCGGCGCGGCCTGCTAGTTGCCGTTTCTTGGTGCGGACCACCCAGGTGACCTCGTACTCTCCGGGCTGGTGACAGTGGGGGCAGTTCAGAGTGGCGGGTTTCTTCTCCTGCCGTTCGTCGAAAAAATCGCGTTCTTCCATAGGATTGGCAGCCGCTTCGTGGCGCGCAACGAATAACTAATGAATTATTGCACATTTAACGAGGCGCACACGACTTGTAAACCGTGCACGCGAGTCGATCGGGGTACACTCGATTCTCAACTCCAGAACGCGAAAAGCAGGCGCAACGCATGGCCAGGAAGAAGAAAAAGAAACGATTTCAAGCGGTGACCGCGGTCAAGGAATTGGCCCGCGAGCGCGTGGGTGCGCCTCCGGCCGGGCAGATTGTGATTGAGAAAAAGAAGAAGCCGGAAAAATACAAACCTACGCTAGGAAAGTTGCTCGACACTACGGAGTAATTTCAGCTGGGGACTCAGTCTCGAACTGCCTCGGCAACGACGCTTGCAAAATCCCTGACATCGTCTTCGGTCGTGTCGAACGAGCACATCCAGCGCACGATGCACTCGTCTTCGATCCACGGATAGAAGAAGTATCGCTGCTTGATCTTCTCGATGGCGTGGCGCGGGATTTGCACGAAGACGCCATTGGCTTCGACCTTCCAGACAACCTTGACTTGCGGAATCGTGCGGACTTCGGCTTCGAGCACGCGGGCCATGCGATTCGCGTGTTCCGCACTACGGACCCAAAGATCGTTGGTCAGCAGGGCTTCGAATTGCACGGCGATGAATCTCATCTTCGAGGCCAGTTGCATGCCTTGCTTGCGCAGGAATAGAAAATCGGCGCTCTGGGCGCGATTGAAGAAGACCACCGCCTCGCCGCCCATGATTCCATTTTTCGTGCCGCCGAAGGAGAGCACGTCGACGCCCAAGTCGCGCGTGGCCTGGCGAAGGGTTTGGCCAAGGCTGGCGGCGGCGTTGGCGATGCGGGCGCCGTCCATGTGCAGAAACATTTCGTGCTCGTGCGCGAACTCCGCCAGGGCGCGGACTTCTTCCGGCTTGTAAACCGTGCCCATCTCGGTGGACTGCGTAATGGAAATGACGCGAGCCTGCACGTGGTGCTGGTCGCCGATGCCGTGATAGGCGTGGCGCACCAGGTCGACGGTGATCTTGCCGTCCTGATGCGGCAGCGGAATCAGCTTGCATCCCGTGTGCTTTTCGGGCGCTCCGCATTCGTCGCAATAGATGTGAGCGTAGTCGCTGCACAGCACGGCGTTATAAGGACGGGTCAAAGCCTGCAGGCCGAGCACGTTGGCGCCGGTGCCGTTGAACGAGAAGAAGACATCGATACCCGTACCGAGATGTTCTTCGAACTTGGCCACAGCCGAGCGCGTGTAGGGATCGTCGCCGTAGGCGATTACGTGTCCCTGATTGGCCCGGACGAGCGCGTCGAGGATCTCCGGATGGACTCCTGCGTTGTTGTCGCTGGCGAAGCTGCGCGTGGGTTTGGCGGAGACCGGCGGCATAACGAAATAATGTAGCAGAGTCGCGAAGGGGCGAACGCATTCGTCCGCGGCCCACGTCTTGGATGGATTGGCGCGGGCATTAACTCACGCATTACAATCCAGAATTCCCGGAGGGCCGGCCGTGAGCGCGCACATTTTTCGTCGCTGTTGGATTCTCGTTATTCTTTGTGCTGTGGCCGGCGCGCAGACCGCGGAACAGAAGACGGCGCGTTATCTGGAATCCATCCGACAGAAGCCGCAACTGCTGCTCGCCTTTCTGCACGACGTTCCAAAAGGTGGCGATCTGCACAACCACCTGAACGGGGCGATCTATGCCGAGGATCTGATCGACTTCGCCGCTTCCGATAATTTCTGCGTCGATCGCACGACCTCGCGGCTGATCAGCCCTCCGTGCGATTCCTGTGAGAGATACACCGCGAAGCCCGCGATTCGTTGCGCCTATGACGACCACATTCTTGTACAACCAGATCATCGACGCGTGGTCGATGCGCAACTGGCGGCCTGGCGATGAGTCGGGACACGACCATTTCTTTGCGACGTTCGATAAATTCGAACTCACGGCCGACGGACACGTCGCCGATGGCGTTGCCACGGTCGTCGATCGGGCTGCTCGCGAGCACGTGCAGTATGTGGAGTTCATGCGCACCGCCGACGGAAACGCGTCTGCCACGCTTGGCATGAAACTCAGCATGCCGCTGGAGACGAGCGCCGACTTCGCCGCGATGCGCGAGAAGCTGCTGGCGGGAGGCCTGAAAGAAATCGCCCTCGCGACGAGCAAGACTCTGACCGAAGATGAAGCTCATACGCGTGCCGAACTGAAGTGTGGAACGCCGGAAGGCGAGCCCGGATGCGGCGTCACGGTGCGGTATCTCTATCAAGTGTTGCGCGGATTGCCGCCCGACGCGGTCTTTGCGCAGATCGTGCTGGGCTTTGAACTCGCCTCATCCGATGCGCGATTTGTCGGCCTGAACCTGGTCATGCCGGAGGACTGGTACGTCCCCGTTCACGATTTCAACCTGCACATGTCCATGCTCGACTATCTGCACGGTGTGTATCCGAAAGTGCACATTGCGCTGCACGCGGGCGAACTTGCGGCGGGACTGGTTAAGCCGGAGGATCTTTCCTTCCACATTCGCGCTTCGGTGGAGCGGGGCCACGCCGAGCGCATTGGTCACGGCGTGGACGTGATGAACGAGAAGGATCCCATCGGCCTGCTCAAGGAAATGGCCGCGCGCAATGTGCTGGTCGAGATCAATCTAACATCGAACGACCAGATCCTAGGCGTTAGTGGAGATGACGATCCGCTGGCCGTGTATATGAAGTACGGCGTGCCGCTTGCGATCTCCACCGACGATGAAGGCGTGGCGCGGTCTGACATGACGCACGAGTATTTGCGCGCGGTCGAGGAATATCGGCTGCCTTACGCGGAACTGAAGCGCATGACGCGGCAGAGTTTGGAGCACAGCTTTCTTCCGGGGGAAAGCTTGTGGGGGTCAACGAAAGGCGGATTTCTTGCGGTCGCGGCTTGCGCGGGAAATGCTATGGGAGCGGAAAAGCCATCTGGCGGCTGCGCGAAGTTTCTCGCGGGGAGCGAGCGAGCGCGGGAACAGTGGAAGCTGGAAGGTGAGTACAAGAAATTTGAGAAGGGGTTTTAGCGGAGCTTTTAGGCCTGCACTCCATGCCGCGCAAACGAACCCTCATCCCGTCACCGCTCGCGTGGTCACCGAGCCCCATGCCGGTGGCGCCTCCTGCGCTGCCGGTGCTGGCTGAGCGCGGAGGCACGCAAATCCGCACTCCTCTGCCCGTTGCAATCGTCGACACGCGCGAGCAGAATCCACTTTCATTTCGCCGCTTCAAAGGATGGTTCACTCGCATTGAACATCGGGCCTTGCGCCTCGGCGACTATTCGATCGAGGGAATGGAAGACTCCTGCGCCGTGGAGCGTAAGGATCTCGCCGATCTGATTCAGTCGTTCACCACGAACCGGGCGGTCTTCATCAATCGATTGCGGCGCATGAGCGAATTACCGCATAGCTTGCTCGTGGTGACGACTTCGTGGAACGAGATCAAGTCGGAGTATCCCTATCGCGCAGCGAATCCGAACCGGATCGCGCAATCGCTGATCGCGGTGCTCGCCGGTCTGCGCATACCGTTTATCTGTACAGAGACGCACGAACTGGGCGAGGAAATTGTCGCGTCGTATCTCTACCAGACGTTTTTGTATGATTGGCTGGATCGTAACGGTCATGGGAGATATCTGGCCGACGACGATTTGTAATCATGGCTGACCAGTTCACTCTCGCCGACTCTGCTGCGCAATTCGTGCTTGCGCGCACGACGCTCCGTCCGAAGATTGCGCTTGTACTGGGCTCGGGTCTTGGCGGCTTCGCCGATTCGCTTACGGATGCTGTTCGCGTTCCGTATGCCGAGATTCCTTCGTTTCCACAGTCGACAGCGATTGGGCACGCCGGGCGGCTGGTTGTCGGCAGAACGGGCGGCGTTGCGGTCGCAGCCATGCAGGGGCGCGTACATCTTTATGAAGGATATTCCGCGCAGGAAGTCACGTTCCCGATGCGCGTGTTCGGGCGCATGGGAATTCGTGCGGCCATTATCACGAACGCGGCTGGCGGGATTAATCTCGGTTATTCGCAGGGTGCTCTCGTGCTGGTGCGCGATCACATCAACCTGCAAGGGGCGAATCCGTTGGTGGGCGCCAACGACGACCGCTTCGGCGTGCGCTTTCCCGACATGACGCAAGCCTATGCGCGCGACTATCGCGAAATGGTGCGCGAAGAGGCCGCGAAACTTGGGGTCATGATGCACGAAGGCGTTTACGCAGGGCTGCTCGGCCCGAGTTATGAGACGCCGGCGGAGATTGAATACCTGCGCAGGATTGGTGCCGATCTGGTTGGAATGTCCACCGTGGCGGAGGTGATTGCGGCGCGTCACATGGGGATCAAAGTACTCGCGATTTCGTGCGTGACAAATATGGCCGCGGGAATTCTCGACCAGCCGCTCTCGCATGCTGAAGTTATGGAGACTGGTGAGCGCGTAAAGACCACGTTTGAGGGGCTGCTGCGTGCGGTGCTGCCGAGAGTCGCGCGCGACGTCGAGCAGAACAAGTAATCTCTGCAGGGTGCATCGTAGAAGCCGCCGGGCTTCGCCCTGGCGGGACGGACGAATGCGTCCGTCGCCACACGATTGCCGGGGCACGCAACCTTTCACTTCGTCCGCGGAATCTCGAGCGACACTGGCGGCTTTACTCCATAGGTAGCGGCGAAATTATTCTGGTTCAGCGCCAGGGCCAGATGTCCGCGCGAATCGATGTAGAGTAGCGGTTGGTTCAGAGGAACATCGCTAAACGTCTTCACGAACTTGATCTTCATTTCTCTTCCGCCCACCGAGACCGGGACTTCCTGCCCGCGCTGGTAGCCGAGTTTGAAGAAATCTTCTGCGTCGACATTGGTGACGAGGTTGCCGAACGGACCATCCGTTGCGATAACGGTTGCGCTGAGGCCGTGGGCATCGACCGTGGCGATCTTTAGTTGCAGGCGGACGAGATCCTTGACCGGGACGTCGGGGCCGACTTTTGTCCAGTCATCACCGCGAGCCATGTGAGCGCCAGCGGGAGAAAAAATATCTCGGCCATGAAACGTCGACGACATCTTGCTTCCGATCATCCAATCGGGATTCGTGATCTCGCGGACTTCTTCGATGCCGTCGCGTTGCTCGACCAGCGTGAGCAGGCCGTTATCGGGCAGGACGAAGTATTGTCCGCGCTTCGATTCGGCGACGATCGCCTTGCGCGTGCTCCCCACCGTTGGATCGATTACGACGACGAACACCGTGCCCGCGGGAAAGTATGGCGTAGCGCCGTAGAGGAAGCGTGCGCCATCGAGAATCGAGAACGGCGTGACCGCATGCGTCAGGTCGACAATGCGCACGTCGGGCATAATCGAATACATCACGCCGCGGCATAGCGCGACCGAATCGTCGACCAGGCCGAAGTCGGTCATGAACACGATCGTCGGAGGATATTTCTGCGCGGGTGCGCTGGCGGCCTGCGAGAGTGCGGGCCAGGCGGCCAACAGCATCATCATGAGCGTGCAGAGAAGAGATGGTCGCGTGGAATCCCGTCGCAATGTCATTTCGAAGTCCCCGAGTTGAAATCCGCAATTCTTCTGGACCGCAAATTGCGGGGAGTTGCAGGCAGCGATTCTAAACGAAGGTCGGGCGCGTTGGGCGAACGCGCCGGGCGCGCGCCTCGCGGTCTATAATGCTGCTGCAATCTAAATTCCTGGAGGCATTCTATGTCGCAAGTCATCCCCGAGAAGTACCGCGACCTATTTCAGAAGCGGGCCTTTGCCAGTCTGGGGACGCTCATGCCCGATGGCCGTCCGCAAGTCACGCCGGTATGGTGCGATTTTGACGGCGAGCATGTCATTTTCAATTCCGCCAAGGGACGCCAGAAGGACCGCAACGTGCGCCGCGATCCGCGCGTGTCGCTGGCCATTATCGATCCGGAAAATCCGTACCGGTATCTGGAAATTCGCGGCACCGTGGTCGAGATCACTGAAGACGGCGCCGCGGCCCACATCGACAAGATGGCCAAGAAATATCTCGGCGTCGACAAGTATCCGTACGGGCAGCCTGGCGAAGTGCGGGTGATCTATAAGATCAAGCCGGAGCACACCACGGTGATGGGATAGGCGCTGGTCAATCCTTCGGGCTTGAGCCCAGTGAGAACTGCTATCCACACTTACAACCTCTGCTTTCTCGGATTCGGCAACGTCAACCGCACGCTGGTGCGGTTGCTTGCAGACCGCGGGCAGGAACTCCGCGAGCGCTACGGGATTTCGTTTCGCATTACGGGAATCGCATCGCGGCGGCTGGGATGGATTGCGAATGCCGAAGGACTCGATGCGGGTTCGCTGGTTGCACTAAATTCTGATTCGCCGCCGGCATTTTCGCGGGCGGGAGCGCCCGCGCCACATGGCCCAGCGTCACATGGCAATGTCCGCGAGTGGCTTGCGGCGGCGCACGCTGACGTTCTCTTCGAGGCAACTTCTCTTAACGTGCAGGATGGGCAGCCAGCCGTCGACCACATCCGCGCTGCACTCGAGCACGGAGCCCATGCCATCACCGCCAACAAGGGGCCGATCGTGCATGGCTACCGCGAATTGCGTGATCTGGCCGCGGCGCGGGGGAAGAAGTTTCTTTTCGAATCGACCGTGATGGACGGTGTGCCGATTTTTTCTTTGTTCGACCAGCTACCGGTCGATTCATCTGCAGGGATTTCACGGAATTCTCAACTCGACCACGAATGTAATTCTCGGCGAGATGGAGCAGGGCCTCAGCTTCGACGAGGCGCTGAAGAAGGCGCAAGCTGTCGGCGTGGCCGAAACCGACGCCAGTCATGACATCGACGGCTGGGACGCCGCGGTGAAGACAGCCGCGCTCATCACGGTGCTGATGGATGTGCCGATTCGATTGGAGGAGATTGCGCGCGAAGGCATTCGCGACCTGACGCCGCAGGCGCTGCGCAACGCCCGCCGCGATGGCTGGCCCTTCAAGCTGGTCTGCCGCGCGCAGCGCGTGGGCGGGGCGTGAAGGCTAGCGTCGCGCCGGAGAAAGTGCTGGCTACGTCGCCGATGGGGAAGATTGCTGGAACGTCGTCGTATATCTATTTCGAGACGGACATTTTTCCGGGGCTGGCGATCACGGAGGAGAATCCGGGGCTCTACGCGACGGCGTATGGGATGCTCGCGGACTTTGTGAGGGCCCTCCGCTGAGCGCTAGAAGGGAAGGAGGGGATCTGCAGCGTCAGCTTAAGCCATCTATAAGCAATGACCGAACTTCTCGAACGAAATATTACTCAACTTGGCATCAGGTAACTTGGCATTTTCTTCCACTCCTTGAAATTCAAACGAAAAGTGTGCACTCCAATAATCGCACGCAAAACCGTCTCCCGGAACCCGGCCGAGATTGACTGTGATCCTCATTCCGTCACTGTACGCAAATTTCTCACAATCCAGATATCGTTTAACCACAGATCGGCGAGTTCCAACGGGAAGATCGTGCCGAAGCCGAGCCAGCGTTGCGTCCCATATTCCAAATTGCATTTGCAAGTGAGCCGACGCCTTTTCGCGCCTCGCTTCGACTCGCCGATACAAAACCGCTGCCGAAAAGAAGAGGAGCGCTAGAATCGCAATTACGATGGTGAGGCTTTTTTTCATCAAGCTACCGGCAAGCATGCCATGCAAGGCCAATGCGAGCAAGCCACATCATCCGACCCGTGATAAAAATAGAGGACCATGCCGACTACTGAAACTCTTACTGCCCTTGATCTTAATAAAGTACGCGCGCAGTTCCCTTCGCTTGCCCAGACCGTGAATGGTCATGCGGCTGCGTTTCTCGACGGGCCGGGCGGGACGCAGGTTCCGCAGCGCGTGATTGACGCCATCTCCGGCTACCTGCGCAGCGATAACGCCAATACCGGCGGAGCTTATGCAACCAGCCGCCGGACGGACGCGATGATCGCCGAGGCGCGCTCGGCTATGGCCGACTTTCTGCACTGCGGCGCTGACGAAGTTGTATTTGGTCCGAACATGACGTCGCTGACGTTTGCGATTTCACGCGCGATTGGGCGCGAGTTGCAACCCGGCGACGAAATTCTGGTCACGCGCCTCGACCACGATGCGAACGTTTCTCCGTGGCTGGCGATGGCAGAGGATCACGGAGTGACTGTACGCTGGGCCGAGATTCACGACGCCGACTGCACGCTCGACATGGCCGATCTTGCATCGAAAATCAATTCGAAGACGAAGCTGGTCGCCGTCGGATATGCGTCGAACGCCGTGGGCACGATTAATCCGGTGAAAGAAATCGTGCAGCTTGCCCACAAAGCCGGAGCGCTCGCCTACATCGACGCCGTGCACTACGCGCCGCATGGGCCGATCGACGTGGCCGCGCTCGATTGCGATTTTCTGGTGTGCTCGACTTACAAATTCTTCGGTCCGCATATGGGAGTGCTCTTCGGCAAGCGCGAGCACCTGAAGCGAATTCGTCCGTATAAGGTTCGCCCGAACACGAACGCGATTCCGAATTGCTGGGAGTGGGGCACGATGCAGCACGAGATCCATTGCGGGGATCACGGCGTGCGTGGAATACATCGCCGACCTCGGCCGCGGAACGAGTGGGAGAAAAGATGGGACAACCAATGTGAGGGTGCCCCACCCTTCGCGCTTTTCGAAGGGTGGGAACGATGCTGCCGGCGCAAGTGGGGTTAAGAGCTCACGCCGTGTTGCGATTGAAGCCGCTTACGAAGCGATCCATGAACACGAGCGCGGGCTGCTTGAAACGATGATTGCCGGCCTTCGGAAAATTCCCGGCGCCAAGATTTACGGCATCACCGACCCGGCGCGGTTCCACGAGCGCTGCGGCACGATCGCGGTGCGGATTGAAAATCACACGCCGCTTGAACTCGCCACCAAGCTGGGCGAGCGCGGCTTCTTCACATGGGACGGGAACTATTACGCGCTCAATCTCACCGAGCATCTCGACGTGGAGAAGTCCGGCGGCTTCCTGCGCATTGGCCTCGTGCACTACAACACGATGGATGAAGTTGAGCGCATGCTCGCAGCGCTGCGGGAGATTGTCGGAGGGAAGTAGGACGACCACCGCCAGCGATCCGCGATCGTTTCAGCCGTGCCTCCGGCACGAGTTTAAAACGAACGACTTTACCCGCCAGTAAAACTGGCGGGCTACTATCGTCGGCCCCTCCAGGGCCTGTGTCGGATCTACCCCTTGAATATTCCTTCGGGCCACTGGTCCGCATGGTTACGAGGCCGGGCCTTCCCGAAACTGTGGGGCAGAAACACTTCAGCCCGGGACGCGTCCCGGGCTGGAAAGGGAACGAGCTTCGAACTCAGATGCGTCGAGCGGCGGCGGTTACGGCCAGCGCTTGGCGGTGTCTTCCCATCCGGCAGCGCGGACGGGCTGAGGCGCCGGGATACTCGCGGCGGCTGGCATCGGAATCCGCGTCGTGGGTTGCGGACCGTTGACGGCGGTGGCCAGGGCGGGTTTCCCCATGTCGGACATCGCCTCCTTTTCTTCGGAGAGCAGCGGAGCCACGAGCCGCAGGGCCTCCACTTCTTTCTCCAGGCGGGTCAACTCCATCTCTTTTTGCCGCAAGACTTCGTAGACATTCTTCATAGTCAGGGCACCTGCGCGTTGTGTCGTAGAGTCCAAACCTATGCTTCGAACTTTAGCAGAGTTGCCCGTGTTGTCAAGGAATTCGGAGGACGCGAATTGGCTGAGTTTGGGAGCAAATGGAGGCGTACAGATGTCTAGTGCAGGAAGTAAACAGCGGCAGCAGCCGCCGCGACCAGAAGCAACACGGCGATCACATACTTGTTCCTTGAGAACCACGATTGGGAGGGTTCGAGCCCGGCGCTCAGTACGAATTCTGGGACTGGAGCTTCCACAGGGATCGGCTTGGGGGCTGATGCTTCCGGGGCGGGTTTCGAGACAGGGGCGGGGGAAGGCGCTGCTTTTGAGGATTCGAGAATTTGGGCGGTGACTGGCTTCGGGGCGACTACGGGCGGCGGGACGACGACTGTCGCGGAAGTAGGAGCCGCGGCGGCAAATGCTCGGGCAACCGGCGCGGGAGCGTTGGCAGAGGGAGCAATTGAGGTCGCGGCCGCGACAGTCTGAGGCGCGATCCTCTTCCGAACGGTTAGTTGCCCACGCCACTTTTTCTCTTCGCACTCGACGCAGAGGGCGCGTCCCGCGGAAACAGGAAAACCGCAGGCCTCGCAGGTGCGAAGGCTTCTGAGTATTGGTGGAACGTGGCTTTGATCGGGCTCGGGCCTTTCGACATCGGCTGCGGTAGATGCAGCCGACCAGAATAACGGCTTCTTCGGCAGCGCGGGCGCGGCGACGGGCGCAGGTGAAGTTCTCATTTCCTCACGCGGAGTGGGGGCCGGCGTCACGATCGGGGCGGCCGGTGTTATCGTCGGCGCGGCTTGGGCTACTTCCTCTACTACCGGCGGTTCGGGCTTGGATACGGCCTCAGCTTCGACCGGCGGTCCTTCGACTTCGAGGATTTCATCGTCCAGTTCCAGGGAAACCGGAGCGGCGGCAGCCTGAGAGGGATTCCCATGTCTCGCAAAAGAAGCGAGACGTGGGGCACCCGTTGCCGTTGGCGGAGGAACGCCCTGCGTCATCGCCTGACCGGGAATATTTTCGGCGGCGCGGGCGAGTTTCACGGCGGTTTCGACCATCTCACTCAAGCGTTGCAAAGCGGAAAGATCACGCTCGCCAAACGCGTTCACCTTGCCGGAAAACAATTCGAAGACGCCGAGCACTTCGTCGTCGTTGACGACGGGCATCACGACCACCGACGCGATTCCGAGTTCGCGGCAGCCTTCGCGATTCACGCGCGGATCGCGCTCGGCATCGTCACAGCGCAGAGCGCGTCGCGTACGCACACTCTCGCCGGAGAGTCCAAATTCGGTGGAAAGCAAGGCGCCTAACTCAGGAACGTTCGCGCCTGTGCTGGCGCGGCACATCATGTCGTTCTTGCCGGTACGGCGCAGGGCGATCGCGGCTCCGTTCGCGCCGGTAATGTATTGCGCGCGGTCGGCCAATAACTGCAACGCGGCGTCGAGATCGCGCTGAGCCATCTGCGCCAGCGATCGTCCACCATCTTCTCCGGGAAAGCGCACGCCAGACGCGAGGGGATTCGCGCCGGCATTGGCTGCGGCGAGCGCCGCTGAAATGCTGGCCTGCGAGGTCCGAGTTGCGTCGCCCTGTTGCACTTCGTGCTCCCAGTCAGAGGGATCCGGGTTCTCGCACTCACTCTCTCAGCTACGAGAGGCGGAGATCCCTCATCTCTCAATAAATTGTGAAGATGCAGATATTTGGAGTCTCGCGCGGCAAACTGGAGGGTGTCAAGAAGTCGACAACACGGAAGTACACGGAAGTACTAAACCGGAACGATTGGGACCAAAGCGGCTCGCAGCCGCTGGGAGCGTTGCCGCAACGCCGATTGCGCCAGGCGGTTCGCCTCAGCATTGTCTTCGCGCGGAACGTGAGAGATGGAGAATTTGAGGGAGCGCGCCAGTTTGCGACAGGTCCAGTGAAGAGAATAGAGACGCGGACTACGGCAAACGTATTCGCCGGTCATCTGCCGCACGACGACTTCCGAGTCGGAGTAGACATGCAGCTTGTTGGCTTTGAGCGACACGGCGTACTGCAGCGCTTCCATGAGAGCGGCGTATTCGGCGACATTGTTGTCCTGGTGGCCGATCCACTTCGCGATGCGAACCGGTCCGCTGTCGCAGCCGTTGATGACAACCCCAATGCCCGAGGGCCCGGGATTGCCCAGGCAGCCACCGTCTACGTAGGCCACGAGTTCTGACATCAAAATCGGTTCTTTTCGCAGCGCTGTGCGCCTTTTCGAGCTCTTATTGCAAGATGCGCCCTTCTCGTTGTTGCGTCAAGACGATTATTTGGTTCCCTTTCAGCGTTTTGCCAATTCGCACAGGGCTGTGCAATGTCGTGTGCAAAAGCGGGACGAATTAATTCCAGCTGTGGATAAATATCGATTTAGCAATGCGTTGCATTTTTCGTTATGCACAGGTTTGCCGGAAGCTATTGCACCAATAGTTTGCGTTGACGTTTTTTAATTCTCTGTTAATGTGGTTTGCGTCGACGGTCGAAAGGGTAGGCACAATAAAACGAGCCGATCCGAATAGACTGGGTGATCAACCGGGCGGGGCAACCTGCCAAGGTGACCGGACCTGAAAAAACCGACGGCTCTGCGAGGGGCAGTTGGGGTTCGGAACTGCGAAAGCAGTGGTCGCATCAAGGGGTCGTGACGGTACATGCCTCCACGCTGTAAGCTCCCTCGCAGGAGCGAGCGGCTAGAGCATAACCAATGTCACGGCCCTTTCAATTTTTTCCCGCCTTTTTTTCTCTTTCCAAAACCGCGGTTGTCATCCTGAGGAGCGTTCTTCGCGACGAAGGATCTCTGCACTTTGTCCGTCTAGCGCGCGCTGCTAAGCGCTCCTATTGAACTCTGAGCCGTGCCGCACCCAATTAGCAGTGACACCAGGCAGACTGTTCGAGTTCCATCCACTATTCGAAAGTATAGTGGGCACCACCAGCGGCAAGTTCTTTAGAAAATCGTTTCACCTGCACCCCCGCCGGTGTGCAATAATTCGTCCCCGGAGATAGTTCGCGCCGGCGGATGCTGTCGCGGATACCCCAAAATCCTCGCGAGGCCGAAAATCTCATGGCTAAAAATCCCCTGTCTCGTCGCCAATTCATTCAGCTCGGCACCGGCGCTCTCGCCGCCACCACCGTTGCCAAGTCGGTGTTGCAGCCCCACATACTTTCTGCGTCGCCGCGCCCGGTTGCTCCCAGCGACACCATCCGCTTCGCTTCGATCGGCACCGGCATTCGCGGATGCGAGCATCTTCAGGCTTCGCTTAGCGTCCCGGGCATTCAGTGCGTTGCCGTCTGCGACTTGTACGACAGCCGCCATACCGCCGCGCGGGAGTCGGTCAACAATCCCAGCGTCATGGCGACCCGCGACTACCGCACGATTCTCGATCGCAAAGACGTCGACTCGGTGTTGATCGCGACCATGGATCACAACCATCGCCGCATCTTTGAAGACGCGTGCGCCGCCGGCAAAGATATTTACTGCGAGAAGCCGATGTCGCACCTGGTCGAAGATGGATTCGCGATGATGGAGGCCGCGCACAAACACAATCGCATGGTCGCCATCGGCAGCCAGCGCGTCAGTTCCGTGCTCTACGCGAAGGCGAAAGAGATTTACGATTCCGGCAAGCTCGGCGAAGTCTTCTCCATTAATGCTTACTGGGATCGCAACTCACCCAGCGGCGCCTGGGTCTACCCGATTCCGCCCGACGCCAGTGAAAAGACGATCGACTGGAATGCGTTCCTGGGCAACGCGCCTAAGGTCGCGTTCGATCCCATCCGCTTCTTCCGGTGGCGCTGCTATAGGGACTATGGAGAAGGCCTGGGTGGCGATCTGTTCGTCCACCTGCTCTCGGGCATTCAATTCGTCACGGGCATCAACGAGCCCGCGCAGCGTGCGCAATCTTCCGGCGGGCTGTTTCACTTCAAAGATGGCCGCGAGTTCCCCGACCTGATTGAAACTCTCTACGACTATCCGAATTGCCGCGTCACGCTGCGTTGCAATCTGAACAACGACGGCGGAGAGTTCATCGGCTTCTACGGGACTAAAGGCACGATGATCATCAAAGATGCGACCCTGAGCTACAAGCCGCAGGACACGCGGCCCGAGCCTGAAAGCTATTCGATCTACGGATGGCCGGCGGCGCTTCGCAACCAGTATCTGCAGAAATGGCATGAAGATCATCCGGAGCCGGAAGCCTTGAAATGGGCGGTCGATGCGGAGGGCGAGTCCTATGCCAATCCTCCGGGCTACAGCGACACGGTCGATCATCAAGCCAACTTCTACAACGCGGTGCGCACGCGCAAGCCGGTTGTTGAGAATGAAGTGTTCGGGAACAACGCCGCCATCGGTTGCCACCTGGCGAACTTCTCGTACTTCAACAAGTCGGTCGCCGTGTGGGACGGAGCTGCAAAGAAGATCGTGAAGGGCTAGCAGGAACCGGAAGGTGCCCCGTCCTTGTCTCTGCGTTTTTTGCTGAGACGGGACGGGGTTTTGATTTGGGCGCGTAAACGCGCGGGAAGCATGCCATCAATCCCGGCTTGACAGACAGCAGCCTTCGTCGTTGACTGTTGTGTGCGACTTCACAGTGCAGGTGTACAGATGTCACTTTCCATCCGCGGTTCCGTATTACTGACGCTGGTACTTTTTGGCTGGAACTCTTTGCTGCCCCAGTCGGAGCCTTCCGCGCCCCAGAGCGCGCCCGCGGCTCAGACTTCAGATCAGGCATCGGCGCAGACTTCGGCCCAGACCGCCAGCGAACCGACCGTCACCTTCCGCACCACGGTTCGGCGTGTGATCGTTGATGTCGTCGTCCGCGATTCCAATAACCAGCCCGTGCACGGCCTGACTGCCAAAGATTTCGTGGTCGCCGAAGACGGCCATCCGCAAACGATTCTGTCTTTCGACGTTCACAATCTCGAATCGCCGTCGATTTCGCTTCCCGCCAACACTCACCTGGCCGCCAATCATTTTGTGAATATTCCGGCGGTGCCTGAGCGCGGACCGCTCTACGTGATCCTCTACGATCTGGTCAACATGGACACCGACAACCAGATCGACGCGCGGCGACAAGTGTTGAAGTTCATCAAGAGCAAGCCTGCGGGCACGCGCTTTGCGATCTTCGTGCGCTCCGACGGCCTCTATCTGGTGCAGGGATTCACGGACGACAAGAACATTTTGTACTCCGTTCTTGATCCGAAAACTCCCAAGGACCACGTTCCGCGAGTATTTCTCATGGGCATGAACTATGGACACGGCGACCCGGTCTCGATGATGAATGTGTTGACTCAGGTGACTGAGTTTCTCGATGGCATTCCCGGCCACAAGAACCTGATCTGGCTTGCCGACAGGTTCCCTCTCGCACTGGCGCCGCGCAAAGAAGATCCCACGGAATATGAAGACATCATTCATGCCGAAATCAATGTGCTCACGCGCGCCGACGTCGCCATTTATCCCATCAACGTGGGCGGAGTACCGGTAAATCCAGCGGGCGCATTGACAGGGTCGCGCGTCAACGGCGGCAATAACAACCAGAATGCGACGACAGGCGGCCCGATCCAGGGAACCGGAGGCGGCGTCAATAGTCTTTCGACCCCAGACGCGCAGGGAATGATAGCGTCGATTGAGTCGGCGAGCCTGAGTGATTCGATCTACACCGACTACGACGTTCAGAAAACCATTGCACAGTCCACAGGGGGCCAAGCGTTTTTCAATACCAACGACGTCACGGCCGCGCTCGATGATGCCACCGACATTGGGGGCAATTATTATGCTCTGTCGTACTCTCCAACCAACGCGAAGGATGACGGAGGTCGGCGCAGCATAGCCGTCAGAGTCGACCATCCCGGCTATAAACTCTCCTATCGCCGCTACTATTTCACCAGCGCCTACCGGCCCGCGGAACCGGCGAAAGCGCAGGCTTCGGAGGGCTCTGGCACGCCGGCGGAAACGGCAGCGAACGACACGCTGCAAGCCAACATGAAACACGGCGCGCCCATGATTCATGAACTTCTGTTCTCTGCGCATATCCACACCGAGGGCGGCGCCGCGAAAGCCACTGCCGAGCAGATGGCGGAGTTGGCCGACCAGCCGGCATATTTCACCACGCACCACAAAGACAAGCCAGTCAAAGCGCTCGCGTCCGTCGAACTACAGAAGTATGTGATCGATTACCGCGTCACCGATCTGGCGTTGAAGTCGCAGGCAGCGCAGAACGGCAAGCCGCCCTCGTTCGAATTCGCTGCGGCCGCTTTCGATGCCGATAGCCGCATGGTGAATGGCATCGTGAATGAAGCAACCGGGGATGCCTCCAACAAAGAGCAGGCCAAGACCGGAGTGTTTCGCGTGGAGCAGGAGATCGAGGTTCCTACAAAAGCCGCATGGATCCGCATCGGCGTACGCGACAAGCACAGTAATCGAGTAGGCACGCTGGAAGTGCCGCTGCCGCTCGCTCCCGAAGCTCCGGGCCCGTCAACGGCGTCGGCACGCTGAGGATGTGGTGTTGTCGGCCGCGATGCACTGCTAACCATGAGATGAAGAGACGGACCTCGGTTTCGAGGTCCGCCATCCTGCCTAATGCTTCGGCAATACGATCAGCGCCTGCGGGGTTGGGATTGAATATGGTGATCCTGGCGCTGGCTTCACCGTTGCCGGAGTGACGGCGTACACAAACAGTTTCCCCGACGAGTTATCAATCGAGTTACTAATCGCGTATAGGTGACCGGCGTTGTCCCAGAACATCTGATTCACCGGTTGCCGGGTCAGCAGTTTCGTCTTTTGCGTGATCGGATTCGCTCCGTGAAAATCAAAGAGCTGCAATCCCAGGCTCCCGCCAACGGCCAGGTATTTGCCGTCGGGCGACATCCGGTAATCATAGACAGTGCCGATAAGCACGCTAGGCATGTTCTGCGGTGTGCTGGTCGTGGTCAGGTGGCCGGAACTGTCCACCGTATAAGCCGCCAGCTGATACGGCCCCAGGATGTCAAAGTTTCCGTCGAGCAACTGCACCGCGATGGCTAGATGATTGGTCGGATCCGCCGCCGCCAGCCAGGGGCACCAGAAGTCACCTGCTGGAGCCGTCGGATACGGTGGGTTGAAGTTGCTCAGGTAAGAAAGCGTTCCATCGGTGTTGCGGCGCACTCCGATGATCTCCGGACCGAAGTGATAGCAACTCGACGAGTACGCAAACTCGTTATTTCCGATGAAACTCACGGGGCTGTTGTTGGCAGGGCCTCCCGCCAGGTCGGCGAGTTGCGTCAGCTTACCCGTCGAGTGGTCAATGCTGTACGACAGGTAGTCGTTGTTCGTGGAATATAAATCCGCATAGAGCGTGGCTCCCGTGTGATCGAGATAATCACTGATCAGGCCATCGCCGTTGGTTACCACCGTGAGTTTGTCCTTCAGCGTGAGGCCGCCGTTGGCGCCGATTGAGAAGGAGTACAGATCTTCGTACATGTTGGCGACACCGAAAAGCCATGAGCCAGTGACTGCCATGTAATTCACGTTATAGGGAAATGGCGAGCCCGGAATGGCTGTAAGCGACCCGTTGGACGCAGCAGCGTAGCCTTTGATCTGGTCCGTGCTGCCGTTGGAACTCGATACATACACGTAGGCGACTGGAGAGGTGCTGGCTTGATCTGTGCTGTTGGGGTCAGTCTGTGACGTCGTGGCCTGAGCGGATGCCAGAACTGTGCTGGCGCAGGCCCCTAGGAGGGCAAGCAAAAGTATGCGATGAACGGAAAACATACAACGTGGTCAACCCTTCTGCGGAGGAGATAGCGATCTGACAAGCGTGCATTCGGATGCGCGAGGAAGGAATGCCGGTTGTTACCGTGAAACCCCTAAGGGGTACAGGTTTTGAAGGTAGAGGAAAGAAGAGTGGGCATCATTCCATTACGGCTTTTTCTTCGCCGGCAAATACTTTTTCTCGATCGACGCGACCACCACGTAATTCGGATCGACCATTTCGTTGAGATGAAGTTTCGCCACTTTCGAGAGCAACTCGTAGGCATCGAGTTCAGACAGGCCGTAGTCGCGGTGAATCCAGCGCACGAGTTCCGTCAATGCGATGCGGGTCGCGTCTTCCAGTGGACGATACGCGCCTACCGTCATGATCGCGTCATCGTTCTCGAACTCGGGCCAGTCGATGGTTCGTCCCTTGATGACGCTCAACTGCACGCGCGCCTTCAGCGGCACTTCAATGGCTGAGCCCGCGGCCTCGCCGTCACCCATGGCCGCGTGACCATCTCCGAGATAAAGCAAGCCGCCCTTCACGTTCACAGGAAAATACACGGTGTTGCCGACGCTTGCTTCAGGAGAATCCATATTCCCGCCGAACTCTGCGGGCACGATGGAACTGCGAGCCTCGCCTGCGGCTGGTGCCACGCCGATGCAGCCGAAGAACGGGTGCATGGGAATCTTCACCGAGAAATCTGAGTCGATAGCCTTGAACGTCGCAGTATTGTCGTCGTGATTAATTCGATAGAACCACACACGCTCGGGCAGTGGCTTGGTCTCGATCATAGGAGTGTAGTGCGACGCGTTGATCGATCCGAAGCCCGGAGAGAACGCGCCGACGCCATATTCGCCGTCGACTTGAAGATCGAGAATCTTCACCGCCAGCGTGTCGCCGGGCTCCGCTCCTTCGACATAAAAAGGACCGGCCAGCGGATTATCTCCCTTGGCCATGCTCAGAGTGTCGCCGGGCTTCTTCAGGCCGTTGCCGAAACAGTCGAGCGTGTTGGTGTCGAGGATGTCGCCTGGCTTCAGGTGCGCGACCGGCTCCGCCGTGGCGAAGAGATATTTCACGTTGGCGTTGGTCGTGGTGTAGTGGACGACGTTCTGCGCCAACGCGGCGGCGGACATCAACAAGACTGCGAGCAGGCGAGAGATCACGGGACCCTCCGGAAGTACGACTGCCGATTGTAATCTGTGGGCAAGCGCTTCGTGGCGGCTGCAAAAACCAGACCTTAACCACAGGGGACACGGAGGACACAGAGGTTCGGCCGAAGACTCCTTGTTTTCTCTGTGTGCTCTGTGTCCTCCGTGGTTAAACGCCTTTCTTCTGCCGGTGGTAGAAGCGCTGGAACTTGGCGCGGTTTCCGCAGACTTTCATATCGCACCAGCGGCGACGGTGATTCTTGCTGGTATCGAGAAAGAGCCACTGGCAGGTCTTCGACGAACAGGCGCGGACGAAAGCCAGTTGATCGGAGGCGAGCAACTCCGCGGCTGAGCGAGCAATCGCCCACAGCGGCGCCTCAAAGTTGTTGCCGGCGGGCTCGAATCGCCATTCAAAATGTCCGCGGTCTTCGACCAGGATTGAATGCTGCGCCGCGACTTGCACGTATTGATTCAGCGTGAACATCGCCGCTGGTGGCACGGCCTCCCTGTTCACCAGCCCCCAGAAAACTGCGTACATCGCTTCACGCATCTGAACTGCCGCTCGCAGCGCACGTTGTGCCTGCTCGGGAGCGGACTGGCTGAGCGCCAGTAATCGATCTACTTGCGCGGGCTCCAGAATTCCGGTGTCCTCGGCAAAGCGAACGAGGTCCATGTATTGCTTGAGTAATTCTTTTGGCTCGCCGCTCGGACGATCGTCCAGGGTGTTCACAAAATCGAGGCAGAGGACGCCTGCCGAGAGTTCAAAGCGCGGTTCCCGACGCCTCGTGACTTTCTTGTTTCCGTATGTATTCCGCATCGTGTGCGTCCTAACTGCCATTCGATAATATCCCATTATCTAACCATTGAAACCATCTTGACAAGTTAGCCTTGGGAGTCTTAGGATTTGCCTAACTGTTGAATTAGATTTCAAAGGTTAGATATGTTCCGTGATCAGCCATCTCAAATCCTCGCTGTCATTCGCGACCGGCGCATGAATCAAGCGTTGGCGAACAAAAAACTGATCCCCGAAAAAGTGATTAACATTGGAGGCAGACCTGTGATCGTGCCCAGCCCTCGCCAACCCGACCACGCCCGCGCGTACGCCATCAAGCTCGCGCTCGCCTTTGCGGCGATCTATCTGATTTGGGGATCGACGTACCTAGCGATTCGCTACGCGGTTGAGACGATTCCGCCGCTGGTCGCCGCGGGTATCCGGCATTCGATTGCGGGCACGATCCTGCTGGCTTGGGCGTGGACGCGTGGATTTCGCCCGAAGCGCGAGCACTGGATTGCCGGGCTGATCGTCGGCGCATTCTTCTTTCTGGGAGGACATGGATCATTGCACTGGGCCGAGCAGCACGTCTCGTCTGGCCTCGCGGCGCTGTTGATTGCGACCGAACCGATGTTCATTCTCGTCCTGGCGTGGATGAGCGGCCAGCAGAAGATCAGCCGCATCAGCACTCTGGGCTTGGGATTGGGCGTGGCGGGCGTGTCCGTGTTGACCGGCGTTGAAGCAACGACTCACGGTTCGAGTTTGCTCGGAATGGTTGCGGTCCTCGCTGGTTCCCTGTCATGGTCTGCTGGAGTTGTGATCTCTCCCAAGGTCAAATTGCCGACGGACGCGGTGGCACGCACCGCAGTGCCGTTGGTGTGCGGCGCGGCTTTGCTGCTCATCGCGGCAGGAGCCACCGGCGAGTTTCATGCGCTTCACTGGGCGGCGATCTCTCTGCGATCACTTCTTGGCTTGGGCTATCTCATCGTGTTCGGATCGATCGTGGCGTTCACTTCGTATACATGGCTTCTGCAGCAATGTCCGCCTGCACTGGTGGCGACGCACACGTACGCGAATCCGGTGATCGCAGTGTTGCTGGGATGGCTGATCGCATCGGAGTCGCTCAGCGGGCGTGTAGTGGTTGCATCGGCGGCGATTCTGGGAGCGATTGTGCTGATCCGCCGAGGCGAACGAGCGACCGCACCGGTTCAGGAGACCGCTCAGGCGGAGAATGGAGCGCTGCAAACTGCGATCAGAAGAGTGTCGTAACGCGTCGTGCGCGAGCGCAAAGTTGGAATTGAGGAAGATCAAGCCGTATCACGTCACGACAAAAGCCCCACTTCTCGCAAAGGACGCGAGAAATGGGGCACCCACCTAGAAGTTACTCGCCGATCATTTCCAAACACAACCTAGAAAATGATCTTCGCACCGAGTTGCAGTCGGCGGCGTCCGATGCCGTCGGTAATGATGTTGGCCGTGCCGAATCCACCGTCAGGACCGCCGTTGGGATTGAAGTTCAAGCTGCCGAAACCCTGACCGGCGAAGTTCGCGTTGACGTTGGGAATTCCGAGCCACTGGTGATTGAACAGGTTGAAGGCATCGGCCTGGAGCTGAATCGTCACACGTTCGCTGACCCTGGTGTTCTTAAAGACGGACATGTTGACGGTGCTGACAGCTTGGCCGCGAGCCGTATTGCGGCCCAATGGCGAAAAGGGCGTACCGAGAACCTGCTCCGCCTCAAGATTGTTAATGATATAGCGAACCTGGCTTGGGTCGACAATCGGGGTCGCACACCCATTGGAAACACACCCGCTGTTGAGCGAAACAAGGCTTCCTGCGGGTAGTGCGGTCCCAGTTGAGTCCAGGCATTGTGTGCTGCCATTGCAATAGAATCCCACCTGGGTCAGTGGAGCATTGGCGCTGCCCGGGAATGGGCGGCACGTATCGAAGCCGCCGCCAGTGAAGTTCGACGGATCGCACAAGCCCTGACCGTTGCTTTGAGTAACAGTCCAAGGCTGGCCGCTGGTATAGCGATACGTGCCGTTGATCGACCATCCTCCAATTACGTGACCACGAAGGCCGGATTGTCCTTTGCCGAAGGGCAGATCGTATACGCCGAGGATGCTAAGGACGTGCGGGTAGTCATACGCGCTATTGGCGCGCTCGGCGCTGCTGATGTCGTAAGGATTCTGCGCCAGATTGAAGAGTGATCCCGAGCCCGACAGGGACGAGAACGCTTCGGACGCATTATCAATCGTGTGACTGTACGTGTAAGAGACGTTGCCCGTAAAGCCGTGATAGTTCTGCAGGCGCAACTGAGACTGCAAGCCATTGTAGATCGAGAAGCCAGTGTTGGCGTACTGGATGACGCGGCTAAAGTTGCAGTTCGCGTATCCCACAGAGTTTCCGAATTGATCCGTCGCCAACGGGAGACCTGTTCCTTGGAACCCGCCGCCGGGTTGGGTGGGGTCCGTGCATGGAGTCACGCCCGCGGGAAGGAATTTCTGAAATCCGTTCTTCACCAGAGGCAGGATATCGGGATTGCCGTTGATTTCCTGGAAGTTCTTCAAGTCGTGGTTGCCAACGTAACGAATTTCTATTGCAACGCGGTTCGTAATTTGGCGCTGGATTCCGAGATTCCATTGTTCGGAGTACGGATTGCCGAAGTTCCGGCCGAACTGAAGTTCGGTGGCTGAACCAGGATTTTCTTTTGCGACCTGAGGAAAGAGAGCGGTCGCGATGGCGGCGCCGGTTAGAGTCGGGATATTCGGCAAAGGAGCGCCGCCTGTTCCTGCCAAGTTGCCGATCGTGGCGAGATTGGTAAAGGGCGCGGACCCTTCGATGTTGGAGGCGAGGTTGTAGTAGGCGAAATCGTACGCGATACGGAAACCGCCTCGAATCACGGTCCTGTCCGTCCCAAACAACGCCGGCAAAATATGCGGCGTATAGGCGAAGCCGATCACCGGGCCGTAGTTTTTGTACTGGTTGGGAAGCTTGGGGACGGTGGTCAGGCTAAGGGGCAGGGATTGATCCCACAGATGATTGGGGCCGGTCTGCTGCGCCACGCTTTCGTCGTGCAATATGTTGCCAGCCTGTTGGTAGTACTCCCAGCGCAAACCGAGATTGAGGGTGAGGTTGTCTTTGACGCGCCAGTCATCCTGGAAGTAGAGAGCGGCGTCATTTTCTTTGAAGCGCAAGACCGGCTGCCCGTAGGCAACCTGGGAGATAAGCGTTGACTGATTGGCGACCAAATCGGAGAAGCTGTTATAGACAAACTCGCCATTCTGCTCGAACAGGCCATAGTTAGGCGAGCGCTGCCGGTCGTAGCTGCCGCCAAACTTGATGACATGTCTGCCGTGAACCCAGGAGGCATTGTCCTGCAGTTCGTAGACGTTGATGAGCCGGCCCTGAGGGAACACGTAGAGTTGCCCAGCGCCCAAATAGGTAGAGTCTTGAAACGCGATGAACGGCGGACACACACTTTGGTTCGCTAGCGTGCAACTTGGAAATCCGCCCTTGTCAAATTCAGAAATGGAGCGCGAGTAGCTGAAGCGCACCTGGTTCAACATGGTTGGCGTAAAGGAGTGGGTTTCGTCCAGTCCGACCTGTTGGTTGCGGCCGTAGACCGAGTAGATGACGCCCTGAGGTCCCAGGCCGCCGCCCAAAGGAGTATTTCCTACGCTCTGTTGCTGGAAATTGTAGCGAGCGAAGAACCGGTCTTTGCTGGTCAACTGAAAGTCAACGCGGCCTGTGATTTCCCGATCGTTGAACGGCTGGGACAGAAAGCGTTCGAGAGTTCCCATTTCGATGGGGGTGCAACCGTTCACTCCCGCCGTGGCGCAAGTGAATGCCGACCCCGTCGATGGATCGATCTGGTCCGTTACTAATACGTTTTGCGTGCCGACAAAGACTGGATTCCCAACCGTGAGAGTTGCGGGGCCAAATTGTGATAGGGCTGCAACTCCTGCGCTGCTGGGAAAAGCCGCCTGCAGTTGTTGAATGCCATTAGCGTCGGGCGTCAAGGTCCCGGGAGCTTCCACGGGCGCGCCCCCAGCACGGTTACGCTGCCAGTTGGTGGAACCGAAGAACCAGATCTTGTCGCGCTTGATAGGACCGCCGAAAGTTCCGCCGAACTGGTTTTCTACAAACTGTGGGAGGACTGGCTGTGTGCAACCGGTCGTTTGACCGGGAACGCAGAAACCGAACAAAGGATTTTTCTCCTGGTTCTGCAACGAGTCGAAATGGTCTCCCTGCCAGAACTCGAAGCCTGTACCGTGGAAGACATTGGTGCCGTTCTTGGTGATGTAGTTGACGACGCCACCCATGTTGCGGCCGTATTCGGCGTCGTAGTTGGTGACAACCTGGAGTTCGGAAATGGCGTCCTGGTTGCCAAAGAAGAAAGACGCGCCGCCGATGGTGTTGTCGTTGTTATTCTGGCCATCGATTTGATAGTTGTTGGAGCGCCCGCGCTGGCCGTTGATGGAAAGCTCAGCCCCGTTGTTGTTTTCAAAACCTCCCGAGCCTACGGTGGCGACGCCAGGAGAGAACATCACAAATGAATCGTAAGAATTTCCCAATGGAACGCTGGCCACTTGTTTGGTGTCGAAGGTCTGCGAGAGCTGGTCGGTAGTGCTCTCCACAATAGGAGCTGCTCCCTCAACCGTTACCGTCTCTGCCGTGTTGCCGACTTTCAGATTGAAGGCGCCGAGGGCGGTATCCTTACCGACCACTACCACTACGCCCTTCGCGTTGAAACTGGAGAACCCTTTGGCCTCGACGACGACGCTGTATGTTCCCGCGGGCAACGAGGGCAGCTGCACGACTCCGCCATTTGAACTCGTGGTTGTGAACACACGGTTCGTTTCCACTTGGGTGGCGCGCACAGTGGCGCCCGCGACTACGGCGCCCTGCGGATCGAGAACCGTTCCAGAGATGGATCCGGTTACGATGCCCTGGCCGATAATCAAGCCACAAGCAAGAAGCAACATAACGAAGACAAAACTCGCACTCTTCAGGGGGCTAAACTTTCCTAACATACAACCTCCAATTGGCGGATACGGATGACGTTGTCGATTTCGCGGATAACTTCTGGATCCCGTGTGGTGTGGTTCAGTGCAATACGGATTCCAAAATGGAGAGTTGGTTACTGTCGGCAGGACTGCGAAGAGGATGGAAAACAGAAACCCCAGATAGATGTTAGTCAGTGTTCATCGCATCGCGCGATAGGTGTGGAAGTCTCTTCCGATGTCGCTCGCAGACACGTGATGTATATAACATTTTTAAATTTGTGTTTTGTCTATTACGCGCGCAAGGATGATCCGCGACTGCTGTATGACACCGCCTGACTTGGATAAAAGGATCCTGATTCCATTCTCTGCGGTGCGAGTGGAGCTTGGCTCAGACGCCGCGATTCACAAAACACATTCATATTGATTGTCAGTTAATCCTTGTTGGGGCGCTCAAGGATCAATCCAGTCGCAGCCCGCGCCAGCCGATTGCGAGGCAACCATCAGGACGCGACGAATCGTGAGCGGGAGACTTCTAGAAACAATAGGTGACGGTGTACGACATACAGGAATTTGTAGCGCTACTAACATATCGACTCACGTCGATGAACACCGTTTGTAGGCGGTAGGAGTCGATGAGCGATCAGAAACGGCGATGTCAGCTGCTTGCAACACAACAAAGTGTCTTGGGGGAACGAAGCAGCGACAGAACAACAGCCCGGGATCGACTTTTAGTGATGCTGGTCGCGGCGGCGGAGGTAGTCGATGAACATCTGTTCGACGGGTTTGTCGTAAGCCATGAGGACGTGGCGCACGGTGTGTCCGCTAACGAAGTGGCAGACTTCCTCGGCAAGGTTCTTGGCGTGGTCGCCGGCGCGCTCGAGCGACTGCGTCATGAAGATCACTTGCAGGCTGGCCTGGCGGTGAACGTTCTCTGGATTCTCGATGTGGCGCAGGAAAATCAGATTACGCAGGCGATCCATCTCGGCGTCGGCGCGAAGAACGTCGATGGCCTTGCCGATTTCGCGGTCGGAAAATGCTGAGCCGCAGTCGGTCAACATTTTTTCTAGGATGGTCGCCATCTGAGTAAGGTCGCGCGTGTCTTCGGAGTCGATGCGTCCGCCGGCAGCCTGTGCGCTGTTGGCGAAGCTGAGCAGAAGGTCGCCGATGCGCTCGAGGCCGATCATGAACTTCATACAGGCGAGAAGTTCGCGAGCCTCGGCGGGGCCGACTTCGGTAATCGCCGTGGTGACGCCGCTGTCGATTTCCATATCGAGCGTGTCGAGTTCACGCTCGCGCTGGCGCAGGGAATTCAGTAAGACAGAGGAGCCAGTAGCGATGCCTTCGGCAGCAGCTCCGGCGGCCTCTTTGGCCATGCGACAGGCGTCCACGGTGCGGCGCACGATGTACTGGTGAGCTGGTTCGGGATCCGGAGTCTTGATCGCGCTGCTCATAACTATGTCCGCCTGGCGAGTCCGCGGGCGGCGGCGAGGTGGTTCGGAGCCGTCGTCGCGCTTCTGCCGTTCGTGGGATGGAATGGCCAACGGCTAAGCATACGTTTCCATGCGCGACTCGTGGTTAATAAGCTGTGAATTTTCCGTCATTTCTTGTTCACAGCCGAGCCACGTTACAACTTAGTTAAGACCATTCTCCGGCAAGATCGGGGAAATGCAAAGGGAATTTCAAAGGTGATGAGTTCAGGCGGTAGGCAGAGTAAACAGGAATGTGCTGCCGTGGTTGAGTTCGCTTTCGGCGTGGATGGAGCCGCCGTGGGCGAGCATGATGTGCTTGGCGATGGCGAGGCCGAGTCCGGTGCCGCCCGATTCGCGCGAGCGGGCTTTGTCAACACGATAGAAGCGTTCGAACAGACGGGGCAGATGCTCGGAGGAAATGCCCGCGCCGAAATCCTGTACGTAGAATTCAATACCGTGCTGGGCCGCCCTCGCGCCCAGCACGATGCGCCCGCCGGACCGGCCATACTTCATGGCGTTGTCGATGAGGTTGGAGAACACCTGGTGGATGGCTTCGCGATCGGCGAGCACGGGCAGCAGGGATTCGACGGTGCCATTGCTGCTTCCCGGGATTGGCTGCAATCCTAAAATCTGCAACTCGACTCCCTGCCCGCGGGCGATCTCGCGGAAACTTTCTTCGGCGTCGTGCAGAAGTTCTATCGGAGGGACGGGCTCGGTGTCGAAGCGCGTTTCGCCGGATTCCACGCGGGCGAGCGTGAGCAAGTCTTCGGTGAGTCGTGCCATGCGGGCGGCGTTTTTGCGGATGATCTCCAGGAATTCGCGGTTGGCGCCGGAAGTATCGGGGCTGTCGAGCAGAGTTTCAGAGTAGCCCTGAATCGAAGTCAGCGGAGTGCGAAGCTCGTGCGAGACGTTGGCGATGAAGTCTCGACGCGTTTTCTCGACGCGCTCGGTCTCGGTCAGGTCGCGCAGCACGGCGACGGCGCCGCCGTCGGGCAGAGGGGCGGCGGTGACATCGAAGGCGCGTCCAGGAACAATGGAGGTGGCGCGAGCCGTCTTGACCTCTTTGTTCGTCGTGGCGGCTTTGACGGCGGCCAGGAAATCGGGATCTCGAATGGTCTCAACGACGGGGGCGTTCAAGCGAGTGTGCTGGCGGACGAGACGATCCATGGGCTGATTCGCCCACTGCACAAGGCCGCCGGCGCTTACGGCAATGACGGCATCGCGCATGCTGTTGAGCAGAGTTTCTAACTGATGCTGGCTGGAGCGGACGGCGGCGAAGCTGCGCTCCACTTGTCCTGCAGTTTTATCGATGGCGGCGGCGACGCGGCCGATTTCGTCGAGAGGGACGTCGTCGACGCGCGCGCGCAGATCGCCACGCTCAATGCGGGCTGCTACATCGACGATGCGCTCGAGGCGGCGTGAGGTCCAGACCGAGGCGGCGGCGGCGATCAGGAGCGCGATGATGAAGGCAAGAGCCGAGCCCCAAAGCAGACGGCGGTGAACCTGCGACTGAACCGCTTCGACATCGGAAAGAGGATAGGCGAGGCGGACCGCGCCTCCGGAGATTGGAACGGCGACATAGAGAAAAGGTATGCCGAGCGTGGCGCTGCGGCGCTCGTTCGTTCCGGTCTTGCCGGAGAGCGCAGCGAGGAACTCCACGCGCGTCGCGTGGTTCTCCATGGTGGCGGGATTGGACTCGGAGTCGGCGAGGACTTTGCCGGAGGCGTCAATGACGGTGGCGCGCGCGCCGGCAGCCTGCCCTTCCTGGGCCGCGATTTCGGCGAGGGAGTGCGTACGGTCGATCTCCACACGGTGCGCGAACAGGAGTGTCTTCTGGGCGAGGTTGCGCTCAATATCCGAACGCAGCGAGGCTTGCCACGCGCTGCCTAACATGACGTCCAAAATTCCGGCTGTGGCGGCGATCACGATCAGGAAGACGGCCAGAAGCTTGAAGAAGATGCGGTTCTTCACCTGCGCCTCACTTGGGAGACTCGAAGCGATAGCCTGCGCCGCGCACGGTTTTCAGGTAGCGTGGGTTCTCTGGGTCGGGCTCGATTTTTTCGCGGATGCGGCGAACGTAGACGTCAACCGAGCGCGGTGTCACGTACGCGGTATCCCGCCAGACGGAGTCGAGCAAGTGGTCGCGGGTAAACACGCGCCCCTTATGGCGCGCGAAGTAATCGAGCAGGCGGAATTCGGTGGCAGTCGTGGAGACTAAGTTCCCGCGCACCGTCAGGGTCATGGCCGAGGGATCGATTTCAATCTCGCCAACTTTCATGGGACTGGGCGGAAGCGGGCGCTCAAAGCGGCGCAGCACGGCCTTCACGCGGGCAACAAGTTCGCGTGGGCTGAAAGGCTTGGCAATATAGTCGTCGGCGCCGAGTTCGAGTCCGAGGACTCGGTCGGCTTCGCTGCTCTTTGCGGTAAGAAAAATTACCGGCACAGAGGCCAGACCGAGTGTCTGGCGAATGGTGCGGCAAAGTTCGAGTCCATCTTTGCCGGGAACCATGATGTCGAGCACGAAGAGCGCGGGACGCTGTCGTTCAGCGTCGGCGAGAACGTTGGTGCCGGTGGGATAAACTCGCACCGTGAACCCTTCGTTTTCCAGGTGATGACGGACGAGACGGGAAATGTCGGGATCGTCTTCAACGACGAAGATGCTTGGTTTCACGAGGTTATTGTAGCGAAGGCTGTACTCAGTACCTAGTACCCAGTACCCAGTTCTTGGGGCTGGAGCCGTTTTTTCATGGGATTGTAACAATCGGAAGAGCCTTGGCCACGAAGGGTCACGAAGGACGGGATCAGATGACGACAACGATGTTGTTTGCTTTGTCGACGTGGAACTTCTTGCCGGGCGGAATTACTGTGGTGGCGCTGTATTCGGTGATGATGGCAGGACCACGATAGGTCTTGCCGGTCTGGAGTTCGTTTCGCGCCTGGATCTTCGTGGGCAGGTTCTTGCCATCGAAAGAGACGGGACTTTGTGGCGTGGAAATCCTGCCGCGCGTTGCTGCTAGTCCCACATGATCGTTCCCAGCGCGACCGGCCGTTCGCAACGTTGCGCGCAGGCGAAGCGTCACCAACTCTATTTCGCGATTGGGATGGATATAGCGGTATCGGCGCTGATGCTCTCGTTCGAAATCGTGCAACAGATTTTTCGTTAGCGGCAGGTTGAGTTCGTATCCCTGTCCGCTGTAGCGAAGATCGACGCTGCGGTTGTAGAGCGGGCTTCCCTGCCAAGCTTCGTGCTTGAAATCCCTCGCGGCGTTTTTTTCCAGGGCGGCGAACTCTCGATTCAGACTTGCGGTTGGGACTTTTCCAGAGACTCGCCAGAAGACGGTTCGGGAGTAATCCTTCACGACGTCGCTGGCGAGAATTCCCAGGGCGGAGAGTGCGCCGGGAAATGCCGGAACGATGACGTGGGGGATACTGAGAGCCTCGGCAAGAGCACAGGCGTGGAGGCCTCCGGCGCCACCGAATGCAACCAGCGCGAAGTGGCGCGGGTCGCGTCCGCGCTCGATGGAGACAACGCGAATCGCTTTTTCCATGGTCGCATTGACGACGCGAACGATTCCGGCGGCAAATTGATCGAGCGTCAGGCGACTTCGATGTTGCTTGAGAAATTCCTGGGTGAGGCGGCGCGTGCGATCGAGATCGAGAGTGAAATCTCCGCCAAGAAAGCGCGCGGGCTGCAAGCGGCCGAGCAGAAGATTCGCGTCGGTGACGGTGGGCTGAGTTCCGCGTCCGTAGCAGATGGGACCGGGATCGGCGCCGGCGGATTCAGGGCCGACGCGGAGAACGCCCGCAGCGTCGAAGCGGGCGAGAGAGCCTCCGCCGGCGCCCACAGTGTGGATATCGAGCATGGGGACGCTGACGGGGAATCCGGCGATCTGAGCGTCGGTGGCGGTCTTAATTTCGCCTTCGACAAGCGACACATCGGTTGAGGTGCCTCCCATGTCGAACGCGATGATGCGATCGAAGCCGCTCGCGCGCGCGGTAGCCACTGCGCCAACGACGCCTCCGGCGGGGCCGGAGAGGACGGTACGTACTGGCTCGCGGGCGGCGGTGGAGAGTACGGTGATGCCGCCGCTCGATTGCATGACGAAGATGCGGCGAGCGGGGGCTAAAGCCCTGGCGTTGTGGGTGCCGCTTTTCGTGGCGCTGAAGCGCCACTCTTCCACTGCGGCGCCAGGAGTCTTACTCGCGGTGAGAGAGACATTGGCAGCAACGTCTCTATGAATGGAGTTTTCGTGGGCGCGAGTCTCCAGGTTCTCGAGATAGCGCTGCATGACCGGTTGCAGGTAGGCATTGATGACTACCGTCGACGTGCGCTCGTATTCGCGGAATTCGGGGAGAATCTGATGAGAGATGGAGAGCGGAACTTTGAGTGGGCTGAGCGCCCCGGCCACCGACAATTCATTGTTGGGATTCGCAAACGAGAAGAGCAGGCAGATCGCGACAGATTGCGGCCTGGCTTCAGTGACCAACTTGACTAGCGCGTGCAATTCTTCCGGCGCCGGTGAAGTAAGAATCGCGCCGTCACTCGCGGTGCGTTCGTTGAGGCCGAAACGCAATTCCTTCGAAACGAGTGGCTCGACGCGGTCGAAGAAAAAATCGTAGAGCTTGGAGCGGGCCTGGCGCCCGATCTCGATAGCGTCTTCGAAACCGGCGGTGGTGACCAGCGCGACGCGTGCGCCTTTGCGTTGAAGCAGCGTGTTTGTGCCGACTGTAGTGCCGTGGAGGAGGATGAAGTTCTGATCCGACGCAATCTGTTTCAGCGCTTCGACGATGGCTTGCGATGGATCGGCTGGCGTCGAGAAGACTTTCAACATGCGCAGACGGCGCGTTGCGGGATCGGTCCAGACGCAGTCTGTGAACGTGCCGCCTGTGTCGACGGCGATGCGGAGGGGTTGAGCGCGGCGCGGCATGGATTTTGTGCGGAGGATTAGGGTAACACCTGCCCGTCCTCTACGCCCGGCAGGAACGCTGCCATGGCGCGGGTCCGGCTACGGGTGCGAAGCAACGAAAATGTCCTTTCGTAACCTCGCGGCGAATGCAAATTCCTCCGATGGCCATATTGAGTGGCGGGCGAGACGAGCGGCCGCGCGGGCGGAGGTGTGAGTTCCACACTTCGACCAGGAAGGATTCAACTCGATGTGGCGAACAACAGAGCCGAAAGTCAAAACGGAATCCAAGGGCGCAGCCGAGTCCCGGGTCGCGCCACAGTCTGCGGTTCGGGATGAATCCAGAATTGGCGAAGGCAGGATTGCCGAAGGCAAGGTTGCGGAAACGAAGACCGGCGAAGCAAAACCGTCGGTAGCCTACGGAGGCGGCGCCGCGCCAGGCGGGGTAGTCGCGACCGAGCAGGCGACGATTGGCGCGACGACGACTTTGAAGGGCGAACTGAGCGGTGCGCAGGCGCTGTTTGTCGACGGCCGCGTAGAAGGAAACATCAGCTTTCCGAATCATCGCGTGACGATTGGCCGTGGTGCGGTCGTACTGGGGAAGATCGAGGCGAAAGAAGTCGTCATTGCAGGCACCGTCACCGGAGATATTTATTGCGGAGAGCGCGTGGACATCCGGCGCGAAGCCGCGCTGCATGGAGACGTCGTAGCGCAAAGGATCAGCATTGACGAGGGCGCACTGGTGAAGGGGAATGTGGAAGTTCGAAGATTCCGGCAGGGGGAACACGCCGAGTTCTCGAAATCCAAGACGGAACTCGCGCCGGCTGCTCCTGCTTCAACAGTCAGTGTAGAGGCGCCGAAAGCTGCTGTGGCAGCGGCTTCCGGGTCTGGGCAGGTGTCGCGAGTGGCGGGCAGCAGCGTGCTGTTTGAGGAGAGCAAGCCGGGGCGTTGAAGCGCGCTCTCGTTCGGAACACCTCGGGAGTCATCTCAGGTCCACCTAAAACCTCACGGGCAAGAGTGCCCGCGCCACACAGGCTTTGCTTCGCTTTTAGGTGCGACTGCCGAGGACGGCTGGCCCCACACTCCCAAATGCGAATTACTTCGTCGTGAAGGCTAGCGTCAGCAGAGTTTTCTGCTCTACCTCGTGAGCCTTGGAACTCCCTGTCGCGGGACTCGCGCCGGAACTGCGCTTCACACTCAGCACAGGCCGGTCGCCGGAAATGCGCTTCAGGCGCGGCAGCATATTGAACATCGCGCCCATGTTGGCTGGCTCTTCCTGCACCCACACGATGTCGGCGTTCTTGCCGTGGCGGTCGAATTCCGCGGCCACTTCCTGCTCTGGAAATGGATAAAGCTGCTCCAGGAAAACGATTGCGGTGCTGGTATCTTTTCTCCTCTTGCGTTCGGCCTGGAGTTCGTGGCCGATTTTTCCGGTGCAGATCAGAATGCGCTCGGCCTCTCCGACTTCCGTGTCAGGAATGACGTTGAGGAAATTCTTGTGCGTTAAATCCGCGATCGGCGAACTTGCGTCGGGATGGCGCAGCATGCTCTTGGGAGTGAACACGACGAGCGGCTTGCGCCAGTGCCGCAATGCCTGCCGGCGCAGAAGATGAAAATATTGCGCGGCATTGGACGGCTGTGCGATCTGGATATTGTGTTTCGCAGCGAGCTGAATAAAGCGCTCGATGCGCGCGCTGGAATGCTCCGGGCCCTGGCCTTCGTAGCCGTGGGGCAGCAGCAGCACGACACCCGAGAGCAGATTCCACTTGGCTTCTCCGGCGCTGATGAACTGATCGATGATGGCCTGCGCGACGTTGACGAAGTCGCCGAACTGCGCTTCCCACAAAACCAGAGACTCCGGATAATCGCGGCTGTAGCCGTATTCGAAGCCGAGGACTCCAGCTTCGGAGAGCGTGGAGTTGTAGATTTCGCAGCGAGCCTGATCAGGGGCGATGTTTTCCAGCGGAACGTATTCAGTTTCGTCCTCGATATCGACGAGCACGGAGTGGCGCTGGTTGAAGGTGCCGCGGCGGGAGTCCTGGCCCGACATGCGCACGTGAGTGCCACCCTTCACCAGGCTTGCAAATGCGAGGGCTTCGGCCATTCCGTAGTCGACGAGGCGCTTGCCTGCGCCCATTTCCGCGCGCTGTTCGAGAAGCTTCTTCACCTTCGGATGAATGTGGAAGCTTTCGGGATAGGTGGTCAGGTGACTCGTCAGCTCCGACAGCTCTTCGGGAGAGAGTCCGGTTTCAACTTCGAATTCTGGCTTATAGAGGCCGCCGTAGTATTTGTCCCAGTAGCGCGGCAGATCACGCATCGTCGGCTTCCGCTTGATGCTGCCGGCTTTTTTCTGCGCGGCTTCAAATTCGGCTTTGATGGCGTCGGCACGGGCCTGCGCGTCCGTGACTCCAATGTCGTCAGCGTAAATTTCCCAGAGCGGCGGATGCTCTTTGATTTTTTTATAGAGCAGCGGCTGCGTGATGGTCGGATCGTCGACTTCGCTGTGACCGTGGCGGCGATAGCCGATGAGATCGATGACGACATCGGTACCGAACTTGTAGCGATACTCGGTGGCGAGGCGCGCCACGCGAACGACAGCGTCAACGTCTTCACCGTTGACGTGGAAGATGGGAATCGACTGGCGGCGGGCGATGCAGGCCGCGAATCGTGTCGAGTGCTCCTCGACGTAGCTCGTGGTGAATCCGATCAGATTGTTGACGATCACGTGAATCGTGCCGCCCACGGTGTATCCCGGCAGGTCGGCGTAATTCATGGTTTCGGCGAGGATGCCTTGTCCGGCGAACGCGGCATCACCGTGAACAATCAACGGAAGATATTTCTCACGCCCGCCTTCGCCGGTGCGGTCCTGTTTGGCGCGGGTGCGTCCGACGGTGACGGGATCGACCGCCTCGAGATGGCTCGGGTTCGAGACGAGATGAATGTGCACCTTGCCACCGCTGCGCGTCGTGTACTCGCCGGTGGCGCCCATGTGATATTTCACGTCGCCGGAGCCGAGGACGCTGCGCGGGTCGACGTCTTCGAAGCCAGCAAAGATTTCCTCGGAGGGACGCTTGGCCACGTGCGCGATGATGTTGAGGCGTCCGCGATGGCTCATGCCCATGACCAGTTCGATCGCACCTAGGCGAGAGCCGGTGTCGAGGACCTCATCGACTAGCGGAATGAGCGCAGTGACACCTTCGAGCGAGAAGCGCTTGCTGCCCAGATAGCGCTGCTGCATCACCTGCTCGAAGACGTCGGCGCGCGTGAGCAGGTCGAGAATGCGCTCCTGATCTTTTTCCGCGATTTCGAAATCCCCAGATTCCATGCGCTCATAGACCCACCGGCGACGCTCGGGTGAATAGAGATGATTGATCTCGATGCCGATCGTGCTGGAGTAAATCGAGCGGGCCTCGCGGGCATATTCGCCGTCTTTTTCAAGTTCAGGCGTGGGGCGAGGACGGAGAAAGCCCAGAGGGTCGAGGTCGCCTTCGAGGTATCCGTACTGGCGATAAGCGTTGAATATACGTTCGCGCTCGGGGTTGGAGCCATTGTTGGAAGCTGAGCTTTCGAACACCGCGCTGGTAGTTTTGGATTTTGAGGTCGCCATACTTTGAACTTACTAGGATAAAGGATGCGGGGCGTGACGTGGGGATTCGCGGCAACCACAGTGAGGTCGAAAACTCAGGGATCGGCAGGTTTAAAGACCAGCGTCCACCAGCGAATCGCTGGCGGACGCCGATCTTGGCTGGTACGAACGTGGCTCGCAGGCTATTTCCTGGCCGGAGTTCCGAACGTGAATAAGTCCATCAAGTCGCCGATGGCTGGACTGTTCAGAGGAACGTACGGGTTGCTGGCGCTGGCGATCGGGTTGGGGAAATTGTCGCGGCTTCGGCTGGTCACCGGCTTCAATCCCCAGTTCGCTTCGATAAACTTCAAGATCGAAACGTGATCCGTGTAGGTGTGCGAGATGTGTCCGGGCTTGGTGTAGGGAGAAACCACGAGGGTTGGGATTCGGGTCCCGTCACCGAAGTAGTCCAGAGGTTGAATGTAGCCGGAATCGTAGTATCCGCCGCCTTCGTCGAAGGTCACGATGATGGCGGTGCTGTTCCACAGTTCCGTGTTCGCCTTGACGCCGTCGACAATCTTCTTGACGAAGCCTTCGAACAGGTCAAGCTTCGAAGAAGACGGATGTCCATCCAGCCATCCATCGGGCTTCACAAATGAAACGGCGGGCAACGAACCGTCCTTGAGAGCAGCATACAGGGCGGTCGTGTCCTGGTTGTGCGTGCGTCCCAACGGGCTGGTCATGATCGACGTCGAATACTGGAACGGGTTGCAAATGTTGCAGTAGGTGTTGTCGGCGGTGACGTAGTTACCATCCGGATTGGCCAGGTAGGCGCTCCACTGGTCGCCGAAGTATGCCCACGAGATCTTGCGCTCGTTCAATTCGTCGCCGATGTTGCGGAGGTTCGACGGCGGGATGGTGAAGACGGTCTCATTGGGATTGGTGATGTCGGCATAGGCGCTCTTACCGCTGCCGTAGTATCCGGGATTGTAATTGTTCAGCAAGTAGTAACGGCCGGGTACGCAGCGGTGAGGGACGCCGAGTTCGAAGAGATAGCCGCGAATCTGTTTGACTTCCTGACGGCTGGTGTCAGAGCACTGGGTGTAGGTTCCGCCACCGTAGGAGGCAGAACCGTAGGAACCGCCTCCGTAGCCGTCTTCCGTGTACCAGTTATTGGTGCCGGGCTGCGGAGTGGGATCTTCGATTTCGTCGACGACTCCAGCGTTCGGACTGCCCGCGGCGACGAGTACATTGTGCGGAGGCTCAGCCGGATTGCCGTCGGGCCCCGTGAAGAAGATTGCGTCGCCGGTACCGATCATGACGTGGTTGGCGCCGGTTCCACCCATCGCGGCCTGGTGGTAGTTATCGCTCATCGCGTAGTGATCGGCGAGATACTTCAAGTAAGGCGCATCGCCTTGCAACATATTGTAGAAACCCATGGACGTCGAACCTTCTCCGGTGCTGGTGTCAGTCCAGTCGGATGGCTGAGTCTTGCCGTTGCTGCCGGCGCCGATCGTGGTTTCAACCCAGGGGAACAGGTCGGCTTTGCATCCGCTGGGGTTCGACTTGGTCGCCTGCGAAATCTTGCAATCGACCTGCTGCCACATCTGATAGAAGCGGTGAACCGGGCTGTTGTCGTAAGCGTCGTACGGGTGGGAAGCAGATGTGATCTGGAACGGGCCAGGGGGCAGCGTGGTCGCGTTCGGGATTCGCGTGTCAACCGCTCCGTGCGAGAGTCCCGTGCCGCCGGTGGTGAGGTACACGTAATAATCATTGGCCAAACCGTTCTCGTAGTGTTTCGCAGTCGCAACATCGGGGAAAGGCGCGGTCGTGTATCCACCGGCAAGCACCGGCGGCAGCACGGTGTAGGTTTGGTTGTCGGGCGGGCTGAGGCGATAACCGTCGGTACTGGAGTCGTTGGCGGAAGACTGGCTAGCCTGGAAGAAATTGAAGCCAGGAGTTCCATCTTCGTTCACGATGCCTTTGGAGAGGAGGTTAGAAACAGTCTCGCCTGCGCGGGGCTTGTAAGTAGCGAAGATGTGATCGAAGGTGCGGTTCTCTCCAATGATCACGATGACGTGTTTGATGGGGGATGCCGTTGGAATCTTAGCGGCGTCTTGTGCGGCCACGGAAAGCGGAGCTCCGAGGTTGGCGATGATCGCGACGAGGCTCGCGCCAACCGCAAGATGCTGCCTGGCTTGCGCCAGGAAACCTGGTGAAGACATGAATTTCCTCCTGAGAGAAACTACAGACGTGAAGGTAGCCGGGATGGGGTTAATCAAAGGTGAAGCTGGCATGAATTGCAGATCAAAAGAAATTCACAGCCACGCAAGTGTGGCGCTGCGGGATGCCCGTGAATTTCGGCGAAAAAGATGACTCATCCTGCCAACTGTTGAGTTCAGGTTACGAAATTTTCACAGCGTGCCAAATCTTCTACGGTAGTTGCTGTAGAGCATGACGCAACAAAAGGACGGTTTAGACTGGGATCAAAAATGGAGACGCCCTTTTCATGAACAATGCCACGGCAAAGCGTGTACCGACTCTTCTGGGAATTCCGTTCGATGGGCACTCATCCTATTTGCGCGGGGCGGGGGATGCTCCGCAGAAGATTCGCGCGGCGTTGGGCTGCGACGCTTCCAACCAATGGACTGAGTTGGGAGTGGACTTGGGAGTCCTGGGAATTTACGGCGATACCGGCGATCTCACCTTTGCCGAAAAAGACGCGTTTGCGGCGATTGAGACGGGAGTGGCCGCGCTGCTCGAGCAGGGGAAGCGGCCGGTTTCGCTCGGTGGCGATCACTCGATCACCTATCCCATTGTGAAGGCGTTTGCACAGCGGTATTCGGGGCTGACGATTTTTCATTTCGACGCGCATCCGGACTTGTATGACGAGTTCCAGGGGAACCGGTTGTCACATGCATGTCCGTTTGCTCGAATCATGGAAGCGGGCTTGGCGAGGCGACTGGTGCAAGTGGGGATTCGCACGATGGTTCAGCATCAGCGGGAACAGGCGGAGCGATTCGGGGTGGAGGTGGTCGAGATGCGGTCGTTGCCGGCTTATGAAAAGCTGCGAGCCACCGGACCGGTGTACATGACCTTTGATATGGACGTGCTCGATCCGGCGTTCGCGCCGGGAGTTTCGCATCGAGAGCCCGGAGGGATGTCGGTGCGGGAAGCGATTGCGCATCTGCACGCAATTCAGGGAGACATTGTGGGAGCGGATATCGTGGAGTACAACCCGGTGCAGGATATTGCTGGAGTGACTGCCACTGTGGCTGCGAAGATTCTGAAGGAAATTTTGGGGAAGATGATCGCCGGGTAGCCGGGGCTTTCCCACACCTTTCACTACTAGGGACACAGAGATATTGCTGTAGAATCGCGTGTCATGAAAGTTGCGAAGTGTGCTGCTATGTTGGCCCCGCTGGCATTCGCTTTGGGCTGCGGCGGAGGCGGGATGGGCGGAGGCGGATCTCCACCACCGCCGCCACCTCCGTCAGCAACGGTCACGGTTTCAAAGAGCACGAACGGGCAATTCAGTGTTGCAATGTCGACATCGTTTCAGCCCGCCGAGTGGGACAACGCTTTCTTCACGCTGAACCCGACGGCGACCACGCCCCTCGGCAATCTTGGCTCGCATCACATCCGGCTGCAGGGAGTTTCGCAGGGAGTGCCGCAAGGCTCGGAAGGAACAACCTCCACGGCGTGGGATTTCACGACGCTCGACGACATCACCCAGCCTGTGCTCGGTGTGGGCGACCGTAGTCCTGAGTTTCAGATTGCGAAGGCGCCTCCGTTCATGTACGTGAGCAACAACAGCAGCAACAGCTTTACCGACCTGACATTCGCGCAATTTGCCGGATATGCGCAGAATCTCGTGCGCTACTACGACGCGGGAGGCTTCACGGCCAGCGGACAGACCTACGTTTCGCCGGCGTACCCGACCGACACAGTTAGCTGGTGGGGCATCTACAACGAGCCCAACATCAACAACAATCTGACGGCACAGCAGTACACGGACATGTACAACACCGTCGTGCCGGCGATGCAGACCATCGATCCAAACATCAAATTTGCGGCGGTCGAACTGGCGGATTTCCAGGGGCAGGTCCAGGGTTGGATCCCGACGTTTGTGAGCGGCGTCACCGCGCACGTGGATGTATTGGCGACGCATTTCTATTCCACCTGCGATCAAAAGACCGATGACGCTACCGTTTTTGCTTCGGTCGCGACAAGTACAAACGGCAACTTCAACTTCGTGTCGGACGTGCAACAAATCGATTCGGAACTGCAGAATAATCCGGCGCTGAAGAACGTCCCAGTCTGGGTGACCGAGAACAACGTCAACGCCGACTATGACGCGGGGAACGGGATCAGCGCCTGCAACGGAACTCCGTTTGTGACCGACCAGCGCGGGTCGAGTCCGTTTTTCGCGGCATGGCGGCCCTACGTTTTTTCGCAGCTGGGGAAGGCCGGCGTGCAAGCGCTCTATCATTGGGATTACGGGGCGGACGCGCAGTTTGGCGAAGTTGATTACAATACTGGAGCGCTTCAACTCAGCTATTGGGTCGACTATTGGCTCGGGCAGATGTTTCCTCCGACAGCGGGTTCGCAATTGCTGGGCTACTCGTCCACTGATGATGCGGAACTGGAAACTCTGCCCGTAATGAATAGCGATGGCAGCGTGGTGATCATGGTGGCGAATCACGCGGTGAATGCGACGGGCGACAACAACGGTCCGGGGGCCCAGCGGAGCGTGCTGATTGATACATCTGCGCTGGGGGCGTTCTCAAGTGCAAGTCTGCTGACGATTGACAAGAGCACGAGCGCCGCGAACGGTCCAACAGCATCGTCGGTGACAGTGGCGCCACAGGTGACGATTATGCTGAATGGCTACAGTGTGGCCTTTCTATCGTTGAAACCTTGAGTTGCGCCCGGACTGCGGTTGCGTGCAAACTGAGAAGGTGATTCATTTCTGATTTATGGCTGAGAATTTTCACAAATACGCAGCGCAATGTCTGCTGATGGCAGGCCTGACGACAGTCGCGGCCACGATCGGTTGCTCTTCCAATACCGCGCAGAATCCTCACGCAGCGGGACCACCCGCGATGCCAGTGCAGGTACAGGAGGCAAAAGCGGTGCCCGTGAGCGACGCGACCGAATACGTGGCGACGGTGAAGTCGCGCGATTCGGCCGTCATCATGCCGCAGGTCGAGGGGCAGGTCACACAAATCTTCGTGCACTCGGGCGACCGGGTCGCGGGCGGCGCTGCCTTGATGGAGATCGACCCACTCAAGCAGCAGGCCACGGTGAAGAGCCAGCAGGGAGCCCGCGAGGCGCAGCAGGCAACTTTGAACTGGACTAAGCAGCAGTACGACCGCACCAAGGGATTGGCCGCGGCGGGCGTCGTGAGTAAACAGGATCTCGATCAGGCGAAGGCCGCGATGGATCAGGCCCAGGCGCAAATGGATGCGCTCAATGCACAGGTCAACGAGCAGGAAGTGCAGCTTCACTATTACAAAGTGGTCGCTCCGCGAGGCGGGATCGTGGGTGATATTCCCGTGCGCGTGGGAGATCGCGTGACGACTTCGACCCAACTCACCACGGTCGACCAACCGGGCAGCCTCGAAGCATACATCTACGTGCCGATCGAACACTCGTCGCAACTGAAGATGAATCTGCCGGTGCAGATCGTTGACAGTGAAGGCAAAGTGCTGGCCAATACGAAGGTGACTTTTATTTCTCCCCAGGTCGACAACACGACGCAGACCGTGCTGGTGAAAGCGCGCATTGCAAATGGGAACGATGCGCTGCGCCAGTCGCAGTTCGTGCGGGCGCGCGTCGTGTTCGGGACTCATGACAATCCGGAGGTTCCCATTCTCGCCGTATCGCGGCTGGCCGGGCAGTATTTTGCATTTGTGGCCGAACCCCAACCCGGAGGCAAATTCGTAGCGCAGCAAAGGCCCTTGAAGATCGGACAGACAGTGGGCAACGACTACGAAGTGAAAGATGGCATCAAGCCCGGTGACAAAGTGATTATTTCCGGGACGCAGTTTCTGCTGGATGGGGCGCCGGTGATTCCGCGGAGTTAAGCGGCTCCGTTTCCAAAACAGTTATTCATTCTTGCGCTGCAAACGCTGCACCTGTGATTTTTCATGTTTGTTAAGTTCTTCATTCAGCGTCCTGTATTCGCCACGGTTTGCGCTCTGCTGATTGTTCTGGCAGGTTCGGCGGTCATTCCGACGCTGCCCATCGCGCAATTTCCGAACCTTGCTCCGCCCCAGGTTGGCGTCACCAGCGTCTATATCGGCGCAAGCGCTCAGACGGTGGAAAGCGCGGTCACGATTCCCCTCGAGCAGCAGATCAACGGCGCCGAGGGAATGAAGTACATCACTTCGACCAGCGGCAATGATGGCACGAGCAGCATCGTCGCCACGTTCGATCTCACCCGCGATCCCGACCTGGCGACGGTCGATATTCAAAACCGCGTGAACACCGCGCAGGGGCGTCTTCCTGCGGCGGTCAAGGCCGTCGGCATTACTACGCAGAAGACGTCGCAGAACTTCGTCTTTGGCGCCGCCATCTTTGCCGATAAGCAGAAATACTCCACGCTGTTCCTGAGCAATTACCTCGACGTTTATGTGCGAGATTCTCTGAAGCGCATACCCGGCGTCGCCGATGTGATCATCTTCGGCGAGCGCAAGTACTCGATGCGGCTTTGGCTGGATCCGGTGCGCATGGCGGGGCGCGCGCTCACCGCAACTGATGTTGTGAGTGCGCTCTCGGAGCAAAACGTGGAGGTTGCGGCCGGCCAGGTTGGACAGCAACCGTCGATGCCGGGCCAGCAGTACCAGATCAGCGTGCGGGCCGTGGGCCGACTAAGCGAAGCGTCTGAATTCGACAACATCATTCTCAAAACAAATTCCGACGGCACTCTGGTTCGACTGAAAGATGTGGGGCACTCCGAACTGGGGGCGGAGAGCTATGCCAACGATCTGCAATTCAATGGGCAGGATGCAGTCGGACTTGGCGTCACGCAATTATCGACCGCGAACGCGCTCGACGTCGACCGCCGTGCGATTGCTGAACTGGACCGGCTCTCGAAGAGCTTCCCTCCCGGTATGCATTACAAAGTCGCGTTCGACACCACTGACGCGGTGAGCGAATCGATTCGCGACGTGGTGTACACGGTGGGGTCGGCAATCCTGCTGGTCATTCTCGTGATCTTCATTTTCCTGGGCGACTGGCGGACGACGATGATCCACTTCATCGCCACCCCGGTTTCGCTGATCGGCACTTTTGTTTTTGTGAAGCTGCTCGGCTTTTCGGTCAACACGCTGACGCTGTTCGGCATTACGTTGGCCACCGGTCTGGTCGTCGATGATGCGATCGTTGTGATTGAAAACATTGAGCGCCACATCGCTGAGGGCGAGCACGACTCCCACAAAGCGGCAGCCGCAGCTACGGCCGAAATTACCAGCGCGGTCATCGCGACCTCTCTGGTGCTCTGCGCCGTGTTTGTACCGGTGGCGTTCTTCCCAGGAACGACCGGCATCCTGTTTCGCCAGTTTGCGTTGACCATCGCATTTTCGATTGCCATTTCAGCTTTTAATGCGCTCACCCTCGCTCCGGTGCTGGCAGCGATTTTTCTGAGCGGCCCTCATCGCCAGAAATGGTGGTTGTTGCAGAAGTTTGACGACTTCGTTACCGCCGGCACTCGCGCTTACCGTGCCCTACTGCATCACATCTTGAAGTACAAGCTGGCGATGGCTGTGCTCTTCTTCGCCGGCCTGGGACTCACGTATTTTGTGTTCACGCGTGTTCCCACGGGATTCGTCCCCGACGAAGATCAGGGATACTTCATCATCGTCATCCAGGCACCGTCGGGCGCTTCGCTCGAATACACGAAGGCGATCGGCAAGCAGGTGTCAAGTCTCTTGAGCGATGTGCAGGAGGCGGAAGGCACCTTCTCGGTCGCTGGGTTCAGCTTTTCGGGGTCGGCGTCAAACCAGGGGATTATCTTCGTTCCCCTGAAGCCATATTCGCAGCGCAAGGGCGAGGAGCATAGCGCAGCGGCCATTCTGAACCGCATTCGTCCGCGGATGTTCGGAGTTTCAGGAGCCATTGTATTTCCGACCTTGCCTCCGCCGATCCAGGGTCTGGGACAGTTCGGGGGATTCCAGTTCGTAGTTCAGGACCAAGCCGCGCACAAACTCGAAGAACTGGCCAGCACCACGCAAGCCTTGATGCGGGCGGCATCTCAGCGAAAAGATCTGGTCCGGCTATTCAGCACGTTCACCGCGAACGATCCGCAGTATCTGGTGACAATAGACCGCGAGAAGGCGAAGAGCCTCCATGTACCGTTCTCGCAGATCACCGACACGTTGGGCGTCTACATGGGCTCGGCTTACGTGAACGATTTTGACTTCAATAATCGCTCCTACCGAGTTTACGTTCAGGCGGACAAGCAGTTCCGGGCGCAGGCGAAGGACATGCAGCAGTTCTATGTGCGATCCGATAACGGTGCGATGATACCGCTCGAGAACCTGATCACCATCACGCAGACGACAACGCCGCAGGTCATCAGCCACTACAACCTGTTTCGGTCGGCGGAAATCGACGGATCGCCCGCGCCGGGATACAGTTCTGGCCAGGCCATCGCCACCATGGAAGATCTAGCGAAGAAAATGCCTCAGGGCTTCACCTATAGCTGGACGGGACTGTCGCTCGAGGAACTGCAGGCCGGCGGCACCTCGCTGATTTTATTCGGACTCGGAACCCTGGTCGTCTATTTGACGCTCTCGGCGCAGTATGAAAGTTTCGTGCTGCCGTTCATTGTGCTGCTCGCAGTACCCATGGCTCTCTTGGGAGCGCTGGGCGCACAGTGGCTGCGCGGCTTGCAGGACGATGTCTTCTGCCAGGTCGGATTGGTCATGCTGGTTGGACTCGCCAGCAAGAACGCGATTCTGATCGTGGAATTTGCCGAGCAGTTGCGCTCGCGAGGAGTGCCTCTGGTTGAGTCGGCGATTCAGGCGGCGACCATTCGTCTACGGCCGATTCTGATGACTTCTCTCGCATTCATTCTTGGTGTGGTGCCTCTGGTGCTTGCGACGGGTGCCGGAGAAAACGGGCGGCACTCGGTCGGAACGACCGTATTCGGCGGCATGATCATGTCCACGATCTTGAATTTGTTGTTTATTCCGGTGCTCTATCTGATTATTGAGGGCTGGCGCGAGCATGGGAAAAAAGCACCGCCGGTGCGGGGTTAAGCGCTCGCTGTTCGGGGACTCGGGGCTTCAGGATTGTGCGGCGGCTTTCCTGCGCAACGACGTCTGCTTTTCTTTCCGTGCCGCCTTCCGCCGCATCTTTGCCATCCACTCTCTGGAATACATCGTGCCGCGACATTTGGGCGAACCGCAATGGCACGGGGCAGGCTCTTCGTCGTCGTAGAGGTTGTAATCCCAGAGGAGTTCTTCGCCGGCGGCGATGTCGCGCAGGGCAAAGATCCAGGCGCGCCCTTTGATCTCGTCGATCTCGCAGTTCGGGTCGCAGGAATGATTCAGGTACGCTCCCAGGCCTTCGCCGTCGATAATGGTCTTTCCGTCTCCCAGCCCATATAAATACGTACGCGACACGCCGTCATAGCGGCGGTCGGCTTCCTCGGGAGTGATGCGAGGGCCGTCGTACTCGACTACGCGAGTTCCTTTGCGGATCGGAGTCGTAGCGTAGACACCGACCGAATGAATGGGTGAAGGACGAACGACTAGAGGCACATCAATAATTTCGCACGAGTAGAGGTTTTGCGGAATGCAAAAAGCGAGGGCGAACCCAGAATTCTTCGAAACGGTTCCTGGCCAGATTCGCCGCTCTGATTACGGCTCGTAGACCGAACTGCCGTAGCCTTGTTTGCGGGCCCCTTCCTGCAACTCTTCCAGATGTTTCTTTTGCTCTTCCAATTGCACCTTCAGCGATTCGACCTGGTCCTGCTTCTGCTTCTGGCGCTCGTTCCAGTCGGCGCAATTGGCGACGCAGTTTGCGCCCGCGTACTGAATGGACTCGTTGAGACTTCGGATGTCGCTTTCGGTTGAGGCAATGTAATTCTTCTGGCTCTGAATTTGGGCCTTCCAGTCATCGGCGGAGATCTTCTCCTCCTTCTCGGCTGGCGGCGCGTCAGTCACACTCGCTGGTGGCTTCTGAACGGCGCCCGCGGTGCGGGTTGAGCCGACGTGGTCGGGAATCTCATCATTGGTGATGACTTTCTTGTCTTTCGCAGACTGATCGGCGGCGGGAGCATTCTTAGCTAGCGCGTCCTTGGCCTGCGGGTCTTTGGTCTGCGTCTGCGCGTCCTTAGCTTGCGGATCTTTGGTTTGCGCGTCTTTCGTGGACGGATTTTGCGTGGCAGCGTCTTTTACGCCCTGGTCCTTCTGTTGCTTCTGCAGGCGCAACTGGCGAGCAACGTCTGCCAGCGATGTGGAATCCTGCCCGTAAGCGGCCAGCGCCCACAAGAAAGAACAGGCTGAAAGGACAATGAGAATTCTCCGTATTTTGAGCATGGATGACACCCCCGCAGCAATTCGCCGGAAGGACCGGCCGCTTGAAATATGGTAGCCGGGAGAGGTGGCCTTCGGCTGGTTACGTTGGTACAAGCGCTTGCGGAGCCGCTCTAAGCCCTGATAAAGCCGGCAATTAGCGCGTCCAGTGTGCTGAGGAGTGCTGCGTTTCCCTGTCGCGGATACGCCACCAGGGCCTCCCGGTAGTGCGGCAGGTTATAGAGGAACGACTCAACGCGCTCCTTATTCATCTCTTCCCAATAAGCTCCGTAACCGGATTTCTGCAACCAGTAAGCATTGAAAATCTGCTCGAACTGGTGAGTGACGGGGACTGCGAGATACGGCTTGCCGAGATGCAGAGCCTCGGTGACCAGGGAGAATCCGGAGTTGGCGACGATTGCACGCGCTCCGACCAGGTCCGCGAAGAATCCATCGAGCGAAGGCTTCTTATAGAGGATGTTGCCTTCTTCGTTTCTACCCTCGCGACCGAAGCCGTAGCCGATGAAATTGCATCGCACGGAACCAAGCAGTTTTGCCAGCGCAGGGGCGGGCGAGGTCACATAGACGAGAACATAATCGCCTTCGGTCGGCGTGGCGTCGAGAATTTCCTGCCGCAGCAGTGGAGGAAAGAGGAATGTATTGCGCTTTCGCACCGGCGCAGTGAAGAACGAAATCACGAGATAGGCGTTCGCGCGCGGCGTCATGAGGCGCGTCACGATCTTGGCGGCCGCAGCGTCTCGGCGGTACTGCCTCGGATAGGACACCGCGGTGTTCGTCAAGCAATGCTGATTGTCGATGGAGATGACGGGCAGTCCTTTTCGGTGCCCGACGTGGCAGGTCAGCGGTTCGAAGTCGGTGATGACAAGGTCGATCTTCGCGTCGTCGACCAGATCCTTGAGCCGCGACAGACTCTTTGCAGCTTGCGGAACTGTCATCAGATTCTTGGCAATCGTGCGCTTGTAGCGAACGCGGTTGTTCACGTACGAAAAGCGGAAGCCATAGATTTCCATGACGTCGAACTTGTCTTTCAGATTACGCAGGCCGCGGTCGAACGAAGCCACGTGGACCGCATGTCCCTGGGCGACAAGGTGGGAGAGAACTTCTTTCGCGCGCGTGGAGTGGCCGGCGCCCTCGCCGTTTACTCCGTACAGAATGTTGGCCATGGCAGCGCGAGTATATCGCGGCCGGCGCCTATTGCGCGCTCGGTGCCGGCAGCGTCACCGTATCGACGGTGTCAGGGTCATCGCGCAGCTTGATGTAGATGGTCTTTGCCTTGGTTGGCGGGATCGCCAGCGCGTCTGCGACAAAGCCTTCGGGCACGGCAACAGAGTTGACGAAATCCGGGTCTGTGCTCACGGAGTCGAGCAGAAAGAGCTTCTCGCCGCTGAGAGTACACTGCCGTTCCGGCGTAGTCACGCAATGAATGCTCTTTAATTCCGGGATGCGAACCAGGTTCACCAGCGGCTGCCAATCGCCTTCAATGTGGTCGGCAGTAACCGGCCGGAATTTCAGCGGACCAAATGCCGAAGGCCCCAGCAACTTCATCGGATCAAGCACGGCGTATACCGTCTTCGCGTCCTGCAGCGTAAGGTTGCCGTCCTTGAAGCTCAACAGCACGCGGAACGACTCATCGGCTGTGGCAACCTCAATCTTTTCCGTGGGCGGAAAAGTGTCGGGCATCTGTGTCTTCAGGAAGAAGTTGAGGCGCGCGTCCTGCGGCAACTCATCTTCATCGCCGAGTTGCACTACGGGCGGCGAGTTTGGATCATCGAGTTGAACACTCTTGGCCAGCACTGTGATTCTTGGGCGCGGCGCGGCAACTTCGGTTTTCAAATCGAGAGAGCGGCCATCCTTGAGCGTAACGTGGACCGTGATCGCGTCGTCCGCATGGAGCTTCGTCGCCGCCGTCGCGTCCTTTGTAATCAGCCTGAGCTCGTCCTGCTGGTTCGCGCGAGTCAGCGCGTCTGGAGCAAAGCGCAGGCCGGCCACATCAATTTGGTCGACCTGATCCAACCGCGTGCCCTTGAGCAGTCCATCCGAGTCGCCCGCATGAATGCTGAAACTGTCGAGGCGGCCGGCTTCGGCGTAAGTGTGAAGAGGAATCTCGTCCACTTCGCGCAGCCCGAACTTCTTGATCCCCATGGTGACCGATCCCGCGCCAGCCTTTTGAAGTGGAACCTTCACTTCGAGTTCTTCAGGCTTCACCGCCTTCCACTCGGTCTCCAGCGTTTTTCCTTGCTCGTCTTTCAGGATCACAGCGCTCACGCAGCAAGCGTCGGGAGACTGGAGATGCAACGTGTCTTCGCGGCCGACGATGAGTGCGCTGGCGTCTTTCGAGGCGACGATCCATTGTGCCGGGCGTGAAGTGCGCATACGGTAGTGAGGGCCCTCAAAGGCCCGAAATCCCCACATTCCCCTCAGGATGCCAGTGACTTCGCCATCAAGATCAGCGCTTTGAATGGCCTCGGTTTCAACCGCAAATCCGCCCCGCATCAGGTCCGGCTTTGCGGGCAGATCGATGCCAGGCCCTGATTTCGTCTCCACGTGCAGCACGAAATTGTGCGCAAGATCGGTGGCAAAAACGAGTGGTGCGCCCTCGGCCGGGAACAGAAGCGAGGGCTTGCCTGCGCAATAGATCTGTGTAGGATCCACCGCGCGCAGCGGTGGCATGGGCGTTGGTCGAACTGGAGGCAAACCAACCACCAGCACTGACTTCGGATTGCGAAATGATGGAGGATTATTCAGGCGCAGATTGAGTTCATCTTGCCGCGGCAGCGCCAGTGCCGGAATGTACTGGTACTGCGCGGTATGCGTGCTGCTGAGAATGCGGGCAACGTCAACGACAGCACCAACGTAAGCGCTGTAATAACCGCCACGCGCGGTCGGACTCGCGCTGATCTGCGCCAGCAGATCGCTTGATGGCCCTGATGTGAGCGTCGCCACCATCGTTTGACTGTGTGCGTCGTCGAGCACGAGCTGATCCGTATTCTGCGTGAGGCATGGCACTTGTTGCGCGCTGGGCTTGTCGAAGCACTGCTGGTCGAGCCGGATGTTCAGGCTGCGCGCGAGCAGCGTCGTATTAGCCTTCAGTTTTTCGGGATCGCTGGTGCCCATCTCGCGGACGGCATCCAGATACTTCTCCAGCCTCGCGCGATCAAGGCTGGCCTGCTCGAGATCCTGCGCCGCGCGCACGAATGCGCCGGGCTTTCCTCGAACCGCTGTGCGCAGAGTGCTGAACGCCCCACCGGTCTCGGGAGCGAGGAACACGAGCGCTTCTTCAGCTTCCTCTGGAACAATTACGAAGACGCCTTCATCGTGGACAGGCTTGGTCCAAGTTTCAACGCGGGTGAACCAGGAATCCGGGGGAGGATTCGTCGCGCCCCGAAGGAACACGACAACCATCAGATAACGTACCGACTGGCTGTCGGGGAGATCGGGATGCACCCACAACCGGTCGCCAGCCTGCAGATTGGGGACCTCCGCAATGGGGAGTGTCACGCCCGCGCGCTGCACCCGGACTTCGACCTTGGGACCAATAAGATCGAACGCGGCGTTATCGGCCCGCGCCGCAGGGACGAGCGCCAGCAGAACTACGATCGCGGGGAGAAACCGGACGAGAGCCGCCATCGTGCTCTTGCGGCATCGCAGATGGGAAATGCCAGCCAAACCCAATACTACCCTCACAAGGCCCATTATTCAGGAAACTTTCTGCAATTTAGCGTGCGCTGATTCATAAACCCTAGCGCAGTGAGAAAGACGCTCAGAAATATCTCGCGTCCGATTGCGAACCTTTAACTAAGGTGTTAACCGAGAACGCCCGGCAAATCAAGTCTCCGTAAGTACATAAGACGCCAATCTGATTTTAAGTGATTTGATTTGCATGCGCGATCCAATTTTGCAGCACGAAAACTGCTCGCTACTGAGGCAAGCGGGCGCCCGGCTCATGGCTTAGGTGGCGCGAAGTTACCCAAGAGAAAATCTCTCGCACTCGCGAGCACTTTATCTCGCGCTGCGGGATCCGGTATCAGCCGGGCGATTTCGACTGCCCCGATCATGGTAGAAAAAATAGCAAAGAAAGCTCGCTCTTTATCCGCGAGTTGCCGGCCCGGCATGAAGGGCACCATGCGGCTCTTGTAGTTCACCAGCTCCGCCACAATCTGCGGCTTCATTGTCTTGTCGACCCGCGCCAATTCAGGGGCCAACGCCACCAGGGGACACCCGCGCTCCGGATGGTCGCACATTTCAGTGCGAAGATAAGTCTTCACGATCGCCTTCCATGCTTCTCCAGGGGACGACTGTTCCGCGGCACGAACCAGGGTGTCGATGATGTCCCGGAAACCCTCTTTCAGCGACTCAATCAGTAACTCGTCCTTGCTTTCGAAGTGCTTGTAAAAGCCTCCGTGAGTCAGGCCGGTATCGTGCATCACGGCGGCGACCGCCGCCCCGTTCAGCCCTTCGGAGCGAACCCGACGCGAGGCGTCTTTCACAATCTTCCGATGAACTTCTGCTTTATGTCCCGGCTTATAGCGCATGGATATATAGGATGCTTCGAATCATCCCAAGGTGCAAGTCCGGCCGCCGTGCCGACCTGGATAAAGAAATCCGAATCCATAGGATGATATATATCATCCTATGGAAACGAAAGAGATTTTGGGTGATCTCGGAAGGATTTCGCCGGGGCATCTACGAAGACAATCGGCACGGGACGAGACTGACGCCCTGCTGAGCAAGGAAAAGGAGTCGATCGTGATCAAGCCAAGGATTCTGGTGACCGGCGCGACAGGGAAGACCGGCAGCGTCGTGACTGCCGAACTACTGAAAGCCGGCTATCGCGTCCGCGCCCTGGTGCATCGGGAAGATGACCGCAGCGCGCGACTGAAGGCGCAGGGGGCCGAGATCGCGATCTCCGATATCACCGACGTCGAGCGTGTATCGGACGCGCTCCAGGACGTCCAGCGCGCCTATTTTTGTCCGCCCTATGGTCCGTACATGATTCAGGGCGCCGCTGCATTCGCGATCGCCGCAAGGGAGGCTCGCCTCGAACAGATCGTCGGCCTGAGTCAATGGCTGGCTAGTCCTTCGCATCCCTCGCTCGCGACTCGCCAAAACTGGCTGGCCGATCGGCTGTTCTCGATGACGCCCGGAGTCGCACATACCATCATCAACCCGGGCTTTTTCGCTGACTCCTACCTCCAGACCATTGGGTTGGCCGCGCATCTTGGCCTCTTTCCCTGGATGTTTGGCAGTAGCCGCAACGCGCCCCCTTCGAACGAGGACATCGGGCGAGTTGCAGCGGCGGCATTGATGGACCCTGCGCGGCACGCTGGCAAGAGCTATCGCCCCACTGGACCGAAACTGCTCAGTGCGGACGACATGGCCAGGGCTGTCGGCCTTGCAGTCGGGCGATCGGTCCGCGTTGTACCGACACCGACCTGGCTATTCATGAAGACCGCCAGGATGGCTGGCTTGCCGATCGAACTGATGAGCAATTTTCGCTATTACGTTGACGATCACAAACGCGGTGCCTTCGAACTAGGCGCACCAACCACCCACGTGCTCGACGTTACCGGCCGCCCCGCCGAGGACTTCGAGACGATTGCTCGTCGGTACGCGGCGCGGCCAGGCAACCGGAGGACCCTTGGCAACTGGCTCCGCCAACTCGCACAGTTCATGATGGCCCCGCTCAGTCCGGGCTTCAAGTTAGACCGCTATGATCGCGAACTGCGTCGCCCGTTCCCGTCGCGGCCGAATTTCGCACCCGATTCCGAAATCTGGCGGCGCGAACACACCCTCTTCGATCCTGCGAAGCCTGCAGCTTTAGTTAACGAGAAATCCACGTTCGCCAACAGAAACCGTCACTTGCTCGAATCTCACTAAAGGAGAAATTCAATGCCGCCGCAACTCTATTTTTTCGCCAGCATCGCATTCAGCTTAATTGCGTGGGGAACCGTCATAGGCCTGTACGTCTGGCCGGAACTACGTAATCGGCCACGGGACGAGGCCTTGCGGCCGGTGCTCATGCTGCATAGTTTCCGCTTTCTCGGATTGGCATTCTTAGTCCCGGGTGTCGTATCGCCCGACCTGCCAGCTGCCTTCGCGCATCCTGCGGCCTTCGGAGACCTCATTGCCGCGATACTCGCGCTGCTTTCACTGCTGAGCCTGTCACGTGGAACGGTCGCCGTCGCGTGGATCTTCAATGTCTGGGGCTCGATCGATCTCCTGAACGCCTTCTACCAGGCGAATCGAGCCGGCCTTGTGGTGGGACACTTAGGAGCCGCCTACTTCATTCCGACGCTCGTGGTGCCGCTCTTACTGATCACGCACGGGCTCGTTTTCCGGATTCTTCTGCAACACGGCAGCGAATCACTCGTACGGGTAAGACACGAGGCATGAAGCGCCAGACGAACGGAGGTCGTTAGATACGGCGGCGAGTGGATGGGCATTTTCGCTCTCGGCAATTCGACGAGTGCTGAGGGATCGCGAGCTGGAACGCTAGCCGGCGACCAACTCGTCGAGAACGGCTCCATCCGAACTTTGAAGGATGATTCTCAGCGCAAGCATTCCCGATGCATGCGTCGAGCAGCTAAGGCAGGGATCGTAGGCACGTACCACGGCTGACACGCGGTTCAACATTCCTTCGTTGAGTTTGTTTCCGTCGATGAAGTGCTCACTGACCTGTTGCACGCTGCGACCAATGGCAAGGTTGTTGTGTCCCGTAGCCACGATCAGATTAGCCCACACAATCGCGCCCTCTTCATTCACTTTGTAGTGATGAATTAAGGTTCCGCGCGGCGCTTCGATCATGCCAACGCCTTCGAGCGAGTTCACTCCTGCAGTGGCGCGCACATGCGTGTCGAGAAGCTGAGGGTCGACCATCGACTCCTCGATCTGTTCCAGTGCATAAATTATCTCGATAAGGCGCGCGTAGTGGTATAGGAATGCACTGTGGGCGACCGCACCGAAGCGCTGGCGGAATTCCTTCAACTCGGCGTCGGCGTTTGGAGTGCCGCACTGGTCAGCGGAATTCAAACGTCCCAGCGGTCCAACTCGATAGATGCCTGAAGGAAAGCCTTTCGGTTTAAAAAATGGGGCTTTCAAATACGACTCGCGCAGACTCGCCTCGCCGATCCACTGCAAATAGTCTTCGGCCGCGACATAGTCTTCTATGACTTCCCCTGAGGCACTCCGAAAGCGCAATCCACCGTCGTAGAGCTGCAATCTTCCCTTGCGATCAACCAGTCCGGCGTACATCGTCGGGGTTGAACCGAAAAACTCGATCTCTTCCTTGAAATTGTCCAGCGCCGATTTGAAGAAGCGAAGGGTTTTGTCAGCGATTGCCTTGGCGGCGGGCAGTTCAGCAAGGATGCGATCGCGCGTAACGGAGGAGATGGGGGTGGCCACTCCTCCAGGGACGATCCATGCCGGATGCACGCGCTCCTGGGCAATTCCTTCCAAAATCTGCAATCCGAATTTGCGCAGTTCGATTCCGTCGCGCGCGAGTTCCGGGTGGCCTGCAATCACTCCCAGCACGTTGCGGGAAGCGGGATCGGAATCCATACCCAGAAGAAAGTCGGGTGCTGAGAGATAAAAGAAGCTCAGTGCATGCGATTGCACGATTTGCGCGAAGTGCGCGAGTTCGCGAAGCTTTCTGCCTGCAGGCGGGATACGCACGGCCATAATCGCATCGCAAGCTTTTGACGAAGCCAGTAAGTGGCTTACGGGACAGATTCCGCAAATACGCGCGGTGATGCCGGGCATTTCATAGAAGGGGCGACCCTCGGTGAATTTTTCGAAACCTCGCACCTGGGTGACATGGAATTCCGTGCCCGCGACGTGTCCCTGATCATCGAGTCGGATCGTAATTCTGGCGTGTCCCTCGATGCGGCTCACGGGATCGATTGTGATGCTCTTCATGGCACTCCTCATCCAAACTTCGGCTTGCGAGTATCCGGTTTCTTGCCATCCAGCAGGTCGTTAATCACCGATAAGATTGCCTTCGAGGAAGGCGGACAGCCGGGCAAGCAAATATCAACCGTCACGAACTCCCGCAACGGCCTGGCCTGCTTCAAGAGAGTAGGAACGCGATCGGAAGGAACGACCTTTCCCTCATCAGCTCCATCCACATAAATGCGCTGCAACAATTTCTGTACGGGAATGGAATTGCGCATCGCAGGAACGTTTCCCGTGACCGCGCAGTCTCCGAGCGAGACGAGAATGTGGCTCTTCTGCCGGACTTTCTGCACCTTGCTGAGATCGTCCTGTGAACTGACTGCGCCCTCGACGAGCGTGACATCGACGTTGTCCGGAAACTCCTGAGCATCGACCAGCGGCCCATAGACGAGATCGATCTTGCGGCCGAGAGAAATGATCGCTGCGTCCATATCGAGCAGGGACATATGGCAACCGGAGCATCCGTCAAGCCAGACGGTCGCTACTCTCACCTTCTTCATACATGCACCCCCCTACGGTGCACGAGGCCGGTCACCGCATCGATCTTTTTCACCATTTCCTCGACGGCCCATCCCTTCTCGACAAGCGCTCCCGTTGGGCAGGCATTCACGCACTTGCCGCAACTGGTGCAGGTCGTGGCTTGGCCCCACTTCTCATTCATTTCGCTAACGATGCGAGTATGAATGCCGCGTGCCGTGAGTTCCCAAACATGCGCTCCTTCAAGTTCTGCGCAGACCCGGACGCAGCGCGTGCACAAAATGCAGCGATTGTGATCAAGAACGAAACGTGGGTGGGAAGCATCGATCGACATCTTGGGAAAGTTGTAAGCAAGGCCGACGGTATTGATGTCGAGAGCCGTCGCCATGGACTGAAGTTCGCAGTGTCCGTTGGATACGCAGACGGAGCAAACATGATTTCGCTCAATCAACAGAAGTTCGACCGAGACCCGACGATAACGGGTCAGCTTGGGCGAATTTGTAGTAACCGACATCCCCTCCTGAATCGGAGTCGTGCATGCGGGAAACAGCCGCTCCGTCCCGGAGACTTCCACCAGACAGATCCTGCAGGCACCGACCGCGGTGAGACCGTCCAGATCGCATAATGTCGGGATGCTTTTGCCGTTCGCCTTCGCCGCCTCGAGGATGGTCTGCCCTTCCGAGGCGCTGATAAGCTCTCCGTCAATTCGGATCGACAACCTCTTTTGTGGCAACGTTGGCTCCTTCCCGCGCGTGCTAGCTCACCGCAATTCCCTTGACGTCGCAACGAAGGCAGCGACAGGTTTCATCCAGAGCTTCCTTTTGACTCAACCCCGTGACAACCTCTTCTTGAGAGCGCACTCGATCGTTGGCGGCGGGAACATGTCCGGAGTGGCGCCCGCTTGGACTCGGCTCTTCCGGAGGACTCTGTTCGTATTCAAACTCGGGATAGATGCGGCTCCAGCGGTCTGCGCCCATCAACTGGAGATCGATGTTGCGCGCCGCCTGTTTGCCATAGGCCATTGCGTTCGAAACATTGGAAGCGCCTGTGACCAGGTCGCCTCCGGCATAGAAACGCGGTCGACTGGTTTCGAGCGTGAATCGGTTGACCTCAATGGTTCCGTTTTCTTTGAGGGCCAGGCCTGAGGCCCGGGCAAAATCCAGATCTACAGTCTCGCCGACGGCGAAAATTACGGAATCGCAATCGAAGCGTTGAATTTCGTCGGTCGCGACCGGCTTCCTGCGGCCGGAAGCGTCATATTCGCCAAGCCTCGTCTTCACGATCTCGATCGCTTTAACGCTGCCCTTTGCATCCCCGATCACGCGATGTGGTGCGGCCAGAAAGACAAAGCGGGCCCCTTCGTCCCTTGCGGCTTGAGTCTCTTCTTCGATTGCCGGCATGTCCTTCCGTTCCCGCCGATAGAAAACGGTCGCCGTGCAACCTCTACGCAGAGCGGTTCTCGCCGAATCGATGGCCGCATTGCCGCCACCGATAATTGCGACTCTCTTGCCCAGATCGACTTCGTGTCCGGCGGCAACTGCCTCCAGGAAAATGAGTGCCGGAAACACTCCCTTCAATTCGGTTCCTGATTGGTAGACCCAGGATTCCTTCCATGTGCCGATCGAAAGGAAGGTCATATCGAAATGATCATCGAGTTCGTTCAATGGAATGTCGAAGCCGACTCGAGTGTTGAAGCAGAAGGTAACGCCTAACCGCTCGATCAGTTCTATCTCTCGCCGCAAGATTCCTTTCGGCAACCGGTACTCTGGCAGCGCGAAACGCAGCATGCCTCCAGCCTCAGACTTGCTGTCGTAGACGGTGACGTCATGTCCAAGCATCGCCAGGTAGAACGCGGCAGTCAGCCCGGCCGGTCCAGCACCGACGATTGCGACTTTGCGTCCGCTAACTTCCAATTTGCGCGCGACGATGGCCGTGATCATCCCTTCGAATTTGTCCGAGTCGAAGATCGAATCGGCAATGTACCGGTGTACTTCCCTCATGTTCACGGCCTGATCGAGGGTTTGGCGGCGACAACGTCCGTCGCATGGGTGCTGGCATACACGCCCGGTGGAAGACGGCAGAGGATTGTCGAGAATCACTGACACGAACGCGTCTTCCAGACGGTTCTCTTTGAAAAGCTGCAGGAAGCGTGGAATGTTCATGTGCAGTGGGCAACTGTTTTCGCACGGCGAAAGAGCCAATTCTTCACAGACTCCGGCGCTGCACCGCCGGGCAAGAATGTGATCCTCAAACTCGTTCCGGAAGTGGCGAAGAGTGGTTAGCACCGGATTCGGCGCGGTTTGTCCCAGCCCACACAAGGAACAATCGCGGATGTAGCGGCTCAGCTCATCGAGAATCTCAAGATGATGGACCGTCGCCTGTCCTTCTGTGATGCGACTCAGAATGCGGAGGCATTTGTTCAACCCGACGCGGCAGGGGATGCATTTTCCGCATGACTCCGAATGGGTGAACTCGACGAAATAGCGAGCCACATCGACCATGCAGTTGTCTTCGTCCATCACGACCATGCCGCCGGACCCCATGATGGAACCGAGCTGCGCAAGGTTCTCGTAGTCGACCGCCGTGTCGAACATCTCCTGAGGGATACAACCTCCCGAAGGCCCACCGGTCTGGACAGCCTTCACCTGTTGTCCTGCCGCCACGCCTTCTCCGATGTCGTAGATGAAGGTCTTAAGCGGCGTACCGAGCGGCATCTCGACCAAGCCCGTATTCTTGATTTTGCCGACCAGCGAAAACACCTTGGTGCCTGAACTCTTCGCGCTTCCCGTTTCTGTGAACCACGCCGGTCCGCGCATAATGATGGGCGCAACGTTGTACCAGGTCTCGACGTTGTTTATGTTCGTGGGCTTTCCCCAGAGCCCTTTCTGTGCCGGAAACGGCGGCCTAGGTCTCGGCCTTCCCGCTTCTCCCTCGAGCGAAGCGATTAACGCAGTTTCCTCGCCGCAGACAAAAGCCCCGGCCCCTTCGACCAGTTGGATATCGAATTTAAAACCGCGTCCGAGAATATTCTCACCTAAGAGGCCATACTCCCGGGCCTGCTCAATCGCACGCTTCAAGCGATGAACCGCGAGCGGATACTCGGCGCGCACGTATACGATTCCTTCACTCGCGCCCATGACATAGCCACCGATAATCATCCCTTCCAGCAACGAGTGAGGATCGCTCTCAATTTCGTTGCGATTCATATAAGCACCGGGATCGCCTTCGTCCGCGTTGCAGATGATGTACTTGGGCTCGGTTTTCGCCTTCGCCAGAAATTCCCACTTGTTTCCGGTGAGGTACCCGGCTCCGCCGCGCCCGCGCAGCTTAGAAGCCTTGATCTGCTCTATCACGCTGCCAGGGTTGGCATCGATCAAAACCTTGTAGAGCCCTTGATAGCCGCCGACGCCGATGTACTCTTCAATGTCATCGGGATTGATGATCCCGCAGTTGCGGAGAACGATTTTTTTCTGGCCCTTGAAGAAGATCACATCGCTCCACAAGGGCACTTCCGGATATCCCTGTCCGTAGCGGATGTGCCCGGTAATGTGGTCCCACTCTTCGATTTTGCAGTAGATGAGATCGGGGCTTAGATTGCCATCCAGGAGATCGTGGAGCAAGCGCGCTGCGTCGTTTGCTTGCACGCGTCGGAGAATTACCAGAGGCTTTCCCGGCAGCCGTACATTGACCAGCGGTTCCTGAGAGCAGGCTCCGAAACATCCTACCGGTGCCAGCACGAGATCTGCACCGCTCTTCTCGATGGCCTGAATGATGGCGTGATACAGGCCCTCGGCGCCGTTTCCCCGGCCGCAAGTCCCCATCCCAATCGCCACCCGCGGAGTCGGCGGAACGAGTTTGGCCAGACCAGCCTCTCGTGCGGCGTTGAAGGCTCCAATGTCCTGAATTCGAGGCATGCTTATTCTCCTGCTCGAATAGTTGCGATCTCCCGTTGTAAGGTACGCTCGGTGGCGTGTCCGCAGATGCGGTGATTCACTTCGACAACCGGCGCCATCGCACATTGCCCGAAGCACGCGACGGTGCGAACGGTAAATTGGCGGTCGGGAGTGGTCAGCAAAAGCTTGTCGGCATCATTTCCATTGCCATTGCCCTCAGCTTCTTCCAAACCGAGTCCAAGTTCGAGGCGGGTACCTTGCAGCAGATTTCTCGAACCACGGGTGTGGCAGGCCGTGCCTCGGCAGATGCAGATGGTATTTTTTCCCTGCGGTTGAAGATTAAACAGGGCGTAGAAGGTAGCTACGCTATAGATCCGGGCAAGAGGCAGGTCCATCTTTGCCGCGATGTAACGCAGCGTCTCAGGAGGAAGATACTTGTAGCGACTCTTCTCTTGCGCAGCTTCCAGGATACCGAGCAGCGCTCCGGGTCGCCCATGTGCCTTAACAATTGCGTTATCGAGAAAGACACGTTCTTCGGCTGGAAGGCTTCCAGGGGAGAGTGTTTGCATGGACACTCCTACGAACGAGCGAATCGCTCTTGCGCGAATCTATCAATTCACTCAAGTACGCACCGTCCCTACAAACACGTCGCTCAGTGACAAGAATCACAGGTGAAATGGCGCCGCGCAGAGGTGCCCTGACATCTCCGTAATAGGGACGAGCCGCGTGGTGCTCCGACTCGCCGATGGTTCAATTCTGGTTCACGATCCTGCAGTTTGGCCGGGAATGGAATAACTGCTAACAGTGATGTCGATGCCGCCGTCAGAAGAACGTCTTAATGCGCAATTCGAATCTGAATGCTAAGTGCAGCGTAATCATTGGTTCTCGTTCGTCCGACGACGTTGGCATCGTCAGCGCAAGCCAGCAAGCAGAAACTTCCTGGGACATGTTTACCGGCACCGTCAGGTTGGACGGGTTTGCCGAGGTCCCGCGGGCGGCGAGCGCCGGGACAGAACTCCTACCCGAGAGTAGTACGGGATGTGTTCACTTTGAAGGTTAGAGTGGACAAGTAATACTGAGTCACTGTGATTTGAGGCGTCTTAACTTCTTGAAAAATGGCGGAAGCGAGTGGGGGTCGAACCCACCGGTGACAGGTTGACCTGCCGCCCGCCGGTTTTGAAGACCGGGACGATCACCGGACCGCATGCGCTTCCATGGCACAACAATCCTGCAAGATGGCAAGTCTGAGGCCTGTTCGAGCTTTGCTCTTGTGGCTGCGCCTCTCGCGCTCGGTCCATCGGGCGCGGCCCAAGCCGCACCCTTCAGATCGAACGCGAACGCCGCACTATTTCGGCTGAGTCGTAACCCGCAAGTAAGGCTTAATCGTCTTAAACCCGGGGAACTTGGTTTGAGCTTCTTCGTTTGAAACCGCACCCGTGATGATCACGTCATCGCCGGGCTTCCAGTTCGCGGGTGTGGCAACCGGATGCTTTGCCGTCAGCTGCATCGAATCGACAACTCGCAGAATTTCGTCAAAGTTGCGGCCCGTGGTCATCGGGTAGCTGAGCTGCAATTTGATCTTCTTGTCGGGACCGATCACAAACACGGTGCGCACCGTGGCGTTGTTCGCCGGAGTGCGGCCTTCGGAGGTCTCTCCCGCGTCGGCGGGCAGCATGCCGTAGAGCTTTGCGACCTGGAGCTGCGGGTCGCCGATCATGGGATAGTTCACCTTGGCACCCTGGGTTTCTTCAATGTCGGCCGCCCACTTGCTGTGGTTCGAAACGGGGTCGACGCTGAGACCGATAATCTTGACGTTGCGCTTCGCGAATTCCGGTTGCAGTTTCGCCATGGTCCCAAGTTCGGTCGTGCACACCGGGGTGAAATCCTTGGGATGCGAGAACAGAATGGCCCATCCATTGCCGATCCATTCATGAAAATGAACTGTGCCCTGCGTGGTTTCGGCGGTGAAATCAGGGGCGGTGTCGTTGATGCGGGGAACGCTGTTCGTCTCGTTTGCGGTCGCAGTGCTCATGATTCTCTCCTGTAATTGAATTCGCTCAAGATTCCGAAAGATGGCCCGCCCCAGTTTTCGGATTTTCTAGGAAGCGGATAGACGAAAAACCCACCCGCTCACTGGGGTGGGTGGGAAGAATCTCGCTGGTTCCCTACCCACACGCCGGACGGCAACAACAACACAGTGCGTCGGCAGTGCGCGGAAAGGCCATGCAGTTAGCATAGAATCCGCGGAGGGCGACTGTCAAACGCCCGGCGCATGCCGAACAGCATTCGGCGCGCTGATTTCCTGCATCGCCAGCGATGCCGCTAACATCCTTCCTTCTGCTGAAGAATCCGTTATTGAAGGATCGTTGATGAGTAATGGACGATGAGCGGACAATCGCGCACGCTAAGCATGTCGCAGTGGGACGTTTTCTCGGAGCGGCCTCTTGAGGGAAATTCTCTCGCCGTGTTTCCTGACGCTCGTGGCCTGAGTGATGCCGAGATGCAGTCGATCGCCAAGGAGATGAATCTCTCCGAGACAACGTTCATCCTCCCTCGCGATGCGGAGACGGAGCACGAGCGCGGCGTGCGCGTACGCATCTTCACCGTGCAGGAGGAACTTCCGTTCGCGGGGCATCCGACGCTGGGGACGGCTTTCGCCTTGCGCGCTGCGAGCGGCGCAAAGCAAGTCACGCTCGAACTTAATGTCGGAAAAGTTCCGGTGCACTTTGAAGACTCACCCGGCCAGCCGACATTCGGCGAGATGACCCAGGTCGATCCCGTCTTCGGTATTCGGCACGAACGCGAAGCTGTAGCGCGAGCGATTGGCTTACAAATTGACGACTTCGACCCCTCGCTGCCCATCGAGACCGTTTCGACGGGCCTGCCCTATACGGTGACGCCGTTAAAGTCGCTGGAAGTGATTCGGAATCTGCGACTGGAGTTGAGCCGCGCCGACGAGTATCTGGAAAAGACAGGCGGGAAATTCTTTTATTTCGTTGCGCGCGAAACGGCTGACCCCAAGGCGCGGCTGCATGCGCGCATGCTCTTCTACAACGGCGAAGATCCCGCGACCGGTTCGGCAGCCGGCTGCGCCGCCGCGTGGATGGTGGCGCATGGCGTGGCCGAAACAGACGAGCGCGTGCTGATTGAGCAGGGCATCGAAATGAACCGCCCGAGCCGGATTTTTGTGCGCGCGTCTTCCCAGAATTTGGAAGGCGATAACCGGATAGTTAACGTGCGCGTCGGAGGACACGCAATCGAAGTAATGCGCGGCGAAGTTTTTCTCTAGATTAGTTTCCGCAAGCTGCGGAAAACAATGCCGTGCACTCGCTCAGAAAAAAATCAATGGCCGGAAAGTCCCATTGGCATCGACGGCACTTTACAGCGAGCGTAGTTCCCGTTAGCATCCATTTCGCTCTCACATTCTTCATATCGAGAAAAGCTTCTGGTGGTTTTGCGGTTCACCCTCTCGAATCGCGCCAGCGGATTGCGGAAGGCTGATGAAACCTAAGCGCACAATTCTGTGTGTCGACGACAACGAGCAATCTCTTTCCCATCGCAAAATCATGCTGGAGACGCGGGGCTACCGCGTGGCCAGCTTCGCCCGCGGAGAGGACGCGCTAGAGCGCTTCAAGCAGGGCGGGGTCGATCTCGTCATCGCCGATATGGCGATGCCCGGGCTGGATGGTCCGCAACTGATCTCCATGATCAAAGAATTGTCGCCGCAGACTCCCGCCATTCTGATCTCGAGCAAGGTCCGCATTTACGATCACGATTCCAAGGCCGACGTTTTTCTCGCCAAGGGAATGTACGCTCCGGTCGATCTGCTGGAGCGCGTGCGGCTGTTGCTAGTTCGCAAGCGCGGTCCCAAGCGGATGCAACACCGATCGGCGGTTGCGAGTCAGATCGGCGCAGCCTAGTCTGCCTTCCCAGACAGTTTGAAGAGTGCCACAGTGGGTGCCCGCGCTGAGTGTGGGCCTTCGTGTAAGATTCCTATCAGGCATGGGTGAAGCACTCATCGAACCAGCATTTATCGAAGCCAGGGACCTGCGTAAGACGTACCGCGTGGGCAAAATCGAAGTTGAGGCGCTGCGCGGGATCTCCTTCAGCGTGCGCAAAGGCGAGTTCGTCAGCGTGGTTGGCCCCTCGGGTAGCGGCAAGTCCACTCTCTTCTACCTTCTCGGTGGACTCACGAAAGCCGATGGGGGCAGCGTGGTGCTCGACGGCGACGATCTGGCCAAGCTCTCCGACGGCGAGCGCACCCGCATGCGCAAGCACAAGATTGGATTCGTCTTCCAGAAGTTCAACCTGCTGCCCACGCTCGACGCGCGTTCGAACATCACGATTGCGCAGGAAATCTCAGGGAACGGCGATCGCGATCCCGCGCACTTGAACCGGATCACCGACCTTCTCGGCCTGACTAAGCGGCTCGAGCACCGGCCATCGGAACTCTCTGGCGGAGAGCAGCAGCGCGTTGCGCTGGCGCGCGCGCTCATCAACAAGCCGGCAGTCGTGCTCGCGGACGAACCTACGGGCAACCTTGATTCCAAGAACTCCGACATTGTGCTCGGTATGCTGCGGAAATCGAATCAGGAACTCGGCCAGACCGTGCTGATGATCACGCACAATCCCGAAGCCGCAAAGTACGGCGATCGCATCATCCACATGCGCGATGGCCAGATTGTGAAGCCGGAAGAAGATCCGCAGTGGGTCGGGCGGTAACGTATCCGCATTTTGCCGGTTTCAGGTTTTCTTAGCGTCCTTTGCGGCAGATCTTAGCGACCTTTGCGTGAAAAGCTCTTGACGCCAGGTGCGCCAAAATCGCCTCAAGCTCCAACCAAGAAATGCCTCCTGCCATGCGCTATGCGCGAGCCCGCGATGGTATCCTAGTAATTCCTATCCCCGCGATGAGGGCTGTAATCGTTCATGGCTGATCCAGCGTCTTCCAATCCAGTAACTTCAAACTCCGAGACCCAACCGGTCGTCGAGACCACCGAATCATTCGGCGAAATCTTTTCGCAATTTCAGAAAAGCCATTCGCACAAAACGGAAGGCAGCCAGTCAACTGCAGGCCACGGTGATTGCCGTCAACGCCGAAGCGGTCTTCTTCGACATCGGATACAAGTCGGAAGGGATCCTGCCGCTTGCGGCCCTGCAAGGCGAAACCCTGAAGCCGGGCGACAAGGCCATGGTCACGGTCAAGGGTCGCGATCCCGACGGCTACTACGAACTCTCGCGCTTCAAAGTCGAGCGGCCCATGGATTGGACCGCGCTCGAAAAAGCCTTCGCCGACAAATCGTCCATCCTTGGCACGGTGACGGCGGTGGTCAAGGGCGGATTCAGCGTCGATGTCGGCGTGCGGGCGTTCATGCCCGCCTCGCGCAGCGGAGTCCGCGAAGCCTCTGAGATGGAGAATCTCGTTGGACAGGAAATTCGCTGCCGCATCATCAAGCTCGACGTTGCCGATGAAGATGTGGTCGTCGATCGCCGCGCCGTCGCTGAAGAAGAAGAGCGCGCCTCGAAGGATCGCGTGTATTCGCAGATCAAAGAAGGCGATACTGTCAGCGGCACCGTGCGCAGCCTCACCGATTACGGCGCATTCGTCGACATCGGTGGAGTCGACGCGCTGCTGCACGTCAGCGACATTGCCTGGGGCCGCGTTAACAAACCCGCTGACGTTCTCTCGGTTGGACAGCCAGTCGACGTGAAAGTTCTGAAGCTGGCGTCAGAAGGCGACAAGCGCCGCATTTCCGTTGGACTGAAGCAACTGCAGCCGCATCCCTGGGAGGCTGTCGCCCAAAAATTTCGCGCCGGCGATCGCGTGCGCGGCACCGTCACGCGTCTCATGGAATTCGGAGCGTTCGTGGAACTCGAGCCCGGCATCGAAGGCCTCATCCATATTTCAGAAATGTCGTGGTCGAAGGGAAAAATCCGCAAGGCCAGCGACGTGGTCAAGGAAGGCGAGACCGTTGAGGTGGTCATTCTCGGCGTGCAGGCGCCAGAACGCCGCATCTCGCTCGGACTCAAGCAGGCGCTGGGCGATCCCTGGGTCGAAGTACCGCAGAAATTTTACGTCGGCTCAGCGGTTGAAGGGCCGGTCACCAACCTGACAAAGTTCGGTGCCTTCGTCCAGCTTTCGGAAGGCGTCGAAGGCATGGTGCATATCAGCGACATCACCGCCGAGAAGCGTCTCAACTCGCCACATGACATGCTGCGCGTCGGGCAAGTCGTCAAAGCTCAGGTGCTGGCCGTCGATCCCGAGAAGCGCCAGATCAAGCTGGGCATGAAACAACTTATCCCCACGGGCATCGACGAGTATCTCGTCGAGCACAAAGAAGGCGACGTGGTCACCGGCCGCCTCATGGACGATTCCGGAGCGCAATCGCGCGTGGAGTTAGGCGAGGGCATCCACGCCACGTGCCGTAAGAACGCTCCAACATCTGCTTCCGCAGTGACCGAGGCGCCAAAGCCAGCGAAGGCCGATCTGTCGTCCCTGAGTTCGATGCTGCAGGCGCGATGGAAGACCGGATCCGGCGGCCCCGCCAAGCCCGAACCCGTCCGCGCTGGGCAAGTTCGCAGCTTTCGCATCGTGAAGCTCGACCCGACGGCGAAGAAGATCGAAGTGGAGTTGGCGTAAGCACCGGCGACTGTTTCACTCGCGTTCTCTGCACATCAGCCATCGCCGAAACGTGCCATTGGCACGCGCTGCGCCTCTGCTGTAAAATCGAATATCGTTGAGCGGGAGTAACTCAGTGGTAGAGTGCGACCTTGCCAAGGTCGAAGTCGCGGGTTCAAATCCCGTCTCCCGCTCCAGATTCCCCCAACCTGCTGATTCCTCGCAGATGGACTTTTTTCGCACGGAACGCTATACGTAAGGCAGGGGCGCGGTACCCAAGTGGTAAGGGAGAGGTCTGCAAAACCTTTATGCGTCGGTTCGATTCCGACCCGCGCCTCCAGTTTTCCTGCAGTGCCCCTATCTCGAGACGATTCCGCCTTCGGTCAACAGACACTCCCCCGTCGCGACACAGCCCGCACGCACTCCTCTAGTTATATGTAACGCTGAGGTTATCCAGATAGACGGAATACGGCGCCTGCTTGTAGTTTCCGTCGAGTTGGAAGTTCACCACGAGGCCGTTCCACCCTGGGGCAGAGATCGGACCATACGTATCGTTCAGCGTGTGGGTGACGCCGTTGAGGGTGATCGACACGTACTTGAGATCGTTGGATGAGGTTCGCTCAAACTGAATCGTCAAATGGTTCCAGGATTTTTCGACAGGTGTGCAGGGAATGCCCGTCGGGACCCACTTGCCGTTGACGTTGTCCCAGACTGCCCATTGTTGTCCGTTGACGATCTGGCATTGCGTGCCGAACGTCAGCCCGAGATTGTCGAAGAACTGAGCAATGTCGAATTCCAGATTTTCTGCGAGATTCAGGTTGGTTCCGTAGAAATATACATCGTAGGTGAAATTGTGCAGCGTCTTCACCAGCGTGTGGTTGGTGTCCGGCAGCCCCTGCGACGAGCCGTCCCCGATCAGATGGTTGTTCCACAGGACATCGGAGTACGGCGTTTTCCCGCCCATGCTGAATTGTGCCGCCTTGCCGCTGAGCGAAGGCGAGGAAACCCCTTGCTTCATCGACCATGTAACGCCCGAACCGCAGCTCGAGCAGATGTCGTACTTCGGCGCCAACTCTCCGTAGCCGGTCCATCCCTTGCTGGCCTGGATGCTCGAGAACGTTTTGCCGGAACCGCCATTCACCGTGATCTTGACGGGCGTGACTGTTGCGCCACCGCAGTTGTCCCACTCCTCGACGACCGTGTTGTAAGTTCCCGCGCTCAGACTCAGAGACTTGTTCAGGCTTGATCCGCCAGTTACATAGGCTCGCTGGTTAGGACCTGTGTAAATGCCCATCGAAGCAACACCTTTGGAGCAGGTGGAACTCGCGGTCGCCTTGAAATTTACCGGTGAGCTGACCGTGCTGTTGTTGGCTGGCGAGGAGACGAAGACTCCCGACTTCTCGCTTACCGTGACCCTGATCCCAGTCGTAGCAGCACCGCCGCAGTAGTCCCACTGTTCGATCACGGTGTCGTAAGTCCCAGCGCTCAGGTGCAGATCAGTATCAATGTGTGTTCCATTCGCGACGTAGGCCAGCACGCCGGGCGCGGTATAGATTCCCATCGAAGCAACGCCCTTCGAACACGACGTGGAACCGGCCGAAGCGGCAAAGTGCACCGGCGACCCGACGGTCGCACCAGTTGATGGAGCCGCTACATTCACACCAGCAAAAGCAGGCACTGACAAGCACAGCAAAGACGAGCACACGATCAGTAAGACAGATTTGTACATTCGACACTTCTCCAAGAAGATTTGCTTGCGATCGAGCGAATCGACCGAGTGCGAAACTGCCGTTAACGCGTGAGCGGATACGCGCGGAAGAATCGCAGGAAGCGGCTTATTCAGCGGCGAGATCTCAAACTGCCGCCTGACTTTGGCCCACTGGAGTCCAACGCGAACGTTGGATCTGGGATGGGGCTCAAAATCGATGTCTTGTAGATTAAGGCGAGGCTACCAGAAACGCTGTATGGCTCCAACAGCAAAAACCCGTTTTCAAGACTCGAAGGTTGTACGTCCGGACCTGCACTTTCGGCCAAGCGCAAGGGTTCTGCAGTGCAATTCGTCGTCGTGATTTCACGCATCATGCACCGCTGAAGCCGCTAACAGCGCTTGGAGTCGCCAACCTTTTGCGCTAGGTACACATCGAAACACGGCACACAAATGACTGTCCCATTCTTCGGGAGGTCGCGATGACGAAAAGCCACGCGTCGAAAATCCCATCTCTTCTGCTGTTGGTTATATTCGCAATCTATTTTGTCGATTGCGGAGGCGTTCAGAATGGCTCGACGGGCACTCCTCCTCCTCCACCTCCCAACGCACTCAGAGGCGTGATGATGTGGAAGGGCGACAGCTCGGAAAAAGGTCTTTATGCCAGCGAGACAACCCTAAACACAACCAACGTGAACCCCACGCAGTTCGGCCGCGTTGCCAGCTTTCAGGCAGACGGCATCGTCATGGGGCAGCCGCTTTACGTCGCCAATCTAGATATGGGTCAAGCCGGCACTCACAACGTAATCATCTTTGGGACTGAGAATGACAGCGTCTATGCCATTGACGCTGATAATCCCGGGTCCACGCCGCTATGGCAGCGGTCGTACATCGATCCCTCGGAAGGCGTGACCACTCTCCCTGACAACTTCGGCGGACGAACGACTCTCGGCGGCCAGGTGGGGATTACCGGCACGCCGGTGATCGATCCCAGTACCGGCGCGCTCTATTTTGTGACCACGCTATCGGATAACGGAGTCGCCCAGCAGTGGCTTCGCTCCGTTGATGTTCGTACCGGACAAGACTACGGTGCGGGCGGCGTGCAGATTCAAGCGAGCGTGCCTGGCGACGGAAAGGGCAGCGTGAACGGAGAGATTGCTTTCGATCCTTCGGTTCAGAACCAGCGTTCGGGCCTGATCGAGGTGAATGGCGAGATTGTGGTGGCGTGGGCCTCATTCTCTGACTGGGGCGTCTATCACGGATGGCTGATGGCGTTCGATCCCTCCACCTTGGCCCTCAAGGCCGTTTTCAATCCCACAACGCAAGCGCAGGCCGTTGACGCCGCCGATGGCCCCGCCGATCACGGGGGTGGCGGAGCTTTCTGGCAGGGTGGCGCAGCGCCCGCGGTCGATGCCAATGGCGACATTTATATTGACTCAGCCGACGGTAGTTTCAACGCCGACCAGGGGGGCAATAATTACGGCGACACCATGCTCAAGCTGCAACTCAACGGTTCCACCTTTCAAATCGCAGATTGGTTCACTCCATGGGACGCCAACTGCATCGACCTCGATGACCTTGAGCTTGGATCGAGCGGAGTTGCGCTGCTGCCTACCGACTTTACCAACGGCGCCAATCTCGCCCTCACCACGAGCAAGGAAGGCCGCCTTTTCCTGGTTAGTGCGGATTCGATGGGCCATTTCAATTCCGCCGGAGACACACAGATTCCTCAGGAATTCGCGGTGGGTCAGTACACTTGCTCTTCGTCCACCACCGGGGCGGCTGCAGACGGTCCATCTTGGAATCGTCTCTACGGCACCGCCTCCTACTTCAACGGAAACGTCTACGCAGGGGCTTCGAATCAGCCACTGAAGCAATACCAGTTTCAGAACGGATTGCTGAACCCCACTCCACTCGCGCAGTCGCCGAGCGCCTTCGGCGAGCGCGGCGGCAACACCGTCATCTCGGCGAACGGAACGCAGAACGGAATTGTCTGGGCCTACGAGAAAACCGACTCCGGACAAGGCATTCTGCACGCCTACGACGCCACTTCGATTTCCACTGAATTCTGGAACAGCATGATGAATTCCGGTCGCGATGCCTTGGGAGAAGGAATCGGATTCTCCACCCCGGTCGTCGCCAGCGGCAAAGTGATCGTCACCTATGACACGCGCATCGGCATCTTCGGCTTGCTGCAATAAGTCATGAGATGCGCGGAATAGCGGTTCATTTTGAATTGTTGGAAAACACTTTCAGCCAGCGTCATCCCGAAGGCCCGCGCCTTTTCCAGCGGGTCGAGGGATCTCCCGTCGCGCGGCATTCTCCTTCTGAAATTACTGTGGCTACTCCTCTGGGCCGGCCTTTGCCTCGCTCAGACCCCGCCCTCCAGCAGCGCATCGTGCCAGAGTCCAAACAACACCAGCGCCAGCGCCAACTACGGCGGCGGCAATAGCGGCAATGCACTCCCGGGCAATGTGAGCAAGCTGCCGATTCGTTCGCTTCTCTACCGCGGATCCCAAACTCGCATCTACGTCCGCTACATGCCATGGTTTGGCGACGCTCACCATCGTGATGTCGGGTATCGCTCGGACGACCAGCAGGAAGTGAGGCGTCAAGTCGCCGACATGATCAGCCGCGGCATTCAAGGCGCGATTGTCGACTGGTACGGACCCGAATCGGGCATGAAAAATCAGAGTGTGATCCTTTTGATGAAAGAGGCCGAACAGCAAGGCCTGGAGTTTGCCATCTCCGAAGACGCCGGAGCAATCCAGGATTGCGCGAAGCATGGCTGCGATCCGACAAAAAAACTTATCTCAGATCTCACCTATGCAGAGCAACACTTTGAAGCTTCGCCCGCATACGTCCGCTTCCAAGGGAGGCCTGCCGTCTTCTTTTTCGGGCTGGAAAAATTTCCCATCGACTGGCGCCGCGTGCGCCGGTCGCTGCCCATGAATCCCTTACTCTTTTTCCGCAACTCCGGCGCCTTCAGTAACCCCGATGCCGATGGGGCCTACGCGTGGATCGCTCCCGAAGCCGCCACGTCCAGCGATCCGCTTTCGCTTCAATATCTCGATCGCTTCTATACCAAGGCGCAGCAATCCGACAAAATTGCAATGGGCTCCGCCTACAAAGGCTTCAACGATGCCGACGCCAGCTGGGGCAAGGGCCGCACCATCGATCAGCAATGCGGCGAGACCTGGCTCACCACGTTCGCCGAGGCCGGACACTTCTATTCCGCCCATCACCAGCTGCCCGCATTGATCATTCCTACCTGGAACGATTACGAGGAAGGAACGGAAATCGAAACTGGGATCGACAATTGCGTGAGCGTGCAAGCCACCGTCTCCGGCGACGAACTTTCCTGGAACATTCGCGGGCGCGAGAACACCATCGACCACTACCTAGTCCGTGCCGAGCAGCAGTCGCAGTGGACCGATGTGAGAGAACTGCCCGCCGGATCGCACGCCATCAAACTAGCGTCTCTCGCTCTGCAACCAGACACGAGCGCTCTGTGCGTTCAGGCCATAGGCAAGGCCTCGCTGCTCAATCACGCGTCAGGTCCAGTTCCGTATGCCGCGGCTAAGAATCCAAAATGATTTCCCACGCCGCTACTTCTTAAGAATGGCCCGCCACAGCCGAGTGCCAGCGGCCTCCTCAGTTCCATATTGGCGGTTGTGCCTGAGTGGAACGCACGATCCACCTTAGTGCGACATCAACCGTCCGCTGTGTTCTGCTCTGTCTCTTCCCTTCCGAAATGCTCCTCAGGGACTCCCATGGTGAGTTCCCCATATTTGAGTCGGAGGCGGGAGTGGCGGCCAACATCGATTCATCGAGCGGCGCGGCGCAACGCACGGTCTCGCTAGCAATTTCAGTTCTTGTGCTCTCAGCTATTTGCTTGATCCTGCTCGGCTGCGGCTTGAGTGCGGCAGGTAGTCACGGCGCACCCGCACCTGACCCGGTTCCCAGCATTACGATCGCCCCGAACGGAATCTCGCTAACATCCGGCGCGACGCAGCAATTCACCGTGACCGCAAAAAATATCTCGAGCACTGCAATCACCTGGTCCGCCACTGCCGGAACGATTTCCCGGGAAGGCCTCTTCACCGCGCCAGCCGTATCGACGCCAGCAACCGTCACCGTGAAGGCTGCAAGCAGCAACAATGAAAACATTTCGGGAGAGGCGATCGTCACCGTGCAACCTGCGGCCATTCAAGCGCCTCCCGCTGTCTATCAATCGTGTACGCAGGCGACCCCCGACGGTCTGGTCACTCTGCAACTGCCCGCCACTCTTCCATTCGCAGGTCTAACCGGTAGCAACACTCTTGTCGACGACCCCGAACCGCAGAACGGATCTCCATGTCTTCACAACCGCATGCTTCGAGTGACCGACGCCGCCACCGAGCCCGCGCATCCAAACTTCAGCTTTTTCGCCGGCGGCGGTGGAAGCGCCGACACCAACGCATGGAGCAGCGACTCTTCCCTGTTCGTGTTGCAGGATTCAGGCGGCCGAACGCTCGTCATAAATTTCGATCCGGCGACCATGCAGATTGTCCCACTCTATGGTCAGACCGCCTACAACCTGACGCAGCTGAAAGTTGCGTATGGCTCGTGGGCCTACACACTTCCCGATGCTCTCTATGCCTACGCCAGCGGCGGAACCGTCATTGAGCAGATCACATTTGCCAACCACGCTCTCATCGGCGCCTCTGGCCCGAACTCGGTGAGTACGATCGGAGATTTTCAGGGCATCGATCCGCAAAACAAAGTCTGCGGCAACAACGGCCTGGCCGGCATCACATGGCAAAGCGACGGCGAGCACAGCAAAGACGATCAGACCTTTGGCGCCGGATTCTCAACCGCAGGCGCGCAGAATTCCGGAATCTACGCGGCGGCCTTTCGCGTGGGCCAGGGCTGCACGCTGCTCAACACGATGACCGGTCAGATCGTCGGCGACTGGGGATACACAGGCCTCCCCACATTCATTGGCAGCGGCTGCCGAACGACGCCGTCGGGCATCAATCCAAACAATCCCATCTGCAGCGCGCAGTTCACCGTGCACAACACAAAGATCAGCAAGGACGGAAAGCTCCTCATCATTGCGAAAGGAACCTGCGCCGGCGACTGTGGCGGAGGCCCATTCGCATGGCAGATCGGCACCGCCAACATTTATTACGCCGACGACTTTCCCACCACCCAGGGCGGAGGGCACTGGACCGAGGGCTACACTCACTTCGTCAACTTTCCCGGGAATGCTGATCCGATGGAAGTGGCCGCTCGTTCGTTTCTCGATTCGTCGACTCCGAACCTGCTGTTGACTCAGCCGTGCTCGCCCGCGCTCACCACAAATTGCTACGGCGACGGAATGAAGGACAATGCGACCGACTCGCACTGGGGCTGGTCCAATGCCGACGCGCTCGATACCACTCCCTTCTGCGGAACCACGACCGCACCCTACGTCACGTTTCCCGGTCCGTGGTTTAACGAAGTGTTGTGTGTGTCGCCAGTCGACGGCACTGTCTGGAGAATGGCGCACACCTATGCAGACTCCGGCTCGCAGCTATTCAGCACTGCCAATGCCATCGGAGCCATCTCGCAGGACGGGAAGTGGTATCTGCTCTCATCGGACATGATGGGAACGCTGGGATCAACTTCCGGAGCCAGCACCTGCACCGCCGGAAAAGACTGTCGCGGCGACGTCTTCGTCATCAGCCTGCAATGAATCGCGACCCCGGGCCCTCGGGGACATGTCAGCTCAGCAAAAATAAGTTGGACGCGCGTGTCTCGATCTTTCCGCCGCAGCTTGCTTGCGCCCGCCAATCTCTCTACACTCGTTGCCGCACATGATCTCAGTGGCAGGATTCGGCAAATCGACATGAACGTCGTTCTAAATCTCCGCAGAGCCGTCTCAACCGCAGTCTTCACCATTCTCTTCGCGATCGTGCTCGTTGCAACGCACAGCGTGCAGGCTCAAAGCCCATCGACCACAGCCGCCGTTACCAACTACGTCAAGGCCGAGATGCAGCGGCAGCACATCCCTGGCCTGTCGTTGCTGGTGATCAAGAATGACAAAATCATCCGCGCTGAGGGCTTCGGCTTGGCGAACGTCGAACTGCAGGTGCCGGTAAAACCCGAGTCCGTATTCCAGTCGGGATCGGTGGGAAAACAGTTCACCGCGACCGCAGTGATGATGCTGGTCGAAGAGGGCAAGATCGGCCTCGACGATCCACTCACAAAATATTTCCCCGACGCTCCCGCCACCTGGAAAGACGTGACCATACGCGAACTCCTCAGCCACACCGCGGGATTCGGCGACTATCCCAAGAGCTTTGACTATCGCAAAGACTGGACCGAAGACGAAGAACTGAAGCTGATCGAAAGCATTCCTCTTGCCTATCCTCCCGGTACGAACTGGGCTTACAGCAATTTCGGATATGTCACGCTCGGCATTCTGATTCACCGCGTGACGGGCGAGTTCTATGGAGACTTTCTGCAGCAGCGCATCTTCCGTCCGCTGGGCATGAATTCCACGCGCATCATCAGCGAAGCCGACATCGTCGCTAACCGCTCCGCCGGCTACCGGCTGGTCAAAGGCGAACTGAAAAACCAGGAGTGGGTGTCGCCAGTGGTGAACACGACCGCCGACGGCAGCCTCTACTTCACGACTCTTGATTTGGCGAAGTGGGACGCCGCACTCTACACAGAAAAATTGCTGAAGCGCTCAAGCCTCGATCTGATGTGGACTCCCGTCAAACTGAAGAACGGTCAGCCCAACAAGGGTCACTATGGATTCGGATGGTTCATCGAAGATCGCAAGGGACATCGCTGCATTCACCACGACGGCTCCTGGCAGGGGTTCGAGACCGCCATCGACCGCTACGTCGATGACAAGTTAACCGTGATCGCACTCGCGAACCTGGCCGACTCCAGTCCCGGCAAAATCACCGAGCACGTAGCCGACCTGTATTTGGCGGAGAAGTAGCGGAGCCCCAAGAAGACGCGCCAGTAGAAGAGCAGCTCCGTGGAAGAGCGGCGCTTCAGCGCCGCGTCTAGCCTCGAATCAGGTGTGGGGCTTAGCCCCCGTGACCGTGCCGCGCTTCCACCACCATCTTCATTCCATACTTCGGACGCAGCGTGATCAGCGGCTCCGGCTCAACAGGATGTCCCGGCACAAGCTTCAGCTTCCACTTCTGCGCCAGCGTCGTCAGCAACAGCACGCATTCCATCCACGCGAACGACTCGCCAATGCACTGCCGCACTCCCGCGCCAAACGGAAAATACGTCAGCTTCGTTCGCCGCGACTTCGCCTCCGGAGAAAAGCGTTCGGGATCAAACCGCAGCGGATCCGGAAAGAACCGCGCATCACGGTGTGTGACGAACTGGCTCATCAACACGGTCGTCTTCGCCGGCAGAAAGAATTCTCCCAATGCAAAGTCGGCCCGGGCATAGCGCCCCATCGCCCACGCTGGCGGATAGAGTCTCATCGATTCCGCCACCACCATTTCCACGTAGCGAAGTCGGGGAATGTCGTCGAACCCCGGCAATCTCCCCTGCAGTTCCCGATCAATCTCCTCATGAAACCGCCGCTCGCACTCTGGATTCTGCGAAAGCAAATACCACGTCCACGACAAGGCGTTCGCCACGGTTTCATAGCCCGCCAGAAAAATCGTGATGACCTGATCGCGCAAGGACCGCTCGGAAGCCGCGCTCTTATCGGGCGAGGCGGCCAGCATCAGGTCAAGCAGGCTGCCTCCGCCCGAGCCTCGCTGCCTGTGCGCCGTAATCATTCGGTAGACGACCGCATCGATCCGCTTGCGCGCCCGCACAAATGCCGCCAGCCCCGGCGGCCGCACGTGCACCAGCCATTCCGCCGCCGGCAGCATGACCAGAAAATTGTAGAGTCCCATAATGCGATTGATCGCGCTCGCCAGTTCGTTGACCTCTTCGCCCGATTGCTGATGGAGATCCGTGGCAAACAACGTCTGCGCGACCACGCCAAGGGTCAAGTGCATCATGTCGATGGCAATATCCCGCTCTTCACCATCGCGCATGCGGTCGCGCATGCGAACCGCCTCCCGCACCATGGCACTCGCGTATTCGGGCACTCGCTGCCGATGAAACGCCGGCTGCGCTGCCTGCCTTTGTGCACGATGCTGAACGCCTTCGCTGGTGATCATCCCTTCGCCCAGCAACATTTTTGTCCGCTGCACCGTGCGCTCTTTGATGAAGTTGTCGTTCTGCACCACCAGCACTTCGCGAATGTAGTCGGGATGATTCAGAAAGACGATGTGATGCCACCCAATCTTGTAATGAGCGATATCACCGTATTCGCGCGCGAGGTGCTGAAACAGAAGGATGGGATTCGCAGGACGAAACTTGCGCAACGCAAACCAGAGCAGATTCCTCTGAAAGCCCGGCGGAAAGCGGTATCCCGCGGCATTCCCCGCCCGCACGTCATTTCGAGCTGCAGTCGCCATCTTGCTAGTGTACTTCGTGGGCAGCGGTTGGGCGCGGCGGATAGACGACAGGCAGGTGCGCCGGTCGATGAGCGATATCGCGATTTTTCAACAGTCCGAGAGCAATATTGAACAGATTCGTCGTTCATCTTGCACTTGCACGACTGTCCAAATCCGACGGAATCGGCCCGCACTCACACATTTTCGGTTGGGCGCCCGCTAAGAAGTCGGCGGAACGCCAGTCCGAGTCCTAGACCGACTGCTGTAACCACAAAACTGAAGCCCCCGAGCTTCAGAATCGAAGCATACGTGTTAGGGTGAATTGTGTCTGGCAGACGCATCATGTGTTTCAGCAGGTGCGCCATTGGCAACCAGACCCAAGCGATTGCAGTGGCCACCGCAGCGCGAACTCCCCAGATCATTCCGGCAGTAGCGCCAAAAACGAGAAGCATTCCTACGATCACGATTGGACTGACCTCTCCCCCGGACGCGAAGTTATCTACGGCAACGATCCCAGCGCCCACAACCACTCCGATTCCTGCTCGTATCAAAATGCCACTTGGTGTTTTCATGCGAACTACTTTGCATTACAAAGCACCCCTGAGTCAAGCACGGTGGCAAACTCAAGTTGCTGTCACCTCCATCATCCTCTGCCCCGCTCACACTTCTCAACTGTTGCTATCAGGCGATACAACTCATTGACCAGACAGGAAGCAGAACACCCTTGAAACTGCGCCCGGGGGGAGCATCGGCACGCCGATGCAGGCTTCTCTGCCCACCGCTAACGCACCGCAGCCTTCTCCAGCAAATCCAACTCCGCCAGAACTTCCTCGCTGTGCTTCACCGGATCCACGCTGGTATAGGCCTTCGCCACCTTGCCGCTGGGATCGATCAGAAACGTATGCCGCGCCGCGAACTTCACTACGCCTAGGTTCGTCAACGATCCATACGCGGTCATGACTCTGTGGTTGGCGTCAGACAACAATTTGAAATTGATCCCTGCCTTCACGCAAAAATCCTTATGTGAGCTAACGCTGTCGCCGCTCACCCCTAAGACCACTGTATTCCGCTCCGCATACTTCGGTTGATCCACCGAGAACTGGTGGGCTTCCCGTGTTCAACCCGGCGTCTGATCTTTGGGATAGAAATAAAGGACGACCCACTTGCCGCGGTAATCCTTCAGGCTCACATTCGAACCGTCCTGCGAAGGCAGCGTGAAGTCCGGCGCGCTGGTTCCCTCGGCAGGCGCCGCCTTTCGCGATAACAACCGCGAAGCCACCAGCATAGCTACGACGACTAGTCCTACCAGCAGCGCGATACGCAACATGAATCCTCCAGCCCGACGCGATTCTAAACCCCGAGCCCGGATTTTCCTTCGTGCCCTTCATGGTTATCGCTCTTAACTGAGTCCTCCAACAAGAATTCCCGCAATTGCTTTATCATGGAGTATTGCGCATTCTACGACGGAGAAACCAGACGTGCCTCAGACGGAAACCGACGGCCTAGAAGTGTTGGAAACCAGGGAATGGGTGGATTCCCTGGACTATGTTCTTTCCAGGGGCGGCCCCAACCGCGCCGGACGCCTGTTGCAGCAACTGGCGTTGCATGCGCGGCGCGAAGCCGGCATCAACCTGCCGTTTTCGGCGACCACGCCCTACCAGAACACCATCCCCTCGCGCCAGCAGGCTCCATTTCCCGGCAGCCAGGAAATGGAACGCCGCATCAAGAGCCTGGTTCGCTGGAACGCCCTGGCCATGGTCGTCCGCGCCAACAAAATTCAAGAAGGCATCGGCGGCCACATCTCGACCTTCGCGTCTGCCGCCACGCTCTATGAAGTCGCCTTCAACCATTTCTTCCGAGCGCGAACCGAGAGTGGCGATCGCGATGTCGTCTACTTCCAGGGTCACGCGGCTCCGGGAATTTATTCCCGCGCCTATCTCGAAGGCCGCATCTCGAAAGAAAAGCTGCAAAATTTCCGCCGCGAACTGAAGCCCGGCGGCGGACTCAGTTCCTATCCTCACCCGTGGCTCATGCCTGATTTCTGGGAGTTCCCCACCGTCTCTATGGGACTCGGCCCTATTCAGGCGATTTACCACGCGCGTTTCATCCGTTACCTCGAAAATCGCGGCTTGAAGCAAGCGACCGGCGGCAAGGTTTGGGCGTTTCTCGGCGACGGCGAAATGGACGAGCCCGAGTCGCTCGGCTCCATCACTCTGGCCTCACGCGAAAAACTCGACAACCTCATCTTCGTTGTGAACTGCAACCTGCAGCGTCTCGACGGCCCGGTGCGCGGCAACGGGAAAATCATTCAGGAACTCGAGGCGATTTTCCGCGGCGCGGGATGGAATGTCATCAAATGCATCTGGGGCACCGACTGGGATAGTCTCATCCAGAACGACCGCGACGGAATACTGGTGCGGCGGTTGGGCGAAATCAGCGACGGACAGTATCAGAAATATTTCGTCGAAAGCGGAGCCTATTTCCGCCAGAATCTCTTCGGCTCCGATCCTCGCCTGTTGAAGATGGTCGAGCATCTCTCCGACGATCAACTCGCACGCATGCGTCTCGGCGGCCACGATCCCGTCAAAGTTCACGCCGCATTCCGAGCCGCGGTCGACCACACCGGCCAGCCCACGATCGTTCTTGCCAAGACCATCAAAGGCTATGGCCTTGGCGAAGCGGGCGAAGGCAAGAACATCACCCACCAGCAGAAAAAACTGAACGAAGACGAGTTGCAGATGTTCCGTTCGCGCTTCGGAATTCCCATCCCCGACGACGAACTGCACAATGCCCCGTTCTATCGTCCGGCTGACGACAGCGCAGAAATCAAATATATGCAGGCGCGCCGCGAACAACTCGGCGGATACATGCCGACGCGCAAGGTGCGGGCCGAAGCGCTGAAATCCATACCCGACGCGCATTTCGAGGAATTCCACAAAGGCACCGATGGCCGTGAAGTGTCCACGACCATGGTGTTCGTGCGCCTGCTGGCGAAGTTGTTGCGCGATCCTGAACTCGGCAAGCTGATCGTGCCCATCGTCCCCGACGAAGCTCGCACCTTCGGTATGGAAGCTCTCTTCCGCCAGGTCGGAATCTATTCCAGCGTCGGACAGAACTACGAACCCGTCGACATGGACACGCTGCTCTATTACAAAGAGGCTAAGAACGGGCAGATTCTCGAGGAAGGCATCACCGAGTCCGGATCGATGTGTTCGTTCATCGCCGCCGGATGCGCATACGCGAACCACGGAATCAACACGATTCCCTTCTTCATCTATTACTCCATGTTCGGATTCCAGCGCATCGGCGACCTGATCTGGGCCGCCGCCGACATGCGCTGCCGCGGATTTCTCGTCGGAGGCACCGCTGGCCGCACGACGCTCGCCGGCGAAGGCTTGCAGCACCAGGACGGTCACAGTCACGTGCTCGCGCTTCCGGTGCCGAACCTCCATTGCTACGATCCGGCATTCGCCTACGAGATCGCGATCATCATTCAAGACGGCATCAAGCGCATGTACATCGATCAGGAATCTATCTTCTATTACCTGACCGTCGGCAACGAGCCGCTTGCCATGCCCGAAATGCCGCAGCAGGGCAACATTCGCGAAGGCGTGTTGAAGGGCTTGTATCGCTTCACAACTTCGAAAAAGACAGATGCCAAACTGCGCGCGCAGCTGCTCGGCAGCGGCGCCATCATGTTCGAGGTGCTCAAGGCGCAACAGATTCTGGAAGAACGATACGGCGTCGCCGCCGATGTGTGGAGCGTGACCAGCTACAAGGAACTCTATCGTGATGCCAACGACTGCGAGCGCTGGAACATGCTGCATCCCGCCGAGGCGGCTAAAGTTCCTTACGTTACGCAGACGCTGAAAGATGCGCAGGGACCGTTCATCGCAGCTTCCGATTACATGAAAGTTTTGCCGGAGAGTCTCGGCAAGTGGGTGCCCGGACAACTCGTCTCGCTCGGCACTGACGGCTTCGGCCGCAGCGAGAGCCGCGTGGCGTTGCGCGACTTTTTCGAAGTCGACGCCAAGCACATCGTGCTCGCAACTCTTGGCGCACTTGCGAGAGAAAAGAAGATCGGCACAGACATCGTGAAACGGGCAATTCAAGATCTGGGAATCAATCCGGAAAAAGCAAACCCGGCGGTGAGCTAGAGCATTGCAGTAGAGACCGTTGCTACGTCCCTACTGCAATCCAGCCGCGAAGCGGCGAAACATATTAGCCCGGCACGGCAGTGCCGGGTTGCGGACAATCGGGACCTAGGGACGACACGATCACGTGTCTCATGGAACTCGCTGCATAAATCGAGATGTCTGAAAAGGAATCGACGCGGTGATTGAATTCAAACTTCCCGAGCTGGGAGAGAACATCGAACAAGGCGATCTCGTTCGCCTCATGGTCGCGCCCGGAGCTACCGTCAGCGCCGGACAGTCTGTCATGGAACTCGAAACCGACAAGGCCGTCGTCGAAGTGCCGTCGTCGGTGAGCGGAACCGTGCAAGACATTCGCGTGAAAGAGGGCGACAAGATCAAAGTCGGCCAGGTGATTTTCACCGTCGACGGCGCAGATGCGAAACCCTCCGCCGAACCTGCGGCGCGGGCAGCTGCTGCCGCCCCCTCCCCCGTTCAGCAAGCTGCTCCCCTGCCGCCAACCTCCACAGCGCCTCCTGCAACTCCAGCCATGCCTGCCGCAACTCCAGCGCCGACCTCCGGCCCCAGCGAATTCAAACTCCCCGAACTCGGAGAAAACATTTCGCAAGGCGATCTGGTCCGCCTCATGGTCGCGCCTGGCGCCAAAGTATCGGAAGGCCAGCCCGTCATGGAACTCGAAACCGACAAAGCCGTCATCGAGGTTCCGTCATCCGTCGGAGGCGTCGTCAAAGAAGTAAAGGTGAAGGAAGGCGAGAAGATCAAAGTCGGACAGGTCATCTTCACTCTCGAAGGCGGAGCGGCCGCTCGCCCCGAGCCCACGCGCACCAACTCTCCTGTCGAACATGTTTCTGGACAGCACGGCGCGCGTCTCGCGTTTCAGGCGGCGATTCGTGCCGAGGGTAAAACGGAAGAACAGGCGCTGCCTCCCGACCAGCCGCAGCAAGCCGCACAGGTTTTCAGTATGCCGGCGCAACTGGGCAAAGTTGCCGGGACAGAAAACCGTCAGCCCGTACCCGCCGCGCCGCACGTTCGGCGATTGGCACGCGAGATCGGCGTCGATATCTACGAAGTCAAAGGCAGCGGCCCCGGCGGACGCATCAGCGACGACGACGTCAAGGTGCACGCGAAGGCTCTGCTCTCCGCGGCAATCACTGCGGTTCAGACGGCCCCGCGAGCCGGACATTTTGCTCAACCGCAGCTTCCTGATTTCGCGAAATGGGGCAAGATCGAGCGGGTCTCCATGCGCGGAGTTCGCCGCAAGACCGCCGAGCACCTCTCCGAATCCTGGAACACGATTCCGCACGTCACGCAGCATGACCGCGCTGACATCACCGAACTCGAGCAGTTGCGCGCGCGCTTCGCTCCCAAGGCCGAAGAGGCCGGCGGAAAAATGACCGTCACCGCGATCGCGCTGAAAGTCTGCGCCGCCGCGCTGAAAGTTTTCCCGCAGTTCAACGCCAGCATCGACGTCGACAAAGAAGAGATCGTCTACAAGCAGTACATCAGCATCGGAGTCGCCGCCGACACCGACCGTGGCCTGCTCGTCCCAGTGATTCGCGACGTCGACAAGAAGAACATCGTCGAACTGGCGGTCGAGTTATCGCAACTCTCGAAGAAGGCGCGCGACAAGAAACTTACTCCCGCCGACATGGAAGGCGGCACGTTCACGATCACGAACCTGGGAGGCATTGGCGGTGTCGGATTCACGCCCATCGTCAATCATCCGGAAGTGGCGATCCTCGGCCTGTCGCGGTCGCGCACGGAACCCGAGTGGATCGGATCGAAGGAAGGTGGGAAGTTTGAGCCGCGCCTGATTCTGCCGCTCTCGCTCTCCTACGATCATCGCCTGATCGACGGAGCAGACGCCGCCCGCTTCCTGCGCTGGATCGCCGAAGCCTTCGAGCAACCGTTCTTGCTGTCAGTGCAAGGGTGAGATCAAAATCTTGAACCACAGAGGACACAGAGAGCACAGAGGTTCAAAGAAGATGCAGTCTTCCTCTGAGTTCCTCGGTGTCCACTGTGGTTGAAAGCCTTTCATGTCAGACTCCACGAATCTCAATGTCGCTGTAATCGGCGCCGGCCCCGGTGGATACGCCGCCGCCTTCTTAGCCGCGGACCTCGGAATGTCCGTCACGCTCATCGATCCGGAACTCAACCCCGGCGGCGTCTGCCTCTACCGTGGCTGCATCCCGTCGAAGGCACTTCTGCACGTTGCGAAACTGATTGAAGAGTCCGAGCAGGCCAAGAACTGGGGGATCGAATTTGCCGCGCCGAAAATCGACCTCGCGCGCCTGCGTTCGTTCAAAGAAGGCATCATCAAAAAACTAACTGGAGGCCTCGGCATTCTCGCCAAGCAGCGCAAGGTTCGCTACGTACAAGGCCGCGCCGCGTTCGAGAATCCCACAACTCTTCGCGTCACGAAGTCCGACGGCTCCGAAGAATCGCTGCCCTTTGATCGCATCATCATCGCCACGGGCTCTCGCCCAGCCATCGTCCCGACGCTCAAACTCGACACTCCGCGCATGATGGATTCCTCTGGCGCGCTGAATCTCGAAGACATTCCCGGCACTCTGCTCGTCGTCGGCGGCGGATACATTGGCCTCGAACTCGGCTCCGTCTACGCCGCACTCGGCACCCGCGTCACAGTGGTCGAAATGCTTCCCGGCCTGCTCCCAGGCGCCGATCGCGACATCGTACTTCCCCTGCACAAGCGCCTCGAAAAGCTTTTCGACGGAATCATGCTCAACACCACCGTCGCTGCGGTGAAAGATGAAGGCACCGGAATTCGCGCCACGCTCAAAGCGCAGGACGGCACGACTCAGGAAAAACTTTTCGATCGCGTGCTCGTCTCCGTCGGCCGCAAGCCAAACTCCGAAATTTCCGGGCTCGACAAAACCCACGTGCAAGTCGGCCAGCGCGGATTCATCCAGGTCAACAAGCAGTTGCAGACCGATGATCCCTCCATTTACGCCATCGGCGACGTGGTGGGCGAGCCCATGCTCGCGCACAAAGCCATGCATGAAGGCCGCACCGCCGTCGAAGCCATTGCCGGACACAAAGTCTCCTTCGAACCGAACGCCATTCCTGCAGTCGTGTTCACTGACCCAGAAGTTGCGTGGGCGGGCTTAACCGAAACGCAGGCCCAAAAAGAAAACATTGAGATCAAAGTCGCCAAGTTCCCCTGGGCCGCTTCCGGGCGCGCCATGACCATCGACCGCCCCGAAGGCATGACTAAACTCCTCATCGATCCGAAAACCGAGCGCGTGCTCGGCGTCGGCATTGTCGGAGTGGGCGCCGGTGAATTGATCGCCGAAGGAGTGCTCGCCATCGAGATGGCAGCTGTCGCGCACGATGTCGCGGCGACGATTCATCCGCACCCTACGCTGTCCGAAACCGTGATGAATGCCGCCGAAGTTTTCTTTGGAACCAGTACCGACATCTACCGGCCGAAGCGCGCGTGATTTCTGCTACAAGCGATCGGCAGCCGGAAAACACCATGCCCCATCGGCACAAAGAAACTCCGAACCATACGTTCAAACTTGATCCTGTCATTCTGAGCGGAGCGAAGAATCCCTCGCAGACCTGCAGCACGAGAGACCATCAAAGAAATTTCCAAGACCGCCTGACAACTGCACTTCCCCTCCGCCGTATAGATGTTCGTCGCCTGGCTGAATCGCTTCTCATCTCGCTACTTTGCCTGGGTACCTGCCTGCCGTGCGCAGCGCAGTCGCCGCTCAGCACCGTGCTGTCGCCCCCAGCGACCGCTAATTCTTCAACCACTACCGATCCCCTCGGCCGCACGACGCCCTCTGGGACCGTTCTTGGATTTCTTCATGCGGCGCAGTCCGGTAATTTCAGCATCGCGGCGCAGTACCTGCAGATGACTGCGGCGCACCGCCAGAGCGAAGGTGAGCGTATTGCCAGCCAACTGAACGCCGTGTTGAACAGCCCCGCCGCAAACAGCGTGCGAGTGGGCAGCTTTACTCAACCGGACGGCATTCCCCAGGAAGGCGTTCCTCTCGGCCGTCAGAAACTGGGAACCATGGTGTCGGGCGACGTCGAAGCCGACCTCGACCTCGTGCACGTCTCCGACCCAAGCGCAGGAAAAATCTGGCTGATCTCTTCCGACACGCTCACTAAGATTCCCGAACTTTATGATCAGGTCGAGGCGCGTCAGGTCGCGAGCAAACTTCCCGCCGTGCTGGTCAAGCATCAGTTTGCGGGCATGCCGCTGTGGCAGTGGCTGGCGCTGTTGATCGCACTGCCCGTGGCCGCCGGCATCGGCTGGCTCGGGTTGGTACTGCTGGAGATTCCCGTGCGCTGGTGGGCGCGCCGGCGCGGCCAAATCGAAATCGCCAACTGGCGATCGGTATCGGCTCCTGCATGGCTGCTCGCGGGCACTCTGGTGCATCAATTCTTCGCGCGCTATCTCGGTATCGGGCTGCTGCCGCGCCACTATTATTTTCGACTTTCGTCGATTGCACTCATCATCAGCGTCACCTGGATTCTCTGGCGCGTCGTTCGATGGTCGCTGCGCCGCGTTCGCAATCGCGCTCTGGCTCATGGCCATGCCGGCACCGGTTCGCTCATGTTGCTGGGCGAACGCATCCTCAAGGCAATTATTTTTGCCGGAGGCCTGCTCGCCGTTCTCAGCAACCTCGGCTTCAACATGAGCACAGCGCTGGCCGGTCTCGGCATCGGCGGTATCGCCATCGGTTTCGGCGCGCAGCAGACGATCGCGAATCTTTTCGGCGGAGTCTCCGTCCTCGGCGACGAAGTTTTTCGCGTCGGCGATGTCTGCCGCTTCGGCGATCGCATCGGAGTGGTTGAAGATATCGGCCTGCGCTCCACGCTCATCCGAACCGAAGAGCGCACCTTGGTCGCCATTCCGAACGGCACCGTTGCCACCATCAATCTCGAAAATCTCAGCCGCCGCGACAAGATTCTTTTCAAGACGAATCTTGGTATGCGCTTCGAAACGAAAGCCGAACACCTGCGCTTCGTGCTCGCGGAACTCCGCCGCCTGCTCTACAGCCATCCCAAAGTCGAAAGCAAGACCGTCCGCGTTCGCCTCACCGACATCTCGGGCACTTCGCTCAACGTGGAAATTCTCTCTTATATCCTTACCCAGGACTTCAACGAATTCGCGGCCGTTCGCGAGGACATTCTGCTCCGCATGATGGACATCGTCGACGACTCCGGCAGCAGCCTGGCATTCCCCTCACAAACGCTCTACCTGAGTCGCGATACTGGCCTGGAGAAAGACAAAACGGAGAGCGCCGTCAAGAAGGTTGCGGAAATGCGCGACGGCAAGCAGTTGCCCTTCCCCGATTTTCACCAGGACGATATCTCTTCGTTCAAAGGATCGATCGAATACCCGCAGCCGGAATCCGCCGTGCGCAAACCGCAAGATGACTCCGATAGGTCACGCTAGGCGCGGAGATAAAGGCAACGCTCGAACGAGGCCACGGAAGCAATCAATCCCGAACATGTAAACGGTCCGACCGTTCCTCCCGAAATTCTGCGCGAATCTCTGCTAGATTGCCGTCCGGTTTAGCGAAGAAATCAATGTATTCATCGTGACTAAAGAACGCATTCACATAGTTAGCGTGAGTCAAGATGTAGCCACCCCAGCCATTCAACATAGCGATTTGCGCGAAGGATGCTAGGTCCTCGGACTCGTGTTCCAGAAACAGGTGACCGGGAGCTTCGTGAAGCAGTCGCTGGTCGTTGTAACTGTGCCGAAGTGTGTAATACAAGTGCCAATTCTCAGTACTGGGCCAGATGCTCCATTCCGTAATCCAGAGAAGCGTTGGCTGGCGATACGTCAATGAGGTCGCTATCCAGTGGGCCATATAGAAAAGGCGGTGCGGTTTGTTAGGGTAACCGAATCGCTCAATTTGGACTTCGGAAACCGCATTTGGCTTCACACGTTTGCGCTCGAGAAGCCATTCCTCGCATTCCTCTTTCGTGTAGAAGCGCACTATCACCTCCCTGGGCGTCTCAAGAGCCCCCACTTCCCGTGTCAATTGTACTGGGCTCCAGCCCGCCACCGCCGGCCGATCCAGCTCAGAAGCAGATGCGTGGGAAGATAAACGCAAAGCGGCACCACGACCAAATATCCTCCGAGGTACACCCAGCCCGGTATCACATGCTGCTCATGAAGGAACAGTCCCCGCGCCCAGTTCACATCCATCTCCGGCCGCCAGAAATAATTAGTCGGCACTACGATCCACATCATCAGTGTCTGCAGCATCCATCCGCGGCGATCGTAGCCCAACCGCCAAATCGCCCACAGCAGCACCGGCGGCGTCACCACATGAAACAAGCTCAGTAATCGCGTCATCAGCGGCCGACCCGGGTCAAACATGTATTCCGTGCCGCCAATAAGGTGATGCCCCGTGAGCAGCGCGCCCACAAGATCAACCGTGTACAAACTCTGAAACAGCAACAGTCCGCACGCCGCCCACGAAAAAATCAGCGGGCTCTCCAGCCACAAACCGATGCCGATCAGCACATTCCCCAGATCGCAGAAATACAAAAAGTTCTGCGCGCCATATTCCCTCCAGTACACAGGCGCCCAAACGATCAGCCAGATCGTCCACGCGAGCTTGAGCCATAACGGCAATCGCCGCGCGGGAGCGTGCATGGCCGCTATTGTATGCGTCTGCCGCACGGCTTCCTTACCGTCGTACATGACCCAGCGTAAGCCCGCGCGATTTCACCCACTGCATCTGCGCCTGCCCGAAGCACCACAAAAATCATTCGAACTCGAATTACCAGCGTAACTTGATGGCCCTTACGCCTGTACCTACGATGACCTTGGTATGTCTTACCGAGCCCTTCTCTTTTGCCCCGATGAAAAAGCCGCTCGCACGGTGACGCAGGTCCTCGGCGAGCTCGAGTTTACGGTCGAGCCTTGCCTGGAACCTTTCGCGGCGGTCAAGAAGCTGATGGGCGAGCATTTCGATGCTGTGGTGGTGGACTGCGATAACGAGCAGAATGCCACGCTGTTGTTCAAAAGCGCGCGTAATTCGACGTCAAACCAGGCGTCGCTTGCCGTAGCTGTGGTGGAAGGTCAGGCCGGGGTAGCAAAAGCGTTCCGCATTGGCGCGAACCTGGTCCTGACCAAACCCATCAACATTGAACAATCCAAGGGAACTTTGCGTGTAGCGCGCGGACTGCTGCGCAAGGGCGAACCTGTAAAGCCGGGAACTCCGGTGCCCGTTCCATCCGCACCCGCTGCAGCGGCGCCGAAGCCCGTCGCACCAAAGCCGGTTCCGCCCCTGAGACCTGCCGCTCCGGCAACGGCCGCGACTCCGCGTCCAACAGTTCCACCAGTAAAACCAACGCCGAAACCCGTGCCACCCGTGACGGTGCGTTCAGTTCCCGCTGCGCAGGCTCCGGCTCCGCACACCGAAAGTCTGCCGCCAATCAGCTTTGAAACTCCCGTTGCGCCGCCAGCGCCAAAGTTACCAACGCCCACAGTTGCCCCAACATTCGGCAGTGGAGCCGCCAGCGCGCCCGCTCCTGCCCGCGAAGTTCCGGAGACTCACGTCGCAGAAATCGCGGCCGCCCCTGCAACGGAAGCAGAGCCTCCCGTCGAGCAGCATGAATCGTCTTCGCACTCCGCCGCTCCCACAGCGTTCACGTTTGGCGGAACGAATGTTCCAGAGCAGTCAGGTGGAGGCAACAAAAAAATCCTGCTGGCAGTCGCCGCGGTGGTAGTCGTCGCCGGTGCAGCCTACGCCGGTTGGACATATTACCAGGGACGCTCCACTCCCAGCGGCAGCTTCGAATCAAGAATCTCTGGCCCCGTGGCCACGCCGCCGGCAGCGAAGCCCACAGGCGCCGCGCCGAACTCAGCGGCCCCAACGCCAGTAACCTCGGCCGCGCCCAGTTCGCAACCCGCTTCCGCAACGGTTTCTGAAGCCGCGGTGCCAAAAACCGCGCCCGAAGCCAAAGACATCACGCTCAGCACCAACGAATCGTCCGACTCCGAGACTCCAGCAAAACCCTCAACCTCAGCCTCGAGCAAGCCGGCACCCGCCAAGGCAGGTCCAGCGCCCCTCGTCGTGAAGGGCGGAGACATTCCGGCAGTTCACACCAAGCCTGCGGCTGCTGACACTCCGGCTCCCAGCATGATTGGGCTCGCGACGCCAGGCTCCAGCGCTCCGCCGTTGAATCTTGTCGGCAATGGAAATGAATCGAAGCCGGTTCTTCAGACTCTTCACATTTCGCAAGGCGTCTCGCAAGGATTGCTGATCAAGAAAGTGCAGCCTGTCTATCCTCGTAACGCGCTGACCATGCACATGGAGGGCGCCGTCGAGCTGACCGCAACCGTCTCCAAGTCGGGCGCCATTACAGCCGTCAAAGTCGTGAGCGGAGAACAACTGCTCACGAAAGCCGCCGTCGACGCCGTGAAGCAGTGGAAGTACAAACCATATCTGCTCAACGGCGAACCAGTCGAAATTCAGACGCAAGTCACCATCAACTTCAAGCTGCCGAACTAGCGGCGTCTCACACGCCGTCAGCGCGCCGCGACCACGTCGAAGGGCCTCATCATCTCGTTGTCCTCGTGCTCCAGAATGTGGCAATGCCACACGTAGCGGCCCGTAAGACCCTCGAATCGCGCAATGATCCGCGTCACCATTCCGGGATCGGCGCGCACCGTGTCTCTCCATCCCGCTTCACCGGGCTCCGGCGGAACCGCCTGCGCCTTGTACTTGAGCTTCCCGCTGTTCCAATACTCGTCAATGCTGAAGCTTCGCCGGTCGAGGATCTGAAAGCGAACCAGGTGCAAATGAATCGGATGCGAATCGTCGGTCGTACTCACCAGTTCCCAGATTTCGGTTGAATCGAGAACCTGCGTTTCCGTGACTGGGATGCTCCGCAGCACGCTGCTGCCTCCCAATCCTCCGCGTCGGGGATGGAACCTAACCATAGTTGCCCAATGTTTCTTCTGTGTTACGACGAGTGTTAAATGGAGATGAAATGAACGGCACGACTCGAAGGTCGTTTCGGGAAGTTTTCCACAGAATTTATTTTTTTAATGTGACGAATGACCGTGACTGAAAAATCCATATTCACTATTGTGGACATCGTAGGTACCGGATGTGGCGCCGCGCAAGTCCTAGGTAAACTCCCGGCCCCCGCAACCTCCCCGCGTGAGTGAGGGACAGAGGGACATCCGAAAGCCAGGGCGCTTCAGATCAGCTACCCCGAATAGCTCGGGGCTGACGCCCGCTGTGGGAGTGATCACTCCTAACGTTTTGAAGGAAATGGCGAAGGCAAACTGGAGGGAGAGGAAGAGAACAGGGCAAAGAAGCCAGGATTAAAGGACTTAAGAGTAACCAGTGAACTCTGGTCGTAGAGACGTTGCTCGCAACGTCTCCCTAACCACGCCAGAGACCATCCCCGCACCGCGCGAAGGGCTTTCCTCGCGCACGGCGCTTATTGCCGCTGCAATTCCTCGTCGATGACGATCTTGCCGCCCCTGTCGGCGGTGATCACTTTGTGCAACGGCGCATATCCGGTCAACGAAATGTCGATCACATAGTTGCCCGGATCCAGCGCCACATCCAGCGGAGAGCTCTTTTCCATGATGTGCTGGTTGATCGCGACCTGCGCGCCCTTGGGTTGAGTGCGGATGGTCAACTGTGCCTGCCCGGCCTGCACTCCCTTGCCACCGAACAGTTTCGACATCTTGCCGACCGTCCGGATGTTGTCGGTATTGCCAAGCGGCCGCAGCGTCGGTGCGAAGTTGAACGTCTGCCCGAGCGCAAACTGTAAGCTCGTGGTCTCGTCGATGTAGCCCATCATCCGCACCAGCACCACGTGCTGGCCTTTGTCCACGCTGATTTGCGCCGGTGTTTTCGTGCCCACGTCGCGCCCATCAATGTAGACGTTGGCTCCTACCGGGGAGCTTTTCACGATCAGAGTCGCCATCAACTGGGCAAGATGAACCACGGTGGTCGCGCGATTGCCGGAGTTCACCGTAACCGTGCGCGTATCGGTTGAGTAACCCGCTTTGCTTACGGTAATCGAGTGTTGCCCGGGTTCCAGATTCGTCAACGCAAACGGCGTGACCCAACTCGCCTCACCACGGCCGTCGATCTGCACCAGAGCACCCTGCGGCGTGGAATCCACCGACAGTTGGCCCGGGATGATCACGGGCGCAGCGGTCGCCTTCTTGCGCGAGTTACGCGATTTCGGACTCGCCACAGGCCGCGCCTCTGGCTCCGGTTCTGCAATCTCGGTGGGCTGCACTGCCTGGGGCGCCTCTGCCTTCTTGGGTGCTGGCTGGCTCGGTGCTGGCTGCGCTGGAGTCTCCGCAACTTCAGACGAACGCGCCGCGCCTGAGTCGTCGTCGCCATTCTGGCTATGAATGTAGAACGTGACGCCGATGCCGATCGCGAGAATCAGCGCTCCCGCGCCGCCCAGCGCATAGAGCATCAGCTTGGGCGGAACACCCTTGATTTCCTTGATCGCCTTCTGCGCGACTTCGCGCGGCTGCACCTTAGGCTTCTCTTCGGCCTTGGGCGTCGTACCGTCGAACATCGTCACGGTGGGGACGGCAGGCGCGGCCGGAGTCTGCTGGAAAACTGGAGCCGGCGGTGGCGGCGGAACATACGCTTCCTTCAGCGGCGGCAGTTCCGTCATCTCTGAGAAACTGACGCCACCGCGTCCGCCCTGTCCACCTTCGGCCATCATGGGATCGACTGCAATTCTCGGTGCTTCTTCATCCGCCGGAGCCTCGAAAGTTTCGACCTCCGGCTCATCGGCCACCGCAGACGACATCTGAGCGGAGTGAGACTGCGACGCGTCAAGCGTCGCCTTGACGCTGGAACTAATGAAGTGATCGGAGAGGTCGAGCTCCGGCGCGTCCTCGGACGAATCGGGCAACAGCGATGCATCGTAGCCACCCACACCCGCGGCGGCTGCAGCAGCTTTCGGCGCGGCCAGCGGTGGTTGGGCAATCGGTGGAGCAACTCGCTTTTCAATCGGCTTCGCTGTAGACTGCGCCGCCACCGGCCGTGAGGCCGCTGGAGTTGCAACACTTGCAGGCCGTGCCAGGCCAGATGCGGGCGCAGCAGGTTTCGGAGCTGCGGGCTTAGCTACAGCGGATTTCGGCGCGGCAGACGCGATGAACTTCGATTGCGCGGCCACTTGAGTCTTGGTAGGAGCCACGGCCTGAGGCGCCGCGGGCTTCTTCGCCGCCAGCGTCTTCGACTCTTTGCACTTCTCCAGATCGTCGAGCAGTTGCCGTCCGTTCTGATAACGCTCCGCCGGATCCTTCGCCAGCGCCTTCATGATCAGATCGCTGAGAAGAGGATGCACTTTCGGATTCACATGGAGCGGCGGAACGGGCGTGCTTTCCAGAATGCTCTGCCGCAAGCCTTCGATATCGTCGCGATCGAACGCCTTCCGTTCCGTCACCATCTCGTAGAACATCGCGCCAAGGCTGAATAGATTCGAGCGCGCATCCACTGTCTGGCCTTGCACTTGTTCCGGCGACATGTAGTGCAGAATCGTCGGAAGCCCCTCGGGCACGTGCTGCACAAAATTGCCAACACCCGAAACACCGAAGCCGAGAATCCTTACCGTGCCATCCCAGCCGCACATGATTTTCGAAGGCTCGAGGCTGTAGTGAACCGCGTTCTGCGAGGCTGCGTAATCGAGGCCACTGCACAGCTGTCGACCAATGTCGAGAAGATCCCAAATGGAAAATCCTTCTTTGCGCGCGAGCATGGTCGCGATGCTGTTGCCCTGCACATATTCCATGGCCGCGCAGAACTGGCCTTCCATTTCGCCCGCACCGTAGACCGGCGTGATGTTGGGGCAGCTCAGAGACTTTGTGCTCTCCGCTTCCGCTAGCAGCGCCTGTTCGAGTGCAGCCGCGTGTTCGCCGAACACACTCAGCTGGATCGCCTTCAACGCAATGGTTTGTCCGCTCTCGGGGTCGTTGGCTTTGTAGACCACGCTGGTGGACGATTTCGCGAGTTCACTTTGAATTTCGAAGTGGCCGATTTTCGTAGGCATTTCTTTTGCTAGCTCCATCCCATCCCGGGCCATTCGCGTCGCCGCAACAAGGTTCAACCGGCGCAAACCCGGGGGATTGGTTAGGGCTAGGATATCGCTGAGCGTGCGAAGCTTCGAGTTACCAAAGTAAGCCGATTTCGAGCCGGATTGGCGCTGTGAATCGCATCACGCGGGTCCGCGAGGCTAACCCGCGGAGCGGCTCAAACGGGCCGCCAGACCGGCGATGTAGTCGATGAGTTCGGGCGGTTCGTGCACCCGGAAGTCCACACCCAGCAGCGATAGGTGGATCGTGATTCCTTCCAGCGAATGTGCTCCGGTATTTAACATGCAGGAGTGGTCGTCGAGGGCCTCGAGAACTCCAGCGGAGGGCGGCACGCGCTTTGCGATGGTCTCGACTGACGCGTGAATGGTCACGCGGGCGCGGTATGGATACGGTACGCTCGCCAGCGACTTCGAAACGAAAGCCGCAAAATCCCCCTCAGGCGGCCTGCGCGGTTTGAATCGGGTCGAGGTCTTGAGCTTGCCCTCGATGCGGTCGACGCGAAACGTTCTCCAATCTTTGCGGCTGAGATCCCAGGCAACCAGGTACCAGCGATATCCGGTATGCACCAGCCGGTGCGGTTCTACGACGCGCGCGCTTGGCGCCCCGGTGCGATTGTTGTAGTTGAACCGAATGCCTTCATGATCGCGGCAGGCGCCAGCGATCGTCGAGAGCCGTTCGGCGGCGACTGTTTCCCTGCGATTGCCGATCGGAAGAATAAAGGAGTGCAGAGCAGTTACGCGATGGCGCAGCCGCGGCGGCAGAACCTGCTCCAGCTTCATCAGAGCACGCACGGAAGCTTCCTCAATCCCGGTCACGCTGCCACTCGCTGAAGTTCTCAGCCCCAACGCCACGGCAACGGCCTCGTCGTCATCGAGCAGCAGCGGAGGCAGGTTTGCTCCAGCGCCCAGTTGATAGCCGCCCGCAGTCCCTGAAGTCGAATGCACCGGATATCCCAAGGTGCGCAGGCGATCGACGTCCCGGCGCAGGGTGCGTGCGGTTACGTCGAGCCGACTGGAGAGGTCAGCACCGGACCAGTAGCGTTGCGCCTGAAACAAAGACAGAAGTCGAAGCAGCCGGGCTGATGTCTGCAGCATGGTTTTTCATTGTGCCACGGATCGAGGACCGAAACTGTCCGCAATCGCTGATACGGTTCCGGAGTCGATTCTGCTGAATTCAAGTGAATCGAACCTAGTGGAGCAAATCATGAAGCTGACCAACCTCTTATTGGCAGAACTGGAACGAGAAGCCGCGCACTCGCGCCTTGCCCTCGAACGCCTACCCGAAGGCCGCAACGACTGGAAACCGCATGAGAAGTCGATGGCGCTCGGCTATCTGGCTTCGCTGGTGGCGACCATGCCGTCTTGGGTCGTATTGATGGTGAAGCAGGACGAACTGGACTTCAAATCTCCGGTTGCGGCGAAGTTCAAACCTCTCGAATGGCAGACGCGCGGCGAACTCCTGACCGCGCTCGACAACAGCCTTACCGCAGCTCGCGAGGCATTGTCGAACACGACCGACGAACATCTGATGATGCCCTGGAGGTTCCGAGTGGGCGACCATGTGGTCGATGAGAATCCGCGGCACGTTATGATTCGCGAATCGGTGTTCAGCCATCTCGCGCATCATCGCGGGCAGCTGACGGTTTATTTGCGGCTGAACGAGGCGTCAGTGCCCGCGCTGTATGGGCCGTCCGCAGATGAGGGGCGCTTCGAGCAGATGCAGCAGGCGTCGTAAACGATAGCGAAGAACGCTCGCTGCGCTTCGCGGGACGGACGAATGCGTCCGTCCGCACACAGGCACGTACTACAGCGTAACTTTTGCGCCTCGCGGGCGGTTGTACATGTTATGTGAGGATTCGTGTGACATTTGTCATCCCACTCTGATGACGATCTCCACTTGTGAGCGGAGCCGGCTCGCGGAAGTATAGAGAAGGAGTTGGGGTGGGCCCTTGAACGCAACGCAAATCGAACCCGGTACGGTTGCCGATCGCGAGTTGCATCGTCTATTCTGGGTGGGCTGGGACGTGCCCACCTCTTTACCCGGTACCCGGTTCCTTCTGGAGTGCATCCATGACGTTGACCCGGTTCGTCACTAAGAACGCGTTTCGCAACAAGCGGCGCAGCATCCTGACGGTGCTGAGCATCGCGTTCTCGCTGCTCCTGCTCACCCTGATGATGACGATCTGGCACGCCTTTTATCTCGACCAGGGCAGCGCCGAATCGAACGAGCGACTGGTCGTGCGCCATCGCGTTTCTTTGACATTTTCTCTGCCTGGCTTCTACCGGGAAAAAATTCGAGCGATTCCCGGAGTCGTGTCGGTGGTGCCGGTTTCATGGTTTGGCGGAATCTATAAGGATCAGAAGCCGGAAAATTTTTTCGCGCAGTTCGGCACCGATCCGGATGAATTCTTCAAGACTTTCCGCGATGTGCAGATGCCCGACGACCAGATCAAGGCGTGGCAGCGCGACCGGCAGGGCGTGATTGTCGACGATTCCTTGGCCGCCAAATATGGATGGAAGCTGGGCGACCGGATCGTTCTGCAAGGAACAATTTATCCCGTCAATCTCGAGTTGAATATCCGCGGCATCTTCCACACCAATCCCGACAACAAGTCGGTCTACTTCAATGCGAAGTATGTGGAAGAGGCGGTGCCGTTCTTCAAAGGACAGGCGGGAACGTTCAGCATTCTGGCGGCATCTCCCGCCGATGTCAGCAAAGTTGCCAGCGCGGTGGATGAGATGTTCCGCAACTCGCCGCAGCCCACCAAGTCGGAAAGCGAGAAGGCGTTCGGGCTTGAGTTCGTGGCCATGATGGGCAACGTGAAGGCCTTCATCCTGAGCATCTGCGGAGCCGTGGTGTTTGCCACATTGCTGGTTTCGGCGAACACCATGGCGATGTCGATTCGCGAACGCACGCGCGAGGTGGCTGTTCTAAAAACCCTGGGCTTCACGCGACGCGGCGTGCTGGGATTGTTCGTGAGCGAGGCAGTGGCGCTGTCGCTGGGCGGAGGTCTGCTTGGGGCGGGCCTGGGATGGCTTGGCGTCTTCATGTTGACCCACTCCAAGCAATTCATTAGTTTCTTCCCCATGCGGGTGACGCCCGACATTTTGGTGGTTGCGATTCTGACCTCGGGACTGGTGGGACTGCTAAGCGCAGCCGTGCCTTCTTATCACGCATCGCAGATAAACATCGTGGACGGATTACGCCACATCGGATGAGGATCGGTAGGGACAGCCGCAATCGGCTGTCCGGTCGAACATAGCTCGACAGTTCTAGGAAGTAAGGCTGGGATTATGACGCTGGGAAGTTTTGTTGTGCGCAACGCGTTTCGCAACAAGCGGCGCAGCCTGCTGACCGTGTTCAGCATCAGCTTCTCGTTGCTGTTGCTGACGCTGATGATTTGCATCTGGCGCTCGTTTTATGTCGACCAGGTGGCGCCCGAGGCGTCACGGAGACTGATCACGCGAGACCGCGTTTCGCTCGCGTTCTTCCTGCCTGCGTTCTATCGCGACAAGATTCGCAGCGTGCCGGGGATTACCGCGGTAGTGCCCCTGACATGGTTCGGAGGCCGCTACATCGACGACCGGCCGGAGCACTTCTTCGCGCAGATGGCGACCGATCCTGATGAATATTTGAAGGTCGCGTCGGACAAGATTGTTCCGCCGGATCAGCTGAAGGCATGGCAGCAGGATCGTGCGGGTGCGCTGGTAGATATCACCCTGGCGAAAAAATATGGATGGAAGATTGGCGATCGCATCACGCTGCAGGGAAATATTTTTCCCGCCGAACGTCGATCTAACCATTCGCGCCATCTATCATCGCGATCCGCCGCAGAACGCGCTCTACTTCAACGCCAAGTATCTGGAAGAAGCGGTGCCGTGGTTCAAGGGACAGGCGGGCTGGTATGCGGCACAGGTCGACTCGGCGGATCACGTCGGCGAGGCTTCGCGGCAGATTGACGACATGTTCCGCAACTCGCCGCTGCAGACGAAAACGGAGAGCGAGAAGGCGTTTCAACTTGGCTTTGTCGCGTCGCTGGGAAACATCAAAGCGTTCATCCTGGGCATTTGCGGGGCCGTCGTTTTCACGATCATGCTGGTTTCTGCGAACACCATGGCGATGTCGGTGCGCAGCCGGACGCGCGAAGTGGCTGTGCTGAAGACGCTTGGCTTCACGCGCCAGAGCGTGCTTTCGATCTTCGTGAGCGAATCGGTGGCTATAGCGGTCCTCGGAGGCGTACTGGGGATCCTGTTCGCGATTCCGGTGATCTGGTTCTTGACGCGCGGCTTCATCGCGCTGGGAGTTCCGCTCGCCATGAAAGTAAATCCGCCGGCCGCAGGTCTGTCTTTGCTGGTGGCCCTGATCCTGGGATTAGTGAGCGGCTACTTGCCGGCGTATAACGCGTCGCGGGTAAACATTGTGGATGGCCTGCGCCACATTGGATGAGCAGTGCAGCGTCGTGCGGGAAAATGCCCCGCGACAGCCGGCAAGGATTTCCGGCGCTACGGAGAATCGAGTTTATTTATGGCCATACCGATCAGCTATAACATCCGCAACCTGATTCTGCGCAAGGGGCTCACGCTCATGACCGCGCTGGGCATCGCGCTCACGGTCACGACTGCGATCTTTCTGATGGCGCTAGTCGCGGGATTGAATCGCGCGTTTGTCAGCAGCGGGAATCCGCTGAACGTGCTGGTGCTGCGCAAAGGGTCGGAGGCGGAGTTGTCGGGCGGGTTCGATGCTTCGCTGTTTCCGACGTTGAAGACTCTTCCAGGCATCGCGAAAGACAGCCACGGCGAGCCGATGGTTTCGGGCGAGTGGGTCGTGGTGATCGTTCTGCCGCGTAAAGACGGCACCGGTGAGGTGAACGTGACCGTACGCGGCATGATGCCCGACGGGCTGGAAATGCGGCAACTGGCCGGCCCCAAGGGGCATCCGGGCGTGAAACTGGTCGCAGGACGCTGGTTCGAAACAGGTCAGCGCGAGGTGGTGGTCAGTCAGTCGATTCGCGATCGCTTTGCGCACGCCAACATCGGCGACACGATGCAATTCGGCAAAGGATCGTGGAAGGTCGTAGGAGTGTTTGACGCAGGAGGCTCGGCGTACGAATCGGAAGTGTGGGGCGACGTCAATCAAATGGCGTCGGACTTCGACCGGCAGGGCGGATTCTCATCGGCGTACCTGCATGCGACCGACCCAATCGCTGCCGAGGCATTGAAGAATCGGGTGAGCGACGATCAGCGGCTCAAACTCGAAGGAGTGATCGAGACGGACTACTACGCGAAGCAGACAAGTTCCGGTGCGCCGATTAAAGTTATCGGCTTCGTCGTGGGCTTCATCATGGCGATTGGATCGATTTTTGCCGCCATGAACACGATGTACGCGGCGGTGGCGTACCGAGGAAGAGAAATCGCTACGCTTCGGGTGATCGGATTCTCGCGGCCTGCGATTCTGACGTCGTTCGTATTGGAATCATTGCTGCTGGCCTTGCTGGGTGCGATTGCGGGCATCTTGCTCATGCTTCCTTTTAATGGAATGGAGACGGGCACGTCGAATGCGGTGACGTTCAGCGAAGTAGTGTTCGCGTTGCGCATCACGCCACAGGTTGCGGGATACGCGATTCTGTTCGCACTGATTATGGGACTGGTCGGCGGGCTTGCGCCTGCCTGGCACGCGGCGCGGCAGAATATCTTGAACGCGCTGCGCGGGTAGAAGGCGATAGTTGCGACGAAACTTATGGAGGCTTTGAGCCGTATTCATTCTTATGTCGATTGATACCAAACACGACGATCTGCAGAGCCTGCGCATCGACCGCACTGAACGACCAGGCGACTCCGGCGGAGAGCCGCCCGCATGGGCGAAGCGCTACATCATTGTTGGCGTAGCGGTGGTGGTTGTGCTCGGGCTCATCGCCTTGGCGTATCGCGCATTCTCGTCCGATGTGCCGGAGGTCGAGGTGGTACGCGCGGCCGCGGAGACCAGCCCCAATTCCGCAGGTGACACGGTGCTCTCGGCTACGGGCTACATCGTCGCGCATCACACGATCAACGTGAACTCGAAGGTCACCGGGCGCCTGGAGTGGATCGGCGTCGAGAAGGGCGACAAGGTGAAAGAGGGCCAGGTTCTGGTGCGCCTGGAGAATCAGGAGTTCCGCGCGTCGTACGAGCAGGCAAGGGGCGCGCTGGAAAATGCGCGCGCCTATCTCGACGAACTGCAGCATGGATCGCGTCCGGAAGAGGTCCAACAGGCGCAGCACAATCTGGATGAGGCCCGGGCCACGCTAGTGAACGACAAGTTGACGCTCGACCGCACGAAGGAACTGGCGGCCGGAGGCGTAGTCTCGCGACAGGCGCTCGACGACGCCACGGCGAAGTTTGATTCCGACCAGCAACGGGTGAACTCTCTCGACAAGGCATTTCAGTTGATGAAGATCGGTCCGCGGCAGGAGGAGATTGAGCGCGCGCAGGGCGCGGTTATGCAGGCGCAGGGCCAACTCGATTACGCCAAGTCGCAGCTGGATGCCACCGTGATCCGCGCGCCGGTGACCGGAACGATTCTCGATCGCACTGCCGAAAAAGGCGAGCTGATCACCGCGCAGTTTGCCAGTGCAGCCGCTGGCGGACCGCAGGGCTCGGTCGTGTCTCTTGCCGATCTGAACGATTTGCAAGTGGAGCTCGACATCGCGCAGGCGGACTTCGCGCGTCTGAGCCCGGACCAAAAGGCGAGGGTAACGACGGACGCGTATCCCGACAAAGAGTACGACGGCGAGATCGCGCAAATTTCTCCCGAAGCCAACCGGCAGAAGGCTACGGTTCAGGTCAAAGTGCAGGTGCTGCATCCCGACAAGTATCCGGGAATCCAACTGCGGCCGGAGATGAACGCGACGGTGAAGTTCCTGGCCAACGAGCCTCCGAAGAGCGCGGGAGCGAAGACACCGGCGGGCGTGTTCGTTCCGTCTACCGGGGTTCGCGATCGCGACGGAAAGAAAATTGTGCTGATCGCATTTGACGGCAAGGCCGTGGCGCGCGAGGTTCACGTGCTGAGCCAGCGCGCGGATGGAGTGATGGTCGAAGGCCTGGTCGGAGGCGAGAACATTATTACGACCGCTCCCCAGACTTTGAAAGACGGGGACAAAATCAAAATCAAGGGGCAATCATGAGCACAGTCGCACAAACGAATATCGCCACGGGAACAAAGATTGTTCAGGCCCGCGGAGTCAGCAAGATTTTCAAGCGCGACGCCTTTGAGGTGCGGGCGCTCGACGACGTCTCGATCGATATTGGGAAGGGCGAGTTTCTCGCGTTGATGGGGCCGTCGGGCTCAGGGAAGACGACGCTGCTGAATATGATCGCCGCCATCGATCGGCCGACCGCGGGCGAATTGCTCGTCGAGGGAAAGAATATTTTCACGCTGAATGATGCGCAGGTGGCGCGCTGGCGTAACAGCCACATCGGCTATGTCTTTCAGACCTTCAACCTGATTCCGGTGCTGACTGCGTTTGAAAACGTGGAGCTTCCCCTGCTGCTGACCCACCTGAACGCGCAGCAGCGCCGCGATCACGTGCTGACCGCGCTGAAACTCGTGGGGCTGGAAGATCGAGTTAGCCACCTGCCCAAGCAGCTGTCTGGCGGACAAGAACAGCGCGTGGCCATTGCGCGTGCCATCGTCAGCGATCCAACGCTGTTACTTGCCGATGAGCCAACGGGCGACTTGGACAGCCATTCGGCGACCGAAGTGTTGGAGATTTTGAAGCGGCTGAATGAGGACTTTCACAAGACGATCGTAATGGTCACGCACGATCCGCACGCGGCATCGTACGCGCACGTGACTCGGCATTTGGAGAAGGGGATGCTGCTGCCGCCGGGATAGGGCGTCCGGGGCCGAAGCCCAAATCATTGTCGAGTTGTGGACGCGGCCCTGAAGGGCCGCTCTTCCACCGCCGCTCGACCTGAAGGCCTCTCTTCCACTGAAGACTCTTCCACGTTGTCCTTCGCGACCTGGACGGTCCGCGTTTCCACGCGTTCAGCAGCGAAGCTCGCCGACACTGGCGGCGGCCGGTTCTGGCGCCGCGGTTTCCGTCACCCAGCGCCACGCGCGTCTTCCATTCGACACAACCGCTTGTGCTTCGCCATATTCCACAAGGCGATTCAGCACGGTCGTGACCGACGCCATGGGATCTTTGTGGCGGGCCAGCATCGAAGGCATATTCTGCTGGAAGTAGTCGCAGATGTCCCGCGCGCTCATGGGACGGCCGGCTTCCATCAGCATCATGCGACAAGCCTTGGTGAAGCCGGGCTGGCGGCCGTTGGTCTTGCGATCAACGAGTTCCAGCAATTCCTCGCTCAGCACGGCATCGCCGAACAGATTCGCCAACCCGGCGATTGTCTGCTTGACAGTGCCGATGCGCTTCATCACCTCGCCGCGTTGTTGCATCAGTTGACGCAACTCATCGTGCGCCTGCCGTATCACTTCCTGTACGTGACCGACGTCGTATCTGTCGGATGGTTTGATCGACCCAGTTGCCTTCTGCCCATTCTCCATAACAATTGTCCCCCAGTGTTAGAACGCGTTCGTTATCGCGTTTAGCTTCGGCCTCACGCCATCCACCGGCTGGCGCGTCGCGCAACCGCATGTACGCAGGGGCAGTTGCCGCTTCACCCACGCAGGCTCCCCAGTAAGGACCATGCAACGAGGGGCAGAACCTCGCTTAAGGACCTATACGCAGGACACCGCACCCGGGTTCCCTCGATTTTGTTCGGCGGAAAAGTTCTTGCCGAGGTCACGCCCGGATCTTGTCGCATTAGACGAAGCAACTTCTATTTCGTTAACAAAGCAATGAGTAACAATCGAAGAAACGCGCCGTTGCAGGGGGAATGATCAGTTGGATGCACAAAACAGTCAGGGCAGAACAATCACGAGGAGCCTTCCGTCGGAGTGGTAACCATCGCCTGTGGCGTTCTTGGCGTCTTGCACGGGGTTTGGAGGCAGGTAATAACTTAACGTCTTGATCATGTTAGTTTTCTGCAAGCTGCTGCCGATGTTGTCGCGCTCACCGTCGACTGCGGGATCAATCTTGTGGGTGACGCTGTTATTGCGCTTATCTTTTGCGAAGCCAATGTCGTGCGTTCCAGCGCCCACCCACACTTCGTGCCCCTGCCAGGTGAATGGCGCTTTCCAGATGCGAAAGTGATGCCGGCTCGCAACCATCGCGATCGGCTCGGCCATCTCGTAGCCGAAATCCTGATGCCGCCCGAACAGGTAAAGAGTGCTCATGGGCATCGCAAGATAGTCCTTGCTGTCGTAGGTCTGCATGACCGCGTTGAGCATGGCCTTCTTGTTATCGGTGTCAGCGACGTGCCACGTAGCGGCGGCGAGCGCGGCTTGCACGTCTTTCTCAGAGCCCACGATTACGAAGTTGACCATATCGCCGAGATTCTGGAATTGATCGTTGACGCGGCGGGGCAGGCTATCGATGCCGCGGCGAAGATCGGCGTCGAGCGGAGCCTCCGAAAGTTTCAACGAAGGCAACGCGGGCGCGCTGCTGGAACTGGCGTCTGGAGAGGTCGCGTTTGTGGCGGGTGTGCTCGAATTCGAACTTGACGATGATCCCAGGCCGAACTGCCCTTGCATGAAAACTTGAGCGGCCGTTGACAGCTGAGACTTGAGCTGGACGCCGCGAGTCTGTTGTGTTTGCTCCGAGGCTGACGTAGAGGCCGAGGTGGCCGGGATTCGGTGCACCTTGACCGTGAGTGCTCCCTGGCACAGACCAGTACCGGCGAAATTCATTCCGAGAAAAAGATGGGAAGGCGACGCGATGTGCAGTTGCGTGCCTGAGGCCACCAGAACTGGAGACGCACCATGGGCGTGCAGCCGAGCGATCAGCGCACCCGCGAGCGCACTGGGAAGGGGCAGGCTTCCGCCTTGAGCGCCATTCCCAGCTAGGCCCTTAGGCTCACAAGTTGGTGTTCCAGCAGACGAGTCGGCGGCGCTTGCCGCGATCTGCAGGGTATCTCCGGTTTGCAGGTCGAGAGCAGTGTCGGTCCAGGGTTGAGTCGAGGAAACCTCAAAGGTAAAGTCCTGCGGCGACGAATTCGTCTGGGCGATCGCACAAGGGAAAAAAAAGAGGATCGCCGAGAGAGTTCCTGATTTGAAGATGTCGCATTTCATGACGCAAGACGCTCGCACTTGTTCTCTGACACGCGAGAAAGACCATCCTTATTATCTTCTAATTTTGCGCCTGGTTGGCAGGAGAAACAGCGCTTAATACGGTCGCCCAAAACGCGTGCTAACGTCACTGCCGCTACATTCCGATAGTAACAGTGGACGGAGTTCCGGCAATGTCTACGGCCGCACAACTCGCGAAAGATTCGGCGCCGCTGCGCGTTTTGCTGGTCGGCAAGCAGGAAGAGGACTTCTTTCTGATCCGCGAGATTTTGGAGCGAACCCGCAGCACATTCATGGCGGACCTTGACCATGCGCAGTCTCTCGATGAAGCCAAGGTGATGCTGCAGCAGAAGCCTTACGGCCTGGTTCTGTTCGAGCATGAGACAGGCGATGCTGAGGCGATCCACCTACTCGCTGAATTTCTTCATGCGGGCGTCTCGTTGCCGTTCATCCTCTTGACGGAAGATGCGGACGAAGAAACGGTCGCCGAAATGATCGACGCCGGAAACTGGAATTGCGTGGCGAAGTCGCGGCTGGATGGAGCGACGCTGGTTCGGACTATCCGGAGCACGCTGGCGCTGCACTCGCTGCAACAGGAGCAACAGACCGCAGAAGAGTCGCTGCGGAAATTGTCGCGTGCGGTCGAGCAGTCGGCCGACACGATCATGATGGCAGATTGCAGCGGGATCATCGAATATGTGAATCCGGCGTTCGAGACGCTGACGGGATACACGCACAACGAAGTTTGTGGAAAGACGCCGCGCATTCTGAAGTCGGGTGAGCAGGGACCGGAAGTCTACCAAGAGATGTGGAGGACGATTCTCGCCGGCAATGTGTATCGCGGCATTCTGGTGAACCGGAAAAAGAATGGGGATTTGTATTACGTGGAAGAGAGCATTTCGCCGGTGCGGGACGCCGAAGGACGCATCACTCATTTCATCTCAAACGGGCGCGACCTGACAGACCGGCTGCACCTGGAAGCGGAACTTCGGCAGGCGCAGAAGATGGATGCGATCGGGCATCTCGCGGGCGGCGTTGCGCACGACTTCAATAATCTGCTGACGATTATTACCAGCTACTCCGAACTCGCCCTCGACGCGGTGCGGAAGGACAGCCCGCTCGAGGCCAAGATTCAGGAGATTCTGCTGGCGGCACGCCGAGCTGCCGAATTGACGCGGCAACTGCTGGCGTTCAGCCGCAAGCAACCACAGGCGCTTCGTGTAGTGGAATTGAATCAAGTCATCGCGAACATTGCGAAAACATTGCCCCGCTTGATCGGCGAAGACATCGAGTTCAGTTTCTCACCGGGCAGGAGATTGGATCGAGTGCGCGTCGATCCAGTACAGATCGAGCAGATTCTAATGAACCTGGCGGCGAACGCTCGTGATGCCATGCCCCAAGGCGGCCACCTGCGCGTCGAGACCAGTAATGTGACGCTCGATGAGAGCTACATGCAACAGAAACTTGCCGTCATTCCGGTAGGACGCTATGTGATCATCACGGTCAGCGACGACGGTGCTGGAATTCCGCCCGAGCACCTACCCCACATCTTCGAACCCTTCTACACCACGAAACCGTCAGGAGAAGGCACCGGGCTGGGCTTGGCCACGGTCTATGGAGTCGTGAAACAGAATCAAGGATTCATCTGGGCCTACAGCGAACCCGACATGGGCACGGTGTTCAAGATCTATTTGCCGTGCGCCGACGCGCAGAGGTTTGCTGCTGAAAGCAAACAGGTGAAAATCGAGCGCGCGCCCCGTGGGTCAGAGACGATTCTTCTGGTGGAAGACGAAGCGGCGGTCCGGCACGCAACCGGGGAATTTCTGCGACTTCAAGGCTATACCGTGCTCGAGGCGAAGGACGGCCTCGATGCGCTCGCGACGGCGACGACTTACGAGAACAACATCCATCTCGCAGTGACTGACGTCGTCATGCCCAACATGAGCGGAGGACAACTCGCGAAGGAACTGGCCACTCTACGGCCTGCGACCAAGGTACTATTCGTCTCCGGCTATGCCGGAAAGACCGTGCTCAACCACGAAGTATTCGATCTTGAAACCAATTTCCTGCAAAAGCCCTACTCGCTGAGACAACTCTCCAGCAAGATTCGTGGAGCGTTGGATGGCCAACGCTCTAACGCCAGGGCGGCGGCCGCAGACTAGCCTCGTTTGATCCGCGTGTAGCCAGCCCCTATAATCAGCCTGCGCGCACCCTGCATGAATCCTCCAGCAGCCTCCCAAAATCGCGGAGACGATGGGCAAACCGGACCACCGACATCCGCAATCAGCCCGAGTCAAACGAACCCGCAGCCCGCCACTCAGCGAACGACTCTAATCTCGGTTCTGATTCTTACCGCGCTCTGGCTCGCGATTTACGCCGCCGGCATGTTCACGCCGCCGTTACTCGATGACGTCGACACAGTGCACGCCGAGGCCGCCCGCGAAATACTGCTACGCCACGATTGGGTGACGATGTACACCGACGGCCTTCGCTATTTGGAGAAGGCGCCGCTGATGTACTGGAGCTTGGCCACGAGCTATGAGATTTTCGGAATCAGCGACTGGAGCACGCGTCTACCGCTCATGCTAGGGATTCTGGGACTGGTGCTCGCGACGTATTGGCTGGGCAGTTACGCGTTCGGCGAGCGCGGCGGATTCTATTCCGGGCTGGCGCTGGTGACGTCCATCGGCACCTATATCTTTACGCGCTTTTTGATCCCCGACGTGCTGGTCGGATTCTGGCTGGTGATTTCGTATTTATTCTTTCTGCGATCTTTGGAGGAAGATCCGCCTTCGCGCCTGACGTGCTGGGGATTCGCCGTTGCGTGCGCGCTGAATGTGCTGACCAAGGGCCTGATCGGATTAGTGTTTCCAATCGGCACGATCGGGCTCTATCTGCTGCTGACGGGAAATCTGCGCCACCTGGCGAAGCTGAGAGTGTTATCGAGCACGCTGCTTTTTTTTGCGGTGGCCGCGCCTTGGCACGTGCTGGCGGCGATTCGTAATCCAGCGCAGGGACAGGCGCGCGGCTTTTTATGGTTCTACTTCGTCAATGAACACATCATGCGGTTTCTGAACAAGCGTGTCCCGCCCGGATACGATACGGTGCCGCTGGTGCTGTTCTGGGTGCTACTGCTCTTGTGGCTGGTGCCGTGGGCGGTATTTTTGCCGCAGGCGTTGTTCGACGTTCCGCTTCGCTGGTCGCGCCTGCACTCGCCGATGAACCGGCGGGAGCGAGCGAATCTACTTTTCTTTCTGTGGGCGCTGGTGATCCTGCTGTTTTTCAGTTTCTCGACCCGTCAGGAGTACTACACGATTCCGGCATTGCCTGGGATCGCGCTGCTGGCAGGAGGCTGGCTGGCGCGAGAATCGTCGGCGAGCGCGTCTGACCGCGAAAGGCGCGCTGGGCGGGTGTCCTCCTTGGTGCTGATGTGTGTAGGGATCGTCGCGGGGGCGATTGGATTAGCGCTGCTCGCGGGCACGCATCGTCCGACGCCTGGCGTGGACCTGGCGGAACTGCTTAAGAAAAATCCGCAGGACTACGATTTCTCGCTGGGCCACGTGCTTGACTTCACGCCGCAGGCATTGGGGATGTTCCGCGGGCCGCTGCTGGGCGCTTCTCTCGCTCTACTGTTTGGGACGGTGGTGAACTGGTGGATGCGTCGCCGCAGCCGGCCCGTCTGGGGAAACGCGGCCCTCGTACTGATGATGGTCGGGTTGCTGACGTGCGTGCATACTTCGTTCGCGACGTTTTCGCCGATCCTTTCGTCGCACGATCTCGCAGTGGCCATTCAGAAGGAGTACCAACCGGGCGACCTGATCGTTGTTGACGGCCAGTATCATCAAGCTTCTACGCTTCAGTTCTATACGCACCACCCGCTGCTCGTGCTGCACGCGCCCAGCGGGAATCTCTGGTTTGGCGCGAAGTTTCCGGACGCGCCGCATGTGTTTGAGACTCAGCAGTCGCTTGCCGCCCTCTGGTCCGGGGGCGCCCGCATTTTTCTATGGACCGACCAGGATGACCCGAAGGAGTTGCAGGGTCTGCCGCACTTCTTGCTGGCTCGCAGCGGAGGAAAGGCGATCTTCACGAACCGCGTCCCGTAAATCACCCGAGTGCGAATTTTTGCGCCTTCTCGGAAAAGCATTTACCGCAAAGATCGCGAAGAAAATTCGCGAAGTTCGCTAAGTGACCTGCCGGACTTCGGAACGCTTACTACTGAACTGCTCGCGGCATTCAGGTTTGCGCGCAATCGGCGGGTATAATGACTGCCTTGGCTCCGGTTTCGGCTGATCAGGTCTCGGTTCACCCATGATCTCAGGCGCATCGTGCGCGCTGTTTCTCGTCCTCTTCGACCTACGTCCCGGCAAGATTCTGGCGGCGGGCTTGCTCCTCGTTCTATGTGGAGCGCTGGTCTATTCGTTGCTGTCGGTCATTGCTGCAATGCGATATCTCGCGGTGCGTCCTGACGCGCTGCAAGCGGTGGAGGCGATCAGCATTCTCAAGCCGCTCGCCGGGCTGGATCTCGACCTCGAATCGAACCTGCGGACGTTTTTCGAGCAGGACTATCCCGCATTTGAAATTCTTTTTGCCGTGAAGGCTGCCGACGACCCGGCGGCGGACGTTATGGCGCAGTTGCAGCGGGAGTATCCGAAGATCCCGTCGCGACTTCTGATTACCGGCGAGCCGCCTTACCCAAACGCAAAGGTCTACAGCCTCGAGCGCATGCTAGAGACGGCGACGAATGATCTGGTGGTGATGAGCGACAGCGATATCCGCGTGACGCCTGACATGCTGCGCACGATCGCCGCGGAGTTTCAGGATTCGAAGTTGGGAGTTGCGACCTGCCCGTATCGCGCTATCCCCGGCGCAAGTTTCTGGTCGCGGCTGGAAGCGGCTGGAATGAACACCGATTTCTGGGGAAGCGCCCTGGTCGCGAGAATGCTTGAGGGCATGCGCTTTGCCGTGGGCCCTACGATTGCCGCGCGGCGGCGAGTGCTGCATTCGATCGGCGGGTTCGAGCGGGTGAAGGATTATCTGGCTGAGGATTTCGTCATTGGCAAGTTCGCCGCAGAAGCCGGGCACGGCGTGATTCTTTCCTCGTACGTGATTGAGCATCACATCGGCAGCGCGACCCTGCAGCAGAATGTCGCGCATCGATTGCGCTGGGGACGCAGCACGCGGCGTTCGCGTCCGGCGGGGTACGTGGGACAGTTGTTCACTATGCCGCTGCCGCTCGCTTTGCTGGTCTGCGCGGCTTCGCCTGCGTGGTGGCCCGTATTGCCACTTGCAGTTGGCGTACGCGCATTAGCCGCGTACACAGTTTCGGCACTCGTGCTGCGAGCGAAGATCAATTGGCTATTGCTGCCAATCGAAGATCTGATGGGATTTTGTTTTTGGATTGCGGGATTTTTCGGCAACACGATTTCGTGGCGAGGACGGCGTTACAGGCTCTTCTCAGACGGGCGCTTCGAACTGATTCCGCCGACGAATCCGTGAACTCGCTACGGAACGATTCGAATCAGCCGGCCATTCTTCAGCTGAAAGCGATCGCCGCGCCAGGTTACGGTGTGGCCGAAAAAGCTGGCCGTCCACAGGCCGACGGCGACGAGGTCTCGCACTGGAAGCAACCACAGATACTTCACCGCCCGCGAATCGCGTAGCACGGATCTCCCGACCACCAGCGCGACCGCCAACCGCAAAAGCACAATCGCACCCAGTACGGCCCATGACCATGGCGCCCCGCGAGCGGCGATCAGGTTCAGCAGCGACCACAAGACGCCGAATGTTGTGACCAAGCCGATATATCCGCCGAGGCGCGAATCGCGTACCCCGCGATTCCAGCGCAGTTGGTGGGCCAGAAATTCGTGCAGGTTGTAGGCGGGAAGATGCGTCTCCACGACAACGTCGGAAAGCTGCACCTTCAGGCCGAGGTCTGCTACGCGGCGACCAAGTTCATAGTCGTCGGCGAGAAGGTCGACAATCGATTTGAATCCACCCATGCGTTCGAGATCGGAGCGGCGGAAGGCGAGCGTCGATCCCAGGCCGAAGTGGAGTCCTCCTTCTAGTTGCCGCGCCGCCAGAACTCCAGCGCAGAAATCAGTGCTGATGCCGAGCGACTCCATCCGCGAACCGATTGTGGGCGCGGCGATTCCGCGGTAGAGGCAAGTGACCATCCCTACGCGCGCGTCCGTCAACGGGGCGATTACTCGGCGCAAGTAATCCGGCTCGACGCGGATGTCACTGTCGTTGACGATCAGATGCTCATAGCGCGCTATCCGCACCATCTGTTCAAGATTACTGACCTTCACATTGGCGCCGAGCTTATTCGGGCAAACAACAAGCTGGATCGCTCGTCCAGGGAATTCGCGCTGCAATTGCTGCACGCTCACCACCGCGGGATCACCGGGATCGCTCACGCCGAAGATGATTTCGTACTCGGGATAGTCCTGCAGGCAATGGCTGCGGAAGCTCTCGTAGATCTCGGGATCAGTTCCCTTCAACGGCTTGAGAATCGAAACCGGCAGCAAGTCGTGCGTGGAGCGGACGCTCTCGCCCGCTTTGCGCGCGCGCAGAAACGAGGCGGCGCTCCACAAACAGAGAAGGTAATAAGCGGAACTGGTGAGACAACCGAGGAGCGAAATGTACTGGAAGACTCTGGCAGTGAGATGAATCATGCGCAGGCGAGACTACTCGTATCGCAGCGATTCGATCGGATCAAGGTTCGCCGCCTTCCACGCCGGATAAATTCCAAAGACGAGTCCGACTCCGGCCGCAGAGCTGAAAGCCACAACGATCCAAAAAGTTGACAGGCGTGCCGGCAAAGAAGTCCAGATCATCGGGAGCAGCCAGACAATGAAGGTACCCACCAGCACGCCGATGAGTCCGCCGATGGCAGTCAGGATCACGGCCTCGATCGTAAACTGCAGAAGAACATCTGACCGGCGGGCGCCAATTGCTTTGCGCACTCCGATCTCGCGTGTCCGTTCCGTCACCGAGACGAGCATGATGTTCATTACACCTACGCCACCCACCATCAAGGCCACACTGGAGACGGCAAACATGAAGATGAAGAGCATGCCGGTCAGCTGGTTCCAAAGATCGGACATCGCGTCCTGGGTGAAGACGGCGAAATTGTCCTGATCTTGCGGACGCACCTTGCGGCGGCGCCGCATCACTTCGCGGATTTCATCTTGCGCCTTGGCCATGTCTTCATGGGACGTTGCTTTGACGCTGATCCAGTAGCCGGTGCGCTCGAGTTCCGGATGCAACTTGGTAAAAGTGCTCAAGGGGAAAAAGACCAGGTTGTCTTCGGGATTCTTTCCGCCGCCAAACGCGCTCTTGCGCTTTTCGGAAACGCCGATCACCCTGAACAACTGGCCATCGATGTTGATTTCTTTGTCCAGGCTGTTGCCGTTGGGAAACAGTTCCTCGGCGACATCGGCCCCGAGCACGATTACCGGGGAGCGATGTTCTTCATCAACCTGGCTGAACCATCGTCCTTGGGTGGGCTGCAGATCAAAAACATCTTTCCAGGTATAAACGTCGCCTTCGAGGATTGTGTTCTTGGTTTTATGGCCCTCGTATTTCACCGAGTAGGTTCCGGTGCCAAATTCCGGACGCTGATAACGCAGGCCGCAGGTCGCCGCTTTCACATGAGGTAACTGGCTGATGGCCTCGTAATCGGCGAAGGTCAGCACCTTGCGAGTGCGCATTTCCTCGGTCGGCCGGCCGAAATTAAAGGGCTGAATATGATAGACAAAGATCAGGTCAGAACCCAGGCTGCCAATCGACTCCATGACGCTGGAGTTCAGGCCGCTGACGAAGGAAGAGATCCCGATGACGACGACAACGCCGATCACAACGCCCAGGATCGTGAGCGAGGATCGCAGCTTGTTGTCGCGCAAAGTCGCAACCGCCATGCGCAGTGTCTCGCGATGGTCATGTCGTGGCATAGAAAGATTCCTTCAGCAAAGCAGCTTCAGCAAGCCATTCTTACAGTTCGAACCTGAGGGCGACAATCGGATCGAGACGAGCCGCCCTCTTTGCGGGATACACACCGAAAAAGAGACCTACGCTGCTGGATACGAGGAGGGCCGCCAAAACCGCCCACAACGGCACAGACGAGGGCATGCCGATGAGCAGGGTCACACTCTTCGCTAGAACGATCCCGCCAATCACTCCGAGAAAGCCGCCTATCAGGGCCATCGTGCTCGATTCGATCAGGAACTGCAGCAAGACGTCTTGGCGGCGAGCGCCCATTGCCTTGCGAATCCCGATTTCGCGCGTTCGTTCCGTCACTGACACCAGCATTATGTTCATGATGACGATGCCACCCACAATCAGAGCTGTGGCGGCGATGGCAATCATGGCGATGAAGAACGTCTGCGTCAGGTTTTGCCAGAGAGAGAGAAAATTCTCATTAGTCTCGATAGCGAAACTGTCGGGTGCGCCTGGGGCGTCGTGGCGGCGAGTGCGCAGGATAACGCGGGCCTCGTCCATGGCCGCATCCAATTGGCTGCCCACTCCGTTGGCTTTGCCGCAGATGACAATGCTGTTGTGCGTGCCATATTGCTTGAGATAGGCCGTGATTGGGATCATCACATAATTATCGCGGCTCTGGCCTAGAGTCGTGCCCTGCTTCTTTCCGACGCCGATCACCCGATAGGGCTCGTCACCAACACGGATTTCCTTGTTGACGGGATCTTCTCCAGGAAAAAGATTCTCCACCAGGTCGGTGCCAATCACCGCCACGGCGGAGTGATTATTGACGTCGGTGTCGTTGATCGGGCGGCCGCTATCCAGATCAACATTCAGGATGGCCGGCATCGCCGGCGTTAGTCCGCGGACGATGGTGTTGGTGATGGATTGCTGGTTGTACTTCACTTTTCCGGTAATGTTCGTGACCATCGCGCCAAGATCGGCACACCGATTGCAGCCTTCGGTGACTGCGTAGTAGTCCTCGAGCGTGATGTCTTTGCGCTTCTCGCCTTCGAGCAGTTGGTCAATATTCGTGATGACCGAGGAGTGTTTGTTGATGATAAAAACATCTGCCCCGAGGTTGAAAACTTTCTCGGCGATGTAGCGGTTAATGCCACTCACGAACGTGAGCACAGCAATGACGGCGCCGACTCCAATCACGATCCCCAGCAGCGTGAGCACGGACCGCAGCTTATTGGCCCACAGGGACCGCAGCGCGATTCGGATAGCTTCAGCGATGTTCATGGAATGGGAGAACAGACCTCGGGCGTCTGACCTCGGACCTCGGGCGTCGACCGTCGGACTTCAGACCTCGGACCCAGGGCCCTAGTCGGTATAAGTCTACCAGCGAATTTCGTTGGCCAAACATAGTTTGCGGAGCCATCAGCGCGCTTTGCTCTGGAACTGCCTTGAGGCTTCTCCGCTCTGTGTATATACGGGGTTTCAGCGGTGCCGGTTCGCGCTAAGTAAAGACCGGCTTGCTGAGGGCCAAGGGCTGCGTCCCAGGCTGAGGTCGGAGATCCGAGGCCTGACGCCCGCTTCACCCCATCGCATATAATGAACGGGTAGGCAGCCGGACCGGACGGTCGCTTTCTGCGCTTTCGGGCGCGGGGAGAGGAAAGTCCGAACTCCGCAGAGCAGTGTGCCGGATAACGTCCGGGAGGGCGCCAGGTTGCATAGCCTGATCGTCGACGGAAAGTGCCACAGAAAACATACCGCCTCAGCGTCGTAGGACGCCAGGGTAAGGGTGAAAAGGTGCGGTAAGAGCGCACCGCCGCGACAGTAATGCCGCGGGCAGGGCAAACCCCACACGGAGCAAGACCAAATAGGGAGGAAGTTCGCGGTTTCGGCTGCGGACACGTGCCGGCTCGGTGCGTCAAACCTTCGGGTAGGTCGCTAGAGCCGCGCAGTGATGCGCGGCCCAGAGGAATGGCCGTCCAGCGGGAGCAATCCCGCGGACAGAATTCGGCTTACAGGTCCGGCTGCCAACAAAACTCTAGCCTCAACCAGGCGCGGTCGAGAGTCTACTTCCGGCCCGCCGCGAGCAACATTGTCTCGCGCGTCATTTGTCCTTCGACCATGCGCCAGATGCCCAGTGGATTATCGTCCTTCAACTCTTCGGGCAATGCTTCGTCGGGGAATCCTTGATAGCAGACCGCCCGCGTAAACCTGAAAATCGCCCGCGTTCCAACCGATGTGGAGCGTCCGTCTGACGTTGAGGGATATGGGCCTCCGTGGACCATGGCGTGGGAGACTTCGACTCCGGTCGGAAAGCTGTTGAAGACGAGGCGTCCGACTTTGGTTTCGAGGATCGCGACGAGGTCGGCGAAGTCACGGAGATCCTGCGGCGTGCCGTGAATCGTCGCGGTGAGATGTCCTTCAAGAGTGCGGGCAATTTCGAGAAGCTGGTCGCGACTCGAGTGGCGCACAAGAAGAGTCGTGGGGCCGAAGATTTCAGCGTCCAAGTCTGAGCCCAGGAATGCAGCCGCATCGGTTTCAAAAAGAGCGGAGCTTACGGCAAAACCTTTTTCATCGGGTCGGGGTGCTTCTGCGACGAGCGTGACGGCGGTGTCTGACTTGCGCTCTGCGAGTGCGGCGTCGTACGAAGAATGAATGGCCTTGGTGAGCAGGTGGAATGGATTCGATGCTGAGACCAGCGTTCGAAGTTTATCGGTGAATGAAGCGGCCTCGTTGCATTGCGAGAGAAATACCATGCCCGGCTTGGTGCAGAATTGACCGGCACCGAGAGTGAAGGAAGTGTGCAGTCCCGATGCAATGGTGTCTCCACGCTCTCGCAATGCGCCCGGCAGGATGAAGACTGGATTCGTGCTGCTCATCTCTGCGTAGAAGGGAATGGGCTCGGGACGGGCCGCCGCCACATCCATAAGTATTCTCCCGGCGGTGCGTGATCCGGTAAAGCCGCCAGCTTTCACGAGCGGATGCTTCATCAACGCCGTGCCGATCTGAGAGCCGCTGCCAAACAAAAGCGAGAAAACACCTTCCGGCATGCCGCATTCGCGGGCGGCTTCGCGGACCATCTGTCCAACCAGTTCGCTGGTTCCGGGATGCGCTGCGTGAGCTTTCACGATTACTGGATTCCCGCTGGCCAGCGCCGACGCGGTATCACCGCCAGCCACGGAAAACGCCAAGGGGAAATTGCTCGCGCCGAAAACAACAACCGGGCCCAAGGGACGCAGCATGGAACGAATATCTGGCCGGGGAGCGGGTTTGCGATCGGGCTCGGCGTGATCGATGCGAGCTTCGACCCAAGAACCTTCCTCCGCGACCTGAGCAAACAATCGAAGTTGGCCGCAGGTACGAGCGGTTTCACCCTGCAAGCGGGCGGGTGGCAGAGCCGTCTCGCGGCCTGCACGCTCGATGATCTCACCAGCAATGGATTCAATCTTCGTCGCAATCGTGCGTAAGAATGCGGCACGGACTCGCCCGGAAGTACGGCTGTAGGTGAGAAATGCTTCCGATGAGAGGCGGACTGCTTCGTCAACTTCTTCCGGAGTTGCCGCGATGAATCCCGGTTGGAGATGTTCTCCAGTGGTGGGGTCGGTGGCATAGAGCGGTTCTCCCGAACCTTTACCGTCGTGAAAACCGATCAGCGATCGTCCTGCAATTTTCGCCATTTTTCCTAATTTACTTTCTGTTCGGCAGAGCGAAACCAGCCACGGGCTGCGGCCGGGAACGCAAAGCGTCACGAATGATGCTGCTCGTCCGTTTCAACTCGTCCCCCACTAATTCGAGGCGGGGCGCGCGGACGCGCGAGTTTCCCATTCCAACTTCAGATTGCACGAGCTTGATGAGTTGAACAAAATTTGGCACGGTGTCCATGCGCAACAAGGGCAAGAACCAGCGGTAGAGCGCGAACGCCTTGTCGCTCTCTCCATTGATAGCACAATTAAAGAGATCGACGGACTCGCGCGGCAACGCGTTGGCCAGGCCAGCGATCCAACCGGTTGCTCCAACGCCGATAGCCTCGAGCACGGCGTCGTCGACGCCGACGGAAATCTCCAGGCGGTCGTCGAGCAAGGCGCGGATCGCGGAGACGCGCCGGGCATCGGTACTCGATTCTTTGACGGCCTCGAAGTTCTCGTGCTCGGCTGCCAGTTCGCTAATTTGTTCCGGGAGAAAATCCGTTCCGTAGGCAACCGGATTGTTGTAGAGCATGCAAGAGAGCGGAGTGGCTTCGAAGACAGTGGCGACGTGGGTCTTCATTTCGCGCCAATTGCCCTGATAAACGTAGGGAGGCAGCACCATCAGCGCGTCGCAGCCGAGATCAGCGGCGGCCTTCGCGATCGCGACGGCTTCAGAGGTCGTAAGCGCGGAGATGGAAGCCACGACTGGTCCGCGTCCACGAACCGCGGCGACACAGGTGCGGAGGATTTGCAGCTTCTCGTCAAAAGACAACGTCGCGCCCTCTCCGAGTGAGCCGAGAGCGACGACTCCCGCGCAACCATTGTCGAGGAGCCATCGGCAATGTTGCGTGACGGAGCTGTGATCGACGGCTAGGTCTTCGGTAAAACTGGTGGTGATTGCAGGCAGCACACCCTTCCAGTTCATCATTGTCCTCCTGTTACTTCGCTGTGTTGCAGGTCCAGTTGTGTTGAAAGGACGGCCAGGGTTTCGACGCGAGCGGGAAAGACCGGCGGCCGAACGGAATCCGGGTTCCACTTGAAAAGGAATTGGGTTGCGGGACCGCAAACTCGTCCCTGGCAAGGCCCCATGCCGCAACGCGTTTGCAGCTTGGCGGCGCGCCATGAAGTGTGTTGATGCAGGCGAGAGTAGGGAACGTCTTCGCAACGGCAGACTGTGGTTTCGGACAGAGGCAGGCTGCGCAGTTCCGAACGCAGGCAGAACGTGCGATCGAGCAGCTTGGCGAAATGGCGCGCCTTCTTGCGCTTGCCGAATAGCGCTCGCACTTCTCTTGCCTGCCCGGCGGCGGCCAAGCCTGCGATCTGGCCTTCGATGAGCGCCTGCTCGACGCCTCCGATGCTTGTGGGTTCTCCGGCGCAGTACACGGATGGAACCGTGGTTTGCTGAAAGTCGTCGACCTGCACGCGACCGTGGCTAATTGTGCATCCGAGCAGCGAGGGCAATTCGACATTGGGTATCAGATGAAACCCGCAGGCCAGATAATCACACGGGATGCTCTCGACTTTTCCCGCATGGCAAACGACTACGCTTTCGACGGCGGTATCGCCGTGAGCGGCGAGCACCCAGCTGTTCGCGGCGAATGGAACGCTGGCGAGATCCCGTTTTAGCTGAATGCCTTGGACGATTTTGTCTGGCCAGCGCACGAGCGCTGCACTGAATCTTGCGAGGCTGCTCCACGATGCCTGCTCACAGATCAGCGGTATCTGCGCGCCATGCTTGCGAAGATAGGCCGCAACTGCCAGGAGTAGGGGGCCGGTGCCGGCGACTACGATACGCTTGCCACGAATCGGAAGACCGGCCTTGGCCATCGCTTGCAGACCGCCCGCGCCCATCACGTTCGGCAACGTCCAACCGGGGAAGGGCAAGAATTGCTCACGCGCTCCCGTTGCCAGTACAAGCTTCTCGTACTCGAGTTCGCGAAAACCGCTGGATCCCTCCGCTAGCAGGACACGTTCTTCGGGCTGATCGACGACTCGGAATCCGCAGAGTACGGTCGCACCGGACACGCGCAGCCGGTGAGCCCATTTTGCGGCGGGCGTCTTTGGTTGACCGCCCGACTTCTGACCGCCGGCTTCGCCCCGCCAAATCTGACCACCGAGACTCGGATTGTCGTCGACGATTCCGACGCGGACGCCGTACTCCGCGGCGCAGGCCGCTGCCGCCTGGCCGGCGGGGCCTCCGCCGATCACGAGGATGTCGAAATGTTGACGCTGTTCCCTGCTCATCGATTTACTTCTCGGTGTTGATATCCATGCCTTGCTCGCACACGGTCTGACAGCTCCGGACGTGCAGATTGCCGTCGATTGCTACACGACATTCAAAACAGATTCCCATCCCACAGAGCGGGCCGCGCGGCTCTCCAGTCACCGACATGCGGCAGGCTTGTCCAGCGAGGACGACTGCCACTGCGACGGTCGCACCCGAGGGCACGACAACTTCTGCGCCATTGACGGACACTGTGAGTTGGCTAGGCATGCACGCACTCCTTGGCCGTCCGCGAAGGCAGGTACGGCTCAATGGGGATCTGCGGCTTTGTGCCCACGATCTGGTCGGCGAGAATGCGCGCGGTGGCAAGGGACGTGGTGATTCCGAGGCCTTCGTGGCCTGTCGCAAGGAATATGGATTTGTCACTACTCCACGGCCCGATCAACGGAAGCTTGTCAGGAGTGGCAGCGCGAAATCCGGTCCAGACACGGACGGCGGACATCTGCGCCAGGCGCGGCATGTATTCCTGCGCGCGTTGCAACATGCGGACGAGCATGAAGTGATCGACTTCCTTTTGCTCTGCACCGTACTGCCGCGATGATCCGATGAGAATCTGGCCCGTGCGTCGCGGCTGCACATTGAATGCGACGGAATCAGTGCTGACGGAATGCGCGCTCTTCAGATAGCCGAGTTCCACCAACTGGTGGCGCAGGAATCCTGGATAGCGATCGGTGATGACGAGATGGCCCTTCCTCTTCTTGATCTCGAGTCCGGGGGTGAGATCGGCGGAGGAGGCGCCGGCAGCGTTCACGATAATTTCCGCGGAGAGCTCCGTACCGTCGGTCAAGCGAACGCGGCCCTGACCAATCTGCGCGGCGGGCACTCCGAGGCGAAGTTTCGCGCCGCCGGCCTGCGCACGCTCCATCAGGAAGCGGGCAGCACACGGTGGATAGAGGACACCATCTTCGGGAACGAGAACGCCACCGGCCATTCCTGAACGAAGATTGGGCTCGAGATTCTGCAAGGCTTTGGCATCGAGCACTTCGGTGGGAACTCCGCGCGCGTCGTAGTAGGCTCGCTTGCGGTGGACCTCATTCATTTCTTCTTCGTCGGCCGCGACCCAGATCGTTCCGCATTGTTCGTACTCGACATCCGCGGGCAATTGCGGTCTCAACTCTTGCCACAGTTGCTGCGAGTAACGCGTCAAGGCAAACTGCGCGTCGGAATCGTCCATGACGACGATGTGGCCCATGCCGGCAGCAGTTGCGCCGCTTCCGATGACGTCCGCGCCGATGACGGCGACGCGCTGGCCGCGCCGAACAAATTCGTCAGCACAGGCAGCGCCGACAATTCCGGCGCCCACAATGACCACGTCATAGCCCGGTTTACTCATGGCTGCTTTACTCATGCGCGAATGCCCATGCACAGCGGATCGCTTGGATCGAGTACGAGGTCCGCCTCAGCGTTGACGAAGGCCGATCCCTTAATGCTGGGGTAGACCTTGCCATCGCGTACCTTCACACTGCCTTCGAATACGCTGCCTACAATGCTTTCCTGCTTCCAGATTTGGCCTTCGCGAATTTTGCCGTCGGCGTAAAGGCATGCAAGTTTGGCGCTGGTGCCAGTGCCGCACGGAGAGCGGTCGTAGGCTTTGCCCGGACAGAGCACGAAATTCTTGCTGTCTACTCCGGCCAGTTGAGACGGGCCGTACAACTCGACGTGATCAATCTCTTTGCCATCGGCGCCCGCGATGCCATGGTCACGAAGAGCCTGACGGATCGCCCAAGTGAACGTGGTCATTGCATCAATATTCTGGAGCGTCAGTTTCATGGCGTGGTCGTGCACGAGGAAGAACCAGTTTCCTCCCCAGGCAACGTCGCCGCGGACCTCGCCGTATCCGGGAACGTTCACGGCAACGTTGGCCGCGCTGCGATAACTTGCGACATTGTTGACCGTGACCTGGCCGTCATCATGCAGGACTGCGCTCACGGTGCCGACCGGCGTTTCGACCTTGTGCTCTCCGGGAGCGATGCGGTTCATGTAGGACAAAGTAGCAACAAGGCCAATCGTGCCGTGACCGCACATTCCGAGGTAGCCAACATTGTTAAAGAAAATGACACCGGTGGCGCACGCGGGATCGATCGGCTCGCAGAGCAAAGCGCCTACGATGACGTCGGAGCCTCGCGGCTCATTCACTACGGCGGAACGGAAATGGTCGTACTTGTTGCGGAAACATTCCAACCGGTCGGCTAACGGACCATTGCCCAGGTCGGGACCGCCGCTGACAATCAAGCGCGTGGGCTCGCCCCCGGTGTGGGAGTCGATGACCCGGATTCTTTGGTAGTCCCGCATTTATCGAAATCGCTCCCGAACACCGATTGGATCAGAAATCACCCGCGAAAGGCAGGGCGCCCTCCTTTAAATATATGAAGGGCGAATTAGTTAGGCACTGTCGTATTTTATGGATACAATATGCAATCGTCAAACCCAATCTGCTCAAAAGGTTATCCAGTCCCTGATGGCAAGCCTCGAACGGTCAACGCAGGAATCGTTAGACGTCAAACCACGCGAATTCACGCGAGGCTTGAGCTTGTTCGATTCCACCATGGTGGTCGTGGGCGCGATGATTGGGTCGGGAATCTTTATTGTTCCAGCGGAGATGGCACGCCATATCGGCAGCGCGGGCTGGTTGCTGGTGGCGTGGGGCGTCGCAGGCGTCCTCACGATTTCAGGGGCGCTGTGCTACGGAGAACTATCGGCGATGATGCCGCAAGCGGGCGGCATGTATGTCTACCTCCGTGAAGCCTATTCGCCGTTGTGGGGATTCCTTTACGGATGGACATTGTTCTCGGTGATCGAAACGGGGACAATCGCGGCAGTGGCGGTGGCCTTCGCGCGCTTTACCGGAGTGCTGTGGCCGCAAATTTCTGAAGACAAGTACTTGGTCGCGCCGGTTCACCTCTCAACTCGTTACGCATTGTCATTGTCGACGGCTCAGTTGCTGGCGATCGGCGTGATTGCGCTGCTGACCTTCGGCAATACGCTGGGACTTCGCTACGGCAAGTTGATTCAGAATGTGTTCACCGTCGCCAAGACTGGAGCGCTGGGCGGTCTGATCATTTTGGGTATTTTTGTCGGACGCAACAGCTTGGCCGTGCACGCAAATTTTAGCAATGCGTGGCATGCGCAAGGAGTCGATTTCGCTGGGAGGCGGACTCACGGCCGCGACGCTGTCGGGCCTGCTGGTCGCGATTTGCCTGAGCCAAACGGGGTCGCTGTTCTCCGCCGATTCGTGGCACAACATTGCGTTCGCCGCGGGTGAGGTTAAACGACCGGAGCGCAACGTGACGCTCGCCATGGTGATTGGGGCAACGACGGTGATTGTCCTTTATCTTCTGGCGAACGTGGCGTATCTGGTGACGCTTCCTCTGGAGGCGATACAGCACGCGCCGGCAGATCGCGTGGGAACGGCGACGTTGCAGGCGATTTTTCCGGGGACTGGCACAGCGGTGATGGCCGCTGCGATTATGGTTTCGACGTTCGGCACTATCAACGCTCTGACGCTGACGGGAGCGCGCGTTTATTATGCGATGGCTCGGCAGCGACTTTTCTTCCCTTTCGCGGGCAAGCTTAATTCGGCGAGTGTGCCGGCATCTTCTTTGAGGCTGCAGGGTCTGTGGGCGGCGCTGCTCGTGCTGCCTCGCACGTATGATCCGGCGACGCAGTCGTGGGGAAACCTGTATAGCAACCTGCTGGAATACGTGATTTCCGCGGCGCTGATCTTCTATGTGCTGACCGTGGCGGGAGTTTTCCGACTGCGAATCACGCGGCCGGATGCACCGCGACCTTATCGCACGATTGGATATCCCGTGGTTCCTGGTCTGTACATTCTGATGGCCAGCACAATTTTGGCCGTGCTGTTCGCCTATCGCCCGGCAACGACGTGGCCGGGATTGCTGATTGTGCTGTTGGGGATTCCGATTTATCTGGTGATCGGCTGGGCGGATCGGGGCCGAGGGGCAGAGATTGCTCGGCCGGGAACCATTCGCGATTCGGAGTGACGGAACTGAGCCTGCAGGAGGAATTTCGAATGCTCGCGAAGGTCGTTAGACAAATAAGGCGCTCGCCAAAATGTCTGCCGGGGGCCGCGTTCTTGATTGTGGCCGCCTGTCTCAGCGCGGTTAGCGTCAGCGCGCAATCTCCAGCGGCTACTGAGCTTTTGCGGCAGGAGTTTCTGGATCACGGATTTGAGGTTCGCTCCTTCGGACCGATGCGCTGGCTGGACGGCGGGCGTTCCTATACCACCTTGGAGCCGTCGGCAATAGAGGGAGCCAGCGATCTGGTGCGCTACGACACGCCAACGGCGCAGCGGGAGGTTCTGGTATCGGCGCAGCAACTGATACCCTCCGGCGAAAAGAAACCGATTGAGATTGAGGACTATGAGTTGTCGGCGGATACGAACCGGGTGCTGATCTTTACCAACTCGAAGCGGGTGTGGCGCAGAAATACTCGCGGCGACTACTGGGCGCTGGACAGGAAATCAGGAAAGCTGACGAAGCTCGGAGATGGCGGACCTCCCTCGATGCTGATGTTCGCGAAGTTCTCGCCGGACGCATCGAAAGTCGCTTATGTGCGTTTCAACAACATTTATGTCGAAGACCTGCAGAGTGGCGAGACCACGCGCCTGACGATGGACGGTTCAGAGAAAATCATCAACGGGACGTCGGACTGGGTTTACGAAGAAGAGTTTGGCGTCCGCGATGGATTCCGTTGGAGTCCCGACGGCAAGCGCATCGCTTATTGGCAGTTCGACACGACGAGGGTAAAGACGTTTGACCTGATCTACGATACCGGCGCGCCGTATCGTGTGCAGACCGGCATACCTTATCCGGAGTTCGGCGTTTATCCGACGGTGCGGCAGATTCCCTATCCGCAGCCTGGAACGCAAAACTCATCCGTGCGCGTCGGCGTGGTTCCGTCAGTCGGTGGGGAAACAAAATGGATGGAAGTGCCGGGGTATGCGAACGACAATTACATTGCGCGAATGGAGTGGGCAGGAGATTCGGATTCGCTCGTCCTGCAGCTCCTGAACCGGCTGCAGAACACAAACGATGTGCTGCTGGCAGATGTGAAGACGGGCTCGATGCGAAGTCTCTACCAGGACAAAGACAGCGCATGGGTCGATGTGGTCGACGATTTGAAGTGGCTGCACGGAAACAAGGATTTTCTTTGGATCAGCGAGCAGGACGGGTGGCGACACATTTATCTCATCGGTAGAGACAGCAAGCAAGTCCGCGTCGTGACTCCCGGGGCATTCGATGTGGTCGAGTTGTTGGGATCCGATCCCGCAGAGCAGTGGATCTATTACACAGCGTCTCCGCAGAATGCGACGCAGATGTATCTTTATCGCTCGCGGATCGATGGAAAAAGCGCTGCCGAGCGCCTGAGTCCGGCGAATCAGCCGGGAACGCATTCTTACAATGTGTCTCCCGATCTACAGTGGGCGGTCCACACCTACTCGACGTTTGATACTCCGCCGGTCACCGACTTGATTCGCTTGCCCGATCACAAGTCGCAGCGCGTGCTGGAGGATAATGCGAAGGTGCGTGCCCGCTCAAAGGAACTCGGCTCTGGTCCGACGGAATTCTTTCAGACGGATATCGGCGATGGCGTTTCACTCGACGGGTGGCTGATCAAACCAAAAGACTTCGATCCTGCTAAGAAGTACCCGCTGTTGATCTATGTGTATGGCGAGCCCGCCGCGCAGACCGTGTTGGACAGCTGGGATGAGTGGCATGGAATTTTTCATCGCGTGCTTGCGCAAGAAGGCTATATCGTCGCCAGCTTCGACAATCGCGGAACGCCAGCGCCGAAGGGACGAGCATGGCGGAAGGTTGTATACGGAAACGTCGGGGTCTTGTCGTCTAAGGAACAGGCTTTGGCTCTGCAGGCTCTCGAGCGGGCTCGACCGTATATCGATCCGCAACGCGTGGCCGTTTGGGGACGCAGCGGAGGAGGCTCGAATACTCTCAATCTCATGTTCCGCCACCCGGAGCTTTATGAGGTTGGGATGGCTGTGGCTCCGGTTGCCGACCAGCGGCTCTACGACAGCATTTATCAGGAGCGATTCATGGGGCTGCCGGAAAGTAACGTCGAGGGATACAAAGCCGGATCGCCGATCAATTTTGCAGAAGGGCTGCGAGGCGATTTGCTGCTGGTCCACGGCTCGGGCGATGACAACGTTCACTATCAAGGCACGGAGTTGCTGGTTAACAGGTTAGTAGAACTGGGAAAGCCCTTCGATTTTATGACGTATCCGGGACGAACCCATGCGCTCTCGGAGGGCACGGGAACGTCGTATCATCTCTATTGCCTTCTTACGAGGTACCTGGAGGGACATCTGCGGCCGGGGCCGGCAGGGCAATAATGGAAAACGGCGATTGAATATAACATCCTATATAGTAGTGTGGAAACAGACGGTCTAACAGGAGTCGTGGGTTGTCACACTCTCGATTATGAACTTGGAAACAGCTTCAGATTCCGCAATCCCGCGACAGTCGCTCACTTCGGCGGTTGCCGATAAATTACGCGACCAGATCATGCGAGGAGAGATCCCGGAGGGCGCGCAACTACGGCAGGACGCGATCGCCACGCAATATCAAGTCAGCCGAATTCCGGTTCGTGAAGCTCTGCGGCAACTGGATGCGGAGGGCCTGATTGCGATTGTTCCTAACCGCGGCGCGATTGTGCCCGCCTTATCGCCCGAAGATATTGAGGAGCTTTTCTCGATTCGCGCCTTGCTGGAACCCGAGGTCTTGAAGCTTTCGATTCCGCGTCTGACGGATGACGATTTCGCGGAAGCGGATGCGGTGCTGCGAAATTATGTCATCGAACTTCAACGCGACGATCACGTCTCGGCGTGGGGACGCCTGAATTGGCAGTTTCATTCCATCCTCTATTCGCGCGCCAATCAGCCGCGTTTCATGGCGATTCTCCGCAACGTCAACAACAATGGTGAGCGGTACACTCGCCTGCAGCTTTATCTGACTCACGGCATGCAGCGCGCCAACGAAGAACATCACCAGATGCTGGAGTTCTGCCGTCAACGGGACGTAACCCAAGCGTGCAAACTGCTGCGGCGTCATATCCAGTATGCGGGCGAATCGCTGAAGCAGGCTCTAGAGCAGAAAAGGAGCGAGGCGCAGGGGAATGTGGGCAATGGCGGGGCGGGCTCGAAATCCTAAAACCCTAAGCCAAGCCTAAGCGTGTGGGGTAGAGCGCTCGGGAGCTTATGGCGTATGGAAGAATCTCATTGGACCTTTATGAGAGCCGCACCGTGGCGTGGAACCTCTTCGGTATAGGTGCCGCTGAAGGAACCGAGATCTTTGTGTTGCCATAGGTCTCGGACTTTCGCTGAGCCTTGCACGCCAATATCTTTAAAGCTCACAGTTATAGGGTTGGTGGACTCTCCGCGATTGAAAAGACCGACAGCAATGCTTCCGTCTGCCAACGGCTTGGCCCAGACTTCGAGCGGACCTTCTTGGGCGACCCGACGACCTTGTATGCCCTTCGCGTCTTGATCGACGGCAATCACTTCTTTGTTTGTGAGAATGCTTAGAGTTTCCGGAGTCATCTGCGACAAATCGTTACCCGCCAGCAGCGGAGCGGCAAGAAGCACCCACAGACTCATGTGAGTGATGTATTCGTCGTGTTTCATGCCGCCGTTGCCGACTTCCAGCATGTCAGGATCATTCCAATTTCCGGGGCCGGCGAAGGGTTCCAAGCCATCCTGATCGAATCCGATCACCGACATGCGATCGTACTTATCGGAAATGTCTTCTGTAGTGCGCCAAAGATTTCCGCCGACAGACGCGCCCCATCTCCATACGCGGCCATAACCGTACTGGCAAAGACTGAAGATAATCGGGCGGCCGGTGCGCACCAGTGCGTCGTGCATCTTTTTGTAAACGTCGACCATCTGGTTGCGCGGGTAGACTTTTTCGGCGCTGCACCAGTCATACTTCAAATAGTCGAATCCCCAAGCGGCGTACTGTTGGGCGTCCTGCTCCTCGTGGCCGTAGCTGCCTTCGTATCCCGCGCAGGTTTTGGGTCCGGGAGAGGAATAGATGCCGATCTTCAGGCCTTTGCTGTGAACGTAGTCGACGAGCGCTTTCATGTCGCCGAATTTCTGGTTGGGCTGGATGTTGCCCTTTTCGTCGCGGGTACCTTGCCAACAATCGTCGATGTTCACGTAGACGTAGCCTGCGTCTTTCATTCCGTTGCTGGCGATGGCGTCGGCGGCCGATCGAACATCGGCGGATGTGACTTTGCAGGCGAAATGATTCCAGCTGTTCCATCCCATTGGGGGTGTCGCCGCGACGGTGGGGTCGGCGGCCGCAGCTTGCGAGGCATAACCGAGAGCTAATACGAGCAAGAGAAGCTTATTCATAATTTGAAAGGCCTTTCGACCTCTGCGCCTCCGGACCAACAGCCTGGCGCACGGCGGCGATGCCTCATCAGTTTAGCTGGCCGACGACCTCAAACGTCTTTTCGTTTTTCGTGGTGATGATAACAGTGTCGCGGTGAATCCCTTCGAGAGTCGCCGGGTGCCCGTTGACGGTCACCTTCTGAACAACGGTTTGCAGCGGAAGTCGGAGCTTGAAGTGGACTTCGCTGGGAGCTTTCGCTCCGCTTAACTCCACATGACCGATGACGGATTTGGCATTCGGCTTTGCTGCCAAATTGAAGCTGACGCGTCCCCATCGGGTCGGAGCGTGTTCGATTCCAATTTCTTTTCCTGAAGCCAGCCAATCCCGCGGCACTCCCTTTGCGAGATAGAGCTTGTCGTTATCGGAATCTTCCAGCACGAGCATCCAGCGCACCAGCAGAGGAATGGTTTGCTGTGCGGGAACGCAGTAGGTGCCGGAATCGCCCGTGATGCCGGTTACTTCGCCCGCCGTCCAGCTACCACGCGTGTGGGCGTGATAGCGATGGGAGTAGAGGAACAACAGGAATTCTTCGATGCGGTCGAGCCGCAGCAGAGCTTGCGCATAGCCATAGGAAATGAAGCCCAGAATCTCACGGCCGTCTTCCTGAAAGCGCCAAACGTTGGCGACGACTCCGAGCGTGGTCGCTCCGTATGCACGCATGCAGTCGATTACCTGGTTCGCCAAGCGTGGCGGCAAAACGTCGGCTTGAAGCAATTCGGCGTAAGGCCGATGCGGCCACTGTTGCGGGCTGGGCCGCTCCTTTTCCAGCGACTCGCGAAAAGTGAGTGTGGTACCGGGGAATAGTCCGATATACGGTGGGACCTTCTCTGCCTGAGTGTTTTTCTCGATGCTTTCGATGGTGCGTTTCTGGAGAGTATGGCTGCGCGCGAGCCAACCTTGTGCCAACTTTTCCGCGCCGGGTGACGCGAGTTCTTTCCATGCTCCCGCGATGTCTTTGAAGCCACGCGCGGCAAATGCGCTGTTTGCGTAATACGGCTGCCAGTACAGCGACGGATTTTCAGTGAGGCAAGAATCCGATTCACTCCAGCCGGCAATCAAACCGTAGGCGGGATTGTCCTGGGCCAACTTCAGACTCTCGTCGTGCATGTCGCCGAGCAGTTTTGCGGTCGCCTCGATTTTGGCGCGATGCTTCATGATCAATGCGCTGTCGCGGGTGTAGTTGTAATATCGCGCCAGAAGCGAAAGAGTCATGCCGAACTGCGCAGTCTCAGGGCCGCGCATGTCGATCATCCCCTTGGAATCGACATATTCCATGAAATAGTTGTCGATGAAAAGCCGCGCGGTCTCAAGGCGGCCCCACTCCATGTTGGTATAGATCGCGCTGGTGAAGATGTCTTGAAAGCCGTCGTACTCCGAACCGGCGTAATCGCGATCGACGGCACCGTACTTGGGATAGATTCCGCCCGGGCGCGTCATCAGCTCCTTCACGAACGAGTGCTTCGACATGTCGATCCAAACGTTGTGAGGAAGCGAAGCCGAGGCAAAATCGTGCAACTGCTCGTCCCAATATTCCGAGAATGCGAGCAGTGCACGATAAAACTCTTCCGGCTGGGGATCTTCGCGGCCAGGCGGGTACGCAGGATAGCTGTGGCCATACACGACTTTGGCGATCTTGCCATCTTCGACTAGCGCGGTGCGATGCCAGGTGTGCACGATGTATTTATTTTTGTTCTCGCCGACGTCGCCGAAGAGGATAACTTCCCAATACGCATGGTCTGAGACTGGGATCACTTTGCGGACGGCCGGCATCCATCCGCCAACGAGGCCATCGTAGAGTTGTCCCTTACTCAGCGCCTCGCGCAGTTCGGGAGAGTACTGAATAGGATGGTAGGTGCGCGTGTTGCCGCTCCGGTAGACCGGAGTGACGTCGAAGGCTTCTTTCGTTCCGACGAATGTAGTCCATGTACGAGGATTTTTCTCCGCCGAGGCCATGGGCGGAGCGGCCGACTTCACCATCTCGGGAGCGGGATCGCCATTTTGCAGAAGACGATCGGCGAGAAGATCGGGCGAGGACACTCCGATTTCTTTCAGGGCAAGTCCTAGATACGGAGTCCCCTCAGCCATAGAAGCCTCGGCGGACTTCGGGAGTACGCGCATCTCGCCGGTTGACGATACGAATACGAGCGACCCCTCGCGAGTCCGCAGATCTTCATGCACCTTCCACGAACCAGCTTTCGCCGTGAATTCTGAGACCTGCGTGTAGCCCTCAAGAGAGATGGGCGGGGTGGCCTGCTTTCGTGCGGGCGACGCTCCAGTTTGAGCAGACGCTTGCACGCCGCGGCTCAGAATTTCGAGCCCGGCGGCGGTGGCTGCCATTCCCTGTAGAAAGTCGCGTCGACGCATGGAGTCCTCTCAACTGTGTTGAATGCCAATCGCCTATCAGCGCCGGCGACGCCTGGCGTTGGGCGCTTCGCGGTCTTCCTTGATCTCGAAGTTGGCCGGAGGCGTGACACCGAGCAAGTATTGGACGAAATAGTCCCACCGGCGCCGCACCAGATACAACGCGTGCTCGCCGCTTTCCCCGTGAAACATGTTGGGAACGAAGAGCATGTCGAAGTTCTTGTTCGCTTTCATCAGCGCATCGACGAAACGAATCGTTTCCACGGGGTGGACGTTGTCATCAATGTCTCCGTGCTCGACCAGCAGATGCCCCTGTAGCCGGCCTGCCATCGTCACGTTGGACTGAGCAGCGTAGTCGTCCCCCACGGGATAACCCTGATAGGCCTCGTTCCACCAGGCTTTGTCGAGGCGAGCGTCGTGATCACCCGAAGTGGAGACGCCAACTTTGTAGAACTCGGGGAATGCCAGCATGGCGTGAGCGGCGCCGTAGCCTCCTGCGGAGGTGCCGAAGATTCCGACTCGCGTCGCGTCCATGTAGGGATAGCGCGCGGCCATTTGCTTGATCAACGCCACGTGGTCTTCAAACGATCCGCCTAAGTTGTGGTAGGAGAATTGGTGAAAAGCGCGGGAGCGTCCCGTGGTGCCTCGACCATCGACCATTACGACGACGAATCCCAACTCGGCCATCGATTGCAGCCACAGTGTGCGGCCAAAAGTCTTGGGGACGAAGAAATCCTGCGGACCTGTGTATACGAATTCGACGATGGGATATTTCTTCGCTGGGTCGAAATTCGAGGGACGCCAAATCAACCCGTAGATCTCGGTCGTGCCATCCGCTGCTTTCCCTGAAAATGGTTCGGCAAATTTCCATCCTGTCTTCAGCAATTCGCTCGGGTCTGTCTTTTCAAGAACGCGAACTTCCGATCCGTCCTTGATGCGGCGGAGTACCGACTCCCCGGGCAAGTCTGGACGAGAATAGTTGTCCACGAAGAATGTTCCGTCCGGCGAAATGTTCACCGAGTGGTTGGCATTTTCCGGCGAAAGCAACTGCAGGCCTTTGCCATCGAATCCGACGCTATACAAATGTTGCAGGTAAGGGTCTTCGCCTTTCTCGCGCCCATTGCCCATGAAATAGAGCCGACGATTTTTCTCGTCGACATGCTCGATCTGGCGGACGACCCAAGGGCCTTGGGTTATCTGGTTCTCGAGTTGGCCATTCTTCTGGTAGATGTAGAGGTGATTCCAGCCATCGCGCTCTGAGGCCCACAGAATCTCGCCTGTAGCCTCGACAAAGCGATAGAAAGTTTCGCCGGGATCGAGGTACGGATCGGCTTGCTCGCGCACCAGGACTTTCTGATCCCCAGTGGACGCGTCGACTACGCGCAGTTCCTTGGCTTTGTATCCGCGCTCATCGTAGTCGTAGTGGAAACTCTTGCTATCAGGGAACCAGTCAAAACCGGGGCCATCCTGAAAAGGAAGTTCGATGGACGCCTGCACGTCGATGCGCTTGCCCGACTGGATGTCGAAGATAATCGGCTCGGCCTTTGCCAGGACTTCACCAGGCAAGGGATAGACATAGGTGAATGCTCGCGGCCGGAGTTGGTCTGGCGGAACGAATTGTAGGCTGGTGAACCGGCCTGAGTTTCGTGAGTCAATGCGGTAGGTGATCAGTTTCGAGGAATCGGGCGACCAGAACACCGCCGCCGGCTGCTTTACGTCTTCTGTTCCTTGATCGACCATAACGCGAAGTGAGGGCAACGGAGTTGCATAGTCCCAGCTCGCGACTCCGTCATAGGTCAGTTGCAGCGCGGTGCCCGTCGAGGTGTCTTTCAAGTATAGGTTGTGTTCCTTGACGTAGGCGGCCCAGCGCTTGTTTGGGGAGAGCACTTCGTTAGGAGTCTCGGGATGTGCGTCTTCCTTGCGACATTCGTAAGTTGCGAGAGGGCAGGTCCATTGCGCGCCATCTACGGAGAAGCGAATGGCCTTTGCCTCATCCAAAAACTCGATTTCAGAAAAGGGCAGGGCCGACGCTGAGTAGTCGCGTTTGGCGGCGCGGGACAGCGCGGTGGCGAGGCGTGCGTGGTCGAAAGCTGGAGCGCTCGTATTCTGCTCTGCGTTGACCAGAATGAACTCAGTCTGGTTTATGCCAGCCTTGCGATACCAGAAGCGGTTCGTCTTTTCGATCCAGTGGGGTGTCACGTCCGCGACGTAGACGAGGTGGCGGACGTTGCCCGGAAGAAACTGCTCGGCACGCTGATAGTCCTGCAGGGTGCCTTGCGCGAGAGCCGCGGGAAGCGCGAACAGGAGCAGGCCACCGAAGATAGAACAGCAACGACAAATCAATCTCATCATGCGAAATCTTTCGCAGAGATCAAATAACTGAAATGCATTCGCCGGCAGCGACGAGTTCCGTCGCATACAGCGAATGCATCGATAGAGAGAGGTTCAATCGGCCTCAGAACTCGAAGTTTCCTCGCAGTTCAATTACGCGCGCGCCGTTGAGGGTATTGCCGCTCAGTCCAAACCCGGAGTTTTGAAGCGCGTTATATCCAAAGTTTGCGCCTCCATTGGTCGCCGCAGGACCGAACGTCGGATGATTGAAGGCATTCAGCATTTCAGCCTGGAAGGTGAGACGGTACTTCTCGGTGATCGCGAAGTGCTTCGCGACAGAGATATCGTCGTAGGTGTTATGGGGCCCGTGCAGCCATACTTGTTGGCCAAAGGCGCCTGGTGTTGTATTCGCGGTAATGTAATTACCGCCCGAGGAGGGTAGGTACTTGGGATTAATGAATGCAACGTTGGACGACCCCTGAATGGGATATTTGCCAACTGAACTTTGCAGTTGCGAGACCGTAACGCCGTTAAGAGTCACGCCACCGTCGCCATAGTCGTTGAAGGTGTTCGTCCCACCGAGTATCAGGAATGGCGCTCCGGTCTGGAAAGTGTAAATAGTGCCCAAAGTCCAACCCCCAACGATGCGATCGAGCACCGGGCTGCTATTCGCGAACTGCTTACCCTTCCCGAACGGCAGGTCGTAAGTGCCGTTGATGTGCACCACGTGAGTCAGGTCGTAAAGAGTTGGGCCGTAGCTTAGGCGCATGTTGCGCAGAGTAAAGACGGCTCCCTGACCTTGCCAGTTGTTCTGGGTGGCAACGCCGAGAGTGTGACTCCAGGTGTAATTGGCGTCAAACTGCAGCCCATGCCATGCGCGTTGGCGGAAATCTACCTGGAGGGCATTGTAGTTCGAGTATCCCTCAGCGACCGTGTAGCTAGAACCGATGTTTTGCGAGTAGGGGTTGGATTGGAAGTAGTTGATCGGATATCCGGCGCCGGCTGCATTGAAAGTGCCGGCCGCAACATTGTTGAGGCAGGGAAGGAAACTGTTGCCGACCAGGTTGCAGAAGTAAGGAACTGCGCCGTTGATGCCAGCCAAGGTGTTAGCCGCCAATCCGGCTTGGCCGGTCCGCAAGTCGGTCAGGAATGGGTCCTGGCCATAGTCGGCCAGCGGTACCCCCGGGCCTCCAGCGGATTCACCGGCAAAGGCGGCATCGAATATCGGTGTAGGCTGCTGCCCGGGATAGCCGTTATTTGCGAACGAGGTTATTCCCTGGGTTTGATTGATAGCTAAGTTCGTCTGGGCATTTTTGAATTGAGTCAGGAAGTTGTTTGGGAATTGGCTTGTAGTGCCAAAGATGTTGATCTCACTTGGATTGATGTTCAGCCACTGACGTAGGGAGCGGCTGCCGACATAGCGGATTTCCAGTGCTCGACTCTCTCCGAGTTGTTGCTGAACACCGAGGTTCCACGATTCTGTGTAGGGCTGCTGGATCTTGGGATTGATGCCGTTCAGCCCAGGGCCACCCTCGAACGTGAAGTCGGAAGCTGCTTCGCTCGCCTGGAAGGTCGCTGGCTGTAGACCGTAAACGTGACCGGGAAACGCCTGAGTGGGAGGAGCATTAGGATCGAACTGGTCAATCGACAAGGTTCCGGGCGCGAAGGCGCCGGCTCCGCCGCCCGTGTTCGCGTTGAGAAAGAACGACTGGTAGTAGAAAGATCCGTAGTCGGAAGCCTGATTCCAAACGTATTGCTGGGGTTCAGTAAACTTTCGCAGCGAGAAGCCACCGCGGACCACCAAACTGCTTCGATCCTTGGGTGTCCAAGCGAAGCCGAAGGCCGGCTGCGGGGCCACTTTCCAGGAATTGTAAGGATTGGGATTCTGCGTGAGGGTGGGATTCAGTCCATTGGGGTCCGAGGTGAGAACACCAGGGTTGAAGAGGTTGTTAATTCCGGACGGACCGAAAATAGCTGCCGGACTCGCGGAGTGGTACAGCTTGGAAAGATCTTTGTCAGCCGACGTGAAGTCCCAACGCAAGCCGAAGTTGAGCGTCAAGTTCGTTTTGATGCGATAGGAATCCTGGAAGAAGAGGCCCTCGCCACTTATCAACTCGTCAAGGTTGTAGCGGCCGACCTCTTGTACATAGTTGTTGGCGCTTGTGATAAACGGATAGCCCCCACCGCCGCCCTGCACGCCGGAAATTCGGCCGACAAGGATCGCGTACAACGAATCGGCCTCGGCCAGTTGGCCGGTACTTGCGCCGGGGAGCCCACCATTAATGACACCGAGAGCCGTGTCTCCATTTGCGAGACCAAAGTTGACGACGGGATATCCAGCTGAGGGATTGTAATAGTGATTCTGCTCGCGCCACCACGAGAAGCCATAGTTCATGGTATGCGCGCCGTGTTGCCACGTCATTGTGTCGGAGGCGTTGAACACGGGATATTCGGTGTTGATGCCTGAATAGAAAATTGTCCCTGACATCTGGGCGCCTTGCGGGTAGGGAGCACTGGGATAGTTCCAGCCCAATTGCGGGTTGCTGATGGAGAGAGGCGGGGCGTTGTACGCGCCAAGATTGTTGTTATAGAGGAAACCGCCGCGAAGCTCGTTCACCAAAGTCGGCGACAGTGTCCACGTAAAACCGAGACCCAAGGTATAGCTTTTGTCGCTGTTGCCAGCGCCAGTCTTGGCAAATCCCGGGCCAGGAAAATCAGGCGGATTCGCACCGGGATAGCTGTCCTTGGTCATATTCCAGGCAAGATTAAAGCGCGCTTTCTCAGAAACGTTATAGTCCACGCGAACGGCGGGAAAGTAACTCACTTGCGCGTTGTTGACCTTCCAATTGATCTGATTCAGATTGGGGTCGCCGGTAGTGCTCGGAATCAGCTGTCCCGCAGATATCGAGGCGTTCGCGGCGGTCAATACCGAAGACGGGCAATAGGACGCGGCGCAACTCAGCACGCTGGTGGGAAGGGGCGTGCTGGGATTCGCAGTATTGTAATTCTGCGCCAACGTGAAAAGATTGACAGTCTGATTGTTGTAGGTGAAATTCCCAGATTGTGCTGACGGAGTGAAAATACTATTCGAGGTAGTGTAAGCGCCCGGGATTCTTAATTCCGCGTAGCTGCCAAAGAAGAACAACTTGTTTTTGATCACAGCACCGCCGAGACTGGCTCCGAAGTCGTTGCGATGGAGAAGATTCTTCGGCGCAGGGCTGCCCAGCGAAGTAGCCGTGTCATTTTGCCAGCTGTTAGCGTTTAGGGCGCTGTTCTGAAAGTCATCGTAAACACGCCCGTGAAACACATTGCTGCCGCGACGCGTAACGAAATTGAGCTGCATGTTCGCCTGGCCAAAGCCCTGATCCAGGTTGAGCTGCTCCGATTGCACCGTCATCTCTTCGATTGCTTCGATTCTGGGCGAGACGACGGCCTGAGAATTTCCTGTGAACTTCATCCGGCTTGAACTACCGATGACACCGTCGATATTGTTTCCTTGGGCGATGGACGGAAGCCCGTCCCATGTTCCGTTGTATCCCGGGACCAACTGAGAGAGCGCCGTCAGATCGCGGTTCTGGAGGGGTAGGTCTTCAATTTGGCGTAAATCGACCGTTGTGCCAATGGCATTGGTGGTCGTTTCCACCAGTGGAGCATTTCCGCCGCTGACCTCCACGGTTTCGCTTATGGCACCGACTCTGAGCGTCGCGGAAATGTCGGTCGTTTGGGCGGCCTGGACGACTACATCGGTGAACACCTGGGTCTTGAAACCTGCCTTTGACACGGAAAGTCTGTACTTGCCAAGGGAGAGGTTCACGAAGGTGTGCGTGCCCTTGTCCTGCGTCTCGCCCTTTCGCAGGTCGTTTGTGGCTAGATCTTGAAGTTCGAGCGCCGCACCCTGGACAACACTGCCGGTGGCGTCTAGGACGGTCACGGTCACCGTTCCTTCAGAACCGTGCTGGGCCAAAGCGGAAGGCACGAAACACAGCGCCAGGAGAATCAGTAAGAACGCCGTCGCCTCACCCATGAATCGGTACGAAGATCTGGAAACCATATGTCCTCCATCGGCACACGAAAAGGAACGGTGTGCGATTTTCAGGCTGCGAAGTTGACCTGGTAGCGTCGCGGAAATGCGTCCTGATACTCGCCGTCTTGCAGGCGAGAGACAGGGCTGGAGTCGCGGCGCAGGAAACGTTTACCCATGGCCGGATTTTGTATACTTTATTCGATCCGTTTGTCAACCAGATTCTCAAGGGCCCTGTTGATCGAGCGTCTTCAGCGATTTTCGGGATCCCGGAATGCGCGATAAAGGCGGGAGTTCGACGGAAATCCTTCTCGCACTGCGAACCCGGTTTTTGCCTCGGAAAGCAACCGGGGCAAAGCTGGATGCTCCCGAGGCTTGTTGAGTTGCTGTACTCTACGTGACTGGCGATGGCGTTTTGTGGAATGCCTTTACTGTGAAAACACGTCCCCACATTTCGAGACGCGAGCTGTTGAAGTACATGGGGGCGGCCGGGATCGGGTTGGCTGCGGGGCCGCTCGCCTGGCCCACCGCGCCGACCCGCACCGTGACTTTTGTCGACGTCGCGCGGTCGGCGGGAATCACATTTCAGCATGACAACGCGGCATCGGCGGAGAAGTACCTGATCGAGACGATGGGATCAGGTTGCGGCTGGATCGACTACGACCAGGATGGACTCCTCGATCTGTACCTCGTGAATGGTGCGGCCACGCGCGTGTACAGCCCGAAGCAGCCGCTGCGAAGCGCGCTCTACCGAAATAACGGAGACGGCAGCTTTACCGACGTCACGGGCAAAGCCGGAGTCGGCGCCGAAGGCTTGTTCGGCATGGGAGTGGCCGTCGGCGACTACGACAATGACGGCTTCCCTGACTTGTTCGTACTGGGTTACGGGCGGTGCATTCTCTATCACAACAACGGGGACGGAACTTTCACCGACATCAGCGCGCATGCGGGTGTCGAAAATTCCGGGCGATGGGCATCGAGCGCGGCCTGGTTCGACTATGACAACGATGGTCGGCTTGATCTGGTGATCGCTAACTATGTCGACTGGTCTCCGGAGCGCAACTTCTATTGTGGTGATCCGGGGCCGGGGATGCGGAGCTACTGCCATCCAGACGATTTTCACGGGCAGCCTCCAACGCTCTATCACAACAACGGCGACGGAACCTTTACCGATGTCAGCAAATCTTCGGGGGTTGGATTGAAAGGCGGCAACGGGCTCGGCATCGTCACTTTCGATTACGACAACGATGGCTGGCAGGATATTTTCATTGCCAATGACCACATGCCGAATTTCCTGTTTCACAACAATCGCGATGGCACGTTTCGCGAAGTGGGATATGTCGCTGGTGTCGCCGTCAGTTCAGATGGCCAGTTCGAAGCCGGCATGGGAACAGATGCAGCCGATTTGACTGGAAACGGCCGCATGGATTTGATCGTGGCTCACCTCGACATGCAACTGGCGCGCTTCTACCAGAACATGGGAGACCAGACATTCGACGATGCAACCCTGCGCTCGAAGATTAGCTATGCGACCTACCACATGAGCGAATTCGGCGCGCGATTCATGGACTACGACAACGATGGGGCGCGAGACTTATTCATGGCGACGGGGCACGTCCTCGACAATATTGAGCGCTATCACGGCGACACTCACGTACGCCGAACCGAAACTGATGTTCCGCAATAACGGACATGGAATCTTCGAAAATGTGAGCGACCGATTGGGGCCGGACTTTTGCTGCCTCGGGTGAGCCGCGGAGCGGCGATCGGCGACTTCGACAACGATGGCGATCTCGACATTCTCGTGAATAACAATGGGCAGGCGCCGCAGTTGCTGCGGAATGACGGGGGAAACTCCAATCACTGGCTGGAAATCTCGCTGATCGGTACGAAGTCCAATCGCGATGGTGTCGGCGCGCGAGTCAAGGTATCGGCTGCGGACCTCGTTCTTTACGACCAGCGCAAAGGCGGCATGAGTTATCAATCCGCACAAGATCCGCGACTGCATTTTGGGTTGGGGTCACACTCGAATGTCGATGCAGTTGAGATTCAGTGGCCGAGCGGGAGTGTGACCCAGCTGGGCAGCATCAAGAGCGACCGGACTATTACTGTCAAAGAAGGGGTGGGAATTGTGGAGCGAATGTTTCCGCGCGTGGCTTCCAAATAGACGAAATTAGTTGTGCGGTGGAGAAGCTTCTTCGCCTGTGGAACTTCGACCGGCATAACCCATCTTGCGTTCGCCGGGCGCAGAGCTGATTTGGTTGGCTTGATCCTGATTCAGCTTCTCAAGAGCGCTTAGCGCTTCCCGCGCAGACTGGGCGTCTCCCTGGCGCTGATACGCCTTGGCGAGATTCGCGTATATGGACGGTCGACCGGGCTCGAGCTGTTGCGCGATTTTCAGATGCGCGATCGCATCGTCGAGACGTCCGGCCGTAAGGTAAAGGCTGCCGAGTGCAATCTGCGAGGCTGGATCACTCGGGCTTTCGAGGACTGCTCTTTCCAGAGCAGTTTGCGCTTCTGCGAATTCCGGCTGACCCGGAGCGGCGCCGAAGCGAATCAATGCATCTCCAAGAACGGTTAGAAGCGCGGGATTCTCGTAGCCCTTCTTCACCGCTTCGCGCGCTGAACGGATTGCTTCAGGAAGATCTCCGTCGAACAATGCCTGCTGCGCAGCGGCGAGGTAGCCGATCTCGCTTCCCGGCGTGAGTTTGACCGCCAACTCAAACTGCGGCTTGGCCTCGTCAAACTCGATCTAGTTCAGTTAGAAACATCGCTCGTTCGTAGTGAAGGCGCGCGGACTGCGGCAGATTGTGGAGTCCGATGTCTACGATCTGCAGCCCAAGTGTGTAATCTCGGTGGTCCATGCAGGCATCGGCCACAAACGCGTAGAGCTTTTCATTTTGAGGCGACAGGGCAGCGGCCTTCTGCAGCGATGCGAGGGCCTCCCGTGGTTGTCCGTTTCCGATGTAGCCCTGCGTCAATAGATTCTCAACATCGACGCCGTCGTGCTTGCGGCGCAGGTCGTTCAAAATCTCGATCGCCGCAGGGAACTGGTTGGTTGCCACGTAGCAGAGTGCGAGGTTGAAACTCGCGGCATATTCGTTGGCTACTTTCCCCCGGGCTGCGAGTAAGTGTGGGATGGCTTCTCGGAAAGAACCTTTGCGAGTGAGGACAGTTCCGGTCTGAAGTTCGGCATCAGCTTCACTCTGAGATGTCGGATCGCGGCCGCTGTCTTGCGGTGAACTCGTTTGATTCTGATTGGTGGTGAGTTGCGGCCTGCCCGATGCGACCTGAGCTTGAATGGCGCTACATGGAAGGAGCGCCAGTGTTGCGATGAAGATCGCAATGAACGGGCGAGTCCGCGCTTCACGCCAGCATTCGTGGGCCACGCTGCTTACTTCCATTTGCCCTGGCCCTCAACAATCGTGATGTAGCGATCGGCAGGCAGGTCGGTGAACCGTTCGGTTTTGCCACTCGGCTGCGGCCATTCTATTTCGAGCCAGTCGACTTTGGTCCGCCTTCCCAAGCCCAGAACCATGCGCGGATCGTGTGAGGAGAGATAGCTGCCTCCTCCCACTTTGAATTGATGTCGCGTGAGATCGCCGCTCTGATAAGTAACCTTGGCGCCGATGGCATCAATGTTAGCCTTCGTCCCCACTAGCCGCACACCCAACCAGTGGTTCTGCCGTCCGAGGTTGTTGCGCAAGAGCACAGGCGCTGCGTTGTTCTGGGTAATGAGAACGTCCACCGAGCCATCGTTGTCGAAATCGCCCAACGCCATGCCTCGGCTGGAGAGTGGCCGCGAAAAAATTGCTCCGCTCTTCTGGTCGACGTTTTCAAAACCTTTCCCGGTATTGTGAAGAAGCAGCATAGGCTCAAGAAACTTTACGTCTACGACCCTTTTGTCGACAGTGTCATCTGGATGGCCGTTGCAGAGCAGCAAGTCGAGATCGCCGTCATTATCGTAGTCGAAGAATTTCAGTCCCCATCCGCTCATGAGGCGCGTTGCCGCACCAATGCCGGTCGGAAGGGCGAGGTCGCTGAAGGCTTCGTTTTTATCGTTGTGATACAGCGAGTACATTTCATGATCGACGTTGGCTTCGAAGAGATCAATCCAGCCATCCTGATCGTAGTCCGCCGCATCGACTCCCATGCCCGAACGCGGTTTGCCGAAGACATTGACTCCAACTCCTGCGAGCAACCCAATTTCTTCAAAGCGGCCTTTCCCCCGATTAGCAAACAGGAAGTTGGGAACCGTGTCATTGGTTACGTACAGGTCCATGCGCCCATCGTTGTTCAAATCGGCAGCGACCACGCCCCAGGCCTTGGCGAGAGACTGCGAAATACCGGACTCCTTGCTGACGTCGGTAAATGTTCCATCCCCGTTGTTGTGAAAGAGCCAGCACGGCATGGGATCGTAGATACTCGGAATACAGTAGTGCCGCTCGCCGGTGAGAAGATCACCGCAGAATTTCAGCTTGGCTTTGCTGTAATCGACGAAGTGGCAGACGAATAGATCGAGGCGTCCGTCGTTGTCGTAGTCAAACCAGACGGCGCTGGTCGCCCAGCCCGGCGCGGCCACACCAGCCTTCGCGGTCACATCGGTGAAGGTTCCGTCCCCGTTGTTGTGGTAGAGAATGCTGCGAGGATACTGCGTGATGTAGAGGTCAGGGAAACCGTCGCCATCGTAGTCGCCAACCGCAACGCCCATGCCGTATGCGTCACCGGGGACGCCGGCTTTTTGAGTTACGTCAGTGAAAGTGCCATCACGGTTGTTATGGTAGAGCGCGTTTCGAAGCGGCTGTGGCGGCTGATAGAAATCACACGGACCGCTGTTGACCAAGTAAATGTCCATCCAGCCGTCGTTGTCGTAATCGACGAACGCGCAACCCGCTCCCACTGTCTCCGGGAGATGAGCCATCGGCGAACGGCCGTTCACATGAACCCATGAGATTCCGCTCGCCGCAGCAGGAACTTCTTCGAAAGCAGGTGAGGAATGCTCGGGGCCGGGAACGGTAGAAGCGCGGAGCAGACGCGAAGCTCCTGCCATTTGGCTCAAACCCGCGCAACTTACTATCTGAAGGAAGCGACGGCGAGAGGCTTGATTCCACCCGTCGCTTGGGCATTTCGCCATTCACTGATCCCCTGATCGTGTCACTTGGGTGCCTGCGGACTCTTCGCCGCCGTCTCCCGCTGCAACGCCATTTCCCGCTCCGCTTCCGGCTTCTGGCCGGTACGCGCGTAGGCGGTGGCAAGCTGATAGTGCCCCGCCGGATCCGACGGCTGCATTTTCACGTAGCTGCGCAGCGGCGAGATCGCGTCCGAGAACTTCCCTGCCGAATTGAGCGACATGCCGAGCGCGAGATACGCCTCCTGAAAGCTCTCATCCAGCTTCGAGGCTCGCGAAAAATGTGCGATCGCGTCGTCCCACTGGCCGGATTGACGAGCGATCTCCCCGAGCATGAATTCCGCCGAGGCGCTGTCGGGATCGATCTTCACTTCTTCGTTGAATTCCACCTTAGCGGCCTCGGCGTCCGCTGGAGATTTCGAAAGAAAAATGCGTCCAATGCGATAGTGAATTCCAGCCAAGTTGGGTTCTTGCGCGAGAATTTTCTTGTACTGCGCGACGGCGCTATCCCAGTTGCTCTGGGATTCGAAGGCTTCCGCTTCGAGTTCTTGTGCCTGGTGCGAGGTGGGCGCCGTGGCCGCCAGTTCCTGCGCGGCGCGCGATGCAAGTTCCGAATAGAAGTGAGTCGTGCTGTAGAGAACATCGGGGTCGTGGGGGAACTCGCGATTGAGCACTAGCAGTGCCTCGACGGCAGTTTCCGTCCGATCGAGACTCATGGCGCATCGGGCGATCGACATGACTGCCCGATACTTGAGTTGCTTGTCGGCGAGATGCGGCGCAGATTTTTTCAGGATCGGCAAAGCTTCGTTGCAGCGACCCTTTGCCGCCAGATTGATCGCGCTTTGTGCCGAAGTTGAAGAGTCGATCGGGGGCGCCTTCTGCGAAGTCTGAGCGGAAAACGATATTGGGAGCGCGCAAACAGAAAGAAGGAGAAGAAAGTTCCGAGCAAATCCTGCGGTTGAGAATCCAAGCATGAGGGAAAGCGGAAAGTGAAGTCGCCGCTTCCGCGAAGTATATCCTGCGCTTCCTTGTATAAGGATGGGGCTGGAGAGAACTCGGGGATTGCAAATCGAGATTTGCGTATGCACCGGAATCAAGCGTAGTGTATACAATATCCACCGTCAAGCATCGGTCCAGACGTGAGGGAGGAAATGATAATGACGCTATTCGGGGAATTCTCGCGCAGGCATTTCATGACGTCGGTCGCAGTTGCCGCTGGTTCCACTCTCATTCCGAAAGCGCTGATGGCAATTCCCCCGCAAGATCCCGTGGTGAACGCGACGCAGAAGGACGGCAAGTCCGTCGGTCGCGAGAAAGTTTCCTGGAAAGTGCGCCCGTTCCCGATGAAGCAAGTGCGGCTCGGCGAAGGTTCGTGCAGAGTAGCGATGGAGGCCGACCGCCAATACCTGCGCTCACTGCCGCCAGACCGACTTCTGCATACGTTTCGAATCAACGCCGGTCTTGCCTCGTCTGCAGAGCCGCTCGGAGGATGGGAAAAACCAGACTGCGAACTTCGCGGTCACTACGCTGGCGGCCACTACCTTTCTGCTTGCGCGCTGATGTACGCCAGCGCAGGAGACGAGGATCTGAAGAAGAACGCCGATGTCGTGGTTGCTGAACTCGGCAAGTGCCAGAATGAATTAAAGAGCGGCTACCTGAGCGCGTTCCCGATTGAGTTCTTCGATCGACTGCGCGAGCGCCAAAGAGTGTGGGCTCCCTTCTACACCGTTCACAAAATCATGGCTGGCCTTCTCGACATGTACGTTCACTGCGGTAACGAGCAGGCGCTTGAGATGGCTCAGAAAATGGCTGGCTGGACCGCCGGTTACACAGGGTCACTCAGCTACGAACACATGCAGCGCGTGCTCGGCACGGAGTATGGCGGCATGGGAGAAACGCTCTCAAATCTGTATGCGGTCACGGGCAAGGAGTACTACCTTGAAGTCGCGCAGCGCTTCGACAAAAAGCAGTTCTTCGATCCGCTTGCCGCGCACCGCGACGAACTGAAGGGGTTGCATGTCAATACGCATATTCCGCAAGTCATCGCCGCGGCGCGACTGTACGAACTTACCGGCGACCGGCGCTACCGCGATATCGCCGAGTATTTCTGGGACGAAGTTGTCAGCGAACGTTCCTATTGCACGGGAGGTACCAGCAACGGCGAGTCGTGGAATACCGATCCCGGCAAACTTTCTACCGAACTCAGCACCAACACCACGGAGTGTTGCTGCGCCTACAACATGATGAAGTTGACGCGGCACTTGTTCGGCTGGTCGCCCGACGCACGGCTCATGGATTATTACGAGCGCACGATGTTCAATCATCGCCTGGGCACGATCAATCCCGAGGACGGCACCATGATGTATTACCTGCCGTTGGCTGCGGGTTACTGGAAGACTTTCGGCAAGCCGTTTGACGCCTTCTGGTGCTGCACGGGAACCGGCTCGGAAGAATATGCCAAGCTGACCGACACCATCTATTTCCACGATGATGATTCGCTCTATGTGAATCTCTATATCGATTCACAACTGGAGTGGCCGGAAAAGGGATTGCAGGTCAAACAAGAGACGCGTTTTCCTGAAGAGCAAGGAACTACACTCACGGTCGTGGCAAAAAATCCTGCGCAACTCTCGATCAACCTGCGCATTCCCTACTGGGTGCAGGGCGGCAGCGTGAAAATCAATGGCGCTCCGCTACCGGCATTCGCCAGTCCGAGCAGCTATCTCACGTTGAACCGTGTCTGGAAGACCGGAGATAAGATTCAGCTGAGCTTGCCCATGGGCCTGCACATCGATAGCATGCCCGACAACCAAACCATTCAAGCTGCGATGTACGGACCTCTGGTGCTGGCGGGACGCTTCGAGCCGGTCACGAAGGATATGACCTACGGAGATTACGAGCCGAAACCGGGCGACGAGAAGAAGGTAGCGGACATTGTCACGGACGAGAGCAAACCTACCGGGTGGATTGAGCCGGACGCGAAGCAGCCACTGACATTCAGCACAGTGGGACAATCGCAATCGTTGACGCTGGTACCTCTCAACAAGGTGATTCACGAGCGCTACGCGGTGTACTGGAAGGTCGACAACAAGACCACATAAGATTCTGATTATCCCTCTGCCCGCTGCACTGTTGTGGGCTGTGCGCGGCGGCATTGAGATCCTTTGTCGTAAGGACCATTCATGACTCTCTGTGCCCGGCTTGTCCCTGGCTGCGCCATGCTGCTTTCCTTGGTTCCAGTTTGCTTCGTGGCGCTCGCACCTGTGCCTTCAATCGCTCAAAGCGCGACACCTACCTCTGTCGAGACTCGACGCCAGCAACTTCTCTCCCTGTTTGACGAAGAGTGGCAATACACTCTGCGCACCAGTCCCGAGTGGGCGACGATGCTTGGGGACACTCGCTACAACGACCGCCTGAGCGATAACTCTCCTGAGTTCTTTCAATCCGACCTTGAGCAGAAGCGCAAATTCTTGACGCGTTTCGAGGCCATCGATCCCGCCGGATTTTCGCCGCAGGACACGCTCAGCCGCGAGTTGATGATTCGCGAATTGCGCCAGGACATTGAGGGCGCAAAGTTCAAGCAGTGGGAGATGCCGGTAAACCAGATGGGCGGCCTGCATCTCGAACTGCCGGACTTGGTCACGTTGACGCCCTTCAAAACCGTCGCGGACTACGACAATTATCTGGCGAGACTGAAGCAGATCCCGCACGCGTTTGATCAACTCACCGCAAACATGCGCCAGGGAATGCACGACGGCTTGATGCCTCCACGCTATCTTCTCGAGAAAGTCGCAGCCGAAGCAGACGACATCGCAGGCAAGACTGGCGAGAGTAGCCCGTTTGCGACACCGATGAAGGAGTTCCCTTCCAGTGTGCCGGCAGCCGAGCAAAAGCGGTTGCGGGACGCGGTCCTCGCGACGATTGCAGACCAAGTCGTGCCAACCTATCAGCGGTTCGCTACTTTCGTTCGCACCGAATACGCCCCGCACGGTCGAACTCACCCCGGCATCTGGGCGCTGCCGGATGGAGCCGCGCGATATCGTTTCGAGATCCGCCGCATTACCACCACTGATAAAACGCCAGAAGAGATCCACGCGCTGGGCTTAAAGCAGATTGATGAAATCGAAGCAGAAATGCTCGCGGTCGCGCACAAGCTCGGGTTCAAAGATCTGGCGAGTCTGAACGATCACATCAAGAACACGCGGAGCTTTTACGCGACCTCCGGCCAACAGGTGCTTGATTTGTATACGAACTACGCGCGCGGCATGGAGCCTGAGTTGCCGAAACTCTTCGGGCACCTGCCGAAGAGCAAACTCACCGTGATTCCCATGGAGGCCTCGCGCTCGAAGAATGCCGTGCCAGCTGACTATACGGACGGCTCTGCAGATGGCTCGCGTCCCGGCCACATCAATGTTAACGAGTGGGATCCCGAGCACCGACTCGTGCTGAACATTGAGGCGATCGCCTATCACGAGGGCATTCCCGGTCATCATCTGCAGCTGTCCCTCGCGCAGGAGATGGGAAACTTGCCCGAGTTCCGGCGCCACGCTGGATACACGGCGTTCGTCGAGGGCTGGGCTCTATATGCAGAGCGGCTCGGCAAGGAAGTTGGCCACTATCGGGATCCCTACAGCGACTACGGTCGGCTGGAAAACGAAATGTGGCGGGCGATCCGGCTGGTGATCGACACCGGAGTGCATGAAAAGCATTGGTCCCGCGAGCAAATGGTCGAGTACTTCCATCGCTACACGGCGATGGATGAGCCTAACATTCAGAGTGAAGTCGACCGCTACATCGCGTGGCCTGGCCAGGCGCTGGCTTATAAACTGGGGCAGCTGGAAATTCTGAAATTACGTGAGCAGGCGCGCCAGAAACTCGGCGACAAATTCGATCTCCGCGCCTTCCATGACGAGGTGCTGGGGAATGGAGCGCTTCCTCTCGATGTGCTGGATTCGGAAGTAAGCGCGTGGATTGCTGGGCAAAATGAATAGCCCTCAGTCCGTCCCATCATCTAAGCCGCGGAGGATGGGTAAAGAGCGCGTCATTGGCTCACAAGGAGCCACGTCGCAAGGGCTACAACGTTCTTCTTGACGAGAAGAACCCAGTGGAAGATGATCTCGGTGCTTCGCATCTCTGGTTCAAGGATCTGAGAATGTCTCATGCGTCACTGCGTTCCCGGCCATGCCTGAGCAAGTGGAGATTGCCCGCCGCCATCTTGATGTTTGTCCTGCTTTCCTCGTGCGTGTGGTCCGCTCCTAGCCACGAGAAGGCGCTCCGCATATTTTTCGTCGATGTCGAAGGCGGGCAGGCGACCCTGTTCGTCACACCCGAAGGCCAATCACTTCTCATCGACACCGGTTGGTCGGGCAACGACGGGCGGGATGCCGACCGCATCGTTGCGGCGGCCAAGAAAGCGGGCGTCAGTAAGATCGATTACGTTTTGATCACGCATTTCCACATCGACCACGTAGGCGGCCTTCCCCAGCTGGTGGCGCGAATTCCGGTGGGAACAGTGCTCGACCACGGGGACAACCGCGAAAGTACAGACGCTCCGACCGTCGAAGTCTGGCACGCCTATCAGCAACTGCTGGCCACGAAAAAGGTCAAACGGCTGACGCTCAAGCCCGGAGAGAGTCTCCCGATAAAAGGAATCGAGACCACCGTTATCAGTTCGGATGGCGCTCTGATTGAGCATCCCCTGCAGGGCGCGGGACAAGAGAACTCCAGCTGCAAAAATGCGGAACACTTCCCGCCCGATCAAACCGAAAACTTGCGTTCGCTGGGCACACTCATCACATTCGGCAAGCTCAAGATTTTGGACTTGGGCGATCTGACTCGCGACAAGGAAATGGAGTTAGTGTGTCCAATCAACAAGATTGGCAACGTCGATATATACATCGTCTCGCATCATGGCTGGTATCAGAGCAATAGTCCTGCATTCCTAAATGCGATCGCGCCTCGCGTGGCGATCATGGACAACGGCGCCAAGAAAGGTGGGACTCCATCGGCGTGGGACACGATTGAGAAGTCGCCTCGCTTGGAGAACCTGTGGCAATTGCACTTTTCAGAGGAAGGCGGCGCAGCACACAATGTTCCTGCCGAATTCATCGCAAACCCTGAAGGCCCCGACGCCGCCAATTATCTGGAGTTAAATGCCTGGCCGGATGGGACTTTTGAAGTGTTCAACTCCCGCACCAAAAATACCAAGCATTACGCTGCACGCTAGAGTCGACGCAAGTTTGTAATCCGCTCCGTGCACAGGTTCCTCGAGCACTTCTGCTAGTGTCTGAGTGAGGCGTCGTGAATCGTTACAAGATCGCAGTGATTGAGGGAGACGGGATTGGACATGAAGTTGTCCCCGAAGGCCTTCGGGTTCTCGAAGCCGCCGGACGGAAGTATCAGATAACTTTTGACTGGCATCATTTTGATTGGAGTTGCCAGACGTATCTCAAGACTGGCCTCATGATGCCCGAGGATGGCCTTGACCAGTTGCGCGGCTTCGATGCCATCTACCTGGGAGCCGTCGGATATCCCGGTGTTCCAGATCATGTGTCTCTTTGGGGATTGCTAATTCCGATCCGCCGAGCATTTCAGCAGTACGTCAACCTGAGGCCGATCCGATTGCTGCGCGGGATTGAATCACCGGTCAAGGGATTTCCGCCTCGCCAGATCGACTTCTGCGTCGTGCGTGAAAACAACGAAGGAGAGTATTCCGAGGTTGGAGGACGCCTCTATCGCAATACGGAACAAGAGCTAGCGGTGCAGGAAACCATTTTCACCAGGCGTGGGTGCGACCGCATTCTGCGCTATGCTTTCGATCTGGCGCGAAATCGCAAGAGTCACGTCACATCGGCGACGAAATCAAATGGCATCATTCACACCATGCCGTTCTGGGATGAACGCTTTTCTGCTGCGGCGAAACATTTCCCCGATGTCCGAACCGATCAATACCACATTGATATTTTGAGCGCGCACTTTGTGCAACATCCTGACTGGTTCGACGTCGTAGTCGCATCGAATCTTTTCGGGGATATCCTTTCCGATCTCGGAGCCGCAGTCGTAGGCTCGATTGGATTAGCTCCCTCGGCAAACTTGAATCCGGAACGTGAGTATCCGTCGATGTTCGAGCCGGTGCATGGATCCGCGCCCGACATCGCGGGAAAAGGAATCGCGAATCCCATCGCTCAGATCTGGTCCGGGGCAATGATGCTGCAGCATCTCGGCGAATCGAAGGCGGCGCTGGCGGTTGAGGGTGCGCTCGAAACGGTGCTTGAGAGATCAGATATCCGCACTCCTGATCTAGGAGGCAAGGCCAGCACTCGCGAGGTTGGCGAGGCGATCGCGGACGAGATATCGGTCGCGGACAATCATTAGTGCACTTCTGGCCGGTTACGTCCTCTCAGGCAGTAATCCTCGTATTTACCAGCGTTCATGCACCAGAGGCGCAATCTTCTGTTTGTAGATGCGTTCGACTTCCGCAATGTTTTCCGAGGTGAGCGGCGGTAGATCGGAAGCATGACAGTTTTCCGAAACCTGCTGCGGGCGCTTTCCGCCGGGGATGGCGCAGCTAACGGCATCAAACATGAGGATCCAGCGCAACGCAAATTGACTCATCGATACGCCCGGCGGTAAGAGCCGTCGAATCTCGTCAACTGCTTCCAGACCGACTTTAAAGTCGACTCCCGAAAACGTCTCACCCACGTCAAAGGCCTCTCCGTGGCGATTGAAGTTGCGGTGGTCGTCAGCGGCAAAAGTGGAATCCTGTCGAAGTTTGCCGGTGAGCAAGCCGCTAGCCAGTGGCACGCGAGCAAGAATGCCGACCTGCCTCTGCTTAGCGCGCGCAAAGAAAACCTCCGCGGGTCTTTGGCGGAAGCAGTTGAAGATGATTTGAACGGCCTGCACGTTGGGATGCTCGATGGCCCGCAGGGCCTCCTCGACTTTTTCTACGCTGACTCCGTAGTAGCGGATTTTGCCCGCTCGCACGAAATCATCGAGGATCGCAAAAACTTCAGGGCGATCGTAGAGACCGGTGGGAGGGCAATGCAATTGAAGCAGGTCAAGCGTATCGGTCGCGAGGTTGCGCAGGCTGTCTTCGATCCATCCCGCGAGGTTCTCGCGGCTGTAGCCTTCGATCGTCTGGCGCGCCAGGCGGCGGCCAGCTTTTGTTGCAACAACGATCTGGTCCTTGCGCTCCCTCTTGAGCCTGGCAATCAGGCGTTCGCTGCGGCCATCGCCATAAACGTCGGCCGTGTCGATGAAATTAACCCCGGAATCGATTGCTTGGTGCAGCGCCTCTAGCGCATCCTTCTCGGAGACCTGTCCCCAGGCGCCGCCAATGGCCCAAGCTCCGAAGCTGACATCAGAAACCATCCAGCCGGTTCTGCCGAGCGGACGATATTTCATCGTTCTGTCTTCCCCAAATTCTGGCTGCTGTTTTCGAGTTGTTGATTTCCAGCGCGGTTACTCTCGGAACGAAACTTCGACCGACCTTCCCTCGAATGTGACGCTATGTTTAGTTCCGGATAACTCTACCGTAATCGAACGGGTTCTGGGAGTTAGCATGCGTGAACCCGGAGCCAGTTGCAAATGGAATGCTTTGCGCTCGTCGTCCCAAGCCATCTGGATTCCCATCCATTCGCCTTTACGATGATCGAAGGAGATCCCGTCGTCTTCATAGAGTAGGAACGAGGCATCGGCCCCGGGATAAATCGAAACAGAAAGCGGCTCATCGATCTTCTCGCCGGTGTACTGCTTCACCGGACCCAGCGGCAGAATCGATCCCTCCCGGACGTACAGCGGGATCGTTTCAAGATCGACGGGCCGGCTGATCTCGCGGCCACCTTCAACTCGTTCGTGCGTCCAAAAGTCGTACCACGCGCCGCGCGGCAGATAAACACGACGCATTGTTGCTCCCTTCTCCACGTACAGGTGCAACCAGAATGTTCTTACCCCACAAATACTGATCGGAGCATTCGACCGCCTTGGGATCGTCGGGGAAATGCAGCCACAGAGGACGCATGATCGGCATGCCGGTGGTCGCACATTCGTGGACCGCACTATACAGGTAGGGCAACATGCGATAGCGCAGCTCCAGGTATTTCCGGCAGATTGGTTCGACTCGAGCATCGTGCAATTGGCTGGAATCGGGAATCGCCGCCCCACCGTAATTTCGAATTTCGACCGGACCGGGATCTCCAGTATTCCATCCCCAGGGCAGGCGCAACTTCCACGTGCGACCGTGACATCGAAACAGCGGACAGAACGCCCCGAACTGAAACCACCGCAAGTACAACTCCGCCGTAAGTTCTGGAGTTGGAACGAAGCCGCCGATGTCGGTACCCCAGTACGGAACGCCGCTGAGCGCGGTATTGAGCGCGATCGGGATGTGAGTCTTTAACGTTTCCCACGTGGAGTACACATCTCCGGACCACAGGAAAGAAGCGTAACGCTGCATGCCCGCGTAGCCGTTGCGATGCAACGCATAGGGGCGCTCATTCGGTCGATCGATCTGCGGGCCTTCCCAGTACATGCGATTGCGGACCAGTCGCGAGGGAATATCGAGCGGATCACCTTCGTCGGGCCACCATCCGTCAACGCCCATGGCAAAGTCTTTGCGATGCGCGTCCCAATAGCAGCTTGCAGACTCCTCATCAAAACGCGTCAGGTCACAGGGATCGTGCACTGTGCCATGGAGTCTGTCGGACAGAATGACCGCATGCAGCACGGCATGAAAGTGATCTTTGTGAAACTCGTCGAGCATTACCTTGGGATCGGGAAAGACTTGAGAATTCCAAACGAACGAGCCGTTCTCAGTATTCCATCCGGAGGGACAAAAGCCCGTACCCAGATAGATCAGCGTGTCGCAGGGCAATTTCTTTTCGCGAAATGTTTTTGCTTCGGAAAGCACTTCCTCACGGCTGGCAAGGGTGCGATGCGATTGTTGATAACCGAGACTCCACAGCGGAGGCATCTCAGCGAACCCCGTGATACGAGCATATTCCGCCATGATCGTGGCGGGATCTAGTGACGCTACTAAAAACAAATCCAGCGCGGCGCCGTGATTTTGGGTTTGAAACTTCCCTTGCGACCCTGTGAAGTCGAAGGTGCCGTATGGTTGGTGAAAGAAAATCGCCCAGCCGGACGTGCTGATGATCCATGGAATCGGAACCCGCCCGCCGTGGGTCGCCAGTTTGTAGGCGCCTTGTCCGCTGCGCATGGAGTCCGTTACTCCACGACGGTCAAATTGTGGACCGCCCTCGCCTAAGCCGAGGAGTGGTGAACTTCCATTCAGGAATGAGAGAACGCCCGCATTCTCGTCCCAATCGAATTGCTGGATCAGGTCGCCACGTTCATTCGCAACTTTGATGCTGGCGGGAGGGACAGAAACCTTAAGACGGAGATTGCCGACCGGAACCGCCTCTGCCGATCCTGACCGTAGCTTCGTAACTGGGCCGCCCCAGGAGTCTCTGACGAGTGACCCGTCGGTAGGGATTTTCGCAACGGCTCCGTTGTTCACCGGGAGGATGCTGAGCCTGAATGTGTAGGCTGCTGATCGGAGTAATTTGTATCTCGATTTCCGTTGCGGAACTCGGGGCGATATCCTGGGCCGCTTCGCGCTTTGGAACCACCATGGCGGTGGAAGCGGCGAGGAGTCCCTTCAAGACGTCGCGGCGATTCCATCGTGGACTCATAGACTCACTCTTTCCCGGTTGCGACCGATGCCCTAGGGCAGCAACCGTTTTTAAAAACCTATGTAGCGTTTTGGGACGCCCGGATCGGGTGATTGTAGCGGAAATCGCCAAATGGAGTAAACGTTTACCACTCGCGTATAATCCAAACTCATCGCAATCTGGGAACCGGACCTTGGGATACGGAGGAAAATATTTTGCGATGGCGAATTGCCATCCTGGTCAGCGCAGCGATCGCGATCAGCTATCTTGACCGCCAGACTCTGCCGGTCGCCGTGCAAGCGATCAGCAAAGACATTCCCCTGACGAATGGGCAATTCTCTGCTCTTCAGTCCGCGTTTCTGTTCTCTTATGCCTTGATGTACGCAGGCGGAGGCAAGCTGGTGGATCTTCTCGGAACCCATCGAGGGTTCATGGCAATCATGTTGTTCTGGTCGCTCGCTTGTGCGAGTCACGCGCTGGCCGCAAGCTTCGCAATGCTGCTCGCGAGCCGATTTCTGCTCGGCGTGGGCGAGGGCGGTGGCTTTCCCGCCGCTACCCGCGCGGTTGCGGAATGGTTTCCGGCGAAAGAACGCGCGACGGCAATGGGCATCATCAACGCTGGAACTGCCGTCGGAGCGGTTGCCGCCCCTCCTCTCATTGCCCTGGTTCTCGGTTACGCCAGTTGGCGGTGGATCTTCGTTCTCACCGGCGGCCTGGGGATCGCCTGGGTTGCGTGGTGGAGGCTTTCCTATTCTCCTACAGCTTCTCTGGGCTCATCCGCCATGAGTTTCACGCCGGAGCCGGCGCATTCTGCCTTGGACACATTTGTTTCGCATCCGCGAGACGTGGGGGTTGGTGAGCGCGAAATTCCTGAGCGACGCAGCCTGGTTTTTCTATCTGTTCTGGCTTCCAAAATATCTCTACGATGCCCGCGGATTTGATGTGAAAGCTGTCGGCGCTTTTGCGTGGATGCCTAGCGCTGCCGCAGGGGTCGGATGCCTGTTAGGGGGCGGATTTTCGAGTTACCTGGTCCGACGCAAGTTCTCGCTTGGCGTAGCACGGAAAGTCGCGCTTGGACTCAGCGCCTCCGTCATGCCGTTCATCATTCTGGTCCCGTCAGTTCCCGCGTCCTCAGCAATCGCACTGTTCTGCCTGGCGTATTTCGGCCAGCAGTCGTGGTCGACTCTGGTGATGGTTCTTCCCGCCGATCTGTTCCCACAGAATGTAGTCGGATCAGTCGCCGGCCTGGTTGGTTTCGGAGGAGCGATGGGAGGCATTGTCTTCGGCGAAATCGTTGGGTATTTGCTCGACCATGGCTTCGGGTACAGCGCAGTTTTCCGGATCGCAGGGACTCTACACATCGCAGCATTCTTGATTATTCTGATCACCATCCCCGTTCTGTTGCCTCTGAAATTCGAACCGCAGTTGAACCGAGGAGTTGCATGAAGATCACCGAGGTTCGTACCCGGGTCGTGCGCTGGCGTGGAAAGACCGTTCCACTGCCTCCACATTTCTGCACCAATCCGATGGATCTGCTGGAACTTCCAGAAGCTTCAATGCGGACCTTTACATTTCATGGCTGGCTGATCGTCGAGGTGTTCACCGACGACGGTCATGTAGGGTTGGGCAATGCTGCTCTCGCGCCGCAAGTTACGAAGCAGGTGATCGATCTCTATCTCAAACCTCTGCTGCTCGGCCAAGATCCGTGGGACATCGAGCGCTTGTGGCAACACATGTATCGCAAGACGATGGCATTTGGCCGAAAAGGAATCGGCATGGTGGCGATCAGCGCGGTCGACATCGCGTTGTGGGATCTGCTGGGCAAATCCGCGAAACAGCCTGTCTATCGCCTACTTGGAGGCAGGACGAAACCTCGTATTCCCGTCTATGCCTCGCGGCTCTATAGCGTAGGCCTCGACGAACTGGCAGCGGAAGCGAAGCGATATAAGGATGAGGGCTATCAAGCCATGAAACTTCGGTTCGGGTGGGGACCCGCAGACGGTGCGAGCGGAATGCAGAAGAATGTTCAGTTGGTGCGCACGGTTCGCGAAGCAGTCGGCGAGAGTATCGACGTGATGGCGGATGCCTATATGGGATGGACTCTCGACTACGCCAAGAGAATGTTGCCTCTGCTCGAGCCTTTTCATCTCCGATGGCTGGAAGAGCCGGTAATTCCAGATGACATTCACGGTTATGCCGAGCTGAAATCCTACGGGCGCATTCCGATCGCTGGGGGCGAACACGAATTCACGCTCTACGGATTCCGTGAACTGCTGCAGGCGCATGCTCTCGACTACATCCAGTTCGATACGAATCGTGTCGGAGGCATCACGCAGGCCCGCAAAATCGCCGCCCTCGCAGAAGCGCATTCTGTGCCGGTGATTCCTCATGCCGGCCAGATGCACAACTACCACATCGTCATGGCGAGTTTGAACTCGCCGATGGCCGAATATTTTCCGATCGTCGATGTCGAAGTGGGCAACGAGTTGTTCTGGTATGTCTTTCAGGGTGAACCCAGGGCGAAGGAAGGCTACGTCCATCTCGATGACAACACTCCGGGTCTCGGGCTCACCATCAACGAATCCGGCCTCGAGCAGTTTGAGGTCATCGAATAATTTTCAAATTCTCCGGATCCCATGACACGACTCATACAAGTCAGGAAAGGAAACCTTCGGCGGGTCGCTCTGATCCAGGAACCTAACGTCCGATTCCTCCACGGCTGCTCTTCGATTTTCGAACTGGCGCGGGTTGCGATTGCGGCCGGCATGAAGCTCAGCGACATGGTGCGACAGCGCGCCAAGCATGAAACGCTGGAGTACGATCCGATCTACGACGGCCGCTCCGAATGGCGGCTGCTACCGGCGATTGACCATCCTGAAGAGCTCTCGCGTTGCCTGATTTCCGGCACCGGATTAACCCATCTCGGCAGTGCGCGTGGCCGCCAGTCCATGCACGCGACCGCAACCGAAGATCTGACCGACAGCATGAAGATGTTCCGCTGGGGAGTCGAGGGAGGCCGCCCACCCGAAGGAAGCATCGGGATTCCTCCAGAGTGGTTCCACAAAGGCACGGGCACTGCATTGCGCGCGCACGGAGAACCGCTCGACATTCCACCCTATGCCGAGGACGGCGGCGAAGAGGCCGAGATCGCGGGGGTTTATGTCATTGCTCCAGACGGCCAGCCATATCGCGTCGGCATGGCGATGGGGAACGAATTTTCCGATCATGCCTTTGAGAAAAGAAATTATCTGAACCTCGCGGGCTCGAAACTCCGCACCTGTGCCCTTGGTCCGGAGCTTGTCGTAGATGCGGAATTCGACTCCGTGCCAGTTGCCGCTACGATCGAGAGGAACGGGGCTGTTCACTGGACCAAGAGCTTTCGCACCGGGCAAGCAGAGATGTGCCACAGCCTGGGCAATATTGAACATCATCATTTCAAGTTTGAAGGTCATCGCCGGCCTGGAGATGTCCACATTCATTTCTTTGGAACGGACTGCCTGAGTTTTAGCGATCAGATTCGATTGCAAGATGGGGATGTCATGCAAGTCTCCGTCGAAGGCTACGGGCGACCGTTGCGAAACGCGGTGCGTATAGATAAATCGAAACCGGTTCTTATTCGGGTGAGGCCTTTGGGATGAGTGAAACGATCATGAGTGAAAACATGTCAAAACCACACGTTGCAATTCTCGGACTCGGCATCATGGGCTCGGGTATGGCGAATCGTCTACTCTCCGCGAACTTTCGGTTGGCGGTCTATAACCGCAATCGTGAAAAAAGCGCTCCCTTCGCCAGTGCAGGAGCGTTCGTCGCCAACTCGCCGCGGGAAGCGGCATCGCGATCACAAATCATTCTCAGCATGGTGGCGAATGACGACGCGTCCCGAGATGTCTGGCTGGGAGAGAACGGAGCGCTCAACGGTGCGCGGCCGAATTCAGTCTTGATCGAATCCAGCACCCTAAGTGGCAACTGGATTCAGGAACTCGCAAGCAAAGCTGCCGAGCGCGGCTGCCGCTTCCTGGATGCTCCGGTCACCGGCACCAAGCCTCATGCCGCATCGGGTGAATTAGTTTTCCTTGTCGGGGGCTCAACGGAAACTCTCGACGCAGCGCGCTCTGTGCTTACGGTGCTCGGCCGCGATGTGGTGCATCTCGGTCCGACTGGTAGCGGCGCGCTTATGAAGCTCATCAACAACTTCCTTTGCGGAGTGCAGGCAGCATCGTTTGCCGAGGCGGTGTCGATGATCGACGCCGGAGGTCTTGACCGCGCCAAGGCGATGTCCATTCTCACAGGCGGCGCTCCAGGAAGCGGAATCGTGAAGCGAGTCGCAGAACGAGTTGCTACCAATGACTTCACTCCGAACTTTGCCCTGCGCTGGATGGCCAAGGATCTGGGGTATGCCGTGCGGGAGGCGTCATCTGAAGGAATTTCTCTGCAGACGGCGGCCGCGGCCCTTGCGGTCTTCCAAAAAGCGATTGCTGAAGGCTACGGTGACGAGGACTTCTCGGCGGTCTCTAGATTAGGCAGACGATGATCGCAGTGGTGATTGTGAAAGATCGAGGAACGAAAATGCAGCTCACTGGATTTCGCACGATTGCCACCGCAATGGCTCTGCTTCTTTCATGCTTAATGTCCGACGCCAGCGCACAACGCCCGAATGAGAAGAAGCCTCCGACTCCTGGTCCGATGCTGGCACAGGGAGTGCAAGACTATGACACTCCTGACTTCACGCTGACCCTGGTGCGTTCGTCTCAGACTGTGGCTGCTCTTAAACCCAAAGGAGCAGACGGCTTCGACTTCACTCCCGGCGACTTGCTGACGGAACGTTCGCAAAACGGATATTTTCATTTAGGTGACATCACCCTTCGTCTGCGTATGGAAGGCTCAACCGACTGGAAGAATTATTCGACCTCATCCGCACGCACCCCGGTGAAGACGTTACCCGCGTCTGCGAGCGTGTTGGCCGCAGCAGATCTCACTCCCACGCTGCCTGCTGATATTCCATTGCGAATCACCAGAACCTGGGCGGTGGATGAAGGCAAACTCGTCTTGCGCTTCGCGATGACCAACATCTCATCAAAACCGGTTCAGATCGGAGCACTGGGCATTCCGATGATCTTTAACAATGTGCTCAACGATCGCTCGCTCGATCAGGCTCACGCGATCTGTTCGTTCTACGACCCCTACATCGGTGAGGACGCAGGGTACCTGCAAGTGACCCGGTTGAACGGGCACGGTCCGGCACTCGTGGTCGTCCCCGATGGCAGAACGCCCTTCGAAGCCTACAACCCGATTCTCGACAGGAAAGGCCGCTGGGGCGCTGCTCCGGTGTTCACTGATCCCACCCCGAGAGGAATCACGTTCGAGGGATTTTACGAGTGGATGGTCCATAGTGAGGCATATGCCGAGAACGAATGGAAAAACGCAAAGCCTTGGAACGCTCCCACGATCCTCACGCTTGCGCCGGGCGAATCAAAAGCCTACGGGCTCAAGTTCCTCGTTTCTGATTCGATTCGAAATATAGAAAAGACCCTTGCAGACGATCATCGCCCGGTCGCGGTCGGCGTGCCGGGATACGTGTTGCCCGAGGACATGGAGGGCCGCTTATTTCTCAAGTACGGCAAGCCGGTCAAATCGTTGAAGGTTGAGCCCGCGTCCGCACTCGAAATCCGCGAAGATTCGTCCGATCACAAAAACTGGAAGGCGTACACGCTGCAAGGCAAGACGTGGGGGCGCTCGCGCTTGACCGTCACTTACGACGATCGGACGGTGCAAACCATCCAGTACTTCGTCATCAAGCCGAGTGAACAGGTGGTCGCCGACATGGGCCACTTCTTGACTACCAAACAGTGGTTCGCTGATTCGAGCGATCCGTTTCACCGCGCTCCCGCGCCCATCACCTACGACCGCGAGGCGAATCAGATGGTGCTGCAGGACAGTCGCGTGTGGATCGCAGGTCTGAGCGACGAGGGCGGTGCCGGTTCATGGCTGGCGGCGGTCATGAAGGAACTGGTTCAGCCGAATAAAGAAGAGCTGGACAAACTGCAGCAATTCGTCGACGGCGTTTTATGGGGCGGTTTGCAATCCAAGGATGGGCCTCATCCATACGGCGTACGCAAGAGCCTCTTCTACTATCAACCGGACCAGATGCCTCCCAACTATTACAACAGCAGCTTTGACTGGAAATCCTGGACAAGCTGGAACAAGCAGGCGTCGGAGGCAGTCGATCGTTCTTATGACTATCCGCATGTGGCCGCGGCGTACTGGGTGCTTTATCGATTGGCTCGCGATCACAAGGGATTGGTCACCAACCATCCATGGGATTGGTATCTGGACCACGCTTACCAGACTTCCATTGCGATGACGACATATGCCAAAGACCTGGCAGTGTTCGGTCAGATGGAAGGCTCGATTTTTGTCCAGATATTGGCCGACCTCAAGCGCGAAGGCATGAATACACAAGCAACTGATCTAGAGAACAAAATGCACGCGCGTGCCGATCGCTGGAAAGAGCAGGCCTACCCGTTCGGCAGCGAGATGCCTTGGGATTCCACTGGCCAAGAAGAGGTCTACGCTTGGACGAAATACTTCGGCTATCACGACAAAGCTGAAGTAACGCTCGACGCAATTCTCGGATACGATCCGGCCATTCCTCACTGGGGCTACAACGGCAGCGCACGCCGGTATTGGGACTTCATTTTCGCCGCTAAAGACACGCGATTAGAGCGGCAACTGCACCACTATGGCTCGGGGCTGAACGCAATCCCGGTGCTCACTGAGTATCGTGAACATCCCGAAGATGTCTACCTATTGCGTGTTGGCTATGGTGGAACGATGGGCGCCCTCACCGATATCGACCAGGACGGGTTTGCCGCGGCAGCCTTCCACGGATTCCCCGATATGCTGAGACCCGATCCCTACAGTGGCGACTACGGCCCAAACTTCTTTGGACACGCTTGGAACACCGCGACCTACCTCGTGGATCACCCTAACTTCGGCTGGATCGCGTTTGGCGGGAATGTCAAAACGCGCGGTGATGTGGTCACGGTCACCCCGCGCGATTCGTATCGGGCACGAGTTTACATCGCGTCTCTCGGATTGTGGCTTACGCTCGACGCGGGTAAATTTGAAACTGTCGAGGTGAATCACCGCACCGGAGCCGTACGAGTGCAGTTGGCCGCCGCGACGGAAGCCACCCCAGAGGCGCTGTTACGAATCGAACAACCGGCCAAAGTTAATGGCGTCGGCGAATATCATCCTGCATCGCCTCTCGAATCCAGGCGCGGCGCCTATGTTGTTCCACTTCAGAAAGAAGAGACTTGGCTGGAGATCACTGGTCACTAATCTCGAAAATACAGGGTTCGCCAGGAGAAGTTCCGAACGTAAGATGGGGGGGCAAACGTTTTCCGGCGCGCAACGGCGAATATGGAGCAGTCTTCGCTGCTATGTTAGGATGTTGGATTGTCGTTCCGCCTTTTTCAATGATTAATGTCCATGGACATCCGTGAGATCGCTCGGAGAGCGAAAGTATCCACCGCGACGGTATCCAGAGCAATCAACCGGGTTCCAACGGTCGATCCTCAACTAGCCAAACGAGTGTGGAAGGTAGTAGACGAACTGGGGTACTACCCCAATACTCAGGCTCGCGCCCTCGTATCAGGACGCAGTCGGATTTTTGGCTTGATCGTGTCCGAATTCACCAATCCTTTCTTTCCAGAAATCGTTCAAACCTTCGAAAATCTCGCCGTCGAAAATAACTACGAAATACTGCTTACTTCAACGGTGAACGATCCCAAGAGGATGGAATTGTCGGTTCGGCGCATGATCGAACGCCGCGTGGATGGCGTCGCGATCTTAACGTTTGGCATGGAAGAGACCTTGCTCGAACACCTTCGCTATCGCAAGGTTCCACTGGTGTTCGTTGACGTAGGGCCGGACGTAAGAGGAATCGCCAATATCAAGATCAACTATCAGAGCGGAATCCGGCAGGCCGTACAACATCTCGCTGCGCTCCGGCACACTCGCATCGCTTTTGTGGCGGGCCCGCTACATCTGAAATCTGCTCTCGCCAGGCGAGAAGCTTTCAAAGCTTGCATGACGGAGATTGGACTCTCTCCCGACCTGATCGTTGTTGGGGATCACCGCTTGGAGGGAGGAATGCGCGCGCTCGTTGAGCTGAGCAATTTGAGCGTTCGGCCGACCGCCGTCCTCTGCTCCAATGATATGACCGCAATCGGAGTCATGCGGCAAGCCTATGACCAGAACATCAAGATACCCGACGAGCTTTCAGTGGTCGGCTTTGACGACATCCGCTTGGCTGAGTTTACGACTCCTCCGCTGACGACGGTTCAAATGTCCCAGAAGGAACTAGCCAAAATTGCCTTCCGGGCTTTACTGAACGAGGTCGAATGCGATCCGCCCTCCCACGAACGCCACGAATATGAACTGCCGACCAGTCTGGTGCTAAGGCGTTCTACAGCGTTGGCCCAAACCGGCCGGGGCCAAGGTTCCTCCAAGGGATCCGGGGGCGGGAAATCTCGAAACGCATCATCTTCAATACAGCGGTAGAACGAAAACTCCTCCGCCTCTCGACCGGTGTTTCTGACGAAAACCTTGCCTGAATGCCCTAAGAACGAGGTTGCAAACTCACCGGGCACGGGAATAGTCTAAGTTGCGATAATCTGAGTAAACGATTACCGTAAAACGAGCGAGCGCGACAGGGCTAGGGGTAGGGGCTTATATGGCGAAAAAGAAGATGACGATGGGTGTGATCGTGGGAAACCGGGGATTCTTTCCCGATCATCTGGCCAAGACGGGCCGTGAAGAAATTCTGCGTGTGCTTGAGGCGCACGGGATCGATGTAGTGGCCCTCTCACCGAGTGAGAGTAAATATGGCGCGGTCGAAACCCGTGAGGAATCCCGGCGCTGTGCCGACCTGTTCAAGCGCAATCGCGACCGGATCGACGGAATCATCGTGACGTTACCGAACTTCGGCGAAGAGCGCGCGATTGCCGACACGTTGCGTCTGGCCGATCTTCGCGTGCCGGTACTTATTCAAGCTACGCCCGATGATCCACCGAAAATGACCATCGCCTCGCGGCGCGATAGCTTTTGCGGAAAAATGTCGGCCTGCAACAATCTGCGGCAGTATGGCATTCCCTACTCTCTTACCACTCTGCACACGGAGAGTCTCGACTCGCCAGAGTTCGCCAAGGATCTGCAATGGTTCTCAGGTGTTTGCCGGGTGGTAGACGGGTTTCGCAACCTGCGTGTCGGCGCCATCGGCGCGCGTCCAACGGCTTTTAACACCGTGCGCTATAGCGAGAAGATACTGGAATCGCAGGGCATCTCCATCGAGACCCTGGACCTTTCCGAAGTCCTGGGCCGGATTGAACGCATGAAAGACAATGACGATCATGCGCAGGCTAAACTCGCCGCCATCAAGAAATACGTCGAAGCCGGCAATGTACCCGCGGCCGCCTTGATGAAGATGGCGAAACTGGGAGCGGTCGTCGACCAGTGGATGGCCGCCACCGAAGTCAAGGTCAGCGCGGTCCAGTGCTGGACTTCGATTGAAGAAAATCTCGGCGTAGTTCCCTGCACCATCATGAGCATGATGAGCAACGAACTCCTGTCGAGCGCCTGCGAGGTCGATATTTGCGGCGTACTGGGTATGCACGCATTGCAGCTTGCCTCAGGCAGCCCGTCGGCACTTCTCGATTGGAATAATAACTATGGATCCGATCCGAACAAGGCGGTTTGCTTCCATTGCTCGAACTTGCCGAAACATTTCTTCCGCTCCGTAAAAATGGATTTTCAGGAAATCATCGCGGGCACCGTCGGCAAAGAGAACACATTCGGAACTTGCGTTGGCCTGATCAAACCAGAACAAATGAGTTTTGCCCGCTTCTCTACGGACGACACTTCAGGCAAGATGCGCGGTTACGTGGGCGAAGGACGCTTCACGGATGACCCCCTGAATACGTTCGGAGGAGCGGGTGTGGTTGAGATACCCCAACTGCAAAAGCTATTGCATTTCATTTGCGAGAGAGGTTTCGAACATCACGTGGCAGCGAACCTCTCGACCGTGGCATCGTCCGTATACGAAGCCAGCACTCGATATCTCGGCTGGGACATGTACTATCACGGTTGTGAAAACGGAGCCTGCTGATGGCTATCGTGGCTGGAGTTGATTTCGGAACGCTAAGCGTTCGTGTCTCTCTCGTCGATAGCGAGCGCGGGTTGCTGGAATCTGCGATCGCCGAATACCCGCTGCATCGCAAGCGCGAAGATCCCGAATACGCCACGCAATCCCACGATGATCACATGCGGGCGCTCGCAACCGCGACTCGTGAAGTCCTGAAGAAGGCCGGCATTTCAGGCGATCAAGTGCAAGCCATTGCGCTCGACACCACAGGCTCATCGGTGATCCCTGTCGGCAAGAATCTTCAGCCTCTCGGTGAGTATTATCTATGGTGCGACCACCGCGCCAAGGGAGAGGCTGCCGAGATCACCGACGTCGCTCACCGTGAGGGACTGGAGGCGATCCAGTGGTGTGGCGGGGTCTATTCTTCGGAGTGGGGATTTTCTAAGCTGCTGCACTGGCTTCGCCATAACCCTGACAAGCGATCGGAGTTCGTTTCTGCCTTTGAACATTGCGACATGGTCGCCGCTACCCTGTGCGGAATCACTGATCCTAAAAAAGGTGAAGCGCAGCATTTGCGCCATGGGGCACAAGTGGCTATGGAACGCGCAGCTCGGTGGACTTCCGCCAGAAAGCTTTCTCGTCAAAGTGGACCCTTTATTAAAGGGAGTTCGCGAGCAACTGCAGGGCGAGTATTCCACTTCCGATCAAATTGCTGGCACGCTGTCTTCCGCTTGGGCAGAAAAACTGGGACTGAAAGCGGGCATCCCGATCCCTGTTGGCGCCTTCGACGCGCACTGGGATGCGATTGGGGCCGGGTGCCGAACCGATGACATGGTAAACGTCATCGGCACATCGACGTGCATCATCGGCATCACACCATCGGTGAACCTGGTGCCTGGCGTTTGCGGCGTTGTGCAAGGCAGCGTGCATCCTCTGCGCACGGGCATCGAAGCCGGACTCTCTGCTGTGGGAGATATCTTCAGCGCAATTGCCTCTCGCGCTGGCGCCGACGTGAAGTCGCTCAGCACTGGTCTGGAAAATTATCGGGCCGGTCAGACGGGATTACTGCGCATGACCTGGGACAACGGCGACCGTACCGTGCTGGTAAATCCCAATCTCCGCGGCGTCACGCTCGGATGGAATTTGCAAAGCACCGCACAAGACGAACTCTTTGCCGCCATCGAAGGAACCGCATTCCACACGCGCGTGATTCTCGATCGTATGGCTGAGCACGAGGTACAAATCAAACGCGTGATCAACGCTGGCGGCATTCCTCAGAAGAATGATGTGCTGAATCAGGTTTACGCCAATGTCCTGGGGCGTCCAGTTCTGGTTCCGGCCAAGAGCGTGGTAAGTCTTGGATCAGCGATCTTTGCGTTCCTGGCCGCCGGCACTTTCAAGACAGTCGAGGAGGCACAGGATAAGATCTGCCCTTCGCACCGTACGTTCTTGCCGGAAGATTCGGCGCAACGCACTTATGGCCGCCTCTACCCGTTGTATAGCAAGTTGTACTTCGCATTGGGACAGCGGGATGGTGACGGGATGGGAGACATCCTGCCGACCCTAATCGCGGTCGCAGAATCTGCAAGAGGCGGAGCCTAACGTAGGCAGTTACGAGGAGCAAAGAATGAATTTTCAGAGAGTCATGCAATCCGTCGCAATCACTGCGGTATGTCTAGTGCTGTTTTCTCTGACCGTGGAGGCTAAGACGAAAGTGACAAGCCAGCCATTTGGAAAGATTCCGGACGGAACCCCAGTTGAAATTTACACTTTGAGCGACGGCGCATACGAAGCTCGCATCATGACTTACGGCGGAGTTGTCGTCTCCCTCAAGGTGCCGGATCGGAAGGGGAATTCCGCGGACGTTGTGCTCGGATTCGATGACGTCGACGGCTATGTCGCAAACTTCAATGGGCCTTCGGACGCATTCTTTGGAGCCCTCATCGGCCGCTATGCGAATCGCATTGCGACACGGCACCTTTTCTCTTGATGGAAAGAAATATTCCTTGCCTTTGAACGACGGCGCAAATTCTCTTCACGGCGGCCCGCACGGCTTCAACAATGTCGTGTGGAAGGCGAAGCCGATCGCCGATGGAGTCGAACTCAGTTATCTGAGCAAGAACGGCGAAGCAGGATATCCGGGCAACTTGTCGGCTGTAGTTCGGTATACGCTGGTGAAGGGCGATCTGCGAATTGAGTATTCTGCTACGACCGACAAGGACACGGTCGTCAACCTGACGAATCACTCTTATTTCAATCTCGCCGGACAGGGTGACATTCTCAGCCATCAACTCATGCTCCACGCATCCCGTTTCACCCCGGTCGACTCAGGACTCATTCCAACGGGTGAGTTGAAATCGGTGGCATCGACTCCCTTCGATTTTCGCAAGGCGACTGCGGTTGGGGCACGGATTAACGCGAACGATGAACAGCTTCATTTGGGTCATGGCTACGACCACAATTGGGTCCTGGACAGCGGCGGAGGCAAATTGTCCGAAGCCGCAGAACTCTACGATCCAAGCAGCGGGCGGGTACTGAAGGTTCTGACCGACCAACCCGGAATCCAGTTTTATAGCGGAAACTTTCTCAACGGCTCCATCAAAGGCAAAGGCGGCAAACCGTACGAACTGCATTCCGCGCTCTGCCTGGAGACACAGCACTTTCCGGACTCGCCAAACCATCCCGATTTTCCACCCACCGAGTTGAAGCCTGGAGGGCGATACCACACCGTCACCGTCTTCAGCTTCTCGACCCGTTAATGATGGCAGAACATTTTCTTGGCGGAACTCTGATGAGCACAAAAGGTAGTTCTCCGCTGGGAACCGACGACCAGATGCGCGCTCGCCGCAAAGGCAACCGGCGAAGGCACACTCTTCTCTCTTGCATTGCTCTTTTCCTTCTAGGCACTCGCCTCTGCTGGCCACAAGCGGCGCCGCAAAGTGTAAGCGTCCATGTGCAGTTTGATCAGTCCGGGGGGCAGCTATCGCCCGTCTGGAATTACTTCGGCTACGACGAGCCCAACTACACCTACACGGCGAACGGGAAGAAGTTGCTCGGCGAATTGGCGGCCGCGAATGCCGTGCCGGTCTACATACGAACTCACAATCTGCTGACTACCGGCGACGGCTCTGCCTCTCTCAAGTGGGGATCGACGAACGTGTACACCGAAGATTCATCCGGCCATCCTATTTATAGCTGGGTAATTCTGGACCAGATTTTCGACACGTTTCACGAGGCGGGCATCAAGCCTCTTGTCGAAATTGGTTTCATGCCCGAGGCGCTCTCTATACATCCCAAGCCCTACCGTCACGACTTTCCGCAAGGCGGCATCTACACGGGCTGGGCCTATCCTCCGAAGGATTATCAGAAGTGGTCTGAACTCGTTTTCCAATTCGTTCACCATCTTCGCGAGCGATACGGCGACAACGAAGTGAAGACGTGGCTATGGGAAGTATGGAATGAACCCGACATTGGCTATTGGCAAGGAACGCCCGAAGAATACTTCAAGCTCTACGATTTCTCAGTCGAGGCAGTCCTGCGGGCGTTTCCGGAAGCCCGGATCGGCGGTCCCGACAGCACAGGCCCAGGCAATGACAAAGCTGCAGGATTTCTGCAAGCGTTTCTCGACCATTGCGCACACGGGAAGAATTACGCGAATGGCAAGGTAGGAGCGCACCTTGATTTCGTCAGCTTTCATCCCAAGGGATCTCCCGCGTGGCAAGGCGATCACGTGCAGATGGGCATCAGCCGCCAGCTCGCGGCCATTGAGCGAGGATTCAAGATCGTTGCTTCGTTTCCGGAGTGGAAACAGACTCCCATCATTCTGGGAGAGTCCGATCCCGAAGGCTGCGCGGCTTGTTCCGCCGAAAAGAATCCGGGGAATTTGTACCGCAACGGACCTCTCTACGGCGCCTACACGGTCGAGGTTCTAAATAACATCCTGGCACTGCAACGTCAGGAACACGTCAATCTTCTCGGAGCCGTTACCTGGGCATTCGAGTTTGAGAACCAACCTTACTTCGCCGGGTTCCGCGATCTCGCGACGAACGGCATAGACAAGCCCGTCCTGAACGCCTTTCGCATGTTGGGGCTACTGGGCAGCGAACGGCTCAAGGTGACCAGTTCAGGCAGTCTGGCCAGCGATGATGTTGTGCACAGCGGAGTACGGGCGCTGCCTGACATCAACGCAATCGCAACGCGCAAGAACCGCGAGGTCGACGTGTTGGTGTGGAACTACCACGATGAGGACGTGCCCGTCCCAGCAGCACCCATCGATCTGGCAATCACTGGCTTACCGACTGATGCACGTCGCGGGTTGCTGGAACATTTCCGCATAGACTCCGACCACAGCAACGCATTCACCGCGTGGAAACAGATGGGATCGCCGCAATCACCGTCCCCGAGTGAATACGACCGTCTTCTCAGCTCTGGCCAACTGCAAATTCTGAACTCGCCCGCATGGATCGCAATCGAACATGGGCAACTTCATTTGCACTTTGAGCTGCCGCGGCAAGGACTGTCTCTCGTTCGGCTATCCTGGTGAGTCCCGGCCGCAAGCTATGTCTGCTGCAACAGATTCCACACCTGCATAGAAGTCGCTTGCCGGTTCGCCCACGCATAATAAGGAATGAATGTGAGCGGAACTTTCCGCGATTTTTCTTCCCCGCCATACCGGGAATAGAGCGCCTTCTCCGATCCCCGTTCGAAGAGGGCGCCGGTATGATGAAGCACCACCATTCCTCCTAACAGATCACTGCGGAATTCAGTTTGGAATTGTTCAGCAGGCTGGCGTCCCACATTGACTGCAACGTCGCTCAGAGATACGCCGCTCGGCTGATCGATCTCCTCCAGACAATAAATGAGCGGCCCGCGCTGGACCGCGACTCGCCCGCTGTCATCGGCCACGCGAGGATTCGCTTCGATGATCTGCGGCACGACTTCGAGCTTAAGCTGAATGACGTCGCCCGCCGACCAGCGGCGCCGAATCGGAAGATACGTCCCCGGTGTTGCACCCGTCACGCTCTTAGCATTCACGGTCACTTGTGAGTGATTGGCCCAGCCGGGAATTCGCAGATAAAAGGTGAACTCGGATGGGGCAGCCGGCGTCACCGTAATTTCTACATTGCCATCCCACGGATAATTCGTCTTCTGCGCGACTTTCAGGCCAACTCCGTTCTCCAATCCCCAGTTCAGTTCCGAATTGTCGTAGAGATGCACGTAGATTCCGTCCGCGCTGGTGCTGTAGAAATATCCCGGGAGCGAGCCGAATGTGCGCTCGAGATTCGGCGGACAGCAGGTTACGTCGTACCACGGATTTCGGATCTTATCGCCGGTGGAGGGATCAAACGCCAGCGGATTGCGATAACAGTAGAGCGTGCCATCCAGCGACATCCCAGAATTGATCCCGTTGTAGAGGGCGCGCTCGATCACGTCGGTAAACTTTGCGTCGCCTGTAGCCGCGAGCATGCGCCAGTTCCACATCATGTTTCCGATGGCCGCGCAGCTCTCGCCGTAAGCGCGGAAGTTTGGCAACTCGTACGCGTCGCCGAAAGCTTCGCCGTCAGACCGCGAACCAACTCCACCGGTCACGTACATCTTGGTGGAAGTCATGTCGTTCCAGAGAGTGTTCAAGGTCTTCCAGTATGCATCGTCGCCGGTCTCCAGATAGTAGTCCGTGGCGCCGCAACACGCGTACATCGCCCGCACCGCATGCCCCTGCATCTTGGTGCGCGCCGTGAATGGAGTTCCGCTAAACATGTAGATCGTCCGGCGCTCCGGCAACTCGATGCGATTGTCGCCCTGCAGAATGTAGCCAGCAAGATCCAACTCGCGCTTGTCACCGGTGATCCGGTAAAGCTCGATCAAGCTCATTTCAATTTCAGGGTGGCCTGAAACGATGGGCTTTTTCGGCGCAGGACCGTAATTCGGGATCAGGAAATCATCAACAAAGCGAATGCCGGCATCAAGCAGTTTGCGATCACCCGTCGCACGGTAATATGCGATCGCTCCCTGCAGCATGTGTCCCATGTTGTAAAGTTCATGGCCTGTGCTTTGAGTCTGCGGGAGCATTCGCAGCGACTTGCGGTCGTCCTGATAGTAAGTGTTCAGATAGCCGCTCGGTTCCTGAACGGCGACGACCTCGTCAATCAGCTTCTCGGCGCTAGCCCGAAGTTCGGGACGATCGCCGGACTGCAGCGCGAATCCGACGGCCTCAGTCCACTTGTAGACATCGGAGTCCGAAAATACGGGACCGCTTTGCGCAGCGGTGCTCTTGCCCACCAGGCGAAGAAAATTATTCATGCGGCCGTTGGCTTCCAGCAGGTCGTGCATGGTAGGGATGCTTCTGGTCACGTTGATCTCGCGGCGTCGGGCCCAGAAGTCGCCAGTGATCGTCACCGCCCGCACAGGAATATCTCTCAGCTTCGCGTGAGGTGATTTAGCCAGGTTTTCAACGCCCTGATCTTTCCAATTCGGCGAGTCAGTCAACGCAACCGTAGTTTGGGCCACAGCTTTGCCGCTGGCGCCGACCTCAGCAAGAGCTGAACGAACGGGCAGCGACGAGACGGCGGCCGCTGAGATCACCGTGGTAACGAATTGTCTGCGCGAGATGTTTCCACCTTCAGCCATATTGATTCACCCAGCTTCTACAACGACCATTGCACGACTGTGTAAGAGTGCGCTGGAACTTCAAATTTCGTCCGTCCCTGGCTGCTGGCCGGCGCTGAAAAAGATTGCGGCACGACCCGTCGCGGCGCCGCAAATGTGTTCGAGGCTTTCAGGTCATCGCCTGTAAGGATCGACGCAGAAATCACGCGCGCCGGAGTGACATCTTCCCACACGACCTCCACGTCGTGAGCCTTCGACAGATCGCGGTTCAGGATGAAGAGCGAGAGTTTGCCACCGGCCTGGTCCAACGAACCGGCGACATCCACGTGCCCAACCTGGTCCAAACCAGAAACTTCGTAAGTCGAAGACTGCACCAGCAAATCGAGTACTGCCCCTCTAGCGAATTGCAGCGCCCAGCTGTATGGATAGTAGATGGTCTGCTGCACGATCCCATTCGCGTCCGTCATGATTGGAGCGATGACGTTGACCAACTGCGCGAGGCACGCGAGTTTCACTCGATCGGCATTGCGCAGCAATGAATTAATGAGTCCGCCGACCAGAAGAGCGTCCTCGAGGTTGTAGACCTCTTCCAGCAAGTGTGGCGCCTCCTGCCGGTGTCCGTCGACAGCGTCTCCAGTGTTCGTGCGGTACCAGACATTCCATTCGTCAAAGGAGAGCCACAACTTTTTCGGGGATCGCTTGTGCCCGCGAACCAAATCGCACACCGCAACCGTCTCGGCGATCTGGCGCTCCATGCTCAGGTTCAACGCGAGATATTTCGAAGTATCGCCTCCACTGTCGCGTTCATCGTTGCCAAAGTAGCGGTGAAGAGAGAGACCATCCACATACTGGTAGCACTGCTCAAGAACCTCGCGGTCCCACTCGAGGTAGGTCGGCATGAACGGACCGCTCGATCCGCAAGCGATCAGTTTCAGCGAGGGATCCACATATCGCATCTGCCGAGCCGCATCCGCGGCTTTCAGACCATATTCCGTCGCCGACATGTGCCCGATTTGCCAAGGGCCGTCCATTTCGTTGCCCAGGCACCAGTGCTGCACCTTGTATGGATCAGCGATGCCATGCTGACGGCGGAGATCGCTCCACTTCGTGCCTTTATCGACGTTGCAGTACTCGACTAGAGCAGCGGCTTCTTCCGCAGTCCCGGTTCCCAAATTCAGCCCCATGAGGGGCTCGGTGCCCACGACTTTGCACCAGGCCATAAACTCGTTCGTGCCGAACTGGTTCGACTCGATCGTGTCCCAGGCCTTATCCAGCACGCGCGGCCGGTCCTTTTTCGGACCAACGCCGTCAAGCCAGTTATAGCCTGAAACAAAATTTCCTCCGGGATAGCGGATGATCGGAACTCCGAGTTGGCGGATTTCGTTGAGAACGTCCTTGCGAAATCCGTTCGAGTCCGACAACTTGGAACCGGGATCGTAGATACCTTCGTAGATGGCCCGCCCAAGATGCTCGAGGAACGAGCCGAAGAGATTGCGATCGAGAGGCGCGATGGTCCGTCTCGAATCGACGAAGACCCGCGCCGGCGTGCTTGCACTGCTGGAGGAAGCGGCCTGCCCCAAACTATTGGCCGCTAACGCGCGACCGCCTAATATTGCTGTTGCCGAGCATGCCAGCCCGGCGTTGGAGGCCTGTCTTAAAAAGTGCCGTCTGGAGGCGGAAAACTTACTCATTGGCATCCCTCAATGGATGAGACTTGTACATCTACATTGTTGATCTGGCAGAGCGACTAACGTATGTAGCCTGGCGGAGGATACACTTCCACCCCGATCGATTGTTGCGCACTCGCCACCGGCAGTGCCAAGTTTGTTGCCTTCGGTCTGAGGTATTGCAGGGAGAATTTCGCTTCCGCCTTTTTCTGAAGCAGTTCGACTGTATTCCTCTGCCGCAGCGCGATGTCAGTACATCAGTAAACGCTTTCCCGGCGATTGAATTAGCTTATAGCCTCCCTAGAAACCTGCTGTCAAGCTTTTTGGGAAGAGATCTCTAGGTCGACGCTTTCGCCCAGGACGGCGACAAAAAGTGTAAGCTAGCAAGCGATTTCACAGCTTGCAATCCTTCTCGTAGTTCTGCTTCATAGCCTTAAATCGCAAGGGGAATTTCGTGGACACACGCCGACTTGGAAACAGCAATCTCCACATCACGGCCCTCGGAATTGGCGCATGGGCCATTGGCGGCAGCGGCTGGAACGGAAGCATGGGGCCGCAAAACGAAGACGACTCTGTCCCGGCCATCCACGCTGCCCTGGATCACGGTCTCAACTGGATCGACACAGCCGCCCTCTATGGACTCGGCCATTCGGAAGAAGTAGTCGCGCGCGCCCTCGAAGGACGCACGCCAAGACCCTACGTGTTTACCAAGTGCGAGCGGGTCTGGGATGCGGATGGCAATGTTGGCGCATCCCTGAAAGCTCACTCGATTCGGCGCGAATGCGAAGACAGCCTGCGCCGCTTGCGAACCGATGTGATCGATCTCTACCAGATTCATTGGCCCGAGCCAGACGAAGACATCGAGGAAGGCTGGACGGAACTGGCGCGCCTGCAGGCCGAAGGCAAAGTCCGATATATCGGAGTTTCCAACTTCAATGTGCGCCAGATGCAGAGGGCGCAAGCGATCGCTCCCATCACATCCTTACAGCCGCCGTATTCGATCGTCACCCGCGCGATCGAGAAGGAGATCCTCCCCTTCGCTGCCCAGAACAACATAGGCGTGATTGCGTACTCACCCATGTCCGCCGGATTGCTCACAGGGGCCATGACACGCGAGCGAGTTGCCAATTTCACCGCCGAGGACTGGCGCAGAAATCTCCCTAACTTCCAGGAGCCGCTGCTTTCCCGGAATCTAAGACTCGTAGAGCGTCTTCGCGATATTGGGACGCGCCACGGCCGCTCGCCAGGAGAAGTAGCAATTGCCTGGACGCTGAACAATCCCGCCGTGACTGGCACGATTGTCGGCTTCCGAAGCGCGCAACAAGTTTCCGGAATCATTGGAGCTGCTGAGTTTCGCTTGCCCGCGAGCGACATCGTGGAAATCGAGGGTGCCGCGCAACAGGACACTGCCGCCTGAGCCGAAAGGCTCAAGTAGTATCGGCAAGAACGAGTTGACAAATAGCAGCGGGTAGGCGGAAGCTGGACTGGTAAACGTTTGCTGCTACCTCCGCGAAGGAGCACCCATGTCTACCCATCTCAGCCGCAGAACTTTTCTCAAAGCCGCCACAGTCGCCTCCGCGGCCACTCTCGCCTCCCGCGTGATTCCCGCCCAGGCAGAAGTAACCAAGGGCTCCGTCGCCGTCAATACTCCCCTTACGACATTTGCCTATTCCGAAGTGGAGTTGCTCGACGGCCCCATGAAGCGGCAGTTCGAAGAGAACCATGCGCGCTTTCTGAACCTCGATGACGACCGTCTTCTCAAAGTCTTCCGACAGGTCGCCGGCTTACCCGCGCCCGGCGAGGACATGGGAGGCTGGTACGATCTCACCGGCTTCAGCCTGGAACACAATGACTTTCATGGCTTCATCGCAGGTCACAGCTTTGGACAATATCTTTCCGGCCTCGCACGCGCTTACGCGGTGACGGGTTCAGAGCCCACCAAGGCAAAGATCCATCGCCTCGTGAAGGGGTACGGCGAAACGCTCGATCCAAAGGCTAAATTCTTCGCGGGCTATCGGCTGCCGGCCTACACATACGACAAGCTTTCCTGCGGCCTGATCGATGCTCACGAGTTCGCACACGATCCGCAGGCGATGGAGATTCACGAGAAACTGACTCACGCCATCCTTGCTTATCTGCCTGAGAAAGCTCTCTCCCGGCAAGAGCAACGCTCTCGCCCCCATAAAGACACATCCTTCACCTGGGACGAGACTTACACATTGCCGGAAAATCTGTTTCTGGCCTACCAACGCAGCGGCGATACCTTCTACCGCGACTATGGCCAAGAAATATCTTGAGGACGACACCTATTTCAATCCGCTCTCCGAAGGCAACAACGTGCTGCCGTTCGAACACGCGTACAGCCACGTGAATGCCTTCAGTTCCGCCATGCAGGCCTACATCACGCTGGGAAGCGAAAAGCATCTGCGAGCCGCCAAGAACGGGTTCGAAATGCTGACCAAGACACAAAGCTTCGCTACCGGTGGATGGGGTCCGAATGAAGCATTTGGCGAACCCGGGACAGGCCAGCTCGGCGACAGTCTTGCGCTCACCCACGCCAGCTTTGAGACGCCGTGCGGCGCCTATGGGCACTTCAAGATTACACGCTACTTGCTTCGCGTCACCAAGGATTCGCGATATGGCGACAGCATGGAGCGTGTCCTCTACAACACGATCCTCGGAGCCTGGCCGATTCAGGCCGACGGCACTTCCTTCTATTACTCTGACTACAATGCGACGGGGAAGAAAGTCTGGTATGGCCAGAAATGGCCGTGCTGTTCCGGAACCTTTCCACAGCTCGCCGCCGACTACCACGTCAGCACGTACCTGCGCTCAGCCGACGGCGTATACGTAAATCTCTTCACGCCCTCTCGCGTGCACTGGAATGACGCTGCCGGGCACTACGGTCTGCAACAAGAGACCAAGTACCCGTTCGACAACAAAATCCAGATCGCGGTGTCCGCGTCGCAGCCCAAAGAATTTACGGTCCATGTCCGGATCCCGGGTTGGGCGACGCCAGACCCCGTGCTTTCCGTCAATGGTAATCGAGTTTCGGATCCGGTTCAGCCCGGCACATTCGCCAGCATCCGGCGCACTTGGAAAGACGGCGATCGCGTGGAACTCGAACTCCCCATGCCAACTCGGCTGGAGACTGTGGATCAAAATCATCCGAACCTGGTGGCCTTGTTGCAGGGGCCGCTTGTGCTGTTCGCAATAGCGGCCTCGCAACCCAGCTTCGATCGCAACGGATTGTTGCAAGCCAAGCCCACAAACAATTCCACGGGGGATTGGACCGCGACTTCAGCCGACGGAAGCAGCGTCATCATGCGCCCGTTTATGAATATCGACAAGGAAAACTACAGCACATACGTTGTGCTGAAGTCCTGAGAACATCGGCGAGCCAGGACGCTTCTCATTTCGGTGGGCTGTCTTCTTCCACCAGTTTGTACTGGTTGCGCTGGCTCTCTTCATGCGAAGTCTGTTTGCGCAATTGCGCCAGGCGCTTAAGCAACTCGGGGATCTCCGCCTTGTCGTCCGTCTTCCGCAACGCCTGAATCAAGTGATACAAAGCCGTCTGGTCCTTCGGGTCTTCGGCCAAAGCTTTCCGGCACTCCTCGGCAGCATCCCGATAGCTGCCGGACTGCAAGTAGAGTTTCGCCAGCACAGTCCGAGCCCCGCTCAGCCCCGGACGCAGTGAGACGGCTTGTTTGGCCGAGCGCATGGCCAACTGAAATTCCGGCGTCCCCGGGTCGACGCCTTTCTGCGACAGAAAGTCCGCCTGCAGATAGAGCAGCACGGGATCGTTCGGCTTCTGCGCCAGCCTGCTTTGCACCTTCGCCAGCGCGCCATCGAGATCATTTTGCTGCTCCGCGAGCAGTCCCTGTGCAGCAGAGCTTAGCGATTGATGGGGATCCAGTTCGTGAGCCGTTTCAAAATCGGCCTCCGCCTTGTCGTACTCTGCTAATTGAACGTATAGAACACCCCGCGCCAGGTAGAGCGGCGCCGCCTTCGGCAGCTGACCAATGCCATCGCTCGTCACATCGATTCCAACTTGATAGGAATCATGCGCGGAACTCAGGTTCGCGAAGTCCACGTAGAGATTTACGTTATGTGGATCAAGCAGAATCGCCTGCCGAAGTGCAGCGACGGCTTGTGGTGTATCTTGGGAATCTTCGTAGGCAGTCGCAGCCAATTCGAGGGCTTCGCTATCCGCATTGCTCCCCTGCAGCATTGGCTGCAGTGTAGACAGCGCATCCTGCGGCTTGTGTGCCATCAACTGGACGGCCGCCAGCAAGTGGCGCTCCCGTGCGTTCTGCGGGCTGAGTGCTACCGTGCGTTGCAGAACCTCGGCTGCTTTGTCGAACCGCTTGAGCTTCACCAGGCAAGTCGCATATGCATGCAAGGCGTCCAGCTTAGAATCGAACAGCGCTCCAGCCTTCTCGAAATGAACGACCGCGTCTGTGCAGTCGTCCTTCTGATATTCGAGCACCGCCAGCATGCCATGACTAATCTGATCTGCCGGATGCAAGCGGAGCATACGCTGCAACAAAGGAATCGCGCCCTTGCTCCCAGCCTCATACTCGATCTGGATGGCACCCTTCAGGGCCGGAAGATAATCCGGTGAGATTTTAAGAGCAGCACGAAAGGAAGCTAGCGCGTCTTGCGTACGTCCCTCCCCGGCGTACGCAGTGCCCTGCATGGCCCATAGCTGTGCATTCCCCGGTGACTGCTGCAGTGCTGGACGAAGTAGTTCGAGAGCCTTGGCGAAATCATGATCCTGCAACGCCGACGCCACGAGATCGACTCGATCTCCGGCGGTTTGAGCAACCCCACAGCCTAGAAGCAGAAGGAAAGCAAGCACGCAGGTCTTGGGAATGGAATGTAAGGCCTTCTTCATCGGACCTGCCAGAGATCACCTATGCTCTTATACTTCACGAGCCGCGGCTTCGGCCACGCCGAAGGTGTCGTACACCTTCTTAAACGAAAAAAGCCGACCCGCTTCCAACAAGCGGATCGGCTGTGTCTGGAACTTCGATCGACGACTCAGAGATCGATCGCTTAGAACGAAAGCTTGCCTCCCAGTTGCCAGAATCGAGGTTCGTGGGATGAGGTCGCATGGCCAAAATTCCCATCGGGCAAATTCATGTCGATCCCCCCGCCTGCTATGGTTCCAAAGCTCGTAAAGTCCACGTAGTTTGGCCGATTGAAGAGGTTGAACACTTCAAACCGGAACTGGAAATTCACCCGTTCTGTGATCTTCGTGTCCTTATAGAAATTCACGTTGGTTTCGATGAAGTTCGGCCCCCGGAACTGCATCGCCTTCTCATTGCCTTCGCTGCCAAAAGCAGGAACGGCAAAGTCGCTCTTCGGAATCCCTCCATTGAGCCAGGCGTTGTTTGAATGCGACTGGCTGTAGCTCGTTGCATCGGGGTATGCGAGGTTATCCCCGTCCGCGTTGTAGTCGCCGCTGCCGGCCTGGAAGGAGACCGCCGGATCCGATGCCGAGCACCCCGTGACATTACTCAGAGCGCCCGATTGGCATATCGCCAGAAATCCGTTCGTATTAGCCGCGGTCAGAGGATACCCCGACTGGTAGATGCTGGTCCCGCTGATTCCCCAACCCCCAGTCGCATATCCCAATGCTCCGTGTCCGCCGTTCAACCCTTTCAGTTGGTAGTTGAAGCTGAAAGAGAAACGGTTTGGCGCGTCGAAGATGGATGGTCCGTAGTACTGCCCAGGATTGAGCCCGGCAGAATTAGGATAGTTCAGCGCATCGTCCTGGGCACGGGAATGAGTGTACGACGCATCCACGTATCCACGCGAAAAGTGCCCACGTATGTCGAAAATCACCGCATTGTAGTTGCCGTGACGGTCAGTATCGGCGTAGTTGATCGTGCCAAAGCTGGGATTCAGCCTGGTCGCACTCGGAATGCGCGCAGTGGCACTCGTATTCATCTGGTTAATCAGGTCGCCGGCGAACGCGTTGATGTCCACTCCATACGAGACGTTCCCGATGGAATTGCCATTGCCCACAATATTGTAAGAATGGGATCCGTTGTATCCGACGCTAGCTGCAAGGTTGTTCGTGATCTTCCGTTCCAAGGTGACGGAGAAAATGTCAGACTTCGGAGATTTCAGCAAGGGGTTAACTCCGCCAATGCTGAAACTCGCGCCGACGACTCCGCCTTGCGCGTTAAGCCCACCGCCCGATTGCGGCGTCGGCCCGGTCCCAGGGCCGAATGTCGGGAAAGTAAATCCATACGGGGCCTTGTTGCTGTTTCCGAGGACAAAAATGGGAGCCTGTGCACTGGCTGTCCCTCCCGCGACAAACGTCGGATTTACTTCTCCCGGAGGACTGCCGCGGAATTCTTCCTGCACGTTGGCCTGGGTCAACCAGTTGTTGTAGATGCCAAAGCCGCCGCGCATTACCCAGTCTCCACTACCTGTAACGTCCCATGCAAAACCAACCCTGGGACTGAATAGATTGTCGACGGAATGCAGCAACGCGTTATGCGTTGCTTTCGCATAACCGTTGGCAACTTGCTCCTGTTCGGTTGAACCCGTGCCCAGATAGAAGTTTCCGAAAACGGTTGACGGGCTCTTGGACCATGGATTTCCGCTATCGTCGTAACGCAAGCCCAAGGTCACGGTCAGATTCCTCTTGACCTTCCAGGTGTCTTGCACAAAGAGTCCAAAAGTCCGCGAAGCCGCATTCCAACTCCATAGCTGCTCCGTGCCAGTCTGAGGGTTGTAATAGATGCCGCTCTCGTTGGTGGGCGCATCCTGCGCCAGCGTCAAGAGATTGCTGAACGAGAATTTTGGCTGCGACCATGGCCCCTGGAAGGGCTCGACATCATCGCCATACCAGCCTTCATAGCCAAACTTCAGCGTATGCGCACCCTTCACGTGCGTTAGCACGTCGCGCCAGTGATAGTTGTGCTGAATGAAATCGCCTTGCGCAAACCCTACGCCAAAGGCCTGCCCCGAATCCACATTAATGCCGTTCACCGATATGGAGGGAACGTAGTAACTCGCGGCGGGCGACCCGCTGCCCAGTACGCCTTCCACGCGACTCTGCCCAGCCGTGAATTCGTTGAGGGTGCTTGGCGAAAAGGTGTGCGTCCAGGACGCTTGCCCCGCGACCTGCCAAGTGTTGTTTAACGCGGAAAACTGGGGCATGGCTGAGGGCGCACCTGTCAACAAAAGAGTCCGGAAAAGGCTCACATAGACACGGTCCCTCTTCCAGTCCTTATCGATGCGGGCAAAATACTGCGTGCCGTTGCGGATTGAAGTCCCGGCAAAGGAACCGGTGTCGACCATTGGAGTGGAACAAGGAATGTTCTCGACTGCGGCCGTGCCGCATACAGACGCACCAAAAACGTCTTGTGCCGTTTGCGTCACAGCAGCCCCGGAAACGCCGACAGGGTTATAGCTCGTAAGGAGCTGTGTTCCAACCGTGGTGGGATTATTCGCCTGCGCGAAAGCTATGAACGCTGGATCCGCAAAGTTCACTCCTCCTCCGGCGCTTGCCGACGACCGCAGAGGCTCGACCGCGAAATAAAAGAAGAAGTTGTGGTGCGGAATCACCGGGCCGCCAACTGCAAAGTCCATGTTATTGGAGTGATATGGCTTGTACGGATGCTGCGCATCATTCACGAAATGTTGGTCAGCGAACATCCCTTGGTAATTGAACCAATCCGCTGCTGAACCATGGAAGCGGTCTGTGCCGGATTTGGTGGTAAAAAGGGTCTGCAGTCCGGCAGCGCGGCTATATTCACTCGTGAAGGTATTGACCTGAACGCTGGTCTCCTGGATCGCCTCCGGTTGTGGCGTCAGATTCAAAACACCTTGACGGATTCCGCTGGTCACATCGAGACCATCAACAACGTATTGATTGTTGTTCTGCCCCTGACCATTAGCGCTCGCGTCAACCTGCTCTTCGGTCGAGAAGTTGTCGACACCCGACGCGGGACTTCCAGCCCCGCTCGTTCCCAATCCAGAAGCGCCGGGCGCCATCGTCACCAACGTCACCAGGTTGCGGCCTACGATTGGCAACTCTGCGACCGCCTGATTTTCGAGCGTGAGATGCGTGCGACTGTCTGCCGTGTCAACTACCGGAGCCTCGGTCGTAACGGTGATCGCTTCGGTTGCCGAACCGATCTTGAGGGTGATCGGCACGCTCAACGTCTGCGCAGTCAACAACGTGATGTCCGCTTGAGTCTTGGAGAAACCCGCTGCTTCCACGATCACCTGGTAAGAACCCGGAGCGATGCTGAAGAAGCCGAAGTTGCCGGCGGAGTCCGTCGTCGTCTCTTGCGTGACATTGGTTGCCACGTTGACCAGGTGCACCGTAGCTTTGGGGACGCCGGCCCCCGATGGATCTTGTACGCTACCCTGAACACCGCTGGTAAATTGAGCAAACGCGGTAGTCGTGAATAGGAGGACAAACAGTAATTCCACACAGCGGCGCGGCTGCACTCGTCCAAGCATTAATTCCCCCATGCGGTTCGACCAGGAAGCCGAATCGAGAAAACGTTTACTCCGAATGCGTACTATCTAAATACTAGTGGTTTATCCTTGTCAAGAACTTTTTGGTTCCTAGTCCCGTTCTAGAAAACGTCCGGAGCGGCGATTTATTGTGAGAAAGCCGAGCGTAAACGTTTACGTAACCTTCAACTTCTGCTCCAGCCCTTGTTCTTGACGATTCCCGATCCTTCGCGGACGGTTATGAGTTGATTGGCGGGAATTTTCTTGAGTTGCTCGTGCGCTCCATTCGGCCAGTAGATGTCGAAATCGACTAGATCGACTCCGCCCAAGCCAAAATGAAGACGCGAATCGCTGCAGGAATAGAAACTGGACTGGCTGAGCACAGTTTGCGCCTGCACTTTACCCCCATAGTGCGCCAGCACTCTGGCTCCAATCGCGCTACGGTTGGATTTCACTCCCTCAAGTTTCACCTTCACCCAGTTCTGCCTGACCTTCATGTCGTTTCGCAAAAGGGATGGCGGCTCATTCAGGTTGATGATCAGAATATCGAGATCGCCGTCGTTGTCGAAATCTCCGAACGCGCAACCGCGGCTGCAGTGCGCGTCGGTGACACCCGGTCCAGCCTCCTGCGCCAATTCCTCGAAGGTGCGATTGCCCAGATTCCGAAACACGGCGCGCGGTGACTTGTTGGGGAATTGCGGTAACTTGCGCTCGACTTCGGGGTAGACATTGCCGGTGGTCACGAAAAGATCCGGGTAGCCGTCGTTGTCTAAATCGACGATGCCGGCGCCCCAGCAAATGTAGCGAGTATCGACTGCGACTCGTGTGGACCGGGTCACATCATCGAAATTCCCCTTGCCGTCATTGTGGTAAATGCCGTTGGCATCCTCAGCAAAGTGAGTCTTGAACAAGTCCAGATGGCCGTCGAGATCGTAGTCTCCCACTCCCACGCCCATTCCGGCCTGCTCCATGCCATCGTCGCTCAGCGCAACTCCACGCAGGACGCCTTCCTCGCGGAAGGTTCCATCATGATTGTTCATGAAGAGCAAACTCGGCGTGGAGTCGCACGCGACAAAAATATCGATCCAGCCATCCTCATCCAGATCGGCCGCCACCACCGTCATTCCGTAGCACTCAGTTGCGCTCGCGATCCCCGCGTCCTTGCTGACGTCGGTGAACGTCCCGTCGCCGTTGTTGTGATACAGCGAGTGTCGACCGGTGGGCAACCCTCGCGGCCCGCACTCCACAGGTACGCCCTTCCAATTGCAATTTACGTTCGCTCCCGGCACAGGCGCGTGTTCGAAGGAAAACCGCACGTAGTTGGAAACGAAAAGGTCGAGGTGCCCATCGCGGTTGTAATCCAGGAAACTGCACCCTGCGCCCCAACGCGGCTGCTCATTCCATAGGCCCGCGGCCTTCGTCACGTCAGTGAAAGTGCCATCCCCGTTGTTGCGATAGAGACGATTCTGCCCAAAGTAGGTACAAAAGATGTCTTCGAATCCATCGTTGTTGTAGTCGCCAATGCAGACGCCCGACGCCCACCCCACTGCCTTCAGACCGGCCTTCTCAGTAACATCCGTGAAGGTTCCGTCGCGGTTGTTCTTGTAGAGGCGATTCGTCGCGTTCGGCGGATCACCCTCCAACCGCGTGCCCGACAACAGGAAAATATCGATCCATCCGTCGTTGTCGTAGTCGATGAAAGCACAGCCACATCCGGTAGCCTCGAGAATGTATTTCTTGCTTTCGACGCCACCATAGATAGTGGGAGCGGTCAGCCCAGCCGCTGCCGCCACATCGACGAAATGCGCATAGAAAGGGCGCCCCGACGGCGCCGGTCGCGCCACCGGCTTAACCGTGTGAGTGGATACGCCCTGTGCCAGCAGTCTCGGCGCCGCCGCCAAGGCCGCCGAACCAAGGGAAAGTCGCACAAAGTCGCGGCGATTCAGGGTCAAGGCCGTTGTCGCTCCGAGGGATTTTTTTCTTCCACCAGCTTGTAACGATTATGTTCCGCTTCTGCCTTGGTGCCCTCAATGCGGAGGTCGGCCAATCGCTTGAGCAAGTCCGGAATTTCTTTTGTCTGCGCGCTCTTGCGCAGCGCTTGAATCAAGTGATACAGCGCTGTTTGGTCCTTGGGATCACTGCTTAACGCCATGCGGCACTGGCCGATGGCTGCTTCGATTTGCCCAGCCTGCAGATAGAGCTTCGCCAGAACGTCATGAGCCGCTGCCAGAGAGGGCCGCAGAGCAACGGCTTTCTTGGCTGATGCCATGGCCTCGCGAAACTCCGCACTGCCGGGATCGGGACCGCTTTGCGTCAGGATATCGGCTTTCAAATAAAGAAGAAACGGATCGTCGGGCTTTTTGATCAATTTCGACCGCACCGTCGCCAGCGCGCGCACGGGATCGTTTTCCTGCACCGCCGCAAGCCCCTCAGCGGCCGAACCCATCGACTGCCGTGGATCTAGCGCATCGGCTGTCTCAAAATCGGCCTCGGCCTTGTCATATTGCGCAAGCTGTACATAGAGGACTCCGCGCGCGACAAACAGCGCGGCCGCTTTGGGCTCTGCCCGCAGTCCCGCATTGATCATATCGACGCCCACTTGAAACGACTGATGATCCATGGAAACGTTGGCGAAATCGAGATAGAGATTGACGTTGTGAGGCTCCGACAGAATCCCCTGCCGGAGAAGACGAACCGCCTCCGGAGTGTTTCCATCGGACTCGTAAGCAGAAGCTGCAAGATCGAGAACATTCGCATCGGTCCCGTTTTCCTGCAGCAACGGCTGCAATGTCGTGATCGCATCTTTGAAATGCTGTGCCATCACCTGCACCGATGCCAGTCGATAGCGAACGCTCGCATCCCCGTTCACCGCCAGCGCTCGACTGAAAACTTGAATCGCCTTCTCGTTTTCTTTCAGCCGCACCAGGCAATCGCCGTATTCCTGCAATGCTCCGACCTGCGATTCTGCCAGCGAACCGCTCTGCTCAAAGTGAGGCACCGCGGCGGCGCAATCGCCGCGCCGGTAATCGAGCACGGCCAGCATGGCGTGGCTAGTCGGATCGTTCGGCCTCAACCGAAGGATATGTTGCAACAACGCAGTAGCGCTTTTTCCGCCGCCGTCGTATTCGATCTGCGCCGCCCCTTCTAGCGCTGGCAGATAGTCCGGCGAGTTCTCCAGCGCGTGGCGAAACGCAGCCAACGATTCCTTTTTGTCGCCCTTGCCGGAAAAGGCGAGGCCACGCAAAGTCCACAATTGCGGATTCTTGGGGCTTTGCTGCAGTTCGGGTTGCAACAATTGCAGGGCCTTGTCGAATTGCCCCACCCGCAGCGCCGAGGCGATGGCTCCAACGCGCTCCGAAGGAGTCTGCGCGGCAACGAAAGAGCATGCAGCAAAAGCCGCCGCCAGCACGCTAAGCCGAATGGGGAAACGCATACCCGCCATTATCTCTCGATCCACTCGGCTCTGGATTTTTGGAAAATATCTCCCCACGTCAGGCCGGATCAGGCGATCGACCGTTATCTTCCTGCATCGGCCGAATTGCTTGCAAGGCAATTCTTCCAGTTTGAGGGCGCACGTAGGTTGCAGACAAAATGCGTTGCCACGAGATCGAGAAACACCGTCCGGGGAAATCGTTTGCTCGCACTTCTTCGGAGGTTTCCCCAACCTCAATTATGGCCCCGTTGGCTTCGGCGCAGTCGAAGTCGGCTTGCCAAACTTAGCATCATCAACCGGCATATTCTGCCTGACCCGTTCCAGTTGGATCGTCGAACTTTCCCCCGGACGAACTGTCGTCCAGCGGTACGGTGTGTCCACACCGTCGACGACCCGATAATCGTCATAGTCGATTTGGGTGGGAACCAGCCCAAGTGGAGATTCGGCATACTGTACGACTCGCTTCAGCAACGCCGTGTGTTCATCGAAATACAGCTTGACTGGCGACTGCCCCACATTCTTACAAGAAATCAAATAAGCGTCCTGGTCACCAATCTTCTCTGGATATTCCACCTGCAGTTCAGCGCAATTTTGTTTGATATGCAACGGGAAATGCAAGTCTGCATTCATGCGAGCGGCATCAAGGTCCGCTCCGTGCATGGCGCGCACAGCCCGGCCCGGCATACTGCTCCAGCCCTCACGGCCGTCGAACACGGTCACGCCGTCCCCTTTGAGCAGGTGCTCGACAACGGCTTGCTTCTCCGGATCCTGATCGAAGATTTCGATCGGGACGACCTTTCCATCCTCAGTTGCCGTGCCCTGCCCCTCGCGGCTGGTGATCTTCTCGATTGCAGTTGCTCCGCCGAGCGCGCGAATAAAGTTGTCAATCGTTTCGTCTGCTGTCGGCATATCGACGGGGAGTTTTTCTGACCCAGAAGCAGTCCCTCGTGGTTCGGGTGCCTCTTCTTTGGCCACAACTGGACTGCCTTCCGGCTTCACGGAACCCCTGTGGCACGAGTAGCAAGTAACAACGCGATTCGCACCGAAGCTGTCTTTATCGATCGCGAACATCATCCGCATCATGTCGCGCGCAATCTGCTTCGGCTTCTTGTCGTCTTTGTCGAAGTGATCCTGCACGTGGCAATAGCTGCATTCCACCCCAAGGGATGCCGCAATAAACCGCATCGCAGGAATCACTTGATCGGACGAAACGCCCTTGAGGACCTTGATGTTCTTGAAGGTGTCCTTCGCCGTTCGGACTGAACTGGCGCTCACGGGCTTCTTCGCAGTCTTCCCCGGTTGTTGATCTACAACTGCCCCGACCTTCTCGGCCAACTCGGCGGCCTTCGCCGTATTTCCCTGCCGCTTGTAAAGATCGATCAGAGGCATATCCGCCGGAAGATGTAGCGGATCGATCGTCACTGCGCGTTCCAGGTGCGCTACTGCTTTGTCGACATCGCCGCCTTGCAGGTACGCTGAAGCGGCATTCGTCTCGGCCGCGGCCGAGTCCGGTCCGAGTTGCAGGGCGTGATCGAAAGCCAATTCCGCTTCGCTTGATTGTTTGCCCAAAAGCAATGCTGTCCCCATCGCGGTGAAGACTGCGCTATCTGCAGAGAACTGCTCTTGCACCTCCGTAAGCATGCGGTAACCGCGGACCACAAATGGCGGGTAACGGCGCTCCGCGCCGACATTTACATACGCGATGCCCAGGTTCCTCTTCTGCAAATCGGGAGCAGGCTCACGCCACGCTGCAATGTCGGTATTTTCAGGCAGCCCTTGCTGTGGCTCGGGACGCCGCTGGATTCTGTGGTCGGTGAACGCCGTGTGTCCTCCGTCTTTGGCATCGCGACGGGGCATGTGGCACCCGATACAGTTGCTCTGCTTGTCCGGATGAGAAGCTGCGAAATTCTCTGTATGGCACGAAAGGCATTTGGACCGGAAGAATTGGATAGGCTCCAGAGGTTTGTTGTGCGGATCATGGCAGGTACCGCACCACAACCGGCCATTGCTGTTGCGCGCGCAAGCACTTCTCGCGAGCTGCTCCACGTGGCTGATGACTTTGAATTTCTCAGCATCGGCGCCGGGCGGCGCAGCATTGCGGTACGTGGTGAAAATATCTTCCAGTCGTTGGCCCGGCCGAAAGTCACTAAAATTCTTGCCCGGATTCAGGACTCGTCCCACTCCCAGCAAGTGACATTGCTCGCAGATGCTGTCGCGTGCAGCCGCTTCCAGCTTCGCTGGGTTGATGATCGTGCCTGCCCGCGGATCGCTGAGATGTTTTTCCGCCGAGCCATGACATCGCTCACAAGTAATCGCCTCCGCGGAAAATGCAGGGATGCGATACTGGTTCGAAGTGCCGGAGATGTGAAGCGCAGTTCCCGAATGACAGAAGACACACCCTTCGGCTACGGGTCGCGTGAAATCTGGATTCGCCAATCCCTCGTATCCAGGCGCCAAATCATACGCATGACGGCTGGCATAGTACGCAACCGGAGATTGGAATAGATGACCGGCCAGGTCGACCAGATAGCCAGAAGCATGGTTCCCGGAGCCGATCACGTAGTCGACGCGGTAGTTCGTTGTGTCTCCGCCACTCTCCAGGCGCTGCCAATAGCCGGTGGGCGACGAATGCATCGTGATCTTCGCGTCGGGCGTTTGAACCGTGCCCTCTGGCTCCCGCCCCGCGCGTCGCAAAGAGTGCGCCATTGCCGATCGTGCGTAGCCCTCGACTTCAGCAGCATGACAAAACTGGCAGCGATTCGCGCCTGCAGGCTCTTGCGCGAGCCCCTGCGCACTCGTGTCTGCACCCGCTCGTGCGGCTATATCGCCAATGGATTGTCCTCGTCCCGGCCACGCCGTAGCCACAATGCCGCCCAGCAGGACAATCAAAAGCGGAAAGGTGGGTGTCGATCGCATGGTCAGCCCGGCATTCGCCCGTCGATGGCAGGGGAAATTGTACCTCGGTTCATCGCGTTGATTTCTTCTGTGTGAACGCTTCTACTTCGAAGTCGTGAGAGTTTGCAGATTCCTGATGGCGTTGGCGAACCCAAGCCGAGCGTCGTTTGCGCAATAAATTCAGACGTAGCTATAATTTTCGGGAAGCACTCCGGACTGATTTCGCTAACAGGCCGGGCTGCACAACTCTGCGGTTTCGTGAGTCCGGTTCGGGGATCGGTTCGATCACCGCCCGGCCCCCCGGGCTCTTTAGCCTTTACCACACAACCTTCCGGAACGCGCTTGAGCGGACGATATACATCGCGGAGAAACTTCCTCACACTAGCGGGAGCGGCGATGGGCTCTGCGCTCGTTACCTCGCGCACGTCTCTCGCTTCGGCTTCCCCGTTCTCGCCGCCAGCTTCTTGGGGTGCCCTGGGCCAGCCCGACTCTCGAGCGGATTACGCTCTGCGCATCGCGGCGACTCCGATTGAGATCGCTCCCAAACGCATCGTCTCGGTTGTGACCTACAACGGACAGTTCCCCGGACCGCTGTTGCGCTTCAAAGAAGGACGGCCGGCGACCGTGGACATTCACAACGACACCGATACTCCTGAACAACTCCACTGGCATGGACAAATGGTACCGACCGATGTGGACGGCGCGGCGGAAGAAGGAACCCCGTTCGTTCCGGCGCACGGAATGCGGCGGATCACGTTCACTCCGCGGCCCTCTGGATTGCGCTTCTACCATACCCACAATCGAGCTGGCGCCGATCTATACGCGGGCCAGTACAGCGGGCAGGTGGGGCCGGTCTACATCGAATCGGGGAACGAGCCGGGAACTTACGATCGCGAAGTCTTTCTCGTCCTCAAGGAGTTTGAGCCATCATTCAGTCAGGGCGGCGACATGGCACAGGATTTCCTTGTCCCCGCGGTCGTGAAAGAACTCCAGACATCCGGCGAGTCGGCGATGAAAGCCTCACTCGCAAAGGGCATGCCACACGGATATGAGGTTGGCTATCGTTACTTCACCATCAACGGGCGCATGTTGGGGCACGGAGAGCCGGTGCGGGTGAAGCGAGGCGAGCGCGTGCTGTTTCATGTGCTGAATGGCAGCGCGACCGAGATTCGAAGTCTTGCTTTGCCGGGACATTCGTTCAAAGTTGTCGCGCTGGATGGCAATCCGGTTCCGCGTCCGGTTGAAGTGCCGGTGCTGTGGTTGGGAACGGCAGAGCGCGTTTCGGCAATCGTCGAGATGAATCATCCGGGAGTGTGGATCATGGGCGATCTTGCCGATGATGACCGCGGGCACGGCATGGGCATTGTCGTGGAATACGCTGGAAGCAAGGGCAAGCCCGCCTGGACACCGGCCCCTCCATTTCATTGGAACTATGCTCGCTTCGCCGTCGCTGCCGCCGCGCCGGAGCCGGACGAAGTACTTGAGATGACCTTCGCAAAGAAAAATGCGGCCGAGCACGGATTCAATTTGTGGACGATCAACGACGCAGCTTTTTCCAGCGGCTCCATGACACCGGCCTATCATCTTCGCGAGGGCAAACGCTACCGGCTGCGCATGCACAATGCCAGCGACGACATTCATCCGATCCATCTTCATCGCCATAGTTTTGAAATCACAAAGATCGCGGGCAACCGCACCGCAGGCGTGATGAAGGATGTCGTCATGGTTGGCGGGTATCAGGAAGTCGAAGTCGACTTCACCGCAAATAATCCGGGGCTCACGCTTTTCCACTGTCACCAGCAATTGCACATGGATTTCGGATTCATGACTCTGTTTGATTACGTGTAGTCGGAGGTCACAGCGGCGGTCGCGTGTAGTTAGCGGGATTGGCCGATGACCCGCAACAACATCCCGCTTCCCGACCGCAGGTCGAAATTTCCCTGGAGCGACTGAAGGGTAATCTGCCCCCGAGGATCCGTTCTGCCAGCATGCACCAGCACGAGATCGTAGTCGTAAATTCCACATGCGTCGGAAGAGAAGACCCACATGGCTTGCGGTCGATCGTTGCCATCTACCTCTCCGTGACATTTTGCGCCCCGCCTGGCTGAGACATTCACCAGCGCACCATTGCCGATCCACCGACCGACGACCCCCGAGCCATGTTCCACGACGCCACCGCCGTGATACGCGACCTCGCCGCCGATCTGGTCGGTCGTCCACTCGTATTCGGACGTCCCGCGATCGGGTCCGCTCTCAGGAATCTGCGCCTCCGATACATCCATCAAAGTGGCCAGCGCCCTCAAGTTCGTGGTGACTGGAATGTGCCGTCCATGTGACACCACGGTGTCAAAGCGCAGCGAGACCTCCGCCTTATCGGTCGGGCTCGCCGGTCTGACAGCGACCACGCAGCCGATGATTTTTGCACCCGCACGAATTCGCTCGCCCCCGGGCAGTGGGACATCCTGCATGATGCGGGCGCTGATAAGCTTTCCCGGGGCGACCTTATTCGAGCGCACGGATTGGTTGAGTTGAACGGGAAGGATTGTTCCGTCGGGAATTCGGTCTTGCGCAAACAAAACCGACGAGAACAAGAGCGCAAAAAATGCCAGGCTCTTCACAACAGTACCCTCACGAAGACTGAGCGGCGTCCGAGTACGGCGCCGACCTCTTTAGGATACATCCAGTCGTTGTCCGCAGCGAAATGTGCTTCCCAGCCGTTTCCGGCCCCGAGAAAGCTTCTGGCGATTGACAGTTTTGGGCGTCTCCAATTCAAATGAAGTAGGTGGCTGGGGCGGCCTGGTTTCATGCCGACGTTCGCCAGTCACGAAAAGAAATCACTTTAGGAGATACTGAATGTCAGCTCCCAGTCGCCGGCCGGAAATTCGTCGGCGCCGTACCCGCAAAGATAAAATTGTCCAGTTGCGCAAGCGCCTCGCCACCGCCAAGACCGACGCCGATCGCGATCGCATCACGGCCAAACTGCACAAGATGTCCGTCGGATCGCCCGGCCAGACTCTGCTGAAGTAGAGCCTTCGTCAGTCGGCAGCGGGCTGTCCTGCGCCCACAGGACGGTCTTCAACCACTTCACGATACGCCTCCATAATGCGCCGCACCGATTTCTCCCAGGAGAATCTCGCGGCTTGCTGGTAGCCGCACTCCTTCATTCGATCGCGCAAAGCCTTGTCGAGGAGGACGCGATGCAATGCGCGCATGATCTCGAACACGTTCTCGGGATTCACCAGCACCGCCGCATTGCCCACCACCTCGGGCAGAGACGAGACGTTCGAAGTCACCACCGGAGTGCCGTGCGCCATGGCTTCAAGCGGAGGCAATCCGAATCCTTCGTACAGTGACGGGAAGACGAATATCTTCGCCTCGTCATAGAAAATCCGCAGGACCTCGATCGGAACGAATCCCAGGAAGCGCACATCGTTTTGTACTCCGCTGCGGACAACCGTACGCCGCAGATCGGGATTGCCGGAAAGATCGTCTCCGATAATGATGAGCTTCAGATCGGGATAAGCCTGCTCTCTTTCGAGTTCGGTCTTGAGCGCGGAAAACGCCTCTATCATGCGCACCACATTTTTGTGCGCGCTCACGCGTCCCGCATACAGAAGAAACGGATACGTTACCTGGTAGCGCCGGGCGATCAAGTCACGGTCCGCCTCGGTCGCGTGCCCGTGCAGAAAGCGTTCGTCGATGGCGTTATAGACGACCTCGATGCGGTCCGGTGGAATCTCGAACCACTTCTCGATTTCGTTGCGCGTGAAGTTCGACACAGCGAAAATGCGGGCCGCTCCACTCAGTACGCGCTTGGTCAACTGAAAATGCAGAGAGCGCCAGAATCCGTTCCGCTCGCGGGCCCGCGACATGTGATCGAGCATATCGTGCACAGTCATGACATACGGACAGGGCAGAGCGCGCGGAATCGAAAAAAGGTTTGGAATGTGGACCAGGTCGCAGTTTGCCTGCTTCAACGCCCCGCGAAATTCCCGGTAGCCTTGCACCGACCGCTCGGGAGCGGCCAGCGAGATTCTGTGAAAATTGGAGGGCAGTGCGCCGATTTCCTCGACCTTGGCCGGCGCTCCCAGAAGAAGGTAAGAGTTCCCGCGATCAAGTCGGCCCAGGGTTCGAATGACGTTGCGGATATAGGTGCCGACGCCGAACTCCGTCATCCGCCGGATATCGATGGCGATCTTCACCGAAGAGATTTAAACACAGCGGAAGGAGAGAGGCTAGGACCGCCTTTAGCAAAGGTACGCCAAGGTCGACCCGGCGCGGTCGACAGCCTGCACCCCTTCATGCATCGCAACTCGACGCCGCAAGCTCAGACCTTTCCCGTCTATTCGCCTCTCACATATTCACTCGGAGTGAGAATGCGTGTGCCTTTGTAAGAACCGAGTACCAGAAGATCTTTATCTCCCGCGACCAGCAGGGCTGCGCTCGCGCGTGCGGCACATTCAAGGAACATATCATCGTTGGGGTCGCGGCATCCTTTCACATTCCCGCGAAGTTGCACACGGATTGCACGCGCCAGGACCACTTCCAAGGCGGCGTTAACCCGACTCGGCTCCCAGAGGAACTTCTCAGTCAGAACTCGCAATATCTCGGCTTCAATCTCGACGCAACTTGCGATTACGTCTTCACTCATAGCCTTCTCAAGAGCGCGAGTCGGTGTGCCACGACGCTTGGCAAACTGCAGCGCAGAGATCCACACGTTTGTATCGAGAACGACGATCACCTGTGGCGCCGGGATCGGCGGCGGACTGCCTTGTCACCTCGGACTTCCTCAATGAGGCGGGGCACGTCGGCTTCGGTATACCCTGGATTCCGGGCAGTTGCATACTCGCCGATCTCTTCGAGTGCGCGGCGCGCCTGCTGGGCATAGTAGCTGCGGAACGCTTCACGGAAGAGTTCGCTCATCGTCCGACTGTCGCGCTTGGCGAGCGCTTCGGCCTTCTGCGCCAGTTCGGCAGGCAGACTTATCGTATAAACGCGGGAGGTGCGGGAAGTGCCCATGCTGTTGATATTACAATGTAATGGAATCCATTACAAAACCTTACGCCCTGACTTCGGCCTGCGCCTTCGCCCTGCGTTCGGCATACAGCGGGAAGACCTCGCACAGATCGAGCACCTGCTTGCGGACCTTGGCCAGCGCCGCTGCGTCGCTGCGGTGGAGAAGTACCTCGGCGATCCAGTGGCCGACCTGGCGCATCTCGGGTTCTTTCATGCCACGCGTGGTGAGCGCAGGTGTACCGATCCGCACGCCGCTCGGCTTCATGGGAGGATTCGTATCGAACGGGATCGCATTCTTGTTAACCGTGATTCCGGCCTCGCCCAGCGCCTTCTCGGCTTCGCTGCCGAGCATGCCTTTCGAGAAGACGTCGACGAGCATCAGGTGCGTGTCGGTGCCGCCGGAGATGATTCGGAAACCTTCGTCGGCCAGCGACTGCGCCAGCACTTTTGCGTTGGCGACCACTTGTCGTGCGTAGTCGCGGAACTCAGGCTGCATTGCTTCCTGAAAGCAGACGGCCTTCGCTGCCATGATGTGAACCAGCGGTCCGCCTTGCATGCCGGGGAAGACAACTTTGTCGATGGCCTGCGCGAATTCGGCCTTGGAGAGAATCATCCCGGCGCGCGGGCCGCGCAACGTCTTATGCGTGGTCGAAGTCACGATGTGCGCGTGCGGCACGGGCGAAGGATGGGCGCCGCCGGCGACGAGTCCCGCGAAGTGCGCCATGTCGACGAGGAAATACGCGCCCACTTTGTCGGCAATGTGGCGCATGCGGGCGAAATCGATGGTGCGCGGGTACGCGCTGCCCCCGCCGATAATCAGTTTCGGACGTTCCTGTTCCGCAAGTTTTTCGAGCGCGTCGTAGTCGATGGTCTCGGTTTCTTTGGTGACGCCGTAGGGAACGATCTTGTAAGTCTTGCCGGAAAAATTCAGATGATGCCCGTGCGTGAGATGCCCGCCATGCGCGAGGTTCAAGCCAAGGATCGTGTCGCCCGGTTGCAGGATGGCAGCGTAGGCCTCCATGTTGGCCTGCGATCCGGCGTGTGGTTGCACGTTGGCATGCTCCGCGCCGAAAAGTTGCTTGGCGCGATCGCGCGCCAAATTCTCGACGACATCGGCAAACTCGCAGCCGCCATAGTAGCGCTTGCCAGGATACCCCTCGGCATACTTGTTCGTGAACACAGAACCCGCAGCCTCAAGCACGCCTTCGCTGACGAAGTTTTCCGAGGCGATCAGCTCAAGGCCCTCGTGCTGGCGGCGGGTCTCGTTGTCGATGGCCGCGGCAATCTGCGGGTCGGCTTCAAACAGCGGGCGGTACATACGGGAGTTTTTCATGTCGTTTTCCTGATTTCGTATACGTGCGGGTCGTGCCGTTCCATGTAGCGTTCCGGGAACTTCACCGGCGTAAATCCAACTTGCGAGTAGAGTCCATGCGCGTCGCGAGTGGTGAGAATCCACCGCCGCAAACCCTGCAGCTCCGGATGTTGCACGATGCTCTGCATCATCCACTTGCCCAGGCCGTAGCCGCGATGCGATTCCAGGACAAAGACGTCGCCGATATACGCAACCGTCGCAAAATCGCTGATCACCCGGGCAAAGGCGACCTGCGCGCCGCTACCATCATAAACGCCAAAGCACAGGGCATGCTCGATGGATCGCTCCACGGTCTCCCGAGGAACTCCCTTCGCCCAATAGCAGTTCGTGAGGAACTTGTGGATGACGTCCACGTCGAGGAGGGCGGCATCGGTGCTGATCAGGAATTCGCCACGACGGTGCTCGACGATGTGACTGGATGCTTGGGCAGACGGCATAGGTTCATTCTAAACTGCGAAATTTACGACGAAGAAGATGACGGTAACGAGCCAGAGCACTGAGAATTTCTTCGCGAACATTCACCCCCCTGTGGTTAGCACCTACTCAAACGCCGTTCGCAAAAACGACGCCAGGTGCCAGCCGTCCATATATTTGTACGGCGTCTCGCCGGTCGTGTAGTGGCCGCAAGGCAGCACGGCGACTTTATGATCGAGACCGTAACGCTCGAACTCTGCGACGACCTGATGCGAAAGCTCTGGTAGAAACGTCAAATCATACTTCGCATAGACGATGAGTGACTTCCGCGGCCAGCGCGAGAATTGCTTGAAATACGACATGGGACTCACCGCCAGCCACGCTTGCCGCAGGCGGTCGAGGTCGATCTGCTGCTCGATTCCCTGCCGGATATGCCGTGTAGACTGCCCATGCCACACCACGTCGGCAACGTAAGTTGACGCGTGATTGAATGCGGCGGCGCGAATGCGGGAGTCGTGCGCCGTGGCGATGAACGCGTAGCACGAACCGAGGCTGGTCCCGACGATGCCCAGGCGGTCGTAGCCTTGCCCCTCTAGCCAGTCGAGACAGCAGCGTATGTCGACTACGCCCTGACGAACGGCATCGAGCGTGCGTCCGATGTTCGAGGAAACGGCATAGTCGGCGCGCTTGATCTCGGCGGGCATGCGGATGTCGTGATACGGCATGCTCAGCCGCAGCACCGCGATGCCCAGCATGTTAAACAGCTTGCAGAGGGCCACGTACGACACCGCGTCGGAGTTCCAGTGGGGCAAGAGGATAACAGCGCGTCGTCCCTGCGCTGGAAACCAGCGGGCATTCACCAGATCGTTCGCGGGATACGGCGTCTTGACCGGCGAAGTGAATCGTAAGAATTCACCCGAGGTTCCTTTGATTTTGGCTTCGAGCTTGGGGTCGGGCACTTCGCGCGTGGAAAAGACCTGAACCTCGCGAGTCTCCACTCGGAAGTCGGTCGGACGCGCGTAGGAATAGAACTCGTCGCTTGCCGCAACGATGCGCCGGTTGTAATCGAGAATGAACTTCTCCGGATTATCCTGCGCCAACGCCGGAGTTTGGCCGGGGCGGTAGCCGTTGCGGCAAGGCCAGTCGCGCGCCCACTCCACTCCCCATTCCAGCGGACGCACCACGCGGTTGTTATCGACCGACGTCAGCCGGTGTTCCCAGTCGTACATCCACTGTGCGTAGCGGGAAGGCATGGTTAACCTTTAAGTGTAACAAGCGGAAGACGCGGGTTTTTGGGGCTAGCAGTCAACGGTTGTAATCCGGCGTTGGCGGTTCGGATTTGCCCCCCGAGTGGCAGACCTTGGCGGCTATTCCGGCGGCATTCCCAATTCAGTAAATCCACAGAACTCTTGCCTCTCATGTGACATCCGTCACCGAAACGACTGCGCTCCGAGGATGAGCATGCAGCCGATGTGCGCTTATGCTCCGGAACAGCAGGCTGGCCTGTAGCTACATTTGGAGTTACAATGAGATTGGGATGGGATGAGGGCAAGAATCGGGCAAATATTCGGAAGCACGGATTCCATTTTGCAGAAGCCGCAGAGATGTTTCGCGGGCCATTCCTGGTACGGCCGGACACGCGGGAAGACTATGGCGAGATGGATTGACATTGGAATAACCAACGCCCGTCTGGCTTTTGTGGCTTTCGCTGAAGAATGCGAGGATACCGTTCGAATTATCTCCTTGAGAAAGGCAAGCTATGAAGAGCGCAAAGAGTACGAAAAAGCCCTCCAGAACGGACTGGAATCGAATTGACGCGATGCGAGACGAGGATATCGACCTCTCGGATAGTCCCGAATTGGGGGCCGATTTTTTTGCGAATGCGATTCTCTGGCCGGGGCCGAAGCAGCAGATTACGCTGCGCCTGGATCCTGATGTGCTGAAGTTTTTCCGCAAACATGGGCGCGGGTATCAGACTACGATCAACGCAGTCCTGAGGAAATACATGGAGGCCAGGAAAGAACGGGCGTCAGGCGTCGGACGTCGGACTTCGGCCAAGTAGGACACCGGGTGCATCCACGAAGTCTGAGGGCCTGAGGCCTGAAGTCCGAAGTCTGAGGTCCGAGGTCCGAGGTCCGACGCCTGAGTTCTCTAACTGCCGTACCTTCGTGGCACTCGCTTCGAGATATTGCAGAGGATTTCGTAGGGAGTGCTGTTGGCGAGTTCGGCGTGCTCTAACGCGTCGACGCTGAGGCCGTCGCCAGTGCCGAGCAGGATGACCTCATCGCCGACGGCGATGTCAGGAATTCCTGTGACGTCGACCAGCGTGAGATCCATCGAGATACGGCCCACGATCGGCGCATAGTGTTCGCGCACAATCACGCGTCCGCGATTGGAGAGCTGGCGATTGTATCCGTCGGCGTACCCCACAGGAAGAACAGCAACGCGCGCAGGGGCCTTGGTCACGTAAGTTCCGCCGTACCCCAACGGCTGGTGCGGTCCGAAATTGCGTAGCGACAGGATGCGCGTTTTCCAGGTCAGTACCGGCTTGACGGGCAAACGTAATGTCCCGCCGCTTACTTCGCGACCGGCGCGCTGAAATGGCAGGTAGTATCCGTAGAGTGCGACGCCGGGACGCACCATGCTGTTCCAGGTCTCCCGGCGCGAAATGACCGCGCCCGTGTTCGCCACGTGTACGAACGGCGGCTCGAACCCCGCTTCGCGCACCATGCGCCGTGCCTCCTCGAAGCGGCGTTCCTGCTCAGCCACAGACGGAGCGTCCATAACCTCAGAGTCGGCGAGATGCGTCGACAAGCCATCCAGAACCAGGTGATCCGCAGCCCTCAAGGCGGCGAGCACTTCGGGAAGTTGGTCGAGCGCAACGCCGAGGCGGCCCATGCCCGTATCGACCTTCAAGTGCACCGGATGCCGAGCGACGCCGAGCGCGGCCGCAGCCTTGTCCATCAACTCGATGTGCCAAGGCTCCCAAACCGTAGGAGTCAAATGCAGGCGTACGATCTCGCTTTCCTCGCCGCGCCAGAAACCGGTCATCAGAAGAATGTTTGAATGGATACCGGTCTCGCGCAGCGGAATCGCTTCATCGAGCGAGGTGACGCCCAGCCAGCGCGCTCCCTCCGCCTCAAGTGCACGTGAGCACTCGACGGCGCCGTGGCCGTAGGCATCGGCCTTCACCACCGCGCATACGGTCACCTTTGCCCCGACGTGCTTTTGGACGGTGCGGAAGTTCTGACGCAAAGCTGTGAGAGAAACTTCCGCCCATGTCGGACGCGTCGCCACGCGGCTCAGAATTTCTGCTGTTGTTGCCACTTTCGCGATTATAGCGGGAGCAACCCGCGCGCTGAGGTTACGCTGGGGCTACTCCCGCATGTCAAAGACCGTTTTACCCTGTGTTTCCCCGTGCCCTCTGTGGTGAGTCGTCCTGTCCTAGTTTCCCGACAAGATGAAGTTCACCGTGATCTGTGTCTGCACCTCAATGGGCTCGTTATTCAGGATGTAAGGACGATACCGCCATTGTTTGACAGCATCGATCGCCGCCGGAACCAGCATCGGATGTCCAGAAAGAACCTGCAGGTTGTCGATGGTTCCGGCCTTGCTGATGACGGCGGCCAAAACGACCGGACCCTGAATGCGCACGCTCTTCGCCAGCGGTGGATACACAGGCTGCACGCGTCGAATCAGGTTGCCCTCGAGAATCTTCGACGTGCGGATGACGAGGACAACGGGCGCCACAGCCACAGGCATCACGGGCCGTGAGCCTGTGATCAGCGAATTGGCCAGACCGTTCCCTCCACCGGCAGGCCCCATCCCGGGAACTACCCCCTGACCAGCGTCAGGCGCATCCGCCGCAGCGAGCCCCGAGGTGCGCGAAATGATCTGAGGGATCCGCCCGGGCGCCACGAAGATTGGTCGCACGGTGTTCGTCGGCGCTGGCGAAGCGTGCCCGCCCCGTGGAGTTGGCGTCGAAGGGAGATCCGGACGTCCCAGGGTGATCGGCGTAGAAACGGTGCGAGCAGCGGGCAGTCCCACGGTCTTCCACAACGGCAACAGAAGCAGCAGACCGATAGCCATCACTTCCAGAGCAAACGAAGTCAGCGTGGTCCAGTTGCGGCGCGAACGTTGGGCCCATGAAGTTTCCAGCATACTATCGGCAAACATGATGTCCTCCAGCGTGAAATCTGTTTGCAGTAATGGACACCGCGTGCAAACGCCCGGGGCGGTGCCGCCACAAATAAAAAGGCCGCGCTTTCACGCGGCCTGCTGGAACTTCTTCGACACCGGAGGTGTCAGGCTCGAACTATTTCGGAGTCGGCTTGGCTGTGCTCGAGCCAGTCGCGGGCTTCGGAGCAGCCGGCCTTGCAGCCGCGCCCGCCGTCGGCGCCGCCACGCCCGATTGCGTGTTGTAGATATCGATCACAGGCTTCGTAATATCCATTGCCTCGCCCGCGAGCAACACCGGGCCCTGCGGCCATGGCTTTGATGTATCGATGATCAAACCGAAGCCGTTCTCCTGAGCATACTTCACGACAATGGGAGCGAGCTTGGTCAGCACCTTGCTGGCGATTTCCTGCTGCTGAGAGCCGAAATCTTCCTGCGCATCCTGCACAGCGCGATCGAGCTGTTTCTGCTTGGTCTCGATCTGCTTCTTGAGCGTGTCGAGAGCGTCCGCATTCAGCTTGTCCTGCTGCGTGGTCATCTGCTTCTTCAAGCCTTCGAGTTCGTCGTTCTGGTTCTTCAGTTCGTTCTGCTTGGGTTCGAATTTCTTTTGCAGAGCCTCGACTTCGCGACGCCCTTCGTTGCTGCCGAAGATCGCGCCCTCAATGTTGATGGCTCCCACCTTGGTGCCGGTGATCGGGGTAGGCGCAGTGGCGGCGGGGGCAGAAGAAGCGCTGGGTGCGGACGGTGTAGCGGCGCTGCCGGTTTGGGCTAATGCGGAAATCGCGAGGAGAACCGCAGCAGCCAGGAAAAGTCGCAAGAACTTGCTTGTCATTGGATCGGTTGAACTCCTTGGAACATAGTTCCGGGAATGAACTTCGATGTCTTCTTCGATATCGCTTTCAGATTTGTTCAATCACGCCGGGCGCACTGAATGAGGTCTCCGCCGCGGTAGCGGGCCGCCGTCGGAAAAGGCGTGCCAGATTGCCAAGTCTAGATTGCCAGCTTCGCACGCCGAATTGCGCGCGTGCTTCCACACCTCTTAGCTCCTGGACGGCGTGGACCACAAGCATTATAGATACGTCGCTCCGGCCCCGTCAATCCAGTTAGAACGTGGTCGCCACGGTGAACCGGAAGGTTTTCCGCGGCTCACGCAACTGGAAACTTGGGGCGTACGTGTTCACTGCCAAGTGATACGTATAGTCTCCCGCCGCCGTTGCCGGGAACATGCTTCGCAAAATCGGAATTGGCGGGTTCGCCGGATTATCAAGCCGCAGCGGATTGTACGCCCAATAAATTCGGAACGGAGCATTGACCACCGGCAGGAACATCTGCAACTCCAGACCGGTGGAGATGCGAGGCCGCCAGTTGGTCGCGCTCAGAACCTGCAGATATTGAGACGGCTTCGGCGACAGCAGAGTTCCGCCCTGGCAGTTGTAGCCAGCATCCAGTGTGGGGCAACCGAACGGCGTGCTGATGACTTGATCGTACTGTACCGTCGCAATCTGCAACTGAGAGCGTCGCAGGATCGGGTCGATGCCAGTATCCACGAAGGGAGCAATCGCCACCGGACCCGCGATCGTGATGCGGTACTCCAGGTTCGACCACACACTCAGGTCGCCGCCGGGGAAGACAATCTGATCGACTGGGATCGGCACAGTCCAGTTCCCCTGCCGCGGATTGGCCGGATTCTTGGGAACCGGCGAGCCATCTGGGTTTGTCAACGTAATCACGTTCGAACTGGGCAGGAACGCCACCGGAGATATCGACCGGATATCGAAGCCGCGCACATCATTTTCGCCGCCCATAAAGAAGCGCTGAAATGGAGGAGCGACCAGACCGCCGTAACCGCTGATGAACGATCCATTGACGCTGAAGCCAACGGTGTTCCGGCCCCTTTGCACGGGCATGAACTGCTTGTACTGGAAGACTGGCCGGATGGAACGGACTGTACCGCCAACTCCGGCAAATTCCATGCCCAACGTCATCTGGTGACCGCGGTGCGGCGAGATTCCGCTATCCAGAGTGTTGAACGAGAAGTTCGGGAAAAGCTTGCTGGTGACGATCCCGTTCACCGCGTTCGGCCCTGAAATGCCGCGGAAGGCGATGAATTCGAAGAGATTCTTCGACGCCGTACTGAGAGGAAGCAGCGTTGAGCGGTCGAGTGAATAAGTTATACCAAGCCGCTTGAACGACCGGCGCAACGGATAACTCAACGAAGTCGTAAATCCCGCGCTCGACTGCGAATAATTCTGCAGGTTCTGAAGAACCGCGTTGGGCAGACTCAAGTTCTGCCCGCTGAAAATCGACAGCTGGCGCGCCTGGTTATAACTGATCTTGTTGGCGAAGACCGAAAAGCCAAACTGCAGAGGACGGTCGAACATGTAGGGCTGCGTGTACCCAAAGAGCACGCTGCGCGCCAGGTTTCCCAGGCTGATCTGGATCTGCAGGGTCTCGCCGCGCCCCAGGAAATTGTTGGTGGCGTAGTTGACTCCGATGAACGCTCCCTCGAGTCCGCTCACGCCGCCGTTTAGTCCAATGCTGTTCTTGCCTTTTTCCTTCACCTTCAGGGTGAGGTCGACCAAGCCATCCTTCTCATCCAGTTTCTTGTCGGTGACATTCGGATCGTCGGGCTTGAGCTGATCGAAGTACGACAGCTGATTCAGGCGGAGCAGGCTCATCTCCCAGAGACGGGAGTTATAAATTCCGCCTTCTTCGAGCGCCAGTTCCCGGCGAATGACTTTGTCACGCGTGGTCGTATTTCCCTGGAACTCGATGCGCCGTACATAAAACTGCTTGCCTTCGTCGACGTCGATTTCGAGATTTGCGATTTTCTTATCGTCGTCAAAGGTCGTGTTAGGAACCGGCGTGAAGTTGATGAATCCATATTCGCCGTATGCCTTGCGCAGATTCTCCAGACCTTTGGCGATCTTCTCGCGGCTGAAAATGTCTCCATCCTTGAGCGGGAAGAGCGAGCGCAAGGCGGCAGTATTGGAAATGGCTTTGTTGTTCTTGAAGGTGATCTTGCCCAGTTTGTACTTGTCGCCTTCGTCGATCGGAATCGTGATGTCGACCGCTTTTCCCGGCCCCGACTGGATCAACGGAATGTGGCCGCCCTTGTGGCCGGTATCGTGAATCTCGGTCTTCGGATCGCCAACGTTTGCCTTGAAGTAACCGCGGTTCTGGTATTCAGCGCGCACGCGCTCGGTGTCTTCCTCCAACTTGGTGGCGTCGTAGGTCCTGGCGAAGATGTTCTCCAGGAAGATCGAATGCGGAATGCCGACCGGTCGCAGATTCTTCATCGCCGCGCGCAACACGCGCGTCTTGATGTTCTTGTTGCCCTCGAACTTGATCTTGCCGACCTTGACCTTCGGTCCTTCCTTCACCACAAACGTAATGCCGACCGCCGCGGGTGGAATCTGGCGAATTTCCGTGCGGATCGTGGCGAACTGGCGGCCATGCTCAGCCAGCAGGCCTTTCATCGACACTTCCGCTTTCTTGGTGCGGGTAGGGTCGTACTGGCTCTCGACCACGAGGCCGACCTTGTCTTGCTTGAATCGGTCGAGGACGTCGCTGGTCGATACCGAACTGAGGCCGGTGTAGTCGATGGTTCGAATCGTCGGCTTCTCTTTTACGAGGACAATAATGCGCCAGCCCTTCGGCGTCTGCTCACGGGTGAAGCGTATGTCCTCGAAGTAGCCGGTGTTCCACAAGGAGTTGAAGTCGCGCTCCAAGGCGGCTGGATCGTAGACATCCCCAGGCTTCGTGAAAATGCGGGCGCGGATGGTTTCGGCAGGAATACGGCGGTTGCCACTGACGTCGATCTCGGAAATGACATCGTTCTGCGCCCGAGCCAGAGTCCCCGTCACCAGCAAAAACGCTGCCAGCAGCAGAGCCAGTGGGCGCGTGCACGACCTTGCGCCCCGCCAAAACCGTTGAAATGAAGGAGATGGCAACGACACGGCACCCACAGCGCATACGCGCTCGGGCACAACAAGGTTCTCCGGATGAAAGCGAAAAGGAATCGCTACGACCTCAGCCTCTGGGATGTAAGAAAACTGTCATTATACGGTAGAGCAACAGAAAGCGTCCAAGCCGCAACTCTATTTAAAATCGCGGAGTTGCTGTTTTGAACAGATTTCCGCTACCCCGGTGTCCAGCGAGTCCTGATCCCGAGTATCAGGAAGCCTCTACTGGTCACTGACCACCGGCCCCTGGCCACTGATTTCAGGCTTGGCTAACTCTACCTCAACCAAGACGGAATAAAACGTAGCCGAGTTGCCCATGTCAGTAAGTTTTTCTGAGGTCAGGCTGTTAATGCTCTGGAATCCAGGAGTCATCTTAGCCCAATTGAGGCGTGCCGACACAAGTCCCGGCTGAACGACGCCATCGACTCTCGCTTTCAGCCGAATCTCCCCTCGCCCATTGAAAACGCGAACTTCGTCACCATCGGCGATGCCGCGCGCCTCGGCATCCGCCGCATGCATCTCGAGCAGGCCGGGCTTCTCCATCGCCTGCACCGAAGGCACATTCGAAAACGAAGAATTCAGAAAATTGTCGTACTTGCGCGCCAGCAACTCGAGTGGATAGCCGTTCTTACCGGTTCCGTGGCGAGACTCGCTCGGCGGCTTGAACTCGGCGACCGGGTCCAATCCCTGCGCCTTCAGTTCTTCACTATACAGCTGCGCCTTGCCGGAAGGCGTACGAAAGCCGCCGTGAGCGAATGGAAGAAACGGGTCAGAACATGTTGGGACAAAACTCAGCCGCGCGCTCGACTCCCGCTCCAGACTCTCTCGTGTAATTCCCTCCAGCCAGGGATTCTTCGAACCGAGCGCCCCATCGATCATCTCATCTACGCTCTCGCGGAAGCATTCGTCTTGAAATCCCATGCGTTCCGCCAGCGCCCGGAAAACGTCCACATTCGACCTGCATTCGCCCAGCGGATCGATCGCCTGGTTCGAGAGTTGCAGGTAATAGTGTCCATACGCGGTCTGCAGATCGCGGTGCTCGAAAAACGTGGTCGCCGGTAAAACGATGTCAGCATAGTCCGTCGTGTCGGTGAAAAATTGCTCATGCACGACAGTGAACAGATCTGGCCGCATCAGCCCGCGAATGACCTCGTTGTGATTAGGACACACCGCCGCAGGATTTGAGTTGTACACGAACAGAGCTTTGACCGGAGGATCATCGAACGTGTTCAGCACTCGGCCGAGTTCGACCATGTTGATGGTCCGCGCCTCGCGCCCGAGAGCTTCGTTCATCAGATCGGGACGCTTCAGGGATTCGCTGTTCAGCCCGAAAGCCCCGCTGGTGGAGAGTTGCAGCCCGCCGCCGATTTCTTTCCAGCCGCCCGTGATGCAAGGCAGCATGGCAATGGCACGCGTCGCCATCCCTCCGCCCTCGGATCGCTGCACACCGTAATTGAGGCGGATCACCGATGGCCGCACGGTCGCATACTCCCGAGCCAGCTTACAAATGTCTTCAGCGGCAATCCCGGTCCACTGCGCCACACGCTCCGGCGGATAGTCTTTGACCTTCGCGCGCAGCTCTTCAAATCCGAATGTGTATTTCGAAACGTAGTCGGCGTCGTGCAGGTTCTCGCCGATGATCACATGCATCATGCCCAGCGCGAGCGCCGCATCGGTCCCGATATTGATAGGCAAATACCAGTCCGCGCAGGCCGCGGTGCGCGTGCGATAGGGATCGATCACCACCAGCTTCGCCCCGTTGCGCCGCGCTTCCGCTATGAACGGCCACAAGTGCACGTTGTTGCCGTGAATGTTCGCCGCCCACGCGATGATGTACTTGGAATGTTTAAACTGCTCGGGCTCCGTGCCGAGTTTCACTCCATACACCGACTCGAGCCCTGTTTCTCCAGCCTTCGAACAAATCGTGCGATCGAGTTGCGACGCGCCCAGCCGGTGAAAGAACCGCCGATCCATCGAGCCGCCGTTCAACGCACCGAGAGTTCCGCCAAACGAATAAGGCAGAATCGACTCGCTCCCAAACTCGCGCGCGACATCGCGAAAGCGCGAAGCGATTTCGTCCAGCGCCTCGTCCCAGGAAATCCGCTGCCAAATTTGATTAGAACCTAGTGGGGTGCCCCACTTCTCGCTGCCTTTGCGAGAAGTGGGATTCTGCACCGATCGATCTCGAACAGAACCCTCAGGCCCTTTAGGGCCAATCCTTCGCATCGGATACAGCACCCGGTCCGGCGAATACACCCGGTCCAGATACTTCGCAACCTTCGCGCACAAAAAGCCACGCGTAACCGGATGCTCCGGATCCCCCTGAATCCTCGTTGCTCGCCCGTCCTGCACGGTAATCAGCACCCCGCAAGCATCGGGGCAGTCGTGCGGGCACGCGGCATGGACGACTCGCTTCATCGCTCGATTATACGTTGCTTTTCTCTGCCGAATCCCGAGCCCCCACCCCAAACAATCAAGAAGCGTCATGTGCACTTGACAGGAGCGACAAGCAAGCCTAACGTCGGCGCCATGAGAGGTTGCAGTCCGGAGTTCTGCGGAGATTCCAGATACCCATGCGGCCTGTGAGCATTGCGGTCATTCCCCAGGGTTCCCTTCAGCGATACTGGCAAGCGATCCATGCCGGCGCGCTCAAAGCCCAATCTGACCTGACGGGTCAGGAGCCAGCCGTCAAGGTTGTCTGGAAGGCTCCCGTACGCGAAGACGATCGTGAGGAACAAGCCCGAATCGTGGAAGGGTTTGTCCGGCAAGGAGTGCAAGGGATCATCTTGGCTCCCTTTGACTCCCGCGCCCTCGTCAAACCAGTCGAGGCAGCGGCCGCCGCTGGCGTGCCAACGGTCGTTGTGGATTCAGCGCTCGAGACCTCGCAGATCGTCAGCTTCATTGCCACCGACAACCGGAAGGGCGGCGTTCTGGCGGCCGATCGCATGGGAGAAGTCCTGGCGGGTACGGGCAGCGTGCTGCTCTTGCGCTACCAGGAAGGATCGGCAAGCACGGAGGAGCGCGAGAAAGGCTTCGCGCAGCGACTGCGGCAGGCCTACCCGAACATCCACCTGATCGTTTCTGGAGAGTATGCTGGCGCGACCCGCGATAGCGCCCGAAAGATCGGAGACACCCTCCTGGCCCAGCACGGGAGTGATTTGCGCGGCATCTTCACGCCCAACGAATCCACCACCGCCGGCATGCTGCTCGCTCTGAACAGCGCCCACAGGGCGGGAAAGATCACGCTGGTCGGATTCGATACGAGCGACGTCTACGTTGACTCGCTCCGCCACAAGCAGCTTCATGGACTGGTCGTGCAGGATCCTTTCCGCATGGGAGAACTGGGAGTGAAAACCATGGCAGACCATCTTGCCGGAAAGTCTGTTCCGAAACGAGTAGACACTGGCGCCACAATGGTTACGCCGGAGAACATGGACCAGCCGGCGATTCAGAAGCTGCTAAAACCGCCAGTGGCAAAGTAGAAATTCTAGTCCCGCGCGGGAGCGCTACTTCAACTCCAGCACTTCTTTCTCTTTCGCCTTGCTCATCTCTTCCATCTTCTTGATTTCGTCGTCAGTAAGCTTCTGGATCTCGTCCATCGACCGCTTCTCTTCGTCCTCGGTGATCTTTTTGTCCTTCAGCGCTTTCTTGATGGCATCGTTGCCATCGCGGCGAATGTTGCGCACCGCAGTGCGATGTTCTTCGAGGACTCTGTGCAGATGCTTCACCATTTCCTGCCGGCGTTCCTGCGTAAGGGCCGGCACGGGGACACGGATCATCTTGCCATCGTTCATCGGATTCAGCCCCAAATCGCCGCCCCGGATGGCCTTCTCAATCGCTCCCAGCTGCGAGGGATCGAACGGCTGCACGGTGATCAACTGAGGTTCGGGCGCATGCACTTGCGCCAACTGATTCAGCGGCATCTGCGCGCCGTACGCTTCCACGGTCACGCCATCGAGCATGTGCACCGAGGCGCGACCGGTGCGCACTGCCGCCATCGACTTGCGAAAGTCTTCGACTGCCTTTTCCATGCGCGTCTTCAGCTGTACGTACGTCTCTTTGAGACCAGCAATCGCCGCCATCGTCGCTTGCGCCATAATGTTTAGCTCCGAATCATTGCAAGATCAAAACGCAGCATTATAAACCCAACAGAAAGCGAGCCACGGATTTGCGCGGAGGGTCCCGGATCAGCTTTCATCCAATCCGTGTGAATCCGTGCAAATCCGTGGCCAGTTCTTTACACCGTCGCCGCTTGCGCGCTCACCGTTGAACCGATCTTTTCGCCCAGCACGACGCGCCGGATGTTGCCGTGATGATTCAAGTTGAAGACGATGATGGGAAGATTGTTGTCTTTGCAGAGGCTGATTGCGGTCGAGTCCATCACCTTCAGCCCGAGCTTCAGGACGTCCATGTAGGAGATGTGATTGAATTTTCTGGCGCCGTCGACTTTCATCGGATCGGCATCGTAGATGCCATCGACCTTGGTGGCCTTGAGGATCGCCTCGGCCTTGATCTCCATCGCGCGCAGCGACGCCGCGGTGTCGGTCGAGAAATATGGATTGCCCGTTCCTCCGGCAAAGATGACGACGCGGCCTTTTTCCAGGTGGCGAATCGCTCGGCGGCGAATGAACGGCTCGGCCACCTGATTCATCTCAATTGCGGTCTGCACGCGCGTGTAGACTTTCTGCTTTTCGAGCGCATCCTGCAGGGCCAGCGCGTTGATCACCGTCGCCAGCATGCCCATGTGGTCGGCGGAAACGCGGTCCATCTCTTTGGCCTGCTCGGCCACACCGCGGAAGAAATTTCCTCCACCGACGACGATGGCCAACTGCACGCCCAGCTTGTGGACATCGGCAATCTCCGCCGCAATCTCGTGGATGCGCGCCGACTCCACACCAAAGCCCTGATTCGCCGCCAGGGCCTCACCAGACAGCTTGAGCAGAACACGTTTAAAGGCAGGGGTCGTCATAAATCAGTTGTCCGTCGCCAGAACATTGTAAAAGGCGTCATCCCGAAGCCCCGCGCTTTCTCCAGCGGGGCGAGGGATCTCGCGTGCATCAGAGGACTGTATTCCACGCGAGATCCTTCGCTCCGCCTGAAAACCGGCTGCGCTCAGGATGACGCCAGCCATGAATCCAGAGAAGCGCATAAAAAAGGCGCCCCGCAGGGCGCCTTTAGTCTACTCGCCTTTCGGCTCTGTAGGTTTCGTCACGGCAATTGTCTCGCCAGCATCTCCAACCTTGAAGCGCGCGAAACGCCGTACGGCGATGTTCTCGCCCAGCTTGCCGATCTTCGCCGCAATCAGCTGCGAGATCGAGATGGTCTGGTCTTTGATGAAGGGCTGTTCGAGCAAGCATACTTCTTCGTAGAACTTTTCCATCTTGCCGTTGACCATCTTTTCGGCGATGTTGGCCGGCTTGCCGCTGGCAATCGCCTGCGCAAGAAAAATCTCCTTCTCGCGCGCGAAGTCAGCTGCGGTAACGTCTTCTTTGCGAACGTACTTCGGATCGCTGGCCGCAATGTGCATCGCGATGTCGTGCACCAGTTCCTTGAAGTCTTCGGTGCGCGCGACGAAGTCGCTCTCGCAATTCACCTCGACAAGCACACCAATCTTGCCGCCCGCGTGAATGTAGCTCGCCACCGATCCTTCACTGGTCACACGCGCCGCCTTCTTGGCCGCAACCGAAACGCCCTTCTTGCGCAGAACCACAACTGCCTGCTCCATGTCGCCCTTGGCCTCGGTCAGGGCCTGCTTGCAATCCATCATAGGAGCTCCGGTCTTCTCCCGGAGTTCCTTCACTTGTGCCGCAGAAATATTCACTGTAGTCGTACCCATATATAATTTCTGGTTTCTAGTTTCGGGTGTTTAGAGTGAACGTCGTGGTCGCACGCCTACCCGACATTGAAACCTGAAACTCGACTTTATAAAACTCGACCCGCGCCGGACGACCCGCGCGGGTCCGATGTCAATTGCCCGGTTTGTCCTTGCTCTGCGCAACCACTGCAACCCTGCCTCTACTCGCGACTCAGGACTCGCGACTCCGGACTAACTTAAACGGTCTGGCTCTCCACCTTCGGCAACTCCGGCTCCTCGGCCGCCACCGGCTTCTTGTGCAAGCCAGGACCCAGCACTTCTTCCATGCTGATGTCTTCCGAAGCATCCACCGCGGCCGTTGCGTCTCCGTGATACTCGGGAGCAGCGGCTTCCGCAGCCTGCGCCGCATCCGAAGCAGCCTGCATGTCGGCAACCTGCTTGTCGGTCATCAACTGCGCGCCCTCGGCAATCGACTCCGAAATCTTCGACGTAAACAGCCGGATCGCCCGCAACGCATCATCGTTGCCGGGGATCACATAATCCACTTCGCTGGGATCGCAATTGGTATCGACCACGGCGACCACTGGAATACCCAACTTGCGCGCCTCGCGCACCGCGATCTGCTCTTTGTTCGAATCGATCACAAAGATCGCGTCCGGCAGCCGGTTCATATTCTTGATGCCGGCCAGGTTGGCCTGCAGATGTTTGCGCTCGCGTTCGAGCTTGATAACTTCCTTCTTGGGGAGCAGCTCGTAGCGGCCATCCGTGGCCATCTCGTCGAGCTCCTTCAGCCGCTTCACCGACTTCTGTACCGTGACCCAGTTGGTGAGCAGTCCACCCAGCCAGCGCTGGTTGATGTAGAACATCCCGCAACGCTGCGCTTCTTCGGCAATCGCGTCCTGCGCCTGGCGCTTGGTGCCGACGAACAGCACGATCCGGCCGTCGTTGGCCAGGTCCTGCACGAACTTCGACGCCTCTTTGAACATCTTCAGCGTCTTCTGCAGGTCGATGATGTAGATCCCGTTGCGCTCTCCGAAGATGTATTCCTTCATCTTGGGATTCCAGCGCTTGGTCTGATGCCCGAAGTGGACGCCCGCTTCGAGCAACTCCTTCATGGTGATAGTAGCCAATGAACCTCCTCTTTAGTCTGCATCGGAAGCTGAGTAACGCTTGCCGATTGCCATTCCCGTCCCCGCGCCGCGAGGCACGAGAAGAATTGAACACCTAAAACAAGCTATGAGCTGTTAGCTCCTAGCTTTTAGCCAAACGAAAACAACAAATCCAAAACCCTTGTCATTCCGAACCGGCGCGCAGCGGCGGTGAGGAACCTGCTTCTCGCTCACAGCTCGCGACTCACAGCTCAGGACTAAACTACCGCTTGCTGAACTGGAAGCGCTTGCGAGCGCCCTTCTGGCCGTACTTCTTGCGCTCTTTGCCGCGCGAATCGCGGCTCACCAAGCCCTCGGACTTCAGCTTCTTGCGCAGCTCAGCGTTGAACTGCATCAGCGCGCGAGCAATGCCAAGCTTCACCGCGTCAGCCTGTCCACGCACGCCACCGCCCAGAACGCTGGCGATGATGTTGAACGAAGCCGCCGTCTCCGACGACGCCAGCGGAGCCTTCGCCGCCGAACGCTGCGCCGGGGTCACGAAGTATTCTTCAAAGGCGCGTCCGTTCACCTTGAACTCGCCGCTGCCGGGACGCAAATAAACGCGGGCAATCGCCGTCTTGCGGCGTCCCGTTCCGTAGTATTGAACCAATTCTGCCATGTTTAGCTTTGAGCGGTGAGCTGTGAGCTGTGAGCAAAACCTCTTGCTCCGAACTCGCGCTTACACTCTTAACCTTTCAAAATATTCAGATCTTGCTCACAGCTCAGAGCTCATCGCTCATTGCTGTTCTACGAAACCGCGACTTTCGCTGCCTTGTACTCGCGCACGATCAACTTGAAATCCTGCGGCTTCTGCGCCTGATGCGGATGCTTGTCGCCCTTGTACACATTCAACTTCGACAGCATGTGCGCCGCCAGCTTGTTTTTCGGCAGCATGCGCTTCACAGCCGCTTCGATCACCGCTTCGGGCTTGCGCACCATTCGCTTCTTATAATCTTCCGTCCGCAGGCCGCCCGGATATCCCGTGTAATGGTGATACTGCTTCGACTCGGCCTTCATGCCGGTCGTCTTCACCTTCTCGGCGTTGATCACAATCACATGATCGCCGGTGTCGAGAAACGGCGTGTACTGCGGATTCTCTTTACCCATGAGGATGCGCGCCACCTGCGAAGCCAGGCGCCCGAGCGTCTGCCCGTCCGCATCCACGACGTACCACTTGCGCACAATTTCCCCCTCTTTGGGGAAATACGTAGACATGAAACTCTCCCAAGATTGAAAAAGCTGCGAAAGAAGACCGCTCGTTGATTCCCCTGACGAGGACGTCAGGACCATCAGGCGGGCAACCACACGACTACCAAAGACTTAAATCTACCGGACTCCGCAACCAATTGTCAACGCTGTGTTACTTCCGTAGCGGATCACTGTGACCAGTAGTGGGTCACTTGACTTTCTGGTTAAGCCTTTTCGGTCGGCGTCATCCCGAAGGCCCGCGTTTTCACCAGCGGGCCGAGGGATCTCACGAGTATCCAGACTGCCCTTGCGTGCGAACTGACCCATACTTTACTTCCGGAGCGCTCAAGGAGCGCTCGCTCCGACCACTCGCGCCGTTCGCCGCGCCGCAACCCACAGCAAGATCAGCAGGCCCGTCCCAAACACCACGTGACTGATCAAATTCAACCGGGTCGAACCTCCCGTCACCGGAGACTGGAGGAACGCATGCCACGCATACGTCAACGCCGCTCCACCCGCCATCGCCAGCCGATGCAAGCTATTCCATCCGACACGCCGCGACCAAACCCAGTACAACGCAATCGCTATGACATTGAGTGCGAAGTAACAAGCGACCGCACCCCATCCCCACGCAGGCAAAGTGATCTCGAACAGAGACGTCAACAGCAAGGCTGCGAATCCCGCAATCCACGGACTCGGCGCTCTCGAAGAACTTCGCTTCGACCTCGCCTTCGGCAGCAAGAACGCCGCCCCGGCCACCACCACCACGCACACCGCCGACCACGCAAACTGCGCCTTCGTCGCGATGAAGTGATTGTGATCCTGCTTGATCGAGTATTTCGTCATCATCACCGCAACCGCCACGAACAGCAGAGTCACGATCGTGAGCCCGAGCGGCCGCAGCCACGGCTGAGTCGCCCGTTCCGGCACCAGCGCCTCCGTCAGCCCGATCGACACGGAGATGCTCCAGATCGTGTGGAGCGTCAGCACAAACACCGTCCACCAGGCCCCGATGCCCAGCGCCGGAATGTAGGCGTGGTCCAGCAGGTGCAGATTCAACCCGAGGTAATTTGGATTGAACAAGGTCTGCGTCGTAAATGCTTCTTCAAAAATTCCGTAGGCCAGCGCCAGAACGATCATTCTCGGCCATCCGCCGCCGGTGCGCCGCACGATTTCGCGGATCAGCAGCGCTCCCCCGCCATACATCGGCGCGAGGACCAGAATGATGCCGAGTTTGGTGATGGGGAAATCTCCGAGGAGAAATTCGGAGATCAGCGGCGCAAGAAAATACAACCCGATCGCAGGGGCAACTCTTCGAATCATGCTTTCTCGCTAATCTATTCGTACGCCAGCGCGTCGATCGGATCCTTCTGCGCCGCTTTGTATGCCGGGTATAACGCGCCCAACGCGGCACCCACAATCGCGATGAGCGTTGCCCGCAACATCCAATCGTTGCTTCTGTCGATGTGCACGAGCGGCCATCGGTGCTCGATTCCGAGGCGCGCCAACAGGCTCACGGCGATTCCGACGACAATGCCCGCGACGGCCAGCAAAATCGTTTCTCGCAAAACGACATTGATGATATATGCCTTCGACGCGCCCATCGATTTCAGAATGCCGATCTCGCGCGTGCGCTCCATTACCGCTGTGTACATGGCCTGGAAGATCACCAAAAATCCGATGATCAGGCTGACTCCGATCACCACTCCGATGAACGGACGGAAGCCCGGCAGGTTGCTCGGCGTCATCATGCTCAGATATTCCTGCATGGATCGCACGGTGTATTGCTCCATCCCCGGTTGCTTCTTCACCGCATCGATCACGGCGTCAGCATTGGACGGATCGTCCAGCTTCATATAGAAAACCGAAGCTTTATCTTTCGCGCCAATCAAGTCCTGCATGGTCCCAATCGGAACGAATTTGCGCGCGCCGCGTCCGTTCTCAACGATGCCGCAGACGCGAAAAGGATGGTTGAGAATCTGCATCGTGTCGCCGACCTTCACGTGTCGCTGGCGCGCGATGAAATCATCCACCAGCGCGTCGTCCGGGCCTTGAAAGGGGCCGCCCTTGAGATAAGTAAATGGTCCGCCTAAAGCCTCAAAGCTGGCGAGATCGATGCCGTCAATCACTTCCACTCCGCCACCGGTGGCAATCGTCCAGACGACCGGACTGACCACTTTCACGTGCGGCATCCGACGAAGCACATCCGCAACCTTGACCGACACCGGTGCGCCGCTGATCCCGGCGAGAAACGACGACCCCGGCGGCTGCACGATCACATCAAAGCCGATGCCCGCCGTGCGGCTCTTGTTATCGTTCATGATGCCGTAGCACAAGCCGACAATCAGCAAGATCAGCGTGACTTCCAGCGCAATGGCGACAATGCTGATCACCGAGCGGATAGGCCGGTGAACCAGGTTGGCGACAACCATCTTGTTCATCATAGGAAAGCCAAAGAAAGGCGAATGCTCAAATAGATGGGGATGCCCCACGTCTCGCCGCCTTTGCGAGACGTGGGAATCTCGAATGCCGGGTGGCCCATTTCCCGCAACTCTGCGAGCAGTGGGATTTTTGACTTCTGCCTACTGTCCGCTCCGCCCCTGCCCGACCGGCACCACCAGGCTCGACTGCGGACGGTCCAGATGCACGACTTCCGCGCCCGCCGGCTGTTCCAGCGTGAACTGATCGTCGGAGAGCGGCCGGTTAATCTCCACCTTCAACATATTCAACGTGATGTCGTACTCTTCCTGCGGCCGGTAGATCTCGATACGCGACGGGAAGCTCATGCCGTCATACTCTTTGTAGTCGGCATACTTGGCATCGGTGACGATCTTGCCGTCTTCGTCGTAAATGTACTGGCGATGCGCCTTCAGGTCGGTCCGCCCAAAGACGATCTTGCGCGCAAGTCCCCACCCTTTGCCGTACTTCTTGATCACCGTCAACTCGTAGTCATCCTGCAAGACGCGGTGTCCTTTGGCGTCGTGCAAAGTCTCGTAGCCATTCTCCAGCACGGCGATCTCAGACTCAGGGTCGATCCGCCGGATCAGCAGCGCATCGTAAATATTCTGCGGACGGATGTTCTCCATCGGCTGATCGGTATTAGGCGTCGCCATCTGGTTCTGTCCTACCACGAACCGGTTCTTTGGAGGAATCCAGAGCTTGAACTGCTGCCCGTCGCTGACCATGTCGAACGCCGTCGTCCGCACGATGGGCATCAGACCCTTCATGTGCAGCGAATCCGGTTTCCGCGCCAGCACATAACCGCGGATTTCCTTGTAGTCGGTGACGTGGCCCTTCTTCACCCCTCCCGCCGACGTGTCGATATCGACCGTCGCCTTTAGCGTGTGAATGGCCTCCGCCTGCTGATTAATAATGTTGATGAGGCCCTGTTGAGTCGAATCCTTGAGAGGCGCCTTCGAGTACTGCTCTTCGACCGGACGTGTGCGGAATAAACAGCCGGTCGTCGGCAGCGTCGCCAAAATCACGGTTAGGGCCCATGCGGGCGAGCTACGTCTCATGAAGTAACTTATGAGCTCCTTATCAATGATTTGAGTATATCGCGCCGTAAAGGGTTCAAAATGAGGGGGGTGGTCAGTTTCTAAAGTGTCCTACCTCGAAAAACGGAGCTCCGGATTTCGGGCTTCAGACCTCAGGCGTCGGACCTAGGAGCTCGGACTTCACACGTCGCTTCGTTTCACACATGGTTTTGGGAAGGGCACGGCCTCAAACCGTGCCGTTACAAGCCAAGAAACGTGCGGCTTTAGCCGCTGAGGCCCAACACTCTCTCCAGCTACTGCCATTTGTAGGACTAGTCCTAGGACCTCCGATTTTTGGACCACCCATACCATCGGGCCTGCAGGCAAGACCTGAAAGCCGGAACCGGCGTGCCGAACCCGAGGACCGATATCCGGGAGGAGCTGTCTAAAGAAGCTGAGGTCTGAGGTCTGAGGTCCGAGGTCTGAGGTCCGAGGTCCGACGTCCGACTTCCCACTTACGAAAGTCAGCCCACCATCGACAGCTTCCGGCCCTTGCCTCATCATCTAAACTGTCGCTGTAGTGCGCCGCGGATGTCCGCGCGCACGGAGCAAAACGTGAAGAAGCTCTTCGGGCTCATCCTGATTGCGATTCTCGGCGTTGGGGGATGGTTCGCGTGGGCGCTGCTGACTCCCGTGGAACCCTCTGCCAAGACCATTGTTCTGCTGCACCCGGGATACTCCACGCGCCGCATCGCCGCCGAACTCAAAGGCGCCGGCATCATCCGAAGTGAAGACGCCTTCATCCTCTGGCACTACGTTCACCGCACGCGCTCCCTGAAAGCCGGAGAATATCTCTTCGACAAGCCGGCGAACACAATCGACATTCAGAAACGCCTCCGCCGCGGTGACGTCTACTTCCACACGGTCATCGTGCCGGAAGGCTTCACCATGTTCGACGTTGCCCGCGCGGTCGAAGCCGCAGGCCTCGGATCGGCCGACGACTTCCTGAAGGTAGCGCAGTCCGACACCGCCCTCATCGCCGACATCGCGCCCGGAGCGCAGTCTCTCGAGGGATATCTTTTCCCCGATACCTACGAATTCACCCGCATGATGACCATGCACGAAATGGCCGCCGCCATGGTCCGCCAGTTCCGCCAGGTCGCACACCAGATTGGATTGATCCAGTCGACCGGCGAGCCCGCCCAGGCCAGATTGAGAGTCATCGCGAATACGCCACAGCCTCAAGCCAACCCTCCAAGCGCGGCTCCAGATGACATTGAACGCACGGTCATCATGGCTTCGATCGTAGAAAAAGAAACTGCCGTACCCGAGGAGCGGCCGCTCGTGGCCAGCGTCTATTACAACCGCTTAGCCAAAAAGATCGCCCTCGACGCCGACCCCAGCATTATTTATGCCGAACTTCTGGCGGGAGCGTACCAGGGCGCGCTGCACCATGCCGACATGCAATTCAAGTCGCCCTATAACACTTATCGCAACGCCGGACTGCCCCCGGGCCCCATCGGCAATCCCGGACGCAGCTCGCTCGAAGCCGCCCTGCATCCCGCCCAAAGCGACTACTACTACTTCGTCGCCGACGCCCAGGGCCATCACCGCTTCGCCCAAACCATCGAAGAGCACAATAAGAATGTAGCGGCGTATCGGAAAGCAATGCGCGGACGGTGAGGAACAGCCAGACTTCGGACCTCGGGCTTCGGACGTCAGGCCTCCGACTTGAGACCTCGAACGACACTAGATTTCCGATCTATCATGCGGCAGGGTTCACGCCGCCGAACGGTCGGTTTTAGGGCGAATCGATTCCAGCAGAGCGTTCAACATCCGGCCAGTTTCATGAGATAGCGTCAGTAGCGGCCGTGCTATCGGATCTGAAATGAAGTTCAACTTCTCCGCAATCAGTATTTGGGTCTCGAGTTCGAGCAGAGATCCCCGCGCCTGAGAGAAGAAGTGGGCTCGGTCACGATCGGTAAGCCGCCCTTTGCCCTCGGCAATGTTGCTCGGAATGGAAACAGCCGCCCGCCGCATTTGACTCACTAATCCGTACACTTCCTGTTTCGGAAAGCACTGCGTTGCGGTGTACACCCTCACAACCAATTCCATGGAATGCTGCCAGACTCTCAAATCGCGATACGAAGAACTCATCGAAGACCTCGTCGTTTCGAATCCTTTCAGTTCCTGCAGCGCGATTGCACGGACATCCGTCACAACAGGAATGATATTTCTGTGGAAAAACCGAAGGAAGTAACTTCCCACAGTGAAAATTCACGAGTTTTGGAGCCTAAAGTCCGAGGTCCGAAGTCCTGAAGTCCGAGGTCTGAAAAACCTGAGGCCAGAAGCCCGAGGTCCAAGGTCCGAGGTCCAAAATCCAAAGGTCCAAGGCCTCAGGAGGTCTGAAGTCCAAGGTCCAAGGTCCAAGGTCCAAGGTCGTGAAGTCTGAGGTCTGAGGCCCGAGGTCCGAAGCCTGAAGTCCGAAGCCTGAGGTCCAAGGTCCGACGTCCGAGGTCCAAAGCCCAAAGCCTAAAGCCTATAATCCCTACCGTGCTTCCCGGCCCCACCCACCGGATCCTCGGTCTCGACGTTGGCGCGCGTCGCATCGGTGTTGCGGTTTCGGACCCGCTCGGCATTACCGCCCAGGGACTCGACACGCTCCACCGCAAGAACAAGAAATACGACCTTGAGTACCTGCGGCGCGTGATTCGCGAGTACGACGTTAAGGAGATCGTGGTCGGCCTCCCGTTGCGCATGAGTGGCGCCGAAGGAATTCAATCGGAAAAGATGCGCGCCTTCGCCGAGGATCTCCGCAAGAAATTCGGATTGCCGGTTCACCTGTGGGACGAGCGACTCACCTCGGCGGAGGCGAATCGCTTTCTCCGCGAAACAGAACTCTCGATTGAAAAGCGAGGCAAGGCGGTAGATCGGATGGCCGCCGTCCTGATTCTTCAAGGATGGATGGAACTGCGGGCCGGTGCCGGCTTCCAGTCGAACCAGTAGCTCCCAGGTCGAACCTCAGCCCCTCAGACGCAGATACTCGACTTCCGCCGTGCGACTCTGACGCCCAAAGTCCGAGGTCCAACGCCGCCTTCCAAGCGCGACAACTAATTGCCGATCAATATTTTACGAGCAGAAGCCGTGATTCCCATCCTGACGCCAGCCTTGCTTTCGTCCCGTTCTGGGAGTAACATGGATATAGTACTGACGACGCTTCTCCCCACGAACCCATTACCTTCCTCGGGTGCCTTGATGATGAGTACCGACTTGAATTTCCACATCGGCGATAAGGTCGTCTATCCCAATCACGGCGTTGGCATCATTGAGCAGATCGGCAGCCGTACGATTGGTGCGTCGGTCGAGCGTTTCTACCTTCTTCACATCAAGGCCAGCAGCCTTAAGGTAATGGTGCCCTGTCACAACGCCGGCAACGTGGGCATGCGTCGCGTCGTCCGCAACGGCGAGGTCCAGAAGGTTCTGGATTTTCTATCGGTTAACGAAAACGGATCGAACGGCGACTGGAAAGACCGCTTCAAGGAAAATTCCGAGCGCATGCGGACCGGTTCCCTGCTCGAAGTTGCTGTCGTCCTCAAGAACCTGATCGCCCTGCACCAGGCCAAGCCTCTTTCATTCCGCGAAAAGAAAATGCTCGAACGCGCCCGCTACCTCCTCGTCAGCGAGCTGGCCATGGCCCGCAACTGCGAGGAAGCGAAGGTCGAAGAAATCCTGACCGCCGCCCTCGCGAAGATCAAACTACGATTCCCCGAAGCCTCCGAATTCCAGGCCTAACTTTTCAATTCCTCGTCCAGTTGCGCGTCTTGTCCGCTCGGACGCGACCGTGAATACCATTCTCGCTGCGGCCTGAACCCCGTGCTATGCTGTTCGCGTTCACGCGAATGCTGCAGTTCCGACGCATTACGACCCAGAAGCGCTTCATCCCTCAGATTGACGGGCTGCGCTTCGTCGCGATCGCCTCCGTAGTTTTGTTCCATGTCTACGCTGCGCTGGAGCGCGGCGCGATTCCGCCGCCGATTCCCTTCAATTCCGATCTGGCCAAGCGCGGAGTGGAACTCTTTTTCGGGATCAGCGGATTCATCCTGGGCGTGCCATTCGCCTCCCGCTACCTGCTCAGCGCTCCCAAAGTGAGCTTGAAGCAATACTTTCTGCGCCGCCTGACGCGGCTCGAACCGCCATACTTTCTCGCCCTGTTCGCCTGCGCGGTGATGCAATACGTCGTGGGACACCGCTCGTTCGCCGACATGGCTCCGCACCTGCTCGCCAGCTTTGTGTACATGCACAACCTGATTTTCGGCGCGTTCGTCGGCGCCGTGAACGGCGTGGCCTGGTCTTTGGAAGTCGAGATCCAGTTTTATGTGCTCGTTCCTCTTTTATCTCTGCTGTTTTCCATTGCGAATGCCCGCATCCGCCGCGGCGTGATTCTCGCGGTGATGCTGGCCTCCGGCTTGCTGAGTATTCCGATCTATCGAAGCACTCACTTCCACTATTCGATCGCTTATTATCTGGCCTTTTTTCTCGCCGGATTCCTCGTCTGCGATTTCTACCTGACCCGCGAAAACTGGAAGCCATCCTTCCTCTGGGACGCCATGGCTCTCTGCCTCTGGCCTCTGGTCTGGTTCATGGGTCGAAACACCGGTCACGTCATTCTGCCCTTCATGATCGTCATTCTGTATCTCGCGGCCTTCCGGGGACGGATTTCTTCGGCCGTGTTCAGCAATCCGATCATCACCAACGTCGGCGGCATGTGCTACAGCATCTACCTGTTTCACTTTCTCGTAATCTATGGCGTCAAGCACATCACGGCATCGCTGCATATCGGAGAGAATTTCTGGGTGTACTACGCCCTGCAGTGCTGCCTGATCTTGCCGGTCGTGATGCTGTTTTGCGGGACGTTTTTCCTGCTCGTCGAACGTCCCTGCATGGATCGCGATTGGCCTCGGAAGTTATGGCGGCAAGGCCAGGCTCTGATGCTATCGTCGCCGCGCCCGTCGCAATCCTGATTGCGCGATCCTCATCGCGCGCGCCTTCAAACGCTACCAGGAGCCTGCTGGTTCGTACGCCGGCGACAGCATCAGCGTATAATCTAAGCAGCGGCTGAATTTCGACGAATCGGCTGACTGGCAAGCCGAAAGCTATTACCTGAAGATGGGGGTTTCCTGACGCGCGACGAGTCCAGTTTTTCCTACGCCATCATCCGTCACAATGTCCGGACCTACGAGTCCGGCGGTGTGGTCCAGGTCATTCGCGGCAAGAGCAACGCCGAGACCACGGTGAAGAATTACGATGCCAGCCAGTCTTCGGAGGATCGCCACGCCGGCTGGCGTTACTTCCTCGAGAAGACCGAGATCAAGCCCGGCACCAATCCTGTCGAAGCCACGCATCGCCGCCAGGCCGAACTCGAACAGCGCGAGCGCAAAGCTCAGGACGACATCGACTCCGCCGCCAAGCCTCACTAACGCGCGTCTGGCCCGTCGCGTCCGCTCGACAGGGGTATAATTCGACAAGTCGGCTGTAACCCATGACAGAGCAAATCAAACGAAAATTGCAGGAAGAGATCAACGCGCTTGAACACGAGTTGATCCATGAACTTCCTAAAGAAATCAAGAAGGCCGCCGCGCTCGGCGACCTCAGCGAGAACGCCGAGTACCACATGGCCAAGCAGCGCCAGGAGTTCGTCAAGGCGCGCGTACGCCAGCTCGGCAAGCGCCTCGCCGACCTGTCGATGGTCAACATGAACAACATTCCCCACGACAAAGTGGGGCTTGGCTCGACCGTGAAAGTTTTCGACAACACCAAGAACGAAGAAATGGAATACAAGCTGGTGACCAGCGAGGAATCCGACGTCGCCGCTGGAAAAATCTCGACCACCTCGCCCATCGGCCGCGCGCTGCTGAACAAGAAAGTCGGCGACGAAGTAATCGTCATCTCGCCCAACGGCAAGCGCGAACTCGAAATCCTCAAACTCAGCACCATCCACGACGAACTCGACGCCGACACTCCGAAAGAGGCGGGCGCGTAATGTCCATGAGTTGGACCAGCGCCTTCGGTCGCGCCTGCGGAGTCTTGCTCGATACCATCGTCCGCTGGCTGGCGCTCTCCCGCATCAATCCCAACGTGCTCACGTTCATGGGACTGGTCGTCAACACCTGGGCCGCAATCCTGTTCGGCTCCGCCAACGCCGACAATCAGAAGCGCATGTTCTTCTACGCCGGACTGGTCATCATCTTCTCCGGCTTCTTCGACTTGGTCGACGGACAAGTTGCCCGCGCCACCAACCGCGTCACCCGCTTCGGAGCCTTCTTCGATTCCGTAGTCGACCGCTACAGCGACGCCAGCCAGTTCCTCGGACTCCTGGTCTTCTACGCCCGTGGCGGACGCTTCTTCTGGGTCGTGCTCGCCGCCTTCGTCATGGTCAGCGCCATCATGGTCAGCTATACCCGAGCCCGCGCCGAGAGCCTGATCGGCTCCTGCCGCGTCGGATTCATGGAGCGCCCCGAACGCCTGGTCCTCGTGATCCTAGGAGCCCTCTTCAACCGCATGGCCCCAGTCCTCTGGGTGATCGCCGTGCTCAGCACAATCACGGTAATCCACCGCATGCGCTATACCTGGACCCGAACGCAAGACCCGCCGGTAGCGTTAACCCCCGGCCAAGCCGCGTAGTAGATCGTGGCGCGACGGACCCATTTGTCCATTCAGTTCGTGTGGAGAGAGCCGCCTAGGCTATCCAGTTCGTGTGGGAAGCGAGAATCTGCTCCGCCGCCTAAGGCGTGGCTGGAAATCTAGCGTAGCTCTAAGTCGTTATTTGACAATATTTTACCTGTAAGTCCCAGCGGCTCAAGATTTTGCCCGGAATAACCCCGATCCATTCCTCGCAACTTCTGAGAAACAAAGATTTTAGCGAAACCAGCAAAAAAAAATGTGCGCCTGCCCACAAGACAACTCCCATGTTTTCAGGATTTTGCCCGCAAAATATTGAGCCCCATAGACTTCTTGCCGATCCCCCCCCTAACCCCATGATTCCAGTAGACCGAGGGGGAGGGGGGTACCCCTCCGAGATGCAATATTCGGCCCTCACATACAGGAACTGAGTACTGAATACCGAGTACTGAGTACTCCTCCTGCTATCCTATGCAGTCCCCCACCCGGGTAACTCGCGACTCGGGACTCAGGACTAGCGACTCAATGGATCCAGTTCTAGTCGTCCACGGCGGCGCGTGGGCCATGCCGGATGACATGGTCGACGCCCACATCCGCGGCGTGAACAACGCGCTGGCTGCGGGGTGGCGCGTGCTCGACCGCGGCGGCTCTGCGCTCGACGCCGTCGAGGAAGCCGTCGTCATCATGGAAGATGACGAGACCTTCGACGCGGGACGCGGCAGCTTCCTCAATCGCGATGGCCGCGTGCAGCTCGATGCCCTCATCATGGACGGCGCCACGCTTCGCGCCGGCGGCGTTGGATGCGTCGAGCGCCTACGCAATCCCGTGCGCGCCGCGCGCAAGATTCTCAGCGAGAGTCCGCATGTCTACTTCGTCGCCGAAGGAGCTGAGCGCTTCGCCGCCGAACACGGCATCCCGCTCTGCTCGAACGATGAGCTGATCATCCCGCGTGAGGTCGAGCGCCTGCGCGCCTATCAAGCGTCGCTCGCCAACTCGAAGCAAGCGGGTTCGAAGCCCGACGGCAACGATCTCTTCGCGCCTGACGCCGACGACACGACGATCTCGCACGACACCGTCGGCGCGGTTGCGCTCGATCGCGATGGCAACATTGCCGCCGCGACTTCCACGGGAGGCACACTGAACAAGGCTCCTGGACGCCTCGGCGACTCGTCGCTGATCGGCTGCGGCTGCTACGCCGACAACGAGAGCGCCGCGGCGTCGACCACAGGATGGGGCGAGCCGATCATGAAGCTGGTGCTCGCCAAGTGGACCGCCGACCGCATCTCTGCCGGCAACTTACCCGAGTGGTCCGCACAAGAGGCGATGAACTATCTGAAGCAGCGCGTTAACGGACACGGCGGCATCATCGTCCTCGACCCGCAGGGCCACTTCGGCATCGCCCACAACACTCCCCGGATGGCCTGGGCTTATAAGACGGTGAAGAAGCAGGACGCCGGCGTCGTGCGAGAGAATTGAGAAGCTGGGGACTGAGGCGTCGGGCGTCGGACCAAAGACCTAAGACCCAAACCTTAAGACACTCGCCCGCTATCCCCGACAATGCAGGCCGAAGTCTGACGCCTGAGGGCCGAAGCCCGAGGCCCAGCTTTTCGAGTTACCTCGGTCAATTGTGGCCTCTACGCAGCCGTGCTGTAATCGGCGTGGATGGCGTTTATCAGGAAATGTCCGAAGTGCGGCCTTGATCTGACCGACCCGTCGGCGCGGTCGTGTCCTATCTGCGGGACCACGCTGGTTGCGCCCCCGGGCGCGAAGATCTGGATCGGAGCGCTCATTCAGTTCGCCTTCGTTGGCGGCTTCCTGCTGATCTTCGGATTCCCGAAGTTCATGATCGTAATCTTCGGCGCAGTGATCTTCGTTGGCACGGCGCTCTCGGCGTATTTGAAACCACGGCAAGAGGGACCGCGACCTGCCCCGCTGAAGCCGACTCGTCACCTCATTCTGTTTCGCGTCGTCAGCCTCGCGATCGCTGCATGCTCCCTTGTATTCTTCGCGACTCTGCTTTTCGGGTTCGTCATGTTCATGAATGCGTGGAACCGCTGGCATCAGTACGAAGGACAGCCGCACCATCAGACCAGCTTTGAGGTGGTTCGCGCTTACTACCAGAAGAGCACTTCGGCTCACAGCGGTCCAAGCGTCTATGCGAGCGGCACGGTCGAGGGCCAACGCGAGTGGATGAGTCTAATGCCGTATCTCCACACCATGCCGCATGATCAAGATGAACTCGATATGCGCGTGGGGGCTGGCACATCGATTCCTATCTATCTTTTCCCGAACTTAAAGGGACGCGCGCGGGTGGAAGTTCTCGAGGCCGGCCTGCCGTCAGAAGTGAGTCATCGGCAGGCAATCGATGTGCTCAACTACGGCCTTGGCGGCCTGGGTCTGACTGGGGTAATCATTTTTCTGCTCATGCGTCTGCGCCGCATATGCTTTGATGACTCCGAGTCAGCGCTGCCGTTGTCGCAGCAGAACCTCGGAGTTGGGCGAACCAACTAGTCTCAGCCGCGAATCCGCTTGGCGGCGCGGCGACTTCCTATCAGCGTTCAGGCGTCCGGGGCTCCGCTACAGCCAGCCCTTGGTTCTCGCAATTCTGGCGGCTTCTACGCGGTTGCTGGCGCCCAACTTGCTGATGGCTTCGGAGAGATAGTTGCGGACGGTGCCGTCGGAGAGGCCGAGTTCGCCGGCGATGTCGCCGCTGGCCAGGCCTTCGCCGGCCAGACGCAGGACCTGGCGCTCGCGATCAGTGAGCGGATCCATCTCTCCCCAAGCCTCGGTTGCGAGTTCGGGATGGATGACGCGCAGGCCTTGATGCACGCGGCGCACGGCGTCGGCGAGTTCCTCAGCGCGCATGTCTTTCAGGAGATAGCCTGACGCTCCCGACTCGAGAGCGCGACGTAAGTATCCGGAGCGCGCGAAAGTGGTGACGATGACGACGCGCGTGCCGGTGTGGCGACGCTTGAGTTCGGCGGCGACATCGAGGCCGCTCATGTGGGGCATTTCAATATCCGTGATGAAGACGTCGGGCTTGTGTGCGAGCACGGCGTCCAGAGCTTCTTTGCCGTTCCGCGCCTGAGCGACCACGGAAATATCGCCCTCGATGTCGAGCAAGGCGGCAAGCGCGCCCAGCACCATACCCTGGTCTTCAGCGAGCACGACGCGGATCGTCTTGCGGCCTTCTTTTGCGTTTTCTCTTCCTGAGGGGCTCAATTGCGGCTGCTTTCGTCTTGCTGGACGAGTTGTTTCAGCGGCAGAGTGATGGTCAACGTCGTCCCGGAATCGGTGCTGCGGTCGAGGGTGCCACCGAGCATTTCAACGCGCTCGCGCATTCCGCGCAATCCGTTGCCTTCGCCGTTCGAACTGCCACGGCCGTCATCGTGAATCTCCAGGCGGCAGTTGCCATTTTCCTGTTCGAGGCGCATGCGGCAGGTGCGGGCTTGCGCGTGGCGCACGACGTTGGTCACGGCCTCGCGCACGGCAAGAGACAGAACGCTCTCCTGCATGGCAGGAAGCTTGACGGTAGTCGCAGCGTCGCATTGCACCGTAAGGCCGGCTGTTTCGAGCGTGGACTTGGCTTGCGCAAGTTCGGCGGCGATTCCGCGGGAACGATATCCGCGAATCGCATCTCGCACGTCGGACAACGCCTGGCGCGAAATCTCCTCGATTTCGCGAATCTCTTTGCCGGCCCGGGTGGGATCGCGATCGATTAGTTTTCCGGCGAGCTCTGATTTCAGCGTGATCACCGAAAGCGTGTGTCCGAGCACGTCGTGCAGGTCGCGGGCAATACGTTCGCGTTCCGCAACTTTGGCGAGATGTTCGATCTCCTCATTAGCTTTGCGCAACCTGCGGTTCATGCGATTGCGTTCGGCGAAGAAAGTATTACCGGTTCCGATGATCACGGGAAAAAGAGCGGAGTAGAAGAGAGTCCAGCCGTTGAGGTGAAGGAGCAAGCCTTCGATCCCACCAATGGCCCCCACCGAGATCAGGCCGACAGCCGCCTTACCCTTGCTGTCAACGCAAAACGGGAGCATGGACGCTGCAAAAATAAAGAACGTGCATGCGCCGGCGTTGATGGGTTGGAAGAGCATCCCGAGAAGCACCATCCCGCCGATGTGCACCCAGGCTTTCGGACACTCCAACGCAAATAATCCAAGGTAGAGGACAAGAAATACAACGACGCCGGTGAGATCAAGAAGCCAGATGCGGGGGCTGGCGTGGCTCATCACCGGATCGATGAAAAAGAATCCGAGATAGACGACCCAGAGTAGAGGACTCCATCCGTGGTCTTTGTCCTTGAGGATGACTCCCCAAGGCTTCAGCTTCCACGGACTGCCCGACTCGCAACTTGTCTCCCGACCAAAGGCGATCATTGGCATAAGTCTATTGTCACCCCTGAGGTCAATTCCGGCCGCGGCGCAGGGCCGGACCTGCGCCGTACCAGACCATGATAGCGGCGGGAATCAGCACGACAAGCCATTTGTCTCCGCCGACGAGAGCGATCAGGCCCAGGAAGATCAGGACGATGGTCCAAGCGATCGATTTTTTCGAATTCATGCTCATAGGAAACTCCGTCGGGCCGCGGCTGAAGCCGCTGATTGTTCGGTCGACTTACGGCACGGCTGAAGCCATGCCCTGATACGAATCACGCGATACGGGTCGGGCGATACGAGTCGGGCGAAGCGAAGTGCGATGCGAATCGCGCGCTACGAATCGCGCCCATTCCGGAACTCGTCGAACTTTGAACCTATCCATACATTTTTTCCTGATCGCGCTGGAAGCCGATGCGGGCTACGCCGAGGCAGATCATCGTGAAAGCGGCCAGGACTTCCCAATGCGCCGCGTTCGACTCGTGGGCTCCGGCTCCGACGATTCCCAACGCCAGTTGCGACAGGTGATACGGCGGCAATACCAACGCGATCTGCTTCACGACTTTTGGCAGGAACATGAACGGCACCCACAGTCCACTGCAGAACGACATTGGGAGATAAATCAGATTGATCGTGGCAGGCGCCGAGTTCGGGCCGGTGAAATATCCGACGGCGAGGCCCATCGCTGAAAAAGGAAGTGAACCGAGCGTTAGCGTTCCGAGTAGCTTTGCGGTTTCGGCTGCGGCCAGGTGCACGCCCCCGAGCGTGAAGCCGAGAAGAAACAGCACAAGGACGATAATCGTGCTGAAGATCATGCTCGTGATGACCTTAGCCGCGAAGTAGGCAAAGGGAGGCATGGGGCTGGCGCGTTTGACCTGGAGCCATCCGAGACCGCGGTCAGAGGCAAGGCCAGCCGCGGTGCCAAACAGCGATGCGCCCATTACACCGAACGTGCCGTAGGTCGCAATCAGATACGTTGGAACGCCGGTGGTGCCGATGGCCTGATGCGAGTTCAGCACAAGGCCGAACAGCACGTAGAACATGATCGGAAAACTGAGCACGGATGCTGTGTACACGCGCAGGCGAAGGTTCTTCAGGAATTCGTACTTCGCCTCCTTCAGATAGATTGTCGCGGTATGGCTCGGCGAACGTTCAATCCTGGTGTTGTTCAGTGCGATGGTCGCGGTGCTCATGGCATTTCCTCCGTGCTATCTCGTGTCAGTTGGATTGATTTCCGTTTCGAGCAGAGTCTTGCGTCAGGGCGAGGAACGCTTCTTCCAAACCCGCGCCGGTGATTTCAAGGCCAGACAAGCTGGCGTCACGCGACAAGAGTTCGCGCACCACCGATTCGGCTTCGACGGCATGAATCTCGACGGCTTCGCGATCTTCTTTCGCGCCGGTCACACCCGCGATCTGCCGCAACGTGGGCAGGCTGAGACTGGTGATGCAGCGAATGCGCTTGCCGCTGGTCTTGGCCTTGATCTCGGAAGGAGTGCCCTCGGCGATGATCTCGCCTTGATTGATGACGGCGATGCGGTCGGCGAGCGCGTCGGCTTCCTGCAGGTAATGCGTGGTGAGCAGAACAGTCTTGCCACGATCGACCATGCGTCGAATTTCGTCCCACAACATGCGGCGCGCTTCCACGTCGAGGCCCACCGTCGGCTCGTCGAGAAAGAGAAGGTCGGGATCGCCGCAGATGGCCAGCGCGAATAGAACGCGTTGCCGTTGGCCTCCGGAGAGGTCGCCGAACTTGCGGTCGCTAAGCTTTTCGAGCCCGGCGGCGCCGAGGATTTCTGCCACGGGCAACGGCTTTGCGTAATAGGTGGAAAATAAGTCGATGTGTTCGCGAACGCGCAAGGTCTCGGGAACTTTTCCGACTTGCAGCATGGCACCGGTACGCATCCGGTTTTCAGGATTCGTGGGGTCGCCGCCGAAGACTCGTACCTTGCCGGCGTTGGGCTGCATCAATCCCAGGAGCAATTTCACGGCGGTCGTTTTGCCTGCGCCGTTTGGACCGAGCAGCGCTACGACTTCGCCGGCGCGCACGCCGAAATTCACCCCGCGCAGAGCGCGAACATCGCCGTAGTTCTTGCTGACGCCTTCGAGGCTGGCTACGATGAAGTCCGATTCTTTGGTTCCGGACTGCGCTATGCCCTGAGATTGTTCGACGGTTGCAATCATGGATTCCTCCCGGTGTGGGCGCTGGCTGCTGTCTTGCGCTCGCCCTCTTGCTGCCCAACCAGTGATTGCATCATCGCGGAAGGGTGGCGAGGGCACCAGTGCCATCCATCACGCGGCGAGCGTGACAAATGTCATCCGGCGGGGCGATTGGGTTTTGGGCTTTAGAGTGTGAAGCAGGGCGGGTTAAGGGGGCCGCGCGGTATCGGACGTGAAACTTCGCTCCTTAGGCGTCAAATCTGGCTGAAATCTGCGTGGTGAGATGTTGCCGGGGTAGCTTGTTACGAAATCCGAACGATCACAGGAAATCCACAGCAGCGGGATTGGGCCGAATTCTCAAGGATTACGGCGGGGCAGGCTTAGACTTCATGGGCCAGACAAGGGGTAGCACGTGTTCGGAATTCGTAACAGACTATAGACGAGTGGATTTTTGCACAATTCTATCGCGCAAAGAACGCCCGCCTTTGATATCATTCCTCCCACTCTGGGAGGGGCCCCCATGTTGCCGGCTGGAAAGAGCCTTCGCACTCTACGCGAAAAACTCGGACTGACCATGCGCGACGTGGAGAACTCGAGCGCACGCGTTGCGGACAAATATCGCAACGAAGAATTCTCGATTCCGCCCAGCCGCTTGTCCGACATCGAGACAAAAGGCATTTTGCCCAGCATTTACCGGCTCTACACGTTGTCGGTAATCTACCGGCGAGACCTTCGCGAACTCATGTCGTGGTACGGCGTCGACCTTAACAACACCGCGGTCGATCTGGGTTTGGTGGCGCCGCCGAAGTCGCATGTGTCCGACGCACTCACGGGACTTTCGTCTGTGCAGGTTCCCATGCGCATGGATCCGGCCTTCGATGAACGCCGCACCTCCAACCTGGGTCGCATGGTCGAGCGGTGGGGCTTGGTGCCTCTCGCCTACCTGACGCAATTTGCCAACAGCGACTTCACCTATGGTTATGTCGGCACCCAGGATTTCACGATGTACCCGATCCTGCCGCCGGGCAGCTTTATCCAGGTCGACGAGGCGAAGAATAAAGTGGTTGAAGGCTCGTGGCGGTCGGAGTACGAGCGTCCTATTTATTTCGTGGAGACGCGCGACGGGCACACCTGCTGCTGGTGCGGGATGAGAAAAGACGAAATTATTCTGCAACCACATCCGTTATCGCCCGTCCCCGTGCGGATTCTAAGGCACCCGCAGGAAGCCGAAGTACTTGGCCAGATTGTTGGTGTGGCTATGAAGCTGACCGAGTGGCACGCCCTCGATGCTTCTCCAAGCTCAAAAGCGCCACCAGCACTGAACTAAGGTGGCAGGCTTCCGGAGTATCCTTGCGCTCCCCCGGAAGCAGACAGTCGAAATTCTCGCGCAATCCCTCGATATAAGCACGGGCCGCAACGCCGCTGCCCTGGCGTGATTTCTGCAGGTCTTCTTCCAGAGACGCCAAGGGCGCCCGCAAAACTCCAGACACAATCTCCGCATGAGCCGTCTTCAGGGCGCGTTCCGAGGACTCGGGTCCGTGGACCAACTCCATCCCCCAGTGTTCATAACGCCCTTCCGCCCGACGCAGGGACGCCAGATAGGCCAACTTTCCCAGCAGGCCAGAAACCGCCGCCAACGTGGTCTCTTTCACGTCTTGTAAGGCTGATTTCAGGGTCATGTTGTTACGAATTCCGAACGCTCAGAGCCTCTGCCAAGCCCGTTGCGGCCCGATGGCGCCCATGAAAGTATCACGGTCCAACTCGCAGTCACAAGGAGAAAACAACCGTGAAACGTGTGCTACTAGTCGTCAGTGCAGCTGTAATCTTCCTCTCTACTTTTGTGGTTCCAACCGTAGTCCGAGCCGACGGCGGCGTAGGCACCACCAATTGTGACGGAAAAATGTGTAAACCGTAGAAGCGAGTTCTAGTTCTTACGAAAACAGAACAAGAAACAAGTAAGGGTTGCTGCCTGCAGCAAGTCGCGGTATAGTGCCTGACCGCATGCTGCAGGCGCACTCATTACTTTGGTACTACCTCTGGGTCGCCCCCAGCGTCCTCCTGCTGGTTTTGTCGTTCCTGATGTGGCGACGCAGTCTGCACCTCCAGCATCCATTCTTTGTCGCCTTTGCAGTGGTTAGCGCACTTGAGCAACTATCCCTCTGGGTTGCGGACTTGATTCCCACGGTCAGCCCAACGGCTTGGTGGGAAATGTTTTGGGTGGGATTGTTGGCCGAGGGACTGTTGAAGTTCGTGCTTATTGCACAGATTTTCGGTCATGTCTTTGACCCGTATGCTTCTCTAGCCAAGCTTGGGAAGTTTCTGATTCGGGCGGCGGGGGTCGCGCTCGTGCTCGCAGCCGGGGTTGTGGTCGCTTACGCCCCCAGGGACAGTCCGTACGGCATCATCAACGGGGCCCACCTTCTGCCGCAGGCGATTTATCTGATCGAATCGGGGCTCCTGTTGTCCGTGTTCGCGTTTTCGGCATATTTCCATCTCACCTGGAAACGTCAAGTCTTAGGAATTGCGCTTGGTCTTGCCATTTCTGCGTGCGTCCATCTGGCAACCTGGGCTGTCGTAACGAATGTTGGCCTGCCGTCATCGAAGCGAGTCATTTTCGATTTCGTCAATATGGCGACGTATCACGGGTGCGTGCTTCTCTGGTGCTACTACCTGCTCGTTCCCCAGCGCGTAGCTGCCAAAACGCCGGATTCGTCTTCACATCCGCCGATGCGGCCACCCGAGCTCGAAGTTTGGAACGCCGAATTAGAGAGGCTCTTACACCGATGACTCTGGCCATTATTCTGGTGATTGCCGCGGTCCTTTCGCTGGCCGTTATTTTGGGGACAGTGGTGTCTCGAAGTCTGCAACCCTCTCATCGCGATGGGGGCCCGGGGCAGATTGAACCTATCGACGTCGAGGCCTTTCGCAATCTCACGGACCCGGCAGAAGATGAGTATTTGCGACTCCGTTTGCCTGCGTCGGAGTTCCGAGCGGTGCGGCGCGAACGCCTGCTCGCGATGGCGGCCTACGTAAAAACAGCAAGAAGAAACGCTGGTGTTGTGTCTCACCTCGCGCAGGGCGCAGTGACGACGCAAGACCCGCGCGCGGCGGAAGCGGCTCGGCAACTGGTGGACGACGCAGCCTTGCTGCGGCAGAACGCATTCATTGCGCTGTTTAGAATCAGGGTTGCGATAGTCTTGCCGAACTCGAGATTTGCGGCGGCCCCGGTTTTGCGCGGATACGAACGGCTCAGCGGCCGCGCCATGTTGCTCGGCAGGCTGCAGAATCCTTCGTCTCCGGTACGTATTTGAGGCGGCGGCAACTCGTCGTAGGCGCTGTGATTCCGCTCACTGACAGCTCTTCGTTGTTTTGCAATGCTCCTCGCGCGACAAACGTCTGCCCCTGAATCAGATGGGTTAACTCGGGAACGACCCCTCTCTGATTGGTGACTTGTTTTCGAGGACCTTTCTGTTATAAAAACCAGCGGGCATCAAAGCGGTCCAACCACCCTGTGAGTACTTCGGCAATCTGCCGTGGGAACCGTGTCCGCCGTCCACTCGCGTTCGCGAGGTTAAGGGAGAACCCTATGATCCGCATGTTGAGAGATGTGTGTCTGTGCTGCCTCGTGTTGCTGCTTTCCGCCATTGCTTTCGGTCAGGGCGGTGTCGCTACGGGCGACCTGCACGTAACCGTGAAGGATCCCAAGGGAAATCTTGTTACCGACGCGACCGTAACGGTGCGCGATGTGGCCAAGGGCTTGGAGCGCGCGGCGACCGGCGATGGGCAGGGTGGCTACAGCGCCCGACTGCTGCCTCCGGGAACGTACTCGGTAACGGTGGAAGCTCCGGGATTCAGCAAGATTGAAAACACCGGAGTCGCGATTACCGTTGGTGGATTGGTGGAGTTGCCAGTGGCGTTGTCGGTCGCGGGCGGAACACAAGTAGTGGAAGTAAGTTCACAGGCAGAGTTAGTGGAGACCTCGCGCACTTCGACTACCGATACGATTGGGCAGCGGCGCATTGATAATCTGCCGATCAACGGCCGCAACTACATCAACTTCACGCTTACGGATTCGCAGGTCGTCCGCGACAACGCGCCCAATACTGGCGCGGCGCCGACCTCTGGATTGAACATGAGCGGACAGCGCGCGCGCTCGAACCTGGTGAATGTGGACGGCGCCGACGCAACCGATAATTCGGTCAACGGCGTGCGCTCGACGGTTTCGCAGGAGGCGGTGCAGGAATTTCAGATCATCACCAACAGCTATTCCGCGGAGTACGGGCGGGCGGCAGGCGGCGTGGTGAACATCATTACGCGTTCGGGATCGAATGCCTTTCATGGCGATGTCTTCGGATATTTGCGGAACCGTAACTTTCAGGCAGTGAATCCGTTCAGCACGGTTCCGAATCCAGCGTATACGCGGGTGCAGGCGGGCGTGGCGTTTGGCGGGGCGATCAAAAAAGACAAAACGTTCTATTACTTTTCCTACGAGCTCACGCGGCGGCACGAGACGGGATTCTCTTCGATTGGACAAGGGAATTTCGGGTTGACGCCGTTTGATGCGTCGGCATTCTTCGGAGTTCCGCCAGGGAAGCGTGAACCTGCAGCTCACTCCAGGTCAGATTGGATTCCTTGCCAATCCAGCCGTGGTATGCGACGGTCGCAACAGTCCCGGCCTATCAGCGGGCGAGGTACGGTCAATACCTTGGCCTGGTCGGCCTTTCATCGGGGATGGCGGTGAACGGAGAGTGGCCGGTGGGTTTGACGGGCGGAATTCCGGGGATCTCCGGCTTTCCAACGACCTGCACCGCACCGCCGTGTTTTGTGCCGGCGTCCTATCAAACGCTGTCATCGCAGATTGGCAACTTCCCAGTGTTTGAGGGAACCAGCGTTTATTCGCTGCGGCTCGACCACAACGTGAGCAATAACAACCGGCTCACCTTCCGCGTCAACGTCAGCCCCAGCACTATGACGGGAATTGAAGTGGGCGGACAGGATCAGCCGTTTGGACAGAACGCGTATTCGCGAACCTCGCAACAGACGTTCCGCGATGTGGCCGGCATGGCGCAGGATACCTGGAGCATTGGCCCGAACAAGGTAAACGAATTTCGCTTTCAATATGCGCGGCGCGGGTTGTCGTATTTCTACAACACCGCGATTCCGGGAGGGTCGGACCCGGCGGTGAATATTCCCGGCTTCGCGTATTTCGGCCGCGAGCCGTACTCGTATATCCAGCGCGTGGAACAGCGCTATCAATTCACCGACAATTTTTCGTGGACCATCGGGCGGCACGAAACGAAGTTCGGATTCGACATAAACTACTTGCCGATCACGGCTGTGTTCACGGTGAACTACGGCGGAGTTTATGACTTCGGCAGTATTTCGGCTGCTGGGTTGGGATTCGTCAATCCTGCGCCGGGAGTTCTGCCGGACTTTTCGGCGCTCTCATCGGTTCAGGCGTATGGCGCGGGATTGCCGCAGGATTTCATCCAAGGCATTGGCAGCCCGAGCGACTCGTTCCACAACATCCCGATCGGAGCGTTCTGGCAGGATTCGTGGCGCGCGAGTCCGAAGGTTACGCTGAATTACGGCGTGCGCTATGACGTGGAGATTCCGCCATCGTTCAAGCCGCCCACCGCGCTCGCGCAAACTGGATATAACTTACTGGGACTGCAGAAGGGGATTCAGACTGACAAAAATAATATTCAGCCGAGAATTGGCGTGGCGATCGATCCCAAGGGCGACGGGAAGACGGTGATACGCGCTTCCTATGGCATGTTTTATGACCATCCTCTGCTCGGCCTCTACTTCCTTGGCGATGCTTCGGATGGCTCGACCAGCGGGCAGTTGGCATTCGCGGGCGGCGCACCGTGCAACGCGGCATCAACGCCATACAGTCCCGGAAATCTCAACGGCGCGAGCATCTTCACCGGGACGTTGTCGAATGCAAATTGCATGCCCGTCAGCCAGCTCAACTACGAACCGAACCGGCAGCAATTTCAGTCGCTCTTCCCGGCTGGACAGTCAAACCAATCACTGTTCCTGCAGCAGCAGTATTTGACGAATCCTCCGGCTCAATTTGGCGGCGCCGCGTTTCCGCTGGCGTTCCAACCGTTCGGATATCCGCAGGCGAAAAACTTTGTCTACGCGTATGCGCAGCAAGCGAATGTGACGGTTGAGCGCGATTTGGGCGGAGGCTTTGCCCTGAGCCTGGCCTACAACTTCAATGGCGGACGGCACCTCAACCGTCCGATCAACGCCAACACGATTCGTGGAGACTTGCTGGTCGCGAATTGGCAGGCGGCGTATAGCGATCCAACCTCCAACGCTGCGGCGGGTCCGCTGCAAGTTGGAACCGGTTCTGCCCCTTGCGGAGTGAATCCCAATACCGGGCTGCCCTGGGTTTCGGCGGCATTGACCAACTTCTTCCGTCCCGGAGGAAATAATCCTTCAATCGCAAACTTCGTGAGTGCAGTTGGGGGCGGAGCATGCTTGACTGCAATTCTGCCCGCCCTGATGCAGTATTTTCAAGCTGCCGGCTACAGCACCGCTGGCTTCAACGAGAACTGCGACCCCGCCAGCTTTACTGGTTGCATTCCCTTTGGCGATATGGATGCGAACTACTCGAACGGCAGTTCGATCTATCACGGGTTCACGGCCAACCTGCGCAAGCGTTTCCGAGACCACTACGAATTTCTCGCGTCGTATACGTGGTCGCATTCCATCGACGACTCGACCGATCTGCAGTCGACACTGACGCCGCAAGACAGCTACTATCCGGGCCTCGATCGATCGACTTCGCTGTTCGACCAGCGGCAGCGATTCGTCTTCAGCGGCGTTTACCAGACTGGCAAAGTGGCGGGCAGCGGCTTCGCCAGGAAATTTTTCAGCGACTGGACTTTTGCGCCCATCGTGGAAGTTGCCTCGGGACGGCCGTTCAACATCATTACCAGCAGTGACGATAATTTTCAGCTGTCGTCGCTGACCGGACGGCCCAACGCGGTGGCCACAGGGACTCCGACGAGCAGTTGCGGCTTTCCAACGTATGCGTCGAAGTTCTCGCCGACGGGAGCATTGCAGGAACCGTGCTATCAGGACTTCACGCCAAGTTCGCCCACGACCACGGCGTTCCCGCACGTGAGCTTGCTTTCGCTGGATGGAAGCCTGGGGCGCAATGCGGGAATTAGTCCATGGACCGTGTTTGACGATCTACGGGTGGCCAAGCGGATTCCGATTGGAGAACGCTTCAGCGCCGACCTGATCGTCGACATGTTTAACATCGCCAACAAGATGAATGTGTCGGCGGTGAGCCCTCTGTTCACCAACGCCGGACAGGCGACCGCGGCGTATGATCCGCGGCAGTTTCAGTTTGCGTTGAAGGTGAACTGGTAGGCGTCGGACCTCAGGCGTCGGACCTCGGACTGCGGACGCCAGACCTCGGCAGCGCGTCCGTTTGCAGACACGAGCAGCCCGAACCGCACGAGATCCCTCGGCCCGCCGGAGAAAACGCGGGCCTTCGGGATGACGCCCGCTGAGATTTCTGGTGGGCGTGAAACCTGAAGTCTGAGGTCCGACGCCGGGGATCCGATGTCCGCGCTCGGAATTTTTCTGCTCTGCTAAGGTATCCGCATGTCTGATCAGGAGATTCTTCCGCCAACCCCGAACGAACCGGTTCCGCCTTCGCCTTCGTCAGCCAACAGCATTTTCCGTGGGCCTGGCGGCATTCGCGCGGGATGGCGCGTGCTGATCTTTCTTGCGCTGATTGCGGCTGAAGTGATTGTGGTCGTGATCCCGTTCGCGGTGATGGCTGCGCTGAAGGGCGGCGCGAAGCCGAGAGCAGGTTTCGGTGTCTCCGGCTTCACTCCTCTTGGGCTGAGCATCTCGGAAGGAGCCATCTTCCTCTTTCCCGCAATTGCCGCGTTGATCATGGCGAGGATTGAGCGCCGCAAGTTCGGCGAGTATGGCCTTCCGCTGCGATCGGCATTCGGCAAGGATTTCAGAATTGGCGTGGTCGTGGGTTTCATTGCGATCAGCGGAAGCCTGTTCGCAATCTTCGCTCTGCACGGCTTTCACCTCACTGGCTTAGCGATTCACGGGAGCACGATCGCATCCGCTACGGCAGCGTGGGGCGCGACGTTTATTCTGGTCGGACTGGCAGAGGAATTCGCTTTCCGCGGATATCTTCAGTTCACGCTCACGACAGGCATGGGATTCTGGCCGTCGGCATTCGTGCTCTCCGGGTTATTTGGTCTGGCGCATCTCGGAAATCCCGGCGAGAGTGCCTTCGGACTCTTCTCGGTCGTTCTCTTTGGATTGCTCTTCTGCCTTTTCCTGAGTCGCTCGGGCAATCTGTGGTGGGCGGTCGGGTTTCATGCAGGATGGGATTGGGGTCAGACATTTTTCTACGGCGTGCCGGATAGCGGGATCGCACCGTATCACAACCTGTTCAATTCGACCTTCAGCGGGCCGCGCTGGTTGACCGGTGGAACCGTCGGTCCGGAGGCAAGCATATGTACGCCAATCGTGCTCGCGATCGTTGCGATTCTGTTTGCGCGTATTTACCGGGAACGCCGATATCAGGTGCAGGCGGGGCCTAAAGCTCAGACGTCGGACCTCGGACTTCAGGCCGCGGGCGATGTCTGAGGCCTGATGTCTGAGGTCTGAAGTCGGCGGTCTGAGATCCGGTGTTACACTTTTCCTTCATCCGTCGTCCATCCTTGGCGCTTGCCGGAGTTCTTTCCCGAATGTCTGAAACTCAAATGCCAACCGCGCGGACGCGTGTCGTCCGCGAAGCCGAGCGGGCTGTTTATGATCGCGAGACGGCTTATCGCATTCTCGATGAGGGATTTCTTTGCCATGTCGGCTTCACTGTCGATGGGCAGCCGTTTGTGATTCCTACTTCGTACGGCCGCAAGGATGCGAGCCTTTACATTCACGGGTCAGCGGCGAGCCGGATGCTGCGACAGATTCAGAAGGACGGCGTGCCGGTTTGCATCACCGTCACGTTGCTCGATGGGCTCGTGCTGGCGCGTTCAGTTTTCAATCATTCGATGAATTACCGGTCAGTCGTGGTTCTGGGGAAGGCGACGCTGGTGGAAAATCCGGAAGAAAAGCTGGCAGCGTTGCGGATTCTTTCCGAACACATTCTGCCGGGGCGATGGGACGACTCGCGCCAGCCGAACGAACGTGAGTTAAAAGCGACGTCGGTGCTGCGCCTGCCGATTGAGGAGTTTTCGGCGAAGGTGAGGGTTGGGCCTCCGATTGACGATGAAGAGGATTACAAGTTCCCTACGTGGGCAGGGGTGCTGCCGCTGCAGATGGCGGCGGGCGCACCGATCAACGACGCGCGGCTCGATCCGGGGAGAGATGTGCCGGAATACGTGAGAAAGTATGCGCGCTGAGAACCTTTAGCTAACCTTCCTTGACTCCGTCGATCCTGTCTTGATATCCTTACCATGGAGTAAAGAAGTAGAGAATGAAATATTCCAGCACAATTAGCAGCAAGGGCCAGGTCACCGTCCCGCAGGAGATTCGGAATCGTCTGGGCCTCTCTACGGGAGATCGCATCGATTTTGTCATCGAAGGCGAACGCACCGTAATCCGGCCTGCTCGTTCCGCGTCCAATCCTTTCGAGGAATATCGCGGGGTGCTGGGAACATTCCCTGGCGGGAAAAAGGAAATCAACGAATGGCTCGACGATTTGCGGAGTGAAGATTCTCATCCAGAAGATCGACGCAGAAAATGAGGACCGCCCTAGATACCAATATTCTTTCGGCCCTCTGGTCGGGCGAAGCTCAAGCGTCCACCATTTCACTCGCACTCGGAGAGGCGCGTGCCCAAGGTGGCCTCGTGGTATGCGCTCCGGTATTCGTCGAACTGCTCGCGCACCCTACGGTGACTCAGGATTTCGTCGAGGAGTTTCTACGGAAGACCGGTATCACAGTCGAGTTTGATCTTGAAGAAGCGGTTTGGCGGCAGGCCGCGAAGGGTTTCGTAACCTACACCCAGCGACGCAGACGCTCAGGCGGTGATTCTCCGAAACGCCTGCTCGTGGATTTCGTTGTCGCATCGCATGCCTCTCTTCATGCCGACCGGTTGATGACGCTCGATCCAAAACGTTATCGCCAGGACTTCCCCGGTCTGCGGATCGTCTGAGTAGTTGTCATAGGGCAGACTGAGCAAAGGTCATTTTCTCGGAGCCGGGATCCAGACGATAGGGCTGAAGTTTTTCCAAGAGAGCCGCGCTGAGGTGGGGAAACGAATAAGTCCCATCCCGCTTCCATGACAACGATTCACCAATGGTTGTCTCCATCAATAACCCGTCGAGCAGATCGTTGTGCGGATAGAGATACCACACACTGTCGTATGGAAATGCGACATAGAGATCGTCTTTATCTCGGTACTTCTGGTCAAACGTTAGACGGCTCTTCAACTGCACGCGCAAGAACACACCTTTAATGTGCTGAGCGATAAAATCGGCCCCCTGCCAGTCATCAGTTACACGCATAGTCACAAAGCCATACTCGGCTAGGACGGCGGAGACCTTCATGAAATTGTAGTTCTCTTTCTGGCGTGAGTTTAGCTCGTCGTAGCGGACACGAATGAAATCGAGTGGCACGCGCAAATTATGTTACTTCCGCGCGCGCAGCGGGGCGGAAATTCGAGCGTGGATCAAAACTTTGGTCACTAGGTCTGCGCCACCATAAATGAAGGAGTCATGCGTCTACGGCACCAGCAGCAGTTTCCCCGCAATCTTCCTGGCTTCCATGTCGCGATGCGCCTCGATTGCTTCCGCCAGCGGATAAGTCTTTGCAATCCTCAGCTTGATTCTGCCGTCCGCAATCATCGCGAACAACGCGCTGGTGCGGGCGAGCAATTCTTCGCGGGTCGCGGTGAAGTGGGCCAGCGTGGTGCGAGCCATGTAGAGCGATCCCTTCTCGGACAACTTGGCTGGATCGACCGGCGGGACCGGACCGCTCGACATCCCGTAAAGCACGAGCATGCCGCGCAGTCGCATGACGTTCAGATTCTTTTCGAAGGTGGCATTGCCGACTCCGTCGTAGACGACTTCGACGCCCTTGCCGCCGGTCAGGCGCTTCACTTCGGCTTCGAAATCCTGACGCGTGAAGACGATCACTTCATTGGCGCCGGCTTCGCGGGCGAGTTTGGCTTTCTCATCACTTGAGGCTGTACCGATCACGCGCGCGCCGATGGCGCGTGCCATCTGTACCAGCAGCAATCCCACGCCACCGGCAGCCGCGTGGACCAGCGCGGTCTCACCGGCTTTCAGCTTGTGCGCGTCGTTCACTAGGTAGTGCGCGGTCAGACCGTGCATCATCGCGGCAGCGGCTTGCTGGTCGCTGATCGCGTCTGGAATCGGCACCAAACTGTCGGCCGAGGCGGCCACATATTCAGCGTATGTCCCAAGCGTTCCGCTCCATGCGACACGGTCTCCCATGTTCACCGACTTCGCGTGCTCACCGAGAGCGATCACGACTCCAGCGCCCTCCTGACCCGGAATGAACGGCAGCGGCGTGCGGAGGCGGCCGTCGCGGAACTGCCCATCGATCGAATTCACGCCGGCGACTGACACCTTCACCAAGGCCTCACCCGGCTTGGGCTGCGGGGTGGGAACCTCGGCAAGTTCCATGACCTCGGGACCGCCAGTGTGCTGCACGCGAATGGCTTTCATCGATTTCCTTGTCTTCGTCCGTTGTCCGTCGTCGTATTGAGGATGGCGTTGAGGGTCGCGTGGGCGAGACGCCCACGCCACAGCCGGCGGAACGCCGGCGCTACGGAAATCATCTTACGGGATCAGCAGCAGTTTGCCCGTCGTCATTCGTCCTTCCAGTTCGCGATGGGCGCGCTGCGCTTCGGCCAGAGGATAAGTATGACCGATCCGCACCTTCAACTTCCCTGCAGCCATCATGTCGAACACGGCGCCGGACCGCTCCACCAGTTCTTCGCGCGTGGAAATGTAATTTCCTAGCGAAGGCCGGGTGAGAAACAGCGATCCCTTCTGCGTGAGAGTAATCGGATCAAAGGGCGCCACGGCGCCGCTCGACCCGCCAAAGAGCGCCATCATGCCACGCGGACGAATCACATTCAGGCCCTTCTCGAAGGTGGTCTTTCCCACGGAGTCATAAACAACATCGACACCTTTGCCGTCGGTCAGGCGCTTGGTCTCCGCCTCAAAATCTGTCTGGGTGTAGAGGATGATTTGATCAGCGCCGGCATCATGCGCGATCTTGGCTTTTTCTTCGGTCGAAACCGTGGCGATCACGCGGGCGCCAATATTGTGTGCCATCTGCACGAGTAGCGCTCCAACGCCACCCGCGGCGGCATGCACCAAGGCGGTCTCACCGCGCTTCAGCGGATACGTGTCATGCAGCAGATAATGCGCCGTCATTCCCTGCAACATGGCAGCGGCGGCCTGCTGATCGGTGACCCCATCGGGAATGGGCACCAGCCGGTGCGCCTGAACGGCCTCGTATTCCGCGTAAGAGCCCAGCAAGTGACTCCACGCGACGCGGTCGCCGACCTTGACGGATTTCACGTCGGCGCCGACCGCCGTCACTACGCCCGCGCCTTCCTGCCCGGGAGTGAAAGGCAGGGGGACTTTGTACCTTCCCTCGCGGTGGTACACATCGATAAAGTTCACGCCAGAAGCGGACAGCTTAACGACCGCCTCATTCGCATTCGGCTCAGGAACCGGTAAGTCGACCAGTTCCATCGCTTCGGGGCCACCGGTTTGCTTGACTTGTATCGCTTTCATGAAAGTTTGGATTCCTAATCTATATCGTTCGTTGGAGGAATTGGCGGGGAAAACCTTATGACCTGAGAACCTCGCGGGCTAAGACTCGTCCCGCACTTTCGGAGGGCTGCCCGGTAGGTGCGGTTCCAAGCCGGCAGCCGCCATGATCGCGCGCCCGAACTCTTCCGGGGACACCGTGAATCCCTCCGCAACTTTGCCTGCGGCTTCTTCATGGTTGGTCGAGGCGTTGTCGGTCGGAGCCACGAAACGATAGCCTCGTCCGACTACGGTCTGCAGATATTGCGGCTGGGCGGAATCGTCTCCCAGCGCCATGCGCACCTTCCGGACGGCGGTATTGATTCCCTGCTCGACGTCGACGAAGACATCCTTTCCCCACAGCGCGTCAGCGATCTGCTCACGAGTCACCAGGCGGCGCTGATTTTCAATCAAAAACATCAGTAACTGCAGAGGCAGACCTTCCAGCCGGACGGGACATCCGCTGCGGTAGAGCTGGAAGCGTCCAAAATCTAATTCGAATTCGGCGAATCGAACTTTCTTCTCAGGCATGGACTTCTCAGTCATGGAACCCCGAAGACGTGCTGTTGCCAAACAATTCTTGTCTGCCTCGGCGGCCCTGTCAAGCCTCGTTCGCCATCGTACCCACTCTGGGGACCCCGACGGAGAACGATCGATTTCCGTTTCTTCAGATCAATTCATACGGCTTCAGACTGGCTCCATGGACCTTTTTTCGATTCGAATGCAAGATGAATTCACTTTCGCTTGGGGCGGAAAGAATTCGCGGAAAGAATTCCTGGAGGTGATGTATGAAATACGCAAAACTGATGACAGCGTTGATGGTGACGATGCTTCCGATGTTCGCGGTGGCTCAGTTCAAGAGCAGCGACAAAATCGTGGCCCAGGTGCCATTTGAGTTTGTGGTCGCCAATAAGCCGGTACCTGCGGGTGAATGGACCGTGCGGGCAGCCACGGCGGACGCGAAGCTCGTGACGATTCGCGACGGGGACGCCAAGATGAGCCTGTTGGCCAATCTCTCTCCGGTTGAAACGCGCAAGACAGCCGGGGCGCCGGCGCTCGTGTTCCACAAGTATGGTGACCGTTACTTCCTGTATGGAATGAAGATCGAAGGAACGGACATTCTGTATCGAATGCCACCAAATAAGGCGGAAGCCGAGTTGCGGGCTCAGAATGTTCCGGCCACCGAAAAGATCTTGCTCGCCGCTCTGCAGTAACGCAGGCAAAGCAAGTAATGGAAGGGTGCGGAAGTCCGGGGGGAATTCCGCACCCTACCATTTTATGATCTTGAATGAGGCTCGCGTTTGAGCCGCCGGGCTGCCACCCTTACTCACCCTGATTAGCGCATCGAGTCTGCTAAACTTGGCTCCTCTCGCAAGGAGCTTTTCTCATGGCTGAAAAGAAGCCGCAGACCTTTGCCAGTCACACGCGGTTCGATCCTCTGTTCCATTTCTTCCTATTGCCGGTGTTTGGGCTGGGAGTCATCCTGTCGGTGGTCCATTTTTTCGCGCATTTATCGCACAGTGACTTTCGGGATAACTTTCATGCCTTCCTGCTGATACTGCTGGCGAGTGCTCTGCTGGTTGCGGTCTTCAAGATTCGCCTCTATGCCGTCAAGGTGCAGGACCGCGTCATCCGGCTTGAGGAGCGGCTGCGCCTTGCACAGATCCTTTCGGAACCTCTGCGGTCGCGAATTCCGGAGCTGACCGAAGATCAGCTGTGCGGGTTGAGATTCGCCTCGGATGGCGAGGTTTCCAAGCTGGTCGAGCGCACGCTGAATGAGAAGCTGTCGCGCAAACAGATCAAGCAAGCGGTTCAGAGCTGGAGGCCCGACTACTTGAGGGTCTGAGAAATAGACCCCGCCGTCAGGCCTCAGCCGTCCGACTTTCGGGACCTGGAATTTTGGTGATCGCATTTCGGGTTCGGGACGACAACCGGGAGGAAAATTCCTGGCATCCAATATTGGGAGATCGGAAGTCTGGCTTCGGCGGGTAACCTTGCCTTGCAGTCCCCAAAGTAACCTCGCAGGTGCCTTTTCGGCGATTGACCGGGGCGAGACCAGCAGTTACGATTTTTGATAGAATTCCCCGGGCTCAGAGCAGGAAGAGAGACGTATCTCGTAGAGAAATATGCGATTTGTAAACCTCTATGTGCGGACCGCGACGCTTGCGTGCCTGATGTTGGCGGCGTGCGCCTGCCAGACCGCACAGAAGCCGGTCGCCCTCTTGCCGCCGGCGAAGACTCCAGCGCTGAAGCCAGCCGCGCAGGGTTCTGCCGCCACGGTGACTGCTTCGCCTGAAGGGATGGCCCCGCAGACAGAGGAAACACCTGCTGACAAGCCCGTATCTGCCGCGGTTGACTCACCGGCGCCAGCAACTCAGGCGCCTGATGCCATCGCCGACTTGATCGCCCGAGTGGAAAAGGAGTATCAGGCGGGACTGGACAACTATCACGCCGGCAAGGTCGAAGACGCCAAGCAGAATTTTGATAATGCCCTGAACGCGCTGCTGGGCAGCAATTTCGACGTTCGCTCCGACGACCGGCTCCAGAAAGAGTTCGATCACGTTGTTCAAGGCGTCAACCAGCTTTATCCAGGCGGAACGTCAGCCGAATCCGAAGCATCGCAGGAAGCCCAGCAGAAATCTGAGCCCGCACCCATCGACGAGACCAACGGTCTTACGCCTGCCGCCGATGCCGGAACCAAAGCGAAAGCCGAAGCCGAGGTCAAGAACACGCACTCGGACTTGCCGCTGATGATGACTGACCAGGTCGCCGGCTACATTGCCTATTTTTCAGGTCATGGACGGGGCGTGTTTGAGCGCGCTTACGCGCGGTCGGGACGCTACCACGACATGATCGTCTCGACGTTCAAGCAGGAAGGCTTGCCGCAGGATCTGATCTATCTGGCGCAGGCAGAATCAGGATTCCATCCCCATGCGGTTTCTCGCGTCGGGGCGCGGGGTATCTGGCAGTTTATGGCCGCCCGGGGCAGTGGCTACGGTCTGCACCACAACATGTGGGTCGATGACCGGCAGGATCCGGAGAAATCCACGCGTGCAGCTGCCCGTCACCTGAAAGACTTGTACAACCAGTTCGGCGACTGGTATCTCGCCATGGCGGCCTACAATTCCGGGCCGGGAACGGTGCAGGCTGCGGTGAAGCGCACCGGCTACGCCGATTTCTGGGAACTCTACCGCCGCAACGTTCTGCCCAAGGAAACGCGGAACTACGTGCCCATCATCCTGGCCGTGACCATCATGGCCAAGAATCCGTCGCAGTATGGACTGGATGAAGTGGCGATGGAGCATCCCGCGGATTCCGATACGGTTACCATCAACTATCCTGTAGACCTGCGGCTGGTGGCTCAGTGTGTTGGCTCGACCGAAGAACAATTACAGGATCTGAATCCGAGCCTGTTGCGGTTGAGCACGCCGCGGCAGGGAGAATTCCAACTGCACCTGCCGGCCGGAACGAAGGATCAGTACGAAACGGCGATCGCCGAGATTCCCGCCAACATGCGGCTGTGGTGGCGCTATCACTCAGTGCAGTCGGGCGATACGCTGGCCTCGCTGGCGAGGAAGTATCACACGACGGCCAAGTCGATTTCGGAGGCCAACCACCTCGACGGCTCGGAACTCGAGGTCGACGCCAAGCTCGTGATTCCGGTGACCCCCGGCAAACACGCTGAAAGCGACACGGCGACTTACGCGCGCCACATCACGCGCTACAAGGTTCATAGGGGAGACACGGTGGAGAGCGTCGCCGAGAACTTCGGCGTTTCTCCGCAGATGCTGCGCCGCTGGAACGGGATCCGAGGAAACAGCCTGAGCGGGCGCCGTATCGTGGCTCTGCACGTGCCGATTACACCCAGCGTGCACGACCAGGAAGTGGCTGCGTCGCGGACGAGCAAGGCCAAGCACTCGGGCACCGGGTCCAAGGCAACCGAGACTGCCACCGTGAAACCTCCGGCGACCAAATCTTCTCAGATCGAACGGGAAGAGACCGCCAAGGCCGCGGTCGTCGTACACCACAAAGTTAAAAGCGGTGAAACTCTATACTCGATCGCGAATGCCTATCGCACTACCGTAGCGGCGCTCAAACGCGATAACCGGGATGTCGCGGTGCTGCACCCCGGAATGATTCTCACCGTGCATTTCGTCCGCTAAACGGTCGCCTTCCGCAAGTCTTCTGTTCACCCTCCAACTTCGCGCATCCGCCGAACGCTGGTCCCCGCAGGAAGTCTGAGGCCTCGCTTCATCATTCCCAATTCCCATTTTGGCACTCGACCGCAGATTTAGCGCCTGCGCCAGCTCCTGCCGCGCCTCGGCAAAGCTACAATTCTTCCGTTCTAGGGCCTATCTGAAATCGACGTATCTCACCCATACATTAGGAGATCTCATGCGAATCACCAAAATGTTCGCCGTGCTTTGCGGCGGCGTGTTGTCAGCGGCTATGGTACTGCCCGCATTTGCGCAAGATGGCGGAGCGACTTTCAAGGCCAAATGCGCCGGATGCCACGGGACGGAAGGCCAGGGCAAAGTCGGTCCCGCGCTGAAGGGCACCAGCCTGAGTGCGGAACAGATCGCGGACTTGCTGACGAAAGGCAATGACGCCAAGAAAGCTCCCCACAAGAAGGCACTGTCCGGCCTCTCGGCGGACGATGCCAAGGCCGTCGCCGAGTTCGTGAAGACGTTGAAATAGTTCGACCGCCAAACCCCTTCACTGCGCGCCTCACGGATCTCCTTCACCCCGTCCTCAATCTGTGAGGCGCGCCGGACTCGGCGTCCGTTGTAGCGAGCAGCCCGCTCCAAACCTGAAAATACATTTACACGCTTTTCATATTCGCGTAACGCCGCTGTCACTGCCCGTTCATTCTCGTCTGCTATCTGTCGATAGTTTCTAACTAACAACCCCCCGGAGGAATCCATGAAACTCTCGCACCGACTTGGCGCCGGCCTTGCGGCCGTCGTAATCGTCGCATCCCTCACGGCTCAAGCGCAGGATCGCAGCACTCACAGCAAAGACCACAACTCCAGCCCCATCCAGCACGTGCTGTTGCTCAGCATCGACGGCATGCACGCGGTGGACTTCATCAATTGCTCGAACGGAATCGCCGGCGCCAATGGAGGCTTGCCGTACTGCCCGAATCTCACCGCCCTCCGATCGAACGCCGTGAACTATCTTTATGCCTCGACTTCCAGACCTTCGGACTCTTTCCCCGGATTGATGGCCCTTGTGAGTGGCGGCTCACCGCGCAGCGTAGGAGCGTTTTATGACGTCGCCTATGACCGTTCCCTCGATGCCCCCGCGTCTACGACCGGCAACGGCGTGGCGGGAAGCCCTGGCGCCTGCATACCTTTCTCGGAACCGACAGGAGACACCACCGAGTACGACGAAGGAATCGACATCGACAAACTGGCGCTGAACGGCGGCGCACCCGCGGGAGTCGACGGCGGCAAGCAGTCAATCGCTCCCAGAAGGCTGCCACGCGATCCCGCAAAGGGCTGCGCTCCGGTGTACCCGTGGAACTTCGTTCGCACCAATACCATCTTCGGCGTAGTTCACGCCGCCGGCGGCTACACCGCATGGACGGACAAGCATCCGTCTTACTCTTCGGTTGCCGGTCCTGGCGACGGCAGCAACCTCGACGACTACTATTCCCCGGAGATCAACTCGATTCCAGTCAGTTTGAAAGGCGTAATCGCTGGATCGGTGAAGTGCAGCCCGCTGCCGGATCAGACGGCGGTATCAAGCTCCAATGCGTGGACCGACAGCTTCCAGAACATTCAGTGCTACGACACGCTGAAGGTCAACGCCATTCTGAACCAGATCGACGGCAAAACCCACAACGGCTCTGCTACGGCTCCTGTGCCGACCGTCTTCGGGATGAACTTCCAGGCAGTCAGCGTGGGAGAAAAGCTGATCGAGAAGTCGCTTAGCCCGAAAGTTGTCGGCGGCTATCTTGACGCGCAAGGAACGCCTACGGAGGCTCTGCTCGGTGAAATCGAGTTCGTGGATCTTTCCATCGGCAAGATGGTTGCCGAACTGAAGAGCAAGGGACTCTGGGACTCCACGCTGATCATCGTAACGGCCAAGCACGGCCAGAGCCCGATTGATTCTCCTCGCTACCTGGGAATCGCGAACTCCACGAATGACCCTGTCACCACGTCTCCGGCGACGATTGCGGATAATGCCGGGTGCCTGCCTTTGTCGGAGTCTCCGTCCAATCCAACCGGCATCGGCGCAACCGAAGACGACATCTCCATGATCTGGCTCAACAGTCAATGCACCACCGAGCAAGTGGTGGGCATGCTGGAAACGCAGTCGCCCGCCAACAGCAATATCGCGGGGATCGGACAGATCTTCTGGGGGGCACCGCTCACACAGCTGTTCAATGCTCCCGGCCTGCCGCCGAATGGCGATCCGCGCACGCCGGATATCCTGGTTACGCCGAACGTCGGCGTCACCTACTCCGGCAGCAGCAAGAAACTGGCGGAACATGGCGGCTTCGCTCACGACGACACCAATGTCATGATGTTGCTGGCCAATCCGTTCATTCGGCCGGCTACCGTGACCACCCCGGTTGAAACTATGCAGGTGGCTCCAACCATCCTTAAAGCGCTGGGACTCAATCCCAACGCCTTGCAGTCGGTGCAGCAGGAAGGGACGCAGGTTCTGCCAAAGTTCTAACCTGTATCGGTCCAAGGGCCCCACTTTTCAGCATGTTCATCGCGAGAGAGTGGGGCCCTCTTCCGTCAAGGCTCTCTCTTTTTTCTTCCCTTGGCCCTGCCCGCTGTGATAACAGGATAGGCGAGGAGTCTGTATCGGCAGTCCTTGCAGGCTGCACCGAACGTCGTGCTATAATCGCGCGCCGTTCCAGCAGAAGTCCCGGTAGTCTTTTAAATTTTCCCGTGCCCGCAGCCTGGGCGCGCTGTCCGCACCCGGCCGCCACTGATCAGGAGGAGCAATGACGTTTTACGACCCGACGCTCTATGGACGTGATGAAGAAGACGAATTTGGCGACAGCGGCGCTTACAGCGAGTCGCTGGAGGAGGATTTCGAAGAGGAAGAAGAGGAAGAGGCTGGCATGCCGGAACCCGAAGCGGCAGAACCCGCGCCCGTAGTGCCACCTCCTGCGCCGAAGCCAGCTCCGAGGCCCGCGCCACCGGCCCCCAGCGGCGGAGGCGGCAAACCAAAGGCGAAAAAGAAAGCAGCCAAAAAACCCGCAAAGAAGAAAGCGGCGAAGAAGCCTGCCAAGAAAAAGGCAGCCAAGAAGCCGGCCAAGAAGAAAGCCGCCAAGAAAGCAGCAAAGAAGGCAGCGAAGAAACCGGCGAAGAAAAAAGGCAAGAAGCGCCGTTAAGAGTTACCGTGGCCGCGAGCGCCTCCGCTTGGCGGCAAGAGTAGACCGCGCCCTGTCGGGGCGCGGTTTTTTCTTGGCTCAAACGGCGAGTGTATAATTCCCGCGCTCTTTGAAAGGCTGCTCATGAAAGCGCCCCGTGTGAAAGTTTCCCGCATTCTGCCGAATCTTCTCCTCATCTTCCTCCTGACGCTCTCGGCGATCGCGCAGAGCCCGTCGATCGCTAAGCCACCCGCGACGCCGAAGCATCCGGTCATCGACGAGTATCACGGAGTCAAAGTCACCGACGATTATCGTTGGCTTGAGAATTGGGATGATCCGGCGGTAAAGGAGTGGAGCGCGGCACAAAATGCGCGCACTCGCGAATATCTCGATCACCTTCCCGCACGGCCAGCCATCCGCGCGAAAGTGGCGGCATTGATTGCAGCCAGTTCCGCGTCTTTCTACGATCTGCAGTTCCGCGCCGGGATGCTGTTTGCAGAAAGATATCAGGCGCCGAAGCAGCAGCCGGTACTAGTAGTCATGCGGTCGGCCGACGATCCGGGCAGCGCGAAAGATATCTTCGATCCCAACATTTCCAGCGCCAAAGGGTCGATCGCCATCGATTTCTATGTGCCGTCGTTCGGCGCGAAGTATGTGGCCGCTGCCATGTCAGAAGGCGGCTCGGAAGACGCATCGGCCCACGTCTTCGAAGTGGAGACCGGCAAAGAACTTGGAGACGTGGTGCCGCGCGTGAACTTCGCCACCGGCGGAGGCAGCATTGCATGGAAGGCCGACAGTTCAGGCTTCTACTACACACGCTATCCGCAAGGCAATGAGCGCCCGGCGGAAGACGCCAATTTCTATCAGCAGGTTTATTTTCACAAGCTTGGCACAGATCCCAAACAGGACGCCTACGTCATCGGAAAGGAATTCCCTCGCATCGCCGAAACCGTGCTGCAGGCCAGCGACGATGGATTCTGGCTGCTCGCCACCGTGGAAAATGGCGACGGCGGCCAGTATGCCCACTACCTGATGGATTCCAACGGTCACTGGACGCAGATCACGCACTTTGAAGATGGGATCGTCTCGGTGAAATTCGGCACGGATCATGCGCTCTACCTGCTGTCGCGCAAGAACGCTCCGCGCGGACAAGTTCTTCGCCTGCCGCTCCCGGCGAGCGCGAAGGCGGATGGGACGCTCGATCTGGCGCAGGCCAAGGTCGTCGTGCCGCAATCGTCTGGCGCCGGATCGGACGAAAGCGATCGCGCGTCGATCGAAAGCATCATCCCAACGTGGGGTCATCTCTACGTCATTGACATCATGGGAGGCCCATCGCGGGTGCGCGTTTTTGATAACAAGGGCGAAGCTTTGCCTGCGCCTCCTCTGCCGCCGATTTCCGCGGTCTATGGCACTGTTCCCATTGGCGGTGGCGACGTGCTGTTCTTCACGAGTACTTACCTCGAGCCGCCAGCCTGGTATCGCTTTGACGCGGCAAGTGGGAAGGCGATCCGCACGGCGCTGTATGAAACGTCGCCAATTAAATTCGACGATACGGAAGTTGTTCGCGACTTCGCCACTTCAAAAGATGGAACGCGAGTTCCCTTGAATATTCTGCGGCTCAAAGGAACGAAGCTCGACGGCACACATCCGGTGCTGCTCACCGGCTACGGCGGGTATGGCATCAGCACGAAGCCATACTTCCAGGGATCATTTGCACGCCTGTGGCTCGATCAGGGCGGTGTTCTGGTAGATACGAACCTGCGCGGCGGCGCCGAGTATGGCGAAGAATGGCACAAGGCGGGCGCTCTCACGCATAAGCAGAACGTCTTCGATGACTTCCTCGCTTGTGCGCAGTATTTGATCGACCAGAAATATACGACACCTGCGCATCTGGCGATTCTTGGAGGGAGCAACGGAGGACTGCTCATGGGCGCGGCCTTCACGCAGCGTCCTGACCTATTTCGGGCGGTCGTTTCATTCGTGGGAATCTACGACATGCTGCGAGTTGAACTCGATCCCAACGGCGCGTTCAACACCACGGAGTTCGGATCAGTGAAAGATCCGGAGCAGTTCAAAGCGCTCTACGCCTACTCGCCGTATCACCACGTAAAGGACGGCACAGCCTATCCGGCGATCCTGATGTTTACGGGAGAAAACGATCACCGGGTCAACCCGATGGAGTCGCGCAAGATGATCGCGCGCCTGCAGGCTGCCACGAGTTCCGATCATCCAATCTTACTGCGCACGACGTCGAGCGCCGGACACGGCATCGGCACCGCGCTCGATGAGTCAATCGACCAGAACGCCGACATGTTCGCATTCCTCTTCGATCAGCTGGGGATTACGTACGCGGCGGAGAAGTGAGTGCGCGTTGCGTACCCTTGGCCCTGCGTCCGAGTTACTACTTCTTGCCCCCTGCTTCTTTTCCACCCACGGCACCGAGGCACTTGCCGTACAACTCGAGCAGGTGGGCGGCGTAGTCTTCAGGCTTGGCGGCCGCGCCGCCGCCGGAAAAACCTACGCCTCCGGCGCTGGCAGTCTTGCCATAGCCGGTGGTCATGGCGATGAACTTCATCAGATCGAGTGCAATGTCTTCATTACGGCGCCCAGCGCCCGAGCCTGCGCCCGCGGCTTCGTCCATGACTCCCTCTCCTCTTCCGGAAATGACGGGTATTTCTTCGTCTTCAAAGTCTTCGTCGTCAAGAAATTCCATGCTGCAATGACTCCGTCAGAAATCATAACAGGGTCGGGCGCGGTCTTGGGCGTTTAGGTCTTGGGTCTCAGGTCGTGGGCCTTCGGCTTCGAGCGCACGGTAAGACTACACAACCTACGCCGTTCCCATCTTCTCTGCCTCCAACCGTACGCGTTTGCCAGACACCGCTCCATGAATTCCAAGTGCCGGTCCAAGGACGAAGTACCACCATCCTGCCCATGCAGGATTCTTATAAGTCAGGGCGAAGGACACAGCGCCAACGACCACCATGATAACGCTCCCCTGAATTTCGAACCGTGTCTGCAGAATTTCGACTGGGCCAAGGTCGAGTTCGCGCCGCAGTTTGTAGGCGTGGGAATACATCAGCGCAAAAAGCGCGAAGACCGCTGCAAATCCGACCGCGTAGATACGCATCAACACGGCCGCTTCGTGGTATCCCACTCCATGCGCAATCTCGCTGCCGGTCAACTGCGAAAACACGAGCGTGAACACGAATTTCAACGGATACACATAGAACAGAACCAGGAACAGAAGCACGATATTCAGGAATACAGTGTAGGGATCTTCGAGTCCGAAGCGGCGCGAAAAACGGTAGTGCGCCAGCCAGATCATGATCAGTTGCGCGAAGCAGACCGCAAACGGCAGAAACCCACGCATCGCCGTCATCATCTCCGCGTAACTGTGTGGCACCTCCAGCGACACCACCAGCAGCGTGAGGGCGAAGCCGAACACAACGTCGCAAAAGGCCTCGAGACGGGTAATCTCGCCTCCGCGCCAGCGAAAATATTGCTCCGGCAGAAGTCCCCGGCGGTGCTCAGAAGGAAACTCCTGGGTGGCGTCCTGTCTGGAAGGGTGATCGCCGGTTGGCGCCTGCCGGGAATGGCGACCGCTGCGATGGCTCATGGGGTAGGATTCTGACTTCTCTGGCGCAACTTGGCAATCGAAAATCTGTTTTTCGCTCGTCCAGTCTTGACGCAGCGTCAGCGCTTGACCTCGCTCATAAGGGCCATCAGGTTCTCCTCCGAGTCACGGAAGAAGGTCATCCACAGGTCGTGGTCCGGCATCTTCGCGAGCAAGTGCGGCTCGTCTTCGAAGTGGACTCCGCTTGTTTTCATCCTGAGATGGGCGGCTTGAATGTCGGACACGGCAAAGTACAGGATGGAGCTGGGGTGATCGAACTCAGGTTTCTCTGGCCGCGACAGCATCAGGCGCACACCGCCGCAGTCGAAAAAGGCAAGTCCTGGCGGCGCTTTGAAAAGCAACTTCAACCCCAGCGTGTCCTGGTAGAAAGCGGCGGCGCGCTCGACATCGCGGGCAGTAATCGCGATCTGCCCAATGCGCGAGATTCCGATTCCGGCGGTGGTATTCATCGGCCTTGACCTCTCCAAGTCGTATTAGTTAGCATAGCTAACTATATTTGCCGGCGCAAAGTCAATGACAAAAATAGAGCCGGAAAAATCGGAATCCGCTCCGACCGAGCCAAGGGCAGATGCCACAGCCGTCGCGGACCGCCTGCACTCTGCCGCAATCCACTTGCTTCGCCGTGTACGCAAGCAAGATGTCGCGACCGGGGAAGGCCCGGCGCGCCTTTCCGCGCTCTCCGTGCTGGTCTTCGGCGGGCCGAAGACGCTGGGTGAGCTGGCGGCGGCCGAGCAGGTGAAGCCGCCCACCATGAGCCGCATTGTGGACGGCCTGACTCGCAACGGACTCGTGAAAGTCACCTCTGACCCTCGCGACGGCCGCCGGTTGCAGATTCGCGCGACCGCCAAGGGCACGCGTCTATTGCAGAAAGGGCGTGAGCTGCGTATTGCGTACCTGGCCTCTCATCTGAAAATTCTCACAAACGAAGAACTCGCCTAGCTCGGTGAGGCTGTGGAAATCCTCAAGAAAGTGCTTGAAGATTGGGCCTGATTTGTGTTTTTTGGTAATCGTTGCGAGGGTACTATGGTCAGGTGAAACGGGCCCCGCGATGCCGGATACTAGTGGGCTCCACGGTCTCAGTCGAAATGCACCGCCGATAGCATAAGCGGGCATCTCAAACCACCGGTAGTCTGGTTGGATCCTCCCTACGACATCATCGGTAAAAATTTGCTGAGTAAAGGTGAAGGTGTTTTGTCACACACGCGCATCGTCGTGACCGCCGCGGCCCTCTTGTTGCTGGGGCACGTCGTCGTCGTGATCGGGCTGGGGACGAAGGCCCCTGGGCCTGCGTGGTCGGACTTCATTCAGTTCAGCCTGGGTGGGCTGCTGATCTGGGCGGTGGTGGAAGCCAGCCGCCGGTCCGAAGGCCTGGCGCGCTCCTTCTGGCGGTTGACCGCGGCGGCGTATGCCGTTTGGATGGTGGCGCAGGGTCTCAGCGTTTACAACGATGCGGCAGGATCGGCAGTTGTGGCCTGGATCAGCAACATGCTGTTCTGCTTCTGGTTCGTCCCGCTGGCGATGGCAATGTTCCTCGACCCGGAGCATGAAGCGGGACGCCTCGACGCCCTCATCGCCCTCGACTTCGTGCAGGCTGTGCTGGTTTGCGTGGCCGCGTATCTTTACTTTTTCTATCTGCCCAAGGCGGGGATGGCGGCGGAATTGCCGCACTCGGTGTGGACCCCTTACTTCGCCGGATATGCATTTGTCGCGGGGTCGTTCGTGGTGCGCGCAGCGGTGACGACGCTCGCACGATGCGCGCGCGTTGTTTGGACGAATGGGAATCTTCCTCGCGCTCTCCGGCTGCGTCGACGCGCTTTATTTTTACGGGCCGGGTCGCGGCTTGAGCACGGGCGCATGGTTCGACATTCTGTGGAGTGTTCTGCTGGTGGTGCCGATGATGATCGCGGCCACATGGAAACAAGGCGAGTCGCCGACGATCCTGCTGGAGCCGCCCAAGCGAGAGAAGAGAGTTTATACGGAAATCTTCTTTCTGCTTTATCCGCTGCTCGTGCTGTTCATGTCGTTGCGGATTGCGCGCGAGCGGTTGGGGCTGGCGGCGACGGTCGTCTTTCTGTCGTTTGTGTGTTCGAGCACGCGGCTGCTCGTGACTCAGAACCGGCTGGTGCAGCTAAAAGATGCTCTACGGCGCGAAGCCTCGCGTGACGGCTTGACTGGACTGTGGAACCGCAAAGCGATCTTCGAGATCCTCGACCGCGAATTGCTGCGCGCGGAACGCGATCACGGACCGGTTGGACTGATCATGATCGATGTGGATCACTTCAAAGCGATCAATGACAGCCGGGGACACGTCGCGGGAGATGCGGTGCTGCGAATCATCGCCAGCGGGATTGCAGCCGTAGTCCGGCCATACGATTCGGTCGGGCGCTACGGCGGAGAAGAGTTCCTGATCGTTGCTCCCGGTTGCGGCTTAGGCGAGGCGGTCGAACTCGCAGAGCGCGTGCGCAGCCACGTGGCCGGCTGCAGCATCATCGTGGGAGGATCGAGCGTCAACGTCAGCCTGAGCCTCGGGGTTGCTACCGGCAAGGTGGCGGCTGAATGCGAAAAGCTGCTGCAGGCCGCCGATGCCGCCATGTATCAAGCCAAGAATGCAGGACGGAACCGCGTGGAACCCAGCATGGGCCACGCCGCCGGCGCTGGCCAAAATTCTTCGCCCACGCCAAGCAGCGACTTCTGGCTGTAGACGCCTCAGGCTGCGGCCTTTCCTCGGGTGAAATCTACCTGCTACATTCAATTCGGTGTCGCCTACCGAAGAATACGTCGTGCAGCGGAACGCTCGCGCCTCGCGCGTAGCTCACTACGAAAAACTTCATATCCGCATGGGGAACCTGCGCCTCGCGCTTGTCCTGATCGCAGTGGCCATAGCCTGGGTTTCGTTCCACAAGCATGAACTCTCGCCGTGGTGGCTAGCCGCGCCGATAGCGGCATTTGCGGGCGTCGCCGTCTATCACTCGCGGATCTTGCGCGCCCGTGAACTGGCGGAGCGTGCTGTTACCTTTTACAAGAACGGCCTCGCGCGCATCGACGATCGGTGGGCCGGAACCGGTGAGACCGGCGAACGCTTCGCCGATCCTCATCATGTGTTCTCCGCCGATCTCGATCTGTTCGGCAAAGGGAGCTTGTTTCAGCTTCTCTCGAGGGCGCGCACGCGCATGGGAGAAGACACTCTCGCCGCGTGGATGCTGCGGCCGACGCCTGTGGAAACGATCCGCGAGCGGCAAGCGGCTGTGTCGGAACTGCGCACGCAACTCGGCCTGCGGGAAGATCTCGCCGTGCTCGGCGAAGATGCCGGCGTGGGAGTATATCCCGAAGCGCTGATGAAGTGGGCGGAGTCGCCGAATCTCATGAAGCCGCTGTGGATTCGGCCGCTGGCACTGATACTCGCAGTGCTGGCGGTTGCCGCGGTAGTAGTGTGGTGGCGTTGGGACATGCTCACGCCCCTCGTTGCGATCATCGCGATCGAGGGGTTTGTCGCGTACATCCTGCGCAAGCCGCTCGACGAAGCTCTGTATGGGACAGAGAATGCATTCCACGATCTGAATCTGCTGTCTGAAGTGCTGGCTCGAGTGGAGGCGCACAAATTCGAGTCACCGCGACTGCAAGCGCTGCACGGGGAGTTCTCGTCGAGCGCATTGCCGAGTTCGCAAGCCATCGCCCGGCTCAGAACTCTGGTCGACCTGATCAACTCGCGCCACAACACCATCCTGCGGGTGATCGATGTGCCGCTCATGTATTCCGTGCAGGTGGGTTTTGCGGCGGAGCGCTGGCGACGGCTTCATGGTGGCGCGGTGCGGCGGTGGGTGGCCGCCATCGGCGAGATGGAAGCGCTGCTTTCGCTGGCGACGTACAGCTTCGAACATCCCGCGGACCCGTTTCCCGAACTTAAGGACGGAGAATCATTTTTCGATGCCCAGGAGCTTGGACATCCGCTCATCGCGGCGGCAACTTGCGTTCGCAACGATGTCACGGTCGGCGGAGAAAAGCGAGTCCTGCTTGTAAGCGGCTCAAACATGTCGGGCAAGAGCACATTGCTGCGATCCATCGGCGTCAACGTTGTGCTGGCCATGGCAGGTGCGCCGGTGCGAGCCCGCAAAGTGCAACTCACACCTTTGCAAGTGGGCGCCAGCATTCGCACCAACGATTCTCTGCAGGAAGGCAGCTCGCGCTTTTATGCGGAGATCACGCGGCTGCGCAACGTCTTCGATTTGGCGGGAGGCGACCCTCCGCTGATATTTCTGCTCGACGAACTGCTTCAGGGAACGAATTCCAAGGATCGCCGCATCGGCGCGGAAGGAATCGTGCGAGCTCTGCTGGAGCGATGCGCGATCGGCCTGGTGAGTACGCACGATCTGGCCCTGACCGATATTGGCGGATCGATGAATGGCTATCTGCGCAATGTTCACTTTGAAGATGAAATCGAGGGCGGCAAGATCAAATTCGACTATCTTCTCCGGGACGGAGTGGTGACGAAGAGCAACGGGCTGGAGTTGATGCGATCGATCGGCCTTAAAGTGTAGACGTCATTCTCGCGCGGCCTCGACGTGCCTGACGCGACTCCCCAGCGCTGTCCCTCTTCCGCGAATCTTCTGTTCGGATTTCGTAACACAATTCTGTTCCTGTTGACCACGGCTCGACTCCGGTCTAACATCGGCGAACTCCTTCCCCCCAACGGCATCCGTTCGCGAAAAAGCTAAGGCTGCGGGCGACCGGATCCCTTTTGAAATCGTCTGAATCTGATTTCTTGTTTGAAGGAGATTCCTTATGGCTGTGAGAAAACTCGATCTGCCGTCGTCGCGGCAGAATGTTGCGATGCGATCTGACCCTACGCGGGTGGATCCCCTAAAACTCAAACTCGGCAAGCAGCCCGCGCGGCACGATCCGCGCACATTGCTCTTAGCTTCGTATCTGACGACCGCGCTGCCCACTCCGCCCGCCAGTTTCGATCTCAGCCCGAAAGTCGGGCAGTCGTGGGGCATGATGGACAACGATCAACTCGGCGATTGCACCTGCGCCGCCGCCGGACACCTGATCATGGAATGGACGGCGAACGCGAAAAAGAAAATGGCGACGCCGACCGACAAGCAGATCGTCGCCGCCTATTCCGCCATCACCGGATACAATCCCTCGACCGGAGCGAACGACAACGGCGCAGTCGAGATCGACGTGCTCAACTACTGGCGGCAGAGTGGCATTGCCGGACACAAGATTGGCGCATACATGGCGCTCGAACCCTCCAACCACAACCACATCATGGATTCGGTGTACATCTTCGAAGGCTGTTACATCGGATTGCAATTGCCCATCAGCGCACAGTCGCAAGTGCAAAATCATCAACCCTGGTCGGTGCCTCCGGGAGGAACGACCGGCGATGGTAAGCCCGGTTCCTGGGGAGGCCATGCTGTTCCTGTCGTCGCCTACGACGTGCGGGGCGTGACGGTCGTGACCTGGGGCGCGTTGCAGACGATGACCTGGACCTTCTGGGGGGCGTACTGCGAAGAGGCGTATGCAATTCTGAGCAGCGACTACCTGACCGGCAAAAAGACAACGCCACAGGGTTTCAACCTGCAGCAACTGCAGGAGGATCTGGCTGATCTGAAGTGAGCGGACTGACGTGAGTGGACTGACGTAAGCCTGATCTGAGGTGAGCCGATCTGCGTGAGGTAGAATCGCGATGCCAAACAGGCGAATCGCGATCGGCGCCGATTTCCCCCCGCGGGTGCGGCGTCGGAGTTGTGTGAATCGCTCCGGCGTCGTACTCAGACTCGCGTCGCGCGCGAACTTCTTTCCTCAGAGGACCATACGCAGATGTCAGCCAGCGGGCGCCCGACTCCACGAAGGCACAAGCCCCGTCATCTCGCAAAGCTCAGCAACTATCCCCTAATCGGCCGCTCGCGACTGCTTGGTCAGTTTCAGAAGAAAACGACAGAACTGGCACAGACCACACGGTTTCCGACGCTAGCCGCGTTCTTGCCGAATCATTTGTGGCTTTGGCTCTCGCACTATTCGAAATCGGTGATCCATGGCAAGTTCAAGCCATTCCCGGTGTATCCCGCGGGTCACGCGGGAGTGTATCCGTTGCGTGCGGCGGACGGAGGAAGTGTCATCAAGATTGCCATGGCGGGCGATTGGGGCACGGGCACGGTGGAAGCGGAGACCGTTGCGGAGAGCATGAGCCGGGAGAATCCTGATTACACGATTCATCTGGGAGACATCTACTACGTCGGCGGGCCTCCGGAGATCAGAGAGAATTGCCTGGGAGAAGACGCGAACGGCTACACGGGCGTTCGCTGGCCGCATGGAAGCCAGGGCAGTTTTGCGATCAACGGCAACCACGAGATGTACTGCGGTGGGGGCGCGTACTTCAAAGTTTTTCTGCCCACGCTCGGCACGAAGAGTCCGCGCCACGAACAGTTAACCAGCTTCTTTTGCCTGGAAACGCCGCATTGGCGCATTCTCGCGATTGATACCGGATACAACTCGGTAGGACTGCCGATTCTGGGTGGGATCCCGTGGATCAACACTTTCCCTTTCGTCGGTGCGAATTGCCGCCTCGAAGATGGCTTGATCGCCTGGCTGCGTGAACTCAAGCCGCAGGAAAACATCAAGCCGACGCTGGTGATCTCGCACCACCAGTACTACAGCGCATTCAATGAAGAGGTTTATACGCTGCCTGCTAAGCAGTTGAGCGAATTCTTTCCGAACCAGGAAATTGTGTGGATGTGGGGTCACGAACATCGCATGGCAATTTATGACAAGTTTTCACTCGCGGCGGGAGGCGGCCTGCGCGCCTACGGGCGTTGTCTGGGACATGGGGGCATGCCGATCGAGGTCAGCACGACGGGAAGTTTCGATCCGTCGAAGGCGCCGATCACCTTCTATGACGCCTCGACGCATCAACTTGAAGACGGCACTCCCGTCGGCCGCAACGGATTCGTCGTCATGACGCTCGACGGTTACACGATGACGTTCGACTATCGAGACCTGAACAATCGGCCCATGTTTGTGGAGCGATTTGTGGGCAAGCCGGATGGAACGATCGCGTACAGCTATGATCCGCCTCCCGTGGGCGGGCTGACCGCGGTGAAATAGCGATTCGGCAGGGAGAATGGCGGTAGCCGTGTCTCGCTGAAAAGAGCTAGCGCGGAGGCTAGCGACGGCTAGTTGGACCGCCATGGTGCTGGCTCTAGCACCGACGCACATCAACATTCAAGAACAAAATGCTATTAAATCGTTTCTTGCCTGCATTTCCATGTGGCGTCGTAGGGCGACTTTGTGTAGGATGTCGGCGACAATCGCAAGCAATTCATTTCCTGTATCTGTTTCCACGCGATAGGAGGCCAGATGCACACGCTCGTTTCGACCGCCCAGAACTGCCGCCGCTTTCTACTGCAGAGTCTTTTGATCATCGTCGCGCTCGCCGTACCTGCGACGCTCTTTGCCCAAGCCTACTTCGGCACCGTGGGCGGCCTACTCACCGATACCACCGGGGCCGTTGTGCAGGGAGCGGCCGTAGTGCTCACCGATGTGCAAAAAGGCTACACGTTTACCACAACGTCGGACAGCGACGGACGATATTTATTTCGCTCCATCCCTCCCGGCACGTACTCGGTGACGGTTGACGCGAAGGGCTTCGGAAAGACGCAGAGCACAAGGTTCAGAGTGGACATCAACGAGAACGCGACGACGAATCTGACCCTGAAAGTTGCGGGCACCACGCAGACCGTTGAGGTGGGCGCGCACGCGGAAGCCATCCAGACCGAAGATGCGGAGACCGGGCAAGTAGTGAATCGCCGGTTCATCAACGACCTGCCGCTGATCGACCGGAACATTGTGGATCTGACGTCGCTGGCGCCTGGTGTCACAGAGATGGACGACCAGTGCGGTGCGAATTGCACGGGCACGAATTTTGTTTCGAACGGCAGCCGCGGATCGACATCTGACATTTTGACCGATGGCGCTTCGGTAACGAACTCCGAACCGAACGGCGGCATCACGGCGGCAACGTATCTTCCATCTCCTGAGGCGGTGGAAGAATTCAAAGTCGAGCAGACGAATTTCAGCGCGGAATACGGATTCAGCGGCGGCTCGGTCGTGAATATGGTCACGCGCTCGGGGACGAACAAGTTTCACGGAAGCGTTTATGACTTCGTTCGCGACCAGTCTCTGGACGCCAACAGTTGGTTCAACGACTACTACGCAGCCACCACTGGCACGCCCCAGCCCAAAGCAGCTTTGCGGCGCAATGATTACGGCGGAACGATCGGCGGTCCGATTATCAAGGACAAGACGTTCTTCTTCTTTGACTACGACGGCTCGCGCCAAACGGGCCAGTCGTCGGCGGCCGCAGGAGTCCCCACTGACGCCATGCGGGCGGGTGATTTCGGCCAGTTGTGCAGCGAATGGGGCGGATCGTTCGACAGTACTGGCCTGTGCAGCGTCGCGCAAGGACAGATTTGGGACCCGTATCTGCGCTACAACGACCCCAATTCCGGGGGTGCGGTTGCCTATGACGGTCCTAGTGGAAATCAATTTATTCCCTTTAACAATATCGGGACGTACATCAGCCCGGGCTGTGACCCGGTTCTCTTAGTCCGCTAGGACCAACACCCCGGGCGGCCGTGTCCTCCGGCGGCTAACCAGCCGGTTCCCGGCGTTCCGGGAAATCTGATAGATCCTGTGGCCTTGAAGATGTTCAGCCTTTTTCCCGAGCCGAACATTGGGGGCGGATCGATTTACAAGAACTGGTTCGGCACGGGTCCCAACCAGAACTCCAATCGCCAGTTCGATATCAAGATCGATCATCGATTTAGCCAGAGCGATCTACTCAGCGGAAAATTTTCGTACCAGTACAGCACGGGGCATGGCCTCAATTGCTTTAAGAATTTCACCGATCCCTGCCAGCCCGGACCGGGGTGGAGCAATGCGCACCTGTTTGCGGCCACCGAAACGCACACGTTCAGCCCGACGTTGCTGATGAACGTGACGTTAGGCTTTACGCGCGGAGTGTGGCACGACGAGGCTTACAACCCGCAGGGTGTGAGCGACCCATTGAGCGCACTCGGCTTCCCGTCGTATCTCGACAGTAATGGCTTCAAGGGTGTGCCGACGATTTACCTGGACCTGCACCAGTCCGCGGGATCGCAGTACACGGGCAGCGATACGTACGCCAACACGCTCCTGGGGCAGGATACGGGAACGCTGACAGCAACGCTCGATAAGGTTCACGGGCCGCACGAGCTGAAATTCGGCTTCGACGCGCGCATGCACCAGATCAACTACATCCAGACCAATGCGGCGAACGGCATCTTCAGCTTCGACGAGAACGGGACGTCGTCCTGTCCGAATGACCTTGCGGACTGTGGCGGCGACGATCTGGCCAGCTTCCTGATGGGCAACATGAACGGGAATTCGTACTACGAGATTCAATACCGCCCGGCCACGACGAACTATCAATATGGCGTTTTCGCGCAGGACAACTGGAAGGCGACTCAGAAACTGACATTAAACCTGGGGCTACGCTATGACGTCACGCTGCCCCGGACGGATCGATATAACCGTCAGAACTATTTTGATCCAAATGTGGCCGAGCCCCCTGAACAACGGAAGCTTCACCTATACCGATCCGGTGAGCGGCGAAGACGTCACGAAGAATCTGGTCGGCGGCGAGGTCTTCGCTTCCCCCAGTCACCGCAAGAACTACATTACGGACTGGTCCGACTTTCAGCCGCGTTTCGGTTTTGCGTATCAGTTCGCTCCGAAGATGGTCGTACGGGGCGGCTACGGAATTTACTACGGGCAATCGCGGTCTGGAGTTACGGGAGTCGTGCCGTACGGATCAGCGGGCTTCAACCAGTACACGAATGTGATTCCCACCTTTCAGAATCATGGCGACACTCCGTGGCTGCGCCTGAGTAACCCGTATCCCAACGGGCTGACTCAGCCTGCGGGGAATTCGCTCGGCTTGTTGAACGATGTGGGATATGGCGCGAACGGCCCGCTGCTTACGCCGGGCGCGAACCAGACGCCCTATGAGCAGAGTTGGAGCCTCGGCCTCGAGCGCGAACTGCCGGGGAACGTATTGATCAATGCCGAATACATCGGGAAGAAAGGAACGCACCTTCCGTTCAGCGGCACCAGCTATGTCTACGATCACCTCGGCTCGTGGATCGAGAGCTTGCCGATAACCGAGGCAGATCCGGTTCAACACTCCGTGTCTGCACAACGCTGACGATCGCCTGCCTTAATAATCCGGTGCACAATCCTTTCTACGGAGTGATCACCGACCCTAACGCAGGGCTGTCGAGCGACACGACGTCGTACGCTCAGTTGCTGCTGCCCTATCCGCAATTCACAGGTGTCTCAACGGATTCGCTGTTGATCGCGAACTCCATTTATCACTCGTTGCAGTTTACGGCGGAGAAGCGCTACTCGAACGGTCTGCAGTTCCTGGCGACGTTCACGTGGTCGAAGTCGATTGACGATTCTTCGCAAGCCGACGACAACGTGACGTGGCTGGGTAGTTTCTCGAGCTTGCAGGATCCGAACAAGCCGTGGCTGGAACGCAGCTTGTCGACATTCGACATTCCGTACGTTGTGCAATTCAGCTACAGCTACGATCTGCCGTTTGGCCGCGGGCGGGCATTCCTGGGAAATATGCCACGCTGGGCGAATGGGATCCTGGGCGGATGGAAGACGAACGGAATCTGGCGCATCGCCGACGGAAGACCGCTGACGTTTGGTCTGGCCGACGGAACCTCCTTGCCGACGTATGGCTCCCAGAGACCGGAGTTAGTGGGCACGCCGAAGCGGAATCATGGTTCGGATTGGATGTTCAACTACTTTGTCGACAACAGCGTGTTGGAAAAACCGGCTCCGTTCACGCTGGGGAATGCTCCACGCGCTTACGGCGGCGTGCGCAGCCCGTGGTCGTTTACCAGCGACTTGTCCCTGGGAAAGCAATTCCAGGTGCGCGAGGAGATGAACTTCGAGTTCCGCATCGAAGCGCAGAACGCATTCAACCACCCCGTGTTCGGCACGCCGGACACGACGGTGGACGATCCCAGCTTCGGGCAGATCGGCTACACCTCGGGCAACGGGCAGCGGCAAGTGCAGTTGGCGATTAAGTTTAACTTCTAACGCATTGTTTCACTCGGGATGACAGGGATGCTCGCGCCCTTGTCATCCTGGGAGCGTCGTTTGTGACGAAGGACCTATGTATTTGCTGGCGGCATCGACACCACCAGCGGGTGCATAGGTCCTTCGCTTTGCTCAGGATGACAATGTGGAAGAGTTACGCTTCCAGGCCTACGTAGCAGATTCTGCCGACCAGGTAGTCGGGGGCGGACTTGTTTTCTGCCATGGTGATCACTTCGATGGGCGAGGACTGGTTATGGGGGCGAAGGATTAGATGGCTTCCGGCGACTTCGACGTATTTTACCGTGCAAGTATCGTTTTTCAGAACAGCGTACATATTGAACTCACCTTTGCGATATGGCGTAAGTGAGTTGTAATGGCGGTCGATCAGGAGCGTTGCCCCGGGCATGAGACGCGGATACATACTCATGGCCTCCCTGGGATCGAGCTTGATCAGGACGAAGCGCTGCCAGCTGGACCGGTCGCCTTCGGTTTCGGCTTTCAGCTTGCGCAGGAAGGTCTTCTTGAACTTGAGGATTTCCTGGACGTGCATGCTGGCAATGAGAGGCTGGGTGGCTGCGGTGGAGGCGTCGGTGAGCAGAACATTCTCGAATTCGTCGCCGCTGGGGGGAAGAATGGTGGCGCGCTTGCTGACCTCGGCAGGATCGAGCAGATCGAGGACGGAGAGGTGTTGGACGAGCAGGACTTTGTCCATGCCTTCGAGGCTGAGGCCGCGCTTCTTGTTGAGGAAATTGGAGATATGGGCCTGTTTGAATCCGGTCTGCTGGGCAAGCTTGAGTCCGGTCAGTTCGCCCGTCTCGATGCGTTCCCAGAGGATTTTGCGAAGATTATCCTGCAGGACTTTGAACTTCATAGGCGGGAGTATAGCACTGGGAATATCGGGGCGCTAAGGCGAGGAGTTTTCCACAGGCTAGATTGGTCGATCCAACCTTGACTGAGAAAATTCACAGTTATAGGATCGCCGCAATGTACAGCCACAAAGCTCCAGGGTGGAGGGCCATGAACAGTAATTCGGATAACTCGAGCGAGGAGAAGAACTTCGGTGAATTTCGGAGGAAGGTGAAGTCAGCCGAAGTGTTGTCGGCCTCCATGGAGCATCTGCTGTTGTCGCTCCGCTTTACAGGGAAGTTGAGCGTGGTGATGCAAAACGGACGCGTGCTCAAGTCGGGCTACGAGGAAGGGTACTTCCGGCAGCGAGATGGTGCGGGGTAGACGATTGGAGCGCTCAAAACTGTAGAAGCGGAGGAAGTTAACGGCAAGCATCGGCGATTGACCAAGCGCCGCGGCGATTTTCCTGGAACACACGAGAACTAAATAGCTCAAGCAGGCCATCGTAAGAGAAACGAGCCCTGCGTTCGGTTCCCGCAAATGGGGATCGGCGCAGGGCTTTTTTCTTTTTCCGAGGCGGGTTGAGCCGGGGAGTCGTCCGCGATCGGAAGGTCCACAGTATGGCGAAGGGACAGGAAATTTCTTACTCAAATTTTTTGGAGGCGATTGTGAAAAGTGATCATAACGATAGCAGGAACAATGAAGTACGAGTGGAACTGAAGTATTGCGAGCACTGTGGGGGATTGTGGGTGCGCGAGCGCGGCGCTGGCGTGGTCTATTGCGATAACTGTCAGCCCAGGGTTTCGGACTTGCCGATTCCGAAGAAGAAGCCGGGCAAGGTCGCGCTGCCGGTACGACCGCACACAGCGGTCGATGACTACGGAGTCGAAATCGAGGATCTCGATTTCGAGGAGGAAGACGAGACGGAATTTGAGGCGGCGGGAGGTGCGGCATGAGCGATACTGTCGCGTGGATTGCAGCGGAAGCGGAGCGACCGGAAGCCGGCATGGGTGGTGGGTTTCCGAAGCGGAGACGAGAGAGTGAGGTAGTCGGGGAGCGGGTATCGGTGAGGGGTTTGCCGGTACACCGGTTTCCGGCGAGTGTTGATGGAGTGGAGTGGACTCCCGGCGAGCGAGAACGCACGCTCTTGGAGGACCGGGAACGGGAACAGCGCATTTATCGAGGAAGAACGGTTGCTATGCTGCGACGATACATGCGCTATTCAATCGAGACAGGGCGGTTACCATCGCTGGTGGGACGCGAGTTCTTCCGAAGCAACGTTACGAAATATCGCGTCACGACATTCGAGGACAGAGTCATCTTCGTCCATGACATGGAAACATGCCTACAGCGACTCGACGAGTTTTCGAGGCAAGTACTGGGTCGTGTCGTCTTGCAGGAGTACGAACAGGAGGATGCAGCCCGTCTGCTGGGCTGCACGAGGATGACGGTGCATCGGAAACTTCTTGAAGCACTCGACAAGTTGATCGACGTCCTGATCAAAGTCGGGCTGCTTGATGCTCTTTCGTCGAACTCCGGAAAAGCTTGTCAAGAGGCGAAAGAAGACCAATTCCTGATAAGTGATGATGAACAAGGGAAATATAAAGTTTGAAATCGTGTTACATGACCCCCTTTCGATTTGATATTCTGGATATAGAGAGTAAGAAAAAAAGAAACTCTCCTACAGAGGGCGCGCACAAGAGGCGCGCCCTCTCCTTTTTGGGGAGAATTGAAAATCCAAGGGAATCCGAGTGTTGGGGCAATGATCAAGAAAAAAGCGAAGAAGAAAGCGGTAACGGAAAAAACGGCGAAGAAGGGGAGTACTCCGAAGAGCGAGGAGGAGTTTAATCCCGCCGAAGTGCGGAAGGAGATCTGCAAGATGGTCGGATGCGAGGCCGCGGTGCTGGCCAAAGCGGTGATTGATGAAGGAAAGAAGGGGCAGGTATCACCAGTGAAGTACTTGTTCGAAATGGCGTCGATCTTCCCGGCATCGGCGGATGGGGGACAGCCAACGACCAACGAGGAGAGCCTGGCGCAAACCTTGCTGCGCCGGATGAACCTTCCGGTGGAGCCGATCAAGCGAGATGAGGACGACGAACCGAAGGCGGCGGTTGCCGCGGCGAAGCCAGCCGTCAAACCCACGCAGGATGGCGAGGGCGAGGCGAAGGACAGTGATTCTGAGGCAACGGCGAGCGACGAGAGCAAGAGTCCGGTGCTGGTGTAAGAGCAAAGTCCCCACTTCTCGCGCAAAGGGCGCGCGAGAAATGGGGCACCCTTTGAGTTGGTGACCCTTCGTGAAGAATCCGAAGGCGGACTATACCGTAGAATGAGGCAACAGTGCGACAGAAACAATTCGTGGCCATTTGGGTTGGACCAAAGAAGCCCACGTCTCGGCAGGAACACACGAGACGGAGCGTCCGAGTGGCCGCCTCACACGGGATGGGCATGGACATTACATGGTTGACCGACCGGATCGCGGTCGGGGGCGGCATATGGACGGCGGACAATATGGCGAAGGTGGCCAGGGCAGGGATCACGCACATCATCGACATGCAGATTGAATTCGACGATACGCCTTTGGGGGTCGAACACGGGATTGAGGTCTTGTGGAATCCGACGGATGATGATTTCGAGCCCAAGCCCGCGGCACTGTTTGAGCGAGGCGTGAAATTCGCGGAGGCTGCGCTGGAAGGAACGGATGCGAAGGTATTCATCCACTGCGCGGCGGGGGTACACCGAGCGCCGATGATGGCGCTGGCGGTTTTGGCGTCGATGGGGTGGAACCTGGAAGATGCGATGCAATTGATTGAAGGGCGGCGTCCGGTTGCGGACTTTGCGGAAGTGTATGTATCGAGCGTGGAGGGATTTCTGGCGGGGCTGAGCCAGTAGATTTGAGACGCGCCGGCGTTGAGGGTATCGAGCATGTGGTTGGAGTTGGCGGACAAGAGTGCCCGCCCCACATGGGTCATTAGCGTTGGGGGCAGGAGTTCCCATAGTTCGATCGACATAGAAGATTTGGATGGAGGAGAACATGCGTTATGCTGGCCGCCGCCCTATGGGGCGGCTTTGTTATTGGGCGCTAGCTGTTGCTGCAGCGGTGTTGAGCGCGCAGCTTCCGACTTTCGCGACACCCGTACCGCAGAATGGTCCCGCGTCGACGGTTGTGGCGGACACTGTATATCTGGCGGATGGAACCAAGGCGCAGGGAAGCCTGATTATTTCGTGGCCGGCCTTCGTGACGGCGTCTGGGACGGCGGTGGCGGCGGGAACGGTGAACACGACGCTGGGAGCAAATGGCGCGTTGAATGTGGCGCTGATCCCAAACGCGGGAGCAACTCCTGCGGGTTCGTATTACACCGTGGTCTACCAGCTCGGCCCTGGGCAGGTTAAAACTGAATTCTGGATGGTGCCGACGACATCGCCGGCGAATCTGGCGGCAGTGCGAACGACGCCGGGAGCGGGTGGGGCGGAGCAACCGGTTTCGATGCAGTACGTGAATGCGGAATTTGCGACGAAGTCGTACGTCGATCAATCGGTGGCGAATGTTGGGTCGGGAAATTTCTTGCCTACGGCCGGTGGATCGATGACGGGACCAATCACGTTGCCGGGTAATCCCGCGGCACCGATGCAGGCAGCAACGAAGCAGTACGTAGATGGCACGGTCCAGTGCTTGAATGCATCGACCTGGGCAAAGCCGCAGTCTCAGCCATCCCCTGCCGCGCCTCAATCCTAGTCATCGGGAAAAGCTCTTTCTCAGCCGACTTCCTCGCTCCAGGTCTCGAGATTCTTCTTCACCATTGCCATGAATTGGTCGGCGACGGCGCCGTCGATGAGACGATGATCGTATCCGAGTGTGAGATGAACGACCGACCTGATGGCGATGGAGTCGGTGCCGTCTTTGTCGGTAATCACCATCGGCTGCTTGGTGATGCCGCCAACTCCCATGATGGCGGAGTTGGGCTGGTTGATAATCGGGAGTCCGAAGACGGCGCCGAACTGACCGGGATTGGTGACGGTGAAGGTCGAGCCTTCAACGTCTTCGGGCTTGAGTTTCTTGGTGCGAGCGCGTTCGCCGAGATCGGTGATGCCGCGTTGCAGGCCGAGGAAATTTAAATCGCCGGCGTTCTTGAGGACTGGGACGATGAGGCCCCAATCGAGGGCGACGGCAATGCCCACGTTGATTTGGCGATGATAACGGATGTTGTCGCCTTCAATCGTCGCATTGATGATGGGCCACTGCTGCAAGGCCATGACGGCAGAGCGAACGAAAAATGGCATGAACGTAAGACGCGCACCGTGGCGCTGTTCGAATCCTGCCTTCTGTTTTGCGCGCAGGTTCACGATGCGGGTAAAGTCCACTTCGTACATGCAGTGCACGTGCGCGCTGGTGCGGCGTGATTCGATCATGTGCTTAGCGATCAGCTTGCGCATGTTCGTCATGGGGACGAGATCGCCCGGATATGGCGCGGGAGTTGCCGGGCGCGGAGGCGGAGCGGCGGCTGTGGGCTGAGCAGGTGCAGATGGGGTGGCAGGAGCCGGTTGCGAAGATCCCTGGCTCTCGATGAACTGCATGATGTCTTGCTTGGTGATGCGGCCGCCGAGTCCGGTGCCTGCAATTTGCGAAAGGCTGACGCCGTGTTCGCGGGCAATCTTGCGGACTAGTGGCGAGGAGCGGGCTTCTTCGTCCTCTTCCTGAGCGGGAGCGGCTGCGGGCGACGGAGCAGGGGCAACTTTCTTTTCTTCTTTCGGCGGAGGAGCGGCAGCTGCGGGAGCTGACTTGGCCGGCGCGGACGCGGCCGGCTTGGCAGGCGCGGCTTCGCCATCCACGGCAATGGTTCCGACAACTGTATTCACGCCAACGGTTGTGCCTTCGGTGACTTTGATTTCCTGCAGAACACCGGACGCCGGCGCGGGAATTTCGGCGTCGACCTTGTCGGTAGAGATCTCGAACAGGGGCTCGTCGCGCTGGACCTTGTCCCCGGGCTTCTTCAACCACTTGGTAATAGTGCCCTCAACGATGGATTCGCCCATCTGGGGCATGATGATGTCTGTTGGCATGATTTCCTTCCGCGTGGCCCCCGCAAGCTTGCAACAGGGGCGGGACGCAACCGAATATTATAGCGTTTCGACGTACTTCCTCAGTGATGCGGCTTCCCTTCACCCTCCTTCTTGTCTCCCTTGTCGTCCTTCATCTTGTCATCAGCTGGACTGGTGGCGTCGCCAAAGCTGGTCTTCCAATATTCCTGGACAGTGGGTGGAAGTTTGTCCATGTGGGAAAGGAGCATCGTGATCTTCCAGATGTCCTGCTCGCTGAGCGTTTTCTCCCACGCGGGCATGCCCGTGTAACGAATGCCGGTACGAATCGTGTAGTAGATGTGCCACTCAGGGTCGTCGGGCGGATCGGCCAGAAGATTCGGAGCTGGAGGATAGAAAGAATGGGCGAGTGAAGACGGCTTGCGGTCGAGACCTCCATGGCAGAGCGCGCAGTTCATCGTGTAAAGCTTCATGCCGTCTTCAAGGTTCTGATCCGTGGGCGTCAAGGGATTAGAAACGTGAGGAGCATGACGCTCCGTGGAAGCGTCGACGGCGCCCATGGCAAGGCGACGTTCGATGTGTGGCGGTTCGACGTTCGCGACCGTGGGAAGGAATCCGAGCAGAGCGACACCTAGACCGCCGAGAACCAGGACGAGCACCGTGACAATTACACCGAGAGTGAACTTTCCCATGAGACCTCCGGAGATATTCTGGCAGAAGGGTGGGGCGCGGGCGCTAGTTTTGGCGGCTTTGCGTGCCGGGTCACGGCGGGCAAGGGTACCGCAAAACTTTAGCTTCGTCAGTAAGCTTTCAGACGGCGCGCCTCGCGGACCACGTCTTCCACCTTTGGCAGATAGTGATGTTCCTGAGGCGGGGAGAATGGGATCGCGGAGTCGAGGCCTGCGATGCGGACGATAGGTCCATCGAGATCGTCGAAGGCTTCTTCATTGATGATCGCGGCAATCTCGCCAGCCAGGCCCCCGGTGCGGGAGTGCTCGTGGAGAATGATGACTTTGTTCGTCTTCTTCACGGTTTGTGCGATGGCTTCGCGATCGAGCGGAGATACAGTGCGAAGATCGAGGATCTCAGGATCGATACCGTCGTTCTTCAGGACCTCGGCTGCCTCTAATGCCGTGTGCACCATCGCGGCATAAGTAATGATGCTCAGGTCGTGGCCTTCGCGAGCAATATTCGCCTTGCCGATCGGAACCACGTAGTCTTCGGCTGGGACCTCGCCTTTGATACGGCGGTAAAGATATTTATGCTCGAAGAAAACGCACGGATTGTTGTCGCGGATGGCAGCTTTAATGAGGCCTTTGGCGTCGTACGGAGTGGCAGGGCAGATGACTTTTAGGCCCGGGTTGTGGACGAACCACATCTCAGGGTTCTGCGAGTGGAAGGGGCCGCCGTGGACGTATCCGCCGCTGGGGCCGCGCAAGACGAGCGGCGCGGGCGCTCCCCAGAGGTAATGCGTCTTCGCGACCATGTTGGAAATCTGGTTGAAGGCGCAGCCGATGAAGTCCATGAACTGGAACTCCGCGACGGGGCGCATGCCTGTGAGCGACGCGCCGAAGGCTGCGCCCACGATGGCGGACTCCGCGATGGGCGTGTCGATAACGCGTTCAGGGCCGAAGCGGTCGATGAAACCGTCCGTGACTTTAAACGCTCCGCCGTAAATACCGATGTCTTCGCCGAGGCAGAAGACAGTGGGGTCGCGGTCCATTTCTTCCCAGATTCCCTGGCGGATGGCTTCGAGGTAGGTTAGTTGCATAAGATCAGTCGAACTTTTGCCACGGATTTTCACGGATCAACGCGGATAAATCTACTTCAAATGCACGGCGGCTTCTGTTTCTTTGTAGCTGCCGGTTCCCTTCTTTATTTTTGGCATTCCATACTTTGGTTTGATTTCGTGGCAGCCGTCTTCGCAGAAGACGCCGCCTTCGGCTGATTCCGGGGTGGGCATTGGGGAGTTCACCGCTATCTCTCGTTCTGCTTCGATTACTTCGTCCACTTCCGCGATCAGCGCGGCGTTCTCTTTCGCCGTCAGCCACCTCTTCTCTTTCACTAGATAATTTTCAAATCTCGCGATCGGATCGCGCTTCTTCCAAAACTCAAACATCTCTTTCGGCACATACGCGGCTGCATCATGAATGGCGTGGCCTTTCATGCGCATCATCTTTGCCTCAATCAGCGTCGGCCCCTCTCCGCGATGGGCACGTTCGACAGCTTCATGAGCGGCGTCGTAGACCTGGCAGGCGTCGGTGCCGTCGACGATCACGCCGGGAATGCCGTATCCGATGGCGCGTTCGGCGAGATCCTTGCAGCGGTATTGCATATCGGACGGCGTGGAGTAAGCCCAGAGATTCGACTCGAGGAAGAGCACGAGGCCGAGATTCTGCACCGCTGCGAAATTTATGCCTTCGTAGGTAACGCCGGTGGATTGGCCACCGTCGCCGATGTAAGTCATGACGGCGACGTTGCGGCCTTGCAGGCGCGCGCCGAGGGCGACGCCTGACAGCACGGGAATCAGATCGCCGAGCATCGAGATGGGCGAGACCATGTTGCGCTTCTCGATGTCGCCGAAGTGCGAGGTGCCGTCGCGTCCCTTGGTGGGCGAATCAGCCTTCGCCATGTACTGCATCATCGTATCCGCCGCGCGGAAGCCGCGAACGAGCAGCGATCCCTGGTTGCGGATCATGGGCGCGAACCAGTCGTCTTTGTCGAGCGCGTAGGCAGAGGCGCACGAGCACGCTTCCTGGCCGAGTCCGAAATAAACTCCGCCAACGACTTTGCCTTGCTTGTAGAGATTTTCGAGGGCGACTTCCATTTTGCGGTTGAGCAGCATGTAGCGGTAGATGTCGATGGCTTGCTTTTTGTCGAGATACTTCGAGTCGCGGATCGGCGGGACGGGCGCGTTCAGATTTCCTTCAACTTCGTAGCGGACGTGCTCGTGGCCCTGTCGGTCTTTCTCTGTTGCTTGGCGGACTGTGAAATTCGGGTCGCTCGAGACGGAAGTCCGGGATCTCGTAGGTGCGGAGGTTTTGGTTTCCGGCGGGGCCGTTAGTTTTGGAGCTTCGCTCTTGCGGGTGGACGAATGTGTCCGCCGCTCCACGGGCATTGGTGCGCGGACGATGGCCGTTCGAGCTTGCTTTGGACTTCTTCTTAATGTTTCCCATGGAAGGCGCTTCAGGGGCGACGTATTGATGGTATCGCGAGAATGGGGATACGGGCTAGAGAGTGCCGACAGTTTGGCCCAGTAGCGCCTCGAGCGTGTCGAGCCAGAGAATTTGGGATTGAAATACGACGCCGATGTTTCGCGAGACGGATTCGGCCACAGAGTTGAGGTCGAGCTCGCGGCTGAGTTCTTTTTGCATCGACGTAACCGATCTCGTGGTGATGCCGCAGGGAATGATCAGGTCGAAGTAGCTAAGATCGGTGTTCACGTTGAGGGCGAAGCCGTGCGAGGTGACGAAGCGGGAGATGTGCACGCCGATGGCGGCGAGTTTGGCCTCGGGGAAGGCAGTTGTAGCGGCCTCGGCAAACAGCAGGTTCCTCGGCTTCGCTCGGAATGACAAATTGTCCGGATCTGTCCAGACTCCGGTTAGCCCTTCGACTCGTTTCGCGGGAATAGTAAAGTCAGCGCAGGTGCGCATCAACACGTCTTCGAGGCGGCGGACGAATTCAATCACGCCCAGGGTTTTTCGTTTGCCGTCGGAAGCAGCGAATCCGCGGAGATCGAAGATTGGGTAGCCGACGATCTGACCCGGGCCGTGGAATGTCACGTCGCCGCCGCGGTCGCATTCGCAGAGTTCGACCCCGCGCCGGGCCAGCAATTCTGGCGATGCCACGACATTTGCTGCTTTCGCATTGCGCCCTAGCGTGATTACGGGGGAATGCTCTAATAGAAGCAGGATGTCGCTTATCTTTTCTTCTTTACGGAGAGTTACCAGTTGCTGCTGCAGACGCAGGCCGGTGGCATAGTCGATGGTCCCGAGTTGGACTAGTGAGATCAAAGTCATTTACCGCGGGGGACACAGAGGAGTTGCATGGGTCCTTCGCGGCAAACAGCGCCGCTCAGGATGACAAGGCTCCGTTTTCGATCCGTGTTCATCCGTATTGATCCGTGGCAAAGGGACTCAGGCGTTGATCGCCAAACCGTATACGCTGTTCGATGCGTCCAGCATGGCTTCGGCCAGCGTCGGATGAGCATGGATCGTCCACATCAAGTCTTCAACGGTCGCTTCGAGTTCCATCGCTGCTACCGCCTCGGCGATCAGTTCCGTTGCCTGCGGTCCGATGATGTGCACGCCGAGAATCTCGCCGTAATCCGCGTCAGAGACGATCTTAATAAAACCCTCATGCTGGCCGACGATCGACGCGCGTGAGTTGGCAGTGAATGGAAACTTACCGACTTTCACGTTGTATCCTGCCTCGCGAGCTTTGGTCTCGGTCAGGCCGACGCTGCCGATTTCCGGATGGCAATATGTCGCGCCCGGAATGTGCTCAGGGATTAATTGGCTTGCCGGGCTTGCCTGCGATTTTGGCCACGGCGACGAGTGCTTCCATCGCGCCGACGTGTGCGAGTTGCGGCGTCCCCAACACGATGTCGCCGACGGCGTAGACTCCCGGTTCAGCGGTCTGCATCCACGAATCGGTTTTGATGAACTCACGATCAGGCTTGATCTTCGTGCGTTCGAGGCCGATGTTCTGCGTGCGAGGTTTACGCCCGACGGCGATAAGAATTTTCTCGGCTTCGATCTTCTGTTGCTTGCCGTCGACGGTAATCGTAACCGCAACTCCCGTCTTCGTCTTCTCCACCTTGTCAACCTTCGCGCTGGTGTGGAAGGCGATGCCCCGCTTGCGGAAAACGCGCGCCAGTTCCTTAGAGACTTCTTCATCTTCTACCGGAACCAGCCGTGGCAGCATTTCGACGATCGTCACTTCGCAATCGAACGAGCGATAGATGGAAGCGAACTCTACACCCACAGCTCCGGCGCCCACAATGACCAGCGATTTCGGAATCTCCTTCAAGCTGAGGATCTCGATATTGGTCAGCACGCGATCGTTCGCTTCGAGGCCGGGCAACATTCGAGCTTCAGACCCGGTCGCCAGAATTACATTCTTCGCTTTGAGTTGCGAAGTCTTCCCGTCATTCATGAGTTCGACGGTGAATACTCCGTTGTGCGCCGGGCCAGTAAGCTTTCCATATCCTTTGACCGTGTCGACTTTGTTTTTCTTCATCAGGAACTCGAGGCCCTTGGCGTGCTTCGCGACAATCTTCCCCTTGCGCTCCTGAATCGCGGCCCAGTTCAATTTGCGCGAGTCGACGCCCTCGATGCCGAATTCCTTCGCGTCTTTCAGGTGATCCCACAACTCCGCGTTGAACAGCAGCGCCTTGGTAGGAATGCAGCCGACGTGCAAACAAGTCCCGCCGAGAAAGCCGTCTTTTTCGATGAGTGCGGTCTTCAGACCGTATTGGCCGGCGCGGATCGCGGCGGTATATCCGGCAGGTCCGCTGCCGATGATGGCTACGTCGTAGATAGTTTCAGGCAAAGGTCGTCCTCTGTAGGAGAGATGAGTTAGGGCAAACTTAGGATTCTAGAACAGGAAGGAGGCGAGGGCCAAACGAACGGTGAGAATTCCCTGACGAGAGCCTTATGAGCAGAACACGAACTCGGGGATCCTTCGACTACACAACACCTTCGCTTTCGCGAAGGTGTTGTTCCGCTCAGGATGACATTGTGGCTATTAGTTGTTCTCGTTGCTGGCGCGCTTCCAGGAAATCAGTTCGCCGATGGTGGAACTGGTGCTCGAAACCGGCTGCTTATAGGCTTCCACTTCCGATCGCGAGGCTTCTTCGCCCACGGCGCGGATGCTGAGTCCGACTTTCTTCTCTTCCGGACTCATCTTGATGATCTTGAACTCATGCTCCATGCCAGGCTCAAGGTGCATCGGCTGTCCGTTTCCATCGATCGCTTCGGACTTGTGGCACAAACCTTCCACGCCCTCGGCAATTTCCACGAAGGCCCCGAACGCGGCCACTCGCAGGATCTTGCCATGGACCACGTCGCCAATGTGATGAGTCTGGAAGAACGATTCCCAAACATCCGGCTGCAGCTGCTTCATGCCCAGCGACAGGCGCCGCTTGTCGGGCTCAATGGCGAGCACGATCGCCTTCACGCGATCACCCTTTTTCAGAACTTCCGACGGATGCTTCACGCGCTTGGTCCAGCTCAGATTGCTGACGTGCACCAAACCGTCGATCCCGTCTTCGATTTCGATGAACGCGCCAAAGTCGGTTAGGTTGCGAACGCGTCCCTCGACGGTCATGCCAACCGGGAACTTCTCATGCAGCGAGTCCCACGGGTTGGCTGCCAGTTGGCGCATCCCGAGTGAAATCCGCCGCTCGGTCGGATTCACATTCAGCACCACGCATTCCACTTGATCGCCAACGTTTACCAGTTTCGACGGATGCTTCATGCGCTTCGACCACGTCATCTCGCTTACGTGAACCAGGCCTTCAATTCCCTGTTCCAGTTCCACGAAAGCTCCGTAGTCTGTAACGCTGATCACGCGCCCACCAACATGCGCACCCTCGGGATAGCGGTGCTCCGCATCGAGCCACGGATCAGGCGTGAGCTGCTTGAATCCCAGCGAAACGCGCTGCTTCTCTTTGTCGTACTTCAGAACTTTGACTTGAATTTGGTCGCCAACATTCACCAGATCCTTCGGGTGCGTCAGCCGTCCCCAGGACATGTCGGTAATGTGCAGCAGACCGTCGAGTCCGCCCAAGTCCACGAACGCGCCGTACTCGGTCAGATTCTTGACCACGCCGGTGAGTACCGATCCCTCTTCCAGATGCTCGAGCGTCTTCGAACGCTTTTCGTTCTGCTCGCCTTCCAGCAACTCTTTGCGGGAGACCACGATGTTTCCGCGCTTCTTATTTAGCTTGATGACAGAAACTTCGAGCGTCTGCCCCTTCATGCCGTCCAGATTGCGGATCGGCCGCAGGTCCACCTGCGAGCCGGGCAGAAACGCGTGCGCACCGAGAATGTCGACCGTCAGACCGCCCTTGATGCGATCGATGACGACGGCGTTGATCGGCCTTTTCTCGTTGTAGGCCTTCTCGATTTCTTCCCACGCATGAATACGCTGCGCCTTCTGGTGCGAGAGGTTGATGTAGCCTTCCTCGGCCTCGCCCTTGTCGCGCATGACGTCGATTTCGTCGCCGGGCTTGAACTTCGGCTTGCCCTCGTGATCGAGCACCTCAGCCAGCGGCAGCATGCCTTCCGACTTGGCGCCGATATCGACGACCACATGGGTCCCGGTCAGCTTCAACACGGTGCCCTTGATGACGCGATCTTCACTCACGGCCTCTTCGGCTTCGGTGGTAAAGCTCTCAAGCACCGAAGCGAAGTCCTCGACGGGCGCGGGTTTGTCGTCCGCGGCCGGGGCGCCGTGCGCCGTCTCACTCTGAGCCGTCTCAGTCGAGGTTGCGCTCTCGGCGGCAGCCTGACTCTGCTCAGGCTCGTGTTGTTCGGGCGTCGTTGATTCAGTCATGGGCTCAACATCAGCCACAACGGTGGAGGTGGATTCGGAGTTGCGGGCGGTGGTCTCGTCGAACAAGGTCATGCCTCTCTGGTGATGGATGCGGGGCCTGCTCTGCGGACTGCTGGATGAGTCGTTTGGTTGTGGTGGGCTCACCCTGGCGAGTGAGCTTGGACAATCCCAGCTGTCGGACGTTTTTACAGAGAACCCGCGTCCAATGGGAACTCTTCGACTATAGCAACGGCTTGCGAACAGTGTCAAACGCTAATCGCCCGTATGTTACAGGAAGGTTTCAGCGTTACGCTTTCCGAACAAGGGCCTCACCACGAGGCGTGATTGTCGCGTACTCGAAAGGGCATTTTGCTGCGCTCTGGTAGCGGCCACAAGCGGAATTTTGCGCTCTCGCGCGTATCTGCTACCCTCCCCTGCTATGGACTACCTCTGGACCCCGTGGCGCTACGCCTATGTCTCTTCCACGGAAAAGACCGCTGGGTGCGTGTTCTGCGAAGCGCAAAAAGAGGACGACGCCAAAGCACTCATCGTGCATCGGGGCCAGCAGTGCTTCGTGATTTTGAACGCGTATCCGTACACGCCAGGGCACGTGATGATCGTCCCTTACGCGCACTTGGACGAATTGCAGAAACTGCCGGCCGAAGCAGCCAACGAAATGATCGCGCTTTCGCAGCGCATGGAGACTGTCCTCCGCGAACTCTACAAACCTGACGGCATCAATCTTGGGATGAACATTGGCAAGGCTGCAGGCGCGGGCATCGCCGGACACATCCACATGCACGTTTTGCCGCGCTGGGTCGCTGACGGGAATTTCATGTCGGTCGTAGGGGAGACGAGGATTCTGCCGGAGACGCTGGATGTGACGTGGAAGAGGATGCGGGAGGCGATGAAAAAAACTTAACGCTCAGCCGGCGAGCTTCTCCATTTCCTTTTCATCGATCACAGCCACGCCCAGTTCATTCGCTTTATCCAGCTTCGATCCCGCGTCTGAACCGGCGACCACGTAGTCCGTTTTCTTGCTGACCGAGCCGGTGACCTTTCCGCCGGCGTCTTCGATCATCTTTTTCGCTTCGTCGCGAGTGAAGTGTGCCAAGGTTCCAGTGAGAACGAACGTCTTCCCCGCTAGCTTGGTGCCGCGTTCTTTTTTCTGGCCTTTCAAAGTGAGCCCCGCTGCGCGCAGGCGCTCGACCAGCTTGCGGTTTGCCGCAATACTGAAAAACTCCACGATGCTCTCGGCGATGCGCGGGCCGACTTCGTTCACGTCCTGCAATTCCTCGACGCTGGCCTGCTCCAGCGCTTCCATCGATCCGAAATGCTCGGCCAGGAATTGCGCCGTGCGCTCGCCGACCATGCGAATTCCAAGGCCGTAGATCACGCGCTCGAGCGGCAGCTTCTTCGAATTTTCAATCTCGTCGAGAATGTTCTGCGCCGACTTGTCGGCGAATCGCTCCAGACTGAGGAGATCCTTCTTGGTGAGGTCGTAGATGTCTGCGACGTTCTTGACCAGGCCGCGATCGATGAGTTGCGTGACCAGCGACTCGCCCATCCCGTCAATATTCATCACACCGCGCGACGCGAAGTGGAGAATCGTCCCGAGCAGCTTGGCCGGACAATTTGCATTGACGCACCGGTAGTCGACCTCGCCCTCGGTGCGCACAACTTTCGTTCCGCACACGGGGCACTTCTCGGGCACTTCGATATTTCCGTCGCCGCGCGGATGATCCTTATCGTCGATGACCTTCGCGACCTTGGGAATCACGTCTCCGCCGCGCTCCACCTGCACCCAGTCGCCAATCTTCACGCCGAGCCGCTCGATCTCATCCATGTTGTGCAGCGTCGCATTGCGAACGGTGGTGCCGCCAATCGAAACCGGCGCCAACCCCGCCACGGGAGTAAGTTTGCCGGTGCGGCCCACCTGCCAGCGCACATTCTCAAGCTTCGTGATTCCAGCGCGCGCCGCATATTTGTAAGCAATCGCCCACCGCGGAGCCTTCCCCGTGAAACCAAGTTCAGCCTGCAAGCCAGTCCGATCGACCTTCACCACGATGCCGTCAATCTCGTATGGCAGCGAATCCCGCTTCGCCTCCCACTCCTGAATGAAGGCCCAGACTTCGTCCATCGAGTGCACGAGCTTGCGGTTCTGGTTGACCTTGAAGCCGGCGGCCTCGAGCGCGTCGAGCGTCTTCCAGTGGCGGTCAAAATACGTGCGGCCATTTTGCAGCAGGATGTACGGGAAAAAATCCATGCGCCGTTCCGCCGTAACGTTTGCATCCAGCTGACGAACCGTACCTGCCGTGAAGTTGCGCGGATTGGCAAACGTCGGCAGCCCCTTCTTTTCCCGTTCTTCATTCACTTTCTTGAACGCCGCCGTAGGCATCAGCAATTCACCGCGCACTTCAAAGTCAACGGGGATCCCAGCTTTCTTCAAACGCTCTTTCGGAATCGACAGCGGGATCGATCGCACGGTCCGCACGTTGAGTGTGACGTCCTCGCCCACCGATCCATCGCCGCGCGTCACGCCGCGCAGCAGATGGCCGTCCTCATAAACCAGCGCCAGCGACATGCCGTCGAGTTTGAGTTCGCAGACATAGTCGACATCCTTGCGCCCGCTCAATTCGTGGACGCGCCGTTCCCAGTCGCGCAATTCTTCCTCGTTGTAGGTGTTGTCGAGCGACAGCATCGGCGACGAATGCGGCACCTTGACGAATCCCTCGCGCGGCTTGCCTCCGACGCGCTGCGTTGGCGAATCCGGCGTCACCAACGCGGTGTCGGCGGCCTCCAGATCCTTCAGTTGCTGCATCAGCTTGTCGAATTCCGCGTCGCTGATCTCGGGATTGTCCTGGACGTAATACAGGTATTCGTGGTGGCGAATCTTCTCGCGGAGGGCTTCGATCTTTTTTCCTGTGTCCTTGGTTGCGGCAGGCATCGGCCAGATTATAAGTCGGCGACCGCTTCGCATAAAATCAGGTGGCCAGAGTGAGAGAAGCGGTGCAGATCCTCGAGACAACACGCCTGATCCTACGGGAATTTCGCACGGACGATGCGGACGCTCTCGTCCTCGTTCTCTCTGATCCGGAGACGATGCGCTTCTATCCGGCTCCCTACGACCGCGCCGGAGTTGAGAATTGGATCGCCCGCAATCTTCGCCGCTATGCCGACGACGGCCACGGACTCTGGGCCATGATCCTGAAACCGACTGGCGAGTTGATCGGTGATTGCGGCCTGACGGTGCAGGATGTGGAAGGCTCAAACGAAATAGAGATCGGCTACCACCTCCGCCGCAATCTCTGGAGACAAGGCCTCGCCACCGAGGCCGCCCGCGCCTGCCGCGATTACGGCTTCGCCCGCCTTCCGGTCGAGCGCATCATTTCGCTCATCCGCCCCGAGAACCTGTCCTCCCGCCGGGTTGCCGAGAAAAACGGCATGACTATCTGGAAGGAAGTGACGCGGCAGAATTTGCCACATCTGGTTTACGCGATTCATCGCGATAGGTGGCAGCCGCAAGAAAAGGCTGTGGAAAAGCGGCCCTTGTAAGCGCGCCACGCTTGTGCCAAATTAAATTCCTTGCTCAGCCGTCTGCAAGCCAGCCATGCCCAAGGCCCCTGACCCGCTCGATGCCGCCGCCGTGGATGGACTGTACATCCGCCAGATTCCCGTAGCGTTGCTGAATGCCTTCAACACGAATAACCGCATCAATCAATATCTGATCGACAACCTTCCGCCCGCCTCATGGAAAGCGAAGCCGCCAGACGGCAAGGGACGGACGATCGCGGCCATCGTCGCTCACATGCACAACGTGCGCGTGATGTGGCTGAAAGCTGGTAAGGCCGAGGAGATTCCAGACCAACTTGATCGCACCACGGTGTCTCCCGGCGCAGGCGATTCGTGCCTTGGAGAGCAGCCGGCACGCTTTGAGCGTGGTCATCAGCGGTGCCCTGTCCACCAATGGCCGCATCAGGAACTTCCGCCCCGATGTCGCTGGCTTTCTTGGCTACTTGATCTCCCACGACGCCCACCACCGCGGCCAGATCACCATGCTCGCCCGCCAGCTCGGTCATCCCCTGCCGCAAAAAGCGATGTTCGGCATGTGGGAATGGGGACGTCGCTGATTCGTTGAGACTCCATCTTCGCGAAACCTGCACAGAACGGCCTGCCATTCTCCTCAGGTACAATCCAGCTTCGATCCCGTTTATGCGCAAGGCGGCCTTGCTCTACAACCCGGACTCCGGCGGCAGCAAGCAACGTCGGCGGGAACTGGAATCCGCACTCGCATTACTGCGAAGCGCTCGCGTTGAGGCAGACCTCGTACCGACCGAGTCTCGCGATCATGCCGGGGATGAAATCCGGCGCGCCATCGAGTCCGGCTGCGACACAATCTTCGCCTGCGGCGGCGACGGCACCATCAACAACATCGCTCAGGTCCTCGCCATGTCGCCGGTTGCGCTGGCGATCTTGCCCATGGGCACGGCCAACGCCCTGGCGCACGACATCGGCCTGCCCCTCAACATCGTGGCAGCAACCAAGGCCGCCATTCATGGTGCTCACCGTCGCATCGCACTCGGACGCGTCGAGTACCTCGACCTCAGCGGCAATCGAGGTTCCACCTACTTTACAGTCGCTGCGGGGGTTGGCGTTGATGCCCATCTTTTCTACAAGCTCCACAGCGAAGCCAAGCAGCGCATGGGCATGGCCGCGTATTACGCAAAGGCCTTCAGTCTCTGCTTGACCTATCCCATGAGGCGATTCTCGGCGGAATACGCTGAGACTGGCTCGACCCTAGCACGGCGGGTGGATGTCACCGAACTGATGAGCGTCCGCATTCGCAACTTCGGTGGAGTCGTGCAGGAACTCGCTCCTGGAGCCTCACTCGACCGCGACGACATGCGCGTGGTCGTCTGCCGTACGGCAAGCCGCATGTCATATCTCGCCTACGTTGCTCGTTGCCTGCTGCGGCGCCGGTGGACGATCCCCGGCGTTGATCTGGTCTACAGCACGCGAGTCTCCTGCGAATATTTGCCGCTTCCTGATCGCCAGCAGCAACAATCGAGAATTTATGTCGAAGCAGACGGCGAACTCCTCGGCACGCTTCCGGTGGAAATGACGATCGTTCCAGACGCTCTGACTCTTCTGGCGCCGGCACGCTGAACGCCCCGAATTTATTGGTCGGCTATGGTCGGCCCAGCCTGGCACAACTCAGCTCGGTACAATAGAATTCCTCGAACCTTGGAACCGATCACCCATTTTCTGACAGGCGCGTGTATGGGCCGCGCCGGACTCAACCGCAAGACTGCGCTCGCCACGCTGACGCTCACTCTTGCAGCAGAAGCTCCAGACCTGGATGTTCTCGGAGGCTTTGGCGGACGCGCATTCGGCTTCGCCCACCATCGCGGATTCACCCACTCGTTCGTCGGTATCTTCATCGATGCAGCGGCCGTCCTCGGCTTTGTTTATCTCATCTGGCGTCTACGTGGTCGGAAAACAAACGACCCCAATCTTCCGCCGCGCTGGGGACTGCTTTACTTTTATGCTTGTCTTGCAGGCCTGAGTCACATCCTGCTCGATTTCACCAACAACTACGGCGTCCGTCCCTTCTGGCCGTTTTCCGAAAAGTGGTATTCCTGGGATATCGTCTTCATTTTCGAACCCGTGATGTTCTTATTCCTAGTTCTCGGACTTGTGATGCCAGCCCTTTTCTCCCTGATCGACCGGGAAATCGGTTCGCCCCGTCGTGGTCCGCGCGGCCGCCTGGCTGCCACACTCGCGCTCGCTGGAGTCGTTCTCCTATGGGGCCTGCGCGACTACGAACATCGACGCGCCATCAACGCTCTCGAAGCCCGCACGTATCAAGGGGTCGACCCGTTGCGAGCCTCCGCCTATCCAAAGTGGATCGATCCTTTTCACTGGTACGGCGTGGTCGAAACTCCGGCATTCTTCGCTTTAGCCCCGGTGAGCTCTCTTGGACCCGAGGTCGATCCTGAAGGCAACCTCCAAATCCGTTACAAGCCGGAAGAAACGCCAGTGACTCAGGCCGCGAAGAAGTCTTACACCGGACGGGTATTTCTGGACTGGGCGCAATATCCCATCACTGAGACCGAAGCGCTTGAGCCGGAGGGAGGCTACATCGTTTACTTCCAGGACCTGCGCTTCGTGGGGATTCCGCGTTCGATCACGGGTCGTCAGAATCGCGGTGCTCTGGGCCGCGCAGTGGAACTCGACAAGAATCTGCACGTAGTCGGAGACGTCTTCTCCTCAGGAAAAGGTCAGATCGTCGTGCCCGAGCCCGGCCAAGGCAAGCAATAGACTCGAGGGAAATCAATGCGCCGACGCAAATTCCTGACCACGGCAACCACCGGCCTCGCAGCCGGCGCGCTAGTAGCGATGCCGTCAACCAGCTTCGCTACTGAATCGCCAGCGACAGCTGGACCGCTCTACAATGTCATCGCCTTTGGAGCACAAGGCGACGGCAAGTCGCTCGACAGCCCCGCCATTAACAACGCCATCGAAGCTGCCGCCAAAGCCGGCGGAGGCGCCGTCTACGTTCCCGCTGGAACTTATCGCTGCTATTCCGTACACCTCAAAAGCAAGATCGCCCTTTACCTCGCTCCCGGCTCCATTCTGCTCGCGTCGGATCCCCCCGAGCAAGGCGCCTCGGGATATGACCTCGCCGAGTCCAGCCAGCCTTGGGATCCCTATCAGGACTTCGGACACAATCACTGGCACAACAGCCTGATCTGGGGAGAGAACCTGGCCGACATCTCCATTTCCGGTCCCGGCCTAATCTGGGGCAAAGGTCTGAGCCGAGGATGGGGCGACGGACCCAAAGCCGAGCAGCCCGGCATCGCCAACAAAGCGATCGCTCTGAAGAACTGCCGCAACGTCCTCTTGCGCGATTTCTCCATTCTTCACGGTGGCCACTTTGGCATCCTCGCCACCGGCGTCGACAATCTCACCATCGATAATCTGACCATCGACACCAATCGCGACGGCATGGATATCGACTGCTGTCGCAACGTCCGCGTCTCCAATTGCAGCGTCAACTCCCCCTGGGATGACGGCATCTGCCTGAAGAGTTCGTTCGCGCTCGGCTACGCCCGCGCCACCGAAATGGTTACGATCACGAACTGCTTCGTCACCGGAAGCTACCAGGAAGGCACGCTGCTCGATGCGACTTGCAAGCCCTTCCCGCCCAACGACAAAGTCTGGCGCACCGGACGCATCAAGTTCGGAACCGAATCCAACGGTGGCTACAAGAACATAACGATTTCCAACTGCGTTTTCGAAGGTTGCCACGGCCTCGCGATCGAAAGCGTCGACGGCGCGATCATCGAAGATGTGACGATTACCAACATCACTATGCGCGACATCCTAGCGGCGCCCATCTTCGTTCGTCTCGGCGCCCGTATGCGCGGACCGGCAGGCGTTCCCATTGGCGTGATCCGCCGTCTGATCATCAGCAATGTCACTTGCCTGAGCGCAGCCGGTCCCCCGATCAGCTCCATCATCGGTGGAATCCCCGGTCACCCGATCGAAGACCTAAAGCTGAGCGACATCTCGATCCTCCATCAAGGCGGAGGCACTTCGGCCGACGCCAAGCTCCAGCTTCCGGAGAAAGAAAACGAGTATCCCGAACCCACCATGTTCGGCACGACACCGTGTCATGGCTTCTTCCTTCGCCACGTAAAGGGAATCGAAATGAGCGGCGTCAAGATTGACTGCATCAACCGGGACGCACGTCCCGCATTCGTGCTATACGATGTTCACGACGCCGACTTCCGCCATATCAAGATGCCGCCAACTCAGACGACACCTGCCTTCGCATTGAACGATGTCACGAGCGTAAGCATCTTCCGCAGCAAGCCAGCCGCCGACACAGACCTGAAAGCCGCCAAGAACGAAGAATTGTAGTGACGTTTTTCCTTCGTGAACCTTCGTGTCCTTCGTGGTTGACGATTTTGTGTGAAAGCGAGTCCAGCCGGAGACGATCTTCCCTTGACGCCAGCCGTTCAAGCGCCCAGAATGATAGTTCATTTCGCGAGGTGATCATGCTGCCCTACATATTCGTGCTTTTGGCCATTGGCGTCCGCTTCCTGCCGTTCGCCGGTCCGCTGAATTTCCTGCCCCATGCGTGGCACTTCACACCGTTGGCGGCTTCACTGCTGTTCTTCGGCGCTCGCGGGTCCCGGCGACAGATGTGGATCCCTCTCGTGATGCTGGCCGCGACCGACGTCATCCTGACCAAGTTCATTTATGTCTCGGCATTCTCGTGGGATCAACTCGTCACCTGGGCGTGGTACGCCGCGATCCTGCTGCTGGGCACCACTCTCCGTGAGAAGGCGTCGTTCTGGCGCGTGGTGGGAGCGGCGTTGGCAAGTTCCGTTTCGTTCTTTTTGATCAGCAATTTCGCAGTGTGGGCAGCGTGGCCAGCAATGTATCCGCGAGGGTTTGGCGGCTTGATGATGTCCTACACGGCCGGCATTCCGTTTTTTCGTGGAACCGCGGAGAGCGACCTGTTCTTCTCGCTCGCATTTTTTGGAATGCCTGCCCTCGTGCAGATTCTCGAAAGCCGTCTGACCAAATCCGGCGGCCCCGCAGCCGCTTAGTAGAAGCAGAGATGCCAGTGTGCGGACAGCCACCTCGGCTATCTGGCTGCGCCGTTTTTCGTGGCGGCTGTTTCGGGGAAGCACAACCACACAGCGCCGTCTCTACGCGAGGTCATTCGGTTCTTTCCTCCCGCGCCTCCGCAGCACCAACCAGACACACACTCCCACCACGATCACCCCCACTACCCAGCCCCAATGCCTGCTGAAGACTCCTCCGACGAGCCCCACAATCTCCGGCCCAAACCACAACACGAGCACGGACAAGACCCCAAACCTGACAAACCTCCCCGCAAAAATGGCCACCAGGAAATCGCGGAACCGCATTTCGAACACCGCCGCCCCAAGCACGAAAATCTTGAACGGCATCGGCGGCGGCAGCATCCCGGGAAACATCAGGGCCCAGAACTCGTGCCGCTCGAACGATCGGTGAATCTTCAGAAAGCGTTCTTCCGAGATCCGCTTGCGCAGCACCTTCTCTCCGCCCAGATATCCGATGATGTACAGAGGAATGCTCCCCAACGCCGAGCCCAGCGACGCCATCACGACATAAAGCAAAAATCGCCTGCGGTCCTGGTACGCATACGTCGCGACGATGAAGTCGACGGGCATGCCGAGAAGCGCACTGTCGGCAAAGGCAATTACAAATACGCCCCAGATTCCGAGGACCTTCATCAGCCCCAGAATCCACGCCGAATAGCGCGCCAGTATGTGTGCAATCTTTTTCAAGGAGACCAGTTAGTGTACGTGATGGAAAAGCAAAGTGTCAGTTCGCCCGTGGAGAGACGAACGTATTCGCCCGCCCGGTCTCCTGTGTGAACACGGCCACCGTGGGCTGCCAGCCCTGCTATCATCGCTACCTCCGGAGCTCTCATGCGCAATTTGATTCTGGTCTTCTCCCTGCTCGCGGCAACTACTCTCTCCGCCCAGCAATACGACCTCGTCCTAGAAGGCGGCCGCGTCATAGACCCCGAAACCAATCTCGATGCCGTCCGAAACGTCGGCATTCACGACGGAAAGATCGCCGCGATTTCCACCGAGCCTCTCTCTGGTCGCCGCGTCATTCACGCCGCCGGACTGGTGGTGGCTCCGGGATTCATCGACCTGCATCAGCACGGCCAGGAACCAGCCAGCCAAGTCGTCAAGGCCTTCGACGGCGTCACCACCGCGCTTGAGATGGAGATCGGCGTCCCGGATGTTGCCCCATTTTTAAAAGCGAAGGAAGGACACTCGCTGATCAACTATGGAACGACCGCCAGCCACGTCGCTGCGCGAGCACTAATCTTCGGCACACCTCTGCCTCCCTATGTTCTCGACTCTCACGCCGGCATCCCTGAAATTCTGCCCAAGAGCGGGCCGGGGACCAACGATCCCGCCACCCCGGACCAGGTAAAGCAAATCCAGCAGCGTCTGCGTGACGAACTTGACGCCGGCGCCCTCGGCGTTGGCATGGGCATTCAATACACACCCGGCGCCACGCGCCTCGAAGTAATCGACATGTTCCGAGTTGCCGCCGAGCGAAAGGTACCCGTCTACACCCACATCCGCAGTTTCGGACGCCTGGAGCCCGGCTCCGATATTGAATCTGTCGAGGAAGTGATCGGAGCAGCCGCAATCACCGGTGCGCCACTCCACATCGTTCACATTAACAGCACCTGCCTGGCCGATTCGCTCGAATGCATCTCGCTCGTTGCGGGAGCCCGTGCTCGCGGCCTCGACGTCACTACCGAAGCCTATCCGTACATCGCCGGCATGACGATTATCAATTCCGCGCAATTCAATCCCGGATGGCGCGAGAAGTTGGGGATCGACTATGACAATCTTGTCATCCCCGATACGGGGGAACATCTGACCAAGGCGCGCTTCGACGAGCTACACAACTCCACAAATCCTCAGTCTGTTTTGGTTTTCGCCAACACCCAGGAAATCGTCGATGCGGTGATTCCGAATCCCCTGATCATGATCGCCTCCGACGGTGCCCCGGGACATCCACGCAACGCCGGCACTTACTCGCGGGTGCTGGCGCAATATGTACGCGAGAAAAAGACTCTCACGCTGATGGAAGCTCTACGCAAGATGACTCTCATGCCCGCGGAAATGTTGGAGCGCTCCACTCCCGAAGGAAAGCTCAAGGGACGTCTGCAGAAAGGCGCCGACGCCGATATCGTGGTCTTCGATCCGCAAACCATCGCCGACCGCTCCACCTTCGCCAAGCCCATGGAATCCAGCGTGGGAGTTCACTATTTATTGGTGGGAGGAACGGAAGTCATCGACAACGCTAAACTTGTCCCCGGTGTGTACCCAGGCCGCGCTCTGCTGGGCCCAGGAAAGGTTGGGAAGTGAGAATCTGGGGACGGGCGCCTTCGCCCGTCCAGGCCGCGACGGGGTTTGTCGCTGCGGGGCACTCAATCAGTGCTATCGATGCTCCGTCTTCCCACCGAGCAATTCAATCGCATGCGGCACCAGTCCGGCCACCGCCTCTAACGACCCGACTGCCCCCGCCGGACTCCCCGGCAGGTTCAAAATCAAAGCCCGTCCACGGACTCCGCATACTCCCCGACTGAGCGCCGCAAACGGAGTTTTCTTCGCCCCTTCACTTCGCATGCGCTCCGCGACTCCGTTCAAAAGCCGCTCGCAGACCGCTACAGTCGCCTCGGGAGTTACATCGCGCAGAGCAATCCCCGTACCGCCGGTCGTCACAACAAACTGCACTTCGCGCGCCAGTCGGATCAGCAGATTCTGAATCTTGATGAGATCGTCAGGAATAACTTCGCGCACAGCAACGGTGAATTGAAGCCTTTGCAAGACCTGGACCACAGCCGGTCCCGAAAGATCTTCCCGTTCCCCGCGCGAGCAGGAATCGCTAACCGTCACCACTGCCGCCGTGAGTCCGTGCGCGTCAGCCATCGAGGAGAACATCTTCCTCTTCATCCCTTCGGGTCTTGGAAGCGGTCGGCGGCGCAGGCGCGATTGGCGCGGCCGGACCTTGCACAGGGGGCGCCGCAGCGACTGGCGCCGCTACGGGTTCAGGTTCCCCTCCGCCATCACGCTGCGATTCATCCAGCAACCGCAGTCCTTCCATCAACAGTCCTTGGGTATTGAGCTGCGTAGTTTCTTTGTCAGTCTTGCCTTCGAAGTCGAGCTGGAAGTTTCCGCCCGTCCAGCGCAGTACTTTGAACACAGCCTCATCGCCGACCAGCGATCCGTAAGTCGCGTGCTTGACCTGGCCTTCTACGAAAAATACTTCGCACTTCTCGCCCTCATTGCTCAACGAGAGCTGGCAGCTCTTGCGCCCCATCTCGAGCGATTGCATCAGGTCGATCACGTTCATCTGCGCCAAGCTCCCGCGCACAACTCCATCGGATGGCGCAGTCTTCGCCATCTTCTCCAGCGCAATGCGATCGATCATGCGCTTGATGCGTCGCGTGGCGTCTCTGAGGAAAAAGGGCTTCTCCAGATAATCGTCCGCCGCGTCCGCCGGCGAAAGGCGCTCGGCAATGTCAGCCTTGCTGGCCATCAACACAGAAGAAAAATTCGCTGTCGCGGGACGGCTCTTCAGCTTCTCGACGAACTGTCGCCCGTCCATGCCGGGCATGCGGTAGTCGCACACGACCAGATCCGGAACATCATCTACCGCCTTCAACAGCGCGTCGGCAGCATCGGTTCCCGTCGTCACCTGCGCCAGCGGAGCGAGTGCCTGATGCAACATCGCCAGCACCATCGGATTGTCATCCACCACCAGCAGCTTGACGTTGTTAGACATGAGATCGTTTATTTCTTCCGCCGATACTCGCCGCTCTTTCCACCACTTTTGCGTTCCAGCACAATCTCGCGAATCTCAATTCCCTTATCCATGCCTTTCAGCATGTCGTAGGTCGTGAGTGCCGACACGCTGACCGCCACCAGCGCTTCCATTTCCACTCCGGTTTCTGCGGTGGTGGTGACTTTGGAGGTAATGGCGACGCCATTCTCGCACAGCCGCATGTCGACATCAACGCGCGAGAGAGGAAGTGGATGGCACATCGGAATGAGTTCCGCGGTGCGCTTGGCTGCCATGATGCCGGCGATCCGCGCCACCTCGAGCGGGTCGCCTTTCGGATTCTTCGGCAGGGCCGCCAGCACTTCCGGGCTGATCGCGACGAAGCCGCTTGCTTCAGCCTCACGCTTCGTAGCAGGCTTGCCGGAAACGTCGACCATTCGAGCGCGCCCGGAGCCGTCGTAGTGGGAAAGATTTTTCGCCATCCAGAAGTTCTATCTTACATGGGAGCGTCGTCGTAGAGACGCTTAGCTCGCTGCATCTCGCCCGAGCATTGACTCACCTCATCATCACCGCGACCCACTCGCCGGCGCGAATGTTTTCCCGGTCCGGCGGGATCACGACGTAGCAGTTCGCCCGCGCAGTTGCCGCGATGTCGCCCGAACCCTGCCACGCAACCGGTTCCACCTCAGTATTCTCGAATTCGCCAGACAGGGTTGCAGGAAGAAATCGTCTGAGTCCAGTCTTAACGCGGATCTCAGCCTTTGCTCGCACATGAAGAAAAACGAGTTTGCGCGGAGTCTGACCCGCTAGCGCTTCGAGCATCGGCCGGGCAAAAAGTTCGAAAGTCACCATCGTCGAGACGGGATTTCCCGGCAACCCGAAGAAATACGTGCGGGCCGGCGTTTCGGAACTTCGCTCGCGGTTAGAAGTCCCAGCGCCCCACTTGCCAAAGACAAGTGGACGTCCGGGCTGTATATTCGCGCCGGTGAAAAAGAATTCAGCCTGCATTTCCGACAGCACCTGCTCCACAAAATCGTAGCGGCCCATGGAAACGCCGCCTGTCAAAAGCAGCAAATCTGATTTCAATCCTTCCTCTATGAGCCGTCGTAGTTCCAGAGGCTCGTCCGGAGCGACTGCCAAAACGACGGGCTGGCCCCCCGCCTTGAGAATCTGCACCGCGAGCGAATAGCTGTTCGAGTTCCGTATCTCGGTCGGACCTGGAACACTGGCGACATCCACAATCTCGTCGCCAGTACTGAGTACCGCAACTCGCGGCTGCAGATACACTTCAAGCCGGGATTTGCCGACCGACGCGGCCACCGCGATGTCAGCTTCCGTCAGACGAACTCCGCAATCAAGCAGCAAACTTCCCTGGCGAGCTTCCGCGCCACGGGGAACAATGTTTTCCCCGCTCACAACTCGCTTCGCGACTTCGACTCGCTTTCCGTGCCGCGTAGTGTATTCGACCATTACCACCGCGTCAGTACCCGCCGGAACGGGCGCTCCCGTCATGATGGCGACGGTCTGACCGCCGCCCACACTCGATGGGATTCTGTCGATCTTCTCGCCCGCCTTGATCTCGCCAATGACATCGAGCGTGGCGGGGAGTTGTGCCAGATCTGCGGCTCGCACCGCGTACCCGTCGCGTGTTGATCGCGGAAACGGCGGCAGATCACGATCCGCAAGCACCGGCTCCGCCAGCACGCGGCCGCCGGCGGCTAGCAAGTCCACAGACTCAGTTCCGCCAGCATGCAGGTGCGACGCCTGCTCCTCAACAACACGGCGCGCATCTTCAAAACTCAGAACCTTCGACGGAAACGGTGAAACAGACATGGGGAGATGATAGAGGAAGAGCACTCGGAAATTGCATCCCATCAATGACCAGCCGAGCGCGTGCAGACCGCTTCGCTAAAGCTCCAGCATTGCTAACAATCCACCCTTGACCTCGCCCGAAGTGATCCGCCGAAAAATCAGTACTTGCAATGAGGAAGATTTCGTATCAGAATACCCGTAATCCGTCGAGTCGCGATTCCGCCTCGACATCCCCTCGATAATTCAGGCCCCTCGGACTACGCCCACGAGTCAGTGAATGGTGGAAGGAGATCTCCGCGAATAGGCAGGCATTCGTGCTTTCCGAATCTCCGGAATCAAAGCTGCTACGGCGTTCCGACAAGGCCTCAGGCGATCGAAGGATCTGACCGAAATCCGACATCGAAACGAGGTGCACTTTGAAATCTCTCCGACTTCTCATCTTGCCGCTTCTAACCCTTCTCACTCTTCTACCGTCCCTTGACGCGCAGCAACCGCGCTCCTATCCCACCGTCCCCGCCGTTGTTCCGCGGCTGGTGAGTTTTTCAGGTAAAGCTGCCATGGACGGGAAGTCCGTCTCGGGCGCGGTCGCAGTGACGTTCTCGATTTATAGCGAGCAGGATGGCGGCGCGCCTCTATGGATCGAAACCCAAAACGTAACGGCTGACGCGAAAAGCAACTTCACTGCGCAACTGGGTGTGACTAAGAGCGAAGGTCTACCGCTGGATTTATTCAGCACTGGAGAAGCTCGTTGGTTAGGTGTGCGGGTCAATGGTGGCGACGAGCAACCGCGTGTACTGTTGCTGAGTGTGCCCTACGCGCTGAAAGCTGCGGACGCGGCGACGTTGGGAGGTCTGCCGCCCTCCGCCTTCATACTGGCAAGCCCGGCGAACGCACATCCTGCTTTGAACGACTCTTCAACAATCGTGCAGTCAACCTCAACTCCACCGCCAGCGTCGTCGAACGTAACTACGACGGGAGGAACCGTCAATGCTCTTCCTCTGTTCACAACAGCAACCAACATCCAAAACTCAGCATTGACTCAGAAAGGGACCGGTACAACCGCGAAGATCGGCATTGGCACTGCCACTCCAGCTTCCACTCTTGACGTAATGGGTGGCGCGACCGTTCGTGGATTGTTCACGCTTCCCGCAACCGGAACCGCGACGGCCGCAGCCGGCAAGAACTCTCAGGCCGAACGTCTTGTAGCTTCGGCCTTCAGCAGTTCGACCAATGCAGCCGTCAATCAAGTCTTCCTCTGGCAGGCCGAACCTGTGTTGAACGACACTGCGGCCCCTTCCGCCACAATCAACTTGCTCTATGGAGCGGGATCGAGCACGCCGGCCGAGACCGGCCTGAGGATCGGACACAAGGGCTTTATCCAATTTGCCGCAGGTCAGACTTTTCCAGGAACCGGCACTATCACCAGCGTTACGGCGGGGACCGACCTGACCGGCGGCGGCACAGCCGGAGCGGTAAAACTCAATCTCGATACGACCAAAGTCCCACAACTAGCCGCGGCCAATAATACATTCGCGGGCAACGTTAACGTCGTTGGAGACCTGCGAGAGGACTTCAGCGGCATCAATAAAGGAACCGTAACTCCTGGCATTCGCTTTGGTGTTGGTAATACGGGTGAAGGAATTTCCTCGGATAGATCCGGCACGGTAAACAAGAATGGTATCGATTTGTACACCAACTTCACGCCGCGCGTGTCTATCACCCAAGGCGGCAACGTCGGCATCGGCACCACGGCACCCACAAGTGGAATGCTAACCGCGGTGGCGAACTCGGTTTCCGTTGTGGCAATCTCGGCGACTGGATACAACGCCGTCACCGACTCCGACGGCAATGGCTATGATGCCATGCACGTGACTGGCGGGAACGCTGATCCCGACGGCGACGCCCAGCCGGGTGCGGGTTTGGTCGTTACCGGCGGCAATGCCGGCGTCTTGTCAGGCTACGGTGCGCCCGGTGTCATTGCGACCGGCGGCCTGGGAGGGGGGTTCTCGTTCGGCAGTGCCGAGTCTGGCGGGGACGGAGGAGATTTCACTGGCGGGAATGGACCCGGGGGAGGCGGCGCTGGCGTCTTCGGTATGGGCGGCTCCCAAGGCTTCTACGACGGGATTGGCGGTTATTTCATAGGTGCTGACGCAGTGGGTCAAGGAGGTGATGGTGTCGACGGAGTCGCCGGCAGTGGCTTTGCCGGAAACTTTACAGGCGATCTGAACGTCACCGGCGCCATCACAGCCGGAACCAAAGACTTCAAAATCGATCATCCTCTGGACCCCGCCAATAAGTACTTGGTCCATGCGTCGGTCGAGTCCTCCGAAATGAAGAATATCTACGACGGCAATGTCACTACCGACAGTCAAGGCCATGCGACCGTGCAGCTGCCGGCCTGGTTTGAGGCACTCAATACCGAGTTCCGCTATCAGTTAACGGTGATCGGGCAGTTTGCCCAGGCAATTGTCGCCCGCAAAATCGAAAACAATCAGTTCGAGATTGCGACCAACCTACCGAGCGTTGAGGTCTCATGGCAGGTCACGGGCGTTCGGCAGGACGCATTCGCCAAGGCACATCCGCTGATCGTCGAACCCCAAAAGGAGGCTTCGCTACGCGGCTTCTTTATTCATCCGGAACTATACGGCGCGGCCCAGGAAAGACAGATCGAATGGGCTCGTCATCCCCAAATCATGAAGCGAATGAAGGAAAGGCGTGTCGGATCAGCAAGCACAACGAGGAGGGTGTTACGCCCGGCAGGTGCCGAACGCCATCAGCAACCCTAAGCATCCTTTACCGCGCCAGTTCTTGCCCGAGTACCGCAGGGTTACTGGCAAACGACAGCCCGGTCTCGAGGTCGATGGAGTGATCTCGTACCAGTTCGGCGATCTCGCCGTCGAAGTGTTGCATGCCCTCCGAGGCGCCGGCTTTCATCGCGTCGAGGAGGGTCTTATTCTCGCGCTCGCCCTTTTCAATGCACTCGCGGGTGCGGGCATTGGCTTTCAGGATCTCGAACGCTGGAACCCGTCCGCTGCGATCCGCCTTGGCAATGAGCCTCTGGCAAATAATATAGCGGAAGGATTTTCCCAGACGCTCCCTTACCGACTGCTGCTCGGGCGGAGAGAACGAAGTCACGATGCGTTCCACGGTCTTGGAAGCGTCCATGGTGTTCAAGCTTGAGAACACCAGGTGCCCGGTTTCGGCGGCTTCCAGCACGATCTCGATCGTCTCGCGGTCGCGCATTTCTCCGACGAGAATGACCTTAGGAGCTTGCCGCATCGCCGACCGCAGCGCGTGGGCAAAGCTCGGTGTATCGCTATGTAATTCCCGCTGATGGATCGTTGAACACTTGTGGTTGTGCAGGAACTCGATGGGATCTTCGATCGTAATGATGTGGTAGTACTTCTCGCGGTTGATTAGATCCAGCAGCACCGCCAGGGTCGATGACTTTCCAGATCCCGCGGGCCCGGTCACGAGTACGATTCCGTCTCGCAACTTCGTCACGTCCGACAGCTGTTCAGGCAGCCGCAGTGAAGCGAAATCTGGGATTGCCGTGGGAATGACCCGCATGACCACGGCACAACTGCCGCGCTGAATGAAAATGTTGACTCGAAACCGGGCCAATCCCGGAAGTCCGAACGAGACGTCGCAAGCTCCTTGTTCTCTCAATGTTGAAATGGCTTGTTTGTTGTCGCCGATCAGGTCGGCAGCGAGGTGGCGCGTGTCGTCGGGCGTAAGTAATGTAAATCCCGGTACCTGCACGGGAATCATCTGCCCATAGACCTGCACCTGTGGTGGACGTCCCGGAGAAAAAACCAGGTCGCTGATCTTTTCGGCAGCCCGCAGCATGGCGCTCAACAGCGCCGGAGTCGCGACTTTGCCGCTTCCAGTAAAGCCTTCTAACTCAACGAAAATTGGTGCAATGGTTGGTGCTGCCATTCGTCCTCACACCTCAGGAATCGCATGCACCACAGCCGGGAAGAAAACTCAGTTCCTTAACTGTACCGCGCCGCGCGCTGGGAGCGAAGGCCAGCAAGTACATAGTCCTTCGTAACGTCCAAAATCCGCCAAAACGCACGAAGGGCGGCCCATTTGAGCCGCCCTTTATGCTTCTTGTAAGTCCTTGTATCGGAAGACGATCTACTTCTTCGTTGCCTTCTTTTTGCCGAAAGTGGTCTCGACCGGAGCGCCAATGCTGGCCAGCATGGCTTTGGCCTCTTCCGCATGGCCGCCCGTCGGCTGCAATTCCAGATACTTCTGGAAAGCCTCGGCGGTGCCAGGCACTGCGACCATCTTGTCGCCCTGCAGAGTGGCCTTGCCGAGCATGTTTACACCCTTCTGGTAGTAGGCTTCGGCCCGGGTCGGATCGGCGGCGATGCACTTGTCAAAAGCCGCAATCGCGTCATCAGCCTTGCCGGCGTTCGTGTACACCGCTCCGATGTTGAAGTAAGACTGGGCGGTGGTAGCGGGGCTGGGATCGACCTGCGCTGCCAGTTCATAAGTCTTCACAGCCTCATCGGTTTTCTTAGCTTTGTTCAGTGCGTCCGCAAGATTGTTGTAGTAGGAAGCGAGGTTCTTAGCCGCGTTCGGATCTTTGTCGTTCGTCGCCGCCTTTTTGATGTCGACGGCTTTCTGATACGCGTCTACGGCCGAGTCCAGTCGCTTCTGCTTCTCCGCCGGATCGGTCTGCTTTGCAGACGACATCCGGTAGTAGTCGCCGAGCTTGAACCAGATCAGGTCACGGGTCGGGTCCATCTGGTTCGCTTCGTTGAGCGCGGCGATCGCAGTATCGTAGTCGCCTGCGTCAGCCGCCGTCTTGGCTGCGTTCAACTTCTCGTTGAGCGATTTGACGGTATTGGTTTCCTTCGCCTGCTTGGCCTGCGCCTCCTGCATTTGCTTCAACTGCTCGGGAGAGAGCCCCTGCCCCTTGGCGGCGCTTTCCTGTTCCTTCTTCACGTCAAAATCAAGAGTGTTCTCGTCGAGTTGGACCTGGAAACCGTGGACGTGGTCCATCTCCTTGTTCGCTTTCATGTCGTCAGCGGTTTTGTACAACGTGACGTTGTACTTGCCGGTGGAGAGACCCAGCGAAAAATATTCGCCCTTCTTGTTGGTCTTGAGCGGATATTTCTGACCGTTGTCGATGTTGGCGAAAACAACCATTCCGTCGGCGATGGGATTGCCCTGGGCATCTTTGCACGTGCCCTTGACCGTCCCCGTCTGAGCGAAGACAGCAGGTACGCACAGTCCAATCGCGAGGATTACGAATATGAAAATTGCGAAATGTTTTTTCATTTTGCCTCCCGGCCGCATTTCACTCATTCAAAAGAAACAGAATCTTCACCTTGCCGCATATGGAATCGGATCCTTGACTCCTGCTGCCTCAAACGCGCGCAGGCGCAACGCACAACTGTCGCATACTCCACATGCCCGATCCTCGCGGCTGTAACATGACCACGTTAAATCGAAGGGCGCACCCAGTTCAAGGCCAAGGCGCACAATCTCCGCCTTTCGCATAGCGATGAGCGGGGTCACAATTTCAATTTTGCCATCCTTCGTGCCCGTTCTCACGACCTCATTAAATGCCTTGTAGTAAGCAGGACGGCAATCGGGATATCCAGAACTGTCCGGCTCGACTGCGCCAATGTACACCTTTTTCGCGTCCAGCACCTCAGCCCAGCTCACCGCCACCGCCAGAAAATGAGCGTTTCGGAAAGGGACGTACGTAACCGGAATATCCTGGCCGACCGCCTCGGACTTGGGCACGGCGATAGAGTCGTCAGTGAGCGCGGACCCCCCAATGGCTCGCAAAGCTTCATTTCGGACGACGAGCTTTTCGTGAATGCTTAATCGTTCGCAAATCGACAAGAAGGATTTTAACTCGCGTTCCTCCGTACGCTGGCCGTAGCTCACGTGGACCGCCGCCGCATCATGATCGCGCACAGCCAGAGCAGCACAGACGCTGGAATCCATGCCCCCGCTGAGGAGCACCACTGCACGAGATTTGTTGGAGGAGCTCACGCGACGCAATCAGTCTTCGCGAACGGAATCTTCCGATCCGGATCTTCCCTAGACTCCCTTCACCGCCGGGTCCCAGATGAACTTGTGCAACTGCAGCCCGAGCCGGGCGGAGACGTTGTCTGCAATCATCCAATCCGCCAGTTCCTGCGGATCGAGCAGGCAGTGCGAGCTGTCTCGAGCGCCGGTGGCGTCCTTTCGAAACGCCGGCGAAAAAAGAACAGCGTTCACCTTCTTCACCAGATTGTGCCGCTCGGTGAAGTCACGGGCAAAGTCGTAGTCGGCGCGGCTGCTCAGCACAAACTTGACCTCGTCTCGTGCCGAGAGTGTTTTTAGATTCTCGATCCAGAAGGTGTCGGCCTCGCCTGAGTCGGGACACTTCACATCTACGATCTTGATAACACTCGCCGGAACACGCTCCAACGGCCGCTCCCCGCTGGTTTCGAGCAGCACCGTGTAGCCACCGTCCAGGAGTCCTTGCATCAGCGGCACAACCTCTCGTTCTTGCAGCATGGGTTCTCCGCCGGTGATCTCGACCAACCCACCGCCCGGACTCAGTCGCGCGACCTCGTCCAGAACTTCTTCGATCGCCATTTTGCTGCCGCCATGGAACGTGTACTCGCTGTCGCACCACGAACACCGCAGGTTGCAACCCGTCAACCGGACAAACACGCACGGCAGCCCCGCATGGGTCGACTCGCCTTGCAGCGATTTGTAGATTTCGGTGATCTGCATTGGTGGAACCGCCCAGGCGGCTGTTGCGGGGTTCTTGCCCGCAGCGGAAGGCTCACTACTCTGAATACTTTGCCGTCGTCGTGTCCGTCTCGAATACGGTTACATCCTTTACTCTCACCCGCCCGCTTGTGACACTCTGCAGACGCGAGTTGGACTGATCGTAAAAATATTTCGCCAGATTTTCCGCCGACGGATTGATCACGGTAAACGGCTCAATTTCGTTGATCATCTGGTGATCCAGGCGCTCAATGACGTGCCTCATGACTTCCCGCAGATCCTTGAAGTCGAGCAAAAGCCCAGCCTTGTCGAGCTCCCCTCCAGCCAGCGTCACCCGAATCTTGTAGTTGTGCCCGTGCGGATTCTCGCACTTGCCTTTGTAGTTGCGCAGGTAATGCCCCGCGGCGAACGTGTCTTCGACGGTAACTTCGAACATGCTTATTGGCTCACTCCAGGATCACCAATACGTCCTGACGATTGGATTCCGAATCTCATTGTATCGCGCCGAAACCGCTTGTCGGACTCGCGGCAACGGCACTGAACACGAGCTATGCGGCAATGATGTTCCGTTTTGACAATCATACTCCCTTACTGTATAGTAAGGAATATGGAATATCGACAGGAGAGTCACTCGTGGCTACCGCAACCCTAACCTCGAAAGGCCAAATCACCATTCCCTCCCGGGTCCGCAGCGCTCTAGGCCTCGACGCTGGGGATCGCGTGGAATTCGTCGAAGTGGAAAAAGGACAATTCGCCATGGTGGCGGCTACGCGCTCTGTTCGTGAGTTGAAAGGGATGTTTCAAGGGAAGCGAAGCAAGCCCGTCTCGATTGATGAGATGAACGCAGCAATCGCCAAACGCGCTTCCGGATCCCGGTAATCTCGCACATGATCGGCCTCGATACAAATGTCGTCGTTCGCTATATCACGCACGACGACCCCGGTCAGTCAGCCGCTGCCGTGAGGACGATGGACGCACTCTCCCCGGATTCGCCGGGGTTTCTTTCTCTAATCGTCATCGCCGAGTTGGTCTGGGTGCTGGAGGTTTCCTACCGCATCAAGAAGAACGAAGTCGAACAGGTCCTGGAGACCCTGCTACGGAGCAAGGAACTAATGATTGAGCGCGCAGAAATTGTCTGGCAGGCATTGCGAAAGTTCAGCACTACGCGCGCCGACTTCGCCGATTGCCTGATCGAACGTTGCGGACACGCCGCCGAATGTCAGCATACCCTCACCTTCGATCAGAAAGCCGCTGCATCTGGAATGCGCCTTCTGAAGTAAGTGCCCGGGTCAAGCTCCCACGCCGAAGAATTCCTCCACGACCCGCATCTCGGTCGTCCTCTTATAGTTCGGCAAGCTCTCCACGAACACGCGTCCGTATTGCTTTTTCAGAATTCGGTTATCAAGCAGGACGAGCAAGCCTCGGTCGTGCAGCGATCGGATCAGCCGTCCGAAACCTTGCTTCAAGGTAATCACCGCTGCCGGCACCTGATATTGGAAGAACGCGTTGCCACCATCGGCGTCGATGGATTTCACCCGCGCGGCAACTACCGGATCGCTCGGTACCGCAAACGGCAACCGATCAATAATTACGCAACTCAGTTGCTCTCCTTGCACATCAACGCCTTGCCAGAATGAAGAAGTGGCAAACAACACGGCGTTCGGAGTCAGCCGGAACTCCTCGAGCAACGCCGTTTTCGGAGCGTCTCCCTGGCGCAGCAGAGGAAACTCAACTTCCCCCAGCATTCGTTGGTGGATCTCATTCATTTGCGCGTAGCTTGTGAAAAGGACGAATGCCCGTCCACGCGTGATCTCGAGCAACTTGCGAATTCGGTCAGCAGCTTTCAACGTAAACTGCGGCGTACGCGGATCGGGCAGGTCGGGCGGAACGTAAAGCAACGCCTGGCTCTGGTAGTCGAAGTGCGAAGGCAGCACCGTCTCGCGCGCGTGTTCCATCCCCAGGCGCTTTCGAATGTAGTCGAAGCCCCCACCGACAGCCAGCGTCGCAGACGTTAACACGGCGCACTCCAGCTTCGACCAAAGGCACTCGCTCAGAATCGGACCAACATCAATCGGAGTCGCTTGCAGAAAAACATTCTGCCGTCCTTGTGGAATCCTCCTTTGTGTTCTCCGCTGCCTCTCGGTCTCTGTGGTGAGTTTGCCCTTCCGCGCCCGCCCCGCCGCTCGATCCAAAACACCGTATTGCGATCCTCCGCCTCCATCGCGTACGCAAGTTGCACTTGAATCTCCTGCGCACGGCGGACGAAATTGAAGATTTCTTCCGGCTTTTGCGCCAACCCTTCGAGTTCGCCAGCGAGCCGCGTTAGCGCCTGATTGAACGCTATAAACTCGTCTCCGTTTTCCTCCAGAAATTCACGCCGGGTATCAAATGCAAAGCGGCCGTCTCCCGGCGGCAACAATGAGAAGAAGAATTGCGATCGCTCCCGCAAACTTCCCAGCGCTCCCGACAACGACGCGGAAAGCATGCGATTATGTTGCAGCGAATGCTCGACATCCCTCGCCAGTTCCTCCACACGCAGGTTGCTCACTGAAATACCGAAGTAGTTTCCGGCGACGTCTTCCAACTCGTGCGCCTCATCGAAAACGACGGCCGCGGCCTCCGGCAAGATTCCAGCATCGGCCGCACCATCAGCCTGCAACTTGATTGCAAGGTCGGCAAAGAACAAGTGATGATTGACGATGACGATGTCGCTCTCCATCGCTTTGCGGCGCATCTCCGTGATGAAACAGCGATCAAACTGGCTGCATTTCTGCCCGGTGCAACCTTCGGCTCGCGCGTCGAGTTTGTACCAGAGCAAGCTCGCTTCAGGAAGTTCCGCCAGTTCGGCTCGATCACCAGTTCCCGTCGTCTTCTCCCATGCCGAGATCGCGCGATATTGCTCGATCTCATCAAGACCGCTCAGCACCGGCTGATCGGTGAGGTCATAAAGTTTCTTGCGACACAAGTAATTGTTGCGCCCCTTCATGTAGCAGACTGAAAGCCGCCCCGATGAGTCCCCATACAACGCCTGCTCCAGAAAAGGAACGTCCTTGTAGAAAAGCTGCTCCTGCAGATTTTTCGTCCCGGTCGAAATGATCACGCGCTTGCCGGACCGAATGACCGGCATGAGATATGCCAGCGTCTTTCCCGTGCCGGTGCCCGCCTCCACAATCAGGTGTCGCTTTTCTTCCAGAGCCTGCTCCACGGCCTGCGCCATTTGCAGTTGTCCGCGCCGAAATTCATACGCAGGATGGGTGCGCGAGAGCACTCCGCCAGGAGCGAAAAATTGATAGAGCGAAGCCTCCTTCCCGCCGGGTGCGGAGCGGCTCGTCGAAGCGGATGACGCGGGCTGGGAACTCAAAGCCACAGGAGCCTCTATAATAGCGATTCCGGGACATTCGCATCGGCAACGCGGTCAGGCTTTCTAAGCCAGGCAGGCGGACGAGGCGTCCGCCACTGCGCGAACTGATTTTGACGCAGCCCACTTACAATTCGACCAGCACCCTCGCTACCACGGCCGCCGGCGTCCCCACCATCGCAATCGTGGGACGCCCCAATGTCGGCAAGTCCACGCTCTTCAACCGCATCGTAGGCTCGCGCCGCGCTATTGTCGGCGACGAGCCCGGTATCACGCGGGACCGGCTTTACGGCGACGCCGAGTGGGGCGGGCGCAATCTGCGCATTGTCGACACCGGCGGCATTCTGCCCGAAGAGAAAGACCTGATCCCATCAGAAATTTATCGACAGGCGCGCGTGGCACTCGACGAAGCCGCCGCCATCATCATGGTCGTCGATGGCCGCACCGAACTCGCTGGCCCCGACCTCGAACTTGTACGTCTACTGCGCAAAGCCAACCGGCCGCTTTTTGTCGCGGTCAACAAGGTTGACAGCGAAAAGCAGTCGTCGCTGATCGACGACTTTCACCGCCTCGGCGTGAAGCAGATGTTCCCCATCTCCGCTGAACACGGCCGCGGTATCGACGATTTGCTCGACGCGGTGATTGTGAGTTTGCCGAAACCCTTGACCATCGAGGACACAGGGGCAACAGAGGAAGCCCATGCGGACGAAGATTTAACGACCGACGACCAACGACCAACGATCGAATTCGAAACAAAAGTCGCGATCATTGGACATCCGAATGTCGGCAAGTCCACACTGCTGAACTGTCTCACTGACTCCGACCGCGCGATCGTCTCGCCCATCCCTGGCACCACGCGCGATGCCGTCGATGAGATCGTCGAGCACAATGGACGCCGCTTTCGCTTCATTGATACGGCCGGCATCCGCCGCAAAGGCAAGACTCACTTGATGGCCGAAAAGCTCTCGGTCGTCATGGCGCGCAAGCACCTCGAGGCTGCCGACATCGCTCTGCTCGTCATCGACGCTACCGAAGGCGTGAGCCAACTCGATGCCTCCATCGCTGGATACGCCCATGAGAGCGGGCGCTCGATCATCATCGTCGTCAACAAGTGGGATCTCGTGATCAGCGGCAAAAACAAATCTGCCCGCCCCACCAAGGCTGAGCGCATGCGCGAGAGCAAGCGTCCCGGCGATCGCGAAGCCTACGAGGAGCGCCTTCGCTACGAACTCAAGTTTCTGAACTACGCGCCAATCGTCTTCATTTCAGCCCAGACCGGCAAAGGCACGGAGAAGATTTTTCCACTTCTCGAAGAAGTCGCCACCGAACGCCGTAAGCGCATCGGCACATCCGAGATGAACCGTTTCATCGAGCACGTCGACTTCGAGCGCGCCTCCGTTCCCATGCGCCAGCGCGTTAAGATTCTGTACATGACGCAAGCATCCGTGGCCCCTCCGACGTTCGTGCTGTTCACGAACCGCGCCGTGAAGCTGCATTTCTCCTATCAGCGTTTTCTGGAGAACCAGATTCGCAAAGCCTTCGGCTTTGTAGGCACGCCGATTTGGATTAAGAACAAGGCGAGGGACTAGGAGACCGGGCTTACTCCCCGTCCACCATCCGGTCCTTCGTCAGCAACCCCACTCTCTGCACGCCCGCGTGATGCGCCACGTCAATCACGTCCGCCACGTACTGAAAATCCACGTCAGCATCGCCCCGGATGAACGCCACTTTCTCTGCACGCGTCAGGTAGATCTGAGTCAGCTTCGTATCCAGGTCTTCCCAGCGCACGTCATCCCGGTTGATCTTCAACGTGGGCGGCTGATCTTTCGTGGTCCAAACCACCTGAATAACAACCGTACGTGATTGAGTCTGCGCCGCTGTCTGCTTCTGATCCGGCTGCGGAATCTGCGCTATCTCACCCTGCTGCTGATCCATCGACACCACCACCATGAAAACGATGATCAGCGTAAGCAGCACATCGATCAGCGGCGTGACATTAATAGACGGACCACCGCCTGCCATTGAGAACGCCATAGAAGTTGCTCCTCTCAGGCACGCGCGTGTCTGCAACATCAGACACCCAGTAAGCAGTCGTAGTTCCCGCTAATGCTGGTAGCTCCCACGAATCCTCGGTAGTTCCCGTGAATGCTCGAATCTCCCAAGAATCTTTGTCATTCCGAGGAGCGCAGCGACGAGGAACCTGCTGTCCGCCGGAGGCGGCTGAAAAGCGCGTGTCCGCAAGTTGCTCGGCACACGCGCCGGTTTCTCCCTGCGCTCGACATGAGAAGGATGTGGGTTGCGCGGAACCGCACCTTCCGTGCATCATCAAAGAAATGCTCGCAACGCCGGATTGCGGCTAACACACATAACCAGACCCATGATCCCAAAGCTGCGATTTGTCGTCCCGGCGCTCTTCGCCATTGCTCTTTTTATCCCACTCGCCAGCGCTCAAGACAACTACGAAATCCAGGTCTACGGCTCCGAAACGGTGGCGCCCCGTTCGACCATGGTCGAGATTCACTCCAACTTCACCGTCGAGGGCAGCAAGACCGTACAAGACGGTATGCTTCCCACCAATCATGCTGAGCACGAAACGCTCGAGTTGACGCAGGGAATCAACGACTGGTCCGAAGTCGGCTTCTACGTATTCACTAGCATCCAGTCGGATGGCGGGTGGCAGTGGGTGGGAGATCACATTCGCCCGCGCGTGCGCGTGCCGGAAAAATGGCACTGGCCCGTGGGAGTGAGTCTTTCAACCGAGATCGGCTATCAGCGTGCCGCATTTTCGCCCGACACTTGGACGTGGGAAATCCGGCCGATCATCGACAAGAAAATCGGCCTCTGGTATCTGAGCTTCAATCCCGCGCTCGACCGGTCGTTTCACGGACCCAGCGTCAACCAGGGCATCGCGTTCTCACCTAACGTAAAGGTCAGCTACGATTTCACCAAGAAGATCGCAGGTGGGTTGGAGTATTACGCGGCCTATGGCTCACTCAGCGGATTCGATCCACTCAAAGACCAGCAGCAGCAATTCTTCCCGTCCATTGACATCGACTTTGCACCGCAGTGGGAGTTCAATTTCGGAGTTGGCGTCGGTACAACCCGCTCTACCGACCACCTCATCGTGAAATGCATAATAGGCCGCCGCTTTTCATGGCCTCACGGCAAGAAATAGTATCTACGCCGCCAGCGACCATGCGCTGAGAGTGGCTTCATCATTCGTACCGCAACGCCTCCACCGGATCGAGCTTCGAAGCGCGCATCGCGGGAACCAGTCCGCTGATTACACCCACCACAAGCAAGACGAGACTCGACAGCACGACGGTCATCATCGAGATTCGGAGATGAATGTCACCCTGGCCGGAATCATCCTCGAAGAGCGGCCCCATCATCGGCAGCGTTCCCACAGCCCACGCAATCAGATATGAGAGCAATACGCCAATCGCGCCGCCCAGTAACATGATCAAGAGAGTCTCCGCCAGGAATTGCAGCTTGATGTGCCGCTTCCGCGCTCCCAGCGCGCGCCGCAAGCCAATCTCGCGAATGCGCTCGTCTACCGAAACCAGCATGATGTTCATGACGCCCACCCCGCCGATCCCAAGTGTCAGGGTCCCAATAAACGTCAACAAAACTTGCAGTCCGATCGTCAGCGCGTCAATCACCGGACGAAACTCATCGCGACCGAACATCTGGAACGCCTTCGGATCGGTCGGCGAAAAATTCTGCCGCGTCGCCACCGCCGCCAGCACCTGCGCCATCGCCTTCTTTTCGAATTGCGGAGCAATTGGCTCGAACACCATCACCGCCGCATAGCGCGTGTTCCACAAATCGCCTGCCGCCGAATACGGAATCCACGACGAATCGTCATCGCTCGAGAAATAATTGCTCAGCTGAATCTTCCGCGTCATTACGCCGATTACGGTGAAGCGTACTCCCGACACTTCTACCGTCTCACCCACCGCGGGCCGGCCGCTGAAGAGTTCCTCCTTGAGTCGGCCGCCCAGGAAGATCACGCGTCGCCGCTCCAGTTCATCCTCCGCGTTGATCCATCGCCCCTCCGATGGAACTTCGTTACGCATCTCGCCATACTCCGGACAAACTCCCCGCACCGGCGCCGTGCCCACCATGCGATCACCATAAGCAATCCCCGGGCGCGACACGGTTTCCAGGCAAACATGCTTCACCAGCGGAGCCGTCGCCTTCACCATCTCGACATCCGATTGCTCCAGGACAACTTTCTTCCCTGCACGCTGCCCGCCCGGCTGTTCGCTGGTTTGTTGCGGCCAGCAAATCACGACGCTTTTGCCGAATGCATCAAACCCATGAACCAGAACGCTGCGAAAGCTGTTGCCATACGCGATCAGCAGCGTTACGGTCGCGATGCCCCACACGATCCCAAGCATGGTTAGAAAGCTGCGCGTCAGGTTGCGCTTCAGCGCGATCCAAGCCTCGATAATGATTTCAATCAACATAAAAAAGCTGTGAACGATAAGTTATGAGCTCTGAGCAAGCTCCCGTTGGTGAAACGAACTGAATAAGCACAAGATTTCTGGCTCAGGGCTCGCAGCTCGAAGGTGGAAGTTATCCTCCGGCCTCATACCGCAGAGCCTCAATCGGATCGATCGACGCGGCACGCCGCGCCGGATAAAGCGCCGCGCCCACGGCAATCGCTCCCAGCAGTCCCGCCGCAATCAAACCTGAACTCCAGCTAGGAATCAGCCCGGCAAAAAAATCAGGCATCGGGAGCATGTTCACCAGCGCGCAGAATCCGAAAGCTATGGCCAGCCCGATTCCTCCACTCAAGAAAGCGATGATCAGCGCCTCGATGAAAAATTGACGCAGAATCACTCCCGAGGGCGCTCCAATTGCCTTACGCACCCCAATCTCGCGTGTCCGCTCCCGCACCGCCACCAGCATTACGTTCATGACTCCGATACCGCCCAGCAGAAGCGTCACAATCCCAACCGCTCCCAGGAAGAACTTCATCCCGTCGGTCATCGTCTTGAAGGCCTGCGCCTCCTGAACCGTATCCCAGATCGGACACGCTTCCTTATCGTTCGGATCGTAGCGATGCATGCGCGCCAGCGCCACGCGCACCTCATGCTTGCAAGCTTCGTGCTGATCCACGGATTTCGGAGTCACGAGCAACTGGTCAAATGTGGAATCTGTCCCTGGAGGCTTATCGGGGAAGTCGCGCCGCATCGCGGCAAAGGGCACGAAGACTTTGTTCACATCCCACCCGTCGTAACTGGAGTCCTGCTTTTTCTTCTGCATGACTCCGATCACCGTGTAAGGAAAATCATTCAAATAAATCGTATCCCCGACGGGATCACGTCCTGGAAACAACTGCTTCGCCGCGTCCGATCCCAGAAACGCCACGCGACGGGCCTCGCGCATGTCACTCCAGTCATAGAAACGTCCAGCTCCAACGTCAAGACTGCGAATATAGGCGAACTGCGGATAGGAGCCCGTCACCGTGAACGCGGCATTATTGAAATTCGAGTGGATGCGTACCGTATCCTGCTCGAGCTCCGGAATCGCGTATTCGCAATCTGGCGAGCCATCCTGTACTACCGCGACGTCCTGATCTTCCCAGTGCACAACGCGTCCCGCGTGAATTCCGCCCGCCTGCAGGCTGGTGCGCCCGTGGAAAACAATCATCACGTCCTTACCCAGGTTCCGGGCCTGCTCCGCCTGGCCTTTGCGCAGTCCCTCGCCCGCCGCCACCATCAGAACAATCGACACGATGCCCCAGGCGATCCCAAACATGGTGAGAAAGGCCCGCAGCTTGTGCGCCCAAAGCGTCCGCAGCACGTCGACAATGAGATCGCGCAGGCTCATGACAGTAGGTTGGACGGAGCCCACATCAGAACGTAAGCTCCCAGTGGCCTGTTGTTAGATACGTAACCGAGATGATTTTTGTTGCAGAGAAAAATGAGGTTTTAACCCACACTTCAGACCGTCACAGCTTTAGCGCCAGCGGTTTCCAGCCAACGATCGAACTCGCGTAGCGCAAGCTCGCATTGCAGCCGATGCCGCTCTTTCCGATCGCGGACCTTCTTCTCCAGCGCAGGCAGCAAATCAAACGTGATATTCGCCGGCTGAAAATTCTTCGCGTCCGCGTGGGTCACATAGTGTGTGAGCGATCCAAAGGCAGAACTCCGCGGCGCAGGCGGTATCTCAGCCCCAGAGGCGAGCGCGGCGGCATGCATCCCAGCTAACAGCCCGGTTGCAATCGATTCCACATAGCCTTCGACACCACAAATCTGTCCTGCGAACAACACGCGCGGATGTGTCTTCATCTGCAGTGTTTCCTGCAGCAGAGTCGGCGCATTGATGTATGTATTCCGGTGAATCTGCCCGTAACGCAGGAATCGCGCATTCTCCAGGCCGGGAATCATCCGCATCACGCGCGCCTGCTCGCCAAACTTCAAATGATTCTGGAAGCCCACCAGGTTGTACGAATCCGCTCGCAGATTCTCCTGGCGCAACTGCACCACCGCATACGGCATCTTGCCAGTCCGCGGATCCGTCAGCCCAACGGGCTTCATCGGCCCAAAACGCAGCGTGTCTCGCCCCCGCCGCGCGATCTCCTCAATCGGCAGGCATCCCTCGAAATAGTTCAACTTCTCCCAATCACGCTCCTCGACTGATTGCGCCGCCAGCAGCGCGTCGACAAACTGGCCGTACTGCTCCGCGTTCATCGGGCAGTTGATGTAGTCCGCCGACCCCTTGTCGTACCGCGCCGCCATGTAGACGCGTGACATGTCGATCGAATCCGCCTCTACAATCGGACTGATCGAATCGTAGAAATAAAGCTGCGGATCATGTGGCGCGGACGCCCCCGCGGTCGAAGTGTCGCCACTCTCAGAACTCTGACTCAACCGCGCAATTTCCAAAGCCAACCCATCCGAAGTTAGAGGTCCGGTTGCCACGATCGTCACGCTGTCCGCCTCATCGATCACTGTCACCTCTTCCCGCCGCACCACAATTCGGGGCTCGCGTAAGATTGCCTCCGTGACGCGCGAGGCAAACCTAACCCGATCCACGGCCAGCGCATGTCCGGCCGGCACTGCGCACTGCCGCGCAATCTCCAGCAGCAGCGAACCCGCGCGACGCATTTCTTCCTTCAGCAGCCACGGAGCTGTATTCTCGCTATCCGACTTCAACGAATTCGAGCACACCAATTCGGCAAAATCCGCGGTCTGGTGCGCCGGCGTCGTCCGCACCGGACGCATCTCAAACAGCTCAACCTCCACTCCCCGCCGGGCACACTGCCACGCTGCCTCAGCGCCAGCCAGCCCCGCTCCAATAACCTTGATGGTTGTCATTCCTTGTTTCCGTTTCCGCGTCCGGCGTGCTTGCGCGCGCAGTGGACCATCTGGGCAGACCACTCCCCTGCCCGCACTCTAAGTGCAGGCGAGGCAGATGGCAAGTGTCGGTCACTGGGCGGTGTGGAAATAATTTTACAGCCCTAGACCCTTATGGAAGAATCGGCGTGGACTGGGCTGCGACGCACACCCAGGAGCTGCCCTTGTAGACCCATGTATCCACAAAGCGCCCCCGCCGCAGCACCCGCTTCCCATGCAGGAGTTCGCTCGATTGGTATGTCCCGGTCACGATGGCAGTGTTGCCGAACAGTTCGACTGACATCGACTGCGTCACCACCTGCTGCAGATGCCCTGCCTTAACACAAGACAGAAAACCCGCCTTCGTCATCAGCGTTCCGTCGAAATCGACGTACACGAATCCATTGTCGAACAGCACATCAAGCGCCTTTAGGTCCTTAGCGGGTTCCGCTTGATTCCAGGCGTGTTCAAGAGCGAGGATTTTCGACCTGGCGCCGGCCTCGTCGGCGTCCTGCGCATTTACAGGGGCGAACGTGACGCTGGCGAGAATCAGGCAGAAAATGGCTTTAACCGCGTGTAGCTTCATGTGGGGAATATCGGCAGTCTGCTCGTTTTCCTTTAGCAGTTTGCCCGCCCCGCCGAATCTGCCCATCGTTTATGATGAAAAGGTTCCTACCTTAATCTCAGAGGATTCGATGGCACGCATCGCCCTGATCACACCGGAAGACGCCTCCCCGGAAGTACGAGAGATTTATGAAAAGACGCTACGCGGTAAGCCCGGCAACGCTCAGAAAGCGCTCGCCCATCGTCCTGAGATGCTCAAGAATTTCCTGCCCTTCTACGCCAGCGTCGGTCGATCGCTCGACCGTAAACTCTACGAACTGATTTACATTCGCGTCTCGCTGATCAACGGATGCCACTACTGCACCCAGCACCACCTCGCGTCGTCAAAGCGCGTCGGCCTCACGGCAGATGACTGGTCTGCCCTGAAGGCGGGGGACTATTCCCGTTACACCGAAAAAGAACGCGCCGCCCTCGCCTACGTTGAAAAGCTGACGGGCTCCCCGCATGACATCTCAGACGCCGACTTTCCGCCGCTGAAAAAGCAATTCTCTGACCCCGAGATCGTCGACATCCACCTGCTCACCGGCCTCGCCAATCTCACCAACCGCTTCACCGACCCGCTGGGACTCGAAGTGGAATTTCCCGAGGAAAAAATCTAACGCTCCTCCCGTCACCACGGTTTAGGGGTCTTCTTTATCCGTGCAGATCCGTGAGAATCCGTGGCTAAAGAATTTCCCGCGCGTCGCCAACGCGCCTGGTCACCCGCTCCCGGTCCAAATACTCGAGAAGGGGAATCGCGTACTTCCGGCTGACCCCGGTCAACTCCTTGAACGTCGCCACATCCATTTTCGAAGACTTGACCTTCTGCGCGGCTATCTGACGCCTCAACTCTTCAAGCGCAGAGCGGTGAAACACCAATTCGTCGGAGATCTTCACCAGCACCTTATCCCGCAGCAGTAAGGTCACGATCTTCTGGGCGCGCGCCTTATCCACCTTGAGCCCCGCGATGACTTCATGCAATGCCGGCACTTTCAAGCCAGTCGTCGCGAACGCCTCTTCGATTCTTTTCTTCGACTCCGCCTCCTCGTCTTTCATCACGATGCCGTGCCCCGGCAGCCGTATGAGATCTCCCGCAATCTCAATCTTTTTCTCGCGCACTAGCCTCTCCGCGATCGCGTCGAAGATCACCGGACTCGCGTCTGTCCGCACTTGCAACTGCTCCTTCCCAATCCCTCGCTCGAGGGGATTCTGCTTGTGAAATGCCTCGACCGTCGGAATAACCTGCGCCTTCAATGCTTCCCACGCCGGCGTACACAACACTAGATCATCGATCTGAACAATCTCGCCGCCTTTCACCAACCTGGCCATCTGAGGCTCGATGACATCCTTCGCCCAGCCCGTTTCCGCCACCAATGTCCGCAGGGAGATTCCGTCGTGATAGGTTCGCCAGATACGAGCCTTCAGGATCGCAAGGCCATCGTCTCCCGCTAAGGTTTCAAGAGTGGTGTCGACAGCGAGTTTCCGTGATTGCGGATGCGCATCCAGCACCGTCCCCCCGCCAATCGTCACGACGGGTGAAAACTGTCGCAGGATAAACCGGTCGCCAGGCAAGAGCAGCGCGGCTTCAGACAGCTTAATGCGAGCGAAGACCTCTGAGCCCGGTGCGACCGCCTTCGCATCGTATAACTCCACTTCTCCCACCGCCTCCATGGAGTGCGCATGAAAGTGCACGCGAGCCCTGTGCTTTAGCGGACGCTTCGCCGAGGCGAGCAACCTCAACTTCACATCCACGCGCCGCGTCGTCTCAAATGTCGCCGCCGGTGCCAGGGTCATCCCGCGCGACAAATCTTCTACACTCGCACCCGCCAGATTCAGCGCGGTACGCTGCCCGGCTACCGCAGCATCGGCCACTTCTCCGTGCACCTGCAATCCGCGCACGCGCACTCGCTGCCCTGTCGGAAACACTTCCAGCTCTTCTTCCCGTCGAATCGTGCCCGAAATCAGTGTTCCCGTGACCACCGTTCCGAATCCCTTCATGGTGAACACGCGATCGATTGGAAGTCTTGCCAGAGCACGCGGATCGCGAGACGCAACCTCACCCGCCGCCATGGCCATCGCCCGCTTAAGATCGTCCAGTCCCGCGCCCGTCAACGAACTCACGGCAACGACAGGAGATTTTGGGGACTCCAAAAATGTCCCGCGCAGAAACTCTTCCACTTCCAGCCGCACTACGTCGAGCGTCTCCGCGTCCACGGCATCCGACTTCGTCAGCACCGTGATGCCCTGCCGCACCCCCAGCAACTGCAGAATGTCGAAGTGCTCTCGCGTCTGCGGCTTGATCGATTCATCCGCCGCAATGACCAGCAGCACCAGATCGATGCCGCCAACGCCGGCCAGCATATTGCGAACAAATCGCTCGTGTCCCGGAACGTCCACGAACCCCAGCCGCAGCGTCTCGCCATTCGCGCCCGCCAACTCCATGTGCGCGAACCCCAGGTCAATGGTGATGCCGCGCCGCTTCTCTTCCTCCAGCCGATCTGCGTCAATCCCGGTCAGAGCCTTTACCAGCGCCGTTTTTCCGTGGTCAATGTGCCCGGCCGTACCCACGATGATCGATTTCATGCCAAAAGAATCGTAGCAGGAGATGCCCCAAACAGGCCTGGACCGAGGCCAAACCGGCCCTATCCTCCCGAGCCCTGAAATGCGACAATAGAGACTCTTCCCATGGCCACCTCTTTAACTTCTGCCTTTCCTCCGGAGACCCTCCGGCAGCACGGCCTTACGCCCGACGAGTACGAAAAAATCAAGCAGTTGCTCGGCGGCCGCGAGCCTACCCTCACCGAACTCGGCATCTTCAGCGTGATGTGGAGCGAGCACTGCTCCTACAAATCGTCGCGCGTACACCTGAAGCGCCTACCCACGCGGAGCAAGCGCGTCTTGCAGGGACCCGGCGAGAACGCCGGCATCATCGACATCGGCGACGGCTGGGCTTGCGCCTTTAAGATCGAATCGCACAATCACCCTAGTTTCATCGAGCCATTTCAGGGCGCAACCACCGGAGTCGGCGGAATCCTCCGCGACATCTTCACCATGGGCGCCCGGCCTGTCGCAGTAATGGACTCGCTTCGCTTCGGTCCGATCACGGCTGCTGCAAATGTGGAGCGGGCAATCTCGCCCGCTTCGGCCGCGCCAGCGGCCAACCCTCTGCCCACGACGCAAGCCGAGATCCACAAGAATCATTCCATTCTCGAAGGCGTAGTCAGCGGAGTCGCCTCCTACGGGAACTGTTTCGGCGTGCCCAACCTGGGCGGCGAGACGAAGTTTGAGCCCTGTTATTCTGGCAATCCGCTGGTAAACGCGTTTGCCCTGGGCCTCGTGCGAAAAAATGAAATCTTCTACGCCAAGGCTGCAGGCGAAGGCAACCCCGTAATCTATGTCGGCGCCAAGACCGGTCGCGACGGCATTCACGGCGCCACGATGGCCAGCGAAGAGTTCAGCGAGGCTTCTGAAGCAAAGCGCCCGAATGTCCAGGTCGGCGATCCGTTCCTAGAAAAACTCCTGCTCGAAGCATGCCTCGAAGCCATGCAAACCGGAGCGATTGTCGGCATTCAAGACATGGGCGCGGCAGGGCTGACGTGCTCGACCTGCGAGATGGGCGGCCGCGGCGGCGTGGGAATTGAAATCGAACTCGACCGTGTCCCTCAGCGCGAAACCGGCATGACTCCCTACGAGATCATGCTCAGCGAGTCGCAGGAGCGCATGCTCCTCGTCGCCCAGAAAGGCCGCGAGCACGAAGTCTTCCGCGTATTCGAAAAGTGGGGACTCGATGCCGTCGAAGTCGGGAAGGTTACGACCGACAACAAGCTGCGCGTGCTCGAGCATGGCAAAATCGTTGCGGAGATTCCGAATCAGGCGCTCACCGACGATGCCCCGGTCTACAAACGTCCGCTCGCTCGCTGGGAGCCTCCCGTGCCGCGCGAAATGCCCGAGAGCGTGAAGTTTGGCGAGGCGAGCGAATTCACCGCGATTCTGAAACGACTCCTCGCAAGTTCAAACATCTGCGGCAAGCGCTGGGTCTGGCAGCAGTATGACCACATGGTGCAGACGAATACGGTGGAAGCGCCGGGGGCGGGCGATGCCGGAGTGATCCGCATCAAGGGTTCGCAGCGCGGGCTTTCCATGGCGCTCGACGGCAACGGCCGCTGGTGCTACCTCGATCCTCGGCTCGGTGCGATGCATGCCGTCGCCGAGGCCGCCCGCAAAGTCGCCTGCTCCGGTGCGACTCCCGTCGCTGCAACGAACTGTCTGAACTTCGGGAATCCCGAAAAGCCGCACATCATGTGGCAGTTCTCGCAGGCCATCGACGGAATCACGAAAGCGTGTGAGGAACTCGAGATCCCCATCACCGGCGGCAACGTGAGCTTCTACAACGAGACACTTGGCGAAGGCATCTATCCAACGCCAGTGCTCGGAGTCGTCGGCATTCTCGATGATGTGCACAAGACCGCCAAGATGCATTTCGCCGCGGCCGGGCGCACGATCGTGCTATTGCGCGCCGCGGAAGCGGGCGATATCACCGATGCAGAGAGTGAGTTCGGTTCATCCGAGTACGCCAAAGAAATTCTGGGCACGTTGTGGGGATATCCTCCGGAACTCGATTTGGAAAAGGAGGCTGCACTGCAGCGAGCAGTCGTCGCGTTAATTGGGCAGGGACTTGTCGATTCGGCTCACGATTGCGCCGAGGGAGGATTGGCAGTCGCGCTGGCCGAGAAAGCATTTCCGAATGGCGTAGGCGTACGCGCAAACGTGGCGCCGGGCGGGCTTCCCGCAGAATTCGCGCTGTTTGGCGAAGATGCCAGCCGTATCGTGCTTTCCTGCGACCCGGCGAACGTCGCGCGAATCCAACAAGTAGCGAAGAAGAACGGCGTCACAGCCGACATAATCGGCGAGACAATCGCCGATCGGTTCGAGATTTCCCTGGACGGAAAGCCAGCTATATCGGCACCGGTGGCGGAGTTGAGTAATGCCTATGAAAGAGCTCTGGAATCCGCGCTGCGAACGGATCCAGAGTTGGTCGCTGCGGATTAAAGCAAGATGAGGGCGGCGTAGAGTTTAAGCGGGTTTGAGCTGACAGCCAAGGGCTGAGAGCCAGGAGCGAAATGCATTCTTCCGACAAATTTCACGATGAGTGCGGCGTAGTCGCGATCTTCTCGCACCCCGAGGCGGAGAAACTGGCTTACCTCGGGCTCCATGCTCTCCAGCATCGCGGCCAAGAGTCGGCCGGCATCGTCACTTCCGACGGTCTGACCTCCCGCGCCCACAAAGCAATGGGCTCGGTCGCCGACATCTTCACCGAGGACGTCCTCTCGAAGATTCGTGGCACACTGGCTATCGGACACACGCGCTACTCCACCGCTGGCGATTCCGCACTCCTCAATGCTCAGCCCATCCTCGTCCAGTCGAACAAAGGCTCGATCGGCATAGCGCACAATGGCAACTTGACCAATGCCATGCAGATCCGCGCCAGGCTCGAGAGTCAGGGGTCGATTTTCCAGACCAACAGCGACACTGAAGTCATCGTTCACCTGATTGCGCTCTCCAAGGAACAGACGCTGCCTGAAGCGATGGCAGACGCCCTTCGCCGCGTCGAGGGAGCTTTTTCGCTGGTGATGATGAGCAACGACCGCATCTTCGCGGTGCGCGATCCCCGCGGTTTCCGGCCTCTGGCTATGGGCCGCATTCCTGCACTCGAAGGTCAAAAGCACGACACCATCGTCTTTGCCTCGGAGACCTGTGCCTTCGATCTGATCGGCGCCGATTATGTACGCGATGTGAAGCCCGGCGAATTGATCGTGGTTGGTCCCGAGGGAGTGAGCTCCCGCTTCTATTCCACCGCCGCCCCGCAGTCGAGTTGCATCTTCGAACACGTCTACTTCTCGCGTCCCGACAGCCTTGTCTTCGGCCGCGCGGTTCAAACCAGCCGCGAGGAACTCGGCCGCCAACTGGCTCGCGAGGCAGGCGTGGACGCCGACCTCGTCGTCCCGGTGCCCGATTCCGGCGTGACTGCCGCTGTGGGATACGCCGCCGAAAGCGGCATACCATTTCGCTTCGCCTTGATCCGCAACCACTACGTAGGGCGGACGTTCATCGAGCCCAGCCAGAGCGTCCGCGACTTCGGCGTCAAGCTCAAGCTGAATCCGGTCCGTTCTCTCCTCCAAGGCAAGCGCATTGTGCTGATCGACGATTCGATCGTGCGCGGCACCACCAGCCGTAAGATCGTTCGCATGATTCGCAACGCGGGCGCAAAAGAAGTGCACATGCGCATCTCATGCCCTCCGACGATTTCTCCTTGTTACTACGGCGTCGACACGCCGTCGAAGAAGCAACTGATCGCCGCCAACAAGTCCGTCGAACAGATCCGAGACTACATCGGAGCCGATTCGCTCGCCTATCTTTCGCTGGAAGGTCTCAAAAAGGCGTGCGGTGAGGGCAAGGACATCTCCTACTGCTCCGCCTGTTACACCGGAAAGTATCCCACCGAGATCATCGACGTCGAAGAGATCCTGCCGGCCGCAGCGCGGCGCTAGATCTCGACTCTCGCCTCGCGCCACCAAAATCTGCGCACAAAAAAATCGGGGCGGCTTTAGCCGCCCCGAGGTTCTGTGATCAACGGAATTTATTTCATCGAATGCGCCACCGCGTCCGGATTGCCCCGCGTCCCCTGCGACTCGAATGCCCCGATAAAGCCAGGTGACGAATTCAGAAAGTCACTGGTCAACTGGTCGTAGTCGCCCATGTAGATGGAGTTGATGAACGCATCGTTGCCGTGCGTCGGCGCTGAGGCGGGCAGCCCGATATCCATGTCGCTAAACGTGATCCCATTGCTGGATTCGCCGCAGTGACGGCGGATCGCGAAGTTCTCGCTGTCAGCGCGACGGTCATACCAGCAAACCGCCACATAGCCGCGCTTGTCGACAGCGATTCCCGACTGGTAGTGGTCATGACCGCTGCCCAGGCGAGACTGGATGTCGCTATTCACTTTCGTCGGAGCATAGCCCCACGTCTGTCCGCCATCATAGGACGCGCGCAGCAGAACGTCGTCATATGCATAAGCTCCCTGAGTGGCCAGCGGATCGGGAACAACCTTGTCCCGACCGTCGGCCCACGTGATGTACAGAGTGCCATCCGAAGCAGTCCCGGAGTGGTCGACTGCCATCGCCATATCCAGGAAGTCGCGGAATTCACCCTGCAGGTAGAAGGAGTCTCCACCCGGCTGAATCGAGCCATCCACCGTCACCGGTACGGTCAGCTTTCCTTTTGCGTAGCTGGCAACCTGGATCGAGCGCGGCCCCAGCGGGAAATTGCTCCCCAGATTGACCCACGAAATGTACAAGGTCCCTGTGGAACTGACTGCCAACTGCGATCCCTGCACTCCAGCGTTTCCGCAAACTTCGATCGCAACCGTCGGAGTCGAAGACCATGTCACTCCACCGTCGTCGGACTCGACAAACTCGATCGCCGTCCGTCCCGGATAGTTGTCTCCGCAATCGTTGGATTGCGTGTAGTCGAAATCGGTGTATGAAACAAACATGCGCTTGTGATTGGATGGATCGATCGTCGACCACGGCTTATCCAGCAGATGCGCGTAGCCGTCCTTCGCGATGGCAGCAACCGGCTCGCCCCACGTCTTGCCTCCATCGGTCGAGGTGTTCACAGCAATCGCAGCAAACGGGTTGAGGCTGCTGTCGTAGAAATCGAATATCTGCGAGTAGTAGAAGGTGTTGCTATCGGCGCAATTTAGCCCCGGGTCCCCTCCCAGAAAGTTATACGTGTTGGATCCCGGATTGATCGGGCCACCGTCGGTGAAGGTTGCTCCGCCGTCCGTGGAGTAGGAAGCGCCGCTGAACCCCTGGCCCCCTGTTCCCGAATAAAAATACGGCGTCTCAAAGACGCTTCCCGAATCGTTGTACCCGACCACAACATTGCGCCCGCAACGCGCAGTCGAGGTCTCGCTCTGAGTAAATCCACCGAATGACGAGAAGGCAACATCGGTAGACGGATTGGATACGGGCACCACGCCAACGCTCGTCGGCGCGGGCATCGCCGCATTCTTAGGGAAGTTGGCCCGCGCTGTGAACGATGGATCCGCCAGGCGCATGCCGTACCTCTCCCACGCAGTCGCCAAGTGATTGATGTTCGCGTAGCCGTCGAGCATCCGCTGGTGCGAAGGCGGAAGTTTGGCGATGGTGGCCTTGACTTGCTGCAGAATCCGATTGGTTGCGGCGACCTTCTCTGCTGATAGTTGCGCTGTTGCGAATGAAGAAGCGAGCACAGCCGTGGCGAAAACGGCAACAATCCGTGTGAACCTGCATGACTTCATCAAATTGTCTCCTTAAGAACCCCGCGCTAACTGATCTTGTGATTTGGTGGAAGTGGGACAGCGTACAACGTCAAAGGCTAGTACTAAATGGGATAGTAGTAGGCCACCAGAGACTGCCTCACGTCAAGACAAAACAGAAATCAGGAAACAAAAGGTATAACTGCAGGATTTTGCACACCACGAAACAGCGCTCCAGGCAAAGCTTTCGGCGCCGTGATCGTCAGTTGCGCGGCTTTCGCGCCCGCGCAACTCGCGCGATGGACTGCAGATCGGGGATTATGCACACTTCCTCCCATCCACTCAGGAGTCGTTCCACTTGTGATGCGATGGTGCCGCTGATCTCGAGAACCAGCCATCCGCCTGGACGTAAAGCCTCACGAGCTTGTGGAATCAGTCGGGCAATCACCTCGATCCCCGTCTGCCCCGCAAAAACGGCCCCGCGCGGTTCGAACTTGCGGACCTCCAGTTGCACTTGTTCTTCTTCCGATTCTCCGACGTAGGGCGGATTGGAGACGATGAAATCAAATGGCGGCTTCAACCCCTGCATCAAGTCCCCCTGCAGAAACTGAACGCGTTCGTCAAGTTGGAGCCGAGTTGCATTCACGCGCGCGATTTCCAATGGGTCAGCGGAAATATCCGTCGCGTGAATCTCGGCCTCAGGCAACTCTTTGGCGAGGGCCAGAGCAATGCACCCAGATCCGGTCCCGACGTCAACAATCCGTACCTTGTGAGGCGCGCGCTCCTGCCCGCTAACTCTACCCACGCCAACAGCGTTAGTGATTTCCAGAATTGCCTCTATTAGGTGTTCTGTCTCCGGCCGAGGAATGAGAACCGCCGGAGTAACAATAAAATCCATCCCCCAGAATTCCTGATGCCCGGTAATGTATTGCGTCGGCACGCCGCGCACACGCTCCGCGAGCGCAGCCTCGTAGCGGGATTGTTCTTCGGTCGTCAACTCTCGCTCAGGATGGGCAAATAGGTAGGCCCGATCGCAGTTCAGCGTGAACATCAGCAGCAATTCAGCATTCAGCCGCGGAGACGGCACGTGATCCGCCGTGAGCCGCGCAATGGCGGAGCCGAGAGTTGCTTTTAGTTGCACGGGCAATTCTAACCACGGGGTATGCAGAAGTGATAAAGGAAAGCGACGCTACTCTGTCGGACTTTGCCCGGCGTGCCGTTGAATTTCATAGCCGAGGTAGATCATCTGGCCAATGTGGTGCTGTATATGCGCCGCGCAATGCATGATCATGTCCAGCCGGGTCTTCGCGTTCGTTCCAACGCCCGAGTATTCCACCGACCAACCATCTTGCGACTGCGCACGAACGGTTTCCTGAACCATGGAAACCGCCGCATCGAAGCGTTTGAGAGCCTCGTCCTTCGATGGCGGATTCGGATCATTGAACTCGCGCGGCCGGTCCCGCACATATCCCGTCTTCGCGATCTGCGCGCCGATGTAGTAGTTCAGATTGCCCGTCAGATGCAGTACCAGATGTCCAAAGCTGTTTCCGTAAGGAAACGGCTTCCGCCAGAACTGCGCATCAGTCAGCGGAGCAGCCAGTTCGTGGACCCGCGCGGCATTCAGCGCGTAGCGGTCGGAAAGAACCGCCGAAAGCGTCTCGTTGACCGTAGACATTTTCTCTCCCACTTCGCGGGCAGTCGTACCCACGTGCTTCCCCTAAACTACGCTGGCGGTTTCCTGTTTCAACTTCTCGGATTGATAGTGCGTAGTGAGCGCTTCAATGAGCGGTTGGAGTTTCCCGTCCATCACCGATTCAAGCTGATGAATCGTGAATCCAATCCGATGATCGGTAAGCCGGTTCTGGGGAAAGTTGTAGGTTCGAATCTTCTCGCTCCGATCACCGGAGCCCACCATGGCCTTGCGCTCTTTGGCCAACGCCTGCTGCTGCTTTTCCATTTCGATTTCGTAGAGCCGGGACCGGAGCACCCGCATGCCCTTTTCGCGATTCTTGATCTGAGATTTCTCGTCCTGGCAACTGACCACGGTGTTTGTCGGAATGTGCGTAATCCGTACCGCCGAATACGTCGTATTCACCGACTGTCCCCCAGGCCCCGACGAACAGAATGTATCGATGCGCAGATCCTTGGCTTCGATCTTCACATCAACGTCTTCCGCTTCCGGCAGCACCGCAACGGTCACCGCCGATGTATGCACGCGCCCTTGCTGCTCGGTCGCAGGAACGCGCTGCACCCGGTGTACGCCGCTCTCGTACTTGAGCTGAGAAAAAACCCGGTTCCCCTCGATGATCGCGATCACTTCCTTCAACCCGCCCGCCGAAGACTCCGACGATGAAAGCACCTCGACTTTCCACCGTTGCGTCTCGGCATAACGCGTGTACATCCTGAAAATCTCCGCCGCGAACAGCGTGGCTTCGTCGCCCCCCGTCCCCGCGCGAATCTCCAGGATCACGTTCTTCTCGTCGTTCGGATCCTTGGGCAGCAGAAGCACCTTCAACTCTTCTTCCACGCTGCTAACTCGCGCTTCCAGTTTGTCGAGTTCCTCCTGCGCGTAAGCGCGCATTTCAGGATCTTTCTCCTCGAGAAGCATGGCCTTGCTATCGGCTATCCCCTTGGTCAGATCCTTGTACTCGCGGTATTTTTCCACGATGGGAGCGACTTCCGCATGCGCCTTGGCGGTCTTCTGGAATTTCGCCGAGTCGTTGACGATATCCGGCGAAGCGAGCGCATTCGTCAGCTCGTCGTACCGCGTTTCGATTTGATCCAGTCGTTCAAACATGTGAGCTTCCGTAGAGACGTAGCGTGCTGCGTCTCGGTTCGCGTCGTTTTCCCGCGCCAGTAGCGATGTAACAAGTTACATCTCTACGATTCTAGTTGTGGAAGATGCAGAGAGAAAGTATTCGCGGCGGGACCGCTACGCAATCACCAGCTCACCACCTCGGTCCTTTTCGAGCGACATGGCCTTGTCGAGAGCATCGATGGCGCACTGGGCCTGTTCATCCGACGGCGCCTTGGTCGTGATCCTCTGCATCCAGAGCCCCGGCGCAGTCATCAGCGCAAATAGCGAGCCTCTGTGCTTGGCGGCGAAGCGGATAATTTCGTAAGAGACTCCCGCAATAATCGGTAGCAGCACAATGCGCGACGCAAATCGTGCCCAGAACGTTGTGAACGGTATCAGCATGTAGAAGCCGATCGAAATCAGCATCACCGTCATCAGGAAGCTTGTTCCGCACCGCGGATGATATGTCGAATACTTCTGCACGGCAGCAGTCTCGAGCGGATCACCATTCTCGAAGGCAAACACTGTCTTATGCTCCGCGCCGTGATATTCGTACACCCGCCGGATGTCCTTCCACAGCGACACTCCCCAAATGAAGAGCAGGAACAGAACGAGGCGGACCCCACCGTCAATTAAGTTGAAAATAATGCGCCCACCCAGGGCCGGATCGATCTTCTTCAGTTCGGTCGCCGCCAGCAGCGGGATGTACTTGTACATGAAAATGAAAAATGCCACCGAGATGACAATGTTGACGGCAGCCAGCCAGCTGCTAATGCTGGCAGCCTTTTCGCGGGAATCGGATTTCACGGGCACGGCCTCGGCCTTTGGCGCGGCCACTACCTCTGTCGCCGGCTTGCCTTCCGCGCCGTCCATCATGTCCTCAAGCGCAACATTGGCCGAGAACCGCAGCGCGCGGTAACCCAGAGTCATCGCATATCCAAGAGTCATCACCCCACGCACGATAGGCCACGCCATCCATTTGTGTTTTTCGGACGGGCGCTCCAGCGGTTCGCTCATGGTCACCACTTCGCCCGAAGGCTTGCGACAGGCGATCGCCCACGCGTGCGGAGAGCGCATCATCACTCCCTCCAGCACAGCCTGTCCGCCGACCAGGGTTTCCTCCCCGCTCTCAAGTGCAGGCAAAAGCTGCACGGCGGCCAGAAATCGCACGTAATTTCGCAGTGAACGCACGGGTATTAGATGCTCCTGACAGGACCACGACGCAGGCCTTAGGGTAACACAGCGCGGTCGTTTAGGATGGGATTGTGGGCTAGCTAAGTCCAAGGCGGGGGAAGAGTTACACGGAGAATACTTGCGAAATCCAGCCCGTTCTCCGCACCCTCGACTGCACGGCGAACGTACTATGCAACGTTTAATCACAGCCTGCGAAGCCATTGCCGCGACCACCAAAAAACTGCTGAAGACTGGCATCGTCGCCGATTACCTTACGTCGCGCACCATAGACGAGGCCGCCGTCTCGGCGGTGTTCCTTTCGGGGCGGCCGTTTCCGGCTTGGGAAGAGACCACTCTCCAAGTCGGCGGGCGAGCGCTTTGGCAGATCGTCGCGGAACTCGCCGGGAAGAACGAATCAGAATTGACCGCCGCCTATCGCCGACTCGGCGACCTGGGAGCCGTCGCCGGAGACCTGCTTCCCGAGCGTCCAGTTCAGAATCTCAATGTCTTGGACGTCGCCGCATCCTTCCGGGAGATCGCTGCCGCGCGTGGTCCGGCGCCGAAGGCGGCGCTCGTAAAGGATCTCCTGACTCGCTCGACACCGCTCGAAGCCAAGTACATCGTCAAGATCATCACCGGAGACCTCCGAATCGGTCTGAAAGAAAGCCTTGTCGAGGAAGCCATCGCGAGAGCCTACGGCGCAGACGTTCCCGACGTGCAGCGCGCGAACATGCTTCTGGGGGACATCGGCGAAACCGTGCGCCTCGCCTCCGAAGGCAAATTAGCCGAAGCACACATGCGGCTCTTTCATCCCCTTGGCTTCATGTTGGCAAGTCCCATCGAGTCCGCTGAAGAAGGTTTAAGCTATTTCGCCGAGGCTGCCGTCGAAGACAAGTACGACGGCATTCGCGCCCAGGCGCACGTGGCCGACGGCGAAGTGAAGTTCTTCTCGCGCACCCGAGATGAAATCACGGAATCCTTCCCCGAATTGCCCGACACCTTGGCAGGCCTGCCACAAGATGCCATTCTCGACGGCGAAATCGTGGCCTGGGAATATGGCACGAGCCGCGCCCGGCCTTTCACGGTTCTCCAGCAGCGCCTCGGAAGAAAGAAAGTCAGCGAGAAAATGCTGCGCGAATCTCCCGTCGCATTCCTGGTTTTCGATGTGTTGTACGCACGAGGAGAGTTAGTCATTGATCGTCCGCTGCGCGAACGGGCACAGATTCTGGATGAACTGCTGTCACCCGAAAATCTTAATCGCAGCACAGCGCGAAGAAAGACCGACGCGCAGGCAATGCTTTCGTTCGAAGAACCCGAAGAGATTGCTCCAGCACGCGCCATCCGCGCACCCGTGTTCCGCGCTGCGTCCCCCGACGAACTCGAAGACCTCTTCGCTGCGGCGCAGGATCGCGGCAACGAAGGCTTGATGATCAAAGACCTTAACTCGCCCTACACTCCCGGCAAGCGCGGCAAGTCGTGGCTGAAGATGAAGCGCGAATTGGCCACACTCGATGTCGTCGTCACGGCAGTCGAGTACGGCCACGGCAAACGCATCGGCGTGCTCAGCGACTACACCTTCGCCGTCTGGGACAAGGATGCGAATACGAATGAACCCCGACTCGTGAACATAGGCAAAGCCTACTCCGGTTTAACCGACGCCGAAATCGCCGAGATGACGAAGTGGTTCCTCAATCACACGCTAGAAGATCAGGGATTCCGCCGCGTGGTCGAACCAAAGATCGTCCTGGAAGTAGCCTTCAATAACATGATGCAGTCCGACCGTCACGAAAGCGGCTATGCCCTGCGCTTCCCAAGAATCGTGCGCCTGCGCCCCGACAAGTCGCCAGAGGAAGCCGACACGATCGAACGCGCAAAAGAAATCTACGACAAGCAATCGGATCACTAACCTTTTAGCCGGCGTCATCCCGAAGGCCTGCGTCTTCTCCAGCGGGCCGAGAGCCTGCCCTGAGGTGCAGCCGAAGGGGATCTCGCGCGCCGCTAGTGCAGGTCTTGGCACAGCAGCAGTCGCGTTCTGCTGGGTTCCAAGTTCCCGGGGCTGACGCTTTCAGAAGCCCTTAGCGGCTGTGATGGTGGTGATGTTCTTCTTCGCTCTCCACCACCGGAATCACACACCCATGCGCCACTTCGCACACCGCGTGCTCGAACTGAATAGTGGTGTGGTCGATACGAAAGTTATGCAGCAGCCGGTCTTTCACGTCCCGCAAAATCCGTTCGCTGACCGACGGCGGAATGTCGGCAATCGAAATGTGGCACGAAAGCGCATGAGTCTCCGATCCAATGCTCCACACGTGGAGATCGTGCACATCATTCACTCCCTCGACCGCGCGGATCATCGACGCAATCTTCTCCAGCTTCATTCCCCGCGGCGTGCCTTCGAGCAAAATGTTCAACGTCTCGCGCACAATGCCAAAGCCCGACCACAAGATCAACACGCCAATGGCAACTGAGAGTACCGAGTCGATCCAGTAATTCCCGGTCACCAGAATCGCCCACCCTCCGGCAATCACCGCCGCGGTTGAAAGCGTGTCTCCGACCTCATGCAACAGCGCGCTGCGGATGTTCACGTCCCCACCCGAATGTCTTGTCGAGCGATAGAGTAGCAGCGCAATCGCCCCATTCATCACGACGCCGGCACCGGCAACCCACATCATCACGCCAGCCTGTACATGCTCGGGGTGCTGCAGCCTGAGGAAGGCTTCGTAAAAGATGAAGAGTGAAACGGCCACCAGCGAAGTCGCATTTACCAGCGCCGCGAGCACGCCAGCCCGATGGTACCCGTAGGTTTTGGTGGAACTCGCCGGCCGCCCCTGAAAATACACCGCCACCAGCGACAGCAGAAGCGCCAGAAAGTCCGAGAGATTGTGTCCAGCTTCGGAAAGCAACGCCAGCGAATGGGCCCGGATTCCAGCCACCACCAGCAGCACGATGTAGGCAAGAGTCACCCCAAGCGAGATCTTGAGAACTCGCATAGGGCTACCCGCACCGTGAACATGCACGTGCACAACTTAAGTTTACGGGTGGGAAACGCAGGCTTCAAGCCGGGACGATCCGCCCCCGGTTAGCTCTTGGTCAGGCTATCCAGATACCGGTTGTTGTAAAACGTGGTCGTCTTCTGCACGAACTCGAGAATCCTGAACATCCGCTCGCGTGCCTCCCGGTTCATCTCGCGGAACTGCACCGCAACGCCTGACCCGGGATCGAGTCGCGCAACCACTCCTTCCGCCGACAAGGTGGAGTCATCCATCGAGAACCCTAACTTGATTTTCGTCCCCGGCGAAAGAATTGTGCTGGTCTCGACAAAGCATCCGCCCAGACTGACGTCCGTGAGATTGGCGAACAGCGGAGTCCCGCCCGTTTCCGTTTGCAACTCGATTGTCACCCGGCACTTCATCCGAGGATGCGACCTGCGATCTTTATACGCAAGCTGCTTCTGCTTCTCCAAATACATGCGGCGGTCCGCTTCCGCCAGAAGTTGCTCCGCATCCTTGCCGTCTTCCGGATATAGCGCTCGCCCCACGCTGAGCGACAGAATCTCTTCCCCACAGACTTCGGTTCCAGCCTGCTTTGCCAACGCCCGCATTTGTTCGGCTTTCTTTCCCGCGGCATCGGTAGCCAGCCCGGGGGCCACAACCACGAATTCGTCGCCGCCCATACGCGCTACGTAGTCGTACTCACGGCAACTATCCTTGAGCGCCTGGGCAAAAAGCCGCAACACACGATTCCCTTCAAGATGGCCGAAGCGATCGTTAATCTGCTTGAAGCCATCCATATCTGAAACCATCACCGTCAGCGTCGTGTTGTCACGCTTGCAACGCGCCAACTCGCGGTCCAGTTGCAGGAACAACGACCGCGCGTTCGGCAGCCCCGTCAGATAATCGGTGGTCGCCGAACTCTCCGCCTGCTGATACTTGAGCGCGTTCTCAATCGACAATGCCATCTTGCCGCTCACCGCCAGAAGGATGCGCAAGTGATCGGAGGTAAACGCGTCACGTTCTCCACGGTAAAGAGCGAGAACGCCGATCACTCCAGAAACGCCCTCTAGCGGCACCGCCAGCGCCGAGCGCAGCGTGCTGAATTTCGAAGGATCGTTCAGATATCCCGGTTCCACCGACGGATTGCCGTTCACAATCGGTTTCCGGTTCTGCGCAACCCATCCCGACAATCCCTGCCCCACCGGAATCCGCAACGAAGAGAACAATCGGTAGTTGTCGCCATTCACATATTCCGGCACCAACTCCGCCTCCCGGCGGATGTAGATTGCGATAGCGTCGTACGGTACCATCGGCTTTAGTTTCACTGAGAAGACCGAGAGCGTTTCTCCCAGACTCAGCGACGCCCCCAGATCCTGGCTCAGCTCAAACAGCGATTGTGCCTCTTGTCGCGCAGCCGCGATCGACGACAAGAACGTCGTTTCCCGTCCCACATAATCCTGCGCGGTAGCATTCTCGAATCCCGCCGCCGGCTCGAGGCCGCGTTCAATCTTGATGGCCGTCGAGAGCGGACCATTCGGATCAGAAGCCGATTTCGCCACGGCGAGCCGTTCCAGATGCTGGTAGCGTTTCTGCAGAACGTCGACCACCTTCGGATCGAAAGACTTCCCCGATTCGGTGGCGAGCTTCTGCATCACCTCTTTCAGCGGCAGAGCCCGCCGGTATTGGCGGTCCGAAGCCAGCGCGTCGAGATAGTCGACCGCCGACAGAATGCGCGCCCCAATCGGAATCTCCGCTCCCTTCAATCCCAGCGGATACCCCGACCCATCGAACTTTTCGTGGTGTGCCCGCACAATCGGAACTACCGGGTAAGGGAACCGCACGCGCTCCAGAATTTCCGCTCCGACCAGGGTGTGAATCTTCATCTTCTCGAATTCTTCCGGCGTAAGCCGCCCCGGCTTCGAAATGATGTGTTCCGGAACCGCGAGTTTCCCAATGTCATGCAACAGAGCCGCCGCATGCAGAGCCTCGAGTTCCGGCCCAGTCACTCCCAACTCCTTGGCCACTTCAATCGCATAAATCCGCACTCGCTGCAGGTGCTCGTGCGTAGTGTGATCCTTGGCTTCAATGGCCAGCGCCAGCGCCTCGATCGTCCGCAGGTGCAGGTTCGCCATTTCCTCGACGTGCCGCTTCTCATCTTCCAGTTTGCCGAGGTAGAGCCGGTACGACCGGTAGATCAAGTACACCGCCGGTGCCATGAGCAGCGACGTTTCCCAATTAAACTTCTGGTTAAGCCACGCAATGCTCCCCGCGATGCCGGCGCCGACCAGGTAATAAGGAAACGACCAGAAATAGCAGTCGACCAGAATCCGCGTCAGCGGCCGCCGCTCCGTCAGCGAGATAACAGTCGCAATCGATCCCGCGTTCGCAACGAAGTAAACCGTTGCCGCCACACCCAGCAGAATTGGGCGGCTTCCCACCAACACCATCGACAGCGGATGGTGATACACCACATACGCCAGCGCCGTCGACACCGACGCGGCGCAGACATTAAACGTGACCTGGATCGCCTTCGGACGCTCCGGATACATGCACTGTGCCAGCATCGACACCGCGCCCAAGATCAAGGTCTCTGTGAAGCTCAGCTCAAGCACGCCGATCAGGATGAACAGGAAATTCACCGACAGCGTGCCGGTAATTCCAGGCAGGTTCACCTTGAGCCTTGACGCCAGAATCGCAATGCCCAGGTAGCAGATAAACTCAGCAATGTTCTTGCTGCTCTGGTGCACTCCGCCATAGACCAAAACGGCCAGTCCAGCGACAACCATCAAAGTGATAAAGAGCTTCGCGGGCAGAGACAGACTTCTCCACGAGCGCGAGTGCGCGGGCAGACCTATGACGACACTGGTGGCACCAGTCATACGAGTGAGCACACTACCGCCAGAGGAATACCTGGCCACTCCATAAATACCAGCTAACGCTTTTAGAAACAATGATTTGGGGGATTTTTGCGAAACTTCAGTAACCTGAAAACAACCTGCCGGAAGTTGACAAACGTGCGATCATTGGGCGCGCCAAAGACTTCGGAGACACCAATCGAATGGATACCATTCGCCGCCAACGACTCCTCGTTCAATTCTCGATCATCCTGGCCTTTTTCTGTATCCTGTTACAGCTGCCGCTCCACGCCGAACCCATTTCCCTTCAGGCACTTGTGACGCCATCCACCGTCCTGCAGAAAGATGGCCACCCAGTCCCCTTCGCCGTCCACGGCTTCATCGAGTTCCAATCTCTCGCCGAGCTCTTCCACTACATCGATTCCCAATCCCAGCGCTGGAAATCTAGCCCTGAATTCGATGCCGCCGCCCGCCGCAGCCTCGCTCAAGACCTGCTTCGCCGTGGCATCGAGAGTCGGGTCATCTCCATGACCGACGAGCGCCCCCTCGAAACCCTGATTACCCACACTCGCGAAGAACTCCTACAATCCCTCGCCCAGGTAAAGGAGCCTACGCCACCCGGCTATGCCGAAGCCTTCCTCTTCGTACAGGAGAAGTGGAAACATTCCCTGAATTGCTGGAGCGCCGCCCCTTCAATTTCCGCCCGCGTTCTCTCCAATTGGTACCCGATCGAGGAAGGCATCCGTCTTTACGGCGCGACCTACGATTCCACCGAGCACTTCTGGCAATCCGTGAAGTATCACCCGGACGTCACTGTCGCCGATCTCACCGATTTGCTCAGCACGATTGAGCATCGAGATTGGGCCCTATGGCTCAAGCGCCTGGACGACGACCCGAAGATCTACCTGCCGAACGCATACGCCATCGAATTCCTCCGCCACAACCTGGCCCCCGAACGCCTTCGTTGGTTCCGCGAAGAACTAGCCCGCCAGGGAGCGCACGCCAACGATCATGCCCGCACGATTCAGCAGCGCGGAGCCGCGCCCTTCCGTTTCACCGCCTATGAGGAAAAAGTTCTCTGGGGAGATCTCGCGGACCTGTTCCACCTCATCTACATTTTCTCGCCACCCTCCGATCCGATTCGTGGCGAGCTTGAGACAAAACACTTCGACGGAATTTATCTGGAAAATGAAAAGATGGGCTTCATCAGCGAAGAGTTCCGCTCGCTGATGCTCGAAATCTGGAAAGTAAAATATTTGCAAATGCCGCGCTTTGGCGAAGTGATCCGCTCAATCCCGATCGAGATACACCTGTCACACTTCCTCAACGACGGCGATTCCCCCGACATCCCAATCCCAATTTACATTGGCTACTTAAACCAGATTCGCGACCTGGCCCGCGCGAAAGCCGCCGCGCCTTCCGCCGCGACGAAATAAGCAAGCGCGTTTGACCGTTAGCCAGCATGCTGTCGAATGATTGTTTTGCAAGGGGGGAAGGGAAGGCTCTCGCGGATCGAGTGCCGGAGGCACTCCCGAAAATAGCCCGGCGTTTCCAAGGCCGGGGTAGTTGGCCAAAGAGAAACCGCATCCCCCAGGGATGCCTGAAACTCCACAATAATCTCAACTCTACGTGTAACCGACCGGCAACGTACGACTACACAGAATGCGAAACATCCTCCTCGGACACATCCTGATCCGTGCCGCTCGCCACCGGCGTGCCGCTAGACGACTTCCCGCGTCGCATCGCGACAATGCCCGTCCTCACCATCTCCAGCACTCCGTACGGACGCAGCACCTCCAGCAACCCGTCAATCTTGTCTTCCCCGCCGGTGATCTCAATCGTCAACGAATCCGGCGCCACATCGACCACCCGCGCGCGGAACACGCTCGCCAACTCCAGCACATGCGAGCGCGCCTCGTGCGTCGCCGCAACTTTGATCATCGCGAGATCGCGCACAATCGCCGGCTCGTTCGTAATGTTTTCGACCAGAAGCACGTTCACCAACTTGTACAGATTCGCCTCAATGCGCCGCGCCTGGTCGTGGTCCGCATCGACGGTAATCGTCATACGCGAAACCTCGGGCTTCTCCGTGCGCCCAACCGTGAGTGAATCGATGTTGAACGCCCGCCGCCGAAACAACGACGCCACCCGCGTCAGCACGCCCGGCTTATTTTCCACGTACACCACGTATGTGTTCAGCATGTTTTTCTCTGTTTATATCGGGAAGGGTACGACTTCCAGTCGTACCGCCAAAGCCCACAATGACGTGGGCTTTAGCCCTGAGGTTCTGTTTTGCCCGTCTACTCGTCCGCTGCCGTCTCCACAATCTTGCTCGGCCGCCGGATCATCTCATGCAACGATGCCCCCGCCGCCACCATCGGATACACCGTATCCTCTTGCTCCACGCAAAAATTGATCAGCATCGGACCATCATGCTGCCGCGCCGCCCGGACCGCCGGCACGACTTGCGATCGCTCCTTCACCGTCATGCTGCGAATCCCATAAGCCTCGCCGAGTTTCGCGAAGTCCGGATTCAGCAACGGCGTCGCCGCATAGTTCCGCTCGTAGAAAAACTCCTGCCACTGCCGCACCATCCCCAGGAAACCGTTGTTGATGATCGCAATATTCACATTCAGCTTCTCCTGCACAATCGTCGCCAGTTCGCACAGCGTCATCTGGAAACCGCCATCGCCCACCACCACCCAAACCTCCGCCTCGGGCCGCGCCACCTTCGCGCCAATCGCCGCTGGCAATGCGAATCCCATCGTCCCCAGTCCGCCGGACGTGATCAAACTCCGCGCCTTCTCGTGCTTGTAGTACTGCGCCTCCCACATCTGGTGCTGGCCAACGTCGGTTACGACTACCGTCTCGCCATCGCGCGTCTCGCGCCACAAATCGTTGATGACGTGCGCCGCATAAAGATGCCCGCTGTCCGGCAGGTTCTGTATATCTCGCACCGCAGAGTCGCCCTTCAGTTTGTCGATGAGATCGAGCCACTCGCTGCGGTCGATCGATTCCACATGCGGCAGCAACTCGTGTAGAACTTCGCGCAAGTCGCCAACCAGCGGCACATCCACTTTCACATTCTTATTGATCTCCGCCGGATCAATCTCGATATGAATCTTCTTCGCGTTCGGCGCATACGTTTTCAAGTTGCCAGTCACGCGATCGTCAAATCGCATTCCGAACGCAAGCAACAAGTCTGCTTCCTGAATCGTATGATTCACCCACGCTTCGCCGTGCATCCCCATCATTCCCAGGTTCAGCGGATGAGCCGCGGGAAACGCGCCAATCCCAAGCAATGTCAGCGCAACCGGAATTCCCGCCTTCTCGGCAAACTCGCGCACCTCGTGCATGGCTCCAGAAATGATGATCCCGTGTCCTGCCAGAATCACAGGGCGTTTGGAATTGTGAATCAACTCCAGCGCCTGCTCATATTCTTTCGGCTCCGGCGACAAATCCGGACGATATCCCGGCAACTGCGGCTTCGCCGCCTCCCAATCGAATTCGCATGTCGTCTGCTGCGCGTCCTTTGTAATGTCGACCAGCACCGGCCCCGGCCGCCCCGACCGTGCCACATAAAATGCCTCGCGAATCGTCCGCGCAACTTCGCTGGCATGCGTCACCAGATAGTTGTGCTTCGTGATGGGCAGAGTCACGCCCGTGATGTCGGTCTCCTGAAACGCGTCCGACCCGATCAGCTTGCTTCCAACCTGACCGGTAATACAAACGATCGGCGACGAGTCGAGCATCGCCGTCGCGATCCCCGTCACCATGTTGGTCGCACCCGGCCCCGAAGTCGCGACCGCAACGCCCACCTTCCCGCTGGCGCGCGCATATCCATCCGCCATGTGCGTGGCGCCTTGCTCGTGACGCACCAGAATGTGATGGATCTTGCTGCCCTTGAGCGCGTCATACGCCGGCAAAATCGCGCCGCCGGGATAGCCGAAAACAGTCTTCACCCCTTCGCGCTCAATGCATTCCCACATGATGCTCGCGCCGGTCATACTCTTGGCAGTCGCATTTTTGTCAGCCATGGCCGTTGTCCTTAATCCGGTAAAGGCGGTCTAAATTTCGCAGCCCAATTTCAATTGGCGTCATCCCGAAGGCACGCGTTTTCTCCAGCGGGCCGAGGGATCTCGCGTGCGGCTACTGCTCGTGTTCCAACTCAGTACCCTTAATTAGCACGTCTCTTTTCATCTTCCCCTAAATAGCAAAACCCACCGAGCCAGTTCCTGGCGGGGCGGGATTCATGAGCCTTTAAGATTTCTTGTTTCTCAGCTCGCTGTATCCCTCCACTCCGCGGTGGGTACCGTAACTCGCATCCCGCGGACGATAACGCTAATTCGGTGTAGGTAACAGTTCATCATTTCATTTCAAAAGGTGAAGAGATGGTATCGAAGGGCAGGACGGCGTGCAAGGGGAAAGTCAGGACTCGCCCATCAGAGCGCCCAATCACGTCTCAGATTTACCGCTCTTGCCACCTTCCGGAGTGGACGCGAACCTCCGTTCCGAAACCGTTAGCGCCAATTGCCGACGTCCGCGGGAATCGGGAGCGCAAGATGACATACCGTACTCTCGTCCCGGAGGGACGTTCGAAAATAGCCCGGCGTTTCAGACGCCGGGTGATCGCCAAGCGGAATCCGTATCCCGGAGGGATACCTGAAACCGCACCACATACCGACGCCATCGAGACTGCCGATGCCTCTGCTATAACCGAACAACCTGCCTCTCAAAATCCTCCGCCGCCTGCGCCACACTCTCCGGCTTCCCAAGATCGCGCCAATAATATTCATCCGCCCGGAAACGCAACGATCTTCTCTCCCTGTCCCGCAACTCGCAGATAAGTATTAATGATCGAGAAGACTCCATCCTCTGTCATCATCGAAAGAAACCGCGGAGAAATAACATGCACTCCGGAAAACGCCAGCGCCCGCACCTGATTAGAGCTGCGGAGAATCTCTGGCTCCTTCCCCCGCGTGCGCCGCCCGCAAAGTCGCCCCTGCTCATCAAACAACAAGTACCGCGACGTCTCCCGCTCCTGCACCGCCAGCGTTGCCAAGGCCTGATTCTCCCGGTGAAACGCGACCATCCGCTGCAGATCGATGGTGCTGATCACGTCGACGTTATGCAAAAGAAATGGCTCCGAATCGCCGGAGCCCAGAAAAAACCACGCCGCCTTCTTCAGCCCGCCGCCAGTATCGAGCAACACTTCTTCGCGCGAAATCTCAATCCGCATCCCGAAGTTGTCGTGCTTCCTCAGATAGTCAACAACCATGTCGCCAAAGTGATGCACATTGACGATTACTTCGCGAATCCCCGCGCCACGCAACCGAGACAGCGTAATCTCCAACAGCGTGTGCCCTGCAACTTCCACCAGAGCTTTCGGACGATCATCCGTCAGCGGACGCAGCCGCGTGCCTAGTCCCGCGGCCAGAATCATGGCCTTCATTGGCCCGCTCTCTGTGACTCGGCCTTCTCCGCCGCCATCCTCTCCAATTCGCGATGAACGACGACGACCTCAACTCCATTTCGCCCGCGCAGATGCTTCGCCAGCTGCTCCGCCAGATACACCGACCGATGCTGCCCGCCCGTGCATCCGAACGACACCATCAGATGCTTGAACCCGCGCCGCTGGTAGCTACTCACGCTCGCATCCACCAGCGACATCACACTCGCCAGATACTGATGCGCGCTCTCCTGCTGATTGAGGTAGTCGATCACCGGAGCATCTCTCCCAGTCAGCGCCTTGAATCGCTCTTCTCGCCCGGGATTCGGCAAGCTGCGTCCGTCAAAAACAAATCCGCCGCCATTCCCGCTGTCGTCCTTCGGCAGCCCGCGATGAAATGAGAAACTGAAAACTCGCACGACCAGGTTATCTGCATCCGACGCCAGCCCCTGCAATTTCTCCGACCCAAGCATGCTGTTGAATGCGCCCATCAGTGTCGGCAGCGCAATCGGCAATGTCACGTTGTGCAGCAACCATCGCAGATTCTTCAGCGCATACGGCACGCTCTGCAGGAAATGCGCCTTGCGCTCATAAAATCCGCGAAATCCATACGCCCCCAGCGCCTGCATGATGCGGATGTACACGAACGCGTAGTAGTGCTGCATGAATGCATCGCGCTTCAGATCAGCAAACCCGCCCAGTGCGTCTAGATAATGATCGAGCAACTGCAGTCGCAGTTCCGGCGGCAAATCAGCCTTCGCGTCGAACAGCAGCGACGCCACGTCATACTGCAGCGCACCCTTCCGCCCGCCCTGATAATCGAGAAAGAACGGCTGCCCGTCGCGCAGCATGATGTTGCGCGATTGGAAGTCTCGATAAAGAAAGTAATCCCGCCCCGCGCTCAGCAAAAACTTGGTCAACTTGCTGAAGTCATCTTCCAGCGCCTGCTCGCTGAACGGAATCCCCGCCAGCCGCAAAAAATAGTACTTGAAATAGTTCAGGTCCCACGCAATCGACTGCCGGTCGAAACTTCCCCGCGGATAACACACCTTGTAATTCAGATCCTTGCCCGCTTCAATCTGAAACCGCGGCAACGTCGCGATCACTTTTCGATAAGCTTCAACCACCGCCGGCGCAACGTTCTCTCCCGTGCGATTCTTCGAAAGAAATTCAAACAGAGACGTGTTTCCCAGATCCTCTTCGAGATACGCCCCATGATCGAGGTCCTCGGCGTAAATCTCCGGCACCGGCAAACCGTGCTTGCGGAAATGACGAGTGAACTCGAGGAAAGCGACGTTCTCTTCCCGCACGCCGTACAGGATCCCGATCGCGCTGCCTTTGTCGCCTTCCAGCCGGATGATCTTGCGACCCGAACCGCCGAGTTCGCCCTGCAGCGGCAACACCTGCGTGACTGGCGAATGAAAATGTTGCTCAAAGAGTTTTTCGAGAACGTCCATGAATTGTGGAATCCACGCGCTCTGGTCCCTGCGCTTCACCAAGATAACACTCACGCACAACCGCAGAGCGGCTCGGGGACCATGGTGCGAAACACCTCGTCCGGATGAACTAAGGATGAAGAAGGGGGGATGCGGATAAACAATGGCCATCTGGGAAAGCCGCCCCCGGCGGTCCAGGGTGAGCAAAGGTCGACAGCCCGGCCACACTGAATGTTATGACGATGAAACGTCACCCTGGAACGGGATGATGCGGGGCGCTCAGCCCCGAAAAATTAAAAAGAACGGCTGCAGCCCACAATTCAATTACGGCTCAATTCCGCCTCGGTCACGCCGGTGATCGTGACAAGCCGAATCACTCCGTTGGCGTCCTCGAAGACCAGTCCGGTGCTGCCGTTGTTCACCACCGCACTTACCAGATGGCCGTAGGATTTTGGAATGCCCCCGCGAGTTGGAGTCTGGTCATAGCGCGCCAGCTCTCCTTCCTTCATGCCGGTCATGCTGACGAAGCGGATCATGCCGTCCTTATCTTCAAAGATCAGGCCAGTGCCGATGGAATCTGGAATGGCGGCCACCAACTTGCCGTAGGATTTCGGAACCGCGCTCGACATCGCCATCGGCGATCCCGCGTGAACGACGGCCGTTTTGCCGGTTCCAGCAATGTATCCGCCCATTACTAACAGTCCACCAGCCAAAATAACCAGCACTGTTTTACGCATACGTATTATTCCTCTCGCGATCGGGCCTTACTATGGCTCGACCAGGATCTTGTGCATCATGCCGAGGTCTTCGTGCAGCAGAATGTGGCAGTGAAACACAAACATGCCAGAGATCTTCGGATCACGAAAATCCATTCGCACCTTCACGTTGTGGTACGGTCCCTTGCCATCCCAGTAAGGGATCTCGACCGTATCGCGCAGGTCTTTGTCGGCGACCGCCTTTCCGTCAACTTCCGTCACCAGAAAGTGAATCTGGTGTATGTGGAAGGCGTGCGTCTCAAGGGCGCGATTTTCGATCGTCCAGTCCTCCACCGCCCCAACTTTCGTCGTGATGACAGGCTTTTCGTCCGCTTCAAACACTTTTTGCTTCTGTCCTTCGACGGTAAGGTAAAACTGAATAGGCCCGTTCGTCCCGCCAAACTCTTCCGAGAAATAGAGACGGCGTTGCGCCGTCACAGCCTGATCGGCGAGGTTCTGAGCGTTGAACTCCTCAGAGGACGACGGCGACGACGCCTTTGGCATCGGTGAGGAAGCTGCTTTGTCCGTAACCTGGATCGCGGCAAGCGGCTGCGCAATGTCCGGATTTCCCGTCGGACCCGTGGAATAAGCTCCCGTGTCGAGAGTTGCAATCGCACCACTCGCGGGCGCTTGCACAATGAATTCAGCCCGTCCCGCCGGCGGAATCAAGATCGCATCTTGCGTCCTGATCTTGGCCAAGGGATAGCCGTCGAGCGCGACCACCTCCAGTGGCTGTGCCTTGCCATTAACCGTTACCTGTAGCGGCAGAAAGTCTTGGATGGTGGCATTCGCTACCCGCCAGAACTGTTTCTCGCCGGGCTTCATTTGGATGATCGGCTTCGCTGGCGTGTGCCCGGGGAGAGGAGCAACCTGGTAGTTCAGTGTCAGCTCGTAAGGCCCCGGCACCCAGGGAACCAGATACTGCTGCCGAACAATGAAGACGCGCTCCGTCAGCCCAGCGACCTCCGGATGAATCTTCTCCATCCCCTCAACAATCAGAGCGCCGGCCGCTCCCCCATTCACTTGAAATTCCGTAAAACCGTGAACGTGCGGATGGTACCAATACAGTCCTGGCATCTGAGTCTGTGGAATCCGTATGTCGTATTTGAACGCGCCCTTGCCCGGCTGAATCAAAGTGTTCAGCACATCATCCTCATGGCATCTTGGAGAAATATTCATGCCGTGAAAATGCACGTTCGTGGCATCAACGCTAACAGCTCCGCCGTCTCCGCACACATTGTCACCCGAACTCGGCATCGCCATCGTCATCTTCATCGGGTCGTCATCCTGAATGCGGTTCAGGACGTCGAGCACCAGCTCGTCCCCGCGGTTCACCCTCAAAGTTGGGGCCTCAATCACCTGATTGCCTGCGAAGTATTTGTAGCAATAGTGCGTGTAACCGGCGCTATCCACCGAACGCGCCATCGTGAGTTCGGCAGAAAGAACTCCATTCTGCGAGGAAATGCTGACAGGATTGTTCACAACTGTACCCGTATCCGGACGCGCGGGACATTGCGCCACAAGCTCCGAGAAACTCAATCCGGAGAGGACGATCGTTAACACCCATCTCGACACCGAGCACATACGCAACTCCTTTATCTTCGCAGGACCCTAACTAAGGAAGAGGGCAGCCCGTCCACGCAATCATTCTTTGAAAACATTCTCAGAAAACCCGGGGAGGGAAACTGCCAATCGACAGAAGTCCGGTGCTGTTCGGGTCTGCAACCGGGGACTTCGGGTCCTCCTGCAGCGAACAGGTCTGACCTGAGGCATCCAGCCTCACGGTTGCAAGTGAAGACGGATTGCCAAACTCAGCCACATATACGCCGCCACCGTTTCCGGTTTGCCCCATCAGGGCCATACTTGCCAGGTACGACCACTTCGCCGATTGACCCTTGAGCGGACCCGAGGTGCACCCGGCAGACAGCTTGCCGGTTGCCCTGTTGAAATACAGTGCAGATACCGCGTCGCCCTGAGTGTTCGCCACATACAGCATAGTTTCATCCGGGCTCAACATGACATTGCTGGAGCTGATGCTGGCCGCAGACTTGTAGACCACCGTCTTGCTCAGCTTGCCGGAGACAATGTGCGAAACTTCCACCACCAGCGACGTTGAGGTGTCGCCGAAAATGGCGAACCTCCCATCCCGCGTAATGTCGATCGAATTCGGATACGAAGCGTCCTGCGATCGCACCGTCGCGGTGGACAACTGTTCGTCGCCATCGGACACTGGAGTACCGCCCGAAACATCAAACGACTCGATGGAGCCATCCGTATAGGTGGCAACCATCAGATTCCCGTGAATGGTCATGCCGTTGATGACGCCCGCGTTCAACCCCGCAACCGGCGTATCGTTCAGAAACGTGAGATGGCATCCTGCCTCTACGGCAAAAGTTCCGATGGTGTTGGAATCGGTGAAGCTGGCATACAAATATTGATCGTTCACCGCCAGCCCAATCCCGTTCGAAGTGCCACCGTCAGTGACCGAACCTGAAACAGTGCCGACAGCGGTTAGAGTTTCAATGGCAATTCCTTCGATCACGCCGTTCGCAGCGTCCGACAGATAGGCGCACTGCTGATTGCCGTTGTCGAGCACAGCCACCCGCTTCGCACCAAAATATCCACCGCCAATTCCAGATCCGCCAGTCAGGATTCGTTGCTTGAGAGTCAACGCACCGTCCGCGCCCACGGTATAAAGGGTGACGCCCGAAGAAAAGGGAAAGCCTGTGTCATCGTTCGCGATGACATAGCGGGTTGCACCCTGGGACAGCCCGCTCAGCGCGGAAATACACGCGATCAGCCCAGCCGCACGCAAGAAGGAGAACTGCAAGAATCTCTTCATCACTCTTTCCTTTTCAAGCAATGCCAGCCACCACGAGAAAAAGTCGTGCAGGGGAGAGGGGATGTGCAAGTGAACTGTTCAGACGAACCAGATGTACCGTCGAAGCTTGCCCGACTGAGGGCCCGCTGTCAACCTGCAAGAATCTGCATATTAACCACGCGGCCATGTTAGAGCGAAGACTGCTCTCGTCGCGAGTAACGACGCGCAATAGTAGACGCAGGGGCCCGATCTACTTCAATCTATGCGCGCATTTACTCAATTTGAATTTGGTGGCGGCGGTAGGACTCGAACCTACGACCTACGGATTATGAGACCGTCGCTCTAGCCACCTGAGCTACGCCGCCACTTGCCAGCAAACTGGAGGGATATTCAAAACAAGCTCGCGCCAGTTCGGAACCGGCGCTCACCGCACGGAAGCTACGATCCGCTTGGAGCGTTACGTCCAGACCTCAATTTTATGGGCGCTCGCTAAATTGGTCAAACTCTTCGCATCAATCCCGCTATACTTTCCGGCATGATGATCGTGGTTCATTTCCTGCGCTCCGCGTGGAGTAAAACCGCATTGCCCTTCCGGTCAAAATAAACTCCATGAAAGCGATCGCCGTCATCCCTGCCCGTCTCGCCTCCGCGCGTCTGCCCCGCAAAATGCTGCGCGAGATCGCAGGCAAGCCGCTCATCGGCATCGTCTACGAAGCCGTGCGTTCATCGCCGCTTCTCGCGAAAGTTCTGGTCGCCACCGACTCCGAAGAAATCATGGACGCCTGTCGCTGCCACGGCTGGGACGCACAGATGACTTCCACATCTCATCGCAGTGGCACCGAGCGCGTGCACGAAGTTTCGAACCGCGAGTCCGCCGACGTCTACATCAATGTCCAGGGAGACGAACCTCTCACCCGCCCTGAACAAATCGCGACGCTGCTGCAGGTCATGGAGAACCCGCGGGCACAAGTCGGCACAATAATGACGCCCGCTGCCCCAGTCGATATCCCTAACCCGAACGCCGTAAAAGTCGTAACCGATCTAGACGGCCGCGCCCTGTATTTTTCCCGCGCAACGATCCCTTTCGATCGCGACGGCACCAGTCCGCGCTATTTCAAACACCTGGGTTTCTACGCCTATCGCAAACCTGCTCTCGACCGCTTCGTAGCGTTGCCCGAATCGTCGCTCGAAAAAAGTGAGCGCCTCGAGCAACTCCGTTTTCTCGAAAACGGCATCTCCATCTATGTGGGCGAGACTCCACACGACAGCATCGGCGTCGACACCGAAGAAGACTTGCAGCGGGTAATCGAAATTCTCAGCAAACGCTGACCAGGCGGGCCCGCGCCTAAACCTAAATATGAAGGTGCGCGTTCGTTTTGTGCCACGCCTCCGCCGCCGCCAGTCGTCGCGAAATGGCCGGATGCGAGTGGAAAAACCATTCCACCCATTTCGACGGAGTCCGCTCCGTCAGATTCTGCTCTGCCAGCTTGTTCATCGAAGAAATGAACGGTTCCACGCTCGCAATCGATTCGAAGGCATATCGGTCCGCCTGCCGCTCGTTAAATCGCGAATACGCGTTGAGCGCTGGCATCAGCAAAAACGACAGCACCACCGAAACCAGCGCCAGCAGCGGGAGGTTAGCGAAGTCAGACAATCCTCGAAGTCGAATAAGCGATGGTCCACAGCATAATGCAGAGCCCAGTTTGCCACCCAGAAACCAAGAAGCGTAATCCCCGCCTGAACGAAAATGCTCTTCAGAATATGGCGATGCACGTGGTGCCCGAGTTCGTGCGCCAGCACTGCCTCAATCTCGTCGGCGGAATAGTTGTCGAGCAGAGTGTCGGCCAGAATAATTCTGCGCGTCGCACCCAATCCAGTGAGCGCTGCATTCGCCTTCTTGCTTTTTTCAGAAAGCTTCCAGCGATACACACCGCGCACCCGCGTCCCGGCCCGCTCGCTCAACACCACGAGCCGCCGCCGCAACTCTTCGTTATCCAGCGGTTCGAATTTGTAGAAGATGGGAAACAGCACCACCGGCGCCAGTTGCGCCAGCACGATGAACAGCCCCATGAACAGCGCCCACGCCAGCAGCCACCAATGTTGCGGCCATTGTCTGATGGTGAGGTACAACAACTCCACCACCACGCCGCCCAACACGAGCCCAACCAGAAACCCCTTGACCTCGTCCCACGCCCACGACCGGAATCTCTGCGTCGAAAGCTTGAAGGCGCGTTCCAGCCGGAATCCGTAGTAGTCGAGCCCAATCCCAAGCGCTTTGCTGATCACGAGTAAAAGTAGAAGGTAGATGAAGAGCGACAGCGTATAACTTTGAAATCCAACACGGTACGCGAGGTCACGCAGCCATCCCGACCAGCCCGTCACCAGCAAGACAATCAAAAATACAAACCCAACCACGAAATCGGCAATCCCCAACCAACGCCGAATTCGGTTGTAGCGCTGCGCTTCAGGCGAATCCTCCTGCACCGGACTTGGCTGAACCGGGCTTTGCTGAACCGAGGTTGCCTGAATCAGAATTGGATCGTCTGCCATGTTGTCTATAGCATGATGCCTATCAGAAGTATCGCACTTTCCCGGCGAACCCTTGCGCCTAAGTCTCTCGCACGCTATGTCACACGTTGATTCGGGACACATCGTAGGGACCGGGGCCTGGAAAACTGCGTGGGCCAACATCTTCTGAAGCAGGCTAAGGGCGGCCGTTCACGAATCCTTCACCACTCGCCAAAATCTCGCGGACCAAATCCCGAGACGCAGCCTCGCTGTAAAGCCGAAGCAGTGGCTCGGTCCCCGACGCGCGAAACAAAATCCACGCCTCCGCTCCGTTCCCGTCCGTAGGAGCATCCAGAAAGAATTTCACGCCGTCGAGGTTCTCCTTCTTGATCACGCGATATCGTCCCAGCTTCTGCGTGCTGTCCGCGCGCGCGCGTTGGATCGCGTTCTGTTTGACGTCTTCCGGAATTTGCAGATCGCGCCGCCCGTAATAGTGCGGACCAAACTCGCGCTGCAAATCCGCTACCAACACTCCCAACGGTTTGCCTTCTTCCGCCATCACATTGGCCAGAAGCAGGGAATTCAGCACGCCATCGCGCTCTGGCAAAAAGCGTGAGTATCCAATCCCGCCCGACTCCTCCCCTCCAATCAGGATTTCATGCTCCATCATCAGATCTGCAACATATTTGAATCCGATCGAAGTCTCGTGCAATTTCCGCCCGTACTTCGCGGCGATACGATCGAGCATGCGCGTCGTATTGAATGCCCGCACCACGTCGCCCGGCCATTTCTTGCGCTCCAGCAACCAGCGCAGCAACACGCAAAAGATTTTGTGCGAATCCACGAAGCTGCCATCTTCCGCCGCTGCACCAATGCGATCCGCATCCCCGTCGGTGGCGAGCCCCGCGTCGCATTTCTCCCGCACGACTGTCTCCTGCAGCATCGCCGTGTGCGGCTCGATCGGCTCCGGATTGATCCCCGGAAACAGCGGATTCACTTCCTGACGAATCGCAATATGCTGCACCCCATTCTCTGCGAAAATCCCAGGCAGAACACCCCGTCCAGAGCCGTACATCGCGTCTACCGCAAACTTGAATTTCGTCTTCGCGATCAGATCCATGTCGGCGAAGCCGCAGACTGCCGCGACGTACGCCGGCTTGAAATCAACTTCCTCCACGCGCGCCGCTTTTCCCTTGGGAGCGGCGCCCAACGCCATCTCCTCCTCGATCTTCTTCATGATCGCCGGAGTCGCCGACCCGCCGAACTTCCCTTTGAACTTCACTCCATTCCAGTTCCACGGATTGTGGCTCGACGTCACCATCACGCCGCCCGCTGCTCCCAGCGTCTTCACCGCGTAGGAAACCGCAGGTGTCGGCGTGTAATCGTTGGCCAGCTTCACCGGAATGCCAGCAGCGGCAATCACCTCCGCCACAATTTGCGCAGCGCGTCCAGAAATAAACCGTGTGTCGTATCCGATGCAGACTCCGCGCTGCGCTTCTTCGTATTTCAAAACATACGAAGCGATCGCGGCCGCCACGCGTCGCACGTTCTCAAAGGTGAAGTCATCCGCGATAACTCCACGCCACCCATCGGTTCCGAACTTGATCTCTTGCGCCATGTTTTGAAATTCAGGTTCCCTACGTCAGCTTGTGCAGCTTCTTCTCGTCGAGATACTTCACAACCTTGCCCACATCCTGCGCGTGTTCCCGCGTCGTGATCAGCAATGCATCCGGAGTCTCCACCACTACAAGGTCTTTCACCCCCACCGCCGCAACAAATTTGCCAGGGGCGTAAAGATAATTGCCCTTCGCATTCCTCAGAAACACGCCAGAAGCCGCCACCAGGTTGCCTTCCGGCGGATTACTCTTCGCCGTGTGATGCTCGTGCAGCGCCGTCCACGACCCCAGATCATTCCACCCAAAATCCGCTGGCAGGCAGAAAATATTTCCCGCCTGCTCGCCCTTCGCCGACCGCGGCTCGAGCACTGCATAGTCCACGCTGATGTTCTCGCATTTGGGATAGAGCTTTTGAAAAGTAGCCGCGAACTTGCGCGTGCCGAACGCCGCCGCAATCTCTTCCAGCAGAGAAGCCGTCTTCGGCAAATGTTCTCTCAGCGCTTCCGCCAGCGTTCGTGCGCTCCACAAAAACATTCCGCTGTTCCAGAAATAATTCCGAGCGGCCACGAACTCCACAGCCTTCGTCGCGTCGGGTTTTTCCGTAAACCGCCGCACGCGCAGCGCCTCACCTTGAAACGCGCTACCCACCTCGATATATCCGTACCCGGTTTCCGCACGCGTCGGTCGAACGCCCAGCACCACAATATTTGCGCCCGCAACAGCAATCTCAATCGCGCGCTTAAGAGTCTCGCGATACCGCGCCTCGTCCGCAATCACGTGATCCGAGGGAAACAATCCCAACACCGCCTCCGGATTCTCGCGCAACAATAAAAACGCCGCTAACCCGATCGCTGGAGCCGTATTTCGTCCCACCGGTTCGGCCAGCACTTGGGTCTTGGGAAGTTTCGGCAACTGCTTCAAAATCGCCGGCCGCAGATCGTCGTTGGTGATGATCCAGAATTTCTTCGCCGCAGCCAGCGGCAGCAACCGCGCCACCGTCTGCTGAATCATCGTCTGCTTGCCGTCGAGCGCAAGCAGCTGCTTGGCGCGCTTCCTGCGGCTCAGTGGCCAAAAGCGCGTCCCGCGCCCGCCAGCCAATATCACAGGACAAAAATGTGAGCTCTTCGCCATGCCTCTCGTATCGCTGCAGGCCTCTAAGTTGCCGCTCGTCGCAGATCTAAAAATCTGAAATCATCAATCTGAACTCTAGAATGCTTCCCTACATTCTCGTTTTCGGCTCAGGCAAAGCCCCGCCCGGCACATACGCCCGCAAGAATTCCAGCGCCCACTGCGGACGCACTCGAAAATCTCCAACACACGCCGGAACCACAACCGCATCGCCCTTCGTCAGAGTCACCGGGTCGGCCCCTGCCGCCTCGATCACTCCGCACCCTTCCACCGCAACCAGAATCTGCACCGAACTCTTCCCGGAATCGTCGCGGGTCGCCAGTTCCAGCGGATCCTTCGCCTCAAACATGTCCACCACGAAATAAGGAGCGGCCACCAGCGGCGCGTACCGATTCTTTCCTCCACTCATCTGCTTCGGCGCCGGACGCACCACCTTCCCCGACCCCACCTTCTCCTTCACCGCCGCCATGCCGTCCTTCAAATGCAATTCGCGGGGACGTCCGTAATCATACAAACGATACGTTGTGTCCGACTGCTGCTGCGTTTCCACGATCACCGATCCCGGTCCCAGCGTGTGCACCGTCCCGCCCGCAACGTAGATCATGTCACCCGCATAAACATTGACCCAGTTGAGAACATCCTCCGCGTGCTTTTCATGGATCGCTTCTTCCAACTGAGCCACAGTCACGCCCGATTTCAGACCCAGCCCAATCTGCGCTCCCGGCTTCGCATGCGCCACGTACCAGCACTCCGTCTTGCCCCAAGGCTGGCCCACGCGCAAAGCCTGCTTGTCGTCGGGATGAACCTGCACCGACAGCTTCTCGTGCGGAAAAAGAAACTTCAGCAGCAGAGGAAACCGTTTCGCATCGCGCGCCGCCTCGCCTACCAACTCGCGCTTGAACTGCTCGCTCAGTTGCGCAAGAGTCTTTCCGGTGAGGGGCCCATTGGCGACCTTGCAATCGTCGCCGCTCAACCAGGCCTCGCCAATCTTCTCTTCAAACTTGTGATTTGGATAAATCGGCGACAAATCCTGCGTTCCCCACGGACGCGGATCAAATCCCGGCAGCATCAACAATGGATAAAGGTTTCCCATTCAGATTAGCGCCCAAGAAAAAGGCCGCCCTCTACGGAACGGCCTCCGCCGACCCAGAATCTTCCCCTGTGCCCCCCAGTGACCCCTGTGGTTGAAGTGTTTGAAAATCCTGTCCACAGAAGATTAAGACTTCAAGGCCCCGAAGAATTTTCGCATGCGCTCCAGCCCGCGATCCAGTTCCGCCTTTGAAGTCGCATACGACACGCGAATGTGATCGCTCGTCCCGAACCCTTCGCCCGGAACGGTGGCGACGTGCGCTTCCCGCAGCAGTCGTCCCGCCACATCCGACGCCGACTTCAGCCCGCCACGACCAAGAAAAGAAGAAATATTCGGATACGCGTAGAACGCTCCTTCCGGAAGCGTGCAACTAATTCCCGGGATCGCGCGCAGCCCCTTCACCACATGATCCCGCAGTTCGATATATTCCCGCCGCATCTCCGCCACGCACTCCTGCGGCCCGTTCAGCGCCGCCACCGCCGCCTTCTGCACGATCGACGTCGGATTCGATGTCGACTGGCTCTGCAGCTTCGCCATCGCGCTCGTCACTGCCGCTGGAGCCATCGCGTACCCCAGCCGCCATCCAGTCATCGCGTAGGTTTTCGACAGCGACCCCAGCACAACGAAACGCTCCTTATACTCGCGCAGCGCCCCCACCGAAAAATTCTTCCCGGTGTAACTCAGGTAGACGTAGCACTCATCCGACAGCACCCAGATGCCGCGCTGGTGCGCCAGACGAATCACTTCGGTCATATCCTCCGGACTCATCACCGCGCCCGATGGATTCGACGGCGAGTTGAGAATAATCACCTTCGTGCGCGGCGTGATCAACCGCGCCACCATCTCCGCCGTCACACGGAATCCCTGCGCCTCATCCGACTCCAGCAGAACGCAATTCCCACCCGCATAACGGACGATGTCTTTGAACGAAACCCAGTACGGCACCGGCAGAATTACCTCGTCGCCGTGATCCACCAAAACCTGAATCGCGTTGAACAACGCATGCTTCCCGCCGGTCGACGCGATCACTTCCTCGCGCCGGTAATCCGAATCGAAATCCACTTTGTGCCGACGGGCAATAGCGTCGCGCAACTCCGCCGTTCCAGCCACCGCCGTGTACTTCGTGAAGTTTCCATTGATCGCGGCAATCGCGGCGTCCTTGATGTGCTGCGGCGTCGAGAAATGCGGCTCGCCCGCTCCGAAATCCACCACATCGATTCCCTGCGAACGCAGCTTTTCCGCCTCTGCTACCACTGCCATCGTGGCCGAAGGTTCTATGCGATTGATTCTCTCGGTAAGTCTTAGCGCTTCTACCGTCGCCGTGGTCATGCCTTCCTCTTCCTTTTTCTGGGTACTTCCGCCAACTGCGTGTCCCGAAGTTTATATGCGGGATCAATCTTCTCCCGCAGTTTCTGCTCCACTACTTCCGGCACCAGCCCCTTCACCGGCCCGCCTGCCTGCGCCACTTCCCGCACCAGCCGCGAACTCACATACGAATACTTGTCCGCGGGCATCATGAACACCGTCTCCAGCGTCGGTTCGAGCTTCCGATTCATCAGCGCCATCTGCAGCTCATACTCATAATCGCTGATCGCCCGAATCCCGCGCAGCACGCACTTCGCGTCAATCGATTTCGCGAACTCCACCATCAGCCCGTCGAACGTATCCAACCGGACATTCTTCAGATCGGCTGTCAGCTCTCGCAGCATCTCCAGCCTCTCCGACACGGTGAACATCGGGACTCTTCTCCGAGTTCCGCAGAATCGCCACCACCAGTTCTTCGAAGATCTTGCTGCCTCGCTCAATCAAGTCGAGGTGCCCGTTTGTGGGCGGATCAAACGATCCTGGATAGACAGCGATTCCCTTATTCAATCATCCTCACAGGAAAGGCGAAGGTCGAGCAATCGCAAGTGCTGGTTCAAGGAACATCGATGCAGCAATAAGGATTTTATGCGGGCGGGAGCAACAATGGCAATCAAGGAATGATGGTGGCCGAACGCGCGTCGCGGCACGTGCTCGTCGTCCGAAGCAAGGGCCCGGGTCTCTGCCAGCACCAGCGGAACTGGCAACTCAAGAACCCAGATCAAGTCAAACTGTCATCTCGAACAAAGCGAAGGACCTAGGCTCCTGCGCGCACCATCCATGCGAACGCGCTACGAAAACCTAGGTCCCTTGAACGCCATCCAGTTGGCTGGCAAGTGCCGACAATGTTCAGCGTCTCGCCGCGACAATCGGCGCCTTTGCCGCCTCAGTCCCGGTAGGCATCGTGGCGACCTTACCTCCCGTCGCTGGCGCCGGAGCTTCCGCCTTCGTTGGCGTTGCAATCAATCCCAGTGCCTTGCGCACCTCGATGTCCAGTTTCGCCATCACATCTTTATTGTCTTTCAGGAACTGCCGCGCATTCTCACGGCCTTGCCCGATACGCTCGCCCTTGTAGCTGTACCACGAACCGGATTTCTCGACGATATTATTGTTCGACGCCAGATCGAGCAGGTCACCTTCCCGCGAAATCCCTTCCCCGTAGAGAATGTCGAACTCCGCCTCGCGGAACGGCGCCGCAACTTTGTTCTTCACTATCTTTACGCGAGTCCGTGAACCGGTGACCACATCCCCGTCCTTAATGGCCGCGATACGACGAATATCGATACGCACCGAAGAATAAAACTTGAGCGCCTTGCCGCCCGTGGTCGTCTCGGGATTCCCAAACATCACGCCAATCTTCTCGCGGATCTGGTTAATAAAGATCAGGCAGGTTCTCGACTTCGAAACCGTGCCCGTCAGCTTCCGCAGCGCCTGCGACATCAGCCTCGCCTGCAGGCCCATGTGGCTGTCGCCCATTTCGCCATCGAGTTCGGCCTTGGGCACCAGAGCCGCCACCGAGTCTACGACGAGCACGTCAATGGCATTCGACCGCACCAACGACTCCGTAATCTCGAGCGCCTGCTCACCATAGTCCGGCTGCGAAACCAGCAGGTTGTCCACATCCACGCCCAGCTTTTTGGCATAGCCCGGATCGAGTGCATGCTCTGCGTCCACAAAAGCCGCCATGCCTCCGGTCTTCTGCGCCTCGGCAATCACTTGCAATGTAATCGTTGTTTTGCCGGACGACTCCGGCCCAAATACTTCAACCACCCGGCCGCGCGGGAAACCGCCGACACCCAAGGCCGCATCGAACGAGATCGAACCCGTTGGGATCACCGCGATCGGGACGATCGCTTCCTTCGACCCCAGCCGCATGATCGAGCCCTTGCCGAACTGTTTCTCAATCTGCGCAAACGCCAACTCAATCGCCTTGCCCCGTTCATCCGCCATGGGAGTGGCTCCTTTTATGATTGCCGAAATAAATGTTTTCTAACTCTCGCCGGATTATACATACAGATCGAAGCGAAGAAAAGGCGAATCAATATAATTAACCTCTGGAAGGTTCCGAAATGGGCAGCCGCAACCCGTGCGGTGCGGCGACTCCTGCCCGCAAAATCCAACCATCAGTACCCAAGTTGACCCCAGAGAGGCTCCAAATCGAGCCACACACTACCTCTGCAGCAAATCCACCGGCGCCGTCACATCGTGCACGCGAAAATACTTCGCCAGCGCCGGATACTTCCTGGCGACCGCCTCGTACATCGCATACGCCACATTCCGATAGGACACGTGCCCCGCAGGCGTAGTCCTCAGCTCCGAAATGTAAACCGCCTCAGCGAAATCCATCTTGAACAGCGCCCGCTTGCGGAACGCCAGCGGAATCGCGTACTGCGAATTCTCCTCTGCCTCCGGAGTCCCGCGCCCAGCTAACTTCTCTACCGCCGCCTGCACCCGCCGCATGGCCGCCTCAAACCTCCCGCGCACGCCCGCATCTTCCATGTCGAGCAACATTTCATATCCATGCAGCGTCGTGGCGGACTGCATCACCTGAATGCACCGCCGGTGCCGATGCATGTCACGGAACCCGCCCGTATCCATCAGAATGTCGAAACGGAATTGTTGCCCAGCGCGAAATCCGCGCAGCATCTCGTCATGCTTGCCGCGATGCCGCAGCCCCAGATCAATGATCTCCCGCCGCCGCCGTTCCCCCGCGACCTGCACCGCCTGCCGAATCTGCCGGTACGAATGATGGCAATGCTCATACAGCAGGGTCGTTGCGATCTCAACTTCCAGCGGCTCTTCATCGAGCAAATCCACAATCGCCTTCGACGGCGCCAGCGGCTCGTCGGCCATCAACTCCTGCGCCGCCTGCCGCAACTCCCGCCGCGTCGCCATCTCATATTCATTCGGATCCGCATACTTCACCAAAGTCGGAGCCACCCGCACTTCGCGCAGCAACTCCTGCTCGGCCCGTGCCCCCAACTCCGGATTCACCGCCCGAATCTCCGCCACCAGATCCTGCAGCGACTCCGCATTCACGTTGTAAGCCGCCCCGGTCGCCGCCTTCTTCAACGACTCGCCCAGCGTCCGCACCTCTCGATGCGTATGCGAGAGCAGATGCGCGACTTGGTTCTCCAAAGTCCGCGCATTCACAATCTCGCCCAGCGAAGTATTGGTCGCCAGCGGCAGCAGATATCGCGTGATGTCAAACGCCCGCGCCTTCAGCGTGCGCTCGTACGCCTCCTGCTTCATGTCCGCAGGTTTTGGCGTAACGCTGATCAGATAATCCGTCATCACCGCCGAGAATGTTTCATACTCGGCGAACAAGAAATCCAGAGTCTCGCGATACAGCTTTCGCGCCTCATCATCCGCGCCAAAATCCGGAGTGAAATATCCGCTCTTCTTGAAATCCTGATACCGTGTCGACCGCTCCTGCCCATCCCAACGCTGCTCGTCGGCCAACTCAATCGCCGCCAGAATCGACAACCGCTCCACCGCCAGCGCGATATGCGCCAGGTCCGCAATCGACCGGTGCCCGTACTGAAAGTAAAAAGTATTGAGGAATTTCTCCGCCTTCTGCGTGCTGATTTCTCGCAGCGATTCCTTCATCGACAGCGCCGACCGCGAATATTTCGCCATCGCGTATGCCTGAATCTCCGGCTCCACGCCAAACACCGCGAACACTTCGGTCGAAGGCTCCGCCTGTGTCTGTGTGGAGCGGGCGCTCTCGCCCGCTACTGCCGAAAGCGAATCGGAATCCGAAGTTCCAACTACGGACGGTTTTTCAAGAGCCGACCCTCGCTGCGTCGATCGATGTCCCGCCGCGTCAGAGTTTGGATTAGAAGGCTTAGGCATAGTCACAACATTCGAACCGGAAGGCGTCATAGGAGTGTGTGAATGGTACTCGGCGCGCTTGTGGATTAGCAACGCGATTCGTACGCGATGAAAGTGATTCGTGGGACGTGCCTCAGTTACTATCCAACCTCTTAATCACTTTGTCATTCCGAGGAGCACAGCGACGAGGAACCTGCTGTTCCTCACCACGCGTGCACCCTGAAGGTTCAATCCCGCACTCTTCCGAGTGCCCGAAACGAAGCCAGACCGTCCTCCCGCGTATAATTCGACGTTCCACCGCACCATTTACCGGAGAACCCTAATGTCCCTTTCAGGACGCGTAGCCCTGATCACCGGCGCCTCGCAAGGCATCGGACGCACCTGCGCCCTCCGCCTCGCCAAAGAGGGCGCGACCATCGCCGCCGCCGCCCGCAATCAAGAGAAGCTGAACGAACTCGTCGCCGAAATCACCGCCGCCGGCGGCCAGGCCGCGGCCTTTGCCCTCGACGTCGCCGACGAAGAGCAGATCAAATCCACCATCAAAGCCGTCATCGCGCAGTTCGGTAAAATCGACATCCTAGTCAACAACGCCGGCATCACCCGCGACCAACTCGTCATGCGCATGAAACGCACCGACTGGGACGCCGTCCTCCAAACCAACCTCACCTCCGCCTATCTCTGCATCCAAGCGGTCATGAGTTCCATGCTCAAGCAGCGCTGGGGACGCATCATCAACATCACCAGCGTCTTCGGCCAGATGGGCCAAGCAGGGCAAGCCAATTACTCCGCCTCCAAAGCCGGACTCATCGGCCTCACCATGGCCATCGCCCGCGAAGTCGGCTCGCGCACAATTACCTGCAACGCCGTCGCCCCCGGCTTCATCGAAACTCCCATGACCGCTGTTCTCAGCGACGAATTCAAGCAGACCGCCGTCAAACAGATTCCACTAGGCCGCGTGGGAACACCCGAAGACGTAGCCGCGGCAGTAACGTTCTTGGCCTCAGACGATGCGTCTTATATCACTGGCCACGTGTTAAGCGTAAACGGCGGCATGCTAATGGGATAAGAACCTTCAACGTAGAGGACGCAGAGGAAATGAAAACGAAAGATCTCAAGAATTCCCCTGTGTTCTCTGTGTCCCCTGTGGTAAAGGGTTTGACTTTCCTGCAAGCAGAGTCTCAGTCGCACATATCCCAAGCCCGCGAACTCTTCCTCGAATACGCGCAGTCCCTAGGGTTCAGCCTCTGCTTCCAAAACTTCGACAAAGAACTCGCCCTGCTCCCCGGTGACTACACTCCTCCCGATGGCCGTCTGCTCCTGGCAGAATACGAAGGCCAACTCGCAGCCTGCGTCGCCCTCCACAAACTCGAACCGGACATCTGCGAGATGAAGCGCCTCTACCTGCGCCCGCAGTTTCGCGGCAAGGGACTAGGCCGCGCCCTCGCCGACCGCATCATCGCCGAAGCCCGCCAGATCGGCTATCGCCGCATGCGCCTCGACACCGTCGAACCCGTCATGAAAGACGCCGTCGCCATGTACCGCAAACTCGGCTTCTGCGAAATCCCTCCGTACTGCGAGAATCCCATCGCCGGAGCGCTCTACATGGAACTCTCGTTGTAATTCTTCCCCTACTCATCGAAAATGGGTGCCCCATCCTTCTTTTCGCGATTTGTGCGAAAAGAGGGTGGGGATTTTGACTTCCTCGTTGGTGAAAGGCGAAGAAGGAATTGCCATGAAGAAGCTCCTGATCCTGTTCACCCTCCTGTCGATCGCTGTCTCCGCCTTCGCCGCCGACGGCAAGCCCGTCTCCTACAAGAGCGGCGATGAAACCGTCCAAGCCATCCTCTACACGCCCACCGGCAAGGGCCCTTTCCCCGCGATCATCGTCATTCACGAATGGTGGGGTCTGAACGACTGGATCAAAGATCAGGCGTCGAAATTATCCGACCAAGGCTACGTCACGCTCGCCATCGATCTCTACCGCGGCAAAGTCGCGACCACTCCCGACGAAGCCCACGAGATCATGCGCGGCGTCCCAGAAGACCGCGCCAAACGCGACCTTCACGCCGCCTTCGAATTTCTCGCATCGCAATCCAACGTCAAAAAAGATCGCATCGGCTCCATCGGCTGGTGCATGGGTGGAGGCTATTCGCTCGACGTAGCCCTGCAGGAACCCACGCTTGCCGCCGACGTGATCAACTACGGTCACCTCGCCACCGACCCCGACGCCCTGAAGAAAATTAACGCTCCCATCCTCGGACTGTTCGGCGCTCAGGATCGCGGCATCACTCCCGACGACGTTCACAAGTTCGAGCAGCAGATGAAGCAGCTCGGCAAAAAGATCGACGTAAAAATCTACGACGACGCCGGACACGCCTTCGAGAACCCCAACAACAAAACCGGATATCGCGCCGAAGACGCCGCCGATGTATGGAAGCGTACAGTCGATTTCCTTGCAGCAACACTGAAGAAATAACGCAAGCCGTCAAGGCTCCAAACGGGCCGCCGGTCGCCGGGTTCCGCGCACCATTCCTTTTACGGTGTGCAAGCTAAACCCCCGCGTGTCTCAAATCACAGCTCAATCGCATTCATTTTCCGTATGGCACTATCGTCCCTCGCATAGCACGAATTTCCCACTTGCCAGAAGTTGCCGCTCTGGTTACTATGACCCATCCTGAAATGCTCCCAACGATGAACATCGGCGAGACCATCCGCAACTACCGGCTCCAGAAGGGTATGTCCCAGGGCGATATCGAAAAGCGAACTGGCCTTCTGCGCTGCTACCTGTCGCGCGTAGAAAACGGACACACCATCCCGTCGCTCGACACGCTTTCGAAAATTGCCGGCGCCATGGAACTCCCGCTCTCACAGTTTTTCGCCGAGCCCGGCCACAGCAACGGCTCCAAGGGATTGCCCCAGCTCTCCGACGACGAAGTCCGCTTCCTCAGCCAGATCCGCCGCTATGCCACGAACCTAAACGACAGCGATCGCAAACTCGTCCTCGCCATGGTCAAGAAAATGGCCTCGAATTCGAAATAACAAGCTGTGAGCTTTGAGCAATGAGCGGTGAGTCCTCGCGCTTGGTGGGCCTGCAGGTCCATCCCGAGCTTAGAACGAATGCCGCATGTCGCCGTTCGCTCATCGCTCACGGCTCATTGCTCATAGCTCATAGCTTTCCCCCTTACTTTCGTTCCATCCCCTCCGTGACCCACGGGTACCTCGCCGCCATGGCCTCCTCCCCATAAACTGGGGCTGGAGATATCTGTGACCACCGACGAGGAACTGAACGTACTCGACACCCAGCTGCGTCGTCTGAAAATCGAGTACGAGATTTATTTCAGCAACCCGCAAAAGCGCCCGCCCACTGACGTTGAGTGGAAGGTGCTCAGCATGCTGCGCAAGTTCTCCGATGGCGGTGGCCGCATGAACTTCTCCCAACGCTACCGCTACAACGAAATGGCCCAGCGCTATGCTATCTACAGCGACCTCTGGCGCAAGAAATCCCGCATTCGCGAAGAAGGCTACCGCCGCCCCCAGGACGCTCTGCTCTCCGTACAAGGAGTCCGCGTCGCCGAAGAAGACCTCAAGCCACAGCACCACCCGGTCTATGGCGTGAGTCATGCCGCCGCGGCAGCGGCAGGCGGAGCTGGTGCGGTCTCGTCCCAACACTTCACCCTGCACAGCGTCGACCAGGCCGAGCGCGAACAGGTCGAGCGACTCTACAACACTCTGGTCGCCGCCAAGAAAAAGGCCGGAGAAAATGTCTCCGGCAACTTCGACTCCTTCACCACCTTCGTCCAGAAGAAAACCGAACAAATCCGCAAGCAATATCACTGCCAAGACGTCGAATACTCCGTCGAACTCACCAACGGCCACGTCAAACTCAAAGCCAAAGCCAAAACTTAAGTAGCAGCATCTTAGCCATCGATCACTCCTCCACGTGTGCAATTCCGATCGAAGACATTGATTCTCTCTTTCGCTCTTCTTCGCGTCCTTCGCGAAACCTTAGCGTCCTTTGCGTTGAGCGTTTGCTTTTGATCGTTCAATAGCTGATAGAATTTTCGGTCACCCAATCCTCATTCATCTCCTAGGGGCCCGTTCATGTCTCGCATCCACCGCGCCATCCTCTCCGTCACTGACAAAACCGGACTCGTCGACTTCGCCCGCAAACTCTCCGCACTCGACATCGAACTCATCTCCACTGGAGGCACCGCCAAACTCCTCCGCGACTCCGGCATCGCCGTCAAAGACATCTCCGACCTCACCGGCTTCCCCGAAATGCTCGACGGACGGGTCAAGACTCTCCACCCTAAAGTTCACGGAGGCATCCTCCACCGCCGCGCCGATCCAAAGCACATCGCCGCCATCAAAGAACACGACATTCAGCCCATCGACATGGTCGTCGTGAATCTCTATGCCTTCGAAAAAACCGCCGCCAAGCCCGATGTGAAATTCGAGGAACTCATCGAGAACATCGATATCGGCGGACCGTCCATGATCCGCTCCGCCGCCAAGAATTTTCACGATGTCGCCATCGTCACCTCGCCCGCCGACTACGACGCGATCGCCGACGAACTCCAAAAAGAAGGCGGATCACTCTCCCACGAAACAAAATGGCGTCTCGCGCAAAAGGCCTTCGCCACGACTGCCGCCTACGATTCCGCGATCGCCTCGACGCTCGAGCAAATCAACGCCGACGGTTCGCGCTCCAACGCTGAAAATTTCCCGGCCACGCTTCGCCTCTCATTCCACAAAACGCTCGACCTTCGCTACGGCGAGAATCCTCACCAGAAAGCCGCGATGTACTCCGACGGCTCCGGAGTCGGCGTCGCCAACGCCCGCCAACTGCAGGGCAAGGAACTTTCCTACAACAACATTGTCGACCTGCAAGCCGCCTGGGATCTCGCCCAGGAATTCAACGCGCCCGGATTCGACCTGCCAGTCTGCGCCATCATCAAGCACACCAATCCCTGCGGAGCCGCCACCGGCAAGACGCTCGGCGAAGCCTACAAGCGCGCCCTCGAATGCGATCCCGTCTCGGCCTTCGGTGGCGTGATCGGCGTGAATCGCCCTATCGACGCCGAAGCCGCCGAAGAAATGCACAAGCTGTTTCTAGAAGTCATCGCCGCCCCATCCTTCGACGAGGCAGCCAAAGCAAAATTCGCCACCAAGAAAAATCTTCGCCTCGTCGAGGTCACTCAGGCCAATCAGAAGTGGGTCCTGAAAAATGTCTCCGGCGGAATTCTGGTGCAAGACAACGACACGCGCGTCTTGAATGACGCCGATCTCAAAGTCGTCACGCAGCGCGCTCCCACACCCGAAGAAACGCGCGCCCTGCTCTTCGCCTGGAAAATCTGCAAGCACGTGAAGTCCAACGCCATCGTCTACGCCCGCGACGGACAGACCGTCGGCGTCGGTGCCGGACAAATGTCCCGCGTCGATGCCGCCAAACTCGGCGCCATGAAAGCCCAACTCCCGCTCAAAGGCACGGTCGCCGCATCCGACGCCTTCTTCCCGTTCCCCGACGGCGTCGAAGAAATCGCCAAAGCCGGAGCCACCGCCATCATTCAACCCGGAGGCTCCCAGCGCGACCCCGAAGTCATCGCCGCTGCCGACCGCCTCGGCCTGGCCATGCTCTTCACCGGCGTACGCCACTTCCGCCACTAAACCCGGACGCCGGATCTCGGACCGCGGGCCTCAGCCACACGACTGTTGAAATTTGAAACGTGGAGGGGTCGGAAGCCCGAGGTCCACCGCCTGAAGTTCGAAGTCCGTCCCCGCCCCGCCTTTACACAACATGACGTAATTCCCAGTAGTCCCTGTCCTTCCGGTTTAAGCCGACCTCCCGTCCCATCCGTGTTTTTTTCCATCCCTTCCCGCCTCGGGTTAGAATAGATGCACCTTTCCCCCAGCGGCTTTGCATCCAACTAGGCTGAGGTTCGGAAACGCGCGGGAGCGCATTCAGGTCCAGCATGAATAGAATTTTTCGCCTTTTCTTAATGATTTCCGTGGCCGCAGCGGCCGCCATGGGACAAATGAGTATTGCCGAGATGAGTGTTGCCCAGACGAGTTCGGCACCACCCACCTCGACCGACTCCAAGCCCGCCCAGTCGTCGCCGCACAAACCGGATCGCGCCGCCGCCTATTACCACTATACGGTCGCTCACATGTATGAAGAGCAAGTCACGGTCTACGGCCGCAGCGATCTTGCGAACAAGGCCATCGAAGAATATCGCCTCGCCATCGACGCCGACCCGTCCTCCGAATTCCTGACCGCTGGCCTCGCCGAACTCTACGTTAAGACCGGACGGATTCGTGACGCCGTCCTTGAGGCACAGGACATCATCAAGCGCGATCCCAAGAACCTCGAAGCACACAAGCTTCTCGGACGTATCTATCTTCGCTCTCTCGGCGACATGCCCGGCGGCAACGGCTCCGACAACGTCCTCAAACTCGCCATCGAACAATACGAACAGATCGTCAAGATCGAGCCCGACAGCGTCGACGATCATCTTCTCCTCGGCCGCCTCTATCGCCTGAACAACGATATGCAGAGGGCCGAAACCGAACTCAAGACCGCCATCAAGCTCGATCCCAGCTCTGAAGAAGCCGTCACCACGCTGGCCATGCTCTACACCGACGAAGGCGACACCGCGCACGCCCTTCAAGTCCTAAGCTCGGTGCCCGATGCCGCCCGCTCTGCCAAGCTGTACTCCGCCCTGGGCGCGGCCTACGAGCAGCGCAAGGATTACAAGAGCGCCATCGACGCCTATCGTCACGCCATCGTTCTCGACCGCGACAATCTCGACGCCATTCGCGGACTCGCTGAAAATTTGCTGAACGATGGCCAGTCCGAGGCCGCCCTCGAACAATACAAAGTCATCGCGGATGCCAATCCCGAAGACGCGCAGACCTATGTGCGCATCGCCGAAATCTACCGCCGCCAGGGCAAATACGATCAGGCCCTCGAAAATCTGAAGAAGGCCGACACCCTCGTTCCCGACACCATGGACGTCCCGTACAACATGGCCGCCGTCTATCAGGCTCAGGGACGTTACGACGACGCCGTAAAACTCCTGCAGGATTTGCTGAAGAAAACCGAGAAGAGCGAGACCGGTTCGAGCCAAGCCGACCGCAACAATCGAGCCATCTTCATCGAGCGCCTCGGCATGATCTATCGCGATCAGGAGAACTACACGGCTGCGGTCGAGACCTTCCGCAAGATGCTGCCCCTCGGCGATGAAAATGCCCGCAGCGGCTACCAGGAAATCATCGATACCTATCGCGACGCCAAGCAGTGGCCGCAAGCCACCGCCGCCGCCAAAGAAGCAGTACAAAAGATGCCCGACGATCGCGACCTGCGCATGGTCCTCGACTCGCAACTCGCCGACACCGGCGAAGTCGACACCGCGCTCGCCGATGTTCGCGGCATGCTCAAAAATGGACCCGAAGATCGCGATATCTATCTCCGCCTCGGCATCATGTACATGCGCGTCAAGCGCTGGCAGCAGGCGGAAGAATCTCTCGCTAAGGCCGAGCAGTTGTCGACCAAGACTGACGACAAGGCATACGTCTGGTTCCTTCGTGGCGATTTCTATCAGCGCCAGAAGCTGTACGATCAGGCCGACGCCGAATTCAGGAAAGTTCTTGCCGCTGTCTCGCCCACCGATCCGCAGACCGCTGCGACTCTCAACTACCTCGGCTACATGAACGCCGACCGTGGCGTGAAGCTCGAAGAATCGCTCAGCTACATCAAGCAGGCTCTCACCTTCGAGCCCAACAACAGCGCTTATCTCGATTCGCTCGGATGGGCTTACTACAAGCTCGGCAAGTACGATCTCGCGGAAGAGAACCTCACGAAGGCCTCCATTCACATGGGCTCCGACGCCACCGTGCAAGAGCATCTCGGCGATCTCTACCAGAAAACCGGCCGCCTCAAACTAGCCGCCGCCCACTGGGAGCGCGCCGTCCAGGAATGGAATCGCACCGTCCCTGCCGAACAAGACGCCGACGCCTTCGCCAAAGTCCAGCAAGAACTAGACGCTGCCAAAGTAAAACTGGCCAAAGAAGAATCAGGCACAAAGCAGTAACGTCCAAACTTGCTATAGCGTTGTCATCGTGAGCAAAGCGAAGGACGCCTTGCGTGAGCTTTGTCATTCCGATAAGCGAAGCGACGAGGAACCTGCTCCTTTTGAGTTGTCATTCCTCTTTTTGAGTTTTGTCATTCCTCTTTTTGAGTTCTGTCATTCCGACCGAAGGGAGGAACCTGCTGTTCCTCGTCACATCGGCGCTGCCTGAGGTTCCACCAACGCTGCCCCCCCGCTGCTAAACTCCCCGCATGTCGAACCCCACAATCCGCTCCGCCACCCCCGCCGACATCCCCGAAATCCTCCGCCAGCGCCGCGCCATGTACGAAGACATGAACTACACAAACGACACAGCGCTGACGACCATGGCGAAACTAACCGCGGAATATCTCGCTCAAGCAATCCCCAACGGCGCCTTCCACGCCTGGCTTGCCATCGACGATGGCGCACACCCCATCGCGGGCGCCGCCTTAATCATCTCTCCCTGGCCCGCTCATCCCTACGACCTCGAATGCCGCCGCGCCACCATCCTGAACGTCTACACCAACCCGCAATATCGCCGACGCGGAATCGCCCGCCAACTCATGCAAACCGTCCTCGCCTGGTGCAAGGCCGAAGGCCTGGCCCGCGTAACTCTCCACGCCAGCGACCAAGGCCGCCATCTCTACGAATCGCTTGGCTTCGAACCCAGTAACGAAATGCGCCTCAGCCTCCGCGATTGAATCCGCGAAAAAAGGGTGCCCCGTCCTTGTCGCGTTCTTTGCGACAGGGCGGGCATTTTGACTCCCCTACGCGGAGTTCTCGTGACTCGCAACTCGTGACTCACCACTCTGCTAAACTCACCCCATGTTGCCCGCCTACGCGGTGCACCCCGAGCACACCCGCGGACGCCGCTTCCCCGAACCTCCCCACCCCTACCGCAACGACTTTCAGCGGGACCGCGACCGCGTCATCCATGCCCGCGCCTTCCGCCGTCTTGAAGCCAAGACTCAGGTCTTCACCCGCCGTTACTCCGACCACTTTCGCAACCGCCTCACCCACACCCTCGAAGTCGCGCAAATCTCGCGCACCATCGCCGGAGCCCTCAACCTCAACATCGATCTCGCCGAGGCTCTCGCCCTCGTCCACGACATCGGACATCCTCCCTTTGGCCACTCCGGCGAAAAAGCGCTCGACGCCGCCATGCGCGAACATGGCCTCTTCTTCGACCACAACCTGCACGCTCTCCGCATCGTCGAGGATTTCGAACAGCGCTACGCCGCCTTCCGCGGCCTGAACCTGACCTTCGAGGTTCGCGAAGGCATCATCAAGCACTCGCACGATTACAGCGCCAGCGATCATCCCGAACTCGCTGAATATCTTCTCGACCAGCGTCCGCCCGTGGAAGCCCAGCTCATCGACCTGACCGACGAGATCGCCTACAACACCGCCGACCTCGACGACGGATACGAAGCTCACCTTCTTTCGCTGGACGAAATCCGCGCCGGCGTGCCCATCTTCGAGCGCTTCTATCGCGAGGTTGAGCAGGTTTATCCCAACGTCCCCGACAAGTTGAAGTTCAACGAGACTCTGAAGCGCGTCTTGAACCGCTTCGTCGACGACTTGATCAGGACCACGCAGGCTCGCGTCACCGCGGCAGAAATTCGCACGCTAGATGACGTCCGCAATCATCCCAACCGCCTCGCAGCCTTCAGCCCAGCGGTAGACGCCGAGCGCAAACAGAACAAGGATTTCCTCTACAAGACTCTTTACTACAGTCCGGCGCTATCCGAAGAAAAAGACGAAGCCGAGCGCGTGGTCCGTGACCTCTTCACCTTCTGGATGTCCCACCCCGAAGCTCTCCCGCACAACTACCAGGACCGAGCCCACGAAGATCCTCTCCCCCGCGTCATCTGCGACTACATCGCCGGCATGACCGACCCCTTCATCCTCGAACAGCACGAAAAACACTGCGGAAGATAAACCTGGTCGTAAATCACGGGAAGAGAGTAGTGCCTCGGCAGAAAACGTCCGGCTTCGCGATCTTTGCGGCCTTTCTTCGCGACCTTTGCGGCCCTTCTTCGCGACCTTTGCGTCTAGGCTTTTGACTGTGATCGCACCAGAATTATCGAGCCAAATCAGCCAATCTGTGGAGATCGGTGTAAATCCGTGGCCAAAAAGCCCCTACTCCGCCACCCTCACCACCACATCAAACAAAATCCTCGGTCCGCGCCGCACTTCCTCTACACGAATCCGCTCATCATTCCCGTGTTCCGTGTTCCCCTCTTCATCCGTCGCCGCATACGGATTGAATCCATACGACGCAATCCCCAACGGCCGGTAACGCTGGTTCTCCGTATACCCGCTCGTGATGTGCGGCACCACCGGCGTCCCCGGAAAATATTTCGCCGACACCTCCCGGATCGCCGCATACAGCGCATTGTCTGTCCCCGAATAATTCGCCACCAAGAAATCCCGGTTCAGCGGCTCCACCGTGACATTCGGATCGTTTACCACCCGCCGCACCGCATCCAGCACCGCCTTCGGATCCCCTCCCGGCAAAATCCGCACATCCAGATTCGCCCACGCCTCCGGAGGAATCACGTTCGTCTGTCCCGACCCGCCCAGCATCGTCAGCGAAATCGTGTCTCGCAAAAGAAAATTCAGCGACTCATCCCGCTCCAGTTGTTCTTGAAAATTCTTGTCTTCAATCGCCTTGCGAATGTCGCGATAGTAAACCGCCTGATCGGGCGGCTCGTAAGGAGCCATGTCACGCAAAAACTCATCCACCACCGGCAAAACGCGCAGCGGAGTTCTGTACTCGATAATCCGATTCAGCGCCCGCACCAGCCGGTTCGGCGCCGAATCCGGATTCGGACGCGACCCGTGCCCCGGCCTGCCATGCGCCACTACGTGCAGCCAGTAGGTCGTCTTCTCTCCCACATCGACGCCCACATATTTCACACTCCCGTTCTCGAGCAGATTCTCTCCGCCCTCATTGATCAGAAATTCCGCATTCTCCAGCAGGTCGCGCTTGTGCTGAATAAACCAGTCGGTCCCCGTTCCATCCGCCTCTTCATCCGCGACCGCAAGAAAAATCACGTCGCGATCGAGCGCCACTTTCTCGCGCTTGAGCATTACCATCACCACCAGTTGCGCGAGTCCTTCGTCCTTCATGTCCTGCGCGCCACGGCCCCAGATGTAGCCGTCTTTGATTTCTCCGCTGAACGGCGGCACTCTCCAATGCGACGCATCGCTGGTCACCACATCCATGTGATTCAGCAAAATAATCGGTCGCTTCGTCTCAGCAGTAGTGTGCGGAAGCCGCGCCCACAAATCTCCCCGCCCCGGCGCATACTCAAACGTCTGATTTTCGATTCCTTCCGCGTCCAGAATCTTTTTATAAAACGCCACCGCCCGCATTTCATTTCCCGGAGGATTCGTCGTATCCACGCGCAGATATTCCTGCATCCACTTCACCGCCAGATCGGAATACTGCTGCAGATGATCCGCCGGAATGCGCGACGACGCCAATCCGCTCGGCAGCTCCCCACCCGCCGCTCCCGGGTCTAATCCCCACATCGCGCCACAAAGTATCACTACTGCGACGCCCAACATGGATCCACACCGGCCCACATCCCACCACCCGCGCCCCACCCGAGTCCCATTCTCAGTTTGCAAAATCCCCTCCCCACCGTGTTCGACAGCACAAACTTACGAGGCCCAAGATCGCCCAACCCGCACCAGTCTTGCAAAGACAAATACCTACCCACAAATGACCGATTTTTTGCACGCACTTTTTATATCAGCTTTGCCAAAATTACCCTGCCCAGCCTCACCACCCTATCTTCCCGCCCTCCACGGTACTACAATGTCTTTAGATATCAAGCATTTACCAATTCAACCTTGAGACGGCCTTTGGCATCTCAACTGTATTAGGAAGGTTGGGCGCCAAACGTAACCGGGCGCCATGTTTCAAAGGACAGGCGTTGCGTCGGTGCCTGTCCGGCACAGCGAAACAGCTTGCCTTCTTAAACGTTTCGGAGACGCACTCAAATTTCAAGCACGCCCCAGGCGTGCCGGGGTGGAGCACAGAAGCTGGAGCCCAAACGCTCTGCCCCCAACTTGGAGGAAGTTTATTATGAACAACCGTCTACTCATCGCCCTGCCGCTGGCGGCCGTGCTCGCTATTCCGGCTCTTGCGCAGACCACCTCGTCCACCACCACTCAGCCTGCCGCGACTCCGGCGTCGTCCACCGACACCAGCAACGCCACCGGCAAGGCTCCCCTCGCGCCTCCCACCCGTGAAGGCTTCTGGGGCCGCGTCAATCCTTTTGCTCGCAAGAGCTATGTGAAGCGCCAGACCGAGCCCATCCGCGATCGCGTCAACGAACTCGATGAACTGACCGATGCCAACAGCAAGGCGATCAAAGACACCGATTCCCGCGCCCAGGCTGGCATCAAGATGGCCTCCGATAAAGCCAACGAAGCTGATCAGCACGCCATCGACGCCGGCAACAAGGCCACCATGGCCGAGCAGAGCGCGCAGCAAGTCAACACGCGCGTTCAGACCGTCGAGACCGTGGTCAGCAACATCGACCAGTACAAGGCTTCGAACCAGACCGAGATTCTCTTCCGTCCCGGCCAGACCGTCCTCAGCAAGAATGCCAAGGACGCTCTCGACACCATGGCCGATGGCGTGAAGGGTCAGCGCGGCTACATCATCGAAGTTCAGGGATTCTCGTCCGGCAAGGGTCAGACCGCAATCACCACTTCGCAGAAGATGGCCGAGTCGGTCGTGCGCTATCTGGTTCTCAACCACGAAATCCCGGTCTACCGCATCTACCTCGTCGGCATGGGCAACGCCCCCACGCCCACCGCGGATGAGACTGCGAAGACCAAGCGCATTCACGGTGGCCGTGTTGAAATCAGCCTGCTGAAGAACGATCTGGAACAGCTCTCCGCCAACACCGGAGCGCCCACCACCAGTCCCGATCAACAGCAGCAACCGAAATAAGTGACCGAAAAATAAAGCTAGGGACGCGACGGGCCCCTCGGCCCAAGTCCCTCCCCCGGAAGAAGCCTCTCGCGCAAGCGAGAGGCTTTTTCGTTGCGCCTAAACAAGAGACGTTGTCATCCGACGTATAAGTAGCTCTTGTCATTCCGACCGCAGGGAGGAACCTGCTTTAGCTTTAGGTTTGTCATTCCGACCGCAGGGAGGAACCTGCTTTTCCCCTGCTCACACTCTGCCCCCGCACCCGTCATACTCCCATGTACGATCTCAAACTTGCCCTCCGCCAATTCCGCAAATCCCCCGGCTTCGCCGCAACCGTCATCCTCACCATCTCCCTCGGCATCGGCGCCAACGTCGCCATCTTCACTCTCGTAAACGCAATCCTCCTCAAATCCCTGCCCGTCGCCAATCCCGCGAGCCTCTACCGCATCGGAGATCTCGACGACTGCTGCATCAACGGCGGCTACATCAACGACAACGGCGACTTCGACCTCTTCTCCTACGATCTCTATCGCAACTTCCAGGACACAACTCCCGAGTTCGAACAACTCGCCGCCATGCAATCCGGACACAACACGATGAACGTCCGCAGCGGCCCCGCCGTCACCGCGGAGCGCGGGGAATACGTTTCAGGAAATTATTTTTCGACATTCGGCATCGGCCCCTTCGCCGGCCGTATGCTCCTGCCCTCCGATGACACTCCCGGCGCAGCCCCGGTCGCCGTGATGAGCTACGCAGACTGGCAAGCCACCCACGCCTCCGACCCAAAAGTCATCGGCGCAACCTTCTACATCCAGAACCAGCCAGTCACGATTGTCGGCGTCTCGCCTCCCGGCTTCTTCGGAGACCGCATCAACAGCGATCCCACCGCCCTCTGGATCCCCCTCAACGTCGAGCCCATTCTCGAAGGCCAGACCAGCATCCTCAAACAGCCCGACACCAACTGGCTCTACGTTCTCGGACGCCTCAAGCCCGGAGTCAATCCCCTCAGCCTGCAAGCCAAGATCACCAACAATCTGCGCCACTGGCTGGCCACGCAACAGCCTTACATCATTAACGGACGCGACACTCAGATCCCCAAGCAATACGTCGTGCTCACTCCCGGCGGCGCCGGAATCCAAAACCTGCAGCAGGAAGCCGGCAGCGGACTCCGCCTTCTCATGGCAATCTCCGGACTCGTTCTTCTCGTCGCCTGCGCCAACATTGCAAATCTTCTGCTCGCCAAAGGCGCCACCCGTCGCACCGAGACTTCCATCAGCATGGCCCTCGGAGCCGCTCGCTCCCGCCTCATCCGACAGATGCTCGTCGAGAGCCTGCTTCTCGGCTGCGCCGGAGGACTCGTCGGCGTCGCTGTTGCCTACGCCGGTGCGCGCATGATTCTCACACTCGCCTTCCCCGACTCGCCGAACCTCCCCATTCACGCCAGCCCGTCGCTGGTAGTTCTCGGATTTGCTTTCGCCCTGTCGCTGCTCACCGGACTCATCTTCGGCATCGTCCCCGCCTGGATCACCTCTCACTCCGATCCCGCCGAAGCTTTGCGCGGAGTGAACCGCTCCACGCGCGACCGCGCTTCGCTCCCGCAGAAATCTCTCATCGTCATTCAAGCCGCTTTGTCTCTCGTTCTGCTAGTCGGCGCCGGTCTCCTCACACAGAGTCTCCGCAACCTCGAACATCAGAACTTCGGCATCGCCACCGCCAACCGCTACGTCTTCCACTTCGATCCCGCGGGCGCCGGCTACACCGTCGCCACCGTCCCCGCATTCAACGAGCGCATCGAGCGCGAGTTCTCCACTCTGCCTGGCGTTCAGAGCGCAGGCCTGGCCCTCTACAGCACGCTTGAGGGCGACAACTGGGGAGAGGGACTATTCTTCGAAGGCCGGCCTGCGCCACCCGCCGATGACCACAACGTTTCCTCCTGGGACCGCGTCAGCCCGCATTTCTTCGAAACCATCGGCCAGCCCGTCCTTCGCGGCCGCGGCTTCACCGAGCAAGACACCGCCACCTCTCGCATGGTTGCGGTCGTGAACCAGACCTTCGTCAAGAAGTTCTTCCCCAACGAAGATCCCATCGGACACCACTTCGGTACCTTCGATCAGAAGTACTCCGCCGACTACGAAATCGTTGGCATCGTCGCCGACGCCAAATACAACAACCCGCGCGATGATTTCCGTCCCATGTACTTCCGTCCCATGAGTCAGCTGAACAGCACTCTCCAGGAGCACAGCGCCATCACCGCCGAAACTCGCTCCCTTTTTCCCAACTCCATCACGCTGCGTTTCGTTGGCGATGCCGCAGGTCTCGAACCTCTGGTTCGCCACACCCTCACCAACATCAATCCCAACCTCACCATTCTCGATTTCCGCTCGCTCGACTACCAGGTCGCCGGCAACTTCGACGGCGAACGTCTCATCAGCCGTCTCGCTTCTCTTTTCGGATTGCTCGCGCTCATCCTCGCCTCGGTCGGTCTCTACGGCATCACCGCTTACTCCGTCGCCCGCCGCACCAGCGAAATCGGATTGCGCATGGCTCTCGGCGCCAACCGCGGCAACGTCGTCGCGCTCATTCTGCGCGGCGCATCCTGGCAAGTCGGACTCGGACTCGCCATCGGCATCCCCGCCGCGCTGTTAGGCGGACACTTCATGGCCAGTCAGCTCTACGGCGTCAGCACCTACGACCCGCTCACGCTCGCTGCCGCAGTCGTCACCCTCTCCGCCTTCGCCGCGATCGCCGGATTCATCCCCGCCCGTCGCGCCGCCACCATCGAACCCATGACCGCCCTCCGCATCGAGTGACAATAAAGAATTGTCCCGACCCAGAGCGTCGTCATTCCGACCGAAGGGAGGAACCTGCTTTAGATTTAGCGTTGTCATTCCGACCGAAGGGAGGAACCTGCTGTCCCATCCCCCGCACAAACCCTTGTCATCCTGAGCGAAGCGAAGGACCCCTCGCAACCCGTCACAATCGCCGCCCCGCACAGGAATTTCCAAAAGAAAGCCAGACCGCCCCAACGGCGTGCCCCATCCTTCTTTCGCGTTCTTTGCGAAAGAGGGTGGGGATTTTGACTTTCGTCGAGGACATTTACCTCGTGGACACGGCCTCCATGAGGGGACAGCAAGAACAACGCAATCCTCCAATATGCTAAGCTTCGGCGCTGAGAAAAGAGGAGCCGCACTTGGACCTCTACCGTCTGCTTCCCCCCGATGCCTTCAAGATCGTCCTCGTCCTCTTCCTGTCATTCCTCATCGGACTCGAACGCGAAGAGCACAAAACCGCCGCCGGCTACTACTCCTTCGGCGGAGTTCGCACCTTCCCCCTCATCGGATTCATCGGCTACTCCATCGCTCTTCTCTCCGGTACACAACTTCTCCCAGTCACGCTCGGCTTCCTCGTCGTTGGCGCATTTCTGCTGCTTTCCTACTGGCACAAGATCTCGCACTCGGAAACCGCTGGCGTCACCTCCGAAATGTCGGGCCTCACGACCTATCTCGTCGGAGCCCTCGTCTACTACGACCATCTCTGGATCGCCACCGCCCTCAGTGTAGCCAGCCTCTTACTCCTCGAACTCAAGGCCGGTCTCGAAGCGCTCGCCAACCGCACCGCTCCGCAAGAGATCCTCACCTTCGCCAAGTTCCTGCTCCTCACCGCGGTCATTCTTCCCACGCTCCCCAATCAACAATTCGGACGCTTCCACATCAACCCGTTCAAAACCTGGCTTGTCGTCGTCGCCGTCAGCACCATCTCCTACGGCAGCTACGTCCTCCAGAAAGTCACCAAAGAGCGTGGAGGCGTCGTCCTCACCGCCTTTCTTGGCGGAGCTTACTCTTCCACGGTAACCACCGTCGCCATGTCGCGCCGTGCCGCACGCGAACAGCGCCCGCACCTGTTCGCTGGCGGCATTCTGATAGCCTCCGGCGTAATGTACATCCGCCTGGTCGCCCTCCTGGCGCTCTTCAATCGCCCGCTCGGCGCCATGCTGGCGCCCGCTTTCCTTTCCCTCGCCGCCGCAGCCATCGGCACCGGATGGTTCTGGTCCCGCCGCCCCGACCCCGACCCCACGCAGTTCAAGCGCGAGTTCGAGCCCACCAATCCTCTCGAACTTCTCGCCGCTTTTCTCTTCGCTCTTTTCTTTCTTGTAATGCTCGTAGCCACACAGTTGGCCGTCACCTATCTCGGCCGCGCGGGCGTCAACATCCTCGCCGCCATCATGGGAGTCACCGACGTCGATCCCTTCATCATGGGGATGACTCAAGCCGCCGGTACGCTCACTCCCCTCAAAGTCGCCGCCGTCGCCGTCCTGATCGCCGCCTCCAGCAACAACCTCATCAAAGGCATCTACTCCTACACCCTCGCCGACCGTAAGACCGGCAAACAAAGCCTCCCGCTCCTGATAGCCCTAGCCGCAGCCGGCCTAATCCCCCTCCTCTGGCTCTGACCTCGGGTTTCAGCCGCGAAGCGGCGATAGAATGCAGCCCACGTCGTAAGACGTGGGTGGACGACGGAGGATATGCGAGCCCCGGAGGGGCGAAAGAATGGTTCTCACGCCCACTCGGAAGGCCCGCCAACTTTTTCCACAGCCCTCCACAAAAAAATACCCGCCCGATGTGACGAACAACCTTGACCGTGAATATAAAAAGCGCACACTAGAACTCGTGCGAAAAAACCAACCGCAATCCGCTAACTCCTTATTCCGCAATATTTTACCCGCAACCCCTTGCGTATCAGGATTTTGCGGCGAACGCACCCGATACTCCCACCCTAACTCCCATCGATCCATAGATTTACGCGGACGCGAAAAAAAACTCGTGGTATGACCACTCCTCGCCATCACCGTTTGACCGTCTGCGCAAGCGCAACTAGAATCCCCTCACCACTCGTGGGGTGCACCATGAAACGTCTTGCGTGCTTGCTGTTCTTCTCATTCCTCATCACGTCCTTCGCCCTCGCCGACGACGACAACAACAAAGACAAAGATCATCATCACCACGAAGATCTCACCGAGACTCAACTCGGCACCGTCTATTTCCCCATCTCCTGCTCAGCGGCGATGCAGAAGCCCTTCGCCCGAGGAGTTGCTCTTCTCCACTCCTTCTGGTACGAAGAGGCCGAAAAGGAATTCCTCGACATCGCCAAAGACGATCCCCACTGCGCCATGGCTCATTGGGGAATCGCCATGAGCATCTGGCACCAGCTCTGGGACGAGCCCGACGCCGACGTCATCGCGCGCGGCCTCAGCGAAGCGAACATCGCGCAGAAGCTCTCCCAGAAAGCCACCCCGCGTGAGCAGGCCTACATCGCCGCCATCGCCGCCTTCTACGGCGACTCCGCAAAGCTCGATCACGCCGCCCGCGCCAAGGCCTACTCCGACGCAATGAAGAAGGTCTACGAGTCTTATCCCGACGATCACGAAGCAGCCACGTTCTACGCGCTCTCGCTGCTCGCCTCCGAACCGCATCACGACGAGACCTTCGCCAACCGCAAAGAAGCCGCCGCAATCCTGGAAAAGCTTTTCGCCATCGAACCCGACCATCCTGGGGTCGCGCACTACCTCATCCACAGCTACGACAAGCCGCAACTCGCGCAACTCGGCATTCCCGCCGCTCGCCGTTACGCGCAGGTCGCCCCCGCCGCGCCTCACGCTCTGCACATGCCGAGCCACATCTTCGCCCGCGTCGGCCTCTGGCAAGACGACATCAACTCCAACCTCGCCTCCATCGCCGCCACTCGCAAGACCGCCGCCATGGGCATGGGAGGCGAAGGTCACCAGTTCCACGCCATGGATTTCCTCGTCTACGCCTACCTGCAGAGCGGCCGCGAAGCCGACGCCGCCAAAGTGATCGACGAAATCAAGACCATGCCCAAGATGCAATCGATGTACGGCCACGACTTCGATCCGCAGACCAACGCCCTCTCCGCCTTTCCCGCGCTCTACGATCTCGAACTGCGCCACTGGTCGGAAGCCGCCGCGCTGCAGCCAGTCCCTGGTGCACTCGACGGAGATCTCGACGTCACCTACTGGGCGCGCGCCATCGGCGCCGCTCGCAGCGGCAACCTGACCGAGGCGCACAAAGACCTGCGCGAAATTGAAACCTTGCGCCAGAAGGCGTTGACCGAGAAGAAGCCAGAGTTTGCGGAAGGCATGCAGCAGGACTATCAGGAAGCCGAAGCCTGGATTCTGCACGCCGAAGGCGAAGACGACAAAGCCGCCGGAATGCTGCGCGTGATCGCCGACAAGAACGACAAACTAGGCGACGAACCCGAAAGCATCCCAGCCCGCGAAATGCTCGCCGACCTGTTGCTCGAAGCCAAGCACCCGCAGCAAGCGCTAGTCGAATATCAAACTGACCTGAAACTCAATCCCAACCGCTTCAACGGACTCGCCGGCGCCGCCCAAGCCGCCGAACAATCCGGCAAACATTCCGAAGCCAACGAATACTACGCCCTGCTCTTGAAGACCTGCGAAGGAGGAAGTTCCACGCGCCCAGAGTTAACTCGCGCAAGAGAATTGCTGGCTAAGAAATGAATCTCCCCACCTGTCATCCTGAGCGAAGTGACTGGTCGGCAAAGCCGACCGGTCACGCAGTCGAAGGACCCCCACCCCGCCGGCACACAAACACCGCCGAAAGGCATTCTCACAAGCCTTGAGGAACAGCATGACTCCCAGAGCTATAAGCAGTCTTGATACTGTCGAGATCTTGATGGCGATCGAGGAAGTCTTCGACGTCGAAATCCCAGGAGCGGGCGACCATGTCGGAAGCCCACGCGAACTCGTGGATCGAATGGAAGCAGCCCTCTCCAATCGCAGGCCGAACAAAGCAGCCGCGATGCTACTCAGAAAGCTCGCAAAAGATCGGCGACAACTCGAACTCGCGGAAGGTCTGGAAGGCACATGGAGACGCGATCAAATCGCCGCAGTTGTTCGCCAATGGTTTGCGGATGCCGAATGACCGCCAGCCATCAAAACCAGTACAGGATTTTCACAATCAATACCGCCATCATCGCCAGCGCGCCCAGCAGCGCATTCCACTCCCGATGCTTCAGGTAAAGCTCCATCGAGAATCCTCCCTCGCCGTCCCAGCGCGCCCGGCAAGATCCGTGGCAACATCCGCGGCACTCTCCGCGCATACTCCTCGAACTCCGGAAACTTCCCGCGCAGGAACGCCTCCTCATCGCGAATCACCGGAATATAAATGGCGACGAACATCACGACGAGCGCAATGCCCACCCACCAACTCCGCGCCGCGACGGCGAATCCAATGCCCATCAGCAACGACCCGAGGTACAGCGGGTTCCGCGTGTAAGCGTACGGTCCAGAAGTCGCCAGCGCCTCGTTCTTCCGCACATGCCCCGAAGCCAGCGCCCGAATCAAAAGCCCTGGCACGATGAGCACAGCGCCGAATGCCAGCCATCGCCAAGTCGGCCGCGCCAGCCAGAAGTAGAGCACCGCAAACACGAATCCCAGCGGCACCCGAATGCGCCGCGCGATACGCGACCACTCACCCATGCGCCGTCTCCGTGTGGGGCGGGCACTCTTGTACGCCTCGCTTGCCGAGCGCCAGCAGGGCCCACGCAGACTCGACTACAGCGTCGACGCCGATCTCCAACAGCCCTTCCTCCGGCTGCGCCCGCCGCGCATGCGAAGTCACGCTCTCCGGATTTCGCAGGACAATGCTCCTCGTCCCGAAAGGCCCGTTGCGCGCCGGATCCGTCGGCCCAAAGATCGCGACCACCGGCACCCGCAACGCCGCCGCCAGGTGCAACGGCCCAGTGTCGCCTCCAATGAACAGCCGCGCTCGCCGCGTCAGCGCGATCAACTCACTGATCGAACATTGGATCGCCCGAGCCGCACCTTCGCTCGCCGCCTCCGCGTCGCGCGCCAACTCCTCTTCACCCGGACCACAATTCAGCAACGACTGCACTCCACTCTTCGCCAACGCCCGCGCCACGCGCCCATACCGTTCAGCCGGCCACCGTTTTGCTCCCCATCCCGCTCCCGGATTCAGAATCGCGAAGTCGCCCACGCCCGCCACCTTCTCGGCAACGCGCTGTTCCGCCGCAACGTCGCGCGGCAACTCGACACGCGGCGCCGACATCTTCCGTTGCGCCACTGCCTCTGCAATAGAGAGGTTCTGCTCGATCACGTGCGCTCCCCGCGGCACCACGCGGCGCGTGTACCACAAGCTCGCCTCCGACTCGCGCGCCTCCGCCGCACCATACACGACATGCGCTCCAGACCACCGCGCCAGCACCGCCGATCGAATCGCTCCCTGCAGATCGACCGCAACGTCGTACCGCGCACTCCGCACGTCGTTCCACACGCGCGCAATCTGCTGCGCCGTCGCAACGGTGAACAGCGACTTCCTCCATCCGACCAGATTCACGGTATGCACCCAGTCCACCAGGGGCCGTCCGCGCCGAACGCGGCCCGCGACGCGGCGTTCCAGGCGCACACAGCAACTCGGCCCAACGCTCTTCGATAAGCCATCCGATCTCAGCGTCGGGGAATGCCGCGCGCAGAGCTTGCGCTGCGGGCAGGGTATGGATCACGTCGCCCATCGCGCTCAGCCGCACGATCAGCAGACGTTCGATCTCCAGCAGCTGCCTTGGCAGGCTCCTCCGCTCAAAGTTTCCTCGGAGAAAGTTTCGAACGGATAATCTCGCTGGTGGAGTGATCCTTGGGATCGCCAACGATCTCGACGCGCCCTCCATACTCGGCAACGGCATCGCGCTCCGGAACCGAGTCCGCCGTGTAGTCGGTGCCCTTGGCCTGAACGTCGGGTTGAATCTCTCGGATGATCGCTCGCACATCGAGTTCCGGGAAGATGACCACCGCGTCGACATCAACCAGCGCAGCCACAATCTCCGCTCGCTCTTCCGCAGGCATGATCGGCCGCCCTTCGCCCTTCAGCGCGCGCACTGATTCGTCCGAGTTAATCGCGACCACCAGCTTGCCCCCGAGCGCCTTCGCCCCACGCAGATAGCGCACATGCCCCACATGCAGCAGATCGAAGTTGCCGTTGGCCAACGTGATGCGCTCGCCCGCACGCCGCCACGCCTCCACGCGGCGGCGCAGCTCTTCGCGGCTCAGGATTTTGCTCTGTTCACTCAATGAGGTCGTGTATCTGGAGGTGCCTGCTCCAGCGCATGCAGCAACTCTTCGCGCGAGACGGTCGCCGTGCCGCGCTTCATCACCACGATGCCGCCCGCATAGTTTGCCAGTTGCGCCGCTTCTTCTGTGGTCGCTCCAGCGGCGAGCGCAGCCGTGAACGAGGCAATCACAGTGTCGCCCGCACCAGTCACATCCGTGACCTGGTCGGAACCGAAGATCGGAATGTCGACCGGCTTGTGCTTTCGATCGAACGCCACCATGCCGTCGCGCCCGCGCGTAATGACCAGCGACTGCAGTTGCATCCGCTCCATCACCTGCTCGCCCGCGGCGAGGACCTTGTCCCAGTCTTGTCCAATGCGAAAGCCGAGAGCCTCTTCGACTTCGGGCTCATTCGGAGTTGCCGCCGTCACGCCCGAATATTGCAACATCCGGTAACGCGAATCAACGATGATCGGCACGGACCCAAGCTTGCCTTTTTCCTGCAGCGTGCTCACGATCGCGGGAGTGGCCGCGCCGTATCCGTAGTCGGACACGAGCAGCGCGTCGGACGCATGCGCATAATTTCGCGCCGCCAGATACAGTTCGCGCGTCAGGTGAGCGTTGGGCGCCTCCTGCGGCTCGCGATCGACGCGCACCACCTGCTGCCGCGCCGTATGCGTCATGCCCGCGAGAATGCGCGTCTTCGTGACCGTGGTATAACTCTTGTCCTTGAGCACGCCGCTCACGGCGATCCGTTTGTGGCGGAAGTATTTCAGCAGCATTCGCCCCGGTTCGTCGTCGCCGACAATGCCCACCGGCAGAACATTCACGCCGAGATCAGCCAGATTGTTCGCTGCGTTCGCCGCGCCACCGGGCACGACCGTTCGCTCGCGGTGCTTAAGGATCAGCACCGGCGCTTCGCGCGACACGCGCGAGATTTCGCCGAAGACAAACTCGTCGGCGACAAGATCACCCAGCACCGTCACGGTGATCTTCGGGAATGCCTCAACGATCTTCTTGAGCCTGTCGGCTTCTTTGGGATGTTTGGTCATGTTCCGCGGTTGTAACACCGCCGTCCTCGGCGGCTGTCGCGGGGGCGCCTCGCCCCCGCTTCCAAGGGAAGAACGCCAGCGCTACGGAACCGATTCTCTCATGCGCCGCGCTTTCGTTCTTCGATCTTGCGCAGCATGGTATCGACTGCGTTAGCTGCGTCGGCGAGGTCCATTTTTACCGGCACAACCGCCAGCGGATCCAGCGCCGACAGATATGCTCCCAGATTCACCGCATCTTTCTCAGTCGTCACAAAACCGCCGGCCTCGCTGCGCCGCTTGAGATCGATCAACTCGCGGACATCTTTCTCGCCGTACGCGTGATGGTCCCGATAAAACGCTTCGGCCACCGGTTCGATGTTCGCCGTCCGCAACTGCAGCACGAAATTCTGCGGACGCGCAATGCCGCAAAACACGATCGGACGCTGAGGAACATTCCGCGGCACAATTCCCCGCCGCACCCGCCACACCAGCTTCCCCTCAACTGGAAACGATTCCGCCGACGCGCCACTCGCCAGCACAACGGCATCCGCACGCTGTAACGCACGCAGCGGCTCGCGCAACCGCCCCGCAGGCAGCAAGCGATCGTTCGCATCCTGCGGCGTCACCAGAACGATGTCGAAATCCCGCGCCAACGCTCGATGCTGAAATCCATCGTCGAGCAGATGAAGTTGCGGTCCGAATCTCGACTCGGCGAAGCGCCCAGCCTCATACCGATCTTCTCCGACGATCACCGGCACTTGCAGCTTGCGCGCAAGGAGCAGCGGCTCGTCACCGAACGCCTGCGGCAGGCCTGCCGGATCAACCAGCAAAACACCGCGGCTCGTGCGTCCATAGCCGCGCGACAACACGTCGAACTTCACTCCGCGCGCCTTGAGCAATTCTCCCAACAGCAGCACAAACGGAGTCTTCCCTGACCCGCCTGCCGAAAGATTTCCCACGCTGACCACGGCACCCTGCAAGCAGCGCGCGCGCAGAACTCCGCGATCGTACAGCGCATTGCGCGTTGCTACCACGCCGCCGTAAATGGCCGAGAGGGGATTCAATCTGTGTGCGCAGCGTGCGCCGAGATCGGCGCAGGATTGCTGCGCTCGGGAACCAACGTTTTCAGAGCCGCGAGCGTGCGCGCGGTCGCGCCCATCTGCGATCGCAAAGTTTCTTCGGCGCGCAGCCCGAGGGTTCGCCGTTCGACATCGTCCGCCAGCAGCTGCATCAAGGTGAGCGGCAGTTCCGACAAGGCCGCAACCCGCACCGCGTCGTGGCTTTTAAACAGCGCAACGATGTCGCGGAAGTTTTCGGTGTGTGGTCCGACCACAATGGCCACACTGTACTGCGCAGGCTCGATGATGTTGTGCCCGCCGCGCGGCACCAGGCTTCCACCCACGAACGCCACGTCGGCCAAGGCATACAGCGCGGCCAGTTCTCCAATCGAGTCGACGAGCAAGACACCGCCAGCGAGCGATTCTCCCGTCCAGAGTGAGCGCCGCCACGATGGCATACCCAACTGCTGCAGCAGGATGGCAACCTCGTCGAAACGCTCCGGTCGCCGCGGCGCCAGAATCATGACCGCACGCGGATGCGCGACTCGCAAATTTTCAAAGGCCTTCAGCAGCGGCGGTTCTTCGTCTTCTACGGTGCTGCCACACACCAGAACGGGGCCGGCTTTTTCCGCCGCCAGCGAGCGCCGCAAGCTTTCCACAATCGACGGAGGCGACGGTGGATTCACATCGAATTTGAGATTGCCCGTAACCTGCACGCGCTGCGGTAGCGCTCCAATCGACTGCAGCCTCGTGCTGTCCGCTTCCGTCTGCGCCAGGAACAGATCGACGTGCACCAGCATTTTTCGGAGAGCCCAGCGAAAGCGTTTATACCGCGGCCACGAACGATCGGAGATGCGCGCGTTGACCACCGCAATCCGCGCGCCGCTGGCATGCGCCTCGCGCAGGAAGTTGGGCCAGAACTCCGTTTCGGCCAGCACCACCAACTCTGGCCGCAACACTCGCAGATAGCGGCGAATCGCGAACGCGAAGTCCATTGGAAAATAGAACACACTGTCTTCGCCAAAACGCTTGCGCGCGAGTTCCTGCCCCGTGTCGGTCGTGGTTGAAACCAGAACGCGGTGGTAGGGGAACGCGCGGCGCATCTCCGTGACCAGTCCACTGACTGCAAGCACTTCGCCGACCGAGACAGCGTGAACCCAGATCACGCGCCGCGACGGTGCCTCTTTCGGCACTACGAGCCGCGCGGGAACGCTGCCCAACCGCCCGGCAAACCCGGTCCTGTACTTGCCGTGGCGCAGAATCTGATAGAGCCAGTAAGGCAGGCTCAGCAGCATTCCCGCCGCCAGCAGCATGCTGTAAAGGTAATAGCTCAAGCTGAGTCATTCTAAACCGCTCATCGCGAAGACGAACGCGGAGTTGCAGCTATAATCAATGCCATGCGGCCTTCGCGCACACGTATGTGGCGGATCACTGTGATGCTCGGCATCGCCGCATGCCTGCCGCTCTGGCTTGCCGCCAAAGACAAGGATTTCGTGAAACCGGTAGCGCAACCGGCCATCAATTATCCCGCGCACGATTTCCATCGCGACGAGAAAGTGGCCATCGCCGCCGATCCTTACGACACTCCCGAAAAGACGAAGATCTTTTCCGTGAATTTCGCCGAGCACGGCTTTCTGCCGGTGTTTTTTATCGTGACGAACGAAAGCGATCAGCCGGTATCGATCGCCAATGTGCACATCACCCTGACGACCCAGAATCGCTCGAAGCTCACGCCGATCTCCACCGACGACCTGTACCGGCGGCTTTCGAATCCGCAAGCCAACACCACGCCGGTTCCGCTGCCCGTGCCCATTCCGCGCAAAAAGGTGAAGGGTGCAATCACGCAGAAAGAGCGGGACGAGATTGAGTCGTCGCAGTTCGCGGCGAGGGCAGTTGAACCGCACAGCACCCAGTCGGGATTCCTCTTCTTCGACGTCGGCGGAATTTCGTCGCCCTTGCCCGGTGCGACCATCGACATCACAGGCGTCAACGATGCCAAGGGAAACGAGCTGCTTTTCTTCGAAATCTCGGTCGACAAATATCTGAACGCCCCGCAGAATCCGTGATCCCGCGGCCCGCGCTGTTCCAGTCTGCCCTGCGCTTTATAATTCTCTTGTATGGCCACGACCGCAGGGACCCCCATCGCCGCCCATCCGAAGTTTGAGCCGGTGATCGGGCTCGAGGTCCACGTTCAGCTGCTGACGACGACCAAGATTTTCTGCTCGTGCTCGACTCGATTCGGAACGCCGCCGAATACCAACGTCTGCCCCGTCTGCCTCGGGATGCCCGGCGCGCTGCCGGTTCTGAACAAGAAGGTTGTAGAATTCGCCACGCTCGCGGCAATGGCGCTGAACTGCCGCATCAACGAGACTTCGATCTTCGCCCGTAAGAATTATTTCTATCCCGACCTGCCCAAGGGCTACCAGATTTCCCAGTACGACAAGCCGCTGGCGGAATTTGGATATATAGAAATTCCGGTATCAAAATCGGTCGCAGGCGCGCCACAACTGAGAACTGAGAACCGAGAACTGAGAACTAAAAAGATCGGCATCACGCGCGTGCATCTCGAGGAAGACGCCGGCAAGAGCCTCCACGAGGGCTTTCCCGACTCCGACGAGAAGACGGCCATCGACCTGAACCGCACCGGCGTGCCGCTGATTGAAATCGTCAGCGAACCCGACATCGCCACGCCTGACGAAGCGTACGAATATCTGACGCGGTTGAAAGAAATCATCCTGTATACCGGCGTCAGTGACTGCAACATGGAAGAAGGCTCGCTGCGCTGCGATGCCAACGTCAGCGTGCGGCCGCGCGGACAGAAGGCATTCGGCACCAAGACTGAAATCAAGAATGTGAATTCCTTTCGCTTCATTCGGGAGGCGCTGGAATACGAAATCGGCCGGCAGATCGAGGTGATCGAATCCGGCGGGAAAATCACGCAGGAGACGCGCCTCTACAACTCGAACGAAGGCAAGACCTATGGCATGCGTTCGAAAGAGCAAGCGCACGACTACCGATATTTCCCCGAACCCGATCTGTTGCCGCTCGTGGTCGATGAAAAGTGGAAGTCCGAGATTGCCCGCGCCTTGCCCGAATTGCCCGAGGCACGCCGCGCGCGGATGGTGAAGGACTACGGCATCACTGCATATGACGCGCAGGTGCTGACGTTTTCGAAATCGCTGGCCGATCAATTCGAGGAAGCAGCGAAGGCGGCCAAGAATCCGAAGCGCGTCGCAAATCTCGTGCAGAGCGAACTCATGGGCCGCCTTAAGGCCAGGGGGATCGAGATCGAACAATCTCCCATCTCGATGCGCGGAGTCGCGGCGTCGGCCGATCTGGTCGAGTCCGGCGCGATCTCCGGCAAGATGCTCAAAGATCTTTACGACCTGAGCTTCGAGCGGAGCAAGGATTTTCCTGCTGTTTATGAGGAGCAAGGCCGCCCACAGCAGTCGACCGACACGTCCGCGCTCGACAAGATCATCGACGAAATTCTGGCAGCCAATCCCAAGCAGCTCGAGCAGTACCGCGCTGGAAAGACGACGATGATCGGCTTCTTCGTCGGCCAAGTCATGAAGGCCTCCAAAGGCCAAGCCAGCCCGCAGCTCGTCAACGAATTACTGCAAAAGAAGCTGGGATAACTGGCCGGCCCCAACCCACGCAGTCACCCTCCGACCATCACTTTGGTCATCTAATTCTTCCCGGGCAATCCCGCTACCATGACACTGGGCCTGTCTGTCCTGGGCTGACCGCTCGAGAATCGGCATGAAATTCAAGCTCGACCGCATCATCAGCATCGCGACGCTGGTAGCGTCATTGGTGGCGATTATTCTGGTACTGAAGCGGCCGGCGCCGGTCGCGCAGCCGCAGGCTCCGGCGGCCATTGCGCAACACGCCCAGTCGTTCGACCAGAAGATGGCGCAATTCCAGCAGGCGACGCAACAGCAGCCGGCGAACAGCGAACCGGCCTCGCAGGCTCAAGCCCCCGATTCGCAGCCGAGCCCAGCCGCATCCGCGTCGCCGACCGCCAAGCCTGAAGTGCACATCAACTCCGACGAAGTCAGCGCCGTACTAGCGCAAGCTCTGGGCAACGCTGGAGCCGCAGGTCTCTCGCCGACTACGAATGTCGGCGACGGCGCACCTAAGATTAAAGACCAACAGGTCAGCTTCGACGGCGACCTCGTGCACGGCCAGTTCCTGACGGAGATCGCTGGAAAGGATGTCTGGGTCACGATTTCCGGCCACATTGGTGAAAAAGACGGCTACGCGACCTTCGATCCTACGGAGTTCAAGGTGGGAGATTTGAATGTTCCCGTGTCCCTCGTCAATCCGTCGTTGCAGAAGAAGCTGAGCGAAGAGCGCGACCGCATGAAGCTTCCCGAGAATGTTGGTGGCGTAAAAGTGGAGAACGGCGAACTGGTGATGCAGGGAAAGTAGGAAAAGAAATAAGAGATTTCAGATTTCAGATTTCAGATTTCAATTTCGCTGGCGCTACGTTCTTCAAATCTGCAATCTGAAATCGCAAATCTGAAATCTCTCCTCACGCCATCCGGTTCTCTGCCGCTACCTTCGCGTACCATCGCCCCGACTCCTTGATCGTCCTGGCCTGGGTCTTGAAATCGACGTAGGTCAGACCGAAGCGCTGGCTGTATCCCTCGGCCCATTCGAAGTTGTCGAGCAGACTCCACGCGTGATATCCGCGCACATCGGCACCCTCCGAGATCGCACGCGCCACCGCCGTCAAATATTCCCGGTGATACGCAATGCGGCGGCTGTCGCGAACAACGCCGTTCGCGTCCGGCCCCTCGTTGTAGGCGCATCCGCTCTCGGTGATCTCGAGGACCGGACGGTTGTAGTCGCGCGTGATGCGCATGATCATGTCATAAAGCGCTTTCGGCCAGACTTCCCATCCGATATCGGTTTTCGGACCTTCGCGTCCGCCCTCCATCTTCACTGGAAACAGCCAGTCCTGCGCATGTGCGGCGCGCTCCAGCGCCCCCGGCGCCGATGCGATCGTTCGGTAGTAGAGGTTGATACCGATGAAATCGAGCGGCGCGCGCGTCTTCTCCATGTCGCCCGATTTGATTCCCATCGCCGTTTCCGGCAGGAACGTAAGCGCCTGCGGATAGCGCCCGTGCAGCGCCGGTTCCAGAAACCATACGTTCGTAATGGCGTGCGCGCGCTCCGCCGCCAGCTTGTCCTCTTCGGAGTTCGAGGCCGGCTCGCAGGATGACATGCTGAACGCCGTGCCGACTCGCGCTGATGGACGAGCAGCCTTCAGCGCACGAAATCCCGCGCCCTGCGCCAGGTTCACCACATGCGTCGCCCGCAGAAAATCGAGCAGGCTTTTGCGTCCGGGAGCGTGCGTGCCTTCGTGGTATCCCAGACTCAACGAACGCGGCTGGCTCGTTGAACAGCATCCAGTCCGTAACGCGATCGCCCAGCGCCTGCGCGGCCAGCTGCACGTAGTCGGCGAAGCGTGCGGCAGTATCTCGATTAGGCCATCCCCCGGCGTCTTCCAACGCCTGCGGCAGGTCCCAGTGATACAGCGTGACAAACGGCCGAATGCGCGCCTCGAGCAGCGCGTCAACGAGTCGGCTGTAATAGTCCAACCCTTTAGAATTCACCGCACCGGAGCCCGCAGGTTGAATGCGCGGCCAGGAAAGTGAGAAACGGTAGCTATTCAGATTCATCGCGCGCATCAGCGCGATATCTTCGCCGCAGCGATGATACGAATCGCACGCCACATCACCCGCGTCGCCGTTCTTGATCTTCCCCGGAGTGTGCGCGAAGCGATCCCAGATGGACTCGCTCTTGCCGTCTTCTTTCCACGCACCTTCAATCTGGTAAGACGCGGTCGCCGTGCCCCAGAAAAATCCCTTCGGAAAGGTGATCTCGGAAGATGGGGTGAAATTCTGCGCTGGCGCGGTGGCGGAAGCCACCGTGCTGGCTTTGGAAGATCCCGTGCACCCCGAGAACAGCGCGGGCAGGCCAGCGGCGGCGCCAGCCCCTAGTACCGATTGGACAAACTTGCGGCGCGTTAGACGCAATCCAGACGTGAACTCCTTTTGAACACGGGCTGATATTTTAAACCGCGAGCGGGGAAGAATATAAGCAGAGTTTGCAGCAGACGGTTAGCGTAAGGGATCCTCTACTCCGGATTCAGGCTGTCGAACATCTTCCACAGCTTATCAGCCGTCGCCCGGTAGATGATCCATCCCGTACCGGCGTCCGTGGTCTCGCGAAAGAGCAGCTCGCCGCGGCCATCGCCATCCGCGTCCACCGCGTCGATCAGTTCCAGGCGCGGCGTAACGTCGAGATGATACTTGTCGGTCACTCCCACATAGAGCGGATGCAGGTTGTTGTAAATATCGGTGCGCGCCACCATCATGATCGAATATTGAACTTCGGCATCCGTCCCCGAATGCGGAGTTCCCGCTGCCGGAGGCGCCCGATGCGCGTCGGCGGCGAAGACCATCACGGGTTGGTTGTTAGTCCACAGGTCGTAGGCGATCATCTGCACATTTTCCAGAATCGGCAGCGGCGTTTTTCTGGCCGGGGTGCGATGCGCACCCGGCGGCTTGGGCGAAGCCGAAATTTTGTTCCTGGCCAGCGCCTCGAGATACGCCTGCACCTGTTGCGTGGCCAGCGCCTGCATCTGCTTGCGGCGCTCGCCTTCCTCGTCTTTAAGCCACTGGAACGTGAACGAACGCGGCGCGGGACCACCCGCATCGGAGATCGCCGGAAACAGCAGGACGGGACCGCTCGCAGCAGGCTGGGCCGGCTTTCCGGCGCTCGCTGGCGTAACCGCCGCCAGCGCGGCTCCCGGCTTGCTGTAGCCGGGGATATCTTCATCGGGCAACGGCGCGACCGGTTTTCCGCGCCGCAATCTCGGCCGCGTCGCTTCGTTGACTCCACTGTCGTCCGCGGGCCCGCTCTGCGGCGCGGCTGGCTTCGGGTCGCCAGCCTTCGAGTCGGTACCTGACGTTGACGCAGGCGAACTCGATCCCGCAGGCGTCGATCCCGACGGTGCGGACGAAGATGGTGTGGACGAAGAAGGTGTAGATGCAGGTGGTGTGGACGACGGTGGTGCCGATGACGATGGCGCGGCCGAACCACTCGCTGAATCCGGCGCCGCCGACCCCCTGCTCAAACGCGGCGGTTCGTCGCCCGAACTCGCGCCGCCGCTCGACGGCTTCGAATCGGCCGGCGGCGTACTCGCCGGCGGGGCTTCGTGCACCGCCGCTGGATTTCTGGTAAGCCTCGGCCGATCATCGCTGCTATCGACGCCCACGGGCACCGACTCCGCCTTGAGCGGCTTCTTCGCATCCTCGGACCCCGCCGGAGCCCATTTCCCGGTGGCAAGCCACGGAATCGGCGCGTTGACAGCGTTGCTGTGCAGCGCGCTGCTCACGGTAAACAGTCCGAGCGAACTACCCGTGCGTTCGGCCTCGTACACAACACCAAAGTCGAGCGCCATCGGAACCGGGTCGGCCTTGTACGCCGACGCATCCCAGAACTTGCCGTTGATCAAAATCGCGACCGGCAGCAGCGAACTCTTGCCGTCGGGCGAGAGGCGCAGCAACGCCAGCGCACGTGGACCGGCATCTTTCTTGTGGGCCTGGCGTTCACCCGGGATAATCTGCGGCCGATCCTCCTGCGCCGCTCCGACTGCCGAGAGTCCGGCCAGGCAGGCAAGCATCGCCAGCGGTGCCGCTCCCCGGTATAAAATCTTGCGGTGTAAGATTTTGAGGAAGGCCGGCCGGCCGGTCGTCGCCGGCGTGCTGTGCGATTTCGGTTTCCCTGGAGAAATTCCCATGAAAGTCAATGATAAGGCTCCCGACTTCACTTTGCAGGACGAGAACGGAAAAGAGATCGCGCTGAAGGACCTGCGCGGCAAGACGATTGTGCTCTATTTTTACCCGCGCGCCGACACTCCCGGATGCACCATCGAGGCCTGTGAGTTCCGCGATACATACAAGAAGATGCAGAAGACCGGCGCGGTGCTGCTCGGCATCTCCCCCGATACCCCGAAAGCGCAAAAGAAATTTCAGGAGAAATTCGATCTGCCCTTCACCCTGCTGGCCGATGCCGACAAGAAAGTCGCCGAGGCCTTCGGCGTGATGAAGGAAAAGAACATGTACGGGAAAAAGGTCTGGGGAGTGGCGCGGACCACGTTCATCATTGGCCCCGACGGCAAGATTCAGCACATCTTCGAGAAGGTAAAACCCGAGGGCCACTCCGAAGAGGTCCTGGCTTATCTGAAGGAATCAGGTAAGGGTGCCGCATAACTGTTCAGTGGAAGGGTGCGGCTCGTGCAGAACAGCGGATCTTGGGTTACGGGAGAGGGTTCTTCATCGGAACGCGGCGCTTTAGCCCTCCGGAAGAGGCGCCCTTCACAACGTGGAAGAGCGGCGCTTCAGCGCCGCGAAAACGGCAACTGAATGAGGGCTTTAGCCCCCGGCGGAATATGGAACAATCCGCGCCCCCTTTGCGTATCATTCAGCAGGGGGGACAATGCGTTTCCCTCGGCTTGGGAGGAAATTATGCGCGGTCTCATCAGAGTACTGGGCGCTTCCGGATTATTCCTATTCGCGGTTATTGGCGCAATCTATCCAACCACCGCATCCGCCGACGATCACGCCTCCGTCGTCATCGTCTTTAAAGACGGCCACCGGCAAAGCTTCTCCGCCGCCGAGATCGCGCGTATCGACTTCAAAGCTCCGTCGGTGATCGTCTTCAAAGACGGCCATAAGGAGAAGGTCGCCGCCGCCGACATCGCCCGCATCGATTTCGAAGATTCCGACATGGGCGCCATGCTTCCCGGACGCGCTCACTTTATCGGCAAGTGGGAGGTCGGTGAAGGCAACGGCCACAATTTCTTCATCACCCTCGATGACAATGGGGATGCCACCAAATCCATCGGTGCAGCGCACGGCACCTGGACGGTCGTGGACGGAGAAGCCCGCATCACCTGGGACGACGGCTGGCGCGACGCCATCCGAAAAGTCGGAAGCAAACACGAAAAGTTTGCCTACGAACCCGGCAAGTCGTTCACTGACGAGCCCTCGAACGTAACTGCCGCCCGCAACACGCAGCCCAAACCGATCTAGGAAGTGTGTCAAACTGACCGATTTTTGTGATTCGGTGATTTACGGTGATCCTCTGTGTCCCCTGTGGTAAAGCCTCTGACTTCTTGGGAAGCATTCATTCTGCAATCTGAATTCTGCAATCTGACTTGTTCCTGTTAACTCATCCCGCAATTGCCACTGAGCGCTAACCGAGATATCCTGCCAATTCCGGAAGATCGCACCACGTAGCGCACGAAATCATGGCCAATCTTTTCGAACTCCCCCGGTATATCGCTGTAGAAGGTCCCATCCGAGTCGGCAAGAGCACTCTGGCGCGCATTATGGCGGAACGCCTGAATGCGCAGCGGGTCATGGAGCCCGAGGCAAACCCTTTTCTGGCATCTTTTTATGAAGGTGACCGGGGCGCGGCGTTTCAAGCGCAGTTCACGTTTCTTGTGAGGCGTTTCGAGCAGTTGCAGGCGCTCGATCTCGCGGCTCAATCGCAGCGCGTCGTCATCGCCGACTTCATCTTCGAGAAAGACAAGCTGTTCGCCTGCCTCAATCTCACCGATCAGGAACTCGACACCTACAATCGCTACTACAACCACTTTCGCGAGCAGTTGCCTACGCCTGACCTCGTGATTTATCTACAGGCGACGCCCGAGGTGCTGAAGAAGCGGCTAAAGAAAAAGAATGCCGCGGGCGAGCGCGGCGTTAGCGACGAATATCTCGAGGAAGTGGTCAAGGCCTACGAACATTTCTTCTTTCACTACACGTCGTCAGACCTGCTAATCGTCAACACCTCCGACATCGACTTCGTCGACCGCAACGAAGACCTCCAGGAACTCCTTAGGAAGGTGACGGAGCCGATCAAAGGGACGCAGTATTTTTTGCCGCTGGGCGGGCAGGACGCGGTGGGAGCGTGAGAACCGTCGTTGGCCGGTAGTCGTTGGCTCAGCGCGGGCGGCGCTTACTTTCCCAAGACGCGAAAGGTATTGCGATAACGCGGCTTGATCCTCTCGTCTTTGGCACTCTTTCCCTTGAACTCAGCTTCGTATTGTGCCGCCTTAGTATCTTCTCGCTGACGTTCCCGCGCCCGCTCTTTGAACAATTCTTCAAACGCGGATGGCTCGCCGGGTTTGGGCTTGAGAGATCCCATGATTTCTTTTATGCCACGCACAGTGATGGGAATTAGGATCAACCTGCCGTTCTCTTCGATGCAGTTGACGCTCGTGCCCGGTTTGATCCCAAGTCGTTTGCGCAATTCGGCGGGGATGGTAATGCGCCCGTCCGAGCTGACGGCATTTCGCTTCATGGTTGCGTTGACATTCCTCTCGTGTTTTCGAGGAATCTTCGGGTTGGTACCTCGATTGACCTATCGGCGCAAGCACAGACCCTCATGAACACTTGCCTCCGGTCTTTTGTCTCGGATCGAGCCATGCCTGCATCTTTTGAACATACTCCCGGAAGGCGTGGCGACCTGCTGAAGTGGAACTGCAGATCGTCAGTGGGTATTTCCCTTTGAATCCTTTTTCAATGAACACGTAGCCCGCATCTTCGAGCTTCGCGAGATGACTTGAGAGATTTCCCTGCGTCAGGCCGCATTCCCGCTGCAGGTAAAGAAAGTCCGCCTCGGAAACGGCACACAGCACGGTCATGATCATTAATCGCGCGGGTTCATGGATCGTACGGTCGAGCGACGCGAGTTCCTGAAGAGCAGGAGTCATTCAACAGGCCTGCGGTTCTGGCGCATGTAGATCAGCAATTTTGCTGCGCCGTAGAGCATCGAGAACAGGCCTGCCGCACCCAGCGCGACTGCGATCGGCCGTGGCCCGATCAGTGATACCAATGCCAGAAAAGCCGCATACGCGGCCAACACCAGCGCAACCACGCCCACAAGCGACAACTTCCGTCCGGGCGACGCTGGCTCGGCCGCGAAATCGCCATCGTTGAGACGCAGCAATACAAAATCGTCGTTGGTCGCGTGAAATTGTGGCGGAGGCGCAACGTAGCCAGTACGCGGGTAAGTAATTCGGCTTTTCAGGAAAAGAATCGCTCCACGATCAAGACAAAGGGCCGCCAAAACGGCCAGATTAGAATAAAAACTGGAATGTGGGCCACGTGCGAGCAGGAAGATGGCGAAGGCCCAGCACATGGCTTGCAGCCCGCGTACTAGCCAGGGGATTCCGTCCACGCGCCAATAGCTTCTGGCTCGACCTCTAACTTGTTCTACAGTGGCGGGCGAGGACGGCATCGGAAGTCCGCAATACAGTGTAGTTTGCGCTACAAACCAAGAATTGTCAATATCCCATTTTCCTCTGTGTAATGCTCGATATTGACATCTAGCGACTTCCTGGGCGAGCGGCTACAATACCCAAAGCGTCATCAGATGTTGCAGCGCCAGGACGCGCACAGGCTCTATCCGCCACAGGCGGAGGGGCACTGGAGGACATCATGAGTTTGACCCCGATCGGCGTTCGTCGCATTGACGAAGCCCGCCCCAAGATCACTACCGCAACTCTGCGGGAACAGAAACTTCACCACGAACCCATCACTTGTCTCACTGCCTACGACTATGCCGCCGCTCGCCTCGTCGACGAGGCGGGCATCGACATGGTGCTGGTCGGCGATTCGCTTGCGCAGGCCATGCTCGGCTACGAGAACACGCTCTCGGTCACCATGGACGAGATGCTGCACCACGTGAAGGCCGTGCGCCGCGGCGTGAAGAACGCGTTGCTCATCGCTGACATGCCCTACGGTTCCTACCAGGTCGACGCGCAAGAAGCCGTCCGCAATGCGGCGCGCTTCATGAAAGAAGGCGGCGCCGAGGTCGTGAAGATCGAAGGCGGCGAAAAGCGCGCCGACCTGATTCGCCACATCATCGACGCAGAAATTCCCGTCGCCGGCCACATCGGCCTGACGCCGCAGTCGGTCAACGTGATGGGTGGATACAAAGTGCAGGGCAAGAATCTGAACGCCATCGAGCAACTGATGCGCGACGCAGTTGCGCTCGATCGCGCCGGTGTGGCGTGCATCTTTCTCGAGGGCATTCCGCGCGAAGTCGCCGCCATGATCACCGCCGAAGTCGCCACGCCTACGATCGGCATCGGAGCCGGTCCCGAGTGCGATGGACAAGTGCTCGTCTTCCACGACATTTTGAATCTGACCTTCGGCCCTCCGGCAAAATTCGTGCGCCGTTACGGCGATGCCGCGGCGCTCATCACTAATGCGGTGCAGGCGTTTCGCGCCGATGTACGCTCGCACCAGTATCCTTCGGACGAGGAGTCCTATCACTTGCCGAAGGAAACGAAAGCTGGACTCGACACTGTGTTGGACCGAAAGCGGGCCATGCGCCGATAACGAGGCGATGAGAAATCCGCTCGGCGGGTTAGCCGTGACGTAAATCCCGGCACCAGCTTGGGGAACTGAGCCGCCCCAGATTTCGTATCTTTCTACATGCACCAGCCGCGCTGCTCGGCTCGCGGGAAAAATCCGATGGTGCTACGCTAGTACTGTGGAGGGTCGATCATGCACCTCTTTGCGATGTTTTTCTTTCACTTCTTCGGCATCTGGTTCGTCATGTATTTCCTGCCGACGATCATCGCCCTCATCCGCAGCAAGAGAGATACGGTCGCGATTCTGCTGCTGAATCTTTTTCTGGGATGGTCCGTGATCGGCTGGATCGTCGCGCTGATCTGGGCGGCAAAGAACGATGTTCCTATGGCTGCGAGGTAACTTCGGCTCGTGACTTGCACGTCTCTTCGTTTGGGCGCCGCGTTCGCCCTTCTGTTCAGCGCCGCTCTGGTTGCCTGCTCGTCGAAAGCCGCGTCCGCGCCCGATCCGGCTGCGCTGCTGCAGGCCATCCCTCCGGCTGATCAAGCCAAGTATGCCCAGATTCAAGACATGAAAGCCTGGCGCAACCCTTACCTCATCATCCGTTCCGATGGTGTGACTCTGTTCGACGCAGCCGACAGCGCGGAAATTCTTATCAAGCCCGACGATGTGTTGACCGTGCTGAGCCGGCTCCCCGCTTCGTACTGGCCGTACGGACGCGTCGTCGCTGCCACGGAGAACAGCGCGAGAACTTCCAAGCAGGACGGCGTCGCTATCCGCCGCAACAAAGGCATTGTCGGCGGCATGCTCGAAGGAGCCCACATCGCGGTGAAGTGGGTCCCCGCAACATGAGACGCGCCCGCCACGTGGAAGATCGGGCGTTCGGTCCTCTCGTCCCTGAATAATCCTCCCTTGAAAATCATTGCCACCATCCCCGAGATGCGCTCCGCCTCACGCGCCGCCCGCCACGCCAGCCAGCGTCTGGGATTCGTTCCCACCATGGGCGCGCTCCACGAAGGCCACCTCTCGCTCGTCCGCGCCGCCCGCGCCAACTGCGACATCGTCGCCGCCTCCATCTTCGTCAACCCCACGCAGTTCGGACCGACGGAAGATCTCGCCAACTATCCCCGCTCGTTTGAGCGCGACTGCGAACTCCTCGAACGCGAAGGCGTATCCATGCTCTTCGCTCCGTCGGTGGAAGAAATGTATCCGACGGCGGCGGACAAGAGTGTCCGCCCCACATCCGTGTCCTGGGTGACCGTCGAGGGACTCAGCGAAAAGCTCGATGGCCGTTCGCGCCCCGGACATTTCCGTGGCGTGACCACCGTAGTCTCCAAACTGTTCCACATCGTCGAGCCCGACGCCGCCTTCTTCGGACAAAAAGACGCGGCGCAGGTGGCCATCCTCCGCCGCATGGTGCGCGATCTGAATCTCCCCGTGGCAATTGTGGTCTGCCCCATCGTCCGCGAGCCCGACGGCCTGGCTATGAGTTCGCGCAACGCCTATCTCGATTCGACGCAAAGAAAGCAGGCGCTCGTCCTGCGTCGTTCGCTCCAGCGAGTGCAGGAACTGGCGAACGCCGGAGAACGAAATGCATCCGCGCTAGTCGCCGCCGCCCGCCAGATATTCGCTGAAGAGAATAGCGAAGAGAATTCAGTCCGTCTCGACTACTTCGAAATCGTCGACCCCGACACGCTCGACCCTGTCGACAACATCTCCGCCGGCGCGCTAGTCGCCGTGGCCGCGTACGTAGGCTCAACGCGCCTGATCGACAACATGACGGTCGGAATGTAATTCCAGCGAGGTTTGCATACGTGTCTGGTCTATGATATAGACTAGTTTATGCTGTTTGAACCAGGTAAGCCTCCCAGTGAGTTTGATAGGAAACGGCTCCAATACCTCACGGAGCATTTCGCATCTCTACAGGGCCTGGGGACTCTGGTAGTCGGTTTGGGGTTAGCCTTAACCAAAATGGCTGAAGTCCCCTGGAAGGGCGCTGGGGACCTTCTTTCGCTGTTTGCGTGGGCGGCAGTAATTCCTCTGGTCTACATATACATTCCGAGGTATTACCGTCAGCGTTTCGGTCATGTCCAACCGCAGCACACCATCGCAGATTGGAGTGCTAAAAGCATTGCCATCTGGACCGTAGGGCTTGTTGTTGTGGTGGGAGCTCTCAGCGGGGTAGGGCACCTACTTTCCCTTTCTTCGGACACGGTTTTTTCCCTGTTGATGGCAGCGATTCTAACCTGCATCGCTTTCCGCTTTGGATTCCAATGGCCTCGACGCGGAATTTACATGCTGCCCATAGGACTCGCGGTCGCTTATCTCGCGTTGTATCCCCTCTGGCATCCTCTAGATACGCGGCAACTTGAGCTTTGGAGAATTCTGAACGCCGGATCCTGGGGAGTTGGAATGGCGGTGGTTGGTCTTCTCGACCACATCGCCCTAGTCAGGCTGCTACCAAAACATGTTGCGGAGGACGCGGAATGAGCGATGATTTCATTCAGATTCCATCACCAAACCGACTCGTGCATGAACCCGCTCGACTGGCGATCCTCACTGTCCTCTCGTCGTGTGCCGCAGCGGATTTTGTTTTTCTGCACAATGTCACTGGCCTCAGCAAAGGGAACTTGTCCGTTCAACTGACGAACTTAGAACAGGGTGGCTTGGTGACGATCATCAAGGAGATTGTCGACAAGAAAATGCGAACCACCGTCCGTCTCTCTAAACAGGGGACATGCGAAGTAGAAAAGTATTGGAGAACGATGGATGCGATTCGCGGGCTGATGTGTGAAGAACGTCACCGGCATTCTTCTGCGAGACGCCACCATCTGCCTACAGCCAGAACGGCCCCTGCTTCGGCGCGCTAGGAGCCTGAAGACCACCGGTACCTCATTCCTTATTTCTTGTTCAATAATTCGGATACAAGTACGGCGGATCGCTGTAGCTCCAATACGGGCTATACCAGTACGGCCAGCCCCAGTCCAGCCCAAAGCCCCAGTCGAGGCCCCAATCCCAACCCCATCCGAGTCCCCATCCGCAGCAGCCCCATCCCCAACCGCCCCAACCGAAGCCGGGATAGCCCCAACCCCCGCGCCAGCCGCCCCAACCTCCGCGCAAGGGCGCACCGCGCCAACCTCCTCCACGCCAAGCCGCGCCTCCTGCGAAGCCCGCATGATTAAACGACGCGTGATTAAACGAGCCATGACTCAACGACGCTATTAAGCGACGCGCCACCGAACCCATGCCACTGCCCGTCGGCAATCGCCGCATGCGAACCAGCCTATGCCCCTTCCGACCTCGAACCAGCGCCGAAACCCGACCTGCCAGCCATTCTCCCGCGACTGCCGTCCAAACGAATGCCAGCCCGGGGACATGTTGCGAGCGCCAGCGCCGCCACGGTCCGCAAACCAACTCCTCGATGCGCCAGCGCCGCGTCCCGAAAACGAATTCCCACGCATACCTCCGCGCATACCACCATAAGACCCGCGGCCTCCGTAGAATCCGCGGCCTCCGTAACCGCCGCCAGAATCCCCGAATGAACCGCCGCCCGATATCCGCCCCCACGGTAGCCGCCGCCCCCGTATCCTCCTCCGTGGAAGCCGCCACCAAAGCCGCCTCCCCCGTGAAAGCCCCCACCACCGCCATGGAATCCTCCCCCACCGCCGCCGTGAAAACCGCCGCCACCACCCCCATGGCCGCCGCCATGTTGGGCATCCGAAGTTGTGGGTAAACAGACAAGCGCCGCAGACGCGACGCCAACAAGAAGAGCGTTCAACCAGGTGGATTTCCTCATGTCACTCCCTCCACCGAACAGCGGTTAGTTGCCCGGGAGGGCAGACCGCCTCATGTCTCTGTACTATTTTAGACCCGAATTCGAGCCTGGAAGTTGTCCCGTCTGAATCGGAAATGAGGTTCATGAGCGATGGCGAATAACCACCACCTGAGAGACAAATGCCTCTTTCCCTGAGCGGCTGTCACCGGATTGCGAAGTGCTACCATGTGGTCGCGATGAAGAGGCTGTTCCTGACGACTGCTCTGCTCCTTTGCAGCATTTCACCACTGCGAGGTGCAAACGACCCCGCTGCACAGCAGTTACTCATCACGGCCAAAGACCAGGCAAGTCTCTCTCACGATCAAGCTGGTCCATTCCAGCTTGATGTCGATTTCTCTGTGCAAATGAATACTCCGTCTCACGGGCACTTGACTCTGAGATGGGAAGCGAGTGACCGCTGGTGGCGCAAGATCGTCATGGACGGTTTCGAGCAAGTCGAAGTCCGGAACGGCGACAAGCTCTACACCAGCCGCAATATACCTTTTACCCCCTTAAGAATTAAAGAGCTCATCAGTTTGCTTCAGTTCGCGGAGAGTTCTTCAGGCCTTCTCGTAAAGAAACAGAAACAACGCGTAGAAAATTCCGTCGAGATAACTTGTGTACAGGTCGAACATGAACATGTGAAAGCAAAGCCGCACGAAGTCTGTATAAACCCCGCTTCGCGAGAGATCCTAAGGGATGAATGGCAGCTACCACCAGACGAACAGCGGAAAGAGCAGTACTCCGGGTACTTCGACTTTGGCAGCCACCACTATCCACGCAAACTTCAACTCTTAGTAAACGGTAGCGTCGTTATCACGGCGAACGTCCAAGATCTGGCGGCTACTGCTTTCGATGAGGCGTTGCTTCTTCCGCCGAAAGGGGCACTTGAACGCCGTCAGTGCAGCGATATGAAACGCGCAGTGCCTATAAAGACGCCAAACCCGTCGTATCCGGAATCTGCGAGTCAAAACAAACTGATGGGGGACACCACTGTCGCTATGACCGTCCTGACTGACGGTTCCGTCAGCGACATCCGGCTGGTCGGGACTGCAACGCATTCGATGGACGATGCCACTCTGCAGACCTTGAGGGGCTGGAAATTCAAGCCCGCGATGTGCGGATCCGAGGCGGTCGTGTCCGACATTGAGGTTGTAGTGAGTTTCAGGTTGCAATGAATCGGTGGTTGACGGAAACCGGCGATCGGCTGAGCGCCTCGCGCCCTCTACCTCTGCGCAATCCCCGCCAGCGTCCCGCCCCGCGGCTCCATCCGCTGGCGCACCAGGTCTTCCACTCGCGTCCACAAATGCAGATCGCACTCGCTCTCAATGTGGTTCGCCATGAATGTCCGGCCGAACCATGATGTCCCTTCGCACTTCACCGGCTGCTTCCTGTAGTCGAAACGATAGTTGCCGAGAATGTCCGTCCTCGCCGGGTCCGCCGCCGTAATCTCCGATCGCCCGTGGATCAGCCCATGCGGCTGGTAAAAATTCACCGCCGCCGCGACGTTATCAGGGATCACTCCGTCTTTCTGCCACGGCTTGGCAACGCTGTCGACCTGCACCGTCAGCAGCACCGGGATACCCGCACGATCCAGTTCGCGCGAAAGCAGCACCACGGCCGACGCTCCCCAGCTGTGTCCGAAGAGAATAATCCGCGCCTGCGCTTTCTCCTCTGCACTGAGCACGCCGTTGTGATTGCTGTCGAGCAACCGCAGAATCGTCTCGTACGCCGTTTTCCGGTGCCGGTTCTCGAAGACCTGCACGTAGGTGTCTTTCGGCACCTCGCGCTCGATTCGTTCCGCAAGCTGCACCGGCCCGTGATTCGGATTGTTGTGCCGCACAAATCCGCCCACGAAGCCCACGACAATACAAGATGGATTGGCAGGAGGCCGGCTGACAACTGCGCCATCAGCGGCGATGACCGCGGGCGCGGCGGCGGCCAGGGTCGCGGCCGCAACGAGACTACGAATTCGCGCAATGCGAAACACGCGAGCTCCTGATTGCATGAGATGATTCACGCTACCGCAGGGATGCCGCAAAATTCCAGCTTCTGGGTGACCAGCGAAAAGCCTTGTCCAGCAAGGATTCCGACCCACTCAAACCCGAGGTGACAGTCTACACCCGCATGTCAAGTGCTGATGTCATCGTGTTGTAATCGTCGTTGGGAGCACTCTGATCTCGAGAGTACGCTTCCGCCGTCGGCGTCATCCCGAAGGCCCGCGTTTTCTCCAGCGGGCCGAGGGATCTCGCGTGCAATCACCGCTTGGCGGGCCCGATATCGAAGGCCATTATCATCAGAGGCGTCCCCGTGAACCCCCGTGCCCCCCGTGGTGAAAGCCTTCAGCCTTTCCTGGGCCCGGACACAAACGCATTCCCCCCGAGAATGTAACGCAAAGGTCGCTCCGCAGCCTTCGTGATCCCAATCCGCGGCGTGACCCGGATGCGCCGTGCCCGATACCCATCTTCCCCAATCCACAAATTGCCTTCCGAGTCTGTCAGGTCACACGCGTTATCACGAACGCGCGTAACGCCGAACGCCTCGCACAACCGTCCCGGCCCGCTCGTCAGTTTGGGCAAGTCCTTCGGCCCGCGCACTTCGATCCCACGAGCCCGCGCCATTTCTTCCACTCCCGTCAGCGGCTCAAGCGCCCGGAACAGAACACCTCCCGCCGTGCCTTCCGGTTCGCACGAAACATTGAGGCAATAATGATTGCCATAGATGAAATAGACGTACGCATACCCCGGCGGTCCAAACAGCACCGAATTGCGCGCCGTATTGCCCGCAGCAGAATGCGCCGCCGGATCGTTCACTCCCAAATACGCTTCGACCTCGACGATGCGCGCAGTGAGGCGAACCTTCCCCGGCCGCACTAGAACTTTCCCTAACAACTCCCGGGCCACGCGCCGCGGATCGCGGTTGTAGAACTCCCGCACAAGCGGGATCACACTCATCTGCGCCGAACTCTGCAACGTTCGCATGACGCAGAATGTTAAATGCTTGGACGAGAATTGTCCGCCCGTCCACTCACACCACGGCGAACGCTCGCACCTCGTTTCGTAGACTTTGCAACGTCATGCATTGTCCCTAGCGGCGCGAGTGCTTGCAGCAGCGTGGAAGAGCGGCCCTTCAAGGGCCGCGAAAACGAATCCGAGAAACGGATCCGGGCTTCAGCCCCCGAGACCATCCTTTACAATCCCTTCATGTTCGGCCTAGCTCTGACCGCAGCCGCATCCCTAAGCGCCGCCATCGCCGCCGGATATCAATCCATGGCGCCCACCGGGCAATGGTACGGTCGCACCTTTACCGGTCTGCCCCGAGGCACCAAGCAACTCGCGCTCACCTACGACGACGGCCCCAACGATCCCCACACCTTCCGCCTTCTCGAAGTCCTCTCAAAACACAACGTGCACGCAACTTTTTTTCTGATCGGACGCTACGCGAAGCAGCGCCCCGAAATCGCTCGCGAGATCATCCAAGCCGGGCACGTCGTTGGCAACCACACCTTTACGCATCCCCTGCTGACCTTCAAAAGCAACGCCGAGATTCGCCAGGAACTCACTGACTGCCGCTCCGCTCTTCAAGATGCCGTCGGCGAACACTCCAATCTTTTTCGCCCACCGTTCGGCGGACGACGCCCCGCGGTTCTCCGCATCGCCCGCGAACTTGGACTTCAACCTGTAATGTGGAATGTCACCGGCTACGACTGGAACGCGCCGCCAGCCGCCGTGATTGAACGGAAAGTCACCAGGCAGATTCGCGGAGGCGATGTCATCCTGCTTCACGACGGCGGTCACCGCCAAATTGGCGCCGACCGCAGCCAAACCGTCATCGCCACCGATCACCTGATCACCAAATACAAATCCGAAGGCTATGAATTCGCAACAATCCCGCAAATGCTGGCGGAAAAATGAACTTGGCCATGTGTCTCCCGATAGCGGATCCTCGAATTCTTGAATCCATGCAACAAAAGCAAATTCCAAGAAATACGCTGGCGTCATCCCGAAGCCCCGCGCTTTCACCAGCGGGGCGAGGGATCTCGCGTGCACGGACACTGGCCCGCCGCGCTTATGATGTTTGCATGCCACTCAGGAATGTTCTTACGAAACTCGCCCTTGTCTGCGCTCTCTCTACCGCCGTCTTCGCTCAACCCAAAGCCCTCTTCTACATGATCAGCAATCCCAACTCGGTGAAGTCCTTCACCGATCATGCCGACAAAATCGACATCCTCGTTCCGACCTGGTATTCGGTCGACGGCAACGGCCTCGTTTGGGGAGGCCCTAATCCCGACGTCCTCAAAACCGCCGCCGCCCACCACGTGCCCGTCATGCCGATCGTGGCTCTCATGACGCAACTCGAATTGCACAAACTCTTCACGACTCCCGCAGCGCGGAACGCATCTCATCGCCTCACTTATCAGCGAGTGCAAGAAGAACAAATACTCCGGCTTCCAGTTTGATTTCGAGAATGTAGCCTGGACCGATCGCGATTTGCTCTCAGCCCTGGTTGCCGAAACTGCCGCCGCTCTTCACAAAGAAAATCTCCAACTTTCGATCGCGACCGTACCCAATGCTCCGGGATCTCCGGGCGAGAGCGGCTACTCGCACTGGCTGTTCGAGAACTGGCGCGGTGGTTACGATCTGAAAGCGCTCGCGCAATCGGTCGATCTGATTTGCCTGATGACCTACGATCAGAACACGCGCTGGACTATGCCCGGCCCCGTCGCCGGATATCCCTGGACCGTCGACAACCTCGAATATGCGTTGCAATTTGTTCCCAAGGAAAAATTGTCGCTCGGCATTCCTGTCTATGGCTATCACTGGTACGCCGGAGAGCCCGGCAAAGATGAGAAGCCCAATCCAACCGCCGACTACATCGGCCAGCAGGATGTCGACGGATACATCGCCGCCTATCACCCGCACGTCGAGTGGGACTCGACCGACCGTGTCTCGTGGTTTTATTTCTATCGCGACGACAATCGCGAGTGGGTCTTCTACACCGACAAGCGCGGATTCCAGGAGCGCTTCAACCTAGCCCGCGACCGCGGCCTGCAAGGCTTCTGCTCGTGGGTACTAGGTTCGGAAGACCCAGAAATCTGGTCCGTCTTGCCGTCCCACAAATAGTCATTGTGGAGGGGCGCGGGTATTCCTCCGTCGATTTCCCCTGTGCTCCCCCGTGCCCTCTGTGGTGAGTGATTGCCCGCCGTTGGTGTTCTACCCCTTCACCGCGGCAAACGCTTCCTTCGCCGCGCCAATCGTCCGCTGCACATCTTCCTCCGTATGCGCGGCCCCCAAAAACGCCGCCTCATACTGCGAAGGCGGCAAATAAACACCAGCATCCAGCATGCTGCGGAAAAATTTCCCGAACGCCTCGGTATTCGACTTCGACGCCGAATCCCAATCCGTCACCGGCCCTTTTTGGAAGAACCATGTGAACATCGATCCCACGCGATTGTGGCAGAGCGTCACGCCCGCATCCTTCGCCGCCGCGGCCACGCCATCAACCAACTCTCCGCTCAGTTTCTCCAGCCGCGGATAAATCTCGTCCTTCCGATCCCGCAATTGCTTCAACATCGCGCATCCCGCAGCCATAGCCAGCGGATTCCCCGAGAGCGTCCCCGCCTGATACATCGGCCCCAGCGGGGCAACGAGGTCCATGATCTCTTTCGGCCCGCCGTATGCGCCCACCGGCAGTCCTCCGCCAATGATCTTTCCCATCGTGGTCAGGTCTGGACGAATGTTGTACAGTTCCTGCGCTCCACCATACGACACTCGAAATCCCGTCATCACCTCATCAAAAATCAGTACCGACCGTTCGCGCTCCGTCAACATCCGCAGCCCCACCAGATAATCGTCCGCCGCGGGAACGCATCCCATGTTCCCCACCACCGGCTCGACGATCACGCATGCAATCTGGTGTTTGAATTTCTGGAACGCATGCTCGACCACCGACAGATTGTTGAACGGCAGCGCCAGCGTGAACATCGTGAACTCTTCCGGCACGCCCGCCGACCCCGGAATCCCCAACGTCGCCACACCCGATCCCGCCTTCACCAGCAGCGCGTCCGCGTGTCCGTGATAGCATCCTTCAAACTTCACAATATACTTTCGCTTCGTATAAGCCCGCGCCAGCCGGATCGCCGACATCGTCGCTTCCGTCCCCGAACTCACGAAGCGGACTTTCTCCACCGACGGAAACGCGCCCAGCACCAGCTCGGCCAGATCAGCCTCCGATGGCGTCGACGCCCCAAAGCTCGTTCCATTACAAGCTGCGCTTAGAATCGCATCCAGCACGCCCGGCTCGGCATGGCCAAGAATCAGCGGCCCCCACGATCCGATGTAATCGATGTATTCATTTTCGTCGGCGTCCCAGATGTGCGACCCTTTGCCGCGCACGATGAACGGCGCGTCGCCTCCCACGGATCGAAACGCTCGCACCGGAGAATTGACACCTCCGGGAATCATGCTCTCCGCCCTCTGCTGCAGGCGGCGCGACTGCTCGGTCTTACGCGAAGTGGTGGACGGCATCGAATCCTCTCGACCGCTTCAACTGAAGGATCAGAAATTTAAGAGAACGCAGATGTCAAAAGATTGGATCAACGCAACCGAATACTATAGCAGCGCCCGACGGCCCGAATTCATCAGATATTCATCCTTCTGCAATCCCTTTGCAACATCTCGACAGTACCGTAGGGTCATCAAGTTGCCCTTCTAACCGGGAGGGTTTAGAGGGACAGTCTCGGGGGCTCCGGACTGTCCTTTTTCCTTTCCATTCCTTCATCCACAAAAAGAACCAGGGTGGCCCATCCTAGTCGCGTCCTTTGCGACTAGGGTGGGACGCGCTGAAGCCTGTGCAACTGAACTCCGGCTCTCCATTTCTCGCGCGCCCTTTGCGCAAGAAGTCGGGATTTTCGTGAGTGCCCAAGCAAATTCATTTCACCCCATTAACCACGCTTAACCCCCCATCGTATAATCACCCTCAATGATCACCGTCTCCAAAGAGGATTACCTGAAATCCATCCTCGAAGCCGAAAGCGAAGGCGAAACCGTCATCTCCGCCCGCCTCGCCGATCTCCTGAAAGTCTCTCCGCCCGCCGTCACCATGGCTCTCCGCCGCCTGAAGAAAGATGGCCTGGTCCGCGTCGACACCAGCGGCGAAGTCGGACTCACCGCCACCGGACGCAAGATCGCCCGCAAGCTCACTCTCCGCCATCACCTCATCGAACGCATGCTCTCCGAACTTTTCGGCATGGAATGGTGGAAAGTCCACGACGAGGCCGAACGCCTTGAGCACGCCGTCTCCCCCGACTTCGAAGCCAAGCTCCTCGCGAAGCTCGGCTCCGGCGGCGCCTGCCCCCACGGCAATTTAAGCGAACTCGAAAGTCCCGCCAGCCGCCGCCGCCGCGGACTCGTCCTGCTCGCCGACGCCGAACTTGACAACTCCTACACCGTCAGCGGAATTTACGAGCGCGACCGCGGACTCCTCGAATTCCTCGAGCACCGCGGCATTCGTCCCGGAGCCAAGCTGCGCCTGCTCGAGCGCAACTACGACCAGACCCTGACCCTCTCCACTCCCGCCGGCACCGTCTCTCTCGGCCCCGCCGCATCCGAACGAGTCTGGCTGTCCCCCGCCCCCAAGTCCAAGCGCTAGAAGCGACGTGGTTTTCTCAGAGGTTTTTCTAATCGGGTCCCCGCGATTTTCTTAGCGTCCTTCGCGGCCTTTCTTAGCGACCTTTGCGATAAAGCTTTTTCTCGCCCTCAGGTAATCACTCTTGATCTCACTCCTATCCCCGCACTCACCCCCCTGTCATAATCACGCCATGCTCTCGACCCTCCTGCAGGACGTGACCTACGCCGTCCGCCAGTTTCGCCGCAGTCCAGGATTCGCCGTGACCGCTGTCCTCACGCTTGCACTCGGCGTCGGAGCCACCACCGCCATCTTCAGTCTCTTCGACGGCATCCTTCTGCGGCCTCTGCCTTTCCCGCATGCCGAACAACTCGTCGCCGTCGATACTCTCGAGTACCCGCCCGGAGTCCCCGCCTCCAACCTCGCCGCAGCCTATGGCAACGGCAGTTCCTATCCCAATTTCTTCGACTGGCGGCGCGAAAACCACAGCTTCGAGTCGCTCGCTTCCTACGACCACATCGTCCGCCTCTTCAGTAAGGCAAACGGCGAAGGCGCTCGCGTACTCGAAGGTGGACGCGTCTCCGCAAATCTGTTTCCTCTGCTCGGCGTCTCTCCCGCGCTCGGACGCTCATTCACCGCTGAAGAAGAGCAGCCCGGTCATCGCGTCGCCATTCTCAGCCACGAACTCTGGGTCTCGGATTTCGCTTCCTCCCCCAACGTCCTCGGCGAAACGATAAAGATCAGCGATGAACCCTACACCGTCATCGGAGTCATGCCCGCGACTTTCCACTATCCCATCGGGCAACCATCTCCCTTCTGGTCAACTTTCTCAATCGACGCCGAAGGTACTGTGCCTCTCACTTCACTGCGCGACAACGATAGGCTCTCCGTCGTCGGCCGCCTTAAGCCCGGCATCAGCTTCACGCAAGCCCTCGCCGAACTGAACACCATCGAACGCAGCCTCGCCCAGCAATATTCCGAAGATCGCTACCGCCTCGGCGTTTCGATCAATCCACTGCTCGACGAAGAAGTCTCCGACATTCGCCCGGCACTCTCCCTTTTATTCGCGGCCGTAGGAGTCGTTCTCATCATCGCCTGTGCCAACGTTGCCGGACTCCTTCTCGCCCGTGCCAACGGACGCCGTCCAGAACTGGCCCTGCGCACGGCTCTCGGCGCGAGTCGTTCTCGCGTCGTCCGCCAACTTCTCGTGGAAGCCTTGCTCCTGGCCTTCGCCGGCGGAGCCCTCGGCACCCTCGCCTCATTCGCGCTGCTGCGCGCCGCACTTCACCTCATCCCCAGCGATCTGCCCCGCTTGTACAACATCGCGATCGATGGCCGCGTGCTGGCGTTCGCTGTTTTGCTTTCAGCCATCACATCGCTGATCTTTGGATTGCTCCCCGCGTGGCGAATGTCGAAATCCGATCCCGCCACCTCCCTGCGAGACGGCGGATTCACCGCCACCACTGGACGCCACCACAACCAGCTTCATCACGCGCTCATCATCGCCCAAACTGCGCTCGGATTCACCCTGCTCATCGGCTCGGGATTGCTCATCCGCAGCATGTTCAACGTCATTCACATCAACCCCGGCTTCGACACCATCCACACCGTTTACTTCGATATTGCACTGACCAACAAGCTCTATCCCATCCCGGCCAAGTTTCAGTTCATCGACAAACTTCTCCCGGAAATCGCGGCCATCCCCGGCGTTGAAAGAGTCAGCGCCGGTCACCCGCTGCCTATCCGTTGGGGAGCGGGCACCTCCATCAATCTCACGATCGCAAATCACCTGAACTCGCCCGATCAGCTTCCCACCGCCGGAGCCGCGGTCGCGATGCCCGGCTACTTCGAAACACTCTCGATTCCGCTTGTCCGCGGCCGCACCTTCGCGCCCCGTGACAATGATCCGAAGGCCACGCCGGTCGCGATCATCAACCAGGCTTTCGTGAGGAAATACTTCCCCAACGAAGATCCGCTTGGCCAATACTTCACGCCGAAGTTCGAACACTCGGAGGAGTCAGTCGTCGCGCGGCAAATCATCGGCATCGTCGGCGATACAAGACTCGATGACATGTGGGATCCCTACCAGCCGCAATTCTTCATGCCCTATGCTCAGGATCCCGCTCACCAGCGCGCCATCGTCGTGATGAGAGTCGCCGGAGACCCCGCGACCTACGAGAACGCAGTCCGCAAAATCGTTGCCACCATGACTGAAGCTCCAGTCTTCAACTATTCCAGCTTTACCGAAAGCATAAGCGAACAAGCCGCACAGCCGCGCTTCGAAGCCGTCCTGGTTTCGGGTTTCGCCGCCATCGCTCTCTTGCTGTCTGCACTCGGCCTCTACGCGGTCCTCTCCTACGTCGTCTCGCAGAGAGTACGCGAACTCGGCCTGAGAATGGCCTTCGGAGCGACTCGCTCCGACATTCTGCGGCTCGTCCTGCGCCGCGCGCTCATCCTCGCCTGCCTCGGCGTCGCAGTCGGACTGCTCACCTCAATCTTCGCCACCCGGCTCATCACCGACGTCCTGTTCAACGTCCCCCTGCTCGATCGTTCCGTCTTCCTCGCCGTAACGCTGATCCTGATGTTCGTCTCGCTCCTGGCCGCTCTTGCCCCCGCCCTACGGGCCGCCAACGTGGACCCGATTCGCACCCTCCGCGATCAGTAAGAATCGATTTCACAAATCAGTTGCGAAAGGGCCCGGTTTTGAGACGTTGCGGAAAACATGGCGTTCGAGTGAGGCGTGAAAGGGCGCGGCCTCAAGCCGCGCCGTCGGTTGTTTAGCTGCGAAGCGCCGGAAGAGTGCAGCCCACGGCGGCAGCCGTGGGTAGCAAGTCAGGAAACAAGCAAGGCCCGCTTCTGAAGAACCTCCATCTCGAAACGATTCGTGCCCTTCGCAGTACAGTCAGGCGACCTCCACCATTCAGAAAATAGTTAACTATAGTTTATCTTTTGTTGTATACTTCCGCTAATATCGTGGACAGTCTTGAAGCATCCGGGCCCCGCTGCAACTGAATATCCGCTGAACGTCCGTGCATGAATGATCCGAAGACAGCATCGCAGCCGCGCCGGGAAATGCCTTCGAACGTCCTGACCAGTCCGGTCGTCGCTCCCGGCGGCGTCGTCATCACGCACGAAGACATCGACCGCGCCCACGATCGCGACCGGGTGCGTACCACCCGCATCCAGCGCGGCCTCTGGTCCCGTACCAGGCTGCTCTGGCTCCTCGTCGGTCCCGGCATCCTCGTCATGCTCGGCGAGAACGATGGCCCCAGCATGCTGTCGTATGCCGCCACCGGCGCCCGCTACGGCATCGGCTTCTTCCTGCCCTTCGTCGTGCTCACGTTCCTCATGGCCTGCGTAGTTCAGGAAATGACCGTGCGTCTCGGCGCCGCCACCCATCGAGGCCACGCCGAACTCATCTTCGATCGCTTCGGCCCTTTCTGGGGATGGTTCTCCATGGTCGACCTCATGGTCGGCAACTTCCTCACCCTCGTCACCGAGTTCATCGCCATCCGTGCCGGCCTCGGATACTTCGGCGTGCGCCCCGCCGTTTCCGTCCTCGGCGCGTGGCTGGTCCTCTTCGTTGCACTGATGGCTCATCGTTATTGGACCTGGGAGCGCATCACGCTCTTCGCCGCCATGTTCAATCTGGTGTTCGTCCCGGTCGCTCTGCTGAGCCATCCGCACTGGAGCGCGATCGGCCACGCGCTCTTGACCTGGGGACCGCGCCCGTCGCTCACGCAGGAAACAGTCCTGATCCTCCTCTCCAATATCGGAGCGACTGTTACCCCGTGGATGCTCTTCTTCCAGCAGAGCGCGATCGCCGACAAGGGCCTGACCACCCACGACATTCACTTCGGACGCATCGACACCGTGCTGGGCGCAGCTCTGGCGGCTCTGGCCGCACTAGCCACGATCGTGGCTACAGCGCCCTTGTTCGCGCACGGCATGTCGGTCGGAAACTTTGAAGCCGCCGAATTCGCGCAGGCGCTTCAGCCGTTCGTCGGCCATTGGGGCTCGGCACTCTTCGCTCTGGGAATGTTCGAAGCGGGCATGGTCGCCGCCGTCACCATTTCAACGTCTTCGGCCTATGCCTTCGGAGAAGTGGCTCACCGTCCCCACAGTCTGAATCTTCCCTTCCAGCAGGGAAAGTCTTTTTATCTCGTTCTGATTTTCGAAGCCGCGGCCGCTGCCGGACTCGTCCTGATCCCCGGCATCCCGCTGGTCTACATCGTTCTCCTGGTCAACGTGATCGCGGTGCTGGCCATGCCTCCCGCATTGCTCTTCCTGTATATGCTCGTCAACGACCGCGAAATCATGGGAGACCTCATCAGCCCGCTATGGGCGAATATCCTTGCGCTCGGCGTCGTCATCGTCCTGGTTTCAGCGGGATTGCTCTTCGGAGTCAGCGTAGTCGCCCCCCACGCCCTGACCTTGATCGGAGGTAAATAGAAATCCAAACTCGAGTTTTCGAGAAGCAGTGCTCTAAAGCGCCGCGATAGAGTTTTTCGTGGAAGAGCGGCCCTTCCAGAACCGCCAAGAGGCATCGTGGAATCGGCCTTTCCAGAACTGCCGCGAGGCACCGTGGAAGAGCGGCCCTTTAAGGGCCGCGAAAAGCGGATAAAGCAGGTCGGGCTTTAGCCCCCGAAGGATTCGTATCAGGCGACGCCTTCAGGCGTCGCGCAAGAGCCGCCAAAAGTGAGCGCCTTTAGGCGCCGAGGATCACCGAATGGAACAAAATCTCACCGACGACATCAGCAGCGAAGATCTCGCTTCCATCGTCGCATCTCTCGAACCCGACCAGCTCATCTCCGAAAAAGAGAAGCACCACTGCCCCCGCCGCCAACTCACCTCCACGGAAATGATTCTCTTTTGGGCGTTGCGAGTCTACCTGGTCTTCATGTTCGGAGTGGTGATCTACCAGATCTGGACCGGAGCGCGTTAGCGGCGGGTCGTAGCCAGTACAGGCAACTTGTCACTCACCTGATGTCGCAGTGCTGAAGAATCATCTCCACACGGCAGAGCGGTCCCGCGATCCGCCGCCCGATTCAGAGCTTCGAATCGGCACTGGTGCTCCTTGATCTCTTCCGCCATCGACTTCGCCAGCTCCCGTATCGACATCAGGCGCTGGTAACACTCCGATTCTTCCGGCGTTTTCTGTGTCAGAAGGTCACAACGTCCTACCACGATCGCCAACTTATTGATCAGGCTGTGAGCCAAAAGGCAAGTCGGCTGGTACTGCCCATTGTGCTTGTCCACGAGATGCTCTTTCTCCGTCCTTCGCAGTTTGTGATCCAGTTTGCAGTGGTTCCATTTCGGGAGATGTGACGGGAATCACCGCTTGTTGTGACGTGCCTCCAATCTGCAGGACTACACCGCAAGTCGCTGCAAAGGCACGGGTTACGAAAGGATGAGAGCTGGCGGCGCACAAGATCACAGGCACAGAAAATAGAACGGGATTCCCATGGCACGCAGCCTTCAAAATGTGCCATTCGCAAAAGATGGAACGGGAACGTAGCGCGTGCGCGAGAACGTCTGACCAGCGTGCGATCGAATGAGCAAACCTGGAACAGTCCTCGTTTCGAGGGCCGCGTCAGGAGCTTCAGCGTCAGTCTGAGAGCTAGATTCCGTAGAAAGCGTTGGACAGAAACCTATGAGAATCAAGCCGCAAAGCCGCGAAATGTGAAAGCCCGGCACGGCAGTGCCGGGGAAATGGAACAGAAGAGCCCGAGTCCCGGGGGACGGCACCGGTTCTAACGCACACTCTTTGGTCCCCGAGGGAACCCAGTACTTACGCACTCCCAGCAACCTCACCGATGCGCCGGATACCTCATAGAGTTCTTCCTCTCCGTCTTCAGCATCTTGCGCTCCGCCTTCTTTTGCGCCTTCACGTATTTCCTCTGCGCCTTCTGCTGTCTCTTCTGCGCCTTCTGCATCGCGCGCTCCTGCGACTGTGCGCTAGTCCCCGCGTGAACATAAACAGGAACCAGGCTGGTTGCCACCACAAACAGCAGGACGAGAACGAAAAGTTTTTTCATAATCCTCAGCAAAGCGAACCCTTGCCACGATCTTACAATAAGGCAACGCGATTCCCCGCCACAGAATCTCGCCACGCAACTCCAAACCATAGAATGCCCACTCTAGCAATCTTTGCAAGGTTTTCTTCGCGACCTTTGCGACGCCTTCCTTTGCGACCTTTGCGATAAAGCCTTTCCTCGAAGGTTTCCTCTGTGATCCTCCGTGCCCCCCGTGGTGAGTGCTTTCCCCCCGCAATTCCCCCCCAAAGAATTAACTAATTTGCAAAGGTTTTCTTCGCGACCTTTGCGACGCCTTCCTTTGCGACCTTTGCGATAAAGCCTTTCCTCGTAAGGTTTCCTCTGTGATCCTCCGTGCTCCCCGTGGTGAGTGCCTCCCCCGCAATTCCCCTCAAAAGAATTAACTAATTTGCAAGGCTTTCTTCGCGACCTTTGCGACGCCTTCCTTTGCGACCTTTGCGATAAAGCCTTTCCTCGAAGGTTTCCTCTGTGATCCTCCGTGCTCCCCGTGGTGGGAGTGCCTTCCCCCCGCAATTCCCCCCAAAAGAATTACACTAGTAAGTTCAAGTCTGCGTATCACGCGCGCGTGCGCTCCCTCAAGGAAGGCCAAATGTCTGTAAACAGTTTCAACGCCAAATCCACCCTCAAAGTCGGCACCAAAGAATACGAAATCTTCCGCCTCGACGCCCTCGACAAGCAAGGAATCTCCACCAAGCATCTTCCGTTCTCCCTGCGCATCCTCCTCGAGAATCTTCTCCGCACCGAAGACGGACGCAATGTCAGCAAAGAAGAAATCCGCGCCCTCGCTGCCTGGAACAAGAATTCCAAGCCCGAAAAAGAAATCGCCTTCACCCCGAGCCGCGTCCTCCTGCAGGATTTCACCGGCGTCCCCTGCGTAGTCGACCTCGCCGCCATGCGCGACGCCATGCAAACTCTGGGCGGCGATCCCGCACTCATCAATCCTCTGCAACCAGTCGAACTAGTTATCGACCACTCCGTGCAAGTCGACGAATTCGGCACCGCCCAGGCTTTCGACATGAACGCCCTGCTCGAATTCCAGCGCAACAAAGAGCGCTACTCTTTTCTCCGCTGGGGCCAAACCGGATTCCGCAATCTAGCCATCGTCCCTCCCGATACCGGCATCGTCCACCAAGTCAACCTCGAATACTTGGCGCGCGTAGTCTTCGTGCACGAATCCCCCGGCAAACGCGTCGCCTACCCCGACACTCTGGTCGGCACCGACAGCCACACAACAATGGTGAATGGTTTGGGCGTGCTTGGATGGGGCGTCGGCGGAATTGAAGCCGAAGCAGCCATGCTCGGACAGCCCGTCTCCATGCTGATTCCGCTAGTCGTAGGAGTAAAGCTGACGGGTCGTTTGCGCGAAGGCGCAACCGCAACTGATTTTGTTCTCACCATTACCGAAATGCTGCGCAAGCACGGCGTCGTGGGAAAGTTCGTCGAATACTTTGGCCCCGGCCTCCGCGACCTCCCGCTGGCCGACCGCGCCACCATCGCCAACATGAGTCCAGAATATGGTGCGACTTGTGGGATTTTTCCGATCGATAAGGAGACGGTGAAATATTTGCGGCTCACCGGACGCAGCGAAGAACAGATTGCGCTCGTCGAGGCTTACGGGCGCGAGCAGGGATTGTTTCACGACGAAAAAACTGAGGAAGCTGAGTACTCTGAGCTTCTTTCGCTTGATCTCGCGACGGTTGAGCCTAGTCTCGCCGGGCCGAAGCGGCCGCAGGATCGTGTTGTGCTCTCGCAGGCTGGAGAGTCGTTCAACAAAGCGCTGCCTTCGCTCATCAAACCTAAGTCCGCGGCGAAGACCGCGGCTCCCGCCGCCAACAACGCAAAGTGGGAGCAGGAAGGCGGAAGTCCTGCGGCGATCGGCGTGGAAGATCCGAATGTTCACGAACACGTCGCCGCTTCGGTGAGAGATTCGCTGAAGCACGGCAGCGTCGTTATTGCGGCGATCACTTCGTGCACGAACACGTCGAACCCATCGGTACTCATTGGTGCCGGACTGCTCGCGAAGAAAGCCGTCGAGAAAGGACTGTCCGTTCCGGCGTGGGTGAAGACCTCGCTCGCTCCCGGATCGAAGACCGTCACCGACTATCTCGCGAAGGCTGGATTGACGCCGTATCTCGAGAAGCTGAAGTTTCATCTTGTCGGCTACGGTTGCACCACTTGCATCGGCAACTCCGGGCCATTGCCCGAGGAGGTGTCGAAGGCCATCGACGAAAAAGAGTTGGTCGTCGCTTCGGTGCTTTCGGGCAATCGCAACTTTGAGGGACGCATCAACTCCGAAGTGCGCGCCAACTATCTGATGTCTCCGCCGCTGGTCGTGGCGTTCGCGCTCGCCGGACGCATCGACATCGACTTGCGCAAAGACCCGATCGGCAAAGGCCGCGATGGCCAGCCCGTCTACATGGCCGACATCTGGCCATCGTCGCGCGAGATCGAAGAGACCATGGCGCAGTCGATTACGTCGGAAATGTTTTCGAAATCGTATGCGGACGTTTTTCAGGGCGACGAGCGCTGGCGCGGACTTTCTGTGCCCAAGGGCCAGACCTACGCATGGGAACAGGATTCCACCTACATCCGGCGCGCTCCGTATTTCGACGAGATGTCGGTGAAACCGGCGCCCGTCCAGGAAATCAAGAAGGCGCGCGTGCTCGCGGTTCTTGGCGACAGCGTTACCACCGACCACATTTCTCCTGCGGGATCGATCAAGAAAGACAGCCCGGCCGGAAAGTATCTTCAGGAGCATGGCGTGAAGCCGGCGGATTTCAACTCGTACGGATCGCGCCGCGGCAATCATGAAGTGATGGTGCGCGGGACTTTCGCCAACGTCCGGTTGCGTAACAAGCTGGTCGCGACCGAAGGCGGATTCACGCGCCATCTCCCGACAAACACTGAGATGTCGATCTTCGACGCCTCGGAAAAATATCGGGCCGCGGGCACGCCGCTGGTCATTCTCGCGGGCAAGGAGTACGGATCCGGCTCATCGCGTGACTGGGCCGCCAAAGGTCCGGCGCTGCTGGGCGTGCGCGCCGTGATTGCCGAAAGTTACGAACGCATTCACCGCTCGAACCTGGTCGGCATGGGAGTCCTGCCGCTACAGTTCCCCGCGGGCCAGAACGCCGAATCGCTCAAGCTGACAGGCGAGGAAGTGTTCGAAATCAGCGGCGTGCGGGACGTAGTCGACCACTTCGCCGCCGGCCGTCGAAGTCAAGGTCCGCGCCACCGCGAAAGGCCAGCCGGATATCGAGTTCGACGCACTGGTCCGCATCGACACGCCGCAGGAAGCGCTCTACTACGCGAACGGAGGGATTTTGCAGTACGTGCTGAGGCAGTTGTTGGCAGGCAAGCAGAAGGAACAGACGATTGCCGTGTAGCTGACAAGAGGTATTTCGTTCCCCCGTGCGAAATTCTCTAGAACATTAAACCATCTGTGCCGTGCGAATCTGGAGCGGCGATCTGCCCTCGCCGCTTCTCGCCTTCTTCGTTTTCGTCAGCACGGTCGGGCCTTGGTGGTTTTGGCGGAGGAGCGGAGTGCGTCTGACTCGATTCTTCAGTACTCGAACTTGGCATTTGCGAGGGAGTAGGCGATGTGACATCCGTGGGGAAGGACTGCCTCGGCGTATGGAACAAATCTTGGTGATTCATACTATTTTTCCTCCTCCTTTTTCGCCTTTCTCTGCCTCCCATTCCTGCGATACCACAACTCTATTGTATTTGATCATGAGGTCAGGTGTGCGGCAAGAAAGGATCTTCCCTTTGGTAACGTTCTTGGAGCCTGTACGGCTGGACTCAACCAATGCATTTGTGTACTCAAAATCCACAGGATTCACCGTTTCGGTGGCGTGCTTCATGACATCATCAATCGAGGTGTTGTAGTGAGCGCTTGAGGTTACGTTCGGCGGAATTATGAGTTGGGGAACGGGAGCTAGCAGCTTCTTGGCCTCCGAGCTATTGAGCAACTCAATCACAGCGTCAAAAGGAAGCCGTTCCTTCAGATCGCACTCGATGTTGAGCCAAACATCCCACATTAGTTTTTCTAATTCTGCGTCCCGTTCCTTTTTTACGGGCAATCCAATCTCCAAAGCCTCCTTGCGATTTACCGGATACGCATGCGACTGAAATTTCCGGCTCATGTTTTGTACGATAGATCGGAGTTTTGTTCCGACATCATCATCTTTCATGTGGAGCGCCAGAAGTCTTTCGCCGAGGTCGATCGCCAATTTGGAACTCCGAGCCGTAAGTCCTATTCCAAGGCTTCCCACTTCCCTGCAAGTAATCTCGAACAATGCGCGAACGTGTTCTTGATCCGTAATCTTAAGGTTGTCTCTGACGAAATCTAAGAAGGCACTTATGTCCTCGGTCGAGAAGGTCTTAGGTTGACCACTCCCGCCGCCCATTGTGATTTGCATGTCTACGGGGCCAAGGTGCCCGTTCGGGTGCATGACGATTTCGTCAGCTCCGAGCGCCAGAAGGGTCGCAGCGCTGTATGCGCTCTGCGGTATCATGACGGAAACCTTGTCTACACGCTGCCGGACAAGCGTCATGATTCTCCACGCTACCATAGGGTCGCCCCCGTAGCTTGCGATCAGAAAATCGAGTGCTTTGGAATCTGTCGGAAGCGCATCCAGCTGTTCGATTATTTGCGGAAGCGCGTCCGTCGACATGTTGGCCCATGCGCCATTCCTCTTACTTGTTACGTACACAATCAACGGATGCTTCCTGTGTGCTTCAATCTTGTTATATAAGTCGATACGCTTTTGCCAGCTCATGGGCCGAGAGTCTAGCACAGTTCTTAGTCTCACCTAACAAATTAGGAGCCCTTCACAAGGGAACACTGCCTCTTCGACGAGATGGCTATTTCTGAGCCTCGCCGAGTCGACCAACTTCGTTAACGAAAGCTAAAGTCCCCACCGTGTCGCAAAGGATGCGACAAGGGTGGGGCACCCACGGATCTCGGATGATGGAGTGGCGTGCTTGCGATGTCATCCTGAGGTCCGCGTTTTTGCGGGGCGAAGGATCTATGTAGTTTGCTGGTGCCGGCAGAAGTGCATAGGTTCTTCGCTTCGCTCAGAATGACAAGATGGAGGGCTGTCTGGGACTAAATGCAGTCGCCCCTTCGCGGCTGGAGCTAGCGGGGCTTACTGGTGCGGGATAGGTCGTGTCTGGTTTTGGCTAACAATCCCCAGGCTTCGCGGTAGGGTTCGTAGTCGTGGTCGTGATCGTGGCGACCGCGGCGAAGTAGGCCGTTGGGATAGAAGCGGAGATTCATTTTGCGGGTCGGGCGAAAAACGGATGCGCTCGGAATCAGGTACCAGGCGCTAACTGGAAGAACGTAGACGGCAAATAGGTCGACATCGTTGGGGTTATAGGGTTGTTCGACGCCGTGACGGAGGCGGCAGATATATCCTTCGCCCTTTCGGGCCGTACTGGATTTGACTTGCACTCGGAGCAGACTTCCGCGCAGTTCGATGCCGACGTCGTAGGGGCGAGAGTCTCCCCAGGGTTTGAGTACGTGATAGCCGTGCTGGGCGGCGGCGGCCATGAAGAGGAGTTCGACCCATTCGCCGCGTTCCTTGAAATTCTTGAATTTCTCCCAGTCGTTTTTCTTACGCATTTCTTTTACGCATTGCGCACGCCCCGGTTCGGCCCAAAATCCCGCTGAGAGAAGTTGATCCAATAAAAAAGGCGCGACCCGTGGGCCGCGCCTGCTGATTTTTCTCTATATATCCAGAATATCAAGTTGAGTGGGGGGGATGTAACACGGTTAGCAACTTTATGTTGTGAATGGATTCATTGACTTAGCGGCGATCGTGTCATTTCTGCCTATTGACAAGAATTCTGGATACTCGTGGATTGGTCGAGCCTTAGGGCGCAGAGTGATGTCTTCTCAAAGATCAGGAGCAAAATCAAGTTCAGGATCAGGATCAAGAGCAAGGGCAAGATCAAGAGCAAGATCAAGATCAAGAGCAAGATCAAGATCAAGAGCAAGAGCAAGAGCAAGAGCAAGAGCAAAGGCAGCGGACAGGAGTGTCCGCTCCACACACACACTAGAACTCGACGTGGGCGCGGAAGGATGGGACCAGGACCGGGCCGCGGTCGCGGTTGTAGCCGGGATCGAGGATGCGCTGAAATCCGGGCGCGACGTAAATCCCGCGCCACGCGTGTGCGGTGTAGTAGGTCTCGAGAATATTTTCGCGGCCGTAGGTGAGGTGGCCGTCGCCGAGGAGGAATCCCAAACCTCCCGCTGCGAGATAGTTCTGGTGATCCTTCTTGATGGAGTTGCTGACGAAGGCGATGCCGGCGCGGTCCTGTTTGCGATGCCACCACGCGCCTTTCACACCGAGTCCCTGATTGAACGTTTGATCGACTTCCGTGTAGGCGAAGGATTCGGTTTTGCCATTGTCCCAACCGAAGCGCGCGTAGGCGGTGAGGTATTGTGTGAGATTCTGCTCGAGGTTGATTCCGAATCCGTACTTGCGCGTGATTGCCAGGGGTGCGCGGTGATGTCGGGCGTGGTGCCGGCATCGGCGGCCGCGATGACCTGATCGCGATAGATGCCCATGTTGGCGGAGTTGGTGTAGGCAAGCAGGCGGAGGACTCCTGCTCTCTTTGGGATCACGCCGTGACGGAGTTCGTATTCGAAATTTTCGGCGTGCACTTGCCACGGTTTCCAGACAAGATCGATGCCGTTGGCGACTTTGGGCATGAGCGCTTCGGCGAAACGGAATCCCCAGTTGCGGTCTTCGTAGTCAGCGGTGAGCCCGACGGTGTAGCCGCGGGTGTCGGCGGCGTAGTCCCAGGCGCCGTTGTTGTCGACGGTCCAGTTCTCGAATTGGAAGTGCGTGTCGCTGCCGACGGAATTGATGTCGAAGAAATCCGGCATGGAGAATTTGCCGACGCGGAGTTCGAGGCGGCGGCGCGGGAGTTCGTCGAAGAGGGAGAGGAAGTTGCGCTCGTTCTCGACTTTGTCATCGCTGAGCGCGATTACGGTGTGGATCATGCCGCGGCCGAGATATGGCGCTTTGCTGAGCAGCGGATTGCGGACGATATCGAGATTCGGGGCGCCGGCGAGGCCGAAGCCGGTGCTGAGCGCGGCTCCGCCAGCTTCTTCGATGTCGACGAGGAACTCGGTGGAATTGTTGAGGCGCACGCCGGTATAGAGCGTCAGGACGCGGGATGTGGCTTTTTCATAGTTCGGACTCAGGCTATGCGTGCCACTGTAGGACGCGTGGAAATCGGGATGCGTCTGAAAAATGAAGTTGGCCTGACCGGAGAGCCAGAAGCGCGTGTTCTTGAGGTGAGGGAGCATGGACTCGGTGCTTTCGTCCGGGGGCGGGTCGGGAGTGTTGGGGACGGCGGACCTGCGATGTTGGCGGAGCCGCTGAGGTGTCGGGTTGCTGGGCAAAGACGCGCGTAGGGAAGGCGATCGCGAGCGCCAAGGCAAGCGTGCAGAACACCACAGGGGGGCGACGAAGGGCAACCGTCCGGAGCGGGAAGGAGCGCTCCGAGGCCATCGCCGTATTGAAAATGAATTTCAATTTCAATTTCATATCCCCACGGTAGAGTAGCGGTCGGAGGCCTTCTGTGGCTCACGTCACGGGCGGACGTGACAACAGTCACACCGTGCCATGACGCATGTTCCGGCTTGACTTCGAGGCCCAGTTTCGTGGATTAACTGTCCTATACGTAATTATGTTAACTGTAGTTAACTACATCTCTGATAAGGTGTCAAACTTGGGCAGTTCGGCAATCCATTGAGACTACGTAGTGTTGGTTAAAGGAATGTTAAATGAGACGATTTCGAGTGGGAGGAATCGGGAGCGCAACGGACGGGGGAGGTGGCGGTTTGACAGCATTCAAGCTGAACCCATAACCTTAATTTTCTCTGGCTTATGAAGGTTCTGGTCTTAGGAAGCGGCGGGCGCGAGCATGCGCTGGTATGGAAACTGCGGCAGTCGGCGCGGGTTTCGCAGCTTTATTGCGCGCCCGGAAATGGCGGCATTGCGGATGACGCGGAGTGTGTGGCGGCGGATCTGAAGAGCCTGGATTCGATCACGGCGCTGGCGGGGCGCCTGCAGCCCGATCTGACGGTGGTGGGGCCGGAACTTCCTCTGACTCTGGGCGTAGTGGATGAATTCACGCGGCGAGGCTGGCCTGCGTTTGGTCCAACGCAGGCGGCGGCGCAGTTGGAATCGAGCAAGAGCTTCGCGAAGGAATTTCTGCAACGGCATCACATCCCGACGGCTCCATTTGCGATTTGCGATTCGAACGAGCAGGTGCGCTCGGCGTTAGGGCACTTCCATACACCGGTCGTCGTGAAGGCTGATGGGTTGGCTGCGGGCAAGGGCGTGGTCATCTCCAAGAGCAAGGAAGAGGCGGCGAGCGTGGCGGCGGAGATGCTAAGCGGGAAAATGCTGGGCGAGGCGGGCGCGCGCGTGGTGTTGGAAGAATGTTTAACGGGAGACGAGTTGTCGTTCCTGGTGTTCAGCGACGGCGAACGCGTAGCTCCGCTGGTGGGGGCGCAGGATCATAAGCGCGTGGGAGACGGAGACAGCGGTCCGAACACCGGCGGGATGGGGGCGTATTCGACGGCGGACATTGTCGACGATCAGATGCGCGACTGGCTGGTGCATCACATTGCGCAGCCTGTGGTCGCGGGGATGAAGGCTGAGGGAGCGGAGTTTAAGGGTGTGTTGTATTGCGGGCTGATGATGACGGCGCGCGGTCCGATGGTGCTGGAATTCAATTGCCGGTTTGGCGATCCGGAGACGCAGCCGATTTTGATGCGGCTGGAGAGCGATCTGACGGAGGCGCTGGAGGCGTCGATTGAAGGGCGCATCAGCGATGGCGACTTCAAGTGGTCGAAGGATGCGGCGGTGTGCGTGGTGATGTCGTCGGGAGGATATCCGGGAACCTACGAGGTGGGGAAGCGGATTGATGGGCTCGACGAGGCGGGCGCGATCACAGGAGTGAAGGTGTTTCATGCGGGGACGTCCAAGCGCGACGGGATTTATTACACTGCGGGCGGGCGCGTGCTGGGCGTGACGGCGCGGGCCGCGGATCTGGAGACGGCGGTGGCGCGGGCCTATGAGGCTTGCGGGAAGATTTCGTTTGATGGGGCGCATTATCGGAGAGACATTGCGGGGAGGGCGCTGAAGAAATAGTACTGAGTACTCGGTACTCAGAAGTCCTGGACTGCGATTCAATTCGTGTTTGCAAGGCAAATCCTCCGCTCGGTACGACAGGCGGAAAGCAATTCAGCATGACAAACAAAAACAATCTGGAGAAGAAGCTGCAATGACCAAGACTTTGGTTTCGATTGTGATGGGGAGTGATTCGGATCTTGAGATCATGCGCGAGGCGGGGAAGGCGCTCGATGAGTTCGGGATCGCGTATGAGATGGATGTGACTTCGGCACACCGGTCGCCGGACCGGTCGGCCGACTTCGCGAAGAAAGCTGCGGGGCGGGGGATTCAGGTGATTATCGCGGGGGCCGGCGGGGCGGCGCATTTGGCGGGCGTGATTGCGGCGCACACCACGCTACCGGTAATTGGGGTGCCGATTCCGTCGACTTCTTTGAACGGGATGGATTCACTGCTGTCGACGGTGCAGATGCCGGCGGGGATTCCGGTCGCGACCGTCGCGATTGGGAAACCGGGGGCGACCAACGCGGGGATTTTAGCGGCGCAGATGATTGGGCTGGCGGACGAGGGCGTCGCGAAGAAACTTGTCGCGCACAAGGAGAAGCTGGCGCGGGGCGTGGAGGAGAAGTCGAAGAAGTTGAAGGGTTCGACGCCTTAACGCTGGAAGTTGCTTCTACAGCACAGGAAAAGCAGGTTCCTCGTCGCGTTCGCTCCTCGCAATGACAACGTGTGATGGGGCACTTTTCGGGTTCCCAGACGACTAGAGTTTCAGCTCTTTCAGATATTCGCGGAAGGGGCCACCCAGGTCGCTGCGTTTCAACGCGAATTCCACTGTCGCTTTCAGGAATCCCAGTTTGTCGCCGGTGTCGTAACGGCGGCCTTCGTAGACGTAGGCATACATTTTTTCCTGCTTGAGCAACATGCGCATGCCGTCGGTGAGCTGGAGTTCGCCGCCGGAGCCGGTCGAAGTCTTCGCGAGGCAATCGAAAATTGCGGGCGTCAAAACGTAGCGACCGATGATCGCGAGGTTCGACGGCGCCTCTTCCGCCTTCGGCTTCTCGACCATGTTGCGAATTTCGAAGAGACGGCCGTTGAATCCGTTGACGGGCTGGGCATCGAAAACGCCGTAGGAAGAAATCATCTTGCCTTCGACGACCTGCGCGGCGATCACCGAGCACTGCTTCTCGTTGAAGACGTCGACCATCTGCTTGAGGGCGGGAACGGGATTGTCGATGACATCGTCGGCGAGCAGGACGGCGAAGGGCTCGTTGCCGACCAGTTCGCGGGCCATGAGCACGGCGTGGCCGAGGCCGAGCGCCTCTTTCTGGCGAATATAGGCGACGTGCATCATGTCGGAAATATTGCGCACGATCTTGAGCAGGTCGGTCTTGCGGCGATCTTCCAGCATGCGCTCGAGTTCGTAGCTGACGTCGAAGTGGTCTTCGATGGACTGCTTGCCGCGCCCGGTGATGATGATGATCTGATCGCAGCCGGAGGCCATGGCCTCTTCGACGCCATATTGAATGATCGGCTTGTCGACGAGGGGCAGCATTTCCTTGGGCTGGGCTTTGGTGGCGGGCAGGAAGCGGGTGCCCAGGCCGGCGGCGGGAAATACGGCTTTGCGGACTTTCATCGTCATGGGGTTGTTGTTGTTAGTCGTTGATACTTCATCTTTAGTTGCCGAACAATTGTAAACGGTCGTGTTCGGATTCGTGCTAGAGTACACCGCCATGTGTCGCTTTCTTGTTGTACTCGCTTGGTTGCTGACGATGCTCTCGTTGGCGAAGGCGCAGGTCTCGGAGCAAAACGCTCCGGCGGTGATGGCGGAACTTGCCCGGCAAAATCAGGCATGGAATCCAAAATCAAACAGCCCTGGAGTTTCCATCAAGGTAGACGAGGTTCGAAGATCGCAGGCTCATCAGATTTATTACCAGCTTACTGCTTCTGGCTTTCCATCTAATCTGAAGTACACAATCGTAACGTGGCCTGCTAACCAGCTCAAGCCTCGGGCGGGTATGACAGGTGTCACACTTGACGCCTCGGGGCTGGCCGTTTGCGCGGGAACGCCAGGGACTTGTAAGGGCGACGGTCCGAACAGTCCGATACAGATGCAGTTCTCGCCCGTAAAGAGCGAGCCGATTCGTCTGTCGCTCGTCTCCGATGACGAAAAGCATCTTCGGGCTTTCCTCAGCTTGGTCCCCATACCTAACCGTGTAACAGACAAGGAGTGCTCGCTCGAAGTGGTGATGTTGGCGCCGCTTTCATCGCTGGTGGCTCTGCAGGGTAGTGGTTACGAGCCGAATTCCGACATCCAGTTCTCCTCTGAATCAGAAGGCGAGCACCACGATGGCCACTTTAAGGCTGATTCGAAAGGGAATGTCTATTTTGCGATGGGACTGGGAGTAAAGGGGGAAGAAAAGGGGGTCGCCAAGGTGAAAGTTGTCTCAAGTGGGTGTTCACTTTCGCTTGCGATTCCTTGGGGGAAAGACAGCTATCAATACGAGTAGGCTCGCATCACACCCAGTGGGTCATGCTACTTCGAATCATTCCCACTCATGCTTGAATCAAGCAAAGATGCAACATCGATGGTGGACAGTTGCTCTAAAACTGTGCGGAGAGCGCGCAGGACTTCGTCGGGCGCGGTGGCTTTCAGCATGAATTTCAGCATTCCATCCGGTGTGAACTGCGCGCCTTTTTGCGCCGACACGAATCTTGCCAGCTGTTCGGGATCGACGGCGGCGTTCTGGCGGAATTTGAAAGTCACGACATCACGCTTGCGTTCGATGGCGTTCACGCCGACGCGGACGCAAAGGAGCTTGAGGCTCGCATAGTCGAGCAGATTGCGCACGGATTGCGGCGGGGGACCGTAGCGATCCTGCAACTCGGCTCCGACGTCGGCGAGTTGCGATTCGGTTTCTACTCCGGCGACGCGCTTGTACATGCGCAGACGCTGATTTTCTTCGGGAATGTAGTCGGCGCCGATGCGGATGTTCAGGCCGAGGTTGAGTTGCGTTTCGGCCTCATCCGGTCCAGCTTCGCCTTTCATTTCGCGGACGGCGCGCTCGAGCATTTGGGTGTAGAGCTCGAAGCCGATGGCCTCGATGTGTCCGCTCTGCTCTCCACCCAACAGATTCCCCGCACCGCGTAATTCCAAATCCAACGCAGCGATTTTGAATCCGGCACCAAGGTCCGAGAATTCTTTCAAGGCGGCGAGACGGCGGCGCGCGATTGGAGTGAGTTCGACTTCTTTCGGGATTAATAGATACGCGTAGGCGCGACGGTTGGAGCGGCCGACGCGTCCGCGCAGCTGGTAGAGCTCGGAGAGGCCGAGGCGGTCGGCGCGGTTGATGAGGATCGTGTTGCAGAGCGGGATGTCGAGGCCGTTCTCGATGATCGTCGTCGCGACGAGGATGTCGGCTTCGTGATGCATGAAGCTGAGCATGACCTTTTCGAGTTCGGCCTCGCCCATCTGGCCATGGCCGACGGTGATTTTGGCTTTCGGGACAAGCTCCTGCAGCTTGGCGGCGATTTCCCAGATGGTGTCGACGCGGTTGTGGACGAAGTAGACCTGGCCGCCGCGTTCGAGTTCCTGCTCGATGGAAGACTGGATGAGTTTGTCGTCCCAACTGGCGACGACGGTTTGAATCGCCATGCGATCTTTGGGCGGTGTTTCGATGACGCTCATGTCGCGCAGGCCGACGAGCGACATGTGCAGCGTGCGCGGGATGGGCGTGGCCGACATGGTGAGCACGTCGACTTGCTTGCGCATCTGCTTGATGCGTTCTTTGTGGCGGACGCCGAAGCGCTGCTCTTCGTCGACGATGAGCAGGCCGAGGTCGGCGAATTTCAAGTCTTTCGAGAGGATGCGGTGCGTGCCGATGAGGATGTCGATTTTGCCGGCTTCCGCTTTCTGCAGAATTTCTTTCTGCTGCTTCGGGCTGCGGAAGCGGCTGATCATTTCAATCGTGACGGGAAATGGTCCGAAGCGCTGCTTGAAAGTTTCGTAGTGCTGGAAGGCGAGGACGGTGGTGGGCGCGAGGACGGCGACTTGCTTGTTGTCGCCGACGGCCTTGAATGCCGCGCGCATGGCGACTTCTGTCTTGCCGTATCCGACGTCGCCGCAGAGCAGGCGGTCCATGGGCTGGGAAGATTCCATGTCGTGCATGACGTCGGTGATGGCCTGGGCCTGGTCTTCGGTCTCGTTGAATTCGAAGGCGTCTTCGAACTCGCGAACGAATTCGTTACCCGCGGGAAAGGAATGTCCCTGGGCCATTTTGCGTTCGGCGTAGAGCTTGAGAAGTTCGTCGGCCATGTCTTTCATGGCCTTGCGGACGCGGGCTTTCGTCTTGGACCATGCTTGCGTGCCAAGATGGCTGAGCGCGGGCTTCGCGCCTTCCGACGAACGGTATTTCTGAATCAGGTCAAGGCGCGTGAGCGGCACATAGAGGCGCGCGCCCTCGGCATATTCGAGCAGCATGAACTCTGCGTTGCCGTCGCCCTGATTAATTTCTTTCAGACCCTGGTACTGTCCGATGCCGTGCTCGACATGGACGACATAGTCTCCGACTTGCAGGTCGCGGAAATCGGAGAGGAAAGCGGAGACCTTCGACTTCTGGCGCTGGGGGCGGGATGCGACGGTGTCGGATTCGTCGAACAGATCGCGGGAGCCGAAGATGGCGAAATGCGCGTCAGGGAAAAGGACTCCGTCGGGGACGTAGGCCTTGGCGAGCGTCGTGGTGAAGACTTCTCCGGCGAAGTAACTGGTTTCGTCGGCGTAACTTTCGCCACCGCGAGTGCGGCTGCCGAGACGGAAGCTCACGTTGTATTCGGTGAAGATGTCGGCGAGGCGCTCGACTTCGCCGGTGTTGGGGACGGAAAAGAGAACCTGGTTGCCTTGCGTGGTGAGCTTCTGGACTTCTTCGAGCATCGACGGAACGGCGCCGTGGAAGCGGGGAGTGGGTTGCGTAAGGAAAGTGACATCGGAGCTGTCGTCTTCACCGCGGGCAATGCCGAGATGTTCGATATCGGCTCCGGTGAGCGAGGCGACTTTTTTCCACCAGTCATCGGGCGGCAGATATAAATCCGCCGGGCGAACGAGATTGCCGACGCCGCTGCGTTCGTGGGCCTCTTCGACGCGGGTCCAGAAGCGATCGAACTCGGTGCGAAGGAGATCGGGTTCGTCGAGCAGGACGGCGGCGCGCGGCAGAAGATCGAAGACACTGCGGTCGGAGCCGGCGACGGGAGCGTAGAACTCCCAGCCGGGGAAGACGGTGACTCCACCGGCGCGCACGGCGGCTTCGACGATCTCTTCGTTTCCGGTGATACGTTTGCCGGAAAGGCGCGTGTGAATGGCGCCGAGAAGATGATCGCTCACCGGAGTTTCGGTGAGGGGAAGAAGTAACGCTTCGTCCAGGGGATTCGAGGACCGCTGCGAAGCGGGATCGAAGCGGCGGATGGAATCAACTTCGTCGCCAAAGAATTCGACGCGCACGGGGCGCTCGGCTTCGGGAGAGTAGACATCGAGGATGCCGCCGCGAAGGGCGTACTGGCCGGGCATTTCGACGACGTCGGCGGAAGAGTAGCCGACGGTGTTCAGGTGCGCGAGCAAGTTGTCGACGTCGAACGATTCACCGCGGCGGAGGGTGCGGGCGAGATCACTGTAGTAATCGGCGGAGCGCTGAAGGATTGCCGTTGCGGCGACCGCGGAGACTACGATCGCAGCTTTGCCGGTGGCGATTTTCCAGAGTGCGGTGGCGCGTTCTTCCTGGAGTTCAGGGTGAGGCGAGAGATTCTGGAATGGAAGCACGTCGCGGGCGGGGAGTGCGACTACGGATTCGGGATCGCAGGCGGCGGTGAGTTCGCAAAATCCGCGCAGGACCGGAACAAAATCTTCGACGGCGCGGTTGTCGTTGACGACGACGATGAGAGGGCGGTCGGCACTGCGGCGCAACAGCACGAGCAGCAAGGCTTTTGCCGTCGGCGAGAGTCCGGAAACACGTATCCGCCCCGTGCCCTCCTTGAGGTGGGAGGCTACACGCACGAAAGCGGGAAGCATTTCTACGTCCGCGAAGAGTTCACGGACGAAGGAAAGAAGCATGCAGGATGATTTTAACAGGATTGGGGGGAGGCGATTGGGGAACGACAGTTGGAGCACGCGAGATCCCCTTCGGCTTCACCTCAGGGCAGGCTCTCGGCCCGCTGGAGAAAACGCGGGCACTTCGGGATGACGCCTACGGAATGGTCATTCTAAGGATTCAAAGGGTGCTTCGGAATCGCGCGAGGCGGCGTTGTACACTCGGGCATGGCTTCTGAATCGATGCGTATGGGAACGAAACATTTGTTTGAGGCGCGGGAGAATCCTCCGGAACATTACCTTGTTGCGCACAGCGACGGTGGGGCGCGGGGAAATCCGGGGCCGGCGGGCTATGGTGTGGTCGTCAAGGATGAGTCCGGGCGCAAGGTCGCGGCTCTGAGTGAATATCTCGGGCACCAGACGAACAACTTCGCGGAGTATCAGGGGCTGATTGCCGCGCTCGAATACGCGATAGAGCACGGACCCAAGGCGCTGAAGGTGATCAGCGATTCGGAGTTGCTGGTGCGGCAGATCAAGGGCATTTACAAGGTGAAGAACGCGGTGCTGCAGGATCTGCATGGACGTGCAAAGCAATTGATTGCGCAGTTGGATTGGTTTTCGATTGGGCATGCGCTGCGCGAGCACAATCAGGAGGCGGATCGTTTAGCGAATGAGGCGATGGACAAGGGGATGGGGAGGAGCGGAGCGGTTGTTTCGGCGGCGCAACCCGCGAGTCAGCGTTCAGAGTTCGAGGGTGTCGTGCGGGGCGGGAAAGTGGAATTGATCGGCGGGAGTTTGCCGGAAGGGACGCGGGTGCAGGTGCGCGTGAAGAAGTGATGACGCGGTCGGGGTGTGAGGTGGTTCCGGGCGAACAGCAGGTTCCTCCCTTCGGTCGGAATGACAAGACTTATAAAGAGCAGGTTCCTCCTGCGGTCGGAATGACAAAACTTAAACTGCAGGTTCCTGCCTGCGGTCGGAATGAAAAGACTTAAAAACTGCAGGTTCCTCGCACGACGGTCACTCGGCGGCCGAGGTGTGGTCGTGGATGATTTTCCAGCCGTCGGGGAATTTGCGGAACACCAGCGTGAACAGGCCGTGGGGAGTTTTGCCGTCGGACATGGTTAGGTGCCATTCGCCGCGGACGAAAGCCGCTTCAGGTCCCAGCATTTCAATGCGGAGGGCGGAGAATTCCAGCTTTCCCATTTCGTGGCCGGGACTGGTGTAGGTGGCGCGGTAGCGGTCGAGCGTGGATTGCCATCCGTGTTGTTCTTTCGCGCCGGAGAAGAACGTCAGGTCGGGAGAATTCCAATAGCCGGCCATGAAGGCGTCGAGGTCGTGATGGTTCCAGGCGTCCTGCTGCGTGTGGAGGACTTGCTCGACGGCGGATTTGGGATCGGCGGCGTTTTGTGAAAACGCATAGAGCGCTAGCGTAAGAAGAAGAGCGAGTTGGCGCATGTGGATTCCCTCGATCGCGCCATTGTAGAACGGACTCACCACGGAGGGCACAGGGACACGGGGGAAAGCTCGGAATTCTTCAGTGCGATTCTTCTGTGGCTGGGGCGGTGTCGGGGGTGTCGACTTTTTGCGCGACGGCGTGCGGCACCAGGGGGGGCGGCTGGAAATCCCCGACGTCTTTTCCGGCCATGGCTGCGGTCATGAAGTTGATCCAGATGGGCAGGGCCGCGTGCGCTCCGGTTTCTTTGGCTCCCAGGGATTTTTTTTCGTCGTAGCCGACCCAGACTCCGCAGGTCATGGTGGGAGAGAATCCCATGAACCAGGCGTCGGTGAAATCGTTGGTAGTGCCGGTCTTGCCGGCAACCGGGAACGGCAACCTCGCGGCCGCAACGCCCGTGCCATGCAGGACGACTTCGCGCAACATGGACGTCATGATGCGGGCGGTACGCTGGCTGATCACGTCCTTCACGTCGGGAAAATCTTCTTCGAGGACGCGGCCTTCGTAGTCAGTGACGCGCGTGATGTAGCGCGGCGTAATGCGAACGCCATCGTTAGGAAAAACGCTGTAGGCGGCGGTCTGCTCCATCAGCGTGATTTCGGCGGCGCCCAGCGCCACCGGCAGATATGGCGGAAGCTTGGATGTGATGCCGAAACGCTCGGCGTAGTCGATGACGGTGCGGATGCCGACTTTATTGGCGAGCTTCAGTGCGGGGATGTTGCGCGACTGCGCGAGCGCACGGCGCAACGTGATGATGCCTTCAAATTTTTCGTCGTAGTTATGCGGAGAGTAGGCGCCAGACGGCGTGTCGAAGCTGACGGGCTCGTCGAGAATCGTATCGTCAGGGCTGCCACCTTCGTCGATGACCGTTGTGTACACGTAAGGCTTGAAGGACGAACCGACTTGACGCATGGCTTGAGTGGCGCGGTCGAATTTGGATTCGTTGAAGTCGCGTCCGCCGACCAGGGCTTTGATGCCGCCGGTGGTGTTGTCGATCGCGAGTAGGGCGCCTTGAGCGCCGGAGTCCTGCTCGAGGCTCACGCGTGCGGCGCCGTTTGCGCCGAGCGAAATAATCTTGACGTAGCAGATGTCGCCGGCCTTGAGAATGTTCGCCAGCTTCTGTTGCGTCCAGGCGACGTCGGGCTGACCGATCGCGGCTGTGTAGCGGCCGAACTTCAGCGTAGCGATTCCGGTCCCGGCAGAAGTGATGAGAGCGTGGACGTATCCGCCGACCTCGGGCTCGTCATCCCAGTCAGGGTGGGAATATTTCTCGAGCACTGTTCCCTCGGACACGACGTTTTCGAGGTGGCCCTTCCAGCCGTGGCGGCGCTCGTAGGCGGCCAGGCCATCGAGCACGGCCTGGTTCGCGGCCTTCTGCATGTCGACGTCGAGCGAAGTGTAGACCTTCAATCCGCCCTCGTGAACCTGGTCGGCGCCGTATTTGCCTTCGAGGTAGCGGCGAATTTCTTCGACGAAATATGGAGCGAGTGAGTTCGGGTCATGGGCGAGATGCAGGACCAGCGGGGCCTCGCGGGCTTCAGCGGCCTGCGTGGCAGTGATCTTGCCGTCTTCGAGCATGGCATTGATGACGAGATTGCGGCGCTTCGCGGCGCGGTCGGGATGATTGATCGGCGAATAAACCGTGGGACCTTTGGGCAATCCCGCGAGTAACGCGGCTTCATCGAGGGTGAGATTCTTGGCCGGCTTGCTGAAGTAATACTCCGATGCGGCTTCGAATCCGTAGACGCCGTGGCCGAGAAAAATCTGGTTCGCGTAGAGCGTAAAGATTTGCGGCTTGGTGAAGCGGCGCTCGATCTGGATGGCGAGCATGGTCTCCTGCACTTTGCGCTGCCACCGGCGATCAGGAGACAGAAAAAGATTGCGCGCGAGCTGCATGGTGAGCGTCGACGCGCCTTGAACCTTCCCGCCAGACTCGATATCGCGATACGCGGCTCCGATGATGCGCCAGAAATTGATGCCGGAGTGGCGATAGAAATCCTTGTCTTCAATGGAGACCAGGGCGTCGCGCAGGACGGGCGGAAAATCGCCGTACGTAACAACGATGCGCCGTTGCAAGGCGAAGGAGCCGATGACGCGGCCATGATCGTCGTAAAGTTCGGTGATCGAGCTGGGGCGGTAAGCTTCGAGCGCGTCGACCTGCGGGAGGTCGGTGGTATAGACGAGGAGCATGCCGGCGGTGGCTCCGACGAGCGCCGCGATGAGCACGAGCAGGCCAAAGAGAAAGCGGCCTACGACGCGGCGTCCGCCGATTTCAACCTCGGGCAGATCTTCGTAAAGGGACTTCATTGCGGATGCGGTCAGAATAGCACTTTGAGTGGAAGATGTTGGTGCGGGGAAGAGAACAACTCATCGCAAAGTTCGCTAAGGATTCGCGAAGAACGCTAAGGAAGACGCGTGAAGGATTGAATATTAATTCTGCTGAGGATGTGCGAGGAGTCCAGTCCAGGAGTTCTGTAAGAAGGGACGGCCGATGACGGCCGTCCCTTCATGAGCACTCTTAGCTGGAGCGGGCTTTCAGGACTTCGACGGCTTTGTTCAGCTGATCGTCGACTGTGTTCTTGGGCTTGGCGTCCTGGTCCGGAGTGGCTGGAGCGCTGTCTTCGTCGTCGGGGCTGATCGCGTCGTCGGCGTCGGCTACCAGCACATTCGGAGTGATAGCGACGTCTTGAATGGCCTTGCCGCTGGGCGAATAGTATTTCGCGACGGAGAGAATCAAAGCGCCGCCATCGGGCAGGTCAATCGTCTTCTGCACGGAGCCGTCGCCGAAAGTCTTGTCTCCCACAACGTCGCCGCGTGCGTTTTCGAGGATCGCAGCCGCAACAATCTCGGCGGGGCCGGCAGTGCCTTTATTGACGAGCACTGCAACCGGCAGAGTCGTAATGGCTTTCGCCGGGTCAGCGTTGAAGGCTTCCCGCGGGAACTTCTGGCCTTGCAGATAGGTGATGGTCCCATGATTCAGGAAGAGGTTCGCGACGGCGACGCCTTCGCTCTCGTCTCCCTCAGCGCAATTGCGGAGGTCGAGCAGGATCTTCTTCGATCCTGACTTCTCAAGCGATTTGATCTTGGCGGCGATTTCCTGGGCCTTTCCCTTGTTCAGGGCCTCGGCCTTTATGTAGCCGATGCCGTCGTCCATGGGCTTGTCGGAGACGGGAGGCAAATTCACCACGTCGCGCGTGATGACCATTTTCTGCGGCTCGGCTCGACGGGCGCGCACGACTTCGACGTTCAAGTTCGATCCCGGCGTACCCGAGAGCAAGTTACGAATCTCGGGCAACGACATGTCGCGCGTACTCTTGCCTTCAATCGATTCGAAAATGTCGGTCGACTCGATGCCGGCCTTCTCGGCGGGGGATCCGGGCAAAACCGCAACGACGTCGGCGTACCCGAAGCGCTTCGAAATCACGACGCCAATGTCGCCCTTACCTTCGGCCTTGTGCGACTTGTAGGCAGCGTAGGCTTCGGCGGTCATGTAGCTGGAGTTGGAGTCGAGAGATTCGACTAGTCCATGCAGAGCGCCGTCGGTCACTTTCGGAATGTTGGGCTCTTCGACGTACTCACTGCGCACGCGAGAAAGAACTTCGCTGTACACCTGCAGTTGGCGGTAAGAGCCGTCGTTCGACGAGGCGTGCACGCCTCCAATCGAACCTACGACGACGAAGAGGAGTACGGCAAAGGACGTGACCAGAATCGCTGCTTTAATTTTCATGGACATCAATTTGATCTTCTTCTGGAAGGGGATACTTCCTGAGAAACTTTGGACATTATATCTCTACTAGATGCCGGTTGCGATGGCCTGGCTGCTCGATTTGAGCCTCTTCGGTAACGAAGGTGCGTTGAGTGCCAGTTAAGAGACGGGGGAAATGGAATTGTGTCATCGAGTTTTGTGTTTAGCGGCGTTTGATTGGGATTACGTGCGGGCGTCCTCAAGAAAACAAACGACTTATTTAGGAGCCGGGTTTGAAGGTCAGGGTGAGAGAGGTTTGGACGGAGGCCGGCCGGCCGTTCATCATGTAGGGCTTGAATTTCCATTGCCTGACGCCCTCGATCGCCGTACGGGCAAAGGCAAGCGATCCCTGCAGGAACTTGGCGTCCTGCACGGTGCCATCGCGGCCGATCAGAACCTGGAGGATGACCGTTCCCTGCTGGCCCTTCGCCGTGTCGGGATAGGCGATGGCCGGCTGGTCGGCCAACAGTCCGCGCTCGGCGCCTTCAGGAACGACGACAGGCTCAATGGAAGGCAATGCAGCTTCGGGCGGCTTGTTGCCGCTTGCCTCAGGTGTCATGGAAGCCATTTGCGACTGCAAGCTCGACGGAATCGCGGGATTCGGGCTGGCGGAAGCATGTTGCTGAGGTTGCGCGCTGACCGGTGCGGGCTGCGGCGCTGCCACGGCCGGCGGGTTCGAAGGCGGCGGTTGCACGGGAGCAGAGACGGCAGGCGCGGGCGTCGAACCGGGTGCTGCGGAGGTTGTTCCAGCCGGTTGCGCGGTGGCTGAAGGAGTCTGGTTTTCCGGGACCGGATTCTGCTGGGCCGGACTTTGCTGAATCGGACTTTGCTGACCCTGCACTCCCGGAGGCTGCATCGGATCGACCGGAGCCGTCGATGCTCCGTCCACTGGCGCGGTATTTTGGTCGGGGCCGCCGGCGGATGGCTTCTTTGCCGTGGGATCGACGACGGGAACGACGTGGATCTGCGAAGGATCGGTCGTCGCGTCAGGAATGTTTTCCGCTACCGGAAGCTTGTACTCGTCGCCGGCGCGGCCGAAATTTTCGTGCGATTCGGGCGCGGGCGCGGTGGTGTTGGGCTGCGGGTTGAGCCATGCGTGCAGGGCGCGCTGGCCCTGTCCGAAAAGAGCGCGGACGGCTGGATGCCAGGGCGCTTGCGGCGCAGCCACAATGGCGCAGGCGGCGAGCGCCAGGGCTATGACGAATGGTCCTTTGAAGCTAAAACTTCGCTTGGGACCCTTCTCAGGTTCAACGCCCTCTCCTTCGATGTAAGCGAAGAGTTTGGCTTCCGCCTTCTGCTCTTGCGCGTCGTGATCTGGCGCGGGCTGACGCGACGGACGGCGAGGCAACGCGGGCGGCGGAGTCATTTCATCCGCGCCGTCGTTTGCGGGCGCAGCCGTTTCGGAATACGGCGTTTGATCGAAGCCGAGTAGCTCGGGCTTCGCTTGAGCAGGCGGGGGCAGCGGGGATGGAGGCGCGGGCATGGGCGCTCGCGCTATGCCTCGAGCCTTCAAATAGTATTCGAGGCCACGAGGCTCGTCATCGGCTGGACGCGGCGGCGGGGCGTTGGGCGGCGGGGCTTGCGCTACCGCGGCGGCCATAGGCTCCAGGTCTTTCAGTGGATCGAGTTCGGCGACCGCGGACCGCTCCAAAGACTTCTGCATGTCCGACTCGGTATCAAATTGCGTGCCGGGAATGGAGGATGCAGAATTCAGGAATTCTCCGGCGCGCAGAGTCTTGTCGCCGCTTTGCTCCGTCATGATCGGGAGAGAAGTTGCGGAACCGGCGGACGCCGCTGCAGCCGCGGCCTGGGCCACGTTAGTGGCCGACTCCTGCTTGGCGCGAAGCAGGTCACGCGCGGTGGTCAGCGTGTCGTTAACCTGGCTGATGAGGATCGGCTTGCGGAGGATCGAGTTCGCCCCGGCCTGCAGTGCCTTGGGCACGCTCGCATCGTCGCTGACGATGGCCAGCGTTAACGGACGCTCGCTGGCTTTGCGCTCGCGCGCGGTCTTTAGGACGAATCCGGCTTCGGGCTGCTGATCCCAATCGATGATGACGATTTGAAACGACTCGCTGGTGACTCTCTCGACCGCAGTCTCGCCGTCAGGGCAAGCTTCTCCTTCGACGCCAAGTCCGGTCAGCACCTGGCGAATGGGTTCGGCGGCTCCTTCGTCGGAGGAGAAAAGCAGGCAGCGCAAGGCCATGCCTCTTCAGACTAGGTGCATCGAGTAACCGCAGCAAGATTACCGAGGTGGCCGCGCCGACGGGCCCAAGAGACCGGGGGTACATGTACCAGCGGTGCAGGACGGATATAATCCAACGTTCCTATTCACCATGCAAGAACACAACTACTGGCTCACTACGACTGAGTTTACGACTACAGATGCGTCACGTCCTTTGCCCGAGGTTGTGGACGTGGCGGTGATTGGGGCGGGGTTCACTGGGCTGTCTGCGGCGCGTACGTTGGCCAAGCGCGGGGCGCGCGTTGCGGTGCTCGAGGCGGAGACGATTGGATGGGGCGCGAGTTCCCGCAATGGCGGCATGGTTTTGACTGGGATGAAGCTGGGCGTCAACAAGCTGATTTCTATGTATGGGCGCGAACTCACGCAGCGCATGTACGCGGCGTCGCTGGCGACGATCGACTGCGTGGAACAGATCGTCGAGGAAGAAAAGATCGACTGCGATTTTTCGCGCTGCGGACATCTCGAAGTTGCGTGCAAGCAGAAGCATTTTGCCGATTACGCGCGGCAGGCCGAGGTGATTGATCGCGATTTCAATCACAAGTTGCGGGTCGTGCAGAGGCATGAGTTGAGCGCGGAGATCGGGTCGACCATTTATTACGGCGGCATGGTCGACGAAGTCAGCGCGGGATGCAACCCCGCGCGGTATGTGGCGGGACTGGCGCGCGCGGCGATGAAAGCGGGCGCGGAGATTTACGAACATACGCGGGTGCAATCGATCGAGCGCGAGTCTCGCCAGGGTGAAGTTGGATGGAGGCTTACGACCTCCGGCCTGCCGCTGTGGGCGCATGAAGTATTCGTCGGGACCAGCGGATACACGGGGGCGGTCACGCCGGCGCTGCAGAAGAAACTCATCCCGATCGGGTCGTTCATTATTACGACGGAGATTCTGCCGGCGCCGCTGGCGCGCGAACTCAGTCCACGGAATCGGATGATCTACGATTCGAAAAATTATCTTTACTACTACCGGCTCACTCCCGACGGGCGCATGCTGTTTGGGGGGCGAGCGGCGTTTTTCCCGGAGAGCGATCAGACCATACGGCGCAGCGCCGAGTTGCTGCGTCGAGGGATGATTGGCGTGTACCCGCAGCTAAGAGATGCCCGCATCGAGTACGTGTGGGGAGGAACGCTCGACTTCGCGTTTGACATCATGCCGCATGCGGGGCAGATGAACGGCATGTACTATGCGGTCGGGTATGCGGGGCACGGCGTGGCCATGGCGACGTTTCAGGGACAGAAGATTGCGGAACTCATGGCGGGGGATAAGCCGGAGAATCCGTTCGTAGGCATTCCGTTTCCGGGCGCGCCGCTTGGGTTGTACAACGGGAAACCGTGGTTTCTGCCGCTGGCTGGAGCTTGGTACAAGGTGCTGGATTGGGTGAGTTAATGATTTTCTTTCCTCGGCCGCGAGCTTTTCTGCGCTGAGGCGATTGGCCGGTATCCCTGCGGTTACTTCTTCCATCACTTCTGAGCTGGATGCATCCGCGATAAACTTCCCCTTGCAATGATTTCCCGATCGGATGATTACGTTGAGTACTGCCGCGAGACGGCGAGAGGAGCGCGCGATCTTCACGATCTTGCTCTGCGGGGCCGGGATAAAAAAGAGATGACCCGGCTGATCCACGAGCATATTGTGGAGGCCGTCGGACTACGCGCGCAGGATGATCTGGTCGACATTGGGTGCGGCGACGGCATTCTGCTTCGAATGGCTGGGGAACTCGGAGTACACAGCGCCGTGGGTCTGCTCGCGACCCAGGAGGAAGTGGCCCTGGTTCGGCGGACAGGCGTTGATGTTCGCCAGGGATTGACTGATCAGCTGCCCTTACCGGACGCGAGCGCATCGGTGGTGGTCTGCAACAGCGTGCTGCTGATCGTTCCCCGCGAAAAGATTCCTGCCAGCCTGCGCGAGATCTTTCGGGTGGCGAAACCGGGCGCGCGCGTTTTTATCGGCGAGATCCCGTTCGGTCCGCAAAAGGATCCGACCCCGCAATTCCAGACGCGCCGCGAAATACTCTCTTTTCTTTATCGCAAGTATGGCTTGAGGACGTGGTTCGGCATGCTGCGACGAATGGCTTGGTGGCAATTGACCGGCAAACCTACGGTGATTCAGCCCGGGACGGCGATTCCGTTTTTCGCAACTCCGGAAGAATTTCAGGATCTTGCCCGAGCGGCGGGACTGCAGACCTTGCGCTTCTGGCAAAGCGACTATCCGAAGACCCGAAATAATTACTTGTTGCAGAAGGCCGCGTAAGAAAGCGGCGGGTCGGATTCCTTGGCGTCACCAGATTGCACCATAGCGGTGTATAATGGTGACATGCCGGCCACAAAACAAGTTCGCAGGAGCGTAACTCTCCCAAAGCCCTTGGCCGATCAGGTCGAGCGGATCGCCAAGAAACGACGTCTCAGCGACAACCGAGTGCTGGTCGAGTTGGTCGAGCAGGGGCTTGAAGTGCAGAAGGAGAAAGAGAAGGCCTTCTTCGTTCTGGCCGAGCGCTTTCGCGCGGCGGCCGATCCGAAAGAAGTGAAGCAGTTGGGGAACGAGATGGGGCGATTCATCTTCGGTGAGTAATGTGCGTTGAGAAACTGCCGACGTGCCGAAATCTTTAGCAAAGTCGCGCATCATGTATATCGAGTCGAAGGCCAACGGTCTGAACGGCCCTGCTCGGATCGGTCGAGTAACGTTTTCCAAGACCGGCAAGAGTCTCTACTACGAGGGCCATTTGTTCTACAGTCTCAAGGGCTCCGGCTTTAAAGCGAACTACCGCAACGAAGATACCCGGGAAGAATATTGGATCTCCGGGCCGCGCCGTGATGGCCGAGATCGTCTCTACATCAGTAACATCCCCGTCGAGATTGATGAGGATGTCCGAGAAGAATATTGGACCCAGATTCGCAAAAAGCCTGATTTTAAGAATCGGTCTCGAACCTAGCGGAACGGGTTTCGAATGGTCAGCTTGCGATCGATGAGTTGTCCGTCCTGTAAATCCTCCGAATAGAGCACTGCGCATTTCGCGGCCAGTGCCGAGGCAAGAATGAGGGAATCGTAGATTTTATAACCATAGTGCTCCGCAATCCTTACTGCTTCATCGTGGGTCTCAACGGTGACAGGAACCGGATCGGGGCACAGGATTTGAAGCCATTGCAGGGCTGCTTTCACGTCTTTCCAAGGCATCTGCACCTTGCGGCGCACGGCAGAAACAAATTCATTTAGTACCTGTACGCTGATGACTCCACCGGTAGCGAGCAATTCACGGGCCCGGACGTTTCGCGCGTCGTTCTCGACGATGGCATAGATCAGGACGTTGGTATCGAAGAATGCCCTATCTGGCATTTGCCTCTTCGCGGTCGAAAACAAATCCCTTGGGGAACGGGCGGCTCAATTTACGCAGGCCGGCCAAGGCTAGTTCTCGCGCGCGGTCCTTTTTGACTTCGAAGGTTCTGGCGCCGGCGATTCGAATCTCAATGCTATCGCCATCTTTGAGATCCAGTGCTTCGACCACGGCGGCCGGCAATCGCACGGCTAGGCTATTTCCCCATTTTGCAACGCGCACAGGAGCGCTCCTTGATGATATACATTATGATTGTATATCTATCATTGGAATGGTTCAAGAGGAAACTTAGGGTGGTGGCGACTGAGATCTTCGCATCGCCTGAAGAGCGACTTCGCTCAGATGAAGCCGTCGTAAAGAGCTCGAACTCTGCTACGGTCGACGCTCAGTCAGAATTGAGCCGCTTTCCCAGCAGCAGATACACCGCCGGGCCCACCACGATTGCGACTGCACCGCCGACGGCGGCGAAGCGGTCGCTGCCTAACAGAGCGACCATCGCCATGAGTACCGGCGCGGCGACCACGTAGAGCAATCCAATTCGACCTCCGGGAATCACGAAGGGACGCTGCAGATCGGGCTGCGTGCGACGGAGTTTCCACGCTGAGAGCACTGTCAGAACGGTCGTCGCCGAGCGCAGCCAGATGTAGACGGAGATGATTTCGCCGAGGCTCCGCCAGGCGAGAAGCGCGTAGATGACCGCCGACACGGTGATGGCGAGCCACGGCGTACCGTAGCGCGGGTGTTTGCGGGTGAGGACTTCGGGCAGATATCCATCTTCCGCCATGGCGAAGGGCATGCGCGTTGTGGTCAGGACCGTGCTGTTGAGCAGGGCGACGTTGCCGACCATGGCGGCCACGGTCATCCACGTGCCAAGCCAGGGTCGCCCGCGAAGCGAGCCGCCGATGATTGCGGCGGCCTCAGAGAAAAATCCTGTATGCCATTGTTCCCAGTTGCCGGCCGAGGCGAGGCCCGCGAGGGTTGGGAGAAAATATGCGGCGATCGATAGCGGAACGACCACTGCGAGTGCGCGCGGATAGGCGCGCTGCGGGTTCTCCACCTCTTCGGCGACCGTGGAAAGCTGTTCGTAGCCGGAGTAGAGCCAGAGGCCGAGGGCCAGTCCGACGCCGAACACTTTGAACGTGGGCTGATGCGGAGGAATGAACGGCGAGAACGGGTTGTGGTGCCAGTGAGCGAGGCCGAGGACGATCATCGTCAGCACGGGGATGAAGATGAAAATCTCCAGCGCGGTTGCAACCTGGCCGACCATTTGAATGCCGCGCACGTTGACCCAAGTCAGCACGGCAATGAGCGCGACCGAGATGAGATAGTGCTGCCACCACGTCATCTGCGGGAAGTAGTAGACGAGATAGTCGGTGAACAGAACGGCGTAGGCGCCGCCCAGAAGAAAAGATGCGGACCAGTTCCACCAGCCGGCGAGGAATCCCCAGAAGTCGCCGAAGGCGGCGCGCGTCCAGCGATAGAAGCCGCCTTCGACAGGCATGGCGGTGGTAAGTTCCGCAGAAACCAGCGAGACGGGAATGCACCAGAAGAATGGCAGGACGAGCAGAAACAGGAGCGTCAGGCCCGGGCCCGAGGTCGTGACCATGTCCTCGAGCCCGAACGGCCCGCCCGTCGTGTAGGAAAACATGACGAAGACGAGATAGAAGAGCCCGGCCTTGCGGAGCGTGGAGGTTGTTGGGTTGGGTTGGGAGTTGGGTTGATTGCCGGTTGTGGTCATGAAGTTTTCGTGGATGGGATTGTAGATCGTGGCGGAGGGATTCTAATGGCTGAATAGGGCGCGGGAGGCAATGAATGAAGGTGGGAAGCTGGAACAACTTCGAGCGATGCCTGATTTCCACCCTCGTAAACAAGCCGAGGGGAATCGCCAGTTTGGGCGTAATCTCAACACAGCGTCCTTTTTTGAAGGTCGTCACGTAGTCGCCGTTCGTCGTTCCGTCCAGGTTTCCCTCAGCCGCGCCGAATTCATACCATTCCCGCCGGATGCGCTCCCGGCCGATCGTCCGCAGCCTGGACTTCCATTTCGTCCACCCATCCCATCAGGTTCGGCGACAGCTTGAAGACGACACCGCAGCCGTTAGGAGCGCGAGTGCCGGTGCAGTCACCGAGGTTACCGCCATATGTCGCAGTGCCGAGGAGACTCCCTGTATCGTCGATGACGAGACCGCTATTGGGCGTACCGCCGTCCTTGCCGCCCGTGAAGTAGTGCTAAATGTACGCTTTTCGGTCCAGCTTCCATTGGCGTTCGGTGTTAGTTGCAGGACCGCACCGCACCCACCACCTCCGCATAAAGCGGGAAAGCCGCCGTTGGTCGCCGTGGTGTAGAGATTTCCTGATCTATCGAAAATGAGGCTGCTCGGTGCCTCGCCGTCCCCGCCTCCGAAACGGTGGAGCACTTTCTCCTTCCAACTTCCGTTTGGGTTGGGTATCAACTCGAAGACGACACCACAGCCGGCATTACCGCAGCGACTGAGGTTGCCACCGAACAAGGTCGTGCCGTAGAGATTGCCTGCGTTGTCGAAGATCACACCGCTTTGGGGTTCGGCACCCTCGACGGAATCAGGGTCCGGGAAAGTATGCAGTATCTTCTCCTTCCAACTCCCATTCCCAAGCGGAGTCAACTCGAAGACTGTTCCAAGCCACAACCCCGTTTTCACGCTGCCTCCTACTAAGGTCGTGCCGTAAAGATTGCCCGCCTGGTCGAAGGTCAAGCCTCCATTCGGCGCCTCTCCGTCTGCGCCTTCTGCGAAACGGTGGAGCACTTTCTCTGTCCAACTTCCGCTCGTTGCTGGGGTAAGTTCGAAGACCAGCCCACAGTTACAGGCTAAGCCGTTGCCACCCGTATACGTCTCGCCGTAGAGATTTCCCGCTTGGTCGGAGATCAGACCGGAAGAGGGTGAAGAGCCGTCGGTGCAGTACTTGAGGGAGCAGAAGCTGTAGAGAATGCTCTTGGTCCAAACTCCGCCCGAGTTCGGGGTTAGCTTGAAGACCTGACCGCAGCCAAGTTCGCAGGAGCCACCGCCACCTTGGCTCGTTGTACCGTAGAGGTTTCCTGCCTGGTCGACGATCAGGTTGGAAGGACCTGCACTGCTGCCTACGGAACCGCTAAACGTTGACAGTGTCTTGTACTTGCTTTGCGCCGAGGTGATGCTCGATGCCAGCATCAGAATCAGTGCGACAAGAGCGGGTCGAACTGTGCTCGACCTGTTATAGATTGACATGAATTCTCCGCTTGCGACGCTATCGTCAGACGGTATCCACTGCCCCAGGAAGTACTTCGCGCAGCGTCAACATTCTACGCGAGCCGAGTACCGACGGAGGCTAATAGTGATGTAATCGGGCGTTAGCCCTCGTTGACCCGCCGATGCGGAATGCGGCGGCGTGCCCTCCGATCAGCAAACGGAATCAAGTGCGTCGCTAGGCCGCCAGCGTTCCGCTTAACGCGCCTTCGAGTTCCAGCAACTTGCGTTTGAGGTCGAGGCCGCCGCCGTAGCCGCAGAGCGTGCCGTCGGAGGCGATCACGCGATGGCAGGGGACGACGATCGCGACCGGATTGCGGTTGTTGGCCATGCCGACGGCGCGGAATCCCTGAGGCCGGCCAACGGCGCGAGCGATGTCGGCGTAAGTGCGAGTTTCGCCGTACGGGATTGCGAGCAGCGCGCGCCAACACGCGACTTGGAATTCGGTGCCGCGGAGATCGAGTGCGAAGGTGAACTCGCGGCGCTTGCCGGCGAAGTATTCTTCCAGTTCCTCCACGTAGATCCGCATGGATTGCGGGGAATCCTCGAAAATTACGCCCTTGCTCTCACGACTCTTCTCGGAACGCAGATCGCGCGGGTTGGGGCGAATTGTCTGCTGTCCGGACAGGCGGGCGTCGAATTCGAGGGCGACGAGCCCAATCTGGGAAGCGGCCAGAAAGAGCGGCCCCACGGGCGAGTTAAATAGAGTGGAATGAAGGGTTTCCATACGCTTATCGATGTCGCAGCCAGGCCTTTGGTCGCTCAAAACTGCGCCATCAACCATAGCACGGGGCTGGGAATTCGGGCGCCGGGGCTGACTGGAGGTTGACAGAATCGATTTTATAGCCCAAAGTGTGTGCTTCCATTCGCGCTTGGGACGAATCAAGCGGGAAAATCGAACGTTGAGAAAAGCCCTCCTCATTCTTTGCGTCGTCGTGCTGGCACCTACCCTGGTGGTCAGCTTGGCGGTGCTCGCGGCCGGAGATTGGCGAGCCATCGGCCAGACCGAAGGCGGCGATAAAGTCTCGGTCAGCTCCGTGCGCGTCGTAAAGAACAATCAACGGATCGCGCTGGTGCGGGTCGAGTACAAAGAGCCGGCGCAGCTGCCGCAGGGCGGACCGTTTGTCGAGATGCGGGCGCGGGCGCGGTTCAACTGCAATAGCGGCGTTGCGACTCCTACCTCGGAGTGGTTTTATACCCGCGACCATAGCGGACGCTTCGTGGTCAGCAAGAAGGCCACGCATGACGACCAGTTCGGCAAGGACCGGGAAGGCGGGTTCGCGGATCTGGTTAGCAAGAGCGTTTGCTCTCTGACGAAGTAGGGCATCGGTCGTGCCGGCTAAGGGCTCTCACCACAGGGGACACTGAGGTTCACTGGGGAATCTTACTTCTTTAGCGCGAACGCTACGTAGACTCCGCCTGATTTTGATTTTGGATCTTTCCCGCCTCCGGCTGCGATCACCACGAACTGACGGCCATTTGCTTCGTAAGACGCGGGAGTGGTGTTGGCTGAGAATGGCAGCGTGGTCTCCCAGAGCAAGGCGCCGGTCGATTTGTCGAAGGCGCGGAATTTTTGGTCGAAGTTGGTGGCGGCGATGAAGAGCAGGCCTCCGGCGGTGACCAGCGGTCCGCCGTAATTCTCAGTGCCTGTGTTCTTCAGGCCCTTGGCGGCGAGTTCGGGATATTCTCCCAGCGGAATTTTCCATACATATTCGCCGGTGTTGAGATTGATGGCGTTCAACGTTCCCCAGGGCGGAACGACCGCGGGATATCCGTCGGGATCGTAGAAGCGGTGGTATCCGGTGAAGTGATATTTCATGGTCGGAGTAGGTGGCCCGGCGCTCTCCACCTCTTTCCCCGTTTCCTTTCCTCCACTCATCACGTAGGCCAAGAGCGCGTACAACTCGTCATCGTCAAGATTGGAGAAGCCGGGCATGCGGCCTTTGCCGTTCTTGATCGTGGCGATGACTTGCGAGGAGGACATGCGGCTGCCGAGACCGGTTAACGCCGGGATCGCCGGCGGCGAGCCTGCCATTTTCTCGCCGTGACAGACCGCGCATTGGTTCAGGTAGAGCGCTTGGGGAGTGTTCTCCGACGTGTTCTCGGCGAGCGCGCCGGTCCAGGGAAGATCGTTGGCGTTGACGTAGAGGATGGCGGTCTCGGGATCGGCGGCGGCTCCGCCCCACTCCGCACCGCCGTCGAAGCCGGGGAATATCACCGTGTCTTTGCCCACGCTGAAAGGAACGAACTGGCCTTCGCTGCGAAATGTCTTGAACTTGTCGAGCGCCCATTGGTGGACCTCGGGGGTGCGCTGGCTGAGGAGATCTTCGGTCAGCAACTGGCGCGCGAATGGAGCGGGCTTTGCGGGCAAGCATTGTTGCTGCGCGGCGACTTCTCCGGGGACGTCGCTGGGAGGATAGTCCCGGCAATCGAGCGGGAATAAGGGCTTTCCGTTGGTGCGATCGAAAAGGAACACGAAGCCCTGCTTCGTGGTCTGGGCCACGGCGTCGACTTTGTTTCCGTCGCGATTGACGGTGACGAGCACGGGCGGCGCGGGAAAATCACGGTCCCACATATCGTGCCTCACGCCCTGAAAATGCCAGATGCGCTCGCCGGTCTCGGCGTTGAGGGCGATGAGGCAATTGGCGAAGAGATCGTCGCCGACGCGATCGGCGCCGTAGAAATCGAAGGCGGCCGAACCGGTCGGAACGTAGACGATGCCGCGCGCGGCGTCGACGGTCATTCCGGCCCAGTTGTTGGCGGCGCCGCTGGTTTTCCAGGCGTCCTTGGGCCAGGTGTCGTAGCCGAATTCGCCGGGATGCGGAATGGTGTGAAACGTCCATCGCAACTTTCCGGTGCGGACATCGTAGGCGCGTACGTCGCCGGGAGAGGCAGGCAACGTTTCGGATTCGCGGCCGCCGACGATCATCAGGTCTTTGTAGATGACCGCGGGGCTCGTCATGTAAATCGACTGCAGTGCGGGATCGCGGCCGAGATCGTCGCGGAGATCGATGCGTCCATCTTTGCCGAAATTCGCGATGGGCTTGCCCGTCGCGGCGTCGAGCGCGTAGACGAAGTTCATTACGCCGACGACGATTCTTTTGTTCTCTTATTGTCGTCAGACCAGTAGGCGAGGCCGCGATTGGGCTGCGTGCCTTTGACGCCGGAGTCGAACTTCCAGAGAAGTTTTCCGGTCGCGGCATTCAGAGCGAAGACTCTCTGCGTGGGAGTGAGGCCGTAGAGGGTGCCGTCGACGATGATGGGACTGGTTTGCAGGCCGCCGGACTCTTCGGTGTCGAACGTCCACGCGACAGTGAGGCTCTTCACGTTCTTGCGATTGATCTGCGCCAGGCTGGAGAAATGATTGTTCTCTGGCGTGCCGCCGTAGATCGGCCAGTCGTGGGCAGGCGCTTTGCTTCCGGCCAAAGTGGTCATGGGAAACACAGCGGCGATACACAATGCGAATGCGAATCCACGGATCGTTCCGAATCGCATGATCCCCCTTAGCGCGGCTACTTCAAGTCACACGCAAAACTCCGGCGGCTGATTCTAGAACATGGGCGAGGGCATAAACGAATTTCGCTGCGGCGGAAGTTTTTGCACAGACGGCGGCACCTCCGTAACTTTCGAACCACTTCCACGCGCCGCGCTTTCGGCTTATGCTGATAGTGAAGTTGGCGAGAGAAATTTCAACCCACCTTGGTATGGATTCACTTCGACTCTATGGGCTGGTAGCAACGGGCGTCGCCCTGGCGGGCGCGTATGTATTGCTGCGGCGCAAGCCCAAGTCACCCGATGAGATTGAGCGCGAGCGCCGCGCGTGGCTCGAGGGCACGGGCCGCATCACGGACGGCACCGTGATCGATGTGCAGGAACTCGCCGCGGAAAAGGAGCGCCGGTCGGCCATCATGCTCATTTATCACTATGACGTCGCCGGGGTGTCGTACGAGTGTTCGCAGGATGTGACGTATTTGCGGCATTGGATCAATCTGCACTCGTGCCGGCTGGGACTGCACACTTCGGTGAAGTACGATCCGCAGAATCCAGGGAATTCACTGGTGGTGTCGGAGAATTGGATGGGGTTAAGGCAGTAGCATTGCATCAAGGGTCCCATGTCTCGCAAAGGCGGCGAGACAATGGGGCATCCCATTCCGCGGCGGAGCTATGGGGTTACTCCCAGTCCAGATGCATGCTGGTGTTGTGTTTGTCGAAGCTGATTTGGAGGGTGCGGTCGTCGCCGCCGATGAAGTTGCCGGAGATTGTTTTGGAGAGGTCGACCGTCTGATCGGTAGTCTGCGCCTGGAAGCGAAGCACGTGCTTTCCCGCCGGAACCTTAAGGGTTTCAGACTCGATGCCGTGGATGCCGTTGAACACGACCAGCCGCTTTTGAGTGCCTCCGTGCAAGGGACGCGTCAGCGCCAGCTTGTCGTCGACCCAGACCGACAGCGTCGCTTCCTTAAACTGATGGCGCACGGCGAGTTGGACGGTTGAAAGAGAAACCACGATCTGTCTCGGCGCAGCGGGAGCGGGAGCAGCGGCGACGACCGCGGCGTTCTTGACAGAATGCTTGGCAGAAGCTCTATGCACAGTTGCGTGGGCTGGTGCGACGCGCTCTTTCGACGAGGTCGTTCGAGGCGACCACATCGACGGGCTTTGCGGGAACCGCCTTTTGCTGCGGAGCTGCCGATGGCGTGGCGATCGGCTCGGTGCGAATCAAGCCGGGATCGTCGGCCTCCGATTGCGTATTGATCAGCAACCTCGACTGCACACCCACGATCACCAGCAAGGCTACCGTAGCTGCGCCCAGGATGAGATCTTTGACCGGAGCTTTGAGAATGGCGGCGCGGACCAGTTTCGCCGCGTAGGCGGGCCCAACGGCCGGACGCCCACTCAATCCTGGCGCAGGTGCCGTCTTCTTCGTTTTCGTTTTCGTTCCTGATGCCGGAGTCGTGAGCAGGGATGTGGTGGTCCCGGTTTGCTTGCCCACCGTCTGCAGCTGGCGCAGGGCCTCGGCGAACTCCGAGCCGCGCTGGTAGCGTTCCTTGGGATCCTTCGCCATGGCGCGCGCGATGATCGCGTCCAGTTCGCGAGGCAGATTCAAGTCAAGGGCGCTGGCGGGCACGGGTTCGCGGTTGGCGACCTTAAAGCATACGGTGGTCGCGCTGTCCCCTTGAAACGGAGAATGCCCGACCGTCATCGCATAAAGAATCACACCCAGCGAGAATAAGTCGGAGCGACCGTCCGCGCCCTCGCCACTGAGTTGCTCAGGCGCCATATAAGCGGGCGTCCCCAGAACTTTTCCAGGCAGCGTGAAATGGGCGAGGTTCAGCTTGGCGATGCCGAAGTCGGCGATTTTGGCGTGCCCATCTTGCGTGATCAGAATATTGCCCGGCTTGACGTCTCGGTGAGTCACGCCTTGGGCGTGAGCGTAATCGAGCGCTTCGGCAACTTCCAAGCCAATTGCAGGGCTTGTTCCAACGGAAGTTTCTTTTCACGCGCGAGTTTGCGATTCAGCGCTTCCCCGGCAACGTACTCCAGCACGATATAAGGATCGCGATTCTCGGGCTCTTCGCCGACATCGAAAACGGAGACGATGCCCGGATGATGCAAGCGTCCGGCGGCCTGGGCTTCGTTGAGAAATCGGCGGCGATATTCTGCTTCTTCCTCGGGCTCCTGGCCGTGCAGCGGAATGGTTTTCAGGGCGACGATTCGGTCGATCTGCGGATCGCGCGCCTTGTAGACGATGCCCATGGCTCCGCGGCCCAACTGGCCGAGGATTTCGTACCGGCCGAAGCGTTTCGTCTCGGGATTTTCCATGGACTGATCCATACGCCGCGCCAACGCTGCCAGGCGCATGGGGGGGCGCCGCTCCTATGTTAGCTCGGCCAGAGCCGCCGTCTGACGCGGACTTTGGCTTGACCCGTTACGCAGGTAATCGGAGAAAAGAACCAGCGATTGCCGGAGAGGAAAGGGGAACAGAGAAGGCTGACGCCCTAAGGCTGCTCTTACCGTCCAGCGGCGAAGCCGCCGTTGTGGGCGAGGGTAATGCGGAGGTACTTGTAGGGATTGACTGGCGTATCGTTGATGCGGACTTCGTAGTGCAAGTGCGGACCAGTCGATCGACCGCTCGTTCCAACATATCCAATCACATCGCCGCGGTGGACTGATTGACCCGCCGTCACGGCAAAACCAGAGAGGTGTCCGTAGCGGGTGCTGATCCCATTGCCGTGGTTGATCATGATCGCTCTGCCATAACCGCCGAGCAGATCGCTGAAGGTCACGACTCCGTCCGCTGGCGCGACGACCGGAGCACCGTAGCTACCCCCAATATCTACACCGCTATGGAATGCGCCTTCTCCGTTGAAGGGATCAATTCTCTCGCCAAAACTTGCTGTGACCTGGCCTTCGACGGGCCAAAGGTTAGGAGCCGAGTTGGCCTTGATCCAATCCGCAGTCGTAGCGTTCCGAGTCAGACCCATGGTCAGGCCGACCGTGGTCGCACCGGTCAAGGCTGACCTCTGCAGAGCATGTAATTGGTCGAGCGAAGAACTCACCTCGGCGGCTTGAATCTGGTCGGTTGTCGCCGTCACCAGAGTGGGCTGCGCCTTTAGCCCGTAAAGGGCCGATACTTCGCCGGCAATCGAACCGAGCGAAGCCACCTGCACGTCGCGCTCTTTTGCGACCTGCTCCAGGCGGGAATAATTGTCTTTCAGCTGATCTTTTTCCGTCCGCAACTGGTTGTAGCGGGACACCTTCAACAACATGCGGGTATAAGAGCTGGCAATTCCGGTAAGGCTGAGGAATCCAATGGCGGCACCGACCACGAACACGTACAGGTAATGCACGGGGATGGAAATTTTGCGCAGCTGGCCGTCGTCCCCGCGTGCCACAAAAAGGATGTAAAAGCGTTTCTGCAAATCGCTCCTCGAACTCCGAACGCGCAGATCTGAAATTTCAAATTCCCGAAAATCAGGGTTTAAATCATCAGGTCCGGAAATCCAGGCTCAGATTCTTAGTTGCAGAACGCCTGTTCGGAAACCTGACTATTTTTCGGGCTACGCTCCCATCTTGGGAATGGAAACTGTCTCGTGCCCTACACCTACCAGAACTGCGACCAGAGCCTGAAAGTCTGCGCTCGTCTGCAATTCCAACCACTTGCAGAACTTAGCTCGGCCAAAGGTTATGTGAATGACTGGTTAACGGTAACAAACTGGGTTCCCCCTGTCAACGACGCATCAGGACAAATCTCGTTACGTAAGAGGGGTAACCAGGGGTCACTGTAGGACAAGGTACTCCCGCGAAAATGCCTCTATCCGTGGGGGTATAGTGGTTTGCCGTGCCCCTTGCCGAAAAAGCGCTGATTGCCCAGATTCGTCGGATGGCCCGAGCCGACTCGCGCAGACAGACGGACAAGAGTCACCCCACACAGGTCGGTATCGGAGACGACTGCGCGGTGCTGCGGGTACCGTCGAGTCACGAAACGCTGGTCACGACCGACTTCACGCTGGAAGGAATTCACTTCCGGCGCGACTGGCACCCGGCGGAGTCGGTCGGGCACCGTTGCCTGACCCGCGGACTGAGCGACATCGCGGCCATGGGAGGCGAACCGGTTGCTGCGTTCCTATCTCTGGCTTTGCCCCGAGACTTGCCGCAGTCCTGGGTTGGACGGTTCGCGCGCAGCCTGATCAGCCTGGCCGAAAGGCACGGCGTCACGCTGGCCGGGGGAGATACGGCGGAATCGCCTGACGGGATCCTCGCCGACATCATCGTGGTCGGCAGCGTTCCAAAAGGAAAAGCGCTCTTGCGGTCCGGGGCGCGTCCGGGCGACCGCATCTTTGTAAGTGGAGAACTCGGAGGCTCGGCCGCTGCAGTCGTATGCATGAGAGCCAAGCCGAAGAAGAAGCTGAATCCCCGGGAATATCCCCGCCACTTCTATCCGGAGCCGCGGGTTGAACTTGGGCGCATTCTCCGCGAGAAGCGGCTGGCCTCGGCGATGATCGACACCAGCGATGGGCTCTCCACCGACCTGGCGCACATTTGTGAGGAGAGCGGCGTGGGAGCCGACCTTGATTCAAGCCTGATTCCCCGCGCCAGTGTCGGGAAGCCCACGCGCGAAGTCGACCTCGACCTGGCCCTGCACGGGGGCGAAGATTACGAGCTTCTGTTTACGGCCCCGCCGGGGAAGCGCATCCCGGCGCGAATCGCCGGAGTTCCACTCACCCAAATCGGCGTCATCACGCGCTCGCGGAAGATTTTCGTAAACAATGCAAAAGGCATTGCCTACGAACTCGAGGTGCGCGGATGGGAACACTTTCGCCGCTAAACCCAACAAGAAAAGGCGGACAGGCTAGGCTGTCCGCCGGCTCGAAAAACACCGCCTACTGAATCACGTGCAAGAGAACTCCCGCCGTGCTGTAAACCGAAATCGAATTGCTGTTGTAGTTGGAGAAGTAAATCCGGCCGCGCGCGTTGTCGATGGCAATCCCGCTGGGTGCGAAAGGCAGCTGGAGAAAAGTCGTAGGCGTTACCGATCCCACTCCGTTTGTGTCTTGAGCCAGCGTTACGATTTGCACAGAACCGTCGAGGTTCGCAACGTAGAACTTGCCGCTGGCGTCGCTGGCGATCGCAAAGCCCGTGCTGTACGGGACACCGAGGGAACCATTCAATTGGCCAAAGAGAAGAGCCGGACCCGCCGAACCGACGATCGCTCCGGTGGGCGAGCCAATCATGATCCCGGTTGCCCCGAACGCAAAGCCATAGAGGGTTCCTCCCGGCGTGACCGTTGTCGCCAGGCTGGCTGGAGGGCCGAAGGCTTCGCCCGGTGACGGCGTGAATACTTTGAAGTTCGGGGTCGCTTGCGCGAAGTTCGTCTGCACCCACAGATCACCCACGGGATCGAAAGCAAGCGCCTCAGGATTCGCGATGTCATTTGTGAGGGTGGCGATTGGGTTCCGTTGGCCGACAGCGTATTCAGTAATCGTGCTTGCCACAAAGGCGGTGCCTTGATTCGACACCCAGACGTGGCCCCACCGGTCGACCGCGACTCCCCAGGGGTGGTTGATTCCCACGATGATGGTTTTAGCGGGCTCCGGCGCGTAGGTGCTGAGATTGTAGGCGAGAATATTGTTGCCGCCGGAGTTCACCACCCATAGGTTGCCCTTGGAGTCGAGCGCAAGTCCTCGAGGAAGGACGATTGGAGGGTTGGTGGCGGCGAGCGTTAACGACGCCAGAACCATGGGGCAAACCAGGGCGGCGGCGGTGCGGGCAATGCTCTTGAAGATTTGCATGGCATTTTCTCCTGAGGGGGGCTCGGTTGCAGATGTGGCTCACCTCTAAGAGCGACATCTCGGAGGGAATTCCCTCAGGAGGACCGAAACTTTTCTTCGGACGCGGGAGGCGACCCGACAGGCAGTGGCATTACCTCCGTCACTACTCAGTCTCTACCCAAGCTGCATCTAAGCGGACTAGAGTAAACCCATGTCGTCGAGTAAACTTCTTCTCCTCCCAGTATTCGCAGCGTTGTTGATGGTGGCCGCGTCCGCACAGAAAAAACAGCCGCCTCCGCCGCCGGCGCATGCGAAGTCTCCGTCGCCCCTTGTCACCGACGAACTCATTCACAAACAGTTCGGGGACAATTGTTCGCTGCTTGCCGGACCGCCGCAGTTCGTCGCCGATCTCGACGACGACGGCATCGACGACCTGGTAGTGGCGGCGCGGTGCAAGAATCCCATGGCCGATCGGGACGAATACAGCTTCGTTGTCGCCGACCCCTACGACACCTATCTCGGGTATACCGATGTGAAAGTTACTTCCTCATTCGGTTCTGACGAACCGGAGCGTCGCGGCATCAGCCTGCTGATCATCCACGGCGCCGACAAAGACGCATGGCGCGCTGAGAAGCCCAAAGCGAAGTTCCTGCTCATCAACCTGCCCTTCAAGTCACTGACCGTGAAGCGGCTGACCGTGAAGAAGAGGACCATTCTCGGCATTTACATGGAAGAACAGGGCGAGGGAGAGGACAGCTCGTCGGTCGTGTTCTGGGATGGAAAGAAATACAAGTATCAGCTGCTGGGATCGACAATGGAGTAGAAGAACGACTGCAGAATGAAGATTGCAGATTTCAGATTTCAGATTTCAGATTTAGATTTCAGATTTCAGATTGCAGAATGTAGAGTGCAGATTTCAGATTTCTGGTCTAAGATCCCGCTGCCTGTCGGAGCAGGTCAAGAGAACATGGTTCTCATTCTGCAATCTACAATCTAAAATCTGAAATCACTTTCCTCTCTTGTAGTACGGAAAATCTTCCGTCCCCACCTTGCTTACGTTCGCCTCCGAAAAAGCGCATACGCGATCGAGCGCAGCCTGCAGTTCATCGGTGTAGCGGGCAATGTCCTCGTCGTTCGCGTCTTCCGGCACGGGGATCAGTTTTCCGAAACGCAGCAGGACTCGCGAGAACGGCACTGGGATCATCATGCGGTCCCAGGAATTGAGCACCCAGGCCTTGTCGACCGCCGCATGAAACATGGTCAAGGGCACGCCCGCGGATCGCGCAAGAGCGACCGGACCAGGCTTCACTTTGTGGCGCGGACCGCGCGGGCCGTCGAGAGTGAAGGCGACGGTCCATCCATCGTCGAGAGCGCGGCGCAGTCCTAGAAGCGCGCGGACCGCGTTGCGGCTGCTCGATCCTTTGACCGCAACGAAGCCGAATTTGTGGATGATGCGGCCCATGTATTCGCCGTCATAACTGTTGCTGCTCATCACGCGCACGCCAAGGTCGCGGCAGATGTAGGTCGCCGGGATGATGCAGGAGTGCCAGAACGAGCCGATCAGAGGGCGCTGGCCAAGAGTTTGCTGCGCGCCTTCCTCAAACGAAATGCTCACCCGCAACGTTGGGCCGATCAGGCGAATGGCCCAGTATCCCAGCCAGATGATGATGCGCAGAACGATGCGTTGGCGAAGCGTGAAACGGCGCGGGCCAGTGGCAGGTTGCGCGGGAGCGGGCGCTTCGCGAGTGCTGGCGTCGGGCACGAAGATATTCTAATCAGAATCGCGAACGCCCGAAGGTCCACGAAAAGATTTACCGCTGAGATCGCAGAAACTGCCCAGGAATCCTTGCGAAGCCTTCCCGGCACTCTCTGCGTTCTCGGCGGTAGTGATTCTTCCCTGCGCTTGCGGAACGGCTTCAGTTTTCGAGATGAGAATCGATCCAGCGCTTTACAGTCTGCCGTCGGTCGTCGGCGGGATCGAAGCGCACCCCGATCGATTTTGGTTTGCACCAGCTGACGACTCCCCGCACATTGACGCGGGGCAAGGTCATCAGCGCAAACGAAACTTCCACATTCACTCCAATGGAGAAGTCTTCGTGGCTTTGAATCGACATGCCACCGGTGCTCATTTCGATGCTGCTGGCGGCAACGCGGCGGCCGTCGCCGACAATAGAGACTTCCGTCATTACAGGAATGCGCACGTAACGGCGGAATTCGTGCAACACCAGCAAGCGCGTGGCGCGGATGAGCTTGAGCGCGGCCGGGCGTTCCAGCGGCTCGTGGAACATGGCGTTGATGCCGTACCTGGAGTAGCGCATCGCTTCCTGCGCGTTGCCTCCCATGCCGTAGAGCACGCAGCGGCTGTTGGAGGGCGAAGATCGAGCCGCTTCCATGAAGGTTTCGGCGCCGTCGCCCAGGTTCAGCACACAGGCTTCGAACTTCTCTTTTCTCAGGCGGTCGGCGGCGTCATCGGACATGGCAACGGTCTCAATACCAAACTGCCGGAAACCTTCAGCCAGCAGTGCGCGCGACGCTTCGTTCAATCCAACCAGAGCGGTGCGGGCAGATGCTTTGCGGGGCGACAGGGGGACGAGGTTCGAGAGATTCGAGTGATTCGGAACGAAAGCTTTATCCATGGTTATTGGGGAAGACTCAACTTTCGAAAACCATTGTGGACGGTGACGCGCCGGTTGAAAAGTCACAAAGGACCAACATCGGGGATAAAGAAGGGACACTGCTATTTCTGGCCCGTGCGAGAAAGGACATTACGTGCCAAAAGCCGCGCCGAATCAGGGGTTTGCGGGAGCGATTCCCCTCTTCGCTTATGGCGAAGAATCACACGAGCGGATGACCGTTGAGACATTACCGGATGCTATTCGCTCCAGCGCCGGAACAGGAGGGCTCCGTTGGTTCCACCGAAACCAAAAGAGTTCGACATGGCGTATTCGATTTCGGCCTTGCGGGCGTGGTTCGGGACGAGGTCCATACCGGCAGTATCGGGTTCGGGATTCTCCAGGTTGATGGTCGGTGGCAGAATCTGGTCGCGCAGGGCCAGCACGGTGATGCCGGCTTCGAGTCCGCCAGCGCCGCCGAGCAAGTGCCCGGTCATCGACTTGGTGGAACTGACCGCGATTTTGCGTTCGCCGAAAAAGTTTCTGATAGCGTGCGCCTCGAGCGTGTCGCCGATGGGCGTCGACGTTCCATGCGCATTGACGTAGCCGACGACATCTGGCGTGACGCCCGCATCGCGTACGGCATTCCGCATGACGCGGAAACCGCCTTCATGCTCGGGCGCGGGCTGGGTCATATGGTAAGCATCGCCAGACATGCCGTATCCAGCGATCTCGGCGAGGATGCGGGCGCCTCGTTTGCGGGCAAACTCCAGCTCTTCGAGAATCAGAATTCCTGCGCCTTCGCCGATCACGAAACCGTCGCGGTCTCTGTCCCAGGGGCGGCTGGCCTTTTCAGGTGCGTCGTTGCGCGTGGAGAGCGCGCGCATGGCCGCGAATCCTCCGACGCCCATGGGTGTTATGGCGGCTTCGGTGCCGCCGGCGATCATCACGTCGGCATCGTTGTGCTGGATGATGCGAAAGGAATCGCCGATAGAATGCGCGCTCGTCGTGCAAGCGGTCGCCGTAGCCTCGTTCGGTCCCTTGGCCCCGCAACGCATGGAAACTTGCCCGGCGGCAAGATTGATGATGGCAGCGGGTATAAAGAAGGGAGAAATCTTCCGCGGGCCGCCCTCGAAAAGGGCAGTGTGTTCACGTTCGATAATGTCGAATCCGCCGATTCCCGATCCGATATGAACGCCGACGCGCTCGTCGTTCTCGGGAGTAATCTTCAGCTCCGACATTTTCAGCGCTTCATCGGCGGCGGCGATGGCCACGTGAATGAAGCGTCCCATTTTCTTGACTTCTTTTTTCTCGATGAAATTCAGCGGGTCGAAGTTCTTGACCTCGGCGGCAATCTGGCAGGCAAAGGCGGTAGGGTCGAAGCTGGCAATGCGGGCTACGCCGCTCTTGCCCGCCAGCAGCGCCTTCCACACCACGTCGGTAGAATTGCCCACCCCGCAGATCAAGCCGAGGCCAGTGACTACGACCCTGCGTCCCAAATCTACTTCCCCGCTTTCGCGTGCTTGCCGATGTAGTCGACGGCGTCTTGCACGGTGCGGATTTTCTCCGCGTCCTCGTCAGGGATTTCAATGTCGAAGGCCTCTTCAAACGCCATAACCAGTTCGACGGTATCCAGCGAATCCGCGCCCAGATCGTCCACGAACGACGCGCTCGAAGTGACTTCTCCCTCGTCCACCCCCAACTGCTCCACAATAATCTGCTTTACCTTCTCGTCAACGGCTGCCATGTTTCTCCTCGCTTGCCACAATTAGATTTGAATTCGGTCTTTCGGTCGCGCAATCGCGGACCGTTTTGCTGTCCGCCCGGGTTCCGGCCCCTCAATAATTCCGCACGTCTCTCTGCATAGGTCGCGCACTGCAATACGAAAAAAGGCGAGTGTGTAGTGTAATTGTCCGGGTGAATTAGTGTAAAGGAAGGGCCTCGCCACTTCCGGCAAAGGCGCCATCGAAATGGGGTTGCACAATCAAATCCTAATGGCTGCGCGTCGCCGGGGTCAAACGTCGGGCGGGTTATGATGAGTCGGCTGGCGACCTTGCGATGCGATTGCTGCGATGGAGAGTCTCGTGAAATATGCACTCTGGATGTTAACGCTTTGTATCGTTTGTCCGCTGGCGTATGCGGCGCCGTGCCCGACATCGCAGCAGAAGGACGGCGACGCCTTGATTCAGGTTGAGCAGACATGGGCTCGCTCTCTGGAGCGCCAGGACACGGCGACGCTCGGCTGCATTCTGGCGGGCGAATTCGAAGATGCTGGTCCGGACGGCAAGCTTACCGATCGGGCGACCACGCTGGCAAAGGCCGCGAAGCCACGGGCTATCCATCATGAACTCTCGGACTTGCATCCCCATGTGAAGGGCGACTTCGGCTACATCCGGGGACAGGCGGCCGCCATCGACGCGCAAGGCAAGACCGTTGCCCGCGTTCGCTTCACCGATATCTACGTGTATCGCGACGGCCGGTGGCAATGTGTGGCGGGGCATGAATCGATGTTGAGCGATTAGAGTGCGCGATTAGAGTAGGTGGCTAGAGCTAGAGGAAGACCGCCGAGCGGATCAAGAAACTATGCGTGCCGTCGTGCAGCGCGTGAGTCGGGCCAAAGTCACGGTCAAGGAATGGACCAGCGGCGAAATCGGTCTCGGCCTGCTGGTCCTGCTCGGCGTCGGACAGCAAGACACGGAACTCGACGCGACGTATCTCGCTGAGAAGATCGCCGGCCTGCGCATTTTCGAAGACATAGATGGAAAAATGAATCGCAGCGTCCTAGACGTCGGCGGCAGCGTTCTCGCAGTTTCGCAATTCACGCTGTACGGAGATGTGCGGCGGGGAAAGCGTCCGTCGTTCGATGCTGCGGCGCCACCCGAACATGCGCGCCGGTTGTATGACTTCTTCGTCGAGCAAATCCGATCGGCGGGACTGCGCTGCGAAACAGGCCGCTTCCAGGAGACGATGCAAGTGGAACTGGTCAACGAAGGGCCGGTAACGATTCTGCTGGATTCGGGGAAGACGTTTTAGATCACGCCTTCCACCTCTTTCGGCGACCTGTTCCGCCAAAAAGATTGTCATTCCGACCGCTGAGCAAAGCGAAGCGGGAGGAACCTGCTTTTCGCGGGCAGCCCCTCGACTCGCGTCAGAAGGACGACTCACGGGCCGCGTCTGGCAGATTCTGACGAATATATTCCTTGCTATTGAATTTCCTGCCAGTGCTCTCACCCGACATGTAGCGGATTTGGCCAAAGATAGGGCGCTCGAACCACGGACGATCGAACTTGCCCACGATGGCCCACGCGATTCCGGCGTAGCCGTTTGGATCGCGTCCATCGAGTTCGTACTTGTCGTTCAGGCGCACGGCAACGCGGTGCGCTTCGGCGGGCGAAGCACTCCATTCGAGAATCTTCTTCGCCCAGTACATCCGCATATAGTTGTGCATCCATCCCGTGTTCGCCATTTGCATCTGCGCGGCATTCCACAGTGGGTCGTGAGTCTCTGCGTGCTCCAACTGGCGTTCGGCGTAGAGAACCGGGCGAGGATCGCCCGCATGTTTCGACAAGCGTGCGGTGCGCCCACGGCTCCGCGCACTCGAAGTTGTCATAGTCGGGATTGAAGCGAACCAGATTCACAGCCAACTCGCGCCAGGTGATGATCTGATTCAGAAACGCTTCTTTGTCGGCCTTGGGCGCGTCGGCCTTTTCGACGGCGAGCGCAATCGTGATGGGGCTGATGTGGCCGAAGTGCAGGTACGGCGAGAGATGGCTGGTGTGGTCGGTCTCCGGCTTGTTGCGCTGCGTGCCGTATCCGTCGCAGCTTGTGCTGAATGAAATGCTTTGAGCAGACGCAGGGCTTCGGTCGTCCCGCCCCGCCAGGATGCGACAGGAGACACGGATCGATCGAATTGCCATCCGTCGGTGATGTCGAAATCGGAAGCGAGCGATAACAGCTTCGCGGGCCTCTTCCATGGCACCTCTGCGTGTGGATTTTTCGACGAGACCAGGAACCGGGTGAGTTGCGCCTGCAAGCGTGGCCGGATAATGTGCGCCGCGTACTGCGCCTTCTCCAGCATTTTCGAGGGAACGATCACGTCGGCATCGACGGTCCACAGGGGAACTTTCAGCTTCTTTGCCGCGATACGCCGCCAGGCCTCAGGCTCGCGCATGGGATTTTCATCGCCGATGACGAGCGCAGGCTTCACCTCATCGCAGAAGCGTAGCAGGCTGTGCTCGGGAAAGCGGCGAAGGACGAATCCGATCTTTCTCTTGGCGAGCGCCGCAGCAATGTCAGGTATGCCTTCGCTGAAAAATCGATAGTGCCGCAGATTCGCGTTGGGATAGAACGGGACCGGCGCGAGAAAGACGATGACCGGCTTCCGCAAGGCGTTGGCGGCGGCAACCGCTACGTCGAGCGCCGGATTGTCGACGCCACGCTGCGCACGCTGCATCCAATAGACAACGCATGCGCCCGCGGGAACGGGCGAACTCGCTCGCCGCACAGAAACCCGCGGATCGTCCGAGACGGTACTGAGCTTGTCCATGAAGAATCGACCTGTTTTTCTTTGCGTTTTTCGCGGCCTTTCTTAGCGACCTTTGCGCCTAAAAGCTCTCCGCCGGCACCCGAATCAGTGTAAGTTCTCCCCGCGGCGCTGGAGTTACCGTAGTGTGTTTGATTTCGCCTCACCTTGCCTATTGCGAAAACACGTGCGGAGATTTTTCGTGGGACGATAATCTGATTACGGAAACCGCTCGGCTATGCTTTTATCCGGGAAACGTAAGCGCCGGAGTTAACGAGAGTAGTCTGTCATCGCGCCTGCAGAATCGCGTCGGCCACTCGTGCCGCTTCGACCGCGGCCTTCACGTCGTGAGTGCGCAAGATGTGTGCGCCTTTGAGAATCAGGGCAACCTGCGTAGCGAGCGTGCCATAGAGACGCGTTTCTGGCGGAGCATCCTTACCATCTTTCGCAAGCGTACGGCCGATGAACGATTTCCGCGACGTGCCCGCCAGCAAGGGAAAACCCGTGGTCTGCAATTCGCTGAACCGGCCCAGCAGCGGATAGTTCTCGTCAAAGCTCTTGCCAAAGCCGAAGCCGGGATCGAGCACGATTCGCTCCCGCCGCACTCCGGCGAGCACGGCCTTCTCGGCCCAGTCCTTGAGTTCGCGCTTCACGAGCAGCACGATGTCGCCCGGGGGCGGCAGCGTGCGCCACTCTTCGGGACGCCCCCGCATATGCATCAGGACCGCTCCGCACTTCAGCTCCGCGACCGTCTTCGCCATCTGCGGGTCCCAGCGGAATCCGCTGACGTCGTTCACGATCGCGGCCCCGGCGCCCACGGCTGCGCGGGCCACGGTGGCTTTATACGTGTCGACGGACAGAACTGCGGCCGGAAATTTCTTCTTCAACTCAGCGATGACTGGCAGCACGCGCTTGAGTTCTTCTTCCGCAGTCACCGCAGACTTCAGATTCGCAGCTGGGCCCTTCTTCACCGCTGCCTGCGGCGGAGTCGCGAGTTCTACCCGCGCGCCAGGCCGCGTGGATTCGCCGCCAACATCCAGAATGTCTGCGCCTTCCTCAAGCAGACGCTGCGCGTGTTCAACGGCCTGCTCGCGATCAAGAAACTTTCCGCCGTCGGAGAACGAGTCAGGCGTTACGTTGAGGACGCCCATGACGAGCGTGCGCTTGCCGAGTTCCAGCGAGCGCGTGCCCAGATTCCATTGGAAGACCGGCCTCATCCGGAAAATTCTAAATGAAGAGAGGACAACCGCCGCGTGCGAACGCCGCTAGCGGCGCCTGACGGCAGCGGAGCGGCCGCGCATGGCGTGAATCGCACCAGGGCCAGTCCCGGTTGGAGGCTTTCGCATTCCGTCGAGCAGTTCCTTCAGAACGACCGCGTTGTTATGCGTTTCGTTCTTTGAGGCGAAGAGCAGAGTCAGGCGCTTCCTCTTGTGAGCCAGATCGTAGAGCTGGCGCAGCGCGTCTTCCGCCTCGGCTTGCTTCAACTCCTTAAGATATTTCTTGCGAAAGCCCGCCCAATGCTCGGGTTGGGCGTGATACCAGCGGCGCAGTTCGTCAGAAGGCGCAAGATCGCGCAACCACTCGTCGACGGCGGCGCGCTCTTTGCTGAGGCCGCGCGGCCACAGACGATCGACCAGTACGCGCGTTCCATCCGCGCGCGAAGGCGGTTCGTAGACTCGTTTGATTGCAGTTGGCATTCGTCGAGGCAAAGCCGAGGCTTTGCTCTATCATTGTAAAGCGGCGCGCAGAGCCGCGTACGACGTTACTAGGGCAAGGTGCATGCGATCAAGAAAGTCCGGGTCAACAGAGATAAGGAAACGTAATCCCGGAGGAGTTTTCTTCGGGGCAACACTAGCCATGCTGGCTTTGATCATGATTTTCGGTTGCGACGTTGAACGCCGCAAATCGGACGCCGAGCTTGGCCTGAATTCGCAGCAGGCGGCCGGACGCAAAATTTACGATTCGCAGTGCGACCGATGTCATGAGCCGTACTCCACCAAGGGAAAGAAAGGGCCTGGCCTCAAGGGCATATTCCAGCACAAATATCTTTCTCTTAGCGGACTGCCGGCCAACAACGAGCGCGTCACCGACATCATCCGCCTCGGCCGCAACGAAATGCCGGCCTACGCTCAACAACTGAGCCAGCAAGACCTTCAGGATCTGCTCGCGTATCTGCATACGTTGTAGCGGGCGAGATGCGGTCCGCGGCGGTTCGCCAATTTCGTGGGATAATCCCGTTGGATTCGCGCTGAAATGAAGAGCACCGCCAAATCGGAGTTGTTTCGCGAGTTGCCGTCGGTGGACGAGGTGCTGCGGGCCCCCGAGGTTGCCGCGCTCGCGTCGAGTCACGGAGCGGCTGCGGTGACTGACGCCGCCCGCGCGGTGCTGGCGCGGCTGCGCGCTGAGGTCGCATCCGGCCTGCTCGATTCGCCCGGACTTCAGCTGGCGGTCAGTGGAATGAGCGGCGCGGTCGAGGAGCAGCTCCGGCAGACGCTCGGCCATTCGCTGCGGCCGGTGATCAACGCGACCGGCGTCATTCTCCACACGAATTTGGGACGCGCTCCGCTGGCCGAGACTGCGTTCGCGCATGTTCGCGAGACTTCAGCCCAGTATTCAAATCTTGAGTTCGACGTTGAGGACGGGACACGGGGCAGGCGGGACGTTCATGTTGATCGTTTGTTCCGCAGGCTGCTCGGCGACGGGTCGGTGGAGAGTTCGGACGGGCTTCGCTCTGGCGGTACAGCAGAGGCAGCCGTCTCCACATCCACGATTGTCGTGAACAACAATGCCGCCGCGGTTTTGCTGGCGCTCAATACGCTGGCCGACGGTGGAGAAGTGATCGTGTCGCGCGGCGAACTGGTTGAGATCGGCGGCTCGTTTCGCATCCCCGACGTGATGGAGAAATCAGGCGCTACTCTGCGCGAAGTGGGAACGACGAATCGCACGCGCGCTGCTGACTACGAACAGGCAATCAATGAACGCACGCGGCTGCTGCTCCGCGTGCATCGGTCCAACTTCGAGATCACGGGCTTCACCGAGCAGGCGTCGACGGCGGAACTCGTGGCGCTTGCGCACCGGCGCGGCGTGCCCTTGATGGAAGACCTGGGCAGCGGCGCTTTGGTTGACTTGCAGAATTTTGGGATCAGCGGCGAGCCCAGCGTGCTCGACAGCCTCCGCGCAGGCGTCGATGTCGTAACGTACAGCGGCGACAAATTGCTGGGCGGTCCGCAGGCGGGATTGATCAGCGGCCGGGCAGAACTCGTCGCGCGCATGCGCAGCAACTCTCTGTTCCGAGCCCTGCGTGTCGACAAACTCACGTACGCGGCGCTCGAGTCCACGCTGCTCGCATATGTGAAGCGCGATCACAATGCCATTCCTACGCTGCGGATGATGCAGCTTACAAAAGAAGAGATTGGACGGCGGGCTGAGTCGATTGCATCCGACGTTCAGGTCGCGCGCGGTTGCACGTCGAGATCATCGACGGGGAATCGGTAATCGGAGGTGGCGCCGCGCCTTCGTCGGTGCTTCCGACGCGGCTGCTGGCCCTGCACTGCGCGGATCTCAGCGCCGATGAACTGGCGGCACGCCTTCGAAGTTGCGACCCGCCAATCATCGCACGCGTGGACGATGGGCGAGTTTTGCTCGATCTGCGGACCGTATTCCCCGATCAAGATCGCACAATCGTGGCCGCACTGGGACGAATCTCAGCGTAGGCTCCCCGCATCGAAGCTCTGTTGGCAACTCTCTACACCATCGGACACTCAACTCGCACGCTCGACGAACTCATCGCCGTGCTGCGGGTGCATCGAGATTCAGACCCTCGTCGACATTCGCGCTTTCCCCATGTCGCGGCGCCTGCCGCAGTTCAATCGCGAATCGCTGGAGCAGACCTTGCCCGCCGCCGGCATCCGCTACGTTTGGATGAAAGCGCTGGGCGGTTATCGCAAGAAGACTCTCGAGGAATCGCCGAACATCGCACTGCGCAACGACAGCTTCCGCAACTACGCCGACTACATGCTCACACCGGAGTTCGAGCAGGCCATGACTGAACTACTCGCGCTGGCTGAAACATCGAGAACCGCGTACATGTGCGCCGAGCGCGTGTATTTTCGCTGTCATCGAATGCTCGTCTCTGACTGGCTGGTCGCGCATGGGCACGAAGTGCGGCACATCGACGGCACGGGTCCAGTGAAGCCTCATACGCTGACCGCGGAAGGCCGCATGCTGGACGGACGTTTGATTTATCGCGGTGATCGATTGCTGTAAGATTCAAGGACGTCTCTCATCATGATCGTAGGCACAGGCATCGACATCGCCGAGGTTCCCCGCATTCGCCAATCCATCGAACGCTTTGGCGACCGTTTTATACAGCGCATTTTCACCGCTGGAGAGATTCGCTATTGCGACTCCAAGGCGAATCGATTTGAGCGTTATGCCGCGCGATTCGCAGCCAAAGAAGCCGCGATGAAGGCGCTCGGCACCGGATGGAATCACGGCGTGCGCTGGCGGGATTGCGAAGTTACGCGGATGCCGGGCGGCCGCCCCACCATGACCTTTCACGGCAAAGCGGGAGAATTCGCGGCGAAGCTCGGAGTGAAGAATGCCGCGCTGTCGCTCTCGCATACGCAAGAACAGGCGATCGCGCAGGTGATTCTGGAGAGCTAGTCTTCAAGCGGAATCGGCCCGCGTACGATCTACGATTCCCGCCCCAACCATCTGCTAGACTGTCGCGTCTGACCCATTTATGGCTGTCATCACTCCGACTCCTACCCTCGCTTCGAGCAGGACTGAAATCCCTGACAAAACCCTGCTGGCGGGACTTTCGCTCACGAGCTTTGCCGCCCTGTTATTGGAACTGGCGCTGACTCGCCTGTTCTCCGTTGTGCTTTTTTACCACTTCGCGTTTCTCGCCATTTCGATTGCGTTGCTCGGGCTCGGCGCGGGGGGCGTGTTCGCCTACTTGTGGAAGACGCGACTCGCAGCGATCGACACGCGCAAACTCGGGGCTCGCTTGTGCATGGCGAACGCCGTCGTGGTCGTTGTCGTGTTAGAGGTTGTGCTGCACGTTCCGGTCGCGCTGCAGGTTTCCTGGAAAAACTTCCTGCGGCTGACCGACAATGTACCTCGCAGCAGCTGTGCCTTTCTTCCTGACCGGGCTGCTGTTCTCGGTTGTCTTCGCGCGTGAGTCACGCCGCATTCCGCGGCTCTACGGCGCCGACCTGGTGGTGGAGCGCTGGCCTGCCTGGCGGTTGTCCCGCTGCTGAACTGGGTAGGCGGACCAAACGTCATTCTGGTTGCCGCCGCGGCTATGGCAGTGGCGAGCGTGATCTGGTCAGAGGTGCAAAGCTCTCGAAGGAATGCCGGCCTGCTGGCGCTCGCGCTGGTCGCTCTAATCGCCGCGAATTATTCCGGGCGCCTCATCGATGTGGTCTACGCCAAGGGCATGTACCGCGATCCGTCATGGGTGGAGTTCGCGCGCTGGAATGCCCTCTCGCGCGTTGAGGTCGATCGCCAGGGACAGGCCAAGGCCGTCGTGATTGATGCCGACGCTTCTACCTACATCATGAATGCGGACCTCTCGCACTGGCAGGGCACGCTATGGGAGCACAACCTGATGTCGGCTCCGCCCGCGCTGGCCAACGTTCTCCGCCCGCACGGGGAGTTCGCGATCATTGGTCCGGGCGGCGGCGTGGACGTCTTGCGCGCGATTGCGAACGGCAGTCCGAGTGTGACCGGGATCGAGATCAATCCCATCATCGCCACAACGATTATGCGAGATCGCTATGCGGATTACTCGCAACATCTTTACCAGCGTCCCGACGTGCATATCCACGTGACCGATGGCCGCTCATATCTGCGATCGAGCCCGCAGCATTTTGATGTTGTGCAGATGACCCTCGTCGACACCTGGGCATCGACGGCGGCGGGCGCGTTCGCGCTGAGCGAAAACAATCTGTACACGGTCGAAGCCTTCCGCGAATACTTCGACCACCTCAAGCCCGATGGCATGGTCGCGATCACGCGCTGGGAGTTCCGCCATCCGCGCGAGGCCTTGCGCGTAGTTGCGGTGGCGATGGACGCGCTGCACCAACTGGGAGTCGAGAATCCGTCGCGAAACTTCATTGTCGCGTCGCAAGGCGATCTCGACGAAGACGGCATTCCGGTCGTGGTTCTTGCGAAGAAGACGGCATTCACCGCCGCTGAAGAGAAAGCGGTGATCACACATTTTGATCACTACTTCGAACTCAGTCCGCTCTATTTGCCGTCACAGCCCGGGAAGAATCCATTCTCCGACCTGATCGCCAGCAATGATCCCTACGCGTTTGCGCGCGGCTATGCCTACAACGTTGCGCCCGTGAACGACAATGCGCCATTTTTCTTCTTCACCCTAAAGCCCGGCCAGATTCTGGGAGAGAAGGGACTGCGCGGCGGCATCGATTGGAAAGTCAATCTAGGCGTCCTGGTCCTTCTTCTGGTGCTGGTCATTTCTGTGATCGCGGTGCTCGCATTTCTGATTCTGCCGCTGGCACTGAAGACGGGATCCTCGCGCCAGTCGCCGTTGCCCATCCTTTATTTCGTTGCCGTCGGTCTGGGATACATTCTCGTCGAGATCGCCTTCATTCAGCGCTTCGTGTTGTTTCTGGGTCATCCCACATACGCGCTCACGGTGGTGATTTTTCTGCTGATGCTCTCAAGTGGCGCGGGCAGCCTGTTTTCGCGGCGCTGGCTGCCTCGCACCGAACTCTGTTGGGTGCCGTTGCTGCTGGTGATCGCAGTGCTGATCGGCGATGTATTCTTCCTGCCCGGCCGGTTGGCGGCGTGGGTCGGTCTGGCGCTGGGATACCGGCAAATAATCTGCGGCGCGATTCTGATTCCGCTCGGATTTGCGATGGGAATGCCCTTCCCAACGGGCCTTCGCGCGCTTGCTGCCGCGCCCGCGCCGGAGTTTCCCGCCGGGGTAGATGCGTCGAACACCGCCGTCGAATGGGCCTGGGCGATGAATGCAGCGGCCAGCGTCATGGGGTCGGTGCTGGCCATGGTGATCGCGATCCAGTTCGGACTAACCGCGACTCTAGCCTGCGGGGCCGCGGCGTACTTGCTGGCGCTGGCGCTCCTCCCGGCATTGCGCCTGAAAGCGGCCTAGCACTGCCCCGAGTTTTGTTATTATCTTGCGATGGGCGTGCGGCACGGAGCCAGGGGTAAATCCGAGCTGTCGGCGCGGCAGGTGCAGTCCATCGAAACAGGCGTGATGAGGAATTCATTTGCCTAGCCAGAAGCAGCTCAAATGGTCGCAACTTCGTGTTGGGATCACGGTGATCGCGGCCAGTTTGACTCTGGCCGTGCTCCTGTTTCTGATGTCGGGAACAGCCGGGCTTTTCACTACGCGTATCACTCTCAATTCCTACTTCAATAATGCCGGCGGCCTGCGCCAGGGCGCACCGGTGCGATTGAACGGCGTGGATATCGGCAATGTCATCAACATGCGCATTGTGGCGGATCCAGCGAAGAGACAAACGCCGGTCGAAGTCACGATGAAGGTCAGCACGAAGTATGGATTCAGCCTGCGCCGCGATTCGATCTGCATGCTCCGAACCTCCGGCGTGCTGGGCGAGACGTATGTAGATCTCGACAGCGCCCAAGCGACCGGTCCTCCTGCGCAGAATGGCGACACGCTGGCCACCCGCGAGCAGGCTGACATTGAAGACGTCGTGGTGAGCAGCCAGAGCACGCTGCAGAACATGGACGCCCTGCTGAAGCGCGCGGATCGCATCCTGGCGTTTGCCGAAAGCGGCAAGGGATCTCTGGGCAAACTGATTTACGATCCAACCCTGTATAACCGCTTCTCGGACACGGTCGCGCAGTTCCAGTCCATCGTCGAGGAGGTCGCCAAAGGCCAGGGCAGCCTCGGCGCCCTGATCAGCCGCAATGACGCTTACGACAAATTCATCGCCACCCTCGACAAGATGAACCTCTTGATCGACGATCTGCAGCAGGGCAAGGGCACGGCCGGAAAGATCCTGAAAGATCCTTCGCTTTACGACAATGCCAACGCCACCATCGCCAATCTCAAGAAGATCACCGACGACATCAACGCCGGCAAGGGCACGCTCGGCAAGCTCACGAAAGATGACGAGTTGGCGAAGAAGCTCGACATCACGATCACCAAGCTTTCAGAACTAACGACCGAACTCCAAGCGGGGCAAGGTTCGGCGGGAAAACTGTTCAAAGACGAAACGCTTTACAACAATGCCAACCAAATGCTGGTAGAGTCTCGCGATTTAGTGAAGGCCGTTCGCCAGGACCCGAAGAAGTACCTGAGCATCAAGCTGCATATCTTCTAGAAATTCGAACCTCCTGCAGACCCCTCGATGTGACCAACATGGTCATATCATGATATAATTCTTGCATGCGGACCGTTAACATTGCCGAATTGAAGGCTCGCCTCAGCGCCCATATCCGGCGAGTGCGTGGGGGCGAGGAAGTTCTGGTCTGCGACCGAAACAAGCCGGTGGCGCGGATTGTTCCTTGCCAGTTGGACGATTATTCCGAGCAGGAACAGCGGCTCATCGCGCGTGGTGTTCTTACCCCACCCTTAAAAAGGCGACGCCCATCCGATTCCTGGCCCAAGCCGGCCGGCGACATTCCTGATGGCGTTATGGATCGAATATGGGAGGAAGAGCGCGAGGGCCGGTAGTGCCGCCGTTTGCCTTCTGGGACACTAGTGCCTTAGTTCCACTCTGTGTCCAGGAGGCGAGGACAGCTCACGCTCAGTCTCTTCACAAGCAATACGAGATTGTAGTGTGGTGGGCAACTCCGGTCGAAATTGCGAGCGCACTGGCTCGCCTCCTGCGGATGAAGTTGCTGAGCCCACGGGAATTGAGGCAAGCACACAACACAGCATCGGTCTTCGCGCAAGCTTGGACTGTGGTAGCACCCACGAATGCGGTGCGTACCAAGGCCCAACAGATCGTGGAACAATACGACCTGCGCGCCGCCGACGCCTTCCAGTTAGCAGCCGCGATCGAGTGGTGCACTGATGTCCCACAGGGCCGAAAATTCTTCACGGCCGATGATCGCCTGTTCCAAGCCGCTCTGCTATGCGGCTTCGACGCCCTTAACATTTAGATCTCGTCCACAAAGCCGCGTGTCTCTCGTCAGTGCTCTCCTATTCCGAAAACTGCTCCCAGCATTAAGATCACCAGCACACCGAAGGATATCCATCCATAGCGATAATCTTTTTCCCTGAAGAATAAGAAACAGGCAACGATCACGCGCACGACTGGAGTCGCGAGCATCAGCAGTACGCCTGCGCGCTCGATCCCCAGTGGGATTCGCCCCGGAACGAACAGCCCGCAAAGCAGTCCGGCCAGCATGAGAAAGAAGCAACTGAAAGCGCCGACCCGCAGCACCAGCGCCACCACGCGATCGAAGGCAGGCTCACGCAGCTGGCTCATAACCACCCCCACAGCAGGTGCACGGACAGGTGCACAGAAAGATAGAGCATGATGGCGACCAGCAAATACACGACGACCTTTGTATGAATGCGCGGGGCCAGGCGCGCACCCAACAGCGATCCCAGAAACACGCCGACTGCAAGCGGCGCGGCATCTTGCACGAGAATGTCTCCGCGCCGGTAGTACACGATGGCGCTGGCGGCTGCCGTCACACCGATCATGAAATTCGACGTCGCCGTGGCCACCATCAGCGGCACGTTCATGAAGATGTACATGACCGGAACCTTGATGGGGCCACCGCCAATCCCAAGCAGTCCCGAGAGCGAGCCCGCCACCAGGGACGCACAGAGTCCCAGCGGGTACCGCTGCGGCTCATACGGCGGAATCACGACCTCGCCGTTCGTAGCGGGCGGCAGGTCGTCCTCGTGCCTGAATTTTCCGCCTTTGGTCAGGATCGTGATAGCACTGTAGAGCAGGAAAGCGGCGAACAATCCCTCAAGAAAATTGCGGTTGAAGTAGCCAACGAGGTAAGCCATGACCGCCGCTCCAAGCGCCGTCGCCAGTTCGAGAGTCATCCCCAGGCGAATGTCGGTGGTGTGGCGCTGCAGGTGAACGGAAGAACTCGCGGCCGAGGTCGTGATCACGGCCACCAGGCTCGTTCCAATCGCCTCGCGGATGGGAATGCCGAAGTACAGCGCGAGAATCGGCGTGAGCAGAACGCCGCCGCCGATGCCGGTCAGGGCACCCAGCAGTCCGGCAAAGAAGCCCAGAATCACAAGAAGAACGGTTACCACGGGAGAAGCCTCCCGTTGCCGACTTCTTCGATGGAGATACTAACCCTGCGAATCGTGATCTCTGGGAGAACAACTTTGGCGGGAACGCCCGTCAGCCGCAACCTACGTAACCGCCCGCGGCGTTGCCGTTGCGTCGGCTTGCTCGTGCGCATGATAACTCGACCGAACCATCGGTCCGGACTCAACATGGCGGAAACCGAAGCGCAGAGCCTGGTTCCGCAGATACACAAATTCATCCGGCTCGTAAAAGCGAGCGATCGGCAGATGATCCTTTGATGGACGCAAGTATTGGCCGACGGTGAGAATGTCGACGCCGCGCGTGCCGAGATCGCGGAACACTTCCACCAATTCTTCCGACGACTCACCGAGGCCGACCATCACGCCGCTCTTGGTCACCATGCCGGGAGAAAACTTCTTCGCGTTTTCCAGCAAAGTGAGCGTGCGCTCATAGCGCGCCCCGGAGCGAACCGCGCGATACAGTCGCGGCACGGTCTCTGTGTTGTGGTTGAGAACGTCAGGGCTCGCATCGAGCACGATGCGCAGCGGTTCTTCCAAACCTTGAAAATCGGGGATGAGGACCTCGATGCGGCAATCGGGCGTCAGTTCCCGAATCTCGCGAATGGTCTCCGCAAAAATCCGAGCGCCGCCTACGTTGTCATCGTCGCGGTTGACGCTCGTCACCACTGCATGTTTCAGTCCCAGCGTCGCCACGGCTTCGGCGACGCGGCGGGGCTCGTCCCAATCGATCGGTTCTGGACGCCCTTTGGGGACGGCGCAGAAACCGCAGCGCCGCGTGCAGATATCGCCCAGCAACATAAACGTCGCGGTCTTGTGATTCCAGCACTCGCCGATGTTCGGACACTGCGCCGACTCGCACACAGTGTGCAGTCCCAGCCCGCGGGCCAGCTTCTTCAGATTGTGGAAGTTGTCTCCGACAGGAGCTTTCGCCCGCAGCCACTGCGGCTTCGGCGCGCGCAAAGGAGGGCTAAGCTCAATCTGAATCAGTTGGGAAGGTCCAGCCATTCTCTTCAGATTCTATCAGTTTGGCCGTGGGCTACGTCTAACGGGCTTTGTGGACTACGATGCCAACGTCGGAACCAAAAGCATTTCCAATGATTCCAATCTGAAGTTTGCGTTTACCTTCCATTGGATCAGGCTGCGGCATGAGTTAGACTACCGACGATCGTGGTCGAAGTACGTCGAGACTCATGAGCGCTGCGTACGTCGCAAAGTAACGCCGCGACTTCGAAATCAAAGATGCCGACTCGCCGAGACTTTATCACCAAACTGGGACAGGCTGGCGGCTTCAGCGCCGCCTACCTCATGATGCAATCGCTCGGGCTCCTGCCTCCCCCGGCTTCGTATGCGAGCGTGCTGCGACTTTCACCCGAGAGCGGCAAGGGAAAGCGAGTCGTGATTCTCGGCGCGGGCATAGCCGGCATGGTCGCTGGTTTGGAACTTCGCAAGGCGGGCTATCAATGCCACATTCTCGAAGCGCGCCAGCGCGCCGGCGGACGCAACTGGACAATCCGCAACGGGACGCGCGTCGATCTCACCGACGGGACCAGCCAAACTTGTCATTTTGAGGAAGGACACTATTTCAACGCCGGCCCGGCGCGGCTTCCATCGCATCACTATACGATCCTTGGATATTGCCACGAATTCGGCGTCCCGCTTGAGGTTGAAGTCAACACCTCGCGCAGTTCGCTGCTGCAGAGCGACAAGCTGAACGGCGGTCATCCGGTCGAACAGCGGCAGGTGCTCAACGACACTCGCGGGCACGTCGCCGAACTGCTCTCCAAATGCGTTCAGCGCAACGCGCTCGACCAGGAACTCACCAAACACGACAACGAGCGCATGCTGGAATTTCTGCGCATCTATGGAGATCTGTCGCCCGACTACTTCTACAAAGGATCTTCGCGCTCCGGATATCGAATCATGCCTGGCGCAGGCGACGTGAATGGCGTTCTGCGCGATCCGCTGGACATGAGCGCACTGCTCGACGCAAATCTCTGGACCAATCTTTATTTCGATGAAGTATTCGACATGCAGCCGACGATGTTTCAGCCCGTGGGCGGCATGGATAAAGTCGCCGGTGCGCTCGAAAAACAAGTTGCGAAGATGATTCGCTTTGGCGCCGTCGTCGAGCAAATTCGCAAGACGGGGCAAGGCGTCCGCATCGTTTATCACGACGACAAGAGTGGGCCCGGCCAGAGCATCGAAGCCGACTATTGCATCTGCACGTTGCCGGTCACGATTCTCAAAACTCTGGACACCGATTTCTCGCCAGACCTGAAGAGCGCGATTCAACGCATGAACTACGACTCCGCTTTTAAGATTGCCTGGGAGTCGCCGCGCTTCTGGGAGCAGGACTATGGCATTTACGGCGGCCTCTCTTATCCGAAAAACTTGAAGGGAGTCGTCTGGTATCCCAGCGCCGAGTTGTTCTCGGCCCGCGGAGTCGTGATCGGCGGCTACGGAATCGAGAACGGCACCGACTTCGAAACGATGGATATGCCGGCAAAGCTGCAGGCGTCGCGCACCGCAATCGAGGGCCTGCATCCCGGCCATTCCAAGGAACTCACAAACCCGGTCTACGTTTCTTGGGGACACGTCGCCTACAACCTGGGGTCATGGGTCTCGGGCTTCGGCAGAAAGAGCGTCGACAGCTACGAATATCTGATTCGCCCCGATGGTCCGATTTATTTGGCGGGAGATCACACCAGCCACATGGTTGGCTGGCAGGAAGGCGCTGCGCTTTCCGCTCATCGCGCCGTCTCTCTCATCGATCAAGCGGTGCAATCGCAGAACGCGGCCGCCTAGCCCAGTGCCATCAGCGCAGCTCGCTTAGCCCACTTCAACCAGACCATACGTATGCTGCCAGAGCGTACGCATGTGCACGAGCGCGCGGCTGATCTCTTCGGTGGAGACTTCCGAATTTGGCCCAGCCAGCACCGCGGCGGCTTCGCGCTTGGCGGCCTCAAGCAACTTGGCGTCGCGGATGATGTTGGCGACGCGGAAGTTCGGCATTCCGGCCTGCCGCGTGCCGAAAAATTCTCCCGGGCCGCGCAGTTCGAGGTCGAGTTCGGCAATCTGAAATCCATCGTTCGTGCGGACCATGGCGTCGAGACGTTTCTGCGCGTCTTCGCTGACTTTGCCGCCAGTCATCAGGACGCAATGGGACTTGGCGGCTCCGCGTCCGATGCGGCCGCGCAACTGGTGAAGCTGCGCCAGGCCAAAGCGCTCCGCATGCTCGATCACCATGACAGTCGCGTTCGGCACGTCGACTCCTACTTCTATAACCGTAGTGGCGACAAGAATCTGCAGTTCGCCCTTTTGAAACATACGCATGACCTGGTCTTTCAATTCGGCGTCAAGTCGGCCATGCAGCAGTCCAACTTTCAGGTCGGCGAAAACCTGCCCGCTCAGCTCGCGGTACATCTTGACCGCGGCCTTCAGTTCGTTCTCTTCATTTTCCGCGATCACCGGGTAAACCACGTACGCCTGATGCCCGGCAGCCACCTGCTTGCGGACAAACTCCCAGACTTTCGGAGACTGATCGTCAGGAACACAGTGCGTTGCAATCGGCGTGCGGCCCGGCGGAAGCTCGTCGAGCACGCTGAGATCGAGATCGCCGTAGAGTGTAAGCGCGAGCGTCCGTGGGATGGGCGTTGCGGTCATCACCAGAACATCGGGCTCGGCCGGCGCGCTTTGCTGGGCCGGCCCGGTACCTTCGCCTGATTTCTTCATCAGCTTCAATCGCTGCATGACACCGAAGCGATGCTGCTCGTCGACAATCACCAGCCCGGGGTTGGCGAATTCCACTTTCTCTTCCAGCAACGCATGCGTGCCAATCACGAGTTGAGCGTTCCCCTGTGCAATGTGGCGGCGAATCTCGCGCTTGCGATCCGCCTCGAGCGATCCGGTCAGCAGGACAATGCGATAGCCGGCATTCTCCAGAATCCGGCGCGCAGAAAAATAATGCTGCTGGGCAAGGATTTCCGTCGGCGCCATCAACGCGACCTGGTAGCCGTTTTCAATGGCGATGATGGCCGCCTCGAAGCCCACAATCGTCTTCCCCGATCCGACATCGCCCTGCAGCAAACGCCGCATGGGATAAGGCTTCTCCATGTCGGCCGCAATTTCTTTCAAGACCTGTTTTTGCGCCGCGGTCGGATGAAAGGGCAGAATTTTCTTGATCGCCGCCCGCACGCGATTGTCGAGACGAAAAGCAATTCCGGTCTGCGCTTTCTGCTCGCGGCGTTTCAGCTCCAGCCCGAGTTCCACGAAAAACAGTTCATCAAAAATCATCCGGATGTGCGCCGGTGTCCGCGACGATTGCAAATCCTTAAAACTCTCCCCCGGCTCCGGCCAGTGCACATTCCAGAGCGCAGCGCGCGGCGAGATCAGTCCCAGGCGGCCGCGCACCACAGCCGGAATCGGCTCCGGCAACTCCGGCGTAAGATTGTCGAGCGCCGTACGGATGGCCCGCCGGAACCACCGCGGAGTCAGGCGCCCTTGCCCAATCGACTCGTAGATCGGAACGATGCGGCCAATCTCCAGCGACTCGGCAGCTTTTTTCTCGGCGCCGTTGCTGTCCCCGTCGCCAGCTTCGCCCAGAACTTCGAACTGCGGCTGCATGATCTGCAACTCCCGGCTCCTCTGATCTTCTTCAACCTTTCCATACAGCGCGATCATTTGGCCGGGCTTGAACTTATCCTGCAGATAAGTCGCGTTGAACCAGAGGCAGCGCAGGCGAGAGCGACCCTGGCCTACCGTCAGCTGAAATATCGGCATCTTCCGCGTGCGAAATAATCCGGAGTTACGCACTTCGCCGATCACGGTCGCCATTTCTCCCGCCCGCAGTTCTGAAATTCCACGCGGATTCAGCCGGTCTTCATAACGAAATGGCAAATAATACAGAAGTTCCCCGACGGTATGGATCCCTTTCGCGGCGAGAACATCCGCGATTTTCGGCCCCACGCCCTTCACGTACTTCACGGGAGTAGCGAGTTCGAGCATGCGTTATGGCTTGAGATTCACTCTCTCGCAACCTCTGCGAAAGAATGAGGCATCCGAAGGAATGGTAGCAGGAGGAGACGGCCGCCGGTGCGCTCCGGGATCTCGCAAGAATCCCCACGCACGTCACGCGGTGTCTAAATCTTCGGTGCTGGTCAACTTTCTCCAGGCGCTGTTGGCGATCGTCTTGGGCAACGTGGTGTACTTTGTCCTCGCGCCGTCGTTTCCCCCGATCGCCCGCCACCATCCCTTCAAGCCCGACCTGGGCATGGCCATCGACTTCTGGTTTTGTTTGGTGGCCTACGGACTGATCCGCACCGCGCGAAAGTGGAGATAAGCCGCCGGACCGCCGCTGTTGCACCAGCCCAGACCGGTTACTTTAGGAACCTCGGTCATTCCCTCTCCTCCCGCTAGAATCCGATGGAATGCCGAAGATCGCAGTCTTGTACGAGGCCGGCCAGGCTGTCCTCTCCACGTTCGATTTGGACGAGATCCTGCAGAGGATCCTGGCGATCGCGCACGACTATTTTCATTTACCGAACGTGGCCATCCTGCTCGTCGATCCGGAGGCCCAGCAGTTGTGCGTCCGCTCGCAAATTGGCTGGGACCCCGGCAAAGACAGGATTTCTCTGGGATATCACGACGGCATCACCGGCGCCTCGGTTCAGCAGAAGCAGCCCGTACACTGCCCCGATGTAAGCCAAGATCCTCGCTACATTTGCAAAGCTCAATCGACGCGCTCCGAACTGGCCATCCCGCTCATGGTGTGCGACGAGGTGGTTGGCGTACTCGACTGCCAGAGCGATCGCCTCGGCCACTTCGACGACGACACTATCGAACTCCTCACTCTGTTTTCGACACAGGCTTCGATCGCCCTGCAGAACGCGCGCCTCTACTCGCTCGAGCGCCAACGGGCGCGGCAGTTGGAGGCCATCAACGCGATCGCTCAACAAAGCACGGCGGTCATGGATTTAGAGGATCTGCTCTCCCGCGTGTGCCTTGTCATTCAGCAGGCTTTCCAGGTCTCGCACGTCTCATTGTTCCTGCGCGAAGAGGGAGATCTGGTCATGCGCGCGCATGAAGGCATGCTGACGCCCTGCATTCCTCCCGGCGGACGCCTTCCATCCGATCGCGAGCCCTGGTCGAAGATTCTCGCGACGGGCAGCACTCTCATCGAGAAGGATCTGACCACACCGGATTCCTTTAGGCTATTCGCTGAATGCGCCTCCCGCATGAGCATCCCGCTGATTTCCTTTGGACAGACGCTGGGCGTGCTCACGCTGCATAGCGACCAGCGCAACGCGTTTCGCGCGAGCGAATTGCAGTCGCTCGAGTCTGTGGCCGACATCTGCGCCAGTTCCATCCAAAACGCGCACTACGTCGAGCGAATCCGGCAGCTCTCGTATCTGGACGGCCTGACCGGAATCTTCAACCGACGATTCTTCGAGCTGCGCATCATGGAAGAGATTGAGCGTGCACGCCGCTGCGGAACCGGCATGGCCGTTGTGATGGTCGACATCGATCAGTTCAAGAGGTTGAACGATGAATTCGGACACCTGCTCGGCGACGAAGTCCTGCGCCAGGTTTCATCCCTGTTCCACCAGCAGTTGCGCAAGATTGATGTGGTGTGCCGCTACGGAGGAGAAGAGTTCGCGATCCTGCTGACTCAGACCAACGCCCAGCACGCGCTCGGTGTCGCCGAGAAACTACGCAGGCTGGTTGAGGGATGGCAATTTCCAGGCGTGCCGCGAACCGTCACGCTCAGCGCCGGAGTCGCGGCGTTCCCCGATCACGGCACCACTCGCGATGAACTGATTCGAGCCGCAGACACCGGGCTCTACGCCGCAAAACAAGCAGGACGCAATCGCGTTTGCGTGACCGGCCTGGCTCGCACAACCTCAACCGCAAGCTAAACGCACGCTTGTTCTTAAATATCCGCCAGCGCCCTGCTCATATCGTGGCGCATCTGCCGCAACTGGATTCGCAACTTCTCTTCTTGCTTTCGGAACTGCTCTCGCTCTTTGACGGATTCCTGGGTTAACTTCTTCTGCTGCTGACACAGCGATTTGCGAGCGTCTTCCGCATACTGGCGCGCCGTCTGCCGCGCAAGCTCCATTTGCGGCCGCAGTTTAGCGAGTTCGTCCTGCAGTTCGCCCAGTTGCAGGTTCGCGCCCATGTCGATCTCCTGATTGTCGAGGCTCTCCTCTTCCATCATCCCCGATTCCTTGCGATCCGGCAGAGTCAGGTTCAGGTTCTGTTCCTTCTTGTCTCGCACCACGCTCACGTTGACCGAGTTGCCCGTTCGCGCCTTCATGGCGTGCGAGAAATCGCTGGTATCGTGCACAGCCTGGTCGTTAACCTTGACGATAACGTCTCCTGCGCGGAAGCCCGCCTTCTCGGCGCGGCTGCCTTTCTCCACCGAGCGCACCAGCACGCCGTTGCCGTTCTTCACGCCGAAGAAGTCTCCCAGTTGCGGAGTGATGTTTTCCATCATCAGGCCGCTGCGCGCCGACTGCGTCACCACAACCATGTTCATCGCCGGTATGTCGACGTCGGGCATCACATGGATCTCTGGCATCTCGAAGTGAAATTCCTTCGCCTTGGGAAGCGACATCGCGAATTCTTTATGCTTGTCGGCGAGTTGCAACTTCACTGTCACAGGCTGGCCGTCGCGGCTCAGCCCGAACGTAACCACCCGGCCGGGAGGCGTCTCGTGAATCATTCGCCGCAACTGAGCCCCACTCTCGATGGTCGTGCCGTTCATCGTGAGGATAACGTCGTGCTCCTTGATGCCCGCCTTGCCCGCCGGCGCATCTTGATCGACCATCGTGACCTCGACGCCCTTTTCCTCTTTCAGCTTCAGCGCGCCCAGACGATCGGTGGTCACATCGCTGATGTCTACACCCAGATACGATCCGGTTCCACTGTCCTCACTGGAGTAGACCCACGGCTGCCCTGAAGAATCGACCGACCAGCTCTGCGCTGCATGAGAAAACGTGGGTAGAAACGGTAACAACAGAATGCTTGCCAGAACGTAGTTGCGCATGGCCATTCCCTCGACCTGAATTGAGTTCGATTCCCGATGGATGATTGTCGATTGAAACCCGCATTCCCTTTGCGAAGCTCAATCAACCATCGAGACGTCAACCATCGTCAATGCGTCTTGCCTTGCTTTCACCGGCTGGCGCGCTTGAACCAGATATCGCCAGTCGATGTATGTACCTTAAGCGTTGGCCCGCCGCCGTTCAGCTTCCCGTCGGCCGTGTACGTCTTGGGGCCCCACTGGCCGCCCTCGCTGGTGACGTGGATGTCCGGAAACTCCGACGTGATGCGGTGTCCGTTCGCCACATCCACGCTGGCCCGCACGTCGAGCGCAACGTCGGACGCGATATAAACCGTGATGTCGCCGGCTTGGGTTTCCAGATCGGAGTCCTGCCGCTCGCCGCCGGTGTTCACCAGCTTCACCGTGATTCCACCCGCTCCGGTCTCGGCCCGGGCAGAAGGTACGCCATATAGCTCAATGCTGCCTCCGCCAGTCTGGGCGTTAACGTATCCCTTGGCCGACGTGAGGTGGATCGAACCCCCGCCCGTTTCAATCTCCGCCGGGCCGCCAATGTCGCTCAAGTCCACGCTGCCGCCGCCCGTTGAAACTTTCACCTTGCCGTTGCACTGCCGCACTTCGATGCTGCCACCGCCGGTCTCAATGACCGCACCCTGGGCGCCCGACTGAATTACCACGCTGCCGCCGCCAGTCTCTGCGATCACTTTGCCATTGGCCTGACGAACCTTGATCGGCCCACCGCCCGTGTGCAATCCAAGCTCGCCGCTAACCGTGCCCACTTCGATCGAGCCGCCGCCAGTTTCGGCATAGGCGCCGCCGCCAATGTCGTCAAGCCGCATGCCGCCGCCGCCGCTCTGCGCTTCCACGTGGCCCGCGAGGCCCATCGCCTCGACGTTGCCGCCCTCGGTTTCAAGCTTCACCAACGCCATATCCCGAGGAACATTGATGGAGAACTCGCCGGAAAAATGTCGCGGCTGCCTTCCTCCCTGCCAATCGCCCACGATCCACGCCGTGTCGCCCTTTACCCATGCAGTTACTTTGTACTGCTCGAATTGGTGGCGGGCTTCTTGTTCGGAAGAAGTTTTGAAGTTCGTATGAACGACGTAATTGATGCCTTGCTGTTGCCCGCCCCGTACCACCACCGACCCCATGTCGACCTTGACTCGCAAATTCTTAACCGCTGCCAGCGACCCGGTAATCTGCTGCCCCCAGGTTCCGCCTTCGCGGGACATATGTGTTTCCTGCGCCTGGGACATCGGAACCCCGACCATCGGAATGATAACCAGCGGCGCAAGCAGGACCAGCCTTCCGGCCAGCCCAACGACTTGTAGCGCGCGTTTCAAATGATTCACCTCTCTCTAATTTCAAATTACAGCGAACAACAGAAGTATTTCGTGTGTCTCTTCTGCATTCTTACTTCTGCATTCTTACTTCTCACTTCTGCAATTCCTGACTTGCGCCTTCCTAATCAATCTCGGGCAACTGTGCCAGCATCGTGCGCGCCTGCGACTTGATGTAGGTGCTCTGATCCTTTGCCGCCAAAGCCATCAGGACACCGCGCACGCTGCCATCTGCCTTCACGGGCTCGATCAACCGCAGGGCTTCGATGCGCACGCCGGAATTGGAATCGTTCACCAGCGCCCGCAGCACGGCATCGCGCACGTTCGTGTCGGTCTTGACGTAATTGCCCAGCGCACTCAAAGATTTCAGGCGTACTCCCGGATTCGTGTCATTCTGCAGCGCATACATCAACGCCTCGCGCACCTGCTGATCGCTCGACCGCTGCGCCAGAAGGTCGACGGAGTCCACGCGCACGCCGGAGTTGTAATTGTTACGTGCCGCGTAGAGGAGCAATTGCTGGATCTGCTGATCGTTCAGCGATCCTGAAGTTTCCTGCGGCAAAACGGTGTTGTATTTGATCGTGACTTGATTCGTTCCAGGATCTTGCGTAATGGAATTGATGCCGGCGATGGAAGCGTCGTTCGGAAGCGGACCGCCCCGGTCAACCGCGATCGGGCCAATCGGTGTGGGATGTGGGCCGATGGTTTTGTATGTTGCGGCTACTCCGCCAGCGAAGCCAAGGATTAGAATCGCCGACGCCAGCGCCGGCGAGAAGCGCATCTGCCGCAGCCAGATTGCCGGATCAAATGGCAGCCGGCTCCAGAACGTGCCTTGCGGAGCCGTCTCCAGCGCTTCCTGCAACCGCATGCGCGAGGCCGTCAGCAGATTCGGCGTGGGATCGACTGCGCGATCCTGCGACAGCAGCGCGTGAAAATCCTGCTCCGCCTTCAGTTCGGCTGCGCAGTCGGCGCAGCGGGCCACGTGCTGTTCCAGTTCGTGGCGAGCGTCATCGGCCAGCTCGCCATAAACCTCAAGCACAATATTTTCGCGAACCCATTCACATTTCATCGTTGCACCTTAGAGTGGTGAGCCGTGAGCTGTGAGCCAACCCAAAGTCGCTCCCTCATGGCTCATTGCTCATTGCTATCGCATATCCGCCAGCGCCCCGCGCAATTTCTGCGTAGCGCGGAAGAGCGTATTCTTGGCGGTCTCTTCCGTCGTATGCAAAATCTCGCCCACCGTGCGCAGCTTCAATCCGTGGTAATGCTTCAACTCAAACACCATGCGCTCGCGCGGCGTCAATTTCTCCAGTGCTCCGGAGATCCGCGAACCCAGCTGGCGGCGCATCAAATCGCGCTCCGGATTCGCTCCCGCCCGCACATCGGCCACCTGATCGAGCAGGTCGTATTCGCCGCCCGACGCGTCCTTCGCAACCGGCGCATCTTCCTTGCGCACACTTTTCTTGCGCAAGTGATCGAGACATAGATTCGTCACGATCCTGTAAATCCATGTGTAGAAGGAACACTCGAACCGGAAATTTCCGATGTTCTTATACGCCTTGAGGAAGGCGTCCTGATAGACGTCCTGGGCGTCTTGCTCGGTCCCAGTGAGGTGGAGAGCCAGGCGTAACACTGCCTGATCGTAGTGACGCACGAGTTCTTCGAAGGCGGCGCGGTTTCCACGCTGCGCCTCCCGAATCAACATCGTGTCATCTATGCGGCGTTCTTGCGCAGCCATGCGGCCCCGCGTTGTGGGGTCCTGGTTTCCGGTGAGTACGTTCTCACCTATTGTGGCGCCGCTGACTCTCTCCGTGCGCTCGCTCTTCTCTCTCGAGTGGGCCCGTCCGCCAACCGCAAGTGTCAAAGCCCATGCACCGGCCGGCATTTCTATTGTGTCCTCTACCAGCCCGGTATTTATGCCATATCCGGGCTTGCACAGGAATAGACGGAGAATCAGTGGAACCGTGAGCAGAAATTATAGGCTGAGCCGGGATTTTTGGGGGAGCCTAGGTCACTCTGGGACAAAGATTTAGGGCGAAACAGAACATCGTGGGAACGTGAGGGAGGGTGATTTGGCAGGGGAAGTGCCCTGAATGTAGGGCAGATTGCGCAGCAGACGCAACCCGCCGGTTGCCTCTGGGCTTCCTGACGCTGGTCAGCGATATACTTGTGCCCATTATGCCAACTCATACCTTCTCCCTGCTATTCAAATGGAATCCTAAAGATGAACTTGCCCCTTTGTATGCCGAGGCCGAGATCGTTCTGAAGTCAGACATCCTTTCCAACGGACGCGATGGCCGGATCGCAGTTACGACTCGGTGCGCCACTTTCCACGAACTCGAGGTTCAAGTTGAACAACTGCGCAAAGAGTTGGGCCTTTTGCTTGAAACCGGTCGGCGAAAATTCACTGAGCGAGACAACCTCGGAGAGTCCGCTTAGGAGCCGTGTGAAGAGCACCCAGATCGCAGCGCAGTTCGGTCGGTCGTTGATCGTCCTGCTGTCGCTGAGCACAGCAATTGCCGAAGCCCAAGAGTGGAATTGTCAGACTCCCGAATGCGTAGGGCACAAGGCGGGGTATGACTGGGCTGCGAATCGACCTGTCTCCGAGCAAGACTGCGACAGTGCTGGCGAGCACTACAGCTCGCCGTCATTTGCCGAAGGATGCAAGACCGCAATCATTGCCAAACAGCGATTCGCCGCGGCGCGGGTGGCACTGATGCCGCTATTCCAAGCCTACGCGTTAGGGCAACAAGTTGCGAAGGAGAGCCGCGCTCTACCGAGTGATTGCCAGTCAGCGTACGACGCGATGACGGGCCCGGATGCTTCACCGAAGGTAGACGTCGTTGCCGCGATCGGATTTAAGAATGGATGCCTAGAGGTGGCGGAGAAGCAGGCTAAGAGAATCATCAAAGAAGACGAGAAACGCGCCAAAGAGGCCGCAAAGCAAGCGAAAAAACAAGCGCAGACTAGCGCCCACTGACGGGCGACCAAATCCGCGCCTTTCAGGCGACTAACGCCGCGACCGCTTCCTTTTCGATGACCACCTTCAACCGCGCGGCCACGTCCATGTGCGGCCTTACCGGAATCGTGAACTCGCCAACACTCTTGGCGGCTCGCCCACGCCCTGGGACACATCTAGTCGCAGGTTGACCGACGAATGTGGGAAAATGCAGCTATGACTGGAGTTCAGTTCGTCACAGACAGCAAAGGTCGGAAGGTCGCGGTTCTCATCGACCTGAAAAAGCACGGAGCCCGGCTCCAGGATTTTTGGGACGGCCTTGTCTCCGAGTCCCGGCGCGGAGAAGTCGGAGTTCCTTTGGAGAAAGTGAAGGCCGACCTCGTCCGGCACGGGCGGCTTCGTGAATAGCTATGCTGTCGAGCTAAAACCCTCAGCGCGAAAAGAACTCGAATCTCTGCCCAATACGGCGCTCCCGCGCGTCATCCGCAAGATAGAATCCCTCGCCCTTGATCCGAGACCCGCAGGGTGTAAGAAGCTGAAAGGCTACAAGGATCTGTGGCGAGTCCGAATTGGCGACTGGCGCATCGTGTACATCATCGACGATGCAGTCAGATCAGTGAGTGTCACCCGAGTAGCCCACCGAAGCAAAGTGTACGACTAGGCTTCGCAGCGTCAGAAGCAACGACTGCTCTTACGCCTCGACCGCTTCCTTCTCGATGACCACCTTCAAATGCGCGGTCACGTCCTTGTGCAGTTTCACGGGGATCGAGAACTCGCCGACCGTTTTCAGCGGCTCGTGCAGCTGGATCTTGCGGCGATCGATGTTGAATCCCTTCTTGGTCAACGCGTCAGCCAGATCGCCCGACGTGACGGAACCGAAGAGCTGATCGTTCTCGCCCGACTTGCGGGTGAACGACACCGACGCTCCCTCGAACTGCTTGGCCAGTTCCTCAGCCTGCGTCTTCTCTTTGGCGGAGCGGCGCACCGCGGCGGCCTTCATCTGCACGATGACGGCCTTGTTGCCCTCGTTGGCCTGGATGGCCAGCTTGCGCGGCAAAAGATAATTCCGCCCATATCCTTCCGCGACCTTCACCACGTCGCCGCGGGATCCCAGCTTCGCGACATCTTCTTTCAGAATGACTTCCATGAGATGACTCCGTTGGTAGATGTTGTTGGCCACGGATTCACGCGGATCGTCACGGATAATTCAACCTAACTTTAAAAGCCGTATCCGTGAGAATCCGTGCAAATCCGTGGCTAAGGTTTAACTCGCGCGTCCCGCGAACGGCAGCAGTGCGATGTTGCGCGCCTTCTTGATGGCCGCCGACAGACGGTGCTGGTGCGGCGAGCACACGCCGGTCAGGCGCCGTGGCACAATCTTGCCGCTCTCAGCCACGAACTGGCCGAGCATGCGGTAATCCTTGTAGTTGATGTCTTCAAGTTTCTCGACGCAGAACTTACAGACTTTCTTGCGCCGGAAAAACTTGCGTCCGCCTTCGCGCGGAGGCCCGCCCGGCCCGCGTCCGCCGCCGCCAAATCGCGGACGATCTCCACCCGGACGGGGACCGTCACTGCGCGGCCTCTCGCTCGGTGCCGATTGCTCTGGTGCTTTCGTTTCGTCAGCCATAATTCTCCTTGAACTCAGTGGCTAGTGATTAGTGATTAGTGGCTAGCCAAATCAACTCGCAGTCCGCAACAGGCATGGTTACTGACCACTAATCACTGGTCACTAACCACTGCACTTACACCGTCGCTGGAGCTTCCGCCGCAGGTGCCGCCGGCTCTTCCGCCGCTGCCACCGCTGCCGGCGCCGCAGGCGCAGCAACTGCCGCAGGCTGTGCGCTAACTTTCTTCCGCGCATCGCGCAGCTTCTTGATCTTGTCCAGCCGTTTCTGCTCCTCATCGATGCGAACCGTCAGGAACTTAATGACCGGTTCGGTCACGCGCAGGCGGCGCTCCAGTTCGTGGATCACCGGCCCTCCGCCCTCGACCACCATGAGGACGTAGATGCCGTCATGAAACCGCCGCACGGTGTAGGCGAGACGGCGCTTGCCCATCTTCTCGACCTTCTGCACAGTTCCACCCGCGGTCGGGACAACCGACTGCAGCGTCCCGATCAGTTTGTCCAGATCCTCTTCCGTCATGTCGGGCCGGACAATAAACATCAACTCGTAAACACGATTCATTCTCTTCTCCAAGTCAGTGGCTAGTGATGAGTGGTTAGTGGCCAGAAAATCCCGCATGTCGTTGCTGATCACTGATCACTGTTCACTATTCACTGTTCACTGTTCACTGTTCTTCTTTCCGGTTGAAGCGATTCATCGCCGCCGCCGGACCTTCTTTCAGAATCACCTTCACCGCTTCTTCCGCGGTGTCCAGAATTCCGTCGACCACTTTCAAGTCCGCCTTGCGCATTGGAGCCAGCAAGTACTCCGCGCCGTCTCCCACTTTCCGCTCCGGCGCCACACCAATCCGTATGCGCAAAAAATCCTGCGTGCCCAGCGCTCCAATGATCGACTCGATGCCGTTATGCCCCGCTGAACTGCGCCGCGTATGAATCCGCAGCGTGCCCAGCGGAAAATCCAGCTCGTCCTGAATCACAATCAGGTCCGACTCCGGCTGCGCCTCGTACTCCTCGACCAGACCCTGCACCGCGACACCACTCAAATTCATGTACGTCTCAGGCTTCGCCAGCAGCACCGTCTGATCGGCAATCACCACTCGCGCCGTCAGCGCCCGGCATTGCCGGTTTCTCACTTCCACGCCCAGGTTCCCGGCAATACGATCAATCGCCAGAAAGCCCACGTTATGCGGCGAGAACTGGTACTCGATACCGGGATTGCCGAGACCGACGATCAGTTTCACGCCTTAAGAACCGCCTCCAGCAAAGCGAATCCATATGCCACGGACGTTCGCGGATACTCCCGGATAGAAACATAGTGTTCTTCTTCGATCCGTGTGAATCCGTGTCGATCCGCGTCCTGCGCTATTTCTTTTCCTTCTTCTCGGCCTTCTCCGGCTTCGCTGCCGGAGCCTCGGCGCCTTCTTCGTCGGTCTCCTGCTTGCCCTTCTTGATGACTTCGGGCTCGGCCGGAGCAGCCGCTTCCGCCGCTGTCGCATCCGGGGTCGCAACCACTTCTTCCTTCACCGAAGTGACGTGCGCCACAGGCTGATTCGCATCCGTGATGAACTTGAGCTTGTCCGAGTGCGGCAACTCCGAAACGCGCAAGACTTTGCCAAACGTAAGCTGGCTGACGTCGGCATCAATGTGCGTTGGGATATCTCCCGGCAGACACTCGATCTCGACCTCGCGCAGCATCTGTTCCATGATGCCGCCCTCCTGCTTCACGCCCGCAGCTTCGCCTACGAGAACGATCGGCACGCTGACCTTCAACACCTTGTCGAGCGCAATGCGCTTCAGGTCGATGTGCAGCAGCTTGCCCTTGATCGGTTCGTACTGCCAGTCCACGATCATGGCCTTGCTGCGCTCGCCGTCTTTCAACGCGAGATCGAAAATCGTGTTGTGGCCGGTGTCGGAGTTCAGGATGCGCGTCACTACCCGCGGATCCACGCTGATCGACAGCGAATCCTTGCCCGCTCCATACACCACGGCCGGAATCTTTCCATCACGACGCACGCGGCGGGCCTTGTTCTTCGTGCCCGACTCCCGCGGTTGCGCTTCCAGTAAGTTCGTTTCCAATGCAGTCGCCATAAATTTCAATTCCTATCCAAGAAATGCTTTCTAGCGGTGAGCCATGAGCAGTGAGCAACAACGATATCTGCTCAGGACTCATCGCTCATTGCTCATTGCTCATTGCTCGCTTCCTTACATGAACAGCTTGCTGACCGAAGTCTCTTCGTGATTGGCTTGAATCGCGCGGCCAATCAAACCTGCAATCGAGAGGACGCTAATCTTTCCTCCCTTTTCCGTCCGCGCCGCGTCAGCCTCGGGTGTAAGCGGGATCGTATTCGTGACCACCACTTCCTTGATCACCGAGTTCCGAATGTTCTCCACCGCCGGACCCGATAAAACCGCATGCGACGCGCACGCGTAAACCTGTATTGCCCCGTTATCCCGCAACGCCGCCGCCGTCTTCACCAGCGTGCCAGCCGTATCGATCAAGTCGTCGATGATCAAGCACGTCCGATCGCGCACATCGCCAATCACGTGCATGATCTCGGCCACGTTCATCTCGACGCGCCGCTTGTCGACGATGGCCAGGGCCGCGTCAACTTTCTTCGCGAAAAACCGCGCCCGCTCCACGCCGCCCGCATCCGGTGAAACCACTGTCAAGTTCGGCAACGCCAGCTTGCGGAAGTGATCCACCAGCACCGGCGAAGCGAACAGATGATCCACCGGAATATTAAAAAATCCCTGCAACTGCGGCGTATGCAAATCCACAATCAGCGCGCGGTGCGTGCCCGCCGTGGTCAACAGATCGGCCACCAGCTTCGATGAAATCGGGCTGCGCGGCTTATCTTTCCGATCCTGCCGTGCATATCCGAAGTACGGAATCACCGCCGTGATGCGTCGGGCCGAAGCGCGCTTCAGCGCGTCGACCATCAGCATCAACTCCATCAAATGCTCATCCACCGGACGGCACGTGGGCTGCATCACGAACACATCCGCGCCGCGCACGTTCTCCTGAATCTGAACGTAGCATTCACCGTCGGCGAAACGCGTGACCTGCGCCTGCCCACGCTGCATTCCGAGAAAGTGGCAGACTTCATCGGCCAGGGGCTCGTTCGCCGTGCCGCTGAAAATCTTGAACTTCTCGTCGGACCGCGGACGCTGTTTTCGCTCCGCCTTCTCGTCCGTCACGGGTTTCTTTTCAGCCTTCTCAGTCTTGTCGGTCGGCGTGACTAAAGTAGCCATAGTGAGTTCTCAGTTCCCGGTTCCCAGTTCTCAGTATTTCGGGCTCGGGCCAGTTCAACTGAGAACTGAGAACTGGCAACTGAGAACTGCTTTCTCTGGCTGGGCCGCTAGGATTCGAACCTAGACAAAGTGCTCCAAAGGCACTTGACCTACCATTAGTCGACGGCCCAGTAACCCAATTGTTGAATGGTGGTGTGGTTGAATGAACCCCAAAAAGGGTGCTTACCTATTTTCATTCAACAACCAGAAATCAACAATCAAAAATTCACCGGCGACCACCACTCACCCTGATCACTGACCATGAGCCTCAGCCCATGTGACGACGGGCGCTTTCGCCCGTCCAGCGAAGGCGAAGCCGAGCGCCTTCGGAGACGATTCCTTATTCCGCCACAACCCGCTTCCAGTAACCCCGCCGCGTCAGGGTCGAAGTCGCCTGCGCCGCCCAACCTTGCCTGCGCAGCCGAACTCGCCGCCCGCACCGCAGCCGCTCGCGAAGCGAACAGCCCATACAAGGTCGAGCCAGAGCCCGACAGCGACGCATACTTCGCGCCCGCGCTCAAAAGCGCACTCTTACCTTCACGCAGCTTGGGATATTCAGGAAAGACGACTTGTTCGAAGTCGTTTTCTATCCCAGCCCGGACAAGCCAGAGAAGCGGATTCCCGGCCCGGCCCCCTCTTGCCAAAAACTTAGAAGGAGCACTGGAGTAAGGTTCACTCAGCCACGCCGACAAGCCGCGACCAAGCCCAATCATTCTATCGGACCCCGCAGATACCGTCAATTTCGTTGCGCCTATGTTCGTTGCGCCTGTGTTTGTTGCACCCTTGTCTGTTGCACCCGTGTTTGTTGCACCCGTGCAAGAGCGGCCCTTCAGGGCCGCGTCAAGTCCCCCCAAAGGAGCGGGCTTTAGCCCCTGTCCCTCCCGCAGCCGATCCCACTCCGCAAACGCCTTCGGAGTCGACACTCCAACCTCGGGCGTCACCACCACGCAAGCGATTGCTGGCAAATCCGGCAACGGATAAACCTGCTCCCCCCGCCCCACTCCAAGCACAGTCCCGCCCACAAGAAACAGCGGCAGATCCGATCCCACGTCGGCGGCGATCCGCAATCGCTCCGCCGCCGGCAGACTCTTGCGCAAAGCCCGCTCCAACCCGAGGAGCGTCGCGACTGCATTCGCCGAAGCCCCACCAAGCCCGCCCTGCACCGGCAAACGCTTCTCGATCTCGATGATCACGCGCCCCTTGGCGCGCAACGTCTGCATCGCCTTCTCCACGATGCGGAAGCACGTATTCGATTCGTCACGCGGCACGCGCGGATCGGCGCATTGAATCTCAACCCCACTGCCGCGACCCACGCTCACACGAATCACATCATGCAGCCCGATCGTCTGATACACGGTCAGCAGTTCGTGAAACCCATCGGCCCGCGCCGAGCCAATGCGCAGCCCGAGATTGATCTTCGCAAACGACCGAACCGTGACAGTCATGGATGGATGATTGTAAGCCACCGGAAAGGACGGAACATTGCGGCCCCGTACTCACCGGGCAATCCAATCGTCTCGGCCGGCTGTAAGGAGAACAAGCTCCTTTTATCGTCCGCGGATCTTGATGCGGTAGTGAAGTTGCCCGCCAAACCGCTGCTTTTATGACTTCAGTAATCTCGACTCCTTACCCTCGCCGAGCGCACCATTATTGTGATTTCAATCACAATTAGCCGTCGCCCCCCAGACCGCTTCCGGTTGAAGTCGTAAAGGGCTTGCGACACAAATGCTGCTCCGGGATGGTCCCGGATCCTGTGCAGCATTTCCCCGACCGAATGTTGGCTCCGGGGGAGCAAGTTGTACGGCCAAATCTCATGCCTACGTGCGGAAGAAACCCGGCCAAGTCGCCGGGCGGCGTGGGCAGCATCGAGGAACGAGTATGAGCCGAGTTGTTTCACCTTGTTACTTCTTGACCTTTATCGTCTTCGCGGCCACGTTGGCCTTCTCGCAATCCGACTACAGAGTCATCACGGTCAGCGACGGCGGCACCATCTCCGGTACCGTGAAATGGTCGGGGGCAGTTCCGCGCGCCCTTGACTTCCCCGTCACCAAGGACCCGCAGATCTGCGACCCGGACTCCAAGAAGACGGTCGACCTGGAACGCCTGGTGCTCGGGCCGGAAGGCGGCGTCGCCAACACCGTCGTGTACCTGAAGAACATCACCAGCGGCAAACCCATGGACCTGCCGGAACAACGGCGCCACCTGGATCAGCAGCATTGCCGGTACATCCCGCACATCCTGCTGGTGCCGCAGAATGGCAGTCTCACTATGATGAGTTCCGACGCGACCTTGCACACGATCCACATGGATGGCGCGGCCTCATTCAACTTGCCATTTCCCTTTGCCGATCGCCCGACTTCGCGCACCATGGCGACACCGGGACTGGTCAGCCTGCGCTGCAACGGCGGCCATGTCTGGATGAATGCAGAGATGATGGTCGTCAAGCATCCTTACTACGCTGTGACTGACGAGAGTGGCCGGTTTGCGCTCACCGACGTGCCGCCGGGAACGTACCAGGTCGTGGCCTGGCATGAAGGTTGGGGTCTTGCCGGCAAAGAACAAGCCTACGACGTGCTGACCGAACGCAGCGTGCAACGTCCCGTGTTCACCGAAGCCAAGACGTGGGAGAAGTCTGTGACCGTGAGCGGGAGTCAGACCAGCACGGTCAACTTCGTGATCTCGAACGGAAGGTAGAACGCGCAAGGGCCGAGGAAGGTTTTGCTTCATCCGTGAAATCCGCGAGAATCCGCGGCGAAAGAAGTTGCCTTTTCAGCCCCGCCGTTTGTACAGGACGGCGAATTCGAAACCGGTGTTCGGCGGGAACAGCTCCGCCACTTTGCGCAGGCGCTCGGCCAGCGCGGAGGGCGCTAGAAGCGGGTAGTCGCGCTCGCGCAGATCGTAGTAATCCACGTCGAGATACAGCGACAACAAATAAATCGAAATCGTGTCGGAGAAAGTCGCTTCTAGATACTCGTTCTTGAAGCGCTCGGCGTCGGCACCGTTGGCGGTGGCGAGTTTGCGCGCCTCCCAGGCATCGAGCGAAGTCTCCCCGCGAATACCGGCTTCCACCTGACTCCACGCCAGCTGACTGAATTCGTGCGAGACTCCAGCGCGCTCGACCAGCGCGTGACCTACATTGATGTAGAACTCGAAGGCGACGGAAAACTTGTCGTCCATCAGGCGCGTGGAGATGAAGACGCACTGCGAGTCGCCGAGATTCAAATTACGATGGCAGACCGCGTTGTCACTGAGCGCGACATCGTAGCGATCGGCAATCACAGTCTCGTCACCCTGGCTTACGGTCAGTGGGACGAAATAATACGCCTTGCGTTCGAGCGCGGTTGCGATCCGGGTAGGAACGGCGGCCACCATGCGATCGAGGTCGAACGAATTGACAGCGACCTCGCCTGCCATGGCATAGCAGATGCCGTTGGGCGCCTGCGACACGGGCGTCGCACGCACAACTTCCGAAGGGCTCCGAGTAATCGCTGGGGCTGCCTGCGACATTGCGTCTATTCTACACACAGCCGACATGGGGCTCCGTCGTTGGCAAAGTTGGGAGCGGGCGGAGGGACCTGGCCGGCACGAGCGGGCAAAGTGGTAGGACCACAGATTTTTTTTGACTTTCAGCTAAAATCCTGACTTCATTGGAGTTAGGGAGGGGGTATCGACCCGGTTCCCCGCAAAATCTTGAGGCCGTGGGACTTAGGGGTAAAATCTTGCGGAATAAGGAGTTAGCGGGGGTGATTTCGGGTACGGCCAGGCTGACAGAAGAGTATTGCCTACGGCTAATCACGACTACATCCATTTTAACAGCTTGGGAGGGATCGACGGGATTGCTGTGGGCGTTTATTTGCTTTGGAGAGAGGGAGATAGAGACGCCGGAATATTATTCGCTTGACAGATGTTCGGTGTGCCAAAGTTTCCCGTTTTGGGAAATTGCAGGGCGAGAGCGTGAAACCCCTGACGGTCCGACACCCCAAAAGACAAGGTCTCCATCGCAGAGGGCGCGGATGATATGATTTCGCGGTTCGCCTCGGTGAGGTCTTCAAGATGAACAAAATATTCGTTACAGTTTCCGGCGGCTGCGCCTATGTAGCTGAGGACACGGTTCCCCCTGGTTTTGTAGTGGAGGTGGTCGACTTCGACAACATCGGGGCGGGTGACAGTTTTCCATCGGTCGAAGCCCACGGATACTACACCAAGAATAATTTGCACGTTCCTCCGCGACCAGTGCATCGATGAATCTGCAGTGCAGGGTTGAGCTGGGCGACGCCTACAAGTCGAACTCCCAGATCACTCGAGTCCTCAGCGAGGATTGGTGCGGGCGGGAGCTTTATTGTGCCGCATGCGAGTCCGGCAGACTCTCGCATTCGAAGATCAATACGCCGGCTGTCGATTTTGTGTGTCCGGAGTGTGGGCAGTACTTCCAGCTCAAGGGTTTCAAGACTTGGAATCAGAAAAAGATTGTCGATGCTGGCTACGACTCGATGCTTCGCGCGATACGATCGGATCGAGTCCCGAACCTGCTCGTGCTGCAGTATTCTCCCGAATGGTTGGTCAAAAACCTCCTCTTGATCCCAAGCGTTTTCTTCTCTGAGAGTGTTGTTGAGAAGCGGCCTCCGCTCGGTCCCAAGGCCCGACGTGCGGGCTGGGTTGGGTGCAACATTCTGTTGGACAGAATCTCTCCGGATGGGAAGATCACTGTTGTTTCCAACAGTACATGTGTCGCAGAGCAGCAGGTCAGACGGGAGTTCTCACGCGTGCGGAAGCTTGCCGAGGTGCCTCCTGCAGTTAGGGGCTGGACGCTTGACGTCCTTGCCACAATACGCAAGCTGCGAAAGGTTCGCTTTTCGCTGCAGGAGCTTTATGAATTCGAGCCATATCTGCAATGCATTCACCCCCGCAATCGAAACGTGCGCCCGAAAATGCGTCAGCAACTCCAGGTGCTTCGAGACTTGGGCCTGATCGAGTTCGTCAGCCCGGGAAACTATGCGGTGCGCGCCTAGGGTCTCGGTCGCTGCTTCGCAACGAGAAGTGCAACCCTTTTCGCGTGTGCAAATACGGTTCCTATCTGTGGATTCATGCCATGGTCTGTCAAACCTTCTGGGAGCGCCCTAAAGGTCGCTGCCCTTTGTTCGCATGGACTACGGGAGGCGGGACCTTCGACTCTACCCGTCCAGCGTCGCCGTAGCCAAGTTTCTTCTGCCTCTGAGTCGAAGTTAGTAGAATAGATTTTATGGCTTCTGGTCGTGCAGTCCGGGCTCCGCGCTGGTACACGATTCCGGTGCGGGTGGGGCTGGTAACGTTCATTTCGACGTTGCTGTGCTTTGCGGTAAGTTTGCTGTTCGCCATTCTTGGTACGGTGATTCTGGCGGCGATGCGCGGCGCGCATCCGGATATGCGGGTTGCATACCGGCACATCGCGCTGCCGATCGCGCTGGTAGCGGGGTGTGTGATTTTCGTGGTCGCGCTCGCGACAGAGATTCGCCACTATCGCCAGGCCAAGACTTTGACGGCCATTGAGCGGATGGGATGACGATGACGCCACCGCGCATCGCCATCCCAATGCCGCACTCCTCAGACCCGAAATACGCCGAGCGGTCCATTCCGCAGTATGAGCGCGCAGTCGAGTTGGCCGGGGGAGTGCCGGTGCGCATTCCTCTGGATCAGTCGCCGACCGACGTCAAGAACATGATTGCCGGTTGCGATGGCGTGCTGCTGCCTGGCAGCACTGCCGACGTCGACCCTGCAAGGTTTCATGCGGAGCGGTCGCGACGCACGGCGGCGGCCGATCCGCGGCGCGATGACGTGGACAATCTTCTGCTCGATGATGCTTATGCGCTGCGGAAACCTGTGCTCTGCATCTGCTACGGTCTGCAGAGCCTGAATGTCTATCGAGCAGGATCGCTGGTGCAGCACATTCCAGATTATCTGCCGAAGGAAACGCGCAGGAAGATCAATCACGCGATAGGCGGGAAGGTGGTCGTGGCGCACACGGTGGAGATCGATGGTAGTTCGCGCCTGGGGCAGATTATTTCCGGCAGTGCGAAGTCTGTGGACGGACAGCCGGTCGTCGTGCCGGTGAACTCGTCGCACCATCAGTCGGCGGATGCGATTGGACAGGGATTGCGCGTGGTGGCGCGGTGTCCGGATGACGGCATTATTGAAGCATTGGAAGGTACGGCGCCGGATCATTTTGTGGTCGCGGTGCAGTGGCATCCGGAGCGATCGGTGAGCGAGGATGCGGCGTCAGGTGCGATCTTCAAAGCGCTGATCGCGGCGGCGCGTTAGATGTCGGAAGTCGCGGTGAGCACGAAGGTTCAAGCATCCCTCCGGGATGCGGTTCCGTCTTTGATCAGATACCCGGCGTTAGAAACGCCGGGCTATTTTCAGAAGTCCCTACGGGACCTGCGAGCTGGAGCATCCGTTAGCAAGCGAGTTTTGGGGCTCGATTATTTGGCGCGCGATTTTCTATTCGCAGCGGGCTTCTTCTTTGCCTTCGGCGCCTTTTCCAGCAGCACGACGACGTGAGCGATTGCGGCCTGGTCGAGATTGAGTCCTTCGGGAGTCTTCGCTTTTAATCCCACACAATCGGCAGGCACGTTCAGCAACTCAGCAACTCGCTTGCGAATTTCTCCGGCGTGCGGGCCGATCTTGGGAGCGGCAAGGATCAGGCTGGCGTCGACGTTGGCGACGCTGTAACCCGCGTCCCGCACGCGTTTCAGCGCTTCGCGCAGGAAAATGCCGGAGTCCGCTCCCTTCCACTTCGGATCGGAGGGCGGAAAGAGCGCGCCGATATCGGGTGCCGCGATCGCTCCAAGCAGCGCGTCAGTGATGGCGTGGAGCAGGACGTCGCCGTCGGAGTGGCCACCGAGTCCCTTGTCATGCGCGAGCATGACGCCGCCGATCTTCAGCGGTACGCCGGAGTGGAATTCATGCGAGTCGAAGCCGTAGCCGATTCTCAAGTCAGAACCTTTTCCGCCGCGGATTCACGCGGATCAACGCGGATCTTTTTTCTTTCATTTTCATAGACCAAGCGCCGGAACTGGGGCTTGATGCCGAAGTTCAGCAACAGGCCCACCTCAATGTCAGTCGCTCTCAGGTAGTTTAGCAATTGCTTTTCGTGGGCCTCGTCGATCGTTCGCGCTGCTTTGAGTTCGAGCGTCACCTTGCCCTCGACGAGGAGGTCCGCCCGGAAGTCGGCGATTTGTTGTCCACGGAACCATACGCTGATTGGAACTTGCCGCTCGACTCTCACGCCAGTCGCGTCAAGAGCGATCACCAACGCCCGTTCGTACACGCTCTCAAGAAAGCCGTGACCGAGTTCGTTATAGACATCGTAGAACACCCCAATGATCTTCTGAGTGAGGTCACGGTGCTTGAGACTGTCAGATTTCGGTTCCACGACGCCGTCGCGTTTCCTCTGTAGACTTCGCGCGCTTCAATTCTATGCCTCAGATCCGCGTTCATCCGCGACGATCCGTGGCGAAAGTCTTCTCATTTCCGCAAATAGAACTCGGCTAGTTCCATGTCGGCCGGCGTGGTGATCTTGATATTGTTGGGGGAGCCCATGACTACGGCGACTTCGTGGCCGGAGCGTTCGGCGAGGGACGATTCGTCGGTGCCGGTGAATCCGTCGGCGACGGCTTCGTCGAAGGCTTTTTTGATCACGCTGTAGCGGAATCCCTGGGGAGTTTGCGCGAGGACGATGCCGGCGCGCGGAATTGTGGCTTTGATGATCGCGCCTTCCGCGGTGCGTTCGACTTGCTTCACGGTGTCGATGGCAGGAAGGCCGGCGATGGCGGCGCCATACTTTTTTGCGGCGTCGATTACTTCGTGGATGATTTCGGCGTTCACGAACGGGCGCACGGCGTCGTGTACGAGGACGATGTCGTCGGGCGCGGCTGTGATTGCGTTGAGCGCGTGTTCAACGGATTGCTGGCGGTGCTCACCGCCGGTCACCAACTCGATTTTCTTCTTCAGTGCTTCGTGGGCGAGGCGCTCGCGGAATCCTTCGATCTCGTTTTCGCGGAGGGCGATCCAGATTTCGGTGACGGCGTCGACTGCAGCGAACTTACGCAGCGTGTGGATGAGGATCGGAGTGCCCCCGAGATCGGTGAATTGTTTCGAGGGATGAGGCTTGCTGTGCTTCGCGTCTTTGCCGCTTGACATCAGAGCACTGGGCATGGGTGCCATGCGCGTACCAAGACCTGCAGCCGGAATGATGACGATCACCTTCATCGCGGGTGTGAGTATACGAGCGCTGGAGGAAAGGTTCAATCGGGGGAAACACCGCAAGCCGGCTTCTACCGACGGAGTTCCGAAAATCTTAGAACGCAAAGTACGCTAAGGATTCGCGAAGGACGCTAAGAAAGGCACCGGGGAAACTCATTGCCGGTGCCTTTTCCTGACTCCAATTCTTGCTCATTTTTACGACGGGCCCGGCTTGCTTTCAACTTGCGGATGCGGAACTACGGCCACCGGTCCAGAGGGTGCAACGGGCACAACTGTCCCCGCAGTCGCTGGTACGGGCGTTGCCTGGCGCGAATACGAAGCGCGCTCGTCCCACTTACCGAAGATCATTTTTCCCGCGGTGGTCTGCAGTACCGAGGTGACCGAGACGTCGATGGTCTTGCCGATCATCTTCCGCGCATTGTCGACGACCACCATGGTGCCGTCATCGAGATAGGCGACGCCCTGGTTGTATTCCTTGCCTTCTTTCAGGATGAAGACGCGCATGGTCTCGCCGGGGAGCACGATCGGCTTGAGCGAATTGGCGAGTTCGTTGATGTTGAGGACTTCGACTCCCTGAAGTTGCGCGACTTTATTTAGATTGAAGTCGTTGGTGATGATCTTGCCTTCGTAAACCTTGGCGAGTTCGATCAGCTTGAGATCGACTTCGCGCACGGCGGGGAAGTCGTCTTCGACGATCTGAATTTGCAGGTTGGCGACTTTTTGCAGGCGCTGGAGAATGTCGAGGCCGCGGCGTCCGCGATTGCGTTTGAGCGAGTCGGCGGAGTCGGCGACGAGTTGCAGCTCGCGGAGAACGAACTGCGGCGTGACGATGACGCCGTCGAGGAAGCCGGTCTCGGCGATGTCGGCGATGCGGCCGTCGATAATGACGCTGGTGTCGAGAATCTTGTAGCTTTTCTTTCCCTGCTTCTCGCCGCCGAAGATGCCGCCGAGGGCGGCCAGGTTCAGCAGGTCGCCCTTGTTGGCGCCGACGATGAGGCCGACGTACGCCATCAGGAGCATGACGAGGATCTGCAGGAAGCTGCGGGTATGTTCTTCGAGCGTGCTGTTGCGGATGACTATGGCGAACAGGTAAGCGCCGCAGATGCCGAGGAAGCTTCCAATGGCGGCGCCGATGAGCCGCTTCAGGCTCATGGTGCGCAGCTTCCACTCAAAGAGGACGATCGCCGCCCCTACCAATGCGCCCACGCCCGCGTCAAGGTTGCGAGTTAATCCAAAGGGCTCAATGAAGAAGCAAGTAACGGCTACGACGATGACAAAAAGAAGACGTACAAGAATAAGATCCACGGTAGACCTCCCGCGGATGCAGCTTTACCTATCACCGTTGAGTAAGTTGCATCCGTTGCCGCGTCCTCGCCGCCCCCGGCGGGAATCGGCCCATCGCATGCGGGGCGCGTGAATTAGGGGAATGAAGGTGCGCCCCGTCCCGGCCAGCTGGGGCTCAGCCGGGTGAACAGTAATCCAACGCCAAGAGTATATACCTAGCGGGAATAGTAGGGGAGTGGGCGGGCGTCGGACTTCGGACCTCAGGCGTCGGACCTCGGACTTCCAGATCGCGGGTTGGTTCGGGCCTCGCTGCAGGATGCTGTGTCGACCTTGGTGGGAAAGTCCAGGTTTGCAACCCAGCGCCTGAAGGCGTCGCCTGATACGAAGCGTGACTTCTTCTGCAAACGGCGAGGCCCGTGGATTGAAGGCGGAGGTCTTGAGGCGGAGGCTGAGGGCTGAGGTCCCACGCCCGAGGTCCGACGCCCGATCTTGCTGCTACACTTTTCGCATGAAAGCGCTGATGATTACGAACCTGTCTGGGCCGGATGGACTGGCGGTGCGGGATGTGCCGGAGCCGGTGGCGAAGGCGGGACAGACGATCGTGCGGGTCACGGCCGGGGGCTTGAACTTCGCGGACTTTATGACGGCGAAGGGAGGATATCCGGGTACGCCGCCTCCGCCGCTGGTGGCCGGACGCGAATTCGCCGGAGTGGAGGAGGGATCTGGCCGACGCGTGATGGGTTATGCGCAGTGGGCGGCGTTTGCGGAGAAGACTGCCGCGTATACCAACATGCTGTGGCCGATTCCCGAGCATTGGACCGACGAGCAGGCGGCCGCGTTTCCGGTGAATTATTTCACTGCGTATCTCGGATATTGGCAGGCTGGCATGACGCCGGGGGCGACTTGGGGACAGCCACCTTCGACGATTCCGGCAGGCAAGCGCACGCCCCGCGTCTTTATTCATGCGGTGGCGGGAGGTGTGGGCACGGCGGCGGTGCAGATCGGACATCTGCTGGGCGTCGAGATGTATGGATCATCGTCGTCGGACGAAAAACTCGCGCGCGTGAAAGAACTCGGGTTGCAGCACGGCATCAACTACAAGCAACACGACTATGAAGAGATGGTGAAGAACCTGACGCACGGGGAAGGCGTCGATGCGGTGTTCGAAATGCTTGGCGGAGATCATACGGCCAAGAGCTTGCGCTGCCTGCGGGATTTTGGGCGGGTGATTCAGTACGGCACGGCGACGGGCAAGCCTCCGAAACTCGATGTGCGGGCGATGTATGCCAAGTCTGCCAGCGTGCAAGGCCTATGGCTGACCTACCTGTCGCAGAGGCGCGAGATTATGGATCCAGCGTGGCAGCAACTCTCGACGTGGATCGCGGAGCGCAAGCTGACGCCGCAGATCGGGCACGTGTTTCCTCTGGAGCGAGCGGTCGAAGCCTACAAACTATTGCAGGATGGCAAGAACTACGGCAAAGTTGTGCTGAAGATTGGGTGATAGGTTGGGGGCTAGTCGATGGCGCCTAAAGGCGTGCTCAATTTCCGCATTGATCAGATGTCTGAAGGCATCGGCTGATACGAACCAGGATGGCATACGACGGGATGGCGTACGAGTAGACATCCGATGGATCCTGAACGCTGGAAACTCGTTGACGAACTGCTGCAGTCTGCGCTACTGCTGCCGTTGGATCGCCGCGAGCAATTCCTGCGTCAGGCTTGCGCTGGCGACATGGCGCTCATGCAGGAAGTGCAGTCGCTGCTCACATCCCACCGTAAAGCTGGCGACTTCCTGGAATCACCTGCCATCAATCTGGCGCGATCCGTCACTCTGTCGGGAACGCGAGAGGTCACCGATTCTGTTTTAGGTCAAGTCGTTTCCCATTACCGAGTGCAGGAAGTTCTGGGCAAGGGCGGCATGGGCGTGGTGTATAAAGCCGAAGATCTCCGCCTACACCGTTTCGTCGCTCTTAAGTTCCTGCCCGAAGAGGTCGCCCTCGATCCGCACAGCCTGGCTCGCTTTCAGCGTGAGGCGCAGGCGGCATCTGCTTTGAATCATCCCAACATTTGCACCATTCACGACATCGGCGAACAGGACGGGCGTGCCTTCATCGCCATGGAATTTCTGGAGGGGATGACGCTGAAGCATCGCATTGGCGGGCGTCCGCTGGAGATGGAGACGTTGCTGTCTCTCGGGATTGAGATTGCGGATGCGCTCGATATGGCCCACGCGAAGGGTATTGTGCATCGCGACATCAAGCCAGCAAACATTTTTGTAACGACGCGGGGCAGCGCCAAAATTCTGGACTTCGGCCTGGCGAAGGTCTCAGGAAAACCTGGAACGGGTGACGATCCGACTGTAGCGACACTCTGCTCGGAGGAGCACCTCACGAACCCAGGATCGGCACTGGGCACGGTGGCCTACATGTCGCCAGAGCAGGTGCGCGGAAAAGAGCTGGACGCGCGCACGGATTTGTTTTCGTTCGGCGCGGTGCTGTACGAAATGGCCACAGGCGAGTTGCCGTTTCGCGGGGACACTTCGGCGCTGATTTTCGATGCGATTCTGAATCGGGAACCGGTGGCGCCGGCGCGATTGAATGCCGACTTGCCGCCGAAGCTTGAGGACATCGTCAGCAAGGCGTTGGAGAAAGACAGAACCCTGCGCTACCAGCATGCATCGGAGATGCGCAGCGACCTGCAGAGGCTCAAGCGCGACACGAGTTCTGGAGTCACGGCCGCGTCCGGGAAATCCGGTCGCAGCACGGCCGTAGCTGACGAGCGCACAACGAGGGTATTGGCGGGCAGTTTGCTCGCCCTAGTCGTATTGGCGGTAGCGGGGCTCGCACTCTATCGTTACGTCGACCGCACCAGCCGACAACCTTTCAGCAGTTTCACGATCAGGCAGATCACGAACACCGGCAAAGCGATGACGGCGGCGATTTCGCCCGATGCCAAGTACATCGTCAATGCGCAGAACGAAAACGGACAGCAAAGCTTGTGGCTGAGCAACGTTGGCACCGGCAGCGATACGCAGATTCTGCCGGTGGGGACGGCGGTATACAATCTCGCGTTTTCGCCGGATGGAAATTACATCTATTTCGAACGGCGCGGTCAAGGGGATCCAACTCTCTATCGTCTTCCGGTGCTAGGTGGAGCGATCCAGACGATCGTCGAGGACATCGACAGCAATCCCACGTTTTCTCCAGATGGGCGACAAGTCGCCTACGCTCGCGGCAATGATCCCGACATTGGAACATTCGAGTTGTTGTCGGCCAATTCCGACGGGAGCGGCGAGACCAAGTTGTTGAGCGAGAAGATGCCCGAGGGTGACAACAACGCCATGCCTCGGCGGATCTCGTGGTCGCCTGACAGCAAGAGAATTGCGATGACTTATGGAAATTTTGGCGACGGGGAGCAGATGCGGCTTTTCGATGTATCGGCGCGGCGTTTTGAGTCACCCTCCAGGTTTCCGGGGTTTCTTTTGTTTATGACCAACTGGGCGCCGGAGGGCGACCAGATTATCGTCGAATACGCGCAAAAGGGGCCGAATCCGGACCGCAAGCAAATCGGCGTAATATCTCCGTCGGGCGGAAAAGTGCAACCCATAACGCGGGACACCAACAGTTATTCGGGACTGAGTCTCTCGTCGGACGGGAAGACCGCGGCCACGGTACAGATGAAGAGGACGCGCACGCTCGCGATCATTCCGGCCCACGGACTCTCGGACGGCGCCGTGCTTAATTCCGAGATCGAGAATGTAAATGCGTTTGAGTGGAGTGCGGATGGGAATTTGATTGTGTCGGATGGATCAGCTCTTACACAGGTGCGCCCGGACGGATCGAAGTTGAAGACACTGCTCAGCGATCCGGGCGGTTCGGTGGTCAGTATTTCCCGTTGCGGAGACGGGTATGTGGTGAACTGGGCTTATCGCACGGGCACGGACGGCACAACGATCTGGAGAATCGACGCCGATGGTTCCAATCCGCGGCTCATCGGCAGCGGCAAATCCAACAGTGCCCCGGCGTGCTCGCCCGATCACAAGTGGGTCTACTATATCGATACTCTGGTAAGGGTGATGCGAGCTCCGGCCCATGGCGCCGGGACTCCGGAGGAAGTTCGCGGGTCGAGGATTCCGAATACGTTTGAATATCTGGGGAATATCGACTTCGCTTCCGACGGGCGGCGTTTCCTGTTTGTCGATGTCACGATTGGTGCGGGCGCGAACACACCGATGCGCTCGAATCTAGTGGTCGGCAGCCTTGACGCATCCGGGGATGGCCCGCCGTCGGTCCTCGATCGCGATCCTCGATTTTCTGCAGGTATCACCGCGACTTCGATTTACACCGGTGGCCCGAAGTTCAGTCGGGATGGCAAGGCCCTGATTTACGACATCACGGAGAAAGGCGTTGCAAACTTGTGGCTACAGCCGCTGGATGGGACACCTGGCCACCAACTCACAAACTTTGCGGCGGGCCACATCAACGGATTCCACTTGTCGCCCGACGGCAAATGGATTGGCGTGATGCGGGAAAACGACGTCTCGGACGTGGTCCTGCTGCAAGAGACTTCTGAAGCGCGGTGAGATCGTCAGCGACGCTCGAAGACCCAGGCGTCGCTCACCAGGAAATTTGCCAGCGAACAAAGTGTGATCGCGATGGCGTTCGCGAGCAGGTAGTTCATGTGGCCCTGGCCTACCATTACTTTCATCAGTGCGAGGTTGCCGAGGATGGAGACGGCTCCGTTGGTGAGATTGAAACGAAGTAGGCGACGAAGGCTCTGGCGATAACGATCTGCGGTTGCCCCAGCGGCCTCTGCAGCGCCTAAAGGCGCAACGGTTTTCGAGTTCTTACGCGCTGCCTGAAGGCGTCGCCTGATACGAATCGCTACAGCTCTAACACGAATCGTTTCTGCTCTAGTAGCAATCGGGTCTGCTTTAGTACAAATCGTTTCTGCTTTAGTACAAATCGTTTCTGCTTTAGTACGAATCGTTTCCTCCTTGAAGGGATGCGGAGACACTCGGTCGACCCAGGTGAATTGCTCGTGCCAGACGAAGTTGTGGACGACCGCGGCTTCTACGGCAACGGCGGTCGCCAGCAGATAGTCGAAGTGCAGGCCGCTCTTCAGCAGGAATAACGCGACAAACTGAACGACGATTCCCATTCCTCCGACGAGATTGAATTTGCACCAGCGCACGAACGTGGAGGTCGACGGCTTTAGTTCGGGGCAGTTCACGGGGGCGGTCATTGCGGAATCCTCTCTTCGCGATAGAGGCGGATCGTGTTCTGCAGAGTGAAGACAATGACCATCAGTCCCATGCCAGCGAGGCCGATTGTGCCGCCGACGTCGAAGAGGCGGTATGTCCCACCGAAGACGTGAACCATCGGCTTCCAAAACAACGCGAGGTTTCCAACCGCGAGCAGGATGCGAAGTTCTGTCGGACCGAAGCGCCAGAACGAGATGCGAAATTCTCCGAGGGCGTGCGTGGCGAGGTAGGACTGGATGGAGAGCATCAGGAACGCGATGAGGAGGCCGATGGCGATTGCGGGGTGCATGTATCCCGAGAGCGCGAGGCCGCCCATGAGGGCGAGGGCGCCGAAGCTGTCGACCATGTGGTCGACATAAAATCCGTAGCGCGGGCGCAGAGTTTGGCGGACGCGGGCGAGCGTGCCGTCGAGCGAGTCTCCGAGCCAGTTGAGGGCGAGGCAGGCGATCACGCCGAGAAGCGCGTAGCGATTCCAGGCGGCGAGGGCGTAACAGGCTCCGGCGCCAATCTGCGCGACCAGACCTAGCACGGTGAGGTGGTCTGGACCAATTTTGCCAGGCGTGCGTGCGGCCAGCCAGAGCAAGACTCGCTTTTCTGCAGAGGCGACCCAGCTTTCCTGAACGCGCAGCATGTCGGGGGATGGACGCATGCGGCGCATCTCTTCATCACGAAGAGCGGCCAGCACGCGCGGGTTCACTTGTTCGCAGAATTCGGTCATGGCTTGGGAACCGAGAGTGTGGGAACCGAGAGTTTGAGATACGGGAGTGGCCATATGTGCCTCCGAGTTGCGGCTTCTGGATCGTGCTGGATGACACTGTCGCGCCGGAAACGCGGGGCGGCAATGCACGGGGAGTCAAACGAAGGTCATTCCGCAAGTGACTGAAAATGTGGGGGCTGAGTGGGGAGATAAACCGTCTTCGTGGTGGGGAAAGGCGCGGGGGACGCCCGCTGGACAGCCGCCGGGACGGCGGCGCTACGAGTTCGCTTCGCGGATCGACACGGCTAGCTGCTCAACTGAGTGGAGGATTTCAGCCGGCGTGATGACGGCCGGGGGAGCTAGCAATAAGTGATCGCCGCTTATGCCATCAACGCTGCCCTGCATTGGGTAGACGAGGAGGCCGCGCTTGAGGGCGGAGGCGGCGACGCGTCCGGCGAAATTCTGAGCTGGGGCGAATGGTTTTTTCGTGCGCTTGTCGGTGACGAATTCGACGGCCCAGAGCAGGCCGATGCCGCGAACATCGCCGACTGATTCGTCTTCGCGCAAGGTCTCGAGCGCCTGTTTGAAATGGGCTGCAGGCGTGGTAACGCGACTGGAGTCGGCTGCTTCGACTAGCTTCTTGTTTCGCAAGTGAAGCAAAACGGCGCGTCCGGCGGCTAGCGAAATGGGATGCGCGTTGTAGGTGAACCCGTGCAGGAACGCGCCGGAGCCATTAGCGATGGCGTCAACGACTCTCTTGCTCGCGATAACGGCGCCGAGTGGGGCGTATCCGCTGGAGAGTCCTTTGGCGGTGACGAGAATGTCGGGCTTGATGCCGGAATGCTCGACGGCGAAGTTGCGTCCGGTGCGTCCCATGCCGGTCATGACTTCGTCGGCGATGAGGAGAACGCCGTGGCGGCGGCAGATTTCAGCGACGGATTGCAAATATCCCGGCGGAGGTACGACGGCGCCGAGCGTCGCGCCGCTGATCGGTTCGAAGATGAAGGCGGCGGCCTCGCCGTTTGAGGCTTCGATGGCGCGTTCTAATTCGGCGGCGTATTGCTGGCCACAGTTGCGGCAGCCGTCGGTGCAATCGAAATCGCAGCGGTAGCAATACGGCATGCCAACGTGCGCGAACTCGCGCACCATGGGCAGATACATTTCGCGGCGGCGTTTGTTTCCTGACACCGATAACGCGCCGAGAGTCGATCCGTGATAACTCTGCCGGCGGCTGAGAATCTGGTAGCGGGCGGGCTGTCCGATTTCGACTTGATATTGCCGTGCGAGTTTCAATGCGGTCTCGATCGACTCGGAGCCGCCGCAGGTAAAGTAGACCGCGCCGTCGCGAAAATGCTCTCCGGCGAAGGCGAGAAGTTCTTCGGCATAGGCTTCGGCGACCGGCGTGGTGAACTGGCTGGTGTGGACGAATTCGAGCTTCGCGGCTTGCTCGGCCATGGCCGCGGAAATTTCTGCGACGCCGTGTCCAATGAAGTTCACCGCGGCAGAGCCGGCGAGGTCGAGATACTTGTTACCCTGGGAATCCCATACGTAGACGCCTTCTCCGCGCACGGCGGCCGGAAAATCCTTGCGGAAAGATCGGCGAAGAACGGCGGAACGTGTCTGGACTGGCGTCGAATTGGCCACAGCTGATTATCGCATCAGAGCCTGGCGCATCGCGTCAAAGACGGCAAGATCTTCCGCGGAACATATCACCTTTTAGGGCTTCGTGACATCTAAGTGACTAGCTAAAGGAATGGACGACTCTGTGTTTTGCGGCAGGCAATTCAACCGAGAGGGTTGCGCCTGTCGCAAGGATGATGTGAAAGAGTCTCGACGTGTAAGAGAGGTCGTTATGACTAAGTTTCGTTTTCTGGCCGTAGGTTTTCTTGGATTGACCGCGTGGTTGTGGAGTGCGAGCGCTATTGCGCAACAGGCGCCGGCGGTCGGAGGCACTCCGGCGCACTTGCTGGTGACAGTCGAGCCACACCACGGCAATAGCGTGCCGGTGATCAATCGCGATGAAGTGATGGTGTACGAGGGACACGAACGCGACACCGTGACCGACTGGGCTCCGGCGCAGGGAGATCACGCCGCGCTGGAGTTGTTCATTCTCATCGACGATCAGGCGGACTCGAGTCTGGGCTCCCAGCTCGACGATCTGCGGAAGTTCATCGATGCGCAGCCGCCTTCGACGAAGGTGGGCGTGGCGTACATGCAGAATGGGACGGCGCGGATCGTCGCAGAACTGACGAATGACCACGCCGCAGCCGCGAAATCATTGCGGCTGCCGATGGGCGTGGCCGGGGTGAATGCGAGTCCGTATTTTTCGTTGAGCGATCTGGTCAAACGGTGGCCGGAGAGTTCGGCGCGCCGCGAAGTGCTCATGATCAGCGATGGAGTCGATCGCTATTACGGTGTTGGCGATCTGCTGGATCCGTACTTGCAGACTGCAATTGACGACGCCGGGCGCGCGGGCATTTCCGTCTCGGCGATCTACACTCCCGGAGCAGGGCATTACGGCCACAGCTATTGGGAAACGTATTGGGGGCAGCTCTATCTATCGGAACTGGCGGAGAAGACCGGGGGCGATGCATATTACATTGGGTTCACCGGTCCGCCGGTTGCGTTTGCTCCATATCTGGACAGCCTTACGCTTCGATTGCAGCATCAGTATTTTCTGACTTTTGTGGCGCAGCCTCAGAAGAGGTCCGGGTGGCAGCATGTGCGACTGGGTTCCGAGGTGCCGGGCGTGGATCTGGTTTCGGCCGGGCGAGTGTACGTGAAGGTTGAGAAGTAGGCTGGCTGGCGACGGTACTTTGTCAGAGACGAGCCGAGGTTCGCCACGAGATCCCTCAGCCCGCTGGAGAGAACGCGGCTTTCGGGATGACTCCGCTTGAACCATTTGACATCCCTTCTGCCCGGTTGACAATCGAGCGCCCCCACCGCGACACTCTTGCGATCTGAAACTCCGGGGGAATTTTCAATGCACAAAATGGCTCGCTTGATGGCGGCGGCTCTGGCTCTAGTGCCCTTCGCTTGCGCACAGACTTCTAGCGCGGCGGCCGAGAAAAGCGCTCCAAAGACGACGTACATCGTCGCGGGAAAATTGTTTGATGCGACCAGCGACGCCGTGCGGCAGAACGTCGTGATTGTGGTGGAAGGAGAACGCATCAAAAACGTCGTGCCGAATTCGGCAACCGCCATTCCGGCGGGCGCGAACGTCATCGACTTATCTCACGCAACGGTGCTGCCGGGGCTCATCGACTGCCACACGCACCTCAGTGCCCGCGCAGATCGCTACAACGAAATTTACCGATTCAAAGACACGCCTTTTGACCACGCTTTCGCCGCGGTGGTGAATGCGCGGAAGACGCTGGAGGCGGGATTCACTTCGGTGCGCGATGTGGGATCGCCGCCGTTTCTTGCGGTCGATTTGCGCAACACGATTAACGAGGGGTTGATTCCGGGGCCGCGGATCGTGGCCAGCGGTCCTGCGATTTCGATTACCGGCGGGCACGGGGATCTCAATGATTTTTCTCCACAGACGCGGGTCTCGATGTTTCCGGAAGAGCGCAATTTTCAGATTGCCGACGGAGCGGACCAGATTCGGCACGTGGTGCGGGCGCAGGTGAAGTACGGCGTGGACGTGATCAAGATTCTCGCGACCGGCGGCGTGCTCTCGCGCGGGGATAGTCCGGGGGCGTCGCAATATACGTTCGAAGAATTGAAAGCGGCCGCCGACACGGCGCATATGGCGGGACGGAAGATCGCGGCGCACGCACATGGAACCGAGGGGATCAAGAATGCGATCCTGGCGGGCATCGATTCGATTGAGCATGCAAGCCTGATTGACGATGAAGGCATCAAGCTCGCGAAGGAACACGGCACCTACCTCGTCATGGATATTTACAACGACGACTACATTCTGAACGAGGCGCCGAAGGTGGGACTTCCGCAGGAGAATATCGACAAAGAAAGAATGGTCGGACGGTTGCAGCGGGAAAACTTCGAGAAAGCGGTAAAAGCGGGAGCGAAGATGGCGTTCGGCACGGATGCGGGAGTGTATCCGCACGGCGACAATGCGAAGCAATTTTTCTACATGGTGAAATATGGGATGACGCCGGCGCAGGCGATCCGCGCGGCGACGTCGAGCGCGGCCGATCTGATTGGGCGGTCGGCGAACGTGGGAACGATCGAGGCGGGGAAATATGCCGACATCATTGCGGTGGACGCGGACCCATTCGCGGATGTTCGCGCCCTGGAGCACGTGGACTTCGTGATGAAGGGCGGCACGATTTATAAACGCGGCGGGCAGCGCCGTGACCGAATAGGGAATTCGCAACCTGAATTGCGAACCGGAACCATGCGGCGTAACCGGGAGAGGTTCGTTTTCCGTGTAGAATCCCGGTTGAATGCCGAATTCTGCTGACGTTTCGAGCGCCGGGAATAGCCCCGACGAGAGCCGCGGCCTGGCGCGCCTTTTCCGATTCTTCCGGCCATCGCACCAGCACTCGGCGTTTTCGGCGACGCTGCTGCTGATGTCTGCGGTGATGCTGTCGCGCGTGATCGGCTACGCGCGCGAGGCGTACATTGCATTCGCCTTCGGCGCGGGAGCGCAGACCGACGCGTACGTTGCAGCGTTCACGCTGCCCGATTGGCTGAACTACGTGGTCGCCGGGGGCGCGGCCTCGATTACTTTTATTTCGATCTACACGCGCTTTCTGGCCGAGAAGCGCGAGGCCGACGCGCAGAAAACCTTCTCTATCATCATCACGGTCATGACCGTCGTGATGATTCTCGGCACGATCTTCACGGAAATCTTTACGCCGCAGTTTGTGAGCTGGATGTTTGGGCCGTCGAGCTCGCATGCGGGATTCTCTCCGCAGCAGATCGAGCTCTGCGTTCACCTGACGCGCATTCTGTTGCCCGCGCAGATTTTCTTCTACGTCGGCGGAGTGGTGTCGGCGGTGCTGCTGTCGCACCGGCTGTTTCTGTTTCCCGCCTTCGGGCCGCTGCTCTACAACGTTTTCATCATCGTCGGAGGAGTGATTGGCGGGCATCGCTTCGGCATCTCGTCGCTGGCGTATGGAGCGCTGGTGGGGAGCGTCATCGGTCCTTTTCTGGCCAGCGTGATCGGGGCCGCGCGCATCGGGACGGGATACAAGCCGTCGTTCGACATCATGAATCCGGCCTTTCGCGAGTGGGTGCGGCTTTCGGTGCCCCTGATGTTGGGCGTCTCGCTCGTCACGGCAGATGACTGGATTCTGCGCCACTACGCCGCCAGCGCCGTGGGCGAAATTGCGCGGCTCAACTATGCGAAGAGATTGTTTGCCGTGCCGATCGCGGTGCTGGGACAGGCGACGGGACAGGCATCGCTGCCATTTTTCGCCCGGCTTTTCAACGAAAAGAAGATGAAGGAATTTGCCGGCACGGTGAACGATTCCGTGTACCGGGTTTCGGCGGCGGCGTTTCTGGCGACGGGATGGATGATGGCGGCCGCGCTGCCGGTGATCGATCTGGTCTACCGCCGCGGAAAGTTTGTGTTCGCGGATACGCAAACGACGGCAATTTATTTTTTCTGGTTTTCTTTGTCGCTCGCGTTGTGGTCGGCACAGGGGCTGTATGCGCGGGCGTTTTACGCGGCGGGAAACACACTCACGCCGATGGTCGCGGTCACGGTGATTACTGCCGCGTCGTTGCCGGTGTATTCGATCCTGTTTCGCGCGTTCGGAGTTGTGGGGCTGGCATGGGCCTCGGATATTGGGATTGGCGCGAACCTGCTCGCGCTCGCGTTGCTGCTGCATGCGAGGAAACTGGTTTCGCTCTGGGAGTTGCGTTGGGGAGAGATTGCGAAGGCGGCGGTGACGGCGGTAGTAGCGGGAGGAATCAGTTTTGAATTAGCGAAGATCGTGCCGCTGCCGAAATCAGGGCACGGAAGCCGCGTCGCCGATTTGGCGCAACTCGCTCTGGTTTCGGTAACGTGGGCGGCGGCGAGCGCCGCAGGCTTGTGGCTGCTGAAGTCGGACCTGCCGCAGGAATTGCGGCGACGCAAGGGAGCGGTGTATCCGGCGGTGGCGCAGGGCGGGAGCAAGGAAATTCTGGGGGCGGGGACGCAACCATGAGAAACGGTCTTGGGTGTTAGGTCTTCGGCTTCGGCTTTGCCAAAATGGGTACGATCCTAAGCGGGGCGAAGAACGGCACGTTTATCCGTTGCGCCGGACGACAACGGGACGCACGCGAGATCCCTCGGCCCGCTGGAGAAAACGCGGGCCATCGGGATGACGCCGAGTAACAATTTCCGCAATTTAAGGAGACCCGCGACCAAGAGAACGCCTAACAGCAAGTAGCCGCCGCACGTGATTGGCTAGGCTATACTCTATCTCCGGAGCGCCTGATGATCACCTCTGCGAAGACCGTCTCGATTGAAAGACTTGTTGAAGGGCTGCGGCAACTGCCGGAGAGCGCCTTTGATGAGACTGAGACAGTTCGCCGGTTTCTGCAGGAGACGCCCGTCAGCGCCGAGTCGCTCGCTCCCTACCTCAACTGGGACCGGCAGCATTACACCCGCAATCTGATTGATCGAACGCCACTGTATGAGTTGATGGCGATCTGCTGGGAGGTCGGGCAGGCGAGTTCGGTGCACAACCATCGCGACCAGAATTGCTGGATGGCCGTGCCCGTCGGGCGTCTGCACGTGGAGAACTTTCATCTCGTTCATCAGGATCTGCAAGGTGGCAGTTGCCGCCTTGAGCCAAGCAACACGGTCGAGATGAATATTACTGCAGCCTTGCGCGGTTGATCCGGCTGATCCCGTGCACCGCGTGCTGAATCCGCGGGAATTCAATCAGAGAGCCGTGAGCCTGCACGTGTACTCGCGTCCGTTCGACACCTGCGTGGTCTATTCGCCGGAACAGGGCACATGCGGAGAGATTCAGCTGCACTTCAACACCATGTTCGGAAAATCAGTGGCGGAGAAATCCGCGCGGCACTGAATCTCGACGACCTTCTTCCCACCTTGTTTTCTCCTCATGAATGCACTCGCACTGGCGTGAGTCTCTGCGCCCGAAGCGCAAACTGAAGTAATCGATTCTGCCCGTCCGGTCTGGCTTCGACCGCCGCCGCTCGCTAACATTTTGTAGGAGAAAGTGAGGCATCGATATGAAGCAGTGGCTCGGATGGCTTGTAACGACCGTCGTATTGGTGCTCGTCGCCTCGTATGCATGGACGCATCGCCGGCACATCGCGGTGCCGGAAACGGATTCTGCGCAATTGCAAACGCAGGCTACGTACGAGGAGGCGCAAGAGGCGCAGAAAGCGGTGACAATCACCGGTCCGATGGCCGACTATGTGGCGCGGCAGCAAGGCTCGGCGGCGGAAACGCCGGCTCAGACGAAGACTGCTTCGCAAACGTTGACGACCGTCGAACAGGTTGGCGATTCGCCTGTGGGGACGAGCAAGCCAATTCTGCACAAGACCTTTCGCGTGGCCGGAGTCGTAGATTTGCCGTTCGAAATTCCGGCGCATGCGTCCACTCCGCAATTGCATGGAACGTATCGATCGTTTCTGGAACAGGCGGGCGCGCAATCCGGCGATTCCGGCGCCGAGGTGGAATTTCTTCTGATGAACGAGAAGCAATTCGCCGATCTTCTCAGCGGACGCCCGGGCGAGGCAACGTTCTCGGCTGAGGACGCGCACTCGCAGGAAGTAAACTTCAGCATTCCTCCCACTTTCGGTCAACCGGCGAAGTATTATTTGATCTTCCGCAATAATTCCGCGGGTAAGGAAAAGATGTACGTGCAGGCGGATTTTAGAGTGGACTTCTAGCTCACGCGGCCCATGCAGGCGCGCTCTTCCACCGCCCGCAGCGGCCACTTGCTGCTGCTAAACTGGCCGTAGTGCCTTCGCGAAAGAAATCATCGGAATCCGTTTCGGCCGCGCCCACTGGGAGCGACAAAGCCACGCTCGCTTCGACGGGGCGCATCTTCCTCATCGACACGATGTCGTTTATTTTTCGAGCCTACCACGCGATGGCGCGCCAACGTCCGATGTCGACCAAGACGGGGCTGCCCACGGCGGCAATTCTAGTTTTCGTGAACATGCTGCGGAAGCTGCGTGACGATTTTTCTCCCGAATATCTTGCTGCAGTGTTCGACGTCGCCGGGCCAACGTTTCGCGACGAGCAGGCCGAGGCGGTCACCACGGTAAAAAAGTTCGACATCAAAACGCAGACATTTACCGAAGTCGAATACAAAGGCTACAAGGCGAACCGCTCCGCCATGCCGGAAGATCTCGTGCAGCAGGTTCCGTACATTCGGCGTGCGCTTGAGGCGTACCGCATTCCGATACTGGAGCTGGCGAGGTTCGAGGCCGACGACGTGATCGGCACGCTGGCGCGCAAGGCCGCCGACGCGGGGCATCCGGTGTACGTCGTTTCCAGCGATAAGGACATGATGCAGCTGGTGAACGAGCGTGTGCAGATTCTGAATCCGCCGAAGGACAACCTGATCTGCGATGCCGCCAAGGTGGAAGAAATTCTGGGCGTGCCGCCGGAGCGCGTCATCGACGTCATGGCGCTGCGCGGCGATTCGATCGACAACATACCTGGCGCGCCGGGGATCGGCGACAAGGGCTCGGTGGAAATCATCAAGCGATTTGGCTCGGTCGAGCAAGCGCTGGAGCATGCTGCCGAGGTCGAGAGAAAAACGTATCGCGAGTCGCTGCTGAACAACCGCGAGACGATTCTGTTCAGCAAGAGCATGGCGACCATCGACACAAATGTTCCGGTCGACCTTGACGTGGACGCCATGCGCGCAGGCGAGCCCAATCTGGATGAATTGCGCGCTCTGTTCACTGAGTTGGAGTTTACGTCGCTGCTCAAAGAGTTGCTGCCAGTCGTTGAAGTCACCGATTCGCACTACAACGAAGCAAAGTCGTCTGCAGATGTCGAGAGCATGCTCCGCGCAGCGGGAGAAGGAAACGCGCTTGCTGTGGCCATTGAACAGCAGGAATCGGCGGCTGCTCCCGAGGAAGAAGAAAAGGAAGACGCTCCGCAGGACGCGCAGATGTCGCTGATGGGCGGATCTTTGATGAGCGGATCTTTAATAGGCGCAGGAGCGGGGGACGCAGTCGCGGGCTCGCTATTTGAAACTGCGTCTTGCCGGGTCGCGATCTCTGGGATGGCAGGCTTCGCAACAATTGTGAAGCTCGACACCGAAGAGGCGGGCGCCAGGTTGCGATCACTATTGACCGACAAGGCCGTCCCCAAGACGATTCACGATTACAAGGCCGCCATTCACGCGCTTGAGCCGATGGGCATCGAGCCCGCAGGTGTGCTTCACGATCCGATGCTGTACTCGTACCTGCTCGATCCGACGTACTCATCGCACCGGCTGGCGGACGTCGCGTTGCGACGCTTCAATCTGAAGCTCGCTGGAGACTTGGCGGAAGCCGCCGACATCGCAGGTAGGCTGGCGGGCGCATTGCGCAGCGAAGTCGAGCAAGCTGGGCTGGTCAAGCTGTACGAAGAGATGGATCTGCCGCTCGTCCCGGTGCTCGCGCGCATGGAGCATGCCGGAGTGAAGATCGATACATCCGCGCTGGCCCGAATGTCGACCGAACTCGAGCGTGAGATTGCCGCAAAGGCCAAAGAGATTTACGAAGCTGCGGGGATGGAATTCAACGTCGGCTCTCCGAAGCAGCTGGGCGACGTTCTGTTCAATCGGATGAACCTGCCGAAACCGGTGAAATACGGCAAGGGACGCACCATCTCGACGGCGGTCGATGTTCTGGAAGAGCTCGCAGAGAATCATCCGATCGCGCGCATGGTGCTCGATTACAGGCAGCTGACCAAGTTGAAGTCCACGTATGTTGATGCGTTGCCGGTGCTCATCAGTCCACGCACCGGGCGTCTGCACACGACCTTCGGGCAGACTGGAACCGCCACGGGGCGCCTGTCTTCGGCGAATCCTAACCTGCAGAATATTCCCATCCGCACCGAACTTGGACGCGGCATTCGGGCGGCATTCATCGCAGAGCCGGGGCACGTGTTGCTGACCGCCGATTATTCTCAGATCGAATTGCGGCTGCTCGCGCACTTCTCGCGCGATCCGCTGCTCGTGGAGGCCTACCGGCGCGGCGACGACATTCACACGCTCACGGCGTCACAGGTCTTCGGAGTTCCGCCGCTGATGGTTACGTCTGATCACCGGCGCCAAGCGAAGGTGGTGAACTTCGGCATTGTCTACGGACTCTCCGCCTTCGGACTCTCGCAGCAACTTGGCATTGAACCGGGCGAAGCGAAGCAATTCATCGCGGCGTACTTCGAAAGATACAACGGCGTACGCGCGTTCATCGACAAGACTCTGGAAGAAGCGCGGCGCGAGATGAAAGTGAAGACGCTGTTCGGACGGGTGCGGCCGATTCCCGACATCAATACCAAGAACGCTAACCAGCGCGGATTTGCCGAACGCACCGCCGTCAACACTCCACTGCAAGGCACGGCTGCGGACTTGATCAAGATCGCGATGATCCGCATCGACGACGCGCTGCGCGATCGCGGGCTGAAATCGAGAATGACGCTGCAGGTGCACGATGAACTGGTTTTCGAGGTCCCCGAGAATGAGGTCGAGACGATGCAGTCGCTGGTGCGCGAACATATGGAGGGCGCCCACGCCCTGGCCGTGCCGCTTCGCGTCGACATGGGCACAGGCCTGAATTGGAGAGATCTGGAGTAGAGGGTTACAGGACTCAGTTCGACGGGCGCGAGGGCGGTTCACAAATCCTGCAACCTTGGCCCTGTCGGCACGCTCTAAAGGGCATGCTCCCCCGCTTCTGCCCCCGTCCTAAAGGACCCTTGCCGCCACCCCGGAAACCCGATACCCTACGTTCTGGCCGACCGCATGTTTAACCCTCACCCCAACCTGGCCGACGAAGTGAACCGCGGGATTGTCCGGTCAGAAATCGAAGGCGGCGTGTTTTTGAACGACCTTCCGCCGTCTACCGTCCTCGAAATCCAGACCATGCACCATCGCTACACGGCGGTGCTTTTAGGTGGGAGCGAGGCGTTGCTTTCTGGGCATCCTGAGTTTTGCCCCGAGCCAGTGCAGGTCGCGATCGCCGGGTCTACTTGGGGCGGGTCGATGCTCAAGCTGCAATACGTGGGGCGAGGCATGCACCTGGAATTCCGCCATCCACAATACCCGACGCCGATCATTACTTCCCCCATCCAGGAAATTCGGGATCGCGTGCAACTCCCCGCACTCGAACTGGACTCGCGGCCGCACGGCGCCCACACCTAGAGTTCAGCAATCAAAACGCCCCTCACCATTTCAAACGCACGGCTTGCCCCGAGCGGGTTATCCCATTGACTTGCCACGTCGCACCCACTACCATTCCGGCCATCGGCAGCCGAGCAAGGTCTCATCATGTCTCTTAAGATCAATACGCGCGAGGTCGGTAAGGTTACCATCCTCGACATTGATGGACGCATCGTGCTCGGCGATGAAATCGGGGATCTGCGCACGGCCGTACGAAACCTGATTGGCGACGGCAGGAAGAAAATCATTCTCAACCTCGCCGCCGTCGACTACATCGACAGCTCTGGCGTGGGAGAACTTGTCGGCAGCTTTACCACCGTGCGCAATGCCGGAGGCGAACTCAAGCTGCTCAACCTGACGCAAAAAGTTCACGACGTGCTCCACGTGACCAAGCTCTACACCGTGTTCGACATTAAAGACGACGAATTCACTGCGGTGAAATCGTTCGACTACTTCTTCGCCAAGTAGCGCTGGCGGCCTGCCTCGCGAACCGCTCTCGACACCTCAGGTAAGTTCCCACTTGCCGCGATTCGCTGTAGTATTTTCCAAAGAACTCATGGGCCACGAATGCAGTGGGCAGGAGCCGTGTTGCTCGTGGACAACCACACCGCCGATCACCGCGCTTTAGAAGAAAAGACCGCCAGAAAAAGCATCTGGAGCTCCGACCGCAGTTTTCAGGGTTGGACATGTTCGCAGTGTGAATGGAATTATCCGTTGCCGACCCTGCTGAACGATCCTGAAGCGCGCACCGCGTACGATCGCCTGGCAGCGGCCAAATTTCGCGAACACAAGTGCACTGACCACCTTTCGCGCCTCCCCGGAGGCACCGCCGACAGCGAGAACTTCACCGCGCGCATTCGCAAGCTGGTTGCGCAGGGGTTCAAGCCCAAGGATGCGGTAGAACTCTTCCTGCAGGAAATTGCTCTCGAATACCGCAATCAACCGAAGACGCTGGCGCAGGCCAAAGCCGACGGAGAAGACTTTCTGCGGCGGGTGCGCGCGGGGCTGATCTGAGCGACGGATCCTTCCAGTTGGCGTCATCCCGAAGCCCCGCGTTTTCTCCAGCGGGGCGATGGGATCTCACATGCATGCAGGGTCCGGGTGAAAATCGCTACTCTTTAATCCCCATCTGCCCCAGTATCCACGCATAGTCGAAGGCGGCTTCATGCAGCCGATCGTATCTTCCCGACGCGCCGCCGTGACCGGCCGGACTCAGATTCGTTTTCAGGATCAGAATATTGTGGTCGGTGCGCATCGCCCTCATCTTTGCCACATATTTCGCCGGCTCCCAATACATGACCTGGCTGTCGTTGAACGAAGTCTTGACCAGCATCGCCGGGTACGCTTTGGCTTCGATATTGTCGTACGGTGAATACGTGAGCATGTAATCGAACGCGGCTTTCTCCTTGGGATTTCCCCATTCTTCGAACTCACCCACGGTCAGCGGCAGAGTCTCATCGAGCATCGTGTTCATCACGTCGACAAACGGAACGCCGACCAGCGCCGCGTGAAATAAGTCCGGACGCATGTTCAGCACCGCACCCATCAGGAGGCCGCCCGCGCTGCGGCCTTCGATCACCAGACGATCTTTCGAGCCGTACCCACGCTTCACCAGGTCCTCCGCGCAGGCGATGAAATCGGTGAACGTGGTTTTCTTGTTCATCATGCGGCCGGCATCGTGCCAGGCCTTGCCCATCTCGCCACCACCGCGAATGTGCGCTACCGCAGTGACGACTCCGCGATCGACCATGCTGAAAATACTCGGGTTGAAAAACATGTCGATCGAGATTCCGTACGACCCGTATCCGTAAAGGTACAGGGGGCCTTTGCCGTCCATCTTCGAGCCTTTGAGGTGCAGCACTGAGACCGGAATCTTCACACCGTCGGAGGCGACCGCGTAAATCTGCTCGACCTGATATTTCTTCGCGTCATACCCTCCGGGGACTTCTCTTTGCTTCAACAGAGTCGACGTTCCTTTTTCCATGTCGTAGGCAAACACCGACGGCGGGGTAATCGGCGACTGGTAGCCGTAGCGGAATTCGGCGGTGTCGTAGACGCGATTCACGTAGGAATACGCGGCGTACGCCGGCTCCGGAAACGGAATACGTTTCGATTGGCCGTTGCGCAGGTCGATGACGCGAATTTGCGGCAGGCCGCTTTCACGCTCGTACATCACGCAGAAATTTCGGAAGAAGTCCACGTCATCGATCATGATGGCGGAACTCTCGGCCATCACTTCGTGCCAGTTCGCGCTGCCCGGATCGGTCGCCGGAGCCTTCACCAGCCGGAAATTGCGACCCGTATCATTCACGCGAATGTAGAAGGAATCGGCGTTGTGGTCGGGATAATATTCCACGCCCTGCTTGCGCGGTTCGAGGATCTTCCAGTCTTGCGTGGGATCATTCGCGGGAATGTAACGCGCCTCGGTCGTCGTGTGGCTGACTGACATCATAAAGATGAATTTCTCGCTGCGCGTCTTGTAGGCATAGACGTCGAATCGCTCATCAGGCTCTTCGTAGACCAACGCATCGGGACCCGCGCTGGCCACGGTATGCCGGTACAGGCGGTACTGCCGCTTCGAGACGGCGTCTTCCTGGGAGTAGAAAATCGTGTTGCTGTCGTTGGCCCAGACCACCGAACCCACGCGCTCTGCATGGTCCATCAAGGTCTTGCCCGTGCGCAGATCTTTCACCGCCAGCTGAAATTGGCGGAAGCCGGTGTTGTCGAACGAGTACGCCAACAGATTTCCGTCGGGGCTCACTTCGGACGCCCGCACGCTCATGAAGACCTGTCCCTTGGCGAGTTCGTTCTGGTCGAGGATGACTTCTTCAGGCGCGTCCATGCTGCCCTTGCGGCGGCAGCGAATCGGGTACTGCTGGCCAGCCTCGGTGCGCGAGTAATAGAAATAGTCGCCCTCTTTGTAGGGGACCTCGACGTCAGTCTCTTTGATTCGTCCGAGCATCTCGGTATAGAGCTTCGCCTGAAACGGCTCGGTCGGCTTCATAACCTCGTCGGTGTAGGCGTTCTCAGCCTCGAGGTAGGCGCGCACTTCGGGGTTCGGCTTGTCGCGGAGCCAGAAATAGTTGTCCACCATCTTGTGGCCGTTAATCTCGGTGACGTGCGGAACTTTCTTTGCCACCGGCGGGCTGGGCAGGGTGCTGGAATCGGCGGCGGAGAAAAACATTATGGCGGCAATCGACAGAACCCCGAGCTGAATGCGACGCGCGAAACTCTTGCTCATGAATCACCCCTGATATTTAGTTGCTGCTAACCCGGAGACGGTGGAGACCATCTGTAAGAACCGGTGGAACCTCTGTAGTGGCGACCGTAACCATACTCCGCGCCGCCCGCGAAATGCAATGTCGCGCGCTGCTGAAACGCCGGCCTACTCCTGTTTCTTCGTTACGGCAGCGCGAAGCTCGCCGTGAGCCAGGCGCGTGGAAATCTCGTCGCCGACCTTCACGCCGCGTACGTCTTTCAGCAGCTTTCCCTCGGAATCGAACACGAGAGCATAGCCGCGTTCGAGAATCGCCAGTGGAGACAGCGACTCAAGCGCGGTCTGCAGGCGATCGCTGCGCACTTTGTGCTGCAGCATCACGTTGCGCATCACCGAAACAAGAGCGGCGGTGCCGCTGTCCAATTCTTTACGCATCCCCGACAAACACCAGACGTAAATCGTAGTGGCGGACCGCGGCGGAAATGGTTTCCCAACGCCGTAGCAACTTTTCAAGCAAAAGACGCTCGGCCAGCTCCATCCGGTGCGTCAAGTCGTCGAGCTTCTGCTGGCGCTGGTGAATCACTTCCATCATCCGCGCAAAGGCCCCGTGCTGCGCAAGTTCTGTCAGCGCCTGGCGGCCCATGAGCAGGCGATAGCGCATGGCACGGCTCAGGCGTTCGTGGAGAGCCGCCGCCTGATCTTCAACTCCCTGCCGCGAGCGGATAACAAGTTCCGCCGCCGCCGAGGGCGTGGGCGCGCGCAGATCGGCGACGAAATCGACGATTGTGAAATCCGTTTCGTGCCCTACCGCAGAGATGAGAGGAATTTCCGAAGCCGCGATCGTGCGCGCGAGCGCTTCATCGTTGAAGGCTGCGAGATCCTCCGCCGAGCCCCCGCCGCGGGCGACAACGATCACATCGACATTGTCATGCTGGTTAAAGTAGCGCACGCCCGCGGCCACCTCGCGCGAAGCGGCGTCGCCCTGCACCTGCGCGGGATAAATCAGCACATTCACCGAATGATGACGCCGCTCGATGACGTTTAGAATGTCGCGCAGTGCCGCCGCCTGCGCCGACGTCACAATGCCGATGCGAGTCGGCAACTGTGGAATCGCCTTCTTGCGCTCTGCCGCGAACAGCCCTTCGGCTTCGAGCTTGGCCTTGAGTTGTTCGAAGGCCAGTTGCAGCGAGCCTGCGCCCTTGGGCTCGATGTATTCCGCCGAAATCTGCAGCTCACCGCGATCTTCGTACACGGTCACGCGGCCGCGCACGAGCACCTGCAAGCCGTCCGCCGGACGAAAGCGCAACAGCCGCGCCGACGAGCGGAACATAACCACGCGCATCTGCGCGTTGCCGTCTTTCAACGTGAAATAAAGATGACCGGAATCCGGGGCGCGAAAATTCGAGATCTCGCCTTCCACCCACGCGTCGGAATATTCGCGCTCGATATGCGAACGTACTGCCGCTACCAGGTCGCGCACCTTCCACACGCGCCGCTCCGGCGGGCGAAAGCTGAAGCCCATTTGATCGGTCAGGGACATTGAGTGCAGTGTACCGCAGTGAAGTCGAACGCTTCTCTCATTGATGACCTCAGCACGGCGGCGAGGTCATTGTGACGGAGGACCATGGAGTGACGGCAACGCAACTTATCAATCAAGCCCGAGTTCGTATATACAGATGCAGGAGGCGAACCTCATGTCGAAATCATCTCTGATCCGACTGGTCTTTTTACCTATTTTCCTGGCTTGCCCGCTTTGGGGACAGACTTCCCCGGAAGAGGCGCCAGCGCCCGTCCCCGCGCAGATCGCCAGAGCAAAAAAGGTGTTCGTTTCCAACTGTGGGGAAGAAAGCAACTTTCGCGCCGTCCACGACCACTGGTACAGCGGCGGACCAAATCGAACTTACAATCAGTTCTACGCCGCCATGAAAGAGTGGGGGCGGTACGAACTGGTGTCTGCGCCGGACGAAGCGGATCTTGTGTTTGAGATCGGGTTCAACGACAGGTCAGAAGCGTTGATGAATATGTGGCAGATCAAGTTAGTCGTCGTCGATCTCAAAACCAGTATCCCCCTGTGGACACTTACCAAATACCCTGAGCCTGCGGGCATGGCCAAGAATCGCGAGAGAAACTACGATTTAGCCATCGCCGGCCTCATGGATGAATTGAAGAGCCTGGCTGCGGCCCCGCCAATCCGTTCCGATCCTCGAAAGTAGCGCCGACCACGGGCTCTCTTGCGAGAGCCTCGGCGCTTCGTGTCTTCCTTCACGCTCTCCACCCGATCTCAACCGCTATAATTTCCGCCCATGGACCTCGAACAAAAGGTCGCCGAACTCAAGAAGCGGAACCAGCTTGCCGAAGATGGCGGCGGAGCCAAGCGCCGCGAGCGCCAGCACAAAGAAGGCAAAATGTCGGCGCGGGAGCGCGTCGAGTTCCTGCTCGACGAGGGCACGTTCGAGGAGACTGACAAACTCGTCACGCACCGCTGCACCGACTTCGGCATGGCCGAGCAGAAAATCTACGGCGACGGTTTCATCACAGGATACGGCCGCATCGAGGGCCGCCTCGTCTACGTTTTCGCGCAAGATTTCACCGTGTTCGGCGGATCGCTTTCCGAGACAAATGCGGCGAAGATCGTCAAGATCATGGACCTCGCCGCGAAAATGGGTGCGCCGCTGATTGGACTGAACGATTCCGGTGGCGCGCGCATTCAGGAAGGTGTGATGTCGCTGGCGGGCTACGCCGACATTTTTCTGCGCAACACTTTGTATAGCGGAGTCGTGCCGCAGATTTCCGCGATCATGGGACCGTGCGCCGGCGGCGCAGTTTACTCTCCCGCGATTACCGATTTCGTGTTGATGGTCGACAAGACCTCGTACATGTTTATTACCGGTCCTGACGTCATCAAGACCGTGACTCTGGAAGAAGTCACAAAAGAACAGCTCGGCGGCGCCATGACGCACAACGAAACATCAGGCGTGGCGCACTTTCTGGCGCATGACGATGCCGAATGCCTGTCGATGGTGCGCGAGTTGCTGAGCTTCGTGCCTTCGAATAATCTCGACGACCCTCCGCGGAGAGCATGCAGCGATCCCGCAGACCGCGCCGATGCCGCGCTCGACACAATCGTCCCCGCGCAGTCAAACCAGCCCTACGACATTAAAGATGTGATCCACGCCGTGGTCGATGACGGATATTTCTTCGAGGTGCAGGAGCACTTTGCGAAGAACATTGTTGTTGGATTCGCGCGGCTTGACGGGCGCAGCGTGGGCATCGTCGCGAATCAACCTGCCGTACTGGCAGGCACGCTCGACATTAACGCGTCGGTGAAGGGTGCACGCTTCGTGCGCTTCTGCGATTGCTTCAACATCCCGCTGGTCACGTTTGAAGATGTCCCGGGATTCCTTCCCGGCACGGCGCAGGAGTACGGCGGGATCATCAAGCACGGCGCGAAGTTGCTCTTCGCATTCGCCGAAGCCACCGTGCCGAAGGTGACCGTCATCACGCGCAAGGCATACGGCGGGGCGTACTGTGTAATGGCATCGAAGCACATTCGCACCGATGTGAACTATGCCTGGCCCACCGCAGAAATCGCGGTGATGGGACCGGAGGGCGCGGTGGATATCGTCTACAAACGCGAACTCGACGCGGCGTCCAACCGGGAACAGCTTCGCCGCGAGAAGATCGACGAATTCCGCGACCGTTTTGCCAACCCCTACGTCGCCGCCGACCGCGGCTTCGTCGACGCAGTCATCCAACCCCGCGAGACGCGAAAGAAGCTGATCCAGGCGCTAGCCATGCTCCAAACCAAGCGGGATAAGAACCCGCCGAAGAAGCATGGGAACATACCGCTGTGATGATCGGACACTCCACGTGCTGCACGGCTCCGTTTTTTACAGCGCCAGAGGCGGGCAGGAGTGCCCACCACATAAGCAGCCTCAAGTTCTTGGGATAAGTGTAAGGAGATTTATGAAAACAACTCTTCTATTTTTGTTTGGCATTTGCTGGTTGACGCTGCCCCTCATCGCGCAGGATCCCGCATCTTGGATCTCTACTCTTCCCCAAGCCAAAGACTATGTGCAGCACCGGGTCTCGAGTTATGACCGCAGCGGCGGCAATGGTGACGCCCGGCAGATTGCGCCGGGAGACACGCTCACTCTGCTCGACGAATCCGGACCCGGCGTCATCAGCCATGTTTGGGTCACGATCGCCAGCGACGATCCGAACCATCTGAAGGCCCTGGTGCTGCGCATGTATTGGGACGGAGAATCCACGCCGAGCGTCGAGACTCCGATCGGCGACTTCTTCGGACTTGGCCTCGGCGACTATCACCTTTACCAATCGATTCCGTTGTCGGTCGGTGGAGACAAGGCGCTGAACTCTTTCTTCCCCATGCCGTTTCAGAAGCATGCGCGCATCACCGTGACCAACGAAGGCTCACAAAAGACCGACGCGTTTTATTTCAACATCGATTACCGCGCGTACAGCAAGCCTCTGCCGGCCGATTCGCTCTACTTCCACGCGCAGTATCGCCAGGCCGCGCCCGCACATGGCTGGACGAATCAATGGCATTCGAATGGCGACGCGATCGTGAACGACAAGAAGAATCTGAATGGCGACGGCAACTACGTTTGGATGGAGGCGACCGGACGCGGGCACTTCGTCGGCGTCACCATGTCGGTGCTCGAAAATCAGGATGGCTGGTGGGGCGAGGGCGATGACATGTTTTTCGTCGACGGTGAGGCGCTGCCTTCGATCAACGGCACCGGCTCGGAAGATTATTTTCTGGGCGCATGGGATTTCGGCGGACATCCGTTCGCGTACGGATTATTCGGCGCGCCTGTCGTCGGACAGGAAGTCGCGGGCGGGCGCTGGTCGCTGTATCGCTTCCACCTGGATTCGCCGATCCCGTTTACGAAGTCGCTGCGCGCGACGGTCGAGCATGGGCACGCCAACGTGCGCTCGGACAATTATTTCTCGGTCGCGTACTGGTATCAAACGGAGCCGCACGCGGCGTTTCCAGCGCTGCCGCCGTTGGAGCAGAGGATACCGAGAATCTACGCAGTGGGTGGGCCGGGGAATGCGGTGAAGTAGGAAAAGCGAAAACCTTTTGCCACGGATTTACGCGGATTCTCGCGGATAATTCTTTGGCTTGGAAACGTCCTCACTGGCAACCGACCGATAGGAAAGAAGAAGAGGACCTCAGGGATCGGAGAATTAAACTTAGACTTCAACCCAAAAAATAAGAGTTCCGAGGTGATGTAAGGTCCATTCGTCTCGGCCAGTAGCTCGCGTTTGACCCTTGCTCGACCTGCTGCGCCTGCTTCCCTTGCGGGGCTGCTGCGCGCGATCTTCGCTTGGGCTCCGGGCTCACCGCCAACCGGAAAAACCTACCTTACGCCTCGGAACTCTATCTTGCCTTCAACATTTCTTCTTTGTTCGCCTCGACCAGCGCTTTGCTATTAGACCCTTGCTTGCCCTCCTCCTCTGCCTCGCGGTAGAGGAAGTGACTTCGCTCGAGCCCCGGACGCCGCACCAACCGGATAAACTCAAGAAGCTGTCAAAGAACAATCTTGTTGTACTCCTTCTAAATTTTCAGTCAATCGAAAACACGCGCCTGCAACTATCTGTTTTTTCAATCGAGTGCAGGCTGTCCACAAGCCGGTGACAGGATTTGGTGCAACCGCGGATCAAGGCCATGCGAAACACCGCATCCAACGCGGCTTTGCGCGACTTCAGCCAATGTTAAGGAGCTTCCGACGCTGTATTACTGGTCTGTGAAAATCGCGCACTTCCCGCGACCAACAAGGGATTTAGATTTGAATTACGTGGAGACACCCGCGTTCGGCAGGTTGTCCGAGCGCAGTTCGACAAGTTCGACTCCGTGCTACGTGACCGCGACCTTCTCATCCACCAACTGCTTGTCGTTCTCATCCGGGCCAGTGAGTTCGAAGGAATTGGTGAGAACGGCCTTACCCTTCTCCACGCTCGTGATGACGTAGGAGCAGCCGAACCAGTGCGCCTCGGCCAGATCGGTTTTCGACCACTGCGCCGGATGGTCCGGATGAGAATGGTAAAAGCCGATGATGTCCTCGCCGCGTTCGCGTCCTTCGCGCTGGATGCGCACCAGTTCCTTGGGATCGATGTTGTAGCGATTGTGCGCCGAGTCGGTGCGCGTGTTGCCCGCACGAGCGGTCGAGGTCACGACGCGGCTGCCGTCGTCATCGACGCGTCCAAGGAGCACGCCGCAGCATTCGTGGGGATAGGTTTCTTCGCCGTGGCGGCGAACGAAATCGTAATCTTTCTTTTGGATTTTCAGCATCAACGCGAGGATTGCAGATTTTGGATTTCGATTGCAGATTCGAAACCACAGGCCCTTGGTCTCAATCTGCAATCTCAAATCAACAATCTGATATCCCTTATCCTTCGCTCCAGAATCTCTCACTCAAATATTTATCCCCGGAGTCGCAGAGGATCGTGACCACCACCGCTTCCTGTCCTCGCTTCAGCGGAAGTTCATGCGCGATCTTCAGGCATCCCACGACAGCAGCGGCGGCAGAAATCCCCACCAACAGTCCCGCGCCGCGCGAGAGTTTCCGCGCCATCGCGTACGAGTCTTCCGTGGAGATTTCCAGATTCTCATCGGCCAGCGCCGGGTCGTAAATCTTCGGCACAATCGCGCTGGCCATGTGCTTCGCGCCCTCAATCCCGTGAAACGACGAGTCCGGCTGCAGCGAAATACAACGCACAGCCGGGTTCAATTCCTTCAGCCGCCGCGTCGTTCCTACAAACGTGCCGCTCGTACCAAGCATTGAAACGAAATGCGTGACGCGACCTTGCGTCTGCTGCCAGATTTCGTTAGCCGTCCCGTGGTAGTGAGCCTCTCCAGTTCGCCTCGTTCGAATACTGGTCGGCATAGAAGTACTGGTCGGGATGTTTACTGGCCAACTCGCGCGCCATGCGAATCGCACCGTCCGATCCATCTCCGGGATCGGTATAAAGAATGTTGGCGCCGTAGCCCTGCAGGATCTGCTTGCGCTCGCGCGAAACATTTTCCGGCATGCAGAGCGTCACCGGGAACCCCTCAGCCGCACCGAGCATCGCATAGGCGATGCCGGTATTTCCGCTGGTGGCATCGAGCAGAATCTTGCCCGGACGCAGTTGCCCGCTCCGCCGAGCCTCGGCCACAATATTCGCCGCGGCGCGATCTTTCACCGATCCGCCGGGGTTATACCACTCGGCCTTGCCCAGAAGTGCTACACCCGGCAGGTCACGGGTGAGCGCATCCAGACGCAGCAGCGGAGTGTTTCCGATCCGTTCGATCAGCGTATGACCCGAGCGTTTCGCCCAGTCCTGACGCTGCATCCTGCAATCCGCTGTGCTGTGCCCGAGTCGACATTGCCGCCATTCTTGGTGAGCCTTGTGCCATATTTGAACTGAAGCGCCGCGACCAACGTAATGTGCTATAGGATCGGAAACGCGGTATGTAGTAATTTGTTCAGACGATCTGTTTAGATGAACAAGGTTCGCCCGGCGATGCTGCTCCTGTAAAGTTACCCCCGGCTCTTATAAAGCTGCATCTAATAGAGCATCGGCCGGCAAGGAAAGGTTGAAGCAAAAACGCAATGCCTAAGACAATTGAAGCACGAACCTACGAAGAAGCGCTAGCCTGGCTGCGCGACCACGGGTTCGACATCACCGAAGCTCCCGGCACCAACGGCCGCGTGTTCCTACGCAAATACAATGTATCGGCCGCGATTCAGAAGACGCCCGACGATCTTGTGAAGATTTTTGCATATCCCGGCTACCTCATCGGAAGCGAGATTTCGAAGCTGGTCAACCGCGGATATCAGCAATTCTTAAAGACTTCGAAGACAGAAGTCCCGGCCACCGCCGATCACCTCAAGGCGCTGCAATCGTTCGCTGAAGAGATGAAGGTTGCCCTCGGCCTGCCCAGCCTGTACAACGAATCGCTCGGCACCGTAAGCGAGTCTTATCAGTACGATCGCATCGAAGATCGCGACAAGGCTCCGCTCGACCGGCCCAAGCGTCCGTGGGAAGTTGCCGGCAAAGAAACTGCCGTCGCCGCAAAGAAAGGCCGGGCGTAAACTCCCCGCAAGTCTCTGACGTTATCTTCCCGGTACGCTCGTCTACGTGCTCAGAATCGCCGAGTACAGTCTTCTCCCTATTCCTGCCTGCCTGCGGTCGTGATTAATTGGTAGGGCGTCATACATTCGCGAGAAACGCTTCAAAGCGGCGCCACCGTCTCTGATTGTCCGAGTCTCGTACATGCCTGCCCGAATTCTGATCGCTGACGACAATTCGTTGGTGAGGTCCGCCATGCGCCAGGTATTGGAGATTGCCGGGCGTTGGGAAGTCCTGGAGGCGACGAATGGCGAGGAAGCGATTGTCAAAGCACAAGAGATGAAACCGGACCTGATTATTCTTGATCTCGCTATGCCGCAACTCGACGGCATGTCGGCGGCCCGAAGGCTTAGAAAACTCCTGCCCCACATCCCGATTCTGATGCATACCCTTTACTGGTCTCCGCGCATCGAGGTGGAGGCGCTGAAGATCGGCGTGCGAAAGATTGTCCCTAAGTCCGAGAGCAGCGTCATTATCTCCGCCGTTCTGGAACTCCTGGCGCCAGAACCGCAGGGGGCAGACGCGCCACACCGTACGGCCTCGGACACCTCCAGCCGATCTCCCACCTAAGATCACTGTTCTCCAGGTCGAGCGGGCGCGGCAGACCGGGAAACCGAAGAAGTCCGATGAGTGAGGCGGAGAAAATTTCAGGCTACAGGATGAAATTTCTTCACCGCGAAAATTGTCAGGACGATGAATATCACCATCACGGCAACCTGCGTAATTGCGAACGGAGGCTCCGACTGCGTGGGAGCCAGCGCCTTCAATGCCGGCACCTTCCTGAAAAGCTGCACGATCAGAACGAACACATTCAAATAGAGCGCGATTGAGGCTGTGATTACATAAGCCGCGCGCCAGCCTCCGGCCATGCTGCGCATGTAGCGCGCCACAATTGCCACCACGAGCACAGCCAGCGAGATGATTCCGACGATGTGCGAAGGCATTAGCTTGTCGACTCGAAAGAAAAACCCGGTCACGCTCGTCAACACCGTCGTGGCCAGAAACAGAGCTGTTCCGCTGTTCATGCGTTTGTTGCGGAGCATTCCATAGAGCACAACGAGTCCGGAGCCGATCCCGATCAGGCTCAGCACGACGTGTACAAGTGTGAATGTATCCATGCAGATTCCTCTTTCTTCTGTGAAATTGGTAGCAGATTGTACACCGCCGCCTGTGCGTCGGAATACTTCCAGCTGGGTGTTAAGGCAAGTCTCAAAGTTTGTGTTTCAGTTTTGCCGTTTCCTCGCGCAGCACTCGTGTTGTGTCGCGAAAAAAGGCGCCGATCGCGGCGAGTTCTTCGGGCTTATACCCTCCCGCTACGTCGGCCATGGCCTGGCCGAGCGATTGGAAAATGGGCATCACTCGCTCTTGCATCCCTTTCACGTGCAAGGGCTGAATGATCACGCTTCGTCGGTCCTTGGGATGGGGCTCACGCCGCACATAACCAGCGCGCTCCAAGCGGTCGACGATTCCGGTAATCGCCCCGGTGGTGAATCCCGATAGCTCCGCGAGGCGACCGGCCGTGGATGGCCCCAGACGATCGAGCAATCCCAGGCACTTCCATTCCGCAGCGCTCATCCCCAGGTGGGCGGCCACTGCTTCATGAAAGAAGATAACCGCATCGCTCAACTCGCGCCCCATTAAGTCGCCGCTGGGCGCTCCCTCGGGCGGGCGCGTGCCGGTTGGACGGGCCCTGTCCTGAGGGATGCTGGGCGGAGAAACGGCGGCAGTTGAGGCCAAACTCGAGGTTCGCGGAGGCGATTTCTTGCTTGGCATATTTGTCTTAGATGTAAGATACTTAGCTATAAGATTATTCTATCAGGCAGGCCTAACCCATGCATTCCCTCGAACCCGCCCTTTCACCCGCGCCCATTTCCACCGGCCGTCGCCGAATTGCCCCTGCCTTCGCCTTGCTCCTGCTTTCTCCCCTCATCGCCGAGGTGCTTTACGGAGCCACTCGCCTCAGCGTCATCTTTGTCCTCATCCCGGAGATCATGACTTGGGGATGCGCCGCCTTGCTGATCCGCGAGTGCGTGCGCCGGTGGCGAAAAGGATGGCCCAGCATGCTGCTGATGGGCCTGGCCCTGGCAGTCGCCGAAGAGTGCATTATCCAACAGACCTCCATCGCTCCGCTCGTGGGATTGGCACAACACGCGTATGGCCGCGTCTGGGGCGTGAACTGGGTCTACTTTCTCTGGGCGCTCGGCTACGAGAGTGTTTGGGTGGTGCTGGTGCCGGTTGCACTGACTGAGGTGGTGTATCCAGAACGGCGCGACCGATGCTGGTTACGCATGCGAGGTCTTGTCATAGCGAGCGTCGTTTTTGTTGTGGGTGCGTTCATGGCCTGGTACAGCTGGACCCAAAAAGCCAGAGTCGATGTCTTCCACATGCCCCCGTACACTCCGCCGCCGCTTTACATGCTGGCGGGAGCCTCGCTGATTCTGCTTTTGATCCTTGCAGCGTACCTGCTGCCGTCGGTCCAACCAGCAGGAGATCGCGGGCAAACCCACTCCGCCCCATCTCCTTCCATGGTGGAACTCATCATTTGTGCGCTCGGGACTCCGTGGGCGGCCTTCGTTCTGCTCGGCTTCGGTTCCTTGCCCGCCCTTCCGTTCGCGCCGGTTCTAGCCGCCGGGATCGCATGGGCCGCGATCACTTTCTTGCTCGTCCGGCGCTGGACGTCAAGCGCGAACTGGGGCGAAGCTCATCGCTTCGCCCTCGCGTTCGGCGGAGTACTCGCGTGCATGCTCGGCGGCTTCGTCGTCTTCAAAGTAGGCGGAGCCCTGCGCATCGACTGGATCGGCAAGGCCGTAATGAACGTTGCAGCCCTGGCGTGGCTTCTGTACGTGGGACACACGGTGAAACTCCGAAAGAAAACAACTCATTCCGACGTCGAACCTTGACTCACAAGCCGCGATCCGTCGATCATCGGCGGCAGCGACCGATAGGTTTTGGACCGGTCGGAGACTGCCTTAAGCTCTTCGGAGTCGTATCAACTCTTGAGAGGGCGACTCGCCAGCCTTCCTCAGCCTTGGGGAACGTGAGCGAGATTCACCACGCTCCAAACCACATACGCTGCCATCATGCCGAGAACGCAGGCTCCCACCAGCGGACGGTAACTCGTCTCCAGCAGATCGGCCAGAACACCTGATACGAAGATGAAGACGAACGGAATGGCCGCAAGCAGAAATCCTGCGCCTGCGAGGTGCGGATGCGCCATCCCCAGAACGAAGAACAGAAGCGCAACCAGCAGAGGCGCAGTGTTGCCGAAGTAGCGCGTGCGCGGCCACACCGCATACGTCACCAGCGTGACCGGAAGCCCGAGGGCGAGCGCAGGACACGCGCGTCCAATGCGCACCGCAACCTGCTCGTAGACTCCGAGCACGGTGAATCCGCGCCACGTCGCTCCCCAGAACGCCGCGTGACGCATGCTCCCGGCAAACGCATGCGGATGGAAGAAGTACACCGCGAACAGCAAAACGAAACCCACAACGCACGATGCAATCCAGATGACGAACGCAGCTTGCCTCCGCACTGGAGCAACATAGAATAGGAACGCCAACGCCATCGGCACAAGAATGATCAGCGAAAACTGCGATCCGACCGCGATGGCCAACGCTATGCCGAGCAGCACGATGCGCCGCCAGTTCCACAGCACGACCTCGCGCGGAGCATAGAGAGTGTGCGCGACCGCGATGGCGGTGAAGATGGTCCCGAAAGCTCCCCAAGCCGCGGCGATTTCGGGCTCGGTGTGCCAGACCGCGCTCGCCTGAATCAGCGAAGGCGAGAAGCAGTAGAACGTCAGCGCGATGAAACCTCCGGTATTGCCGCAGAGGCGCCGCGCCACATACCACAACGATGCCCCGAGAAAAACTCCAAAGGCGAGGAATGGAAGCCGCGGAAGCCATCGCCAGTACGTGGCCGATTCGCGGTCGAGATCGCGCGGCCAACCCAACAATGGCGCCGACGAAACAAGGTACAGTAGCGGAGAATGCTCGGTGTCGAAGCCGTCTTCACTCCCGCCCTCGCCGTGAAACGGATCCTCAATCACCCTTCCCGCAGCATCCAGCGACGGAGCCGCGGCGATGCCGTTCCCATGCCACTGCTTCCAACCTTCCCCGATTCGCGCGGCTTCAATGCCATCGGGAACATTGCCTGCGCGAAGTTCCGATCGCACCAGCCACGCGGCCTGCGCGAAGAATGCCAGCAGCAGGAGTCCGGCCAGAAATTGCGGACGTCCGAAGCGTTCGCGCGTGAAATATGGACGCATAAGGTCGAGCCGAGTGTTTTACCATGTCGGAGGCGGTTTGCGGGAACGATTTGCAGAGGCGACTTGCTGGAGATGATTTGCTGAGGTGATCTCTGGAGAAAATCTGGCATGAGTGATCTGGAAATGAAAACTCAGAACGCGACGCCGCCGAATGCGGCACCCGCTCCGGAGTTTGCCGCCGCCTCGCAGCCTTCGTATGCACACACGCTCTTCGTCGGCCCTGAAGGTTTGCGGCCAGGTTGGGGATTCGCCTTCTACGTGGCAATGTTTTATCCGCTGCTGTTTGTGGCGGACCGGTTAGCTTCTCAGCACGACTTCGGCGCCAGCGGTTTGTGGTCGATGATGCTTGCCGAATTCGGATCGCTCGCCGCCGCGTTGGTTCCGGCGGTCGTGCTGGCGAGAGTCGAGCGGCGTCCGTGGAAAGCGTATGGATTGCCGGTAAATCTCGTGTTTGGGCGATTGTTCTGGATCGGCGCTGCGTGGGGATTCGCGGGAATCAGCGTCCTGATGTTCGCATTGTACGGGCTGCACGCGTTTCTCTTCGGCCACATCGTGTTGCATGGACTCCGCGTCGCGCGGTTTGCGGCGTTCTGGGCGCTCATGTTTCTGCTCGTGGGATTCTTTGAGGAGTTTCTGCTGCGCGGTTATACGCAGTTCACTCTGGCGCGCGGAATTGGTTTCTGGCCTGCGGCATTGGTGCTTTCGTGCGCGTTTGGTTTGATTCACCTGCGCAACGGTGGCGAGCAGTGGAATGGCGCGCTGGCAGCCGCTTTCATCGGGCTCTTCTTCTGTCTAACGCTGCGGCGCACAGGCAGTTTGTGGTTCGCCGTGGGATTTCATGCCGCGTGGGACTGGGGCGAGACGTTTTTCTACTCGGTGCCCGACAGCGGAATGGTTTCTCCCGGTCATCTGCTCAGCTCTTCTCTGCGAGGATCGGACTGGCTCAGCGGAGGATCGGTTGGTCCGGAAGGCAGCGCGCTGTGCTTTGTGGTGGTCGGTGCGATCTGGCTGGCGTTCGAAAGGATCTATCGCGAGCGCATTCGCATGGACCACATTGGGAGTTGAGGGCGAGAAAAGTCCCTCTTCGCCCTTCGGCTTTTTCTGCACGCCCTATACTTGATTCCATGGCCCCAGAAGCAGATCTGCTGACACCGTTACGGCGCTACTGGGGATACAGTACGTTCCGTCCACTGCAGGAGCGCATTGTGCGCAGCCTGCTTGCAGGACGCGACACTTGCGTGGTGATGCCGACCGGTGGAGGAAAGTCTCTCTGCTACCAACTGCCCGCGGTGATCTCAGAGAAGACGACAGTTGTAATCTCGCCGCTGATCGCTCTGATGCAGGATCAGGCGGCGCAGCTCGCGCAGATGGGAATTCCTGCGGCGGTCCTGAACAGCACACTGAACAATGATGAACAGAACCGCGTGATGCGGCAGGCGCGCGAAGGAGCGTACCGGCTGCTTTATCTGTCGCCGGAGCGGCTTGCGCGTGGCGACACGATCACTTGGCTGCAGAAGGTGCCGATTTCATTCTTCGCCATCGACGAAGCGCATTGCATTTCCGAGTGGGGACACGAGTTTCGTCCCGAGTACCGGCAGTTGAAGCGCCTGCGCGGCAGTTTTCCGGATCTTCCGATTGCGGCATTTACAGCAAGCGCGACGCGGCATGTACGGCACGACATTCTCGCGCAGCTCGAGTTGCGCAATCCCGACCGGTATATTGCGAGCTTTCACCGTCCCAACCTGCGTTACCTCGTGCGCGAGTGCGAGGGGATGGAGCACTTTGCGCTGCTCGTGAGCGCGCTGCGAAACTACAACGACGGAAACGTGATCGTTTATTCGCCCACGATTAATAAAGTGGAAGAGACCGTCGACCTTCTGGGCGACCAGGGAATTTCGGCGGTCGCGTATCACGCGAAAATGGACAACGCCGGCCGGCGTCGCAATCAGGAACACTGGATGTCAGACGAAGTGCGCGTGCTGGTGGGCACGATCGCGTTCGGGTTGGGCATCAATAAAGCGACGGTGCGCGCGGTCATTCACATGGCGCTGCCGAAATCCATCGAGCAGTACTACCAGGAAGCGGGACGCGCGGGACGAGATGGCAATCCAGCCGACTGCGTGATGCTGTGGCAGAAGAAGGACGCCGGCTTGCTTGGTTATTTTGCAAATCAGATTACGGATTCAGCAGAACGAGACCGCGCATGGCAGAGATATCACGTCATTCGCGCCTTCGTGGAATCGAAACAGTGCCGCCATCGACAGATCTGCACGCACTTTGGCGAGACGCCGAAATGGGCTTCGTGCGCGGCTTGCGACGTGTGCGCCACGGCGCCGGAATGGATGACGCCTGCCGCCAGCACAGCGGCGGTGCGAAGAACCGTTGCGGCTGCGGCTTCCCGCACTGCGCGAACGAGTTCAGTGTCCGACGGTGATGTGGAGTTGCAGGAGTACATGCGCGAGTGGCGTCGAACCACGGCGAAAGAACAGGGCGTTCCCGCGTATGTGGTGCTGCACGATACGTCTCTGGACGAGATCTGCCGGCTCAAACCTTCGTCGATCGCACAATTGCTCGATATCACCGGGATCGGCGAGCGCAAAGCGGACATGTACGGGCAGAAGATTCTAGCGGCGCTGAAACGGTATCGTGACGGAGAGCGGGCATCGGCACTGCCGGAGAGCAAAACGGCGCCAGCGATCGAGACTCTTCGCCTGCTGACCGACGGTAAGAGTCTCGAGGAGATTGCACAGATTCGCGGGCGGCAGATGTCGACCGTGGTCAATGCGGTTGCCGGCCTGGTGGAGAGCGGCGACGTGGAATTTCGTCCGGAGTGGATCGATCGAAACAAGCTGGCTGTGATTGAGGCGGCTTGTGCGAAAGTGGAGATCGCGCAACTGGAACGATTGAAACCCTTGAAAGAGACACTGCCTCCGGAAATTACTTATGAAGAAATACGACTGGTCGTGGCGCGGCTGCGGCGTGAGCGATCGCGGCAGCGGAGCACCACCATTCCCGCCTGACCCAATCATCGTCGAGACGATCGACTCACCGAGACATCTTGCCGTTATCGTCCCGCATCCCAATAAGTGACTTTAAATCCAGAACTTCGCGTTGCGGGTGTACAATTCGTCGGGTTCTGAATTCCCACCAAAGACCCTGTCTGTAAGAGCAAGTACGCCGGCCAATTTTTGGCATCGCTCGTGACGGCTCCGTGCGGTGAAGCACGTTACTTTGTTCGCTAAGGAACAGTCATGAGAATCCTGCTCTACAACCCCGACAACGGGGTAACTCGCAACTTCATGCCGCATCTCTGGATGTTCCTGCTGCAGTCGCTGACTCCGGCAGGGCATGAAGTATTGCTGATCGACGGCAACGCCAAGCCCATGGACGAGGTGCAGATCGCGCAGTATGTCCGCGACGAGAAGATCGACTTAGTGGGGATCGGCGCGATGACTCGCATGATCGCGAAGGCGTATCGCATCGCCGACGCAATTCGCGCAACCGGCGTGAAGGTCGTGATGGGCGGACCGCACGTGACGGAGTTGGCCGACGAAGCTCTGGGGCGCGACGGCGGGCCGCGCCATGCCGATGCGGTGGCGTTGGGAGAGGCCGATGAAACCTGGCCGCGAATGGTGAACGACGCGGCGCGCGGCGAACTCAAAGAAATCTATACGCCGGTGGATGAGACGGGAAAAGAGCGGAAGCCGTCGCTGAAAGAGTATCCAGTGATTCCGTGGCAATCGATTGATCTCGAGCAATTCAACCTGGTGCCCAAGGCGGCGTTTCCTCTGCTTAAGAAAGTTGGCGAAGGCTGGGGAACATTTCGGATTATCCCGGTCGAGTCGGGCAGAGGATGTCCGTATGGCTGTGAGTTCTGCACGGTGACAGGATTTTTCGGCGACTCGATTCGCTTTCGCACGAACGAGAGCGTGGTCAACGAACTGCTTCTGCTGAAAGCGCGGGCGCGCAAGGAAAAAGGGCAGATGGCGGTGTTTTTCATCGACGACAATTTCGCGATCAATGTGAAGCGCACGAAGTCGCTTCTGCGCGACATCATTGCTGCCGGCGCGCAGCTGAATTGGGTAGCGCAGATCAGCGCCAACTTGCTGCGCGACGAGGAACTGGTCGACCTGATTGCGGCGTCGGGCGGCAAGTGGGTGTTCATCGGAATGGAGTCGATCGATCCCGCAAACTTGAAAGACATGAACAAGGGATTCAACAAGCCGGGCGAGTACGCGCAGGTGCTGGAACGACTGGCGAAGCGGAACGTTTATGCGATTACGTCGTTTATTTTTGGCATGGACAACGACACCGTCGGTGTGGCCGAGCGCACGCTTTCGCAAGTGCGCACGTGGCCGCCAGGGCTGCCGATTTTTGGGTTGCTGACACCGTTGCCGGCGACGCCTTTGTACAAGCGACTGGAGGCCGCGGGACGATTGACACGTGTAAAGCACTGGCAGGAGTTCATCCCGTTCGCCATGGCGCATACGCCATTGAAGATGTCAATCGACGAGGCGCATGCGGAAGTGAAATATGGTTGGGCGCACGCTTATAGTCCGGAGGCACTCGCCAAGGCTGTCGATTCGCTGGATGATCAGCCTTTGGGATATCGCATCAACATTTTTTTGGCGCGGCTCTGTTTCCGGGGAATTTATTTCCCGATGTTGGGAAAGTTGGCGTGGTTGAAGGTGGTGGTAGAGAACCGGCGTACCATTTTCAAGCTGGTGACGGAAGCTGTGTTTGGGCGGGCGCGGCGGCCTAAGAAGGCAGAAGAGGTTGTCTACGAGGAGGCGGCAGCTTCAGGCGATTGAGCGGGCTGGAAGTCACGAGTCGCGCACGGATTTCAGGAAAGGCTATCAACTCTCGTTGATAGCCTTCGTTTATTTTGAGCGATCTATTTTGAGGACCTGTTTTGCGGCGTCGCTACCGGAGCGGACGCAGTCGGGGACGCCGATTCCGCGGTAGGCGTTGCCGGCGAGGGCGAGTCCGGGCAACTGCAGGCGCAGGCGTTCGATGCGATCGAGGCGGTCGAGATGCCCGACGCCATATTGCGCCATGGCTGACTTCCATTTGTAGACGCGGGCGAAGAGAGGCTCGGCGCTCAGCCCGACGATTTGCTGCAATTCGTTGCGGACGATTCCGACGATCTGGTTGTCGGTGAGGGGCCAGACGTTTTCTGCGTTCGATCCGGCAAAAAAACAACGGAGGAGAGCGCGATCTTCGGGAGCGCGGTGCGGGAATTTGTTGTGGACGAAAGTCGCGGCCAGAAGGCGCTTGCCTTCGCTGCGAGGCACGAGAAATCCGAAGCCTGGGGGAAGCGAGTGGCGGACATCACGATCGTAGCCGAGGCCGACGGTGATCGAGGAACTGTATTGGATGGCGGCGAGTTCGTTGCAAAGCTCCGCGCTGACCATGCGAAGTACTTGCGAAGCAGCGGGACCGGGCAGCGCGATGATCACGGAATCGAATTGGTCCGACTTCATTCCAGCCGAGACGACCCAGCTTCCGGCTTCGCGTTGAACGGCTTCGACCTTCGCTCCAGTAAGCAACGATGCCGGCGTTAGGCGCGAGACGACGGTTTCGGCGAGATGCTGCATGCCGTTCTTCAGCGAAGTAAAGAGCGGCGGCGCGGGCTTCTTCGATCCCTGAGACACCTTTCTGCGCGCGGCGAGCATGGCGCGACCGAGGCTGCCGTGGGTGCGTTCCATCTCTGCGAAACGCGGGAGGACGGCGCGAACGCTGAGATTCGCGGCTTCTCCGCCGTAAACGCCGGAGAGGAGCGGGTCCGCGAGGCGCTCGACCATCTCGGCACCATAATGGCGTTCGACGAATGCGGCAACGGACTCGTCGTGATCGTTTTTGTCGCCGAAGCGGGCACGCGGGGGATGGAAGAGTTCCTGCGTCATCCGAAGTTTCGTCTTCCAGGAGAAGAGCGGCGAAAGTCCGGTGGGCAGGATTTTGGTGGGGACCATGAACATCAGGCCGTCGGGCATTTCGACGAGGCGGCCGCGGGTGAGGATGTAGGTTTTGCGGTCGACGTCGTTCGAGCCGATGAGCTGATCGCCGAGGCCGAGCGCGCGGGCGAGATCGGCGGCCCAGGGTTTCTCGGTGACGAAGGAATCAGGGCCGGCTTCGACGACGCATCCGTCGATATATTCGGTGCGGAGAACGCCGCCAAGACGGGGAGTCGATTCGAACAGAGTGTATTCAACGGCGGCGCCGGAGCGCCGGTGCTCTTCGAGAGCGAAGGCGGCGGCGAGTCCGGAGATGCCTCCGCCGATGATGGCGATGCGAGTCATGATTGAACGGAAGAACGCTCCTTGCGTTCGGCAGAAACCCAGCGGCTGAAGCCGGTCAAGCCGTTTGCGGCACTGACGGTATGCCTGAAGGCATACCCTGATACGAATCTAAACCCGATGCGAATTCAAATCCGATTACCCCGAATACTCCTGCACGAAACGGGCGAGGTTCTTCACGTTGTCGACTGGAGTTTCGGGGAGGATGCCATGGCCGAGATTGAAGATGTGGCCGGGGCGTCCGGCGGCGCGGCGCAGGATGTCTTCCGCGCGCGACTTTAATTCCTTCCAGTCGGCGAAGAGAAGAACCGGATCCAGATTTCCCTGCACCGCGGCTTGATGATCGAGACGCGCCCAGCCTTCATCGAGCGGGATGCGCCAATCGAGTCCGATGACGTCGGCTCCGGTTTCTTTCATCGCGGGAAGAAGCGTGGCGCTGTCGGTGCCGAAATAAATGATGGGCACTCCGGTCTTGTGCAACTGCTTCACCATGGCCGTCACGTGCGGCAGGACGTAGCGGCGATAGTCCTCGACGCTGAGACATCCGACCCAGCTGTCGAAAATTTGAATGACGTCGGCTCCGGCGCGCACCTGTTCCGCGGAATAAGCTGCCGTGACCGAAACGAGCTTGCGCATGAGCGCGTCCCAGTCGGTGGGAGCGTTGTACATCATTTTCTTGGCGTGGATGTAGTTGCGGGAGCCTCCACCTTCGATCATGTAGCTGGCGAGGGTGAAAGGCGCGCCGCAGAATCCGATGACTGGGACGCGGTCGGCGAAATGCTTTGCGACCAGGGCGACGGCTTCGGAAACGTAGCCGAGTTCGGCGGCGCGGTCGGTGCGCAGGTTGGCGATGTCTTCTTTCGAGCGAACCGGCTTTTCAATGACGGGGCCTTCTCCGGCGGAGAAATGAAATGGCAGGCCCATGACTTCGAGGGGAAGCAGCAGATCGGCGAAGATGATGGCGGCGTCGACGCCGAGGAACTCCGCGGCGGTTATGGTGACTTCCGCGGCCAGCGCGGGCTTCTTGCAGATTTCGAGGAGGGAATGCTGTTTGCGGACCGCGCGGTATTCGGGCATGTAGCGTCCGGCTTGACGCATGAACCAGACCGGAGTGCGGTCGACGGGCTGCGCTTTGCAGGCGCGGACGAAAGTGGAATTGGGTGCGGACATGAACGTTGAATTTAGCATCTTTTCCGGAGACGCGCTGTGCCCGAACGAAGTCAAGAACTTCACCACAGAGGACACAGAGGACACGGAGGAAAAAATTGGGGTTGTAGAATCACTTCATGGGATGCAGGGCGATTGCGCTCCTGGCGGTTGCGGGACTGGGCGTCTTCTGTTCTGCCGCGCCGCAGAAGAAAGAAAATTCTTCTTCTCCGACCTTCTATAAAGATGTGGCGCCGATCCTGCAGGATCACTGCCAGAGCTGTCATCGGGCGGGCGAAGTTGCGCCGATGCCTCTGGTGACGTACGAGCAGACGCGGCCTTGGGCACGGGCGATGGCGCATGCGGTCGAGATGAAGATGATGCCGCCGTGGTTTGCCGATCCGCGGTATGGACACTTTGCTGACGATATCTCTTTGACTGAGCAGCAGATTGCGACGATTTCGGCATGGGCAGCAGCGGGCGCGCCAGCGGGGAATGTGCATGATGCTCCGCCGCCGCGGAAGTGGAGTGTCGGATGGAATATTCCGCAGCCGGACCTGGTGGTGAAGATGCCTCGGCCGGTGAATATTCCGGCTGAGGGCGAGGTCGAATATACCTACGAGATTGTGCCCACACATTTTGCCGAAGACCGGTGGGTGCAGATGTCGGAGTTTCGGCCGGGGAGTCCGGCGCACGTGCATCATGCGGTGGTTTATATCCGTCCGCCGGACTCGCAGTGGCTGCGACATGCGCCGGTGGGTGCGCCGTTCACAGCGTCGACGCTGAACGATCCGTCGGAGCGGCGCGAGGCGCATGAGACGACCAGCGATTTGCTACTGGTGTATGCGCCGGGGAGTTCGCCGGACGAGTGGCCGGATGGGATGGCGAAGTTTGTTCCGGCGGGATCGGATTTAGTTTTCCAAATGCACTACACGACGAACGGCACGGCGGATCGGGATCAGACGAGCATTGGACTCGTGTTCGCCAAGGCTCCGCCGAAGCAGAGAGTGATCACGCTGCAGTTGAACGATCATGCGCTGATCATTCCGCCGGGCGCGGATAATTTTCGCGTTGAGGTGCAGGGAACACTGCCGAACGATGCGACTCTGCTGAGTTTGTTTCCGCACATGCATTTGCGGGGGAAGCGATTCGAGTACGACATTGTGCATGATGACGGCAGCGTGGAAGTTCTCTTGCGGGTGAATTATCACTTTCACTGGCAGCTGAGTTACAAACTGGCTGAGCCGCGCGAGTTAAAGGCGGGAACACGGCTGCGGGCGATTGCGTGGTACGACAATTCGAAGAACAATCCGCATAACCCCGATCCCACGAAGACGGTAACGTGGGGAGATCAGACGTCGGACGAGATGATGGTGGGATTCTTTGATGTAGCGATACCGGCGGGGATGGATAAGTGGAAGTTCTTCGAGCGGCACGAGACGCGAGAGGCGAAATGAGTGCGTGGCCGTCGGGCGCGGTCATGGCGGCCTAGCAACGTTTCAGGCATCCCTCCGGGATGCGGTTCCGCGCCGATACCGGTACCCGGCGTTGGAAACGCCGGGCTACGTTCAGGAGTCCCTGACGGGACTCGGAGCTTTGCCGACAGCGACTGATCAACGGAATCCGTCATCGCAACACTCTGCTAGACTTTCAACATTTCCAATTTGAGGCGGAAAAGCTGATGAACGTAACGCGGACTGTGGCTCTGGGGAGTGTGGCAATTCTTGCGGCATATGCGTTTGTAGCCAGCGGAGTAAGCGCGCAGTCTGGTGCGGCGGAGCCTGCGCCGAAGAAGGCGGAGGAGCAGTTCAAGAATATTCAGGTGCTCAAGGGAGTGCCGGCGGAACAGATATTTCCGACGATGCAGTTCATCACAGCGTCGTTGGGAGTGGAGTGCGATTTCTGCCATGTGCAGGGTGCGTTTGAAAAGGACGACAAAAAGAACAAGCAGACTGCGCGGAAGATGATGGAGATGATGTTCGCCATCAACGCGGACAATTTCGACCGGCATCGCGAAGTGACTTGCAATACGTGTCATCGGGGAAGTCCGAAGCCAGTGGCGATTCCGGCTCTGATGACCGCGGAGTCGACACCTGCAATGGGTGAACCGGAGAAGGCAGAGGGCGAAGCCAAGGAAAGCGCCGGTCCGGCCGCAGCACAACTGATCGACAAATATGTGCAGGCATCGGGAGGAGCGGCGGCGATCGACAAGGTTACAAGCCGCGTAATGAAGGGAACGATCGAGTTTGGCGGGAAGTCGCTGCCGATCGACATTTATTCGAAGGATCCGGACAAGCGGATTTCATTCACACATTTTCCCGAGGGCGACAGCGTGACGGCGTTCAATGGTCACGAGGGGTGGCTGGGGATGACGGGGCGTCCGGTGCGGGAGATGCATGGTGGCGATGTGGAAGGGGCGGCGATTGACGCGGACCTGCATCTGGCAACGCACTTGAAATCGATGTTCAGCGAGTTCAAGCGGCAAGGGACCGAGAAGGTTGGGGATCACGAGGCTTATGTGGTGGTCGGGGAACGCGAGGGAAAACCGCCGGTCCGGCTGTATTTTGACGAGCAGACGGGACTGTTGGTGCGAATGCTGCGGTTCGGCGACACGGCGCTCGGGCTGCTTCCGACACAAATCGATTACGAAGATTATCGCGACGCGGGCGGAGTGAAGATTCCGTATCGCTGGACGCTGGCGCGTCCGAGCGGACGGTTCACGATTCAAGTGAGCGACGTGAAAGATAATGTTCCGGTAGACGACGCGAAGTTCGTCAAGCCGGCGCCTCAGCCACCTAAGTAGCCGGGGGATCAGCGGGCCGCGGTCATCCTTTGACTGGGTCCATACACAAAAAATAAGGAAACAAGTCTGCTCCCATGCGGACCCACCGTTTGAACGCATGCGGGTATCTTTGTCGCGCTCCAAGTTTCTGTGATTCCTCCCGTTGCTGCGACGAAAGCGTTTCTTCTCAATAACAAAACCTGATAAGCACGATAAATAGTTTCGATTTCCGTGGAGTGGGAGCGGGCGATACAGTGAGGCGTCGCTGATTACGCGCAGAAAAGCGCATCCACGCGGAGGGCAACGTCGACGTGTCTATTGGAAGATGGTTGATCGCCGGGTTGGCGACAGCATTACTGGTCATAGGTTTAGCGCAAGGCGTTCGCGCCCAGGCCGGCACGCCGAATCCGGCGACCGACACGAACGCGCGGCTCGCCAAACTGGAACAGCAAGCGGCAGACGCAAAGAGTTCCGCCGACAACGCCTGGATGCTGACGAGCGCGGCCCTGGTTTTGATGATGACCGGGCCGGGATTGGCATTGTTTTACGGCGGTTTAGTGCGGAAGAGAAACGTGTTGGGCACGATGATGCAGAGCTTCGCCTTGATGGCGGTCATCACCGTGCTCTGGGGTTTGTTCAGCTACAGCCTCGCGTTTGGGTCGGGGAACAGTTTCATTGGCGGGCTACACAATCTGTTTCTACGAGGCGTGGGTGCGGCTCCAGATGCGGACTATGCACCGACCATTCCGGCGCAGACGTTCATGGTCTACCAGTTGATGTTCGCGATCATTACGCCGGGGCTGATTGCGGGGGCATTTGCCGAGCGGATGAAATTTAGCGCGATGCTGGCGTTCACAATTCTGTGGTCGATTATCGTGTACGACCCGATGGCGCACATGGTTTGGGGCAAGGGCGGGCTGTTGAATGCGTCTCTGGGCGGGCGATTTCCGACACTGGATTTTGCGGGCGGCACAGTGGTGCACGTCACTTCGGGAGTGTCGGCACTGGTGTGCGCGCTGTACATGGGAAAGCGCGTGGGATATCCGAAAGAGCCGATGCCTCCGCACAGCGTTGTGCTGAGTTTCATCGGGGCATGCCTGCTGTGGGTGGGATGGTTTGGTTTCAATGCGGGGAGCGCGCTGGCGGCGGGCAGTCTGGCGACCAGCGCGTTTGTGGCGACGCATTTCGCGGCCGCTTCTGCGGCGGTGGGATGGGCCGGAGCAGAATGGATTCGCAACGGCAAGCCGAGCGTGCTGGGAGGAATTTCCGGGGCGGTCGCCGGGTTGGTGGCGATCACGCCGGCGTCAGGCTTCGTGAAACCGATGCCCGCCTTGGCGATTGGACTGATCGCCGGGGTCTTCTGCTATTGGATGGTGGCGATAGTAAAAGCGCGATTTGGCTATGACGATTCCCTGGACGCATTTGGAGTACATGGAGCCGGTGGAACCCTGGGAGCACTGCTGACGGGCGTTTTCGCGGTGAGTGCGGTGAATCCGATCTTCAAAGACGCGCAGGGGAATCCGCTGGCGTCGGGACTGATCGAGGGCAACCCTCATCAATTATTGAATCAGGTGGTCGGCATTGCGATCGCCTGGGTTCTGGCGATTGTGGGAACGCTGCTGATTCTGAAAGTGGTCGACGTGACGATCGGACTACGAGTTTCGGAAGAGGAGGAAGTACAGGGCCTGGATCTCTCCCAGCATGGGGAAGAGGGATATTATTGGGAGGCGTCGGCATAAGGATGCGACGAGCGTGAGGAACGCAGAACAGGACTACAGAAAATCATGACAAAGATCGAGGCAGTCATTCAGAACTCGAAGCTCGAAGCGGTCAAAAGTGCGCTAACTGAGATTGGCGTCGAAGGCATGACTGTGATCGAGGTCCGCGGGCATGGGCGGCAGAAGGGGCACACGGAAGTGTATCGCGGTCGGGAATACAGCGTGGATCTGATTCCGAAGACGAAGATCGAAATGGTGCTGGCCGACGCCATGGTGGAAAAAGCCGTGCAGGCGATTCTTGGCGCGGCACGCACAGGGAAAATCGGAGATGGGAAAATCTTCTTCTCGCGCGTGGATGAGGCAATTCGCATTCGGAACGACGAGCGCGGCGAAGGAGCGTTGTAGGACGGAGAAGTCGGTGACTCCTGTTTGCGGTCGCGGTTTCGTATTGGGGTGTGGCCGGGATGGGTCATTCAGATTCTCTCGATAAGCGCGAAACGAAGTTCATGTTGGGAGAAACACGCACAACCGGATGAAAAGCCGGACCGGGACGCGACCGCAAAGCATCTGACGGCACGCTGTTGGCAGCCTTCCCCCAGTGGCCGGAGTGGGTGGGGGTGAGGTACTTTTCAAGATGGCGGCGTCCTCATTGATCGGCGAACTAAAGAGTTCTCTCGGCGAAGAATCCGCGCGCATTCAGCGGGCGTTCGAGGCAAGCGGCGACGGACGCGCGGCCGTGGCCCAACGCACACGGCTGGTGGAAGAAATTTTGGCCCGCCTGTGGCGGGATATCGTCTCTCCCGACAAAGGCAAGCCAGCCAACTTTTCGCTGGTTGCCACCGGAGGATTCGGACGCGGCTGGCTGTTTCCTTATTCCGATATTGATCTGTTGTTTCTGTTCGGGGATCGCGAGGCTGAGCAAGCCTTTAAGGATCCGGTGCGGCGATTCTCGCAGGAGTTGTGGGACCTGCGGCTGAAGCTGAGCCCGGCTTCGCGAACGCTGGCGGAATGCGATCGTTTCGATCCCAACAATACTGAATTCACTATTTCCCTTCTTGACTGCCGCTATCTCGCGGGCGATCGCGACCTGTTCCGGCGAATGTACGACAAAACAATTCCAAAGCTGGTGATGCGGGAATCCAAGGCCTTGCTGCAAGGGTTGGCGGAGGTGACGCGGGAGCGGCATGGAAAGTACGGAATGACGCTCTATCACCTGGAGCCGAACTTGAAGGAGGCGCCGGGCGGGCTGCGAGACGTGAACGTGGCGAACTGGCTGGCGCTGATTTCAGCGATGGACAAACTTCACGACTGGCCGGACGCGAGTTCGCTGCGCGCGCCCGTTCGCAAGCAACTGGAGTCGGCGCTCGACTTTCTGATGTCGGCGCGATGCTTTCTGCACTTCCGGCATGGCCGCGACGACAACACGCTCAGTTGGGAGGCGCAGGACGAAGCGGCGGCGCGCAAGGTCGGAGTGGCGGAGTCGGAAGACCTTTCCGCTGCCGATTGGATGCGGATTTACTTTGGGCACGCGCGCGCCGTGCAGCGCACCGTGACGCAACTTTTGGAGGAGATTCCCGAGGCGTGGTCGGCACTCTACCGGCAGGTACAGAGTTGGCGGTCGCGGCTCACCACCGCGGATTTTTCTGTGGTCGATGGCCTGATCTTTCTACAGCAGCCTTCGGCGTTGCAGGATCCCGAAGTCCTGCTTCGGATGTTTCACTTCATGGCGCACCACGGACTGAAGCTGAGTGCGACGACAGAGTATCGGATTGAGCAGGCACTTCCGGCCCTGGCGGCAACGCCGCCACGGGGGGCGGAACTGTGGTTGTATCTGCAAGAGACATTGCTGCAACCGCATGCGGCCGACGCGCTTCGGGCGATGCAGTCGCTGCGGCTATTGACGCTGTTGCTACCCGAGTTGAAGGTCATCGACTCGCTGGTGGTACGGGATTTTTATCATCGCTTCACGGTGGATGAACATTCGTTCCTGGCAATCGAAAGCCTGCATCGGCTGGCGCAGTCGAAGTCGGAGTGGGATAAGCGGTACGGGGAGTTGCTGGGGGAATTGGAAGATCCCGAGTTGCTGTATCTGGCGCTCCTGCTGCACGACACGGGCAAGGGCGTGCCGAACGACAACCACGTCGAGGCCAGCCTTGCGATTGCGAACCGCGCAATGGACCGACTCGATGTGGATCCGAAGGAGCGAGCGGACGTACTGTTTTTGATCGGCAATCATTTGGAACTATCGGCGGCGCTGCGGCGCGATATTTTCGATCCGGCCACGGTGGCGGCGTTCGCGGAGAAGATGGGGACGCCGGAGCGACTGAAGATGCTCTGCCTGCTGACGTATGCCGACATCAAGGCGGTGAATCCGGAAGCACTCACCCCGTGGAAGGCGGAAAATGTCTGGCAACTTTATATGGGCGCGGAGAACTATCTGAATCGCAGCGCCGACCAGCGCGTGCATGCAGATGTAAACGACGAAAAGCTGGCGCGCCTGCGATCCCTGGCGCCGGTGACGAGCAGCAAGTTCAAAGAATTCCTGGAGGGATTTCCGCAGAGATATTTGCTGGTGCATTCCGCCGAAGAAGTGATGCGTCACATGAGAATGGCGGAGGAACTGGGCGAGGATCCCGTGCAGGTCGACCTGAAACGCGGAAGGCACTGGTATGAGCTGACGCTGGTGACGAGGGATCGTCCGTTTCTGTTTGCCAAGCTGTCGGGAGTGCTGGCGGCGTGGGGGATGAACATCGTCAAAGCGAACGCGTTCTCGAATGAGGCGGGAACGGTGGTCGACACGCTTTACTTTACGGACCGGTTCCGGACGCTGGAGCTGAATCTTTCCGAGTGGGAGCGGTTCAAGCGCAGCGTGACCGACGTGCTGCTTGGCGAAGCCGACCTGGAGAAAATGCTGCGCGACCGGCAGCGCTCAGAGAAGGGCACGATCGCAAAAGTCAAGGTCGAGACGAAGATTGAGTTCGACGATTTGTGTTCGGCGACGAGCACGCTGGTGCAGGTGATTGCGCAGGATCGTCCGCGGCTGCTGCACCGGATCGCGTCATGCCTGTCGGACCAGAAGTGCAATATCGAGATTGCCTTGATCGATACTGAAGGGCAGATGGCGATTGATACGTTTTACCTGACGTCCGGCGGGAAGAAGTTGCAGGGTGAGCATTGCCGGCAGGTAGAGAAGGCACTCGTGGACGAACTACGGGCTGAATAACCCGCAAATCTGCCGAGTTGCGATACAAGGGTTCTACCGCTCATATACACGTCTATACACACCATCGCGGTCATTCATGCTAGGCTTTGTGGTTCGGAGGAGGCCTCGCAAATGTTCGCGATCCGCGGCTGCCTGCTCGGGCTGATTCTACTTGCTGCTTTTCCCGCCCATTCTCAAACCGCCAATCCTGGTTCCACCAACGGGCAGACGACCATTCGCACCGACGTTCGACGGGTGTTGATTGATGTGGTCGTCACCGATAGCAAGGACGAACCTGTCACCGGTTTGCCGAAAGAACAATTTCAGGTCACGGAAGACGGACAAGCACAGACGCTGACTTCTTTCGAGGAGCACGCAGGATTGCCGGACACTCCTGCGTTGGCGGCCGAAGCCAAGCTGCCGCCGAATGTGTTCTCGAACCTCCCACTGGTAAAAGCAGGGGATACGGCGAACATCCTGCTTCTCGACGCGCTCAATACTCAGTTGCAGGATCAGAGCTACGTGCACAAGGTGATGATCAAGTACATCCAGGGAATCCATCCGGGGACGCGGCTTGCCATCTTCACGTTAGGAGAGCGGCTGCGCTTCGTGCAGGGATTTACCGGTGATCCAGCGATCCTGATGGCGGCGGTGAACGGCAAGAACTCGGCGGGAAATCCGCAAATATCAGCGCTGTTGCAGACAAGCTCCGAAACGGATGCGAACCGGCGGCTGGTCAGTCAGATGGCGGAGATGGCTGCGTCGTCTGGATCGGCACAGATTCAGGCTTCGGCCAACGCACTGCGGGCGTTTCAGCAGGAAACTGAGGCGTCTCAGACGGACGTACGCGTCCAACTGACGCTGGAGGCGATGCAGAAGCTTGCCGGCTACCTGCAAGCGATTCCGGGGCGCAAGAATGTGATCTGGTTCTCAGGATCGTTCCCGCTCAGCGTTCTGGGCAACTTCAGTCTCGGGGGAAACGATCTCACACGGTCCTACGAACAGCAAGTAGCGAAAACGGCGAACCTGCTGGCGGCGGCGCAAATCGCAATCTATCCGATTGGTGCGCAGGGCATTCCCGTCGACCGGCAGTATGACTTCAGCGGCCCGCAACCGCCCAAGACTGGCGGGGAGCGGACGATGACGCAGTACCAGGTACAAGATCTGCAAATGGGAAGCATCGAGCGCAACGCAGCCAACACTTCCATGGACGAGTTGGCTCGCGATACGGGTGGCGCAGCTTTCTACAACACGAACGGATTCAACGAAGCCCTCGCCCAGGTGTTCAAGCACGGGACGCACTACTACACGATCACTTACTCTCCTACTAACAAGAAGATGGACGGCACACTGCGGCATATTGGAGTGAGTGTGAGGGGAGGAAACTATCGGCTGGCGTACCGGCGCGGTTACTACGCGACCGATGTGGCATTAACACAGCCGTCTCCGGCGAAGGGAACCGGCGATCCACTGCGTCCGCTGATGGATCACGGCACGCCCGACTCGACCGCGATTGTCTATTCGATGCGTGTCGTACCCGCAAGTCCGCAGCCCGCGCCGGGTGCAGAGCGGGCCGGCGACAACGCAAATATGAAGGGGGCGGTGACGCGGTATGCGGCAAGTTTCACGGTCCCCGCCGATCATCTGACACTCGAACCGGCTACCGATGGAGCGCGACACGCCAATCTGGAAGTCACCCTTCTCGGGTACGATCGCGATGGCAACCCGATCAACTGGATGGTTCGAATGATCCAGCTGTCGTTTGCGCCGGATCGATATGCCGTCGTGCAGGCGAAGGGAGTCTCGTTCGGCCTGGAGATCGATTTGCCGGCGACGGTTCTCTACCTGCGCTCTGGGATCTACGACCAGGGATCGAGCAAGGCAGGCACGCTGGAGATCCCGATGGGCGCGCTGGTGGCGCAGGCTACGGCACCGAAGTAGGCGGCGCACGGCCGCGATGACTGTTCAGTCGTCCCTACGGGACGCATCGCATCCCTGGGTCAGCACCCGGCGTTGGAAACGCCGGGCTATTTTCGGATGTCCCTCCGGGACAGATTTTGCGTATCCCTCGGAAGCAAAATCACGGACTCCTCTATCACTCACCGCTTGCCACGGTACGGCGCCGCCGATGGAGCGGGGCGCATTTATTTCGTGGAAAACTTGAAGACTGTTTTCTCGTGAAAAGTCTGGCCCGGTTTCAGGATCGTCGATGGGAAGTCGGGGTGATTGGGTGAGTCGGGAAAGTGCTGGGTCTCAAGGCAGAGGCCGTAGCGGCGCTTGTAGACGTGGCCGTGCTTTCCGATGACTGTGCCGTCGAGGAAATTTCCCGTGTAGAACTGAACGCCCGGTTGCGTCGTAGAGACCTCGAGAACGCGGCCGCTGGTGGGTTCATAGACGCGAGCGGCCAGCGTGAGACCGGGCCCCTTGCGATTGATCACCCAATTGTGATCGTAGCCATGCCCGAGGACGAGTTGCTCGTAGTTGTCGTCGATGCGAGCGCCGACTCGCGTGGACGTGGTGAAATCCATGGGCGTGCCCTTGACGGGGCGAAGTTCTCCGGTGGGGATGAGGTTCTTGTCGACGGGAGTGAAGCGGTCGGCATTGAGCATGACTTCGTGATTCAGAATGTCGCCGGTGCCTTCTCCAGCCAGATTGAAATAACTGTGCTGGCTGAGGTTGATGGGCGTGGCTTTGTCGGCGGTCGCTTCGTAGTCGATGACGAGTTCGTTGTCGTTGGTGAGAGTGTAGGTAACTTTGACTTTCACGTTGCCGGGAAAGCCATCGTCGCCATCGTGGCTGAGATAGCTGAAGGAGACGCCGGTCTTGTCTTTCAGGGGCGCGCCGTCCCAGACAACTTTGTTGAACGTCTTATCGGTGCCGCCGTGCAGCGTGTTGGGGCCGTCGTTCTTGGGGAGAGTGTAGGTCTTGCCGTCGAGCGTGAACGTGCCGTTGGCGATGCGGTTCGCGTAGCGTCCAACGATGGCGCCGATGTAGGGAGGATTCGGGATGTAACCTTCGAGCTTGTCGTGGCCGAGGACGATGTCGGCGAATTCGCCCTTGCGATCAGGGACGCGGATAGAAAGGATGATACCGCCATAATTCATAGCTCGGACTTCGACGCCGTTAGCGTTGGTTAGGGTGTACAAGGAAACGGGCCTCCCGCCCTCAGTGCCGAAGGGCTGCTCTTGAACTCCAGTTTTATGTTTGGAAGATGTCTGCGCGAGAAGCAATCCGCCGAACGCGAGAACGAGGATGGGCGCGGTTAAGAGGCGTCTTGGCATCATGGCGAAGAGTGTACTACGAGGTGAGGGTTCGTGCCGCAGTCGGTGGCGCCTTGCCGGGCTTCACGTCGGGTCTTGAAAACGCGGGGCAAGACGCCTCCGCGACAGCCGCCGAGACGGCGGCGCTACGGTCGATCACCTCTTATATGGCCATTGGGCTTGCGTGAAGAGTGCGCCGTCGATGCCGATGGTTTGTCCGCTAATGAAGGACGCCCCTTTGCTGGCGAGGAAAACGACGGTAGGAGCGATGTCAGCGGCAACGCCCACTCGGCCCATCGGCGTCAGCTTGGACCAGGTACCGGCGTAGTCGGGATCTTCAGAACGAGTGCGCTCGGACTCGATCGAACCGGGAGCGATGCAGTTCACGCGGATTCCGTAGCGGCCCAGTTCGACAGCAGCTTCTTTCGTGAACATCTCGATTCCGCCCTTGCTCGCGGTATAGGCCACGAGCGATGGGAATGCGAGTTTGTTGCATCCGGAGCCGAGATTCACGATGGCGCCGCCGCCATGGTCTTTCATGTGGCGCGCGGCTTGTTGTGTGCAGAGGAAGCAGCCTTTCAGGTTCGTGTCGACAACAAGGTCCCACTCTTCTTCGGTCACATCGAGGAGCGGCTTCCAGGTTTGCACTCCGGCGTTGTTGACCAGGAGATCGAGGTGGCCGAAGGCGGCGATCACGCGCTCGAACATCGCAGTCACCTGGGCGCTGGAGCGAATGTCGGCTTCGACTGGAAGAACATCATCTTGTACTGGCGCTTGGATGGAGCGGATTTCAGCCACGGTCGCATCGACGATTGAGGCGGGATCGTTGTAGTAATTCACGGCGACGCGGTAGCGATTGCGCGCGAGTTCAAGAGCAATTTCTTTTCCGATACCGCGGCTGGCTCCGGTTACGAGAGCGGTCTGGCGCTGCATGGTCACCTCGATGAACGTCACAGATTATGGCGAAAGAGATCATAGCGAAAGGCGGGCAAGAGTGCCCGCTCCACATGGGCAAGGACCGCCAAAATCCGCGTCGTACCAGTGTTAGTCGTGCTCTGCGGTCACGCTTAGCTTCGATTCGACTTGGGACTGGCAGGACTGGCAGAGGGTGGCTTCGCGGAGATCGATCCACTCGACGGCGTGAGACGAGGCCATGACGCAGCGATAGTCCTGGCAGTGGCGCAGATCGAGAGTGTGGCCGAGTTCATGAATGGATTCTTTCAGGAGGCGCTGATTAAGGAGCGCGTCATCGCGATCGAGACCGTAGAATTCCTGACGAAGACGGTGCGTGGAAATGACGGCGCACGGGCCGCCCATCTGGGCTTCGCCGAAGACATACTTCAGGATGGGGATGTAGAGGTCAACGTCGGCGATGGCAAGGAAGCGCCAGTCGTGCGGGCGCACCAGAGCCTGCATGCGCTGAAGGATTTCAGAGGAATGATACTGCTGCCGCTCGGGATGATACGAAGGAGTGGGGTCCAGGACGTAGGGGAGAATGTCGCAGGTTACGTCGAGCATCCCGGGAATTGCAACGCGCAGGTCTTGCAACAGAGAGACATCGACTTTGCCGACCGGGAGCAGAAGCAACGTGTTCATTTAGACCAACTTCTTGGTGCGCGGTTGATCAAGGTTCGCGATCGAACCTCAGTTGCGAGCTTCGGCGGGTGTACGGGTCCAGCCGTAGCGCTTGAGTTTGTGATGAAGCGTGACGCGATCGATGTCGAGGACGTCGGCGGCACGGCTCTGGTTGCCTCCACATTCTTCAAGAACGCGCAGAATGTGAATGCGCTCAATTTCATCCAAACTCTTACCGGCAGTAATGGGAGCGGCCGGCTGCGACTTGAAAATAAAATCCTGCTCGCGCAACTCGGGCTCCTGTGCGACCACCATCGCGCGCTCGACGGCGTTTTCCAGCTCGCGGACATTGCCCATCCAGGCCTGCTGCTGCAACTGGTTCATCGCGGCGGATGAAATGCGAGTGATGCGCTTGTTCATGGCGAGGGCGAACTTGCGCATGAAGTGCTCGACGAGCAGAGGAATATCTTCCCGGCGGTTGCGCAACGGGGGCAGCTCGATACGGAAAACGTTAAGGCGGTAGAAGAGGTCGGGGCGGAAGCTGCCCTCTTCGATCATGCTTTCGAGATTCTTGTTCGTAGCGGCCACGCAACGAAAATCAACTTTGATGACTTGATTGCCGCCGACGCGGGTGATCTCGCGCTCCTGCAGGACGCGGAGCAGGTCGGTTTGAGTCTTCAGAGTAATGTCACCGATTTCGTCGAGAAATACTGTGCCACCCTCGGCGATTTCGAATTTACCTTTCTTGCGATATTGCGCACCGGTGAACGCGCCTTTTTCGTGGCCGAAGAGTTCGCTCTCGAGCAGAGTCTCGGTGAGTGCGCCGCAGTGAATGACGACCAGAGGATGGAAACGCCGCATGCTGGCGGCGTGAATGGCGCGAACAACGAGTTCTTTGCCGGTGCCGCTCTCGCCGGTGATCAGGACGTTGGCGTCGGTGGGGCCAACGGTTTCGATGGCTTCGAACACCTTGCGGATCGCGGGGCTTTGTCCCACGATGTCGCCGGGACGCGTGACCTCGGCGACCGTCTCGCGCAGGCGGACGTTTTCTCTTTCTGCGCGGTGGTGGTCCAGGGCTTTTTTTACCAGATGAGCGATTTCGTCGGGGTCGAGCGGCTTGCTGACGTAATCGTAGGCGCCATTCTTCAGGGCGGTGACGGCGGTTTCTACCGAGGCGTAGCCGGTCATCATGATGACGATGAGGTCGGGATCCATCTCGTGCAGGCGGCGTTGCAGTTCGATTCCGTCGGTGCCGCGCATCTTGATATCGAGCAAGGCGAGGTCCCACTTATTCTCGGCCATGCGGGTCAGGGCGTCGCTGGCGCTTTCGGCGGTGCCGATCTCGTAGCCCTCTTCGCGAAACCATTTCCCAAGGGAATCGCGAACGCTCAGTTCATCGTCGACGATCAGTAGCTTGCCTTGTGTCTCCACTTTGTTCACCTCCCGATCGTGATAGCGGCAATTTCGTTGGGGGACGGAGTGACTCTGGCGGCGTCTGCGGATGAGCTGGCTTCTTTGGCGGCATCCCAGGGCAGAGTCAGAGTGAAAGTCGTGCCGCGGCCGGGCTCAGATTGCACTTCGATGTTTCCGTTGTGCCGCTCAAGAATGCTGTGGCTGATGGCGAGGCCCAGTCCGACTCCGCGACCGGTCTCTTTCGTGGTAAGGAAAGGCTCGAAAATCCGGGGGAGGATCTCAGGGGGAATGCCGGAGCCGTCATCGCGCACAACGATACAGATACGGCTTTCACTGTGGCTGAAGGTCGTCGTGAGCCAGAGATTGCCACCTTGCGGCATGGCGTCGAGAGCGTTCATGACGAGAGCGAGAATTACCTGCTCGATCTGAGCGGCGTCACATAGAACCATGGGCAGATTGGGGTCGAGCCGCTGTTCGACTTGAATGCCACCGAGATCCAGTTGGTGTTGAACCAGGCGCAGAGAGCGGTCGATGACCTGGTTCACGTTTGTGGGTTGCAGGTTCATGGGCGTCGTGCGGGAGAAGGTGAGCAGGTTCTTGACGAGATCACCGCAGCGGCGGCTCTCAGAGGCGATGAGGTCGAGGGAATCGATTATTTCCTTGTGGCGAGTGACAGCAAAGTCGTCGGAGGGGATCTCTTGCCGGCTCGTATCCTGACGGCCTTTCTCTTGGCGATCTTTCTCTTGGCGTTCGATCCACTTTCGCAGCAGCTTGGCGTAGGTAAGGATGCCGGAGAGTGGGTTGTTAATTTCATGCGCGAGCACGGCAGCCATTTTGCCGATGGAGGCCATCTTCTCGGTGTGCAGGGCGTGTTCGTGGGCGCGCTTCAGTTCGCCGGTTTTCTGTTCGACCCGTTGTTCGAGGGTGCGGGTCCACGCGAGGTTCTCGTTGTGTTCGGCCTGTAGTTGGCGGCTCATGTCGTTGAAGGAGTGCGCGAGTTCGCCGATCTCGTCGTGCGACTGGACATCAATCTGATATCCGAGGTCGCCGGCGGCGAGGCGCTCGGTGCCGCGTTCGAGAGCCTTTACAGGGAGACCGACGACGCGCCAGATGAAGAACCAGCTCAACACTGCGATCAGCAGCAGGGCACAGGCGGTGTAGGCAATCATCCGGCGGCTGCTCTCGGCGAGTTGGACGTCCGCCTTTGCCAGAGAGAGGTTGGTATCGAGAACTCCGAGAATTTTCTGCTCGGCGGGATGCGCGTGGCAGGAGGCGTTGGAGCAGGACGGCTGGTTTTCGATGGGAGTGATGATGCCGAGGACGCGCGTGCCAGCGGTATTCCGGTAAATGCGAAAGCGGTCAGGCCGATTCAGGCGAGCCAACGGTTGCGACTGAGTATGGCAAGCGTAGCAAGCCTCGGCCGTTTTATCGACTACATGGTTCTGTTCGACCGAATCGGTGGTGTAAGTAATCCTGCCTTCCTGATCGAAGATGCGAATTTTCTCCATGCCGGGCTGATGAGCCATGGTCTGGATGGAGTTGTAGAGTCCCTCGCGGTCGTTGCGGAGCATGTAGTCGGTGGTGCTGTGCTTGATGACGTCGCTGACGCGTTCCGCGCTGAGCAGCGTGGTCTGCTCAAGGTGCTGGCGGTGGAGGCGGACGTTGAGATATCCGAGCAGCGCGAAGATCACCACCATCGCGCCAAGCAGAAGGATGTTCAGCTTGGCGCTGAGGTTAAGAGTCAGGCGCAACCAGCGACGGCGAGTTGGTTCAGTCTCCTGCATTCTCTAGCACCGGATCGGACTCCATCAGCGGGGCCGCGTCGGCCTCAGCTGGCAGTTCTTGTGGCAGTGCTTCTCTAGGAAAGATTGGCAGGTACTTCACCGCGAGTCCGAAGAGAGCGAATCCGGCGGAGATGATCATGCCGGTGACGGCCAGCTCAGTCCATTTGGGGAAGTAGCGGACTCCGGTGGAGCCTTCGAATCCGGTGATGCTCACGTTCATGCGGTTGGTGATGAAGCCGAGCAGGACCAGCACCGCGGCAAAATACAGGCCGTTGGCGCTGGAGCGCACTTTGGGCTGTATGAGCAGAGCCAGGGGAAGAATGATGGCGAGTGAGATTTCGAGCCAGAAGAGATACATCTCGTATCCGGGCTGCAGCGTCAGGCGAAGCACGCCGCGATTCGCCAGGTCTTCGAAATCGGAGGATCGCATAGACGCCGAGCACGACCACTAGAACGCGCCCGAGTTCCTGCAGGACGGGCAGTTCCAACTGCAAGCCGAAATGCTTGGAACTCAGCGAGGACTCGAAGATAGTCATGGCGAGTCCCACGGCGATGGCCGAGAGGAAGAAGAACAACGGGAGCAGTGGCGTATACCAGAAGGGATGCAATTTTTCGGGAACGATGAGATACAGCGTGCCGAGAGACGATTGATGCAGGGTGGAGAGAATCACGCCGAAGATCACGAGCGGAATCAGAATGGTGCGAACCACCTTGAGCGGTTTCTGCATGTTGAATCGTTCGAGCACGATGGGCGAGAACTCGAGCGCAAGCACCGTGGTGTAGAGCATCACGCAATAGGCGACCTCGAACATCACCGAGTGTGGATTGCGCATGATGAGGGGATGCCAGATGTTGTAGGGCTTGCCGAGATCGAACATCAGCGCCGCGGAGACGAGAATGTATCCGAGGAAGGCTGTGAGAATCGTAGGCCGAATGATGGAATGCAGGCGCTTGATATTAAGGATGTGAACGGCGGCGGTGAGAGTGAACCCGCCGGCGGCCAGCATGACTCCGCAAAGAACATCGAAGCTCACCCAGATACCCCAGGGAAATTGATCGCTGAGGTTGGTGGAGGCGCCCAGACCTTGCGTGAAACGGATAAAGGTGGCGTAGAGGCCGGCTGCCATGAGGAAGAGGAAGATCAACTTCCAGAATGTGAACTTGAAATTGGGGCGCGACATTATTCCTTCCTCCCATTCTTTTTGTCGGCTGCGGGCTTGGGGCCTTCGGCAAGGGCGACTTCTTCACGACGGTGCGTGATCCACCAGATGCCGCCCAGCACCATTCCACCGAGAGGAACGAAGTCCGGGATGTGGGACAGGACGCGGTACGTGAGCATCGGCATGGGATCCTTGGAAAGGTTGGTGCGGTAGCCGAAAGTCTCGAAGGGCACGGCTGAGAGCAGGAATACGGAGGTGCCGCCGACCTCCTGAAGCCCGTAAATGTGATCGACGTATTTGCCGGGGTTGTCGCGAATGCGCTGCTGCGCTTCCGCGATCAATTCGTCACGCTCGCCGAACTTCGTCGCGCCTGTCGGACAGATCTCGGCGCAGGCGGTGGGTTTGCCCTGCGCAACGCGATCCGGACACATGGTGCACTTCTGCACCTTGGGGACGAGCTTGCCCCACTCATATTTCGGAACGCTGAAGGGGCAGGCCACCATGCAGTAGCGGCATCCCATGCATTTGGAAGAATCGTAGGTGACGGGGCCGAGTGCGGTTTTCTTGAGCGCACCGACGGGGCAAACTGAAGCGCAGGAAGGATCGTTGCAATTCATGCAGAGGCGGCGCATGAATTTGTCGCCGCGCGTCATAACGGCGGTCAGTTTGTGCGCAGACTGAGTTTCTTCTGCGGCGATCGTGTCGTCGTAGGCGAGGTCGTTCTGTGAGGCGCAGGCCTGCTCGCACTGCTTGCAGCCGATGCAGACGGTGGAGTCGTATAAGAGTGCTTTGCTCATGAAAATACCGTCTCCGGACGTGCGCGTAGCACCGCCCGGAAATCCTTTCGACCGACGCCTGAGCTGAATGAGGAAGGAGGGAGCGATTACCGGCGTAACCGTGCCGGGAATCGAGCCGCGTACAAGCTGCTTACCTCATCAGTGCAGAGGCTGTCGCGAAATTCAGCAGCTTCAGACAGGTAGAGTTTCAACAATTAAGGGATTCTCAGCCGTGACCGGCATCACGGTTCGTCGTGATGTTGGTCAATAGAGTCCAAGCGGGCGCGTGACGTTGTTTTTCGCATCAGCGAGGTGATGTGGATTGCAGCAGGAGATGGGAGTTTCACAAGTGATTGATCCTAATATCTTTTGCGCGCATTGATGCTGTTTAGTCCCTTCAAAAAAGTGATTCTGCGTTGTGATCTGCATCGATGATCGTTGTTGAAGTTTTGCGCAGTGCTCACGTCGACGCGAGCGAGATATCGCTATCTCGCTCATATCGCGAGAGATGCACGGCCCAGAGGTAGCTTCTGATGGCTGCGGCTGAGTTTGGTCTGGCGATTGCCTTTAGGAAAGGTGCGAGTGACCAAGAAGTGAAAGGGCACTCCGGGCGAGGTGGGTTATGACAGTCATTCTGGTACTCCTTACATTCGGCATCTTCCTGGCAATTGATTATGTGCGTGGTCAGAAGCAATTAGCGAAGCAACCGGTTCTGCAGGCAGCGCGACGGGAAACGGCACCACGCGTCATTCCGGCGATGGTTGCGGGCTTCCAGGTTCCGGAGAACGTGCGGTATCACACAGGGCACACCTGGGCGCTCAGCGAGAGCCCCGATCGCGTGCGTGTGGGCATGGACGACTTCGCGACGAAGCTGGTGGGAAAGATCGAGAGCATCGCTCTGCCACAGCGTGGCCGATGGGTCCGCCAGGGACAGAAGATTTGGACGATCATCCGCGACGGCAAATCGGTGGATATGGTTTCGCCGATCGAGGGCACGGTGACGGACATCAATGAGTCGGTGATGAGAGATCCGGAACTGGCGCGGAAGGATCCGTATGGCGACGGCTGGTTGCTGACAGTACAGGCGCCGGATTCGAAGATCAACTTCCGCAACCTGCTCGGTGGAACGCTGGCGCGGTTGTGGACAGAAGAGTCGGCGCTGCGACTGCAGAAGAGAATGCCGATGGCTCTGGCGGGCGCGCTGGCGCAGGACGGCGGCGTCGCAGTCGATGACCTGACGGCACACATGCCCGACGAGGACTGGGCGACCCTGACGAAAGAATTCTTTCTGTCCTAAACGAAGACTGGGACAGACCTCGCCTGAACCTGATGTTGCGCCGCCCGGGATTACTCCCGGGCGGCTTCTTTTTTCTAGGGGAAGGATTAATCCGGGAGGGCTTCCTCAGGAACAGAACGCGAAAAGGAACGAAGGATCCAGAGACCAACGATGACCGCGGACGTGAGCATCAGCACACGCAGATACTGGGCTGGGGGCAGTGCGGCGTCGCCGAAGACAGTGCGAAGCAAGCCGAAGGTTGCGCTGCAGGTGCAGAGCGCGAAGTACATGCGTTCGCGCGCACAACGAGAAACGCTTGCGAGCCACCCGAGTATGGAAGCGACGATGAGATAGATCACGATAAGAACGACATCGGCCGTCGCGACCGGGGTGGGGGTGATGATGCCGGCTTTGGGCGATGCGAAGCCGTGAATCGCAATCCCAAGAAAGACGAAGGAATGAACGAGGGCAATCACCGCGCGTTTTCGATTGGTGAGAATCGCGAAGTCGTTCATATCGTGATCAGTTTCGCCGGTCGGGAGCGGATTGGGGAGTGACGCGGCTTACGGCATTTTGTGATTTGGATCACCGAAGAGAGCAATCTTGGAAGTGGCTCAGATTCGTCACAGAGCGTACAAAAAAACATAACCACAAAGGGCACGAAGTATCACGAAGGTTCTTGCCTCAGCCTTCCTTCGTGCACCTTCGTGTCCTTTGTGGTTGACGGTTTTGGGCGCTCTGGCATCACGGGACTCGTGGTGGTACCATCGCGGGCGATATGACGAACCGACGCTTGGCTTCCGCATTCCTGGTTTGTTTTAGCTCTTGCCTCTTGGCTCCCGCTGAGGGCCAGTCTCCAGCGGCGCACCCGATTGTGTTGCATGCGGCGCGGCTGCTCGATGTTAAGAGTGGACGCACCGTTAAGCCAGGGGAGGTCCTCGTGCAGGGCGAGCGAATCGTCGAAGCGGGGAGTTCGGTGAAGCGCCCGGACGGAGCGCAGGTGATTGACCTGGGCGATCAAACGCTGATGCCAGGACTTATCGACGCGCACGTCCACCTTTTTCTTCATCCGGGAGCGGAGGATTTGCAGACGGTGCAGGAGTCGGTGCCGCAGCGCACGATAACGGCAACGCTGGCGGCGCGCGAGGATCTGATGGCGGGATTCACGGCCGAGCGCGACATGGGGACTGAGGGTGCCGGGTCGGCCGACACCGCAGTTCGCAACGCCATCGACGAAGGACGGATTCCGGGGCCGCGACTGCGAATCAGCGGAAATGCGATCAACATCCTGGGCGGGCACGAGGACGCGATAGGCTACAACCCGGCGCAGCACGTTCTGTCGAATGCGGATTATGCGAACAACGCAGATGAACTGGTTGCGGTAATGCGGGAGCAATTCAAAGAAGGCGCGGACTTTACCAAGATTTATGAGACTGGGCCGGATTCGATCCGAGACGGAAAACTCTCGACGCCATATCAATACACCGAGGCCCAACTCGAGGCGGCGGTCAAGGAAGCGGATCGAGTCGGCAGGCGCGTGGCAGTTCATGCGACGGGAGAGCCAGGGACATTGTTTGCCGCTCAGGCGGGTGTGGCATCGATCGACCATGCCGACCAGCTGAGCGATGAGACGATGCGGTTGATGAAGGAGAAGCGGATCTTTGCGGTTCCGACCTTCACGATTTTCGAATATTTTGCCGAGCATGCGGCAACGCCGCGACAGGCAGAGCACGAGCATCAAGTACTCGATTTGAAAGCACAAGAATTCAAGAAGCAGATCGCCGCACAAGTACCGATGGCGGTCGGGTCCGATGTGGGGCCCTTTCCGCATGGCACGCAGGCGCGAGAGTTTGTGCTGATGGTGAAGTACGGAATGTCTCCGCTGGCGGTGTTGCAGGCAGACATGGTCAATGGCGCGAAATTGCTGGGCTGGGATGGACAGATTGGATCGCTGGAGCCAGGGTATCTGGCGGATGTAATCGCGGTACCGGGAGATCCGCTGCAGGACATCAGCGTGCTGGAGAAAGTTGGGTTCGTTATGAAGGGCGGAGTTGTTTACAAGAAGTGAGCACGCAGAAGCACGGACCGTGCAAAGAAGAAACGGCTGACAGTGTGAGCTGCCAGCCGTTTTGCTTGCGGAGAAATCAGACTACCTTAGCGATGTCCGCCGCCGTGCCCACCACCGTGAAAGCCGCCGCCGCCATGGAAGCCGCCTCCACCATGGAAACTGCCTCCACCTCCGTGGAATCCGCCGTTGCCACGAAATCCGCCCCCGCCGTGAAATCCGTTACCACCGTGGAAGCCACCGCGCGGAGCGACGTAGCCGCGGCCATAATAGCCGCGGCCACCGTAGTAGCCGCGCCCACCCCAGCCGCGTCCGTAGTAGCCCCGACCATAGTATCCGCGGCCATAGTATCCGTGGTACCACGGACCCGCGCCGATGAAGACTCCACCGGAGAACCAGTTCGGCCCGTAGAATCCATAGGGCGCGCACGCGTATGGGGCGTAGTCATAGTAGCCGTAGGGGCAGACGGGAGGCGCTCCGTAATAACCCACAGCAGGCCCCACCCCAATGCCAACAGAGACCTGCGCCTGGGAATATGCCGCCGGAACTGCCAGTATCGCAAGCAACGCTAAATATCTGAGATATTTCATTGTTCTACCCCCTTGAACTTCCGTTCACCCCAACCATTCGACCCTTAGAAGCCTTTGTCTTGCCACACCAATAGAAACCCGGTTGCAAGTTGAAAGTTGCTAGGGGCGGACCGCTCCCGAAAGGCGCGGTCCGGCGATTGTGTGTTTATCAATAAAAAAAGAATCTCTTGCGGCAGGGGTGCAAAGGCAAGAATTCCCGCTATAGCTTTCAGATTTGGGCCTCGGACTCGGGTACAACTTTCTGATGCCAAAGTTCTTTCTTACCGGAATCGATGCTTTCAGGAGCGACGGCTTCTTAACTTTGTGCGCGACGATATGGGAGGCCCTGGAAAAATGTAAAACCCCGGACAACCTGCAAAAACTTGCACACTAATTTGCACCGCTGCTGTGTGGCTTAGGGTAAACATTTGATTCTGGGTCACTTGCGATGTCTCTAACATCTCATCAGGTGGCCGCCGGATTGCGCCTTTCAGAGTGCTGCGCTGAACGCGAGCACCTATGACTTCTCTCAAGTTTGCGAAGGTCGTTCGATTCGCCGCTGTTGCGACGATCACTGCTCTCCTTTCTTCTCTTGCGTGGGCGCAAGGACCTGTTCCTAATGCTCCCGTGCCGGTGGTTCAGCCTGCATCTGCTTTTGTGTCTCCTACGCCGACAATCGAACAGCACAAATTCTGGGATAAAGAGAACAGTGTTCTTTTCGCAGCGTCGGCTGCTTTGAGCGTCGCTGATTTTGCAGTGACTCGCGCGAATCTGCAGAACGGCGGCAAAGAGATGAATCCTGTGGTTCGCATTTTCGGCAGCTCAAGCGCAGGCCTGGCCGCGAACTTCGCCGGAGAGAACGCAGGAATCATCGGCCTCAGTTATTTCTTCCACAAGACCGGACATCACAAGCTGGAGCGCGTCGTCGCCATGGTCAACATTGCAGGCTCGGCTGGAGCAGTGAGCTTCGGGCTGGCGAGCCGGTAGACGCTCCAGAACGCTGCAAAGCTATTACGGTTTACCTCGGAGTTGTTTTGCGCGGGCCTCCGCGCGTTGCGCTTCCGCAGACTTCCCTAACCCTGAATAAGCTTTCGCGAGAAGATCGAATACCTCAGCGTTATTCGGTTGCGATTTCGCGAGAGGCTCGAGTTGTTGCGCGGCGTCGGCGAAGTTGCCTTCGGCGATCTCAGATGTGGCGAGTGCCAACTGAGCCTCGATACTGTCGGGCTTCAATAGGAGAGCGGCTTCCAACTGGTCGTCGGCGGCTTTTGGGTCTTTCAGACCGAGATACACCTGACCTAACAACAACCGCGCTTCGAATTGGCCGGGCATTAGTTTCAGGCTGGATTCGAGTGCTTCGCGCGCGCCCGGAAGATCGTTGGATTTCTGCAGTGCCTGCCCAGCATAGAGGGCGGCCGTGGCGTCGTCGGGACGAACCTGCATGGCAGACTTGAGATGCTCCGCGGCCCTGACGTAGTCGCCTGCTTGGAGCTCGAGTTCTCCCAGCTGGCGCAACGCCGTGGGTGACTTGGGATCGAGGGCTAAAACCTTCTCGAGCGATTGCCGGGCTTCGTCGGGACGGTTGTCGTCCGAGGCGATCATTGCCGCGTGCAGGAGATTCTGCTCTTCGATTTTGTCTTTCGGATCCGGGAGAGAAGAGAAAGGCGTGCCTGTCGTGCCAACCGCAGCGGTATAGCCGAGTGCTTTCAGTTCGCCGGTGGCGCCTTGGCCACCCGGATTCTTGGAGCCTGCGAGTGAGGCCTCTCGTGTGTGCAGTTCCTCGAGCATGGCCCGCGCTTTCTGCACGCGAGCATTCTGCGGTTCGTAGGTGTTGTGCAATTCAGGAGGATCAAGGTGCAAGTCGTAGAGTTCGGGTCGAGGGGCCTCGATGAACTTGAATCCCTCATCGCGCAGGGAACGAAGAGGAGCCCATCCGAAGCGTAAGGGATAATCAGTCTCGCCGAACGCGGGGCGAGCGGTCTGGTCGGTTCCCGCAAAATAAGATTTCAGCGATTCTCCGTCGCGCTTCTCGAGAACGGGAGCGCCCACCAGGTCGAGCACGGTCGGAACAATGTCGACGGTGCGCACTTGCGCCTGAACCACGGTGCCCGCATCGAGCGCGCCCGGCAGCTTGACGATCAACGGCACATGAGTCGTCGAGTCGTAGAGAAAAATCCCGTGTGTGTCTTCGTTGTGTTCGCCCAGGCCTTCACCGTGATCGCCGACGACGATGATGATTGCGTTGCGATAGCGACCACCCTGCTTGAGGTATGCGATGAAGTGGGCAAGGGCGGAGTCGGCGTAAGCGATCTCACCGTCGTATAAGTGATCCTTATATGTTTGCGAATAAGGAGGCGGCGGCTCGTAGGGATCGTGAGGATCGTAGAAGTGCACCCACATGAAGTGCGGCCCCGCGGGATGCTTGCTGAGCCAGGATTCGGCATGTTGCGCGACGTCCATGCCGCGGCGTTCGACGCGTCCCCAGCGGGCTTTAGTTTGCGGATGCTCCGGGAAATTATCGTAGTAGTCGAAGCCTCGGTCGAAACCGGGCGCGAGCGTTTTGCTGTCGAGAATGACCGCTCCAATAAAAGCTGCTGTGTGGTAACCCTGTTTCCTCAGCAACTCCGCAACGGTTGGATGAGCAGGGCTCAAAGGCACCGCAAAATCCGTGACGCCGTGTGAACCAGGCAACAGACCAGTCAAGATGCTGGCGTGGGATGTGTTCGTGATTGGACTGGCGGTAAATGCCTGGGCGAAGCGCACACCGTCGCGTGCGAGGCCGTCTAAGGCTGGGGTCTCCACGCGGTCGTAGCCGTAGCAGTGGACGTGGTCGGCGCGAAGAGTGTCGATCGTGATGAGGAAAACGTCGGGCGAAGTTTTCGGTGATGCCGCCTGCGCATTCTGCATCTGGAGCAGACACGCACAGAAGAAGATGACGAGCACGCGAAAGAACCGCATTGGGCCCTCAGACTAGCACAATTGGCGCGGAGTTCACTCGCGATTGAGGTCTGCGTCTGTCGTATAATTTCTTCCTCTCATGGTTCCCTCCCGGCTCTTGGCGATGTTGTGGACAGCCGGCGTTATTCTCGTCCCCGGCCTGCAGGCAGCGGTGAAACCCCAGCCAAACGTGGTGTTCATCACCATCGATACTCTGCGCGCCGACCATCTCGGTTGCTATGGCTACAAAGAAATTCATACGCCGAATATTGATGCGCTCGCCGCGCGGAGCGTGCGCTTTGAGCGCGCTTACACTCCAGTGCCGGTCACGCTGCCGTCACATACGGCCATCTTCACCGGGACATATCCAACCTATAGCGGAATGCACGACTTCAGCGGAAACAAACTCAGCCCGAAGCAGCCCACGCTGGCCTCCGTGCTCAAAGAGCAGGGATATGTGACCGGAGCTGTAGTAGCCTCGGCGGTGCTCGATTCGCGCTTTGGGCTGAGCCATGGATTCGATTTCTATTACGACCACTTCGATTTCAACCGGCTGCAGGAATCGAATCTTGAGGACATGGAACGGCCGGGAAATGTAGTGGCGGATGTTGCGCTGGACTGGCTGGGCAAAAATTCCCGCAGCAAATTCTTTCTCTGGATGCACCTGTATGATCCGCATTATCCGTACAACCCACCGGCTCCCTACAGCGAGCAGTATAAGGATCACCTCTACGACGGAGAGATCGCATTCGCTGACGCGCAGGTGGGACGATTGATTGCTTTCCTTAAAGCTAAGGATTTATACCGAAATACATTGATCGTGTTGACCGGGGATCACGGCGAAAGCCTCGGCGAACACGGGGAAAAGACTCACGGCTTCTTTATCTATAACGCGACGTTGCACGTGCCAGTCATAATTCATCTGCCTGGAGCTATGACGGGACAGGTTGCAACCGAGATGGTGAGCCTGACAGATCTGATGCCGACCGTGCTGCAGGTTCTGAAGGTTGACGTTCCCGCAAATGTGCAGGGGCGTAACCTGGCGCCGCTTCTGGCAACAAAGAAAGAGGATGATGCTCGCAATCTTTATGCGGAGACGTTTCTGCCGCGGCTGCATTTCAACTGGAGCGAACTGCGATCGGTGGAAACGGAGAAGTACCAGTTCATCGAGGCACCCAAGCCGGAGCTTTACGATTTGGTCAGCGATCCGGGCGAGACGCGAAATTTATATTCGGATAAGAAGGCCGTCGCCGCGGAGTTGCAGTTGCGGCTGGATGAACTGATCCATCAATACAGCGCGGATCAGGAATTGGCGGAGAAGACCGGCCTCGACCCGGCGCTGATGGAGCGGCTGAAGTCATTGGGCTATGCGGGCTTCTCGGGCGGCGGCAATTCAACGACGCACGACAAATCTCTTCCCGATCCGAAGGACCGGATTGCGGTTTATGAACTCATCTCGGATGCGATCGCAGAGAGCCAGCATGGGGAATATCAGGACTCGACTGACAAGTTGGTGGCGGCGTTGAAGACGGAACCGGGAAACGTCCCCGTCCATTATCTTCTCGGACTGAACTATTACCGGCTGCACGAATTTCCGAAGGCGGTGGAAGAGTTTCAGCGCGTCTTACAACTCAGTCCTGACTATGAGCTGGCGACGTTTCAGTTGGGACTGGCTTATGCGCGAACCGGTGATTTCGACAATGCGATCCAAATGTTGAAGCGCGCTTTGGAACTGGATGGAACCAATTTTTCTGCGGCCTTCAATCTGGGCGCCGCGTATTCGCGAAAGGGAATGGCGCCCGAGGCGGCGGCGGCTTTTCGACAGTCGATCACAATTTATCCGGAGTACGCGCAGGGACATCGCGCGCTGGGCGAGATGTTGCTCTATGAGGGGCAGGTTGAGGAATCACTAACCGAACTGCATCGCGCTGAGGAGCTTGATCCGCGGGATCCGAGCACTCACGCAGCACTGGCGAAAGCGCTCGCGGCGAAGGGCCTGAACGCGGAAGCCGACGAAGAGATGCGGAAGGCGCAGGGGGCGCGGCCGCAGTAGATTCGCGGAATGACGGAATGAGCCGAGCTGAATCACGACCGACCACAGCGCGAAGAAAACTCCTCTCGAGACTTGTGAGCACGCTCAGTGTTTCTTCAGTAGTCGTGGCATTGTTTTGTGCTACGCCGGTTTGCGGCCAGGTTCACGCGAGAGCGACGGCCAAGGCGGTGAAAGCGCGGCCGAACGTCATCCTGATTACGATCGACACGGTTCGCGCCGACCATTTGGGATGTTATGGGAACAAGGACATTCAGACGCCGACGCTCGATGGCCTGGCGCGCGATGGCGTTGTCTTCGAACGAGCCATTTCGCAGGTTCCGTTGACGTGGCCGTCTCACGCAGTGATTCTTACCGGCTTGTATCCATTTCAAAATGGCGTGCAGGATTTCACTGGGCAGCCGCTCGAGGCGCGATTTCGATCGGTGGCCCAGGCATTCAAACAGCACGGTTATGCCACTGGTGCGGTCGTGAGCGCATTTGTGCTCGACCGCAGTTGGGGGCTGGCACGCGGGTTCGATTTCTACGACGACGCGTTCGCGCCGGAGGAGTTCGCCAATCGCGATCTTGGACTGGTCGACCGGCGCGCTGGAGAGAGCGTTGACCGGGCACTGGCGTGGCTGAAAAAGAATCCGCGGCGGCCATTTTTCTTCTGGCTGCATTTGTACGATCCGCATAGCCCGTACGATCCGCCGGAGCCTTATCGCAGCGAGTACCAGGGACACCTCTATGACGGCGAGATCGCCTATGCGGATCATGAACTCGGCCGCGTGATCGCGTGGTTGAAGCAGAACAAGATCTACGATTCGAGTTTGCTTTTATTCGTCAGCGACCATGGCGAGTCGCTGGGGGAACACGGCGAGCACGAGCACGGCTTCTTCGTTTATAACGCCACGGTTCATGTTCCGCTAATCGTGAAACCGCCTGCCAGAAACGGCTTTCGGCCGAGTCGGGTTGCTCGTCCCGTGGAGACGGCGGCAGTCGCGCCGACTCTGCTGGAAGGAGCTGGAATTCACGACACGATGAATGGGCAATTGCGCTCGCACGGATTGCTCGAAGCCAACGCTCCTGCAGACGACGCGGCTTACAGCGAAACATTTTATCCGTTCAGTTCGTTCGGATGGAGCCCGCTGCACGCACTCGAAACCAGCCGCTACCACTACATTGAAGCGCCGCGGCCCGAACTCTACGACCTGACGGCCGATCCGCAAGAGACGAACAATCTGGCGTCGCAACAATCGGCGACCGTCGCGGTGCTAAAGGACAAATTGCAGAAGTTATTGCTGGATCGGCCATTCACGCCAGCGGCAGGCAATAACTCTGGGCTAAGCCCAGATGCGGCAGATAAATTGCGATCACTCGGCTACGTTGCCTATCGATCGCCAGTATCGGCCAGCGCTTTGGCAGCGGGCGTGCCGGATCCGAAGGACAAACTGTGGGAGTTTAACTCCATCCTGGAAGCCGAGGACGCTCTGCGGGCGGGGAACACCGATAAGGGGAAGTCGCTATTGCTACAGGTACGAGAGAAGGATCCTGAGATGTACGTTGTGCCGTTTGTGCTGGGAGAAGCAGCGCTGGAGCAAAAGCAATGGGACGAAGCCGCGACGGAGTTGCGTAAGAGCCTCGAGCTGAACCCCCATTTTGATCAGGCTATGCTCGGGCTGTCGCGGGCGCTCATCTTTCAGGAAAAATTTGATGAGGCCAAGCAATGGGACAAGAGCGCGATTCAGTATAACCCTGAGAATTACCGCGCGTGGTACCAGCTCGGATTTATTGACGCTCGCTCAGACAAGGCGGCGGCGATTACCGATTACGAGAAGGCAGTCTCGATTCAAGGGAATTTCCCGCCTCTCCGTCGCGATTTGGGTTTGCTGCAATTTCAACTCGGCAACTATGCGGAAGCAGCGCGGCATCTGTCGCGCGCGGTCGAGCTGGGTATCAAAGACGCGACGGTCTACAACTCGTTGGGAATTTCCTACAGCCGCACCGGGCGATTGCGACAGGCGGTTGCCAGTTACAAACAGGCTCTGGAAATCGATCCCAAACTGGCTCAGACGCATTTGAATCTTGGATTCGCATACGAGCGTCTGGGCCAGAAAGATCTAGCGGAAAGCGAATACCATCGCGCCTGCGAAATGAAGTCAGACTTGTGCGAGATGATCAAAAAGCATCTGCAATAGTCTGGCTAATTGGAAATTGGGCTTGCAGTTTTCGCCGGGCCTTCCAGCTTTTGCAGAACCTGTTTGGCCTGGAGGCTGAACGGGCTGTCGGGCAGCTTGTCGAGGAAATCATGAAGTTGCGATGCCGCCGCGTCCTTGCGTCCTTGTTCAAGCAGAAGGTTCACGAGTTGCAGGCGAGCTTGAGCCATGGTTGGACTCAGCTCAATCGCCCTTCGCAAAGCCAGTTCAGCTTGAGGTAACTTCTTCAGACGAAGATCGAGCGATCCGAGCAAGAATTGTCCGAGGGCTGAGTCGGGCTGGCGGCGCAGGCCTTCGTCCAGATTCTGCTGGGCCTCAAGCAACTGACCGGTAAGCATGTAGACGTTGCTCAGGTTGAAGTACGCGGCCGCATCACTCTGGTTGAGCTGAACGACTTGTTCGAATTCCTTGCGAGCGTTCGGAAAGTCAGACTTGTTCTGGTAGTCCGAGCCCAGATTATTGTGGGCCAGATAAAAGTCGGGAGCGATCTCAACAGCCTTCTGGTAGTGGCGGATGGCGTCGTCGCGCTTGCCCTCCGCGTCGGCGCTCAGTCCCTTGTCAAATTCCTTCACGGCGCGTTTGGGAAAGCGATCCGCATATTCGCGGACATCGATCATGTCAGGGTTGGAGCCGCCTGGACTTGGTGAAGCGGCGGCGTCAGGCTGCGCCTTCTTCTTGGGGACGAGGATGATGTCGACGAAGACGGTAGGGGCCATCATCGATGAATCGATGACGACGGGGCGGCGAACGATCTCATAGTTGTCGTCGTTCACCACGACATCGTAGGAATTAGGGTAGAGACTATGAAATCCGAAAGTGCCGGCAGAATCGGTATAGACGCTGTCCATGGGAGCGCCGCGCATATCGAGCGACACCAGTACACGTTGCGGAGGCGTATCGCCACGCTGCACGCGCATGTGGCCGATGATGGAGCCCAACGTTTGCTGCTGAGCGAAGATCGGTAGAGAGAATGCGAAGAAGACAGTGCAGAGGAGTAGCACTGGAGTAAAACTACGGAGCTGAGTCCGACCGGCCACCGAACCACCTTAGAAGAAAAAGGGCCTGTTCGCAAACGAACAAGCCCTTGGTTATTAAGGTCTAACTCTCCGCTAGAAGCTAAGCTTCAAGTCAAACTGCATCTGGCGCGGGTTGAGAGTGCCGGCGGCCTGACCGAAGTTTCCGACGGTCACCTTATTGTTTGCGCCGCCACCAGTAGTGGCCAGCAGGAAGTTGGCACGGTTGAAGACGTTGAAGGCCTGCCATTCAAACTTCAGGTGCATTCTCTCAGTGAGGTTGAAGACCTTGCCCAGCGTCATATCGGCGTACCACTGACCGGGGCCTACAAACTGGTTGCGGCCCAGACTGCCGGTACATCCCAAGCAAGGCGCCGTGAGGACAGGAAGATTCGAGGCGTTGTCTGTTCCGCCCTTAGCCGCACACCCCCCCAAAATTCCACCCGCGCCGGTGCACCATCCATTTTCCCAAACGTTGCGAGAGAAGGTCGCGTTCGCACGGGAGCTGTCAGGCCGGTCGTTCTTTCCGCCGTCCAAGTTGTAGTCTCCTCCGATGTTTGTGCAATTCCCAGCCACATCGCGGCGGTGCACGGTACGTCGCGAACACCCTGCTCGCGGTCGACTGAGATTAGCGGTCTTTGAAGTATACGGCGACCAATGAGCCCCAGTCTGCATCGCCCAGATGCCGCTATACTGCCAGCCGCCCAGGACGGCTCCAGCGAACCCGTGAAGGCTCTGGCCAGGCAGTTGGTAAACGTAATTCAGGGTCAGCCGATGGCGGATGTCGTACACGGAGTTGCCACGATCTAAACCGGGCAAGGCCTGGTCAGTGGAGTAACCATCGCCGCCTGCACCGCCGCTGGCCGTTGTTGCGCCACTGTGCCAGGTTGAGCCCTCATCAATCGAGTGGCTATAGGTATAGCTGGCGTTAAACAGCAGGCCGTGCCCCATTTGGTGCTTGAGAGACGCTTGCAGCCCATTGTAGGCGCCGTTGACGGCGTTTTGCCAGTTGCGCAAGATCCCATAGTTTGGGTTCGGACGACCACCTAGCCCCGACAAAGACCTGCCTAAATTGTCCGTAATCGTTGCGCCAACTGGCAGCAAGCTTCCCGCCTGACGATTGATATCTTGAGCACGGAACAGCTTGTGGCTGACGGTGCCAACGTAATCAATCTCCATCACGGTCTTTGGGGCAATCTCCCTCTGAATACTTAGGAAATCATTGTAGACATAGGGATCGCGGATGCCCTGCGGCAACACAATACCCGTCAGATACGCCGTGTCAGGATTAAACGGCGCCCACCCTGTCAGGTTGCCCGTGGCTTGTGCTCCTGAGCCCATATTCGGATTTGTGCCGGTACCGAGATAGGTCGGAGTGGCAGCTGGTAGTCGGGCACTGCAAGATGCCCCGCATGTCATGGGCCCGTAGATCAGCTGTTCGGTCCCACCATTCAAAGGACCGGTAGCGAGGTTGAACGAATAGTACGGCGGATTCCAGCGAGAGTTTGAGAGCGGGTTATACAAGGTGCTCTCGTAGGACACACCAAAGCCTCCGCGCAACGAGGTCTTGCCGTCACCAAACACATCCCAGGCAAAACCTACGCGAGGCCCGAAGTCGTTATGGTCGCCCTTTCCCAGGTTCTTCGCTGCGGCGAAGCCGCCGGGGCCGCATACGCCAGCGAGGATGACGGTGTTCTGATTGCTTGGATTACAAATGCCCGAGCCATCAGCTAAAGGTTGGCCGACGCCAACGTTGGCACTGGCGATTTGCGCAGCGATGTTGCTACCCGGACCAAGGATGAACGTCGTGGCGAGGTTATTCTCCTCGTTGTGGCGGGTAAATATGTCGTACCGCAAACCAAGGTTCAAAGTAAGACGCCGGCTGACCTTCCAGTCGTCCTGGAAATATCCGCCGAATTCCACGTTACGCCAGTGGCGAATATTGTCGGCAAGATGCGGAGTACTGCCGTCGGCAAACCCTGGGTCGACGCCGGCAATTTGTTCCGCTGGCGCATCCGCGGCGAAGTAGCCCAGATCGAACATCTCAAAAGAAGGACGGGCGACGTTGAATTCGCTGTTTTCGATGTTGCGCTTGATGTCCACGCCAACCTTGATGCTGTGTTTGCCATGGCTGATCGAGACCATGTCGCCGTAGCTGTAGTCGTGCTCCTTGAAAAATTGAGGATACCCGGCGTAGGAACCAAAACCGGCGGTCCCGTCGTCGAAGTACGCTTGGGGCACTCCGGGATACTGAGTCACGATGCCGAGGTTGTTTTGGGTATATCCGGCCTTGAACTCGTTGACGATCGTCCCCGAGAAGGTGCGCACATAGCTGAACTGCCCATTGGGGAAGTAGCTCCGGCTAGGGTTATAGAAACCGCGCGCGCAATCGGCAATGCAGGGGCCAAAGGTGTCAGTGGACTTGAACCAGTTGAACTGGGCGAAAGTGCGGTTGTTGGCGTTGAAATTGTAGTCGAGACGCGCGGAGGCTTCGTTGCCGTTGAACAGGTTCCCGATTGACTGGGTCTGCGTGCCGAAGACCGCCACGCTGGAGTTCTGCACCGCCATCGTGTTGCCGGGAGAGGTAAGCGTAGACCGGTCCCCAACGGTTCCGATAAAGGGCGCCGCAGGCGTGTTGCCGCAGCCCATAGTTTGCATCTCGGCGATCTCAGCTGCTGTGACGCCAAAAATGGGCAGGAGTCGGTTCCCAATCGGCGGCGTTCCCGTTGGATAGCCGATATCGCACAGCCTACCGGAAAGGTCGGCCGCTGCCAGAGGGAGATTCTGGGGGTTACAAGTTGAATCGATGCCTCCAAAATAGCAGTTCAGATCGGCTACCTGACTTCCAGGCACCGATGGCTTGAAGTTCTTGTAAAGCAAGCCGCTACCGAGTTCGGCTGGCCGGCGATGACTGCCTGTGCCCACTGTGGCGACTCCACAAGGATATTCTCGGGCGTTCCCGCGGACTTAAAACGATCGCCCTGATACGAAGTGAAGAAGAACAGCTTGTCTTTGATGATCGCTCCGCCGAAAGTACCGCCAAACTGGTTGAAGCGCACCGGCGGCTTTGGAGTGATGGGGTTTGTCGCGTTGAGGAAGTAGTAATTGGCGTCAAACTTGTCGTTGCGGACGTACTCCCAAACGCTTCCGTGGTAGGAGTTCGTGCCAGACTTGGTGACCAAATTGTTGACGCTACCCGCGCTGTTGCCGTATTGGGCTGACATGTTCAACTGCAATTGCTGGAATTCCTGGACTGTATCTTCGATCGGCGTGTTGTTCACGCCGCCGCTCAGGCCTTTGTTGGCGACACCATTAATAAGGAATCCGTTGAAGTCTTCGCGCAGACCGTTGACGACGGTTCCGTGGCCGCCCTCGAAATCGACGCCGTTTACGTTAACTGCGCCGGGAGAAAGTTGCATCAGGTCGTAGACGTTGCGTCCGTTGAGCGGGAGATTTTCGATCTGCGTTGTAGAGACCGTCGTGGCGAGCTTGGCCTCTTCAGTGTTCACCTGCGAGGCTTCGCCGGTGACTTCGACGACTTCACGCGTCTGGCCCAACGTCATCTTGGCATCGACGTGCGCGGTCGAACCGGCATTGAGAGTCACGCCGACGTCGCTGAACGTTTTAAAGCCGCCCGCTTCAACCGTAATCTTGTAGGTGCCGGGAGGGAGTTCCGACACCTGATACGAACCGGCTGCGTTGCTGGTTGCGTTCACAGACAAACCGGTTCCCTGATTGGTGATGGTGACCTTAGCGTTGGGAACTGCGGCGCCGGACGGATCAGTCACAGTACCGGCGAATTGGCCGTTCTGAATCTGCGCCATCGCGGCCACTGCAAACAACAGCACAAACAACGAAACCAGGAAGAAACGCAGCTTAGTCATTGGCTCCCTCACAACGCTGAAGTTGTAACGCCCCACCAACAATGGTCAAAACAAACAGCGTCGCAGACAACGGTCTGCGATAGGAGCGGCATTGTGCATCGCTCGAATGGCGACTGTCAAGAAATGTTTAGTGCCTTTGGATTATTGGTTGGTCGCCTTGCGGATGGGGTGCGAGTGCAGAGGCTCTCGGCCCGCACAGAGGTGGGGGTGGAAGCTCGGAAATGCGACCCGCCGTTGCCTTATACGAGATTTGATTTCAATGGCTTGCGTAGAGTTTTAATAGCGCCGTAACGATGACATTTCGGTGAGTTATGTTATCTTTGCGGACGCAGAAACCAAGCAGATTTCGATTACACGCATCGAAACTTTGCCTACTTTCGAATCGCTGGCGGGCCCTGTTTATCGATGTGATTCGGTTTCGCTACGGAAGATGGGAGCACTCCTCTACCTTCTTCTATCGTCAGTTCCTGGTCAGCAGGCACGCTGCCGACGCGATCTACGGCTCCTGAAGGCCAGCGGACCTCAATGGAGTCAACTTGCGTGGCGGAACCGAGGCCGAAATGCAGGCGGGGATCGCTTGCGGATTCGAAACTTGAATTCGCGCGGACTTCCGCGGATTGAGTCAGGCCTCCGGCCTTCACTTGAACACGGGCACCGAAGCCATCGCGATTGGAGCGGACGCCCATGGTCTTGATGCGCAACCAGTGTCCGATGTGCGCGGTCTTGTTGCGAAGAAGCAGGGGTGGAGCGTCCATAACATTAACGAGAATGTCCTGGCGACCCTCGTTGAAGAAGTCGGCAGTGACGGCGCCGCGGCCGACGTAGCGGTGCGTGAAGGCAGCGCCAGCACGCAGGCCGATCTCTTCGAACTTTCCATTCTTCAAGTTGTGAAACAAAAACGGGCGCTCTGCGTAAGTCACGCCGAAGGAGTGCTGATCGACTTGCGGGTTGGTGTGGCCGTTGGCGGCGAAGATGTCCTTCCATCCGTCGTTGTCGGCATCGAGGAATTTCATTCCGAAGGCAAGAAACGGCATGCTGATGGGACCGAAGTCTGAGGGGCCAGCCATGTCGGTGAATTCGCCGTTGTGATCGTTGTGAAACAGGTTGTTGGTGTCGTCGGAGAAATCGGCTTTCACGATGTCGGGCCAGCCGTCGTTGTCGTAGTCGGCCGAATCGACGCCCATGCCGGCCTGCTCCCGGCCATCGGCGCTGTAGGCGACCCCAGCTTCGGCGCCGACTTCGGTGAATCCACCTTTGCAGTCGTTGTGGTACAGCATGGTGGGCGTGGAGTCGTCGGAAACGAGTAGATCAAGACAGCCGTCGAGGTCGTAATCGAGCCACATGACGCCGAGCCCGTAGTAAGAGCCGGGATCGATGTTGAGTTTTTCGGTGACGTCGGTGAAAGTGCCATCCTTATTGTTGTGGTAGAGGCGGTCGCGGGCTCCCTTTAATCCGCGCGGTCCGCAGGAGACGGCGAAGCCACGATAGGTACAGAACTTGTTTTCACCGAAAGCGGGCAGATGGTCGAGGTCGATGTCGACGTAATTCACGACGTAGAGATCGAGGTAGCCGTCATTGTCGTAATCGCCGAAAGCGGCGCTCGTGCCCCAGCGTCCGGCATTGCCGACGCCGGCCTTGGCGGTCACATCCGTGAAGGTGCCGTCACCGTTGTTGTGGTAGAGCACAGCGCCGTCGAGGTAGGTGATGTAGAGATCTTCGTTGCCATCGTTGTCATAGTCGCCGACGGCGGCGCCGTATCCCCAGCCGCAGTGGTTGATCCCAGACTTGGCGGTCACATCGGTAAAGGTACCGTCGTGATTGTTGCGATAAAGCTTGCTGGGATGGCATTTGCCTGCCTTCACGTCTTCGACGGTAGACCCGTTGACAAGGAAAATATCCATCCAGCCGTCGTTGTCGTAGTCGAAGACGGCGACGCCGCCGCACATCGAATCCATGATGTAAAGCTTTTCAGGGCCACCGCAGGTGAGACGGAAGTCGATGCCGGCCTGGCGAGTGATGTCGGTGAAGAGAATGGTCTGCTCAGACGAACTCCTATGCGCTTCGCTCGGCGCAGCGGAGGAATGTTTTGGTGATGACGGTCGCTGCCCGAAGGCGAGCCCGGGCTGCAAAAAAGCGAATGCAATCGGCAGGCCCAGAAGGACGCAATGCCGCCACCAGCGCTCGAGCATCATTGGACGGGACCCGATGCCATTCCTCCCGTTACGGGCTGGGCTTTCTTGAGGGTGGCGAAAGTCTCGAGTTCCTGCTTGGCCTCTTCTTTCTGGCCTGCCTTGTCCAAGGCGCGAGACAGTTGGTAATGGGGAGTCGGATCCGAGGGCTTCAGTGCAATCGAACGACGCAGGGCGGGCATGGCACCTTCGGCATCGCCCTGCAGAAGTAGAGCTTTGCCCAAGTCATAGAATGCGTCGCCGTTGGTGGGGTTGATCTCTGTAGCCTTTTTCAAATGCTCAACCGCGGCAGCCCATTCTCCCGCTTCGACTTCACTATGCCCAAGGTGGTAAAAAACCTCGGGATTATTGGCGGAATGTTGGAGTTCCTTCTTATACTCGGCGATCGCTTCGTCGTTGCGGCCCAGACTCGCGTAGGCAAAACCAAGGTGATAATGACCCAGTGGAATGTCAGGATCGAGACGTAAAGCTTCCTGGAACTGCTGAACGGCCTGCATCGAGCGATTCGTGTTTTGATACGCGCGTCCGAGAAGCACGTGGGACAAGGCGACTTTCGGATCAAGCTTGACGGCCTTCTCAAGCTCGATTGCGGCCTCGGGATAATTGGAATCCGATAGCAACACGAGGGCCGTGTCGAAGTGAATGTCGTAGTGCGAGGGGTCGATGCTCTCTGAGCGGCGGAGAGCCGTCAAAGCTTCAGGATTCTGAGCTTTCTTGAAGAACGCCAGTCCGAGCCAGTGTTGGAGTTCGGCGTCCTTAGGCCATTTGGCGACCGCATCTTTTCCGATGTTCTCGGCGTCATCGAGGCGGCCCATTTGAAGATAGCTGAGGAGGAGTCCGCGGCTTACTTCAAGATTGCCGGGAGCTAGCTGCCGGGCTTGCTCAAAGTCGCGCGCGGCGTGCGCGAAGTCGCCAGCGTCGAGAGCGTCTTGTCCCTGCCGAATCAGAATTGAGAGTTGCTGATTCTGCGCGAAAGCGGCTGAGCTGAATACCAGCAAAATCGCGCCCAACGCCGCGATCGCGCGCGTCAAGAAAAATGAAGTGAAGTCGCAACGCAGACCGTAGTCAGCTGATCGATACAAAAGCGCTACTCCCGGACCGTCCCAATCCCAGACCGCTTCCTCTTCCCGACATCCTAACAAACAGGGTTGCAACCGACATGGAAAGATAATACCGTTACGGGCTGAGTCACTGGCGGAGGAGTGTATATGTCAAATCATCGGCTTCTGCGGTACGTTCTGCGATGGTCATTCATAGTCTCGGCGGCGACCTTGGCCTTGGCCCAACAGACGCAGCAATCCGCGCCGTCGATCCCAGCGCCGACGATCCGCGTTACAACGCACATGGTGTTGATTGATGCGGTCGTGACCGACAAGCAAGGCAAGGCGATCACCGGTCTCCGCCCGGAAGACTTCGTGGTGGAAGAAAACGGCAAGGTGCAGAAGATCGCGAGTCTTACCACCCCGGCGGACAACACTCCAGCGGCCGCGCCGGCGCTGCCTCCGGGCATCTATTCAAACGAAGCACAATTTCGATCGCCCGGCAGGCCTATCACGGTCATGCTTCTGGACGCGCTCAATACTCCCTTTACCGATCAGGCCTACGCCCGCACGCAGATGCTGGCCTTTGTCAAAGATCAGTTCAAGCCTGGAGATCGTATGGGAGTATTTGCTTTAACTGGTTCTTTGAACCTGCTGCAGGACTTCACCAGCGATCCGCAGGTGTTGTACACGGCGTTGCAGAGGTTCAAACCTCTGACGCAAACGTTCCCCAATGGGGCTCCAACCGTCACAAGTTCAGATGGAGGACCCGCAACGGCAGCGTCGACGGTCGCAAGCCTTGATGCCAGCACTCCGCCGCCGAGCGATAGCGGAGCAAACGCAGGTGGTGGCCTGCGAGGAGGAAGTGACGCCCTCATTTCCAGCGCGATGGCGGCACTGCAAGGCTTTGAGGGTGCGCAGGTGGCATATGCCAAAGATGAGCGCGCAGTAATGACCCTGAACGCACTAGCCAGCATAGCCCGCATCCTGGGTGGGCTTCCCGGGCGAAAGAGCCTCATCTGGGTAACCGGCGATATCAGCGATCTTTCGTTCATTCCCGAGGATCGCGTCATGAGCAACGCTGAGTTGGCCGAAGACTTGCCCAGCATGGACACACGCCGGGTCGAGGAGCACGCTTCCGGGAACTATGCTGCGACCTTCCGGGCCTCGCATGCCGAAGAGATTCGCGAGACGGCTTCCAGACTCGCGAGCGCGCAGGTGGCCGTCTACCCGGTCGACGCCCGGGGCCTGTCGATCTCTACCAGCATCGATTCGCAGGAAACGATGCGGGAGATGGCTCGCGAAACAGGTGGCCGTGCGTATGTCAACCAGAACGAAATCAAAGTTGGAGTGGAGCGCGCTTTTGCGGATGAGGCCGCGGCCTACACCATCGGCTACTATCCAGAGAACAAGAAATACGACAACAAGTACCGGTCGGTCAAAGTGAAGGTAAAACGGGACGGAGTGGAAGTGCAGAGCCGGCGCGGGTACTACGCCATCGATCCCACGCAGATCAAGGGCTACAACGCGCAGCAGCAGGTGACGTCCGCTCTGGGGGATATCGTTCCGTCAACTCTGGTTTCATTTAAAGCTCAGGTGAAGCCGGCCTCAGCGAATTCGGCTCCGGGCAAGACCGGTGTGACCTTTCTGGTCGACGCGAGCACACTCTCTGCGGAAGACGCGCCCGGTGGCAAGCGACTGAATGTCGATTTCTACGCGAACATCTACTCCGGCGGAAAAATCGTAGCCACTGGCGGCAAGAAGATCGATCAGGTCTTCGATGCAAACACTTATCAGCAAATCGTGCAGCACGGACTTGCAACGCACCTGGATCTGGATCCGAAGCCGGGCCAGTTGCGCCTGGCCGTGCAGGACGCCCGCACCGGGATGGTAGGAACGATCAACGCGATAGCTCCTTAACAACGGTTCCCTGTTTCGGCTTTCGCCAATCTGCAGCGGCGGCCTGAGGCGGTTCGCGCGGATTTGATGCGACTTTGCCGCGCGTTCGATATCCAATTAACGTGGTGGTGTCACTGGACTCAGGCAGACGGGAGCGCCTGTTTGCTTCCATGGAGGAAATGAAGGAACCATGAAGATCGCGAACGATGTCACCGAACTAATCGGGCACACGCCTCTGGTACGTCTTAATAAAGTAACGGCCGGTTGCGTGGGCGAAGTCGTGGCAAAACTGGAAAGCCAGAATCCATTGGGAAGCGTGAAGGACCGCATCGGCGTGAGCATGATTACCGAGGCCGAGCGCGCCGGAAAGATCCAGCCCGGCAAGACGGTGCTGATCGAACCGACGAGTGGCAACACCGGGATCGGACTCGCGTTCGTGGCGGCTGTGAAGGGATATAAGCTCATCCTGACGATGCCCGATACGATGAGTTCAGAACGGCGCGTTCTGTTGCTGGCTTTTGGCGCCGAGATCGTTCTGACCCCCGGCCCACGCGGTATGACGGGCGCGATTCTCAAGGCGAAGGAGATTCTCGCCAACACTCCGAATGGGTACATGCTCCAACAGTTCGATAACCCGGCCAATCCGAAGATTCACTTTGAAACGACCGGCCCCGAGATTTGGGACGATACCGAAGGGCGAGTCGACATTCTGATTTCCGGAGTAGGCACAGGCGGAACGATCACCGGGATCAGCGAATACATCAAACCGAAGAAGCCTTCGTTCAAAGCCGTGGCGGTTGAGCCCGCCGACAGCGCAGTGCTCTCGGGCGGAAAACCATCTCCGCACAAAATTCAGGGGATCGGAGCAGGATTTGTTCCGAGCATTCTGCGCAGGGATTACATCGATGAAGTCATCACTGTCACAAACGACGAAGCTATCGATATGGCCCGCCGGCTTCCGCTCGAAGAGGGACTGCTGGTCGGGATATCTTCGGGGGCCGCAGTGGTCGCGGCTTTGAAGGTCGCACGGCGTTCCGAGAACGCGGGAAAGTTGATCGTTGTGATTCTGCCGTCCTTTGGCGAGCGCTACTTGAGCAGCATCCTTTTTCAAGAACTGCGGGAAAAAGCGCTGCAGATTCCGACGGCGACGCTGCCGTCCTGATCTATGATTCAAGGTATCGCTCAGGCGATCCGGCTCTAGTTATTCATGCCGCACATGCTGTCGCTAATTCGCGAAGACGTGGCCAACGTGATGGAGCACGATCCCGCGGCCAAGTCGCGTCTGGAAGTTTTTCTGTGCTACTCCGGGCTCCACGCTGTGTGGTTCTACAGGATGAATCACTGGCTGTGGAATCATCGGTTGTTTCTCTTGGGACGATGGCTGTCTCAAGTCGCGAGGCTGCTTACCGGAATCGAAATTCACCCCGGCTCAAAAATCGGGCGCAGGCTTTTCATCGACCACGGCATGGGCGTCGTGGTCGGTGAGACGTCCATCGTCGGCGACGATGTGACTCTTTATCAGGGCGTGACTCTCGGAGGAACCGGCAAGGAGCAAGGCAAGCGACATCCCACCATTGAAGACAACGTTGTAGTCGGCGGCGGCGCGAAAATTCTCGGAAATATTATTGTGGGGAAGAATTCGCGCATTGGCGCGGGTTCGGTGGTGTTGCGCAGCGTTCCCGACAATTCGACCGTCGTGGGAGTACCCGGACACATCATCTTCCGCGAAGGAAAGCGCGTAGTGATTACTGATCCGAAACAGATCAACGATCCGCTTTCGGAAGCCCTGGCTGCGGTCGCGACGGAAGTGAACAAACTGCGCGATCGAGTGCAGCAGCTCGAGGGTTCGGGAATGAAGGGAGAGCCGATGTCGGCGTCGCTCCAGAGGATCATGGAAGACGTCGATTATCAGATCTAGTTTGGCCATGATAACGAGGTTGGCGAAGGCTTTTCCGGCGGGAAAAAGGGCAGAAGCGAGTCTTTGACAAAGTGAGCCAAACCCAGTTAATGTTCCGGTGACGTAAACGTTTACTCAGCGTTGCCCTCTACCTTAAAGTTTTGTCAGGTTCCCGATTTCTACCCATGCACCTGAAGACATTGCGCGAAGAAGTACTCGAAGCAAACCTGGAACTGGTCCGTCGAGGACTTGTACTCTACACTTTCGGCAATGTGAGCGGTATCGATCGCAACGAAGGACTGGTCGCAATCAAGCCAAGTGGTGTTCCATACGAGGAGCTGACGGCGGCACAAATTGTGATTTCCGATCTCAACGGAAAAATCGTCGACGGCACGCTGCGCCCGTCTTCCGACCTCCCAACTCATCTCGAGTTGTACAAACATTTTAAAAACATCGGCGGTGTCGCGCACACACACTCGGAATTTGCCACCGCATGGGCTCAAGCTGAAACGCCGATGCCGTGTTTCGGAACCACACACGCAGACTATTTTCACGGGTCAGTGCCAGTTACGGAGCGCCTCACCACAGCTGAGATAGCCGGAGACTACGAGTTGGAAACGGGCACGGCGATCTGCCGAACGTTTGCGAAACTGGATCCGGATGCGGTACCAGCGGTGCTGGTCGCGGGGCATGCCCCGTTCGCCTGGGGCAAGAACGCCGGAGAGGCAGCGCATAACGCGGTGATTTTGGAATATGTTGCGCGCATGGCGTCGCACACGCTATCGATCAACGCCGAGTCGCGGCCATTGGCGCGCCAACTTCATGACAAACATTTTCTGCGCAAGCACGGAAAGAATGCCTATTACGGACAGGTCAAGACCTAAATGACTCTCGCATTCGTCGCATTGTCTTCGAACAGCCTGGTTCATCTCTCCCCGGTGGATACAGCCATCATCGCCTTCTACTTTCTGCTCGTGCTCGCCATCGGGTTCTACCTGAAGGGGCGCGCCAATACGGGCGAAGACTTCTTCATGGCTGGAAGAGAGATGACGGCATGGGTGGCGGGGCTGAGTTTTCTCTCGGCGAACTTGGGCGCGCTTGAGTTGATGGGCTGGGCGGGGTCGGCATACCAATACGGGATTCTCGCCACGCACTGGTATTGGATCGGCGCCATTCCAGCAATGCTGTTCCTGGCGCTGGTGATGATGCCGTTTTATTACATCTCCAAAACTCACTCGGTGCCGGGCTATTTAAAGCTGCGATTCGGAGAGCCCAGTCGCGCTCTGTCTGCGGTTTCCTTCGCCTTCATGACAGTGCTCATGAGCGGCGTCAATATGTTTGCGATGGCGAAAGTCATGCAGATCGTGCTGGGTTGGGACATCAACTTCAGCATCTGGGTCTCATCGCTGACGGTAGCCGTTTACGTAACGCTCGGCGGCCTGCGTTCGGCAATCTTCAACGAGGTGTTGCAGTTCTTTTTGATTTGGGCGGGCGCGTTGCTGATCCCGATCCTCGGATTGTACGAAGCCGGGGGCTGGTCGCATTTAAAGGTTCTGATTACGCAGAGGGCGTCGGAACAATACGTTCACCTGTGGGCGGGCTTGGGCTCGTTCTCCAACAATCCGATGGGAATCCATTGGACCGGCATCGTATTCGGTCTGGGCGCAGTCATTTCGATGGGATACTGGACCACGGATTTCCTGGTCGTTCAGCGCATCCTCGCTGCGAAAGACATGCGCAGCGCGGAGATGGCGCCCATCATCGGAGCCGGATTCAAGATGCTGGTGCCGATCATCGTGGTCCTGCCGGGACTGCTTGGCTTAGGCCTGCTGCCAATGAAGTTGGTTCCGGAGTCGGTAGCCACTGTGACGCACGGCTACAGCTACAACGATGTTCTTCCACTCATGCTCGCGCGCTACTGTGGTCCAGGTTTGCTCGGCTTGGGGATTACGGCGCTGATTGCCGGCTTCATGTCGGGCATGGCAGGGAATGTCAGCGCGTTCACGACCGTGTGGACCTATGACATCTACCGCCCGCTGATCAATAGCAAAGGGACCGACCAACATTATGTGAGTATGGGACGCTGGACCACTGTGATCGGCGTGCTGATTAGCGTGGGCACAGCGTATCTCGTGATGCGATCGGCCAGCATTATGGACTACGTGCAGGCGTTGTTCAGCTTCTTCATTGCCCCACTCTTCGGCACGGTCATCCTCGGAATGCTGTGGAAGCGGGCTACCGGCCCCGGCGGATTCTGGGGATTGCTGTGCGGCACGCTTTCATCGGTCAGCATGTGGGCCTGGGTAAAGGTCGATCCGACGGCGCTGCGGTACGTCGCATTGTCGCCGGACGCGAAGGCTCTCGCGCAAGACATGTATCAAGCGCTTTGGTCGTTCCTGGTTTGCGTGATCGTGACGGTGGTGGTGAGTCTGGCAACGAAACCGATACCTGACAGCCAATTGAAGGGGTTGGTGTACGGGCAAACCGAGATTCCCCCAATTGAGGATGTCCCGCTGTACAAGAAACCTATTTTCTGGGCGGGAGTAGCGGGAGCAGCGTTTGTAGTTCTCAACATTATTTTCTGGTAGGCGATCCTTATGACAACAACAGGACGTACGGTTTCAATCTGGTTCTTCATCGGCCTGTCGCTGCTGGTGAATGGTGTCATCATCCTCGGCGCTGGAATCTACGAGATCGCGCACCCGCCCGAGTTTCCGGTTGTGCTGTTTCAACTCCACGCCAGCCTCTGGTGGGGAGCGCTGCTCACGTTGCTTGGCGGCTTCTACTGCTGGCACTACCGGCCATCCGCCGGAAGTGACTAGATGCAGAATTCTTTCGGAGAGCGACTGAAATGAACGCTAAGAAAATGACGATGGGCGTCATCATCGGGAATCGCGGCTTTTTTCCCGACCAGTTGGCGAAGGTTGGGCGCGAGGAAATGCTGCAGGCTCTGACGAAGGCTGGCATGGATGGTGTCGTACTGGGCCCCGAAGACAGCAAGCACGGCGCGGTAGAAACCCACGAGGAAGCGAAGCGCTGCGCCGCGTTATTTCAGAAGAACCGGGAGCGGCTCGATGGAGTCATCGTGTCGTTGCCGAACTTCGGCGATGAGCGCGCGATCGCCGACACGTTGCGACTCGCGAGGCTCGACGTGCCGGTGCTGGTGCAGGCGACACCGGATGACGCTTCGAAAATGACCATTCTGCACCGTCGCGACAGCTTCTGCGGAAAGATGTCGGCATGCAACAACCTGCGGCAATATGGGATTCCCTACTCGCTGACTCGACTGCACACGGAAAGTCCGGACTCCGAAGATTTCCAGCACGATCTGGCGTGGTTTGCGGCGGTCTGCCGTGTTGCCAATGGGATGCGGAACCTGCGCGTGGGGAGCATTGGTGCGAGACCAACAGCGTTCAATACTGTTCGGTACAGTGAAAAGCTTTTGGAAGCGAGTGGGATTTCGACCGAGACGCTCGATCTGTCGGAAGTCTTCGGCCGAATCGCGAAGCTGAAAGACGATCATGCCGGCGTGCAGGCGAAACTTGCGGACATTCGGAAATACGTGACCACGGGCGGGGTACCGGATGCTGCGTTGATCAAGATGGCGAAGCTTGGTTACGTGATCGACGATTGGATGAAGGCCACCGACGTCAGGATTAGCGCGGTGCAATGCTGGACCTCGATGGAAGAATACTTCGGCGTCGTCCCATGCACCATCATGAGCATGATGAGCAACAATCTGCTGCCGGCGGCGTGCGAGGTCGACGTCTGCGGAACGTTGAGCATGCACGCGCTGGCGCTGGCATCGGAGACTCCGAGCGCATTGCTTGACTGGAACAACAATTACGGAACCGATCCTGACAAAGCAGTCTGCTTCCACTGCAGCAATCTGCCAAAGCATTTCTTCCAGGATGTGCGCATGGACTTCCAGGAGATCATCGCCGGAACCGTTGGGAAAGAAAATACCTTCGGTACCGTCGTGGGCCGGGTGAAGCCGGGCGCCATGAGCTTCGCGCGCTTCTCGACTGACGACACGGCTGGAGCCATCCGCGGATATGTTGGCGAGGGCACGTTCACCAACGATCCACTCAACACGTTTGGCGGAGTCGGCGTGGTGAAGATTGGCGAACTGCAGAAGCTCCTGCATTACATCTGCGAAAATGGCTTTGAGCATCACGTCGCGGCGAATTTCTCAACCACGGCCGCGGCCGTGCATGAGGCCGCCGTGCGCTATTTGGGATGGAAAATGCACTGGCACGGAAATTGATCTTTCCGCCTTCCTGATGTCAGCTGTTTCGCCTCGTCCGATTGTCTTACTCCGCTGCGAATGATCCATGCACATCGACGCCCACCAGCACTTTTGGATTTATAACCAGAAAGAATATGACTGGATCGATGACTCGATGGCGGCGCTGCGCCGCGATTTCCTGCCGGAGGACCTGAAGCCTGAACTTGAAGGCGCTGGATTCCACGGATCGATAGCCGTGCAGGCGCGTCAGACTCTGGATGAAACTCAGTGGTTGTTGGAGTTGGCCGACCGGTCTCCGTTGATTCTGGGTGTGGTGGGATGGGTCGACCTGCGTTCGCCGGAGGTCAGATCGCAGCTGGAGCGGTTCGCGGCGAATCCGAAACTGGTCGGAGTTCGCCATATCGTGCAGTCTGAGCCGGATGATCGTTTCTTACTGCAACCGGATTTCCTGCGAGGCATTTCCCTTCTCGAAGAATTTGATCTTGCTTACGACATTCTGATCTACACGAGACACCTCCCGGTGGCAGCTGAGTTCGTCGAGCGATTTCCGCGGCAGAGGTTTGTTCTCGATCACCTTGCTAAGCCGCCGATCAAGAACGGAGAAATCGATTCATGGGCGCAGGGTATTCGTCGGCTGGCGGAGTTTCCGAATGTGTTCTGCAAATTGTCGGGGCTAGTTACCGAAGCGGACTGGCGAAGTTGGACGCCGGAACAGATCACTCCATATCTCGACGTTGCGTTTGAAGCGTTCAGACCCGAGCGGCTGATGATCGGCTCGGACTGGCCGGTCTGCCTGGCCGCTGCATCGTATGCGCGCGCGATGCAGGTTGTGAAGAATTATCTCGACGCACAAACGCCGGATTGTCGCGAGAGCGTGCTGGGCGGCAATGCACGCCGGTTTTGGCGGCTGACTGCGCGGTGACAGACTGCCGGGTACGTTGTCATTGTTTTACAATGAGCGAGCGAGATTGACAGCGCTTCGTTTGACGTCTGCCGCTTTGACGCGTCGATTTTTGAAACTGTGATGGCTCCTCACCTGCTCCAACTCGACTCCCGGGATAATGTTCTGATCGCGCTCGCTGACCTGAAAGCGGGCGAAGCAGTCGAGTTTGCGGGGAACCGGTACACCCCATCGAAGAACGTGCCCGCGAAGCACAAGTTCGCCGTGCGAGATCTCGCCGTTGGTGACAACGTCATCATGTACGGAGTTCTGGTGGGCAAGGCCGTCAAACCGATTGCAGCCGGAGAACTGCTGACCACGAGCAACCTTCAGCATCAGTCTGCGACATTCCATGAGCAAGCCGGCGAATTTCAATGGACGCCGCCCGATGTATCGCGCTGGAAGCAGCGATTTTTTCAGGGATATCGGCGGTCGGATGGTCAGGTTGGCACTCGTAACTATTGGATCGTGGTCCCGCTTGTGTTTTGCGAGAACAAGAATATTCAAGTTCTGAAGCAGGCATTCGAAGAGGAGTTGGGGTTCGCCGCGCCGCAGGTTTATCGTCGCCAAGTCGCGGAGATGGCGAAGGCGTACCGCGAGGGAAAAACTGCAGACCTCAGCGCTCCCGCTGAATCGGCTCCTGCTCAACGCCGCCTTTTTGAGAATATCGACGGCATCCGATTTCTATTGCACGAAGGTGGGTGCGGCGGAACCCGCGAAGACTCTAACAATCTCTGCGGATTGATTGCGGGGTACATTCATCACCCGAACGTGGCGGGAGCTACCGTCCTGAGTCTCGGCTGCCAGCACGCGCAGATTGGAATCCTTCGTGAAGAAATCCGCAAGCGCGATCCGAAGTTTGACAAGCCTTTGATCATTCTCGAGCAGCAGCGCAGCGGGTCAGAGGCGGCGATGATGTCGGAAGCGATCCGGCAGACTTTTCTCGGGCTGGCCGAGGCGAACAAGGCGCAACGTACGCCCGGTCCACTATCGAATTTGTGCGTGGGATTGAAGTGCGGCGGGTCCGACGGCTTCTCCGGCCTCTCGGCGAATCCCGCGATCGGACACACGTCCGACTTACTTGCTGCCTTGGGCGGCAGAACGATCTTGTCGGAGTTTCCCGAACTGTGCGGCGTGGAACAGGAACTCATCAATCGCGGCCAGAATAAAGCGGTGGGCGACCGATTCATCCACCTCATGCGGGACTATGCGGCAAGAGCCGCGGCTGTGCGATCCGGCTTCGACATGAATCCTTCGCCGGGGAATATGCGCGACGGATTGCTGACTGACGCGATGAAGTCGGCGGGAGCCGCAAAGAAGGGCGGCACGTCACCGGTGAACGCGGTTTTGGATTATCCCGAGTACTCGACCGAACCGGGTCTGAACCTGCAATGTACGCCGGGCAACGATGTGGAGTGCGTCACGGCGCAGGTAGGAGCGGGCGCGAGTGTGGTCTTGTTCACGACGGGTCTCGGCACACCGACGGGAAATCCGATTACTCCCGTCGTGAAGTTGTCGACCAACTCGGCATTGGCGCAGCGTATGCACGACATCATCGATATCGACACGGGTGCGGTCATTGCGGGAGAGAAAACAATCGAAGAGATGGGTGAGTCCATCTTCGACTTCGTTGTACAAGTCGCCAGTGGAGAGGTGCGAACCAAGGCTGAGTTGAAGGCGCAGGAAGATTTCATTCCGTGGAAGCGAGGCGTGTCGCTCTGACCAACAAAGACGGCAACGCGCAGGATTTTCGGCTGGATGGCAGGGTGGCCGTAGTCACGGGCGGCGGGAGTGGTATTGGGCAGGCGATCGCTTTGAACTTTGCAGCGCACGGTGCGGAGATTCGTGTCCTTGACCTGAATGAGTCTGCCGCAGCGACAACGTGTCAACAGATTGCGGCCACTGGCGGCACGGCCTACGCTCACGTTTGCGATGTCACCAATCAGCGCCAAGTAAAAGCCGCGTTCGACGAGCTGTTTCGAGGCGGACGCGTCCACATCCTCGTCAATAACGCTGGGGTCTCGCATGTCGGTACGGTCGAGAGCACTACCGAAGAAGATTTCGACCGCTTGATCCGCGTGAACGTGAAGGGATTCTACAATTGCATGCACGCGATAGTCGGTCACATGAAGGACAACGGCGGTGGCGTCATCCTGAATATGGCGTCAATTGCCGGGTCGGCGGGATTGCCCGATCGTTTCGCATACTCGATGACCAAAGGCGCTGTGATCGCGATGACCTACTCCGTCGCGCGCGATTACCTGGCGTATAACATCCGCTGCAATTGTATTTCGCCGGCGCGCGTGCACACTCCGTTCGTTGACGACTATCTGCAGAAGAATTATCCCGGGCGCGAGCAGGAAATGTTCGGAAAGCTGGCGAAGGCACAACCGATTGGAAGAATGGCGGAGCCTGCCGAGGTCGCCTCGCTCGCGTTGTTCTTGTGCTCGGATGCGGCATCGTTTATTACGGGCGTGGATTATCCGATCGATGGCGGCTTTTTCAACCTGCGAGGCTAAGGCATGGACCTGCAACTGAAAGACAAGGTTGTCATTGTGACTGGCGGCGCCAAAGGGATTGGCGCGGCCATCGTCCAGGCCCTCGCGGCCGAAGATGCAATTCCGGTCATCGTGGGTCGAGATGCACACGCCGCCAAGCAACTGCAGAGTGACCTGCAACATAAAGGCGCCACTTGCGGAGTCATCACTGTAGAACTCGGGACCGCGGAGAGCTGCTCGCATTCTGTCGAACAAACTCTGAAAAGCTTTGGACGGATTGACGCGCTGGTGAATAACGCAGGGCGCAACGACAAAGTTGGATTGGAGCAGGGCAATCCGGAGGAATATGTCGCCTCGCTCAACCGCAACTTGGTCCACTACTACAGCATGGCTCACTATGCTTTGCCGCACTTGAAACGCTCGCGGGGAGCGATCGTGAACATCGGTTCCAAGACCGCGGTGACGGGGCAAGGAAGCACGTCAGGGTATGCGTCATCGAAAGGGGCGATCATGGCGCTCACCCGGGAATGGGCGGTGGAATTACTGCCCTACGGCATCCGCGTGAATACGGTGATCCCTGCCGAAGTCATGACGCCACTTTATCGCGCGTGGCTCGACACATTTCCAAACCCCGAAGAAAAACTGAAAGTCATTCTCTCGAAAATTCCACTCGAGAAGCGCATGACAACGGCGGAGGAGATTGCGGCCATGGTCGTATTCCTGCTCTCGAACAAGTCCAGCCACACCACGGGCCAACATCTGTTCGTCGATGGCGGTTACGTTCATATGGACCGCGCGATTACGTAATCCTGAGAGGCTGAATGAAACGACGCTTCTGCCTGACCCTCGATTTGAAGAATGATCCCAAGCTGATCGCCAAATACAAGCGCTATCACGAGAAGATTTGGCCGGAGATTACTCACAGCATCAAAGACTCGGGCATCGAGGATATGGAGATCTATCTGCTCGGGACTCGCATGTTCATGATCATGGAAGTGAACGAGCAGTTCTCGTTCGAGGCCAAGGCAGAGGCCGACCGCGCCAATCCTAAGGTTCAGGAGTGGGAGAAATTAATGGGAACATTTCAGCAGTTGCTACCCGGGACCAAGCCCGGCGAAAAGTGGGTGCTCATGGAGAGGGTGTTCAAACTCGACGACTGAGCCCGACTCAACTTGACCGCGACCTAAGGCAAGCGTAGTCTCGCGAAGAAAATTCGTTCAGCAGCCGTATCGCAAGGAGATCCCATGGTTCCGCTCAGTGCTCTCTGGCTTCCGATCGTGCTGTCGGCGGTTATCGTTTTCGTCGCCAGTTCCGTGATGCACATGCTGCTGCCGTATCACCGCAGCGACTACAAGCCACTTCCCGATGAAGACAAAGTAACCTCCGCGTTACGGGGGGCCGGTTTGACGCGCGGGCTCTATATCTTTCCTTTCGCAACACATCAGAATATGAAGTCGCCGGAGATTGCGGAGAAATACAAACAGGGACCGGTTGGGATGATGACGATATTCCCCAATGGCACGCCCGTCATGCCCAAATTTCTGGGACTGTGGTTCGCCTATTGCCTCATCGTCGGTTTCTTCGTCGCGTATCTCACCGGGCACACGGTCATGATGGGTGCGCACTATCGAGTGGTGTTTCGCGTCGCGGGCACGGCCGGATTTCTCGCCTACGGCTTGGGACACCTGAGCGACGGAATCTGGAAAGGCCAAACCTGGAGCTTCGTCATCAAGGAGGTGATCGACGGGCTCATCTACGGCTTGCTGACCGCGGGCACCTTCGGCTGGCTGTGGCCGCGATAGCAAACTACCCGCCGCAGGCCAGAGATTCGTTCATGCGGTATCGAGTCCTTACGAACTTCTGGCGGAGTTAGAGAACTTCGGTTTTCTCGTTGATTTTCATCTTAGACAGCATTTCGTAAATGGTCGCGCGACCGATGCCGAGGATTTCCGCGGCTCGCGCTTTGTGGCCGCCCACGGCTTCCAGCACACGCAGGATGTGCCGCTTCTGCATTTCTTCGAGCGGGAGAAAGGTCTCATCCGTGGACAGGTCGCCACTCAAGGGAGCACGCAGGCTTTCGGGTAAGTCGTCGATATCGATGAGAGCTCCGTCCACCATCATGCAGGCGTTTCCGATGACGTTCTCAAGTTCGCGAATGTTGCCTGGCCAGGGATACGCGGCCATGCGTGTCTGTGTTCGGCGGGTAATGCCCGAAATCGATTTCTTGTAGTCCGCAGCGAATTTCTCGATGAAGTATCTCTGGAGAAGCGGCAGATCTTCGCGGCGGCTGGCAAGAGTGGGCAAACCGATCTCGACCATCGCAAGACGATAGTAGAGATCCTCGCGAAACTGCCCATCGCGCACCATGGTTCTCAAATCGCGATGCGTGGCTGCAACTACGCGCACATCAATGCTGCGGGGAGCGAGCGAGCCGACTCTCTGTACTTCGCGATTCTGCAGAACGCGCAGCAACTTGGCTTGTGCCGGCATCGAGAGTTCGCCGATCTCGTCGAGAAAAATGGTCCCGCCGTTGGCATGCTCGAAAAGGCCAGGCTTATCCTGCGTCGCTCCAGTGAATGCGCCCCGGACATATCCGAACAACTCACTCTCTACCAAGTTCTCAACCAGGGCCGAGCAATTGCAAACCGCAAACTGGCCGCGAGATGCGGGGCTCAGGCGGTGCAATGCATGGGCGACGAGTTCCTTTCCAGTCCCGGTTGCACCGGTCACTAACACGGTTCTAAAGTGTGGCGCAACGCGACGTATGCGGGCGAAGACCTCCAGCATAACTGGGCTTCGGCCCACCATCCCTTCGAACTGGCAGGCATCCAATAACTCCCGATCCAGGCGCAGCGTCTTTTGGCGTTTTTCCGCTTCGCCAATGAAGCCGGAGATCCGGCCGCGGAGCTTTTCGACATCCAGAGGTTTGGTCCAATAGTCGGACGCGCCCTTCTGAATAGCTTCGACGGCCGACTCCGGAGAATAGTGGCTAGTAATCAGAATTACGTCTGTGCCGGGATCGATCGCGATGATGCGTTCTAACAGCTCCATGCCGTTTATTTTCGGCATGACCAGGTCGAGCAGAACGATCCTGGGACGGGCCTTCATAAAGATCTCGAACCCCACCTCAGGATCACCCGCGGTCAGGATCTCAACATTCAGTTCCTCGAGGCTCGCACGAATCAATTCGAGGTTCTCGGGATTATCGTCAACGGCTAGAAGCGTGAGACTTTTCGGATCACTCATTCGGGACTCCCAACAGGCCGAGCCGGCATCGGCAAGATCACACAGAGCCCGAAGCAAGCGGGCAACGAAGAAGACGGCGAGAAATCTAAAGCTGTAGGAACCCCCGGCAGGAGCCCGACTCCGACAACCGACATTGCACTCCTTCCCACTTGAGGCCTGAACTCTCCGAGGGGGATCGGCGGGCCAGCGCCAGGTCGCATCCCACGATGCAGGCACCGGCAGCAGCAAGAACATCTATACGACGCTTATCGCAAATTGGGAAGACAGAGTCAAGCGGGAAGGATCGTACGCGATTACTAGAGGGTGACTGAGGTCATAGGTGAAACTATGTAGGCGGACTCGCGACTTGTATGTGTTCGCTTTTGCGCACACAAGACAACCAAGCGCTCCGCGGCTAAGTAATGGTAACCATGAGAGGTTACTCGACCCTCATGGCCCTCTCGCGCCCCTGTTCCCGAAGTCTGGGGGCCAGACCGTTGTCCAGACCTAGGACAGAACGAACTGGTCACCTCACCAACCGTTCTTGGTACCTTCCGCCTAAGTCCCCACTAACACTGGACTTATTTGTTTGTCGACTTTGGGCACGTTTGGAACGCGCCCTGCATTCTTCCAGTGTGCCGGCTCAATGGCGCCCTCCCCAAATCACAGAATTCGAGGGAAACTAAAATGCGATTCAATATTCTAACTTGCGCACTTCTCACGGCACTGACGGGAATGACTCCGCTGACTGCACAACAGCTGAGCGCTCCGCGCATGTCACCGCGAACCGTACAAGGTAGCGCGAGCTTTGGCAAGCTGCCGATGACTTTCGAGGCGAACAAAGGGCAGACGGCCGGCCAAGTGAAGTTTCTCTCGCGTGGCAAGGGCTATACCGCATTTCTGACGACTGGCGGGATGGTACTTTCTCTGCGTCCCGCACGAGTTATCGCGAACTCCAAGCCCGGCAACACGTCGGCGGCTCAACAAGCAGCCACGACTCTGCAATTCCAGCTGTCGGGTGCGAACAAGAACCCTGTGGCCGTAGGTGAAGAACAGCAGGCAGGGCGCGTCAATTACTTTCTCGGAAACAATTCTGCGCAGTGGCACACTAACGTTCCGACTTACGCGAAAGTTCGCTTCAAGAACGTCTATCCCGGGATCGATCTAGTCTATTACGGCAACCATCAGCAACTGGAATACGACTTTGCTGTGGCGCCTGGAGTCGACCCGGCTCACATTCAATTCGAAATCAAGGGTGCCGACCAAACACAGGTGGATGCTCAGGGCAATCTGGTTCTCAAGATCGGTAGCAGTGAACTGCATTTCCAGACGCCTATCGTCTATCAGGAATCCAATGGTCAGCGCGTTCCCGTCGAGGGCGGATATGTGATCAAGAATTCGAGCTCCATCGGCTTCCGCGTTGGCCCGTATGACTCGAACAAACCGCTGGTCATCGACCCGGTGCTCGTGTACTCCACGTATCTGGGCGGAAGCGGCTCTGATCAACTGACTGGAATCGCAGTTGATAACTCGGGCAGCGTTTATGTCGCCGGCTATACGGACTCTGCGACTTTCCCGTTGACGACTCTTGGCTCGCTTCCGGCTAGCACCGATCACGTCTTCGTGGCGAAGCTGGACGCAACCGGATCGAACCTGATCTATGCCGACTACATCGGTGGCAACAATCAAGACTATGCGGCCGCGCTCGTTCTGGATAGCGCCAATAACGTCTACGTGACGGGCAGCACGGAGTCGAGCAACTTCCCGGCTGTCGCGGCATACCAATCGCAACAGCCCGGACCTTACAGCGGTTTCGTGACCAAGATCTCCGCTGACGGTTCGTCCCTGTTGTATTCGACTTATCTTGGCGGCAACAGTTTTGACCAGCCGTCGAGCATTGCGATCGATAGCCTCGGTCAGGTCCACGTGGCTGGCTTTACGATGTCGCAGAACTTTCCGGTCGTGAATGCTTACCAGAACACGGCGCTGGCGAACCAGGCCAGCCTGACCGGTGACTATGGCTTCCTGACGAAGTTCAGCACGAATGGTTCATCGCTGGTTTACTCGACCTACCTCGGAGGCAATTCGAACGTTGCGCAAGACTGCGGCAGCCCCTGCTGGCCCGCACCCTACAGCGCGGTCAGTGCGCTCGCGGTGGATGCGAACGGCAACGCTTATGTGACCGGCATGACCAATACGTATAACTTCCCGGTTACGTCGGGCGCATATCTGGCGACAAACACCACGCAGCAGGATGCGACGGTCGGCTTTGTCAGCAAGTTCACCAGCGCGGGAAGCCTTGGCTACTCCACTTATTTCTACGGATCGAGCGGCAACCCGGTTGGAATCGCGGGGATCGCGGTCGATGGCTCTGGTTCTGCGTACATCACCGGCGGCGTTACGAGCGACGGGAATTTCCCGGTAACCTCCACGAGCATCTGCGATCCCAGCGTCTCCGGATTCGGATGCAGCTATGCCTTCGTAACGAAGTTCGATCCCACGGGAGCGAGTTTGTTGTACTCGACTTTCCTTGGGGCCAACAACTATGCGACCCCGCAGGCGATCGCGGTTGATGCAAGCGATAATGCTTACGTACTGGCGTCGACGCGTAGCTCCAGCTACGTCACGAGCAACGCTATCGAAGCGTACAGCAGCAGCAGTGACATCCTGTTGGTGAAGATCGATGCTGGGGCGAGTACGGAGTTGTTCTCCACTTACCTCGGTGGAAGCGGAAACGATGTGCCGGCAGGAATGGCGGTCGATTCGAACGGCAACGTCTACGTGGCCGGCTCGACGGACTCCACAGACTTCCCGACTACGCCGGGAGCGTTCCAGAGTTCACTTGGCGGACGTACCGATGCCTTTGTAGCGAAGATCGGTGCGGCCTCTGCTCCAGCAGTTTCGTTTGCTTCGGGTTCTCTGCAGTTTTCCGCGCTGCAGGTCGGTTCGACTAGCCAGGCTCAGACAGTTCTGCTGCGCAACATGGGTAGCGCGGCGCTGGCGATCTCTTCGATCACGGCCAGCGGTGATTTCGCCGAGACCGACAACTGCGGAACCAGCGTACCTGCTGCCGGAAGCTGCACGTTCTCGGTGACTTTTGCGCCGACGGCGTCTGGATCGCGTGTGGGAGCCATCACAATTCAAGACAACGCGGCGGGCTCGACCCACCAGATCACGCTGAACGGTATCGGCACTGCGGCGAGTGTTTCATTGACGAGCAGCAGCTTGACGTTTTCAAGCCTGGCGGTTGGCAACAGCAGCACCGCCCAGACCGTGACGCTGACCAACAATGGCAATGCCGCACTGAGCATGGGCAGCATTCAAGCCACCGGCGACTTCGCGCAGACAAACAATTGCCCGAGCACTTTAGCTTCAGGTTCCAACTGCGCAATCAGAGTTACATTCACACCTACGACGACAGGGTCACGCACCGGGACGGTCACCGTAAGTGACAGCGCTCCGGGCGGTCAACAGACGGTAGCCCTCACAGGTACGGGATCGGACTTCGCGGTCACGACGACCACCAGCTCGAACACCATCCAGGCAGGAGCGACGGCCACTTACACTCTGAGCGTTGCTTCCGTCGGGGGAACGTTCTCAAATGCTGTAAGTCTGGCCTGCAGCGGCTTGCCCACGGGAGCGAACTGCAGCTTCTCGCCCTCGTCCGCGACACCGGGAGCCAGCAACGTGCCTGTCACCATGACGATCACGACGATCGTCACGTCGGCCGATGCCACGCCCAGCGTACCCGCACGCAAGAGCCCTGTCTATGCGGCCTTCATGCAGCTTCAGGGATTTGGATTGTTCGGACTCGTCCTGGCTGGCTCCAAGAAGCGCTCGAAACGCCTGGTGATCTTTATGATCCTAGCCCTGCTGGTTCTGGGCATGCTGTTCATGTCCGGGTGCGCTGGCGGAACTGGCATCGGACAGCCGAAGAACAATAGCACCACATACACAGTCACAGTGACGGGGACTTCCGGTTCCCTTCAGCACTCTGTACCTGTGACGCTTACCCTCCAATAACACTTGAGGGTTGACCTGCAGGCTATAGTCTTGTCCGAAGCCGCAGGTCAGCCCTCAACCCCCGCCTACTGAGTAGTACCTCCGCAATAACTCAATGACTTAGGTAATTAGATTCCTCTTACTTTCTATGCGACGCTGAGGAATATTCACACACTAGGTGTTGAGAAATGCCGTATCAGTCCCAACAGTCTGTGACCGGAACCATCCTGGTCGCAGACGACCAAGCGCTGAACCGCGAACTGCTCGAGGAGCTTCTAACGGCGCAGGGGTTCAAAGTCGTCACGGTGCCGGATGGCGTGTCCGCTTTGGAACAACTCGCCAAGACTCAAGTCGACTTAGTCCTGCTGGACGTAATGATGCCTCGGCTGACCGGATTCGAGGTCTGCCAAAAAATTAAGAGCAATCCGGAGACTGATCTGATTCCTGTTGTTCTCGTCACTGCATTGTCAGACAAACAGGATCGTCTTGAGGGAATCAAGGCAGGGGCGGATGACTTCTTGACCCGCCCGGTCGACCGCACCGAACTGCTGGCACGCGTGCGATCGCTCCTGAAGTTGAAATTCCGTACAGATGAATTAGAGCGCGCGGAGTCGGTGCTGTTTTCCCTGGCCCGAAGCATTGAGGGCAAAGATCCATACACCCACGGTCACTGTGAGCGATTGGCCGAGGAGTCGGTGCTCTTAGGGGAGCAAGTCGGTTTGTCTGACGATCAGATCACCGCTCTACGCCGTGCGGGGGTGGTGCACGACATCGGAAAGGTCGCCGTGCCAGATGCCATCCTGCTCAAGCCGGGGCGCCTTACGCCAGAAGAGTGGGAGGTGATCCGGCAACATCCGATCGTCGGTGAACGTATCTGCGCGCCCTTGAAGTCGTTCCGTTCCGTGCTGCCGATCATCCGTCATCATCACGAGAGGTATAACGGCACGGGATATCCCGACGGGATTCGCGGCGATGAGATACCAATCGCTGCCCGGGTGCTGCAGATTGTCGATGTCTACGACGCGCTCACTACAGAAAGGCCGTACAAGAAGGCGTTCTCTTCCGCCGAAGCCCTCATTACCATGCGCGAAGAAGTGGCCAAGGGCTGGTGGGACCCGCAAATCTTTCACACGTTCGAACGCATGATCAGAAGCACGAAAGATAACCTCTCTCGGGGCAGTGCCGCGGGCAAATAGGTGTTCGAGTGCGATAGCAAGGCCATCGACGGAAGGCGCGATGCGAGCGTCCCTGCGTAACTTCCCTGCGTAGCAAGGAGTTAGCGAATTATCTGATGATCACACCGACGACAATCGGAATATGGGCGTCCAGAAGCCGTCTGCGGCTCTATCCATTGTTTCTGGCCTTGATGCTTCTGCCGATCACGTTTTTCGCTTATTCGGTTGGGCGCGTGCTCAAACACCAAGCCGAGACCCAGGCAATTACTGAGAGCACGCAGATCGCGCGAGTTTCAGCCGCGCTCGTAGAGGATCACTTTCGTCAAAGCACCTCGTTCCTGCAGTCGGTCGCGGCTCGCCTTTCGTTCCGTCAAGCCTGGAAAGAACGAGACCTCGCTTCGATCAATTGGAATCTGCAGCAAGCGAGTAGCTTGCGCTCGGATTTCGCATTCGTCAGCGTATACGACCTCGATGGCACGATGCGCGGCATCTACCCGTCGCAGCCTGCTTTAGTCAATCACAGCTTTGCATACAGAGATTGGTTTAAGGGTGTCGCGCGCCAGTGGACGCCTTACGTCTCCGAGGTCTATCAAACCGCCGTCCCTCCTTATCAGCTAGTCGTGGCGATCGTCGTACCGATCGAGGACGATTCCGGTAAACCAGTTGGCATTCTGATGGCGCCATTTGCCATCGATGCCATGAGCCGCCACTTAGTGGAAGCGAAGCTCGAGAATGGATGGATCATCTCCCTGGTGGACCAAGCCGGACACCTGTCTGCGCGGCCAAATATCGATGCCTTCTCGCCTGCGATTGACTTGAGCAACTATGAACCGGTCAAGCAATTGCGCGGACGTCAGGCCGGATGGGGAATGTTCGTTCGCGGCGGCGAAAGGTTCTTCGCTCGTTATGAGCCAACCAGCGAATACGGCTGGGGAATCCTAGTAGAGAAACCGGCAGCCGTTCTCAACCAGGGCATTTGGGCCGTCGAACGCCAGGTTTGGATGCTTGGACTCGTCTTTCTAGCGCTTGGCTTTGCGGTAAGTGCGTTCATGGGATCGTTGTACTCCCGACTGGAGACCGGCAACCGATTCCTTGACTTGTCGATCGATATGCTTTGCACCGCGGGCTTCGACGGCTACTTCAAGAGCCTGAACCCTTCGTTCGAGAAGACGCTGGGCTTTAGTACGCGAGAGCTACTGGCGAAGCCCTATGTGGAGTTCATCCACCCGGATGACCGCCAGGCGACCACGCATCAGAGTGACCGCCTTCAGCACGGAGAGGTAACGTTCGCGTTTGAGAACCGCTATCTGTGCAAAGATGACACTTACAAATGGATTCTGTGGAATGCCGTATCGGTGCCGGAACAGGGCCTCATCTATGCCGTCGGCCGAGATATTACCGGCCGCAAGCAGGTCGAGCAGGAACTTCAGAAGTTCACATCCAGCCTCGAAACCGCGAACCGTGAGTTGGAATTGCGTAACCGCGAGGTCGAACGCGCCACGAAAATGAAGAGCAAGTTCCTCGCGAGTATGAGCCATGAGCTGCGAACTCCGCTGAACGCAATCGTCGGCTTTTCCGATCTTCTGGCAGACGATTCGGTCGGATCTCTGAACCCGAAGCAAAAGCGCTTCGTCACGCACATCAAACAGGGCTCGGCTCACTTGCTGAGACTGATCAACGACATCCTCGATCTTTCCAAAGTCGAAGCGGGACAACTGGATTTGCACTGCGAGGATTTCCTTATCGAAGATGCTTTGCCTGAGGTTTTGTCGGTCGTTCATCCGCTCGCGATGGCGAAATACATTCAGATGGAGAGCACTGGCGGCGCGAACAGCCTTATCTATGCCGACCGCAGCCGCTTCAAACAGATCCTGTACAACTTGCTCAGCAATGCGGTGAAGTTCACGCCCAAGGGAGGGCGAGTCAGCATCGAGTGCGTCGACGAAGGCCACTTTGTTCGTATCTCGGTGATCGACAGCGGCGTCGGCATCCGACAAGAAGACCAAGCCATGGTCTTCGAGGAATTTCGACAGGTTGAAGGAGATCCGGAGGCCGCGAGTCAGGGAACGGGTCTTGGGTTGGCCATCACGAAGCGACTTGTGGAGCAACACGGAGGCGGCATCTCGCTCCAGAGCGAGATCGGAAAAGGCTGCCGCTTCAGCTTTACGCTTCCCGCAGCTCACTGGGCGTCAGAGATTCGTGTGGGCGGAAAGCCTGCGGCATCCGCTGTCGTTGACTCCGGCCGGCTCACTCCGCTCGTGCTTATTGTCGATAACGAGGGCCCTGCCCGCGAGCTTCTCGCCCGTTATCTGGAACCGGAATACCGTATCGCGATGGCGGAGTCTGGCATCGAAGCAGTTGAGAAAGCGCGTCAGCTGCGCCCTGACGCCATCACACTGGATTTGTTGATGCCGGGAGGAAGTGGTTTTGAAGCACTGGTGGCTCTCAGGAAGTCGCCCGAAACAACCAATATTCCAGTCATCGTTCTTTCCATCCTGAATCAGAAACGTGTGGGTTTTGCGCTCGGGGCTGCCGACTATCTCATCAAGCCCGTTCGCAAACATGATCTGCTCGAAACTGTCCGTAAGCACGTTCCGGCACCAGCCGGCGACGATTCCACGATCTTGCTGGTGGACGACGATCCAAAGGCGTTGGAACTATTGGAAGAGACGCTGCACTCCGCAGGATACGAGACGCAGAGCGTTCGCAGTGGACGCCGCGCTCTTGAGGTGCTCTCTAACAAAGTTGTAGGCGCGGTCTTGCTCGATCTGCTCATGCCGGAGATGGATGGGTTTCAGGTCATTCGGCACGTGCGGCAGGAGCCTGCGCTCAAAGAACTGCCAATCCTTGTGATGACTGGAAAAAACCTGAGCCAGAGTGAGATCGCTCTACTGAAGCAGGAAACCCAAGGCCTGATGCTGAAAGATGGTACGTGGCAGCAGCAGTTGCTGGTTGAAGTGGAGCGAGTTGTTCGAGGTAAAGGCCTCGCTAAAGCCGCGGCACAATCGTAAGCAGGCTCCTCGCCGCGCAAGAGAATTTCACGGGTGATTTATTTTTCTGCCGCAGCCACGTACTCCCGTATCGATTGCTGACTTTGGCCGTTCACCTTCGCGAACTGAATTCCTTGTCGATTCGCATTCACCCAAACTACCGTACCGGTCACATCGACTGCGACATTTAAGACCGGCAATCGAAAAAACAACTTTACCGTATCGTTCGGTTTGAGATCGTTGGCTTCGACTTGCATGCCGCCCTGGCTGAGATTCCAACTGACCCCGCTCACCGTTCGCGTACCGACAGTGATAGAAACATCGGCCTGAAGCGGGACGCGTGCGGACCTGCGCCGATTCTCCAGCATCCCGCCGCGCACCGTCCGGAACAGGCCTTTCAGCTTCTGGCGGTCGACTGGCTTCTGCAAAAAGAAAGTTGCGCCGATGGAAAACGCCTGCTGCATCGTTTGCCGCTCATCGCGTCCCGTGACAATGACGATGGGAGTGGATTTGTTCCAGGAAGATTTTCGAATCATCCGAGCCAGTTGAAAACCGTCGGGATGGGGCATCTCCAAATCGAGGAAGACGCCATCAAATTTCTCCTGATTGACCAAGCCAACTGCTTTCGCACTCTCGCTCACCGGGCACACATCCGCTTCGAGCGACGTGAACACTTCCGTCATCAGTTCCAGACTCGCGAGATCATCTTCCACAACCAGGAGTTTCAGCGATGACACAATGCATCCTCATTCATTCATCAGGGTTCGTGACGAGCTGCTTTGGCGCGATTCTCAGCACTGCCCGCTCCTGCGATGTTCCATACACGTTCCAGTTCTCGATCCAGCAGAGATGAATCGATCGGCTTCGACAAATATCCATCAAACCCCGCTTGCATGGCCTTTTCCTGGTCGCCCCGCATGGCGTAGGCAGTCACCGCCACCACCGTCAAGGAAGCCATCTCAGGAGTCTCGCGAATCTTCTTCAGCGTCGCAAAGCCATCGAGCACGGGCATGCTAAGGTCGAGCAACAAGAGGTCCGGCTTCAAAGTCGGGATCATGTCGAGGGCGTCCTGACCGTTGCAGGCTTCTTCGACTTTATATTCCCGGGCTTCGAGCAATTCGCGGAGCAGTTCGCGATTCACCGCGTTATCTTCAGCAATCAGTATGGTTTTCATTCTCCTCCTCCCGCGGCCTGTCCCCGCCGGGCACCGGAGACCACGCGACTGACTTCCGCAAGGAGGAGCTGCTGCCAGGAACCGCTCTTCTGGAACAGCGCTTGAGTATCGCGGCGCAGAAGCGCAACCTCCTCCTCGGTCAGCGTCTTTGCGGTCACAACGAAAATGGGCAGGTCCTTCAAAGTGGCGTTCTGTCGAATATGGCGGAGGACCTGAAAGCCATCCATGTCAGGCATCAGAAGATCGAGCAGGACCGCGCCGACGGCTCTCGAACAAAGCACTTCCAGGGCCTTGGCGCCACTTTGGACGCTTTCCGTTTCGTATCCCGCGGAGCGCAGAGTTTCTTCGAGCAGCTCCAAAGTTCGACGATCATCGTCAACGAGCAGAATCGTCGAGTCGGCCGTGCGGGGTGCAATATGTTTGCGAATGGTTTCTTTCAGCACAGGCTTGCTGATGGGTTTGATCAAGTAATCGGTTGCACCCAGCGCGAAGCCGACATGCTTCTGGTCAACCACCGACAGAATGATGACCGGGATGCCCGCGGTCTCAGGCGACTTTCTTAGCGCAACCAGGGCCTCGAAACCGCCGCCTTTTGCCATGAGTACATCAAGAGTGATCGCGTCGGGATGCAGTTGATTCGCCTTCTGCAAAGCCTCGAGGCCGGATTCGGCCACCGCGATCTCATAGTCCGGCTCCAGGTAGCTGGCTAGAAGTTCCCGCGCGGAATTCTCATCGTCGACAATTAAGATCAGTGGTTTCTCGCGGTGGTGTCCGTTGATGGGGCTGACGTTTCCAGAAACCGGGGAAACTGCCGCGGCGACTTTTGCGGGTGCGATTAGAACCTGCGGCAGGGTGAAAGAGAACCGACTCCCTTTGCCGAATTCGCTCTCCAGTGAAATTCTGCCTCCTTGTTGTTCCACCAGGCGCTTAGTGATGGCCAGTCCTAATCCGGTGCCCTCCTGAGTATTCCCTTCCACCTGACGAAATTCTTCGAAGATCATGGCCTGATCTTCGGGCCGAATGCCGACTCCCGTATCGCTCACAGAGATCGAGATGAAATTATCCTTCTTCTTGCACTCGATCGTGACGCGGCCGCCTTTGGGAGTAAATTTGACCGCGTTGCTCAGCAGGTTGTACAGAATCTGCTTGAAGCGCACTCGATCCGCGCGAACCCGGGCATCCAGGTCGAGATTCTGCTCCACGGTGATGTTCTTCGACATCGATAGCGGGCGAATCGTCGAGAGAACTTCCGGCAGCGCATCATGGATCTGGATATCCTCATAATGCATATCGAGCTGTCCAGCCTCGATCTTCGACAAATCCAAAATGTCATTGATGAGTTGCAGCAGGTGTCGCGCCCCGTCTCTCACATGGCCGACGAAACGGCCCTGCTTGTCGGTCAGAGGCCCAGCGCCTTTATCCACAAGAAGATCGGAAAATCCGATGATCGCATTTAGCGGGGTACGTAATTCATGGCTCATGCTGGCCAGGAATTGACTCTTCAATTTAGTGGCGCGCTCCACCTCGCGGTTCTTCAGTTCGAGTTCCTTATTCGCTGCCGCGAGTTGGGCCGTGCGCTCCTCCACACGTCGCTCTAACTCCGCATGAGCCTGTTGCAGAGCGGCGTCGCGCTCCTGAATCTGCGCCAGCATCTCGTTGAACGCACCGATCAAGGTCGACACTTCGTCATGACTGCCGGTGGCAACCGCGCGGATTGAGTAATTCTTCTCGCTCGAAACCACGCGCACCGTTTGCGCCAATCGCACAACAGGTTCTGAAATAACACGCTGCGACACCCTTGAGACCAGCAAGGCGAATACCAGGGAGATCAGCAGTACCGCGCCAGCGATGAGAGCGTAACTTTTCAGGCGATCGTTGATCACGCTCAGATCAGACTGGATATACACGAAGCCGGTCGGCTTTCCCTCAAAAACAATGGTATCGACCAAGGCGATTTGTGTTCCGGTGAACCAGTGGGCTTGCATTTGACCACTCGGAATCGCAGGCAGTGGCAAGGATTTTTCGCGGCCATCATGCCAGTAGCCGGCAAACATCTGCCCATCTGGCGTGTAGATCGCGGCATACGTGATGTGCGGCGAGGCTTTCAGAGCCGACAGCGTGTTTTCCGCAGTCCGGGAGTCGTCAAAGACAAGGGCGGAAACGGTATTGGATCCGATGATCTGCGCTTCCGTCGAAAGATTGTTAACAATGCCAATACGAAACGTATAAAGGTCGTAGGCAAAGAAAGCTGCGCACGCCAGAAGCAACGCCGCTCCGCTTACCAGCATGTTCATCCAAGTAAGCTTCTTGGAGATCGAATAATGTTGGAATTTAAGCATCTCGGTTCAATCCCCCGTTGCTGGATCTCTTCGTACGACGGTCGCTACCTTAAGCAGTTCAGAACTGAGAGCTAAGCCGGCATGCTGTGCAGCGGTCAGGTTTACCTCAAAACGAACGTTGTTTCCCTCCAGCACAAATTGGATCATGCCGCCATGCTGGGAAAACTGGGGAATATCACTCACGGTAAGAACGGGTTCTTTGTCCAGAGCTTCGATAACCCTCTTCAGCTTCCCTCCCTCCGGTGCACTTAGAAAAAGAATCTGGCAATGGACTGATTCCTCCGGATTGGAAATTCTCCTGGCCACTACGTTCTTACCCGCGACATTTGCACCATTAAGTGTGGCGTCGAGAGCTGGGCCGAAGGGATCCTGGCCGAGGATGCAAACGGTAAATGGATCGCTCTTAGCGGACGTGACTTTGGGTGGCCACTCGACAAAACGGCCAAAATTGTAGAGATAGGCCGCTTTCACCTGATATTCCGAGGGCTTCTGCTGGCCATGCAAACTTGGCATAGCAGATAGCAGCCATAACAGCGCGGCGAGCATGACACGGAAGCCTGTGCCGAGTGCGCACCATCGTCGACGCGCTCCGCTCCTGGCAGGGAGGACGCAGTTTTGTTTTACCGGCTTCATGAGTGTTGCGCTTACGAACCCACAGCTGTCTTTTTAGCGTACACGCCTTGCTTGACGCCTACCACACCTTAAGAGGCCACCCCATTAGCAGATAGAGAACTCGCGTTCGACTACGGGCAACATGTTGCACGCGCGCGATAACATGCCAAGGCGCATCGGGTATTGAGCATTCCCGTCCGTTTTGCACGACGATAACTATGAATTGCTCGTTCTGAGCAGATCGTCCGACGTTTCTGGCTGGAAACTTCGCCGTCGGCTACGAGCACTGTTCCGGTGGGATCACTTGACCGCAATAACACGCTGTCACCCGCACGTTTCTTTTCCTGCGATAGTCGTAAGGTGTCACAGGCTGAGAGATTTTGGATAGGTTACGGAAGTTATGCGATCACCATCGAATACATCGACGATACCCACCTACAGAGCGAAGATATCAACAACGGTCTAAGTTCTTAGTCCAGCGTGATAGGGAAGAACCAAATTAGGACACTCCAGTCGGGATTGACGATTGACTTTCTAGTTACTCACGCGCAAGACTTTTGAACACCACCTTTTCGGATGCGCAGTTTCTATCTGTGGGAAGAAAGTGCGCAGTTTGCAAAGGCGATCTGGGTTGAAGCTTGGGAATATTTGCTCCAGGGCCCCGCATTGCGTCGCTCGCGCATCACCCCCCATCGAGCGAAATCGTCGGTGCATGAGGAGGGATTGGTTCGATTGTTAGCGACGCCAATTCGATAAATATAGCCGGGGCCGGACAATACCGCAGAAGTCTCTTGCTTCAATAAGGTGATCGAGTCATGTCGAGAAGTATCCAGATCTTACGTACTTTTCTTGCTTCATCGGTGCTGTTCTGCGTCTGTTGCACCTCCTGCCTCTCGCAATCATCGGCACAAACCAGTGAAGCTCCACTAACGAATCTGTCGCTCGAGCAACTGGGCAATGTGGAAGTAACGACCGTCTCGAAGACTCCCCAGGAAGTATGGAACACTCCCGCAGCGATCTACGTCATCACGAATGACGACATTCGGCGATCCGGGGCAACTAGCATTCCCGAGATCCTGCGGCTCGCGCCGGGTCTGCAGGTCGAACAAGCCGATTCCGATCATTGGGCCGTCGGCATTCGCGGCTTTGGCAGTCAGTTTTCGCGGTCGGTCCTAGTCATGATCGACGGGCGCAGTGTCTACACGCAGCTGTTTGCCGGTGTGATCTGGGGCGACCAGGATGTCATGCTGGAGGATATTGACCGGATCGAAATCATTCGAGGGCCCGGCGGGACAATATGGGGGCCGAACGCCGTCAATGGCGTGATCAACATCATTACAAAAAAAGCGAAAGATACGAAGGGCGCACTCGTTACCGCCTCGACCGGAAACGTTGATCGACTGATTGGCGCAGCGCGATACGGCGGGCAAATCGGAAACAACCTCCAATATCGCGTTTACAGCAAAGGTTTCAATCGTGGTGATGAGTTCCATCCAGACAATGACCCGTTCGATGATTGGTGGAACGCCCAAGGCGGGTTCCGGCTGGATTGGCAAAGAAACAATCGCGATCAGTTCACTCTGCAGGGTGATTTCTACCGGGGCAGTCAAGGTGAACGGGCATCGATCGCATTCCTGTCACCGCCTTCGCAGCTATCCATCGACGGTGGCACGGCCGTCTCGGGCGGAAACGTTTTAGCTCGGTGGGAGCACGATTCCAGCAGCACGTCCGGCTTTCAAATGCAGGCATATTTCGACCGTACAAATCGGTCTGGGGTCCAATATGCCGAGGGCCGCGACACCATCGACCTCGATTTCAGCCATCACTTTCAAATTGCCGGACGAAATACCATTAATTGGGGCCTCGGAGCGCGCTGGAGCCCCGACAATTTTATTCAGACGCAGCCCACGGTCAATTTCGTTCCTCACCAGGAAACCGACCATATCTACACCGCCTTCGTGCAGGACGAGTCCTATCTCATTCCGAAGACGCTGTCGGTAACACTCGGCGCCAAACTCCTGCACAACAACTACACGGGATTTGAAGTCCAACCGAGCGGGCGCCTCCTATGGACTCCCTCTCCTCATCAGTCAATGTGGGCTGCAGTTACTCGCGCCGTGCGGACACCGTCGCGAATTGACGATGACATTCAACTGTTGGGATATACGACGACGCCTTTTCCTCTGTATCTCGAGATCCAAGGGGATAAGACATTCAAATCAGAAAACCAGCTGGCATACGAACTGGGATATCGGGTGTTGGCCGCCAAGCAAATCTATGTTGACCTTGCCGGATACTATAACCAGTACAACGATCTTGAAGGCTACGGCACGCCGTACCTGACCATCGCGCCTCCCCCGGCGCCGCCCCTGTATGTCTTTAACGTCCCATACGCGAATGCCATCAAGGGCCATGCTCTGGGATTTGAAATTGCACCCGACTGGAAGCCATTATCGTGGTGGCAGTTCCGAGGATCCTACTCATACATAAACATCGCTCTTGAAAACAAACCCGGGTTCCCCAACGCCACCGCGACCGCGGCGCAGGAAGAAGGGTCCACTCCGCAGAGCCAGGTGTCTCTGCAATCGAAGCTCGACTTGCCGAAACATTTCGAGTTCGATCAGACTTACCGCTTTCAAGGGGCGCTCGATGGATTCGGAATCAAGAGCTTTCACACCGTCGACCTCAGAATTGGTTGGACTTATAAAAATAGCCTCGAGTTCTCTGTCGCCGGTCGGAACCTGCTGAGCCCCTATCACGACGAATTCCCGATCGACCCCGGCCCCCTGGTCGGCATCCGCCGAACCGTGCTCGGCAAAATCACGTGGAAGTGGGACTAGACCCCTTCGCTGGGGCTCCCAAGAGTCACCTGTCTGGTAATCGGAAATCAGTCCTTGAAGTGGACGAATCCAAGACGACGGTCCGGCCGACAGGGAATGGCTTCCGTCGGGTCGTCCCGGAACCCATTGATTTTAAACAGCTTGCCATGGAATCACCCCGGTTCGATTGTTCGGCGAATTGGCACGGCTCGTGCATTTACCCAGTCTGAAGCAGAAGGGGTCGGCAGGCCCCTCCCCTTGTTGCCAAATCTGCCAAAGAGGCGCCCACGAAGCTGCAAGTTCGACGGTGCCGAGGAACGAGATACCGGAGTAAGTATGAAGTTGCTGATAGCCGAAGACGACGCTTATTTTCGAAGCCTGTTGGAGCATGCACTCGCCCCTGACTATGAACTGGTCGTAGCTCAGGATGGCAATGAGGCATGGGCAGCCCTGCAAGAACCGGACGCGCCTCGGCTCGCGATCCTCGACTGGGTGATGCCCGGATTGAGCGGCCCGGAGATATGTCGAAAAGTCAGGGCATGCGCGCAGTTATCCTCGATGTACCTGATCATCTTTACCGCGAAGAACAGCATGGCCGACATCGTGTCGGGCCTTCGCGCCGGCGCGGACGACTACATCACCAAACCGCCAGTCACTGAAGAACTCAAGGCACGAGTTGCGCTGGGAGTTCGAATTCTGAAACTGCAAGTCGTAGCCGCCACGCAATCGGCGCTAGCTCACCAGGCGGTGGAGCGCGAGCATCACTTGCGCGAGACAATTGCCGATTGCCCACTGTGTCGCAAACCGCGCGGTCAGCAAAACTCTCAAGGAGTTGAAAGCTATCTTCTCGATGCCGTCAGTTCATGCGTGGAACCTGACAGCCTCGTATACCGTCTTCCAATCCGTTCGATGGAGAACTCCCATTCCTAATCCAGAGAAGGGCGGGATTCTGATCCCGGAAACCGAACGGCGCAAAGGCGCATCCGAGACGATCCTGGTCGCGGAAGACGACCCCATCTTCCGCAGGCTTCTGCAAAGCCGCCTGCAGAATTGGGGCTATCACGTAATCACGGCGAAGGATGGAGCAGAGGCGTGGGAGCTTCTCCAACAATCTGAAACGCCGGATCTGCTCATACTCGATTGGATGATGCCTGGCATCGATGGCTTGGAACTCTGCCGGCGAATTCGAAACAAGGAACGGGACCGTTATCAATACATCCTGTTGCTTACCGGCAAAGACGAAAAGCAGGACGTGGTAAACGGACTCAATTCGGGCGCCGACGATTATCTGACCAAGCCCTTCGATATTGGAGAACTCGAGGCGCGTTTGCGCGCGGGCAAACGGATTCTTTCTCTGCAACACGAATTGATCCAGGCGCGGGAGGACCTTCGTTTCCAGGCGACGCACGATGCTTTGACTGGCCTGTGGAGCCGCGGTGCGACGCTGGATTTGCTTCGGTCCGAACTGCGGCGTGCGGTACGCCCGCACACGTCAACCGGAATTCTGATGGCCGACCTCGACCATTTCAAAAATATCAACGACACCTACGGCCACCTCATTGGCGATGCCGTGCTCAAAGAAGCCAGCCGCCGCATCACCCAAGCGGTGCGGTCTTATGACTTCGTAGGACGCTACGGCGGAGAAGAGTTTCTTACCGTTCTCTCTAAGTGCACCATAGCCGATCTGCAGGTGATCGCAGAGCGAATGCGTTGCGCCGTCGCTGACACTCCGATCGCAACCAGCGCTGGAGATATCAAAGTCACTGTCAGCATCGGAGCCGTAGTAGCCCCGGTCAACGCTCCCGACCTCGAAATGCTGGGCATCGCTGACTCCGCGTTGTACGAAGCAAAGCATAGCGGCCGGAACCGTGTCGTGATCGGCAAGCACGAAGACGGCCTCAGCATCGTCTCGGAGTCGGAAACAAAGGAGTCGCTGCAGGTGAAAAACGGGTGACACCTCTCATGCGTGAGCCGCGCACCATCATCCGTCACGCCCTGCTCTCGGTCTCGTTTGTCGCGTTGTTCCTGATTCTCAACCGGCCGGAAGTCATCGTCATTTCTCGCCTGGGCTCTGTGGTCTGGTATCCAGCAACAGGTTTGGTTCTAGCCCTGATGTTAGGGGTAAGCCCGTGGTACGCATTCCTGGTTTGCTTTGCGGATGCGCTTGCGGGAACCCTGATCTATAAGCAGCCGATAATGTCCTACAGCGGGACCATCGGCGCCGCCGCCGTTGCCGCTTTCTATGCCACCGCAGCTTATGTTCTTCGCGGACCGTTGCGAATCGATCTCGGCCTCAGGCGACGGCGGGACGTTGTTCTTTACGTCTCTGTCACGACCTTGGCGGCGTTGGCCTCAACCGCCATGGGGGTTGTATGCCTGGTCGCAGATCAGTCAATTCATTGGAGTGAACGATGGCAGTCGGGTTCGCTCTGGTTTCTCGGCGATGAGGTCGGACTGTTGGGGGTCGCGCCTTTTCTTCTCATTCACATATTCCCGTGGTTACGTCGATTGCTTTCGCCGGGCCTGTCGGAATTGCCCGCGAAAAAGCTGCATCAGCGCAGGAAGGTGCCATCCGTATGGGCGCTCGCAGAAGTCGCGGGCCAGATTGCCCTGCTCCCCCTTTTGCTGTGGATGATGTTTGGCCCCACTTTCTGGCATTTTCAGCTGTTTTTTCTCGCCTTCATTCCAGTGATCTGGATCGCCATGCGTCAGGGGATCCGAAGAGTCGTTACCGGATTGCTTGCGCTTAACTTCGGCATTGTCGTCGCGCTGCATTTCTTTCCCACAACATCAGACTTGCTGCCCAAAGTCGGCCTTCTCATGTTCGTGGTCTCTGCCGTGGGATTGCTTGTAGGATCTGCCGTCACCGAGCGGCATCGCATCGCAATCGAATTGTTGGAGCGGAGTGCCGAGTTGCTCGACGCGAATACTCAATTGCTCGCGTCCAAACAGAAAGCAGAAGAGGCCAACCGGATCAAGAGCGAATTCCTCGCGAATATGAGCCACGAGATTCGCACCCCGATCAATGGCATTCTCGGCATGGCTGAGTTAGTCCTCGATACGCCGCTCACACTCGAACAGAAAGACTATCTTGTGATGCTGAAGTCTTCCGGCGATTCGCTCCTGGGCGTGATCGATGACATTCTCGATTTCTCAAAGGTAGAGTCCGGCAAGCTCGATCTCGACCCGATCAAATTCAATCTTCAGGACACGATGGGCGAGATGATGAGGGCGTTGGCCCTGCGGGCGCAACAAAAGGGACTCGAACTTGCCTATGACATTGATCCCAACATCCCGGAGTATCTCGTGGGAGATCCAGGGCGCCTTCGTCAGATCCTCGTAAACCTCGTCGGAAATGCAATCAAGTTTACTCCCCAAGGAGAAGTGATCGTACAAACTGCGATCAAGTCCAGGGAGTCTCAACGGCTCATGCTGCATTTCACTGTGGCCGACACAGGCATCGGCATTCCGGTCGACAAGCACGCACTAATTTTCGAAGCCTTTGCCCAGGCCGATAGCAGCACAACTCGAACCTACGGCGGATCGGGTCTGGGCCTCGCCATCTGCTCTCGACTAGCAGCGCTTATGGGCGGGCGAGTCTGGGTTGAAAGCGTCGTCGGTGCGGGAAGCACCTTCCATTTCACCGCTTGCTTTGAAGTAGCTGAAACGCAGCACGGCCGTGTGACGCAGGTTTATCCCGCAGAACTCCAGAATCTTCCGATACTCATCGTTGACGACAATGCGGCCAACCGCCGAATTCTCACAGAAATCACCAAGGGATGGGGCATGCGCTCAGTCGCGGTCGAGGGAGCAATCGCGGCGCTCGAGATGATAAAGGAAGCCGAGAAGATGGGCGCCGGTTTTCGACTGGCGATCATCGACAGTCAAATGCCGCGAATGAGTGGCTTTGAATTGGCGGAGCGAATTAAGCAAGACCCACAACTCTCTGCTATCAGGCTGATGATGTTGACGTCCGCCGGCCAGCGGGGCGAGGCTGCACGCTGCCGTGAACTCGGCATTGCGGCCTATCTTCTCAAGCCGATCCGGAAGTCGGAGCTGCTGTCAGCCATCCTGACTGTGCTGGGGCAAGGGTCAGATCAGGCTTCTGCCGACTTGGTGACGCGATACAACTCGCGAAAAAGGGCAGCATCCTTGCGCATTCTCGTGGCCGAGGACAATCCCATCAATCAGACGGTCGTTGTGCGCATGTTGGAGAAGATGGAACACACACCAACGATCGCTCACAATGGGGTCGAAGCATTGTCGATGTTAGAGAGCGCAGTTTTCGATCTGGTGCTGATGGATGTGCAAATGCCCGAAATGGACGGGCTGACCGCGACCCGTCGCATTCGCGAGAAAGAGAAGCAAACGGGATTTCATATTCCAATCGTAGCCATGACCGCCCACGCGATGAAAGGCGATAAAGAGCGCTGTCTGCAAGCTGGTATGGATGGATATATCACGAAGCCGCTCAGCAGCCAGGGGATCGAAGAGACGATCGCGGGTATCCTCGGTACCGGTCACCCGGCCCGGGACGTCGCGACCGTGCCGGACTCGAGCCCGGAACAATCGCACACCTCCTGGGATCCTGTTCAGGCTCTTGCCAAAATGGACGGCGATGAATCCCTTTTGCGCGAACTGGTACAGATCTTTCTGGATGAAGCTCCCAAGCAACTCGCCACCCTGCAACGAGCAATCGAGACCGGCGACTTGGACGCCATTGAAAGAACAGCCCACAGCTTGAAAGGTGAATTGAGCTGCCTGGGCTTGGCCGATGCCGCCCATCAGGCTCGTGACTTAGAGCGGATGGGGCAGGAACTTACGTTGCAGCCTGCCGCCGAACTATTTCCTGCATTCGCAAAAGAAATGTCTGCCGCCTCTGCGGCGATGCGCCACATGCTGGACATGGGACATCAGACGATCGACCGGTAGCCTAGTTTCCCACCGACCTCTTCTGCTCTCCCCTAGCCCACTGTCCATGAATTGGATTGGATTCCGAGGGCCGGACACCGCCCTTGCTAGCCGCCAAACACAAATCCTCGACGCGCAATCAAGTGCTTTAGTATCAGTGTGTTAGTAACATATCAAGAGGGGCTTTTCGGCCCCGGATGGCCTCTTTCGTGCTAATTCCATGAGTGACCTTCCCCTAGGACTGATCTCAATTAGTTCTCGATGCTCCGTGTGAGCCCGAGAAAGGAATCTTCGGTCACCTCAATGGAAACTGCTGGATTCGAAGGCGTGAAAATCGCAAATATCGATCGCGGCGTGAACCTCCGCGATCGGATGACGGTCGTTGAGCGACGCGACTGGTGGCTATGGTTGTGCGCGGTGCTCATTACGCTGCTGCTGACCGGGGCCATTGTTTCGTTCGGCATGCCGGCGCTTCACATCCACCGTCCCGACCTGAACTCGGCGCCGCTGAATGACACGATTCTTGGGCTGGTGGGTATGGTGTTGCTATTCGACATCTATACGGTCTACCAGCACTTCCAGATTCAAGCCGTTCGCAGACAGCTGATGGAACGCGAGGAGTTGTTCCGGCTGATCACAGAAAACGCCGCCGACATGATTGCCGTGGTCGATGCTAAAGGTCAGCGAATCTACAACAGCCCCTCCTACGAAAAGATCCTGGGATATACGGCGCAGGAACTTCATGGCACAACCGCGCTGGAGCAGATTCACCCGGAAGATCGCGAGAGAGTGTTGCAAGCCGCGGCGGAAGCGCAACGAACCGGCAAAGGCAGCAACCTGGAATACCGCATGCGCCACAAAGACGGAGGGTGGCGCACGCTGGAATCCAGGGCCAGCACGATCATGAAAGGTGTCGAAGTAGAAAGGCTCGTGATCGTCAATCGCGACATCACCGAGCGCAAGCACCTGGAAGAACAGTTCCGCCAGTCTCAAAAAATGGAGGCCGTCGGCCGGCTCTCCGGCGGCGTCGCCCACGACTTCAACAATTTGCTCGGAGTGATCATCGGTTACGGTGAGATCGTGCAGGAAGGTACGGCCACTGACAGCCCGCTGCGCGGGTGTGTGGATGAGATGTTGAAAGCCGGACATCGCGCCGCCTCGCTCACGCGACAATTGCTGGCCTTCAGTAGACAGCAAGTGATGGATCCGAAGGTCCTCGATCTGAACCTGGTCGTTAAGGACATGGAGAAAATGCTGAAGCGGCTGATCAGCGAAGACATTCAGCTTAAGACAGACCTTGATCCAAACCTCAGGCGCATCAAGGCCGATCAAGGGCAGATTGAACAGGTCGTCATGAACCTCGCCGTCAACGCACGCGACGCCATGCCGAGCGGCGGTGAGCTGACGCTGACTACGTCAAACTTCTATATGGACGACGACTTCGTCCGACGCTATCCCTACCCAGTGTCGGTCGGCGACTATGTACTCCTCACATTTACGGACAACGGAATTGGAATGGATGCCGCCACCCGGGTGCGAGTGTTCGAACCTTTCTTCACGACGAAAGAAAAAGGAAAGGGCACGGGCCTCGGCCTATCCACGGTATATGGCGTCGTCAAGCAGAGCGGAGGCTACATCGAAGTTCTTAGCGAACCCGGAGCCGGTGCGACCTTCAAGATTTATCTTCCGAAGGTTGAAGACGCGCTCGATCCGCAGAAACAATCGACGGAATTGCCCGACTCTCTGCACGGTACGGAAACCGTGCTCCTCGTCGAAGACGAAGTCGCCCTGCGCAAACTCAGCCGGCAGCTTCTTGAGCTTTGTGGATATCAAGTCCTCGAGGCCGAGAGCGGTGCCGAAGCCGTGAAAGTAAGCCGCGAACATAAGCATGCGATTCATCTGCTACTAACTGATGTTGTCATGCCCGGCATGAGCGGGCGTGTATTAGCGGACCAATTAGTCGTGCAGCGGCCCGAGATGCAAGTGGTTTATATGTCCGGTTACACGGGCCAAACCGTAGGGGAACACGGCGTTCTTGCCGAGGGAAGTTTCTTCCTGCCCAAGCCTTTCACGCGGGAGGCGTTGGCTCGCAAGGTTCGCAGGGCGCTGGATGGACGTGGAGCTCTGGCTGGAGCCGACTAGAATATACGTCTCAGGAGAACGATTATGGAGAAGATCTTAATTGTCGACGACGATGATTCCATGCGTGGTCTCATCAAGATGCGGCTATCTGACACTTATCAAACCATCGACACAGGAAATCCCGTGCAGGCCTTGGGACTCGCTCTCGAGCACAAGCCACGCGCGATCTTACTCGACCTGATGATGCCCGACTGTTCCGGCTTTGAGTTGTGTCAGAGCTTCCATAACCTGAGTTACACGTCGCGAATTCCAATCTTCGTCGTGACCGGCGAGTCAGCGGCAAAGTATCGCGACTACATGAGCAACCTGGGCGCGACCGACTACTTTGAAAAGCCGATCGACTTTGCGAAATTGAAGAGCCGGCTTGCCGCAGAATTACAGACGCGGCCGTCGGAGCGCCGGGCGCACGTGCGAGTCCGCATGAGGCTGATCTTGAAGCTTAAGGGCACGGACGCATCCAAGCGTTCGTTCGAGCAACTCACTACCACCGAGAATGTTAGCGCCGGAGGATTCCTGTGCACTCTGCCTCTGGAATTGTCGAATGATGCTGTCTTCCAGGTCTTCATGACCGGAGCAGGCCACGACCGATTCGTGGGCAAGGTAAAGACCGTGCGCAAAGAAGCTCCCGACACTCCCTGGCAGCGTTATGCGTTTCAGTTCGTCGAGCGCTCGGCGGAGTGGATCCTGCAGGAATAATCCGCAGACTGGCGCTAACGATCGATCGCATTCGGCGCTCGTTTCAGCGCGCCGCCCTGCCGCTCTTCATTCTGTAACTGCCTCCCATCATGTCGGGAAAACCGACTTCCGTGTCGGGACTTCCCACACGTCTCGAGTAAAAATCCCGCCTAAGTCGTTGAATTCACTTGATGGCATTCCGAGTGCTATTTCAAGTATGCCGTGGTCTTGAGCGGCAGGGAGGTCACCCGAAATGGCTGGCGAAAATTGGACGTTCTGGCTGAACATGACGAACTTCGCGCTAGGCATCATCACAGTCCTGGCGATGGTGATCGTGTTCGCGGCAGTCGGTTGGGATTTGATCGCGCTGAAAATGCGCAAATCGCGCGAGGTCGACAACATTGAATCTGAGCTGCATGCGATGTTCCACGCGGGACCGCACAGTCTCTCTGTGCCCGGCTTGGGCCTGACGATGGCAGACGGAGGCGAGCGAATCGAGCCTTCGGAGTCCGAAGCCGCAGACAAGAAACCGCGGAAGTGACTTATGGCTTGCCCGTTTCTGAAAGAAGGTCGAGCGCGATATTGCCACGCGGCGCCGGTGCAGAAGCTGATCCTCGATGGACCGGGCGCGACCGACGGCGGACGCTGCGCGACATCGAAGTATCAGGAATGCGAGCTGGCCTCAAAAGGCGGTACGTTGCGAGACCGCTGCCCGCATCTGGAAGAAATTCGCGTACAATTCTGCGGCGTTTCTCCAGTCCCGAAACTCGTTCCCTTCAGCGAATCCGAACTGTCGAGCTGTACCAGCAACAGCTATCGATACTGTGATTCCTATTTAACCCTCGCGCGACCGCACGCCACGACTCCGCCGCCGCATCTGCTTTATGCCTCGAATCATTTCTGGCTGGATGCGGAAGAGTCCGGACTGTGCCACATCGGCATCGACGGATTTCTAGCCGATGTCGCGGGCAATGTGGATGGCGTCACCTTCGTCACGGCGCATGGCACGCACTGTCCTACGCTGGCCCTCACGATCCATGGCGTCGAATGGCCGATGAGTTTTCCCAATCCGCTGATGATTCAAAGAGTGAACAGTCGCGTGCGCAGCGATCCATCACGCCTCACGGCTGATCCTTACGGTGCGGGATGGCTCTTCGAAGGTTGGGAGTTGCCGGGCCGAACCCGCGCGGGCCTTGTGAGCGGGCCGCAGGCGGCGGCATGGCAAGCCGGCGAACACGAACGGTTGACCAACGAAATCCACGAATCACACGCACCCGGATGCGATGGCGGCGCTCCCGTTCGCGGCGTGGCGCAGTTGCTCTCGCGGCAGGAAGTTGTGTGCCTGTTCCAGCATTTCTTCGCAAGAAATGGCTGGGTGGTGGAGGACTGACGATGGCGCGGAACTCTCTGGTGTTCGCGTTCGGGCTGGCAGTTGCGCTGGTGGTCGGATGGCTTGGCTTTCCGCGCGTGCTCTACATGCAGCGGCATCAGCCGGTCGACTTCCTGCATAAAACGCACGCGGAAAAATCAGGCGTCGCCGATTGTAGCGAATGCCATTTACTTCGCGATGACGGCTCCTTCGCCGGACTTCCTCCTATGGAGAAATGCGCCGGCTGCCACTCCGACCGGATCGGAGACAGCAAGGCTGAAGCGACGCTGGTCGACACCTACATCAAGCCAGGACACGAGACTGCGTGGCTGGTGTACTCGCGACAACCGGCGAATGTGTGGTTCTCGCACGCGATCCATGTGAAGCGCGCCGGCTTGGCCTGCACGGAATGTCATTCGACCTACGGCGAGACAGACCAAGTGAAGGTGTACGAACTGAATCGCATCAGTGGGTACAGCCGCGATATCTGGGGACACTCGATGTCGCGTCTGCGACGTGCGCCGCACGAAGGGATGAAGATGAGCGACTGCGAAAATTGCCACCGGCGGCACAACGTCGAGGTCGGCTGTCTCGGTTGCCATCAGTAGCAGAAGAATGAAGGGAGAAGCATGAAGGTCACGCGACGAGATCTGCTGGTATGGAGCGCGGGAGCGGCGGCTGGCTTCATGGTTACTCCCGTGCCCTGGAAGTTGCTTGACGATACTTCCATTTGGAGTCAGAACTGGCCATGGATCCCGCAACCCACGCGCGGTCCGGTGGAAGTGAAGCAGTCTGCGTGCTCGCTGTGCCCCCAAGGCTGCGGATTGAAAGTGAGAATGTCCGCGGGGTGGCCGGTTGGAGTCGCAGGCGTGAGCAGCCATCCGGTCAGTCGCGGGGCATTATGCCCGCTTGCATACGGAGCACACCAACTGAACTGGCATCCGCAGCGATTGCGCAGTGTTCGGCATGGTGCAGGCGCTTCGTCGTGGAACGTTGCTCGCACCGCCTTTACTAAGGCGTGCAGTGACGGCCGGGTCGTGGTTATCGATGGCTATCCCGGGCGAGCGGCCTCGTCGGTCCTCAAAACTTTTGCCCAGAAGCAGAACAGTGACTATCGCGTGGTGCTCGGTCCAGACGCTCGGTCGCTAACGCCCTACGAAACATGGAGCGGAGTGCCTGCGTCAGCGCTGGGCTATGACCTGGAAAATGCGCAGACCGTCATCAGCTTCGGCGCACCGGTGTTGGATGGCTGGGGCGCTCCCGGACGCTTCACTCGACTGTGGGCCGAGCGCGCAGCTGGAATGACGGACCCGCAACTTCGACTCATTCAAGTGGAACCGGCACTGTCGCGCACTGCCGCGCGGGCATGGCAGTGGGTGCCAGTCCATGGCGGGGCCGAGTCTGCTTTGGCCGCAGGTTTGGCGCGCGTGCTTCTGGAAGAACATCTGGTCCCGGCGCGTGGGCCGATGCCGCCTCTGACACTCGCCCAAGCTGCGGATCAGACTGGGCTGACTTCCGACGCAATTCGCGATCTGGCACGAATGCTCGTCGCACGTCCTCCAGTGGTTGCAATCGCGAGTGATGAGAATCCAGCGATCGCGGCGTTGAACGTCGTACTGGGCGCCCCTGGCGCACGCGGCGGCATCGTGCGGAAATCGAAACGTTCGGAAGTAAACGTCTCCGCTGACGCCGTCATCCAAAATGCGCGCGCAGTTCTCATCGATTCCACCGTGCCTTGGGACTTTGTTCCGCACACAGACGCCGAGGTCTTTCGCTTTGCCGCGTGGGACGGAGGTTCGAGCAAAGCCGATTGGCTGCTGCCGGCGCCAGGCTTCCTGGAAGAGCAGACCGATGTTCCGGTCGCGCCGACATCTGCGGTTGAGACTTATGCGGTAGCTCCCGCTCTGGTGAAGGCGCCAGCCGACGTGCAGAGCGCGGCGCAGTTTCTTGCCAGCATCGACTCCAATCTTCCTTCATCAGACAGCATCATCCATTCACGTTGCGAAGATATTTTCCGCGCGCGCGTGGGAACTCTGTGCGGACTGGAGACCACGCCACTCGCGAAGATCGCCTCTCTTCAGAAATTCGAAGATCAACTCTCGAAGGGAGACGTTTGGATCGCCGAAGCTCCTCATCCTGAATCCTTGCGGTGCGTGTTGAAGGAATGGCCCACACCAACTGGTCCGAGCCCCCTTGAAGATTGGTCGACTTCGTGGACGGCCCCGGTGTTGCCACCGTTAGCTACGAAACTATATCGGGAGTCGAGTTTGCGGAAGCCGCCCGAGAGGAGGAACGCATGAGCGCCCGCTACGGCATGGTCATCGATCTCGACTCCTGCACAGGTTGCGGCGCATGCATGATGGCCTGCACGGCCGAGAACAACGTGCCTTCACTTCCGCAGGCAACCGCGCGCACTGGCATTACGCCGATTCTGGTTCGCAAAGTTTCGAATGGAGCTGACGGCGGAGCTCGGCGCGAGGCGTTCGTCCCTATCCTGTGCATGCACTGCGAACACGATACGCCGTGCGTAAAAGTTTGCCCGCAGCAAGCGGTGGAAGTCGATAAGGCTACGGGCATTGTGATGCAGATGCCGCAACGCTGCCTCGGATGTCGCTACTGCATGACCGCATGCCCCTATCACGCGCGTTATTTCAACTGGTGGGATCCGGCATGGCCGGCGGGAATGGAGAAGAGCCTGAATCCCGGAGTTGCGTCGCGGATGCGCGGCGTCGTGGAGAAATGCAATCTCTGCCACGCCCGCTTGCATTCGGCGCAGGAGAAAGCGGCTGCCTCGAAAAAACGCGAGATCGATATGGCCGACTACGTTCCGGCGTGCGTGGAGGCTTGCCCGACAGGAGCCATCCGATTTGGCAATCTGGCGGACAAGAACGATCCCGTCACGCAAGACGCGCATTCGCCAAACGCATTCCGTTTCCTCGCCCGCCTGGGGACGGAGCCCAAGATTTACTACAAATCGAAGGAGGCATGGGTGAGAGCGCTGGCAGAACCCGGTCGCGATTCGGAGGTTAACCATGGCTAGCACCGTTCTTACTGACAGCCGATGGATTGCGCGGGGCGAAGAACGCACCTCTCTCTCGCGGTTCCTACTCTGGCTCTCTCCCTGGGCCGTGCTGCTCGCAGTCGGAATCTATGCGGCTGGCTTGTGCCTGTTCTACGGACTGAATCAGACGAACATGGACAATCGCTTCGCCTTCGGCCTTTGGATTTTTCTCGATCTAGGCATCATTGCCCTAGGCGCCGGAGCGTTCTTCACCGGATTCCTGGTCTACATCCTGAAGCGCTCCGAACTGAGGCCGATTCTCAACACCGCTGTCGTTGTCGGGTTCATCTGCTACAGCGGTGCGGTTGCAATACTGATGATCGACGTTGGTCAGCCGCTGCGGGCATGGTTCACGTTCTGGCATCCGAACACGCATTCGATGCTGACGGAAGTTACGTTCTGCATTTCCTGCTATCTGCTGGTGCTCTGCCTCGAATACATACCGCTGGTACTGCGCAACCGGCAACTGCGCAAGCTGCCGTCGTTCCTGGTGTTTGAGCATCAACTGCACAAGTTGGTTCCGGTGCTGGCCGGTGTAGGAACGTTGCTCTCCTTCTTTCACCAGGGATCGCTCGGCGGCCTATATGGAGTGTTGCGCGGTCGCCCGTTCGCCTTCCGGCAAGGGTTTTTCATTTGGCCTTCTACCTTCTTCTTATTCATTTTGTCGGCGATCGCAGCTGGTCCCAGCTTTCTAATGTTGGTGACGGCAACGGTCGAGAAAGTGACCGGTCGAAAACTCGTGCCTCCTGAAGTCTTCCGCCGCTTGGGATTCATTTCCGGCGCACTGCTCGCGATTTACGTTGCAGCAAAATCAGTCGACACGTTGATCTGGTTGAACATTACTTCGCCATCCGAAGGTTTTGCCCCATGGCAGTTTTACACGCATAAACCATTTGGCACTCCGATCCTGTTCGCGGAGATCGTGATCTTCGGATTGCTGCCGGCATTTCTTCTTACGTTCAAGAAGACCGCAATGCGCCGCGGATGGCTTCTCAGCGCAGCCGCTCTGGCCTGCGGAGGCGTTCTGCTGAACCGCTTCGTTCTCACGGTGCAGACTCTCGCGTTACCCACTCTTCCTTTCGACGAATTTCTGGGATACACGCCAAGCTGGCAGGAGGTCGCAAGCTTCGGTGGCGTGATCGCCTACGGAGTCATCGTCTACTCGCTTTCGTATCGCTACCTGCCTATGTTTGCGCAGCCAAAAGGAGAGGACTCGCATGTTTCCGGGGATTGACGGGTTTCACTGGACCGCCGGCCACATCATCTTTCTATCTTTATTCTTTGCTGTGGTAATGACGATCTTGGCGACGGTCATTTCAGCGGTGCGGCGCACGGCCCATGACTTCAGCACGAAACGGGCCATTGAATTTTGCTGGAAGTCGAACTTCGCGGAGTTGCCGGTGGCAGAGCAACGCTGCCGGCACGAGCTTGCAGGCAGGGTGATATCGAGAACCTGCGATAACGCCTTTGACTGCAGGCACTGCAACAAGTACTCACAATTCGCGGTGCTGCCCGCCACCGGCGTGGGGCGTCCTCTAGGGCTCGACTACCCGCGGGACCGCTTCTACCATCGCGGGCATACCTGGGTGAAACCGGAAGAAGGTGGAATCCTGACGATCGGCCTCGACTCGATGGCAGAACATCTGATTGGTCATGCCGATTCTGTGAAGATGCCTGAGATCGGCAGCGACCTGGAGATCAACGAAACTGCCTGGAAGATGAAGAAGAACGGCACCGAAATTCACGTGCGCACGCCGATCGAGGGTAAAGTCGTTGCTATTGGGGGCTCGAAAGACGACTGGTATCTGAAGATCAGCCCACGCCTGAACGCGAACGATCCCGCGACTCTGCGGCATCTTCTGCGCGGACCTGAGGTTGACGGATGGGTGTCCCGAGAACTCGAGCGATTGCAAATCGAGCTGCGATCGCCCGACACCGCTCCAGCACTAGCCGATGGCGGCGTGCTCTTGCCCGGATTGATGGACGCGATGCCTCAGGCCGACTGGGACACCGTACTTGCGGAGACTTTTCTCGAGGCCTGAGGCGTTTCCTCGCCGAGGGTCGAATCAGTGCACGATCTCGTAGCGCTTGAGCTTGTCATATAGCGTCGAGCGATCAATTCCCAGAGCCGCCGATGCTTCCTTGACGTTGCCGTGTTTACGCTCAAGCGCTGCGACGATAGCCCGGCGCTCCAGGTCGTCGAGAGAAACGTCAGGCACCTCCCAATTCTGCGCCGACGCCGTATCCCTCTGAAGCCACGAAAAATCCTGCTCGTCGAGCATTCCATTGCGACACGTGACGATGGCCCGCTCGATCACGTTTTCCAGTTCGCGGACGTTCCCCGGCCAGTCATAGGCAATGAGCACCTTCAAAGCAGACGCGGAGATGCCGGTCATGTCTTTGCCGAGTTCGGATGAAATGTGGTGTACGAAATGCTCGGCCAGCAAAGGAATGTCCTCGCGGCGATCGCGCAACGGTGGCAGCCGAATTTCAATCACGTTGAGGCGATAGTACAAATCTTCTCGGAATCGGCCTTGCTGCACCTCCTCCGCAAGATTCTTGTTGGTGGCGGCAATGATGCGAACGTCGACCTCCACTTCCTGATTTCCCCCGATGCGGTAAAAACGCCGCTCCTGCAGGACTCTTAATAAATCAGCCTGCAGCTTGGGAGAGATGTCGCCAATTTCATCGAGGAAGATAGTGCCTCCGTGGGCGAGTTCAAACTTCCCTTTCGTCTGTGCCGTCGCGCCGGTGAACGCGCCCTTTTCGTACCCAAACAGTTCGCTCTCGAGCAACGTTTCAGTGAGGGCGGCGCAACTCACGACAATGAACGGCTTCTCCGCGCGGTTGCCGGAAAAATGCACAGCCCGCGCCACCAACTCTTTCCCGGTACCGCTCTCGCCGCGAATCAGAACAGTACTGCGAAGGCTCGCGATGTCCTGCGTCAAGGCGAGAATCTCTTGCATCCGCGGATTTTTCGTGATGATGTCGTGATGCCGATACTGCCGCGTGAGCTTCTTTCGCAAAATTGCATTTTCACTCTGCAGCTTCTTCAGCTTCAGGATTCGCGAGACCAGCATGGAAATTTCCTGCGGATTGCAGGGCTTCACAATGTATTCCTGCGCGCCTTCCTTCATCGCCTGAATTGCTGTGTCGACCGTGGCGTACGCAGTAATAATGATGATCGACGCTTCCGGACGAATGCGGTGGATCTCCATCATGGTCTCGATCCCATCCATGCCGCCGGGCATCTTCAAATCGACAAAGCAGATGGCATAGTCCATCGACTTCGCGAGTGCGAGCGCGTTCTGGCCGTTCGGAGCGGTATCGACGTGGTAGCCGTCTTCCCGCAGCCACGCTCCCATCGATTCGCACATGACTTCTTCGTCGTCCACCACCAGGATCGGCCAATTCTTCTTCATAATGATTCCTCTCGCGAAGCAAACTTCTCCACCAGCTGCATTCCGCAACGCGTGCAGTAGCGCTCGGCTTTTTCATCCACCAACCCGATGTGGGTCGCAAGACTCATGGCACACTTCGAATCCGAACAGTGCACAAGACCGAACGTGTGCCCTAACTCATGCAGCACTTCTTTCACGGTGCGCTCGCGCAGAAGGTCCTCTTGCGCAGGCAGCCCATAGAATTCCTGATGGAGCCGGCACAGCGAAACCACGGCGATTGGCCCGTCGAACTGCGCCTGTCCAAACAGAAAAGTCAGCATTGGGATTTCCAGGTCGACGTCCGTTATTCCCAGAACCCGAGCCGCATCCTGTGGAGCCTGTTGAGCGAGCATCTTCATAAACTCCACCGACTGGTACTGCCCTCGCTTTGCGTCGTACGCGGTCTCTGGAATCGATACCGGAGGCAACCGCCGGATTGGTAGCGGAAACCACTCGGCAGTCGCGCTTTCGATCCACTCCCAGGCCTGCTCCGGAACGCTCCCGATCGCCACGAGATAAAGGGCATTCACACCGTATGCACCTGCACTTCTCTAAGCTCCGCATCGCTTTTTTGCGACTTGAGCGGAAGAGTCACGGTAAACGTCGTTCCCACGTCGCGCTGGCTAGTCACCTCAACCTCACCTTCATGGGCCTTCACAATGCCGTACAGCACAGCCAGCCCCAGGCCCACTCCTTTGCCCTCTGCCTTGGTGGTGAAGAACGGGTCGAAGATCTTCGAGAGATTTTCCGGTGCGACGCCTTCGCCCGTGTCTTGAACGCAAAGCTCGACGCTGTCCTGATCAGCCAGGCGAGTGCGAATCGTGAGCTGGCCGCCTCCGCGCGGCTGCATGGCCTGCGCGCCATTGAGCACAAGGTTCAGGATTACCTGCTGAATCTGCGAAGAGTCGCACTCCACCAGGGGTAGACTCTCCTGCAGATCCAGAACTACTTCGGCGCTGATCAATTTGAGTTTGTGATCGGCCAAGCCCAGCGTCGTGCGGACGAGCTTGTTCAGATCAGCCGGAGCGCGCTGCGGCTTCGACCGCCGCGAGAACGCCAGAAGATCCGAGACAATCCGGCCGACGCGCGCCGTCTCCGCCGAGATCAGCCCTAGATATTTTCGGAACTCGGCCTCGCGTCCCGCGGGGTATTCACCCTTGGCCATGAGGCGCTCCAGCAGCATAGAAAGGTTCAGGACCCCGGAAACGGGATTGTTGATTTCATGAGCCACGCTGGCCGCGAGTTGACCCAGCGTGGCCAGGCGATCGGACTGGATAAGTTTTCGCTGGGCCGTCTTCAGTTGTTGGGTACGCTCGTCCACCTTGCTTTCCAGCGTCTGTTGCATGTCATTCAGCTCGGCGACCGCAATCTTCAAACGCTCGCGCATCCGGTTAAATGAGTCCACCAGTTCATCGATTTCCTGGCTACGGTGCGCGCTGACAATGGGCTGGTCGAGTTCCATCGCGCTAACAGCCTTCGTGCCTCTGATCAGATCCTGAATCGGAGTAGCGACAAACCGCCTGGTAAATAAAATCACGAATGCCGCTCCGATCCCCACTTCGAACACCGTCCACAGCACCGTCTGAAGCGTGATCGCCCTGGTTTGCTTCCGCACGGGGTCCAGACTCAGGGCGACATCCACGACTCCGAGAACCTTGGTCGATGCTTGATGCGCGTGGCAACTGGCATTGCTGCAGGAAGGCTCGTTGTAGATGGGCGTCACCATGCTGATCGTCTTGGCGCCAGTTGGCGAAGTTGTGTATCGAACCCGCGAATCCTCAGTAGGCCGGTTTTGGATCGGCTTCTGGCTATGACAACTGGCGCAAACTTCGTTCGATAAGGTAGTCACCCCCGGTTTTTCTTCCGAGTCGGTTGAGAACACGAGCCGTCCCTCGCGGTTGAACATGCGGATCCGGTCCACCCCTTGCTTGTCGGCAATCACACGCATGATCTCGTATGCGGCAGGCCGATCGTCGTCGAGCATGGCATGCCAGGTCGCGCCCGTGATGCCGCGCGAAAGCTGATCGGCGCCGAGGACCATGGTTTCAACCAGCTGCTTTTTCTGAGTGCGGAAATTCAGATATCCGCTAACCCCACTGATCGCGACGATGAGGATCGTCAGCGAGAGGATCAGCTTGGGACCAAGTTTGCGAGGCATGGTTAGCCTAAACACATTGTTTTCTGCAACGTCACCACCAGGAAATCCGCAGAGAGGATTCCCCAATTTAAGGTTAAGAGTCGGCTTAGGATTGAACTGTGATCATCCGCGCTCTGACCCGTGATTGTGGTCACGCTAGTTGCCCGTTACGTCTCAATGCGTTAGCTCTGGCATCAAGCTAATCGACGCACCGGTCCCTTGGGTATTCCGCTCCTTTCTTGATATCGTGCTCCATGCCTACGGAGCCGGCTCCGCCGCAAATCCACGAAGAAGGCCTGCGCCACCAACTCACAGCCGGTCAAATGGCGATGGTCGCCGTCGGAGGATCCATTGGCACGGGTCTGCTTCTCGGCTCCGGCGCCGCCATTGAAGCCGCCGGACCTGCCGCCATTCTCAGCTTCATCGTTGCGGCATTCATCAGCTGGACCTTTGCGATGGCGCTCGGGGAACTGGCGTGCGCCCATCCCGCCGCCGGTTCGTTCGGCGTTTACGGTGACATCTACCTAAACCAGTTCTCCGGATTCATCGCGCGAGCCGGATACTGGCTCGGCATCTCTCTCAACATCGGCGTTCAGATGGTCGCCGCCGCCACGTATATGGCCTACTGGTTCCCCGGGGTGCGCGCTTATGTTTGGGTCCTGACGTTCTCCGCGCTGCTACTCTTTGTCAATCTGCGGAGTGTCGGCTCCTACGGACGATTCGAGTTCTGGTTCTCGATGATCAAGCTTGTGACCATCGTGGCTTTCATCGTGATCGGAGCAGCCCTGCTGGTCGGCGGCCGTGTCGCCCCCCAATACAACGCTCAGGGAGGATTCTTTCCCAAAGGCCCGTGGTCGCCGCTGGCAGCCATGACGTTCGCGATCTACAGCTTCGGCGGCGTCGAGATGGTAGCCGTCACGACCGGAGAGTCCCGCTCGTCCAAAGAAATTCCCCGCGCGGTCTGGATCACGTTCCTTACTTTGACGTTTGTGTATGTCGGCGCGATCATCGTGCTGCTCGGCGTCATGCCCTGGAATCATGCCGGCGTCACTGAGAGTCCGTTCGTCACCACATTTCGCGTCGCGAGAATCCCGGCCGCTTCAGCGGTAATGAACTTCGTCGTACTCACCGCCGCACTTTCTGGAGCCAATGCCGCACTCTACGTCGGTTCACGCATGCTCTTCTCGCTGGCTCGCACTGGATGGGCTCCCGCGCGACTCGGCCGCCTCAATCACGAAGGCTCCCCTCAGTTCGCCGTGTTGGTTTCGTCCTTCGGAATTTTATTTGCTCTCGCCCTGGTTCTCTGGGCCCCGGAAAATGCTTTCCGCTACTTACTGGGAGCGGCGTTCACCGGGATGATCCTCGGCCTTCTCGTCTCCCTCGCAGCGCACATCCGTTTCCGCAGCCGCCATTCCCCAGCGGAACTGGCCGCTCTCCCTTTGCGTTCTCCTCTCGGTCGATGGGGTTCAATCCTTGGATTCGCAATGGTGACAGTCGCCACCATCCAAACCTGGCTTTACCCACTTATGAATTTATGGAGCGGCCTCGCTTGTCTGATGCTCTTGACACTGACTTTTCTGGCACTGCGACCGAAGCGGACGAAACACGACTCAAAGTAGCGGCACCCCTCATTAGTGTTGTCGGCAAATCCTCCAAAACACTATGGCTTGCACTGCACCGGGTCTTTCTCTAAATGATTCGACAGCGCCTTCGCCTTCCTGTAATCCGGATTGAATTCCAGCACCCGCTGCACATATTTCCGCGCGTCATCCTTCTGTCCCGCCGCACAGAATGCCATCGCCAGATTCATCCCGATCGCACTCCGGTAGGGCGCACGCTCAAACGCTCCTTGCCACAAGACGACCGCTCGTCGCAAATCTCCCGCCCGCGCGACCAGCGTGCCCAGATCTGTCGCCGCATCATTCGACAGAGGATCGATCTTCAATGCGCGCTCATAAAACTCGCGCGCTTCTTTCTCGTGCCCGTGTTCCTGCTCTATGAATCCCAGAGCCGTCAGCAACACCGGATCATCCGGCCGCTCCTTCACCGCTTTATGAAGATATCCTTCCGCCTCGTGTGAAGCTCCTGCGACTCCGCGCTGCGCCAGCGTTTCCCAAGCCAAGGCAAAATCCCTTGTCGTCGCCTGCGCTGCATCGCCCTCTGGAAACTGCACCAGCCGCGGCGCCCCAACCGCATCGTCCAACTGCGCCCCGTTCGGATTTCTCAAAATCCGGTGATCCGTCGCCTCCGTGTGTTCGACGTCCTTGCTCGGCAGTTGCGGCATATGACACTCCGTGCAATCCAGCTTATCCGAATGGTGCTTCGCTCCGAACGCCTCGCCATGACAGTTCAAGCATTTGCCCGCGGTAGTACGCCGCCTTCTCAGTCGCAGCCGGTTCACGATGCGGATCATGACAACTCGTGCATGACATCTTGTCGCCTGATTTTCGTTTGCACACACTCAGCGATAAAGCCTCAACCTGGCTGACGGCTTGCGATTTTCCCGAGGAACTCCCCGTCAGCAAGAAATAATGGGTGTAGTCGGCAAGCCGATCTCCCGGCTGAAACTCGTACAGATGTTGGCCCGGCTGCTCAATCGCCACCGTTCCTTCGAAGTGGCACTCCATGCAAATCGCGTCGCGCCGCTCCGCCGGCAACTTCGCCGGATTCACGATTGCACCTTTCCCATCCAGGTGCGCCTCGCCCGCGCCATGGCATCGCTGACAAGTAATTCCGCCATGCAGAAACGGTTTGCCCGAAAATTTGTTGTCCGTCCCTTGAATCGGAGCCTGCATCCCGCTGGTGTGGCAGTTCAGGCAATCCACATACGCCGGAAGATTCATCGGACTCTCACGCGCCTCGGTATATGCAGGAGTCATGTTCCATCGACGTTCCTGCGCGTACCAGTTAATGGGAGTCTCGAACAAAAAGCCCTGCACGGAAAAAAGATAACTGCGGCCTTTCACTCCTGAGCCGATGAAGTACAACAGTTCCCGCTCCCCGCGAAAATCGTCTTGTTTGGACCGCTCGTAGCTCATCCACGCGTGCCCGTCTTGCTGGAACACGCGGTAGTGCACGCCAGATTGCTTGTGGGTAAACTCGCCGCTGATCAAACCGTCGGTCGCGAGCCCGCTGGCGCCCGCCATCACCGTCTTCATGTAGGACGTATAGATTTCCCCGTGACAAGAGGCGCAGGCCTCACTTCCCAAGTCGTCGGTGGCGTTCACCGTCTGCGCAGAACCGCGACCAGCCAGGAGGGCGGCAACAAACAAACCCGCAAATAGGCGCGCGGTCCCGATCATCCACGTGATTTTAGTCGATGCCCTGGGAACGTTCGACCCAGAAGCGCGCTCCCCGTCGACCGCCCTCGCAGAATGCATAGTGATCTCTGTCACGGCCTCCCGTGACCTCAATCATCGTTCCCTGATGCGATCGCAGGTATCCAAGATCATTGCGTATTTTGCGCAGACGCGCTCCGCCTCTGGCGCGGGAAGATGGATATGTTTAAGGACATAGAGCATCTCATCCGACTCGCAGCCGTTATGATGATCGCTCTAGTCGTGTTCGTCGTCCTACGCGCCGCCGTCGTCCCGCGCAGCTTTGGCCAGTACGGCCACTATCGGGGCGCAGCCATCTCCGAGACCGCGGCTCGTCCTGCAGCTTTCGCCGGCCACGCCGTCTGCGAGGGCTGCCATACCGACGTCGTTGATCAGAAGAGGCTGGGCAAGCACGTCGTCGTTCCCTGCGAGGCCTGCCACGGAGCTTTAGCCAAACATGCCGACGATCCCGCATCCGTCGCACCGGCAAAACTGGACACCGCGGTCATCTGCGCCCGATGTCACGAAGCCAACAGCGCCAAACCAAAGAGTTTCCCTCAGGTTGCCACAGCAGAACACTCGGGCGGACTCGCCTGCGATACCTGCCACCAACCGCACAAACCAAAGATCGAAACGGAAGATAAGACCACGACGGGAGGTAAAAGGTAATGGATATCACCCGCCGTCGCCTGCTCATGTTATTACCCGCCGCTGCCGTCGCTTGGCAATACGTTCAGGCGGGCACGCCCGAAGCCTCCCCCAACTACAAACTCACCGACCATTGGTGGGCCATGCTCATCGACATCCCCAAGTGCATCGGGTGTGGTAGTTGTGTCCGCGCCTGCGCAGAAGAGAATGATGTCCCGGGAGGCTACTATCGCACCTGGATTGAGCGTTACCACGTCGCCGATTGGAAAAGCGAACGTCCCGAGGTGGAGTCCCCCGACGGTGGCAAGCAGGGCTTCCCACTCAACCAGGACCCGAGCGGGAAGAATTTCTTTGTCCCCAAGCTCTGCAATCACTGCGCGGATTCTCCCTGCACCCAAGTCTGTCCAGTCGGCGCCACTTTCGTTACTCCGGATGGTGTCGTGCTGGTGGACAAAACCTATTGCCTCGGCTGCCGTTATTGCGTCCAAGCCTGCCCCTACGGTTGCCGTTTCATCAATCCCAAGACCAACACCGCGGAGAAGTGCACCCTCTGCTATCACCGCATTACGAAGGGCCTCACTACGGCATGCTGCGAGGTGTGTCCCACAGGCGCGCGCCAACTCGCCGACTTGAAGAATCCCAAAGACCCGATCCATGAGTTCCTGCGAACCCATGCCGTACAGGTTCTGAAACCGCACATGGCCACCCGCGCGAAAGTTTTCTATAACGGCATGGACGGTTCGGTGCGATGAGATATCGGCGATGCGTGCGGTGAGATAAGGAGAATTGTGTATATCCCCGTCGAAGGCTTCATGTACCCGAACGAGGTGGAACTCCAGTGGAGCGTCCTCATCGTTCTTTATCCCTACATCACGGGACTTGTTGCAGGAGCTTTCATCCTGGCGTCGCTGGAGCGGGTCTTTCGCGTCGAAGCGGTAAAGCCGACCTACCGCCTGGCCTTGCTCACCGCCCTCTCGTTCCTTCTGGTCGCCCCGCTGCCCCTGCAATTGCACCTTGGACACCCCGAGCGCTCGTTCGAGATGTACCTAACCCCCCACCGCTCCTCTGCCATGGCCATGTTTGGATTCGTTTATCTCTGGTACCTGATGGCAGTGCTTCTCCTGGAAATCTGGCTCGATTACCGTCGCGATATCGTTCTCAAGTCCCAGACTTCGACCGGCATTGCGCGTCTTGTCTATCGGCTGCTCACTCTCGGTTCCAGCAATCTCAGCGAGCGCTCGCTACGCATCGACGAGAGGGTCGGATACTTCATCACCCTAATCGGAATCCCTTCTGCATTTCTTCTTCATGGATATGTCGGCTTCATTTTCGGATCGGTAAAGGCGAATCCCTGGTGGTCGTCACCGTTAATGCCGATCGTATTTATTTTCTCCGCTATGGTGTCAGGCATCGCGGCCGTCATGTTGCTTTACATGCTCACCACGCGGCTTCGCGGCCGGACTATCGACATGCGCTGCCTCGACAAGATCGCCCAATACCTGCTCTACACCTTCGTCATCGACTTCAGCCTCGAGATGCTCGACCTTCTGCAGCGCATTTACGAAGCCGACGAATCTTTCCGCAGTCTTGACTTCATGGTTCACACGCGCCTCTGGACTTCGCAGGTCATCATTCAAATTCTTCTCGGTACGGTTACCCCCATCGTACTGATCGGTTTGATCCAGATTCTTCGGCTATCCGACACGGCCCGCAAACGCGTCTATGCCCTTGCCGGATGTCTGACGGTGGTCGGCATCTTTGCCATGCGCTGGAACGTAGTCATTGGCGGCCAGCTTTTCTCCAAGAGCTTTCTCGGATATACGACCTACAAGATGGGCTTTGCCACGCGCGAGGGGTTACTCACTTCCATTGCGCTCATGATTCTTCCATTCTTCATTCTGTGGGTTCTAGTGAAGCTTCTGCCCCCATGGCCGGACTCGAGGTCCCTTCCTGACTCCGGCGCTACCCCGGCACACGGCACATCCTAAGCCTCGTTCGAGCGGCGCATGCTTGGTGGAATCCGGAGCCCCTCTCCACCGGCGTTCACGCCATCATGAATTCGAATATGGAGGCCATCACAAACAGCGGCACGCAAACCAGGTAGATCCATAAAGCGTCGCCGCCAGCTTCATACGGAATCAGCACCCATCGCATCCGCCGCCCCTGATAGACGGCTCGGCCGCGGCGGGTAAGACTGGCGATTCCAAGGTTGACTCCCGCCCCTCCCGCCAACGTGTATGGAATCAATTGTAGAAATAATGTAGTGAGGTAATAGAGAGCCTCTCGAGGCGAGCGCAATCTGCTGCGATGATCTCCGTCGACCGAGACCACACCTCCAACCCACCCGCGAAATGCAGCGAGCCCGTAACCTCCCGGCGGGAAATACCCGGCCACCAGGCCAGTGCCTGCAGCGGCAGCGTTTCCAGCCGCGTCTAACCCAGCCGCTCTCAACCGGTTCCCCTTCTGGAGATCGTGCAAGATCGGAGATTCCCGCATAGCCTTGCCGACCAGCCTATCGCGAAACTCCAAAGCGAATCTGTTTCCACCATGAACCAAGCCCATGCCCACCAGCACCGTGACCCCATAAGTCAACGCGACAGTCACGATGCCGAAGGCGCATCGAGTGAGCGCTTGCCGGATTCGTTCAGAAGCTCGACGCAGCATGACTCCGCAAATATACACGGACTGATAAGCCGCATCCGCGATCTCCCATTCCAATTCTGGCTGGATTCTCGGAATAGACGCCCTCAAGATTGTCCCTCAAGATTTGACCCAAAGCCGCGCTGCGAGTACGATTGCGGCCTTTGCAGTTCCAGCGAAAATCGAACCCGGGAGAGGCTATGAAGAGCAGATTGCCTTTGGTTGCGGTACTGATAATGTCTTTCACCGCCTTGCAGGCTGTGGCGCAGTGGTCCTCTGATCCCTCCCTCAACCTTCCTCTGGCCAATCGGAAGAACAACGACCAGGTGCAACCGAAAGTGAAGCCTCTGCCCAACGGCCAGTGGTATGTCAGTTGGTTCGACGCCGACCCGAACAGCCCGGCGCCGGTGGGCTATGACGTCTATTACACACTTCTCTCCGCCACCGGCGTGAAGCTTATGGCCATTCACCGTGGCGATCTGGTCGCCGATCTCAGCAACAGCTCCACGGAGGACTACGGTCTCGACATCGATACTGCAGGCAACGCCCTGCTGGCATTCCTGGACACGCGCGAAGGCGCGAACCAGCAGGTGACAGCGGTCAAATTAAACAACAAGGGCGAGCGCTTGTGGGGAACCTATGGCATCCAATTGACCACCGACGCCGATGAGCATGACGACCCGAAAATAACCGGTACCACGGATGGCGGCGCAGTCGTCGGATGGTCGAGCAACGGCACCGTTCAGCTTCAGAAGCTCGATGCGAACGGCAAGAAAGTCTGGCCCAAACCCCTTGTCCTCTCCGAATCCGGCTTCAACTACTTGATGGCCGATCTGCACGCATCCGACGACGGCAGCGTGATCGTTTCCTGGGAGCGTGATAGCGGATTCTTCAGCAACCATCAGCTTCGCGCCAACAAGATCTCCGCCACCGGCAAACGCCTTTGGGGAAACAACAACGTCGTCCTCTTTGACCAGGGTTCGCTGCAGTTCGGCGAATTCCCCCGCTTCCTGACCGACGGTAGCGGCGGAGCCATCTTCGACTGGTACACCAACAGTCCCGCTCTGCAGGTTTTCGCGCAACACATCCGCGCCGACGGCAGCGAAGCGTTTCCGCACAACGGCGCCGCGGGATCTACCGATACTTCAAACGTTCGGGTCGAGCCGTCAGTTTCTTATCACGCCGACACCGACGAAACCTTCCTCTACTGGACCGAAGAAGACAGCCTGCAAATCGTCAATGGAGTTTACGGCCAAAAGTTCAATGGACAAGGGGTCTCCGAATGGGGATCGACGGGACTCGTGATCGTCCCTCTCGGCACCGATCAGCAGTCGTTCGTCGAGAACGTTCCCCTCGGCACTGGATCCATGGTTCTCTGGGTCGACGCGCCCGGCTACGGTATGGGCACAATGCAAGCGGCGAAGCTCGACGGAAAAGGCACCGTGATGTGCGGCCCGGTTGCCGTCTCGTCGGCTCCCGCCAACAAATACGGCCTCTCAGTCGACATCACGAACCACAACCTGACCGCCGTCGCATGGGCGGACGACCGCATCGGCAACAACTCCATCTACATTCAAGACGTGCAGCCGGATTGCACGCTCGGGAAAAAGGAATAACTCGGGGCGGCAGATCCTTCTGCTGGTCTGCCGCAGAATCCTCGCCCCTCCGTCAGCGGCGCTACACTAGAAGCAGCGCCGCCCGCGGAGGAATCGCATGACCAAAGACCACGATCAGCATCTGCGCCAGAATCTTGTCTACCTTCTCAACGGCGGTGGCGCGCACTTGAAATTCGACGCCGCCATAAAAGACCTGCCCACGAATCTTCGCGGGAAGAAGCCGGCGAAGTTCCCGCACTCTCCGTGGATGCTGCTCGAACACATGCGTCTGGCTCAATGGGACATCCTCGAATTCAGTCGCAACGCCAAGCACGTATCTCCAGAGTGGCCCTCCGGATACTGGCCGAAGACGGAAGCGCCCCCGAATGCCGCGGCGTGGACCAAAGCGATCCAGCAATTTCGCAAGGATCTGAAGGCGATGGCGAAGCTCGTCGAAAACCCGAAGACCGATCTGTTTGCTCCCATTCCGTGGGGCAGCGGGCAGACGATTCTTCGGGAAGCCCTGCTGCTGGCCGATCACAACGCGTATCACCTCGGACAGTTCGTCGACGTGAGGCGATTGCTTGGGGCTTGGAAGGACTAAAGCCGGACGGATCCGTCGCTGCAAGATTACGCCAGATATCGGCCCGATCAAATCGCAATTCGCATGCGTGTGTCTGATGCTTCCGGCTCTGCCTTATCTCCACCGTCCCGGGCGCGAGGTCGTTTTCGAAACACAACTCGAACGCCTTCTCTCCAGCGCTCATCAATTCCAACGAACTCCCATTCGATTTCTGGAGAAATGTAACTCAACAACACATCGGTAGATGGGTGAATACGCAGCGCCGGCGCCACCAGGTACAGCAACGGCTTCTCCGGCGACAACTCGCGTTCCGAGAAATATCCAAAACGTGGAAATTCTCCGCGCGCGTGATGCCACTCCACGCGCGACCAGTAATCCAGCCCCTGCAGAGGCAAGTGAATATCTTCGTCCGCCTTGAGTTCCACCACGGCCAGCCGCCCCTCACGCGTCGTCGTCAATACGTCAATCATCGCGCGGTCCGCAGCCGAGAATGCAGGAACCTGCGAATACTGCGACCGCGGCTCCAGGCGCTCATTCACGACGCTCACATCCGACACCACCAGCGACTCGAGCCAGCGCTCCGGATGCATGCGAAACAGCGGATGCTGGCGCGGACCATAGGGATGGCGGGCGTCCCGAACAGCGCTAAGCAACTGCACAAAGAACGAAAAATTGCGATCTTCCAGAACCCGCTCTTCGGCGCCCACTCCAAAAACGATTTCCTCCTTGCTTCGGAACGTCACCGCCTCGGCGCCCACGCGCCCACGAGCAAACTCCAAACCACGCCACCGAAACGCAATCTCCGCCCCCGACAGAATCGCGACCTCACAGTTCGGCAGAATCGACCGAACTCTGGCGATGGACTCGGCAAATCTTTCCAATGCCGCCGTTTCGTTCGTCGCATGCACCAGCCGCGTCGATACATTGCCGCGATCGCTGCAGTCGATCTCGACCAGCGCATCATGACGCTCGTCCAACTCAAACAACCCCCACTTCGCCGCGGCTCGATTCAAGTTCGCCATACGCTCGCGAACCAGCGCTGAACACCCGTTTGGCACAAACAACTGGAGCCCTTCCACCAGAAACTTCTCAGCCTGCGACCGGCAAACATCGAGCCACAAGATGCCGAACGTCAATGCCGCATCGATCGAGCTTTGGGTTTCACTCGCATTCACTCCTAGAACCGCAAACGCCGACTGGCCTTTTCTCAACAGCCCGCGCGCGTAGATAGGCCCGAAAGATTTTTCAAGATCCACGCCTGAAGTGAGCCGCGCGATAGTGAAACCGGGAAAACGCCGCTCCAGCGTGCGCCGCAGTTTTTGCTCGTAACTCGCCCGCGCCACCTTCTTTGCCGAAGGCGACCGCCGGTCACGCTCCCGGCAAATCTCCAGCTTCGTGGGACGCGCCTGGCCCAGCCGCTGCACCGCCAGCCGCAAGGTTCCGTTCCTCACCTCGGCGTCGAGCACCCGGCGCACCGTATTCCGCTCAGCCGACCAGAGGTGCAGCAGGCACTTGTTGTACTCTCCTGAAATTGCATACTTGGACTGGCCCAGATCGAAGGCCACGGCTCCATCCTCGAGCACGACCGCGCCCGCCGCTTCAGCGAGAAAGTCCTGCACGGTCTGCGTAAGCGCTTCTGGGGTCACGACTGGAATTCTCCACATTAGCCTCGGCCGTGTCTGTGACGAGTGACCATCGTCATCGCCAGATCATGTGGAAGACTTTCCCCGAACCGGCTGGATCAGACCTCGTATGGGATAATAAGGAGATTGGGGAGTGGTTTGCCCGCGAGTCGTCCCTGGGCCCGCCGGCATCTAAAACTACGTGGACAAACAATCGGATCGACAAAAATTTTTCTTCGAGCACTACGGCCTGGCGGAACGCGATCTCGAGCATTATCTCGCGGCTGCCCTCTCGGCTGGCGGCGACTACGCCGACCTCTACTTCGAATATCTCTCCTCGACCTCGCTGATGGTCGACGAGTCGATGGTCAAGTCGGCTTCGCAAGGGATCTCTGCTGGCTGCGGCGTGCGGGTGGTTTCCGGTGAGCGCACCGGCTACGCCTACACCGACGATCTTTCCTCGGATCGCATCCTGCATGCAGCCCGCACCGCGGCTTTGATCGCCAGCGCTCCCGCAAAAACCACTGTGGCCGGTTTTCAGAAAGCAGCAGCTCGCAGTCTCTATCCCGTGACGCTCCCGTCGGTAGACGCCGAGATCAGCGCCAAAGTCGAACTGGTCATGCGCGCGGACAAAGCCGCCCGGGCCTACGATCCCCGAATTCAGGAAGTACGCGCCAGCTACGCCGACGAACTACGCAACATTCTGGTCGTGGGATCCGATGGCACCTTCGCCGAAGATTCGCAGCCCTTGGCCCGCATGAACGTTTCATGCATCGCCAAAACCGAGGGTAATTCTGCTCGCGGAACCTCCGGCGGCGGCGGTCGCGTCGCGCTCGATTTCTTCTTCGGAGAGAAGACTCCCGAATTCTTCGCCAAAGAATCCGCGCGGCAGGCGCTTCTGCAGCTCGACGCCCGCGAAGCTCCCGCAGGCGAAATGGAAGTTGTGCTCGGCCCCGGCTGGCCCGGAGTTCTGCTGCACGAAGCCGTGGGACACGGCCTCGAAGCAGACTTCAACCGCAAAAAGACTTCTGCTTTCGCCGGCCTCGTAGGCAAGCGCGTCGCCAGCGAAAAATGCACCGTCGTCGACAATGGCACCATGCCTTGGCGCCGCGGTTCGCTCAACGTAGACGACGAAGGCGAGCCCACGCAGGAAACCGTGCTCATCGAAAACGGAATCCTGAAAGGATATCTCAGCGACAAGTTGTCTTCGCGCCTGATGGGCATCGCCGACACCGGCAATGGACGCCGCGAAAGCTACGAGCACATCCCCATGCCCCGCATGACCAACACCTACATGCTGGCTGGCCAGGACAATCCGGAAGACATTATTCGTTCAGTCAAGCACGGAGTCTACGCAGTCAACTTCGGCGGCGGCCAGGTGGACATTACGAACGGCAAGTTCGTCTTCTCAGCCTCCGAGGCATACATGATCGAAGATGGGAAGATCACTGCTCCGATCAAAGGCGCGACGCTGATCGGCAATGGTCCAGATGTCCTGACGCGAGTTTCGATGGTCGGAAACGATCTGAAACTCGACGAAGGCGTCGGCACCTGCGGCAAAGATGGACAAGCCGTTCCCGTGGGCGTGGGCATCCCGACCTTAAAGATCGATCGCCTCACCGTCGGCGGCACCGCCAGAAAAGATCCCGGCGGATTCATGCAGTAAGAATTCCTTGCCGCGGATTTTCACGGATCTCGCGAATATTTCGAACGGCCTTTAAGTATTAGCGACACGAAAGACGCACGCTTTTCCCTGTGCTCCCCCGTGTCCTCTGTGGTTAAAGATTCTCTCTATGTCGACAACTGAACTCGATACGCGAAGTCCGAAACTCCAAACCGATCTCCGCCAAATAGCCCAAGACATCGTCGCCCGCGCCATGAAAGGCGGAGCCACCGCCGCCGAATGCGTCGTCCGCGAAGGTGACGAATTTTCCACGCTCGTCCGCCTCGGCCAGGTCGAGACCCTGAAAGAATCCGGATCGAAATCCATCGGCGTACGCGTCTTCTTCGGACAACGCGCCGCCTCCACCTACTCCTCCGACTTCTCGAAAGCCGGTCTCGACCGCATGGTGAACTCCGCCCTCACGCTTGCGAAGATCACCTCGGAAGATCCCTTCGGCGGAATTCCCGATGCGTCGCAGCTAGGCCAACTGCCAGGCAATCTCGATCTCTACCACGAAGACGTCTACTCGCTCCCCGGCGCCGAACGTATCGATTACGCGCGCCGCGCCGAGAAAGCGGCTCTCGATTTTGATCCGCGCATCAAGAACTCCGAAGGCGGATCCTTCGATGCCGCCACCGGACACAAAGTCCTCGCCAACTCTCACGGCTTCGTCGGCGAATACCGCCGCTCTTATTGCTCCGTAGCCGCGATCCCGATCGCCCAGACGCCCGAAGGCGCCATGCAGCGCGATTACTGGTACTCCGTCGCCCGCACTCTGAGCAAACTCGACGCTCCCGAGAAAGTCGGCAAGATTGCCGCCGAGCGTACGCTGCGCCGTCTCGGCGCGCGCAAGGCAAAGACCGCGCAAGTCCCCATCATTTTCGATCCCATGGTTTCGACTTCGATCCTCGAACACATTTTCGAAGGGATCAACGGAGACTCCGTTTACCGCGGCGCATCATTTCTCGCGGGAAAGCTCGGACAGAAAATCGCCGGCGACAACGTCAACGTGATCGACGATGGCACCATCCCCGGCGGCTTCGGCACGAGTCCGTTCGATGGCGAAGGCGTTCCCACGCGCCGAACGGTCGTGATTGAGAACGGCGTGCTGAAGTCGTATCTGCTGAACACCTACACCGCCAAGAAACTCGGCTTGCGGACCACCGCCAACGCTTCGCGCGGTCTTGCCGGAACTCCCGGCATCGGCCCCGGTAACTATTTCCTGCAGCCCGGCTCGAAGACGCCGAAAGAAATGATCTCCGGCGTGAAGGAAGGACTCTACGTCACGGAGTTCCTCGGGCAAGGCGTGAATCTCGTAACCGGCGACTACTCACGCGGAGCTTCAGGATTGTGGATCTCCGGCGGAGAATTCGCATATCCCGTGGAAGAGATCACCGTGGCTGGAAATCTGAAGCAACTCTTCTTCAACATTTCCGAGATTGCCAACGATCTGGAATTCCGCGGATCGGTCGCGGCGCCGACAATTCGCGTAGACGGCCTCACCGTCGGCGGCGAATAAGCCCGTGTACTGACGACGCATTCCCCTGTGCTCCCCCGTGCTCCCTGTGGTGAAAGCCTCTCTCACCCGCGGATAAAACTTACTCCTTGCAATCCCGGCGTCCAAGGGTTTAGACCTACTCTTCGCACACACGGAGACCCCATGAACCGCCGCTCTTTCCTGCAATTCGCCAATGCCGCTGCCCTTTCTGCCGCTCTTCCTCAGACATCGCTTGCAGCGACCGAAAAGAAAACTCCCGCCGCCGGTCCGAATCCCAACACTCTGCTTCTTAAAGATTACCGCCCTGTTTCCCTCTACAAAGTTCCGGTCACCGAGATCGCCAAGGCGAAGTTCCCGATTATCGATATGCACTCTCACCCCTATGCCAAGACTCCGAAAGAGATCGACGAATGGGTTCGCAACATGGACGAAGTTGGCGTCGAGAAGACGATGATCCTCACGATGGCGACCGGCCCCGAGTTCGACGACATTTACCGCAAGTACTCGAAATATCCCGAGCGCTTCGAGATGTGGTGCGGCTTCGATTTCGCGGGCTACGACAAGCCTGGATTCGGGCCGGCCGCCGTCAAGGAACTGGAGCGCTGCCACAAAATGGGAGCGCGCGGTGTCGGAGAAATCCACGACAAGGGCAAGGGATTGCGCTCAGGCAAATCGAATGCGCAAGGAATGCACCCCGACGATTCCCGCATGGATTCGCTTTTCGAAAAATGCGGCAACCTGGGAATGCCCATCAGTCTCCACGTCGCCGATCCGATCTGGATGTATCAGAAGATGGACCTGCATAACGATGGATTGATGAACGCCTACGAGTGGCGACTGGATAATCAACCAAATATCGTGGGCCTGTCGGGGATGGTCGACATTCTCGAGCGCACCGTTGCACGCCATCGCAACACCACGTTTGTCGCCTGCCACTTCGCCAATCTGGATTACGATCTGGCGCGCTTGGGAGAAGTGCTCGAGCGCAATCCAAATCTTTACGCCGACATTTCCGCGCGATACGCAGAGACCGGACCCATCCCGCGCTTCGCCGCGCAATTCTATGAGAAACACAGCGACCGCCTCGTCTACGGCACCGACATGGGATTCGATAAATCGATGTACCGCGTCACCTTCAGAATTCTGGAATCACTCGATGAACATTTCTACGAGATCGAGCAATTTGGCTATCACTGGGCCCTGAACGGCTTCGGTCTCAGCGACGAGATCCTGAAGAAGGTCTATCACGAGAACGCCGCGCAATTGCTGGCGGCGCGCGCCTAGGAGCTTATCGAATGCAAGTCTTAGTTTCCTGTCATCCTGAGGCCCGCGTTGTTTGCGGGCCGAAGGACCTATGCAATCTTCAACCTCGCTCATGGCGAGGGCGAACTGAATAGATCCTTCGCGCAAAAGACGCGCTCAGGATGGCAACGGTTGATGGGGTAATTAGGTAAATCGACAAGCGAAAAGCAAACGGCCTACAATCTCGTCATGGGCAGCTTGGGACAGCAAACGCCAGTCGCCGAGGAACGCGACTCCAGCCGTGTGATCATCGTGATCGCTGTCGCCGCGGTCATCGCGATCATGCTGGGAATTGCATTTCTTCTGCGCGAGACGCCCAAGCCCGTAAAACCGCCGTCCCCGTACATCGCCAGCCTGAAGCTTTCCGATTTCAAGATGAGCGCCGCTGAGAATTTCGTTGGAGCAACCGTCAGCTATGTCGACGGAACCATCACCAACGCTGGCGACAAGACCGTCACCCATGTCATGCTCCAAGTCACATTTCAGGATTCGATGGGACAGGTCGCTCAGCAGGAAGACTTGCCCCTGCGCGTGCTGAAGACCGCTGGCCCTTACCCTGAAGCCGTCGACCTTAGCATCTCTCCGCTGGCGCCCGGTCAGGCGCAACCATTTCGGCTTACGTTCGACAGCATTTCCGCCCAGTGGAATCGGGCCTATCCGCAGATTAAAGTGACAGACGTTACAGTGAAGTGACCTCAGCCCGTTCCCCTGTGATCCTCTGTGTCCCCTGTGGTGAAAGCCTTTGACCGTGGGAACACTGGCAAATCTGAAATCTAAAATCATCAATCTGAAATTCGCATTCATGCCTCCGCTACAATGACCTCGTGGCCGATGCAAAACCATTTCGCCTGACGGAGTCGGTGAAAGCTGCGGGTTGAGCGTCCAAGCTGAGTCCGGCGGCGCTGGACACGGTGCTTGGGAAATTAGCCCGGCAACACGACCCCAATGTTCTGGTCGGCTTCGATCATGCCGACGACGCCGGAGTGTATCTAATCTCGCCTGAGCAGGCGCTCGTGCAGACCGTGGACTTCTTCACCCCAGTTGTCGACGATCCTTACACCTTCGGCCAGATCGCCGCCACCAACTCTCTCAGCGACGTCTACGCCATGGGCGGCAAGCCTCTCACCTCGCTCGCTCTTGTGTGCTTCCCGGAAAAAGCCGACCTGCAGATTCTTGAACGCATTCTCGCCGGTGGCCTGTCTAAGATGATCGAAGCCGGCTGCACCGTGATCGGTGGCCACAGCATTCGCGACGAAGAAACAAAGTTTGGATACTCCGTCACCGGAGTCGTGCATCCCAAGAAAATTCTGGCGAACGTCGGCGCCAAGCCGGGCGACGCGCTCTTGTTCACCAAAGCGCTCGGCACCGGTGTGATCTCCACCGCGATCAAGAAAGGCAAAGCCGAGCCCGCATGGATCGACGCAGCCGTGAAGTCGATGACAACGCTCAACAAGCGCGCAGCCGAAGTCATCGTTGACGGCAACTTTCGCGTGAACTCCATGACCGACGTGACCGGCTTCGGCCTGATCGGCCACGCACGAGAAATGGCTCTAGCGTCCGAGGTGTCGCTGGAGTTCTATGCATCAAGCATTCCGTTGCTCGAAGGCGCGCTCGAATGCGTTCGTGCCGGATTTGTACCAGGCGGATTGACGAATAACCGAGACTTCGCAGAATGCTTGGTCGAATACAGCAATGAGGTGTCAGCCGAACAGAGGGCGCTGCTATTCGATCCGCAAACCGCTGGTGGGTTATTGATTGCCACTCCCGACGGCGCCGCACTCAGTCAAGCTATGCAAGCCGCCGGTGTCAATGCTGTTGAAATAGGCGCAGTGCTTCCAAACAAAAAACCGAAGATAAAGGTGTCAAAATAAACCCCGGGTGCCCCATTTCTCGCGCGCACTTTGCGCGAGAAGTGGGGACTTTCGGCTGATTCGATTTATAACGCCTCTCCCGCGCGCAAAAGTTCCCACATGTGCGCCAAGTGATGATCATCGTGCTCCGCCACAAAATACAGGTGATCCACCAGTCGCATCGGCTGCTTCAGCCGAGGATGCAGCATAGTGCGTGCATAAAGATCCGGGCTCAGCGCCTCCAGACGCCTCATCAGCGCAAATCGGGCATTGCGGAAATCCGTAAGTATCTGTTCCACTGGCCGCGCATTGTGGTTCGCGTCATGGGTCTTTTGATTTCGCAAGTCCGCCACCGTGAGTTCCGAGCCTCCGGTCACAAAATCGTCCACCCGCGCGCTCCACAGCGGCTCCAGGTCGAACAAATGCCCGGCATGTTCCTGCGCCGACCACTTGCCTGATTCCTTAGCTACAAGGATTTCGCGCGGACACCCGCGCACCGTCTCTTCCATCCGCGCCGCCGTTCCCCGCAGACGCACAGCCAGGTTCGGATAGGCCTCCACCGGAAACGAAAACTCGAACTTGCGTTCAAACCACGCAGGCACTTGGTTCACAAATCCCCCCTGCTCCCACCGCCTAAACAAGATGCAGAAAATCCGCAACCGACTCAACGATTCTTGCAGCGCACTTGACGCCCATACATCTAAAACTCTTAGCATGTAAGCTCATCACACTCATTCTTAAAGGAGTCAGCCATGAAGATCCGCCAGCTCGGACGCAGCGGTCCCAAAGTTTCCGCCCAAGGCCTCGGATGTATGGGGATGTCGGAGTTTTACAGCGGATTCGACAACGACGAATCCATCGCCACCATTCATCGCGCCCTGGAACTTGGCATCAACTTTCTCGACACGGCCGACGTTTACGGCCCGCATAAGAACGAAGAGTTAGTCGGACGCGCAATCAAAGGCAAGCGCGACAAGGTCGTGCTGGCCACGAAATTCGGCATCGTCCGTGACCCCGCCAATCCGAGCGTCCGCGGCGTCAACGGCAAGCCCGACTATGTCCGCCAGTCCTGCGAGAACAGCCTGCGCCGCCTCGGTGTCGACACGATCGATTTGTATTATCAGCACCGCGTCGATCCCAACACTCCAATCGAAGAAACCGTCCAAGCCATGGCGCAACTCGTGAAGGAAGGCAAGATTCGCTACCTCGGTCTCTCCGAGGCTTCGCCGTCAACTCTCCGTCGCGCCTCCAAAGTGCATCCAATTACCGCGCTGCAAACCGAATATTCTCTCTGGACCCGCGATCCCGAGCGCGAAATTCTTGCCACCTGCCGCGAGTTGGGCATCGGATTCGTCGCCTACAGCCCCCTGGGCCGTGGATTCCTGACTGGCCAGTTTCGCCGCTTCGAAGATCTGCCCGCGGACGACTACCGCCGCAACAGTCCGCGATTTCAGGCAGAGAATTTTCAGAAGAATCTCGATCTCGTGCAACGCGTCGAAGAGATCGCACGCGAAAAAAATTGCAAGCCCGCACAACTCGCCCTCGCATGGGTGTTGGCGCAGGGAGACAACATCGTGCCCATCCCAGGCACCAAGAAGCGAAAATATCTGGAAGAAAATGTTGCCGCCGATTCCATAACACTCACCAACGACGACCTGCGCCGACTCGACGAAGCGTTCCCGCCAGACTCCGCCGCCGGCGAGCGCTATCCCGAACATGTCATGGCATTGGTGGAACGGTAGTCACGAAGCTCCGTCGAGACTCCACCTTCGCCGCGATCGCGCACAATCCGCCCTCCAAGGATTTTGCCTGCAATGGCGATTTCTCGTCCAAGCACCCCCTCACGCATTTCTTCCTATCGCTGCAAACTCCCTCTCATCCTGAAAAGAATCCCGAAGATCATGAGCCATTCCGTCTCCCTTTCGCACATTACTAGGTAGTCGCGTTCCGGGCCGCACGGACCAATCGGATCCCCAAGCCTTTGCGACTCGATGCAACTCATGCCCCAGCTGTCGAACAAGTTGAGAGGAGCGCATTCACGCATTCGCTTGCGGTGCATGAGCAAGTGTCGCGCTGGAAGTGGGCTCCTAAGAATTCACAATCACCAGTCCTTTGAAGGAGGATCATTATGAACGCTCTTACGATTCGCGCTCTTTCGTTCGGGATAGCGCTCGCGGTAACCGCGGCGCTGGTGCCGCCCACCGCCGTGGCCGCTTCCCCGAACTTGTTCGCCTCGGTCGCGGCGGACGGCACCTTGGTCAACGGTAACGGAGTCTCTTCCGTAACCCACAACGTCGGCAGCGGCCAGTACGAGGTGACCTTCACCTCAGACGTGAGCAGCTGCGCCTACGTCTCGACCACGCATGCCGCATTCTCGCAGGCCATCCAGAGCTACACCGCCGGCGGCCACCTCAGCGGCAGCGGCGTCTACGTCGAGGTCAAGAACCAGGGCGGCGGCCTGATGGATGGTCCCTTCGACGTCGCAGTCGCCTGCAACATCACGGGATGGAATTACGCCGTCGTCGGCTACACCGCCAACCTGGTCCGCTCCACGCCTGGCGCGACCCTGACTCACGTGGGCGTCGGCCAATACACTGTCGACTTCACCGCCGGAGTCTCGACCTGCGCTTACCTCGCCACCGTCGGGGACCCCGCCAACGCCCTCGTCTTCAACCCGTCGGGCGTCTACACCGGCAGCGGATCCTCGGCCACCTCCGTCTACATCGAGACCAAGAACCCGGGCGGCGGACTCACCGACGGCATCCCATTCCATCTCGCGGTCGTTTGCCCCAATGCCGTCAGCACCAAGGTTCTCGTCGTCATGGCCAACGGCTTTGCCAAACGCGGCTCCCCCTTGACCAGTTCGTTCCGAAGGTCGCTCGGCGCCTACGTCTTCGTGACGAACCAGAGCCTGTCGAACTGTACGATGATCGGTACTCGCGGCTCGTCCAACACAGCCGTTCCCTTCACCCCGGGCACAGTCGAGATCGCGCCCGGCCCCGCTCCCGAAACCGACGTAATCCAAATCCGGCAGCTGCTCTTCTTCGGCGGCGCTCTCATCAATCAGGATTTCCACGCCGCCGGCATCTGCTAACTCTTCCTCACCCTGTCGCGGTGCTCGAGGCTCCGTCCTCGGGCACCGTCGTTTTTTTACCTTGGACGCGAGTAACGAGCAGCCAAAATCCCGTGCAAACGTCCGTGCGCCGAAATCTTGTCAATAGGCAAAATTGCACGAATCGCACCTAAGTCTTTGTAAGCACTCGCAAAACAAAGTTCAAAACCGTGTTACGTTACCCCTCTTCAATTTGATATCCTGAATATATAGAAACAATTTCTGGTCAAAAGGCGCGGCCCACAAGGCGCGCCTTTTTTATTGTCCAAAGTAGGGGCCGAAATCACCGGAAGAATACAGGGGCCGAGCACAGGATGAGTACACGCAAAAGCAACACGCGCATCAAGCACGACTGGGACCGATTCAGCAGCTTCAAACAGCGCGGTGAATGGGTCGAGCTCGAATTCATGGCCAAGGCCGCGCAGCGCCGTTTCGCCGTCAGCAAGCCCTGGGGAGACACGCGCTCTTACGACGTCGGCATCGAGCATCTCCAGAATTCTCTCCGCGTGCAGGTGAAATCGACCACGGTAAGATCAGGCGCCGGATATCGCTGCCAGTTCATGCCCAATCACAGAGCGAAGCACGACTACTCTCTCGCGGAAATCGACCTGTTCGCCGCCTACGTGATTCCGGAAGATGCGTGGTATCTGATCCCGGCCGTCTTATTGCTCGGCAAGCGTAGACGCTTCATGGCCATGCTCTGTCCCGTGATCGCACCGAGAAAGAAGGCCAGCTACCGCTACGAATCCTACCGCGAAGCCTGGCCCCTGCTCACCAAGAGCCGCACCGAACTAGGCCAGTACAAATCACCGCCCCCGCCGAAGTCTCACCACCGCAAGCCCGCCCCGCGCAGAGTCAGGAGATCCTCTCCTCCGCGCCTTGTCTAGAACGTGTCTCACACATGCTCAGGGAAGGGCTCGTCTTCAAGAGTGCGCGTGAGAACCATTTTATCGGCGCATGAGAACTATTCTTATCCGCGCGTGAGAACTATTCTCATTGGCGCATGAGAACTATTTGTATCGGCGTGTGAGAACTATTTTGATTACTGCATGAGAACTATTTGTATTGGCGTGGGAGAACTATTTTGATTAATGCGTGAGAACTATTTTTATTGGCGCGTAAGAACCATTTTTTATTGGCGCAGCGGAATGAGTCCCCGCTTTTAGCCGCGAAGCGGCGCAAGAATGCAGCCCACGGCGCAAGCCGTGGGTAGCAAGTGGAGAAACAAGCAAGCCCCGAAGGGGCGAAAGAAAACTTCTCACGCACACTCTTCAAGCCGTGCCAAGAAGTTGCGGAACAATTCCAGAGGCGCGGACGAATCGGAAACATCCTGTCCCCGCATTCGCTAGAATATCCCGCGTGGCCAGAGAACGCTGGGCTCAGATAGGAATCACGCTTCAATTCCTCATCGTGGTAAGGACGCTCGGTGAGTTCTTCCGACTCAAGCACGTCCTCGGCGCGAGCTTCTCGGCCGCAGTCGCTGCACCGTACATGGGGGGCGCCTTAATCGCCGCCTGCTCCTGCTGGGCAGGCGTAACCCTGTACTTCTTCCGACGGTACCGTGCGTCCGCCTGGATCGCGCTGGCGACCGTAATCATTCTGCTCGTCTACAAAATTGCTCTAATCGGCTGGTGACGCGCCTCGCCGGCTGGCCCCATCCTTCATCTCCTGCTGACCGAACCAGAGCGTGGCGGGGCGGCCCGTCCTTAATAGTTCTGATTCCTCTCGCCGTTACGAATTCGTGGGTGCCCCGTCCTTGCGTTTTTTGCAAGGGCGGGTACGATGCTGCCGATACGAGGAGATTTGTAGTGCGCGGTGACCAGCATCGCAGCGATGGCGCGGATCACTTGCACTCTATCACGGTCTAGTGATTCGGGCGGCGCAGCTTCGCCGATGCCGGCATCGCCGTGCCCGCCCTTGCGAAAAAACGCAAGGACGGGGCACCCACTGTGTTGGTCACGCACAACAAATCAAAAGGATGGGCCACCCGCCGTTGTACGTAATCGTCACACGCGTACGCCGTGTCCAAGAGAAACGTCAGGCAGCAGACTTGGTCCGTCGGAGATAAACTTCGCGCAAAGCGAAACCAGCTGTTCAATCGCCTCGCCAGTCATGTCCGTTGTGATCAGGTCCCAGAACGTGTCTCCCATGATTCCCATCCAGTGGTGGAACGACGTCTCTTGAGATAGGCCTTTCTTGCTGGTGAGATATTGGGTATAGCGCATTGGAAACTTTCCTTTGAGCGCCACTGAGGTCGTGATCTTCCAGTCGCCCGCTTGCGCGACATGTTTAATTGTTTCGAATTGGTCGACCTCAGGAGTACCACCCAGTACTTCTTTTATGCGTGACAAGACAGCAGCTCGAAAGACCTTGTTTGAATGCTGGGGCTGGAGTTTCTTCTTGCTAATCGCTTCTCTTATTTCTTGCTCCCTCTTGCTTGGTCCGCCGTGCCGAATGGCTCCGATGACCGGATATTCGATTACTCCCCTGTTCTCATAGCCCTGCAGCAGTTCACGTTCTGTATTTGCGATCGGTTCCCCACATAGTTGAGAGGCTTCGGGGTTGCTGCGCTTAGCGCGTGCCAGGGCGAACATGCGCCGCTGGTCCGCACTGAGGGTTAACATAAATTCGTAGACTCTAAGGGAGAAGCTGCACCTGAAGCGAGAGAGCAACGGAAAACCATCGTCAACCTCGCGCAGAAGTTCGCCCTTTGCCCACTGGTAGTAGTTGACCGCAAACTGCTTTTCAAGTTCCGTCATTCTCGGCGGGTGGCCCATCCTTAATAGTTCTGATTCCTCTCGCCGTTGCGGAACCGTGGGTGCCCCGTCCTTGCGTTTTTTGCAAGGGCGGGTACGATGCTGCCGATACGAGGAGATTTGTAGTGCGCGGTGACCAGCATCGCAGCGATGGCGCGGATCACTCGCACTCTATCACGGTCTAGTGATTCGGGCGGCGCAGCTTCGCCGATGCCGGCATCTCCGTGCCCGCCCTTGCGAAAAAACGCAAGGACGGGGCACCCACTGTGTTGGTCACGCACAACAAATCAAAAGGATGGGCCACCCGCCACCCTGTCCTTGTTACGGTCCCGTTGGTAGGCCATGCCACTCGAATCAAAGTTTTTCTGCAACCTGCTAGTCTAGGGCTTTCAAGCGAGGTGAACATATGAGAGCCTTCCTTGCCATAGGTTTACTTCTCGCGCTTGTTTCGCCCCACCCGGGCTTCGCCGAGTCACCGCGACCGAGGCACACAACGCTCGTTATTCAATACAGTGGAGAGATGATAGGAGGACCGGCCCTCCCGGTTGTCATCACCACGTCGCAGGAAGAGGGAGAGTGGTACAGGCAACATGTCTTACCAGAATTGAGTGGCTCTTTCGCCGAGATCCAGATCGTGCCCCAATCAATTCTTAATGAGATTACGGAATTGCCCTTACTAAAGCGTGCATTGGAAAATGCCAAGTCGGTGGACAATGAATCCAAAACGAATCAGAACGCGAGATTTACTGCGGGCGTTGGGCATGACCATAGGCAGATTATCCTAGACAAACAACCGAGCATGAAGATATTGAAGGGCATTGATAGGATCGTTGCCAGATACCCGTCGCTGAAGAGCAAGCTTCAGGAGCTTGAGTACCAGCTGCACTAGTGAAGAATTGGATGCCTATGGGGGCTGGCCCAGCCTTTTGCGGCACTAGGAATTACGATCCTTTGGCAGTTGGGCTGGTGGCCCATCCTTAATAGTTCTGATTCCTCTCGCCGTTGCGGAACCGTGGGTGCCCCGTCCTTGGGGCTGGCCCAGCCTTTTTCGGTACTAAGAATTAAGATCGGTTGGGGGGCCGGCTGGCCCCATCCTTCATCTCCTGCTGACCGAACCAGAGCGTGGCGGGTGGCCCATCCTTAATAGTTCTGATTCCTCTCGCCGTTGCGGAACCGTGGGTGCCCCGTCCTTGCGTTTTTTGCAAGGGCGGGTACGATGCTGCCGATACGAGGAGATTTGTAGTGCGCGGTGACCAGCATCGCAGCGATGGCGCGGATCACTTGCACTCTATCACGGTCTAGTGATTCGGACGGCGCAGCTTCGCCGATGCCGGCATCGCCGTACCCGCCCTTGCGAAAAAACCGCAAGGACGGGGCACCCACTGTGTTGGTCACGCACAACAAATCAAAAGGATGGGCCACCCGCCGTCCACGCGCTGCTGATCACCTGGTTCTCGCTGATGCGCTCCAGGCCGTAGGCATAGGTGCGCGTTACCGTTCCGCTCTGCAGTTCGTCCAGCACCTGCGCGTAGCCGGTCGGATTCACCGTGTCGACCAGATATTTCGTGGTCACACCTGCGACCGTTTCGCTCACACGGTTGCCGTCGCCGTCGTAGACGATGGTCACAGCGGTTCGCCACTCGGCGTTCGCTCAGGCTTGCGGACGTGGGCGAAGTCGCGGCAAATGAAATCGTAGTAAGGACCATCGCCAATCATCGCCGCCAGATGCCGTAGACCCGATACGTCGATTCGGCTTGGTCGAGACTCAATCCGTCCTTTTACCTCGCGGAGCCAATCAGAGTCTGGAAATTCAACGACCTTATCATAGGCAATAGATGCGAAGTCCGGTACAGCAAATAGACTGTAGACCGCGTTTGCCAATGGCTCGGTGAATTGAAGCTCTTCCAAAAGCGATTGGCCCTCGCTCCTCATGAAGCAGGAAATGGTCAGCATATTCGGTGTTTTTTGAAACACTCCCCGCACTCGTTGAAGGACGGGAGCTCGTAGCAGACTGTCTGACGGCACAGGCAGGGTATACAGAACCTTGTGGACTGGAATTGGTATTTTCATTCTGGTATGACTTCAGGTAATTCCCCTTCTTCGTCTTCCGTTATTCGTACGAAATCGGAGCCTTCGTTGTCCAGACCGTTATTCTCGAGATGTTGGTCCACTTGATTTGGATACTCCTCGCCCTCGACCCAGTTCCACTTATCCGGCGGGACGCCCGCTTTCTGCAGAGCGATGCTGCTTCGAGTGTTGATTATCAGCGCGTTTCCATCCCTTTCTACATAATGGATCTCGACGTCTGATACCTTTACGTCGCCGCTCTGGATCTTCTTGGACAGGGAGGAGACCGTCTCGCCCTTGAATTTTCCATCTGGGTCGAAATAGGGCCTCGCCGTCGTCTGTGTGTACCGAAGAACAAGTTCCTTTCCGAGGACTCCCCCCACGCCTAGAGGCGTTTCAGGAATGGAGTAAATTCCAAGGGGGGGGCTGGCCCAGCCTTTTGCGGCACTAGGAATTACGATCCTTTGGCAGTTGGGCTGGTGGCCCATCCTTAATAGTTCTGATTCCTCTCGCCGTTGCGGAACCGTGGGTGCCCCGTCCTTGGGGCTGGCCCAGCCTTTTTCGGTACTAAGAATTAAGATCGGTTGGGGGCTGGCCCGGCCCTTTTTCGGAACTACGTGTACAACCGGTTGCCCCACCCTGCGCGATTTTCGCAGGGTGGGCACGACACTCTCGACGCCACTGGTTTTGACTTCGTCGGTTCAGGATGCGCCCACTTTGGAGAACCCTTCACATCCATCCCCAGGGCGCGCAGCCGACTGCAGCGGCGATTTTGAAATTACCAAATTACAAAACTACCAAATTACAAAATGTTCCACCCTACTGAATCAGCGTCCCCCCATTACCGCCGTTCGGCTCCGCGTCCGGCGCAATCACCACCGCCGCCGCCACGCGATCACCCGGCTCCATCTGCAGCAGGCGGACGCCTTGCGCGTTGCGGCCGGATTCGCGAATCGTCGTCGAGTCCATGCGGATGATCTTGCCGTAGTGGCTGATCAGCATGACTTCCGACGTTTCGTCGACCTGCGCGATCGCAACCACCTTGCCCACGCGTTCGGTCGTCTTCACATTGATGACGCCCTTGCCGCCGCGGTTGGTCAGGCGATAGTCGACGGCAGGGGTGCGCTTGCCGAAACCGTTTTCGGTGACGGAGAGGATCAAGTCGCCTTTAACAGCGACGTCGATGACCTCCGGTTCGCCGGCTACCGGCGCTGCCTTCGGAGCAGGAGCGTCGGGCTTGGTTGTGGTCGCCATGCCGACCACGTAGTCGCCCTTCTCCAGATCGATGCCCCAGACGCCGTACGCCGCGCGGCCCATGGGACGAACATGGCTCTCGTCGAAACGAACCGCCATGCCTTCGTGCGAAGCGAGGAAGATAATCTGGTTGCCGTCGGTCACGCGTGCCGCAACCAGTTCATCGCCTTCCTCAATCCCGATGGCGTTAATGCCGTTCGAGCGCACGTGCATGAACTCGCGCAGCTCCGATTTCTTCACCAGCCCGTTGCGCGTGGTGAAGAAAATGAACTTGTTTTCTTCTTCGAGATTGCGCACCGCGACCAGCGTCTTGACCGTCTCGCCGGGCTGCAGGCCAATCAGGTTCCCGATGTGCTTGCCCTTACCGGCCGCGCTGACGTCGGGAATCTCATACACCTTGAGCCAGTAGACGCGGCCCTTATTCGTGAAAATGAGAATGAAGGCGTGCGTCGACGCGATGAACAGATGCTCGACGAAATCCTCGTCGCGCGTCTTCATCCCGGTGCGGCCCGTGCCTCCACGGCGCTGCATGCGATACGTCGAGATCGGCGTCCGCTTCATGTAGCCGGAGTGGCTGACTGTCACGGCCACCTGCTCATCCGCAATCAGATCTTCGAGCACGATCTCCGCGGCCTCGTCTTCAATGCGAGTGCGCCGCTCGTCACCATAGAGCTTCCTCACCTCTTCCAGCTCTTTGATGATGACGTTGCGCAGCTTCTTCTCCGAACCAAGAATCGATTCGTACTCCGCGATGCTGTCGCGGACTTCCTTCAACTCGTTCGAGATTTCGTCGATCGAGAGCTTGGTCAGACGATGCAACTGCAATTCGAGAATCGCATCCGCCTGCCTCGTAGTGAACGGCTTCTCGGCATCGAGTTTCGGCGCGCGGCCGGTGGTGTTGATGTCGATCTTCTTGCCGCCGAAGTACAGCACCAAATTCTCGCGCGCATCGGCGCGGTTCGCGCTCCCGCGAATGATCGTGATGACGTTATCCAGATGATCCAGCGCGGCAAGGTAGCCCTCGAGAATGTGCTCGCGGTCCTTCGCCTTCGAAAGCAAGTACGCCGTCCGCCGCCGAACCACATCCACGCGGTGCTCGATGAAGTATTTGATGGTCTGGATGAGCCCCATCTCGCGCGGCTGTCCGTTGACCACCGCCAGCAGGATCATCGAAAAACTTTCCTGCATCTGCGTGTGCTTGAAGAGCTGGTTCAGAACAATTTGCGGTTCGGCCCCGCGCTTGAGTTCGACGACGATGCGCATGCCGTCGCGATCGCTTTCGTCGCGAATGTCGGAGATGTCTTCGATATCTTTATCGTTGACCAGTTGCGCGATGCGCTCGACCAGCCGCGCCTTGTTCACCTGATACGGAATCTCGGTGACGATAATCGCCTGCCGATCTTTATTGATGTTTTCGATCGCAGCCTGGGCCCGCATCATGAAGCGACCGCGGCCCGTGCGGTAAGCCTCGAAGATTCCAGCGCGTCCGTGAATAATGCCCGCGGTCGGAAAGTCGGGTCCCTGCACAAATTTCAGAATCTCCGCCAGTTGCGCGTTGGGATTGTTCACCAGCGTGATGGTCGCGTCGATAATCTCCGTCAAATTGTGCGGCGGAATCTTCGTCGCCATGCCAACCGCAATTCCGTCCGAGCCATTGACCAGCAGATTCGGAATGCGCGCCGGCAAAACATCCGGCTCAACTTCGCTTCCGTCATAGTTGGGATGAAAGTCGACCGTCTCTTTGTCGAGATCTTCGAGCAGCGCGGTAGAAACCTGCGCCAACTTCGCTTCCGTATAACGATCCGCCGCCGGCGGATCCCCATCGACCGACCCAAAATTTCCCTGCCCAAAAATCAGCGGATAGCGCATGCTCCACGTCTGCGCCAAACGCACGAGTGCGTCATACACCGCAAGGTTCCCATGCGGATGGTACTTGCCCATCACGTCGCCGACGATGCGCGCGCACTTGCGCGTAGCCCGATTCGGCTGCAACCCCATCTGCGCCATGGTGAATAAAATTCGGCGGTGGACCGGTTTCAGGCCGTCGCGGACATCCGGGAGGGCGCGGCCGATGATTACCGACATTGAATAGTCGAGATACGATCGACGCATCTCTTCTTCAATGTTGACGGGTTGAATGTTCGCCGCGCCGGGGCCATCGCCGCCGCCGGGGGGAGGAGTGAGAGGAAGTTCAGGATTCTGATCGTCTGCCATGGGTCAGTTTTGCCTTGGGTTGTCAGCTCGCAACCAACAACTCTGTTGCTCTGAAATCAGGCGCTTCGGTGGTCCGGTAAAATCTTGTAACTGCCTGTATTTGCAGGATGTTATACGCCCTGGGAGCTGTGTTTATTATAGCATGAACGCGCTACAAATTGAGTGCGGGTATTGATCGGCTTGAGGCTGCGTTGGATTTAGAAATGTGGGTAGTGGGCGGTTTTAAAACCGCCCACTACCGAAATGTGCGATGGCTTGCGACTGGAAAGAACTATGGGCGGGTGATGACTTCGTTGGGACTCGTGGGCAGTTGAACGTGCACGCCGCGCGCATCGTTCGACTGAATCGTCTCAAACAGGTTCAGCGATTTGAGTTCGATCTTTCTGTTCCATGCGCCGTCGCGGTAGTAGTCGCCGCGTGCGTAGAGAACGCCGTCTGCAATGGTGTAGTCGGACACTTCTTCGCGATGCCCGTCGCGAAATACCAGCACCACCGAAGCTAATTCTGCTAGGCGACGATCCGCCCACCTGGAGTTCGCGTCGACCAGCATTGCTTTATGGTGCACACTCGACGGCTGCGGTTCGATGGTCCTCATCTCGGCGCCCGAGCCTTCTTCACCGCTCACGCGAACGTAACGGTCGCCTTGCAGTTCGATCATCAGTGGCTGCGCGGGAGTTGGAGGCACTTCTGGTTTCGCGTCCAGCGCCGGAGCTTGCAGAACAATGATCGGCGGCTGAGCCGCGAGCGGATATCCCGTGCTGTTGAGAGCGTCGGAGTAGAAGGTATCGGAATAGACGGGGCCGGCGAAGAACCATGAGGGATAGACTAACGACCGATGATGTGGAGAGCCCGCGAAATTCTGACCACCGCCTCGGCCACTCTGTCCGGAGCGGACGCGCATTGGCACTACATGCGCAGTCGCAAAGCCCACCCTTTGTGCGCTCAAAGGCACTGAGAGCACAGTCGCCAACGCGAAGAGAGTGAACCAGCGCATCTTAATTCGCTTGCGGAGGCGGTGGAAGTTGAAAGGCAACGCCGTGATCGTCGTTCTGTTTGCGAGTGGCGTCGAGGTCCAAATCGGCCAACGCCACTTTGCGCGCATGCCCCGGCGTCAGATCAAATAGCGTCGCGCCAATGATGGCGTAATTCACTACTTCAATCTTGTGCCCGTCTTTGAAGACGAGAAGCGTCGGCTCTTGCGGGGGATCGGGTGTAGCAGGGACGGCATCGGTTTCCTGCTCCGCGTGTGCCGGGGGCATATTCCTCATCGGCGGGATATAGGAGTCGGCGCCAGATCCGCGGCGATCAAAAATCGTGGGACCACCCTGGTAATCGGCATCCGGATCGGGCGGCGCAGCGTCGTCATAGTCCCCACCATCGGTGACGTAGGGAACAGGAACCGCATAGAGAACCGGCGGCGCGTACTGCACGTAGTGATGATGGTGATGATGGTTCTCGCCGGAGTTTGCGGCTGGCGTGGAGAAAGTAACGCGGGAGTTGGGAGCGTATCCGCGCGGTCCGAGAGATGTA
>CAWCEA010000002.1:0-647109 GCA_963794455.1 uncultured Acidobacteriaceae bacterium | reverse complement strand
GGGCGACCCTCGATCTCGTTTGCAAGCAATCGCCGTAATGGCGGGCTTCACCCGCCGTAAACCACAACCAAAAAACGCCCTGTCACTTCCGAGCACTGACGACGTATTCAAACAATTCCTTCTTGGACGTGCGTTTGCGGATGGCTTCAACCGTGACATCTTTGAAGCCAACGTTTCGGAACAGGGCAGCGAAAATTTCCTCGACCGGGAGCATCACGTCGTAGAACTTAGAGTTGCCGACCACATAGTGGACGCTACCCTTGGGTTTCATCACAGCGAACAGGTTACTGACATGTGTGACCATGTCACAGAAATATTTTTCGACGTAGCGAGAGAGGACAGCACTCGTCTTCGCAATCGACGTGAGAATGTCAGAGAACGGTTCGAAGGGAACGGCTATATCTCCCGGGTGCTCCCACTTCATGAGATTGCTCGTTGCACATCCCCACGTCCCGCCGATGGCTTCCCAATCCATTTCTCCGGCCTGTCTTGCATCGTCGAGATAGCCGAGCCAATACATGTACGGTCGGAGCTCCCTGATGTAACTCATCCGGTTTGGATAGGGCGGGGACGTAATGACGCAGTCGAACGATTCCACGGCGAAATCTTTGATGAGGTTCCGAGCATCACAATGAACGAATCGAGGCAGTGACGCAATCGGGGTCTCAGCCGCATTGAGGACGCTCAATACGGACTGCTCCCAATTGGCGACGACAGTTTCAGCGATGTCTTCAGGGACGGCGAGGGTCATCTGTTGGTCGGCCTTCTTGAACGACATCGACTGGTGGCCGAAACTCACGTTTGCGGTCTCAATCATCGTCCGGCAGAATGCGACCCTGAGAAGGTCAATCGCCTTCTGATTGGCGTTCTTGGAGTGTTCCTCAATAACCGCTCTCACCTTGCCGATCTTTTCGAGTAGCGGAGCTTCCCACCACTTGTCGATCTGAAAGAGCGGCGGAATCCACGGCTGAGTCCCGTTGGTGCTCCTAACAGCAGTGACAGCGTGTCCGGCGATCCGGCCGGCGTCAGCGATATCTTGAACAGAGTAGTGCGAACATTTTGCAGCACCGAGCCACAGAAGAAACGGATTAATGTCTGTTGTCGCTGCCTCGATTCCTTGCTCTGCGCAGACGAGCGCCGTTGTGCCAGTCCCGCAGAACGGATCGAGCACGCGTGCATCGGAGGGAAGCGAATGAATCAAGTCTGAAATCAAGTGAACGGAAAATGCCGGTGTGAGGCGAAGCCACCCGTAGCGGGTGTGCTTGCTGTTGCCCCTGTAAGTCAGGTGGTCGAATCGTGGGAGGGAAAGCGCTCTAATTGCCGTCATCAGGTTTCAGGAGTGCGATCAGCACATGCTCAAGTTCTGCCTTGAACCGAGCGGAATTACGTTGAAAGAATCCCGCCAGATCATACCCAAGGATATCGCGACAGAAGGCGTATGTGCTATCCGTTGGGGTTCCTCCATTCGTGCCAGTCAGCATCAACCACCGTGCTTGCGTGTACCTGAGGACAAGATCGCCGTCGATTTGTGTCGAAAGCACGACAACCGAAGGCAGGTACCCTGCGACGTATGCGTTAGCAGCGTTGGAGATGTCCGCATTCTGGCGTTTGGAGTCTTTGCTTTTATACCCTTGTCGGACTTCAAAGACCACGCCCTTCTTTGGTGCATTTTCTGTGTTGGGGTCAACGACGACTCTTCGCAGACCATCCTCTATCCATCGTTTGACCCGTTTTCGTTTGGCAGCATCAACGATGTCCGCCAAGTCGATGCGCCCATCGAGCGATAGATTACGGGTTCCACCCGTCGTGTTGGGAACGGCATAGGTCCAATTCGCCTGCGTCTCCGTCAACCCGAGCGTGTTTTGCAGCACCTTGTTGAAGACCCATTGCCCTCCCATTCCGATCTGGCGATAGATCGAGGTCATCCCACCCGCAGCCTTGTGAGCCGCATACATCATCGGTGAGTTCAAGCCCATCCAGTTGTAAAAAGGATCAGCACCATAGAGAACTTCAAACTCAGCGATGGTCAGTCCCTCCCCACCTTGGCCGAATTTCGGCCTGTATCTGGCACAAACCCGGATCGCTGAGGCGAGGATTTCAAAATATTCGGTGTCGTGTGATAGATCGGGCTTCGGGTTGGTTCGCATTTCCCCGACTGTACCATCCGAGCGACACCGGAACTACGGGGCGGGATACAATGTGTCAACGTGAAACTCTACTTCAAACGTGCGGAACTTTTGCTCCATGAAGTCCAAGGACGGCTCGTTCTTGAGATGGCAGGACAGGTTATCGAATCGTTCACGAGCGAGAAGCGGGCTGTCTCTGCATACAATCGAATCCGCCGTGAGCTGGAAGAGAAGCTCCCCCCAGCTGAAGTCACCGATGCCGAGCGCAAAGCGATCATGGAGCGGTATCTCAATGACAATCTTGTTGGCCACAACTCTTGGAGACCCGCGGAGAAGAAGTCGGGATCAAGCCGCACATTCGGCAATCTCGTGAAGCCTCATTAGGGAATTAGGCGACGAAATTAGGCGACAGACGGAACGTTCCCCGCTTCTTTGGTTCTCATCAAGCCATGACAATTTCCAGTCCATGGACCTCGGGACGTGAATCTCTCGTTCCCGTTGACATGCCGCACGCGCGCTCCTTACACTTGGTTCATGGAAGTACGTCTTACACCCGAGCAGCAGCAACAGCTTGCAGAACTGGCCAGCCAGCGGGGCCGGGACGCGGATGCGCTTGCCCAGGAAGCGATTAGCCGCTATCTCGCCGAGGAAGCCCGCTTTGTGGAGGCCGTCAAGCTCGGGGAAGCCGCTTTGGATCGCGGCGAATATCTCACCCACCAGCAAGTGGGAGAGCGGATCGACCGGCTCTTCCGTTCCTGATGGAAATCCGGTGGTCACCGCTCGCCGCTGAGGACCTGGAGCGCATATTTCAGCGCATCGCAAAAGACAACCCCACTGCAGCCCGCGAAATCGTGAAGGCCATCTATGACGGCTGTGCGGCGCTCAAGGACTTTCCCCATCGGGGTCGTCCTGGGCGCATCAACGGACGGCGCGAATTAGTATTCACTCCATATATCGTCGTCTACCAGGTAAAGGAGCACAGCGTTGAAATCTCCCGCATCTATCACGGCGCCCAGGACTGGCCCTGATGCATGGTGGGCCTATCCCGGCTGGTCTCTTGAGCTTTACTTCTTGGGCCGCGACTCCGGCGGCACAAGACCTGCGAGGCGGTAGTACACAACGAGTTGGCCGTAGTGTTCACCGCTATGTTCGATGATGCCGTAGGCAATGTCGAGAACGCGCGATTTCTGGCCAGGGAAATAAACAACCTCCGTCGTCATGCCTTTTTCGCCTTTCGACTGGATGGCGGCGGCGCCATCGGCGAAGGCTTTCTTGACGAACGCAACGATGTCGGCCTTGGACTTGTATTGCTCTCGCTTCGGATCTTCTGCCGCGGGAGGCTTCAGCCCCATCGCAGGATTCGTGAAGTAGTAGCATGAGCCCGCCGCGTGCAGCAACTGCTCGGCGAAGCTCCGCTGCGCCGGCGTGGGCTTGAAGTCGTATTTGTCCTCGGGAAAATCTTCGGCCATCGCCGTCAGCTTGCGGCCAATCTCATTCCAGGAATCGAGCACGACCTTCACTTCCGGATCGGCAGGTTTGACGGCTGCATCTTTCTTCATCGCGTCATGCTTCATCGCATCTTGGGCATGGGCGGGAAATGCGAATGCCAGCAGGACGATAGCGAGAAACGGTATTTGTTTCATTTCTTTCTCCACGATTCTTTCTCCATGAATGAGTTTCGCGACTCAAAACTTCAACTTCTTATTTCGCCTGCGCTAGCTTCGTAACCACTGCGGCAACTTTCTCGAGTGTCTCGCTCCAGCCCTCCAGTTGACCGCTATTTTTCGCGCTCTCCATGGGTTCATTTCCAATGTAGGTGAGTTTCGTCTGGCCGTTCCCGAGATCCTCAAAGATGGTCACGTCGTACGCACCGTCGATAGCCTCATTTTCAATTCCTAATTCCGCAGGCTCAATCTTGTTTCCCTTCGAGTCGGAAAAGTACATGGAGGAAACGATCTTTTCGAGGGGAACAATCTCGTGGTATTCAACCGCATTCCAGCCCTCCTGCCCATCCGGCGTTCGCATGCAGAGGAGAGATTTTCCTCCCACGCGAAAATCCATCTTGCAAACCGGCGCAGCTAAAGCCTTTCGGTCCCCACCACTGCATCACGTATTTCGGGTCTGTCCACGCCTTCCAAACCAATTCGCGTGGGGCATCAAAAACTCTTGTGACCACCATCCGCTCCGTCTCGTTCACCGTGCTTTTTGTCATCTCTGACCTCCTCTTTCTTCATTTGATTCACCACCACCTCCAGCTTGTCGAAACTCTCTTCCCAGAATCGGCGATAGTTAATCGCCCAGTCGCTGACTGTCTTGATCGCCGCTGGCCTAAGCTTGCACACACTCTCTCGTCCACGCTTCGTCTTGATCACAATCCGCGCCCGCACCAGGTAGGCGATATGTTTTGAAATCATCTGCTGCGAAAGTGCAAACGGTTTCGTCAATCCATGCACAGAGGCAGGCCCATGCGAGAGTCGTTGGATCATCGCCCGCCGGGTTGGATCCGACAAAGCCGCAAACGTTGTACCTAATTTATCCACAACCATATGGTAGTGGATTATCCGTCAATGTCAAGTCTGAATTTTGCGGTCAGCCCGTTTCGTCTGTCCCCAGATGTTCAAGATTTCCTCTGTGGGATTCCCTCTGTGTAACTCAGTGCCCTCTGTGGTTAATGGTTTGTATTTTCTGGCGAAGCGACAAAAATCCTTACCACAGAGAACACAGAGGAAATGCCAGAGAGAAACCCTAGGACTAGAGTGGTGAGAACAAGGTGGAGCAGCCCGGCAATTTTCTTTCCACGCTACACTGGAAGAGGCTGCGTGCCGCGAGTTGCTCGTTCAACGTGACCTCCTAAAATGATCTCTTTCTCAAACATCAATAAGCAGTATGGCAAGCAGTTGCTCTTCGTGGATGCTTCGTTCCAGTTGAATCCTGGCGAAAAAGTTGGGCTGGTCGGTCCCAATGGGGCGGGCAAGACAACGCTCTTCCGCATGGTGGTCGGCGAGGAAACCCCCGACGAGGGCGCGGTCTCTGTCCCCAAGAAGTTGACGATCGGCTACTTTCGCCAGGACGTCGAGGAAATGCAGGGCCGTTCGGTTCTGGATGAAGCGATCGCAGGCAGCGGACGCGTCGGCGATCTGCACCACGAACTCGAAGCCTTGCAGCGGGAAATGTCCGACCCCGACAAGGCCGATGACATGGATCGCATCCTTGATCGCTTCGGTCACGTGCAGGAAGAGTACGAGCACTTAGGCGGTTACGCGCTCGAGTCGCAAGCTCGTGAAGTGCTCCACGGTTTGGGATTCAAAGACGATCAGATTGACGGAGACGTGGGCGCTCTCTCCGGCGGATGGAAAATGCGCGTTGCGCTGGCGCGCGTCCTGCTCGGCATGCCGGATGTATTGCTGATGGACGAACCGACGAACCATCTCGACATCGAATCCATCATCTGGCTCGAACAGTTTCTCAAGTCATTTCCTGGCGCGCTCCTCATGACCTCGCACGACCGCGAGTTCATGAATCGTCTGGTCTCAAAGATTGCAGAGATTGATGGCGGCGAGATCATCACCTATTCGGGTGACTACGACTTCTACGAGCGCGAGCGCGCGGTGCGAGAGAGCAATCAGCAGGCAGCATTTGCCCGGCAGCAGTCCATGCTGGCCAAGGAGCAGCGCTTCATCGATCGTTTCAGGACGCACGCGGCCAAAGCGGCCCAGGTGCAGAGCCGCATCAAGGCGCTGGACAAGATCGAGAAGATCGAGTTGCCTAAGAAACGGCAGGTGGTGAAGTTTGATTTTCGTGTCCCACCGCGATCTGGCGAACAGGTGGCTGTGATTGAGAATCTGCACAAGAGTTACGGGCCGCGTGTGATTTACGAAGGATTCAATCTCACCATCCGCCGCGGAGAACGCTGGGCCGTCATGGGAAGAAACGGCGCGGGTAAGACTACGCTTCTTAAAATGATTGCCGGAGCCAGCGCTCCCGATGCAGGAAGCGTGCGGCTTGGCGCCAGCCTGTATATGGGCTACTTCGCGCAACAATCGCTGGACGTGCTCAGTCCCGACCTTACCGTGGCGGAACAGTTACAACAGGATTTTCCTCAGGACAGTATTGGCGCGTTGCGGAACCTGGCAGGAGCATTCCAGTTTTCGGGTGACGACACGGATAAAAAGATCCGCGCACTTTCTGGCGGAGAAAAATCGCGGCTGGCCATCGCACGCATGCTCTTCAACCCGCCGAACTTCCTGGTGCTCGACGAACCGACGAATCACCTCGACCTTGCGACCAAGGAAATGCTGGTGGACGCCCTGAAAGACTTTGAAGGCACCATGATCTTCGTATCGCATGACCGCATGTTCCTTCGCGGTCTCGGCTCACGTGTGCTGGAACTGGGCGGCGAGAGCGGCACGGACCGCAATCCCACTGTGTATCCCGGCTCCTATGTTGAATATGTCCAGAAGCTTGGACACGAGGCGCCTGGGATCTATTCGTAGGACGTTCCCCCAATGTGCCAAGTGTTCCTGAAGGAACATATCGTCATGACACATATGGGATGACGATTTTGTCATGACACGTAAGCCTATGGAAACATAGGAGGAAGTGGAAACTGGCTGGGTTCGTATTCAGGGGGCAGTCCCGTCTGTCCCCGTATTCCCTGAATCAGTCGGCGGGAACCCGGACGATGGTGATCTCATTGATGGCATCATTCCGGTTGGTTGTGAAGGGATACTCGGAGGCTTTCTTCAGGTCGTAAGTTTTGTAATCGATCCTCGTCTGCCCGGCTTCGCCGTAGGTCACCGTCACGTAGAACCTCCCGCGCTCCGCCTTCAGTTCCTCGATCTTCAACCGCCCCTGGCCGCTCCTAGGATCGAACGCCGTCAGCGTCGCTTTCAACGCCCCATCGTGGCTTACTACACTGTCGTGGATATTCACTGGTCCGTCTCCTAGAAGCTCTACCCCTCTGGGTTGTCCGCTGTACTGTGCCAGCCGTGGTTGATGGCCTTAACAGCACCCTCGAAAGTATCTGCTTTGCTGGAACTCCCCTTCAACATGGAATCGGGATACGTGCGACCAGCAATCTTGGGATTTTTGTCCTGATATTTTTTCAGGAGTGGCAGCATCCTCTTGCCACGACCAATCACGGCGTCGGTCTCTTCCTGCGACTCTCCCACATCGAAACACATTAGGACAACCAAGGCTTCGTCGGCAGTGTGACCCTGCTTCTGAGTTAGGCCGTACAGCAGTTTGCTGAGCCGACTCTCATCGTGTTGGGCACCCTTCTGTTTTTCATCCAAGATCGGACGCACTAGCGCAGCAACTTGCGCAGGGACGGCCACGCTTTGTACCTTGTCGTTGGATTGTGATGCTTCCTTTGGCGCTGATGCCTGCGCCTCCGCAGTCAGCGGAAGAACCGCTGACAAGCAGCAAGCGAGAACCCACACTTTCCAGTTCATGTATGCCTCTTTAGATCAGTCCGTAACACTCACCGTGCTTCCCGGTTCGGAATCAATGAGGTTATTCAACCGGCGGATGTCGTCGGGATTCCCAGTTACGCACCCTTCCGAACAGAACGGAGAGCTCACGGAAGGACCGAATGCGTTTTTGCAACTGTGGCTGCGAATCAGGTCTCGCCCCCAGGTCATCGTTCCTGGCATGGGGACTAGTACTCTTCCATTCCGTTTCGAAGTCGGATCAGTGGTCCACTGCCAGTTGCCTCTCGGGATCGGTCCTCGATTGTGCAACGGATCGCAATCTGGATTGTTCTTGCTCTGCATGCCGTCGCCGTTATTACCAGAAGCAACGCGAATGATCACGGCGTCGTGTCCTGGCTCCTGCGGGAAACAGATGAGCATTCCGCCAGAAACAGAATAGGAGCATCTTGCTAAACCGAGCGGATCGATGCTTCCTGTTGGTGAGTTATTGACATATCGGTAGAAGTTCTTCCCACCACCAAAACCGCTTGGAAACCTGGGGACAGACGGGACGTACCCCGGTTCTTTTCTCCCGATCTGGGAACACATAAAGTCACAAGCGGGCTTTCAGTCGCTCGCCAGCGGATCTTCTCTGTTACGTTCTTGCTATGGCCCGGTTGCCGCGTGTCGTGGTTGCGGATGTTCCCCATCATGTTACGCAGCGGGGCAATGCACGACAAGTCATCCTCTCCAGCGATGGCGATCGCGCCACTTACCTTGAACTGCTGCGAGAGTATTCTCAACTCTACGGGCTTTCCCTCGTGGGCTACTGCCTGATGTCGAATCATGTCCACCTGATCGCGGTTCCCCAGACCGTCGAGGCGCTGTCGCAGTCTCTCAAACTGGCGCACGGACGCTATGCGACGTACTGGAATGCCCAGCAGTCGTCAACCGGCCACGTGTGGCAGGGACGATTCTATTCCTGCCCGTTGGACGAGTCCCATTTGTGGAAAGCGCTGCGCTATGTGGAGCTGAATCCGGTGCGCGCGGGAATGGTGGACGCAGCAGAACAGTGGGAGTGGTCGAGCGCAGCGGCGCACTGCGGCAGCGCAAGCCCAGATGCCAGGTTGGACCCGATGCTGGAAATGGAGCGCTGGCGGAGGCGTTGGACCCCTGCGGTGTGGCGGGAGTATATCGAGGACGGGGAATCGGCGGCAGAAGTGAGCGCGTTGCGGCGGTCGACGCACACCGGGCGACCGCTGGGGAGTCCTGAATTCGTGGAGGCCCTTGAGGAGTTGACTTCGCGTCCGCTGGCTCCGCGGAAGGGAGGCCGTCCCAAGAAGCCCGCATCGGATTTCCGGCAAGGGAGCCTTATTTCGGTTGCTTAGCAGTTCGAGAAAACCGGTGAACGTCCCGTCTGTCCCCGTATTTCCCTGTCCAGAAGCTTGGACACGAGGCGCCAGGGATCTATTCATAGGACGTTCCCCCGATGTGCCAAGTGTTCCTGAAGGAACATATCGTCATGACACATATGGGATGACGATTTTGTCATGACACGTAAGCCCATGGAAACATAGGGGAAAGTGGAAGCCGGATGGGTTCGTATCAGGGCGCGGCCTCAGCTCTGCCGAACTGTGCGCCACATCCTCGGAGGTCGGGAAGGGTAAAGCTCGGGAAGGGCACGAGTTCCACTCGTGCCGAATAAAGCCGCAAGGTAAGACCGAGCCTTCAGGCGCTGAGGTACGCCTTTGCCGCCAAAACAATTGGGTCAGTCCCGTCCGTCCCCGTAATTTCCCCTTCCTCCCTGCCTAAGCCCAGTGGCTCACGGATTCATCGTTCCCGCCCTTTGCAGAGTGCGCAAAGGACGGGGCACCCACGGCAATTCTGGCTCCAACGAAATCAAAAGCCTGGGCCACCCGCCACTTTGCAATTCCCACTGTCAACGTGTACAAAGGACGCGTAAGGACGGGGGTCCCATGGCACATTAAATGCCGTCGGACCCTTTCTGATCCAAGGGGCGAATGAGCGTATGCCATCATCATTAACCGCATTTCGCGTAATTGGACTGTACGACCGAAAAACCATCGATGTAACTATTGACGGCAACAGACTAATACTTGTCGGTGAAAACGGGAGCGGAAAGAGCACATTTGCGAACCTGATCTACTATTTCCTGAGCAGGCAGTGGACGAGGCTTCGAGACTACAGGTTTCGGCGACTTGAGGCGGAGGTCAACGGTCGCACAATCTCGCTTTCATGGGAGCAATTAGAGGAGCACCTGCAAGGCAGAGAAGAAACGGAACGGATCGGGGGGGGCAGAAGCCAGGCGCGGCTTCTTGCGGCCTTCAGACGCCTCCCTCCAGCGAGAGTGGAGTCTTTGCCCGACGACCCTCGACTCCTTCGATCTTTTGCGAATGAGGCCGGTGTACCTGTCTCACTCGCGCGGGATTTCATACATTACGCTAACCGTCAGCCGAGAAAAACCACCGCTGTGGATGAGATTGAGGAGCAAATATCATCCGAAATCTCCGAATTTTTCCTTTACCTGCCGACCTATCGCCGGATTGAGCACGATCTGCAGTCGATTTTTAGGGGAGGACCTATAGATGTCGATGATCTCCGACGGTCGCTCCCCGGCGTAGAATCAGATGCGTATGTGGAGTTGATTCATTTCGGGATGGAGGACGTCAACCAGACGATCCAATCCAGGATGAACCAACTAAAAGAATCTCTAAGAAACGGACTGAATAAGCTCACTGGAACCTACCTCCATGAAGTCATCCAAGGCGTTTACCGAGAAGTGAATCTGGAGGACCTCAAAACAGTAGATCTTCCCACACTCGATCCTATCCTCGCGAGAATCCCAGACGAGACGCTCCCTCCGGCGGACAAAGCTGTACTAAAGGAAAAAGTTAGCTCCATCGCGGGGCGCTCCTACGATCCGAGGGATAACGTGATCGCGCATTTTCTTCTTAAGCTGCTTACTCTGTATAAAGAGCAGCAGGCCAACGAAAAGAACGTTCGAAAGTTTGTAGATGTATGCAACGGCTACTTATCCGGTAAGCGGATGGCCTACGACGAAGCTCATTACGACATCGTTATCGAGGTAACAGACGAGCTACACGAAGTCACAACCCTCACACGAGCGGCGGAAAAAGTTGAACTTAGAATGTTGTCGTCCGGTGAGAAGCAGATAGTTTCGTTGTTTTCACAGATATACCTTTCCGAAGAAAGGGAGTTTTTCGTTGTCATCGATGAGCCCGAACTCTCGCTCTCCGTTATTTGGCAAAGGCATTTTCTGCCCGACATATTCTCAAGTGAACTCTGCAGGGGACTAGTTGCGGTCACCCATTCGCCGTTTATTTATGACAACCCACTGGTTCGATATGTTCGCTCGCTGCCGGAGCTCACGGTCCCATACCATGTCGTTCGCTGACGATCTTGTCGCAGCGGGAACTAGCTCCTCCGCCGTGTTGCACGAATTTCTGCTGCAGCACGATCCCAAGGAGGAGCGTGTTCACGCGTTCTGCGAAGGATTCGAAGATCCAGCGTTCTACCGGGCCCCGGTTCAACTCCATTCGGGTACAAAGAGGACATTTTTCTACCGGTGTCACGGAAAGTGGAAGCTCTTCGAGGTCTTTACGCAGGTCACTGGGCGCGTAGGAAACTACCGACATACCCTCTTTTTTGCCGACAAGGACCTGTCAGACTTGATTCCGGAAGTTTACCCGAAGGACAGTCGTATTTACGTCACTGACTACTACTCCATTGAAAATTATCTCGCTGTCACGGAAGTCGTCGAGAGGGTGTGTTCCGATTTTGTCATACTGAAGAAATGCAACCTGCCGAAGGAGAAAGTGGTTGAAAGATTCGTTGAGGAGCTATCCAGATTCCACGTCCTTGTCAAGCCAATAATGGCATGGACGATCTGCGTGAGACGCAAGGGCTTGGAGGTACCCCTACAAAATTTGAAGCTCGGCGAAATGTTTTTCTTCGATAACGATCTCCGCGTTAGGAGGAAAAGAGGGGCGCTGGATTACATACTCCAAAAGACCTCAATACCGAATACACCTCTTCTTTGGAAAGATCTACGCTCCGTGCTCCGGTCCCTAGATGTTAAAGATCCGAAAGCTTTCGTTCGGGGAAAGTTCGAGACTTGGTTTCTGGTGCATTTCTTGAAGGAGGCAACAAAGCACCTCGAAGAGGCTGCAACCGCGGCAGGCGGCGCAGTTCAAGCTCCTGTTCGGGTGGAGCAGAGCAACGCCATTGCTTTGCTCGCGCCATATGCGCGAACGCCCGAATCGTTAAACACGTTCCTTGCTTCCCACCTAGGTAGGCCAGAAGAGTGAATTCCTAGCGGACACTTGCGCTCGAACCCGCTCCGCGTAATGTAGTTCTTGACTGGCGTCGCGGGCTCGTCCACTTGTGGTTTTCACGTAAACCCTTCCGCATCTCATGGTCCTTCCAATTGGACTAGGTTAGCGTTTTGGTTCGGTGTTTTCATTTCTTTCCACCGGTAAATAATGCGAGCCCGAACAACGAACTGGTTTGTTTCTTTCGGAGACACCCAGAAAGCACAGGGACAGAAAGGGGCTTGGTGAAAGTCGCCACCTTCAACATCAACAACATCAATAAGCGGCTCAACAATCTTCTGGCTTGGTTAGCGAAAGCTGAGCCGGATGTGGTCTGTCTCCAAGAGCTCAAGGCAGAGGAGGAAGCCTTTCCCGTAATGCCCTTCGGACTCTCGGGTACGAAGCGGTCTGCCTAGGGGAGCGCTCCTGGAACGGCGTCGCCATGCTCGCGCGAAACCATGCTCCCGTGCTGACTCGCACGAGCTGCCGGGGCGGGTGGCCCATCCTTGCGTTTTTTGCAAGGGTGGGGAGCGATGCTGCCGGCACCAGGGGCTGCAAGACGCAAAGGAAGCGGACTAACACCGGCAGGTTTACCTGCCCCAATAATTAGAAAGGGCGGCCTCGTGGGCCACCCTGAACTCAGCCTAGTCAGAAATGCGCTGACAGACGGTTGGGGGACAATGCCGTCACGACAATGCCGTGACTGGGACGGGACAACCCCCAATTCTCCATCCAGCTGGCCGCCTGAACCGCTCCACGCTGATCACCAACCTTCGCCTCAGCGATCAAAGGTCTTCGCCATGGATCGCACAAATTCGATCTTCTCCTCACTCAGACCTTCCAACTCGCTTCCGGAAATCTTCTTCTCGCGCAGCAGCGTGGCGAAGACCATGGGGAGGACGGAGTAGCGAAAATCGAATTGCGCATCGATCTCGTTGCGGCGGCGGGTGAGGAATTCCTCAAGGTCCCACAATTGGCCAGGCTGCGTCACTTTCTCCATGCGCCGCTTGGCCTCCTCGATCACGCCGTCCAACTCCCGCTTCAAGGCGTCTTGGAATACTCGGCGTCCGATGGATTTTTCTGAACCCGACCACTTCATGTCCCGGCTATATGCGGTGGTTGTGAATACCCTTTGGGGCATAGGGGGATCTCCTTCGCCGAGATTCTACTCCGCAAGGGTGGCGATCGGAAAAACCGAAGAACCGGCTGCTCGGAAAGCAGATTCCTCCTGTCTCGCTTCGCTCGCGCGTCGGAATGACAATAGATTAGGGAGCGTCAACCGAAGAATGGAACCGAAGAATTGGGGACGGGACGTTTCCGCGCGACAAATACAAAGGGCGGCCTTGTCAGCCGCCCTGAACTCAGCCTAGTCGATACGACCAGGTTCGCACCTTACAGTCACAGTTTCACGCTCACTTCATCCAGTGTCAAGAAAGAACGCGACTCATAACCAAACTTAGGTGTGGCCCCGGTGAGACTCGAACTTGAGCCGTCTGGCGGGCGTTCGAGCCCGCTGGCGAAATCCTGAACGAAGTGAAGGATCTAATTCTCACGACCTCTAAGGTGCGAACCTAGTGCTCTATCCAGGCTGAGCTACGGGGCCACTTCGCGTGTCGCGCCCAACCATCAGAACCTGTTTCGCACCAACCACGTTCGGACTCACGACTGCTTCCGTAAGAATCTTTTCATGCGAACCACCCGGATCGCTGTGATCCATGAAATTTCTTCGATGGTGGCTTCCCACTTCGGGAATGCGCGATGAGAGAAAAAAGCCCCGCTCGTGAGAGCGGGGCTCGGTTCCTGCTGAAAGCTGACAGCTGATAGCTGAAAGCTCTTCTTAGTACATATCCCCCATGCCGCCGCCGCCGTGTCCACCGGGCGCGGGAGCTTCCTTCTTTTCAGGAATCTCCGCGATCAGGGCTTCGGTCGTCAGCATCAACGACGCAATCGATCCGGCATTCTGCAGGGCGGTGCGCACGACCTTTGTGGGATCGAGCACGCCCGCCTTGACCAGATCCTCGTACTCGTTGGAGAAGGCGTTGAAGCCGAAATTCGTCTCCTTGGAGTCGAGCACCTTGCCCAGAATCACTGCGCCTTCTTCGCCGGCGTTCTCGGCGATCATGCGCAGGGGCTCGGTGATGGCGCGCTTCACGATGTTGATACCGATCTGCTCATCGCCTTCGGCCTTCACCTTGTCGAGCGCTGCGGCGCAACGCGCCAGAGCAACTCCGCCGCCGGGGACAATGCCTTCTTCCACGGCCGCGCGGGTCGCGTGCATCGCGTCTTCCACACGGGCTTTCTTTTCCTTCATTTCGGTTTCGGTTGCGGCGCCGACTTTGATGACGGCTACGCCACCGACCAGCTTCGCCAACCGCTCCTGCAGTTTCTCGCGGTCGTAGTCGCTGGTGGTCTTGTCGATCTGGCTGCGAATTTCTTTCACGCGGCCTTCGATCTCAGCATGCTTGCCTTTGCCTTCGACGACGGTCGTGTTGTCCTTGTCGATGGTGATCTTCTTGGCCTGGCCGAGGTCGGAGATCTGAACGTTCTCGAGCTTGATTCCCAGATCTTCGGTGATGGCCTTGCCACCGGTGAGGATCGCGATATCCTGCAGCATCGCCTTGCGACGATCGCCGAAGCCAGGAGCCTTGACGGCCGCGACTTGCAGCGTGCCACGCAGCTTGTTGACGACGAGGGTTGCGAGCGCTTCGCCTTCCACGTCCTCTGCGATGATCAGCAGCGGCTTGCCGGACTTGGCAATCTGCTCGAGCAGCGGGAGCAGGTCCTTCATCGAGCTGATCTTCTTTTCGTTGATCAGGATGTAGGCGTTCTCGATGGCGACTTCCATGCGCTCGGGATCGGTGACGAAGTAGGGCGAGAGATAGCCGCGGTCGAACTGCATGCCTTCGACGACTTCCAGCTGAGTCTCGAGAGTCTTCGACTCTTCAACAGTGATGACGCCGTCTTTGCCAACCTTCTTCATCGCCTCGGCAATGATCTTGCCGATGGTCTCGTCATTGTTGGCCGAAATCGTTCCAACTTGCGCGATCATGGAATCATTGTTGACGGGCTTCGACAGCTTGTCGAGTTCGCCGTTGATGCGGTTGCCTTCTTTGTCGAGCTTGCCGGCGATGATCTGAACGGCCTTCTCGATGCCGCGCTTCAGGGCCATTGGATTGGCTCCGGCAGCGACGGTCTTGACGCCTTCGCGGAAGATTGCCTGGGCGAGAACGGTGGCGGTGGTGGTGCCGTCGCCGGCTACGTCGGAGGTCTTCGAGGCAACTTCACGAACCATCTGGGCGCCCATGTTCTCGAGGCCGTCCTTCAGTTCGATTTCTTTTGCCACGGTGACGCCGTCTTTGGTGATGGTCGGCGAACCGAATTTCTTTTCGATGACTACGTTGCGGCCCTTGGGGCCGAGTGTGACCTTCACGGCATCGGCCAGAAGGTTGACGCCGCGGAGGATCGCCTGTCGGGATTCTTCTCCGTGAACGATGAGTTTTGCCATTGCTTTAATCTCCTTCGATAGTTGCTGTGCAGGATGACCTGCGATTTCTTTGGCTGGCGCTGTCAGCTATCAGCTGTCAGCTCTCAGCTTGAATCTTGATGTCGCCGCTTGTCAGGTCAGTTTCCAGCTGATGGCTGACAGCTGACGGCTGAAAGCTAGCGCTTCCCGGCGAGTTCTTTCTTGGACGGGGTGGCGGCGCCGGTGAGGATGCCGAGGACTTCATCTTCTTTCATGATGATGAACTCTTCGCCATCAATCTTGATTTCGGTGCCGGAGTACTTGCCGAACAGGATGCGGTCGCCTTCGTGAACAGCCAGAGGGAAGGTCTTGCCTTCGTCGTTGGTGCGGCCTTTGCCGGTGGAGATGACTTCGCCCTCTTGCGGCTTGTCTTTGGCCGAGTCGGGGATGATGATGCCGCCACGAGTGGTCGAGGCTTCTTCCACGCGACGGACCAGAATACGGTCATGGAGTGGTGAAAATTTCGCCATGTTTGAAACTCCTTTCAAGTTAGTTAGAGATTGGTTTGCTTCGGTTGATTCACGTAAGCCTATGATTTAGTTGGGTTAGGGACTGCTGTTAGCAGTTGCGCCTATCGAGTGCTAATTGTAGAAGCGATAGGAGGGATTTGTCAAGCCGATGCCAGGCCTACAAACAAGACGTCAGACGTCAACTTCTTCTCACCACAGGGGGCACAGAGAGACACAGAGAAACACTGCTATGGCACCAATGCCGGCGGCAATTCCGGTTCGGCGGAGCCGTCGGTGCGGGCGTCGGAGGCGGCGAAGTTCAGGCCTGATTTTGTGTTGTGGTCGATGGCCTGGCCGCGTCCCATATACATGGAGAAGTCGCCCCGGACTTCGAGTTGGTGTCCCATGCTGGTTAACTTCTGGCGAACTTCAGCGGGCACTCGATCTTCGATCAGAATATTGCAGCCGATATTGAAGTTGCTGTGCACAGTGAAACGCGCGGTTTCCATGGCGGCTTGCAGATTCATGCCGTAGTCGACGACATTCGAAACGAATTGCGCGTGGGCAAGCGGCTGGTTGGCGCCGCCCATGATGCCGAATCCGATGTGGTCGTCGCCGCGCTCCATGAACGCGGGAATGATGGTGTGGAAGGGACGCTTGCGCGGGGCGAGCGCATCGGGCTTCGACGGGTCGAGCATGAATAGCGCGCCGCGATTCTGCAGAACGAATCCCATGCCGCGCACGGTAATGCCCGATCCGAAACTTGAGAAGTTGCTCTGGATGAGCGAGACGATGTTGCCGTCGCGATCGACTGCGGTGAGGTACGTGGTGTCGCTCGACGGCGGATTGCCGGCGTCGGTGTCGCAGTCGGCTTTCTGCGGATTGATGAGTTGTGCGCGCTGCTTGGCGTATTCCTTGGAGATCAATCCAGCGACTGGAACTTTGGCAAAACGCGGGTCGGCGTTGTAGCGCGCGAGGTCGGCGTAGGCGAGCTTCATGGCTTCAATCCGCGTCTGTAGTTCTTCAACGCTGAGCGGGCCGGATTTCGCAGGCTCGAACTGCTCCATGATGTTGAGCATCTCGAGGGCGGCCATGCCTTGTCCGTTGGGAGGCAGTTCGTAAACTTTCCATCCGCGATAGGTCGTCGAGATGGGGTCGACCCATTCGGCCGAGAAATCTTTCAGGTCGTCTGCCTGCATGGTGCCCTTATGTTCGCGCTCGGTGGCGAGTATGGCCTTCGCGATGTCACCTGAGTAATAGGCCTGCGGTCCTTCGGCAGCGAGAATGGTGAGGGCTTTCGCCACGTCGGGATTCTTGAAGACTTCGCCCATCTTCGGCGGCTCGCCATGTATGAGGAAGACGCGCGCGGTTTCGGGATCACTCTTCAGTTTGGCGGTCGAGCCGTCCCAGTCCGTGCTGATTAACTCCGGCACGGCGAATCCGTTCTGCGCGTAGAAGATTGCGGGGGCAAAAAGATCTTTCCAGGGCAAGCGGCCGAAACGCTCGTGCAGTTTGTTCCATCCCTCGACAGCGCCGGGGACGGTGACCGAGTCGATGCCGGTCGAGGGCATTTGGGTGGCGTCCATCGCTTTTATGTGGGCGATGGTGAGAGCCTTCGGTGCCCATCCGCTGGAGTTGAGACCGTAGAGTTTGCCGGTCTTCGCGTCCCAGTAGATGGCGAACAGGTCGCCGCCCATGCCGTTCATGTCAGGCTCCATGACTCCGAGGACGGCGTTGGCGGCAATGGCGGCGTCGGCGGCCGAGCCACCACGGGAGAGAATCTCAGCTCCGGCCTGCGAGGCTTGCACCTGGCTGGTCGCGACGATGCCGTAGGGCGAGATCACCATGGAGCGGGCGTTGGTGCGATCTTGCGCGAAGACTGAGGCGGTGAGAGCGACGAGGAGGAAAAAAGGCAGAAGCCGATGCATGAGCGCGTCTCCTAGTGAGTGGAATGGAATTGTTAGTGGAACGGCGGCAGGATGTCAACGGCTGGATGAGGGATGAGGGTTCAGTCGCGCTATGCGGCTTCTCGGGAATCTTTCTTCATACTTGCGAGCGAGTGCGTGGCTGGCTGAGAGTAAAAAAGATAATTTGGCGGCCACATCCGGAGGAAGGAAGGGAACTGTGCAACCTATATTTTGCCTGCGCTGCAGGCGTGAGATTGAGGCAGGGCACAAGTCGGTGGCGGTCTACATGTTTGCGCAGACGGTGGGGGTAAAGCCGCGGCAAAAATCCGGAGCGCAGCGAATTTGTTTTTGTCCGCAATGCGCGGTGTCGCTGGCGATGGGGTTGCCGCCGGAGGGCGCGCTGAACATGGCGGCGTGGGATATGATCCGCGACCTGGTCAGCTCAGAGCCTTCGCTGAACGAAGCGGCGTGGGAAAGTTTGCGCGGCGTGATCGGGTTGCTGGGATCTGGGGAAGAACCGGAGTCGAGAGCGAGATATCGCAGGGCGGGGTGAAGCGACCGCCGGATTATTTTCACGAAAATATTCACACACGGCACCCAATTTAAATCCTTACTTCTCGGGCTAAGATCGTGCGAGAAATCGGGCACCCAACACGGAAGCTCTTCATCCCAAAACTAAAATCCCCACGTCTCGCAACTGAAGCGAGACATGGGGCCCCCCTCGTTCTTTTCGCCGTCGCTATTGCGGTTTCTGGTCTGCGCTCGGCTTGGTCTTCGCCAGTGAGCGAACGTAGTTCACCAGGTCCCAACCCTCTTCGGTTTTGATGCGCTGGCCTTCGGGCGGCATATCCGAATGGCCGTTCTTGATAATGTAGTAAATCTCACCGTCGGTGCGGTCTTTCAGCGTCGCGGGATCGGTGAAGTCGACGAGCTTGAGCTTCATATCCTGCGCGGTTTCGCCCTTGCCGTCTCCGGCCTTGCCATGGCACATGACGCAGTCCAGGGTCCACCACTTCTTTGCGTGTTCGATGGATTCCGGTGTCGCCTTGACTGGATTCTGCTGCCTGGCCGCCTCGACCGGGATGGCCGCATACGCCGACGAGTTGGATGCCGGTGGCGCCGATTGCTGCGCCGGAAGCGCCAGTACGAATAGAAGGAGCGCGGAGAGAACGAATGTGACTCGAGACATGAGAACCTCCTCTCAGAGGAGAGTCGAACTACAGTGCGATCTTAGCTCCGCATGATTTCACGAGATGTGAGCAGGATCACAGTGGGCTGCGACTTGGGGCCTTGTATGATATTTTCGCAACCGGAGAGATCTCCCGAAAAATATGGACAAGAAATTTCGCGTTTTTGCCACGTGCGACATTGGAGAAGCGATTGACCTGCTGCGCAAGCGGGGATACGACGTGGAAGTCTATCCGCAGCCGCAACCGCCGCCAAAGAGTTTGATCGTCGAAAAAGTGAAGTCGGGGATCGACGGGTTGATCACGACCTTGCGCGACGCGATCGATGCGGAAATCTTCGAGGGCGGAAAGGGCACGCTGAAAGTCGTCGCCCAGTTTGCCGTCGGATTCGACAATATCAACCGCGCCGACGCGAACCGATACAAGGTTCCATTCACGAATACGGCGGACGTGCTGACGGAGGCGACGGCCGAGTTCGCATTTTTCATGATGGGAACGCTGGCGCGGAAAATGTGGCCGGCCGAGCATCTCACGCGCGAGAACCGCTGGGGATATTGGCATCCATATCTGCCGTTCCTGGGGGACGAGGTTACCGGCAAGACCGTCGCCGTGATTGGGACCGGGCGGATTGGGCTGGCGTTCATCAAGAAGTGCGTTGGCTTCGACATGAACGTTTTGTGTTATGACCCGGCGTATGAGAATCATGCTTTCGTAAAAACGGTGCAGGAGATCAACGATCTGCGCCATGCGCGCGGGCTGACGAGGGAGCGGGCGTGGATCAAGTATGTCCCTTTCGAAGAGGCCCTGGGCGGGGCGGACTTTGTGAGTGTGCATGTGCCGCTGTTGCGAGCCGGGGAGAGCGCGACGCCGACCTATCACTTGTTTAATGAACAAACGCTGCAACTTATGAAACCAACGGCGTTCTTAGTAAACACGTCCCGTGGGCCGGTGGTGGATGAAACAGCCCTGGCCAAGGCCCTGCGCGAGAACTGGATCGCCGGAGCGGCGCTCGACGTGTATGAGAAGGAGCCATTGCCGGCGGATTCTCCACTGCGCGATGCGGCGATCGCGGATCGCTGCCGGCTGATGCCACACTTTGCCAGCGCGGCGCGCATCACGCGGCTCTCGACCGATCCCGATAAAGGGATGGCCGGACGGTGCGTGCAGGGACTGATCGACGTGCTGGAAAGCAACTACGGCGGCGACATGACGAGGATGCCTTATGTGGTAAATAAAGAGGCATTTGGCAAGTAGGGAATCCAACGGAATGAACCACAAAGGGCACGAAGGGCCGCCAAGGAAAACCAGGGATGGAGAGTTTCGCTTTGCCCTTATAAATACGCCACTTCGGCGCTCTTTATGTCCCTCAGGAGTGTAAAATCCATGTCACAAACCAGCATACAAATCATGACAATGTCTAGCTGGGTTGCAGGTACAATGTCTGTCTAGGTACCAAGGATCTGAATGAATAAGCGAATTCTGGGTTTCGTTTCTTCTTTGCTGCTTTGTGCTTCGGCGGTTGCATTGGATTCTAGTGCGCAACCTCCGACGCTGATCCCTACGCCAAAGGAAGTGCAGCTGCGGGACGGCGACTTCCGCGTGGGTCCGAAGACTCGGATTTTTGTGCAGATGGGACATCAGTCGGAGGATCGCATCGCCGCTGAAACTCTGGCGGAAGAAATTGCCGACCAATCCGGCCTGCAGCTCGACATTCTGGGGATGAAGGCCGCTGGCAAGGCGGAAGACGGTGCGATTGTGCTGGCCCGGCTGCAGGACTCGCGCGTCCGGCGCTTCCTCGCTCGCAATGGGTTGAAGGCCGATGGATTGGTGGGTGAAGACGGATATCTGCTGTTCTCGGATAAGTCGCATCTGATCGTCGCGGCCAACACCGGGCAGGGATTGTTTTACGGTGTGCAAACACTGCGGCAATTGTTGCGGACGTCGGGGAAGGAATTGATCTGCCCGGCCATTGGAATTCGCGACTGGCCCAGCCTTGAATGGAATCCTGATGCGCGGGGACACGATGATGTGAGCCGCGATATGCCTCCGGCGTCGTTGCAGTGGATGCAGCGAAGGTAGTTTTGCGTGGTGTGGTCGACAGGTTCAGGCGTCCCTCAGGGGCGCCTTTCGTTTTGGACCTCCGCCTGGCTTCTGAGCAGTTTCTCCTCGTGATCCCATAGAATCCATCCATGTTTCTCGCTCCTAGATTTTCCGATCGCACGAACTGGAAGTTGGCGCAGAACCGTTTTACGCAAGCCGTGGAGGAGGTGCGTGCGAGCGGAGCGCGAATCTTGGATTTGACACTTTCGAATCCCACGCGGGCGGGACTGGAGTACGACTCGGCGGCGATTCTGGGCGCGCTGGCGTCGCCGCACGCGCTGGATTACGATCCGCAGGCTAAGGGATTGCTGGCGGCTCGCGAGGCGGTCGCCGGTTATTACCGAGACCTGCGCGGCGAGGGGGACGTTGCAAACAACGTTTCTACGAGGGGGCGCCATAGCACCGCGCACGATGTCGATCCAGAGAGGATTGTTCTTACTACGAGCACCAGCGAGGGATATTCCTACGTCTTCCGATTACTGTGCAACGCTGGCGACGAATTGCTGGTGCCGAAGCCGAGTTATCCGCTGTTCGAGTTTCTGGCCGACTTGCAGGATGTGAAGCTGGTGCCCTATCCGCTGATCTATGACCACGGATGGCAGATGGATTTTCCGTCGCTGGAGAAGGCAGTCACGGAGCGAACGCGCGGCGTCGTCGTGGTGCATCCGAACAATCCGACTGGGTCGTATGTGTCGGCCGGAGAGTTGAAGTTGCTCAATGCGTTCTGCGGGGCGCACGGGCTCGCGCTGATCGTGGATGAGGTGTTCCTGGATTACGGGCTGGATGTCGGCGGCCTCCCAGGTCTCGCAACTGCGGCGCGACCTGGGGCACCCCAGATGGGACATGCGAGTTTCGTGGAGAATCGCGAGGTGTTGACGTTCACGCTCAGCGGCGTGTCGAAGATTTCGGCGCTGCCGCAGATGAAAGTGGCGTGGGTGGTCACGAGTGGCCCGGAGTCCCAGGTTGCGGCGGCAATCGGACGGTTGGAGGTAATTGCTGATACGTATCTCTCGATGAATGCGCCGATTCAGTGGGCGGTGCCCGCACTTCTGGAGCAGAGAAAAGATATTCAGCGCCAATTGCTCGCACGCGTGTGCGCGAATCTCGCTGAGTTGGATCGGCAGCTCGCAGCGCAGAAGGCTTGCGAGCGGCTCCGCGTGGAAGGCGGATGGTACGCGGTGCTGCGCGTTCCGGTGACGCGGTCAGACGAAGACTTGGCCATCGAGTTGGTGCGGGAGAAGCGAGTGCTGGTGCATCCGGGACATTTCTACGACTTCCCGAGCGATGGATACTTGGTGTTGAGCTTGATTACCGTGGAGCAAGAGTTCGGGGAAGGCATTGGGAGAGTGTTGGAGCATTTGAATACGTGAGGGCCGAGTTTAGCGAGAATAAGTCAAAGTCCCCACCCTCCCGCGAAAGGCGCGAGAAGGATGGGGCACCCGGGCTTGCAGTGGAGATACGACATCAGAATGAAATGTTAAAGATAGTGCCGGCGCCATTCGCGCCGCCTTCCGCTGTCGTTCCAAAAAGTCCCTTGCCATTCATAAGGATCAATTCGCCTTCGCAAAACATGCCATCTCCGGTAAATGTTCCGAAAGCATGCACGACGACCTCAGTCCATGGGCCGCCCGCCGTCGCGGGCGGAATCAGCTTGAATACCACACCGTTATCCTTGAAACCTCCGGCGGTGGCAGTGCCGTAGAGGCTACCACTCTTATCGCGGATCAAAGCAGCGTTGGGCCCGCCGCCTCTCGACGAACCGGGGAAGACATAGAGCGTCGTTTCCTGCCAGGGATCGCCGGGCGCAGCAGGCGGGGAAAGCTCAAAAGCAGTTCCGCAGCCCTTCTCGTTGCAGTACCCGACTCCGCCACGTTTCGTCGTCCCGTAAAAATTGCCCGCGGAGTCGACGATTAGCCCACCAACGGGACCTGCGCCGTCGCTTCCGGAGAAGCTGTGCAGAATATTCTCCACCCAGACCCCGTTCTGCCGGACCAACTGAAAAATAGTGCCATCTCCGTACTCGCCGCCATTGGTTGTGGTGCCATAAAGGGCGCCGTTATGGAGCACTAGACTCGTGCCGGGAGTAAAGCCATCGCCGGAAGTAACCGCAAAACTGTGCAGGACGTTTTCCGTCCAGCCGGCGCTGGGTGTGGTTGGCGGCTTGAGTTTGAAAACGGTTCCGCAGCCAAATCCAGTTTGCGAACCACACTGGGTCCCAGCCCCGCCAGATGTTGTCGTTCCGTAGAGGTTACCTGCGGTGTCGAAGATCAACTTGCCCTCGGGGCTGGTTCCCTGACTGCTGTTGGCGGGGAAATTCCTGAGCAGCTTCTCGGTCCACGCGCCCGCCGCTGTGGCCGGAGGAGACAGTTCGAAGACGCTGCCCCATCCATGCGTGCTCCACATGGTGGTACCGTAGAGATTGCCCGCCGTATCGAAGATCAAAGTGCTTTGGGGATATGCTCCGTCCGTTGTGTTCTTTGGATCGAAGGCGTGAATCACTGTTTCGGTCCAAGAGCCGTCCGGTGCCGTTGGTGGACTCAATTCAAAAACAGTCCCGTAGCCATTCCCGCCGTAAACAGTTGTGCCGTAGAGGTTGCCGGATGCGTCGGCGACCAGACCGCCATCGGGCGAGCCGGCATTTGGGGAAGGTCGGGGAAAACTAAAGAGAACGTGTTCCACGGGGCCGGAGGCGAACGCGGTCGCGGAAAGTGTCAAGACGCAGACGGCTGTGGCCAACATGCTGCAGCGGGAAAAGTGTGCGGCCATGGGATGCTCTCCTGATCCGATGAGGGAAGGGGCGGAACAAAGTCCAGAGTGTGGAACTGTCGCAAGCCATCTTAGCGTCAATTGTTGCGGTGTGAATTGTAATCTCTTCAAGAAATCATGGCATGCAAGTTCTTGCTACTTTTTCACGAGGAACGGATTGCTCTCTCTTTCTTCTCCGATGGTCGTAAGCGGGCCGTGGCCTGGCACTACTACTGTCTCATCCGGCAGCGCGAGCACTGTGTCGTGCAGCGACCGCAGGATCTTCGGCATCGATCCGCCGGGAAGATCGGTACGGCCGATGGATCCGGCGAAAAGCGTGTCGCCGGCGATGAGCTTTTTCTCCGCTGAAAAATGCAGGCAGATGCTGCCTTCGGTGTGGCCGGGAGTGTGGAGGATGGTGGCCGTGTGTGATCCGGCGGCGACGGTTTCTCCGGTGTTGACGCTGCGATCGATCTCGACTTTGCCGGGCGTCGGCACTCCGATCCACGCCGCCTGCACATCGAGCATCTTCAGTAGCGCATAATCATTTTGGTTGAGCAGAATCGGCGCGCCGGTAGCGGCGCGGAGTTTCATCGCTCCGCCGACGTGATCGATGTGCGCGTGTGTGATGACGATCTGCTTGACCCGGAGATTGTGTTTGCCGATGATGGCGAGTACGTCTTCGATATCGTCACCCGGGTCGATGACCATCGCCTCACGCGTAGCCTCGTCGCCGATGATGGAGCAGTTGCATTGCAGCGGGCCGACGGGGAGGATTTCGTGGATCATGGAATGATTGTAGTCGCTGGAAAAAACCATTGGCCACGGATCACACGGATCTTCACGGATCAAAAGCATTGATGGAGGAGCTTGTAGCTCCACAACCATATCCGTGACAATCCGTGGCAGAGATTTTGATTGCACTTGCCCGACGGAGGCCATCCGGAGGACAATACTCGCCGCGTGCTTGGGGAGGGTTTGTGGCCGCAAAATATCGTCAACATGGTTATCAGGACCGCGATCGCGAGCCGAATCGCGGATCGGGGGAGAAATCTGGCGCCCCTCCGCCGCCGAAACGAGACAACACGTTCGGTCCGCGGCCCGTCAATCTTCCGGGTACACGCGCGGTTTCACGATGCACGCAGTGCGGAACGCTGCTGCAGGGAGTGTCGGGGGACGGCCAGTGTCCGAAGTGTGGGTTCGAATTGCATTCGTGCAAGCAGTGCACATATTTCGATCCGGGGAGCCGGTTCGAATGCATGCAGCCGATCAAGGAACGAATCGCAAAAAAGGACGCCCGTAACGAATGCACCTTCTACGAAATTCGAGTGACTCGCGAGAAGGAAACGTCTACGCCCGCCAGCCTGCGCCCGAACGATGCGCGCGCCGCGTTTGAGAATCTGTTCAAGAAATAGAGAGTCAGACCTCAGCCTTCGGACCTCAGCCTTTACCGCTCCCGCCCACGGTCCTTTGCAGCCCGACATGACAGCCGGCGGGACGCCGGTGGTACGCCTGACGCCCGGAGTCCGAGGTCCGACGCCCGGCTTTTAGGGTTTCTGTGTCGGCCTCATCAGAATTTCGCTTACAAAAGACTGCGGAGCTTGTGTTGCGAGCATCGCCACGGCATGCGCGATGTCATCAGGCTGCAGCATTTTGGCGGGGTCCTTCCCGGCGTGCGGGGTCAGTTCCGTCTCGGTTGAACCAGGGCACACGACAGACACACGAATGTTATGCCCCCTCAATTCTTCGGCGACGGAATAGCTGAGTCCGTTCAATCCCCACTTCGAAGCGGCGTAGGCCGCTCCGTTCGGCAGCGCATTCTTCCCGGCTAAGGAAGAAATATTGATGATGTGTCCCGAGTAGCCGCGAATCATTAACGGGGCGAAGGCGCGGATCGAGTAGTAGACGCCGCGCAGATTCGTGTTGAGAATGCGGTCCCACTCGTCGGGCTGAAGGTTGTGGAGAGCGTCGTTGAATCCGGCGACGCCCGCATTGTTGACCAGGATGTCGGCGCGGCCGAACGTACTATCGACCCGTGTGGCCGCGTATTCCAGCTGGTGATGCAGCGTGACGTCGCAGGGAATGACTTCGGCTTTGCCTCCAGCATCGAGGATGGAGCGTGCGGTGCCGTCGAGCGTGGCCTGGGTGCGTCCCAGGAGAACGGCGGTGGCGCCGAGAGCGGCGAGTTTGCGGGCGATGGCTGCGCCAATGCCGCGGCCTGCCCCCGTAACGACTGCGACTTGCCCGACCAGGGGTTGTCCGGTGTCCATAAGAAAAGCATCTCCGCGATTCGAGATCGTACAGGGCAGACGCGGAACAGAACATCCACCGCATCCGCTAGCCGCATCTTAGCAATAAAGTGGAGGGTGATTGGGAAGTCGCTTGCCTTCGGGAACAGACGTACTTATAATCCGGCCAACCGGGAAAAAGGGTCACAGCCTTTGCACGCAGTGGGTTGCCCTTTTTGACACCGGGGCCCCTGCCAGGAAGCGTAGCATTCCAAAGCAGGATCCGAACGCCAAGCGGTCCGGGGCGGAATGCAGTCACTGCCGAGTTCGATGGAACACGTTTCCCGTAAAAGCTATTTTCCGAAGGTCCAAGGAGCCTTACTGATGAAGAAGATTCTGCTCACGGTTGTGCTTGGAGTTGCTGCAGTAGCGGGAGCACAGACAGCTGGCCAGCCAGCACAAGGACAACCGGCCGCGTCGCAGTCGTCGGCGCCGGTAATCAAGGATCCTGCCGAGTACAACGCCTACGTCGCGGCGTACCAGCAGACCGACAACAACGCCAAGATCAGCGGCTTGGAAGCATTTCTCACGCAGTATCCCAACAGCGTGATGAAGAATCAGGCGCTCGAAATTCTCATGGGAGCCTACCGGGCAGCCAACAATACAAAGAAGACTTTGGAGACGGCCACGAAATTGGTGGAGTCCGATCCATGCCAGGTGCAGGCTTTGACGCTGCTCGCGTACCTTGATCGAGTTTTGGCGCAAGGCGGAGACCCGAACGCGTCGCAAATGCTGGTTGACGGCAAGAAGTACGCAGACCAAGGGCTGGCCTGCCTCGATAAAGCGACAGACCCGGAAGTCATCAAGAACAAGCCCATCATGTCAGCGATCTTTGAGGAGGCTCGAGGAATTAAAGAGCTGACCGATAAGGACGATGCCGGGGCCGTGAAGGATCTGAAAGCCGCCATTGACGGCAGTCCCGACACGGCAAAAGATTTCAGCATCGTCTATCCGTTGGCCCTGGCGTACCTGGGAGAAGCGCCGCCCGATTATCAGAACGGCATCTGGTTTGCCGCGAGGGCCGCGGCTGTGGCCCCGCCTGCAGCGCAGGCTCAAATTGAAAAGTACGCGCGTTCGCAATATGTTAAGTTCCACGCCGGAGATGACGGTTGGGCAGAATTTCTGGCAGCAGCCAAAGCGGGCGGCCCGCAGATTCCCGTCAAGCCGGCGCCGACGCCCGCGGAACAGGCTCATAACATGGTGCTGGCAACGACTCCCGACAAGATGGACTTCGCTACCTGGGAGTTTGTGCTGACCAATGGCGCGCAGGCCGATCAGGACACGGTCTGGACTGCGATCAAGGGCAAGGCGGTGCAGATGAATGGCACCGTGATCAGCACCGAGCCCGATACGTTCATGATCGCCGGCAGTTCTGACGACATCGACGCGAAGAAGGCAGACATCACGTTGAAGTTCGACGAGAAAATTCCGGCGAAGATGATTCCGAAAGATGGAGCCAGCTTCGACTTCCAGGGTGAACCAGCGTCGTACACGTCGAACCCCTTCATGATGGTCATGGAGAAGGGATTGTTGCTGAAGGCGAAGTCGGCAGCGCCTCCAGCACATAAGGCGCCGGTACATCACAAGCCGGCGGCTCAATAACAGACGGTCACCGCTTAAACAATCAAAGGCAGCCCGCGAGGGCTGCCTCATTTTTTGCGCTGTCATCCTGGGCAAGGCGAAGGACCCCTCAGTGCCAGTCGCCACCAGCGACTCACAAGGGAGTTCCCACTCGTCCCTGGATTTTGTGGAAACGCTTCCCGACTGCGCAACGGATCGCTGGCGCGAACCCATTCCTTCGCTCACTATGACAGAGGCTTGAGAGTCCTTCAGCGGACGATCTTCTTTTCCATTGTTACCGGGCGGGCGCTGCGTGGCGGGCGCTTGACGCCGTCACGCAGCTGGCGAACGTCGATCTTCAACTCGTCGATGGTGCGGCTGAGGGTGTTGCGGTGCATGCCCAGCTCGCGCGCCGCGCGGCACTGGTTGCCCTTGTTTTCCTGGAGCACGGTCAGAATGAATCGCTTCTTGAACTCACGCACGCCCTCGGAATAAAGAATGTTGCTCTTGTACATCTGCAGGACCAAGGCTTCCAGTTGATCTTTCACGATATGTTTCTCTCTTCTTTATAAAGTTTTTCACTGCACTGCGCCTATTTGCCCGAAGACGTGGGTGCGGATAGTTTCTGCGGAGCATGATGAAGCAGGTCCAGACCCTGATCGAATCGTGCCCGCAAGTCCGCGGGAGCGAGCCAGATGGCGGCCCGGCCCACGACCAGAAAATACGGCGCGAGCTGCGAATTCGTCAGCAGCCTCGATGTGGGCGCGAATGCCGTCATTCCCATCAGGATCACCGCTACCATCAGTCCGCCCTTCAGCAACCCCAAGACTCCGCCAAGGAAGCGGTCAAAGCCGCTGAGCCCGGCCTCTTTCATCACCCAGCGCGCGATTCTCGCTGCAATACCGAACAGCAGTAAGATCGCAAAAAAGATGATAAGGAAGCCGAGAATCTCAGCCAGCCATTCGTTTTTCAAAAAAGACTCGAACCACTCTGCCAGACTGCGATACTTCCACGCGGCAACGAGATAACCGACCACCAGCCCGGCTATGGTGAGGGCTTCGGAAAAGAAGCCCTGCATTGCCGCCGCGATCACGTTGATGAGAACTACGCCACAAATAAACCAGTCCGCCGGGGTCATGCTGCGCTCCTGCGGGTGGAGATGGTACCAGACGCGCGATCAGACATCCAGCTTATGCCCCGTCAGCTGGAAGTAAGCCTCGAGATATTTTTCGCTGGTGCGCCGCGCCACGTCCACGGGAAGCGCGGGCGCCGGCGGTTGCTTGTTCCAGTGAATTTCCTCAAGGTAATCGCGCACGTACTGCTTATCGTACGAATCCTGCGCCCGGCCCGGAGCGTACTTGTCGGCGGGCCAGAAGCGGGAAGAATCGGGGGTGAGGACTTCATCTGCCAGCGTGATGCCCTTGGCCGTGCGTCCAAACTCAAACTTCGTGTCGGCAATGATGATGCCGCGATTGAGCGCGTACGCCGCCGCCTTCTTGTACACGCGCAACGTCAGATCGCGCAGATGGCTGGCCGTTTCGACGCCGACGGTATCGCACATCTGGTCGAACGAAATATTCTCGTCGTGGCCAGTCGTCGCTTTTGTAGATGGCGTGAAGATGGGCTCAGGAAAGGCGTCGGATTCCTTCAGGCCCGCGGGAAGAGTGATGCCAGAGACCTTGCCCGAGGCTTTGTATTCCTTCCATGCTGAGCCCGAAATGTATCCGCGCACGACGCACTCTACGGGAAACATCTGCGCACGCTGCACCAGCATCGAGCGTCCGCGCAACTGGTCGGCATATTTGCGGACCTCCGGCGGATACTGGTCGACGTCGGCGGTGATCAGGTGGTTGGGGACGATGTCGGCGAGATAGTCGAACCAGAACAGCGAAATCTGGCTGAGCACGCGTCCCTTGTGGGGGATGCCGGTAGCCAGAATATAGTCGAAGGCGGAGATGCGGTCGGTGGCAATGAAAAGCAGCTGCTGGTCGCCGACGGAATAGACGTCGCGGACCTTGCCGCTGGCATGAAGTTGGAGGTCGGGAAAGTCAGTTTGCAAAAGAACGGAGTCGAGGAGATCGGGGCTCATGTTTGAAATTTTACAGGTAAGGAGCGAGGCGTATTCTAGCTGGTCAGAAAATTTTGTCAACGATTCTGATCACGACTGCAGTATCGATGGACTAGTTCCCTCGGATGAAAAATATTGACAGGCAAGCGAATGCCACGAGAACAGGCGCGCAGCAAGGCTTCTCGTGCGCTTGAGGTTGTGGAAAAGCTGAGGATGGAAGTGGATAACGAGGAGCAAATAGCTCCGGGCTTCGGCGATTAGCTCTCGGTTTCTGGCACTCTTTTACCGGAGTATCGCGAAGCCGTCGACCATTTCGCTGACAAAGACCGACCGATCCTCATGCGGGCGCCCCGAACCTCACCGATACGAGCTTCGACACGCCGGGCTCCTGCATGGTCACCCCGTAAAGCACCGGAGCGATGCTCATCGTCTTTTTGCTATGGGTGATGAGCACGAACTGCGTTTGCACGCTCATCTCCTTGACGAGTTCGGTGAAGCGCGTGATGTTGGCCTCGTCGAGCGGGGCGTCGACTTCATCGAGGATGCAGAAGGGGCTGGGCGCATACTGGAAAATGCCGACCAGCAGGGCCAGCGCGGTCAGCGCCTTTTCTCCGCCCGAGAGCAACAGCACGCTTTGCAGGCGCTTGCCCGGAGGCGAGGCGACGACGTCGATGCCGCTCTCGGCACTGTTCTCCTCGTCGGTCAGTTTCATGAAGGCATGGCCGCCGCCAAACAATTTCTTGAACGTGGCCTGGAAATTCTCGTTGATCTTGGCGAACGCCTCTTCGAATTTCTGGCGCGAGATCAGGTCGATCTCCTTGATAGTGGCCGTCGTATTCTCGATCGACGAGATCAAATCCTTGCGCTGCGTGTCGAGGAATCCGTGACGCTCTGCGGTCTCTTTGTACTCTTCGAGCGCCATCATGTTGACCGGGCCCATGGCCTCGAGTTTGGCGCGCATATCGCGGTAGAGTTGATCCTCGGCCGCGAGCTCTTCGCCCTTGACCGCCATCAGCGTCGTGTCGGCCATCAACGCGGCACGCTCCACTCCCAATTCGTTGATGCACGTCTCGCACATGTACTGCGCATCCGATTGCAGCTTGGCGGAAGCGGCCGACAATTCTCCGCGGCGATCGCGTGCCTGATCAAGAAGCAGGCGGCTGTTGCGCAGGAGTTCGTCAATTTCTGAGAGGCGGGCGCGCAGTTGCTCCGTTTCAAATTGCAGCAATCCTTCGCGAGTCTGCGCCGCATTGCGCTCGGCTTCGAGGTCGGTGGCATGCTGCGCCAGTTGCTCGTTTTCCGATTCGCGCTGAAGTTTTTCAGCGGCGGCGCCTTCGATCTGCGAAGCCAGCGCATGGACTCGCTCGCCCATCTCTGAGAAGAGCGATTCAATCCGCTGCAATACCCCCGCAGCCGAGCGATGCCGTTCTTCAAGCGTCGCCACACGGGCGGCGTGCTGCGAGGTGGTCTGGGCCGACTCTTCGCGGCGTTGGCGCAGCGCGGTCAGGGACTCTTGCCCGGCCGCAATCTGCAGTTCCAGTTGAATGCGCTGATCCTCGAGCGTCGTGATCTCCGATTGCCGCGCGCAGACGATGCTCTCCTGGTCGGCGCGTTCGGCAGCCAGTCGCCGCAGTTCGAGTTGACAGACGTTAAGTCGCTCGCGAACCCGTGTCATCTCCGAATCGAGTTGCTGCAGCATGTGGCTCGACGTCATCGCCTGATGCTCAGATTCGCGTTTCTCGCCGTCGAGACGTTCGAGCAGGGAACTGAGTTCCTTGATCTCCCGGCCCGAGCGTGAGCACGCGCATTTCCTCTTCGCGCAGGGCGCGTTCGAGATCCTCGAGTTGGCGCATGACTTCGCGTAGTTCGCGCTTCATCGACAGCGGACCCTCCGAGCGCTGCTTGCCGCCTGTGACGGTCACGTTGTGGAAGCATTCTCCAGCTTGCGACAGGAAGAATGCGTCAGGATTTTCGAGCGCCAGTCCGCGCGCCACGCCCGCCTCAGGGACGATGTATCCGTCGCGCAGCTTGGGCAGGATTACTTCCAGCGACTTACCAAAACCATCGAGCACGCGGATCGTTTGCTTGAGAGGAGTGATGTGCGCCGCAGGTGGCGCCGAGTGCGCAGCTTCATCGAGCACAAAGGAAAACTTCGCCTGCGCGTCCTCGGGGTGGACCAGGAACGTAGCGCGCCCATCAACATCGGTACGCAGCATTCGAAGCCCTTCGTCAGCGGCGTCCCACGACTTCACGACGACGTAGTTCAGTTCGTCGCGCAGGAAATCTTCCACCACACGCTCGTAGCGCGGCTCGACTTCGAGGAAGTCGGCCAGCACGCCTACTGGCGCCAGCCCACCCTGCATTACGCCGGACTGGAACAAGCGCCGCACGGACTCAGTCGAGTATCCGTGCTCGGCGATCACGGCCTCAAGCGATCCCTTCTTGCCCATCGCGGTCGCGAATTCCGCACGGAGGGAGTCAAGGTTCGTCTTCGCCTGTGTTTCGTCCATCTTCTTTTGTTCGATCAGCCGTCGCAGTTGGCTGATCTCTTCGGTGATGCCGCTGACCCGCTGCGTGACGGTTTCAAATTCGAGAGCCAGTTGTCCACGCTGTCCGCCAAATGCTTCTACTTGAACGTTGGCATTGGCGATCTCGGCTTCGAGGCGACGCGCTTCGCGGTCGGCCCCGGCCAGGCGCTCTTCGGCCTGCGCCAGTTGATTGCGCAAGCGCGATGCGAACGATACCGTGTCGAAAATTGCGACGCGCGACTCTTCCTGCTTGCGTTCGATTTCGGCCAGGCTTGCTGCAGCCGCAGCCGCATCCTGCTGGCAAAGGACAAGATCGTTTTGCGCCGCAGCCAGGTCCGCAGCCGCCGACTCCAGAATCTGACGATTCGATTCGCGCTCGGCTTCGAGCGCGGTCAGCCGATGTTGAGCCTGCGCCAACTCCGCTTCCGCCGAAGCCGTACGCACCAGCAGTTCGGTGCAGCGTTCTTCATTGTGGCGGCGCCGCGCGTGGGCGCGATCAATCTCCATTGCGATCTGGCTGATGCGGTCGCGGTTCTCGCGCAGTTCTGTCTCGATCGAATACCCGCGCTGCGTGCGATCCCCATGTTCGGCCTCGAGTTGCTGCACCTCTTCCGCGCGATGCTGCATTTCCTCGGCAAGTGCGTTGAGCTGCGAATCGAGTTCGGCGCTCTCCTGTTCAATCGCCGTGAACTTGCTGGCAAGTACGAGGCGCAGCTTGGCGCGCATTTCGTCGCGCAGGCGCGCGTAGCGCTCGGCCTTCGAGGCCTGCCGTTTCAGCGAATTCATCTGCCGCGTCACTTCTTCGAAAATGTCATTGACGCGGGCGAGATTCAACTTCGCGTCTTCCAACCGAGCTTCCGCCAAGCGCTTCTTGGTCTTGAATTTCGTAATCCCCGCCGCCTCTTCCAAAATCGCGCGGCGGTCGGTCGGGCGGCTGCTTAGAATCTGCCCAATGCGTCCCTGCTCGATGAGCGCGTAGGACTCCGGCCCAAGTCCGGTGCCCATGAACAATTCCTGAATGTCGCGGAGGCGGCAGAGCTTGCCGTTCAACAGATACTCGCTGTCGCCGGAACGGAACAGCCGCCGCGTGACCACGATCTCTCCATGGCGGAATTGCTGCTGGTTGAACTTGCGCCGGCGAATTTTCAGCACGACATGCGGAGGCGCCGTCCCAACCGAGGCCGCATCCGGAGGCGCCATAACGTTGTGCGCTGGTAAGGCAAAGATCGGTTCGTCGTCAGGGAACGCGATCGCAATAATGTTGACCTTCGACCGCGGAATTTCTATTTCTTCAGTCTTGCCGGGCTGAGCGTCTTCCACGGCCGACTCGGTATCTGCCGCCGCGCGTGCTCGAATCGAAGCCTCGTCCCAATCGTCGGAGATGTTCGCTTCCGCGGCCTCGGGCATGTCGTCGTGAATCTCGATCTCGGTGGGCGCGCTGGCATCACCGTTGTAGGCCTCGGGGTCGATCAACGTGAGCGACACTTCCGCCATCCCGGTCGGCTTGCGATCGCGAGTGCCGGCGAAGATTACGTCTTCCATGCGCGATCCGCGCAGCGTTTTGGCCGACTGCTCGCCGAGCACCCACGAGATTGCGTCCGAAATATTCGACTTGCCGCAACCGTTGGGCCCGATGATGGCCGCCACACCGTCCCCGTGGAACTTGAGTTCGGTGCGGTCACAAAACGACTTGAACCCGAGAATCTGAAGCCTCTTCAGTTTGAGCAACGCGAACTCCTTGGGAAAACCAGTTGCCAGTTGTCAGTAGCCAGTTGCAAGTCGTTAGCCCTCGTATCGGCGTCGCTGCGGCCTTGGCACGCGTGTTTACTAACGGGATTCCTCTCGTCAGTTCGATGCATGCTCCGACCGACGCGCGGCCAATTCTCACCCCAGGCTGGGCAGGGCGGGCACAAAGTTAAGCTACTGTAACGGTGAAATTGGGCCGGGGTCAAGCAATATAACACCATATATGGTGTGGCCTTACGGGCGACCGCGCTGGGTTGCACACACATTGCGACAATTGGATGGTTTTTCAGTGGAGACAGAAAAAGAGGTGGGAGAACCGCGAGAGCAAGATCAGGCTAACGCAAGCCGAACGCGAGCGCAATGGAGATGTTCCGGGCAGGTCTGGTCGAACTAACTGCAAAGGTGTCAATCAACGCTCACCGCAGGAGGCTACTGCGGCGCTTTACTCCCGCTGAGAGAATCCACCATCTGTTTAGCCTCTCCCAAGCTACCGCCATAGAGTCTTTGGGCAGCGTAGACGGCGGTAATGTTCTGTCCGCGGGCGACGAGTTCGCGCAATTGCTTTTGTTGTTCTTCACGGCTGAGCGATTTTAGACGCGTGAAGTCTTGTGTCAGAGAAACCGGCTCGCCAATGACTGTGTAGGCGCGCAGGGCGTCAAGAAAATTTCGTGTGCCCGGCACCACGTTCCAATGGATGCGAATGCTCGTCGGACCAGACATCGCGACGGGATAGTCCCGGTAGAGAGTTGAACTGCTGCCATACCAGTGTTTTTCTGTTGGGGCGCTCTCGCCGAGTTCCTCCTGCAACGCCTCTGCAAGCGGCGCGGGATCTCCCGACAACTCAAGTTCCACGTGGCGCAGATACTGGGTTTGCGTGGCCCCTGGCTTCATCGCATCCGGAGTCTCGACGCGCTCTTTGATCAACCGGGCCGACGCGATCTCGCCGAAAGAAAGGAACGCGACCGAAGGGTCATCGGGGGACAATTGGTAGTTGAGATAAGAACGATATTGCACATAGATTCCGGTCGCGGTCATCCGAACCAGCCAATTGGAAGGATGAAATCGCGCGGTGACCATCCTCAGCGTCAAGAGCAGAAAAAGCAGCAAAAACGGGCCGAAGAAGTATCCGGGCCGCCATTTTGCCGTGTACGCATGGACGAAAAATGCGATAGCAGAGGCGAGTCCGCCGAGCCACACGATCAAAGCGAGCACGCGGGAGTGGCGAAATACGCGGTCGTTGGGGCCGATCTCGACCTCTCGAAAATGCAAAATGCGCATCGCAGTTCCTATGAAACGACACGAGTTTACTTCTCCTACGCCCATCGCGGTAGTTACCGGCGGTAACACCCCAGGGTCCTTGAAACCCCCCCTTGGAAGCCTCAGCGGCCGAACCGCGAGGAAAGCGCCCGTGTTTTTCCACACCGGTTGTGTGACATCTGACCTTGCGCCCCGCCTCCGTTTTGCGCAATGATCGTCGAGGCCGTGACGGTGCGCGAACTGCCAGATCGTCCCATTTTGGAACGCTTCGTTCAGGCGCCTCGCTGTAAGTTCTTTGAAACCAAGCTTTTGCCCGCAAGTGATTGAGCCTCATAGATTACTTCGCGATTTTCCCCTAACTCAATGATTCCATTAGATCGAGGGGGAGGGGGGTACCCTGAAGGCCGCAGGCGTGACGTTCCCATTTCGGGAAAAACTGAGGAAGGTTGGATCAGTCCCAGGTCACAAGCTAGAGACTTCGCAGCAGTTCGTCGACTGGGAGATCTACGTCGCGGAGAATGGATCGCAGAAGGCCAGGACCAAGGATTTCGCTAGAGTGAACGGGAATCGTCGGCGTCCTGCCATCGGCGTGGCGAAGCAAAAAATGGCTTCAACGACTACGAACAACTTCGAAGCCAAGCTTCCCCAGAATTCGAACCGTTCCTTGCCTTTGAGGCGCGGAAGGCGAGTCATACCGAGATTTGCTGGATCCCTACAAGTTCGAGTTGAGGCGTACCGCAATTGTCTTCAAGACACAGCTTAACTACTTCTCTGACGCGATTCATCAGAGCGTCGAGATTCTTCGCCTGAGTGTGGCAGCCTTTGAGGGCTGGAACTCTGGCGACGAAGAAGCCCTCTTCATCCCGCTCGATGACGACCGTGAATTTGCGAGGCGATTTCACAGAGAGGTTCTAGCACGCGCTGTAACGCGTTCGACCGCCACACGCTACGGCGCGTGCCTCGATACCGTCTATTTTCCCAGCTTCTCGAAGAACCTGCAGATGGTCTCGATTCCGCGGTAGAAGTTCGGGATGTGGAACTTCTCATTCGGCGCGTGCAGGTTGTCGTCGGGAAGGCCGAAGCCCATCATCACGCTTGGAATCTTCAGGACATCCTGAAAGTCCGTGACGATTGGAATCGAGCCGCCGCTGCGGATGAACACGGTATCTTTTTTGAACGTGTCGTGCAGAGCTTGCGTAGCGGCTTCGATGTACTTGTTGTCGGTGCTGACCACGCACGCGGGACCTTTGCTCCACACTTTCACTTTCGTCTCAATCCCTTTCGGTGTGTTCTTCTTGATGAAGGCCAGGTATTTCTTCAGGATGTCGTCCGGATCCTGATTGGGAACCATGCGCATCGACACCTTCGCCTTCGCTTTTGCGGGGATCACGGTTTTCGCGCCGTCGGCGACAAAGCCTCCGGGCATGCCGTGAACTTCGAGCGTCGGACGCGCCCACGTTCGGTAGAGAACGGAATATCCAGGCTCCCCTGTGAGAACCTTCGAACCGACTTCGGTCTTGCGGTAGTGCTCTTCGTTGAAGGGCAGGCGCTTCCAGGCCTTGAGTTCGCGCGGCGGTGGGGGCTTTCACGCCCTTGTAGAATCCGGGGATCAGGACTTTGCCCTTCGAGTCTTTCATCTTGCTGATCATTTCGATCAACGCGAAGAATGGATTCGGAGCTGCTCCTCCGTACATGCCCGAGTGCAAGATCGGTCTTCGCGCCGTACGCTTCAATCTCGGTGTAGACCAGACCGCGCAGGCCGACGCAAAGAGTCGGAAGATCGGGCGCGAAGAGTTCTGTGTCGCAAACGAGCGCGAAGTCGGCCTTCAGCTTGGGTTTCTGCTTGCGGATATATTCGGCGATCGACTCTCCACCCACTTCTTCTTCACCCTCGAAAATGATCTTCACATTCAACGGGAGCTTTCCGCCGCCCGTCTGCATGAGGGCTTCGAGCGCTTTCACTTCCATCCAGAGCTGACCTTTGTCGTCAACCGCGCCGCGCGCATAGATGTTGTTGTTGCGTTCGGTCGGCTCGAACGGCGGAGTGTGCCATTCGTCAAGCGGTTCCGCGGGCTGAACGTCATAGTGCGCGTAGCAGAGCACCGTCGGCTTTCCGGAAGCATGCAGCCAGTCAGCGTAGATGAGCGGATGTCCCTTGGTCGCGATGACCTCGACATTTTCCATGCCGATGCGACGGAGTTCATTCGCGACGTAATCGGCAGCCTTTTTAATATCGGGTTTGTGTTCGTCGAGAGTGCTGACGCTCGGAATGCGAAGAAGATCTTTGAGTTCGTTTAGGAATCGCTGCTGGTTACTACGGGCAAAGTCGACTGCGGAGGAAGCCATAGGTGCGTCCTTTCTTCGATTGATCAAGCTGAACCTCGGCAGACAACGCAAGAGTGCGGGTCGAGAGTCCGAGGAAACGAATCAGTATATCGCGAAGAGGCGCAGTGCGCTGCTGCCAGCCAGAAGACGCGGAGCACTCAGGCGTAACCGAGGCGCGCGCGGCGCAGTAGGCAATGACCAGCAGAGCCGCTACGGCCAACGCGTAGGTTCCGGGACTGCTCGACGCTGGAGTCGTTCCCATGAAATCAAGTCCGGGCAGTTGATGACCCGGACCGACGTACCACCACACTGTGTAGATCGCTTCGAATGTTCTTGGCCCACCGCTCCAGACGCCGAGCGCGAGGGCGAAGCTGGGGATGAACAACGCTCCGGCGAGCCACGCTGCGAAGCTGTGCCAGTCGCCGCCGAGTACTAGCCGAATGGCTGCGCCGCTTCCGGTGAGCACGGCGACAAGAACGCCCGCGGCCCAAACGGCGGGAAGCTGGCGCGAAAGGCTGCGTTCGGAAGAGAAGAGCAACGCGCTCGTGGCATGGCGAGCTTCGCGGCATCCCATTTGAGACCAGACGAGGATGGGCCATATCCATGCGGCCAGCAGGAATCCGCTGCGCACGTTTGGTTCTGGAGAGACGAATTGGCCAACGAGTAATCCTACTGCGCCTGCGTACCACCACCAGCGCTGGCCTTTTAGCATCAAGCGAAGCTCGGAAACGACTAACTGCAGAAAGCGCGAGTTCGCGGAAGAATGAGTAAGCGGAGTGAGATGCGCCGCTGTAATTGGTACTGGCAAAGGAGTGGGCGCGCGTTCCTCGGGCGATGCTTCGGGGACGCTGGGTGCGGCCTGCGCCCGCTGCCTGCGCCAGGTTCGCGCAGGATCGAAGCGATGAAAGAATACAGAGGCCAACAGCGCGATCGCGGCGGCGAGGCTGATCCACAGCAAGCGCATCAGCAGCACGTGCGTGGACCATTCGATTCCATTCCAGGGAAACGTTCGGACGGCATGTTCACCGCCGATGGTGAGGCTGAAATGGAAGTTGTCAGGATTCGCGGGATCGACAGCCCGCAAGGCGTTGCGCGTGCTGCGATAGAGAAGTTGTAACCCGCTGGGATCGTCGACGCCGGTTACACCCATGGCGAGAGCCGCAGTCCACAAGAAAAAATACGCAACATTCCCGACGCCGCCGCGCAGCACGGGAAGCGTCTCGAAGAGCAAGGCCACGGATCCGGCGAGAAGCATTGTGGGCATTGCGAAGAAGACGAACGGCGCCCACAATTTCCACAGAGAGAAAGAGTGGGCTTCCGCGCGGAACAATTGCATGACGACCGCGGCCAGCATGAGCACGACGACCATGCACGCGAGGACCGCGAAATTGCTGAGCGTCTTCGCAACCGTGTAGAAATCCTTGCGCATGGGCGTCGCCGCGAGAATCTGGCCGACGCGCGTATCGGTGTCGCGCTGCACGGAGTTCTTCACGATGTAGAAGCCGACCAGCGACAGAAACGTGGAACAACAGACCGTCATCAGCATGCCGATCCACGCCGAGTTGTAGACGCCGCGGTAGCCGTTGCCGACGACGATCCAGATCTTCTCGGCGGCGACCGCATACGCAAGGAACAACGCCGCCGCGAGAGTAACCAGAAAACTGTAGCGACGTACGCGCTCCAGGAAATCGGCGCGGACCATCTGGTACAAGACGCGAGGCGCGTTCATGCTGACGCTCCGGCGCGGTACTGCGACAGGCAATAGAGATACGCGTCTTCGAGATTAGGCGTGACGGGCTGAGCGCCGTCTGGCGCGGAATCGCTCAGCACGCGCGCGTGGACTCCGTCACTGCGGCGAGCCGTGTTGCTGATCAGGTAGCGTTGCCGGGCCGCGTTGAGTTCCGCACTCGGCAAAACCCATTCCCAGACTTTGCCCTCCACTTTGCGCAGGAGTTCTTCCGGGGAAGCGTGCGCGACGAGTGTGCCCTGAGAGATCAGGGCAATGTCGGTAGCCGTGGCTTCGACGTCGGAAACGATGTGGGTAGACAGGATGACAATGCGTTGGCCGGAGAGTTCCGACAGAAGATTGCGGAAGCGCACGCGTTCTTCGGGATCGAGTCCGGCCGTGGGTTCGTCGACGATGAGCAGTTGAGGATCGTTCAGCAGAGCTTGCGCGATGCCGACGCGCTGCTTCATTCCGCCGGAATAACCGCCCAGCGGGCGTTTGCGGACGTCGGTCAAGTTCACAAGATTCAGCAGCTCATCGATGCGCTTCTTCGACGCGGCAGCGTCGAGGCCCTTCACTGCAGCAAGGTATTCGAGGAACTCGACGGCATTCAGGTTGGGATACACGCCGAAGTCTTGAGGAAGATATCCGAGGGTTGAGCGCAAAGCGTCGGGATTGGTGGCGAGATCCGTACCGTTCCATACCACGCGGCCTTCAGTGGCGCGCGTGATCGTCGCGAGAACGCTCATGAGCGTCGTTTTGCCGGCACCGTTGGGGCCGAGGAGTCCGAGCACGCCCGGACCTAATTGCAGAGTGAAGTTGCGCAGCGCCCAATTTCCGCCACCGTAACGCTTGCTGACATTTTCGATTGCGAGTTGCAAAAAGAAAGCTCCTGGATGAGCTCCTAGCTTCTTAGCTTCTAGCTAAAGAGCTTGACGGAGGAAACGTATCTCACTCAATGTAAGTTCCCGGAGAGTGGCGAAAGGCCCCACTTCTCGCAAAGGACGCGAGAAATGGGGCCCGCGCAAGAGACGTCGTGACTCGCGTCACGACAATGGGAATCTCGACGGGGAGAACGGTGAGAGGTCATATCCGGGATCGGCGCCTTCGATCACGTCGGCCATAATTTCCGCGGTGATTGGAGCTAGCAGGATACCGTCGCGGAAGTGGCCAGTCGCGACGTAGTAACCGGGAGTCGCGGTCGCACCGAGGATTGGCAGAGCGTCGGGAGTTCCGGGACGAAGTCCAGCCCAGTTTTCGAGGATGCGGGCGTCGGAAAGTTTCGGGACAAGTTTCAGAGCCGCTTTATGCAGGCCTTGAATCGTGGCGAGATCGACGCGCTTGTCGAATCCAGCTTCTTCGACCGTTGCGCCCACGAGCAAGCGTCCGTCGCTGCGCGGGATGAGATACGCCTGAGGTGAACGAATGACGTGCTTTATCAAGTTGCGCGTCAGGCATGGCGAGGCAGAGCATCTGGCCTTTGACTGGACGCGTGGGAAATGTATGTGGTGCGATCTGGCCTGACCAGGCGCCGGCGCAGATGACGACCTTCGGCGCGACGAATGATGTTTTGGTTGTGGTCACGCCCGACGCGTGATCATCTGAGAAATTGACCGTGGTGACTTCGTCGCCGGAGGAGACATCCACGCCGCGATTCTTCGCCGTCTTCAGCGCCGCGGCGGTGAGGGCGCGGGGATCGACGCTGCGCTCTTTAAGATAAACGGCGAGATAAACGGCCTGCGAGGAGTTGCTTCCTTCGGCGAGCGCGGGCTCCATCATCGGAAGTTGCGCGGCCGAGAATTCTGCGGCCCGGTCCGAATGCTCGCTGGATAGAAACAGAATCGTGCCGTGGTCGCGCAGGTCGACCTTCATTCCCGACTCGACTTCCAGTTCATATGCAAACTCTGGATACATCTTGGCGCTGGCCGTGGCGAGGGCTTGCAGGGCTGGTTTCGTTTCGAGAGGACAGTCGACGAGCATGCCTCCGGCGGCGTGAGAGGCTTCGCGGCCGGGTTCTCCGCGCTCCACCACAAGAACGCTGGCGCCGCGCTTGCGCAGGGCGATGGAGAGGGAAAGGCCGATGATGCCTCCGCCGACGATGATTACGTCCCAAGTCTTCACGAAGGGAATTGTAGAAGAGCGGGGCGTCGCGGTGGGACTCGGGGCGAGAGGCCCGCGACAGCCGGCGGGACCCTTCGACTTCGTCTCAAGGGCAGGATGCCGGCGCTACGATTCTGACAAGAGCGCCGCTTACATCCGGTTTTACTTCTGCTCGCAACATCCGGATGACAAGCTGGGTGCGGCTGCATAGAATGATTCGCATGAAGAAGATATTTGTTGCCGGGGTCATGTTGGGGATGCTGGTGCTGTCTGGGGCGGCATTTGCGCAGAAGGACAAGGATGAAGAGCCTACGTCGTGGCTGAACTTTGTGGTGGTCAAAGATGACAACGGGAAGCCGGTGCGCAATGCGGCCGTCATCATGCATCCAGTGAGCGCGCAGGGCAAGCAGCAGCACGGAGGCATGGAGTTGAAGACCGACGCCCAGGGCAAGGCGGACTTCGATGGCATTCCGTACGGCAAGTTGCGCGTGCAGGTGCTGGCGCAAGGCTTTCAAACCTGGGGAGACGACTTCGACATCGACAAACCGAAGGTGGACTTGACGATTAAGCTGAAGCGGCCGCAGGGTCAGTACTCGGTGTACGACGACCATTCCAAGGATCCGAACCCTCCGGCGAAACAGGATCCGCCGTCGGATCAGAAAGATCAGAAGCCGAATTAGACAGTGCGAGGCCTTATGGACTATCTGCTGAAGACGGAGCCGTCGACGTATTCGTTTGCCGACCTGCAGCGCGAGAAGGAAACGATTTGGGATGGAGTGTCGAATCCTGTGGCGTTGAAGAATCTGCGCGCCATGAAGCCGGGTGAGCGCCTCGTCATTTATCACACGGGAGACGAGAAGAGCGCTGTCGGGACTGCGAAGGTCGTGTCGGTGGACACGTCGGACGCGAGGAATCCGCAGGTGAAGATCAAAGTAGGCAAGGCCAACGCGAAACCGGTGACCCTGGCGGAAGCCAAGGCGAATAAATTGTTTTCGGAATCACCGCTGGTGCGGCAGGGTCGGTTGAGTGTTGTGCCGCTGAACGAGGCGCAGTTCAAGTTTCTTACTGGGGAGTGAAGATCAGACTTCCCAGCTGAGATCGGAATCTCCGCTCCATCAAAAAATCCCACTTCTCGCGCACAAGAACGCGCGAGAAATGGGGCACCCGCTGAAGTTTCATCTCCAACACAATCTACGCGGCGCGGGCGTCGCGGCGGATCAGGGCTGAGTCGAGAAAGAAGCCCAGGCCCAGCGCGAAGGGAATCGCTCCGAATGCGCCAGCCATCATGGCGTCTGGTTCGTATCGTGCAAGGATCGTGAAGGTCAGCATGTAGCCGACGGCGCCGGCGATGAGCAGGATGCCGTAACGGCGTGAGTGCGCGGCTTCGGAGAGGTCGGGTTCCATCGGAACGTTTACGCCCCGCTGGATTGCCGCCAGACGCTCCTCGGTGCGCAGCTTGCGCACGCGATAAAAGGTGTACATCGCAATTGCTGCGGTGGGCATTCCGAAAATCATTACGATTGCTGCAAGACCGGTGAGTCCGTCCATGGTGGTGCTCCTTTCCTCGTCCCTGTCGGCGCTGGGTCCGCGGCTGTGACGCCTGCCGGAGGTGAAACCCTCAGTCAAGGGAAGATACGCAAAGCGCAGCAGGGAAGTTCCGTTGCTAAGACTTAGCGAACCGCGGAGGGCCGAGCGGCCCTCCGCGATCCAACCTTAGCGTTGCAATTCCTACAACGAGCGCAGGAAGTTGAGCAAGTCCTGAACCTGAGATGCTTTCAGGCTGCTGAACTTGCGAACGACCAGGTTTGCTTCTGAGCCAGAGCCGTTGTGGGCATGGATTGCCTGGATCAGATCGCTGGTGCGGCCATCGTGGAGGAAGAAGAGGCGCTGGCCCAATCCCCACAGCGGAGCGGTGCGGAATTGGTCGGGTCCAGCGGCGCCTTGGTGTGTGCCATCCGACAAGGCCGAGCCCATGTGGTGCAGGGCGAAGTCGGAATAAGGGTTGTAGGGGATGTTCGACATTCCCGTGAGGGGCGAGGGCCCGGTCGTGAGTGTCGGTGAGTGACAGAGAGCACATCCGATGGAGGTGAACAGACTGGCTCCGTTCTGGATGGACGAGGTTGGCGGCGCCGGAGTGGGCGGAGCCGACATACGAATGAACGCGGCAAAGTTGACGAGGTCGGACGACATCTCGGAGACGGTGCCGAGCGTTGTGCCGAAGTTGGGGCTGCCGGAGTTGCCATTGACCATCACGCTCGCGTCCTCGGGCGAACCGTTGAATACGCAGCCGGGAACAGCACTGCGTTCGTTGGCAAATAACTCGTTCGAAACGCCCTGCTCCACGTTGTAAGCCTCGCCGGCGAACATGAGCAGCGACTTGTTTTGGGCTTTCCAGCCGAAGCGCGTGATGGTGCCGTCGTTTCCGCTGGTGTTGAAGCTGCCGGCAATCTTGAGTGCGGCTCTTGCAGATTGAGTCGACGCGAGATTGGCGAGCAGGATGGCATCAGGGGTGGCTTCCACGAGTCCCAGGCCGAATAGCGGCGTTGGGATGCGGAAGATGATGTTGTTGTCAGCGATAGCCGTTGCGAAGTCCGGCTGCCCGAGATTGCAGCCCGGAGCATCGGTGCGGTTGGTGATGGTGTAGAGGCCATGAACTCCGCCATCAAGCGTGCCGTTCGAGTTCTTGATGAAGCGAGCTTCGCGAACCGGGCCATCGGGAGTGATGAATGGTGGAACTGTGTTGGTTGCGCTGTCGAGCGTGGCGAGCAGAACCTGAGGATTCTGAATCGGGTTCTGCGGACTCTTGAGGCCGGGACTGCTGCCCCCGGCTGAGGGCTGCGCATGGCACTGAGCACAACTGTTGCCGTTGAAAGTTGGCCCCAGACCCGATCCATCTTCGCCAGCGATCGTGCCGGAGACGGAGTCGATCTCCAGGAAACGTTGCTGCGCCTGGGCAAAGAAATTCTGCTCATTCGCGTTCAAGGTTGGATAGAAACTGCCAGCTGCCGCCGGGCCAGATCGAGGACCCGGATCGTTCTGCGACAGCAGTTCAGTGCTTGAAAAACCGGACAGGACAAGACCTAGCACTATGGGGGAGAGCTTCCAACACTGCATGTTGCACCTCGGTGAGGGGATAGGCACACTTGTGCCTTTGAGTTGTGGTGCGTTTTACGAAGGCGGGCGCGGGGTTGGTCTTTGCTGTTCGTCCAAGCTACGGGCCGGCTGGGATCCGGTCTCGTGCCCCACCGCGAACAGAACAGCGCTATGGGTGTAGCGGGAGCCCCAATGGAATTTCTATCCTCGGATGAGGAAAGAATGGGACAACATTGCGAGCAATCTAGCCTCGGTGTGGAGAAGGGTCAAGTGGCCACAAGTGCATCGCGGAGAAGTGTTCGGATTTTGTAAACGATGGTTGTTCTCCCTACAAACAGAGGATCAACACGCTCTCGGAACGGGATCAAGTGGAGGCGATGAGAATCAGCTTCCTTGCGTGAACAGGCGGCCAGCATAGGCGAAGGCGCGGGAAGAATCTAGTCGCACGATTCGGGTCGCTCAAACATGAGACATGGCCTGCGATCAACTCTGGCGGAGCACCTGTCGAAGTTCGCGGCGGAGGATTTTGCCGGATGCGGTTTTTGGGACGGTATCGACGAAGTGGACTTCGCGCGGCTGCTTGTAGTGCGTGAGGCGGTCGGCGACGAAGGCGCAGAGTTCTTCTTCCATATTCTTACCTTCGATGAATCCGTCGCGCAGAGCGACGAAGGCGACCGGGATCTCGCCTGCGTCGGGACAGGGGCGGCCGACGACGCCGCATTCTTTCACCGCAGGATGCTCCAGCAGAACGGCTTCGACTTCGGCGGGGGCTACGGGAAAGCCTTTGTACTTGATCATTTCTTTGCGGCGATCGACGACGCGATAAAAACCTTCGCGATCACGCGTGACGATGTCGCCCGACCAGAACCATCCGTCGCGAAGAACAGCTGCGGTGGCTTGTGGTTCTTTCCAGTAGCCAAGCATGAACTGCGGTCCGCGCATCACGAGTTCGCCGGGCTGGCCGGAGGGCGCTTCGGTGAGATCGTCGGGCGTGTCCGCGGGATCGATGTCGGTTTGCGCGAGCACGCGGCAATCGGTTTGTGCGAGCGGGTGTCCAATGGAATCGGGGCGATAGAGCGCGGGTTCGAGGAAGCCGATGTGCGTGACCGGCGAAGCTTCGGTCATGCCATATCCCTGGCAGACGGGGATGCCGGTGAGAGCGGTGAAGCGACGCGGCAGTTCGGGCGCGAGTGGCGCGGCGCCGGACTTGACCCACTGCACTTTGTGTTGGCGAGGGAATTCTCCGGCTTCCGCGGCCTGGCACAGTGCGTTCATCGCAGGGGGAACCAGAGGCATGGTGGTGATTGCTTCTTCGACAAGCAGCGCGGTGAATTGCTGTACGTTGAAGCGCGGCACCAGGACGAGCTTCGCTCCCAGAACCAGGGATGGATTGAGAATCACGTTCAGTCCGTAGATGTGGTAGAGCGGGAGGCAGCAGAGGATGTTGTCCCCTGGGTGAAGCGCGGTCGCATTGGGTCCAAGAAACTGGTACACGTTTGCGATGAGATTGAAGTGCGAGAGCATGACGCCCTTGGGAAGGCCGGTGGTCCCGCTCGAGTAGGGAAGTGCGCCGAGTGTTACTTCCGGTGACTGAATGGGGCAAGGATAGGCCGCAGTTGCGGAAGCCAGCAGGTTGGAGAAAGGCTCGGTCCCGGCTGAGGGTTGGCGCGTTGTGTAAACGCGGCGCAGGCAGGGAAGGCCGCTGAGATTAATGCCATCGATGTAGCATCCGTCCGTAATAAGAAAAGCAGAGCCGGAATTCTCGAGCTGATACCGGACTTCGCGCTCACGGTAAGTTGGGTTGAGCAGCGTGGGAATCGCTCCGGCAAGCGTGGTGGCATGATAGGCGATGCAGAATTCCCAGGAATTCGCCAGGAAGATGGCGACCACTTCGCCGGGCTTGAGTCCAGCGGAGATCAGGCCACGGGCAAGGGATTCGACGGCATCGCCGTATTCCGAATAGGTGAGGCGGCGTCCGCAGGATGTGTCGACCAGTGCGGTTTTCTGGGGATTGCGTCGGCAGGATGCGAGGATGACATCGTGCACAAAGAGGTTGTGCGGATCAGCATAGAGTTGAGTACGCAGCATGCCGGCAGAGATTGTAGCCGAAAGGCGTGTTCCGGGGGCAGGAATCGGGCGCGCTGCGATTTTCTCAGAAGATTATTGATCGCAAAGACCGCGCAGGAAAGCACGGGCAAGCCCAAGCAGTTGCTGTCCAACGTCCTTTCGCTACCCCCTAAAAAACAGCGCCACCCTCCAAGACGGCGGACAACAGAAATGAAATCAACCAAAGAGGATATTTCTAATGAGTTTTAACATCGACACCGATCACGGTTGACTCCGGTTCTCTCTCAGTGTTCTCCTTTCCTATGGAACTCCGCAAAGATCCCATCACGCGTTCCTGGGTGATCACCGGGGATGATCCTTCCGAAGCTACACCGCGCCCGGAATCTGCCTGCCGCTTTTGCTCCGATTCTTCGGCGTCTACACAAGTGATCGCGAAAGTTCCGAACGCGCCGGGAGCCGCGTGGTCCGCGCGTTCTGTCGTGCATCCCACGCCGCTTTATCGGATCGAAGGCGAACCCGGGCGCCGAGGCGATGGCATTTACGACCGCATGCACTCCGTGGGCGCGCATGAGGTCATCGTCGAAAACCCGCGCCACGACCGGCATTTGTGGAACGCTGGCGACGATGAGATCGGATACTTCCTCCGCCTGGCCGCCGAGCGTATCCTCGACCTAAAACGCGATCCTCGCATCAAGTACGTGAGCTTTTTCAAGGACTACGGGAAGAACGCCGGACAGGAATTCAGCCATCCTACGTCGCAGATTACCGCGACCATGTTCGTGCCGCGCCGCGTGCTCTATGAACTGCGCGCCGGCCGCGAATACTTCGTCAGCAAGGAGCGCTGCGTTTTCTGCGACATCATCCAGCAGGAAGAGCGCCAGGCCCAACGCGTCATTGAGGCTCGCGGCGACTACCTTGCGCTCTGTCCCTACGCTCCGCGCGTCCCTTATGAGACTTGGATCATGCCGCGTAACCACGAGGCTTCCTTCGAACGCACGGGACTGAACAAGCCGGGACTGCGCGTTAACCTCGGCGCCCTTCTCCGCCGGACTCTACAACGTGTCCGCTCCGTGACCGAAGATTTCCATCTCGTCCTTCACACCTCTCCGAGCAGCCTGCATCCCTCAAAAAATCTCGGATATTGGAAGACGATCGACGACGACTACCACTGGCACATTGAAATCCTGCCCGTAGTCAGTTCCAAGGCGCGGTCGTACACGTTCAAAGAGGTCTACTATTCACCCGTTAGCTCCGAGACCGCGGTGAAGCAACTGCGGGAAGCGAAGATCGATGGCTGAACATCGTGCTTAAATCCTGGCACGGTACCTTAACGAAAATCGAAGGCTGAGCGGTAGCTCAAAACACTTTTCCCACCCTGCTACAATCCGTGCCGTCAGGAGACCTTCCCCGTGAAATATTTCTTCTGCTTTGCTCTCTGTATTGCGACGTGCTTTGCTCAAACTGCAACTCCCTCGGCGGCGAAACAGACGGTCCTCTGGCAGAAATTGGAATCTCAGCATTCAGGACATCGATGACCACTTGGACGGAGTCATGGGCCTCGCCGTCGAAGACCTGACCACTGGCGACCACTTCTTTTTGCACGAAGACGAAGTCTTCGCGCAGGCCAGCTCCATCAAGATCACAGTGCTCGCCAACCTGTACCTGCAGGCGCAGGAAGGCAAACTGAAGCTCACGGATCTCTACACCGTGCAGTCGTCCGACCTTGTTCCCGACAGCGACATCATGAACGGGCTTACTCCGGGCGTCACGCGCATCACTCTGCGCGATCTGGCAACAATGATGGTTGCGGTCAGCGATAACTCCGCGACCAATGTCCTCATCGACCGAGTCGGCATGCCGAACGTCAACGCCATGCTCGACTCGCTCGGCCTTACACACACGCGGCTGCGCCGGAAAATGATGGACCTTCAGGCCGCGAAGGAAGGGCGCGAAAACATTTCGAGCCCGCGTGAAATGATGACGTTGCTCGATGCCATCTACCATGGCAAGGTGTTGAACAAGGAATCGACTGCCAACTTCTTCAAGATGCTGAGCACGAACAAAGATTCCTTCATCCCGCGCGATTTGCCCGCCGGCCTCATGATCGCCAACAAACCGGGCGAACTGGAAGCGGTGCGCAACGACTCTGGCGTCGTCTTCGTAGAAGGCCGTCCCTATGTCATTTGCGTCATGACTGCGTTTCTCCGCAACGAGCGCGAGGGAGAGGAAGCGATCAGTAAAGTCTCGCTCGCTGCGTGGCAAATGTTCGACCGCCTCAGCCGCGCCACCGAGTATGGAAGAGTGGTGTCTCCGGGTAATGGAAGTCGTTAGCTGCGGACCCGAGAGATCGCCACTATGCAAATTCGTGCATCTTGCTTCTGTGGATAACGGAAAAATAAACACTCACAATCCGTTGTTTTCCGCCCTCAAACCGCGCTAGTATGGCGGCCATTCGCCGATTCAACCCTGCCGTTGCTGGGCTCTGAAGCTCAATAACAAATCGGCGAATCGCCATTTCCACCGGCAGCCGCACAGGGTTCTTGGGGTTCGCGGTTGCCAATTCCAACAACAGTCGATCGGCTTGAGTGGAAGATTCTCTTTGACTCGTCCGCACAGGCTTTCTGCACATATTTCCAGGAGGAAGTAAATGGATTTGAACAGCGAAGCCCTCAACCCCGCAGCTAGTCTCCCCCGTCGGCGGACGACCTGGCTGAGTGTCGTTATTGTTGCATTCCTTGCAAGCGCTGTACTGCCGGCACTTGCAGCGAGTGGGCAGTACGTCGCGCACAACACGCCGAACTACGTGAAGTCCGCCAGGAATCTTGGAACCGAAGACCCGTCGAAAATCATCGAAGTCAGCCTGTGGCTGAACCCGCACAACCGCGCCCAGATGGACGCGCTGGCGCGGCAACTCTACACGCGTTCCTCGCCCAACTATCGTCACTTCCTGACTCGCGAGCAGTTCAATGCGCGCTTCGCACCCACGGCCGCGGAAGCCAAGACGGTCCAGGAGTTTCTGGAAGCGCATGGCTTGAAGACGGTCCGCGTTGGGCCTGGCAATTTCTTTGTCCGGGCTCGCGGCACGGTAGGAGATGTGGAGTCCGCCTTTCACGTCGTTCTGAACAACTACCAGGTTCACGGCAAGGTCATTCGATCGAACGATCGCGATCCCTACATCGATGGATCCGCCGCGGCACTGGTACGCAGCGTCTCCGGTTTAGACACGGGCAAGTATGAGCATCCCATGATGGCTCGTCCAACTCTGCCGAGCCAGAAGTCGGGGAACGTGGTCACGGCGAATGCCGCGACGCCGGGTGCATTCTTCTCCAACAACTGCTTCGACGGTACCAAGACGGAGAAGTTCTCGACCAACGGTGACGGAGAGTTCCCGATCGGCACCTACCACGGCAACCACTTGAACCTGCAAAGCCTCACTAGCGCGGGCTGCGGCTACACTCCCCCGATGATCCAGACTGCTTACAATCTCTCGGGATTGTATGCGGAGGGATTTGACGGCACGGGTCAGACCATCGGAATCATCGACTGGTGTGGTTCGCTCACCATTCAGAGCGACGCCAACGCCTTCTCGAAGAAGTTTGGATTGCCGGCGCTGACGTCATCGAACTTCGCCATCAGCTACATTCCAACGCCCAGCAACTGCAAGGCGACCGACCAGGTGGAGATTAACCTCGACGTCGAGTGGGCGCATGCTGTCGCCCCCGGCGCGAATATCAATCTGATCGTTCCTCCATCGGCAACTTTCCTGGATGTGGACGAAGCCGAGTTCACGGCAGTGAACTACGGTCTCGCCAGTGTAATCTCAGGGAGTTATGGCTCGATTGAGGCATTCACTCCCACCAGTGTGCTGGAGACTGAGAATCTGATCTCCGAAACTGCCGCCATCGCGGGAATCTCCACCAACTTCTCGTCGGGTGACAGTGGCGACTACACCTTCGACGGAATTCCCGCCACCGTTAATGCTCCGGCGGACTCTCCCTGGGCGACGGCCGTGGGCGGCGTTACGCTGGCGCTGAACTCCGACAACTCCATCGCGTGGCAGGCGGGATGGGGCAACAACGAGGTTCTACTTACCGAGGAAGGCACCATCTTCGATCCACCGCTCAGCTTTGGTTTCATCGGCGGTTCCGGAGGCGGACCGAGCAACTGCGTCACCGCTGATTCCAACGGCAACTGCCTCGACGGTTTCGCGAAGCCATGGTTTCAAAGCGGACTGCCTGGAAAGTATCGCCAGGTTCCCGACATTGCATGGCCGGCGGATCCGTTTACTGGAGCCGTAATCGCCATCAGCGTTCCGACCCAGGTTCCCGCTCTCGAGTGGCAAGTCTGGGGAGGAACCAGCCTCGCAGCGCCCATGTTCTCGGGACTGTGGGCGATCGCAAACCAGGAAGCGGGCGTGCCTCTTGGACAGGCCGCTCCGTATCTCTATTCGTTGCCGGCGGGAGCCGTCACCGATATCGTTCCCATGGTCTCGCCTCACAACTTGAGCGCGTCGATCAAGGAATCGGCGAGCGTCACGACTCCCTACACTCCAAACGCAGTTTTGGGCGGCGACGCGGTGCCTGGGAAGTTCATCAGCGCGCTGTGGGACTATGCCCAGGAGCAGGATACATCTCTGGTTATTTCCTTCGGGATGGATTGCTCAGGTGAGGGTCCGGCCGACTTTTTCGGCACGCTCTGCGACGATCCAGCCAGCCTGCATACCAAACCGGGTTGGGACAACGTCACGGGCGTAGGAAGCCCGAACGCGAAAGCGTTCGCGGATGCCTTCGCTCCTTCTCCGTCGTCGAAGAAGTAAGTTGTGGTTGTGAAGTTCGGCCTCCGTCGCCATTTTGGTGACGGAGGCTTTTTCTTTGCTCTTCGCTGAAAGGATGGGGAGTTTGCGGCGGAGATCTAGCTTGCTCCGGCGCCGCTGGTGCGCGGAGGCGCTACTTGCTGGCGCAGGAATTGCAGTGCCGCTTTCGGCTCCAGCGGTTGCGAGAAGTAGTAGCCTTGTCCGAACTCGCATCCCAACTCGCGCAGGCGTTCGATCTGTCTGGCTGTCTCGATGCCCTCCGCAATCACGCGCAGATTCATCTTGTGAGCCAGAGTGATAATCAACTCGACGACATCGGAGGAGGAGCGATCGGTCTGCATCTCGCGAACCAGGGAGCGGTCGATCTTCAGCGCGTCGACAGGGAACTGCCACAGGCCGCGGAGCGAGGCCGATCCAATGCCGAAGTTGTCAAGAATCACGTTAATTCCCATGTGCTTGAGATGGGAGAGTACGGTGATGGTTAGCTTGGGATCGGCGGCGGCAACGCTCTCGGTCATTTCCAATTGCAGTTGCGATGGATCGACGCCAGTATCGCGCAGCGCGTCCTGAATATCGCTGGACAGTCGCGCGTCGGCGAACTGGCGCGCCGAAACGTTGACCGTGATGTGTACCGGCTGTGCGGTCGCGTTGCTAACTTCCCACTCGCGCAACTGGCGGCAGGCCTGCAGCATCAGCCAGTGCCCAATGGAAACGAGAATACCGGTATCTTCCGCGGCTTCGATGAAGCGGTAGGGCGAGATCAGTCCCTGCGTAGGATGATCCCATCGCAGGAGCGCCTCGAAGCTGACGATGGCGCGGGTGTCGAGTTGCACGACGGGCTGGTAGTAGACGCGGAATTGTCTTTCGGCGATGGCGGTTCGCAAATCGGATTCCAGGCGCAAGCGACCGACGGCGCGCGTGTGCATGGCTTCGTCGAAAACCTCGCAGCGCGTGCCGCCTAACGCCTTGGCGCGGCGCATGGCGACGTCGGCGTCTTTCAAGACGTCTTCGGGGCGTTCGTGCACAAGCGTGCTCAGGGCGATGCCGACGCTCATGGAGGCGCGCACTTCGCGCGCGTCGATGGAAAAGGGCAAGGCAACGGCCTCCAAGAGTTTCTTGGCGACGCGCATCGCGTCGCTAGGATCGTTGACGGCATCGAGCAGTACGGTGAACTCGTCGCCGCCGAGCCGCGATAGGAGGACCTCGGGCGCAGCGCCATTGTCGCGACGAGCGAGGGTTTCGTCGTCGCGCAAGCATGCGCCGAGGCGACGCGCAAGTTCCTGCAGCACCTGATCTCCGGCGAGCGCTCCGATGGTGTCGTTGAAGACTTTGAAGTGATCGACGTTAGCGAGGAGCAGCGCGTACTGGTGATCGGGACTGCGGCGCGCGCGCACAAAGCAGTGTTGGAGACGGTCGAGAAACAGGCGGCGGTTGGGAAGCCCAGTCAGAGGATCGTGAAACAGGTTGTGCTCGAGTTGCTGTTCAGCGCGCTTGCGCTCGGTGATGTCGCGATTGACGATGACCAGTTTTGCGACTTGACCCTCGGAATCGCGGATGGTGCTGGCGAGGGACTCCAGGATTTTCCAGCTGCCATCTTTGTGCTTGATGCGGTATTCCACGCGTTTTCCAACGCCGGTCTCGCGAGCCTGCTGGGCTGCTTCGAGAACCCGGAAACGATCTTCAGGATGAATCTGCTCGAACGACGATGTTTCGCCGAGTTCCGCGGCGGAGTAGCCGAGAATTCTTTTGTAAGCAGGACTGTTGTACAGCCGTCGTCCTTTGACATCGACGAGAGCGATCATGTCGGCGGCGTTTTCTGTGACGATCTGGAACAGTTCCTCGTTCTTCCGGGACTCGCGATGAATCTGAAAAATCCGGAATTGCTGGTAGAGCGCAAGAACGGCGAGCGCGCCCAGAGGAATCCAGAACCAATACAGCACCATGGTGCTCTCCTGAGGGAAGATATCGGCGAAAGGCGGCAGGAGATTGAGCGAGGGGACGAATCGAAGGACGGTTTTGAAAGGCTTTGCAGGCTTTGGAAATCGTCCGAAAATAATTCTGAAAAACAGTGTTCAGAGATGAGTTGCACACTGTTCCATTTTGGGAAGAAGGGGGCTGATTCGAAGATTTGGTGGGTATCCCCCCCTCCCCCACCCCTGTGAAAGCCTTGACTGGCGCGGGGTTTGCAAAAAGTGTCTGCAAAATCTTGAGCGCCTAAGGGTTAGAGGTCAAAATCTTGAGAACAAAGAACTTAGGAGCGCTCGCGCGGCCTCTTGCCCGACCGCTTCCGCCTTGACCATCATCTGCTTTCTTGCCTGTGGATGACAAGGTCAGATGTCACAACGGCGAGGCGGACAAAGGCTTTTACCACAGGGGACACAGAGGATCACAGAGGAAACCGGCGACTCATGAATGTCACTCGGCCGGACGTCACTCCATGGCACCAATGAAAGACTGTTTCTCACGCACCCTCAGGAACGCCTGAGGTGCAGGCACTTCGCGCAGGCGCACTCGAACTGCGGATTCGTCAACAGGACCAGATGCCCGCAGCGGGGGCAGCGATGGCGGTCTGCTTCGTCGTCGGCACTCATGGGCTTAAAAGCGCCGGCCTCGATGCAGTAGGGACAGCGGACAACTTTCGCTCTAGTATCCAGGCCCGATTTCCGAGAGTTTGGTTGTGCCATCGAAGATCGCTCCGGCGCGAGTATGAGCTGTTCCTCTGGAGATCATTTCGGTTCCGGTCGAGCGTTTGGAGGAAGTAGGTGAAGCTTGCGGAGATAGCATTCCTCGTGGATTGCCTGACCGTCCTCGTCGGTCTTGCTGGTTTCGAGTTCCACTCGTTCGTTGCACACGGGACAGGTTGGAAGTGCTCTCGACACTGGCATCGGACGAGCAAGTCGGCCGGACGGCTGCCACATCTAATCTTCTCCAAATAAGCAAAAAAGTTGGGTGTGATTCCCGGTCCCCACGACCGGTTGGTGCAAGCCGCTCACGAAGAAGGCGGCTGTATGCGGGGATGCTACGCTTTGGCATAGGAATCGTCTGCACGGACGAAAGCGTACATGTGTGCGATTTGGTACATACACGATTCCCCCAGAAGTTGTAGAGTTGGGTTGTCTCTTCCAGCATCGTTCCGCCAATGCGATTGGTGCAACGGTTCCTTGCGAAAAACAGACAGATCGTGGGCTGTGTTGAGGAGCCATTGTGTCCAAGAATTCTGGCGTTCGGCCGGGAAAGTACGCTGGTGTGTCTGTAACGCAAGATCCCGATGGAAGAGAAATCGGAAACCTTATTTTGCGCGGCCTTCCACGGAAGGAATCGGCGCTGATTCTTCCGGCGCTTGAATTTGTGCGCTTGCGGCTGCATCAAGTGCTGCACGAGGCGGGGGAGACAATCAAATCCGGATACTTCCTGAACCACGGACTGGCTTCGGTGCTGGCGAGCCAGCCGGATGGGAAGAATATTGAAGTTGGACTGATTGGGAAAGAAGGATTCGTCGGCTTACCGGTGATTTTCGGATTTAAGACGAGTGGTCTGAGAGTGAACACGCAAGCAGACGCGACCGCCTACCGCGTGGATGTGGGTGCGATGCTCGCCATGCTGCCGCAGTGTCCGGGACTCGAACGACAGATCCAACAATTCTCGATGATTCTCGCCATGCAGTCGACACAACTGGCAGCGTGCAACCGCCTTCACGACGTTATCGGGCGACTGGCGCGGTGGCTGTTGATGAGCCAGGATCGAATTGGAGGCAAGGTTCTTCCGCTAACCCAGGAATTTCTTTCGCAGATGCTGGGCAGCCGCCGGGCCAGTGTGACGATCGCCGCCGGCGCTTTGCAGAAGGAGGGAATGATCTCTTATTCCCGCGGCAGTGTAAATATTTTGGACCGGCGAGCGCTGGAAGAGTCGTCCTGCGACTGTTACCGCGTGATTGAACAGCAGAAGGCGAAGTGGCAGTCGGAAATCCGCTAGGATGCGGCCATCGCATCGCCTGCTTCGAATTCCACATTGTTTGCTACTAGACACACATATATACGGTATCGTACAGTCTCTCCTGTATTGCTCTTGCTGGAGCGAAGCATAGTCTGAAGCTGCCCTCGCTCAGCAGCCGTGGCTCATTCCTTCGAGCACGCCAGCAATCGACCTAGGCTCACGACCATTCGACCGGCCCTCTCACGCTGGGGCCGAAAGGGTATGTTTGCCCACAATCAAGATTCTGATTGTCGACGATCACGAACTGATCCGGCGCTACATTGCTGGAATTCTGGCGACGGAGTGCGATTTTGATGTGGTGGGCCAGGCCGGCGATGGGATGGAAGCGGTTCGCAGGGCAGAAGAGTGTCAGCCAGACGTGGTGCTGCTGGATATTGGCCTACCGCGATTAAACGGCTTGCAGGCGGTTCCGCTGATTAAGAGAGTTTCTCCAAAGGCGGAGATTCTAATGGTCACCAGTCATGACCATCCATTTTTTGTGAAGGAAGCCTTTGACGCGGGCGCGCGGGGGTTTCTGGCGAAGTGCGACGTGTCGGCGGAGTTGATTGCCGCAGTGAGCGATGTACACCTGAGAAAGCAGTTCGTGAGCAAGGCGCTGAGGGATGAAAGCGAGTTGCATGAGACGCATCCGCCGGCGGCGGACTAAGGGTTCAGGAGGTCGACGCCTTCAGTTCATTAGCGCTTCGTAAGCGGACGAGGTCGCACTCGATTTGACCTAGATCTTTCGCCACCGCCTTGGCCATATCGCGAATCAGGAGCGTGCGCTCGAGGAGCGGCGAGTCCTGAGGAGTGTTCTCGGCAAGGAGATCACAGTTTCCGACAATGACGGAGAGCTTGTTGATTAATTCGTGAGCTAACGGGCACTCGAGCTTATAGTTTTCGTGATTCGGTTGCATGTTTGCAGTGCTTTCCAACCCCAACGGTCATTGTCGCTGTATTCCCCGAACGACGATGTGCCTGCGATCACAGACATTTCCGTGGGCGTGGCGAGGGAAGAGCGCGACAACAGTCTCGCGCGCGTTCGATAATGTCCGCATGACCGTCCGCCGACTGAAAACCTACACCGGGGCGCAAGGCTACGTGTACCAGTATTACTTCGTGGGGAAGCGGGAGGCGCTGGCGGATGATCCGGAGGCGCCTGCGACGGAATTTGTGTTCGACGTGACGTCCGATCGGAAGGTGACGTACGCCGTGAGTGTGTTTCTGCCGGCGGTCGCACGGGAAGAGTGGGGGCGGGTGCATGCGCGTCCACTGAACGATGCCGAGCAGTATGCGGCGGTGAAGCTGCGGCTGTTTCGGGCCTTTGATGAATTGGATGATGTGAAAGCGCACGGGCGGCGGTTGACTATCGATATCGGCTTGCTCGAAGAAGCGCTGGCTAGTCTGGGCGTGGAGTAGAGCAGGACCATTCACCACCAAGAGACAAAACCTTTCACCACTGGGGACACAGGGGTTCACGGGGCGAAAACCGGGGAACCACCTCGCTGCGCTCTCCCGCGGGTTGCCCACTTGATGCAGTTCATCTCCGCGGCTTATAAATGCTGGCGGAGTCCTATCGTGAAAACATTCAAATCTATTTTTCTTGCAGCGGTTCTCGTCACTTTGGTTGTGAGTTCTGGTGCAGCGTTTGCTCAGACTGCACCGTGGTCTGAGAAGAAGGCGAACGACTGGTACGCGCAGCAGCCGTGGCTTGTGGGCAGCAACTACCTGCCGAAGTCGGCGATCAATGAATTGGAGATGTGGCAGGAGGCGACGTTCGATCCAACGGAGATTGACAAGGAGTTCGGTTGGGCCGAGGCGATGGGCATGAACACGATGCGCGTGTTTCTGCACGATCTGCTCTGGCAGCAGGACGCACCGGGGTTTCGCAAACGCATCGATGCGTTTCTGACGATTGCGGCGCGGCATCATATTCGCCCGCTGTTTGTGCTGTTTGATTCGTGCTGGGATCCGGCGCCGCGACTCGGGCCACAGCACGCTCCGGTTCCGGGCGTACACAATTCCGGCTGGGTGCAGAGTCCAGGGGCGAAAGCGCTGGACGATCCCAGCCAGTATCCGCGGCTGAAGGAATATGTGCAGGGAGTGGTGGGAACGTTTGCGAAAGATGATCGCATCCTCGGCTGGGACGTGTGGAACGAGCCGGGTTCGTATGGCGGCGGGGACTATTCGAAGACGGAACTGAAGGAGTCGGTGAAGCTGGCGCGGGTGACGGCGCTTTTGCCGCAGGCGTTTGAGTGGGCGCGGGAGGTGCATCCGACGCAGCCGCTGACGAGCGGAGTCTATGAGATCGACACGTCGCGCGACGAGTCGGCGGTCGATGAGCTGGAAAAAATTCAGCTGCGCGAGTCGGACGTGATCACGTTTCACAACTACAGCTGGCCGGAATCGTTCAAGGCGGAGATCGAGTGGCTGAGAAGATTTCATCGTCCCGTGATCTGTACGGAATATATGGCGCGCTCGATCGGAAGCACGTTTGACACGATTCTGCCGATTGCAAAGCAGGAGCGGGTGGGCGCGATCAACTGGGGATTCGTCGCGGGGAAGATGCAGACCTACTATCCGTGGGATTCATGGGAGCATCCTTACGTTCACCACCAGCCGTCGGTGTGGTTTCACGACGTGCTGCATGAGGACGGGAAGCCTTACCGGCAGGCGGAAGTGGATTTGATCCGGAAGCTGACGAAAGAAAACTGAACCCCAGAGGACACGAAGGACGCAGAGGAGCGCTTTGAGGTCTTGCTTAAAGTTCGCGTTGAAGCGGGGGAGACGATTTACAATCGCGGTGTCATGAAGAATCTCTGGGTAGTGTTGATGTTTGCGATTTGCGGTCTTGCCGGATGCAACAAACCGTCGGCTCCGACGGTGGCGGGTAGTCCGGCTTCGCCGGCGTCAAAACCGGCGGATGCGGTGCAGCAGAAACTGCAGGAGTATTCGGGATCAGGCGCAACCGACTGCGGACGGCTCAACGTGCAGGCGACTGCGGATCAATCCAAGGCGGCGAGCGATTGCGCGATGCAGGCGAGCCAGGGCAAGCACCCGTTCTATGTGGGTTATGACATGCCGGGCATGACCGTCGGCGTGGCGGGCAATGCGGACGGCAAACTATTTACGGTGCAGTCGCAGGGGTCTGGTGCAGGGGCGTCGATCACGAGCGGAGGTTGTCCAGCGCAGCTGCGTGTGGCGTCGAGTGGACGCGTCACCTGCTTCGCTCCGGGTGACATGGGATCGATGGCGGGCAGCCACGGGGCAGGGGCGATGTCGCCGGGGATGGAGAATCCGCATGGCGCTCCGAAGACGAAATAGAATTTGGTTTCCCACGGCAGCGCCTAAAGGCGCGCCGATCTAGCGGCGCCGTACGCGACGCCTGAAGGCGCCGCCTGATACGAATCGTAAGGCCCGCAAAGCGTGAGAGGCCCCCAAGGGCGCCCAGCCTGTTGTTGGCCGAACGACTGTTCCGTTCCGCATCCAGCCGGGGCCTTATTTCTGATCTGTGATTCTAATCACATGGTTAAGTGACCCGCTTTGTTTGCGTTATCCCCTGATGCAGGGAAAATGGTCGCGTGGTGCCGAGGAATCGGTACTGAGGAATTGCGACCGGATCCGCGAGTTGGGGTACACTCAGTGGATTCGGGGGCTTGCGAGGGAAAGTAAGAAGGCCTATGTCATTGCTTTGGCTACGGTTCGCGCTGGGTTGCTACTTCATTAGCCTGATCTACGCGTTTGTCGCACTCACGCGAACCAGCGACCTGTTCAGCCGCATCGCGCTGCATGCGGCGAGCCTCGGCATGGTGTTCCACTTCGTCTCTCTGGTCGAGTTATTTCTCTCGGGGCGGGTGGTTTGGGCGTCGGTGCATAACGGCGAGTCGCTGCTGGCCTTCCTGTCGATGACGTTCTTCATGGTCATCTATTCGATTTATAAAACCACGTCACCTGGCGTAGTCGTGTTTCCCATTGTGTTCTTTTTGACGTTCGTCGCGGCGGTCGACGAGCAACCGGTGCTGCTGACGCAGTTCGTCTCGCACAAGGGATGGCTGGTCGCGCACATTATTCTGATCTTTACCGGATACGCCGCGCTGGTGTTGAGCTTCGGGGCGAGCCTGTTGTATCTGCTGCAGGAGCGGCGGCTTAAGGCGAAGAAGGCGAGCAGTTTGATTTCATTCCTGCCGGCTCTGGAAGTCATCGACCAGATCGGATATCGGTCGCTGCTGCTGGGATTTCCGTTCATGACGCTGGGCTTGATTACGGGCTCGATCGTAGCGGTCACGACCTACGGCCACGTCGATTTTCTGGATCCTAAGATTCTGCTTTCGCTGCTGATGTGGATCGTGTACATGATCATGGTCTTCACGCGCTGGAACTCAGGATGGCGCGGACGCCGGGCTGCATTCCTGGCGACGTTTGCCTTCGTGGCGGCGCTGGCTGCGTGGGCGGCGAATTATTTCTCTGCGATCCACAGGTTCGCTGCCTCATGAGATTTCAGCTCATTGGCGTGAATCACAAGAGCGCGCCGCTCGAAGTGCGCGAGCGGCTGGCGATTCCGGAGTCGCGCCTGCCGGATACGTGCCGCGACCTCACCGCTTATCCGGGGATCGAAGAGGGCATGGTGATTTCCACGTGCAATCGCGTGGAGGTGGTGACGCATACTTCCAACGGGCACGCCGACTTGCGAGGATTTCTGCACGATCACTTTCATTTGACTGCCGACGAGTTGGATGCGCACCTGTATGAGTTTCGTGAAAAGGATGCGGTGCGGCACATCTTCCGCGTGGCGTCGAGTTTGGATTCGATGGTGGTGGGCGAGGCGCAGATTCTCGGGCAAGTGAAGGAAGCTTATGCGACGGCGCGGGCTGTGGGTGCGGTACGCGGACAACTCGACCAACTTTTCAGCCGCGCCTTTGCTGTTGCCAAGCGCGTGCGGAGCGAGACGGCGGTGGGATCGTCGTCGGTGTCGATTGCGTCGGTTGCGGTCGAGTTGGCGAAGAAGATTTTCGGGACGCTGGAAGGGAAGACAGTCTTCATCGTTGGCGCAGGGAAGATGAGTGAACTGGCGGCGCGGCATTTGATGGCGCATGGGTGCGCGTCGATTTTTGTGGCGAATCGCACCTACGACCGCGCGATTGGGCTGGCGCAGAAGTTTAACGGGCAGGCGATCAAGTTTGAGGATCTGTATGCGACGTGCGACCGCGCGGATATCGTGATTACGTCGACGGGCGCTCCACATGCGATTTTCCGGCGCGAGCACGGAGAGCAGTTTCTGTCTCGGCGGAAGAACCGCCCGATGTTTTTCATTGATATCGCGGTGCCGCGGGATGTGTCGCCGGACATGGCGAAGCTGGACGGCATCTTCACCTATGACATTGATGATCTGCAGCAGGCGGTGTCGAGTCACGTTGCGGATCGGCGGAAGGAAGCGGAACTCGCCGAGGCGATCATCACAAGCGAGGTCGAACGGTTTGAGGCGCGGTTGCATACGCTCGATGTGGTGCCGACGATTGTGTCGCTGCAGGATCATCTGGAGACGATTCGCTCGGCGGAGATCGATCGCGTGCGCGGACGGCTGGGGCAGTTGACGCCGGAGCAGGAGATAGCCGTGGAGGCGCTGACCCGAGGCATCATTAATAAGGTGATGCATACGCCGATCACGACGTTGAAGAGCGCCGCGAAAGAATCAGAGGCGACGACGGTGGTGGACGTGGTGCGGCGGCTGTTTAATCTGCAGGTGAAGAGTCCGACGCCGGATAAGAAGGATGAAGTGGGGACGCGGCATTGATGGCTAAACTCCGCATCGGTTCCCGCGGCTCGCAGCTTGCGCTCTGGCAGGCCAATCACATTTCCGCCTTATTGCGCGAGCGGGGGCATGAAGTTGAGATCGAGATTATCCACACGACTGGCGACAAGATCACCGATGTCGCGCTCGCGATGGTTGGCACGAAGGGAATGTTTACGAAGGAGATTGAGGAAGCGCTGGCGGCGGGGCGCGTTGATCTCGCGGTGCATTCGCTGAAGGATCTGCCGACCGAGCTTCCTGCAGGATTTGAAATCGCGGCGATCACGGAGAGACAAGACCCGCGGGACGCATTCTGTTCGCGAAACTATGCGAGCTTTCAGGAGTTGCCGCAGGGGGCGCGGGTTGGGACCTCGAGCCTGCGGAGGCAGGCGCAACTGAAGGCGGTGCGTCCTGATCTGGATATTCATCCGCTGCGGGGGAATGTGGACACGCGCTTGCGCAAGCTTGAGCAGGGAGAATATGACGCGATCATCCTGGCGTCGGCGGGGCTGAAGCGGCTCGGCAAGACGGAGTTGGTCAAGCAAATCATTCCTGCCGAGATTATGTGTCCGGCTGCGGGGCAGGGAGCGCTGGGCATTGAAATTCGCTTGGGTGATGGTGCGACACGGGAGAAGTTGGCGTTTCTGAATGATCCGGCGGCGCGCGCTGCCACGACTTGCGAGCGGGCGTTGCTGAACAGTTTGGGTGGAGGATGCCAGGTTCCTATCGGCGCATTCGCCGAAATGAAAAACGGCAAGCTGCATCTGGAATCGATCGTCGCCGATCCTGATGGGTCGAAGTTACTGCGCGATTCGCGGGACGGAGACGATCCTGAAACGCTCGGCAACGATGCGGGCGCGGCGCTGCTGGCGCGCGGCGGCGATGCTATTCTCGAAGCCGTTTACGGGCGTGGGTTGGCTGTGCCTCCGCAGCCTTGAGCCGATGGTCAATTTCAAAGGCATCAACCACTAAGGGCACGAAGTTCCACGAAGGATGAGATCGAGCAAGTCGAGAGATACAAAACGTGTACATCCCTGAACATTTCCGCGTTCGCGACCACGCAACTGAGATCGCGTTCATGCGCGCGAATCCGTTTGCGATTCTCGTCTCGTCTACCGAAGCCGGGCCTTTCGCGACGCATCTTCCCGTGGTGGTTCGGGAGTCGGCGGATCATGTGGTGATTCGCGGCCACGTGGCCAAGGCGAATCCGCACTGGCGGCATCTCGAACAGCAGCCCAGTTGCATGCTGATTTTTCATGGGCCGCACGCGTACGTGTCGACCTCCAACTATACGGCGCGCGAGAACGTTCCTACCTGGAACTATGGCGCGGTGCATGTGTATGGCAATGCGCGAGTGTTCGCGTCCGCCGAGGATCTGCAAGGCGTGCTGCACGAACTGATTGGAACGTTCGAGGCGGCGTATGGCGCACAGTGGGATAGTTTGGGTGATGCGTATCGCGAGCGCATGTTGAGTCATATTGTCGGATTCGAAATCGCGGTCAGCCGGATCGAGGCAAAACTGAAGCTGAGCCAGAACCGGACGCGAGAAGAACAGAGCAACGTGATCGCGTCGCTGGGTGCGGCGAAGGACACGGTAGTGTCAGGTGTGGCGGATCTGATGCGTGCACAGGGACTGGGTGAGAAGAAGGAACAGTGAATTGTCCGGTTCCACATTCCCCACTTCTCGCGCCAAGAACGCGCGAGAAATGGGGCACCCGGTGGACCCCGGTGACCCATAGAGAACAAGAATGCCATTAGCAAAACGTCCGCTGGATGGAATTCGAGTGCTTGTCGGGCGGGCGCGGCATCAGGCGGGCGCGCTTTCTGGTGAACTGCGAAAGTTGGGCGCCGACGTTGTTGAGATTCCATTCATCGAAATTCGGAAGCCACGTTCGTTCAAGCCGCTGAATACTGCACTAAAGAATCTGAGCGGCTACGACTGGCTCATCCTGACCAGCGTGAATGGCGTCGAGGCGATGTTGGAACGGATGACTTCGTTGCGGCTTACTGCCGATACTCTCGGCCACCTGCGCGTGGCAGCGATTGGTCCGGCGACGAAGAAGGCAATCGAACAGCGCGGCGTGAAGGTCAATGTTGTGCCGAAAGAATATGTTGCCGAGTCTGTGGTGCGCAGTCTCAAGAGCAAAGTGAAAGGGAAACGCGTGCTGCTGGTGCGCGCGAAAGTCGCGCGGGATGTGATTCCGCGTGAATTGCGCAAGGCGGGGGCCCAGGTCGACGTCGTGGAAGCTTATGAGACTGTGGTGCCGCGTGCGTCGCGGGTGCGACTGCGGGCCTTGGTTAAAAGTCCGGAACGGCGGCCCCATGTTGTAACGTTTACCAGTTCTTCGACTGTGCGGAACTTCGTGCGGTTGCTGGGCTCACGTTCAGCGGCAGCTAAGCTCGCTGCAGATCGCGGGCGAGAGCGCCCGCGCCGCACAACACGAATCCTCATGGCTTCGATTGGGCCAGTGACTTCTGCTACGCTGCGGGAGTTTGGGTTGAAGGTCGATATCGCGGCGAAAGAATTTACGATCCCGGGGTTGGTTCAGGCAATCTGCGTCGCCGCGACGTCACAAAAGCATTAACCACAGGGAACACAGGGCTACACAGAGATAACCAGCGACGACAGAATCCATCTACTCGGTGAGCGAGCAACTGCAGTCCGCGGGGACTACGTGGGCCAGCAGGAAATCGGCGACGCGCTTGTAGGCGTCGATCTGGTTCTCGACGCGGGCGAAGCCGTGGCCTTCATTCTCGTAGATCTTGGAGTCGACGATGCCGCCGCGTTTCTTGATGGCGGCGACAACCTGCTCGGTTTCTGATTTCGGGCAGCGTGGATCGTGGCCTCCAGCGAGCAGAAGCAGCGGAGCCTTTACCCGATCGATGAAGTTGATCGGCGAGCGGTCTTCGTAGAGCGCTTTGTTCTTTACGGGATCGCCCATGGTCGCGAGGTCGGATTGCTGCAGCACAGGGTCTTCGTTTTCGATTTCGGTGAACCAGTTCACGAAGGGAACAATGGGCACGCCTGCCGCCCACACTTCCGGCGCTTTCGTGACGGCCATCATGCTGAGATAGCCGCCATAGCTTCCGCCCATGACGGCGATTTTCTTGGGATCGAGATGGCCAGTCTGCTTGATCCAGTCGACGCCAGCCAGCACGTCCTGCAAATCGCCGCCGCCCATGTCGAATAAATTCGCTTGCTGAAATTCTTTGCCGTAGCCGGTCGAGCCGCGATAGTTGGGGGCGAGCACCATGTATCCCTGATTCGCGGCGAACTGGACGAAACGGTTGAACGAGTTCATGGATTGCGAAGTCGGTCCGCCGTGAATGTAAACGATGGCCGCATTTTGCCCGTTGCGCGCCATGTTGAAGGGCACGTAGAGGAAGGCGGAGATGGTCCACTTGCCGTCGCGGCTGGGATAATGCACGAGGTAGGGCTCGACCATGTCTTCGGAGCGAACTCCGGCGACGAGCGAATGCGTGAGTTGCGTCGACTTGCCGGTGGCAAGGTGGTAGACCCAGAGATCGCCGGGAGCCGTAGGTCCGTTGTGATAGTAGAGCAGGCGCTGGCCGTCGGAAGTGAAGGCGGTGTGGCCGCCTGCGGGCTCGTTCACACCTTTAGGAATGGCGAGTTCGGTGCTCTTTCCAGTTGCCAAGTCGTATAAGTAGATGTCTTCGTTGCCGTCAACGTTGGCGCTGAAGGTGATGTGCTTGCCGTCGGGGGAGAACTCGTGGCCGCGGATTTCCCATTTGTCTTTGGTGAGCCAGGTGATTTTCTTCGTTTCAACGTCGAGAAGGCCGATGTTTTCGTAACCATTCGCTGCATTCGAACTCAGGAGAATATGTTTGCCATCGGGGGAGAGGTCATTGGCTGAGTATCGTTGCTCGCCTTCATGCGGTGTGAGTAGCGTGCTCTTTCCCGTGGCGACATCCGCGATGAAAATGTTCGAGTCGGTGCCTTTGGCTTGCTCCTGTGTGTAGACGATGTACTTGCCGTCCTTCGACCAGATTGGCCCGGAATTCCCCTTGTCCTGCGGAGTGTTGGTCGTGATGTGCTTCACCTCGCGCATCACCATGTCGTAAATGTCGATCTCGTAAGCGGCGGAAGTTTTCGGTTTCACTTCGTACGCGAGGTAACGGCCGTCGGGCGACCAGGTTGGATTTAACTCTGCGATCTCGCGCGTTTGCGTGAGGTTCACGACTTTGCCGGTCTTCGGCGAGACGAGAAAAATATCCCACTGCTCGTCGCCGTCGTAGTCGGATTGGTAGGCGATCCACTTGCCGTCAGGCGACCACGCGGGCGAAGTTTGCCGCTGGTCACTGACCGTGAGTTGCACCGGCCATCCACCCTCGGCGGGGACGGTCCACAGATTGTTGCGCCCGCTCATGTTCGAGATGAAGGCGACGCTCTTGCCGTCGGGTGACCACGTCGGACGGCCGATCTGGCGCGTCATGTATAGCTTCTCGATGGTCAGGCTGCGCGGGTCGACCTGCGCATTCGGCTTCGACGAAATCTTTTTTGGATCGGTAACGGCCTGCGGCGCAGGCAGAGTCTGGGCGACGGTCTCAGCGACAACGGTGCTCATGAATATGACGATAGCAAAGAGTGCGCAGCGGCGCATGGCGCGGAACCTCAAGGTAAGGTAGAAAGGAGAGTCTAGCAGAGGCCGTTTGGCGGTTGCAGGCGGTCATATGAATCAAGATCAGGTTACTCAAGATCAGGTTAATCAAGATCAGGTCGTAAACATTCATGAATCGCTCAACGCTTTTTCGCTCACTACTTAACTTCGGCTTACTCGCTGTCTGCGTACTTTGCGGATCGATGGTCCGGGCGCAGGCCGGTCAAACAAACGCCCATCACATCGGCATCGAGGGCGAACACTTCGTGCTTGATGGCAAGCCGTTGCAGATTATCTCGGGCGAAATGCACTACGAGCGTATTCCGCGAGAGTACTGGCGAGATCGCCTGAAGAAAGCGCGGGCGATGGGCCTGAACACGATCTCGACTTACATTTTCTGGAACGTGCATGAGCCTCGGCCTGGCGTCTACGACTTCAGCGGAGGGCTTGATGTCGCGGCGTTCGTTCGCATGGCGCAGGAGGAAGGTCTGTACGTGATCCTGCGGCCCGGGCCGTATGCGTGCGCGGAATGGGATCTGGGCGGCCTGCCAGCGTGGTTGCTGGCCGATCCGAATATTGTTTTGCGCAGCGGCGACGAAAAGTTTCTGGGCCCGGCGGAGAAGTTTCTGATGAGACTTGGCAGGGAACTGGCTCCTCTGCAGATCACGCGGGGCGGGCCGATTATCGCCGTGCAGGTTGAGAACGAATATGGCTCGTTCGGAAACGACAAGGAATACCTGAAGCGCATTCTTGCGGCCCTGACGAACGCTGGCCTGGGAGAAGCGCTGCTCTATACCGCCGATGGTGGCGACGAACTTCCAGCAGGCACGTTGCCCGACATTCATGCGGTCGTCAACTTCGGCCCGGGCGAGGCCAAGACAGAATTCGCCAAGCTGCAGAAGTTTCGGCCGGGACGGCCGATGATGAGCGGGGAGTACTGGGACGGATGGTTCGATCATTGGGGCGAGGCGCATCACGACACCGACGTCGCCCAGCAGGCGCAAGAACTCGATTGGATTCTGAGCCAGGGATATTCCATCAACCTCTACATGTTTCACGGGGGAACGAGTTTCGGCTTCATGAACGGCGCGAACTGGGACCACGACAACTACGAACCCGACGTGACCAGCTATGACTACGATTCTCCGGTAAGTGAGTCGGGCGTGCTGACGAAGAAATATTTCGCGTTCCGCGACGTGATCGCGAAACATCGTCCGGGGATAGAACTTCCTGATCCGCCGGCACCGCTGCCGGTGATTGAGGTGCCGGAATTTGAGTTGACGGAGGGCGCACCGCTATGGTCGAACCTGCCGGCCGCTGTGGTGGTTGAAGAGCCGCGGAGCATGGAGACGTTTGGCCAGTCCTACGGATACATTCTGTACCGCACGAAAATCAAAGATCCGGCCGTGGGTGATCTGGAGATTCGCGAACTGCGCAGCTACGCCCAGGTATTCGTCAACGGCAAACTCGCCGGCACGCTGGATCGGAGGAAGAAGCAGGATCACTTGCGGATCGTAGCCGGAGGAGAGTCGACTGTAGATATTCTCGTCGAAGGCTCGGGTCGCATCAACTTCACGGCCGAGTTGCGTAAGGAGCGGCAGGGAATCAACGGCTCGGTAACTCTCGCAGGACGTGAACTGACAGGATGGCAGGTTTTCCCGTTGCCGATGGACGATTTGACGAAGCTGCAGTTTTCGAAAGCGAAACGCAGTATGTCCTTCGGCCCCGCCTTCTATCGTGGTCATTTCGATCTGGCCAGCACAGGCGACACTTTTCTCGATACGCGCGGCTGGAGCAAGGGAGCAGTCTGGATCAATGGTCACGCGCTGGGGCGATTTTGGAATGTCGGCCCGCAGCAAACTTTGTACGTCCCCGCCCCGTGGCTTCGAACGGGTGCGAACGAAGTGGTCGTGTTTGCGCAGGGTAGGCCGGCGAATATGCGCCTTCAGGGTCTGCGTGCGCCGGTGCTGAACGAACTAGGGAGCGAGTAGGAGAGGCGATCCTACGCTTTCGCGTTCTTGTGCATGTCGACGGTGCTCCAGGTTTTGTCGCCGGCATGGCACAGATTCTCGAGCGGGCATTCAACGCACTTGGGCTTGCGGGCGAAGCAGAGTCCGCGGCCATGCCAGATGATCTGGTGGGAGAAGAGGATCCATTTCTCGCGCGGGATGATGCGCATGAGGTCCTGCTCGATCTTCTGCGGATCATTCTCCGTCGTGAGTTCCAGCCGCCGCGAGATGCGATGCACGTGCGTATCGACGACCACGCCTTCGGCTTTCTTGAACCATGTGCCCAGCACGACGTTCGCAGTCTTGCGGGCGACACCGGGCAGGGTGAGAAGCTTTTCCATGTCGTCGGGAACCTGACCGCCGAACTCGGCGACCACTTTCTTGGCCGCGCCGACCACCGACTTTGATTTGTTGCGGAAGAATCCAGTTGAGCGCACGTCGGGCTCGAGTTGTTCAGGAGTCAGTGCGGCGAAGGCTTCGACCGTGGGATATTTTCTGAAGAGTTCGGGAGTGACACGATTGACGTTCACGTCCGTCGACTGGGCTGAGAGGATCGTGGCAACCAGAAGTTCCCAGGCGCTCGAGTGCGTGAGCGCGCAGGTCACGGCGGGATAACGCTCGTCGAGGCGCTTCAGGATTTCGGAGACGCGGTCGGGAGCCAGGGGATTGTAGCCTTTAATCTTTGTGGCCGGAGCAGGCTTCGGCGTGGCTTTCTTGCGCCCCTTCGGGGCTGGACGGGCGAATGCGCCCGTCCCCACACGAGTACTTTTGCTGCCGGCAGGCAGGGCTAGACGAACTTTATCCTGGCGGCCGGTTCTTGCGGGCTGGCGGGGGACTACACCACGCGGCATGAAAATCTCCTTGCGACAAATATCTTAGCAGCGATCGTGGGGGGCTTAGGTCCGCTGGTGGTGGCGGTGACCGCAATTGCGGCGGGTTCAAGTGTGAGGGCGAGACGCCCTCCATGACGGCACGCAAGACGCCCGGCGCTACGGAATGGCGTTGTCCCTCGGTAACCTCGCCGGCAATTGACGCGTGCCTTGCCCCCCGGTAGTCTGGAGCTACCTCGCTCGTCAGGAACGATTGTCAGGAAAAACCATGGCAGTGAATTCCATCCAACTCGGGCAAGTGTGGCGCAGCGACGCCGACGGCCAGGATTATCTGGTCACCAAGGTTTACAACGAAGTCTTCACCCAATTCGCGATGCTGCGGCCTGCGGGTATCACCGCTCCGGAAGCGCCCACCGTTCGAGTGAAGGTTAGCAAGTCTCCACAGGGCGCAACGCTGCCCGGCTACGCGTTTACGCAAGAAGGCTCGTTCTAGCTGCGGCATTCCGGCCGCGATTTTTCCGATACACTGGAAGACCGGTTCCCAGCTCTCAGTTCTTGGTTCTCGGTTAAGTCCCGTCCGGGCCTTTGCGGAGAACTGCGAATCGAGAACTGAGAACTCGTTCTTATGACTGAAAAACTTCTCGGTGTCCTGTTCGTCTTCATCAGCAAAGTGGTTGCGATGACGGGGTATGCCGGCATCGCATTTCTCATGGCGATTGAGTCCGCGTGCATTCCACTGCCCTCGGAGTTGATCATGCCGTTTGGCGGATACCTTGCCTTTCAGGGCACGTTCAAATTGTTCTGGCTCGCGACGGCGGGCGCGATCGGGTGCAATGTGGGATCGCTGGTCGCTTATGAGATCGGGTGTTATGGCGGACGCCCGCTCGTGGAGCGCTATGGGCGCTGGATTCTGATGGGCCGCCGCGAACTGGACTGGGCCGACCGATTCTTCCTGCGCTGGGGATATCTTGCTGTTTTCATCGGACGCCTGCTGCCGGTAGTTCGCACGTTCATTGCGCTGCCCGCAGGGGTTGCCCGCATGCCCCGCGGCCGTTTCCACATCTACACGTTTTCTGGGATCGTGGCCCTGGTGCCTCGCGCTGGCGTGGTTCGGCATGAAGTTAGGGGAGAATTGGCGCGAGCTGGGAAAGTATTTGCACAAGTTCGACGCGGTGATCGGAGTCGCGCTGGTGGCGGGCGTTGTGTATTTTGTTTGGAGTCATTGGCAGAATCGGATCGGACGGCAAGCGTCGAACCTTGAGCGCACGAGTAGTATGCTCCTGCAGTGGTTGCGATCCGCGCTTCACGATGGTCGCGATTCGACTTGAATTCCTGTTGCCGTCGTTCGCGTCTCAGGAGCGCGGGGAAATTTCCCGACGCCGTGGCTGCCTGTCATTAGCGGCGGAGTGGGCAGTCAGGTTGAAGGCCGCAACCGCCTAGACGTAACGAACACCGAGAATCACGAAGAGCATGTTCACGGCTTCGAATCGGGTGTTGCAGCCGAATATCGGCAATCCAGGCCACCAATGGAATCGCGATAACCGCTTGAGCGAGGACCTCTGCCCATTGCGATATCGCGAGGATCAAAATCGTGACCAAGGTTTTCCGAAGCGCGTAACTCCGAAGATGGGATAGATCTCGATCGAGAAAACGGGGCAACCCAGACGCTCGAGCCGCGATCAAATGGCCGCTCTCGTGAATGAGTCGGCACTCACCAGTATGCTCCCCTAAGACCAAGCAGACTCGATCCGGGATTTCGGAGTACTCCAGCGAGGAGATCGCTGAGATCAGGAATCATGGTCCAGTGGACGCACGTGTCGACTCCGCGGATCTGTCCGCTTTGGCGCGTTTGTCGAACCTGATCGGGTTTGCGACACTCTGATTGAGGCGGGCATGCCAGCTCACACGGATACTCGAAACTGGCATTCTAGAAGTGGCCTGCTCGTGTCCTTGATGATCCACTGGCGGCCCAGAGAGACCGTTGCTGTCCGTCTCACCTTGGTGTACGAGCGAAAGCACCGATTCGCTAGGAGGATCTACATGATTCCACATGCGTCCGCATTCTTGCCGCACTGTTGTTCGTCGTAGTGGCCCTACCGACTGCCTCTCACGCCCAGTCCAGCGCGAACCGGATCAGCCGTTTGTGGTGGAGTACTACTACAAGACGAAGTGGGGGCACGCCGACGAATTTCTCAAGCTGTTCAAGAAAAATCACTATCCTCTGCTGAAGAAGGAAGTCGAACTGGGGCGGATGGTCAAGGTTTGGATGGATCAGCCGCGCTACCATACGACCGAAGACGGCCGCTGGGATTTCCGCGTGACCATCGTCTTCAAGAATGCGACCGTCGCCAATGAGTCTTTCGAGGAAGACTCGCTGAAGAAACAGCTCTGGCCCGATCAGGAGACTTATCTTCGCGAGGAGCAGCGCCGCTTTGAGATTCTCGACGCGCACTGGGACTTGCCGGTGAAGATGGTCGATCTAGACGCGAAACCTTAAAGGCATCAACCACAGAGGACACGGAGAACGCAAACAGAGGGAGGACCAACTTTCCACTCCTCCGGCCTCCATCTCGATGTCGCGACCTCGGCTGAAGATGTTAAACATTGGTAACAATCCGCACGGAAATCCTTTATCGGACCCATCAAAATTTGGAATTAGACTTAATCTCTACAAGATCGATAATGTAACCCATGGACCCCTTAATATCTGTCGAGGAATCACATGTAGATGTACTCCACGAAATCAGCGTTCGGCTGGGATCGGCGGACGGATTTCATGATGTGCTGAACCGCGTTGTCGAGTTTGCTTCTGCGCTGGTGAAATGCGATTCCTGCCTGGTCTACCTGCTCGAAGGCGATGAGCTAGTGCTGCGGGCGTCGAAGAATCCGCATCCTGAAGCTGTTGATCGATTGAAGTTGCGCGTGGGGCAGGGCATTACAGGATGGGTGGCGGAGCATCGCGAACCTGTGGCCGTCGCGGAGAAGGCCGCGCAGGATCCGCGCTTTCAATTTTTCCACGAGTTGCCTGAGGATAGCTACGAGGCGTTTCTGTCGGTGCCTCTGTTGTGCCGAGGGCGCGTCGTTGGCGTCATCAACCTGCAGCATCGCCAGCATCACGTATACCGGCGGCGCGAGATTCGCATGATTTCAACCGTAGGATTCCTCGTAGGTGCGGAGCTTGAACTAGCGCGACTGGAAGATGCCAACACCACACTCTCTCAACAATTGCAGACTCGGAAGATCGTTGAGCGGGCGAAAGGCATTTTGCAGCGCGATCTGGGATTGAACGAAGAGCAAGCCTACCTGGCATTGCAGCGGCAAAGCCGGCAAAAGCGCAAACCCATGAAGGAAATTGCGGAAGCGATCGTGCTCAGCGATGAAGTGAGAGGGAGCTCGCAGGAGCGCCCGACCTAGGTCGCGATTCGGTTCCTCGTTTTTTCCAAATAGTCCTATAGAAAAAACCGAGGGCGGATACCTGGTTGGGTATCCGCCCTCGATTTATGGGCAGCGGAGAAACTATTGGCCTGATGCCAAGGACGGGGTTGTCGCCTTGGCCATCTGTTTCTCCGTCGATGGCACGCTGAATTTCAGCGTCACACCAAACTCGGGCAGCTGCATGGCACTGACGTAACTCCCTTCAGGCGTGGATTGCAGCACCAGCCGGCTGAGATCAGACGGCTTGGTGTCCACGGTGTCGCGCACCATGAACATGAATCCACTGCGCACGCCGCGAATCATGAGCATCCCCCCACCGCCTTCGGAGTCGAGCGAGAATCGGTATTCTCCGGCCGGGACCACGGCGTTTTGCCAGCGAACGTCATGCGTGAGCGTGAACTTGCCTTTCGCCATTTCCTGCGCGGAGGCAGCGCTGGGTACGAATGTCAGAGCGCTCGCCGCTAACAGCGCGGCGTAAACGTAGTTGCGAATGGTTTTCATGGAATCTCCTTTGTCTTCACTTTGTTTTGAAGACCAGTCTGAAGAGCACACTATCGGCGCGAACCGAATGGCGTGGGCTCAGATTGAGGTGGAGATCAACGGGGTCAAAACGAATTGCACGCCGCTGCAGGGCTGGCACGCAAACAGCTGCTTCGCGGGAACCGGCTGCTGAGCTGGGTGCGAAGTGGAATCAGTATGCAGCACGAATGGTGCAAGAGTCCAATGCAAAGAATCTATCGGAAGGATCAGCAAGTGAGAGTGCGGGAAGAAGTCTTACACAAGATCGGAATATCGAGTCGCTATGGATGCGAGTATGATGATGCACGAGGTCGACTGTCATGGAGCAAACGAAGACCCCAATTGCCGCTGGAACACCGGTCTGGGTGATAAAGTCACTCGCTGCCGTCGTTTCTTTAGACGTACTGTTAACGATCTTGCGCCACTGGACGGGCTACGACTTGATCGGAAAGTTCCTTGCGGTCGTGTTGATGGCTATTCTAGTGGCCCTGCCAGCCGCCACTACTTGGGGTCGGATAAAAAGATACGACTGGCAAAGCTTGTTGCCCGCTTATATGCTTCTGATGTTGGCAACGATGCTTTTCGGAATGAGATAAGTCAGGTATCACAGACCGTTTTCTTTGTTCCAATAGAGCAGTTTCCCGTTCGATGTTAACTCTGTCCCCTTCAGTTGTTGTGCTGCTCATTTGACCGCATAGATTTGCAATCCCTTGGGGATCATGAGAGTATTCATAGTTCCGGTGGCGGTGACCAGCCACCGCCACCACAGGAGATCATCATGTATCAGAAACGCCCCGGAGTATTCATGGCCGACTGGTGGGACGCCGATGGGCGTCGCCATCGCAAGCAGTTCGCTAACGCCGCATCGGCGCGGGAGCACGAGCATCGCGAGACGGCGTTGGCCCATGCCGAGCGGGCCAGTCGCGAGATGAAGCTGGCGAGAACGGGTAGCGTAAAACGGTCGACGCCGAAGACGGATAGCGGCTCCATGGAGCCGGCAAAAGGGAAGCTCGGCGTCATGATCCCGGGAATGGGCGCCGTGGCCACAACGTTCGTCGCCGGCGTCGAAGCGATTCGCAAAGGCGTGGCGAAGCCCATCGGATCGCTCACGCAGATGGGGACCATCCGGCTCGGCAAGCGTACCGACGCACGCTCTCCGAAGGTGAAGGAATTCGTTCCGCTGGCTGGGCTCGATGATTTGGTTTTCACCGGTTGGGATATTTTCGAAGACAACATGTACGAATCGGCTACGAATGCGGGCGTGCTGGACTATCGGCTGCTCGAGCAGTTGAAGCCGTTCCTGTCATCGATCAAGCCGCGCCCCGCGGTGTTCGATCACAACTATGTCAAGAAAATCGACGGTCCCAACGTGAAGAAGGGCAAGTCGAAGATGGATCTGGCCGAGCAACTCCGCGGTGACATCAAGGACTTCAAGAAGACGAGTGGCGCGAGCCGGCTGATCACGATGTGGTGCGGATCGACCGAGTCATTCATTGAACCGACGGCCGCGCATCAGTCGGTGAAGGCGTTCGAAAAAGCGCTGCGCGACAACGACGAGATGATCGCGCCCTCGATGATCTACGCCTACGCTTCGCTCATGGAGGGAGTACCGTTCGCCAATGGCGCGCCGAACCTGACGGTTGACTTGCCTGTGATGCTCGAACTCTCGCGAAAAAACGAAGCACCCATATGCGGCAAGGATTTCAAGACTGGCCAGACGCTGATGAAGACCGTTCTCGCGCCCGCGTTCAAGGCGCGCTTGCTCGGGTTGAGCGGATGGTATTCGACAAACATTCTGGGCAACCGCGACGGCGAGGTCCTGGACGATCCCGGATCGTTCAAGACCAAGGAAGAATCAAAGCTGGGCGTGCTGGAGCACATTCTGCAGCCCGGTTTGTACCCTGAACTTTACGGCAATATGTATCACAAGGTTCGCATTAACTACTATCCGCCTCGTGGTGATAACAAAGAAGGGTGGGATAACATCGATATCTTCGGATGGCTAGGCTATCCCATGCAGATCAAGGTCGACTTTTTGTGCCGCGATTCGATTCTCGCCGCGCCGATCGTGCTGGATCTGGTGCTGTTCCTCGATCTGGCGAAACGCTGTTCCGCGTTGCGCGGTTTGGGCATCCAGGAATGGTTAAGCTTTTACTTTAAGTCTCCGATGACGGTGCCGGGGCTGTATCCGGAGCATGATCTGTTCATTCAGTCGATGAAGCTGAAGAATACGTTGCGCCATTTGAAGGGCGAGGAGATGATCACGCATCTGGGGTTGGAGTATTACGACTGAGTTTGTGTGGCGCGGGCGCCCCGCCCGCGCCTTTAGTGATGTCCGCCACCGAAACCACCATGACCTCCGAAGTCGCAACCAGTATCGCGGTGGCTGCCGCAGTCTGGGGCCGTGTGGTGCGGTGAGTGGACATGGATTGAGTCGGACGGCGAGTCGAACTCAGTCAAGCCGATAATCGAAACGTCGCCCGCATCTTGTCCCTTGCGAAACTCTGCGTCATAGCTGAGTGAAGAACGCACTGCGAAGAAGAGAAGACCGCAGATCACGACAACGACGAGAAGGATTCCCACAGGTCACCTCCTAAGTTTAAGTATATCGGAGTGAGATTTCGGCCTTACCAAACGGTGCGGATTAATGGGCTGCGGCGGAGATTTTCGTCGCGTGTGACCAAGGTGAGACCTTCGGCTCGCGCCGTTCCTCCGATCAGGCGGTCCGCGGGATCACGGGAATAATCATCGGGAAACTGCGCAGCCAAGGCCGCAATCTCTGGAGTAATCGGGCGGACGGCAACCTCTTCAAGCAATAGGCGAACGGAGGCTTCGACAGTCCCGTAGGCTCGAATTCTTCCCTTGGCCAGAAGCGACGCGAGTTCCCAGACCGTGATTGCCGACACCGCCAGACCTCCATGTTGACGTGCTCGACGAATGGCGGACGCCGCGGCGCGCGAGAGTTGTTTGGAATCGTCAACCGCCCACACCAGAACGTGCGTGTCGAGCAAGATCACCGCGACGACTCCCATGCTTCGGGCGGCTCGACGGGCGATTCAATGTCCCCCACAATCTCGATCACGCCCTTGAGCCGACCAATGAATTCGTGGTTCGACTCCTCAGCGGGCACAAGCTTTGCGACCGGTTTGCCGCGCTTTGTAATCAAGACGGCCTCCCGGGTGTTGCGTACGTCCTCCATGAGGGTGAGGCAACGGGCCTTGAATTCGCCTGCAGGAATCGTCTTCATGACTATGGCTCCATTAACATGGTCATTATAACATGACCACTACTCGCCGTCGGGTCAACACCTATGCGGTGGAGGCGCAAGGAGCCTGCTCCAACAATCATGGAACCGAAGCGACTATACTTCCGTAGTTCATAGCGTTACCCACCTCACCTGTTTAGAAAGGCTCCGCAATGGCAGCCAGTGTGCGAAACGCCGCCCTTCATTTCCTAAGCTCGACAACTCCGCTCTTCATTGTGCTGGCCTTATTGTTGACCGTCTGCGCGGCTGCGCAAGACAAAACCGCGGAAACTCCGAAATACCGCAATCCTGCGCTGACGGCCGAGGACCGCGCGGCTGATCTACTGCCGCGGCTGACTCTCGAGGAAAAGATTGAGCAGATCAGTGGGGGCTCACAGGCGCATGCGCAAATTCTCGACACCACCGGCACCTATACCGCAGAACAGGCGCGGGAAGTGTTCAGCCACTGGTGGGATGTCGAGATGACGTTTCCTGCAAAACGCGCGGCGATCTTGCGCAATGCGGTGCAGCGATATCTGCACGAGAAAACCAAGCTCGGCATTCCGGCGCTGTTCATGGGCGAAGGCCTCCACGGATTCATGGAGTACGGCAGCACCAGCTTCCCGCAAGCGTTGAGCCTGGCCAGCACGTGGGACCCGGAACTGGCGCACAGAGTCTTCACAGCGGTCGCTGACGAAGCAAGTTCCGCCGGCGTCAGTCAGGTCTTCAGCCCGGTGCTCGATATTGCCCGCGATCCGCGCTGGGGCCGTACGGAGGAAACGTACGGCGAAGATCCGTTCCTGGCCGCGCGCATGGGCGTCGCCGCGATTACGGGATTCCAGGGCGACATGTTCAATATCGACCGCCATCACGTGATGGCGACGGCGAAGCACTTTGCGGTTCACGGCCAACCGGAGGGCGGCACGAACACGGGGCCGGGAAACTACTCCGAGCGCATCATCCGCGAGAATTTTCTGGTGCCGTTTCAGGCTGCGGTCCAAGAAGCTCATGCCGGGAGTGTGATGGCCTCCTACAACGAGATTGACGGCATTCCGTCGCATATCAATCACTGGCTGCTGGAGAAAGTTCTGCGCGAGGAGTGGGGCTTCCGCGGATTTGTAACCTCCGATGGCAATGGGATTCAGATGCTGGTGGAAACTCACCACGTAGCGGCGAACAATGCTGAGGCTGCGCGCCTCGCGCTCTCGGCCGGGGTGGATTTCGATCTCTCCGATGGAGCTCCTTACCGCAGTTTGGTCGATCAGGTGAAGCAGGGAATTGTCCCGGAAAGCGAAGTCGATCAGGCCGTTTTGCGAGTGCTCACCGCGAAATTCCGACTCGGACTATTCGATAACCCGTACGTCGATCCGGACTACGCAGAGAAGACCACCAACAGCCCTGAGCACCGCCAACTTGCATTGAAAGCCGCGCAGGAGGTGGTCGTGCTTCTGAAGAATGAGCCGCTGAAAGATGGCAAGAGTCTTCTCCCGCTCGATCTCGCGAAACTGAAGACGATTGCCGTAATCGGGCCCGACGCCGCGGACGTTCATCTTGGCGGATACAGCCGCGAGCCCGCGCACGGCGTGAGCGTTCTGCAGGGCATTCGCGATCGCGTCGGCGCCAAAGCGCAGGTGCTCTATGCCGAAGGCTGCAAGATCACCGATGCCAAGCCCGGGTGGAGAGGCTGGTACAGCGACAACGTTCACCTCATCGATCCCAGCACTCAGACAGAAAACATCAGCGCGGCGGTGGCTGCGGCGCGTAAGTCTGATGTCGCCATTCTGGTTGTCGGAGAAAACGAGAGCACGAATCGTGAAGCATGGTCGGAGCAGCACCTGGGAGATCGCGATTCGCTCGACCTGCTGGGGGCACAGAATGACTTGGTGAAGGCCGTGGTCGAGACGGGAACTCCGACGGTGGTGCTGCTTATCAATGGACGGCCGCTATCGATCAACTACATTGCCGAGCACGTCCCGGCGATTCTCGAAGGCTGGTATCTCGGGCAGGAAGGCGGCACGGCGGCGGCTAACGTCCTTTTTGGTGATGTGAATCCGGGCGGCAAGTTGCCCATCACGTTTCCGCACTCCGTGGGCGATCTGCCAGATTTTTACAATCACAAACCGTCTGCGAATCGCAGTTACGCATTCAGCACGCGCAAGCCGCTCTATCCCTTCGGCTACGGTCTGAGTTATACGACCTTCAAGTTCGAAAATCTGAAAGTCGAGCCTGAAGAGATCAAGGTTGCCGGCACTGCCCAGGTGAGCGTCGAGGTCTCGAACACTGGGGCCCGGGAGGGCGACGAGGTTGCCGAGTTGTATGTACATCAGAGAATCGCTTCCGTGACGCGCCCTGTCATGCAGCTCAAGGGATTTCAACGCATCACGCTCAAGCCGGGCGAGAAGAAGAAAGTCGAGTTCACGATTACTCCTGACATGCTGTCGATGTTGAACGTCGACATGCACAAAGTCGTCGAGCCGGGGACGTTCGAATTGATGGTGGGGCCGAGTTCTGATCAGACCGACAAGGTTAATCTGACCGTCGCTGGCGTTAACGGTGACACCCGGATGCCGCCACCACCGCCCCCTCCAGCAGGATCAGAGTCAGGAGTAGTGAGTACGTTCGACGATCTCAAGGTCGCCGCCAACTACGGATCATGGGTTGCGATTTCTGATTCCATGCAGGGGGGCAAGTCCACGAGCGCAATACAAGGGGTCGAGGGCGGGGCGAACAATTCCAAGGGCGCGCTCCGCGTGTCAGGCGAGGTTGTTGCTTCAGGCCAGGCGTCGTATGGCGGAGTTGGTTTCGGTCCGGGTGCGGCTCCCATGGAACCGGCGAATCTCTCAAAAAAGAAGACGATCAGCTTCTGGGCCAAGGGGGACGGGAAGACTTACCTGGTAGCCGTGCTCACTAAAGGCGCGGAAGGCATGCCGCCGAATAGACCTTTTGTGGCCGGGCCGGAGTGGAAGCAGTATTCTTTCCCGTTCTCGGCTTTCAACACCGACGGAAGCGAGATCACATCGCTGGCGTTTGTCAGCGTTGCTCCCGGCAAATTCGAGTTTGCAATCGACGAGGTAGAAATCAAGTAAGTCAGGTGGTGGCGACGGTCATAGTTCGCAGATATCCACCACGATTTCGTCGCTACCGACCAACACCTTGTAGATCTGCGTAACTGTCAGCTTGAACTGGGCGCCGTCGTAAGGAAATGTGAAGGAGTCTCCCAGGCTTCGAATTGCCTTCTGCGCTTGCAGCGGGGAAGCCGATCCCCAGAGACGCTGGAAGGTAGGATCGTCGATTTTGCCATCGGCGGGCGCACTGGTGCTCGTCGAGAATAAATAGACATTCGTCGTGCCATTGTTCGGGCTGCTGATGTCGCCCACGTAGGCATACACCTGCCCGTGAAACGGCTGGTACTTCAGGCGGCGAAGATTGTGAGCATAGAGTCCGAAGGATTCCACCGTGCGGCAGGACTTCTGCGGCGCCGCAAAAACAGCGCTGGCCCGCAGCAGTCGGGCATGGCCGCGTGGAATCGCTTTCCACTCCGGCGTTCGTAGGGGAATTTCCGAAGCCTGCGGTTGAACCGTCGTATGGCTCGCGCTCGCCGGCGGCGCCACATAGTCGACCGGAGTCGGCGACACGACGCGGGCCGCGCTTCCCTGATAAACAAGATGGAGACCCGGGCCCAGCAACACAGCGCCGAACACTCCGAGCATGACACGCTGATAAATCCGCTGCAGCACAACATCCTGTTGAAGCAGGTGGCTGAGCGCCAGCAGTTTGCCGATGATCGCCCCCACAATCATCCAGCAGCCAATCAAGGCCATCAATCCTGGCAGGCCAATAGTGTTTAAGAAATCGAGCATGATGCACCTCGTAAGAATAGACCGCCCAGGAAAGAGATCGATGCTGCAACGGCCGCCCACATTGCAGCTGTTACTACGGGGGGAAATCGAACGGATAAAAGCGTACACCCGGCAGTGTGGGAGTCAAGAAAAAATCGGCGCTGTCGCTCAAATGTGCGACAGCGCCGGAAATGCCGGATCGAATCTCGATCTTGATTACGGCACGGTGAAGTCGGTGGTGCTGATGGCGGTGCCGCCCGGAGTCGTGATCTGAATTGTTCCGGTGACTGCGCCCGCAGGCACCGTTGCTGTAACTAGCGTGTCAGAGTTGATGGTGAAGGTAGCGGCCTTGCCCGTGGCGAATTTCACCGCTGTTGTTTGGGTGAGGCTGACTCCTGTGATCATCACCTTTGTGCCGGCGGCGCCGTCGGTCGGGCTGAAGCTGGTGATCGTAGGAATGATTTTGAACTTTTGGGGGGTGAGGAGATTGCCGCCGGGTTCCTTCACGGTAATGATGCCGGTGTTCGCTCCGGCCGCAGGATGCACCAGCATGAATGCGTTGGCGCCCAGGGTGAATGTGCCGGGGCCAGTTCCGAATAATACCTGAGTGGTGGTGGAGAGGTTTTGGCCGAGCAATCCGACGGCGGCCCCGACCTTCGCGCCTTTGAGGACGACCGGGGAGACGAAGGATTTCAGACCTGCATCGAAGCGGTACAGCATGCCGTCGTTATGCGCTCCACCTAAGTTGGTGAGGCCATAGATTTTTCCATTGGTGTGAAGAAGGGGTTGAGAGTTGGGAGTCGCGCCATGTGATCCGTCGAAGCTGTGGACGACCTGGAACAATGTTCCGTCGGTCTTGATTTTGAAAATGGTGCCGTCCAGCGAAGTTCCGCCGCCGGAGGTCACGCCGTAGAGGAATCCGTCACTCCCTTGAACGAGACCGGTTGCGGGATTGATGCCGTTGGCGCGTGTTGCGGTATCGAAGTTATGAAGCACGCTGTACACGCCGGCGGGAGTCATTTTGTAGACCACACCGCCGCCAAGCGTGCCGCCTGTGTACGCGGTGCCGTAGAAATTTCCATCGGTCGCTTGGAAGATCGGTCCGTACGGCAGCGCTCCGGTTGGGTCATCGAAGCTGTAGACGGTCTTCAGCACACCGGTCGTCGTTACGGAAAAAACGGCTCCTCGGTTGTTTGCGCCGCCGATGTTGGTGATGCCGTAAAATTTGCCGTCGATGCCGAGGGTAAGAGGAGTGTCGCATTCCGCGCCAAGCGTAGCCAGCTTGGTGAGTACTCCGGCGGTCGTCATTTTGTAGACGATTGCACCGCCGATGGAGGTCGTGCCGTAAAGTTTGCCGTCCGATCCCTGCACGGGTGAGCTGCGAGGAAAGCCTCCAGTGGCGCTGCTGACGAAGTTGTAGATCACCGTGTGCACGCCGGCAGGAGTGATCTTGAAGACGGTTCCGCCGGAGCCCGACCCGCCGCCGTTCGTGGAACCGTAGAAGTTTCCATCCATACCAAGGCTGAGTCCGCCTTGCGGACCCGCACCATCGGTGACGTTGAAATCGTGCAGGACCGTGATCGCGCCGCTGAGCGTCATTTTGAAGATGTTGCCGCGACCGTTAGCGCCGCCGCTAATGGACGTACCGTATAGATTGCCGTCGCGGCCCTGGGCCAGCGTCCCCGGATAGGTTGAGCAACAGCCATGGTTCGTGCCGTCGAAATCGTAGAGATCTGTGAAGGTCTGCGCCCGCGCGATCGTGGCGGACAGTGCGGCGACGGCGAACATCAGCAAGACGGTGCGTAGCGCGTGATTCTTCATTTCATAGCTCCTGATTTTCGTGGTCGCTTTCGCTTCTAGATCGGCTCCGTACTTCGGTGATGCAAATCCGCCCCAGCGCCTGAAGGCGCGGCATCCGAGCTCGATGTACGCGATGCCTGAAGGCATCGCCTGATACGACGCAGCTGCAAATGCGAGAACCTTTCGAACGCTTACGGCCGTTCTAACGCGTGCGCCCCTTACGTCATGTTTTCGGCGGAAACTAATTCACGGTGAAACTGGTCGCGCTATTGCCTGTGCCTCCGGGCGTGACAACGGAGATTTTTCCCGTGATGGCGCCCGAGGGAACTGTCGCGGTTATCTTCGCGTCGGAATTGACGGTGAAGGTAGTGGCTGCGACGCCGCCGAACTTCACTGCCGTAGCCTGTTTCAAACTCACTCCTGTAATCGTGACCTGCGATGCCACGGTGCCGCTCGCGGGACTGAAACTCGTCACGGTGGGAATGATCTTGAAGTTCACAAGCGTGGTCAGATTGCCACTCGGCTCGTCGACGGTGATTAGAGCGGTGGTCGATCCGGCGGTGGGTTTGGCGGTCACAAAGGTATTGCTTGTTACGGTGGTGGTGGCGGCGGTGCTCCCGAACAGAACTGCAGTCGCGGTGGTGAAACCCTGTCCCAGAAGTTGAACGGATGCACCGACCTTGGCAGCGTGAATAACCACCGGCCGAACGAATGGCTTGAGGCTGGCGTTCAGGCTGAAAACCACGCCGTAAGGGACGTGGGCGCCGCCGTGCGAGGTTTGTCCATAGATCTTTCCGTTCGTGTGCAGCAGAAGCGCCGACTGAGGCGTGTCGCCGGTTGCCGTTGCGAAGTCGTGGACATTAGTAAACCCGGTCCCGGTCGTGCTGATCTTGAAGAACGTTCCCAGGCCGTTCGCGCCACCCGCTGACGCCACACCATAGAGAAGCTTGTCGCTGCCTTGCACAAGGCCACCAAAGGAAATCCTGCCGTCCGCGGCGCCTGTCGTGGTGAACGTATGCAGGATCTTGTAGACGCCCGCGATTGTGAGCCTGAAAACCACTCCGCCATCACCGGTTCCGCCCGAGGATGTCGTTCCGTACAGCGCGCCGTCCACTCCCTGCATGAGAGGCCCTGTCGGTGACCATTCGTTATGGAAGTTGAAGATCGTCTTCACGGTCTTGAGCGAAGGGGAGAATTGGAAAACCGTTCCCGAGTTGTAAGTTCCACCGGCGAGGGTCGTGCCGTAGAGGTCGCCATCGATACCGAGTAGCAGCGGTGAGTAGCTCGAAGAAAGCAGCGTGGCAACAACGGAGAATGTGCCGGACGTAGTCAGCTTGTAGAGCACATAATCTGACCCATTGCCGGTGGTGCCATACAGATTGCCGTCTTGCGCTTGCACGGGAGGCACTTTGGGGTACGCGCCGTCCCCGGTATCACTGAAGCTGTAGAGGAGCGTGTGCACGCCCGCCGGCGTAACTTTGAAGATCGTGCCTCTGCTGTTTGCGCCGCCTTGGTAGGTCGTGCCGTAGAAGTTGCCGTCCTGGCCCAGGCTGATGCCGCCTTGGGGATAAGCACCGTTTGTAAAGTCAAAGCTATAGATGCTGGTGAGCGTGCCCGAAGGAGTCATCTTGAAGACGTTTCCGTAGAGATGAGTGCCGCCGTTCAGAGTAGTTCCATAGATGTTTCCGTCTCGGCCCTGTGCCATCGCGGCGGGGTAGTCAGAGCAGCAGCCTTCGGTCTCGTTGAAGTTGTGCAGGACGGTGTACGTCTGGGCCTGTACCAAGGCGGCGCAGAAGGAGATCAGAACGACAAGCAACAAACGGGAATGCAGGTTGGGGCGTCTCAATGAATTGCTCCTGGATTCGTGTTCTTGTGAGGTATGGCAGTCAAATTCGGGCAATCCGGAGCAACGGTTTTGCCACTAATCAACCCTACCGCAGCTCCGGATAGCATCCGATTCGTAGGCGTGAAGTTCCCCCCGAACTCCTAGCCTGGCGGCCCGAGAGCAAGTGGGCCACACTATCCAGTAATGTGTGAAACGCTTGCGGATTGGCTCACGGGATCGAATTATTTTTTTTTGGCGCTATCCTCGAGATTGCGCCGGTCCGGCGTACCAAAAGTTGGCTCGCGAGTTGCTACGGCATCGCAAGCGGCTCTCCGAGAAGGCCTTCTATGAGACTTAAGTCTCCTGTTTTCAATTCCTTGACAGACAACCAGATACCGGATATGCTTCGCCCCAATGCGGCGGTTCGGGCTGCCGCTTTGGGGCGAGACCTTGCATCGGGATCCATCAACTCCAGTTACAGCGCTACTAGTCCGTTGGCGGGACGGAGACAAGGATGCCCTTGAGTCTCTGATGCCCCTCGTCTACGACGAACTACGCCGTTTGGCGCATCACTACCTGCAGCGCGAACGCACCGACCACACCCTGCAAAGCACTGCCTTGGTCCATGAGGCCTACATGCGGTTGGCGGGCAAGAACGCGCCGCAATGGCAGAATCGTGCACACTTCTTCGGCATTGCCGCCCATGTCATGCGCCAGATTCTGGTGGAGTACGCCCGCGCTCACAGCGCTGCCAAGCGCGGCGGAGTGGGAGCCTGCAAGCTGACGCTCGACGACGCCCTCGAAATCGAGAAGAAAACGGACGTGGATGTAATAGCACTTGACGGCGCTCTCACTCGGTTGAGCGAGTTGGATCCCCAGCAGAGCCGTATCGTGGAGCTCCGCTTCTTTACAGGACTCACGATCGAAGACACTTCCGAAGTGATGGGGATCTCTCCGGCTACCGTGAAGCGAGATTGGACCTCAGCCCGCGCCTGGCTTCATCGCGAAATCGACCGGAGCGCCGCCGAATGACTCCAGAACGTTGGCAACAAATCCGCGGCGTATTTGACCAAGTCTCCGGGCTTCCCGTCGAGGAACGGGCCGCATTCCTCGACCAGGCGTGCGCGGCGGACTCTGATCTTCGCCACGAAGTCGAATCGCTCCTTCTTTCCGATGAGAAGGCGGGCACACGATTCCTGAATACTCCTGCCATCGATCTGACCCGCCGGTCCGAGACCGACCAACCCGTAAGCCGCGTGGGACGCCGCATTGGGGCCTACAACATCGTCAAGGAAATTGGACACGGCGGGATGGGCGAGGTTTATCGCGCCGGTCGCGCCGACGGCCAGTACGAAAAGGAAGTTGCCATCAAACTTGTGCGCGGGGGCTACGACAGCACCTCGGTCCTGGAGCGTTTTCGTCACGAGCGCCAGATTCTTGCCTCGCTTGATCATCCCAACATTGCTCGGCTGCTCGATGGCGGCACCACCGATGAAGGCATTCCGTATCTTGTGATGGAACTGATTGAGGGCACGCCCATCGATGAATACTGCGACGCCCGCCAGTTGAACGTCTCGGAGCGCCTCCGGCTGTTTGTGCAGGTCTGCTCCGCGGTGCAGTATGCGCACCAGCGCCTCGTGATTCATCGCGATATCAAGCCCGGCAACATTCTCGTCACGCAGGACGGCGTGCCGAAGCTGCTCGATTTTGGCATCGCCAAGATTCTTGACCCAGCGGCCGGCGCTGAAACTACGATGGCTGGACCGATGACGCCGGAGTATGCCAGTCCAGAGCAGATTCGTGGCGAGCCCATTACCACGGCAACCGATGTGTACTCGCTGGGAGTCGTGCTGTACCAACTGCTCACCGGGCGGTCTCCTTATCCGAAAAACACGCGTGCGCCCCATGAATTCGCGCGCATGATTTGCGAATGGGAACCGGAACGGCCCAGCACGATCATCCAGAAACCCGCATGAACGCGAAGGTCACAGAGAGTCCCGCTGACGTTGCTCCATCCGCCGAGACGCTCAGCGGCGTGCGCGAGGGCTCGCCTGCGAAATTGCGCCGGCGCCTGAGCGGCGATCTCGACACGATCGTGCTGCAGGCGATGCGGAAAGATCCTCACCGGCGCTACGCCTCGGTGGAGCAGTTCGCGGAGGATATTCGCCGCCATCTGGATGGACGTCCCGTCGCGGCTCGACGAGACTCCTGGAAATATCGCGCTGGAAAATTCGCCGCCCGCCACAAGCTCACCGTGGCAGCAAGTGCAATCGTCGTCGTCGCTGTGCTGGGAGGAGTCGCCGCCACGGTGCGCGAAGCGCGCATTGCCGCCGCCAACGAACGCCGCGCGGAGCAACGCTTCAACGACGTTCGTAAACTGGCCAACTCCCTGATGTTCGAGATCCACGATGCAATCCGCGACTTACCCGGATCGACACCGGCTCGAAGGCTGCTCGTTACCCGCGCCCTTGAGTATCTCGACAATCTCAGTCAGCAATCCAAGGGCGATGCCTCTTTGCAAAAAGAGTTGGCTGCAGCCTACGAACGAGTGGGCGACGTTCTAGGTTATCCCTACGGCGCCAATCTGGGCGACCGACCCGGGGCCGAACGGAGCTATCGCAAGTCGATGGTGATCCGCGAGGCTCTGGTCGCCGCCGATCCCGACGATGACGGAGTTCGCCGGGACCTGGTTGCCACCTACTTCCGAATCGCGCAGGTGTTGGAGTCCAGCGGTAAGTTTAAGGAGGCTCTCGAGGCGGTGAATAAGGCCCGCTCTATCGCACGTCCTCTGCCGCCGGGCAATAACGACCCCGCTCTCGCCGATCAGAGTGCCGGAGGTTATTACTTCACGGCAACTCTGGAGAGTCAGATCGGTGATGTCACTGCCGCGCTCGAGAACTATCAACGTGCCGCCTCCATCAGCGAAGCCGCCCTGCAGGCGTATCCAAACAATCTCTTGCTGCGCTCGCATATGGCGGGGGACTACAGTGGAATCGCGCAGTGCATGCGATTCAACCACGATCTTTCCCACGCCATAGCAATGCAGTCCAAATCGGCTGCGATTCTGGAAGAAGCATCAAAAGCCCACCCGGAAAACGCCACGATTACCGAATATCTCGGAGAGGCACTCAGTCGCCTCGCAACTTACGATCGCCTGAATGGCGATCATGTTGCGGCGCTGGAAACGTATCGCAGATCGCACCACATTTTCGGAGATCTGCTGCGAGCCGACCCGAAGAATTCTCTGGCTAAATCTAACTTCGGATTCAGCAATAGCGGAATCGGCTGGAGCCTTTTAGCTCTGGGAAAGACTGCTTCGGGAGCGAAGATCTTTCGCGAGTCCATCGCCAGCTTTGAAGAGATGTCTCCGCGGACCGCCAGCATGCGATATCCGCGCTCCGGCCTCGCAGACGCCTACTCTGGTCTGGGTGAGGCCTATTTGATCCTTGCTGCGAGCACCGGCACTCCGTCGAGTCAGAAGAGGGTGTACTGGCAGGAATCTTTGACTTCGTGCCAGAAAAGCCTCACTCTCTGGAACGACAAGGAAAAGCGCGCGGAACTGGAAAAAGACGAGGAGGACGGTCCCTCGCACGCGGCTCACTGCGTCGCGACAAGTGAAGAGCATCTCCGAAGTCTGCTTGCCGAGAGAAACGACCCGAAGTAAATACCTGATTCAAGTTCAGCCGTGAGACCGCGACGGCATAACGCGCCAAGGGCATCCGTGGCTAAATTCCAATCGACGAGTCATGAGATCGAGCCGTCTCAGGCAACGTTGCACCGGCGTCTGTCCGGCGACCTTGACGGCATCGTCCTGATGGCGCTGCGCAAGGAACCCGATCGTCGCTACGCCTCCGTCGAACAATTGGCCGAAGACATCCGCCGCCACTTGGTGGGACTTCCCGTTATCGCGCGCCGCGACTCATGGAAATACTGTGCGGGGAAGTTCGTCATCCGGCACAAGCTCGGAGTTACGGCCAGCGCGATTGTTCTGCTCGTGGTGCTGGCCGGAATTGCAGCCACGGTGCGCGAGGCTCGCATCGCAGCCGCCAACGAGCGACGCGCTGAAGAGCGTTTTAACGACGTCCGCAAGCTGGCCAACTCGCTCATGTTCGAACTGCACGACTCGATCCAGGACCTTCCCGGCGCGACTGCAGCAAGAAAGCTGATCGTCGAACGGGCGCTCGAATATCTCGACAGCCTGGCCCAGGAATCGCGCGGCGATCCGTCTCTGCAGCGAGAACTCGCCGACGCCTACAAGCGCATCGGAGACGTGCAGGGCGGTCCGTTTGCGGCGAACTCGGGCGATACCGTCGCAGCCCTGAAGAGCTATCAGAAAGCGTTGGCCATTCGCCAGGCTTTGCTGGCATCGAATCACGGAAATATCGACGACCTGATCGGCTTTGCCGAAGTTTCCCGTCTAGCGGCAAACGCGCTCACGGTGAGCGGAGGAACCTCCACGGCGCTCGAATACACGCAACACGCCGTGCAGGTGCTCGATAGAGCGCTGCCTGCCCATCCCGGCAACGCCAAGCTCATGCAGGAACTCATGCGAGACTGCGGCGCCGAAGCCGACGTTCTGGCCAGTAGTCTGATCATCTCCAATCTGGGTCAGCTTTCTTCCGCCTTACCCTTGCGGCAGAAGCAGCTCGAACTCGCGACGCAGCTTCACGCCATGGATCCCGGCGATCCGGAGCGGCAGCGCAACTACGCCTCCGTACTGGGAGTGATGGGAGATCAAGTCCTGCTTCAGGGGCAGAGGCACGAAGCGTTGCAATACTACCTCTCCGCTCAAGAGACACTGCAGAAACTCGCCGCCGACACAAACAGCATCAAGCTCCTGCTCGACTTGCATGACAGCTACTACCGCCTCATCGCGGTGCAGATGGCCGACGGAGATGCGGAAAAGTCCGCCGCCAGCGCCCGGGCGACTGTCGAGATCGCGAGCAAACTGAGTGCCGCCGATCCCGCGAATAGCCAGGCTTTTCTGCTGCTCGCCGCGGACTATTCGTACCTCGCAGACGACACTTCACGGCTGGGAAACAAGCTCAAGGCGTACGAAATCCTGGCGAAAGCGATGGCGATCGATGGCGATCTTCTGCGCCGCTATCCTGGAACACCCGAATTCCGCCACATGCACGTATCGCGCTTGCAGGTGTCCGGTGACATCTTCCGGCGCCATGGCGATTATCGTCAGGCTCTGCATTCGTATGAACAGGCTCTTGACCTTCTCGCCGCCATGGAAAAAGAGGATCCCGCCAACGGGGGCACGCGGATGCGCAAGGCTAACGCCTGCAACGGCGCGGCGTTCTCGCTGACTGGCCTCGGGGATCTGGCCACGGCTTCCCGAAGGTTTCACGAGGCCCTAGATCTGACCTCGACCGGCATGAAATCTGAATCCTCCGGTGAAGACGCCCTATACGCCGCAGCCGATTCGTATGCAGGGTTGGCGGAAATTGAAGACCTGCTGGCCCAGAGGTCCGCAACTACCAGCGGTCGTTCGAGCCACTGGCAGCAGGCGGTCGCTTGGTCCAACCTTGCCATTGAACGGTGGCGTCAGATCAAGGAGCCCGGCCTGGTCAGTCCCAACGGCTTTGATTGCGTTCCGCTTTCCGTAGTTACCGCGCGGCGCAGCCGCTATGCAAGCGCGGTGACAGCCGGTCAATCGAAGCCTGGCGGCTCCGAGCCTTCCCCAGCGCTGGCCCTTCCAGAGGGTCAGTAAAGACCGCTCATTCGTCGAATAACCCAAGCCAAAATCATGCCTCCGGATAACCCCAACCTCCACCGGCAGCGTCTAACCGATGACGGATAAGATTGGGACTTGGTGGCTCCCGACCGGGCGTATAATCAGCGGAAGGAGTGCCTTATGAAATTCAGGTGGCTGGCAATCGCAGCGGCGGTAGCGGCGTTCAGCGCGGGGCCCTGGACGATGGCGCAGGTTTCAGACCAGGATAAAGATCAGCCGAAATCAGGAGATGTGCAGAACGCGCCCAAGCAGGCGCCCGCTGCGCTGCCTACGGCCGATGACAGCCAGATTAAGCACGACGGCGGCAAAACCGACGTCGATGCCGTTGGGAACCGCAATGTGGGATGCGGTCGCGGGGTGGGGAACTGGTACAGCGTCGAAAAGCAAGTTGCCATGGGACGCCAGTACGCCCAGCAGATCGAGTCGCAAATCAAGCTCGTCAACGATCCGGTCGTCACGGAATATGTGAACCGTATCGGCCAGAACCTGGTGCGCAACTCTGACGCGCAGGTGCCCTTCACCATCAAGGTGATCGACTCCGACGTAGTCAACGCGATGGCGTTGCCTGGCGGATTCTTTTACGTGAACTCCGGGTTGATCCTCGCTGCCGATGAGGAAGCCGAAATGGCCGGTGTGATGGCGCACGAAATCGCCCATGTGGCCGCCTGCCACTACGGACGCGAAATGACGCGCTTGAACCTGCTCCAACTGGCCTCGCTCCCCGCGATTTTCATGGGCGGCGCGCTCGGCTATGGAATCTATGAGGGCATGGGCCTCGGCATTCCGCTGACGTTCCTGCACTTCTCTCGCGGATTCGAAGCCGAAGCGGATTACCTTGGCATTGAGTACATGTATCGCGCGGGCTATGATCCCTCGGCGTTCGTATCATTCTTCGAAAAGATCCAGGCGATGGAGAAGAAGAAGCCCGGAACCCTGTCGAAGGCCTTCGATACGCATCCGCAAACTCCCGATCGCATCGAGAAATCGCAGGAAGAGATTCGCAAGATTCTTCCCGCCAAGGCGGAATACGTTGTGACCACTTCGGAATTCGACGAAGTGAAAGCACGCTTGGCACAGATCGAAAACAAGCACAAACTGCTCGACCAGAAGGATGCTAACAAGCCTAGCTTGCGGCGCACTTCCAACACCGACGACAAGACAGGCGACTCTACGAAGACTGATGACGATCGTCCGACCCTGAAGCGCCGCGATGACTCGAACTAGGAATCGAACCTCTTCTCAGCACCGGCGGCCTCGGCCGCCGGTTTTGTTTTGCCTGAAATCCGCACTCTATTCCATTCGAGACTCTTTAGGCCCTTCATCGTTACTACGTCCGGAAAGCCGCGCCTGGCCCGTGAAATCGAGGGCCAGTGCCCGTCTTCGCCGGACATCACAACTATTTGTGATTTCAATCACAGATTGGACTTGGGGAACAGACCTACCCTCGGCTATGCTTGAATTCAGAGCGCGCGCATAAAGGCGGACCACTCCATGCCAGATAACACTCTTACCATCACCGACAATCGCACCAATAAAACCTACACCGTCCCAGTGGAGAACGGTACGATCCGCGCGATGGACTTGCGCCAGATCAAGACCAACTCTGACGACTTCGGTCTCATGACCTACGACCCCGCGTTCATGAATACCGCGTCGTGCAAGAGCGCGATTACTTTCATTGATGGCGACAAGGGGATTCTGCGTTATCGCGGATATCCCATCGAAGTTCTCGCCGAGCGCTGCACTTTCCTGGAAGTTTCCTACCTTCTTCTCTTCGGCGAATTGCCTACCGAAAAGGAGCTCAACGCGTGGGTCTACAACATCACGCACCACACCATGTTGCACGAGACGACCAAGAAGTTCATGGAAGGTTTCCGCTACTCGTCGCATCCGATGGCAATGTTTGTCAGCACGATTGCCGCGCTGTCGAGCGTGTATCCCGATGCCAAGGGCGTGCATGATCCTGCGAATCGCATGCATCAGATCCAGCGCCTCATCGGTAAAGTACCCTCCATCGCCGCGATGTCGTATCGCCACAATGTCGGATTCCCCTACGTTTATCCCGACAACGATCTTAGCTACGCCGAAAATTTCATGAACATGTTGTGGAAGATGGTCGAGCCGAAATACGTTGCCAATCCCGCGATTGCGCGCGCCCTCGACATCCTCTTCATCCTTCACGCCGACCACGAGCAGAATTGCAGCACCAATGCCATGCGGTCGGTGAGTAGTTCGCAGGCGGATCCTTATTTGTCGGTCGCATCTGCGGCCTCCGCCCTTGCCGGTCCGCTGCATGGTGGCGCTAACGAAGAAGTATTGAAGATGCTCGACGAGATCGGATCGAAAGACAACATTCCCGCCTACATCAAGCGAGTCAAAGAAGGTCAGATCAAGCTGATGGGCTTCGGCCACCGCATTTACAAGAATTACGATCCTCGGGCGAAAATCATTCGCTGGAGCGCCGAGCAGGTCTTCCAGGTCACGGGCCGCAGTCCTAAACTTGACATCGCGCTCGAACTGGAGAGGATCGCCTTGGAAGACGATTATTTCGTGAAGCGCAAACTCTATCCCAATGTCGACTTCTATTCGGGGATCATGTATCAGGCCATGGGCTTCCGCCCGGAAATGTTCACTGTGCTGTTCGCGATTCCACGTACCGCGGGATGGCTGGCGCAGTGGCAGGAACTCATCACCGATCCCGAGCAGAAAATCGCGAGGCCTCGTCAGGTCTACACCGGAACCGCCGAACGCGAATTCGTTCCGCTGGATAAGCGGGTTCCAGTGCCGATTCCCGCGGACTATCCCACCTCCCGCTGATCGCGCGCATCTGCGCAAACAATAAAGACCCCGCTCTCGAGCGGGGCCTTTCATTTCCTCGCGTAATTAGTGATACATGGCTTTGACCAATTCATGAATCTCGGCGAAGAATACGTCTGAGTCTTTGACGAAATCGGCCCAGCTTACATGACCCGCCATCGGGCACTTCGACGCCAGCAGGTTCCAGTCTGCCTGCCACGCCTCTGGGGGAGAGGGTTGCTCCTTATAAAGACCAAGGCTCGAAGAGCGGCACGTACGGTCCGCCAGGGCTACGATCGCGACTAGAGCAGGGTCGATGACCGCGGCGGCCGGGTTATGGTGGCACAAGATCACTTCCACGATTTCGTCGGCGAACTTCCATTTTCTCGCCACAAGCTCTCCACTCTGACAATGCGTGAAGCCCATTTCCTGGTACTCAACTTCACCCAGGAAAACGCCTTCTTGCGCGCCTTTGTTCAAAGCAGCGTTAGCTTGTTGCGGCGATAGGACGAAATTGACGATATAGCCGAGATCGTGCAGCAACCCCGCTAGATATGCCTTTTCCGGGTCACGATAGCCAATAATGCGCGCCAGTTTCCGGCTCAAGATTGCGCATCCCAGGGAGTGCTCCCAGAAAACGATAGGATCCACATCCTTCAGCGTCGAGGCAACTCGCATCATCGAAGCGGAAACCGCGATATCGCGCATGTGTGCGATCCCTAGCGTGCGTACTGCGCCTCGCAGCGAGTCGGCCGGCGTCGCCAGGCCGAACAAGGGGGAATTTGCCATCCGGAGACACTGCGCCGCCAAGGCCTCATCGCGACCAACCAACTCAGCGACTCGGGCTAGGTTGACCTGATCCGCCGGCTGGTTCAATTCTGCAATTAGGGTTTGCAAGACCGCCGGGATGCTTGGAATCGCATTCAGTATGTCCTGGCGACCCTCCAACGCTTTATGGAGCGCGGCATTCTCGGCGGCGGGTTCGCTAAAGCGGCAATTGGGCGTCAGGCCTTGGTTCATAAGGATGATGTCTGGAGCGATCCCGCGAATCGCGGGTTTGCGAGTGATTGCAAATCCTAGAGGGGCAGGCTCCAACGACATTCTGACGGTTGCTGATGCTGGCGAACAGGACTTTCGGTAAGGAGTGACTTGGGTGCTGTCCAAAATGGGAACTGATATGGAGATTCCCGAACTGCGAATGAATTTCACCGATGGGAACAATCGGGGCCGAATTGAAATTCGGGGTGTAAACAGCAGGAGCCGTGAGCGATTGCTCACGGCTCGTGAACGGCTAGGAAAGGGAGGGGCTCGAACCGCAATCAGCGATCGATGCGCATCGGAGCCAGCGGCGCATCAGCTTACGCGGCGTGCTTGGCCAACTCGGCCAGATGCTCGCGATGGCGCTCTGGCGACGTAATGACTTTCATCTCCTGCCAGTCATACGGAAACTCTTTACCACAGTCTAGGCATGCCACATAGGTTCCGGTTAAAGCCGCCGCCTGTGGCCGATGCCCGGGCCGCCGCACGGTTACTGGAAAGCTATACCGCGAATGCCTGCAGCCAAAAAACACGTCTACTAACCTAGCGATCATAACTCCCACCTTCCACATTCGAGCTGGTTGGCTCGATCCCCTGGCAATTAAAGTCTACTGCGCGAACCTTACAATCACGGTGACTAAAATCACTAAATACTTAGATTCAGGAATTGACAAAACGGTTTCGGTATTGTGTGACGAACCGTTCCAACCTGGGAAACTACCCCTAAATGACTGCCTTCAATATAGTTACGAGCCAATGCAAAACGTTTCACCGGAACATCAGTCGGTGGGGAGTGTCTCTTTGGATTCACTTTCCGGGGAGGATCGTCGTCGTCTGCCCGCGCGAGCAGCAAACGCTAGGTGCTATGCGGGCCTCGTCGCTTCTGCTGTTGGCACTTCGTCATGATGGCGGATCGGAGGCGGCTGCGGAGGTCTTCCGGCAATTCGTAGAGCTGGGAGTCGCGATAAATCTCGATGGTCTTCTTGGTCGTGTCGCAAACCACGTAGCAGTTGTGGCACCAGGAAAGATGGTTCTCCAGTTCGGCCTTGGTTTTCTCGTCGAGGACGCCGTCCAGATAATTGGTCAGCTCGTGCAGAAATTCAGAGCATTTCACTGGTTGCCATCTCCACTGTTAGCGTCGTCGCCTTTAACATCACTGTCCTTGCCATTGCCACTCTCTCGTTTCTGGAAGTAACGGCCCAACCGTTCGCGCAGCTGCAGGCGCGCCCGTAGTAACCGCGACTTCACCGCGGGCACGCTCAACTCCAGCGCCGCTGCGGTCTCTTCGGTGGAAAGTCCTTCTACGTCCCGAAGTACGAACACCGTCCGGAAACCTGGGGGCAGGCCCTGGATGGTCTTGCTTAAAATCTCGCGCAATTCGGACTGATTGTACTGCTGCTCCGGATTCGGACTCCAGTCTGCAATCTCACGGGGAAGAGAATCGTCTTCCGTCTTGATGTCTTCATCGAGTGAGACCGTGCGCTCCGGCTTGCGCCGGCGCAACTTCATCAGGGCTTCGTTTACCGCAATCCGGACCAGCCATGTATAAAACTTCGACTGCTCCTGAAACTGTGCCAGGTTGCCGTACGCTTTCAGGAACGCTTCCTGCACCACATCTTCCGCGTCTTCGCGGTTCTGCGTGATGTGTTGCGCGATCCGAAAAACGTTACGATCGTAACGCCGAACCAGCTCTTCAAACGCTGAGTCGTCGCCACGCTTCGCAGCCTGTACCAGTGCCAGCTCTTCGCTGACAGGCCCTGCTATTTTGTTTTGGATGGCTCCCATTGTCTCTTCGATGCAGTATTTTCCGCGCTCTCGATCAATCCTTGCTCGACCAATCCTGCGTTGAATGCGACGCGATGAACAGCAGCGGTATCGGTGACGCGATCCGATTCAGGGATCTTCGAAGCGAGAGCAAATTCAAACTGTTATTCTACTTGGTAACCCGCAGGTTTGCCCAACGGCTTTGCCGTAGTCGGCGAGAAAAGTTTGCGATAAAGTTCAAAGCAAGCGTTTTTGATCCGGATGAACAGGTACTATCGTACCCTGATGCGGTCCTACAAGTGCCGTATAATCAGCAGTTAGGGCAGTGTCGTTTTTGGGTGTGCGGCGCCGGGTGAGATATTCAGGCTTGGGAACGGTTCTCTGAGAATGGCGGACAGTAAGGAACTCCAACAGATTATTGAGCGCGCAGTGGCGCAGGTCCTCGACCAGCAGCTCCCAAAGTTGCAGGGGGAGTTGGTCTCGCGTGTCCTGGCTGAATTGCCGGCCCAAGCTTCATCGTCCGAAAGAGGCGCCGGAAGCGCGGTTCAGGGGAGTCTCGTCCAGGCGGTCGCCAGCGTACACGCCGGCACCACGCAGAAAGAAATCCTGCGGGCGTTGCTCGATGCCGGCAGCGCCTACGCTGCGCGCGTCGCGCTCTTCGTGGTGAAGGCGGGAGCCGCCACCGGATGGCAAGGCCGCGGCTTTGGTGAAGACGACTCCATCAAAGATTTCTCTCTCGATATGACTGCGGGCCCAGCGGCCCATGCCTATCAGAATCGTACGGTTGCTCCGGCCAATATTGCCGAGATGGATCGCCGCTTCGTCGAACAGTTTGGAGCACCGGAGAACGAACAGATCCTCGTGCTGCCGCTGGTTCTGAAAGATAAAGTTGCGGCGCTGCTTTACGCCGACGGCGGCGCGACAGCACACCTTGACGCGACCTCTCTTGAACTTCTAGTCATGGCGACCAGCACGTGGCTCGAGGTCACCTCTCTGCGCAAGCAAGCGCAATTGAAAGATGTCACCGAGATTCCCGCTGCACCGATCGAGCGTGCTGCGGCGCCCGCGCCGGTGCAGGCGGTAAGTTCGTTCTCCGATCCATTCGCCGCCCATACTCCGAAACATACCGCGCACAAACCCGCGCCAGAGCCTGAACCGGAGCCAGCTGCCGAAGTTGTCGAAGTTTCGGCGCATGCCGCGTCGGCGAGTGCCGCCGCATCCGCGCCCGCCGCCGATCCGTTTGCGGGCATGTCGCCGGAAGATGCGGAGACGCACCGCAAAGCCCAACGTTTCGCACGCTTGCTGGTTGACGAAATCAAACTCTACAACCAAGCCAAGGTTGCCGAGGGGCGCCGCAACAAAGATTTGTACGACCGCCTGAAAGAAGACATCGAAAAGAGCCGCTCGACGTATCAAAAGAGATATGGCAGCTCCGTCGCCGCGACTGGCGATTATTTTCAGAAGGAAGTTGTCCGCAACCTCGCGGAAGAAGATCTTTCGTTAATGGGCGCAAACTTCCGCAAGTAGGCTCGGTGGTCGCAGCCCAGCTACACCGTTGATGCCTGGGCGAGAGTTTCTGCCAACGTGCGAACAGGTGGAAGAGCAGCCCTTCAAGGGCCGCGTCAAGAGGGCAGTAGTCGGTCGGGCTTTTAGCCCCCGAAGTTTTGAAATGATTTCTGATCCCGGCAAAGGTTCTGGCATTCGCGTCTCCGCGCGAAAACACTAAGGTGGTTCGATTGGGTCTCAAGTGGTGGTGGGTGCTTGCCGTCGGAGCGCTATGCGCGTCTCTCAGCGCTACAGATTCGCGGACACAACAATCTTCAACTCCTTCCGACGCGCCTGAGAAACAAGCTGGGACTGCGCAGCGCCCCGCCGCCGAGCAGAAAGATTCTCCCGACCAGGTCGCACCTAAGAAACTCACTCACAAGTCTCCGCCGAAAAAGGCGCCGGCGAAAAAGCCGTCGTCGACTGCGAAGTCCCATGCAGCCAGCGCAAAAAGGCATCGCCGCCCCATGTCGCCGCGCGTCCGTCGCATCCGCGAAGCGTTCGTCGCTTCGACCAGTCTGCGCCCAATGGCTCAGCAGCTAATTCAGGATCGTTCTCCGGCCGCCTACGCTGGAGTCGAAGCCTACGCGCGCGCCCACGCCAAAGAAGACGCCGGGGCCCTTTCGTGGCTGGTCGTCGGATACGCTCACGTCCTCGACCATGACTTCGCAAAGGCCATCGATCCCTTGAATCGCGCCAAGCCGCGTGCCGGAGATCTCGGCGACTATGTCGCTTACTATCTGGGCACGTGCTACCTGCAAACCGGACGTCAGGGCGAAGCTCTCGCAACCCTGGCCAACTTTGGCAACGCGTATCCCGACTCGCTGTTGGTGCGTGATGCCAACGTGAGCTACGCCGGAGCCTTGCTGACTGAAGGCCGCGCCGCCGAAGCTGCCGAGTTGCTCGAGAAAGATCGCCTGCCCGCGCGCTCGGATATCGAATTCACACTGGGCCGCGCCTACGCCGCGGTCGGACAAAATGCGAAAGCCGCCGAGGCCTTGGCCAACGTCTACTACAACATGCCCACCGCCGCCGAAGCGGACGCGGCCTACGCGGAATTAAAGAAGTTGCCGTCGAGCCCGCCACCCACTGCCGTGCAACTCAAGACGCGCGCCGACCTGCTGATGAAGGCGCGCCGCTACAACGATGCCGCCGACGAATATCGCGAGATTGCGATCCACGCCAGCCCGGAAAATCGTCCGGCGGCAGTGCTCTGGCTCGCCGACGCAATGCACCGTGCTGGCCGCAATCGCGAAGCCCGGTCAGAACTCACGACTCTGCCCGGTGCGACCGCCGATCAAAGTGCGGAGCGGCTCTATATCCTCGGCGAAATCGCATGGGCGCTCGACGAGAACGAGGCCTTCTACCAACTCGTCAACGATCTGCGCACGCTTGCTCCGACGAGCCCGTGGCTAGAATCGGCGCTGCTCTCGGTTGCGAATCTGCACCTGGTGCATCACGAGTACGACCAGGCGCTCGATGCTTTCCGCGAAACGCAACAGCGTTTTCCCACTGGATCGAAAGCATCGTACGCGCACTGGAAAGCCGCCTGGCTGACGCTTCGCCAGGGCCGCAACGACGAAGCGAAGAAAGAATTCGAGGAGCAGATCGCTCTTTATCCTTCGTCGAACGAAACTTCCGCTGCACTCTACTGGCGGGCGCGCCTCGCTGAAGAAGACAACCAGTTCGGTATGGCGCGCGCTTATTACCAGAAGCTGTCCGACCGATATCGAAATTATTATTACGCCGAACTAGGCCGCCAGCGCCTGCAGAAGCTGCCCGCCGCTCCCGACGACGTGGAGCGCTACACGCTGCTCGATCATATTTCTCCTCTCGACAACACGCAGAAGGTCGAACTGTCGGAACCTCCCGCGGACAATCTTCACCTGCAGAAGGCCGCGCTGCTCGGCAACGGCGGACTGGTCGACTTTGCCGTCCGCGAGTTGCAGGCCGCAGCGACCGCCGACGGTGGAAACTGGGGCCCGTCAGAGACCGCCCAGCTCTACATCGACACCGGCCACTTCGATCGAGCGATTGAAGTAATGAAGCGATCGGTGCCGAGTTACTTCGCAGTCGAAATCGATACTCTGCCTCGACTTTATTGGGAAGCGCTGTTTCCGCGGCCCTACTGGAACGATCTGAAACGGTTCTCGGTGGCGAACGGTCTCGATCCTTATTTGGTCGCGTCGCTGATCCGGCAGGAATCGGAATTCAATCCGGCAGCGGTCTCGCGTGCGAATGCCGTCGGCCTGATGCAGTTATTGCCGCGCACCGGAAAGCTCGTCGCCCGCGAGGAAAATCTGCGACGCTACAACGCCAGCCAGTTGTTCACGCCGGAGATGAATCTCCGCCTGGGCACGCGTTATTTCCGAGGCATGGTTGACCAGTTCGGCGGATCGTTTGAATACGCTCTCGCCGCCTACAACGCGGGTACCGACCGGGTCGAGGAGTGGATGGGCCAGGGCAAATACCGCGACCAGCAGGAATTTGTCGAATCGATCCCATTCACCGAGACCCGCGAATACGTCCAGGCCATCCTCCGCAATGCCAGCGTCTACCGCCAGCTCTACGGCACGCCTTAGGCCTGTCGAAGCCCCGTCAGATTTCACGGAACCGCCGCCTGACCTATTACGTAACTCCCGCTAAGCGGAGGTATGTCATGAGAGCTGCGCTCGTCCTGCTGGGAGTTGGTACGCTGTTGTCGTTGGCCGCAACTTCGGTCGCACAGGGTGCGAAGGCAAAGGTGGAAGATGTGAACATCGACGAAATCGACAAGACTCCGGTGGAGGCGCGCTTCGCCCCGAATGGCCGGATTCGGCTGGACCTTTGCCCCAGCGCGGCGCGCATCGTCGGCTCCGATGACGGCATGCTACGTGTTTCCTATCGCGCGAAGAACGACCGCGACGATGTACGGGTGCGAATCGACGTTGCAGGCGACCGCGCCGAGGTGAAAACGTCAGGATGTCCGCACAATAACTTTGAGATAAGAGTGGAAGTGCCCAAGTCCTCCGATCTCTATGTTCGGATGTTTGCCGGGGATCTCAGCGTAGAAGGCATAAGCGGCGACAAGGACGTCGAACTCCACGCCGGGAACCTCACGATCGACGTCGGGAAGCCCGATAACTATGCTCGTGTAGATGCCTCAGTGGTCACCGGAGACTTGGAGGCCTCATCCTTCGACATTTCCAAGGGCGGCCTCTTCCGATCGTTCGAGCGCAGCGGACCGGGTAAGTATCGCGTTCATGCCCACGTCGGGGCAGGGCAAATCGACCTTCGATAACAGGAATTGCCAGGAGTTATTGCTCGGAATTGCTCGGAACTATTGCTCGGCAGGATGCGATCGGCCGAAGAGAATTTCCAGCACCAGCAGACTCGCCCCCACGACGATCGCACTATCGGCGAGATTGAACACCGGCCACTGATACTGCTTCACATAAAACAGCAGAAAATCCACCACCCGCCCGCTGGCGATACGGTCCCACAGATTTCCGACTGCCCCACCGAGAATCAGCGACAGCGCGATCCCGGTGATCGTCAGCGGACGCTCCTGTTTCCAGAGCAGTGCCGACACAATCACCATTGCAAGCACCGAGAAGCCAATCAGCAAACCAGTCTTCCAGTGCGCCGGCGAGTCAGCAAACAAGCTGAACGCGGCGCCCGTGTTCTCGGTATGAGTCAGCCGGAAAAATCCGGGGATAACCTGGATGTGCCGGTACATCGCGATGTGCGCCGCCACCAACCGCTTGCTCCAGCGGTCGAGAAGGATGACGATCAAAGCCAGCAGAAAATGAAAGGTGCGTGCGCGGTAAAGAGACATTCAGAGTGTCAGCCGAAATCTTTCTTCGCGCCCTTTGCGGCAGTTCTTTGCGACCTTTGCGATCAAGGCTTTTCGCTGTACAACAGGCGAAGTCGAGATGGAAGTAGGAGCAAGGGCGCGCATCATCCTTCCAACTCCTTCAACACAGCGCTGCACCGCTCGCACACCGTGGGATAAGTCTTGTCCTCGCCAACGTGGGTCGAAAAATTCCAGCAGCGGTCGCACTTCGCGCCGTCAGCCTTCTTCACTTCCACATGCACGCCGCCGGTCCCGTTGCCCGATCCCTGCGCGAGCGTCACCGCCGAAACGATGAAGAGGTACCGCAGTTGATCCTCATGCTTTTTCAGAGCCGAGTAGGCCGGATCACTCGCGGTCACGACGACTTGCGCTTCCAATGATTTTCCGATGCTCTTGCTGTTCCGCGCTTCCTCCAACGCCTTCAACACCTGCTCGCGCACCGCAAGAATCGTCGTCCAGTCGGCAGCGTGTGGATCATCCTGCGGGACGGAAGCGTCGCCCAGAACTTCGGAAGCATCCGCAAACTTTGCCATATGCACGCTGTCGAGCCGGTCCGGTACTTTCGGCAAGTGTTGCCAGACTTCCTCGCAGGTGAAAGTGAGGATCGGCGCAAGCAGTCGCGACATGGCCTCGCAGATGCGCCAGACCGCGGTTTGGGCGGAACGCCGTCCCGCCGAATTCGGCGCATAGGTATAGAGCCTGTCTTTGATGACGTCAAAATAAAATGCGCTCAAATCAACGATGCAGAAATGATTCACGCGCTGATAGATGCGGTGAAACGCGAACTCGTCATACCACCTCTGCACATCGCGACACAGCGCCCACGTCTGCCGCAGCATGTACTGGTCGAGCGCTTCCAATTTCTCAAAGGGCACCGCATTCGCCTGCGGATCGAAGTCGTACAAATTTCCCAGCGCGTTCTTGAAAAGCTTGTTGCGGATCTCGCGATAGTTTTCCGCCACGCGCTGCATCAGCTTTTCCGAGCCCACCACATCTTCCCGGAAATCGACCGACGCCACCCACAGCCGCACGACTTCACCGCCAAGCCGGCTCGATATGTCGACGGGGTCCACGTCGTTCCCCCGCGACTTCGACATCGCCTGGCCCTTTTCATCGAGCGTCCATCCGGGCGTGACGACGCCTTTGTATGGCGGAGTCGCATGCGTGCCCATCGCACACAGCAGGGAAGACTGAAACCATCCGCGATACTGATCTCCGCCCTCGAGATACAAGTCGGACGGCCACGGGTAGTCCGGCTCGTCCGCAACCAGCGCCAGATAACTCGCGCCAGACTCCAGCCAGACGTCGAAAATGTCCGTCTCTTTCTCGAATTTCGTGCCGTTGCAATGCGGACACTTCGTTCCGGCAGGCAGAATCGTGTCCGGCTCCGGCGTAAACCACGCGTCGGCGCCCGACTTCGCAAACAGTTCAACGACTTTCTGATTGACCGCATGATCGTTCAGCGGCTTGCCGCACGCCTCGCACAGAAAAACCGCAATCGGCACTCCCCAAACGCGCTGCCGCGAGATGCACCAGTCCGGCCGTGTCTGGATCATGTTCGAAAGCCGCTCTTCGCCCCATGCCGGATCCCATTTCACTTTCTTGATCTCTTCCAGCGTGCGCGTGCGCAGCGTGTCATTCGCGCCCGCCCCGCCCGGCATCGGCGTCTCCATCGAAATGAACCACTGCTCGGTCGCGCGAAAAATCACTGGATTATGGCAGCGCCAGCAATGTGGATACGAGTGCTCCGTCTTCTCCGTGTGCAGCAGCGCCCCGCGCGATTTCACCAGATCGATGATCGGCTGGTTCGCGTCCCACACGCGCTTGCCGGTATATTCCGGCAGCCCGTTGCGCAGGATTCCTTTTTCGTCGACATTGCTCGTCGCGTCGAGCCCGTACTTCATGCCGGTGATGAAGTCCTCCGCGCCATGCGACGGCGCCGTGTGAACCACGCCAGTCCCGGTATCCATCGTGACGTAGTCGGCGAGCACGCCAAGAACTTTGCGATCCAGAAATGGATGCTGAAAGTTCAACCGCTCCATCTTCCGGCCCGGAAAATGCGCCAACGGCCGCGGGTCCGCCAACCCGCACTTCGCCGCCGCGTCTGCCGCCAGCTTCGACGCTACGATATAAACTTCGCTGCCAGACTCCAGCGCGACATACTCCTCATCTGGATGGAATGCCACCGCCATCGACGCCGGCAGCGTCCAGGGAGTCGTCGTCCAGATGATGGTCGAAACTTTCTTTCCCGCAAGCGCCGCATCGATGGTTGCCGGATCGTCCAGCAGCCGATACTTCACCCAAACCGTGCTACTGGTATGGTTCTCGTACTCGACCTCAGCTTCGGCCAGCGCTGTCTCGTCGTGCATACACCAATAGACCGCGCGAAGTCCCTTGTAGACGAATCCGTTCTCGTAAAACGAAAAGAAAGTCGACAACACGACCGACTCGTACTGCGGATTCATCGTCGCGTAGGGCCGGTCAAATCGTCCGAAGACGCCAATGCGCTTGAACTGCGTCCGCTGCAGATCGAGAAATTTCTGCGCATACTTACGGCACTCGGCCCGCACGTCCAACGGGCGCATCTGAAGCTTCTTCCCGCCCAGTTCCTTGTCGACTTTGATCTCGATCGGCAGCCCGTGGCAGTCCCACCCCGGCACGTACGGCGCGTCAAATCCCGCCATGGTCTTAGACTTGACGATGAAGTCTTTCAGGCACTTATTTAACGCCGTGCCCATGTGGATCGGGCCGCTCGTATACGGAGGCCCATCGTGCAGAATGTAGCGCGGCGCGCCTTTCCGGGCCTGCCGGATGAGTTCGTAAATGCCCATCTGCTCCCATCGTTCGAGCATTTTCGGCTCGTTCTGGGGCAGGTTGGCCTTCATGGGGAAGGCGGTCTTAGGCAGGTTGATCGTCGCTTTCAGTTCGAGCGGCACTCAGTCACATCTCCCAAATGATTGAATCTTTTCATTATAGGGACCGCCGCCGCGATTCGTCCACGCAGGGCCAGGATGCCCTTCTTCGCGACCTTTGCGCGCTTTTGCTTCGCGACCCTCGCGGTTAAGGGTTTTCACCAAACGGTGCCATACACGATGATGCGGCATCGCGACGACCCATCGCACCTCAGATGGTTTGAAGATTGTTTATCATCAAGGCACTGTCGTTTCGGAGCCTTGGAAAGACCTGCCCGATCGGCCAAAACCGGCCTAAATCCCAAGAAGAGCATGTCCTTCGGAGAGCTCGGTGGCTCACCGAAATGCACTGTCCGAAAGCGGAAACTAGAGTTACAATTTCAAAAAGCAGGGGACCCGGTGACCCGATCTATTCGTGGGGCCCGATGGGCGGCTCAACGACAAATTCGGCGTCAGTTCGAAGCAACTTGCCACCGGCTGTCGTCATCTGTGTGAGGAGGGCGGCGCGCGGAACTTAGGGCAGGTTCCCGGCACAGCGCAATAAGGATTTTCCAGACCAGAATTATGGGATCAGCACAGACCAATCCAACCGTCTCCGGCACCGAGCCAGAACTGCATTTGCTTCTGGACAGAGAAAGCTTTGAAGAGCCGCTCTGGAAATCCCTGGCCCAGCAGCTTGACGATTTCTTCTTTCCCAAAAAACTTCCACCCCTCAAGCTTGAATCGAAGCCCGAGCCGGTTAAGGACATTTGGGGCTTCTACAACAATCGCAAGAACGGCGCCCTCGGCTCAACTGGCGTGCACGTATTGATCGCCGCGATCATCGTTGTGGGAACCTTGATCGGGCGGCGCGTTGTGGCCGCGACACCTCTGCCCAAGGCCACGGTCACCCTGGTCGACCCTGAGGACATTCCCGCTCTGAAGCCTTCCAAGACGCAGGTTGGTGGTGGCGGCGGTGGCGGAGACCGTGACGTTCTAGCGGCCAGCAAAGGCAAGCTTCCCAAGTTCTCGATGCAGCAGATTACGCCGCCGGTTGTCGTTGTGCGCAACGAACATCCCAAACTGGCGGTTGAGCCCACGGTCGTCATTCCGCCTCAGGTCGTGCTCGCCTCGAATAACATGCCTAACCTTGGCGATCCCTTGGCGCACGCCATCCTGCCCTCGAATGGCACCGGTGGCGGTGGCGGCATCGGCTCAGGCGAAGGCGGCGGCGTCGGGTCAGGAAAAGGCCCGGGCTTCGGTCCTGGTGAAGGCGGCGGTACCGGCGGAGGCGTGTTCCACGTCGGCGGTGGTGTCAGCCCCCCGCGTCCCGTCTATCAGCCCGAACCGGAATTCTCGGAAGAGGCTCGCAAGGCCAAGTATCAGGGCGTATGCACGCTGGGATTGATCGTAGGAATCGACGGCCGGCCCACCAACATTCGCGTGCTGAGCAGTCTGGGTATGGGTCTCGACGAGAAAGCAATCGAAGCCGTGAAGAACTGGCGCTTCGAGCCCGGCATGAAAGACGGTCACGCGGTCCGCACCGAGATCGCCGTCGAAGTCGACTTTCACCTGTACTGAGTTTGCAACCAGGCAATTGAAGATTTTAGATTGAAGATTGAACTCTGAGCTTCGCGCTCTGAGAATCTTCAATCTAGAATCTCCAATCTGAAATCTCCGCCTACTCCTTCCGCAGCACCGCGAAGTGCCCGAGCTTTCTCTCCCGAAATCCGAGCTGTTTATATACTCCAATCGCCCGCGTATTATCCTGCCGCACGTGCAGAAACGGCGTTTCCCCACGCTCCCGAATCCGCCTCATCACTTCTGTCATGAGGGCCGCAGCATAGCCTTTGCCCGTGTGCTCCGGATGCGTGCAGACCGCGCTGACTTCCGTATGTCCCGGAACCTTCAGCCGTTCGCCGGCCATCGCGACCAGCTTTCCATCTTTGCGAATCCCGAGGTATGTTCCCAGTTCGTGCGTTCGAGTGCTGAACGGACCGGGCTTCGTCATCGCAGTCAGCTCAATCATCTCCGCTGAATCGGGAGTTCCGAGTTCGACGAATCCCGCATGACCGTTCGCAGCGTCGTGATGCGCTGTGCCACTATCGGCAATCATCTGCAGCAGCGGCGCGCCTACCACGAAACTCCAGCCAGCCCGCGCCTCGTATGCATCGTCCAAGAACAATCCAACCGTCCCGCCAGTCTCAATCAGTCCCGCCAGCGACTCATATCCTCGATCTCCATATTCGCGAAACGCGCCCAGAGGACCAACCTCGCGCACGAATCGCCGCGCCTCCTCAAAGCTCTCGGCAAACTGTGCGTCCCGCGTGGTAAGCGCCTGCCAGATCACATTGTCGAGTGGATGCATGAGGGCTCGTTGTTCGTTGATTGGATCGCGATGATGTTCACCAAGACACACTAAATTCGGAGGATTGCCCGCGCTATCCGAATCTTGCGAGGAAATTAGACCAGCGAATCAACCCAAGTAGATATTGCCGGCCGACAGGGATCCCGTGCGGAGACGACCGCCTGCGGGGAAGATACCCCGCCGATCGGCGCCTACTCCTTCAAGTCCACATGCTTCACATCGTCGATCGCACGTCCCAGAAACCGCTCTCCGAGTCGCCGAAATTTCTCCGTCGAGTCGGTCGCGAAGAATTGCAACCGCGGAGCCACTCTGCGCTCATCCGCGTTCGCCGCCGGAACCATCTCCCGCAGTCGCCCCGCGACGGCCCGCGCCGTGGACTCCGCCGAATCCACGATGCTCACATGTCCAGGCGCCACGCGCCGCAGCAACGGCTTCAGCAGCGGATAATGCGTGCAGCCCAGCACCAGCACATCCGCGTCCTGAAAGCCATCGGTAAAGGCCTCCGCCAGATAAATTCCTGCGACTTGCTCGGTCACCGCATGTTCCACCCAACCTTCTTCCACGAGAGGAACCAGCAGCGGGCAAGCCTTCTCCCGCGCCTGCAGCCCACGACCTTCGAGCGCCTTACGATAAGCGTGGCTGCTGACCGTCGCTTCCGTTCCGACGACCACGATTTTTCGATTCCTGGTTGCCGCCGCCGCAGCCTCAGCCCCCGGTTCAACCACACCCACGACGGGCACATGCGCCGCCGCCGTAATCTTGTCCAAAGCCAGAGCTGTCGCTGTGTTGCACGCAATCACCAACATCTGCGCGCCGTGAGATTCGAGATAATGCGCCGCCTCAACCGCATATCGTGCCACCGTCTCAACCGACTTCGAGCCGTAGGGAAGCCGCGCCGTGTCGCCGAAATAGACGTAGTCCGCGCCAGGAATGAGTTCAAGTAGCGCTTTAAGGACGGTCAGGCCGCCAAATCCGGAATCGAATACGCCAATCGTAGGACGTCGCATAGGTCAGGATGATGATAAATGGTGGAGGATAAAGGATCGAAGCTGCGAAGGTGGGAGCGGTGCTGTCTTCCCCAGTGACCCTCAGTGTCCTCTGTGGTGAACGCCTTTCCTGAGTCGCGGAGCCGACCGCTACTTGGACCGAACCGCTTCCCGGACGCCCATTCCGACCGAGACAGCAGCTCCGCAGCAAGGCCCCGGCGGAATCGGCGCCCCGTGCGGGCACGTTCGCGGATGCCCCAGAAACGCGCAGATCTTATCGGTCGCTTCCGGCGAAAGAATGTGTTCGAACTTGCAGGCCTGCTGTTCGATTTCCGACTCGCTGTCCATCGCCAGACTGTCGGTAAACAGCCGCTCCGCCAGCCGGTGCCGACGAATGATGCTCCCCGCACGCTCGCGACCGCGAGGCGTGAGTTCTACGATCAACGTCCCATCGCCCACCGATGTTGCGACCGGTTTCAACGCGTCGTGGCAAGGATTCACGAATGGCCGGTGATCATGCGGCTCCGGCGGATGCGGCGCCGAAACCACCAATCCCAACCCAATCATCTTTTCAATAGCCAGGCTTACTGGCAGCGCGCCGTGCACCTCCATGCGCTCGACCTCGGCAATCTCTCCATGCTCGGCCAGCACCCAGAGTTCCTCGAGCACTTCGTCCAGCTGCTCCTCGTCGGCCATCGCGAAAACTTCCTGCGAGGCGATCTTGCCGTGATGCAACTCGATCCTTCGGTCGGCCAGCCGCGCCACTACCGGATCATGCGTCACCATCACAATCGTCCGCCCCTGCTGGTGAAACTCGCGCAGCAGCCGCAGCACGATCTCTTCGTTCTGCGCATCGAGATTTCCTGTCGGCTCGTCCGCCAGAATGATTCGCGGATCATTAATCAGCGCCCGCGCAATGCATACGCGTTGCTGCTCGCCGCCCGAGAGCTGCGAAGGCAAATGATGCGCCCGGTCACCCAGCCCCACTCGCTCCAGAGCCTCCACCGCTTCCTTTTCGTCGGTCATGCTGTGAAAATATTGCGCCAGCATGACGTTCTCGACCGCAGTGAGAAAGGGAATCAGGTGAAACTGCTGGAAGATGAATCCAATCTTTTCCGCTCGCACACGATTCAAATCAGCCGAAGAAATCCCCGCCACATTCTGTCCATCGAGCCAGATCTCGCCCGACGACGGTCGGTCCAGGCATCCAATCAGATTTACCAGCGACGACTTGCCCGAACCCGAAGGCCCCATGATCGAGAGCCACTCTCCCTGCGTCACGTGCAGCGAGATGTGGTCAAGGGCATGAATCGAGCCGTTATCCTTGCCCGCTCCATTCCCCGATTCTTTGGCAGGGTAGAGCTTCGTGACGTCTTTGATCTGAATCATTTCACTCTCCCCTTAGAATCACGGCCGGCTGCACGCGCCGCAGCAGCGAAATTGGCAGGATCGCCGACAGTAGCGTAACCACCATGCTACCAGCCAGCACCACCGGCAGCACGCTCAAACGCGGAGTCACTGCCGCGTGAAAATTCGCCCGCCCAATCCAAGCCGCGATGCCAATGCCGATCAGAAATCCGATCAGCGCTCCAGTAGCGCCCAACGCCGCCGCCTCGGCCGCAAAGAATCCGCTCAGCAATCGCCCCGATGCGCCCAGCGCCTTCATGATCGCGAAATCGCGCCGCCGGTCAAACACCCATCCCATCAAGGTGGAGAGCACGCACAGCGCCGCCGTAAGAATGATCAGCGCCGCGGCCGCCAGCAGTGTCGCGCGCGTCTTGCCCAGCACGCGAGCCTCGCCCTCCATGATCTGCCGCACCGGCCGTACGTCTGCCGCGGGAATCGCCTTTGTCAGCTGATTCATGATCGCACGCCACTTCCTCCGGCGACCCGCTCGCTCCGACTTCAATCGTCGAAGGCTGCACTCCGCTCCACCCCACAAAGTCCGGCAGCGAGACATAAATGCGGCTGTCCTCGGCCGCCCCCGTCTGCACGGTTCCAGCAGGAGTCACATGCAAAATGCGCCCTTGAAAACTAAGATCGAACGCTTCATTTTTCGGCGAAACAACCGACAGCGCCCGCACCCCAATCAAGGCGGGAGAAGAATCAGAAGAAGAATCCGGGTGCCCCATTTCTCGCGCGCTTTTTGCGCGAGAAGTGGGGATCTCGGAAGGCCACCGACTCACCGACCACCACTTATCCAACTGTCGCACGCGCTCAAAGTCAGCCCCAGCCACCACGATCGCCTGCCCATCGCTGGTCCGCGCCACCACCATCCCAAACGGAGCCGCAATCCCTCGTCCAGCCAAAACAGAATCTACATGCGCCAATGCGTCCGCGGGAAGGGAAGCGCCGTCCCTTGCAACCAGAATGATATTCGCCCCATAGTTGCGAAACTCCCGCCGCAACTTCGCCTGCACGTCGACATAGAGATTGAGCATCGCCGTCGCCACAGCAGCCGCGACTACCATCGCGAACAGAGCCGACAAAGCGCGTCCTCGTCGCAAAATCGCCGCCCGCACGAGCATGCGCAAGAACATCGACGCATGCGGAGCCCGCGCGCGGCGAGCCGCCAGATCCTGAGCCGAGTGCGACATTCCAACGTTTGTCCCAGGTGCGCTCACAATTCCCCCCGCAGCGCAAACACGGGATCCAGGCGAACCGCCCGTCGAATCGCCATCGCGCTTCCAGCGAAAGTCACGATCACCGCAATCGCAAGAATCACCGGCAACAGCACCGGCGAAATCGAAATTTCCGAATTAAAGATCGAGTGCCCAATCTGATGCGCGAGCAACCCGCCAACAACAAATCCGGCGAGTCCCCCGATCAGCGCCAGCAGTGTGGCCTCTGCGAAAAACACCGACGCCACCGCAACCTTTCCTGCGCCCAGCGCCTTCATCAACCCAACCTCCGCCCGCCGCTCAAAGATTGCAGTCGCCATCGCCGCCGAAACCGCCAGTGCCGATGCGAACAGCGCCGCCAGCGTGATCAGAAAAATCAGCCCTTCGATCCGCGTCAGCACCGCGCCTTCATTCTGCGAAACCTGCCGGATCTGCTCCGCATGAGAATGCGGAATCGCCTCCGTCAACTGCAGCGCAATGGCCTGCGGATACGGTGTGCAGTACCAACGATCGTAGACCGCGCCCGACATGCTCTTCGGATCGCGCCGCCCAAACGCATCCTCCGGCTTCGTCAGCGCGCTCACATACACCCGCCGAACGGCACCCGGCTTCCCTAGAATCTCTTGTGCCAAAGCGATCGGAGCAACAACCTCGTCATCCTCCGCTCCACCGGCAGAAAGAATCCCGCTCACCCGCAGTTGCCGTCCTGCCACTGCCAACTCATCTCCGGTCTTCGATCCCAAGCGCTCAGCCAATCTCTCTCCAACCAGAACATCGCTCGACGCGTCATCCGGCCACGCCCCAGACACTTTCCACCATGGATTCGTCGTTCGCACTCCAGTCGTGAACTGTTCGGTCCCGTAGGAAAGCTGCTTCGCGAAATAAGTTCCCAGCAGCGTCACATCCTGCGGCTTGCCGTCACGTTCAACCGCGACGTTGACGGGCAGCATAGGTGCAAAGCCCGTGATGTTGTTGTGCCAGAAGGTCCCTTTGATTTTGGGCAGGTCGGCTTCGTTCAGGAACGCGCCATCGCTCGGAGGCTTGAGGTTCACCCCGCCAATTTCCACATCGAGCGAATCTTCTTGAGGAGTCACAACCAGGTTGGCGCCAATCGTGCGTAGTTCGCGATTGATCTTGTCGCCGATGTCGGTCGCGACCGCGATCATCGCCGTCGCCACAGTCACGCCCAGCGCGATCGCCGCGCCAGCGAGCACCTTGCGCCGCTTCTGCCGCCGGAAGGATTCGTAAACGAGCCGGACGAACATCGCTTATTGTTGCGCGAACACGCGGCTGCCGCCCGCAACGTCCGCCTCCTGGATGATCACCGCGTCCGCCGTCTGCGTGGCCTTCAGCGGTATGGGATTGCAGCCTCCCTCCATACCAACCGACTGCGGATTAATGGGCGCTGCACAATTTTTGCAAACCACGCCGTTTCCGCTCTTGTAAAAGCCGACCGCACCGCAGATCTGGCAAGCGTCAAACACAGTCGCGATCTTCCCGTCCGGTCGTTGATACAGCCAAAAGCGAACTTCCGCGCCATTCTCTTTTGCCTGGAAGCGATGCATATCACCGTCCGAAACTTCCTTGAGCGGAATGCTGATCTGTCCGTTGGTAAAGGTCACTTCCGTCGCCGGCGAGAGGCCGCTGACGCTCTTCGCATATACGAATTCTGCCGTGATCAGCGCGATGAAGATGAAAGAAAATGTATAAACCGAAATCATCCACAGCCGTTCGCGCCGCGCGCTCCAAGCCGCCTTGCGCCGCTCCGCGGGCGACGCCGAGACCGGAGCCAGTTCACGCCGCTTCGCGTCAAAAAGTACCATCAGCGCCGCCAGCGCAATGATCGTCACAAAGAAAAACCAGTCATTGCTGACAATCGGTCCAATAATCGCCATCTCGCGCTTCGAAGAAGCTATGAACCCGCTCTCGGAAAGTTCATGCAGCCCCGAAACGAGCAACTGCGCCGCCACCAGAAACAAAATGGCTGTGGTCACGCGGAAGAACTTCTGCAGATTGATGCGCACGCTGCCCTTAACGAACATCACGCCAAACGCAATCGCTGCCAGCACTCCCAGCAATGTTCCCAGAAAACTCATCAGCTCGGTCGAGTTCAGCGTCACAGCCGAGAGAATCAGCACGGTCTCCGCTCCCTCGCGCAGCACCATCAGGAAAATAAAAATGAACAGCCCGAACCACGCGTCATTGCCCGCCAGCAGGCCGACTTTGCCTTCGATTTGCCCCTTCAGCTTCCGCCCGGTCTTCATCATGAAGACGACCATGGTGATGACGAAAAACGCGGCCACCAGCATGACCCATCCTTCAAAAGCGTCTTCGTTCAGGTGAGTCCGGGAGATCACAACCGCCACGCCAATGCTGCCGAGAAACGCCGCAATCAGCGCCGCATACACGGTCTTGCGCAATTCGGGCCGCCTGATCTTGGTCAGGTACGCCAGGGTGATGCCGACAATCAGCGCCGCCTCGACCCCTTCGCGCAACGTAACGATGAAAGCATCCAACATTAAAGAAGCCTTATGATTTTGAAAATGAATTTCAATTTCAACTTAAAGGATATTCTCCCCGCGCCAGAACCGTCAATCCGCGCCCTCACAACCGCTCGTGATTGGGATCACAGTGCGTAATTCCGCCCTCGAAGTGCATCGGAGCGCAGGGAACCGTCTCGCCTTGCCAGGCAAGTGGATTGGTGCGACGGGGGGAAGCGTTCTGATCGAGACTACGCTGGCCGACAGGAATTTAATGATCGGAGAGTACTGGGTCGGGCCTTTGCTCAGTGCGGGATCCAATAGCGTTCGATTGGAGAGCGGAGAGGCGAGGCGGAATACTTCTCACCAACCCAGCCGCGGCGCGGATTCTGAACGAGTCCAACGTAAGTCCACTGAAACAAGCAATCCTCTCGGCACTACCCACGGGATCTTGAAGAATCTCTTCGTACTGAAGTTCCAGGCATTGTCCCGGCAAAGAACCCAGGTTCCGGGAAGCTTCCGCCAGGTATTCCTGCCGTAGAGACAGGCCTCCTTCGAGCGACTCGCAGCGCGGACTTCGGACCATGGCCGCTCGCCGCGGTCGAAACCAATGGAGGACTGGGATTCGGTAATAAAATCTCTGGTACCAGCGATTGGTTCGCCCTCTTAGCTGAAGACTCCGCGCAACCGCCTCACCCTGCCGCCGGATATGGATCACCTTGGCGTCGGGAAACAACTCGAGCCACATTGGAAGCGTGTAAGTATTCCTTGGATCTTTCCATCCCCATGGAACGTCTATCCGAAAAACTGACCGGTAACGCAAGTAGTTCGTCAGCCCCAGATATGAAATCGTGCGCGGCGATTTCAGCAACGACTCCCCAATGTAGCGGATAGTCGGCCTTCGAAGCGACGGATCATCGAGCAGGTAATGGATGGCTGCTGGATTATCCCACGAACCCCCGCACTGTGTGAGGAGCCACTGGTTGATCCGTACGAAAAACAGCGCTTCGTGATTCTTGTCTTTGTGGCTGCCAACGAACAGGCCCATCTCTTCGAGCATGCGCGTGAGCATGGTCGTTCCCGATCGAGCCATTCCGACGATGATGATAGGAGCCCTGGATGGGGTCACGTCGGTCTCAGCTGAAACGAGAATATGGATTCCCGTCTCGACTCAGCGGCGTCTTATCGTGCCCAGACCTGTGCCTTCGCCGCGAAGCTAACCTAAATCTTCACCGGCGAATCGGCCCGCGGTCAATAAGCGCAAGTGCAAAATCTTGTCTCCAGTTTCAAATCGGGAACGCCGCGCTGGAAGGAGCCGACCCCTCTCGAAGCTCGCAAACTACAAGCGCTTCAGAAACGCGTTCGCCTCGTCCACTCTCGGGAACAATTTCTCTTCCGCCTGAAACTCCGCCGAGTGCACGCACCGGCGGCTCCCCCGCAGCTTCACGGGATGCTTCAAGTGCAGCATTTCGTGGTAGACGATGTACTCGAGAACATAGGCAGGCATGGCAGGATGGTCGAAGATTCGGCTGATGATGATCGCATTGTGCGCGGGATCGTAATGCCCAAGAATGCGCCGCGTCTTGGCTTGGCTCCAGCTCATCCGCGGCCGCGCCATCAGCCCGTGAAAGAAATGAGTATTCAATTCATCGAAGACGGCATCCAGATCGTAATAGTGTCCCCGCGCAGAACGCAGCTTTTTCCGGCCGCGCATCTGCCGCACCAGGTGCGTCTTGCGCACGATCTCATGGCTCGCCACATACTTCCGGTACCGCGCTGCCTGCCCGCGATCGATCGGCTGCCGGTACATCTTGGCCAGCAGAATATGCGCGATTGCCCGCAGCACGTTCTCCGGCGCGCCCTCCAGCAGATCCGAGAGCCGCACCAGCAGTCGTCCGTTCCGCAGCCGAATGGTGTTATTGACGTTCGCGAATGCGAAGAACTCAATCTTCAACTCAGGAATGGCAGATCCCGGACGAAGTTCGCTATAGGTGTCCTGAAAGATTTCCAGCAGCCCATCACGCACAGTGAGCCTAGGTTAGCACGAGAATCGGACCTCGGCCCTCAGGCGCCGGCCTGATCGAAAGGGCGCGTAAGCCGCACAATAAGTCACGCATGACGATTCAGGGCGTGGCCGGAAGCGGTCCCGCGTGCTGAGGTCCGGTCCGAAGTCCGAGGTCCACTCCAATCCCTACTCCGGCCTCCCCGTATTCCGCGCGCTCGCCGCCGAATTCAGTTTCTTATGTTTCGCCTGGTCTTCCTGATCGGCCAGCAGCTTCTTATGATCCTCCGCCGATGAATCCACCGACTCCAGGAGATTCGTCAGCACAAATTCATATTGTCGCGCTTCATCGGCAGGCACGTCCGCCGCGTCTTTCAGCGCACGCAGCTTCGCCTGAAACTCGTTGTCCGCCTCAATGATCACCTTTAGCGGCTTGCGGATGTCATCCTTGCGGTCGACATACGTGTCGATGTTGTCGTTCAGTTCGTCGTAAAGCAATTGAAAATCGTCCAGCATGTCGTGCGTTTTCTGCGGACGATCCTTCGTCCTCGGATCGCTGCGAACCTGTTCCAGCTTGACCAGTCGGTTCCGCGCAAACTGCACATAGAGCGTGAGCCGCTGCCGCGGTTCCCAACTGGCATCGCGAATCTGGTCAATCTCGGCTTGCGTTAGCGGATCGCGATGCCGCTGCGCCAGCGCCACCGAACTCGCTCCCATAAGCAAAATGCAAACACCCGCCCGAATAGAAGTCGTCTTCATTGCTTTCCCTTCGGAAACATCGCCATCAGCAGATCGTCTCGCACCCGCTGCAGCCGGTTGATGGCCGCCTGAATCGGCCCCTCTTCGTCATGGGTCACGAGGTGCTCGATATCGGCGAGCCGGCGAGCCATATTCCGCACGGCAATCTCAGTTTGTTTTTGATGTTTGTGCGACTGTACAGCGTAATCCCGTGCTAGCTCGGAATAAGCCACTACGTCGGTCAGCGTCGATTGCGCCTGCTCGATTTGAGCCTCGTTGTAAAGTTTGTCCGTGGCGTCAAGTTGCCGCTCCGCGATTGCGAGACAAAGGTGAGGCTTGTCGCCGACACTGGTAGAAGAAAGCCGCGACTTCATTTCCTCGACCGTCAGTTGTGCCGCGGGAGCCGCATAAGCAGCCACGGCCGCCAGGAGCAAAATAAGCGCCGCCGCTGCGATCGCGCTACACCTCTTCACGAACTGCTCCGCCCCATGCATGTTCCAATTCCCGCCCCATTATCTCTTTTTCGGCTCGATGGCAATGAGCCGGTGCTTCGCCTGCCACTCCTGATCAGGATACTTCCCATGGGCCGTATCGAGAAAGAGATGATAATTCGCCGAGGCCCGCTTGAAATCCTTCAGATGATCATAGGCCGAGGCCCGCAGAAAATAAGTGATCGGAATTTCCGGCAGGAACTTCACCCGCGCGTCGAGTGCCTTGATGGTGAGGGGATAGTCTTTATTTTCTCCGGCCGCGAACGCCAGGTCGCCATAAGCCGCGCCGTAGTCGGGCTTCAGCTTTATCGCCGTAAGAAATTCCTGCTGGGCCTCGGGAAACTTCTTCTGCCGCAGCAGCGCCACCCCCAGCCCGTGATGAAGCTCCGCATCATTCGGATTCGCCGCCACTAGCCCCCGATACGACGCCTCGGCCTGATCATTTTTCCCGAGCGTGCCGTACAACTCCGCCAGATCGCGCTGTAGTGAGCCGTCGGCCGGAGCCAGTTTCGCCCCCGCCTGGAGTTCGATGAGGGCGTCATCGTTCTTGCCCTCCGCCGCCAGCACGCGGCCCAACTGAATGTGCGGCGAAGCCTGATTGGGATCAACGGCCGCCAGCTTCCGCAGGCACTCCGCTGCTTCGGGCAGCCGCCGCCCGCGCATATAAATGTTTGCCAGCCCCGTCAACGCCTCGCTCGACGAATTCAGCGCCAGCGCTTGTTTATATTCCTGCTCGGCATCCGCAAATCTGTTCTCTTTCTCAAGAAAGAGTCCCGCGGACAAATGCGGCTCCGCACTCGAAGGTTGCAGCAACGCGGCTTCGTGATACGCCGCAATCGCATCCTCAGGCTTCGTCGCCTCGAGTACGTGCCCCAGCGACAGCCACGCGCGAAACTTTCCTTCGGTCACGTGACTCGTTGGCTTGAGCTGCGTCGCCGCCCGCAGGAACTGCTCCGCGTCGGGCTGCCCGCTCTTCGCCAGCTGCAGCCCCAGATTCAGATTCGACTCGAAGACATCCGGCTTCGCCGCTACCGATTTGCGGTATGCCGCGATCGAATCGTCCACCTTCCCCAACTCGTTCTCGACGAACCCGAGATCGAACCACGCTTCATAATTAAGAGGATCAACATTTGCAGGATCCGTATTCGCCGCGTCGCTCGCGACCACCTTGCGTAGCAGAGGCTCCGCCGCGCTGTAGTCCCGCTTCTGAATCAGCGCCTCCGCATTTCCCAGCTCGGGTGGGGTCGGATCGTCTTCTGGAACCCGAATGTGACGAACCGCGCGACCGGAATCCGCACCGTTGTTGTGCCGGATTTTCTTGCTCGAAGAAGTCCCCGCGTCCGATTGTGGCTGCTCCGCAGCTGGCGTCTGATTTTCAGGGGATGCTGAAGACGGCGAAGAAGACTGTGCCGAATCCGTCTGCGTCGAACCTGCGTCCGCGCCCTGCGCGCCCGCAAGCGTTCCCCCGGCCACGAGCGCCAGGAGCATTCCGACCGCGACCTTACGAGCGACCATTGGAACGCGCGTTCCCATTGCCATTTAGAACTTGTGCCAGATACTTTCCGGTGTAGGACCCTGCCAGCTTCGCAATCGCCTCCGGCGGCCCCGCGCCCACAATCTTTCCGCCGCGACTTCCACCCTCCGGACCGAGATCGATCACCCAGTCCGCGGTCTTAATCACTTCCAGATTGTGCTCGATCACCACGATCGAGCCTCCCGCTTCAATAAGACGGCGAAATGCCGCCAGGAGTTTGCTGACGTCATCAAAATGCAGCCCGGTCGTCGGTTCGTCGAAGATATAGAGCAACCGCCGTTTGGCCCGAATGCCAGTCCCGGCACCCGTTCTCCCTATCTCCCGCGAAGCCGGCTGCAAATGAGCAGCCAGCTTCATGCGCTGCGCCTCGCCGCCCGAGAGCGTCGTCGCCGACTGACCAAGCCGTAAATATCCGAGTCCGACTTCTTCCAACGACCGCAGCTTCTCCGTGATCTTCGGCGCCTCGGCAAAGAATTTCAGCGCTTCCTTCACCGTCAGGTTCAGCACTTCATGAATATTCTTGCCCCGATACCGCACGTCGAGCACCGTCGGCTTATAACGCGTGCCCTTGCATTCTTCACATATCAATTCCACGTCAGCCAGAAACTGCATCTCTACCGTGACCGTGCCATCGCCCTGGCAAACTTCGCAACGCCCGCCGGGGATGTTGAACGAAAAGTGTCCCGCGCCAAATCCGCGCTTCTTCGACTCGGGCAGGGAAGCGAACAACTCCCGAATCGCATCGAACGCCTTGATGTACGTCACCGGATTCGATCGCGGAGTCCGCCCAATCGGCGACTGATCCACCAGCACGACTTCCTCAATAAACTGATCTCCCTCCAAGCTCTCCCAGGTCGCCGCCGGCCCAGTCATCCCATTGCCCGGCTGCTGCTTTGCCTGCGCCAGCGCGCGATAGAGCACCTGATGCAGCAGCGTCGATTTCCCCGACCCCGAGACCCCAGTAATGGCCACCAGCATCCCCAGGGGAATGCTGATGTCCACGCCCTTCAAATTGTTCGCGCGCACGCCGCGGATCGTGATCTGCTGTGCTCCCGGCTTGCGCCGTGTGACAGGCGGCTGAATCCGCAAATCCTGCGACAGATATCGCCCCGTCAGCGACGCAGGATTGTGGAGGATCTCATCGTATGTCCCACCCGCTATCAGCTTCCCGCCGTTCTCGCCCGCTCCCGGCCCGAGATCCAGAATCCGATCCGCCGCCCGCATGATGTCCGGATCGTGCTCCACCACCAGAATCGTATTCCCGAGATTCCGCAGGTCATGAAGAATCTTGATCAGCCGGTGCGTGTCCCGCGGATGCAGCCCAATCGACGGCTCATCCAGCACGTACAGCGTTCCCACCAGCCGTGATCCGAGTGAAGTCGCCAGTTGAATCCGTTGCGCCTCGCCGCCCGACAATGTCGAAGACAGCCGGTCCAGCGTCAAATACTCCAGCCCCACGTCGTTCAAAAACCGCAGCCGCTCGCGAATTTCGTCCAGCAGTTTCTCCGCAATCTCGGCCTCTTCGGCGCTCAGCTGAACTTGTTCGAAGAATCGGAGCGCATCCTCTACCGTCAGCGCGCAAATCTCGCAGATATTCCGCCCATTGATCTTGACCTGCCGCGCCTCCAGCCGAAGCCGCGTCCCATTGCAGGCCGAGCACAGCGAATACCCGCGATACCGGCTCAGAAACACGCGCACATGCAGCTTGTATTTCTTCCGCTCCAGGTGATTGAAAAATCCCCGAACCCCCAGAAATTTCCCATCGCCGTTCAGCACCAGATTTCTGTGCTCTTCCGCCAGATCGATCCACGCCATGTCCAACGGAATCCCCGCTGCCTTCGCATACCGCTTCAAGTCCGTAAACAGCGGACGATACTTCGGCTTCGTCCACGGCTCAATCGCCCCTTCAGCTAGCGATTTCAACTTGTCGGGAATCACCAGGTCGAGATCGAAGTCGATCGTATTCCCAAACCCCTGGCATCGCGGACACGCCCCATACGGATTGTTAAAAGAAAACAGCCGCGGCTCCGGCTCCTCATATCGCAGACTGCAGTTCTTGCACTCAAACCTCTGTGCGAAGCGCAGCGTTCTAGCCTGTGTGGTGCGGGCGCTCTCGCCCGCGACTGCTTCTACAGAGACGTCCGCCGGGATTTCAAAGATAACCTCGCCCGCCTCCCGATAAGCCGTCTCAATCGCATCCACAATCCGCGACCGCCCCTGCGCAGAAACCATAAGCCGATCGACCAACACAAACACCGGCTCGGCAAAGTTGATATCGAGCAACGATTCCGGCGTAGAAAACTCGTAAACTTCTCCGCCCTGATAAAGCCGATTGAACCCGCCCTTCCGCAAATCAAACAACCGAGTCTTCAGCGCGTCGCTCATTTCCGCCTTGGGTGCCCCATTTCTCGCGTCCTTTGCGAGAAGTGGGGATTTTTTGGGCTTCGTTGAACGCGATGCCTTGGTCGAGGGCTCCTCGACAATATTCCCTATTCTCTGCAGCGGAAACAGCACCTGCAGCCGCGTCTCCGGATCGAGCCGCAGAATCGCGTCTGCTACCTCGTCCACCGTATCCTTCTTCACCTCTTGCCCGCACTTCGCGCAAAACGTCCGCCCGACCCTCGCAAACAGCAGCCGCAAATAGTCGAAGATCTCCGTCGCCGTCGCTACGGTCGACCGCGGATTCCGCGTCGTATTTTTCTGCCGGATCGCCACCGCCGGGCGCAATCCCGTCAATCATGTCCGCGTCGGGCTTCTCGATCCGCTCCAGAAACTGCCGCGCATACGCCGACAGCGACTCGACATACCGCCGCTGTCCCTCGGCATATATCGTGTCAAAGGCGAGCGAGGATTTCCCCGAGCCCGAAACCCCGGTCACTACCGTCAGCTGGTTGTGAGGAACCTCAAAATCAATGTTCTTGAGGTTGTGAACGCGGGCGCCGCGTACAACAATATTTTCCGTGGGCAGAGAGTCTGAAGACATCAGGATAAAAGGACCTAGCCCGCGGGAATCCCGAGCACACCCGCTCAGAGCCTCCCGCGAAGCCTACCGAATCTTTCTATTATAAAGCAGGACGAACATGTGGCGCGGGCGCCCCGGCGGCGTGTCGGCAGACAATCAGTAGTGATGGTGAAAATGCAGAAATGAAGAGAAGGGTAGAGCCATTCAGTCGACGTCATCCCGAGGGCCCGCGTTTTCTCCAGCGGGCCGAGGGATCTCGTGGCCAACTGCACCTTCGTACAAGGGAAATGGAAGGAAAACTAAAACGTCCTTCTACCGCACAATGTCCTGCGGTCGCGATTCCGAGTCTTGCTCCCGATCGCGCCGCTTCACATATCTCACGACGAACCCCGCCCCAAAGACCATAATCCCCACCGGAGGCGCCAGCATCACCAGTATGGCTCGGTTGATCGCCAGTTGACCCTCTTTAGGCGTGGCCTTCGCATTCGCCCGGCACATAGCGCAACCCTGCGCAAACGCCGGCGCGGTCCAGAGCGCAAGCAGCAACACCAAACCGAGTCGATATTTACATCCCAAACTCATAATCTCAGTGCACTCCCAATCTCAAAATGCGGTCCGCGTCGGGAAAGAAAAAGAAATACATGATGATGAAGCACGCTGTCACCGAAATCACCAGCATCCACCGCATGATCGCTTTCTCGAACTTCAAATGCATGAAGTACCCGATAATCAGCGCCGACTTAATGATCGACAGCATCAGCAGCGCTTCGAGCATCCGCACCGGTTCGAAGATCTGCTTGTATCCCAGCACCACTTCGATCGCCGTCAGAACCAGCAGCGCTCCCCACACCCAGAAATACTGCCCTTTGCTGTCATCATGTGCCGCAGTGTCGTGCATATATGTTTTCCCCTGTGCCCCTCAGTGACCCCTGTGGTGAAAGGTTTAAGTAATCTTCGTCGACATCAAATACACCAGCGGGAAAATGAACATCCAGACCAGATCCACAAAGTGCCAGTACAAGCCGGAAACCTCGACATCGTGCGCGTCATAATCCTTCGGTTTCAAAAACAAAATGATCGCCGAAACAATCAGCGCGAGTCCCAGCACGTGAATCGGATAATGGAACACATTCCCCGAAGGGATGAGCATCGCCCCCGCGATCCAGATCACCGCCAGAGCCGCCAGAAACCATTTTCGAAATGCGATGACGCCAAGATAAATCACGCCAATGGTCACGTGCAGCATGTGCATCGCAGTCAGCCCGAAAAACGCCTGGGAAAACTGCGGAACATTTTTCGAGATCTCGGACAACTCACTCCCGGCCTCTCCCGCCGGCTTGGCCACTCCAAGCACAGTCATGAATCCGGGGATCGTCAGCCCTTCGCCGATCAGCTTGCTCCACTCCATCCCGTGCAGGATGATGAACGCTGTGCCAAACGCCATCGTCGCCAGCAGCCAGTTTCGCGTCCATGCCCGGTCGTGGCGCTGCGCCGCAAACACCGCCATCACCATCGTCAACGAACTCGACAGCAGGCACGCCGTCATGATCGTGGCGTTCGTAATGCTCGCGACGTGAAACGGTGTCGGCCATGGCGTCGTATAAATCCGGTTGTAGCTGAACGCAAACAGCAGCGCTCCAAAGGTCAGCGAGTCCGAGGCCAGAAACAGCCACATCCCCACCTTCTTCGAATAAGCTCCAAACAGCGGAGCTTCATACTCGCCCGACAACCCGTGCACCGTGTCATGCTGAAGCGTGGCATCCGCCATTCTTCAAGTTCCCCTTTCAAAGTCAGTGGTCAGTGATTAGTGACCAGTGATCCGGTAATTCAGAACCTGGTTGAGAACTGGTCACTAATCACTAGTCACTGATCACTCGCCCCTACCGCGCAACCGCCAGCAGCACCAAAATATAAATCCAAAGCACCGCCATGAAATGCCAATACCATGCCGTGATGTCGACCACGATCCGCCGCGCCTCGACTGGACGATTCAACAGGGAAGTGCTCGCCGCCCAAATCAGCGCCACCATCCCGCCCGCCAGGTGGATCGCGTGTGCAATCGTCAACAGAAACGCAAACGAACTGCTCGGATTCGTGTCCACATAAAACCCGCGTCGATGCAACTCTCCCCACGCCAGCCACTGCCCCGCGAGAAATGCGGCGCCCAGCACCACGGTGATCCCCAACCACGGAAACGTCCGCTCGTTGCCGAGAGACACTCCCGGAATCGATTTCACCGGAGCCAGCGCTGCCTGCCGCGCGGCCTGTCTTCGCGCCAACTCCACCGTCATGCTACTGACCAGCAGCACCGCTGTGTTAATCACGAGCAGCAGCCACGGAAACTGCACCGCGCCCCAATCGCGGACGTAACTGTTCAGGGTCCCATCAAACGTCGGCAGACCGCGCCGGAATATATAAGCGCTGGTCAGCGAGACGAACACCATGCAAACGGTCGCGATCCCGCAAATCAGCCCCAGCCGTGCCCGCCGTAAGCGAGCCCCATAATTTGGACCATCGGCGCTGCGCCCATCGTCGCCCCCGCCCACCGGCGGCATGGGAGGCTTATGGTCGTGACCAATGTGATCAACCGGCGTAGTAGGTGTGTAAGTAGCCATAATTCCTTAGAGCCCCTCCGACGACCACAGAGTTGCTCTTCCGGTTTTCTCAGCGCCCTTCGGAGCCTTTCTTATCGCCCTTCAGCGTTTTCTTAGCGTCCTTCGCGGTCTTTCTTCGCGTCCTTTGCGTGAAAGCCTTTGACCTCTGCCGTACTCTGCAGAAGCCCACACCATGCACGAGCCCCGTACTCCGCAAAAGCCGCATCCGCACCGTGGAAGAGCGGCCCTTTAAGGGCCGCGTCAAGCGACCCGCAAAAGAACTCGGGCTTCAGCCCCCGTTCCGGCTAATGCGTCGCCACAGTCGCCGGATCCGTCTGCATCACGTAATCCTTCGCCGCTCCCGGCACTCCGTACTCATACGGCCCGTGATTCACCACCGGCGTCACGCCGCCAAAATTGTCGTGCGGTGGCGGAGTCGTCGTCGTCCACTCCAGCGTCGTGGCTTCCCACGGATTGTCACTGGCCTTCGGTCCCTTGAACATGCTCCAGAACAGATTGATCACGAAAATAAACTGCGCCGCAATCGTGATGATCGCCGCATACGTCATGAACGTCTGCAGCGGCAGCAGCTTCGTCTGGTATGCCACTTCCGTGAATTGCGAATACCGCCGCGTCTGTCCCGCCATCCCCAGATAGTGCATCGGCATGAAGATCGCGTACGTTCCCGCCAGCGTGACGAAGAAGTGCACCTTCCCCCACGTTTCATTCATCATCCGCCCGAACATCTTCGGGAACCAGTAATACGTCGCCGCAAAAATCCCGAAGATCGCCGCCACGCCCATGATCAGGTGGAAGTGTCCCACCACGAAGTACGTGTCGTGCAGTTGAATATCGAGCACCGGCTGCGCCAGGAACGGCCCGCTCAATCCACCCGAAACAAACAGCGACACAAATCCAATCGCATACAGCATCGGCGTCTTGAATCGAATGCGCCCCTTGTACATTGTGCCCAGCCAGTTAAACGTCTTGATGGCTGACGGCACGCCGATGCACATCGTCAACAACGAAAACGCGAACGCTGAGTAGGGGCTCATCCCGCTCATGAACATGTGATGGCCCCACACCATGAACCCGAAGAACCCGATCGACAGCATCGCGTAAACCATCGCCTTGTAGCCAAAGATCGGCTTGCGCGAAAACGTCGATAGAACCTGCGAGGCCACGCCCATGCCCGGCAGAATCGCGATATACACCTCGGGATGTCCAAAGAACCAGAACAGATGCTGCCAGAGCAGCGGCGATCCGCCCTTGTGCCCCATGATCTGGCCGTTCACCACCACCAGCGGCACATAAAAGCTTGTCCCGAGATTGCGATCCATCAGGAGCAGAATGCCTGCCGATAGCAACACGCCAAACGCCAGCAGCCCCAGGATCGCCGTGATGAACCAGGACCACACCGTCAGCGGCATCTTCATCAGCGTCATGCCCTTGGCCCGCAGATCAAGCGTCGTAGTGATGAAGTTCAGCGCGCCCATCAGCGACGCCACACAGAAGATCGCGATGCTGGTGATCCAGAGGTCGGCGCCCAATCCCTCGCCCGGGCCAGCCGATGGCAGCGCGCTCAGCGGAGTGTAGCCGGTCCACCCATGGAGTGGCGCTCCCCCGGTCACAAAGAAGGCCGCGATGATCACGAGGAAGCCGACAAACGTCGTCCAGAACGACAACATGTTCAGCACTGGAAACGCCATATCCGGCGCCCCAATCTGAATCGGCAGAAAATAATTTCCAAAGCCGCCCTGCGGAGCCGTCGTCAGCACGAAAAACACCATGATGGTGCCGTGCATCGTCAGCAGGCTGAGATACGTCTCGGGCTTGATCTCTCCGACCAGCGGCAGAACTGCCGTGGGCCAGATCAAGTGAATGCGCATCAGCAGCGACAGAAACATCCCCACAAATACTGCCGTGAGCGCCAGGAAGAAATACTGAATGCCGATGACTTTGTGGTCGAGGCTGAAAATGTATTTCCGAATGAAACCCTGAGGAGCGTGCGAATGAACCGTTGCAGGGGTCGCCATTTTACTGTTTCTCCGCCTCCCGTGCGGCCAGCCACTTGTCAAAATCCTCCTGGCTGACAACGTGAACCATGCCGTGCATCTTGTAGTGGCCGAGCCCGCAAAGTTCCGCGCAGGCAATCTCGTATTCGCCAATCGCCGTCGGTTTGAAGTGCATGTGAATGTTCAGCCCCGGCACCGTGTCCTGCTTGAAACGCAGCGACGGCACAAAGAAACTGTGAATCACATCCACCGCACGCAGACTGACATCGACTTCGCGGTCCACCGGCAAATACATCGTCCCGGTCACCACGTCATCTTTCGCGGCAGGATCGTTCTGGCTCAGTCCCACCGCAGCCTCTCCGCCCGCCGATGGATCCATCAGGTTCGGACTCGTCTTGCCGTACTTTCCATCCGGCCCTGGATAGCGGAAGTACCAGGCAAACTGCATCCCCGTCACTTCCACCTGCACCGCGCCCGCTTCTGCGGGGTCGAAACGTTGGCTCGCCCACACGTTGCTTCCCATCAGGTTCAGCCCGATGAACAGCACCGCGGTGAGCACGGTCCAGATAATCTCGAGGCGGGTGTTCCCGTGCGAATAGGCCACCGGCGCGGACGACGGGCCGTCCCGGTATTTCCACACGATGTATCCCAGCGACAACTGCGCCGCCAGAAACACAATTCCCATGATGATGAAAGTGAGAACGAATTGATGATCGATCCAGCCGGCGGCGGCAGATGCGCCCACCGGAAGCCACCAGGTCTTGGCGACAAAGAAGTACGTACTGATCAGGGTGATCGCCCAGATCAAAACCAATAACGCGAGGCCCATTCCCCATCCCTCCCGAACCCAAAGCCCAACCTAAAAGGACGTTGTGAAAGGATTTTCCCCACGGCCGTCGGCGCGTCCCACAACGCAACCAACAGTCGGCGGCGAGTGTACCACAGCCCCGCGCAAAAATTGCAAGTGATGTTATCGAGAAAACTACCGCACGCGACGCCTCGATACCCGGCTCGGGTGCTATGTTTATTTTTTCAACAAGGCGCAAGCGATGCAGAAGGCCGGCGTCATCCCGAACGCCCGCGTTTTCTCCAGCGGGCGGAGGGATCTCATGGACCACTCAGTTTGTGCGAGCAGGAGAGTGATTCCTTCGGGGAATCATGAGTCTGCCGTGCATGAGTCTGTCGTGGAAGAGCCGCCCTTCAGGGCCGCGAAAGCGAGTCCAACAACTGATTCGGGCTTCAGCCCCGTGCCTACATCTTATTCAGGAAGTACGATATCTCCGGATCGGTCCAGTCGACCGCGCCAATAAATTTCCGCCGAATCACGCCGTTGCGATCGACGATATACGTCTCCGGCCACCCGTGCGTGCCGTAAAGCTCCGGAGTCTTCTGCGCAGGATCGCGGACTGTCAACAGGTTCACCCCGTGATCTTTGATGAACTGGTGGTAGGCATTCTCGTCGACATCGATGCTGACCGCGAGCACAGTCACTCCCTTGGCCTTCATTCGCCGCTGCATCTCCACCAAAGACGGCATCTCCTCGACGCACGGCGGACACCAGGTCGCCCAGAAATTCAGCACCACGATCTGCCCGCGAAACTGGTCAAGCTTCACCGTGCGATCCGAATCCTGCACCGTGAAATCCGGGGCCATCGCGCCAATCCGCGGCGGCCGCGACCCGCTATAGCAACCAGACAAGCTGAGAATAGGGATGACGAGAAAAACGCAGACCGCAAGACGGCAGGCAGGATGGGCGATACGTCGCACCCAGCTATAATAATAGATTCCATCGCTGACGGGGATGCCGAAGAGAATCCAGCCGGGAAGCGGCGAAAGAATGCAGCCCACGGCGTAAGCCGTGGGTGGTAAGTGGATCGGAAGCAAAGCCCCGCAGCGGCGAAGGAATAGCAATACCAACTCTGCCGGAGCAAAGGGACTCGTTTTCTTACTGCCTGCGACGAATTCTCGCTTGACCTATGCCAACGACCGACCAACTCGCGGAAGGCCTGACGATCTCCATCATCGTCCCCGCGCGCAACGAAGAAGCCGCGCTGGGAACCTGCCTCGAGTCCCTTGTCACGCAGACCGGAGTCTCCTTCGAAATCATCGTCGTCGACGACCACTCCACCGACCGCACCCGCGAAATCGCCGCCTCGTTCCCCGCAGTCCGCATCATCGACGCCGGCCCTCTCCCCACCGGCTGGACCGGAAAGAACAACGCCGTCACCGCAGGAGCCCGGGCAGCGCATAGCGAATGGCTCCTCTTCACCGACGCCGACACCGTCCATCTTCCCGGATCGTTAGCTGCCGCCTTGAACGAAGCCCGCGAAAACGGTGTCGAATTCCTCTCGTATTCTCCCGAGCAGATCGCCGTCACGTTTTGGGAGATGGCCACGCTCCCCGTCGTCTTCGCTGAACTCGCGCGCCAATATCCTCCCTCGAAAGTCAGCGACCCCAACTCGCCGGAAGCCGCCGCCAACGGACAGTACATTCTTGTGAAGCGCTCAACATACGAAGCCGTCGGAGGCCACGCCGCGGCTGCTACAAGCGTCCTCGAAGATGTCGCGCTCGCCCGCGCCGTGAAAGCCTCCGGCCGCAGGATCCGTTTTCGCTACGCCGCCGACCGCGTCCGCACCCGCATGTACCGGAATTTCCGCCAACTTCGCGAAGGCTGGACGAAAAATCTCGCGCTTCTGTTTCCCAGCCCAGGCCGGCTCGCCGCAAAATCGCTGCTGCTCTGGGCCGTTCCGTGGATCTTTTTGGCCATGGCGCTGGCGCATGTCGAATCACGGTTGCGTCCGGGCATGCTTTTCATCGTCGCCCTTGTTGGCTTATTCGCCCGGCTCAAGCGTGCGAACTTTGCCGTCGGCATGACACTTCTCGCGCTGATGTTCGGCATGCCCATGTTCGCCTACTTACTCCTCCGCTCCAAGCGCGCCCATGCCACCGGCAACGTATCCTGGAAAGGCCGCACGTACTCCGGGCAAGGCGATAGCAGGCCCGGCCCGAACGGCCGCTCGCCAAACAAGTTGACGCAACCCACTCCCACCACCGCAGGACGATTGTCATGAAAATCTCAACCATCCTGATTGTGATCGCAGTGTTGCTCTCGTTCTCCGTGCTCAGTCTGCACACCCGCGCTACTCCGCTCGCCGCGGCTTCGCAAGCGGACTCCAGCGCTCCCGGCTTCATGCAAACGCTCATCGAGCCTGCTTCGAGTGTCGGCCCTCTGAAGCTTGGAGATTCCGAAGAGCGCGCCCTCGAACTGTTTCCGAAAAAAGATGAAGACCAGCGCTGGGAAGATTCCTGTGGCACGACTCTCGACTGGGTCGACGCCACCAATCCCACCGGCCGCGGAGATCTGTTCATCCGCCTGAAGAAAGGCAAAGTCTTCCAGATCGAGTCCGCCACCACGCGCTTTCACACCGCCGAAGACATCACCACATTCGATCCTCCGGAAAAAGTCGCCCGCGTCTACAAGGATCTTCGCGCCTACACTCTGCTCACGCAGCCAGTCTCGTCGCTCGGCGACCGCCCGCTCGTTTTCTGGATCGACAAGAAGAAGGGAATTGCCTTCACCTTCGCCTACTATCCCGACCAGCACAAGCGCTACGTCTACAAGATCACCGTCTTCGGCTCCAATAAGACTTTCTGCCCGGAGCAGGAAACAACGGGCTCGCCGAAATGGCAGTCGATTCCCTCATATTCACTGGAGCCTCCCCCAGAGATGGCCCCAAATCGCGAATGAATCTCCGCCAGGAAGACGCACAGATTGGTTTCACTAGCAACTGGCAACCGGCAACTGACAACTGATTCCCATGGTCTATCTAACCCGCAAAGCCGAATTTTCCGCCTCGCACTACTACCACAATCCCGACTTCACGCCGGAGCAGAACCTCCAGCTTTTCGGAAAATGCAACAACCCCAACGGCCACGGCCACAACTACACACTCGAAGTCACGGTGAAGGGCGAAGTCGACCCCCGCTCCGGCTTCGTCGTCGATCTCAAACAACTCAAAGAAGTCATGCACCGCGAAGTCCTCGACGCCATGGATCACCGCTTCCTCAACAAAGAAGTCCCCGAATTCTCCACCCAGATTCCGACCACGGAAAATCTGGCAATCGCGATCTGGCAGCGCCTCGAAACCAAGCTCCAAAAAGCGCGCCTTCACCGCGTCCGAGTCTACGAAACCCCAGACCTGTTCGTGGATTTCTACGGAGAGTCATGAAGAGGAGACGCGCGAGACAAAGAAGCGTGACCACAAGAATCCCGCGAAGCTTTTCTTCGCGTCCTTTGCGGCCTTTCTTAGCGTGCTTTGCGTTCCAGCCTTCCGCCAGTGACACAAGAAATCTCGCGAAAGCATGCAATCTCCTATGAAAGCCCACCTATCTCGCCGCTATCTCTTTTCCGCCTCGCATCGCCTGCACAGCGCCGCCATGTCGGCCGAAGAAAATCGCTCCACCTATGGCAAATGCAACAATCCCCACGGCCACGGCCACAACTACACCCTCGAAGTCACGGTCAGCGGCCAAGTCGACCCCAGCACGGGGATGGTCTGCAACCTGGTCGATCTCGACGGATTCGTCGAAAGGGAACTCCTCTCCCGCTACGATGTGCAGAATTTGAATATGCTGCAAGAATTTGCCCAAACCGTGCCCACAACGGAAAATCTCTGCATCGAGATCTTTGAAATATTGCAGCGTGGCTTCCAAAACGCGCATCTGGAACGTATACGGCTCGAAGAGACTATGATGAATTCCTTCGAATATGCCGGCGAAAAAGAAGGGAGCCTTCGACGCTGAGTGAGTCCCAGATGACTCCATGCCCCGATGGCTCAATGACTCAATCCTATGAAATCAACCGCTGACGAAAAACTCGCCTCACCAACCCTCACCAGCGCCACCTTCGAAGACCTGGTGCGAGAAATGCTAGTCCGCCTCGGCGAAGACCCGAACCGCGAAGGCCTACTCCGCACTCCCGAACGCGCCCACAAGGCCCTGAAGTTTCTCACCAAGGGATACAACGAAGATCCCGAGACCCTGCTCAAAGGTGCGTTGTTCACCGAAAAATATGACGAAATGGTCATCGTCAAAGACATCGAGATGTTCAGTCTTTGCGAGCACCACATGCTGCCGTTCTTCGGAAAAGTTCATGTCGCCTACATTCCAAACGGTCGCGTCATCGGACTCAGCAAGATCCCGCGCCTGATCGAACTTTTCTCGCGGCGCCTGCAGATTCAGGAGCGCCTCACCACCCAGATTGCCGAGACCATCCAGAAAGTTATCGAACCCCAAGGCGTCGGTGTCGTCATCGAAGCACGTCATCTCTGCATGATGATGCGCGGCGTCGAGAAGCAGCACTCCGCCGCCGTCACTTCGTCCATGCTCGGCGTCTTCCGCAACGAGGAAGAAACGCGCTCCGAATTCCTCTCGCTGATCCGCCAGCGCCCCAACGGCGTCTGAGGGCGCAATCAGGTCGCCACCTATCCGCAACTCGCGAATACAGCGTAGAATGTACACAAGAGGGTTCTCCCCTGTATGCCTGATACTGAAAAGCCAAGCACAACTCTTCCCGGGACCGTCGAAAAAATCATCAAGCCGTGGGCCCCGGGCGAACCAGAAAAAGCCCAAATCGCCGTCGAAGGCGCCGACCATCTCTACCGCGAGATCCGCATCGAAAACAACATGGTCACCCCAGACGGAGAAACCGTCGGCCTCAAGCCCGGTGCCCAAGTCGACGTAATCATCGAAGCCGACAAGGCAGACACGGTAAAGAAACCCGACAAATCCTGACGCAACGCACGCCGTAACGGAGCGTATGTGGCGCGGGCGCATGTGGCGGGTCCTCGGCCCGCATTTCCATCCATAGAACTTAATAAGCTGATATCAATCCAGCACTTTCCTCTGTGAACCTCTGTGGCCTCTGTGGTTGAAGCTTTTGATTTGTGCCAAGTACAATGGCGACCGCATCTCGGAGGAACCACTCATGTTGAAACCGTTTCTCGCCGCAGCCCTGCTCACCGCTGCTCTCGCCCTTCCCATCCACGCGCAAGACGCCATGAAGAAGGACGTAGCCATCAAACCGCCCGACAGTCCATCCAAAGTCGTCCTCGACTCTTGGAATGAGATCGGCCGCAAGCTTACCGCCATGGCCGAAGATTTTCCCGAAGACAAATACGATTTCAAGCCCAATCCCGCCCAGCGCAGCTTCGCCGAACAATTGCTCCACGCCGCCGGCGCGAATTACTACTTCACCAATCCAGTCATCGGAGAAAAGCCTCCCGCCGGAGAAGACCCCAAGCGCTCTGACTACAAGACCAAGGCCGACGTCGTTGCATTCGTCAAGAAGTCCTTCGCTGACGGAGCCGCCGCCATCAAGGCAAAAGGGGACAAAGGGATGTCCGACCTCATCGTCGACCCGTTCGCTCATCAGCAAATCCGGGTCTACGATTTCGCCTACGGCTTCATCGAACACTCCGGCGAACACTACGGCCAGCTAGTCGTCTACTACCGCGTAGCCGGCCTGGTCCCCCCAGAGTCCCGCCCGAAGAAGTAAACGAAGCAGGACCAAGGGGATGAAATAAAAGAAGAAGGGAATCAGTGTAAAAGCGGTGCCCCACTCTTCTTTCGCGTTCGATGCGAAAGAAGGTGGGGGATCTTAACCTTGACATTCAGGGTTTTCTTAGCGTCCTTAGCGGCCGTTCTTAGCGTTCTTTGCGTCAAGGCTTTTGACTGCAGATCCGCACCCTTTCGATGCGAAAGAGGGTAGGGACTTTGACCCTCAGGATTTCTTAGCGCCCTTTGCGTCAAGGCTTTGACTGCAGATCCGCATCCTTTCGATGCGAAAGAGAGTGGGCCCTTAGACTCTCAGGATTTTCTTAGCGTCCTTAGCGGCCGTTCTTAGCGCCCTTTGCGTCTAGGCTTTTGCTGTCGCACTTCTACTGATAAGCGTAAGGAGACCGTCGTCTCCGCTCCGGAAACAGTTTGATCATCGCCATCCCGGAGATAAATCCCCCAATGTGCGCCCAGAACGCCACGCCCCCCATATCGCCCTGTGCCGCCGATAGCGTCGCCGCCCCCGACACAAACTGCAGCACGAACCATTCGCCCAGCACCACCCATGCCGGCAAATACAGCACAAACACGAAGAACCACGTCAGCACCCGCGCTCTCGGATACAGCAGGAAATACGCTCCCAGCACACCCGCGATCGCTCCACTTGCGCCCTACCGTCGGCACATTCGAATGCGGATAAATCGCCACCTGCGTCGACATCGCCAGCAGACCCGCCAGCAAATAAAATACGAGATACTTGAAGTGTCCGAGATAGTCCTCGACGTTGTCGCCAAAGATCCACAGAAACCACATATTGCCCAGCACGTGCCTCCAGTTCGCATGCAGAAACATCGACGTGAAGAAGGGAATCACCACCTGCGGCAACGTATACCGCGGCGACCCCGCCAGAAACGCCGCCAAATGTCCCGGCACCTCCGCGAATTGCCGCTCGAACAGCGCCGCTGCCCGCGGATCTGAAGCCATCTGAATCCACTGAAAAAAGAAAATCAGGATATTGATCCCAATGAGAAACGAATTCACATACGGCGTGCTGTATCGTGGTTGGTCGTCTTTAATTGGAAGCATGGAGGATTGTCAGATTGAATGATTGAGTAATTTGGTAATTTAGTAATTGGGAGATTGAAACCTCAGAACCACAAATTGCGAAGTTCTTCGCCTTTCAATTCCTCAATTTCCAAATTACTCAATTCCTCAATTCCCCAATTTTCTCATGAATGGCGTCCTCATCATCGACAAGCCCTCTGGACTCACCTCTCACGACGTGGTCAACCGTGTGCGTCGCATTCTGCAGCAGCGCTCTATCGGACATCTTGGCACACTCGATCCCATGGCCACGGGAGTTCTTCCGCTAGTGACGGGCAACCTCACCCGCCTGGCCCAGTTCTACACCACGTCCGAAAAAATCTATGAAGGGACGATCCGCTTCGGCTTCGCCACCGACACCTACGACGCCGAAGGCCAGCCCACCACGCCCGAGCAGAAAGTCACCCTCCGCACTGAGGAAATCGAAACGGCAGCCGCCCACTTCCGCGGCCTCATCGAACAAACTCCGCCCCCATTTTCCGCGAAGAAAATTCACGGCGTTCCCGCCTACAAGCTGGCGCGCCAGCAAAAAGAAGTCGTTCTAAAGCCGGTGCAAGTGGAGATCAAGGAATTCGCAATCCTCACAGTCGAGGCCGACCGCGTCCGCTTCCGCGCCCGCGTAGCTTCCGGAACCTACATGCGCTCGGTCGCTCACGAAATGGGCCACCTGCTCGCCTGCGGAGCGCACTTAGAATCCCTCCGCCGCACCGCCGTAGCCGAATTTACGCTCGAAGACGCCCACACGCTCGAAGAACTGGCCGCAGCAGCAGGGAACTGCCGCGTGGCGCGAGCGCCCTCTCCCGCGTCCCCGCCAAACCGGCACGGTGATGAGTTTGGGGCGGGTAGTCCCGAGAGAAGCCCCGATAATAAGTGGCCTGTTCAAACCGTCGCCCACCATGAGGCCGAAGCAAGGAGTCCCGGAGGGACTCCTGACAATAGCCCGCCAGTTCTACTGGCGGGTGAGCCGGACTCGGAAAACCCGCGTCCCGTAGGGACGCCTGAAACGCTAGAGGACTTCTTCGTCCATCCCCGCAAACTCCTGCCCGACTTCCCCTCCGTCACCGCCGACGAACCCACCGCCGCCCGCATCCGCAGCGGCCGCACCGTCAACCTCCCGCAACTCTCCCGCGCCCGCCAAGTCAAAGTCTTCCAGGGCCAGCGCGATCTCATCGCCATCGCCACCCGAGTAGCCGGCACGCTCTTCCACGCCAAGCTTGTCCTCTCTGGAACAGAAAAATGTGGGACGGACACTCCTGTCCGTCGCCTTTGACTTTGCTTTTGACCATGTGGCGCGGGCGCCCCCGCCCGCGTCTCCCCTGCATTTTTCCTCTGTGACCCTCCCCCTGGTGGTGAAAGCTCTTGACGTGTATTGCCGCGTCGCAGAGATTCGGAGAGGCTCAAGCCCCATCTTGACGCCTCCCGCCCATCCCTTTACTGTGACCCTACCACCCATGAAACTCTCCGTAGTCATGCCCGTCTACAACGAGCAGGCCACCCTGCGGGAAGTCATCGCCCGCGTCCTCGCCGTCCCGCTGGAGATCGAACTCATCTGCGTCGACGACGGTTCCACGGACGCCTCGCGCCAAATTCTCTCCGAGTTGCAGCCCCAACATCCGCAACTTCAAGTATTCCTTCAACCCAAAAACATGGGCAAGGGAGCCGCTTTGCGCCGTGGCATTCAGGAATCGACCGGCGATTTTATCCTAATCCAGGACGCCGACCTCGAATACGACCCATCCGACTATCCTGCGTTACTTCACCCATTACTTGAGGGCAAGGCTGACGTCGTCTATGGATCGCGATTCCTCGGCTCCGCCCCCCACCGCGTCCTCTATTTCTGGCATTACGTCGCCAACCGAGTCCTCACGCTGATCTCCAACGCGCTCACCAATATCAACCTCAGCGACATGGAGACCTGCTACAAAGTCTTCCGCCGCGAGATTCTCCAGTCCATTCCGATCGAGGAAGATCGCTTCGGTTTCGAACCCGAGATCACCGTGAAAATCGCGAAGCGCCGTCTCCGCGTCTACGAAGTCGGCATCAGCTATTGGGGACGCACTTACGAAGAAGGGAAAAAGATCACGTGGCGCGACGGCGTCCGCGCCCTATTCTGCCTGCTGAAATACACCCTGACCGACCAGGGAAGCGCACCGCAACCAGAACCCACCAACGACGCCGCAGCCGGTTGATGGCTCTGTGCGCCCTTCCTCTTGTGAACCCCCGTGCCCCCTGTGGTTTAGGCCGTTGAACTTGTGCCAGCCCGAAGGAGCCCAGGTTGAACATATGCAATGTCCGATAACAGGTATTATGTAAACTCGACAAAGCGCCTGTCAGTTTCGCTCCTGCGACGCCCTTGAGTTTTAGGATTGTTCCGCCGAGAGCTGAAGGTAACTGAAAGCTGAGAGCTGACACTGCCCTACATCTTGTACTTCCCTAAATCCTCGTCGTTCAGTCCTTCCAGATACTTCCTCAGTTCATCGCCAGTCAGCCGGTCGGCACTGCTGGCGGCAAGCTTCGAACTCTTCAGCACCAGATCATCCACGAAGATCGGACAATCCACCCGCAGCGCCAGCGCCAGCGCATCCGACGGCCGCGAATCGACGCTGATCACTTCGCCCCCGCGCTCCAGCCAAATCACCGCATAAAACGTATCCTCGCGCAGTTCCGTAACGACAACCTTGTGCACCTGCGTCTCCAGCCCCGTAAGCACGTTCTTAATCAAATCATGCGTCATCGGACGCGGCGTGCTGACCTTCTCCATCTCCAACTGAATCGCGTGCGCCTCATACACTCCCACCCAGATCGGCAACACCGTCTCTCCGCCCACGTCCTTCAATATGACAATCGGCGTATTCGTCACCGGATCCATCAAAAGTCCACGGATTGTCATTTCTACTTCCATTTGGGGCCTCCGAATTCTTTCCTTATACCACCATTTCGCCGAGCAAGGAGTTGGGAAAACTGCTGGTTACAATCACGGAAACGTAGGCCCCTGGCTTGGGATTCGCCGCTTCGGGAGCTGTGAAGTTCAGCGTCTTGTTGTGGCTGGTGCGGCCGGTCCACTGGGCGCGCGCTTCGTTTCTTCCTTCGACCATTACCTCACATTTCTTGCCGATATATCTCTTGTAGCTCGCGATCTGAATCTCTCGCTGCCGCGCCATCAGAACTTCAAGTCGTCGCGCCTTCTCGGCGTCAGGGATCGCATCGTCTAACTTCAGCGACGGCGTGTTCGGCCGCGGCGAATACTTGAACGCGAAGACCGCGTCGTAACCGACCTCATCGAGCAGGTCGAGCGTCTGGCCAAAATCGGCTTCGGTCTCTCCCGGGAATCCTACGATCACATCTGTTGTGATGCTGATTTCGCGCTTCGCGGCTTTCATCCAGGCAATGCGTTCGAGATACTGCTCGCGCGTGTAGAGGCGCTGCATGGCGTCGAGGACGCGCGTCGATCCGCTCTGCACGGGCAGGTGGACGTGGTCGCACAGCGCCGGCACCGCGTCGATCGCGTCGACAATGTCGCGCCCAAAATCGCGTGGATGCGAAGTCGTAAACCGCACTCGGCGAATGCCGGGAACTTCTCCCACGGCAGCGAGCAATTCGGCAAACGTTTTTCGGGAAGCCGAGTTCCCTGCCGGATCCTTGTACGAATTCACGTTCTGCCCGAGCAACTGAATTTCCGTGTAGCCGAGATCTGCCATCTGGCGCGCCTCGGCGAGCACAGACTCCGACGTGCGACTGCGCTCTTTGCCGCGCGTGTACGGCACCACGCAGTAGGCGCAGAATTTGTCGCAGCCTTCGATGATGGTGATGTATCCCCGATGCGGATTGCTGCGCGCTGTGAATTCCGTCTCAAAACACTTGTCAGTCTCGCGATCGTCGAGCCCGGTGATGCGGACGAGCTGCGAGTCGCGAGTCGCGAGTCCTGAGGCCCGAGTGTCTTCTGCCGAAATCCCAACCAAGGCGTCATCCCGAAGGCCCGCGCTTTCGCGTGAAGCTATCTCAGCCTCCTCCAACTGCCGCAGCATCTGCGGCAAGTTACGGTACGACGCCGATCCCGCCACCAGCGACACGTAAGGCGCGCGCTCGAAAATCTTTTCACCTTCCTGCTGCGCGACGCAGCCGAGCACACCAAACGTCTTGCCTTGCTTCTTATATTTCTTGTAATCGGAGAGGCGGTTGAACACTTTCTGCTCCGCCTTGTCGCGGATCGAGCACGTGTTGTAGAGCACCAGGTCGGCCTGCTCGACGCTCTCGACCTGTCGATAGCCTTCCTGCACGAGCGTCCCGATCACCTTCTCGGAGTCGTGGACGTTCATCTGGCAGCCGAAGGTTTCGAGATAGAAAGTCTTCTGCGGATTGCCGCGTGGAGCTTGTTGTGGAACCCCAGACATATAGAGAAAGTATAACGCGAGTGTGGGACGGACACTCCTGTGGGACGGACACTCCTGTCCGTCGCCTTTGCCGTTGGTGTTGATGTTGGTCTTCCCTTCGACACCAACACAAAGATCAGAGGCAAAGGCAAGACCAACCTCAAGAGCGACGGACAGGAGTGTCCGTCCCACATAGCCAGAGCCAGGGATAGTCTTCGGGCCTCTGGACCAACCCTCGCCGCACCGGATTTTGACGGATATATTCCACCTTCTCTTCGAAACTTTCCTGAGTGCGGACGACGTGGTCAAAGGATTCTTCCTGCCAGACGGGCCCCCAGGAACCGGAAAGCTTGTTGACGCTTCGGGCCGACGTTCCCTTGAGCGCCTTGAGGATGGCAGGCAGGCCATAGGGCCATCCTCTTTCGTCGCGCAACGGTGTGAGGAGAAGGTGCACATGATCGGGCATTATGACCGCCGCGTGAAGCTGATAGCGTCTCTCATGATCGAACAGACAGTGCCGAAGCACCAAATCCCGCGCTTCCGGCGGAAACGGATCGCGGCTGTTTTTGCGAAATGTGATGAAGAGCCTTCGTCCGGCGGGCTGGTAGTGCGGTAGTTTGCGGCGATATTCGTATAGCCGTTCCAGAGGAGTGTGGGACGGACACTCCTGTCCGCCGTTCTTGACTTTGGTTTCATGCAGACTATTGCAGTCGAACGTTGGCCGAATTGTCTGTGACGGATGAACAATTGGGTTGTGGAAAGAAAGCCATCTGAGGTCAGAGGAATTCAGTCGGAGAAGGATCGAAGTCAGAGTCAAAGGCAACGGCAACCGCAACATCAAAGGCGACGGACAGGAGTGTCCGCCCCACATTGTTTTTTGGGACACACAGCACAGCGGGCTTCGAGGTCTTTGCATCGGCACAGGACTGGGATGTCTTTCCAGCCGCGGACTTTTCGGTCGCAGGCCAGGAGGCACCAGGCTTCGCGGTATCGTTCGAAGTGGGCGCGGGATTTGCGGCGGGTGTGGGGATAGAAGCGGATACCTTTGCGGCGTCCGACGGCTTCGATGGGGATGATGTACCAGATGTCTTCGGGGACGATGTAGGCGACGAAGAAATCGATTTCGGCGGAGGTGTAGACTTCGCCGCTGGCTCCGGTGGTTTTGACGCGGTAGCGGGTCTCGGCGTAGCGCGCGGCGGACTTGACCTGGACGCGGAGGAATCCGTGATCGCGGGTAACGACGGAGTCGAAGCGTTCGCTGTCTCCCCAGGGAAGGCAGACGCAGAAATTGAGGCGCGTAGCACGGGCGAGGAAGGCGGCTTCGGCGGCTTCTCCGCGACGCTTGCGGGTGGGTTCGGCGACGGCTTGAATTTCGATGACGGATGGTTCGCGTGCGGAGGCTTCCCTGCTGGATTTTTCGGTGATGGGGTTCGTTGAGTTGTCGGTGATATTTCTCATAGACACAAAAGGCGCAGCTGATGGGCTGCGCCTGGACTCCCTTGTTTTAGATTTATCCAAATCAAAGTCAAGAGCAGCGGGCGAGAGCGCCCGCTCCACATTTTCGAATTTTGGCTGAAAACACGAAAAGCGCGGCCCGAAGGCTGCGCTTTCTTTGATTTCACTCTATATATCTATTATATCAACTTACAAAGGGTAAAGCGGCAGAGATACGGGATTTATTTCTGCTTCGAAATGTGTGAGTTGGAGGAAATCGGGGGTGTTTGGGGGCTTGACAAGATTCTCCACAAGTAACGTTTTTCACAGAAGGTCAAACCCCCACCCGGAACGCTTTGGCGTGGGCATCCCATCGATTTCCTTCCACAGCGGGTTTCTCCCTACCCAGGATTCCCTTCTACGTAGGCTTCGAGCCATCCGAGGACGCGCTTCCAGCCTTCGCCGTGGGCGGTTGCGGACGCAAGGTTGCCGGCGAATCCTTCCTGACGAACTTTTACCAGCGTGCCGGTGCCTGATTTCTTGGGGCCGCTCGGATGCAGTCCATGAACGGTGTGAGGCTCGAGTTCCCAGCGGACGACCGTCTTGGTCGGATCGTAACTGCCGATCCATGTGTGGACGAGAAGGCGCGGGGGATCGACTTCGAGATATTCTCCCTCGACGAAGAAAGTTTTGCCGTCGGTGCCGACGCCGTCACTGCGCCACTTGCCGCCAGGGCGGACGTCCATGGTGGACTTGGTAACGTGGTAGAGGCCGGCCTGCCCCCACCACTTCGGGAGTTGTGAAGGATCGCTGATCGCCTGGAAGACGCGGGCCGGTGGCGCGGCTATGAAGATCTCTGCGAGGACTGCGTTTTGATCGGGCGTGATGATTGCGGTTGCCATTCGTGCTCCTTAGATTTGCGAGTCCCCACTCTAAAATCACAAAGGCGCGATTTTAGAATGGGGCACCCTCGTTTCACTTTGCTACATTCACTTTGCGCGGGGCCTACATTTTGCGGCGCAGGTCGAAGACTCGTGTTATCTCTTTGCCGTGATCACCGAAGACCCACTCCTCGGTGTGATGATTGTCGTCGAGCAACGTGAGCACCATGCGATCCATGTGACCGGCGTCGGGGCTCGAGAGATTGGTGGCATCCTGAAACTTGAAGGTGACGGTTCTTGCCGTCAGGAGAAAGGCTGCCCAGCATGCGCGGCTGATTGCCGACGGCGCAGTAGTGCGTCAGCATCAGTTTGTCGGGCCCGTCGAGATGGATCATCGAAATCATGTCGTCCTTGCCGACGATTTCGCTGACAACGGCGGAGCCGCCAGAAACTACTTTGAAGGAAACCTGGACGTCGGCGCCCTCTAGAGTCTTCCCTTCCCAGGTGCCGGGCATCGACCTGATGGCGGCGAACGCCTTCTGGGCGTCGGTTTGCGCGAAGGCGGTGGCGGCGGTGAGGGCGATGGAGAAAGCGATCAGAGTTAACTTGATGCGGAGCGAGTTTGTATTCGTCATGGTCATTTCCTTTCTGAAGTTATTTGTGTTTGCGTGGTGGCTTTGTTTCGGCGATTTGTGTTTCCTTTTCGTATTCGGCTTCCACGAAGGCTTTCAGGCTATTGAGATTTGCGGTCCAAAAGACGCGGTATTGCTCGATCCAGGAGTCGACGGCGCGAAGCGGTTCCGGATTGAGTTCGTAAACGCGGTTGCGTCCCTCGCGATGTTCTCGGACCAGGTGCGCGCGACGCAGCAGGCGGAGGTGCTTGGAGATTGCGGGACGCGAGACGGGGAAGGCTTCGGCGATTTGTCCGGCGGGCTGGCTGCCTCGTCGGAGAAGATCGAGCACGGCGCGTCGAGTCGGATCTGCCAGGGCCTGGAAGGCGGCCTCGGTTGTTTGCGGGGCGGAATATGTAACCGAACGGTGACGCATAATGCGTAACCTTACAGTTACGCGAATGGCATGTCAAGGACTTTCTTTGACCTGCTCTTTTTCGGGGTATGGACCTGTGCGCGATCTGCGGTTAGGAGGTGCGCTCCGCGTCTCCTGTTCGGCTTTTGGGGATGGGTGGAGCACCGAACAGGGGGAAGCGAATTCCGAGGCGGGCGCCGGCCCAGCTACCGACTCCGTACGCCAGGCCCACGTAAACAGGCACTGTGAACTGCACTTGGTCAAGGCCGCGTTCGTAATCCGAATTCCATCCCATAAACACGTCCTGAAAGGTGTGAAACTCGGGGATTAGAAAGCCGCCCGCAAGGTAGTGGTGAAAGGCGAGCGCAAATCGGTCTTGAAACAAGCCTGCCGGAAAGGTCAGAAACTTGTAAGCCAGAATGATGACTGGGACGATCCAGACGAACTGCGCAGCACGGTGCCTGTAGGTCGCTGCAACGATACCGGCAGCCAACCCGCACAGGACGCTAAAGAGCAGCAGGTGATTGAAGGCGAATGCGAAGCGGCTTTGGCTTGATGGCATCCCGAGAAGAGGAAGAATCAGGTTGTGGAATTGCGCGCTCAGCCAGGCCACCACGAAATTCGCGAGCAAATAAACCACTGCCAAATGCAAGAGGAATTGGAGCAGTGTCAGACCGAGAAAGTTCCGGTTGCTCGGGTTCACCGGTGCGGTGGGCTCCATGGCTGGACACTCTATACCTCAATGCGGCCAGCGATCAATGGCCGCGAGCCTAGTATGTGTTTCGTACCAGATCCAGAAATGCCTGGTGCACGCGGGGATCGGTGCTGAGTTCAGGATGGAAAGTGGCGGCCATGGCTCTTCCCTGCCGGACGGCGACGGGGTCGGAGCCTTCGGTGGCGATGACTTCGACGCCTTCGCCGACATGCTCGATTTTCGGGGCGCGGATGAAAACCATTTCGAGCGGAGATTCGGGGAGGTTGTTATTCAGGAATTTTCCTTCGCGGATGGAGCTGTCGATCTGGCGTCCGTAGGCGTTGCGGCGGATACGGATGTTGAGGGCGCCGAGGCCTTGTTGCTTGGGATTCTCGACTTCGGTGGCGAGGAGGATGGCTCCGGCGCACGTGCCGAACGTGGGCTTGGCGTGGACGAATTGCTTGAGCTTCTCGAATCCTGCTTCGCCGAGAAGTTTGAGGAAGGTGCCGGACTCGCCTCCGGGGATGACCAGGCCGTCGATCGCATCGAGTTGCTCGGGCTTCTTGACGAGCACAACTTCGGCGCCCAGCTCTTCGAGCCGGCGCCGGTGGGCGTCGAAATCTCCTTGCAGGGCCAGGACACCAATTCTCATGGGGCCTCAGATTGATTTTAACGGATGGGAGTGGGTTGGACTGGCTGCGAAAGCCTTTTACCACGGAGGACACAGAGGGACACGGGGGGGTTGTGGGGGATTCCCCCCGTGCTGGCTCAGCGTGACTCGTGTATAGAGATTCTTCGAGTCGCGCTCCCTCAGAATGACAGGGACAATCAACATCGTTCGGGCATTGAGGAAAGGCTTGAAATGGAAGACCCACAAGTCAAAAGCAACGTCAAAGGCAGCGGGCGGGAGCGCCCGCTCCACATGGGCCCGCTCCACACGGGGATGGCGTGCCTCAAATCGGGAGGGCGCTGGGGAAGCGGGTTTGGAAATCGAGCAGACCGGCCCACTCGGGAGTGATGGTGATGCGGACCATCGACGACACCATGGTTTTGAGGTTCTCGACCCAGGCTTTGCCGCCTTCGGGGCCGAGGTAGCGTTCGCAGGCGGTGGCGTATTCGGGGACGATTCCGTCCACTGGTTGAAGCCGCGCGGTGCCTCGAACGAGCAGCACCTTGTAGGGATAGACGTCGTTATCGATGGTGAGCGCGACTTTGGGATTCTTCGCGAGGGCCTTGAGCTTGGGGGCCTTGGGCGGCGTCCCAAGGATGAACTCGCTGCCAGTCCAGTGAAAGCAGATGGGAACGACGCGCGGCGTGCCGTCGGTGGCGACGTAGGCGAGGCGCGCGGGAATGGTGGATTTTAGAAGCTCTTGGGATGCGGGATGCTGGAGGAGAGAGAGGTCTCCTTGCTTGCAGGGCATGCGTGCCTCCGTTTCTGCCGGGCCTGTGCGAATTCGGGGGCAGTATATCTCGCGGGGGGACGCAACGGCTAGAGATAAAGTCACCGGGAAGGACAACAGCAAGGCGACGACAACGGCGAAGTCAAAGGTGACGGACAGAGCCTGCCCTCAGCGAAGCCGAAGGGAGTACGCGCTCCACACACGGGTTAGCTGGAGGGCTTGCGTAGGGCCGCTCCAAGAACATTGCCGGGCCCGGATTCCTGAACGAAGGCGACGAGTCTGAGATTCTTTGGATCCGTTCCGCTCTTGAGTTTCAGACGAACATCCTGGTTAAAACTCTTTCCCTTGGAGAGCTTTCCCACCTTGGTGAGTTCCTGCACAACCGCAACATGGACCAAGTGGCGTCCCCCGTTCTCACCTTTTAGAACTTGCGACTCCACGTGATCGAGAGCGACGGCAACGTAAACGTCGCCGCTGTGTTTTTCGGAATTGACATCCGTCTCTATATGCGCCCGCAGAACGGTTGGATCTGTCGGATCAACGGTGACCTCGGCGATGCGGACGGGGACTTTGGGCGCGGCCGCAGCTTTCTGCAACGCATCGATGACGACCTTCCCCTCGCCCATCTTGACCTGAGTCCCATCCACAATAAGTTGAGGAGTGAAGGCGTCCTTTTCGCCAAGAACCGCTTCGTAGGCAGTCTGGCGATCGGTTAGAGCCGGTGAGGAGTTGGGATCCTTCCAGCCATCGTGGTCCCAATAGGTGACGTGCTCGCTGAGGACAATCATCTGGGCGCCGGGAACAGGTTGCTGGGTATCGATCTTTTGCAGGAGGACGTCGGCGGGAGGACAGCTCGAGCAGCCTTCGGAGGTGAACAGCTCGACGAGAACCGGATGGACATCGGAGCTCGCGGTCTGAGTGCTGGTAGTTTGAGTGCTGGTAGTTTGAGTTGCAGCGGGCTGGCTTTGGGCTTCCTGGCTTTGTCCTTTGGCCACAGGCGCTACTCGAAGGAACGAGAGCGCGAGGAAAGAAAACGCGCAGACTGAAGATCGCGCTGAGCCTGGTCGCAGCATGGTGACAACCTCCTGGCGGCTAGTTTACCGCACGCCGGATTCCTTCAGAAAGTCCACACCGTGGAAGCAGTCGTAGTTTCGTGGGCCACGATTTTGCCTTCGCGGAATTCCAGGAACATGGGGGAGCACCGGGCGTGTAAATGGAAACGGCTCCGGTTGCCCGGAGCCATCAAAAACGGGGTGTTACGGCACTCTGTCCAAGTTCAGTATTGGTCATCAGTATTGGTCAGAGGAGGCGCGAAGGCAAGTTACTTGGGGGGAGATTATCTCTGCATTTTCTCCCCGATGAACTCCTTCTCCACAGATCGATCATCGGGTTTGTATACATCTGTCCACGGGGCGCCGCACGCGAGATCTGTTCGGCTAAGCTCCGCGCGAGATCCCTCGCCCCGCTGGTGAGTCGCGCGGCGTTCTGAATATTTTTGTTTCGCCATCTTATAATATATAGCCCTAGTTACCACCCGCGCGTTTGCAGCATCTGGGCCTCGTCCAAGCCCGCGACTGGCCAGGCCCTTCATGGCGCCTTGCAGGTCTTCGCTGACTTCGAGTAATACTTTCGGGTCTTGGTAGTGCGTGGCGGCCAGGACGATTGCTTTGGCGCGCTTGGAGGCTTCTTCGGGGTCGGCGAACGTCGTGCTGTCTTTCATGAAAATTCCTGAGCCGACGAAGACTGCTTCGGCTCCTAGCTGCATGACGAGGCTGGCGTCGGCGGGGGTCGCGATTCCTCCGGCTGAGAAATTCGGGACTGGCAGCTTCCCTGCTTTCGCGACCATCCTGATCAGTTCGTACGGGGCCTGGTGCTCTTTCGCTTTGGCATAGAGTTCTTCTTCGCTGAGCACCGTGAGGATTTTCATTTCCTGAACGATCTGGCGGATATGTTTGACGGCGTGGACTACGTCGCCGGTGCCGGCTTCTCCCTTGGTGCGGATCATGGCGGCGCCTTCGGCGATGCGGCGCAGGGCTTCTCCGAGATTGCGGGCACCGCAGACGAACGGCGTCTTGAAGGCGTGCTTGTCGACGTGGTGGGCTTCGTCGGCGGGGGTGAGGACTTCGGATTCGTCGATGTAGTCGACGCCGAGTTCTTGAAGGATCTGGGCTTCGGCAAAATGTCCGATGCGGCACTTGGCCATGACCGGGATGGAGACGGCGGCCATGATCTCGCGAATCTTTTTGGGGCTCGCCATGCGGGCGACGCCGCCTTCGGCGCGGATTTGCGCAGGGACGCGCTCGAGGGCCATGACGGAGACGGCTCCGGCTTTTTCAGCGATGACGGCCTGCTCGGCGTTGGTGACGTCCATAATGACGCCGCCTTTGAGCATTTCGGCGAGGCCGGTCTTGAGGCGGAGGCTGGTGGAGTTGCCGTTGTTCTGGGACATGGTGAATCTCTTTTCGGAATCGTTAAGAGTGAGCTGTCAGCTCTCGGCTGTCAGCTTTCAGCTAAACCTTCTCGTGATAAACGCCCGGTGGGTTTCGCCTGATTTCATTTTACAGTGGCGGAGGAGTTTTGAGGAATCATACGAGAGCGGGTGAGTTGGGGCTTGCTAGAGGTTGTCGATTGGGTCGCTGGGAGAGTTTGGTCGACGATGTACGGAAATCAAAATCCCCACCCTCTTTCGCAAAGGACGCGAAAGAAGGATGGGGCAGCCACGACTGTTTTCTACGGACTTGCTGATGGAAACTCCTGTTAGAGCCGGTGGTGCCGCAATCGGACTTGGGGTCCTTCGCTTTGCTCAGGATGACGGGGGTTGAGTTTATTACTCGACAATTGAAGTTATCTCTCTACAAACTTTCCGAACATTTTTTCGGGGTCGATGGCGATGAAGGTGCCGCGGCTGCGGGCGAGGACTTCTCCTTTCTCGTTCTTGATTTCGGCTTGGTTGATGTGTTGGCGGCCGTGGACGCTGACTTCCCTGCCCTCGACGTGCAGCGGTTTATGCAGCGGGACGGGCTTGAGATATTCGACGGTCATTTCTTTGGTCAGCGCGACTACGTGGTGCAGCTTGTTCACTTTTCCCATGGCGTCGTCGAGGATGGTGGCGATGATGCCGCCGTGGCAGTGGCCGGGAGGTCCGGTGTAACGTTTGCCTAACTCGAAACGGCAGACGAAAGTCTGGTGCTCTTCATCGAGAGTGAATTCGAGGTGCATGCCGTCGGGATTGTCGGGGCCGCAGGCGAAGCAGTAGTTGGTCGGCAGTTTGTGGGCGGCGGTTTCGTGGCCGTGGGGGTTCGGGGTACGCGGCATGGGGGAGATTGTAGCGTGAGAAGGGCTAACCCAAGATAACCACAGGGGACACAGAGGAACACGGAGGAGGCGGGCTTTTTTGTGGTTGGGGGAAAATCCTGTATACATATCAGCTTTGACTCTTTCGTGACCGGAACATGTTCGGCACACGCGAGATCCCTCGCCCCGCCGGTGAAAACGCGGGGCTTCGGGATGACGCCGCATTTTCAGCGGGGAGAGTTCCTCGCTTCGGGATTACAGATCGCTTTTTGAATTGGAGTATTCGATGAAAACATTCGCCATTTTCGTTCTCTTTTTGTCCCTCTCTTTCGCGATGCCGGTTGCTGCGCAGAAAACGCAGGGTAAGGACGCCGACAAGCCTTCGGCGGCCTCGAAGGGGAAAAAGGCGGTAACCAAGGAACAGAAAAGCGAAAGCAACTGCAAAGGCGACGGACAGGAGTGTCCGCCCCACATGGAAGAGAAGAAGGGCGGGATGACGGCCGACACGTTTTCAGGGCTGAAGTTTCGGCTGATTGGGCCGGCGGTGGCGTCGGGGCGGGTGATGTCGATTGCGGTGAATCCGAAAAACAAGTTTGAGTATTACGTGGGCGTCGCGTCGGGCGGAGTTTGGAAGACGGTGAATGACGGGACGACGTGGACTCCGGTGTTCGATGGCGAGGGTTCGTATTCGATTGGATGGGTGACGCTCGATCCGAATGATTCGTCGGTGGTGTGGGTGGGGTCGGGCGAGAGCAATTCGCAGCGCAGCGTTTCGTACGGCGACGGGATTTACCGGTCGGTTGATGGCGGAAAGAGTTGGGAGAATCTGGGGCTGAAGAAGTCGGAGCATATTGGGCGGGTGGTGGTCGATCCGCGGGATTCGAAGGTGGTGTATGTGGCGGCGGAGGGGCCGCTGTGGGGGCCGGGCGGGGATCGTGGGCTGTATAAGTCGGTGGACGGAGGAAAGAGTTGGAAGGCGGTGTTGACGATCAGCGAGAACACGGGCGTTGTGGATGTGCAGCTTGATCCGTCGAATCCGGATGTTGTTTATGCGGCGGCGTATCAGCGGCGTCGGCATGTGTTCACGTTGATTGACGGCGGGCCGGAGAGCGCGATTTATAAGTCGAGCGACGCTGGAGCGACTTGGAACAAGTTGAAGTCGGGGTTGCCGTCGGTGGATATGGGGAGGATTGGGCTGGCGGTGTCGCCGGCCGATCCGAATGTGGTGTACGCGACGATTGAGGCGGCGGATGGGAAAGGTGGAATTTTTCGGTCGAACCGACAAGGGCGCGACGTGGGAGAAGCGGAATGAATTCGATGTGGGCGCGATGTATTACGCGCGGGTGGTGCCGGACCCGAAGAATGTGGATCGCATTTTTGTGATGAACGTGCAGCTGCGCGAGTCGCTCGATGGCGGGAAGACGCTGCATACGATTAACGAGGTAAATCATCACGGGGACAATCACGCGATATGGATTGATCCGGATGACACGAGGCATTGGCTGCTGGGGTCGGATGGCGGGATGTACGAGACGTGGGACGATGCGAAGTCGTGGGAGTTCAAAGCGAATCTGCCGACGGTGCAGTTTTACGATGTTGCGGTGGACAATGCGCTTCCCTTCTACAACGTGTGTGGCGGGACGCAGGACAATTTTTCGTGGTGCGGACCGGAGCGCACGCGGAATTTGAATGGGATCATGAATTCGGATTGGTATGTGACCACGAATGGGGACGGGTTCCGGGCGCAGGTGGATCCGGTGGATCCGAATACGGTATATTCGGAGTCGCAGTATGGCGTGCTGGTGCGGTATGACAAGCCGACGGGGCAGGAGTTGGTGCTCCAGCCGCTCGAAGGAAAGGGCGAGCCGCCGCTGCGGTGGAACTGGGATTCTCCAATCATTGTTAGTCCGCACTCGCATACGCGGCTGTATTTTGCGGCGAACAAATTATTTCGCAGCGACGATCGCGGGGATACATGGAAGGAGATCTCGGGCGATTTGACGCGGCAGGTCGATCGCAACAAGCTGCCGGTCATGGGGAAGGTGTGGGGTCCGGATGCGGTGGCGAAGAATCAGTCGACATCGTTTTACGGGAATATTGTGGCGCTGGCGGAGTCGCCGAAAAAAGAGGGATTGATTTATGTCGGCACCGATGATGGGTTGATTCAGGTGACTCGCGACGGCGGCGGCTCGTGGACGAAGTATGAAAAGTTTCCCGGCGTGCCGGAGACGACATATGTTTCGCGGCTGGCGGGGTCTTCGCATGATGAGAACACGGTGTATGCGGCGTTCGACAATCACAAGAATGAGGATTTCAAACCGTATCTGCTGAAGTCGGTGGATGCGGGAAAGACGTGGACGTCGATTGCGGGCGATTTGCCGGAGAGTGGGCCGGTGCTGGCGTTTGCGGAAGATCCGGTGAATGCGAACCTGCTGTTTGCGGGCACGGAGACCGGGGTGTTCTTCACGATCGACGGCGGAACGCACTGGGTGCGGCTGAAGGGCGGACTGCCGACGATTGCGGTGCGCGACATCGTGATTCAGGCGCGCGAGGGCGATCTGGTGATCGCGACATTTGGGCGCGGATTTTATGTGCTGGATGACATCACGCCGCTGCGGCAGATGAAAACCGAGTCGACGGACGAGGCTGCGTCGACGTATCCGGTGAAAGATGCGTTGCTGTATGTGGAGCGGCATCCGCTGGGCGAGCCAAAGAAAGGGTTTCAGGGGGATGCATTTTATACGGCGGAGAATCCTCCGTATGGCGCGGTGTTCACGGCGTACATGAAGGAGAAGATCAAGACTAAGAAAGAAAAGCGGCAGGAGGCGGAGAAGGAAGCGGCGAAGAAGAATCAGACGATCCCGTATCCAACGAAGGATGAGTTGCGCGCGGAGGCGGAAGAGACGAAGCCGGAAGTTTATTTTGTGGTGTATGACGAGAGCGGGGCCGCGATCCGGCGCGTGGAGGGCAATAACGACGCTGGATTTCAGCGGGTGGCGTGGGATTTGCGGTATCCGGCGTCGCGGGTGGTCGGACATTCGGACGAAGGGGAAGAGGGAGATTTTCCGGATGCGACCGACATGGGGCCGCTTGTGCTCTCGGGAAATTATTCGGTGCGCATGTTTGAGAAAGTGGACGGCGCGGTTACGGAGTTGGCGACGCCGCAGACGTTCAAAGTTGTGACCGAGGGATCGGCGGGAATGACGGCGGCGGATCGGGCGGCGCAGGAGGAATTTCTGCGCAAGACGGCGAAACTGTATCGCGCGGTGAACGGAACACTGCAGACTGCGCAGGAGTTGCAATCGCGGCTCAAGACGATTCGCGAAGCGTTGCGGCAAACGCCCGCGGTCGAGAAAGACCTGGGCGCAGTGGCGGATGGAATCGAGCAACGGGATCGCGAGATTCTGCGGGTTCTACGCGGCGACCTTGAAATGGCGAAGCAGAATGAGCCGGTCGCGTCGTCGATCGATCAAAGGGTGAATTCGATTATGGAGGGCGAGCGGTTTTCGCTGGCCAAGCCGACCGCATCGCATATCGATTCCTACAATGTTGCGGCGGCGGAGTTTGGGGAGCAGTTGACGAAGCTACGAACGTTGGTCGAGGTGGACTTGGTGAAGTTGGAGAAAGATATGGAGGCGGCGGGAGCGCCTTGGACTCCGGGGAGATTGCCGTCGTGGCCTGAATGAAAACACTTGCCACGGATTTGGACGGATTCTCACGGATTTGAAGTGCGGCTGAGTCATTCCGTGGGCGTCGTGCACCAGCGCTTATGGGGATCCGGTGCTTGCCTGAGCAAGACAAGAGCAACCGCAAAGGCAACGCCAACGGCAGCGGGCGCGAGCGCCCGCTCCACATTTGCATCGCGTACTACAACTTGACTCGGCGGAGGCGGAGGGCGTTCGTTATTACGGAGACAGAACTGAAACTCATCGCGGCGGCGGCGAAGATGGGGCTTAGCAGAAGGCCGAAGAACGGGTAGAGCGCGCCGGCGGCGATGGGGACTCCGACGGCGTTGTAGATGAAGGCGAAGAAAAGATTCTCGCGGATGTTGCGCATGGTTGCCTGACTGAGTTTGCGCGCGCGCAGGATTCCGCTGAGGTCTCCTTTCACGAGGGTGACTCCGCCGCTTTCCATGGCCACGTCGGTGCCGGTGCCCATGGCGATGCCAACGTCGGCTTGGGCTAGAGCTGGGGCATCGTTGATACCGTCGCCAGCCATGGCGACCACTCTTCCCTTTTGCTGCAGTTTGCGAATGACTTCGAGTTTTCTTTCCGGCAGGACTTCGGATTCGAAGTCGGTGATCCCGAGGGTGCTGGCGATGCGGAGCGCGGCGATCCGGTTATCGCCTGTGAGCATGACGACTCTGAGGCCGCGCTTCTTGAGTTCGCTCACGGTATCGGCGGTGCCTGGCTTCAGTTGGTCCGCAATCGAGAATGAGCCCACATACTGCCCGTCGACGCCGACGCAGAGAATCGTGCCGCCGGCGTAGGAACCAGAAATGACCTCCGGCTTTTCGAGGATTCCGAGTTCAACCATCATGCGGACGCTGCCGACGGCGACTTTGTGGCCATCCACAACGCCGGTGATTCCTTTCCCGGTGATGGATTGAAATTCTTGTGGGGACGAAAGCTTGAGCTGCTTTTCCGCTGCGGCGTCAATGATCGCTCTCGCTAACGGATGCTCGCTGGCAGATTCGAGGCTGGCTGCCAGGCGGAGCATTTCGGGATCGCTCGCAAGGCGGTCAGATGTACTGGTAACGCGCGGCTTGCCCTCGGTGAGCGTGCCGGTTTTGTCGACGACGAGCGTATCGACTTTTTCGAGGGTCTCCAAGGCTTCGGCGTTTTTGATTAAGACTCCGGCGTGCGCGCCACGGCCGGTACCGACCATGATCGCCATGGGCGTAGCGAGGCCAAGGGCGCAGGGGCAGGCGATGATGAGGACTGCGACGGCGTTGACCAGCGCGTGCGCGAGGCGCGGCTGCGGACCAAATGCGAGCCATGCGACGAACGTGATGACGGCTACTGCGACTACCGCAGGCACGAACCAGGCAGCGACGCGATCGGCGAGACGCTGGATGGGAGCGCGGCTGCGCTGCGCTTGTCCGACGAGTTGCACGATGCGCGCGAGCAAGAGTTTCGGAGCCGACGCGCTCGGCTTGCATGACGAATGATCCAGTGCCGTTGATGGTGGCGCCGATGACTTTGCTGGTGGCGAATTTTTCTACCGGGACGGATTCGCCGGTGATCATGGATTCGTCGATGGAGCTGTGGCCTTCAAGAACGACGCCATCGACGGGAACCTTTTCGCCGGGGCGAACGCGCAGCTTGTCGCCGGGCTTAACGCGTTCGAGGGGAACGCCTTTCTCCGTCACCGCTCCAGACGCATCGGTGGTGAGCAGGCGGGCGGTTTTCGGGCTGAGATCGAGCAGAGCGCGGATGGCGGCGCTGGTGCGGCTGCGGGCACGGAGTTCCATCACTTGTCCGAGCAGGACGAGGGTGGTGATGGCGGCGGCCGCTTCGAAGTAGACGTCGGGATATCCTTGCGGCACGGTGTCCGCGTGCAACTCCCATATAGCGACTGCTCATGCTGCGCAGAGATTCCGGAAAATTCTGAGGCGCGATAGTTGCGACCAAGCTGTAGACGTAAGCGACGCCGGTGCCAAGGCCGATCAGCGTGAACATGTTCGGGCTGCGGTTGACGAGCGACGTCCAGAAACGCTGGAAGAATGGAAGGCCGCAGTAGAGAACGACCGGCGTGGCGAGGATGAATTCAAGCCATGGCAGAATCGAGGTCAGGGGCGTGAGGCGATTTCCAAGGATGATGAAGCCTCCCTTAAATGCCGGAGGGCCAGAGCATACTTCCCATTGCGATCCCCAGCAGGGGCGCCGTGAGCACGACTCCGAACCAGAAGCGACGGGTCATATCGCGGAGTTCGGGATTCTCTTCTTGCTTCGCAGTCACGGTGCGGGATTCGAGGGCCATGCCGCAGATGGGGCACGATCCGGGCTCGGATCGGATGATCTGCGGATGCATGGGGCAGGTGTATTCGGTGCGCGTGGAGGCGAGCGGAACGTCCGGCTCTAAAGCCATGCCGCACGAAGGGCACGCTCCGGGTTTGGGCTCGTGCACTTCGGGACACATGGGGCAGACGTAGGACCGGACCACGGACTTCGGACTTTGGACCGCGGGCGCGCGGATCGGTCTTTTGCTGGCTGGGAGCCCTGAGCGTTACCAGTTCGGAACGCTTCTTGTTTAGATAGGATTCCGGTCTTGACTTAAACTTTTCCTTGCAGCTGGCGCAACAGAAGTAATAATTCTTTTCCTGCATGTTCGAGGACGTGCTTCGCGGTGGCGGGGTTGACGTTCATCCCGCAGACATGGTCGCGTTCGAGGGCGGGGGTTGGATTGGAAGTTGTCATTAGGCTGCTGGTCTTGGTGGCGTACGGCACGCCACGCAAGTCCGATTGTCGCTCTCTTTCGCCCCTTCGGGGCTTGCCGATCTGACCTGCCTTCCCATGGCTAACGCCATGGGCTGCATTCTATCGCCGCTTCGCGACTTGGAGCAGGTCATCCCTTCCCTATTTCAGCGCAATCGAGAGGGCCGAGATGATGTTGTGCTGAAAAGCGTTGATCCTGGGTAAAACCCTGCGGCGAGACTACCTGCGATGTTTGATCGCGTATGATCTATATTGGATTCACGACGGCTGAAGCCGCGCCGTCAAATCCATGATAGCGAAGGATTCCCAGGCATGACTTATCTGGACGTAGTTTTTAATTGCGGGGCGCTTCCGGGAGAGAACGAGTTGCGGGCGATCGACGGCATGCGTGAGGTCTATGGCATCCGGTCGGTGCGGTTTAACGGGAAGGAACGGACGGTGCGCGTGGAGTACGACGCTTCGCGCATGAAGCAGGATGCAGTGGCGAAGTTATTGCGGCAGGCTGGAATCGACGTGCGAGAGCCAGTCGTGCTGGCGTAACGAGAACGGCTGTTGCGGCAGGAGTCAGCCTGTAAAGCGAGGGTGGGGGAGGGCTGACACGAAGAAGAATGCAAGGGGTGCCCACAGAAAACCTCTGGCCGAAGTTATTCTCTGAAGCACCCCGTTGCGCGCCACTTCGTCTGGCATTTACTAGAGCATGTGGCGTGCCGCTCTTAACTTATTCAAAGTAAAGGCCGGTGGAATTTTCCTCACGGTAGGAATTTCGCAGCCCCGGGAAAGATTTACTTCGGGGGCGCAAGGGCAAGAAAGAGACCAAATCGTGAGATCTGAAAATCTTGTTTTTCGCTCCGGTGGACAAGAATCTTTCATCGCAAAGATCGCTAAGATAAAGAACGCGAAGACGGTAAGAAAAGCCTCAAGATTCCGTCGGCCTAACGACAATTGCGGCTTCTTTACGGATCTCCTGGTGTTGGATTTCGCTCGCGTTGCATTTTCTTGAGCGAGAAGAACTGCGAGTGGTAAGGAAGTTGCCGCTGCGGCGGACAAGACGCTACAATGATTTCTCGACTCGCTGTCGAAATCACAAGTGAGTCGAATCAAGTTAAGCGGGGATGAGGGACGCCAGTCTGTTTCACCCCTGCTATTGAAAGTAAGCGCCCTTAGCTCAGTTGGATAGAGCGTCTGGCTACGAACCAGAAGGTCGGGAGTTCGAATCTCTCAGGGCGCACCATTCTTCGGTAATCCAGCCTTTTCGACTCTCCTACCCTCTCAATCCGGCGGTTGATGATAGTAGATTACGACCAACACAAAGATGAGGCCCACGAAGGCTGCGATCGCCAACGAAAGCAGAACGCCATGAAGAGTAGTGAATGACGACTGCTTTTTCTTTCTTCTGTTTATTATCTTTATCTTCATGAATGTGATTCACATCGAGCCCGACTTCGCGGATTGTGGCTCGAAGCGCGGGTGCGCACCATGACTGAAGATATGCGCGCGATGGACTCTCCCCTCAGATTCCGCTCGTCTGGTACTGCAGGACGGCGAGTGAAAGTCGATAGTCGTATCCGGCTTCTGCGTTGGTGATTTCGGCCTGGGTCTGCTGAAGTTGGGCTTGACTCAACTCGACGATCGACCCGAGTCCGAGGTTGTAGCGTGACTGGGCGAGGTGCAAGGCGAGATTGGCCTGGTCCAGAAGTTGTTGAGTGACGGCCAGGCGATCGAACGCGGTGGTCGCGTTCAACCAGGCGGTGCGTACGTCGCGGGAGATGCGGTCGCGGAGGTCGCGCAGCCTCTCTTGCGCGGCTTGGGTGCGAAGGGCCGCTTCTTTTGCCTTGGCGGGATAGAGGAAGCCGTTGAACACGGGGATGTCGACGTTCACTCCTACCGCGCCATACCAGTTGGAAATGATGGGATTTCGCACCGGCGTGTCTCCGACAACTCCCATGGCACGAATGTTTGGGAACATCAAGTCGCGCTCGGCGGTTTGAAACTTCCTGGCGGATTCAGACTGGAATTCCAGCGCCAGCAGTTCGGGGCGCATGGAGAAGGCAGTGTTGATGAGGTCGTCCACGTTTCCCGGAGGCGGAGTGCTGGGGCTTGAGTCTTCGACGAGTTGAAAGCTCTGGAGGTTGGAAAATCCGAGTACAGCAGAAAGGGCCGCCAGCGCGGCATTCTGGTTATTCTGGGCATCAAGCAGGAGCAGTTTGGCCTGGGCCAGATTGACGCTGGCGAAGCTGAAGTCGAGTTCAGATTTGAGTTTGCTCTTGAACAGGGCGCCTACCTGGTCGGCTACGGTTTGGCGCTCTTTCACCGTTTGCTGAGCTACGGTCAGCACCGCTTGAGACTGAAGAGCGTTGTAAAAGGCCTGATCAACGGCGAGCAGGATCTGTTCTTTCGTGGCCAGCGCGTTCTGGTTCTCTGCCTTGGCGGCCAGGTTGGCGCTGGAGACGAGGTTGGTGGTGCGTCCGAAATCGGTGAGGAGTTGGCTGACCATCGCTCCGGCTGCAGCGCGCTGGTAAATGATCGGATTGTTCAGGGCGCCGGCCGTGATGCGCGTGCCGGGATTGGCATCGACCGCGGTGAGATCCACCGAGGCGGTAGGCCAGAGACTCGACCGAACTTGCCGCGTTACCTGCAGCGACGCCAATGCGCCGAGGCGCGCGACGGAGATTTGCGGGTTGTTCTTTAGCGCGAGCGCTTGCGCGTCTTTTAACGACAGGGTCGTGTTAGCGCCGGGAGTACTTTGAGGAGCTCTGCTATGAGCACCGGGGATTTGCCGCCCCATGGCAGTTACCGCGCCTCCAGTTGGCTGTGACGCCGACTGGGGAGTCGGAGCAGAGGGCAGGTTCACCGTTATGGCCGCATTCGTTCCGCCCTGGGCAACGCTGCCTATAGGCAGCGTCAGCATCAAACAAACTTGCAATAGGTTTCTCATCTCAGTGAAATCTCCACCGTTCCTCACGCCGGGTTGGCGGGGCTTGACTCCTGCGCGGCCTTCTCTTCTTGCTTGCCGTAGACCAGCAGATAGGCCGCCGGCACAATGAAGATGGTTAACAACACCGAGGAGGTCAGCCCGCCGATGATCGCGCGTGCAAGGGGCGCATATTGTTCGCTTCCGGTGCCGAGTTTCAACGCCATGGGCACCATTCCGATGATGGTTGCCAGCGACGTCATCAGAATCGGACGCAGCCGCACTCGACACGACGTGACTATGGCGTCTTTGATCGAACTTCCCTGCTCCTCAAGGCGGTGCGCGAACTCCACAATCAGAATGCTGTTCGAGGCCGAGATTCCCACTAACATGAGCACTCCCATCAGCGACATCACATTGAGGGTTGTCCCGGTTAGCGGAAGAATGATCAGCACCCCGATGAAGCCCATCGGAACCGCCAGCATGATGAGCAAGGGGTCCTTAAAGGACTTAAACTGCGCTACCAGAATCAGGTAAAGAAGGATGACTGACAGCGACAGTCCAATGGCAAAGCTGCGGAACGAGGCATTCATGCCATTCACCATGCCCCGGAGATCGACCCGCACGTTCTCCGGCAGCTTCGTTTCGTCAACGGTCTGTTGCACTTTGCTTGCGAGTTTTCCCAGGCCTTCACCGACCGGCGTGACGTAGACGTCGGTGACTCTTTGAATCTGGTAGTGATCCACTTCTGTCGGTGTGCGGATATCCTGCAGCTTTACAACGGCGCCGAGGGTGGTGGGCTGTTTCAGGTTGGGGGCGCGGATCGGGATATTGGTCAGATCGGCAAAGTTGTGAATCGAGGCGCGTCCATTCTCGAAATATTGGACAGTGAGGAAATAGTCATTGCCACTCTTCCTGTCGACCCAATAATTCGGCGCAATCATTGAGTTTGAATTGAGCGCCGTAATAACGTTATCCACCACTTCCTTCTGGGTCAGGCCCAATTCTCCGGCGTGAACGCGGTCGACGTCGAGGCGCAGTCCGGGATAGTTCATATCCTGTGGAATGTAGACTTCACCTACGCCAGGGAGTTGCCGAATGCGAGTGGCCAGGTCCTGGGCGACGGCAAACGATTGCTTCAGGTTGCGACCGCTTACCTGTACATCAATCGGAGCGGGCATGCCTGAGTTCAGAATTGCGTCCACCATGGAGCCGCTCGAAAAAAATGCGCGGATATCCGGATATTGACTAGACAATTCTTTCTGCACCTTGCCCATGTATTCGAAGCTGCTCAACCGATGCTCGTCCTGCAATGCGACTTGTATGGTTGCGGTATAGGGCCCTGCGTTGGTGGTGTACAGCGAAGAGAAGTCGGGAACGACTCCGACGTTGGAGACGATCATCTTCAGATCTTTGGCCCCCACAACGTTGCGGATTAGATCCTCGACTTTGGCGACGTACTGCTCGGTAACTTCTAAGCGCGTTCCGGTTGGAACTTTTACGTTGATGGTGAACTGACCGGCATCGGTGCTCGGGAAGAAGGCCAGACCCAGAAACGGATAGATCACGAGACTGACCAGAAATACGCCGCTCAGGACCGCGACGGTAAGGCCGGGACGGACGAGCGCTCGATTCACCCAATATTCGTAACGGTCGAGCATCCGGTTGAATTGCCGGTTGAAGGCGGCAGTGAATCGTTCCCACCAGGACTTGCCCGTGGCTGATGTCGGTTCGATCTCGTATTCGTGGTTTGCTCCGGCGTTGGCATGAGGCACAGCCTGAAGGAATCGCGAACAGAACAGGGGAATCACCGTCATGGCGACGATATAAGAGGCGAAGAGCGAGATGACGACCGCGAGCGCGAGCGCCGAAAACAGGAACTTGCTGACGCCAAACAGAAAGGTCACCGGGAAGAAGACAACCACAGTGGTCAGGGTTGCGGCGAGGACGGCGAGGTTCACTTCCGTGCCTCCGACGTCGGCGGCGGCCATGGGCGCGGCACCTTGCTCCAGATGGCGGTAGATGTTTTCCAGCGAGATGACCGAGTTGTCAATGATGCGGGAAAAGGCCAGCGCCAGCCCTCCTAGGATCATCGTGTTGATGGTGCTGCCCATCATGTACAGCACTACAAAAGTCGCCAGCGCCGATAACGGTATCGAGAGGAATACGGCTGACGTGGCGCGGAAACTTCCCAGAAAGATGAGGATCATCAGGCTGGTGAGGGCCAGTCCGATGACTCCTTCGTGGAGCAGCGTCTTGATCGCTTCTTTCACAAAAGCCGACTGATCGAACACGACTGCGGACTTCAGTTGCTTCGGAATGTCATAGAGGTGCGCAATCGCATCACGGATGCCCTGCACGACGGCGATGGTATTGGTATCGCCTCCCTGCTTCATGATCGGCAGATAGACGGAGCGCTGGCCATCCACACGCACCAGGTTGTATTGAATTTGATTCGCGTCTTCGGCCTTGCCGATGTCATCCACGGTCACCCATGAATTGCCCACGGTCTTGACCGGAAGTTTCGACAGTTGGTCCATGTTGTCGACGAGGCTGTTGGAATAAACGTAGTAGTCGATCGGCCCCATCTTCACGTCGCCGGCGGGAAGAATCAGGTTCGAGTTGTTCACCGCATTGACTACATCCATCGGGCTCAGTTGCCGCGAAGCCAGCTTGTAGGGATCGACGTAGACCATGATCTGGCGGTATTTGCCGCCAAACGGCGGCGGAATTTCTGCTCCCTTCACCACCGCAATCTGATTCCGAATGCTGAACTGGCCGATATCGTGAAGCTCGGTCTGGTTCAGACCTTCTCCTTTTAGCGTGACCAGGCAGACCGGCAGGCTGGAGGCGTCGAACTTCAACACGACGGGGGGCAAGGTGCCCGGCGGAAGACGTTTCAAGTCCGCCAGAGCAAGGTTCGACAACTCTGTAACGTCGGCATCGGCGTTTGTTCCCGGCTGGAAGTAAACCTTGATAATGCTGACGCCCAGCAGCGAGCGGGATTCCATGTGATCAATGCCGCTGGCTAGAGTGAAGAATCGCTCGAGAGGGTCCGTGATGTCGGTCTCGATGTCTTCCGGGGGCATTCCGGAGTAGAACGTGGCCACTACAACTTCCGGCAAATTAATCGGCGGGAACAAATCGACCGGCATGCGCGCGACGCTGGTCACACCGATGACCAGCAGCGCCAGACAGATGACGATGATGAAGTACGGATTACGAATTGAGAAACGTGGCATTTTGGTCTCACTTTTAAAAACACAGCGCGAAAAACGTGCTCACTGCGGAGTTTCGTGGTACTGCATCATCTGCACTACTTGGGGATGAACCTTGTCGCCCGGCTTCAGACCGCTCCGGTCGCTGACTACGACCTGCTCACCTTGCGTTAACCCGGCAACGACTTCCGCATCGTTGGCGGTCTGAAGCCCCAGCGTTATCGGACGGTCCTCAATTTCGCCGTTCCGGCCCACGACAAACACGGTGGTCTTGTCGCCCTCATGATTCACGGCCTGCAGAGGTATGGTGGGAATGTCGTCGCGATGTTCGAGGGCCACATCGGCGTCGGCGTAGAGTCCGGGCATCAGCACTCGATCGCGATTTTGAACGTCGACTTCAGTGTGCATGGTGCGTGTTGCCTCTTTCACGTCAACCGAGAACCGGGCAACTTTCCCCGGAAACGTTTTGTTCAACGAGGGCACGCGGACATCTACGGGAGCGCCGATATGGATGTAGCGAACGTACGATTCGGGAACCGGGATCACGAGGCGGAACAGGTCATCCTCGGAGAGTTTGACGATCGGGATGGCCTGCGTGCTTGAAGTCGTGCCGGCTTGCACCAATGTCCCAAGATTCGCATATCGTTCGGTTACGATACCGGCGAAAGGAGCGGTAATCTTCGAATAGTCGAAGAGGCTCTGATCGTGCACTAACTTTGCCCGGGAAACCGACAGTTGGCTCTGCGCCGCTTCGAGGGCGGCCTGACCGGCGTCTACTTGGGAGGATGCCGCGAGGTCCTTTCCCTGTGCGTCGTCGACTTCCTGCTGCGCGACGATGCCAGGCTGGTTCTCGAAGACTCCATTCAAGCGCGTGTACTGCAAGTGCAATGCCTTGTACTGCGCCTGATAGCGCGTGAGTTCGTGCTGGGCGCGGCTTACCTCGTTCGTCGAGTTCTTGATTTCCGCCTGGTCTTCCTGAAGCTGTGCCTCGAGTTCTGGAATTTCCAGGATGGCCATTACCTGGCCGGCCTTAACGCGGCTGCCATAGTCGACCAGCAGTTTCTTAACGTAGCCGGATTCCTTCGCGTAGACGTCGATCTCCTGAAAGGGCACCAATTCAGAAGACAGAGTGATCTGTCGGCCGAGTGATTTGTTCACAACTTTTGTGACGCCGACGGTGATGGCCGGGCCGCCTGCCTCGACCTTTCCACTTGGGTTTCCTGAACAGGACGAAGCGACGGTGGCCATTGTGACCACAGCGGCTGTGAGCGCATAGCAAAGCAGTTCGTTCGATCTGCGTGCCGGCATTTTGCGGAATCCACTGCAACTTTGAGTCATGGTGTTTGCCTTGACGAACATTTCCTTGGCGAGCATTCCTCGTGATTTCTTAACTCTGCGTCTTCATAACCTCACGCAGCTTCGCGACGGAGAATTCTTTTGATCGACAGAAATCAATGATCCGTTGCTCCGCGCGTTGCAACCGATCGGCGACGGCGGGCACCTTGGCCGCAATCTCAGCGGGAACCGTCAGGACGCCATGGCGGTCTCCGTGCAGCAGGTCACCGGGTCGCACTCCCATTCCACCGATGTTGAGGACCGCTCCTAAATCGAAGATATGAGCGTAGGCGTGAGAAACAGCGACGTTTCCGGCGAACAACTGAAGACCCATCGTTTGCACCGACGGCAATTCCCGCACGGCGCCATTGGTCACATAGCCAATGCAGCCCAAGGCCTTAAGTATCGCGGCGTGCATATCTCCAACAAATGCGCCTCTTCCCGGCGGATCATCCATGTCTTGCAGGACAAGGACGCGAGGCGCGGGAACTTCGAGAATGCTGTTCCAGAAACCTGCGCGGTCATGGAAGGAACTGCCGTCGATCGGCGCCTCACCACTGCGAAGGCGGCCCGTGACGGCATATCCCAACATGGGGGGAGCATCGTCGAACATGCATCGAACGCTGGCATCGGCGAATCCGGCGTTGCGCAGTCTGACGTTGAACGATTCGATCGCGTTCGCGACCATGCACGTATCGAACCGGCGAAGGCCGTCGAGCTCTTCTTCGGTCAACCAAGGTGCATTGGACATTCCAATCATCCTTTCGGACTCGTCGTTTACTTCCAGAATTCAAAAACGCTGTGCCACTCACGAACGGTGGTCTAGCGGCGCGCAGGTATCGCTGTACCCGCCCCGAAGCGCTGCCCTGGAATCGAGAGTTCCGATCGAAACCTGTTCTGTTGGCGACACAGGCTCAAATGCGAAAACACTCGCTCCACAAGCTTGTGAGCAACGAATGCAACGCTAGCTGCGGAGGTACCTACGAAAGGAATTCTGGGGATGGAGGAGGCCGATTGTAGAGGCTTTCTTCAAACTGAAGACCCGGCATTGGAGGGCCGGACGGCGCGATTCGGGGATAACTCGTGGGCGGCTGGAGCACGCTGAAGGGGATCGCGGGAGGGATCCAATCCGCCGCATCCTTGGCGAGATGCTGCCGTTTCGCCTCGGGAGACGCGTGGATCTGGCCGACTTTTACCGTACTGGACGACGCCTCGCCCGTAGAGGAATAGCGCGTGGCCACGCTCACTACCAGTGAGCACACAGCGACCAGAACGACTAGCGCGCACCACCCTCGACGCCGACGGTCTTTGAAATTGATCAGCAGGGACATCCCCTCACGAACAATTGACGCGTAGTTTGTAACATACAGAATTGAATAGCGACAAGCAAGCGGTCGACGTGACGTGGGTAATCAGAGCGGACACTCTCTTGGATAACTACCGCGTGAACGTTGGTTGCACTCATCCGCAGATTATTCACCGAATGTTCACGCAGAGCGAGGTTCAGTCGTTGTCCGGGGGCTCGGGAGGCCGAGTGTCGTTGATGAAGAAGTTGGCGTCGAGCGGGGCCGGAACTGCCGTGAACGATCGAGGCGTTTTCCTGAAGTCGAAGAAAATGTCGAGATCGTTGGTAGCGCGAGCGTCGGCGTATCCGAGCGAACCTTCGCGAATGTTGAAAACTCCTTCGACGAAGCGCAACATGCTGCCGAAGTCGTGGGTCTCATTGCTGACCGTGGCACGCGGCGTGTAGGCAGAAATGACCAGCAACGGCACGCGGAAACCATATTGATAATCGCTCGCAGAGCCGCGCTGGATGGGCGGGGCCACGTGATCGTACCATCCACCCCAATCGTCCCAGGTAACGACGATGGCAGTATCAGACCAGTATCCGGCGCCGTTGTCGCAGGTGGTGGCCTTGCCGATGCTGTTCACGATGGAGGCAACCCACGAGGGGCCGCCTTTCGTGTTCACGCTGCCGGCGTGATCGGAATTTCTACCGTCGGGAGTGATCCAGACGACGTTGGGAAGTTGACAGGCAACGATGTCTTTCAGGGCATCAGGAGGGGTGAGGTCGACATTGTTCTGCCACTCGCTGCCCGTGCATTCAGTGTAGCCGGAGTCGGGCTGGCAGATTTCGCGAATGGAGTTGGGCGCGGTCCAGATGGAACCGCCGGGATTCGAGCCCTTGGGATTCGTCTGGGTCTGGGCGTAATACTTCCAGGTTAATCCGGCGCGGTCGAGCAGGGTGGCCAGGGTGTTGCGCGAGAAGCAGAATGTGCCCGCAACCGTGTTCGTCAGTTTCGTTTCGGCGCCGCCGGGCTGAATGTAATCCACCCACTCGCCTAGCGGAGCCAGACAGCCTGTATCGCTAAAGCCGGTGTAGCCTAATCCCACCTTCACCGCCGGATTCTCAGCGATGTATATTCCCAGAAGATCATCGAAGTAAGTGGGCGCGGAGGTTCCGCCGAAGAGGAATTGATGTGCGGGATAGCTGGGACCCTGGTTGCTTTGGAACATCAAGTTAGCCCAGCCGTAGTTGGCCGCGAGAGTGAAGTAGGGATCAAGAACGTGGTTTGCGTTCGAGACATAACCGTACTGCGGATTCGCCGGGCAATCGACGGTTGGACCGCACGGGATCTTGTTAGCGCCATCCATCTTGCCGTTGTCATACATCGAGACGAAAGCGGCGTGAGCGTGTGACAGGTCGTAGGCCACGCCTAGCGGAGTGGCGTGCAGCGTGATCGTCTTCCCGTTGGAATTAAGTCCGCTGCTGGCGAGGTTGTAATTCTTCGGGTTGATGCCGGGCCAGGTCAACAATCCGTGAAAGAGGCCGTCAGGAGTGCGATTTTCCTGGATGACGAAGACGACATGCTTGATCGGATTAGGGTATGGGATCTGGGATTGCGCCAGGACTGTCCCGAAGACAACAAGGGCGGCAAGGACTTTACAAATGTACTTCACGAGGGGGCTCTCCTTCACTTGAGCTGCGTCGAGGGCAGCGGGACGGTGATTTTATAACGATTCCGCCTGCTTGCAACAGACTAAAGAGGCGATTATTTGGCGCGATAAAGAGCCTTGTGCAAGATCGTGCATACAGGCGAACAGGAGCGATTCGTTCGAATACGGCGAACACGGGATGAAGGGAATAGTTGCGGTGATGCAACTCATTTACCTGCATCGACCTGCGGGGAAATTGAGTTAGGGAGTAATCTCGAAGATCATGCCTCCGCCGTATTTTCCGCCGTTGATTGTCGTGCCGTATAGATTTCCGGCGGAGTCAATTGCCAGTGCGCCGTAGCTGGGATTCATCCCGTCGGTGCCGTTGCCGAAGTTATGGAGAACGGTTTCGGTCCAGATACCGCCAGAGGCTGGTGTCAGCTTAAAAACAATCCCGCCGTTATAAGCGCCACCTCTGAGCGTTGTGCCGTAAAGGTTGCCGGAGGAGTCGGCGACCAATCCGGCGATGGGCCCGTTTCCATCCGTTCCATTGCCGAATTTGTGCAGAACCTTCTCCAACCAAACGCCGCCGCCGTCGGGTGAGAGTTCAAAGACTGTCCCCGCGTTATCACCGCCCTCTTGAGTTGTTCCGTAGAGATTGCCTGCGCCGTCGAGGATCAAACCGCCCCAAGGGCCGTATCCGTCGCCGATGTTCTTCTGAAAGCTGTGAAGCAGCGTTTCTGTCCAGGTGCCGTCGCCCACGGGTGAAAGTTCGAAGACGGTTCCGGCAGAGTGAGCGCCGCCGTTGAACGTGGTGCCATAGAGGTTGCCGAAGCTATCGAAGATCACGTTGGACCTGGGACCGTAGCCGTCTGGCGGACCGGGGAAAACATGAGGGACGGATTCTGCCCACGATCCGTCGGTCGCGGGAGTCAACTCGAAGACGGTTCCTTCGCCAGCACCACGGGGGCCGCCGGCATGAGTGGTACCGAAGAGATTGCCGGAGGCATCGAATGCCACGCTGCCGAATGGAAGATCGCCATTCTGACCGATGTTGTACAGAACCTGTTCCTTCCAGTTCCCGTCTGGAAGATGTTGTACCTCGAAGACTGTGCCCCCGCTGCCCTCGCCTGCTTCCTCAGTCGTTCCGTAGAGGTTACCGGCAACGTCGAGGATGAGGTTGTCGTACGGCAATACTCCCCACTTGATCCGAGCAAACGTGCACAACACGCGCTCAGTCCAGCCGCCTGCTTTTACCGGCTTCAGTTCGAAGACAACGCCGCTGCTGCGAGCGCCTCCTGCTAGCGTAGTTCCATAGAGATTGCCGGTACTGTCGAGTACAAGGCCACCGTAAGGTTGGTAGCCGCCATTGCCGGTTGGGCTGAAGTTATGCAGGATCTTTTCTCCGGCGAGTGCGGGCGTGGCGGCGATGAGAAGCGCAGCCGCGAGAATGGCTGTCGCAGCTGCGATCGAGCGTTTCCGGTTCAGCACGGTAATCCTCCAAAAGGCGCGACGGTCAAGGACTGCGGGGTGAGAGGGAGAGAACGTTGTGCGGAAGCTTAGTCGGAAATGTGATGGAAAGTCAAAGGCGGTGAACGTCGGGTAGTGGGAGGTTTGAAATCCAACTGCACCACTACCGAACATTGGGTCGGCGTGCAAGAACGAGGGATGAGCTGCGCGCGAGATCCCTCACTACGCCTGAGAAACGGCTTCGTTCGGGATGACGTCCACTGAAGGGTCGTCAGACAAATTTGAAATCATCCCGAGCGAGCGCGTGACTTCGGAGGTTCAGGGGCGTGCTGCGCGGGCTGGGTTCTGCTAATCTCGGTTCAGCCCTGTTGTTTCTGTCGTTGCATCGTCAATTCTGTGAACCGTGTTTGTGAAACCGCACAGGAATATCCTCGGGATATCGAGCTAGCGCGCCATGTCGAAAGCAAGTCAGCAGCAGGAAGTGGCAGTGTTGTCCGCCGCCAAGCAGGGATTGGTATATCTCACCCAGAACGATTGGGCCCTCATCGCAGACAAAGCTGCCCGCATGCAGTTCAAATTGGGCGACCACATTGTTCACAAAGGGAAGCGCACGCACGGGGTGTACGTGCTACTGAAAGGCATGGCCACGGTGCAGATTCCGGTGTCGGGTGTGCTTCCAGTGATCGGGGCCGGCCAGGTGTGCGGGGAGATTTCGTTTATCGATGACTTGCCGGCCACGGCCAACGTCGTGGCGAAAGAGGCGGTCGAGGCCTACTACCTGGATCGCGCGACGCTACAGTCACTGTTTGAATTGTTTCCGCATCTGGGGTCGCGGTTTTACCGCTCGCTGGCGTCGAGCCTGTCGCGACGGTTGCGGGAACTGATCTCGCCCGAGGTTGCGGGTTCGAAGGAATAGAGCCGTATCTGCTGGGGGAAAGACTTCCCTTGTCCCTGGGTGAAAAGCATCATCGCGAAGTTCGCTGAGGTATCGCGAAGTTCGCAAAGAAAAGCCTGGTACTCAGTCCTCTTCGGTATTGGCTAGGAACTCGAGCTTCGCTCGACGGACAGCCGGAGCTGCCTCTCCGCAAATATTTACTCCTATTTCGTCTGCCCGATATCGCAGAATTCACAGCCTCGATCTTGTCTTCAGATCTTTCCCCGCATTCTTTGTCCCTGCATCCACCTGCTGGTCGTCAGGGGTGTGCTAGCCTACGTGATGTTTACTGCGCGGACTTCGAATGGTTAACTCCGACAACTTGCGGCTGGCGTTGATTTCGGCGGCGGTGCTGGGATTCCGGCACGGGCTGGATTATGACCACATTGCCGCGATCACCGACATCAGCAGCGTGCAGGCCAAGGCTCGCGACGCGATGCGCTTTGGGTTGCTCTATGTGGCGGGGCATGCGACGACGATCGCAGTGCTGGGAACGGCAGCGATCGCCTTCCGGCTGTCGTTGCCGGCGGCGAGCGATCGCTGGGCGGAGCGACTGGTCGGCATCACCCTGCTCGTTCTCGGGTTTTATGTGCTGGGGACGTTCTTTCGTCCGTCGACGCATAGCCACGGACCACGCACGCGAATCACTCTGCTGATCAACGGCATGCTGTGGGTCTACTGGCGGCTGACCCGCATCTTTGGCGGCACGCGCGTGGAGGCGCCGCAGGTATTCAAGGATGGGTACGGCACATCGTCGACATTTCTGGTTGGAGTGATTCACGGCCTGGGCGCGGAGACTCCAACGCAACTGCTGCTGTTTCTGATGGCAGCGAATCTAGGCGGGACGGCGGCGGGGTTGTTGGGACTGCTGATGTTCATTGTCGGGCTACTGGCGATGAATACGCTGATGTGCGCATCGGCGGCGGGACTGTTTTCGTCGACGTTGTCCCGACCGAATGCGCTACGCGCGGTCACGCTGGTGACGTCGGCTTACTCGATAGTGGTGGGAGCGATCTTCCTGCTGGGCGCCGCGGACAAGCTACCTTCTCTGACGGGGTGAAGTACTGTTGGCCGAGAAAAGCGATGGCTGCGATCGCGCGACGGCTTCGTCGTTCGGATCGTCAGGATGTCTTTCCTGAGGGATCTCTTCGAGCAAAATTAAAAGCGCCCAAAACTCTTGCGAGTCCTGGGCGCCTGAACAGCCCTCCCCCGAAGTCTGCTCAATTGCAAATGTACATGGGGGCGGAGAGTTTGAACATTCCACTTTCGTGCCATATGGAAGGTAACCTAGGGTCCGATCGCCGGTCTTAAGACTCAGGGTCTTTTCGGGACAATGCGCCTGGGGCGCGGGTTACCGCCGTAATCAGCCGGGGGGGATTACCGTTGACCCGTCAGGGGGAGGCTCCTTAAATTGCCAGCAGGGGGTAGTATGAAGGATATTCATGAGGTCCTGCGGCAAAAGCAGGCAAAGTACGCCCAACTCGGCAAGCAGATCGAAATGCTGCAGCAAGCCGCCGAGAAACTCCGTGAAGTAGCGCCGTTGCTGGCGGAAAACGACGACGAAGATAACGCCGTGCTGGCGGAAGTGGACGATGCCTCCGGTCAGGACGATGCCATGGCAGCCAAAGCTGGAGCAGGTTCCGGTTCGGCAGCCTCGAAGGCAGCGCGTCCGGCGGCGCCTCGCTGGCCCTAATCCGGTCGGCGCTGTCTCGCTGGCTTTATCGAGTCTCTCTTGACGAAGCCGGCCCTCGCAGTCCGACCGATCATCGTTTCGATGATGGTTTATTCGAGCTATGACTCTTCAGTCCTTACTGGTTTCGACCGACGACTCCGCCGCTGACGTTTTGGGCAGAGTCCTGCCCACGCTCGGCATGGCGATGGATCGCTCGAGCGATCCGGAAACCACGGTGGCGCGAATCCAGCAGCAGAAGTTCGACGCGCTGATCGTCGATTTTGACGATCCAGCGGCGGCGAACGCGGTTTTGCAGGAAGCGAAGAGGGTCGGTTCGGGAGCGTTGAGCATTGCCCTGGTGGCCGATACCGGGAAAGTGCGCGAGGTTCTGAGTGGAGGAGCGCACTTCGTGCTTTACAAGCCGCTTTCCGACGAGGCGGCGCAAGCTGGGTTGCGGGCAGCCGCGGCGTTGTTGAGCCGCGAGCGGCGCCGGGCGACGCGGGTTCCGGTGCAGGCGCCGGTTGAGATTACCCTGCCGGATACGCGCAAGCTGGATGGCATCCTTCTCGATCTCTCCGAAACTGGCATGGATGTGCTGACGGCAGAGCCGCAGATTCCTGGGGCACTGCTGGCTTTTCACTTTCAATTGCCGGATGGCGCTCTTGAAGTGGAGGCTCATGGGCAGGTCGCATGGGCGAATCCCAACGGACAGACCGGAGTTCATTTCCTCGACATTCCCGAGGCAGTTTCTGAACAGTTAAAGAATTGGTTGAAGGCCGCCACGAGCAGCAATAGTGCCAGCGCGGACGAAGCCGTTCCGCATTGCAAGCTCAGTGATCTCAGTCTGGGCGGCTGCTATGTAGAAACTGCGGCGCCGTTCCCTGAGCGAGCGCTGGTTGATCTTTGCCTGAAGACAGAAGAGCTCGAAGTGCACACTGAAGGCATGGTGCGTGTTGCTCACCCAGGGCACGGCATGGGAGTGGAGTTCCCTTCCCGGACACCCGAGCAGCGAGCGCAAGTAGGCAATCTGATTAATTTTTTGCGGAACTGCCCGGCGGCGGCGCCAGAGCTGATTATTTCTCCTCGGGCGTTGGTGGCGGATCTCACCCAATTCGAGCCGGGGGATCAGCCGCAAGAAACGGCAGAAGACATGGAAGATCCGTTACTCGAACTGCTGCGGCGCGGGACTGCGCTTGCAGCAGGATGAATTTCTCTCGGAGCTTCAGCACCAGCGCAATCCTCAGGATGTAGCCACGGTGTAGCGGCGGCTCCCTCATTATTCCCTCTCATATCAGATAATCTCCGCGGTAATGTGCGCAGCAGATTCTCGCACGTTTCAATCGTCCCTACGGGACGACCTCGCGCTCCACCTCTGGACCCAGCGCTCGAAGCGCTGGGCTATTTTCAGATGCGCCTCCGGCGCACTTAAGGACGGGGAATAGGTTCTTCCCGACGACTCAGGAACTCCCGAGTCAGGAAGAGAATAAAAAGCCTCCCGCGGCAGGTTTTGGGCAGGTACTGCTTGAAGAATTTCCGGTGAGTACGGCGGGCGAGAACGAACGTGGGAGCGGGAGGCTTCGGCAGTGGGAGATTTCCGAGGAATCGAAAGGCCCGGGCCCCGTCTCTGGTCCAGGCCCTTCAACTCCTCGTGGTCTGTTCCACCCCAATGCGAGTACGGTATCTGATCCCGATTGCGAAATGGTTTCAGGAGTATTAAATCTGGGTTAAATAAATCTGGGGAATGTAGACTGTGAACTGTTTTCAGGGCTGAACTCTTGTTCGGAGGAGAAAGTCTGGGACAGACCAGCACGGCGGCGAATGCATCCAGTGAAGTCTCCAGGCCGGGAGCGTCGGTATTGTGGAGTCCGCTGCTCGCGATCGCGGCGGCGGCATTCGCGGTAGAAGTTCCCTTCTTCTTTTTCGGCACACCCTCCGGACACGATGTGGAGTTTCATCTTTATTCGTGGCTGGAAGTTCTCGCGCAGTGGAAGCAGGGGATATTTTTCCCGCGGTGGGCTTCGCTGGCGCATTTCGGTTACGGAGAGCCGCGCTTTATCTTCTACCCTCCCGCTTCCTGGACGCTGGGCGCGCTACTGAGTTCGATTTTTCCTTGGGCGATTGTGTCGAGTGTCTACATCTGGCTTGTACTGGTGGCGGCGGGAGTGTCGATGTTCGTGCTGGCACGCCGGTGGCTCGACCGTCGCGATGCGATTTTTGCGGCCGTGCTGTATGCGGTGAATCCGTACCATCTGGTGATCGTTTACTGGCGGAGCGCCTTTGCGGAGCTGCTGGCAAGCTGCCTCGTCCCGTTGCTCTTGCTGTTGGTTCTTAAAGCTGCCGATGAAGGATGGCGCGTGTTGGCGCCTCTTTCGCTTGTGCTGGCGGCCGCGTGGCTCACGAATGCTCCGGCTGCGGTGATGATTCATTATTCGCTGGCCCTGCTGGTTCTGATTCTGGCGTGGCAACGGCGGTCTGCACGGATTCTTCTGGTGGGGGCGGCAGCGGTTGCGGTGGGGGCGTGCCTGGCTGCATTTTATTTGCTTCCGGCGATCTATGAGCAGAAGTGGGTGACGATTGCCGAAGCGGTGTCGGCGGGATCGCGGCCTTCGGACAACTTTCTATTCATCCACACAACCGACGCCGATCACGATGCGTTCAACCGCGTCATTTCGTGGGTGGCGATGCTGGAGATTGTTCTGACGCTGGGCGCGGCGTGGGCGGCGAAGTCGTGGCGCACGTCGAGGCGCGGACTATGGACTGCGCTAGTGCCGTGGGCCATCGCTTGCAGCGTGATGATGTTTCCGGTGACGGCTGTCCTGTGGAGGTTTCTACCGAAGCTGCAGTTCATGCAGTTTCCGTGGCGCTGGCTGCTTTGCCTGAGCATGGTGTTTGCGATTTTCGTGACTGTCGGCGTGCGAAAGTGGTGGGCGCGCGCGGCGATCTGTCTGACTGCGATTCTGTTGATTGCGACGGCGTGGCATCGCATTCAATCGCCGTGGTGGGATCAGGCCGCCGACTTGCGCGAGATGCAGGACAACATGGCGTCCGATGGATTGGGATACGAGGGAACGGATGAGTACACTCCAGTCGGAGCCGAACCGTCGGCCGTCAACAAGGACGATCCGCGACAGGCCGTGGTTGTCGGGCCTGCGCACGCGGCGATTCGCGTTCTACATTGGGGTGCGGAGTCAAAGACATTTACGGCGGCCATGTCGGCGCCGGATCAGCTGGCAGTGCGGTTGTTTCCCTATCCTGCTTGGAAGGTTGAGGTGGACGGGCGCGTGGTCGAGACAGCAGCGCGCGAGGGCACAGGACAGATGGTCGTTCCTGTCGAGGCGGGGATGAATCGCATACAGATTACGTTTGTGCGGACTTGGGATCGACGTCTCGGTGGATGGATTTCTGTTGTGACTATCATTCTTCTGCTTGCTTGGGCGCTTATTATGCGACGGGAGGCGTCGGACTTCGTGCGTGAGTGGGTGCGGCCTGAGGTCGGAAGTCTGAGGTCCGATTCCGAATCATGAAACGCATTCTGATTGCTACTTCGAATCCGGGAAAGCTGCGCGATTTTGCAGGGGCGGCAGCGCCGCACGGGATCCAGATTGGCGGCATTCCGGGCTTCGCTTCCCTGCCGATCGTTGTCGAAGATGGACTCACGTTTGAGGACAATGCGCGTAAGAAGGCCGAGGAGTACAGCCGGCACGCGCCGGGGCAAATCGTAGTCGCCGATGACTCGGGGCTTGAAGTGGACGCGCTGAATGGGGAGCCCGGCGTGCATTCGGCGCGGTATGCAGCCGATCAACCTCATCTAGCGGATTCGAATACCGACGACCACGCGAACAATGCGCGCGTGCTGCGCGAGTTGAAAGACGTTACACCGGAGAAGCGAACTGGAAGGTTCGTATGCGTGCTGGCGGCGGCGCGCGATGGGAAGACGCTTGCGACGTTTCGTGGGACGGCCGAAGGAATGATTCTCGACGCGCCGCGCGGGACGAACGGATTTGGATACGATCCCCTGTTTTATTTTCCCCAGATACAGAAGACTTTTGCCGAACTGAGCGCAGAGGAGAAAGCGCGCTACAGCCATCGAGGCGCGGCGTTCCGGCAATTTCTGGAGTGGTGTGAGAAGCGATTTCCCGAGGCGAACATCTAATCCGGAGTGACTCTTCAATCGGGACTTCATAACCAATGACATCTCCCACGGCTTTGATCTTCGACATGGACGGAGTGCTGGTCGACTCCGAGCCGTTGCATAAGCGCGCGAAGGAGGAGGCCTTTCGGCAATTCGGGATCGTTCTGCCGGAAGCGGTGTACGACAGTTACAAGGGACGTCCAGATGCGACGATGCTGCCGGAGGTTCTGGGCGCGAGAGGCTGCTCGGCGGAAACCGTGGCCGAGGTTTTGCGGTTGAAGCGCCAGATTTTCGAGAGCATCAAGCATGAGCTTCGCGCCGTCGACGGCGCGGCGGACTTCGTGCGCTGGGCGGCTGGCACCTATCGGATCGCACTTGCGACTTCCGCGACCGCGCACAACCGCGAGGCGGTTCTGGCGGTGCTGAACGCCGGCGACGTCTTCGAGACGATTGTGGATAGCAGCCGGCACACGCGGCCCAAGCCGGACCCGGAAGTCTTTCAAATAGCAATGCGCGAGTTGAGTGTGGCGCCGGGCGATAGCTGGGTCATCGAGGACTCCGTAAGCGGATTGCATGCCGCTAAGGCCGCTGGCTGTTTCGCGGTGGCGATCACGACAACGTTCGGTCGCGAAACGCTGATAGCTGCGGGCGCGGATGCAGTGGTGGATTCGTTTGCGGAGTTGAGACGGATGCTGGAGCGATTGTGAAAAGTTGTGGACCGCGCAGCCGGTGTCAGAACTCCTCGAATCGTCATCGACAACGCTTACGGAAGAGGGATCCTTCGACTGCGTAGTCGTTCGCTTCGCGAGCGACTACTTCGCTCAGGATGACAGATGGAAGATGTCGCGCATTAAACGGGTGGTGCGCGCACGCGGAGTGTTCCAAATTGGTCCAACGCTCACAGCGATTCCTTGACTTCACTTCTTCTGTCACCCGATAATGAAAAGTTATTTTCTCATTGGTGAACTGATAAGGAGCGTTTCGTGGCGTCTGCCAGTTCTTCTGCTCCAGGAGTAGGGAAAGTTGTGGCGCATGGAGTTGCGCCATTGCGTGCCGGTCAGGGATATTCGTTTGTGCTGCGCCGGCTGCATTCCCTGACGGGAATTATTCCGGTTGGGGCATTCCTCTTCGAACACATTCTGATATCGAACTCAACCGCCATCACCGGGCCGCACGCCTACGAGCGGCAGGTAAGCTTCCTGGCGAATCTTCCTCTGGTATTTTTTCTTGAGCTGTTCGGAATCTGGATACCCATCGCGTTTCACGCGCTGTACGGTTTCTATATCTGGTATCGCGGAGATGCGAACACGACGGCGTATCCGTGGAGCGGCAACTGGATGTACACGGCGCAACGCTGGACGGGCGGGATCGCATTCATCTATATCGTCTGGCACACGTACACGATGAGGTTTACCGGGGTTGACCTGCACGATCGGCCGGATTTGTCGTTCGCGAAGGTTGCCGCGGAAGTGCACAATCCGTGGTTGCTGGCGTTTTATGCGATCGGCTTGATCGCGGCCTCGTGGCACTTTGCTTATGGAATCTGGCTGTTCTGCGCCAAGTGGGGGATCGTTTCCGGCGACAGAGCGCAGAAGCGGTTGCTGCGCGTGTGTCTGGCGTTCTTCGTATTGCTCGGCGTGGTGGGATTGGTGAGCTTGTATACCTTCCGATATCGCTTTCAGGAAGCTCCAGCGGATGGAAACATAGCGCATGCAGGCCACGTGATTACAGATGGAAGGGGGGCTCGATAACATGGCAGCTCCCAAAATCATTGTCGTAGGCGGCGGCCTGGCGGGACTTGCTGCCGTCATAAAGATCGCGGAGATGGGCGGCGCGGTCGACCTGTTCTCCATTGTGCCGGTGAAGCGGTCGCACTCGGTTTGCGCGCAGGGCGGCATTAACGCGGCGAAGAATCTGAAGGGCGAAGGCGATTCGACCTATAAGCATTTCGACGACACCATCTACGGGGGAGACTTTCTCGCCAACCAGCCTCCCGTGAAAGATATGTGCGACGCGGCGCCGGGCATCATTGATCTGCTTGACCGCATGGGCGTGCCGTTTAATCGCACACCGGAAGGATTGCTCGACTTCCGTAGATTTGGCGGGACGTTGTACAACCGCACCGCTTTTGCCGGGGCGACTACAGGGCAGCAATTGCTCTACGCTCTCGACGAACAGGTGCGGCGATATGAGTCCGAGGGTAAGGTCAAGAAGTACGAGCACTGGGAATTTCTTTCGGCGGTGCTCGATGGGCAGAAGGTCTGCCGCGGCATCTGCGCGATGGATCTGCGCACGATGGAAGTGCGGACGTTCCCTGCCGACGCCATCATTATTGCGACCGGCGGCAATGGCGCGATCTTTGGCAAGTCGACCAACTCAGTCGTCTGCACGGGGTCAGCGCAGTCGGCGCTCTATCAGCAGGGATGCTACTACGCGAATGGTGAATTCATTCAGGTGCATCCCGACATGCATTCCGGGTGAAGACAAACTGCGGCTGATGTCGGAGTCGGCACGCGGCGAGGGGGGCCGCGTATGGGTTCCGAAGACTCCGGGCGACAAGCGCGATCCGAAATCCATTCCAGAGAATGAACGCTGGTATTTTCTGGAAGAGTGGTATCCGAAGTACGGAAACCTGGTGCCGCGTGACGTGGCGACCCGCGCCATCTTCAAGGTGGTGTTCGAACACAACCTTGGCATCGACGGCAGGCCGATGGTCTATCTCGACCTGACGCACATTGACCGCAAGATTCTCGACAAGAAGCTGGAAGGGATTCTCGAAATCTACGAAAAGTTTGTGGGCGACGATCCGCGCGACACGCCGATGAAGATTTTCCCTGGCATGCATTACACCATGGGCGGACTGTGGGTCGACTACAAGCAGATGACCAACATCCCCGGAATCTTCGCCGCCGGCGAGTGCGAGTATCAATATCACGGGGCGAATCGCCTGGGCGCGAATTCGCTGATGTCATGCATCTATGGCGGCGGGATTGCCGGGCCGAATGCAGTGGCCTATGCGCGCGGACTGCAGGCACTGCCTGACGGGAACGGTTGCTTCGACGCGGAAAAGAAGAGGCAGGAAGAAGACAATTCCCTGCTGATGAAGAATCAGGGCACGGAGAATCCGGTCAAGTTATGGCGGGAACTGGGCGAACTGATGACCAAGGATTGCACGGTAATCCGCTACAACAAGAACCTGGAACAGACCGATGCAAAGTTGGTCGATCTGTTGACGCGCTTCCGCCAAGTCAACCTGAGCGATCGCACGATGTGGGCGAACACGACGGTAGTCTTCGCGCGCCAGCTCTACAACATGCTGCAGCTGGCGCGGGTGATCGCGCAAGGAGCGCGCATGCGGGACGAGTCGCGTGGGGCGCACTACAAGCCGGACTTCCCCGACCGCGACGACAAGAATTGGATGAAAACGACGAAAGCGTATTTCGCTCCGGATGCGGATGAACCGAAGTTTGAGTTCGAGCCGGTGGATGCTTCGCTGATTCCGCCGAGACCGAGGAAGTATTGAGCGTAGTTACTGGCGAGGCGGGCACGAGGATCCATGGAGTCTCGGGACCCCGCGAAGCCTCAAAGATGGAGAACACCATTTGAAGAAACAGGTTTGTGTCATCCTGAGCGAAGCGAAGGACCTATGCAGTCTGCTGGCGCCAGCAAAATGCAGGGGTTCTTCGCTTCGCTCAGAATGACAAAGCGTTTTGAAGGTAAAAGCTAAGGGCTAAAGGCTAAATGGCTGATAAATCCGTAATCATCAAAATCAAGCGGCAGAACACTCCGACCTCCGCGTCCTACTGGGAGGAGTTCTCGATTCCCTACCGGTCGAACATGAACGTGATTTCGGCGCTCATGGACATTGCCGCCGAACCCTCGACGCGCGAAGGCAAGGCGACCACGCCCATCACCTACGACTCTAATTGTCTCGAAGAAGTTTGCGGGTCGTGCGCCATGCTGATCAATGGCAAGGCGCGGATGGCGTGCTCGGCGCTCATCGATAATCTGGAGCAGCCGATCCGGCTCGAACCGTTTTCCAAGTTTCCTGTTGTGCGCGATCTTGCTACTGACCGCAGCGTGATCTTTGAGAATCTCAAAGCTGTAAAGGCCTGGGTGCCGATCGACGGCACGTACGATCTGGGCTCCGGGCCGCGCATGTCGGCCGAGGATCAGGAAGCAGCGTATCCACTCTCGCGTTGTATTTCGTGTTGCTGCTGCATGGAGGCGTGTCCGCAATTCAACGAGGATACTAATTTCGTTGGGGCGGCGACGATTTCCCAAGTGCGGCTATTCAATACACATCCCACCGGAAAGGCGCTGAAGCGCGAACGACTGGCCGCGCTGATGGGCGATGGCGGCATCCAGGAATGCGGCTATGCCCAGAACTGCGTCGAGGTTTGCCCCAAGGACATTCCACTGACTAAGTCAATTTCCGAGGTGGGTGGGCAAGTCATGAAACAGGCTCTGGGTGACCTTTTGCGACGCTAAATTGTTGCACTCTGTCGCAACCGGCGTCGCCTATTCTGTTGGAGTATCCCGCCAAGCTATTCGCTGCGCTACACATGGGTTGATTCTCATTGATCCCGCCAGATGGCCCGTCAGTTGCGGCTAGAGCAGGTACGGTCCTGCGAATCGCAGGACTGGGTAACCAGCAGTAACCAGTCAGGGCGCCGACTCGTTGAGTACGCAGGTAACGGTCAAACTGCAGTATCGGGTTGGACGACTTGACAGCATGGCTTAGAATAGCGGCACTCGCGCGGAAAGAGCTCGCGAGAGCTGTGGTAAAGAGCGAGCGTGGTTAGAGTGGCGGGCACGAGTACCCGCCCCACACACAGGCCCACTTCGTGAAGAGAATGGTTCGGCTACAACTCGGAATTCTGGTGCTGGTCGCGATGTCGTGTCCGGCGTTTGCCGTGCGCGCTGTATCGCACCACGCGCATCACCGGCATCTGCGATGGATGCACTGGAATCCGATGTTCCGTCCATCGCACGAATCGCTCCTGATTCAGAACGCCGAAATCGACCGCCTCGAGTTGCCTCGCATCCAGGACGAAACGGAATTAGAGGCGCTCAAGGCCGACGGATCGTTGCTGCCGATCGTACCCAGTGAGAGCCTGCGCATCGAGCCAAGCCTCGACCCTTCGCGGCGCTATTGCCGTCCGTGGACGCGCGACTTTGTGGAAGATCTGAGCCAGGCGTACTACAACCGATTCCATCAGCAGATTCAGGTAAACTCGGCGGTGCGTACGGTGAAGGTGCAGAAGAAACTGCGCCGGCATAATCGCAATGCGGCGCCGTATGAGGGAGACACTGCTTCATCCCATCTGGCCGGCGTCACCGTGGACTTGCAACGCCGCGGCATGACCAAAGACCAGATTCGCTGGATGGAACATTATCTGTTTTATATGAAGGCGGTCGGACTGGTAGAGCCCGAAGAAGAGCGCCGCCACTGGTGCTTCCACATTATGGTGAGCGGGCACTATTCGGAATGGCGGCAGACGCAGACCATCGTCCCGCTTGCTCATCCTGACACAGACACGCCTGACACTCAGGTAGCAATGGGCAGCGGCACGAAGTAATTCCAACCGCAAGAAATCCGTTACGATTCTTCTCTTATGATTGCTTTATTGGCTGGCCTTCCGGGTACCGGCAAAACGACACTTGCTCGCGAACTGGCCGCGCGAACATCGGGGCGCGTGCTCAGCAAAGACGAGTTCCGCCACGCGATCTTCGCTCCGGAAGAGATCGAATATTCCTCGGCCCAGGATGATTTCTGCTTGCAGATCATGCTGGAGACTGTTGGATATCTCCTGTCGCGAAATCCTGCCAGACACGTTTTTCTGGATGGGCGGCCATTCTCCCGGCGATATCAGATCGAGAACGTGCTGGCCGCGGCCGCATCGCTCCACCAGCCTTGGCGGATTCTCGAATGCGTATGCTCGGAGGAGACGGCGCGGAGCCGGCTTGAGGCTGATGTGGCAGGCGGGGCGCACGTGGCGGGGAATCGCGATTACTCGCTCTATCTCGAGGTTAAGGCGAGGTTCGAGGCGATTACTTTTCCGAAGACCGTGGTCGATACCGATTCCTCGTTTGAGGATTGCGTTCGGCAGGCGATCGAAGGGCTCTAACCACAGAGGACCCTGGGGACGCAGAGGAAGGTTACTGTGCGTCCCGTGTCTGCTCTGTGTCCTCCATGTCCTCTGTGGTTCAGTGTTTTGGGGTTTCTGTGATTTTGTAGCTGCCGCCAGAGCCTATACAATCGAAACCTTGCCTGCAGCAGTTGGGCGAAAAACTTATGCCAACGAAGCTTCTTCTCACTTCCCTGCTCCTCTGTTCCTTCGCGCTCGCGCAAAGTCCCTCGACCGATGAACCTATTAGCGCGAAGGCGCGCGCCATTCAAGATTCCGCCATCGTGGTCGACACGCACGCGGACACGCCGCAGCGATTTCTTGACGAAGGCTACGACATTGGATCGACCGATCCGAAGGATACTGGACACATCAGCCTCGACAAAGCGCGGCGCGGAAATCTGGGCGCGGAATTCTTTTCGATTTGGGTGGATCCGGAAACGAACCAGGGACATTTCGCGCGGCACACGTTCGATCTGATCGATTCCGTGTACGAGCAGGCAGCACGACATCCTGACCGGATGATGATGGCGTTCTCCGTGGCCGACATCGAGCGCGCGCATCGCGAGCACAAACTTGCTGCTTGCATGGGAATCGAAGGCGGACATTCGATTGAGAACGATATCCGCCTGCTGCGCGACTACTACCGGCTCGGCGTGCGGTACATGACGCTCTCGTGGTCGAACACGAATGAGTGGGCGGACTCCTCGGGCGACATCGATGACCCGAAGGTGCAGCACCACAACGGGCTGACCGATTTCGGCAAGCAGGTTGTGCTGGAGATGAATCGTATGGGCATGATGGTCGACATCTCGCACGTCGCCGACAAGACGTTCTGGGATGCGATTGCCACGACGAAGGCGCCGGTCATCGCGTCGCACTCCTCGGCGCGAGCGCTGGTGGATGCGCCGCGAAATATGACCGATGACATGCTGCGCGCGGTGGCCAAGAACGGCGGCGTGGTACAGGTCAATTTCTTCAGCGCCTTCGACGACGCCGACTTCAACAAGGCTCTGAAAGGCCCAGCAAAAAGACATGGCAGCGGCACAGCAGAAATATCTCGACGACCTGAAGGCCGCGGGCAAGCCGGTCAGTTACCTCGATACCGACCGCATCGAGCGCGAGTGGATGGCGAGGATTCCGCGTCCGCCGCTCAAGTCGCTCATCGATCACATTGATCACATCGCGAAGGTGGCAGGAGTCGACCATGTTGGCCTGGGATCCGACTTCGATGGAGTCAGCGGAGCGACGCCGCAGGGCATCGATTCAGCTGCAGACCTACCGAAGATCACACAGGCATTGCTCGACCGCGGTTACAGCGCCGTCGACATCAAGAAAATCCTTGGTGGGAATCTGCTGCGCGTCTTCGGCGAAGTGGAACGCGTGAGCCACGAGATGCAGGCTCAGACTACCGCGAGTTCGAAATAGATTGCCGGGGATGGTTCTCTCGCTTTGCGTCAGGAAACGACGGCGCTCGCTGTCGTACAATGCAACGTTGCGCGCAATTCGCGACGTTATTTCCAGCGCTTCAGGAGCATCCATGCGTAAGGTATTTGCAGTTCTGATGATGATCGCAGGGGCGGGATTTGCCGGGTGGGCACAGTCGAGTTCGGGCACGCAGGCGGCGCCCGCGCCGAAGTCGAGCACAATGGCCAAGCCGAGAGTGGCGGGTACGCCCGTGCATGTGGCATCCGCGAAGCCGACCGCCATCATCGACACAACGGTGGGCAGAATAAACTGCACGCTGTTTCCCGACAAGGCGCCCGTCGGCGTAGAGAACTTCATCGGGCTGGCGACCGGCACGAAGGATTGGAAGAATCCGGTCAGCGGCGCGACCAAGCACGGTGTTCCGCTTTATGACGGAACGATTTTTCATCGCGTCATTCCGGGATTCATGATCCAGGGCGGGGATCCTGCAGGGTCGGGATCGGGCAATGATCCCGTACCGCCGTTTCGCAACGAAGTGTCTCCGGACTTGCTGTTTGATCGCCCGGGCCGTTTGGCGTACGCGAACACCGGGAACGCGGTCAGCAATAGTGCGCAGTTTTTTATTACCGAGGTGCCGACGCCGCATCTCAACGGCGGGTACACGATCTTTGGCCAGTGCGACGACGCGGCGGTGGCGTTGGTGAAGCAGATCGCGCACATGGCGACCGATCCCAGCAACGACCGGCCGTTTCGTCCCGTGAAAATCAACCACATTACGATCGTCAAGGGCGGCGCTCCGGCGAAGCCGGCAGGCACGGCAACCAAGAAGCCGGCGGCGACAACTCACAAGGCGCCGAGCACTTCGAATCAGTGAGCTTCGCGGTGCGCGCTGGCGAGAAGCCCGAAGGCGGCTGTCTTCAGATGGTGCACTTTCTAACGACCAGCGACTAAAGACTAACGACAGACTGAAAGGAATCTTATGACTCGCCAACCTGGACTCTACGCTACCTTTGAAACCTCCGAAGGAACCATTGTTTGCCGGCTGTTTGAAAAAGAGGCACCGAAGACTGTCGCCAACTTCGTTGAACTTGCGGAAGGCAAGCGGGAGTGGACGCATCCTTCGACGCACAAGAAATCGAAAGACCGGCTCTACGATGGAACAATTTTTCATCGCGTGATTCCCGACTTCATGATTCAGGGTGGAGATCCGCAGGGCACCGGCATGGGCGGACCGGGCTATCAATTTGAAGACGAGACCAAGGGATCGCCGCACAAGTTCGACAAGCCGGGAAAACTGGCGATGGCCAATGCCGGGCCGAATACGAATGGCTCGCAGTTCTTCATCACGACGGTGCCAACGACGTGGCTCACAGGCAAGCACACAATTTTCGGTGAGGTGGTCGAGGGGCAGGATGTCGCGGTGAAAATTACCGGTGTTCCCCAGAATCGCCAGAACAAGCCGAACAAGGATGTGGTGCTGAAGAAAGTGACGATTGAGAAGGTGTAGGCGCGCAGACCCACGCGCAGCAATGGGCAAGCGTTAGCGATTAGCCAAGATCGCGATACCAGGCGCTGAAATCAGGCGTTGGTCGGCCGTCACCAGTGTCAAACCGAACACCTTGGCTGATGCGGCCAGAAACTTGTCCGCCGGGTCGTTGTGTGACAGGCCTGTAGATTCTGTCCCCAGCGCGACCTCGAATGTAATCGGCGCTTCGTTAATCTTCAGCCGTTCTAGCGTACTCTTTACCCAATCAGTGACGTCTTGATTCAGTTCAATACGCTTCTTCTTGTCCAGCAAAACCAGTTCCCACACGCTAACCGATGACAACCATAGCTCATTTTCTGCTCTAGTGAGTTCCTTGCCGACTCGATCGGACAATCGTTCCGGCTCGAAAACGCTCCAGAGCAGGATATGTGTGTCGAGCAGCATCTTCATCAGCGTGCCGCCTCCCAGTCACTTTCGTCGCTGACCGGACTCACGATGTCACCCACGATCCGGCCCGTGCCGCGCATGCATCCCAACCAGTTTTTCGGGTGCTTCTCGGGCGAGGTCGGGATCACCTCGGCAATCGGCTTTCCGAAACGGGTCAGACGGATGGGCTTGCGTGTCTTGCGGACTTCTTCAACCAGGCCCAAGCACTTAGCCTTGAACTCGGAGATGGCAATTTCTTTCATATTCAAATCATACTATGGTCAACGACCATGGTCAACTACCTGCTTCTCCGACGTAACTAGACTTGAGGACTGCTCCCTGGGAGAATCGCTCTAGCCAAAGGATTACTATGACCACCTCGACGAAGCAATATGGAGGATTGAATCTCCGCAACCTGAGTGCCCTCGGGCTGTCGGCAATTCTGATGTCGCTATCGGTGTGTGCCTTTGGGCAAGGAGAGGCCGATCCATGGTTGATCGTGCCGAACGGCGATGCCGGGCCGATCAGCTTTCGGGCTAGTCGAGCAGACCTGGTGCAACGGTATGGGGCTGCCAACGTTGTGGATCAGGAAGTGGGTGTAGGCGAGGGCGATACGGACACAGCAACGGTGTTGTTCCCGAAGGACCCGGAACGCAGGATCGAGATTCTCTGGCAGGACCGGGAGAAGGAAGCGTACCCAAGCAGCGTTACCATCTCTGGTAAGGCGAGCCGCTGGCACGCTGTGCACGGCATCTCGTTGGGGATGCTGTACAGTGAGTTGGCTCGAATCAATGGCAAGCCCTTTCCGATAAGTTGGGGAACGGACATGGGCAGCGTGGTTCTCTCCTGGAACGACGGCCTGCTCGACAAAGATCTGAAGGACGTGTCGCTTTGGTTCGACGACTTACCTAGCAACGCTACGAAGAAGGAAGCCTCCATCGTAGGCGGAAGCGCGAATCAAAAGCGTCGCGTGAACCAGATAACCTGGGGCTTCCTCGCCCAGACTCCATAGCGAACTGCGAGGTGGGAAGCTACACCCCGATCACGCCTACCAGTTCCTTCACCGCGGCGGCGCTCTTGTCGAGGCCAGCTTTTTCCTCCGCGGTCAGCTTGATTTCGATGATCTGCTCGATTCCCTTCGCGCCCAGCTTTACCGGGACACCGACGTAGAGGCCGTTGATGCCGTATTCGCCCTGCAAGAACGCGGCGCAGGGGAGGATCTTCTTTTTGTCTTTGAGGATGGCTTCGACCATCTCGGTCGCGGCCGCTGACGGCGCGTAGTAGGCCGAGCCGGTTTTTAGATATTTCACGATTTCGGCGCCGCCGTCGCGAGTGCGCTGGACGAGAGCTTCCAGACGAGACTTCTCGATCAACTCCGTGATCGGAATGCCGGCGACCGTGGAATAGCGTGGCAGTGGCACCATGGTGTCGCCGTGTCCGCCGAGGACGAAGGCGGTGACGTTCTCGACGCTGACTTTCAATTCGTCGGCGATGAACGCGCGGAAGCGCGCGGAGTCCAGGACGCCGGCCATGCCGATGACGCGTTCGCGGGGGAATCCGCTGAGCTTGTAAGCGGCTTGCGCCATGGCGTCGAGAGGATTCGAGACGATGATCAGAATGCAGTTCGGGGAATGCTTCACGACCTCGCCCACAACCGCTTTCATGATGTTGTAATTCGTATTGAGCAGGTCATCGCGGCTCATGCCGGGTTTGCGTGGAATGCCGGCGGTAATGACGACGATGTCCGAGTTGGCCGTGTCGGTGTAGCTGTTGGTGCCGGTGACGTAGGAGTCGCGCTTCTCGATGGGCATGGCCTCGAGCAAGTCGAGCCCCTTGCCCTGCGGAACGCCTTCGACGATGTCAATCAGTACGACATCGGCGAGTTCCTTGGAAGCGATCCAGTGAGCGGCAGTGGCGCCGACGTTGCCTGAGCCTACGATGGTTACTTTCTTTCGCATAGATAAAACCTTTCTTAGCCACGGATTTTCACGGATCAACGCGGATCAAACAGTCTCTCAGCTTGTATTATCCGTGTGAATCCGTGAAATCCGTGGCGTTGTCAGATTGTGGTTAATACCGGCGCGCCCATGTTCTCGATCATATATCCGGCAAATTCGCTGGTCTTTACTTTGGTGGAGCCGGGCATCAGGCGCTCAAAATCGTACGTTACTTTCTTCTGCTCGATGGTGCGTTCCATGCTTTGTTCGATCAGGTCCGCGGCTTCGTTCCAGCCGAGGTGGCGGAACATCATGACGCCTGACAGAATTACCGAGCCAGGATTGATCACGTCCTTGTCGGCGTACTTCGGCGCTGTGCCGTGAGTGGCTTCGAAGATCGCATAGCCGTCGCCGATGTTCGCGCCCGGAGCTATGCCCAGCCCCCCAACCTGCGCCGCCGCGGCGTCAGAAATGTAGTCGCCATTCAGATTCGGCGTGGCCAGCACCGAATATTCCTCGGGCCGCGTCACAATCTGCTGAAAGATTGAGTCGGCAATGCGATCGTTGATCATGATCTTCTTTTTCCACGCGCCATTGCCGTGCGTCGCGTAGATGGCGTCGAGCACTTCCTTAACTTCCTTCTCGACGGCCTGGCGGAATGCGGGCGGTGCGAACTCCATACCAGGCTCGACCGCCTCGGCATTCTGCGCGACTGTCATGTTCGGATTCTTGTCTTTGTTGTCGATGATCCAGCTCTCGCGTTCGGTCACAACCTTGTCGCGGAATTCTTCGGTGGCGAGTTCGTATCCCCATTTGCGGAACGCGCCTTCGGTAAATTTCTGGATGTTGCCCTTGTGCACGAGCGTCACGCTCTTCAGGCCGTTCTCGATTGCGTGCTCGATCGCCATGCGCACCAGGCGCTTAGTTCCGGTGACGGAAATCGGCTTGATGCCGATACCGGAGTCGAGGCGGATCTGCTTCTTGCCGCCCTTCAGCATGTCTTTGTTGAGGAACTCGATGAGGCGGGCGCAGTCGGCAGTTCCCTGCTCCCACTCCACTCCGGCGTAGACGTCTTCGGTATTCTCGCGGAAGATGACGACGTTCATGCGATCCGGATGCTTCACTGGCGACGGCACTCCCTTGTAATACTTCACCGGACGCACGCAGCAGTAGAGATCAAGAATCTGGCGCAGAGCAACGTTGAGCGAACGAATGCCGCCGCCCACGGGCGTAGTCAGTGGGCCTTTGATCGCGACTCGGAATTCGCGGACGGCATCGACGGTGTCGTCGGGCAGCCATGTATCGAACTTCGCCTTAGCTTTTTCTCCGGCGAAGACTTCATACCAGGCGACGCGGCGCTTGCCGGCATAGGCCTTCTCGACGGCGGCGTTGAACACGCGTAGCGAGGCTTTCCAGATGTCGCGGCCGGTGCCGTCGCCCTCGATGAAGGGGATGATCGGGTTGTCGGGGACGTCGTAGTTGCCGTTCGCGTAGCCAATTTTCTTGCCGTCCACCGGAACCGCTACGCCGTTATAAGAGCCTGCCACGAAGACCTCCGTTTATGTAGGGATTGCACAGGATTCGGAAAACCACCAATTATAAAGAATTGCTTCCGACAAGCCGCAGATTTATTCTTGCTAAATCGGCAAGATCGCATTTGAGGACTGGAACGGGAATCGCTCCAACGGCTGGAGGTAATTTATGACCATCCGCGCTCTGCTCTGCACATGCTTGTTCTTCGGACTCGCACTGTCAACTTCGGCGTTCGCGCAGGGGCGCGATCTCACGCAGGTCGGCCACACCATCGTTATCGGATCCGGTCAGGAAGTCGGCGATGCGACTTGTTTCGGCTGCAGCATTCGCGTGCACGGCCATGTCAACGGCGACGTGACGTCATTCGGCGGCAGCGTGACCGTAGATGAGCAAGCACAGGTTGACGGGGACATTACCGTCTTCGGCGGAGGCATCCGCATCGATCATGACGTGAAGGTAGCGGGCGATGTCACGATTTTCGGCGGCCAGATTCATCGCGATGCAACGGCCAGTGTCGGCGGCGATATTACGAGCTTCAGCGGTGGCGGGTGGATCCTGCTGATTTTCGTACTTCCCTTAATTCTGTTCGGCGGCTTTCTGGCGCTGGTCGTGTGGTTGATCCGGAGATTGATACGTCCGGCGATGCCCGCGGTGGCGTAGGTTGAGTTTTGAATCCGCGCGATGTTTCAGGCGTCCCTCCGGGACGCGATTCCGCTCATGGCAGCTCACCCGGCGTTAGAAACGCCGGGCTATTTTCGGATGTCCCTGCGGGACAAAATCGTGGGTTCTCTGCTATGACACAGGGTTCTGCAAGACAAAATGCGGAGACGCTCCCGCGCCCGGACTCCCAGCCTGACAAAGGCGTGGGTGCTTACCACCTTCTCGTGCCAAAGGTTTTCCGCACACCTACGGTCATGTAGCGGCCCCATGGTCCGTTCGTTCCGAGATCGCCCGCGCCCACATTGCCGCTGCGGGCGCCCAGACGGTCGAATAGAAAATGCTGGGTGATGCGGAACTCGAATCCTTTTCCAATGTAGACTCCTGCTCCCCAAGAGTGCTCGATGCCGATGGCGTCCGGAGACCAGGTGTAGAGAGTTTGCGGGATATTCTTGCCGAACAGGAAGGTGGGAGCACCCCACAACATGAATCGGCGGAGCGGCCCGCGTCCGAACGGGCGAACTTCAAGAATGCCGGAGAGCATATACCGCGCGAACATCGTACAAGGATCGTTGATGCCGCCGAGGGCGCTGGCATTTCCAGCGCACAGGTTGGGATCGATCTCATTGTGCGGAGGCGCGAGCTCCAGTTGCGCCCATCCCCAGAACATGTCGCGGGGAAAGAACATGCGATCGTTGGCGCCAGCATCGTGCCAACTGCCTTGCGAGGATTTGTCCGAGGTACTCAGCGTCGCCGAATCCTGCGCGCTTGCCAGAGCGGAAACGATTACGGGAATTGCCAGAATCCACGCGAATCTTTTCATTACGCCTCCGAAACGGATTGGAAAGAGCGGAACATTGTAACCCGCGCTCATTTAGTGACTCCGGTGGACTCAAGGTCGTTAACTCCTTCGAAGGGCGCCTTTGGAGGCCTTCGCCTCCAAGGAAACGAACGCTCAAGCAGGAAGAACCAGCGAATCCTTCCAGAATCCATATCCAGCGGGTTTGATATTCCATTCGTAGTACGTTCCAACTATCCGAATGGCGCTAAAGTGCCACAAAAGCAAGGGAAAACGGTTTGGTTCACGGATTGCATTAGCGAGGGTACATCTGAAACAAGGAACCCTATGCCCCAAGAGATTTCGGTCTCGTATCAAGCAATAAAGAGCAAGGTCTACCGTTTGATCGATGCTCTGGTAGTCGGCGAAAAGAGTGAATCGGAAGTACAGGAATCGATCCGGCGCTGGTGGGACTTGATCCATCCGGCAGACCGGCCGGTGGCCCAGAAATACCTGCTCATGGTTCTGGGACGCTCCGCCTCGGCGCTCGATGCCGTGGGCGACGGACTGCTCTCAGCCGGGGGCTCCCAGCCTCATTACACGCAGCCAACCCATTCTGAGATGCCCACCAAGCGCCTTCTCGACCGCATGGTCAAGGAAGTGGGCGTTCGCACCGCCGTTTAGCCGCATCCTGCTTCGCAAGACAGAAAATTTACATTCCTGCCCTTGCGCTGCAAGGTCGTGCCCCCGTATCTTCGATACTCCGCCATACTGGTGTTGAAATCCGCCACACAGAGGAGTTTGTTCATGAGCAGGCCGAACATGCGTCCGTCCAAGCTTGGTAAACTTTTTCAATATCTTCCTTTTGGAGTCCTGTTGATCATGGCTACTTCGCTTTTTGCCGCAGGAGGCGTCTACAGCTTTACGTTGAACTCGATCGATGGCAAGCCAGCGCCCTTGGCCGACTATAAGGGAAAGGTCGTCCTGATCGTCAATGTGGCCAGCCAATGCGGCTACACGCCGCAGTACAGCGCCCTGGAGTCTATCTACGAGAAGTACAAGGATCAGGGATTCGTGATCCTCGGCTTCCCTGCCAACAATTTCGGCGCCCAGGAGCCCGGGACGAACGAAGAAATCAAGACCTTTTGCACCCGCAAGTACAGCGTGACGTTTCCGATGTACGCGAAGATCTCGGTGAAGGGAGCCGACCAGGCGCCGCTGTACGCTTACCTGACGAAGGACGCAGGGTCAGGGCTGACCGGAGATATTAAATGGAACTTCACAAAATTCCTGGTGGATCGTGACGGTAAAGTCGTTCAGCGCTTCGAGCCGGCAGTGACCCCGGATTCGAAGGATGTGACGGCGGCGATTGAGAAGGCGCTGAAGTAACGCTCTACGGATTTAGGGTGCGATCGTCCAGTTTTCGACCGTTAGGCCACGAACGCGCCTAAACTCGCGCGTATTGTTGGTAACGAGGATCAAGCCACTGCTGCGCGCGTGAGCCGCGATGAACAGATCGTTTGCTCCGATCGTTCGGCCAGCAGCTTTTAGGTCAGCACGGATATTGGCGTAGTGAGCAGAAGCTTTGTCGGGAAAATCCAGGACCTCGACGTACGCGAGAAATGCTTTGAGTGCCGCTTCATCGTGCTGCCGCCGCGGCGATACTTCAATCCCACACAAAAGTTCCGACTTGGCGATCACAGAGATACACACGTCGCTGACCGGAATCTTCTGCAGTCGCTTCAGCAGAACATCGCTCGACCGCCGCATGATGTAAGAGCAGGTGTCGGTGTCGAGCATGTAACGCGGCATCAGGGCTCACGTTCCTGAACCGGGAGGTCTTCGACATCGTCCATGAAGGTCGGGGACGCCACTGGCGCCTCAGCGAGATAGGACGACCAATCCGACGGCCTGGGCGAGAGAACGACGTCGCTGCCCTCTCTTCGTATGAATACTTCTTCGGTGTTGAACTGAAAATCCTTTGGCAGTCGGACGGCCTGGCTGCGGTTGTTCATGAAGATTTTCGCCTTGCGCGGGCCTGTGGCGGTTTTCAGGCGCTTATTCGAATGTGGCATATACATAAGTATATGCCCCCCCCCAGTTGTGCAAGGGTACATCGCCTTTTCAGATGTCGTAATAGAGCGCAAACTCATACGGGTGCGGGCGCGACCTTATCGCGTCTACTTCCTTCGAGCGCTTGTAATCGACGTAGGTTCGCAATAGCTCTTCGGTAAACACGTCTCCCTTTAGCAGAAACGCGTAGTCGCGCTGCAGGGCGTCGAGGGCATCTTCGAGCGAGCCGGGCATCGACGGGATGGCGGCCAAGGCCTCCGCGTCTAGCTCATACAGATCGTGATCCAGGGGCTGGCCGGGATCCATTTTGTTCTCGATGCCGTCGAGGCCGGCCATCAACATCGCGGCAAATGCCAGGTAGGGATTGCAGCTCGGGTCGGGCGGACGGAACTCCACCCGCTTTGCCTTGGGCGACGCCGAGTACATCGGAATACGGCACGCGGCGGAACGATTGCGCCGCGAGTAGGCCAGGTTCACCGGCGCTTCGAAGCCGGGCACGAGGCGCTTGTAGGAATTCGTAGTCGGAGCGATGATCGCCGAAAGAGCCGGACCGTGCTTGATCAGTCCGCCAACATACCAGAGGGCCAGCTGCGACAGGCCGGCGTATCCTTCGCCGGAAAAGAGCGGTTCGCCGTCCTTCCACAACGACTGGTGCGTATGCATGCCGTTGCCGTTATCGCCGAAAATCGGCTTGGGCATGAACGTGACCGTCTTGCCGTGCTGGTTCGCCACGTTTTTCACGATGTATTTGTAGAGCAACATCTTGTCGGCGGAGCGCAGCAGCGAATCGAATTTCAAGTCGATTTCCGTCTGTCCTCCCGAGGCCACTTCGTGGTGGTGGCACTCGACGTCGATGCCGCAGGCCTGCATGGTGAGCACCATCTCGGAGCGCAGGTCCTGATAGTGATCGGTGGGCGGCACCGGAAAATATCCTTCGCGATAGCGCGGACGATAGCCGAGATTGTTCTCTTCCCTGCCCGAATTCCAGCGTCCATCGGCAGCGTCAATGAAGTAGAAGCCGTACTGCTCGCGCTGGTCGAAGCGCACATTGTCGAAAATGAAGAACTCAGCCTCGGCACCGAAGAACGCTGTGTCGGCGATGCCGCTGGCGGCGAGGTACAGTTCGGCTTTGCGCGCAATGTTGCGCGGATCGCGGTCGTAGCGCTGCTTGGTGACGGGATCGACTACGTCGCAGATCAGCACCAGAGTCGGCGCTTCGGTAAAGGGGTCGAGCAGATAACAATTCGCATCGGGCATGAGCAGCATGTCGCTCTCGTGGATGGCCGCCCAGGCGCGAATCGACGAGCCGTCGATGCCGAACCCTTCTTCAAACGAGGATGCCGTCAGTTCTCCGATGGGATAGGAAATGTGGTGCCAAAGCCCGGGGAGATCGGTAAAGCGAAGATCGAGGATCTTGACGTCGTGCTGTTTCGCAAAATCGAGAACGGTTTGGGCATCGGCCATTAGGACTCCTTGGAGCGGAATTTAGGAATGAAGGTCGCGGGGGGAGCGCGCACTCGTCCCTGCTACAATCGGTCGCGCGCTGCAAAACGCATGAGTCTAAGCCTCAGCGTCGCCGCTTGCAACGCGATTGTTTTTATGGCGGGTATAACGCGACTTTATACTGGAAGTCGAACAGACGTCTAACCCCAGAGGACTCAGAGGACACGGAGGATTGTCCCCTTCGCTTCTTGTGGTTTGAATTATTTGTCCGAGTCGCAATCGGCCACTGACAACTGCCCGCTGGCAACTGCTCTTATGGACTTCGATCAGCTGGAATCGTTTCTCGAAGTGGCGCGGCACGCCTCGTTCTCGCGGGCGGCGGAGAAACGTTTCCGCACCCAGCCGGCGATTTCGTCGCAGATTCGCGGACTCGAGGAAGAGGTCGGTGCCAAGCTGTTCGACCGGTCGGGCGGCAAAGTGTCGCTCACAGCGGCGGGTAAGGCGTTCCTGAAATACGTGGAGGACACGCTCGACGCGCGCAAGAGCATGCTGGTGGCGATTGCCGAGATGGAGCGCGTACCGCGGGGCGAGATCATTGTCGGCGCCAACGAAGGCACCTGCCTGCATATACTGCCCTATGTGTTTGCCGATTTCAAAAAGCAATATCCCGACGTCTCGGTGAACATCAAGCGCTCGGATTACGCCAGGATTCTCGAATCCGTCATCGACAACTCCGTCGACTTCGGAGTCGTCTCCCTTCCCGTCACCGACAATCGCCTGACCGTGGTGCTGATCCATCGCGACGATCTCATCATCATCGCGCCGCCGCATCATCCCCTCGCAAGGATGAAGTCGGCGAACATTGCGGAAGTGGCGAAGTTCGCACTTGTGATGCCGAAGGCCGGACACACGCGCGATGCCATCGAGCAACTCTTCCATGACCGGCGGCTGAAGCCGAATTTCACCATGGAGTTGGACTCGAGTGAACTGCTGAAGCGCTTCGTAGCGGCTGATGTAGGGGTGGGCTTTATCGCGCGCTCGAATGTCGAGGAAGACGTCCGCGCCAAGGTGTTGGCGGCAATTCGCCATCGCCGATGCTCAGGTGCGTCGAGATCTGGCGCTCGTATTCCGCAAAGACAAAGCGCTGAGCCGGGCCGCTCTGGCATTCATCGATATTGCGGTGAAGCACAAATCCACGCAAGAATTGGTTCCGACCCCAAGTCGATGAAGAAGGCGACCTCCAGTTTCCTGCCTCTACTCTTTGCTCTTATGACCGGGCTGTGTTTGACCGGCTTCGGTCAGGATTCGAACCCGCTGGCGCAGGCGCCCGCCTCCGAGCGCCAGTTGATCGCCATCAACGTCACCGGAAGCAAGCGGTTTCCAGAAGCCGACATCGCGGCCTCGACGGGCTTGCAGATCGGCACTGCGGTCACCGACGACGACTTCAAGAAAGCGGCGCGCCGCCTGGGCGACACCGGAGCATTCACCGAGATCGGGTACAAATTCTCGTTTTCGTCGGCGGGCACCAAGATCGAATTCGATGTCACCGACGCCCAGAAGTTCGTGCCTGCGCGCTTCGAGGATTTCGTGTGGTTCAGTGACGCCGAGATGCGCCGCCGCATCAAGGAGCACGTACCCCTGTTCAACGGAGACTTGCCATTGTCGGGCAATATGCCCGACCAAGTCTCGGACGTGCTGCAGGCCATGCTGGTCGAGGGTGGAATTCCGGGCCACGTCGATTACCAGCGCATCGGCAAGTCGGATGGACCCGTCGACGCTATTGACTACACGGTCTCAGAAGTTCTGATCCGCGTCCGGAACATCAACTTCACCGGCGCCGTCGAGCCCGAATTGTCGGCGCTCAAAGCGGCCGCCGAGAACCGTTCAGATCCCGAATACTCCCGCGCTCGCCTCGATCTGCTGGTCCAGCGCCAGTTGCTTCCCGTTTACTACGCCCATGGATATCTGAAGGCTTCGTTCAGTGAACCGCAACCCACGCCCGTGAAAGACGCGGAGCCTCTCGAAGAAGGACCGCGCAACCAGAGCGTGGTCGATGTCACATTCGCCGTGACGCCGGGCGTGCAGTACAAGCTCAAGAAGATCGAATGGTCGGGCAATCACGAGTTTCCGACCGAGACGCTGCAGAAGATGATCCATGTCGAGCCCGACAAGCCGGCAAATATCGTCCGCCTGGGCGACAATCTGAAGGACATTCAGAAACTCTACGGGTCGCGCGGCTTCCTGAAGGCCTCGATCAAACCAGAAGCTCAGTACGATGAAGCCGGCGCTACTGTCACCATTCATCTCGACGTGAAGGAAGATTTCGCGTATCGCATGGGCGAACTGGAGTTCCGCGGCCTCGACAACAGCCTGACCGCCAAGCTCCGAAACGCCTGGAAGCTGCGCCAGGGCGATGTCTACGACGCGACCTATCTCAGCGAATACCTGCCGGAAGCCCACAAGTTGCTGCCTGCGAACCTGGATTGGGATGTTGCGTCGCATGTAACCGCCAATGTTCGCGATAAAACTGTCGACGTCGACCTCATCTATTCCGTGAAAGCGCCGAAATAGGCGTCCCGGGCGGGATTGCGGCTTGTTCGGATTTTGGAACAAAATTCCCGGCTGTGTATTCGATGGGCAAATCGAGGGGTAATCTGGAGCCCTCTTTTGAATTGGGGTTCCTGTCCATCTGAGTAATGGTGAAGTGCGCCGGACTTGGTAGACTGGCGCGAGTTTCACACGACGCTCAAGCCGCGTCGTGACGAGTTTCCGCGGGGCTGTGTGAGCAGGCGAGCAGCGGCGCGAGAAAAGTTTGGCCCGGGCCCTCCCCCCAACGTAATCCGGGCATCACGCGGGAATATGCGCCAGCATATTCCCGCATTTTTGTGGACCGGAACTCAGGCTGAAACCTTTCATCCTGCCGATCATCTGGAGTAGCATGAAGCTATGCCCTGCATAATCGTGCCGTCAAACTACAAGGAGAATAGGTGATGAATGTTCGTGCTCGACAACTCGGATTTTTGCTTTTGACCGTAGTCGCTTGCGTTGGCCTGAGTGTTTCCTCAGCCTTCGCCGCCAAAGGAACAACCTTCACCGGAACCGTTAGCGACGCCATGTGCGGGGCGAAGCACGCCATGCCCGGCGACGACGCCGGCTGCACTCGGGCCTGCGTCTCGAAAGGCTCGAAGTATGCTCTTGTCGTCGGCGACAAGGTCTACACTCTCGACACGACCGACAAGGCTGCCCTCGCCACTCTCGACAAGGAAGCCGGAGCCAAGGTGAAAGTGACCGGTACGGCGAAAGATACAACCATCGCAGTGACCAGCGTCACAGCTGCTCCCTGATTCCGAGCGGATCGACTATTCCGTTCCGTAGACTGCGGGACGCGCTCAAGCGCGCTCCCGCATTTTTTTTGCCCTTTCGCTGAAATTCATATTTCCTTTACAAAGCATTGTGTTAGATTGTGCATTCTTCAATCTAAAAAACTTCTTTCTTGCCGGAGGATCACGGAATTGGGCAAAGACATGGTTCCGAAACGGATTTTCTTTACCAAGGGAGTAGGAAAACACCGTGAGCGGCTGACTTCTTTTGAATTGGCGTTGCGCGACGCCGGCATCGCCGCCCAGAACCTGGTTCGTGTCTCCTCGATTTTTCCTCCCAACTGCAAACTGCTCGCCCGCAAAGAGGGCGTAAAGTACCTGCATCCCGGTGAAGTTGTTTTTGCGGTGGTAGCTGAAAACTCTACCCGAGAGCCGCACCGCCTGCTGGCGTCTTCGATCGGTGTAGCCATTCCCGCCGACCGCAACACCTATGGATATCTCAGCGAGCACCATTCGTTCGGCGAAACCGAAGACGCCGCCGGCGAATACGCCGAAGAACTCGCCGCCGAAATGCTCGCGACCACTCTCAATGTGGAGTTCGATCCCGACCGCTCCTGGGACGAGAAGAAGCAGATCTATCGCCTGTCGAACAAAATCGTGCGCACGGCCAACGTGACCCAGTCCGCCGTCGGCGATAAGCGCGCACTGTGGACCACGGTCATTGCCTCGGCCGTGCTGATCTTCGACTAGTCGGGCCAGGTTGCGCGGATCCGGACGCGAAGCTTAGGCCTCCAAGTGAGACATCCGCCAGACAAATTGCCCCTAGAATAAAGCAGCCGGCATTCCCCGCTTTGCATCTAATTCACTGATAAATAAAGTCTTATGGCTCGGCTACAGTTGGCGCTGCCAAAATCCCACGTGTTTATAACTTTGGTAACACCTGCCTGAGACGAATGTAATACTCCGTTAACAGCCATCGGATATGATTGATATGGGTTTTTCTACCTCCGGGGATTCACAGTTGGACATCGAAACACGCAGGAAAAAGCAGCAGGAACTGATCCTGAAGCTGGTGGAGCGGAAGGTCCGCTCGCGGGCTCGGCAACTCTACGAAACTCGCGGCGAGGTCGACGGCCACGCCTTACAGGATTGGGTGCAGGCTGAGTCGGAAGTTGTAGGAAACAGTGTTGTTGCGCCTCTCTACCGGCGGCAGCGAAGCCAGAACCGGGAGCAAGTCGATGCCCGGGATAAGTCCGCCTGCGAAACGCTTGCCTAGATCGTTCCTCGCACTCCAAGAATTCCGACCCGCGCCTACTTCTTCGCAGTAGCTTTTGACGTCTTTCGACCGCCTTTTTTCGCCTTGTCGAGCCGCTCCAGAACTGCGGCGACGATGATTGGCAATCCGACCGTGGCATCGACGAAAACTTCGCCAAACTTTCCGCCTTCCGACGGAGGCACGAATTTGCCCCACGAGATGGCCTCGCTGTAGGGACTGCCCGACAGCCCGCCCCAATACACGGGCTCGGGGCAAATGCGCAATCCATAGTGATAGCGCTTCAGGGGCACGTTCTCACCCAGGCGGCGATGCCTGAGTTCGATGAATGGTCCAAACTGTTGCGACCAGTTGCGCGGCACGCCGCCGCCGATCGTGAAGATGCCCAGCTTCTTCTGCCGCAGGAGCGTCGCGGCGAAATGTTCCAAATCTTCAAAGGGATCGAAGCGGATCTTGTGTCTGCCGGTCGACTCGCGCAGGCGGTTGTTCAGGGCCGTGTCGAGACCCATTTCCGAATCGCTGAAGGCCGGAACAAATACGGGCACGCCCTGCTCATATGCGGACTTCAGAATTCCGCGCTGTCCCTGCGCATTTTTCGCCAGGTATGCTCCGATGGCGTGATTCAGCTTGTACGAGCACATGACGTCGTTGTGGTCCCAGGACTCAAGTACCGCCGCCATGACCTCCTCGACGTCGTCGAGATTCTGCTCCGGTTCGAGCGTGTCGTAGACGCGGTTGTAGCCCTGCTCGTAGAGTTCCTCGTCGGAAACTTCAGGATTGGCGCGGAAGTGGGCTCGCCCCGTCGCTTCGACCAACCCGTGCGCCATGAGCGCGCCGGTGGAGACGATCGCGTTCACGATTCCGCGATCGATCAACTCGGTGACGATCAGACCTTGCTTGGCCACGGTCATCGCACCTGCCAGCGTCATGACGATGAACGCATCTTCGTCGAGAGCCATCGCTTCTAGCACGTCGGCGGCCTCGCCCAGTTGCCGCCCAGTGAACGCGGTCTTCGCCATTGCCCGCACCAGGCCGTCGATCGAAGTGACCTTGGCCAGGTCGAGCGGTTCCAGCGGAATCAGCCGGTCCTCGATGGGATTGTGCAGATGACGGTCTTTTCCCTCGCCGCCGTGCCCCTGAGGCGAATGGTCCTTCGAATTTCCATGATTGCCTTGTTTCAACGCGAGCCTCCAAGCAAAACGCAATTCTTCCCGACCATCTACTTTACAGGAACCATGAAGGTTGCTGAAAGCTGAGAGCTGAGAGCTGAAAGCTCTCTCCTGCTATATTGAACGCGGAGGATCGGAGCGCGTGTCGCCTGAAAAGTTTCGCGTGGCCCTGGTGCAGATGTCGTGCGGACCAGAGCCCGAACAGAATCTCGAGAAGGCCCTGGGCCGCATTGCCGACGCTGCCGGACGCGGCGCGCAAGTCGTCTGTCTGCCGGAACTTTTTCAGACGCAGTATTTTTGCCAGCGCGAAGATCACTCGCTCTTCGATCTCGCCGAGCCGATTCCCGGCCCGAGTTCGGAAAAGCTTGCAGCCGCCGCGCGCAGCAATCGAGTCGTTCTTGTCGCCTCGCTCTTTGAAAAACGCGCTGCCGGCGTCTATCACAACACGGCGGCTATCTTCGACAACGACGGATCGCTGCGTGGCCTCTACCGCAAAATGCACATCCCCGACGATCCGCTCTATTACGAAAAGTTTTATTTCACGCCCGGCGACCTCGGATTCCGCGCCCTCGACACCAGCGCCGGAAAGCTCGGCACGCTCGTCTGCTGGGATCAGTGGTATCCAGAAGGCGCCCGCCTGACGGCATTACAGGGCGCGACGATTCTCTTTTACCCGACGGCCATCGGATGGCATCCGGCGGAGAAGGCCGAATTTGGCGTCGCTCAGCACGATGCATGGCGCACCATCCAGCGCGCGCATGCGATTGCCAACGGAGTCTACGTCGCGGTCGTAAACCGAGTCGGCTTCGAAACCGGCAACGTTCGCGGCAAGTCGGCCCCCGGCCAGGGACTCGAGTTCTGGGGCGGATCGTTCTTCTGCGATCCCTTCGGCCGAGTGCTCGCCGAAGCCTCGCACGACCGCGAGGAGATTCTCGTCGGCGATGTGGATTTGAAAGCACTCGAAGACATTCGCCGCAACTGGCCCTTCTTGCGCGACCGCCGCATCGACGCCTATGGGCCGATTACAAACCGGTTGATCGACTAGGAACATCATCGTGCTTCGATCACAAAAAACAATCCTGACCATTGCCGTCGTCGTCTCGCTGGGGCTCGCCGCGTTTGGCAAGAACTCGCGGCTTACCGGCAAGATCGTTGCCTACGACTTGATGCGACACGAAGCCAAAGCTGCATCCGGCGTGCAGAACGAGGAAGTCGTGGTGCTCGAGACGGCCGCCCAGAAGCACAAGTATGTGAAGGTTGTTTTCTCGAGCGCAGCTCCAACTCAAATTGACCAGAAATATTTCGCTGGGACCTTGCCTCTGACCGTTGGTATCCTCCGTGACCGCTCTTGCGATGAGAAGTCCCCCAGCTTTGTCTCCCAAGTGACGCTCGAACGGATCGCGGGACGGTATCTCCTCACCGACGCTTTCAAGTCCTCTCCGCCGGGCAGAATCAAGATGCTGGAATGTTATGACGCCATCTACAAGAAACCAGCCCATTAGCAAGATGGCCATCGAAACGCCCCCCGCCGCCCTCGGCTACCGCATGCCCGCCGAGTGGGAACCGCACGCCGCTACGTGGCTGGCGTGGCCGCACTATCACGGCGATTGGCCGGGCAAGTTCGAGCCGATCCAGTGGGTGTATGCGGAAATCATTCGCAATTTGGCCAGGCATGAGCGGGTTGAGTTGATCGTCAACGACGCCGCGGCTGCGAGACAGGCTCGCAGAGTGCTAGAGCGTGCGGACACGCTTTCGGACAACATCCGGTTCCATCGCTGGCCCACGAACCGAGTCTGGCTTCGCGACTCGGGATGCATTTTCCTGAAATGTGGCGCGGGCGCCCGCGAAGAGTCGGCGCGACAAGAGTCTTCGCTGGCCCTCAAATTCCGCTTTAACGCATGGGCGAAATACTCGAACTGGCGCTTCGACGAAAAAATCGGCAGCCTGATGGCGAGTATCAAAATCCCCACTTCCCGCGCAAAGAACGCGCGAGAAATGGGGCGCACGGTTACGACGCGGGAGATTCGTCCCATCTCGAACGGCGCGCGCATTGTGCTTGAGGGTGGGTCGATCGATGTCAACGGCGCGGGCACGATCCTCACCACCGAGGAATGCCTGCTGAGCAAGGTGCAGCAGCGCAATCCGCATATGACGCGCGTTCACTACGAGAAGGCCTTCGCCGACTATCTGGGCGCACCGCACACGATCTGGCTCGGGCGGGGCATCGTAGGCGACGACACTCATGGACACGTCGATGACCTGACCCGCTTCGTCAGGAAAGACACGGTCGTCACCATGGTCGAGCCCAACTCGAAGGACGCGAACCATGCCCCGCTGCTTGCAAACTTGCGCCGCTTGCAATCGGCTCGAGACCAGGACGGCAAACAGCTGACCATCATCGAACTCCCGATGCCGCAGCCGGTCGTCTTCGAAGGCCGGCGCTTGCCTGCCAGTTACGCGAATTTCTATATTGCCAACGGAGTCGTACTCGCGCCCATCTTCAATCGTCCCAACGATCGGATCGCGCTCAATACGCTCGCGCAGCTTTTTCCGAAGCGCGAAATCGTGCCGATTTACTCTGGCGACTTCATCTGGGGCCTCGGCGCGATGCACTGCATGACCCAGCAGCAGCCCGCCTGAATCACACGCGATAAATCTCTCCGTCTCCCTTTCTTTTACTGCGCAGGCGCCCCACTTCTACTCGGAACCATGCCCGCTGGACACGCGGGAATAGGAACGGGCTGTACCGGCGCAGCCAGGGCCGGGGTTGGAGTCGTCGCCTGGATTTCCCTGCGGAGGCGAGTTCGGGACAGTCGGAGAATTTCCTTGCGGAGCCGAGCTTCGGGGCGGTCGCACCCGGGTTTCGTCACGAATTCTCGCTCGGTCGAAGCCGCGCTCGTATTTGGACCACCCGATGCTGCGGGCGCAGCGATACACGGTGGCACATGGGCGCATTCAGCCGACCCGGTTGCGAATCTTGCTGCGCCGCAATGATGGCTGAGACCGGGGTCATCCCGGAGTTCGCATCTGGAGTGCCCGGCGTCTCCATTGGGCCGGCCGCCTTCGTCGTGATCGGCGTAGGTGGCCCAATTGTGGTCGGAGGAACTGCTGTTGTTGCTGCAGGAGGAGGCGTAGTAGTTGTAGTCGCTGGAGGAGTCGCCGGGTTGCCGGCGCCGGTGATGCAGGAGCGGTCGGTGGTGCAGTGCTCGGCGCGGCAGCCTGAGGCGCAGTAGCCGGCGCTGGAGTTGCAGAGGGTGGCGGAGGTGCAGGAGTCGTACCCGGCCGGGTTCTCTGTGCCACCGCAAGACTCGTCCAACACAGTATCAAGACCACCAACGATTTCGGTGCCATACCTACCCCCTGAGATTGAAATCACGAACTAGGCGCACGCAATTTCTCTGAATTAGTCTCAGGCTCGTGAGAGACGGGCAGCTATCCGGTAGATTCCGTAGTTAATGGGCGGGTTTCTGAGGGGTGCGGCGCCATGACTGAGCAGGCCCGGCTTTCCCAGCGGTCTACCCGGAACCGACTTGGTTTGAGGAAGGTGTGACTACTTCTTGTACTGCGTCGGCTCAGGACCTTTTTCCAGAGTCTCGCGATCCCAGATCCATCCCTGGCGGGTGTAGCTGGCGAGTTCGAAATCCTGCGTCAGTTCGAGCGCGTCCGTGGGACACGCGTCCTCGCACAGCCCGCAGAACATGCAGCGACTCAAATCGTAGGTGAAGTTGGTGAGTTCCTTACGGCGGGTCTTCTCGTTGCGCTCGCTCGAGACCACGATCAGATGCTCGGGGCAAGCCAGCGCACACAGATCGCAGGCAATGCACATGGTCTCGTCGGTGTCAGGGTTAACGTTCAGCCTCGGCGCTCCGCGGTAGCGCTCGGCCACCTGCGGCCGCTCCAGAGGATATTGCTCGGTGTAGATCTCCTTCGGATCCTGGTAGCGGAACGTGACCTTCAGTCCCTGTAGCAGGTCCACCAGAAACACTTTGCGGAGCAGGCTTGGCATCCCCATATCGCCGTTAGGATACCACTGAATGAGGATTCTCTAAAGGCCACCTGAGAGAGTCGGCAATGGAACTTTCTCCGCCTTGGGGTCGTACCTACCACAAGAGAGAGTGTCATGAAGGCATATTTCAACAACCTGCCCACGAGGACGTGGCTGCTTCTGGTCGTGCCCGTCGTGGTAATTGCCTATCCGGTCATGGGGATCGTGGTTCCGGCGGTGATTCGCGCGGTCGTGCCCGAAGTGATCCGCACGGTGTTGCACGCGATTTAGGCATGACTTAGGTCTGTCGTAGTCCGGAAGCGAGCCTGCCCTGAACTTCCCTGCCGGACCAGTCTGCGCTGCACGCAAAACCGCTAGAATACTGAGCGGAGACTTCGACCTGGTGTCACCGCCGAGAGCAGCCCATCCTAAGACCAAAGACCCAAGACCTGCGTCGGTTTTGGACAAAGCTCTTCCGGATGAAGCCCATGCCGACGAGCTTTGGATGGAAGAAGCCCTGCGGTGCGCCCAGCGGGCGCTTGAGGCCGGAGAAGTGCCAGTAGGCGCGGTCGTCGTGTGTGATGGCCGTGTCGTCGGCCGCGGATGGAATCGCAACATCGGCGATTCGGATCCCACCGGCCACGCCGAGATCATCGCCCTGCGTGAGGCTGGTGCTTCCGTTGGTAACCACCGCCTGGGAGACTGCGATCTGTTTGTTACAATTGAACCGTGCGCCATGTGCGCGGGCGCGTTGGTTCATGCTCGTATTCGCCGCCTCGTATACGGAGCAGACGACCCGAAAGCTGGCGCCGTGCACTCGGTAATGCAGGTCGTGAACCATCCGCAACTGAACCATAAGATTGAGGTTCGAAGTGGAGTCCTGGCAGGCCGCAGCGCAGAAATGCTGCAATCGTTCTTTAAGAACCGTCGTTAGTCGTTGGTCGCTAGTTGGTGGTCGTTCGCAATTCGTTTTATGCCTTTGTCATTCCGAGCGCAGCGAGGAACCTGGTTTTAGTAAATACGACGTCGTAAAACCAGTTCTTGTTCCGACGCGGAGAGGTGCGTGAGTGGTTGAAACGATCCGCCTCGAAAGCGGACATACCTTAACGGGTATCGTGGGTTCAAATCCCACCCTCTCCGCCATATTTTCAATGAGTTGAGCCGTTCCCGTGCCGTTCCCCCGTGCCGTTGAGGGCCAGGCCCGCCACTTTCGATGCAGCGCGGGCCATTTCATCCGTGACCACATCTCCGTAAATGTCCATAGTCGTGGTAATGGAGGCGTGGCGCATGAGTTTCTGTTGTACGGCTACCGATGTTCCGACCGCATCAAGCCAAGCCCGGTAGCTGTGCCGCATCGTGTGCGTGCTGACGTGCGCTATGCCCGCTTCTGATGCTGCTTTCCCGAAGACCCTCAGCACTTGCGGATAAGACCAAGGCAGCCGCCCGAGTTGCACGGGAGATGCAAAGACCCAATCTCCAGGTGCGGAGAACTGAGTTGTTTGCCTCCACCGTTTCAGAACATCCAGCAAGCCGCCGTCAACGGTCATCTGTTTTCGTGAGCCTGCAGTCTTCACCGCGTCAACGTGCTGCCGAACAATGCCCCGCTCTACTGTGAGTTTCCCGGTGAGCCAATCCACATCGGACCAACGCAACGCGAAGCACTCACTAATCCGAAGGCCACAGCAGATGCACAGTAAGGCCATCGTGTTGAATGGCTCTCTCAAGTAGAAGATGAACTTCTGAAACTCTTCCACGGTGAGACTGTGCGGCTTGTTCATGGCATTCTTGGCTGGCCACAGCGATCGTGGACTCACACGATCTTTTTCGGAGGGTGGATGGCCCTATGTTTCATCGTTTTTTCAATCGGTAAAACCGAGTCGCCGGGTCAATGAGCGCTATGGCGATGTTTCGCCAAATTGGTTCCTACACACTCAAATTCCTGTTCGTCGGTCAGACCGATTCATCCATCTCGTTCCGAGCCATGGAATAACTAACAGGAACGTGACTGCCGCCACCAACGCTCTCAAATAGTGGCCCTCAGCCCACTGAAAGACTCCTATCAATACCGCCGCGAAGGCGCAACCGCTCAGAAGTCTGTCAACGCGATCAGCTTTAGATTCAGCCTGATGTTCCATACGAAACGAATATCGCCCGATTGCAATCGCGATTGCAATCGCCAGTCCAGCTGCGAAGAAATCTAAATACCAAACGATTAATCCAGAAAACCAAGCCTCTGGCCAATGTCGGCGAATCAGAATCGCGAATAGTTCGGCTGCGGGCCTCAGCAGCGAAAAGGAAAGAACGAGGGCCGCAACACCCGCCACTACCGCACGCAGAGACTTGTCTGTTCTCGGCACCATTGGTTCACTCACACTATGCTCCAGCGCAAATGTTGTAAACAGGCGATTACACTCATCGTAGCTAGGAGCTTGTCTTTTTGACTGGCCAAATATCTCTCACCGCGTTGCGGAATGGCGGCCATGCATTCCAGTAGTACTGGATGTGGTACTCACAAATGTGCACGGAACGTCCGTTGGAATGCGCCAACTCGAAGACCGGGGCGTCCTCGCACTTGATTGGGAAACCATTATCTGCGAATCTCTCACCTTCGCAGGGCCTGTCGCTCATCTTTGTGGATATGTATCGACCCGTGTTCATCGCTGACATCGTAACCGAAGCAAAGGCGGGTAGTCCTCAACTATTGAGAACAGATTACACTCGTTTACATTATCCCGTGCAGTTCCGTGCCGAAGGGGGTGTGTGCGAAACCCATCCGTGCCATTTCCCGTGCCGTTAACACAAACCTAGACTGAATTATCCGCGAAAGATGCCATCTGCCGCGTTCTAAGTGTATGATTCTACGTGCGGACAGGGTTTCAAATCCCACCCTCTCCGCCATATTTTTCGCTCCCAGGAATCCATAACCGAGCACCGTGCCGAGATCCAAGCCGTTTCCCAGCCCGATGATCCCACCGCTTACCGGCTTGCGCGCTCGCCCCTTGTTCTCTCACTCTTTCTATTCACCGCTACGGTCGTCCTCTATCTCCCGGCCCTGAACAACGCCTTCGTCAACTATGACGATCCCGCATACGTAACCGCGAACGCCCACGTTCTGCGGGGACTTTCATGGAGCAACATTAAGTGGGCCTTCACCGCCACGGTGGAGGCGAACTGGCATCCCGTAACGTGGATTTCGCACATGGCTGATGTGCAGTTCCTTCGGCCTGAATCCCCGCGGCCACCATGCCGTCAGCGTTGTGCTTCATGGGTTCAACGTCGTGCTGCTGTTCTTCGTTCTGCGGCGCGCGACCGGACACATCATTCGCAGCGCGGTCGTGGCGGCGCTGTTTGCGGTGCATCCGCTGAACGTCGAATGCGTAGCCTGGGTGGCGGAACGCAAATCGCTGCTCTCGATGTTGTTTCTTTTGCTGGCACTGGCGCCTATGGCTGGTATGCGAGTCGAAGAAGTGTCGGTCGTTATTGGCAGTAGTCGCATTATTCGCGCTGGGACTCGCCGCCAAGCCGATGATTGTGACTCTGCCCCTCCTACTTTTCTTGTGGGACTACTGGCCGCTGCAGCGAGCTGTCTACGAGAAAGAGCTCGCAGCAGGCCGTCCAACGCTGTTTCAACTCGTTGCCGAGAAGACGCCGCTGCTCGCTATGTCCGCGGCAAGTTCTTGGATCACTCTCTACGCACAACGCAGTGGTGGGGCCTTAGGGAACGTGGAACTGTTGCCCGTCGGACAGCGCGTGGGCAACGCTATCTATTCGTATGCGGCATATCTCGGCAAAGGAATTTGGCCTGCTGGCCTCGCGGTGTTCTATCCACATCCCGAAGGCTCGCTCGCGGCCTGGAAGGTTATGGCCGCGGCATTGTTCCTTGTGATCGTCACCGCGCTAGCGTGGGTCTCTCGCAAACGCCATCGATATCTGCTTATGGGATGGTTGTGGTATCTGGTCGCCATGATTCCAATGATTGGAATCGTGCAGGTTGGCCGGCAAGCGATGGCTGATCGTTACGCTTACCTTCCATTTGTCGGTCTGTTCATCGCAGTAGTCTGGGGATGCAGCGAATTGTTCGCGAGCGTAAAGTTGTCGACCGTTGCCGAAGGGGCGATCGCTGCAGCCGTACTCCTGGCCTATGCTTCAACGTCCTTTTTGCAGATCAACTACTGGCACAACAGTTACACGCTGTTCTCGCATGCACTTGCCGTAACCCGTCATAACGGCATTGCCGAGAGTAATCTCGGAACCGCACTCATGGAGATGGGACGCCCTGACCTGGCGCAGCCGCATTTTGAAGCCGCCGCCGAATTCGTTCCTCAGCTTTCAACCGCGCACTACAACCTCGGCGTGCTTGCGCAACAGCAGAACCATCCTGATGATGCACGGCGCGAATATGAACTCGCTCTGAAATACAGTTCCGACGCAACCGAAGCAGCGCAGACTCACAGCAATCTTGGATTCCTGCTGCTGGAAAGCGATCCGCGAGCCGCGGCCGAACAGTTTACTGCCGCCCTGCAAATCAATTCTGAGAAGCAGAACAGCCTTCTGGGACGTGGGATCGCGGAGTATCGCGAGAAGAATCTCGACGCGGCCGTGGCAGATTTGTCGCATGCCGCACGGATCGCGCCGCTGGCGCAAGCACAATTCTGGCTCGGTCGCGCGCTGGAAGATCAAGGGCAGATCGAGGCCGCCGCCAGTGCCTACGAAGGAGCGCTACAACTGGCACCCGGCATGACGGATGCGCGGCAGCGGTTGGACGCCGTGCGCTCAAAGCGCTAAGCGGCTCTGTCATTGCAGATCGGATAGCCGAATTTCTTGTGCCAGGTTTCTTACTGTTGCTGCTGTTGTTCCTGCTCAGACCGCGCTACTGCGCGCACCAGGACGGGCCTTGATCGGACTACGAAGCTTGGCGTGGTCGGCTCCGGCGCGGCGGTGTCGGCGGGGCTCACCGTGACAGCGACGCTCAGTTCACTCTGCGCTTCGCCTTTATAGACGCCGCGCGTCGGAGGCACGTCGGCATAGTCGCGGCCGATCGCGACGCGGATGTGGCGGTCGCCGCCGATTAGATTGTTCGTGGGATCAAACGCCACCCAGCCCAACCCTGGCACCAGCGCTTCCACCCAGGCGTGCGACGCGCCCTCGACGGAGCGGTCTTTCTCTTCTTCGTCGCGATGAAACATATATCCGCTGACGTAACGGCACGGAACCTTCAGTGGACGCACCAGCGCAATCATGATATGAGCGAAATCCTGGCAGACGCCTTGCCGCGTCCGCAGCGCTTCCCCGATCGGCGAATCTACTTTCGTGCTGTTCGGGACATAGGCGAAGAGCCTGTAGATCGCCTCGTTGATCTCGGTGAGCAGCGCCAGTGGGGTCCCTCGACGTTCGCATCGCAGTTCGGTTGCGAGTTGATCGAGCGCTTCACTCGCTTGTGCAAAGTGGCTGGGCAGCAGCATCTCCCAGTGATCGTTGCCGGCAACCTGAGCGTCGAGGTCGTTCCAGTCCCCACTGTTGGCAGAGTTCGGAGGCGGGGCGAACTGCACCTCCACCGCCGACTGCGCCGTAACCTTGACCTGTGCGTGGCTGGCTGCGATGTCGAAGTGGTGAACGATATTCCCCATGAAATCGCGATATTGCATGATGTTCGCGGCAGGGTCGACGTTGAGCGTGAAGCTCAGGCAGCGCTGCTCGCCGTCACTGCGCGGTTGCAGGCGGACTTCCATCACGCTCTCGCGCACGGCGGGTTCGTAGCGGAAGCTCGTGGTGTGGCGGACCGAGTAGATCAAGAGAAGCCTTTCATTTGGTAATTGGGTAATTTAGTAATTGAAAATCGAGAAGCCGCGCAACAGTGTTCTTCAATCACTCAATTACGAAATTTCCCAATTACTCAATCCTTACGCGACCAGCGCCGATTCCACGGCGTAATCGAAATACACCTGCTGGATCGCGGTATGCGCCTGGGCGCATTGCCAGCGCACGCTGTCGACGTATCCACTTGCGCCCGATGCCATGATTTCGTCGATCTGGCTGAAGCGCAGAGTCGCCCGCAATCGTCCCGCGAGTCGCACGGGCTGCTCGGCTTTGCGCTCGGTTAACTCTCCAACGGCAATCAATGCGGCATGCACCATGTCGACCGAGAAGCGCACCGAATGCGGGAACTCCGGATTCAACAGCAAGAACTCGGCAACGCGCAGCGGGCGCAGTTCCGCGGTGTACGTCTTGCAGTAGGCCTCAAATGCCGCGCATGATTTCAGCAGGCCAACCCACTCCAAGTATTCTTCGCTCTCCACCGCCTGGTCGAGCGGATGCGGCAGCCTCGTAAAATGCGTTCCGATCAGTCGCGCTAAAGAGTCTGTACGCTCGACGAACCGACCGAGCTGAATGTACTGCCATCCCTCGCCGTGCGACATGGTGGAATCGGTGACGCCCTGGAAAAGGTGCGCGCCTTCCTGCACGGCGCGAAAGAATGCGTAGGAATTGAGCAGCCAAGCTTCGCTCGCGGTTGTGCTGTTTACCTGCAAGTAAAGGCGGTTGAGTTGCTCCCACATTTCGGTGCTGCACTGCTCGCGCACCTGACGCAGATTTTCGCGGGCCGCCGCCACGCAGGAAAGAATCGACGAAGCGTTTGTACGATCGAGAGTCAGAACGTGAGTCAGCGAAGTCGCGTCGATCTTGCCATCTTCGGGCGGAGAAACTTGCGAAGCTTCCAGCAGGCGCAGCCAGCGTCCGGCACCGACCTCGGGAGACTGGTCGAGGCGAAGTTGGAGGTCGACGTCGATCAGACGCGCCGTATGTTCGGCGCGCTCCAGGTAGCGGCTCATCCAATACAAACTATCCGCCACGCGGGAGAGCATTGTGGTTCGCCTCCGATCGTTCATACTCGGTCGTTCATGCCTGATCGTTCATGCCTGGCCGTTCACAACAATTAGATCTTGTCATTAATAATCAAATCTTGTCATTCCGAAATTAAGTTTTGTCATTCCGAGCGCAGCGAGGAACCTGCTGTTTGCCGGTCGCTGCCACAAGCCATTGACTCCCGCAGCCGATCCTCACGCCCGCAGCACCCACGTATCCTTACTGCCGCCGCCCTGCGACGAATTCACAACCAGCGATCCGCGCCGCAGCGCTACGCGCGTCAAACCTCCCGGAACCAGCGTGACGTTCTCTCCATACAAAATGTATGGACGCAGATCCACATGCCGCGCCTGCACTTCGCCTTCCAGGAAACAGGGCGCGCGCGAAAGGCTCAGCGTAGGCTGTGCGATATAGTTGCGCGGCTCTGCTTCGATTCTCTGGCGGAAGTCTTCGCGCTGCTGTGCCGTGCTGTGCGGACCGATCAGCATGCCATATCCGCCTGACTCGCCGACGGCCTTCACGACCAGTTCGTCCAGATGTTGGAGCACGTAGCTGCGCTGCGAACGGTCACCAAGCAGATAAGTGTGAACATTTGCGAGGATGGGATCTTCGCCGAGGTAGTAGCGGATGATCGCGGGCACGTAGGCGTACAGCGCCTTGTCATCGGCGACGCCTGTGCCGATGGCATTGGCGAGGACCACGTTTCCCGCACGGTAAGCGTTGAAGAGCCCGGGAACGCCGAGGCTCGAATCGCGACGGAAGCATAGCGGGTCCATGAAATCGTCGTCAACGCGGCGATAGATCACGTCCACGCGGCGAAGGCCTGCCGTGGTCCGCATGTAGACGACGTTGTCGTGCACCAGCAGATCGCGACCTTCAACAAGCTCAATGCCCATTTGCTGGGCGAGAAACGTATGTTCGAAATACGCGGAATTGAAAACGCCGGGTGTGAGAAGGACGACCTTCGGTTCGTGACGCGTGGAAGAATTCGCTGGCGCCAGCGCCCGCAGCGTGGACAGCAAAGCTTGCGCGTAGTGATCGACCGGGCATACGCCGTAGTCGCGGAAGAGCGTGGGGAAGACTTTCTTCAGCACCTTCCGGTTCGCCAGCATGTACGACACGCCGCTGGGCACGCGGAGATTGTCTTCGAGTACGGCGAAGCTTCCATCGGGCAGGCGCACCAGGTCGGTTCCGCAGATGCTCACATAAATCCCCCGGGGAACGGTCAGCCCGCGCATCTCGCGGCGGAAATGGCGGCAGCTATAAACCAGTTCGCGCGGGACGATGCCATCCGCCAGAATTCGACCGTGATGGTAAATATCTTCGAGAAAGAGATTCAGCGCGGCGATCCGCTGCGTCAGGCCGTTCTCAATTTTGCGCCATTCTTCGTGGGGGATAATCCGAGGGAGCAGGTCGTTCGGGAAAACCCGTTCTGTGCCCTCGTCGTTTCCGTAGACGGTGAATGTGATTCCCTGGTGAAGAAACGAGAGGTCGGCGGCCTGCTGGTTCTTGCGCAATTGCTCGGCAGGAAGTTCCAGAAGCGTCTGGAACAAGCCTTGGTAGTGCGCTCTGGGCGTGCCCGGAGCCGCAAACATCTCATCGTAGGCGGCGTCGAACTGGTAGTTGCGGAATGGCGGGCGAAACAGCGTGAGCGGGGCCTCCGGCGGGTTCATCCGGCGCAGAAGTCCGCGAGTTCGTGTCCGGCTAGGCTGCACCCTTAGGACTCTAGAGGCAGGCCGCCTCCGCGTCCAATCGAAATTGCTTATCGCGGGGATTCGGAATTCGGGTGTAGTTGTAGCGCCGGCGTTTCGCCTGCGCCATCGTTCGCCCGAAGAGTGGGATTTCCGACGCTGCCCGCGGTGGTGGGGTTACGGTTCCGCTATTGCTTTTGCCCTGCTGTGAACACCGTCCACGGGCCCGCCTTCATATCGTGCAGCAGCGGTTTCTGCCAGGAGAATTCGGGATGATGCTCTAAGAAATCAGCCGCCACGAAATCTGCGCCGCAGGGATGCCCCGCTCTCGCCACGAAACTCATCTTTGCCGCCATTGCGCTGTCGGTCGCTTTGCCCTGCACCGCGCCTCCGGGGTTATACGCATCCCATCCCCACTCCTTTATGCCGCGCGAAGAGGCGTCGACGTGGCCACAGAGCGTGCGTTCGTTTGCCTGCTCTTTTTTCTCGAAGCTGTCGAAGTGATCTGACAGGAACTGCTCGGCCATCGCGACATCCACCTTCCCGTGTTCTTCTTTCATGAGTTCTTCCCAGCGTGCATGGCGGGCGTTCGGCGACGATGATGCATCGCTCGCGTCGAACGTAGTCTCTTCCTTGATCAGTTTCGGATCGCGGGCAAAATTCGAGCTGACGAAATATCCATCCTTCGTACGCCAAAGCGGCGTGTTCTTCAAGCCCAGTTCCAGATAAGCGATCTCCCCGGTCTTGCGATCGCCGATGAGCCAGTCGTTGGCGTAGCCGCCGTTGTTACCTTCTTCGATAATGCGTACGTAGTCATCAATGCTGTTGGCGTACTGCATGGCCTTGCGCGAGCGCACGAACTCGGGCTTGCCGTTGGGATCCCATCCTTCGAATTGCGTGATGGTCGTTTCCGTAATCATGATGCCAGAGGAGTTCACGCCAAAATCGTCGTCGCTGGTGATGACCCCTGGAAATCCGTCCATGAGAACCCGGTTGCCGTGCTCGGGTTGGATGTCGAAGACCACGACCCAGCGTTCGCCCGCCAGATAGCTCGTCCAATTATTGTGGGCGATAACGATCTGGTGATCTTTGGTCATGCTGCCCGTGGCGATGAAGGCGCTGCAATTTCCCGGCGATTTCAGCTTCGGAGCCCCGGCAACTTTCTGCTGCTTGTTCAGCCAAGGCACATAGTAATCGGGCACTTCTTCGAAAGCATTGAGCGCGACGATGTCGTACACGTCGAGGTTCACTCCCTGCGCTTTCACTCCGTCGGCAATGCCCTGCAACTCCTGCTGATATTCGGTGTCGATGTGGGGCCAGAGCATTTCGCGCGCGGTGGTGCGAAAAAAATCCCAATCGCGCTGGGTCTCGCGAGTGTCGAACAGCTTAATCGCCTCGAAGGCGTCGGCGATTTCCGGGGCAAGAAGATACCCGTGTTGATATCCGATGTCGGACGGCGAGCCTTCGAGATGAACGTAGGTCCATCCACCCTTCTGAAAACGGTAAGCTTTCTGGAGACGTGCGTCGGACGAAGTACCTGCGACCGCGCCGCATGCCAGCGATAACAGGATTAAAAGGACACAACCATTCCAAATCGACTGTTTCAACATGAGTCCCTCGTGATCTCGGTCGAATCGACGCAACATTCTAGCCTGTCTCGGATCGAACTAGATATCGGTCCTTTGGTCCGGATGCCGGGTCAGGTACCAACACGGCAGATATCCCTGATGCGGGAATAGGGCGTTGACGCACGTCCAGGGCTGCGGCGGGTCGAACGTCATATTCGTCTTTCCGTTCTTCAGCAAAACCGCAGTGTAATGATTCACCGTCACGGAACCGTATGCGTTCCAGTTCGCTGCCGCGCGAATGCGGAGGACGGCGTAGTCGACTCCGAAGGCCAGCAGCGCAACTCCCACAACTACGACTACCGTTCCGACGAATATCCGTCGCAGGCGGGTTCTCAGGTTTGGCGCGGCATTGGGCACGAGCGCAGATTATAAGCCCTTGGGCAGGAGCTTTCGCGGCTTCAAAGCAAGGGCATTGACCACAAAGGTCACGAAGGTTCACGAAGGACCCAGGAAAGATAAGCCTTCGTGAAACTTCGTGACCTTCGTGGTTGATCCTTCTTCGCCGCCGGACTGCGCAATCAGCCTATCGCCGAATGCACTGCTCGTTTGACAATTTGCCATTCGACAGGCAAACTACCGCATTCGCCGGGAAACGCCTCCGGTGAGTGCCTGAAGGGCGGGTCTGCACACGGCCGTCCGCGGCCTTATACTCAGTCTTAGCTTCGTCTATGGCCATGACCGAACAACGGGTCTCTTATACGCTCGACTCCTCGCTGGAGACGATCGACAGTGCGGAGGAGAAGGCCACCATCGTCGCTACCGAACTCGGTTTCCCCGACGATGAAGTGATGCAGATTTCCATGGCCGTGCGCGAAGGCGCAGTGAACGCCGTATTGCACGGCAATGCCTATGCCCCGGACAAGAAGGTCACTCTCGCGTTTGAGCGTGCGGGCGGCGACCTGATCATCACGATTCGCGATCAAGGCAAGGGACTCGATCTGAATAAGATTCCCAACCCCTTGGCGCCGGAAAATCTCCTCAAGACGTCCGGACGCGGAATTTTTCTTATGCGCTCGTTCATGGATGTGGTGGAAATTCGCCCATCCCAGACGGGCACCGAACTCAAATTGATCAAGCACGTCCACGGGCCAACCGCGGGCGGCAAGGAGGCTTCCCAGTGAGCATGAAGGTTGGTACTCGGCAGGTGGATGGAGTCACGATTGTAGACTGTAGCGGACGCATCACGTTGGGTGAGGGCAGCGTCGTGCTGCGCGACACCGTGCGCGACCTGCTTTCCAAGGGCAACAAGAAGATTGTGCTGAATCTCCAGGACGTCAACTACATCGACAGCTCAGGCATCGGCGAACTGGTCAGCGCCTTCACCACCACCAAGAATCAGGGCGGCGAATTGAAGCTCCTGAACCTCACCAAGAAGGTGAACGATTTACTGCAAATCACCAAGCTGTATACGGTTTTCGACGTGAAAGACGACGAAGCGTCGGCAGTAAAGTCGTTCAAGTAGATCTCCCTTTCCCAGGCATCCGGGTGCCCCATTTCTCGCGCGCCGCGAGAAGTGGGGACGTTCCACCGGGTTCATTCCGGAACTGCACCGCAAACTATTTCCACCTCATCACAGACTTCATCGCAAATCCCTCCTACTATCCAAGGCATGGTCCGCTTTTCTGTTTTCGCCCTTGCGTCCATTCTCCTCTCGTCCGGGCTGCTCTCCGCAGGCGACTGCATCCCGATTCACGAAGCCGGCCAGCATGTCGGCGAAACCAAATGCGTGACAGGAAAGGTCCTCAGAGTCAAAGTCGGCATCAAGGGCGTTCATTTCCTGGACTTCTGCGAGGATCAGATGGCCTGCCCCTTCACGGTGGTGGTCTTCCCTTCCGATTTGAAAGATGTCGGCGACGTTCGCCGCCTCACCGGCCGCACCATCGAAATTCACGGAGCCGTCAAGCTCTATGACGCTCGCGCCGAAATCATTTTGAATCGCATCAGCCAGATCACCGGTGGCGCCGCTATGATTCCTCCACTCCCCAAAACCTACGATGTTGAAAACCGCGGCCACTTTAGCGCGGGGAGGTTGCGTCCCACCAAGAAGCCGGCAAAGGTCAAAGCCAAGCCCAACACCACCGCGACCTACGGCAACGATGTCGAAGAAGGCGGCCCGGAAAACTGAACAGGTCGCTTCGGAAGAAATTCTTCGCCGAGTCGGTATACTGATCCGCGGCGCCGCTGGGGCTTCGGCGCCGGCAAGTTCACTCCATCGCGGAGAAACAATGTCCAAGGAAGAGAACGGTATCAGCCGACGACAGGCGCTCGCCCTGATGGGAACCTCGGCGTTAGGATTGGCTTGCATGAGCCATAGCGGAGCACTCGACGACGATATCGAAATCCGGATCCAGAAAGCACTGCCGAGTTTCGGCGACTCGTCTCGGACGCTGCTTCGTCGCCTGTTGTCAGATCCGGCGTTTCGAGGCGCGATCCTGGCCAAGGATGTGGCTGCGCTCGCGAAAAACGAGAATCTTCCCGTCGACGAAGTGATGCTGGCGTTGCTTCCCCTGGCGCAAAGTTATGCCCGGGCTCCCATTTCTAATTTCTTCGTGGGAGTCGTGGTTCGCGGAGCGAGCGGTAATTTGTATCTGGGGTCGAACGTGGAGATTCCCGGGCAGTGCCTGGGATTCGCCGTGCATGGCGAGCAATCTGCGCTGTCGAAAGCGTACATGAATTCCGAGGAGTCGGTTCCAGCGCTTGCCGTCGTAGGTGGCGCGCCTTGCGGACATTGCCGACAGTTCATGGAAGAGATTTCGCCCGATGGCAACATGCTGTTGCTCGTTCCGGGCAAACCAGCCAGAAAACTGTCGTCGATTTTGCCCGACGCATTCGGCCCCGCGGCCCTTGGAGCGAAGCAGGGTGCTCTGCCGGTGAGAAAGACAAAACTTGAATTGATCGGGAATGCGTCTGGGGCTCTGGCGGCCTCCGCCCTGGACGCAGCCAGCAGATCCTACGCTCCATACAGCCAGTCTCCGTCTGGCGTCGCGATTCGAACTACTCGCGGGCGGGTCTATCAGGGATGCTACATCGAGAACGTGGCCTTCAATCCCAGCCTGTCGCCACTCCAGACGGCGGTCGTGCAGTTGATCGCCGCCGGGGAACCATACTCCGCGATCTCGGCGGTCACGCTGGCGGAAGTGCAAGGCGCCAAGATCAGTCAGCGAGCCGTAACAGAGACAGCCCTGGCCTCAATTGCGCCGCAGGTAAAATTGGAAGTGGCGCCGGCGAGGGCGTGATGCCGATCCTCACTTTCGTCGTCAGGCACTAGCGGATAGCGTCTAAACCATCCCCTTCCTCAATTCTTCCAACGGGTACTTCGTACCACGCCAGACAATCCCGTCGTTCCACAGAGTCAGGAACATCGAACGCAGTAGCGTGTAGATGAACAGCGCCGCGCTTACCGGGTGCAGCAGGAAGTAGTACGCAGGCACCGCCGAGCGCCGCGACATGCCGATGTAGATGGCAAACATCGATCCGAGCGCGACGCCATAGGGCAGGCGGGCCCAACCATGCGCCAGACAAATTCCCAGGAATGGGCCGAAATTCAGGAACGCCAGACCGACGACCGAAATCAGGGCGCGCCACCACTGAAACGACAGCACCGCGAAAAAATTCTTGGTCAGATTTTCGACGATACCCATGGCCCCGTGCGCCCACCGGATCGAAATCAGGTCGCCCCCGAAGACGTTTCTCTGGGCAAACCCAGCCCGTTTGACGACCTTGCCAAGTTTCATGTCGTCGAGCACTTCCATTCGCAGCGCCGCGTAAGTGCCGACAGCGTCATACGCGCGACGCCGCACCAGGTTGAACGCGCCAACGCCCATGTGATCGTCGGTGCTTGGGTCGGCAACTTTCCATGGACGATGTCCGAACATGAACATGGTTTGGAAAAAGGCGATCATCATGAATTCGCCGGGACGCTTCATGATCATCCGCGGAAACAGCACGACGTGATCGGCCGGTTCAGCCTCGGCATAAGCGAGCGCGCGCCGTAGCGAGTCGGGCTTGAAGAGAACATCAGCGTCAGTAAACAGCAGCCAGTCGCCAGTAGCCTCTTTTGCCGCAGTCCACATGGCATGCGTCTTCCCAAGCCACCCCGGAGGCAGATCCGTGTGATGAATAACGCGAAGAATCGGGTTTGGGTGCCCCATTTCTCGGGTCTTTTGCGAGAAGTGGGGATTTTGACTTTGTGATTTCTTGCTCGGCCTTCCCGCCACCCGCTCCATGATCTCCCCAGTCGAATCGGTCGACCGGTCGTTCACCGCGATGATTTCGTAATTGTCGTAGTCAAGGGCGAGCAGCGTATTCAGCGCCTGCTCCATGATGTCTTCTTCGTTGCGGGCCGGAACAATAATCGAAACGCGAGGATTTCGCCCGCGGCAAGACTGGATTGCGATCCCACTCAGGACGGGAAACATCCGCGACCGAGGGCATGCCGAGGGCCGCGTCAACAATGCGGGAAAACCACGCCAGCGCAAGAATCGTTCCCGCAATCCAATAAAAATACGACATCCGATGTAATCTCGAGTCCCTTTTGCCCGCGTTGCAGATGACTCTCACAACAGAGCCGAAATATTACCTAAGCTCTTCTCCGTGCCTCTGTGTCTCCGTGGTAAAAGCTTTCAGTGGTGCGGCTGCGCTCTTCCGTCCACCTCCACGGCCGGCGCGAATCTCATCCCATAAAACAGTATGGCAGAAGAGATCCCCATCGCGATCACCGGCAAAATGAACGCAGACTGCAGCGAGCGCTTGTCGGCGACCCAGCCCATCATCGTTGGCGATGGAACATCTCCAAGAATGTGGATGATGAAAATATTCACCGCCAGCGCCGTCGCGCGAATATGGCCTCCAACCGAGTTGATGACGGCGGCATTCAACGGCGCAGTGTTGAACAGAAGGAAAAACGCGGCGACCCCAATCGCTGGGATCATCAACGGTCCCTTCACAAACAGCGCCACAATCATGAACGGCATGCCGAGCATCATGCTGGCCGCCGAAACGAGATAATAGGAACTCTTCATTCGACGCAAAAGAAAATCGCCCAGCCATCCACCCGCCAGAGAGGCGAGGACGCCGTCGATGACAATGATTGTTCCGAAGGCAAGATTCGCAGCCTCTAGCGAGTAATGTCGCTCACTGTAGAGGAACTGAGGCATCCACACCTGGATGCCGCCCAAGGAAAACGTCATCGCCGCCATGCCCAGTGTCGAAGTCAAGAACGCGGGATTCTTCACGAGCCCTAGAATCGTTCCTCGCTCCGGAGTCTCTTTCAGCGAATCAAACTGGCCGCGCTCCGGTTCCTTCAAAAACATCACGATCAACGCGAGTACGAAGCCCGGAGCCGCTGCGATGTAGAACGGAAATCGCCAGCCATGGTGCGGAGCCAGGTAGCCTCCGAGCAGATATCCCGCCGCCGACCCGACTGGAATCGCCAGATAAAAGACTCCCAGGATTCGCCCGCGGATCCGTTCTGCAAAGAGATCGGCGACGAACGTGGGTGCGATGGTGACAAATGTCGCTTCGCCAATACCAACCAAAGTGTGGCGAATCAGCAACTCCGTGTAAGTATGCGTAACCGCCGTAAGCAGCGTGAGGCCGCTCCAGAAGATGGCGCCCAACACGATGATGAGTTTCCGCGAATAGCGATCAGCCAGCGGGCCCACGAACGGCGCCGCGATCATGTAGAAGCCGAGGAACGCGCTGGTCAGGTATCCGATCTGTTGCTTGTTGAGGTGAAACTCATCCTGCACCAGCGGCTGCACCGCAAACAGCACGTTGCGATCCACGTAGTTGAGCAGATTGAGCGCCGTCAGAACGATCAGCGCAGTGCGCGGTTGGAGTTCGGCCTGGGCCACGTGTCCCGCGAATATAGCATGCCCGATCTTCTGAGCTTTACTTCCCTTTCGGTCTCGGCCATTTCGCCACGATCGTCGTCGAGATTCCGCCGCGCGGACGAAACTCTCCCTTCACTTCCGCCCACACCGGCTTGGCCCACTTCACCACATCCTCGAGAACCTGGTTCACGATGTTCTCCTGAAAAATGCCCAGGTTCCGATAAGACTGCAGATATTCCTTCAGCGACTTCAATTCGAGGCAGCTCTTGTTCGGCACATATCGAACGGTCAGCGCGCCGAAGTCGGGCAGGCCTGTCTTCGGACACACCGATGTAAACTCCGGATCGTCCACGATAATTTCGTATCCGGGAAATTGGTTGGGCCAGGTCTCGATCTCCGGAAAGTTCGCATCGAGACCGGCTGCCGCATGTTCAGGCGTGTAGCGAGGCGATTTAGCCATGGTGTTATTGTAGCGGGTGCCATTGTGCAGCCGAAGCCATGAGACGAGCATCAAACAAGATACGTGCCTGGAGCGGTCCTCACGGTATGTGGCGCAGCCTGCGGAATGATAAATTACAACTTGCAGAAATTCCTGCCGCTCTCTGAAAGAAAACTAGTTGGCATCGACTAACAACTCGGTCCCGCCGTTCTGGCGGCGGTGGATTTGGCTCGCGCTCTTGGCGCTGGCAGGAGTGCTGCTGTTTTCTTTTTCGCGGCCGGCGCCTGTGAAGGTACGCGTCACCACGGTTCAGCGCGGCCCCATTCGCAGCGTGATTTCCACCAACGGCAAAATTGAGCCCATCCAGAATTTCGAAGCCCACGCTCCCATTGCCACAACGGTGAAACGCCTGCTCGTCAAAGAGGGCGACCATGTGCGCAAAGGCCAACTCCTGTTGCAACTCGACGACGCCGACATTCGCAGCCAGGCGGCTCGCGCGCTCGCGCAGGTTAGGACCGCGCAAGCCGACCAATCTGCCCTGAACACCGGCGGTACACAGGAAGAGGTTTTGACGCTAGATGCGCAACTCACCAAGGCTCGCAGCGCGCGGGATCTGGCGAAGCGCAACCTCGACGCCTTCCGCCGGCTGCAGCAGCAAGGCGCCGCATCCGCGGGCGAAGTCCAGCAGGCCGAGGACAACCTGCAGCGCGCCCAGGCCGACGCTACGTTGCTGGAGCAGAAAAAGCACGACCGCTATTCGCAGCCTGAAGTTGCCAGCGTTGAGGCGCGGGGTACAGAAGCGCAAGCCGCCTACGCCGCTGCCGAGGACGCTCTGAGCCGATCCAGCATCCGCGCCCCGTTCGACGGGATCGTGTACTCACTTCCGGTGAAACAGGGATCCTTCGCGCAGGCGGGCGATCTGCTGCTGCAGGAAGGCGATCTCTCCAAGGTCTTGGTGCGCGCGTTTGTCGACGAACCCGATGTGGGCCGTCTTCAGCCTGGCCAAAAGGTGGAAGTTTCATGGGACGCTCTTCCCGGTCGCATATGGGAAGGCGCCGTCACCACCATTCCATCGACCGTCAAGTTGCACGGATCGAGAAACGTCGGAGAGATGACGTGCTCCGTCGACAACCCCGGGACTCACCTTCTCCCGAACGTCAACGTCGGAGTCACCATTGTCATCGCCGTGCACAACGATGTTCTGACGCTGCAGCGCGACGCCCTGCGCACCGATGACACCAAGCCCTACGTCTACCAGGTTGTCGATGGGCGCCTGAAGCGCCAACCCGTCGAAATTTCCTTGCAGAATCTTACCCGCGTTGAAATCACCGCCGGCCTCTCCGAAGGCGCTTCGGTCGCCTTGCCCGCCGAGGAATCCAAACCGCTGGTCGATGGCGCGTCCGTCAAAGTAGTACCGTAACTCATGGAGCGCGCGCGGATGCAGTTCGTTGGGGCGTATCGATATTGGCAAAGGATTGTGCTCGCCCTCCTGTTCGCTCTCGCACTGCCCGCCTGCGGAGAAACTTCCAGAGAGCTGCTCGCTGCCGGTCGAGCCGACGAAGCGATTCAGACTCTGCAAGAACGAATCCGCCACTCTTCCACCGACGCCGAATCGAACAACCTGCTCTGCCGCGCCTACTTCATGCTGGAAGAATGGGACCGGGGAATTGACGCCTGCGAGCGCGCCAAAGAACTCGATCCACATGCGAGCCTCTACGAACTCTGGCTGGGCCGCACCTACGGGGAGAAAGCGGATCGGGCCGGGTTCATTTCGGCTGCTGGGCTGGTGAAAAAAGTTCGCAGGGCGTTCGAGCGCGCGGTAGAACTCGATCCCAGGAGCTGGGAGGCGCGCACCGATCTTGCCGAGTTTTATCTTGAAGCGCCGTCCATTGTCGGCGGCGGCAAAGACAAAGCACGCGACCAAGCCGGGGCGATCCTGCCGCTGAATCCGGCCATGGCACACTGGATTCTCGGGCGCATTGCCGAAAAAAATAAAGACACTGCCACGGCAGAGCGCGAATACCGCGCCGAAATCGCGGCCAGCCATTCTGGAAGCCGCGCCTGGCTTGATCTCGCAATCTTCTTCCGTCACACCGACCGTCTCGATGAAATGGAGCAGGCGCTGCACACCATGGAGTCAAGCCGTATCGATCGCCCCGAATCTCTCATGGATGGAGCCAGTCTTCTTCTCCGCGCGGGTCGCAACTTCCCCATGGCCGTTCGCCTGCTTCGTCGCTATCTCTCCTCCCCCGTGGAAGAAGGGCCCGCTTTCAAAGCGCACGACATGCTGGGACAGTTGCTCGAAAAGCAGGGGGACCGTGAGGCCGCGGTCGGAGAATTTCGCGCCGCTCTATCGTTGGCCCACACTTACACACGCGCCGAAGAGGATTTGAAGCGCGTGGAGCGCTGATGCCTTGTCTCCTTCGTGCACCTTCGCATCTTCGCTGGTTCGCGATTTTTCTGCCGGCCCCGGAAGCCGCTCCACTGATTCCGCCATTTAAAATCTCGCTGGCATCCAATTGCTCATGCAATGATTCCCATATCACTTCGAAGGGAAGGCAATGAAAATTTCGTTCGGCGCTCACACCGCACTCAGGATTGTGACAGTCCTTCTGCTCCCTGCGACTTTGCTCGCCGAGCCTGTGCCGCTGAAGCGTGTTGTCGAGCTTGCACTGACGCACGCGACTGGCGCCGCGATCGCGGCAGCCGACGCACAGCATGCCTCCGCCGGCTACCGCGAACTTCGTGACAGCTATATTCCCCAGCTCACTACGGGAGCTGGACTCGGTTTTTCGTACGGCTTCCCGCTCGCTCTCGAAGGTTCCGCACCATCGCTTTTCAACATCAACGCCCAATCCGCGCTGCTGAACCCTTCCCTGCGGGATTTCGTTCGCGCCGCCCAGGTTGACTCCTCTGCTCTCTCCCTGAAGAGCAAAGATCAGCGCAATCAAGTCATTCAGGACGCGGTTTTGAGTTACGCCGAACTGGCGAAGTGGGAACAACGCCTGGTGCATCTCCAGCAGACCGAGGCCGACGCCAACAAGATGCAGGTCGCTATCGCGGAACGTGTGAAGGAAGGCATCGACAGCGAACTCGACGGCACCCGGGCGCGCCTCTCAACCGCGCGTGTTCGACTCCGGATCGCTGAGGCGCAGGGCTCAGCCGACGTGCTCCGCGAACATCTCTCCAAACTCACGGGGCTTCCCGCAACCGATATTCAAACTGAACCGGACTCGATTCCCCCGACTCCCGCACCTCCAAGCGAACAGATCGCGAAGGAAGCTGCAGCGTCGAGTCCGGGAGTTGAAGCCGCCGTCGACCATGCGCGCGCCCAGTATTTGCGAGCCCAGGGAGAACACAAAGCGCTCTGGCCCAGCGTCGATTTCGCCGCGCAGTACGCTCTGCTGTCCAAGTTCAACAACTTTCAGAACTATTACATTCCCTCGAAACCTTGCGCCACCAGCCTAGGGACGTTTCTTTGTCCGACCAGTGGATTTCAACAAAACAATGCGACCGTCGGCGTCAGCATTCGATTTCCTCTCTTCAATCCGGCGCAACGCTCGCGCGCGCAGGCTGCCGATGCCGATGCCCTGAAGGCCACCAAGCAGGCGGAAGAGGTCCGCAATCAGGCGTCGGAAGAGACGTTGCGCCTGCAGCGAACCGTCGTCCAGATGCAGGCCGCGCGCGACGTCGCTCAACTCGAATATGAAATTGCCCAGAAGAGCATTGAGGCCGTGCAGACTCGGATGGATGCGGGCTCGGCCACGCTTCACGATCTCGACGACGCCCGTTCGCAGGCCAGCGAACGCTTCATCGCGCTGCAAGACGTAACCTTCGAACTGGAGCGCGCGCAACTTGGCCTGCTCCGCGCGACTGGAGATTTGGAGAAGTGGGCGCTCGGAACACCCTAGACGGAACCCTGTGAGACAATTCTGTTCCAGAACCTCGCATCAATGAAACCTTCCTTTGCGATTGGGCAGAAGAATCCTCCTGCTCAGACTGGCCGAGTAACAAAGCCCGAACTTTTGTCGCCCGTAACTTTTTTCATCGCGGCAATTGTCTTGGTGGGCGCGGTGTTTGCGGTCTATAGCCCCGCTTTGAATTTTCAATTTGTCCTCGACGATCACCGCTTCATCAATGATCCGCGTATCCAATCGGCCGGCCACGTTTGGGAATATTTTACGAGCTACGTCTGGGCCCAATTCACCGGCGGGCCATCCAGTTTTTACCGGCCACTTTTTGTTCTGTGGATGAGGTTGAATTTCATCTTCAACGAAACCTCTACCTGGGGATGGCATTTCCTCAGCATCGCAAAACATTTGTCCGTCGCCATCTTGCTTGGACTGCTGGTTTGGGAACTGCTGCATGATCGTGTTGCGGTGTTGATCGCCGCTACGCTCTTCGCGTTGCACCCAGCCCAAACAGAGTCGGTGGCGTGGGTTAGCGTGCCCGATCCACTGACATCCGCAGCAGTGCTGGCCACGCTGTTCTTTTATCTCAGGTACGCCGCAGGTTCTCCCACAGGCGACCCCACCGCAGGGGCGACATCACGCAGAAAATCCCGTAAGGCTACTCGCGCTGCCGTCAAAGCCCAGTCGCGCACTCGCTGGTTGGTAGCCTCTGCGGCGTGCTGTCTGGCCGCATTTTTTACGAAGGAGACCGCCGTCATACTGCTCCCAGCGATTTTCGCGCTGGCGCTCCTCATGGCTGGCCGGGCATCGGAGAACATGCGAACCGGCACGAGTCAATCATCAACACAAGACCGGTTCGTCTACGCACTTCGCCAAACGATTCCGTTTCTTTGCCTGACTGCGATCTATCTCGTGCTGCGCATTAACGCTCTCGGGGGACGACTCGGCGCTCTCACTCAGCATCTGAGTTCGCGCACACTCGCCCTGTCGTGGCCAGCAACGCTGTGGTTCTATGTAAAAGTACTGCTCTGGCCTGTTCAGTCACGCGCTTTCGCCGACCCCACTCAGACCGACACGTTCTCTGTGCGCGGAGTTTTATTGCCCGCGTTGGCCGTGTCCGGCGCCACGCTAGTTCTGTCTGCGGCTCTGTTCTGGGCTTGGCGAAAAGCACACGAACTCTCCACTCAAGAGGCTGTCCGAATTCGATGCGCTTTGATGTTGGGGACGCTGATTCTCGTGCTGCCGATCGTCATGGCCCTGAACCTCAATGCCTTGAACCCCGGCGATTTCCTGCACGGTCGATACACGTATTTGCCTTTGACTGGCCTGGCGCTTCTGCTGGCAACCGGATGGCACCTGGCAGAAAAGCAGTGGGCTCCCCTGCTGCTAGCAACCGCGCTACTGGCGGTCGTCCTCGGCGTGCTCACCGTGAAGCAGGAGAGCGAATGGCAAGACGACTTAACCGTCTTTTCGGTAGCTCATCAGATCGCTCCCCACAACGTTCCTGTCGCTTTAAGTCTCGCAAGAGCGCATGTGCAGGCCGCTCTCGATCTGGGCGAGAAAGGACGCTGCGACGAAGCCCTGCCCGTATTCGACGACGTCATCCGCGAATACCCGCAGGATTGGTATGCCTGGGCAGGGCGCGGCGAGTGCCTTCTCCAACTCAACGATCTGTCGAAGGCCGAGGAGTCCCTGCACCGCGCTGCCGATCTCTCACACTCTCCCCAAGTGGTGCAGGAGTGGCTGGAAGTGCGTGCCAAGTTGGCAGGATCAGTCCCCGCACCACGCGAGTGAGTAGCTGAAGATTAGCCCTCTTAGATTTCCGCCGCGCTACAACTTCCCCCGCAACGTCTTCACTACCCGACGAATCGCCTTCTCATTCCTCCGGTACCAGCGCCACTGCCCTTCTTTCGTCGCCTCCACCAGCCCGGCTTTTGTGAGGATTGCCATGTGATGCGAAATCGTTGGCTGCGTGAGGTGGATACGTTCCTCAATATCTCCCGCACACAGGCAGGAACCATGAGCGCCCGAAGCTTGCCCGGCGGCCTTCGCCGCGGCAGTGCCCTCCCTTAGAGCCTGAAGAATCCGCCGCCGCGTTGGGTCGGCAATCGCGTGAAGGGCAAGGTCCAGCGAGGTTTCCGTGGCAGACGTTGGCGATGTCATGGACGAATTAGGAATATCGCGTCAATCGATGGCTGTCAATGGCGACGCATTCACGGCTGCTGTGACGGTGACGGTGCGATAAACACAGATAAGGCTATGACGATTTCTTCGCCGACTATTTTTTCAGAATGGGGCTGTAGCCGTCGCTGATCAGCCGCGTGCGCATGCCTTCCGCGTCCTTGATGTCAGAAAACGGCCCGACCTGCACGCGAAAAAGCTTATCGGCAGTCTGCGGCGCAACGAACGCGGGATACTCTTTCTTCTTGAGAGCATCGACTAAGGAGTCGGCATCTTCCTGCTTGCTGACAGCAGCTACTTGCACGAAGTAGCCCGAAGTAGGCAGAGTGGTAGTCGGATCCGGAGCACTTGCCGAAGCCGCCTGCGTGGGGTTCGAAGCTGTCGCTGGAGGCGTGGACGTTACGGTTTTCGAGTCCGTCGCAGGCGTCAGCTGAGGATTCGCGTCCTTCTGCTCGACCGCCTTGTAGAAACTCATGGATGGGGACGCCGCGCCGCCGCCAGCCTTGCTGGTGTTCGACGACGTCTGCGGCAGAACTGCGGCGCTGCTCGCGGCGAGTGCAGGCTCCGACTTCCGCCCCAACGAATATCCGAGCGCGAAGAACAGCGCGCAAATGCCCACCAGGCCAAAGAACAACACCAGCAACTTTCCCGTGCCCAGCGTAATTTCTGTGTCTTCTGACGAAGCCATAGTTTCCCTCCGATTTCGGCGCGCAATCGGACAGCTTGCAACCGTCGCCCCAAAGCGGCGGCGTCCCTTGCTTTCCTAACCCTGTTCTAAGCAGCCTTCCCCGGCGCGTCCCCATCCGGCTTCCCGAGCATCTTCTGCAAGCCCGAAAAGAAATCCACCGGCACCGGGAAGACGACAGTCGTATTTTTCTCCACGCCAATTTCCGTCAATGTCTGCAAGTAACGTAACTGCACGCTCACCGGTTCGCTGGCCAGCAGATGCGCCGCATCGACGAGCCTCTGCGCTGCCGAGAATTCGCCCTCGGCGTGAATGATCTTCGACCGCTTTTCGCGCTCGGCCTCCGCCTGCTTCGCCATCGCGCGTTGCATGTCCTCGGGCAAGTCCACCTGCTTGACCTCGACATTGGTGACTTTCACGCCCCAGGGCGAAGTGTGCGTATCGAGAATGCTCTGCAAGCGCAAATTGATTTTGTCGCGATGCGACAGCAGTTCGTCGAGTTCCTGCTCGCCTAGCACTGAGCGAAGCGTAGTCTGGGCGAACTGCGAAGTCTGGTAAACGTAGTTCGACACTTCCACGACCGCCTTATTGGGCTCAATCACGCGCAGGAAGATAATCGCATTCACTTTCAGCGTAACGTTGTCGCGCGTAATGATGTCCTGCGGCGGCACTTCCAGCGCCTCCTGCCGCAGCGATACCCGCACAATCCGGTCCAAGGGAGCGAACACAAAAACCACCCCCGGTCCCTTGGCCGCAGGCAGCAACCGTCCCAGGCGAAAAATCACGCCTCGCTCGTACTCCGCAAGAATCTTGATAGAGCTGAGGAGGTAGATGACGATGATAACGCCGATTACAGTACCGACTCCGCCAAGGGTTTCAAACATGGGTGCCTCCGCACAGGAAACGCTACAGGCGTTCCTATGGCGGATTGTATAGCAGCCGGAAAGAGCCGGTGCTTAAATCGTGTGAAACCAGTTGCTTGGGTTGATACTGCGAGTGCTCGATACCGCTGCGAGGCACGAACTACAGTCCGCCCCCCATGTCCTGGGATTCAAGCGCCGGAGGCTCGGCCCGAAAGCAGACCGGCGTTTGCGTCGAGTGAAACCGTAAGAGTTGCGGCTCGCCCCGGAGGGACGAGTGCCCCCGCGCATAGTACCCGGCCCGCCCTACGAAGTCGCCTTCGCTACCTGAATCCGCGTCGGATCCACCGCGATGTCCCGCTGAATCTCCATCTCGATCGACGTCCCCACCTCAAGCCTCAGTTCAGGACCGTGCTTGAGCAACGCCCACGCCACTCCGCCTGCGATCCCGGCAAGACCGCCATAGCGCGCGCCGTTCAAGCCACCGGCAGCCAACCCGCCGATACTTCCGACCGTGCCGGCAACGGCCGCGTCCTTCGCCGCGTCCTCAACCCGCTTTCCAGTATCTTTGTCCTGCTGGATCGTTCCTTCTTTGTCCTTCACGCCCTTGTCATCCGCGCCCGGCGTATTCTCAACCGACGCCGGCAGCATGATCGTATATCCAGTCGGATAAATTAGGGTCGTAAAGTGGATCAGCATCGACGCTCTCTTCGACCCACGACCCGCGTGCTCCGTGTGTGAAATCTTACCCTGGACGTACGTCCCCGCCGGCACCAGGATCCGGTCATTCAGCACAAACGGAAACACCGTCTGCGCATAAACGGCGTCGCCCTCACGCGCGTTCTTGGTGGAGATCGCCTGCGCCAGCGTCAGCGGAATCTTAGCTCCGGCCGGGAATCACCACAGCATTCGGATTCGCCGGCGCGGCCTGAGTTGTGCCGGAAGCAGTCGCCGCATTCCCCGGCGCAGCCGGCGCACTGGGAGACGCTGTCGTTTGACCAGTTGTCTGATCGGCAGCAGCCTGAGGAGTATCCGCGGGCTTGGCAGCCGACTGCCCGAAGCCCATTCCCGAAACTAACAGAATTGTCCAAGCGTCTCGCATCCGCACCTCCTCGGGCAACCATCCCAATTCGTAGTAGATCCAAGCTTACTACGGCCTAGCCGCTAGGATGCGACATCCCCGTCTCAGAGTTATCCGACACGAGTTTGACTGCCACCTTCGCTGCTGGCGGTCAGCCCCACTTGGCAGTAAGCTACTGTGCGTGGCAAAGATTATCTTCCAGATCATCGTGCTTCTAGTTGGCACCATAGGAACCACTGCGGCCCAGCAAAGCCATCCCACGTTATTCCCCGTGAAACAAGGCGGCAAGTACGGATATATCGACTCGAAAGGAATAATCCAAATCCCTTTCAAGTTCGACTATGCGAGTGACTTCCACGACGGTCTTGCGAAGGTAGAGATTGAGGACAGGTGCGGTTACATCAACGAATCCGGTGAAATGGTCATCTCACCACGGTACGGCTTCCTTTATTCGGATGATTTTTCTGAAGGACTGGCCCGAGCCGGAGACTCCAGAAAGGAAGGATACATTGATGCGACCGGCAAGACGGTAATTCCGCCGAACTTTTCTCAGGCGGGAAACTTCTCGGAAGGCCTGGCTCATGTTGAGCCGACTCCGACTAGCTGGGGATTTGTCGACAAGAATGGGAGGCTGGTTATTCCCGCTGTTTACCACGACTTCCCGTGCGACTTTCACGAGGGAGTCGCCTGTGTGAAGAAGGATGGTAAGTACGGGTTCATTGATAAACAAGGCAACGCAGCCGTCCCCCTCCGATACGAACAGGCGTTCGATTTTTCAGACGGGCTGGCCCCTGTCGAATTGAACAAACAATGGGGATTTATTGACCACACCGCGATGTTTGTCATACCGCCACGGTTCGACCTTGCTTGGAGCTTCGAAAGCGGCATTGCTCGGGCAAAAGAAAGCGGGAAGTGGGGTTACATTAACAAATCTGGGGAGTGGGCCATCTCTCCGCAATTCGACGAAGTAGATAGCTTCGGGGACGGGGATGCGGCGGTCCGGGTCGGCAAGAAATGGGGCTTTGTGCGACGCGATGGAACATTCTCGATCGAGCCTAAATTCGACGACGCCAGTTCCTTTTCTGGGGGGCTAGCCAGTGTGAGAATCGGAGCGCGGTGGGCAATGGTTGATGGGGAAGGAACAGTTATTTGGAAATGGGACGAAGACGACGATCTGTACACCGATGAAAGCCAATAAGTCTACTTGTAAATCAAATACTTCTCCCTGATCTTCCCAAACTTCTCCAGCCCATCCTGCCAATCCTGCGCGATCCTTCGCGGATCCTGCCCCGCCACCAGCGCGTCATACACGCTCTGACTCACCAGCAACTCCTGCATGCGCTCCATCTTGAAGTTCACCGCGTAGAGCTTGTGCAGAGCCGACGCCAGTTCGATTCCTAACTCCGGCGCATCAAATCCATTCCGATCCGTCACGACGAGGTTGATCCCTTCGCACTTCTGCCCGCTGTACACCGCCGACGTCGGTGTAAAAATCACCGGCACAAACCGCACGCCCGCGATCCCACGCGCGTTCATGTAGGCCGCGAGTTCCTTGCCCTTGATCCACGGCGCGCCCACCAGTTCGAACGGAGTATCCGTCCCGCGTCCTACCGAAACATTCGTGCCCTCGATCAGCGCCACTCCCGGATACAGCGCCGCCTCGGTCACACTGCGCAAATTCGGCGAAGGATTCACCCACGTCAGCCCGGTCGAATCGAACCAGTCGCCGCGCTGCCACCCTTCCATCGGCACCACGGTCAACTTCGCGTTGATGCCGCGCTCGGCGTTGAACATCTTCGCCAGTTCGCCCATCGTCATTCCCTGCCGCACGGGCACGGTCCAGTAATTTGTGAAACTCTCTTTCCCCGCATCCGACACCGGACCTTGCACAAACGAACCCGTCGCCGGATCAGGCCGGTCCAGCACAATCAACTCCACCCCAGCCTGTGCCGCCGCCTCAAGAAAATATCCAAGCGTAGTTTCGTACGTATAGAACCGCGCGCCCGCATCCTGAATGTCGAATACCACCGCGTCCAGCGTCTTCAGCACATCCTGCGACGGCCTTCGCGCAGCGTCGGTCCCGCCATACACGCTGTACACAGGGATTCCAGTCGCCGCGTCCGTGGTATTCCCCACGTGCGTCGTGTCGAGTTCTCCCGTGACTCCGTGCTCTGGACTGAAGATCGCCTCCAGCGAAACCCCCGGCGCCTGCGCGAGAACATCGATCGTCCGCGCACCCGAAGCGTCAATCCCCGTCTGATTCGTCACCAGCCCAATCCGTTTTCGCTTCTCTGGAGGCTGCCCCTCCGCCGGCTTCAGCAAGTCGAACCCATGCTCCTCCAGCACATCGATGCCGGTCTTCACCGATCCATTGCGGCTGCTCATGCGACGCGCCGCGCTCCACGCCTCGTTGTAGCCGGTAATGCTCTTCCAGCGCAGCGCGTCCTTCTCGCTGGTCGTCAGATTCAACGCCGCCGCGACTTCGGTCGCCACCTTCGACCGCAGGGCAATCGCGTTCCCGCCGCGCGGATGCACCGCATTCGTCAGCAGAATGATGTACGTCTGCGTCGTAGGATCGATCCAGATCGAAGTCCCCGTAAATCCCGTGTGTCCAAACGATCCCACAGGCAGCAGATCGCCGCGATTGGTCGAGAACGGAGAATCAATATCCCAGCCAAACCCGCGCAGCACGGGCGCCGACGGAGGCTGCTCCGGCGTGGTCATCTTCTCCACCGCCAGCGGCGACAAGATTCCCCCACCACCATTCAGCAGAGCCTGCGCAAATTTCGCGAGATCATCTGCGGTGGAGAAAAGCCCTGCGTCACCCGCTACGCCGCCCATCCGCCGCGCCGTCGGATCATGCACCACGCCACGCAGCATCTTGTTGTCCTCGTCATACTGCGTCGGAGCAATCTTCGACCGCCACGACGCCGGAGGAACGAATCGCGTGTGCATCATCTTCAGCGGCACGAAGATATGCTTCGTCGCGTAAGCGTCGAGCGTTTCTCCAGAAACCTTCTCGACCAGCGCTCCCAGCGTAATAAAGTTGATATCGCTGTACACGAACCCCGACCCTGGCGTCGTCTCGGGCGGCATGATGAACGCCAGCTGGTACGCGGTGTCCTTCCCCTCCCACGGCGTCGTCAAATCCAGATCGGGCGCGAGTCCCGAGTAGTGCGTCATCAACTGGCGCACCGTAATATCGTCTTTCCCGTTTTGCCCAAACTCCGGCAGATACTTCGCCACCGGATCATTCATCCGCACCTTGCCCAGTTCGACAAGCTGCATCATGGCGGTCGTGGTCGCAATCACTTTCGTCAGCGACGCCAAATCGAAAATCGTATCCACCGTCATCGGCTCGTGCCGCGGCTCCAGCGCCCGCTCACCATATGCCTTGCGATAGACGACGGCCCCGTTATGCCCCACCACCAGCACGGCCCCGGGGACATTTCCATCCGCGATCGCCTGCCGAATAATCGAGTCCACGGCGCCCAACCGCACCGCCACCCCGTCCGAAAAAGGTTTCTTGGAGGTCGCTGGCGGCGCAACAGGCTTGTCTGCCTGCGCACTTGGACGAAGCTCGGATGCCGCGCCCAGCACCGCAAAAAATGGAAGGCACATGAATGCCAGAAAAAGAGGAACAGCGATTGCCCTGCACTCTCGCCCAACTTGCGAGAGAACGGCCGTCCGCCGCGCTCCCGAGTTGAAGCCGCCGGAGTTAAGGCTGCCCGACTTGTAGGTGAAAGAGAGGATGCTCTGACTCTACACAACCGAAGCCCGCCGACTCAAGAACCGGGAGTAACCATTGATGAGCCTGGCCTGAAGCGTCATCTTGCCGCAATCGCCATCCGCCTCGCGCGCAATCGCCGACGCCTTCGCCAATAGACTACGAGCCCGACGATCGCCAGAAGTACAGCCGCCGTGAAATACAAAATATGTGAAGCAATCCAGAGCATGGTCTGCACTCGTTGCCGAAACTTGCGGACCTTCTCCACCGTTGCAGGCGACAGGGTGACCGGCTGTGTCCAATCCAGAGTCTTCAAGCGCGGCAAGAATCCCTGCCGCACACATCCTTCCAGGCTGTACACGCCCACCTCGTGCGAGAAGTGGCTGGCTACAATCAGATCGCGCGAAAACTCATCCCAGTTCAGCGGCCCAAACTTTGCGTCTAGTTCGGCTCCTCCTGCGCTCGCGGTGCTACCTACCGCGATCGTGTGTGCGTCCGGACCATATCCCCACACCAATGCAGCATCCAGCGCATGATTGAAGCTGCTGTACACCATCAGAACCTCATCGTCACTGCGCACGTCGACCACGCCAAACAGCCGCTCCAACACCGTGGAATGCGCTCTTCGCTCATCCGCCAGAAACAGCAACTGGTAAGTCTGCACCGTGTATCCCCGCGACTGCATCCGCCGGATCAATGCCGCATATGCCGTGCGAGCCAGCTCAACTCGCTTCCCGTCGAACGCCCGACCGACCAGAGTGCGGACCAGTCGCCACTTCCGCCCTTGTTGAATCGTCGTCCAATCTCCCAGCGATGGCTCGATGTCGAGCCCGATCCCCGCCCACCGCAAGCCGTTATCCGCAGTCCATTTCTCGAACTCGGCAAAGCGCGCGGCCGCAACTGCCTCATTGTCCGCATTCAGGTAATATCCTCGCTCCTTCGGCAATGCCATCCAGGCTACGACGGGAATTCCAGCTTCATTCAATCGCCGGACGACCTGCGCGCGCGGGGAACTCAGATCCATCAGAGCGAGAGAAATCCCTGCATTCAAATCCTTCAAGTCCGCCATCACCGCCGGATCGGCAAACAGCGCCTGCAGTTTCTCTGTATCCAGTTCACAGGCAAACATCAACTGCGGGCGCGTCCCCTGCACCCTGATCTCGGTTGTCCCATTGGCTCCACAGGCGCTCCCGCAACATGCGATCAACAATGTGGCCAACAGCGCAACTCCCGCCGGGCACAACGACAAGATTCGCATTCGGTCCTTCTCCGTCAAGAACCACTCATAACACTGTGATGGGACTACGCCGTTCGTGCGATGCCCGCTTTACCCCTCACTTCTGACTCTGTTATAACCCCGACAGATCGCGAATTCACATCGACAAGGTTGACCATCCTGAGCGTTCCAGCACATCTCACCCGCGACTGCGAACATCAAGACGAGACTTTCGCGTCGGCATTCTCCATCCTCCGCGAGTCGATTGCCCAGCGCGCCTTCCCCGCCGCCTCAATCGCAGTCACGCACGAAGGACGTCTTTTAGCCCTGCGATCGTTCGGCCATTTCACTTATGAAGCGGGTGCCCCATCCTTCTCGCGCATTTTGCGAGAGGGTGGGGATTCTGACCTGGAAGTGACTCCATCAACGCTGTTCGACCTCGCATCCCTCACCAAACCCGTCGCCACGACCCCCATGGCGGCAATTCTTTACGAACGCGGACTGCTGGAACTCGACTCGCCCGTGGTCGGCATTCTGCCCGAATTTCTTGCCGACGACTGCCATGAACTCGATCCCCGGCGCCACGAAGTGACGTTTCGCATGCTGCTTGCGCATTCCTCGGGCTTGCCCGCGTACGAGAAGCTTTTTCTGAGCGCGCACACGCGCGACGAGCTACTCCTCGCCGCGCTCACCACTGCGCTCTCCACCGATCCCGGCACGCGCGCCGAATACAGCGATATTGGATTCATCGTGCTAGGCGCAGCCCTGGAGCGGATCGCAGAAGAGTCTCTCGACGCCTTCTGCCAACGCGAAATCTTCGGCCCGCTCGCGATGACGCATACGACGTTCAATCCACCCGCCGACATCCGCAAGCAAATCCCGCCCACCGCCGACGACGCGACCTTCCGCCACCGAGTTATTCAAGGTGAAGTGCAGGACGAAAACGCCAGCATCATGGGAGGAGTCGCAGGCCACGCCGGCCTTTTCTCCACAGCTGAAGACCTGGCAATCTTCGCGCACACGATGCTCCAATGTGGCGCGGGCACTCCTGCCCGCGAAATGCCGGTAGCAATATCACGCGAAAGTGAAACCGGCTCGATCCCTCATCCCATCCTGCGCCCCGAAACCGTAGCCCTCTTCACCCGCCGAGAACCCGCGCCCGTCGACACTTCCCGCGCCCTGGGCTGGGACACGCCCTCGACCCCTTCGCAATCCGGAAAATATTTCGGCCCAAACTCCTACGGTCACCTCGGCTACACCGGCACTTCTCTGTGGATCGATCCCGACCGCCAACTTTCCATCACTCTTCTCACCAACCGCACCTGGCCCGACTGCTCAAACCAAGCCATCAAACAAATCCGCCCCCGATTTCACGACGCGATCGTCGGAGCCCTGCAGAAAAGTTGATCCTCGACTCCCCAGCCCACTCCCGAGCAGTATCCCGCTAAGATAAACTGCTAGTTCTTGTACGACCACAGACCGCGAGGTCTACGGAGTTCTCCAGTGTTTTCCTCCGTGTACCCCTGTGACCCCTGTGGTGAGCGCTTTCGAAAAACTCAGTCACAACCTGAAAGGCGCACGACTTGACCCGAGCTCGTAAAGGCAGTTCTGACCTGCGAATCTTATGCACGGAGCAATCCAACCCCGCGGCCACCGATCTCGACCGCATGTCCTCGCTCGAAATCGTCCGCCTCATCAACGACGAAGACTCCACCGTTGCCCCCGCCGTCCGCCGCGCCCTGCCGCAAATCGCCCGCGCCATCGATGTTGTGGCCACCGCGCTCCGCGCCGGTGGACGCCTCATCTACGTTGGCGCCGGAACCAGCGGCCGCCTGGGCGCACTCGACGCCTCGGAGATTCCTCCGACCTTCAATACCGATCCCCGCACGGTTCAATACATCATGGCCGGAGGCGCCAAGGCCCTCGGCTCTTCCACCGAAGCGAGCGAAGACGACACGCGCCTAGCAGTCGCCGAAATGAAGAAGCGCAAGCCCGGTAAGCACGATGTAGTCCTCGGCATCGCCTCTAGCGGACGTACTCCCTTCACCACGGCCGCCGTCGATTACGCGCGCCGGCGCGGCGCCCACACCATCGCCCTGACCTGCAATCGCGACTCTCCGCTCGAACGCGCCGCCGATTTCGCCATCGTCACCGAGGTTGGCCCCGAAGTTCTCGCTGGATCGTCGCGCATGAAAGCCGGCACCGCCCACAAAATGGTTCTCAACATGATCTCCACTGGAGCCATGACGCGCATCGGCTACGTCTACGGCGACCTCATGGTGAATGTGTGGACGAAAAATGAAAAGCTGATCCAGCGCGCCATCCGCATCGTCGAGCAAGCCACCGGCGCCGATCACGAAGCCGCCAGCCGCGCTCTGAAAGCCAGCGGCAACCGAACTCCAGTCGCCGTCGTAATGCTCGCCGCCAACGTGCCCCGATCCCAAGCCGCCGCCGCCCTGAAGAAATCCAAAGGCCACGTTCGCGAAGCCATCGCAATCGCGAAATCGTAGGGTGGGGATTTTGACTTCCTCTGTGTAACCCCGTGTCCCTGTGGTGAGAAGTGTTGCAGTGAGTCACTGCACCGTAACTTTCACAGTAGCCTTCGATCGCCCATACGCGTTCGTCCCATACAACGTGTAAGTCGTGGTCACGTCCGGGCTCACAACCGTCGAACTTCCGCGCAACGCTCCCCTCGTCGGCGACACCACAAGATAAGATGCGCCCGAAACCTTCCAACTCAACGTCACCGGCTGTCCCGCGGAAATGCTGCTTGGATTCGCCGTGAAGCTGCTGATCACCGGCGCCGGCCCGCTCGGTACATTGTTTGGCGTATAGACCGGATTAATCTCAATCACCTCAAACGCCGAAGCCGGGACCTGCTTCAGCGCCCCAAGGTCATCATTGTTCCAGCGACTATCAGGATCGCCGCTGATGTACATCGAACTGCCGTTATCCGCCATAATCATGCCGTATTTCTTTAACGCTGCCAGAATGACCTGCGTCTGCGGCGGAAACGACGAAATGTCATACGAGGCCTTCAATCGCATCCGCATTCCCATCGGAGCCGCGTTCGCATTCGACGAATTCCCTGCCCAGTGCGAAGCCGGAGGCGTGAACGCCGTCCTGCTGTTCTGCAGCGTGAACCGCAACGCGTGCTTGATTTCACCGCTGGCGACTTCATCGTATCGGGCGAGCCCGGTGAAAATCGGCAGCCCCGCTGCGTCCGCCGAGGTCCACGTATAAGGCCGCTGCTCGCCGTGGAGCAGGTCCCACACCGCTGCTGACGCGGCTTTCCAGTTGCCATCGCTCTGCCGATAGGCGCCATATAGTTCGTACAGCCAGCAAGTCCCGCGATCGATCACCAGCACATGCCGATCGCCATTGCCCGGATTCGGATAGCCCTCGATCAGCGCCGCTTTCGGCACAGGCATCGGTCCCGGATCGCTCTCCGAACCGTAAGCCGTGAACGTGATGTTCGCAAACGTCGCGCCGCCTCCGACGATGAGATACGGAATCCCAATGCTCTGCCCGTTATACAATCCCGCACCAAAGTCAGGATGCAACGGCGTCGACGCGCCAATGAAACTAATAATCGCCGTTGAATTCGGATCGACGGGCGCACTCGAGATGTCCTGATTCCACGCGCTATCCGCGGGAAACGGAACAAATCCATTCAGGCTCGCGCCCTGCCCCAGGCTCATGCCGCTACAACTCTGCCCCTGCGCCGGGACAAACGAAGAAAGACAAATCACGAAGGCAGCCGTCAGAAATTGAATGCGTTGCATGCTGGGCTCCTCAGGAAGGAATTACGTTAGGGCCAGCCTAGCACGCCTCGCATTCGATTCTGCCAGTCCCGTAACTCAGAAGTGCATGTCGAAGTTCTTCGCAAACCTGGCCTGCCGATCGGCGAGGACGTTGGCATCCCCTGTGTGCCTCTGTGCCCCCAGTGGTGAAAGGTTTCTGTCCTCCGACCCGTGCCCAGTCGATTAACCACTCCGTCGCCAATTCCCCGCTAAAATAAACTCGCAACCCAGGACTCATTCATGGACAAGTTCGTCATCCGCGGCGGAGAGCCGCTGCTCGGCACCATTCACATCAGCGGCGCGAAAAATGCCGCGCTTCCCTGCATGGCCGCCGCCCTGCTCACCGACCAGCCCGTCATCCTCGAAAATGTTCCGCAAGTGCGCGACATTCAGACCACGCGCAACCTGCTCGCCGCCATGGGCGCCGACGTCGAACTCGGCTATGGACGCGCCCAGCACCGCACCACCATCCACTGCGCGAATCTCGCCAGCCCCGAAGCGTCCTACGAACTCGTCAAGACCATGCGCGCCTCCACGCTCGTGCTCGGACCGCTGGTCGCGCGCTGCGGACGCGCCCACGTTTCGCTTCCCGGCGGATGCGCCATCGGCAGCCGTCCCATCGATCTCCATATCAAGGGCCTCGAGCGCCTCGGCGCGAAGATCACGCAAGAGCACGGATACGTCGCCGCCACCGCCGATCGCCTCAAAGGCGCTGAATTCGCCTTCGACAAGATCACCGTCACCGGCACCGAAGATCTGCTGATGGCCGCGACCCTCGCCGACGGCGAGACCGTTCTTCACAACTGCGCCCGCGAACCCGAAGTCGCCGACCTCGCCGACCTGCTCAACAAAATGGGAGCGAAGATTCAAGGCGCGGGCACGCCCACGATTCGCATCAAAGGCGTGAGCAAACTAAAAGGCGCGAAGCATCGCGTCATTCCCGACCGCATCGAAGCCGGAACGTTCATCATCGCCGGCGCGATGACCGGTGGCGACCTCAACATCGCCGGATGCGATCCCTCGCACCTCGGCGCGCTGCTGAGCAAGCTTCACGAAGTCGGAGTGAAGACTAAAGCCACGTCTGAGTCCGTGCGCGTCATGGGCGACAATCCTTTCACCGCCGCCGACATGTCCACCGAAGAGCATCCCGGATTCCCCACCGACTGTCAGGCGCAGTTCATGGCTCTCGCCACGCAGGCCGAAGGCGCGTCGATCATCACCGAAAATATTTTCGAGAATCGCTTTATGCACGCGCAGGAACTGGTTCGCATGGGCGCCAACATCAAGATTGAAGGCCGCCGCGCCGTAGTCCGCGGCAAGACTCCGCTAAGCGCCGCCGCCGTTCTAGCCAGCGACCTGCGCGCCTCCGCATCGTTAGTGCTAGCCGCGCTGGTCGCCGACGGCGAGACCATCATCGACCGCGTCTACCACATCGACCGCGGCTACGAACACATCGAAGAAAAGTTAAAGGGAGTAGGAGCCCAAATCCGTCGCATCGGCGAGATGTTCCCCAAAAAAGCCGGCGCGGCGAAGTGATGCATGTGGCGCGGGCGCCCGCCCGCGAGGAAACAGGAATCACGAATGGAGATGGCACCTCGACTCGCACCCCCGTGTTCGTGTTTCCTCACTCGATCGCACCCCCGTGTTCCTCTGTGCCCCCCCGTGGTTCAAGCCTTTCGCTTTAACCACTCCTACCCCCGCGTCAACTTCTCAATCACATCCCGATGCCGCGGATACTCCCGCACCAACTCCTCCCGCTTCCCCATCTCAAAATCCGCGAAATCAAATCCCGGAGCCACCGTGCAACCCACCACGGCCCATGACTTCCAATCCGCCACATGCGACGCGAACCAGCACCCCGCACGCACTACCGCCTGAAAAACCTGCCCCGCCTCAAAATCGTTCCCCAACATGAATCGACGAATGCCTTCCGCTCGCATCGATCACATCCACCACCAGCGGCGATCCCGCATAGAAATGCCAGACTTCATCCGACCGCAGCCGATGAAACGCCGAGAAGTTCTCTCCCTCCAGCAGAAAGTAAATCGCTGTCGACGCCGCACGCGCTCCCGTAAAGCCCGCCGGAAGCGCCTCACGCGCGATCATCATCTCCGCGCGATACGTCTGCCGAAAATATCCTCCCTCCGGATGCGCCTCAAGCCTCAGCTTCTCAATCCAATACTTCGCGTCGTGCTTGCTCACCATTCGCCCCCCGCCAGTGTAGTGCGTTCAAACCGATCAACGTCTATGATGCGTGATCTACTCCGTGAACCTCTGTGTTCCCTGTGGTAAAGCCTTTGACTCTTGCCGTAGACATGAATGGTTTGAGGCGATAGACAACGACTGCTATTTTCGACGCGTTAGCCCAGCGTCGTAGAAATATCTCTCCAACCGCTCACGTTTCGCGAAACGTTTTCCCATCCTCCCACACTATCCCGATCAGGAGGTACTCTCATATGAATATCCGCGAACTTTACTTTGCCCACGAACTCGACGCAGCCTGGATCATCGCCCTGTGGAAGGCGATTCATGGCGGCGATGGCGGCCCCGAAGAAGTTGCCGCTCAAGCGATCGCAGCCCTCGCGCAATACGTCAGCCGGCCCAGCGAGGTTGCATTTTCTTTCAACGAACTGAAAGCGCAGTTCGGCAAACTCGGAATCCAGGTCACGGAGCGCGCCGAAGAAGCTACCCAGGCCGCCGCGCCTCAAGCCGCCATGGCCGAGGACATCGAGCATCCGTATCGTCCCCATCAGTATTGCTTCAAATTCAAAGGGGAAACCATCTGCACGGAATTGCCCAACCTTACTCACTTGCGAACCGCCGCCTGAAACGCAAGCGAACGCCCACCACCCAGGTATACCTGCCTCGTCGCGGGAAGCCCCACCCTTGCATCCTCTGCACGGGTGGGGAGCAGTATCTGCGAAACATTGTGTGCCACAGAACTCTTGCTCACGAGAAAAGGCACCGATGAGTACGAAGCGGTTTGCCTCGTGTCCTCGGTGCCTTCCTTTCGAATAAATCGGTCGAGCCGTTCCTGCCCTTTCCCGCCCGCAACACTAACTACTCCACGATGATCTACTGCACGATGATCTTTGTGCCGGTCGGATCGAGCGCGCCATGCACTCGCACTCGCTTCCCATCAAACTTTTTGACCTGGTCCTGATGGTCGATGTCATAAACCTTGCCCGAGTCATCCTTCAGCACATACTTGTCGCCCGATTTCACCACGGTTCCGGAGAACGTTTGGACGTCGGTAGCCGAGCCGTTCCCAGGCTTCGCGCTGGGTGCTTGCGACTGATCGGGTGCCTGTTGCGGTTGCGTGTCCGGTGGCTGCTGGCTTTGGGGTGGCTGGCTTTGGGGCTGCTGTTGATCGGGCGGCGTCGACGGCGTGTTCTGCGCCTGAAGCGTGCCGCCCCACGACATCATCCCGACGAAAAGGGCGAGTGCGGCAAGAAACGAAAGTGATTGAATTCGAGTTTTCACAATTCCTCCAGAGCCTGTGCGGCTTTCGCTGGGTGATAGCAACCCGCCTGCCATCATCACGCGAACAAATCGCACGTCCGGAGCGCCGTGTTGCACGCGCATGCCTTAGCTACATCGCTCAGCAAAGGTGCGTAAAAATGTCAGGCATGTTTCCCGAAGGACTACGCGGATCGCTGTATCCGAAACAGTCGGCACGCAAACCGCAGAAACATGATCGCGAGCATTTCTTGCTTGCCGTGACGAAAAGTATTCCAAAGAAAAAGAAAGAAAAAGGGCCGCATTGAGCGACCCTTCATTCCTATCCGTGTGAATCCGTGCAGATCCGTGGCGTGTTAGTGTCTTCCGCCGCCTCCGCCACCGTGTCCGCCGTGACGTCCGCCGCCCCCACCACCGGGACGACCGCCGCGACCACGTCCGCGCCCACCGCCTCCACCACCAGGACGTCCGCCGCGTCCACGATCTCCACCGCGATCACCGCCCCTCGGGCGATCACCGCCACCCGCGCCGGCGCCCACATGCGGCGCGCCTTCGCGATTAAAGTTCGGTTCCGAGTCAGGCTCGTCCGGGAAATCGCCACCGCCTTCGATCACGAGACTTCCCGTCATCGGAGCGGCAGGTTCGCCCTCAGCCGCAGGCGTCAACGCGGGAGCAGGAGCCTCCCCGCCTCCCATCTTCGCGCGCTGCTCTTTCAGAATCGCTTTGCGCGAGAGCCGGATGCGGTTCCCTTCCACCGCCAGCACTTTCACCAGCACCTGGTCGCCTTCCTTCAACTCATCGCGAACATCGGCAATGCGATGCTCTGCCACCTCGCTGATGTGCAGCAGTCCGTCCGTTCCCGGCAGAATCTCGACGAACGCGCCGAAATCCGCCAGCCGCGTGACTTTCCCGAGATAAGTTTTTCCAACCTCGGCCGTCGCCGTGATGTCGCCAATAATCTGCAGCGCCTTCGCCGCCGATGCCTGATCGCTCGATGCAACCTTCACCAGTCCGGAATCTTCCACATCGATCTTCACTCCGGTCTGCTCGACGATCGAACGAATCATCTTTCCACCCGGCCCGATCAGGTCGCGAATCTTGTCGACCGGAATCTGAACCGTGTAGAAGCGCGGCGCGTAGTCGGAAATCTTCTCGCGTCCCGAGGTGATGACTTCGTCCATCTTGCCCAGGATGTGCAACCGTCCACGCTGCGCCTGCGCCATCGCCTCGCGCATGATCTGCGCCGTGATCCCGGCGACTTTAATATCCATCTGCAGCGCCGTGATCCCATCCTTCGTTCCGGCAACTTTGAAATCCATGTCGCCGTAATGATCTTCCGCGCCCGCAATGTCGGTGAGGATCGCGTACTCATCGCCCTCCTTCACCAATCCCATCGCAACTCCGGCGACGGGTGCCTTCAGCGGAACGCCCGCATCCATCAGCGCAATCGAAGCCCCGCAAACCGTCGCCATCGACGACGATCCGTTCGACTCCAGAATGTCCGAGACGACGCGCATCGCATAAGGCCACTTCTCTTCCGTAGGCAGCACCCCGGAAATAGCCCGCTCCGCCAGCGCTCCGTGCCCAATCTCGCGCCGTCCCGCTCCGCGCATAAACGCCACTTCCCCCACCGAAAACGGCGGAAAGTTGTAATGTAAGAGGAAGCGCTTTTTGGATTCGCCTTCGAATCCCTCGAGGCGCTGCATGTCGTCGCTGGTGCCGAGCGTGGCAGTGACCAGCGCTTGAGTCTCGCCGCGGGTGAAGATTGCGCTGCCGTGAGTGCGGGGCAGAACGCCCGCTTCGATCCAGATTTCGCGGACTTCATCGAACGCACGCGCATCTGGACGCCGTTTCTGATTGATCACCTGCTCGCGGAAAATCCGCTCGCGCAGAGCTTCGTAGTAGTGATCGAGTTTCTTCTTCGCCGCTTCGTCTTCTTTGTCGCTGCCCGACTTCGGCAGCTCCGCCGCCAGCTTCTTCTTGATCTCTTTGACCAGCGTGTAGCTTTCCGCCTTGGGATGCTTCTTGGTATCGAGAGCGTCTGTGAGTTCGGTGCCGACTTTGCCTCTCAGGCTGTTGTAGTACGCGTCATCGAATTGCGGCGGCTCGACTTTGCGCTTCGGCTTGCCGGCCTTGTCACGCAGTTCATTGATCGCCTTGCAGATTTTCTTGATCTCGGTGTGGCCGAATTCAATCGCATCCACCACCGTCTCTTCTTTTACTTCTTTCGCGCCCGACTCGATCATCACGATGCCGTCCGCAGTTCCGACGACCATGATGTTGACCAGGCTCTCGCGCATCTCGTTGTACGTGGGATTCACCACGAACGCACCATTCACCAGTCCAACGCGCACTGCGCCAAGGGGACCGAGGAACGGAATATCCGACAACGTCAGCGCTGCCGACGCGCCGTTAATGCCGAGCACATCGGGATCGTTATCCGTGTCGGCCGAGAGCACGAACGCAATCACCTGCGTCTCGCACTTGAATCCCTCTGCAAACATGGGACGCACCGGCCTATCGATCTGGCGGCTGGTGAGCACTTCGCGCTCACTCATGCGGCCTTCGCGCTTTATAAAGCCGCCGGGGAAACGTCCGCCGGCGTATGTGTATTCGCGATAGTCGACGGTGAGGGGGAAGAAATCGATGCCTTCGCGCGGATCGGCATTGGCGGTGGCGGTGGCGAGAACAACATTTTCGCCGAGTCGCACGACGGCCGCGCCGTGTGCCTGCTTGGCTAATTTTCCGGTTTCAAATGAAATTTCTTTGCCGCCGGTGAGGTGGACTGTAACGCTGGTTGCTTCTGGTTTCATGATTTTCCTTTGGAGCGATGAGCTGTGAGCCATGAGCTACGAGGTGTGTGCCATGACAGACACACGGATCCCCGAATGCTCGGAACGAGATTCGTTGCGCTCGAAAAACGCACGGATGGAAGTTCCTCAATGCTTCGTCCCGCTCGGGAGACGTTCTCAGAAATGCTTGAAGGATGACCCATCCAAGATGAGTGCCCACTCTCGGAGGGATGCCCCATGTCCCGCCGGTTTTGCGGGACGTGGGAGCGGAATCGTTGATCCCCAAAAGACGGGACTCCCCGGGTCAAATACCTACTTGCGGATGCCGAGTTTGCCGATGACGCCCTTGTAACGCTCGGAATCGTATTTCTTGAGGTAGTCGAGCAAGCGACGCCGCTTGCTGACCAGCATGAGAAGACCGCGGCGCGAGCCATGGTCCTTCTGGTGCGTCTTGAAGTGCTCCGTCAACTGTCCAATGCGTTCGCTGAGCAACGCGATCTGAACTTCCGGACTCCCGGTGTCGCTCGCATGCGTGCCGTACTGGTCAATGAGGGATTTCTTTTGCTCTCTGGCTAACACTAGCCTGATTGCTCCTGTCTTTTAATCGTTTGTCTTTGTGACGTTTAGAGAATATCACGGGGAAGGAAGGACCGTAAAGAAGCAGCGTCGGGGTGGCCCATCCTTTCGCGCCCTTTGCGAAAGGGTGGGACGCGATGCCGCCCGCAGCGCGGTTGCCACTCTTTGCAAAGAACGTCAAAGGACGGGCCACCCGAGCCGCTATCCCAAGCCGCTAGCCCTCGAAACTAAGCCCGCCCCACTGCGCTCCCTGCCTTGCCCAACCGCACTTGGATACCAAGACTCACCAGATACGCTCCAACAATCAGAAACATCAGATTCTGGTTGCCGATGATCATGCTGAGGTACTCACTGAATCCTCCGATCATCGCTCCGATCAGATTTGCACCAAAGAAGGAAGATGGGTTCGCCCCTTGGCGGAAGGTCGTGGAGAAGATCAGCCCAGCAAAAAAGATCGGCAGCGGCACCACCAGAATCGACCACAGCAGTCTCTGATCGAAACTCAATGCCAGAATCGAGTCGCGCTTCACGAAGTAGAGCAGCAGCAGAGCGGCAATCAGTGGCGCGTACAGCCACGTTCGGAAAGCTCTCATGCGCATGGCCACCAGATTCGCAGCCAATACCATCAGAAGAACTCCCGCAACAACCACCAGGGTTACAAACCATGTCGTGCCAAAGTAGAGCGAACAGTCCGATATGCTCTTCGTCTCCAGCAGCAGAAAACCCAGCCCCAGAAAGAGAAAGTGACTGTCGTTCATGCCGAATCCTCGCCCACGCAGCATGAACACAGCCGGTATCGTGATTGCCAGCAGAATTCCAATCACGATCAGGTAGTCCGCCGGAATGGTTTTGCGCGAGAGATAAAGAAATGGCCAGTCATCTGTCGGAGCCACTGCTTCGGATAAATCGTCCCCTGCCGGGAACGCCGTACGCACGAATCTGCCGTATTGCGCTGGCGGGTCGGGGTGCTGCCCGCGAAAGGCGCAGATCACCACCTGTCCCTGGCTCTCATACACAACCGGCATCTGGTTGGTGGCGATTGCCACCATTCGCACCAGTTTACGAGCGAGCCATTCATGCCCGGCCATGAAAGAAAGCGACAACACTCCGTTGTCATTCAACAACCGAAACGCCGACTGCATACTCTGCACCGTGTAGATATAACCGTCTAAACGGATGTTACTCATCGAACTGAACAGCGTTTGTGAGTCCAGGAATCCGAAGACCACCATGTCATATCCGCCGCTTGAACGGCGAAGAAAAGCCCGCGCATCCTCGACGTGGACGTGAACCTTTGGATTCTCATAAATTCCCGAAGCATTGAATCGGTTCGATAACTTCACCAACAGCGGATCGATTTCCACCGCATCCACCTGCTCGGCTCCGTCCAACACGGCGATCTGCGTGTCCGTGCCTCCTCCCGCTCCTAACATCAGCACGCGCCGGTGGGCCGGGGACACCGCATACGGCAGGTCGTATTGCGATCTCGCGTCAAGAATCTCGGCTCTCTTCGCGGGAGAATACCGGCTCGGGTCGAATGTCCCGTCGCTCTGAAGAAAATAGTGATTGACTCTCACGTCGTAGATGGGCGGATCCTGCATGGTGCGCAGCCCCGGCTGTGGCTCTCGCACCGGAGCATTCCCGTGCTTATCGCCCTGCAAGACCACGACGATGTAGTAGTACGGTGACCATGCCGCGCTCGGACTCACGGAAAAATACACTCCCGCCAGCGCCAGAACCAGGATTGGAATGGACCGCAACCACCTCCCACGCGGAAGAAGCAAAATGATCGCGAAAGCCACGAATCCCATTCCAAGCATCGGCGAAAAATGCTTCAACGAGAAAAACCCGAAGCAGAGCGTCCCCGCAAGGCTTCCACCCAAGTCCCAGGAGTACGCCAGTAAAGGGGGAAGAGCATCAAAGAGCGATCCGATCCGCTGACCCAGCGGCACGAAGACTATGGCGTTACTAACGAAGATACCCACCAGACTTACATAACGCACAAGCTGAGGACTGGGAGTGTAGAACCTGCTCTCCGAAGCGGTACTCGGCAGCGTAATGAAATGCGCGATCAACAGCCATGCCACGTTGATCAGGAGCAAACCCGGCAGCCATCCAAAGAGCGATTTTCTCTTCTTGCCAAGAATCGCTCCGATACCCAGACCAAGGAAAGAGCTGATCAATATCAGATTGGCGTAGTAGGCGATCAGTCTTACGACCGCAGGCTCCCAGCGAATGACCATCAATTCGAGAAAGAGCGCGAGGAATGAAAGACAGAACAACTCCAGCCCGCGCCGCCATCTGACCTCCGAATCGGTCGCTCTAGATAACGATGGAGCGGGTGAGTCGGTCGAAACCATGCAAGCTTCTCCTTCAGGTGCCAGAACGCAGTGATTGAATGAAAAAGTACCGGTGATTATAAATCCCAAGGGTGCCAAGCGTTCCGCAGATCCCGGGTGGCCCATCCTTTCGCGTCATTTGCGAAAGGGTGGGACGCGATGCTACCGGCAGTCTCGATTGCGCCCCTTTGCTAAGGATGGGAGTACACGCCAATGTCAACCGACGCAAACGTTCAGCTGATGCGGCGCTGGTTTCAGGAAGTATGGAATGAAGGCCGGGTCGAGACGGTTCACGAGCTGCTCCATACCAACGGAGTGGCCAAGGGACAGCGCGGAGGGGAAGAGGAAATTCGCGGGCCCCGGGTGGCCCATCCTTTCGCGTCTTTTGCGAAAGGGTGGGGAGCTATGCTGCCGGCAGTTGGGACGTCCCACCCTTTGCAAAGGGCGCAAAGGATGGGCCACCCGGCATTTCTGCTACTTCATGCGAAAAGAAATCGTCTGCCATGAGTTACGATCCAGCCGCCGCGCGAACTTTCATCTCAGCTTTCGGCCATTGATTGATTCTTACTTTGCCTTCTTCCTGATACACGTAGCTGCGATAGCTGCTCCACTCCCACTGTTCCGGCTCGGCAACCAATCCATCTTTCACTGGATTCCGATGCATGTAGCGTAGTTTTTCCAGGCGCTTGCGCGAGCTGTAGACATTGAAATCGTAGAAGCGTCGCTGCCATACATGCGATGGATCGGTCCCGCAGCTGAGATTGCGCCGCTTTCCTAGCCAGCAACTGCGCGCATAACGCTGCTTCAGGACCTGCATGACGGTCGACGGAGTACCGCGCTCCGGTTCGCTGATTAGTAAATGGATGTGATCCGGCATGACCACGTAGCCGACGACTACGAAGCGATAACGTTGTCGTACCTCTTCCAGAATCTGCAGGAACTAGGTCGCGGCGGCGCGGTTCACTCAGCCAAGGTTGGCGATGGTAACAACTGCAAGTCAAGAAATGGAGGTGCTCGTTGCCGTAATAGCGTTTCAGACCTGTCGGCATGCTTTCACTTTAGAAGGCGAGCGTTGGGTTCGATCGAGAGAATTCAGAGTTAGAAGCCTATGGCGTTCGCATTTGGGACTGCCCACCCTTTGCAAATGCGCAAAGGATGGGCCACCCGGCGATCATCTTGCGGCAGACCAAGATCTCGTAGCATCTACATTTGAGCACGTCCCACCCTTTGCACAGGGCGCAAAGGATGGGCCACCCGGTCGCCTTTCTTTCTACTTCTTTTCTGTGGTTTGGCGGAGGAGGTGCCAGGCTTCGCGGTAGTCGTGGTAGAGGCTGCGTTTGGGGGAGCGTTTGGGGCGGAACAGGAGGCTGGTGCCGCGGACGGCGCGGATGGGAATGATGTACCAGGTGTCTTCGGGGATGATGTAGGCGGCGATGAAGTCGATTTCGGTGGGCTTGTAGGGAACGGCGCGTCCGTGGATGCGGCGATGAGCGTTGGTGCGGTAGAGTCCGTCGCACATCTGGGTGGAGCATTTGACTTGGACGCGGGAGAGTTTGGGCATGATGTTGGGCTCGCGCGAGTCAACGATGGCGTCGTAGCGTTCGCTGTCTCCGTGGGGCCGGCAGACGGCGAACTCGAGATTGAGGGCTTTGTGGGTGAAGGCGGCTTCGGCGATTTCTCCGAGGCGTTTGGTGTTGCGTTCGTGGTCGCGGGCGGATTGGCGGGGCTTGCGCTTTTGCGTTTTGGCGGGGCGGCGCGGGGCAGGCGGTTTCTCCGCGCGGCGCTGGTTGGCGTCGCGGGAGGAACGTTTTTTGCCCATGGATTGTCGGAACGTCTCTGAGAAAAAAAGGCGCAAGCTTGAGGCCTGCGCCTTGTTATTTACCCTATATATCCAGAATATCAAATTGGGCAGGGGTAACCGGCAAACTTTCCGGAATTATATCTGGCTTGTTGTGAGTGAGTTGGCCCAGAAAACTCGCGAAAAGGGTCTTGACAAGAATTGGGCTAGAGCAAGATTCTGCCTGACAACTCCACCCCTAGGTCGTCTTGAATGGCGAAAACGGCCAACGCCCTCTTCGAGAATTGGGCGTTGTCTGGCGGTCAGGAATTTCGAAGGTTGGAATGCAGTGAATGCAGGATGGCAAAGCGCTCCACGGGAGACATACGCTTGAGAAGGTGACTATTCTCGCAACTTTCAGGAGTTTGCAATGACCCGTGTAGTGAATACCTTATTTGCATTTTCATTGGGCACTGTGTTGGCCGTGGTGCCTGTAATGGCCCAGTCGGCTAAGGATTCGACGATGTCAAAGAGTTCGGCCGCGACCACCATGACCGACACGATGTTCATGAAGAAAGCAGCTCGCGCCAATCTGGCGGAGGTTGAACTCGGACGCCTGGCCGTGCAAAAGGCCACGAACGCAGACGTGAAGAAGTTCGGGCAGCGGATGATCGACGACCATACCAAGGCCGACGACCAACTGAAGAAGGTAGCGGCCGACGAGCATGTGACGTTGCCGCAGACCATGAGTGCGACCGACAAGACGACGAAGGAGAGCCTGGAAAAGCTGTCAGGCGAACAATTCGATCATGCCTACATGAGCGACATGGTGAAAGATCACAAGAAGGATGTCGCCGAGTTCGATCGTGAGAGCAAGTCAGCACACGATGAGGCGGTGAAGAACTTCGCCGCGCAAACGCTGCCTACGCTGGAAGATCATTTGAAGGAAGCGGAGAAGATCGCTCCGGCGCAGAAAATGGCGCGGTCTTCCTAGTTAGCGATCGAAGTTCGATTATGCGGCGGCCACGCGGGCTCGGCGCGGGTAGCGTCCGGTGATCTTGCGGACGAAGCCATGCAGGCGGTGGCCCGCGCCGGCGCCGCGCCAGAACATATACGGGCATTGTCCCGGAATGACTTGGATGCCGTGGGCGCGGCAGAACTCGACGGCCTTGTCGCTGACCGCGCCTTGGCCGCCGGCGCGATACATCCAAACACGCCAGATGCCGGCTTGGGCGCAGTCGCGCACCACCTGCTCGGTGACCGCGGGCGAAGTCATCAGGATCGCCGCGTCGACCGGAGGATGAATCTCCTGCACGCGTGCGAAGCAGCAGTGGCCAAGCACTTGCGGCGCCATGGGATTTACCGGGACCATGTCGTAACCGCGGCGGCAGAACTCCTCGAACAACATCATGCTGAACGTCCTGGGCTCGCGCGAGACGCCGACCATCGCGATGCGCTTCTGAGCGAGGAAGTCGTGAATGGTTTCCAGGGAGACGTTCTGGTTTCGCATGGGAGCCTCCGTTGCAATACTTCTACGCAGGGAACCGGATGCCGTCTGTGACGGGAAACACGTTGAGCGGCGCCGGATAAAGACCCCATCCCACTGGTAACTAAACCCCGCTCCAGATGACGCCGATACAGATGGCATGGACGGGCGTAACGTCGAACCGAGGACGGTGATGTGGGCGGTCGCGGAAGTCTTCTGGGAAGACCTGACTGGCACGAAGCGCGCGCCGGCGACGCTTGAGGATACGTCTCCGTCGGGCGCATGCCTGCGGGTGAAGACTCCGATTACGGTGGGGGCCGAACTGACTGTGAGGTGGCACCGGGAGCAGTTCTCCGCCGTTGCCAGGAATTGCCGGCGCGACGGCTCCGAGTTTCTGTGGGGCGTGCGGCGAGGAGCATCGCGGCCCGTTCAGAGCACACCCGTTAAGAAGGCCGAAGCGCCGAAGACCGCGATGGCTTCCCTGCCCGAACCTGTTTCCGAATCTGCAATTATGGCGGCAAGGCCCCTGACGCCCGCAGCTGTGCGCGACGCGGCGTGGAGCGCGGCCCCGCAACGCAATGCCGGACAGCTCGGCATTCCGCAGAATCAAGCGCAAAGATCCGGCGTTCGAGTGGCCGAACCAGTACGGCGAGTAGCGTCTGTGCACGTCCCGCACCGGCCGCGAGGGTCATCCGGTGATCAAGAGAGGAAACCTATGGAATCCAGAGGAATCTTTCCCAAGTTCTGGCGGCGCCAGCAGGAATCGGCGAGCGCGCCCGAGAAAGTCATGTCCAAGGAGGCACCAGTGAACAAGCCCGACACCGCAGAAGATTTCTCCGAAACCGAGACCGCTCTCTTGTCGTACGAAGACATTTACCATGCCGCTGGAATTCTCAGCCCGCGCTCCGGATATGGCATCCATAAAGTCGTGGAGATGCTCAACAGCGAGCGCATTCGCGATCTGGCGAAAGACGTGAAGCGCGCGTCGGTGCTGATGGCGCTCGACGCGGCCGGTACCTCGGCGGACGACCTGCTACAGGATGCCACCCGGCGCCAGCAGGCGCTCGAGGCGTACGCCGCCGGCCAGCAGAAACAGCTGGAGAGTTTCGAGGCGCGTAAAGCCGCTGAGAACGCCAAGATCAAGGCGGAGATGGATCGCGTGGCCGCGCACTATGCCGAGCGGATCCAGCACAACAACGATCTGGTTGTGCGAGAGAAGGAATCGTTACGCAATTGGCAGTCGGCGAAGCAGAACGAGAACCAGCGCATTGCCGAAGTAATTGAATTGTGCACGAAGCAAGCGATAGTTGCGCAAGCGGCGTCTCCTGAGGCAAGTGCCTCTGCGCCGGCAAGCGCTCAAACGAATCAGGCGGCGAAGGCGTCCGCCGGAAAGTAGAGATCGACACTGCGCCGGTCATTCTTCGCAGCCGTTCCCCGCTTCTCGCAGAGCACGGGATTTATGGCGCTGCGGGGGTGAACTAGCCGGAGAGCAACGCTACTCCCGCGGCTACCAGGAGGGCGGCGAGCCAGCGGCGGCGGTCCACTTTTTCGTGGAGGAAAATCTTTGCGGCGAAGGCGTTGCCGATGAACGTCAGCGACGCGGAGGCTGGCGCGACTACGCTGAGCGGTCCCCAGGAAAGCGCGAACAGCAGGCTGAAGAACGCTGTTGCCATGGCTACCACACCCAGCAGGAAATTAGGATTCCCGGCGGTGCGGCGGACGACCGTCCACGCGCCGCGTTGACGGAGAAGGACTCCGACGTCGCCAACTTGCTTCATGGCGCGCGCGAGCAGGACGTCGCCGATGACCGAGCCGAAGGCTACGGCCATGATCGCGCTCCAGGTGTAGAGATGCTTCATGACTGCGCTCTCATCGTGGCGAACCCTTGTTGTGCGACGCTCATCGTTCGACTCCAGATGCGGCGACCGCAGTTTCTCTCTCGCTCTCAGCAGATTGGGTGGACGTTGGCACGGTGAGCGCGGGACCTCCGGCGACGAAACCGACGCCACCGGCGATCAGCGCAATGCCGATCCATCGTATGGGCGTGATCTGTTCGTGCAAGGCGAATCTTGCGATCAGCGCGACCAGAACGTATCCCATTGACGTAGCGGGCAAGACATATGTGAGATCGGCCCAGGAAAGCGCGGTCATGTTGAAGATGACGAACGCGATGAGGAGAGCGATTCCGGCGGCGACCCAGGGATTGAGTACCGCGGAGATTACAGCTGGCAAGTGATTCAGGGAGATGTTGCCGACCTGCTTCATCCCGTGCGAGAGCATTGAGTCACCGGCAGGTGCAAAGACGGTGACTCCAGCCAGCACAAGATACTTGCGAAAGGTCACGGGGTACTCGGAATTGCGTTGCCTCAGCGGCTAAAGCCGCGATTTGATGTGCCGACGCTTACGGCATCGCTGAAGCGATGCCCTGATACGAATCGGTGCACAGCCGGATTCCCTCTATGCGAATCGCAATCGCGCTATGCTTTTGCGGGCTCGGCGGCGGCTGCGTCGGCGTGGTCTTTCACCAACTTATTGCGCTGTGCTCGCAGCTTCAGGAATGTCTTTGCCTCTTTGTACAGGCGCTTGCGATCGTTGCTATCGAAGGCCGCTTTCCTCAGGATGCGGAAGATGGCTTTCGGACGAAAATAGTATTCGTCGTAGAAGCGATGGACGGCCGAGAGGATATCGTCAGCGGGCAGGCCGGGATATTGGATGTGAGCGAGCTGGTGTCCGCCTTCATCGACCATCTTATTGTCGCCGACCATGAATCCGTTTTTCACGGCGTAGTCGTAGAGTTCGGTACCGGGGTACGCGTGCGCCACGGAAACCTGAATGGTCTCGACGTCGAGCTCCTTGGCGAAGGCGATCGTGTTGTTGATGGTCTCGTGGGTTTCGCCGGGGAGTCCCATGATGAAGTCGCCGTGGACGACGAGGCCAAGTTTGTGGCAATCCTTAGTGAACTGGCGGGCGCGCTCGACGGTGGCGCCTTTCTTGATGTTCTTGAGGATCTGCTGGTCTCCGGATTCGTAGCCGACGATGAGCAGGCGGCATCCCGCTTCCTTCATCGCTTTGAGCGTCTCGTAGTCGGTGGTGACGCGCGAGGTGCACGACCACGTCATCTTCAGAGGCTTGAGCTTGGCGCAGAGTTCGATGGTGCGCGCCTTCTGGATGTTGAAGGTATCGTCGTCGAAGAAGAATTCTTTTACGTTCGGCCAGTACTCTTTTGCCTTGGCCATTTCGGCGGCCACGTCGTCGGTCGAACGCTTGCGCCAGGGATGTCCGCTCAGAGTCTGCGGCCACAGGCAGAAGGTGCACTGGGCGGGGCATCCGCGGGTCGTGTAGAGCGACACGAAGGGATTCAGCAGGAACGGGACGTTGTATCTGGTTACGTCAAGGTCGCGCTTGTAGATGTCGGTGACATGCGGCAGCGCGTCGAGATCCTGAATCTGCGGCGCGTCAGGATTGTGAACGATCTTGTCGTCTTTCAAATAGGAGATGCCGGGGATGTCGGCGAGGGGTTTGCCCTTCGCATAGTCGACGATGGCGTAGTCGAATTCCTTGCGGCAGATGAAATCGATGACCGGGCAATCGCGCAGAGATTTCTCTGGGAGCACGCTGACGTGCGGTCCGACGAAGGCGATTTTAATCTTTGGGTTGGCCTGCTTGATAGCCTCCGAGATGCGGACGTCGCCGGGGAATCCTGGGGTCGAGGTGAAGAGCACGAGAAATTCGTATTCCTTAGCGATCTCGATCGTCTCTTCGGCGGAAATATGGTGCGGCGGCGCATCGAGCAGACGCGCGCCCTCGAGCATGCCCGCGGGATAAGCCAGCCACACGGGATACCAGTAGCTTTCAATTTCGCGAGTGGCGGGCCAACGCGAGCCAGCGCCTCCATCAAAGTTTTCAAACGACGGGGGATTGAGGAACAGAGTTTTTAAGGGCATATTGGGTAATCTTTATTTTAGCATTCGGAGACACCTGTGCCGGGCTTAACCCAGTGTTTCTGCAGGTTCCCCACATCCTCAGGACATGACCTAAACGCTTGATTCCACTGTACTAGTTCTGTACCGAAAAGTGAATGACGTTGGGGTGAACGGTAGTTGGATGCGTTGAACGGGGAAAAGGCGCGGCGAGCGGGGAGTGGAGAGAGTGCTACTGGCCTTCGTTCAGCGACGGAACGCGGAAAGTCACGCCCTGATCGTCGTTGGCCTTGATGGTTGCGGGTAGGTCAAGGTCCGCGAGAGGAATCTTCTCGGTGCGTTGAGGAGCGAAGTTCCAGAGCATCTGGCCGACAATAGCGTAGTTGTGAACTTCCTGCTTGTGCTGATCGCGGAAGACGAGAACCGTGTCAGGCATGATGGGAGTTCCCGGCTGGGCATCGGCTGGAGCAGGGCGAGGCGCGGGAGTCGAGCGCGCGTAGGCGTCCTGATCACCGTCGGCTTCTTCCTGACGGAGCATTTGCTGCTGCTCGAGACTCTGTTCGTTCATGTCGTTGGCGATCTGTCGATCGCGCTCGTAGTCTTCGTCGTAGGACGAGCCTGTGTCCCACCACCAGTAAGGATCGATGTAGCCACCGTAACCGTAGGGGTAGTAGCCGCCGTAACATCCGTAGCCGTAACAGTTGTTGCGGAATCCGTAGGTGCGGAAGCGGGGACCGCGTCCGTCAAAGCCACGACCGTGGAAGCCGCGTCCCCGGCTCGCGATGGGGCCGCGCGAGAAGCTGCGTTGCGAGAATGAAGGAGGGCGAGATAAGCCGCGGGAAGCTCCTAGGCCGGAGCGCATGCCGCCGGAGAAGTGGCCGCCGCTGAACCCGGTGTGACCGGCGAATCCGCCGAAATGACCGCCGCCACCGTGGCCTCCGCCATGCTGCGCCCATAGCGGTACCGCAAAGAAAAGGACGAACGCGCAGATGGGCATCAGGCGACGCATGGAGATATTGTACGCCGGGTGCGAAGTCGGGATTGTCAATTTTAGTAGAAAAACCCCAAGAGCCTCACCACAGAGGACACGGAGAACGCAGGGGTTAGTTTTGGTCGCCGCCCCCATGTTTCTCTTTGCAGACTTTGCAGTAGGTGGGAGGAAGAGTGTTATCGACGCGATGCTTCACGGGGGTGACCGTGCGGAGGTAGGCGAAGATCGCTTTCAGGTCGTCGTCGGTCATGTTCTTGAAGGTGTTAAACGGCATGATGGAATTCAGTTTGCGCGCGCCCACGTATCCTGTGCGCAATGCGGTGATGAAGGTCGCTTCGCTGTAGTAGCTGATGCCGCTGGGATCGAAGGTAATGTTGGCGCTCGTCACATCGCCCCACGGACCTTTCAAGTGTTCGCCGCCGCCGTAGGGCAGACTCTCGATGGCGCGATGACATCCGCAACCGAGAGTGGCGAAATATTTTCCGCGAGCCAGAGGGTTCGACGCATCGGGGCCGGGCACGGGTTCAGTAATGGGCTGCGGCGCGCTGCGAACGAGATAATTCACCGGAAAATTGATGTGCATGTGGGGCAGCGGATTGCGAACGGGTGCCACCGAGCGCAGATACACGACGACGGAGGCCAAGTCTTCATCGGACAGATGCTTAAAAGTCTCATAGGGCATCATTGGGAAAAGAGTGCTGTCGTCGTGCTTAATGCCTTCGCGAATGGCGCGTGCGATCTGATCGTCGGTCCATCGCCCGCCGCCGGTTTCCGGATCGGGTGTGAGATTGGGGATGACGAGGTTTCCGGGGAATCCGGGAAGATCGGCAGTTTGGCCGGCGAGCGCCATTCCTGCGGGTATGGGCGCGCCATGCTGCGTCCAGTCACGCGGCGAGTGGCAGGATTCACAATCCAGAATTGACTTGACCAGATACGATCCGCGGGCGAGTCGTTCGGGAGTGCGCTCGAAGTGGCGATCGGAGAGCGCGCGCTTTTTGGGTCCGAGGAAGGGACGCCAGCCGATGGTGAACGTAATAGCGACAGCGAGTAGAAGCGCAAGCAGCGCGACACAGACGAGCAGAATCTTCCAGAATTTTTTCAATTTCCGCGAGCCCCCAGTTTTTGTGAACGCCCCAACTCGAATGGCGCCTCATGATACGGGGGGATGCAGTTAAGGGCAAGAAGAAGACACGCCCAGTACTCTTTTTGGGTCCGCGATTACCCCCTTATCTGATTTCCTCTGTCCCTTCGTCCTGCTGGGTTAGCTGAATGATTCTTCGCTGGAGACGCAGATCGTGAGGCGCGCTGCTCGCGGCTTTCTTGTACTCCTCGACCGCGTGGCCGTAATCGCGATTGGCCACATACGCTTCAGCGCGCAGGATCTGGAGGGCCACTGGCTCAGATGTGCCGGCTTTGTCGGTCAGCAGTGCGAGCGCTTCGTGAGCGTGACCAACTTCCAGCAACATACGGCCGACCCGAAGGCGCTTCTCCAACGCGATTACCCTTTCGCCACGCAGGCTGCGATAGGCGGATAGCGCCGACTGTTCCTGGTCGGCCGTTACCCATTCGTGGAAGAGTGGACTTGCCCCGAGTTCGGCATAGTCTCCTGAGCCGATTTCCTGTTGAACCCAAGCCGGATTCGCAGAGAAAGCCATTATGATGTACTGCAGGGCGAGTTGGCGTTCTTCGATGTCCTCGGCAACCTTCGCTGCGCGAATCCAGAGGCGCGGCCACGGTGCGCGTGCAACCGCACCAATCAAGAGCAAACGAGCCTGATCGAGGTTGCCCTTGCGGGCCGCGAAGCTCGCTTGAACCACTTGCTGACGCGCGGATTGCATGGCGTACAACTTCGCCAGCTCCGCCACCGGGTCGATCGAGTGGTCCACACGGAGATCGATATCCATGGGAAATCCTTCCGGCGTTCTCACCAGCAAGGCAGCGGATTCGCGACCAGTCTTCTGCCCTCCCGCGGCGTCGCCCGCCACCAGCGCCGACAGTAGTCTATCGGCAAGCGCACCTGGCGTCTTTACGAAGGCGCGCTCCATCGCTTCTACGACCTGAGGACCAGCGAGGCCGTTACCTTGCACGCTGTATCCGTTTCCCTTGCGCCCGCCAGCCCAGTCGGAGGCGGCCGCCTCTTGACCGGTGTAATAAGTCGACCGTCCATCGATCGCGACGATCCCGACTTGACGAGCCTCGGTCCCCTCGCCGTCGAAATTGCCATCCTCGCGCAGCAGTTGCTGCAGAGTTTCGTCCGGGCTCTTGCCGCTCCCGAGCAAGGCAAGTCCGCGGGGGCCATACATGGGGTTGGTTTCGAACTGCGAGGCGAGAGCACCTACGCCCGCCTGAGCGTAAGGAACGCTCGCGCCTACGGCGAGATTGTTGGTTTGCACCGCGACCCCACATTCGCGCGTTTGAGAATCACAAGCGACGATGGAATAGGTAGCGTGCGCCGCTAGCGGAAAGACCTCGAGTAGCAGCGCGATCAGGAGAAGGAGCTTGGACATGGACATCTTGCTTGGACGCCCTGCATTCTATCTTGTTAGCTCGCTGGCTATGGCTACATTGACGGTCTGGGACGGGTTATCGGGATCGACACTACTTTTTTTTCTTCTTGGGCGGGGCTTTTTTGGGCGCGGATTTGGCGGCTGCCTTCGGAGCTCCCTTCGCGACGGGCTTCACGGACTTGGACATGGGCTCGGGTTTCGTGGCCCTGTTTTTTTCTGGCGCCTTTGGTTTCGCGTCCGCCTTCGGCGCTGCGGGTATAGGCGCGGCGGCGGCGGGAGCAGCAACGGCTGCGGCCTTTCCCTTTTTTCCTGGTTTCGCGGGAGCGGCGGCGGGCGGAGCTTCGCTGGCCGCGGCTTTGGCGGCGCGTCCACGGCGCGGTGGTGGTGGTGGCGGCGGTGGTGGCGGAGCGAATGGCTTAAGGAACTTTAGCGTCTCGGTGCGCGAGCGCAGTTTTCCATCAAGCAACAGCATGAATACTTCGCGCGCCAGTTTCGGATACTCCGGCAACTGCGGAGTGATGAGCAACTCCGTCATCTCCGGAAGAGGAATTCTCTGCTGCACCTGACGCCACTTGGTCAGGTAGTTTTTGATCTTTTGCTCGACGGCTTGTTGCTTCGCGGTCACGGCGAGGAACAGAACCATTTCCGGACGCGCGGAGGAAAGCAGGTTCCAGGTGCGCGACGGCGTGGCGGCCTCTTTTCCCGTGAGGCGCTTGGCGAGTTCTTTGGCGTGATCTTCGATGTCGCGCCAGGCTTCGACGAGATCCTTGCGCGGAATCAGTTTCTGCAGGTCGGAAACTTCTTTGTCGGAAAGGCGCGCGGTCAGGAAATACATGACGGCTGGGCCGGCATCGGGAGCGTAGCCGAGGTCGACCATTTGCTGGCGCGTCTTCATCAGCTGGGTGAGGCCATTGGCGTCGACTTTGGCGGTAGTCCAGTGATCGTGCAGAACTTCGAGCCAGCCTTCTTTTTCCAGCATCTTCACGACGTGGAGAGGATCGTCTTCGTGTGCAAGAGCGGCGATCTCGTGGCCGATCGAGGTGCGCAGGATGTGGTCGATGTACTTCCCTTCCTTGGCGGCATCGTAGCGGGCCTGCGTGCGCTCTTCGAGCGGCCAGTGGAAACGGGCGGCGAAGCGCGTGGCGCGGATGAGGCGCGAAGGATCTTCGAGAAACGAATAATTCTGCAGAATGCGAATCAACTTGGCTTCAATATCGGCGACGCCGTTGAAAGGATCGAGGAGGAGTCCGCGAGAACCCTCATTGAGTGAGAGCGCCATGGCATTGACGGTGAAGTCGCGGCGGCGCAGATCCTCGTGAATAGTTGCGGGCGTAACGATGGGCGGCTTGCCAGTTTTCTCGAAGCGCTCGGTGCGCGCCATACTGATTTCAGCGCGGGCATTGCCGGGGAGCGAGATGAAGATGGTGCGGGCATCGTCGTCGAGGGCGACAACTTTTGCGCCGGCTTTTTCCAGCTCTTTTTGCAGCTTGAGAGGGTTGCCCTGGACGGTGAAATCCAGATCACGGATGGTGAAGCCGCTAATGATGTCGCGGATGGCGCCGCCGGTGAGGTAGAGATTCATGCCCGCGGCGCGGGCTACGTCTTGCACCAGGCCGACGCCCTTCAGTTGGTCCGGCGTCAACCGGAGTTCCATCGTGTAAATGTAATCAGCCATTCATTCTCGAGCGGCGCTCAGACCGGCGTATTGTGCCGCAACCGGCTTGAAACCACCAAGACCGGGCCAGGCTGACGAACCGAGCTTTCCACAGGTTTTCCACAGGCCCAGCCACCCCGCATCCCGCAACCGCTGGCGCTGGGATGCAAGTGACTTAGTACAAAGTACTTAAGCGAAGTGAAAAGTTTGCAGCAAGCTAAAGAAAATAACACAACGTTTACATTTTGGCTACTGCCAAGGTGTATTCCGGGAGATTTCCGCGGAAAGGTGCGAAAATCGAGGAGGCAGTGATCAGTGACTAGTGATTAGTGGTCAGTAAAATCTCTGCGATCACAATCACATGGCTTAATTGGCCACTGGCACTCTCCACATCGTTCTATGCCTTCAACGCACAAAAAAGTGATCGTTCGGAAGATGGACCGGGACTCGGTCTCCGGGTATGTGTCGCCGTCGCAGTTTGTGAATGAAGGCAAACTGGAACTGCTGAACACTTCCGGGACAGTGATCGCGATGGACCTGAAGGAGATCAAGGGCGTTTATTTTGTGCGGGAGTTTGGCGATTCGGAGTCGCTGACGCGGAAGACATTCACGTCGCGTCCGCGGTCGGAGGGGCTGTGGGTGCGGTTGCGGTTCAAGGATAGCGAGATCCTCGAAGGACTGATGCCCGCCGACCTGATGCACACGACGCCGGAAGGATTTCTGGTCAATCCTCCGGACCAGCGGTCGAATACGCAGCGAATTTTTGTGCCGCGAACGGCGCTAGAGTCGTTGACAGTGCTGGCTGTGATTGGTGCTACGCGCAGGCAGCGGCGGCCACAGGATCAGCGGCAGGTGCCGATGTTCGAGGAGTGACGCGAGATTTCGAACATTAGCTCTCTCCACATGATTTCAGTGACGGCTCGCAATCCTAGGGCCAGAAGACTCCTGTGGCTCAAAATCATTGCAATCCCCTGAGAGTTGGAGTACCGTTTTGGGTCCACACGGGCTCTGGCCCGGATTAGACACACGCGGGATCTCCTTCCTTCCTCCTTTCCAGCGCGGTCTCGTGGGCGAAGTTCATCTCCTGGCAGAGGTGTATCGATGCGCGCCATTCCTACGTTCTCTTCTCTCCGTTCTTTGTTCTCGAATCTGTTCATTCTGATTGCGGTGACTTCCCTGCTCGGCGCGTCGGCGTTGGGACAGGAATCGACGGTGACTCTTGCGCCACAGCCGCTGATCACGCAGCCGGTGGACGAGTCGCAGCTTACAACGCTGAAGGGTAATACACATCCGCTGGCGCGTCCGCAATTCGACCTGGGGACGGCGCCGGCGAGTCTGCCGATGGAACGGATGCTGCTGGTGCTGAAGCGCAGCCCGGCACAGGAGTCGGCGTTACGGAAATTGCTGGACGACCAGCAGGATAAGGCGTCGCCGAATTATCACAAGTGGCTGACGCCGGAAGAATTCGGAAAGCAGTTTGGTCCGACCGACGCGGACATGCAGACGATCACGTTGTGGCTGCAGTCGCACGGATTTCAGGTGGGATCTAGCAAGGGCCGCGCGGTGCTGGAGTTCTCAGGGTCGGCTAGTCAGGTGCAAGAGGCGTTTCATGCCGCGATTCACAAATACATTGTGAAAGGCGAACAGCATTGGGCGAATGCGAGCGATCCGATGATTCCGACGGCGCTGACGGGAGCGGTGGCGGGAATGGAGGCGCTGAATAATTTTCCGCAGTCGGCCGATGAACCAACCCTATGGATTGTTCTCGCGCGATAAATCAACGGGCAAGCTGACAGGCCAGCACACGCTGTTTACCTACGGGGGCGGCTGCGATCAAGATAACAACTGCTACGCGATGAGTCCCTATGACTTTGCGACGATCTACGATCTGCTGCCGCTTTGGAATGCAGGATCGAGTGGCCAGTCGCAGACCATCGCGATCGTAGGCCGAGAGCAATATCAATCCGCAGGATGTGTCCGACTTCCGCACGCTGTTCGGCCTGTAGCCAAGGGGTTTCCGGTCAATCCCGTCAACATCATTTTGAATGGCCCGGATCCCGGACCGCAAGGCGATGAGTCCGAAGCTGACATCGATGTGCAATGGTCGAGTGCGGCTGCGCCGCACGCTACCATCGATTTGTCGTTTCCGAATCGACAGAGACGACGCGAGGCGTTGACTTGTCAGCGGTCTATATCGTCGAAAAGAATCTGGCTCCAGTAATGAGCGAGAGTTATGGCATCTGCGAACTCGGGCTAGGCACGACTGGTAATCAGTTCTTCAATGCGCTTTGGCAGCAAGCTTCGGCGCAGGGCATCACGGTCTTCGTTGCGTCGGGAGACTCTGGCTCTGCGGTGTGCGACCGGTTCGAGGGTTCATCACCCGAGCCAGCGCAGTTCGGACTGGCAGTGAGCGGCTTTGCATCCACACCGTACAACGTGGCCGTGGGCGGAACGGACTTTAACGATGTGTTGAATCCCGGGACCTACTGGAATACCACCAACGACGCTACGACTCAGGCATCGGCTAAAGGCTATATCCCTGAAACAACCTGGAATGACTCCTGCACAAACGGGATTCTGGCCTCGTTCGGTTGGAGCTCGAGCGCGGAGACCAACTGCAACGACTCGCGACTTTCGGGCCTGGTGTGGACAGTCGGCGGAAGCGGCGGTGCCAGCAACTGCACGACTCCGAGCGGAAATACGGTGGCCAGTTGCGGCGGGGGATATGGTAAACCATCCTGGCAAAGCGGAGCCGGTGTTCCGAATGATGGAAAGCGCGATGTTCCGGATGTGTCCCTGTTTGCCAGCAACGGCTTCATGGGCAACTTCTACGTGATCTGCCAGGCGGATTCGAATCCGTATCACACATGCAACGCAAGCTCCTCTGAATACTTCGAGGGTTTCGGAGGCACTTCGGTTTCGTCTCCCGCTATGGCAGGCATCATGGCGTTGGTGAATCAACAGACGGGCGAACGTCAGGGCAACGCCAACTATGTGCTCTACAAGTTGGCAGCGAAAAGCGGGGCAAGTTGCACTTCGAGCGCGAGCGAGTCGAGCAACTGCATCTTCAACGATGTGACGAGCGGGACGATCGCGATGCCTTGCAAAACAGGCAGTCCGAACTGCACCACATCGACGTCGGGACATGCCTACGGAATCCTCAGTGGTTACAGTACGGGCGCAGCCTATGACCGGGCTACAGGTCTAGGGTCGGTGAATGCGCAAAATCTGGTCACGCAATGGAGTTCGATCTCTTCCCTGCCTTCGACGACCACGCTGACCAGCCTGACTCCGACCACTATTACGCATGGGCAGGCGGTGAGTTTTAGCGTGACGGTAGCACCCCAGTCGGGAACGGGAACTCCGACCGGGACAATTTCGTTGCAGGGTGGTCCCACGAGCAGCAGTGAAGGAATTGCGGGCTTCAGCCTGACCAACGGGACGGCGTCGGGAAGCACGGATTTGTTGCCGGGGGGAACGTATTCCGTGACGGCGCACTATCCGGGAGACGCGACATATGGACTGAGTGATTCGAGTCCAGTCGGCGTAACGGTGGGAAAAGAGAACAGCAGCTCTCAGGTTTTCCTGGTGACGTTCGATTACAACGGAAACATCGTGAACGGTAATGCGACAAGCGCGGTTTACGGTTCGCCGTATCTGTTACGAACGAATGTAGAAAATTCTGCCGGCAGTCTCTGCACACCGGTCGAGAACGCTGGGGCGGCAGGATGTCCGACGGGGAGCGTAACCCTCACCGACAATGGCAGCGCGCTCGATGGCGGCAGCTTCGCTCTAAACCCCTACGGTTACTTCGAAGACCAGACGATACAGTTGCCGGGCGGGGCCAACTCCGTGAAGGCGGCGTACGCAGGAGATAACAGCTTCAAGGCGAGTTCGGCGACGACGGCGATCACGATCAGTCCGGCTCCAACGACTGGCACTTTGAACTCAAATTATGTGAGGGTAATAGTGGGACAGCAGTTTTACCTTTACGATTCTATTCAGGCCGAAAGCTTTGGCGCTTTCCCAACCGGCGCGGTAACATTCCTGGACAATGGCAGCCCGATGCCTGGAACTGTCACCTATCAGTCTCTCAACTGCGGAAATGACTATTTTGAGTGCCTGAACGCGACGCTGATCACGTCGGTGAGTACGTCTGGCACCCATACGATCACTGCCAACTATCCGGGAGATGGCAATTACGCGGCCGCATCCGCCACGTTGAGCATGCCCACGCTGTATCAACCGACAGCAACACTCAACGCAAGTGCTCAAACAGTGACAGCGGGATCGAGTGTGACCCTGACGGCTGTGATTGACGCGAACGTGAAAACCCCAGCGCTTACGGGTACGGTAGCATTCGTCGGCGCTCCAACGCCGATTACGGCTACACCTACGGTCGTAACCACAACGGATAGCCATGGGAACTCCGTTCTGCAGGCCACTCTGACAATTACTGTCAATTCGTCGGAGACGGTGACGGCTCAATACACCGGTGACGCCAACTACGCGTATGCAGCCGCTGGGGTCAACATCGCGGTTCCTGATTTTTCTGTGTTTACGAATCCGACACAGATTACGGTTATTCAAGGACAATCACAGACTGCGCAAACCGACATCAGTTCCCTGGGCGGCTTCAGTGGGACGATCAGCTTTACATGTCCTTCTGGCCTGCCCGCAGAGAGCACTTGCAGCTTCAATCCAGCACAGATCCAAGGTCAGGGCTGGACGACGTTGACGATCGCCACAACACCTCTCGGGCAGTCGCGGCGGCGGACGGCGAATTCACGGCCGGCAATTGGGTGGACGGCCAGTACGGTATTCCTTCTCGTTGGGGTTTGCCTGATCGGCATTCCAGCCCGCGACAGGCGCCGAGCGTCGATGCTTGCGCTGATGATCGTTTCGCTCATGCTCGCGCCCAGTTGTGGAGGTGGCGGAGGAGGCGGAGGAGGCGGAGGGACGAACAATCCTGTTCCCGCGATTTCATCTTTGTCTCCTGCTCAACAGGCGGCGGGCTCCCAGTCCCAGCAGGTCACAATCAATGGCTCCGGTTTCGTGAACAGCTCGACGGTCACGTATAACAATTCGCCTCACACAGCCACATTCAAGGGCACGTCGCAGCTGGCAATCAACCTGACGGGCAGCGACGTTGCCGCAACCGGCAGCTTTCCCATCGTAGTGACGAATCCGACTCCTGGCGGGGGCACGTCAAACTCCGAAGCGTTCAACGTCGTCGCGGGCACACCGACCGGCACGTTTAACGTAACGGTGACAGCCTCCAGCGGATCGCTGTCGCATAGCACCACCATTGCGCTGGTGGTGCAATAGGGCACGTGGGTTTTAGTCGAAAAACGGGACGGCGCAGCCTCCCGTCTTTTCCGTCGGATAGTCCTCTGTTCCTATCTTCTCGAGCCGGTGGTGTAGGATTCATTCGCGACTCTTTTTCCAACTTCATGAAACTTTCTGTGATCGCTTCTGCGCTTGATGTGCGTCTTGAAAACGGATCGCCTGATACAGACATCACCGGTTTGAACGGGATTGAGTTGGCGGGGCCGGGAGAGCTTACGTTTGTTTCGAATCCGAAGTATGCGTCGGCGGCGCGGAGTACGCGGGCTTCGGCGGTGATTGTGGCCGAGGGCTTCCCTGCTATTCCGGCGGCGATGTTGCGCGCGAAGGATCCTTATCTGACGTTTGCCCGGGCGCTGGAGCTGTTTCATCAGCCGGTGCGCTATGCGGCTGGAGTGCATCCGACGGCAGTGGTCGATCCTTCGGCGAAGATTGGGCGCGGGGCGCACATTGGGCCCTACGTCGTGATTGGCGAGGACGTCTCCATCGGCGCGAATGCGGTGTTGCTAGCACATGTTGTGATCTATCGCGGAGTGGAGATTGGCGACAACTTTTTCGCGCATGCTCACTCGATCGTTCGCGAGAGCTGCCGCATCGGCAACAATGTGCTCCTGCAGAATGGCGTGGTGATTGGGGCGGATGGGTTCGGGTTCGCCAAGACTGCCGAAGGAAAGTGGCACAAGATTCCGCAGCCGGCTCCGGTTGTCATTGAGGATGATGTCGAGGTGCAGGCGAACTCTTGTATCGATCGGGCGAGCGTCGGCGAAACGCATATTGGACGCGGCGTGAAGGTCGACAATCTGGTACAGGTTGGACACGGGTCGAAGGTTGGCGAGGACGCGTTGCTCTGCGCGCAAGTGGGATTGGCGGGATCGTCGGAGATTGGAAACCGCGTGATTCTTACGGGGCAGGTGGGCGTGGTCGGGCACTGCAAGGTTGGAGACAATGCGATCGTGACGCCGCAGAGCGGGGTGGCGGGCGACATTCCAGCGGGGGCGCTGGTCAGTGGAGCTCCTGCGGTGGATCACAAGTTGTGGCTGAAATATTCGGCTATCTTGCCGCGGCTGCCGGAGATTGTGCGGGCGGTCCGCGGGAAAACAAAAAAAGAATAACCACAGGGGACACAGAGGAACACAGGGAAATCTTAGGCTGGCTTTCCTTCGGCTGATTCATGGACTCTACCTTGGGCGCCTTGCCGGAGTTCTTCCGGAAGGCCACTTTCGATTGCTGCGCGAACTTTTTCCATCAAACATTCGCGGCTGCCGAAGTCTTTTGGTTCGATCGGCGAATGAAAAATCACTTTCACGTGGCCGGGCTTGATGGAGAACCTCGCCTTCGGCATGGCGTAGTGCGTGCCGACGATGGTCATGGGGATGACGGGAACTCCGCACTCGACAGCCAGGTAGAACGGGCCTTTTTTGAAGGGCAGAAGTTTGCCGTCGAAGGAGCGCTTGCCTTCGACGTAGATGGTCATGTTGATTCCCTGCTCGATGACGGCTTTTGCGGCCGCCACGGCTTCGATGCCGGCATCGCGGTTGCCGCGATCCACCGGAACCAGCGATCCCCTGCGCATGGCTTGGCCCAGGATAGGGACCTTGAATAATTCCTTCTTCACCATCACCGATGTGCGACGCGGCAGCGCGGGGATTTGAATGGGCGGGTCGAGATTCGAAACGTGATTCGTCATGAAGATGTAACTGCGCGACGGATCGAAGAGGTCCAGGCCGATTTTCTCGACGCGAACGCCCGTCAACCAGACTCCAGCACGCGCGCCCCACATAAACAGAGCGTATAGGACACGAACGTCGCCCATGATGTAGGAGGCGGGAAATCCGATGAGCGCAGCGATGGGCGCGGCGATGGCCCAGAATGTCAGCATGATGATGGTGCGAATCATTTTGCTGCGGATCCCTTTGTCGCGGGCTCCTTTGTTCCGTCAGCCTGAGATGGCTCAGGCGCGGTCTGCGCTTCTCCCTTCAGCCAGGCGCCACGTCGGGCTCGCTGCTCGGCATTGGTCTGGTCGAGGTCTTTCAGTTCGTAGGAAATCTCCTGACGGCTGCCGACCTTCCATTTCAATTCGCGCTCGCCCGGGCGGCGGGTTCGCACTTTCACGGTGAGCGAGTCGCCTGGACTGAGCCGCGACATTTCTTGCCGCGATTCCTGTCCGACGGGCTTGCCTTGCAATTCGAGGATGACATCGCCGACTTGCAGACCCGCGCGCTCGGCCTCGCTGCCCGGCGCGACGGCAACGACGGACATGGGGCCATCGAAATTGCGGGAGGCGGAGAAGCCGGGGTCGGCTACAGCGGTCTCGACTTGCACCACGCGCAAGCCGACGGAGCGGAAAAAATCATTCCAGGGAATCTCCTCGGTTCCGGAGACGTATTTCGTGAAGAACCATCCAAGGTCGGCATGACTGACGGCCTCGGCCGCTTGTTGCACTCCGTTGGAGTCATCGAAGAAGCGGCCTTTCTGCGCATAGTTCACGTTCATCCATTGCATGACTTCGCGCAGTGAGGCGCGACCGTGACTCGCTTCGCGGACGGCGAGATCGAGCATGACGCCAAGCAGTTCGCCCTTGTTGTAGTAAGAAATGCTGCGCTCGGGACGCCGGTAGTACGCGTTGCCCTCGAGCCAAGCGTCGAGGCTCGATTCCTCGGCCGACTGCGTGAGGTGGGCGGGGCGACGCTCGAGTTCGGTGATCTGGGCTGCGAGTTCGGCGAAGTATTGCCGCTCGTCGATCAGGCCGGCGCGCAATTGAATGGTCCCTTCCGCGGTGCTGGTTACGCCTTCGCTGAACCATAGAGCGCGTGTGTAATTTTCCTTGGTGTAGTCGACGGGCTCGAGCGTTTGGGGACGGATGCGCTTGACATTCCAGAGATGGAAAAACTCATGCGCGGTCACCCCCGTGAGCGCTCCGAAGGTCTTGTTGACCATGTCTGCGTTGAGATCGATGGCGGTGGAGTAGGCGTGCTCCATGCCGCCGCCGGCGGGTCCGCGCGGGAAGTGATAGATGAAAGTGTAGGTGTCGAAGGGACGATCGTTCATCCAGGTGGTGGCAGCTACGACGATTTTGTGGAGAGCGGCAACGATTTTTGCCATGTCGTAGTCGGCGGGATCGTCGTCGATGATCACGCGATAGTGGCCGCCAGACTCGTCGAAGTCGAATTCCTGAAAGTCGCTGATCTCGAGCGGAGAATCGACTAGTCGATCGTAGTTGGGAGCGTCGAGGTCAGGCGACGATGCCGAGGTCAGAGGCGTGGCGATCTTCCATCCCTCGGGAACCTGATTGAGATGGATATGCATTGGCGCGGTGCGCGCTTCGATCGGGTACATGAGGATCTGCGCGAGATTGAAGAAGGCATGGTGGGAATTCAATTGGGCGCCGAATGGGCCGGGGGAGTCTACATAGATTTGATAGTCGATGACGGCGCCACCTTCGGCAGACTGGATCTGCCATCGGCTCTTGTCGAGTTCGCGGACCGCGAGAGGGTGACCGGCGCGGTCTTTCGCGTGAATCCAGTTTATGTATTGGGAGAAGTCGCGGATCTGATAGAGAGCGTTCCACACCGGAAGTTGGAGTTCTCGCTGGGCGGCGCCTGCGGGAAGGATGATCTGGATTTCGACCAGATGCTGTTCGGGAGAAGTCAGGGAAATTTCGTAGGACACGCGCGAGGATTGCGCTTCGGCGAGCAAAGAGAGGGCGAAAATCAAGACCAGAATCAAAATCCCCACCCTCTTTCGCAAACAACGCGGAAGAAGGATGGGGCAACGGGGTTCAGCGTTGCGATTGGAGTTCTGGAAGAGGGTCATTTCTTGCCCGCCAGCTCTCTTAGGCGTGCTGGAAGTTTTTCATAGATTCCGCCGAAGCCGCCGTTGGAAAGGATCGCGACTACGTCTCCAGTGCGCATTTCCGGGGCGATGGTTTGAACGATTGCGTCCGCGTCGTCGAGAAGGCGCGCGCGGCGGCCGTTGCGCTCGATTTCAGCGGCCAAGGCGGGCAACTCGAGGCGCTCATTTTGGGGAACGGCTTCGGAGCGAAAGACTCCGGCGACGACGATCTCGTCGGCCAATGCGAGACTGTGTGCGAGGGCCGTCTGTAGCACGCGACGGCGCAGGGTGTTCGACCGCGGTTCGAGAATGGCCCACAGTCGAGATCCGGCATAGCGGGCGCGAAGGGCTTTCAGCGTGCCTGCGATGGCGGTGGGTGGTGCGCGAAGTCGTCGATGATGGTGATGCCATTCACCTGCGCTTTCACTTCCAGACGGCGCTTCACGCTTTTGAAAGTCTTAAGCGCATCGGCGATTGCCTCTTTCGCAACGCCACAGTTCGCGGCGAGAGCGGCAGCGGCGGTGGCATTCCAGACGTTGTACTCTCCGGCCAAGGCAAACTCGAAGTCCGCCCACGGCTCGCCTTTGTGCAGGACAGTCCACGAGGTGCGGCCCGGGTCGAGACGAAGATTCGTGACTCTCCAATCGGCCTTCGGTCCTGCTCCATAGCGCTCGACGGGACAAAACGCCTTGGCCAGAGAGCGTTCTAGACTCGGACTGTCGGAGGCTTCGCCTGCGAAACCATCGAAGGCAACGATTCGTCCACGGCGGGGGATCAGGTTCACGAGGCGTTTGAAGGCCGTTTCGACGGCATCGAGATCTTTGTAAATATCGGCATGATCGAACTCGACGGAAGTGAGAATGATTGCGTCGGGAAAGTAATGCAGAAACTTCGGGCCCTTATCGAAAAAGGCGGTGTCGTATTCGTCGCCTTCGAGGATGAAGTGATGGCCGCGGCCAAGGTGGAAGCTCGATCCGAAATTTTCGGCGATGCCACCGATCAGGAAGGACGGATGCAAGCCCGCGGTGTGGAAAATCCACGCAAGCATCGAGGTCGTCGTGGTCTTGCCGTGCGTCCCGGCTACGACGAGGACTTCTTTTCCGCGAAGAAATTCGTCATGCAGCAACTGCGGCAAGGAGCAGAATGGAATGCGCTGGTCGAGGATGTGTTCGAGTTCAACGTTGCCGCGCGACATGGCGTTGCCGACCACGACCAGGTCGGGACGCGGATCGAGATTCTTCGCGTCGAAGGGCTGGGCTAAGGGGATGTCCAGTTCGCGGAGAAAATCGGACATGGGGGGATAGGCGGCGGCGTCGGAGCCGGTAACGCGAAATCCGCGGTGCTTGAGCATTCCTGCTAGAGAGGCCATCGCGGTGCCGCAGATTCCGATCAGGTGAATGTGTTTTCTTTCGTTCATATCTCTGGCCAATCGAAAGCCACGCGGCACGAATGAATACAGTTGCGTTTCTGTCTACGGGCTGACGGCGGACTCCAATATTCTCAACGCGACTCTGTCCTTATCCACCGATAGTCGCGCTTGCACTCCGAACGGCAGCGTGATGTTTCGCGACGTGACATGTCCGGAGCGGACACCGAAGGCGACGGGCACTCCGAGATCGCCGACGATCCGCGTGACTACCTCTTCTAACGTGTAGCCTTGGTCCGTGATCTGGACGCAGTGAACCATCTCGCCGAACACGATGCCGCGCACATTGTCGAGCATACCTGCCAGTTTTAGCTGCATCAGCATGCGATCGATCTGATAAGGCTTGGCTGCTAAGTCCTCGAGAAAGAGAATTGCGCCGTCGGTATTGATTTCGTATGGCGTGCCCAACGACGCGACCAGAATTGAAAGGCATCCGCCATAGAGGACTCCCTCGGCTTCGCCTTCGACCAATCTGCTCACTTCCGCGCCGAGAGGCACGTCCCACGCGGCCGTGCCCGAGACGGCGGCTTGCCATGAGGAAAGGTCAACGCCGTCGGCGTGCGACCAATCTTTGGCGGCCATCGGCCCGTGAAACGTGATGAGACCGGCGGCGTCACCAAAATATGTCAAGAGTGAGGTGAGATCGCTGTAGCCGGCGAAAATCTTGGGATGCCTTTTAATCTTTTCGAGATCAAGTTCTTCGAGCAGGTAGTTTGAGCCGTATCCGCCGCGGGCGCACACGATCGCCCGCACGTCGTCACGGGTAAACATCTCCTCCAATTCGCGCGCACGCCGCGTTGCCGAACCGGCGAAATAGAGATCCTTTTCGAGGATCGAGTCGAGGTAGACGGGCCGGTATCCGGCGCGGCGCAGGGCGTCGCATCCCGCTTCGAGTTCGGCCTGCTTGACGTTGCTGGCGGGCGCGACAATGCCGACGGTGTCGCCGGGGTGAAGGGCTGGCGGCTTGACGTGTTGGAGGTTGGAGGAGGACATGGGCCGAGCTGTTTTATCGCGCGAGACTCAGGCGCGCTATCAGCGAATCAGGTCAGAAAAAATTCTCCTTCGCACACTAAGCGCGCCGCGCCTCGGAGAAAAATGTTCTTGCCTTCCTTGCGGACGGTCTGTGTGCCCCCGGGAGCATGAACTTTCACGGGCGAATCAGCGCGGCTGGCCGCCATCGCGGCCACGGCGGATGCGCAAGAGCCGGTGCCTGAAGACTGCGTTTCTCCGACTCCGCGCTCGAAGAAGCGCACTGCCAAGTCGTGCCTGCCCCTCATCTCAACCAGTTCCACGTTGACGCCTTGCGGGAACTGCGGGCTGCGCTGGATCTCCGCAGCGAAGGCTTGCCAATTGGCCTGGAACTCAGCGCCGAAGACCACGAAATGAGGATTGCCCATGGAGACCGGAATTCCACGGACTTCCCTGCCCGCGACCGGCACGGCCATTTCTGCGTCGACAGTGGGTTCTCCCATCTCCATTTCAAATTCGTACTCCGTGTCGTGGCGAGAAATCAGCGTGCAAACTTTCGACCCCGCTCCGGTCAGAATCGCAATACGCTCTTTTCCCTTGTCGGCGCACATATAGGCGGCGACGCAGCGCGTTCCGTTGCCGGAGATTTCCGCCGACGAACCGTCGGCATTGATCAGCCGGATTTCTACATCGACGGAGAAATGCGGGAACATCCACTCGACGCCGTCGGCGCCAACGCCTTCATGGCGGTCGCAGATGCGGCGGGTGAAGGCGGCAGGGTCGGACGGTGCCACGGCGCCGTCGATCAAAAGAAAGTCATTACCGCAAGCGCTCGCCTTGACGAAGGGAATGGCGCGGCCGCCGGAGTTCAATCGCGTCTCGCTCACTCGCGCTCCACTCGCCCGAGCGAGGTTGCGCTGGTCAGCACTGTTGATGCTTTCAATTGGCCTAGCAATTCTTTTTGCTCGCGGTTGCAACCCTCGACATCGAACTGCAGGCGGATGTGTCGGCCGGTGTTTCCGGTGCTGATGTTGTCCATCAGACGATGATGCGGTTCGAGGATGCGGTTGACTTCGTTGCTGATCTCTTCCACCGTCACGCCGGTGACTTCGTAGCTTGAGACGAGCAGCTTCACGTTGAAAGTTTCTTCCAGTTGTCCGAGAAAGAAGAGCGCGATGAGCACAGCACCCGTGGCGAACATTGCCGTTGCGTAAAGGCCGCCACCGGCGGCCATTCCGACCGATGCGACGACAAAGAGAGTGGCGGCGGAGGTCAGCCCGCTGGTGAGGCCGCGGGTGTGGAGGATCGATCCGGCACCGATGAAGCCGATGCCCGGAATGATCTGCGCCGCAATTCTCGCGGCGTCCGACGGCACGCCCGCCAGTCTTGCCGAAAGCAAAGTAAACATCGCCGAGCCAAAGCATATGAACATGTTCGTTCGCAGGCCAGCGGCGCGATGCTTGAGTTCCCGCTCAAGACCGATCAGCCCGCCGAGGATGGCAGCCAGTGCGAGTCGAACGATCGAACTCTCGACCAGTCCGCTGGCCATCTCCTGACGCAGCAGGTCGATTGGATGATGCCAATTCATCGGGATGGCCGGATTTTATCATCGGAGGACGGACCTTCCGCGTTAACCCGGCTGATTACCGCGCGCGGTAAAGAATGACCCTCGGCTGATCCGTCACGTGGATCTCGACGAGTTCTGGCAGATGGTGCGCCTGCGCTGCCTTCCACACTACATCGCCCTCGGAGGCGGCGGCAAAATCGGCATATTGGGCCGGATTGGCCAGGGCCCGCTCCCACAATCCGTCGGTATCTTCCGGTTGCTTCCACGTGCGGTGATTGCCTTCGTTGATGACGCGGCGCAGCGGGATGCCTGCCTTTTGCACGGCGCCCACGTGATCGCCGAGGTACATGAGGAGAGTGGAATCGGGCGGCAACTTTTCGAGCCAGAGGGCGAGTTGAGCTTCCAGCTGATTCCGGGTGCGCATGTTGATCTGCGCTTCTTGCAGGGACTGAGGCCCGGCGCGCCAGACCGATGCGTAACTTGTAACGACCAAGGCGAAGACCAAGAGCACACAGGCAACGCGGAGACGGCTGTTCCACCATTCCGATCGCACCGCCAGGTACACGAGAAGCGCAAGAGCGGCAGCGAAGGCGGGAAGCAATTGGAGCCCGTAGCGAACGTTGTAGTGAGTGAACGGCCACCACTCGGGAATGAAGATCGGCACGCCTCCGTAGGCCACGGATAGAGCATAGAAAGGCACGGGGATCACAAGGAAGAGTAGCGGCCACGTTCTTGCGAGGGATTCGGTGGTGGACGTGTGAACGCGGGCGATGAAGGCGGCTCCGGCGATTCCGATTAGAGCCAGCAGAATCCAGCCGCGCTGCAGCCATTCACTTTCCGCAAGGTTGACTTCGGCGGATTTCAGGAAGTACTGACCGGCTAACACGAGATTGCCGCTGCCGGGATGTCCGGGATTGCCGCCGCTCTGTGTCTTTCGCTCGATCGCTTTCGCCGAGTATGGACCATTCTCAAATTCCAGAGGGTTGCGATACACGATTGCGTTGTAGGCAAGCCAAAGCACGGGTGCCGCGGCTGCAATCAAAACGAACTTCACCGTCGCGGAACGGGACGGCGAGAACGCAGGCAGTTTGTTGTCGCGTTCTTTCGACGGAAGAAGATTAAGAACTACAGCCGTCGCTGCCATCGCGACTGCGAGAAACCATCCGTCGTAACGAGTCAGGCAGGCCGCGGCCAGGCAGAGCCCGCACTTAGTCAGTGCATTCTTGCCGCCGCGAGTGGACTCGACGAAATACACTACCGCCCAAATGAACAAAGCGAGGTATAACGACTCGCCCATCGCGGTCGTTTGCATGTAGATCAGGTTCGGATTGGCTGCGTAGATGAAGGCGGCCGTCCAGGCGGCAAACTTCGCGGCTGTATCGGGCACGGCGTCGCGCGAGAGCGCGCCTCGAACCAGGCGAAACATTCCGATTACGCCGAACACATACGCGACGAGCGACGGGATCGATCCGCCCACACCGAGTTGCCACATCTGATTGGAGAGAAGGAATGGAATCATCAGCAGGTGAGGCAGCGGCAGCCACACGGTTCCCAACTGGAGCAGTCCGGGAGTCTTCGAGTCGAAGACACGGCGCGCGATGTTCATGTGGGCGATTGCGTCGCCGTAGAGCATGAATTCGCCGTGTTTGTAGTAGTAGAGGAAGGAGAAGACGGCAACGCACGTGGCCAGCCACGCCAAGAGGCGGACTTCGGAATCCCAGCGGGAAGCGGTTGGCGAATCGAGGGCTGGCTTGCGCTTGCGCATCAAAGAGTATGAAAACAGTGTTTCACACCAGGACTCCCGGGGTGCACCGCGCAAACCGCTACTCGAGATGCGTCAGCTCGCGAAATATCTGAAAGCGAGCGTCGATTTCTTCGCGGGTGAGCGACTGCAGGCGCTCGGTTCCGAAGCGTTCGACGGCGAATGATCCCATAACTCCGCCGTAGAAGAGAGCGCGCTTCAGCGTTTCGCGAGTCAATTTCTTTTGCGACGCGAGGTAGCCCATGAATCCGCCGGCGAAAGAGTCGCCTGCGCCAGTCGGATCTTTTACTTCTTCGATGGGAAGCGACGGAGCGCGAAAGGGATGACGGCCCACGCCGAAGGCGCCTTCACGAAAAAATATGGTCGCGCCATACTCGCCATGTTTGATGACGAGCGCCTGCGGTCCCATGTCGAGGACCTTCTGAGCTGCGCGGGGCAGGTTGGGTTCGCCTGCAAGCATCTTCGCTTCCGTGTCGTTGATGAGGAGGACATCCACGACCTTCAGCGTTTCGGCCAGTTCCTTTGGCGTGCCCTTGATCCAATAATTCATGGTGTCGCAACCGGTAAGGCGGACTCCATTCATCGAGCGGCGCACATTCGCCTGAAGCGTCGGCTGAATGTTCGCGAGGAAACAGGAATTCCGTGTCTTCGTACTCCTTCGGGATTTGAGGATGGAAGGTTTCGAAAACGTTCAGGTCGGTGAAGTTCGTTTTCGCTTCGTTGAGGTTGTCCGTGTAAGAACCGCCCCAGCGGAACGTCTTGCCCTTGGCCCGTTCGAGGCCGCGGATGTCGATCTTATGATCGCGAAAGACCTGTTCCTGCTCGGGACCAAAGTCTTCGCCTACAACAGCCACGATACGGACCTGGGTGAAATAGCTCGCGGCGAGCGAGAAGTAAGTGGCGGCGCCGCCTAAAATGTTTTTCACTGTACCTGAAGGTGAAGTAACGTCATCGAAAGCAACCGAACCGACTACGAGAATGCTCATCTTGATGGTTTCCCTTTATTCGCTCTGATTTTCTTGTCACTCGTCGCCGGACTAGCCACACGGACACGAGTATTACGAAGAGTGGCTCCGGTGGCCTCGCTTCTCACTTCACGTATTTGCCCAGAATCAAGTTCAGCTTCTTTTTTGTTGCAGCGGGAATTTTCTTGGGATCGGTCAGAATCGCGTGGGCTAAGGCCGATCCGCATTTGCACGAGCGCTCGCGCGGCATTGCCGCAATCGTTTCGCGAACGACCTTCGTTGCGTTCTCGGCATTCTTCAGCAGGACGGCGACCACTTGATCCACCGTTACCGACTCGTGATGCGGATGCCAGCAGTCATAGTCCGTTACCATCGCGACCGTGACGTAGCAGAGTTCCGCTTCACGTGCCAGCTTGGCTTCCTGAAGATTGGTCATGCCGATCACGTCCATGCCGAATCCGCGGTAGACGTTCGATTCGGCCTTGGTGGAGAACTGCGGACCCTCCATGCAAAGGTAAGTCCCGCCGTGCTTGCCGACCACGCCGATTTTCTTACAGGCCGACTCGACAACGCTCGACATCTCTCCGCAGACGGGATCGGCGAAGGAGACGTGAGCCACGACGCCGCCACCAAAAAACGTGTCGACGCGATGACGCGTGCGGTCGAAGAATTGATCGGGAATAACGAAGTCCAGGGGCTTGTGTTCTTCCTTCAGTGAGCCGACGGCGGAAACTGAGACGATACGCGAAACGCCGAGTTGCTTGAAACCGTGAATATTCGCGCGAAAGTTCAGTTCGCTGGGCAGGATACGGTGGCCGCGTCCATGACGCGCCAGGAACGCGACCTTGCGTCCTTCGAGAATGCCGCAAACGTAAGCGTCCGACGGCGCGCCGAACGGCGTTTTCACGCGCACTTCTTTGATTTTGGTCAGCCCAGGCATGGAATAGAGCCCGCTGCCTCCAATGATTCCGATTTCTGCTTGTGGCAATCGCCCTCCAGAACGCTTGCGCGATCGCAAGTCAAACTCGTGATTATACAGGAGGAGAATTAGAAGACGCGTCGTGCGAAGTGCGAAAACGCGGGGCTAGGGGATGACGCCGAGGATTCTTGAGCGTTTGTTCTGGCGCTACAATTTGGGAATGAGGTTTCTTTCTTTCGTCGGTTGCGTGTTGTTGATGTCAGGCATCTGTTTACCGCAGGAGAAGACCGCGGAGCCGGGACCAGCCTCCGTCACCGTGCCTGCGGCCATCGATCACAACCGCGTCATCATCGACGCCGAGGTCCCGCTTGCGAACGGTTCGACCGCACGCGTGCATGCGTGGGTTGATAACGGCAATCCCGAACTGAACCTGTCGCGGCGTCTCGCGACGGCGATGGGTCTGACGGTGAAATGCGATGAGCACGAGTGCTCATCTCCGCCGCCGAGCGCGATGATCATTGGGGGGATGAAGATCTCGCTGGCCGGCGTGAAAGAAGCTGAGATTCCTCTAAAACCGGTAAATGCGGCGTCGGTGCTAGCGCCGGGCGTCGACGCTGAAATCAATATCCCAGCCGCGGTGCTCCGGCACTACGATGTGCTGATTGATTTTCCGGGGCACAAGTTTTCCATCGGCGAGCCTGGGTCCATTCATTTCAGAGGGCCGGCCGGGAAAGTCGAAATCGATCCGGACAACGGGCTCATACAGGTTCCCAGCAAGATCGAGAATAAGAAATACAATCTTGCTCTCGACGTGGGATCGTCCATCAGTTTTCTTTCGGATGAATTGTTCGATCGGCTCGCCACTGCGCATCCGGATTGGCCGCACATGACCGGCGCGGTCGGCCCGGCCAACATGTGGGGACTCGACGATGAGCCGAAGTGGAAGCTGATGCGCGTGGACCGAGTGCAGTACGGACCGCTGTTCCTCGCGAATGTCGCGGTGGTCGAGTTCCCGAAAGATCGGATGGACTTCTTCAGCAAGCGCGCGGGCGTTGCGACTGCGGGACTGCTCGGATCAAATGTGCTGCTCAACTATCGCGTGGGACTCGATTACGCACACTCGACCGTTTACTTTGAATTCGGCCGCATGTTCAATTTCCCGGGCTTCGATGTTATTGGATTGATTCTGCGTCCGGAAGACGATGGGCGATACACGATTCTCGGCGTCGCGGATATCGATGGCAAGGCATCAGTTGCGACCGGGCCTGAAGGCGTGCAGGCCGGAGATCACCTGGTTGCGGTCGGAGACATCCCGGTTCGCGGGTCGACGATGGGACAGGTATGGAACATCCTTGGCGGAACTCCGGGACAGGAACGCAAGCTGACGATCGAGCGCGGGGGCAAACAATTCAGCGTTGGTGGGGCGGTGCAGCACTTCCTGGCCGAACTGCCGGATGAACCAGCAGGAAAGAAGAAGAAATAGCCGCGCGACCTTGGGATTACTTGGCGACTGGGGGCGTGCTGAAAACTTCTTTTTCCAGAGTTGAAGTTGTGGCGGCGTCGAGGCTTTCGCTTACGAACACCATGTCGCCCTGTTCTTCGATCACGATTGGGCCATCTTCGGTGGTCCAGGCATGGCGGCCTTTCAGAAGATCGACTTTGGAGTCGTCTGCCTGTGTGGGCTATTTGGGATGGGATCTCCGACCTCTTTCGCAGTCTTGTAGCGCTGCTTCAACGACTCGGCGTAAATCTCGGCAAACTGTTCAGCAGCATCAGCGGTCGACCAACGCGAGACGTAGAGCAGTCCCAAAGGCGCGGCCGTGTTATCTCTGACGCGAGCAGCGTAGTAATATCCGCCGCGCCATTCTGGATAGAGATGCTTCGACGGCTGCTTTCCGGCATATTGTTCGATGAGCACCGCGACGTCGAACTCGCCCATCGCTCCTATGTCGAACTTCTGGTAATCCTTGAAGTCGCGCTTAAAGTCGGGCACGAACATGGGCTCGATTTTTTCGCCGGACAAATATGTCTCCGGCTGCATGATCTGCCGCGTGGTGTGCGGAGGATTCTGCAACACGCCGGCAAACGCCTTCTCCTTACCGCCCTTTTGCATCAGCTTGACGACGAATTCGGTGCCGTAGCTGTAGGGAAATGTCAGCGACTCTTTCAGAAAGATCGGCGCCTCGTTGAAAACCTTGGTGCTGGAACTGCCAGTGAGCGTCTCCGTCTCCATGGCCTCGAGCAGATCGGGCGCGTCGACGATTGACCTTCCGGTCGGCGCCATTGCGTATTGAAACATCATCGTCTGGGCCTGGCCTTCGATTACGGCCTCACGAGCGTTGTCCATCTCATCGTTCTCGATGTCGACTGGCGTGGGATCCTTCTTGATTTCGCCGAGATCTTTCTCGCCCCGCTTCATCCACTTCTGCAGGCCGACCGATTGATCTTGCAGCGCGTGGGTGAGTTCGTGAGCCATGACGGGTTCCTGCTCCTCCATGGGGACCCAGTCGAGCAGGTTCACGGTTCTCGTTTTGGGATCGTAGTAACCGGCCACTTCTTCGCGCAGAAGTGAAACGAGGAATGTTTCCAGATTGAAATCGCGCGGCAGAAGGCCAAATTTCTTCAGCACCAGTTCTGATCTGCGCAGGCGTTGCGTGTCTTCATCGTTGAGATGCTTCGTGAGATACGAGACGACTTCGTCGCGGCTGGTGAGTTTGCGCTTCACTTCTCTTTTGACGGGCAAGCCGGTTTGCTTGCTGTCGAAGTCGAGGATTTCGTCGACGGAATGAAAGAGTTCCTCAGCCTGGCGCGGAGTGATCTTGACCTCCGGCTTGTCAGGCTCGTCTGCTGGCGGAGAGATCTTGGGCTGCTCCTGTGTCGAGGGTGTGGGCTGGGGTGGGTTGTCTGCTGGCTGTTTATCCTGAGCCAGGGCGGGCGCCCGCATCGAAACCGCCACCGCCAGTACAACCGCAAAAAGCAGCCGCAGAACCCACCAGGATCGCTCTTCAGTTCTATTCATTGAGATTGAGTCTATACGTTTCTCTATACTTTCTGTCATGACAACTACTAACCCGGTCAACCTCTGGCGTTCGCAGGATCATGTGCGCGACTATCTCGAACGCGCCGACTCAATTTCCCATCGCACCGAAGGCGAATCGGCATTGCTCGAACTGATCTCGCCGAGCGTGCGCCGGGTGCTTGATCTCGGCACCGGCGACGGTCGCCTGCTGGGACTTGTGAAGCGTGAGTGTCCTGACATCGAGGCTGTAGCGGTCGACTTCTCGCCTGCGATGCTGGAGGCCGTGCGCAAGCGCTTTGCGGCGGATTCATCGGTAAGCGTAGTGGAACACAACTTTGACCAGCCGCTGCCGAGTCTGGGTAGATTCGATGCAGTGATCTCGAGCTTTGCCATCCACCATGTCGTACATGAGCGCAAGCGGGCGCTCTATGCGGAGGTTTTCGGTCTTCTTAACAAGGGTGGGGTGTTTTGTAATCTGGAACATGTGGCGTCGCCGAGCCCGCGGTTGCATGAGGAGTTTCTGGATCGCATCGGATTTACGGTTGAGACGGAAGATCCTTCGAACAAGCTGCTCGATCTGGAAACGCAACTGCAGTGGCTGCGGGAAATTGGGTTTGTTGATGCGGATTGTCTTTGGAAGTGGCGGGAACTGGCGCTGCTGGCGGGAAGGCGGGAGTAGGCTCTTCTTGCGTCGTGTCCTCAGGATCGAGCGACGAAGTTCGCCACCCACTCGCCCACTTCGTTTGTTCCTAGCGCGCCGCCGATGTCGGACGTTGTTTTTTTCTGACGGACCGCCTCCAGCACGGCGGCTTCGATCTTCGCTGCTTCCTTCGCCATCCCCAGATGATCGAGCATCATCGCGGTGGTGAGAATTGCGCCGAACGGATTCGCCATATTTTTCCCCGCGATCGGCGGAGCGGAGCCGTGCACCGGTTCGAACATCGAAGTCTTCCCGGGATGAATATTGCCGCTGGCGGCCATGCCGAGGCCTCCCTGCAATCCGGCGGCGAGGTCGGTGATGATATCGCCGAACATGTTGTTGGTGACGATCACGTCGAACTGGCGCGGTTCGCGGACCATGTGCATGCAGAGCGCGTCGACGTACATGTGCTGCGCGGTGATCTGCGGATATTCCCCGCCGACTTCTTTGAACACGCGCTGCCACAGGCCGCCTGCGTGGGTCATGGCGTTGGACTTGTCGCACATCAGAACTTTGTTTCGCGGCGAGCCGTCGAGTTTGGCGTGCTCTTCGCAATACTTGAAGGCGTAGCGGATGATGCGCTCGACGCCTTTGCGCGTGTTGATGTCTTCTTGCGTCGCGATTTCATCGGGAGTTCCCTGCTTGAATACGCCGCCGGCATCGGTGTAAACGCCCTCCGTGTTTTCGCGGATAACGACGAAGTCCACGTCTTTGGGCTCGACTCCTTTTAGAGGACACAGCGCGGCATCGAGCAGGTGAACGGGTCGAACGTTGGCGTAGAGATCCATTTTAAAGCGCATGCCGAGCAGAATCCCCTTGGCATGGATGTTGGTCTTGATACGGGGATCGCCGAAAGCGCCAACTAGAATCGCATCGAAACTGCGGCCGAGCATGGCAAAGCCGTCGGGCGGAACGGTGGTCTGGTCGCGGAGGTAGCGGTCGGCGCCCCAATCGAAGTCACTCAACTCGACATCGGCACCGGTCGCCTGCATGACCTTGACTGCTTGGGGGATGACTTCTTGACCGATGCCGTCGCCAGGGATTACAGCGATTCGCTTTTTGGAAGGCTTTTGCGGGTCCACGGCAGGAACGTTAACACACGGAGAAACGATTATGAATACTGCGGTGCTCGGATCGGCTTTTCTTTTTAAGTCGACAGAAAACCTCGACCACCAAGGACACGAAGGATCACGAAGGAAACCTTCTGCTTTCAACGTTCACATCGGCGCTTCGCTATAATCAAAGCATCAGCATGGGGCCAACTGCACTTCAGGTTCACGGCGAAGGGTTGGGCGCGGCGCGCCTCGCGGAGTATCGCGGGGCAACGACTGCGGCCTGCTTCACCGATCCGCAGGCCGAATTTTCCGCGCTGCGGGAGCGTTGTGGCGTCTACGACCTCGGCTTTCGGGCGAAGATTTCTCTTACCGGCGGCGACCGAGTGCGCTGGTTGAATGGGATGGTTACCAACAACGTTCGCGACCTCGCGGCGGGTCAAGGTGTGTACGCGTTCCTGCTAAATCCGCAGGGACACATCCTGGGCGATCTTTATGCGTACAACCGCGGAGATTCGATTGCTGTCGACACCGACAGCGGGCAGTTAGAGAAGATTCTCGCGACCTTCGATCACTACATCATCATGGACGATGTCGAGGTCGGAAATCTTAGTCAGCAACAGACTGCACTTGGAATTGGTGGGCCTCCAGCGCGCGCTGTGCTGACGGCCGCCGGATTCGAGATTGCTGAGATGCGGTCGTTGCAAGTTGAGTCTGTGGCATGGCGGGGCGTGGATTGTACAGTCGTGGGCGGTGAGAACGAGTCGCAGGTTTCGTACGAGATCTGGCTCGCGCCCGAGAACGTGAGGCAACTCTGGGACGCTCTGCTCGCCGGTGGGGCCGTCCCGGTAGGTTCGGAGGCGCTGGAGTTACAGCGAATCGCCACGGGCGTTCCGCGATATGGCGTGGACATCCGCGAACGCGACCTGCCGCAGGAGACCGAACAGGCGCAGGCTTTGAATTTCAACAAGGGCTGCTACGTCGGGCAGGAGATCGTGGAGCGTATTCGTTCGCGCGGTGCCGTTCACCGCAAGTTCTCAGGATTCGTTGCTGAGGGCGCGGTCAAGATTGCCCCCGGCACAAAGATTGTAGCTAGCGAGAAGGAAGTGGGCGAGATCACGAGCGCGGCTGCGATTCGTTTTGAGAGCGGCGAGAAGACCGTGGCGCTCGGATATATCCGGCGTGAAGTCGGCGTGCCGGGACGAGAGGTTATGATTGGGTCGAGCCGCGCGACCGTGGTCCAGTTGCCGATGGACGAAGTGGCGCATCCGCACGAGAGCGCTCTCGAACATCATCAGGTTTAGAGAATTTTGATCGCGAGTCGTAAGCGATTCGCAAAGAGCGCAACGAGGGAATTCCCCTCGTCTGAGGAAAGGTCTATGGCTGAGAAAAGACACGAGCAATCCAGTTTCAAAGTAACCGACCGGCGGCTGTTTACGTCGGATGGCGAGTTGCGCACGGAAGTGCCTGAAGAAGTCGAGGCGCCGAAAACAGCGGCCCCGGCGGCAACCAAGAACGCTCCTGCCGCAGAGCATATTCCCGCTCCTCAGGCCGCGGAGTCGGGCGATGGCGCCGAGCGTGAAATGCCTCCTCCGCCTACTTCCGCTGAGCAGGAAGCGCAAGCGGCTGCCTATCAACAGTCGTCCAAAGATCTAGATTCGCAGGTCGAACTCAGCGGGCATTCGGCGAAAGATTTTGAGATGACGTTCGAGCGTTTCCTGGCGTCGTTGTACATGACAGCGATGCTGCAGCTGGGATTGATGCGTCAACAAGGCGAGCAGCCGCGCGTCGACATCATTGGCGCGCGGCAGTCTATCGACACGTTGAGTCTCATCTCGGAAAAAACGAAGAACAATCTGACCGCGACCGAACAGAACTTCCTGCAGAACAGTCTTTATGAACTGCGCATGGCGTATGTCGAAGTGACCAACGCGCTCGCCCGACCGCCGCAGGCGGGACCAGCCACCGGGACCGGCGGCAGATAAAATCGAAAGATGAAAGCGACCCTTACCGTGCTGGGCAGTGGGACGTCAATGGGCGTGCCCACGCTGGGATGCGATTGTGCCGTGTGCCGTTCTACCGACCCGCACGACCGGCGCACCCGGCCCTCGATCATGCTGGAATATGCCGGCAAAGTTGTGCTCATCGACACGACTCCCGACTTCTACACGCAGGCAATCCGCGAGAACATTACGCGCGTCGACGCTGTGCTCTACACGCATACTCACGCCGACCACATTCTCGGCATCGACGACTTGCGGCCGTTGAGCTACCGGCACAAACCGGACAAGCTGCCGCTTTATGCGCGGCCCGACGCGGCTGCGTTTCTGCGCCGAATGTTCAGTTACATTTTTGATGCGGATTACAAGTTTGGCGGCCTGGCTCAACTTGAACTGAAACCGATCGATGGACCGGTCGACGTGTTCGGAGTCGAGTTCGAGCCCGTGATTCTGATTCACGGAGAAAACCAGATTTACGGTTACCGTTTCGGCTCCGCGGCGTACCTGACCGACCACAGCGAGATTCCAGAGTCGTCCATGCACCAACTGGAGGGCCTGGACATTCTGTTTCTCGACGCGCTGCGGCACAAGCCGCATCCGACGCACTCGACAGTAAAAAATTCCATGGCCGTCGTGGACCGTTTGAAACCAAAGCGTGCGTTCTTCACGCACATTTGCCACGATCTGGCACACGAGGCCACCAACGCCACATTGCCAAGACATGTGCGCCTGGCGCATGACGGCATGAAGCTGGAGTTTGAAATCAGTGACTAGTGAACGGTGATTAGTGGCTAGTGGTTAGCACCGTTCGCAGCTCACCCTGGGGCTGCCGCTGACCACTAGCCATTGCCTTATGCAGGTTTTTCACAAACTCGACGATGTTCCGGCGGACTTCGGCCCGACGCTGGTGAGCGTGGGGAACTTTGACGGACTGCACCGGGCTCATTCTCACGTGCTGCGCGAGATTGTTTCGCTGGCACGCGGCAGCGGGAGCAAGGCCGTGGCGGTGACGTTTGAGCCGCATCCGGTGCGAATTCTGCGACCGGAATCCGGGCTGAAACTGCTCACGCCGCTGCCTGAGAAACTGCGGCTTCTCGAAGCCACCGGAATCGACGCCGTCCTTGTCCTTCCCTTCGGCCGAGACTTGTCGTTGATGACACCGCGCGAGTTCGCCGAGGTCCTGAAAAACAAGCTGCAGGCGCGCGAGGTGCACGAAGGATTCAACTTCCGTTTTGGACACAAAGCGGCGGGCAACCTTGAGATGTTGGCCGAGTTTGGGCGCGAGATGGGATTCGACGTGAAGGCGTATCCCGAGATGAAGCTCCGCGGTGAGGGCGTATCGAGCAGCCAGATTCGAAAACTGATTCGAGAAGGGCGCGTGAGCCGGGCGCGGCATCTCCTGGCGCGTCCATTCTGCATTTTGGGAGCGCCTGGCCGAGGGCGCGGATATGGATCGAAGTACACGGTGCCGACTATCAACTTGGCGCGCTATCAGGAACTGGTTCCAAAGGACGGCGTTTATGTCACGTGGACTCGGGTTGGCGCGGAACGATTTGATTCAGTAACGAATGTGGGCAACCGGCCGACGTTTGGTGCGGAGCTATTCGCCATTGAAACGCACCTGCTGAATTTCCATCCCATTGAACTGACGCCCGAGACCGAGGTGGAGATCTGTTTCCTCGAACGGCTGCGCGATGAAATCAAATTCCCGTCGGTAGAAGCGCTGCGTGAGCAGATTGCGCACGACGTGAAGAAGGCGCGGAGATATTTTCATTTACTGGGAAAGGCTGGCGTCGCAGTCCAGCGATCACTCTTAGTGCGGCAAGTAGCCAAATTCCATGGGGAGTTTGCCGTCGACGTGGACCACGTTGACGCTGTTGTCGATGGAGTGTACTTCGATCAGGCCCACAGCGCCCGGTTCTGCCTGCACAATTTTTAGGACGTCGGCGTCGGTGTCGACGAACATGACCGACTCTTTGTGAGCGTTCACGAATGCCTTCCACTCGCCGGCCGACATTCTATTCAGCCGCTCCAAAGTTTCGTCTTCTCCGGCCGAGTCCTTGTGCAGCACCAGGACGATATTCTTTCCGTCGGGCCACTTCTTGACCTCGCCACGAATAATTCTTGCCAGATGAGCCGAGGTTACGTTCTCGATCGCGTTGTCCTTGTTGACCACGACGGCCGTGTGGTGAGCCAAGCACGGGGTTAAGCACGCGCAGAGGAATGTAAGGACACAGATCGTGAAACGCAATCTCATGGCACCGACCTCAAGTTGTTTTTTGGGGGGACGGTGTAAGCGTAGCGAACTGTCGCGAGCCGTGTGTCAAAAAGATGTCAATCGGCGCACCGAAGTAACTGGTGGGTAATGCGCTGGCGCGAGTCGGCGAGGTCGCTTTACAATCCGCGCGTCCCTTCTTGACGTTCATATCTCGACCTTCATGGCCATCGGTCCCATACAACTGATTCGACAGGCGACGCCCGGGCAGCGGCGAACGCTGCTGGCGGCGTCGATGGGATGGGCGCTCGATGCCTTCGATGCGATGCTCTATGCGCTCGTGCTGGCGCTGCTGATGCGCGATTTGGGCATGAGCAAGACGGTCGCGGGCTCGCTGGGTACATTGACACTGCTCGCATCCGGAATTGGCGGCCTGCTTTTCGGTTTTCTCGCGGATCGCATTGGTCGCAAGCAGGCGCTGATGGCGAGCATCCTGACGTATTCGGTGTGTTCGTTCGCTTCGGGATTGGCTCAGAGTATCGCTGCGCTGGCGGTTGCGCGATTCGTGCTCGGACTGGGTATGGGAGGAGAGTGGAATACCGGGGCGACACTGGTCGCGGAGAGCTGGCCCACCGAGGTTCGGGCAAAGGCAATCGCCATCGTGCAGAGTTCGTGGGCCTTCGGCTTTGCGGCGGCGGCGCTTGTGGCGGGTCCGGTGGCGCGGTACTTCGGATGGCGGGCCGTGTTTTTTGTGGGGATTCTGCCGGCACTAGTCACGTTGTGGATTCAACGAAGTGTGCCGGAATCGGAGTTGTGGCGGGAGCGGATGCTGCCGCGGGCGGGAGGGATCTCCAATTCCCCACTTCTCGCGAAGAACGCGGGAAATGGGGCACCCGGCCTCAGTGGTGCGGCAGGCAGAGATGAAACAGGTCACGTCTCTACGATGGTTATTTTTCGAGCGCCTTACGTTAAGTACACCATGGCGCTACTGCTGTTTAACTTCTTCGCGCTATTCGCGTGGTGGGGTCTGTTCACGTGGATGCCGCCATATTTGTCCTTGCCTGTCGCTCAGGGTGGACGCGGTTTCAGCGTCATGGGCATGACGACCTTAATGGTTGTACTCAATCTGTTCGGGATGTTTCCCGGGTACGTGAGTTTCGGCTGGGTGGCCGATCGCCTTGGGCGTCGCAAGGCATTCTTCATCTATGCGTTAACGGCATCTCTTCTGATTCCACTTTATGCGGCGGCGCGATCATCAGGGGCGCTCTTGGCGCTGGGCACGCTGGTCGCATTTTTCGGAACCGGACTCTTTTCAGGATCGGGGATTATGGGCAGCGAAATATTCCCTACCGCCGTGCGGGCAAGGGCGCTCGGGCTTACCTACAACGGAGCGCGCGCGTTGAGCGCGCTGGCGCCGTTGTTGATTGGCCGCGTCGGACAAGCGAAAGGTCTGGGCTGGGCGTTCTATTTGTGCGCGGCGGGATATCTGCTGGCCGCGTTGATCACGACGCAATTGCCGGAGACGCAAGGGAAGAAGTTGGACTAGACAGTCGCTGCAAGGCATGGCGGAGCGCGTTACTCGATCGGGTCGATCACGACCGATTCCTCCGGCGACATACCTCTTCCCGGCAGCTGCACAATCACAATCGCGGACAACACTAGGACGATTCCCACGGTCTGGATTGGATGCACGCCTTCGCCTAACAACGCGGCGGCCAGCAAGATTGAGAAGACCGGCTCCAGACAGCTCGTGATAATGGCGCGGGTGGGTTCGAGGTGCTGCAGTCCAAGGAAATAAAGCGAGAAGGATCCGAGCACCGAGATCATCGAGAAAACGAAAAGGAATCCCCACTGCGCGGGCGCATAATGCGCGGCCACAACCCTCCATGGAGGATTCCAGACCAGCCAAAAGACGGAAGCTGAGACCAGCGTCCAGACCAGGACGCGCCAGCGATCGAAACGGGCGAGGATGCGGTGTCCGCCAACGTTGTAGAACGCGAACGAGAACGACGCCAGCAACGCGGCGAACAGGCCCCAGGAATCAATGTGCAGGGGCGATTGAGACTTCGTGCCAACGATGCCGATGGTCAGTGCGATGCCCGTCATTGCAACTGCCACGGCGGCAACTTTCTGCACCGAGAGTTTTTGCTGTCGGCGGGCGACGACGTAGAGCAACACCCAGACGGGCGCCGTATATTGCACGATGATCGCGATGGCGACACTCGTCTTTTGAATCGCAACGTAATAGAAGTAGTTCGAAGCGGCCACGCCGAGCATGCCGAGCACGAGACACTGGATAAGGTCGGGTGTGGGAAGCTTGATCCGTTGCCACCCGCGGCGGCCCACGAGAATCGGCAAGAGCACGAGGAGCGAGAACGACGTTCGCGTTTGCGAGAGGATGACTGGATCGATCGGATGCAGAGCCTCTCCCGCCAGTTGCAGTTTGCCGGTGAAGACTGCGCGTCCGAGGGCAGCGGAGATTCCCCAAAGAAATGCTGCCGACGCGATGAACAAGTATCCGCGCAGTGGATGAGGGCTTCGGGTGGAATCGGCGTTCAGGGTTCCGTCACCGAATCCGATGATGGGGCTGGATCGAGCAACTGGTCAAGGCGCACGGGATCAAAGCCCACGACAACCTCCTGCACTTCACCAATCAGAATCACGAGCGTCGGAGTTTCACGGCTGCCGTGCTCTTCGGTCATCTCGCGGCGGGCCTCGGAGTCAACGCTGATGTCGCGCTCTTCAAATGCAATTTCCTTGGCCTCCAGAAAGAACTTCAGCAGATCGCAGGAGAGGCAGCCGGGTTGAGTGAAAAGCAGCGTCTTGGGATGCATGGGGTTTGCGGTTACGACTTCGCTACCGATCCTCCGTGACTAGCTTCGTCGAAGTGCTCAATCGTGAAAGTGATCTTTGCGGTCTTCTCTAGCATGGCCGACACTGAGCAGTATTTCTCTTTCGAGAGGCGAACGGCATCCTCCACGGCTTTGCGAGACACTTTACCACCGACGCGATAGACCAACTTGATTTCCGTATACACGGCGGGATATCCCGAGGCACGCTCACCCTCGGCGCGCACTTCAAGGTGCGTGAACGGCTCTCGCTTCTTGCGCAGAATGCCGACCACATCTGAGGCGGTGCATCCGCAGAGCGCGATGAGAACCAGTTCCATAGGTGTATTCGCGGTCTTCTCGGATGCGGTGTCCATTACGATGGCGTGGCGCGAGCTGGCCTCGGCGATGTAGCGCTCGTTGTCAGTCCAGATGGTCTTGGCGGTAATCACGTAGCTCTCTCCGCTGTTTTCACTTTCTCGCAGTGATAACTGATAGATGTTACCCACTCCAACAAGATTCGTTATCTCCGGTTATCGGTGCTGGGCTCTGGATGAATGAGCACGCGAAAAAGCTCAGGCGCGTCCTGCTTGAAGCGGATCTCCAGCTCCGTCTGGATATCGTGGACACGGGCGAGTGACAGGTCATCCGACAACGTGCAATGGCAAGAAAGAAAGAGGTGATTGCGGACGCGTTTGAAGACGAAATCGTGAACGTCGAGAATTTCGGGAAACTGCGCTGCGACCGCTTTCAGGCGGTGTTCGAGTTCGGCGTCCCCGGCCAATTCTTCTGGCTTTTCGATGGTCGCTGGCTCACTCTCGATATGCGTGAGGATATCGGAAATCTCAGGGACGTCGCGCCGCATATCAGCCTCGAGTTCGGTCACCTGATCGTGCGCCTCCTTGAGACTCATGCGCTCGTCGAGTTCAATGTGCTGCTCAACGTGGAGGCGCCCCGCGAGATCCTGCACGCTAATGTCGTGCACGTTGAGATTTCTGCGCATCGCGACCGCGCGAATGCGGTCGAAAATATTCTCCGAACCTTGCGCGCGCGGCAGCGGCTGCACGGTGACGTCGGCGTCGGGAAGGACGTGATGTACGGCCTCTGTAACGGCGGCAACGAGTTGGCCGGAACGCTGGAAAGTTACGTTGCGCGCGAGGCCTACGGCGAGATCGGCGAAGTAGCGATTTCCGGCGCGCCGAATGCGGATGCGGTCGACTTCGAGAACCCCTTCGATGCGCAAGACCGCATCGTAGATCTTAGATCGAACTCCCGGCGGGGCTGCGTCGAGCAGCGCGTCGACGGTACGGCGCGCAAGGCGCCAACTGACGGAGACGACCACGCCTGCCACGACAAGGGCGGCGAGCGGATCAGAATCGCGCAACCAGTCGACATGGTACGTCCGGCCGAGCAGGACCAGGGCCAATCCGAGCACGACCACGCCGGCCGACCAGATGTCAGTGGAGAAGTGCAGAGCATCCGCCTCCAGGGCCTGACTTTCATATTTGTTCGCGATGCGGCCGAGGACGCGCGATCGCCAGAAGTCCAGCACCATGGAGAACAGCATCACGGCGAACGCGGCGATGGAGGGCTCAATCTCGATGCGACGAAAAAAAAGACGCTGAGCGGCTTCGTAGATGATCCAGGCGCAGGTCAGCAGTAGGAGGCCGGTTTCGACGAAGGCGGAGAAGTTCTCGACCTTGCCGTGGCCGTATTGATGGTCGGCGTCAGCAGGCTTATCCGAAACGCGAACGGAAAAAAACGTCAGAAGCGACGCGATCAGGTCGAGGCCGGAGTGCGCGGCTTCGGAAAGAATGCCCAGGCTGCCGGTGGTGAATCCGACCACAATCTTCAGTCCGGTAATCACAACCGCTGCCAGGACGGAGTTCCCCGCCGCCGAACGCTTTTCGGCGCGCATCAAATCTGAGGGGGAAATGGCCGGACTTCCTGACATGCAGGAATTATCGCTGCTATGAAGGGAAAGCGCCAAGCAAATCGCGGCAGAGAAAGTTCGTGTTCTGGTTCAAGACGATGTCCTAGTGAGGCAGATGACGGTCAGTCGTGAGCCGGAGGAAAGGCCGCGTCTTGTGCTACGATTTGGTGCTAAGTATTTTCAACTTTCTGATGGACCAATCCTTGGAGGAAATGACTTATGCGTAAGAGTTGGCTGGTGTGTGCTCTATTGGGGGCGCTGGCTTGGGGACAAGCCGCACCGGGCACGCCTCCCGGCAATGCGGCGAAACCGGAAGGCCCGACGGCACCACCGGATGCCGCGGCGTCGATTGCACCCGATGCGGCCGTGCTTACGATTAACGGAGTATGCCCGGAACAGACCGCGGCCTCGCAGACGCCTTCACCGGATTGCAAGACGATCGTGACAAAGGCCGAGTTTGAAAAGCTGGCCAACGGCATCGCTCCCAACATGACGCCGCAGCTGAGGAGGCAATTGGCGAATATCCTGCCCCGGTTGATTGCCATGTCGAGCCAGGCCAAGGAGAAGGGACTGGAGAATACTCCGCGATACGAAGAGACTCTCAAGTTCGCGAAGATGCAGATCCTGACCAACGAACTGCAGCGGAGCATCCAGGAAGACGCGTCGAAGATTTCGCAGGACGACATCGAGAGCTACTACAAGGAACATCCTGAGACCTTCGAGCAATTCACGCTCGAGAGGTTATTTGTGCCACGCACCAAGCAGGGCGACGACGAGGAGAAAGAGGAGGCAGAGGACAAAGATCAGAAAGACACGAAGCTGACTGAAGCCCAGCAGAAGGCGAAGCAGGCCAAAGAAAAAGCCGAGGCTGACGAGGCCGAGCAGACCATGGCCAAGCTGGCTCAAAGTCTGCGAGATCGCGCCGCAGCGGGCGAGGACTTTGTGAAACTGCAGAAAGAGGCTTTCGCAGCCGCTGGTATGAAGATCGAATCCCCGACGGTAAGTCTGCCCAAGGTTCGCCGCAACGCTCTTCCTCCGGCACACGTCACGGTGTTTGATTTGAAGGCGGGCGAAGTTTCGCAAGTGATCCACGATTCGGGCGGGCATTACATCTACAAGGTGGTCAGCGAAGATCATCCAACACTCGATCAGGTGAAAGAAGAGATTCACAATACGCTGCAGACCGAACGCACGCGCGCAGCGATGGACAAAGTGAACGGCTCGTTCAAGGTGGAGACCAATAACGAATACTTTGGCATTGGTGGACCTGAGACGATGCCACCACCGCGCGCTCCGCATCCTCACATGGTTCCGGGGCCTACGTCGCCGTCGCCCACTCCGGCAAAACCGAACTAATGGCTAAACCTGTTGTTGTAGTGACCGGGATTTCGGGCAACCTGGGCTCCAGGCTCCTGCCGCTGCTGGGCAGCTTTTCGGTGGTCGGGGTGGACGTGAGTCCGCCCCAGACTGACCGCGAGTTGCAGTTTGAGAACCTGGATCTGGGTCAGGAGTCCTCTACCCGCACTTTGTACGAACTGCTGCGCGACACGCATGCGTACGCGGTTGTACACCTCGCATTTGTGATCGATCCCGTTCGCACGGACGTGCTCGACGTCGAGCGCATGTGGCAGATCAATGTGGCGGGAACAGCGCGGGTGATGGAGGCGATCACCGAGGCCAATCGCTCCACTGACGACGGAGTGAAGCAGTTCATCTTTCCCAGCAGTGTCTCGGTCTACGGGCCGGACTTGCCTGCCCTGGCCACCGAAGAAACGATTCTGGCCGCGCACACGCTTCCTTACGCTGTTCACAAGAAACAGTCGGATGAAGTGGTGCAGCAGCGGTCGCACGCCCTGCGGGGATGCAGCGTTTACATTCTCCGGCCGCATATTTTTACGGGCGCGAGCGTCGAAAATTATCTGATGGGAGCGTTCCGGGGCACTCCCAACGGCAAGAGTCCCCGCGCTGAAAAAATGCGCAGCGAAGGAAAGCGGCTTCCGTGCATGTTTCCGCGCGGGCAGAAGTATCTCGACAATAAAATTCAGTTCGTGCACGTGGACGACATGGCGCGACTGGTCCAGCACATCCTGCAGCGCGAACCCGAAACGCAGCGCCTTACGGTGCTGAACGTTGCCGACCGCGGCGAACCGCTGACGTTCGGGCGCTGCGTCGAGATGGCTCACGCGAAGCTGATTCGCGTCCCGGGCAAGTGGGCGATGCGGCAGGTGCTGAAATTCCTGTGGAAGCAGAAGATTTCCGCGATCCCTCCCGAAGCCGTTCCTTACATGACCGGCGAATACATCATGAACACCGACCGGCTGCGGCGCTTTCTAGGACCGGAGTACGATCATGTGATGCGCTACACGATTCAGGATGCGTTTGCTGACGGCATCAGCGCTGTCGCCTCGCAGCAGATGGGCGCGGACGGCAAAAACCTAGTGTCTCGGCAATTTCCTCGCGTCACTATTTGATTTCTGCTGTTCCTCCTGTCCTCCATACACCTGCGGCTCTCCCAAACGTCCCTTCGGCGGAAGATGACGGATGTAGACGACCAACTGCCAGATCTCTTCGTCGCGGAAGAGATCTTTGGAGGCGGGCATTCCTGAAGGAAAAATTCCGTTCCGAATGACCCAGTGCAATTGGCCGTCAGTGTAAGCTTGGACCGACGCCGAATTCAGCGGCGGCACCGGCGGCGCCATCTTGTCGGCAAATGGCACGCCCGTATTTTGCCCATCAAGCCCATGGCAAACCATGCAGTAGGCTGCAAAATTGCGCTGGCCAGCTTGGACGTTTTCATCGGTGGGCGGGACGGGGTTCACATCCGACCGCCCCCCGACTGTGAGACGCCGCTTCGCGCTTTGCATGACGCTGGTTTCGAGTCTTCCCGGAGTGCGAACCTGGCATCCCGAGAGAAGCAGCAGCGGCATCGCAATGACCTGCAACCGCACGCCTCGCAATAGAGTGCGTTGCGTTCGACACCGCTCACTCCACCACGATCGTCATATTCATGTTGCCGTGATTGGCACCGCAGAAGTGATCACAGATCGTCGTGAATGTTCCCGCGACCTGCGGCGTGATTATGACTTCATCGGACTGACCCGCCGGAATCTCTTCATCCAATTTAAGCGGACGAAGGAAAAATCCATGTGTGACGTCTTCGCTGTGGAGCCGTAGTTTCACGGTCTGCCCTCTCTTGAGCGTGATCTTGTCGGGGCTGAAGGCGAAGCGCTTTGCGGTGATTTCGACAACCGGCATGTTGTCAGCATGCACGGGGCATGTGCCTGTCAGCGCCAGTATTGCTGCAAAGCATATCGCCGTAATGATTGCTGTTTTTAAAGACACGAATCGATCCATAGATTTCTCCTTGTTTCTTCTGTTGTTTTTGTTATGAAATCCCGTGCTATACGCGGGGCTCTCTCAGAATCTGCTGAACTCCGTTAATGCCACGGAATTCACGGGCGGTGAGTTCCACGTCTTCGATCGACAACGCCTTTGTGCCAGGCTGCGGCTTGCCGTTGAAGTTCACGGTCCGGATACCGAGATTCTTGAAGGGGTGATCCTTGTCGAACGGCACCGATTTTCGCGGACCGGTCACGCCCGACGGATCAGGAAAAGCGAAGATCAACGAACGAGCAGCGTAGTGATGAACCTTGCCTATCTCGTGCTCATCGTCACGGTGGATGTGACCGTACAGCACCGTGACATTGTCGTAGGAAGAAAGAACGTTCATCACATCGTCGCCGTCACTGGTAAACCACTCCCAGTCGGGCCGCAAATCGAAGAGCGGACGGTGCGTGAACACGACGATCGGGGCACTCTTCGGAAATCGATCGAGATCCTTCTTTAGCCAGGTGAGTTGCTCAGCGCCTACCTCGGGCTTGGCGCGCGTGACATTGTCGAGCGCGACGAAGTGCACGCCGTGGTGGTCGAAAGAGTAATAGGTCTCACCAAAGAACTCGCGATAGAGTGCGCCGCTATCAAGTCCGGCATCGTGTTCACCGGGGACATGCCGGATGACCGGAACATTGATCTTGCGTGATATTTCCTGAAATTGCTTCATGCGTCGTGCGTGCACGTCTTTGTCTTCGGTGTCGTGGGTGAGATCGCCGGTGAACAGAATCAGGTCGGGCCGATTCGGCAAGGCGTTGATCATTTCGACCGCGCGTTCAAAGGCGGCCGTCCCGAGCGGATCGGGAGGGCCGCTGAAGCCAACGTGGGCATCGCTGAGCTGAACAAAGGAGAACGGCGCAACCCGTTCGCCGTTGGCCCGCCCCAGAGAGGCAAACATGTCGCCCGCTTCTCCTTTGGCGAGGGCGGCGGGGTACGCCGAGTACAGCACTCCGATCCCAAGGGAGCTGGCGGCAATTTTGAGGAATGATCTGCGATTGGAACGATTCATGGCTTCTCCTGGTCTCCGTTGCTTGCTGCCTGGATAACTGGAGAGGAGGTCAAATATTCCCGAGGCTCGGCAAGAAATATTTCTCACGCAGGTGGGAATAAACGAGCGACTTTGCGGTTTATGCTAAGGAGGTGCCAGACCAGCGCTTGCCAACCGCGACGTTCGAAGATCTGGCCATCCCTCTTTTCGACCAGCTCTATAACTTCGCACGTTGGCTCACGCAGGACACGGCCGAGGCGGAAGACTTGGTTCAGGAGACCTACGCGAAAGCGCTGCGCGGATTCTCGACGTTTCAGGCAGGCACGAATTTTCGCGCGTGGATTTACCGCATCCTCAGAAATTCTTTTTTGAGTTCAAAGACTGGACTCCGAACTACGGTTGTCTTCGATGAAGATGATCCCGAGAACCTGCCTTCCGAGGACACCCCCACACCGGAGAGCCTGCTGATCTCGCGGGCGACGCGCGAAACCGTGCAGCAGGCGTTGGAGGAGTTGCCGGTTCACTTTCGCGAGATTTTGCTGCTCTGCGAGGTCGAGGAAATGTCGTACCAGGAGATTGCTGAGACGTTGGCGATTCCAACGGGCACCGTGATGTCTCGACTTTCTCGGGCACGGAAGGCGCTGCGTGGTTTGCTGCAGCAAAAACTCGGAGGCGGACAGCATGGCGTGTGACGCGTGGCGCGGAAAGCTCGATGCTTACGTCGACGGCGAACTCGCACCCGCCGAAGCCCGCGATGTTAGCGTGCATATGCGCACCTGCGCTTCTTGCGCGGTCGATGCGCTGGAGCGCGTGCAAATGAAGCGATCAGTGGCCGTGGCGGCAAAGAGATACGAGCCCAGCGCTCAGTGCCGAGCAGAGATCATGAAACAAGTTGCGGCGAGGCCCCGACGAGCAACGGGTTGGGGATGGAAGATTGTCGTCGTGCCAGCCCTCACGGTGCTCATCGTCTCAGTGGCCGTGAGCTTGTACGTGCAGCGCGATAGCGCCCGCCGGCAGCGCGTTTACAGCGAACTAGCCGACCTGCACGTGGCTGCGCTGGCGAGCGCGACTCCGGTGGACGTCGTCTCGACTGATCGTCACACGGTGAAGCCATGGTTTGAGGGAAGGATCCCGTTCAGTTTCAACCTTCCCGATTTGCAGGGCACGGAGTTTACGCTGCTCGGTGGGCGCGTCACCTATATGGCTCAAACACCGGGGGCACAGCTAATCTACCAGCTGCGCAAGCACGAGATTTCAGTCTTCATTTTTCAGGATCGCGGGCCTGAGACGGCGGCGCCGTCTTCCGGACCGATGCACGCGGTGTCGTTCAATGTCGAAAACTGGACGCAGAACGGATTGCGGTACTTTGTGGTTGGAGACGTCAGCCCGGATGATGTCCAGGCGCTGAGCAAGTTGCTGCGGGATGCAGGATAGGATCCGATGTGCGCTGCGCGGACACCCGAGCAGCGGCTGTCTCCACAAACCCTTTCAGTTTTATTTCTTCCCTCGATACAGGCCGGCAATTCCGAACGTGTATGGAGTCCAAGTTGCTTCGGAAAAGCCGGCGGCCTTCATCCTTGCCATCATTTCTTCTGGTTCGGGGAACCGCTCGACTGATGCAGGGAGATACGCATATGGACCGCGCACACCAGAGATCATGGTGCCGATGCGCGGCAGCACCTGTTTGAAATAAACGCGGTAGAGCGAGCCCATGGCACCCTTAGGATCGGAGAAGTCGAGGATGCCGCATTCACCGCCGGGCCGCAGAATGCGAACGATCTCGCGCAGCCCAGCATCGTAGTCGGCGAGATTGCGAAAACCGAACGCTGAAGTGACAAGATCGAAGTGCGCACTCGGAAACGGCAAGTTCAGCGCATCGGCTTCGATCCAGCCAGGAGCCGACCGTTCTGTACCGCCGACGACTTCGCCTTCGCGCATTGCAGCATCGCATGAGAGAAATCCGCGCCCAGAATCCGCGGTGAGGACTTCCCTGCCTGCCGGCGCAGTGCGAATGTCATGTCGCCGGTACCGCAACACAGGTCTAAAACACGCGCGTCCGGCCGAGCGATAACCTCGCGAAAGGTGCGAGCCGTGCGGCGCCACCACATGCGGTCCACGTTGAACGACAGCACATGGTTGAGCAGGTCGTAACGCGGCGCGATCGAGGTGAACATCTCGCGCACCGCACGAGCGGCTGAGACTTGATCGCTCACGCCTTCGGGCGCGGCACCGATCACGCTGGATTTACTGAGTTCCTGCACTGTCGCTTGAGGATCTATTTCCGTTTCTTTTTCCCGGCTTTTTTCTTCTTCGGAGCCTTCTTCTTAAGCTCCGCCGCGATCCGTTCGATCTGCAACAAGTGATTCGTGTCGTGACCGGCGAACATGCGAACGACGTGCGAGAGCGTTTCTTTACCGCGCTCAAGGTGCATTCCGTAGTTGTCCCAGACTTCGGGCGGAAGCGCCTTCAGCATGGCATGATTGTTTTCACGCAGAACGCGAAAGACCTCCAGCGCCTGTTTCGTATCGCGTTTGCCGTATTGAAACAGCGACGCCCACGCGTCCTGATCAAAAGGTTGAATGGTCGTTCCGCTCGCTCCTGCGGTACAACGCATCCGCCAACTTCCCACAATCTCTGCATCCGCAAGATGCGCCACAATCTCGGCGATCGACCACTTCCCGGGCTCGGGCTTCCATCTCAGCTGTGCCGGTGTAAGCCCCTGAATCAACTTCTTCAGCTTAGGCGCGGTCGCCTTCTGTACCTTGAGCCCATCCTGGCCTTCGACGTAGCCGATGATCCGTGCCGTGTATTGCTGAGCTGTTTCTTGCATACGCTGGCTCCTTGTTTCTTACTTTTCCCAAACCCAGCCGCCTCGCGACAGGCGCCTTAGTTCCTCTACGGCGCTAATGACTGCGCTTTCGGGTACATCGCTGGCGACCTCCACCTTGCCGATTTCGCGCGGCAGGATGAAATGAACGACGCCATTCTGCGTTTTCTTATCCGACTGCATGCGGGCAAGAATTCTCCGCGAACTGACATTCACTTCGGGTAATCGCCCCAGACTCAACACAGCGTCGGCAATGCGGCCCGCCGTCACGCTATCGGTGCGGCCTACGCTCAGCGCGATGTTGGTGGCGGCAATCATTCCCCAGGCCACCGCTTCGCCGTGAAGAAGACGCCGGTAGCCGGTTTCCGCTTCCAGCGCGTGCCCGATGGTGTGGCCGAGGTTGAGCACGCGGCGCAGCCCTTCTTCGCGCTCGTCGGCGGAAACGACTTCCGCCTTGAGCCGAACCGATTGCGCAATCAGCCACTCAAGTTCCACCGGATCGCGTTTGAGAATGCGGGCGCGGTTCTGCTCGAAGCGCAGAAACAGTTCCACATTGCCAATGATCCCGCACTTTACTGACTTCGTAGAGTCCAGCGCGAAATTCGCGGTCAGGCAACGTCTTCAACACGTTCGGATCGATCAGCACTACGCGGGGATGGTGGAACGTCCCCAGCAGATTCTTTCCCGCGACAAGATTGACGGCAGTCTTGCCGCCAATGGAGGCATCGACCTGCGCGAGCACGGTCGTTGGAACTTGCACCAGCTCGACGCCGCGCATGTAAAGCGAGGCCAGGAGTCCGCTGACGTCGCCGACCACACCGCCGCCGAGTGCGACGATGACAGCCTTGCGGTCAGCACCCATGCGCGCCAACTTGTCGGCGAGGGTCTCGATCGTGGCCAGGCGCTTGGCTGGCTCGCCGTCCACCATCGCAATCACCTGCGGCGCGAATCCCGCGGCTTTGAGCGAAGCCACGAGTTTTGCTCCCCAGCGCTTGCGTACTGGAGGAACCGTCACAACAAAGATGCGGCTGGCCTGCGGTAACAGGTCGGCCAGAACAGCGCCGGCGCGGGCGAGCAGGCCGTTCTCAATCCAAGCCTGATAGGGCCGCGGCGGCACGTGAATAGTCACTTGCGGCATGCGTTCCATGATAGCGTATGCGATGAAATGACTGCCTTGCCCGGCAAGGTGGTACCATTTCCCGACTTATCCTTGGGCCGTCTATGAAGGGTCTTCCAGCCGAGACCGACTTCGTGGTCGTGGGCGCCGGAGTTGCCGGCCTGCGCGCCGCTATCGAACTGGCGGCCGCCGGACGTGTGCTCGTCCTGGCGAAAAAAGAAGTCATCGATCCCAACGCTCTCGGGGCGCAGGCCATCGCCGCTCTCAGCGACGAAGACGAAGTCAGCCTTCACTTGCAGGACACGCTTACCGCAGGCGACGGACTGTGCAACGCCGGGGCGGTGAAGGCTCTGATCGAGGAAGCCCCGGCATGCATCGAGGAATTGATTTCCTGGGGTAAGGAATTCGATCGCGGGCGAACCAAGCTGGTCTTTGGGCAGATGAGTCCAAACAGCCGCAACCGCAGTCTGCATGCGCAGGGTGAGTCTACCGGGCGGGAAGTTCTTCGAACACTCTTTGCGAAGGCGCACTCCCTCAAGCACATCTCGGTCGCTCCATTTGAATTCTGTACAGCCCTGCTAACCGAAAACGGGCGGGTCACTGGCATCTCTCTGATCGACGACAAGGGTGTTCCACAGGAAGTCGCCTGTTCCGCGGTGCTGCTCGCGACCGGTGGTTTGGGGCAGATCTATCGCAATACGACGAATCCGGATCTGGCTACGGCGGACGGCGTGGCGATCGCATTCCGCGCGGGTGCGGAAGTCAGCGATATGGAGTTCGTGCAGTTTCATCCCACGGCACTTTACATGAAGAAGGTGCCGCACTTTCTGCTGTCGGAGGCGCTGCGGAGCGAAGGCGCGTATCTACGCAACATTGAACTGGACCGGTTTCTGGCCAAATATCACCCCATGGGCGAACTCGCCCCGCACGACGTGGTGGCGCGCGCGATCATTCACGAAATGGAAGTCAGCCACGCCAAGGATCCGTTCGTCTATCTCGATCTCACCCATCTTTCGGCGTCGAAGGTGCAGAAGCGGTTCCCACGCATTTACGAAACTTGCATGCAGCACAACGTTGACATAACCGAAGACGTGATTCCGGTGCGTCCGGCGGCGCATTATGCGATGGGCGGCGTGCGCACTGATCTTGACGGCAAAACGAATGTGGCCGGACTGTACGCGGCCGGCGAGACTGCAGCAACCGGCGTCCACGGGGCAAATCGATTGCCGAGCAATTCCCTGCTCGAAGGCATCGTTTATGGCGCGCGCGCCGGGAAGGCGATGCGAGGAGAATTGAAATCCGCGCCAAAATCGGGAGGGCAGCCGAAAGCGGCATATTCAAACGGTCCCGTCGAGGCAGGAATCGATGAGTTGATTGTACAAATTCAAGATCTGATGTGGAGCGAAGTCGGCATCGTGCGAATGCGTATGGGAATGCAGAAGGCGCTCAAGACTCTGGAGGAGATCGCGCCAAGGCTGGCAAATCCCAAGACGAGACGGGCGCACGAGGCAGCAAATCTACGATTAGCCGGATGGCTTGTGGCGCGGTCGGCCCTGGCTCGCGAGGAGAGTCGCGGCGCGCACTATCGCATCGACTTTCCCGATCACGACGACAAAACGTTTCTGAAGCACTCGGTCGTCAGGGGCGAGAAGGTCGTCTTCTTATAGCCCGCAGGAAGGCCTTCCCTATCCCTTGCTTTTCGCCGGAAACGCCATCGACGCCGCAATCGAAATCAGAATCACGCTGGCCACGACTCCAAGGGTAATCGTGATCGGAACCTTGTAGTAGTTCACGGCGAGCATTTTCACACCCACCAGGATCAGGACGACGGCGAGTCCGTAGTTCAGGAAGCGGAAAAGCTTCATCAGCCCAGACACCGCGAAGTACATCGACCGCAGGCCCAGAATCGCGAAGACGTTTGATGTATAGACGATGAACGCGTTCAGCGTGACCGCCAGAATTGCGGGAATGGAATCAACCGCGAAGAAAATGTCGCTGGTCTCAATTACGAGGAGCACGACTAAGAGCGGAGTGGCATAAAGACGCGATTTCTCCTGCGCTTCACGAACGAAGAATTTTCCGTTGCGGTATTCGCTGGTCACGGGAATGAATCGGCGCAACAACTTGACGAGAGGATTTGTAGCCGGGTCGACTCTATGTCCGCCCGACAAACAGAGTTGGATACCGCTGTAGACCAGGAGACCTCCGAAGATGTAAAGCACCCAGTGGAAGCGCGTAATCAAGCCGACGCCAGCGCCGATGAACAGGCCGCGCATGACCAGCGCACCGACCACGCCCCAGAAAAGCACGCGATGCTGTTGCTCGTCTGGGACGGCGAAGTAGTTGAAGATCACCAAGGAATACAAAAAGATTGTCGACGCTGAGCGAAAGTTCGAGAACGTAGCCAGTAACGAACTCGAGCGCGACCTGATGTCCTTGCCAGAAATACAAGATCGCCGCGAAAACGACAGCGAGCGCCCCGTACATGAGACTCCAACCCAGGGCCTCACGAAAGTGGACGGTGTGTCCAGGACGATGAAAGACACGAAGGTCCAGCACCAGCATGCCGAGCGCGAAGAGGTTGAAGAGGATCCAGAAATAGAGCAATTGAGGCCCGGGAAGAATTATAAATTCTCGACTGGTGAGGGTTGATTCAAGCCGCGAGCTTCTGAGCCGATAACCGGCTCAATCAATTATCAACAATCAACAATTATTTTTCCCTTCCTCGCGTGCCGTTTGCCCACTCATCCCAGATGCCGAAGGCCTTGAACATCTCTACGCTGTTGCTGTCGCGCATCGTCTGTTCAATCTGGTCGCGGGTCAGGCGCGGTCCGATTTTCTGCGGCAGGTTCGCCAGGCCAAAACTCAGGGCAGCAGCCTCGGCGACGTTCTTCTTTAATTGCGCGAAGTCGACCTTGTCGTAAGTGTCGGAGATAGCGTGGTAGTTCTCGAGATAGTTCGCTTCTTCCTGATCGGCGACGAACGTGGGTACACCTTCTAGCATGAAATCGAAGTGATCGGTACCCCACTCCATCGTGGTACTCAAGTCTTTTACATCGAATTGTGCGAGCGGCGCGATCAGATCTTTGGCCGTGAAGAGTACGTCTTTACGTCCGCCAACGGAAAAGCCGGTGGTCTTGCCTGTGCCCGAATCGTAGATGACTACGCCCGCGGCTTTGTCGAGTTCCCGACGGTGGCCGAAAGCGTAAGCGCGAGAGCCGAGCAGTCCCTCTTCTTCGCCGGAAAACAGAATGAAGCGGATCGTGCGACGCGGCCTCACGCCTGACGCTTTGATTGCCCTCAGCGCATCAACGACCAGTGCTGCATTGCAGCCGTTGTCGAGAGCACCGGTGCCGAGTTCCCACGAATCCAGATGAGCGCCGAGAATTACGAATTCGTCCGGCAGCTCGCTGCCCGTGAGTTCCCCAACGACGTTCGAAGACTTGATGGCTCCGCCGACCTGGTTGGGAATGGAAAGGTCGGCCCACACCAGATTTCCTGCAGCCAGCAGCCGCGCAATGCGCTCGCCGTCTTCGCGCGCCACAATGACCATGGGTAGGCGATCGATTTCTCCGGCGCCCGAATTCGTGTGCCGGTAGAGAATGTCGTGCTCGCGCGTCGCCATGAACGCGATCGCCTTGGCTTTCCCTTTCACCGCGAGGTCGATCACCGGAGGAGCCTTCGCATATTCAGCGAAGAGATCATCCCAAGTCTTGAGAACGGCAGTGTGAACGAGCAAGACCTTCCCGGCAATGTCTCCGGCCTTTTTGAAATCGGCTTCGGTGCCGTCGCCTACGTCGACAATCGGAACGTGCTTCACCGGCGCGAGCGCGGGAGCCCATGCTACAGATACGGCGCGAACGCGAAATGGCGAGAGCACCGTTCCACCACCGACGTTCGTGGCGCTGACCTGGTACGCAGTCGTCGCCATCATCTCCGTATTGCCTTCGGCCCACGAGAACGGAATGGTGAAGCCTTCGGTATGAACGCTGTCAGCTCCGGCGGCTGTGAGGGCCTGCACCCCCCACTCCACGGCGTGCTGCATGGCGGGTGTGCCGGGGACGCGTCCGCCGATTTCGTCGGTCAGACGGCGAAGATTCGTTTCCAGCGTCGAGGGTTGGAGCGCCAGTTGAATGATCTGATTCGTTGTGGTGTCGGCGGGGGGATTCGCAGCCAGCGAGGAAAAGCTCAAAATGCAAACAACGAACAGAGTCTTCACAGTTCGCATATGGGGTGCATTAGAAATGAAATTGTGCAAAAGAGCAAAACGGGCGGATCGGATACGCCCTCATCACTTCGGCGGCAAGGGTTCCATTTTGTCGAGGATGCGAATGGTTTCAAGAACGACGCTGCCTACAATCTCCAGACTCTTGGGGCTGAGCTTGTCGAGCGTGTCCTGGGGCGTATGCCAGAAGACGTTGTTGTATCCGTAATCGAAGTCGATCAGGTCGGCACATGCAACGCCGCGTTTCATGAATGGGAGATGGTCGTCGTCAACCGTGTTCTTCCGCCCGAAAAAATGAGACTGATATCCCTCGCGAGTCGCCGCCTCGTACACCACGTCTTCCAGCCAGGGAGTGGAGTTCTGGTCGCGATCGACGTTGAGATCAGAGTCGCCGATCATGTCCGCCAACACGAATGCTTTGATCTTCTTGATTGTGCCGTCGGCCTGCCACTTCTCCGCCAGATGCGTAATTCCGTACAAACTGTCGTCGAGGAATGGCACTTCGGTATCCGGCTTCATCGCTTCTTCGGCATCGTCCCACACGAGCCACACGCTGTAGCCTTCACGCGGCTTCCCGCGCAGCTGATTCGCAAGCTCAAGCAACAGGGCGCTCGACGAAGCGCCGTCATTCGCACCGACATATTGAGTATTACGCAAAGGATAATTCGTGTCGTAGTGGCTGGCGATGATGATGATGCCGTCCTTGGTGCCTGGAAATTTAGCGATGATGTTGTGTACGGCAAACTTCCCAACGTTCGTGTCAGCTGTAAAACGATCGTCTTCGACCTGATCGCCTTTTAGACGAGCGTCAAGATATTCCTCGACCTTCTTGTGGTTCGCGCTGGCGAGAGGGCGCGGACCGAATTTAACAATTTCTTTCGCGTATTGCATCGCGCGGTTGCCGTCAAATGTGACGGATGGCCCCGTGTCGGGCGGAAAATTCAGCGGCGCAGGGCTCGCATCGGCAGCAGTAGGCGACGCTGGAGTCTGGCCCAGCGCAGCGCCCTTGTCGCGATCGCACGCGATAAACATCAGCACACACGCCAGCAGAATCCATCGCAGAGATGTTGGCCAGGTCATTCCGCCTGTTTTTCTTTCCGCGCCCTGCGCTGCTTGGGATGGACCAGCCACGCCACACCGATGCTGACGAGGTACAACGCGATCATGGGTGCGGCGAAAATGCACATGTTTAGGATGTCGGTGGTAGGAGTAACGATGGCGGCAATGATGAAGATCACGAGGATCGAATAGCGGAAAGTTCTTCCACATGAACCCGGCGCTGATAATGCCCATCAACGACAGAAAAAAAACGAGAATCGGCATCTCGAAAATCAATCCCATGCCGAGGATGATGCTCAAGAAAAGCTGCGTGTACTCGGTGATGGTGATCATCGGCTGGAATTGCTTGCCGAAGCCGATCAGGAAGGTCAATGCCGCAGGGTACACAATCTTGTAGCCAAAGTATCCGCCGCAGCTAAACAACGTGATCGTCGAGACCATAAAGGGCACGACGTAGCGCTTTTCGTTTCGATACAGCCCGGGCGAGATAAACATCCAGACCTGATAGAGAACGAAGGGCGATGTCAGGAACAGGCCGGCCAGTGCCGCGACCTTCAAGTAAAGGTTGAAGGGATCAGTCGGGTTCAGATAAGTCAGCTTTTCCGTGAGGCCGTTAGCCTTGAGCGCGTCCATGATGGGGCGCTGCATGACGTCGTAAATACGCTCGACCTTCCACCAACAGGCGCCGAAACCAACCGCGACCGCGATGATCGAGTACACGATACGGCGCCGCAATTCCTCGAGATGATCGAGGAAGCCCATGGTCTGCATGGGCTCTTTTTCCTTTTCGCCGCTGCCATCTGCGGCATCGAGTTCAGACATGCGACTCCTGCGAGGTTTGGGAGGCTACTTCATCGGAGGCAGGAAGCGACTCGGGGGATTTGGCAGGCACCTCCGTAGCGGCCGTCGCAGTGTTGGTGGCAAATAGAGGCTCGTCGTCGGAAGTATCCATCGTAGGAGCGGCCGGTGCACTCGCCTCGACGGGTGGGGGGTAGAGGCTGCGACTGGCGGTTCCTTCCGGCGCGGGGCTGGGCGGAAGAATCGTCTGTTTCTGCTCGACTTCCAGATGAGCGATCTCCTGCTCAATCTGGGCCTTGAATTCGTTCGAGGCCCGCTTGAACTCGTTCAGATACTTCCCGACCTGGCGTGCGATCTCCGGCAACTTCTTTGGCCCGAAGATGACGAGGGCCAGAAAGAACAGGAAGATCGTCTCGGAAAAGCTCATGCGGTTCATCATACTGCCGGAGTCGGAAAAGCGGCAATCACTTGCGAGACACACTGATGACAACTTTCCTCGCCGCCGCACCACCGCTTATCATGTTGCCGCCATGCAACTTTGGTTTGCCCGAGGCAGTGAAGTCTCGATACGCGAACAATTGGTCACGCAGGTCATCCTCGGGATCCTGAGCGACGACCTGGCGCCTGGCGCGCGCCTGCCCTCAACACGCGAACTGGCGCGGCGGTTTCACCTGCATCCGAATACAGTCAGCGCAGGATATCGCCAGCTGCAGCGCGATCGCTGGGTCGAGTTTCGACGCGGAAGCGGTGTCTACATTCGCGCTACTAAGCCTGAGATCGCGCCCACTCCGGCGCTCGCGCTCGATCAAATGATCGCGCGACTGTTCCGTTCCGCGCGGAAGCTTGGCGTCACACTGCCCGCGCTGCGCACGCGCCTGCAGCAGTGGCTGGCGCTGCAGCCGCCGGACCATTTTCTGCTGATCGAGCCCGACGAGGAATTGCGGCGAATTCTCGCAGCCGAGATCGCACGCGCCGTGAAATTTCCCGTCCAGTCCTGCGGGACGGACGACTGTCCGAAGACCGCCGAGGGCGGAGTTCCGGTTGTCATGCCCAACCGCGCCGCAGCGGTGAAACAACTTCTCCCTGCTGGAACGGAGTTGCTCACGCTGCAGGTTAGCTCCGTGCCAACTTCGCTGATTGGATATTTGCCGGCACCCGCCGGAGCTCTGGTGGGCATCGCGTCCCGATGGCCAGAGTTCTTAAAGGTTGCGCGAGCCGTGCTGAACGCCGCCGGATTCCATCCCGACAGCCTGGTGTTTCGCGACGCGCGAGAAGCGAACTGGCAGCGCGGCCTGAAGCAAACTGCCGCTGTCGTGTGCGATACCCTCACCGCCGCAGAACTCCCCGAAGGCTGCCGCCCGATTCCCTTCTCGCTGGTGTCAGAGTCATCCATCACCGAACTACAGCACTATGAAGAGTTCATCCGCCAGCCAATTGAATCGCTATGAACGCCCAAATGAGGAGATGTCTGTGAAGGAATTGCTCGATGAAACAGCCGGAAGGGCGGCAAGGTACCTCGCCGGAGTCGCCGATCGTAGCGTGATTGCGAAAGCGGAAGACGTCGCGCGGCTCGACGCGCTGGCGGGTCCGTTGCCGGAAAACCCGTGCGAGCCGTCAGAGATTCTGGCGCTGCTTGACGATATCGGCTCGCCCGCGACCGTGACCACAACCGGAGGCCGCTATTTCGGATTCGTGATCGGCGGCACTCTGCCTGCAGCCTTGGCTGCAAACTGGCTTGCAGGCGCCTGGGACCAGAACGCGTGCATGCGCGTCATGTCGCCAGTAGCTGCGAAGGTTGAAGACATTGTTCGCGAATGGAGTTTGGACCTGCTCGGTTTGCCGTCAGAGAGTGGAGTCGGATTCGTGACCGGCACCACGATGGCGAACTTCTCAGGGCTGGCCGCCGCGCGTTCCGCCTTGCTGCAACGCAACGGTTGGAATGTCGAAGAAGACGGCATGTTCGGGGCGCCTCCGGTTCGGGTTGTAGTCGGTGCAGAAGTTCACGTCTCGGTGCTGAAGGCGCTGACCATGCTTGGCCTCGGGCGCTCGCGCGTCATCACGGTTCCCGCGGATGACCAGGGACGCATGCGCGCCGACTCGTTACCTGCACTTGACGAGCACACGCTGGTGTGCCTTCAGGCGGGCAATGTGAATACGGGTGCGTTCGATCCCGCGAAGGAAATCTGTCCGCGCGCGCGCGAAGCCGGGGCATGGGTACACGTCGACGGAGCCTTTGGATTGTGGGGCGCGGTATCGCCTCTGTATGCGACCATGCTCGAAGGTGTTGGCGCCGCTGACTCGTGGGCCATCGATTGCCACAAGTGGCTCAACGTTCCTTACGATTCAGGAATGGTTGTGGTGCGTGACCCCGAGCATTTGCGCCGCGCGATGTCGGCGGGCAGCGCTGCTTATCTAACGCAGGGATCGGGACGCGAGCCCTGGCAATACACACCTGATTCGTCGCGGAGGGCGCGTGGAATCGAACTGTGGGCCGCCATGAGATCTTTCGGTCGAAGTGGCTTGCGGGAATTGATTGAGCGCAATTGCCGCCAGGCCCAACTCTTTGCGGAACGTTTTCGCGAGGCTGGTTTCACCGTGCTGAACGATGTGGTCTTGAATCAGGTGCTGGTCTCGTTCGGAAGTGCTGAGCAGACTCTTCGTGTGATCTCTGAAACTCAGTCCGACGGAACGTGCTGGTGCGGCGGTACCGTGTGGCATGGTCATACGGCGATGCGAATTTCGGTCTCATGCTGGGCGACGACCGACGATGACGTCGAACAAAGTGCGGCTGCGATCATCCGAATCGCGAAGGCCTCCTAATCTCGCTCGATAAGCCGTTGATGGGACACTTGAGAAAGCGTCCCAGACGCGCAAGCGTCCGAATCTCATCAGCGCTACTCTGCGCTCATGAAAAACCTGTCAGCGATTGCGTTACTGTTTGCCGGCTGCTCGTTGCTAGCCTCGACGGCTGTCTGTCAGTCCAGCGACGATCCCGCCAACGATCCTCCGAGTTCCGTCGTCGAGGCGCGGTGCCGATATGCGACCGCAGACGAGGCATGCGCCAGCCAGGCTCCGGCCGAGCAATCCTCAGACTCTGCCAGAACTGTAGCCCAGATTCCCCGACGGTTCCCGGGCATGGGAGCGCACCGTCCGCCGCGACCGATGATGGCTTATCCGATGCCGGAACCCAGCCTGCGTCACGCGGCGATTGGCGGCTTGATCGGATTTGTCTTGGGCGTCTCTCGTCCCAACACCGCATCCAAAGACCGCTTGGCGCTGGGCGTCATAGTCGGTCTGGTCGGGGCTGGAATCGGCGCGGCAATCCCGTCATTCCATGGCCGATACTCCAACCCGCGCGGGCCGTGGCCGGACGACGAAGAAGACGAGATGGGATCGAGCAAGCCATCTACGCCGTCAGCAGGAGAGCGACAGGCGGGTGAGGTGGCGTTATCTCAAACGGTCCAGCCCAGCCGAGAGACCGCTCTCCAGTCATTCCCGGTCCGGTCTCCCCGCCCTACCCCGTAAAATCGGGCAATCCAGTTCCAAAAGGAAGCCCGGACGACCTTCTCCGCATCTGATGAATTAGCCCCCGGAAACCAGGCAGTTACCATGGTGACAATGCCGGCTCGGGGTAGTCTAACGGGATGGTATACTCCCTATATTCAGTGCGGTAGCTGGGGTGGAAGCAAGCCTCTCAACCGAAGGAAATCTAGATGGCACGTAGTTCTCGCCGATCGCTATTCCTGGTCAGTTTTTTTCTCGTCGCATGTGGCTTCCTGGGGATCCTGTTCGCCCAGCGCTCGGGCCAGCAGTCGTCCATTACCGGGGACTCTGAGGTCAAGGATAGCCTCAAGCAGTTCACTGACGTGTACTCGGTCATCGAGGAAAACTACGCCGAACCCGTAAATGCGGACAAGGCCATCTACAACGGCGCGATTCCCGGCATGCTGCACGCGCTCGATCCGCACTCCAATTTCTTCGATCCGAAATCCTACGCGCTCATGCGCGAAGACCAGCGCGGCAAATATTACGGCGTGGGTATGACCGTCGGTCCGCGCAATAATAAAGTCATCGTGATTTATCCGTTCGTCGGAACGCCCGCCTACAAAGCCGGCATTCATCCTGGCGACGTAATCATCGCTGTCGACGGCAAGTCGACTGAGAATATGAGCACGGGCGATGTCGCCGATCTGCTCAAAGGACCCAAGGGCACCACGGTCCACATCAGCATCTCGCGCGAGGGCGTCGAGAAGCCGATGGAGTTCACGCTCATTCGCGACGAGATTCCGCGCTACAGCGTCGACGTACATTTCCTAATCCGCCCCGGCGTTGGCTACATGCACGTGAACGGTTTCAACGAAACCACCGAGCATGAAGTCTCCGACGCCCTCGACGAGTTCGGCGATCTAAAGGGATTGATCCTCGATCTGCGCGGCAATCCGGGCGGTCTTTTGAGCGAAGGAGTCGGCGTTGCTGACAAGTTCCTGAAGAAAGGTCAACTCATCGTTTCGCACCACGGCCGCGCCTCCGCCGAGAAGCGCTACATCGCGCAGCATGGCAACGGCGGCAAGGATTATCCAATCGTCGTGCTGGTCAACCGGCTTACGGCCTCGGCTGCGGAGATTGTTTCCGGAGCCATTCAAGATCATGATCGCGGCTTGATTGTCGGGGAAGTCACGTTTGGCAAGGGCTTGGTGCAGACGGTCTATCCACTGTCGGAGAATACCGGCCTCGCGCTGACGACGGCGCATTACTACACGCCGAGCGGGCGCCTCATTCAGCGCGACTACAGCAACGTTTCGCTCTACGATTACTATTACAGCCGCGATAGCGTCGACAATTCGAGTACAGCGAATCGCGAAGTCAAGCTCACCGACAGCGGACGCACGGTCTACGGTGGTGGCGGCATCACTCCCGACGTAAGCATTCCTCCGGTGAAGAGCAATCATTTCCAGGACACGCTGCTGCAGCACTACGCATTCTTCAACTTCGCGAAGCGCTACGTCGTGAATCATCATCCGGCGAAAAACTTTGAAGTGGATGACGCGATCATGGTCGATTTTCGCAAGTCTCTGGACGAGGCGAGCATTCCTTACACGCAGGCGGATCTATTGGACAATGCCGACTGGATCAAGTCGAACATCAAGGCCGAGATTTTCGTCGACGCCTTCGGGCAGGACGAAGGCATGAAGGTTCGCGCCGAATCGGATCCGGAAGTGATCAAAGGCCTTGAGCTTCTGCCGCAGGCGAAGGCTCTGGCCGACAACGCAAGGAAAATTGTGGCTGAGCATAACGCGGCCCCGGCATTTAACCGGTAAGGAATCGGTCTTGGGTCTTAGATATCAGGAATGCGTCTTGGGTATTAGGTGTTAGGTCTGCGGAGATTCGTTTCGAACTCCTCTCCCACATCTGAGAGCGCCCAAGACCTGATCCAAGAGCCACCTCAGTCACCTCAAAGCCCCCAACCTTCATTGACTTCCCCCTGCTGCTATGTGAGAATCCGCGCGAGAGGCCGCTTTTGCAGGGGTCATGGCGAAGGCGCCGGGAGTCAACCATCCCTGCCCGCAGGCGATTTCTGAACCGTCAGGAAACCGATCTTTTTCAATATCATGGGGACTGGACCGGAATCTGGTTCGGGTGCTGTCCCGTGCCGAGGCTGGTTTGAGGCCGGCGATCTTGATCGGCGCAGAACTTCTCGCCCTCATCGCCGGGTGGACCGACTTGCGCAGCCGCCGCATCCCGAATTGGCTGACGGTATCGGGGGCGGCGATCGGGATTGCGGCGAACGTCGCGTTCGGTGGCTGGAACGGATTGAAGACTTCCCTGCTCGGCGTTGGGCTCGGATTGCTCCTGCTGCTCCCGTTTGTGCTGCTGCGTAGCCTGGGGGCGGGCGACTGGAAGTTGGCCGGAGCGTTGGGTGCCTTTACCGGTCCGGGCGTACTGATCAACGTGCTGCTGGGATCGGTTTTTGTCGCTGGAGTGATGGCGCTGGCACTGGTGATCTATAAAGGACGAACGATTCAGACGATGCGAAATATCGGGCACATCCTGATCTCGCTGGTGACGTTCAGGCTTCCTGGGTCGCGGGTATCGCTCGACAATCCCGATTCGCTGAAAGTTCCCTATGGAGTGGCGCTAGCATTTACCGTTGTGCTCTACGGAATTTTCTGGAAAATCGGATTGGTCGTCTAGCATGCTGAATGGTGCAAAGTCGATTTTTCGTAAGCTGGTCCGCGAAACCAACGGAAGCGAAATCGCGGAAGCCGCCGCTGTGTTGCCTTTGATGTTCATGATGATTCTGGCGATCTTCTGGTTCGGGCAGGCGTTCAGCATTTACGGCACGATCACGCGCGCGGCTCAAGACGGTGCTCGAGCCGGGGCGACTCCCCGATGCACCACCTGCAGCGGCGCCACTGCAACGCCGGCACAGAACGCGGTCAACGCCGTGCAAGCCGCGTTGGTCGTCGCCAAGCTGGATGTCTCGAGGGCGCAGTACCCCTCGTCTCTGCCTGCCGTCAACTCTTGCGGCGTTGGCGGTGGAGGTGGGGTCGGTTGCGACGGCTCCGCCAGCACAAATGTCTGCGTTCAAAGTCCGATCCAGTTGTCGCCGACGGTCGGCGGAGCAACTGGAGTTTGCGGCATCGCGGTCAGCTTTCAGTATCCCTTTCGCTTTACGCTACCTTTCGCATCCATCAACAACCAGCAGGTATGGTTGACCGCAACGGCTCGCGTGCGCCTGGAGAACCAGTGACCAGCTGGCATCGAATTCGGCGCCTGATTGGATCAACCCGCACGGCGTGGGCCGACGAGCAGGCGGCTCAGATCGTCGAGTTCGCCGTGGCTTTGCCTCTGCTCGTGCTATTCGTAGTAGGCATTTTTGATTTCAGCGCCGCGTACACTCTCAAGCAAAAACTTACGAATGTCGCCCGGGAGACGGCACGCGTTTCCGCCGCCGATCCCTCAAACGACCTTTCCAACCCTCTTCCGGCTTCGGTCACAGACGCCTTCTGGGTGATGGATAACTATCTCGTAGCCAACAAAATCAATGACTGTGGGATCAGTATCAGCAGCTACACTTTCAACGCACCGGCGACTTGGGCCTTCTCTGCAACCAGCCAAGGCTGCTTGGGAACCGGCTTGGTTGTAACTATAAATCGTGGGTACTATTTCCCCTCCAACTCCACCCAGCCGGCGGGCCTGAATTGTGCTGCGCAAGCGCCCGGCACCCAAACGGCGATTATCGCAACATGCGTCAGCGTTCAATATGCGTATCAATGGCGCTTCGGTCGCGTGGCGCGCCTGTTAGGTTCCGCGATTACATTGCCAACGACGCTTACGGCCACTGCGGTCGCGATGAATGAGAACTGAGAGCAGGCTTTGACAAATACCATGAAGGCGCTGATTCACACAGTTCGCCCCGGCGCTCGTCACAGCGAGCGCGGCGTCACGATGATTCTGGTTGCGGTCGCGATGGTGGCGATTATCGCGATGGCCGCTCTCTCGATCGATGTTGTCACTCTTTATCTGGCGCGGGAGGAAGCACAGCGCGCCGCCGATGCCGCAGCGCTGGCCTCGGCTAAGGTGATCTCACTTTCTGGTGTGACTAGCGATCCAAACAATTCCTCCGGGCAATGGCCGTCCATTTGCGGCGGGTCGACCAGTCCCGCCACTCAAACCGCCGCCTCGGTCGCAAAGCAAAGCACAGTTGGATCCACAGCAGTCACGACGGTCGACTGTAACGTACTCCGCCGGTGGGGCCAGTTCGGGAGATTGCTCTGGTTTGCCGTTCGGAACCGGCGTCAACAATCCTATGGTCACCGTGCAAGTCGTCCGCAACAGCTTGCCTACGTTTTTTTCGAGGATGTGGGGAAGAACCGGAAACTCTGTGAGCGCCTCCGCGACTGCAGAAGTGTTTAATCCCTCGAATTCCGGCGCTGTCGGCAACGGGGCCACGGGAACAATCACCGCGGTGCAGCCGCGGTGCGTGAAGCCCTGGATCATCCCGAACATTGATCCGCTGAATCCGAATGATAGCTGCTCGAACTCAGCCACCTGCAATAAATTCGTCGATCCACTCACCGGGCAGGTGATGCACCCTGGCACTACAACCAGCGGTGGCGCGCCCGCCGCAAGCGGTGTGATCGGTGAGACTTTCTGGATTGAACCCGACTGCCATCACACCGGCGGAACGTGTCGCCTTCGAAACGGCTCACCTATGCCAAACTGGTACTCCGCCGCTCCTCCGGGAGTCACGGCGTTTTTGGAGCCGCCCCCAAGCGTTGAGTACCTGCCCGGCGAGGCTCCCATTGCGACACCGGTGGCGCTACCCGCTTGCGCGTCAGGAAATCCTTATGAAGAAGCAATCGGTGGTTGCGATCAATCGACGGTATACCACTGCGGCGTACAACACTCCTCGCTCGGGAACCCGAACCGGGTCGACCTCAGCGAGAACCCGAGTTCTGGCACGAACGACACACTGAACGGTGTCAAATGCCTGATCCACGAGACCGATGAGACCGATACCGCTCCTTCCGGACAAGACAGTATGGATCTGACATCTTACCCATTCAAAATTCTTTCCGGGACCAATAATCCAATGCTCGGGGGAGCACTGGCCGGCAGCGCCATCAGCAACAGCCCTTCGGTTGTCTCCCTGCCTATCTACGATCCGAATGCCGACGTGATTTCCGGCTCGGGGATCAGCCCAGTCACGATTATCGGTTTCCTGCAAGTCTTCATCAATCGCGTCGACCCTTGGGGAAATGTTCAAGTCACCGTTCTGAACGTTGCCGGGTGCAGCAATGGAACTGGCACTGACCCTGTCGGAACCGCGGTCACTGGCTCGTCGCCCGTTCCAGTCCGACTCATTACAACTCCGTAGGCGCAAGAGTCCCTCGCGCTTCCTCACATGCTCGATTAACTGGGATTTACTGATCCGGCGTGTTGTTGTCAGGCGCCTTCGTTTCAGGCTGAGGCGGAGGGACGTCTTGCGATCCGTTGTCAGGCTGCGCTGATGGAGGCAGGTTCGAATCGTCGTCAGCCGCAGAAGTATTAGCAGGAGCGTTGTCGTTTCGCATTTGTGGCAGCGGCATGAACGCGGCGCCGCCGTCGGTCCTGGAGCTGAGAATGACGCGGTCCAGTTGTCGCGGGTCGTTCGCCGCGCTGAGAATCAAAAAATTAAACTTGGAGCCATTCAGAAGCTGCCCCAGAACATCGGCGGCAGGCGCTGGGCCGAGATCGACGACAACTCTCTCCTGGTCGGTTCCCGGTGCGAGTGCGACTTGGGCCCCAGTGCGCTGTTGCACCGCGGACAGGACATCTGACAGCGTCGCCTTGTTCGACTTGATGGTCAACAATCCATCGCGGAACACCACATCGAGCATCGGCTGGGCAGGAGCTTCTACAACCTGAATCGATGCCGCGCCGGGAATGTAGGTCGCAGAGACCAGGCCCGGATGTGCCTGCGACGCCGGCGGCAAATTATTCGCAGCAGCGACCACTGGTGCGCCGCCGACTACCTTAATCATCACCGTTCGACCATACGGAAACACCTGATAGGACTGCGCGGTTTTCAGGTCGAGCACAATGCGCGTGACCGGAGGCTTCGATTGAAACAGGCCGAAGCGTACATCTTTCACTTCGCCGCGATCCACCGACTGATTGCGCATTTCGGTGCCGGGAACGGCGTTAGGAAAATCGACGACCAGCCGATCAGGCCCGGTCAGCACGCGCGTTTGCGGCACCAGTCGGTCGCTGCCTTCGACTTCAATCTCAACCGTATCTTTACTGCCGAGAACTTTGATCCGGCGGACGGAAGCCTCTCCATGCGGAGTCTGCGCTTGTGCCGAAGCCCCCGTGGCCAGCGGCACCAAGAGGGCAGCCGGCAAAAGAACGGTCACAACAATTCGAGGGAAACTGTACATGCACACCTGCGGGCAAGCTCTTGTGCTGGCTCGAGAACAACGGGCTATACCGCGATTGTAGCAGCCACGCTTCCGAAGCGACCTTACGTTAGTACTAGAACCAAGGCCGGAAATCGGGGCGGAAAAGGTCGAAGTTTGACCTGACGCCGGAGGTCTCGGGTCTAAGGTCTGAGGTCTGACCTAAGACATCCCGGCCTAGTGACTGAGCGGCTTGAGGATCGCTCCCAAGACATCAGGCTCGTTCGAAACGCGCTCGAGGTGTGGGTTCCTATCGCCGTCGTGATACTCCACCTGGTAAGTCTTGAAGAACTGCGCATTCTCGGCCAGCAATTCGATCGGTCCGCCGGTTCGCTGTGCCGCTTTCAGTGCCTCCCGCAGAATAGGCGGCGACCACTTTCGCCCATTGACCGCCAGCAACTTCATGCCGGGACCGAGACCCGCCTGGTAGGCAGGCGATCCCACGATGACGTCATCGAGTTTGCCGTCCTCGCCAATCGTGAATCCCAGCGAATACGAGAAGTCTGCGAACTTGGCCACCTTCTCCAGCGCCTCGCTCGACGCATTCGGCTTTTCGTTGTAAACCAGTTTCCAGCCGCCGCGCTCAATGCCTCCCAGCGGAGCATGTGTGCTGGTGGCGCCGACCCGTTCGCGCAGAAGCTTTGCCCAGTCGTATGGCGCGACATCGTTCAGGGCACGAATCACATCGTCGAACGTATACGGTACGACTTTGGGTGGACCGCTCTGGCCCCCGTGGAAACTTCGGCAGAAATCATTCAGAGATCGCTCGCCATGCGTCTGCTGCCGGATGATCGAGTCCACCTCCAGCCAGATCAGTTCGCCCTCCGGATAGTAGTCGAGGCCACGCCGCCAGTTCTGCCATTGCGATCCCATCATGCGCAGCGTCTGCACCGAGCGTGCCGTATCTTCCAACGGTCGCCACGTCCGGCCGGCGCGATGATCGAGTTCGGCAGCGGTCGCTGCCAGAGCCTCGCGATATTGTTCGTCCGTCCACAGTCCCGACCGCGCCGCCAGCACGGTGCCGAGATACTGCGTCAGACCTTCGTACACCCACAACAGGTCCGCGATCATCGGCTCCTGATAATTCGCCGTCACCAGTCCTGCGGGACGGCGATATTTTCCGTTCCAGGAGTGCGTGAATTCGTGCGGCACCAGATCCGCAAACAGCATGTGCAACTCGGGACTCAGTAGTGCCCGCTCGGCCTCGACGCTGTCGTTCGACTCGTGATGCTCCAGCCCATGCTCACCGACCTGATCGCTCAACGTGAGAAGAAAGTGGTATTGCCGATAGTGTCGCGCTCCGAATAACGCTCCCGTCTCAGCCACCAGTTTTTGATATGCCGCAACATCCGCGGCACTCATGGCGAGGTCGGCCTCGTCCTCAGCGACCACGTCCATCACATGCACCGGCACTTCGCCGGGCTTGGTCAATTCGATCTTGCGGTAGTGCGCCCCCGCGATCAGTGGTGAATCGATCAGCGTAGTAAGAGAAACGGGGGAGAACTCAACGTCGTCGCTGGCCGCCCGCGCCACCGTCAGCGCAGTGCCGAACTTCCATCCAGCAGGCAGCGTCACAGACGGCGCGAACGTCACGTCATCGGATCGCGCGCCCTTCGGATAGAGCAGCATGGCATTCCAGTTCAAGTCAAGAACATTGCTCGAAGCGGCTGGACCACGCGCGCCGGCGCTGTCGAGCGTCGTGATCGCGTCGAGTGAAACGTCGATCGAACTGACGCCTGCTGGAACGTTCACGTGAAATTCGTACATCTCGATCTCGTCGCGCTGCCATGGGAGTGCCTGGCCCGCGCCCTCCACGCGAATTCCCGTAAGTGCGCCGATCGGTCCGCTAGGTCGATGGTTACCGGGAATCCACTTGGGGAAAACTAGTGAGACATCGCCCGCCTGCACGGGAATCTGTAAGTGAGCGTGATAAATATTTCGCCGAGCGTCGGTGAGATCAACATGCAGCCGGATCGTCTGAGCTGCAAGCAGTGGGGCGAACAAAAGAATGGCGAGAAGAAACGAAATGTGAACAGTCGAAGAATCCACGCGCGCAGAACGCACCCTCACCTCCACATCCGAGCAGGCGAAAAGGCTATCGGAAGAGGGTGAAAGAGCGCAACCTGAAGCGAGGGATACGAGAGAAAACAGCCGACCTAAGTTCTGATGTGTGCGCGGCGCGTCGTCCAGTAGGTGAGGGCCAATCCTGTGCCAACGAGCAGCCACGTGCCTGGCTCGGGGACTTCACCCCCACCACCGCCCCCAGGAGCGCATGGTCCGCCTTTTTTCTTGCCTCCGCTCGTCGTCTTCTTGCCAAGGCCGCAAACGCCGGGCAGAGGCGGCGGAAAAATGGGAATCCACAGTCCGCCCGTGAGAGGACTGTACACGCTCAACGGCGCAGTCGATTCGCTCGGGCTCGACAACGTCGACTGAAACAGTACCGGAGGACCCTGTGTTGCCGTCCCAAGCGAGGGCATCACGGGTTCTTCGAACACTACGGCCGGCGGCTCCGACGAAGAATTCGCCTGCTGCGGAACTTCCTCGACGCGATTGGCGCAGCGCGTGCGCGCTGTGATCTTGCCGTCGGTCAGTACGGTCTCGCCCTTCTTTAGCTTGATCCTGCGTCTCGTCCAGTAGACCTTGTTTCCGATGCGATATGAAACAAACGCCGTGCGCGCCAGAACCAAGCGAACCACGCGCGCATGGTCGTAATCGAATCCCGCGTAATGCGCGCGAACGACCGGATCGTGATCCGCCGCCCACTTCAGTTCCTGCGCGTCGCGCACACCGCCAGGCACGATCGAATACGGATATACCGGTCGGTTTTCCATCTGACGCAAAGTTTCCTGCTGCGTCAGCAAGAGAAGATCCTGCTTTGGATCGAAGGTTTGGGACCCGCGCTCGGTCGAACGCGAAACGTGGAACCAAGAGGGACTAAGGTGCCGCAGAACAATCGTGGAAAAGCCAATGCCCAGCACAACAACCGAGGCCAGCAGCGAAGCGCGACGAAGCAGGCGATTACGACGATGACGGCGGGTCCGGCGGCGGACTACCGTCTCATTGCCCCCTGCTTGCGGTTGATTCAGCAACTCCACCTACCTCTGGGACCGGAAAGACACTTCACCGCGCGGATTTTATGCATTTTCAGGGCCGTTGCCCCGCTTTCAATTGCCGCGAAACACAAGGGATCCGTGCGCCGACGGCCACCATGCTAACAGAACACTGCAGCGCTTTGCACAGAATGTGTCCTTCTGTTTGCGTAACGTCGATGAAAGAAGATCCTCCCTGAGATTCCCGCGAGAGTCTGCGAAAGTCATTTGCAAACAACACACTTTGGCCATTCCATTGTGCTGCACGCAGTGGTACTATTTGCTGCTTTACAGGAAGTCAACCTATGCGAACCAGCCGTATTTATCTTGTCCTCATCCTGGGGTTCCTCTCGCTTCTCCTCGTCAACACCGCATCCGCGACGTCGGTTACGATGAAGTTCGAGTATCAGGATCAGCATTTCTATGTTTCCATCAACGGCAGCAGCACCTACACTCCGCTGATGTGTGACTCCTACGACAACAATGTCACCCGCGGAGAAACATGGACGGCAACGGTTACTCCCTTTCTTCAAGGTATCGCCAGCAGCATGTTCGGCCCTTCCATGATCATGGACTACAAGGCGGCCGGCCTGATCTACAAGAGCATGCTGGCGGGTACGCTCACCACGTTGCAAGCGCAATGGGCAGTGTGGGGACTCTTCTCCGGCAACGCGCAGAGTAACGCGCTATTTACTACGTACGGCGGAGCGGCAACGGACGCAGCTTACCTGGCTCTGGCCCAGACCGCCTCGAACAGCGCATACAACGGCCTGCTGCTCTACACTCCACTCAATGGCAAGCCGGGCACTGGTCCGCAGGAGTTCATCGGCTTCAGCCCGGTTCCAGAGCCCGGAACTCTGACTCTTTTTGGGGCGGGCCTGATCGGCGTTGCGGCGTTAATTCGCCGCAGACGCGCCAAGGTATAGCGCTCGATTTCTACCAGCTTTCGACGATCTCACCGCACAGCGTAAACTGTGCGGTTTTTTCTGTTCGAACTGCTTCCCAACCCTCTTTCAGCGGCTTGTTACTTAAGAACACAGCCTGTGGTCACGTTTACCTCGTTGCTCCGCACCGCTTATTTTGAGGACTGCAGTTCCACTCTGAGATCCGCCGTCCGAACCGAAAAACTGACTGGATGGGAGCCATGGGCAAGATTTCCTTCTTCGTGCTGCTGCTGGTGGCGAGCGCCGCAGCGCAGAGCCATCTGCAAACCACGGCACCCGCGGGCTCAGGTCCGTCGTTCAATGTGAGTTTCGGTTACAGCTACATCACAGTTGCGACTCCGGATGCGGGACGAGTCAATCTAAACGGCCTCGATGCCGGCGGGCACATCGACTTCAGTCAGCACTGGGGAGCTACGGTCGACGCAGGTTACGCCCGCGCCTGGAACGTTCTCGGCACTGGGCAGAACGGCTATGTTCTGAGTTTTCTCGGCGGTCCTGTGTTCTATCCGATCGAGCGCCGGAATAACCGCGTGTTCCTTCATGCGCTGATCGGCGCGAGCCTGGTAGGCGGCGCCGTACCAGTCTCCGGCACGAATTACTTGCACGGATGGGTAGCCCGGCCGTCTTACGCGCTGGGCGGAGGATTTGAACAATCCTTGTTCGGACCTTTTGCCGTGCGCATTGGCGGAGATTATCTGCGCACTTCTTACGTGAACTCTGACGCCGTCGTTCAGCCCGAGAACGATCTTCGCGTTACCGTAAGTATCATGTTTCGCTTGAACGCGCGTCGATACTAAGCGATTGATCGCGCGCGGAAGAGACTAGGTCTTAGCCAGCGCGACCGCCTGCCGGAGTCGTGTCACATTTTCTTGCAGCACCTGCATGCGCTGGTATTCGCGTCCCGGCGCCTTCCCCATCGACACTCGCAGATTGCGATAGAGCATAGGGCTTGGAACCGGACTGCTCAATCCCACGTGAATCTCGTTCACACCGGTGCGCTCGACGATCGCGGCAGCGTTGTCGTGCCCAATGCCGCCACCAGCCATCAGAGTGATGCGACCTCGCGCGGCCTCCGCAAGACGGGCCAGCATATCCACGCCCTGCAGGCACGTCTGTTCGCCGCCTGAAGTCAGAATGCGGTCCGCTCCCGTTTCGCAGACGTCTTCCAGCGCGCGAAACAAGTCCGCCGACATATCAAACGCACGATGGAACGTGACATTCAGCGGCCGCGCCAAGTCGACCAACTGACGCGTGCGAGTCGAGTTCACGTTGCCATCCTCATCAAGAACGCCGAACACGACGCCATCCGCATTCAGGTCCTTGGCAGTCTCAATATCGCGACTCATGATCTCGATTTCTTCGTCGCTGTAACAAAAATCTCCGCCTCGCGGACGAATGATCACCTGCAGGCCCAGAGACGCCTTCGTCTTCGCCCGAACCAACTCGATCATTCCAGCGCTGGGAGTAACGCCTCCTTCGAGCAGGCTGCTGCACAACTCCACACGCGCTGCGCCACCCCGTTCTGCGGCAATCGCAGATGCAACGGAGTCAACGCATACCTCGATGAGCACCTGTTCGGTCATGGTCTGATTCACGGCGCCGCAAGACTAGCGCGCCAAAGCGTTTATCGCCTAGTCCCGTGGTTGATCACTCCTCGTGCGAGTACGTAGTTTGAAGGCCTGTGCAGTCTCCAATGTGCCTTGCGAGATGCCGGGAGTCTGCCGAAAGCATTCCAGCAGACTCCCTTGGGGAGGAGGGTTGGCCTAAAAGCTGTAATGCAAGCTAAGCTGTGTACTGCCGCGCATGCGAACGCACGCTGGTGATCTGACCGAAACTGCTGTCGGTAATTTCGTTGTCTGGATTTCCGTAGCTCGCAATGTTGAAAACGTTGAAGAAGTCAGCGCGGAAACCAAGCACTTGTCTCGCGCCAGACATGGAAGTCCTTAAAGAACGAAGTATCGACTTGCCGATATCCCGGCGCGCGCTCGGTGCTGTTATGCGCAGTACCGAATTGAAGGACGCCTTCGGCACCGTAGGCACAGATTCCATCGTCGATTCCCGCACCTGACAGGGAGTCGCCGAGGGATCGTGCCCCACCAGTTCTGAATCGTCCGGCCTGCGATATCACCATCTTGCGATACTGATTGGCGCGGTTATACCCATACGAGTTGTTCGCGCCGTTGTTGTTCGGGACCAAAAATCGTCACCGGGAATCCCGAATACAACACGGCGGCGGCGGATAGCCTCCATCCTCCGAACACCGCCTGCATAAACCCGCTCGCGTCACCGCCATAGGCGCGGCCGTGACCAAAGGGCAGGTCATACACACCAACGAAGTTCAAGCTGTGGCGAATATCCATCGCGGACGGACCGTAGTCGCCATTGATATTGTAGGCATCTTGGAATGACGAACCATTCAACTCGTATTGGCCACCGCATAGTTGCCGGAAGAGTTGGTCATGGACTTTGATAAGGAATAGTTGAACGTGTACTCCAGGCCGTGATGAGTTCGTTGTCGCAATGTTAACTGGCCAGAGTTGTAGTTCATTCTGGCTTGGATTCGGTGATCAGAATGGCTGCCGCACTCTCCAACTAAGGAGTAGTAAGGAGTCTGGCAGCGCCGCCGGGAGACGGAGCCCCGCAACCGTTCGCGGTGATGAGATGTCCTGGGCGCTGGCGCGTTTGCGATGGGAATCTGATTTCCATCGCGGTAGTCAGCTAAGTGATCGCCCGCCTGTCCGTGGTATCCCACGCTCAACGACAATTGATTGGTTAGCGCATATTCCGTCATAACGCTGAATTGATGGATATAGGCTGGCTGCATGTCCTGCGGCCAGACGGAATACAAGGAATTATTGATGCCAAGCGGCTGGCTGAAGGCGTCCGTCACCGAGAATGGCGTTCCGCCTGATCCCACGATTGGTATCGGAGCATTGCTGTTAATCGCAAGCGAGAACGGGGGGCTGGATGTCAAACGCTGATTGAAAGAAAACCCCTCGAAGAAACTGCTTGCGCCGTATCCGCCACGAACTACCAGTTTCGGACTCATCGCTTGGTATGCAAATCCCAAGCCGCGGCATAATCTGCCTGTAGTTGGCGTCATAGCAGGAATGCTTGGACAAATGATCGACCCCGGAACCGCGCCCACTGGGACATGGCCTGCATACTCCACAGTGCCGTCGGGAAGCACGTTCGCAGTCTTGTCGTTCTGCTCGTACCATGGCTGGTCGATTTCGTAACGCAATCCGAGGTTAAGTGTCAGCCTCGAAGTGAACTTAAAATCATCCTGGAAATAGCCGGCCACACGCCATTGCCGATTTCCCACCATTGCCGAGAGGCGACGCCAGTGAACGTTCGCGATGCGGCCTAGAACAAAGTCTGCGGGGCCGTAACCTGACCGTCGGCAGCTCCGGTTTGAACAATAAATGCCGGTATAACTGAATTGCCCGAGGAATCCGACGTTGCCAGCATTGAGATAATTCTGTTGATATCGGGTCGCCTGGACGCCGGTCGTGAACAGATGTCGCCCGCGTTGCCAGGTCAGATTGTCGTAATAATTAAAAGTGTTGTCAGTGAAAACCTGCGGATTGGCATTGGTGCCGACATAGCTGGCGTTGTTGTTGATGCTCTGCCCGGTGAACCCAACATATTTCTGCGTCCGAACGGTATGCCCACTGTCTGGTCACCGGTAAGACCAAAAAGCCCACGGATCGCTCGGAGACTCCGTTGTTCCAACGCACGCGTGTAAAGCCCGAAGTCGGAATTCATTGATGATTGACGGCGAGAATGTGTGAACGAAACTGGCACCCGCAATCTTTGTCGGATATGAATTGTGCGCCGGAAAAAGCCACCGGGATCAATCGCCGTCGTAAAGTCGTTGCCGGTTCCTTGCGAGTAGAACGCAGTTGAACTTATCTGCATCCCTCGGCGTCCAGTCGACCTTGAAGTCTTCCTGGTTATTCGTGACAAAACTTGTTTGCGGACCCACATAGTTGTTCTTGGATCAACCCATCCGTCGGCGTCGCATTTGGAGCTGGATACACGCCAGGTTTGCGGCAAGATACTGCCGCGACCGGATTCACGACCGGAATCTGGTTCCTTTAGTATGGCGCAAAGCTATTCTGCGTATCGTAGAGCTGGATGCCGTCCCAACTCAAGAGAGCTGAAAATTGCCCTGCAACATGTCCGGAGTAAGAACGCTAGCCTAGGCCTGGCCGCGCGGTGTGCCTGACGCACTCCCTCATAGTCTGCAAAGAAGAAAAGCTTGTTTCTGATTACTGGGACCGCCGACGGTTCCCGCCGAAAATGTTCTGGGTGTAAGAATTGGTGTTGGGATAGCTGGGAAGACATGATCGTTCGCCCAGCTGTTGGCATCGAGGTTCTGGTTCTGCAGATAGTCGTAGAGCGGACCCATGCAACTGGTTCGTGCCCGGACTTCAAAATAGCGACGACCGCACCGCCATTTGCGTTGCCGTAGCTGGCATTGGCGTTCGCCGACGACGACCTTACTTCCGGATGGCGTCCGGCGCCGGATTGTAGCCGATCAGGTTGTTCTGCGGTTCGTTGTTGTCGGCCCCTTCGATCATGTAGTTGTTTCCCTGTTGGCGATTGCCATTGACCGCCACGGTGCCGCTGTTGTAAGTGTTCCGCTCGATGGCATTGTTGCCACTCAGACCGGTGGGTCGGTGGCGATGGACCCCGGTTGGAAAAGCGTTAGTGAAGAGAAGTTGCGCCCGTTCAGCGGGATGTTCTGGATCTCGTTGGTCGAGAGAGTATTTCCCAACGTCGCGTCCGAAGTGTCGAGGATCGGATGAAAGTCCGCCTGTACAACCACCGTGCTCGACGTACCGATCGTCAGATGGCCGTCGATCTTGGCGGTCTGATCAATTTCCAGCGAAAATTCCTGAACTGACTCGGTCACGAAGCCGTTCGCTTCGATGGTCGCTTTGTAGGTGCCGATCGGCAGGAACCGGATCGTGTACACGCCCGATGCATTCGTTTTCGCAGAAGTCTTCACTCCCGTTGCGGTGTTCTCAGCGGTGACGGTCGCGCCGACCACCACGGCGCCGCTGGGATCAGTTACCTGTCCTGTGATTGATCCGGTAACGGTTTGCCCCAGAGCCGGCGACAGGCACAACAGAACCGCGAGACAGCTTCCAAGCAAATAGCGGGAGAGTGAACTAATTCTCATAATGTCCTCAATGGGTTGTGCCGACTTCGCGGGGAGCCCAAGACCGCGCCCGCTGGACCGGCTTCCAACAGCCGACGGTAATGAGTTCCGTTGATCACTGTCAAGAACAAAATGATCGTTTCGGCCAGTTTCAATCACTTCCAGCACAATATAACGGCGTTTCCAGCCAACACATTGCCCGATGTTGCCATGTCTGTTGATAACGATCCCCTCGCGGAAAAGCCCTTTGGACAGGGCATTCGCACTCTTTATCGGTCGAATTTCCCCCAGGTCATAGAAAAGGCCCGATCCGATCGGACCGGGCCAAGACATCGTCAAGCCTACATCTCTCCTAGTGCTTGCTGGGTCCGCAACCGCGGCTGACTTTGGTCAGACTGTTGTTCTGCGACGCGATCTGGCAATCATAGAACACTCCATCCGACCCAAAGGCGTTGTAGTCCTGCGAACTTGTCGCCGGACTCACGTCGCTGGCCTTCACCGAATTCGTGGTCGAGTTAAAGCCAACCAGGAATTTGCCGAAATACTCCTGGCTGTCGGTGTGATAGTTCTGCGCTGTCGCCACGGTAAAGCCAAACGGCGAAGCACTGACCGGGTACACGAAGTCCACCTTAATCGGGAAGCTGAAGTTGTTGAGTGTGGTTACCGTTCCCTCCCAGCTCGAAACGGTCGTAGTGGCCGCAACGCTGTTTTGCAGCGCGGTCTTCTGGTCGAACACCGTGCCGTTGGCAACGTCGAAGTCGATCGTTTGCGTACTGGAGAAGTCCTGATGCGCCGAAACCGATGTCGACACTTTTCCGTGCGATGTGTTGACGTATCCCGCAATGGTGAACTTACGATCCGACTTGACTCCGATCGTTCCGGTCACCGTCGACGTTCCTTGCACGTTCTCGGTAACCACCGGAGACGGGGCAGCCAAATTGTTCTTGGTCACTGCACCCGTCACCTTCGACGATCCGTGATCGAGGAAGAGCAACAGCGATGCGGTCACGGAGAAATAACTGTCGTCGTTGAACACGCTCAGTGCCACAGTGTGCGTCTTGCCGTCGTTCAACTGGCCCGCGAACGGCGTCAGGTTTACGCGATATGGAACGAAGTCGAGCGTCTGCGCGCCCGGCATCGGCACCCATTGATCGGGAAGAAATCCGGTGTAGACCCAGGGCGAAACCGGCGCGAGGCCTGCAGGTTTGCCGTCGATGCTGACTTCGGTCTCGCGGAAATCGGTGTTCCCGCATCCGTACACTTCGTTAATGCTGCTCAGGTCGTTGGGAAAGCAGCCATACCACTGCTCGTCGGTCGATTGGCTCTGCGAAACGACGTCGAGGTAAACGCGCTCAATGTTGGTGGGCAGGGTGAACGTCGTCGAGAGCTGGTCGGTTGGCGAAGACAAGGTCGCCGGCAGGTTGATTCCGCCGCTGCCATTGATTTGGATCAGGGGAAGTACGGCGTCAGGGGTCCCAACCTGTGCCCCATGATGATCACCGCGGTCGTGATCATGGCGATCCTCTGGATAGAACTCCAGGTCCGCACTCACCGTGAAGACTCCGTTCAGAAATGTGTTGTACGGGGGAGGACAATCCGTCGTGCAGTTCTGCAATATCATCGTACCCGTTTGCGCCATGCTCACTAGCGCGGAGTAGTCAGTCACATCGCGTTCAACGTGCCACGTGTTGGTGAGGGTCGCCAGCGGCTCAGGCGTAGTTCCAAAATAGACGTTCACGTTTCCCAGGTACATGCTCGCCGTGCGGTCGAATTGCACTCCACCGTTTTCGCTGAAATCGGTGTCGAGCACAACCTTTTTCCACGGCCCAGGGCAGTGCGCCGGAGGCGTGAATTGAAAAGTCTGCGCGGTATCGGAGAAAAACGCGAACGTGAAGTTGGAGAAAAGCTGAACGACGCAGGGCTTCCCTTCTGGCCGTTGCACCAGTGGATCGGCAGTCACCTCAAATTGAGTTCCGATCTGCCGGTTCGTGCCTTGCGCAAACATGGCTGCGGAGAAGAAGAAGGTTGTGACAACGGCGGAAACGAGAAATCCTAAAGAAAAACGACGGGGGGAGTACATTGCTGGCTCCTTCAACGGGCGGGTACCCGGGGGAGGCTTCCCAATCCGGGGATTCCCTTATCGCACTGGCTCCGATCGGCTGTCAAGAAAATATGATCGTATATCGCGAATTCAATCATCAGCCTGCTCTATATGCATAATTTTGCACAATATCGATTGACCCGCCAGACAGTTGTTGTACACTCGGCGTTCGACCGGTCGGGCAGGGAGATGTTCTCAAATGAAGGCACGCAACAGGGCGGACCAAATTCTGCGGGAGTTGCGCCAGGAAGGCAGCATCTCGCTCGATGATCTCATCTCACGACTGAGCACATCAGCGGCGAGCGTTCGCCGCGACCTCGCCAAGCTCGAAGCGAAGGGCTTGGTTCGACGTACCCACGGCGGAGTCACCCTAGTCGAACCGCTTCTGTACGAGCCCTTCCGCTACGACTCCCTGTTTCAAAACCGCGAGCAACATCGGGCTCCCGAAAAGCGCCGCATTGGAATGACCGCCGCTGAACTGATTCAAGAGAACGAGACCGTCGGCTTCACCGCCGGCACGACGACGACTCACGTCGCGCGCAATCTGCGGAACCGCCACAACATCCGCGTCATCACCAATGGCATCAACATCGCTATGGAGTTGAGCAACTGCCCCGGCCTGAAGACCTTCGTCACAGGAGGCTTCGTGCAATGGGCGGGCTCATTCTCACTGGTCGGACACGCCGCCATCGCCTCGTTGAAAGATATGTACATGGACCGGGTCTTCGTGAGCGCCTGCGGAATCGATATTGCCCGCGGCATCACCGTCATCGAACCGGAAGAGGGGCTAACCTTCCGCGCGATGATTCAGCAAGCCAAACAGACCGTCGTGGTCGCGGACTCCACCAAGTTTGGCGTCGTGACGCCAGCCTTGATCTGTCCGATCTCCGGAGTTCACATGATCGTCACCGACACGCGCGCCTCCGACAAAGCAATCGCGCCATTCCTTGAGCAAGGAATTGAAGTGCAGAGAGTTTAATTGTTACTTCGCGACCCCCGCTACATTGAAAAGCTGAAACTCGCGAATGTGAGCCTCTGCCGATGATGACAGGATATTCAATCGTACCCGCGATGCAGTGACGGGCGCGAACGCATCAATCTTCTTGTGCCCGATCGCATGTCCCCGAACTACCTCATTCCACTTCCCATTTCTATAGACGTCAACCGAGTATTTCTGCACATGCTGCCCCGCGTTCAGCCATTCCATGGTCAGCGCGTGATCGAACGTGATGGGCTTGTCGAAACTCACCTCCAGCACCGCGTGATGCGAGCCGGCCGGCGCCGACCAGAACGTATCGGGATTGCCATCGAGCGCGAGTTCCTCCTCGGCATTCGACTTGACGTGCCGGGCCACAAGATTGTTGCCGTATCGCTGATGAAGGGCCGCGCCAAATTCGTTCAATCGTTGCACGTCAGCGTCAGGCAGTAGTCCTCGGCGATCCGGCGCAACTCCTAGCACCAGCTGTCCGCCCCGCCCCACCGTCTGCTCGTATGTAGAAATCAGCTCCGGCAAACTCTTAAGACTCGACTCGTCATTCGGATGCCAGAACCAGTGCTCCTTACGCAGCGGAGTGTCCGCTTCCACCGGACGCCATCGCAGGTATCCATGCCGGTCGATCACGTTCCAGTTTTCGTAAGGAATCGCTCCCCCCTCATTTCCTACCCAGCGAATATCGCCATACTCGAACAGTGCGACATCGGCAAACACGAGCGTGTTGGGCTGGTAAGTGCGCAACTCCTCAATGATGCGTGGGAAGTTGTAAACGTGCCCCTCGCTGCCAGCGCCATCAAGCCAGAACTCCTCAAGGTCGCCGTAGTTCTGAACTAACTCATCGAGTTCCGCTGCGTAGTACTTGTCATATTCAGCCGAGTCCCTGTAGCGCGGCTCGTGACGATCCCACGGTGAAAGATAGACTCCAAACTTCAGCCCGTACTTTCTTGCCGCTTCTTCCACGCGCCGCACCGCGTCTCCCTGACCGTTCTCCCAAGGACTGCTCTTCACGCTGTAGTCGGTTTGTCCCGTCGGCCACAAACAAAATCCATCGTGATGCTTCGCCACAAAGATCACGTATTTCATCCCCGCAGATTTCAATGCCTGCATCCACTGCTCGGGATCAAATTGCGTAGGATTGAATACCTTCGGATCCGCCGTCCCATCGCCCCACTCGCGGTCGAGAAACGTGTTCGGACCGAAGTGGACAATCGCTCCCATCTCCAGATCCTGCCATTCGACTTGCTGTGGTGAAGGCTTCAGGTCAACCGAATTCTGGGCGTAAGAAGCGCAGAACGCGGCGAGAACAAAGAACAGGCCAGTTTGAACAATTCGTAGCCGAGGCATGCGCACAGCCTACCATCCTCCCGTTCGAGTCTGCACCGGAATGCCCAGCCAAGGCCAACTGTTTGAAGGATTTGGTGGAGCTAGTCGGGCTCGGTCTATTTCGGGGTGTTGACAGCTCGCAACTTATTGACTCCTATTGAGTCCAGAAGGCCAAGGAGGGTACTTTTGCCGGTTGTTGGGTACAATTTGGGCACAGTGGTTTTTCCGGTTAGGGCGAACACCTAGCGAATACTGCATCCCCCTTTTCCCACTCGACCTGACGCTCTCCCTACGAACTTGATCGATCCCCTCACAGCTCGATGCGGCAGCGCTGCACTGAAAGACGTGGGCAGCGGTGGTCCTTCAGCACACCTGCTCTTGGAGCCGCGACATTGTGATCAAGATTACATCCACAAGTGATTCAAGAGGGCGGCTGAATGTCTGCGAACCCTGGCACGGATCGACTGATTTTCGCACAAGACCAGAAGGTCCACGATGCCTCGAACTGTGCTCGTGTGCAAGTTCTGACGCGCCCTCGTTCCCCGTCTCCTGTAATTAAGTCCTTTTGGTGCTAATCCGTACGTCCTGACCGTTCATCAGCTTCGCCATTCTGCCTCTGCGGCTCCGCACATCGATCAAGAACAAGAAACTCTCGCGTTTCAGTTTTCGGCGTTCTCTCAGCAGTATTCCAATTTGTGACTGAAATCACGTTCAAGTGTGATTCAACTTCCGGCAAACTCCTACGACCGTCGCTAGTATCACGCTCATCCTGCAACAAGACTAGAGGGCAACAAACCTTAGGTAATCATGACTTGGAGGCGACTTCGATGCGCTTAAGCAGGCCCATGCTTGCCGTCGCATACAGTTCTGTAAGCGTGAGGCAGGTTCCCTGGGACCCTGTGGTCCCGAAAAAAGGAGATGCCAGATGAAAATGGTCGCGGCTTTCTTACTGACGGTAGCTGCAATTCTGAGTTTGCTGTACTTCTCCGCGCTGAATCCGCCTAAAGCCGAGGCCGTTCCGAGCTATGCTCGGCAGACGGGCCTGGCGTGCAGCGGATGTCACTACACTCCTCCGGAACTCAACCCTGCCGGACGTCGATTCAAGCTGCTGGGGTACGTGGATCGCGCGGACGAGACCAAAGTCATTAAAGCGGATGGCGGCAAGAAACGGGCCGCGCTGGATCTGCTGGCATCTCTGCCACTCTCGGCCATGCTCGAAACCTCGTTTACCTCGACAAAATCCCCCGTTCCGGGAACGCAAAACGGCAGCGTCGAACTGCCCCAGGATGTTTCGCTGTTTATCTCGGGCGCCTGGACTACACACGTCGGCAGCTTCATGCAGATGACGTATGACACACAAGCCGACCACTTCAGCATCGATAACACCGATATCCGTTATGCGAATACGACGAAATGGGGCGGCAAAGAACTGGTCTACGGTCTGAACGTCAACAACAACCCGACCGTCGAAGACCTCTGGAACAGCACGCCCGGATGGGGTTTCCCGTGGGTCGCCGATGACTGGGCGCCGACTCCAACCGCCGCACCAATCATCACGTCCGTGGGGCAGGATGTCGCCGGTTTCGGTGGTTATGGCTATGTGGAATAACCATCTTTATGCCGACCTCACGTTGTATCGATCAGCCCACGTTGGCAATTCCTTGCCGAATGCAGGAACTGACTTTGCTTACAACATCCGCGGCCTCTCGCCCTACTGGCGGGTTGCCTGGCAGCAACTCACGGGCAAGACACAGTATGAAGTCGGTACCTACGGCATGCACATGCGAACCAGTCCCGGTGCGATCACCGGACTGGAAGACGACTACACCGACTGGGCAGTCGACGCTCAAATCGATCGGACGTTGTTCCGAACCGACGTGCTTTCGTTCCGTGGCACCTACATTCGCGAGAATTCCAACCTAGTAGCGAGTGCGGCTTTGCAAGCGGCTTCGCCCGGCAGCCATCATCTCAACACAATTCTTGCCAACGCCGAATACCACATCGGCAATAAATATTCGGGCACGTTTGGTTGGTTCGATACCTCAGGTACCCCCGACATCCTTCTCTATCAACAGAGTGCTGTCAGTGGAAGTGCAAATGGTGATCCCAGAGGGGCGGGATACATTGGGAACTTTTCTTACTGGCCCTGGCAGAACCTGCAGCTCTCCGCCCAGTACACGGGATACACGCGCTTCAACGGAGGGGCGAACAATTATGACGGCGCCGGTCGCAAGGCGAGCGGCAATAACACGGTTTATCTGGTTGCAAGATTCATTTTCTGAGATACGCGCCGATGCTTATCGGTGCGAATGCCAAGGAGAACAGCATAATGAAACACAAACGCTTAGTGTTGATGTTCGTCGTCGCTGGCCTGTGCGTGGCAGCTTCGGCGGGAGATATCGAAGGTAAGGTCACAGGCATGAAGGGTAAGTCAGTCGTTTACGTAGACGCCATTCCAGGAAAAGCCTTCCCCGCTCCCAAAGATCATCCGGTGATGGATCAGAAAGGCCTGGTCTTTGCACCGCACGTCATGGTCGTACTCCAAGGGACGACAGTTGATTTCCTGAATAGCGATACAGTCCAGCACAACGTCTTCTGGACTGCCGTCGGCACCGACAAGAAAGCGGGACATAATCTTGGAACGTGGCCCAAAGGCGACAAGCGGTCTTTTACGTTCGATAAGGCAGGCGTCGTGCCGGTGCTCTGCAACGTCCACCCGGACATGGCGGGATATATCGTCGTCAGCCCGACTCCCTACTTCACGGAAACCGACGATAGTGGCAGCTACAAAATCAAAGACGTTCCAGACGGCAGCTATACGCTCGTGGTTTGGCACGAAGGCGCCAAGAATCAATCCAAGCCTGTGACCGTGGCCGGTGGCGGCAAGGCGGATTTTACCCTGGCCAAGTAGGGCCTGTTGTCGAGTAGCGTGTTGGGGAGTGGCATGCTTGGGGCGCCGCTCCCCGCTCGTTTTCCTTATCTCAACACTTAGCTGCCGTTCTAGCTCCGAGCTTCGAAGCGACGCCAATGCTCAAGAGATTCAGGAATAAGAAGGTCGACGGGGATTGGCTGCACACAAACTTTCCCTGCATGATGGCGTGCCCGGCCCATACCAATGCCGGACGCTATGTTGGCCTGATTGCCGAAGGACGATTTGAGGAAGCCTACCGGCTGGCACGAGATCCGAACCCGCTGGCCAGCATCTGCGGGCGAGTCTGCGCGCACCCTTGCGAGACCGCGTGCCGCCGCGGCGAGATCGATAAGCCGATCTCGATCCGTGCGCTGAAGCGGTTCCTTACTGAGCAGTATGGTCCAGAGTCCAAGCATCCCGATCAATGTCAACGAAGGACGCGCGCAGAAGAAACTTCCATTTAGAAGTAGCGGTAGTTGGCGGCGGTCCGGTCGGGCCTATCAGCTGCGCATGATCTCGCCCTGATGGGCTATGCGGTCACCATCTTCGAAGCGGCGCCCGTCGCGGGAGGAATGCTCTACCTCGGAATTCCCGAATACCGCCTGCCGCGCGATGTGGTCGAGGCGCAGGTCCGCGAGATTCTTGAGACTGGCGATATTACCCTGAAGCTGAACCACGCCGCCGGGCGCGACTTCTCCATCTCCGACTTGCGGCGGCAGGGATTCGACGCCGTGCTGATTGCTGTTGGCGCGCATCGCAGCCGCGATCTGAGCATCCCGGGCGTGGATCTTGACGGCGTACACAAGGGAATCGATTTCCTGCTCAACGTTAATCTTGGCTACAAGTTCACTATCGGCAAGAATGTGATCGTGATCGGCGGCGGCAACGTCGCTATGGATGTGGCCCGATCGGCGGCGCGCGAAGTCGTCAAGCAGCACGTCGGCGGGGTCGAAGATGTCGAACCTTCGGCGGACAGTGTCTCGGCCGTGGCCACCAAAGAAATGGTCGACATCTCACTGTCCGCACTGCGCATGGGCGCACGCGAGGTGAATCTGGTCTGCCTTGAGCGCCGCAACGAAATGCCGGCCGCGCTTGAAGAAGTCGAAGAAGCCGAAGAAGAAGGAATCATTATTCATCCCGGATTCGGCCCGAAACGCGTCATCGGCAAAGACGGCAAGGTCGCGGCTCTCGAGGTGTTGACGACCAAATGGGTATTCGATCAGAACAAGCGCTTCAATCCCGCTTTCTACGAGAATAGTGAGACCCAGATCGAGTGCGACACCATCATCATGGCGATTGGACAAGCGCCGCGTCTCGACTTCCTCACCTCCGAAGACAAGGTCGAAATTTCTCCTCGCGGCCTGATCGCGGTGAATCCTCAGACTCTGATGACCTCGGCCCCCGGAATTTTCGCCGGCGGCGATTGCGTGTTCGGACCTCGCCTGATCATCGACAGTGTTGGTGACGGCAAACGCGCAGCCGTGGGGATTGACGAATACTTGCGCGGTAACAAGCATCCGGAACCGGTCATCGAAGTCGAACTACTGAAGCGGCATGGCATGCCGCTTGGCTATCTCGACATCAGTCGCCAGCCCGTCCCCATGCTTCCTCTCGAACGCCGCACCGGAGTCACTGAAGTCGAGGTTGGCTACGACGCTGCGTCTGCCGTGGCCGAGGCGCAGCGCTGCCTGCACTGCTGGGTCAACACGATTTTCGAGGGTACGCCGGAAGACGGCAGCATGTGCATCCTGTGCGGCGGATGCGTCGATGTCTGCCCGGAGAAATGTCTCGAATTGGTTTCGCTCGATCGCATCTCCTTCGAGCCGGAAACCGTCAAGCACATCCGTGACCACCAGGAATGCTTCGGCGTGGAGTTCGACGAAGTGAAAGCCGACGACCTCGGCATTGTCACCGGCGCAGCCATGTTGAAAGACGAAACCCGCTGCATTCGATGTGGTCTGTGCGCGATGCGCTGCCCGGTCGGCACGATCACGATGGAGTCGTACAACCTGCTTCCGGCAGAGCCGACCGGATTGATCTCAATCGCGGCGATCGGCGCGGGATTGCAGAAATAGCAAGAGGCCCTTATGGCGGACGAAATAAAACGTGAGTTAGGAGACGATCTCAGCCGGCGGCAATTTTTCACCAAGCTCGGCCTGGGATCGTTGAGCATCGCCGCCGTCGGCACAGCGGCTTTCTCCTATCAATATCTCGAACCGAACGTGCTCTACGAGCCGTCGCCGGTAGTCAATGCGGGCAAGCCGGATCGCTACCCGCTCGACTCAGTGACGCTCGACGTGAATAACGGCATCTACATCGTCCACTCGCAGGAAGGCTATTTCTCCCTGAGTGCCGTGTGCACTCACCTCGGCTGCCTGACCGCGTGGAAGCAGGAGTTGGGAATCATCGCCTGCCCTTGCCACGGCAGCAAGTTTGAAACGAACGGAAAGAAGATCGAAGGACCGGCCCCCAAGCCGCTGCCGTGGAAACGAATCTGGGTTAACGACGACGGCGATCTGTTGGTCGATCGCTCCACCGACGTCCCGGCGTTGGCGCGCGATTCCTTCGTGCGGGTCTAGATTGAGGAAATCAGCATGGCAAAGACGGTAGACCAATACTTCGACGAGTTACAGCAGACGCGGGTCTGGCGCTCCATCTTCCGCAGCGGTACAGGATCGAGCACGCTGAAGCGGGCGCTGGCCATTCAGCAGAACGTGTTTCTGCACCTGTTCTCAACCAAAGTCCGCACCCGCATGTTGAGCTTCAGCGCGACGTGGTATCTGGGCACTCTGACGCTGGGAACGTTTTTGATCCTGGTCGCGTCCGGCATTCCGCTGATGCTCTATTACCATCCCTCGGCGCCGCAGGCCTACGCCGACACCAAAGACCTGCAGTTCGTCGTCTCCTCTGGACTGTTCCTGCGCAACCTGCACCGCTGGACCGCGCACGCTATGGTCTTTCTGGTATTTGCACACATGTTCAAGGTGTTTTATCGGGGCGCTTATCGCACTCCGCGCGAGTTCAACTGGGTGATTGGTGTCATTCTTCTTCTAATTACGTTGCTGCTCAGCTATACGGGATACCTGCTTCCATGGGATCAACTGGCCTATTGGGCGATTACCGTAGGCTCAAACATCGCTTCGGCAGTTCCGGTCATTGGAGACAAGATCCACTTCCTGCTTCTGGGCGGGCATGCCGTCAACGCTAACGCCCTGCTTCGTTTTTATGTGCTGCACTGCATGATCCTCCCGCTGACGGCGATGTTCTTCGTCGCAATTCACTTCTGGCGCATTCGCAAGGATGGCGGGCTTTACAACCATGACAGTGAGCCAGCTACGGTCCGCGCGAAAAATGGAGCGAGCTCTGCCGGGGAGGTGAAATAGCATGGCCGACAGCAAAGATTTCGTCGCCGGCGTCGACTCGAACGCGAAGAAGTCTCCCCGGCGCATCGTCTTCATCACCCGCCGCACTTCGGCGCAGGTCAAAGCTGAGACCGAAGATCAGCTCCAGACTTTTCCGGAAGTCCTGTTCCGCGCGGCCACCGCGGTCATGGCCCTTGCGGTCGCTCTGGTCTGGATCGCACTGATGTTTAACGCTCCGCTCGAGGGCCTCGCCGACCCCTCGCACACGCCCAATCCCGCGAAGGCACCCTGGTACTTCCTTGGACTGCAGGAAATGCTGCACTACTTCCCGCCCGTCGTCGCGGGCGTTCTAGCCCCGGGCTTGGTGGTGATGGCGCTGATCGTCATCCCGTATTTCAAAGTCAACATTGAAGCAGACGGATTGTTTTTGAAAGACCGACAGCGGCGCCTGCAAGTCTTCTATGTCGTCGCCAGTGTCCTGTCGCTCTTTCTCCTCCTATTTAAGGTTTACGCGGCTCTGGTGCCGACGCTGATCATGGCCGGCATTATGTTGCTCGCGGCACAGAGTTCTCCACAATCCCCCTCAGCCTTCCGCCGCTATCTCGCGGCTAGGCCGCTCTCCTACTGGGTGATGACCTGGTTTTTATTCGAACTGGTGGTGCTTACCGCCATCGGTACTTTCTTCCGCGGGCCAGGCTGGGCTTGGGTCTGGCCATGGCAGGGTTCATAACGATGATGAGGATGCGGCGGTCATGAACGATAAACCTACGTCGCTCTGGCAAAAGTTGTCCGGAGACAGCGTGCGCGCCTTTGGCGTCGTCAGCGTGGTCTTTCTGGCTTCGATGGCGATTGCTCCGGCGAAAAACTTCTTCAGCGAATGGCGCCACTATCAGCATGGCTACTTAAGCATGATTCGCAACCGCAGCGACGCCAACACGCTGCAGCGCCACTTTCAGGGCGGAATCCAGCAAATCTGGCTGCCTGAACTCGGAGTCGTCGATCGCTGTACAAGTTGCCACGTGGGATTAAACGAAGCCAGCCTGACCGATGTTGCAGCGCAGCCGTATCGCAAACATCCTTCGATTCCACACAATCTCGATCAGTTCGGCTGCACGGTCTGCCACCGGGGGCAAGGCGCGGCCACGACGGTTGCCGAAGCGCACAACAGCACGCTCGCCTGGGAGCAGCCGATTCTACCCGCTAAGTACATCGAATCTTCCTGCGGGCAATGCCATCGCGGACCGCTGCCTGGAACTCCGCAGCTGAATCAGGGACGCAACCTGCTCTCGCGCGAAGGTTGCGTGCACTGCCACACTGTCAAGTTGCCTGACGGCAGCACGATGAAGCCGACAGACGATCCTCCATCCTTATCGCACATCGCCGACAAGACTACGCGCGAGTGGATCTTTGCCTGGCTGAAAGATCCGCAAGCTTATGCGCCGACTTCGACCATGCCGAACTTCAAGCTGAGCGATGACGACTTACGCGATATGTCGGCGTTCCTCATCGCCAACAGCACGCCGTTGCCGGGCGACACCGCGCCGGTCTCGACGAAAGCGGCCGCCGATCCAGCCGCAGGAGCGAGTCTCTACGGAGAATCTTTCTGTGCATCCTGCCATGCCGTGCAGAATGCGGCCGGCAATATGGTCGGGGGCAACGTCGGCCCCGAACTGACTCGCGTCGGCAACAAAGTGAAACCGGAGTGGCTGCAGGCTTGGCTGCGCAACCCCCGCGCCTACGATGAGGGCACGGCCATGCCGCACTATCGCTTCAACGATAGCCAGGTCGCGACGCTCTCGGGATTCCTGCTGGCGAAAACAGATTCCGATCTGCTTACCAACATCCATCTTGATGCCCCAACGCCCGAGCAGATCGCCCACGGCAAGCGCCTGGTCTCGGATTACGGCTGCGCTTCCTGTCACGAAATTGCCGGAATCAAAAAGTCCGAGAATTTCGCGCCGGAACTCAGCCGCATCGGCAGCAAGCCAGTCACGCAGCTTATCTTCCTGCCTGGCATGCAACACACGTTGCCCGATTACATCGCAGGCAAGATCAAGAATCCGCGCGCGTTCTCACCCGGGCTGAAAATGCCACAGTACGCCTTGACTCCGCCGCAGATCGATTCGTTGACCACGGCATTACTCTCTCTCAACGACCGTTCGTATGCTCTACCCCCATCACTTACGGTGCCTGCCAAGCCTGAATCCGACTACCAGCCCGCGGGCAAAGCGGGAAAATTGATGACCGATCTCGCCTGCTTCAGTTGCCATCGCATCAACGGTCACGGGGGAGACATGGCTCCCGACCTGACATGGGAAGGAAGTTCAGTGCAGCGCGAGTGGCTGGTGCAGTTCTTCAAGAATCCTGGAACGCTGCGTCCGGCGCTGATCCGCCGTATGCCGCGATTCAACTTGACTGACGGCGAAGCCAACGAACTCACCGACTACATCATGACGGTGTATCAGAGCCCGGCCGTCGATCGCGATTCCATGCCGCTGAGCGGCTACTCCCAGGGACAGATCGAACTCGGCAAGCAACTCTTTTACGGCAAGTATTCGTGCCAGGGCTGCCACATCGTCGATACGAAGACGGACAAGGGCTATATCGGCCCGACTTTGACGCAGGTGGGATCGCGCTTGACCGCGGCATGGATCTATCAGTGGATGAAGAATCCGCAGTCGCTGCGGCCCGGAACGGTTGAGCCCAATCGGGCCATGAACGACGAGGACGCCCGGGCGCTCACTGCATTCCTGATCTCGCAGAAAGGCGGAGGCAAGCCGGAGGTGGCAAAAAAATGAAAACTCGCGTTGCATTACTTCTGGGGCTGATAGTGTTGGGAACTTCCTGCTCGCGCAAAACTGAGTCTGCCGCGGCGCCCAAGCCCACGGCCTTTGGATCAGCCATCCTCGAATCCAGCGGTGGCAAGCAGTTCGCTCAGACCGGAAGCCTCTTGCCTCAACCCGTGGTCGTCCAGGTCAACGATGACCAAGGAACCGCCGTGGGCGGAGCGCTCGTAGAGTTCGCCGCGGCTCCCGGCGTTACATTCGATCCCCCCAACGGCCTGACCGATTCCAGCGGACAGGTCACGATCAACGTGTCGCTAGGTGGAATGGCTGGCCGCTATCAGATCACGGCATCGACGCTCGACAAGTCGCACAAGAAAGTTGAACTCAAGCTCGAAGAGATTGCTTTGGGCTATCAGCAAACTCTGGGCCGCCGCCTGAACGATCAATACTGCGATCGCTGCCATAATCCCGAGTCGACGGTGGAGCGCGTCTCGAATTATGACAATCTCGACGTAAAGCCGCATCCCTTTACCGAAGGCGATACGCTCAACAAGATCAGCGACGCCGATCTCACCGCCATCATCACGCACGGCGGTCCAGCTCTCCAGAAGTCGGCGCTCATGCCAGCCTGGGGAAACACTCTCAGCAAGTCAGAAATCGAGGCGCTCACGTCCTATATTCGCGCCGTCTCCGATCCCCCGTCGCGCGAAGCTGGGCCCGTCTATAAGAAGAACTAGCTTTCTCCTCCAAGTGCCTCCGCTAAGTCTTCCGCTTGCACTCGCTGCGAACTTGTCCGCCTGACGCCATAGACCTCCCATGTCGTTTGCGCATTGTGGTCGGGAGATCGACCGAGGATGGAGGCTAATTTGTTTAGTTGGAGCCTTATCTGACTGGCGATGAATGGTGGACCTGGCCGGGATCGAACCGGCGACCTCATCGTTGCGAACGATGCGCTCTCCCAGCTGAGCTACAGGCCCGTCTACATCCAAAACAACGTGCAACCGACCAAACTATTCACCGACAATGCTGCTAGTCGGGATCGAACCGACGACCTCATCGTTGCGAACGATGCGCTCTCCCAGCTGAGCTATAGCCCCGTACGTGGGTTGGATTCTTGCTGCCGAACTATTTTAGCAGCGTTCTGGAATCGCACCAAACCGTCTCCCGGTTTCCTCCGTGGACCTTTGTGACCTTGGTGGTGAATGGTTTGGGTTCGCGGCGGAAATACCCTTGACGAACCCGCCCGTGCTACGTCTAACTATCCATAGCACGTGGGGATTGCCTCTCTGCTTCCGCTCTGAATGGGTCCAATGTTTACGCAACTGAATCCCGCGACCGCGCGCCGGCAACGCTGGCTCCGCTGGGCTTCGCTCACGGCGCACGGCGTGTTGCTCGCATGGCTCCTGCACGCGCCCGAGCCCTTGCTCCTCAATCCTATTTCCGTCGCCTTGGGGCGAAACGGAAAATCCGTCACCCGGCTTTACTGGCCGAACAAGCAGGTTGACGACAGCACACACAGTTCGTCCGACAGCGCGACTGAACGTTACCGCCATCAGCGTCTCAGCCAGCAGAAGTTGACCTGGAAAACGCCTGTCGAACTCGCCAGGCTGGCTGCGCCGAGCCCCCTCGCCCACACAGAGAAAGAAGACAACTCCAAGACTCAAACACTCTCCGCTCTCGGTCACGGCGTGCAGGCGGGACTTCCCTACGGAACGCTCAATCGCGGCCAGCTCTACGGCGAAGAGATTCGTCCAGCACTACCGGTCGCGACTTCAGATCCCGTTGTCTGGCCTTGGCAACTGCCCGATTCTCCAGGGAACGAAGTCATCGAAATCACCATCGACGAGCGTGGAGACATCGTCAACAAAGTCGTGCTGCAGAGCCTCGGAGCCGACATCGACAGCAAATGCCTTGCCGCGCTTGAGAATTGGCGCTTTCATCCTGCCACGCGCAACGGCGCACCGATCCCCTCGAAGCAGGACGCCATCTTTCCGTTCAAAGCGCGCGGTTAGGGCGTACAACTAGCTGCGGCTCGTGAGGGATTGCTCGCGACGCGGCCGCTATAATAGAAGTGTGAAACAAAACATCGTGCAGCAGGTTGCATCCGCGGATTTTCCGACCCGCTGGGGCAAATTTCGTATCTACGGCTTCCGCGGAGAATTCGGTTCCGATGGCAGTCGGCGCATCGAAGAGGCTGTCGCCCTCGTCATGGGAGATGTGACTTCCACGCCCGCCTTGGTGCGCGTTCACTCGCAGTGCCTGACTGGGGACGTCTTCGCCTCGCTGCGCTGCGATTGCCGCCAGCAGCTCGAACTTTCGCTTTCGATGATCGCCGAGGAACGCGCTGGCATTCTGATCTATGAGCAGCAGGAAGGCCGCGGCATCGGACTTATGGCCAAGCTCCAGGCCTACGAATTGCAGGACTCGGGACTCGACACGGTCGAAGCCAACGAGCGTCTCGGTTTTAGAAACGACTATCGCGACTTCACTCTGCCTGCCGAAATTCTGAAAGCGCTCGGCGTCACCCGCGTGCGCCTGCTCTCGAATAATCCTGAGAAAGTCGACGCTCTCGAACGCTCCGGAGTCAAAGTCGTCGAGCGCGTGCCGTGCGAAGTCACGCCCAGCCCCCACGCCGAGGAATATCTCAAGACCAAGAAAGAAAAACTCGGGCACCTGTTCACGTCGAGCTAGCTCGCCACCTCACTCATCAGAAAGAGTCATGTGGGGACAGCCGCCATAGCCTGCCCCGAGCGAAGTCAAAGAAGCTGTCCGTCGAGCGGGCAGCTCGACCCCTTCCCCCGGCACACTTCGACTTTTTGCGCGAATCTCCGCGCCATGCTCTAATTCGCTGACCCTACTTTTGCGAATGCCCGCACTCGCTTCCGGCAACCGATTATCTTCCCGCTCTGCGACTCTCGCTCTGTGCCTCGCGCTCGTCGGAGCAGGATCCATGCTGTACTACCACCTCGGCATGTTCATTCCGCGCGCCCGCGAAATGAGCGCTGCCCGCGGACTCGGCCACGGCTACGCCTTTGGCAACGACTTCTATCAGGTCTGGCTCACTTCGCGGGAAGCCCTCCGCGAACGCCGCGATCCCTACAGCGCCGAAATGACGCTCGAAATCCAGAAAGGATTGTTTGGCCGCCCTCTCGACCCCCATCTGTCAACCGATCCCCTCGATCGCCGTGCCTTTCCCTATCCGGCCTACACGCTTCTCTTGTTTTGGCCGGCGGACGAAATACCGTTTTCGGTCGTCCGGGTCGCAGTCGTCGCGCTGCTGGCAGCCCTAACACTTGCGAGTGTCTTCTTATGGCTGCGGGCGCTCGCCTGGCGGCCCACATGGAAGTGGTGCGCCGTTATCCTTCTGCTCGTTCTATGCAGCTATCCAGTTCTCGAAGGTCTATATGCCGGGCAGGTCGGCCTGCTCGTCGCATTTATGCTCGCTGCTTCGATTCTCGCGATGCAGCGCGGCCGCTTGCTGCTCGCCGGAATTCTGATGGCACTGACCACCATCAAACCGCAAGTCTCGGTGCTCGCCATCTTCTATCTTGTGCTTTGGAGTCTCTGCGACTGGCGCAAACGCGGTCGTTACTGCGTTGGATTTTTTTCAACCCTGCTTCTTCTCTTTGCCACCTCCCTCGCCGTGTGGCCCCACTGGATTTATTCCTGGACCCACGCTCTCGTCGCCTATCATCGCTACACCACCCCCGTACTCGTGAGCGAAGTGCTCACGTCTCATCTTCCGCCCGGCGCCGTTGGACCTGCGACACTCATCTTGACGGCAGGATTGATGATCGTCGCCGTAGTCATTGCTTGGCGCAACAGCTCCGCGAGTCCGGACTCGCACGAATTTTCGACGACCTTGAGTCTCCTCCTCGCCATCACCGTGATCACTCTGCTGCCCGGCCAGGCCGTTTACGATCACGTGATCCTTCTTCCCGGAATCCTTCTGCTGGCGCGCCGTTGGCGTATGTTTTCTTCCAGCCCAATTCTGAAAGCGCTGCTCGCGACCGGGACTGCAATTCTCCTCTGGCCGTGGCTCGCTTCTCTGATCGTGATTCTGCTGCGGCCGCTGCTCACTGATGACCAGTTTTACTCGACACCGGTACTGTCTCTGCCGATACGCACGGCAGCGGTATTTCCCTTTGTTGTTCTTGGATTGCTCTCCCTGGCGGCGCGTCGTGAATCAACGGAGCCGGAAGAAGTCAGCGTCTCATCGGCGAGTTGATCGCAGCGCCTTCTTGAGCGCCGAACGGTTCTTCGCTGGCAGAAAACGTAACGCTGCCCGTGCCAGCGACAGGTAAACGTCTCGGGCCTCGGGCGTCCTCAGTACCTGCAAATGCCGCTTCACCGTGTCGACGTCGCCCCGCACGATCGGACCACTGAACGCGTCCGCGGCGTCGAGTGCAACATAGTTTTCGAGCGTCTGCTGCAGGATCGGAATCATCCGCCGCTTTGCGGCCTCTCGCCCGACGCCCGCAGCGGCCGCAACCTGCTCCGTCGTAGCCAGCAGTGCGGTGAGCAGCGGTGATGCAAACGTTCCCCACGCGTGATATGCAGCCTTTTCTTTCTTGCGAATCGAATACGCTTCGCCGCCGAGGTCCTTCACAATCTGCCGCGCCGCTCGTACGGCGGCCGCATCGCCTTCGATCGCGAATGGGACGCCCGCCAGCGAAGGCTGCGACCGACGCACGAATGTCATCAACGGATGAACCGACGCGACCGACGCTCCGCGCCTGCGTAACACCGCCAGTTCGTCGCTGGTCAGCGCTCCGCTGGAATGCAGGGCCACTCTTCCCTTCCACGGCGACTTCGATGCCTTCTTCGTGAAGCCGCGGCCGAGGGTCTGATCCAGTTCCGCCACCGCACTGGCGATCGCAGAATCGGGTACACAGAACCAGACAACATCAGCCTTCAGCACAGCAGGCGCGCCCAACCAAGCGCGCGCGCCGACTTCCTTTGCCAACCGTTGCGCTCTTCTGAACGACGCCCCGCGAGAATGCGCAATCACGGCGTCGATCGTGTAGCCCGCGCGCTGCAATGAGATGGCGAGCACACTGCCAAGATTTCCTGCTCCCACAATCGCGATGCGCGTCTTGCCCGCCATGCCCGGCAGCATAGCAGAAGGCGTCCGTCGGACGTCGGCCCTCAGGCGTCTGACCTCAGCTCTCAAACCTGGTCTTCAAGGCAGAGTGAGGTCTGAGGTCTGAGGTCTGAGGTCTGAGGTCTGAGGTCTGAGGCGCGAGGTCCAATCCCGTTCCCGTGCTTTATATTGTTCTCATGCCCAAATCCGCCGCTCGCAAAAAGTCTCCACGCACCAAAGCCCGGCTCCTCTCGTCAAAGACCGTCTACCGCGGACCGGTCTTCTGGGTAACGACCGACTACGTCCAGGAACCCGGTGGAGTCAGCGCGCGCCGCGATCTCATCCATCATTCCGGATCCGTCGTCGTGCTGGCCGTCGACGACTCCCGCGCCACGCCTCGTGTTCTGCTCGAACGCCAGTATCGTCACGCCGCGGGCGACTATCTGTGGGAACTGCCCGCCGGTCGCATCGATCCCGGGGAGAACGAACTCAAAGCCGCCAAGCGCGAGCTCATCGAAGAAACCGGATATCGCGCGGCAAAGTGGAAGCGCATTCTGAAGTTCTACGCCAGCCCGGGCTTCGTCGCCGAAACCATGGCCGTGTTTCTCGCAACCGGACTGGAAGCTGGTGAGGCCGAGCCCGAAGACGACGAGATCATCTACAAGCGCCTCGTTCCGCTGCCTACCGCTGTTCGCATGGTGACGAGCGGAACCATACGCGATGCTAAGACAATCTCGTCCGTGCTATGGCTCGACCACATGTCGCGCACGGACGCCAAGTCGAGCAAAGTAAAGAGATAAGCTCGGCAAACATTGAAGCAATACGCCTGCGATGGCCGCGCCCGTGGCTTTTAGTCCTTTTGTTCGATACCGTACATTTTCTGGTCTCAATCGCTTGACAGCCCTACCTTCCCGCTACAAAATGCATCCTATTAGCCGATTGCCGCGCATGTCCTGAGGGTCGTCCCCCCAATCAAGGACATGCAGAAAGCGGGGGGTTACGTGGAACGTCTGAAAGGAACCGTAAAGTGGTTCAATAACGCCAAGGGGTACGGGTTCATCGGACGCGCGGATGGGCCAGACGTATTCGTCCATTACAGCGCAATCACATCTGAGGGATACAAGAGCCTGCAGGAAGGCGACCCGGTGGAGTTTGAAATCACCGAAGGCCAGAAAGGACCGCAGGCAGCGAACGTGATAAAAGCTCCTGCCTAGTGGCGGGTCCAGCCACCTCATTGAATCCTCCGCTCCAGCGAGCGCGACTCGGCACCCGCCGAGCATTCGTGTCGTCCAACCCCTTATTGAATTTCATTCCGAAAATTCTTGCACGTGCTGGCCCTGCGACCCTCCTCTTCGTTATCTTTAGGTCGTGGACAACAAGGCCATCGCCAACATTCTCTACGAGACTGCCGACCTGCTTGAGATCGACGGGCAAGACTCCTTCCGCATCCGTTCCTACCGCAACGCCGCGCAGGCCATAGAAAATCACTCGCAGCAGATTAAAGAACTAATCGCCGAGCCCAAGCAGATCCTGGAAATCCCCGGCATCGGCAAGAGCATGCTCCGCAACCTGCAGGAGCTTTTCAACGATGGCAAGCTAGCCGTGCAGACGGACCTGCTCCAGAAATACCATCCGTCAATGTTGCAGTTGCTCAAGATTCAAGGACTCGGTCCGAAGACGATCAAGCTGATCTGGGACGCCTACCAAGTCAGCGATGTTGATGGCGTCGAGAAACTGGCGCGCGAAGGCAAGATTCGCGAACTGCCGCGTATGGGCGAGAAGCACGAGGCGAAGCTGCTGAAGGCCATCGAGGACTACCGCCGCATCGGCGGCCGCTTCCTGGTCGACGCCGCCGAAACTGAAGCCGAGAAACTGACGGCCTACCTGCAGCAGTATTCAGGCATCGACAAGATCACGCCCGCCGGTTCGCTGCGCCGCGGGCGCGACACCGTCGGCGATCTCGACATCCTCGTCACCGGAAAAGCCTGCACTACCGAAGAAGGACGCCAGAAGGCGATCGCCTACGTTGCCAAGTATCCGCCCCTTATGGATGTCATCGCCAGCGGCGACAACAAGATCAGCTTCCACCTGCGCAGCGGCATGCAGGTCGACGTGCGCCTGCTGCCGCCGGATTCCTTCGGCGCCGCCATGCAGTATTTCACGGGATCGAAGGCCCACAACGTGGCCTTGCGCCAGCGCGCGCTCAAAATGGGATACACGTTGAACGAGTACAGCCTGGCCACTCTCGAAGGCGAGAAGCCAGTCGCGGGAAAAACCGAAGAAGAGATCTATTCGAAGCTGAAACTCGACTACATCCCACCGGAGATGCGAGAGAACCTCGGCGAGATCGACCTCGCGCAGAGTCATTCCCTGCCCAAGTTAATTACCGAGGCCGACATCCAGGGCGACGTGCACATGCACACCATCGAAACCGACGGTAAGAACACCATCGAAGAAATGGCTGGGGCCGCGCGCGCGCGCGGCTACAAGTACATGGCCATCACCGATCACTCAAAGAACCTGGCTTTCGCCAATGGACTCGACGACAAACGCGCCGTCGAACACATCGCGCGCATTCATGAAGTAGGAAAGAAGATCGACGGCATCATGATCTTCGCCGGAATCGAAGTCGACATCCTCGCCGACGGCGATCTCGACCTCTCCGACGACGTGCTCGCGCAGATGGATCTCGTCATCGCCAGCGTGCACTCCGTCTTCAACCAGGAACCGGCGAAGATGACCGAGCGACTGCTAAGGGCGGTCGAGAATCCGAATACGTCGATCATCGGACATCCCACCGGCCGCATTCAGTTGCGGCGCGACTCCTACCACTTCGACATGCACACGATTCTCACCGCCGCCGCGAAGTACAAGGTCGCGATGGAACTGAACGCGTATCCCGACCGCCTCGACCTGAATGATGTGAACCTGCGCCAGGCCAAGCAGCATGGCGTGAAGATCGTGATCAACACCGATGCGCACCATACCTCGCACATGGAGAAGATCCGCTACGGAATCCTGCAGGCAAGACGCGCGTGGCTGACCAAGGACGACGTGCTCAACACCCTGCCCGCGGCAAACTTCGCCAAAGCGATGAAGCACGAGTGGTGATCGTCGGAAGTCAGACTAGGAGTTCCAACCTCAGACTTGAATATCACCTACTGCGCAGGGACCTGCACGTTGGAGACTACGTTGGAATATCCGCTCTCTTCGTTGCTGGTATTCACTGCGGTTGTGGCATAGCAGTAAGCCGTGCCGTCGGCCACGGCGGAATCCGTGTACAGGGTACCTGTATTCAGCAATGAGTTGATCTTAGTGAACGATCCGCACGCGCTCGCATACGCTGCACGGTAAACGTTATACCCCGAGACATTCGAGGACGTGCTCGCACCCCAAGACAAGTTAACGGAGTGTACGGGCGCCGCCGTACCGGTTCCCGTGAGACTCTCGACGGTGGTCGAGGACTGGGCATTGCTAGTGAATGTAAGCGCAGCCGTCGCGGCGCCCGCTGTCTGAGGGCTGAACGTCACCGTAAACGCAGCGCTCTTCCCTGCTGCAATCGTAACCGGCAGCGATAGTCCTCCAATACTGAATGCGGAGTTGTTGCTGGAGGCCGCGCTGACGATAACACTGGCTCCGCCCGCGGTGAGGCTCCCGCTAGCGGTTCCGCTCGTGCCCACCACCACGCTACCCAGCGCCAGGGTCGCCGGGCTGACGGCGAGCGTGCCCGCGGCCGTACTCGTTCCGACTCCCGAGAGCGGGAGAGTTACGGTGGGATTCGAAGCCGTCGAGTAGATGGTGATGGTGCCCGTCCGAGTCCCGGCCGCCGTGGGCGTGAACTTTGCGCTGTACAAACAGCTTGCCCCCGGAGCCAGCGTGCCGTAGTTGCAGGTTCCCTTGCCTCCCCAATTAAAGTCGCCGGTGGAAATCGCGTCGTTGGTAATGGTGAACGAAGCATTCCCCGTGTTGCTCAAGGTAGCGGTCAGGACAGCACTCGTCTGGCCGACCGTGACGCTGCCGAAACTGAGGCTCGCAGGATTCAGGGTCAGAATGCCTGCCGCCGCATTCACGGTCACAGTGGCGCTTGCGGACTTCGTGTTGTCAGCCACGCTGGTCGCCGTTACGGTCACGGCTTTCGTCGAAGTCACCGTTGGCGCCGTAAACAGTCCAGTGGTGCTCATCGTGCCGGAGGTCGCCGACCAGGTCACCGCCGTGTTGCTGGTGTTTGTGACCTGAGCCGAGAACTGCTGCGTTCCCCCCGAGGCCACGGTGGCCGTAGTGGGCGAGACCGAGACGCTGATGGCGGCCGGAGTCGTAAAGACGTTATCCAGGCCCGTCACCATCACGCCGGTGGAATCCGCCGAGAGCGCGCGATAGTGGTAAGTGGTCCCGGCAGTCAGCGACGTCAGGGCAGCGGAGTGCGTCGTCACCATGTTCGAACTCAGCGCACTGCTGCCGCCGTAGCTGGTGGTCGTACCATACGCGATCTGCGAACTCGCAGGCACGGCGGTTGTCCAGGTGATGGTAGCGGAAGTCGACGTTGGAGTCGCGGTGACGCCGCTGATCCACGATTGTGCAAAGGCTGATGGCGCGGCGAGGAAGACGAACAGGAGAGGAACAGATACTGAAAGAACCCGAATCAATCTACACATGGCCCGATACAGAAACGATCCACAACCAGAAGAGCCGGGGGGAGCGCTTCATCCGTTTCTTATAAATTTAAGTAAGAATTACAACCCGATAATAGGGCGCGCAGAGCGCAATGCAACACAGGATGTACTAGTCATTGGGGCATTGAACCTTGGATCTTCCGCGAATGGGAAAATGAGATCACGGTTAGGAACTGAGGTGACTTGCGTAAGATCGCGGTTTCGTCAATTGACAATCATCGTGCCTCTCAATAATTTGAGGTTTGAGATCAGAGTTCTACCGTGCGAAGTTTCTTGACTTTGTGCAACGGAAGTAGACAAGGCGAGAGTCGCCACCGGTGCGGAACGGAGAGGCTTGCAATCCGATTGCGCGCCGCGTGACGTACGCGCTATCACCGGCTCTCCCCAGTCGACACCCTCTGCGATGCTCGCGGAGACATCTACGTTCGGGAGGATCTAGCCGATGACAAACTGGTTCGCACGCCCCGTCTTACACGTAAAAGATGTTGAGGCCTCACTCCACTTTTACATTGACCGCCTCGGTTTCACGAGCCCATGGCACTACGACGAGGACGGCAGGGCGAGTATCGCACAGGTCGATCGGCAGGGCTGCGCCCTCATCCTGGCCGACCACTGGCCGGAAAAAGTCGGGAAGGGACTGATGTTCATTTCCATGAACGCCGAACCGGAGGCGCAGGTCGCCACGTTGGACGCGCTGCGAGCGGAACTCGAGGCCAAGGGCGCTCCGGTCAGGGACGGTTCGTGGGGCTATCGCCTTCTGGTGGTCGATGATCCCGACGGCAATCAACTCTTTTTCAACTATCCGGCCGAGACATCATCCGGAAAGACGGCGAAAGCTCCCGCGTAAACGCCCCGCCGAGCCCGGCATGGCTACCGTGACAGTTCAACCTGGACATCCTTTGCAGCAGAAGGCTGTCTGGGAGTTTTCCACAGACTTATTTGCTCGGATGTTCACATGACCTTGCCTCTGGTCTCGCGCTCTTCGATAGTGGAATAGACCAAGCAGGAGGCCAGACAATGAATGACAAGGTTAACGATAATGACCAAAAGAGACCTATGACGGACCTTGAGGCGTTTGCGTGGACCTATGCGCAGAAAACGGGAGAACTGCAGAAAGACGGAAAGCCCGTGGCCACGGGATACTCCGGCGCGGGAACTGGGAAAAACAATCCCGAGATGCAGAACGTGCACAACGTCGGGCCGATTCCCGAAGGCGATTGGAAAATTGTTGGGCCGCCGGTCAATACCGCGGCGCACGGACCGTTTGTATTGAAGCTTGAGCCCGCGACCGAGAGCCAGACTTTTGGTCGCAGCGGCTTTCTCTTGCATGGTGACTCCAAGGAATCACCGGGATGCGCGTCGCAGGGATGCGTGATTCTGCCGCGAGCGGTTCGAGAAGAAGTCTGGAATAGCGGCGACCGGAATCTGGAAGTGGTGCCGGAGATACCGGAGGCGGAGAGCAAGTAAGGACGAGCCGCCGGCCAGTCGCTTCCCTTCTGCAGCTGGCGTAGAATCGCCGTGGACGATTCAAAGCTATGGCCGAACAGACTCCTGCTCCTCCGCCACCACCGCCAGCGCGTGTTTCTGCACCAAAGCCGGCACCTGCGCCGACCGCCGCTGTGGCTGCCGGTCCGACGATCAACATTGGCGAGGAGTACGGAACCGCGAAGAAGAATTTGCCGCCGGCGAAGATCGTCCTGCTCGCGGTCGCGGCGGTGATCGTCGTGGTGATCTTCGCGTCATTTCTAAAGCGCGCGAAGCCGCAGGCGGCGGGCTCGCTCGACAACGTGGCGGCAGTCGAAATCCCGGGCCAGAACTCGACCATGGTCGCTTTGACGTTTACCCTGCACAACACAAGCGACAAGATTCTATACGTCCACAACATCCAAGCCTCGGTGAAGGCGCCCGATGGAGACGCGACTGCAGACGCAGTACCAGCGGTCGACTTCGATCGCTACTTCCAGGCGTTCCCAGCGCTGAAAGTCGGAGCGCAGCCTCCCATCCCGCCCGAGACGAAGATACAGCCTGGAGAGAACGTCTCCAACTCCGTGATCGTGGTCTTCCCAAAGACGCTGGACGCCTTCAATCATCGTCAGTCAGTGAGCGTGATCATTTGGCCGTACGATCAACAGTTGCCAGTCACAATGACGAAATAGCCACGCGATCAAAGGTATTCACCACAGTCCCACCGAAAGTCCGCCAGGAAACGCTTCACACCGCTTGCGCGAACGCCGCGAATGCGGTTTTATAACGGGATGAACAATTCTCGCCATTCTGTCCGCTCACTCGCTCTGTTGTTTGTGTTCGTTTTCCTCGCGCTCGTTCTCTCAACCCCGCTTGCCTCTGCCGCCGAGAAGTCAGGCAAGTATCTTTTCTATGTCGGCACCTACACCGAGGATGGCAGCAAGAGCAAAGGCATCTACGTCTACCGCTACGACGCTGCCACGCAGCAGATCACGGACCTCGGCCTTGCCGCCGAAACGACCAATCCATCGTTTGTGGCGCCGCATCCGAGCGGCAAATACCTCTATGCAGTGAACGAAGTCGGCAAATATCAGGGACCGAACAGCGGGGGCGTGAGCGCATTCTCGATTGATCAAGCGACCGGCAAGCTGACGTTCTTGAATGAGGTCGCATCGCGTGGGGCCGATCCCTGCTACATCACCGTGGACCGAACCGGAAAGTACGTGCTGGTCGCGAACTACACGGGTGGAAGCCTTGCGGTGTTCCCCATTCTTGCCGATGGCAAACTGGGAGAGGCGTCGGCGTTCATCCAGCATACTGGTCACGGCACGAATCCCGAACGACAGGAAGGGCCGCACGCGCACTCGATCGACCTTTCTCCGGACAATCACTTCGCATACGCCGATGATCTCGGCCTCGACGAGCTTGACGTGTACAAGTTCGACGCAACGAAGGGATCGCTCACGCCCAACGATCCTCCGTTCGCCAAGCTCGCGGCAGGCGCGGGGCCCCGGCACTTCGTGCTTCGCCCCGACGGCAAATTCGCCTATGTAATTGCGGAGATGGGACACACCGTCACAGTGTTCTCAAACGATGCCGCGAACGGAAAACTGCAACTCCTTCAGACCGTCTCGACGCTGCCCAAGGATTACACGGGCCGCAACGACGACGCAGAGATTCATGTGCTTCCTTCCGGAAAGTTTCTGTACGCCTCCAACCGCGGCGAAGACACTATCGTTACCTACGCAATCGACAGCGCGAAAGGAACGCTGACACAGGTTGCGAGTGTTCCGACCGGAGGCAAAGAGCCGCGGAGCTTCGAGATCGATCCGACCGGAACGCTCTGCTGTTCGCGGAGAATCAGAAATCGGACAACATCGTTGTTTTTCGAATCGACGCGAAGACCGGAAAGCTCACGCCCACGGGCAAGGTGCTGGAGGTGGGGTCGCCGGTGTGCTTGAAATTTCTGGCGGTGAAGTGAGAGAGATATTGCGAGCAACGTCTCGATGGCTATTGCTTCTTCTGAATGAAACGGCGGCGCGCCAGGTGCGTGCTGGCGGTGGGTTGGATCTCGTCATACTTCAGGCAACTGATGGAACCGTCTACTTCGAGCACGGCTAGCGCAACCTGATCACAGCTGTTGATGCCGTGCTCGCGGAGAGCGCGGTGCAACTCGTCCATGCTAACGCGCTCCCGGGCCATGTGCGACTGGATGATCTGGCCGTCGTGAATGAGTAAGGAAGGTTCGCCTTCGACCATCTTTCGGAACCAGCGGTTGGTGCCAGCCACGCCGGCCACGCCATAGTTCATAATCAGCAATGTAGCGGCTGCGATCACGCCGCCGAGCAGCGACGTGTCGGGGCCGGTCATCGCATTCTGTACGGAGTTCGAGAGCAGGAGCAGCAGCACGAGGTCGAACGGAGTCATCTGTCCAACCTCGCGCTTGCCGCTTAAGCGGACGCCGATCAGCACCAGCAGGTAAATCACGCCCGTGCGAAACACGATCTGCAACAAGACGTGGCTGCCCGGGAAAAGTGCTCCGCTCATGATTTAGCTCGTTGCGTTTAGTTAGCGGTTATGGGCGTGGGAGCATTCTTCGGAGTGCTCAAATATCCCGTCGCCTTGTTCTTATCGACCGTCCACACGACGAGTTCAAACAGCAGGTGCTCGCGGCCGGAATAAAACTGGATGGGCTCAGCGATGTTGCGATCTTTCTTCTCGATTGTCTTGTCGTCGGCAGTGACGTTCATGGTGAACTTGCCCTTCTTGGCGTCGGCCTTTTTCAGTTGCAGGCTCACGGTCGCCACCGGCTGCGGCTTGGCGCCTTTCAGCAGGGTGAACTCGTAGTAGTTGCGGTCCCCCTTGTGCTTGAGAACTTCAAGATCGCCGGCGGTGTGGGCGATGAGTCCGCTCTGCACGCCGAGATCGCCAATGGTGCTTTGGAGTTTGGCTTTGGTGGCTTCGAGGTCAGCCTTGGTGGAGGCAACATCGGTCTTGACGCCGCCGACATCCGTTTTCACGCCGGCGATGTCTCCCGAGACTGCGGTGATCTGTTCTTTCTGTTCCTTCTCGAGACGCTCCTCGGCGGCCTTCTGCTGCGCGCGCAATTCCGCGGTGCGGCGTACGAGGTCCTGCTTCGTCATGCCAGCCTGACGGGCGAGCGTTTCCTGCTGCTCTTCCGAGGTCTGCATGCGATTCTGCAGTTCCTTGACCTCAGCCTGGCTCTTGCCCAAATCCTGCGAGAGCGTGTCCGCCTTCTTATAAGTCGTGTAGTTGGCATATGCGAGTCCGGCTACGACGACTACCGCCAGAAACGTCAGGATCCACTTGCCGGCGTTTGACTGATGTTCCACCACGATCTGATCGCCTTCATCGGCCATACACTCTTCCTCCTCAGGAAGCAAAAGAATGAATTGCAGGGATGGTTCATTGTTTAGCAGGAAAACCTTAGTGTCAATTGGCTCATAGGATGCGTGACACGGCTTCGACGATGCCCTATCGCCGAAGCGCGAGCGCCTCCTGCAGAGCCGGATCGAGGTCGCGACGAATCGTGGTGGCTTCGCCTCCAAGGCGCCGTTCCATTTGCTTGCGGACTCCGGAAAGAGCGTCGGGCAGCGCACCGTTGGGAAGCGCCTGCGTCAGATACTCGGACTTTACAAGGCAGGCATAGGCGAGCCGCGACGGAAAACCGGCGTCGTCGAGAAAGCGCCCGTAGGCGAACCAATCTTGAGCCGCAGCGCTGTTGTCGCCGGCGGATTCATCGAGCGAAATCGCGTGCTGGTAGAGTTGCAAGGCGTCACTCAGGCGGCCTGACTTAGCCTGCAAAGCTGCCTCATTGACATCGGCCACACTTTCCAGCTTGGGCTGACGAGTTTCTATGGCCAGCTTTTCTGCCAGACGATAGGACTTGAGCGCCAGATCGGGCTGCGAAGCACGCGCCTGGCAATCAGCCATGCGTAAGACGATGGCGATGACCCGATCTGGCGCCGGACGATTCTGCTCCTTCTGCCGCGCGATCCGTTCCAGATACGCGTTGTAGTGCGATGCCGCAGCCTGCGCTTTTCCCTCGCGGTCGAGTTCGTCGGCCAGATATAACTGCGCGTTGATCTGCGAGGGATCGATGGCGATGGCGCGATCCCAGTCGGCGCGCGCCTGATCGGCGTTGGCACGATGGAGTTCGAGCAATCCATGATTCACGAGCAGGTTGGGATCGCGAGGCGCGTACTGGAGCGATGCCTCGATCAGATTAAACGCGTCGTCATAGCGATTCTCGTCGATGAGAAATTGCGTCAGCGCCTGGCGGGGAGCCGGATCCACTGGATTCGCCTGTACCGCACGCCTCCATGCAGCTTCGGCTTCTTGCGGACGGTCCAGGTCCATGGCGCGCTTTGCCAATCGCATTTGCAGCGAACTGTCGAAGGCATTGAGGGACGCGGCACGCTGCAGGTCCTGCAGGTCTTCCGTGTGAAGCGCCAGGTAGTAGCGAGTCTGGTCGAGCGTTCCCCATAACAGCAATAACAGCGCAGTGCCGATACGCAGGGAACGCGCTCCGCTGGCGGGCCCGGCGAGCCAGCGGCACAACTGAACAACGCCTCGGCCAAAGCGGCTGCTGGCGTCGGTAGCGGCGTCGGAAATGCGCTCGCGGGAATTGAGCAGGAGCGATGCGATCCGGCCGTCACGGAGCTTCCAGATGGCGCCGTCGAGAATGAAGTGGTGAATATTCACCAGTGCGGTGAAGATGAGGAAGCTGGCAGTGAAGTCGTGATGAAATGCGCGGCTAGCCAGCCACGGTCCGGGGACGAAGAGCGCGATGCCACCAACGACCAGTACCCCAAAATAAGCCAGGGGACGCCAGCTACGCGGGGCCTTCGTTGTGGCGTCGCCGATCGCCTCGCGCCGCGCGTAGTAACTCGTGATCCAGAGATACTGCGCCGAGTGCATTACCGCGAGTACGCCGGTGCTGTAGCGGTTCTGCGGAACTTGTAGTCCCTTGATCAGCGAGATGGCCACCGGCAGAAGGAACCAGAGAAACTGCGACGAGAACAACGTGAGTGAAGGGATCAGCTTGCGCCATCCGGTGGCGCGGACCAACTGAGATATCCCGTAAACGGATAACACCACAAACGCCGCGCCCAGGATGAGTTGTTCCCAGCGGCTGATGACGGCCGGAATGCCGAGGGATAGGAAAAGCGGGTCGGTCGAGGGTCCAGTATGAAAGCCGAGAAACAGAATCAGGTACGAGACGATGAATGCGCCGTACAGGGCGCGTCGTGTGGCTTTGCTGGGATCGGCGCCGGCGCGGCGCGCGAACATCATGAAGAGCCCATAGTTCTGACCGCTGTAGTGCCAGGGACTCCACGTCAAGTAAAGAGTGAAAATCCAGGGCAAGAGACGGAGCCAGAAGTGCGAGAGGAACAGCGTGAGCACCATCAGCGCCGTGATGTGAACGGTGAAGACTCGATACTTCTGGAAATCTTCGGCGCGATGGTAGGCGCGGTAGATCGTCGCCATGTAGTGCGGGTAGTTGAACAGGAAAGCCAGCGCGTAGAACACAACCGACCAGGTGCGAGCACTTGAGGCTACCGAAAAATAAGAGACGAGAAGAAGTGGCGCGGACCACGCGCCGCAGCCAACGATCAGGTCGAGCCATGGATTGTATATCCAAGGGGCGGCCTGGTGGTTCGAAATTGGTCTGGATTTTGCCATCGCTGGTTGTCCAGATTATAGGGGCGCAGATTGCGAGGAAGCGTAACTGGAGAGGGACGACGGGGAAACGAAAGTAACTGGGGAAGGGGGCGGGGAGTCTGGGAGCACACTTAGAGTTTAGATATTTGCTCGTGGTTAGAGTTCGCGGGCAGGAGCGCCCGCGCCACATTCTTGCTACTTGAACTGCCAGCGGGTGGATTTGCTTTGGAAGTATTTTTCCCAGAGGGCGAAGGCGACTTTTGGCCGGACCGCGAAGACTGGCTCTTTCATAGAGAGGATGTCGTCCTTCATCGACTTCATGTCGAACTTGTACTTCTTCTCGTAAACCGGCAGGAATCTGCGGCGCGCGTTGACGTCGGCGATCTCGGCAACGCCTTCGACGATGACGGCCTCCTGCGCGTGCTCAGTGCAGACGACACACTTCGGATTCTTCGCCAGATTGCGGGCCTTGCGCGACTTGCTGCCGGTGCTGAACAGGAATCGACCGTCTTGCCACAATCCCCAGACAACCATGGTGTGAGGAGAGCGGTCGGGTTTCACCGTGGTGATCCAGTAGTTGTGTGATTTCTTCAGGCGCTGTTCGGCCCAGGCCCAGGGGAGCAAGCCCTTGGTGCCTTCCGGGAAACCGTATCCAGTGGCGTGGATGCGGGTCGGCTTCGGGTTGATCGTCTTTGGCATAGGCAAGAACCACTCGCCACAGGGGCCACGGAGTAGCACAGGGGACGTCTACAAATTCTTCTTGGTCCACTCATCGATGCGATCGAGAGCCTTCTGCAGGTTTTCCAGCGAATTGGCTACGCTGAAGCGGAGATATCCTTCGCCATACTCACCGAACGAAGTGCCGGACAGCGCGGCGACGCCCGCCTGCTCCAAGAGCGCATCGGCCAGCGGCTTCGATTTCCATCCCGTGCGGGTGATGTTGGGAAAGGCGTAGAACGCGCCTTTTGGCATGCGGCACGAAAAGCCTTTGATCTTATTCAAACCGGCGACGAACATGTCGCGGCGGCGCTGAAACTCGTCGCGCATGTGGTCGACGGAACTCTGATCGCCCTTGAGGGCCTCGACGCCGGCGACCTGCGTAAAACTCGCTGTGCAGGAATTGGAGTTGGTCATCAGTCGCGTCATGTGGGCGGCGAGGTCGGTGCGCATCACGCCATAGCCCATCCGCCATCCGGTCATCGCATACGTTTTCGAGAAGCCATCGAGAAGGATGGTGCGCTCCTGCATTCCGGGCACCGACATGATGGAGAAATGCTGTTCGCCGTCGAAGAGCAGGCGGCTATAGATTTCGTCGGACAGGACCATGATGTTGCGATCACCGATGGCATTGGCGATGCGCTCTATGTCGGGGCGCGGGAGCACTCCGCCGGTCGGGTTTTGTGGCGAGTTGAGAATGATCAGCTTGGTGTGTCCGTTGATGAGCGAGATCAGAGAGTTGACGTCGAGGGAAAAGTCGCGGTCTTCGTGGAGTTGGATCGGTACGGCTTTGCCCCCGACGTAGTGAATCATCGATTCGTAAATCGGGAAGCCGGGGTTGGGGTAGATGACTTCGTCTCCTTCATCAATAAGCGAGAGGATTGTGAAGAAAATAATGGGCTTGCCGCCGGGAACGACTACGACCTCATCGTGAGTAACCTTCACGCCACGCGTGCGGCTGACGTAGTCCGCGATGGCTTGCCGCAACTCGGGAAGGCCTGCGGAGGGGCCGTAGTGCGTCCAGCCCTTGCGCAGGGCGTCGATGCCGGACTCGACGACATTTGAGGGAGTGTCAAAGTCTGGTTCCCCGATTTCGAGATGGATCACGCTCTTGCCCTGACGCTCGAGTGCGCGGGCTTTATTCAGCACTTCAAACGCAGTCTCGGTCCCCAGCCGCGACATGCGGCGGGCGAGCTGTAGTTCGTATTGGACAGCTTTCTCCATATTTCAGAAACTCCGGCGGGAAAACTCCTAAGAATGGCAAACGGCACATTATACGCCTGCGCCAGAGGGCGAATTGGAAGGCGGATTTGGCTTATGCGACACCGATCTTCGGCCACTGTGTTCAGGACTGTGGAACATTTGGCTGCGATGGAAAGAGATTCTCGGTTTCGGCCGAGCGGTTTCTTCCGAGAGAAGATCAAAAGCTTGAAACGCTAAGATCGCGAAGGACGCAAAGAAGGCCAGCTTTTCAAAGCTTACGCGGGGGAAACTATTCCGAGACGCTGTGCTCTTCGTTTTGGGAACGGAGAACGCGGTCAACGGAGTAGGGCGCGCGGCGGCTGGGCTCGTGGTAGTGGCGGACCTGCATTTCGCCGAGCAGGCCGATGGCCAGCAGGTTCAGCCCGCCGAGGAGAAGGCCGAGAGCGGCCATCATCAAGGGACCGTGCGAGGCCATGACGGGGACGTGGCGCAGGAATTTTTCTGCCCCGAGCCAGAGGACGATCCCAGTGCCGCCGAAGATGCTCATCATCCCGAAACCACCGAAGAAATGCAGCGGACGGGAAAGGTAGCGGAGCAGGAAGCGAATCGTAAGCAGATCGAAGAACACGCGGAAGGTGCGCGTGATGCCGTAGTGCGAGACGCCGCGTTCGCGATTCACGTTGCGAATGGGAACTTCGCAGATCGATGCGCCATGCCACGAAGCGAGCGCCGGAATGAACCGGTGCAGTTCGCCGTAGAGCGGCACCTGATCGAGAATGTCGCGGCGGTACGCCTTGAAAGTTGTTCCGAAGTCGTGAATGTCGACGCCGCTGATCTTCGCCATCATCCAGTTGGCAATGCGGGATGGGATGCGGCGCATCCAGAAATTGTCAACGCGATTCTTGCGCCATCCGCTGACGATGTCATAACCCGCCGCGATTTTCTCCAGGAACAGCGGAATGTCGTTGGGATCGTGCTGCAGATCGCCGTCCATGGCGATGATGTAGTCGCCGCGCGCGTGGTCGAATCCGGCGGCGAGGCCTGCGGTCTGGCCGAAGTTGCGGCGCAGCTTAACGACGGTCACACGGCTGTCGACAGCCGCGATTTCGCGGAGCATCGCGAATGTGTGGTCGTTAGAACCGTCATCCACGAGAACGATTTCGAAACTTTCACCGTGCGCTTCCATGACCACTTTCAGGCGGTCGTAGAGGTCGGTGACGTTCTCCTGTTCGTTATGCAGCGGGACGACGATGGAGTACTTGGGCACAGGCCTTTTATTATAGCCCGAAAAGCGGTTCTCGGTTCCCGGTTCTCCGTTCTCAGTTGGGTACGTCGGGATAGGGCTGGCTGGGCAGTCGCGGGGAAAAGCAGGTTCCTCCTTGTTCGCTGCGCTCGCGCGTTGGAATGATAAGCGTGGGGGAAGCCCGAAATAAGGCTCCCACTTCTCGCGCGAAAGGTGCGCGAGAAATGGGGCACCTATTGCAAAGATGCGTCTACAGTCTCAACTTCTAGGCCTGGTCCTTTAGTTTAAGCTTGGGCTTGTTCTCTTCCATGAAGGCTTTGATGTCGTTGGCGGCGCCGAGGAGGCGGTTCCATTGCTCGTAATAGAGGGTGACGGGGAAACGGCCGAGACCGTAGACGCTGACGCCGCCCTTCTCTCCGACTTTGAAGATCAGGTCTCCGCTCCGCTTCTTGATTTCGACTTCCTTCTCCAACTGTGCCAACTTGGCTTTTAGTTCCTCATAGCTTGGTTCTGACATGATTTCCTCGTGTTTGAAGGATATGCCGGCAGAGAACACGAACGCCGGACGATGATGACACTCATTTCTATAGTAACTTGCCCGGCGTTGTCTTGGGCGGATAACCCTTGTAAGCTGTGGAGAGTCTAATCCCGAAGTAGGAAATCCGTCAGGGGTCGCGGTCAAGTAGTCGGTATCAACTCGGATGCGTTCGTGGATGCGATGGTCGGCGTGGTTGTGTCTGTCCCTCATGTTGTGGACGGCGGGGGTGGAGTCTACCCACAATCACCCGAACCCGACCGAAGCGAATTCGTGTTCGATTTGCGTGGTGGCGCACAGCGCCAGTCCCACGGTTAGTGTCGCCCATTCAAGTCCGGTTTTCGCGACGGTTGGCCTGCTGCACGAAGAAGACGCGGTAGCGAAGGCCCGGTTCGATTTCTCGGAACTGGGCATCCGCGGTCCTCCTGTTGTTCTGTAGGGAAATCCACAAATTGAAGTTTCCGGCCTGAAGTTGGAGCCTCGTCGCTCGAACATCCGGGACGGGCCATATCCCTATTCATCTCAGGAGGGCTTATGCCTACTTTTAATTGCCATTCTTATCGTCGTTATTTCCGTCCGCGTTTTGCGGGTTTAGCGGGCATCGCTTTATCACTCGCCGTCAGCCTTGCCGGCGCACAATCCATCGGGAATTCAGGGTCAGTGGAAGGAAGCGTGGTCGACCAGTCGGGAGCGGTGGTTCCGAAGGCGCGAGTCGAGATTCAAAATCCGGTGAGCGGATTTGATCGTTCGACAACAACCGACAGCGGGGGAAAATTCCAGTTCACCAATATTCCCTTCAACCCATATCACTTAACCGTGACCGCAACGGGATTCGGCGCCTATGTGCATGACGTAGAGCCGCGATCGGCGGTGCCGGTAACGCTGGCGATCAAATTACAGGTGGCGAGTTCGACGACGCAGGTTACGGTCGAGGCCGAAGGCGGAGACCTGGTGGAGAATGATCCGGTCTTTCATACCGACGTCGATAAAGGACTGTTCGACAAGATGCCGCTGGAAAGCCGCAGTTCGCAGGTGAGTTCGCTCGTGACCGAGTCGAGCCCAGGGATCGCCGCCGATTCCAACGGCCTGTTTCATGGACTCGGCGACCACGCGGAAAATTCGTTTTCCGTAGATGGCCAGCCCATCACCGACCAGCAGAGCAAAGTATTTTCCAACCAGATTCCGCTGGATTCGATTGAATCGCTCGAAGTAATCTCCGGGGCCCCACCAGCCGAGTACGGTGACAAGACGAGTGTAGTCATCAATGTGACGACGCGGTCAGGGCAAGGGATGACGACGCCGCACGGAGAGGTGACGGCTTCTTACGGGTCGTTCGGGACCTCGAATCTCGGATTCAACCTGGGCTACGGGGGCGAGAAGTGGGGAAACTTTATTTCGGCCAGCGGGCTGAACAGCGGGCGGTTTCTGGATCCTCCCGAGTTCGCGGTGATGCACGACAAAGGGAACGAAGAGAATCTGTTCGACCGGGTCGACTATCAGGTTTCAACCGCCGATTCGATTCACGTGAACCTCGGCTACACGCGGTCCTGGTTTCAGACGCCGAACTCTTACGACGCGCAGGATGCAACTCCGTGGAATTGCGTCGTCGTCTGCAGCGGCGGCCTGGATCCGAGCGGCAACGTTGTCGGCCCGGCCGACCAGCGTTCGCAGATCAATACCTTCAACATTGCACCTTCCTGGACTCGTCTGATCAGTCCAACAACGGTGTTCACTCTGGGCGCGTTTATTCGGCGCGATGCCTACGACTACTATCCCAGTTCGAATCCTTTTGCGGACCTCGGACCGCCGGGGGTTCAAAGCGAAACAGTAGGACAGAACCGGACGCTCGCGAATGCCGGCCTGCGATCGTCTGTTTCGTACGTTAAGGGGATTCACAACGTGAAGGTGGGAGCGGTCTATGAGCAGACATTTCTTACGGAGAATGACAGGGTGGGAATTGTTGATCCGACTTATCTTCCCTCACTGACCGATGCGAATGGACTTCCCTGCTTCGTAGGCGGAATTGCGCTCGATGCTCCCTGTACGACCTTGCTTCCCTACGATCTGACGCAGGGCGGCGGCATTTACGGGTATCGGGGGCATACGGACGTGAAGGAACTAGCGCTGTACGCGCAGGATTCGATCACGAAGGGAAACTGGGCGCTGAACCTGGGATTGCGCGGTGATTTCTATAACGGGCTGACTACTCACCGGGAAGCGGAGCCTCGGCTTGGCGTCGCTTATAACGTGAAGCGCACGAACACGATTCTTCGCGTTTCGTACGCACGAACTATGGAGAGTCCGTTCAACGAGAATCTGGTGCTCTCGAGCCTGGGATGCAGCGATCCAGTGTTGAATCCTCTGCTGCTCTGCTCGTCGCCGAACGTGACGCCGTTCAGTCCCGGATGGCGCAACGAATTTCATGCCGGGATTCAGCAGGCTTTCGGAAAGTATCTTGTTTTCTCGGGCGAGTACATCTGGAAGTACACCCACAACGCGTATGACTTCAGCGTGCTGGGCGCGACACCGATCACCTTCCCGATCGAGTGGGACCGGTCGAAGATTCCGGGCTACGCAGGCCGAGTCAGCATGCCGAATCTTCACGGACTCTCGGCGCTGGTGGTGTTTTCGAGCGTGGCGGCGCGGTTCTTCACGCCTCAGATTGGCGGGGCGGGTGCAGTTCCGTCGGCGGTTGGGCCGTTCCGCATCGACCACGACGAGAAGTTCAATATGACGGCGCACATGCAGTACCAGCCGTGGAAAAAAGGTCCGTGGATGGGCTTCAACTGGCGGTATGACAGCGGCCTGGTGGCGGGCCCGGCGCCGTGCGCGGGAGGTAATTGCGCCAACGGACCTGGCGGGGACGATGCTACGGTCGATGTTACCGGATTGAGTCCTGATCAGCAGTTCCAGGCGGGGCTGTATTGCAACGGAGTTCACGCCACGCCGCCGAGCGCTGCAAATCCGATTGGAACTCCGATCAGTTCCAACGGCATCTGTCCAGCTTCCGAGTATGGATCTTCGCTGCTGCAGATACCGGCGCCGGGCACGGAAAATGACGATCACAATCCACCACGCGTCGCGCCGCGGAGCTTGTTTGACCTCTCAGTGGGTCACGACAACCTCTTCAACGGCGACAAGTACAAAGTGAGTCTGCAGCTCACGGCGATCAACATCACCAACAAATATGCACTCTACAACTTCCTCTCCACATTCAGCGGGACGCACTACGTCACGCCACGGACGCTGACGGCGGAGATTGGGTTCCACTTCTGAGGATCGTGGGGCGGCTCTTCGGAGCCGCTCCGTTTTTCGGCGCCGGAGATACCGACGGCGTCAGGGTGGGAGAGCTTCTTGGGCCTCAGAAGCTGAAGCGCCCACCTTTCTAAGCTCCCAATGGCGCAGCTTAATGCCGCGCCCTTCCCGAACGCGGTGCTGATTGAAGGGGGGTTCTTAAAAACCGCGGTATGTGCTTTTGTAAATGAATGTAAAACGAGGCTGGGGCGGAGCGTGTGAGGGGGCCAGGGTTGTTAGAATCTAGGCACGCCATTCGCATCGGCTTGTTCGGGAGAAATGATTGCCAACGAAATTCGCCGCCAGATTCACGGCCTGCGTTGCGCTCGCCACGTTCTTCTCGGTCATGACTCTCGCGCAAACGCCCCCGCAGCAGTCAAAGCCGGATTCGGGTGCACAGGCTCCGGGACAATCCGCCGCCCCGAGTGAACCAGCGCCTGCTCATTCGGGTCAACAAACCACGCAAGACCAAAACAAGGACGCCACAAAGGCAGGCGGGCAAGAAAAGACGGGCACGGCGTCCTCGGGCACGGCGTCCTCGGGCACGGCGTCCTCGGGCGCATCAGCCTCGGGCACCTCAAAGGACCGGCTGTTCTTTGCGCTGCCGAATTTTCTCTCGGTCCAGAACGGCGGCAACATATCTCCTCTCACTAGCAGGCAAAAGTTCGCCGTGGTGACCCGAGGCGCGTTTGATAAGGTCCAACTCCCGTGGTTTGGAATTTTGTCGGCGATCAGCCAAGCGGAGGATAGCGAGCCCGCGCTTGGGCAGGGATGGGGCAGCTACGGAAAGCGTTTTGCGACAACCGCGGCGGATGGGACCATCGAAAACTTTATGGTGGGGGCAGTATTTCCTTCGCTGCTCCACCAGGATCCGCGCTTCTTTCAGTCGGAAAATGGCAGCTTGTTGCACAGAGCGGGTTATGCCGCGAGCCGGATTTTCGTGACGCGAACGGATTCGGGCCACGCACAATTCAATTACTCTGAGATCGTTGGGAGCGCCGTGTCGGCTTCCATCTCCACCTTCAGCTACCATCCGCGGAGCACATACGTGAGCAGGCCCACGAACCCGCGAATGTTCATTCCATCCGATCGGACCTTACCGAATACAGCGAAAGTGTGGGGAACACAAGTTGGATACGACACCTTCACGATCATGTTGAAAGAACTTTGGCCCGATATTCACCATAAGATCCATAAAACGGGCTAGGAGAAAACAAAACGTGGAATGGCTCCGAAGGGCGCGCCCGCGCAGAAGAAGGGGTTTTAACCGAGACGGTGCGAACGAACCAGCGTGACGACGGTCACCCCGGCAACCATTGCTTGTCGACGTGCAACCGTTATAGCTCCGATGCATCTATTGCCAGACAGGCCATTCGCCGACGCTCGCTGAGACGGGAACCAAAACCTAGTCCGTACAAAAGCAACAGTTCGATTACTTCGAAGGAGAATGATTGTCTATCAAAGTCACTGCAGGAATATTGGTTTGTTTTGGGCTCGTAGCTTTCGCGACACTGTCGGCGTCTGCACAACAGACCGCACCGGCGTCGAACTCGGTTCCCGATGCCCCGTCTGCAACTGTGCAGTCGGGAAGCGCAGGACAGGCGGGCGGGAAGGCAAATGCCGGAACGCCGCAGGCAGTTGACGCGTCGAAGCAACAGCCGAAGCGGATTCTGGGGATCATGCCGAACTACCGGGCGGTCAGCGCGGGGGCGATCCCGCCACCGCCAACGCCCAAGCAAGCGTTCATCATCGCGACTCGAAACAGCTTTGACTACTCGTCGTTTATTTTTGTGGGGATTACGTCGGAACTTGCGGAGGCGTCGAACGCTCATCCACAGTTAGGAAAGGGCGTGGCCGGATACGGAAGGTATTACTGGAGAGGATTTCTCGACAAGACAGATGGAAATTACCTGGTGATCTTCGCCTTGCCGACCGTTTTTCACGAGGACGAGCGCTACTACGCCAAGGGCGAGGGCAATTTATTCAAGCGCGCCGTCTACGCGAGTTCTCGCATTCTCATCACACCGGACTATCACGGACACAACACATTCAATGCGTCGGAAATTCTGGGACGCGCCATGGCGCAGGGTATTTCGACGACGTACTACCCGAGCCACGACCGCACGCTGGGAGCCCTGGCAGTCAAATTTGGATGGGCTATGGGGCGCGATGCGTTGACCAACACGTTCCGCGAGTTCTGGCCTGATATCGCCACCCACGTGTTGCACCGGCATCCATAGAGTGGGAGCGGATTGAGGTGTGGGGAGTCGTGCGTTCTGCCGCGCGGAGGAGCGCTTAACCTCCACACCCGATCTCGTTCGCGCCTGTGTCGGTTAACCATGTGATTCGAATCACAGCACTTTCCGCTTCGTGTCCCTAACATTTCCCCTGTTTTCGAAGTGTGCCCAGAGACGGCGCTTCGGCACTGAATTATGGCGTTGGGGGGATGCTCATGAAGTGGATGCTCGTGGTGTTTACAGCCGCAGCGCTCGCAGTCGGGCTGTATGCCAGCAGCCCCAAGCCGGCCAGTCCGATCGTCAATTCGATCGTCGCCAATCAGATCATTGTGGACTATCCCTCGGAAGGATCGTTGTTCCCGCCGGACATTATTGCGCCGACGTTTCAGTGGCGCGACGCGGAGCCGTCTGTGACCGTTTGGAGAATTGACGTCAAGTTCGCGGAGAACGGCCACAAGATTCAGTTGTGGTCGCAGGGCGAGAAGATGAAACTTCGCGAACTCGACACCAGCATCGAGGGCTACGTGATGCCAACTCTGACTCCCGAGCAGCAAGAGGCACACACGTGGAAGCCGGACCCGAAGACTTGGGCCGAGATTAAGAAACATTCTGTTAAAGGACCGGCCACCGTGACGATCACCGGATTTCGCGGTGCAAACACGGGCGAGCCGGTTTCGAGCGGTCAGGTCAACATCCAGACATCGAAAGACCCGGTGGGCGCACCGATTTTTTATCGTGACGTGCCGCTCATTCCGACTCCGGCGGACCAGGGAGAGCGCGGCGTGATCAAGCCGCTGCCTGATTCTGTCTTGCCCAAGATCAAGTGGCGACTGCGGTACGTTTCCGGCACGGAGAACAAAGTGGTAATGGACGGGCTGCCGACTTGCGCGAATTGTCATTCCATTGCGCGCGACGGGAAAACGTTGGGAATCGACGTCGACGGGCCGCAGAACGACAAGGGGCTCTACGGGCTCATTCCTATCCACAGAGTAAGTTCGATCAGCAACGACTACGTGATCCACTGGAGCGCGTTCAGCGACAAGCTGGCGCAGAAGCGTTTCGGATTTATGTCGCAGGTTTCACCGGATGGAAAGTTCGTGATCACTTCAATCGATGTGCCAGGTGAACATGGGAGGCGGGTGGTCGACCGGCTCTACAACGGGTTCTACAACGACTACGGATTCGGCCAGGTGTTCTATCCGACGCGTGGCGTGCTGGCGTGGTACAGCAAGGACAGCGGCAAGTTACAGGTCCTCCCCGGAGCGGATGATCCGAAGTATGTGCAGACGAGCGCGTTCTGGAGTCCGGATCGAAAGTATCTGGTGTACTCGCGAGGGCCGGCGAAGGATCCGTACGAGACGGGACATCCTCGCGCTATGTATGCGAACGATCCTAACGAAACGCAGATGCAGTATGACCTGTACCGGATTCCGTTTAACGATGGCAAAGGTGGGACAGCGGAAAGGCTGATTGGCGCTTCGGAAAATGGGATGAGCAATAACTTTCCGAAAGTCTCCCCCGACGGCAAGTGGATTGTGTTCGTGCGGAATAAGAATGGACTGCTGATGCGGCCCGACAGTCATTTGTATATCGTGCCGTTTGAGGGTGGAAAAGAGAGGATGCTAAGTTGCAATCTGAAGGTGATGAACTCGTGGCACAGTTGGTCGCCGAATGGGCGCTGGCTGGTGTTCTCGTCGAAGACTCCGTCGCTCTATACGCAAATGTATCTCACCCACATTGATGAGAATGGGAACGACACGCCGGCGATACTCATCGAGAACGCGACTGAGGCGAACCGCGCGGTGAACATTCCGGAGTTTATGAACATCGCGCAGGGCGGCCTGGAGAGAATCGAGGCGCCAGCGACGGAGTTCTACCGGCTGTTCGATGTTGCGGTGCAGTTGGCGGACAAAGGGAAATATGACGCAGCAGTCCCGGCGTGGAATAAAGCTCTCGAGCTGGCACCGGAAGATCCGCGGGGTCATAACAATTTAGGGATTGCTTTGGTAGCCATAGGAAAGTTCGACGATGCGGTCGGGGAGTATAAGAAGTCGCTGGAACTGAACCCCTCGAGTTCGCAGACTCATAACAATCTGGGAAGCGCTCTGGCGGAGATGGGGAGAATCGATGAGGCGCTAACGGAGTTTCAGAAGGCTGTGGAGCTGAATCCGGACAACGGCGCGGCGCACGTCAATCTCGGAGACGCGCTCGCCGAGGAGGGTGGGCACGTCGATGAGGCCATTCAAGAACTGAACAAGGGCATCGAATTGCAGCCTGAATCGGCGAATGCGCACAACGGCCTTGGAGTTGAACTGGCGCGGGCGCAACGACTGGATGAGGCCGCCACGCACATGCAGAAGGCAGTGTCTCTCGCACCGAACTCGGCGGATTTTCGCTATAACTTCGGACGCGTGCTCGCGACCAAGGGAGATTTTCCGGCGGCAGTAGTGCAGTTCGAAACAGCGGCGAAGCTTTCAGGAATGCAGTCGCCTGCAATTCTGGAGATGCTGGCGGCTACGTATTCCGATCTGGGACGCTATCTGGAGGCCGTGCAAACTGCCCGTCTAGCTTTGGATCTGGCGACTCAGCAGCAGAATACGGACCTCGCGGCGCGGTTGAAGGTCAGCCTGATGCGTTATGAAGGGCTGGCGGGCAGCGCGCAGGGGTCCACTATAACGCACTAGGAATCGCGCCAGTTTTCATCTACGTCGTCCTGTTACAGGGTGCGCTTCGGTTCGAGTTTGCGGTCGACGACCAGTTCCGGACGCGTCCGGCGAAAACTCTCGGCGATGTGGCAGTTCCAGCACACCGGCCGGTGAGTCTCCAGGATTTCTGGAAGTTGCTCAGGCCTGAATTCCTTCCATTCGACGGTCTTGTTGTCGGCCGACAGCAGGGCGGGCGCGTGATCCATGTGGTGGAGCGGGCCGATTTGTTTGTGGCAAAACACACAGGCCTTCCCTTCATACCACTTCGTGACGATATTCCAGACGAGACAATGCTCCGGATCAACCTCAATCTGTTGCAGGCATTCCTGGCCGCAGTCTTTGCGTTCGGGCCAGCGCGAGCATTCGATGAGGCGAAGAGTGGGTTCGGCAAGGAAAGCTCCAACGGCGGCTTCTCCGGCGGCAACATCGACGGCTTGGGGCGTATGCGTCTCCGGGCAGGTGATCAGCCGCTTTCCTCGAAGCTCAAAGTAGGCGCGGACGCCGGGGATGGCGCGGAAGACGAAGAGTCCTACCGCCAGGGCAAGGACCGTAATGACTATCAACACTGTGAGCGTCATAGATCACCTCCGTAAAGCAGCTGTCAGCTTTTGCATCCCAAGGACGCATGGCGCAAGGCACACTCTGGGCATCTACAGTGTGATTCTTCGATGTCGATGACGCGGTGCGATAAGTCACCGGGACTTGTGATTGTGGTCACCGGCGTTCGCACGTACTCGGCCTCAGCGGTTAAGGACATAATCCGCTGACTCGCGAGCCAGCATGAGCGAATGGAAAGCCCTAGAAGATTTCGGTGGGTGCGTACACCATATCGATCACAGCGCGCAGCCGGTGCTGACCCGAGTCGGGGAGGGCGGCGAAGCGAAACGGCTGCTCGGTCCAGGAAACCGGGCGCAGCATCTCAGCCGTCCCAGTCACTGGCCCCTTGGGCGTGACAAATATCACGTTGACCATGGAACCGGGCGGAAGGAGAGAGGCAGGAGCAATCAAGCCGCCGGTCAGGGAAACGCACTGCAACCTCCCCGAAACCCGGTGGCCGTCCTGGCGACGGAGGACGATGGGGATCGCTTCCGCCAGCTGCAGCCGCTGGGAACGCTTTCCTTGCTTGGATTGGACGGTCTGAATCACGCCCATCCAGTATGCCCTAAGCTCATGACTCATGAGGAGGTCACGGAGGGGCTCGTACTCTTTCCACTCAAGGCTCAGCATCCGCCCACTTCCGACCCAGCGCGGTGATTAGGCAGATTTGATTTCGAGAGTTCAGGCGACCCGGGCCATACCTGGCCGGACGCGATGCACGATGGTGGTGGGCAACTGCAGCACGCGCGCCTGCGACGTTCGCTTCGAGCGGACGTGAATGGCGATGCCGCCATCGCTGGCGAAGGGATCGGAGAGCACTTCGAATTCCTCGCCGTAAATGCGGATCTTCTGCGACATCGCGTAACCGAATCGCTTGATCTGGGAGCAAACCTCGGCGGTCGGGAGACCGTCATGGGGCGTAATCACGTGATCCTCGCTTCCGGGCGGAGAAAAGAGCCGTCACCGCCACTGAGACGATTGAACTCCTTTCGGCGGGGCGCTGCCGTGATCCGGGACACTGCTCCTAAACCCCATCTGCACAATGGCATAGGGGCAAAGACAGTCTAATCGCGGAGTTGTTGCGCATGCTCCATCGTGCAGATTCTGTTTGGATGATCGAAGAGCTGTCCAGGAATGGGAATCCAGATAGGCAGACTGTTTCTCACCACACCCCGGGGAGCAGGCGATAGCGCGTGCGCGCGGCATATTGTCCGTAACCGGCAAGTTCCTGGCGAAGAGTTCGATCTTCGCGGGAGGTGCGCCAGACCAGCAGAATGGCCAGGAGCACCGCCAAGCTCAGCGCCAAGACTGATCCCCAGATGAGCGCGTTTGAGACGAACAGGAGGATAATGCCCACGTACATAGGGTGGCGAACGAAGCAATATGGGCCAGTCATGACTACCGTGTGGCCGCGGTCGGTCTGAATGCGAACGGTTGACTCGGCGAAGGGATTGACCACCATGACCCACGTGATGAGCGCAAGAGATAGTGTGAATAAGAGAACGCCGACGTAGAGCAGCCCAGGCGGCATCGAGGTCCAGTGGTAGCGGCCGGCATCCAAGCCACCGATAAGAGGCTGGACGGAAACAAGCGGCAAGTAGAGTGTGAGGAATATCTTGTCGAAGGGCTTGGTGTCCTTCCGGCGCCACCTGGCGCGTGCTTTAAGTAGAGGCGCGTCGTAGTAACGGACGATCGGCGCGACGGCACTCGTCCCAACGACGAACAAGGCCATCGAAATCCAGCCGCGAGTCCAGTTGAGGTGGCCGGCCGAGAGGAAGAGCGAACCGGTCACCCAGGTGAATGTCGCGACGACGGAGATCAGTTTCTTTTCGGTGCGCGATTCTGCGAGCGATGCCGGGGCTTCCATCTGGGCGGGAGAAGGTTCAGTCACGGAGTCCTCCGATCAGCACCGTACTCAGTGATGAACGTGGTTTGTGCGCAATTGCATCTTCACAGCGACTGAGAGCCGGCGGATGCCTTCGTGGATTTGTTCCGGCTGCGAGTGTGAGAAATTCAGGCGCATGTGGCGGCTGCCTTCGTGGCCGTTGTTGGCGTAGAAGCAGTCGCCGGGGACGAATGCCACGTTCTCGGCCAGAGCTGCGCGGAACAGTGCGTCGGAGTCGGTGCCGTCGGGCATCGTGACCCAGAGGAAGAGGCCTCCCTTGGGATGGGTCCAGGTCACCTCGTGCGGAAAATATTCATGCAGCGAGTGGAGCATTGCATCGCGGCGTTCGCGGTAAACCTGGCGGATCAATTTCACGTGCTGGTCCAGGAAGCCGTCACGGGCGACTTCGTAGGCGACATACTGATTGAAGGTGGAAGTGTGCAGATCTGCAGCTTGCTTCAGCTGAACCAGTTTGCTGATCACGTCTTCGGGGGCGACGATCCACGCGAGCCGGATGCCGGGAGCGAGTGTCTTCGAGAATGTGCTCAGGTAGAGGACGTTGCCGATGGTGAATCCGTTGTCGTGGCGCAGGTTCTCGCGGTCGAGCACGACGAGCGGTGGAATGTGTTCGCCCTCGTAGCGAAGCTTGCCGTAGGGATCGTCTTCGACGATGGGGATCCCGTATTTGTCGGCGAGGACGATGAGTTGATGGCGGCGTCCTTCCGATAGCGTGACTCCCGCAGGGTTTTGGAAGTTCGGCAGCACGTACATGAACTTCACGCCGGAGCGGATGCAGGGTTCGAGTTGCTCGGTGATTAGTCCATCGTCGTCGACAGGGACTGAGACGTATTGCGCGCCATAGACGTTGAAGGCCTGCAGGGCTCCGAGGTAGGTGGGGGCTTCGACGAGCACGCGGTCGCCGCGATTGATCAGCATCTTGCCGATCAGGTCGAGGGCCTGTTGCGAACCGGATGTGATGAGGACATTCTCGGGCTTGGCGACGATACCGTAGCGGGCGATGTTTCGTGCGATCATCTCGCGCAGCGGTTCGTAGCCCTCCGTCGCGCCGTACTGGAGAGCCTGAGCACCTTGTTCAGAGAGGACCTTATGGCAGGCGTCTTCGAAACGCTTGACCGGGAAGACATCGGGCGCGGGGAGGCCGCCACCAAAGGAAATCATGTCGGGCTTCTGCGTGACCTTCAGGAGTTCGCGGATGGCAGAGTTCTTGATGCCGAGCGTGCGCTGCGCGTAGCGGGACTTCCAAAGCGTAGACATTTGAAATCCTCCCCTGCGGCGTTCCCACTTCAGGTGCGAGGCCAAGATGGCCTCGCTACAGCCGGCGGGACGTCGGCGCTACAACTTACTTCAGTCTTCGCCGATCAGTTCCGGTTCTACCGCCATGTGAACATGGGGGTGAGCGTATGTGTCGTTTTCCTGGGCGTCGACTACGGCGATGGCCGCAACGTTCACGATGGTTTCGGCGGTTGCGCCGCGATGGAGCACATGCACCGGCCGACTCATCCCCATAAGGATCGGCCCGATCATTTCGCCGCCGCCGATTTTTGTCACCAGCTTGCACGCGATGTTGGCGGAAGCGAGGTCGGGGAAGATCAGCACGTTAGCGCCACCCTTCAGCGAACTGAACGGATATTGCTCGGCGATGATTTCTGGCGACAGGGCTTCGTCGGCCATGATTTCGCCGTCGACGATCAGCGTCGGGTCGGCGAACTTGATCATCTCAACAGCCCTGCGGACTTTGGTGCAGATGGGGTGATCGACTCCGCCGAAGCTGGAAAACGAAAGCATCGCGACCCGTGGGATCAGGTCGAAACGCCGGGCCATGTGGGCAGTGCAGAGGGCGATCTCGACAAGATCTTCGGCGGTGGGTTCGATGTTCACGCTGGTGTCGGCGAGGAAGAAGACTTCTCCCTTGCGGGTGATGACCGCGTAGCAACCGGAAACGCGGTGCAACCCCTCGCGCATGCGAACGATCTGTAGCGCAGGACGAATCGTGTCGGGGAAATGCTGGGTCACGCCTGAGACGAGAGCGTCGGCATCGCCCATGTGGACCATCATGGAGCCGAACATGTTGGGATTGTTGATGAGGGTCTCGGCCTCGACGAGCGTGACGCCGCGGCGCTGGCGCAGGCGGAACAGTTCCTGCACATACGCTTCGTGATGTTCGGACGCCGACGGATCGACAATTTTCATCCCGCTGAGGTTGACGCCGACTTCGCGGGCGCGAGACTGAATCTTATCCGCGTCCCCCAGCAGAATGGGATGCCCGATTTTTTCTTCGACTAGCACGTGGCAGGCGCGCAGAATTTTTTCATTGTCCCCTTCAGGGAAGACGACCTGCTTGGGATTGCTTTGCGCCTTGTTGATCATGCTGCGCGAAACTTCATAAGCCTTGCCCAGACGCCTCGCCAGTTGCGCTTTATAGGTGATGAGATCGACCGGCTCCTGAGCGACGCCGCTGAGCATAGCCGCTTCGGCCACGGCCGACGCCACGCACATCAGCACGCGAGGATCGAATGGTTTGGGAATCAGATATTCCCGTCCAAACTGCAGGCGGGAGACGCCGTAGGCGAGACAGACGGAGTCCGGAACATCTTCTTTGGCGAGATTCGCCAGCGCGTGCGTTGCGGCGAGCTTCATTTCCTCGTTGATCGCGGTAGCGCGCACATCGAGCGCGCCGCGGAAGATGAAGGGAAATCCGAGAACGTTGTTGACCTGGTTGGGATAGTCGGAGCGTCCGGTGGCGACGATCACGTCGCTGCGGCACGCCCGGGCCTCGTCGTACATGATCTCGGGATCAGGATTCGCCATTGCGAAGACGATTGGATCGGGCGCCATGGAGCCGATCATCTCGGGCGTGATCGCACCCTTGGCCGAGAGTCCGGCGAAAACGTCGGCGCCGGCCAGCGCTTCAGCAAGGGTCCGCAGGTTGGTGTCTAGCGCGAAGCGTTCTTTGTAAGAATTCATGCCGGCGGTGCGGCCGCGGTAGACGACGCCTTTTGTGTCGCAGAGGATGATGTTCTCGCGCTTTACGCCCAAGCGGAGATAATGCTCGGCACATGCGATGCCGGCGGCTCCAGCACCGTTGAAGACGATGCGGACATCGGCAATGTTCTTGCCGACGAGTTCGAGCGCGTTGAGCAGCGCCGCGCCGGAGATGATCGCGGTGCCGTGCTGGTCGTCGTGGAAGACGGGAATCTTCATCGTCTTGCGCAGAGTCTCTTCGATCTCGAAACATTCGGGAGCTTTAATGTCTTCGAGATTGATTCCACCGAACGTGGGTTCAAGCAACTGGCAGAGCTTGATGATCTCCGCGGGATCCTTGCTGTTGACTTCGATGTCGAAGACGTCGACATCGGCAAAACGCTTGAACAGGACGGCCTTCCCTTCCATGACGGGCTTGCCGGCAAGGGGGCCGATGTCGCCCAGGCCGAGGACAGCGCTGCCGTTGCTCACGACCGCGACGAGGTTGCCGCGTCCGGTGTATTTGTAGACGTCCTGAGGATTCTTCGCAATTTCAAGGCAGGGCTCGGCCACGCCCGGCGTGTAGGCGAGGCTGAGATCGCGCTGAGTGCGGCAGGGCTTTGTTGGGGTGACTTCGATCTTTCCGGGACGTTCTCCGTTGTGATAATCCAGAGCCTGCTGCTTGCTGACCAGCATAATTTCCTCTTTTCGAGACTCGCGCTCCAGAATTCTTTTTCCAGACTTCCTTCTTCAGAAATCAAGTCCGCAAAACCCTGGCTTGCTCAGTCGCTGCAACTGCCCCGCGAAACGGAAACTCACTCCTTCGGGCTTCTCCGCCACATAGGCACGCAGGGATTCCAGGAATGAACGTCTTTCTGGAAGTCGCGGCCTGCCTGGGCGGCTCCAACGGACGAGAGTTCCTCCACCGGAGACTTCAGGAGTTCAGCGATGTAGCGTTCGACCTGCTCGCGCAGACGGGGATTCTGTAGAGCGTCGCGCAAGTCGGCCTTCTCGATATGGGTGAATCCGCCGCACAGCGGACACTTGACTACGTCGTCATTGATCATTGCCACCCTCGTTGTTGGGGGAATCGTGATTCTGGAACCATGCCGGGGCGGGGTGCCGCAGGGCACCGATCTCTCCGCGTTCCCATTAAAGGATAGGGACGGGTTTAGGGCAGTGATAAGGGTCGCGGGGGAATGTGACGGGGGTCACAGGGGGAAGGAAACGGGGGATGAGTGCAATGGCGATAATACGCCAACTGACTCGTCGCACGGGAACAAGGCCCTGAAGTCCGGTATCACCGATCATATGGGAGCAAGTATGGAAGGGTTGTGCTCTGCCGCACTGATTTCCGCTCTGGCAGTATGTTGCTTTGCGCAATCGGGACCCAGCTGGTTTTCGATCCGGCATCGATTTCTCTGTCAACAAAATCCAAGAGGCGCGAGTTAGGGCTCCTGAAGGCCCTTCCGGCGACGTCCAGTAAGTTTTCTGTGAGCCATTTCCTATTTGCTTTTCACATTAGTAGGTAGGGAAAAGCGGTCCGTGAGGGCCTCCTTGGGAATTGCCGCACTCCAGTCCCGAGTTTCGGGGGGATCTCGGGACTGGATCTAGGCAATCGCTGGCGGGCGATGGAGAAGGGTTGCCCTCATCCCTTGCCCCGGCTCCCTCAATGCATGAGCGCGGGAGACTCCGCCGAATTCACGGAAAATTCTCTCAGAATTTCTCTCAGGAGGATCGAACGATGCGCCGCTGCCTGTTCCTGCTCACCCTGTTGACCCTGACGCTAGCCGCTGCCACGGCTCAAGCGCAAACCTACACCGTGCTTCGCAACTTCAATGAAACCGATGGCTGCTGCGCCTACTATCCCAGCATTCTCGCCCAAGGGAAGGACGGAAACATCTACGGAACCACCACCAGCGGAGGCACGCACCTTTACGGAAACATATTCAAGATCACGCCGAGCGGAACCTTCACTAACCTGCATAGCTTCGACTCCATCGACGGGTCCAATCCGTGGAGTGGCGTCAGCATGGGTCTGGACGGGAACCTCTACGGTACCACCCTGGAGGGCGGAGCCCACAGCTTTGGCACCATCTTCCAGATCACACCCGCCGGGGTCCTCAAGACGCTGTACAGCTTCACCAACACCACGGACGGTGCCTATCCCGTAGGGGCTCCCGTTCAGGCGCAGGATGGAAACCTGTATGGAACCACCGGCAACGCAACCGTCACCGTTCTATACAAAATCACCACTGCCGGCGTGTTCACGGTGATGGGGAACCTGGTCGGGCGGTCTTATGCTCCCCTTCTGCTGGGGACCGACGGCAATCTCTACGGCACCACTTACTACGGCGGCACCTACAACGGCGGAACTTTGTTCAAGTTTTCGCCCTCCGCCAAGACGATCACAACCCTGTACGCTTTTCACACCGAATGGTACCCCTCGGGCTCTCTGACCCAAGGGGTCGACGGAGCCCTATATGGCACGCTGTCTTCCGGCGGTACAGGAGACACCGGGGCCATCTACCGGATTACCACCGGCGGCACGTATAAGGTGCTCCACAACTTCACCTCGGCCGGAACCACCGACGGCAAATCGCCCTATGGAGGCGTGGTCCAGGGCAGCGACAATTTTCTCTACGGCGTTGCCTCGGGCGGCGGGACCAATGGCTTCGGGACCCTCTTCAAGGTCAGCGCCACCGGCACCGGATTCGCCGTTCTCCACAATTTCGCGACCGCTACCGGAGACACACCCTATTCCGCGCTGCTGTTGCACACCAACGGCACGATCTACGGCTTGACCTATCACGGCGGGACTAACGCTCGCTATGGAACCGTCTTCAGTTTCTCCAACAGTCTGAAGCCGTTCGTGAAACCCCTCGTCACGCTCTCGGCCAAGGTCGGAGCGTCTGTCGGGCTACTGGGTCAGGGATTCACCACCTCCACCGGAGTCCTGTTCGGTACCGGCGCCGGAACGCAAACCATCAACAGAGACACCTTCCTTACGGCCAAGATCGTAGCGGGCGCTACCACAGGACAGATCACAGTGAAAGAACCTGCCGGTAACCTGCTTACCCCCTTGAAGTTTAAGATCGGGCCCAGCATCACCAGCTTTACGCCCGCAAGCGGACCGGTGGGGACGACAGTGGTCATCACCGGGATGAGCTTGTCGCAAACCACGGCGGTGAAATTCGGCACGATCGCCGCGACCCCCATCACCGTAAATTCCAACACCCAGGTGACCGTCACCGTACCCTCGGGAGCCGTGACCGGGAAGATCTCCGTCACCACGCCGGGAGGCGGCGCCAGCAGCGCCACGGCATTCACCGTGCAGTGACCTTGCTAAGCGCAACCGTGTTTCTTAAGCCGAAGCCCCACTTCTTGCCGCTTTAGTGAGAAGTGGGGTTTTCGCTTCGCAGCCAGCACACGAGCACCATGTCGTCGCCCCGGTTATGAATTTCAGCCTTCCGTTTCACTCTCATTCAGATTCTCTTCGGGCGAGCGCGATGACTGATGAAAACGGCGATAGCACTCATCTGGCTAAACGCACACGTACCCCCCGGTCCAGTGATCTTGGTTCAGGTGATACTCGTGGATTTCAAATCCCTTCGGGGTATCCACGAAACCGGGCTCTTACCTCAGGCGTTCCTTCGCGGCGACTGCATCGGCATTCGTCGCGTAAACGCCAATCAGCGTTTCATCGCCGTCGTGAACGTGCCAGAGCAAGTGAGCAGATGTCACGGTAGATTCCCTTTTCGGCGCAGAATACCAGGCAATTTGCGGAGGGCGTGCTCAATTGATGAAATCGGGGCTAGCAAGCATGACCCTCAAGACCTTGAGCGTCGATTCCGCAACGAGTAAATTCCAGGCGACCTCGCTCTGCTGAGTTCTGGTCAAGAAACCGGCTTCATTTTCGGCATCGGGGGTCGGGGCGAGACGCCCCCTCGACAGCCGGCGAGACGCCGGCGCTACGGAGGCCGACACCTGCTTGGGATTGCGCTCTTTTGGGACTGCGCTTCGTCTTAGAACGCTAGCTAGGATTGCAGTGACTCCGCGCACTCCATTCCGTGATTGGAACTCACGTATGCAAAAAGCAAACTCCCATCATTTACGGGGCTTCCATTTCCCTGCTAACATCATTTGTTTACAACTCAAACGTCCACCACACCTGATTACGCCTTCATAACCTTACGGAGGAAACATGGCAATCAAAGTAGGCATTAACGGCTTTGGACGAATCGGCCGCAACGTGCTGCGCGCTTCGCTGAAGGATCCTAACCTGGACTTCGTCGCGGTCAACGACCTGACGGATCCAAAAACGCTGGCCCATCTGCTGAAATATGACTCGGTTCTGGGCAATCTGCCGAACCAGGTTTCGGCCGGTCCTGACAGCATTACGGTCGACGGCAAGACCATCAAGGTTTTCAAAGAGAAAGATCCGGCCGCGCTGCCGTGGGAGTCCGTAGGCGCGCAGGTTGTGATCGAGTCGACCGGGCGCTTCACCGATGCCAACGACGCGAAGAAGCATCTACGCGGGCCGGTAAAGAAGGTCATCATCTCGGCTCCGGCAAAGAATGAAGATGTCACGATTGTGCTGGGCGTGAACCACGAAAAGTACGATCACGCAAAACACAACATCATTTCGAATGCGTCCTGCACTACGAATTGCCTCGCGCCGGTGGCGAAGGTCATTCAGGACGAGTTCAAGATTGTCGCCGGAACCATGACGACGATTCACTCCTACACCAACGATCAGGTCATCCTCGACTTCCCGCACAAGGATTTGCGGCGCGCCCGTGCTGCTGCCTTGTCGATGATTCCGACCTCGACCGGAGCGGCGAAAGCGCTGAAGCTGGTGATCCCGGAACTCGGCGGCAAAATTGATGGATTCTCCATGCGCGTGCCGACGCCGAACGTCTCGGTAGTCGACTTCGTGGTGTGGGTCGAGAGAAAGACGACCAAGGAAGAAGTCAACGCCGCGTTGAAGAAGGCGTCGGAGTCCGGGCCGTTGAAGGGATATCTGGGCTACGAAGAGCATGAACTGGTGTCGTCCGACTTCAAGGGCGACTCGCGCTCTTCGATCGTGGATTCGCTCTGCACGATGGTGGTCGGCGGCAACTGCGTGAAGGTGATCTCCTGGTACGACAACGAGTGGGGATACTCCTGCCGCGTGCGCGACCTGATCAACTACATCGCCAGCAAGGGCCTGTAAGGATTTCGGAACCCACCCTAACGTCGCGAAAAACGCGACGTTAGGATGGGCCAGCCGGGCAATGGGACTCCGGACTCCCACTCTTTCGCAAAGAACGCGAAAGGATGGGCCACCCGACCTTCCAACATATCTGAAAGAGGACTCCAGTCATGTCCAAGCTTTCCATTCGTGATCTTCCCCTCAGTGGCAATCGGATATTCATGCGCGTCGACTTCAATGTGCCGCTCGACGATGGGCGCGTGATGGACGACACTCGCATCCGTGAAACTCTGCCGACGATTGAATATGCGCTGCGCCACGGCGCGCGGCTGATCCTGGCTTCGCATTTGGGACGTCCCAAGGGCAAGCCGAATCCGAAGATGAGTCTGAAGCCGGTGGCCGAACGACTCCGCATGCTGCTCGACAAGGAGTTGGCGCGCGGGGAAAACGTTGGATTCTCTCCTGAGTGCGTTGGCCCCGAAGCTGAGGAAGTTGCGACGCAACTGGAGAAGGGACAGACCCTGCTGCTCGAGAATCTACGTTTTCATGCCGAAGAGGAAAAGAACGACGAAGCATTTTCCAAGCAACTCTCGAAACTGGCAGAGTACTACGTCAACGACGCGTTCGGAACGGCCCATCGGGCACACGCATCGACGGTGGGGATCACGAAATTCGTAAAGCAATCCGCCGCCGGCCTGCTCATGGAAAAAGAGTTGCAATACATGGGTAAGGCGCTCGCGGATCCCGAAGAACCATTCGTGGCGATACTCGGCGGAGCGAAAGTTAGCGACAAGATTGGCGTGATTCAGAATCTGATGACCAAGGTGAATGCGCTGATCATCGGCGGAGGCATGGCGTATACGTTCCTTAAAGCGCAGGGGTATGAGATCGGTAAATCGTTGCTTGAGGCCGACAAGGTCGAACTCGCCGGGAATTTGCTGGCGGAAGCGAAGAAACGGAACGTCCGATTCCTGTTGCCGATCGATCACGTGGTCGCGATGAAGCCCGAGGCCAACGCGGTGATTCAGCAGATCGGCGAGGGACAGCCGATTCCTGCCGACAAGATGGCTCTCGACATTGGGCCGAAAACGATTGAGCTGTTCTCGGAGGAAATCTCGAGCGCGCGCACGATTGTCTGGAACGGCCCGATGGGTGTCTTCGAGGTGCCGGGATTCTCGAAAGGAACGTTCAAGATTGCCCATGCCGTTGCAGAGAATGCTGGCGCGGTTTCGATTGTTGGCGGCGGCGATTCGGTTGCGGCGGTGAAGGCGGCGAACGTTGCCGACAAGATCACGCATATTTCAACCGGAGGCGGCGCGTCGCTGGAATTTCTGGAAGGAAAGAAGCTGCCGGGAGTTGAAGCGCTCACGGACAAGAAGTAGGAAGGCGGTTCGACTAGCTGAGCTAGAGGCGATCGATCGTCAGCGAATCGGGAGCGCCGTTGAAATATTTTGCGAGGGCCTTGGTAAAGATGTCGACCTCGGGTGCGGCTTTCGCGAACAGCGTCATGCACGAGCGAAATTTCATGTCGTCGGGCGATCCGAAGATCTCTTCCACGGACCGGCCTTCGACCTCCAGCACCAGGCGCGTGCATTGCTTAAGCCGCGGACCGAGCACCGGATGCTGAAGATACGCTTGCGCTTCGTCGAGGCCGGAGATGGCGTATTCGATCGCCGTCGGACTGCGTCCGAGACCGCGAATCTGGGGAAAGATGAACCACATCCAGTGACTCATCTTTCGTCCCGCGCGCAGTTCGGAGAGGACGTTTTCGAAGACGCGGACTTGCGCCGTAACGAAGCGATCGAGGTTGTATGGGTCGGATGGGCGTGTGTGAACCGGACACATAGCGATTCCACAAGTCTAGTACAGATCTCAATTCATAATTGAAAGGCGTATTCATGAGAAAAAAAGTAATGGCTGCGAATTGGAAGATGTACAAGACTCCGGACCAGACTCGCGACTTCTTCCGCGACTTTCTTCCGCTGGTTGCGGGACACACGCGCGACGAGATTGTGGTATGTCCGCCGTTTCTTGATCTGCCCGCGGCACTGGAGGCAGCCAAGGGATCGAATGTCGCCATCGGCGCCCAGAATGTCCACTGGAAGGAAGAGGGAGCGTTCACGGGCGAAACATCGACGGGCCAATTACTGGCGTTGGGCGTGACCCATGTGATCGTCGGGCACTCGGAGCGGCGGCAGTATTTCGGCGAGACTGACGACACGGTGAATCTTCGCCTGAAGACCGCGCTGGAGTCTGGGTTGACGCCGATCTGTTGCGTGGGTGAAGTACTCGAAGAGCGCGAGTCGGGGCTCACCGACGATGTTCTGCGCCGGCAGTGCGTGCGCGCGTTTCATGCGATCTCGGCAAAGAAGGCCGCAAAACTCATCGTTGCGTACGAGCCGGTGTGGGCGATTGGTACGGGCAAGACTGCGACGCCGGAACTAGCCGCTGAGGCGCATGCGGTGATTCGGCGCGAAGCGACTGAGATCTTCGGCGAGGAATTCGCCGGGCAATTGCGCATTCTGTACGGCGGTTCGGTGAAACCGGACAACGTCAAATCGCTCATGTCGCAGGAGGAAATTGACGGCGCGCTGGTAGGTGGAGCGTCGCTCGACCCGAAATCCTTTTCGGCGATTGTAAAGTACTGAGCGGCCGTAGACGTTGCGAGCAACATCTCTACGGATGGGTTTCGGCTCGCTCGCTAGCATCTTCGAGCTAGGCTATCGCGATTTCCAGATCCTTCGCAGACTGCAAGGCGGCTGCAGTTGGAAAGTTTGCGGCTGCACGCGGCAGAATCTCCAGAAATCGATCGACCTCCTGCTGCGTGTTGAAGCGGCCGAGGCTGATGCGCAGCAGGCCGCGGGCCTGCTCGGCATCGTACCCCATAGCGAGCAGGACGCTGGAGGGTTCTCCGGAATGATTCGCGTTGCAGGCGCTGCCTGCGGAGACGGCGACTCCAGCATCGTCCAGTGCGTGTAGAAGTTTGCCGACTTCCCTTTCCTGACCTCGGAATCCGAAACTCAGATGGCCCGGCAAGCGTTGGGACGGATGGCCGTAGACATAAAAATGTGGCAGGGTCCGGCTGACTTCTGCTGCTATGCGCTCGCGGAACTGGGTGAGTCGACTTGCCTCGCCGGCTAATTCTTCTCTCGCGACCTCTGCCGCCGCACCGAATCCAACGATCCCGGCGACATTTTCCGTAGCTGAGCGCAAGCCGCGCTCCTGGCCGCCTCCGAAGACGATGGGAGACAATTTCACACCCTTGCGAATGTAGAGAGCGCCAACGCCTTTAGAGCCGTGTAGTTTGTGCGCCGACAGCGAGAGCAGGTCGACGTGCAGGCGATTCACGTCGAGCGGAATCTTTCCGGCTGCCTGCACGGCATCTGTATGAAACAGGACGCCGTGGAGTTTGGTGAGGTGCGCGAGTTCCTCGATCGGCTGCAGAGTTCCCACAACGTTATTCGCCGCCATGATTGAGACGAGCGTTACGTTCGACTGCAGCGCCGGCAGCAGGCTTTGCGGACCGACCAACCCGTTACAGTCGACGGCAAGACGCGTTACTCGCGTTCCTGAGGCGGCGAGGAAGCGGCAAGTCTCAAGGATGGCGGCGTGCTCGATGGAACTGGTTACGATATGTCCCGGCTTGCCGCTGGCACGCACGGCTCCGATAACCGCGAGATTATCGGCCTCGGTGCCGCTGGCTGTGAAGATGATTTCGTCCGGCTCGGCGCCGATTAGGGACGCAACTTGCGCGCGTGCGGTTTCGATGGCCTCGCGGGCGACGCGGCCTTCGTAGTGCGAGCTTGAGGCGTTGCCGAACGCTCCGCCTAAGTAAGGTGCCATTGCCGCTAGCACTCGGGGGTCGAGCGGAGTGGTGGCGGAATGATCGAAATAAATTCGCGGACTCATTGTGCTTCTCCAGCTTGGCTGCGCTGGGCCCTGCGCGCCCTAAAAACACGAATGCCTCATCCGGGATTGGGGACGAGGCAATGGCTCACCGAGATCTCATGTCCCCCGCAAACCGGGCGGGAATTGGCACCAATTGATCAGGCTGTTTCCTGATCCGGTTGTCGTGGCTTCTACGGGCCCGTTACCCTCAGCCACTCTGCATGAGACTGCGGCTTCATTCAGGCAACAAGGCCTGAACACATCAACGATAGGGCGCGCGGGGAGCGGTGTCAAGGAAGAATCTGAGTGCAGGTCGAGTTTACAAAACTCGCTCACGAGGTCACAGAGATACACAGGAAATCCGGCAGGCGATTATCAAAGCGCGCCCTTCGTTGGAAAGATGGTTGACGAACACCTTCAGCCTTCTGCTACCTCGGCAGCCTTCGACGCTTCTGCGGCGAGACGCTTTGTTATAATTACTCCTGCCTCGCAGTAACGATCTGCTCGTGCGGAAGTGGTGGAACTGGCAGACACACCATCTTGAGGGGGTGGCGCCGAAAGGCGTGGGGGTTCAAATCCCCCCTTCCGCACCAATAGCTTCGCGCCTTCCTTTAATCGTCAACCGAGAAAAAACATGGACCACGCTTTCATGGCCCGCGCCATTCAGCTCTCCGTCGATAACGTTATCTCCGGCCGGGGAGGCCCATTCGGCGCCGTCATCGTGAAAAACGGTGCCATCGTTGCGGAGGGCGTCAACCGCGTCACCGCTACCAGAGATCCCACGGCGCACGCCGAGGTTGTCGCGATCCGCGAAGCCTGCGCAAGGCTCGGCACGTTCGGCCTCAAAAACTGCGAGATTTATACGTCCTGTGAGCCTTGCCCCATGTGTCTGGGCGCGATCTACTGGGCGCGTCTGGCAGGAATTTATTTTGGCAATGTCGCAGCCGACGCCTCCAAGATCGGCTTCGACGACTCGTTCATCTATCAGGAGTTCGAAAAGCCCTTCGCAGCACGCTCGATTCCAATGATTCAGATGATGCACGAAGAAGCACTGGCCGGATTCCGCGCCTGGCAGGAAAAGCCCAACAAGATTCCGTACTAGCATGCATCGCAGGCCCCGCGCCGACCCAAAGCTCCTTGACCTCAACGCACCCCGGATGCCACACTACATGTGCAGGAAAGCAGGGTCACTTTCACGCCCGCCGCAAATCGCCGTCTTCCCGACGGCACCTAGGAAAAATTGGACTTATGCTTATTTATCTGGTCACCGCGATCCACATTCTGGTTTGCTTTTTCATCATCGTCGTTGTTCTGCTGCAGAGCGGCACGAGCGGAGACATCTCAGCTGCATTCGGCGGCCAAGGCAGCCAGACGGCTTTCGGACCCCGCGGTGCCGCTAGTGCTCTGTCGAAGGCCACAACTTGGTCGGCGGTGGCGTTCATGCTCACTTCGATCACGTTGTCCATTTACGCCACCAAGCGCGGCGGCCCGAGCTCCGTCCTGCAAGGTGTGAAGTCGCAACCGGTAAAGACGCAGCCCGCGCCGGCGCAAACGCCGACAACGCCTCCCACCCAAAAGTAAAGATCCGATCAGAACGTCGTGTATCGGCGAAATCCTGTAGGTCACAGCCTCGGCGCATCTTAAGCTTGAAACCTTTTCAGGGAAACTCGCACCAGACCTGCGGGTTCGGCGTCATTGTATTTCCCTGACTCCGGGTGCTACCATCCGAATTAGACGTATCATAACCAGGAGGTAACGACATGTCAGATCGCGACGGCAATAGTTTCGTCTGGTTCCTGGCAGGACTGGGTTTAGGAGCGCTGGCCGGAGTGCTCTACGCTCCACGCTCGGGCAGCGAGACGCGTGAAGTATTGCGCGCACGCGCCGAAGAAGGCCGCGATTACATGCGCAGTCGCGCACGGGAAGCTCGTGATCAGGCCAATCAGTGGGCTGACCGCGGTCGCGATGCCGTCAACCAGCAGAAAGAGCAATTCCGCGCCGCGTATGAAGCCGGACGTCAAGCGTATCAGGAAGCCACGACCGAGACAGGCGCCCCAAAGGGTCTGTAGAGACACAATCGCGCCTGCTTCTCCCTCCAGGCGGCGCCGGACTGAGTCGTGTGGAGGCACGTTTATGGACAAACTTACCCCAGTGTTCATCGCCCTGACGGGGATCGCTGTCATACTGCAGGCTGGGATTCTTCTCGCCATGTATATTGCCATGCGCAAGAGCGGCGAGCGCATCGAGGCGATCGCAACGGAAGTGAAGACTAAGGTGTTGCCGACAGTCGAACAGGCCGAGGCAATGCTCAGGGATATCCGCCCGAAACTGGAAGTCATCGCTGAGAACCTGCAGGACTCGACCACCGCGTTGCGGGCGCAGGTGCTGCGCGTAGACGCTACCGTGAACGACGTCGTGGATCGCGCCCGCTTGCAGATCATTCGCGGCGACGAACTTCTCACCCGCACTCTGGATCGTGTGGAGCAGACCTCCGACATGGTGCACAGAACGGTGATCTCCCCCGTACGGCAGCTTTCCGGGCTGATGCAGGGCATCACCGTCGGGTTGGAGTTTCTGTTTGGCGGCCGCGGTCGAAGAAATGGCAACAGCCGCGAAGAGCGGCGCCCGGTGCCACAGGACGAGATGTTCATCTGAAGTCTTAATTGGCGCAGCTTCTGTGCGGACTCTCATTTCTCAACGTTTAAGCGGGCACACACCCATGGCGCGTTGTCGTCCTCGTAGCAATCCTCTCGTCGCATTTTCCTGCTTGATTTGCGCGCTGATTTCCGCATCCTTGCCCGCTGTTGCCCAGCAGAAAATTGTCTGGAGCGATCAGGAAAAACCGATCGTCGAGCAGATTCGCGGCCTGCGAAAACTTGACGACAACGTACGCGCAAAAACGACCAGGGATCTCGCGCTGCAGATTCGCCAACTGCCCGTTGTGCCGAACAAACTGACGCTAGCGGAGGCACTTGCCAATCTCTCGACCGAAGGCGATTTTGGCCGCGACACGTTGCAGGAAGTCACCACCACATTAGAGACCGCGCTGCGCGAGCAACGTCCCAAAGCGGAAAAAGGCCAACCGAATTCGTTGTATGTCGAACTTGCCTCATTGGTGCGGTACGAGCACATGCAGGCAACCTCGGACGATCCTGAATTTGCCGCGGCCATGGCCCGCCTTGAGGCCGATGACGCGAATCGCGAAAAAGCTGACTTCACTCTGACAGATCTGCAGGGCAAAGAATGGCGCTTGCACGATCTGCGGGGCAAAGTCGTCCTGGTGAACTTCTGGGCCACATGGTGCCCGCCTTGCCGCAAGGAAATGCCCGACCTCGAAGCCTTGTATACAAAGTTCAAAGATCAGGGCTTCGTCGTGCTCGCCATTTCCGACGAAGACGCCGCCAAAGTGACGCCGCTCATCGCTGATCGGAAGATCAGCTATCCCATTCTGCTCGATCCCAGACGAAAGGTGAACGACCTGTTCAAGGTCGAAGGAATTCCGAAGAGCTTTGTGTACAACCGCGAAGGCAAGCTTGTCGCGGAGTCGATCGACATGCGCACTCGCAGCCAGTTTCTCGGCATGCTCGCGGCAGCGGGACTGCAGTAGAGAATAAGATCGAAGACAAGATGCGATATCTGGTTCGAGCCCGGGTAAAACCCGGCCGTGAGAGTGATCTGCTGGAAGCCATTGAGCAGGAAACCCTCGGCCAAGGTTCGGTAGCCGAAGGAGAATATCTCCGCAATATGCAGGATGCTCGGTTGTGCGAAGACCAGACTGCGCGGTGGGTGGAAGTCTGCTATTGTCCGACGCCCTTGCAGGAAGAGCGTCCTTACTGGGAACAATATTTCGATCTGACGCGCGTGCAGGATGCTCACGATCGCCGCAACTGCCGCGATGAGAATGGATCCGAGCCTTGGGCTTGCAGTAACTGCGACTGCACGGCGCGGCTGGAAGAGAAGCTGAAGAAGTCCGGTACCCCGTTTCTTGACTCTCTGCGCTCCAAGTCGTAGAGGCGTTGCTTGCATTACGTTTGCTGAACACGAGAACAACAGTCTGAAATTCTGCACTCCTTCCCAGAGCAACTGTGCAGCACTGATTCGATCTGTCTCAAGTCCTGTGCGACTTCTCTCAGATTGAAGACCAGTGACTCGCCTAAGTCTCAATGGGCTGAAAGGCCCCATACTTTGTCCCCTACTTCCTCAGAAAATAACAAAACTTAAGAAAACTTAAGGTGGACCCTTACTAAGACCGGGTTATTATGGGCGCCATTTTTGAGATCTCCCCGCTTTGGTGGCTGGCTTTCCTCATTCGCCCAACGGCGGCCAGTCAGAAATACCCCAAAGACGAACCAAATGCTTGACCAGTCCACCGAGGCATACTCAGGAGGAAACTAGGGATGAACTACGAAACTTTGCAGTCGACAGAGGTCAGGGAATTTCGCCAGTGGCGAAGGTCAGTTTTGATCTTTGCCTCTTGCGTCATGATCGCATGTTTTTTCACCGTCTCATCCAACGTCGCCCAATCCATTGCGCGTCGGCTGCAGCCAGTAATTACTCTCGATCCTCCCACCGGGTGGGATTTGCAGGAGCATGCCTTCGATGCAAAGGGCAATGCTCTGCCCGAAGCGCCGGCGAATTTCCGTCGCCTGGGTGAAGCCACGGCAGGAACAGCCGGTAGCGTGCACACTCTCACGCTTCGTTTCAGTCAAACTGTTACCTTGACTCAAATCGGAACGACGCGGGACTTCGCGATCGTGCGCGGCGGCAGCTGTGTAAAAGGCGGCTCGTATACGGCCGGTACTACTTGCACGCTGCTGGTCCGCTTTACGCCCGTGGGTCCAGGACAAAGGCTCGGCCAGCTTCTCATTACTCATTCAGGCTCAGTGACCCGGTACGCCTTCGGCTTGGGCGGCTATGGTTATTCGCCGGTAATCAGCTTCATTCCGTCCGTCATCACGACGGTTCCCGGCACTTACCCCTCGAATGTGGGCCTTCTGAGCGGCGCCCAGAATCTCACGGTGGATGGAGGCGATACGCTGTGGATCTCCGATACCGGAAATGGTCTAGTTCGCCAGTTCGACTCCAGCGGAACCTTCAAGACCTTCGCTTCCGGATACACGGGTGTGTTGGGAATCGCCGTGGATACATTCGGCCAAGTCTATTTCGACGTACCTTCCAGCGGCAAGATGTACGAGATTTACGACTACGGCCCGGTGGTTCAGATCAGCGGAACTGGCACCGCAAGCTGCCCGGCTTCAGCGCCCTGCACCTTGAGTTCTGAAGCACTCAGCGTTCCCGGCGAGATGAGTATGGACCCGTACAATCATTTGTTCTTTGTCGATGGTCACCAGGGAGCTGCCTTCTCGACGGTGCAGCCCATACCCGCCAACCTCATTTTCCTTTACGATCCCTTCCCTTACCAGCAAAGCCCGACAGCCGCAATGGCCGTAGACGCCGGGGACAATCTCTATTCCCTGTGGGCTAATGGCGGAGTGTGCGAGATCGTGCAGCAGTCGCTCTACAACGCAGAGAATAGTAACGTCTCGTTCAACAAGGTCGCCGGCGGACACACCTGTGGTTTTAATGGTGATGGTGGTCTTGCGGGAAATGCTGAAATCGGCGCTCTGGTCGGCCAGATCGGCTTTGACGCAGCCGGCGATATGTACTTCAGTGACAGTAGCAACCAGCGCGTGCGCAGGATCGATTACACGACCGGGGTCATCCGCACAATCGCGGGAAATGGAACTGCAGGCTACGGCGGCGATGGCGCCAAGGCAACAGCCGCGACGTTGAATAATCCCACCGGCGTAGGCGTGAACTCGCAGGGATCGGTCTACATCATAAGCTCTGCCAGCTCAGGGCAGGTCATCCGCCAAGTCGGTCCAGGGGGTTATCTGTCGTTCGGAAGTCTGGGCAAGGGTAAGGCCAGTACCGCCCAAATGGTCACCGTCACAAATACCGGCAACAGCTCTATGACTCTCACGAACGTGACGATCACCGGCACGAACCCGGCAGACTTCAAGATCGACAGCACCACGACCAATTGCGTGGTGACCGCCGGCGCTGTGTTGTATGCCGGTCAAACGTGCAATATCGGTGTCGTCTTCACGCCTGCGGCAGTCGGTGCGCGAAAGGCCACGTTGACGCTACTCGATAACACTATTACTGGAGCCGACACAGTGACCCTCGCCGGCACTGGAGTATTGCCCAGTCCAACTTTCAAAATTACCGCGCCCGCGAACGGAGCAACTTTCACGTCGGGAACGGCTGTTGCCTTCAGCGTAAGTGTCACGTCGACCTCCGGGGCGCAGCCCACGGGCAAAGTGCAATTCAAAGTCGACGGAGCCAACTACGGTAGCCCCGTCACGCTTTCAGGCACGGGAACGGCATCCACCAGCGTGACCGGCCTGACCACGACAACCCACACGTTAGCAGCCACGTACGCTGGCGACACGAACTACGCGGCGGCTGGTCCGATCAGCGTCTCCATCACTGTAAAGGCGGCGGCGAAGGTAACGTTTACCGCCCCTGCGGCGGGAGTAACGCTCGCACACGGGACGAAGCTCACGTTTGCAGTAACGGTGACTTCCAGCAACGGGACCACTCCCACTGGCTCGGTGAAGTTCTCGCTGGATGGCACTTCCGTCGGCTCGGCTACCATCGTTTCAGGACGGGCAGTGGTGAAGGGAGGAGCCCCCGCTGCTGGTGCCCACACCGTCGTGGCCACATACAGTGGGGACAAGTCTCATCGCGCGTCTACGGCAACTGAGACAATTACCGTATCGCAGTAGGCTGAAACGCTGCATGACCGAGTTGGACCACCCGGAATCCGGGCGGTCCAACTCGGAGAACGTTAACCGTAACCCGGATACGAGAACCGGAATCGCAGGGTGTGCGCTGACCTACGCGATCCAGCCGCCGCCGACCACATTGTCTCCATCGTAGAAAACCGCAGCCTGTCCTGGGGTGATGGCGCGTTGGGGCTCGTCGAAGGTGACGAGTATTTCGTCGTCAGCGGCTCGCTCAATCGTAGCCGCAGCGGGCTCGTGGCGATGGCGAATCTTCACCGCGACGCGCATCGGCTCGCGCAGATCCTCGACGGCGATCAGATTCAGGCGGCGGGCACGCAGCGTCCGCGAATAGAGATTCTCTTCCCCGCCGACTATGACTTGCTTGTTGGCACCGCTGATCTGGATGACGTAGAGCGGGGAGCCCGTGGCGACCCCGAGTCCTTTGCGCTGGCCCACCGTGAAATTGTGAATGCCGCCGTGCTCGCCGATCACCTCTCCGTTCGTAGTCACGAGGTCGCCGGCAGTGTCAGGCAGAGACTCACCTTGCTCAGACAGATAAGCATCGATGAAGCGCTTATAGTCGCCGCCCGGGACGAAGCAGATTTCCTGCGAGTCGGGCTTCTCCGCCGAGGCAAGTCCGTGCTGGCGCGCCAGAACGCGCACTTCCGGCTTCGTCATATCGCCCAGCGGAAAGAGCGTGCGGCTGAGCTGATCCTGCGTGAGGCCGAAGAGAAAGTAAGTCTGATCCTTGCTCAAATCGGCAGGCCGCCTCAGAATCCAGCGGCCTCGCGCTTCGTCATAGGCCACGCGCGCGTAATGCCCGGTAGCCACGCGATCAGCGCCGATCTGCCGGGCGACAATCAGTAGTTGATCAAACTTCAAATGATTGTTGCAGAGGCTGCATGGGATGGGAGTACGCCCCGAGAGATACTCCTCGACGAACGGACGCACCACGTCGCGCTCGAAGCGCTCCTCATGATTGACGACGTAATATGGAATACCGATCAGCTGCGCCACGCGCCGCGCGTCGTACACATCATCGAGCGAGCAGCAGCGTCCCTGCACAGACTCAGGCATACCCTCGCGTCCAGCCATACGGCGCTGGTTCCAGAGCTGCATCGTCAGACCGATGATGTTGTGTCCCTCGGCGCGCAGCATGGCCGCGACGGTGGAAGAGTCCACACCGCCCGACATGGCCACCGCGATGGTGTCTGTACTCAGCTTTTGGCTCCTAGCGTCTGAATATCTATTTACTTGTCATTCTGATCGGTAGCGAAGAACCTAAGCAGTTCGCCGTGCCGGCAAGAGTGCATGAGTTCTTCGCGCCTAAGAGCGCCGCTCAGGATGACAACGAAACTAACTCTCCACTAAGTGTGAATCGTCTGCCTCCGATACACCGGCGACAGCTCCCGTAGCCGCGCCACCGTCTCCGGCACGAGTGCGAGCGCGATATCAACATCTTCCGCCGTGGTCTGCTTGCCCAGACTAAAGCGTATGCTCGCTCGCGCCTGATCGGCGCGCAGACCCATGGCGATCAGGACGTGCGACGGCTCGATCGCTCCTGAAGAACATGCCGCACCCGTAGAAACCGCTAATCCCTTCAGATCAAGAGCAATCACCAGCGCTTCCCCGTCGATGTGGTCGAAGTGAATGTTGGTAGTGTTCGGCACTCTGGCCACACCATCTCCATTCACGCCTGCCTCGTCGACCTGCGCGAGGATTCCCTGCTGCAATCGGTCGCGCATCGCAGACATTTTCTTATCGTCGCCGCGATCGAGCGCTTTTTTCGCCAGTTGAGCCGCCTTGCCCAATCCCACAATTCCCGGAACATTCTCCGTTCCTGCGCGCCGTGACCGCTCGTGGCGACCTCCATGCAACATCGGCTGAATCCGAGTTCCCTTCTTGAGGTACAGCGCACCCACTCCCTGCGGCGCATGAATCTTGTGACCGGAGATCGACAGCGCCGTACACCCGATTCGATTCACGTCAATCGCAACTTTGGCCGCAGCCTGCACCGCATCCGTATGAAAATAAATACCCGCCTCGGCAGCAATCTTCCCAATCTCGTCGACCGGCTGCAGAATCCCAGTCTCATTATTCGCCATCATGATCGAGATCAGCTTCGTGTTCGAGCGCAAGGCGCGACGAACATCGTCGGGATCAACCAGGCCGCGCCCGTCCACGGGCAGCACAGTCACTTCACAGCCAGCGCCCTCCAGGTGCCCGCACGCATGGAGCACGGCGTGATGCTCGCTGCTCGACGTAACGATGTGATCGCCTGCGCCGGTCAAGCCAGCGATCGCCAGATTGTCGGCCTCAGTGCCGCCGCTCGTGAAAATGATCTCTGACGCGCGGCAGCCGAGCAACGTGGCCACCGACTCGCGTGCGTCTTCGACCGCCGCCCGAGTCTGCTGTCCGTGATGATGGATGGACGAGGCGTTTCCGAACTGCTCCGTAAAGTACGGGCGCATCGCCTCGAACACCTCGGGCAGAACTGGCGTGGTGGCGTTGTTATCGAGGTAAATGCGCTGCATACAGAACCCGCTTCTATTCTACATTGCAGCTTCGCAGGAGACGTAGCTTGCAACATCTCCGCTGGACACAGGCAGGTCAGCATGTTGTCAGAAAGACGTGGCAACGTCTTCTACGAGATCAGCGCTGGTCGATCGGAACGTACTCGCTGGGATATTCCGGACCGAGGTACTCGGCACGCGGACGGATCAAGCGATTGTCCTCGAGTTGCTCGATAACGTGGGCGGCCCATCCGCTGACGCGGGAAACGGCAAAAATCGGCGTGAAGAGATCCACATCGATGCCCAGCGTGTGATACGTCGACGCAGAGTAGAAATCCACGTTGGCGTTCAGGTTCTTGTCGGCCTTCACGAACTCTTCGATCTTGTGTGAAATCTCGAACCATTTCGCCTGACCACTGGAATTGCCCAGGTCGCGTGACATGGCGCGCAGGTGAGTGGCGCGCGGATCTTCCGTGTGGTACACGCGATGGCCGAATCCGGGGATCTTCTTCTTCTGCGCCAGCATACCTTTGACGTACTCGACCGGATCAGCGCCCGAGGCGTCGATCGCTTGCAGAATCTGAAAAACGGCTTCGTTGGCGCCGCCGTGCAATGGACCCTTGAGTGCGCCGATCGCCGACGTGATGGCCGAGTGCATATCTGACAGCGTTGCGGCCGTTACCCGTGCGGCAAACGTCGAAGCGTTAAGCTCGTGGTCTGCATGCAGGATGAGCGCGATATCGAGAGCACGCTCGGCCGTCGGCGACGGAAGCTTGCCGTTCAGCATGAGCAGGAAATTCGCAGAGTGAGAAAGCCCGCGGTCCGGGTCAACGACCGGCTGCCCCTTGCGAATGCGATCGTACGCCGCCACGATCATGGCAATTTGCGACGTGATGCGAATCGCCTTGTCGACATTCGCCTTGTTGTCGTTCACCTTTTCCTGCGGATCGTAGAACGAAAGCGCGGAAACAGCCGTGCGCAGAATGTCCATGGGCAGAGCGTGGCGCGGAGCATTGCGCAGCAGCGTGATGATCGAAGCATCAAGCTTTCGCTCTTCGGCAAGACGCTCGTGCAACTCGCGCAGTTCGCGGCGAGTGGGCAGCTTGCCAAACCACAACAGGTAGCAGGTCTCTTCGAAATTCGACTGATGGGCTAGCTCATGAATGTCGATGCCGCGATAGGCCAGAACACCGCGATCTCCGTCGATGTAACAAATCTTGGATGTAGTGGCGACAACGCCCTCAAGACCCCGGGGGGCATGAGTTGTGGGCATGCTGGACATTCATCACTCGCTTCGATTGAAAGATTTGTTGCGGCACCACGCGGGCAGGGACGCGGGATATGCAACCTTTTTTTATACCTGAAACGCCGCCAAGTTTCCACGCGACCTCAGATCCCCTTTTGCGACGCGCCTTCCACCAGGCGTATATTAAAAGGTTCGCCTGAAGCGCGCCGCCGCGCCTATATGTGCTCGTCATAATTCCTCACGGAGGAACCACCCGCAATGAAACGCCTTTCCTCAGTCGTGCTCGCGTTCATCTTTGTATTTTCCACTCTGGCCTCAGCCGACGAAGGCATGTGGCTCTTCAACGCCCCGCCGAAGGACAAAATAAAATCCACCTACGGTTTCGAGCTCACACAAGAGTGGCTCGATCACGTTCGCTTGTCGTCTGTGCGTTTCAACAACGGTGGGTCTGGCTCTTTCGTCTCGGCTGATGGCCTGACCTTCACCAATCATCACGTTGGCGCGGGATGCGTCCAACAACTCTCGACGGAGGGCCACGACTATATCAAGACCGGCTACTACGCTAAGACGCAGGCCGAGGAAGCAAAATGTCCGAACCTCGAATTGAACCAGCTTGTCGGCATTGAAGACGTGACGGCCAAGATCAACGATGGCGTGAAACCCGGCATGTCGGCCCCAGAGGCTGCCCAGATCCAACGTGCCGCCATGTCGCGCGTGGAAAAGGACTGCACCACGAGCACCGGACTCCGCTGCGACGTCGTCACTTTCTACTCGGGCGAGGTCTATCAACTTTACAAGTACAAGAAGTACACGGACGTCCGTCTCGTATTCGCGCCGGAATTTGATATGGCATTCTTCGGCGGCGATCCCGACAACTTCACCTATCCTCGATACGACCTCGATATCACGTTCTTCCGTGTCTACGAAAACGGCAAACCGGCGCACCTCGACAACTATCTGAGATGGTCCCGTACGGGCGTGAAGGATGGCGATCTGGTGTTCGTCTCGGGAAACCCTGGAAATACTGGTCGGCTACTCACCATGGCCCAACTGGAGTTCCTCCGCGACGAGCAGTATCCGTCGGCCCTGAAGGTCTATGCTCGCCGCATCGCCGTACTCCAAAACTTCAGCAAGGAGTCGGAAGAGAACGCGCGCGTCGCGAAGGAGGACATTTTCGGGCTGCAAAATTCCCAGAAAGCCATCACCGGTTACCAGTCTGGATTGCTCGACAAGTCGATTATGGATGCGAAGGCCGCAGATGAAGCCAAGCTGCGAGCGGCATTCAAGGTCGATCCCAAAAATGCAGCTGCTCAGGATCCGTGGGAAGAGATTGCCGAGGCGATCAAAGTGGAGCGGTCGATTTATCCGCAACTGAGCTTCCTCGAGCGCATGCGAGGATTCTCTTCACACCTGGCCCAGACAGCACGCGTGCTGGTTCGCGCGGCCGAGGAAAAGCCGAAGCCAAATTCGGAACGTATGCGCGAGTTTCGCGACTCCAACCTGCCGTCGCTCGAACAGCAGTTGTTTTCCACTGAGCCGGTTTACAAGAACCTGGAAACCGTTCTGCTCACCGACTCGCTGAGTGAAATGCAAGACGCGCTGGGCAAGGACAATCCCGACGTGCAAAAGGTTCTTGAGGGCAAGACTCCCGCTGAAGCCGCGAAAGACCTGATCGCCAATACAAAGCTCGACGATGTGGCTGTGCGCCGCCAGCTTTACGAAGGGGGACAGGCCGCGATTGACGCCAGCACCGACCCTCTAATCGTGGCGATGCGGGCGATCGAACCCTCAGCCCGCGCGGTCCGCAAGGAATTCGACGACAAGGTGGACTCCGTGCTGCGCCGCGACGGAACGCTTGTTGCCAAAGCACGGTTTGCCCAGAGCGGCTTCAACCAGCCTCCAGACGCCACATTTACCCTTCGCCTGAGTTACGGAGCCGTCAAGGGCTATACCGAAAATGGAAAGTCGATTCCATTTGAAACCAACATTGGGGGTGCGTTCGAGCATGCCGCCGCCCATCGTGATCAACCTCCCTATAATCTGCCGGAGAGTTGGATGAAGGCCAAGACAAAACTTGACTTGAAGACTCCGCTCGATTTTGTTTCGACTCCCGACATTATTGGAGGCAACTCCGGATCTCCCACGGTAAACAAGAAAGGCGAGGTTGTGGGGATCATCTTCGACGGCAACCTTCAGTCGCTGCCCTGGAACTTCGCCTATAGCGACGTGCAGGGACGCTCTGTTTCAGTGGATGCGCGTGGAATTCAGGAAGCTCTGCGCAAAGTCTACGGAGCAACCGCCCTAGCGGACGAACTGCTGGGGACGAAGGCGCAACCGGCGTCGGCAGGAAAGTAAAGCAGTCACCCTTATGCAGTTAAGGCCCGCCTAGAGCGGGCCTTTTAGCTGTGAGCATCACGCCGGCCAGATCGTCAAGGCCGTTTTCGTGAGAATTTGTTGCTGGACGGCATCGCTCAGAGGCAACGCGCGGAATTCGTCGAGATTCTTCTTGATGTCGGGCACACCCGGCCCCGGCCAGTCTGTGCCGAACAGCGTCTTGTGCGCGATCTCTTCAAGGCGCGGAAAATATTTCAGCAATGTCTTCGGGGGTATGCCGCTGATATCGAGGTAAACGTTGGGATGTCGCCGCACGAGAAAGAAAGCGGTTTGCATCCACAAAGGTCGGCCGCCGTGAGCCAGCAGGATCTTCAGCTTCGGGAAATCCACGGCCACATCGTCTACGTAAATCGGGTCGCCATATTTGTTGCGCGCGCCGGGAAAAATCGACGTGCCGGTATGGAACATCACGGGCATGCCGTTGGCCTCGGCGGCACGGTAAATGATTTCAAGTTCCTTCGCCCCGCTGAGGTAATCATTCGGAAACAATAACTGGTGCGGCGGATGAATCTTGATCATCTGCAGCCCGAGCCGAAGAATCTGTTCCACATCCGCAAGTACGTTCGTGGTGTGCCTGGGGTGTAGGCTGCCACAGGAGAGGAGCCGCTTCGGATTCTCTTTCACATAGTCGGCGACGAATTGATTCACGCCACTGGTAAATCCAATCACCTCTGGCGCCACATAGTTGATGAGCATGGCGCGGTCGATGCCGCTTGCGTCCATGAACTTGAGAAAGGATTTGGGAGACCGGCAGAACTCGACTATCTGGTCGAAGTTGGGCCGGTTCTTCTTCATCAGTTCCAGCGCGTGAGGCTTGAACATCTCCATCGGCTGGATGTGAATGTGGCAGTCGGTGATCATCGGCAGCGTCTGCGAATATTGGTCAGTTGAATCAATGCGACAGAAGAATAGCAGACTATTTCAATTGCGCGCTGCCGCAAGCACCGCCCGCTTGGTGAATACGCGGATCATTTCGCGACGATACTCTGGCGTCAGCGCCGAAGTAGTCAGCGGCTTCGCCATTTTCGCAGCAAGATCGCCAATTGCATCTGCGAGATTCTCGTCGACGGCTCGACCCGTCAGTAATTCGCTGGCTCCGTTTACCAGCAACGGTGAGGGATTCACAGCGGTAATGCCCACGCGGGCGTCGGCGACCTCGCCGTTCGAGCGTTTCATGACAACGGCAACGCCCGCCAACGGATAATCGATGGAACCACGGACCCGAAGCTTGCGGTACACACCACTGTAGTCCGCGGCTGAAGCTGGCAGAAGGACGCGTGTCACCAATTCGTCCGGTCCCAGTCTGCGGTAGGTGTCGCCGAGGCCGGTATAGAAATCGCGGAGCGGAATGCGGCGCGTTCCAGCAGTTCCCGCTATCTCAATCTCGGCATTCAAGCAAAGGAGCGCCGGCGGCGTGTCGCCAGAAAACACCGCCCAGCATTTCGTTCCGCCAGGAGCCACGTGGCACAAGTCGCCATCTTTCTTAATGCAAAATCCGCAACCCTTGCGCCAGGTGAGCGACTGGTTGTACCAAAGACAGCGCGTGTCGAGGCAGATGTTACCTCCGATGGTGCCCATGTTTCGCAGTACGGGAGATGCGACGGTGGCCGCCGCCTCAGTCAGTACGGAAAAGTGCTCTCGCAGAAATGACGAGCGCTCGATCACCCGCAGCGTCGTCAGCGCGCCGATCTCAACGCCGCCTTCAGGGTGCGGCCGGATTCCCCGCATCTCAGCTACGCCACGGAGATCAAGCACGTGCTCCGGCTCGAACAGCTTCTGCCGCATCGACGGAATCAGATCAGTTCCGCCCGCGAGGACGCGAATGCTCCCGGCGTGTCTGGCAAGATGTCCAATCGCCTCGTCGACCGACCGCGGCCGGAGAAGTCTGAACTGAGGCAGGCTCAATCCGTTCCCCCAGTCAGAACTTCACGCCGAGCAGGATCGAGCCGGTGCCGTTTCGGACCCTTGCCCTTAAAACAAAGGGAGCCGCCATGCTCGCGGAAACGGAACGGCGAAGTCGGATCGACGCCCTCCGTCAAATTAAGAGCCCTGGCATTTCTCTTTGCGCGCAACGCCGAGAGCACGCGCTCCGGCGTAAACGGCGACTCGTGCAAACGCACGCCCACCGCATCGTAAATTGCATTCGCAATTGCGGGAATGGTGGCGGCCAGCGATCCTTCGCTGCACTCCTTAGCCCCAAATGGACCCTCGGGATCGACGCTCTCCACGATGATGGGCTCAACTTCCGGCGACTCCACCGCCGACGGGCTGCGATACTCGAGCAACCCGGGATTCATCAACAGGCCGTCTTTCCAAATCATTTCTTCGGTGAGGGCCTGCCCCATACCCATCCAGACTGATCCGATGATTTGGCCTTCCACTGAAACTGGATTCAGCGCGCGCCCGCAATCATGCGCCGCCCAGACTTTGTGCACCGTCACTTCGCCAGTCTCTTCATCAACGCTGACCTCAGCTACCTGTGCAGAATACGAATACGCCGGCGACGGGCCTACCCCTGCTCCCTTGTGCCTGCCTCCACGAGCCTCCGGCGGAGGAGCGTACGAACCGGTGCCAGTCAGCGCTCCATGGAAGTCGATTGCCGCGACCACGGCTTCTTCGAACGTCACCCGATCTTTCGGACCTTCATCTTTGCGCTTCTGCTGCAGCGAGCCCCGCAGAATCTGTCCTTCGACACGCCCCGAAACCGAGGCTGCATCATGTGGGGACGGCCGCTCTCGGCCGTCCAGTCCCTGCGCTGTTTGCGCGGACAGCCCTTGCCCACTCTTCAAGACCATGTCATCACGAAAGACCAGATCCTCAACCTCGCACCCCATCTTCTTCGCCGCGGCAGCCGCAATTACCTTCTTCACTTCGTGCGCCGCACGCAGCGTCGCATTCCCCGCCATGAACGTCACGCGACTCGAGTACGAACCAATGTCTATCGGTGTCAGATCAGTGTCGGCGGCGATCACTCTCACACGCGACAGCGCGCACCCGAGCACCTCCGCCGCGACCTGCGCCGTCATCGTGTCCGAGCCCTGGCCGATTTCAGACGCGCCGGTATAGACAACGACTCCGCCGTCGCGGTCGATTTTGATATTCACCGTTGAATGGGGCATATCGGAGCGAATAATCGAATTTGCCGCGCCGCTCACGTAATGACTGCAAGCGATCCCAAGTCCGCGTCCCTTGGGCAGTTTGCCCTTGCGCTGCTTCCAGCCGGAACGTTCGACGATCTTCTCGATGCACTCTGGCAGACCATAACTCTGGACACGCAAGCCGTTGACCGTTATGCAAGGCGGTCGCAGCAGATTCCGTTGGCGAATCTCTGCCGGATCCATTCCAACCTTCGCGGCCAGTTCGTCCAGTTGCGATTCGAAAGCAAATCGCACGTTCACGGTCCCATGCCCGCGCATCGCTCCGCATGCAGGCTTGTTCGTCAGCACGCGATACCCGTCGTACTGAATATTTGGAATGTCGTACAGCGCGCCCAGCAACGCGCCAGAATACAGAATCGTCACGACGCCGTACGAGCAGTAAGCGCCGCCATCCTGTACCACCCGCGCCTTCACGGCGGTGATGCGCCCGTCGCTCTTCACTCCGGTTTTCAGATCGATGATGGTACGCGGGCGTCCACGATGCGCCCAGAAAACCTCTTCTCGCGTGTATGTAATCTTGACCGGAGCCCGCGCCTTGCGCGCCGCCACCGCGGCAATGATTTCCAGCGGAATCACTTCGCTCTTGCCGCCGAAGCCGCCGCCCACCAGCGGCTTGATCACACGAATCTGCTGCATCGGCATATCGAGCACGAGCGACAGTTTGTGTTGCAAGTAATACGGCACCTGCGTCGAGGACCATACCGTGAGACGCCCGGGCTTCCCGGTGTGCGGGTCAATCTCGAACGACGCGAGCGTGGAATGCGGTTCCATAGCCGCGTGCGTCACTTCGTTCGCGATAAAGCGTGCCTCGGCCACATAGTCAGCCTCGGCGAATCCTTGATCAGGGTCGCCGAACACATGGTGATAATCCTTCTCCAGATTGCCCGGCTTGTTGTCGTGGATAAGATCGGATTGCGCCTTCATCGACTCTTCCGGATCGAAGTATGCAGGCAGGACTTCGTATTCGACATCGATGAGTTCCAGCGCTGCTTCGGCGACGGCTTCCGACACCGCAACGACACAGGCAACGTTGTCACCAACGTACCGAACTTTGTCGAGCGCCAGCGCATGCTCGTCGTGGCCAACGGGAAGAATGCCGTAGGGATTGGGAGCGTCTTTACCCGTTACGACGGCGACCACCCCGTTCAGCTTTTCCGCGCGGCCGGTGTCGATGCGTTTGATACGCGCGTGCGGATACGGCGAATGCAGAATCTTCCCCACCAGCATTCCCGCCACACTGAGATCATCGGTGTACTTGCCAGAGCCAGTAGTCTTCCCGGCCGCGTCGATCATTGCGGTGGGCTTGCCGATGATGGAGAAACTGGACATCCTTTGTCTCTCGTCCCCTAATCACTCATCTGGATAAAACGGAATTTGTGGCTCTTCTGATCCCAATAGATAACGCTGTCCGTCGCTTTCTTCCTTGAAAACATCGATTGCATCGGTAGTGAGCTTCAGATAGTTGGGTTCACCGTGAGCACAAAACTCTTCACCGTAGCCCTTTCCACAAGCAGTCTCGTGCCTACCGGGCTTCACAACGTTAATGCCCATGCCGCCAAGCCAGTCCATTTCGTTCTCATCCCCAACTCGCTGCCAGCGGGTTGTCGCTCCCAGTTTCACGAATATCGCCCACTTCCTCCGAGAACGATTGACCAACAACTCGGCTAAGTCAGCCTTGCCATCGCCATCAAAGTCCCCCTTAACCACCAAGAACCGGCTGCCGCTTTTATCGCGCCAGGCGTCGGCGACCTCAGCCTTCATCGGATGCTGCCAACCCGAAGGCAAGCTCTGAGCATGAGCTGTTGTTAAAAAAGTCGTGGCAATGAAGATCGGAATGAGAACTTGGCGCACCCCGAAAACCGGATCGGCCACTCTCGTTGGAATGATTGAACTTGAGTCGTTCATCCAGCAGCCAACCCCTTCTTCTCTGCAGCGATCGCCTCCCGTATTGCCGCATACATCTGGTTGTAGCCAGTGCAGCGACACAGATTACTGCTCAGCGCGGAGCGCACGTCCGCCTCTGACGGATCCGGATTCTCCGCCAGCAGCGCCTTCACCGTCATGACGAAGCCGGGCGTGCAATAGCCACACTGCGCGCCGCCCCAGTCGCCGTAAGCCTTCTGGATCGCCGCAAGGCTACCGTGTTCGCTCACACCTTCGATCGTGGTGATCTCCTGCCCCTCGCAACTGGCTGCCAGCAGCGTGCACGACATCATCGCGACGCCATCCACGAGCACCGTACAAGCCCCGCAGGACGAATCGTCACAGCCGCGCTTCGAACCCGTAAGCTGCAACTCCCGCCGCAACACATCTAGCAGAAGCGCGTTGGGCTCAAGAGCTAGCTCGTGGCTACGGCCGTTGACGCGGAGTTCGATAAGTTCTTTCTTCATTCGAAACTCTTGTCTCTTGGCCTTTGGCCTTGCCTTCGCGGTTTGGCCAAAAGCTAAGAGCTGCTTTCAGTACATCGGCACTTTCCCATCCACCCGCCGCGACCACGCATCAATGCCACCCCGCATGGACTGCGCTTTCTCAAACCCTTGCTGCCGTAGCCAGACAGTCACATTCATCGATCGCACGCCGTGATGACACACGACAACGATGGGTCCGTCAGGATCGAGTTCCTGATGCGCGCGCGACGGCACATCACCCATCGGCATCAGCTTGGCGCCGTCGATTCGCGCAGTTTCGACCTCCCATGGCTCGCGCACATCGAGCAGCGTGAACGGCTCCGCGGCGTCCAGTTTGCTCTTTACTTCTTCGGGCGTGATTTCGTAATCCATCGATTTGCGTAGCGTTACTTCCCTGTCCAGTTCGGCGCACGCTTCTCCATGAATGCACGTACACCTTCGCGAGCATCTTCGGTCGTCCTCAACTCTTCGAGATAGATCTTTTCGGCTCGCGCCAGTCCTTTATCGAAGTGCATGGAGTCCCACGCATACGAGGCTTTCTTAGCCAAAGCCAGCGCAACCGGACTGAGCTTCTGCAATTGCATAACGGATTCCTCAACGACCGCACTGAGTTCGCTTTCGGCCACAGCACGAGTGGCCAGCCCAATCTCCGCAGCCTCTTTGCCGTCGATGGTTCGCCCAGTCAGAATCAGCTCCGCCGCACGCTTCTGGCCCACGAGCGCAGCCAGCACCGTGCAAGCCACCGGCGGATAGCATCCCAGGTTGATCTCCGGAAATCCCCACTGTGCCGCTTCGGCTGTGAAGACCATGTCGCATACGATCGCGAGTTCGGCACCGCCGCCCAGGCAATGCCCATGCACCGCCGCGATTGTGACTCTCTTTGTCGCAACAAGAGCACGAATTACAGCATGAAACTTCGCGAGCATCTGCTCGACCTTGTCGGGAGTATGCGCCGCCACGTCCACGCCCGCGGAAAAGGCTTTACCATCGCCTTCGAAAAGGATGACCGAAATGTCTTGCCGGACCTCAATTTCGCCGAGAGATTGCGTGAGTTCGTCCATCATCGGCATGTCGATGACATTGACAGGCGGATTGTGCAGAGAAATGCGCGCGACCGGCGACTGAATCTGAAACATGAGCCGACTGAGGCCGGATGCCGCGGATGTCGATCCCATCTCTCCCTCAATGCCCTCGTGGGTGAAGGCTCTCGAACTACAAATTGATTGCCGACTTCCGCACTTCTCCAATCGTCGAGAGCGGATCGCGGGCGCCCGTCTTCTCTGCGATCCACTTCTTCTCGTTCTCGATAATCTCGAGAAGCAACTTCTTATCCGCGGCCGACGGCACGTAATCCTTCAAATGCTCTTCATAGGCGCGATCGTCGAGCGGTTCACCGGTCTGAGCATGGAACGTCTGACCAGCCCACTTTCCGATCGCACGATTGAACTTGATGTCGGGCGCATACAGCTTCGGCTCTCCCGGCTTGAGCGATGAGTTGAAGCGCTCGATCAGACCCGCCACTTCGTCGCGATACAAGTTCCGGTTGTAGTCATTCAGGTCGTCGAGATTAGGAGCCTTCTCGTTTTTCGGCTCGTCATAGCGTCCCTTCACGCCCCATACATACGCCCAGTGCGCGGACGAGGAATGATCAGTGCCGAACAAATCGTACGAACTAGAAATCCATTTGTTGAGATATTTCTGGATCAACCACGCCGGAATCACTCCCGCTTCCACGATGCGCCGCAACCCGTCGTTGCCCGTGCCCATATGGAATGCTTCCTCACGAAGCATGTACGACATCGATCGTCCCAGCGGTGCGAAAGCAGAATACTTCAGCATCTGCAATTGAAACTTTCCGTCACGATCGACGAAGTCGGTATACGTAAAGAAATCCATCCAGTTGTCGACGTCGACGTTGAAGGCTCCCAGCAGTCGCTTGTTCTCAAACGCGCGCCGCTCGAGCATCTTTTGAGCCTCAACCTTCCCGGAATACCCGAAGTGATCGATCAAAAGTGCACACATCTGCCAGCCATGTCGCATTTCTTCAATCATGACGCGGGTGATGGCGCGGCGATCCCAGTCGGTCGGCGCATTTTCGAGCAGGTTGCGCTGCTGCTCAACGCTGGCAAACTCGGTATCGCCCTGGTAGACGATCATGTTCATGAGCGCGTCCCGCATTTGCTGCGTGGGAATCTGGCGCAGGTTCTCCCACTTGCGACGGCCCTTGTATGATCCGAATTCGATCTCTTCCGTATCGATCGAACCGTAAAGCGTGTCGAAGTGAAAAGCGTCAATGTCAGATGTGTTGACCCCAATGTCCTTACGCCAGTCATTAAACAGACCGACCCAATCGCTGAACGTCCCGATTTTTGCTACTTTTCCCGGCATAATCCAGTCCTCGCACTCACCGACCTATGTTCGGCCGGCGGACGAACGCATGCGCCTCTACTCAAGCTACTTCGCTTTGAAGACCGCGGGCCGCTTCTCAACATAGGCGGCGAGTCCTTCCTTCGCGTCTTCACTCTGAAATAGCAACTGCTGGTTCTCGCGTTCGACTGCGAGAGCCGACTCCATCGGAATCTCCCAGCCCGTCTGCACCGCACGCTTAATGCGACCCACTGCCTTCGACGCCTTGTTCGGAGGACAGAACTGTTTCGCATATTCCATGATGCTTTCCATGAAGCCGTCGCGTTCAAAGATGTCGTTCACTATGCCGAACTCTTGCGCTTCTTCGAACGAGAACGTGTTACCCGTAACCATCAACTCGATCGCCTTGCTCTTCCCTACCATGCGCGAAAGCCGCTGAGTGCCGCCGGTGCCCGGAAGAACGCCCAGGTTCACCTCCGGCAGTCCGATCTTTCCCGCGTCTTTGCGCGCGATGCGAAGGTCAGCCGCCATCGCGATCTCGAGCCCTCCGCCAACGCAGTGTCCGTTGATCGCCGCGATCACCAGCTTCGGCGTGTGTTCCAACCGCAGCAGCATCTCGTTCGCGTGCAAGCAGAAGTAATACTTAAAGGTCGGATCTACGCTCGCGAGCATCTTGATGTTTGCCCCTGCCGAGAAGAATTTATCGCCGGCTCCGGTCAGCACGATGACGTAGACCTCGTTGTCCATGCGCGCCTTGAGAATCGCCTCATCGAACTGGCGGTTCATTTCATAGGTGTAGGTATTCGCGGGTGGATCACACATCTCGATCACCGCGACACCGCCGTCGGTGCGGTAGTTGACCAGTTGCTTCGTACTTTCGCCCGTTGCCGGTTGTACTGTCGTCGCCATGTTATCTCCTTAAGTCTCCGCACAACTTTGTCATACCGAGCGAAGCGAGGAAACTGCTTCCCGCTTGCCCTCAAATCACTCTCGCCTCAACGCACATCCTTCGTCTTCTTTGCACCCGTCGTCACACCTCGCAGAAAAATATCCCCCATCTCTCGCGCGATCGACTCAGCATCGGCGTCTACGCGCGGATTGTGCCAGGTGTAAATCCAGTTCATCATGCCGAACAAACTGAGCACGGCAATGCGCGTGGAGAACGGCAGGCCGCGATCGCTCTTGAGGTCATCGAGCAACCTCACGCAGATGCGATAGTACTCCCGCTTGACAGCCGCGACTTCGGTGGCGAACCCGTTCTTCAACGCCTCGGCTTCGTGCGACAAAACCTTCATCGCCGCCTGGTTGGCCAGAAAGTATTCGAGATGGTTGAGGATGAAAATCCGGATGCGCTCTTCCGGGTCGTTCACTCCTTCCAACCGCGCCTTCAAACGCTGCACGATGGTCGTGAACGTGTGCTTCTGAATCAGGAACAGCAACCGCTCTTTAGACTCGAAGTAGTAATAGAGCCCCGCCAGCGACATGCCGCTCGCGCGCGACAGATCGCGCATGGAAGCGCCTTCGTATCCTTTTCTGCAGAAGACGTCGGTGGCGTGAGCGAGGATCTCAGCCAGGCGCCGGTCATAGCGCGTCACCGGAGAGGAGGCAGCGCGGTGGCGCCGCACAGAAACACGCGTTGCTGTCGGAGGACTCCCCATAATCCACAAGCCGCTTACTAATTCGAACGTTCGTTAGAATTAGTATACGCTCATGCCAGGCGTGATCTCAAACTGCAAATTCATGTCGATTAGGATTTCTTCCTGGGCCGCGGGGTCTTCCCCGCATTCTTCACCAAGGAATTTCTGGCCGCTTCATAGGCCAGCGCCAGCCAGTCAAGGGCATCGTGCAGGTCTGCATCTGAAGAGAGCTCAAATGTGTACCAGCTCTTCCGTTGCATGAGCGTAAAACCCATGCGCGGGTCCTTCTCAAGTCGTGCCTGGATCTTCGGACCCGCAGATTCCAACTTGAACGCCAACGAGTTCGATGTCCCCATCGCGCGCGTGCGCGGGAGCACTGCGAAGATCAGGTCGTGACGATAGAGCGCGGTGAATCCAAAGAAGGAGCGCAGGTTAACTTGCGGCCAATCGGCAATCTCGCCGGCAAGCGCCGCAGACCAAGCCTTCATTTGCTCGGACACTGCCGGCAGTCGCGGGCGCTGGGGTTTTGCAGGCCTCACTGGTTTGTCTGAGTTGGCGTGTCCCGTTCCACTAGCAAGATGCGCTTTACTTGGTTTCGATTGAGGCGCTGGTCAATGCCGCCCATCTTGATGACGATTTCCATTCCCGACACAGAGACCAGATCGCCCGTCAAAACGCTACCATCGCGAAGTTCGACGGTGTCATGAGCTGAAGTGCCCAGTTCAAAACTCACGCTCCCGCCCGAGGCATCGTCGGGTCCCATCTCAAAGGGAAACTTCCCGGCATTGAATCCCTCTTTGCTGAATTCGAGCACGTGCTTCCCCACCGGTACTTGCACAATCTTGGGAGTTGTTCCCACATCGACTCCGTCGAGCCTCGCGAGTGCCCCTTGCGGCACTGTGTTTACTGTGATTGAAACGAGCCGTGGGGGCGCCACCGGACCCAATTCTTTAGGTAGATATCTCGCGACGATTGTTAACGATGCCGGTGGACCTGATGAGGCGATCGTGGTTTGAAATTTGACCGTTTCTCCGGGGGCAACGTTGCTGATCGTAAGCGTGGCTTCTGCGATGCGGGTCTTGTTCTTATCGAACAGGTACAACGAGAAGCCCGCGTTGCTGATTGGCTTGCTCCACAGGTTTTCCGCCGTGGTCTCGGTGACGTACGATCGTTCACTTCCCAGCGAACCGATCTCTTTGAATTTCCCAAATGTGAAGCGGAGAACAGGCGTCCCGCTCTCAGGCCACATTACAACTTGTGCTGGCGCATCCTTTGCGAAAGCCATCGGTGCCGCGACAGCAGCCAACACAGAAATCAGGATCGAAGCAAGAGCTTTTCTCATTTGGCGGTGAGTTGTAACACACTCGCGAGCCCTGACGCAACGCGACTTTCGATGGCGTCAATTCCTAATGTCCCCGAACAGGCTGTCGATTTCCGCCTTCACTTCTCCAGTTAGCGGGAGCAGCGGCAGACGCGAGGGGCCGCCGAAGTAGCCGTTAAGATCCATGGCGTACTTCAGGCCGGGTATGCCCAGTTCCGCACCTACGCGTTGCGCGGCTTGGACGATGCGCGTCTGTTTCAAAGCCGCTAATTCGGCGTCGCCTTCTTTCCACGCGGCGTAAATTTCGTAGCACGCCGTCGGCGCAGGATCCGCGAATGCCAGGATCGCACCCACCGCCCCAGCGTCAAGCGACAGATGAAGTTTATGCGCCGCGCCGACCAGCACCTGAAATCCAACTTCTTTCTGGCGCGTCTTCATCTTTCCCACAACGCTCACTGCGTTCGACGACGGCTTCGGTGTCGAGTCGCCGGACAGCACTCCGACTGGCACCAGTTCTCCGCCATCCACACTCGAACTCGCACTCGCTGCAACCAGCATCCGCGGAGTTACGGCATCGAATGTTTCCGTGACCGTGGCGCTGCGTTTGATATGGCGCGTGCTCTCGACGATCCGGCGCGCTTTTTCCACGTCGCCGCTCGATTCTTTTATCCCGATGATGTTCGCATGCTCCGCTAGTTCGATCACCAATTCTGCTGGCATGTCATAACCCGTAAACGGCGGGACGTTGTAGATCAACATCGGCAGCGGCGACCGGTCGGCCACCGTGCGATAGAACGCCAGAATATTTGCCGGCTGCATCTGTCTCTTGTAGTAGTGCGGCGTGCGCACCAGGGCCGCGTCGTAGCCGAGTTCGGCGGCGTATTCGGTAAGCCGCAGCGTCTCGATCGCCGACTCGCTGCCCGTGCCAGCAATCAGAACCTTATGCGGCGCGGTGGCCGTGCGCGCGGTCTTCAGGACGTCTCGCCGCTCCTGGTCCGAGAGCATGATCGCTTCGCCCGTCGAGCCGAGCACAACGACCCCCGCGATCGGAGTTCGAGAATAGCGCTCGACATTCGATTCCAGCTTCTTAAAATAGACGTTCCCGTCGGGATAGAACGGCGTGGTAATGGGAGGAAAAATACCGTGCAAGAGCATAACGCATCCAGCTTACCAGTTTCTCTAGCCTGCCTGCCGCGCGGCGCTTGCAGCCTTGATCCGCCGGAAGTGGAACACCATTTCCGTGACGGCCAGCGGCACCACCCAGCATGCCCACGATATTGTGATGTCGCGCTCATTCTCCGGCAGCAAGCGCGACGTCGGACCATAATCACTCAGGATGCGGAAGGTTACAAATGCAAAGGTGACCACGTACGCGCGGATCATCCATTCCTTATGCAGTTGCACAAGGCCCTTCCGGATCGTGTAATAGGCCATGCCCGAAGTGACCAGCCACGCCGACGCGAGCCCCATCAAGCCGACCTCGAATCCCCAGCCGTTCGTAGTTGTCAGAGCGAGCCCGATTGCTCCACTAATGCCCATGGCTACGCCCAATAAGAATAGCCGCCCGGTCCAGCGGTGGATTCCGAGATTCTTCTGACGGAGCCCCGTCCAGAACTGCCACGGCCCCATGAGCAAAGCCAACGTCCCGCCATTGATGTGCAGGAACAGCCATGCGCGACGAGACCAGTACACGTCAAACGATGTCGCATCGTAATGACGGTAATAGAACAGCACATACTTGATCACAAACCCGACAGCGAGGCTCACGATGCCGGTCCAAGCCAGCATGGTCAGGGTCCGTGTGACTTTGTGATTTCTCGACTGCACCCCGAGCGGGGCGGAAATCGTAGCGTGCGCCATGTGCTCTCCCCCAAGCGAGATCACTGCAGGGCCTTGTTGGTGAGGAATGCTACCATGCCGGTCCAACCAAAGGGAATTTATGGTCAGATTGGAAGTGGGATACTCAGAAGACTAACGCGATCCAGTTCGCTCACTGCAGGAGAGGAGAGTCAATATGGTAGTTGTACAGCCGCAGCTGGTCTTGCTGCATGATCCAGACAAAGCTCTCCTGCCCGTGGCCTTTCGCAAAGTCGGTTTCTAATACCTGATTGATCGCCGTACGACCGTTCTTCCAGTTCACATGAAAACCTGCGGGACTCGTCTTTCCTGCATTGCCCAGCCTTTGATGGACCTTCTCCAGCAGCTTGACGACATCTTCTCGACTTGCGGAGCGGCGAAGTTCATCGCTCGCGTCTTCATAGATTCCGTCGTAGTCCGCCGCGTTTAGCTGTTGGTGGAAATGTTGCACAGCCGCCGACGCCAGGCGGTAGTCGCGAAACGCGCCCTTCCCAAGGCTCCAGAGGATGACCGCACCGACCGCGCCCGACAAACACAACAGCACGATTGACCGAGTGCGGAAACGCTTCTTTCGGGTAGACGGTATTGCAGGCAACGGCGGAAAAGGCGCAGAGCTCATGACGACCCCCGTTTACTGCTTGTGCGTAATGGCTGAGCTAAATCGTCACCGCAGGTTCGCGTGCCGCTCCGCGTGCAAGTGCTGTAGTGCGTGTACATTCACCTCGCCGCGTTGCAGAGCGGCGATGCCTTCCGCAGCGGCCCGAGCGGCAGCCAGTGTGGTGATGGTCGGAATGCGCGCCGTGATCGCTGCCCGCCGAATCGCCTTCTCATCGAACCAGGGTTCGAGTCCCGTCGGCGTATTGATGATGAGTTGAATGCGCTGTCCTTTGATGAAGTCGACGACGTTCGGGCGTCCTTCTTTTACTTTGTAGACGCGCTCCACGTTCATTCCGGCAGCCTCGATCACGTCGGCCGTGCCGGCAGTCGCGACGAGTTTGAAGCCCATGTCGACGAACTTACGCGCGACTGGAGCGACGTGCCGCTTGTCGTGGTCCGTCACGCTGATGAAGATTGCTCCCTGTGTTGGCAACTTTTGTCCCGCAGCGAGTTGAGCTTTGGCGAAGGCCTCGCCGAAGTTGTCAGCCACGCCCATCACTTCGCCAGTGGACTTCATTTCCGGGCCGAGAACCGTGTCGACGCCCGGGAACTTATTCCACGGGAAGACGGGAGACTTCACGTAATAGAAACTTCCTGTGTCTAGATCGGCGCGGCGCTCGATGAATTCTGGCAGAAACTCGCGAAGCTTGCGGCCCGTCATGAGGCGCGCTGCGATCTTCGCCATGGGCACGCCGGTAGCCTTCGAAACGTAAGGCACGGTACGCGATGCACGCGGGTTCACTTCAAGTACGTAGACCTTACCACCCTCCGCGCCGTTGCCACCGGCGTTACTGTCTCCACGAGGGATCGCAAACTGAATATTCATCAGCCCGATCACCTTCAGCGCGCGGGCCAGCTTAAATGTGTACTCGCGCATGCGTTCGAGCAGATGCTGCGGGATATCTACCGAGGGCAGCACGCACGAAGAATCGCCGGAGTGAATACCGGCTTCTTCAATGTGCTGCATGATCCCGGCGATAACGACGTCTTCGCCGTCCGACAGCGCGTCGACATCGACTTCAATCGCGTCTTCCAAAAAGTGATCGATCAGCACCGGCCGATCGTGCGAATACTCGACCGCATCTTTCATGTAGCGAATGATCGACTGCTCGTCGTAGGCGATGACCATCGCGCGTCCGCCCAGCACATAAGATGGCCGGACCAGCACCGGGTATCCGATGCGCTTCGCGCCTTCGACCGCTTCTTCGATCGAAGTCGCCATCACGCCGGGCGCCTGAGGAATCTGCAACTCTTCGAGCAGCTTGTTGAAATGCTTGCGATCTTCTGCCAAGTCAATCGACTCCGGCGACGTTCCGATAATCTTCACACCCGCCGCCTTCAGCGGCAGCGCCAGGTTCAGCGGAGTCTGCCCGCCAAACTGAACGATCACGCCGACCTCCGCGCCCTTCGAGGCTTCATGCTGATAAATCGCCCAAACATCTTCGAACGTCAGCGGCTCGAAGTAGAGACGGTCGCTGGTATCGTAATCGGTCGAGACGGTTTCAGGATTGCAATTAATCATGATCGTCTCGTAACCATCATCGCGCAGCGCAAACGATGCGTGGCAGCAGCAATAGTCGAATTCAATTCCCTGCCCGATGCGATTCGGCCCGCTGCCGAGAATAATCACTTTCTTCTTATCGGTAGGCGCGGCTTCGTCTTCGTCTTCGTAAGTCGAATAAAGATACGGCGTGAAACTCTCAAACTCGGCAGCGCAAGTATCGACGCGCTTGTAAACCGGCATCACGCCATGCTTCTTACGCAGGTGGCGAACCTTCTCCTGCCCTTCCAGCCGCCACGCCGCGGCCAGTCGCCCGTCGGAGAATCCCATGCGCTTCGAGTCACGCAGCACCTCAGTCGGGATCGACTCCATGGGATGCTTTTCAAGTTCAAGCTGCTGGTCGTTGATTTCTTTCAGCTGATACAGGAACCAAGGGTCCATCGAAGTCATCTTCGCGATCTGCTTCACGGTGTGTCCCTGGCGCAATGCATATTGCACGTACGCTAGCCGCTCTGGATGCGGTGTGACCAGTCGCTTCGTCAGAATCTTCGGCTCAATCTTGTCGCCGCCGGTGCGCTTACCCGTATCGAGCGAGCGAATGCCCTTCATCAGCGCTTCTTTGAAGGTGCGTCCAATCGCCATGACTTCGCCCACTGACTTCATCTGCGGTCCGAGCGTGTCATCGGCGCCGGGAAATTTCTCGAACTGCCACTTCGGGATCTTGACGACAACGTAGTCGAGCGTCGGCTCAAAGCATGCCGGAGTCTTGCGTGTGATGTCGTTTGGAATTTCGTCGAGCGTGTAACCCACGGCAAGTTTGGCGGCAATCTTGGCAATTGGAAACCCTGTGGCTTTCGACGCTAGTGCTGAAGACCGTGACACGCGCGGGTTCATCTCGATCACCACCATGCGGCCGGTTTCGGGGTTCACGCCGAACTGAATATTCGATCCGCCGGTGTCGACACCGATTTCACGAATCACCGCGATTGACGCATCGCGCATCGCCTGGTATTCGCGGTCAGTAAGCGTCTGCGCCGGCGCGACGGTAATCGAGTCGCCAGTGTGCACGCCCATGGGATCGAAGTTCTCGATCGAGCAGATGATAATGACGTTGTCCTTGGTGTCGCGCATCACCTCAAGCTCGAATTCTTTCCAACCCAGCACCGACTCTTCAATCAGCGCCTCGTGCACCGGAGAAAAATCGAGCCCGCGGCTGAGCACGTCGACCATCTCTTCGCGGTTATAAGCAATGCCGCCGCCCGATCCGCCGAGCGTGAACGAAGGCCGGATGATTACCGGAAATCCGATCTTTCCTGCGAACTCGATGCCGTCTTTGGTGTTGTTGACCAGCGCCGACTTGGGCACGTCGAGGCCAATCTTCTGCATCGCATCTTTGAAGAAGAGCCGGTCTTCGGCCTTCTTGATCGCCGCAACGTTGGCGCCGATCAGAGTCGCGTTATATTTCTCCAGCACGCCGCCATCGGAAAGTTCGATCGCCAGGTTGAGGGCAGTCTGTCCGCCCACGGTCGGCAGCACGGCAAAACCAGCGCCCGGCGCCATTTCCCGCTCGATGCGGATAATCTCTTCCAGATATTCAATCGTGAGCGGTTCGATGTACGTGCGGTCGGCCGACTCCGGATCAGTCATGATGGTGGCGGGATTCGAATTCGCCAGCACAACTTCGTAGCCCTCAGCCTTGAGCGCCTTGCAAGCCTGCGTGCCGGAATAATCAAACTCCGCCGACTGCCCAATAATGATGGGCCCGGAGCCGAGAATCAGAATCTTCGAGATGTCAGTGCGTTTAGGCATTATTGAGTCTTCTTGCAGGCAATTGCCTTCGCGGTGAGTGACGAAATGAAATTCGCGAAGTTGAGTTCGGGCACCGGTTCTGAGTATTGTCCGCTAAGCCCATCAGCGCTGTTGGACATCAAGAAGCATGTCGCATCGTAAAGTCTCTCGCGGACTAGCTTGGTGAGAAGAATTTCGTAACGTCCAGCGTAAGACGCAGACTTGAACTCTTCGAACACCTTGAAGTGTGGCTCCTGAGCTTTTACTGGTCGTGTAGATGACGGTGCTTCCTCGAGTAACATCAAGTATCCAAGCCAGGGGCGCGCCGAAGGTTTAAAAGCTCCCTCCCGATATGCAGCCCACAAATCCGTGGCGCTTCCTAGCGCCTCTTCTGTTCTGTTGTTGAAGTTGTTCCCGAAAGAACCGACCTGCGACTTGAATTCGATAGCAGCGATCAAACAGCCCTCGACTACAACGAGAAGATCCCATTTTTTCTCAGGCCGAAACCATCCAGGAAGTTCGATATGCCGTTCGCAGTAGACGACTGGCCTATCCACACCCGACTCTTCCAAGAGATCTCTGACCAACGCAACAAAGCCGTCCATCTGACTTCCGCCTGTGACAGCCGCTCTCGCGCCTGCATCGCGAATTCCCGTCTTAGTTCCCTGTTTTTGCGCCTGGGTCTCCCGGCTCGACCAGAATTGGGTGACGGCACTCTTAAGCTTTAGTTCGAGTTCAGGGTTCACGCGCTTACTCTTGCTCCATAACGAGGACGGGATTTGCAAATAGCGAAGAGAGTTCTCCTTCTAATCGCTTGGCGGCAAAACTAAAGTAGTTAGAGTCGATTTCGAAATTGACACTATTTCTCCCCCATTTCGACGCAGCGAGAGCAGTTGTACCCGTTCCCATGAAGGGGTCCAATACCGTATCTCCCACAAAGCTGAACATGCGAATGAGACGCTCTGCTAACTCCACAGGGTAAGGGGCGGGATGGTCCTTCGTCGACGCGCCCGTCACGCCTTGCCATATCTGTTGAAACCATTTCTGATAGTCCTTGGCTGAGATGACGCTAAGAATTCTCGCACTGTCTTGAGGTGTCCGATAGCCGCCGGGTTTTCGCTGCATCAGAATAAACTCAACATCGTTCTTGATAACGGCATTGGGCTCGTAGGGTTTTCCTAGAAAGCCTCCTCCGTTCTCTACTTCGTAAGCCGCATTGGCAATTTTGTGCCAGATGATCGGGGACAAGTTATCGAAGCCGATCCGCCGACAATGCTCTTGGATTGTGGCGTGTAGGGGGACGACAGTATGCCTTCCTTCATTCTTGCGCCGCGAAAGGCAAACATCACCAACTACGCACACAAGCCTGCCTCCCACGACAAGCGAGTCGAAGCATCTCTGCCATACCCGATCCAACTCTGTGATGAAATCGTCGTAGTCTACGACGTGACCGAGTTGACCCGAGCTGTCACGATATTTCTTCAGCGTCCAATAGGGCGGCGAGGTTAAGATCAGCTGTACCCTCCCGACCTTCTCCTTCGACATTGTCCTCGCGTCGCCACGAATAAGGACATGTTTCGTTGGAATCTGCTTCACCGCGCGCGCAATAAGGGCCAGGGCGGCCTCGTTCTTCGCAACTTCCGGGATAGCGCTCTGGAGATCTTCGAGACGGCGCAGTTCCTCTGGCACAAACTTCTGCAAGTCCAGATTGCCGCTCGACTCGATCTTCGGAATGGCTACAGAGCTCACCCCTTCCACTCCTCCATCATCTTCGTAAACTCCTTGAACAGATAATGCGAGTCGTGCGGACCCGGCGCGGCCTCGGGGTGATACTGCACGCTGAACAACGGTAGATTCCGATGGCGCAGGCCTTCGAGCGTCTTGTCATTCAAATTGATATGTGTGAATTCAACTTCGCTCTGCGCCAGCGAATCCGGATCGACGGCGAAATTATGATTGTGAGCCGTGATCTCGATCTTCCCCGTCTTCAACTGCTTCACCGGATGATTCCCGCCATGGTGTCCAAACTTCAGTTTGTACGTCTTACCGCCCAGAGCAATACCCGTCAACTGATGCCCGAGGCAAATTCCAAAGATCGGTTGCCGACCCATGAGCCGGCGAATCGAGTCCACCGCATAGGTACACGGCTCCGGATCGCCTGGCCCGTTCGACAAGAACACTCCGTCCGGCTTCAATGCCAGCACATCTTCCGCTGGAGTCTGCGCCGGCACGACCGTCACTTTACATCCCTCGCCGCGAAGCTTCCGCAAAATATTCTGCTTGATGCCGAAGTCATAGGCGACCACGTGAAACCGCGCCGGCTCGTCCTTCACTCCCACCACGGCCACCGGCTCGTGCGAGCGCTCACCCACTTCCCACACGTACGGACGTTTCGTGCTGACTTCTTTCGCGAGATCCATCCCATCCATCTTCGGGATCGTCCGCGACTTCGCGACCAGCTTCTCCGCGTCGCTCTCGATGGTCGAAACCACACCGCGCATCACACCGTGATCGCGCAGATGCCGAACCAACGCCCGTGTGTCGATGTCCGACAGCACCGGCACTTTGAACTGCTCCAAATACTCCTCGGCCACCTGCTGCGAACGCCAGTTCGAGCTCACGCGCGAAAATTCGCGCACGATCAAGCCCTCAATCCATGGACGCGTGGCTTCGTTGTCTTCCTGGTTGGTGCCGTAATTTCCGATTTCAGGGTTGGTCAGAACGACAATCTGGCCTGAGTAGGAAGGATCAGTAAAAATTTCCTGGTAGCCAGTGATGGAAGTATTAAAAACGACTTCGCCGTAGCATTCGCCTTTGGCGCCGTAGCCTTTGCCTCGGAAGACTCGCCCGTCTTCCAGCGCAAGGATAGCCTGCATTCTCGCTCCGGTGAGTGGATTTTATGAATCTTATCAGGGAATGCGGCCAGCGGCCAAGAGCGGAACGCGCCGTCAACAAAGAAATCTGTGGATTGCGCGGAAAAAATAGCGAGAACCTACCGCACTCGCCCCAGTTTATCCATCGGCCAATACCCGAACACTGCCTTGCCGTAGATGAAGCTCTGGTTCACCGGACCGAAGTCGCGGCTGTCGTTCGACATCGACCGGTGGTCGCCGAGTACGAAGTATGAACCCTCTGGCACTGTGATCTCCGGGTACGACCGCGCATCGGTGTAGGCCGGCGGAACATAGTCTTCATCGAGCGGCTCGTCGTTCACATAGACCTGCCCGCCGTCAATGCGAATTCGATCGCCTGCCATCCCGATCACCCGCTTGATATAGCTCTTCGAAGGATCTCGCGGGTAACGGAAAACGACAATGTCTCCCCGCTCGATTGGTTCCAGCCGGTACACGAATTTGTTGACGAAGATGCGTTCCTGATCTTCGAGCGACGGCATCATGCTGGTGCCTTCCACTTTCACCGGCTGGTAAAGAAAGATGATGATGAAGGCCGAGATTGCCAGCGAGATGATCAGATCGCGCAACCACACCCCGAATCCAGTTCTAGTGCGCACGGGATTCGGCGGTCCCGGCGCGGGATTCAAAGCTGCTGAAGGCGCCGCCGTGCCGTTACCGGTGGTCCTATCTGAACTGGGGGATGGCATCTGGCTCTATTGTATACAGGACCCCGGCTGCTGCGGCAGGTTACAATACTCGCACCCGAGGGGAATCCATGACGAACCGTTTATTCCAAAACAAGATCGTTTACCGCAGCCTCACCTTGGCCTTCCTATTTGTCGTAACGCTGACATTGTCAGCCCAGTGGGCAGCGCCGCAGACGGAAGAAGGCGGCGTGCCGGCCTATAATGCCGGACCTCCGCCGAAGGGGACGAAGCTGCCACCCATCCTCACCAAGGCCGACCTCTGGGGAGCGGATGCGCAGAACACGTTCCAGACGCACGCCTATGAACTCGCCGCCAAGATTCCGACTGTGCTGCATCAGCAACCCTGCTATTGCTATTGCGACCGCATGGGGCACAACAGCCTGCACAGCTGCTTCGAGAATACCCACGGAGCGCAATGCGCGACCTGTCTGAAGGAGCTTTACTACACCTACCAGCAGCACCAGAAAGGCAAGACGGCAACGCAAATCCGGGCCGGCATCATCAAAGGCGAGTGGAAACAGATCGACCTTCAAGCGGCCTCGACAATGAACTAACGGTCGTCGCGGCTATATTTCGGTAAGGGCACTGGGCCCATGCCGTTGCCCTCAGCCCACTCTTTGAGTGATACTTTACTGCTCGGCACGAAAGCACGATCTGAAGGAGTTCCCCATTACCAAGAGCACAGGAAGAGTTTTGCACATGGCTCAGAAACCTACCGCGAAGAAGTCCATGGCGGAAGATCCGCGCTATACGCAGGCGCTCCAGAGCTACGAAGCCGGACTGCGCGCCATGCAAGAGCACAAATTCGACAAGGCGAAGCCGCATTTCCAGAAGATCCTCGGTGGTCCCATTAAAGAGCTGGCGGACCGGGCCACCGTTCATCTCAACACCTGCAACCAGCATCTGGAGCGGACTACAGCCACGCAATTCAAAACGTCCGAGGAACACTTCGACTACGCAGTCTCGTTGATGAACGTCGGCGACTACGTCACCGCCCGCGAGCACCTCGACAAACTGCTCAAGCAGAATGCAAAAGCTGAATACGTCGTATACGGACTGGCAGCGCTCGATTGCCTTACTGGCCACGTCGAGGATTCACTTCGGCGTCTGGACGAGGCTCTGCGCCTGAAGCCGCAACTGCGCTTCCAGGCGCGCAACGACTCCGACTTCCAGAATCTGGCGGAAGATCCTCGTTTCACCGAACTCTTATATCCGGATCCCGGGGCCGAACTGGGTTCCTCGGACGGCGAATTCCACGAAGAGGAACCTGTTTAGCCGGCTGGCGAGGATAACCTCGCTCGAAAGCCTCAATGGAAACTAAGACGGCTGAGTTGCGGTCATCGGAAAAGGCCGTGCGCGAACGCGGCCTTCGCGTCGTCGCCATCGGCGGCGGCACCGGTCTTTCGACCTTGCTCAAGGGACTCAAGCGCTTCGTGCTCTCGCCCACCGAACTTCCCTTCGCCCAGCCCGATTCGCCTGTGATTCGCGACCTGTGCGCGGTGGTCACCGTCAGCGACGATGGCGGATCGAGCGGCCGCCTGCGCAAAGAACTCAACATGCTTCCGCCCGGCGACATTCGCAACTGCATTGTCGCCCTCAGCGAGGATGAGGCTCTACTTTCCAAACTCTTCCGCCACCGCTTCGACAAAGGCTCAGGACTCGAGGGTCACAGCTTCGGCAATCTCTTTCTGGCGGCCCTCACTTCCCTCACTTCGGATTTTTCCGAGGCGGTGCGGCTGTCGTCGGAAATTCTGCTCACCCGCGGCCATATTTATCCCGCGACCACGTCGAACATCGAACTCGAAGCGCTGATGGAAGACGGCACGCGCGTGCGCGGCGAGACCAAGATCACCGCGAGCAAGGGACGCATTCGCGAACTCTTTCTGGTACCTCCGAACGTCGGCCCTATGCCGCAAACACTCGAAGCCATCGCCAATGCCGACGTCATCACGATAGGCCCCGGATCGCTGTTCACCAGCCTGATTCCCAACCTGCTCGTTCGCGGCATTGCGCAGGCCATTGTTGAGTCACCGGCCACGAAAGTTTACATCTGTAATCTGATGACGCAAGCCAATGAGAGCCTCGGACTCACCGCAGCAGATCACATCCGCGCGCTCAACCGGCATGCACAGAAGCAGATTTTCGATTTTGCCCTCATCAACCGAACCTCGGCATCTGCTGAGTTGAAAGCGAAATACGCTAGTGAGGGCGCCTGCCAGATTGTTAACGATCTCGACGACATCGAGGCGCTTGGCGTAGTACCGGTGCTCGGCGATTATCTGGAAGAAGCTGGAGTCGCGCGCCACAACACCACGCGCGTAGCCCGCGACCTGCTGGAACTCGTAGCCCACCGACCGTCCGAGGATCGCAGTTCGAATCAAAGCGACGCTCTCTGAAACAGTTCGCGCTCCGTTTGGCATCCTACAGCCCCGTCCTGTATCGTGAGTCTTCCGCTTCGAGGCCTACCGTCTTCGCGGTGGACTAATCATGCGCTCTTCCCCGCTCATCGCTTGCATCCTCCTAATCGCATCTAGCTTGGCCTTGGCCCAGACTGGCCCGGAGCAAGGCGGCCACGAGATCGAACTCTGGTCGGGCGGCGGCCACTCTGTCAGTGGCGGACGCGGCGACACCGCCGTCTTCAATGCCGGCCTGCGCTACGGATGGGTCATCACCGGCCCACATCTTCCCGGATTTCTGCGCGGACGTTTCGAATATGCCATCGACGCCGTCCCCGTCTTCTTCGTCTTCCAGCCCGCCAACACGGCCTACGGCGCGGGCTTCGATCCTCTCGGCCTCAAATGGAATTTCCAGCGTCACGGGCGCATCTCGCCCTACCTCGAACTCTGCGGCGGAACGCTCTTCACCAATCACGACGTCCCGACTTATACCAACACTGTAAACTTCACCGATCAGGCCGCCTTCGGCGTGCACATCCTCGGGCCGCGGCACAACGTGAGCGTGGAACTGCGCTACATGCACATCTCAAATGCCGGCCTGGCCACTCCGAATCCAGGAGTCAATACAGTGCAAGTAAGGCTGGGAATCGGAAAATTCTTCGGAGGAGCAAATTGACTCATGGTGATGAGTCATATAGACTCACAGTATGGCTAAGCGGCTCCAGGTTATCGTTCAGGATCCTGAATACAGGGAGATTCAGCGCGCTGCCCGTTCACGACAGATGTCGATTGCTGAGTGGGTTCGTCAAGCGCTGGCGCACGCACGACGGCGCGAACCGATCGGCGACGTCGAAAAGAAGCTCGCGGCTGTTCGCGCGGCGGTGAAGCACGAGTTCCCGACGGGCGACATCGGAACGATTCTGGCAGAGATCGAACAGGGCTACTTGTCGGACCGATCGTGATCCTGATCGACTCCAATATTCCGATGTACCTGGTGGGCGGCTCGCACCCGCACAAAGTCGATGCGCAGCGCTTGGTGGAAAAGCTGCTGAGCGGCCGCGAGCGTCTGGTCACCGATGCCGAAGTACTCCAGGAGATACTGCATCGCTATATTGCTGTCAACCGCCGCGATGCCGTCCAGCCAGCCTTTGATTCCCTGCTCGGTGTCGTCGATGAGGTGCTGGCCATCGACCGTAGCGTCATGGAACGCGCGAAGAAGATCGTCTTCGGTCACCCGCGTCTCTCCGCGCGTGACGCCGTGCATTTGGCCGTGATGGAGCAACACGGCATCGACCGCATCCTTAGCTTCGACTCCGGCTTCGACGGCTTCCCCGGGATCACCCGCTTGTCGTGATCCAAACGGTATAAACACGGGAGGGCACCAGAGATTCTTCGCACCCGCCACAGGTTAGGAATCCCCTGTGCTCCTCTGTGACCCCTGTGGTGAGAATTCTGTGGTGAGAAATTCACTCGCCGTCGTCGAACCTTGCGCCCACGCTCCGCCCCCAGCTATTCTTCTCCCTTATGTCCACGCTCGTCGAATGCGTTCCGAATTTCTCCGAAGGCCGCGACAAGGCCAAAGTTGACGCCATTGTCGACGCTATGAAGATGCCCGGAGTCTACCTTCTCGATCGAGAAAGCGACTTCGACCACAATCGCTCGGTCATCACTTTGGTCGGCGAGCGCGAAGCCATTCAGGAAGCGGTCATCCGCGGCGTGGGCAAGGCCGCCGAGCTCATCGATCTTAACGTTCACTCCGGTGCGCATCCGCGCATGGGCGCGACCGACGTTGTGCCTTTCATTCCGATCGAAGGCGTCACTATCGAAGACTGCGTGGCGATGGCGAATCATGTCGGCACGGAGATTTGGACGCGCTATCAGATTCCGGTTTATCTCTACGAGGCCGCCGCGAGAATTCCCGAACGCCAGGGTCTGGAGAATATTCGCCGCGGCCAGTTCGAAGGCATCCGCGATGAAATCGCCACCAAACCCACGCGCCGCCCGGACATTGGAGAGCCGCGGATTCACCCAACGGCGGGCGCGACGGTCGTCGGCGCTCGTAAATTCCTGATCGCCTACAACGTTTTCCTCGACACGCCTGACGTCGACATCGCCAAGAAAGTCGCGAAGGCGGTCCGCTTCTCGAACGGCGGCATGCGCTTCGTGAAGGGTGCCGGATTTCTCGTGCGCGGGCTCGCTCAGGTCTCAATGAACCTGACCGACTTCGAGCAGACGCCCGTCCACCGCGTCTTTGAACTGGTCAAGCGCGAAGCCGCCCGCTACGGAGTCATGCCCGTTTCAAGCGAAATCGTCGGACTGATTCCCAAGAAAGCTTTGGAGCAAGCCGCGGAATGGTACCTGCAAGTCGAGAACTTCGACTCGTCATTGATCCTTGAAAATCGCCTCGCCGCCGTAATGGGCGGCAAGATGGCCGTCGGTGGCCTGCGCGCCGGAGTCGAGCCCTTCGTCGAGCAACTCGCCGCTCCTACTGCAACTCCCGGGGGCGGCAGCGCCTCGGCAGCCGCCGCTGCCATGGCCGCCGGACTCGCCGTGATGGTCGCCTCCATGTCGCGCGGAAAGAAGGCCTATCTGCAGTACGAGTCGCAGCTCAGTGCCGCGATCGCTCGGCTCACACCGTTGCGCGAAGAACTAAAAGCTGCCGTCGATGCTGACGCCGAGTCCTACAACTCCGTCATGAAGGCTTACAAACAGGCCAAGACCGCCGCAGACGAATCTTCCGGCGAAGCGCTGATCGACGCCGCGCTTAAGCAAGCCACGAGCGTTCCTCTGGGAGTCGCCGAGAAAGCGCATGAGATCGCGAAGATCGCGCAGTCGCTCGATTCCATTACCAATCCCAACATGAAGTCCGACCTGATCACCGCGCAAGCGCTGGCCCGCGCGGCCGTCACCGGGGCGCTTGCCAATGTGGAGATCAACCTTGCGTCGCTGAAAGACCAGACCTTCGCCTCCGAAGTTCGCCAGCGAACCGCCGCCCTGTCGTAGAGGCGCTGCTTGCAACGTCTCCGCCCACGCAGAGCAAAAACGTGCTCCACCTAGGCCCGTCCCCAACCCGTCAATGGGGAGAGTACCTTTGTTCCACTCTCTTAGGCTGCAAGTAAAATAGAATAGGACGATCAATCAACGATGGGCCTGGATCGCGCATCTAAACTTAAAACGCACCCAGTCCTTATAGACCTATGAAATTCGAGGCGTTATGAGACTTTTCAAGATTTGCCTGGCTTCCCTTCTGCTCGCCAGCGTGGCCTACGCCATGCCGCTCAACTCTTCTGCCCGGTCCTGCATCCCCGCCGATCTGCTGCAGCTGATCTCGGTGGACTACCGGACGCTCCGCGACTCGCCGACCGCGATGGCGTTGAAACAGCAACTGCTGCCGGAGAACATCAAGCAGTTTGAAGGAGCCCTTAAGAACATCGGCATCGATCCCGACAAGGACGTAGACTCCCTCACTTTTGCCTCGTTCCACAGCGGCAAACAAGGAGTCAAGACGATCGGCGTCGCCAGCGGTCCCTTCAATATGAAGAGCGTGCTCAAGAAAATGAAGCTCGAGAAGGTCACGCCCAAGAAGTACAACAACTCGCTGATCTATCCCATGGACGGCGGCTTCGTCATGAGCTTCCTCGACGACAGCACCTTGCTATTCGCTGACGCCACTGCGATCCGTGCTGCGCTCGATACTAAAGACGGCCAGACCCTGGGCCTCGATACCAACGGCGACATGGCCGACATGATGACGAGTGTTGACGCGGCGCCGGTGTGGAGCATCCTCGACCAGCAGGGCACGCAGAACATGATGCGGTCCGCGCTTGGCGACGCCTCCAAGATCGCCGACTACGAGACCATGAAGAAGAAAATCCAGGGCTCGCGCTACACCATGAATTTCACCAACGGCGTGAACTTCGAACTAACCGTCATCACGTCCGATTCCATGACCGCGGGCATGCTGTCGTCTCTGGTCAAAGCCGGCATTCTCTACAAGAAAATAAATGCAACGCCCGCCGAGAAGGTCGCCGTCGACAACACTACCGTTGACTCCGACAGCTCCAACCTGCAGCTTCACTTCAAGGCCAGCGATCAGCAGTTCCAGTCGCTGATGCACTCGCCGCTGTTCGCCGCCGTCTCGCACTGAATATAGCGACATAAACTCAAAGGCGCCGAGGTTTCGACCTCGGCGCCTTTTTCATGCGCATCGCTTTCTATTCACGCGGGCCGATCGATTTCCAGGCACCCCAAGGTGAATGCAAAAGGAAACGGACCCGGCTCATCCTTCTTGTAACTTCCGTCGAAGAAAACAAACATTCGACGTGGATTCGCTTCCCCATATCGGACGCAAGGTTTCCACGGGCCGGAGTGCCAAGCGCAATCCTGCGCCGTCATGATCTGAATGGGCTTGCTCCATTCCGAAAAATCAGAAGACAGAACCCGAGACTGGCACCACCAAAGGCCGGTAGTCGTGGGAGCAGCCGTCTTGCCGAGCCACACTTTCGAGAAGACCGCCTCGAACCCTGCCTCGCGCTCGATCACGCAAAAATCAAACACTTTTTCTTCCGCGGCGATAAAAATCTTGTGCTCGCTCCAATTGGTTCGGCCATCGGCGCTCTCTGTGTAGCCTTGGACAAGATAATCCTCGAGGTTGGAACCCGCCACGTACCACATCCTCCACTTCCCATCGGAGTAGATCACGTTCGGTTCGTAGACACTGCCGCGCTCCCAGTCTTCATTCGCCACGAACACTGGCTCTCGACGATCCGCCCATCGTTTGTCATCCCATTCCAAATATCCAATGGTGTACGGTCCCCATAAATTCGCGGCGGCACCCGCGTAGTAGATTCGCTCAACCCAAGCACCACGTTCCGGATCCCATCCTCTTGCATAAGCAGGGCAATGACGGCCGCCCTTCAAGTCCCACGCTGCGCTATGCTCGTGCCTCGCGAGCGGCGCCACCCGTGAGGGATCGTCGGGATGAGGAATAAGTCTCCACCCGGAAGCGGCAAGCGGTGCTCCCGCTGGAAGCGACGCGCTGAAAAGCTGAATCCCTTCGTGGCCCTTCACTTCCCCAGCCACATACATCCACCAGCGATCGCCGCGTTTCGCCACGGTCGCATCGGTTAATCTCAGCGGCATCGGTGAAAGGGGCAAATCCGTCTGCCGGGTCGAAGATCTTTGTCTCGCGAATGTAGTCACTCTCCGTGAATCTATTTCTTTTGCCGCTTCGCCCGCGCCCAGCCTTCCTTCACGATCTGGCGGGATCGGCCAATCGCCAAGCTGTCTTCCGGCACGTCATCGGTGATGCATGATCCGGCCCCAATGTAGGCTCCGTTGCCGATCTTCACGGGCGCCACGAGAGTACTGTCGCTCCCCACAAACACCGCGTCGCCGATGATTGTCTTGTGCTTGTTGACGCCATCGTAATTGCAGGTGATGGTCCCCGCGCCGATATTCACTCCGGCGCCAATCTCCGCATCGCCGAGATACGTCAGGTGGTTCGCCTTCGATCCCTTACCCAGCTTGATCTTCTTCGTCTCGACGAAGTTCCCGACGTGCGCTCCTTCTCCTATCTCAGTGCCTGGACGCAGCCGTGAATAGGGCCCCACAATCGCTCCTGAACTAACACGCGCTTCATCCACGATGCATCCGGGAAGAACATTGACTCCGTCTGCAATTTCCGAGTCGCGAATCACGCAATAAGACCGCACCCGGCAGCCCGTGCCAATCTTTGTCTTGCCCAGCAACTGTACGTAGGGCTCGATCACTGTGTCGGGAGCAATCTCGACGTCGGCGTCAATTACGCACGTCGCCGGATAAAAGACCGTCACGCCGTCAGCCATCAGTTGCCGGCATTTTGCCAGACGCATTTTTTCGTCAATGTCGGCGAGTTCAGCCCGAGTGTTGCCGCCCAGAACCTCAGCTGGGGCCGGCGTCTTCCACGCAACCACGCGTTTCCCTGCCTTGCGCAGCAACTCGGCCATGTCGGTCAGGTAGTACTCGCCGTGCGCGTTAGCCGTCGAGAGTTTGCCGATGCTCGCATACAAATCCTTCACCGAAAAAACATAGAAGCCGGAGTTAATCTCTCGAATCCTCTTCTGCGCGGCGCTGGCGGATTTTTCCTCGACGACCGTCCGCACCTCGGCGGTGCGCGCATTCTTCCTCAGCACGCGACCATAGCCCGTGGGATTGCCCAGTTCGGCGCTCAGCAACGTCATCGCCGCTCGCTCTCGCCGATGAAAATCCCGCAGTTGGCGAATCGTCTCCGCTGTAATCAGTGGCGCGTCGCCTGAGAGCACGATAACGTGGTCATATCCTTCTAGCGCCTCGCGAGCCACCATCAGGGCGTGGCCGGTTCCTCTCTGCTCCGCCTGTAAGACGAAATTCACGCCCGTGTGCGCCATCGCCGTGCGCACGCGCTCGGCTTCGTGCCCAATGATCGCGTAGACATCCTTCGCCGGGACAATGCGCACGGCGGCCCGGATCACATGCTCAAGCAGCGGCTTCCCACCGACTTCATGTAAAACTTTAGGAAGTTGCGATTTCAGCCTGGTTCCTTTGCCCGCCGCCATGATGGCGACTGCTACGCGAGGCTCGACGGCAGGCGCCGCAGATGTTCCTCGCACGAGCGCTGGCTTAACGGAAGAACTGCCTTTCGATTTCTTCATTCGCCCCAATATACCGTGACCTTGCGGCAATGGCTATTTCTCGCTCGGTAGCCTGGAATCTTTTTCGCGTCGCCGATTGCACCCACGTCGGCAGCGTAACCCCCCAACCAAGTCATCGCCATCTCGCAAAAATCCTGCAGCGTTCTCAACGGCCTGGGACGAGCGATCCCGTGGCCGACAACAGCCATGTCCTATCGCCAAGTCAAGCATGCTTTTGGCCATGCCCGACGTGACACCTTCGATTCGACTCTCGACCTTTTGGGCAATTTGCAGATCCACGATCGCTAAATATGATTGGAGGTGTAGTTCTGCCGCACTCTGGTATCGACAGTCGGCAATATGGTCAACCATCAGGAGAAGCCTATGCCTCGGAAGCCCTTCCTTGTTCTGGCGATTGCGCTGGGCGCGTGCGTCGCGGCCTACGGACAATCCCTCGGCGACATCGCCCGCGCAAACCGCGAAAAGCAGACCTCCACTACATCCACCGCAAAGCCCGCTACGATCACTAATGATGACCTCGGGCAGGATTCTCCCGCGAAAAATGCATCCCGGCCGGCAGGAACGGCCAGCAACAAGCCGATTCGCAAGGCCGCTCAAGAGGGTGACATTGATCCGCGTGCGGCCGCGCAATGGAAGAGGCAGATCGTCGCGCAGCAGGACAAGATCGCCACTCTACAAGGCCGCGTAGACGAGATTAACGCTACGCTGCATCCCCCGGGCAGCGCCCAGTTCAATGGACCTTATAACCGTTACCAGACGGCGCAGATGGACAAACTTGCAAATCTGCAGCTGCAACTCGATGAACAGAAGAAGAGATTAGCCGAGATGCAGGAAGAGGCACGTCAAGCTGGCATGCACACCACGGTCTACGATCCGTAGAAATAATCTGGCGGAGCATCCGGCCGCTCTGCCTCACCCTCATCCGTTACCGACTGTGCCGGTCGCAATCATCCCAAAATCGCGTGGGAAATTCCCTGCCACCACGAAGGATTCGCCCGCCAGATATATATCGCGAGGTTCTGGCCCACGATCAACACCGGTAATGCATAGACGTACACCTTGTGAACGCGACTATCCACGATCAGATCGCGGGCGATGCCCAGTGCCATCAGCACGTCGAGGCAGAGAAAAAACAGATTATGGTTGAATATGAAGTCGAAGCGTCCCACAGCCGCGTCCAAAAGGCCGATGGTTGCGAGGAACATGAACCGCCGGTGGAACTCAGGGCTTTTCCTCCAATAGATGGCGAGGGCAATGAGCGTGCCGAAGGCAATCATGTCGTAGAACGGGATCACCAGGAAAGCATCTGCGCCGATCTGATGGCGCTGCGTTGTATTGAATCGCGCCATGACAATAGCCGTCGAAGTGCCGAGCAAAACCATCGCCGTGGCAAGCGCGGCCCCGAACCATCCTAAGAAACGATGCCAGCTCACTTTGCGGACGCGGACCAGCGTAGACTGTCCGATGAAGAACGCCACCCAGGTCGCGAAGGCGGCTGCATGAAACCAGAGCAGCAACGGCCTTGGCGGGGCGGCGTGCAAGAGATTCGCGTTGACGGTTCGACTGAAACCCCACACTACCAATGCAGCAACCAGCAATGACATCGCGAAATAGAAATACCGGGCCGCGAACCGCCTGAGCGGGTTCTCAGAGGTCGTTACTTTGTCTAAGACCGCAGGCCTGATTTGTTCTGAGATGACGAATGGGGTACCCATGACGAAGTCCTTTGCCAGCGGGATGGGGGAGGACTGCTCGTCCCGCTTCTATGTTGGTAAGGTCGGATTGAACACCCAGAAGCGCGTCACAGTGTAGCGTAGATGGGCCGTGAGCAGTGACAAATCTCAACGACGCTCATTAATAACGATCCAGGCATTATCCAGCGGCTCTCCCCGCTCGCCATCGCTCCCAATGTCGAGCGGCAATCGGGATGAGCCACGCGACCCCTACAATCCCAGGCCTCCATCGACAGCGAGAATCTGCCCGGTAATAAATTGTGGAGCGGTCGCGAAGAACAGTACCGCCTTCGCGATCTCTTCCCCACGTCCGTTTCGCAGCATTGGCGTCTGTTTCGCCATGCGACGCATAAATGCTGCCGCAGCTCTCTCTCCTAGGTCAATCATCCCGGGAGCCACGGCGTTTACAGCGATCTCCGGTGCCAACGCTTTCGCCATGACTTTCGTCAGCATGTGCAGCGCCGCCTTCGACGAGCAATAGTGTGCGTGCGTCGGCCAGGGTCGCAGACCGCCAAGGGATCCCATGTTGATGATCTTTGCCTCGATCGGACCGCTCCCTTTGATGCGCTTTCGTCGCATCCACTTCAAGGCCTCGCGCGAGACCAGAAACGGCGCCCGCGTGTTCGAAGCAAAAATGGCGTCCCACTGCCGCACCGTCAGCCTCTCGAACTCTGCCGTTTCGTAGTTCGCCGCATTGTTCACCAGGATGTCGATCCGCCCCAGTTCGCGACCCGCTTCTTTCATCATGGAGCGGACGCTGGCTTCCTCCGTCACGTCGCAGCGCAGCGCAAACGCTCGCACGCCGAAGCCCGACAAATCCACCACGGTTTCGCGAGCCTCATGAGCCGAGTGTCGAAAAGTAATGGCTACATCCGCCCCAGCCTGAGCCAAAGCGAGCGCCGAGGCTCTTCCCAGCCGCCGCGCCGCGCCCGTGACGAGCGCGGTCTTCCCAAGAAGAGGTCTTGTCTGAAGGTCTGGCATGAAGGGATTCTACCGCCTCGCTCTTGTGACTGGCGCCACAAGCCTTCAAAGATCTGCGGTTTGGGCTAGGAGGTCTCTAGTACAGTTCTTAGCGCTTCCCTCAGCCGCAGCGTCTCCTCGGACTTCATGACCACTGCATCTGCCTGCTGCGTCGCGCCATTCAGCAGGGTCGTTCCTTCCCCCACCAACACGATGACAGGAATCTGAGGGCGCAACTTCTTAAGTTCACTCGCGATTAAGGCCGATTCCGACCCGTCGTCATTGAAGTCGAGGACCACCGCATCTACCGGATCCCGGCCAAACCGGATGATACCCTCATGCCCACTTGCCGCGCTGAGTACGTTCAAGCCGTGCTCCTTCAATCGCGCACAACGGAGATTCAGGCGCACAGGATCGCTGCCGATGCAAAGCACGGAGTGGCTACGTCGATTGGTCACCGGCTCCCCTTTCTTCGGGGCAATCGAACGCCCGATTGCCGGCCCGCACTACAGAGCACTCCAATTGTGGGCGTGGGATTCCGTGATCCGCAGTGATTGTAATCACTGCGCTTTTTTCAAATCTCGGGGTCACTTTTTGAACGGTCCTACCACCGGACCGCCCACATAGAACTCTTCCCGCCGGTTTTCTTGCTGGAAAACCAGCAACTTCCCGCGCTAAAATCTCCGCGCATGCCAGACCTTCGCAGCGTCGTGGTTTATTCGAGGAAGGGGTGCCATCTTTGCGAGGTCGTCAAAGAGAGCCTCTCGAAGCTCGAGCGCCACGGCGGCTTCAACTGGCGCGAAATTGACGTCGACACCGACTCCGAATTGCGTCGCCAATTCAACGACGATGTCCCCGTCGTCTTCATCGACGGGCGCAAAGCTTTCAAGTACCACATGGACGAGCGCGAGTTCCTCCGCAAACTGGCCGGCTAGCAAGCCTTCGTACCCAACTCGCTATATCACTGCCATACCCCGCTTGCTCCGCCGGCAGCTCAACCCCAACAAATCCGCCGCATGTTGAAGCCCAGATCCCCGCTCGCTACTTGCCCCATCGACTCCACTCGCTCCAACTCGAGATGGCTCATCGCCGTCCTCTTCAACCCGCATCCTATTCTGGTCGGAGGCCTTAGTCTAAGGGGACATTTCTAGTGAGTTATCGAGGGGGACATTATCAAAGAGTTTCAGCACCGTGATCTGTGTTGCAATTTTCGGTCGAGCCGTGCGAAATGCGGCGGAAGGCGACGGCGCGCTTTGTTATAATCCGCCGCAGCCCGCCCAACCTGAAGAAGGAAGATGACCGAGCCGTCCACTCCGCTGATGCGGCAGTATGCCGCCGTCAAAAAAGAACATCCCACCGCGCTTTTGTTCTTCCGCCTGGGAGATTTCTACGAGTTGTTCTTCGACGACGCGATTGTCGCGGCGAAAGAACTGCAGATCACGCTGACGTCGCGCAATAAAGAAAAAGGCATTGCTGTGCCGATGTGCGGCGTGCCGTATCACGCGGCCGAGGGCTACATTGGGAAGCTGATTCGCAAGGGATTCAAGGTCGCCATCTGCGAACAGATGGAGGATCCGCGGCTGGCGAAGAAGTTGGTGCGGCGCGAAGTGACGCGCGTCGTGACGCCGGGAACCGCGGCGGATTCATCGCTGGGATCGGATGAGAACAACTTTTTAGCGGCGTTGGCGCAGGTCGGCGATCGCGTGGGATTCGCGGCGCTGGACTTGTCTACGGGAGAATTTCGTGCGACGGAATTCTCCGGTGAAGGTGCGCTGCGGCGAGTGCAGGAAGAATTAGAGCAACTCAAACCGAAGGAGTTGCTGTACGGGTCGGCGGCGCCGCTGTTTGAGCAGACAAAGAATCGCGGGTTGCTGGGTCGGACGGACGAGGCGCCTGCTACTGCGCGAACGCCGCAGCCTCGGTCGGCTGGCGGCTGCACAGAGACTCCGCTCGACGATTGGATCTTTGCGCCAGACCACGCGATCCCGCTGCTGGAGAATCATTTTGGAGTGCTATCCCTCGAAGGATTTGGGCTGGCTGGACGGCCGGCGGCGGCGGCGGCGGCAGGGGCCATCCTTTATTACGTGCGCTCGACGCAGCGTGGATCGCTCGATCACGTGGACCGCATTGGCTGGTACGAGCGCCAGAATTGCCTGGTGCTCGACGCGGTTACGGTCCGAAATCTGGAATTGATCGAACCGTTGTTCGCGGGAACCGATGCGGGCGTGACTTTGTTTCGATCGATTGACGCGGCTGTTACGCCGATGGGAAAGCGGTTGCTGCGCGCGTGGCTGCTCCGTCCGTCGCTTGATCTGAGCGAGGTCAACGCGCGGCTCGATGCGGTCGAGGCCGGCGTAAAAGACATTGTTGCGAGAGAGGAATTGCGGCGCGCGCTTGATGGCGTCCTTGATCTCGAAAGACTGTTGAGCCGGGTCACGCTGGAAACGGCGAATCCGCGGGATGTGCTGGCGCTGGCCGCATCGCTCGCGAAGATTCCGGCGATTCGAGCGGCGGTTGCGCGACTAGGAGCATCGCGACTGAAAACGCTTCACATGTCTCTCGATGAACTAGGCGATCTGCGGGAGCGGATTGAGAAGACGATTGTGCCGGAACCCCCGCTAACGTTTGCAGATGGCGGAGTCATCGCCGAGGGTGTGGAGCGTGACCTCGACGAGCTACGTGAACTCTCACGAAATAGCAAGCAGGTCTTGGCGCAGATCGAGCAGCGAGAGCGCGGCCGCACGGGGATCTCGTCGCTGAAGGTGAAGTTCAATTCCATCTTCGGTTACTACATTGAGATATCGAAGGCGAACCTGCATTTAGCGCCGCAGGATTACGAACGCAAGCAGACGCTGGTAAATGCGGAGCGCTTCACGACTCCGGAACTGAAGGAATACGAGGCGAAGATTCTCGACGCGCAGGAGAAGATCGTCGAGATCGAGCGGCGATTATTCACCGAGTTGCGCACGGCGATCGCAGCCGAGGCGAAGCGGATCCGGCAGACAGCGCTGGCGCTGGCTGAGGTGGATGTGCTGGCCTCGCTCGCAAATATTGCCGCGCTGCGAAATTATTGCCGTCCGAGTTTCGCGGCGGACGGCGGTGAGGTGGAGATTGTCGAGGGACGGCATCCGGTGATTGAGCAGCAGGAATTGGCCGGCGGCAGCGAGCGGTTCGTCCCGAATGATTTGTATTTGAATTCGTCCACGCACAACATTTTGCTTTTGACTGGGCCGAACATGGGCGGGAAGTCGACGTATTTGCGGCAGACGGCACTGATCGTGATCCTGGCGCAGATGGGATCGTTCGTGCCGGCGCGGTCGGCGCGGCTGAGCGTAGTAGATCGGGTGTTCACCCGCATTGGAGCCAGCGACAATCTCGCGCGCGGGCGCTCGACGTTTATGGTGGAGATGACCGAAACGGCGGCCATCCTGCACACCGCGTCCGAGCGGTCGTTAATCTTGCTCGACGAAGTCGGGCGGGGAACGGCCACGTACGACGGATTGGCGATTGCTTGGGCTGCGGTGGAGTATCTGCATGCGCGAGTGCGGGCTAAGACTTTATTTGCGACACATTATTTTGAGTTGACTGAACTGGCTGAGCAACTCTCAGGCGTGAAGAATTACCACGTGTCGGTGAAAGAGACTGGCGGCGGGATCGTATTCCTGAAGAAAGTTGAGGCCGGGGCGGCTGACCGCAGTTACGGAATTGAAGTCGCAAAACTGGCGGGACTGCCGAATGAAGTTGTGGTGCGGGCACGCGAGGTTTTGTTGGAGCATGAGTTTGCGGAACAGCAGGCGACGGCGCATCTGTCGCCAGGATCAAGTCCTCCAGCGACGCAGTTGACGATTTTTACGCCGCTCTCGCAGCCCGTGCTGGACAAGCTACGGGAAGTAGACTTGAACCGGTTGACGCCGCTGGAGGCATTGAACTTGCTCGCGGAGTTGAAGAAAGAGATTTAGCCACAGAGGAGACAGGGACACGAAGGAACTACTGCCACGCTCGCCGGGACAGCTCTTGATTATTGGGTTCGAAGGAACCGAGATTACGACCGGGCTCGCTTCCCTGCTGCGGCAGTTGCAGCCCGCTGGAGTCATTCTGTTTGCGCGGAACATACAAAATGCGGGTCAGACCTGGCGACTGCTGCGCGAGTGCCAGAAATGCGTCGCGACGCCGTTGTTTACCTGCGTTGATCTGGAGGGCGGAACGGTCGATCGATTTCGCGACGCGTTGGGGGCGACGCCACCAGCCGCTGACGTGTTTGCCACGGGCGAGCGTCGGCTGTTTCGTCAACATGGGAAGATCATTGGCGAGAACTGCCGCGCGCTCGGTCTTAATGTGGACTTTGCGCCCGTACTCGATCTGGCATTTGAGGCGTCTCGGGGAGTGATGAGTTCGCGGGCGGTGTCCGCGGATGCGCGCGAGGCGACGTTGTACGCGCGGGGATTTCTAGCCGGACTGTTGGCGGCGAAGGTCCTCGGATGCGGCAAGCACTTCCCTGGGCTGGGAGAGGGACGACTCGATAGCCATCATGAATTACCGGTGATTGAAAAGCCGCTGAAGCGGTTGTGGGCGGAAGATCTCGTTCCTTACAGAGCGCTGCGGCGGCAGTTGCCGTTCGTCATGGTATCTCATGCGGCGTATCCGGCGGTCACCGGCGACCGGACTCCGGCTTCGCTATCGAAGGTTTGGATTACGGATGTTCTGCGCAAGCGCATTGGATTTCGCAATCTGATTGTGTCGGACGACCTGGAGATGGGCGGAGTGCTAGCGGCGGCGCCGGTGGGAGAGGCGGCGGTTGGGTTCGTGCGCGCGGGTGGCGATATTTGTCTGGTCTGTCATCGCGAGGACTACGTGATGCAAGCGTACGAGGCGTTGGTGAAGGCCGCGGAGCGCGACAAGAAATTTGCGCGGCGGATGGCAGAGTCGGAGAAACGCGTGCTCGCGTTCAAGAAGAAGTGGGTGAAGACAATGCACACGGGCAACAGTGCCCGCGCCACGCAGGCTCCATCGGCGGCGAGAGTTGAGAGATTGTCGCGGCGGTTGTGGGAGTTCGGGGAGCAGGTGCGGCTGGAGCCGTTGAGCCGGCGTGAAGATCGGCGGCGGCCTCGCGCATGACCGGCAAAGAAATGATCGTGGCGGGAGTGATGAGCGGGACGTCAGCTGATGGAATTAATGTGGCGCTGGTGCGGATTGGGCCGGGCCAGGAGCCGGGCTCGCGACAGACATCGACCACTGCTACCGGCAGTCGCGGGCAGGAGTGCCCGCACCACAAGATCGGATTGCTGGGGCACTCGGAGTATTCGTATCCACCGAAAGTTCGTGCGGCTATTTTGGCGGCCATGAATGCGGAGCGGGCTCGGGTCGCCGATCTGGCACGTCTCAATTTTCTTTTAGGCGAACTTTATGCTGAGGCCGTGGTGGCGGCTCAGCGAAAGTTTTGCGTGAAGGCGGAGTTGGTCGGTTGCCATGGGCAGACGCTTTACCATCAAGGGGAGACGCAGAGATTTCTCGGACGGAAAATGGCCGCGACTTGGCAGACGGGCGAGGGCGCTGTAGTTGCGGCACGCGTGGGAGCGCCGGTCGTATCGGACTTTCGTCCGGCAGATATGGCAGCTGGCGGCAAAGGCGCCCCTCTGGTTCCGTTTCTCGACTACTTGCTATTCCGCGATAGGAGGGTCGGGCGCATTGTGCAGAACATTGGAGGGATCGCGAATCTCACGGCGGTTCCTGCAGGGGCCGAGGCGGGCGGCGTTTTTGCATTCGATACCGGGCCAGGAAATATGGTGATCGATGCGGTGACCGAGCGACTCTTCGGCAAGGCGTTCGATCGCGGCGGGAAGATTGCGGCTTCGGGGAATGTGCTTGATGCGGTTGTCGAACGTGTGGTGCGGCGGCCGTTTTTCAGGGCCAATCCTCCGAAGACAGCGGGGCGCGAGGAATTTGGGCGGGAGTTCGTGGCCGACTTCTTGCGGATGTGCGGCCGAGCGGACAAACAGGACATTGTCGCTACAGCCACTGCTCTAACAGCGCTTTCGATTGCCGACGCGGTGCGGAGATTCGTGGTCGGGAGGACGGGTCGCAAAAACTCCTTTGGCGAAATGATTCTGTCCGGCGGCGGATCGCGGAATGCGACTCTGGTCCGGATGCTGGCGCAGACCCTAGCACCGTTTGGGATTCAGGTGCGTTTCTCCGATGAGTTCGGGCTACCTTCCGAAGCGAAAGAGGCTGTGGCTTTCGCTGTGCTCGCTTACGAGACATGGAATCGGCGTGCGTCGAACGTGCCTTCCGCTACGGGTGCGAAACGTACGGCCGTGTTGGGAAAGATCTCGTATGCTTAGCGGCGGGAAGTTCAAGGGCTTACACCCCAGGGAACACAGAGGTTCACTGGGGAAATCGTCGGTAGTGGGTATGGCTGGGCTACTTCTTCCCGTTCTCTTCTCTCTTCTTTCGTGTTCAGCGAAGCCTGATCCCAATACTTTGGTGATGGTGATCGAGTCGAGTCCGACAAACCTTGATCCGCGCGTGGGCCTGGATGCACAGTCAGAGCGTATCGACAATCTTATATTTGACGATCTCCTCTCGCGCGGGGACAACCTGAATGTCGCTCCGGGACTCGCGGAGACGTGGGAAGTCCCCGACCCGCTAACCTACGTCTTCCATCTACATCGCGGGGTCACATTCCATGATGGACGCGCACTGACTTCGCGCGATGTGAAGTGGACGTTCGATTCGCTGCTGCAGGGCAAGATTCGCAGCACCAAGGCGGCGGTATATCGCTTCGTCGATCACATCGATGCGCCGGATGATTCAACGGTGATCTTCCACATGAAGGAAGCGGATTCGACTCTTCTGTGGAACATGTCGGACGGCGCGATTGGGATTGTACCCTACGGCAGCGGGGACGAGATGGCGCGACATCCGATTGGGTCGGGGCCATTCAAGTTTGTCAGCGCAGAGACTGACCGCGAGGTCATCATCGAACGCAACGACCGATACTGGGGCGAGAAGGCCAAACTGGAGCGCGTGCGATTCGCAGTTGTACCTGACGCGACGACGCAAGCGCTCGAATTGCGCAAGGGCAGCGGCGACGTGGCTATCAATTCACTCACGCCCGATACCGTCTTTACGCTCGCGCACGAGCCCAACCTTGCGGTTGAGAAATCTTCGGGAACACGGCTGGCGTATCTGGGATTCAACTGCCGCGATCCAATTTTGAAAGATGTGCGTGTGCGGCAGGCAATTGCCTATGCCCTCGACCGCAAACCCATGATCGAATATCTGTGGCGCGACGAGGCCGAGCCGGCCAACAGTATTCTGCCGCCGCAGAGTTGGGCCTACAACGGGGACGTCGCGACGTACAACCACGAGCCGACAAAGGCGGAACAGTTACTCGATGCGGCGGGCTATCCAGAGGTGAATGGCGTTCGTTTTCACATCACGATGAAGACTTCGACCGACGAAAACACACGCCTGATGGTCGCGGTCATCCAGCAGCAGCTGCGCGAAGTCGGGATCGCGCTCGACATCCGAAGCTTCGAATTCGCGACATTTTTCAATGACGTGACGCACGGTGCGTTTCAGATGTATGGGCTGCGCTGGATCGGCGGCAACGAAGATCCTGACATTTTCGAATACGCATTTCATTCGTCGCGGTTCCCGCCGAATGGGGCGAATCGGAGCTTTTATTCGAATCCGGAGGTCGACGCGCTGATTGACAAGGCTCGCCGCGAGATCGATCCGAACGTGCGCAAGCCGTTGTATGCCGAGGTGCAGCGCATTCTTGCGAAAGACATGCCTTACATCGACCTGTGGTATCTCGACAACGTGCTGGTACACACGCGCCGGGTGAGCAATCTGAAACTGAATCCGGCAGGAAACTACGATTTTCTGCGAACGGCGGAGCTGGCGCCGTAATTCCCGAGCCGGAACATCGCGCAACTCGCACCTTATTTACTTCTTGCACCGCGGCGTCATCGGCGCATAATGCAGGAGAGTCGCCGTGAGCATCGGATCCTATAGGCTGTTGACGCGGGTTATCGTCATAACTCTCCTGTCGCTGTTATGCAGTGTCGCCACGCTTTCGCAAGAGATCCAAGCCACCCCCGAAATCCCCGAGAAATTCAGCCTCGACTTGGAGACAGCGGCCCGATTGCGTCCGCAATTGATGGCGCACAGCAGCGTACCGTCAGGACGCTACACTGCCGCCGCTGTGGTCTTTGAACGACTGGTGGAGCAATTGCGCGCGCCTGCCGGCGTCAAGGTGAAGTGGCAGCTTCGCATCGTCGAAGACGGACAGCTTAACGCCTACTCCTCGCCGGATGGCACAATTTACGTCGAGACCGGACTGGCACGACTGGCGGGTCCGAGCGCGGGACTATGGGCGGCAATCCTATCGCATGAGATTGCCCACGTCGTGCGGCGGGACTGGGCGCGGCGCTACCTGTATCAGAAGAGTCTGGAGAACGGTCGCAGCGTTGGGATTGTGCTAGGCGATCCAAGCTTGCCTTCTGCATCGTGGGCCGACTCGGAAAAAGCGTCGGCAGACATGGGCCGATTCTGCCGCGACATGGAATTGCAAGCCGACCGCGAAGGCCTGATGCTGATGGCGCGCGCCGGATATCATCCCGACTTCGTGCCTGCGCTCCATCATCTGTTGCACGCAGAGGGGATTGGAAGCGCGCGCGTGTCACTTTATGCGATGCATCCGTGCTGGGAGCAACGAGACCGCGAGTTGAGCCGCGCCTATGTCGCGGCGAGCATCGAGTTCGAACATCGCTGGCCGGAGTGGTATGCGTCGCCGGGAGGCAACCCGCCGATTGTGGTATTTGCCGAAGAACCTACGGTGAAGAAGAGTGGCACGAAAGAGTGGGAGCTTCAGATTCCGCTGCGATGCCAGAACCTGGCAGGCGCCGTCGAGGTCGTGCTGCACTCAGCGTCGGCACGGGAGAAAATGGCGCCGATCGAGCAACTTCCGGAGTCCGCTGAACTGGGATCCACTGATGAAGTGAGGCAAGTCACGGGCTGCACTTCTCCCAAAACGACCGTTACTTTCAGCCTTGCTGATGCCACACGGCAGCAGAAGCCCGGCGCGGAGTGGACCGACGTCTACATAGTCGATGCATGGGGCTCGGTGCTGGCACGGGCGGATTTGCCCAAGCTGCCGCACTAATCGAATCCAGCACAACTCTAAATGCACCAACTGCGCAAGCGGGCATGAGTGCGCGTGGTACCATCAATTTTCGTTCTGCGATATGCGAATTCTTTTCATTGGTGACATTTTCGGGCGGCCGGGGCGGCAGATTGTGAAAGATCGCCTTCCGGGAATCGTCCGCGACCACGCAATCAACCTTATTATTGCCAATGGAGAGAACGCGGCGGCCGGCTTCGGCATTACTCCCGCACTGGCGGAAGAACTCTTCGAACTCAATATTGACGTAATTACTACCGGCAATCACGTTTGGGATAAGCGCGAGATCGTCGACTATTTCCAGATGGTCGAGGGAAATGGGCATGGACCGGCGCGACGAGTGCTGCGTCCGGCGAATTATCCGGCAGATATGCCTGGGTCAGGCATGTATCAGGGATTCAAGGGAAAGGTTCCCTACGCAGTAATCAATCTGCAGGGGCGCGTGTTCATGGCGTCGAACGACGATCCCTTCCGCACCGTCGACCTGCTTCTCAAGAAGATCGAAGCCAAGGTGATCCTGGTGGATATTCACGCGGAGGCGACGTCCGAAAAGATTTCGATGGGCTGGTATTTGGATGGACGGGTCACTGCGGTGGTTGGCACACACACTCATGTGCCCACGGCGGACGAGCGTGTCTTGCCGAACGGAACCGCGTACGTGACCGATGTCGGCATGACTGGGCCCTACGACGGGGTGATCGGGGTCAAGAAAGAGCTGGTGGTGGGAAAATTCCTGAGCGGGATGCCAGTTCGTTTCGAGCCTGCTACGGGCGACGTCCGGCTGTGTGCCGTGGTGATCGATTGCGACGAAACGACAGGCCGGGCCGGGAAGATCGAACGGCTTATGCTGTCGTAACTGCCCGACGCGTGGTCGCGGGTTTCGAACATTCCCCGTGCAAGTCCGGCACTTTCTCCCGTTCCTCCTTCTGGACTTCCCTTGGGAGAACCTCGGCTCCCTTGAGTCCGAAGGTACGAGGCCCAGTTGGGTATCTCGCAAGACCCTGAAACCACGTTAGAATCAAAAGCGATGCGGCGGACGTTGTTCATCTTCGCGGTGGGAGTGCTGTCGGCAATGCTGGCGGCGACCTCCTTTGCGGCTGACGATCCCTCTTCGGGTCCGCTGATCTCCTGTGGCAGCGGAATTCCTGGCGGCGTCAACTGCGTTCTCACGAAGAAAGAACTCAAAGAAGCGCGGACCGCCTTTACGCGGGGCGTGAAGCTCGAGGAGCACAAACAACTTGAGGACGCGTTTACTCAGTTTGATGAAGCTTCGCGGATCATGCCACAGAATCCGCGGTTCCTGAATGCTCGTGAACTGGTGAAGGCGCAGCTTGTCTTCAACCATGTGCAGCGAGGAAATCTGCTGCTGTTGGGAAACTTGAGCGCTGAGGCAGCGACGGAATTCCGCAAGGCGCTTGAGCTCGATCCGGATGACGTTTTTGCGCGGGAACGGCTGACAGAGGCCGTCCGAGTTCCGCCGCCTGCGGTGCCCGCCATTTTGCCAGAGCGGTTGCAGGGTGCGGGCGAAATCCACCTCGAACCCAAGAATGATCTGGCAACCTTCCATTTCAGCGGAGACATTCGCGGGCTGTTCAGCGAACTCGGCATGGCCTATGGAGTGAAGGCGCAATTTGACGATTCCGTGCAAAACCGGCAGGTGAAGTTTAACGTCGATGACGTGGATTTCTTCACTGCGATTAAGCTGGCGGGCGAGGTCAGCAAGACGATGTGGGTGGCGCTGAATGCGCATGAACTTCTCATCGCTGCCGACAACCAGGAGAATCACCGGCAGCTCGACCACATGTCGTTGCAGACCTTCGTTGCGCCAGCGCATTCAACGCCACAGGAAATGACGGAACTGGTCAACACCCTGCGTACCATGTTCGACCTGCGATTCATCACGGCTGGGCAGACTGCGGGCGAACTTGATGTACGCGCGCCCACGCCGATTCTGGCAGCATGCGCAAAGCTGCTGGCGCAACTCGACAACCAGCGTCCACAGGTGATGCTCGAACTGAGGGTTTTCCAGATCGATCACCAGCTCACGCGCAACATCGGCATCAATATTCCGAACAGTTTCAATCTGTACAACATTCCGGCCGCGGCGCTGGCTGGTCTCGGCGGACAGAACATTCAGGATCTCATCAACCAACTGATCGCGTCGGGGGGCATTAACCAGGCGGGCAGTTCGGCTCTCTCGGGACTTCTGGCTCAGTTGGGAAGCCAGCAGAACTCCATTTTCAGCCAGCCTCTCACTACCTTCGGAGGCGGCCTGACTTTCATGGGACTCAGTCTCGGCCAGTTAAGCCCGACTCTCTCGCTTAACGAATCGTGGGTACATAGCCTCGAAGACATGACGATGAGAGCTGGTCAGGGGACCGACGCAACGTTCCATCTGGGGGAGCGATATCCGATTCTGAACGCGAGCTATGCGCCAATTTATAACTCGCCGCAGATTTCGAAGGTGCTGGGGAACCAGACGTATGTTCCCCCGTTCCCTTCTGTCAGCTATGAGGATCTAGGGTTAAGTCTGAAGGCGAAGCCCACGGTGCACGGCAACGGCGACGTGAGCCTGCAAGTTGAACTGCAGGTGCGTTCGCTCACGGGGCAGTCCTCGAACGGCGTCCCGGTCATTTCGAGCCGTGAGTACAAGGGTGGAATCAACCTCAAAGATGGCGAGCCCGCTGTGGTGGCGGGCCAGATTTCGGAGAACGATACGCGGTCGATGACGGGACTGCCGGGCCTGGGATTTTTGCCCCTCTTGAATCAGGCCATGGTGAACAACACGAAACAGTATCAAACTGACGAACTGATGATCATCATCACGCCGCACGTGCTGTACAACTTCGACCGGAGCACGCCGGAGATTTGGATCAGCGAAAAGTAAGGGACTTCGGACCTCAGACGTCAACCCTTACTGCAGCGCTCCCGATCTTGCTTCGCGCTCATTTACTTCGCCTCTTTCGCTGCAAAATCGACCAGGCTCTTATATACATCGGACATGCGGGCATCGAAGCTGCCGATGCGGCGTCCATTGATAAAGAGAGTGGGAGTGCCGGTTACGTCCACCGCCTTGCCCAGCGCGATCGAAGCATCAACATGAGCCTTGGTCTCAGGTTTGACTGCGCAGGCTGCGATCTCAGTGCCTTTTACACCCGCGCCGTCGGCGATCGCGGTGAGCTTCTCGTCCGCATTTTCGGCAGTGATGTCGGACTGCGTCTCGTAGGTCTTGGAGACGAACTTCCAGAATGCATCGTTGGAGGCGCGGCCCACGCAGTCGGAATAGGCAGCGCCTTTTGCGGCCCAGTTATGCATCTCCAGCGGAAAATTCTGGAAGACGAAGCGGGCGCCGGGTTCAGCCGCTACCAGCGCCTCGATGGTGGGCTGCGCAGCTTTGCAGGCCGGACACTGCAGGTCGCCAAATTCGACGATGGTCACGGGCGCGTCTTTCGGACCGCGGGACGGACCGGTGATCCCCTTGTCGAGGATGCTCTTCGCAGGATCGAAAGGCCGGGCGCCAAACGGAATGATTTCGCCAACCAACGCATGTTGGCCATCAGGCGCAACGTAGAAGCGCGTCAACTGCTGGCCTTGCGGGTTCGCGAGAACAACCGTGACCTCCGCCAATCCCTGGACTGTCGAAGGCCGAATGCTTGAGATCTTCCAGCTCAAATCCGATTCGTAGCCAAATTGTTGGTGCATGAACGAGTCGACCGTGGCTTCCGAGGGAAGATTGGTTGAGTCGGCCGCTGACGGCTTGTCTGCGGGCTTAGCAGCGCTAGACTGGGCCGCAGCCACACTGCCTGCCAGAAGAATGAGGGCGATGGATTTCAGAAGACTCCGCATGAGTTCCTTTCGGGTTCAGTCTCAGTAGTGGTGTGTGCGCGATGTTTCAGGATACGTCACAATTCAAGATACGTCACATCCGGCTGGCTAAACCTCACTCTTGGCAGCGATGGGAATGCGGCGCCCGTAACCGAAGGCCTTGGGCGAAATTTTGAGACCCGGGGCGGCCTGCTGGCGCTTGTATTCGGCGCGGTCGACGAGGCGGATGACCCGGCGAACCACGGCAATATCGATTCCGCGCTCTGCGGCGATGCGTTCGGCAGGATGCGAATCTTCGACATAGTCTTCGAGCACTGCGTCCAGGATTTCGTAAGGCGGCAAGGAATCGCTGTCTTTCTGATCGGGGCGGAGTTCGGCTGATGGCGGCTTCTCCAGCGAAGCCTGCGGGATCACGGCGCGCCGTGAGTTCACATAATGGCTCAAGCGGTAGACGAGCGTTTTCGGGACGTCAGAAATGACCGCCAAGCCTCCGACCATGTCTCCATAGAGAGTGCAGTAGCCGACGCCGAGTTCGCTCTTGTTTCCTGTAGAGAGCACAATCGCTCCGAATTTGTTCGACAACGCCATCAACAGCGTGCCGCGGGCTCGGGATTGAATGTTTTCCTCGGTGACGTCTTCCTTTTGCCCAGCGAACACTTCATGCAGCGTCTTCCGATATGCCTCGTAGGCAGGGTTGATCGAGAGCAGTTCGAAGCGAATACCGAGGTTCTTGGCCAGCGCGCGAGCGTCATCAATGGAACCTTGCGAGGAGTACGGGCCCGGCATGCCGACTCCGACGACGTTTTGCGACCCAACCGCATCGACAGCAATGACGGCGGTCAGGGCGGAGTCGATGCCGCCGCTGAGGCCGATGATCGCTTTCTCAAATCCGCACTTGTGCATGTAGTCGCGTGTGCCGAGAACCAGCGCCGAGTAGACGCTGCCTTCATCTCCGGCAATTTGTTCGTGCATCTCGCCGGTCAACGTTTGCGAGTCGAAGTAGATCAGATCCTCTTCGAACGATCGACCTTGTGCGATGACCTGTCCTTCGCGATTCAGAACGAGGCTCGAGCCATCGAAAACCAGGCTGTCATTGCCTCCGACCTGGTTAACCAGAACTACGGGAACTTTATGCTGGCGCGCGATGCTGGCCAGCATGTCGCGTCGAAGTTCGCGCTTGCCAATCCAGAATGGTGAGGCGGAAATGTTCAGAACGAAATTGCCTCCCGCCTTCACCAGAGACTCGACGGGATCGACGGTGTACAGGCGCTTGACCCAGAATTCTTTGTCGTTCCAGGCGTCTTCGCAGATGGTGAGCGCCATGCGATTGCCGCAGAATGAGAACAGTTCCTGACTCTTGGCCGGGGCGAAGTTGCGCATCTCGTCAAAGACATCATAGGTGGGCAGCAGCATCTTCGACTGGATAAAGGCAACCTTACCGTCCATCAAGAGGGCTGCGGAGTTCATCACAGCCTTGCCCGTGTCAGAGTCGGCGGGCGTGACCAACCCGCAGATGACGGCAATGCCGTTAACGTCTGAGGCGATGCGCTCGACGGTTTCGCGATTGCGCGCGACGAATGAGGATCGTTCTACAAGGTCGCGCGGCGGATATCCGCAAACAGAAAGTTCTGGAAAGAGAATGAGGCCCGCGCCCGCGGTCTGGGCGCGCCGGGAGAAGTCGACGATCTTCGCCGCGTTGCCGGAAAAATCTCCGACCGTAGGATTGATTTGGCCCAGCGCGATCTTCACATATTCAGTGTAAAGCCATGCGCTCCGGAGGGCCAAACGACGGGTCCGGCGTTGATAACAGAGTTGGGGAGCGGCCTCATGATTGCCGCTCCCCACCTGTAGATCAGACTGCAGACTTCGTCGGAGCTGAAGTCTACTGGTTAAGGGGCAAGAGTGCTTGGCAAGCGGCTTCGCTGGCGGCAAGCGCGCCGGTGGGATCGACGCGCACGACGGCGTCTTCGAACGCGCAGAAGCTGCGGATACCGGTCTGGTTCATCGTAATCGGAACGGCCGTTGCGAAGTAGTTCACAGCCGGAGGACCGCCAGCACCGGTGGCCGTGAACGTGTAACCGCTCTTCGTGCCAGCCGCCAGTACGCTGTCAATTAGACACGCTGTTGTGGAGCTTGGTGTACACGGAGCGACGCCGCCGAGTGCGGCGAGTGTGTCCGCATATCCAACGGTCGGGTAGGTTGAGTTGTATGTCACCATGCCGGTATTGATGGTGCGAACTGATGCTACCGCCGATGATTCATTCGCCGCCATGCGCGCCCGTAGCAAGTTTGGAATCGCGATCGCGGCGATGATCAGGATAATCGCAACTACAATCAGCAACTCAATCAGCGAAAAGCCCTTCTGTTTCGACATCTGAATTCTCTCCCTCGGTTTCTTTGGGTTAAGCGAAACCTAATCTGGATCAGCAAAAACGCGGTCGCGCTTTTTCTCCGCATGCGTCGGGCCAGAGCTGGAAAGTTAGAGCTCTCTTTGGGAGGCGTCCTAAAAGCTTTGCTTCCTTTGCGCGAATTTTCGAGCACCCTTTTGCTCGGTCGGCTTAATTCAGAGATGACAAAATTCGTTTGCTCCCGCTGACATTTATTGCCGAAAAGAATTCTAAGAATTGCCGGCAGCGAGGAGCGAATTGAGGAGATTGAGCTGAAGTGGTCGCGTGCTTCTTCGATTCCTGCAACCGTTCTTCGCCTTGCATTCGCTATACTTTCGGACAGCGGGAGACGGAAATAAACCACAGGAAATGTCACAAAGGCGTTAACATTATCGATTTAGTAGCTACTTTTCGCACGAGGACTCACAATGCCCCTGCAAGTTTCGGTGGTTAAGACCTGGCTTCTTTCTCTTTACATCCTGATTCTCAGCATCGGCGTCTCGCCCCTGCTGGCGCAGTCCGGCAGTACTTCTCATCCCTGGATGAACTCGAGCCTTTCTCCTGACGAGCGAGCTTCGATGGTGGTCAAGGAGATGACGCTCGACGAAAAAATACAGATGCTTCACGGAACCGGCATGCCCGGACTCAGTCCGATGAGCCCGCTGGCCGTGAAGTCGAATGGTGGCGCCGGGTATGTCGTCGGTATACAGCGCCTGGGGATTCCCGGGATTCAGATGTCGGACGCGGCGTATGGAATTCGCAGCAGCGGCGAGAATGGACGCTACTCGACGGCGCTGCCGGCCGATGTCGCAGGAGCGGCGAGTTGGGATCTCGACGCCGGTTATGAGTACGGTGCACTGATCGGCCGGGAACTTCGCGCGCAGGGCTACAACATGACGCTCGGTGGAGGCACGAATCTCACGCGCGAACCGCGCAACGGGCGCACGTTCGAATACTTGGGCGAAGATCCCGTTCTGGCCGGCAAGATGGTCGGATCGGTGATGAAGGGATTGCAGGCGCAACATGTCATCGGCGACATCAAACATTACGCATTGAACGACCAGGAGAACGGCCGAAATGCAGTGAACGTGAATATTGATAAGCGCGCGGCGCGCGAGAGCGATCTGCTCGCCTTCGAAATTGGAATACAGGAAGGCGATGTGGCCGCCGTGATGTGCTCCTACAACCGCGTCTGGGGTGATTACGCGTGCGAGAACAAGTACTTGCTGACTGATGTACTTAAGAAAGATTGGAACTTCAAGGGATTCGTGCTCTCGGACTGGGGAGGGACGCACAGCGCCGAGAAGGCCTCGGCCGCGGGACTCGATCATGAGGAACCTGGCGAGATTTTCTTTGGCGATGACTTGAAGAAGGCGGTCGAAGCGGGCAAGGTACCGATGGCGGAGATCGACGACCATGTCCACCGAATCCTCCGTGCCATGTTTGCCACGGGCGTGATCGACGATCCGCCACAGAAGAGTGTTATCGATGTGGAACGCGACTTGGAAATCGCGCAGAAGATTGCCGAGCAGAGTACAGTGCTGCTCAAGAACGATCAATCACAGCTTCCGCTTGACGCGTCGAAGGTTCACAGCATCGCCGTGATTGGACCGCACGCTGACGTAGGAATGATTTCCGGCGGCGGTTCCGCACAAGTCGATCCTCCGGGCGGAAATGCGATCATGCCTCCGGGCAAGGGCAACACGCACTGGCAAGATCACATCTGGTTCCCAACTTCGCCCCTGCGGTCGATTCGCGCGAAGGCGCCGAGCGCGAATGTGCAATTCAATTCGGGTTCGGATCCCGATGCCGCTGCGGCTTTGGCGAAGGCTGCCGATGTGGCCATTGTCTTCGCCTATCAGTGGACCAGCGAAGGGATGGACCTGGAGAGTTTGTCGCTTCCCGACAACCAGGACGCGCTGATCGAGAAAGTTGCGGCCGCGAATCCGCACACAATCGTCGTGCTCGAGAGTGGCACGGCGGTGACCATGCCGTGGGTCGAAAAAGTCAGCGCGATCCTTGAGGCGTGGTACGCAGGCAGCAAGGGCGCCGACGCGGTCGCGAATATTCTTTTCGGGGAGGTAAATCCCAGCGCGAAATTGCCGATGACATTTCCCAAGAGCGTGGCGGACTTGCCGCATCCCACGCTCGTGAAACCTCCGAAAGCGACGGTCGACGCGGACAAGAAAGGATGGAGGCGGATCGCCGCCGGTTTGCCGGCATTTCAGGTTACGTACGACGAAGGCGTCAAAGTCGGCTACAAGTGGTATGACGCCGAAAACAAGCCGGTACTCTTTCCCTTTGGATACGGTCTCTCCTACACAACCTATTCGTACTCAAATCTGAAGGTAACAGCGGGGAAGAATCCGCGCATCAGCTTTACGGTGACGAACACGGGTAATCGCGCAGGCGCCGAAGTTGCGGAAGTCTACACTTCCCTTCCGGCAGCGGCCGCGGAACCTCCAAAGCGCCTGGTGGGCTTCAGCAAGGTGAAACTCAACGGTGGAGAGAGCAAAGAAGTTACGGTGGATGTTGATTCAAAGTATCTCTCCATTTTCAACGTTGAGCAAAACGGCTGGCAGCTCATACCCGGAGAATATGGATTCATGGTCGGGGGCTCGTCGCAGAATCTGCCGCTGAAGGAATCCGTAAGCCTGAAGTAAGAACTGTGGCGGCGATGGACTAGCTCATCTCCCTCGCCGCCGCCAATACTTCCGGAACAATGCTGTCGATATCCGAATCCTTCGTGCGATGGTTCACAACGCACGCTCGCAGACTGAATTTGCCACGCAGCGAAGCTTTCGAGAGATAAACTCGCCCGCAACAATGCCAGGTTGAAGCGATCCAGATCGTTTTCCGTCCCTGTGCCTCGATGACGGAAACTACCGCGCTCAACTGTACACTCGTCGGTAGAGATTTCTACAGGGTTCATGGGCGCTAGTCGCCGCCCGCGGCGAACACTATGTGCTTGGGCGCGGGCTCGGGCGTCGCGCCCATTTGATCGCGCCAGAGCACGCCGTTGAGTTGGGCTGCCCCAGCCGCATCCGGACGTGAGAAATCCATTTTTGAAGATACCTCTGCGCCCGGCGCATCGTGCCGGTTGGTCTCATAGATCAGCCCGTTCTTCTGGTTGCGATAGTCGGCCTTGTAGGCCGGCTGATCGCCCTTCCCAGAGAAAAGCTGACCCATCACCGGAGCATAAGCGTCGTTCTGGTTCATGGGCGGAAGACCGAGCAACCTCTCCATCGTATGAATCACATTCACCGTCGTGTAGAAGCGGTGCTCTACGTACGGGTTCGCTGCCGAACCTAGCGAATATTTGCTAATCACGAGTGCGATGGAGCGATGCGCATCAACGTGGTCGGCGCCGTCCTGGGCATCATCTTCGAGGACGAAGATCGCGGTGTCCTCCCAATAAGCGCTGTGCGAAACCGCATCGACAACGCGACCGAGAGCAAGGTCGTTGTCGGCAACGGAAGCGGCCGGGCGCGGAAACTTGGGGCGCGTGCCTCCAGTGTGATCGTCCGGCAGGTAGAGCAGGATGAAAGACGGCATTTCAAACTCCGCGCCCTCTTTTGCATCGCGCGCGCGAACGAACGCGCCGAACTCGTTCAGAAATTCGTCGGCGCGAAGCTGGTCGGGATACTCCGTGTTGAAATCCGGAAAGAGTGGATCGAAGTGACCGCGTAGCACCGCCTTCGTGGGCTTCACCCCGCTAAACAACGGCACCGTCCACGGAAACGGGCTCGGCCCGCCATGCGTATCACCCACGTTGGGCGGAAGCGGGTCGCCCTGCTCAACGTGAGTTCGTGGGCACGTCGCTTCCTGACCTGACGGAGTTCCCTGCTTCGGAGTGGCTGCCTTGTGTTTCTCGTTGCACCACTCGGCGTTCACGAATTCGCCGTAATCGCGGAAGCTGACATGATTGCGCGCGAGATTATCCCAAAGATATCCGGTGGAGGGATCGTCAATGTCAGGCTCGTTGTGGTCCAGAGGATATTCGTCGGCCACTTGTCCCTGGAAATCGTAGGTACGCTCCTTGCCGCGATACACAATCTGCCAGGTCTTCTCGTTGTAGTCGCTCGTGATGGCGGCGGTCGACCAGAGGTGGCCGTCGCCGGAGACTTCTCCGCTGTCGTAGAAGTTGTCAAGCACGCCGAACTGCAACGCGAGTTTGTGCGCGTTGGGCGTAATGTCGGAACCGTACATGTTGAGCGAAGGATCGCCGTTGCCGACTTTCAGGTCGCCGAGAATCTGGTCGTAGGTGCGGTTTTCCTTGATGACATAGATGACGTGCTTGATGGGATTCTGGCCGCCGGCGAAGGTGATGCTGCCGGGGTCGGCATGCAGCAGGTTATCTTTCTCAACGGCCTGCGTAAATTGCGGAAGCTTTTCTAAAGTCGCTGGGATGTTCAGGCGGGCGATCGAGCCTCGCAGCAGCGTCGGAATGTAGGGATGATCCCGGTGCCTCATCTCGTAGGAAGTCTTGCCCATGCCCTTATTGGCGCGCGTGCCTTCGCCCTTGGCCGTGGCGATGAAAAGGTCGTCGCCGTGAACCGCGAGTGCGCTTGGGTACCAGTCGGTGGGAATGAAACCGAGCAGAGGGCTCGCGCCCGGCAGGTCTTTCGATGCCGGCTGTTGGGAAGTGTCGAAGACGGCGACGGCGTCGAGCGAAGAATCCGCCACGAACAAACGCCGGCCATCGGGAGAAATGGCGAGCGCAGTAGGATAGGCTCCATGCTGTTCTTGGCCTGGGACGATGGTCGAAAGATCGATTTCGGGCGAAGAGCCCGTGGTCGATAACGCCACGACCATATCTGCATTCGACAATGCGACGTACAGCATTTTTTCGTCGGGGCTCAGCACCAGAGCGGTTGGGTGAGAACCGGGAGCTAGCGGATCGTCAGGTCGTTTTAGAGGTGTTCGGCGCACGACTGTTCCGCTTGTCAGGTCGAGTTCGGCGACCGAGGAATCATTCCATAAACTGCACCAGGCGCGGTGGCCATCACGCGTAGCCACGCACGTGTAAGGAAATGAGGATGGCACGAGCGCCTTGGTCGCGAGATCGAACGTCCGCAGCACTTTTCCTGTTTCCACGTCGAGGAGGACGGCGTTATCAGAAAGATTGTTCGCGACCAGAAGCTTGTCTTTGCTCCCATCAGCAATAAGCGCCAGCCCGGCTGGATACGGAATCGCCATGTGCGGCGGAGCCTTGAGGCCAACAGCGCGTTTCCTGCCCGATGAAAGCGGCTGCAGCGGAATTGGAATGAACCGCTCGGGCGCAACTTTGTCCGCGGCGAAGCTGTAGACGGCGATTCCGTTTCCCATGTCACCTGGCTTCGTTCCCATCGGATCGGTCAGCGACCCGACCGACGCGTAAAGATGCTTGCCGTCCGAACTGAATGCCAGACCAATGAAATAGCTCTGATGGGACTCGTCGCTCAGGCGCGTATCTGGATATTCGGTGATCTGGTTGCTCTTAAGATCGAGCACCGAGATCGACTGATGGGCCAACGTTTCCTGCGTGCCGTATCCGTCGTTGAGCAGCGCGGCATAATGGCCGTCTGGGCTCAGCACCATCGTCGCGGGAAAACTGTTCGTACTGCCGATACGTCCGGGCGAAGGGACGGTGAGCATCTTGCTCGTGGGCAACATGATCGGAGGACGATCGGAGGGTGACGTCTGCGCAGAGGCGAGCGCCGTTGCCGCCAGCAGCAAACAGCAGGTTCCTCGCTTCGCTCGGAATGACAAAACGGAAAAACGGAATGACAACGCCGAAAGCCGGAATGACAACGCCGAAAACTGGAATGACAGTGACGAGCCGCTTAATGGCAAAGAAAAGTGGAATGGCAACGAAGAGAAGCGAAATGGCAAACGGGAGAGACGGGCATGGAGATGAAACGAGAGGATCACAGCGCCTCCGGAGATATTGCAGTCAGAAATGAAAGAGGAGATGAGCGTAATTCAATGCGGGCCAGACGGTCAAAGGATAGTGAGCCGATATCTGAGAGGATGATTCAGCATCCACGCCCTAGTCTTCGTCAACCCGGCGAACGATTACAGTCCAGAGGCCTTTGAGGCCGGCTGCTCGGATTCGCGAGTTTCAGCTTCCTCGGGATGAACATTGTGGCGGACATCGGCGCCTTGCACCCAGAAGATGACGTCCTCGGCGATGTTGGTGGCGTGGTCGGCGACCCGTTCCAGATTGCGCGCGACGAGCAGCGCGTCCAGGGACTGGCGCACAACTTCCGGTCGATCATTCATGGTCTTGACCAATTGAATGAAGGCGTCGTCGCGCATGCGGTCGATGACGCTGTCCATTTCAAGCACTGCCTGTGCGAGTTCAACTTTGCCTTCAATGAATGACTCCAGCGCACGACGAACCATGGCACTTACGGCCGCGCCCATTCGAGCAATGTCGACCGGCAGATCGGCAGCCGGAAGCTCCACCATATCCATGACGCGCTCGGCGATGTTCACGGCCTGGTCACCGACGCGCTCAAGATCAGAATTGATCTTCGTCACCGCGAGAATAAAGCGCAGATCCACAGCCATGGGCTGCTGCATAGCGAGCAGGTCGAAGGCGGCCTCATCGATTTCGCGCTCGGCCGTGTTGATGAGCCCTTCGCCCTCAAGCACCATCTGGCAACGCGTGAGGTCGCGCTCCACGTAGGCCTGGCGGGCACGATCGACCGCCTGCTCCGCCAGTCCGCCCATGCGAAGCAACCGTTGCCGCAGATCGTCAAGCCCGAGTTGAAAGCGCGTGCGCATTATCCGAACCTTCCTGTGATGTAGTCTTCGGTCTTCTTATCCGACGGTTTGGTGAAAATCTTTTCAGTTTTATCGAACTCGATCATCTTGCCCAGCAGGAAGAAACCTGTGAACTCTGCTACGCGCGCCGCCTGCTGCATATTATGCGTCACGATTACGATGGTATACCGCTCTTTGAGCTGGAAGATCAACTCCTCAATTTTCCCCGTGGAGATCGGGTCGAGCGCCGAGCAAGGCTCATCCATCAGGAGAACTTCGGGCTCGACGGCCAGAGCGCGCGCAATGCAGAGCCGCTGCTGCTGTCCGCCGGACAGGCTGGCCCCGGATTTCTTGTGCAGATGGTCCTTCGCTTCTTCCCACAGCGCGGAAGCCAGAAGCGATCGTTCGACGATCTCGTCGAGTTTGTGCCGGTCGCGGAATCCGTTGAGCTTGAGCCCCGACGCTACGTTGTCATAAATCGACATGGAGGGAAACGGGTTGGGCTTCTGAAACACCATGCCGACGCGACGGCGAAGTTGCGTAGCCGAGGTTCCGTTGTAGGCGTCGATTTCGCCAATGCGCACTCGGCCCTCGACGCGAGCCTCCGGAATGGTTTCGTGCATGCGATTGATGCAGCGAATGAACGTCGACTTGCCGCATCCAGAAGGACCAATCAAGGCGGTGGCATGGTTCGCCACTACCTTCAGATTGATGTCATACAATGCCTGGCCTTTGCCGTACCAGGCATTCAGTTTCTCGACCTGGATTCCAACGCCCATAGATTAAGCCACTCCAAACGAACCGCGACGGACGACATAGCGCACCGCCGCTACTGCAGTGACGATGAGAATGATCAACACCAGAGCCCCCGCCCACGCTTGGCGATGCCAATCGTCATACGGGGAGAGCGCGTATTTATAAATCTGCAGCGACAGAGCCGCCGTAGGCTGGTTGATTTTGAGATTCCAGAAGTCGTTGCCCAAGGCGGTAAACAGCAATGGCGCGGTTTCTCCGGCGACTCGGGCAAACGCCAGCATGATACCGGTGATGACTCCAGAAGTTGCGGTGCGTAGCGTGACGGAAAGAGTGGTCCGCCAGAGCGGGACGCCGAGTCCATACGACGCTTCCCGCAACGCCCGCGGCACCAGCAGGAGCATCTCTTCCGTAGTGCGCGCAACGGTTGGAACCATCATGATGGCAAGCGCAACGCCGCCGGCAAGCGCCGAGAATCCATGGCCTCGAACCAAGATCGACCAGGCGACGATTCCCATCACAATCGAGGGCACCCCATTCAACACATCGGCGGTGAATCGAATGCCGCTACCCAAACGATTGCGTCCAAACTCAGCCAAGTAGATGCCGGCGCCGACGCCGAATGGCACTCCGATTACACTCGCAATACACAAGATAAGAACTGAACCCACGATGGCATTGGCCATGCCACCACCCACCTCTCCCACGGGCTTGGGAACCTGCGTCAGGAAGGCCCAGTTGATAGATCCAACCCCCCGATACACCAGGTAGCTGAAGATGGCCACCAGAGGGGCTAGGACGATCACCACGGTTAGAATCGCTGCGCCGGTCATGAAGCGATCGGTCAGGCGGCGCCGAAAACTGACCGGTGGAATGGCGGTTTGTATGGCAACTGTGCTCATGGCCTCAGGCCTGTCCCCTCGCGGGTTGGCCGCGGGTTACGCTCCACACCAGCAACTGCGCCAGCCCATTCACCACAATCGTCACCAGGAACAGCGCTAAACCAATCTCGACCAAGGCCGAGAGATAGACGTCACCGGTGGCCTCGCTGAACTCGTTGGCCAACACACTGGCCATCGTGTAGCCCGGCGCGAACAATGACTTCGCGATCTCCGGCCGGTTTCCGATCACCATAGTGACGGCCATAGTCTCACCCAGGGCTCGACCGAGGCCGAGGATAATTCCCCCCAGAATTCCAGCGCGCGCGTTACGCAGCACGCCAACGCGGATCATCTCCCACCGCGTCGCGCCCAGAGCCAGCACACCTTCGCGTTGATGCTGTGGCACAACCATGAGCACTTCGCGAGTGATCGACGAGATGATAGGGATAATCATGATGGCGAGGATGATCGCTGCCGCCAGCATGGAGTAGCCGAAGAACGGGCCGCTAAAAAGCGGCGTCCAGCCCAAGGTGCGGGTAAGGATTGGCTGTGCATACGTACTAAGGAGAGGAATCAGGACATAGATCGCCCACAACCCATAGATGACGCTAGGAATGGCAGCCAGCAATTCCACGAAAAACGAGAGTGGGCCTCGGAACGCCTTGGGACACATCTCGGTCGTGAAAACCGCAACGCCAATAGCCAGCGGAACGGCGATGAGCAACGCGAAGAAAGAGGAAACCAGCGTCCCATAGATGAATGGGAGTGCCCCAAACTGTGCACTAACCGGATCCCATTCGCTGGTTCCAAAGAATCTGAACCCGAACGCGTGCCAGGAGAGCCCCGAGCGAATGACTAATTCGTAAACGATGAGGACCAGCACTGCCAACACGGCCAGACCACATGCCGTCATCGCGCCCTTGAAAATGACATCGCGAGTCTCGCCCCCTGAGACGTTCAGAAGGAGCGCCGCGGGCTGCTGCGGCGCTGTAACGTTCGTCTCTTCAACGGGTTGCGGACCGGGCATATCAGGCCGTGGTAACGCTGGGTTGGCCATTCCTGTTTACCGTAGCAGAGAGTTGTTACAAAGGTGTTAAAATCAGAGAGCTTTTTCCGCCGTAGGTGGGACCACTTAAGCACTGAATTCTGATAGCGCTGCTGTCTGCAACATCGTGCGGTCTAGTTTGCAGGATTGCTTCTTTCCCCTCGGATTTCACTATTTTTATGTCGATTATTTCAGAACGTAGCCATCTTATATTTCAGAAAACGGAGCGCGATCTGCTCAAGTTGTCGGCCAGTCAGCAGGCCGATACAGTTCATCGCTTTCGCACGACCACGCGACGGTTGCAAACTCTGCTTGAGGAGCTCGTTCCAAAACGCCATCGCAATGAGAAGAAACTCCTGAAAATGCTGGACCGGATTCGTCGGCGTGCAGGGAGAGTGCGGGATCTCGATGTACAACTAAGCGCTCTTCGCAGCCTGAAGACGCCGCAACAACCGCGCCGCAAGACGCAACTCATGCACACCTTGATTGAACTTCGTGCGAAACACGAGGACAAATTGTCTAAGATGTTGACGAAAGAGTCGCTTCGCGAGATTCGCAAGCGGCTCAAGAAGGCGTCGAAAGAGGCCGGTCCGGAGGCCAGCCGCGATCCCTTGGCGGCTGCTCGCGAGATGTTGGCGAGGGTCGAACGTCGTACTGGAGCGGAGACTTCTGCAAGACCGTTGACAGAAGATCTTCTGCACCGGTATCGCACCGTCGTCAAGCGCGCCCGCTATGCGGCGGAATTTGCTCCGAAGTCCGCGGAAAGCTCGCAATTCATTGCTGAGCTGAAACGACTGCAGGATGCCGTTGGGAACTGGCACGACTGGCTGACGCTGACTCACACCGCAATCACGCGACTTGGCGGCGTCAACGAATCGTCGCTCGTGGCGGCCCTTCACAATGTGACGGGAGCAAAGTTCCGACAGGCGGCCACGGTGCTCTCGACCTCGCCGGTGATCAAGAGGTCGCTGAAGCCGGTCGCGATGTTACCGGAGCATTCGCGAAAGCCGGGCGCTGCGATTCCAAAACCAGCGGAGCGTAGCGAGTCTGCTGCCTAGCTGTTCTGCGGGCCCTCTTTATTCTACGGTTCCAACCCCGGTGACGATCTTCCCCGGCTGCATGTAAACTGTGAAGCTTCCCCATGCCCACGTTTGCCGCAGTCGATATCGGTTCCAACTCCGTCCGCCTGAAGATTGCGCGCTTGCAGTCGGGCCGGCTCCGTCCCATTCACGAAGACCGCGAAGTCACGCGCCTGGGAGAAGGAGTTTTCCGCTCAGGCTTCCTCACGCCCGAATCGATGGCGGAAACGGTCAAGGTGCTGCGCCGCTTTCATCGCGCCACGCAGCAGGTGGTCACCGACAGCGTCCGCGTGGTGGCGACCAGCGCGTTGCGCGATGCCCGCAACTCTCAAGCCTTTCTCGAATGGGTTCGCTCGGCGACGGGCTGGCGGGTGGAGATCATCTCAGGCGTAGAAGAGGCGCGCCTCATTCACCTGGGTCTGGTCTCCGGCGCGCGTGTCGATCGTTCGCCAACGCTGATGATGGACCTTGGCGGCGGCAGTTGTGAATTGACCGTTTCGCACGGCGGACACATTCGCGACGCCGTGAGTCTTCCACTCGGTGCGGTCCGGTTAACCGATGAATTCCTGCGGCACGATCCAGTTCGAAAAGGCGAATTGAAACGCCTGCGTGGCTTCGCAGCGCGTGAAGTGAACCGCATCGCGGCGCGAATCGCGGCTGCGAGAATAAGCAACGTAATCGCAACTTCCGGAACCGCAGCAGCCCTCGCCGTCGTTGCCACTCGCTTGCGCCGGGGTGGCAGCCGGCGGCCGGTAGTGTCGCGCGCGGAGATGACGCGCATTGCAAAACGGCTCGCGCGCTTGCCGGTCGCGGAGCGGCGAAAGATTGAAGGGATCGGGCCCCGGCGCGCAGAGATCATCGTCGCGGGTGCCATGGTTTATCACGAATTGCTGGACCGGCTTCACCTCAAGGGATTCCGCTATTCTCCGCTCGGCTTGCGCGACGGCACGCTCGCGCAGATGGCGGCCGACTACGATCGCAGCACGCGGTCCGGCAGACAGATCGAGTCGGAACGATGGGAATCCATTCTGAAGGCCGTCGACCACTATCACGTGGATCGGAAGCATGCGCTCGATGTGCGCGAATCGGCGACCTTGCTCTTCTCCGCGCTGCGCTCGGTACACCGTCTGCCCCCCGAGTATCACGAATGGTTGTCAGCCGCGGCCATGTTGTATGAAGTGGGCGACTATGTAAATCGCAATGGCCACCATCGCCACACGCACTACATCATCTCGAACTCCGAGATTCTGGGTTATACGCCGCAACAGCGGCGAATCATTGCGGCGATCGCGCGCTATCTGGGGAAATCGCGGCCCACGGTGGAAGACGGTCCAATCAAAGTAGTGGAGACGGCCGATCGTCTCAATGTTCAGAAGGCGATCCTGCTGCTCCGGCTGGCGCGAGCCCTGAACCTGGGGAGAAGCCGCGCGGTGGAGAAAGTGCGCGTCGGACTTCGTTCCGCGGAAGTGAAGTTGACGCTGGTTCCGCGGCGTCGTATGGGCGTCGACTTGGAACAGTGGGCGATTGAGAAAGAGTGCGACTATTTCCGCGAAGTCTTCGGACGGGAACTTTCTACCGCTGTGTCATAGAGTGTGCGCAGCACCTTCGGGGTCAGGCACCACTGCAGCGTGCCGGATGTGCGCCGCATCTCCACCTTGGCGACCGCACCCTTCTTCAGTTCGAGCGAGGCCTCGCAGCCCGAGTCACTGATTACGGCGCCAAGAAACTGGCTCAGATTGGGATTGTGTCCGACCACGAGGATCGCCTCCTGGCGAGAGTATTTATCGAGAAGCTTGCGGAAATCGGCAAGGCCTGCTTCCGGGCGCAACCCTGTATCCAGTTGCAACTTTCCTTCGTAGCCGAGTTCATTGCCCACCAGCGATGCGGTTTGGGTGCAGCGCTTCAGCGGACTGGAGACGATGGTGTCGACCTGGGCGTCGAGCGCCGCCAGTGCGCGTCCGACGAAGCCGCACTGTTCGATGCCTTCCTTGTCGAGGGCACGTTTTTCGTCTTTCTTAGGATTGGCGAAGTGCTCGCCTGCGCTTGCATGCCGCAAGAAGTAGAGAATCATCTAAGCTATCGTTCCTTTCCCGTGAGTACTCTACGCTTGCGCGCCGGAGCGGCCGCGGGAAGCGATGCAGGCGACTTCCCCTCCGCCACGCCAATCAGGAAATCCTGTGCGCTGAAGGCTGCGGCTCCGATGGGCGGCTTCCGATTCTGTTTACCGTGCGGCGACTGCCACGCCCGAATATACGTAGCGTCGCGCAGTAAGATGCGCGCCTTGCGGTTGTCGGCCAAATAGGCGTCGAGAATCTCATGACGCACCCGCTCGCGCAGCATTTCGTCGCGCAGCGGCACCAGGACTTCTACGCGCTCGTACAGGTTGCGGGGCATCCAGTCAGCGCTTCCCATGTAGATTTCCTCTTCGCCGCCGTTCGCAAAATAATAGATTCGGCTATGTTCGAGGAATCGTCCGACGATGCTTCGCACATGAATATTCTCGCTGACTCCGCGGACGCCCGGCCGCAGAGCGCAAATGCCGCGCACGATCAAGTCCACTTGCACTCCGGCTTGGGACGCACGGTAGAGTGCCTGCACGATATTTTTGTCGAGCAGAGCATTCATCTTCGCGATAATGCGCGCATCTTTTCCTTGCCGCGCGTGTTCGGCTTCACGATCGATGAGAGCAATACACTTCTCGGCCAGATCCAGCGGCGCCACCAGAAGCGGCTCGTAGCTTGGGTTCTCGGCGTAAGCAGTCAGGAAGCTGAACACGTCGTGCACCGCGCGCGTGATCTCCGGATTGGCGGTAAATAAACTCAAATCCGTATAAATCCGCGCCGTCGTGGCGTTGTAATTGCCGGTGCCAATGTGCGCGTAACTACGCGTGACCCCATCCGGATCGCGCCGCACCAGCAACGATAGTTTGCAGTGCGTCTTCAGGCCGACCAGACCATGGAAGACCTGCACGCCGGCGTCTTCCATATCGCGGGCCCAGCGAATATTCGAGGCCTCGTCAAAGCGCGCCTTCAATTCGACGACTGCCGTGACCTCCTTGTGCGATGCGGCCTCGATCAGCGACGGCACGATCAGCGAGTGTTCGTTTGTGCGGTATAGAGTCTGCTTGATCGACAGAACGTTGTCATCTGTGGCTGCCGACTCAATGAACGACACTACCGCGTCGTAAGAATCGTACGGGTGATGGAGAAGAACATCGTGTCCTCGCAATTCCTCGAACAGGTCTTTCGATTTCGAAGTCAGCCGCAACTCTCGCGGCGAGAACGTGCGGTACTTCAGGTCGGGCCGCTTGACCTGCTCGTACACGTTGAACAGGCGCGAGAGATTCACCGGCCCGTTGACCGGAAAGACCTGCCAGGGATCGATTTCAAAAACGGTTCGCAAGCGATCAATAATCTCGGGATCGGCGTCGCCTTCAATCTCCATGCGAACGGCATCGCCCTTGCGCCGGTTGTGCAACTCCGCCCGCACCGACTCGAGCAGGCTGCGAGCCTCTTCCTCCGCTAGGTAGAGGTTGCTGTTGCGCGTAACCCGAAATGGCGCGGAGGAAACAATGTCGTAGCCGTGATACATGCGCACCGCGTGATGCGCGACGAGGTCGGCGAGGAAAATGAAATCAACCGTACCTTCCGACGGCAGCCGGATCAATCGAGGCAACGCCCGCGGAACCGACACCACGCCGGTATACGTCAGCGCCGAACGTCGTCGGCGGCGAAGCAGAAAACCCAGGCACAGTGCCTTATTAATAACCCTTGGAAACGGGTGCGCCGGATCGACGGTCACCGGAGTCAGGAGAGGATCGAGTTCCTTTTCGCAGTATTCATCGACGAAATGATGCGCCTCCGGATCGAGTTCGTGCAATCCCAGGACGCGGATGCCGTTCTGCGAAAGCGCCGGGCGCAGCCGCGCATTCCAGCAGTCATACTGGTCGTCGACAAATTCGTGCAGCAACTTGTTCAGCACGTCCCGCTTTTCGGTCAGGGTCAGGCCGTCGGGACCAGCTTCGTTATAGCCGTCCTCAATCTGCTGCACCATCGCGGCGACGCGCACTTCGAAGAATTCGTCGAGGTTGCTGGCGGAGATTGACAGGAACTTCAGCCGCTCGAGAAGAGGGTTGCCCTCATCTTCGGCCTCTTCAAGCACACGCCGGTTGAACGCGAGCCAGGATGTATCGCGGTTGAGAAAGTACTGGGGATTGTCGAGCGAAATACGAGCCATGGCCAACACGCGCGCCCAAACGAGTTCCGAGGGCGCTTCCGGGAAAACTAGTATAGAACATCCGACCGCACACTACAGAACTCCGACTCAAGCGTTGCAACAGCATTCGCGACCGACTCATAAGCAATACCGGCACTTAGACAGCATTCCTTCTGTCCAAGTGCCGGTATGCAGACTCAGCGCGTAATTTTTGAAACCGTTCGGAACCCTCCAGCTCCGACCGAGGTTTACGGCAGGTAATAACGGAACGACGTGAAGACCATGCCGTCGAGTCCGTGTGGTTCGCCGCCTACGCCCGACCACGTGTTGCGATCGACGTAGGAAAATTGTGGTCCCCACGTGATGCGGCCGCGGTTCACTTTCTCCTTCGAGCCATCATAGAGTTTGAACCAGAAACCCGCGGTGCCCTCGATGAGCACGCGCGTATCACCAGTGCAATTGGCAAGGCTGCCCGGAGCAAAACCGCCTGAGCCGGGCACATTCTCGGCAAAGCAACCAGTGTTATTGAAGTTCGGCGACCCATACCCCACGTACTTGCCGCTGATCGGATCGAAGTCCGCAGCGCGGCTGGCATACTCCGCGCCAGCATTCAGGTAGATGTCGATCTTAGGCCCGTGCCATTCCAGAGTGGTCAGACCTTGCAAGCTCTTCACGAGATCCAGGGTGCCATCGGCGCGCACAGAGGCGTCCGGCAGGCCGCTAGTGCCGTACCGTCCTACGCCGCTACCGCCAAAGCCGTGCAAGCCGAAATCGATGCGCTTGTTCGCGAATGACCAGCGCGCGTTGGCGCCGATGCCGCCGGCGTTTTTCGAGCTGTTAAATGCTCCGGCCGCGTTCGGAGTCGTATTCGCAGTTGCGGGTCCGCAGGGGAAGGTCGCAGACGCTTCGCCGCAGGGGAAAACGCGATCCCGGAACCGGCTGTACACGCCGAAGATTTCATAGTGTCCGAAGCCCGGCTCGAAAACGAGTTTCCCGATGATGTCGGGCGAAGGATTGAATGAGTAGTTGGCATTCAGGTTGTAGAGACCACCTCCCACTCCAGCGGAACCGATCAGGAAATTGGCGCCGTTGTTGTGCGTGGTAACTGTCGCCTGCGGGTTTTCCATGGAAACCGCAAACCACACTTTGTTGTCGATGTTCTTCGCAACGCGCAAGCCATACTGCCGCGCCCAGCTGAACCCAACATGGTATTGCGGATCGATGGTCATGGGCAGCGCTTCAGTGCGGTTGTCCACGCCATGCTTGGTTTCGGTGACCAGGCTCCACATCTGACCGCCGGTGAAGCTCCAGCCGTTATTGAACGCGGCCTGCCCCCACACCTGGCGCTGCCTCATGGTGTAGCTGTTGCTTTGGTTGTTGTTCGAGGTTACACCCGCAGACAGAAAGTCCGCTTCCACATAGCCGGATAGCTTCACGTCCTTCAACTTACCTTCCGCCAGCAACGACACGCGCGACTGACGGCCGGAACCAAAGAACTCGGAAATGCTGCTCTGCGATGCTCCGGGCATGGTCAGAGAATTGAAAGGAGTGTTGATATCAGAACCCAGCGCTCGCGACCGGCGGACAAATTCGGCCGCCAGAAAACCGCCGGGGGTGATCGTGATTCCCTTCACGTGAAGAGTCGTCGGAGGCTCCGAGATCTGCTTCTGGGCTTCCTGCAGACTGACGACTGTATTCGCCATCCCAGTCTTCAGGTCGGACACATCGCCCTTCAGTTCCGTGACGGTCTGCTGTTGCTGTGTAGCCTGAGCCTGAGCCGCGTCCGCCTTGCCCGCAGCGTCAGCGGCCGCCGTCTGAGCCTGCTGAACTGTTTGATCCTTGCGGTGAAGTTCATCCCGCAGTTCCTGAATCTGTTGCTCCTGCTGCGCTATCGCAGCCTGCTGCGCAGCAATCGCGTCCCTCAACGCCTGCACATCGGCTGCGGTCAGAGCTGCAGCTTTAGCTTTCTTCGGTTTCGTCGTGGTGCTGGTCTGCCCGACCAGCGCCGTCGCCAGGAACAGAATTGCACACACCGTCCATGCAGACTTCATCATTCTCTCTCTCTCCTTTATTCCCGCTATGAATGCATTACCCCGCTCCAGCGGGGTGCTATTTGATTTGCTTAATGGTCTCTTGCTCTTTCGCGACCACGTTCTGCGGCAAAGACGCGTATTCCAGTGCAGTGGTCATTTTCTGGCCGTCGGTCACCATCCAATTCAGAAAGTCGGCCAAAATCTTGCCCTTGGCCGGATCCTTCGATTGTTGTGGAATCAGGAGCCAAGTAAAGCTCGAAATCGGATATGCATCCTTACCCGGAGAATTCGTGATCGACACTCGGAAGTCGGCCGGCATCTTGGGAGCTGAAGCGGCCGCCGCCGTCACGCCTTCCAGCGTGGCTCTCAAAAATACGCCGGCGGAGTTTCGCACGCTTCCGTAGGTAATGTGGTTTTGCACGGCGTAGATTAACTCGACGTAACCGATCGAACCGGGCAGTTGCCGGATCGACCCGGCCACTCCTTCGTTGCCTTTTCCGCCAAGGCCTTTGGGCCACTTCACCGAAGTATTGGCGCCCACCTCACTTTTCCAATCCGCACTGACCTTGGAGAGGTAATCCGTCCAGATGAAGGTCGTGCCGCTGCCGTCGGAGCGGTGCACTACGATAATGTCCTGATTAGGAAATTTGACACCGGGATTGTCTTTGCTGATGGCGGGATCATTCCAGTTCGAGATTTTTCCCAGGAAGATTCCAGCCAGAACTTCGGGCGTGAACTTCACTTCACCACTCACACCCGGAATGTTGTAAGCCGGTACAACCGCGCCCAAAACCGTCGGAAGGTTGAAAACCTTGGTCTTCAGTTTGGTCTCCGCTTCCTTGAGTTGCGCGTCGGTCATCGGCATGTCGCTGGCACCGAATTCCACAGTGGCTTCGGTCACCTGGCGGATTCCGCCGCCGCTTCCGATCGACTGATAGTTAATTTCCACGTTCGGGTGCAAATTGTGGTACTCGCTGAACCACTTGGAATAGATCGGATAGGGAAACGTCGCGCCGGCTCCGGTAAGTTTGGTCTGCCCCAAAGCCGGGAGTGTCAGAATGCCGCACGCGAACAGCAGCATAATTTTCCGCATCACCAAATAAATCCTCCTTTTTTATTGATGTCCCCGTTCTATCGGCGCAGTGTTACAGGACGGTTACAAACGGGTGAATTTCTGATGAATGGCCGAGCGAGAAAACTGTCGCCCGAGTCGCGCAATCAGCGACGACCGAAGGACTTTCTAACGAGACGGGACCACCGGATCGTCGGGATGTTGCGTTTGCCAGGCGGCGAAATTTTCTGCGCTCCCGCGAAATCAAGATTGTAAAGACCCGAAAAACCTCGGTCGAGTGGCGTGGACTCCGCCGCCCTGGGCACGGAGTTCCCCCGCCGACTGCCGGGAAAATGCGGCATAGCAACATCGCTGCTACTATCCTCCACGTCCGTGCATCTGATCTTTTAGCCATGTTCAGTGCTGGTTGAACTATGATCGTTGACCTGATCCCGGTGTAATTTGCATTTACCGCCGGGTTCTAACTTATGTGATGACTTTCTTCTGCCCTATGGAAACGCCAACCTGTAAAACGCTTGTAAATTAAGCCTGCGAGGACACTCGTTAATGACCGATTCACCGATACGCTATGCGCCGGGTTGGCCGGGTATTCCGCCCCGCTGGACCTCAAGCGCTAAGACCGGCGCGGGAACTGCCCTTAACCAGCACAGCAAAGTCTGGTTCACGATCAGTCACGGCATTCTGAATGAAGTGTATTTTCCCCGCGTCGATCAGGCGTGCACTCGCGACATGGGATTCATCGTCACCAATGGCGTCGACTTTTTTTCCGAAGAGAAGCGGAACTGCACTTTCGAAAATCGGCCATTCGAACCGGGCATCCCGGCCTTTACGTTAATCAACACCTGCGACTGCGGACGATACCGCATTCACAAAGAAGTGCTCACGGATCCTTACCGCAACGTAGTTCTCCAGAAAATCCGCTTCGAAGCGCTGCAAGGTCGGCTCTCCGATTATCGCCTCTATGCCCTGCTGTCTCCGCACCTGGCCAACTGCGGATACGGCAATACCGGCTGGACCGGCGACTACAAGGGCTTTCCTATGTTCTTCGCCGAGCGGGATGGCGCTTCCCTGGCGCTCACATCTTCGTCTCCGTGGAAAAAAACATCCGTCGGTTTCGTGGGCGCTTCCGACGGCTGGCAGGATCTGTCGCGCCATTTTCAAATGGAGTGGGAGTACACCCGCGCTGAAAATGGCAACATCGCCTTTACCGGCGAGATCGACTTAGTAGCCTGCGGTGGCGAGTTCCTGGTCGCCTTAGGCTTCGGTTCCAGGTGGACCGAGGCAGGACAACAAGCTCGCTCCACCCTCTACGAAGACTACGGCGAGATTCGCCAGCATTACGTCGCGCAGTGGGATGCGTGGCAAAGCAAACTGCTTAAGCTCGACGAACCGAAACGCCAGCACGATCTCTATCGCACCTCGACCTCCGTGTTGCGCACGCACGAGTCAAAGGATTTTCTTGGAGGGATCATCGCGAGCCTCTCGATTCCTTGGGGATTCAACAAGGGCGACGAAGACCTCGGCGGATACCATCTCGTCTGGCCGCGCGACCTCGTGGAGACCGCCGGAGCCCTGCTTGCCGCGGGAGCCGTGACCGATGCAGTACGCGTACTGCGCTATCTCGAAGTCACGCAGGAGTCCGCGGGAAATTGGGCGCAGAATCTCTGGCTCGACGGACGTCCTTACTGGAGCGGTATTCAGATGGACGAGACCGCGTTCCCTATTCTGCTGCTCGATCTCATACGGCGAGAAGCCCCGGGCGCTCTCGGCAAGCTCGACCGTTGGTGGCCCATGGTGCAGAACGCTGTCAGCTTCCTTCTTCGCAATGGTCCCGTCACTCAGCAGGACCGGTGGGAGGAAGACTCAGGCTACTCCCCCTTCACTCTGGCCGCGGAAATCTCGGCGTTGCTCGCGGGCGCCGACATCGCCGAACTGACCGGACATTCCGAGCAGGCTCAGACCATGCGCGATACCGCCGACGCCTGGAACGACAACATCGAACGCTGGGTCTATGCCGCCGGCGGCGATCTCGCAAAGCAACTTGGGATTGACGGCTACTACGTGCGCATCGCCCCGCCCGACACCGACGGCGCCGCTTCTCCCACGCAAGGTTTCGTTCCCATCAAGAACAAGCCGCCCGGTCAGGACGGCGAGCGCGCCTACCACATCATCAGCCCTGACGCGCTGGCGCTGGTTCGCTTTGGCTTGCGCGCGCCCGATGACCGGCGAATTGTAAATACGCTGCGCGCCATCGACGCTCTGCTTAGCGTCGAGTTGCCGCAGGGACCTTGCTGGTATCGCTACAACGGAGATGGCTACGGCGAACATAAAGACGGCTCTGCCTTCGACGGCACGGGAATTGGGCGGCCATGGCCCTTGCTGGCAGGTGAACGCGCTCACTACGCCCTCGCCGCCGGCCATCAGGACGAAGCTGAGGCGCTGCTCGCCGTCATAGAAAACTCGCCGGCGGGAGACGGCCGCTTACTCCCGGAACAGGTTTGGGATTCGGCTGACATTCCGGCGCTCGAACTCTTCCGAGGCAAACCAACTGGCTCGGCCTGTCCGCTCGTCTGGGCTCATTCCGAGTACATCAAGTTGCGCCGCTCCATTCACGATGGCAAGGTTTTCGACCAGCCCCCCCAAACCGTGAAGCGTTATCTGATTGATAAACCTGTGCGCCAAGTCTTCGGGTGGAGGTTTAACAACAAGACTCGTTCCGTTCCGCACAACAAGACGCTGCGGATTGTCCTGCTAAACCCGGCGCTCGTGCATTGGAGCTTCGACGGCTGGAAGACAACGCACGATACCAACACGCGAGACACCGGACTCGGAATCCATACGCTTGACCTGCCGACCGCCACTTCGTCGGTCGGAGGCCAAGCTGTCTTCACCTTCTTTTGGCCTAAGGAAAATCGATGGGAAGGCACGGACTACACGGTTACTGTTGAGGGCTGATGTCTGGATGGAACGCTGCACAGCCGACACTAGGCTTCAGTACTGGTATAGCAGAGCTCGACCACCGTGCAGTCGTCGCTCAGAGGATTTCCCGCACAGAAGTCGGATACTGCGGAAAAAATTCCTTCTAGCGTAGGAGATTTTGCCGCGGCCAATTCCAGGCGCGAGTCTTCGAAAAAATCCCCCATCGCGTTTTCAGCTTCGGTGACGCCATCCGTCACGAGAATGAATCGATCCCCGGACTTCATCTGGCAGCGCGCGCTCTCAAAGGTCGCGTCCCCCAGCAAACCCACTGGAACGTTGCCGTGGGGCGGACGGATGACTTCTCCGCCGCACACCAGGAGCGGTGGGACGTGACCGCAGTTCACGTATTCGAGATCGCCATCGCGGCGCAGGCGGACCAGCAACACGGTGGCGTACTTTTCGCCGACCAACTTCTCTGTGAAGAAACGATTGACCGCCGACACCACGTCGAGCAAAGGCATTCCAGAACTCAAGTGCGAATAGATCATCCCTTGCAGCGTCGAGGCCAGCAGGGCGGCCGAAACTCCCTTGCCGCTCACGTCAGCGAGCACGACGGCGAGACCTTCTTTCGTATTCACGGCGTCAAAGAAGTCTCCACCGATTTCTTTGCAAGACAGGTTCTTGCCGCGGAGCCGCGCGAAGGGAACTTCTGGAATCTTCACCTGCATCAGCCGCTGTTGAATGCTGGCCGCTATGCTAAGTTCCTGCTGGTAGCGGCGTGCTTCCTCTTCGGCCTGCACTAGCCGCGCGTTTTCAATAAGCGATGCGGCTTCTGTCGCGATCACGTGCAGAATATCGTGCCCCACGCCGCCAATGTCGCGAGAGGCGAAGCGTGAATCGACATACAGAACTCCCATCGCCTCTGCCGCCACGGCACCAGGAGCGGGCGTTTGCGCGTCACGCGTTGCCTGCACCTGCATCTTGCGCAGCGGAATGCAAACCACGGTGCGCAGATCATAGGCCACGATGCTCTGGCGGCCGGCAAGATCGAGCGACTGGCTGGTGTCGGTGAGCAAGAATTCTGAATTCGATCGCATCGACTCCTCAAGAATCGAATGGGAGATCGTCTTGTCATCCAGCAGCGGTTCTTTTTTCGAGTTGCGGCCGGCTGCCAGACGAAGTTTTCCGTCCTCATCCTTAAGAAAAACATAGCCCCGCTCGGCACGGGTTAACTGGAGAGTTACGTCGAGCATGGTCATCAGAATTTCATCAAGCACGCCGGCCGTATTGAGCTTGCGTGCGGCCTCGAGGAAGAGAGTGAGCTTCTCGAGGTCCGTTGCTTCCTGCTTGATCTGAATGCCTGAAATTTGGCTGAGAAATTCGCGCGCGGTATTGGAAGTTGCGTGCGCAGGATTGAACAGAATGTAAGCCGAGTCGCGCGCACCGAACTCCAGACGGTCCCCGCGCTCCAGTTTCTGGCGCTGGATGCGCTCTCCGTTTACGAATGTGCCATGCTTGCTGCCGAGATCGACAAGAAAAAAATCCTGACCCTCTTGCATGATCTGGGCATGGTCGCGCGACACGCGCGGGTCGGCAATGACCAGATCTTTGTCGACCTTGCGCCCTACGCTGAACGGGATGCGGTTCAGGACAATGTTTTTCTGTTCACTGCCTTGGACGAACACGAGGGCAGGAAACACTCCGGAGCCGGAGCCGTGATGACTGATGCTGTTAAGGGTCATGAATGGTAAATCGTCGCGCCGTTCGCCTTTCGGGCGCTAAAAACCGCGGCCCCCGCCGCGGAAATGCCTGCTGCATCAGACTACTCTGCGAGTGTGGCATCTCGCAAGCCGGGCCCACGATTCATCCATACGTCGAGCAGCGCGAGTCCGAAGACAAATATGGGCAGCATGAGGGTTGAGTACAGCGGAGTGGTCCAAACTCGCTCCCGCACCGCCGGAGTCAGCCAGGGATAACCCGCGGTCAAAAGCAGAGTGGCAATCCACGGCCACGCCAAGAGAAACGCTCCAATGGCACGGGCCTTGCGAACGGCCGGCAGAATCGACTCCGACGAAAGTTCGCTGCGCACTAAAGCCAGAATCGCCGGCACCAGCAGCAATTGATTGTAGAGGGCCGACATAGGAACGATGGTCACTGCCAGCGCCAGTACGAGGGCATAGGCTCGACCGAATACTTCAGTCGATTCCGGTTCCTTGCGCAGACTCCATAGGCAACCGAAGCATGCCAGCGCACATGCCACTCCTACAATCCTGCCACCGAAAAGGCCAAACAGCGCGGCGAGTCCAGATTCATTCTGAACGTATTGGTGATACTCCCCGATCGCGTGAACGAACATCCTGATCCAGCCGGGCAAGACGAGTTCTGCTCCCCCGAGCAGCAGCATCATTACCAGTGCAAATCCAAATACGAATCTGCGGCGTAATCGCCAATCACTTCCTGCCCAAAGCAGCAACCATAAGACGACGGGCCAAGCCAACTGAGGCTTGATGGTGGCGAGCGCCAACAGTCCACCGGCGCAGAAAAGCCATCCTCCCGACAGACACACGCCACAGCCAGCGAGCAGACCAGCTACGAGCAGACTCAACTGTTGTAGTTTCAGTCCCTGCACCATGGGCCACCAACCGAGGATAAGGACAATCAGAATCACTTTGGTTCCGCGGGGTGCCCTCCAGCGCAAAACTCGAAGCCAGAGCAAGATGCTCGCTGCGCCTAACGCGACCAGGAACCATCGAAAATCGAATTGAACTGTGTCCCATGGCAGCTCGACTGTTGGCGCCAGCAGAAACACCACGTAGACCGGATAGGCGAAGCCCTGTTGATCCTTGGGATCATACGGACGCGCGGGATCAAGCGGACGCCCGTAATACCCCCGCTGAATCTCGCGCGTGATTTCGGGTGTATACGGATTGCGACCGTGCAGCAGCAACTCGCGGGCGCCCAGCCACCGCGGATACAGGTCCGACAGGTTGCCACGCGGGCGGTCGTGCAGCGCGGCATCGGCAATTTGCTGCGCCCTCAGAATTCGGTTCATGTAGAACCACGTGCTCGCCGAGGCCAGCAGGGCAACGACGAGCGCGACGACGAATGGGGGGCGCTTCAGCAAGACTGAGTAGTTTCTCTTTCCGCGGGCATCTACCCGTCCGTTTGATCCGCTTCATGTTACAACTTGTGAGGGCACGAACCATCTCATGCGATGGCGCATCGCAGTCTCGGCCGCAATCGGCTTCGCGAGTGGCGCATTCTGCTGGTTTCTGATGAAACACTTTCATCAGGACGCAGCCGACTTCCGCTGGGCACTGCACCTGGCGCATCGTTTGCTGGCCCGGCAGAATCCCTACGATACGCCGCTGGAACAGTATCCACTGACCGCAGGATTGTTCGCGCTTCCACTCGTCCGCTTGCAGCCGGAGCTGGCTGCCGCCCTTTTCTGGGGAATCAGTTCTTCTCTTCTCGCCTTCGGTCTCACGCAGCATGGCTATTCTCGCCTGCTGATTTTCTTCGCGTATCCGTATTGGGCGGGAATCCTCACCGTGCAATGGTCTCCGATCATCGCGGCCAGCGCGTTTTTTCCGCTGCTTGCTTCCCGTAACGATGGCAAAACCACAGATCGGGCTGCCGGTCTTTTTAACGCGCCTAAACCGTCGCGGACTCTGGGCCTGTGCGGCCGTAGCGGTTCTGAGCCTCATCGTGATGCCGACGTGGCCTTTGCTCTGGCTGAAACAGACCGGCAACTACGAACACTTTATCCCGCTGCTGGTTCTTCCCGGACCGTTACTCCTGCTTGCTCTGATTCGTTATCGCGATCGCGATGCCCTGCTTCTGGCGCTGGCCGCGATCATGCCGCAGCGCTGGTTTTTCGACAGCTTCATCCTGTGGCTGATTCCGCAATCGCGCCGCGAGATCATCTGGACCGTCTTTTTCAGCTGGGGAGCAGGAATCTGGCGCTGGTATCACATTCCGCACAGCTTCACCGAAGTCGGACGCTACACGGTGATCTTTCTTTATCTCCCGATGCTGGCAGTGGTCCTCCTGCGCAAGCCTCAAGTCAAACTTCCCGCGACGGTCGCCGCCGGTTGTCTGACGCCCGTTTGATTGTTAGACTCCAGAGCCTTCCCAGTGGAAATCGAAACCCGCAGCCCGATGCATCCGCGGTACTGGCATTACTGGGTCAGTCTGCTCTTGTGCGCGGCTCTGGTGCCGGTTCTGCACAGCCAGCATCTTCCGCTCAAATTCGATTGGACCACTCTCTTCGTCGCCTATTGGTTCGTGCTGACGGCGCAGGCGATGTTCCTCGCAACGCTGCTGTATCTGATCGGCTTTCCGCCCCGGCAAACCTGGGAACCGCTCATTGCGCGCTATCGACAAACACCGGTTCGCATCGCCTTCGTGCTTGTGTACTTCGCAATTCTGGCCTGGGCAATCGGCGTCACTAAGGCTCTCGTCTTGACCGTCGATACGATCGCACTGCTGGAATTGCGCGATCGCCAAAAACTCGCGGGGGTACGCCACGCCGCAGCCGCAGTCCTCCCGGCGGCCGTCTACTTTTTTGTCGGCTTCTTGATGGTCCTTGCCTACAACTGCGCGATCGTTTCAGTACGGTTCAACTTCGCGAACGATCCGGCATTGGCTGCGATCGATCGTTGGCTACTGCATGGCCACTCCGTAAGTGACATCGCGCATTGGGCCGTGCGCCTATTCCCGCTGTCGTTCTTTCGGTTTCTGGAATTTATCTACTTCGGGATGTTTCCTCAGATCGGCGCAGCGATGATCCTCGTCGCGCTCTGCGACGGACGACGCCGTGCTCTGCAATTGGTCGGAACGCTCCTGATGTCCTACTATCTCGCGCTCGCCATTTTCTATCTTTGGCCGTCGCAGGGCCCTTACTATCTTTGCCCCGATCATTTCTCCCGTTTTCCCGCCAGTCTGCAGGCTTACACCATCCAGAAAACGTTGATCACCGACGCGCTGGCGCGCTGGCACCACGAGGCTCTTATCCGTATCCCCACCGATTACTTCATCGGCCTGCCTTGCATGCATGTCGCCCAACCTCTTATCGTGATCTGGTTTCTGCGGCGCTGGAGGCGCATGGTGATCGCCCTCGCCGCGTATGATGTGCTCCTGGTCGCTGCAATCATCATGCTGGAATGGCATTACGTCATAGACATCATCGCGGGAGTATTTGTGGCAGCGCTGGCGATCGTGATTGTTGAATGGCCCTTCCGCAGAGAGAATCCTCAATCTCCGGCGCCCGCGTAAGTGAGGACATGAAGAACTTTCCATTCATCTCCCGGTCCGCCTTCTGGCTATTGCTCAGCATCGTCTCGGCAGCCAGCATGGCTCATTACGTCACGGCTATTTGGAGTGTCAACCAGCCTCCACATTTTTCTGACTTGTACGCGCGCTGGTGGGGAGCGCATGAACTTCTTCTCCATGGACGCGATCCGTATTCTCCCGCCGTTTCCCACGAGATTCAAACGGTTATTTACGGTGCTCCTGTGGCCGCGACTCCGGGCGATCCTTCCGGCCTCGCCGGCGGATTTGCCTATCCGCCATATGCAGCCCTACTTCTTTGGCCCACGATCTACACTCCATTTTCAGTTGCGCAAAAGGCATTTCTCATCGCCTCTGTATTGCTCACGCTCTTCAGCCTTGCGCTGTGGTTGCGTGTCTCACATTTCCGCCCGCCGCCAGCGCTATGGGGCACAATCGCACTGTTCCTGCTGGGCAGTTTTCCGGCACTACAGGCCATCAAGCTGCAAAACCTGAGTCTTATCGCCGCCGCATTCATTGCGGTCACGGTATTTTTTCTCACCGCCAACCGGATGGTACTCGCCGGCATTTTCCTGGCAGCTTCCACTTTTAAGCCACAGTTCACCGTCGCCTTGGTTCCGTGGCTGCTCTTATGGACGCTCGCTGACTGGCGCCGTAGACGCTCCCTCACCCTGAGTTTCCTCGCCACGATGCTCGTCCTCGTTGCCGTCAGTGAATGGCTCGTGCCCGGATGGATCCACAATTTCCTGCACGTCATCCGCGCTTATCGCCACTATGCCTACGGCCATTCCCTGCTCGATGTTTGGCTGAATCCCGCTATGGGCTCGCTTGTATCCGCCTTCCTTCTGATCGCGGCCCTCGCTTTGTGTTGGAGACACCGATCCCTGCCGGCGGACTCACCGGGATTTCTCTTAATCACCAGCCTGATGCTGGCCGCGACTGCGGTCGTTATCCCGACCCTCGCCCCTCACGCCCAATTGCTGCTCTTACCCGGCTTCTTGTGTCTACTGTTCCACTCCGCCTACCCGGGAAGCGAAGGTTCGTTCACCCGGCTCTCTCGCGGCGCCGTCTGGATCCTTGTGGCTTGGCCGTGGATCGCGGCGTTTGGATTGCTGCTTGCGGCTCTCGTCTACCCTGCGGCTTCCCTGCTTCGCTTCTGGCAGCTCCCCCTGTATACAAGTCCCGTCCTGCCACTCGCAGTCGCGCTTGCCCTGGGCGCGCTCCTCGTCGGCGGTAGAGATTGGGAGCACCTCACCCGAGCTTGATACCGCGGGTCCCGCCACTACCCCTCAAACTCAACAAATCCCGAGCCCTTACGCCAACGGAGTAGTTCCTCCGGAGTCACCCGGTAGTAATCTGTTTTTCCCCAGGTATGCAAGAAATTACGACCTTTTGGCTATATTGCAGGGTATGATTACCCTGTTCGAGGGGGCAGAGTCTCGCACATCCGATAATCAAGACAGATAGACCGTAAAGTGATGCGGCGCCCTTGCCCTGGTCCCAGCTTGTACGGGGCAAGGCCTTTCCACTCGATCTCGAATAAAAAATCAGCAACAGAGGAGCTTCTATGGAACTTGTACGCAGACTTTGGGGTGAGCAGGAAGGACAGGACATCGCGGAATACGCGGTCATGCTGGCGGTAATTCTCGTCATCGTTGTTGGGACAGTTCGGTTGATCGGATCAAACGCCAACAACGTGTTTTCCTCCGTCGCCAGTTCCATTCAGTAGCGCCAACTCGAGGGCTCAGACACTAACGCTGCCGGCCCTCGTCAGGCTGGCGGACGGAGTTTTCGCTTTTAAGGGAGTAGCATGAACCGAACACGTTTATTGATGATCGGAGTATTCGCTCTGGCTCTGGGCTTCTTCGCCAGCGTGTATGTGTATAAGACGATGCAGTCGAGAAGCGGCGTCAGCAGCGAGCCCGGCGTCGATGTAATCGTCGCCGCGGACGATCTCCAGGTTGGGGCAAGGGTAGAAGAGCACGACATCAAGATCATCAAGATCCCCGCATCCGATCTGCCGCCTGGCGCGCCCAGGAGACGCTCCGACGTGCTGGGACACGGAGTCACGGTTCCCATCGCCAAAGGCGAATTCATTCTGCCCAACCGGCTGGCGCAGGAAAATGCCGGTTCCGGACTGCCTTCCTTGATACCTCCGGGAATGCGCGCCGTCTCCGTGCGCGTGAATGAAGTCGTCTCCGTCGCAGGATTCGTCACGCCCGGGACTCGGGTTGACGTTCTTCTGACCGGGACTCCCGGCAGCGGTGGTGACCAGGAAACCACGACCGTGCTCCAGAACGTCGCCGTGTTGGCGTCGGGTCACACTCTCGAGCGCACTTCCACCGGTGAAGCGCAGAACACGGCAGTGATCACCTTGCTAGTTTCGCCGGACGATGCCCAGCGGCTCACGCTGGCCAGTTCTCAAGGACACATCCAACTGGCTCTGCGCAATCCGCTCGATACTAAACAGGACGAGGTCCCGTCCTCAAACTCGCGAGCTCTTTATAAGGGGATGGCCCCCGCTCCCGTCGAGCACCCTGTGATTCATCATGTGGCGCAAAAGGCGCCACCCATTGCTGCACCGCCGACCGGCGTCAGCATTGAGGTCTACCAGGGCGACAAGAAGGCTGATTTAGTCAAATGCACAGACGAAGGTTGCACGGGCAAGTGATGAGAAAGAATTCAGTCACACAAGTCGCGTCTTTGCGCTTCAGCGAGTCTCCTCAAAGGGAGAGGAATCTGAGAATGAAAGTTTGCACAACGCTACTCGCCGCCATCGTGTTGTATGCCGCGGCCATTCCCGCACTTGCAGAACGCATGCAGCAACCAGGGGCTCCGCTTCCCGCACAAGCACCGGAGACTCCCGCCCCTACACAGGCACCCGCGACGATGGGAACCCAGACCACGACGCTGGCTCCGCAATCCCAGGCATCGGCGCCCTTGCGCGTTATGGTCGGCAAGTCATTGCTGATTAATACCACCGAGCCACTTAAGCGCATCTCCATTACCGACCCCTCGATTGCTTACGCCACGGTTATCACGCCAACGCAGATTCTGGTGCACGGCAAAACTCCGGGAGAAGTTTCCCTTCTGATTTGGGATGAGCTAGAGCGCTCGCGCAGCTTCGACCTGCGCGTCGACGTCGATGTCAGCGCTTGCGCTGAAGAGGAACACCGCGTCTTTCCCGACGAGCAGATCACCGTTACTCCTTCACGAGCGGCGATTGTTCTTTCCGGCCATGTCACTACTGAAGACGTGGCGAAGCGCGCCGGAGATCTCGCCGGTGCCTATTCGCCGAAGGTCGTCAATGTGCTTACCTTCGGACCCGTCGGAGCCCAGGAAGTACTGCTGCAGGTAAAGTTCGCCGAAGTCGATCGCAGCGCTCTCACACAGTTGGGGGCAAATTTTGTCTCAACGGGAGGTGGCAACACCATCGGTACAACAACCACCGGCCAGTTTGGGGGCTTTGGACCTCAAACGTTGGGCCAGCCGCCTACAACGACTGTTTCCAACGGTACCGTCACCACAACGACCACTGCTACCCAAACCCTCAACAACGTCTTGAACCTGTTTCTTTTTCGTCCTGACATAAATTTTGGTGTTGTGATTGAAGCGCTTCAGACGAAGAATCTTCTCCAGATTCTCGCCGAGCCAAACCTGATCGCGCTCAACGGAAAGGAAGCCAGTTTCCTCGCTGGGGGTCAATTTCCATTTCCCATTGTGCAACCCGGCGCCGGTTTCACAGCCGTTACGATTTCGTTCAAGGAGTTTGGCGTGCGCCTGCAGTTCACTCCGGTAATCATGCCAAACGGAAACATTCATCTGAAGGTCGCGCCTGAGGTTAGTACTCTCGATTTCGCCAACGCGCTCACAATTTCTGGTTTCACCGTGCCTGCACTCAGCACCCGCAAGGCAGAGACTGAATTCGAATTGCAGGATGGGCAGAGTTTCGTAATCGCTGGCCTGATGGACAATCGCGTCACCGACATTTACAACAAAGTTCCAGGGCTGGGCGACATCCCGATTCTGGGAAATTTCTTCCGCAGCAAGAGCGCGCAGAAAAGCAATAGCGAACTCATGGTTCTGTGCACGGTAAAACGAATTTCGCCAAACACTCAGCCGCCGGTGCTGCCCAAGAACCCGCAGCCGTTCCTGGACCCGGACAGTTTTGACAAAGCGCACAGCAAGCAACCGAGCAAGTGAACATCCCCCGGCGTAAGCCTGGGCGAAGCGTTTCGCGGTGCATGGGGAAACCGCAGGGTAGTCATGCCAGAGCTTTCAGTTGTCATCGTCGCCACAGATAATGAGCAGCGCGCAGTGCTGCAGGTGCTGGTCGACGGCACCAGCGTCGCGCGCACCGTTCATACCTGCGCTAGCTTTCCGATGGCAGCCTCAGATCCCGTAACCCGACGCGTGCGCTCGGCCAATCCCGACGTCACCTTGGTAGACATCCCCGCCGACAATGCTTCGCAGGCTCTGCGGGCGATTGAACTCCTCCATCAGGAGATGCCCGAAGCCGCTATCTTCGCCGTCGGAAATCTCAACCAGCCTCAAGTCATCGTGAACGCGATGCGGGTGGGCGCACGCGAATTTATTGAGCGTCCCACCACGACCACCGATCTGCTCGAAGCGTTTGTGCGCCTGACAACGGCCCAGCGCAGGGTTCGACAGGAAGGCCCCCGCGGTAAAGTCTTCTCGGTGATCAACGCCAAGGGTGGAAACGGATCGACGACCGTCGCCGTCAACCTAGCCATGGCGCTGCAGTCTGCGCACGGGCAAACCGCGCTCGTCGATCTGGCTCCGCTCGGCCACGCCGCGCTGCATCTGAATCTCAAGCCGGTCTTCAACGTAGCCGACGCCACCCGCAATCTTCACCGCATGGACGCTTCCCTGCTCGAGAGTTTCATGACTCGTCACACGGGCGGATTGCAATTGCTGGCAGGGACGAATGTGCCCGCGGCCGTTGATCCTTCGACGGCGGAGTTCGTCCGGCTTTTCGACATGCTGGTGACGCACTACCGGTACGTCGTGGTGGACGCTTCGTCGCGTTTCGACGCGGCCAGCCGCCTGATCGCCAGCCTTTCCGAGATCGTTCTGCTGGTGGCTTGCACCGACGTTGCGTCTCTGTGGAGCGCGGCCCGCGTGCAACAATATCTGGGAGAGAGTGGGAGCCGTGAGCGCGTTCGCCTGGTTCTCAACCGATTTCGCAAAGTGCCCGGATTCAGCGAAGCGGATGCCGAGGCCGCAGTAGGAGCAAAGTTGTTGTGGCGCGTACCGAATCAGTATTTCGCTGTGTCGGGGGCGATTGATCGCGGAACGCCGCTGATGGAGCAACGCAACACCGAAATCGCTCGATGTTTTTACGGGCTGGCGCAGGAATTGACGCGCAACGATGTCGACGTAAAACGCGCCGCCTGGTCGCTGTTCAAGTCGGTTTAATTTTTTAGGGCACGGGATTAAGCAGGGTTAGGGGCCAATGGCAAATCTTCAATCCTTCGAGCGCACCGATTACCAGCAGGTAAAAGCAGACCTGCACCGCAAGATTCTGGACCGCCTCGATCTGGAAAAGCTGGGCAAAACTTCGGGCGATTCGGCGCGCGACGAAGTGCTGGTCGTTATCCGCAATGCGGTGAACTCTGAAGTCGTGCCTCTGAGCTTCGCCGAGCGCGAACGCCTTTCCCGCGAAATCCTCGACGAAATCTTCGGCCTGGGTCCGCTGGAACCGCTGCTCAAAGATCCGACGATCTCCGACATCCTGGTCAACCGTCACGACCGCGTCTACATTGAGCGCGCGGGCAAACTCGAACTCACCGGCCTGTCGTTCAAAGACAATACGCACCTAATGCAGATCATTGAGCGCATCGTCTCGCGGGTCGGGCGCCGCGTCGATGAGTCTTCGCCCATGGTCGACGCCCGACTGGCCGACGGATCACGCGTCAATGCGATCATCCCCCCGCTAGCCATCGACGGCCCCTGCCTCTCGATTCGCCGTTTTGGACGCGAGCCGGTAACTGCGCGTCAGATGATCGAGAACATGAGCCTCACCGAGTCGATGCTCGAGTTGCTTTCCGCCATGGTCAAGGGACGGCTAAATATCCTGGTATCGGGCGGAACCGGCGCCGGCAAGACGACCCTGCTGAACGTTCTCTCGGGCTACATTCCCAACTCAGACCGCATCGTAACTATCGAGGACGCTGCCGAACTTCAACTCAAGCAGGAACACATCGTCCGCCTGGAAACGCGGCCACCCAACATCGAAGGAAAAGGCGCCGTCCGGCAGCGGCAACTGGTCATCAACAGCTTGCGTATGCGCCCCGACCGCATTGTGGTCGGCGAGGTGCGCGGCGAGGAAGCGTTCGACATGTTGCAGGCGATGAATACTGGCCATGAAGGATCTCTAACCACGGTCCACGCCAACTCCCCGCGTGATGCGATGGCTCGCGTGGAGAATATGGTCTCGATGGCGAACCTCAATATCCCCGAGCGGGCCGTCCGCCATCAGATTGCATCTGCGGTTCACGCCGTCATTCAGATCGCGCGTCTCTCAGACGGCACGCGCAAGGTCATCACCGTAACTGAAATTACCGGCATGGCGGACGACTCGATCGGCATGCAAGACATCTTCACGTTTGACCGCACTGGCATCGACGAAAGCGGTAAAGTCCGCGGCGTTTTTCGTGCCACGGGGCTGCGTCCCCAGTTTGCCGAGCGATTGGCGACCGGCGGCGCGCGCTTGCGTCCGGCGCTCTTTGAATCGAGGACGGAGGTTTGAACCCATCATGACTGCGGCTCTAATGGCGTTTCTCGTCTTCGTTGTCGTTGCGGTCGCAGCCTTCGCTCTCGGCTCGCTCGTTAACCAGCGCAGCGCTCAAGCCCGCCTGCTGAAAGAACGTCTGACCAGCGAGCGCAAGTCTCCCGAACGCGCTCCCGAGGACGAACTCGCCCTCCTGCGCGATGAGCAACTCAGCCAGATTCCAGCCCTGGATGGCCTGCTGCGGCGTTCCGAACGCATCGCCGACATTCAGAAGACGCTTGCCCAGGCTGGCATGTCGATGCGCGCCGGCAATCTTCTGGGATTGTCCATTCTTACCGGCATCGCGGCCGCGATTGTCTTCTATGTTTTCGGCAAGCGTATGGAAGTCGCTTGGGTCGGCCTGCTGATCGGCTTCATCGGCCCATACGCCTATGCCTCGATCAAACGGACAAAGCGCTTCGAGAAATTCGAGGAGCTCTTTCCTGAAGCCATCGATACCCTCGCCCGCGCCGTTCGCGCCGGACACGCCTTCACCACCGCGCTGGAAATGATCACCAGCGAAGTCGCCGAGCCGGTGGCTGGCGAGTTTCGCCAGCTGTACGAAGAGCAGAAATTCGGCATGCCCGTACGCGACGCGCTGCTCAATCTCACCGAGCGCGTGCCCCTGGTCGATGTCAAGTTCTTCGTCACTGCCGTCATGCTGCAGCGCGAGACCGGCGGCAACCTCGCAGAAATTCTTGACAACTTGTCCTATGTCATCCGCGAGCGCTTCAAGATTCAACGCCAGGTCCGCGTTTACACCGCTCAGGGACGCCTCACCATGGCCTTTCTGATGGGGATGCCTCCGGTCGTAGTCGGTTTGCTCATGGTGATGAGTCCTGAGTTTGTTAAGCCGTTGTTCAATGATCCAATCGGGCACACGCTCCTCGTCGCCGGGCTCACTCTGCAAACGATTGGATATTTCGTGATTAAGAAGATCATCAAGATTCAGGTATAGGAATGCTGCCTTTAGTCATAGCCATTGTCGTGTTTGTAACGGTTGCGCTGGTCATAGTTTCCTTCGGCGCCGCCGCAGTCACGCCCAGTTCTGTCCTCGGAGCTCGCCTGCGAGCGTTGGGAGGGCAGCAACAGCCGACGGAGACCAAGCCCGCTTTCCGTGAACGACTTGAGCAGGCGATGGACCCGCTCAGCAAAGCCATCCCGCTTTCGCCGGCCGACGTTTCCCGCACCCGGGCGTGGTTGATTCAGGCAGGATATCGCGACGCGATTCAAGTTAACTATTATTTTGGCGCCCGCCTTCTCATGGCTGGCATCGGCTTCGCCGCGGTAGCGCTGGTGTCCGGCTTCGACAACATTTTTCTGCTCGCGGGCATTCCTGGACTTGGCTTCTTTCTTCCCCGCTTCATCCTCAAGCGAATGATCAAGGACCGGCAGCAGCGCATCCGCCTCGGGCTGCCCGATGCTCTCGACCTCACGGTGATCTGCGTTGAGGCCGGCTTGGCTCTCGACCAGGCGCTGATGCGGGTCGGCGAAGATTTGCAACACTCCCATCCCGATCTCAGCGACGAATTGCACCTGGTGACCCTCGAGATGCGCGCCGGCAAACCCCGCGCCGAGGCTCTTCGCAATCTGGTCGATCGCACCGGAGTTGACGATATCCGTGCTCTTGTGGGTACACTGATTCAGACGGACCGCTTCGGTACGAGCGTCGCGCAGGCACTACGCGTACATTCGGATTCATTGCGGACCGCCCGGCGCCAGCGGGCCGAGGAACAGGCCGCGAAAACCACTATCAAGATGGTCCCCCCCCTGGTCGTGTTCGTATTGCTCCCCTTCCTCTTTGTTTCGGTAGGACCGGCTTTGATTCAAGCGTACCGTTCTCTCACCGGACGCTAAGCTCGGGAGCGCGGAGCAGTTGCTGGAATCGTTCGTAAAGATCATTCGTTGCACCACGGGGAGTTTGACCTTCGATGCCAGTTTTTTCTTCGCAAGGGCAAGCCTTCAATCGCACACGCCAGGCTTATCTGGCCACTGCTCTAGCCGTCGCAGATGCGCACTGGAGCCGCCTGCGTGGTCTGCTCGGCCTCGGTCCGGGTGACTTCCGTAATGGCTTTGGCCTCTGGATTGTCCCCTGCCACGGCGTTCATACTCTAGGGATGAGGTTTCCGCTCGATGTCATCTATCTAGACCGTTCGCTGACCGTGGTCTACGTCCAACGCGGACTGCAGCCTTGGCGATTCGCCCCGGTACGGCTGGAGGCTGCTTCGGTGTTGGAATTACCCTGTCCAACCGCCGCGGAAACCGGAACCGATGTGGGCGATAGAATTGAGATCACGACTTCAAGGAATGGAAAAGTACTGCCCGCGTGATTGAGACACTCCAACTCGAAGAAGCCGTCGTAGCCCACGAGGCGCCCAAGTTGCTTGTAGAGTGGTCTTCGCGGTGGAGCGAATTTCGCACCTCGATTCGGCCCGCGCTCGCCCGTTCTGAAGCTCGCCTCGCCGGCGAAGCTCCTTTCGGATTGATTCCCGTTCGCGTGATGATCTCCTCGTGGGCACTCGAAGCTTTCCTGGTTCTTGCCGTGATCATCGTACCCATGAAGCTCGCGCAGCTTCGCCCCTACGTTGCGCCCAGGATTTCTCCACACGAGGTCATCTACTACTCTGGCGATGAACTCCCTCGAACGGAAGACCTCGGCGGATCAAATGCCGGAGCCACTGGCCGTGCCGGCGGGGAGGAAGCCCACCATCGCACGCAAACGATTCGAGTCGCGCGCGGCGGCTCGCTTGTGCCCAGGGTTGTGGACGCACCTAATCTTAAGCTTCCTTCCTCGAGCGACGCGGTGGCCAACTTGCTCGCGATCAGGCCTGACGCCGGCCCTCCGCCATTGGAAGGAGTTCGATCGACTCGCTCGGTTCCTAATCTTGCGGCCACGGTAGTAGCTCCGGCTCCGAACGTCATCCGCGATTACACCCGCAACGGCATCGCACTCAATAACGTGATCGCGCCAGCTCCGAACGTAGCGCGCGACGAACGTCTCATGGCGCCGAACTTCAGTGCGTCGGTCATTCCTCCCGCGCCCAACGTTTCCCGCGATCACGCGCTCGTCGCACCCGCGCTGGGTCCTGCAGTGATTCCTCCAGCGCCGAAGGTTGCGCACGACCGCTCGCTTTCCCTTGCGCCATCGCTCGCCACCTCTGTCGTAGCGCCCGCTCCCACGGTCACTCGTGATAGTGCTCGCTCCACCCCAACCCTGGCCGCGAATGTTATTCCTCCGGCTCCGGGTGCGGTGAGCCGCGAGATCTCCAGTGCCCCCGTGGAGACCAATGTTTCGGTCGTGCCCCCTCCCGTGTCTGCGCCGGAGCGCGCAACCCGCCGCGATCCCATGATGGCTCTACCGTCGCCCTCGGTGATTTCTCCGCCTCCTTCGGCCGACGTCGCCCGAGACTTGCATCGCCTCGCCAGCGGGAGCGTTCCTGATCCATCCAGGGCGGTTGTACCTCCGCCGCCGACGCAAGCGGGAAATGGATCGTTCGTGAGCAGCCTGATCGGGAAACTTTTTGGTCCCTCGGAAGTAGTTCCTCCACCGCCCACGGTAAGTCCATCCGGAACAACCGGCAACGCTGCCGCATCACTTCCCGCCAATGTTGTGCCTCCGCCTCCGAGCGTGGCCGCGAATTCCGCAGGCGGAAATCCGCGCGGTGGTCGTCGCGGAGTAGGGGCGTCTCTCGGAAGCGATGTGATTGCTCCGCCCCCGACCGAGGGCGTATCTGGAGGAACGGGCACGCGTTCTCTTGCCACTTCGGCTGCCCCCGCGCTGGGCGTGCCAAAGGTTGTTCCGCCACCCCCATCTCTCTCTGGTGTCGGCGGCGGCACCGGCAATACCGGAGGGGGCACCGGAACACCCAACGGCACACTGCTCGCAAACAATGTCGTCCCACCGCCTCCTTCCCTTGGGGGTGGCGCAGGCGCAACGGGATCAGGACTGAGTCGTAAGGGAACAGGTTTAGGCGCCCCGCTCGACGTGGCCTCGCCCTCCAGCAAACCGAGCAACGGAGGTAGCGGCACCAACGCCGGCGCTGTGATCTCAAGCCAGCCCGGCCCGAAAGTTGGACTGCCCACCACCGGCGGCACAGGTTCCCTCTCGCTATCGCCCTCAGGCGGAGACAAGACAGGTCTCGGAGGAGGCGGCGGAGGCACCAGCATTGGACGAGGCATTGGCCCTGGGAGTGGCGTGAACGGAACTGCTTCCGGCGCGGGCAAGACGGCATCGGACCGTGGTGCAGCCCCTACTGATCGCGCCGGAATCTCTCCCAACCCCGGACCCGGCGGCGCTGGAAACGCAGCCAGTGGAAATCCTCCCGTCCCTGGAGTGTCCGTCAGCGGCGGCAGTTCTTCCGTGACGATCGGCTTTGGTGACGATCCTGCGGGCGATCCGCAACTACCCGGCCGCTCCAACGTCAAGACACATCGGGAGCAACTCGGCGTAACCATCGTTGCCACAGCAAGTTCAGGCGGAGCCTTCGAGCCTTACAAGAACCAGCTGCACGGCGAGACCTACACAACTTACGTGGATACTTCTCTAGGCACCGTCATCATGGAATTTGCCGATGAAGCATCCACCAGTCACCCATTCGGCGCCACGCTCACGGGCCCGGAGAAGATTCGTGCCGATCTCCCCGAGGGCTTGCCTCGCACCCGAATGGTCATCAAATGCACGCTGGACGCTGCAGGGAACATCCGGAACCTGCACGTGCTGGAGCCAGGGCCAGCAGGCATGACCGCCAAGGTCATCGCAGCGCTGCACAGCTGGAAATTTCAACCCGCAATGCGAGGCAACCAACCGGTGGAAGTAACAGCTATCCTCGGCTTCGGCATCGATACCAACGACCGCTTTTAGAAACCTCTCCGGCGCCCGCTATTTCGCACTCCGCCTCGCCCTGCGCCGTAAAGGCGGGACACGCTTCTCCGGACGTTCGTGCTCAATCTTGTCTGACAATTTGTGCAGAGGCCGCTCTCCTGCCGACGATAACTGCCGGCCCGCCGCCGCCACCGTCAATCCTTGCGCGGTGAATGTGGCCTCGTTGAACGCGCCTCCCGAATTCGTCGCCGCGACCGCGAACACGCCATGCGGAATGCCGCTAGTGAACACGGTCGCGATGTAATCTCCCACCATCAATCCATTCTGCGAATTTGGAAGCCAGCTCAGTTGCATCGGCCCGGCGAGAGTGATCGCTGCATTCCACGTCGATCCTCCATTCGCAGAGGAAATATAGCCCACGCTCAGTTGGCAGGTGGATACCGTACACGCACTCTGCGAATAGTAGTAATAGTGAATTGCGACGTGGGCACCCGCCCCCGAAGTTGCAAGATCAATGCCGACCCCCGGAATGAAATGATCCACACCACTCGTCAGTTCATCGATCGGGACTCTCGTGACCCCCGTCCATGTCACTCCGTCGGCGGACGTGCTGTATACCAGGTCGTTCGTTGAGCATCCGGCGCGGAAACGGCAATCTTCCCAGACCACCCAAACATTTCCCGCCCCATCGATCGCCGCCGCCGGCAGCGGGCCGCTCCGGATTCCTCCGGAATCCAAATGAGTCTGTATGTTTGAGATCGTCACTGGAACCGTCCACGTTGCGCCGCCGTCGCTCGAACTGAATGCCGACATGGCATCCGTCTCAATCGGCACGACCACAGTTCCGTTCGGCTGCACCAGCGGCTGCCCGCCGATTCCCAGGGCTTGCCCAATCGTGGGAGTCGCCGCTCCCCACGTCAGACCTCCATCAGTAGAAGTGCTCATTAGAATTTTGTCACCGTTCAGGGGATCATCCCACTCCACGTAGCAGCTTCCGTAGTGCGAACTCGTCGGCCAACTGTCGCACACGATCCAGTTTTTGTCGGAATCAATCGACGTCGGATCCACGCTGACCGGGCTCTGCCAGGTGAAGCCGCCATCCGTCGAACGGTTCACCGCGACCGCTGGTGTTTGGGACGTCGAGATCGGCAACGAGGCGATCATCCAGACGCCGTGGCTCGCGTCGTACGCGACGGCTGGATCGCTAACCGCGTCATAAGGACCTGTACCTTCGCCTTTCGTCAGACCTGGCAAAAATCCACGACTCCAGGTTGTGCCGCCGTCGGTTGACGTTGCCCAACCGATGTCGGTGCCACCTCCGTTTACGATGCGGCCAGTCTGAAATGCAGCCACGATCGTCGAGCCGTTCGCCAGTGCGTGCGGCTCAACTTCGGTGGCATGCTGACCGGGACCAATCGAATACGGATCTGAACTGATTTGACTGAGTGTTCCTTGGACCGGAGGCGGCGTCTGCACCGTAGAATGCGGCGAGCCCGAACATCCTGAGAGAGCAAGAACCGCCGAGACGACCAAGATGACAGCGGCCTGCCGCCCGCAGAAAATATCCGCGACTCTCTTGATCATAGAAACAGTGTCACACAATTGTGCACCCGACTATTCTTGCACGAGCGCATGCGATCAACTCCGGAAATTACTTCGCGCTCTTCTTAGCCGCCCGTCGCACCGGAGGAATCGCGCCCTTTTCCGGATGCTCCTTCTCGACCTTATCCGAAAGATTGTGCAGCGGCTTATCGCCCGCCGAAGATAGCACCGCTCCCTCCGAAGGCACGCTCAACCCTTGTGCGGTAAACATCGCCTCGTTATACGCTGTGCCCGTCTTCGCCCTCGCCACTGCAAACACGCCGTGCGGCACGCCGTTCGTAAAGGCCGTCGCAATGTAGTCACCAACCATCAATCCGTTCTGCGAATTCGGCAACAGATTGAGAGTCGCCGGGCCCGCCAGTCTTACATGCGGACTCCACGTCGCCCCGCCGTTGGGGGACGAAATGTAGCCCACGTAGAGTCGGCAACTCAACAGGGTGCAATTACTTTGCCCGTAGTAGTAGTAGTGAACGCCGACGTGCGCGGTTGCGCCCGATGTCGTCGAATCGATGCCAATGCCCGGAATGAAATGATCGACGACGCTCGTCACCGGATCGATCGGAATGCGCGTCACTTTGCTCCAATGCGTGCCGTCAGTCGACGTGCTGTACACCAGATCGTTCGTTGCACACTGCGCGCGGAAGCGGCAATCTTCCCACACCACCCAAATCTTTCCCGCACCATCCACCGCTGCCGAGGGCAGAGGTCCGCTGCGGATTCCTGCTGCGTCGGTATGACTTTGAATCACCGCGATTGCCGACAATCCCGACCAGCTCGCGCCGCCATTCGTCGATACAAACGACGACATGAAGTTCGACTCAATGGGCACGACCACCGTCCCACTGGGCTGCACGAGCGGCTGCCCGCCGATGCCGCTGGCCTGGTTCACGGTGCCGATCGCAAGCGACCATGTCAACCCGCCATCCGTTGACCGGCTCATCAGAATCTCGCCGGTGTTCGGGTCGTCCCACTCCATGTAGCAGCTGCCGTAGTACGGGCTCGTTGACCAACTGTCGCACACGATCCAGTTCTTATCGGAACTGGGTGCTTTCGGGTTGACGCTGACCGGCTTTTCCCACGTGAATCCACCATCCGTCGACCGGCTCACCACCACTGCGGGCGTTTGCGAAGTATTCGAGATCGGCAGCGACGCGATCATCCAGACCCCGTGCTTCGCGTCGTAAGCAACCGCCGGATCGCTAGCCGCGTCATAGGGCCCGGTTCCCTCACCCTTCGTAAGACCCGGCAAAAATCCGTGACTCCAGCTCGTTCCACCATTGGTCGAGGTCGCCCACCCGATGTCGGTTCCGCCGCCATTCAAAATCCTTCCCGTCTGAAACGCTGCCACTAGCGTCGAGCCAAATGCCAACAAGTGCGGTTCAACCTCAGTCGCGTGCTGGCCCGGGCCTACAGAAAATGGATCGGAGCTGACTCGAGTCAAGCTGACGGTTGTCTGGGCCGAGACCAGAATCGACGCCATCAGAAAAACTGCAAATATCAACGACGTCGAGATCAGTTTTCTGCAGACAGAACTAGATGCATAGGACTTCATTCAGAATCTTCCTCGGATGCGTAGAGTGGTGGATCAAAGTCTGGGGTCACGGATGGCAACGACATTCGTGGACCGAGCTGCAACTACACGCCGTAGTTGCGGGGTACGGAGAACATATCTGTGAACGCGAATCGTGTCAATGAATGGTTTGGGGCCGGTTCAGATTTCAGAGCTTTCCGTCTTTGCGAACTTTGCGCGATTTTCTTCGCGACCTTTGCGATAAAGGATCTCCTGCCGTGCACCATCGGGACTCGCTACGGATTGTCGTAGCCACGTACAAAAACCACCGCGACATTATCCGCGTAGATTGTCTTCCAATCGGGGGCCTCAGCCATCACGCCAGCCAGCGCCGACTCCTTAGGAAGCAAGACATAGGAATTCGCATGGTCGCGAAGAAAATCCTGCCAGCCCGGCTCCACGCGCACCATCTTCAGGTACGACTCGAAGAATTCGTCGCCATACAAATCGTGGCGGTCATCCACCACGACTTTTGCCTTCGGATACAGTCGGTAGATCAGGTACCCTCCCCAGTTGTCCACACTCAAGATCGGTCCCTTGACTCCGTCCTTCTCCAGAAAATCGACTGCCGACATTGGCATTCGTTGGGGATCAAAATGCGCGTCGATCAGCGTCGCCGATCCAACTCGACCCCCGTTAGCAGTAATGGCCAATGTGACTATGAGGGCAAGCACTGGCCAGAGATGGCCGCGCAGCGCAGTCTCAACGGCGGTCATGCGCTGCCAGAATCCTGTAGGAACTGTGGGCGCCAAAGGTCCAATCACCATCACCAGCAGCACCGCAGACACGGGAATATTTCGCGAGGCATACAGCCCAGCATATACCGCGAACAAAACGATCAGCCCCTGGCTCACCCGCAACTCGCGGCCACGCACAGCCAAAGTCGCCAGCGTGATCAAAAGCAGAATCAGAAAGCATCTCTGCGCCACGCGGTGAAAGTTCGGAGACTGGAACTCGTCAATATGATCCATCAGAAAACGGTTGGAAAGATATTGGTAAACGTGCTCGTGCAACTTCCAACCGTAGGGATTTGCCAGGCTCGCCACTCCCGAGAGCAAGCCCGCCCACAAAAGGCTCCGCGCTCTTTTTGCCGCCCTGATTTTCTGCAACACTTCTTCAATCCGGTCCGCGCGCGCCCTGTACCACTCCCAGATGGCGCTGAGGCAGAAAATCCCCAGCAGCACGAAACCAAGCACAAATCCGCCATGCACGTTGACCCAGACCAGCATGAGCAACGGCAGCAGCCACAGTTTTTTTTCTCCGCCTCCGTCCCCACCTCCTCGCTCGTGTGAATCGAGAATCCAGAACCACGCTAGCGTGAGAAGCCAACTCACGACGTGAGGCCGGGCCAGAAAGTGAATCATCGACGCGCACACCGCCAGCAGCAGCGCCACCACAGCGGGCAGAATGTTGGTCCCGCGTCCGATCAGAAAACGAAACATTCCTGCGAAAGCCGCGGCAATTACTATCGCCGTGAACCACACCACCCCATTGAGTCCCAGGCTAGCTCCCAACTCACCCACAGCCAGGTCATAGAGCCACTCCCAGGCAAACCAAGGCTTACCTGCCATCGTCGAAGAAAACGAATCCACGCGCGGAACCGCATGCGTCGCCAGAATTTGCTGACCTGTGCGAATGTGCCATCCGATCCCGGCATCCCCGAGCAGGCGCACCGACAGCGGCGTAAACACCAGCACGCACAGCAACGCAACGAAAATCAAATCCGCCACTGACGGCATCGCCACACGTACCCATGCCGGGGTTACACCCTCTGCCGAAGAACTTATGGAACTATCAGCCATCGCGGTGAATCTTATATAGGTACGGCACAGAACAGCAAGATGAACAACCAGACGATTCCTCGGGTCGTAATTGTAGGTTCCGGCTTCGGCGGCCTGAATGCCGCTCAGGGCCTGAGCAAAGCTCCGGTCAAAGTCACCGTCATCGACCGCCGGAACTATCACACGTTCCAACCTCTTCTGTATCAGGTCGCAACGGCCGGCCTTTCGCCGGGAGAGATTGCCGCACCAATTCGCTCCATTCTGCGTTCCGACAAAAACATCGAGGTCTTGATGTCGGAGGTAACCGGATTCAACGTCGATCGCCGGACCGTTGAGACCCCGGAGGGCGACATCGCATACGACTATCTCATCGTCGCCGCTGGCGCTGGCCACTCGTATTTCGGACACGATGAATGGGAACCCTATGCTCCCGGGCTGAAGACGATTGAAGATGCGCTGGAAATCCGCCGCCGCGTGCTGCTCGCTTTTGAACTTGCCGAGCGCGACGCTGCCTCCGGAGACTCGGCACGCCCCGTGAATTTTGTGGTCGTCGGCGGTGGACCAACTGGAGTCGAATTAGCGGGAACGCTTGCCGAAATTTCCCGGCACGCCCTGACTCACGAATTCCGCGCCATCGATCCAGCGCGCACGCACATTCTGTTAGTGGAAGGCGGTCCGCGCGTTCTTCCCGTCTATCCCGAGGATCTTTCCCGCAGCGCCGAGGATCAACTGCGCCGCCTGGGCGTGGAAGTGCGAACTTCGACGATGGTGACCTGCGTCGAAGCGGGCGTCGTCCACATTGGCGACACTCGGCTGACCGCTTCGGTGATTCTGTGGGCAGCAGGAGTCGCTGCATCCCCACTCGGCAAGAAGCTTGGCGCGCCCGTCGATCGCGCCGGACGCGTGATCGTCCAGCCGGACCTGAGTATTCCCGGGCATCCTGAAGTATTCGTCATCGGCGATCTCGCAGCTGCCAAGGACGAGCAAGGCAAGCCGCTCCCCGGCGTCGCTCCCGTTGCCATACAGGAGGGACGCTTCGTCGCAAAACTCATTCGGCGCGAGGTTGAAGCAGGCTCCAGAAGGGACCGAAAGCCTCGTCCTCGCTTTCACTACTGGGACAAAGGAAGTCTCGCCACGATCGGCCGCGCCGCCGCGGTGGCCGACTTTGGCAAGATCCATATCTCCGGCTTTCTCGCCTGGCTGTCATGGCTCTTCGTTCACATTCTGTTTCTCATCGGCTTCCGCAATCGCCTGCTGGTATTCATTCAGTGGGCGTGGTCCTACGTCACCTACGAACGGGGCGCGCGCTTGATCACCGGCAGCACCGACTTGCCCGGTTGGACTTCTTCTCCTCCAGCAGCGACAACATCGCCGGAGGAGCCCTCTCAAGAAGAAATCCCCACCGCCGCTCTAAAATAGAGGGACAATCAATACGGGCGTTGTCCGTATGGCTCGCAAGCGGAACACGTGTCGCGGACCCGTCTCATGCAGATCTGTGAAATCGGTCTTCACGTCATCCTGCGCGAAGCGAAGGACCTATGACTCTCCTGTCCACTCTGGCTATGAAGAACAAACTGCTTCTGCGGATCAGTCTCTGCGTCGCAACTATCGCAGCCTGCGTGATTCCAGCCTCCGCCCAAATCCTGAAGGTTGTGGTCGACGATACGATCCAGCCCATCAGTCAGGAATACATCTCGCGCGCCATCGACGAAGCGCACCGCCGCAACGATCAAGCTGTCTTGATCGAGATGAACACTCCCGGCGGGATGCTCACATCTACATACGAAATCATCAATAAGATCACGTCGTCGCCGGTGCCGGTGATCGTATACGTGACTCCTGCAGGCGGCCACGCAGGGTCAGCAGGAATTTTCATTCTCGAATCGGCCGACATTGCGGTCATGGCCCCAGGCACGGCGGCCGGAGCTGCCCATCCAGTCGCCCTGATTGGCCCCGTCCAGATCAAAATGGAAGACGAGATGAAGCGCAAGATCGAAAACGACGCTGCAGCCTTGATGCGCTCCGTCACCAGCAAGCGCGGACGCAACATCGAAGCCGCCGAGAGCGCCGTGCGCGAGTCGAAATCGTTCACCGAGCAGGAGGCGCTGAAGGAGCATCTCATCGACTACGTCGCGTCCACGCCTGAAGACCTCTTCCACCAGATGCAAGGGAAAACCTTCAAGCGTTTCAACGGGGACTCCGATTCCCTGAACCTCACAGGCCAGTCGGTGGTCGCCTTCGACATGACCGTCAAAGAGCGCGTGCTCGACGAATTGATGGATCCAAACATCGCATTCCTTCTGCTCGCGATCGGCGCGCTCGCGCTCTACGTCGAGTTCAACCATCCCGGCGCGGTCATCCCGGGCACTGTCGGCGTCGTGTTCATCCTTGTTGCAGCCTTCGCGCTTAATCTGCTCCCCACGCGGTTTGCAGCGCTCGTGCTGATCCTGGGAGCCTTCGCTCTCTTTGCCGCCGAGGCCAAGTTTGTAACGCACGGAGTCCTCACCGTCGGCGGCATCGTACTGCTCACACTTGGCGGCCTGCTGCTGGTCGATTCGCCGATTCCGGAGATGCGAGTCCACCTGCTTGACTGCGCTATCGATCAGCATTCCTCTCGGCCTGATCACGGCTTTCCTGATGACCATCGCGCTCAAAGCGAGACGCAACAAGATCGTCACCGGAGCTCAGGGATTGGTGGGCGAAACTGGGGTGGCTCAGACTGCGCTCTCTCCGCTGGGCAAGGTATTTGTCCACGGCGAACTCTGGGACGCCGTCGCCTCATCCCCGCTTCCCATCGGTCAACTCGTCGTAGTGCGCAAGGTCGACGGTCTCACGATTGAGGTTGAACCGCTGGCGGCGACTGCTCCAACGGCGGCCGCAACCTCAGTGGTTCTCTAACCAGACCGTGGGTTGTTGCGATGCCGAGTGCGCTACTTCAGATTGAAAAGCGCGTTCACGTGCGCCGTGACGGTCACCGTCTGCGGCGTAAATTCTTCCGTCGGCGCAGGGGCCGCATTTGCCATCGCCACCATGGGACGGGCCGCCCTCGCCATCATGATGCGCGGTGTCTCAAACGTATCCACAGACGCGTAGGAAAGCTCTCCCAGCGTGCGGCCACTGGCGCGGGCAAGCGTCTCGGCAGAATTATGCGCACGCCGGTACGCATCTTCCACAGCTTTGTTCTTCGCCTCATCCATATTCTCGAGCGTATAGCTCGCCGTTTGCGTCTCACTCACGTTGGCCTCAGCCAGTTGCTGCGTGATCGGCCCCACCTTCGCGAAATCTTTCAGCTTGAGAGTGACATCGGTCGTAACCCGGTACCCAATGACCCTTTGCTTCGGATTCCTGTAGTCATACATCGGTTGAACCGAGAGGAATCCAAACGTAGCGGCCTTGGGTTCGATCCCATTTGTGCGCAAGCACTTGCCGCACCTGCTCCACATTCTTCGACGCCTTTTCAAACGCCTCCTGCGACGAATCATCCTGCACGGAAACGTTGAATTGCAGTACCGCCGTGTCGGGAGCGGCTTCATACTTGCCGTCCGCCCCAACGTAGACGCTGTTCGCTTGCGCCGTGACAGTGGGGTGCTCCTGCGCCAACGCTCCGGCAGCGGCCAGAAGAAGAACAACAGCGAAATAACGGGCGACTTTCATGGGCGAGCCTCCGACGATTACTGATCTACCATCAAACATCGTTACCAGCTTTCCAATACTGCGTCTCTCATAAGAACGTTTTGGGATCGCAAACTTGCGGGAATGCCGATCTAAGCTTTGCTGCGGGGTCCGGCGACAGCCAGCACGTCCACCTGAAGCCCGTCGGAATGTAGTCCGTCAACCGTTGTGGCGGCGGTTCGTCCTGAGGCAGGCAACATGCCGACCGCCCTGTTCTTGCCCGACTGCTTGGCTTGATTCAAGCCGCGATCGGCAAGCGTGAGAACTTCTTCATAGCTGATCGCCCGCGGATCGCCGGGAAACCAGGGAAACGCCGCCCACCCCATGGAGCATGTGCGATAAACTGTCTCCCCCGACGCGTTCACGACGAACGGCATATCCGCAACCGCCGAAAGAGCGCGCTGGGCAAGCAGTTCCGCTTCGTTGCGATCGGTGTAGCGCGAGACGATCAGAAATTCCTCTCCGCCCCAGCGCACCAGCACGTCGGAGTGACGAATCGAAGAACTCAGACGATGCGCCATCTCCAGCAAAACCTTGTCGCCTACATCATGACCGTAACGGTCGTTCACCTCTTTAAAGTTGTCGGCATCGATCAGATAAAACACGAGATCGCGAGTGTGCGGGTCGTGACCATCGGAGTGAGCGCGCAGCGCCTGGCTGACGTCCCCCTCAATCGTGGCAGAAAAATAACGGCGATTGCGTAGTCCGGTCAACGGATCAGTAAGCGAGGCCTCTTGCAGCACCACGTTGGTGCGCCGCAATTCCTGATTCAGGCGATGATGCTGAATGAACAGCAGGAACGCCATCATGAACATCGTCGTCAGAGTCACCAGCACACGAAAGCGCGCCGCCTGCGCCGGTAACTGCTGATCCACCAGCGCGTAAGAGGCCATGATGGGAAGCGACAGCACGGCGATCATGGCCAGATTGGCCATCCACGAGTTGTACGAACCGTCAGCCGCCGTCTCGGGTGTCGGCGAAAGATTTCGCCCAAGCACCGCAACCGCCGTGAACAGCGCGAATGACGCGGCATACGGAGTGTCATACCAACTGCCGGTGAAATACACGTCCTTCTCAATGGCTCGATTGAGAATGTAAAAAGCGGTAGCATTGAAGACGACAGCTCCGCAGAACCACGCATAGAACGTCTTCCATCGTCCCGAACTCTGGCGCCAGAAGACAGCCAGCACGCACGCGAGAAGAATCGACTCCGCCCCAGACAGCAGATCGAAGTTGCGATTGTATGCGGCCTCGTTGGGTGACACGTACTGCCAGCAGATCACATACGACACATAGAGATATAGCCACCACATCGCGAGCAGGGCGAAGTCGAGCGCGCCCAGCCGCGCACTTCGCTCCGTGGGCTGGCGGTGCGGCCGAAGCAACAGCCCTGCAAACATGGGCGCTCCCGCGAGAAACAAGAGTGCGTCCGCGGGATACATCGCCGGAACTTTTCGCTGCAATACCAGGTCGAAGACAATCCAAACGATCTGGTCACTAAACCATAAAGCCCATCCGGCAGCCTGAAGCATCCAGAACCAGCGGGTGCGGCCCTTGCTCGCCAGCCCATTTGAAGCAAAACTGATCAGCGCGAACAGCATGAGCACGGCGCCCACAATGTCGCTCACCGCCTCCAGCGTTAAGCCGCGAGGCAGCAATGCAGAAGCCACCGCGACCAGTGCCGTGAAAGCAAACGCGGCACCGACCCAGAGCTTCGGATGGTTCATGAACTTCAAGTTTTTTCCTTCGCTGGTACTCAGAACATCCTTAGAGACCACAGGGGCCCATTTGAGACCAAGCCAGCCGGCAGGCTAATCTCTTGCGCCGGCGGTATAGGCTAGGGGATCGGTCTGCTCGCTGATCGCGCGCCGCAACTCTTCAAAAATCTCGTCTGGCATCTGCTGGAAAACTTCGACTACTTCGGGATCAAACTGCCGCCCCGACCATTCCTTGATTTCCTTGCGCGCTTCCGTCAGCGATCTTGCCGCGCGATAGGCGCGGTCGGACGTGATCGCATCCAGCGTGTCTGCGACCGAGAAGATGCGCGCCCCCAAAGGAATCTCGTTGCCCTTCAGGCCCCGCGGATAGCCCGTTCCGTCAAAGCGCTCCTGGTGCGAGTAAACAATCTCACACGCCTCTTTAAGGAAAGGAATCTTTTTGACGATCATGTAGCCCTTAAAACAATGCTCGCGCATGATCGCCGTTTCGTCCGCGTCAAGCTTTCCCGGCTTATTCAAAATCTTATCCGGAATGGCCATCTTCCCAATGTCGTGAAGAAAGGCACCGCGGGCAATCGTCGCGACCTGGTCCGGAGGCAAACCCATGGCGCGCGCAATCGCCATGGTGAACGCGGTCACGCGCCGCGAGTGGCCCTCAGTTTCGCGATCCTTCAAGTCCAGCGCATCCCCCAGAGCCTGCAGCGTGATGTCGTACGACCCAATCAGCTCCCGGTTCGCGGCTTGCAACTGGTCGGTCCGAGCTTTGACCAGAGATTCCAGATTCGTCTGGTAAGTGCGGTTCTCAACCTTCAACCGCCGGTTCTCCAGCGCCCGGCTGACCGTGTTAAGCAACTGCTCACGCTCGAAAGGCTTTAAGAGGTAGTCGTATGCCCCATTACGAATGGCAGCCAGTGCCACGGAAATGTCGTGTACAGCAGTAACCATCACGACCGGCATGTCGGGATACTTTTCCTTGGTACGCTCCAGCAGTCCAATGCCGTCGAGGTCGGCCATCATCAGGTCCGACAGCATCAACTCGAACTCCTCGCCCGAGGTCAGAACGGCGAGCGCCTCCATGCCGGAACCCGCCTGTTTGCAGGCGTATCCCGCAGCGGTGAGCATCGAGTCGATGATTTCCCGAATCGGCTCTTCGTCGTCAACTACAAGAATTCGATCTGGCATGACCCCACACGAAAGTCTATCGGCGATTGTAACCTTTCAGCGAGATTCCGAAAGTAATCATTGAGGTCCGGAAACTCCATCGAGAAATCCCCCGCCCGTGATATTCAAAAGCAAGGAATACGTACGTCCGCGACACATGAGCGCTTCCCTCTGGTCGATTTTGAACTCGGTAGCAAGGCTTGGAATCGCCAAGCCCACAACGGCGGAGTTAGCCCTGCTGATTCTGCTGGGCGCTTCTCTGCTCGCTCTTCGCGCTTTCCGCGAAAACTATCTCAAAATCTGGATCGTGGGTTGGGCCGCGTTGGCTGCCTCGCGCCTGGGCGAACACGTTTTTGCCGGCCGCATCCCCGCGCCCTTCGACCAAGTCGCGGTTCAGGCCTCGTTCGTGCTGGCCGTGGGACTGCTTGCCGGCGCCGTTCTGCTCTACACGCGCGGCCGGGACTTCATTGTCCCTCTGATGGTCATTACGCCTGTGCTGGTGGGGTTCGCCGGAGCGAGAGTGCTCCTCTGGCCCGATTCGCTGCCCTTGCGCGTAGCGGTGGAAGTCGGTTACCGCATTATTCTGCTGACCGCGTCGATCGCTCTTCTGCGGGCCCGCCGCGGGCGCTGGGAGCCGTCTGCGTGGTTACTGGCACTGTGTCTGCCTACGCTCCATCTTTCCTGGCAGCCTTTCACTGACCGGATTCCTTCCGCCGCCTTTGTCGCCGCTGAAATCGCGTTGGGCCTGTCCATGTTGTTGGTGGTTTTTGATCAAGCCCGGTCGCGAGCCAAGCGCCTCGCCGTTGTGCAGGCTCTTACCGGCAACATCGTCACCGCACAGCAATACGGGAATATGGTGCAGTCCGCCGTCGAAGAACTACAGCGCCTCACCAAAGTGCGGGCTTGCTGGTTCCGTCTTCTCGAAGGCGGCCACCTCATCGCAACTCATGCCGTCGGAGTTTCCCCCGACTTTCTGCGCGACGCGGGCTTCGCCGATGTAAGCGAGGATCTTTCCAAGCTGCTGGAGAAGCCGGAACCGCGTGTTACCAAGCGTGATGCCGCCGCCCCCGAGACGATCGAGTCGCTCGAAACAGAAAAAATCCGTCAGGTTGTCATGTTGCCCGTGGTCGGCAAGAAGGCGCCGCTCGGACTGCTGCTGCTAGGTAATTCAGGCACCCGTCACTGGACCTCCGACGAACTCGATTTCCTGCAGACCTGCGCTCTGCAACTGGCCATCGCGGTCGAAAACTTCCGGCTGCTGGAACAGGTATTGCGTTCGCAGCGCCAGTGGATAAACACCTTCGATTCCATCCACGACATCATTCTGGCTCACGACGCCGACTTCCGCATCGTCAAGGCCAATCAGGTTCTGCTCGGACAGTTGGGCAAGGCTCCCGCCGACGTCATGGGAACGACCTGCGAGACCGTGCTCCCGCACACTTTCGGCGAGTGGACTGGCTGTCCCTACTGCGCCATGGGCGGAGACGAAGAATTCACCGAAGGCGCGGATCCCTGCTTCGGCGGTTTCTCGGTCGTCTCGACTTCTTCCTATGCCGAGCAAGGCAGTCCGCAGCAGGGCATCATTCACGTCGTTCGCGACATCACCGAACGCCGCTCCGCCGAGGAAAAATATCGTCTGCTCTTTGAGCAGGTGCAAGAGGGCGTCTACGTCGCCACCCCCGACGGCCGCATCCTCGATTGCAACGACGCTTTTGTCCACATGCTCGGCTACAGTACTCGCGAAGAGCTGCTGGTTCTCAACCTCGATTCAGAAATCTGTGTCGATCCCCGGCAGCGCGAAAACTTCCGCCAGGAAATCGAGACCCACAATTACGTTCGCAATTTCGATGTCACGCTGCGCCGCAAAGATGGAACGCTCTTGCTCGCCGTCGAGAGCAGTTTCGCCAAGCGCGATGCCAACGGCAGCATCGAACGCTATCAGGGCTTCGTTCTCGACATGACGGAGAAGCGTCGCGCCGAAGACGAGATGCGGCGCCGCAACCGTGAATTGAATGCCCTCAACGCGATGGCCGTCGTCGCCGCGCAATCCTTCGACTTGGACGAAATTCTGAACCTGACCCTCCGCCAGGTTGTGACCTTGTTCGGCGGCGAGAGTGGCACCGTATATCTTTCCGATTCCGATAACACTACGTACCGGCGCCGTGCGGCCTGGGGCCCGCGCAGCCGCGATCAGGTTCGCGCAGCCGAAGTTTCATTCGCCGATGGCTTCGGCGACTTGGTGATGCGCTCGCGCGCCGAAGTCGTCACGGCGGAATATCTGCCGCACTTGCCTCCCAAAGTCGCCGAGTTCCTCCGTTCCGACGCGGACCGCTCCTGGATCTGGGTTTTCTTCTGGGGCAAGGACGCTCCCGTCGGCATCATGGGCCTGTGCAGCGATCTGGGCTACGAATATTCCAGCAACGACGAAAACCTGCTGGTCGCCATCAGTCGTCAACTCGCCACCACGATCGAAAAGGTCCGCCTCTACGAAGAAACCTGCCGCGCCTACGAAGATCTACGCAAAACGCAGGAACAACTTCTGCAGAGCGAAAAAATGTCGGCCGTGGGCCAACTCATTGCGGGCGTGGCGCACGAACTCAACAATCCGCTCACCGCAATCCTCGGCTACGCCGAGCTTCTGGAAAGCGAAGGCCTCAACACCCGCGCGCAAGACTACGTCAGCAAATTATTCAAGCAGGCGCAGCGCACGCACCGCGTTGTTCAGAACCTGCTGTCATTCGCCCGGCAGCGCAAGCCGGAGCGCGAAGAGGTCGATATCCGGAAGGTGCTCGACGAAACTCTGGCCCTGCGCGACTACGATCTGAAGACCAACAACATCCGCGTCGAACGCGAAGCTCCGACTGAGCCTGCTCTGGTCGTCGCTGATCCTCACCAGATCGAGCAAGTCTTCCTGAACATCATCAATAACGCCGTCGACGCCATCCTCGAAACGGGCCGCTCCGGCAAAATAAAGGTCCGGATCTTCTGGCAGAACGGCCACGTCTGCACGCAGTTCACCGACGACGGTCCCGGTCTCAAAGATCCCAAACGCATCTTCGATCCCTTCTACACGACAAAGAGCGTCGGCAAAGGCACCGGCCTCGGGCTCAGCATCTGCTACGGCATCGTCAAAGAACACGGCGGCGACATCACTGCCAACAACAGTCCCGACGGCGGCGCGGTCATCGAAGTGAAGTTGCCAGCGGCCTCTGCGGCCGCCATTGAACCCGAGACGCCTAAAGTCCCGGCGCGCCAGCATGAGGGAGCTATCAGCGGCCGCGTGCTTCTCGTGGAAGAAGAAGAGTCCGTTCTCGAGTTTGAGCGGGACGTCCTGTCTGGCGCAGGCGCCGCCGTCGTCACAGCGCGCACCAGTCAAGACGTCAAGACTCGCCTGCTCTCCGAACAATTCGATGCCGTCATCATGAACGGCAAAATGCCTGGCGAATGGAATGCCCGCGAGTCCTATACCTGGCTTCAAACAAATTGTCCGAACATGGAAGGCCACGTTCTGTTTACCTTCGCCAGTGGCGTGGAACAGAGCGACGGACGCTCCTTCCTGCAAGAACACAACGTCCCCTACCTCGTGAAGCCTTTCGAGGTCGCCGAACTCATCGCCCAGACCCGCAAACTGCTGCAGCAGGCGCAAGCCGCAGCTGCCGCGGGCGCAAGCTAAATACCCTGCGCGGCATCCTCTCGAACTTCATCGCTCCTCTACCTACTCCGCCGGAATTTGCACGTTGGGGATGATTTCCGAGAAGCCGCTTTCTTCTTTCTTGGTATTCACTGCGGTGGTCGTGTAGCAGTAGGACGCATTGTTCGCAACCGCCGAATCCGCATACGTCGTTTCCAGGGTCAACTCAGAATTGATCTTCGAAAATGATCCGCAGGAGTTGGTGTAGACCGCGCGATAGACGTTGTAACCGGAGATGTCCGGCGATGTGCTCGGATTCCACGATAAATAAACCGAATGATTCGACGGTGGAGGAACAGACTCGGGACCACCGGTCGACACGCCTGCGCATCCGGCCAACACCACCGCTGCCGCGAATCCGACAAGCGCGGCAGCGCGTCTGAGGGAGAAGGCACTGAGCTTCATAGCTGCACGCAGGGGGATAGCCACTCATTGTAAGCCACATCACCGACAGCTGAAGATTTTATTGCGAAGCTAGCACTCCAGACCGGGAAACGCACAGCTGTCCACACCTTTCCTCCATCCCCTTTGCGCTAAACTAACCGTAGCCCATGTCCCAATTCGTCCACCTGCACCTGCACACGGATTATTCCCTGCTCGACGGCGCCTGTGATGTCGAGAAACTCTGCCAGCGCGTAAGTGAACTCGGCATGCCAGCCGTGGCCATGACCGATCACGGCAACATTTTTGGCGCCGTCCACTTCGTCAATGCTGCCCACAAATACGGCGTCAAGCCCATCGTTGGCTGCGAACTCTACGTCTGCAAGAAGGACGATCACAACATCGAGCGCACTCCTCCCGAGGGCGACACCTATAACCACTTGCTCGTGCTGGCTGAAAACGAAGAGGGCTATCGCAACCTGGTCAAGATCACCTCTGAAGCCTCGCTGCATGGCTTCTACTACAAGCCCCGCATCAGCAAGAAGTTTCTCGCCGAACACTCACGCGGCCTGATCGGGCTTTCTGGATGCCTCAAGGGCGAGGTCGCCGAACGCTTGACTGAGGGCAACTACGACGCCGCTCGTGCCGCCGCCGGAACGTTCGCCGACATCTTCGGCAAGCAGAATTTCTATCTCGAAATTCAGGATCAAGGTCTCGAGATGGAGCACCGCATCCACGCCGACCTCTTCCAATTGGAAAAGGATCTCGGCCTGCCTCTCGTCGCCACCAACGACAGCCACTACCTCTGCGAAGACGATGCCCACGCCCAAGACGTCATGCTGTGCATCCAGACCGGCAAATCGATTCACGACACGGCGCGCATGAAGTTCGACGGCACCCAGTTCTTCGTCAAGAATCACGACGAGATGGCCCGTGTTTTCAAGGATTCGCCCGACGTCCTGTCGCGCACTCTCGGCATAGCCGAACGTTGCAATCTGCGCCTCGAGAAGATCGCTACGCCATTCCCTCAGTTTGAAGTGCCGCCGGGCTATACCATCGACAGCTACTTCGTTCACGTAACCCGCCAAGGTTTCGCGCGCCGCATGGAAGTGCTGCGTCCCTTGCACGAGCAAGGCAAGCTGAAACATTCCATCGCCGATTACGACCAGCGGCTCGAACGCGAACTCGGCATCATTCAGCAGATGAAGTTTCCCGGCTATTTCCTGATTGTCTGGGACTTCATCCGCTACGCGAAGGAACACGACATTCCCGTCGGCCCCGGCCGCGGATCAGCCGCTGGATCCCTCGTCTCCTACGCGCTCGGCATCACCGACATCGACCCGCTCCAGCATGAGTTGCTGTTCGAGCGCTTTCTGAATCCCGAGCGCGTGTCCATGCCTGACATCGACATCGATTTCTGCATGAACCGCCGCGGCGAAGTCATCCAGTACGTCACGCAGAAGTACGGCCGCGACAATGTTGCGCAGATCATCACCTTCGGCACCATGGCCGCGAAGGCCGCAATCAAAGACGTTGGCCGCGCCATGGACATTCCCTACGCCGACGTCGATCGCATCGCCAAGATGGTGCCCACCCAGCTCAACATCACGCTGGAACAGGCCATCGAAGATTCTCCCCAGCTGCGCGAAGCCATCGAGAAAGATGGGCAGATTCGCGAACTGTTCGAGACCGCGAAGAAGCTGGAAGGCATGGTCCGCAACTCCGGCGTTCACGCAGCCGGAGTCGTAATCTCACCCCGCCCACTCACCGACCTGGTTCCACTGCACCGCACCAAGAACGACGAAATCGTCACCGCTTTCGACATGGTCGCGATCGATAAGTTAGGCCTGTTGAAGATGGACTTCCTCGGCCTGACCACGCTGACGATTCTCACAGACGCACTAAAATTGATTCTGCAAACGCGCGGCACGCCGCTGACTCTCGAACAAATTCCGCTGGAAGACAACGAAACCTACGTCAAGGTCTTCCACAAGGGGCTCACCTCCGGCGTCTTCCAGTTTGAGTCGCACGGCATGCGCGACGTATTGCGCAAGTATCAGCCCAATTCCATCGAGGACCTGACGGCGCTGAACGCGCTCTACCGGCCCGGTCCCATTCAGGGAGGCATGATCGACGACTTCATCGACCGCAAGCACGGCCGCAAGAAAGTCGAATATGAGCTTCCCGAGTTGCAAGAGATTCTGCAGGAAACCCTCGGCGTGATCGTGTATCAGGAACAGGTGATGCAGATCGCGAACCGCCTCGCCGGCTATTCTCTGGGTGAAGCCGATCTGCTCCGCCGCGCCATGGGCAAGAAGAAAGCTGAAGAAATGGCGCAGCAGCGCGAGCGCTTCGTCGAGGGCGCCGCCCAGCGAAAATATCCCGCCAAGAAGATCGAAAAAATCTTCGACCTGATGGCACAGTTCGCTGGATACGGCTTCAACAAGTCGCACTCCGCTGCTTACGCCCTGCTGGCCTACCACACCGCCTATCTCAAGACGCACTACCCAGTCGAATTCATGGCTGCTTTGCTGACCTCCGTCACGGGCTCGACTGACGACGTCGTCAAATACATCAACGAATGCCGAGAGATGGGCATCGCCGTCGAGGCGCCCGACATCAATGTTTCCGACGCCAACTTCACCCCGCACGGCGAGTCGATCCGCTTTGGACTTGGCTGCCGTGAAGAACGTCGGCGGCAACGCGATTGAATCGATCGTCGCCGCGCGCAAGAAACTCGGTACCTTCAAATCCATCTTCGAATTCTGCGAGCACGTCGACCTGCGCCTTCTTAATAAGCGCGTTGTCGAATCGCTGATCAAGAGCGGCGCCATGGATTCACTCGGGCGTCGCGCCCAGTTAATGGCTGTCCTCGACAAGGCCATGGATCAAGCGCAGAAAGCCCAGCGCGACGCCGAATCCGGCCAGCACGGCCTGTTTGGCGTCTTTCAGCAGGAAGAGGCCGCGTCGAACAACGACAAACTTCCCAACATCCCCGACTGGGACGAGCACACCCGCCTCTCCGCGGAAAAAGAAATTCTCGGCTTCTTCATCAGTGGCCATCCCCTGCAAAAATACAAAGACAAGCTCGCCGACCTGCAAGCGCTGACTACGGAAGAAATTTCTTCCATGAAGAACTCCACCGGCAAGGATGAAACAATCACCACGGCCGGCATCATCAGCAATGTGCGTGTGCTGAAATCCAAGCGTGGCGACTTCTACGCGCAGGCTACGCTCGAAGACATGGCGGGCTCGCTCGACATGATCGTTTTCCCTGAAGCCTACAAGCGGATCGGCGACAAGGTGAAGCTCGAAGTTCCTGTTCTGGTGAAGGCTGGCGTTCGCATCGAAGAAGGCACGAATCCAAAAATCACTGCCGCGGAAATTCAGCCGCTGGAAGAAGCCAAGGTCCCCCTGCCGCGCGCCATCCGCATTCGCATCCCGCTCGATTCCGCTGGCGAACCCACGGTTGACGATTTACACACGCTATTCCTCGAGCGCAAGGGCGATGCCCGAGTGTTGTTTGATGTGGAGCGTCAGGGCGATTTCATGGTCGTGATGGAGGCGGAAGGCTATAATGTGCTTCCGGACCGCAACTTCATCGCTCGCGTCGAGCAACTGTGCGGCCGTGGCAGCGTTCGCGTCATCAGTTGATTTACAAATTATGGCAGCAACCGAAAAGGTACAGCAGGAACTGGAACTGATCGAACGACAGGTTGCGGAAATGGAGTCCGCCGATCCGGATGACGCTATGCGCCGCCAGATCGCAACCCTGCAAGACCGCATCGAAACGCTGAGACGAGAGATGAACGCGCCCCATACCGCATGGCAGAAGACCGAGTTGGCACGCCATCCCCAGCGTCCGCAGTCGCTCGACTACATCGAGCGCATCTTCACCGACTTCTGCGAAGTGCACGGTGACCGCGGCTTCGGCGATGATGCCGCCATCATTTGCGGTATGGCCCGCTTCCACGGCGATGAAGTGCTCGTCGTCGCCACCCAAAAGGGCCGGGACATGAAGCAGCGCGTCTACCGAAATTTCGGAACGCCACATCCCGAAGGCTACCGCAAGGCAATTCGCATCATGCAGTTCGCCGAGAAGTTTCGCCGCCCGATATTCACTCTCGTCGACACCGACGGCGCCTACCCTGGCATTCACGCCGAAGAGCGCGGACAGGCCGAGGCCATCGCCTACAACCTTCGCGAAATGGCGCGCCTGGAAGTTCCAATCATCGCCACCGTGATCGGTGTCGGCGGCAGCGGCGGTGCGCTCGCCATCGCTGTAGCCGATCGCGTCCTCATGATGGAGAACTCGATTTACTCGGTCATTTCCCCCGAAGGTTGCGCCGCCATCATGTGGCGCGATGCGACCAAGAAAGAACTCGCCGCAGAGGCCATGCGCATTACGGCCACCGATCTGAGCGAACTAGGATGTATCGATGACATCATTCCCGAGCCCGAAGGCGGAGCCCACCGCGATCACGAAGCCGCCGCCAACCTGCTCGATGCCAGCCTGCAAAAACACTACGCGGAACTGAAGAAGACCCCAACTGCTGAATTGCTCGTGTCACGATATAATAAATTCCGCAACATCGCTCAGTTCTACAAGACCGAATCCTGAGTCCGTGGGCTTCTCCCCCTCGTTTCCAAAGCAGGTTCCTCCGGGCTACAGGCGCGCGATTTGCCGCGACGGGACGGCGTTGCCGCCGTATAATGGAGTGTTTTCTCCTCCGCAATCCGCAAATCATGGGCGACGGGGTTACGCCCTTAACTGAAGGAAGGTGTTGGGATGGCCACTACGGATGTCACGCCTCGCGAAACCGCTGGAGGCGTAGGACAGAAGCGCATCGTCAACGACATGAGCATTCAGGTCGCGACGGTCAATGGTTCCGGCTCGCAAAGTTCAAATACAGTTCTGTTGCGCAGCATTTTTCAGATGGGCGTACCGGTTTCCGGCAAGAACATGTTCCCCTCGAACATCGCCGGACTTCCGACCTGGTACACAATCCGCGCCAACAAGAATGGCTACATCGGCCGCAAGAAGGAAATCGATTTCCTCGTGGCCATGAATCCCGAGACGGCCGTCGAAGACACCATGTCCCTGGCTCCTGGCGCCTCCGTGCTCTACGACGAGCCTCTAGCGCTGCACAAGCTGCGGGATGATCTCCTTTTCTACGCCGTTCCCTACGACAAGCTGGTAGCCGCCGTCTGCCCGGAAGCCAAGCTGCGCAAACTGGTCAAGAACATGTTGTACGTCGGCGTCGTTGCCAACCTCCTGACCATTGAAATGGCAGAGGTCGAGAAGGCGATCCGCAAACAATTTGCCAAGAAGCTAAAGGCGGCAAACCTGAACCTGGCTGCGGCGCAGGCCGGATTCGACTACGCGAAATCAAACCTCAAAAAGCTTGGGGTGTTCTACATCGAGCGGATGAATAAAACCGCGGGCAAAATCATCATCGATGGTAACTCCGCCGCCGCTCTTGGCTGCATGTTCGCCGGTTGCACGGTCGTCACCTGGTATCCGATCACGCCATCGTCGTCGCTTGTCGAGACGATGATCGAATACATGAAGGAATACCGGATCGGTCCCGACGGCAAAGCGACCTTCGCGATCGTGCAGGCCGAGGACGAACTCGCCGCCATCGGCATGGTTATCGGCGCCGGATGGGCGGGTGCGCGCAGCATGACCGCAACCGCGGGCCCTGGCATCTCACTGATGTCCGAGTTCGCCGGCCTCGCTTATTACGTTGAAGTCCCCGGCGTCATTTGGGATATCCAGCGCGTAGGGCCCTCAACGGGCCTGCCGACGCGCACTTCGCAGGGCGACATCCTGTCGACCGCATTCCTCTCACACGGCGACACGAAAAATATCATGCTGTTTCCCTGCTCCGTGGAAGAGTGCTTCACCATGGCGCCGGAAGCGTTCAACCTCGCCGAGCAATTTCAGACACTGGTTTTCGTCATGTCCGATCTTGATCTCGGCATGAACAACTGGATGTCCGATCCCTTCGAATATCCGACTACGCCGATCAATCGCGGAAAAGTTCTCAGCAAGGAAGATCTCGACCGCCTCGGCGGATTCGCACGCTACAAAGACGTTGACGGAGACGGCATCGGCTACCGCACGCTGCCGGGAACGATCCATCCCGCCGCCGCCTATTTTGCGCGCGGCAGCGGCCACAACGAGAGAGCGCTATACAGCGAACGCGCCGACGACTTCGAAAACAACATGGAACGCCTGAACCGCAAATTCGAAACGGCGCGCTCCTTCGTTCCGCGTCCCGAGATCACAAAGGGCGATAACGCGAAAATCGGAATCATTGGCTACGGCACCTCGCATTGGGGCATCACCGAAAGTCGCGACCAACTTCGCGACGAATACAAAATCGAGACCGACTACCTACGCCTTCGCGCTTATCCTTTCACTCGCGAGGTTCACGAGTTCATCGAGCAGCACGAGCACATCTATGTCGTCGAGCAGAACCGCGACGCGCAAATGCTTAGCTTGCTCAAACTCGATCTCAAGCCCGAGCTGATCGGCCGCCTCCGCAGCATCGCTCACATCAACGGACTGCCGCTCGATGCGCGGTCCATCACCGACGAACTGACATCGATGGAAGGCAAGTAGCAGTTTTAAAATGGTGCGGCACTAGCCGAACCGTGGAAGAGCGGCCCTTTAGGGCCGCGTGAAGGCAAGATTTACGAAGGGCTTCAGCCCCTGAGGGAAATCAAGATGGGCACTACCACCGTTGAGCCCGGCTCTGCTGCGCCGGCACCGAAGACCAACCGTATCGGCCTCACCGTCATGGACTACAAAGGCGGAAAGACCACGCTCTGCGCCGGTTGCGGCCACAACGCGATCTCCGAGCGCATCATCGAGTCCATGTACGAGATGGGCGTGCAGCCTGAGTTGTTGATCAAACCCAGTGGCATCGGCTGCTCTTCGAAGACTCCCGCCTACTTCATGAGCCGTTCGCACAGCTTCAACGCCGTACACGGACGCATGCCCTCCGTAGCCACCGGCGCCCTGCTCGCCAATCACAAACTGGTCTGCATCGGCGTCAGCGGCGATGGCGACACGGCCTCCATCGGCATCGGACAGTTCATCCATCTTATGCGCCGAAATCTTCCGATCATCTACATCATCGAGGACAATGGCGTTTATGGCCTCACCAAGGGCCAGTTCTCCGCCACCGCCGATCTCGGCTCGAAGCTGAAAACCGGCGTGGTCAACGATCTTCCGCCCATCGACACCTGCGCCCTCGCGATTCAACTTGGCGCAACTTTGGTGGGCCGCTCATTCTCCGGAGACAAGCGCCAGCTCAGCGCCATGCTCAAGGCCGCTATCGCGCACAAAGGCACCGTCATGCTCGACGTGGTCTCTCCCTGCGTGACCTTCAACGATCACGAAGGGTCGACCAAGTCGTACAAGTACGTAAAGGAGCACGAGGAGACGCTACAGGACGTCAGCTTCGTTCCCCACTTCGAAGAGATCGACGTCGAATACGATCCCGGCACCACCACGGAAGTCACCATGCACGACGGCTCGCGCCTGCACCTGCGCAAGCTGGAAGAGGATTACGACCCCACGGATAAGATTCGTGCGATCACGCGCTTGACGGAAGCACACGACAAGGGCGAAGTACTCACCGGAGTGTTCTACGTAAATCCCGAGGCACCCAACTTCATCGACATGCTGAACGTGGTCGACGAGCCTCTCGCCACGCTGCCCGATTCGATGACGCGTCCGCCGAAGGAAGTCCTCGACGCCTGCATGGAAGAGTTGCGGTAGACAGCTCCGATGAGTCGCTGTCAAACAGCTCCGACCAAATCATTGTCATTCCGAACCGGGCGTAAGCCCGGTGAAGAACCTGCTTTTCCTTTCTGCCACAATCCGCCCTGCCCGCCGGTTGCAATTCCCTTCATCTTGCACTCACCAGAAACCCGAGATAGCATGACGTGGCCTCGAAGGAGAGCAAGCATGTCGCGCAAAACGTTTTCGCCCGTCACATTTAAAATCAGCGCACTTCTCACACTGTCTGTCTTTTTCACTTGCACCGCCTATGCTCAGATTGTCTACAACTTCCTAGGAACCCCGGATGGCGCCATGCCGGAAGGGCGGCTGCTGGCAGATACGGCCGGGAATCTGTACGGCACGACGACGGGCGGCGGCGCTTTCGGTTTTGGATCAATTTACGAATTGAAGGCCGGAGGCGGCGAAAAGATCCTGTACAGCTTCACCGGCGCTGCCGACGGCGCAGCCCCATCCGGCAAGATGCTCCGGGATGGTAACGGCTATCTCATCGGGACGGCCGCGGGTGGTGGCAGCTTCGGCGGCAACTGCGGCTTCCTCAACGGTTGTGGGACCGCGTGGATCCTCAGCCCGACTGGAAAACTGCGGGTGCTCTACACCTTCACCGGCGAGGCCGATGGCTCATCCCCAGAGGGAGGCTTGCTTCGCGGCGCGAATGGCGTCTTCTACGGCACCGCCGAGTATGGCGGATCGACGTCTGGCCCCTGCGCAGCGCAGAGCGTAAGCCAGTTCGGTTGCGGAGTTGCCTTCCAGCTTGACCGCAACGGCACTTACACGGTCTTGCATACCTTCACCGGTGGTTCCGACGGACAGTGGCCGGTCTCTCCCCTGGCGATCGATGCCTCTGGCAATCTCTACGGAACTACTCTCTACGGCGGCAGCACGTCGGCCGTATGTACGAGCCAAGAGAACAAGGGATGCGGCGTGGTGTTCAAAGTCGATGCGTCAGGACACGAGTCTGTGCTGTACGCATTTAATGGCACGCCCGATGCAGCCTGGCCCATCGAAAATGACGTCACCTTAGACGCCTCCGGCAATCTTTACGGCTCGACAATCGGTGGTGGCGCGTCGCAGTTTGGAGCTGTGTATAAGGTGGACTCAGCAGGCAGCGAGTCCGTCCTCTACAGCTTCACGGGAGGAAGCGATGGAGCGCTTCCCCGATCAGGATTGGTTCTTGACGCGAAAGGAAATCTGTTCGGCACCACCACCTCCGGCCCAACTATCACAAATCAATGCGACTCGGCCACCTGTGGAGTGGTCTTCAAGCTCACTCCAGCAGGAACCGAGACGGTGCTTTACAAGTTCCGCGGAAATTACGCGCCAATCGGCGATCTGCTGTTGAATCAGGGGTATCTGTACGGAACGACGACCGGGGGAGGCAGCCACAACGCTGGAGTCGTGTTCAGGATCAAGCCCTGAACTACACCCACTTTGGGACGGCCAGCCTTTGCGCTTCTGCCAAAGGCTGGCCGTTTTTCATGCCATACGCGCCGCTGCGGAGTCCGTAGGCGACTCTCACAAAATCTACAGAATGTCTTTGAGCGTAACGTCGATCCGACGTTCGCCCTCGCCGCGTTTCACAACTAGCCGCACGACCGTCCCCACAGGCTGCAGGAACGCAGGATCGTCCAAGTCATCGCTCGGCGCGCGACCGTCGATCTTCGTAATCAAGTCTCCCACCGCAAGCCCCGCAGCCTCCGCCGGGCTTCCTGGCAAGATCGTCATCACCTTCTGACCTTGATCCACGGGATCAATCACAATGCCGGCTCGATTGAAAATCCCCGGCTTGCCCCAGTTGGCATTCTTCTCGAGGTAGAGCTTCCCTCGCATGCAGTCGAACGTCGCATTGAACTGCCGCAGCACGCTGCGCCCAACATTCCCGGCGTAGTCGCCAGGACCTGGCTCTCCTCCAGAAAGATTCGTAATGAGGTCATGCACCTCGGCCCCGCCGACTGTCAGCTTCTTGAGGCGGACATAGTAAGCCTCGGGCAGCGGGCCGCCATAGCTTCTGCCGGAGTATCCGTGGTAGTGCGCGCCCAGTCGCTCGATCAGGTTGTTCTGTTTCACGAACCCGCCATCCAGGCTGAACGCCACTTCATTTCCGGAGTCCAGCGCAAACGTAGCCGGAACGCCGTCCACACTCCCATCGGCTTCCAGCAGCAATCCCTTGATGCGCATCGGAACCTCGACACCGCCGCCGGAATATTTAAACGTTGGAGCGTTATAGAACGTCAGCTGCTCGTGCTCATAGTCGATCGTCACCACCAGCCTGCGCATTAATTCATAGCCAATCGCGATCTGAGGCGTGTCCTCGCTGTCCGACGGCCCGGAGATCACGTGGAATCGTTGATCGCGCAGAACAAGACCACCAATCTCCAGCGTCTGCACTCGAGTGATCTTCGAGTCAAAATTGCCGCCGTCGGCCGCGAATTTCTGCGTCTCTCCCTCCACGCTCAAACCAAGTTGCTTTGCCATGGATGTACTGAGCAGGTCCACGGAGCCCGTATCGAAGACCATCTTGTACGGACCTTTGCCGTTGATCTTCCCCTCGAAAATGACTCCCTGCTCCGCCGGCACCGTGACGGATCCCGACGGCATCTCGAAGTCGTGTGCAAACGGAATCGCGAAATCCGATTCGTTCACATGCCTCAGCAGCACTCGCTTCGTGAGATTAACGACTTGCGTCCGATCGCCGCTCCCCTTCCGCTGCGAGAATGGCAGCAGCACGCCGTCGACCCGGCGGTAGTCGCTCAGATACTTGATGTTGTTCTCTTCGGTCGCTACCCGCTCGATCAAGTGGCTTGCTTGGTTGATCCAGAGCGTAAAACCGTGGCCGCCCGGCACCTGAAATTGCAGCCGGTCGTAGGTTGCATCTGCCTCAGTCACCGGATCGAGCATCGTCACAGTCGCTCCGCCGGCGTTCGGCCGCCAATAGCCGCGACTGGTCAGGTAGAGGTCATCGATCTGCCAGTCGGCGCCGCCGGGCAACAGCCCAATGTTCCCCGCATCATCCTGCCGCCAACTGCCATCAGGCGAGCTGCCGTTTGCCTGATGCACCCCGAGCTCGGGAATTTCCGCGCGACTGGCGTTGGCGCCCGTTCGCAGGTTCTCCGCAATGTGGAGCTCCCCGCTCTTCCCCGCAACGGTAATCGTGCCATCCGAGACACACTCTTCAAATTGATTCCAGGCATCGCCCCCGGTCGCTTCGCGGGCACGCTGCAGAATCTCGGTGGCAGAATGGGTTTGAGCCTGCGCGAAGGTGCCGCTCGCAGACACGAACAGCGCAAGAAAAGCAAGAAGGATTGCGAAAAACGAGAGGAGCCGTTTCACCGTCAAGCACCAACTTCGTGCCATGATACTGGAAACATTTCGCTTGTCCAATTTGTCGAGGAACGCCCGCTTCGGGCTTCTACGCGCTCTTCCGCCGCGGCTCGCCGCTGTGCTCGGGACTCTCCCCCGGCTCAGGGAAATCACTATCGGCATCCTTCAGCATCGGGTCCTGATCGCGATGGCCAAGCTGCTCTTGCATCCCGACATTTCCCGGAGGAGTATGGCTTTCGGTTTCGGTTGCACCCTTGCCCGCATCTTGATCGATCGGATCCTTCGTCATGATTGCACCTCTCGCATACGGAAAACCGACTATAGACAGGACTTCTTGCGCGAATCACTTCGAAGTCGACTTTATCACTGGAACTTGCCTTCAGGAATAGTTATAAATAGGGAGGTTTGCAGGAGAACAAGGGTATGAAGAAATTGCTTCTGGCAGTGATCCTCTGCGTATTTTGCTGTGGCGTCGCTTGGGCCGCGCCCAAACCTTCTATCGTGCGCGTCAGCTCCCGTCACCGAGCCACACGCCATCATGCCCACAAGGCCGGGAAGCATCACACGCCCAGGCATCGCCATCACCGCACAGTTTAGGATTCGCCTCTCTAACGACTAGCCTCTTCCCGTCGTCGAAACCCCCAGCTTGTGCAGTTTCTCCCGCGCCTGCAGCGCTTCCGGAGAATGCGGATACCGCTGGATCAAGTGCCTCAGTTCGCCCACGCCGTCATCCTGTTTCCCCAATTCAATCAACGAGAATCCCTTCTTCAACTGCGCGGACGCCGCTTTGTTTCCGCTGGGAAAATTCTGCAACACCTGGTCGTAGCTCTCCGCGGCCTGCTGATAGTTGCCAGCTCGGAATTGCAGTTCGCCCAGGTAGAAGTAACTGTTCCCCGCTAGATCGGTGTTGGGATAAAACTTGATGTAGTCCGAAAACTCCTGCGTCGCCAGATCATTCTTGTTGCCGTTGTAATCGCGCAAGGCGTTGTTATACAGAACGTCCGGAGGAGGAGCAGCCGCCGCAGCCGCCGCCTGGGCCTGTTGCGTAGCCTGCTGCGCCTGGATGCTCTGCTGCGCCGCCTGCATGTCTTCGAGCTGTTTCGTCACCTTCGCGAGGCGGACTTTCAACTCGTCCATCGTGTCGTTCATGGCCTGAATCTGGCCGGAAACCTGGTCCGTCCGCGTGCCTGCATCGGCCTGCTGCTTCTGCAACGTCGTCTGCAGCGCGTTCAAGGCCGACACCACTTTATTTACTGCGTCGGTATCCTGCTCGACCAGGTTCTTCATGACGCCCATGCGTTCGTCAAAGCTGCGCTGCATGGCAGTCATCTGCTCTTGCAGTTGCTGCACCTGCGTCTGCAGCTGGATCATCTCCTTGCTCGCACCCCAGGCTGGAGCCATGCCCAGCCACACAACCGACAGCAACGCAAAATACGTGGAAACACGATGTAGTCTCATAATAGATTTCCTGAAAACACACTCTTCGGATGCCTTGAGTATCCCATAGGTTGGGAGGATTGGGCAGCGCAAGGATTAGGCGGAATCGAAAGTTTAACCGGGCACCTTCCCATCAGCGCATGGCGCGCAACCATCCGCGCACACCAACGCCTTCGCCCAGAGAGACAGCAATAGGGGACGCCGGAGTCGGCGTCCCCTGGAAACACAATCACTGCTGATAAACGAAATGGCCGCGGCGATTCTGCTGCCAGCACGCTTCGTTGCTCTCGGTGCAGAATGGTTTCTCTTTGCCGTAGCTGATGGTCTTGATGCGGCTCGCGCTCACGCCTGCTGCGACCAACGCGTTCTTTACCGACGTTGCACGCTTGTCGCCCAGCGCGATGTTGTATTCCGTCGATCCGCGCTCGTCGCAGTGTCCTTCGATCGTGAAGTTCACGTTCGGATGCGCGTTCAGGAAGGCAACGTCGGCCGAGACCGAAGTCTGCTGGTCGGCCCGGATGTCAGACTTGTCATAGTCAAAGTAAACGTCTTTGACGTTCTGACTGAACAGCTCCTGGTCCGTGACCGTCGGCGGTGGCGGCGGCGGTGGCGGTGGCTGGGTTACCGTCAGCCGCGCGGTCGCTTCCTGCGTTCCGCCCGCACCTTTGGCGACCAGGTGATAAGTCGTCGAATCCGTCGGCGACACGCTCTGCGACCCGTTCGCTTGCACGGCGCCGATGCCGTCAATCGAGACGTCGGTCGCGTTGCTGGTTTGCCAGGTCAGCGAGGCCGACTGCCCCGTTTGAATGCTGGCTGGACTCACCGACATCGAGGCGGTGGGAGCCGCTGGCGGTGGTGGCGGCGGTGGCGGTGGCGGAGCTGCTTTCTTCTTGCAAGCACCAAGTACCAGAAGAGCGGCGAGTGAGATTACCAGGAACATCCATTTCGTGCTTCTGTGCTTCACGTGAATCCTCCTACGACCCGTAGTTCTTACTACGACGTCAGACGAAGTGTATTTACTATTTCCAACTCCAATTCGGTTGCGAATTGCGTCCCGAAAAAGTCAACTGCTGAACTTTGCTTCCATCGGCCAGCATTGTCCATATCTGAAGAGTGCCCGACCGGTTCGACTGAAACACGATATGACGGTTGTCCGGCGACCACGACGGAAAATCATTTCGCCCGCCGTCGTGCGTCAACTGAACCCACTGCTTGCTGGCGATATCCATCAGGTAAATGTCGGACGCCCCCGGCTCCCCCGGACCGTACTTCCTCACCCAGGCAAACGTCAGGAACTGCCCGTTCGGCGCCCAGTTCGGCGAAACCGCGTACCCTTGGTCGGTCATTCTCTGTTGGTTGGTGCCGTCAGCTTCCATCGTGTATATCTGGGGCAACCCCGTTCGACCACTCACAAATGCAATCTGCGAATTCGTCTTCGGATTCCAGGACGGAGAAACATCGGGTCCCTTCGCCGTCGTCATCCGTCGCGGATTCCCACCCGATGGATCGCTCACGTAGATTTCCGGCGTTCCCGCGCGCGACGACGAGAAAGCCAGTTTCGTTCCATCCGCCGACCATGCCGGCGACAGATTCGTACCTTCAAAATGCGGGAAGCCTACCATCCGGTTCAGTTCGAGGGAGTACATCATGATCTCCCAGCCTGGCTTGGTCAGCGCACTCAGGGCAATGCGCGAACCATCCGGAGAAACATGCGGCGAAATCGCAATCGATCCTAGATGCGTAATCTGGTGCTGATTCGATCCGTCATAGTCCATGGCCCAGATTTCTTTGTGGCCGCTTCGATCGCTCACAAAATAAATCTGGGTCTCAGCAATACCCTGAATGCCGCCGCCCAACCGGAAAATAATCTCATCAGCAAACTTGTGCGCCATGATGCGCGCCACAGCATCCGTTGCAACATCGCCATACTGCTTGCCGAGAACCTGCGGCGACTGAATATTCTTAACGTCGTACAACCATCCCTGTACCGTGAGTCTTCCGCCAGCCACTCCCAGACTTCCGAATGCCAGCATGCCGGCATTCGGCGGCGGAGCACTCCACGCCAGAAAATTCACCTCAGGCGGTTGGCCTGGCGTCTGCAGCGGATAGAAACTCTTGGAGACAAGTTCCACCACGCCGGAGACATCAAGATCGTTCCAGAGCGTGTCATTGAACGTTTTCAACAGCGCGGTATTTTGAGGATCGGCGTTTGCAGGCTTGAAGTCGGGAACGGCGAGCCGGACTTTCGCCACACCCAGGCTGGTTCCTGTTTTCACCCAGTCTTGCGCGAAAACAGAGCCTGCAAAGGTGCACACGAACATCAGCACCAGAACAAGCGCCATTCGATGCAAGCTGCGCGTCCACCGCCGGGGGGTTGGTCTTACGCGTGGGTCCATCCGCTTTTCGGAGAAACGTACGCCGTACGACAATATCGTAACCCGATACTTATTGCTTGGCAAGGTCTTATCCCCTAATGTGGCCGCTTTTCGTTCGTGGGCACGAATCTCTCATTTTCCTCTTTTCTCGCGTCAGAATGTTGCTCATGTGCCCTTTTGATTACCTTCGTCACTCCAGAATGGAACAAGTTCTACATTCTCATTTCTTGTAGTCGAACCAGAACTCCACCGATACCTTGTTTCCCGAGTAATCGGCTGGCAGCGGACCAAACGTATCGATCCGCTCAATCGCGCGTACCGCCGAGATATCGAGCGAAGGAACTCCGCTGGACTGCTCGATCCGCGCATTTGACGGATGTCCGTCCCGGCCAATATCAAACGTTACGTACACTCGATCGGCGGTTGTAATGCGTGGATCGATTTCATACTTCAGCCAGTTTTGCGAGACCACCCGCTGCACGCCCTGCACATACCACGCAAAGCGCGTCCCAAAATCCCCACCCCCGCCGGTAAATCCGAACCCACCCTTCGCCCCTGCTGCACTGAACGTTCCGTAGGGTCCGCTCACTGGACCGCCCTCTCCAAATGCCACCTGGTTCGTCTCGGGCTCCGGTTCTGGTTTCGCTTTTTCTTTCGTGGCGGTCTCAGGCTTCTTCTTGATTTTGGTGTTCTTGCCCTGAATCTCGATCGCGTCCGGTTCTTTCTCTTCGATCTTCGGCTTTGACTGCGTGATCCCCTTCGATTCGTTGGCCAGAACATTCTGCGACGGCGAAGGATTCGCCGGCAGCGGCACCGTGCTCACCAGCGTTGCTCCAATCGCCTCTCCGCCACCGCCCGCGCCCCAGCCTTGCCCGCTCGTTCCGTAAAACACCGCAGAGTACACCAGCAGAAACGCGACCACCCCTGCGTGCAGCACCGCCGACCACGCCAGCGGTCGTCCCCAATGGTCGTGTTCAAAGTAAATCTCAGCGTTTGCGGCCATTTTGTTCCAAGGGTTGCGTCACGATGCTGACGTTCGTAATTCCCGCCTGCTTCACCGCATCCATCACCGTCGCGAATGCTCCGAACGGAACGTTCTCATCCGCCCGCACAAAAATGAATTGGTTTCTCGGATCTCGAATCTTCTGCCGCAGCTTCGACCCGATCTCATTGATGTTGATGGCATCGTTGCCCAAAAAGACACGCTGATCCTTGTTGATGGTGATCACCAACCGCTCTTCGGTAATCTCTTTCACCGTGCGCGTCTTCGGAACGTTGACGTCAATGCCCGACTGCAGCACCGGCGCCGTCACCATGAAGATGATCAGCAGCACCAGCACGACGTCTACGAGCGGAGTGATATTGATGTCGGCAAGCGCGGTCTGCGTCCGTCCATTCGAGGCAGTAAAAGCCATCAGCGCCTCGTATCCGCCGCTGTAACGGCCGGTGCCTGCGCCTGGCTGTGCTCCACCGCGTTCAGCAGTTCAAGGGCAAAATCGTCGCTGCGCGAGGCAAACTCGCGGATCGACGACCCAATCAGGTTGTAAGCAATCACTGCCGGGATCGCCGCTCCAAGTCCCGCGGCAGTCGTGATCAGCGCTTCCGAAATGCCCGGCGCGACAGCGCGCAACGTCGCCGCCCCCGCAGTCCCCAATCCGTGAAAAGCGTCAATGATGCCCCACACCGTCCCGAACAGACCGATGAACGGCGTAACCGCGGCCGTAATCGCAAGCCAAGGCACATTGCGCTCCAGCCTCGTAACTTCTTCCGAAGCTCCAATCTGCATGCCACGCTGGATCGCCGTCAGGTTCCGTAGCGTACCCGACGACACAGCCTGCCGCTTGTATTCCTCATAGCCGCCCTCGAACACTCCGACCAGCGGGCTCGGCTTGAACTGCTCGGCCACCGCGGCAATATCCTGCAACCGCTGCGCCTTGCGGAACGCGCGCACAAAACGACCGCTCTGCATGCGGGCGCGCCGTAGCAAGCTCCACTTAGTCAGGATGATTGCCCAGGAAAGCAGGCTGAACGCCACCAAGACGAGCAACACCAGCTTGGCAATCGGACCACTATTAGAGATCATGTCGACGACTTCGCCGCCGACAAACGCTGCCAGCAAGGGGAAAAATTGCATCGGATTTAGGGGAAACACCTGCCTCAATTATAGATGAATGAACGCGCCTGCTCGCGCGCACGTATCCGATGTGGCAACGGATATTTTTCGCTGCCAATGTTTCGTAATTTGAGTTCTTACGGGGAGATTGAGCGGAAATTCTTATGGGCTCGTTCTCGGATCGCTGTTTGTGAATGCGAACTTCACGTCCATCGAATCGAGGTACGGCGAATCCAGCGGCGTAAAGTGAAGGTCCTTCACCTGAAAGGCCACATAGAATCCATCGACCTTCATGATCCTTCTCGCGCGAATGGGCACCGGGCCGAAGGGGTTTGGGTCCAGCCACCACAAGTTATTCTTTGGGTCAGCGGAAGGCTGCTGAGCCGCCAGCAGAATATTGTTGTAAATACTGTGACGCAGATCTCTGACCGTCACCCTCCAAGACGTAATTTTGTTGTCGCCTTCGGGCCCTTGCGGAACAATCGTCAGTTCGTAACGATCGTTGCCCGCGGTATCCTTAATCCGCTCCCGGTACGTCGCATCCTTAGGGGTGAGTTTCGCTTCGAAACTATCCTCCGTGATCTTCGTCGACCCCTTGCGAAAACTCTCCGCATAAATTGTTGGGGTCTGTGCGGTGGCGGAGATAGCGATCCCGATCCACAAGAATCCCGACAGAACACCCAGGAATCGTTGCAGAGATAACCACCCGAGCCCGCCCGATCGAGCGAACCTCGTCTGCTCCGACACTGCAGAAGTCTTCATGGCCGATTCACCGTCTCCAACGGACGGGTCTGCGCCCCATCAGAAGTCCCCTCCATCCGCTCCATATTTTTTTCCAGCCACTCGCTGAGCACGCGGGCCGCCCGTCTGCTGTTCACCGCCAGTCGAGCCACTCGCGCCCACAACCATGGACGCACGGCGGCAAACACCGCAAACCGCGCCTCCGAGAATTTTCCATTGGCGTCGACGAACCGTTCCGTCTCCGGAAGCTCGAAATCGAATTCGTCTGAGATAACTTTCACCACGCCGAACCGTACTCCCCGCAACTGCGCCGCGCGCGCCACCGCCGCTGCCTCCATGTCCACAGCATCGGCCGAGAACGATTCCCGCAGCTTTTTCTTCTGATCCTTGCCGGCAACGGCCCCAAAACTCACGAGCACTCCGCCCCCGATTTCCATTTCGAAGCTGCTGCCATCGCCCGCATTCACCAGCCGACGAGGCAACAGGACGTCGCCGACTTTCAGTTTCGGATCAAGCGCACCGGCAAATCCGGCGGAATAAATAACGTCGGGCGAGTACATCTCAATCGTAGCTTCCGCCGCACGCCGTGCCGCCTCAGCCCCAATTCCGCCACAAACAACAACGCTATCGTCCTTCTCGAAAAACCGAAACCGCCGCCCACCATATTCCTTCTCGCCGGCGCTCCATCCCTTCACCAGCGGCCGGACCTCGCGCTCCATCGCAGCGACGATCGCGATCTTAGACATATCCGTTGCCCTGAAACCACTCGACCGCACGCCGCAACGCGCCATCCACCGGAACGATCTTCCAACCCAGTTCGCGCTCAGCTTTATCCGAGCTGGCAAACATTTTCTTGCTGCCCATGCGCACCGTGTCGATGGTCGCGCGCGGTTCACCCTTCAACAACCGTCCCGTGATCATCTCATCGACCACGCCCGTCGCGAACGCGAACACGTACGGCAACTTTATTTTCGGCGAAGGCAGCCCCGTGATTTTACCGAGCTTGTCGAGAATCTGTTTCAGCGTCAGATTCTCTCCACCCAAAATATATCGATGCCCAGGCCGCCCATTTTCTAAAGCCTCCACATGCCCGCGCGCGCACTCGCGCACGTCCACCAGGTTCAAGCCAGTCTCCACATAGGCGGGAAACTTGCGCTTCAGAAAATCCAGCACGATACGTCCCGTGGGCGTCGGCTTCACATCCTGCTCGCCGACCGGAGTCGTTGGATTCACCGTCACCACATGCATCCCGCTACGCCCAGCCTCCAGCGCAATCTGTTCCGCCATGAACTTCGATCGCTTGTAGTGGCCAATCATATTCGCCAGCGCAACCGGAGAATCCTCGTCCGCCGGATGCCCATTGTTCGTGAATCCCATCGTCGCCACGCTCGATGTATAAACAATGCGCTGCACGCCGGTCTTCCGCGCCGCTTCCAGAATCGCGCGTGTGCCGCCGACGTTCGACCGGTACATCTCCTTCGGATCCCGCACCCAGAGCCGGTAATCAGCTGCCACGTGAAACACCGTATCGCAGCCGCTCATCGCCTTTTCGAGCGAGGAAGCGTCGCGCAGATCGCCAGTAGCGGTCTCCGCCTTCAGTCCCTCAAGATTCTTCAGATTGCTCGTAGGACGAACCAGCAGCCGCAGTTCTGCCCCCTGGTCGGCGAGAACGCGCGCGACATGGGAACCCAGAAATCCAGTAGCGCCTGTGACGAAAGCTTTCAAGGAATTGCCAGTCGGACGAACGGGTTACTTGTTCGCGTAGTGCTCTGCCCCGAGAAAATGCAGCGAGACGTATGGCGTATCACCCACAACCCAACTATCGTGACCCGGAGGGCCGGGTGGAATGAAAAAAAGTGTGCCTGCTCGGAGTTCGTGGATGGTGCCGTCCTCCATCGCAGCCGTCGCGCAACCGGAGACCACAAGACCTACATGCTCCACATTGCAACGCGACGCCCCCACCGTAGGCCCGACGTGAACCGACCACTTCCATCCTGGCTCGTACGTGGCGCGGCCGATCGTCATGCCCCCGATCCGGACGACTTCGAACTTTCCCTTCTCGAACGTTCGCACTTCGTCGGGCTCTTCAAATCGCTTCAGAACGGTGTCAATCGTGGGCATAACCATTTAAGACCATCGGCAAGAGAATCGGTGATTTGTCCGCCCATCCCTTGGCCAGCCGAGAACTGAAAACTAGTTTTGCGCTTTCTCCATCACTTTCCCATACGTCGTCAGCGCGAGCAGTGGGAAGTACTCCCGGTAGAGGTGATACATCAAATAGAACACGCGCGGAAATCCCGTTCCCGTGTAATACGGCTCATCCCACGATCCGTCTTTGTTCTGCGTGCGCAGCAGATACGCAATGCCGCGCGCCACCGAGTCGCTCCGCGTATCGTTCGCCGCGAGCAACCCCAGAATTGCCCATGCCGTCTGTGAAGGCGTGCTCGCTCCCACCCCGCGCTTCGCCGGATCGTCATACGACCCGCAACTCTCGCCCCAGCCGCCGTCGGCGTTCTGCACCATGCGCAGCCACTCCGCGCCCTGCTGCACGCACGGTTCGTGCAGGTCCATGCCGATCGCTTCCAGCCCGCGCAACACCAGCGCCGTGCCGTAGATGTAGTTCACGCCCCAGCGTCCGAACCAGCTTCCATCCGGCTCCTGCTCGTCACGGACGAACTGAATCGCCCGCTTCACCGCCGGATGATTCTTGTCGTATCCATAAGTCGCGAGCATCTCGAGAATGCGCCCCGTAATGTCGACCGTCGCCGGATCGAGCATCGCGTTATGATCGGCAAACGGGATGTGCTCGAACACCATCTTGTCATTGTCTTTGTCAAACGAAGCCCAGCCGCCGTTCTTGCACTGCATCGAGAATATCCAGTCGATCGCCCGCTGCACCGACTCCCGCTGGTAGCGCCCGTTAGGATGCTCCACGCGACTCAGCCCAAGACAAACCATCGCGCTGTCATCGACATCCGGATAAAACTCGTTGTTAAACTCAAAGTACCATCCACCCGGCTGTCCCTTCGGATTTTTCACCTTCCAGTCGCCCACGGTCCGCACTTGCTTCTGCAAAATCCAGTCCGCGCTCTTCACCATCCGCGGATCATCCGCCGGCACCCCCGCTTCGCCGAGCGCAAACGCCGCGTACGCCGTGTCCCACACCGGAGACATGCAAGGCTGCATGCGGAACGTATCTTCTTCCTCGATCCCCAACTTCTCGAACTCATCCATCGCGCGAATCACCTGCGGATCGTCCAGCGAATATCCCAGGCAGCGCAGCGCGATAATCGAGTTCATGATCGACGGATAAATCGCGCCCAGCCCGTCAGTCATCTCGAAGCGCGCCAGCATCCACTTCTCCGCACTCTTCAGCGCAATCGATCGCAGAGGACGAACGTGCACGCGTTCCAGCCAGTGCGTCATGCGATCGAATACCAGGAAGAAATTACGCCACGAAATCAGTTTCTTAGCCCAGTGCAAATGCATCCGCGACTTCTGCATCCCGCCGACAAACAACTCCTCTATGCCCATTTCGCGCGGAATCTTTTTGAACGGCTTCTTCGCATAGCAGATCGACAGCGGCACCAAAATCGCCCGCGACCACGAAGAAATTTCGTAAATGTTGAACCAGAACCAGTTCGGAAACAGCACAATCTCCGGCGGAATCGCCGGCACCGCGTCATAGTCGTACTGCCCAAAGAAACACAGATAGATCTTGGTGAATGTGTTGACTTCGGTGACGCCGCCCATCTCCAGGATTTTTTTGCGCGCGCTTTGCAGTGCAGGATGATCCGCCGTATACCCAGCCAGTTTCAACCCGAAGTATGCCTTCACCGAGGCGCTGATATTCGACGGCCCGGCGGCATAGATGCCCCACCCGCCATCTTCATTCTGGTGTCGGAGAATCCAGTTTGCTGCTTTTTGAAAGCGTTCCTGATTTCCGGTGCCCAGCAGCGTGTGCAACAGGATGTAATCAGACTCGAGCGTCGTATCGGCTTCGAGTTCGCCGCACCAATATCCCTCTTCGTGCTGCTGCGAAAACAGAAAGTCCCGTGCAGCCGCAACCGCGGCCCCAACGTGGCTAGCCAGTTCCTCAATTTTGCCGAAGCGAAGCAGTGGGTTTGAACCAATCGATGGCGAATCTATATGAGAATCGGGGGAGTTATCCATCAGTTCACTGCTCCGTAACATCCAGAATTGTTCTCACCACGGAGGCACAGAGACACGGAGTTAAAAAACTTTTCTAATAATTCCGCCCCGTGTCAGCGTGGCCACATTGAAGTTTAGTCGGCAAGTTCTTCATGAAGTAGCTTACTCCGTGTCTCCGTGTCTCTGTGCCTCCGTGGTAATCCATGCGGTTTCAGCTAGCGCTCGCCGGAGCCGCCGCAATCGCCTCAACAATCTCCGGCGGCAGCCCAAACCGCACGTTTTCCGGCATCACTTCCAGTTCCTGCATATTGCTAAATCCCTTGTTCCGCAGGAACGTCACCGTTTCTTCCACAAGATGTTCCGGTGCCGAGGCGCCCGCGGTCAGGGCAATCGTCTTTGCGCCCTTCAACCATTCCGGCTCGATGTCGTTGCAGCTATCGATAAGGTGCGCGTTCGTGCCTAGGTTGCGCGCGACTTCCACCAGTCGGTTCGAGTTCGAACTATTTTCCGAACCTACCACCAGCAGCAAGTCCGCTTCCGACGCCACCTGCTTCACCGCCACCTGGCGGTTCTCCGTCGCATAGCAGATATCCTGCGCCGCCGGCCCTTTGATATTTGGGAATTTCGCCTTCAACGCCGCGATGATGTCCTTCGTCTCGTCCAGGCTCAAAGTCGTCTGCGTGAGATAAGCCACGCGGTCCGGATCAGGCACGGCCAGCATTGCGACCTGCTCCGGCGATCCAACCACCTGCGTCACCAGCGGCGCTTCGCCGAGAGTCCCGATAACTTCATCGTGATCTTTATGTCCGATCAGGATCAGCGAATACCCCTCCTTGGCGAACTTAACCGCTTCCACGTGGACCTTGGTCACCAGCGGACAGGTCGCGTCAATCACGCGCAATCCGCGCCGTGCGCTGTGTTCGCGGACCTCCGGCGAAACTCCGTGCGCGCTGTAAATCACACGCTCGCCGTTCGGGACCTCATCCTCGCTGTCGACGAAGATCGCGCCCTTGCCGCGCAGTTCCTCCACCACAAAACTGTTGTGCACGATCTCTTTACGCACATAGATCGGCGGCCCAAACGCCTCCAGTGCAATGCGGACCACATCAATCGCCCGCACCACGCCCGCGCAAAACCCCCGCGGCTTGAGCAGCAGTAAAGTCTTTCCTTCAGTCTTCGCTAGAGTGCCAGCCACGATGTATGCCGCTCCTTAGAATTCCTCACGCACCCGCCTACTTGTCATTCCGAACAGTCTCTTGCCGAACAGTCTCTTGCCATCTAGAAAAGCCTTCTTGTCATTCCTCACCGGGCGGAACGCCCGGTGAGGAATCTGCTTCCCTTTGTCATTCCGAGCGAGGCGAGGAATCTGCTTCCCATGATTAGATGCAATATCGCCCACAAAATCCGTACTTTAAGAGTACACGATCCCCATTGTCGCGATACTAATAAACTACCGGAAAGTACCGGGATGGTCAACGTAACTCACAGAAAGCGCGGGGATTAGCAGCGAGAGGGGAAATCCGGCGCCTGAATGGCAAGCCTTACGAGATCGCCCCCTCGTGCCGCGACTTCAGAGCCGCCATGGCGCTCTCGCAAATCTCCTCGGGTGTCCCCGTTGCCGACACTTGCACGAGCAGCCCAAGCCCGCGATAGAACTCAATCAGCGGCGCCGTGCTGCGATCGTAAGCTTCCAACCGCACCTTGATCGACTCCGGCCGATCATCTTCCCTCTGAAACAAACTCCCGTCGCATCGATCGCAGCGCCCCTCCACCTTCGGAGGTCGTTCCTTCACGTGATATACCGCCTTGCACTTCTCGCAAGTCCGCCGGCCCCCCAGCCGCGCCACGATCGAGCTGACAGGCAACTCATAATCCACTACCGCCGTCAGCGCCAGCCCCTCGCCGTCCATCAACTCCTTCAACGATTGCGCCTGGCCCAGCGTGCGCGGGAAGCCGTCGAGGATGAATCCTCCTCCACAATGCAGACACTCCCTGCGCTCGCGCACCATCTCCCAGACCGTGAAATCCGGCACCAACGCCCCGCGCCGCATATATCCCAGCGCTTCCTTCATAGCCGGACTCTGTTCGCAGTCCGGCCGGCTCCCCGCCGCCCGAAAAACGTCGCCCGTTGATAGGTGGCAGGCGTGCGTTCGCCGGTTCAACAACTCAGCCTGGGTGCCCTTCCCGACCCCCGGCGCCCCCAGCAACACAAGCCGCCACGCATTTTTACCCTTAACCGGTTCCACATCGCATTGAAAGGATGGTCCTTGCAGCCACGCCGCGCGATTCTGCTTGTTCGCTGTGCTCATCCCACTGGATATATGGCATCCCAGCCCACCCGGCAGTGACAGAAATCACACGCGCGGCATCCCCCAATCACCAGGCATTCCTCAAATATGGCCCTCTCGTGCCCCCCTCCCCCCTCGCCGTGCCATTGCTAATAACAATGACGTGACGCAAGCTATCAGCGTCAATCGCGCGACCCTGAACCGCGAATCCAGACAATGCTAGAACTGAAACAACAACGGGTAGCCGGAACCACTCGGGAGAGCAAGCAGCCTCGCCGCCTGCGGCTGGCGCTGGTCCTCCTGCTCGTCGCGCTTGCCGGCGTCATCGTGAAAGACCGCCAGTTCTGGTTCGGAGCAGCCGAGTCGCAGGATTCTGATCTCGTAGGTCCCGAAGTCGCTCGCCAGACGGCCGCAAAACCGAAATCCGTAGCGAGCCCGACCCACGCAACTCCAGCTTCCGTGAAGAAGCAGGTTGCCTCCGCAAAGAATTCCGTTGAGCCGAAACCTGAAGACGCGCCAGGGGTTACGACCACCCGCACCGCGCTGCCTCCGCTGGACGTCGAAGTCGTCGCTGGCGACAGCCACCGCACTCTTCATCCCGGCAGCAATGCAACCAAGGTTGAGATTCCGAACACAGCATCGGCGTCGAAGCAGCCAGCCGCCCCCAGCATTGAAGTCGTCACCAGCGCCGCTGAGCGCGAGCGCATGGCAGCCGACGCCGCTGCGGCGCAGCCAACTTACCCGCTGCTGGCCCAGCACATGAATGTTCAGGGATCGGTTGTGTTGCAGGCTGTGATCGGAACCGACGGCGTCATTCAGGATCTTCGCGTAGTCAGCGGCCCGGCCATTCTGACCACCGCGGCCCGGCAAGCAGTGCGCGAGTGGCGCTTCAAGCCGATTCTGCAGAACGGTCAACCGGCCGAATCGAAAGCCAAGATCACGGTCAACTTCTCCATCAAGATCGCCGACGGTTCCACCAAGACCACCTTGGCCGAGAGCCGCGCCGAAGACATCCGTATCATCAGCCGTTAGCCTTAATCATCTGCTCTGCATGCTTCCGCGACGTCTCCGTCAGCTTTGCCCCGCTTAACATCCGCGCCACTTCTTCCGTGCGCTCTTCACCCATGACTTTTCGGATCGCCGTCCGCGTTCGCCCGCCCGATTCCTTTTTCTCAATCACGAAATGGTGATCGCCAAACGTGGCAATCTGCGGCAGATGCGTCACACACAAAACCTGATTGGATCTCGCCAGCGACTTCAGCTTTTTCCCCACACTCTCCGCCGCCCGTCCCCCAATCCCGGTATCGATCTCATCAAACACAAGAGTCCTCTGGATGCCCCATTTCTCGCGTTCTTTGCGAGAAGTGGGGATTTTGTCACCACCCTGATTGCCCGATCTCTCTCGCGCCTTTTGCGCGAGAAGTGGGGATTTCCCCGCCTCCACGCTGACCTTCAGCGCCAGCATCACCCTCGACAACTCTCCGCCCGATGCAATGTGCTCCAACTGCCGCAAAGGCTCGCCCGGATTCGTCGAGATCATATACACCACCTGATCGATCCCCGACGCCGTCCAGTTCCCTTCCTCCTCCGACATCGTGATCTCGATCCGGAACACCGACTTCATCGCCAGATCATTGATCTCCGCCTCGACCAGCTTCTCCAGCCGTCGCGCCGCCTCCGCTCGTTTCTTCGCCAGCGCCCTCGCCACCCGCAGATATTCATTCGCAGCCGCCGCCAACTCGTTCCGCAGTTTTCGAAGAATCTCGTCCTTGTTCTCGACCTCCGACAATTTCCGCGAGACATCTTCGCCGAACGCAATCACCTCATCCAGCGTCGGACCATACTTGCGCTTCATCCGATCCAGCACCGCCAGCCGATCCTCCACCTGCGCCAGATGCTCCGGCGACGCGTGAATCCCTCCCGCATAATCGCGCACCGTCGCCCCAACATCCTCCACGCTGATCCGCGCCGTCTCCAGCGCCGCCAGCGCCTCCTGAAATTTCGGTTCATACCGAGTCAGCTCTTCGACCTGCTTCTGCGCCGCTCGCAACGACGACGCTGTCGATCCATTTCCTTCGTAAAGCAAATCAAACGCATTCATCGCCGCGTTATAGATTTTCTCCGCGTTGGCAAGGACGCGCTTCTCGCCCTCAAGTCGCTCATCTTCTCCGCTCTGTGGATGCCCCTCTTCAATCTCCCGCTTCTGAAACATCCAGAGATCCACCAGCCGCAACCGATCCTGTTCCCCATGTTCCAATTCTTCAATCCGCGAGCGAATCTCCTTCCACGCCGCAAACGCCCTCTCCACCGGATCAAGCGCGCTGCCTGCGAAGGTGTCTAAAAGTTCCAGCCGCGCCGGACCATCAAACAAAAGAATCGATTCGTTCTGAGCGTGGATCGTCGCCAGATGCGGCGCCAGTTGCCGCAGCACCGCGACCGTAGCCGGCTGATTGTTGACGAACACTCGCCCCTTGCCCCCAGCGGCAATCTCGCGCCGCAGAATCAATGACCCGTCGTCGGACTCATCCAGCCCATTCGTCTCCAGAACCTTCCCGAGCGCCTTTTCCGCGGCGCCTTCTGCCTCAAAAACGGCAGCCACCACGGCCCGCTCGGTTCCCGCGCGAATGACATCACTCGAAGCCTTGTCGCCCAGCAACAACGCCAGCGCATCGACCAGAATTGACTTCCCCGCCCCGGTCTCGCCCGTCAGCAAGTTCAGCCCGTGGCCAAACTCCACCACCAGGTTATCGATCACCGCATAGTTCTCGAGCCGCATTTCAGTCAGCACAAGCGATCCTGTTCAAGCGAAGCAATTTGCGAAACGTGGCCGCAGCATAGCACGAAAAACCCCAGCGTCATCCTGTCCGAAGCCGCTTTTCAGGCGAAGAAGTAATCTCCAACGAACACACACCTGCGCACCCGCCTCCTGCACTATCAATGCCTTCCTTCGCGTCCTTTGCGCGTTCTTCCTTCGCGTCCTTTGCGACTAAAACCCACCCCACCCGTCGCACTCCTTCGTGTCCGGATTAAGGCAGCTACGCAAAGAATATTTGAGATAATATTCGGTGGGCATCCCCGAGTTCTTGTCCGGAATTCTAAGCAGCAGGAGGTCTGCAATGAGAAACTACGGCCCTTCCGTTTTCTTCCTTGCTGTTCTTGCTATCGCGATTACCTTGGCGTGCGGCTCGTCTCCGCGTCCGCGCACCCTACAGTCGGTAAGCCTGAGCCCGTCGACCGCAGATTCCCAGGGTAGCCCCGTCCAGTTCACGGCGACGGGTTATTTCAACGACCAACCCTTGTCGGAGAAACTGGTTGCGGCCAATTGGGGCGCATGCTATCAGAACCAAACAACTACGGCGGTTTCCATTGGCACCGAAGGCCTAGCCCAATGCGCAGCCGGCGCGGCTGGCACATACACGGTTTGGGCCTGGGCCGAGAGCGCTGCCGCCTGCGGCGGGAACAACGGCGAGGTCCCTGCAAACCCTTGTGGCGGAGCCAGCGAATGCCAACCTACGGGTACAGCGCAACTGACGTGTCCATAGATTCTCGGAGCAGAAATTTCCGAGAACCAGGCAGTTACTTTGGGGCCGAACGCTGCACCGCCCCCTGAAGCCATTTCCTCCCCAACATCATCTAAAATGACTTCATGGCCATTGCCGGACCATCCGTGGTCGAGAGCCTTCCACAATCCATCCCAGCAACCATGCAGGCCGCCGTGTATCGCGGCGTGAACGACGTCCGCCTCGAAACCGTCCCCGTCCCCGCGATCGGCCCCGGCGAGATGCTCGTCCGCGTCCACTCCTGCGGCGTCTGCGGCACCGACCTCAAGAAGATTTCCACAGGCTCCCACTCCGCCCCGCGCATCTTTGGACACGAAACCTCCGGCATCGTTGCCGCAGTCGGTGAAAAGGTCCACAACTACCGCCGTGGCGATCGCGTCATGGTCTTTCACCACATTCCGTGTCGCCAGTGTTTCTACTGTCAGAACAAGACGTTCGCCCAGTGCGCCACGTACAAGAAAGTCGGCTGCACCGCTGGATTCGAGCCTTCTGGCGGGGGTTTCGCCGAATACGTTCGCGTCATGGATTGGATCGTCGAGCACGGCACCGTCCGCATTCCAGACGACGTTTCCTTCGAGCAAGCCTGCTTCGTCGAGCCCGTCAACACCTGTATGAAGGGCATCGAGGCCCTCCACCTTCACCGAGGCGAGAAAGTTCTGGTGATCGGCCAGGGCCCCATCGGCCTGATCCTTAGTACATTGGCCCGCCGGAAGGGGGCCGTCTTAATTACTTCCGATTTGTATCCTGAGAGGCTTAGAATAGGATCATATTTCGGGTTAGAGCTCACAATTGATGCTTCGCGGGCAAACGTAGTCGAGCGCGTCCGCGAATTGACGGAGGGACGTGGCGCCGACGCGGTAATTCTCGCGGTCGGCGGCAACTCCCTCATTCGTATTGCGATGGATTCGGCCCGTCCTGGTGGGCGGGTATTGCTTTTTGCGCAAACGCAGCATGGAGAGGCCGTGATCGATCCTGCAGCCATCTGTGTCGATGAGAAGAGTCTGGTCGGGTCGTATAGCGCGTCGGTCGACTTGCAGGAGGAGTCCGTCCGTTTTGTCATGAATCGCGAGATGGATCTGGAGCGCCTTATCAGTCATCGCTTTGCGCTCACGGAGAGCGCGCAAGCCTTGGATCTGGCGGCGCATCCGCAACCTTCGTCGATGAAGATTTTGATTCAGCCCGGCACCACGTGGCTTGGCTAGATTTGGTGAAAGGGCACGGCTTCAACCGTGCCGTTAAGGGGCAAGAACTTCAACGGGGCTTTAGCCCCTGTGGTTCGCGGTAAATTGGAAGGAAGCCAGCAGTGAACGGAAAAATGACCGCTGCCGTCTTGTACGGCAAAGAAGATTTAAAGATCGAAAAAGTCCCCATCCCTCGCGTGGGTGACGGCGAGGTTCTCGTCAAGGTGCAGGTCGCCTTGACCTGTGGCACAGACCTGAAAGTGTACCAGCGTGGCTATCACGCCCGCATGATTGTTCCCCCGGCGCTCTTCGGCCACGAACTGGCCGGCGTCATCGAAGAGGTCGGAGCCGGCGTCAATGGCTTCAAGAGGGGGATGCGCGTCGTCGCGCTGAACTCCGCGCCGTGCCAGATGTGCTTCTACTGCTCCAAACATCAAGAGAATCTCTGCGAAGATCTGCTCTTCAACAACGGCGCGTACGCTGAATACATCCGCGTGCCTCGCCGCATTGTTGAAGCCAACATGCTGATCATTCCGCCTAACGTCAGCTTCGAAGACGCCGCCATGACGGAACCTCTGGCCTGCGTTCTCCGCGGCCTTCACGAAACCGGCGTCGAGATCGGTGACACCGTCGCCATCCTCGGCGGCGGACCCATCGGACTCATGTTCGTGCAAGTTGCCCGCGCCATCGGCTGCAACGTAATCGCTGTCGTCAAGCGTGATGGCCAGGTCGAAGCCGCCAAGCACATGGGCGCGCACGAGATCGTACAAATCACCAAGGTTACGGATGTGGTCGACGCCGTTCGCGCACTCTCTCCGCAGAAGCGCGGTTGCGATGTAGTCATCGAAGCCGTCGGCAGGCCCGAAGCGTGGGAGTGGGCCGTCGAGATGGTCCGCAAGGGTGGCACCGTCAATTTCTTCGGCGGCTGCGCCAGCGGAACCAAAGTGCAACTCGACACCAATCGCTTGCACTATTCCGAGATGACCCTCAAGGCCACGTTCCATCACACTCCCGAAACCGTTCGCCGGGCCTTCGGACTGATCGCGGCCAAAAAGATTCGTCCCACGGACTACATCACGGGGGAGGCGCCTTTGTCGCGCCTGCAGCAGGTGCTGCGTCACATGCTGAACCGCGGCGGCGACATCAAAACCGCAATTATCCCCGGCCACTGATTCCAGCGACGTCAGCACAAGGCGAGGGCGGATTCGTTGAGGAATGTTTTGGGAAGGGTACGGCTTCAAGCCGTACCGCAAAAGACAAGAAAATGATTGGGCTTTAGCCCCTGAGGGCCTGTCATCCTGAGCGGAGTAGCGAGTTCGCGAATGCGAACTCGTTACGCAGTCGAAGGACCCCTGTAACGCCCGTGCTGCGATAGCGTAAAAAGGCGTTCTCCCGGCGCTCTGGTTTTTTGAACAAACGTTGTCCGAACAAATCCGCCGTACTGGAATGACTCAAACCGCCGTCCAACCCACGACGCCGTCCCCCGCCGAACTCGGCTGGTCCCGCCTGCCCGCCGCCTACGCCATCCCTGCGTCGCCGCCCACACTCGCCGAAGCCCGCGAATACTGCGCCCGCCTCGCCCGCACGCACTACGAAAATTTCTCGGTCGCCAGCTGGTTTCTTCCGAAGCGCCTGCGCCAGCATTTTTTCAACGTGTACGCCTACTGCCGCATTTCCGACGATCTGGGCGACGAAGTCGGCGACACCTCCGCATCCCTCGAACTTCTCGACCAGTGGCAGGGCGAACTCGATGCCTGCTACGAAGGCGCACCGAAACATCCAGTCTTCGTAGCCCTGGCGGAGACCGTCCGCCAGTTCGAGATCCCGAAGCATGAATTTTCCGATCTGCTGACAGCCTTCCGTCAGGATCAGACCATCACGCGCTTCGAGACCTTCAATGACGTCCTCGCCTATTGCCATTATTCAGCGAATCCAGTCGGACACCTCGTGCTCTACCTCTGCGGATACCGCGACCCCGAGCGCCAGCGCCTTTCCGATTTCACCTGCACCGCTCTTCAGCTCGCCAATTTCTGGCAGGACGTCAGCGTCGACTACGCGAAGGACCGCATCTATCTCCCGCTCGAGGATCTGCGCCGCTTCAACGTCACCGAAGACGATATCGCCCGCAAGAAGAACACGCCCGCCTTCTGCGCCATGATGAAGTTCGAAGTCGAGCGCGCCCGCGACTGGTTCCGTCAGGGACTTCCCTTGATCGGCAGCGTCGACCGCGAACTCGCCATCGACCTCGATCTCTTCAGCCGCGGAGGCCTCGAAATTCTCAACGCGATCGAGAAGCAAGGCTACGCCGTCCTCGGAAATCGTCCCGCCATTTCCAAGCCGCGCAAACTCGCATTGGTCGCGCGCGCCGCCATGGGAAAATTGCTGGGAACGAAGAGGAGCGCGAAGTGAGCGCCGGCACCCAGCAAGTTGCCGTCCCCTGGACGCCCGCTCCACGCCAGCTCGTCATGGCGTACTCGGTCTGCCGCGGCATCACGCGCACGGCCGCCAAGAATTTTTACTATGCCTTCCTCGTTCTGCCGCGCCGGAAGCGCGAAGTCCCTCTGCGCCGTCTACGCCTTCATGCGGAAGTGCGACGATATCTCCGACGACACTTCGCTGAGCTTTCCCGAGCGCCGTCAGAAACTCGACGTCTGGCTCGACGCTCTTCATTGCGCACAGCAAGGCCAGCCCACCGACGACGCAATCCTGCTCGCTCTGACCGATGCCCAGCATCGTCACCAAATCCCCGCTGGCCTGCTCGATGAACTCGCTCACGGCACCGCCATGGACGTCGAACAAGCCGAAAGCACCGGGCAATCCGGCGCTCCCGGCCTCAGCGTCCAATACAAAACCTTCGAAGATCTCCGCCTCTATTGCTATCGCGTTGCGTCAGTCGTGGGCCTGGTCTGCATCCACATCTTCGGATATCGCGATCCCGCAGCCGAGCCGTTGGCCGAACGCTGCGGCCTCGCCTTCCAACTCACCAACATCATTCGCGACGTCAAAGAAGACGCCGCCATGGGACGCGTCTACTTGCCCGAAGAAGATCTTGCCAAGTTCGGACTCACTTCATCAGAACTCCTCGCGACTCCCGATCCCGTGCGCTTCCGGCCCGTGCTTGCCCTCGAAGCCGACCGCGCTCGCGAGTTCTACGCCTCTGGCGACGCGCTGATTCCCTACGTCGCCGAAGACAGTCAGCCCGCGCTCTGGGTGCTTGTCACGATCTACCGCCGCCTGCTCGAACGCATCGCCGAAAAACAGTACGACGTCTTCACCGCCAAAGTAGCCCTCAGCACCTCGGAAAAGTTGCGCATCCTCGCGAAAGGCTTCCTCAAGCGCCTGACGTGACCGGCGAAAGACACATTCTTACGATCAGGAAGCGGGTGCCCCATCCTTCTTTCGCGTTCTCTGCGAAAGAGGGTGGGGACTTTGACTCTGCATTTGAACTAAGTCTGGCCTAAATGCCTCCCACTCCCCAACCCACCGTAGCCATCGCCGGAGGCGGACTCGCCGGACTCGCCGCCGCCTGCGCCCTATCCGACGCCGGATTCCGCGTCACCCTCTTCGAAAAGCGCCCCTTCCTCGGCGGACGCGCTTCCTCCTACGAACATCCAGGAACCGGCGAAGTCGTCGACAACTGCCAGCACGTCCTCTTTCGCGTTTGCACGAACTTAATGGAGTTCTACAACCGCATCGGAGTCGCCGGCCAAATCCGCTGGTTCGATCAGATGAATTTCATCGAGCCCGGCGGCCGCATCTCCGTGATGAAGTCCTCGCCGCTTCCCGCGCCGGTCCACACCGCGCCATCGTTTTTCGGATTCCACTTTCTCACCGCCGCCGACAAACTCTCCATCGCGCGCGCGCTCGTTCCCCTCACGCTCAGCGTTCAGCGTGACACTGGCAAAAGCTTTCAGCACTGGCTCGATGATCACGGACAATCCAAACAAGCCGTCGAGCGCTTCTGGAAGCCCATCCTCATCAGCGCCCTCAGCGAGGAACTCGATCTCATTTCCATTTCCGCCGCCGCACAAGTCGTGCGCGAATCGATGAAGTCTCCCGCCGCCCGCGACATGGGAGTCCCGACCGTCCCCCTCACCGACCTCTACAACAAAGCTGGTGACTACATCCGTGCCCGTGGCGGCGAACTCCATTTCCGCGAGCCCATCGAAGGCTTCACCGCAAATACATCGAGCATTCAACTGCAGCTCCGCAATCAGGATGAAAATACGTCACCTACGGGTGCCCCATCCTTGTCCCTGCGTGGTTTGCAGGGACAGGGTGGGGATTTTGACTACCTGGTCCTCGCGCTCCCCTTCGACGCGCTCGACAAAGTTCTTCCCGCAATCCCCCGAAAGCTCGCCGATTCGCGAGAAGATCAGCTCACTTCGAAAACTCGCCCATCACCGGCATCCACCTCTGGTTCGATCGCCAGATCTCCGATCTCGACCACGCCGTTCTCCTCGACCGCACCATCCAGTGGATGTTCCACAAGTCACGCCTCCAGCCCATGCGCACTAAGCCGCCACTAGCCGTGAATCAAGAAGGATCAACCGCTGAGCAAGAGGGATCATCAGCAGAGGAAGAACTGCAAGCCGCGGAGCGGCGACAGAATGCAGCCCACGGCGCAAGCCGTGGGTCAGGCCCGAGTCTCGCGCCAGCCCTGGAGGGGCGAAAGAATACCGCCGACGCCGACAATGAAGTTCCTAAGCTACATCGAACTCGTCGTCAGCTCCTCGAAAACTCTGATCGACAAATCCCGCTCCGAGATCGTCGACCTCGCGCTAGCCGAAGTCCGCGAATTCTTCCCTGCCGCGCGCCAGGCCAATCTCGTGAAGTCCACCGTGATCAAAGAAGTGAATGCCACCTATTCACCGCGCCCCGGCATCGACGCCCACCGTCCGGCCACCACCACCGCGTGGCCTCGCGTCTTCCTCGCCGGCGATTGGACCGCAACCGGCTGGCCCGCCACCATGGAAGGCGCCGTCCGCAGCGGATATCAAGCCGCCGAAGCCCTCGCCAAAGCCGCCGGCAAAAAGGATCCCCGTTTCCTCTCCCCCGACCTGCCAGCAAAAGGTCTCATGCGCCTGTTCGCCAAATCCCGCTAAAATCCTTGCGTGCTTTTCTTAGCGCTCTTCGCGGCCGTTCTTAGCGACCTTTGCGATAAGCCCTTCGATGGGCGCAACGACTCCCAGATATCAAGCCGCCGCAGCCCTTGCAAAAGCCGCCGCCAAAAAGGACCCCAGCTTCCTCTCCCCCGACCTGCCAGCAAAAGGCCTCATGCGCCTGTTCGCCAAATCCCGCTAAAATCCCTGCGTGCTTTTCTTAGCGTCCTTCGCGGCCGTTCTTAGCGATCTTTGCGATAAGCCCTTCGATGGGCTCAACGATTCCAAAACACACTAATTCGCCAGCGTGTAGTTCACCGAAACCTGAGTTTCGACTTCCACCGAGTCCCCATTCAATAGATACGGTTTGTACCTCCACTGCTTCACCGCTTCAATGGCAGGCGGCACGAGCATCGGATGTCCGCTCACAACCTCCAGGCTCGCCACGTTCCCTTCCTTGTCAATGATCGCCTTCAGCACAACCGTCCCCTGAATGTGCTGAGCCTTCGCGTCCGCCGGATACACCGGCTGTACCTTCTTAACCAGCAGAGCGTGCTCGACGGCCGAGCTAACGCGGACTCGCTGCGGAACAGCCTGCGCCGCAGCCAAAGAAGCAACTGCAATCAGAAACAGAATTCCCGCCACCAGATGTCGTTTCATAAGAACCTCCACGCCGAATGCGAATCTTCGGGCCGACCTTCACCTCGGATTACACCACGCCTACCTGCCAGTAACCGATAGAGCTTTAGACATCATTCCCCTCCGATTTGTTCCCAACCATCCGTCCCACAATTTTCGAATCGCTTCCAGCACCGCCTCACTCTGATCGCAATGGGGAGAATGCCCGCACTCCCCAGTTTCAGATGCCTCTTTTTATGCCGCCTTCAACCTTCATCCTGCATCGAATCTCCAAGTTATCGTAAGCTATATACAGTTGAGGAGGATCTTTGCGCTGCTCCCGCTGCGGCAACGACAATCCGGCGACGAATCGCTTTTGTGGCATGTGCGGCGCCACGCTCCTGCAGACGCCAGCCGCCATAACGGCCCCGCCAGCTCGCACCACCGTAGCCGCTTCCACTCCGGCACCGTCACCTGCCCCATCAGCGCCGGCCCCTGCTCCGCCCCGGGCCCCAGTCGTCGATGAGAGCCCCGTCATCAGTGGCCCATCTTTCCTCGGCCTGAACGAACCTGCTCCTGCTCGCCGACGCGGCAGTCTCAGCATCGATCCCAACTCGGCCGGGAGTTCGCGCAATCTCGACTACCTTCTCGAGGACGATGAGCCGAAACATGGCGGTTCGGGAAAATACATCCTCATCCTCGTCGCCCTCGCGTTAGCGCTTGGCCTGGGATATCTACGTTGGAAGAATCAGGGATTCGCATGGCTGAATGCCGCCCCAAAAAAACCCGCCGCGGCCACACAAGATTCGAACTCCACCGATTCAAATGCGCCCGTACAGCCCGCGAATACTTCGTCGACTCCGTCACCGTCGCCCACGCCCACGCAGCCCGTAACCAGCACTCCTCCAGCCACCGACAACTCTGCGGCTAACCCGACCCCAGCAACCACGGCGCCCGCACAGCCCGCTCCGGCCCAATCCTCTCCCGCACAAAGTGCGCCTGCAACGCAGCCGCCCCATCCCGATGCCGGAAATTCGACTGCCGCAGCTCCTGCCGCTTCAGCTCCGCCTCCTGCTCCAACGCAACCTCCAGCGGCTGACGACACCGACTCCGACGCAACGCCCGCAGCCACTCCAAAAGCCGCCGCTCCTGTCGAACCCAAACCGCGTCCAGTGGTCAAGCCCGTTAAAACCGATCCCGTCGTCGAGGCCCAAAAATATCTCTACGGAAAAGGTGTGACCCAGAACTGCGATCGCGGCCTTCGCATCCTGAAGCCCGCCGCCGACGCGGCAAATCCCAAAGCAATGATTGAAATGGGCGCGCTTTACTCCGCCGGATTGTGCACCCCGCGCGATCTTCCCACCGCGTATCGATGGTTCGCCCTCGCGCTTCACAAAGATCCCGACAACCAGTCCGTGCAAACCGACCTGCAAAAACTCTGGGGCGAAATGACCCAGCCCGAGCGCCAACTAGCCATCCGCCTCAGCCAGTAAGCCCGACTTGCTCCCCGCGCCCACGAACTGCTATGGTCGTCGGCGCCCGGATGCAGACGCACAACTCTCCATCCGGAGTACGCTCGAACTACCCGAAACGGATTGCTTCAAACCTCCAATCCGACGGCGCCTTCGAATACGTATTTTCAACAAGGAAGAAACGCAGCGTTTGTCGAGTCCCGAACGACAGGAAGTTTCGCAGGACCTGGCCACAGTCACGGCCATGAAATCTGGCGACCAGAGCGCCCTGGCGGAGCTCTATGATCGCTATTCGTCCGTGGTGTATGCGGTAGCCCTGCGTGTGCTCGGCGATACCGGAGCTGCGGAGGACATTTTGCAGGAGGTCTTTCTACAACTCTGGCGCAATCCCGCCGCGTTCGACGCGGCACGCGGAAATCTGGGGGCATGGCTCGCCGTGATCGCTAGAAATCGCGCAATCGATTCGCTCCGCCGCCGCAAGCCCGAGACCGATATCGAAGATGTAATCGTCTCGGTCGCACCCGATCTCGCCGGCGAGGCCGATCGCTCACGCGCGGCCGAAAAAATTCGCGGCGTCTTGGGAGCCATGCCTGCCCCACAACGCAGCGCCCTCGAAATGGCGTACTTTGAGGGCATGAGCCACTCCGAAATCGCCGGCAAAACCGGAGAGCCCTTAGGCACAATCAAAACCAGAATTCGCGCCGGACTAATGACACTAAGAAAGGCATTCCAAACGTGAAGCCGGCAAACAAGAACCGAGGAATAAGAAACAAATGGGTGCCCCATTTCTCGCGCGTCGTCTGCGCGAGAAGTGGGGACTTGAAGAAGTAAAAACGCACTCAACTCCATGACCGACCACGAACAATTCGCCGACGATCTCGCCCTCTACGCGCTCAACGCGCTCACAGGCGAAGATCGCGCAAAACTCGAACAGCATCTGGCCACGTGCCCCGCCTGCAAGCTCGAACTCGAGCAACTGCGCGGCGACGCAGCCCTGCTCGCTCTCTCCGCTATGGGACCCAAGCCTCCGCTCCGCTCGCGCCAGCGCCTGCTCGATTCGGTAGCAAAAGAAACCGCCGCCTCGATCGCCCGCACGCCAGCATCTCCCATGCCGCGCCGCTCCTGGTGGGGCGTCCTCGGATGGGCCGCCACCGCCGCCGTCCTCGTCTTCGCCGCATCCCTCTGGAAGGAAAACGCCGCCCTCAGGCAATCGCTCGCGTCCTCGACCACACAGGCCGCGCAAACCACTCGCGAACTCGAAGATCTTCGCCGCATCGCCGCGCCCATCATCGATCCGCAAGCGCAGCGTGTGACCTTGGTCGCCCTGAAGACTCCGCCGCAACCCCAAGGCAAAGCCTTCTATCTCCGCAACCGTGGCAGCCTGGTTTTCGTAGCCAACAACATGCCCGCTCTGCCCCCGCAAAAAGCCTACGAACTCTGGCTGATCCCGTCGCAAGGCGCGCCCATCCCCGCCGGAGTCTTCAAGCCCGACGCGCACGGCAGCGCGACGGTCGTGAATCCCCCGCTCCCGCTCAGGCGCCGAAGCCAAAGCCTTCGCCATCACCGTCGAGAACGAATCCGGTGCCACGATCCCCACCATGCCCATCCTGATGATGGGCGCCGGAGAATAAATCCATGTGGAGCGGGCGCTCTCGCCCGCTGCTTTTGACGACCGGTATGATCTCGAGTGCACATCCTGCCTATCGGCCTCGAAGACGACTCGCCCATCGCTTACCATGATCCCTGCATCTAATCACTCAATGACATCCCGGCTCGTCGCACTCATATCCACACTCACCCTCGCCCTCTGCCTCAGCGCCGCTCCGCGTCAGGCAACGACTCCACCTCACCCCAACCGCACAAACGGAACCCATCTGCGCGCCAAAGGAATCCCTAATTTCGGCGAGGTCACTCCAAAGCTCTACCGCGGAGGCGTCCCTAACAACGCAGGGCTCGAATCTCTCAAGCAACTCGGCATCAACGTCGTCGTTGATATGCGTGGACCGAACAAAGAGGAAGAATCGGCAGTCACAAAGCTTGGCATGCAATACATTGCCATCCCGTCGCACTGTCCGTTTCCCAGCGACGCACCCTTTGCAAAATTCCTTCGCGTGCTCCGTGAGAATCCCGACAAGAAAGTTTTCGTCCACTGCCGCCTCGGGGACGACCGCACCGGCATGGCCGTCGCCGCCTACCGCATGACCAATGAAAGCTGGACCCCCGACGAAGCCATGAAAGAAATGACGGCGTTCGGCTTCACCGGCCTGCACCACGCCATCTGTCCCGGCATGGCAAGCTACGAGCAAAACTTCCCCGAGCACCTCAAGTCGAGCCAGGCCTTCAAAGAACTGCAACCGTACGAGGCTTCCCCCGGCACTCCTTCATCCGCGCCGCCGAAGTAAACATCACCCAGTTACACGCGAACCCCGAACTACACCTCATCCTGCTCTTTGAGCTTCGCAATCACTCCGAAATCTTCCAGCGTAGTCGTGTCGCCCTTCACATCGCCGCTGCTCGCCAGCTCGCGCAATAACCGCCGCATGATCTTCCCGCTACGCGTCTTCGGCAAAGTATCGGTAAATCGGATATCATCCGGCTTCGCCAGCGCTCCAATTTCCTTCGCCACCCACTTCCGCAACTCTTCTTTCAGTTCGTGCGTCGGCTGTCTTCCCTGCTCCAAAGTTACGAACGCCGAAATCGCCTGCCCCTTCAAATCATCCGGACGCCCCACCACCGCTGCCTCCGCTACTGCCGGATGCGCCACCAGCGCGCTTTCCACTTCCATCGTGCTCAGCCGGTGCCCACTCACATTCAGCACGTCATCGACGCGCCCCATGATCCAGAAATATCCGTCTTTATCTTTTCTTGCCCCGTCCCCCGTGAAATACACTCCCGGAATCTGCGACCAGTAATTCTTCACGTATCGATCCGGATCCCCATACACCGTCCGCAGCATCCCCGGCCACGGCCTCTTCAGAATCAGAAATCCTCCCGACCCCGCCGGCACCGGACTCCCATCCATCGTCACAACCTCCGGCACCACTCCCGGAAACGGGCGCGTCGCCGACCCCGGCTTCGTCGCAATCGCACCCGGAATCGGCGAAAGCATAATGTGCCCCGTCTCCGTCTGCCACCACGTGTCCACGATCGGGCAGCGATTGCCGCCAATCGTCTCGCGATACCACATCCACGCCTCGGGATTGATCGGCTCGCCAACCGTTCCCAGCAGGCGCAGGCTGCTCATGTCATGCCTCTTCGGCCACTCGTCGCCCCACTTGATGAACGTACGAATCGCCGTCGGTGCCGTATAGAAGATGTTCACCTTGTGCCGCGCGATGATCGACCAGAACCGGTCCTGCTCTGGAAAATTCGGCGCACCTTCATACATCAAACTCGTCGCCCCGTTTTGCAGCGGACCATACACAATGTAGCTATGCCCGGTAACCCAGCCGATGTCAGCCGTACACCAGTACGTGTCTTCTTCCTTCAAATCGAAAACCAGTTTCGACGTGATGTACGTCCCCACCGAATATCCGCCAGTTGTATGCACTACGCCCTTCGGCTTCCCCGTCGTCCCAGAGGTGTAGAGAATGTAAAGCGGGTGCTCTGCATCGAGCGGCTCTGCCGGACACACATCTGACGCCTTCTCCATCAACTCGTGCCACCAGTGATCGCGACCCGCCTGCATATTGATGGGAGTCCCAGTGCGTTTGTACACGACCACATGCTTCACGCTCGGACAAGACTTCAACGCCTCTTCCACTGCCGGAAACAACTTCACTTCGCTGCCACGCCGGTACGATCCATCCTGCGTAATCACCGCACTCGCCTGCGAATCATGAATCCGATCGACCAGCGCGTTCGACGAGAATCCTCCAAAAACAATAGTGTGCGGCGCGCCAATCCGCGCGCACGCCAGCATTGCCACCGGAAGCTCCGGCGTCATGCCCATATAGATCGCCACCCGGTCGCCCTTCTTCACTCCGAGCGACTTCAGCACGTTGGCGAACTTCTGCACTTCGCGATGCAGCTGCTGATACGTCAGCACCCGCACTTCGCCCGGCTCGCTCTCCCAAATAATCGCCGCTTTATTCTTGCGCCACGTCGCCACGTGCCGGTCAAGGCAGTTGTACGACAAATTAATTTCGCCGCCCACAAACCACTTTGCCCACGGACAATTCCACTCCAGAACCTTGTCCCACTTCTTGAACCAGTGCAGCTCGTTGGCAATCCGCGACCAGAACTTATCCGGCTCCTCAATCGATTCCTTGTACAGCGCCTCGTATTCCGCCAGGCTTTTGACGTGCGCCTTGGCAGCGAACTCGGGCGGACACGGGAACGTGCGCTGCTCGTTCAGGATCGAATCGATGTTGGGACCCTGAGTGTTCTGAGTCTGCGGATTGACGACGGCTTTATCGGCCATAAATTAAGAACCTCGACGCGGAGGAATTTTTCGTGCCGCAACCGGCTACGAGATCGCAGGAGTGTATTCTACACAGGCTAATGAGAATGTGATTTACGTCACAAAGCACCCTGGAAATATTCGTCAACCTCCACGAACGCCCAACCGAGCCGTAGCGCCGTCGTCCCGCCCCCGCATCCTTCCACAAACAAAACTCCGGGTGCCCCGCGTCTCGCCGCATTTGCGAGACGTGGGACTCTGTGTCCTCTACGCTTAAGAGTCCAGAAACCGCTCCCGCGTCTCCGCCGAAGGCACCGGACACTGATCATACCGGCCAAACATCCGATACCTCCTGCGCGCCACCACTCCGTATCCCCAATCGCGAATCCCCCGGGGCACAACCTGCAACAAGAATCCCAGCGCCCGCCACAATCGAAGTCCGAGCCTTGGCCTCGCATGGACAGACGCCCCCGTCTGCCCGGCCGAACGCACCTTGGCCCCGAGTTCCTGCAATACAAACGCCACCGCATCCGACCGCCCCACCAACCGCTCCCCGGGCATCTCGTAATCGATCACCACATACACGCTATCGAGATCGTCCGCCGGAGCCCCATGCCGCGCCAAAACCCGCGCCGCCAGCCCACTCTGCAGCGCCGCAAACCGAAACCGCCCCTCCGTATCCCGCCTCAAAACAAACTGCACCCCCCGGTTACACAACCCGCAAATCCCGTCGTAAAGAAGAATCGGATGAGACATAACCCAGTCGTCTTTGACGACTCTAGCAGTCGTCAGATCGCTTGTCTCCGGATGCGAGCCCCTGTCTCGTATCAGGGCATCGCTTCAGCGATGCCGTAATGGTCGCCCATTAACACGCCTTCAGGCGCTGCCCATGCGGCGATCATCGGGCGAAGACGAGAGCGCAACGTCCCAACGCCCCAGCCGCGAAGCGGCGCAAGAGTGCAGCCCGCGGCGCAAGCCGTGGGTGGCGTGAAAAAAACTAACAAACCCCGAAGAGGCGAAAGAAGAGTTCTCACGCAGACTCTTCAGCTCCAGCCCCAGACCACGCGGCGCGATGACATTCCCACAATGGAACACGATCTCCTCATTTCTACTTTCGAGGTCTTGACGCCCGACGCCTCGCCGTCCGATCCTACAGTCTTGACGCAAGCTCAAAGGCCCGGCGAACCGCCCCTAACTCCTTGCGGCTCAAGATTTTGCCCCTAACTCATTGAGCGCCATAGATTACTTCGAGTTTTGACTCTAACTCGATGATTCCAATAGATCGAGGGGGAGGGGGGTACCCACCCCTTTACCATAAAGTAACTACCGTTCCAAAACGGGAAACGCCCACCCAATCCCTGCGCCCGTCCCACAAAGCTAGGTCTTCGATCCCAACCTCTGCAGCTCTTCGCGAAGCCGAGTCTGCTTCTGCGTAAGCCGCAGATACCGCATTTCGCTCGCGCCCGCCTGCGTGCGAATGATCCTGACCACTCCCCGCTTCTCTTCCGCCGACCATCGTCGCAAGTCAGGAACGAACGCCAGCACAAGCGCCCAATTTTCAAATGATTGCCGCTCCTCAGGACTCCACCGCGACAAGTTCACTCCGAGCGCGCGGCTCACGTCTTTAACCGAGCTTGCGCGAATGCGCGTCGCGTCTCCGCCAAACTCCCGCGCCATGCGACGATTCACGCGCAGTCCGAGATTGCGCGTCGAGAACGCATCCCACGATCCCGAACAATCAGCTTCTCCCTTCAACTCGTAGAACACATGCGCTTCCGCAAGCCGCTTCAGCAATCTCTTCGGCGTGCGATATTGCGGGTTCGCCGCAATCTTCCGCTCTTCGCTTCTGGCCAACAGTTCGAGATCGTCGCGGCCCGAACGGAATCCCAGCTTGCGGTAGAACCAGAACGCGCCCGAGTCGATCGCCTCATCGTTGTTCTGTCCAATTTGATAGGGATAAACCGAAATTGTCGTCGCGCCCGTGAGCGCGCTCAGGCAACGCAGCGCCTGCGCATAAATCCACGCCGTCTCGCCCTGCCGATAGGTGTAGAACGTGTTGAAGCCAACCTCAATCCACTCGCACAGGCCGATGGCTTCGATGTAGTTGATGGGAACCCCGTTCTTCAGCGTGAATCCCGCAACGTAGGCGCGCAGTGGCAAGCGGCGATCGGCCGGCAGATTCCAGAAATACATCACGACGCCGCGGCCAAGAGTTGCGCGCACGACGGAACGCGGATCGCCAACCGTCGTTCCGTACAGTTCGCGATAGCGCACCAGCATCACTTCACGAATCGCGTCCATTACGCGCTCGCCTTCGCGCCGTGAGAGTTTGACGAGACTCGGAGCCGGTTGCGCGATTTCCCGCGCCAGTGAGACTTGGCTACGCGTGATCAGCGGCTCGGTGTGGAAATAAAACTGGCGCGGCCGCGTCCAGTTGCGCGTGCGCGAAAACTTGAAGTTCTCAAGACGCCAGCGCAGCGGCAAACGCAGCGAGTCATAAAGTTCCGTGCGCTCGCGCGCCGCGACCGGTAATTGTACGAACTGGCGAATGAGCCATTCGAGGTCGCGCTCCCGTCCTCTGGCCGCATCGAGCCAGCGCCGCCACGGAATGTTGGCCTCCACGTCGGCGTCTTCGGCGAGCAGAGGAATAAAGCGCGGCCACGTCGCTCCCATCGCGCGCTCTTCTTCATATTCGTCCCAGACGATCTCAACGTTGCGCGGCATTCGGTGCGCGAGCCACCTCGCGGCATCGAAACTGAGCGCATCCTGCATTATCGTGCCGGCGATTCCCGAGGTGTCGAAGTCGTCGAAGACTTCCATGTCAGCGCCGGATTCGCGAAGCTTCGCGATCCGCACTTGGAATGCGTTCAGGATTCTCTCCACTTTCGCGATGACCGCAGGTGACTGCGGAAAGGCGCGGAGAAACAGCAGCGTCTCATGGAAACGAAGAAGCGACTTCGCGTCGTCGAAGTCGCGACGCGAGAGTTGATCGAGCAGGCGCACCGTCTCTGCGGCAGCCTTGCGGCTAAACCGGCTCCTCGCGGCGTCGAGGCTCGCCAGGAGCGCGTCGATGGTAGTAGTCATGAGCAATGGACAGGAGAGTGTAACCGATGACTGAGCTTTGGGGAGAGTGAGTAGGGGTTCGCAGCCTCGAAGGTCATCCGTCCATGCTGCGCATCCCGCGGCTCCTTCCGATGGGTATATGATTTTGGAAAGAGCGGCTCAAATTTGAATTTGGCCCGCAATCTGGAGTCGGAATGCCTTCCATTCATCTTTCGATAAACGGACGCGATTACGCCGTAGATGCCAATCCTCAAACCAGTCTGCTTACCGTATTGCGCGAACATCTCGATCTGACTGGAAGCAAGTACGGCTGCGGTGAAGGACAGTGCGGGGCATGCACGGTGCTGATCGACGGAAAGGCGCAGCGGTCGTGCATCACACGCGTGAGCACTGTGGGTCAGAAGCAAATCACGACGATTGAAGGACTCGCCAAAGGCAAACAACTGCATCCTGTACAGCAGGCATTTCTCGATGCGGGCGCGATGCAATGCGCGTACTGCACGTCGGGAATGATCATGTCGTCGGTCGCGCTGCTCCAGCAGAATCCCGCGCCGCGCGAAAGCGAGATCGTCGACTTCATGGACGGCAATGTTTGCCGCTGCGGAACTTATCCACGCATCGTCAGCGCAATTCAGAAAGCCGCGAAAGCGATGAAGGAATCCGCCAGCCCGAAGGGAGCAGGACGATGAGCGAGAAATTCCACGCACCCCTTGACCTCGAGCCTGAGCGCTACGAACTGTCAGCGGCGCCCATCTACCGCTTCGATCTGGATCGCCGCGACTTCTTCAAGTTTCTCGGCGCCGGAATATTTGTCGTTTCCGTGCTCAAGCCCGTCGTCGCTGCGCAGGAATCAGGTGGAAGGGCGAGGTCGCGCGGTGAATCGCTGCCCAAAGAGATTGACGCGTGGCTGCACATCGGCGAAGACGGCAAGGTCACGGTCTACACCGGAAAAGTCGAGGTCGGACAGAACATCCGCACGTCTCTGAGCCAGGCGGTTTCCGAAGAGCTTCATGTGCCGATGGCATCGATCGAACTGATCATGGGCGACACGCAGCTCACACCGTTCGACATGGGCACATTTGGAAGCCGGACAACGCCCACGATGAATCTGCAACTGCGCAAAGTCGCAGCGGCCGCGCGCGAGATGCTCATCGAACTGGCGGCTGCGAAGTGGAGAGCTGATCGCAACGGTCTCACCGCTGCAGACGGAAAGATTATCGACTCAGGCAATCGCTCCGTGGACTATGCTACTCTGATCAACGGTCAACAGTTAACGCACACTGTTTCCGCTGATACCTCTCTCATCCCGGCAGCGAATTGGAAAGTTGCGGGAGAATCCGCGCCCAAGGTCGACGGCCGCGAATTTGTAACGGGCGAGCATCGTTATCCATCAGATCAGAAATTACCCGAAATGCTGTACGGCAAAGTTGTGCGGCCAGCTGCGTTTGGCGCGACGCTACTTTCGGTGGACACGCAAAAAGCAGAACAGATGGGAGCAACCGTCGTTCACGACGGGAACTTTGTTGGCGTCGCCGCGCCGAGGACAGAAGGGGCTGAAGCTGCAGCGCGCGCAATCCACGCCGAATGGAAGGCCGATCCGCAGCCGTCGAATAAAGAACTCTTCGATTATCTGCGGAAGAATACGACCGAGGGCAGCGATCCCACTGGAGACGGCGACCAGTACAACGTAGGCGCGGTCGATTCCGCGCTGGCCTCAGCCGATCATCGACTGCAGCAGACCTACACAGTTTCTTACATCGCGCACGTGCCGCTCGAACCCCGCGCTGCGCTTGCCAAGTGGGACGGCGACAATCTCACGGTATGGACCGGAACGCAGCGGCCGTTCGGCGTGCGCGGAGAGTTGGCGAAGGCGTTTCACATTGACGAAGAGCGTGTGCGCGTATTGATGCCCGACACGGGATCTGCCTACGGCGGCAAGCATACGGGCGAAACGGCAATCGAGGCCGCGCGCCTCGCTCGGGCTGCGAAGCGTCCAGTGAAGGTCGTGTGGACGCGCGAAGAGGAATTTACCTGGGCATATTTTCGTCCTGCGGGCGTGATCGACGTGACCAGCGGCGTGCGCAACGACGGCACGATCAGCGCGTGGGAATTTCACAACTACAACTCGGGCTCGGCGGGCATTCGCACGTATTACGAAATTCCGAACCAGAAAATTGTCTTTCACGAGACCAACTCGCCATTGCGACAGGGATCGTACCGCGCGCTCGCCGCGACGGCGAATCATTTCGCCCGCGAGTCGCACATGGACGAGTTGGCGCACACGGTAAAGATGGACTCTCTGGAATTCCGCCTGAAGAACTTGAAGAACGACCGCTTGCGGGCCGTGTTTGAAGCCGCGGCAAAACAATTTGGATGGGGCAAGAGCAAAGCCGCTCCTGGCCAGGGTTTCGGCATGGGCGGCGGCTACGAGAAGCTTGGGAACATCGCAACGTTCGCCGAAGTCAATGTCGATCGCAAATCGGGCGACGTGAAGATCGTTCGCGTCGTCTCGGCCTTCGAATGTGGCGCCATCGTAAATCCCGACAACCTGCGCAATCAGATCGAAGGATCGAACGTGCAGGGATTGGGCGGCGCGCTTTTCGAAGCCATCGAATTCGAGGATGGAAAGATTCTCAACGGCAGGCTGTCGCGATATCGCGTGCCGCGCTTCAGCGACGTCCCGGAGCTCGAGACCGTGTTGCTGGATCGCAAGGATATTCCTTCCGTGGGCGCGGGAGAGTGCCCGATGATCGGTCTGGCCCCGGCGATTGCAAATGCCATGTTCGATGCGGTTGGCGTGCGATTGCGCGCGCTGCCCCTGGTTCCGAACGGATTGAAGACAACCTGATTTGTCGTTGAAGTGAATCACTTAGCAGATCTGCAGGCCGATACATCAGCTACTCGCGATCCTGTTCCACGGACGATGACGGGTTGTAGAGATCAGCAGAATTCCAGGAATCAACAAGACATAGTTGAATAGCGACAATAGAGTGGGAACCACGAGCAAGGACAGAGCTAACAACAAGAAACTCACCTCAAGAAAATCGACTGACTCCGGCCTCTCTTCGCGATGGACGATCATGTAAGCAAGCAGGCACAGGAAGGCTAGCGCCGAAACAATTGACCCCAGTCTAGCTCCGCTTACCAGCTCTAGGATGGAGACTGCTCCATGCGCATAGCTTCGATAGGAAACCAACGCTCTTAGCCACTGCATCACCCACGTAGGACCGGCAAAAAATGCGGCATACGCTACCAGCGAGAAAGAAGACACGATAAAACTGAGGATGAATTTCCAGCGCTCTCGCCACTTGCCCAGACTCCAAAGCATCAACCAGATCACTGGGACGACGGCCAACTGTGGCTTCGAAGTTGCGAGGGCAAGCAGGAATCCTGCTCCTGAATATTTCCTCCGCGTGATCATCCACAAAGCGGCAATGATCAGCAATTCCACCAGCAACGCGACTTGCTGTAGCAGCAACCCGCAAAGCACAGGAGGGCTGATCAAGGTAAGAATCATAATCGCCGAGTTCGATAGCGGAGGGCCCCGCGAAGTTGCGGCCTCCACCATGCTTATTGAAAGTCTGACCAAAACGCACATCGAGAGGACCAAAAGCACGATCATCAAAAGTTGAGCGACTTGAAACGGGAATATCAATACAGGCAAGAGCAATAGCGACGCGTAGGCGGGATAAGCGAATCGCTGTTCATCCCCTCTCAGCAGAGGTCGACCGTAATAGAGCATTTGGATCTGCCGGGTCACATCCGACGAATAGGGACTCTGCCGCTGCATCAATACCCGGCTGCCATACCAGGGAGCGTATAAATCGCTCCGCAGATGGCCATAGACGACATATAAAGATACATAGCCGAGGACAAAGAGTATTCCGAGCCTGACTTTCATCTTCCTCCATGCGGCTGCAGCTCTATCAGTGGGTAGCGTTTCGGGCAATGCTTCGAGGGAGATTCTATCGTCAACTGACGCTATCGACTGCGCAAGCAGGGCGATCGCGCTAGATGGCGATTCGCTGGAACCGTTGATTTTATGGAGGATTTGTTTGGCTGCCCCCCAGGGATTCGAACCCCGATAGCCTGCTCCAGAGGCAGGTGTCCTAGCCGTTGAACGAGGGGGCAATGACGCGCCTCGTACCATTGATTTTATGGATGGACGCGGTTGTGGTCAATGAGTATCCCGATCGTCTCAGAAAACCAATCCAGCTACAATCAAGAACGAGAATAGTTCTGATGGACGGAGGTGGATGCGATGGGAGCTGAGATTGGGAGCATTGTAGCGGTCCCCGCGGACTACGCCGAGATTGCGCGCCGTCCCCTGGAAGCAGAAAAGTGTGCGCTGGTCGTGATCGACATCCAGGAAAAGCTGCTGCCGCCGATCTTCCAGAAAGAACAGCTAGTGCGGAATGCGCAGCTGCTGATTCGTGCGGCGCAGATCCTGAAGATTCCTGCGCTGCTCAGCACGCAATACGCGAAGGCCCTTGGGCAGACTGTGCCTGAGATCGCCGCCCTGCTCCCACAGACAGAGCCGATCGACAAGACGTTGTTCTCCTGCTTTGGCAGCAACGCATTTTGCGACGGGCTCAAGGGCCTGCCCGGCGATCGCGACATGCTGCTGCTCTGCGGAATGGAAAGCCACATCTGCGTGACGCAAACCGCGCTGGCGGCGCTGCGCGAAGGATATGTAGTACACGTCGCGTCTGATGCGGTCAGCTCGCGCACAGAATGGAACTGGAAGATTGGGCTCGAAAGGATGCGCGCGGCCGGAGCCGTGATTTCGTCGACGGAAATGATGATCTACGAGTTGATGCGGGCGTCGTCGGCGGCGGCATTCAAGGAACTACTGCCGCACTTGAAGGGATAGGCGAGTCGTTCGTCCCGGCAAAGCCAGTAGGGATCACTCCTTTTTCTTGACCCGCACCACCGTGATCTTGGCGAAGCCTTCGTCGAAGGCTGGCGGCTTTAGTTTGGCGGCCATGCGACGCATTATGTCTTCGGGGACGACGCGGTCGCGGCGCTGGTGGCGCTCGACGCACACCTCAAGCGGCACATCGAAGAACACCGCGTGAACTTCGTAGCCGTAATCCTTCGCAAGCTTCACCCAGTGCTGGCGTTCCTGCGGTGTGAGATTCGTGGCATCCACATAATTCATAGGACGCTTCGCGATCAGGCGCGCCTTGAGCATCGAGCGCAGGTTGGAGAACACGAGATCCTGAAAACGCTGCTCGCGCACATCGTCGAAAAGAAGCGAGCGGACCATGTCGCTGGAGAGCGGGACCACGTTGTGCCGCTTGAACCAGGAACTCTTGCCGGAGCCGGGAAGTCCGATGGCGAGAACGACAATGCCTTTCGGCGGACGCGACGGAGCAGCAGGCACAACTGCCGGCGCTCTCGGCGCGCGCGGTGCAGGGACTGCCGCTTCCGCTTCAGGCTCGGCGCTTTCGGGCGCGCCTTCGAGCGCAGCATCAACTGCCGTGTCAGGGATGATGCCTTTCGCGGCGGCGGGAGTAAAGGCTTGCGCGACGGCCTGTTCGCGGCCGCGGCCTCCACGGCCACGTCCGCCACGGCGGCGGCGCGGACGGCCACGCTGGCCAGACGCAGGCGCAGACTGCGCACGCGGCTGATCGTCCAATTCCGAGCCTGAATTCTCTTCGGCTGCAGGCTGCGCCTCGACCTCCGGTTCGACTGGGAACGTCGGCTTCCGCTTCGCTGTGACTTGATTCGGCAGACGCCGGAGGTTGATCGACATCGAAATATGCCGGCTGCAGGGGAGGAGCGGCGGGCTGACTTCCCTGCTCCGGAGCTTTCTTCTTGCGGCGCTGCATGCGCTCGCGCATCCATTTACGCATGTTCAGGCTTGTAACACAGATGACGCAATCGGGGCAATGCGGGGACGCACTTTTCGAACCATGGATGACAGCGGCAGGTGAAAATCGCGGAACTCGAGGAAGGATGGGGATTCGGGGGCGAGACGCCCCCTCGACAGCCGTCGAGACCCTTCGACTTCGTCTCAAGGGCAGGCTGCCGGCGCTACGAATTACGATTCCAGACGACAGTTGCGACCATCTAATATTGCAACTATGGCAAGCTCAATTCCCGCAGAGATTCAGGGGCACAAATATATTTCGCTGACGACCTTTCGCAAAAATGGAGTGGGCGTCGCTACTCCGGTGTGGTTTGGAGAAGAAGACGGCAAGCTCTACGTCATGACCATCAAGCAAAATGGGGAAGGTCAAGCGCATTCGCAACAATCCTCAGGTTAAAGTCGCGCCCTGTACTATTCGAGGAAGAGTCACAGGCGAGCAATTCGCCGCGACAGCGCGACTTCTCCCGCCCGAAGACTTCGCCCGCGCGCGAAAAACAGTCACCCGAAAATATTGGCTGGCGTGGATCACCACGCCGTTCTCCCGCGCGGATGCGTTCATCGAGCTAAGCTTCGCGTAGAGTCCCGGGAGAACGCTAGATAAGAAGCCGTCTCGTGAAAGACGGCTTCCGTTCGTTGACCTGATTTTTTCCGGCTACTTACGGTTGGTAGATCTGCACGTAGTTATAGACCGTGTTGTTTGGTGGTACGGCATTGTTGCCGCCTCCGATGCAGTATAGCTGCCCTCCGGAAACTGCAGACCCGATGTCGGTCACCGTTTGCGGCATCGCCAGCAACGTCGTCCACTTGTCGGTTGTTGGGCTGAACGACTCCATCAGGCTTACCGGACCGTTCCCGTTCGTATTGCCGTCGGAAACATAGAGCAGGCTCCCGATCACTCCCGAGCAAGTGCCGTTGCGGGCGGTGGGATCGGCCGTGAGCGAGTTCCATGAGTTCGTCGCCACGTTGTAGGATTCGTTGTCGCCGTTGTCCCCGCCGCTAGTGAATCCGTCGGCTGCAATGATCTTCGTGCCGATCAGCCCAGCTGCGATTTCTGACTTGCCGGAGATCAGCCCCGCCTTCGACGTCCACTTGTTGGTTGCTGGATTGTAGGCTTCGACCGTGCTGAGCCGGCTCCCGTTGTATCCGCCGATCACGTACACGATCCCGTTATCAACCACTGCCGCTGCACTGCAGCGAGCCGTCGGCATGGCAGCTTTCGCCGACCATGTGTTGGACGTGGGGTTATAGGCCCACACAGTATTGAAGACCACGCTGCCTCCATTGTTGCTGCCGCCAAACACGTAGAGAATGTTGTTCACGACCGCAGCGGTCGCCTGCCCGGTCGCCGCGGGAATCGCGGCGCCCGTCGACCATGTGTTCGCCGTTGGATTGTAGACCTGGTTCAAGGCGGACGCGGGTCCTCCCGTATAGCCACCCACAACGTAGATTTTGCCGTTGATGACTCCCGTCGACGGCCAGTTCACGGCCGTCGGCATTGCTGTACCGATACCCCAAGAGTTGTGCACCGTGAATTTCTTCAAGGTCTTCAGTGTCGTCGTTCCGGTGATCACCGTGATGTATCCATCGGATGCGCCCGCTGGAACCGTGGCCAGAATGAACGTTGTCCCAGTCAGCGCAGTGGTCGTCGCTGTCACTCCGTTAAACTTCACGACCGACGCCGCGCTGAATCCCTGCCCTAGAATTCCAATCTTCGATCCGACTTTGCCGACGTTCGGCAATGCCCTCGCGAATGCCGGCAAGCTGGCGTTGAGACTGTAGAAGACGCCACAAGTTCCGGTCGTGCACGGGCTCACGTTGCCGGTCCCTCCCTGGTTCGTGTCTCCATACAGGATGCCATTCGTATGCTGGAAGGGGACGACTTGAGGAATGGCGCCTGCCGTAAGGTTGAAGTCATGAAGCGTCGAGACGACATCCTTGGTCGTCATCTTGAAAATCGTGCCGTAGGTCGCGCTGCCTCCGTCACCGTTCGTACCGTAAAAGTTGCCGTCGCTGGCTTGCATGATGCCGTCGTAGGGAATCTCGCCATCCGTTGCAGGAGTCATGTTGTGCACGACCGTGAACACCCCAGCGGCCGAAATCTTGAACACAACTCCGCCGTTCCCACTGCCGTAATCCTCGGTGGTGCCGTAGAAGAATCCGTCGTTGGCGAGAATGAGTGGGCCCGAGGGATATCCGCCGTCGGTGACGTTGAAGCTGTGCAGCACGGTAAGAACGCCCGCAGATGTAATCTTGAACACTTCTCCGTAGCCGTCCACTCCGCCTTGCAACGTCGTGCCGTAGAAACTGCCGTCGGTGCCCTGCACCAGCGGATCATAGGGCTTGGCGCCGGTGGTGTAATCGAACGAATATAAGGTCGTGAAGACACCGGCCGCCGTGAATTTGTAGACCGTGCCGTAACTGCTTGCTCCGCCCGCGTAGGTTGTTCCGTACCAGTTTCCGTCCGTGCCTTGAATCGGAGGCGAATACGGATTCGATCCATCCGTCCCCACAAAAACATGCAGAGTCGTGAGCACGCCGGCGGGCGTCACTTTGAATATGGTGCCGGCTTCGTTGCTACCGCCTTGATAGGTAGCGCCATAAAAGTTTCCATCCGTGCCCAGGGTCACGCCGCCATAGGGACCGCCGCCGTCCGACCCCAGGAAACTGTGGACGATGCTCAGCGTGCCGGCAGGAGTAATTTTGAAGACGGCGCCGTAGCTTCCGCCTCCGCTGGGCGCTGTCGTGTACAGGTTGCCGTCGCGGCCCTGCGTGATCACTCCGCTATACGAAGGGCTATATGGATCTCCGGCCTTGCTGCCGAAGTCGTGCATCACCGTATAAGTCTGGGCGGATGCGGATAAGCTTCCGAAGACCGTCGCAACGAAGATCATTGCAGCAAGCACACTCAGACACCGGACGAGATTCTGGCAACGGCGCATGATTCCTCCTGAATGCGGCCCATCGAGAGAGGGTTCAATGGGTGGAACGGACGTAAAACCCCAAGGCGGTTCGGGTGGAGTACTTTGGGGAGCAGGCAAACCGGAGGAAATCGTATGCCAGGGCTTGCGAGGTGTCAATGTGAAGGAAATTGCGCTGGTGGGCTAGGATATCTTCGCGGGGTCATCCTGAACGAAGCCGCTTTTCAGGCGTAGTGAAGGATCTCCCCATCGGTGCGCTACGAGGGAGATCCCCTTCGGCCTTACCTCAGGGCAGGCTCTCGGTCCGCTGGTAAGAAAGTGGACTCTCGGGATGACGCAAGGAGAAAGGAGACCCTACCACTCGCCGTTCGTCAGATATTCGTGGATCGACTTCGCGGCGCGGCGTCCGGCGCCCATCGCGAGAATCACAGTCGCGCTGCCGGTCACGATGTCGCCTCCGGCAAAGACTCCTTTGCGCGTGGTACGCTGCGTTTCTTCGCTGGCCTGAATGTATCCGCGCTTGTTGGTGCCGAGTCCGGGCGTCGTGCTCTGAACGATCGGGTTCGCGCTCGTGCCGATCGCGATGACTGCGACCGACAATGGTAGATCGAATTCCGAGCCTTGCATCGGCACTGGGCGGCGACGGCCGGACGCGTCGGGCTCGCCGAGTTCCATGCGAACGCAACGCGCCGCGGTGAGCCATCCTTTACCGTCGGAGACGAACTCCACTGGCGCAGTCAGCATCTGGAAATCGATTCCTTCCTGCCGCGCGTGGTGAACTTCTTCGGCACGGGCGGGCATTTCAGCATCGCTTCGGCGGTAGATCACGTAGGCCTTACGCGCGCCAAGGCGCAGTGCAGAACGAATCGCGTCGAGCGCAGTGTTTCCGCCGCCGATCACCGCAACATCTCTTCCCTTGAGATCGAGCATCGGCTCATCGTAGACAGGGAACTTGTACGCCTTCATCAGATTGATGCGAGTGAGAAATTCGTTTGCGGAATAGACTCCGTTGAAATGCTCGCCGGGGATGTTCATGAATTGCGGGAGTCCAGCGCCGGTGCCGATGTAAACCGCGTCGTACCCTTCTTCTTCCAGCAGTTCATCGATCGTGATAGTCCGCCCGACGACGACATCGGTCTCAAACTCAACTCCCATCTGGCGCATGTATTCGATCTGTTCGCGCACGATCTGCTTGGGCAAGCGAAATTCGGGGATGCCGTAAACCAGAACACCGCCAATCTCGTGGAGAGCTTCAAAGACGCGCACCTTGTGGCCCTTCTGGATCAGATCGCCGGCAACGGTAAGGCCGGAGGGTCCGCTGCCCACGACTGCGACCTTCTTTCCCGTCGGCGTCACGTTGGGCAGGATATGCGTTCCCATGCGCTGTTCGTAGTCGGCGACGAAACGCTCCAGATATCCGATGCCGAGCGGCTTGACCTTCTTCGACAACAAACATGTTCCTTCGCACTGATCTTCCTGCGGGCAGACGCGTCCCGTGACGGCGGGCAGCACGTTGCTCTCGCGAACCTTGGCGGCGGCGCCGAGGAAGTCGCCAATCACAATGCGCTCGACAAACGCCTTGACGTCGACGCCGACCGGGCAATTATCGGTGCAGGCGGGCTTCGCGCATTCCAGGCAGCGCATGGCTTCCTGCTGAGCAAGGTCGGCGTCGTATCCGAGATTCACTTCTTCGAAGTTGTGGGCTCGCGCTTCGGCAGGCTGCTCGGGCATGAGTTGGCGCGGAACTTTCATGCGCTCTTTCATCGGCAGGGGATTTTGCGATTTCTTTGCGGTCGTGCTCATCGTCGATCTCCTGGCAGGGCGGTCGGAGCAACGGCAACAGCGTGTTCAGGCTCTTGCGTTGCCCCTTCTGTTTTGCAGCGGTGGAATTCCGCCAGCGATCGTTGCTCGGCGTCGCGGTACATCGAGTTGCGCTGCACTAACACGGCGAAGTCCACGCGGTGCGCATCGAACTCCGGTCCGTCGACGCAGGCGAACTCGCTCTTGCCATCGATCAGAACGCGGCATCCGCCGCACATTCCGGTGCCGTCGATCATGATCGGATTCAGGCTGACGACGGTGTGGATGTTTTCCTTGCGAGTCAGATCGGCGATGGCCTTCATCATGACGATGGGGCCAATGGCCACGACCAGGTCGATGCGCGTGCCGTTCTGAATCAGTTGGCGCAGCTTGTCGGTGACGAATCCCTTGTCGGCATAGCTGCCATCGTCGGTGGTGATCATGAGAGCATCACTCACGTCGCGCATCTCGCGTTCGAGGATGACGAGTTCTTTGTTGCGCGCGCCGACGATGGAGATTACGCGGTTACCGGCGCGCTTGAGCGCCGAGGCTGTCGGATAGGCCATCGCAGTGCCGACTCCGCCGCCGACCACAACAGCCGTGCCGTAGTTTCGGATCTCCGAAGGCTTGCCGAGCGGGCCGACGACGTCAAGAATCGTATCGCCCGTGTTGAGCGAGTTCAGCAGGTGCGTGGTCTTCCCGGCAGCTTGCACGACAATGTTAATGGTGCCCTTCGCCGGGTCGGAGTTCTCGATGGTAACCGGGATGCGCTCGCCCTCTTCGTAAATGCGCAGGATGACGAACTGTCCGGGCTTCTGTTTCCGGGCAATACGCGGCGCTTCGATGACGAAACGTTTGATTCCAGGGGCAAGGAATTCGGCGTGAATGATGTTGAACACAGGCGCTCCGCGGGCAAATGAATGCCGACGAATTGATTGTGTTCGGGGCAGGCCGGGGAGGCTGTGATTTGGATCACAGCTGAATGTGCGGCGGAATCAGGAGTTATCGGAGGTTACTTCGGGCTTGAAGATCACGCCCTGACTCGTTCTGCTGTTCATCACCACGCGGAGCGGCTCTTCGAATCGCAGGTGCCGGACGCAGCCTTGCTCTTCGACTGCGGGCTGCTCGGCCAGCCATTGCCAATCGATGGAGCCTTCGCCGGCGTCGGGGTTCACGGTGAAGTATCCGACTTGAAATGCAGTCAGGTTCTGAAAGAAGTGGCTGCCTTGCGATGGCGTGACGCGGAAATCGCGGAAGCCGGCTTCGACGATGACGCGGGCGCCGGAGATTTCGTCCCACTCGACGGGAATGCCGAGCCAGGGATCGTTCGATCCCCAGCGGCCAACGCCGATCAGCAAGTATGGACGATTGTCCGCGCTCAACGCGGCGTTGAAGTGCGCGACTGCGTGCGCGACTTCCTGACTGCGGCTGCGCTCGAAGCGGTGCGAGTCGACGACGACGACGTCGTGGAGGTTTTCGATGCGCCCATTGCCGAGAACTTTTGTGCTCTTGCAGACGAGTTGGGAGGAGTCGACGTCGGCGATGCTGAGGTCCTGATTGTCGCGCGCGAGAGTCAGCGGCCGAATCTGAAGGAATCCGAATTCGGCAGGCTCTTCATTCGGAACAGCCGCGCGCGGAAGGCGAACCGCGAATTCGATCTCTACGGGATTGCCAAGAGCATCTTCGCCGGCGCGCACGAGCAACTCAAGAATCGCCGCCAGCGGGAAGATGCCGTGCTTCAGCATGGGCGCGAACGTGACGATGCGCGGTCCGGGACGGCTGAGGCCATCGTAGACGGCATCGTTTTCAGCGGAGTAGGTGGACGCAACGGCCTGCAGCGTGCCATCGGTTTCGGCGATGTCAAGACCGACGCGGACTTCGCGCAAGTGGCCGGGACCTGCTGCGTGCGCAATGCCATCGAGGTCGAGGGCGCAGAATTCGGTTTGCGTGTTGGCGAGAATGTCTTCGACGGAGGAAAACTGCAAAAGATTCCGCGGATAGCGCGGACAGAACATCAGGCACTTGCCGCCGTCGACTACGGTGCGACCGAGTCCAAGCGCGACGGCGGCGATTCCGTCGGAGAAAGTTGCCGGTTCTACGGGATAGAAGTTGTGCGAACGCACGACGCCCGAGAAATCCGGATAGAAGCGCTGGCCGTGAATTGTGCCGACGACTTGCTGCAGAATCACCGCCATCTTCTCTTCCTCGAGACGATACGGCGTCGCGCGAACGTAGGCCTTTGCATGCTGACTGAACGTCGAAGCGTAGACGAGTTTGATCGCTTCCGACAGCTCGTCGAGGCGCGCTTGCGAGTCGGCGTGCTGGTTGCCGAGCATGAAGGTTTCGTAGACGCCCGTGAAGGGCTGGTACTGCGAGTCCTCGAGCAGGCTGGAAGAGCGCACGGCAACCGGATAATGGACCTCTTCGAGATAGGCTTTCAGGTTTTCCTGCAGCGGAATGGGAAGAGGCGAGTCCAGGAAGCGCTGCTGGATCTCGCCATCGTCGTCGCAGTGAAGAGCGAAGTCGCTCAGATTGTTTTCGCCGAGAAACTGGTCGAACAAATCTGTGGCGATGACGACGGCGGGCGGAACGGAAATCCGCACGCCCGGAAAGCGGCGCGAGATGCGGCGCGTCCGCAACAGATGACGGACGAAGGCCAGGCCGCGCGCTTTGCCGCCGAGCGAACCATCGCCGATCCTCAGGAAGCTTGACTCCAACGGCTTGAAGGTGTCGGGCTTGAAGTCGCCGATGAGGACTTCATTCTGTTCTCGCCGGTAGTCGTGAATGGACTCGATCAGATCGCGACGCAGATGCTCGGGGCCGTTGAAGTCGGAAACTTTTCGAGGGCGAAGCTTTGCGGCCAGCGCGAATTCAGTTCGCGCCATGAGCCAATGCGAGAAGTGGTTGCGCTGGGCGTGGTACATGAGGCTGTCGGTGGGCAGAGTTTGCAGCGTCTCTTCTAATTCGTTGAGGTCCTTGGCGCGACCGACTTCCTTCTGGTCGGGCATCCGGAAGACGAAGTCGCCGAAGCCGAAGTTGTCGGTAAGAATGCGGCGCAGGTCTTTGAGTAACGTGGGGGAGCGCTTGCGCAGGAACGAATAGCCTTCGGCATGCGCGCGCGGGCGAAATTCGGTGCGGCTTGTCTGCAGAACGACGGGGACATCGGGCGTAAGGCTCTTCACCATGCGCGCCAGTTCAAAACCTGCTTCGGGGCTGAGTTTTTCTTCCCAGGGAAACTCGACATCGGAAACCAGGCCGAAGATGTAGTCGCGATATTCCTGCACGAGTTGCGCGGCTTCTTCGAAGTTCGAACTCAATAAAATCTTCGGACGCGCTTGCATCCGAACTAACTTGTGCGCGACGTTGATTCCTTCCTGAATCACCCGGCGTGACTGCTTGATCAGCTCGGTGTAGATGACGGGCAGAAACGACGAGTAGTAGCGAATGTTGTCTTCCACGACGAGCAGCACCGGAACGCCCATGGCGCGCGTGTCGTGCAGCACGTTGCGTTTGTCTTCGATGTACTTGACGATCGCGATCAGGATGCGGGCGTTGCCTTGCCAGAGAAAAACACGGTCGATATCGGTGACAGGATTGCGCGCGACGAAATTCTTGATCTCGCGATAGTCGTATCCGAGGACGACGACGGGAACGTCGAGTCCGGCGCGACGAACTTCGTGGGCGAGTTGCGCGGCGTCCATGTCGCCGACGGCGAGGTTGGTGACGATCAGATTGAATTGCGGATTCGATTTAGCGATCGTCACGGCTTCGGCGCAACTCGAGACGTGCGTGATTCCGGGAATCTGGCGCAGGTTGAGATCGAGCGATTCGTCGATGAGGAGTTCGTTCAGGCGTCCATCTTCGCGGAGGATGAACGAGTCGTAGAGGCTTGAGACCAGAAGGATGTTCTGGACGCGGAACGGCATGAGGTTCTCGAAGCCTTCAAAACGCTCTTCGGCGTCGAGGATGGGCTCGGCGATGGGGCGAACGATCATGGGCGGACGATCATGGGCTGATCGTGCTCATCATACTCGTGTGGAGATGTTCGCTGGATTTTGGAGGAGGTCTAGCGCGTGTTTTCCCGTTTTGGAACGGGTGTTTACTTAATGGTAATCGTGGGGTACCCCCCTCCCCCCGGGTCTATTGGAATCATCGAGTTAGCGTCAAAACTCGAAGTAATCTATGGGGCTCAGTGAGTTAGGGGCAAAATCTTGAGCCGCTTGGAGTTAGGTCGCGTTTCCGTTGTCGAAGAGCAGGGTCAAGACTGTAGGATTCATTCTTCGGTTGGGGATGTCGAGGGGAAAGCGAAGAGAATCGACTGACAGGTCCCGAACCGGGAATCTTTTAAACCCGTCGAGCGGACAGGTTCAAAGTCAAAATCCCCACTTCTCGCGCAAAGGGCGCGCGAGAAATGGGGCACCCGCATTCTCTCATTTCCTAGTCACCCTACAATATCTGCACCTGCTGGCTCGTCTACCGAAGTGGATGAACGACGCGGCGAGCCCGACTTACACGGCACTCGAGCGGATGGCACTCGAACAGGATCAGCGCATCTCCGACGTGGTGAAGCGGGAGGGATCCCGGCTGCGCAACTTTATCCGGCGGCGCGTGCCTGATCCGGGCGATGCGGAAGATATCCTGCAAGACGTCTTCTACCGGTTGGTCGAGGCGAACCGGCTGCTGATGCCGATCGAGCACATTACCGGCTGGCTGTTTCAGGTGGCGCGGAATCGGATTACGGATCTGTTTCGGAAGAAGGAGCCGGAGAACTTCAGCGATCTTGCCGTCGAGGATGAGGACGAGGAACTGGCGCGGTTCGAGGATCTTCTGCCTTCGCCCGATGACGGACCAGAGGAGTTGTACGCTCGCAATGTGCTGCTGCATGAACTGCAACTCGCGCTGGCGGAGTTGCCGAAGGAGCAGCGCGAGGTGTTCGTGGCGCACGAGTTTGAAGGGCGCAGCTTCAAGGAGATTGGCGCTGCGACCGGGGTGAGCGTGAATACGCTGCTGTCGCGGAAACGGTATGCGGTGCTGCATCTGCGGGAGCGGTTGCAGCGGGTGTATGACGAATTTATTGGTTCGTAAGACGGCGTCATCCCGAACGCGCGCGTTTTCACCAGTGCGCGGAGGGATCTCGCACACAAGGATTCAAGGTCTATAGAGACTTAGAAGGAATTCAAGGAGGACTTATGCGAAGAAAATGGTGGATTATCCCGGCAGCGATTATCGGCATTCCGCTGTTCGTGTTTATCGGCGGCGAAGTCGTGATGCACCTGTGGAACTGGCTGCTGCCGCCGCTTTTCGGCTGGCGCACGCTAGGCTTCTGGCAGGCGCTGGGATTGCTGGCGCTGTGCCGGATTCTGTTTGGCGGGCTACGCCACGGCCCGGGACGCCATGGCGGGCGCGGTTGGCGGGGACGGTGCCGAAATATGAGTCCGGAAGAGCGGGAGAAATTTCGGAAGGCGATGGCGGAAGGGTACGGGTTTGGGAGGGGGGGAGAGAAGGCTACTTCGTAGTAGCAGTGGGTCATGTGGGGCAGTGCCATCGGTTTTCTAGGTCGAGCGAAGCTCGACTCGCCCGGCCAGCCTAGCGCTGGAGATGCACATAGAGCATACGATGGCGAGGCGTGCTCGATACCAGAACCGATGGATGTTGAGATTGTTTTCGGTGGGTTCTTTTCATAACGAAGAGTTCTTTGTCCGTCACGAAAGTATGAGTCTGGAAGTCCTGGGCGGATGGCTCAGCCGCCGTGTTGACGGATACGTTCGAGTGCGAAAGAACGTGGTGTGGGGAAAAGGAATCCGCGCCATCGTGCTGGGTTATTCGGCGGCTCAAGGCTGGGACGTCGAACTCGTTGGACGCATGGGAAGCGGACCTCCGGACGTCGTTTCAACGTTACACCCGGAATACGACGTGGGCATTGGCCGTCATACGACCGGCGTGTTTAGTTCGGGTGTGTATGCGGATTTCACTCCTTATGCAGATCCTGCCGACGTGAGAAGACTCATGGACATCGACTTCTCTTGTCTTACCAGATGGCGCTCCTGCCAGACGGGAGCCGACATCGCGCCGACTGTGTGGAATGAGGCCACGGCAGAAAACGAAAATGGGGGAGCAAGGAACGTCGGGCAACGGACTTGCGGTCCTGCTGTCGTTCGCGTGCTGGCCCGAGAATCAAGACGTGCCGTGATCGGAGAAGTCAGCAGGATCAGCATCTATGCTGGACTGTACAACGATTCAAACCACAGACCGTATGACCCTTCAGATTTTGGCCAGGTAAAAATACTTTTCAAGGGTGATCTGAAGCGGATGCAACCGGATCCTCTCGGCGATGCAAAGCTATCTTACGAGTCGCTGGGGATATATTACCGGCGTGTGAACTACTGCCCGCTACGAAGGAGTATCTCGAAGCTGCGCGGAGAGGCGTCGCCGAGGATTGCGCAGATCACGACGATTCGTTCTAGTCCGAATAGACAACGCTTGCGTCCGCGCGAATGCAATGCGCTAGATGGCGCTGGCCTTTGTGTACTCGATGTGCATGGCCAACGCGAATGATCAGGCGCTTGCCGAGTGCCGTCGCAGCGCGCGCGATGTATCGAGCGTTACGGAGACGTTACGGGATCGAGGAGACGATCGAGTTGGGAACGGCTCGTGCGCAACTGTTTTGCCATCGCTTGCTTGGTCTTCTGCCGTTTGCGCATGGCCTGCGAAAGTTGCCAAGCTAGTACGCGCTTAAACGCAATCGCCTCAACTTCCTCTCGGATGCCGTCCTCTTCAAGGAAGCTATCGAAGGTCGAACCGCTGTGGTCGAATCTCTTTCCGCTTCTCTTCGGTTTCATCCCAGTCCCTTTTGATGCTTGTTCCTGTTGCTCTTCGCCAAGCCGGGTGACGTACCACGGATGGTACGTCAGGCGACGTTAGACTGGAATGACCCTAAGTCAAAATCCCCACCCTAACGTCGCAAAAGGCGCGACGTTAGGATGGGGCACCCGATTCCTCGGTACTACCATCAATACTGCACGAGCTACACCAAGCCCTGATCCAGCATGGCATTCGCTACTTTCAAAAAGCCGCCGATGTTGGCGCCGTTTACCAGATTGCCGGGCGTGCCGTACTTCTCGGCCGTTTCGAAGCAGTTCTGGTGAATGGCGATCATGATCTTGTGCAGACGATCGTCCACTTCCTGGCGAGTCCAGCTCAGACGTGCGCTGTTCTGGGCCATCTCCAGGCCAGACGTTGCCACTCCGCCAGCGTTCGCGGCTTTGGCCGGTCCGTACAGGATGTGAGCATCTAAGAACATCTTGGTGGCTTCGAGCGTGGACGGCATGTTCGCGCCTTCGGCAACCAACTTGATTCCATTCTTAATAAGATTCGCCGCGTCTTTTGCGGTGATTTCGTTTTGCGTGGCGCTCGGGAAGGCGCAATCCGCTTTGATGTTCCAGAGTGGGTTGTGTTCGAGCTTGATATCCGTCGGCATGAAGATGGCTTTCTTGAACTTGTCGGCGTAGTCGCGAATGCGTCCACGCTTCACGTTCTTCAGCTCCATGACGTACGCCAGCTTCTCGCGGTTGATGCCGTCGGGATCGTAGATGACGCCGTTCGAATCGGAGACGGTGACGGGCTTCGCGCCGAGATCGAGCAGTTTCTCGACGGTGTATTGCGAGACGTTGCCGCTGCCGGAGACGAGGCAGAGTTTCCCTTCGAGCGAGTCCTTCTTCGTCTTCAGCATTTCGCTGGCGAAGTAGACGCAGCCGTATCCAGTGGCTTCCGGACGAATGAGCGAACCGCCCCAGCCCAGGCCTTTGCCGGTGAGGACGCCGGTGAATTCATTGCGGAGGCGCTTGTACTGGCCGAAGAGGAATCCGATTTCGCGTCCGCCTACGCCGATGTCGCCGGCCGGAACGTCGGTGTCGGGGCCGATGTGGCGTTGCAGTTCGGTCATGAAGCTCTGGCAGAAGCGCATGACTTCGTTGTCACTCTTGCCCTTGGGATCGAAATCGCTGCCGCCCTTGCCGCCGCCCATGGGCAGCGTGGTGAGCGAGTTCTTGAAAACTTGTTCGAAAGCGAGGAACTTCAGGATGCCGAGGTTGACGCTGGGGTGGAAGCGGAGTCCGCCCTTGTAAGGGCCGATGGCGCTGTTCATCTCGATGCGGAAGCCGCGGTTGATTTGGATGTTGCCCTGGTCATCGAACCACGGCACGCGGAACATGAGGACGCGCTCGGGCTCGACGATACGTTCGAGCAAACGCGCGGACTGGTATTCGGGATGCTTGGAGAGAACGAGACGGAGAGAGTCGAACACTTCAGCCACTGCCTGGTGAAACTCGGGCTCGGCTGGATTCTTCGCTTTCACACTGATCATCACGGATTCAATGTAGTCCCCGGGAACCTTGATTCCTGGGTGTGTCATCACAGACATAAGTCCTACCTCCGTAGGTACAGCGTAGACATAATGCCGTTGTTTATTGTCGGCTTCTATAGAGAAGTGGCAGTGATAATTCTCACGCGCGGGGGTGATTGCGGTCACTGGGATGTATGTCATGTGGAATGAGCATGGATAGGGGGAGTTCCGAATCGGGCGGGGAGTGTTTATTGGGGTACGTCGACGGTTATTGTAGGAAGTTGGGCTGGGGCTGATTTGAGATATGCACATCATTGATTGCAATGCTATCATTGATGGCATGGCAAGCATTACGATCAGGAATCTGGAAGCGGAGACGAAACGCAAGCTCAAAATTCGGGCTGCGATAAATGGACGATCGATGGAGCAGGAGGTGCGCGAAATACTGAAGAGCGCGCTGGCCCAGACGCCAAAGAGAAAGGCGAATCTTGCCGAACGCGTGCGCGAGATCTTTCGGCCGATGGGCGGAGTGGACCTGGAGCGGCTTCCACGTGAGCCGATACGGGATCCGGATTGGCGGGAGGGGGAGTAGCGGCGATCTCAGACTGCAGATTTCAGATTGCAGATCGAAAACCATTGACGGCAGGGTCGTTCTTCAATCTGAAATCTGCAATCTAAAATCTGCAGTCCATTCGTCTGCAATCCGAACGCGATGATCATTCTTGACGCCAATGTCGTTGCTGAACTGATGCGGCCTGCGCCGGAGCGGACGGTTCTGCGCTGGTTCGGCGGGCAATCTGCGGAGGACCTGCACGTTACGGCCTTGACGATGGCGGAGATTCTTTACGGCATTGAACTGATCTCGTCGAGCAGACGTCGCGACGTGGTGCGGGCGGGTGCCGAGAAAATGTTTGGCGATGTGTTCGCGGATCGCATTCTGACGTTTGAGGATCGGGCTGCGCGCGCCTTCTCACAGATTGCGTCGTCGCGGCGACGGCAGGGGAAACAGATATCCGGCGTCGATGCGCAGATCGCGGCGATTGTGCGGGTGCATGGAGCGACGCTGGCTACACGGAATCCATATGTGTTTGAGGGATGCGGGGTGAGGCTGGTGAATCCGTGGGAGGGATGAGTTCCTAAAGTCCCCACTTCTCGCGCAAAGAACGCGCGAGAAATGGGGCACCCGGGCTAATCTCAGGAGCAATTCATCTCATAAACAATTCAAGATTGTCATTCTGAGCGAAGCGAAGAACCTGTGCAGTCCGCTGGCGCCCAGCAGAGTGCATAGATCCTTCGTCGCGAAGGGCGCTCCTCAGGATGACAAAGTATTTGCGTGGCGACGTAAGCCCTAGCAAATTCTTGGCAGCTGTTCCCCGCTTAGCATGTCGACTACGCGGTTGCCGCCGATGCGGCTCTGCAGGACTACCGTTCTTCCTGGAGTCTCTTCTACTTTGCCGACTCGGACTGAAGCCTGCGAGACTTCTACTTTTTTCAGAACTTCGAGCGTGGCGGCGGTCTGCGAGTCGGGAACGAATACCGCGAAGCGGCCTTCGTTGGCTACATACAGAGGATCGAGGCCGAGGATTTCGCAGGCGCTCTGGACTGTCTCGTCTACCGGGATTAACGCCTCTTCGAGCTTGATGCAGATGTTTCGGTCGGCGGCGATTTCGTTCAGCGTTGTCGCGAGGCCGCCACGCGTCAGGTCGCGGAGGCAGTGGATCTCGATTCCGGCGTTCAGCAGGGCTTCGACTGCGGGCCAGACGCTGGCCGTGTCGCTGAGGATGGGCGATTCGAATTCGAGGCCTTCGCGAACGGAGAGGATGGCGATGCCGTGGCGACCGAGGTCTCCGCTGACGATGACGGCGTCGCCGGGTTGGACGGAGGCGGGGCCGATTTGGGGCACCGCGCCGCTCCCATGTCTCGCAACAGCGGCGAGACATGGGGCACCGCCATTCATCTCAATCACTCCGATACCCGAGGTGTTAATGAAAATGCCATCCCCCTTCCCTTTGTCGACAACCTTGGTGTCGCCGGTGACTAGCTTCACGTTGGCTTTCGCGGCGGCTTGCTTCATCGACGTGACGACTGTGCGCAACGTGTCCATCTCCAGGCCTTCTTCCAGAATGAATCCGGCGCTCAGGTAGAGCGGGCGTGCGCCACACATGGCGAGATCGTTGACCGTGCCATTGACTGCGAGATCGCCTATGTCGCCGCCGGGAAAAATCAGCGGGCGCACAACGAACGAATCTGTCGTAAACGCCAAGCGCGAGCCGTTGACTGACAACACTGCGCCATCGTGCCGCTGCTCGAGCATGTCGTTCGAGAAGGCAGGCATGAAAATCTTTTCGATGAGCTGATGGGTCAGGCGTCCGCCGCCGCCGTGCGCGAGGACGATGCGGTCGTCAGCGACTCGCGGGACTGGACAACTCAGGTTGAATGTTTTGACGTCTGCCATAGTGATAGTAGGCCGCGCACGCGCCCTCCGACGATACCATGGGCGCGCCCAGCGGATTTTCAGGTGTACACTTCACGGCGAATGCGGGGCAATCGTGCGGCTTCTTGATGCCTTGCAGAATCAGTCCGCTGATGCATTCGGGCGATTCGTGCGCCGGAATTCCGGTGAAGGGGAAGCGGCGGTTGGCGTCGCATTTCTGAAAGCGCCCGCGAAGCTGGAAGCCGCTGTCGGGAATCTCGCCGAGGCCGCGCCATTCGCGAGGGGTGACTTCGAAAACGTCCGCGATGGTTTTTTGTGCCGAACGATTCCCTTCCCGGCGCACGGCGCGGCTGTATTGATTCTCGACTTCGTGGCGCGCTTCTTCGAGTTGGCTCACCGTCATGAGAATGCCTTCGAGAATGTCGAGTGGCTCGAAGCCGGTCACGACGATTGGGACTTTATATTTCGCGGCAATCGGAACATATTCTTCATAACCCATGATGGTGCAGACGTGGCCGGCGGCGAGGAATCCTTGAACCACGCAGTTCTCGGACGAGAGCAGCGCTTCCATCGCGGGCGGAACGAGGACGTGCGAAACCAGCAGCGAGAAATTTCCGATGCCGTCGTGATCGGCCTGCCACGCGGCCATGGCGTTGGCGGGTGCAGTGGTTTCGAAGCCGACAGCAAAGAAGACGACTTGCTTCTCGGGATTGGCCCGGGCCAGTTTCAGCGCGTCCAGCGGGGAATAAACGATGCGGACGTCGGCTCCTTCCGCCTTCGCATCGAACAGGCTCTTCGACGATCCGGGCACGCGCAACATGTCTCCGAAGGAGCAGAAGATAACGTCGGGTCGCATCGCGACGGCGACGGCTTTGTCGATCAACTCAATCGGCGTGACGCAGACAGGACAACCGGGGCCGTGAACGAGCGTGATTTCGCGGGGCAGCAGGTCTTCGAGGGCGCTCTTGACGATGGTGTGGGTCTGGCCGCCGCAGATTTCCATGATCGTCCACGGGCGAGTGACTTTGTCGTGGATGGCCTGCGCTAATTTTTCGGCGGCCTTGGGGTCGCGATATTCACTGAGGAATTTCACCGAGTTCCTCTTTCACGGCACCCATTTCTTCGAGGTACTGGAAGACGCGCTTGGCTTCTTCTTCGTCGATAACGCTGATGGCGAAGCCAACGTGCACGAGAACGTATTTTCCGACTTCAGCTTCGGGCGTGTAGGCGAGGTTGATATCTTTGCGGACGCCGCCGAAGTCGACCTTGGCCTGGCGGAAGGCGATGTCGCCGTTGTCGATGATTTCAACGACGCGGCCTGGAACTGCGAGACACATTCGGCGACCCCCAGCGGCTAAAGCCGCGGCCTCTTGTTACGACTTACGGCGCGGCTGAAGCCGCGTCCTGATACGAATCGCTCATGACCGCTTGACCTAACGCTATGCCTCCATCGTTTGGGGGAACCTGGCGGTGCGTGAAGACGGCGAATCCCAGCGACTCCAGAATCGCAGCGGCTCTCTCTGTCAGGTAACGGTTCTGAAAGACGCCGCCGCTCAGCACGACTTGTTGCAGTCCTGCGTTCGCGGCTACTTCCACAATCCAGTTCACTAGCGCGTTGTGAAACTTGATGGCGATCGTTGGGACTGAAACTTCGGCACCATGGTCGGCCACCACCGCTGAAATCAATGGACCCCAGTCCCCACGCGGTAAAGGATACGCTTCTTCCGTACGGAGGCCGCCAATTTCATTTTCGAGAAGCATCGCGGCCTGGCCTTCGAAGCGGTTCTGATCGGTGAGGCCGGTGATGGAGGCGACGGCATCAAACAGGCGGCCGACGCTGGTCGTGGGAATGACGTTGATCTTTTTTTCGAGCATAGAGCGGACAACTGTCAGTCGAGTTCCCACGTCTCGCAAAATCGGCGAGACGTGGGGCACCCCACTCTCATTCGCCCCGCTTTCATTCACCCCAGTTTCAGTCATCCGACTGTCAGTCGTCGCACTTTCAGTCACCCCTTTCCACGCGCCTTGGGGTGCCCCATGCCTCGGTGGTTTTGCGAGACATGGGAATTCGAGCCTCCCCAGTTCAAAGAGCAAGCTGGCGGCGGGGCGCCAGCCCTCGCGAACGGCGACATCCCCACCCGGCAGACCGAACTCGCGCAAATGGGCGATCCGTTCGAATTGATTTCCCTCTACGCGAAAAAATTCGCCGCCCCAGATGGCGCCATCGAGACCGTACCCGGTGCCGTCCCACGAAATGCCAAGATATTCGCCGTCGACATTATTCTCCGCGGCGCAGGCGGCGACGTGCGCCTGATGGTGCTGCACGCGGATCAGCGGCAGTCCGGTTCGCTCGGCCCAGTGCGTCGACGCATAGTCGGGATGAAGATCGCAGGCGACGACTTCGGGCTTGAAACTGTAGAGGCGGCAGAGGTCATCGATAGCTTTCTCGAATGCGCCGCGGGCTTCGACGGTTTCGAGGTCGCCGATGTGCTGGCTGAGGAAGACATCCTGACCGACGCCGATGGCGACGGTGTTTTTGAGATGGCCGCCGACCGCTAGCACAGGAGGGAGTTCGCGAGCGACCCGAATTCCCAGCGGCGCATAGCCACGGGCGCGACGGAGAATGCCCGCGCGTCCGCGAGTAAGACGCACGACCGAATCGTCACAGGCGCGGAGGATGGGCCGATCATGCGTCAGAAAATGGTCGGCGATATCTTTGAGGCGCACGGCTGCCTCGTCATTGGCGATGGCGATGGGCTCATCGCTGCGGTTGCCGCTGGTGGCCACCAAAGGAAAACGGCACTCCTGCATCAAGAGATGGTGCAGCGGCGAATATGGCAGCATGACCCCCAGATATGGCGAGCAGTGCGCGACGTTCCATGCGAGGTCGGTACCGGGCTTGGGTTGGAGCAGAACGATGGGCGCGGCTTGGGATTCAAGAAGTTGCACTTCCTCGGGCGCGATGTCGCAGTAGGTTCGAGCCATTTCGAGCGAGGGCATCATCAGCGCGAATGGTTTCTCTTCGCGATGCTTGCGCTCACGCAACCGCGCGACGGCGTCGAACTGGCGCGCGTCAACGAGCAACTGAAATCCTCCGACGCCCTTGAGGGCAACGATCTTTCCTTGCAGCAGGGCTTCGGCGGCGTCTTCAATCGTGCCGGTAAGCTTCGGCCCGCAAACCGGGCAGGCGTTGGGCTGAGCGTGGAAGCGGCGGTTCGCGGGATCCTCATATTCCGCGCGGCACTCGGGGCAGAGCGCGAAATCGCGCATGGTGGTGTTGGGCCGGTCGTAGGGTATGTCGGCGACGATGGTGTAACGCGGGCCGCAGTTCGTGCAGTTGGTGAATGGATATTCGAAGCGGCGATTGCCGGGATCGAACAATTCCTCGCGGCACTCCCGGCAGGTGGCAAGATCGGGCAGCACGTTAACGGATTTGCCGGAGTCGTTGTTGCTGGCAAGGATCTCGAAGCCTGCAGAGCCCGCGACGGCGATCGGCGAAGATTCGCGAACCGTGACGACCGAGGCCTTGGGGCGTTCGCGTTCCAATCGCTGTTCGAAGAGCGTTACCTGTTCGGGCGGACCTTCGACTTCGACGACGAGTCCCGAGGATGAGTTCAGCACCCAGCCAGCGAGGGATAGTTCAGTGGCAAGACGGTAGACGAAGGGACGGAATCCGACTCCCTGCACAGCTCCGCGCAGAGTGATCCGACGGCGTTGTGTCGCGGGTTGTGCCGTAACCGTCATGGCGGGAGGCCAAGTGTCACTCCGATTCTAGACTTCGACGACCGACGCTCCCACCGGCGGAGAGGGTGGGAACTCCGGCTCTGCTTTTTGCACACCCGGAATTCCACCTGCGAAAACTTTCAGCCCCGGATGGTTAGTACGGGACAATGCGCCTGCGCGATGACATGGTGCGCGGTGGACCATGGCAGATGCGTAGTTCCGACTTCCGCGGAAGTGCGGGCTCCGAGGACGATCAGATCCGATTCGCGGTCGGCGGCAGCCTTCAGAATGCGCTCGGCGTTTGATCCGAACTCGAGAACGGTCTCGGGTGCGTAGTGCAGAGCGGCCCCCGGCGGAATCAGCAGATGCAAACGGCGGATGCCGTCTTCGATGGGACCGGGGCGGTTGCCGAGTTGCGTGTAGTCCTCGATCACGTGCATGAGGGCGAGCCTGGCGCGGAACTCCTCGGCCAGCGAGACGGCTACCTGCGCGATGCGGGGCGCATCTTGTGCGAAATTGGTGGCGAAAACAATCTGCCGCAGTTCGAGCTCGACGGGGGCGAGATCGCGCCCACGATGCTGGAGCGTGGGCAATTTGTTTCGGCCGGCAACATGCGGCCCAACGGTCAGCACCGGACATTGCGCATGACGCAGGATGTCTTCGGCCACCGAACCGAGCAGCAACTTGCCTAGTCCCGTGCGGCCGTGCGTGCCGACAACGATCAGGTCGATCTGGTTCTCTTCGATGACTCCGGCGAGATTTTTCCACACCTGCCCGTGACGCACATGGTTGCGGTGGGGAATGCCTTCGAGAAAGGGCGATATTTGCTCAAGTTTTTCTTTGGCCTCAGTGTGAGCGTCTTCGTAGATGGTGCTCATGCTGACGTAGTCGACGCCGCCGGTCATCATTAGAAGACCGGCGTCGGACATAACGTGGACGGCATGAAGCGTGCTGCCAAAATGCCGGCAGATGGCGGTGGCATAGGGCAAAGCTGCGTCAGATGTGGCGGAAAAATCGGTGGCAAACAGAACGTTTTTCAGCGCCATTGCAGCGGGCGCCTTCGGTTCGAGCGGTGAGGTTCTTGTGAGTTCGGCGTCGATCCTGGCTTCCACGAGTGCCATGGAACACCTCCTGCACCCGCTGTAAGCATGATTCTGATGGCAGTTTTGCGATATGGCGGATGTCACCGGCTCTTGTGATTTGGATCACAGCGCGCGCTCGCCTGGGTACAAGGTAACAACGGAGGGTAATCCCCGAGACGCCTTCCGCCGATGAGTGCACTGTGCGCCTGCATTCCGGGAATCCCCCGGGAGGCGACGGCTCTGTCACCTCATCTAAGGAGGATCTTCCGTGTCAAAGATTTTCAAGTACTTATCTTTTTTTGTTGTGTCGGGTTGTGTATTCGTGACGAGCGGGTGCGGAACCCCGGCGGCATCCAGCGATCCTGCCGCGGCCACTTTCCCGGTGGTCGTGTTCTCGGATGTTCATTTCAATCCATACGACAATCCGGCGTTGTGTCCATCGCTGGCGGCGGCTGACGTCAGCGCGTGGCCAGGGCTTCTCGAGGGATCGAACACGCTCCCGGCATGGCAGCAAGATACGAATTACGCTCTGTTCACGCTGGCGCTCACGGGCATCCAGCAGAATTTGGGGAAGAGTCCAGTGGTAATTTTTGCCGGCGACATGCTGGGCCACGGGATGTCGAATTACTTTTATCAGGATTGCGAGGGGATGACGACGGGGCAAACTCCCACGGCGCAACAGGTCGCCGCCATGCAGGCCTTCTCCGACAAGACTGCCGTCTTTGTCATGCAGCAGGTGCGGGCCTCGATTGGGAATGTGCCGGTGATGTTCGTGGTCGGCAACAACGATTCTTATACGGGTCTTGGGCCGGACAGCACATTTCTCGCAGACAACGTGTCGCCGTATTACGCAAACTTTGTGAATGGGGCGGCCGTGGATTATCCGGCGTTTTACAACAGCTTCACGGCGGGCGGATATTATTCGGCCGAGCCGCTGGGATCGAGCCTGAAGGTGATCTCTCTCAATACAAATCTGCTTGCAACTCCATATCCAGGGCTCCCGAGCAATGCCGGCGCCGCGTATGCGGAACTGGCGTGGCTGGATGCGTCCCTCGCATCCGCGCAGGCTGCAGGGCAGAAAGTGTGGCTGCTGATGCACGTGCCACCGGGCGCCGACACAGTGACGACCTCCGGAAATTTTGCTTCCGACAGTACCCTGACTACGGCTACTGCCGCGATGATGTGGGTGCCGGCGTATCAGGACAGTTTCCTGCAAATTTTGGGGAAGCACCCGGGCGTGATCACGCTGAGCATTGGGGCGCACACGCATCGAGATGAGTTTCGAGTGATGACGGCAGAGAATGTGCTCAAGATCCCTCCGTCGATCAGCCCATTCTTCGGCAACGATCCTGCATTCGAGGTCTACACGGTGACGGAAGGCACGTTCGTGCCGACCGATTATCGTTCGGTGAACTACGACCTCGCAACGGCTCCGGCGGGCTTCACCCCTTATTACACGTTTTCGTCGGCGTACTCGATGCAGGGGGCGCTGGACGCTTCTTTGGAGAAGTTATACGCGCAACTGGGCACGGATAGCGCGAAGCGGGCATTCTATATGGAGCACTACAACTCCGGAAATAATTCGGCGACGTGGAATCCTGTGACGGATGCGAACTGGCCGGTGTTTTTCTGCGGGATCGGGAAAATGTCGCAGGCCGATTACATGGACTGCGTGAACTCGAACTGAGCCTGAGGCCAGGCGAGGGGACGATTCATTTGCTATTGCACGGCTTCGCTACTGCGCGAAGCCGTCCGCTTGTGTGACGGCTCCGACGGCCACCGTGTGGTCGATATAGATTCGGCCTGCGTCGAGCGCTTTGCGGTCGAGTTCGAGCAGCGCCGGATTCTTCACCTTCGCTTCCAGGACTTTCATTGCGGTGTCGGGGGAGAGGCATTCGGTCTCTTCGAGCAGCGCGCCCATCAGGACGATATTCGCGACTTTCGCGGAGCCGAGTTTGTCGGCGATCTCCGACGCAGGAATGCAGACGACCTGCGCTTGCGGGATGCTGAGATCCTCGGGGAGATGCTCGCGGGCGTAGATGATGGTGCCGCCGGGGGCAACTTGCGCGGCGAATTTGCGCAGCGAGATTTCGTTCATCGCGACCAGGACTTTCGGGCGCGAGAGCACGGGCGATCCGATGCGTTCTTTCGACAAGCAGACGTGGCAGTGGGCGCTGCCGGAGCGCATCTCGGGACCGTAGGAGGGCAGCCAGCTGACTTCGAGGCCTTCGCGCATGCCCATCTCGGCGAGGACTTGTCCGAGGAGGAGGACGCCCTGGCCGCCGAAGCCGGCGATCTTGATGCCGAGTTCGGCAAAGTGATGCTGGCGTCCGTGGACGACTCCCTCGGCGGCAACTTTGCGCTCTCCATCGACAAGCTCTTGCACGGTCTTGTGCGGAGGAACGTTGCCGGTGGGAATTTCAACTTTGCGGTCGCGAAACACATTGAGCGGGAAGTTCGGGATCATCTTATCGGTAATCCACTTCCGGGCTTCGACCGGATCCTTGCCCCAAATGGTGGGACACGGAGAAAGAATTTCGACGAAGGTGAAGCCGGCGCCGGCACGTTGCAACTCAAGCGCTTTGCGGACAGCGCGGCGCGCCTTCATGATGTTCTTGTTGTCGGAGAGGGCGACACGCTCGATGTACACCGGAGCCTCTAGCGAGGAAAGCATCTCGGCCATGTGCAGCGGGAAGCCTTCGTTGACGGGGCGGCGTCCCCAGGGCGAGGTGGTGCTGCGCTGACCGACCAGCGTGGTGGGAGCCATCTGGCCGCCGGTCATGCCGTAGATCGCGTTGTTGACGAAGAACACGGCGATTTTTTCGCCGCGGTTGGCGGCGTGAACGATCTCCGCGGTGCCGATTGCGGCCAGGTCTCCATCGCCCTGATACGCGATCACGATCTTGTCGGGGCAGGCGCGCTTCAGACCGGTGGCGGCGGCGGGGGCGCGTCCGTGGGCAACTTGCACGTTGCCGACGTCGAAGTAGTAATACGCGAAGACGGAGCAACCGACGGGGCTGACGAGAATGGTGTCATCCTGGACGCCGAGCTCTTCCAGAGCTTCGGCGATTAATTTGTGGGCGACGCCGTGGCCGCAGCCGGGACAGTAGTGCGTCTGGTGCTTGAGGTCGGACTTGCGCTCGTATTCGTGATAGAACGTCTCGGGCTTCTGGTGGACGATTTCGTATTGGGCGTTCGGTGTTTCCGGGGCTTCGACGATCTGGACTATTCTGTTCTCTGGCATGGGTGGCTCCATGTTCTGTAGCGCCGGCAATATACCGGCGCTACACTGCCGCCGACACTTGCTCTTCGATCTTTGCCAACAACTCTTCGACAGCTGGAACGTTTCCTCCGACGCGGCCGTAGAACTCGATCGGACGTTGCCCTTCGAGCGCAAGGCGGACGTCCTCAACCATCTGGCCATTGCTCAATTCCACGACCAGGACTTTTTCCGCCCGCAGTGCTGCGGCTGCGATTTGCTTCGACGGAAACGGCCACAAGGTGATCGGACGGAATAATCCAACTTTGATTCCCTGCTTGCGAGCCTCGTCGACTGCGGAGCGCAGAACGCGCGAGATGATGCCGTATCCGACGACGATCAGTTCGGCGTCGTCGGTGTGATATTCCTCCCACCGCGTTTCAGTTTGCTGCGCGCGTATGTACTTCGCTTCCATAAGCCGCTGGTGTTCTTCGAGATCATCGGACTCCAGGAAGATGGAGCTGACCATATTCCTGCGAGTGCCGGCAGTTCCCTTCACCGCCCACGGCTTTTCGGGAGCGCGGATTTCGCGGTACGCGAGGTCGAGCGGCTCCATCATCTGGCCCACGAAGCCGTCGGTCAGAACGATCGCGGGATTGCGATATCTGTCCGCGAGGTCAAAGGCGAGGACGGTCAGGTCTGCCATTTCCTGGACAGACGCAGGGGCGACGACCAGGTTGCGATAGTTGCCGTGGCCTCCGCCTTTGACCATGGCAAAATAGTCGCTCTGTTCGGGAGCGATGTTGCCAAGGCCGGGTCCGCCGCGCATAACGTCGACGATGACGCAGGGCAATTCGGCTCCGGCGAGGTATGAGATGCCTTCCTGCATGAGGCTGAGGCCCGGGCCAGAAGAGGCGGTCATAACGCGGACACCCGCAGCCGCCGCGCCGTAGACCATGTTGATGGATGCGGTCTCACTCTCGGCCTGGACGAAGGTGCCGCCGACTTCCGGGAAATATAGAGCGGCGGCTTCGGCAACTTCACTCGCCGGCGTGATGGGATATCCGTAATAGGCGCGGCAACCCGCAAGCACCGCGCCCTTGATGACCGCAACATTGCCTTTACAGAGTTGGCGCATGTTCGCCTCCTGCGTCGGGCTGCGGCGCGACTGGTTTGTGGGGAGGAATCAGGCGGTAGACGATGATGGCGCCGGGCTCGGGGCAACAATAAAAACAGATGCCGCATCCGGTGCAATCATGACCTACATAGCGCGCAGGATGCACGCCGTAGGAACTCAGTTCAGGCGCCAGTTCAAGACACTTCGGCGGGCAGGACTCGACGCACAGCCCGCATCCTTTGCACTCCTCGACATCGATGGTGACGTTGCCGCGTGCTTGGCCGGACATTTTTCCTCACTTCGCTTCCCCATCGGCACTTACCTCTGTACCGCGGACTGCGCCGCCAGGGGATGGCCCAACCACTTCGTTTTCTCGCAATATTCGTGAAGCCCTGCGCGGAAATCCGGATGCGCGATTTCGATCAAGGATTTCGCGCGCTCGCGGATTGATTTTCCGTGCAGGTATGCCACTCCATATTCGGTCACCACGTAGCGGACGAGTCCGCGCGAGGTGACCACTCCCGCCCCAGGATCGAGCATGGGCACGATCCGTGAAATCTTTCCCTGCTTTGCCGTGGAAGAAATCGCGATGATGGGCTTGCCGCCCTTCGAGCGCGAGGCCCCGCGCAGAAAATCCACCTGGCCGCCGATGCCGCTGTAAAACTGGTTCCCGATCGAGTCGGAACAGACCTGGCCGGTGAGATCGACCTGCAACGCGGAGTTAATAGCAACCATGTTGTCGTTGCGTGCGATCAGTCCGGGATCGTTACTGTAGGCGGTGGGATGAAATTCGAAGATCGGGTTGTTGTTGACGAAATCGAAGAGGTGCTTCGTGCCCAGGGCAAAACCGAGAATGATTTTGCGCGGCTTGAAATTTTTCCGCGCTCCGGTAATGACGCCAGCTTCGATGAGGGGGATCACCCCGTCGGAAACCATCTCGCTATGCACACCGAGATCTTTGCGGTCCATCAGCATGGGCAGGATCGCGTCCGGGATACCGCCGATGCCGGTCTGCAGTACGGCGCCGTCTTCAATCAGTCCAGCAACGTTGCGCGCGATCTGCACTTGCAAATCGGTCACGATTGGCTTCTTCAACGCGCAGAGTGGACGCGTCGAGTCGACGAAGGCGTCAATGTCATTGACGTGAATGAAGCTGTCGCCGTAGGTGCGCGGCATGTTCTGGTTCACCTGCGCCACAACATAGCGCGCGACTCTGGCAGCGGTGAGGGTAGTGTCAACTCCTACGCCGAAGCTGCAGAATCCGTGAGAATCGGGCGGAGAGACTTCGATCAGGGCGACGTCGATCGGCATCTGGCCACTCTCGAACAGGCCTTCGATTTCGCTGAGGTAGATGGGAGTGTAGTCGGCGCGGCCATCGTTAATGGCCTCGCGAACATTGCCCCCGATGAACATGGCATTGTGCCGGAAGTGGCCAGCCATTTCCGGAGCCACGTAGGGCGCACAGCCCATGGTCATCATGTGAACGATTTCTACGTTGGAAAGCTCGGGACCGCGCCGCATGAGCGCTTCGACCAGCGTCTCCGGCTCGGCACAACCTGGCTGGATATAGACGCGCGTCCCTGACTGGACGCACTGCAATGCTTCATCGGCAGACTTCAACCGCTTTTTGTAATCCGTCTCCCACGACATGCCTTCCGCCCCTAGCCTGCCTGCACAGCATTTTGTTTCCGCGCCACGCCGGCAACTTCGTCTTCGTACCCCACAGCGGCATAGTATATGGCGCGATCAAAAAACATTTCGAGCATTTGCAGGAGTTCGAGTTCGCCCATGATTTCGACCGCCCGGTCCGCCACGGCCTCACTCTTCAGGAACTCCCAGAGATTTTCCTTGGTCAGCACGATGGCCTGGATGACCTCGCTCAACGGCACCTTCTGGGTGGCGCGCCGCGACCCGATCTCGCGATAGCGCTGCTCGACGTCGAGTTCGTTCTTGCCCAGCAGCCATTCGCCGAGATGGCCATAGATCTCGTAGACGCGCTGGCGTAGTTCATGGGCGGATACGTCGCGAAAGTGAGAGACCTGAGAATTGCCTTGCACGCGCTCTTCGAGCGTGCTGGCGAGAGCGTCGGCGTGCGACTCAATCAAACGCACTAATCTGTAGGAAAACATCATATGCAACCCCCTTCGTGTAGCCCGCGCGCCTGCGCTACACCCCAAGCTTCACGGCCGCGTCCTGCTGGCTCCAACCTTCTACCGGGATCTTTCCGGTTTCGACATAGGGTTCCAGAGTCTGAGGCAGCGTGATCGCGCGCGAAATCATGCACATGGCCTTAGTTTTGCGTAGCAATGCGAGTCCAGCTTCGCGCTGTTGTTCGGAGCTGACGGTCAGCCGGGGCCGGACCAGGATTTCGCTGAACCCCGATCCCGTCGAGCGGTTGCGGCGTACACTGCCCTCGACCTCGACTTCCAGATCGGTGTATTCGAACTTCGAGCTGCGTGCGACTTCGTGGAACGTGGTAGTGAAACTGCCCGCCAGAGCGCAGAGCAGCAGTTGTTCGGGAGTCCAGCGCCCTTCCAATCCTCCCATTTCCGCGGCCTCGGAGAAATGGATCGTGTTGGGGGAGGACTCGCATTTGGCCAGTCCAGTGCGGCCTGAAGTCCACCAGGCCGAAACGCGATAGGTATATTCTGCAGCCATGTTATGACTCCTGGCGCTCCCCGTGGGCGCCCTGCACCTTAACTAAGAGCGAAGATGACGGTGATCGTCGTCTCCACTTCGACCGGTTGCCCATTCAGCAGATACGGTTTGTAACGCCATTGTCGGACGGCGGCAATGGCTTCCGGCACCAGCATGGGGTGACCGCTGACCAGTTGCAGGTTCTCGATCTCGCCGGTCGTGCTGATGATCGCGGTCAGGACTACTTCACCCTGCACGCGGGCGGTTCTGGCCAGAACGGGATACGTCGGCTCGACGCGATGAACCAGCAGTCCTTTGGTTACGCCTTGCGAGATGCGCACCCGTTGCGGCGTTACCGGCACGAACTTGGGGACGGCGGACAGATTCGAAGTCGCGCTGATGATACCGCCGATAACACCTCCGAGCTGTCCACCGGGGATGCCTCCGGGGACGCCTCCGACGACTCCGCCGGCTGCGGAGATTGGCGGCGGGGCCTCTTCTTCCTTAATCATCTGAATCTTCTGTGGAATCCTTGAAGGCGTGCGGAGCTCGCCGCTGGAAAGCATGTCGGTCTGAATGATCTTCACGGTCTTCACCACGGCTGCTGCCGGCGGCGGGGGTGGCGGCGGAGGCGGAGGCGCGGTCAGGAACGTCAGCAGCTGGGCCTTGGGCAACTCCTCGGTGAACGCCAGCGGCATAATGAGCAAGGCGCAGATGATCAAAATGTTTAGACTGAACGACGTGGTCGTAGCAAAGAACTTGCGCTTCCGCTGCACGCCGAACTCCAGCAGGCTGTCGGAAAACATCGCTCTTTGCGGAACCGGCGGTCCCATCACCAATTCTTTGCGCACCGCTCCGGTTTTGGGGGCGTTCGCCTGGGCTTCCTTGACTTCCGGTTCGTGGATTTCGATTGTGCTCATCGGTCCCTCCCTGCCTCACCTGCCGGAACCTGTACCGCCGCCCGGCGTGCCAGGGGGATGTGACCCTCACCCGGTCACATCTCCGCTTGCTTCAAGGACATCATCGGCAAAAGCGGAGTTTGGGCAAATGGCCGACATCACGGCTCTTGGTGATCGAAATCACGGATTTGCGATTTCGCGCAAACCGAAGTAACAACGGAAGATGGATCGTATGGAGATCGGTCCAAGAGGACGTTTGGAAGCTCTGGCCAGAGCGCGAAGAAGAAGCAAAAGGTAGGCACGGGTGAGCAGGTCTTGCGTTCAGTCCTCCACATCCTCTTTCTGCGTAGACCTGTCCACGTGCCGCTTGACCCAGTGGCAGACATACTGCGGAAACCGATCATGGAATTCGTCGAAGTCCTTCGGCACGACGAAGCCATCGTGCCCGACATAGTGCCCCCGTCAACAATCGTGAACGGATCGGCTTTGTGGTTTTCGACAAAGACATTTGTGAATTTGACAGGTTGCATCGACGCTCGCCATGCATGGATCGATGTCTCCCTGGCGGAAGTTCGGGAACTCGTGAACCTTCTGCGCTCGCTTTCGCTTCCCCATTTTCTCGGTCTAACCGCGTCAAATTCGCAAAGGCCCGGTTCTAGTGACCTCCACGGGCAGGTACCAGAGTCATCGCAAAAACTAGAACATCTCTGTTGCTCGGCAGGCTGATGCTGCGCACCTCCTTATTGTTTTCCAGATTGAAACTGTAGGCGTATGCGTAAAACGTTCGTGAATCCTTCGCCCCGTCCCCTGTGAGGCGATAAGGCATCTCCACCGCTGCGGACTCTCCGTTGAAATTACGCGGAGCGGACCAGTCGCTGAGGCTCTGCGAGAAGGACGAAGAAGTGCCGTCGGCGTAGGTGACGGTGAAAATCTGCATCTCTTGATTGCCGTTGACGCCTATGGCGAAAATTTTGAGGCTCGCAAACTTTCCCTCTGGCAGAGTGACGGTCTTACCCGCGACCACGTCCGGTGCGTTTGCCGGACCAAGCTTGAAAAGGACTCCGTCTCCCACCTGCTCGGTCCCGAGCGCCTGTTCAGAGAACGAATACCCGTCGTTGTCGAGGCTGGCGGCGGGTGCGAAAGTCGAACCGTCGTTGTAGATGCCGGTGACGTTGTATGCCGAAGAAAGATCCACTGGTATCGTGCCAGTCGCAACCGGAGTCACCGTGACTGCGGTCGTGGTTGTATGAGAAACGCCGCCCGACACTCCGGTGATCGTCACTGTCGCCGTGGTCGAAGGCGTGGAAGGGCCAGTCGTGAGCGCCAGTGTGCTTGTTCCCGCCGTCCTTGATGGACTGAAGGCGGCGGTCACTCCATCAGGCAACCCCGATGCAGAGAGTTCGACTTCGCCGCTGAAACTGCCCCGCGGCATCACGATGATACGGGTCTTAGCGCTCCGACCTTGCGGAACAGAGACCGCAGCCGAAGCCGCGGAAAGTGTGAAGTCGCTCGGCCCCGCATTCGGCGACGGCAGCACGTCATAAAGAGGTTGCGCCGGCTTGACGTCTGGATCCTCCTCAGCCACTGATATCGCTAGAATGCGTACCTTGTCATTCTCCGGCAACTTGATGGTCTTCGCTCCCGATGGCAGGTCGATCGCATATCCAAACAAATACGAATAACGGTAAGCGACGTTCTCACCCGCTGCGTTGTGGTGATGATCGCAGTACCACGCCAGGTCCGCGCGCTTGATGTAACCGGGCTTGAGGCCGATCATGTCACCGTAATCGTCGTGCGAAGTGTCTGACGAGCTCCACTGCCGGTCATCCCATTGTCCGATGAAGCCGCCCCAGTCTTGAATGGTGAGGCCGATCTTCTTATTCCCCACTTCGAATGTGGTCTTCTGATCGCCATCGGCCGATGCAGCCAAAACATAGATGCGATTGTACGTTCCTCCCGGCAAATCAATCGTCTGTCCCTTTGCCACCACTGCGTTCGGCTCACCCGTCTTTGCGCCCGCGAGATGAAAACGAACATCGTCGAAGTTAATTTGAGACGGGACCATTTCCGCTGGAAGCGCATTGCCCTTGCCGTCGAAGCCGCCTTCCGAGCGGGTGCCGTCGTTACTGGCGGTCGCCAGGTCATAGTGCAGCGCGATGGGTGTAGACCGCACCGCCGCAACTTTTGCAGAAGGGGGAGCAAGCTTCACGGCAAAAGTGCGCGGTTGATAGGCGCTGAACGAGGTCACAAGCGCCCCTGCGGTCACATTCGCGGGACCGACGGGCTGTTCCTGTCCATTTACCTCGCGCGCCGCGGCGATCGGGGCAGCAAATGTCACTCGCACATTGGATTGCGGCTGGCCATTGAGTTCCACCATGCGCACGATAACTTCATCGCTCTGCTCCGCCTTCTTCAGAGCCAGAACTCGTATTCGTGGATTGCTCACTTTCAGCAACGAGAATGTGCGACCCAGACTGCCGGGATGCTTCGAAGTCTCGAAAGCAATCAACGGGGCGTTCAGTCGCTGCCCCTGCCAGTCCGTTTGCGCATCGCGCCAACCAGCAGCATGACCCGCGATTCCGTAAGTGAACTCGTGATGTCCAATATCCTGCGTTCCCTGGTCTGCATAACCGCCGGCGGTGCCGGGTGTACGGATCAGCGTCAGACGGATCGTATGGTCGTTCGGCTTGTCTGAGCCGTTCTTACAATCGGTAAGGATCGTTGCGCCGAATTCTCCGCTCATGTCGGTCAAGTCGATCCACTGATGCGACGGCACTTCGAACTTCCTCGGCTCGGCCGTTGGCCGCTTGATCGTTCCGATGTCCCAGTTGTAAGTGGCGACGTGGTTCGACGCCGTGAGTGGAAACGTCGCCTTGAGATTTGACTCGCGAGTGTTCCAGTCGACGACGTTTCCAAACTCGACGCGCTTTCCTGCATCGCCAGCTGAAAGGCTGATGGTTTGAACGAAGCGCGAGCCCGCAGTCTCACGCGATACTTCAATGGCCACGCGCACAGGCCCTCGTTCGACGACACGAATCTTTGCCGGGCCTGAGACAAAAGCTTTTGGCGCGGCCTGCTCCTGGTCCCAGTCCATGTTCCACGCCGGCCACTGCCGGGGATTGTCATAGGAAATAGCGAGGCGCGCGGGAGACGACAGAAGTTCTTTACCAAGCATCTTGTCGAAGATACTTGCCACGTCGCCGTTTGCGTTCAGCCTGACGCGGTAGTACTTGTTCTCCATCTCGTCGTTCGTGACCCGCAGCTGCGACACGGACTCTCCTGCAGCGGTGCCTGCCTGAACGTCGTAGACCTCATAGCCCACAGATGGCACGCTGGCAACAAAGATAACTTTGCCCTGCGAAACTTGCGCCGGCACATCTTTCCCGTCAGGACCCGTTACGCGAACCGCCTTCGGCATCCCGCCAGGAAAATCCACGGTCGCCTCGACGAGATCTTCGCGGGCAATGTTGAGTGGGTTGAACACCACCACCGGCACGCCCTTGCTCTCTGTGTTCATGGCTGCGGCCACGCCCGCGGTCGCACTCGTCAGGACGCCGGCGAACTGATTCATCGCGATCACGTCATCATTCCACGCGAACTCGTATGCTCTCGGCGTCGCCGTGCCGGCGGCGATGTCGTGGAAGTGCCCGCCCATCACCAGCGTCCACGCGTCATTCAGGCGCTCGAGAGGATATGGGCGCGCGCCGAGCCACTGCGCTGCAATTGAAGCTTTCTCTGCCGCGTCGGCCAACAATTCTTCCTTTCGGAGCCAGCGTTTCTGGTATCCCTGCGACGTGAGCGAACCGGCGGAATGGTTGGTGAGCTCCATTTCGCCCGTGTAGCGTGGAAGCCCCGACGCTTCTGCAGGAGTGATGTCGAGAAACATCTGGTCGGCGGTCGCCGAGATTACGTGAACCGGGCCATCACCGACTTTCACTTCCGGCCACTGGGGATGCGCCTGCCGCGATGAAAAGAACTCTCCCTCAGGTGGCAAGCTGGCAACTCCCTTTGTCACGATGGCTTCCAAACGCTTCACGGATTCTTCGTCGGGACTTCCGCCAATGTCGCCCGTGCCGTAATAGTGATAATCGGTGGACACGCCGCTGACTTTTCCGTTGTGCAGGACGCGCGCGGCCCAGTCGTCCTGGTATCGCTCGTCTTCGTGATCGCGCTGGGCACGCGAGAGGGCTTCCTGCTCGCTGCGCAGGCCAACGAACTCTCTAATATCTTTCTGGTCGAACGGCTGGCCGCTTTGCTCCACCTGCTGCAGTTTTCGCTGCAGGTCGCCAATCTTTTTCTGCAGATCTTCGAAGGCCGGATTCGGGGGTTCGCTGGGCAAGGGCTTGCTGAGATCGGTATCGATGCCGCCGCTATAGCTTCCAGGATTAAGACCGGCAAGCACGCTCTCGCCATCGGGTCCTACCCAGATGCCAACGTTGAATGGAGTTCCTTCCGGCGTTCTCTCGATCGATTGCGGGCCTCCGCCCGGAGCAGACGATCCCCACACCAGTTTCTGGGTCGAAAAACCTTTCACTCCCGAGTGCGCGAGAATTGTGGGAAGAGAGGCCGGAAATCCAAAGCAGTCCGGCAGCATGTATTCCGCGCTGGCCTTGCCAAACTCCTTGCGGAACCACTCATTCCCATAGAGAATCTGCCGGATAATCGCTTCTGCGCTGGGCGCGTTCACATCGCCCTCTTCCATCGACGAGCCAGCGGGGAACCAGCGGCCTTCATCCACGTACTTCTTCACCTTCGCGAAATCAGCCGGGAAATACTCTTTCATGAAGCGATAGCGGTTCGCGCCGCTGAAGTTGAAGACGTAGTGAGGATACTTGTCGAACAGCTTGAAGTTATCCTCCATCGTCTTGCGAATATATTCGTCGATGACCTGCGGATACTCCCATCGCCACTCCGTATCGAGGTGCGCATACCCGACCACGTAGAGAGTCGGCTGCTTGCTTAGATCAGGCTTGTCGGTCGATGGAGCGCTTTGCGCGCTCGCGGTGGTGAACAGCGTCGCGCAAGCGAGCATCACGCCCGCCAGGGATGTGCGGAATCGTAGCATTGCATTTCTCCAAGATGAATTCTCAAGTTCGTCCGCTCACGTGTTTTTGCGGGAACGAGCATGCGGCAGGTTTGCAATTGATAAACTTCACACCTTGTAGAGTGTTGGATGTCGTTGAACGGAGAAGATTGCTCCGCATGTCTGATGCCCATTCTATGAGACACGGCCTAGTTGACGGTCACGCTCACGGTGGCGGGGCTGCCGGTCTGAACCGCGCTATTCGCATCCTTGCCTGTAATGGTGATCGTGTAAGTCCCGGCCGGAGTTCCACCGCCGCCGCCGCCGCCACCACCGCCATTACCGCTTCCGCCACATGCGGGAAGAATGAGCAGAGCGGCCAGCATGATCCAGAGGAGCATCGAAGCCATCATCCGAGTCCGGCGTCGGCCGCGCGGACCGAACCCGATGACAATCAAAACCAAGCCCGAGAAAGGAAGCATCAACGCATAAAATCCTCTCGGTCTTAGCATCGCTCCCGTCGGCGGCACAGTCGAGAACGTGACGCTCGCGGTTCCGCCGCTGCTGCTCACTGTGACCGGGTTCGTGCTGCCGAAGGAGCACGTTGCCTGGCTGCCGGTAAACGTCACGGTCGATGTAACGCTGCAGGTAAGAGTCACTGTGCCGGTATAGCCGTTCGCCGAACCGATCGTCACGGTTGCCTGCGACGAACTTCCCGGACTTATGGAAGTGGGATTCGCTCCTCCTGCCGAGAGCGAATAACTTGCAGGCGCTGTGACCGTGAGGTTCAGCGTCGCATTTTGAGTCAAGTTGCCGGATGTGCCCGTGATGGTCACCGCGGCCGATCCGGTAGCTGCAGCAGATGTCGCCGTCAGCGTCAGAGTGCTCGTCATCGATGTACTCGTAGGGTTGAACGAGGCGGTCACCCCACTGGGCAGACCCGTTGCGGAAAGATTCACTGCGCCGCTGAAGCCGCCGGTCGGCGTTACGGTGATGGTGCTTGTGTTGCTTCCACCTTGCGGAACGCTCACAGGCCCGGCGGCAGCAAGGCTGAACCCGGTGGTCACCGGACCCGCCAGGCTAACCGCGAGGACAACGACGTCCCGAGTGTTAGGCAGCGTGACACTCTGCACGGTCTTGTTGGTGTTGAGCGGAAACGAATATCCATAAAGATAAAAGACGCGATTATCGGGACCGCCGGCGCTGTCGCGGTAAGGCATGGCCACCGCCACCGACTCTCCCGAATTATTTCCGGTGCTGCTGCAGCCGCTATTGAGCGCGCTGCACCAGTCGCTAAAACTCTGCGTGAACTGCGACGTGGTGTTATCCGTGTAAGTAACAGTGACGGTCTTCGATGCCTGGTTGCCTTCGATTCCCGTCGCGAGCAAGCGCAATGAAGTGTAGGAACCCGCAGGCAGCGGGATGGATGTTCCTGTGCCATACACGGCGTTCGCCTGATTCGCGGATCCGAACGTAAACTGCGCACCGTTGAAGTCCACTCCCGAGCCCAGCAGGTTTGCGGAGAATGCATAACCCACTCCATCAAGACTGTTCGTCGCGGTGATCGTGGACTCCGCCGAATCTGCATAGAAGGCGTACACGTTGTAGGCCGAAGACAGATCAACCGGCGTACCGGAACCCCCGCTCGCCGCCGGATTTACGAACAGGTTCACGCTCGTCGACTGTGGCGACGAACCCGACGACGATCCGGTAATCGTCACAACCGTGGGCCTGTTCGCACCGGTGAGCGTCGCTGTAGCGGATGCCGTGAAGGTCACAGTACTCGTCGTGGAATTTACCGAGGCAAATGACGCTGTGACTCCGCTGGGCAGTCCCGAAGCCGCGAGACTCACAGTGCCATTGAATCCATTAATCGTAGTGATCGTGATGGTCGCGTTCGCGGTGCCACCCTGGCTAAGCGATATTCCACCTGCCGGGGCCGCGCTCAGTCCTACGAAAGCCGGAAATTCAACCGTCACGTAGGCAACCTGCGTCAGACTGCCGCTGGTCCCAACGACTGCGATGACATAAGTTCCCCCCGGAGTCGCGCTGGTAGTCGACACGGTCAGCGTGACCGGACCGCCACCAGCCGCAATTGAGGTCGCACTCAGGCTCGCCGAAAGTCCCGCCGGAGCATAGCTCGGTGAGCCTGTACCGGGAATCACGACTGTCAAGTTCGTAGCAACGTTGAAGCCGTGCAGCGCAGTAAGAGAAATGGAACTGGTCTTCTGACCTCCGGGTGTCAGGCTCAACGTGGCCGGCGAAGCTGCCATCGAGAAATTCGCATTCGCCGACGTGGGGGCAAGCGCATTGAACGCGGTTGGCCCGTTCGGACTGCCCCACCCTGTAACAAGATCAAAGCCAGTCGCCGCGTCGAAGCCCTGGTCGCCGCTCGGCAAACATCCAAGCGTTCCCGGAGTGCACGACGTACCGTTGTCGTTGGTGCCGCTGGTAATGTCGTGTAAGGCACTGCTGTAATTCGATCCCTGGCCGATGCTATAGACCGTCGGGTTCAGAAATCCGATGGTCGGATTTGCTCCTGCGCTCGTTGCATTCTCCGTAGCTTGCTGATTGATCAGCGCCACAAACGCCGCCCACCGCGGCGCGGCGAGACTGGTTCCTCCAATTCCTCCCTGACACGATCCGTTAGCGCAGAAATAATTGTCCGTGTTCGCTTCCGCGGCGACATCAGGAATGTTGCGATAGCTTGGGTCGCCGCCATTCGTGGAGTTAATGACGGGCGACTGATACGTCGGAATCGGAGACGCCGGATTCCATCCGCCACCGCTGCCGATCCATCCAGTCTCCGACTGCCACACTCCACCGGCGCTCGCCGTAGTCAGATCGGTTCCTCCAGAGTCGGTGATGTTTGGACTGTTGCCCGGATACCCGCCTGACAGGCTCGCCCCCGCGTCGCCCGACGCGACGAAAGAACTGATCCCTTGTGCCTCCAATTCTTCGAACACCTGTTCGTAGCCAGCTTCGGAACCAGGCGTACCGCCCCATCCGAATGAGAGGCTCAACTGCTTGGCAATGTTGTCGGACGCGGCTTGCGAGTACGCGCTGAGCGCATCCGTGCTGGGACCGTTGGTTTCATACACGACCAGCGCCGAGAGATTTGGAGCCATCGCGATCGCCTGCTGAATGTCGATCGCCTCTTCACCATCATCGCAGCCAACGCCGCAAACACCATTCACGCCAACCAGCACATTCGTAATGGGAACATTCAACGGCTGACTGAGAGTACTGAAGTAGCTGATGACGTCGCCGAGCCGGTACGGTCCCAACTCAATCAGCCCTACGACCTGGCCCGACCCGTCGAGAGCAGTGCCTCCACCATAAGCCGCACGCATGTCACTTCCAAGAAATTGTCCGCCTTGCCCGGAGCCCGTAGTGTTGCCGTGCGCAATCTCATTCGGCTGCGCATGCTTCAGCATGGGATGGGGCAGGCTGAAATTGCTGAGGCCGTTGACCGTTAAGATTGGAAGACCAGCTTCGACCGTAGGCTCAACATCCGGAGCATAGAAGGAACGATTCTCCGTCGGATGCTTATAAACCTGCATCGTCACTTGGAAGGCCCGTTCAACGTTCGCCACTGGTCCGGTCACGTCGATAACCAGCCGGTTTGCAAACGTGTGCGTCACTCTCAAACCATGAGATTGTGCGAATCCGATCACGCGCTCGTAGTCAACCAGTGTGGGGCCGAACTGCTCGGTGAATTGCTGGACGTTTAGAAATCGACGATAGTTCGGACGGGATGGATCGTAGAGCTGCTGCAGGAGCGCATGGAGTTCGTCTTCATTGCGAAGCGGCAGCGAGATCGTCAGGCTCAAACGCTGCGCGGCGGGAAGTCGGCCGATCAGCTGAACGCCCGCTGGCGCCGCGACCTGCGTAGGCAGAACCTGTCTTCCCTCAGCTCCGGCCTCAGCTCCGGCCTGAGCTTCGGCGCTCTCTGTCAGCAGCCCAAACAACACCGCCAGTGTCGCGACGACAACAAAGACTCCAAACTGCAGGCCTCTGCGCATGTTCTTCGGTTCTCCAATTCGGCGGGACTGTCCGTAAGAATCCTCTGACCTAGCGCCCAGCCCTCGGTGTTTCGTTTGTGTCGATTACTCGGTCACCGTCACGACAACGGTATTCGTCGTCCCGGGCGCGTTGCTCGCCTGGGTCAGGTTGTTACCGTCTACTCCAGTGATTGAGACCGTGTATTGTCCCGGAGGAGTTCCGACATTGCCGAGGTGCTTGTAGCTCACGCAACCCGGCATGACGAAGATTGCAGAAAGCAGCAGTCCAAGCAGAAGCACGCCGAACAGTCGTTTCCGCCGCGAACTGCGCGACCCGAAGCCGAGCCCCGTAAGCGCGATTCCTGGAACCACCCAGAAGGCATAGAAGATTCCGCCCGTTCGATCGAGGCGGGACTGCGCAGGCTTCGCCGCCGTGAATGTAAGGGTCGTGGTCGGCGCGGTGGTCTCATCGGCTGTCACATCCACCGAGGTTGGATCAAGACTGCAGGTGGGCGCGGTCGCGGCCCCCGAGCTTTCAATCGTAGGAGAGACCGCGCAAGAAAGCTGAATCGTGCCCACATAACCGGGCTGCGGATTCACCGTGACTGTCGCCGTCGTCGAACTTCCCGGGGCAACCGTCGCCGAGTCAGGAATCCCGCCGTCAATCGTGTAGGTCGGCGGCTTCAACGTGATGGCGAGCGCAAACGAGGCCCCGGAACCGTCTGTGTCTTTCAAGGTTAGGCTTGCCAGAGTTTTCGTGTAGTCCAATGGATACGTGTAGGCATACACGTTGCAACTCGCGCCGTTAAGAGTGCCGTCGCTGTTGATACGGTTAACCCCGCCGATCGCAATCGACTCGTGCTGATTGCCCCCGTAGCCGCACCAGTCACTCAGCGTTTGGTTGAAGACCGTTGTCGAGTTATCGGTGTAGGTGGCCGTGACTCTCCCGGAGTGATTTCCATTCACCGCGGTTCCCAATACGATCGCGGTCGAATAAACAGTCTGCTCGTCCGCGGGAAGAGTGATGACAACTCCGCCAGAGGTAAAGTTCACTACATCCACCGTGCACGCGGTTCCGGTCGATCCACAACTGGTGGTGTTCACCGGTCCGAAGGTATAAGGAACGCCGCCCAGAGTCAGCGTGGGCGGACTTGTGAAGCCCGATCCAAACAACTGGTTCGCCGAATAAGCGTCCGGGCAATTCGAGTACGGAGGAGTGGGCGTGCAGTTGTTGCCGTTGTCCATGCCCTGCGTTCCCAGAAAAGTCGTTCCAGTGGCAAAGAGGCCAGCAGTGTTGAAACATTGCTGTCCGCCGCAAAGGGCCAACGTCGAGGACAGATCGACCTGCACGTTTTGCGCCTGCGCGGGCGTCGCCAGGAACAGAAGTGCGACGACGAGCGTCGCCATCGACAGAAAGACCACGCATCCAGAGCTTCCCTTTGTGATCATCCTTCTTCCCTCCCACCTCGCTCGAAGCTGTAAGTCGCGCATAGCGTTATCGCTCCATTCCGTGATAGTCCGCCCGCATTAGAAAATGATCTTTCCCGACACGCGCAAGTTCCTGGGGAAATTGTCCTGGTTCGGACCGACAGTGCCGAAGCCCGTCCAGTAATAATGTTTCGTGGTGGAGTTGTAAAAGAGGCTCGCCGGTCCGTCGGTCGGAGAATTGTCCGGGCCACCGAGAAGCACGGAGTTGAGCGCGTTGAATGCCTCTCCGCGCAGCGAGAAGCTGACCTTCTCGGTGATCTTGAAGTTCTTCTGCAGCGAGAGATCCAGATCCGGAACCGTATAGTTGCGCACAATCGTTGTATAACTTGGCGTCGTGTTATAGGTGAATCCAGAACCGCCGATATGCGGCACGCTGCTGAAGCAGCTCGATTGCGTGAGATCAGGATTAAGCCACTGCTTGACCGACGTGCCATGAGGCGGAGCAAATGAGCAGCTGTAGTTGAAGCCGCCGTTGATATTGAGGGGTGTACCGCTTTGCGCAGCGAAGGACCAGCCCAGCGTCCAGCCGCCGATGGCATAGTCCAGCGCGCGCGGCGAGGTCGAGAGGAACGATCTGCCCCTTCCTACCGGCAGGTCATACACTCCGGTCACAGCCAGCACGTGCGTGCGATCAAACTGCGAAATCCAGTGCACCTCGTTCGCGTCTTGATATGGATACCCATTCTGATAACCGCTGCCGTCCATGTTCTTCGAATAGGTGTACGCCACATTGAGGGTCAATCCATGCGAAGTACGCTTGGTGAGCTTCACTTCCAGGCCGTTGTACCAGTTCTTGCCGATGGGAGCGTTGTAGATCCCGACCGGAGGCGCACTTCCGTCCTGGCCGCAATATTGCGACCACGGCAACAACATCGCGAGCGCCTGGATCGTCGGTGATTGTCCACAGCCGCCGGGAAACGATTCCGCGAAGACGCCATAGTAGGGATTCGGCAATTGCTTGCTGTAAACCGAACTGCCCTGCGCCAGCGCATATTGCAACTCTGGAAAGCTAACGACGCCGTTGTCCCAAAGGGTGGCGCGCAAACGGCTCGTGTAATTGCCAGCAAAGTGCACGTCGAGCGCAATCTGGCCCGGCAGTTCGCGTTGAACGCCCAGCGACAATACCTGTGTTCGTGGAATCTTGCGCGCCGAGCTGTCGACCTGCAAGCCGCCGCTGCCCACACCCGCCAACGCGAGACCAGCTTCACCCACCGGTGGTTGCAGGCCTAACGGGTACGCTGAGGATGCCGGGAAAGGCGTTCCTACTCCATACGGACCAACTGCAAGTGTTCCGGGCGCCGCGCCGCCTTGATTCGGATCAACGCCTCCATCGGTCGACGCCAGATAGCTAGTCGTCTGCTGATAGCCGATCGGGGATCCGCCTTCGAGGCCACCTCCATACATAATGCCCCAACCGCCGCGAACCACCGTTTTTGGATTCACCGCGAACGCAAAACCGAACCGGGGAGCGATGTTGCTCCAATCTGTGTCATACGCGCTCTTCGCGTGGCCGTTCTGCCCGGCCGGAGCAATCGTGCCGAGAACCTGAGACAGCGTGCTGGTGTTGACTCCCGCGGCTTGCCATGCGGCGATATTGCCCGCATTGGCGACATTCGCCTGATACACGCCGTCCGACGTAATCGGGTTCACACACGTCTCGCAGAATCCGCGGGGGAGTTCGTTGTAGCGTTCTTTGAGTCCGACCTGCACGTCGTACCGCAAGCCGAGATTGACCGTCAGCCGGTGCGTAATCTTCCAGTCGTCCTGGAAATACAAATTCCAGATCGGCTGGTAGTCAAAGAGCGAGTCATTCCAATTGACGTTGCCGCCGCTCGGCAGGCCGAGCAGGAAGTCTGCCCACCCCGAACCATTGGGGGCGTACGTGCCGCTACAGGCTGCACTGGGGGAAAGTCCGAAACTTGTCGGTTGATAACAGTTGGCGTTGAGCGGATCGAATCGTGTCCACTGCCCGCTAAAGGCAAATGCTCCGTTGGCGTTGTTTGTAACGGTGCCGTTGATCGGGTTCCCGTACGTGTAGTAGGAAATGCCGCCGCCGAAGTGCAGGTTGTGCGCGCCCCTCGACTTGGTGAAATCTGCATCGAAAGCGACGTTCGTCGAAGCTTCCAGATCGTTCTGATTTCCGAAAATTGGTCCGTTACCGCTCGAATCAGGATCGGGGAAGCCATTGATGCGAATCTCAGGCACATCCTTGAGACTGGTCACAGGCGGCGGCGTGATGTTGATTCCGATGGTGCTGCCCGGCTTCGCGTCGGCGATGATTCCGTTCGGATTTCTGTTTTGCAGCCGGCTGAAAGAAACTTTGAAGTCACCCAGAAACGTGGGTGAGAATATGTGAGTCATGTCCTGCGTCGCGGTGTAGCTGTCGCGTTCGAAGAAAACACCGTTCGCGCCAATTCCCGGCAACCCGTTCTCGTTGCGGTTCTCGTGGCCGCGCTGCATTCCGAAAAAGCTGTACCACTTGGTCTTATCGCTTGTGTTGTAGTCCACCCGGATCATGTGCTGGTTGTAGGTAGTGAAGTCCGGCGCGAGGGCGAAATAGTTCTCAGGCTCACCAAAGCCTCCGACGTAGTTCTCTGCGCCGCCCACATTCGGCAGAGGAATATAGCCCGCCTGCAGCATGAGATTCGCAGTGTTGTTGATTTGCGACGCCGGAATCAGCGCTCCATTCCCGGTTCCGCCGGTATACGGAAATACGTTCTGGATCAGGTTCGTGGCGTTACCGCATGTACTGGGAGGACCGCCCGTGGAAAAAGTCGGAGAGCAAATCGCATTGTTCGGATTACTCGGGTTGGTGCTGTCGCCCGGCTGATACAGCGTTAGCCCATATAAAACGTAGGGGTCCGCTTGCACCCCTTGGCTCAGGTAGCCGGGATCCATGGTCTGAACCAGGCCGAAATCGACGCCCGGATTGCCGTTGTAACCCGGCCGCAAATACGCTGGCGGAACATTGCCAGTGACAGTCCCCTGAGTCGACTGCCGGTAGCCTTCAAAACTGTAGAAGAACCACAGCTTGTCCCTCTTGATCGGACCGCCGAAGGTCCCGCCGAACTGATTCTCCACTTGCTGCTGCGTGGGCAATCCTGCAATGAAGACGTTCGTCGTGGTGTTGGCGTCGAACAGGCTGCCGTCTTTGTAGTTCTCCACCAACTCGCCGTGAAACTGGTTTGTTCCGTTCTTGGTTACGACGCTCACTGTGCCGCCGGTCGTTCTTCCATAGCGTGCATCGTAGGTGTCGGTCATCACGTTGACTTCTTGCACGGAGTCCAGCGTGGGAGAGACATTCCAGGTTCCGGCTCCCTGGTTGCCATAACTGATCTGCTGCGTGATGTTCGTCCCATTCACGGTGAACTGATTAAATCCGCCGGAGTTCCCCGTGTTGTCTTGTCCCGTAGGATCAACGCCGCCGCCCATGATGTATGCGTTATCGTTGTCCCAGCCTCTGCGCTGCGAGCTGCCTGTGAACTGGCTGCCGGGCGTGGTGCCGATGAGGTTGTAGACTTGGCGTCCGCTCACCGGAACATTCTGCAGAGTGCGTTCATCCAGAATTGTCCCGCCCGAGCCGTTCGCCGTCTCGAGCATTGGAGGCGCAGCCGTCACCTCGACTTTCTCGTCAATGCCGCCGACCTGCAGCGTGAAGTTCTGACCGAAATATTTCCCTGCCAGCAACAGCACTTTGTCCTGAATCGCCGTCTTGAATCCCGCGGCGCTGGCCTTCACCGTGTAAGTGCCAGGCACGACATAGGGAATGTAATAAACGCCCGCGTCGCTACTCTTCGCCGTGTAAGTCGACCCCGTGTCGACGTTGGTCGCCGTTACCTCAGCCTTCGACACAACGGCCCCCGAAGCGTCGGTGATGGTTCCCGTCAGCGTGGCCCGGAACTCCTGGGCCAGCGCCCGCGGCGGCGACGCCAGCAGCAGGAGGCACGCGGCAGTGGCGAGAGTAATGCCGAACCGGTACATCCCGCGATGATCGCGAATGCTGAAACTCGCCAGAACCTTCATCGAGACCTCCTCAGAATTTCAAGGTGCTTGCTCACGTTGTTGGCTGGTGCACTGTTTCCCTTTAGTTGATGGCTTCGCTGGAGGGCACGCCGGCGGTTGTTCGCGGTGGACTGAATCGTGGTTTGCGCCTCAATCAGTCCGAAAACCGGCGCGATCGTATCCGTTTCAATCACGAATCCTTGAGAGCCGTTCGCCAGGTAGTAAGAGACGTTCTCCGTTCCCGGCGTGAATCTGTCGGACTGCCGGGCGAGTCCAGAGGGAAGGCTGGCGCGGTCACAACGGTTCCGGTAAAGCGGCCCGGATTCGTGTCGTCGGCGGAGAAATGTGCCAGAGAGAGGTCCAACAACGGGTGTGGCGCTGTTTAACCCCGCTCCCTGAAAGTCCCCTTCACCTGAAAGTTCCGGTGCCCCCACTGGTGGCGAACTGACGCCGGTGAAGCCTCCGTCGGAATTGGGAGGATTCGACTGTTCCGATAAAAGAATGTCGCGTTGTTGCCGTTTAAGTCGCGGTCACATCGGTCTGCGGAATGACGACTCCGATTGTGTCGGCGACATCGGTCTCCAGAAGCAGTGCTCCTCCGGCGCCATCTGGATTGTTCGGATCCAGTAGGTTCAGGGTGGGGTCGGTCAGATAAACGATGTAGGTTTGACCCGCGGGCCCAATCACCGTACCTCGCGGACTGCCCGAGATCGAGTAAGTCGAGCCCGCGAGAGAAATTGTCGATGGAGTTCCAAAAGCGTTCAGGTCCATGATTCCCGTGGTAATGCTCCCGTTGCCGTCAGTCGTGAACTGCCCACCAGCCGCTCCGGATTCTCCGCCGTTGGCATCACTGGTAAACCCGAAGTCGCTGAAGATAAAGTTCCCGGTGAGGGCCGCATTCGTGGTTGCAACCGATCCCTCTCCGAACGCCGTCCCAGTATTTGCGGCACTCGCAGCCGGAGACACCACTGTGAGTCGCAGCACTTCTGGGGTCACCGATGTAGTACGCATAGACGGTCGGACCTGTGGTTGTATCGGGAGTGACGTCAAAGGTGAGCGTGCCGCGGCCATTTCCGTCGGGCGCCGTGAAGCTTCCGGCGACGGGTTGGGAGATCCGGAATTTGGGAACGAAGTGTAACCGGACCCTCCACCGAATATTCTCGTCAAAGATCCCAGCGCCTATCCCCCGACTCCATCCGCGGTAAAGATGCCTCCCCAGCTCGCATTCGCGCTATTTGTGCCGCTGTAGCCGGCTAACGTAAAGGAGTACCCACCAGAGATTTGAGACGCAGAGAAGTTCGGCCCGCCGTTTGCAGATCCATGCTGCCGACGCCACCAATCGAGAGCCCACTGAACTGGTCATCTTCTGCGGTTATGAGATGGGAATTCGAAATAGCCGTGAGCCAGGCGGTTTGGACTGCAACATCCGGCGATGTTGAGCGTTAATTTTCCATGACCTGAGGCATCCAACGTGTATCCGCTGCTCGCGAACCTGGCGTGGCAACGTTAGTCGGGTTCACAACAAAGTTTCCCGAGCCGGAGTATCCGTGTCCGTCGTTCACAGAGTAATCAACTTCTCCGCTCATTACATTTCCATTCCCATCAAGCGTGACGCTTCCTACCGTTCCCCACGCTTGGTAGCCCGCCAGCACAAAGGCGTATTGCTGCCAGATTGCAACCGTCGCGCTAGCGCTCTGCGAACTGTCGGTCACCGAAGTCGCCGTGATCGTCACGCTGTGCCCGAGATTTGGAGTAATGGGACCATTCACATTGGTCGGTGCCGTGTACTGCGTTCCGACGTTGTAAGCAGTAGTAGCCGGACTGAACGAACCACAATCTCCTGCAGGAGCGCAGCTCCAAGTCACTCCGCCATTCTTCTTGTCGTACAAGACATTCGCGACGATGGCCGTCGACCCTCCGGCCAGCAAACTCGGCGGCGGCGCCTGAGCCATCTGCACCGTAAGCGTGCCGGTCGTCGTGCCGGGAGGACTGTCGTAACTGCCGCCACAGGCGGAGAGGACTGCGAGCGCGAGGATCGCAAGACACAACAGCGGCACTCGGTGCTTCATTGTTCACCTCGGAATTGTTCACCTCGGAACCGTTCACCTTGGAATTGTTCACTTCGAATCGCAGCGGCCGTGGCATTCACAATCCGTCTGCTGGGCGATACTTCATGCATCGCGAACGCGCGCTTCCCTGCGATTCGTCGCCACTCTTGTGGACTGAACTTCCAATTCATTGTGGTCTCCTTCAGGGTTGCGGTGCACCGCTCGAAACTCACCACAAGATGAACGTCAAATTCGCCTTAACGATATTGTTCGGAGATTTTCGCCACACTCTGCTTTGGCAACCTGACACCAACCCCACCCAACGTTTTCGCGGGTCGCCAATGACCAATTCGGTTGGCAAGTATGAAAGGAGTGTCGCCGAAAAGAAATAGTAGACATTTAACATTAATTGCACTAACGTAACGTTCCGTGAACGCGCCTCCCCTTCAATCTCCTTCACAACTCTCTTCAGGCACCCGGATGATCGTGCGCGAACTGGAGGAGTACCTGCGCAAAACGCGCGTCCGCCACGTGCATTTTGGCGATGGAACCACCGTCCCTCCGCCGCTCGCCTACGTCACCAACTTCCCGCGCCTTTCCCTTCCCCTCGCGGGTTGCCACACCATGCAGGTGGCGCAATCTGGCCGAACCGAGACCATCAAGCCGGTTCGAGGGCACGCCGTCTTCGTCCCCGATCATGCCTGGAACAAGCCGGACTGGGATGGGCACGTAGAAGCCCTAACGTTTTTGTTCGGGGTAAAGCAGATCGGAATCAGCCTGGTGCGCCATAAGGGCGGATCGGAGGTGCCTCCTGCCGCGGTCAAAGCCAGCGTGCACGGAGGCTACGATGTGCCCACCCACAGCGTCCTCGCGGCCCTCATGGTGCTGGCTGCAGACCACACAAAAGGGCCACTGGCGCGGCTTTTGACCGAGTCGCTGCTTTATGCCTGCCTACGCCTGCTCAAAACTCCGCAGACGCAGCGCCCACGGAAAGCAATTCGGACCTATGAATCCATCTGTTTATACGTGCAGGAGAACTTTCATCGTCCCCTCAGTCGGGAGAGCGTCGCCGAACACTTCGCTCTGGCCCCGAATCACGTGTCCCGCTTGTTCCGGAAGGAAGGATTCATGCGGTTCAACGACTACGTGAACCTTGTCCGCGTGAACCGGGCCAAGTTCATGCTGCAAAACTACAGCATGACACTCAAAGAAATTGCTGACAGTTGTTGTTATGGTGACCCGGCATACTTTTGCCGGGTCTTTAAAAAGGTCTGTAAAGTTACGCCAACCGAATACCGTGCCCGCAACTCTACCCAGGTTTCCCGATGAGTGGTATTCGGACACCTCCAGTGAAAGGTTATGTCTGTACAACAAACGTTCCATCTCTCCTGTTTTCAGACTAGGACGGATCACACATACTACGGGACTGCGTCTTTCATAGCTCGATGAAATGGCGCGATGATACTGCGACGATGGGGCGTCGTCGGCCTTGCGAAGTCTTTGCCAGCCGGGCGCAAATGCTCTTACATGATGCAAACTGAGAAACTTGGCTCGATCCTCGATGCTTGAATCACTTCAGAAGTTGCGGCAACACCTGTTGACCGGAGTCTCGTTCGCGATTCCATTCATCGCCTGCGGGGGCATCCTTATTGCGTTTGCCACCGCCTTCGCGATGACTCCATCGGGACCTAATTTTTCCAACTCGCCCCACTTGAAGCTCATCCTCGATATCGGGACGGCCTCGTTTACGTTGATGTTGCCCGTCCTCGCCGGTTATATCTCCTACTCGATCGCAGGCAAACCCGGACTTCTCCCAGGATTTCTTGGCGGCTATCTGTCTGGCCAGGTGCAGGCCGGTTTTCTGGGAGCGATTCTTATCGGTCTCGTCGCCGGATACATCGTCGAGGCACTTAAGCGAGTGCCGACTTCCAAGTTTCTTCGCCCGATCATGCCGATCCTTGTCATCCCAATTGTCGCGGGCGCGATCGTGGGCGTCTTGATGTTCAAGGTCCTGGGTGTTCCGATTGCGCTCTTTATGGAACACGCGACTCACGCACTGAAAGCAATGAGCACCGGAAATGACGTGCTGCTTGCGCTCATTTTGGGCGCCATGATCGCTTTTGATATGGGCGGACCGGTGAATAAAGTCGCATTTTTCTTCGGCGCGGCGATGATCAGCGAAGGCAACTACCAGATTATGGGAGCCTGTGCAGCGGCCATCTGCACTCCGCCGCTTGGGATGGGATTGGCGACGCTCATTCATCGCCAGCTTTGGAGTGAAGAAGAGCGCGAGGCGGGCCTCGCCGCGATTGCCATGGGGTTAATGGGACTCACCGAAGGAGCGATTCCGTTCGCTGCGGCGGATCCGATTCGCGTCATACCTAGCATTGTGGTCGGTTCCGCGGTGGCTGCAACCATTGCGATGGTCGGCCATGTCGGTGATCACGCTCCTCACGGCGGTCCCATCGTATTGTTCGCGGTCGATCATCGGTTGGCCTATGTCGCGGCCATCCTCGTTGGAACCGCAGTCACGAGCGCTCTCATCGTTCTGCTCAAATCCCGGATCAAAGATGTCGCTGTAGGCGAACAAGAGGAGGCTGCATGAAGATCGTTGCTGTGACCGCATGCCCGACCGGCATTGCCCACACCTACATGGCCGCAGCCCGGCTCGAAAAAGTCGCGAAGAATTTCGGCCATGACATCAAAGTGGAAACTCAGGGCGCCATGGGCATTGAAAACAAGCTCACCGAAAACGATATTCGTCAGGCGCAGATCGCTATTTTCGCCGTCGACATTGAGGTCGAGGGCAAGGAACGATTCCACGGAGTAAAGGTGATTCAAGTCCCCCTGCAGGAAGCGCTCAAAAATCCGGAAGGTATTTTCTCGAAGCTCCAACGTTGAGGATGACGCAAGAAGTTAACAGTTCGTTGCAGTTCGTCTTCGCCTGCCCGCTTTCGAGCGGCCTGCACGCCCGTCCGGCAAGCCATCTCGCGGAAGTGGCCAGTCAGTTCGCTGCGGATTGTACGCTCACGAATCTGCGCAACGGTCTGGTGGCGAACGGCAAGAGCGTGCTGGGCATCATCGCGGCCGACATTCGCCACGGTGACCGTTGTTCCGTTCAGATCAACGGTCCGGACGAACAGGCCGCCCATGCCGCCTTGCTTCGTTTTGTCGAGGAATCTCTTCCTAAGTGCGACGTGCCCTTGGCGGGCGTGAAGGTATCTAGCCGTATCAGTACGCCTCCTCGCGTTCTTCAGGCAGCGAGGGTGAGTTGCATCTTCGGAACGCCAGTCAGCCGCGGAATCGGTCAGGGCAAGGTCGTCATCATGCACAAGATGACGCTTCCCGACAGCGTGAGCGCGCCCAAGACCACCAATCCTGAGCTGGAGATGGAACAAATCAAAGAAGCAGTCGCCGCCGTCCGTCACCGCATCGGCGAGAAGCTTAAGTATTCGCCCACGGCTACCGGTACCGCGGTTTTGCAAGCCGACCTCGCCATGGCCGGCGATGTCTTTCTGGTCGAGAAGCTCAACGAACAGGTGCTACAGGGCAAGTCCGCTGCACAAGCTGTCGTAGGCACGGGAGAATTTTTCATTGACCTGCTGGGGCACTCTGAAAACGAATACATTCGCCAGCGCTCGGCCGACATCGAGGAAATCTGCCTGCAGTTGCTAGAAGAAATTAGTGGAACGATCCCGTCAGGGGCTGCCGTCGAACTGGAGGAGCCATCCGTGATCGTGGCCGAGACGCTCGCTCCCCAGCAACTTCTTGAACTCGATCGCCGGTGGTTGAAGGGGCTCGTGCTGGAGTACTCCGGAGCAACGTCTCATGCCGCGATCCTCGCACGCTCCCTCGGTATTCCGACGCTCGCGGGAGTGCGGAAAGCGCGCCTCGCACTGGCCCCCGGGCGCGAGATCGTGGTCGACGCGAACCGCGGCTTTGTCGTGCCCGAGTTTTCGTCAGCCGTTCAACGCTTCTACGAGCGCGAACAGAAGACGCTGCAGCGCCGAAAGGAAGCGTCGCGACATCCAGCGGCCCCGCAGACGCCCCTCTCAGACAAACTAATGGAAGTCGGGGCCAACGCCTCCTCCGGCGAAGAACTGGCCCTGGCATTCGAAAATGGTGCAGACGGAATTGGGTTGTTCCGCACAGAGATGCTTTTCCTTGGCCGCAACGAGGCGCCATCAGAAGAAGAACAGTTCGCGATCTATTCGGAGGCCGCGCGCACCGCGGGCGGGCGGCCCGTCATCATACGCACGTTCGACATCGGCGGCGACAAAACCGCCCCCTACTTGAATCTGCCGCACGAAGACAATCCGTTTCTCGGTTACCGCGGCGCTCGCATTTACGCTGAGCATAGCGAGCTGTTGCAAACGCAGTTGCGGGCAATCCTCCGCGCTTCGGCTCTCGGTCGCGTCCAGATCATGGCTCCGATGATCTCTTCTGTCGAAGAAGTCGTGCAATTCAAGGCTGGAATAACCCAAGCGCGACAACATCTTACTGAAAGAGACGTGGCGTTCGATCCTGGCGTGAAGATCGGCATCATGATCGAAGTCCCGTCGGTCGCCTTCATTCTCGATTCGCTCCACGAGGAAGTCGATTTCTTCAGCATAGGCACCAACGATTTGAGCCAATATTTTTTCGCGGCCGATCGCAGCAATCCCAGGATGAATTCCCTCTTTAGCGTTCGCCACCCGGCGTTCCTGCGTTTCCTGCGGCAACTTGTGCAAGATCTTCGCCGCTCCGGAAAATGGGTGGGGATGTGTGGAGAGATGGCCGCAGACCTCCAGAACCTTCCTCTTCTTCTCGGTCTCGGCCTCGACGAGATCAGCGTGCCATCCGCTGAAGTTCACGACTTCAAGCATTCCATCGCCACTCAGCAGACTTCGGACTCTGTGCGCGTTCTGGAACGTGCCATCGCCTGCACCAGGACCTCCGAAGTCGATGATCTTCTCGCGGCGCAACGGCCACAACAGCCGGAGTCCTTGCTCAACGACGGCCTCGTCCTGCTGGGCAGCTCAAGTCGAACCAAGGAAGAAGTCATCCAGGAAATGGTCGATGCCTTTTACATCGCCGGCCGCACTGACGATCGCCGCCTGCTCGAAGAAGCGCTATGGGCGCGGGAAGCCGTCTACTCCACGGGCCTGGGCTATGGCTTCGCCACTCCACATTGCAAGACAAACGCGATCAGCGCAGATTCCATCTGCGTCCTCAGGCTCACCGAGCCGATCAATTGGGACTCGGTCGATGGAGAGCGAGTAGGCGTCGTCGTGCTCCTCGCCCTCCGAGATTCCGATGACGCCAATGCTCACATGCAAGTCTTCTCTTCCCTTGCCCGGAAGCTCATGAACGAGGACTTCCGCCAGCACCTGCTCAAGATCGAGGGTGCCCACGAGATGACAACGTACCTGGCCGACCAGCTCCAGAGTAATCAGATTGGCTCCCGCCTAATGTACTGAACAATTTAGGATTGCCAGGTTTAAGAACAACGCAGCCACAAGCACGCTCCGTCCGTATCATTGAAAGAATGACGAGTCACTTGCCATCCACATTGCATAAAATGGATGGATGGAAATTTCGTTCGATGAATATTCTCTGCGGGTTCAGAAGCAGCTGGAGAGCTGTTACGGAATCCACATCGTGACCCGAGATATTCCAGATCCGTTGACCGGTGACTTGGACGGGGCGGAAATTGATATCGACTATGCGGTCACTCCCGAACAGCGTTTGTTTTTGCTGGGACACCTCTTCGGCCATACGGTGCAATGGAACGTCGATGCCACGCTGTTTGAGCTCGGCCGGAAATATCAGCCTCCCGTCAGTGAAGACCTATTTCCTGCAATCATCGCCTACGAATGGGAAGCGGCCTGCTACGGACTCGCGATGTTTCATCAGGTCGGAATCACAGAGATTGATCAGTGGTTCTCGGACTACACAGCTTGCGACCAAGCCTACTTGCTGCACTTCTATCGCACTGGAGAGAAGAAGGACTTCCACAGTTTTTGGCGGAACAACGCCCCGTCGATCGACCCCAAGCCAGTGCCCCTGTTCACTCCCAAGAAGAGAACCATGCGCATGGATGGAATCGTCATTTAAACGGAGTCGTGCGGGGAAGAACGGGTGGCTATACCGCCGTTTTTCGTGACAACGCCATTAGTTCATTGCTCTGGCGGATTAACTCACCGCGATCCATGTCTTGGTATTTCTTCGGCAGCAGGCTCTTGCTGGTGCACTCCAACACTGCTACCAAATTCTGCAAATCGATTTCAGTCGGGTAATAGGGTGGGATGAAATCTTCGAGGGCTGCCTTCAAGTCTTCCGCATCAACTGCGGACTTGTTCTGGAGACTGCTCCTCATGTGGCTGCGCACCAGTACCGCCTCGATATCGGCTCCCGACAGACTGCCTGCCCGCGCCAAGAAGAACGCCTCCACATTCTCCGGGAAAGATTTCATGCCTATCTTGCGCTGCATGGCGCGCAAGAGCGCCAATCGCTCTTCTTGCGTGTCGGGATAAAACAAAGCAATGTGTTCTTCGGCGCGCCCCTGGCGCTTCAGGTCCACGGGTAACAGATCGGGACGACAAGTTAGGAGAAACCAGATCACCTTGCCTCTGTACTCGGTATTCCCCATGAACTGCGCGATCTGGGCGAACACCCGATTTCCTACACCGCTATCGCCGGAACTGGACCGATCTCCAAGTTGAGCATCAGCTTCGTCCACGATGACCGCGATCGGGCTCATCGCTTTCAGTAGCGTCAAGACTCTTTCTAAATTGCCTTCTGTGACACCTTGCCACATGCTGCGAAAATTCTTGAGGGTCACCGCTGGAATTCCAACTTCTCCAGCAAAGCATGTGGTGATGAAAGTCTTTCCCGTTCCTACTGGCCCGCAGATGATGTAGCCCATGGGCAGGACGTCGGTGTTACCCGCGCGGATGGCCTTGGCGGCGTCCTGCAATTTACGCTTAGCCTGGTCATTGCCCGCGACAAAGGATAGATCAAACCGACTCTGCACAAACTCCAGGAGACCGCCGGATTCGGCTTCGATCAAGTCCTTCTTACGGTCGGAGAGAAACTTGAGTGTGAGCGGTTGCCGATTCTGAACCGCATGGGATATTAGACTCTGCAACTGAACTCGTTTCAAACCCGCACCGAGCGTGGCCAGAGACTCATCGTTCACTTCGGAACCGGTGGGTAACTCCTGTTTTTTCAATTGCGAGCGAATGAACTCCAGACGATTGTCATAGTCCGGCAACGGAATCCCAATCGAAGAAACGCCCGGGTGCTGAACGATGCTCGGGTTCAGCTCGATCTGATTTTCCGAGATGAGACAAATGGTGACATCCGCGTTCAGAAAAACCGTATTGCGCGCCCAGCGCTTGAGAATGACTAAAGCATTGCGATCATCGGCGGACATGCTGGAAACATCCCCCGCAGGAGCGATGGTCTCTGCGAAGTCGATCACTAAACCGATTTTCTTGCCATCGGCAATGCGCAGCCGCAGATAGTTGTCGAGCAGGTTCAGCACCGCATCCGGATTGCGCGGCAGCCCACCCTGCGAATAAGTGGTGCCGTGAAAACTGTCGTAGCCTTCGAGCGCGCGGCGGAAGTCGGCCTGGCTGTCGGCCGATCCGAAGTTCAGCCCGCCGCGGTCATAATGCAGAACTATATCGCGTTGGCCGAACAGCGCGCCCGAGAGAAATTCATCCAGCGGAACGAAGTCGGTGGTTTCCTGACTGCGCAGCGGTACCAGATCACGCACATTTCCGTACAGCACAAAAAGAGCGTACGAACGAGAGTAGTACTTTTCAGAAAGTTCGCGCGCCCACTGGGGAAGTGCATCAAGATACTTTCCGATCGTTGTTGTGGTCGGCATTAATTTCGAGGGCATCTTAGATTCCACATCAGTTCGACATCCGTACGCGGTTGGGGTTGGATGAAGTCGAAGAAGTATCGTCCATCGCCATCAATCCGTCCAGATCGGGCGACATCCCGCTAAAAATAGCTTCCACCTGCTGCACCGTTTGCTCGGTCTGCTCGACGTCTTTGACCAGACTATCCAACCTCTCGCTGACCTGCTGCGGATCGCGCATGGTCACCGATTGATCCCGCACCAGCATCAACACATCTTCGACCGCGGAACACTGAGCGTCGACCACTTTTCGATTCTCGGAAATCTTATCGAACTTCTCCAGGCGCTTGGTGAGGATCTCGATCCGTTTCTTGTTGATCTCCTGCACTTTCGGCAAATCGCTGCTCAAACTCTTTTGCAAAGAGGCAATCTCGTGTTTAATTCCATCCTGTTCGGCGGTTTTCAAGTACTGCTGCTGCTGGGCCGCGCTCGACAAGAGCCGAGCGTAGCCATTCAGCAGGCCCTGCAAACGTGCGTCAATTTGCTGCAAGAAAATCTGCGAGGTCGAGGAGAACTGTGCAAAGTTAGTTCTGATCGAGCCACACACCTGAGCCGCATGGATATACCGGCTCTGCAGATCGGCAGGCAGGACTCGGAGCAAGTCGCCAAGTTGCTGTTGCTGCTTTTGCTGCTGTTCGGAGAATTTCCAGGAGCGCACCAGCCGCTGAAAGCGCCAATTTTGCGGCACGACCGCGAGATACATCAGTTCGAGGCCACCGGCCAGGATGATCGGCAGTAAACTCCCACTCACCAGTGCGAACGCGCCCGCACTGACCATGGCGATCCAGTTGTACTGCAGATGGAACGCCTCTTTGACAAAATTGATCTTGTCTTGCGGCCCGGGACCACCGAGTTGTTCGCTTTCCGGCGTGCCCTGGAAATCAGCGGGAACCATTTAGACACTCACCCGCACCTGTCCGCTGCCGGGGGCTTTGCGCAGACGGCCGAGAACGTAGTTTGCCAACTCGTGAAACTCATTTCGCTCTTTCAGGCCCAGGTCGCGGGGGCGGTCAAAGGGTACCTGAACATCCTCGATAATCGTCCCCGGATGTGTACTCATAACAAAGATTCTATCCGCCAGGTAAACCGCCTCGTCAACGTCGTGCGTGACGAACAGGATCGTACTGGCAGTTTCATCCCAAACTTTGAGTAGCAGTTGCTGCATTTCGCTGCGGGTTTGCGCGTCGAGCGCTCCGAACGGCTCGTCCATCAGGATAACCGAGGGACGAAGCGCCAAGGTGCGTGCGATGGCAACGCGCTGCTGCATGCCTCCGGATAGCGTCTCCGGATAGGCGTTTTCAAAGCCGCTGAGTCCAATATCTTGCACCAATTGCGCCACTATGTCTTTGCGCTGCTTTTCCGGAACGCCATTGATCTTCAAACCGTAGGCTATGTTACCAGCGACCGTTAGCCAAGGAAACGAGGTGTACTTCTGAAATACCATGCCGCGGTCCTTCCCGGGACCCTGTATCGGCTTCTCGTTCACCAGGATCTCGCCCGTATCGGCCTGATCCAATCCAGCGATCAGGCGCAACAACGTCGACTTGCCACATCCGGAAGGGCCCAGCAGAACGCGGAACTCACCGATATCCCGCCCTTCTCGCGAGTACGCATCCTCAATTTCGAAATTGATATTCTCAAGGGCGTCAATTTTTGAACCATCGGCCGCAACAAACGATCGACTGACCTTGCTAACCGTGATCTTGGATTTTTTCGACTCCATATGCTTAGGCTCGGTGCCTCGCCGCCTTCAGGTGTGCCGTGGCACTGGGAACGCCCGCCCCGCCTCCGGCCAGTGCGGAAGTCGTTTTGCGCCAGGGAAAGAGACGGCCTTCCAAAAACGTCAGCAGAAAACGAAACAGAAACGCGGCGATGCCAATCGCGATGATTCCCGCATACACGCGATCGAAGTCCAGTACTTTGCGAGCAGCCTCCACCATGTAGCCAACGCCCTTGCGGGCATTCAACATCTCCGCCAGTATCACGTAAGTCCAACCAATGTCATACAGGATTCGGAATGACGAAAAAATCGCCGGCAATGACGCGCGAAACACAAGCCACAAAGCTTGTCGCTGATTGGCTCCGAGCGTGTAGGCCGTTTCAAGAAGCGCGTTGTCGACCCGATTCACCTCTTCGACGACCACCGCTAGCAAGTAGAAAAACATTCCGAACCAAAGGAATGCGATCTTCTCGGTTTCGTCGATCCCAAACAGAGCAATGAAAGCTGGAAGAAACGCGGTCAGCGGCATGGCGCGCATGGGGGCGGCCACGGGATTGATGAGTTCGAACAGCCAGCGGTAGCTGGACATCAGGATGCCAAGCGGGATGGCAACCACCGCGCACCAGAAGAATGCCTGGGCAATGCGCCACCAGCTCATGAATACGTTTCCGAGCAGATCGTACTCTGTCCACAGCAATCTAAAGGATCTGATTACTCCGAGCGGTGTGGGCAGCAAGGAAAAGTGCGGCCCTTCCCAGTAAGGCAATAAGATCCAGAACAATATAATGGCTCCCCAAGTGAGAAACGGGGCGGCCCATCGGACCCACGGCGGTACATCCTTCCGCATGGTGAACCAATCGCTCATCATGTCCTATCGTGTTCTCGAAAAGCTAGCTCGAAGGGTTGGCATAAACCTTGATGTCGGTGCGTCGATTTTTCTCACGTCCTTCGGGCGTCTCATTGTTGTCGATCGGTTTGTCCGGACCATTGCCAGCCGTCCGAAGTCGCTGCGCAGGGAAACCATACTTTTGGATCAGGTAGTTCTTGACCTCGTCTGCCCGTGCGTGGGAGAGCTGAATGTTGTAAGCACGAGAACCTGTAGAATCGGTGTTGCCATCGATATCAACAATCGTGTTCTCATAGGCGCGCATCGTACCCGCTAGTTCGTCGACGATGGCGCGCGAATCGAGACTCATGGCCGAAGAATTGGGATCGAAGTAGATGGACCGATGCTGCGTCGCAATGGGTGTTGCTCCCTTCGCGGGCTCCTTATATTCAATGGGCGCCTCGCTGGATGCCATGGAGAAGCTGTCGGCCAGTTTTTCGACGTAGCGGCGATCCAGGCTCTCTTCCGGGTTGAATGTGTGTTTAATGATCATCGATTCCCGATACATGTCCTGGGCCATGCCCAGGATATTGGCGTAATCGGAATTTGAACCGGCAGTTCCCATGAACGAACGGTTATCGGCGTAATCCGCAAGTTTGACTCCGCCCAGCATGGTCTTCGCGAGGTCAGATGGGATATTGAAATCCTTGACCGTTCCGATCAGGTTGTAGGCGCGTTCGGGTTGGGTCTTGATGAATTCGACGCCCTCGAGCCAACCTTGAGCAAACTTCAGCAGAGTTTGCGGATGTTTCGCGGAAAAGCTATCACTCACCACCAGAATATCGGCGATCAGACGGTTTGCGATTCTGGTATCGTAAATCTTCTTCGATCCGGGCCGTTTGGCAACTGCGTCGCTCATGTCAGGATCCCATGCGACGGCCGCATCAACTTTTTCCTGGGCGAAAAGCGTCGCCGGCTCAATGCCGTCCTTGGTATGGATCGCCTGATTGAAAATTTCATTGCGCTGCGCAGTGCTCAGCCCTGAGGTCTTGAGTCCGTTCCACAGCAAGAAGTGTGACGGAGTGAACGGGGCAAAAGCCACCTTCTTGCCGGCCAGGTCCTCGATGCTGTTAATCCCCTGTTTTCCAATCACGCCATCAGCGCCGCGTGACCAGTCGACCATGAGAAATGCATGCGACCCGAATCCCTTCTCTTTGAACTGCGCATAATCTTTAGCGTAGACGTCAGCCGTGGTCAACATCACATCGACATTGTCGGTAGCCAACGCAGCCGAGCCCTCGGTCCAGTCGTCGATGATCTTGAACGAAACCTTGATTCCTTTCTTGCCATAAATAGAATCCGGCTGGGTATCGAGCCCGCCGTTGGCCACCAGGCCCCCGACGCAGCCGACCCACACATTAACGCGCACGCGGACTTCAGCATCGCTAGTGCTCGACGAGGCCGGTATTAGCAGAGGTTTGGACGCGTCGACGGTCTCCCCGCTACCGGAAGCCCCTTTGCTGCCCATCATCTTGCCAAAATCTACAACTCCGTATCGATTCAGGCTGTAGCCAACTAGCGCTACCCCGATTAGGAATATAAGGACCCATCCGCCTCGTTCAATCTTTACCGCCATATGTTTTCCTCCCGCTTTTTCGCAGCCACCTCTGGCTCACTGTGTGTCCAAATGTCTGACGCCCTCTTTACGAAGTCCGCTGAGGCTCCTTCGCGGCAATAGTCTTCTCCGAGCCACCCGGCGCCGCCACCCCTTGGGGTGAGGCCAGGCCCATCTCAATCTTGAACTGTTTTACCAGTTCGCTAGCCTGAAGTTTCTCCGCATCATCGTCAATCTTGATCTTCTGTTGGTCCACGTTGCTCATGGCCATATCCATTCGAGCCTCGTTGACAGCAGTCGTCTCCTCTATCTTGCGAATCATTTCGTCGTGGGTCTGGCTGATGCCCGCGACTTCGAACTGCTCCATCGCATCTGCGACTTTCTTCTGCCACTGGGAGCGACGGTAATCGGCGATTGCGGCCAGGGCTTCTTGCGTCTTCCGCTCTTTTTCGCGCATAAACGCCTGCTTCACCGCCATCGCTTTATCGAAGGCGGCGCGAGCAGTTGTGAGCTGGCCCTGGTTTCTGGCAAGAGCGCCTCTGGTCTGCTCCAATTGGGTGGCGTAGGTGGCGGCAATGTCGTCGCGATTGGCCTGAATTGCCGATTTCACCCTCGCCGTGAGGCTGCCCACCGCTTCCTTATACTTGGCCTCTTCTTTTTCCAGCAGCGTCACGTTGGCCTTCACCATGGCGATGCTCTCATTCATCCGCGGGACCTGATCGTTCATATCGCGGATGTTCTGCTGGAGAATCAGCTCAGGATCTTCCGACGCCGAAATGAAGAAACCAACGAAAGACCGCACCACCCTTGTTAACCGTTGCCACATACACTCCTCCTGTTCAGGAACGCTGCTCTGTCTTCGACTGGGGCGCGGGCGAATTCAAATCGCCCGTCGTAATAGGATTTTCAGTTACAAAGTAGCCGACTGCGTCGGCGATTTTCTTCTCTTCCTGCTGTTTCTTCAGCCGCCAACCGGTAAAGCGCTCTTTTTCCCGTGATACCTCTTCATTATTGCTTTGGATCTTCGCTCTTTGCTCGGTCACATATTTATCGATCTGCGCCTGAATCTCAGTGTTCTCTTTATTCTTGCGTTCTTCCAGTTCTGTGGCCGCACGCTGCTGTACCCGCTCGTACCCATCCAGCGCGCGATCACGCCGTATCGCATCCTGGATAACATCTTTAACTTCCACACCCGCCGCGTCGAGCGCCACCAAAACCGAAGACTTCTTCACGTCTGAGGGCAAATTGCGAAGGTGGTCGCTCTCCAGCATGTGGGAGATCTTCAGGATGGAATAACCTTGCGGCGCTGGCGGGATCTCCGCTGCCTTGTAAATCTCCTCAAACGAGGTCGGGTCGGAAATTGGAGTGGTAAATTTCGGCTCCGCGGCTACGCTGGACGCGATGTCGGCCACGCTCTGCGCCGCAGTCCTGGTAACGGCCGGTGCGTTCTTGCTATTCGGCGGGACGTTCGTGTCTGTCTCAGTGCCCGCAGCGTCGTCGACCGAAACGATGTAGTTGTACCACTTCTTGGACATGGGCCCTCCTACTCAATCAAGGAATGCAGCCTCACAAAATAAGGTGGCAATATGGTGACCCAGAAAGCTAATTCCCACCAGGTGCTTTGTCAATTCTTTTCATAATGTTTTCATACAGTTCCAAGCGCTCCATAAGCCCATGCATGCGCTTGCTTTTGTCGCTGCTGTTCTCGAAATCGCTCTTTTACGCGAGTCAATCTAATCGCATCTCTTCCGCCCGATCAATTCAGATAGAATGGGCAACTTCACTGTTCAAAATGAACAGTGGTTTTGAACGAACCAGGAGTGAGGGTTAGGAACCAATTGTGCCTGTCGATGACATCTCGTCCATTCTGAGCAGAGTTGTAGAGAGCAAGGCCGAGTACGACATTCGCCTGCTCGCCCAGCAGCTGGGAACTAACTATCGCTCTCTCATGTATTGGCTAAGAGGTGAACGTCAAATGCCAGCGCATTTCCTGCCTCGACTATGCCTTCTGCTGAGCAATTATGAAGCGCTGGATTTTCTCGAGAGCCAGGCCGGACGGGTCGCGTTTAAACTCCCGTCACCAAACATCACCTTGGAACAAGAGCTTGTTGCGGTATCCCGGTTGATCCGGGAGGTCGGCGAAGCCCTTGAGAGTGTCGCGGAAACCCTCGCCGACGGCGTTGTCGAAGAAAGCGAATTGCGCACTACAATTCCAAAAATTGAAGCTGTGATTCAGGAGTGCGCGTCCCTTAAGTATCTGTTAGAAGACCTCAGTAAGAAGAGGAAGAAGAAAACAAAACATCAGCTCTGAGAAGACGATTGCGGGGATGAGCTCACAACAGACAATCAAGATTACGGTGAGACCGTCGGGCTTAGCACTCCATTTGCGAATCGCGAATGTAGAAATAAAGGCACGCCCCTGGAGCCTCAAGACATAGTGGTTGCTCTCTCAAACTCTGCACCCATGAACGCAAGCGGTCACCCGCATCGATCGTCGCGGCAGATTTCAACATGAGCTTCTGAGATTCATGCCATCAAGCGTCTTCAGCAAGCGCGGCTCTTACATGGCGCGGAGATGCAAGAAAAAACGAATCCCTCGGCTCTCGAAGAATTCCTCCAGCATGGCGTGAAAGCATGCATTTCCCGCAGCCTACTTCGTTTGCCGCTACCCGCCAGTGATCCGTTTCGCCAGAGGCGGGACATGGCTATAGGAAAAGTGGCCGATCAGGTAGTGGGCAATCGCCGGCAGATCGGCCTTCTTGAGCGGACTGATTTGCCGGACGCTAGGGTTACAAGTGCTCGAAAAGAATGGCGGGGACGACGGGACTCGAACCCGCGGCCTCTGCCGTGACAGGGCGACAACGACGCGTAACTGATTGAAATCAAACGGTGTCGGCGGACGTCGTTTGGTGCACAATGATACCGGACAGCAGCTGCTATCGTCCCCTTAACGTCCCCAGAATTAAAGCGTTCAAATTCAATCAGCACAAGGGCATTTCTCGGTACTAATTTCGCAATCCCAGTTGGGACGTCTGCAGCTGACCTCGCCAGTCAGTTTGTACAGCAGTGCGGGATTTTCCATGGAGTCTCGTCCGCTATAAAATTTTAGAACCAAACAACAGAAGGGACTTGTCTTGCCGACTTGCTTTTTCGCCACTGACCTACACGGAAGGATCGACCGGTACGACAAACTCCTCGCGTCGATCAGCAGGCATCTCCCCGCTGCCGTGTTCCTCGGTGGAGACTTGCTTCCTCGCTCAGCGCTGTCGGCAATTCAATTCGGAAATGAAGATTTTGTTCAAGACTATCTCGTCCCAACTTTCACAAGAACCCGCGACGCCTTAGGGGCGCACTATCCCGACATCTTTCTCATCCTCGGGAACGACGACCCACGTCGCTATGAGGAAGACTTCGTCGCGGCGGCAGGCGATGGCCTCTGGCACTACGTCCACGCACAGAAGAGTCTCTTGGGGGATTTCACGATCTATGGCCTTGCCTACGTTCCGCCGACCCCATTTCTGCTGAAGGACTGGGAACGTTACGACGTTTCCCGGTATGTCCCGCCTGGCTGCGTCTCTCCGGAGGAGGGCAGTAGAACCGTGCCAACGGAAGAAAGCGAGATCAAATGGGCCACGATCCAGAAAGATCTCGCTTCCCTTGTGGGAGAAGACCCTCTCGATCGTGCGGTACTTCTCCTCCACACTCCACCGTGCGATACGCCCTTAGACCGAGCGGCACTCGATGGGAAGACTTACGAGCACGTTCCGCTGGATTTGCACGTGGGCAGCATCGCAGTGAAGCGGTTTATCGAGGAGCGGCAACCGCTGCTAACGTTGCACGGTCACATACATGAAGCTGGCCCAACATTGACCAACAATGTCAGCAACAGCCCGAGTGAGCCTGCAATCACGACAAAGACCCATTCGTCTAACGTGGTTTTCCCCGAATCTTCGGCGTGATGGCCCGAGACAATACGGAAAAAGACGAGGAAGGCGGTCAACTCGCAAACCGAAGAGAGTGGAACAAGCACGCGCCAATGCCAAGGATAGACGCTCCCGAGCCAGCGCAGGGTAACACCTGAAGTCCACAGCCCCCAAGCGCACCACACCGGCGTAAGAGCAAACGATCCCATGCGCCGCAGTTTGGGGATTGAGTAGAACCCGATTCCAAGAATGAAGCTACCGATCCAGCCGAAGATCTGGGCGTGGCCATGTGCCTGAATCCATGCCGGCGAAACCGAATTTGCCGCGCGGTGGCTGCTGATGATGAGCAAGTTCCAGACTCCGAGGAAGGTCCCGGAAGTAGCATGAACACCACGCCTGTGCTGATGTACAGCATCAGCATGCGGGAAAGCGCCCTCTCACGCGCGGCAGTAATGTTGACGATCTCGCCTGCCTCTAGCCGCCTGCCTGCCTCCCTTTCGATACGCGTTGGTAGAGTGGACATGAGAATTCAATTTCACTACGTTAGGTTCTTTGCTCAGGCTCACCGCGCTGATCGTCCAATTCCCATTCCATCCAGTCTTCACCGAACAGCTCAACTGGGTGCTGCGTTCTAATAGTTCCGTTTCCACAGCGAAGGTCATTAGCTGGGCACAACTTATCGCACCCCCAGCAGATTCGCTCCGGGTGTTTCGGATTCAGCGCTATCTTGGGCTTGGCCATGGACATAAATTCCGATGAATCGCTCACATCTGCACATGTCTCCCTGTTCTACGATCGGATCATGGTGAGCACCATTTTGAAGCGTGTAGTCGCCTTTACCGCATGCGGCTTTTCAGCCGGCAACAGGACGACGTCGCCTGCTTTCAATTCGATTGGTGTGCCTGCAACGGTAATCTCTGCCTCGCCTTCAACAGCCTGCACGAGTGCATCGAATGGCGATGTGTGTTCGCTCAACCCTTGCCCTTCATCGAAGGCAAAGATTGTGACGTTCCCTTTTTCCCGTTTCAGGATGACCCGGCTTACCACCGCACCCTCCTGGTAGTTGACCAAACCCAGCAGCGGTAAAGCTTCCGCTCCAGTAATTTCTGAAAGTGTGATAGTAGTTGAACTCATGTTCTGCTTCCTGCCTTTCATATTTTCAGATGCGCCAAGCGGCTCGTAAGTAGAGATCGCAAGGCGGCCTGCTCACCGTGCCGTTAAGGGAAACGGAGCCCTCACCATATTTGTGCGACGCGTTCTGGCAACGTTCATGGTTCGCCACAACTCGATTCCCCACCATAGCAAGGCGCTTAATTCAATGAACCCGGTGAAGCCGATCAGCGGGTAAGCCACGTTGGGCACGAAATCCGTCAAAATCTGCAAAAGCACTCGTGCGGTACAGCCCACGTTGAACAGCAAGAACGGCGCCCACAGTGAGTTCATTCGCTTCGCATCGATTCCCGCCAGGATGGGCACAACGCGCGAAGAGACTCCCATGATCATCATGCTGATGAAACCCACGGTGAAGGCATGCCGATGCGAGCCCATGTACGTGTGCGCGAAAACTTGATGGGTAAGAACTCCGTAGAGTGGAAAGAACGGCATCATGCCGCAAGCGATCACCAACCAAACATAAGCGGCACGAACGAACTTGAAAGTGCGATCCGGCTGCGTCGGCCTCCGGAACACCCCGATCTGCACGGCCAGCAACACGGCCCACAGCGGCATGAGCAGATATGCTAACTCCAAGCCGATGGCGAAATAAAGATTGTGAGTGGCGAGCAGCAGTTCATAGCTAATGATGTTCAGCAGCAAGCTGCCATTGATCAACCAGAAAATCAGGGTCTGGCGATCATGCACTGGCTTCCCGAGGCCATAGACGTGCGGCACGAAGCGCTGGCTGACTCCGGCGATGATCAGGGCCGCGAAGCCGAGTAACTGGATGTCCCGCAGTGGACCATCGATCAGCGCGATACGCATGATCATGCCATGCTCGGAATGAGCTGTAGCCTTGGCAAAGAAGAACACGGCTTCCAAGATCGTGCCCAGCAGGAACCAGATAAAAGAACTGGCAATGAACTTTTCGTACGGGTTGTGCGGTTCAATTGACTGTCGCGCCGTGCGGTACAGCACCGACATGAAGATCACGACGGCCGCGATTTCCGTTACGCCGGAAAACGCACCCAGCACGAATGAAACTGGGGTAGGCAGCAGCATTTCGGCAGCCATTCCTGCCACGATCCCCGTTCCCAGAAGATAGAAGCTGAGATTCGCCAGGCCCGGGCGCCACATCGTGGTGTTCTTAAAGCGTGGGAATGACTGATAAGCGAAGCCCATGACAAACATCCCGACCCAGCCGAAGATCATGGCATGGGCGTGGGCATGGATCGAGGACAGGAGATGTAACTGCAGGAAGTTCTTACCCAATCCGATCTGCAGAAGGTTGATCGCACCCCACAGGCAACCGACTGTCAGCACGATCACTACACCAGCTTTGAAGAAGCGGCGATAAATGTAGTCCTGTAAGCTTGCCTTGTAAACATAGGGCTGCGCGGACGGGTTCTCCATCTCGGTGTTGATCTCGCGCAGGAGTTCATCCAGATTGGCCTGATGGACTGCAGCAAAGAACCCCAGTGGTTCGCTTGGACCATGCTCGCCGCCACAGCCCTTCAATCCATGCTCGTCGAAAATGCGTCGGGCGCCTGGGCAGAGCTTTACAATCTCTGCCACGCCAGTATTGACCGTAATCTGACTCATGACGCTATCCCCTTTTCTCCCTCACAACACCATAAAACCGGAGCTGCGAGTCAGCCATGACTTTTGTCACGCTGGAAAATAGCAGCTTCAGCGAATCTATCGCTTCGCTGCCAGCAGTGATGACGGTCTGACGATAACTACTCCTTTCATGCCGGATCCCTCGTGCAACGTGCAAACGTAGCGGTAAATGCCTGGCTCTGTAAAAACGCAGGCGTAGGATTGTCCGGGCTGCAGCAAACCAGAGTCGAATGGACTTGCTCCTGAAGGCAGTTTCACGTCTATTCTGGAAAGAGCCTTGCTCACATCGTCCACTACGTTGTGGATTACCTGCGAGGAGTTCTTCCAAACCACCTTGGTGCCAACATTCACCGTTATGGCCGGTGGCACAAACCCCATGTCAGTCATGCCTACCGTTCCCTGCGCGACTGGCGCTGTAAGCTTGGCCAATGTCTTTCGGATCGCCGCCGCGGACAGCTTGACCGAGCAGTTGGGGGCAAGTGGGTCCACCGTGTCCACCACAAAACTCGGGACACGCGGATCCTCGACCTCCACCACGCTGCCAAAATACCCGGTCACATGGACGAGACGGTTGGCGTTCTGCGAGAACAACAACGGTCTTGCTTCCACGCGATAGATCTTCGAGGACCCGAGTAATTGCAACATCGCTTTGCCATCATCGGACAATGTGAGGCACCCGTTCAGTTCCTTGGAGCTGGCTTCGGCTTGCATAGGTGCCAGTTCTGGCGTGTGGCCTGCGCGAGTTAACTGCGCGGGCTTGCCCACATGCGCCATTTCGCTGTGCATGTTCATGTCCGTAGCTCCCTCGTTTGTAGTTGCCACGATGGGGTTGCTGTCCGTGGCTGATATGGAATTCGTCTGGGGCTCCGTCAGACTTGCTGCAGTGTCAGCCTGTGTCATACCTGATAGGCGAGGCATGCCGGAAGCGGTCGAGTCGAACGCGGGTCCCGGGTGCATCAGGGTCGCGTTCTCGGCGCCAGAAATCTCAAAGGTCGCCATTAACCCTTTCGCCATCCGCGCCATCGCATGGTCCATCATGGGGAATTGTCCCGGAATCCTGGCTTTGAATTCCAGGATCGCGGCGGCGCCGGGCGGCACACTGGCGGTTTGGATGCTCGTCAAGGGAGGAGATGTCAGAGACCCCAACAGGTAATCGCGAGTAAAGATCTCACCTACGACATGCAATGATGATGTGTCATTGGGCCCCGCATCACCAAAGAAGACGCGAACCGTCTCTCCAACCTTTGCCTGCATCGGGTGCGTTTTCGTCAGAGCATCAACTGCTCCGTTGAACACGAAGTATTCGGGGTTTTCCTCCATCAGCTTCGCATCGCTGAATAACTGCATGCCTGCCTTACCTTTGCCGGCGGTGGTGTAAATTTCTCCCTGCATCACGTAGTACTCGCGATCTACAGTCGCAAGTCCACCTTCGGGTTCGACCAGGATCAATCCGTACATGCCGTTGGCGATGTGTTCGGCAATCATGGGAGTGCCGCAGTGGTAGACAAAAAGACCGGGGGCAGTCGCCTGGAACGTGAATGTTTTGGACTGCCCCGGCACAGCCTGGGTAAATGCCGCGCCTCCACCTGGACCGAGAGCTGCGTGAAAATCGACTGAGTGCGCCATGTGACTGCTCGCATCATTTCGCAAGGTAACTTCGACAGTGTCTCCCTGTCGCGCGCGAATCATCGGGCCGGGCACTTTGCCGTTGAATGTCCAGTAGCGGTAAGTCGTGCCGGCCGACGGATCGAGAGTTCCAACCACCTCCGCAGCCGTGAGCGTTACGTGAACTACAGCTGTCTGTCTATTCCCGACGGTTGGAGGCACATCAGCAGGGTCGCGGACTATGTCGACGATCTTGGTCGGGGTCTTTGCGTGATGTTCGCTGTGTGTGATTTCCTGTGCGGTCAGAGCAACCGTCATCGGAAAGAGGAACAGCAGCATACCGAAGCTGGCTTTCACGAATGAAATCTGGTAATGAAGGCTGATTTTCATATTTCGTCTTTTCCAGCCAGCCTATCGTTGTCTGCTTTCTGTGTCCGATTGCTGGCTGACCTATACTTGTATCGGGAGGCGATAGACCTCAATGGAGCATCCGTACTATCGGCATAGTCAGTTGTCACAGGAGCAGGTAAATGCTGGAGAGTGAGCTGTTTGCACTGCTCCAAGGAACCACCGATGCGGCATTCTCGGTGACGGAAGAAGGCGAGATCCTGTCTTGGAACAAGGCTGCGGAGAAATTGTTGGGCTACTCCGCAGCGGAAGCGATCCACAAGACTTGCTATGACATTCTCGAAGGCATGGGGGCATTGGGTACTCGGGTATGCCACCAGCACTGCAGCGTGGCCGAGTGCACAGCTGGCAATACGGAAATTCCCAACTTCGACATGAGCGTGAAGACTCGCTCGGGGGAGCGGTTGTGGGTCAATATGTCTACCATCGTGTTCGATAATCAGCGCACGGGCCGCCGACTGATGGTGCACATGGCGCACGACATCACGAAGCAGAAGAAAAACGAAGAGTTGACGCAGAAGATGCTGGAATTGTCGAAGCAAGTCAGCTCGCTCGCCGAAGCTTCTGTGCGCGCGGAACCGGCTCCTGCGCTATCCGAGCAAGAGAAGCATGTCTTGCGCCTGTTCGCCGAAGGCAAGGACAGCGATGAGGTCGCCAGCACTCTGGGTATCAGCCCGCAGACCCTCCGCAATCACCTTCACCACATCAACCAGAAACTCCGCACCCACAACCGTCTAGAAGCAGTCATGAATGCCATCCAGCGGAAGCTCATCTAACGGTGCCCCGTACAACTGTCCCGAATTCCGGTACGGACGCTTCATTGTGCGTCTTCCTCTAATGCGGCACATTGGTTTCAGCCGGTCGTAACGGCGGGAGTTGCCAATGATTTCCCAATGCTCCAACCCACAGTGCGGAAAACCCTTTCACTACCTCCGCGGAGGAAGGCTGTACCGGTTCGATGTACGGCGGCCCGTGGAGCCGTGCAGAGATATTCCCAATGCGATCTGCGCGAGCAAACCCTCACAAGCTAGCGTTTTCTTCTGGCTTTGTGGTGAATGCGCAAGCCGATCCTCGCTCCGATTCTCCTTACGGGAAGGAATTTCTCTAGTTCCCCTGGAGCAGTTTCCTGAGGGTAGCAATCCCATGGTAACCCGCGCCGTCGCGGCCGAGTGACTTTGCCGGAAGGAGTAAAGATTATGGCTACGCAGTGCGTAACTCCCCACATTGAGGGATCACCTTATGGCCTGAACCGGCTTCCGCACCTCGGAAACTCGCTGCTGCAGGTATTGATCCCAAACGAAGTACAGAGCATGTGGAAGGAAGAAGCTTGGCAGAGCGATGCCGGTCGCAGTGCCCGAACCCTCGTCAAGTACCCTGATCTCCGTATTGTTCTGGTCTCGATGAAAGCCGGAGCGCGTTTCAAGCAGCACAAGACGAGTGCACGCTTTGCCATCCTGATGCTCGCTGGTCATGTGCGCCTGCACCTTCCCAACGCGACCGTGGAAGTACCTAGAGGAGAGTTGCTCGCGCTCGACCGCGGCGTATCTCACGATGTCGAGGCAATTCGCCAGAGCACGTTCCTGTTGATCCTTGCCCGACCTGACCGGGAACCGGAGAAATGCCATGAGTGACTTCATACAAGAACTGAAAAATGATCACCGCGTGATTCAGCAAGTCGTGGCCGGCATGAGTGCGGTCGCCGAACTGCTCGATTCCGGCAAGCAGGTTGATCCCAGCGTGCTTGCCGATCTCGTGCAGTTCTTGCGTGTCTTTGCCGATCAGTGCCATCACGAAAAGGAAGAGCAGCACCTGTTTCCTCTGCTGGCTACCAAAGCGAACGTAAGTACCAGGCGCGAGTTGGAATCTTTGGAACGAGCACATCGCTCAGCCAAGCAACTGGTTGGTCAATTGGCGGAAGTGGCATCAATTTACGTTCACAACCCGGCAGCGGTGCGGTACCGCATTATCGATCTGCTCCAGCAGCTCGCCGAACTGTACCCTGCGCATATCTGGAAAGAGGACTTCCTGCTGTTTCCGCTAGCGCAGCAGACTCTCTCGACCACTGAGCAGCAAGGTCTGCAGGAGAAGTTCGAGGATGTTGAACGCGAAGTCGGAGAAGACGTGCATGCCGGGTTTGAGATGCTGGCTAAGAAATTGGAGGTCGTTGTTGAATATCGCAACTCAGGCGCGTGCCCGCTCTGCTCTTCGGCGGCTTAAGAAAGCGTCTGGCACTTTTTCAAGAATAGACGGAGCCCCTTCTGTGCACGTTAGAGCGACAACAGAAGTGGATCCGTCTATACAGGCTCAGAGTCAGAAAGGCGAACTACGCCGCCGACTTCCCACGCTTTGATTCGCGGTTGGCCCCCAGCTTCCCTTCCATGTATTCCCGGAGGACAACTGCGTTGTTGTGCTCAGTGTCGTGAGAGCTGTAAAGCAGGGTTACAGTGCCGTGTCGAGCGGCCTGCAGAATAGGTTCGAGTGCTTCTTCGTGCTGCTTCAGCTCGGCCTGATAACGACGCTGGAACTCTGTCCACTTCTTGGGATCGTGACTGAACCACTTTCGAAGCTCGGTACTGGGCGCAACATCTTTCAGCCAGACAGCATCGGCAAGGGCCGTCTTCTTCACGCCGCGCGGCCACAATCTCTCAACGAGGAACTTCTTGCCATCATTGTCTCCCGTCGATTCATATACGCGCTTCAGCTTGATCATCTTTTGCCTCGATTCAGTCGTCTGTTGGCCACTCGATCTGCGTGCATTCAGGGCACTGACTGTCCAGTTAGGTAAGCCAGGAGAGAACTTCTGAGATGTCGGGGAGCGGGTCGCCGGTGCCAGTGCGCACGCAGCAAACACCTCCAGAAACCGGTCAGTAATGTAGAGCGCGGAAGCTGGGACCGCCTGTGCACCAACTGCTCCGACCGACTTGTGAACCCGCATAGCCTCAACTTCCGCGGACTGTCTCAGTAGCCCCCAAATTCTTCGCTTCGAATATCGTCTTCATCGACGCCGGCACCTACGAGCATCAGGCGCATGGCCGCGACCATGGGTGGAGGTCCGGCAATGTAGTAGATCGGCCCCTGCAGCGGTCCCAAGTGTCTGGCCAACATCTCTCCGTCAATGAAACCAGTTTCACCTGTCCATTCGCGACCGGAGTGAGCCATTTCGCTCATCGTGGCGCTGAGCCGGAAATTTGGATTTGTCTTTTCCAGGCCTTGGAGAATATCGAGAAACGCTGCGTCTTCTGGTCGCCGGTTGGAATAGAACAGGTACAGCTTGTGCGGCAACTGATCATGATCGGCTTGGCGAACGATGCTCAAGAACGGCGTAATCCCAATTCCCCCAGCGAGAAAAACCGCCTGCTTGTTTGCATTTTTGTGGAGCGTAAAGGAACCACTAGCCGAAGCGATGTTGATCTCGGTACCGACCGGCGCGGTCTTCAACGACCGTTTGAATGCCGTGTGCCGCATCCGGGTTGCAAACGTGAGTTGATCTTCAAACGGAGGACTCGCGATTGAGAAGGTTCGGATATTTCCTTCTGAGTCGGTTTCGGGCGGATTAAGCAGTGTAAGATCCGCCGCCTGTCCAGCTTTGAAGCTGAACCCTGAGGGTTTGGCGAAGTGAAAGGCCATGGTGCCTTCGGCGACGATGCCGCGGCTCAACAATTTAGTTCGCAAACCTGCTAAAGGAATCTCTTGAGCAGCTATGAACACCTCCTTTGTCTTATCAAGCATCGATGATGCGCCGATTAGTTCATCGCGTGCCTCTCCTCCGCACTTCCTCCCGGCCAAGAGACTGTAATGAGAAACGCACTTTCCTCAATTGCTTTCACGTCGTGAGCGATGCCCGATTCCAGGCACATTAATTCGCCGCTGCCGAGTTCGAGAGCTTGGTCCGCAAGCTGGAGACGAATTCTGCCTTGGATGGTTTGAATCGAGATCCTCGCGTCCGCGTGATGTTCCTTCATCTCAGAACCAGGCTTCATCAGGACGAGCACGATTCGGAAATCGGGATACTTCGCAAGTGTCTTGGAACTACGTCCGCTTCCGCGGGTCCAAGAGTCCTCTTCTCGCAAGCGGCGGAGTTCGTCAGAGAGATTGAAGTGCAACAGACTGTCCGCCAAATGAGGGAGCCGGTTCAGGCTCGAACTCGATTCGAGCGGCTTGTGCACTGCCGACTTCTTCGTCATTGCGCCTCCTCGGCACGTCGAGCAGTAAACATCGTCTTACGATATAAATAGATGCGGGTCCTGCCTCCGCGGTGGCAATGAATGTCGAGAGTGAAGTATTGCACAAATCGTGAGTAGAGCCTCAGCACCGAGACCGTCTTCGCATTCGGGGTGGTTGTCGGATACGGATTTGGAGCGGGGTGTCTCAAGTTGCTGAGGCGGAAATCGGGGCAAACTGAAACTCTCGTTCCGCTTGAAGCAGGGCTTGCCTCTCCAAAAACCACGACTATGAACTATGGAGCGCTTTCCAACGTCGAAGGCGCTTGGGTGGTGATCGTCAACCACGACGCGATAGGTAATTCGGCGGAATTTGCAGAAACCGTGTTTCGACGCAATACGCAAAGATTGCGAACTCGGAACCATGCAACCGCAGCTTTAAAAGATAAACTGTAACTTATTGATGGCGCTGGCGTCCCCGGGTGGAATCTAACCCGCGTTTGCGCCGCATAAATTTGCGAAGAGCACAGACTCAGGTGCCTTCCGCTGAGTCAGAAAGAGCGGACTCCGAGTATCTTTCAAGAAAAAGTGTGGTAGCGACTTTGCGATTGCGGATTAAACAGCTGGAGGCGAAGAATCGCGAATTAGCCGAGCAATTGGAGCATGCTTATCGTGTGATAGCAAACAACGAATTGCGTACCGATGTTCAGCGTTCTTGACCATCATGAATATACCTAGGAATTGCGCAGGGCTCATCTGTTTCATCGCTCTTCTCACTGCGGCCTGCTCAGGTTAAGTCCCCTTAACGTCCCCAGATCCTCGTTTGTTCCTACCACCTTCGAAGGGCAGAACACCCTAGAAATCCATTCGGAGTTCAATCCATTCTCAATTGCTTTCGTATGCCAGGAGTCTCCTCTCCCCGCAATTCCCTCGGCGATCAACTGCTGTTCCATGCCCATGATCTCCGTGGCATCTGTTTCGCCCACGATCTTTCGAAGCTGTTCTTTCACGAGGTCGAGAGCGGCTCCCGCATGCAAATGCTGGATGATCTCCTTCAGCATGGAAATTCTATGCGACCGATTGTCAATCAGTTCGCTCACGGTTGTTCTCCTGAACACAGACTAGGCAAGCTTGAGCGTTGGGACGATGAGTTATGTCACGATGGGACAGTTTTAACTTCCCTGCATCCAGTCGGTTTTCAGATTGCGCTCCAAATGAAAGTGCCGCTGGGGATGCATTCCCAGCGGCACTTTAGAGCTCAGAAACAGAACCTCAATGGCCCACTGTGACCTCTTCTTCGACCTTGACCCCGACTGGGCGAGGCGAGTATTCACCTTCGTCAAGTGTTGCGGTGCGATCGAATGAATGTCCGGTGATAAGCCCGAGCACGAACCATCCGAGCACGAGAGCCCCGAATGCGAACAGCGTGTCGCCGAACATTCCTTGCTCCATCCCCTGAACAACCGCGCAAAGCCGGGAGCGTGGCAAGAGTATGACATTACCCTGGGTAGGGCGCATCATCACCGTTGTTCAGAATGGCCGAACTATTATCGACAAACAGGAAATTCTCGGAATCCCAGGAGGGGTTTAGACAGCCCCGAAAGGCTTTCCGGGCCAATCTGCGTGCAGGGGAGTGAGGCGGGGCACGTCGGTTTTCGCAACATCACGATTATTCCGGGTCGCTGATATTTTGATGATAGAAGCCAGCGAAGACAACTGGATGGAAGGGATAATCCGCAAGTAGTTTGGGGATGAGATGCCCAGGCTAAGCCATTGCGAGATGACCACTGCTTCGGCCAGAAGATTCAACTGCACCATTTCAGACACGGGGCAGCGATCATTACCTTATCTTCATCTTCCTGCAAGGGGAAACTTCGAAACTTTCTGTTTGCGAATGTAGACAGCAAGCGATTTTGGGGTATAATCCCCGCCAACTGAAGTAACGAAACAGAGATCCAGTATCGCCTCTGCGGCTTTCGGGGCATCCGCCACTTCTAATCCTGCTAAGGTTTCGACTATTTGGAGTCCTGTAACTTTTTTTGGGGCACGATCTACTATCCAATTCTTGGGGCCACAAGCAAATTGATTCCGCGCCAGTTTGGTCTGGCCGACAATAGAAGGCATCAATGGACTACGCGTTTGATCCCGGAGTCACGCCTTTCGAGCGCACGCTGGCGCGCCTATTGAAGGCGAGAAACAACACTCAATTAGTCACCCAGACTGGCGTAGCAAACGTTGCAGACTTTTTCAAAAGCCTGCAAACGCAGAATTTGAAAGGCGGAAATTTGATCGTCGGATCCCATGCCATTGACGAGGGCGTCATGGAGATAGCGTTGGACGGCTCCACGGGTCCGAAGACGGATTACGAAGGCCTGGAGGGAGTGAACAGCCGAGGGTCAATCAAACTTAACGCTGCAATCTCGGACGCGAATACCAGCCTACACTTCAAGGGTTGCGCCATCGGAGCCGACGAGTCGCTCCCGTACCTGCGATTATTGAAGCAGGCACTGGGCACCCCCAAGCAGGTTACAGCTCCGAGATTTGTCTACGGTCTCAATGGCGACCTTCCAGATGGCGTATTTGAATTCATGTTGTACGAGTTTCGTGTGATGAGCGTGCACCCGCTCGCCGACTACGCTGCGGTGACCACTGCTTTTCAGACTGCGGCGACTGCGACCCCAGCTCATTTCAGTCTGCTGAATGGGAGTCCGGTACCGGCTGCGAACTGGTCGAAGTGGGTTCAGCAGGTAAAAAAGGCAAAACCCACGCCTAACCTTTCCCCAGCGAATAAGGACGAGGTTACGTTCCCTGTTGCGCTCAAGATAGCGCAACCCGATGGTACGTTTTCCGATGTTGAAGGAAAGGGCAACTTCTGGGCAGAAACCGACCGGTGGACATTTCCCATAACATTTTCGAATGTGGCGAGCATGCCGCCCAAGGCGCAGTGGCCAGGACTTTTAAAACCGGCCATGCAGGGTGCCACTCGGTATACGTCGGCCCATCCGTATCCCATATACGTCAGAAAACATTTCCCGGATTTTGACAGCTTCTTCGCAGGCTTTACGTGGACACCGCAGCCGGACACAACATCGACTCCACCCAAGATCGTTTACACCGGAGTGCACTACTTGTACACGCTCCTGATTCCAGTGACCGTCGCTGGGACCGACGACCAACTAATTTATAACTTTTACCCGACATCTGGTTCCCCCCTGATGCACTTTAAGGAAGACAACGCGGCCTATCCCATGTTCGCGATTGTGTAGGTAACTTATGGCAGGCAAGGACACGCTCGCGGTTATCGCCGAACAGCTCGGACTTGCCCTGGCCCCTGTCGATTTTGCGCTTGCTTCCGAAGGCACCTTCTCTGCATTCATGCGGCTGTTGGGATGGGATACTGCCGGCTACCTGGGCGCAGTGAAGAATCTGGGCGCGATCGTGACGAACCTCTTAAACCTGGTCGAAGGTGGACTCGATGAGAGCGACGCGGCGAATGCCATCAGCCAGGTTCTGAATTTCTTTTCCGCGGTAGAGAAATTATCTTCGCCGGGAGCGCTTCCGGCGACCATCGATCCTGGGGAATTCGCCAGCGACTTCCCTGGCCAACTCGTGGATTACCTGGTCGCGGAGTACCTTCTTCGTAATCACCGAGTGCTCGGAGCGACATTACTGGCCGCTGGCGTGATTCGAAAGACCGCCAAACCTGCGGCCGGAAAGCGGCTGGCCTATACCCGCCTAGACATTGCCTGGAGCGATCTGGGCAATGTGTTCAGCGACCCTTTCGGAGTTTTCCGTAACGCGTATTCGTGGGGCAGCACCGCCTTCGATCAGACACTGTTCCTAAACAATATGGATACGTTGGGCCGAGGCTTAGGCCAGACTGTGTTTTCGAACCCGGTCAGCGGGCCGATGAAGACCGCTCTTACGCAGGGCGGTACCGGGCTCACGAATGTGCAGGATTTCGCACTGCGCTGGCAGTTGATTGGAAACATGGTGGCTGAGGCCGACTTGACGGCGGGAATCGATCTTTATGCAACTCCGCCGACAGCAGGGAGTGCTCCCGGCATCGCTTTGCTTCCTTATGTGACCGGCTCGGCGGCGACAACGATCAGCCTTTCCGATCGCCTGTCGCTGATCGTGAAAGCGGCATTCGACCTCGCGGGCGGTCTCATTGTTGAAATTCGTCCTAACCAGCCGGCGACCCTGGCGACGGGAATCTTTGGTGGTTCGTCCGGTTCAGCAGCGGCTTTTTCCATCACTCTGAACAATCAGGACAGCAGCGGAGCTAAGCAGGTGCTTCTCGGGAGCGAGGACGGCAGCCGGCTGCAATATTCATCCCTTGGAATCACGCTCGGCTACAAAACTGATTCCACAGCGAGCAGTTTCTACGTCGAGACAGCGCTCACCGACGGCGAACTTGTCATCTCGCCGGGGGCCGATGCGGACGGCTTTCTCGCTCAGTTGTTGCCGTCGAATCTGACGGTCGATGCAAGCATCACAGTGGGTTTCGATTCGCGCCTAGGCGTTTACTTCAGCGGGGCCACCGGACTTGAAATCGAGATTCCCGCGCACATATCTCTGGGGCCGATCGAGATTGAATCGGCAAGCATATCCGTCCAACCGAGCGGCGGCTCAATTCCGATTTCGCTCGGAGCGACGCTGCAGGGAAACCTGGGCCCGCTGCAAGCGGTGGTGGAAGATGTTGGACTGACCGTCAATCTTTCGTTTCCCAAGACCGGAGGCAATCTTGGTCCGGTCGCGGCTGCCTTGGCATTCAAACCACCAAAGGGTGTAGGACTCAGTGTCGACGCCGGTATCGTCACTGGCGGCGGCTATCTCTACATTGATACGGCTCGCGGAGAATATGCAGGCGCCCTGCAGTTGGAAATCGCCGATTTTCTTTCGGTCGCCGCCATCGGCCTCATCTCCACCAAAATGCCGGATGGCTCCAAAGGATTCTCGCTACTCATCATTCTGACGGCCGATTTTGGTAGCGGAATTCAATTGAGCTTTGGGTTCACGTTGCTGGCGGTGGGTGGATTACTGGGACTGAATCGCACCATGCTGTTTCAGCCGCTGATGGATGGCATTCGCACGAATTCCATTCAGAGCATTATGTTTCCGCAGGATGTGATTGCGAATGCGCCGCGCATCATCAGCGATCTGCGGACGATTTTCCCCCCGCAAGATGGCACCTTTCTGATCGGACCAATGGCGAAAATTGGGTGGGGAACGCCGACGCTGATCAGCTTGTCGCTGGGCGTCATTATCGAGATCCCACCCGGGGACGCTGCCATTCTTGGTATTTTGCGCCTGGCTTTACCGGCCGATCAGATTGCGATTCTCGTATTGCAGGTAAATTTCGCAGGCGCACTCGAGTTCGACAAGCAGCGCTTTTACTTTTATGCATCGCTGTTCGATTCGCACATCCTCTTCATCACGATCTCCGGATCGATGGGCGTGCTCTTCGCCTACGGTGATGACGCGAATTTCGTGGTATCGGTCGGCGGCTTTCATCCGCAGTTTAATCCGCCCCCGCTGCCGTTTCCAGCGCCCGACCGCATTTCCATCGACCTGATCAACGAGTCGTTTGCGCGCATTCACGCGGATGGATACTTCGCCGTCACCACCAACACGGTGCAGTTCGGCACGCACTCCGACTTCTTCTTCGGATTCTCAGCCTGCTCGGTCTCGGGCTCATCTGGATTTGACGCGCTCATTCAGTTTTCTCCGTTCCATTTCACAGTCGAGATTTCCACGCAGTTCTCGGTACAAGTGTTTGGCATTGGTGTCTATGGAGTCGGCATCGATGTCTCGCTTTCCGGGCCGACACCGTGGCACGTTCACGGTACGGCCTCGCTGTCGTTCTTCTTTTTCTCTATCGATATCGGCATCGACTTCACTTGGGGAGATAGTCCGAACACCACTCTGCCACCCGTGGCGGTGATGCCGATTTTAGCGGGCGAAATCCAGAAGGCTACCAACTGGAAAACCGCGTTGCCTCCGAATGTCAAGCTGCTGGTCGTCTTGCGCCAACTCGACCCCACGGAGGCCGGCTTGATTCTGCATCCCGCCGGAACCTTGCAGGTCAGCCAGCGCAGCATCCCTCTCGACCTGAAGATTGACAAAGTCGGCAGTCAGGCACCGAGCGATGCTAACCAGTTTGCATTCTCGGTTGCCAGTGCTGAACTGACCAAGACGCGCGACCTGACAGAGTCATTCGCGCCGTCGCAATTCCGAAATTTTGATGACGCGACCAAGCTTTCGCAGCAAGCTTTCGTTCCACAAGACAGCGGCATCGAACTATCGGGCGCTGCCACTATCGCCTCGGCCACAGCCATCACTCGCCCGGTACGTTACGACCTGACCGTGGTAGATGCCGAATCCGAGCCAGTGCGCCACAAGTATTTCGCTCACTCGCGCGCAATGTTTACCAACTTCCTCGCAGGCAACAGCGCCGGGCAGTCTAAGCTCTCGGCGAACTTCCGGGATTTGACTCGGCCCTATGCGGGTTCGGTTGCGGTGGGAAGCGAGACGTTTGCGGTCGCACTGCAATCTTCCAACAAGGTCTTTCATCCCGAGGCAGCTGCGTTCTTGAGCCAAGCCAAAGCGCAGGATTACATCGCCAACGCAATCGCTTCCGATCCCTCCCTTGAGGGCTCGCTACACGTGATTCCCCGGTTCGAGGTGGCAGCATGAGTTCGAATCCTCCGCCACCGATTGCCGATCCCGAAGATCTTCTGGGTACCTACGCCTTTCTGCCGTGGTTACGGCAAGGAATGGCGACCGCGATTACGGCGCCTCCCGCCGCAGGGAACCGGGCTTCCATTCACGTAGAGCTTGACGTGCTCGGCACGCCGGTCGCAGGCGGCGCACAGCTCACTCAATCGGTAGCTCAAGACATCTCGCTTTACGGTCCGGGCGACATTCTGGGAATCGATCCCCGTGAAATCATCCGCACAGAACCGCGGGCGGGCATTTCGAATTTCGAATCGAACTACTTAGCGGGCATCGATTTCTATGACGAAGACTTCCCCTGGCGATACACGCCGACTCCGGCCAGCGGACTGCAACTGAGCCCATGGATTGCTCTGGTTGTTCTGAATTCGACTGAATATGCGGAGGGAAAGAATCTTGCCAATCGGCCGCTGCCCTTCATCACCATTGGCGACCTGACTGTTCTGCCGCCAGCCGCGGAGTTGTGGGCGTGGGCTCATGTGCACTGCAATCAAGGGCTATCGCCAAATCCATCGAGTGAGTTGGTTTCGCCTGACATGAGTGCGGTGCTGCCGCTCGTGCAGTCCATTCTGAATAGCAATCCAGATATGGCGTATTCGCGGCTGCTCTGCCCACGCCTGCTGAACATCGATACCGGATACGACGCCTTCATAATTCCCGCATTCGAAAGTGGCCGGCTTGCCGGTTTGGGCCAGGATCCGTCAAAAGCGCCGTTTGCGATGGCGTCGGCGTGGTCGGCCTACGGCGGCCAGCAGGAGCCGAACAGTTTTCCGTACTACTATCGCTGGCACTTCAACACCGGTGACCGCGGCGACTTCCGATATCTGGTGAGTTTGCTCAAACCGCAGCCAGTTGACCCAACGGTGGGTACTCGAGATTTTGATGTAACGGATCCCGGTTCCAACCTGCCCGGCATTGTCGCTCCGGGACTGAACGGCGTCTTGCGGCTAGGCGGGGCGCTGGAAGTTCCCGACGCCGATCTCAGCGACTCAGACAAGAACACGCGGGACCTGTATGAAAACTGGGACCAGCCGTATCCCGACGCGTTCGAAGTTGGGCTGGCCAAATTTATTAACCTGGCCGATGACTATTCCACACAGACAGCAGCTAACGCTAATAGTGCTGCGGCCATTAGCGCCGGCATCAACGACGATCCCGATCCACTCATCACATCGCCACTTTACGGACGCTGGCACGCCCTGACCCAGCGAGTATTGTTCAACGCCGACGGCACGCCCGGCCCAAATCCTACGAACTGGGTGCATCGCCTGAATCTCGATCCGCGGTTCCGTGTGCCCGCGAATTATGGAGCTCAAATCGTCGAAGCCAACGGAGAAGAGTACATGAACTACGCCTGGGAACAGATTGGCGATGTACTCTCCGCCAACCAAGCCATTCGACGTTTGCATTTCGCCACGGCGGCATCGTCGCGGCTTTACGCTCGACACTTGAGCACCGTGGCCTCGGACCACGCTCGAGTACTTTCTTTGACGGCGCCGGTCGCCAGCCGCGTTCTTTATGGGGACGCAACCGTGGCTAGTTTGCGCACCTCGAAGACAGTCCCCACCTTAGTTCCGAGCGTGCTGACTTCCTCGGTTTTTCGTCGTGTGGCGCGTCCTGGTGGCCGATTGATGCAGTCGCTGAGTTTCACAGCAGCGTCCTCTCCGACGAATCTGATTGAGCGTATCAATGCCGGTCAAGTAACCAGCGCTCCACAAAAGACCGTGCCGAGCGGCGTGGTCACGATCGATCAAGCGGTGGATGCGGTGCTGCCGGGCAATGCCCCGGCCCCTGTTCTGAATTGGTTGAACCAATACCCATGGTTGCCGTGGGCGGCGCTGGTTATCGCCATAGTGCTCGCTGTCATTTTGTTCTTTGTCCTTGGCGGTGTCGCAGGAGCCGCAGTAGCACTCGCGATTGCCGGTGTTGGTATTTATCTTTTTCGCCTGTTGAAACAATGGGCAACTGACGAACAGGTTGAAGAAACTATCGCGGAAACGGGCCAGACTCCAGCGAGCGTTGCAAGCTACCCAACCAGCAGCGACTTTGTACTCGTCACGCCGGCTTCTTCGTTCGTGCCCTCTCTCGGAGGGACGAACAGTCTAACGGCAACTCGCTTTGACACCGCGCTCAAGCAATCTTTTCAATTGGCTGCGGCCGGAAATGTTACTGCACAACGGCCTGCTCCGGTTGCGATTGACCTGAACGCTGTCTCCGCAACAATGTTCGCCGCTGTTAACCCGAAGACCACCATTCTGCGACGCGGTCTCAGCATGATCGCATTGCCGTCCTGGATCATTGCTCAAATCGGTGAGGACTTCAACGAGGTCATGGCGTATCCAAAAATAGATTTGCCCATGTACGAACCGCTTGAGCAAAGCGCGGTGGAACGTCTCTTGCCGAACATCAACAAGATTGCTTACGACAGCATTACGTTGATGGAGACGAACCAGCGTTTTATCGAGGCATACATGGTCGGCCTCAATTACGAGTTCGCTCGCAAACTGCTCTGGCGGGAGTATCCTACCGATCTGCGCGGCAGTTACTTCCGGCAATTCTGGTCGGTCGGTGACACGATCGACAGTGAAGGCCTGAGCGAAGACGCCCTGAAAGAGAAGTTGTACGACATCCCTGAAATCCACCGATGGTCACTCACTTCCGCGCTCGGCGACCACAACAATCGAATCCCCCCTGGTCAGCCACCGGCGCCGCAAGCAGTACTTATCATCCGCGGCGAATTGCTCAAGAAATATCCCAACACCGTGATCTTCGCCCAGCACGCCAAAGTCGAAAACGGATTGCGTTCGCCCGACTGGCTGACTGCGGCAGAGGAGGCCAACCCTCCGCGATCCAAGACTCGAACTCCCCTTTACAGCGCTCGCCCGGAAGACGATATCTTTTTCTTCGGATTCGATCTCACTATCGACGAAGTGAAAGGCACGGGCGGAGATCCCGGCTGGTATTTCGTCTTGCAGGAGCGCCCTGGGGAAGCGCGGTTTGGACTGGAGATTTCGCGCACCGCAGCCATCGAAACATTCGACGACGTTACCTGGTCGGACGCTAAATCTGGCATCAATCCCGGCGAGTTTCTGCCAGCGACTTCTCTTGCGAGCGTAGCACTGGCGGAACCCTCCAATGCCAGCGATCCAGCCAAGCACGATCAATGGAGCGATGACAAGAAAGTAGATCCGGCGGCCGCAAGTTCCGCGCGCTGGGCGTACATGCTATTCCGGCAACCGGTGATGGTTGCCGTCCATGCCGACGAGATGCTGGCGGAGAACAGGCCTTAGTCATGGGAGACTTTACTTCGGCGCAAGCTCAACTCGCAGCTTCACGTTCAGCTCAGGACGCGGCCCAGCTTGCCGCGTTACAGGCAACGGCACGTGCTCGTCAGGTGCAAGCTGCGCTCGATGCCGCGACCCGGCACACTACTCAGCGTGATCAAGCGCAACTCGCACAACTATCAGCCGCAGCACAGCAAGCCTCCTCGGACCAGGTGGTTGCTAACGGAAGACTGACGACGGCGCGGGCGAATGTAAGCACAGCTACGGCGGCATTCGCAAATTTCAGCACTCCACAGCAAAACGTCAGTTCTCTGAGCGATGCAGCACCTTTTTTACTTTTTCCAGTACGCATCGAAACTCGGTTTCGCACCGCAAGCGCCGTCAACTCCAAGCCAGTCACGCCAGTTGGGCAACCGCCCATTGAAGTTGTGGTGCAACCGCGCATCGCGGAGCCTCCACCAACCTATGAACTGCTGGTTCGCATTTATCCGGACGACTGCTCCATCGATACGTTCGAGCCAATGCTGTCGCAGTCTGAACTTGTAAACGTGAAGAGCTATTGGATGAACTTTTGGAGTGCCGGCGGCGACGAGAATTCTCTGCGAGGAGCATGGAGCAGCTTTGTCGCCGCACAGACTTCGGGACGAGCGGGCTGGCTGGCTGACAACTTTCAGCCCGTTAACCTCGCGCAAGTTCCCACGAAGGCCAAAGCCACCGACGAGATTCTCGTGATTCCGACGGACACACCTCTGTCCACCGCCGAAGCAGCCGCTATCTCGACCTACTGGCAGAGTGTGTGGCTCGCTGACGGAGATTCCGGAAAAGTTAATCTCGCCAACTCGGCCTTGACTGCGGCCGTGGGTGCCGCGCGTGCTACGCAGCTCGCCTCCGATTATGTGCCATTCAATCTGGCGGATGCTCCTGCGAAACCGCTGACCAAGTCAAGCGTCGCGCTCTCGGTGGCGTTCGTGGTCTTTCCTCCCGATCCTGTGACCACTCAGCAATCATGGTCGCAGGCTCCGCAGGTTCGCCAATTCCCCGATCGCTTCGTCGTTCTCGGATTCAACGGAACGTCGCAGACTATCGAGGCGGTCGGCTCGCCAGTTGCATTGCCGCTTTACGCCGGTCCCGATCCGTCTGCCGATGTGAATACGGACCCAACATCGGGCATTCATCCCGATGGTAGCGATCTCTTTGTGCCCGACCGGCTGCAGTGGATGGTCGACTTCGACCGCGCGGTGGCCGCTGGAATGGGATTGGCAATTGCGCTCACGGCCCAACAATACGCAGCCGGATTCACGCGCGTCTTAGTATTGGGTCTACAGCTTGGTACCACGGCGAGCGCTGGTCCGGAGGCGTTGCAAGAACTGCTCTCTCATCATCAGTGGAGCCGCAGCGGCTTTTCACTATTGGCACAAGGAACGTCCGCTCATAATGCAACGGGCACGAACGCCGGAGCAGCCGTCGACGACGACGCTGACGCAACTTTCGCCGATCGCATGAATCGTCCGCTGTTCACTCCGGTTAGCGATCCGACACAGAAAAGGGACGGCCAGTGGCTGGCCGAGTTTTTGCATCTGGATCCAACGTTTGTCGCGAGCGTGCACGGCAGCGGCGGGATCGACCAGATGCAAGCACGTGCGATGCAAACGGCCCTCTGGCCGGCCACTCTCGGCTACTGGATGAACACGCTATTCACTCCCAATCCAGGCACAACTTCAATCTTCTCGGACCAGGTCATCGAGCAGACGCGTGCCTTCTACAGCTCGTACGTTTCTGGTCGCGGCCCGTTGCCAGCAATACGCATTGCCGGGCAACCTTACGGCATCCTTCCCACCACGGCCTTTTCGCGGATCCAGTGGTATTCGCGAAGACAACCTGCTGCGAGTTTCTGTCTCGTCGACTTTTCTTGCGGCGCTTTATCGCTTATTACGCCAGCTTGACGCCGACTGGACGACCATGAAAGACAACGCGGCATGGGTCGGGAAAACCGGAGATCCACAACAAACGCTTCTGGATATTCTGGCACTCAATCCGTCGTCGGTTGAATACTACTCCCGTAACGCGGAGAGTGTGACTCAGCTGTTGAATATGATGAATCGCTACCAAGCCGGAGCCATGTGGCTAAGCAAGTTCTCGGCGAAGGATGTGCAGGCCCCGGCGGTCCAGTTGTTGCAGCGGCTCGGATACACTGGCACGGCGCTGCCCGACATCCTCAATCACTTCTTTGCCAGCTCTAATCCGCAGATCAGCACCATCGTCGATGACCGTGCTCTATCGGAGGCGAATCCCATTCGCGTCTACACCACGGACGGCAGAAACTATATTCAGTGGCTCATCGATGCGGCCACTACGTCGCTGGACGCGCTGCGCGAAGAGACGGGCTTCACCAATAACGAGAGTCCGCAGGCGCTGCTCTATTTGCTTTTGCGTCATGCTCTGATGCTCGGCTATTACGATTCCAGCTACAACTTCCACCGCGACGGGGGATTTCTCACGTCCGCCGATTTGCTGGCTATGCGTACGGAACCTACATTTGTGCACGTTGCCGAAGCTCCGGGGTCGAGCGAAAGCCGCTTCGCTGCGCTTTACAAGACGGAGAGTCGAATTACCGGTAGCTCTTCCCTGCTGGTAGCCGATTACATTCGCCAGCAACTCTTTATCGCCCCCCAAACCGCGGACTTCGCCGCACAAGTGAATGCCTTGAAAGCTCTGGTCTCGGCCTCCACCGCGGAACTCGAACGCATCTTCGCTGAACACATCGACACTTGTTCGTACCGCTACGACGCCTGGCTGTTGGGGTTGGTCAATCAACAGATCCAGGCGCAACTCGACGCCAAGCAGGATCCCCAAGGAAACGGCTTGTACTTAGGCGGATACGCCTGGGTGGAAGAGCTGCATCCTTCGACCGATCAACTGGTGGCGGCACAACTTCCGCCCGATGTCGCTGCTAATTTCCCCGGCACCGCTCCGTTGATGGCCGACGAACAAAATGGAGGATACATTCACGCCCCTTCGATTCCTCATGCGAATGCAGCAGCGGTTCTACGCGCGGGATTCGTGGCTGCTCAGTCCGGGGGAACGAATTCGGGACAGCTCTCGGTCAACCTTTCTTCGGATCGAGTACGGGTTGCGCTCTCGCTGATCGAAGGAATTCGCAATGGTCAGAGTCTGGGAGCGTTGCTCGGCTACCAATTTGAACTGGGTCTGCACGACGCTTACACCCTTGCAGAGGTGGACAAATTCATTTATCCGTTGCGCAAGGCATTTCCGCTGGTTGCGGACGCGATGGCATCCACTCAGACTGGTCCTGACGTTCCTATCGAGGCGATCGAGGCACGCAACGTTGTCGACGGCAAGAAGCTGGTAGACCAGATCACGACGAGCAACAATTTGGTCTATCCCTGGGGAGTTGCGAATTTGCCGACTGCGACTCCTAAAGAGCAGGATGCGCTCAACGGGGTAGCCGACACTCTGCGGAACTCTTACGACGCCATCGCAGACCTGGCCCTCGCTGAAGGGGTGTATCAAGCGGTGCAAGGCAATTATGATCGCGTCGCCAGCACGATCGCAGCTTATACAACCGGAAATTTTCCTCCCGAGCCTGGGATAGTCGACACGTCGCCTCCTGGAATCGGACTGACACATCGGCTTGGGATTCAGTTTCGGCCCGGACTCTCCGCCCCTGCAAGCGCCACGCCACGCGCGCAAGCGGAGCCCGCGATCGACGACTGGCTGGGAGGTATGCTGCCGCCGCTTGATCACATTTCGTGTACGGTCGCATGGAACGATCCGATTGCAAACGCGCCGCAACAACACGTCGTCACATTCGCCGATCTGGGATTGCGTCCGATCGACGCGCTTTATTTGTTGAAACCAGACAGCCTTCAGGCCATGGCAGAGATCGACGATCGCATTCAGCGCTACGTCAATGCCAATTGGAGTCCCCGGCCGGACGCAACCGTGCAGATCCAATACATGAATGCTCCAGCAGGAAAGTTCAGTGTCTTCGAGAGCGGCCCGCTACTGCGCAACTTACGAGCGTTGCTGACTCAGTCGCGCCCTTTACGTGCGAGCGACGTTTTGCGCGCCAATGACGCCAGCCAGCAAGATAATTCGACGGTGTTCATCGATGTGACTCGCATCACCACTCCGCTAGCCACCCTAACTGCACTTGCCGCAGATATCGACGTGTTCGTCAATACCACTCTCGCAGCATTGTTGACAGACGTCATCACCAATCGCGCAACCATCATCGCTCAGGTTGACACATTGATGTCGGGCGCTGTGAGTCTGCTGGAGCGAGCAGCCCGCATGAATCTGCCTTCCTCAGGCTGGGGATTTATCTATGGATGGCTGCACGACGAATTCACCCAGCTTCTTGCGAATGTGGGCGGGCTGGTTACGCGATGGACGCAAAAGTTTGCTGCATTCAACAGTGCTTTGAATGCGTACGACGGTCTTCCGGCGGGTACGAGCGATGAGGATCGTTTCGCGGCCTTGCAGGCGGCCGAATTGCTCATTGCATCGCAACTTGATCCGTTGCCTGCAACTCCCGCAACGCTGCGTGCCGCGCTGCCGGCAAAGGGTGCGGCTTTCCAAGGTCGCCTCGCACAGTTTCAAGCGATTCAGAGCAGCACGGGAGATTCCTTCAACAGTCTCTACTCATCGATTCTGGCACTCTCCACCGCAGAGTTCGATTCTCAACCCTTCGACGTTTCGGCGGCTGGAGACGGCACGATCACGATCACGCAAGATATCTCACGCGCTCTAGCGAGCGAATTATCCGTTGCAAACACTCGCATCGCGGCGGTCAATGCACAGCTCGCGACGGCAGCATCCGCTGCTTCATCCGCAGACCAGGTAGTTGCTCTGACCGCCGCCGCCAAGCAACTTCTTGGAGACGACTTTCAGATTGTTCCCGAGTTTACAGTCTCCGCCGCGCAAGGCGCTGAATGGGCAAATGCCCTGAACGCATCGAACTCCGGTGAGCTCTTCACCTACCTGAAAACGACACTCAAGATAGATTTTCCTGCCGAGGAATGGTTCTATGGTGTGGCGCGAGTTCGGCAGCCACTTCGTTACTGGGAGTCGGCCCTCATGCTCGCAACCGCCTTTGGCCTGACACCGCCGTCGCTCACTCCGATACAACTGCCGTTCGCCGCTGGAGCACCATGGCTCGCTCTTCAGTATCCCGACAGCTATGCCATCGACAGCGATCGCCTGCTGTATACCTGTCTCTATTCCCAACCGTTTAGCCCCGCCGGCCGGCAGTGCGGCCTTCTAGTGGATGAATGGACAGAGGTAATTCCGGCAACGAAGCGCGATACGGGAATTACCTTCAATTACAACCGTCCTGACAATGAGCCACCGCAATCGATTTTGCTGGTTACGTCGGCTTCCAATACGGGTTCCTGGCAGTGGGCGGATCTGGTTGGCGCTCTGAACGAAACTCTTGATCTAGCTAAAAAGCGCGCGGTTGAGCCAGCCTTCCTCGATCCGACTGCCTATTCTCGTTTCCTTCCCGCGACGGTGGCCGCGAGTACGTCTTACGGGATCACTATCGCCACCGCGCTTACCGCTTCCAACGGGGTCATGGAAGTTTTGCGAGGAGGTCCTCTTGGCTAGCAACCTCAGTGTAGGTGATATAAAAGTCGCGCTTCGCGAAAGGCTCTTTGCCGCCGTTACGACCTGGAACCGAGTTGAGGCCCGTCCGCGTTCACAGACCTTCGATCGAGCCTTGCAAGCGGAAATTCGAGACGCTCTATGGATGCTCACCAAGCAGTGGCAGATGGGTGAGTTCCGCGGCAGCGACGCCGGTTCGCCGGTCTTTGCCAAAGCGTTATTGTCGACGACCCGCCTCACCAAGTATCGTCCGGCCGGCGGTGCGGCTCAGCTGTTTGATTCTTCGATCCCTTTAGAAACGAAGGTGGAGCGTCGCCCGGTGCCGATGCGACGGCAACAGCGCATACTCGCACTCGACCTTCGCCTGGTCATGGCGCGCCAGTGGTTCTCGCTGCTGGCTGATGTAGCTGACTACAAGGCTGCGTTTGAGGCCGCCTACCCGATCAGCAAACCGGATCCAACTCAAGCTCAGAACGTCGAGATGTGTTCCCATCCGGAGGCTTACGACACATTTCAAGCGCTGGCTGGCCGCGCTATGGATGGAGGTGCCTTGCTGGAGTATCTGCTGGCTGATACCTCGCATCACGCTTACGACGGTGTCGCCGGAATCGCGTCCTCCGACCAACATCCAATCGATGATCGAGCTCAACGATTTTTAGCTTGGGCCGCGCGATTTCTGGAGCAACCCTCCGCTTCTACAGACGATGCCTGGGTGCCGGACCACCTGGATTATCAGTTTGCGGTGTCTGCTCCGCTACCCGATGGAAGCGAGAAAGTTTATGTCGCTGACGAGTACTCCTCTGGCCATCTTGACTGGTACAGCCTCGATCTTGACCCAAGTATCGCAGCGCTGGGCAATGTATCTGGCTCTACCGTTACCGGGCTTCCGCCGGACGCACCTTTCACAACGATCCCCATTCCGGTGTCGTTTTCTGGAATGCCCAACACTCGCTGGTGGGCTTTCGAAGATCATGCAACCAACTTTGGGAATATCGATGCCAGCACAACTGATCTCGCCAAGTTGCTATTCATGGAATTCGCGCTGGTGTATTCCAATGACTGGTTTGTTATTCCATGCACCTTACCTTCGGGCTCCTTAGCCCGAATCAAAGGCCTGGCAATCACCAACGTCTTCGGCGAACGCCTTTGGATCGAAGCCGCCGACCAGGGGCCCGACAACGCATGGGGCCGCTGGAGCGTGTTCACCGTCAACGTACGTAATGCCCCTGCGGGCAGCAGTTCGGCGGACGCGACCCTCCTTCTGCTTCCGATCCTAGCCGCAGCGCAATCGGGTCCGCCGCTGGAGGAGGTTTTTCTTGTTCGTGACGAAGTTGCAGATATGGCTTGGGGCGTAGAAAAGACTGTTCCCCTCGCTAGCGGGATCAGTCGCCCTGGCGGCGAGGTCGCGAAACAAACTCTAACTTTTCTGCAATCGCTCCTGCCCGGCGGAGGTTCGCCGCCGCCCATGAACGCGGCAGTTCGCTATCAGGCGATGAACTCCGTGCCCGAAAATTGGATCCCTCTGATTCCGGTGCATGTTCCGAACGACAATCGTGAAATTCAACTGCAACGAGCCGCAATGCCGCGCATACTCACGGGAGACCCTAACCCTCCCCAGAAAGTACAGCCCTTGACCTCGCTGCTACGCCAAGGGCTAGACCTCTCTCCGGCACAAACCTATTTTTTGCACGAAGAAGAAGTGCCGCGAGCGGGCGCCCGCATTACGCAATATTTCTCGCGCTCGCGTTGGACCCAAGGGCGGGTTCTTACTTGGCTGCGAGCGCAAAAGCAGACTGGCCGGGGTGAAGCCTCGAGTGGCTTAGCCTTTGATCGACTGGTCGATGAAAATGGAGTTGAAGGTTAAAATACGACGGCAGGGGCAGACTGCGATTCCAGCCCTGCACGCGGTGGGTCGTAACATCACACGCAAGTCCTTCCCGGCACGTAATCCGATCACTCAGCAGCCCCCATTCCTTATTACTGGCACAGCGGAAAATGTATTCGTACCGCTATATGACGCGGGAACCTTCGTGATGGCAATCGGCGTATCAGTGATGAAGTTCCCCGACAACACAGGCGAATTGCAGTTAAACGATATTCCCGCTTGCGAGGCGTTGGTGATGTGATTACCTTGAACCGTCACCTTATTCGACAAAATGTTCATGCCCACAAGCTGGACGTTCAATATATGATTTGAAGTGATCTTGCCCCCCGACGCTTCTATCCCAGCATTAAACGTGTCTATTATGGTATTGCCCAGGATGGTAGGCTGCCCTCCAGCGACCTCGATTCCGTATACGGTAAACCTGATGAGATTGTCGGATATAGTCCCAATCGGCGAGAGCACGTAGATTCCGTAGTACGACTGCTCGACCGTGTTATTTGATATTGTTCCGCCAACGCTGCCAGCTGTCACTATCGCATAAGACGCGCCAGTAACCACGTCGTTGCCTTCGATGTTCGCGGTTAGCGTGGAGGAGGTTTGATTGCTATACCCAATGACGCTGTAATAGGAGGAACCGCGCACGCTGCTTCCCTCGATTGTCACCGTTCGCTTCGTGCCCGCTCCGTTCTCCGCCAGTATTCCAATACCTCCTCCATTACAGTTTTGGTTAAGCACCGCCACCTGACTGACCTTTCCAGATGACCCCGCCGCAAACATGATTCCCGCATAGTCCGTGACGTTTGGGCAATTCGAACTTCCAGCGGTGCCATCGACGATGAGGTTGCTGATGGTGACGCCATCCGCGAGTACCTCAATCTGCGGCGCTAAGCCGGTGGTGATGTAAAGGCTCGACTCGGTCGATAAACCTCCTGCCGGAATCGCAATGACCGCCCCGGACACATTACCGTTAGTCATTCCGTGCAGAGTCAGCGGCTTGGAAATGAAGATTTGCTCGGCATATGTTCCCGGGCAGATCAGAATCGTAGACCCCGCCGCTGCGGAAGCTACGGCCTCGCCAATGGTTTTGTACGATCCCGCGTGACAAATGCCGACATAGTAATAAGTAGTTGCACTTGACAGGGGACAGCTAGCAAGTAGGAGCGCGGCGGCACAAAGAACCAAATTGAACCGTGTCATGCCTTCCTCCTGTTGAGCGCTGGCAAAGAGCGCGTAATGCGGGCCACTGAGAAAACCTCGCCACACGCAGGGACAGCCTGACTGCAAACTCCATGCGACCTGACTCATCGGGGACGCGTCTGGGGAGTTTCGAATGCGTCAGGCGACCGTCGAGGGTGGGATTCTAGGCCGTTTTGGGCGGCCTGGCAAGCCCGTTCTATGCGGGTAGTTCCCGACCTTGTCTCATCTTGCGCTTGGTGGCCGTCGCAAAATCCCCACCTCTAACAATGTCGGCGAGGTCAAGCGCCCTTTGAGCGCACTGCAGCGTGCTCTCGAACAAGAGCGCCATTTCGCTCTCGTAGAAGATTCGAAGGTGGTCTTACCTAGATCGGTCCCCATCGATTTAATCTGCATGGTGAGGTCCTCCGTTTGGCTCTTCGCCTACCCAATCTTTACTCCTCTTGCCTTCTTGACGGTGGATCACCTGATTATCCCAATTGAAAAAATTGAAAACCCATTAGTAAGCGCTATCGCTGATCATGTTGTGGGGGGCTAGCTTGTCTTTTGAAAATGAGACCATGCGTGAAATGGAATTCTTCCGGGTAATGGAGGATGCGCTTCCCCCTCGGCGTTCGGCAAACGTTCGCAGTATATGCAATATCAACAGTTTAACTCGCACCCGGAGACTGGCCGCCAATCTGCATCTCTTGCCCTTGCAGTCCGATGCACTATATTGAGTACTACGGGAATGTGCTGAGGTTGCCGAATGAAAATCCTGCTCGTTGAAGACAGCAAATTCTTAAGGCTAGCCACGGGTCGGGCATTGACCCGTGCGGGCTATGAGATGAGCTTCGCGGGCGACGGAGATGAGGCACTGCTGATGGCCGTTGAGAACCTGCCGGATCTTATTCTGCTCGACATGATGTTGCCGAAAACGAGCGGCCTCGAAGTTTTGAAGGCGCTGAAGAGAGAACCCGCCACGGAAGCAATCCCGGTCGTAATTCTGACTGGCCTCTCACACACAAATGCGGAGCGATTGCGGGGAGATGGGGCGTTCGCCTTTTTGACGAAAACGGATCTTGCGTTGGAGGGGGGTGCAAAGCCTCTTGTGGCGGCATTGGAGAAAATCTTCAATGACCTTCCTAAACTCGACCAAGGCTGAGGCGGTATCGGAGCCGATGCGAGTTCCACGACCGTCGTATCGCACAATCATCGTGTGCGGCATGCCGCTCAGCGTGACGGTCTGTCCCACGACGTGTTGCCGCACGCCAAATCGCTCCGCCACGTCGAGCAGCTCAGGATCACGGTTTGCGGCGCGGCCCCGTCGGAATCTGGCGAATGATCGGACTGGCGAGGTTGTAACGAGGGCTGCAGTTCCCTTCTCCGGAATCGGTGTCAAGGCGTTCCGCGATGATCTGTTTAGATCGAGCCGGAAGCGTCCACACATGAAGGAGACTATGGCGGATCGGGCGGGCCAGTGAGCGGAGGTTGATTTCGAGTTTGCTCCAGTGATTGTCCGAGGATCGTTCGGAATTGTCTCTACAAGTGAGCTGCCCTCCCCTAACTTCAAGATTGGCGTAGACTCGGTGGCGGAAGTGATTCCGGAATGACTCGAAAGAAACACGTTTTGAGGCGCGAACCGGTCGCTCCGGAGGGCGAGAATGCTGAGATGGTGCAGCGATTCCGTCAATGGCTGACTGCCCAGAAATATATCCCCAGCACTGTACAGAAGTATTGTGGCTTATGCCAAGAGTTCTGCGCGTTTATCCGAAGCAAACCCATGCGCGAAGTGATTCCTCTGGACGTTTCCGATTTCATCACATCGAATCTCCGGAAGACATGGGGGGACTCCGTTGTAAATAGCAGACTGGCGGCGCTACGGACGTTCTTTGATTTCCTCTACATGGGCGGCGTGGTAAACACCGTGCCGCCGCGTTTCATTCGTCCAAGAAAGGTGACCAAGAAGCTGCCGAAAGTGCTCACCACAGCGCAGGTGCAACGGCTCTTGGAAAGAACGACGAAACCCCGCGACCGTGCTTTTCTCGAGTTTTTGTATGCGACAGGGTGCCGACAAATCGAAGCGCTTAGTCTCCGCGTTGAAGACGTTGATCTGAACAAACGAAAGGCAAGGGTTTGTGGCAAACGCAAGGAAAGGGTTGTCTTTTTCGGCACTCCTGCGAAAACGGCTCTTCGTAAGTACCTCGGAAGTCGCAAGGACGGCTACCTGTTTAGAGTCGAATACCGCCAACAGGCTGGACACATTCACCCTACCACCAGAACTTGGGTGGGACACTATTCCACGTACGACACCGGAAAGCGTTTGCAGCACTTCAAATATTTGGGCGTCCTCGACAAGACTTCTGAGAACACTGCCAGGGCCAGATTCAAACGATTCCTCAAAGGTGTAAGCCTGGACCGGCCCGTTCCGGAAAAGCGTCTTTGCAATCACACAGCGTGGAAAATCCTCACAGCGGCCGCGCGCCGAATCGGACTCCGTTTTCTACCTGCCCGGATGCTAAGAAGCTCCTTTGCGACCCATCTTTGCGAGAATGGTGCGGACCTGTCGACCGTCCAATCGCTACTTGGTCACACCTGCCTGAGTTCGACTCAGATTTACCTTCGTCTTTCTAACAACCGTATCGCTGAACAATTCAAGCGATTGCACCCGAGAGGAGCCTAATCCGTGAATAAGCGTCGCGTAGCCCGACAGGTTTCTGGTAAGCAACGGAAACAACCGCACTTGCTGGACGAAGTCTTCCTTCAGCCGTGGTTTCTGAGTCAGGACATCGCGTGCGCGGTACGAAAGATCATTCCGGATCTGTTCCTCAACAAGATGCGCTACTATTTCGAGGATTGGGGCTGCCTGGTATGCGGAAGCAAGCGCCGCCTCTACCTGTCGAACGGGATGTGCAGCCCATGCGTCACCAGAACTCGCAAAAGACTATTCTTATGTCTGGAGAGGCGAGGGCTGACTCCGTCGGAACGTCTGAACAGCGACCTGATGTCCGGTGAGGAGCGCGTGCGTAGCGCAAGAACTTTACTCCGCGACTTGGCGCGGGGAGGTTGGTCGCCGAATCGGCTGAAGCTCCGCAAGATCAATTGGACAGACTAGGATTACTCCATCGGGCAGACGCTCCCACGGATACGCCCGGCCATATTGCGTACCGCATCCAGGATCAGAGACAAGTGCTTGGATGCCTCAGTATTTTCTGAAACAAAGTCAGCCAGCAGTTGACAATGTCCAATCACCACGCCAAGTTGGTTATTTAGATCGTGTATCAGCATACATTGTGATGCGCTCACGACGGGTCGGCCCATCAGACAGTCATCGATCACCACTCGAAAGAGTCCAGGCTTTGCACCGTCGGAGCGTTGAGCAGTACTGAGCCTGTCATAAAATCGGGCACGTTGCTGTTCTAAGTGGTCTTGTCGCATCGAGTATTCGGCACGTTCAGCCGAAGTGGGCGTCGCATTGAGATAGTAAGCTCGATCCAGGGCCGCAATTGCGGCCAGCTCTGCCTCGTAGGATTTGTAAACCTCGATCGTGATGTCTTGCATGCCTCGCTCGATGTGCAATTACGTATCCAAAGCATGAGAGGAAGGCCAACCCGCTATTAAGCTCCAGCCCCTCCCAGCCGCGGATACTAGAGTGCCGACTAATCGGCAGACTGCCGATGCTGCGACACGGAGTCGAAAAACACAACCATATTGACGATCCCTAGAGCGAGTTCCGCGACCAGCATCCAACCCCAGCACATCAAGGGAGCTGACAAAGGTGCCCCAAATCGAATGGTTTCGTAACGTTGTAAGAAGGCGTAACATTAGATTCGCCAGTTTGATAATGGGGTAGTCGATGTCTCAATCCCAACTGCCCCTGTACAATGTGTCCAGATGTCCACCGAATCGCGCGAATTTGTCTCTTACCTATCACGCTTTGCCAACCCAGCACTAAATGCAGACAAGCGTGGATTCGAAATTGTCCGGACTTATACAGGCCCAGCATTGGCTGAGAAGCGATGAAAAAGATTAGTGACTTATCCCAGTTCCTAACCGTGGCGCGACGTGTCCGATGGGAAGTAGTGGTTCATCGATTCGGGGGACGCGACAATGAGGAGCAAGAAGATCGTCCATCGGCCAACGCGTTCCCCGTGAGCTTGCTCCTCGACAGTCAGGCAAATGAAATGAACATGGGAGGTGGAGTTGTGGGAAACGTAAGGTGCTGCCGATATTTCGGCATCTTCGCCGATCTGTCGGCACTTTGATGCGACGAGCGGACTAAGATTGTTGGTTTGTATGCCCGTTCCAGCTGATCGACAATGGTCAACAACTTGCTCTCAGTTCCGGGATGCGCCGGCGGCAGCCGCGGAGATCGGGAATCAGACGCTCGGCCACACGACCCATCCAGATGATATTCCGGTCGGCATCCGGCCCCGATGTGCCCAATTGCACAGGTACCCCGACATGTATTTCGCCCGCGAGTAGAGCAAAATAGCTCAAAACGACGGGTACAGACAGGTATGCATTTGTTCCTAGCCCGTCCCTCGGACCATCCCGGACGCGCATGTCACTCTTTTCCCGCTGCAAGAAAAACGTTCTTGACCCAGAAAAGTACTCTAGGACCGGGAGGACGCTCTGAATTTGCCGGCGGAATCAAGCGACGTCCGAAACTGTAGGGTCTTCGCGCGTGCGGTCGGCGCTCTCGCGGTACTTATCGGGGGTCTTTCGCTTCTCGGGTGGGCACTTTCGATCATAACCCTGACCAGCGTCCTGCCCGGGCTCGCTACGATGAAGCCGAACACTGCTCTATGTTTCGTTCTGGCGGGCTTGTCCATCTGGCTGATTCAACCCATTCCCGGGCGGCTGGATGATCCTGGCTTGCAACGAATCTTGGCGGCGAGAATCTTGAGTAGTGTCGTCGGGTTAATCGGATTGCTCACGCTCGCAGAATATGGCTTCCATCTGAATCTGGCGATCGATGAAGTCTTTTGGCCCCATGTTCTGTTCCGCACTGGAATCGCTCACCCCGGCCGAATGTCGAGCGCCACCGCCTGCGGTTTCCTCTTCCTAGGAGCGAGCGTGCTATTCTCGACGACCCGCCGCGCTCATCTTGCGCAGTGTTTGGGTTTGCTGGCCGTTCTGGATGGGTTCGTCGGCTCTCTCGGCTATCTTCTCGGGGCGCATTCGCTCTACGCGGTTCAGCCTTTTTCCTCGATGGCCATCCACACCGCTGTTCTGTTCCTACTGTTGGGAATTGGAACGCTGGCCGCTCGTCCCAGATCTGCATTTATGGAGGTCGTCACCAGTCCGAACTTGGGCGGCGTGATGCTCAGGCGACTTTTGCCAATACTCCTCGTAATTGTGCTGCTTCTGATATGGATTCGTTGGAAGGGGCAGGTCGCAGGATTTTACGGAACTGAATTTGGAATCATACTCATTACCGTTTGTGACGTCGTAGCAATTGTTGTGCTGCTCTGGCTCAGCGCATTCCGCCTGAACTGGTTTGACCGGGAACAGCATCTCGCTGAGGGGCAGAGGGCTCTTCTGGCCGCGATCGTGGAGTCTTCGCTGGATGCGATTTTGAGTAAAGACCTGTCGGGTAAGATCACAAGTTGGAACAAAGGTGCGGAACGCTTGTACGGCTATACCGCCGCCGAAATCATTGGGAAACCGGTTACCACTCTAATCCCTGAGGAAGCGAAAGAGGAAGTAAACGAGTTTCTTCGGAAGATATCACTGGGACAACGCGTGACCGCCAAAGACACAGTGCGGTTGCGCAAGGACGGCAGCGTTGTCCACGTGTCGCTCATCATATCGCCGGTGCATGATCACGAGGGAAACGTGATCGGCGCTTCGGCCATAGCGCACGACATCACAACCCGCAAAGAACAGGAGGCGGCGCTACGTGAGAGCGAAGAGCGTTTCAGGCTGTTTATTGAGCACGCGCCAGCCGCGCTAGCCATGTTTGATCGGGAGATGCGGTACCTGCATGCAAGCCATCGTTGGCGGACAGACTATGGCTTGGCCGATCGCCAACTCTTTGGAGTTTCGCACTATAAGATCTTTCCTGAGGTGCCCGAGCGATGGAGAGAGGCCCATCGTCGTGGACTGGCTGGCGAAGTGTTGAGGGCGGAGAGTGACTATTTCGATCGGCCCGACGGTTCCAGACAGTTAATACGGTGGGAAATACGGCCATGGCGTGACAGAACCGGAGGAGTCGGGGGCATTCTCATATTTACCGAGGACATAACCGCGCGCAAGCAGGCTGAAGAAGAACTCAGCCGTTCGCGGCAGGCTTTGGAGGACAAGTCCATACTCCTCGAATCCATTTTGGATAGTATGTCCGAGGGTTTGGTGGCAGCCGATGAGGATGGAAACTTCATCCTCTGGAATCCGGCAGCGGAGAAAATGGTCGGACTCGGCGCGACCAACGTGACAATTGAGGAATGGACTCGGCACTATGGTTTGTACCTTCCCGACAAGGTGACCCCGTTTCCACCCCAGCTCAATCCCCTGGCTCGTGCCATCCGGGGAGACACCGGCACTGCCGTCATATACATTCGCAATCCACGGCTCACTGACGGTGCTTTCCTGGAGGCTTATGCCAGCCCACTTAGAGACGGGCTCGGTACCCTACGTGGAGGGGTGACGGTGTTGCGCGACATCACCGAACGAGTAGCGACAGAGGAAAAGCTCCGCGAATATGCCAGGGTCGTCGAGGGTCTGGAGGAAATGATCGTGGTCGTGGATCGTCAGTATCGTTACCTGATCGCGAATCGAGCGTTCTTGAACTTTCGCGGCATGGTTGCAGACCAAGTCGTTGGGCACATCGCGGAGGAAGTGGTTGGGAGAGAAGTGTTCGAAACGCAGATTAAGCCGAAGATGGACGAGTCCTTCCTCGGCAAGGTTGTGCAATATGAATTGACTTACGACTTCCCCAACGTGGGGCAAAGGGATTTGGCCGTGTCCTACTTTCCCATCGAGGGTGCGACCGGCGTCGAGCACCTTGCTTGCGTTCTGCAGGACATCACGGCCAGGAAGTTAGCCGAAGAGGCGTTGCGTAAATCGGAAGAGCGCTTCAGCAAGGCGTTTCGCAATAATCCGCTGGCAATCAGTCTATCGCGCGAAGAGGACGGGCGCTTTCTCGACGTAAACAAAGCTTTCCTTGAGTTAGTTGGATACGACCGGAAAGAGGTGGTTGGTCACACAGCTTCGGAGATCCGATTCTGGTCCGAACTCTCCGACCGCATGGAAATGTTGCGCCAGTTGAAAGAAGAGGAGCGGGTCGCGAAGAAGCAGATCAAGTACCGCACAGCGAAGGGCGAGATTCGAGAGGCCGAGACATGGGCCGAGTCGATTGAGGTCGACGGACAGCGTTGCATTCTCGGGATCACTCGGGACATTACTGAGATGCAGTTGTTAGAAGCGCAGTTTCGCCAGGCCCAGAAGATGGAAGCTGTCGGGCGCCTGGCTGGAGGAATCGCGCACGACTTCAACAACATGTTGAGTGTGATTATCGGCTATTCCGATATCACGCTGGAGCTGATTGCAACTGAGAGTCCGGTGACCAAGAACCTTTTGCAGATCAAGAAAGCGTCGCAACGAGCCGTATTGCTTACTCGTCAGCTGTTGACGTTCAGCCGCAAACAGGTTGTTTTCCCGAAGGTCTTGGATATTACCGAAGTCGTACAAAATACGATTAATATGCTTCGACGAATGGTCAGCGAGGACATCGACCTCGAATTCCGGCCGATGGCTTCGATCGGCAGTATCAAAGCTGATCCGGGCCAGATTGAACAGATTCTGATGAATCTAGTGGTGAATGCCCGAGACGCGATGCCCACTGGAGGACAAATCATCATCGAGGCCACACATGGTGAATTGGATGAACACTACGTGCTCCACCACCCTGGTTCCCGGATTGGACAATATGTGGTCTTGGCCGTAAGCGATACGGGTTGCGGAATGGACGAAAACACTAAATCCAAACTCTTCGAGCCTTTCTTCACTACCAAACCCGCCGGCCAGGGGACCGGTCTTGGTCTCGCCACTGTGTACGGAATCGTAAAGCAGAGCGACGGCTACATCATGGTGTACAGTGAGCCAACCAAAGGCACCACATTCAAGATTTATTTCCCAAGAGTTGACGAAAGAGCGGAGTCGCTTGCGTCCTGCCGCATAGAAGCCGAAGCCTTGCGAGGATCAGAAAAGATATTAGTAGTTGAGGACGACCAAATTCTGAGAGAACTGACGGTCCGGCTGTTGCGAGGGGCGGGTTACGACGTGATCGAAGCAGGGGACGCGGAAGGCGCGCTTAAGCTCATGAAAGATTCGGAGTCAAATGTTGACTTACTCCTGACAGATGTTGTCATGCCCGGAAAGAATGGGGCTGAGCTTTTGTCCCAAGTCAAATCGAACCATCCCAACCTGCGTGTCTTGTTTATGTCGGGATACACGGGGGATCTGGTTGCGCTGCGCGGACTGTTGACACAGGAACATTTCCTGGAGAAGCCATTCACCAGAAAGTCGTTGCTGTCCAAGGTTTACTCGGCATTGCACAGCGATCCTTAAACGACCATGGTTACCGTGGGTCGTCACGCCATCTCCTGTTCGGGGCCATACGTCCATCAACATCGCTCTAGAATGAGCGTTGTGACGGTCTTCCTCTTGCCGTGACTGTCGCTGAGTGCCGGCTTGTGGAAGCTGTTCTTGCCGGATGCTTCTTAGGCGAACGGCCCGCAAGGCTCATCGGCGATAAGGCATATGACTCAGACACTCTGGATAAGCAGATGAGCGAATACGGCATCGAGATGATCTCTCCGAATCGCGTTAACCGCAAACGAAGGACGCAGGATGGGAGATCGCTCAGACGCTACAAACGACGCTGGAAGGTGGAACGGCTCTTTGCCTGGATGCAAAACTTTCGTCGGCTCACGACTCGTTGGGAGACGAAGATTGAAAACTTCCTCGGCTTCGTCCACCTTGCCTGCCTACTCATTCTCGCAAGACATTTATGAGATGACTTCTAGGAAACTTTTAAAAGTGAATCCAATCTCTGCGACGCCAGCACCGATTAGAGTACCTACGATCCGAGGCGGTGGCACCGTTAATTCACAAGTCTTTTGTTTTTCGTAGACCAAGCGCCATTTCCTGGTTCAACGCCTACACCTCCCTCTAGGTTGTGCCTTGCAGTCGGAACCGACCACGGACAAGCACATTCAGTCACGATTCATAAGTGCGGCCTGCCATTTCAGGTACGATAAAGCGGCCATGGAAAGCGCTCGTTTCCTCCGTACCAATCCTTATGGTTGATCACAACTCGCTCGATACGATCCTCGCGCTGATCAAGCAGCTGGAATCCACGCGGTTGGGATTGAAGCAACTGCGCGGCTATGTCGGCAGTGATTTAGGCGAGCAAATGCTGCAACTGCTGATCGAGGAAGGCGACACATCGCTGGCGGAAATCAAGCGCAAGTTGATCCAGTGAGGACCTTTTTCCATCTTCAGCTGCACCGATGACAACCCAAGAGACTTTACAGTATGACGATCCCCCTCCAAGGCGAGAGAGCTGGAATTGCGCCTGTTGTATATCGTGTCACGATATACAGCTATTGATTGGAGGGGCGAGTGCGTTCTGGAACAGGAGAAGGCTCAGAAAGGCTGCAATCAACGCCCAGATGCAGGCGAGTCGCACGAAGAATGGAAAGCTCACGTGAACCCCCTTCACCTTGGCTGGACGTTCTGAAGATTCGAACAACCGTAACGCAGTAATGGCAGTGACTAACCCTGTAAGGATTAATACCGTGGCAGGCAAAATCGCGGCAGCAAGCGCGAGCAAGACTCCACCTGAATTTAAGGCAATGGCTGGGAGTAGAATCCGTCCACGTACGGGCCGCAAACCAAGAAAGATCGGTAGCCACTTGGCGCTGAATCCCCAGACAAAGGGCACCAAACGTCCCCAGGTCTCAAGTACGAGAAGCCGCTGATCAAAGTTGGCATCTTCACAAGTTGGGCGCTTCTCTGGGACAACGGGCACTTCAGATTAGCGAAACGTGGTGCACTCCCATCTTATAGAGTCGGCAGTTGCGTACGATTCGACCCAGTGTCGGTCGCTCGTTGGTTGCGGGCGCGTGGCGGCTGAGTTCCACGTCGCCGCTGTAATCTGATTTCTGCGCTTCTCTATTGCACGGCCTGTTTTATCGCCGCAGAAGTGCTGGTCGCAAAGTTGGCATTTCCCTCGTAGTGAGAGGTAATGCTGTGTGTACCTACGGCGAGCTTTGTCGTGGTGAAGGTTGCCTTATGAGTGGTGGCGTTGACCGGACCCGCGCCAATGGTGACAGACCCATCTTTAAATATCACGGGACCAGTGGGACCTCCGCCGAAGGCAGGGGATACCGTAGCGGTGAAAATAACGGCCTGACCGCTCTTGGAAGGATTGCGCGAAGAACCTACTACCGTCGTAGTAGTCGCCTTGTGAACGGTTTGGGTAAGAGCCGCCGATGTGCTTGCGTCATAGACCGCATTGCCGCCGTAGTGGGCGGTGATGGTATGGGCGCCCACGGCGAGCGTAGAGACGGTAATTCTCGCGACTCCCGCAGCCAGCGTCGACGACCCCAGCGGAACCGCCCCGTTCTTGAATGTTATTGTGCCGGTCGGAACACCACCCGTCGCCGACTTTACCGAGGCCTTGAAGGTCACAGACTGATTGAACGACGAAGGGTTCACTGACGACGTTACAGTGGCCGAACTGGCGGCCTTGATCACCTTCTGCAACAGCGCCGCAGACTCGCTTGCCGTGTAGTCAGCATTGCCGGCATAGGTTGCCGTAAGATTGTGGCTTCCAATTGTCAGCGCCGAGGTGGAGAAGGTAGCGTGTCCTCCGCTGAGCGTGCGCGATCCCAGAGATGTGCCTCCCAGCTTGAAGGTGACGGCGCCGGTTGGCACCCCACCATTGGAAGTAACGGTCGCGGTGAATGTCACGTTCGCACCGAATGCTGATGGATTCGCAGAGGACGAGAGCGCGGTTGCGCTCGTCGCTTGATTCACAACTTGAGCGATGGCGGTCGACGTACTAGAGGCAAAGTTTCCGGCACCCGCATAGACCGCTTTAATCGAGTGCATTCCCAGGCTAAGAGTTGACGTGGTCAAAATTGCCTTTCCGCCGCTGACCGTGCCCGTACCGATCGACGCGCTTCCATCAAAAAACGAAACCGTGCCGGAAGGTGAGCCGTAACTTGAGGTAATAGAAGCCGTGAAGGTGACCGGCTCCCCGAAAGGGGTTGGCGTTTTCGAGGTTGCAACTTGCGTAACCGTCGGGGCCAGCGTAACCGTTAGCACGGCAGCGGGAGACAGCTGATTGTAGCTCGCGGTGAGACTCACCCGTTGTCTTGAAGTAACCGTAGAAGTCTTGATTTCCAGCCCGGCGTCGGAATATCCCTGTGCAATCGTGACCGAGGTCGGAGCGGGATAAATGGCGGGGTTGCTGCTGGTCAATGTAATGGTGATGTCCCGGGGGGCCGGCCGGTCGATGGTCACGTCAAACAGTGCGTATTGGCCTCCAACAACCTGGACGGGATTGAGCGTTAAACTTTGCAGAACAACGTCCGATTGTACCTGCCGCTCCCAGAAACCACGACCGTAGGTCCCAATGTGTAGCAGCGGAGGATTGGCGTTGTCGTAGTTCAACTCCATACCGAAGATGTTGGCGACATCGGGCATGCCGCTCATATAGCGGTACCAGTTCGCACCGAAATTGTCGGAGCGATAAATACCCTGGTCGGTTGCGAGAAATAACTGGCGCTGGTCCTGAGGATTGGCGACCAGTTTCCAGTAGCTTGCGTCCGGCAGTCTCGAAGCCAGATCGCCGGTGACCTCGGTCCAGCTCTGGCCGCGATCATTACTAAGGAAAGCCTGCGAGGGTCTTGCGATGCCAGTCGTGTAGGTAACAGTAAAGGGGCGGCTACTAGAGCGGTCGGCAGCGACTTGAGAATCGTTGAACGTGGAACTGTGGGACAAAGGAGGGGTCCGATTCTCATATCCCATGGTGCCCAGGGGGCCATCACTATATGAGTCCGCAACCTGAAGCCATGCGGTGTTCCATCCAACCAAATAGAAGACATAGGCCCCCGGATCATTCGAGGCATCCATGGATCGAGGGCTGAAAACATTTATATCGAAACCGACGGGGTTGGCGACGGTCCAGTCGCAATTTGAGTCAACCGGCTTATAGTAGATATAGCTGTAGTAGCCGCCGCTGCCGGGGACGCTGAAGGTATAGATAAAAGGCGTGAACCCATTCGGCGGAGTCTGGTCGATCATGGTTGTGGCGTAAAAGTTATTGGTGAGACAACTCCCATAATCTCCCACCTGCGAATTGAAATCGTCGGTAGTGTAAAAACGTGCGCCATTGGACATGGCAAACAATTCGTTGGCATCATCGGGAGCAATGCTGACGGCGGCGCCATCGTTACCCAGCCTCTTCTCCAGCGGCGGCGAGTCGTAGCGATTGATGGTGATCGAACCGTTGTCCTGCAGCCCGCTGATACATTCATCCGGCGTGTTCAGTGAACACGCTAAAGCCCCCACCGGCCCATACACTTGCTCCACATTGAGATTCGTGTTGTGGTTCAGCGACGCTGAGACAGAAAGCGAGTTCTCGTCGATCACATACACACCGCCGTCCGAGGTGCTGATGACATTGCTGGTTCCCGGTTCGAATACATAACCGGTATGGTCCGCATGGCCTTCGTCAAATTGTTGTAGTGACGAGTACTTCCACGTCGGTGCGGAGGCGGTTCCGTTATAAGTGACTTCCATATTCGCCATGCCCGCGAACACTACGTCCGCGTTATTGGGGTCGACGTTGATGGATGTTGTGTGCCAGGCTTGCGCTTGTCCACTGATTCGGTCCGTTGATTCGATCTGGTTCCAAGTCCCGTCCCCATAGTCGTCAGAGCGCCAGATGCCACCAAGCGAAGTGGAAACGCCATTCGAATCGGTAGTTGCGGTAATCGCATACAGATGCTCGGGAGCGGAGGCGGAAACGGCAAGGGAGATGCGCCCGATCGGCCCGGTTATGCCGGACCCGATCGGGTTGAAAAACTGCCCGTAGCTGGTCGACCGCAAGACTCCTACCCCCTCAACGCCCGCATACCAGATGTAGGTGTTCACTGGGTCCTGTACCAGGTCGCTGCTGGGACCGGAATACACCTTCGACCAGGTATCTCCGAAATTGGTGGAAAGCCAGATGCCGGTGTCTCCCTGGGCTAGCACCGTTTGACCGGAGGGGTCGTGGAGGTCGGTCAGGATCTTCTGGAACGTCGACGGCCAGGATGTGCCATCGATCGGATTGACCGGGTGCCATGTGGCGGCGCCATCGCTGGTCTTGTACATGCCCGTGCCGGGATAGCGGCCGGTGTCGCCGCTGCCGATAAGAATATTGTTCGAGTTACCGGGTTGCACGAGGAAAGCCCCGACCGAGGGCGATCCCGGAAGATTGTCACTCATGGGAACGAACGCGACAGCGAATAAGAGGTCCACTGCCTTCCACAGGCCGCCGCCCGTCGCACCCAGCCAGAGGGTTGTGGCGCCGACGGTATTGTCATATGCATAGCTCGCCTGGCGAACGCGACCGGCTTCATAATGCACGCCGTCGGGATTGTCATCGCCGGAACCGATCTGCTCCCAAGCAGTGGTCGTAAGCGTATCCGGCGTGGACATCGGTATAGCCATTGGCGTACCGGCCTCTGTCGGCTTCTGGGGTTCGGAAGGCATCACCAGCGACTCATGCACGGCCTTCTGCACTTTGGCCATCGGCTGGCGATTCTGCCAGGCGCGGAGCAGGTTGTCGGTATTCTCCTTCTCTTCTTTCTCCTCATCCTTCCCGCTTACGCCATGGGGCAGAGGTCCCCGATTGACAATGGGTGTCGGGAAGACCTTGGGGCCGGCATAGGGCGCTGGCGGCGCGTGCGTGGACTTTGCGTTCGGCTTGACGGCTGCCATGTTCGACGGCGGGTGAACATAGAGAACATTTTTCGACTGATCGGCCTTTTCCTGCTCCGTCTGCTGACGATCGTTCCTCATCGGAACATCCTGGACCCGAGCGCTCTTGATGGAGTCGGATTGGATCTGGCTGCCCTTGGGCGAGGGGGTCTTGAATTGCGTTTGCGCAAACATTGCGCCATTCAGCGCGACACCCACCAACAATATGGGGAAGATGAAACTCCGAATTTGGACGTCACCTTGCAAGCGCGCCTTAAGGACGAGATATTTGCATAGCTTCATGACCGACACCCCCGGGACTTCCTGGGCCCAGTGCGGATGAAAACATGTCTGCTGTGGGGCCGCTGTAAGTCATTCATCATTCTTCGTTGTAGAACAGGCTTGATAAAACCAGCTCAGCTCAAATGGGACTGTCGGCCGGGCCACTGTCACTGTCGAAGAACTTTCTTGCGGTGTCAATGAAACTAAGCCTTAAGCGTACGTTAACTCCTAAGTGGTTTTTATCCATTGCCTTGCGGGCACCCGTTAACAGCTTTGTGGTTGACCACCGAGGCGCATTGGTCAAGGAGGTGGTTCGTACCCACTAACTTTGCCAATGGGGTTGCACCACCGACGCCAAATCCTCTCCCCATCAGATCGAGCCGTTCGGTCGCGCGCTTAACGCGGCTGAACTCGCTGAGCTGCTCGCCGTGTCGCGCCTCACGGCCTTTAAACTAGCGAAGACTGGTCGCACACCGAGTTTCTGGATTGGCACGTGCGTGCGGTTCGATCCGCGAGGCGAACTGGTTGCGCCGCATGTGAAAACTCGACACTCGATGGCAGTCCCACGGCGAGCGCAGCGCCTCCAAGTTGCTGATCTCGTCCTGAACAGACTAGGCTCTGAGTCTTAGCCAGCGAAAATCCCATGCGACGAAGTAAGGAGGCGATGAACAGTGGAGACGAAGATAGTTCGTGTTTGGATCTTAATGGCGATCGTGCTTGGCATGATTGCTGAAACTACGGCACAGGAACGACGAGTCACTGCGCGAGAGGTCGTGGCGGCGATACAGAAGCAGGTCGGGGTGGATTGGAACAAGGAGACCGTAGACACATTCAAGGCGGGGAATCCTGATACTGCAGTGACCGGAATTGCGGTGACCATGATGGCGACGATGGACGTTCTACGACGTGCATCGGCAAAGGGATTGAATTTCGTGATCACCCATGAGCCGACCTTTTACGCACATCTGGATACCCCCGAAGGGATGCCGGAAAGCGATCCGGTATGGGCGGAGAAAAGGGCGTTCATCGAAAAACACGGAATGGTGATTTGGCGGTTTCACGATCACTGGCACATGCGAACGCCGGATGGAATTGAAACCGGAATGGTGCACTCGCTCGGTTGGGAGAAATTCCAGAACTCGGAGAACCAGTATCTGTTCGTCATGCCCGAAACCACGGTAAGGAAACTGGCGGAGGAGATTGCGAGCAAGCTGGACTCGCCGGTGGTACGCGTCGTGGGCGAGCCGGAGACGAGGGTTACGAAGATCGGATTTAGCCCGGGGGCTGCGGGTTTCCAGTCGGAGGTGCAGGCGCTGGAGCGGAATGACGTGCAGGTGTTGCTGGTTGGAGAGACGCGTGAATGGGAGACGGTGGAGTATGCGGCCGACGCCGTGACCCAGGGGCGCCACAAAGCGTTGATTGTGATCGGACATGTTCCGAGCGAGCAGGGCGGGATGGAGGAATGCACGCGTTGGCTGAAGGGATTCGTGCAGAAGGTTCCTATCGAGTTCGTGGCCACGAAGGAGCCGTTCTGGACCGTGAGCGAGAAAAAGTGAAGAGTTGAGTTCCAACGGATAGCGCATAGCTGATAGAAGGATCGATCCCCGCATTTTCAGACGGTTGAGTCAGCTTCGATCTGCGAGCAGTTGCCGCCTGGTTGCGCAAGATTTAGTCGTCGACGGGTCATCTGAATCCGCCACCAGACGGGCTGCTCGTTAAACCGCTGGGTTTGACGGTCAGGGTGCGAAACTCCGTTCAATATGAAAGCCCGCTCTCCCGTTCTCGGGAAAGCGGGCCGTATGTTTTTGCGAAGGCTGAATCTTGTGCTAGGCGGCCTTCCGCTGGGCAGCTTTGAACTTCGCCCACCGAGCTCGCTGCGCGGCCGCGATTCGCTTCCGGGCCGCAGCTGACATCGTCCGTTTCTTGGGCCCAGATAGAACGCTTTTCGTCACACCGTTATCCCCCCTCAGCTTTGCCCATCGCTGACGTTGAGCCTCCGCTATCCGGGCGCGGCCAGCAGCTGAGAGCTTGCGGCGCACCGTAGGCCGTTTGCCGTAAGCTGCGCCGAAAGCTGACAGCGCCGCAGAAATTCCCCGCATTTGTTTGGTTAGTCGATCGTGTTCCACCTTCAATAGGCGAACAACACCGTCTAACTGTGCCATGGATCCCTCCTGCTTGCGAGATTGGATTGCCTCGACGTTCACTGAAGCCCGCACTACACTTATAATTTCAGCTCTCGGCGAGTTGGAGTAAGTATAGCTGCTGTCAAGGCTGGGATCGAGGACAGGGCGATCGAGCTGGAAAAACGTGACGGTTCCAATTCGCAGATTAAGATTGGCTTTGGCCAGGTCAGGCCTGCGACTCCTGAATCCCGCACTGTTCTGATTTTGTAACAAGATTTGTTTTTTGATTGACAAGGGAACAAAGCCGCTACACATTATTCCGGTCTCTTCGTTTCACATCACGTACTGAACCCCGGCGAACAATAAAGTCCACAAGTTCTCGTACAGGGGGATAATATGAACCACCTGCTTTGTACGGCAGTGCTCGCACTCTCTTCCGTCGGTTTCGTTTGCTCCCAAACAGCCGTTGTCACCCGAAACGTGAATCTACGGCCCGATCCGTCAACGAATGGATCGCCGATCGATAAGCTCACGCCTCCCGCCCAGCTCCAATTGTTGGAGGCCGGAGCAACGAACGGTTTCTTACACGTCATAGTGAATGGCAATAGTGGATGGGTGTGGAGCAAGAACGTCAAGGTTCAGCAAACTTCCACGACAACAACGGGAAGTGGAGGGCCAGAGGAAGCATCGACGACGACGATTTCACCCGACTGGGATAAACCCGCCCCGCAGGTTGCATCGTTCGCGAGTGAGGAGGGTACATGTGGAGAAACCGGTGACGGTGGGGACGCAGATACCAACCGGCGCAAGAACAGAACCGATGTTCCACCCTCGTATCACGCCGTGACTTGGAATGCGATCAACACCCTCGACTACGCTAAACATGCTCCGAAGAGTCGGATGGACTGGACATCGGCTCAACTCGCGACGATCACACCCGTGGAGGGCGCGGCGATCACAGTCGAAGGGTATCTCTACACAGTGAAGGTGGAAAGCTCAAGCGCGAGCTCTACGAGCGGCGGCGAATCAACCAACTGCCATGCACATCTTGCCAATGATGTCGACTGGCATATGCCTCTTACAGCCCATCTGGGTGACGGAGAAGATCTCGCCATCATCGTTGAAACGACACCTCGGGTGCGCCGACAGCACGCACAATGGACGACGGCTCACTTGAAACCCTGGGCATCGCACATCGGCAGTAAGGCTAACGCAAGTTACAACAAGCAGAAGGTTCGGATCAGCGGCTGGTTGATGCTCGATCCCGAGCACCAGGACATGATCACAGAGGGTCTGCGTTCCACGCTCTGGGAGATCCACCCCATCACCAAGATCGAGGTATGGAACGGCGGCCAGTGGGTTGATTTGGACACCCCGTAGGAAGGGTCATAGGCCACTACCCGAAGTCCCTGCCGCAGGAGTTTATAAGGAGCGCCAATAGGGGGCTCGGAAGGAGACGAGATGGCTAAGAAGGCATTGAAGAAAAAGAGCGCTATGGCGCCTGATGACGGAAACAAGGCAACCATGGTAGTCACAGTTTTTGACGGTACCCGCCAGCCGATCCAAGGAGGGGAATTTCGCATTCGTATCCTCGACGGCTTTCAGAATATGCTTTTCGACAATTACGCACCGGGCCCTGCGAAAGTTTTCCGCCTTCCTTACCGAGACAATCTCCAAGACAACTGCACGGTGTTAGTTACCGCTGATGAGCATGTGGACGCCGGTTTTACTCCTCTCAAACTCTCGACTGCTGCGGTCGCGCTGGTGGACCTTATGCTACTGCCGGACAGTACCACCTTCCAGTTTCTCGCATGGGATGACCTGAAGGAGGCTGACAGCACAGTCGCGAGTTTTATTGGTCTCGGCTGTTCGGACACAGAGGCGCAGGCTCATTACGACTACCTCCGGCAGAGCAAGCCGCCAGCACTGGCCTCGTTACTGAACTTGACGACCGCGATGAAAGCGATCCAGCTTCCTTCGAGAACTCCCCTGGACTATTTCAAATCGATCCTGTGGGACGAATCTTTGGCTTAAGATCGATTCTTTGGTTACGCTGACAAGTCGTTGGTAGATCGGGTCCGCAGAGCGGCCGCGGATGGCGAATTTGCACCAGAGCCCAATCCGGGCCTTTTCCATCCCGATGCAACGTCAAGCTTCAAACAGATTCAGTTCGGCGAGGCTAATGTCCAACTCACGTTCCATGAGAAAGACACAGAGACAATCGGCGGAGTCCCGTGCATCAAAGTTGAGCCTGACATTGATTACTACAAGGATCTCGGTGCCCATGCCGTGTTGGAAGTGATTCCAAACGCTATCACCCACGGGCTAACTGATCCAAAGAAGGTATATGTGCTCAGGTGGATCGCCGGAAGGCACGCAGGTGTTCCTGAGTTCGCTCCGCCCTATACGATTGCCGAGTGACTCGCCGTTATTTCGTGAGAGTGTTCGCCGTCCTTCTTTCGCAGCCCCAGTCTCCCCCCTGTTGAATCGCCTGCGCTGAGCGACCTAGATAAGTCGCGGAGAATTTATGGTGCTATGGTGCCTGCTTTTGTACCTCAGCAATTGCGGCATTGCTGTTATCCAGCCGTATAACGTTCTCAGGGACGCGTTTCGCTGAGGTGTATGGAGATGGTAGGCTTCGGGGCAAGGAGCACATACGAGTTGGCGTTTTACAACCGAAGGCCAGAGAACGCGAGAATCGATGAAGATGCACTTTATTTGCTGCGACGTTTTGACCTGCGTCTGATCCGAAACCAGGAGCACTGAGCGAACCGCGCAGCGAATCCCCGCCAAAAGATCTCGACTGATTCGATCGGACGCATTCCTGTTCGTTCTCAAGTTGAAAGTCCTTATTTTTTGAGTCATTTTGGACTCCCGATGATAATCGCACCCCAGACCTCAGAGTTCGGGCTGGCGGCCGTGATCGTGACATTCGAACCGGACACACTGCACGCTCCTGGCAGTGGCACCTTTCCTTGAACCGCCGGAATACATATGCAATTGCCCGGATATGGTTCTTTTAGCTTGAACGTGCACGAAGTCCCGGAAGACGATGTGCCGGAAGACATTGAACATTCTCCAGCTAGGTTTCCGGAAGAACTCTGAGTGAGATGTCCATTGATAGCGACTGGAACGTTAAAGGTCTTTTGCGAGGCAGTCAATCGCTCCGAGAAGTTTGCCCCGTTCGGCACAACATCGATGTACGAACTGATCGATAGGGGAGCACGCTGAGAAAGCCCGCCATTTTGATCGATGCCAAACGCCGTGTCGCGTGCGTCGTTTGATGGGCGGTTTCCCGGTGTAGCCAGCGTCTTCTGCAGATTCGAGTCGCTCAGGGTGATAAGGTCAAAGGGCGCCACCCCACCGTTCATGAAGTTTAACCGGCCTTTGGCGTTTGCCCGGGAACAGTTGTTGGAGACGTCGCAACTGACTTCCAGAGTAGCAAATAGTCCCTCGCCAAAGCCCGAATCCGGTTCCGCAACCGCTTGGATAATCGGAGTATGGGCTGCTGCGACCCCTCGTGGGTGAGATTGAGGCGCGATGAGCGAAACCGTCTTAGATCCGTATGCAGAGATGATCCCTCCGTCCGTATCCGCGACATCCGTTTGAATGAGCCCGCTATTCAGGGTGACCGCCGATGGCCAAAACCAGAATTGTGGGCCAAACCGTGCAACTGGCACTGTGTATGCGGACAGGGCCGGTTGGGCATCCGTAAAGGAACACATGCCATTCGTTCCGCAATTGCCAGAAACATTTGTGGCAAGTGCATAATTTCCCGTTGCATAAGGCGCAGAGGTTGCGGTGCTCGGATTGACGAGAATATCCCAAGTGAGGGTTCCAATGTCTCGAAGCTCAATCGAGGGCCACTGCAGCCGAATAGGGACAATTTCACTCTGAGGGTCCGCTGACCCAATGTAGTACAGAGCGCCATAGCCATATTTCGAACTACGAGGAATGACGAAGTAATACCGCGTAGAACTGCCGCCACGGATGAACTTGGGAGCATATCCGCTGGTCGGGAAGAAACCCAAAAACCGCACCCCACCCTGTCCACCCTGAACCAAATATCCCATCTGCGAGGCGAGATTGTCCGTATAGAGTGGGTTGTGAGTAGAGCCGGTGGATTCCTGATATATGTCTTCAAAAGTCGCTGACTGCAGCCCACCGAAGTATCGCACTCCGTATACAGGGAAGCCTTGGCAGACGGTGTTTTCCATCTTGAAGCCGTTGCCCCCAGCCTGGGCGCAGTTTATGTTTCCGATTTCGGAGTCGTGAACGTAGGTTATTCCCGCAGCACCTTGATCGACTCGCTCATATACAAAGGCACCCATTGGAAACCCGGCATCGCTGCGGATGACGCGAGTTGCGCGATTTGTTGCCCGCTCGATGTGAAGTTGCTGATCGTTATCGTTAACGATTCCATAAGAGAATTGTCCATTCCCGCCAGGATACATTTGAAATAGGTTAATGTCCTGTATCGCAACATGTTCGGAGTTGTCTTCAATGAAAGCATTTAACAAACCACAGAAGCCGAAAGATTTTCCGCCCGCCGCCGTAGCGGACCCGAACTTAACTTGGAATTGGGTGCTGGTCAAACCCGAAGAAAGAACTGTTGAAACCCAATGGTGATCAATGTTTTCCGAATGAACCTCGCAGTCCACAACGTCGCCCTCCACAAATGGATGCTTACCGGCCGTCGTGATTGTAAATAGCCCGGAGCTCGCAGACTCATTCGCGATCTGAACTCCGTCCACGGTTACTGTGCTTGTGCCGCTCAGATTATAGAGTTTGTGGTGAGCTACAGCGGGGAAACCCTGCGTCGTGCCGATATAGATACAGCGATCTCTTGTTGAGCAATAGATCAGTGCCCCAGCCCCATCCAATATTCCGCCAAAACCTCTCAGGTATACGCTGGAATAAACATGGTAGTCTCTTCCAGCAACCAATTTGACATACGGGGCTGTTTGCCCAGCAGCGTTCAATGTGGATGCGCCACGGTCCCCTTGCCAAGCGTCGTTCCAGGCCTCTTGAATGCCCGTTGATGCGGATCCGACCGTGTATCCTGCGGAGTGAGGGTAGCTTGTTGTTACGGTGATCGTGCCGACGACAGCTCCTGACTTGCAAGTTCCGTCCGTGACCGGCGCGGCTTCAGGAGTTCCCGGCCCAGAGATGTAGACGCGGTATACGTAGTAGTGGCTTCCTGCAGCCGTATCTAGCCCTGCGGGACAAGGTGCCAAATGAAGGCTATGACGACCCGGCGTTTCGAGGTTGTCGGAAGGAGCTTGTTGCCAATTCCAGTCGTCAGTGACGTAGCGAATATGGGAGGGATCTGAATTCTTTTGGGTTTGAGCGGTTTGAAAATGATCCGGCTGCTGAGTGGCGCTGGGATCGGTAATGGCGCTTTGAGCTAAGACCGGCAGGCTGTGTAGGGCAAAAAGAGACGGTAGTAACACTCGCAGCATTTTCTTCACGTTTGTCTCCAATACGGGGGGGCGACCGTTGATGTTCGGAAGTCAGTCAACAGAGAGTTCAGCAACGGTTCTCTTATTTGATGCTCGGATTTAGTTCGTGAACGAAGCCGCTTGACCACGCGGATGTGATCGAAATGGGACTTCCTGGATTGCATAGTATGCCAGAGTTTAGCATTCCGATCTGACCCTCCAATTTTCTTGCAACCGTCCTGAGTTGGCGATCACGATTGCGTCCGGTTCGACTGCCGATTCGTCGATCGAGTGTTTTCGACCGACAACCAGTTCGTCATGAGA
>CAWCEA010000001.1:0-728948 GCA_963794455.1 uncultured Acidobacteriaceae bacterium | reverse complement strand
TTCGACTCCCGCCGCCTCCACCATGTCTTGTATTATCAGGTACTTGCAGACGTATGGATTCTTCAAGAAGTTGCATCATCACTCCATTGTGATTTTTGGGACGTGGGTTCCTTCTGCAGGCGCGGGCAATCCTGGCCCGGTGAGAACCGAAGTACGAAGATAAATCGCGCTCCAATCGGCGATCGTACCTTCAACGACCATACTGGAAAATACAAGAAGAGCGAGCGAGCCTAATGTTACAGACCACTTAATCGTGCCTCCGGATGCAACTTTCTCGGCGTCCTCAGATGCTGAGGGAAGCGGAAGCCACCTGAATGCGAGTATGGACACTGCTGCAAGTGCTATACCGCTGACCCAAAAGTGAATCCCGGACGAACCCGCACGTGAAGCAACCAAGTCCCCCTAACGCAGATCCGGCCATTCCACCCAAGCTGAAGAGAGCGTGGAATGACGACATGCTGTGACGCCGGTATCGCTTCTCGAGCATCACGGCGTGAGTATTCATCGCTACATCCATCGAACCAGCTATCGCCCCATAGAAAAGAAAAGCGACCGACACTGTTAGGACCGTATTGGATTCGGCAATCAAGGGCAGTGCGAGGCCAAACCCCAATGTCGCCCCAATCACGATGCTCAGACCGCCGAACTTGTTAATGAGCCATCCAGCGGCAGGCATGGCGAGAACGGAACCAATTGCCGCCATGATCAACGACCTGCCCAAAACAGCGGAAGAAAGATGGAGGTGCGCCTGAAAGGCAGGAATCCTCGAAGCCTAGGTTGCGATGATCAGTCCGTGGATCAGAAAGAGTAAGGACACGCTCACGCGTACCTGTTGGAGGCTGCGTTGCTGCATCAATCGGATTCCAACCGATCCGGACGCCGATTTGTTGAGCTGTACCGCGAACTTGATTGGCGACAGTGGCCATAGCTCGGGACAGGGATGTCGAATTGGCTCCCGACTCTTGATGCAGTCTTTTCTACCGTGTCAAACAGTACAGCGTTAATTCCCAAGCGAACTGCCGCCTCGACGTTTTCGGCGCGATCATCCAGGTACAAGATGTCTTGCGGGGCCGTTTTGACTAGTTCGAGACAACTTCGATAAATCGCCAGTTCCGGCTTTATGGACCCGTAGTCGCAGGAATAAATCAGGTATTCAAATGTAGAGAGGCTCGGAAAGGACTTGGTCACATGGCGACTGAGTTCGAGCGGCATGTTTGAGAGAAGAGTTAAGGGGAAGCCTTCATGGTGCAAGAGGTTTGCCCATTCCACGGCGCCTTGATTTGGTCGAGTGATACTTTCGCTGTCGAGTTTGATGAGTATTGCGATCTGATCTTTGTTCAAAGCCAGTTCTTGCTGGCCAGCCACCGCCGTCCAGTAAGCGGGCCGTCGATATCACCCCGGTCGTAGGGCGGCCGCAGCTTCCAGTAAAGTTCCGAGAATCGCTCGTGGGGAATTCCGCACACGAGCGCCATACCTTTCATATCCTCCGGCGTTTGCTCGAGGCAAAGAACGTTTCCGTAGTCGAAGACGACTGCCCGAACTGAACGATTTTGCGAAAGACCTTGCCTGGGGCCATTTTTGGCGGTTTCATGCATAAACACGATAATACGCGTATAAACGTGCATTATGGAGCGTATTCGTGTATGTTGACGGAAATGAAACCAGAAGCGGAAGCAGGCCTAAACGCCTTAAAGGAAGAGCGCCACCAGTACATTCTGGAGCTGCTTGGCAGTGAGGGCCGAGTCCTCGCCGCGGACCTTAGCAGTCGATACAGGGTCTCTGAAGACACGATTCGTCGAGACCTGCGCGAATTGGCGAATTCGGGAAGAATCCAACGGGTACACGGCGGCGCCCTGCCTCGCCGTGCCGAGGACGTTCCTTTCGTGTCTCGCCAACAAATCGACATGGAGAGCAAGATCGGAATTGCTCGAGCGGCGGCTGACATGATCCGCGACGGTCAGGTGGTGCTGATTGATGGAGGCACCACGAATCTGAGGATTGCGTCCTACCTTTCGAGAGAGCGTTCGGCGACGATTGTTACCAACAGCCCACCGCTTGCGCTGGCATTGGCGGATCATCCGAAGTTGAGCGTGCTGATGCTCGGAGGAAATCTTCTTAAAGAGGCGCGGGTCACGACAGGCATCGAGACCATTCGTCGAGTCGAATCCATTCGCGCTGATCTATGTTTTCTCGGAATGTGCAGTTTGCATCCGGAGGTCGGAATAACCGTCGGTGACCAAGAAGAAGCGTACGTGAAGCAAGCGATGATAGGGGTTTCGACGAAAGTGGTTGGCCTGATTTTACTTGGGAAGATGGGGACATCTCTGCCATACCTGGTCGGTCCTGCTTCTCGACTGACGCGTTTGATCACCGATGCATCAGCCGAAGATGTCCTGAATCCCTATCGATTCCAAGGCATAGAAGTCACGAGTACGTAAGCGGAAGCGGTTCGACACTTCTATCGGTACGCTAGAGGAAAGTTTTCATGCATGAGGACCGCTATGCCGAGCAGTACGTAATAGCTCGAGCCCTTCATAAAATCTTCCGACTAATAGAGACGTGTTTGTTGTTGGGACTAATGGCCGCGGTCTCCCTTGTAGCACAACAGAGTGTTCCATCCGCGTCGGCCTGGGCTGGCGTCGTACGCACGGCTGCCGGTGAACCTGTGGCCGGAGCGAAGGTAACGGTATTCACATCCGAAGCCAAAAACAATCAAACCGCAGTCACGGGAATCGACGGAAGGTTCGCGATTGCGGACATTCGACTTGGGCCACATAAGGTAAGCGTGCAACTGCCGGGGCGAGGTCCGACCGTGCCGGTGGCAGTGGATATTAGTGATGTGGCCATGGTTTTGACGGTATCCGATCAAAACGTGGTGTCTATCGCGGTCAATCCGCAAGCTACTTCCAAAGTCGCGGCCGGCGGGACGAGCGACGAGAAACTCTCCAGCCAAAAGGTGAACGAGTTGCCGTTGAACGGCCGTGACTTCAGCACACTTCTGCTGTTGGCGGCGGGCACGATGACGGACGTGAATGGACAGACAAATTTTACCCAGCAGTTTGCCATCAACGGACAGCGCGGTGTTGAGGCTGTCTTCGCGATGGATGGTGCTGATATCAGCGATCCTGAGATGGGCGGGAGTACGTTCACGAATTTCGACGTGGACGCGATTCAGGAATTGCAGTCGAGCTCGGGTTGGATGCCGGCTGATATTGGGCGCGGCGCGGCTGGCTTCACCAATATCGTGACACGGTCAGGGAGGAGCGGATTTCACGGCTCCTTCTTCGAGTTTTTAAGGAACTCTGCGCTCGATGCGCGAAACTATTTCGATCACCCGTCGATTGCAGAGCCGGGCCGAATCCCACCTTTCCGCAGGAATGAGTTTGGTTTTACAAACGGCGGACCGGTTGTTTTGCCGAATATCTATGACGGTCGTGACCGGACCTTTTACTTTGTGCAATATCAGGGGTTCAGGCAGGTGCTTGGTACAACGCAGGTACTGGCGGTGCCTACAGCGGCAGAGCGAGCGGGCCAGGATGTGGTGACGTATCCGGATGGCAGCACGGACACGCTGCAGATCGCGGGGAGTTTGAATAGCCCGGGAGTAAATCCGGCGATTGCTTCGATACTGGCGCGCTATCCGCTCCCTAACAACCCGACCGGAGCGTATGGGGCGCGAACCTATGCTGCTCCTTCAAACGTGAACACGGATGCGAATCAGTTTTCTATCCGTATCGATCAGAAAACTGGCGCAAAAGGCCAATTGTTTGGCCGGTTCAATTACGACAACCTGACGGGACCGACAACAAATCCCGATCAAACTCTGCTTGACCCGAGCTTCGGCGTGCAGTATGTGGACCGGCAGCGCAACGGAGTCATCACCTACACGCACGCTTCGTCGCCTCGGTTTCTCTGGTCGTCATCGCTGAGTTTCACGCGGACGACCCCGTCGTTTGTGACACTGAACCACACCGATCCGGCATTGAAGTTCAACGATGGCCTTTACGAGGCGTACAACAGCACGGCGGGTTCGGTGATTTCTGCGTTCGAGAATTTATTCCAGGGGCAATTGAACTTTACCTGGACGACTGCGCGGCACGCACTGAAATGGGGTGCGGAGGCGCGACTTAATCGCGACACGACATACTTCGGTATCAGTCCGAATGGTGAATACGATTTTGGCGGCGGAACGGTTTACTCGCCGGTGTTCATTCCTTCCGCTAGCGGACAGCACGATGTGCAGGTCGGCGATCCTCTACCAGACACACTAAGCAGTTTGCTGATCGGCTATCCGTATGGGTACACGGTCGCAGTGGCGCCCACTTATTCGTCGGATGGCGCGCATGTTGGGCCCGCAGCAATCAACCGGAATGATGTGAACGCTTACATCGCGGACACGTGGAAAATCAATCCGCATTGGACGCTCGAATATGGGCTGCGCTACGAACTCTACACGCCGATTTCGGAGCGAGCGCAGCGAACGTCGAGCTTTCTGAATTCGTTCCCAGCTGCGGGCGTTGGGCAGGAATACTTGATCAATCCGCAGCCTACTTATCAAACCGATTGGAACGGCTGGGGGCCGCGTTTGCAGGTGGACTGGAATGCGCCTCACGCGGTGCATGTGCACATAGGCGGGGCCTTCACAGTGATTCCGCCAAATATCTGGCAGGACAATCTTCTGACGGGGTCAACGCCCTACGTTGTTTATCCACGTGTCAATGCGGCGCAAAACGGGGAGATTGCCTACGGATTCCAAATTACCCCGAACGAATTGCCGCCGGTCTACAACACCGCTGGCGTGAACGTGCTGGCCAGCGGCAATCCGAAAAACGTCCCGGCGAACACGGTGATGGACGTAAATCGATACCAGCAGGAATTGGCAACACTGTCGCCGAGTGGTCAGCTCTCCCTGCTCAGTCTGGCCGGAATCGACCGGCGTTTCGGCAATGGCTCCCTGCAAACTTGGACACTGGGGCTGGAACGGGCTTTCGGCGGTCTCACGGCCGATGTCGCGTATGTAGGAACATCGGCGTTTCGACTTCCTCGAATGTCCTATCCAAACGCATATCCCGGAGCAGACTCGGAATTTGCGCGGTTTACAAACTTCGACAGTAGCGGAGCTGTGACAGGTGGTTTCGGATTCGAGTCTGTGATGACAGCAACGTCGCACTCGTCGTACAACGCCTTGCAGACCTCATTGTCGGGAAATGTTGGGCACGGCGGTCCATCGTTGCAAGCCGGCTACACCTGGGGCAAATCGTTGGATGATGTCAGCGGCATCCTCGGAGGAGCAGGCACCGGCGCTGTGACGCTGTTCAGTCCCCAAGACCCGTTCGACACACAAGCGGAAAGAGGGCCGTCAAGCTTTGACGTGACGCATGCCTTCACATTGAGCGCAGCCCAGGGCTTGCATTTCGAGCATTTGGGACTTCAGTCGGATCGAACCCGTCTGTTGACGAAGGGCTGGGAGTTGCTGAGCATCTCGACGATTACGAGCGGTTCACCATTCACAGTGTACTCGGGAATCCAGCAGACGGGAGCGGGGACGATCGGTGCCGACCGGCCGGACCAGATTGGAACGCCGGATCTGTCGAGCGCCGGCGGTTCCACGCGACCGCGCGACGATTACTTTGGGCTTGGCGCGAACAACGCAAGTTTCTTTTCCATTCCCATCGGGATCGCGGGCGGGACCGGACCGAACTCCGGGCGCTTTGGAACGCTCGGCCGCAATACATTTCGCGGCCCGGCATATTATGATTTCGATTTTGCGCTGATCAAGACGACTCCGATTGGCCGCCGGGAAAATGGCTTGGAGCGAACGGACCTGCAATTCCGCGCAGAGTTATTTAATCTGTTCAACATCGTCAACATGGGGCTACCCGCGAACACCATCGAGGGTACAGGGTTTGGCATGATCAGCAAGACCGCGGGAACCTCACGGCAAATTCAGTTTTCGCTAAAGCTTATTTATTGAGGCGCGTCCTGCAGCGACACAGGATTGCGGGAGGACAGAAACATGCATTTCAAGAAGATTCCGCGTTCGCCAACATCGACGAATCACAGCTTGAACGTACGATCTCCTTTGGAAACGACGAGTTGCAGTTCTGGAGTCGCGGCAGAAGCAGGGGATCGCGTAACGTCGGAGTGTGACGTTTGGCCGGAGAGGATTCAACGCCTAATCTGCACCTAAAATTTCCGGTCACACCATGCAGCGCTTGGGAAATCTTTTTATCTTCCGCGGCTCCTTTCACCTGCATGGCCAGGGATCCCTTGTGTTTTACTACCGCGGACTCGACAAAACTTATGGCGAGAATCCTGACGATGCGGAGACAGAACAATTCTCCCCTGCCGTCGGGAACCGAAGCATTGCGGTATCATTTGGATACCACAAGATTGCAGGACCGATTCAATGCCTAAGACGCCTTTGTTTTGGGGTACTCTGCGAAATCTCGTTTATTTCGGTTTACTTCTCCCTCCCACATTGGTAGCCCAGCGGACGGCCTTCACCATGCCAATGGTGGCTCGATACGAAGACGGGGCCGAATATCGCTGGTTGCACAAGAAAGTTCTCGATTCGCGTCTGTTGGACGATATGGAGAATTTATCGTCGTGGTCGTTCGCGGGCGCGGGAGAGATGACCTTGGTCGAAGTCCGTGCACGCGAGCCATGGACCATGACCGACGACACCGCGCCGAATCGCGTGCTGCGGATCCATTCGACTTCCAACATTGCTCAAGTCGATGGCAGCGGCGAGTGGGAGGATCTAGTCGCAACTCGGAAATTCGCTGGCGAGGACTGGGGCAAATTCAACCGCATTTCGCTGTGGGTCTACCCCGATGTCGTCGGAGCGCCGGCCATCTCCTGCTCTCTGGTGCTGCATAACGATGGAGTCCACAAGTTGCCCGATCACTACAACGAGGGGCGCCACGAGTCGATCATTCTCAAGAACCATACGTGGAATCAGATTGTTTGGGAGATCGCTCCTCTCGACCGCGATCGCGTCACGGCGCTCGAGTTCGCATACAGTTTGCCCAAGAAGTTGCCGGATCCTGGCGATCGGACAAGCCTCGATGTCGCACATCTGGAACTGCAGAGCGTGGTGACCGATCACGTCGAAGGTTGGGATGTCGGTTCTGGCAGGATCGCATTCAGCCACAGCGGATACGCGACGGGAAGTTCAAAATCGGCGATTGCGAGTGATCTAGCGGCATCGCAGTTCTCTCTTATTGACCAACAAACTGGACAAACAGTTCTGACCAAAGCGATCCAGCAAGTAACCACAGACCTCGGAGAATACCAGGTTCTCGATTTCTCGGAAATCCGCCAGTCCGGCAGCTACGCGATCCGCGCTGGGGATACTCTAACTCGTCCGTTCCGCATCGGCGAAGACGCATGGAAGAGCAGCATCTGGAAGGCGATCAATTTCATGTACAGCGAGCGTTGTGGGACCGAGATTCCGGGCATCCATGGCAGATGTCACCAGGACATTTACACTTCGCATGGCGACCAGCGAATCGTGGTAAACGGTGGATATCACGACGCTGGAGACTTAAGCGCGACGGGCCACACTCCGGCGATGGCATACGCAGCATTTTCCCTGGCCGAGAGTCTCAAGCGTCAAGGTGAAGATCCCGCCTTGGCGGACCGTCTGCTTGAGGAAGCTCGATGGGGCTTGAACTGGGTTCTGAAAACGCGGTTTGGCGACGGTTATCGGAGCACCGGTCAACTGGTGAGTTACTGGACAGACGGAATCATGGGTACGGCCGATGATCGTCATGGGGAGGCGGTAAATAATCCGGAGTGGAACTTCCGCGTAAGCGCGCTGGAGGCGCTGGCGTCACGGGTATTGAAAGAAAGCGATGCGGAACTCGCGAATCGCAGCCTGGTCATTGCCCAGGAAGATTGGAAGTATGCGGTTGAAGGACTGAAAACAGCGGGTCCGCTTCCAGAAGTCTACGGCGCATCGGACGACCTGGAGCGGATTTCCTTTGGCGTCGTTGCATCCGTCGAACTTTTCGAAGCGACCGGTGATCGACAGTACGAAGATGAAGCCGTTGCACTTGGAGCATTGGTGCTGGCATCTCAGGAGCGCAAACTCCAGCCCTGGACGACTCCCCTAACCGGATATTTCTACACTGGGCCGAAGCGTGAAAATCTGTTTCATCGTTTCCACGTGGGACAGGAGCAGGAACCGATTGTTGCCCTGACCAAGTTGTGCGAGGCATTTCCGGACCACGCCGACTGGATGAAGTGGTACTCCGCTGTAGTCCTCCATTCGCAGTACTACCTTAAGCCGGCATCTGCTTTCGATCTGCCTTATGGAGTCCTGCCCGCCGGAGTCTATCGCGAAAGTGAGGCGCGGCTCATTCCTGAAGCGAAGAATTGGACTCCCCTTCGGGCCGCCGATCGCGACGCTTATATCGAGCAGGTCCATCGCGGAATTCGCCTCGGAGACGATTCGTACCTCCGCCGTTTTCCGGTTTGGTTCGACTTTCGCGGCAATTCCAGCGTTCTTCTGTCTCAGGCCAAGGCGCTATCCGCAGCCGCAAAACTGCGCCGTGATCTGGATGCAGAAGACTTGGCCCAGAGACAAGCGCAGTGGTTTGTTGGCAGGAATCCCTTCTCGTCAAGTCTGATGTACGGCGAGGGCTACGACTGGACACCCCTGTATAGCGTTCGCTCTGGCCAGATGGTGGGCGCACTTCCCGTGGGCATCGAGACCAAGGGCTATAACGATGCTCCGTACTGGCCGACTCAGATCTGCTGGACTTATAAGGAAGTCTGGACCGCTCCGGTTGGACAATGGATCTGGCTGATGGACGACCTCAGCGTTCCTGCCACCGTTCGAGGCCTCATCGATCCGGCAAACCGCGAACCGATCGAATTCCGTGAAGAGCAGAGCGGGCAGTTGATCTCAGTGCGCCCGGCAGGAAGTGAATTCAGCTCGCGCCTACCTGAGGGGCGTTACGTCGTTCAACATGGATCTGACCACACGAGTCTCACCGTGCTTCCCGGAACCACTTACTCACTGGATCTGCGCGCGAACCAGATTCTGGATTTCAAGGTTTCCTTCGACGCTACCGAGCACAATGAAATCGTGATACGTGCCCTAGCCAACGGGGCTGGGGATCACACATTTTCGATTCGCAGCGACAATCTTGTGCTCTCGGGTGCGATGACGCAGAATGTCCGCCTTTCGGGGGGAACTCGAAAAGAAATTGTCTGGCATGCACACGTCGTCTCGACGGAGACACCGTGGGTAGCATTGGTGATTCCAGATGGCGAACTAAGCAAGCGGGCCGAGGTCACCGGAGCCGGCGCACCTCGCCACTAGGAACGCAACGGTTTCGGTTTCACTTAGATCCTCGACCAAGTCTGCCGCCCGGGCATTATCGATACGCGACGCGCTCCAGGGCCGCACGATAGCACCACCTAAAGTACGAGGCATAGTTCTTATTCATGCGTTATTTCATCGTCATTATCGCTCTCGGATTGATCGCCCTGCGAGGGCCCAATGCACCCAATCCGGTGGCCATCCGATTCGAAAATATCACTGCGAAATCAGGTGTCACTTTTATCACCCGTAATTCGCCGACACCCAACAAGAATCAGATCGAAACGATGGTCGCAGGAGTTGCGTTGCTCGACTATGACGGCGACGGCTGGCTCGATATTTATCTTGTCAACGGAGCCACAATTCCTTCACTGCAGAAGGAGTCACCGGCCTACTGGAACCGTCTCTATCACAACAATCACGATGGCACGTTCACCGATGTTACCGAGCGCGCTGGACTCGCGGGGGCGGGCTACGGCATGGGCGTAGCTGTCGGGGACTACGATAACGATGGGCGACCGGACATCTTTCTGGCCAACGTAACCGGCAACCAACTCTTCCATAACAACGGCGACGGCACCTTTAGCGATGTAACCGCAAAGGCAGGCCTCGCCGGCGCCGAGATGAATGGCAAAAAGATGTGGTCAGCCGGCGCAGGCTGGTTCGACTACAACAATGACGGCAAGCTGGATTTGTTTGTGGTGAACTACTGCGTTTGGGAAGTCAACAAGGATCCCTACTGTCACGTAAAAGAAGGAGTTCGCGGTTACTGCCATCCTAAGCTTTACGCGTCGCTGCATAACTCCCTGTACCGCAACAATGGAGACGGCACGTTCACCGATGTCTCTCAAGAAACGGGCATCTCGTCACACATGGGCAAGGGGATGAGCGTGTCGTTTGCCGACTACGACGGCGATGGCTTCCTCGACGCGTTCGTCGCGAACGATACTACGCCCGGTTTCCTCTTCCACAATTTGGGGGGGAAGAAGTTTGAAGAAGTCGGCACGCAAGCGGGAGTAGCTTATGCTCCCGACGGCGCGGCCTTATCGGGCATGGGCTCTGACTTTAAGGATGTCGACAACGACGGCCGCCCCGACATTTGGTACACCGCCGTCGAACACGAGAACTTCCCACTACTCATCAATCAAGGCAATGGGGAATTCGACGATCTCACGCAGGCGAGCGGACTGCAGGCCACAAAAGAGATGTCCGGATGGGGGAATGGCATCTTTGACTTCGATAATGACGGGTGGAAAGACCTGTTCGTCGCGCGCGCCAATGTGCTCGATAACATCAGTGAGCTGGGCACTCGCAAATATCCCGAGCCCAATTCCTTGTTTCGCAATCTGGGCAATGGTAAATTCGTTGAAGTTGGCTCCGCAGCCGGACCGGACTTCCAGGAAGAGGCCGCACATCGCGGCGTCGCCTTCGGTGATCTTTTTAACGACGGTCGCATTGACGCGGTCGTCACCGTTCTTGGCGGCCCGGTTCAAATTCTGCGCAACATCTCCGAAACCGGCAATCACTGGATTCTGCTCAAACTCGTGGGAACAAAGAGCAATCGCATGGGAATCGGCGCGCAGATTCACCTTACTGCCGAAGATGGCTTGTCGCAGTGGAACGAAGTAACAACCGCAGTCGGATACGCGGCGTCGAGCGACAGCCGGGTACACTTCGGACTGGGAAAGAACCGCCTCATCAAGGACGTGGAAATTCGTTGGCCGAGCGGTATCAAACAAGTGTTGCACGAGGTCGCCGCCGATCAGATTCTCACGGTCGAAGAACCACCGCATTGACTGAGTTGGCGCGGCTATTCCGGTTTCTGGGTTCCGCCTTCGGAGCGCAGTCTCTCATGAATGGCAAACTCCTTCTGCGCCTCCTCCTTGTGCCCGGACCGCTCCAGCGCTGTCCCTAGCGAGTGGTGGACCTCCGGATTCGCGGGCATCAAGCGCTCTGCAGTCCGTAAGGGTGGAATTGCATCTTCGTACTTCTTGAGATTCACCAGGCAATATCCCAAACCCAGGTACGCCTCCCCAAGGTTTGGGTCGAGTTTGACTGCCTGGGTGTAGCGGGAGATCGCCTCATCCCACTTTTGATCACGCCGGTCAAGCTCTCCCAAAATGTAGACCGCACCAGCGTTGTTGGGATCGAGTTGAATCTCTTTCAGGAATTCCTGCTTCGCGCGTTCGGTCGCATCTGGTCCGGCATCTGGTCGCGAGAGAAGGAGCCTTCCGAGCAGAAAGTGGATCCCGGGAGTGTTCGGCTCCTTCTGAATCATCCATTCATATTCCATTTCCGCAGGCTCCCACTTTCCCTGCATTTCGAGAGCCTCGGCGTTCAGCTTATGAGCGGCAAAGGATTGCGGAGCCGTCCGCCCCAGATCTTGCGCCGTTCTAGTTGAAAGATCGGAATAGGCATGAACGACGACAAAAAGAACGTCAGGGTCTAGCGGGAACTGTTTATGCAGGAAGCGGACAAAGTCCAGCGTCGAGTCGCGATCGTCCAATTCCAAGGAACAGCGAACGCCCACGACGCCGATCTCCTTTTTGGTAGCGGAGGGAACTTCGCTGGCCATTGCATGCTTAAGCGCCGAAATACTCTCGCGGCAGCGTCCTTGCTCGGCCAGGGCGAGCGCTTTTTCAGGTGAGGGAGCAGGCTGAGACGCGGATGCGGATTTCGGTTGCTGGCCCACTGTGATCGAGGCGGACCACAAAGAGCCGACTAACAATACGTTGAGGGTTCTCTTCCGGCGGAATGTGCACATCTCGAATGGAGTTTGCGAGGATTTCCCTTCCCGAAGAATCACGCACAAAGAAAAATGATGCAGGCGGGATAACCGCCTGCACCATCATTATATAGCTTCCGAACGTACACCCCGACTTCAATAATAGAGCTTCAGAGCCAACTGTATGTTCCTCGGGGGCTGGGCGCTGGTAATCTGCCCCATCGTGGCTCCGATGACCCATATTCGGTGCGTTGAGTTGGACGTGGTTGAAAGCATTGATGAAGTCGGCTCGGAATTGCACCCGGAATCGCTCCGTTATCGGGAAGTCCTTATGCAAACTGAGGTCGACGTCGCTGTAATGAGGCGAACGCAGATCTGAGAGTTGCGGTGAGCAGTTGCCAAAGGTTCCAATCGCCGGATTGGTAAACTGGCCGGTGTTGTTGAACCACTGACGGCCAATTCCCGGTAGAAATGTGTTCGTAATCGATGGCACGCCGTTGCAATCAAGCTCGAGCTCCCCGTCCGAAGGTGCCGGAATTGTCGCTGGCTCCGTAAACCGGCATTGGCCAACCCGTGCGGAAAGAGACGATGGGGCTAACCTCCCACCCTCCGATCACTCCATTGACCACCCCACTGGCGTTCTTGCCGAACATCTTGCCGCGGCCAAAAGGAAGGTCGTAAATTGCGTAGGCTGAAATTACGTGAGTGGCATCGTAGTAGCACGGCGCGTACTCCGACTTCTGGTCGTAGACGTTCTGCCAGTACGCTGAGGCACTCAGAGCATTGTTCCACGCCCCGTAATAACCGGTGCTATCCGACATGCACTTAGAGAACGTATAGGAGACCTGATACTGCAAACCGTGCTTCATCTGCTCCTGCACCACGGCTTGCAATGAGTTGTACCTCATAGTGCCGTTGGATTTGGTGCCTGAAACCGTCGCGCTACTGCCCAACACGTCGTAGAGCGTCGGATTGGCTGCGAAATAGGGGCTGGGTGCGGTGCAAGGCGGCGTGGCGCAAGACGAATTCGGCAGCAGCACCCTCTGCGCGTAGTCGAAAGGCACCATCAAGTGAGTTCCCCGCTGCCCCACGTAGCCGACTTGGACGGTGGTGTTGCCCGCAAATTGGTGTTGCACCGTCAGGTTGTATTCATCAGCGATCGCAGGCTGCACTTTAGGATCCCACACCCGGAGAAAGGCGTTAGCGTAACAAGCATACGCTGGCGCATCGCAAGAGGCTGCCGATGCCGAACCGGCAATCCCATCCGTGGAATCTGTGGTGGGCAGCGAAAGGCCGCTGTAGTTCTGGTTGATTTCTGCCGGGGTAAAGGGCGGATTCAGTGTCAAACGAAGGTTCGTGCCCGTACCTTCCAGATATGAGGAAATCGTGAACGCGCCACGGATCACCGTGTGGTCACCCAAGACCGCCGGGGTCCAGGCGAAACCGATGCGCGGCTGGAAATCTTTGCCGCCATAGGTTGAGTCGTAGAGGCCACGGCTGGCTCCGTTCTGGCCAGCCAAGTCGATGTTGCCGGTAGTAATGTTGTAATTCGCCTGCTGATTGTTCGCTTCTACCCAGGGCGAGTGCGCATCGTAGCGCAGACCGAGATTCAAGGTTAAGCGATCCGTAAATCGCCATGTGTCCTGGGCGTAGATCCCAATCATGTTACTCGATTGCTGCCAGGTCTTGCCCGTACTTACGCCACGACCGTATTGTTGATCAAGGCCGAGGAAGAAATCGGCGCCACCGTCGCCTGCCACAGCACTCGTCGAAGATGCGCCCGTGAACTGTCCGGTGAAGTCCATCAGACCCAGTTGACCATTGTTGCCGGCGTAGAACGTCTTGATAATCTGCCGCCAAAATTGACCGCCGAATTTGAAGGTGTGCCGCCCATGATTCCAGCTCACCCCATCCTCGACCTGCCACACGTGGTCATCGAAGCTCTGGGTTTGTTCCGAGGCGCCTAGGTTGCTAAGAGACTGAGCCGAATTGCTGAAGTTGATAGCCAGCAAGCCGGGTAGCGATCCAGGGTTGCCGTTGCCGATGCCCAGCGTGTTACCGAACTGCCCGACGCCGGAGGCCCAGCTATTACCGCTATTCAGCGTGATATGGCTCCAACCGACGCGGGCGTCATTCACCAGATTGTTTCCGATCGTGCGACTCCAGTCGCCAACCGTGTTGTAGATCGGCGTCGTGGCATAGCCGTTGGACAACAGTGCCTGCGAGTTGATGGATGGGTTATTCTGATAAGCCCTAGTGAAGCGATACGAGATATTGTCCTTCTGCGTGGGCCTGAAGTCTACCTTGAGATCGCCTTGCACTTCATTCTGGGCAGAAGTGACCGTATTCACCGCATTCGCTTGCAGGTTGGCGTTGATAGGGGTGGGATACAGACTCGACGCAAACAAGGCGCTCGCTACCGGACTGATCATGACCATGGGGATTTGGTTGCCCACGAAGGGCTGGCGCGTGGCGGCGGGCGCCGATGAGGAAGTGCACGGCGCGGTAAACGATGCGCATGGATTGTACAACTGAACTCCAATAGCGCTGAAGTCTCCCTGTCTCTCAGCGGCTGTAAAGACGTTATTCGTACCCGCCGAGCTTGGAACATCGAATCGCTGATCCTGAAAGTCAGCAAAAAAGAAGAGTTTATTCTTGATAATCGGCCCACCGAAGGTGCCGCCAAACATATTCCATCGCACCTTGGCTTTGGCAAGGCCGGTCAAGTTATTCGACCAGCTGTTGGCATTCAGAACGTCATTGCGGAAAAACTCCCAAACATCGCCGTGATAGGCGTTCGTGCCTGATTTGATCGTGGCGTTCACGATTCCGCCTTCAAAGTTGCCGAACTCGGCGGGAGCGTTATTCGTAATCAGGTTGAATTCCTGGATCGCGTCCGGGGCCGGCGTATAGCCGAGCAGGTTATCCGACACCTGGTTGTTGTCCATGCCGTCGAGCAAGAAGTTGTTGGCCTGCTCGCGGTTGCCGTTAATCAGCGGACGACCGCCGTAGCCGCCGGTGTTGTTGCCGTTACTGAAGCTGCTGGGATCGGTCGAAACCGCCCCCGGCGCCAGCAGAGTCAATTGAACGTAGTTGCGTGATGCCAGCGGAAGATTGTCGTTGGTTGCGGCATTGATGATCGTGTTCACTTGCGTCGCGTCTGTTTCCAAGACGGGCGCTGCGCCAGTTACTTCGACCGTTTCACTCGCCTTCCCAACCTTCATCCCTACGTCAATCCTGGCGACTTGGTTCAGAGTGAGCACGAAGGGTGGAACGGACGCCAAAGCGAACCCGGCTTTTTCAACTTTGATGGCGTACGAGCCGACAGGCAGTTGGGCGATTCGATAGAGGCCGCTTTCGTTCGTCGTGCCGGTATAAGTTTGGCCGCGCTCCTGCGATGTTGCCGTAACTGTGGCTCCGGCTACTGCGGCACCACTTGGATCGGTGATCGTGCCAGTGATGGAAGCTGTCACTTCCTGGCTCCAGGCGTGGTGGAAGGACCCCGTTAGAGCTACGAATGCCAGCAGTGAACAGCAAAGCGCAGTGAACCGTCTCATCACAAGCCTCCTCAAATCGAGCGACAAAACAACAAAAACAATAGCAGACATGCTATATAGCGGATGACTGTTTATCGTCAAGAAAAAAATAAACAAATTGAAAGAATTTCAGATCGTTGTATGATCGCCCTGAGCGATGAAAGCCCGCAGCCATTGCCTCTACGGTCGAAAAGCGGGCGCTCAAAATGTGGCGCGACCGCCAAGCTTTACCCTAAACTACTGATACACAATGATTTACACAGTGTGTCGTATTCGTCCAGAAGCTCAATGCGCGAGCAGCACCGCACGTCAGACGAGCGGCTCCTGTCTAGCATGAGAAGACTATTTTCCTGAATACGAAATCGATTTAGCATCGGAGCACTATAGCACTTCGTGGTATCGTGCATCGGTGTAGGAGAACTCTTGGATGCCTCACGTCCCGAATAACGGGGAGCCCGCGTACCAGCGGATCCAGTCCACGATCGTCAAGCGACTCGAAAAGGGCCTTCTGAAACCCGGTGATCTCGTAGACTCTGAACGAGAACTTGCACGTATTCACGGCGTTAGTCTCATGACCGCTCGCCATGCCCTCACCGGTCTCGAACGCGAGGGTTTGGTGGTACGGCGTCGCGGTGCCGGCACATTCGTCGCCCCACCCAAGATTCATTTCAACAAGCTGATGAGCTACACGGAGGAGATGTCACGCCGTGGACTGGCTGTTTCTTCCAAGCTGCTTTCTCTCGGAGTGATCGAGAACGAACCGGAGATTGCAGCACGACTTTCACTTCCGGTCACAGCCCGCCTCGTGAAGGTCGAGCGCCTCAGGCTCGGCGAGGATGAACCCTTTGCCATCGAAACCTGCTATTTGTCGGCTGACGAGTTCGGGGATCTCACTCGGGCTAAACTGGACCGCGGGTCGTTGTTTTCCGTGCTGGAGCACGACCACGGACTTCAGATCGGTCACGCTGACGAAGAGATCGACGCAACTGCCGCCGATGCACACACAGGCCGGCTTCTCGGTATTCCGGTCGGCTCTGCGGTACTGCGAATCAGGCAACAGATTTTTTCCACGAAGGCAAAACCCACGATCTACGTGCTGGGCCTTTACCGATCGGACCGCCACAAGCTGTTTATCCGTAGGTTCCGATAGCGGCACTTCTTCAACAATCGCGTAAACAAACGAGACCTCATTGCGATTCCAGGTGTACTCGTCCCGCGATGCGTATTTCCGGAATCACGAATTCGGTGAATCCGTCATGTTTTACGGGCTCAAGAGACTCGCAACACCCATGTTCGGGCGTCTCGTAACGGATAGTCGTAAACGATCCCTTGACTTGCAGCTGTAAACGAAGCGGCTCTCCGGCATAATTTACCAATTCCAGTAGAGTCATCCTTGCGCCGCGGTCTTTGTAAGGCACAGCGATGGTGGTCAGTCCATTCCAAAGGCTTAGCAGCGCATTTCGTCTGCCCAGAAGCCGACGAATATCCTGTGCGAAAGTCTCGGGATCCGAGACAGGCTCTGCCAATTCGAGTACCTTTCCGTTTCCTACTGGATATGAAGTCGTGTGCTCGTTCAGTCGGATTGGTTGGCTGCTCTGCCACGAATACTTGCCGTGCGCATCCACTGCTACGACAGTTGCCCCGCCCGTTGCCAAATTCTTAATCCGTTCCACAGTTTCGGCGTCCGGTTTTGCAAACACGATCACGATGTCGAAGCCCTTGAGTTCCTCTGTCTTCAAGTCCGCGGCGATAAATACCTGGAATGGAATATTGTGGCGACTCAGGAGATTCGCAACTTCATCATCGGGATCGAGCTGATCAACGACCACCGCCACGTTGGCGGCCGGTTCCAATACCCCTGCGCTCGAATCGGCGAAGAACTTCAACGTTGAGCGCACTTGATTCCAGAGTACCCAAGCCTCGCTATCACGCTTGTTCAGGTCCTGCTGCAGATGTTCGTCCAACTGTAGAACCAAATCAGCATGAAACGCACCGGCCTCGGCGACTGCCAGGGAATAATCATCAGCCGTCAGAACTGTTTGCGGCCCTTGATCGGCCCATGAAAACGTATAGAGCGGAATCTGCGGGCGGCGAGTCCGCTGCTCGATTTTGATGAATGCAAGATTCGTATCAATCCATGGTTGTGCGGTCGGGCTTGACACTTCGAGCACTGAATTGCGCTTGATGATGAGGCTGCCCCTCATCTTGGGCTGCTTGCCGGTGGGGCTGAGCACCAGAACTCGCAGTTTCGGGTAAGCCGATCGCAAGCTTGCAATGGATTTCTCGGTTTCCGTGCTCTCTGATTCGAGAACATTCAGAATAATTCCTGCGCAGCGCTTTTCCGCGCATGCTTTTGCTGCGGAGGTCGCCTGGTTCAGCGGCGTCTCAACATATACCCGATATCCTTGTTTGCGCGCAGTCGCCAATAGCGCGGCAGGTACACCGCGTTCCCAGACAAGAACGATCTGGTTCACTCCGAGCGAACTCCTCGGAGGTAACGTGGCGTCGTTCCACTGCACAAACACCGTACTCCATGCAGACGGAGAAAATATGACGCAAAGGCACAATACGAACATGTTCCTGAAACTCATGCGATCCGTTCTCGAGCCCTGATTATCACAACTGTTTCCCGAAAAAAATGTTCGGCCCATTTGTTACGGTTTCGATTTCTGCTCTCTGAGAAATCCAGATTGCCGAGACGTTGCTCATGCCATCGACCAAAGACTTCCCAACCTTCGGACCAAGCAGCAGTAGTGTGGTCGAAAGCCCGTCGGAAGGAGTTCCAGAAGAGGTGATGACGCTGACCGCGAATTGAGTATCGATGGGCCTTCCGGTGGCTGGGTCAATAATATGCCCTGCGGATTCGGGAGCAAGCAATGAAACCGCCGTCTGCTCTGATGTGGAAACACTTTGGTCCTTAAGCATCACGTAGGGATCAATCTTGTGAGAAGGATCACGCAGATGCACGAGCCAGCCAGGCTGTCCGGGGGGAGATCCCATCGCCAAAATCGTACTTCCTCCGGAATTGATTAATGCGTTGCGAATGCCGGAGGAATGTAGCACCTCACCGGCGCGGTCAACGGCATATCCTTTGCCGATAGCGCCCAAATCTAACTGCATACATGAAGATCGAAATGTAATTTGGTCCGGCGGAGTTAAGTCGATTTTCTCGTAACCAACACACTCCTCGGCTTGTTGTCGCTGTGAAAGCGAAGGCAGCGAGTCGCCCGACAACGCAGCTTTCCACAGGTTTACGAGCGGCGCGACGGTAATGTCGAACTGCCCGCCCGAGAGTCTGGAAAACTGCACCGCTTGTTCAATCACGCGATACAAGTCGGGTGGAACCTTCTGAGTCTGGAAATGAGCGGAACGGTTCAGCCTGCTCAATGCGCTCTCCGGCTTATAGTTGCTCATCAGATCGTCCATTCGAACGATCTCTTGCAAAGCCTTGTCGATCGCGGCGGAACCCTTTTCGAAAGATTCGCCATAAGCAGCGATCTCGAAGACCGTGCCCATGGCGTATTTTTTCTTGTAAACGAGAATTGGCTTAACTGAGCTCTGTGCGCTCGAACCGACGGACAGAATCACTACGACAAGAGTTGCCGCCCATTCCTTATCGAAGCGCATAAATCTCACCGCTCAAACTCGCGATATAAATGCCATCGTTCGCCAGGACAGGCACCGACTGGATTGCCGTCCCCAGAGCGGCTCTCCACACAATCTTTCCGTTGGCCAGATCCAGGGCAAACAAGCCTGCCGACTGAATGCAGACCACTCCGTCTGCAATCGCCGGTGATGCCGTAACCACTTCTCCCACCTCGGTCTTCCAGCGCAAGCGGCCGGTTTGAACATCAAAAGCGTACAGAAATCCATCTTTGCTGCCGATCGCAACAAAATCCCCCGACACCGCTGGTGAAGAGGCGATACCGAGGCCCGTTTCATATTTCCAGCGCACTTCCCCGGTGCTCGCGTTCAGCGCATACACATAAAAATCCTCGGAGCCGACAAGGACGAGGCCATTGGCCATTGCGGGAGATGAATCAATGCCGTTGCCCGTAGGCGTTTCCCACAATATCCTTCCCGAATCCGCCGCGAGAGAGTAAACCTTGCCGTCTCCGCAACCCACGTAAAGCTGATGCTCAGCGGCATACGGCGTGGAATAAATCCTTCCACCCAGGCTTTGGGACCATTTTTCGTGACCACTCCCGGCATCGACGGCATAGACTCTCCCGTCCGCGCTGCCAAAAAAGGCAACTCCATCGCGGACAACCGCCGATGACCACACCTCGGCTTGGCTAGCCGCTTCCCACAGTTTTTTGCCCGAGTACCGATCCAGAGCATAGATCTTGCCGTCGTCACAACCAAAAAGAACCATGTTCCCGAAGAAAGACGGCGTGGCATGCACCGGGGCCGCTGACTCAAATTTCCACCTGGATGTTCCCGCGCTGGCGTCGATTGCGTGCAGCACTCCGCTGACCGAAGCGACATACAGAATCCCTTCTCGAAGAACGGGAGCGGACCGCACCGCGCTGCCGGCACGGTATTGCCAAGCCGCCCTCTCTGGAAAATGTAATCTGATTTGTCCCTGGCCACCGGTACGGGCATTGTCCCCAAGCAGGGTTGGCCAGTCGAGTGGAGATTTAGGCGTAGCTGTTTCCGTCATCACAATCAGACTGAGATAAGACGATGATCAATCTGCTTCAGATCTGAGATTCCGAGGCCGAGTTTCCCCGCCGCTGCAATATGTCCCGGTTGCCGGAAGAACAGATTCTTGGTGGCATCGTGAAAGAACACGTTGGTGTCTGACGTGATGCTGCTTGACTCGTGTTCCCAGACGGACGGAACCCCGTGTTCGCGTCGTCTCTTCTCGATCGCCTCCAGTTCAACGGTGTCCATCGCCACCGGGTCGGTAGCCACCATTAGAATCCCTGTCTGCTCGATGAAATCTTGGACCTGCGTCAGGGGCCCCCCGTGCCATACCATGCGCATTCCATCCATGATATGCAGCACGGCTTTCGAACGTAGCGGTTCGACCGTGCAGAGCAATCCGATCAGAGGATTTGTAAAAGAATGCGGCGCTTGATGGGTGCGCGCAACGTTATTGAAAGTACCGTAGGCCAGGTTCTTGAGAGCTCCAGTAACACCGGATGCCGAGTGGTCCTTCATGGTAGGCACGTTGATAATCTTCGTTACTTCGTGGGCCACAATCCTTGCCATGTATGATCGGGTTTCCCACTCGCCGAAGAAATTGGCATCGCAATAAACATTCGGGGCGTAGCCGGCTACGCCGCTGGTGAAGGCGTCCTGGATGCCCACGATGCGAACTCCAGTCGGCAACAGCGTCTGATAGCTACCGATATCCATCTCATACGAATATCGGTCGTAGACGACGATATTTCGCAGAGGCACTCCAACCGAGCCTAGTGCGTCAATGATCTCTCGTATGATCTCCGGAGACGAACAACAAGCGGGCGCACCCGAGGGATTGATCTTGATGCCAACGATGTCCTTGGGATCGATGAATTTCGCCCACGCGTCCTGAACCGATTTCTCGCCTGTTAGTTCGGTCATCGCCCGTCCCAGCAGACGGCGTACGATCGACTGCGTCACGCGATTCCCCACGATAGCCTTGGGTTCGCGGATCTCGCTAACTCGTCCGGGAAACAATCCCGGCATCCCCAGTGGCGACGGCGCATAATTGGGGAGACCGTGCAGTTCAATGGGTGGGAGGGAGGGAAGAGAACCCGCCCGCACCATCGGATCCAGACCTTGTATCAGCAGCGAAGCGCTGCCGATGCAACCAGCCTTTACAAAACTACGACGATCCATGATTCCTTCCGGATTGATCGCTCCCATTTGCCCAGACTGAATCTTGGAGGAGCCGACCAGACTACGCTACCGGTCTCTGGTTTACAACCCGTCCTGGGCAGCGCCCTTCATCTATGATGACAATCTCGCCTCGTGTAGATACACTTTCGCTTCAACCCAAACCACACCGAGGCCAGGCAGAGGCGCATGAAAATATCACTTGCAGTCATCACGGCACTAGCGATTGTCATCGGATTTCCTCTCGTCACACTAGCGCAAACTCCACTTCGCTATGATCTGCTGTTAAAAGGCGGCCACGTTATTGATCCTGCCAATCACATCGACGAGGTGCGCGACGTTGCCGTATTTCAGGGCAAGATAGCTGCAATCGAAAAAAATATTCCCGCCGACCAGTCCGGAAAGGTTGTGGACGTTTCGAAGCTCTACGTCACGCCCGGACTGATCGATATTCACTACCACGTCGGTCACGGAGGATCGCCACTCAACTGGTTCACTCCTGAAGGCCGAGCGCACGCCCTCCCGCTTGGCATCCCGGCGGATATGGCGCTGCAATCTGGCGTGACCACCATCGTCGATGCGGGTACGGCCGGCGCCGAAACCTTTCTGCAAGAGAAGGAGGAAATCATCGACCGCGCCAAAGTGCGCGTTCTGGCTTTCCTGAATATCGTCGGGAACGGGATGGGAGGCGGACTGGAACAAAGCTTGGACGAGATGGATCCCAAAGTCTGCGCCGCCACGATCACAAAATATCGGGACATCATCGTGGGAGTAAAGACCGCGCACTACTGGACGAAGGAGCCCTGGGATGCGGAGCACGTGCCGTGGGCTGCGGTGGATCGTGCTATTGAATGTGCGACGCTTGCCAACGTTCCGGTCATGTATGACTTCTGGCCTCGTCCAGAGAGAACTTACGAAGATCTGTTGAAGAAGATGCGGCCTGGTGATATTCACACCCACGTTTTTGCCCAGCAATTCCCCATCATTCTTGCCGACGGCAAGATCAATCCCGCCTTGGCGGAAGCGCGCGCGCGTGGCGTGATCTTTGACGTTGGACATGGATCCGGCAGCTTCTGGTTTCGCAATGCCGTTCCCGCTCAGAAACAAGGATTCATTCCGGATTCCATGTCCACCGACTTACACACCGGGAACTACAACGAAGTCAGCATGACGAACGTGATGTCAAAATTCCTGGCCATGGGTGTGCCCCTGGATGACATCATTCGCCGATCAACCCTCAATCCGGCGACCGAGATTCATCGGCCCGAATTGGGCACTCTGACGGTGGGCAAGGACGCCGATATCGCGGTCCTTGAACTGTCGAAGGGTCATTTCAGTTACATCGATTGTGGCGTCGCCAGATTTGACGGAAACGGGAATCTGACGGCTCGTATGACGATTCGCGCAGGCCGCATTTTGTACGATCCTTCCGGTCTCAGTATGGTGGAGTGGTCGAAAGCCCGCCCGCAATATTTCAACACTCCCGACAAGGGCGAGCTTTTGCCGGCGCGGGCCGACGACTATCCGCGAGATTGAAGTGGCGAAGGCCGGCGGCGACGCCGCTCTTAACGTCGAATTACAGGCCCGCGCTTTTTCAAATCTGGTGCCGCTTTTATTTCACGAGCTTCAGAGTGCCAAAGCGTTCCGGAACATGGAAACTGTCACGCATCGGCGCTCGCCAGGTAATGTAGTGCCGACTCGAGGACGGTCCCTGACAACGAAAGAGATTGATTCGCAGAGTGTTGCCGGCGGCCGCCGGGCGACTGTCGATTGCCGCATACGGAATTCGCATCGCCCCATACCACACGTGGGCGCCCTTATCGATCCTCGATGAGACCTCGAAATTCGAATTCCATTTCCAACCGCTATCATCATGTTGGCGATCGAGATCGATATCGAGATCGACCCACTCTCCTTGCGGCGAAATCTCAAATTCTTTGTACCGTTTTATGTTCTTGAAGTCCGCGCCAATGAACGCTTCCGCGACATCCCAATTCCAAAGCTCGTTCGTCTCGGCCGACGTATTCGGATTCGGCGTCAGGTTGAGTTCTTCGTAGGGACATACGAAAAGAAAGTAGAGGTTCTGCTTCGTCCAGCGCGTCCGGATCTCGGTGCGATATTTCGGCTCAGGTTTGCCGAGAGCATCCGACTCCATGTAGGTGGGTTCCGACCCGCGCCAAAACGAAGACATCGGATCCGTGTCGAGCCGCGGATCAGAGTTGGCCCACCGGCTCTGAATGACGCCTTCCGCCGCAAAGGTAAAACCGCAACAAGCGACGAGTACCAACAGCACTCGAAAGCGATTATTCATGGGAGATTCCTTGCGCCACTGAGTCGAAGCGCCTCACGGGTTGTTGCCCGACATCGCAAGCCGCGTCAGGTGATACGTCATCATTGTGTCAGCAGATAAGAGCGCTTCGCGAAATTCTCTCGATGCCTGCTCCGCGTTTCCCAACCCGGCATCGAGCATGCCGGCATTGTAAAACCACCATCCACCTGAGGAGTCGCTGCTATCCGATTCCTTGGCCCGCTCGATAATGCTCTGCAGTCTTTGCTTTGCGGAGCCATCATCAAAATCTGGAAGTTGGCGAGACGCCTTCCACGCCCACGCCGCATCTGCAAAACTCGACATCTTGGCCGCCTGCTCAAAGCTACTCAGAGCCTTGTCCGGCACTTCGCAGCTCTTGTATACGCTCCCAATCAGATAGGTAAACCTGGCGGACTGCAGGAACGGCTCAAGTCCATCATGTGTAAATGCCAAATGCGGCACCGGTTGCGCCAGATCGTCGACGGCCTTGATTGCATCCGAACATTCTCCCTGCTGCGCCATGGATAGAGCGTGCTGGATTTGTACTTCAAGCCACACTTGCCGCACGTTGGTTCCACCCTCTTGCCTTTGGAAGAACCGATTGTGGAATAACGCGGCGGCCTTCTCGAACTCTCCAGCTTCGGCCAAGTTCAAAATCAGTTCGTAGACGAGCGAAGTCGGCATGTTGCCAAGGCCCGGATACCGCTCCAACGCCGCAACGCGCTCCTTTGGTGGATGCTGCAAGATGCTCAGCGCCTGATCACTTCCCGTGTAGAGTGCGAGATTCTGAGGATCGTTATGCAGGCCCTCCTGAAACACGACCAAAGCTTGATTCGGATCGCTCTTTCCATGTAGCAGAGCACGCCCCAGGCTGGCATGGAGCACCCGAATCTGTGGATTCAACTTCCGAGCCTGATCCCACTCGGCGAGCGCCCGATCGGTGACTCCTTTTGAGAAATAGAGTGTTCCGAGCAGGTAATGTGCAGTCGCATCTTGCGCATTCGAGTTCAACGCGGCCGTCAATACTTGCAGATCCTCGGCACGGCTGGGGAACACGTAGTCCGTCGAAAGCTTTGCCGCCGCGCTGAAATCGCCAGCCCCGGAATGCCCCAATTTCTCCCGGCAGTATCCGCGGTAGTAGGCTATCAATGGATGTTTGTCTGGGGGCAGCTGGCCCGGCTCGGTCTCGTCTGCAATCGGCGCGGGATAATCGCGTGAGAGCACTTCAAGCGCCCGCGAATACATCCCCAGACGCATGTACTCCGACGCGATGTTCAATACGCGATTGGCATCGTCGCCGAGATGATGCAGGTCCGGCTTCCCCAACTCCTCGAGCAGAAAGTAGCTTTGAGGAAATCGCGCCAGCCATTCCCGTGCGAGCTTCTGCGATTTTTCCTTCTGCCCCTCCACTCCTAATACTGCAATTAGCTCTTCAGCAGAACGAATATCTTCCGGAGCAGCGTCCGTCGCCAGTTGGAGGTAAGACTCTGCCTGTCTCAAATTTCCTTCCCGCGCCGGGAGCTCAGCCAACCGCATCGCGGCCGCAGCGCGGAACTGCGGCATGCGGGCAGCCGCTTCGTACGATTCACGGGCTTCTCGGTTCTCGCCCATCCCTTCGTACGCTATTCCCAGGTAATACGAAATTTCGGAATCCGATGTGTCGCGGGAGTGAACGGGCTCGAGCCTGTGCTTCGCCTCCTGGTAGCGTAGCAAACTCGCGCACAGTCTCCCCGCCGCCTTGCTCAGCTCAAAACTCTCGGGAGCCTTATCCAATCCGCCCTGATAGGTTTGCAGCGCTCCCAGGAGATTGCCATTCAGTTCCTGTTCATTTCCTAGTTGAAGCCATTCGTCTTCGGTGCGGCGTTCGGGTTCAGGAATCCGATAAGCGGGTTGTGGCCCAACACGCACTTCCTCGATGGGAGTCCAATCGTACTCGCCTTCGGTTTGACCCAGCAGAACAGTTCCGTTGGCGTCGCGAAGCTCAAATGTGTACTTGCGCCGCGGATCGGCATTCCTCACTTCGTGCGTCCAAGTATGTTGCGGAACAAGATCAGCTTTTTGCTGGAAGATGGTATCGTCGCCGAGTGCAATGCGCAGCTTCGCGCCGGGAACTGCCTGATTCACGTTGAGGCCAGCCACGAGCGCGGTCTGTTTCCGGCTCAGGTGGACCACGCCCGTCAGATTAGCTCGCGAAATTCCGCCAATGTCGCGCACCGGCATCCAGAACTCAGAGAAGCGGATCGTCTGGCGGGGCTCAAGAAAGGCATAGGTCTCCTGATTACGAAAGAGTCCCGCTTGGATTTCCACGTAGGCGCTGTTGTTGTCCGAAAGCGTTTTGCGCCAATCCAGCCCGTCGGGATCGGTTCCCCATGACCAGATCTTTTTCGCTGGAAGTTGCGCATAGTCCGCGTAGTGGGCCGTTCCTGCGCTATTGTGAGGGCTCCAGACCCCCATGAACGGCTCGCGACTGCCATGCACAAACGAAGACACCGGCCCTTTTGTCTGATTCTTGATAAAGCTTAGATCGGTGCCATCCGCTTCAACCGGCCAGGTCGTCACCTCTCGAAAACCGTGACTCGCGGTAAAGCGCATTGGGTATTGGATTCGCGAATCGTCCCACACCTGAACTCCGGCGTTATTCCACCAGTAAAACCGGTGCCGAACGTCACTCCGATTGTTCAGCGTGACTCGCTGTTCCAAAACAGTAGAATGCTGCCGGAGCACGAGCTCGACCGACCATTGCATCCCATAGACACGATCGACGTTGCTGACGGTAACAAAAGCGCTGCCGTCGTCTCTTGTGCCGAAAGCAAAATCCACGGGAGAAAGACTGACCCAATTGTGGGAAACAGGAAAGTTGAATTCGATTCCGAACGCGGCCCATGCACCGCGATAGGAGATCGCAGCCTTCTTAATGGAGGGGTTCGCGTAAAACATCGGCTGGCCGTTAATCTTGTCGGTACACGTGTAAACGTGACCTCCCAGATCGGGCAGCACAGAACACTTTAAATATTCATTTTCGAGAAACACGGCACGCCAGGCATGGTCGGTGCGCCGATCCGTCAAGTTGTCACGAAGCGTGTACGGATAGTTGAAGCGGCTGTTTGCATACTGATCGAATGGCGGATTGAGATCCGGTGCGCCTTCCTCATACGTCGGTAATGTCAACGTGCCTTGCCATACCCGAACCTGAGCCGCAGCCATTAGCGACGATAGGAATAAGAGAGCTGAAAAGATTTTGAGGGACATCGTTTTCATAGGCCTAACGAAAGACGTTCATGCCGGGCGCTACTCCTTCATGACCCCGTATTGGAAGCGCGGCGACAGCTTGGCGCCTGTCCGTTCTGCGATGGCCAACGTGAGGGCCTGAGGAACCAAGACAGACGTAATGCCCTCCCACGGTTCCGGAACGGAGTCGATTTTTATTGGCAAGAGTCTCTCCGAGCGTTGACGGTCCTCCGTCTCAACGAGGATGACTCTTCCTCCACGCGCCAGGCAATCCTGCGCGAGAGAAACTCCTAGACTTGCAGTTCTGCCCAAAGCCAGGATTATCGCAACGTGAGAGTCGTTGACGTCGAGTAGCGGCCCGTGGCGAAAGCCCCCGCCCGAGTGAGGCGCGGCCCGCTGGCCAGTCATTTCTCGGATGCACAATGCGCCCATGATGGCGCCTCCATAAGCGGGGCCGCGCCCGATTACCTCAATGTTAGCCGCACCTCGACAGAATTCTTCCATCTCATTTCGCAGACCGAATACGTGATCGAGAGCGGCGGGATACGACCCTAGCACCCGCTCGGCGTCTTCCTGCCATCCGCGTCCCGCTATATGTGACGCAATGACGATACAGGCAGCGGTGGCGTTGGTATAAGTCTTGGTGGCGTTGCCGTACTCTGGCCCCGCCAGGATCGGGAGTCTGTTCTGGACCAATGACCAACAGGCGCTTTTTTCGTTGTTGCAAAGCAGCGCAAGCGGTCTTTGCGCTCCCCGTCGGCACAGTTGCACCAGTTCCGCACTCTCTCCGGAAGTTGTCACCAACAGTGAAAGGCCAACCTGCTCCCACGCACTCGAATAGTGCAACCACTCCCCCGCATCCACTGTGAATGAGGGTCGACCGCACGACTGCAGATAGGAAGATCCACTGATTGAAGAACAATAAGAAGCGCCCATCCCGATGAAAAGGATCGGGCCCGCCGACAACGACATCTTTCGCAGTTTATCGAGTTCCTCTCTGATCGCCGGAACCTGATAAGTATCCAGCAAGGATGCGAGGCGTGTGGGTTGCTCACGACACTCCATCTCATAGATCGAGTTCATGCTCTGCGTCAGGAGTTCCCTCGGAGGCTCCAATCCAGAAATCCAGTTCGACTCAGTGCCGCTCTTGTCTCCCATTGTTCTCCGCCCCCGCACTGTATAGCTGTATGGTACGAGGGATGTTTTTAATGAATCATTATAAACTTGAGGATATGATTGGGACGAGGTGACTCTGTGGCCGAGATCCGCTCATCATCAGCGCCGCATGTAAATCGCGGCTTTATTCTACGCGTCTCATCGATCGCCGCCCTCGGAGGCGTGTTGTACGGGTACGATATGGGCATCATTGCCGCTGCTGAGATATTCGTCAAACGCAGCTTTGCACTCTCCACCATAGTTGAGGAACTGGTTGTGAGCATAGTTTTAATCGGGGCCATGATCGGGGCGATTGTAGGAGGATCGGTAGCCGACCAGATTGGACGCCGAGCAACGCTGGTTTGGGCCGCAGCGATCTTCATCGTTGGCTCTTTGCTGGCTCCTCTCGCGACGAGTCCTGCGGTACTGATTGTCGCGCGAGCCATCATCGGTTTGGGGATCGGTTTTACGTCTGTGACAGCGCCGGTATATGTTTCCGAGCTGGCTCCGCCGCAGTCGCGCGGCATGCTCATCGGTTTGTACCAGTTCGCTTTGACCGTGGGGATCGCTCTAGCGGATCTCGTTGGCTATCTGCTGGCCTCACAACAGGCTTGGCGACTGATGTTTGGTCTGGCGGTTGTACCGACCGTCTTCTTCCTCATGGCGATTCTGACTGTTCCAGAGAGTCCTCGCTGGCTTTTCGCACATGCACGGGAAAAGGATGCGGAGTCTGTGCTGCTCAGTTATACGGACGCACATGGGGCACGGCAATTTCTCGCTGACATTCAAGAAGGATTGAAGACGCCCGTAGAACAGAAATGGAGCGCTCTTTGGAGTCCGGCGGTACGCGGTTCGCTCTTCGTTGCAGTGGGATTGACTGTGCTGCAGCAAGTCACGGGAATCAACACCATCATCTACTACGGTCCCCGGATATTTGCGCTGGCTGGCAGCACGTCCCACAGCAGCGCTATCTTCGCGACGTTGCTGGTCGCCATCGTGAACGTGATTGCGACCGTTGTGGGCATCACGCTGGTCGACCGCGTTGGGCGGAAGCCTCTACTCTATGTTGGGGTCAGCGGAATGACGGTTGCACTCTTTTCGCTTTCGTATGCCTTCAGTCACAACGCGGCTCTGGGCTCCTCGATGGGTATGATCGCGATTACTTGCCTCATGGTTTACATCGCCTGTTTCGCATTCAGTCTGGGGGCGATCGCATGGATCCTCGTGGCTGAAGTTTTCCCACTGCGGGTCCGTGGGAGAGGCGTTGCCGCCGCAACAATGGGTTCTGGAATCTCCAACTTTGCCGTCTCGTTTACATTCTTGTCTCTCATCAGTGCAATCGGTAGCGCGTACACGTTTGCCATCTATGGGACACTTTGCATTGTGACTCTGGTTTTCGTTCGATTTGCAGTACCGGAAACGTGCGGCCGGGACTTGGAGAGCATCAGCCTCGGCGGAACATAGTCGAGGCTAAGGGCAACCCCACGCTACGGGAGGCGCAGTTAGAGTGTGCCTTCCGTGCGACGGTCCACCGTATCAAGCGCCAGCCGAATCGCCCCCATCAACTGAGCGTCCTGACCGATACTGCTGATGATCAACTTGGGCTGCGCAGGCTCGTTGTATCGTTTTAAGACTGCCTCAGTGGCGTCGCGCAATGCCTGGCTCATGCCGACGCCTCCACCCATGACGAACAACGAAGGATTCAACACGAGTGAGATGTTGTAGACGGCATAGGCCAGCGTTTGCGCCGACCGGTCCAAAACGACCTTTGCCAATGGGTCTCCGGTGAGGGCAAGATCGAAGACTTCTGTAGCCGTCAGATGTTTCGAATGTGCACTACTCTTCCCTGCCTCCAGCCACTGCCGCCGGATGCCATCGCCGCCAATCGTGCTCTCGAGCGAACCGGGTGTGCCGCGTTGCGCAACCTGCTCCGAGGCGCCGGGAACATACATGTACCCAACTTCTCCGGCCGTACACTTGGCACCTCGGAGAAGAGAGCCGTTGCGCGAAGATTCCAATGGCGATTCCGGTCCCAATCGCAAAAAAGACAAAATTGGGTATCCCGCGCGCTACACCCATCCAGTGTTCCCCCAGAGCTGCCATTCTCACGTCATTCTCTACTGCGGCAGGAATGTGGAAGGCAGCTTCAAGCAGGCTCTGTAACGGCACATTCCTCCACCCCCTTAAATAGGAAGTGGCTACAACTACTCCTGCTTCCCGGTCGGTGATACCGGGAGCCCCAGCCGCAATCGCCGCCAGCGAGGAGCGCGATGCTGAAGAGTGCTTCAGCAGAGAGTCAATGCCTTTCCCAATCTGCGCGATAACCATCTCGGGAGAGGATGTCTCCTTGGTCGACGCTGACCATTTGCCCAGCACGGTTCCACTTAAGCCCGCGAGAGCAACTCGGAGATTGCTTCCTCCGATGTCCACTCCGACGACGAGTCTGTGGTCTTCTTCGACATTTTGGGCGTCAGAGCGTCGGCGGGATGTGAGCCTTCCATGAGGAGTTTTTTTCGTGCGAGCCGAGACGTAGTGTTTCTTGGTCGAGGATTTCATTAGGTCAAGCAAATCGTGGTTCAGTGAGTCCATCTGAAACGGCTGAGCGTTGAGAACTTTGCAGGAGGCTGTTCGCGACCGGCTATTTGGTGTCGGGCTGCGGAATCATCTCCATCGCCCACACCGCGGTGGGCCTCATATACATTGACGCCCGGAAATTTCCGCCGACGTCCCAAGCTTCTGGAGTCCGGAACCAGTATCCCTTGCTCTCATAGATTACGTGGTATACGCCCCAAGCCGTGTGATAGGCCTCTTCCTTCATCCCTTCGCTGAGCAGTAGCGCCGCAAACCCGAAGCTGGTGCCCACCCAGACTTCCGGGGCCTGGTCGTTCTCGCGAATGATCGATCCTTCTGCCGTCATCCCATTCGCAGCCCCCATCTGACCACCGCCAAACTTCATCACATTGAATTCAAAGATCTTCTTTGCTGCCGCCACCTGCATTTCGTGGGGCACGAGATCCCCCAGGCCCGTCATGTTGGCGTACCATTGTCCGGCGAGTTGATCTGCTTGCACGCTGTCGCGATCCTCACCCTCCGTGTCGTAGCGAAAGTATTTTCCGTTCCATAGTCGGTCGATGTAATTCTTCTGGGCTTTCAAAAAGAGTTGGTGGTATCCCTCCGCGAGGTTAACCTCACCCAGTGTGCGTGCCATCTCTTCCGAGGCCCGGACTGCCGCCAGCCACAGACCGCCACAATACGCGCTCACGCCTCGCACGACCCAGGAGTCGTACGTCTGATCCGGATATCCCGCATTTTCAGGAATGCCGGCGCCGCGATCGAACTGGCGCAGATATGCGACGGCCTCTTGCACGGCAGGAAACATCTGGCGCAAGAACGTCACGTCCTTCCTGCCCGTTAGCACATAGTCGCGATAAACCATCAGGACGAATTTCGAATTCAGGTCCTTCCAGTCATTTGTATCCTGCCATCCCGGTTCATTGACGGCAATGAAGGGATCGCCTTCGGGTACACCCAGGTCGTGCGGAACGGCGCCCTTCTTTTTTCTCATGTGCAGACTGGGCTCGCCGGTTTGTTGGGACTTCCAAACCCACTGCCCTTTTTCCGGCCACTCCTTCGGAACGGTATCGGCGAACTGCCGCAGCACCTGTTTGTCGATGTCGGGCCAGAACTTCAACAATGGCATCGAACCATAGAAGCGGACATCGAGGGTTGCGTAGTAGGCGTAATCAAAGCACTCCAGGAGCGCGAACGACGGCGGTTTCTTTTTGTCGGAACCAACCGGACGTCCCCAGAACGTGCCTCCATCCGTCAATACATATAGCTCGTTGAAGAGCATGCCCCGATACCACAGCGGCTTGGACTCATCATTGACATAAGGAGACTGCCAGGCGTCAATGGCATCACTCCAGCCCGTGGCGTTCTGTAATCCATCGCGCGCGATCGCCCAGGCGTTGTTACCGTTTGCACCATAGAAGTCTGTGTACCGCCGGTTCCATTCGCGGCCCTCGCCAAATTGCACGACCGGGAAATCCCAGGCGATCACCATCGGGATCACCTTTTTCTCACCAGGCTGAAGAGTAAAGCGAACTGCGATGGCACCTGCTAGTTTTTCGCCGTCGCTGACCCATGAAGTATTGTCATTTGCCAATCGCCCGTCTTTTGCGAAACGGCTCCAAATCGCCTTTCCATCGCCCTCGGCTGGAAATGTAGTGTGATAGCTGATCTCAACACCTGGAACTTCCATCGCGGCAATCACAAATTGGCCGTCCACCTCGCTCGGCACGGTACCCACGCGGTTGCGATCGAAGATGATTCCCTTCATGGCTCCCGCACTGAGCTTCTCGCTGGCAAATTCGTTGTGATTCCCCTGGTTCGGCGCCCCCTGAAAATCCCGAGTAAACGTGCGAAACCATCCGACCATGTTCACCCAGGACAAAAGAACGGAAACGGTGACGGCTTTGTTCGTGGGATTCTCTGCGTGCCAGCGATACACCGCGACCGGATAGCTGGACTCGCGATAATTATTCGGCAACACCGGGGAAAATTGTTCAAGCACAACGTGCGCCGGAAACTGATCCCATTTGTAGTCGTACCAGGACTTTGGGTAGAGCGCGGCGTATTCGCCCGCCCCCACCGGATAGTCCCACTGCCAACTGCTGAGCGTTTTGTCCGTTGGATGATCGGTCATCAAGACACGGGCCGTGCCCTGCCGCTCGCCCTCGGCCTGCTGGAACATTGCGAACTGGTTGGCATAAACAGGAGCATACTTATGAACGCCCGCCTTGATGTGCCAGCGCGCAAAGTCTCCTCGGTAGCTTCTCGAAAAGGTTCCAGAACCAAATCCCCCGACGGGCGCGCCCTGCCAATAGCCGTCGTCGATATTGCCTGGGACTCGCGTGACTCCCGGCTTGTCAAGCGGCAGGCCGAGCGGACGACGCCAGGCGGCCTTCGGTATTGCATCGCCAGCCCATGCTTGGGCTGCAACCAAGAGAATCAGAGTGAGGGCCCGGACGTATGAATGCGATTTCATTTTCAGTCGATCTCCGATGACAACGGTACCTACTCGGGTCAAAGAACCGAGGCGGAACAAAGGTATGGCGCTACGAACGCTAAATTCTTATCGCGCCGCCCAATACCGATTGAACCCTTCGTAGTCTGAAGGGAGATTCGCAAGAATCGTTCTTCGCAGTTCCAGTATGTCGACGGAACCTTGTTTCTGGTACAAAACCTTGCCCTCCGGAGAGATCAGCACGGTGAATGGCACAGCCGACTCCCATTTAGGATCAAAGGCGGCTTGCAAGGCAGCCGTGTCGTTCGAGTTGAACAGCAGGTTGCGGCTCGTGGCATGCATTTTCTCGAGCATGCGCATGACAGAATTCTTCTCATCGGGCATGTTGGCCGAGACCGTGACCAACTCGAAATCGCGCATGCTGTACATCCGGTACGTATCTTCGAAGTCAGGAAATTCGTGGATACAGGAACCGCACCATGTCGCCCAAAAGCTCACCAGCAACATCTTCTTCCCCGGGTTCTTACGAAGCATGCTTAAGTCGGCCGCGGAGGCCATCTCCAAGTGAACCGGCTGCGACTCGATCTTGCGCAGCGCCTCTACCTGGGCAGCGTGTTTCTCCTTCCATTTCGTTGAGCACCCAAAAACGCCGGTGTGCTTCACTGCCACGTCGCGATGCACCAGCAGTGCATCAATGGCGTCGCGCGCTTCGTGAGTCGTTACCAGTTCGGAACGATAGCTATTGTCGATCCGACCTTCATAGCGGAGGTGGCGGCTGCTGTCGAAAATAAAGGCGTGCGGAGTCGCCTGCGGTCCATACGCGTCTGTTACGGACTGCGTTTCTCCATCGTAGAGATACGGATAACTCAGATGCTTGTAGTCGACGCGGATCTTCATCTCCTCGAGACTATCGCTCATGTCGGACGAATCCAGTTCGTCGATGGTGATCGCTTTGGGATCATTCGGTTCGATCGCAACCACACTCACGCCGCGATTTCCGTAATCCGCTGCCAGTTGGGCAATGCGGCGCTCATACATTTGTGCGATCGGGCAGTGGTTGCATGTGAAGACCACCACGAGAATTGGACTGGAAGCGTAGTCGCTGAGCTTGTGGGTCTTCCCGTCAACCCCTGGTAGTTCAAAATCCGGCGCTCCCGACCCGATAGCAAGTATCGGATGCGCTTGCTGGGACGATGCGGCCAGCGAAAACAGAACAGCCAGAGCGACCCCCCACATAATGCCGGGAATGATCTTCACGAAATGTCCTCCTTCTTCACTCGTATCGTTACTGCTTGGGCGTTGGCGAGGATACCGTCAGCGTCGCTCCGTCGATCACTGTCACTTGATCTCCGCCAAGGCTGCTCACGTATGCTTTGTGAGTGGTACTGTCGACCACAACCGCGGAGGGCCAATCGCCTGTGGACAATGTCGCAGCGATTGAGTTGTTTGTGCCATCGATCACGGTCGTGGTGCCCGAATGCGTATTCGCGACGTAAACCTTGTGATTGGCGGAGTCCACCGCGAGACCCAGCGGCCGCTCGCCCACCTTCACCGTGGCAACCACGGAGTTATCGCTACCATCAATCACCGTGACGCTGTTCCCTGTGTGGTTGGCCACATAGATCCGTCCCGTGGAGGAATCAATGGCCAGCGCGCATGGAGTCTCACCCGTGTGCACAAGCGTTGCGCCCTTCGATTCTCCACCTAAGATCGCTACGTTCGAACTGCCCGCGTTCGTCGCATAGATCTTTTTGTTTGCCGGACTCGCCGCGATTGCCCAAAGATGCGTCCCCGCAGGAACTTCGGAGATACGGCTGTCTGCTCCATCGATCACCTTCACATTCGGACTTTCGTAGCTGAGAAGGTAGATCTTGTTGGCGGCCGGATCTACGGCGATTGCGTCAGCTTGCTCTCCCGGCTTCAAAGAGGTAGCTACGTTCGTCTTCCCGTCGATCACGGTCATGACATTACTGAACGTCCTCGCGACATATATCTTGTCATTGGCGGTATTCACCGCAACGACGTAAGGCAGGTCTCCGACCGCCACCTTCGCGATGGGTGCATCGGTCTTTCCATCGATGACAGTGACGGTGCCATCGCCGGAATTCGCGACATAAATTCGATTCGTGTCCGGATTAACTGCAATAGCTTCGGGTTCGGCTCCGACCTTCACAGATGCAGGGAAATGTCCGTTGCCGTCGAGCACCGTCACGGTGCCACGTCTTGTATTTACTGCATAGACTTTGTGGGTTCGCGGGTTCAGCACGATGCCGCGTGGACTGATTCTGATTCCGCTTGCCTCCGGCGTGGCGCTTTGACTTGCCCTATTTCCCAGCCAGTTGATGGCGTTGTCAATGAGTCGATTTTGCACGGCACTCGTGAATATCTTGTCGCCGTGCCCCATATTCATGTACAGCATCTTGTATTTCGTGTTCGTCCACATGACGGGAAGGTCGCCGCTGGTAAGCACGTCCTTCAATCCGATCGGATAGTTCGCCGGATCGAACGTCGCCAGAACCTTCACATCTTGGTTGAGCCGCGGGCTCGGCTTCCAGACGTACCATTCATTCGCGGGAGATTCGAAGGCATCGGGGATCCCGGCCGCGACCGGATGGCTCCGATCATCCATGATGATTCGAGCCGGCAGTGGGGGCCAGCTGTTGATGTGAAATACAGCACCTCCCAGGAAATCGACGAACCACGGCCAGTTCGTGTCCTTGTCGTTGTAGCCGGCGGCATGGAAGCCCAGCCATGCTCCTCCAAGCTGCATGTAGCGCTCAAAAGCGTGTCTTTGTTCCGGGTTTGTGGGAGATTCGTTGAGCCAGACTACCAACTGAACTGTTTTCAGGTTTTCATCATTCAAGTCTTCCCATTTGGTCGTTGCTTCGAACGTGAAGTGTTCGCTTACAGCCCGCTCGTTCAAGAATTTCAACGCGTCCTGGGCAAACTGCACATGGTCCGGTTCTGCTGTTGCCGAATAAAACGCCAGCACTTTCGATCTTGATGGCTGGGCAAAAAGGCTGCCTGCAAGGTGGCTCGCCAGCAGCAGGAAGAGGAGGAATCTGCGAGCGTTCATTGCTGCGCCGCCCACAAGATTGAATTGTGAAAGATGGTCGTGAAGGCAGGATTCTGAAATAACTCGGGATGATGCCCCATAAAGATATAGACGTTGCGCGCTTTTACCTTCTCGTTCGTCCAGATCACCGGATGATCCCCCATCTTCTTACGCGTGTCTGGCGAATAGGTCGCCTCGTCAACGCGGGCCAGAACGTGAACATTGGGGCGGGGCGACTTGTCATAGGTATACCATTCCTCTTTTTCGACCACGAACGACGGGCCAACGTTTTTCATGAGAGGATGGGAGACGTCTTCCACCATGACGGTGGCGGTGGCAAACTCCGGAATGTAATCGGTGAATCGAATTCCACCCATGAACTGAGAGAACCATGGCCAAATACCGAATCCGTCAAATTCACCGAGCAGCGTCGCATGATGAAACCCGATCCATCCCCCGCGGCCTTCCTCAATGTATCGAGTGAATGCAGCAGTGGCCTTGGGCGTCCACCCATACGGCGGATAGTTCAGTTGAATAAAGACCCGGTATTGCGACAGGAATGCGTCGTCGATCTTGCCGGTATCCTCGATGTAATCGACTGAGAAATTATTATCGGCCGACTGCTTTTGCAGCCATACCCTGGCCGCATCGACGAAGGGCCGATGAATCCCACCCGCTTCGGCTAGCGCGATGACTTTAAATCGTGAGGTGGACGTTTGGGCGGTCACATCGGTGGCGAGCAATGATAGAAGAATGCAGAGACACCGCCAGCCGGGGCCATAGTGGAATAACGACATCAGACGATACGGACGCATTCGCAAGTCATCCTTCGATTAGCTTTCCATGAGCATTTGCCTGGCATCTGCGGAGTTGCTGGTCGCAAATTGAAGTCGCCAGTATTGTATGCCAAACATAGTTAATAATCATTAGAATGTCTGAAAGCGCCTAGAGATACAGTTCCGGTGATCTTCCTATGGTGAAAAACCCGGTGGTGCTCGGTCGGCCTCCTCTGATCCGGCAAACCAACGCTCAAATCCTGTTGCGACTATTGCGGGACAAGGGACCGTGCTCGAAAGCGGACTTGGTGCGGGCTTCAGGCTTGAGCGCGCCTTCTGTGACAAATGTAGTCACAACCCTCATTTCTACGGGACTGGTCGAAGCCGTCGGGGAGGGAAACTCCACCGGCGGCAGGCCCCCCGACATTCTGCGATTCAAGGCGGAGCATGGTGCGGTTGCGGGAGTGGAGATTACCCGTGACCATCTCCGCTTCTTGTTGGCCGACCTGAACGGACGGGAGTTGGCCCGCTCGGAGACTCCTATTGATAGATCACATTCGACACCTGAACGAATCTGCCGGCAAATCAGCAAAGAAGTGCGGAAGTTACTTCGCACAAAGAATCTGCTGGGAGCCCAACTGGCGACGTTGACTGTGGGTGTCCCTGCGATTGTGAATGTCGATGAAGGAACGGTGGTCGCTCTGAGCGCTTTGCAGCATTGGGCCGACGTTCCCCTGGGGCCGATGCTGACACGGGAGTTCAAGTGCCGGGTGGTAATTGATAACGACACCAACCTGGCGGCTCAGGGCGAATTCCATCGTGGAGCAGCGCAGCGAGAGAGAGACTTTGTTTTTGTCACTATTGGCGAGGGAGTCGGGGCCGGAATTTTTCTGGGCGGTTGCATTCATCGTGGCTCCCAATGGTCAGCCGGCGAGATTGGATACCTACGGGTCCCTGCTATTTCCAGAGCGCGTCCGGCGATTCATACATATGGCGAGCTCGAAAAAACACTTTCAGCCTCAGGCATTCTGAAGAGTTGGCGCAGCCGAGGCCAATCGTCGAGAATTCGCTCACGAGTAGGTCACGCCGCAGATGTTTGGGATCTGGCGGCTGCGGGCAACGCGGAAGCAAAACGGATACTTAAACAGCGCGCATCCATTCTGGCGGACGTGATCCTGGACTTGGCGCTCATTCTCAATCCAAGCCTTATTTTGCTCGGTGGAGAAGTGGGTAACCACCCGGTTTTGTTGCACGAACTGGAGACCTTGCTTGCAGGTGGCAAGTTCCCGGTCGTCCAAATGGCATTGGGAACACTGGGTTCTTCGGCCGTATTGTGGGGGGCCACTTGTACCGCGCTCGAACCCGCTATCCACGGGCTGCTGCAGGCTGCTCGGCAGCAGATCTAATCGATAGTTCCCCAGGGCCTGAGGCTCATCGGACAACGGATGCGGAGAAACTTTGGACTGTGAGCGCTCTGGGAATGAAGCTCTGATGCAACAAACTGAAGAAGAGCGTGGACCCTTCCCTAAGTTCTGGCAGGACGAGAACTTAAACCAGAGGATCGAGTTGCAAAGGGCACTGTTCTCTGTGCTGGAGGAACGGTCGTTTTTGAAGAGTACGTCGAGTTTTATTTCGATCGATCTAGGCGAACCTGTGGGATACTGGGTCGCCATATGCCGTCAGCCCGGCTCGGGGAGCGAAAAGCATTTTCGTACAATAAACGTACTATGAATCGGGCAATGAGGCCGTTTTAGCCGTTGTGGCACTTCCTAGAATCAATAACTTACGTGCTGGCAACAAAGTGATTAGTTCGACTCCCGCCGCCTCCACCACTAATCTCGCCTTAAGCATCGGATTGTTTACCAGCATTCTTGACGGGCTCCTGCCCGCCTCTCTCGATCTGTTCGAGATCAGGAGTTACTGCTGACGTCTTTTTTGTTTCGTACAATCCGGAGTTTCTAAAGAGCTTGACCGGACCTGGTAATTCCGGGCCGCAGCCACTGTTCCCGATCGTTTACGTGCGCTGGCTGAAAGCCCGGCTAGAAGAGCCTCGGCGCAAAATCCTTCAGGTCGCGGCGCCAGGTCTGCCACTCATGGTCAGTGCCTGGCGATTGGAAGAAAACGTGTTGAATGTTTGCTTCGAGAAGGGACGTGTGCAGTCTCAGGAGTCCGGCGCGCATTCTCTCAGGCTCATTGGTACCGACGCCGAGCCAGAGCAAGTGCACTTTCTTGGCGAAGGCTGCTGGATCAGCGAAGACTCCGTTGTAGTCGGTCTTGGGATCGAGTTTGCGATCGCCCAGCACGAGCATGCCGCCGGCTCCACTGAAGCCGCCAATGTAAGAGAAAAGATCGAGACGATTGAGCGTGATCTGGAATGTCTGCATGCCTCCCATCGACAAGCCGGCCATCGCGCGATGGTCCCGATCCGAAAGCGTGCGGAAGTTGGCATCGATAAACGGAATGAGGGCTTGTGTCACATCGTCTTCAAAGGCCGCCGCCATGTCTTGCATCGCCTTTAGCATTTCGGGAGAGCCAAAGGACTTGGCGAACAAATCGACAGGCGCCTGGCCGGCGCGGTGCGCGTATCCATAGGCCATCACCACAATCATTGGCTTGCAACTCTTCGCCGCGATGAGATTGTCGAGAATGAAATTGGCGTTGCCCTGGCGAACCCACCCGGTCTCGTCTTCGCCTGCGCCGTGCTGCAAATAGAGGACCGGGTAGCGTGTCTTCGTCTGCCTGTTGTAGTTCGGAGGCAGATAAACCAATGCGTGCCGCCACGAGCCCGTCACCTTTGAGTTGTACCAAACCTCGCGAACCGCGCCGTGCGGAACATCTCTGCACCGAATAATAGATAGAGCCTGGTTCCGGTACTTCTACGGCACTTGCCGGCTTTCCTCCCCCAAAGAAGGCATGTGTGTTGGGGTCGCTGACCTCCGCTCCGTCAATCATCAATGTGTAGTAGTGAAAGCCGGGAACAAGCGGAGGAGTCGTGATGGTCCAGAATCCATCCTGCTGCTTCTCCATGTCCACTTTCGGCCCGCTCCAAAAATTCAATCTAACCTTCGTGGCATCGGGAGCTTTCACGCGAATCTGCACTCTCCCGTTGCTGTCAACCCGCGGATACTGCGCTCCCCAAACGTTGGTTGAGGAGGGATGAAAATCGCCCGCCTCTTGTGCACAACAAAGAGTCGCGAAAAGGATGATTGCGATTCCGAAATATCTCATTCTGTACGCTCCTCATTCATTTGTCAGTGAGCCGGGCCTGAATGCGGCGGTTCAACGGCACTCGAAAGAACTCGCGTCTTCGGGATTCCCGTGTCCCTCATATTGTGCGTGCTTCGGATAAGCGCAAAGCGGCCGGCTGCGGCCGGGCAAAGCTCTGCCAGTCGCAATCACCGACACTGGCGCCGTTCCCTGCTCGACCCAGCTGACCATTGCACCCAACAAATCAAACTGATCCAGCGCCTGCCCTCCGCCGCAGTGGCTCATACCTGGGACAAAATAAAACTGGCTCCACTTGGACGCCGCGTCCATGCCTCCGTTGGCCGCCGCCATGTCTTTGTAATAGTCGAACGTGTCGAGAGGCGAGAACCATGGGTCGCTATCGCCGTGATAGAAGATCAGTTTTCCTCCGTGCGCAGAGAAGGTCGTCAAGTTCGTGGACATCGAGTCCACCAGTGGCTGGATGGCAGCCAGAGCTTCCTTATCGACATCCATTGACATGTCGGTCGTCGTAGGACCGAAAATGCCAGGACCGGGTGACAGCAATCCCCGGAACGGCAGACCGTTCGTGATGCCGGTGTCGTAAAGGAAGCCGGCATAGACTTGGGTTCCACTCGATGTCTTCGGGCCACCGAGGGCCTTCTTGATGGCGGTGGCTTTTCCCGGCGCCAGACAACTGTCGCTCTTGTCGCCCTTGCACGCCACCATCTCGGGATCGAAGTCGCACCCGAGAGGATCGGAGATCAGGCCGTCCGCAAGACCATCTTTGGCATCACACCTTTTGATGAGGGCATCTTTGATCAGCTTTCGGTCGTTGTCGGTAAGCGCTTGCTCGATGATGGGTTTCCCATTCGTATCCTTTGGAGCAATTTGATTGAAGGCGATGGGGATCCATCTCCCGATCGCGAGATTGGAGAGCCCGGTGCGCATGGCAGGATCTCCGGAGATGATGCCGTTGAAAACCGTCGGATAGCGCTGCGAGAGAATCATCCCTTCGCGGCCGCCCGTCGAACAACCTGAGAAATACGAAAAGGCTGCCGGCTTGCCGTAGTGTTGCGCGATAAGTTGTTTCGTGAGCGTGGCGACCTCGGCGTTGGCGAGATAAGCAAAGTCCAGATACGCCTGCTGATCTCGCATGAAGGCGAAATCAAATCCTGGATGATGGCTCTGATGGCCGGTGTCCGTAGTGACAACGGCGAATCCGCGCATGAGAGCGGGCGTGTCTCCAGCGGCATTCAAGCCAAGTGGCGGCATTACGACACCGTTGCTGCCACCACCACCTTGCATCAGGAAGTCGCCATTCCATTTGTCGGGCATAGCCAGCGCGAACGTGATGCCAAACTCTTCTCCGTCGACTCCGGTGCGCCGGTTCATCACACCTTCGACCCGGCAATAGCCCGGCAGAGGTGCGCTGTGCCCCGGTCCCCAGGGATTCGGCTCCGTGGTCCCGGCACCAATCGCTGCGGCTCTTGTGATTTCAACGTTCTCGGCTTTGAAGTTTGTCAGGCTCGCGCAGGAAGCTGGCTGCTGTGCCCACGCACAGCCAGTCAACACAAAGGTCCAAATCATAGTTCTCAAGAATTGCGAATGCATATCGCCTCGTTTTCTCAACCGATAGCTAAAGCGCCGCGTGAACGCAGAAACTCGGTGACCGCTAAACCTTGCACGCTGCATGCCCACGTCCTCATCGAGATTTGTATGGCTGTTCGCGATTAACAGCGGAATATCCTATTCCGGCAGCATGATTTGTCCTTTGATGTCAAAGCTCCCGCTGATTGATGGCACTCCAGTCCCCGGTTGGCCGCCTCCGATCGAGACCGTGTACTTGCCTTGCGGCACGATAATATCCCCCAAATCGGTGACCATGCTGAGGTCGCGCGGGTTCAACTGGAACTCGACGTTCTGGCTGGCGCCCGGCTCCAGTTGGACGCGTTGGAATCCGCGGAGTGCAAGGCGGGGGGCCCCAGCAACTTCGGGAAACTTCAGGTAGAGCTCGACTACTTCATCTCCAGCAACCTTTCCACTATTTGCGACTTTGACGGAGGCATGCAATGGATCGCCCGCGTTCAGTGGCGTATCAGGCAGCATGAGATTGCTGTAGCTGAATGTCGTGTAGCTGAGGCCGTATCCGAACGGCCAGAGTGGTTCGCCTTCGAAATAGCGGTAGGTGCGCCCTTTCATTGAGTAATCTTCGAAGTGCGGAAGCTGATGAACATCTTTGTAGAAAGTGACGGGAAGACGGCCGGCGGGATTATTTTTGCCGGTGAGGGTTTCGGCGATTGCGGCCCCGCCTTCTTCGCCTGAATACCAGGATTCGAGGATGGCGTTGGCGTGAGCCTTTGCCCAGTTCACGCCGAGCGCGCTGCCGTTCATTAGCACGACGACGAGAGGCTTGCCAGTGGCGGCCAAGGCCTCGAGCAGATCTTCCTCAGGTTCAGGTAAATTGAGGCTGGTGCGGTCTCCGCCAGAAAACCCTGCCATCTCTACAGGCATCTCTTCGCCTTCGAGACGGCTGGTGATGCCAACGACGGCAACGATGATATCGGCATTCTTCGCGGCGGCCACTGCCGCGGGATCGGGACTGTTATTCACGGGAGCCCAAAGGAGCCGCGCTTCTGGCTTGCCTTCTCCGAGGCGGCTATAGAGCACTTCAAGTTTGACCGGGTGGCCTTTTTCCAGATGAACCTGGCTGAGATTGGTGTTCTTCCCCCAGATCGTCGTGATTTCCCTGCCATCCATGGTCAGGCGGCCAAAGCCGTCAACGCTGAGTCCTAGAAGATAGTCGCCGGTTGCGGTGGGATTGAGCGAGCCACTCCATTGCACAGCAAGGTCGCGAATTCCTTTCGCCTCTTGGGGGGCACTGCTCTCGTTCAGATTCACAGTGGACTCGACCCGCGAGGTAAGAGGAGTCGGCTTTGCGTCGGAGCTCGGGCGCGAACTGTACTCGGCTTTCAGGCCGGGCTTGCCGTCCAGAGTCATGAGAACCGACACGGGAACGGTCTGCCCCTGATTCGAAAGGAACTGCGTGCCCGGCACATACGTGATCTTGGCCTCTGGGAATTCAGCTCTCATTCCCTCCAGCACTGTGACGGTGTGCGACGTGCTGCCGTTATAGTTGCCGAGGAGGACCGCGGTTTGATCGGCAAGCGGGCCGACAATTGCGATGCGTTGAGCTGACTTCAGGGGTAGGACACCGTCGTTCTTGAGCAGCACCATGGATTCATTGGCGATGCGGCGGGCCAGCTCGCGGTGCGCGAGACTGTCGAGCTGCTTTTCGTCGATGTTCATGTACGGCACCATCGCCGGCGGATCGAACATGCCGAGACGGATGCGAGCCGTGAAGAGGCGAATGAGTGCAGTATCGACGGAATCTTCGGGGAGATACCCCTGCTGCACGGCTTCGATGTAGGGTTTGTAATCGTGATCGTCATTCACTTTGGCGAAGTCGATGCACTCATTGTCCATGCCGCGAATCAGCGAGATCGCCGAGGCCTGCGGCTGCGTCGGACGGTAGTGGTGGCCGTTGAAGATGTTGCGGACGGCGTCGCAGTCAGAGACCACATAGCCCTGGAAGTGCCAGGCGCCGCGTAGAGTCTGCTGCAGGAGGAATTGACTGGCGCACGCCGGTTCGCCATTGATCGCGTTGTACGCGCACATGACCGATCCAGCATGGCCCTCGACAACGGCCGCACGGAACGCGGGCAAGTACGTGTCTTCCTCGTCGTGCTTGCTGACATCGACGTCAGCAAAGTGACGAGTGGGTTCGGGGCCGCTGTGCACGGCATAATGCTTGGGCGTGGAGATGACGCGGTAGTAATGTGGATCATCGCCTTGCATGCCGGTGACGAAGGCGACCGCCATGCGTGCGCTCAGGAATGGGTCTTCTCCGTAAGTTTCCTGGCCACGACCCCATCGCGGGTCGCGAAAGATGTTGACGTTCGGCGCCCAGAAATCGAGACCTTCGAAAATGTTGGAGTGGCCGGCACGCTCGTGCTCCATGTGTTTGATCCGGCCCTCAACACCGATGGCGGTCGCCATCTCGTGAATGCGGGGCACATCGAAGGTGGCGGCGAGACCAATGGGCTCGGGAAATTCGGTTACGCCATCGGAAATGACGCCGTGCAAGGCTTCGCTCCACCAATCGTAGGAAGGGATGTTGAGGCGCGGGATGGCGCGCGCCTGATTCACCAGCTGTGAGGCTTTCTCTTCGAGCGTCATCCGGTGGACCAGATCGGCCGCGCGTTCGTCAGCTGAGAGATTGGGATTCATATAAGGGGGGCTGGAAGTATCCTGCGAGATGGAGGTGCGGGGGACGAATGCGATGATAACTATAAGTGCAGCCAACAAGAATATTCCGCGACGGTTCATTTCTGCTCCTATCGGTGTCCGAATTCAGCGCACGGACCTTACGGCATGTGAATCGAAATTGCTCTTCCAGCGTAATCAATCAGCTTGTCCGGGTTGGCGGTGGGCTCAAGACCCGTGCCGTGTCCGGAAGATGCCCACACAATTCTCATCTGAATGCTTGCGGGCATTCCTACATAACTTCCCTCTCGATCTCCGATGGTTAGAGTTCGCGTCGATTCCGACCAGCGAAGGGGAATGACCGAGTGGGCGCCGCGTTCGTAGTCGTAACTGTCACCGGCGTCTTGATACAAGTCGAAGCTGCCGTCAGCGCCAGGGTAGATACGGAGTTCGATGGGACCCGCGGGTTTTTCGTCGGCATATTCAATTTCAGGACCGAGGGGAAGAATCGAACCGGCACGCACGTAGAGCGGGAATGCGATCGAGAGGCGCGTCAGCGTCTATGTCGCGTCCTCCACTCTGCGATGCTCCCGTCCAGAAGTCGTACCATGCGGGGGCGTCCGGCAGATACAAAGTTCTGTGATTCGCATCCGGCTGAAGCACCGGGTTGATGAGGAGCGCAGTCCCGAACATGAACTGGTCACCGATGTCGCGAACTTTGGGATCGGTGCGCCAGTCCATCACGAGCGGCCGCTGGATTGTATAGTCCTCGTTCGTCACACGCCATGCCAGGGAATAGATATAGGGCATGAGGCGGTAGCGCAGCTTGTCGTAGTTGATAAGAATCGGCTCGACCTTATTGAACGACCAGACCTCATTCTGGGGCCGGTGCCCGTGCGTGCGGAAAATCGGGCAGAAGACTCCGTACTCAAACCAGCGTGCATATAAATCCTGGAACTTTAGGTCTTCAATCGGATTGTCGTGCGGGGGCCAATAGCCGCCAATGTCGGTTGTCCAATATGGATATCCGGAGAGCGCGAAGTTCAACCCTGCGGCCACTTGATGACGCAACCCCCAATATGAGCCATAAACGTCACCGGACCAGACTGCCGCACCCACTCGCTGCTGACCCAGGAAGGCAGACCGCGTCAGCAGAAAGACTCGCTTGCGGTCGGTGGTTGCTTTCCAGTGTTCCTGAACGCCCAGCGTGTGCGTGAACGGAAATATGTTCGTATATTCGGCGCCGTTGCCGATGGCAATCTGCTTGTTCTGCAGGATCGCGTCGCCCATGTGCGGCCAGAATTCTTCCGGCTCGGCGCTGTCTAGCCAGAATGCGTCCCAACCTAACGAGAAGAGCTTGCCGGCAAGATTACGCCAATAGAAATCACGCGCTTTGGGATTCGTCGCGTCGTACACGTGCGCGCGGGGAACATCGAAATGCTGCTCCGTCATCAGCGCGAAGTTTTTGGATTTGGGATCAAACAACCCCCACACCGAAAGCATGGCGTGAACATGTTCGTCATGGAGCTGCTTGAGTTCGCCTGGTACGTCGGGGAAATTGGAATTGAAGATCGGATCGCCTTCTGCTTTCCACCAGAACCAATCCTGAACGATGGTATCTAGAGGTATGTGCTCTTCACGATAGCGGTGCGCAATTCCAAGAACCTCGTCTTGCGAAACGTAGCGATCCTTTGATTGAAAGAATCCGTATGACCATTTGGGAAGCATCGGTGTATGTCCGGTCAGGTTCCGGTACTCGTGGATCAGTTGATCCATCTCCGGACCGTAAATGAAGTAGTAGTCGATCGCGTGGCCGGCAAGTGAATCGAGATTCAGTTCCAGCGGGAAGCGATTATCGACGTGTGTCAGCGACGCGGTATTCCACATCAGGGCATAGCCTTTGCTCGACAACAGCAAAGGAATCGCTACATCGGTATTGTTCTGCGCGAGTTCCACTGTCGCGCCTCGGTAATTGAACATTCCGCTCTGGTGTTGTCCCAAACCGTACAAGCCTTCCGAGAAATCCGGCGCAAACCTGTCCTCTACATGAAACGTTTTTTCTCCATTCAGTGCGGTCGGGTCGTAGGTGCGGGGAACAGAGTTTCGCTCCCGCAAGAGATTCTCGCCGCTTGCCGTGCTGAATTGGACGCTACCCCACTTAAGCGAGAATTCGATTTTCAGTTTGTCGGTAGTGAGGATCGCCGCGTCGCCTGTTTGTGAGACCTCAAACTTTGCGCCCGGACAAGAGTCTTTGGCATCGAGCATCCATGGCTGGCTTTGGCGAATTGCGTTGGAAGGCTCGGACGACGCCACGAAGTGGATGACAGAAGAGCGGCAAACAGAAATGTGAAGGCTCTCGCCTCCGATCGTGGCTGCTATCCCGTCCGCAGCGCGCGCGTACTTGACCGGAGGTAGCGGAGGAACGTCCCATAACTGGGCTCGTGCCGCGGCATTCCAGAACAGGCTACATAGGCCGAGAAGGAGAGGCAGACGGACTCTGTGCAGCACTGCACGGCACCGATCATGAGAACGCGGCGCAAATAAGAACCGTGGAAGTTCGGTATGAATCATCGGACAAGAATCTCACATTGAGGTATCGCTAACTGTAGCGAACTCCCGAATAAAACGCCAGACGGGAACAAATCTTCCGCGAGCGGCTTAACGACTTCGATCGCGCTTGCTCCCAGCGCGCGACTTTTTTGAAGGTTTCTTGACGGTGCGACGTTGTGTCGATTCACGCACGACCAACTCTGGCTGCAATACCAGCATTTCCGGCTGTGGAGGCGCCTTCGAGTGCAGAATGCGCAGCGCGATTCGTGCTGCTTCTTCTCCGATTTGCCGGCTGTGCTGATCGATGCTCGACAGCGGGACACGAAGTGAATCGTCGTAGTGGAGATTTCCGCAGCCGATGATCGCCAAATCCTGCGGGATTCGCACTCCGTGATCCAGCGCATAATTCATGGCGCCCAAGGCCAACGGATCGTTGAAACAGAACACTGCGTCGGGCCTGGGCTTCAGACTCAGGAGTTGACGCATCGCTTCCGCCCCGCCGTGTTTCGTTCCTACATCGCCTTTGCGTTCTGTGGTGACGTAATCGTCCACCACTTTCAAACCGCCTTGCGCGAGCGCCCGTTTATATCCTTCCATCCGGCGAATCCCAGGACTGGTCTCCGGCCCGCGGATGTGGGCGATTCGCTTGCAGCCGAGGTCAATCAAGTGCCGGGTTGCGAGCACTCCGACGGATTCATCGTCGACCCCGACAAAGTTCGCCGACAGGCCAGGCAGGCATCGATCGATCAAGACATAGGGGATGTTCTGTTTTTCAATGCGAAAGAAAACATCGACCGTCGTGCGGCACGATGCAATGATCAGGGTGTCGAGCCGCCGCGCCAGCAAGTGATTGATCTCCACCTCCTCAAGATCCGGATCTTCCTCCGACGAGGAAACGATCAGATAGTAGCCGCTTTGTCGCAAGACTTCGGAGAGAGACTTCGCAACTTCCGTAAAGAATGGGTGAAGCAGGTCGGGAACGACCAGGCCCACAAGATACGAGCGCCCGGTCACCAAGCTGCGCGCGGTCAGGTTGGGACGGTAGTCCAGCTCTTTCACGCGGGCGAGGACTCGCTCCCGGGTCTCGTCTCCGATGTCAGGATGATTTCTTAGAACCTTGGAAATGGTGATCATAGACACTCCGAGGTCCTTGGCGATGTCTTTCATTCGTATGCTCATACGCGGCTCGTCAGTCCACAGAGCTCAGATCGTCCCGGCGTGCAGTCGCCATGGAATGCAATCGAGCTTTGCCAGCGAAGCAAATTTTTGCAGCACAGATGATTTCTATCCGAATTCCTGTTCTTGTTGACATCGATAACTTTACCGATTATTTTCCACGGAGTACAGACATGAGGGCTCTCGTGCTTCGCAAGCCGGGTCAGGCCGATCTGGAAACTATCGCCGATCCCAGGCTCACAGATACGAACGTACTGCTCAAGGTCCGCTTCGTGGGATTCTGTGGCAGCGATTTGAATTCGTTCCGCGGGCTCAACCCTCTGGTCTCCTATCCTCGCATTCTGGGCCATGAGGCATCAGCTACCGTCATTGAAGATCGCGGGCGAGACGGCGGCGTATTGCCCGCGGGGACGAACGTAACCATCTCTCCGTATACAAGCTGCGGCGAATGCTCCTCCTGTCAGCGTGGCCGTCCGAACGCTTGCCAGTTCAACCAGACTCTCGGCGTGCAAAGGGATGGCGCCCTCACCGAATTCCTCGTGATGCCGCGGACAAAACTGTACCCCGCCAAGCTCACTCTGAAAGGGTTGTGCCTGGTGGAACCGCTGACCGTCGGATTCCATGCCGTCGCACGCGGACGTGTCAGCAAAGACGATACCGTTGCAATTTGGGGATGTGGCGGAGTCGGTCTAGGTGTTGTGGCGGCGGCGGGTAGCCGCGGTGCGCGTACGATCTGTATCGACGTGGACGATGAAAAACTTGAATTGGCGCGGATGGCAGGCGGCCAACTGACCATCAATAGCAAGCGAGAACCACTACACGAACGATTGCTGGAAATGACCCAAGGCCGGGGACCCGATGTTGCTATCGAAGCGATTGGCACTGCGGCGACGTTTCGAGCCGCGGTCGAAGAGGTCGCATTCACCGGCAGGGTGGTGTACATCGGCTACGCAAAGGAACCGGTGATCTACGAAACCAGGCTGTTCGTACAAAAGGAGTTGGACATTCTCGGCTCCAGAAATGCAGAGTCAGAGGACTTTGCCGACGTTATCAAACTTCTCGAATCGCGGATGTTTCCCATCGATCAAGCCATCAGTTCGGTTGTTCCTCTTGAGGAGGCAGCCGATACGCTGCGCTCCTGGAGTGAGAATCCCTCGCGCTTCAGGAAGATTATGGTTTGTATGGATTAACTCCGGATTCAGACGTTCAGCGGCTTTCTGTTTGCTGCCGTGTGTGCGGTTGTGGAGTGGCTCCAGAGAAATCCAGCAACCGCTAAGGAAAGGGCACCATGTTTTCACGTCACCTGCTTTCACGTCTCGAACTTGGCGCGACCTTGTTGATGTTGTCCGCAGTTTCTATGCTGCAGGCCCAGACTGCCACGACTCCCACCGCCTCCCAGGATCCTGAAAGCGTCGATCAAATCTGGCAGAAGGCCAGCAGCAAATACGATTCAGAACGCGTGGCCTTGCTGAAACGAGTCGACGGCGGGGACCGACAGGGTCCGTTCCGGCCGGATTGGGACTCGCTTCAGAGGTACGAAGTACCCGAATGGTACAAGGACGCAAAGTTCGGCATTTTCATCCATTGGGGTGTCTATTCGGTCCCGGCTTTTGGCAACGAATGGTATCCGCGAAATATGTACATAGAGGGATCGGCCGAATATAAGCATCACCTCGCGACTTACGGCCCCGACGACAAGTTCGGCTACAAGGATTTCATTCCGATGTTCAAGGCCGAACATTTTGATGCGGCGGCATGGGCCCAGTTGTTCAAGAAGGCGGGCGCAAAATACGTTGTTCCCGTTGCGGAGCATCATGATGGCTTTGCCATGTATGACAGCGACCTAAGCGACTGGACGGTCGCAAAAATGGGACCGCACCGCGACACGACGGGCGAACTGGCAAAAGCGGTACGCGCCGAAGGGATGCACTTTGGCGTATCGTCGCACCGGGTGGAACACAATTTCTTCTTCGGCGTAGGCCGGGACATTCGTTCTGATGTTAACGATCCCCAATATGCAGCTTTCTATGGGCCGGCTCATGCCTGGCTCATGAATCCTTGGGGCCTGCCGCTCAACGATGACTTTACTTACGTCTCCTCGGCCTGGGCAGACGACTGGCTCGCGCGCGGAGCAGAACTCGTGGAGAAGTATCATCCTGACATTGTGTACTTCGATTGGTGGATCGGCCAGCCTTCGATCCGGCCGAACCTCACGAAGTTTGCCGCGTTCTACTACAACAGTTCTCTGAAATATGGCGGCCACGCCGGGGTCATCGACTACAAAGACTATGCCATGCAGGAGCACTCCGGAGTACTCGACCTAGAACGTGGGCAACTGGGTGACATACGCCCGCTCTACTGGCAAACGGACACTTCGGTGAGTAATAAATCCTGGGGCTACATCAAGGATGACACATTCAAATCGCCGGAATTCATCGTTCACCAACTCATCGATATTGTCAGCAAGAACGGAAATCTGCTGTTGAACATCGGTCCACGTTCTGACGGCACCATACCGGAAGATGTTCAGCAGGTGCTGCTCGAAGTGGGAGCATGGCTGAATGTCAATGGAGAGGCAATCTACGGGACTCGCCCGTGGCGGGTTTATGGCGAGGGACCGACGAAAGTGGTCCCTGGACTGTTCCACGACACCGACACTGCCAACTACAAACCGGAGGACTTCCGCTTCACCACAAAAGGCGATGTGCTCTACGCGATCGGACTCGCCTGGCCGAGCAGGGGCGAGGCTGTCATTCATTCACTCGCAGCGGCCGTGGGCGGTGGACGCGTGCAATCCGTTACGTTGGTGGACGGCGATGCAAAACTGCAATTCGATCAACGCGCCGACGGACTCCATGTGAATCTCCCGGTTCAACGTGGTGCCAAATACGCCTATGCTCTACGCCTGATATTCGACCGTTCCTCCCGCTAATATGACCTGTGCGGAGCGGCACTCTATGACACTCAATCGGTCCAACGATGATGCCCGGCGAAACTTCTCAGTCACGGATATCTGCTTGAGGGGAGTTGTTGCCGGGACGCTTCTGTGCCTTACGGGAATACTCGCGTTGGCGCAGAGCGCGGATCAGCATCCCGACTGGCCTGGACCCGGGCGGTTATTTGTTGGAACCTGCTACCAGCCAGTGGATCGCTCACCGGAACAAATCCGTCAAGATATTGCGCTGATGAAGCAGGCGGGATTCACCATGGTTCGCATGGGCGACCTTTCCTGGGATGCGTTTGAGCCATCCGAGGGGCAATTTGAATTTGCGTGGTTCGATCAGATTTTGAAGCAGATGAACGATGGGGAAATCAAGGTGATTCTCGATGTCGGCGGATCGCCCGCACCGATCTGGCTTCATCATAAGTATCCATCGGTGAACATGGTCAACGAACAGGGCGCGACCGTGCAGCCGGCAGAACGCTATATGGAAGACATCAGTGATCCCATTTACCGCCAGCATCTGATCCGCTTCGCGGACGAATTGACGCGGCACTACGCACATAATCCGGCGCTCGCCGCTGTCGGCTATAACAACGAAATCGGCAATGGAGTGATGTCCTACTCCGACGGTGACCGCCAGAGATTCATTGAATGGCTGAAGGCGAAGTATGGGACGATCGAAAAACTAAACACGGCCTGGGCGACGCAGCGCTGGTCGCGGCACTTGAATTCTTTCGATGAGGTGCAGTTGCCTTATGCAAACGGGCCTTCCCCGCCGGAACGGTACCTCGATCTGCGCCGCTTCTGGTCCGATGTAACGATCTCTGTCCTTGAAGATCTGGAAAAAGTTCGCGAGCGGAACGTCCCTGATCTCCCGGCGGTTTCAAATCTCTGGGATACCGCTGGACGAAGGGGCTTCGACTATCTGAGCTCATACAGGAAATACGTGAGCTACGGAGCCGAGGGATTCTATCCGTCAAACCCGCTGGATGTCTCGCTCGGCGCGCTGCTCGTGAAGGGCGATCTTCCCACTCCGGCGTGGTTCAACGAATTCGTAACTGGCGGCGGCGGATATTATGGCGGCCCCAAAGGCATCATTCGCATGTGGGCCTATCTGGCGCTGATTGATTATGGTCAGACGTTTCTTGCGTGGACCTTCAACACGCACCGAGGCGGAGAAGAACAGGCGCTCTTTGGGCTGCTCGATCATGATGGGACTCCCTCCTGGAAATATGCGGAGTTCAAGCAGCTTGCGAGCGAATTCTCAAAGCTGCAGCATTTCGGCTTCCCGCGCTATCACAAGCCGGATGTCGCCATCGCCTACTCGTTTGAAAGCAACATCGCATCGCATCCTCCCTCAAGCAACACAGCCCGCAGCTATTTCAGTGTGGGCTACACCGAGCAGGTGGAAAGCGCCCTGCAGCCATTTTTTGAAGACAACATTGACGTAGCGGTCATCAATATCGGCCACAGCCGTCTCGACTACAAGCTCTTGATTGTGCCCGCAGACTATCTGATGGACGTCGCAAGCGCCGAGGCGATCCGGGATTACGTGCGCAGCGGGGGCACAGTGATCATGACAGCCTTTTCGGCGAAGGTGGACGAGAACAATCAGTGGTTCGATACGCCCCTTCCCGGCCGTTTGAGTGATGTATTCGGAATTCGTACGTCAGAGTTCTACCGGCCGAGCACTCCACCAGAGATCAGCCTGAACGGCAAAACCGAGAAGGCCAGCATTGGCTTCTATGAAGTACTTGAGCCCCGGACAGCAAAAACCGTAGCTGTCTTCACGAACACGCCAGAGAAATCTCCCGCCGTCACCGTCAACAACTACGGCAAGGGTCGCGCGATCTACGTTGCGGTTCCGGCGCAGATGTCGGTCCTTGCTCCGCTAGTGCGCAGCTTGTACTCCGATCTCGGCATCGAGAAAGGACCAGAGACTCCCCCGGGGGTCTACGCGCGGGTGGTTGAACGACGGACTCTGTATGTGAACACAACCGGCGAAGAGAAGACCGTGACCATACGCGGAACGCAGCATGGAGTCATCAGCGGCGCATCCTACGTAGGCGTGATCCGGTTGAAACCTTACGATGCAGACCTAGTCGAATAACGCTGATTGGAAGTCAGGCACCCTTGCGATAGGCACTGTCCGTCGCGCGCTCGCAAACTGCTGGTTCTGAAGAGCTTGGCGGGAGGGAGACTGTGCGCAGCGCAACGTACTTTAATTATGCCACCCATGGTTGTATATTTGCGAGGGGATGCTTATGACTGAACTCTTTTCCGTTAGCGAAGCGGCGGCAATCGCGGAAGTGTCGCGTGAAACGATCCGGACCGCACTGGAAAAGAGGTCCGTAGCTCCGTCATTCAAGCGAAAGACAGGCAAAGCGGTGCGTTATAAATTCTCAGTCGGGGACGTGCTTCTTATGAAAGTGCTTGTCGAGTTTCCGTTTGCTTTGACCAAGGAAGACAAGCAGTCTCTGGCAAAGATCCTGTCACGTGGAGATCGCACGGCGGCTCGCTGGTCGAGAGAGGGTGCAGACTTGGTTTATCGGTCGGGAGATATGCAGGTTTCAGTTGAATGTAAGGCATTCCGCCAGAAGGTAGCTCGAAATTTGTCAGCATTCCGTTGGGGCCGACGACGCATTGTTTCTAATCCTGAGGTATGGGGGGGAGAACCCGTCTTTCGTGGTACTCGGATACCCCTTCAGCAAGTCGCGTCGCTCTTTCGGAAGGGCGTTCCAGAAAGAGAAATTGCGAAGGATTTCCCGGCGCTCAGTTCCCGTGACTTGGCCTATGCGCAGATCTTCTCTCGCCTTAGCGAGAGGCCTGGACGACCACGAAAGAGGTTGGCTCTTCGACGCGGACTGAGCGCATGATCCGTCTCCTAGCTGGATGAAAACATCTCTCCAGCAGTCGTGCGACTGTTAGCTGACGTTGGTGTGTATCCCCAATCGGGACCACGCGTTGGCCTTGCGGGTCGAACGGATCATGCGGTCTGGCAGTATGCGCTTGATCATGACTTTGCGGTCGTCACCACGAACGCGCGAGACTTCATCGAACTTCTCGACGCGCCTATTCATCCATGATTGATCGTATTGCGCGAGAGTGGTCTGAGCAGGCAGGAACAATGGGAGCGGCTCCTTTCGGTTGTCGACCATGTGAAGAAATCAGGAGATGAAGACTTCCTACTGAACAAGTTGATTGAGATCACAGGACTCCGCCAGTTCACAATCAGGGAGATCCCGGAACCCTGAAAAGCGGGAACGGAAGTCGAAATGCTTTCAGCTTTAGACCAATTTATGCGCGGTCGAAATTTAGTCTTAGCCTAGAAGCCGCCCCTCAAGGCGCGATGCAAAAGCATCGAGGTATTGCAGATCATTTCCTTGTCGTCTCATTTCTCTTCTTGCACGGTGGGATTAACCCATGGTCCATCGCTGCCCATGAGTTGCCGAGCTTCATCGGGCCCCCACGTCCCGGGCTCATACGGATGCACTGGCGTAACGTTGCCCAGGATCGGGTCGACCGCACGCCATTGCGCTTCCACTACGTCTTGACGGGTGAAGAGCTCAGTCAGTCCGCGCATAGCGTCGCCCAGCAGCCGTTCATAGGGTGGTCTGTCGTCCGCGGCCTGCTCGGTGAGTGTGAGCTCCACGTCGCTGCCGGTCATCTGCTCACCCGGCGTCTTCACCCGAACGCCCATTCCGATGGCGATGTCTGGACTGATACGCATGCGCAGATGTGCGGACGTGCCGGACACGGTTTCGCCAAAGTTCTCCATCGGCGGGCGTTTGAATTCAACGAACACTTCGGTCGCGGTAACCGGCAGCATTTTTCCCGCGCGAATATAGATGGGCACGCCGGCCCATCGCCATGTTTCAATGAACAGCTTGAGAGCAATGAAAGTCTCGACTGTGGAAGCCGCATCTACACCCGGTACCGACCGATAGCCGTTGTACTGGCCGCGCACGACGTCCGCCGGAGCGATCGGTCGTACCGCCTTGAGCAACGCGGCCTTCTGGTCGCGCCACGCGTCGTGAGCCTCCCCAGTCGGCGGATCCATGGCCAGGATGGCCAAGACTTGCAGCAGGTGATTTTGGACCACATCGCGCACCGTGCCAGCTTCATCGTAGAACTTGCCACGGTCCTCGACTCCGAACTTCTCCGCCATGGTGATCTGAATGCTTCGCACGTAGTTGCGATTCCAGATCGGTTCAAACATTGGATTGGCGAAGCGGGTATAAAGAATGTTCTGCACTGGTTCCTTTCCCAGAAAATGATCAATGCGGAAGATTCGTTCTTCGGGGAAATAGCGGTGCAGAATTCGGTTGAGTTCTTGTGCCGACGCCAAGTCGCGCCCGAACGGCTTCTCCACCACAACGCGCGCATTTTCCGCGCAGCCCGACTTGGCCAGCCCTTCGGCAACCGTGCCGAACAAGCTGGGCGGAATCGCAAAGTAATGCAGCGGTTGTTGCGCTGCGCCCAATTCTTTGCGCAGTTGGGCGAAGGTTTTTGGATCGTTGTAGTCGCCGTCCACGTAGCGTAAAAGGCCGGTCAGCTTGTTGAACGCGTTCTGGTCGAGACCGCCGTGTTTTTCTAGGCTGTCCTTGGCACGAGCTTTAAGTTGATCAAGATTCCAGCCTGCTTTAGCCACGCCGACGATTGGCAGATTGAAACCTTCGTCGCGAATCAACCCCTGCAGCGAGGGAAAGATCTGTTTGTGCGCGAGATCGCCGGTGGCGCCGAAAAACACAAAGGCGTCAGATTGGAAATCTGCCATCAGGCCGCCTCCTGCTTCTCGGTAGGTTTCTCCTTGTGGCCGCCGAATTCGTAACGCATCGCCGAAAGTAGTTTGGCAGCATATTCTTCGTTGCCGCGTGACGCAAAACGGGAACTGAGCGCAGCGCTAATCACGGGCGCCGGGATGCCCTCGTCTACTGCTGCCTGCACCGTCCACCGTCCTTCTCCGGAATCCGACACGCGGCCCGCAAAATTCGAGAGATCAGGATTCCCCTGCAAAGCCGCGGCAGTCAGATCCAGCAGCCAGGAACCGATAACGCTGCCGCGCCGCCAGACCTCCGCGACCTCGGGCAAATCCATGTCATATTGATAGAGCTCTGGATGGCGCAGCGGTGTTGTCTCGGCGTCCACTTCGCGTTTCACCTTGCCGACGTTGGCATTCTTAATGATGTTCAATCCCTCGGCAAACGCAGCCATCATGCCGTACTCAATACCGTTGTGGACCATCTTTACGAAGTGACCTGCGCCGTTCGGGCCGCAGCGCAAGTAGCCATTCTCTGATGTCGAAGGCTCGCCAGTCCTTCCCGGCGTGCGTGCCGCTGAGCCAACACCTGGAGCCAACGACTTGAAGATCGGATCGAGATGACTCACGATCGCTTCCTCCCCGCCGATCATCAGACAGTATCCCCGCTCCGATCCCCACACGCCCCCGCTGGTGCCGCAATCGACGTAGTGGATGCCTTTGCTCTGCAATTCACCCGCGCGGCGAATATCGTCGTGATAATAGGAATTGCCACCATCGATTACGATGTCGCCCGGTTCCAACACGGACGTAAGTGAAGTCAAAACCGAATCGACGACCGCCGCCGGAACCATCATCCACACGGCGCGGGGTTTGCTGAGTTGTTTCGCGAAATCCGCAATGCTGTCGGACGACACTGCGCCTTTTGCCACCACATCTTTCACGGCTTGCGGATGCGTGTCAGACACTACGCACTCGTGGCCGGCTTTCATCAGCCGTTGCACCATGTTCGAGCCCATTCGTCCCAGGCCTATCATTCCGATTTGCATTCGTATCCTCCTCAAACGATCGTTTGATGCACAGAAGAATATTCCCGCTTGGTATTTTTACTCAAATCTGCAGCGGTGGGGTTCTTCCGCGGTTCTGGCCGGCAGAGTTGGTGATGTTTGGTTCCCGTCTCAATCACCGTATGGTTCTTGTCGATAACGACCTTTTTCGCCCGTCCGAGGTCGGAAATCTGTATGTTTTTCAGCCCAGAGTCAGGACCCTCCATGATGACTTTGCCGCCCGTCAGCAGAGCGATGTCCTGCAACAAACTCTTGCATTGATCAGCCAACCCCGGAGCACTGACAGCCGCAACTTGCACCAAGCCACTGAGATTCTTCACGACCAGAGTAGCCAGTGCTTCGCCTTCAACATCCTCCGCGATTATCAGTAGAGGCTTGCCATTCTTCTTGATCTGCTCAAGCAACTGGAGCAGGTCTTTCTAGGAGCTGATTTTCCCCTGATGAATGAGAATGTAGACGTTCTCGAGGGCAGCCTCCATGCGTTCAGGGTCAGTAATGAAAAACGGTGAAAGGTATCCGGCTTCGAGTTGCATCCTCCGAACCTGCGGTTGTTCGTTGGCTCCTGAGGAAGAAGTGCCTCCATCCGGAATCACACCCGATCCTCCCCCATAAGCTAAAAGGTCGTCGTCTAACGTCGCGAGTTTTGCGGCCATAATTGCAAACCTCCATATGCCCGTTTCTGGACTTCAATTTAGCGGAGTTTACCCCACTCAGAACTGCCTGCGCCTGGGGGAACTCACCAGAAGTGTGGATGTCATATCATGTTGGAGCAAAGGAGCAGTAATAATCCCGATCTATGTTCACGCGAATCACAGCTTGTCTCCTCTTAGTCATGATCTCGGCCCGAGGCCTGCCCGCCGCCGATTTTGCCATGAAGGTGACCGACAAGAATTATCTCGATACTCAAGGTTTCAGCATTTTTCTCTACGACAGCACGTACCATCCCGTTTTTGTGGACCAAAAGAACACGGCCATGGAGATGATTCTCCACGGCCAGCGCATCGCCACCAACGGCGACGTGCGCCTGATGCCAACTCCAGAGCAGTGGGATTTGGTGGCAACTCTCAAAGATCGCCATGCCGACAAGGCGAACAACCGGCTCAGCGCCGACCTCGCTTTCCCGACGTTCGACTTCAGTTACACACTGGAGGTGGCAGCGGAACCCGGCGGCGTGAAGGTCAGCATCAATCTCGACAAGCCGCTACCGCAGAAGTTGGCCGGGAGGGCAGGCTTCAACCTCGAGTTCCTGCCCTCGATCTACATGGGCAAGGCTTACCTGGTGGACGGAACCAAAGCAGGCATCTTCCCGCGTACGCCGAACGATCCGATGACGAAGGTTTTGCCACTGCCGGATGAACCGAAAAAGGCGTACTACCTTGAGGACTGGGATAAGGCCAAGGGATACACCCAGCCGCTGCCGTTCGCCGAAGGCAAGAGCATTACTCTCGGGGTTGACGACGCACTGGCCCGCGTGAACGTAGTGTCGGATACGGCCAACCTCATGCTATTCGACGGACGCGACCGCGCGCAGAACGGCTGGTTCGTGCTGCGTTCGCTGATTCCTTCAGGCAAGACCACTGGCGCCATCGTTTGGCACATCAGGCCGGACGTGATTCCAAACTGGACACGTCCGCCGATGATCGCGCACAGCCAAGTCGGCTATGCGCCGGGCTTCTCAAAGGTGGCCGTGCTCGAACTCGACCCGAAGTACAACGCTCCGAAGATGGCCAGAGTGTTGCGCCTGATGGAAGACGGGTCGTACAAGCAGGTGTTCGAGGGCCCGATCACGCCTTCAACACCCTGGCTGCGCTACGTCTACTCGAAATTCGACTTCACTCCCGTGAAAGACCCCGGGCTCTATGTTATCGAGTATGCAGACCAGCGTACGGCACCCTTCCCCATCTCTAAGAACGCTTACGCGAACATCTGGCAGGACAGCCTGGACCATCACCTTGCCGAGCAGATGGATCACGTTTCCGTTCGCGAAGGCTACCGCATGTGGCATGGCGCTTCGCACCTGGATGATGGCCGCATGGCGCCCGTCGTTGGTGAGCAATTCGACGGCTGGAATCAAGCTACGGCCACGGACGGGAAATATAAAGGCGGCGATCACATCCCTGGGATGAACGTGGGCGGTTGGTACGATGCCGGCGACTTCGACCTCGAGGAGCCTGCGCAACTGAGTGTGATTCAGAGCCTCGCTCTGGCGTATCGCGAATTCAATCTTAAGTACGACGAGCTTACGGTGGATGAACCCGCGCGTGAGGTCGAGATGCATCGTCCCGATGGCGTGCCGGATACAGTCCAGCAAGTCAAGCACGGCGCACTGCTCATCCTGGCGCAGTTCCACAACATCGGCCACGCCATCCGCGGAACTCACGAGCCGGATCTACGGCAATACACACAGGTGGGCGACGGAGCGTCGAAAACTGACGGCCGCATTTACGATCCGAAGCTCGGCCCGAACGAAGTGAAGGGCGATTACTCCGGCAAACCCGATGATCGCTGGATCTTCACTACGAATAACTCGTATTTCCAGTGGAACGCCATTGCGGCGCTGGCTGCAGCAGCGGATACGCTGAAAGGCTGGGACGACGGATTAGCGAAAGACTGCCTTGAGACCGCAATCAAAGCGTGGAAGGACACGTCGGCAAATCCAACGCTGTATCCGACAAGCGCTGGGGCAGACCGAGAGGCTCCCGCAGGCGGTGTGCTCGCTGCGTCTCAGGGTATGGTCTCTGGCGCGCAAGGTCGTAAGCCAAAGAGCAGTTCGGGCACGCCAACAAACTCTGGCGCGTCAGCCGCTCCGGCAGCTCCGCCCGCTGGGTCCGGCCGGAGCCGATCTTTCGTCGGCATGGACTGGTCCGCGGCTCTGGAACTGACCATCGCCACGAATGGTGCCGAGCCGTACAAGTCCCGCCTGAAGGAATTGTTCCCTCAGATGATCACTCCCGAGCAGATGGACTTCAATGGTTGGAAAGCAGTCCGGGCATTGCCTTATCTGGATGCCGAGCGCGAAAGATCAAATGCGCGAAGCGGTAAAGAGATACATGGCTGGCTTGGACAAACGGCTGGACGAGACTCCGTTTGGCGTGCCTCCGAGCCTCGGCACCTGGGGCGGCTCGGGCGCCGTGGTGGACATGGCGGTCCGAATGTATTTCCTCCACAAGACATTTCCGGATCTCGTGGGCCCCGAATACACACTTCGCGCGGTCAACTACGTTCTCGGTACGCACCCGGTATCTAGCACTTCGTATGTAGCTGGAGTCGGCACAGTCTCGAAGACGAAGACGTACAGCAACAATCGCGCCGACAATGCTTACATCCCGGGTGCCGTGATTCCGGGATATATCATCATCAAGCCGGATTTTCCGGAGTGCATCGACGACTTCGGGTTCCTGTGGTTTGAGGATGAAGCCGTTGTGGCCGGGTCGGCAAGCTGGGTCGTGGCCGGCAACGCTGCGAATGCGATCATTACGGAATCGAAGTAACCAAGTGCTAAACGCCCCCGGAGACCTCCGAGGAGCGTCGGTGGCTATCTTCTCAAGAAGCGAAACCTATGGGATACCGGGGCCCCAGTCGAGACTACGGCGTCGGGTGCGGTTGATCCGCTTTGTGAAGCATCTCGAGCCGCTCCAGTTTATCGAGGAGAGGCTCGCGATTCGCGCCGAGGGCACGAATGACCTGGGCAATGAGTGTAGCCTGGTCAGGATCTTGGACGCGATAGTAGGCATCGCAGAGCAGAAACAAAGTGTCGGGATCGGCGGTGCGGGATCGGTCGAGATAGGAGATCGCATCGGACCAACGCCGTTGGCGATAGCGAATTCCTCCCATGCCGATCAGGGCAATGGCGTCAGTGGAATCGAGCGAGAGGGCCGACTCGAAAGAGTGTTCCGCAGCGGCCTCTTCGCCTCCGGATAATTGCAACATGCCCAGATAAGCGGCGATGCGCGCCGACTTTGGAGCCTTGGAGCGGGCAATCTTCAGTATGCGCTTCGCATCGTCTCTTCTTCCCATGCTGTAATACATTACCCCGACTAAATAGTGGGGCTCGTCGTCCGGTTGAGCTGCGACCGCCAGCGCGTCGAGGAGATTCAGCGCCTCGCTTTCTTTGTTTGCTTCGAGGAGAGGCTTCACCTGTTTGCAGGCTTGTTCCTCGTCGGGATCGAGTTCGCGCGATGTGTCGACACGATCAGTCATGGCAGCGAAGAGACGTGTTTCGTCTTTGGCCTCTTTGATTCGGTGGAGTTGACGGTAGGCCTTGGCAAGCTGAAAGTGCGCCGCGATCAAGGAAGGCTGAACGACCAGAGCGCGTTGGAGAGGACCTACGGCGGCGTCAGAGTTGCCCAACTCCAGCTCCGCTCTTCCCTGCCCGTAATATGCGGATCCGGTCGTATAGCCGCGTGCGAGGGCCGAGGCGTAGGAATCGCGTGCTTTCCCCCAGTCCCCGAGACGAGCCCAGGACTCAGCAAGATCGAATGCGGCCTCACCATCGCGCGCATCTTTCTTCACGGCCATCTCAAAGCTGGAGGCGGCAGACTCGTAGTCCGTCAGTGCGAATTGCGTTTTGCCGATGTCGAAGTCAATTCGCATGAGATTGGGATTGAGAGTGCGAGCCTTCTCGAGCCATGAGAGCCCCTGCTTGCGGGTCTCGACAGTTGCGCTCAAATATTCGCCGTACTTCTGGCAGACCTGCGCGTCGTTGGGCGCGATGCTGGCGGCCTGCGCGATCGTCTGGCGGGCGAGGTCGAGATCTGATTCCAAAAAGTAAGTCTCCGCCAAATAAAATAAAGGCTTGATGCTTTTCGGCCTGCTTTTAAGTGTGCTTTTGAAATTCTCAACTGCGTGGGGCCAGTCGTGCTGCCGAAAGAAGACCATGCCTAGCTCGAAGTGAAGATCGGGGTCGTCAGGAAAGTCGCGGAGCGCCTTCACGTAGAGTTCCTGGGATGCGGATAGCTGGTTGGTGCTGACGAGTTCTGCACCTTTACTGAGGACAGCCGCCAGATCGGGCGAGGTTTGGGCCGCGGAGAGCGCGGCGAGAACAATGAATGCGAAGAGACTTTTCATTCCACTCGGAGTCGCCTTGCTTCGGAATGTTTGAATTATCGTCACTCGATTCGTTGCGCGAGCCAGCTCTGTTGACCGATGATAAGCCATGCGCCAACTGATTCTCATCCTGGCCGCGACGCTGGCGCTCGTAGCCGGACCCGGCACGACCGCCACACCGGGGATTCGATTCGAAGAGATCGCGGCGCGCTCTGGGCTGAAGTTTACGACCGAATCCTCGCCGACGCCGAACAAGAATCAAGTGGAAACGATGGTGGCGGGCGTGGCGTTGCTCGACTATGACGGCGATGGATATCTCGACATATACCTCGTAAACGGCGCGGCGATTCCGTCGCTCAAGAAGGAATCACCGGCGTATTGGAACCGGCTGTTTCACAACAACCACGATGGAACGTTCACTGACGTCACCGAGAAGGCGGGCCTGGCTGGAGCAGGCTACGGCATGGGCGTCGCAGTCGGCGACTATGACAATGACGGACGCCCCGATCTGTTTGTGGCGAACGTCACGGCGAACCAGCTGTTTCATAACAACGGAGACGGAACGTTCACCGACGTCACCGCCAAGGCTGGGCTGCAAGGCGCGACCCTGGATGGAAAGAAGATGTGGTCGGCGGGTGCAGGATGGTTCGATTACAACAATGACGGACGGCTCGATCTGTTCGTCGTGAACTACTGCAAGTGGGAAGTGAACAAGGATCCGTATTGCACAATTGGCGGCGGCGCGCGCGGCTACTGCCATCCCCGTTACTACGCTGCGACGCACAATTCGCTTTACCGAAATAATGGCGACGGGACGTTCACGGATGTTTCTGAGGAAGCGGGAATCGCATCGCAGTTCGGCAAGGGCATGAGCGTGTCGTTTGCCGACTACGATGGAGACGGGTTTTTGGATGCGTTTGTGGCGAACGACACTACTCGCAATTTTCTGTTTCACAATATCGGCGGCAAGAAATTTGAGGAGGTCGGAGAAACGGCGGGCGTCGCTTACGGGTCGAATGGCACGGCGCTGTCGGGCATGGGCTCTGATTTCCGCGACGTGAACAATGATGGGTTGCCTGATATTTGGCACACGGCCGTGGAGTTCGAAACATTTCCTCTCTATGGGAACCGCGGTCATGGAGACTTTTCAGACTTGACGGTGAGTAGCGGACTGGCGCCGCTGACTTCGCAGATGTCGGGCTGGGGAAACGGCATATTCGATTTCGATAACGACGGGTGGAAGGACTTGTTTGTAACTCGCTCCAACGTGCTCGACAACATTAGTGGTCTGGTCGCCGAGCGACGCTATCCAGAACCGAATTCGGTGTTCCGGAATCTCGGCAACGGAAAATTCGAGGATGTCAGCTCTGAGGCGGGACCTGATTTTGCGAAGGCTGCGGCCCACCGCGGCGTAGCATTTGGAGACATCGATAACGACGGCCGCGTCGATGCGGTGGTGACCGTGCTGAACGGGGGAGTGAAGTTGTTCCACAATGTCTCCGGCGACAACAATCATTGGATACTTCTGAAGCTGGTGGGATCCAAAAGCAACAAGATGGGGCTGGGGGCGCAGATACACATTACGACGGAGGACGGACGATCGCAGTGGAATGAGGCGACGACCGCGGTCGGATACGCGTCTTCCAGTGACAGTCGAGTTCATTTCGGCCTGGGATCGAACCGACGCATCAAGGAGATGGAGATTCGCTGGCCGAGCGGCATCCGGCAGGTGATGCACGACGTTGATGTGGACCGCGTTGTGACTGTGCGGGAGCCGGCTAGTCCTTCGTGAGGCGTCGGCGGTTCTCTGCGGACTCGGTTATTTCACGACCAGATTGCGCCAATAGGCGTTCCCTGCTTCGTGTTGAGGAATCAGCACGTGCTGGTAGAGTCGCAACACTACTTCCTGGCTTTTGTATTTCGACAGATCGACAGCGATGTCTTGCCACCTCCGCGCAGTGGAGGAGCCCTCGATGATCTTATCGAGCACCTTATCGTCATTCGCGTAAACCTGTAAGTGCCAGGCACGACCGGGATCAACTCCGGCCTGGAAGCTGAGAACAGGGGTCTCGCTCAATCTCATTTTCCTTCTCAGAAGTGTTCCTCGCACCTCGTCGCGAGGATAAGTGGCGAGCGTATCGCCGTCGAGATACGTGATGCCGCGAATCCCCACCAGACCTCCTCCAGCACCACCGAAGCCGGCGCGCTCGAGGGTCCAATCGGGATTCCAATAGCGCATCAGGTCGGCAAGCGTGAATAATTCAGCGGGTTGAGTATGCGGCTCCTGCACCGGAATTTGGAGCGTCGTTCCGTCGTCGCTGGCACCGTGGGCGGTCGCCATTGCGATACCGAGTTTGGCAGTGCGCTGAGCCAATTGCGTGATGCTTTCGTCGACCGGGGGAGTGAGTTGGAGCGGACCCATCTCTTTGCCGAAGATGCGGTCTTTAAGTTCGGCAACTGGCTCGGGCGGCAAGGCTCTCATGCCGTGCATAGCCGCGACCACGGATTCGGAATTTGCCGCGTTGCAATCTGCGTCGGAAAAATCTGCAGCGTGCACCGCGAGCTGAAGCGTTTTGTGAAAATCACCGCTGCCAAACCACACGCTGGTTGCCACGAAACCTCCGTTCACCACCGCGTTATTCGTGGCTGGATACTCCATCCCCCAGCCCTCGTCCACAGCGCGAAAGACTTCGTCAGGACTGCGCCCTGCCTCAGCCATCGCGATCACCATGTCTAGACATTTACGGTAGGGCGAGTCCGGATGAATCAGGGTCGCGGCCTTGCGGACAATGGCGTGGGGATCATTTTCAACGAAGGCGATGCTGATCATTCCGGCAACGAAGACGGCGCCGTCCGCTCCTTCGGCATAGCCATTGATGTGACCGAGCCGGCGTGCCATTTCCGCAGCGGCGTTGGGCATACCGGGATTGAGAGCGCCGTAGACGTCGCTGCTGAATTGCGGGCCGATCGTCCACCAGAGTTTGTTGTAACGGGGATGCCCGGTGTCGGGAGGCTTGATGCCGCGTTTCAAGAGCAGCAGCGTTTGTTCGCTGGAACCCCAGGAACCGGCACTGTTCTCGAGCCATTGTTGACCTAGTTGCTGGACGGTGAGTTGAATTCCATACTTCTCGAAGGCGCGGATGGCCACCATTTCGTAATAGTAATCGTCGTCGACTGGAGCGTAGCCAGGAAGGTGGCTCATCGGAGTGTCGGGAAGAGTGGAGGCGGGCTTGTGTTCGAAGCGGCCACCGGTTCTCTGAGCGATCATCTGCGCGGTCCAGATGGCCCTAACCCGATCGAGATACTCCGCATGAGTGAGCCGCAGCGTTTTTGGTGGCGTTTGGGCCTGCATGTACCCGCCACACGAGATGGCCCAGCCGATCATAACGAGGAAGACGATTTTGTTTTTCTGCATGATTTCAGCTCCGTTCCCCGGAGCAATCGGCGTGACACTCAACGCGCGACGCCTTTCACTTGAGTCAAGATAAGGCATAGACATAATTTTTGAAACGTTTTATATTTGCGACCGATAAATGCACCTGCTGCCGGGAGCGTCCTTATGAAACTCGTACGTGTGCCATTAGTCGCCATAGCCCTCCTCACTCTTTCCATCGTCGGTTTAGCACAAGACTCACACTATCGCCCTCAACGCCAGCAACTGCCGACTCCCGGGTGCCTCAATATGAAAGGGGCGTGGGAAGGCGGGTCAAGCCCGTGCACGCAAAATGAACACGACGCCTGGTTGAGCGATATCAAACACTGGCGGTACGAGCGCCGCATTCGTATTGGCTACGACGGAGCACGCTACGACCTGCCCGCTCTGAAGTGGACGCAGTCCAGTTTCTTCCAGCCGCAGATGATGGTGGAGGATCGCTATTTCTATGATCCCGTCGCGCACCGCTATACGGTCGATCGCTACCTCGACGATCTGGAAAAAAGATATGGGGGTATCGACGCGGTGCTGATCTGGCCGACTTATCCGAACATGGGGATCGACAACCGCAACCAGCACGACATGATCCGATCGATGCCGGGAGGCGTTCCGGGCGTGCGGCAGATGATTGCGGACTTTCACCGCCGCGGCGTGCGCGTTTTGTTTCCGATGATGATGTGGGACCAGGGAACGAGAGATCCCGGAATGTCATGGCCGGATGCCATCGCGAGCCTGATGGCCGAGATCGGAGCAGACGGGATCAACGGTGATACGCAGGATGGGGTACCACTCGCGTTTTCGCTGGCCGCTGACAAGATCGGCCATCCGCTCGCGTTTGAACCGGAGGGCGGGCCTTCCGACGAAGCACTGGCTTGGAACGTTATGACATGGGGGCAATACGAATATCCATTTGTGCCCATGGTCGACAAATACAAATGGCTGGAAACCCGGCACATGGTGAACATTTCCGATCGCTGGAAGCGGGATAAGACCGACAACCTGCAGTTCGCGTTCTTCAACGGCGTTGGCTGGGAGAGCTGGGAAAACATATGGGGAATCTGGAACGGAATCACACCGCGAGATGCCGAAGCCACGCGCCGCGTCGCGACCGTGGAGCGTGCCGTGGCGCCGTTTCTGATCAGCCGCGACTGGGAGCCGCTAGTGCCCATGTTGCGCTACGGCGTCTACGCGAGCCGCTGGCCGCTCGGACAGCAGACGGTTTGGACCATCGTCAATCGCAACGAGTACGACGTTGAAGGTCCGCAGATTGAGTTAGCGCCGGAAGACGGCGTGCGCTATTTCGATCTCTATCACGGAGTCGAACTAACGCCTGCAAGGAATCAGGAGGGGCGGGCGGTGCTGAGCTTCCACATGGAAGATCACGGTTACGGCGCGCTGCTGGCTACGAAAAGCGCTCCCGACGCCGGCATTCAGAAGTTGATGGCGAAGATGAAGGAACTGACCGCGACACCCCTGGCCACTTATTCTCATGAGTGGAAGGTGGTGCCGCAGCAGATCGTGCCGATCGCGGCAACGAAGCCTCCTTCGGGCTCGCCGGCGGATATGGTGAAGATTCCAAACGCAGAATTCGATTTTCGTGTGTCGGGGATTGAGATTGAAGGGTTCGATGACATTGGAGTCGATGTGCAGTATCCGTGGGAAGATACGCCGCGGCGTTTTCACGATCATCCCATGCACGTGAAGTCGTTCTGGATCGACAAGTATCCGGTGACGAACGCGCAGTTCAAGAAATTCCTCGATGCGACTCATTACCACCCGCAGGACGATCTGAATTTTCTGCGGGATTGGAAGGATGGCAACTTTCCCTCAGGATGGGAGAACAAGCCAGTCACTTGGGTTTCGGTGGAGGATGCGCGGGCGTACGCGGAGTGGGCGGGGAAACGACTACCGCACGAGTGGGAATGGCAGTATGCGGCGCAGGGCACGGATGGACGGATGTATCCGTGGGGAAACACTTGGAATGCCGATGCCGTTCCGGTGCCGGACAAAGGCCGCACGATGCGTGGACCCGACGCAGTGGACGCTCATCCGAAGGGTGCGAGCCCGTTCGGGGTAATGGATCTAGTAGGAAATGTGTGGCAGTGGACCGAAGAATTTCAGGACGACCACACGCGAGGGGGCATTCTGCGCGGCGGAAGCTATTATGAGCCGCAGGGATCGATATGGTATTTCCCCCAAGCCTACAAGCTCGGAGAGCATGGAAAACTGTTGATGATGGCGCCTAGCATGGACCGCTCAGGAGGACTGGGCTTCCGCTGCGCCCAGGACGCGGAGTAAACGAACATCAAACTAGTGCCGCGGAATGCGACGGTTGGCCCGCTGAAATCGCGGGCGCGGGACAAGTCTGCACGCCGAATCTGGTAACCTGAGTTCCGGATTGAACTGTCAGATGAACGCACCAGTGACAATGCGGCAGATTGCGGAACGCGCCGAAGTGTCGATCGGCACGGTATCGCACGTCATCAATAACACGGCCAAGGTTCGCGAGAAACTGCGGCAGCGCGTATTGGATGCCATTCGCAGTCTCGGCTACCAACCAAGCCAACTGGCGCGAGGGCTCCGGCGAAACCGCACGAATATGCTGGTGATGATCATGCCGGACATTACCAACCCATTCTTCCCGGCTGTCGTGCGCGGCGTAGAAGACGTCGCGTACAAGCGCTCGTTCCGGCTGGTCCTCTGCAACACCGACAACGATGCCCGCAAGGAGAGCTCGTATCTGGATGAATTGCGCACTTACCGCCCGGCAGGATGGCTGGTAATTCCGGCGGTGGACAGCGAGATGGCGGCGCAGTTCAAGCCTGCGGCGGCTTCGGGGCCTCCGGTGGTCTGCATCGACCGACAGCCTTCGGGATGGAAGGGAGATGTGGTTCTGGTGGCCAATGAAGCCGGAGCGCATAGCGCCACGCGGCATCTGTTGCGCATGGGACACCGGCAACTGGCAGTGATTACTGGTCCGTTGCATTTGACCAACGCAGTGGAGCGCTTACGGGGATTCAAACGAGCTTTGGCGGAGGCCAAAGTGCCCATCGAACCGGAATACATCCAGGAAGCGCGGTTTGACCGGCAAAGCGGGTATCAGGCCGCGAGGCGTCTGTTGGGAATGCTGCCTCGTCCAACGGCAATCTTTGCGTGCAATGATCTGATGGCGCTCGGCGTACTGCTGGCGGTGCGGGAGTTGGGGCTGCACTGCCCTGAAGACGTCTCCATTGTAGGATTTGACGATCTCGATTTCGCCGAGTTTACGGCCCCAGCGCTCACTTCGGTGCACCAACCCGGCTATCAGCTGGGCACGACCGCGGCGCGTCTTCTGCTGGAGCGGATCGACGGGATGAAGAAGTCCGCGCAAAGAATTGTTCTGCCGAGTGAATTGCGAATTCGCCACTCGGTTGCGTCGACTCCAACCGCAGTTTCACCTTCCAAAGCGAAACAGCAGCAGGAAACAGTCTTGCTTCGCTAGCGCCAGGCGGGGTCTCTGCTTGCGCCGGGATTAGTTATTCGTTTTATTTCTGCTTGACAACAGTTTTCAGGAGGGCATAGACTTCCGCGGTCGGAGCTTGAAACGTTTCAAAAAAACGTTTCAAACCAATCGCTTACAGCCCCGCTCTACCCCGTTGTCGGGCGGCCTAGGCGTCGAGGAGGAGGTTCAATGCGTCGCAACCAAATTGTGGTCTTACTAGCCTTCTGTGTGCTAGCCGCTACCGCGTTATTCGCCCAAGTCGTCATAACCAGTACCCTCGTTGGTACGGTGGCCGATCCCCAGGGAGCCATGGTTGCGGACGCGAAGGTTACCCTCACCAACGTAGACACCGGTGTCCAGTGGACCGATATCACGAACGCGAGCGGCGACTATCAATTCTCCAATCTCATCGCCGGCCATTACAAAGTCGAAGTGTTCAAAGAGGGCTTCGCGCGTACGGTTTCGACGGCGGTGACCATTGAAAACGGCACAACCCGGCGCGTGAACCTCGGGCTGAAGATGGGTCAAAATGTCGAGACGGTGCAGGTGACCAGCGCCGCCGCTCTGATCAAGACCGATGACGCAAATGTCTCCGAAGTCATCGAGAACAAGTTCGTTAAGGATCTTCCCATCGAGGGTCGCAATTACTTGAATTACGCCCAGATCCTGCCGAACTTCAACAGCGGCACCGGAGACACTTCGCGTCTGGCTTGGGGGCTTGCTTCGGCAACGATGCCCGGCGCCATGCAGTTGAACGTGGGCGGCACAGAGTATGGCGTTGGCTATTACGTGGACGGCCTGAATAACAACGACAACTGGGTGGAAGGTCCTGTGATGAACGTGAACCAGGACACGATCCAGGAAGTGAAAGCAGAGGTTTCAAACTACTCGGCGGAATACGGCCGCGACGTGGGCCAGATCAACGTAACCTCCAAGTCCGGAACGAATGCGCTGCATGGGACGGTGTACGACACCTTTCAGAATGCCGGCATGAACGCGAACGATCCCTACAGCATCTTTCAGGGCATTCCGCGCAGTGCGTATCACCAGAATCAGTATGGATTCACCGTTGGTGGTCCGGTTGTCATCCCCAAAGTATTCAACGGGAAAAACAAGTTGTTCTTCTTCGGGTCGTTCGAGCGTTTGCGGAATCGGGGCGAAAGCCAAATTACTTCTTACGTACCGGTTGCTGCCGAGCGCGGCGGAAACGGCCTTCCCGGCGGGGATTTCAGCGGTTGGCTGACCCGTTTCCCGGTGGATCCGGCGACCTGCGATGGCTCCGCGAGCGCACCCTCCAATTGCCGTTATGTAATCTACGATCCGACCACGTATGACACGTCTACCCAGTTACGCCAGCCTTACCCGAACAACACCATTCCAAATCCGGATGCCGCAGCTCTGGCTTACCTGCAGCAGTTTCCGATGCCGAATGGTTATGTGTCGCCCGATCCGAACAACTTCAACAACTGGTCGGGAACGAACACCTCGGGCCTCAACAACAACAACTACACATTTCGCATCGACTACAACCTATCGAGTCGCGACAACGTTTATTTCCGGTACCTGCACGATAGCGGCAGCGTAATCAGTGAGGGAGGATTGATTCCGGATGTGGCCATGGGCGACGGTCCTCTGCACCGCGTGAATACCTACCAGGTCCACTACGTGCACAGCTTCAGCTCAACCTTCAACAACGATTTGAATGTGAGTTGGACCAAGGCCTACAACTTCAGCGACGATCCAGCGCAAGCCAACCGATTCGCGCAAGCAGACTGGATCCACGGTCTATTCCAGAACACATCGTCGAACATGGCTGGATTTACTTCGTATGACAAGAGTCTGTTCGGCATCAACAACGATGCTACGTTCAGTGTGAACCTCGGAAACTCCGGGGACTTTGGAAATACACTGAGCGTTGGATCTACGGAATACTGGTATCAGTATGTTCCGATCTTCCAGTTCTCGGACAACGTCGCGAAAACGTTTGGCCGGCACACGGTGAAAGTTGGCTTTTACATGGCGCGCCGGAACGAGCGCGACAATGACGTTGTCCGGTCCGTTACCTATGCGGGTGACTACACCAGCAAAGGTCCGAACATCGGCGACGGCTCGGGATTCAACAGAGTGGCTGAGTTCGAGACCGGATTTGTGAGCAACATGGGACAGCGGACGCCTGTATCGAGCGGCGATGCCAGCCTCTACTTCGGCATGCCCGAGTACGCGGCCTTTGTGAGCGACACCTGGAACGCAACCCGCAACCTCACGGTGGACATGGGACTCCGTTACGACCTTCCGATTCCCGCCTATTCCGTGAACAACTACTGGGGCGTGCTCGACCAGAACTATCCCGGATGGCGGATGGTTATGCCGGGATTGACGCCGGGCACCTCCGCTCATCCATTTTCCGCGGACAAGAAAGATCTTGCTCCACGCATCGGGTTGGCCTATCGATTGACCGATAAGACGGTGATTCGTGGTGGTTACGGCATTTTCTACGAGTCGGGCCGCTTCAAATTCCTCGACCAGATGTTCTGGAACTCTCCCGGCTACGGCGGGTCGAGTTACGATTCCGCGAGCATGGTGCCGGATCCGGCCATGACGTTCTACACCTCAGCAGATGTGTTTCCGGCGGCAATTACCGTGGACCGGGGCACGTGGCCGAATCCTCTAGGGACTGACGCGGGCACGTTGTGTTTCCGGTGCGACACGGCGACCACGGATGCGAAGACCTGGACCACTACTTACGTCCAGCGCTGGAGTCTGGATGTGCAACATGAACTCGGAAAGAGTGTCGTGGCGACTCTAGGCTATGTGGGTTCGAAGGGCACACACATGCCGATTCAGTACGACTTGAATCTGCCGGCGCAAGGGGTTTACCTGAACAGTGACGACTTCTATGCGGCGCGTCCTCTTTCATCCATCGCTCCTGACCGCTTTGGAGCTGTCAATTCCGTGAGGACCAATCGTAACAACAACTACAACGCCATGAATGCGGAATTGAAAACGCGTGGCTGGCATAACTTGACGAGCCAGGTCTCCTACACCTGGTCGAAGCAGATGGATACGTTCTTCGGCCAGAATGGTGAGAGCGGCGTCCAGGCGATCGGTGGACAGTGGCATCCCGAATGGAGTTATGGTCCTTCCGACGCGAACCATACGAATCGTTTTGTGGCGGCTGTCACTTATGAGTTGCCTGGACGAACGTTCGGAAACCGTTTGCTACGCGAAGCCCTCGGAGCGTGGCAGATTAATGCGATCACTACCTTTGAATCGGGATCACCCGTCACGGTCTACAACGGATACACGAGCTCGTATGACTATATGGGAGATGTTCCCCTCCAAGGCTGCAACGCCAATCTCTCGCGCGGCAGCCGGACCTTCACCCATTATTTCAACACTGACTGCTTCGTAGAACCTGCCGCCAGCACAGATCCGACCCTGATCGCTCAGGGCATAACAAACTTCGCGGTGACGCGGGGCAACGAACGCCGCAACAATCTGCGTCAGCCCGGTATCAATAACTGGGATATGGGACTGCAAAAGTCGTTCCGGCTGTTCGGGGAAGGCCGTGAGCTGCAGTTCCGCGCGGATTCGTTCAACGTCTTCAACCACACGCAATGGTCGACCATCAACACCTACGACGATCGCGAAGTCAACGATCAGAGCGAATTCGGATGGATCACGGGAGCTCGCCCGGGCCGCCGAATGCAGCTGAACATGAAGTTCGTGTTCTAGAGATGTTGGAAGGACGGCGCGGGCTCTCCCCCGTCGCTCGCGCCGTCAGGTTTCCGACCAGAGTACCAGTGTGCACTTGTTCCAGGGAGGGGCATGTATCAACCAGAAGCATATGAGATTGCACTTTTATTCATGATCGGAAGCATGCTTTGTTGGGGTTCATGGGCCAACACCATGAAACTCACGCCGGGCTGGGCATTTCAGCTTTTCTATTGGGATTACGTCATCGGCATCATTGCGGCGACGCTGCTCTGGGGATTCACGCTGGGTAGCGCTGGAGGCGGCGATCTCTCTTTCCTGAACAATATTGCCAGTGCTGATGGAAAGCACATTATCTTCGCGCTGCTCGGCGGAGCCGTGTTCAATGTGGCGAATCTTCTGCTCGTGGCGGCGATTGATATTGCCGGCCTTGCGGTGGCCTTCCCCATCGGAATTGGACTTGCCCTCGTGGTAGGAGTCCTGCTGAACTACTTCATCGCGCCGCAAGGAAGTCCTCTGTTGCTGTTCGGCGGAGTGCTGCTGGTTGTGCTTGCGATTGTGCTGGATGCGTTGGCTTATCGCAGACGCGAAACTACCAGCAAGGCGCTGAGCGCACGCGGCATCCAGATCAGTCTCGCATGTGGCGTACTGATGGGCGTGTTCTACCCGTTGGTGGCGAAGGCGATCACCGGAGGGCATGCGCTCGGTCCTTATACCGTGGCGTTCTTCTTCGCTCTCGGTACGGCCGCATGCGCAGTTCCAGTGAATTACTTCCTGATGCGGAAGCCGCTTACCGGAGGAGAGCCGGTCAGCATGGCGGATTATGGGAAAGGGCGTGCCTCCTGGCATGTGTGGGGAATCGTTGGAGGAATGATCTGGTGCACCGGCGCGGTTCTGAATTTTGTTGCCTCGCACGCCCACATCATCGGGCCGGCGGTGTCTTATGCCATTGGTCAGGGTGCGACGATGATTTCCGCGATCTGGGGAGTTTTTGTTTGGAGAGAATTTTCCAACGCGCCTCCAAAGGCGCACGAAAGTTGATACCCCTGATGTTTGTGTTTTTCATCGTTGGATTAAGCGCGGTCGCGATAGCGCCAGTGTTTTCTCGTTGACCGAGCCAAGACAACCGCGGCACCCGGTCCCCGCCGCGGTGAAACGAAACCGGGAATCATATGGCCAAGAGGATCGTCGTCGTAGGAAGTATCAATCTTGATCTTGTCGCTGCAACCCAACGAATTCCAATCGCGGGTGAAACCGTCGCCGGGCTGGGTTTCCGCACTTTTCCGGGCGGTAAGGGAGCGAACCAGGCAGTCGCGGCGGCGCGCCTTGGCGGCTCCGTGTGCATGGTGGGAAAACTCGGAACAGATGCTTTCGGCGTTCAACTGAGAGAAAGCCTCGAAGAAGCGAATGTCAACACGGAGGCTGTCGAGTTGGTTCCGGGATCCTCGGGCGTCGCGCTTATTACTACCGATGCGAGAGGAGAAAACGCAATCACGGTGGTTGCCGGCGCAAACGCACATCTGACTCCCGCGGATCTTGACGCGAACATTGAAATCATTCGTGGCGCGGGAGTTTTACTCACTCAACTGGAGATCCCGCTCGAGACCGTGGAGCGTTTAGCTGCGATCGCGCTGAGAGAACGAATTCCGCTTGTGTTGGACCCGGCCCCTGCGCGTGCGCTGCCACCGTCGATGCTAAAGTGCGTCGACTGGATTACGCCGAACGAGACGGAGACCTGTGTGTTGACGGGACGGCCTCCGGGGGAACTCTCTGACGAATCGATCGAGGACGCAGCCAATGCGCTGCTGGGGCGTGGAAGCCGCAACGTCATTCTGAAACTTGGAAGCCGCGGTTGCTACGTCGCGCTCTCAAATGGGACTCGACAATTGTTGCCGGCATACACGGTGAGTGCCGTCGACACCACAGCCGCAGGAGACGCGTTCAACGGCGCGTTCGCGGTCGCGCTAATGAATGGACAAAGTCCGATCGAAAGCGCCGCTTGGGCGTCCGCTGTCGCGGCGATCTCCGTAACTCGGGCGGGCGCTCAGACATCGATGCCAACGGCGTTGGAAGTGGAACGTTTTATCGAGGAAAGCCGCGGCGCCGAAGCCAGCCGCTGAAGACCGGCCTCACGCAGATTCGTCGGCCTGATGAAAGTCCCGTCCCTTGCGCTCAGGACCCAGAGCAAAGATTACGATGAGCGATCCAATCACTACACCTTCGAAAAGTGTGAGAGCCCACGGATAGCCCAAGTGCCTCTGTAGCGCATACTGAATCGACACTGCAGGCGAGGCAAGCAGAACTCCCAGTTGGTAGACGAATCCCGGGAACAGGCTGCGCACGGCGTTAGGCGCGAGTTCGTTCAGGTGGGCAGGAATCACGCCGAAAGTTCCCTGCACTCCGGTCTGCATGATGCATGCGCCGATCATAAGGGTGGCCGGCGCGGCTCCGAAGGCCCAGGGATAGAGCGCGATGAAGGCGATCCCGAGCGCGCAGATGATCGTGCGCCGCCTCCCGAGCGACTCAGAAAGCTGGCCGAAAAACAGCGAGGCCACGATCGCGCACAGGTTAAAAAGGATGGCGATCTCGGAAACCAGCGATCTTGCGAATCCGTGAGCAGACTTCAAGAAGTCGGGATACAGATCTTGCGTGCCATGCGACAGGCAAGACATTACGGTCATGACTAGCAACAGGTAGGCGAAGCCAGCGCGGTTTTGCCAGAGGACGCGAAACATCGTGCTGACTGAGCGCTGATGGTGCATTTGCCATGCGCTCGACTCGGGGGCTCGCAAGGCAAGGATCGAGATCAGAACTGCGACCGCGAATCCGACACAAAACATCGCGCGCCAGCCAAGGTGAGGGAGAACGCTCTCCATGGCGACCGCGGCCAGAAGATATCCGACCGGGTAGCCACTCTGCATCAGGCCGGAAACCAGGCCGCGGCGACGAACCGGTGCGCTCTCAACCGCGAGAGAGGCACCCACGCCCCAGTAACCTCCCATGCCGATGCCATACAGCGCGCGCAGCAGCACAAATGTGGCGTAGTTCGGGGCGAACGCGCTCAACATGGTTATGACAGAGAAATAGAGCACGCACGCGATCAGCGGCCGGCGACGTCCGAAGCGGTCGGCGAGCGCTCCGAAAATAAGGGCGCCGACCGGTCGCATTGCCAAGGCAATTGAGATCGTCCAGACGATTGCTTTCTTTTCGACCTGGAAGTTCGCAGCGAGCGTGTCGACCAGAAAAATTACGACGAAGAAATCGAAAGCATCCAGAATCCATCCCAGGATTCCGGAGGAAACGGCATACTTCCACCCTGGCGTTTCCACTTCGCGAGAGTCAGATGCGGGATACGAGGGTTCGAGAGGCATTCAGTTGTCTGTCGGTTGGACTACGCGTTTTTTCGCCCGGCACGTGCGCTCGCTGCACCGGAGTTCTGGTCTCTCAGTGTTGTGAACGGCTTGTAGAGCCGAAATCTTTCACGCAACGGAACCCAAGTGTTCCCGCGCGATCTTTACTCGGCGCCATCAGCAACAACTTGCCGTGCTGGTCGAGGCGATAAGCCTGCGGAAAGTACCATACCGAGCCTTGTGGCTGATAGTAACTGCCACCGCGGAGGATCCCTCCGCGAGTGTGCTCATCGAGAAATTCATCGGTCCATTGCCAGACGTTTCCAACCAGGTCTTCGACGCCGAACGGACTCGCCCCCTTGGGATGAGCATCCACCGCATCAGGCCCTCGCAAGTCTCGCCCCTTATCAGGAACTGGAACGGCGGTGGCATCCCAAGCGTTGCCCCATGGATAGAGGCGTCCGTCGCCGCTTTGCGCGGCGTACTGCCATTCCCACTCGTGAGGAAGTCGCTTCCCTGCCCAAGCGGCGTAGGCGCGAGCATCCTCTAGCGAAACCCACGTCACGGGCTTGCGCCCCCATCCTGCAGGATAGGTGCCGTTCTGCCAGTCGCGAAGAAAGTTCAAATCATCCTTCGGATGGTAGCGCGTGGCGTCCAGAAACTCTTTGAACTGCTCGTTGGTTACCGGATAGCGATCGACCCAGATGGAACCGATGTGAAGCCGATGAACGTGATGCCGGCGCGGAGAGTCCTCCCACGGATATTGCACATCGACTCCGACATCGTCGAATCCCTCGAGTTCGATCCCGTCAACTTTGAAGGTAAAGTCGCCAGAAGAAACCTGAACCATGCCGTCCGGGGCGGTAAACGCAGGAGCGGTCTTGGCGATAGGAACTATTTTCTGGGGCTCGAATTCCCATTCCGCCGAATAACTGCTCAGCGGACGCGACGAGAGTTGTTTCATTTCTGCGAGCAGCTTTTGCGTGTGGTCGTTCGCCGCTTCTGCACTGGCAAGAATTGCGCCGAATCCGTGTGCTTCAATGGAAAAGCTCAGATAGACGTTCTCTCCGTCGGCTTCAGGACTGAGTTCAACTCCATGCCACAAATCGAAGTAATGCATGCCAGACTGCGCGGGCAGACGCAACTGACGACCCTCAACGTCATATTGCGTGCGGTTCACCATGGTCCAGAGCGTGTCTTTTCCTTGCGGCCAGCGGCTTGCGAAGATTCCCGCCTGCTGGGTCTGTGCGTAGGGCTGCCAGTCCGGGCTCGCTAGGAAGCTTGCCATCGCACGCTCAACTGTAGCCACGCGTCGTAGCGCCTCGGCATCGCGCGGAGTGATCTGGTTCCAGATGCCCCAAATGTTTTCCCAACTCTCGTAGCCGACGCCGTTGAAGAAAGCAAATTGCAGATTGTCGACCTTGCTGTGGTTCCAGCGGTCGCAAACGTTCAACATGTGCCGGGGCTCAAGCCACTTGAACACACTCAACATGGGAGCGGCGGGATATTGCCAGTAGCCCCACGCCATGTTGTTCCACGCCAGCGCTTCGAAGGGTGATGGGAAGGCGTGCTCGGGTTCGAGTGCTAGCGGATGTCCGATGGCGTCGGAAGCAGTTCGAAAGGCGCGTGGGATCCCGCGCAGCGTGTCGCCGTTGATTCCATCCGCGCCGATCTCCGCCATAAGTTTGGCGGTCGCATCCCAATTGTCCATGCCGGGATCGTGCGTGCCCTGATCCCAGGCCATGAAGGGAAAGAAAACCTTGATGCCGCGCCGATGAAAATCGGCAACCATCTGCTTGACCCCGGCAATGCCGCCGGGCATCGCACGCACCATGTCGTACTGGTTGCGATTATCGATTCCGATGTTCGGGTAAACCGGCCAGATCAGTACCGAGTCGATTCCGCCATAGCGCCTGTCGAGGTCGTCGAGATATTTATCGACGGTATAGTGGCCGGTCTGTGGATCGTAAAAGTAGCGATCCTCGACCATCATCTGCGGCTGGATAAAGCTGGACTGCGTCCACTTCAGTTCCGGGCGGTAGTATTCCTGGCCGGAATAGCCGGCGCGAATGCGGGCTTCCATCCGCCAATGAGTGACGTCGTCGAGCCAGACTTTGTAGTCTTCCGGAGTGCATATCTTCTGTTGACCGACTGAGGCCTTCACGGGCGTGAGGCACTCGGGTCCGGGAATCTGGTCTCCATCGGGCGGATAGTGCGTTGTCTGCGCCAGAGCTCCGGCTGCAAATAGAAGAACTACGAGATTCGGCCATATGAAGGAACGGCGACTCCCCTTTAACATTCCCGGGACCTCGGCGGATTTGGCGAAACTTTCAAATTTGGTTACGAGAAAGATTTGTGGATCGCCCGCAGGAGACAAAATCGCCGCTAGATTAAAACGTTTCAAATCGAAAGTCCAGCGATCTTTGGCGGGAGACCGAGCTTCCCCACGAACCCGAAATGAATCCTTTCAAACTTACGCTCGAATTCGTAACATTGCGCGTCTGACCTCATGATCCGCCGAACCCTACTCTATTCGACCTTGCTTCTGGTGGCAGGCGCACACCGCGTTGCTGCGCAAACCGACACCCGGCCATTCACTCACAACGGCTACACCCGACCTTACATTATTCATCGACCAGCGCGTTTGGCCAGCCATCCGGCGGTGGTCTTCATGCTGGGAGGCATTGGAAGCACTGCGAAATCCGCATCAGAAGATTTCGACTGGATCAACGAGGCAGATCGCAACGGATTTCTGGTTGTGTTCCCCGAACCTGTCGCCACAATTACGGATCAACCCGCCGATCGGCACAACAACATCACATTCTGGGAGATGAAGGGTTCGCGCACTCATCAACTCACACCTGGCGCGCTGCCCGTGGACGATGACGGATATTTGATGGCGGTGCTTCACGAAGTCTTGCGCCGGGACCGTCCTGACCCGAAACGAGTTTTCTTTGCGGGCTTCTCCAGCGGCTCAGGAGCGGTGCAGTTGCTCGCCTCGCGCCATTGCAAAGAGATCCGCGGAATCGTTGCTGTCGCAACTCCTCTCATGGATCCGCCGGCGAAGCTCGATCGTCCTGTGCCCATCCTTTATATACATGGGGACGAAGATCAGCAGTTCACCGGCTTCGAAGTCAACAGTCCGAATTTTGCGACAACGCCTCACGGCAATTGGGTGACTTGGGGATATCTCAATGGCTGCCGCAAGCAGACGGCAGCGAAGGCGAAGTGGGGCGTACAGCTTTCATGGCAGGGCTGCAAGAATGGCACGCCCGTAATCGCCGACTTCGTCGCGAACTTTGGACACGAGTGGGCTGGCAGCCTTGATTCGGCGGGAAAGAAACAACACCAGATCGCCGACCTCGATTTCACCGACGCGGCGTGGCAGTTCTTGTCCGGAATTCAATCAAAGTAGGATCAACCGCTGTCGCAGAATGCTCGACTGCGAATCCTTCACGCAATCTGCCAGACACTGTCGAGTACGGTGCCATCGACCCATTTGACGATCGCAACCGGGCGATCACCGCGCCGGGGCCGTTGTGGTCTTCCCCCACAGATGCGTTCGACCTCGGACTTAATTTCCAGCAGCGATCGGATGGGAAGCTTCGACCCCTTGACCGCGTCGATCAGATCCTGGCGGCGCGGGTTGATGGCAATGCCCCGCTCGGTGACGACCACGTCGATCAATTCCCCAGGCCCGCAGAGCGTAGTCACCTCATCAAGGATGACGGGAATGCGATCGCGGAACGAAGGCACGGCGAGTATGGTGCACCCCGCGGCGAGACAGTTCTGCCAGCCGCCGATTCCATGCAGCAGGCGACCGTCAGAATGAGTCACGACGTTGGCATTGAAGTTCGCGTCGACCTCGGTCGCGCCCAGAACGACCGCGTCAACCATTGAAGCGAAGTTTCCCTTCCCGTGGAAGTTGTACGAAGTAAATGGAGAAGTCGCCACATGACGCGGGTTGCTGGCGATGGAGCGCACGGCATCCAGGTCGAACGTCTGCCCGTCAAGTATGTAGTCCGTTAGGCCCTCTTCCAACAGTTCGACCAGATACTTGGTCGAACCGCCGCGCACAAACCGCGCCTTCACTCCGGCCGCCTTCATCATGCGCTTGAGGTAGCTGACAAAAGCCAGCGCGATGCCGCCCGCTCCCGCCTGAAAAGAAAACCCATTGCGCATGATGCCGGTGTCGCGTAGAAACAGCGCCACCAGTTCGGCGATGCGCAGACGGTCGGGTGATCGCGTGATCTGGGTTGTGCCGGAGACGATATTCGATGTATCTCCGATGGAATCTACGGTCACAACGTAGTCGACATTGTTCCCCTGAATCTGCCACGGAATGCACGGGAACGGCACCAGGTTGTCCGTAACCGCGATCACGTGATCGGCGTACATGGAGTCGGCCAATGCGAAACCGAGAGAGCCGCACGCGGACTTGCCATGCGAGCCGTCGCAGTTGCCGAACGCGTCTGCGGTCGGGGCAGCGATTACGGCAATATCGATATGGACTTCGCCATCCTGGATCGCCTGCCAGCGCCCACCGTGTGAGCGCAACACGCCCATCCCGCGCATCTTTCCCTGCGTGCAGTAGTCGCCCAGCTGGCCGTTCATGCTGCCTTCGATATGTTCGATGACGCCGGAGTCCATCAGTGCGATGGCACCTTTCTGTGAAGGAAAGGACGCGCTGGGAAACCACGTAAGATCTTTGACGCCGATCCTCGCGGCGGCTTCGAGAGCCATCAGAGCAACGCGGTCGCCATCACGAAGATGATGGTGAGAAGAAATCACCATCCCATCGCGGAGTCCGCACTTGCGCAGTGCGGTTTCGAGATCGGCAACGCGCTTGTCACCGTTGGCGGGATAGTCTTGCGCGCTGCGAATGGGGGGCGAAGCTTTATTTCCCAGAGGTTGATGCTGGCCAACGCCCAGGTAGGGAATTTGTGGGCGTCCGTTGGCAATCTCCGGGACCATGCGACCGGCGGCGTTGAGGACCAGTTTCGCTTCTTCGAGAATGGCCATCAGAACTCGCACCCAGCCTGCTCAATGCTCATCTCAGCAACTCCATCGCTTCCGCCTGCTCCATCACCTTCCGGGCTCGCTGTACGACCGGAGCATCAATCATCTTCGATCCGAGGCTGACGACGCCCAGGCCCTTCGCCTCAGCATCATTGTAGGCGGCGACGATTGCTTGCGCCTTCTCAATCTCTGCCGCCGTCGGCGCAAACGCTTGACGAATCACCGCAATCTGCGACGGATGCACACATCCCATGCCTTCAAAACCCATGGCGCGAGAGTTTAGAGCCCACGCCTGCAACGCTTCCAAATCACCAACATCGCCAAAGACCGAATCGATGGCCTGGACTCCGGCTGCGTGCGCGGCATTTACAAGGCGTTGCCTCGCGAACAGCGACTCCGCCCCGGTCGATGTTTTCACCACGCCCAGGTCTGCTGTGTAATCTTCCAGCCCAATGGTCAACGCGGCAATCTCTTCGCTAGCGGTCGCAATCTCGTAGGCCTTCTCGATTCCCAGCGCCGACTCCAGAATCGGCATCAGCCAGATGGGGCGAGTAATGCCGAAATTGGCCTTCACCTCCGCAATTTTTCGGCTGACGGCAAGGACTTGCCCGGGCGTCTCAACCTTGGGAATCAGAATCACGTCTGGAGATTCGGGGATAGTCTCCTCCAGATCCTCGAGCCCCAGCGGAAGCTGGTTGATGCGCACCATGCGCTCGCAATGCAGAAAGTCAACGGCTCGCAGCGCGTTGCGAACGAGCAATCGCGCCTCGTCCTTCTGGTTGGTATGGACGGAGTCTTCGAGATCAAGAATGACCGCATCCGCCCCGTGCAACGCGGCGTTGACGAAATACTTAGGCTCGCCACCGGGCAGGTAAAGTCGCGACAACCGCATTCGATGGCGCGCAGAAGGCTCAGGGAGCGGAAGCCTCTCCGGGAGCAAGCGCGTTCCCTCGCCCAGTCCCGCGCGCCGGGCCGCGGCTTCCACTCGCGCCGCGATCACGAATGGAAGGGCGCCCTCGTCTTGGACGATCACCCTGACGTGTTTCACTCCAAGGTCTTCGAGCAATTGCTCCGTCTGCCGGCGAATGGAATCTCCGAAATACGGCTTGACGCGGGACTCCAGTTCGATAGTAATGCCGCCGCGATCCCGCGGTTCAATGCGGACGTGCAGATCCGAGCGAACGTGCGGCCCGGAATGGCCAGCGACGCCTGCATTCTTCCGGTCGGTCTCGGTCCCAGAACTCATGAATCTTCCCATCACAGCGAAAATCGCCAGATCGTGCTTTTGCCGGACCGAGAACTTACTTTCGGCCGCAAAAACGATGCAATTGTATAACGATTCCGCGTGACAACGTGTGCATAGCCGGTGAGAACCTAGGCGCCTGCACGTAGCCATTGCCGAAGCGCCGGTCGATCCCGGCCAGACTCAGTAGCGAGAGCTGATGACTCGGCGCCAGCGCCGCCAAATCCTGCTGGTATCGATTTACGTCCATCACCGTGTTCGCAGGCACTTTTGTCGGATCGCCGCTGGCCAACACGTTCACGCCAGCGATGTCATAAACCTGCGGCAAAATTAACTCTGTATTGTTTGACACAGTCGAAAAGACTGTGTTGAGAGTGGAAAGCAGATTCGATATCCCTGTCCCGAGTTATGGCGTTGGAGCATGATCTCGCGCAAGTCCCCTAACGACCGGGGCACCTGCGCGAGTCGTTGGATCCTGCTAGAAGGCGACTCTCAGCGCAAACTGAATCTCGCGCGGGGTACCGGCTCCAATCGGGCTGACCGGCGTCGTCGTGTTGACGGTCTGAGTGATGTTGCCGAAACCAGGCACATTGAAAGTGGCTTGAGGCAACCCGTATTGAGGGTGGTTGAAGATATTGAAGAACTCGGAGCGAAATTCCAGGCGCGCCCGCTCCGAGAGTGCAATGCGCTTACCAAGGCCGAAATCCATTTGCCAGGCGCCGGGACCGCGTGCGATGTCACGGGGAGCGTCGCCGAATGTGCCATTGGCGGGAACCGCGAAGGCTGCCGGGTTGATCCACTCGCCGATCGTCGCGCCTCCGGGTGGGGTCAGCGAAACGCCAGGCACGAGGTCGGGGCGCTGGTCGGTGGTATTGCCGTCAGGAACGGCAGAGGACGAACGATTGAGGGTAACGTTGATTGGAAATCCAGTACGGGCCACCAACGTTGAAGTAACTTCCCATCCACCGGCAACCGCGCGTGCAAAGCCGGGTTCATTCAAGAATTCCTTCCCTTGTCCAAACGGCAGTTCGTAGACTGCATTGGCATTAAAAACATGACGTACATCCCAGATGCCGGAGGCACGCTCGCACGCCTGGCAGGCCACGTTTTCAGGAACCAGAGAGTCGCCATCGCCGCTGCCGTCGGAGCCGTCATCGATTTCATGTGACCACATGTAATTGGCCGAGAGCAGAAGCCCGCGCGAGAAGGAGCGCTTTACGGCCGCCGACAGGCCGTTATAGTTGCTGCTGTCTCGGTTGCCGCGCCAACTCACTTGGCCAAAGTTCGGATTAAGACGCGTGCCGGTTGCAGGATCGACGACATTCACTTCCGAAAGCGTGAGCAGGTGAACGCCCTTGCTGCCGACATACGACACGGTTCCGACTAAATCCGCTGGCAGTTGCTGTTGGACCGAGAGTCCCCATTGTTCGACATAAGTATCTTTGCGGAGGCGGTCGTCGTCGCGTGGCGAAACGATTCCGGTCGTATCCGCAAGGAAAGGAGTGATCGGGTAGCTAAGATTGGGGATCGTTTTGCTGGAGAGCGAATACGCGAACACTTCGTTGCTGATGGGCAGGTTCTGGTCGTCGAGCTGCCCATCTTCGTGATAGATGCCGTAACCGGCCCGGATGACGGAGCGTCCGCTCTTCGTGGGGGCCCAGGCAAATGCGATGCGCGGATCAAGATCGCCATAATTCGGCTGGCCGAAACTGGCGCCGGCTCCGCAAAAGCCCTGCGGTCCGCAGGTTGCGAAATCGAAGGGATTCGCGCGGCCTTGCTCCTCATGAAAAATACTGAAGAAGCTGTAACGCAAGCCCAAGTTCAGAGTGAGATTTGACCGGACTCTGAATTCATCCTGCACGTATCCGTAATACTGCGTTTTGCGCAGGCCGTTGATGGGCAGGGCTCCGTTGAGGCTGGCCGTGCTGACTTGATTTGCATCGAAGGCGGCGGTGGAAGCGAAGACGACCGTGCCGGCCTCGGCGTTTCCTTGATTCAGCTGAATGCGCCGGATTTCCACCCCAGCTTTGATCGTATGACGAGCTTTCACCCAGGTCACGTTGTCGATTTCAGAAAACGAATTGCCGAGCCCCGTGCTGATGCGGTTGTTGTTAAGCGAGGTAAAACCGGAGACCGAGACGGCGTAAGGAATGCCGGTCGTATTGATATCGGTGGTAAAGGCGGTGCCGCGATTAAAGCCGAACTTGAATTCATTCACCAAGGATGACGAAAAAACATGCAAAAGTTCGATCGCGCCATTCACCGGTCCAGAGGTAAGTTGCTGCCGATCGGCGAGGTAGTTTCCCGAACTGGCGAGCGGCTGGGTATTCACCGCACGATCCATATTGAAGCGAACGAACGCCGTCGTATTTTCCGTGAAGCGTTGGTCGAGACGCATCATGGCTGAATTCTCGGTTACGACCTGCAAGCCTTCGCTCGTAAATTGATTGATATCGGGATCGCTCGTCGGGATTTGGCTCTCGGGATAAGCGTTAAGTATGGGAATGAGCGCAGGAGAATCATTTGCTACTTGTGCTCGGAAGGCATCGCTCGGCACGTAGCCAAGCAACGGGAATCCCCAGTGTTGCCGGTAGCCTTCATAAGCCAGGAAGACGAAGGTCTTGTCGCGCACAATGGGACCACCGACGGAGCCTCCGAACTGATTTAGGTGAAACGGCGGCTGCGGTGTGGTCGAAATAGGGACGGGCTGCAATGCGTCGAAGGCATTGTTACGGAAAAACTCGAATGCGTCGCCGTGCCACTGATTGGTTCCCGAGGGCGAAGTCACGGCCAGCTGTGGGCCGCCAGTTCCTCCGGCTTCCGCGGAGGCCAGCATCGAGTCGATGCGGAATTCCTGAATCGTGTCGAGAGGAATTGCCAGACGTACATATGGCTGTTGGGGCTGGTTCACAATGTTGGTCGCATCGATGCCGTCATAGGTGAAGTTGTCGTCATCGCGTCCGCGACCGGCAAATCGAACGGATCGCTGATTGCTGCCTCCGGTATCGACGGCGCCGGGCACCAGTGCGGTCAGAGTTGCCCAGTTTCGGCCGTTCAGCGGCAATTCTTTTGCCTGCTTCGGCTCGATGCGGCCGCCTAGAGCGTCCGAAGTCTTGTCCATCTCCGCGGAACTGGCAGAAACTTCCACTCGTTCATCTTTGCCTGAGACCTGCAGGGTTGCGTTTAGGGTTCGTGTACGACCCACTACTTCCGCGACATCGACGAACGTGAGCGTTCGGAATCCATCATGCTCAAACGTGACGGTGTAGTTGCCAACCGGCAACTCAGGGATGTCATACGTCCCGGTGGCACTGGACGTTGTTGTGCGTTCGAGCTTCGTCTCAAGTTGCACGGCCGTGACCCGCGTCTGCGGTAAAACGCGGCCTGCAGGATCGGCGACGGTGCCGTTCAGGCCCGCACGATCGATTTGAGCCGACGCCGCGGGCACGAAGCAAAAGGAGATGCCGACCAGCAGAAACAAGCACCGGATTGTGTAACTCACGTTCCGATCGGCGAGTACGACGGTCCGATTGCCAGCGTACTGCATTCAAACCCCCACGGCCTTGAAATTGTACCCCGCGATTACAAGTTTGTAACCTTAGGCAGCGTGTGTTACGTCACCGTGAAATGCATGTAAAGATTAAGTGAATCTGCTCGAACAACATTTCTTCCATCACTGAGTAATCAGTGCTGCTCCCATTTGCGTCTGCGAGACGGCGATGAAGAACCGAACGAGTTCACGGGAAAGCAAGGGCTGAACAACTTCGACATCGCTCTTCACAAAGGCGTGCCGATCACTGAAGTCAAAGTGCTGCAATTCCGCTTGGAAACTTTCAACATTTTTAATCATGCGCAGTTCTTCGGAGCCGCCGCTGTGAATAACAACATCAGCAGCGCCGGTTTTGCCGAGACCGTCAACGCTAACTCACCCAGACTCGTTCAAGTCGCAGCAAAGTTCGTATCCTGAATCGGCCTTGTACGAAGACCGCGAACGAAAGACACTTTCCGCTTAGAATTTCAGCCCCACCGCGCTGCTTAAGAACGCGGCGACGGGCGACATTTCGCGACAGGCCGCTGCGAACATCGACAGAAATTTGGGACTGCAAACTTGTTTGTCGGTAAAGTCCACGCTCGTACCGAGATCACGAAGCTTCAGATCCTCCACGAATTCGTGATCGCTCGGGAATCCCCGTGGAGCGCGTGTGAGTTTGCCGGCATCGCCCCAGTTGAGCAGTTTGCGAACGTCGCGCCATTCTTTAGAGCGCGACACCATGGCATTGCGCACGTTTAGCAGCGTCGGAGGCTCAGGATGCCACAGGCCCGACGCCGCGAAGCAACCTCCAGCTTCGAGATGCAGATAAAACCCAGCGGAGTGCACGTCTTTGCCGCGATGAGAGAAACGCATGGCAATGTGCGTTTTGTACGGGCGCTTGTCGTTCGAGAAACGAGTATCGCGATAGATGCGGAAGAGCGATCCGCGCGTTGGGCGGGGATCGGCGACCAGATACGTAGTGATGTCGCCCAGCGGCACCGCAAAATCGGTGATAAAACGCATAGCGGGCTGGCGTACGTGGTTCTGGTATTCGTCTTTATGGGCAAGGAACCAATCGCGATTATTATTGCGCTTCAGGCGCGCTAAGAATCGAAAGAGTTCAGGAGTGAAGTAAACGGGCATTTCGATAAGGTAGAAACGGGAAGGGAAAAAGTAAAGTGCTCAACAAAATCGCATGTTCGCGACTACTGTCTGCCGCACTCAGCTCACTGGCAGTTCCACTCCCGAAAATCGTTTGCAGGCATCGAGCAATTCCTCCTGGCGGTCTTTGTCGCGGCTGGCGGGACGCGGGTTCCGGCGCTGCAAGTGGTAGAAGTACTCGCCGGTCACTTTTGCCGCAGGATCATCGCTGACGGCGAGCCAGACTTGCGTCCGATGTCCCTCGGCGAGGTCATCCGTCGCGCCGGCTCCTCCCATCTTAGTGGCGACCCAGCCGGGCTCGACGGCGTTGGAGAGAACATCGGGCCACCGACGCGCAATCCCGAACGCCAACAGCACATCGTGCAGTTTGGTGTCGGAGTAGGCCTGCTGCCCGCGCCATGGACGGTTTTCCCATACGAGATCCTTCAGACTGGCGTCCCCGTTTTGGTGTAGGCCGGAACTCAAATAAACGAGGCGCTTCGGCTTCTGAATGAGCGCTGTCAGAATGTACGGCGCGAGTGTGTTTACGGCGAAGACGTGCGGCAGACCATCCTCGGTCGCGATGCGTTGCGCCTCTCTGTAGCCTACACCTGCGTTGTGGATTACAGCATCGAAGGTGCCGAGCGCATTGACTTGTTCGGCCACACTCTTCGTTTGCGCAATGCTCGCCAGATCCCCGACGACGACTCTCTCCGCTCCAGGAACGGCCGCGAGAGCTTCTCGACCACGCTGTTCACTACGCGCGTGCAGAACGGCAGTGTGACCGTGCTCGATCAGCAGTTGTGCCGCCATTCGACCGAGGCCGTCTGAAGAACCTGTGATTAACACTCGTGCCATCGGAAAATGATACCCGAATTGCTGCAAACCGATCCCGTGTGCCTCGGTGTGGTTCCTTCTCGTTGCAGCCTGCAATCTTGACCGGCAAGCGTTCGCGTCGAGGCAAAGTCCTCTGCTACACTGGCGCGCATGAACGCAACAAGCCGAAGAAGATTTCTCCAGCAGTGCGCTGTTGCGGCGGCGGGCGCGTCGTTTTTGCCGCGGCTGGCTCACGCCGTTGGTTCCGTCCCCGCGGTCAAGTTCCCTTCCGCTCCGCGCGATCGAGTTGCGGTGGCAGCTTATCCTTTTCGCGAGTTCATTGTGGGATGGAAGGGATGGGACGGCAAGACTCCGAGCACGGTGCCGCTATCCCAACAGATGCAGTTGAAGGATTTCGCTGCGCACGTGGCTGAAAAGTTCAACGTGCATAAGATCGAACCCTGGAGCCCCATCTTTCCTTCGACCGATCCAAAATATCTAGAAGAGTTTCGCGGCGCAGTCGAACGGGCAGGCTCCGCGGTCATCGACATAGCCGTCGATGGAGGTCACAGCCAGTATTCGACCGACGCAGCGGAGCGCGAACAATCTGTCAAGGCGAGCAACGACTGGATCGATGTCGGGGCTGCTCTCGGGTCGCCCAGCATTCGTACGCACATTGACGGAGCTAAAGATTCAAAGCCAGACGTAGGACGCGCGGCCGACACACTCGCTCGCGTGGCAGAGCATGGCGCCAAGAAAAATGTCGTCGTTCATCTGGAGAATGACAACCCTGTCAGCGAGGATCCATTTTTCATCGTGCAGGTTATTGATAAGGTGAACAGCCCCTGGCTGCGCGCACTGCCTGATTTCGGCAACTCTCTGGTCGCACATGGCGAGGAGTTCTCGGACCGAGCGATGGAGGCGATGTTTGCCCATGCCTATGGCATTTGTCATGTGAAGAATGGAGAAGTCGACGATAACGGCAAAATGGTGAATGTTGATCTGGCTCGCAGCTTCGACATTCTCAAGAAGCACGAATACAAGGGATATTGCTCGATCGAATACGACGCGCCGGGCGATCCGTTTAAGCCGACGGCGGACTTGGTCGAGAAAACGATCAAGTATCTTTCCTAACCCAGAGAAACAACTATGGCTGGACAAGGAGTTGGAAGACGGCAGATTTTGCGCATTCTGGGAACAGCCGCGGCAGTGGCGCAGTTTCCCGGCTTCAGCAAATGGGGATTCGCCTGCGGGCATATCGGTAATGCCGCGCTGCAGATTAAGCCTGCGGTGTACCGTCCGCGGTTTTTCACTCCCGGCGAGTATGCGATGGTCGAGCGTCTGACGGACATCATTATCCCCAGCGACGCCACGCCAGGCGCAAAGGAAGCGGGCGTCGCGGAGTTTATTGACTTCATGGTGGCGAGCGATCCCGATGCGCAATATGACTTTCGCACCGGGCTCACATGGCTGAATGCGTACGCGGAAGAGACCTCTGGAAAAACGTTCGCGGACCTTGCGCCGGAACAGCAGACTTCCCTGCTCGAGCCGCTTGGGTTCAAGGACAAGGCGCGTCCGGGTCAGGAAGCGGGGCGACGCTTCTTCAGGATGATGCGCGAGTACACCGTTACCGGCTTCTACACCAGCGAGATTGGATTCAAAGCTCTGGATAACCCCGCGCTGAGGTTTTACGCGGAGTCGCCGGAATGTCCGCATAAGGGCGATCCGGAACATAAGCATCTTTCATCGACGAGCTCGTAAAACCTTTCACGAAAAGGACGTTATGGAAGCCGCAAAGGGCGCGAAGAAGAGCAGAGCGGCGGAGAACGAGACACCAGACTCATGGGAACACAAATCTACGACGTGATCGTGATTGGGACCGGAGCGGGCGGTGGCATGGCGATCAAGACGCTGTGCGAGGCCGGGTTGAAGGTTTGCGCGTTGAACGCGGGGCGGCGGCTCGATCCTGAGAAGGACTTTCGCTACCACCGGATGCCGTGGGACATGAAGTTTCGCGGGCTTGACGATCCCAAGCGGCGCGGCGAGTCGTTCGGCTACATGGACAACGAGTACACCAAGGCCGCGTGGGACCACGAGATTCCATTCACTACTCCGCCGGGAATGAAGTGGATGTGGCCGCGCTGCAATGCGGTGGGCGGCAAGACGAACTTCTGGGGACGCAGTTCGGCTCGCTTCGGAGACATCGATTTCAAAGCCGCATCGCTCGACGGATACGACGTGGACTGGCCGATCACGCATGAAGAGATCAGCCCGTTCTATACGCGCGTGGAAAAAATGATTGGCGTCGCCAGCACGGTGCAAAATCGGCCGAGCAATCCTGACGGCTCGTATTTGCCGCCGTTCAAGTTTCGCTGCCTCGACTTCATTCTGCAGGCGGGCTGCAATAAGGTAGGCGTGCCGTATTTGCCCGATCGCTGCGCGCAGTTGACGCAGCCGCATGAAGGACATCCCGCGTGCCATTTCTGTGGAGAATGCACTACCGGATGCGACGTGGGCGCATTTTTTTCAACACCATATTTCTTGCTACCGAAAGCAGAGGCCACGAAGAATTTGGAATTGCACACCGACGCGTTGGCGAAGAATGTTCTCGTTGACGAAAACGGCCAGGCAAAGGGCGTAGCCTACATCGACCGCAAAACCAAGCAGGAAATGGAAGTATACGGGCGCGCGGTTGTCGTGGCGGCGTCGTGCATAGAATCCGCTCGTATCCTTTTGAATTCGAAGTCTCGCCACTGGCCGAATGGCCTCGCGAATTCCAGCGGACAGCTCGGCCGCAATCTCTGCGATCATCTTTACGGCGAATCGGCGCACGGATATCTGCCGCAACTCTTGGGACAACCCAGTTTTCCTGACCACGTCGCCGATAGCACCATTGCGTGGATGCCGCGCTGGCAAAATCTTAAAGACCCGCACGAGGAGAAGTTTATTCGCGGATACTCAGTTTATCCCGACGGAGGGTGCACGGAGTTTCCCGGCTTCGCCACGGATCTGGATGGATTCGGTTCGTCGTTCAAGCGCGAGGTGAAGCGGAAATATCCCACGCCGGTGAGTTTTGGAATTCAAGCTCCATCGCTGCGATCGGACACGAACTTTGTAGATCTCGATCCGGAGGTGAAAGATCCTTACGGGATTCCCGTCGCCCGCATTCACTTCGAGTGGGACGAAAACGTTTTGAAGATGTGGGAACACTCAAAACAAGTTTGCGCAGAAGTGTTGCGCGCGGCCGGAGGCGTTCTCGAGGGAACCGGCGACGCCCCCGAGATTCCCGGTTGGAGTCTGCATGAAACGGGCACCTGCCGCATGGGAAATGATCCCAAGAGTTTTGTAACGAATCGCTTTGGGCAAACGCACGATGTACCGAATCTTTACGTGTGCGATGCCAGCGTTTTTCTGAACTGCACCGACAAGACCACCACCATCAGCATTCTGGCGTTCTCGCTGCGAACATCCGAGCATCTGATCGAGAGCTTTCGCCAGGGTGAGCATAAGGCGGCGTGAACGGCTATTGGCGGCGTTCCGCTGATGGTGGTACTCTGCGAGTCCAAACTCAATTCATCTGCGAGGAGAACCAATGAAATCAGTCAAGATTATTGCGGCATTGCTGTTCCTGGGGTTCTGTGTTGCAGCCAACGCGGCTGACCGGAAGTACATCAACAACTCCCGCCCGGCGGATGCAAAGGCACTGCCTTTCAGTGACGGAGTTCTCGTCGGTGGGACACTCTACGTTGCGGGCCATATCGGCCTGGACGCGAAGACGGGTCAACCGCCAGCCAGCGCGGAGGAAGAGGCAAAGTTGGTGATGGACGAGATCAAACAGACCGTAGAATCGGCCGGGATGACAATGGACGACGTGGTCAACGTGCAGATTTTTTGTACGGATCTTGGCCTCTACGACACATTCAACTCTGTGTACAAAACCTACTTTCACGGCGATTTCCCGGCTCGGGCGTTCATTGGCGCAAACAAATTGCTGCGCAATGGAAGATACGAAGTAACCGCAATTGCGGTAAAGAAATAGCCCGTAGCCTCAGACATTGATTCGCGTTTTGTTCGCCTTTCGCAAATTTTTGTGGTAAATGTATAGGCCATGCGAAAGGCTATCAATCATCTGAAGAAGTCTGACCCGGTCCTGCGCGCCATTATCGAGCGCGTAGGGCCGTGCCGCATGGAGTTTGGTCCCGCCGAGTTTCACAGTCTGGCTGAGGCAATCGTCTACCAGCAGTTGAATGGCAAGGCTGCCGTGACCATCTTCAGGCGCTTCGCGGCGCTGGCCGGGGAGCCGCTTATGCCCGAAGGCATTCTCAAACTGAGCGATGAGCAACTCCGCGCCGCTGGCCTGTCGAAACAGAAGTCGGCATACCTGAAGGACCTTGCGGCAAAGACGCGCGATGGGTTGCTCAACTTCGCCCGGTTGCCCGACATGTCGGATGATGAGGTCATCGAACATCTCACGCGGGTGAAGGGCATTGGCCTCTGGACGGCGCACATGTTCCTGATATTTTCTCTGCGCCGGCCTGATGTGCTGCCCACCGGGGACTACGGCGTGCAAGCGGCGATCAAGAAGCACTACAAAAAGCGCAAACTGCCGAAGCCAGACATCATGGAGAAGATTGCGAAACCGTGGGCGCCCTATCGCAGCGTCGCGTGCTGGTACTTGTGGCGGAGTTTGGACATCAAAACGCTCTAGCTACAGGCGACATGGAGAACACGAATCGATTCAGATTCCTCTGCGTCACCGGTCTCCGCTGTGGTTAAATGATCTTCGATGGCTGACTTGAAAATCCGCGTCCTTGTGGCGAAACCAGGCCTCGATGGCCACGATCGTGGTGCGAAAGTCATTGCCCGCGCTTTACGCGATGCAGGAATGGAAGTCATTTACACCGGCTTGCGGCAAACTCCCGAAATGATCGTCAACGCGGCGCTGCAGGAAGATGTGCAAGTTATCGGGTTGTCGATTCTTTCGGGCGCGCATAATGCAATCGTCCCGCGCGTGATGGACCTGCTGAAGCAGAACAAGATGGACGACGTGATCGTGGTAGTGGGCGGCATCATTCCGAATCAGGACATTGATGGCCTGAAGCAAGCGGGTGTGGCTGCGATTTTCCAACCCGGCACAGCGATGGATGACATCGTCCAGTTCATTCGCACGCACGTGAAAGGGCCGGGCGTGCCGGCGGCTGGGTGATGGCCGAGATCGACGCAGCCCGCGTCAGGAGTGTCCTCTCACAGACGATCGGTCCGGTGCCGTGGTATTGGGAAACATTCCCAGCCTTGCGGTCGCTTGCCGGACAACGCTTCGTATGGACCCATCATGGGGTCGACGGCTCCATCGCTCACCTCGTGACAGTCGGTCTCGAGCAGGAACCCGACAAGGCTCGCATCGCTCTCAACACCTATTGCCGACCGTTTCTGGTACTTCCGCATTTCGTCGGCATCTGGTGCCCTGAGGGACGCAGCATTCGCCTGACTTGCTTCGATCCCGACCAGTTGAAGGCATTTGATCTGGCGGAAGTCGCAGGTTGGTTCAAGCAATCGTCCGATCGAATTTATTCGGTGACGGCTCCCACTGCCGACTTTGAAGTTCCGCTAACGCTGGGCCCAGGCATGCACAAGCTTGAAGTGCCGGTGGAACTTCAGAGCGTCGATGAGTTAATCGTTCCCACAAGCTACAAGGCGATGTCGAACGACGATCCGGCGTTTGCGCTCTTTGTTTTTTATCTCCAGGCTGGGCTCGTAGAGGTCCTACCGCAGAAATGGTTCACCGCAGCGCAGTATCGCGTGGGACAGCAGTGGATCACGCGTGCGGCCCGCGATCCGGAGTCGCATCGCATTTTCGGCGAATGTTTTGGGGTAGGCACGTTTCTGCTCGAAGAAGACGGCTGCCGGCTCTCGGAGTGGGTCAGCAGGACTCCCTAGAGTACGCCCGGCCAGTCCTGAAGTAGATCTGGGGCGGTTTGCGCGGGTCCGCCTCGCTGGTATACCGTAAGCAGTCCGCTCCTTCCACCTATGGCCGATCGCAACGACTCCTCTATCGCGAACTCGTCTCCGCCCGCGAACGCGCTCGCGACAAAGGTCGATCCTACATCGGCGCGATTTGAGGCGAATATGCGTTTCCTTGCGGACCTGATGTCCCAGGTGCGCAACGAGGAACAGAAAATCTGTGAAGGGGGCGGCGCCAAAGCCATCGAGAACCAGCATGGCAAGGGGCGCCTGACAGCGCGGGAGCGCATCGAACTCCTGGCCGATCCCAAAACGTTCTTTGAGCTTGGAATCTACACTGCACACGGCATGTACGACGAGTGGGGCGGCGCGCCCGCTGCCGGCGTGATCACAGGGATGGCGCGTGTTCACACCCGGATGGTGATGATCATCGCGAACGATGCCACGGTAAAAGCGGGCGCGTTCTTCCCGATGACTTCAAAAAAGGTAATCCGGGCGCAAAACATTGCCATCGAGAATCGCATTCCGACCATTTACCTTGTCGACTCCGCAGGAGTGTTCTTACCCCTGCAGGAGGATGTATTCCCTGATACGGATGATTTCGGCCGCGTGTTTCGCAATAACGCGGTTATGTCGGCGATGGGCATTCCGCAGATCGCGGCGATCATGGGCATGTGCGTCGCGGGCGGCGGATACCTGCCTGTCATGTGCGATCACGTGCTGATGACCGATGGCAGTGGACTCTTCCTGGCTGGGCCCGCGCTGGTGCAAGCCGCCATTGGACAGAAAGTATCGGCCGAAGAACTGGGCGGTGCGGCTATGCACTCGGCAATCAGCGGCACCGTCGACTTCCGTGAACCGGATGATCAAGCTTGCCTCGCGCGCATCCGGTCGGTCGTCGAGAAGTGGGGATACCGGCGCCTTTCTCCCTGGGACAGAAAAAAGCCTGTAGAACCGGCAATGTCTGCGGAGGAAATCTACGGCATCTACGATTCGTCGCCCGCGCGTCCGTACGACATGAAGGAAGTGCTGGCGCGCGTTCTCGACGGCAGCCGCTTCGATGAGTACAAGCCCGAGTACGGCAAGACGCTGATCTGCGGCTACGGGCGCATCGGGGGGTTCGCCGTTGGCATTGTTGCGAATCAAAAGTTGCATGCGCAGCAGACGGATCATGAGGGACACAAGCGAGTTGAATTTGGCGGCGTAATCTATACGGAATCGGCCGAAAAAGCCGCGCGCTTCATCATGGATTGCAACCAGAACCTGATTCCACTCGTCTTCTTCCACGACGTAAATGGATTCATGGTCGGGCGGGACGCGGAGTGGAGCGGAATTATCAAAGCTGGAGCGAAGCTGGTAAACGCGGTTTCGAACTCGGTCGTTCCGAAGATCACCGTCATCGTTGGGGGATCATTCGGTGCCGGGCATTATGCAATGTGCGGCAAGGCCTATGATCCACGCTTTGTATTCGCCTGGCCGACGGCGCGGTACGCAGTCATGAGCGGCGATTCTGCGGCTGGCACTCTGGTCGAGATCAAGGTGAAGCAACTCGAGCGCGGCGGCAAGAAACTGGGCGAAGAAGAGAGAAAAGAGCTTTACGAATCCGTAAAGCGCACCTACGACGAGCAGACCGATCCCCGCTACGGCGCCGCACGGTTGTGGATTGACAAAATCATCGACCCGATTGAGACGCGCGATGCAATCACACAAGCGCTCGAGGCGGCAGCCCTCAATCCGGATGTGGCGGAGTTTAAGGTTGGGGTGCTGCAAACATGATTTACCACGGACTTGTGCGGGTGAAGGCCGATCCGGTACAGGTCATGATTCTTAATCCGTGGAAATCCGCGTTGATCTGTGGCTGAGGGTTATGGCTGATCCTGTCAAACTAATTGAGTGCCCGCGGGATGCCTGGCAGGGGATGACGGGGCTGATCCCTGCCGACTTGAAAGCCGATTATCTGAAAGCCTTGATCAGCGTGGGGTTCAAGCACATCGACGCGGTGTCTTTCGTCTCGCCGAACGCCGTACCGCAGATGGCGGACTCCGAAGAAGTGCTGAAACAACTCGATCCTCCGGATGATGTGGAGATCATCGGGATCGTTGTCAACGAAAAGGGAGCGCAACGCGCGATAGAAACGCAAGCAGTATCGACGCTGGGATTTCCCTACTCGATTTCGGAAACGTTTCTGCGCAAGAATCAGAATCAGTCTCCGGAAGAAGCGCTCGAAGAATTGGAAAAGATTCAGAAGAAGGCCGACGACGCTAGGGTTGACGTCGTAGTTTATATTTCGATGGCATTCGGCAATCCATACGGCGACTTGTGGAATCCAGATGAAGTCATCGAAGCGATTTCGCTGATGGAAATCGAGAGCCTGAAGATGATCTCTCTGGCGGATACTGTTGGCGCGGCGGCCCCGCGGCAGATCGGCGATCTGGTCGGCGCCGTGATGTCGAAGTATGACTACCTGGAGATCGGCGTGCACCTCCATAGTCGTCCGGAGCTGGCGGCTGAGAAAGTCTTGGCCGCGTACGATGCAGGCTGCCGCCGATTCGACTCCGCGTCTGGGCGGTCTCGGCGGATGTCCCTTTGCGCAGGATGCGTTGGTTGGTAACATCCCGACAGAAAAAGTGATTGAGAGCCCTAGACCAGCGCGGCGCGGAGTTACCGCCATTGAAACCATTGGACGCCCTATTGAAGGCGACGGCGGGAATCAGCGCAAAGTTTTCCAGTACACAAGCGGCAGACTGATCCAGCGATCTTAGAATGAGCTACAGCACGATTCAACTCGGATACGACGGGCGCGTCGCGACTATCACGCTGAACCGTCCGGAGAAACGCAACGCCATCAGCTTTGAACTGATCGACGACCTGATGAAGGCTCTCGATGAAGTTGCGAAGTCCGAACGCGATCATCCTGATCCTGACCGGCACCGGCAAGGCATTCTGTTCGGGCATGGACATCGACGATCTTAAGGGACTCCTCGGTCGCAAGTCGGAGCAGAATCTTCAAGATTCGCGGACGATGGTCCGGTTGTTCCGTGCACTCTATGAATTTCCCAAGGTAACGATTGCTGCAGTGAATGGAGCGGCAATCGCAGGCGGCACCGGTCTCGCGCTGTTATGCGACTTCACTCTGGTCGTACCTGAAGCGAAGTTCGGCTATACCGAGGTGCGCATCGGGTTTGTGCCAGCGATTGTATCGACATTCCTCCTGCGGCAAGTAGGAGAGAAACGGGCGCGCGATCTGCTGCTGACGGGCAGGATTTTCGGGGCAGAAGAAGCGGCGCGAATGGGACTTGTCACCGAGATTGTGGAGTCGGACCGATTGATGACTCGCGCTCAAGAGCTGGCTGCATCGTTAATGGAGAACAGCCCAACGTCTTTGCGAGCTACGAAGCAGTTGCTGACCGATCACGCCTCCGCCGAACTCGATGCCCAGATTGAAGCGGCCGTGCGCGAGAATGCTGCAATTCGCACGACCACTGATTTCCGCGAAGGAATCTCATCGTTCTTGGAGAAGCGCAAACCGGTGTGGACAGGAAAATGAAGTCAGACAATCACCAGGCACTAAACGAAACCAAGGTGCGCGTGCGCTACGCCGAAACCGATCAAATGGGCGTGGTTTACCACTCGAATCACCTCATCTGGTTCGAGGTGGGACGCGTGGAACTGCTACGCCAGTTGGGATTCTCCTATCGCGACATGGAGCGCGAGGATGGGCGCTACATAGCCGTTGCAGAAGTGACCTGCCGCTATCGCGCACCTGTGTACTACGACGAAGAAGTGCTGATCCGAACGCGGCTGAAGAGCGTGCGCGAATCCGTTGTGATTTTCAGCTACGAACTGCTGCGCTCAGAGCGGGGAACGCTGTTGGCTGAAGGCGAAACGACTCACATTGTTACCGATTCGAACATGAAGATTGCGGCACTGCCGGAGAAATATTTGCGGGTATTCCGCGCGGCGGTAGGAAAGTAACCCAAGTGATTGGTCGTTTTGAATTCGTTTAACAGGGAATGAATTCTTGAACGCATTGCACATCAACGGGAACGATCTCACGCTGGAAGCCGTCCGCGAAGTTGCGGTTGAGCGCCGCGCCGTGTTGCTTGCTCCCGACGCTCGCGCAGCTGTGGATCAGGCGCGCGCCGTCGTTGACGAGATCGTCGCTGGCAATAAGGTGGCCTACGCCATCACGACCGGCGTCGGCAAGTTAAGCGAAGTACGTATTGCGGGCGACCAAATTCTCGAGTTGCAGGTGAACCTGGTGCGATCGCATGCAGTGGGCGTTGGAGATCCGCTTTCCGTCGCGGAGACCCGCGGCATGATGCTGCTCCGCGCCAATTCCCTCGCCAAAGGCCACTCAGGCGTGCGCGCCGCCGTCATCGATACGCTTTGCGAAATGCTCAACCGCGGAGTCACGCCGGTGGTTCCGTCCCAGGGCAGCGTGGGAGCGAGCGGCGATCTGGCTCCGTTGGCGCATTTGGCGCTCACACTGATTGGCGAAGGCGAATGCTTCGACGATAAAGGCATACGCGTGGCGAGCGCGGAGTCGCTGAAGCGAGCCCAGATCAAGCCGCTGGTGCTCCAATCGAAGGAAACGATCTCGCTCATCAATGGAACGCAGGCCATGCTGGCGGTAGGAACGCTGGCGCTGCTTGCCTCGGAAACGCTGGTGGACTCAGCCGACGCGCTGGGCGGACTATGCTGTGACGCGCTCAAAGGTACGGACGCCGCCTTTGACGAACGGATTCACAAGGCTCGTCCACATGCCGGGCAAATGAAAACTGCGGCGAATCTGCGCCGCATGCTCGAAGGCAGCCAGATTCGCGAATCGCACCGCGAGTGCGGCCGCGTGCAGGACGCTTACTCTCTTCGTTGCATTCCGCAGGTACACGGAGCAGTCCGCGACACACTCGCCCACTGCCGCGAAGTATTCGAAACCGAGGCCAACTCCGCAGTCGATAACCCCCTGGTCTTCATCATCGATCCCAAGAACGCACAGGGAGACGTAGTCTCCGGCGGAAATTTCCACGGTGAGCCCTTGGCGTTCGCCCTGGATTTTCTGGCGATCGCGCTCAGCGCTTTGGCAGGAATCAGCGAGCGGAGGATTGAGCGACTGGTAAATCCCGCGCTAAGCGAAGGCTTGCCGCCGTTTCTGGCGCCCGGCGCCGGATTGAACTCGGGCTTCATGATGCCGCAGGTTACCGCCGCGGCACTGGTCAGCGAGAACAAAATTCTGGCGCATCCCGCGTCTGTTGATTCGATCACGACGTCGGGGAACAAAGAAGACTATGTTTCCATGGGCATGACGGCTGCGACCAAACTCAAGCGCGTCGTAGAGAACACCCGCAATGTATTGGCCATTGAAGCGATGGCCGTCGCCCAGGCTATCGACTTTCTAGCTCCCCTGAAGCCTTCCAAGCGCGGACAAGCCGTTCACGGCGCGATCCGGTCTGTCTGCCCCACCATGGAGAAGGATCGGGTGATGTACGGAGACTTCGCTCGCATTGCCGAATTGATCGCAAACGGCAGGCTGGCAGAAGCCGTGCGGTAAGCCGCGCCAAGGACCATCACGAAATGAAAACTCTTACCGAGTACTTGAAGTTTCATACCAAGACGCATCGCGCATATGTACACATCACTCCGCAGGTGGAAGAGATTGTCCGGAAGAGTGGCGTGCAGGAAGGCATGGTGCTCGTCTCAGCCATGCACATTACGGCGGGCGTCTACGTAAACGACAACGAAAGTGGTTTGATCCAAGACATCGACCAATGGTTGGAACATCTCGCTCCTTTCCGCCAAAACTACAAGCATCACCAAACGGGCGAAGACAACGGCGACTCCCACCTCAAAGCGCTACTCATCCATCACGAAGTGATCGTACCGATCACCGCAGGCAAACTCGATTTAGGTACATGGCAGCGTATTTTCTATGCAGAGTTCGACGGGCAGCGCGACAAGCGCGTGATCGTTAAAGTCATGGGGGAATGACAGAATGAGCGAAGAACTAAGCGAGTTGCAAGAGCACGCCGAACATGCGAAGCACGATCCCAGCCTGGCGCCAGTGTCGCTAACCATGGCGGTGCTCGCGGTTCTGGTCGCCGTCGTGTCGCTGACGGGGCACCGCGCGCACACTGAAGAGGTTGTGCTTCAGGCCAAGGCATCCGATCAGTGGGCCTTCTATCAGGCGAAGAACATCCGGCGGCACACGGACGAACTCTTCACGGATCTCACTTCCATCCAAGCCACGACCGATGCTGCCACGCTGACAAAGCTGCGTGACAAATATTCAAGCGAAGCCGCCCGCTACAAGGACGATCAGAAAGAAATCGAAGACAAGGCTCGCGAATTGGAAGCGGAAGTCGCGACGGAGCGAAGCCGGGCCGACCGCTTCGATTTAGCCGAGGTGTTTCTGGAAATCGGATTGGTGATTACGTCGATTACACTGCTCTCGGGACGGAGAATTTTCTGGTACTTGGGAATCTTGTTCGGAGTGATTGGAATGGTCGTCGCAGTCACTGGGTTCATCGTTCATTGACGATCGGGCTGAACGGAGCACCCCAACCGGTTAGACGGTTCCACCATTGTGCTCGGTGCTCGCCGCTGCAGTTTCGCCGTCTCCTCCGGACAGCTTTACAACCAGAAATGGACCGATTGCCAGCACATCCATGCGAGTGCGCTTGAAGCAATCGATCGCTTCCTCGGGCGTGCACACGATCGGCTCATTCTCGTTGAAGCTGGTATTGAGTACCACCGGGATCCCTGTCTTGCGATGGAAGGCAGAGATCAGATCGTAATACGTCGGGTTTTCCTCGCGCGTCACCGTCTGCAGGCGGCCAGTGTCGTCAACATGGTTTACCGCGCATAAAGCCTTGCGCTTCTCGGCTCGAATCTTGTAGACATGCAGCATGAACGGCGACGGGTGGTCGTGCTCGAAGTACTCGTGCTGATAGTCAGCCAGGATCGACGGTGCGAACGGACGGAACCACTCGCGATGCTTGATGCGCGCGTTAAGAACATCCTTCATATTGGGCAGACCCGGATGAGCCACGATCGAGCGATTGCCGAGCGCGCGCGGTCCCCACTCCATGCGACCTTGAAACCAACCGATTACGTTTCCCGCCGCGATTTGTTCAGCCACCTCATCAAGCAACGCCGAGCGTTGCATCTTGCGCGCCTCGAGGCCCGCGTTCTGCAGCGCCGATTGAATCCGCGATTCCGAAAACTCCGGACCGAGATAAGAGTGATCCAACCGGTGCCTTCTCGGCTGCTTGAGCACGGAATGATACGTATGCAACGCAGCACCGATAGCCAAGCCTTCATCCCCAGCCGCGGGCTGAATGTACGTGCCTCGAAACGGCGTGCGTTCAAAAAGCTTCCCGTTCGCCACACTGTTGAGCGCGCATCCGCCGGCCATCGCAAGATTCTCCGACGGAACTCGACCGTGCAATCGATTCAACAGATGAAAGAATATTTCCTCGAAGCGATGTTGCACGGCGAATGCGAGATCCATATCGCGCTGCGTGATTTCTGAATGTGGAACGCGAGGTTTACCAAAGATCTTCTCCATTCGATCGGAGAAATGGCGAGCCAACTTCACGGTGCCGTCTGGCAACACTTGCATGCCCTGATTGCTGCCAAGCGGCTTGAAATACTTCAAGTCCAGTTCGAATCCGCCACCGTTCGGCGACACGATCTTGCTGATTTCGTCACAGTACGTTTCTTTGCCGTAGGGCGCCAGGCCCATGACCTTGCCTTCGTCACCGTACTTTGTATAGCCGATGAATTCACAAATCATCGTATAGACGCTGCCGAGAGAGTGTGGAAGGAAGACGCGATCGATAACCTCTATTTCGTTGCCTTCGCAACGCGCCATCATCGTGGAAACGAAATCGCCGGAACCGTCATAACTGAATCCGGCGGCCTTTTCCCACGGTGAACAGTAATAGGCGCTGGCGATATGGGCGATGTGGTGCTCGAGGTGGTGCTCCTGAAACCGGAGTTGAGCGGAATCGACATCAAGCGCCGTCGCGAGAAGCGAGCGCACGTTGCGCATGGCTTCTTTACGCTGGCGCAACCGGATGAAGTTAAGAATCTTTGCCGGATTCGAAAGCGCGTATCGAACCTTCTTTGCGAGATTTGCATCGCTGTCCTGGCCAACCGCCACATGTTCGACATCGGAGATCTTTGCGCCGACGGCATCGAGGCATGCCTTAACCGCGAGCGCCGGAAATCCACCGAAATGTTTACGCCGATTAAGGCGCTCTTCGGCAACGGCGAATTTCACTTCGCCGTCGAGCACGATCGCCGCAGAGGCGTCGGCGTGGAACATGTTGAGGCCCAGGATGAGCATTAACTAACGTTAACTCCTTTTGACATTCGAATTTATTCTGGTCATTCGTTCGGGCTGGCGTTTGCGCTATTCTGAACTAAATTCAGAAAGGCATCGACATCCACGCCGAGGCGACTTCCGATAGCAACCGACTCCTCGATGCGAAGCGTGACAAGCGTCGAACTGACGAGATCCTCGAAGCGGATAGGCGCTTCCTTTCGTCGTTGGACCGCCAGCGCGAAGGCCGCCCACTCGTCTAGATGTCCCTTGTCTTGACGCCATCGCGAGTGGACGGTCTCTTTGCGCCCATCCCGCACAAGTTCGAGACGCCGATAATCTTCCAGCACCGCGACGCTTCCTCCGCCAAAAACCTCGATTCGCTCCTTTGAGAATGAGCGGTCGCCGTTCGCCAGATAGCTAATCGTCCCCTGCGAACCGTTCGCAAACTTAAGCGAGACCAACACATTTTCCCCGCTGTATCTGCCTGTATTTCCTACTGCCCGCGCATCGACCTCAATGATCGGTGACGATGCCAGGAACGTCAGTAAATCCACAAAGTGGCAGACTTCACCGAGGATGCGGCCGCCGCCCTGCTCGCGATCGTTGACCCAGTGGTCGGATGGCAGATAACCGGCGTTAACTCGATAATTCAGCGCCAACGGCTCGGAAATTGCGGCCAGGAAAGATTTCATCCGCAGGATCATTGGCGCGAAGCGCCGGTTGAATCCCACCATCAAGGCTGGCCGCTCGGTTTTCGCGATCCCAAGATATGCGCGCCCGATCGAGCGCAATTCGTCCTCTGACAAGCAGAGCGGCTTCTCGCAGAAGACATTCTTTCGTGACGCCAGCGCCTCCAGAACCTGGTTCGCATGGAGATGATGGCGCGTCGCGATCACGACGGTGTTGACCGCGGGATCGTGGATCAGTTGCGTTTCGTCGGTGGTGCAGGTGCGAAAACCGAACTTTTGCGCAGCATGCTGAGCGTGAGATCCCGTGGCGGAGCAGACCGCGACAAGAATCGTATGGGATGACGCTTTTAGCGCCGGAATGAGAGTGCCAGTCGCAAAGACTCCGGCACCAAGCAATCCGACCGTCACGCCAGCAGTAACCACCGCAGGGGCAGACTGCCCATCAAACCCAGGCTCCGGCACGAGTGTGATCTTGGGTGATTCGGTGCTCGCATCGGAATACTGAATCACCACGCCCAGAAATGGCTCGCGGACTTTGCCAATGATGAGGTCGTACGCGCTCTGAGCACGCTCAATCGGGAAGCGATGAGTGATCAAAGCGCCGACGTTGATCGTCTTGTCAGCAAGAAACTGGACAAACGCTTCCATGTTGCGCGTTTCCGTCCATCGCACGTAGCCGATGGGATAGTCGCGGCCCTTCTGCTCATAGGCAGTGTCATAGCGTCCTGGTCCATACGAGCGCGAGATGCGGAAGTCGAGTTCCTTTTCGTAATACCCTTTGCGCTCGATCTCGATGCCAACGGTCCCCACGGCCACCACGATCGCGCGATCACGAGCGACAACGCCCGCCAAGTTCACGGGATCGCTGCTTGGGGTTTCGGCTGTGATAAGAACGCAGTCCGCTCCGGCCCCGCGCGAAATCTGAGCGCATAGGTCGCGAAATGCTGCTGCCGAACTGGCAACTTGATCTGCGCCAAGGCGGTGCGCAAGATCGGCGCGTGACGGATCGATGTCCATGCCGACAACTCGACAACCTGCCGCTTTCAACAATTGCAACGTCAGCTGGCCGAGCAAGCCCAGGCCAATCACTGCGACGACATCTCCAAGCTTCGCTTCGGCACTTCGAATGCCATGGAGCGCGACTGCACCGAGCGTCGCAAAGGCTGCGTCATCGAAAGACACTTCGTCCGTGGGCGTAGAACGCGTCGGAATGCGCGCCACAAGCAAACGAGGGACGCAGGCTAGTTCGGCGTGCACGGCAAATCCCGCGCCAGCGCAGACGACACGGTCGCCGGGCTGAAGGTCGTTCACGCCCGCGCCCACAGCGATCACGGTCCCGGCGCTGCTGTAGCCCGGACTCTGTGGCTGATCGAGACGGCTGCGCACGGCTTGAATCGCTGAAAAGATCCCATCGCGCTGCACCTTGCCGATGACTTCACGCACAAGATCGGGTCGTGATCTGGCTTTCTGCAGCAAACTCTTTCGTGCGAATTCAGCAGAGGCCCGCTCCGTACCCGCAGACACCACCGACGAAGCGATCCGGACCAGGACGCAACCCGGCAGAAGCTGCGGCGGCGGAACTTCCTCCACGGTGATTTCGCCGCTACGCGCGTGTTGGAGAACCTGTTTCATCCCGCCGCTACCTGCGTCGCCACAAAAGCCTCAGACTCAAATTTCCGCGACCCACCATCGAGAAATGTCCGCATCCACAACTCAAGAGTCAGGAGTTGCCAAAGCTGCATCGACCAGTCTTGGAGTCCACGGCGGTGGTCGTCGACAAAACGCTGCACCGCTTCGGGCCGAAACAGGCCGCGCTTGCGCAGTTGCGCCGGAGAGAGCAGGTCGTCCACCATTTCCTTGAGATCGTGAGCCAACCAGTAGTCTACCGGAGCGGCAAAGCCGGCCTTCGGTTGCTGCAACACTTCGCGTGGAAGAATGTCGCGCATCGCCTGGCGCAGGATGTATTTCGTTGTCGGATTTGCAAATCCTCTGAGTTTCAAATCAGGCGGCACGTTCCAAGCAACGAACTCAGCCAGCTCGCGATCAAGAAATGGCACCCTCACTTCGACGGATGATGCCATGCTCATCTTGTCGTTGTAAGTGAGGTTGAGGCTCGTCATGAATATTTTTGTGTCGAGATAAAGCATCTGGTGCAGGAAGTCGGCGTGGTGTACACGCTCAAAAGCAGCACGATGCCGGCAAGCAGGATCAGATCCTGAAGCGGCGTCTACGAAGTCAGGAGAATAGAGTTCAGACTTCAAGACATCATCGAGATAAGTGCAATTAGTAATGAAGCGATCGACGGGATTGAGCGCAGCGCTGCGCGCCATCTTCCTGGTGAGCCGCAGGGGTCCCTTCAGCCGAGTACCACGCAGGCTAGGAAGCGCAGCCAGGCCGGCCTCCCCCGAACGGCGAAGCATAGACGGGACGCGTGCGTAAGCCTGCGCCCAGTAGTGGGCCACGTGCTTGCGGTATCCAGCAAACAATTCGTCGCCACCCACTCCTGAGAGTAGAACGGTCGCCTGCTTGCGCGCCTCGCGGCAGACGAGATAAGCCGCGATGATGGCGGGGTCAGCCGTGGGCTCATCCATGTGCCAGACCAGCCGCGGCAGCAAGTCCACAACATCCGGCTCGACCATGATGCGCTGGTTTTCACATCCCAAATGACGAGCCAATCTGGTGGCAACTTCCGGATCATCAAGCGTAGTTTCACCAACGCGATACTTCTTAGGAAACGTAACGGTATAAGTCCGAACCGGCTGGTTCGTAGCACGCCTCATCATCGCCACAATGCTCGAGGAATCGAGCCCGGCGCTGAGAAACGCTCCAATGGGAACGTCACTGACCATCTGTGCTTCGACGGATCGGCGAAATCGCTCGCGAACCTCGTCCACGAGATCCGCCTCCGGTCGCGCGCAGCGATGATTCGCCGCCGGAAACGTCAAATCCCAATACTGCGTAAGCTTAAGTTCTCCCTTGCATAGCGTCGCGTAGTACCCCGCGGGCAGTTTCAGGATGCGTCGAAACATCGTCTTCGGATCGGGAACCCAAAGGAAAGTCAAATACTGGTGAAGGGACTCGGGATCGAGTTCTGCCTGGATTTCCGGAACCTGCAGCAGCGCCTTGATTTCCGAGGCAAATGCGAAGCGCTCGCCATCGTAAAAGTAATAGAAAGGCTTCACTCCGAAGTGATCACGCGCAACGAACAGCCTAGGAGTTGCCGACCGAAGATCGCAAATAGCGAAGGCGAACATCCCGTTCAACCGCTTCACGCAGTCGGGCCCGTCCTGCTCGTAGAGGTGAAGGATCACTTCTGTGTCGGTGTGGGAGGCGAAGCGGTAACCCTTGTTTTCGAGTTCATGGCGAAGTTCGGCGAAGTTGTAGACCTCGCCGTTATAGGTGATCCAGACGGTGCCGTCATGGTTGCACATTGGCATGTGACCATCCGACGATAAGTCGAGGATCGCAAGACGGCGGCTCCCCAGGCCAAGATACGACCCGTCGGCGAACCTCCGATCCCACAGCCCGGAGTCGTCGGGACCACGATGCGCCTGGACGTGAGTCATCCGCGCCAGCGTTTCCCGATCCCCGCAATTCACCACGCCGCTAATTCCGCACATGCTTCGCCTAATCCCTTCGCGACGCTGGTTCGCGCGACTTCGCTTTCAATTCAAAGATCTTTGCCTTGGTGTGGAACATTTGCACCGCTTGAAAGCCGCAGTAGACAAGCCCCGGAACACCGTCCATAAATCCCAGTCGCAGAAAATACCGATACAAGAAAAGCAGAACCGGCGAGCCGGGCAGTGCGTAGAGCTTCTTTTTGAGCCAGCGGCGGCGTTGCGCCTGTGTGCGGAATAATGTCGGGCGTAATTCGGAGTTGCTTTCCCCTCCCTGCAGCAACACAAGAGCTTCCCAGTTGGAGTACTCGTCGTGCTTTTGAATGTATCGCGATAGCGACTCAACATTGCGGTGCACCAGCGGATTCTTCAGCCGCATCGTGGCGCCGTCAACCACAATATGTTCGTGTACCTCCATGTCAGCCATGGAGGAATCCTGATTTTTCAATCGACACTCAAAACCGCCTTTGCCTCGGCGAAACAACGTCAGTTTCCAGAAACCTGCTCCGCCGTGACGAAGCAGTCTGCCGAGAAAATACATTCGGAGCGAAATGTAATACCCGCTGCAGTTGGGATTCTGAATTGCATGCCGGATCTCTCCACTCAACTCGGGAGTCAGAGCTTCGTCCGCATCGACCAGCAATATCCAGTCGTAAGCCAGAGGAAGAGTTTCCATCGCCCACTGCCGCTTCTTAGGCCAACCACCCTGGTAATGAAACTGCACGACCTTGGCGCCGTAGGAGCGTGCGATCTCGGGCGTAGCGTCTGTGCTCTGGGAGTCAATGACGAACACCTCGCCAGCCTGACGCAGCGATTCGAGGCAAGCGGGTAAATTTCTCGCCTCATTGCGGGCGGCGACAATGACACTGACGGGCAGTCTCGCGGCCGCGTCGGTCATCGGCGTTTCTCTGGCTTCTTCTTGAAACTTTTGCATGGTGAAGGATCGCCTTACAAGTGCAGTTCGCACCAACGTTGAAGCACGAACAAGGCCCATGGCCGCGTCCAGGAGACTGTCCCGCGCAGAAAATTATTCCAGATCTGCTGCACCTGATCCGGATCCAGCAGCCTACCGAGCGGCCCCGCGGCGACATGCTTCGCCGAGAGGACCGGTTCGACCTCAGATCGAAGTTCCTGACTCATCCAATGCTCGAAGGGCAAGGTGAAACCGCGCTTGGGACGGTGCACAACCTCATCCGGCAGCGAGCCACCGAGGGCCTCGACCAGCAATTTCTTGGGCGTGCCGTTGAGCTTCCACGCACCAGGAAGAGACAGCACGGCCTTGGCCAATCGATGATCGATCAGAGGAACTCGGACCTCCAGGCCCTGCGACATGCTCATCACATCTGCGTCGCGCAACAGTGTATTGAGCATATAACAGCGCGACTCGAGATAGGAAACACGGTTGATCGGGTCGAGCGAAAGTGACCGGGTTAGAAGATCGCGTTGGGACGCAGTCGCTGCGTCCCTAACCGAGGAATCCGCGCCGGGGAAAAGAAGATCGCGCTGGCTGGGGATGAACAGCATGCGCGTGAGGAAGTAGGGGTGTAGAAGCTTTCCATTGCCACGCGCCAGGGCTGTCAGTTTCCGACTCTGATCACTCTCCACAGAGAAGGCAGCGAAGACAGCCGCTGCCGAAGCTCTAACCGGACCCGGCACGTGCTTCCAAGAATTCGCAAAGCGCTCCATGCGCGGAACTGTGCGGAAGTTGGAGTATCCGGCAAAGACCTCGTCACCGCCCAGTCCTGAAAGCGCAACCTTCACTCCTGCAGCGCGGGTCTCCCGCGCAACGAAATACGTGTTGATGCCATCCATGGTGGGCAGGTCCATGGCACTTAGAGCCTGAGGAATTGTGGCCAGCACATCCGTCTGAGAAACAACGATCTCATGATGGTCCGTACGGAACTTCTTCGCGATGGTGCGGGCGTGTGCGGCTTCGGAAAACTCGGCTTCCCGGAAATCGATTGAGAACGTACTGGGAGTGACACCGCCGCGGCTGAGAATGCTCACCAGCGCGCTCGAGTCAATTCCTCCGGAGAGAAACACCCCCACTGGTACGTCGCTCACCAACTGTGCGCGCACGGCGTCTTCGAGAATCTGTCGCAGTTGGTCCACGGCGAGCATTTCATTCTCTGAAGAAATCTCTGCCGGCATCCGCTCGGCGGTTGCGCCGTCATCGACGAGATCCCAATACGGAGAAATCTGTATGACGCCGTCAGTCCAAGTCAGAGTGTGACCGGGAGGAAGCGCGCGAATGCCCTCCACTAATGTCAATGGATCGTATGCGGATCCGAATGTCAGGTAATTGAGGAGTCCGGCAGGATCGAGGCGACGCGGGATGAGGCCCGTCCCAAGCAACGTACGAACTTCAGAGGCGAATAAGAAATATGGGCCCGCCTGGGCATAGTAAAGCGGCTTGATGCCCATAGGATCGCGCGCGACAAACAGCCGGTGTTGCCGCGCATCCCAGATAGCGAAAGCAAACATTCCGCGGAATTTCGTAAGGGATTTCTCGCCCCATCGCGCATAGGCTCTCAGAAGGACTTCGGTATCAGAGTGGCCAACAAAAGCTACGCCAGCCCGTTTCAACTCTCCACGAACGTCAAGAAAATTGTAGATTTCGCCGTTGTAGATGATCCAATTGCCGCTTTCAGCATCGTGCATCGGCTGATGCCCAAGGGGCGAGAGATCGAGAATCGCCAGACGCCGGCTGCCCAGACCAATTTCAACCGGACCGGGAATCGAGGCGCGCAACAGGATGGTGCCCGAATCGTCTGGTCCTCGATGCGCAAGCGAATCCGTACCCCGCTCGAGGATACCCTCAGCGATATGCGCATCGCGCCCGACGATTCCAAAGATCCCGCACATTCGGAGTGTCCTGCCTTAACTTCCTTTTCGCGTCACGATCAGGGTGGCCACCTCGCCCTTGCGAGGATCTGAAATCTTGTCGGTCGAAGACGCACCCGCTCCCTGTTCAAGCTTCTCCACGATGTTGGCATACTTCAGGTCTCTGGACATGAAATGTTCAACGCGTGGTGCGGAATCGTTTATTGTAACAACCGGTTTTGCATTCGCCTTATGCGAAGATGAAGGCCCCGAGCGGGGGAGGGACGATCCAAAATGCCTGCGCTATAATCCGTGAATTCATGCCGGATTCAGAGGATCTCGCTCGCAAACCGCAGCCCGATTCGGCAGGGTCTCTGCCCGACTTTTTTTCTCCGACACCTGGAGGTCCTTCGCAGCGGGAGCTGACGGCGCTGGTTCTCTGTGGCTTTGTCCTTTTCGTCTCGGTCGTGATGCTGGTGCGCCACTACGCAGATGCTGTTGACGCGTTTGCCGACAGTTCTGCATATATGATCCTCGCGTCGGCGATCCGCCGCTGGGACTTCCACGGAATCGTTATCAAGCAATTCTGGGGGCTGCCGTATGCAATGGCCGCACTCTCGCGGCTTACCGGCCTGTCAGACCGCACCGCATTACTGGTTCTCTCCTTTGTTCCGTCGCTGCTCGCGGTATTGCTGGCGCGCCGTTTGTGGAACGGATGGATCGCGGGGTACTTCGCGATTCTGAACTTCGAGTGGATACAGCGATCTTGTCTGGGAGGGTCCGAGCCTCTATTCGTCTGCTTTCTCTTTGGAGCATTCATCTGCGTCCGCCGGCAGAACTGGATGCTGGCGACTTTACTGGCGTCATTTGCGACCGTCGTGCGCCCTCTGGGTGTGTTCGCTCTTCTGGGGATTGGAATCACATTGCTGTGGAAACGCGATTTTCACCGGTTCGCGACTGCCACTGCGATCGGGCTAGTTGTCGGCATTCTCTATTCTCTTCCCCTCGCCATCCATTTCGGAGACGCTCTCGCAACCGTGAACAGCTATCACAGCAAGCAGTGGCAGGGCGGTTGGCTTTTTGGTTTTCCTTTTTACGCGATCGTCAAGGGGACGATCCTTTATCCGGCGCCGTGGACCAACTTGATCCTGAGTTTCGGATGGATATTTCTAGTGGTTCTTGGGATGGTTGTGATGGCGAAATCCGGCCAATTCCGCGCTTACTGCAAGTCTCACCTCGTGGAGGCCATTTTTCTTGTGCCATACCTCTGGTGCCTCTTCACCTACAACTACCCGGTATGGGCGCGCAGCAATTTTGATCGGTTCGCAATCCCTATTCTTCCTTTCGTCTTCCTTGCGCTCTACCGCTGGCTTCCCAAAGATCGGTGCATCCTTTGGGGGCTTGGAGTCGTAAGCCCAATCCTTGCGGCGAGTTCAGCTCTCGGCGTGGTGAACGTCGTGCACATGCTCCAACGACTCATTCACTGATAGAGCCCTCTGGGCGCCGCTGCCGGGTGCTCCGCCAGTTGATGGCGCCGTTGATTCTGTTGTATCGTGCGACTTAACGTTTTCGGGGCGACGAACGATTTTCATGGCGCATTTCCGGTTCGTACCGAGCCTGGAAAGCCGTCTGAGCCACAAGCCTTCATGCCAATTTCTTCCAACATTATCCTGGGCCAAGGAGTACATCCACCCCGACTTGGTGAATCTATACGGCTGCGCGATCGGCGACGAGACTCAGAGTGGGGGGGCGGCCAAGTTCAGAAAAATGCGTTGATCGGGAAACGGTGCAAGATTCTTCGCATATTTTCGTTCGCGAAAGGATAACGATCAAGGATGTATTCGTTGGGCACGGCGTCATGTTCATCAATGATTTGTACCCACGAGACGACCTCGATCAGGGTCAGAATTCGAGGCGCGGGGTGAGAGAATAGTTTCAAAGAGCAAATTGAATGGCGAATATCAAAGTACCGTATCTCGATCTCAAAGCGCAGTACCAAAGCATTAAGCCGGAGATAGATGCGGCGATTGCGCGCGTCCTTGACAGTTGTCAGTTCGTTCTCGGCTCGGAAGTCGCAGAGTTTGAGAAAGAATTTGCTGGCTATTGCGGGACGGCAGAGTGCATCGCCCTAAATTCCGGAACGAGCGCCCTGCATCTGGCCTTGCTGGCGGCGGGAGTTGGCGCCGGCGACGAAGTCATCACTGTACCGTTCACGTTTGTGGCCAGCGTGGCGGCGGTGATATACGCCGGTGCTCGTCCGGTGCTCGTGGATATAGACCCGCGTTCGTTCACGTTGGACCCCTCTGCGATCGAAGCTGCGATCACGCCGCGTACGAAAGCGATCCTTCCGGTACATCTTTACGGTCAGCCCGCTGACATGGATCCGATCATGGAGATCGCGCGCCGCCACCACCTCGTCGTCATTGAAGACGCCGCGCAAGCGCACGGCGCGAAATACAAAGGGCGCCCTGTCGGCAGCATCGGCGATATGGCATGCTTCAGTTTTTATCCCGGCAAAAATCTCGGAGCCTACGGCGAAGGTGGCGCAGTTACCACCAGCACTCCGGAGTGCGCCCACACGATTCGCATGCTCCGCGATTGGGGTCAAGATCGCAAGTATCATCACTTGCTGCGGGGATTCAATTACCGGATGGAAGGCTTTCAGGGCGCGATTCTGCGCGTGAAGTTGCGCCATCTGGAAAAATGGACCGAAGCCCGACGGCGAATCGTCAGCAAGTACAACAATCTTCTTGCGGGTTCCGGAGTAGAGATTCCAACGGAGATGCCATGGGCCCGGCACGTGTACCACGCCTACACTCTGCGTAGCGACGATCGCGACGGATTAAAGACCGCTCTCGATGCAGAAGGTATCCAAACGGGCATTCATTACCCCGTGCCAGTGCACTTGCAACCGGCCTACGCGGATCTAGGTTACGGGCCGGGAGCCTTTCCACGATCCGAGAAAGCCGCGACGGAAGTACTGTCGCTGCCGTTGTACCCTGAGATGACCGATGCGCAACTCGAGGCGGTGAGTCGCGTCGTGCAGGCAGGGGTGCATGCCAGCTAGGAGTAAGACCGGAGTTCGCATCATAAAAACGCGGATTCAGAAAATCGGATCGCGATCCTGAGTTCGAAATTGGATTACGCCGTTTCTTGTCTCCTCCAGCCGCCTGACTCTGTGCACAATGTCGCCGCGATTGCCTTCTGTTATCGGCTTTCGACTTATCCGGCAACCCGGCGGCCTTTGGCGTCGACCAGCGTATCTGATAATTCCAGAATTCTGTCCACATGGGCACTCCACGAGAACTGTCGCGACCGCGCCAACCCCGCCGCGGCCATTCGCTTGGAAGTTTCGGCAGATCGCACAACCTGCATCAAGCCTTCAGACAACATTTGTGGAGAAAATCTCGGGAAGTATAGCGCCGCATCTTCACAGATCTCGCGATGCACGGCGAGATCTGATGCCAACACAGGCAGTCCGCTGGCCATCGCCTCCAACAAAGGGTGGGCGAAGGTCTCAGTGTAGGCCGGCGTCACGTAAACGTCGGCACGCCGATAGAGCAGATGAAGCTGACGGTATGGAATGGATCCGAGTTCGACCACCATATCAGAAATCCCCAACTCCTTGACGAGGTCTGCCGCTGCCTCCGTCCGATATGACCCGGGATTTTCCCCCGCGATCAGCTTGCAAGTAAGGAAAAGCTTGACGGGACGCCCCGCCAACGCCCGCACCAACGGCAGCGCTTGCAGAAGAGTTTCGAAATTGCGGTAGTAGTTATAGTGACTGACGAAGAGAAGCTTAAGCGAGCCATCGGCGGCGCGCAGTTTCTCCTCGACTTGAGCAGAGAGTGGGGTGGAATCCGACGAGAATGCTACGTGATCGAAACCATGATGGATTGCCTGGATTGGGGCGCCGGTCCAGCGGCGAAGTTCAGCGGCGAATGCTTCACTCGGAGCAACTGTAACGTCTGCCCACTGGATGGATTTTCTGGCCAATACTGCTCTCACCTTGGTATCAAGCCAGGCTCGATATTCATGGCGGGAGCGCAAGTCACGGTAGAAGTCTGCCGAGGTGTAAATGGAATTGCGCGAAAGCAGGATCTGCGGTACGGGAGAGTTTCTCAGGGCGAAGTTTCCGGTCGACAACAAAACACTGGACCCGCGCTTTCGGATCAAAGCGGGCAGCGTCGATTGCTCATACCAGAAACGACGTACCGGCGGGATTTCCATCTCAAGAAACTCAATGTTGGAGAATTCCCGAAACTCTTCCCTCAATCCATCGCCCAGAGCGACCGTAACCTGCAGTCCTGATTTGGAGGCCAAGTGTGGAATCACATTGCGTATGTAGGTAAGTCCTCCGCCAGCGCTGGCGGCGAGAGAATTGATGAACAAGCGCATCATCGACTAGCGGGAATTCCGTCGATGCCCCGAGGAATCGGTCTCCTCTGCCGCGAAAGCGCGAACTGCGGAAGCCTTACCGCTGGAGTCACGTCAACGAGAATAAATGCCACACACCAGAAGAATACGCAGAGGTAATAGCCGGGAGCGAACAGCCAATCTTCGAAGCCGGCGTGCACGAGGCCAGCGATCGTCACCATTGCCAGAGGAATCGCCGGATGAGCTACGTTCCCTGTTCCCCACGTCCAAACTAGCGTCCGAACAACCTTGCTGAGTAGTACAAGGAGGGTAAGAAGGAATGGTGCAACGCCAAACATTCCTACCCAAGTCAGGATGGTGAGATAGCTGCTGCCATTCTCAGCAGTGACGTCCTGATTGGAGGCGAACAAACTCAGGTGCTCGCTGGCATCCTGGCCGGTGTCCGTCGTGCCAAAGCCTGTTCCAAACCAGAAATGTTCGTGGATGCTGTCGAGGGCGGCTTGCCAAGGCTCCTCGCGCGAAGCGAGCAAGCCCAGCGCCGGGTCCTTGCTTTTGTACAAGACCGAAACCGTTACTGACGAAACCGTATTCGAAAACGCTTCCGGCATGAAGATGGCAGTCATCGCCACCATCACAAGAATGACGCTGACGCCCTCCGCCAATAATCTGTATTTGCGCAATGCCAGACAGAGCAATGCGCAAGAGACGAAAGCCGCCGCCATGCCGGCTCGCGCGTGACTATAGAGAATCAAGTAGAGACAGATCACGAACAGCGCCAACCGACGATAGCGCACCAAGGGTTTTTCTGCGACGAACGTTCCCCAAAGCAGAAGTGGTGCTCCCACAACGCCAGTAACCGCCCCCAGCGAGTTCGGGTTTCCCATCACCTCGAGGCCGAGGAGGTGAAAAGCGGCGATTGCCGCAATGAACAACTCGGACCCGATGAGCAATCCGCCGAAGAAGCGATTTTCACGGCCCGCTACCGCCAGTCTCGCGCCGGTCGCACCGTAAATAAAGACCAGAAACAAGCTCAACGCTTTCAATAGGGCGAAACCGGGATAGCGAGACACAGCCGACGACGTCAAGGCCGCAATGACAGCAAACAAGGCGAACGCATGAAACAACGCGACGTGTAGCCGCCGGTCCTTCAGCATCAGGATGCAACCAACGGCGGCTCCCAGTCCAAGAAATACCCAGCGTATCTGCGTCCAATGAGAACCCACGGGCAGATGCAGTCCGGCGAGCAAGAATCCAACCAGGACCAGCGGAAGAAAAACCTGGCGATACATCCAGATGGCGGCGATCAGAAATTCGAGAAGGATCAGCCCCCCAAGATAAAGCTCGTCTGTAAAGTATCCAGGCCGGAAATAGGCGAGACATAGCAGGACGAACGGCGCCAAAACTGCTCCGACGATCAAAGCGCCTCTCAGCGGCCGCTCAGTCACTGCCGCCTCCCAGAGCTTCCATCGCGCGGAGAATCCCCAGAGACCACTCTTCGGCTGAGTAATGGGAAATATGGTCCAGACTGTTGACCGCCATCTTCGCGCGCAGATCGGGTTGACTAGCGATACTTTTCATTGCGGAAGCCAGCGATGGCACATCTCTCGGCGGGATCAGCAAACCGTTCCAGTTCTCCCTCAACAAGTCAGCGGCGCAGCCAGCAGCCCGGCTCAGAATCACGGGCAGGCCGCACGCCATGCCTTCGTTCACAACCAAACCCCAGGTATCAGTATACGTAGGTAAGACCATAACGTCGGCGAGGGCGTAATGTGCCGCCAACTGCTCTCGGTGGGCAAAACCAGCGAATCTTATCATTCCAGGCGAAATCCCTGCGGCTTGCTCTTCCAGTTCCTGCCTCGACGCACCGTCGCCGGCGAAGACCAATCCAATCTGCCGACGAATTTGCTCATCCAGTTTGGCATAAGCCGACAACAATTCAAACACGCCTTTCTCTCGGACGAGGCGTCCCGCAAACAGAAAGTAGCGATCAGGCAAGTTCAGTTCCATGCGTCGCTCGCGCGCATTTCTCCGAGCGTCCGCGGCCGCTGCGGCAAACAGATCGTTCTCGACAGCATTCGGTGCCGTGAAGATGATTTCATCCTTGATCTTGTGCCCCTGAATGTATTCGCGAGCCATTTGACCAGGAACGACGAAGCCATTGCACCTGTGCAGGAACTCGTCTTTCAGGAACTCGACCAGCGGACGAACCCTCCGGAGTTCATGCCGGTGGCTCTCGGACCAAAGCAGAAGCGGGGCGTTGTGGACTTTCGACCAAAGGAGAGCCTGCCAAGAGGCCAAGTAGTTGTAACCTCCGCATAGGATTACATCCGGCGCAAACGCCGACAGCGCACGGCCAACACCGCGATTCAGCAGAGCGTTGTATCCTCCAACGCGCTTTCGCCACGAAGGCAGAACTTCGTATGAGAACTTTATCTCTTTCTTGTAAACTCGCCACTGGCGCAACTGCGGGTCGGTTTCGGCCAAGAAAACAACATGTAGTTCTGCCTCCGGATGGCGTGCAAGGTCATTGAACAGAGGAATTCGATACGGAGAAATGATTTCCGTGAGAATCAGCAGTCGCCGCGTCATGCAATCGCCTCGCGGTAGATTCGCGCCAGTATTTCCGCCTGGTGGGCCAAAGTTAATCTTTCCAGGATCGTGTCGCGCGCGGCGGCCCCAAGGTTACGACGACGCACCTCATCCCGCAGCAACATGCCAAGGGCCAGCGTCAGTTCCCTTTCGTTGTCGGGGCCGACCAGAAAACCGTTTGTGCCATGCTGGATGATCTCCGCGATTCCCTGTCCGCGACATCCGATCACCGGTTTCCCTGTAGACATCGCCTCGAGATAAACGCACCCCAACCCTTCGTAGCGGCTGGGCAAGGCGAACACGCTGCATCCTTGCATGGCGGCGGCAACCTGCTGGCGTGATTGCCGGCCCAGAAAACGCACGCGATCGGCAATCTTAAGTTCTCGGGTGAGAGCATCGAGATGGGAACGCTCTGCGCCGTCGCCAATGATTTCGAGAGTGATCGCCGGAAACTCGGGACCTAATGCTGCAATCGCACGGATTAGCAGCGCGTGCCCCTTGATCGGAATCAAGTTGCCGACGCTCAGCACGGTTGGGTTTCCGCCCGGCGGCTCTGCGCCCGGCGAAAACAACTCGGCATCCACTCCGTTATAGACGACGGAAGTTCGGCAAGTCGGTCCAGTCTGCTCCAGAATTTGCTCTCGAACATGCTCACTAATGCAGATAACTCGGCGCGAAGAGCGGTACACTCGCTGCGAGATGCGGCGGCACCATTCACCCGCTCTTCCCCTCACCTGCTCTGTCGCGAACGCGTCCAGCCCGTGCACGGAAACTACAAATGGCAGTCCCAGTTCTGCGCTCAACAACATCGCGGCATGTCCGCAAGGCAATGGGGCATGTGCGTGGACCAGATCAATTTGGTGCAAGCGCTGTAGTTCGCGTACATGCGCGACGACCCGGGCAAAAAGAAAAGCTCCTGCCGTCGGAAGGCCGGGGCCTCCGGGCAAGGAAAAGTATCGCAGCCATTGTTCGGACGACGCCGACTCACAGGCCTGAATCTTCGCACGATAGAAAGGCTGCACAGCCAAGACGGTGCTCGCCACGCCGACCTTGGCGAGCCAGTGGAGCGGCTCCGCAACGAAACAGCCTCCGGCATCGTCGTGCTTACTCGGATAAAAGGGCGTGAGCGTGAGCACGTGAATGGGCCGCGCACCGGCAAAAGTTTCCGATGAACTCACGCGCCCACCACGCTTTTACGGTTTGCAGCCAGCCTCACAAAAATTTCCTCCCAACGGCGCGTGATGATATCCCAATCAAACTGTTCACTATGTGCGCGCGATGCCACGCCCATAGTCCGACGCAATTCGGGATTCGCGATGAGGTCCCCCAGGCGAGTCAGAACTTCATCGTCACTTCCGCCAAGGTAGCCTGTCTGGGCGTCCACCACCGTCTCAGGTTGGTAGTCCCTCCGTGCGATCACGGGGAGACCGCACGCTGCCGCCTCCAGAATTACCTTGGGAGATCCTTCCCAACGAGAGGGAAACAGAAATATATCCGCCTGCCGATAATGATCGCGAAGAGCATGGGAGTTCAAACTACCGGTGAGGCTGACGTTCGTCAGCCCGGCGGCGCGCACCTGCGATTCGAGTTCAGCCCTCATGACCCCTTCGCCCACAATGACGAAGTCCGCTGCCGGTAACCGCTCGGCGGCTTTAATCACCACCTGAGGCCCCTTGAAGGGCCGCAGCGACCCCACAAAGAGCACCTGCACCCTGGGATTTGCCCGACGTTCCCACGCCGGAGTAAAGAATTTCGTATCCACTCCGGTGGGAACGACTTCACTGGAAAGACCGTACTCTCTCTCGAGACTCGCTCTCACCGCCGAAGAATTGCTGAACAGGTAATCGCTACGCAGAACCGTTTGCTCCCACATCCGAACCTGTTCCGGCTTGATCGTGGGTTCGTTGCGCAGATCCGATTGTGATTCGACGGTGCCGATCACGACCCGCTTGTCGAACCACGTTCGCCGCAGCGCTAGATAGACCTTCGCAGCGGGCGAAGGCTTGATGTAGAAAAGAAGATCGTGTGTTCCCAAGATGAATTCGCGGAGGATTCTGAGAGTCTGGCGCTGCCGAGGCAGTTTGATCAGACGAGTATTGGGCCTCTGAATTAACCTTGCATCCGCCTTCCCGGGTGCAAACGTGGTCAGGTGAAACCGATCTGCATCGAGCCGGCTCATGATCTCACGCGCATTGGTCAGTTGCGCGTTGTTCAAATCGTCGTCGGCAAAGCTATCCACCAGAATGCGAATTGGCTTCATGAGCAGGCTTGCCCGGCCTCAGGCTGATTGCGGATGAGATCCGGATGCCTGTTTTTCCGAGCTCTGTGGAAAGGATCGCGTCCATTCTAGCCGAATGTCACGCAGGCGCGCACGCAGGCGCGTTTCCTGATGGCGTCCGGACGAGCGCCGGAGATGCTCGCGCGCTATTTCGAGTAACCGTCTCCGATCAGGCTTGTGTGAGTCCAGCGCGAGTGGCGCTTGCTCGCCCGGATCAGATTCGAGATCGTAAAGCTCTTCCCCACCAGGATCGAAGTGCAGAGCGAGTTTGAAGCGTGCTTCCCGAACCGTCAGAACGCGCGGGCCCATTCGATTCTCCGCGTGAAACGGATTCGTACAACCGGCCACGCTCTCCGAGACCGCGACGCTGTCAGAGTGCGCTCCCTGTTGGACTTCCTGCCAAAGACTGCGCCCTCGAAAATCAGACGGCACGGGCAATCGCACAGCGTCCAACAACGTGGGAGCAAGATCAACCATGCTGAATGGGGATTTCGAAAGCTGCTTCTTCGCCGTCCCCGGCACACGGAGGAGCAACGGGACATGAATCAGCTCATCCATCAACCGCGACGGAGGATGATATCGACCGCCGTGATCGAGAAATTCTTCACCGTGATCGGCAGTGAGCGCGAAGACGCAATTATCCCATCGCTTCCAATCGCGCAACGTTCCGATCAGTCGCGCCATCTGAACATCGACCCAGCGAATTCCCGCATCATAAAGCGCGACGATGTCGTCGCGGTGACTGCCGAGGCGAGAAGGCCCAATGTCAGAGCGACTCCAGTACGAATTCAGGTACCGTGCGCGCGAGGCACTGAGGGGGCCGTGTCCCATCAAGGCCAGCGCCTCCTCCTTCGGATAGTAAGGGGAATGCGGATCCATCAAGTGCAGCCAGAGAAAGAATGGCCCCTCGCCAGCAGACTTCATCCACGTGCAAGCATGGTCGACGATGACATCCGCGGTGGGAAATCTGCGCAGCGCGTCGAGCGAGTTTGCCGCTGGCGTCACTTTCTGACAGTAGCGGAAGTAAAGCTCATCGTAGACGACACCCATCGGGCCTAAAGCTGGACGCACGGCCTGGATCCGGCGGTTCAAGCGCGTCGCCCACCCCTCATCAGATGCACCGTTCCCAGTCTCGCTCGGAATCGGCGATGAATCATCATCGAGAAAATCCTGGAAGGTATCGAAGCCCTGGTCATAGCCAAACTGCGCCGAGAGGTAGGGGTTCCCCGCGCCGAAACAGGCGGTCGCATACCCAGCCCGCTTCAAGACGGAGGCAAGCGTCGGCTCATCTGGAGCCAGGCCCAGCACGTCGCGTCCCAACGCCAGCGGATAACGCGATGCCATGATTGCGGGAAGCGAATAATACGTCGGAGCGCCCGCGACAATTGCAGCGGGAAAAACCAAACTTTCGCCGGAGAGAGAATCGAGAAACGGAGTCGTTGGGCGTTCGTATCCCATGAACCCAGCGTGGTCCGCTCGCAGGCAATCCACGGTGACCAGCACGATTGATTTCTGGTCCGTCATTTATGTTTCCTGCCGTTGTAGCATCCGCGCTTTGGTGAAATTCTTTCGCATCACATTTACCCGCATGGTGCCATGCGAGGTTGCGTAGGATCCGTTGTTCACTAGCCCAAGAATATCCTCGTCGTGAAGATACAGCAGATCGGCGTGTCTCAATTCGAGCGCCGCCAGAAACTCCTCAAGACTTTGAAGAGTCTTGCTACGAAAATCCTTCGCGGTCGAGTGAAAATTGATGGAGTGCATGGAGATGATGGCCGGAATGCCGCGCTCGAAGCAAGCTTCCGCCTGTCGAACACAGTTCTCTACGGAGAAATCGGCGTCAACCGCCGGCTCAAATTCCACCGTGCGATACAGATGCAAAGTGTCATGGCGGTCGAAATGAGGGGGAACCAATGCACCCGGGCCATTCTGCGCGACGCGAATTCCATGTTGCGCCCAGCTGCGGTGCGTATCATCATTGGCCCGATAGCCCGGTGCGCACGCCGAGCGCGGAAGAGCAGAGAACAGTTTCGCGAAGGCGCCGATGGTTTGTCCGATCAACTCCAGCTGCGTTTCCGCAGACAAGAATCGATCATCCTCAGGCTTCTCCGGGCTCCAATATTCATATCCGATCCACGGCATGCGCCAGTGAATGTACGGCGTTCCGGCCTGCCATAGTCTGCGTAGCAAATCGGCACGCTCGCCGCCTAGCGTCAAATTCCGTTTCACTGCGTCCCGACAAAAATGCGTGCTGCCATGAAGCCCCGCATAAAAGAACCCATCGCGGATCCCTTCGCGATAAGCGTCTGCTAGCCCAGGCCGGCTCCAGCCGCGCGGAAGTCCCTCTGCGAGAGGCATAAGGTGCATTTCCCGAAAACCATCGTCATTCATTTTCGCGAAGTCCAGATTGGCTGGGACAAAATTCATCTCCACGCACGGACTGCGCCCGCTAGCATCACGATGGTGGCCCAAGACCGTACTCAAAGCTCTCAAATCGTCAGCCGTCTCCAACGTGTAGAAATCGTAAGGACGCTCGCCCAACGCCAACCCGGCCGACCGCAGTTGTTCGAGGCCATCCTGATCGCGCAGGCCGACGCGGCCCCAGTCATCACTCTGAAACAGGACGAGCGGCCGGTCGAAGTGAAATCCGGGGACAGGAAACAGGTCCCGGCCGCGCTGCCAGAGCTTTTGAAGCAGATTCATTTGGCCGATTTAGAGGTAACCAAGTTCTCGCAGGCGCTCTTCGACGAGACGTTGCTCTGCCTGGTCAAACTGAGCCGCATCGTCGCGCGAGAGATCCCGCAGAACGAAAGTCAGCAACTCTTCGAGGCTAGCAAATGTCTGGCCGAATTTTTTCTCCACAGCCGCGCACAGATCCGCTGGCAGCCGCACTTCCCTCATCTCCGTCATACTTCCGCTCCAGCCTGAATCTCCCCGAACCGATTCGCTTCGCAGTGTACCAGCCATCTGACCGCGGTCATGAAGCTGGCCTCGCGCCCGCAGGCTCCCGCAGCCCGGAGGTCAGCCAGCTTTGCAACATTCCGGGATCAGCCGTGGGCGAAAGGTTCCATCGCACCGCGGGACGTTTTTCAAATTCAGCCAACCGCTGAGGAATCCCGCTGATCTGCTCCGCACTCTGCAGGACTTCGCCAACTCCGAACCTCTCGTACTGTTGCGCATACCCAAACGGCGAGAACGTGAGCCATCCACACAAGAAACAATGAACTCCGTTTTGCCGGCAGTCGACTGCGCTCGTCGACTCGACGGTAAGTCCAAACCACGCCTGAGCCATGATCTCGGGCGTTGGCGGACCATCGATCATGCTCACGAGCGCCCGATCGTCAGGCTCCAAGACATCGTCGACGATTCTGCTCCGTTGCGAGCGGCTTTCAAACGGATGCAGCTTGATGATCAGGCGGCGTCCATTTTCGCGGACCAAACGGCAGAGTGGAGGCAAAAGTTCGCGATATACCTCCGCCGCACGCATGTTCGCAACTTCGTACGGCTCGGAGAATAGAATGGCCGACATTCGCATACTGCCGCCAGCATCTCTTGATGGAATCACACTACCCCGAGAAGGGGCGCCGATCACAACCTTCTCCGCCGGCAGGCCACAAACTCGCAACAGATAATCTCGCTCCATTTCGTTCTTGGCCATATATACGTCGCTCGGCAGACTCTTCACCAGATAACGCCCATCAAAGGCTCCATGGTGGAAGTCGACAGTCGGAATTTTGCGTCTCGAAGCCAGCAGAACCGGCAAAAGAGTGTAGCGATTGCTGTCGTCCCCGCACAGGACCCCGCAGACCGGTTCACGCTCAAGCACCGTCCGCCAGGCATTGCGAACGGGTATGCCATCGCGAATCCAGTTGGCAATTGGGTCAAGAGCGCCCGCGCGTGAAAGCACCTGTAACTCGGGAATCGAACAGATGTCATTTCTCAACTTCACCCAACGATCAAGAAGAGACGCGACTTCTGCCTGAGGAGGATCGCCCTTCGCGTAAGCCGCGAGCTCCCGCAGGTGAACATGCGGAGGAGGCACAAACTGCCTGCCGCTTTGCCGCGTAGTCACCAGGAGGAACGACTGCTGCGGCAGCAGTCGCGCATAGGCAACGGCCATCCGGGACACGTTCGTGTAAGCGCTGGGTATCAGGACGACGGCTTCGGCTCTGTTACGCAACTTTGGCGCAAAGCGCGAGCGCCAACTGTAGGCAGGATCGTACTTATCGAGAAAGATCTCCTTGATCTGCGCAAAAGAGAAACGGCGTGCAAGTCCCGTATATCGCAACAGCCGGGCAGTCGAGCGCGCCAGGCCTTGCTCTCGAAACGTATGCAGATCCCTGCCGGTGACGATCGCGAAGAGCCGAGCTGACCCTGCCGCCGAACGCGTCGACCATAACTCGGCCGATGGCGTGATCTCTCCGGCCATCCTCCGGAACGCCAGCGCCGTCATCGCTTCTTGCATCAGCAGCAACGAAGTGAGTTCCCACCAATCGATGCCTTCCTCATCCAGTAACCGGCCTCGCCCCGAAGAAAATACGTCGCGCACGCACCGTGCGTCTGCAATCCCATCAGGAAATGAGGCGGCTCGCACCACCGGACAGCCGAACTGCCTCGACCATGCCTCCGCCGAGAACGGAGAAGAATTTCCCAGATCCACGATAAGATCCCAGCGCTGTCGCGACCACGGCCCGGCCATAGGCGAATCTTCGGGATGAAGGAGCAGAACTCGCATGGCGTTATGCGGCCGAGTCTTCGGGTCGGGCGGGAATATTCTTCCCTGTTATTTCGTAGGAGGTTGGCGTCTCGCCCTTGATCCACTGAAGCCCCATCAATCGTCTCCGGACCAGCGGGTAGCGGCGCTCGAAGCCGGCTTCCTCAAGACCTCGTATAGAGGCGACATTTCGCGAGGCGCTGAAAATCCAAGGCCGCATTCCGTTATCGAGCACCTGCTTCGCGATGAGTCCAACGGTTTTGGCATAGTGACCAGAACCTCGAACCGGCGTTGGAGTCCAACAGTCGAAGAGCATGACGCAATTGGCGGAGGGTGCATCCACCCTGGCGTTCAATTCGGAAAGAAAGAACTTGTCAAAGCCGGTCGTCCATGCGAAATGCAAGAACTTCCCTTCCCCATCGACGAGTCCGAATCCCTCGGCGCTTCCCTGTTGCAGCCGAGAAGCCGCGCGCAGCAGATATCCCAGCGTAGCCTCGTCATCTACGTATTGACACGTCGCCGATGCCAGGTCACTCAAGTCGAGGCGGCGGAGTTTCGATTCACCGGAACTCGGCAAGGCGCGGCCACTCCACTCATAGAAAAACACTTCGCTTTCCAGCCAGAAAATTTCTCGCAGACGCGTCCCTGCCCAACCAAGCGTGGCCCTGCCGCCTTCAGCGAGATGTTGCTTCAGCCGGTGCCATCGCTGTATCGTGGCCCGAGCCGCCGTTTCCACCTTCGGAAACGTTCGCGCAAACTCAGCTGCGCGGTGTCGGAGAATCTCACGATAGTGCCGAACCGACGACGTTTTCAGCGTGACATACAGAATCTCCCGGTTCCGGTTGGCAAAGCGCTCTTTATATTCTTCCGCGCCCAATCCAAGATCGACCGTCTCGAATTCAGCATTGTCCGCCGCTTCTTCGATGAGTTTCGCCAGTAGACAGAAACCCGGAGAAAATTTCTCCAGATCGCTCACGAACGTCGGCTGGTACCAGAACCATGTGCCTTGAAATCGAAAGCCATAATTCCACGCAAAGACATTATCGCCCGACATCATGCGCGTTAGCGCGACCCAACCGGACTCAGATAGCAGCTTCGCCAGTTCCGCGAGGAACATCCGGCGTTCTTCTCGCGCCATATTGCTGATTCGTCCCGTTACCAGGAATCGCGCTACATGCGCTTGCATGAATTGTGGCAGAATCGCGTGGATTGCTTCGCAGGATTGCGCGTGATCCAGGCGAACGGGAGCCTCCCGTCCCATCGCGTTCAGAAACCGGCGAAGCATTTTCTTGCGCGGAAGCACGGGCTTGGCGCCGCTGCGGCGCTCGAGCGCGCTCAGTAACACCTGCGCACAAACATAGCCAGTACGGGCAAAACAGTGATACTTCTGCGCCGCCCCGGCCCTGCTCAACACCGTAGCGGTTGCGGAGTCAGCTGGAAGATTCGCCAAGACAACTTCCGCGATGTTCTGTCTTCGAAGTTCGGCAAGAACGCGGTCGACGAATTCATCCCGTTTTTCGGACGCGCTGAGAAAATCGCAGTAGTCACCGGTGGTAGCGCCAAGGAAAGACACACGCTGCCCGGCAGAATCGGTGGCCAGGGCCGCGACTCCGACCAACACATCCTGTTCGTCGTAAGCCAGAAAGAGCAGTGGGAGCAACGTTGCGGCGTACGCGCGGTAAACCGCCAGCGCCCATTCGTAGGTATAGAAGACCTGCGGCTGCTCCATGCGCAGCACCAATGCGTTCCACTGCGCGCGCAGGTCGAGCATCCTCGGGAATCTCTTTGAGCAGAGTCAGACGCACGTCTTAAGTCACCTGGTGCTTAACGCTTCGTGAATTCTTTATAGTACCAATCCGCCGCTTGTGGGGTGGTTGATTTGAATCCATGTTTGGCATGAGAACTGCGACCAGCGCACCGGCGGTCGCGGGAAGAAGTGAGCTCACGAAAGGATTTAGGCAGGTCGCAGCTTTGGAACCGGTTTGGTTCGTATACCCTCAAGCACCGGCGTAGCGGTTTGCGGAGTACCCCTTATGCCGCGCTGTAAGGCTTCGTAGAAACCCGATACGTGAGCTTCGAATTCGGCGAGGCTCATTCCGGCGTTAACGTGTACTCGAGGAATCGAATGAAGCGGAAGACTGGTTCCGAGGCCTCCGCCAATATTGAGGAACGCGGCGTCGAAGCCAGCCTGCTTTGCCATCTCGACGATCGATGGCGACACCGAAGCGGCATCTCCGAAGGGATATGCGAAGGCCCATATCTGCCTCCCCACCGCGGATTCCAGACGCGCGCGACTTTCCGTGATTTCTTTCCACGCCAACTTGTGCGGAAGCTGTGTCAGGACCGGATGAGTCAAGGTATGCGCGCCAATGGTCATGCCGGCTGCGGCCAACTGCTGCAATTCTGCGCACGTAAGGAGACAGAAATGGCGCTGCGTCTCTGAATATGTGTTGAGAAAAAACTCCAACGTTTCCTGCAGCCCGAAGTACGCGTGCGTGGCCTGCAGAAAGGAGTCCCGGCTCTCTGCATCGACCTGGGAAAGGCGCTTTACTGCGCTCCACCAAAGTGCCCGCCGCTGCTCGCGCTCTCCCAGGACCCCGCTGATTTCAATGCCGTCCGCCGAAATTTCGAACCGCCCGGCACGCGCTCGCAGGAACAGCAGCAACAATTCCTCATACCAGAGCATCGTCCGTCGGTCACCAACCGATGCTCCAGTCACGAAAAACAGGCACCGCAATCCCTCGTCCTGCAGGGTCGGCACCATCTCCGTTAGGTTGTTCAGGAATCCGTCGTCACAAGTCAGAAGAGCAGCGCGGGGCGGGAGTTCCCCTCCGTTCAAACACCAGGAACGCATCTCCTCGGGCGAGATAACCGTGTATTTTTTCTTCAGCAGGCGTAGTTGCTGGCGAAACGTGTCAGCGGTAATCAGGCTGCCATCGAAGCCCGGATCGATCGGCTTGTATCCTGCAGGAAGAACGCCATGGTAGGTGATGACGGCGAGCCCCGGCCGTGCAACTGTTCGAAAATATCCTGCCCCCGCGAGGCATGGATAAACGATCCGCTTCAAAATGGGGCTGACGAATCTCACTCTGCTTCATTTGTAGCGTGAAGCAGCGGCTCAGATTAGTACCAGCCTTGATTCTGGTTGAGCGTGCCAATAGTCGAGACTTCCTTTACGTGGGCCGCACCAAGTCCCAACTCACGGGAGTTCCACGTTCAATGTTGCGAGCGGCATGTCGACCCAAAATCTCCGGCAAATGCCGGGTATGCAATCCGTGTCCCGGCCGAATCGAGCGCACATTTTCGGCGGTGAACGGTTCACCACACTTCACCTCTTGCACGACAAACAGCGATCGGCGGAACACACGGCTGGCCGCCTCTTTGGGCCCAGATCCGAAATGCACTTCGCCCAGTGCCTTTTCTGCGACACGCACCGCATCCACCATGGCCTTGAATTCTTGCGGTTCAAGAGAAAATGAACTGTCAGGACCGGTCTCCGATCGCGACAGAGTCAGGTGCTTCTCGATGATGCACGCCCCTAGCGCGACCGCCGACACTGGAACAGTTGTACCCATCGTGTGATCCGAGAGTCCCACTGGCACGTCGAAGCGCCGAGACAGTTCGGGAATCGTGCACAGGTTCATTTCCTCCGGCAAGGCCGGATAGGCGCTCGTACACTTGAGCAACGCAATCTGCGCGGCGCCAGCGTGGCGCGCGGTGTGCACCGCTTCCTCAATCTCCTCCAACGTTGCCATCCCTGTGGATATGATCAGCGGCTTGCCTGTCTGCGCAATCTTCTGAATGAGGGGAATGTCTACCAGTTCGAACGACGCCAACTTATATGCGGGCACTCCCATCTCCTCCAAGAAATCGACCGCTGTGGCGTCGAAAGGACTGGAGAACAAATCCATACCGAGATCGTTCGCCACTTTCTTGAGCCGCGGCTGCCACTCCCATGGCGTGTAGGCCTCGCCATAGAGTTCGTACAAATTGCGTCCAGCCCAGATCGTCCCGTCAATGAGAAACTCCGGCCGGTCGCAGGCGATCGTCATTGTGTCGGGCGTATAGGTTTGCAGCTTGACCGCATCGGCTCCGACATTCTTTGCAGCGCGGACGATCCTGACGGCCTGCTCGTACTCCTGATGATGATTCGCGGAAACCTCCGCAATCACGTAGACGGGATGTCCGCCTCCGATAGGGCGCGGGCCAATTTTGATTTGCGGTAGCATCGCTAATTCAATCTGCGGCGCATGTCAAAGCGGACTGCCGCGTGTCCTCTCACTTGCGCAGTGCCAACTCGAGCGAAACCTGCCTTCTCGAATGCTCTCAGTGAGGGCATGTTCCCGGGCTTGACGAACGCGTGAACGCATTCACATTCGCCGCTCGCGAACAATTCGCGAACGCCCGCCTGAATCATTAGAACTGCCAGCCCGCATCCGCGTTTCTCCTTCGCCAGGCTAATATTCAAGTCCGCTTCGCGATTCTCGCGGATATCGAAGCGGATCTGTCCGTATGGAATCCCCTCCTCGTCCTCGGCAATCAACATGAGACTGTTGCCCGAGACAAGTTTCTCGGTAAACCACGCAACATGAGTTTCCCACCCAATTGTCTCTGAGGAAAACGACGACGCCCGCACCTCGGGATCGTTCGCCCAGGCCCATAAAAGGCGTTCGTCCCCGGCGCGCAAACGGCGAAGTCGAAACTCCTCCACCCCTCGCAGTATCGACACTACCCGCTGGGCCCCTTGGCCGTCCACGAGTTGGCGACAATTACGCGACAGAGTCTGCCTAAGTTCGTGCGACCGCAGCAGGTGCTCAAGCTGCGTCGCAATCGTCGCCGGAGATACGGTCTGATCTCCCACGCGAATCGCGCAGCCCCTGCGATCCAGTTCCGTCGAAAGCGCCGTCTGGTTCTCAGCTACGTCGAGAAGCAGGGAGGGAAGCCCAAGAAGACACAATTCCCAGCAAGTAGATCCCGCGGCGGAAATAGCGACGTCCGCCGCAGCCATCAAGTCCGCCATGTTGGAGACATCTCTTTGCACCGTGATCTTCCGCTCACTCTGAGCCGCCGCGATTTGGAACCTCGTGAAATGCGGATTACTGCCACCCACGACTACGGTCGCATCTACGTTCTCGAGTTTGGCCAAAACCAGAGCCTCTAGTACACGAGCGGTCACATGATTGGGGTCGCTGCCACCCATCGTCACCAGCACGCGATGGCAGACTGGGAATACGTCTCGCGTCCATTTCTGCCACGGGGAGAACTCGCGCCGCAGCAGACAATAACGCGGCCCCAGAAGAAGACGGGACTTCGGCTCTCTGCATTGGTACAACGACTCATCGGCACATACATTCTGATTCAGCACCAAGTCGGCCGAATAGTGCTGCGCGTGGCCGTGATCATCGAGAACGAGAAGTTTGAATCCAGCGGCTTTCAAAGCGCGCTGATAATCCGCAGTGAACTGATAGCCATCCAGCACGACCCAATCTGATCTCTGCTCTCGAGCCAGAGCGATCGTCTGGCCGGCATCGTCCGCCGACCCCGCCGCGCAAGAAACAGACAAGACTTCGAACGACTCGGCTGTCAGTCGCGCCCGGAGGGCATCCGTCGTTTCCACCGTGGCGAACAGGGCGCGCCCACCCGCATCTTGCCACGCCTGCGCCAGCGCAAGGCACCGCATCACGTGGCCCGTGCCGGTCGCCACACTGGCATCGGCTCGAATCAATAACGAGGCAGCGGTCATCAGCTTTCGTGTAGCACCTTCTGCGTGACGGAGCGATTCAACTCCGTTAGCTCGGGCTCTCGGCCGAGCAATTCGAGAACGTCATTCCATGAAAATGCGGGCGTGTCTTTCAAGCGTGCATAAACTTCCTGAACAAATTTCAGGTCCTCTGGTGTATCCACAGTCCAGCGAAAGGCGCTGTAGTCGGCATCGCCCGTCACGGATAATAGTTTGAACTCCTCTGGATGCTCAAAGATGTACGGCGTCACGTGCTCGCGCTCGTAAGAATTTCGAGCCTCCTGCCACGCTCTCGCCAGAGCGTCGAAAGAGATCACTTCGACATCCAGGCCCCGCGGGTAGGTGCGCTCCAGCACGTTGGAGGCGTAGTCCGGACTTTCTGCAAGAAAGGCCGCAATCGTTCTGTCTGCAATCTCTGGGTCGATCAGCGGACAATCCGATGTGACCCGCACCACAACCTTGGCCTTAGCTAGCTGCGCAGCGCGGAAATAGCGATCGAGCACGTCATCCTGATCGCCGCGTGAAACAGGGACCACGCAGTTCCGGCACTCCGCGGCAATGGCGTCGTCCGCCGCGCGATCGGTGGTCGCAATCAACAATTCGTTGATCAACCGCGAGCGGCGCAGGCGATTCACCACCCGCGCCAGCATGCTTTCGCCTTCAATATCCTTTAATACTTTGCCGGGCAGGCGTGTGCTTCCCATGCGAGCCTGAATGATCGCAACTACTTTCAATGCGCCTCCGCCGTCAGTGGCTGTAACTTCGTGCAACTTTCTTCACCGCCTCGATCACGTCCTTCACATCCTGATTGCTCATGCTATGAAACATCGGCAGACTGAGCAATCGTGCGTATGCGTCTTCGGCCACGGGGAATTCTCCGCCGCGAAATCCAAAGCGCTCGCGGTAATAGGGATGCAGGTGCACCGGAATATAGTGCACATTCACGCCGATGTTTTCTGCCCGTAGCGCGCGGAAGATCTGCGCCCGGTCCTCGCTAAATTTCTCGAGGTCCAAGCGAATCGGATAGAGGTGCCAAGCCGGGTTTGCCTCAGCCCGCACCGCAGGCGGAATTACACCGGGGATCTCGCGGAAAGCTGCCGTGTACTGTGCGGCGATCTCCCGTCGCCGCGCAAGATTCGCGTCGAGCTTCGTCAGTTGCTGAATCCCCAGCGCGCACAAAATGTCGGGCAAACGGTAGTTGAACCCGAGCAACACCATCTCATAGTGCCACTGACCTGCACTTTGGCGCTGCCGGGCATCGCTGGAGATTCCGTGATTGCGGAAGCGCCGCAGCGTTTCGGCAAACTGAGAGTTGTCGGTCGAGACCATCCCGCCTTCTCCAGTCGTGATGTGTTTCACCGGATGGAAGCTGAACGCCGTCATGTCGGCGATGCTGCCCACACTCCGCCCACCGTACGCCGCGCCCAGGGCGTGACAGGCATCTTCGATCACGATCAACCCATGCCGCCGAGCGATCTCCATAAGCGGCTTCAAATCCGCCGGATGCCCCGCGTAGTCCACGGGCAGGATCGCTCGAGTCTTAGTTGTAATCTTCTCTGCAACCTGCTCGGGGTTCAGATTTAGCGTATCGCCGCTGACATCGGCAAATACCGGAGTCGCCCCCTGATACAAAACGCAATTCGCAGTCGCGGCAAAAGTCAACGGCGTCGTAATCGCCTCGTCCCCGGGCGCCAGTCCAGAGACAAAAGCGGCCGCGTGCAGAGCCGCCGTGCCCGAACTAAAGCTCACCGCATGCGCCGCGCCGACACGGGCGGCAAAAGCCTCCTCGAACTCTCCAACTTTCGGACCCGTCGTCAACCAATCCGAACGCAAGACATCTACGACAGCTTGAATGTCAGCCTCGTCAATGGACTGTCGTCCATACGGAAGGAAGCTCGCGCGCGCGGGCGACCCTCCGTTGATGGCGAGGGCCTGCGGGGTGAGCGACGTCGTGCTCATTCTGATAGCCTTAGGCTGAGACCCGCGCCTCGTGCGCGTCGGGTGTAATCAAATCCTGCAGTTCGCGATTCGTGAGCCACCGTTCGTTGGTGTCGCTTGCGTAGCGGAATCCCTCCGGCAAAGCTGTTCCGTTTATCCAGTTCTCGCGGCGCCACCATGGGTGGGACGGCTGGATGATGTAGCGATCCTCGACTTCCAGCGTATTCCGCGCCTCGTCCTCCGAAACCAACACTTCGTGCAGCTTCTCTCCCGGACGAATGCCGATGGTCTCGATCTCACATCCCGGCGCAATCGTCTCTGCGAGATCCACCAGGCGCATGCTCGGAATCTTTGGAACGAAAATCTCTCCCCCATGCATCTGTTCGATACAGCTCACGACGAATTGCACCCCCTGTTCGAGGGTCAGCCAGAAGCGGGTCATGCGCGAATCTGTAATGGTGATGCGCCCCCGGCGCCGCTGTTCCTGGAACACCGGGATCACGCTCCCGCGGCTTCCGACTACATTTCCGTACCGCGCACAACTGAATCGCGAATCCTGCGCTCCAGCGTATGCGTTCGCCTGCACAAACATTTTTTCCGCGCAGAGCTTCGTCGCGCCGTACAAGTTGATGGGATTCACTGCCTTGTCGGTGCTCAAGGCGAGAACCCTTCGCACACCCCGATTGATGGCGGCATCAATCACATTGCGGCCGCCCATGATGTTGGTCTGAATCGCCTCAAACGGGTTGTACTCGCATGCTGGAACCTGCTTCAGCGCGGCGGCGTGAACCACGATCGTGACTCCGGCGCAAGCCCGCTCCAGCCGCCCCGCATCCCGCACATCTCCGATGAAATAGCGCAGGCTGGGATGATCCAACCCTGAGGCCCTCATGTCGTGCTGCTTGAGCTCGTCACGGCTGAAGATGACCAGGCGCTTTGGCCGGTACTCCTTCAGCATGATCTCGACGAACTTCTTGCCGAATGATCCGGTCCCACCGGTAACCAAAACCACTTGTTCCGACCAATTCATCCCATCTGCCTCGTTACAGCGGTCAATTAAGACACAGAACTGTCGCGCCAATATCGCACGTTGCCCGCTAGTATAGCGGACTTTCCTGAATCAGCGTGTCGCTCACCGCGACAAAGAATTAGAAGCCCACCGCAAAATTCGCCGCCGACTTTAGGCGATCCAATGCTAAAATGTCGAACGAACTCTTCCGTTACAGTGCAAACACGTTCCCCGCGCGACGGACCAGCCTCTTCGAACCGGGACACCGCTGTCAGTAAGCAGGACACCCTTGTTCGGGACCTGCCGCGGCTAGAGCATTGTTTCAGCAACAAAATCGTTTGAGGAGCAGGCATGGATTTCGGACCCCTGGTATCGGCGAATAACCCTAATGTTCGCGAACTGCAGCCCTCCCCAGGAGTGGATTTGGGGCGGCCGGCGGGCCAGCAAATCTATCCCCAGCTTCTTCCCTCTCATGAGTCGGCTGTCGGGGAGTATCTTCGCGTTCTGGTCAAGCGCAAATGGCTGGTACTTACTTGCCTGGCGGCAATCTTCTCGCTCGTTGCAATCGCCAGTCTGAGAATGACCAAGGTTTACGAAGCCAGTGGCACGATCGCCATCAACAAGCCCGACAACAACCTGAATTTTCAGAACTCCGCGACGTTTAGCCTGGACTACTACGATCCAACTGAACTCGAGACGGAAGTCAAGATTCTGCAGAGCGATCTGCTCGCATTGGAAGTCATTCGGGAACTGAATCTGGACCGGCGGCCGGAGTTTGGCGGCCAAAGTACTCCTGCGCCCTCACTTGACCTCGCGCCAGATCCACTGCAGGCCGATCCTGAAAAGGCATCCGCCATGATCAGCGGATTCAAGGGTAACCTGCGGGTTGCCCTCAGTCAGAACTCCCGGATCATCGAAATCCATTACCGCAGCGCCGATCCTCAAGTAGCCGCCAACGTCGTCAACACGCTGATGCAGACCTACGTTGAGGACAACCGCAAGGCCCGTTTCGAATCCACGATGCAGGCTTCCGACTGGCTGCAGAAACAATTAGTCGACCTGCAGATGAAAGTAGAGACCTCCCAGGAAAACCTCGTCCGTTACCAGAAAGAGCACGAAATCCTGGGCACCGATGAAAAGACGAACATCATCACGGCCAAGTTGGACGAACTCAACAAGGAACTCACCATCGCTGAAAGCGAGCGCATGGACCGAGAGGCCTTGACCCATCTGACTGAGACGGGAGATCCCGATACGATCGCCACGGCGGCGGAGGGTGTCGACTCCGATTCGGGCCCGCAATCACCTTCCGCCTTGCTGGAAAACCTGCGCTCCAAACAAGCCGATCTCAAAATCCAAGCCGCCGACCTGAACACTCAGTTCGGTCCGTCGTATCCCAGACTGGCTCAGTTGAACAACCAACTCAAGGAAATCAATGCGCAAATTCAGAACGAGATTAAAGTCATCTCTGCAAAGATCCGGGGCCAATACCTAACCGCTCTGAGGCGCGAAGGCATGCTCCGGGATGCGCTTGAGAAACAAAAGCAGGAAGCCAACAAGCTGAACGAGAGCGCGATCAAATACAACTTGCTCAAGCGCGATGCGGAAACCTACCGCGCGCTGTATGAAGGCATCTTGGAGAGGCTCAAGGAAGCAAGCGTCTCCGCAGGATTGAAGTCCAATAACTTCCGCATCGTGGATAGTGCCCGCCCACCCACTTATCCGATTGAGCCCAACATTCCCCGCAACCTCGGTTTCGCTTTGATGCTGGGACTGGCTTCGGGTGTCGGGCTGGCTTTCCTGCTCGAGGGATTGGACAACACGATCCGCACCACCGAACAGGCCCAGAACATATCCGGGCTGCCATCTTTGGGCATGATTCCGCTCGGATCCAAGTCTGCGCGCGATGGACCGAATTCCAAGCGACTCGTGATTGCGTCTTCGAAGGAAGCCGTGGAGCTGGTAACGCAGGTTCGTCCACAGTCCCAAATGGCGGAGTCTTATCGTGCCCTGAGGACTTCTCTACTCTTGTCGAATCTGGGAGCTCCACCGAAGGTCATCATGGTGACTAGTGCCCTGCCGCAGGAAGGCAAGACCACTACCAGCATCAATTGCGCCGTAGTGCTGGCTCAGAAGGGCGTGCGGGTTCTACTGATTGACGCCGATCTGCGTCGGCCCAGCATTCACAAAACGCTCGGTATGGGCCCGCGAAGCGGACTGAGCAATGTCCTTACCGGAAGCACAACTCTGGAGCAGGCCATCACGCGCACCGCGATTCTGCCAAATCTATTCGTCATGCCTGCCGGAACTCCGCCGCCAAATCCCGCGGAATTGCTGGCATCGGCCAACATGAGAGATGTGCTGGCTCAATTGCGCGAGCAGTATGACCATATCGTTTTGGACACTCCCCCGTCGCTGTCAGTGACCGACGCTGTCGTGCTTTCTCCGCGGGCGGATGCCGTGGTGCTAGTGATTCGTTCCAGCCAGACCACCAAGCAGGCGCTGCGCCGCGCGCGCGACATTCTCGCCCAAGTGAGTGCGAAGGTCGTTGGCGTTCTGCTGAATGCAGTCGACCTCACGTCTCCCGATTATTACTACTACTACGAGTATCAGGGAAAGTACGCGGGTTATTACCGGGACGAGGGTTCATCTGCACATGATGACGACGACGATGACGATGATGACGATCTGGAGTCTGCCTCGCCGTCCTCCAGCAGCGCGTAAGCGCCGGGTCATCCGCCAGACAATATGAAGATCGCTTTTAACTTGCCCCTTCGGAAGCGGCTCGTAGCCGTGGTTCTGCTTGTGTGCGCTACGGTCTATGTGAGCCTGGCTGCGCGCGAATTCGTCGCCTCGTGGCTGGGCAGCCGCCCGGAACTGAGCAGTCTGAAACGAGCTGCATGGCTCGATCCCGGTGACGCAGACTATCGCAATCACCTCGGGCGCTACTTTGATCTCGTGGCTCGAGATCCCGTGGCGGCCATCGGATACTACCGGGAGGCCGTTCAGCTCAATCCGCATTCCGCTCGCTTCTGGTTTGATCTGGCTCGGGCCTATCAAGTCATGGGTGACACTTCCAACCAGAGTGCAGCGCTGGAGCGGGCCACTGCGGCCGATTCCATGACGCCCGACGTGGCATGGGAAGCCGCCAACCTCTATCTGGTTCAGGGTGAAAACAGGAAGGCTCTGCGGGAATTTCGCGTCGTCCTCACGGGCGATCCTTCGCTAGCCGCAGCTGCCATCCAGTTCTGCTGGCATATCAGTCCTGATGCAGATCTTCTGCTGCGTGACGTAGTCCCGCGTACCACCGATGCCTACCTCGCATTCCTGACCTTGTTGGAGACCAAACAGGAGACTGCCAGTTCCGTCAAAGTGTGGAACGCATTGATGGAGACTCCCGCTCCGTTCGCCGTGCGCTATGCGAATGAATACTTTCAATTTCTAATCCAGCACAAAGAGCCCGACCAGGCGGCGCTGGTGTGGCAGCAGATCGCCAACCGGTTCGGATATTCGTCCTACCTGCCATCATCATCCAATCTCGTCGTGAACAGCGCTTTCAGTTTCGATCCGCTGAATGCCGGATTGGACTGGCAGTATCGGAAACAGACCGGCGTGAAGCTCACGCTGGATCCTAGCGAGTTTCATGCCGGCCGTCGCTCTTTGTTGATTACATTCGACGGCCCCGGCATCAGCGATGCCGGCATCTACCAATATGTCTCTGTGCTGCCAAATACGACTTATGATTTTTCCGGCTATTACAAGAGCGCAGACATCGAGGGCGCTGGTGGCCCTCATCTCACAATCCAGGACATGTATACGCAGGCGGTCTACTTCGAGAGTGATGAGCTGAAAGAAGGCGGATTTTGGAAATCGGTGGATGGTGAATTCACGACCAGCCCTGACTGCAAACTGGTGGTACTGCATGTCCGACGCCTTCCGGCGGGCAGCCCGATCCGTGGTAAGCTCTGGATCGACGATTTTCACCTCACCAGAAAGTCACAATAGGCCACACTGCCCGGGAATACAACGATTTCATGCCTGCCCACAAAATGACGGAATCCGAACGCCGCGCGCTGTCGTTGCGGCTTGGAAACATCGTGCTGTACGGAACATTCGGCTTGCTGATGTTCGGTCCTCTTGCCTTCGGTGCGGTCGAGCCTTGGTCCATTTTTTGCCTAGAGACCGGATCCGTTCTCTTGACGCTCACCTGGTTCGCAAAGCAATGGATCGATGACGAATTAAACATCCGGTGGAACCCGCTGTTTCTTCCCATGATCGCGTTCGCTGTGCTGGTCCTCATACAGATCGTTCTCCGGTACAGCGCATACCCGCATGACACACGATCGGGAGCGCTCCTGTATTGCGCGTATGCCATGCTCTGCTTTCTGTCTGGCCAGTCCATGGTTCGCAGTTCACAAGCTCGCAAGGTGGCCGTCATTCTCACTCTGTACGGATTCGTGATTGCTGCTTTTGCGCTGCTTCAGGGCATCGCACCTAACGGCAAAATATATTGGGCTCGCCAACCCCGCCTTGGGGGCTGGATTTATGGCCCATACGTCAACCACAATCACTACGCCGGGCTGATGGAACTGCTGGTCCCGATTCCTCTGGTTCTGGCGCTGACGCGGCTGGCAGAAGATAAAGAGCGCATCGCCGCAGCAGTCGCCGCCGCTGTCATGGTTGGCACAATTTTCCTTTCCGGCTCGCGTGGAGGCATGCTGGCAATCACAGTCGAACTCGCGATTCTTGCCGTGATTCTGTTTCGGCAGAGAAGAGGGATCCGAATCGCCATCGGTTTAGGCGCATTCGCAATCGTATTAGCCGGCATGCTGACGTGGCTGGGCGGTAAGGAACTGACGAACCGCGTCACCAGCATCTCTACCGAGTCGCGCACTGAAATCTCAGGAGGCATGCGGCTCTCGATCGACCGCGATACCATCCACATGTTCCGCCAGAAACCATTGCTCGGATGGGGCCTCCAAACCTTTCCCGTTGTTTATCCCCAATTCCGTTCGTTCTACACAAACTTCTTCGTCAACGAGGCGCACAACGACTATCTGCAATTACTGGCCGAGATGGGAGTGCTGGGCTTCGGCACCATGGTTTGGTTTGTGATTGTGCTGTGCCGCAACGCAATTCCCAAGATCACGAACTGGACCTCCGAGGTCAGCGGCGCTGTCACTCTGGCCTGCCTATTGGGGTGTACCGGGATCTTCGTGCACAGTCTGGTTGACTTCAATCTGCAGATTCCCGCCAACGCAGCTCTGTTCTATGTCTTCTGTTCGATCGCCGCCGCACCAGCGTTGCTGCAACGCGCGCGCAAGCGCAGACCGGTGACGCCCAGCGATGCGGAGGATGTGCTGCCTGCCTCTGAAGTCGTCTAACTGAAACGAATCAGTACTCGTCTCAAGAAGGGTTTGGCAAGGGGATAGCGCGAAGGCGTGTCGCGAGAAGCCAAGAGAATATGCAGCTTAGCCAACGAGGGCAAACGCTCTTCTAAATCTACTTCTATTTCTGAAGCGGTTGCCAGCACTCGCAAGCAGTTATTTGACGAGATGCAAGTTCGGAGAGACAGATCAGCAACGGTGCGGGAAGCCCTACGGCTCCCGGAAGTCTGGCAGGTCGTCAAAATCAAGGCTTGCTGGGGCTGGCCGGTTCGTCGTTCTTAAGCAAAACCCAAGCGGTGACACCAATGATCGCCCCGGCGCCGACTCCGACCGCGATTGGGGAATTCAGAATCCCTCCGCCCGCCGCGGGATTTGCACCGGCCATGCGCTTCTTGTTCTTTTTCTTGCTGTCCTTGTCACTGTCTGGAGCGGACTCGTCACGAGTCGTCTCCTGGCCTTGTTGCAGGGTGAAAATTTCCTTGCCGTAATTAACGGTGAGATCACCCTTCCGCGCGGCAATTCGCACAGTCCCGTCGGTGTCGACAACATTGAATTCTGTCCACGAACCTCCAGCCGGAGCGACGGTTACATCTCCTGCCACCGCGCTAACTTTCTTCGAGGTTGAAACAGTGACTCCACCGTGCTCAAGTTCCACGGATTCTCCCTCAAACTGTACGAGTGAGTCCGCTAAAACCGTGATGCTCGATCCATTCTGATTGATATTGGCCACCGAATCGGCACGGGTTTGCAGCATATCTCCAGAGAAGATTGCGGATGAAGTGCGAGGAACGTGCGCACCGTTTACCCAGGCGGCGCCGTTGGTGTAAAGCATCGCCGCATTCGAATCGGCGGCAAACATCAACCCAGGAAACAGGAACAATAGCACGCAGCTAACCATCTTGCGGAAAGCGGACTTACCCATTCCCACACTCCGTTAATAACTATTTTGGTGACCTTTTGGGAATCGTACCCTCCTCGTTCTTGTCAGTCAATCCCTTTTGTGCTTGCGAAAGCCTTTTCCGGTGGAAAACTCATTTATCGCTTCCCTGGCGCTGTCGGGGACAGGCATCTTGCTCACTGCCATCGATCCACCGCGTTCCACCAGAGCAAGCGCAGCCATTCGTCTAGGCAAGTCTTCGCCCACTGACGGTGCGTCCACCAGCTTGTCCCGAACTGCGAATCGTCGTGAGCCGCGGCAACCGAGAACGATTTACCGTGAATCTCATGGCGTAAAATGCTGAGCGCGCGCCTGGTATGGAAATCTGACGTGACGATCAGAATCTTCGTTCCGTCTTCGCGGGATAGACATTTCTCCGCGTCGTGCGACTCATCCCGGGTCGATAGCCCCTCGATCGGACACAACCGCACCCGTGCCGCATCGGGTAGGCCATGAACATACTTCTCGGCTAATTCGAACTCAGTAAACCCATAGCTCTTGGCCGCGGCAGGAACATCAATGACCATCAGCCGGCCGTAGCCCTTGTGCAAGAGCTCCAGCGCTCGCGCCGGACGATGATCCGTCTCACCGGCGAGCACCAATATCACATCCGACCGTTCCGGAGCGTCTACCACAAGGACCTTACCGGCCTCCGCCGCAAAAACAACCAGCAGCACCGCCGCCATCGTCCCGGCGAAGATCCACATCAGATTCTTTCTACTGGGACCGTTCATTAATCGACCGCTTTCCCGTACTCCAGAATCAACTTTTGCAGATTAGGCGTACCTGGTACGACAAAAGTTCGCTCTGCCTCAGCATGTTAAAATCGGAACGACTTCATGCACCCGTTCAACTACTCATCCTGGAAAAATTCATGACGACCCACTCTGCCGCAGATGCGTCTTTTGATCAACTCAAGAACAAGATTCAGCAGCGACAGGCACGGGTCGGCATCATTGGCCTCGGCTACGTTGGCCTTCCTCTCGCCTTGTTGTATAGCGAACAGAAGTTCAAAGTGACCGGCTTCGACATCGACGCCCGCAAGGTCGAGACGCTCGCCAAAGGCGGTTCATATATCTACCGCATCGGAGCCGACGAGATAAAGGCTGCCCAGGCTAACGGCTTTTCCGCGACCTCCGACTATTCCCTGATCGAGACGATGGACGCCATCATCATCTGCGTTCCGACTCCCCTCAACGAGTACCACGAGCCCGATCTCAGCTACATCACGGGCACGACGCACTCCATCGCTCCCCACCTGCGAGCCGGTCAATTGGTCATTCTCGAGAGCACAACCTATCCTGGAACGACCGAAGAAGTGATGGTCCCGATCCTCGAAAAAGAAAACAATGCCGCACTGAAAGCCGCTCGCGACGGCGCTCCCACCGGCAATGAGTTCCTGGTCGCATTCTCTCCGGAGCGCGAAGATCCTGGAAACACCACTGTGGCTCGCCGCGACATTCCGAAAGTTGTGGGTGGATTGAACGCTCAAGCGGCGGACATGGCATGCGCGCTCTACGGTGCCATCTTCAATCGCACGGTTCCAGTCTCGTCGCCTGCCGCGGCGGAAATGACCAAGTTGCTCGAGAACATCTATCGCTGCGTGAACATCGCGCTGGTCAACGAACTCAAACTGCTCTGCCTCCGCATGAACCTTGATATCTGGGAAGTCATCGGAGCCGCGTCTACCAAGCCCTTTGGATTTCATCCCTTCTATCCCGGGCCAGGCCTCGGCGGACATTGCATCCCGATTGATCCGTTCTATCTCTCGTGGAAGGCCAAAGAGTTCGATTTCCGCACGCGCTTCATCGAGCTTGCTGGAGAAATCAACAACAACATGCCGTACCACGTTCTGGCCTCCGTCGGCAGCGCATTGAATCGTCACAAGAAGTCGGTCAACGGCGCCCGCGTCCTCATCCTGGGTGTCGCTTACAAGAAAGATATCGATGATCTGCGCGAATCTCCGGCACTCACGATCATCGAGCTTTTGCAGAAGGACGGAGCACAGGTTAGCTATCACGATCCATACTTCCCGATCATCGGACGAGGAAGAAAGTACGACCTTCAGATGAAGCGTGCTGAGTTGAAGGATCTGGGCCAGTACGATTGTGTCGTAATCGTCACCGACCACTCCGACTACGACTACAACCAGATTGTTCGGGAATCTCAACTGGTGGTCGACACCCGCAACGCCACCAGGGGAATCAAGAACAGCAAGGTTGTGCACTGCTGAGGGTCGAGCTTTGGAAGCACCTCTCAATGCGCCCGGAAACAGGAAATCTGTTACTCCATGGTGTAGTTTTTTGCATGGCCCCCTTACCGGCGCTAACCATGTGTTATTACTCCTACGGCAAACACCTGATGGATAACGATTTACAACTGTATTCCAATCTTGCGGATTGGCCTCTGTCGTGCATCACTGAGGGCGTGAAGAGTACACTTTGGGTAGACCCTGACTCCCAGGCTCCAAAGCGTTCAAAACGATCAGGGAAAACTTTTACACTGCAACTCGGGTTCTGAATATTACATTACGTACCGGTATTGACCCTATGGCGTATCTGTCTTCCGAACCAAATCTGTTCACGCCACTTCCCAGCTGGCGGATGCCGTGGTCCGAGTTCATTTTGAGCTATGGAACTCAGGCCATTGCCATTGCGATTCTTGTCTCGATTCCGCTCCTTCATCCCGAGATTCTGGATCCCCCGAAACGCTACAATGCGATCGAACTAGTACCCACTCCGGTGCCTGTCAATCATGCACCGCAAAGGCAGCTTCCGCCAAAGCCGGTTCTTGTCGCGAGGGTCGATCCGCCCCCGGCCGCACTGCATCTCGCCGCTCCGCGGCCGCAGCCTAAGCCAAGAGTCGTCGAAGATGCGCCCGCTCCGGAAGTAAAGATCGCTGAGAAGAAGCTCGATTTGCCGCCGACCTCAGCGCCAGTGGTTCCCAAACAAGGTGTGAAGACCAACGTATTCTCAACCGGCAGTTCGGCGCCACAGACGATTGAACGCCCTGCGGCACAGGTGCAGACCGGAGGCTTCGGCGACCCTAACGGAGTTCCTGCCAAAGCGAGTCAGGGCAAACAGATAAACATTGCGCAGGCCGGCGGCTTTGACATGCCCACGGGGCCCGGCTACGGCAACGGCACAGGCGGCGCCCACGGCGCTCGCGGCGTGGTGGCCAGCACCGGATTCGGCGGCGGCGTCGCAACTCAGCCAACGCGCGGCTCACGGGGAACGGTCCAGCAGGCTGGCTTCGGCGATGCTGACGTACCCGCCCCTCCGACGGTTCAGTCCCGGCCTGCGGAAACCGCGGCCGCAAAGATGGTGCCGGCGGAAATCCTTTCCAAGCCAACTCCCATCTACACCGAGGAGGCTCGCTCCAAGCACATTGAGGGCGAAGTCCTTCTCGAAGTGGTTCTTGAAGCCACTGGCAAGATCCGCGTACTGAAAGTGGTTCGCGGGCTGGGACACGGGCTGGACGACGCAGCTGTGCGCGCCGCCGAGCAGATTCGCTTCAAGCCGGCACTGCGGGATGGTCAGCCGTCAGACTCGACTGCCGTCCTGCACATTATTTTCCAGATAGCGTGATCCACTCCTAGAAGGTTCTTATGCGAATGGTTAGTTCGGGCTCGATGTTGGCGCTCATTGCATTGGCATCGTCGTGCGCCTTTCCCCTCGTTGCACAGGATTCTACGTCTTCTGCCGCTGCCCAGCCGTCTGTGACGACTACGGCCGCGCCATCCGTTCCGTCGGCACAAAGCCCTGCGTCGCCGCCTCCGGCCGCTACATTGAATGATGTTCTTGATCGTGTCGTCGAGCGCGAACACTTCTTTATGGCTCAGATACGACACATGCATCCCATGGTCGAAACCTACCTTCAGGACTTGAGGAACGATAGCGCCGGAAACCCCGTCCCGGTGAAAGATGCTTATTTCCTCGGGCGCCTCGATATGGCCGACGGTCCCGATGACGTTTCCTTCATCGGCCAGCCGGGTTTCGGGCACCGCATGGTCACAAAACTTACCGGCGTTTATTCCTTGCATTTCCTTCCCATGGGATTCGTGCAGATGATCGTGCTCGACTCCGATTTCCAGAAAAAGTACTACAAGTTCACTTTTGTCCGCCGTGAATTCCTAGGTGAGGTTCGCTGCCTGGTCATCGATGTCCAGCCGAGAGAAGGCCAGAAGGTCGCGCGTTTCGTGGGCAGAATCTGGGTCGAAGATCAGGACTACAACATCGTTCGCTTCAACGGGAGCTACGCTCCGCAACCGAGGGCCAATTTCTTTTTCCACTTCGACAGCTGGCGCCTCAATTTGCGCCCCGGCACATGGCTCCCAGCCTACGTCTACTCCGAAGAGTCGAACCTCAAAACAGGTCTGAGCCGCGGCATGCACTTCAAAGGACAGACGCGTCTCTGGGGCTATGACTTGAAAGGCCTGGGCAAGAGTGAGGAGTTCACTCAGATCTTGATCGATTCACCCCAGTCGGTGAAGGATCAAAGCGATGCCGCAGCCGACGCGAGTCCCGTCGTCGCGGAACGTATGTGGGAGAAGCAGGCGGAAGACAATGCTGTCGAGCGCCTCACCAAGATCGGCCTGCTCGCGCCCCCAGGAGACCTCGACAAAGTCCTCTCCACGGTCGTCAATAACCTGCTCGTGACCAACAACATCGACCTGCAGGGCGATGTTCGTTGCCGCGTATTGCTCACATCGCCGCTCGAATCATTTACGATCGGTCACACGATCGTGGTCAGCCGCGGACTGCTCGACGTTCTTCCCGACGAAGCGTCGCTTGCAATGGTGCTGTCCCATGAACTCGCGCATATTGTGCTGGGACATCGGCTCGATACCAAGCTCGCCTTCAACGACCGAATGTTCTTTCCCGATGAGAACTCGTTCCAGCGTCTCGACTTCCGGCACAAGCCGGCAGAAGAGGAAGCTGCCGACGCCAAGGCTCTCGATCTTCTCAAGAACTCGCCTTACAAAGACAAGTTGGGCAACGCCGGGTTATTCCTGAAGGCCTTGCAGGAGCGGGCTCCTGACCTTCCGAATTTGATTCAGTCGCACCTCGGAAACAGCATCGCGGAGGGCAAGAGCGTTCGCATGTCGACTCTGCTTGCGCAGGCTCCCGCGCTCGACGAGAAACGGCTCGACCAGATCGCCGCGCTGCCTCTTGGCGGACGCATCAAAGTCGATCCCTGGAGCGATCAGGTCGAGCTTTCCAAAGCTAAAGCTGTCGCCCTGACATCTGCGCGAGAAAAGATGGAGTTCGAACTCACGCCGTTCTTCCCTTACCTCACCCGACTGTCAACCGGAACGACGGATAAGATGGCGCTCACGACGACGACGCCCACGTCCGATACGGCCGCGCCCGAGCAGAAATAGTTTGTTGAAAAAATAAACAGGGGTTTGATTCGGTAGGACGAAAAAGGGAATTAGCATTCGCGATGCGGACTCAGGGGGATCGCCGCGAGGCGATGCCCTTGTCCAACGCCATCACGACTTGCCTTCATCTCCCACTTACTGAATCGAGCTGCCCACCTGAGAAAATACGTTGTTGGCGTTCGACCCGATGAGGCGGATCGTGCCCACGACGATTACCAGAATCACAGCCAACATGACTGCGTATTCGGCAATGTCTTGGCCACGCTCATCATTCCAGAGATGCTGTAGTAGTTTTGCCACCAAGCTATCCTCTTTCCTAGTTTGACTAACCCCAGTTCACTCGCCCAGACGGTTACGCCCACGGGCGAGTGTTCCAAAGACTTTGTCCTGTTGAAAAAATCATAGTCTTCCGGTCTCGCCCCGCCAATAGCACCAAAGTGCCACCGGTGGTTACGACTCTATGCCCTTTCCCATGTATGAGATAGCGACCTTCCGGAGGTAAATAGAGGTTCGGAGTGAAAGCGGAGGATAGCAGCTAGCTCATTTCCTCCCAGCCATACAAAGGGCCGTAAAGCGCCAATCGAGCTTTTCTTTCGCAAGTTCTGTCTATGGCGCTTTGGGAATCACAACTGCCGTAACGCTGTAGCGGGGCACCTCTACGGTGAAGGTTGGTCCCAGATTCTCGATTGGCGCTTCTACGATGGTCTTGCCCGCATCAATCGTAAGCTTCCCGTAGTCGTAGCGTGTTCCCTTGGTTGCGTAACTATAGCTACTCACAGAAACAGTAGTGACCACGGATCGTGAAAAGTCTTTGTTGATGAACAACAGACCAAGCCCTCCATCTCTCCGCTTAACCGCATAAACAACCAAGCTGTCCATCTGCGAAGTCGCTCCCACAAACGTATCGCCGGGTAGCGCCACCTGGTGAAGCAGTTTAATGCCGTAGTAGGCGGGCTGTGGCTGATTCTTATTGTCAAGGAAACTCGGACTCAAAGCATGGATGGGCGACCACACCACCGTGTACGCGCCCGTTTCAAGCAACCTCGCCATTGCATCGGCTGAAAACAGTGCCGTGGCCGCCGGGTTCAGCGCTGGCAAATACGACGCGATCCCCAGACTGGTAATTGCTAGTTGCGGTTGATGGCCGCTTGGGCAGAACTTCTTGTACTTCTCCACGAGATCGTGACCCAAGAGGCTGAAGTCATACTGCAGCCCATTCCCACCGGGGATGTACTTGGTCGGATCCATCGGATCCCTGGCCAGCGTAAGCAGATCCTGCTCATCTATATTGTTGATGAGACTCGGTTCGGCTCCTTTGCCCTCCCAAAAGGAGGCAGCGCTGAAGTCCATGCTCGCGCATGCGGCTTTCAACACGCCGGCGTTCCAGCCTTTCCCACGTTGATCCGCGTCGTTTGCGACTGGTGGCTGAATGACGAACGCCCCCACCAGAATCTTCGGATCAACGGCCTTCATGGCTTTTGCATATTCCACCACCGCCGCCCCGTAGGCTGCTGGACCAACTTTGGAGTCCGACTGGTGCCGACCCCAGTCCCTTGATGAGGCTACTTTTCCGCCGTGCAAATCCGCCTCTGGTGAGGCAGCCTCTCCATACTTGCCAATCGAATCCGCGTCGGAACCTGTGGTGTGCCCCTGCCCGTAAAAACCGTTGCCCCATGGCTCGTTGCCTATCGTCCACAGCATGATGCCCAAGGGCGTCGGATGGGCGATCCTCAACTGGTTATAGCCATCATCAGTAGCCAGCGGACTGGCCGCACGCAGGCCCGCCCAATAACCAACCGTCTTCCAGTCGTTGCCCTTAGAATCCTTGCCGATGGCTTGCGTGTTCGACGGACTTCCGTTGGCGTAGGCCACCCACGCGGCTGCTTCCGCCGGTTCGCCGCCGCCGCTGCCGTCCATATTTGTCCCATAGTTAACCGAGACGATCGCCGTTCCCAATTTGTCAATTACAGGAACCACTGCCGGAAACTGCTTCTCGCGTGGGAAGGACGGAGCGCGGTCGCTGGTGTAGGGATTCGTGATTGTGCCGTTGGACCAGTGGTATAGCGAATCGATGCCGCCGTTGCCCGGAAAGCGCAGGTTCGTGATTCCCGCGTCTTGAAGCAGCTGGATCGTCGCGGAGTCATACGCACTGTTGTCCCAACGATCCGCAGCGACTCCGATCGACGTTGTATAGAGAATCGCTTTTGCCTGGGACGGGTCCACCGTAACCTTGGTCTTCAATTGCGCGTGAACAGAGCTCGCAGCCAACAACATAACGAAGGCCACAAGAATACTGGCACCGTTTCGCAACAATATCTCGTGTTTCGATATCGCTTTCTTATCCCTCAACCCGGCGCGAGAAAATTCCATCATCCACTCCAGTCGCAGTAAGTTGTTCTTGAAAACGGTACGAATTATACGCCCGGAGCGGAGGTGCTCCAGTGTGGATAAGCACAATCTGCTCAACGGCGGTTCTGCGGATGGAAGGGATGCGGTCAGCGCGGAAACGACGGCTCAAGCAAGGCCCTCGCCTCGCTGGGTCTACGCTATGCTTTTCAGCGGCAGTGCCTGATTGACCGCGAACAACGCCAGTTCCAGGCGGGTCGAGACTCCCAGCTTGTCAAAGATGTTGCTCAGATGGTGCTTGACGGTGTCTTCACTGATCTTGAAATACTCCGCGATTTCCTTATTCGAATAACCGGCCACAACGGCTGACACAATTTCGAGTTCGCGAGGCGTAAGCCCGAATTTCTTCTGCCGCGCCTCGTCGTGCGACGACTGCATCAGCGTGCGCAAATACTGCACGAGATTCGACACGCTCTCCCTCCCCACCCAATACTCGCCCGCCATCACCGTGTGAATCGCTTTCAACAGCAACTGCGTCGCGGAATCCTTGAGCACCACGCCCCGCGCGCCCAGTTGTAGAGCCTCCACGATTTGGCTCTTCTCGGCCGCCGCCGTCAGCAAAATCACGCGAACCGGGGTCGCATTCGCCGGAACGCTCAGGTCCCGCAACGCCTCCAGCCCAGGATGCTTGGGCATCGCCAGGTCGAGCAGCAGAATATCTGGCTTCAACTGCCGCGCCAGTTTCACCGCTTCCGCGCCGTCCGAGGCTTCTCCCAGAACCTTCAAGCCATCTTCGGCTTCGAGCAACCGCCGCAGGCCATCCCGGAAGATCGGATGGTCATCGGCAATCACAAGACGAATCGGTTGCGCTTTTCTAAAATTCATGTGGCACTTCCCCGCCCCGAGGCACTGTCACTTCTAGTCGCACTCCTTGTCCGGGATTTGATTCTACCGTGAGTTGGCCCGCAATTAAACGCACTCGTTCCTTTATTATCGTCGGCCCCTTGCCGGCTTCCTCCAGCTGATCCTGATTAAACCGGCCACCAAATGAGAATCCTTTGCCGTCATCTTCAATCGTGAGATTCCATCGCTGTTCGTTAGCGCCGAGTCTGACCAGGGCGTGGCGCGCTCCGCTGTGCTTCCTCACATTGACCAATCCCTCCTGCACAATCCGGAGAACTTCGCGGCAGACGCGTTGCGGCATATCCAGGTCCTCAAGGTCAGTGACGAATCGCGCGCTAATCCCGGTCTCCCGCTGAAAACGCTCGACTGTGTCACTCAGAACTCCGAGCAGCCGCTCCGAATCGACGTCGATCGCTTTCATCTGCTGCATCAGTTCGCGCAGCTTCAGCACTTCCTCACGCAACAATCCCTGGATTCTCCCGAGTTCCCCACCGATCGGTTTATCGGCCTCGGCCTGGCGCCGCAACACATCGACTTGCATTTCGACCGCAATCAGCGACTGCACCGCGCCATCGTGCAACTCGCGCGCAAAGCGGGCCCGCTCGGCAGCGCCAGCCCGGCGTCGCAGCCGATGCAAGAGGTACACGTTGTACACCGCGGGTCCAACCTGGTGTACGAGATCCAGCAGGAAGCGAAGTTCCTCTTGCTTCTCACCCCTCCACGAGGGGTTAAAGATGAATACCCGTCCGCGCCATTCGCTCCCGAACAAAAAGGCGACGGTAATCATGGAGCCAAACTGCTGCACTTCTCGAAGTTGTGAAATCGCCGCCAAATTGGCTACCGGAATCTGATTGCCGCTCGAATCCAGCGCGAGCGTTTTCCAGCGACTGTCGCCGAACGACGCGTAACAAACGTCTCCCGGAAAATCGTCCAGATAGGTTTTTGCATCCCGCGCACCAGACTCCAGCCAGCGGAACTCGGACGCCGGACCACCGTTCGACTGATCCAGTTCTCCCACAAACACGCGGTGGCTATGCGATTCCTGCGAAGCCACCAGCAAGCGAGACGCCCCATACATCGAAATCGCTTCGTTGAAAATCTGCTCCATGGTCCCGGTCAGTCCTGACTCAACCCGTATCTTCGACAGCGTTCCCGTGACCACTGCCTTCTCTGCCCGTAGATGTTTTTGCTGTTCCGCCAAATAACCCAGTAGAAGCCCCATCACGATTAAGTAGACCGACAGCATGAATAAACGCTTGGGCTCAAACTCGTCGACATTCACTCTGAGCCCGGTAAAGGCTTGCCAGGGCAGCGAACCTTCGGGGCCAACCCAGAAATGGATCAACGTGAAGCTCTCGATCCATAGAAGCGCCACTTCGGCGGAAGCAGTGGCGAGCGTCTCCCAAAGTCCCCAGCGATAGGCTGCTGCCGCCAACACGAACACGAAGAAAAGGAAGAAAGGACTCCTCGGTCCCTCAGCAAAAATAGAAATGACGGCAGGCCACAAGACGTCTCCCGCGTGCACCATCAGACGAAACGCGGCTGTAGATTTCTGTCTTCGCCGCAACAGCATCACGATGAGAATGCTGTTCGCCAGATAGAAGACGAACAAGCCATAAGCGGCCCACGAATGCCCTAACTCGGTGGGATCCATCCGGATGGCAACCAACGCGGAAACGGCCAGAAATACACGCGCAGTCGCCAGCCACCGCTCAATCCGGCGGGTCTCCCCCGGATCCGGTGGAATTCTCAATCTCCAGGAATGTCTGTAGCGCTCAGCCAGCGGAAGCAATCGAGTCAATCTCCCCGAACGTGGCGGCGATGCTGCATATTATTGAATAAGAAAAGCTTACGGCAAGCAAGACGCTGCTGTGTACTGAACCAGCACATCCTGTTATGCGTTGTCGGTCTTGGCCCTAGGTTACTACAGTAACCATCGTCGGTACGAAGCCACGTCTAAAATGTAGCCGAGGCTGTGTCTTGAGCAACAGGTCCAAAATCTGGATGGGGGTCGTGCTAGGAATCTTGGCCGCCTTCATCTTCGCCGCCCTAGTTCTGCCCCAATCCTTCGGGCTTACGGCGTTCTGCGATATCGCCGAGACCTTGTTGCTGGTCTCTGGCGTAGCCTCGTTTGTTCCGCTCGCGCGCCGCTCCCAGGGCCGCATGCGTCTCTTCTGGTCGCTCATCGCCTTAGGAGTCGGATTCTGGCTCTGCTATCAACTGTTCTGGGTCTATTACGAAATTGTCCTGCGGAGTGAAGTGCCGGATCTCTTTGTAGGAGATGGCGTGCTTTTCTTAAACATCGTTCCGCTCATGGCAGCTCTCGCCTTGCGTCCGCATGTTCCGAGAGACGAATATGCCGCACGCTTGGGACGTCTCGATTTCGCTTTGTTGCTGGTGTGGTGGTTCTATCTTTACGTCCTGATCGTCATCCCCTGGGAATACGTGGTGGCCAATCTGCCCGCGTATGACCGGAATTTCAACGCACTCTATCTGGTCGAGAAGGTAGCGTTTCTTCTAGGCCTGGGCGCCTGTTGGGCGGGCAGCAGAGGTCGCTGGAGAAGGCTCTACGCCAGTCTTTTTGGCATGAGTTTCTTTTACTCCGGCAGTTCCGCACTGGCGAATTGGGCAATCGCCCGTAAGCTCTATTACAGCGGCAGCCTGTACGATATTCCCCTCGCGATAGCGATGGCGTGGCTCACTTGGATCGGCCTGCGTACCGGCGCGGAGGCGCCACAAGCTGACGCGCGCGAAGTATCCACGGTTTACGGAGTCTGGGTCGCCCGCTGCGGAATGATTGCAGTGTTTTCATTACCACTGTTCGCCGCCTGGAGCGTCTCCGATGCCGCCCTCCCGGTTCACATTCGGGTATTTCGTCTCTCCCTGACTCTAATCGCTGCCTTCTTCATGGGAGTAATGGTATTCATCCGGCAACACCTGCTCGATCGCGAACTCACTCAATTGCTGAACCATTCGCGTGAGTCCGTCGACAATCTCCACCGCCTGCAGGCACAGATTCTTCAATCGGAAAAGTTAGCCTCGATCGGACAACTCGTGGGCGGCGCCGCACACGAACTCAATAATCCGATCACCGCGATGCTCGGCTATTCCGACTTGCTCCTGAGCACCCCGCTCACCGCGCAGCAGGAACCCCTGGCCGCGAAGATTGGCCAGTATGTCCGGCGCACCAAGTCACTTGTCGCCAGCTTGATCAGCTTTGCCCGTCAGGCGCCGGCGCCAAAGAGTCCTGTCGACCTCAACACCTTGGCGCGCACGGCTGTGAAACTGACCCAACCGCAGTGGGAAACACTGAAGATTGAAGTGCGCTCTCAGTTCGACGCCGAACTCCCAAAGGTCTTGGGTGATTCCAACCAGCTGTTGCAAGTCTGCCTGCAACTTGTCGGCAATTGTCTCCACACCATGAGTGAACATGGAGGCAAGATCCTCGCCGTCAGCACAACGCGAGAAACGGGCTCCTCTGTTCTGCAGATTTCGACCGAGTCTCTTGCCGCAGTGCAGGCCGGAGTCGACACTGCCTCCCCGGACGACCTCCAGGACAGCCTCGGACTAAGCGCATGTCAAGGCATTTTGCAGGAACATCGTGGTCTGATTTCGCGTCAACTGCGCTTGGACGGTGCGATGTCGCTTCGCGTAGAACTTCCCTCCATCGAGACGGCGCCGGCCAAGTCAAAAGAAAAGGAATCTACGGTTCCGGTGCTGTGGCAATCTCGACCGTTCGCTTGAGCTGGCCGCAGGCCGCGTAAATGTCGCGTCCGCGCGGGCGGCGCACGAAAGTCAGGATCCCAGCGTCCCGCAGAATCTTCTGAAATGCTGCCACCCGTTCGTCAGCGGGAGTTTCAAAATCGATGCCCGGTCCGGGATTCAGCGCAATCAGGTTCACTCGCGCCCGCACTCCGCGCAATAACTCCACCACTTCGCCGGCGTTCTCCCGCGAATCGTTGACGTGATTGAGCAGCACATATTCAAACGTCACCCGCTCGCGATTACGCAAGGGAAAATCTCGCGCTGACGCCATCAGCCGCTCCAGGTTCCATTTCTTATTAATCGGCATGAGCCGCGTCCGTAGATCGTCGTTCGACGCATTCAGCGAAATCGCCAGTCGAGGCCGGATTTCCTCCTGCGCAAAGTCAGCGATGCGCGGAACGATTCCTGCCGTCGAAACCGTCATTCTCGATTCCGCAAGTCCCACTTCCTGCACCAGCAGCCGGACCGCCTTCATGAAGTTGTCGTAGTTCAGGAACGGTTCTCCCATGCCCATGAACACCAGATTGATGCGGTCGTGCTGCGGCGAAACCTTCTGATCTTTCAGCACCGCGCATACTTGTCCCACAATTTCGCCTGCGGTCAAATTCCTCTTCACACCCAGTAACGCGGTCAGGCAAAATTGGCAGTCAACCGCGCAACCCACCTGGCTCGAAATGCAGATGGTCGCCCGTCCCCATCCCCGCTTCGCAGGCCCTTCCTCAGAATCGCCCGATCCTTCGCCGGCTTCGCCTCCGTCACCCTCCGGCATCCATACGGTCTCGACGCTCTGCCCGTCGTCAAATCCGATCAGATATCGCACCGTACCGTCCTGCGACACAAATCGTTTCTCAATCCTTGGCGTGCCGATCGTGACAGCTTTCTCGGCCAGCTTCGCCCGAAGTTGCTGCGGTAACGTCGATATCTCCTCCACCGACTCAACCCGCTGTCGATAGATCGCCTCCAGCAATTGCTGCGCACGATACGCCGGTTCGCCCAGTTCCTCGACCAGCACTCCGAGGTCGGCGCGATCCATGCCGAGCACGGCGACTTGTTGGATATCTGACATTTACCTAAAACCAATCTCCGGCGGAATCGACTTAACCCGCTGATTCTAAATCACTAAAGTATTCTCGCACACCCAACGCCCCTATGTCAGAATGGTAGAAGTCTCTTTCTTCGGAAATTCGCCGGGGTTTACTAGGTAGTTATCTAATAAGCAGGAAAGCATTCATGGCCCAGGAAATCCGCAATATTCGCCGTCAAAAATTGCCCAACGGGCTGACTATCATCACCGAGCAGATGCAACACATCCGCTCCGCGTCCATCGGCATCTGGCTCCAGACCGGTTCCCGCGACGAAGAAGCCGAATGGAACGGCATCTCCCACTTCATCGAGCACATGGTCTTCAAAGGCACGAAGCATCGAACCGCCGAAGAAATCGCTCGCCAGGTCGACTCCATCGGCGGCAACATGGACGCCTTCACCGCCAAGGAATGCATCTGCTTTAACGTCAAAGTTCTCGATGAGCATGTACCCACCGCGCTCGATATTCTTAGCGATCTTGTTCTGAACCCAGTATTTGATTCTAACGACATCACCCGCGAACGCGGCGTCATCATGGAAGAGATCAAGATGGACGAGGACAATCCTGACTATCTCGTCCACGAAATCTTCACCCAGAATTTTTTCAAGGATCATCCGCTAGGCAAGCCCATCCTGGGTACAAAAGAAACGGTCAAGCGCTTCGAACGGCAGCCGGTTGTCGATGCTTACGCTCATCGTTTCGCGCCCGGCAACATCATCGTTTCCGCAGCCGGCAATCTAGATCACGACAAATTCGTCGAACTCGTCACCGGACACTTCGAGCACATGAAGCCGATGAACAACGGCTTCCACTCCTCGGCGCCCAAGACTGTCTCCCGCATCGTTCTGCGCAATAAGAAAGCTCTTGAACAGGTTCAGCTCTGCCTCGGAGTTCCCGCTCATCCCATCGCCCACGAAAAACGCCATGCCGGCTACATCCTCAACACGTTGCTGGGTGGCGGAATGAGTTCGCGCCTGTTCCAGAACATCCGCGAGCGCCAGGGCCTCGCGTACTCCATCTACAGTGATCTCAACCCTTACCGCGATACTGGATGTCTCGCCGTCTACGCCGGAACGTCACTCGCCTCCGCAGCAAAAGTTGTCCAGTCGGTGGTCAGTGAGTTTCGCAAGCTGAAAACCGAGCCCGTGCCGGAAGATGAACTTCGCCGCTCGAAAGCTCAGCTCAAGGGAAGCTTGATGCTCTCGCTCGAGTCGAGCACCGCACGCATGTCGAACCTCGCACGCCAGGAAATGTATTTCGACCGCTTCTACGACCTCGACGAACTCATCGAGAAAATCGAAGCTGTTACCGCCGAAGACCTGGCTAGCCTGGCCAACGAGTTTTTCAAGACCGAAGCTGTCGCCGTAGCCGCCCTCGGCAACCTGAACGGATTGAAAATCACGCGCAACCAACTCGCCTGCTGATCGAGTGCCCTCGGCCCCTCCGTGTTCCCTGTGGTGAATTGTTTCGCTTGTAACTTCGTCCCGCCCGGCACATCCCATCTGAGCCCGCAGACAAGACCTGCCGGCACAATCGAGCCTCATCCAAGGAGAAACCATGAAAAAGCTTTTCAGCAGTTTGACGCTGGCGTGTATTCTGGCCGCTTCGATGGCCGCTTTCGCCCAAGACCAGATGAAACAGGACGACATGAAGAAGGACGATGCCAAACAAGACACAATGAAGAACGATCAAATGAAAAATGGTCAGATGAAAAAGTCGAAGAAAACCAAGAAGGCGGCCAAGAGCGAGACGATGAAGAAAGACAGCATGAAGAAGGATGACATGAAGAAGGATGACACCAAGAAAGATGACATGAAGAAAGACGAGATGAAGAACAACTAGCTCGTCGCCTTCGACTCAAAGGCGCGGGTGCTCAGCCCGCGCCTCTTCGTTTCTCATGCCGGTCGAAACTCTCGCAAGGAAACCCACTCACTGCCCACCGCCATGCACGTCGTCGTCATCTCCATCCAAATCTGCATTCGCCTCTGTCCCCAGCGACGTATGCCCCGAATTCGCTGTCTCCAGATACTTCCTCATACAGCGCAGACACGGCACATAGCCCTCAGCGATCGCCTGCTTCGCGGTCAGAGTCCGAACCGTTTCTTTGTTGTGAATGAAAGGACATCCCGCTACATGAAACACCTTCGCACCCGTCGTAACCAGCACGGTCATGCCAGGGGGAATGTCGTGTCCCGATTGCGCGTGCTCCGATTTAAGCGGCGGGGCGGGGGTCAGTGATCTCGCCAGCCGCAGGCCTCCCGCAAACAAGGCCAAAGCCGCCACCGGAACCAGCCAAGCCGACCACGTCGACCAGCCGCGCCCACTCACACGCACATTCTGAGCCAGGCGCCGCTCCAGACGCCGCCCATACCCGGCAGGAGCTTCAATCATGCGCTCATCGCTATACAACCGGATCACATTCCGCGTTCCCTCAAGCACCGACGTGCAGCGCTGGCACGTGTTGAAATGCTCGTCCATCGCCGTGCGCAGGGCCGCATCCACCTCGCCCTCCAGGTAATTGGAGATCTCCTGCCACACGCGCTCGCAGTTGATGGCTTCCCTGTTCACCATGGCTTATTTCCCTTCTCGAACGGCAACCGGCTGAACCAGCCCTGCTCCCATCCAGCAGCGAGCAGATCGCGTAACATCAGCCGCGCCCGCAGCAGCCGCGTCTTCACTGATGCGACCGAAATTCCCAGCGCCTCCGCCGTCTCCTGAATATTCAACTGTTCCATGTCCCGCAGCACAAACACCTCGCGATACTTGCGATCCAGAGTCGCCAGGGCCTCGCTCAGCCTCTGCCGCACTTCCTTCCGCTCCAGTGCTTCAGAAGGAATCTCGCGCCAGTCGGCGAAGTCCCGGGGCGCGTAGTCGATGCCGTCGTCATCGCGGTGGGCGTCGATGCCTTCCATCACCACCGTTCGCTCCCTTCTTCGCCGCATCAGCGCCTCATTCACCGTGATCTGGATCAGCCAGGTACTAAACCGCGCCTCCGCCCGAAATTGCCGGATGTTCGCAAACGCCTTCAGCATCGCCTCCTGCGCCACATCCTCGGCGTCGGTCTCGTTGCGTAGAATCGCAAGCGCCGCGGCGTAGACCCGCCGTTCATAGGGCTTCACCAACTCATAGAACAACTCGTTCTGGCCGCGCTGCACGCGCGCGATTAAATCCTGCTCACGTGAGCTGCCTGCCTGCCCCGGATTGTTCACAACTACATTTGCTTCGGCCATCACGCCCCGTGCGTCGGTACGGTCTCTCAGTACTGTCTTTCAGTAATCCGGATCTTTCTTCCAACCCGTCAGCATGGACACGAAGTTATTCCACCCATGCAGAATCACCATCACCAGATGTCCGAACACAAATGCCAAAATCGCCCACATTACGAGGAAATGCCATAACCGCGCCCAGTGAAATCCGCCCATCAGCCAGGCCAGCCACGAAAACTGCACCGGCTTCCACACCGCAAGCCCGGTCAGCACTGAGAGCACTCCCAACCCGATCGCGCTCGTGTAAGCATGTTTCTGCAGCGGGTTGTAAGCCTCATGCTGCGGCGGTTTGGGACCAAAGAAGAAATAATGTTTCACCATCGGCCACACGCCAGGAATATCTTTGTGCGTGAACAGCACCTGCCGGTAGTTCCCGCTGAATATTTCGTAGCCGAGATAGATCACCCCAGTCGCAATGTAAATCCACATGAACGTCAGATGCCATTGCAACGCTCCGCCCAGCCATCCCCCAATGGCGAATGACTTCGGCCAGTTCAACAAATCCTTCTGAGGAATCTTGGCGCCAAAACTAGGGAACGCGCGGAAGATCTGCAGCCCGCTGCCCACCATCACGAACAGCGAGATCGCGTTCAACCAATGACACACCCGCACGGGCAGCGGATGTTCGTACACCGCGCGCGCCACCGTCTCGGTCTCTTCGCCCTTCGGGCGGACGATCTCAATTACCGTTCCGCTCATACTTTTTCCTTTTTCCCAATAGCACTGCCGTCACGTCGCGAGAGGTCCCCCATGAGTCCAAACCACCAGACCGCTATGAATCACAGTCCATAAAACGATGAATACCCTTGATCTTCCCAGTACCCAACCTTCTCCAGAACGTTACTGACCTTCAGATCGGTGAGGTACTTCGCCTGCTTGTATCCGACTTTTGTAGGAATATTCAATCGCAGAGGAGCACCGTGCTCGCGCGTCAGGGGACGGTCATACATTTCATAGCAAAGCAGCGTCTGCGGATGCAGCGCCGTCGCCATGTCCAGAGACTCGTAGTAATCGTCGGCGCAACCCACCGTGATGTATCGCGCGGTCGTGTCGGCGCCAATCATACTCAGAAAATCCGATAGCTTTGCCCCGCCGAAGCGCCCGATCACGTCCCACCCCTCGACGCAAACGTGCCGTGTGTTCTGTCGAAACGGCGGCAGCGCCTGAATCTGCGCCAATCGATAGTCGCCAGGCTTCTGCACAGCGCCGCCCACGGTTAGTGTCCAGTTTTCGAAAATTACGCCAGGATCGTCCACGTCGTAGTCGTTGATGGGAAACTTCTCAAACGGCGTCAACTCCGCATCGGCGAATGTCGGCGCAAGATGACCGCTTCGGAACATTCGTGCGGAAACCCAATCGCTGAAGCCCAGCCCTTTCTTAAGCAGCGATTCTTGAAAACTTGGAATGGCAAACGCGCCCAACGCGATGACCGGCATCACCTTCAACAGTTCCCGCCGCGACATCTGCGCAAATTTTCGCTCGTTCATCGTGGAACCAACGATCACCGGCCGCGAAGCTCGTTCAGAAGGCTTGGTCTCAACGACACTCTCAGCGGCGCTCGCCGGTACATCGGCCTCTCGATGCGGATCCTGTGGTACGGCGGAACTCGGCTTTTCACTTTCTGGCGCCATATCTCTCCTGTGCCGAAGAAGTCTCCTTTATAGGATTCGAAAGGACACACAAAGTTACGGCCAAGATATCACGGCGCTTCAGCCATGACATGCTCGCCCTTCCGAGTCTCGGAATGCTGCCCTTTCGCTGGCCTTCCCTGGACGTTCGAGGCATACTATCTGCAGAGTTCCAGGGGCGGCTAAAGTTTTGCATGTTCGATCCGAATACACCAGTTTCGAAATCTGATTCCCATCTTATCGCTCACCGCCCAAACGGTTCACAGGAACCGAAACAGCGGCAGATGATGGTGATCGCTCTGGCTTTGTTGCTGGTGGCACTGGGATTCGTTCTCTATCACGATCGCGATTTCTGGTTCCCCGACCAGCCATTGCCCTTGGAATCTTACGACGAGCCGCAGCGAACCGCTCCGGCTATCCCTAATCCACAAGTAGAGACAGCGGCGGCCAGCAAAACCACGCGCTCGGCCGGGGGCCGCCCGCGCACCTCTACGCAGTCAAAGACGAGCACTCCCGCCGCCCCGTCGACGACTCCCCCAACTCCTCCGGCTGGCGCCACGACCATCAGAACCGTTCTTCCTCCGCTCGAGGTGGAAGTTGTCGCTGGAGACGCTCATCGCACCATTAACCCGGGCAGCAACTCCGTGCGTGTGGATTTGCAATCCGGCTCAAACCCGCAATCCCCTCCCGACGCCACTCACGGGAGAGCGACTGAGAACGAGGCTAACCTGACCAACGCCGCCGAACGCGTGCAAATGTCAGCCGGCACGAATGAGGTCGTCACTCGCACGGTCAAGCCCGGTTATCCTCTGCTGGCCCGACAAATGAAAGTGCAGGGCTCGGTAATTCTGCAAGCTCTGATTGGTCGCGATGGCGACATTCAAGGCCTGCATGTTGTCAGCGGTCCTCCGATTCTGGCCGGTGCGGCGCAGGAGGCGGTCAAGCAGTGGCGATTCAAACCGCACTACCAGGGTGCGGAAGCGGTCGAAACGCAAGCTAAGATCACTGTGAATTTCACGATCTCAACCAACTGATTTCTTGTTCAACGGTTGGTTGGCGTCAGGATTGCGCCGCCGCGAAAATGGCCCAAAAAATAACGAGCGTCCTGGAACTCTTTCGAGTCCGGGACGCCCGGGCAGCCCTCCCCCAGAACTGCTCACCGATAAAATTAAGTCGTGCTCGCCCCCATGCCTATAGCACTTCTGTGCCATGTATCCCTCTAAAGTGCCAGCCGCTTATCTTATTAGCCCTCAATGATTTATCTGCCGCAAAGCAAGTTCCTCCATTCAACCATTCGATGAAGTCCCTGAGAATTTCGCCGATAAAGCAATAGTCAGGCGGATTTTTCCGCGTGGCCACTCATGTCCGTATTCGACGATCTCGAGATCTGCCGCAGCATTCTGGAGAGCCTGCCAATCGGTCTCTCCGTCGTCGATCTGCACAAGAGAATCGTCTTCTGGAGCGACGGGGCGGAACGGATCACTGGCCATCTACGTCACGATGTGGTCGGCCACTCCTGCATCAACGAAGCCTTGTTGCACTGTGATCGGCCAGGTTGCGAATTCTGCAACGAAGATTGTCCGCTCGCCCACTCCATCCGCACGGCGCATCCGTCCCAGGCCGTCGGTTTCCTTCACCACAAGTCCGGACACGAGATTCCGGTTACGGTTCGCGCCGTCCCGGTTCGCAACGCCCACGGCTCGATCATCGGCGCAGTCGAGACCTTCGAAGATCAAAGACAGACGGTTTCTGCCTACCGGAGAGACAGCCTCAACCTTCCCGGCTGCGTCGACGAAGTTACCGGTGTCGCCAGCCACGTAATGATTGAGTCTCATCTGCGGGAGACCCTCGCCGCCTTTGGCGAAGTGAACGTTCCCTTCGGCGTTCTCCATTTCCGTCTTGAAGGGCTCGACCACTTCCGCGCCAGCTTTGGCCCTGAAGCAGCGTCATCGTTGTTACGCGTTGTCGCACGAACCCTCGAAAGCGCACTGTGGAAAACAGACTTCGTCGGGCGCTGGAGCGACGCTCAATTTCTGGTCATCTTGAACGGTTGCCGCGAGGAGGCCCTGTACACGGTACGAGAGCGCATCCGCCGCATGCTCGCTACGGCCGTAATCGAATGGTGGGGAGAGAGGCGCTCACTGCCGGTTTCCGTCGGCCACGCCGCTGCCCAGCCCGGCGACACCATCGAGATCATCATCGAGCGGACGCAGAAATCCCTCGATGCGCCCGCTGCGGGACGCGCGCGTTCTGCCTCGTCGGGCGGAATGCAGCCTTCCGGGAGTTAGCCATGTTCGCGATCATCGGAATCGTCGTCGTTTTCGGTTGCATCGTGGCGGGCTATCTCATGGAACACGGCAACCTCCGTGTCCTCATCCAACCCGCGGAATTGATCATCATCGGAGGCGCCGCCGCCGGCACTCTCCTCGTCGCCAATCCCCTTCACATCATCAAGAAAATTGTCGGCGGAATTACCGGAGTCTTCGGCAGCTCAAAATTCGGAAAGCAAACCTACATCGACACCCTGAAAATGATGTACGACCTCCTCAATAAAGCCCGCAAAGACGGGCTCATGGCCCTCGAGGCCGACGTCGAAGAGCCCGATAAAAGTCAGATCTTTACCAAGAATCCCGCATTCCTCAAGAACCATCACATTCGCGACTTCGTTTGCGACTCGCTCCGCATGGCCATTACCGGACTCGACGCCTTCGACCTCGACCAAATGCTCGATCTCGACATGGAAGTCCACCATCACGACTCCGAACAGACCACCTCCGCCCTCAGCACCATGGCCGACTCCCTCCCCGGCCTCGGGATTGTTGCCGCCGTGCTCGGTGTTGTCATCACCATGGGCGCCCTCGGCGGCCCTCCGGAAGAAATCGGGAACAAGGTCGCTGCGGCGCTGGTGGGAACGTTCCTCGGCATCCTTCTCTGCTACGGATTGGTCGGCCCGATCGCAGCCAACATGACCAAGGCCGCTGAAGAGGAACACGCATTCCTTTACGTCATGCGGGTTCTGATGGTTTCGTTCTTGAAAGGTACTGCCCCAATCATGGCCGTCGAAATGGCGCGCCGAGCCGTCCCCGGTCATGTGAGGCCGTCGTTCCAGGAACTCGAGAAGGCTTGCCGCGGTGGAGGTGCGGCCGCAGAAGCGGCAACCGCTGCTTCCTAAGTTTCTCGTTCGCCGATCACGACTATGGACAAAACTCGCCCCATCATCATCATGAAGAAGAAAGGCGGCCACGGCGGCCATCACGGCGGCGCCTGGAAGGTCGCCTATGCCGACTTCGTCACCGCTATGATGGCGCTCTTCATCGTCCTCTGGTTGCTCAATTCCAGCAAGCAGGTGCAAGAAGCCGTCGGTGGATATTTCAAAGATCCCACCGGAACCTCAAAGAAGGTCGGCTCCAACATGGCAGGCACCGGGGAGAACTTTACTCTCACCCGCGACAACATGCCGAAGCTCAAAGAACAACTCCAGCAAGCCGTAAAGCAGATGGCCGACTTCGAGAAGCTGAAGAATCACATCGAAATGACGGTTACCACAGAGGGCCTTCGCATCGAACTCTCCGAATCGGCTACGGGAACCTTCTTCGACAGCGGAAGCGCCAAACTGAACGACGATGGCCGCCTGTTGCTCGTTACCTTGTCTCAGGAACTTGGCAAACTTCCCAACAAACTCTCGATTGAAGGGCACACCGACTCTCAGCCCTACGCTCCTTCCGCGACTTACGGCAACTGGGAACTCTCGTCCGATCGCGCCAACGCGGCCCGTCGCGTGATGCAATCGAACGGCATCCGCGCGGACCAGGTCACACAGGTCCGCGGCTTTGCCGACCAGCGATTACGCAAGCCCGATGCCCCCCTCGACCCCTCGAACCGCCGCATCTCGCTCATCGTCCAATACATCCTAAAGAACAACGACGACGAAGATGCGAAACCCTCCGCCAGGGGTGAAGAAAAATCAGAGGGCAACAAAACCGCTTCGCCACCTGACAAACCCGCCCCAGATCAAGAAAAGAACACTCAGAAATAATCTTCTCTCCAGGCAAAAGAGCGTTTGACCCCCGAAAACGACTGTGCCACACTCCTGTCCTACCTACCTCGGGGTTTTGCATGATCCGAAGTTCGAGCAGACTGGCGACCTTTTCTTCCATGGCTTCTGTGTGCCGCATTAGGGCTGGTTTGTCTTTGCTCCGTGCCCGCGCCAGCTCAAGCTCCGCCGGTTGATCTCCGAGATAATCCCGGTGCTCTACTCAGCCTCCCAACGTACTACAGCACTACAGCTGGAACAGGGATGTTGGTCTTTACCGTCTTTGCTGAGCACAACAGTGTAAACCTCGATCGTCAGGCGCTCTTGAAACTCGTGAACCGCGCCAATCAGGCGACTACCTGGCAGACAACCCAAGACGCCTCCAAGGCGGTTTTCACGAACATTCCCTTCGGCATTTACGACGTCGAAGTGAGTGCGGTCGGCTATCTCAGCGCTCACAAAGAAGTACAGGTGGCGAATTCGTTCGGTCCGGCGCTGATTGATATTGTTCTCCACCACGATCCCGCTGCGCTCAATCTCGACGTAGTCGACCAGGTGATGTCTCCGAAAGCACGAAAAGAGACCAAGCGCGCAGTATCCGCTCTAAAGTCGGCAAAGCTCGACGAAGCTGAGAAGCGACTCGGTGCAGCCTACAAACTGTCCCCCACCAGTGCCGACCTGAACTTCCTTTTGGGATACTTGTACTTTCAAAAGAGGGATTACACGCGCGCTGGAACCTACCTGAACACAGCAGTAGATCTAAATCCGCGCGACGCTCAGGCTCTTACTCTCCTGGGCAGAACAGGTCTGGAGAAACAGGACTATCCGGGGGCAAGATCCGCGTTGGAGCAAGCAATCGCAGCGGATGCCGAAAACTGGCTTCCGCATAACTTGCTCGCCGCAGCATACCTGCATGAGAGAAATTACGACAAGGCTCGGGACGAGGCGCAACTCGCCATTACCAAGGGCAAGACCAACGCGGGCTCGGCTCATCTCGTTCTGGGCCAGGCATTAGTCGGCCTCGGGCACGATCAAGAAGGAGTTCAAGCGCTGAATATTTTCTTGCAAGAAATGCCTCAGGATGTGATGGCGAAACAGGTCCGCGACCTGATCGCGGAGGTTAAAGAGCACGAGTCCAATCCAGTGCCCGCTGAGAACGCGAAGAAAATAGAAGCACAAATCTCTGGGATCAACAATCTGGCGTCGCTTCCGCCCCCGGGCTTTTCGGTCAAACCGTGGCAGCCGCCCAGCGTTGACGAGGTCAGGCTCGCTCTTGCTCCCGGAGTCGTATGCCCCTCGGAGAGAGTCATTGAAGAGTCTGGCAAACGCGTGCGCGAACTCGTCGATGACGCCACTCGATTTGCCGCGGTTGAAGACCTGTTCCACCAAGCCCTCGACCCGTATGGAAATCCAGTTCGTACCGAAGAGCGCAAGTATAACTACGTCGCTTCGATCTCTGAGCCCGAACCCGGATTCCTCGCGGTCGACGAATACCGCTCAGAGAAACTTTCCGTCGAAGACTATCCCGACCACATCGCCAGCAATGGCTTTGCCTCATTGGCGCTCGTTTTCCATCCCGACATGCGCGACAATTTTGCACTCTCGTGCGAAGGTCTGGGCGACTGGCACGGGCAAGCAACGTGGCTTGTACACTTCCGCCAGCGTGACGACCATCCCAACCGCATGCATAGCTATAAAGTCGGAGGTCGGATCTATCCCGTCGCCCTGAAGGGACGAGCATGGATTACTGCCGATAAGTTTCAAATCGTTCGCATCGAAGCGGAGATGGTCAAGCCCATGCCTGAAATCCGATTGCTGAGCGAACACCAGGTCGTGGAGTACGGACCCATTCCGTTCGAGAAGAAAAACACGACGCTCTGGCTGCCCAAGACGGCCGAGATTTATTTCGATTTCCGCAAGCACCTTTATTATCGCCGGCATAGCTTCGATCACTACATGCTCTATTCCGTCGACGCTAACGAGAAACGCAAAGAGCCTATTGCCCCGCCCCCCACGAAGCAATAAGAGAAGAGCTAGTGCTTTGACCCACGGGAACCGCTGTGCCACACTGCCGAGGGCTTGCTTTATGTTTCCTTGTTGTACCACAACGATTTCTGGTCTCGCGCAGCTGCTTCGTATCTCTCTCCCAGGAAAGATCCCACCTCGTGCCGCCTGCATCCTCTGCCTATTGTGCTCGATCATCGGAAGCGCCTTCTCCCAGATACCCGCGCACAGCCCCGGAGACGATGCAAGAACGCCTAAGTACGTTGAAGGCATATCAAGCTACAACACGGCGCAAGGCACTGGAGTCCTCGTCTTCCATATCTTCGCCGAAAAGGTAAATTCTCGCGTCGAAGGACCGATGCGGATCGATCTCACGAACCTGGCCAATCACTTTGGTCTGTTCCAGACAATCGAGGGCGAAACGGAGGCCGTATTCGTTAACATTGAGTTCGGAAACTACGAGGTCGAGGTGAGCGCATTAGGATATCTCAGCGCTCGCCAACCAGTGCAAGTGTTGAGTACCATTCATCCGCAACCCATCGACATCATCCTGCAACGCGATCCCAACGCTATCAACCTCGATGTCACTTCAGACATCATGTCTCCGAAGGCACGAAAAGAGGCCAGACGCGCTGTATCTCTGCTGAAGATCGGCGAGTTCGCTGAAGCGCAGAAGCATCTAGAATCTGCCTCCAAATTATCTCCCTCCGATTCTGACCTGAACTTTCTGTTCGGCTATATGTACTTTCAGCGCAAGAATTATGCACAGGCAGCGGCATACTTGACCTCTGCCGCGTCCCAGAGACCTCATAATTCCCGCGCGCTGACTCTGCTCGGCAGAACAGAATTGGCACAAGAACACTATCCCGCGGCACGATCTGTCCTGGAACGAGCCGTTCTGGCCGACGAAGACAATTGGCTGCCTCACAATTTACTGGCCGACGCCTATCTTCAGCAGAAGGACTACGGCAAAGCTCGCGACGAAGCTCAAATTGCTCTAGCCAAGGGCCAGAAAGATGGAAAGACGATTGCCAGCCCCGCCCAACTCGTCCTGGGGCAAGCACTCATCGGACTCGGGTTCGATCAGGCGGCGATTCAGACCTTCGAAATATTCCTGAAGGATTCTCCCCAGAATCCCATGGTCTATCAGGTCCAGAGCCTGGTTGCAGAACTCAAGAAACGCAATCACACTTCCGAGTCTGATGCATCCGCCGAAAAATCCGCTGTTGACGCGGGCCGCGCTGATCCGCTCGGAGCGGTTCCTGATCCTGCCCTTACGACGCAGGCATGGCGCCCTGCCGACGTTGACGACGCTCGGCCAAACCTAACTCCTGGAGTCGCATGTCCGGCTGCGACGGTGCTCGACGAGTCGGGGAAAAAGGTACAGGAATTTGTCAGGGATATCTCCCGCTTCGCCGCCGACGAACAATTGTTCCATCAGTCGATCGACGCATTTGGTTTCGCAACTCATACAGACACGCGAAAATACGACTATGTCGCTTTGGTTTCGGAGTCCAAGTTGGGCACTGTTTTCATCCAAGATTATCGGTCTGACAAATCTGCGCAGGAAGGTAATCCCGACGCCATTTCTAGCACAGGCTTCATGGCGCTTGCTCTCGTCTTTCATCCTGATATGCAGAAGGATTTCGATTTGAATTGTGAGGGACAGACCGACTGGCGCGGACAGCCAACTTGGTTAGTACACTTCCGCCAGCGGCACGACCGCCCCAATCGGATGCACAGCTATAAACTCGGCGATCAGGTTCTCCCTGTCGATCTCAAAGGCAGAGCCTGGATTAGTGCCGACAAGTTTCAAATCGTCCGCATCGAAGCTGACGTCGTCAAACCTGTACCTGAAATACAGTTGGCCAGCGAACACCAGACCGTGGAATACGGCCCCGTGCCATTCCCGAAGAAGAACACAACTCTCTGGTTGCCGAAAACGGCGGAGATCTATTTCGATTTTCGCAAGCATCGCTACTATCGCCGTCACAGCTTCGATCACTACATGCTCTACTCCGTCGACGCCAGCGAAAAACGCAAAGAGCCCGTAGCCCCGCCAACCGAGGAGGAACCGGTGAAGAACTAGCCATAAGTGGTGTGCCCCGCACACTCTGGATCACGGGGCGCCGCTTTGAAATAACTTTACAATTCCTTTTCCGACTCAACCCGCCTTCGACTGTATAATCCCCGATTGATTTCCTCCTAGGAGCCGCCATCATGAAGCGGTCGACGCGACTCGCCTGTTCTCTCGCCGCAGTGTTGTTCCTTGTTCCCGCAGTCTGGTCCCAGGAAAAAGTCGATCTCGAAACCATCTCTCGTATCCGCTACGAGGGATTTCACGATTCCAAAGTCATGGAGTTCGCCTCCGGCCTCATGGACTCGATCGGCGAGCGCCTCACGGGATCTCCGAACATGAAGCGTGCCAACGAGTGGACTCGGGACCAACTCACCGCGATGGGCCTGAGCAACTCGCACCTTGAGGCCTGGGGTCCCTTCGGCCGTGGATGGGCCAATCAATACGTCAACACCCGTATGACCTCTCCTGACGTCGCTCCTCTCCTCGTCTATGCCAAAGCCTGGACTCCCGGCACCAACGGCGTCGTTACCGGCAAATGTATTCGCGTGAACATCGAAAAGAAAGAGGACTTCGATCAATATCGCGGCAAGCTTGCCGGAATGATCGTGATCTTCGGCCCCGACGCGGAAGTGAAGCCCATCACCGAAGCTCCATACAAAGTTCTCAGCGACGATGACCTCGCTAAGACCGCCGCATACGAGATTCCCGGCGAACGCCCTGCCTCTCGCATGGCCGAGTTTGCCAAGCGCCGCCAGTTGATCAAAGACACAAACCAGTTCTTCGCCGATGAAAAAGTTCTTGCGGTCATCGACCATAGCCGCGGTACTGCCGGCGGCGGAACCGTATTCGTCCAGTCCGGCGGCTCGTACAAAACCGGTGAGACCACCACCATTCCCCAACTCACAATGGCCTCCGAGCACTGGAGTCGCATCGCGCGCCTTCTGCAAGAAAAGCAAGACGTCACCCTAGAACTGAACGTTGTCAACACCTTCTACGATGACGATCCCATGCAATACGACACCATCGCCGAGATTCCCGGCACCGACAAGAAAGATGAAGTCGTCATGCTCGGTGCCCACCTCGACTCATGGCACGCGGGCACCGGCGCCACCGACAACGGCGCAGGCACCATCGTCATGATGGAAGCCATGCGCATTCTAAAAACTCTCGACATCAAGCCGCGTCGCACCATCCGCATCGGCCTCTGGAGCGGCGAAGAGCAAGGACTCCTCGGCTCCCAAGGATACGTCGAAAAGCATTTCGGTTCGCGTCCGCCCAGCAACGATCCCAACATGAAAGACATGCCAACTCTCTTACGCCGAGACGCTGGCCCCGTCACAGTCAAGCCCGAACAGGCAAAAGTTTCCGCCTACTTCAACATCGATAACGGTACAGGGAAAGTTCGCGGCGTCTACTTGCAGGAGAACACAGCCGTCGCTCCTATCTTCGAAGCATGGATGAAGCCCTTCAGAGATCTAGGCATGACCACGCTCACCATGCGCAATACCGGCGGCACGGATCATCTTTCCTTCGACGCCGTCGGCATCCCCGGATTTCAGTTCATCCAGGATCCCGTCGAATACGAGACACGTACTCACCACTCCAACATGGACGTCTACGACCGCCTGCAACCCGACGATCTCAAACAGATTTCAGTGATCGTGGCGAGCTTCGTCTATGACGCCGCGATGCGTGATCAAATGCTGCCTCGCAAACCGATCGATAATCCGCCCTCGCGAGAAGCGGAAAAGCGTGAGCCGGAGAAGAAGTAGGGGAGGCAACCGTCTTTCCTCGGCAGATACTTTTGTGGAACGATGATTTCTTAACTAGAATCATCTACATGTTCTCGCCGCAGCCGATCGGGATCGCCAAGACTCCCTACACAAACACCAAGCAGATTCCGAAGGGTTTTGGCGCCAAGCACGACGCAGAGGGCACCCTCGAAATTCTTCCCGAATTCGAAACCGGGCTCGCCGACATTGAAGGTTTTTCTCACCTGTTTGTCGTTTGGGTCTTCGATCGCTCGGAAGGATTCGAACTGGTAGGCATCCCTCCCATTGATGATCGTCCACACGGCGTCTTCGCCACGCGATCTCCGAGAAGGCCCAATCCCATTGGACTGACTGTCGTAGAACTCCTCCGTCGCGAGGGGCGGCTGCTGCATGTCCACGGTGTCGATATGCTGGACGGAACGCCCATTCTCGACATCAAGCCCTACCTCTCCAGTATTCCGCCCGACAAGTTACGCCGAGGTTGGATGGCCCAGGCCGAAGCTCGCCGAGCAAAGTAACGGCTGGCCAAACGTGCTCCGCCACGGCCAGTTCGCCCCGCCCGCGAGCCGCCGTGGTCTCATCTCAGCTACGGCAATCTGAGCATCCGGCGGAACACCCGCTAACAGCGTATACTGGAACTGCTTAACCCCGAAGATACGGCACACCTTGCGCCTTCGCGATTGAGAGATCGAGAGGCGTCTTTTCTGTACCAACGGTCCCGCACAATTCACTTCACTCCCCGGCTCCAATCGCCTGCACCCGAAGGCCAGCAGACCGGCGCTCGCGTCGATCGCGTGTCGGTGCAATTTGCAACGGATAGTTCCAACTTTGTTTTCCATCCAGCCTGACCACCAGGAGCTACTCATGTCCAGCATGAACGGCGACAAATCCAGATACAACCGCGTAAGGAAGCAGCGGATTGCGCGACGCCAGAGCGATCGCCAACTTCTGAAGAACACGCCATCTCAACCCAAATCACCTCCAGCAAGCTCTGGTCAGCCTAAGACGGCGTCCGCATGACGACAGTGTCGGTTGCGTTGCCGCTTTCAGATCCGATTCCCGGCAAACTGAAAAATCGACGAGTCCTCCTCGTCGATACGTCATCGACCAAGCGCGACCTGCGCGCGGACTCGATGAGGAAACTTGGCATGGAAGTCGATTGCGCCGCCGACATCGCCGAAGCCCGGTCGTGGTGGCGAGCGGACCTCTATAGTTTGGTCCTAATCGACATGGAAAGTGGACCGGGGCACCGCGACAAGTTTTGTGAAGACATTCGCGGCGCCACACCACCCCAACAGCTTGCGTTTCTCGTAGGCAAACCCGGCTACCTCGCCAACGCGCCCAATGCCGACAAAGAGTCTTCTCCCGACAGTTACGATGACCTCACATCGAAAGGGGATGTGAGAGCGGCGCTTTCCGCCGATCTCGGGGACATGCCTCAGCGTTGGGGAATCATGGAAGCCTCCCGTCGAATCTCCGCCGTTCGCTCCGCCTGCAGCGCTCGCACCACTGCAATGCGTGACCGTCCTTTGCCTCCTCGCGATCTTGAAACGCGCGAGTCCAGACGCGCCGCAGTTGAATCCCGCACCCTAGACGATTTACTCAGAGAGGAATTGCAATGAAGAACATTTACGTTGGCAATCTGCCCCACAGCACGACCGAATCAGAGTTGCGAGGCGTTTTCGAAGCCCATGGCGCCGTGGAGAAAGTCAGCATCGTCACCGATCGCGAGACCGGCCGCGCCCGTGGTTTCGCTTTTGTAGAAATGTCCAATTCTGGTGAAGCCGACAAAGCCATTGCGGCTCTGAACGGAAGTGACCTCGGCGGACGTGCGTTGAAAATCAACGAAGCTCAGCCCAAGGCCGACCGACCCAAAACTGGCGGACAACGCTTTGGCGGCGGTGGCGGACGTGGACGCGATGACTACCAGGGTCACGCACGCCAGCCTCGCGAACCCCGCTGGTAAGAGCCAACCTTCTCGAACCGGCATCTCACGGCTTGGCGCTTCGGCCCAGCGGCGTATTCTGCGTCGCTTCAAGCCAGCGAGACAAAAACTCCATGAGTTCGCCCGGCGGTTTCAGCCACGCCTGCGCGGAGGTGCGCCGCTGCGTGGGCCGCACCAGCACAGTCAATCCAACTGGATCTAATGCTTGAAATGCGCGCTCGTCGGTCGTATCGTCTCCCAGGTAAGCGATCGGCGCGCCTTCTGTTTCCTGCAAAACTGTTTGAACCGCATGCCCTTTATCCTGGTCAGGCATGCGCATCTCCGCGCCGCCATCAAACTCCAACAACCGCAGCGATGCGCGCTCGGCAATCGGGAACCATCCTAACAAGACTCTTCCGCGCAGCTTCGACGCTTCCTCCTCATTCTCCAGGGCGCGCCAATGCACCGCAATGCTTCCCGGCTTTAGCTCAGCAGAGTCTTCCAATCCAAGGTCCGCCAGCCAGCGTTTCCCGTCATCGAGAGCCTGCACCACTCCAGCCGGAATCTCCGGCATATCACAACTTCCATCGGTGTTTAGGCGCTGCAACCCGTGTGCACCCCAAACCTCCGGGGATGGCTGCAGTCGCAGCAAGGAAGGAATCTCGCGAGCGTCTCTGCCGGTGACGATCACCAACCGTGTTCGCCCCGAATCGGAAATCTGTTGCAAGAGGCTTTCGAGTCCCTCGTAAGGCACTGCCTCCTGGCGGTCTACGGAGAATGGGGCCAAAGTTCCGTCGTAGTCGAGCAGCAAGACTGACAGCGGCGCAGTCGCTACCGTTCTCAGGAATTCCTCGACCTTCTCATCGATCATTCCTGCCCCGTTATCCTGCTGTCGCTCCGGTGCGAAATTTCTCGCGCCCGCCGTCCGCCCCATCCAGACGTACTTCGCAGAGCTCGCCGATCAAGGTTCCCGCCCAGCGAAAGACGTTCTGTTCTCGCACAACCTTCCGCATGCGCTGCATGCGTATCTGCTTCTCTTCCGCGGACATTTCAAGCGCGGCACGAATCGCTTCCGCGGTCTGGTCGATGTCATACGGATTCACTTGCAGCGCATCGAGCAATTCGCGCGCTGCACCCGTAAAGCAACTCAGGATCAGCACTCCGCGTTCATCGTGCCGGGTAGCGACGAATTCCTTAGCCACCAGGTTCATTCCGTCGTGCAACGAGGTAACCAGACACAGATCCGCCGCGCGGTAATAAGGTTCTATCTCTTTATGACTGTGCTGCCGGTTCAAGAGCACGATAGGCTTCCACTGATCCGCCCCGAATCGCCAGTTGATTCGGTCCGCTTCTGCCTCCACCTCAGCCTGCAGATCGTGATAGCGCTTGATGTGGGTTCGGCTGGGCGCGCCAATCTGCACGAAGGTGAAGACACCCTGGTACCGGGGGTACTTCTCCAGAAACCTTTCGATCGCCAGGAATCTCTCCAGAATGCCCTTCGTGTAATCGAGCCGATCGACGCCCACGCCCATCAACACGGCTTCGACGCCCATCGCTTTTAACAATCCTGCCCGCTCCTCGTAAGCAGACTCGCGCGGAGGTTCCACCGGCGTGTCTGCAAGTTCTACGCTGATCGGAAATGGCCGTACCGTTGTGCGATGATCCAGTCTCTGCACCGAGAAGCGTTCCCAGTCGATGCGCGACTCCACGATTCGGTCCACGGTCTGCAGGAAGTTCGTGCAATGCGCCTGGATGTGAAATCCGACCAGGTCGGCGCCCAGCAACCCGTCCACCAGTTCGCGTTGCCACGGACAAATCCGAAATGCCTCAGGATTCGGCCACGGAATGTGCCAGAAGATCGCCACCCGCGCGTCGGGCCTGCGCCGCTTGATCATTCTCGGCAGCAGAGCAAAGTGATAATCCTGCACCAAGACCACCGGCCGCGTGATATTCTCCATCTCTTCCAGCAGCGCGTCGGCAAACTTCCGGTTCACTTCCTGATAGCTCTGCCAGTCGTCTGCCCGAAACAAAGGCCGCGTGTGCGCGATGTGACACAAGGGCCAAAGCCCCTCGTTGGAAAATCCGTAGTAGTAGCCAGCCTCTTCTTCCTTCGTCAGCCAAACTCGTCGCAGGGTATATCGCGGGTCATCGGGAGGAACCGCGAGGCGATCATGCCCGTCAACCGCGTCGAGGTCGGCGTCACCCGATCCGTGCGCCACCCAGGTTCCATCGCAGGCACGGAGTACCGGCTCGATCGCGGTGACCAACCCGCTGGCCGGCACGTTGACGACGACGCCCTTGCCTCGCCGTGTGTGCATATACGGTTCACGGTTTGAGACTACAAAAAGTCTGCCGTCCGCCAACCGCGACTGAACATGTACCGCGAGCCGGTCCGCAGTCCACACCGACTGTCCCGTCTCCCGCAGCCGGGCCTCTAGTTCCGCTGCCGACCGCGCCGTGTTCAAACTCTCCGCAAACGTCGCCACTTCCCGCGCTAGGGGCCGGAACAATTCCAGATCCGGCACCTTGATCCGCGCCGACGATCGTCCGGTACGCAGAGCTTTCATCCAATGAGCCGTTCGTGCGATCGGTCCAGCAATGCTCCAGCGCACAATTAGCAATGTGATGAACACGATCAGAACGACATGCGCCAGTGCGCTAAGAAAGGTCTCACGCCAAATCCGAAGGCTTTCCCCACGAATGTATCCAGCGTCGTGCACAATCGCCAGAGTTCCGATCAGTTCATCGTCGCGATGCAACGGCACCGCATAGATGTGGATCGACGAGATCCCGATCCGGAGAAATTCGCTTGCACTGTGTCCTTCTTTTAGAGTCTGCAACACGACAGCAGGAGCAGTCGGGATCAGGGGTTCGAGATTAGTGGTAACCGCGATCGGACGGCCTTGCGCGTTGTAAACGGCGAGTCCGACAAGATGCTCACGGTTCGCGAACTGCTGTACCGTTCTGCGCAGGGCTGACTGGGCGTCTCGGTCCAGATCCCGTTCCACATTCTTCGCGAGGCTCTCGCCGAGCACCTCGGCTCGGTGCTGCAAGTCCCTTCGAAGCCCGCGATTCAATACCAGGACCTGATAGTACGACGTACAAAGCGACACCAGCGTGATGCCCACAATCAACGATATGATCAGCCGGGCGCTTAACAGTCGCATTGCATCGATCCTCAGAATCCACAACGAAGCCCACGTCTCGACACCAATCCCTGGCGACACCCTTTACGCTCGAATGCCGAACAGAAGCCCAGGATATTCTGCGCGGTCCCACGACCGCGTCATTAGACTAGAGTGGCTTTCAGACGAGGACGCTTCCCACCGCTTGTCGGGGAAGCTGAGTCGACACACTCGTCGCGTCACCAAACAAGTTAAGTTGCGGGAAATGTATAAAACGTTGCACAGAGCTTGCCAAACAATCAAGCTCTTACTTTTCAATCTGTTGGCTTAACTACGAAGCACACGGGAGGATGTAATTCTTTCACTCGCTCACCCTTGCGAGCAGGGTTGGTCAGTTACCCGCTCTCCGTAACATCGTCACTTACTCTATCCCGGGTACGCCCCCGCGATATAACCTTCCAACTCCTGAATGTGCTGTGCCTGCCCCGAGATGATCCACTTCACCAAGTCGCCGATCGAAACGACGCCGACGACACTGTCGTTTTCGACGACCGGCAAATGGCGGAAGCGGTGATTCGTCATGATTCCCATGCACTCGTCAACGCTGTGCTGCGGGCTGACAAAAACCACCGGGCTCGTCATGATCTCGTGAACCAGAGTCTCCTTCGATGAATGTCCCATCAGAATAACTTTGCGCGCGTAGTCGCGTTCCGACAAGATCCCTACCAGTCGATCCTGTGACATCACAAGCATGGCGCCGACCCCATGCATTGCCATCTTCTCAATCGCTTCGTAGACCGACTGCTCCGGCGCCACCGATAACACCGAATTCCCATCTTTCCTCTGCAAAATCATCCCTATCGTGTCGGAAAGTTTCATGCGTCCCTCTCGCGCGTTGAGATCACTTCCCCGTTCGTTCGTCCCAGACCGGCTTGCCCTTGCCATCGCGAAACATCAGTGTGTCCGTACCCTTCACCAACTCCCGCGCCAGAATCACATCTGATGCATCCTGTTTGACCTTCGACCCCGTCACCGCAATTTCGTCTCCCTTGGCGAAGCTGATTCCCATTTCGTTTTCAAACGGTTTGGGGCAGACGTAAATGTGCAATTTGTCATCTCCACTCTTGAGTACCAGTTCCGTGAAATCCTTGCGCGCACCCACGCTAAGCACATTGATTTCCTCCACTGTGCCTTTTGCCTTCATCTCCGTCTGGAGATCGTATTTAAGCACCCCGTTCTCTAGCGTCTTTTGTGAAACTCCAACACCTGCCAACAAGAGCGCAGACACGATTATGCCCAGGCGCCGTCTCAGGCTTCTAGGTTGCAGGATCAGGAGTTTGTGTTGCCGGATGAGGCGTTTCAGATTGAGCGACATGGCTCCTCCTCGTTGCCTAACCGGGACTCGACATCAAGGGCGAGATCCCGTGTATGTTCGGCGCGGCCTGCAAGAACATCATCCCTTGCGGGTCTGCCTCACAACTCCGCTACGATAAGGCCGTCAACTCAATCAAGTTCTAAGAAACACGAGCATCCTACACCCAGCAAGCCCCCCATGCCAGCACTGTTCCGCTCGTTCGTGGTTCCACCTTCGTGAACCTTCGTGTCCTTCGTGGTAGGTTTTCGCTGGTGGACCAGAGACCCCAACTTGGGAAATCAATCCCTCTTAGCCTACAATAATCGCGCTCCACGATTCCGTGAAGAACCCAACTCTGAGCGCACCTCATGACACCCGTCCCCCAACCAGCCTTGGAGATGCCGCCAGAATTTGCCGGCAAAGTCGCGGGACCCTGCGTCTTCGTGCTCTTCGGCGCCGCTGGCGATCTCACGAAACGCAAGCTGATTCCGGCACTCTTCAATCTGGTGGGCGCCAAGTTGCTCCCCGACAACTTCGCCCTGATCGGCGTTTCGGTCGATGACTTAAGCGTCGACGCGTTTCGCGATCAAGTCAGTGAATTCCTGCCCAAGGGCGACGCCGCCGCTTTCTCCTGGCTCCGGCAACGCCTCTTCTATGAGCGTGGCGATTTCGGCAACGCCAACACCTTCTCGACCCTTCGCGACCGTCTCGCCGCCATCGACACCGAGCGGCACACCCAGGGCAACTATCTCTTCTACCTTGCCACCGCACCCAAGTTCTTCGCGCCGATCGTCCAACAGCTAGGCAAGGCCGGCCTCACGAAGCAGGAGAACGGACAATGGCGCCGCGTGGTCATCGAGAAGCCCTTCGGACAGGATCTCGAATCAGCCAAGGCGCTGAACCGCGACATCAAGAGCGTCCTCCAGGAAAATCAGATCTTCCGCATCGATCACTACCTCGGCAAAGAGACCGTGCAAAACATCATGGTCTTCCGCTTCGACAACGCTATTTTCGAGCCAATCTGGAATCGCCGTTACATCGACCACGTACAAATTACGAATGCCGAAACTGTCGGCGTCGAGCGCCGCGGCGCTTACTTCGACAATGCTGGCACCCTCCGCGACATGGTTCCCAACCACGTCATGCAACTCCTCAGCTTGACCGCGATGGAGTCCCCGGTATCTTTCCAGCCAGACGCGGTCCGCAACGAGCAGGCCAAGGTCCTGCATTCGCTCCTGCCCTTGAACTCCGAAGACGTCCTGCAACGCAGCGTTCGCGGCCAGTACGGCGCTGGCGCAATCGATTCTGAAGATGTCCCCGGATATCGCACCGAGACCGGAGTCGCTCCGGAGTCGCGCACCGAAACCTACGTCGCCCTGAAACTCAACATCGACAACTGGCGCTGGGCCGGCGTTCCTTTTTATCTCCGCACCGGCAAACGCCTCGCCAAGCGCCACACCGAGATCGCTATCCAGTTCAAGAGAACGCCCTTTGAACTTTTTCGAAACGCGCCCTTCCACAAGCCGCACACCAATACTCTCGTCATCCAGATCCAACCGGTGGAAGGAATCTCCCTCAGTTTCGGAGCCAAAATCCCCGGTCCGCTCCTTCGCGTCGGCTCGGTCGACATGAGTTTTGAATATTCGAAGTATTTCGGCGCCGATGCCTACACCGGTTACGAAGTTCTTCTCTACGATTGCATGATGGGCGACGCTACGTTGTTCCAGCGCGCCGACATGGTTGAGGCTGGATGGACCGTCGTCGACCCCGTCCTCGACGTCTGGCGAGCTCTGCCTCCCCGCAAATTTCCCAACTACGCATCCGGCACCTGGGGACCAGACGCCGCAGACCAACTCCTCGAACTCGATGACCGCCAATGGAGGACAATTGAGCCATGATTCTCGCAGGTGACATCGGCGCCACTCGTACTCGGCTGGCCGCCTTCGAAACCGAAGGCACTCGCATTCAATGCGTGGTCGAGAAGACTTACATGAGTCAGGAATACGCGAGTCTGTCAGAGATTCTGCCTCAGTTCATCCGCTCTGAAGGCATCCCGGTTCACAGCGCCTGCTTCGGTGTTGCCGGCCCCGTTCGCTCCGGTCGCAGCAAAATATCCAATCTCTCCTGGACCATTGACTCGCACGACCTGGCCAAGCAACTCAAACTCAATTCCGTCGCTTTGCTCAACGATCTCGAAGCCTACGCCTACGGCATCGACGCGCTCGAATCCAAGGACTTCGTCACGTTGAGCGAGGGCTCCGAAGATGCCGAGGGCAACCGCGCAGTCATCTCCGCCAAAACCGGACTCGGCGTTGCCGGCCTCTACTGGGACGGTTTCCGCCACCACCCCTTCCCCTGCGAAGGCGGACACGCCGACTTCGCTCCCCACACCGAGATCGAGATCGAACTGCTGGCCTATCTCCGTAAGAAATACGAGCGCGTGAGCTATGAGCGCATTCTCTCCGGCCCAGGCATTCGCAACATTTACGATTTCCTCCGCGACACGCACAAGGCCGACGAACCCGCGTGGCTCCGCGACCAACTCAACGCCGCGCCCGACCCTCCCGCGCTGATCTCGCAATTGGCTCTCGAAGGCAAAGCCCCCATCTGCGATCAGACTCTCTCAATCTTCGTCAGCGTATTCGGAGCCGAAACCGGCAACTGCGCGCTCCACTACATGACCACCGGAGGCATCTTCATCGGCGGCATCATCGCCGCCAAGAACGTCGCCAAAATGCAAGACCCCGCATTCATGCAGGCGTTCCTTGGAAAAGGTCGCATGGAGGTTTTGCTGAAAGACATGCCAGTCAAAATTATTCTCAACGATGACTGCGGCCTGATCGGCGCCGCCCGCTGCACCCTGGTCCAAAAAGCATTCGGCTCCCCAAACCGCCCGACCACCTAGGCACCCGCGCGCAGCGCCGGCGTCTCGCCGGCTGTCGAGGGGGCGTCTCGCCCCCGATTCTCTCCGCAACACATCCCGCATCACGATCTCAACGCGTGTCACCCCAGATACACCGTCTCCCTCGCCCCACACTCCACTTACTGACTTCCGCAGAGAAACCCCACTCCCACATTGATCTAGCAGTATGGTCCGAGCCTTGCTTCTCAGTTTGCAGCACCGAGTTCGAGGTTTATAGTTCCCTGTCCGGCCAGAGGAGTTATGAAGCGCGCCTCTATCGTGTCTGTTCGAGTGGCAGTCGCCGCGAGTTTGGCGCTCGCCCTCGGCTTCGCGATATTCGTCATGTGGCGCACTACCCGCGCCCTTCGCTCGGCCACCGAAGACGTTCGCGCCGAACGCGAGTTCCGTTTCTCAGTGCACCCGCTTGCCGCGGCCCTCGACACCGGATTCGAAGTCGTCAGCTCTCCCGCAGTCTTCCTTCAAGCCGCCCGCTTCCAAGATCATCTTTATATCGCCGGACCATCCGGCCTCCAGGAATACGACCCATCCGGCACTCTGCTCCATCAATATTCCGTCGGCATTGATCTCCCCGGCTCGCCTCTGATCGCGCTATCTCCGGCAGTCCTGTCGGACTCGCACGAATCAGAACTCATCATCGCCACCGCGAATGACGGAATTCTCGCCTTCAACGGCCGCGCCTTCCGCCAGATTCTCCCCGCCAACTCCGACGCCCGCGCCATCACCACAATCCTCCCAGTTCCCTCGGGACATCTGCTCTTCGGAACCAAGAAGCGTGGCGTGCTCGTCTACGACGGAAAACAAATCACCGTTCTCCATCCGACGCTCGACGCACTCTACGTCACCTCGTTGGCTGGCAACGAATCTGACCTGTGGGTGGGAACGTTGACTCACGGCGTCCTCCACTTTCACGCTGGCGAGACCGACACATTCACCGAAGCGCAGGGGCTCCCTGATCCTCAAGTACTCTCACTCGCTGTCTCCGGCGAAACAACCTACGTCGGCACCGCGACCGGCGTAGCCGTCTTCAGCGGCGCGCGCTTCTCCCGCGCGCTGGCTCCCGGCGTCCTCGCGACCGCACTGCTGGCAACGCAGACCCATCTCTATGTCGGCTCCGAAGACCAAGGCGTTATCGCAATTCCTCTCGAAGGCCGCCGCCCCAATCCAAATCTCGCACCCGGCGCCGAACTCTCCGAAGTGCACCAACTATTCACTTCAGATGACGCCACTTTCGCCGTTGCCCGCAACGGCCTCTACCGTATGGACGCTCACGCTTTCGGCTGGCGCCGCGTACTCGAGTCCAGCGGCGCAGTTCTGAGCGATCCCAACATCTCCGCGCTTAGTGCCGATGCCAACGGCCATCTCTGGGTCGGCTACTTCGATCGCGGCCTCGACGTTCTCGCCGACGACAATCGCCGCGCTCGCCATATAGAAGACGAGCACGTCTTCTGCGTAAATCGCATCTTCCCCGACGCGAAAACCGGCTCCATCGACGTCGCTACAGCCAACGGCCTCGTTCGTTTCGACGCCGCTGGCACCGAGCAGCAAGTGCTGACCCGCGCCGACGGCCTCATCGCCGACCACGTCACCGACATCGTCGCGTACCGCGACGGCCTCGCCCTCGCCACTCCCGCGGGCCTAACTTTTCTCGACGCCGGCGGCGCCCGCAGCATGTACGCCTTCCACGGCCTCGTCAACAATCACGTATATGCCCTCGGCGTCTCAGGCGACGCACTCCTCGCCGGAACTCTCGGCGGTCTTTCGCTTCTCAACAAAGGTGATGTCACCGCCAACTTCACCACCACAACTTCCAACCTGAAACACAACTGGATCACCGCCATCGTCCCGCTCGGCTCTGACTCGCTCGACTACAAAATGGATGGTCGGCACCTACGGCGCGGGCATTCTAAGCCTCGATCGCTCCGGACGCTTCCACTCCTTCGAGACCGGTTCTGGCCCATTCGAAGTCAATCCCAACGCCATGCTCGTGACCGCCAACTACGTGCTCGCCGGAACTCTCGGCGAAGGTTTGTATCTCTACGATCGCCACTCCGAGCGCTGGTCGGTGATTCACACCGGATTACCCTCGCTAAACGTCACCGCCCTCGCCTCCGCCAACGGATACATCTACATCGGTACAGATAACGGACTGGTCCGCATACCAGAGCAAAAGCTGCACTCATGAAAAATCTGGCCTTATCGTTTCTTCTCTGTCTCCTCACGTCTGCACCGCTGCTTGGCGACGCCGGAGTCCTCATCCCGCGCGATAAGCAGCAGCCGAATCCCGCCATCCTCTCGCTCGAAGAAATGGAAATCACCGTCCGCATCGACAACGGGGACGCGCGTGTCTTCGTGCGCCAGGTATTCGCCAACCACACGAGCCGGATCGAGGAAGGAAACTACATCTTCGCGCTGCCCAGTCACGCCACCATTTCCGACTTCGCCACGTGGGACGGCCCTGTCCGCCTCCCCGCCGTGATCCTCGAACGCAAGCGCGCCGAGGAACTTTATAACCAACTCAAGCAGCAGTCGATCGATCCCGGCCTTCTGCAGATGGGCGAACGCGGCGCCGAAGAGGCCAAGCGCAGTTCTGTCTTCAGCGCCCGCATCGTTCCAATTCCAGCCTGGGGAACGAAGCGCCTCGAAATCGAGTATCACGAATCGATCCCAGTTGAAAACCTGAAATCCTATTTCGCGATCCCGCTTCGTCCCGATGCCTACCAGGCGCAAGCCGCCGCGCATCTCCGCATCAACTTCGAATTGCGCACCGCCCACGCGATTCGCAACTTTCAAGCGCCCGCGAAAACGTTCCCCTTGCAACTCGATCAGAACACTCCCCACGTGGTGCAAGGCCATTTCGAAGGACAGAACGTCAACCTCGGCGAGGATTTCGTTGTCACCTACGATCTCGACCCTGCCGCCTCCGACACTCTGCAACTCCTCACTTACAGAAATCCCGTAAGCGGCCAGCCGTCGCCTACCGAGACTGCCCCAATCCGCACCACCAACGAACCCGGCTTCTTCGAGGCGGAAGCTCTCCTCGGGTTCGGAAACTCGCCCGCTCCCTCAGCAAACGCCGCCACTGGCGCCCCGAAAACCGTCATCGTCCTCTTCGACACGTCGCTCTCCATGCAGTGGGAAAAACTTGAACGCAGCTATCAGGCTCTCGAAACTCTTCTGCACACGCTGCGTCCCGCCGACCAGTTCGGCCTCGTCCTTTTCAACACCGAGACACAAGTCGTGCCCGTCAGTTCGGCAGACGCCCCCAGCATTCAGCACGCCATAGACGCCGTTCGTGCCAGCCGCCTCCGTGGAGGAACCGATGTTCAACTCGCGCTCAAAACTGGCCTGCAGCAGGCCTCAGCGCCCGGAGCTAACAATACCTATCTCGTTATTCTGAGCGACGGCGGCGCGACCCGCGGCCCCATCCAGAACGGAAAGCTCGCCGCCTGGTACGCCTCTGCATGGAAGCAACTTCCCGACACGCAACGTCCTCGCACCTACATCCTCGCCGTCGGTGACGACGCCAACCTTCCACTCTTCCGCATGCTCGCTCGCGAGGATGGTCTGCTCGAACACGTCCTCTCCACCGAACCCATGGAGTTCAAACTGAATTCCTTCCTCTCGAAAATCGGCCGCAGTCCCGTCGGCCAACTCGATCTCTCCGTCGCGCCCAACTCCGCAGTCGATACCGTCTACCCACTGCAGGCCGCGACCTTCTCCGGTTCCCTCGCCTCCTGGGTCGGCCGCTACCAGAAGCCGCAGGAGAATGTCTCCTTCATTGTTCACGGTGTGCGCGACGGCGCCGCGGTTGAAATGTCAGGAAAGACAAGCCTCCCGCGCGAATCCTTCGACCACCCGCAACTGCCGCGCCTCTGGGCCCGCGCCCGCGTCGACGCGCTTCTCGAAAAGATTGAACGTGACGGCGAAGACCAGGCCACGATCGACGAAATCATCCGCCTCGCCCGCCAATACAAATTCGTCACGCCGTACACGTCATTCCTGGCTGTTCCCCGTGCATTGTTGAGACCTCGCGTCATCCGTCCAGGCGATCCCATTCTGCGAGTCAAAACGGACGAATCCATCACCTCGGTCATCGCCTTGTTTCCCTTCGGCTTGGTGCAACCTCTTCGCTATCTCTCTTCCGAAGACATCTGGCAGACGCGCTTTCTCGCCCCTACCGATATGCAGGATGGAACCTATACCGTCCGCTTAATCCTGCGCGACAAAGTCGGCCACACCTACCGCGAGTCGAAGACATTCGTCATCGCCAGCAAGTCTCCGGTCGTGCAAGTGAAACTCGATCGCAAACGCTTTCAGCGTGGAGAAACCATCGCCTTGAAAGTTAGCGCCTCTGAGAACACGCGCACTCTCGTCGCTCGCATGGAAGATGCCGGCGCCGTCCCGATCGCGCTCCGCTGGGACGCCCACGCCGCCGCCAATACTGGCACTCTCACGATTCCCGATCAAACCATCCCCGGCACCTACAAACTCACCGTCACCGCCGAGGACATTGCCCACAACATTGGTACGCAGGAGGTGCAGATTGAAGTACTTCCTTGAATTTCAGGCGCGTCGCGCACGCCGGATCGCGCTCGCACTCTTGATCGCCGCATTCGGCGGAGTGTTCGCGTTTGGCGAACTGCCTTCGTGGATTCGCAACGTCGACGCCAGCACCGCTCTCGAAGCCGTCTTCTTCCGCATGATGTCGCTACCCAACGGCGCAGTCGCTTTCCGCCGACCTCCAAGCGAGACTCGCCCCGCGCTGACTGACTTGATCAAGGCTCAGCCGCGCAACGCCGACCTCTATTCCCTGCGCGCCCTCGAAGACGAGCAGCAACTCGACTTTGCCGCCGCGGAATCCGACTGGAGAGCTTACGTCGAGAATTCTTCTGACAAGATCACGGCCCAGCTCGCCCTGGCCGATTTCTACCACCACCGCGTCCGCCCAACCGACGAAATCAAAAGCTTGTCGCTCGTGGCCACCGCTCCACCCATCGCCGCGGAGAAACTCACTCGCTCCCGCCGAACAGCGTTCCTGGCAGGCCTTCGAGCGCATCTTCGGCGTAATTCAGGCTCAGGGATTGCCGAAAGATACTTCCATCACCCAATATCGCGCCTGGATCGCCCGCTATCCGCAGGAGCAATCGCTCTACGCCCGCTTGCTGCAATTCCTGGTCGCGCAAAAAGAATATTCCGCCGCCACGCAACTCGTCGCCGACTACCGCAAGCAATTCCCCAACGATCAGGTCTTTCCCGTGAAAGCGACCGCGATGGTCGAATATCGCAAAGGATCGGTTCGCGAAGGACTCTCTGTCTACGAGCAAACTTTCCAGCCGCTCTGGGATCCTCAACTCGTCAAAAGTTATTTCGATCTCCTCCGCGACACCCAGAACCTGCGCAAGTTCCGCGACGACGCCCACGCCGCGCTGGTCGCCAATCCCGAAGACCTCAACGCCACCGCCCGCCTTTTTTATTACTACCAACAGCAGGGCAACATTGACGCCGCCCAGCAGGCCATCGCCGACTTCCGCCTGCACAAAGACGCCGCCAAGTCGCCGTGGACATCCCAGGAACTCTACGTCTGCGCCCGCCTCCTCGAGGACATTCACGCCTACCCCGAATCCGCTCGCTACTACTTCGCTCTCTACAACAGTAAAGATCTTCCGAACGCGCAGGAAACCGCAATCGCGGGCCTCACGAATCTCCTGCTCACCGCGCCTGAAACTCCCATCCGCATCGGTTCCGGCGAACTTTCCATGTATCGCGACATCGCGACTATGGATCAGGGTCCCGGCTATCTGAACGGAATCCTTTCGCTCATCCTCAACACCACCGAACCTGCCTCGCAGTACTCCGAAGAAGAGCAACGTGCCGTGCCGTATTTCCATCGCTCGACGGGCCGCCGAACTGCTCGCGCTTCTGGATTCAAAGTTCCCGAATGCCGCACGCCGCGCGGAGTTACACGCGAAGCTGCTCGACTTCTACTCCAACTCCGGCGAGAGCGATGCCGTCATTCAGGGCGGCCGCGAATTTCTGACAAACTTCCCCAAAGCCCCCGAGCGCACCACTGTCGCACTGCTCATGGCCGACGCCTACGCTCGCAAGAACGACACGCAAAACGAATTCGCAATCTACGATTCCGTTCTTCAAGAACTAGCCGCTCAATCGCAGAACGTCCCACTCGGATCAGCCGAAGCTGCATACGATTCCTCGTCCAACTACACTCGTTCGCCATACACGAGCGCAACGAACACGGCCGACTCAGAAGACGAAGAAGGCGGCGAAAGCCAGACCGGTGAAACTTCCGAACAGAACTCCGCTCCTCGCCACAAAGTCGGCGAATCCTTTCAACTCGGGGCAACGGCATCGTCCTCTCGCCAACTGGGCGCGCGTTCTCCCGAATACTCCCGCGTCCTCGAGCGCTACCTCGGCCGCCTCGTCGAAATGAAACAGATTCCTCCTGCGCTCGCCGTGCTTCGCCGCGAGATCGATCGCAATCCCGATGATCCCGGCCTCTACGAACGCCTCGCCGTCTTCCTCGATCAGAACCGGCTCGGCTCTCAGCAGGAAGAAATCTATCGCCGCGCCATCGCCCGTTTCTCCGATAAATCCTGGTACGACAAGCTGGCCCGCTTCTATCTGCGCTACAAACGCGACTCAGAATTCGAGCAACTCACTCGCGACGCGGTTGCAACCTTCCGGGGCACCGAACTCGAGCAATACTTCAGCCAAGTCGTTTACGGAACGCCCGGCCTTTACTTGCGCCTGAACCTCTATGCGCATCAACGTTTCCCGCACAACCCCGTCTTCGTCCGCAATCTTCTTGCTGCCTATCGATCACCGGTGACCCTCGACCGCGCCGCGTGGGAAGCCTTGCTGCGTCAGCACTGGTTCGAAGAACCGTCTCTTCGCAACCAGTTTTTCGAATTTCTTTCCAGCAGCGGCAAGCTCGACTCCGAACTCACCGCGCTCCGTCAAAGCGCGCCCGACGCCGCCAGTTGGCAGAAAAATCCTGCCGCCGCCGACTTCATCGCCAATGCTGATCTCTGGCGCTCGCATTTCGAAGAGAGCGCGCCTCTCCTGAAGTCCCTCGCCGCGCAGTATCCCGCCGAAACTGAACTCGGCCACACCGCATCCTCCGTCTATCGCTCGCTCGCCTATTTCGAGCCAGCCGACACAGACGTCGCCGCCCAAGATCGAAGATAACTTGCTCCAAGCCAATCCCGACGACACCGAGACCATGGCCCGCATCGGCGATATCTATTCCGATCGCGAACTCTTTGCCCGGGCTGCCCCTTACTGGGAACGCATCCCACAAGTCGCTCCTGGCCAATCCGCCGGATATCTCGAAGCCGCCACCATCTACTGGGACTACTTCGATTTCAAGAACGCACTCCGCCTCTTGGCCAAGGGTCGCGAACGTCTGGCCGATCCAAATCTCTACTCGTACGAAGAAGGTGCCATATATGAAAATCAGCGCAATTATCCGCGGGCCATCGAGGAATACGTAAAAGGATCTCTCAGCGCGCCCGAATCGTCCGCTGAAACTCGTCTACTGCAGTTGGCGCGGCGCACGAAGTTTCGCGATGCGATCGACCAGAGCACCGCCAAACTCGCCAACCTTCCGAATCTCCAGATGTCCGGGATATATCTGCGAGTAAAGGTCCTCGAAGCTCAGAACCGCAAGCCGGAAATAGAATCTCTTCTCGATTCCATCGCGACAACGACAACCTCCATCGAGCAAGCTGAGGAAATCGAAACCCTCGCGCAACAGAAGTCACTCGAAACCGTCCGCCAGCACGCCATCGAAAAGCAGGCCGCGCTCACCACCGACCCCGTCACTCGCCTGCAACTTCGCTACACCCTCATTCGCCTCTACGAAAGCCGTAAAGACTTCTCCGAAGCCCAGAAGAATGTCGAAGTGCTCTACCGCGAAAATCTCAAGATCCTCGGCGTCATCCGCTCCACCGTCGACTTCTACTGGCGCATGAAGATGCAGCAGCAAGCAATCAACGTTCTGCTGCAAGCCGCGAAGGATTCCTATCCCGCTCTCAGCACTCAATTCTCCTACGAGGCTGCCCGCAAAGAGACCGACGCGAAACAGTTCCAGCAAGCCCGCGACGTGCTTTCAGGCCTATTGAACGCCTCTCCCTACAGCGGAGAATATCTCGCAGCTATGGCCGATACCTACGCTCAAGCCGGCGACGACCCTGGCCTCGATCAGTTCTACAACGACAAGATTGCTCTCTTCCGCACCGCACAACTTCCCCTGGACGTGCGCAAGGCGCAGATCGCGACTCTTCGTCGCGGTCTCATCCCCGCACTCACTCGCATGAAGAACTATTCAGGCGCCGTGGATCAGTACATCGAACTCATCAACAACTTCCCCGAGGACGACACACTAGTCACCGAAGCCGCTCTCTACGCGCTCCGCTACCAGCGCCAGCAGCAACTCGTGGACTTCTACGCTAAGACCGTCGCCCAATCTCCGCGTGACTATCGTTGGTCCATGGTTCTCGCCCGCACCCAAACGAATTTGGAAGACTACGCCGCCGCCATCGACACGTACGCCAAGTCCATCACTATTCGCCCTGATCGGACCGACCTCTACATCGCCCGCGCCGGACTCGAAGAGCGTCTCATGCGCTTCGACGAGGCTGCCACTGACTACGAACACATCTATCAACTCGCTTACAAAGATCCGCAATGGATGGAAAAGCTCGCGGCCGTTCGCGCACGTCAGGGCAAAGTCAAAGAAGTTGTCGCCGCGCTGCAGGCCGCGCTCATCGACGGCCGCCCCGAAAACGCGAACAACTATTTTGAAGTGGCCCGCCGCCTCGAAACTTGGGGAATGCTCGACCAGGCGCGCACGTTCGCCGAGCAAGGTGTCGCCAAGGCCGGTGCCGATCTGCTCGCCGGCTCCGACAATCACCTCGGCGCAAAGACCTACGTTCGCATCATGACTCGCCTACGCCAGCACGACGTAGCCTTCACCACGCTACAGAAGGCGCTCGAAGAATCCGCAGCAAGTCTTCCCGTCTTAAAACAGCAGATGGAAAGAGTCGGCGTCACCGGCCTCACCGACGCGCAGTGGCGCGAGAACGTTCGCCGCACCCGTATCGAAACCGCCCGCAACGGCATGCAGGGTTCTTTGCAGGAGATGGGCGGCGCGGTGAATACGTACTTCACGCCAGAAGAACGTCTCGCTTTCGCCCACTTCGCCGAATCGAAGCGAGCCGGCATGACTCCCGACGATCTCGACAAATTCGCGATCCCCCTCGCAGAAAACGCCGCCCTCGCCGACCAGGAGGCCCTCTGGCGCTTTCAGTGGATCATGCATCAGGCGGCCCTCCCCAATTCTTATCCCAACACACAGCCTCTCGTCGATCTGCAGCGTCGCCGCGGCCGCTTCGCCGAACTCGGTCACCAGATGGAACAATTAGAAGTTGCGTTGTCTTCGACGCAGCGAGGCGCCCCGCTGCTTGCCGCAGCCGATGCCTATCGCTCCGCGGCCGACGAATCGAACGAACTCCGCGTACTCTCGACCGTCTTCTCCAGAAACTTTCTGGACAACGCGCACGAGCAGCGTTTCTTCCAATTGCTCCTCGCGCATCAACCGGAAGAACTCGTTCGCATCGCCTCCGTCTGGCCAAACTCCTCAGGCGAGGAGGCAGCAGACTATGCCGTCGCCCACGGCAGCGCGGCACTCTCTCACGCCGTCGTTCAGGCTCGCGGCAAGGCTCGCCAGCCGGTGTGGAACAAAGCCTACAACGCACTCGTTGGACTCTATTTCGCCGAGCCCACGCCCGACGTAAACAACGCCTTCCTCGCCGCACTCGGCGATGACCCAATCAGCGTGCGTCTCTTGAAGTCTGTCGATCGCAATCAGCAGCTCGCCGGCAACATTTGGTTCTACTATGGCTCGCGCTACGGCGAATATCTCGGGACCTCGAAGCTGGGCCACCCGGAGGATTTCCTTCCAGCAATTCTCGAAGAGAGTCCCGCCACCGCCTCCGGATACCTCACCCTCGGCGACTACTACGCCGGCGCCGGCGACAACAATCGCGCCATCGCTGACTACGATCACACGCTCGAACTCTCGCCCAACCGTCCCGATGTTTACGACAGCCTAGCCATCGCCTACTACAAACAAGGTGATCGTGCCGCAGCTCTGGCACAGTGGAAACAGGCCTTTGCAATTCTTTCGGCGCAGCTCAACAGCGCCCATGTCCCCGAGAGTTTCTGGACCGACCTCGGACGCACGTGCGATCAACTCGCCGCTCGGCACCTCTTCAGCGAACTGAAGCCTGACGCGGATACAATCATTCGTACCTACCTTCGCCACAACGGCAACTACCGCTCGAATGCCTTGCTCCACTCCGCATTCGCAGCCATCGGTGATCCAACGGCGGCCACGGCATGGCTGCTCGATCTCTCTTCCGCCGCGCAAGATCCAACGCTCGTTCTTGCCGACATCGCCGACGCCTCGTGGATTCCTCTCGCGCAACGCGCACCGATCTACCAACGCATTCTCCAATCGAAAGAGACAGACGTCACCAGACTGAATGGATTCGAACGTCAATCCGCCGAGGAAGATCTTCGTTCCTGGCAAGTCCGCTGGGTCCAATATCTCGTCCGCACGAAACAGTACTCGGCTGCAGCATCGGCCATTACCGCTTTACCCAAAGAAACTCAGGACGCACAAGCCACGACGCTCGTTCCGCTCGATCTGCAGATTGCCGCACAACTCTCCACTCTCGACTCGAAACTCGCCGCCTACCGCACCGAACCGCAATCCGCGCCCGCTCCTGAGATTCTTCGCCCCGCCGCACGCAAGCTCTTCGAAGCCGGAGACAAAGAGTCCGCGCGCAAGATCCTCGAACTGGTCTTTGCGCGCGAGATTGCGGAGCACCAACTCGTCGCCGCCAACTTCCTCGGTCTCGCCGAGATTCGCCTCGCATCCGGCGACACCGCCGGTGCACTCGATCTCCTGCGCCGCCTGGTGATCGCCGTCGGCAACCCGTTCGAGAATCTCGATCCCGCCGCCGCCCTGCTTGAAAAAACTGGACACAACGCGGAAGCCATCGAGTTCCTCGACCAACTGGTCGAGTCTTCCCCCTGGGACCCCTCCTACCGGCTGCGTCTCGCCAAAGCGAAGCTCGCAGCTAACAATGAGGCTGCAACCGCCCAGACTTCGCTCGCAACGATCGCCTCAGCATCAAACGCTCCGTACGATCTCCGTCTCAAAGCGTCGGCCGCCCTCGCTGGACGTTCTCACTCCGATCTCGGCAGCGGAGAACTCAACCTTCTTGCCGGCTTCCTCCTACTGCTATGACGCCCAAGCGCGGCCGACAAATTCTACTTCTACGAAGCGCGCGTAAGGGCTGCTCAGAATGTTGCCGACGCGCAGATGAAGATTCAACTCCTGAGCCACTGCATCATCGATTTCCCCCGTCGCGACGAAGCTCGCGTCCCGCTCTTCCAGGCCGCAGCGGCGGCGCAGTCCAACGAATACGCTCTCGGAATCATGGAGCCCCTTTTCCAAATGCAGTTCCTCCTTAACTACGCTCCCGAAGCCGCCGAAGAGGAGCAGATCGTAAGCTCCGGCGACGAGGAAGAAGGGAACGAAGACGAATCCACCGCTCCAGCTACGCAAGCGGCGAAACTCTCGCGCGCTCAGCAAGCCGAGATCGCGCGGATGATCGGCGACACCATGAGCCGTCTCGACCGCCTCTCTGACGCGCTGTCGTACTACCAAGCTGCTCACCGCCTGCAGACTTCACCGCCGATACGCCGAGCACTACTGCGCAAAATCTCCGACACAAGATCCGCTCTTCGAATCCAGCATCAGAACGCAGCTCGCCAACCGCTCCTTCACGAACCGCTCGAGCAGGATCGCGTGGTCCGACCGCGCCTCCTTGCCAAAGTCACTCCCGCGCCCAAACCCGCAACTGCAAAAGGAGGCGTCAACCAATGAAACGCATCATCCTCATCGTCGGTGTCTCCCTCGCGCTGGCCGGAATCGTCTTCGCCACATACCGCGCCGCCGCGCCCTCCACTCCTCCACTATCGAAATACATGCCTGCCGGCCCGCTCCTCTATCTCGAAGCAAAAGATTTTTCTTCGCTCCTCAACGATTGGAATTCCTCTCCGGAGAAACGTCAGTGGACCGAAAGCAGCAGCTACGACGTTTTCTCTCGCTCGCGTCTCTTCCTGCGATTGAAAGGTGCGAGTGATCAGTTCGCCGCCGCCGCTGGCCTGCCGCCTGACATGAATTTTCTTTCCCAGGTTTCCGGAGAACGCAGCGCTCTCGCCATCTACGACATCGGCAACCTGCAGTTCCTCTACATCACTTATCTTCCATCCGCGAAAACCATGGAGACCCAACTCTGGCAATCGCGCGCAAAGTTTGAACCCCGCATCGCCGGTGGCGTCGACTTCTATCTCCGCCGCGATCCCGAGTCCAAACGCGAAGTGGCCTTCGCAGTTTCCGGCGACTACCTTCTGCTCGCCACGCGTGAAGATCTGCTGGCAGGAGCCCTCCAACTCATCTCCGGCAAGCAGGACCGCACCATTGAAAACGAACAGTGGTGGACGCAATCAACCGCCGCCGCCGGAAAGCCCGGCGACCTCCGCCTCGTCCTCGACCTCGAAAAGCTTGTACCCAACGGATACTTCCGCACCTACTGGGTCCAGCAAAACATCACCGATCTCTCGCAATACTCCGCCGCGGTCTCCGACCTCTTCCGTTCCGGCCATCAGTATCGGGAAGAGCGCGTGCTGATCCGCAAAAAAGAACCCGCTCAGCCCGCACCCGCTGCAGCGCTCGCAGCCGCTGCCGATCTCTCACGCCTCATCCCCGACAACGTCGGCGTCTACTCCGCTACGGCCAATCCCACCGCAGATTCCTGTTTCGCCTTGCTCGAGACCAAGCTTCTCGCGCCACATCTCGGTCCCGCGCCTCCATCGCAAATTGCGCCCCAAGTGCAACTCACCTCCGGTGAACAGGGCGCAGCCTCCGATCTCGAAACTCGCATCGATCAAGCTCCCGCCGAGCGCCCGACCACTCCGCAATCCACGTCGGCGCTAAAGACGCTGCTCGACAAAACTCCGCTTTTAGCTTCCCTCCAGATGCAATCGACTGCACGAGATCAAGCCGGAGTCTTCGTCCGAATTCACTCCGCTGTCGTTCTCGTCAGCGCAACCGATTGGCTGGAGTCCGACGTTCAATCGGTCCTGACGGATTTCGTCGGCCCAGGCCTCACCGCGAGCCAGCTCGGCGTCACATGGCAACAGAAAGCTGGATACCAGCAACTCGACGGCCTCTGGCCTTTGGCGGCCTCTGCCCACGGAAAATATTTCCTTGTCAGCGATGATCCCGCGCTGATGGAATCGCTCCTCGCAAACTTCACGCGCACCTCCAATCGTGAGCCCGCCGAATATTTCGCCGGCTTCAACCATCAGCGCGAGCGCGCCAACTTCGTGCGCTTCACAGGTCTGATCGACCACCCGGGCATGGCAACGGACACCGCATCAGAACGTCAACCGCAATTCTTCTCCGGCAACATGGCGAGTCTCAGCGCTACGCTTGCCGGCGTTTCCTCCGAGAAAATTGAGGTTCGAGAAAATGAAGGCAAGGTGCGACAATCGGTCACGTACGAATGGTCGCAATAAGGCCCATCGCGCTGCTGCTCATGTTGGCGCTCGTCGCCTTGTCGCCCTCCAGCGGCCGCGCTGGACCGCCCGCGTCCGACGACGTCAACGACGCTTCCCTCTTCGCGCAGTCCGCCTCCGAAGCCCTGAACCGCGACTTCCCCAACCGGGACATCTCTTTCCTGCTCCTCGACGCGAATACCGGACACATTCTGGCCTCGCGCTGGGACCATCCGAACGCTCCCATTCCCATGGGATCGCTAGTGAAGCCCTTCGCCGCTCTCGCCTACGGTGAGCAGCATGAGTTCAACTATCCGACTCACATCTGTCGCGGCACGGCCACCGGATGCTGGCTTCCACGCGGACACGGCAACGTCGATCTCACAGCCGCCGTCGCTCACTCGTGCAATTCGTATTTCCGCATGCTCACCGAAGATCTGAACGCAGCCGACCTCTCGCCCGTCGCCACTCGCTTCGGCCTCGACGCTCCCCCACGCGATACCGCTGGCGCTCAACTCGCTGGTCTCGGAAATCGCTGGCGCACCTCTCCGCTCCGCATGGCCCGCGCATATCTTGAACTGGCGCATCGCCGTGACCAGCCCGGCGTCAGCCAGATTCTCGACGGCATGGCCGAGTCCGCTCGCCATGGCACCGGTTCAGAACTGGCCCGCGCCCTTCCCGACGCAACCGTTCTCGTAAAAACTGGTACAGCAGTCTGCACTCACGCGCAACGCGGCGCCGGAGACGGATTCGCCGTAGTCCTCACCCCCGCCGATCAGCCTCAACTTCTGCTCATGGTCCGCGTCCACGGCGTCCCCGGCGCGCAAGCCGCAAAGACCGCGGGACAAATGCTCCACCGGATCGAGGACTAACTCGATGCGGCCAAGATTCTTATGCAGGAATACCCACGGTTTGCAGTCTAGGACCAAACTTTCACGTGGAGACAACCGCCCCCGGTTGTCCAGTCGAGCGAAGCGCGACAGCGCCGGCAGCAACCCGAGAACACTTGCAAAACTGCGAACCCAGCGACTTCCCTCCGCAATCCTCGCGCTGGCGCTAATCGCCATAATCCTGATCGCAGTCCACCCAGGCCCCCTCTCAGCGCAAGCCCCACTCCCGTCCAGCCCGCAAGTTCACATCGGCGTGCTTGGCCTCTTTCACCCGCGCGAACTAAAAGTGACCGCCCTCACCGGTACCGCGCTGATCCTGCACGCCGCAATGGACCAGATCATCCTCGAAAGAAGTTCAGGCACAGATGTCGCCAGCATCCGAATCTCAGAAGACAACCTTCTCATCGTCGCCGGCCGCAGCGTAATCCGTGCGCCCTCGCTCGCCATCACCGGCCGTGAAAATGATCCAACCGATTTCGTTCTCTCCGTTCCCGGAAAGCTCACGCGCCACTACCACGGCACGCTCGAGATCAAGCCCTCTGGCGGATGCTTAACCGCGATCGTTACGATGGATCTTGAAACCGCCGTCGCCTCCGTCGTCGCGGCCGAGAGCGCACCTGATACTCCACTCGAAGCACTGAAAGCGCAAGCAGTCGCCACTCGATCCTACTTTGTCGCCAGCCGCCCGCGTCATCACGATTTCGATTTCTGCGATACCACGCACTGTCAATTCCTGCGCGAGCCTCCTTCGCCCGGGAGTCCCGCCGCGAAGGCCGTCGCCGCCACCCGCGACATGGTCCTCACCTACGATTCGCACCCATTCGCCGCCATGTACACTCGCAGTTGCAGCGGACACACGCATACACCGGCGGAACTAGGTCTTCCCTCCTCCGCCTATCCTTATTACTCCGTCGACTGCAAATACTGCCGCACGCACCCAGAGCGCTGGTCGTCAAGAATCCCATCCAGCAATGCAGTCTCTCTCCACAGCTCCGACGAGTCCTCGAGACTAAGAGTTGATCGCCGCCTCGGCTGGAGCGCCGTCCCGAGCAACGACTTCACTGTCAGGAAAGACGATCGAGACAACGACAGCCGAGACAAAGAGAATCAAGACAAAGACGAGTTCATCCTGGAGGGAATTGGCCAGGGACACGGCATCGGCCTCTGCCAATCCGGAGCAAAGGCCATGGCCCAACATGGCGCAACCTTCCGCGAAATCCTCGCCCACTACTACCCCAACACGGCCGTGAAGGTTGCGGAACAGCTCTAGCTTTGCGCGCGCTTTGACCTAGCTTTTTGAAAGGGGCGCAGCTTCAAGCCGCGCCGCAAGCCGTGCAAAATCAATGACTGCTCGTTAGACTTTCCGGCGAAGCGCACTAAAGACCACAGTCAGTTCGGTTCGCGATACCGGCGCAACCGCACCGCCGCTATGAGAAACGCTGCAGTCACTGCCAGCCCGAGCCACAGACCCACGCTGCTCAAGAAGTGTCCCGGTGTAAGGTGGATTGCGGGATTGGTCGGGAAGCTGTCCGACATCGGCATCGCCTCGGGCCCGCCCGCAAAACGACTCCCCACCATTCGTCCGAAATACGAAGTGCCGAACGCCATCTTTTCGACGATCCCGATCGCCAGCAGGGGTACGGTGGCCCAGAGAAATGCCGCGCGCCGCGCCCACGCTGAGATCATCAGCAGCCATCCATAGATAGGCGCCTGCCAAAGCGCGTGGACCGTCACCAGGTGGTACAGCAACAGCAGTGACATCTGGACCGGTGACAACTGCGTCCACAGTGCGGCGACACTCAGGCCGCTGCCCGCCAGCACCGCGCTGTTCACCATGAGCATCGCGAATTGCGTAACCGTCGTGATGGACCATGCGAGAAGCGGCACGATGACCAGGGGGACCGTTGCCTTCGCAAGTATCGTTGTGAGGTCAGAAACCGGCAGCGATTTCCAGAACAAAATACTGCGGTCGCGCCGCTCGCTCTGCAACGCCTCAAGGCAGTAGTAGAGTCCGACCAGCAATGACGCAAGCATGACCATTCCTGCCGCATAGTCATACGGTTGAGCGAGCTTTCCGTGCTGGTGCATCGCATCAAGCGCTAGCGCCGCTCGCATGCGGCTAGCCAGATGCACCGAACTGATCAGAAATCCGGCCAGAAAAACGCCGGCCGCCGCTAGCGGAGCAATGTAAATTGACCGGTGCTCCCATAATTCGCGGCGCAATGACCAGTAGAACAGCCGGGTCGCCGGCACGGTCTCGGCCGCTCTCTGCGGCACCACCGCGAATTCATGCATGGCATTCGCTTCCGTATTCATCTGGCAGCTCCTTGTGCGGGCCCGCTTGCGCGCCAATCACGGCGACGAATAAGTCGGCAATGCTTGCCGCATGCACTTCGCCCAGCGCCGCAAGTTGCTCTCGGTCCACGCGATCGAACAGCAGCATACTGCGACCAATGCCCTGACGCTCGTGCATCGGCTTGAGCGCCCGCGCCGCCGCAATCTGCTCCGGACGTACCACCAATTCCAGATATCTCGACTCCACCTCTTCCATCGTGCAATCGAAGACGATCCGGCCGCGATCAATGAACATCAGATCCGTAAGCACGTGCTGCACTTCCTCCACCTGATGCGTAGTCACGATGATCGTGCGGCTGCGATCGAAGTAGTCGTTCAGCAGCGAATCGTAGAACTGCTTGCGATACAGAATGTCCAATCCCAGTGTCGGCTCATCCAGCACCAGCAACCTCGCATCAATCGCCATCACCAGCGCGAGATGCAACTGCGCCACCATGCCTTTCGACAATTCCCTCACCCTGCTCTCTCTCCGGATCGTTGTCTTGGCAAGAAAACTCTCCGCCTTCGCGCGATCAAATCGCGGATGCACGCCGTCAACGTAGTCGAGCGCCTGCGAGACCCGCAACCACCGCGGCAGCACCGCTACGTCCGAAATAAAAGAGACATCGCGCATCAGCAGATCACGCTCGGCCCACGGATCTCGTCCCAGCACCTTCAGCTCTCCCTGATAAGGAGTCAGGCCGAGGATCGCATTCAGCGCCGTTGTCTTGCCCGCGCCGTTAGGCCCGATCAGTCCCAGAATTCGCCCCTCTTCCACGCGCAGATTCACGCCGTCCAGCGCAACGGTTGTGCCGAACGATTTGCGCAGACCCCGGGCTTCAATGACTGTCATCGTTTCCGCTTCTCCTCAGGGGGCTTCGACTCGCCACTTTTCGACTTCGCCGCATCCGACGACGGCCGTCGTTCCCCTCCGTTCAGAAGTTCTTCCGTCTTCAGTCCCAGCCGCTGAATCGTTGCCTGGACTCTCGGCCATTCTTCCCCCAGAAACCTCTGTCGTTCGCCCTCCAGCAACAGCCCGCGCGCCCCCGCGTTGATAAACATTCCCAGGCCTCGTCTGCTTTCCACCAACCCTTCGTCCACCAACTGCTGGTAGCCCTTCAGAACCGTGAGCGGATTGACTCGATACTCCGCCGCGACATTGCGCACCGAAGGCAGCGGATCGCCTTCCTTCAGCACGCCGTCGAGTATCATCGCGACCACGCGGTCACGAAGCTGGCGGTAAATCGGTTGATTGTCGTTCCACTCACGGTCCATCCTGTTTTCCAGTTCGTCCTTACCAGAGATCCGTTCCCGCTACTTCGCGCGCTGCATATCCAGATGCGCGTGCACCACTTTGTCCCCTGGCATCATAAACGTCCAGTCTTCCGTGTGGTGGTTGGCATCGATGATCGTAAAAGCCGCATGGTGCATGTGCCCATACTGCGTGCTGCCGGCCACGTCAATGAAATCAAAGTCGATCGTTTTTCCGTCCGATGATTTCTTGGCCGCCATCCGCGGCCTGTTCCCCGCGTCACAGTAATGTGTCAGCACCAGTTGATCGCCATCTAGATAAAGCATCGTGATCGGATCGTCGTGCGACGGATCGTCCGGCGTCCCCGGTTCCTTCATCTCGTGCACGATGGCGTTTCCTCGCGAAGTCACGCGCAGCGACGCCCACACCGGTTTGTTGTCCCAGTCAGGTTGCGGAGGATTCGCCGTCACAGTTCCCTTCCACACACCCGCCAGAGTTTTCAATTCTTCAAATGACTTTTGAGCGTCCGACTGTGCGAAGGCCACAGTGCAGAGCGTCATCAGAGCAATGGCCACCAGCAATCGCAGCGATCTCATATTTATTCTCCTGAAAGACTTCGTTCCTTCACGCCAGAGTTCATTCGTTGGCGGAAAACTTTCGCTCCGCCGTACTCCGTCGCCCCCTCTGTCTCATACTGTTATACTTAACTATAACACTATATACCATGTCAAGGCTTTTCTTCGACAAATCGCGGCAAATCCCCGAATCTGTCCGAACGATCTTTTCATTTCTTGCGCCCGCCTTGTAAAGCCCGCCGCCTGCCGCTACACAAACTTGAGACAATAATTAATGATGACTTCCTCCACCGCCAGAAAACACGCCGGCACGGCAAGCACTGCCCCCGAGGTTCCCGAACCTTCATTCGCCGAGCGCACCCGCACATTGCTTCACGTCGGACGAATCGGCAGCCTCTCGACGCACTCCCTCAAGCAGCCCGGATTCCCCTTCGGATCGGTCATGCCCTACGGCCTCGACGAACGCGGCCGCCCAATTTTTCTGATCAGCACAATGGCCATGCACACGCAGAACCTCCGCGCCGATCCGCGCGCATCCCTGCTGATCACCCAGCCGGACGCCAGCGGCGATCCGCTCGGCGCTTCCCGCGTCACTTTAATAGGAGAGGTTCTGCCCGTGCCCGAGCCCGAACGCGCAGACACGCGCAAGCTCTATCTCGAACGCTACGAGAACAGCAAGTACTGGGTCGACTTCGAGGATTTCTCTTTCTACCGCATGAACGTAATTGACGTTTACTACGTCGGCGGCTTCGGCGTCATGGGCTGGGTCGCAGCCACGGACTACGCCCACGCTCTTCCCGACCCTTTATCTGACGCCGCCGCAGGAATCATCGAGCACATGAACACTGATCACAATGACGCCCTGGTGCTCTTGACGCGCGTCTTTGCAGGCATCGATTCGCAGGAGGCAGCCATGATTTCCGTCGACCGCCTCGGCTTCCACGTCCGCGCGAAAACGCACGAGGGCATGCGCGGCGCCCGCATCGCGTTCCTCCGCGAAGTCCGCGATTCCGCCGAAGCCAGAAAAGTTCTGGTCGAGATGGTCCAACAATCCCGCCAGCCCTAACCGTGCATCGAGGAAAGAATCCCGCCTTCCTCCCAATCGCTCGGTATAATACTTCGCAAACATGGACGGGTGCGTTGCCTGTCCCATCTGTTGACTGCGTGTGAGAACCGATTGTCGGGATCGGTTTTGGAATGGCCACGCATAAATTTCTGGGAACCCGAAAACTCTGTCTTAATCGGTTGCTCATCCGGCGTGAGATCCTTCGCGCGCTGACGAACCACTGGGCCTCGAGTCAGGTCCAAAAAGGAAATCTCTATGTGGCCGTGCACGCGGACGACCGCACAGTGGGCATCACTAGCCATCGTGTGTTTCCTGCTTACCAGTTGCAATCACCACCCCGATCATTCCGCTCCGAGCATCACGTTTGACCGCGTGCCCCGCGCGGATATCGGCGGCCCCGACAAAGTAGAGACCATTGAAGGTCGCGCCACCGGCGTTGCGCCAGCGCAGCAAATCGTTTTGTACGCCAAGAGCGAAGACCTATGGTGGATTCAACCCTTCACCGATAAGCCGTACACCAAAATCGAGCGCAATTCGACCTGGAAAAACCAAACGCACCTCGGCACGGAATACGCAGCTCTTCTCGTCGATCCCGGATATCGCCCGCCTCAGACAACTGAAATGCTGCCCTCAGTCGGCGCCGGGGTCGTGGCCGTGAAGGTGGCCGAAGGAACAGGCCCCGCGCCCGCCCTTCCGCCGGTCAAAACGCTGCATTTCAGTGGCTACGACTGGACAGTGCGCACTGCCGGAAGCTATCGCGGCGGCTCGCACAATTCCTTTGACCCCGCAAACGCCTGGACCGATGACAAAGGCGCGCTGCATCTCAGCGTCACCAAACGCGGCGTCGATTGGATGTGCTCGGAAGTCAAACTTACTCGTAGCCTCGGCTACGGAACGTACCGCTTCACGATCCGCGATACTTCTCGCCTGGAGCCGTCCACAGTTCTATCGATGTCAACCTGGGACGGCGTGGGATCAGAAGATAACCGCCGCGAACTCGACGTCGAGATCAGCCGCTGGGGAAACTCCGCCAACGAAAATGCGCAATATGTCGTTCAGCCCTACTACATCCCGGTCAACATTGCGCGCTTTATAGTTCCAGCCGGAGTCCTTACCGAGTCGATCCATTGGGAGCCAGCCCGAGCCACATTTTCTACACTCGCCGGCCCTCGCGGCTCGTCGGCGCCGCGCACGGTCAACGAGCATGTCTTTACATCCGGCGTTCCGTCCGCAGGTGGCGACGCAGTCCGCATCAATCTCTACGTGTTCGGCAAGGGGCAGATTCCCCAAAAGCAGAATGCCGAAGTCGTGGTCGATAAATTTGAGTATCTTCCCTAATGCGTCGACTCAAGCACTCCTCGTGGATCCGCGCCGGAATAGTCGCCATCTCTCTCGTCGCTACCTCTCACGCCTTAGACCCGAACCGAACGCCTGCGCAGTACATCCGCGAGCAGTGGACAATCGCCAGCGATTTCCCGGGAGCCACCGTCCATGCCATTTCTCAAACGCCGGACGGATATCTCTGGATCGGCACCGACACGGGCCTGATTCGTTTCGATGGTTTTAATTTTCGTAACATTCGGCTGACTCCTCTCATTGCTTCTTCCGAAACGCCGGTTCTCGGCCTCACCACAGACGCGAGCGGCAACCTCTACATCCAGCTGCAAGGCGCGGCTCTCCTACGACAAAGGAACGGGCAGCTCGAGACGGTGGCGACTGGTGGTGCTCCCGCTGCGTCCCAGGTGACGGCGATGTGGCGCGACGACCGAGGCCGGGTTCTCGTTTCGGACCTCGCGGGCGGCGCGCTCCGTTTGCACGGCGAACAGATTGAAGAGTTGGCGCCTGCACCCGTCTTGCCCGGACCCATCATCACCATGGCCAGCACACCAGACGGCAGAGTCTGGTTGGGGACTCTGAACTCTGGTCTTTTCTATTTGTCGCACGGACCAATCACGAGCGTGGACGTGGGATTGCAACGCAAGAAAATCAATTGCCTGTTACCCGTAAGTGCGAATGAAGTATGGGTAGGCACCGACGACGGTGTCTTCCGCTGGGACGGCTCGAAATTTACACATGTCTCGTTGCCGGCATCGCTCAATGGCGGTCAGGTGCTCACTCTATTGCGCGATCGCGACGCCAACGTTTGGATCGGCACCGATCGCGGGCTTCTGCGCCTCAGCGCCGCCGGCATTGCTCTCTCCGATGAAAGAGATATCCGCGGAGATGGCGGCATCAACGCTCTCTTCGAGGACCGCGAAGGAAATCTTTGGGTCGGAGGCGAACGCGGCCTGGAACGGATTCGTAACGGCGCCTTCGTGACTTATTCCAAGGCCGATGGCCTCCCATCAGAAAACAACGGTCCGGTTTACACCGATGCCGACAACAGAATCTGGTTCGCACCCATTGAAGGAGGATTGTATTGGCTTAAGAGCGGCCGGGCAGAGCCCGTCACGGCCGCCGGCCTTCCGCAAGACGTCGTCTATTCCATCACGGGCCGCGGAAACGAGATCTGGGTCGGTCGACAACACGGCGGCGTCACACGCCTTCAATACCAGGACGGCCGCGCCACAGCCCAGACCTATACCGACCGAAATGGACTCGCTCAAAACAGCGTCTACTCCGTTTATGAAAGTCCTCAAGGCACCGTTGTGGGCAGGAACCGTCAACGGCGGGCTCAGTCGTTATAAAGACGGGCGGTTCGCTACCTACACCACCGCCAACGGCCTTGCTTCCAACACGATCGATTCCATCCTCGAAACGCGCGACGGCACAACCTGGGTCGCAACCCCAAATGGTTTGGATTCCTTATCTGCAGGTCAATGGAAAACATACTCCTCACGAGACGGACTGCCCTCCGACACGGTTTCCTGCCTCTTCGAAGATGCTCCGGCGTGCTCTGGATCGGAACTTCCACTGGTCTCGCTGCTTTCCATCAGGGCCACATTGTTCCCTTCCCCGACGCACCCAACGCACTGCACAAACAGATATTCGGACTGGCTGAGGACCGCGACGGATGGCTCTGGGTCGCAACTTCGAGCCATGTGTTGCGCGTGCAACGAGAGAAGCTATTAAACGCCACGCTAGACGAAACTGATGTTCGCGACTTCGAATTGGCCGACGGTCTGCACAGCACTGAGGGCGTGAAATGGAACCGCTCCGTCGTCGCCGACTCACTCGGCAGGATCTGGTTTTCCACCAGTCGCGGCCTTTCCGTTGTCGACCCATCCCATCTGGCAACCAACTCCCCGCCCGCAATCGTTCACATGGATGCCATCTCGGCGGATGGCAAGTCCGTCAACCTCACACAGACGAAGGCGATCCGTATTCCCCCATCCCCCAGAAGAATCACTTTCAGCTACGTGGGCCTGAGTCTCGCCGTGCCCGAGCGTATCCGATTTCGATATTTTCTCGATGGCTTCGATCGCAACTGGAGCGGGCCAACGGCGTCACGCGAAGCCGCCTACACGAACCTCAGCGCAGGCTCGTATCGATTTCGTGTCGTCGCCAGCAACAGCGACGGCCTCTGGAATGGCTCGGAGAATTCCATTCTCTTTGATGTCGAACCGGCACTCTGGCAGACGTGGTGGTTCCGTGCTGCCTGCATTGCAGTTGCCGCCCTTCTTGGTTTGATGGCCTATCGTTATCGCGTGCAGCAGATTACGAGCCGTCTGGACATGCAATTCGAAGAGCGCCTCTCCGAGCGAACAAGAATCGCCGGTGAACTTCACGACACGCTTTTGCAGAGTGTTCAGGGTCTCATACTTCATTTCCAAAGAGCTCGCAATCTTCTTCCCGGCAATCCGACAGAAGCTGTGAATCGTCTCGATGGCGCTTTGGAACGCGCTGAGCAGGCGATTGTCGAAGGCCGCAATGCGATCCACGATATACGTTCGTCTACACTCGCTGAGGGCGACTTGGCTCAGGCCCTTACCTCCGTTGGAGAAGAACTTGGGCAGGGCGATGGCAACGGATCTGAGGCGTTAAGAGTCGTGGTCGAGGGCACATCCAGGCCTTTGCGGCCCATCATGAGAGATGAAATCTACCGCATCATTCGCGAGGCTTTGCGAAACGCCTTCCGGCACGCACAGGCGCAGCACATCGAAGCGGAAATCGTCTATGGCGAAAAACTGTTCCGCGTTCGCGTTCGCGATGACGGCAAAGGCATCGATCCCCACATCCTCGACCATCATGACACTCCCGGCCACTGGGGCTTGGTCGGAATGCGCGAGCGCGCCAAACGCATCGGCGGCCAGCTCGATGTCTGGAGCGAACACAACGCGGGCACCGAAGTTGAATTGACCGTTCCCGCATCCCTCGCCTACGGATCACCTTCCGCAGGCGCGGGCTTTCAGCTATTCCATAGAAAGGCGAAGACTAAAGGATGACCACTGATCCCAAGCTGATTCGAATTCTCGCAGTCGACGATCATGCGCTTCTGCGCGAAGGCATCGGCGCCCTTGTCGCCGATCAACCCGACATGAAGATCGTCGCCGAAGCTGCCACTGGGCGTGAGGCAATCGAGCAATTCCGCACGCACACTCCCGATATCACGCTCATGGACCTCCAGATGCCCGACATGAACGGCATTGACGCCATCATCGCCGTGCGAAGCGAGTTCCCCGACGCGCGATTCATCGTGCTCACAACCTACTCTGGCGACGTTCAGGTCTCTCGCGCCCTGAAGGCTGGCGCTCGGGCTTTCCTCTTAAAGAGCCTCCTGCGCAAAGAACTCCTCGACACGATTCGCGCCGTCCATGCTGGCCAGAAGCGTATCCCATCCAGCGTTGCCGCCCAACTCGCCGACCACTTGGCGGACGACTCCCTTACCGCACGGGAAATTGAAGTCTTGCGCCTGATTGCCGCAGGGAACGCCAACAAAATAATCGCCGATCAATTGTGCATTGCCGAGGAGACCGTCAAAGGGCACGTCAAAAACATCCTTTCGAAACTCGGCGCCAATGACCGCACTCATGCCGTGACCATTGGGCTGAAGCGCGGCATTATCGATCTCTAACTCCCTCTAAAGAGGCGTATTCCCTCGCCTTTTTTTAGGGGTTCGACACTCGTCGCCAACTCCTAACCTCAGTAGTTGAGGTTTTGCTTGCAGCGACTGTTTTCCATGTTCCCAAACGGCTGGCCCGGGAGAGGTCTTCTCCTCTTGCGAGTCGTTGCCGGCATTCTCCTGATCAATGACGGCGCTCTTGATCTTCTCCGGTCGCATCAATGGGAGGGAATCCTATCGCAATCGATCGCAATCCTGGCGGGCACTCTTCTTCTCGTCGGCTTCTGGACACCTCTGGCCGGGGCATTAGTCGTGATCGTCGAGCTATGGGCCGCCCTTTCGCGAGCGCACAGTCTCAGGAGTTCCCTCGTATTAGCAACCCTGGGAGCAGCGCTCGCCATGCTCGGTCCCGGCGTCCGCTCCGTCGACGCCCGCCTGTTTGGCCGAAAACGCATCGATATCCGATGACCTAACTCGATCATGGTGCTTCCACATACCAACATCGGGCAGTTAACCAAGCCCCACAATGAGGGTGGTTCGCGAAATAAATTCGGTTCACGCTTGTGACCATTGGAGATTTGAAAGCATCAACAGATACATTAGAGTCCATACGCTAAACCTGCTGGCAGGATTTATGCCCGCATCGGCCCACGAACAATTCACGGATTGGAACTACAAGGAGAACACGCTATGCCAACCATCACGATGAAAGACGGAACTCAGATCTTCTACAAAGATTGGGGCAAGGGCCAACCCATCGTTTTCAGCCATGGGTGGCCGCTCACTGCCGACGACTGGGATTCACAAATGATGTTCTTCGGCCAGCGCGGCTATCGTGTCATCGCCGCCGACCGTCGCGGACACGGCCGCTCCACTCAAACCTGGGACGGAAATGACATGGACACTTACGCCGACGATCTTGCGGCTCTCACTGAAAAGCTCGACCTGAAGGACGCAATCCACATCGGCCACTCCACCGGCGGCGGAGAAGTTGCCCGCTACATCGGCCGGCACGGCTCGAAGCGCGTCGCCATGGCGGTGCTTATCAGTTCGGTGCCCCCACTCATGGTGAAGACCCCGAAGAATCCCGCTGGTTCCCCCATCGAGGTGTTCGACGGCCTCCGCGCCGCCTATGCGGAGAATCGCCCGCAGTTTTACCGCGACATCACTCTCCCGTTCTACGGCTACAACCGGCCCGGCGCCAAAATCTCAGAAGGCATCCGGGACAAGTGGTGGCTCCAGAGCATGATGGGTGGCGTGAAGGCGGGCTACGATTGCATCAAGGCTTTCTCCGAAACCGACTTCACCGAAGATCTCAAAAGATTCGACGTGCCTACCCTCATTCTTCACGGAGACGATGACCAGATTGTCCCCATCGGCGCCGCCGCCCTGCAGTCGTCCAAACTCGTGAAGGGCGCCACGCTAAAGGTTTATCCGGGTTACCCGCACGGAATGCCGACAACTCACGCGGACCACATCAACACCGACCTGCTGTCATTCATCGAGCAACGCAAGCTGGCCGCGGCATAGATTCCTCCCCCAAAGGCCCGGCCGCTCGCAGTAGTCGCGGGTAGCCGGGCAATGCCGCTGCCATGCTGCGTCGACGCGGACCGAGTGAATCTCTCTTATCGCGAGGTGGGTCCCGCTGACATTCTCAATACCTATTGCGGTGTTCGTGGGCTTCCAGTTGGCGGGGCGACGCCGGGATCCGGGTCCCCTTTAGGATGTTCCGCGGTGTAGGCATGACAGCAGGGTTTCTCTTTCGGGGTGAACTCCATCACTTCGACGCGGGTCCCATCGGGGTCGTACGCGTCCAGGCTGTCTTTACCATCGCGTCCGACTTCGGGGCCATCAAACGTTCTCAGGCCGTTCACGCGAAGCCGGGCAGCAGCGTCGTGAACGTTCTCCACCCCAAATGAAAAGTGATTCTGCACTCCCAGCTCTTTCTGATCGGAATTAGCGGGAATGTTGAGCATGTATTCGATCCAGTCCGGGCCGTCAGGAACTTGCAGCTCGTACCAGTCGACGCCGTCGTCCTTGAAGCCGCCGTACCAATAAAGGCGAAACCCTAGAAGATCAACATAGAACCGCTTCTCTGCAGCCAGGTCTTTCACCACGAATCCAGCATGGATCAAGTGTGTGCTGATCTGCTTAGACGCGGCCACGTATCCGATTTTCAACGGCAATCTATGTACGAAGGCGATGGGATTGCCTTCCGGGTCGCGCAGTCGGAAAGATTGTGAGCCGTCGGAATCTCTACGAATGACACTGGGGGGCATGCCATGCGCGAGCAAGTATCGCCGCATCCCCACAAGATCGTCGGTGGTGAAGGCGATCTCCGCGAGCCAATTCTTGAGCATCCCATTTTTGCTTTGAACCGGCGCTCGCTTCAGCAGCACTCGTTGGTTCGACGGCGCCACCAGATAACACGGATCAGGACCTGAATATTGCGGACACTGGGTCGTCAGTCCAATATCTCCGGAATAGAACTGGCGGGATTTTTCGACGTCGCTAACGTATACAGTGACGTGATCGATACCGAGGATGCGCGGCCGTTCCGGCTGCTTCCCGCCACTGGCGGCCAGCACCCCGGATTGCAGAACCATCCAGAAGAAAAGAAGAGTGCGTGTGAGCTCGAATCCACGCGCAACTTTGGAAGAACGATTCATGACCGCCGCGATTATATATCGCAAGCTGCAAGAGAGTTCAACAGCGTAGCTATTCCGTTCACTCGTGGCGCTCACAACATACCGGCATCTTGGACCGAACAAGTCCCGATCCCTCTCGTATGGAATTCGCACATCGGCCATAATGGACCCATGCTCAACCGGCGCACTTTCCTCAAGACCAGCGCAGCTTCCCTTCCATTAGCCGCCGCCATCCAGACGCTCATTCCTGCGACGATCTCCGCGGAAACGATCGCCGATGTGGCCACCAGTGGCGCGACTCCGAAACTCATTCCTCTGCCTGCCCGGCTCGCGCCGGTTGATCCATCCTCCTTACCCTGGCAGCAGAACGTTCGTCGCGTCGGCCAGAGCAACATGACCGAGCACGATCCGGCAGTGATGAACATCGAAGAATGGGCGGACTATTGGCACTCGGCCGCAGCCGACATCGTTTTCATCAGTGTGACCGGCATCCTCGCCTTCTATCCCTCAAAGGTCCAGTTCCACCGTCACGGAAAGTTTCTGAACGGCCGTGATTTCTTTGGTGAGTGTGTCGCCGCCGCTCGCAAGCGCGGCATGCGAGTCGTCGCCCGCATGAGTCCGGACCTCAATTGGGACGATGCCCTCGCCGCACATCCGGAGTGGGCGATGCGCGCCGCCAACGGATCTGTCCTCCGCAATGGCGAAGACCCACGCCTATTCCAGACCTGCATGTTCACCAGTTACATGGACGACTACGTCCCGGCCATCATGCGCGAGATCAATTCGCTCTACGATGTCGATTGCTTCTACACCAACGGATGGCCTCCGATCGGGAGCATGCCGAACTGCCATTGCGCTATCTGTAGTAAGCTTCCGCCGTCCAACACGACGGCCTACTGGAACGCTTTCAATGATCGCGTTCTCGAGTTGTGGCACAAATACGACGCCATTGCGAAAGAGAAAAAGCCTGACAGCTTTTACTTCGCAAACCTTGGTGGCAACGTTCGCTGCGGCCCCAACCTCGATCGCCTTGGAAAAATCGCAGCCTGGTTTCAGGCCGACAATCAGGGCCGCACTTCTGATGATCCCGCCGTCTGGGGATGCAGCCTGCAAGGCCGCGTGTGCAACGCCATGATGGACGGAAAATTCGCCGCCAACGTTTCCGCCGCTTACTCCACCGGAACCGTCCGCTGGCGGAATGCTTCAAAAAATCCCGATGAAGCGAGAATGTGGTTCAACGAAACTCTGGCCAGCGGCATGGCACTCTACTACCACTTCATCGGCTCGGAGGCGGGATTCGGAGAAGATCGCCGCTGGCAAAAGGTCGGCTCTGATTACTTTCAGTGGGCCAAAAAACACGACGCCCACCTGAAGCCGCGCCGATCTCTTGCAAACATTGGCGTCGTGATGGGACAGCGCACGCAACTTTTCTATTCGGCTCCCCCAGCCTCTCACGCCCACGACTACATGCACGAGACCACACAGGGAATTTACGCGGCGCTGCTTAACGGCCGATTTGCCTTCGACTTCGTGCACGAAGACCGTCTCGACCTCGAACGAATCAGCAAATACCGTGCCCTGCTTCTGCCGAATATTGCCATGCTCAGCGATCACCAGAGTCACCAGATCCGCGATTACGTCCGCTCCGGAGGATCGATCATGGCCAGCTTCGAAACGGGACTGTACGACGAGAACCTGCAGCGGCGCCAGGAATTTGCCCTCTCTGACCTGCTCGGCATCAGCAAAGCTGGAGATGTGATCGGAACGAACGGCAACGCCTACTATGGCCGCATTGAACGCAGTCATCCCATCCTTGACGGATTCTCCAACACCAACTGGCTGCCGGGTGCGCAAAACCGTGTCCCCATTAAATCGGTTCCAGATCCGGTTCTCACGGTTGTCCCCGGCTTCGTGCAGTATCCTCCGGAATTAGCTTACCCACCGATCTCGCACACCGATGAGCCGGCAGTCGTGCTACGTGAAGTCGCCTCCAGCCGCCTCGCCTACTTTCCTGGGGACATCGAACGCACCTTCTGGATTACCGGTCACGGCGATCTTCTCCGCATCATGCACAACACCATTCGATGGATCACTCAAGATGAATCCGTCGTCCACGTTGACGGCGATGGATTCCTCGAATTCTTCGCCTGGGAAACAACTCCGGGCTATGCCATCCACCTTCTCAACTACACGAACCCAAACGCCCACCACGGATGGCTGAGCGATGTCTACCCGCTGGGCCCACAAACCGTCAGCATGACGTTGCCCGACGCAGTGAAGGTCAAGGCCGTGAACCTGCTTCGTTCCGACAAGACAATTCCATTCCGCCTCGAAAGCTCGGTGTTGCATTTCACCGTACCTCGTGTCGACGACTATGAGATCGCAGGGGTGACTATCGGGTAGCGCATCTGCAAAGCAAATGACGCCTCTTCAAATTTGCGATTAATGGATCACGATCGTTGGCTGATTTCCCACCGCCCAGTTGTCGGCAGGAGCCGTGAGTGTGGCTGGCAACGCTCCGCCCGAGGATGCTCCGCCCGAGGATGCGATGGCGAAGCTGACATAGGTCGCGGTCGCTCCGATCGCCGCGCACTTGCTCGTGCAATCTGTGGTAAACGCGATGTAGTATCGGCCCGGCTGTAGCGTTGTGGCACCCTTGCTCCAGGCCAGTGAATGGAACGCGGCCGACGGTGCGAAGGTCGTTCCGGCAGTCGCTCCAATTTGCGCGAGCAGATTCCCGGAGTAGTTGTAGATCCCAATGTTGTATTTATTCGCGCCGTTATCTACAGTCGTCACATCGTAGGTTATCTTGGATGTGGTGACTGGGTAAGGCAGCAAAAATCCCCAAAGCGCTGTGACATTCGTTCCTGCGCTGACCGAAGATCCGGCGTGCTGGTCGCCCGTCGCAAAATAAGGTAACGCCGCGGCGCCGGTCGCAGAAATTTTGATCGAGCCAGGACCGTTCGTAATGCTGATATTCGCACCCGCCGTCAGTGTTGCGAGCGAAGGAGCGTCGCTCGTCGCGCCAATCAGGACTTGCCCGTCTACGGGAGCCGCTGTCGACGTCACATTGGCGGGACCCAGGAAATACGCGATTCCGTCCGCCACACCCGAAACGCCGCCAAAGCTGCCGCAAACCCAGTTTGTCCCGTTCCACCGCAACGTCTGTCCAGCGGAGCAGGTTTTCGGCAGACTAAGCGTTACGCTTCCAGTGCTACCTCCGCCGATCAATCCCGGCCCGGCAGTAATTTGCGTGATCGTTCCGGTGCCCGGAAAAGTTTGTCCCGGTGCGAACGTAACCTGCCCATTACTCGCAACAGAAAGTCCCGTCTCCGCCGGCGCACCTCCATTGGACGCGAAGAGCAGGTTCAGCGTGGCGGACGGGTTAGCGGAATTATTCCCCACCCCTTCCGCCTGCCAGCGGAAATCCTGTGCGATTGCCGTCGCCTTACTGCTGTTGAACGACGATGCCAGGAAGTCGAGAGCATTCGAATTGCGCCCAGTTTGCGCTGTCGCCACGCCTCGACTCGGCATCACGATGCCTGCAGCGTTCACCGGCCCACCGAAGGTCCCATTCGCCGCGCTCAGAGCACCAGAGAAAGCCGCAGTAGTTCCCGTCAACCCTCCGCTGAGCGTTCCTCCATTCACTTGCAGGTACCGCGTGTCGGTATAGCTCGTATTCAGGCTCAGCGTGCCACTCTTGGTGATCGTCCCTCCGGTCAAACCCGTGCCTGCGGCGACACTGGTAACGGTTCCGCCCAAGCTCGGCGCCGCATTGGCGATGGTTACTGTGCCGCCCAGCCCGACCGTGCCACCCCCTGACAGTCCCGAGCCCGCGTTTACCGTGATGGAAGAATTCGCCAGCAGATTGTTCGTCACGCCTCCAGCCGGAATACTGATCGTGCCGCTCTTGGTGATCGGCCCTCCGGTCAAGCCGGCGCCGGTGGCGACACTTGTCACCGACCCGAGGCTCGGAAAAGTCTGGCCGGGCGCAAACGTGATCACTCCGTTCTTTGCAACGGACAGTCCGGTCTCCGCAATATCTCCGATAACGCCGTATAGCAAATTGAGCGTTGCGCCGGTGTTCGTGGTGTTGTTTCCAGTGGGCTCGGCCTGCCAGCGATAGATGTAGTTTGCCGGTCCCACCAGAGCCGTGTTGTAGACGGATACCTTGAGATCGAGAGGATTAGAGGTAAATGCCTGGCTCGGCGTGGCCGCACCGACAGGCGCCATCGCCTCACCTCCGAGCGACGTCAAGTAGCCGCGAATCACTGCAGCCCCCGATACATCCAGCATGGCCGCGGGGTTCGTGTTGCCGATACCTACGTTACCTCCCGATTCAAATAGAGCAGAGTTCTCGATGTTGCAGGCGCTGGTGAATTTGGAAACCTGGTTGACGGCCCCAGATCCATCGCTCGTGATGGACGAACACGGTGTGCCTGGCACTCCGAGCGGCGGCGCTGTTCCGGCACCGATCTGCAACCTTGCCGGATCGGATTGAACGGCGGATGCAGCCTGCGGAGAAATCGAATCTTGATTGACAGCGAGCGCGAAGTCCGATGCCGGCCTGCCTCCCAACATATCCGCGTCGGCAGCCTTCAGCGCGTAGCCCACGCTCAAGAGCAAGAACCGTGGTTGCTCAGCCTGTCCGTCGGGTTGCGTACCCAGCCACCGCGCTTCGCCGGCAGAGAAAATCTCTAGCGGCAGGCCTTCGTCATTCGTCGCACCCAGCAGCACGCTGTAACGTCCGGCCGAATTCAGTTGTACGTTCTGGGTTTCCTGCCACACGGGAACTTGGTCATTCGCATCTTTGTACAGCGCAAACTTGATCCCGATAATCCCGGAGAGTGCATTTCCTTCGGCATCGTGCACCGAGCCCGTAATTCGGAGCAAGCGAGGCACAGTCACCATGGCAGGAGTCGACGAGGACTGAGGCCCGTTCTGCGCGAACGCAGCTGACACTAGCATGATCCCTGCTGCGAAGATGGATAAGGCACCGCGACCAGACCGCACAGACACCTCACGCCAATAGCTCGGGGATTTTCGTTCGATCGTCGGCGGGGGAGTGGATCAATGCCGACCAGTCAGCGATTCAATTGCAGAAGCAGTCACGCGTCCAACTCGACCGGACATCTCGCGCTACCGATCCCGTCCTCCGCGCGAGCCTGCTGCGCTGAGACTTTGACTGCTTGCGACAGCGCCTATAAGGAATTACTTCTCACCGCTTCTCCTTGCAATCCCCCCGGTGGCCTAGCCGAATGTATTAGCCGAATGTATTAGCCAAACGGACTAAGCATTCTGGGTCGCGCCTCCGGGCTTAGCCAAAAGTACAATTGACGCACTTCACGAACTGCGTTTAGATGTGCTCCGGACATTAGTCCTGCACTACTCATTGTCATTCCGGGTTCTGCCTCCGGCCGAAACTAAGGACGACAGCATGTCGAAGATTAAAACCGGAATCATAATCATTGACGTGATCACCGGGCTCGCTCTCGCTCAGAGTGCCCCTCCGCCGAAGATTACCCCGGCCGATGCAAAGAATCATGTCGGCGAGGTTGCCACCGTGTGCGGGAAGGTGGTCGACAACAAAACGTCAAAGTTCGGCATTGGAGGCCACGGCAAGCCGGTAACCTTCGATCTTGACCAGCCCGATCCGAATCCCGTTTTCTACTTCGTTACCTTTGGGACCCAGTCCGCGGGCCCTGCAGAAGCGATCGCTGCGTATCAAGACAAACATGTGTGCGTGACGGGCAAGATCACGACGGCCTCAAGCGGACCGTACATTATGGCGGCCGACCGCTCACAGATTAAGGTGGACGCGACAGAAAAATAACTGAAAGTTTCCTCCCTCACGATTTGTAAACCCAAGCGCGCAGCCCTTTCACGCTGCACCCTCTCCCGCTTGGGCCTGTCGTAATAAAAAAGCGAAATGAGGCGAGATATGAAGAAGATTTTTCTCCTGCTGTTCCTGGCGGGTGCGGCGCATCTGTGCGCTCAAACGATTGTTCAACAATTCGCTGCCGTGAGCGCCGGTGCGGGCCAGGTCTCCGACATGGACTTGGTTCAGCCGACAGAAAAGGGCAGCGTCCTCATCGCAATGCCGCAGCTTCTTTCTCCGGACGTGAAAGTGCTGAGCGTTACCGACAACGCACCAGACGGAGGAAACACCTACAAACAAGTCAAAGGCGCAAGCGCGTCATGCTCGAGCAAGCCGGTTGAGATCTGGTACTGCGAAAATTGCAATCCCGGTGTCACCGAACTCAAGTTCCACTTGTCTGGCCACGTCCGGGGCAGCATCAATACCTTTCTGGAAATCTCAGGCATGGCGTTATCTTCCGTGCTTGATGGAAGCGGGGCTCACGTCAGCGACGCGACCGCGACGAAAGGTGGATTGGAGCCCGGCCCGAGCATCGTAACAACGGGAACGGATTTCATCATCGCTCGGTTCTCGTCATCCCCTCTTCCAACTGGCGTTACACCCGCGACGTGGACGTACAAGCCCACCTACGTGTACGCGCTGAGCCAGCCCCCAGGAACTCATCAGCCCACGCTCACCGGAGCAACGCCGGGCATCGCCTTCTGCATGAGCGTGGCAGCCTTTAAAACCGTCGCTCCGGCGTCTGCCTCGAAAGAAAATCCGTGATGGCGTCTCGCCGGTCCGCATCCCGCGAGCATCATCACGCCCCTTACTTACCGGCTGTCTCGCCAGTCGGCGCCATCAGAGCAGCACTCTGCTTCTTGCTCGCGCTCATCGAGGCCAGTTCTTGTAGCACCGTTTCCCGCAGTTTCATGTATCCAATGGCCCCACTCATAAAGTGTCCGTTAACGAAGAAGCTCGGTGTGCCGGTTAACCCGAGCCGTTGGCCTTCGAGAACATCCTTCTTAACAACGGCAGCCTGTTCGCCTGAATCGAGGCATTGATCGAAGCGCGCGGTATCTAGTTTCAATACGCGAGCCTCCTGCTTTAGATCGGAGACTTGGAGCTTCTTGTTGGCAAACAGCGAATCATGAAACTCCCAGAACTTTCCTTGCACCCCTGCACAGCGCGCCGCTTCAGCGGCTCGCGCGGCCAGAGGATGCATGGGGAGTGGATAGTCCTTGTAGACCAGCGATACCTGCTCCCCAAATTGTTCCCGTAATCGCACCAGGTCATCGCTCACTTTTTGGCAATAAGGGCATTCATAATCCGCGAATTCGACAACCTGGACCGGAGCCTTGTCAGAGCCAAGCCTGGGGTCATTTCCAATTTCCACATGCCCCGTGGGTTGATTCAACTCAACCACCACTCCGTACTCTTCTCGCAATGAGGTGATATATGCAGTTTTGGCTTTCTCCATCCGAAGTTGGTGGATCGTCTCGATGATCTTTGGCCGAGCGATCTCGTAAGCTTCGTCGGTCTGTACGCCCTCATAGTAAAAGCGCAACTGGTCCTCGGTCGGTTCCTGCACATTCACCGAAACGTGGCGCTTCAGCAATTCATCGACGCTTACAGATTCTTTCTGCGCCTGCAGGTCCAGAAGACGATCGTCAATGTATTGCTGCAAGGCGTCTCGCTCAGCGAGGTAATACTTGTATCGGGCTTGAAGCAGCTTGCCGGCCTCTTTGTCCATCAGGTCATCCACGGTCACCGCATGACCGCCTATTTCGGCAACAACACCGGGCCCATTCTGACTGGTAGCCGGAATAGAAAACGACGCGAGCGCTACTCCCAGGCTCAGCGCGAATAAAGAAAACTTGCTCAACATTGGGAACTCCCCCTTGTTCTTAGGTCCGAACGTTTAAATTCGCCCCGGACGCCAAGCCTAGACTCGGCATCCGGGAGCTCTCTATTGTTGCAACGGCCGCGCAGTTCGGAAGATTAAAAGTCGTGATCTTCCGGTGTGCAAGAGCAGACGCCAGTACCGCTGCCCAGTTGGATCGCGTAGGAGCACAGATTCTGCAGCAGAGTCTGTTCGCCTGTCGTGACATTCGAGTCAGCCAAGGGTGTTTCCGTAAGGGAATAAGCGGTTCCCAAGGTGTGTTGTGCATGTGTCGCCCATCCCCGCAGTCCGGACGCGAGAGTGTTGTGGGTTCCACCGTTCCCCGTCGAGGAGGAAATGACTTTGATCACACCGCGGTAGTTCCTCTTCCCGGTCAGGGGATTCGCCAACAGTTCCGTGTTCACGGATTCAGAGAGCAATCCGTCTGGCGACACTTCGCAACTGCAGCACTCTTGCAGTTCCTGGCTGTCGTCGAAAACATAGAACGACGCCCACAGGTTTCCACCCGTGTCGCCATCGTTGATCAGACGGACCGTTTCATCAGGCGCACCCGTTGTAAGCGAGTTAGAGAAATAGGTGACGAAGTACACGCTCCTGTCTCCGGCATTTTGCGCCAGGGCACTTCCCCCCAGCAGCATGACGCCCAATGTCAGAGACAGCAAAACTCCGAGCTTTTTCATTTTGATCTCCTGAGTTGTGTAGGTGGCGCTCGACCGGGGGGAGGAATCAGCCGAGTCGCTCCCGGCACTTTCAACCGCCAGCTAATTCTTTACAAGTACCCACGTGGCCTAGCCTATGGAAGTAAGAGCGCGCACGTAGTTCGTATGGAGTAGTTCCCGCGCTTTGATACAACCATGTCGCGCTAATCACTCATCGTTGTTGCACGCTCTCTCGTATCTCTCGCGCTTTGTCTTTCATCATTTGTTCCAGCACATCCGGCGGGGATCTCCGGAGGGTGTTCCGTCTCGATTTCCTGGAGAGCGGAGGCACAGTTAACTACACGAAATGTGACACCGGCAATGCCACCATCGGGCTAACCGTTCGGCGTAGCCCGAGTGTTAGTCCTTTCGCAGTAGCACAAGAGAAATGCCGCACCCCCTATTGACAAGCGCGGCTTTCCCGCCAATACTATTGCCGCGACTGTGAAGCCCCTTAGCATCGTGGCCGCAGAAGTCACGTCCCTCTCCTAAGGCCAGTTTCTGGCTGGTTACTTGTCTGCTTGAAGTTGCCGGTACGACAGGGCCCAAGCGAATGTCTTCTCGAGGAGAGTACTGTGCCCATGGTTCCGAGCGACAGCGGTTTCTTGCTCTTGGATGCCGAACTGAATCTCATCGCCTCAAACGATCCCGCTCTTCAAATCCTCTGCTTCCCCAGCGAAGCGAGCCGGATCAAGCAACCCAAGGTGTTGGTCGCCGACCGCGTGCGCACCACTCTTCTCGACCATCGCCATCGAGATCGCAAGGTCTTCGTTCGAGAGATTCAGTCAGGAAAGCGCTCCTATATCTGTAAGACCTTTCAAGTCAACTATACGAACGGTCATTCATTGCCTCAGCCCGCCTTCGCCGTACTGCTTGAGCGTGGCGCGGCTGTGGGCATGACTCCGTCGGAATTGTTTGAGCGCTTTTCTCTGACTCATCGAGAATGTGAGACCGTCGAATACCTATTGCAAGGCCTGACCAGCAAGGAAATCGCGGTCCGCATGAAGATCAGCCCGAACACCGTCAAAGCTTTCCTGCGACTGGTAATGGTAAAAATGAAAGTCTCCACGCGTTCTGGAATTGCCGGCAAGCTCACAGGAGCACGACCGGCAAATTAAGCGTTACTCACTCCACATTACTCACTCCACATTAGCCGCTCGGCATTAGTCCGATTGCAGAATTTACGCGGGGCAATGCCTTCGGGCACCATGCCGACACCGTGCGCCCCCATCAGGAACGACGCCAGCATGAGCGTTTCCCGCAGGTGCTCGACGTCCACGCCCGATGTTTGTTGTCCCCCGCAACCACCGCCGACGCTCCGAAGGAGTTTGACGGCCGTATTCAGAATCTAAGCAATGGCGGCGCTTGCATCCTCAGCGAGTGTCCGCTCCAACCCGGCGTTTTTGCGTGCTGCACCTTCCCTGTATGCGATGCGCCGGTATCGGTGCCGGCGCTGATGCAAGTCCGGTGGACCGTCAAACGCGGCCAGAAATCCCCAATCTACTTAAGCGGATTTCAATTCGTCGTCTAGATCCCACGTCGTCTAGTCCCACAATGACCGCCCAGTGCGCACCACCCCTGATTCCCGCCGTTTGAACTAGCCCAATCAAACTAGTCTGTATGGATTAGTGCGATTTGCCAGTTGGCTTTGCCTCTCTCTCTACGTATCGTGGATCGGATTTCATTCCCTGGATTTTCAGCAGTCCGTTTGTTCCCTACCCTCTCCCGAACTGCATGGCTTTGCCATGAACCATCCTGCACCCGTTCGCGCAATCGCAATTCTTTGCGTGCTCATGAGTTGCGCGCTGGGCTTGAGTTGCGGAGGTGGATCCAACACCATGCCTCGCGGCGGAACCCCAAAGCTCACCAAAATTGATGTCACTCCGACCGGCAATTCCATCGCGAAAGGCGCCGCCTTGCAATTCACGGCCTCAGGGATTTTTGACGACGGATCTCAGCGGGATCTAACGTCGTCCGCGACTTGGCAAGCTACGCCCTCAAGCGTCGCGACCATCAGCACTCAGGGTGATCTGACCGGCGTGGGCAAAGGCGTTGCACAAGTCTCAGCCGCCTATCTGGGCCTCACAGGCAGCGCATCGGTCGCCGTCGGATCGGCCACGCTCGTCACCATCACCGTGAGTGCGCACGAGTCCTCGTTACCCCTCGGTGAGTCCGAACCGTTGACCGCAACCGGAACCTTCTCGGATGGAACTACCCAAAGTGTGACTCAGTCTGCGACCTGGAATTCGTCTGCTCCACAAGTTGCCTCGGTAAATAGCACGGGCATGATCGAGGGAAAGGCCCTTGGTACGGCAACGATCACTGCGACTGTAGGCTCCGTTGCAGGCACAGCGAACTTGACCATATCTCCCGCGGTTGCGATCGCGCTGAACATAACACCGCCGACCATATCTCTCCTCCTCGGGAACAGCACACAGCTTCAGGCCATCGCCATCTTCAGCGACGGAACAAGCCAGGACATGACCTCAACAGCAACGTGGAGTTCGAAACAACCAGGCATTATCAGCGTAAGCGGCGGCGGACTCGCGGCAACCATCCACGTTGGCACGGCCACGATTCTAGCCGAGGCTGCAGGTCTCACCGGATCATCTACGATCACCGTAACGCCACTCATGATCGTCAGCTACTTCAACCGCGCGAATGCCGCGACTTCCGGCTTTGATAGCACGATTCGGCTGCTTGACCCCGGCTTTACTCCAGGAGACCTCTGCGTCATGCTCTACGTGTTTGATCGCACCCAGGAATTGAACGAGTGTTGCGGATGCAAAATATCCGACAGTGGGTTGATGACCCTCTCCCTGGACAACGACCTCACAGCAAACCCTCTGACGGCCACGCCACCGTTCGCCGGGACAATCGAGATCGTCCCATCCGACCTCGGTCAGAGCGGACAATGCAACGCCGCCTCCATCTCCCCCAATGGCGTTCTCCACGGATGGGAAACAAATGTGCAAGGATCGTCCAGTACTTTTCAGGTCTCGGAAGTTCCATCCGCGATTGATTCGCTCAGCACGACACAGGCACAGGTCCTGGCCTCGGAATGCAGCATGATCCAACAACTAGGCAGCAGCGCCGGCCGTTGCACCTGCGGATCGGGCGACTAAACCCTCCTTGACCACGTGAACAATCACCATATCCATCGTTGACCGCGCTGCACAATGAATGCGGCGAAACCTCTGCTATCATGCCTATCCCGACGCTGAAACCTTACTCTCAGGAGCACCAGAATGTCGGCTACTCGAAGAGAAGCACTTTTTCTGATCTCAGGATTTGTTTCGAGCGCGGTTGCATTAGAAGGATTGTCAAACTCGGACAACTCCCTCCCCTCGTCCACATACCCGTTCACCGAACTGCCAACAACAACCGCGAACGGCGCTGCGTTCCGCCCAGTTCTAAAAGGCAAGCTGGCGACAGGCGAGTCCCTGGAAGTGCACGAAACCACATTACCGCCGGGCGGAATGCCTCACCCCGCTCATCACCACGCACACAGCGAAATGTGGCTCATTCGAGAAGGAACAGTGCAGCTCACGATCAATGGCGCAAGTCACGTGATTGGACCAGGCTCGGTAGGATTTGTTCATTCCAACGACGACCACGGCATCAAGAATGTCGGCACGACGCCGGCCACTTACTTTGTCGTGGCCGTGGGACCCGGTGCGGATTCCCAATAATTCACCGCCTCACTCTTCGCTTTGATTAATGAGGGCCTAGCACTATTCGACTCTCACAAATCCTCAGCGCAGCTTCGCGTACTCGGCCCTGCTTTGTTTAAGAATCGCGAGATGGGAGTCGGCTTCTTCCCAGAGTCCGAGAAATCCGCCGTAAGCAGCGCGGGCTTTGGCAAAATCGCCGCTCCGGGCATAAGCACGGGCAAGACCCAAACGAGCCAGCGATGCCAGCGGGAAATTCACCACCACGCCGGAATGGTCAACTAGTTTCTGGAATTCGGCCGCGGCCTTTCCGCCATCTCCCGCCGCGAGAAAGGCATCGCCCCTTACGTATGCCGGATACATCGTCGGAACCGACAGTCCCGGAGGACATCCATATTCGACCGGAGCAGCAACTTCCAAGTCTGCAATCGCCTTCGACGGTTGATGTCCGTGAAGGTCGACCTCAGCCCGGATCACGGGCAGCCAGTATCGCTGGATAAACGTTCCCTGCGGCCACTGTTTGTCGAGTTTGCGGCTAAGTTCCTCTGCTTGTGCGACGTCTCCATCGGTGGCGGCGACGAGGGCTTCCAGGGTTACCACTTCATCGCCGCGGAATAGTTTCAGCGCCCGCGCCATAAGCATCCGTGCGCGAACAGCGTTGCCGGCTTCGGCTTCGCGAACCGCCGCCTCTGCCAGGCACGTGGCTGCCGATTCCTTATCCCCGTCGTGCTCCATCAAGCTCGCCGCGACTCCCGACAGTTCGTCCGCTTTTTCATAACGCCCGAAGTACGACTCGGTATTTGCCTGCTGCACCAGTAACAGACCTTGCGCTCCGGCAACATCAGACGACTGCACCAGAATGTGCTGCATCTCACCGCGATCGTTGCGAAGAAAGGCACGCAAGTACCTGATTTGCAGCAGATGATCGATCTGAAACTTGTGCTTCTCGGCGTCCGCCAGGACCGCCGTCGCCTCGTCTATGCGGTTCAACGCCAGCAAGTCGGACGCCAGGTTGGAATAGGTTGTGGCCCGCGACGGATCAAGGGCCAACGCAGCGCGCAAACTGATGACTCCCTGTTCCAAACGTCCCAGCTTCGCGGCAGTGATGCCGAGGTGGTTCAGGGCGCCGGGGGCGGGAGGATAGTTTTGTACCGCATACTCGTACACCTGAAGAGCTTTCTCCAATTCGCCCGTTACATAAAGGTAGTAGCGGGATTCGATGGCCAGTCTCTCGGCCTCGGTCACCCGCTCTTTCAGTTGATACGCTTTGGTGGCATTCTCGCGGGCCAGTTCATTCTCGCCCAGGTTGAAGTAGATGGTTGCCATCGCGCCGTAGGCCATGGCGAAATTCGGATCGAGATCAAGGGCTCGCTGCAGAAACGGAAGGCAGGCGCGATCGCCTTTCGTGTCCCAGGTAGAAAGCGCGGTGCCATAAGCGCTCAGCGCATCCAGCGACGGGGTCGTCGCCTGTTCCAGCGGAGCGTTGTATTTCTGCAGCGACGGTAGAGATTCCCCAAGTCGGGCTCGCAGTTGGGAGGTCGCCTGCCCCAGAGCATCCACCACCTCTTCTTTACGCTTAGCCTGCACCTGCTCGTTCGCGATCGGCTCACCTGTGTCGCAGCGAATCGCCGCAAGCCCAATCAAGTAGGCAGTTCCCAGGCTGGCAATGGATCCCTGCACGGTGACTTTGCCGCCTGTGCGCTGGCAGACCTCGATCGCGGTCTTGCCCGTCATCCGCTGCTCCGGCAAGCGCCCCATCTGCTTGAGGATCACCGACGCTTTTCTGTCGGATAGCACACTCAACGACGGAGACTGCCCGAGGCCGATCTGAAGCGCTTGCCGTAACGCGTCGTCGAAGACGCTTTCTCCGGTGGTGTTCTCAAAATCAGCGAGCACAATCGTGTCCGCTGGCGAAATTCGAAACACGGCTCGGTGAAGAAACCAATAGCTTGCGACCGCAATCACGATCAGCAGCGCTCCTGAGGAGATGATCACCCAGCTTCGCCATCGAGGGCGAGCTACCGTCTGACGAGCTTCAGTGGAGAGCCGTTCCGCCGGAGAAGTCGAACTGGTTGGCGCGGACACGACGATTGCAACCGCCGGCTCCACCGGAACGACCGGAGCCAGAAAACGGTATCCCCGCCGCGGAATCGTCTCCAGGAACCTCGGATTATCGGCGGAATCATTCAGCCCGACTCGCAGTTTGCGGACGGCGGTGTTTAACGCGTCGTCAAACTCCACGAACGTATCTTTGGCCCAGAGTTTCTCGCGGATCTCCTCACGTGTGACGAGCTGACCAGGACGCTCAAGCAGAAGAGCCAGTATCTGAAAAGGCTGCTCCTGCAGGCGAATCCGGATGCCCGCCTTGCTGAGCCGGCCCTCGCGGAGATCCGCTTCGAAGGTTCCAAATCGAACGATCTGGGCTTTAGGTCCACCCTCCGGCATGCCCCGCTCCCCCACAAAAGTGGCCAGATTCTAGCACGGGACAGGTTAGAGAGCCCACTAACTTCCGAGTCCTCTTCGCCTTAGCTGGTTAGCTCAGATTCGGGAACAGATTCGTTGTGTTTTTGCCGCAGGCCGTGCAACTTGTCGCCTGTCCACTGCACGACTCACGAAAATTCCCATGAGGCTGGCCAGAAAACAGAACGTGATCGGGATTTTGGTCCTCCTGCTGGCGGCTGTGGCGCAAGCACAGGTCGCCAGTTTTCAGGCCATCGTTCCCTTTCCCTTCGTAGTGGGCAAGCAAACCCTGCCCGCTGGAACCTACCTGGTTCAACGCCACCTGGGAAAGCCCAGGAGGACTGATGGGACTGGCCTGATCGTGATCACGGCTGCCCACCACCATATCTACAAAGTCATTGTCACCGGGGCGAGCGGTGCGCCCGACGCCAGCAGCGGTCAAGTCTCTCGGCTCATTTTTACGACCCTCGCCGGCAAGCAATACCTGAACCGCATTTGGGTGGCCGGGGATGCGGTGGCCCATCAACTGGTCAACGTTCCACCAACCATGGGGGAAGCAACGGGCGAGGTCATCGTGACTGGCATGGATCGTCTGGAAGGAAAGTGAACGGACATTCTCTGGGGAGGAAACATGAATCGCAGCGCAAGCAGGTCACGCCGAAAGAACCGTATTTCAATCGCATTTTCGACAAACATTCGATTTGGAGGAATCAACATGAACACGCAGAGGCAGTTTCACCCAAGCAATAACAAAGCCCGACTCTTGCAGGCTCTGTTGGCCATGGTTCTAATCGCATCCGCCCAATCGTGGGCGCAGGCGCCAGGGGCGGAGTCCGTAGTCCCAACTCTGGTTAACTATTCTGGCGTCGCCAAAGATGCCAACGGCAAACCGCTGAAAGGCACAGTCGGCGCCACGTTCGCAGTCTACGCTGCAGAAGAAGGCGCCGCCGCGCCCCTGTGGATTGAAACTCAGAACATCGAAGTCAATGCAAACGGAAGTTATACCGTGATGCTGGGCGCAACCAAGTCCGCGGGTCTACCGGTGGATCTGTTCTCGACCGGACAGGCGCGCTGGCTGGCGGTCAGGTTCAATGGCGGAGCGGAGCAGACGCGCGTGGCGTTACTGAGCGTACCTTACGCCCTGAAGGCCGGGGATGCACAGACACTCGGCGGCCTGCCGGTTTCTGCGTTCATGCTAGCTGCGCCGACCACGACTTCGCCTGTCGCGACGGCCCAAGGGAGCTCCAGTGAGCCCGTGGCGCCTCCTGCGGGAACCATTACTGGAACGGGTACGGCGGGATTCCTTCCCGACTTCACAGGCGCAGCGACGATTGGCAACTCGGCTGTCTTTCAATCGGGCACTTCACCCACCGCGAAGATCGGCATCAACACCAACTCGCCTACGACGACTCTGGACGTGCACGGTGGCGCGGCCATTCGCGGCACATTTGTTCTGCCCGCGCTTGGCGCCGCCACTACGACAGCCGGCAAAGCCTCGCAACCGGAGAATTTCTCGGCGTCAGCCTTCAACAGTGCTAGCAGCACCCCGGTCACCCAGACTTTTCAACTGAAAGTCGAGCCGACTGGTAATAACTCTGCTTCGGCGTCCGCATCGTTGAATCTTCTGTTCGGCCAGGGAACCACCGCTCCCGCCGAAACCGGATTGAAGATTTCCAGCAATGGTCAACTCACATTTGCCACCGGCCAGACCTTCCCCGGTTCCGGAACCATCACAGGCGTCACCACCGCGGCAGGCAGCGGCCTGACCGGCGGCGGAACGTCGGGCACTTTGAATGTAAAGCTGCTCAGCACTTGCACCGCCAACCAGATTTTGAAATGGAGCGGTTCGGCCTGGGCCTGCGCCGCCGACAACAACAGCGGAGGCAGCGTGACCAGCGTAGCTATCGCCGCACCCGCCTCCGACTTTGCGGTCGGCGGTTCGCCAATCACCACTAAGGGCACGCTCAACCTTGCCTGGACTGTCGCTCCGACCAGCGCAGACACCGCCAATGCGATCGTGAAGCGCGATGCCTCGGGGAATTTCAGCGCTGGCGTCATCACCTCCAACACCCTAAACACAAACTTTATTAACGGCATTTCGCCCCTCGGATACGCGCTCATCGGCGCTCAGAACAAATTTGCGCCGGGCCAATCCTTCGCTGGAGACGGCGTCAACATGATTGTGGGCGATCCCGGTTGCGGCGGTCCCTACGCAGCCATCGGGTTCATTAATCTCTCAGGCTGCACCAACTACTCGCTCCTGGGCGATGGAAAAGGCACTTTCGTGAATGCTCCCACAGGCGGTGAAATCAGTTTCTCGATCGGAAACAAGCAGTCCATGGTCATTGATTCCCTGGGCGCTCTCAACATCAACTCGAACGTCGACGGACTCGTGGCCACTTCTCTCCAGGCGGGAGCAAGCGGTGTCATCGGCGAAGACGATCAGGCCGACCCCGAGACCTTCGCTGTCTGGGGCCACAACACGAGCGGCCAGGGCTACGGCGTCGTTTCCACCGGATCTGCGCTCGTCACTGGCAATCTCGAAGTCGAGGGTGCGATCACGGCCGGCACCAAAGATTTCAAGATTGATGATCCGCTCGATCCGGCCAACAAGTACCTCTATCACGCGTCGGTGGAATCGTCGGAGATGATGAACATCTACACCGGCAACGTCACCACCGACGCCACAGGCGAGGCCATCGTCAAAATGCCAACATGGTTTGAATCCGTCAACACCGATTTTCGCTATCAGTTGACCGTGATGGGTCAGTTCGCCCAGGCGATCGTGAGTCGCAAGCTCGAGAGCAGCCAGTTCACGATCAAGACGAATGCACCGAACGTCGAAGTCTCGTGGCAGGTGACCGCCGTGCGTCATGATCCCTATGCCCTGGCGCATCCGCTCGTTGTCGAGCAGAACAAGCCCGAAAGAGAAGTCGGCTACTACATGCATCCTGAACTGTATGGCCAGCCTGCACAGAGAGCGAGGATGTGGGGAATCGCGCCCCACAAAATGCTCGCCATGCAGCAAAGGGCGAAGGCTCGGGTACCCTCCACGACCGGAGCGACGGCGCACCCGGCAGTCCACGTGGTCGCCTCGCCGCTGGCAGCACGAACACCGCAGGCACCCTCCGTCAACCAAAGCAGGTAACTCAGCCTGTATTTCAGAAGGGGCCTTCGCAAGAAGGCCTTTTCTCTTGTCTGGATGGGTGACGTTGTTTTCGCAGTGACTGGGCAAAACAGAATCGCGAAGAACTCACGAACTGACACGCAGCGGCACGCAAACTACCTCGGCACCAGCCTCAGGGCAACGAGAGAAGATTTTCCCGGAACGCCATTCTCCACAGTTGTTGTCAGCAAGAGCTGAAAATATGGCGGGATCGTCTTGTGATCTGGAGACAGTTCCAGCAACTTTTTCCGCAATTCGGTCATGCGCTCCGGATTAATCAGATATTCGATGGCTGCCTGAGAACCCTGCGTATAGATCCCATAGATGAGAAGAACACGGCGGCCATTGGTCTCGTTAGGAAGCATCAGTACGAGCGCATAATCCCGCCTCAACTGGTTCGTCACCGAATCGAATTCCGGTTTGTAAGCGGATTGTTCCCCCAGCTGAGGACTGTTGTTGAAAATCACTCCACTCTGAAATCGAAAACCCTCCAGATTAAGAAAGACGCGTCCGCTCCACGCCTGATTCCCGCCCAGCAAAATGGCATTCTGCGCCTTAATCTCATCCAGATTCACCAGGCGTGACTGCTGCACTACGCATTTCTGACCAACCCCGTTGAACATCTCGCAAAGGCTCACAACTCCCAAAGTCTCTCCGACGGAAGTGAAATCGGTAAGAGTAGGTACAAACACAAACCTCTTCAATTCGTGGAAGTGGATCGTATCGCGAAACTCAGGAAGACTCGACTTCGGAATTTCATGGCCGTGCGCAACCGTTTGGGCGCTGTCTCCGTCATGCGCGGCCCGAAGGAGCGGATGATTCGGGATCGTAATCAGAGGAGGATCCGACGGTGGAAGAAAAGGCTGCCAGAACCACTGCAGACTCTCCGGCAAACTGGTTGACGGGCTCTTCGCCTGACTTCCGCGGTGGGTCAATCCAGAGAGCAGGAGCGCCGCCAACACCGCGGTCGCAATGCCAAACCCAACCGCGAGAACCCAGGGCAGACGATCCGGTTTGGGAACGGCATCCGGTACGGGCACAATGGGCCCCGCCGCGACCTCCTCGAACGTGCGCGTGAAGATTGGAACATAGTGTCCCGACGGCAAATCCATGCGGCTGGAACTGTTCTTCCCTTCTTCTTCGTAATATTTTTTTAGAAGGCGGCGGATCTCGTACGCCTGTACGCGCACAATCGGATCTCGTTGCGGGCTGAAATCGACTCCGCGCTCGTAGACCTCTACTCCGATCAAGTATTCGTTGAGCTTCTCACCGTTTCCAACGAAGGTTTGCTCTGCGACGAATTCAAGAAACCGAGTTTTCTTTGGAGAATTGGAGAAGCACTTGCTCCCCAGTATGCGTTGCAGTTCCTCACGCTTCTCGAACAGGGAGAGATGACTTGCCTCGGTAGTCTGAAAAGACGCCACCTTATAGGGCCTGTTGGGTCAGTCCCCAACGTCAACAGAGGACGACGTTGCGACGATAGCACCCGCACTAAACGGAGGTCAACGCGGAACGGCTAACGCTTCCCGTCGGCCTGAATAACCGTAATTTCTACCGTTACTCGCTGTTATTTCTGAGGCGACGCACGAGCATGTCTGGCGGAAACCAACGCCGCAAAACGATTGACGATACGAAATATGAACGGTATCGGCGACTCCACATCTGCCCCAAGAGCACCTGCTTGCTACCAGCACCACCAAGAAGTGCCGTCGCGTTCGAACTTTCTCTTCCAACCCATGAAAGACTCGCTGTTAACGTAGATATAACGTCGATTACCTTGGCATTTCCTCTAATTAGGCGTAAACAATCCATCCGTGCCGCCGCTACCTCATTCGATTGCAACCTACCGACAACGCACTCGCCAAACATTGATTTTGGCTCTTATCGCCTTCTGTCTCTTAGGCTTTACGCTCATCGATAGCCAGCCAGTCTCTGCGCAGTCTGCGAACTTCGTCGTCACCAAGCGATTTCCTGCGCCCATCTTGACGATTCGTTCCGAAGGCGCCCAAGGGAACAAATACGGCTTTGAGGGCGGAAGAGTGTTGAAGGTGAAAGGCACCTATCACTTGTTCACTTCAGAAATGGTGGGCGACCCTCACTGGGTGAAGATGAAGCTCGCCCATTGGACGAGCCCGGATCGTCTTCATTGGACGCGTTCTGCGACCATCGCCGAATCCAGCGGAGACTTCACCGGAAAGGACCCGCGGGCCGCTCTGTGGTCTCCACTCCCCGTCTATGACCCGAAGGAAAGCCGCTGGCAACTTTTCTATGTCGCCTACCAGGCGGCCCCAGACACGGCGAAACTCTGGCTGACCAACCACGAGGGAAGAATCTGGCGCGCAGTCTCGACGACTCCCGGCGAAGACGGAATCGGCGGCCCTTACAGGGACGAAGGAGTGATCCTCCAGCGTGGAAAGGACTCCGATCCGTGGGAAGGATTGCAGGGCACCGATTCGTTCTTCCCCTACGTTGTAGGTAACCGCTGGTACGCATTTTATGGAAGCGCCCACACCGAGAAGCTCCCAATTTCACTCTGGCAAGTGGGATTGGCCATCTCTCCGAGTTTGGCCGGCCCCTGGAAGCGCTGCCCCGACTTAAATCCCTTGAAAATCGAGGATCGGTTTATCGAAAATCCTATTGTCACCCAGCTCAGCGATGGCACATACGCCGCTGTCTACGACACAGATGCGCCCAACGCCGTCGGCTACACACTCTCGACCGATGGCGTTCACTGGTCTTCTGGACGACACCTGATCGTGCAGGAAGGCGATCACCTCTGGGCCACTGAGGTGCGCACCCCACTGGGATTGATTGACGAGGGAAACGGAATGTTCTCCTTGTTCTACACGGCAAACGAACGAGTCTCCGGAACAGGGCCCGACGGCAACGGTATTGTCAGTACACCGGGATCCATGGGGTTGGTGGAAGTTCGATGGAATAAAACGCATTCGATGCGGTAACGTTGCCCAAAGTGCAAGGCACCGAATATTGGGGGGAATATGCCAGGAAGCACATTCAGTTCTCAGATCTTGAAGAATCGCGCGCCGAACAACTCCTTCGGCATGGTCACGTTCGTTTCCCTGTTCGCCACATCCTTTCTCCTGCTCTTCGCTCTGCAGCCAGCCGCCTTCTCCCAGGCCACGACCGGATCCATCTACGGACAAATCACCGACCCGTCGGGCGCACTAATCATCGGTGCCAACATAACAGCGACCAACCAGGCCACTGGCATAGCGTACCCCGGCGCGTCCGATTCGCACGGCAACTACTCGGTCTTCAGCCTGCCGCCGGGCGTTTACCAGGTGAGCGTCACGAAAGAAGGATTCGATACGGCCACCATCAAAGAGGTCCGCATCGTCATCGACCAGAAGCAGCTGGTCAACTTTCAACTCAAAGTCGGTGCTGTCGCCACGGTGGAAACTGTCACCGCCGCACCCACCATGCTGCAAACGCAGAGTTCCGAAACTGGAGAAGTCATCCAATCGCATGAAATCCTCGATCTCCCCCTGCTCGGACGCAACTTCTATGCTCTTACGGCTCTCACTGCCGGAGTAACGCAACAAGGCGGGAGCATCAACACCTTTAACTTTCAAGCGAATGGTCAGCGCGAATACGCGAACTCCATCCAAATTGATGGCGTCGAATCCACGACCAACCGCACTCAGGACATCACCGCAACTCCCAGCGTGGACTCTGTAGAGGAATTCAAGGTGTCCACCTCCTCGTTCTCAGCCGAGTTCGGCCGTTCCGCGGGCGCAGACGTATCGATTCAGACCAAGGGTGGAACCAATCACTGGCACGGAGACCTTTACGAGTTCTTTCGCCCCAACTTCACAACCGCCAGGGACTATGGTTTTCTCGGCGTAAAGACGCCAGCACCGATATTGAAACGACACAACTATGGAGGCACGCTCGGTGGCCCCATTCGCAAAGACAAGACTTTCTTCTTTATCTCGTACGAGGGAACGCACGAGAATTCAGCGGGAGACGGCGTATTCAATACCCTCCCGATGAATCAGATCAAAGTTCTATCGGACGGCTCGGTAGACTTATCCGGCCTCATCGATCCTCTGGCTGGCACGCCCAACGTCCCAGCGGGACAGGTGATCCCAATTTATGATCCGCAAGTATCATTCAATAGCTACGGAGGATCCGCACAGCAATTCCCCGGCAACATCATCCCCGCCAGCGAAGTGAGCACAGCCGGCCTCAACACAATGCTGAACTTTTTCGCGCCCCCGAATCTTCCCGGCGATCACAACGGATGGTTTCACAACTACCAATATCACTTTCCCACTACGTTTCGTCAGAAGCAGGCTGATGCGCGCCTCGATCACAACTTCTCTCAAAAAGACCGCCTCTCCGCCGTCTTCCACTACAACGATTCACAGGATGTCGTCTGGAACATCTACTACGGCCATACTGTCGTGCCGGGCGCGGACGACACGGATTTCGCCAACAACCAGAATTCTGGCGCCCAATCTTATTCCGTCAGCGAGACTCACCTTTTCACCGACCGCTTCCTGAATGAAGCGCGTTTCGGATACACGCGCTACTACATCAACCAATACAGCCTGCTCAGCGGCCACGACTACAGCACGCAATACGGCATGGGGAATGTGGGCCTCCCAGGTTTCCCATCGACGTTCGCCTATCCCTACATTCAGCTGTATTCGGGATTCTTTACCGGAGGATCGAGCTACAAGCCGCTCCTTCTTCAGGATCACAACGTGCAAATCACCGACAACCTCATCTTGAGCGGCATCGGCAAACACGACTTCAAAGTCGGTGGAGATTTTCGGCGCCTGCATTCCTATCCGTTCTTCACAATTTTCCCCACCGGTTACCAATACTACGGCGCATATTTTTCTCCTTCCACCAGCGATCCCACATTCTCCTACTTCAATCCGTACGCTTGGTTCCCCAACGGCGGATCCGATATCTCCGACCTTCTTACCGGGCTGCCCTTCGTGACCTACATCGGGCTCCAGTTAACCAAGCCGAAAACGCAGAGCTGGGAAATGGATTACTACGCTCAAGATGTTTACAAAGTCTCTCCCAAGCTCACGTTGAACTACGGCCTGCGTTACGAGTATCAAGCTCCGTACCTCGATGCCAACAACAATGCATCGAACTACGACCCGGCGACTGACAGTTTCCTCCTCGCGGGAAAAGGATCAAATTCCAGAGGCCTGACCAACTCCCGGTGGAATAATTTCTCGCCAAGACTGGGCTTTGCCTACCAGTTGCGGCCGAAGTCCGTATTGCGCGCTGGCTTTGGCATCTTCTTCTCACCAGAGAACGATGGCCGCGAAGACATCCTTTCGCGAAACTATCCTTTCTCAAACCTCAACCAGTATCAGGATTACTATTACAACGGTCCCTGCTTCTCTCCTCCCCAGCCTTATTGCGACGGCACCTACAACTACCAACTGGATGCGGGAATCCCGCGCAACACATCCCTGAACATTCCGTCAGGAGCCGCCAGCATTCCAGCCGCTTCCATTCCCAACGGCCAGGGCCCGCTCATGACGACCTACTATGTCAATCCCAAGATGAAGACGGGCTATTCCGAAAGTTACAACCTTTCCTTCGCGCAGGAACTCGGAGCGAACTTCGCCCTCGATCTCGCCTACGTGGGCACGCGGGGACGGCGCCTGTCCTATGAGATCGGTGACATCAACTTCGACTACACCACCCAGGCTGAAGGTCTTGTCAGCCCGAACCTCGGAAAAATTCAGGCTCTCGATGACGTGGGCTGGTCGGAATACAACTCGCTGCAGGCTAAACTCACCAAGCGCGTGTCTCGCAATCTGAATTTCCTGGCGACCTACACCTGGTCGCACGCCCTCGACAATGGACCGGCTCCATTCAATCTCGGCTTGAACAGCAACTTCCCTCAGAATCCTTATAACTTGAATGCCGAAATTGCTTCGGGCGACACCGATATTCGCCAGCACTTCAATCTCAGCGGCCTCTACCGGTTGCCCATCGGACGAGGCCAGAAGTTCCTCGGCAATTGGAGTCGAGTCAGCGAGTTTCTTCTGGGTGGATGGCAGATCAATGGGATTTTGACACTTCAGACTGGCTCCCCAATCAACGTGGTTCGGGGCGCAAGTATTTCAACGTGCCCCGGCGTTCGGCCAAATTTGGTGGGCGATCCAAACGGAACGCCTCCACCCCCGCCGCCCGGCTCGCCCGCATACTTCTTCAACGTTTCGGCCTTCAGCGTTCAGAATATCAACGGATGCGATCCCGGCACGGCCGGCAGAAACCTGATTCGAGGACCAGCCTTCAAAAGTCTTGACGCTTCCATATTCAAAGAGTTCAGCATCGAGGAAAAATATAAGCTGCAGACACGTCTTGAAGCATTCAACGCAACCAATACGCCGCACTTTGGCAATCCCGACGGAGTTTTCACCGATCTCAGTTTCGGTCAACTGACAGCTCCGTCAACCGGCAGCATGCGGGTGGTGCAGCTTGCGGCCAAGTTTATATTCTGACGGCAATTCTCGTCGGGGCAAGAACGAACCGTGCTGGTACTTGCGCGAAGAACTACTCGTATCTCAAAGCCTCCATGGGATCGACACGCGTGGCGCGCAGAGCAGGGATGAAGCTGGCTCCAAATCCAATCACGGCGAGAATCACAGCAGCGATCACCAACGTTAGCGGATCGCGCGCCTTGAGGCCAAACAGTAGAGAGCTCGCGGCTTTGCTGCCAGCGAGCGTGAGCCCCGCCCCAACGACAACGCCGATCGCAATCAACAACGCGACCTCTCGTAAGATCAGCCCAATTACCCCCGAGCTCGCTGGCGAATCTCTTGCCACAAAGGGAAAGTAAATTCGGAGTAGGGGCCGTTGAAATTGCCTTGTCCCCAATGATTCTTGTTCATGTGGACGATCGCGAGAGTATTAGGATCGTCGACCGGCAAAGTGCGCAGGCGAACAGCACCAATGAGCTGGAAAATCGCCGCGTTTGCTCCAATCCCAAGCGCCAGGGTGAGAATGGCAACTACCGCGCATCCCGGCGATTTCTCCAGCATCCGCGCACTGTAGCGTAACTCCTGAAGAAGCATCCCCATGTTGCCTCCATCGTTCGGGCGGCGTGCAGAGTGACCCATCGTACCGCAGCGAACATCTACGGTTCCAACTCAATTGACAGCGCCGGTCGGCTCCTCGGCAACGCTCATTTCTCCGACGTCAGCGCCTTGAGAAAGCGATAGTAGAACTGCACTCCGGTGTTGAACGATTGCACCGGCAGACGCTCGTCCTTCCCGTGCGCCCGTATGTCATTGTTGTCCAGAGCGACGCCACCCAGGCCGAACGAAGGCATGCCGGCAGCGTATGCATATCTGCTATCGGAAGCGCCGATGGCCATGTTCGGCAAAACAGGGATGCCCGGCCAGAACTCGGCCGACACTTCACGCAGGGGCTTCATCACGTCCTCTCTCAGCGCAACCGGCGGCAGCTGCTGCTCGTTGGGTGCGGTGGGTGCAACTGAGCCGTCGTTCTGCACATAGCCCACTGCGACTTTAGGATCGGCGACGATTTTCACCAAGGCCTGCCGTATCTCTTCCCGCGAGTGTCCTGGGAAAATGCGGCAATTCACGTTGGCCGTTGCTGTTTGCGGTAGAGCATTATTGGCATGTCCCGCCGCCAGACGCGTGGCCACGCAAGTGGTCCGCATCGTCGAATTCAGGATGGGATCCTCGGCCGAAAGTTTGGCAATTGCCGCCTCGTCGGGTGGATCTTTCAGAACCGCCCGAACCAGAGCAGCCTTTTCCGCAGGATACGTTTCGGCCATTCCAGCGAGTTCAGCGCGCGTCACAGCGTTCAACTCAAAGGGAAACGCATAGTGTTCCAGCCGCCCCAGCGCGTCGGATAAGTGATAAATCGCATTGTCGGCTGTTGGCATCGAGCTGTGCCCGCCCGGATTCAGGCTGCTCAACTGGTAATCGGAGTACAGCTTCTCCGTCGCATCCACACTGACACTCAGCAGCTTGCCATTTTCTTCAGTCACTCCGCCACCATCGTGGTTGAGCACAAACTCAGCGTCCACCAGTTTTCGATGATTCTTGACGAGCCACTCCACTCCGTTGAACGCGCCGCCTTCTTCATCCGCGGTCAGCGCCAGAATGATGTCGCGATCGGGCTTGTAGCCTTCCTGCTTCAAGCGGATCAACGTTGCCATCATGATGGCATCGCCATCTTTCATATCCTGCGTGCCCCGTCCGTAGTAGTAGCCGTCCTTCTCGATGAACTGAAACGGGTCCGTGGTCCAGTCGCTGCGATTGGCGTCCACCACGTCCAGGTGCCCAATGAGCAGTACGGGCTTGTGCGCGCCCGTACCGTGCAACCGCGCGATCATGTTGCCCTTGCGCGGATCAGGCCCCATCAGCACCACGTCCTCGCTCGGAAAGCCCGCTTCCCGCAGCCGCTTGGCCATCGCTTCCGCCGCAACGGTGGTGCTTCCTACCGCGTGACTGGTGTTGATTTCAACGAGTTGCTTGAAGATATCAGTGGCCAGTTTGATGCTTTCAACATCCGCTGCAGTCGGCGAAACAGATCCAACCTTGGCCGTCGCGCCCAGCGCCAGCGTACTGGCCAGGACCATGACCGCGCATAAGACTCTTTTGGCTAAATCATGCATTCAATTCGCTCCTCAGTAACTGATTAATCCTTGACTGTTCGAACCCGCAAGTCAGAGGTCCGTGCTGCGCCCAGGCATGCGAGAGCGATGCGTAAGAGATTCACAGTGGCCTCCCCAGTTAGAATGTGTCTCGGGATTATCGCACTTGGCAGCCTCGCAGCATCGCCGAAGATCACTTCGGCCGCCGGGCGCCGCGCATGCTCATCGACGGCGGGGTGCGGCCTTCCTCGACGGTTACGCGTGACGAGGCAGGTCGCCTTGTTTGTTGCGAGCCGCAATAGGAATGGCGGAAAAAAGGACTTCGTGCTTGAACGGCGCACTCCCTGAGCGAGAGTGCGCCGTTCTTCTGACCCGACGACGAAACTGCATGATCGTCCCCGGTCACCGCGTGCGTAATCAACCGACCTTCCGAGACAAGGCCTTACTGATTCTTCAACTGGAAACCTGGGCTGGTAGTAAACGTCCCCACTTTTCCAGTCACCACGTAACTCCCGGCGGTTCCGTTAGCCGTGAAAACCTTCGACGTAGCGACACCCGACGAGTCGGTTGTCGCGGTTTTCACGCCGCCAGCGAACGTCCCACTCGCTCCGGAAGCCGGTGCGTTAAACGTTACCGTCGCCCCCGCCACAGCATTGCCGAATGCGTCATTCACGGTCGCCTCCAACGGTTCGGCAAAGGCAGTGTTAATCGACGCAGTTTGCGGCGTTCCTCCCGATGCCGTAACCGTCGCAGCCGCGCCCGCCACGTTGGTCAATGCAAACCCCGGACTGGTGGTGAAGGTCCCAATATTGGCCGTGACCGCGTAGGAACCCGCCGTGGTGTTCGCCTTAAAGACTGCCGCAGTGGCAACACCCTGTGCGTTAGTCGTCGCGGTGTTCACGCCGCCAGCGAAGGTTCCGCTGGCACCGCTGGTCGGCGCCTCAAACGTTACGACCTTGCCAGGCACAGGATTTCCATACACGTCCTCCACCGTTGCCGCCAGGTTCGTGGTGAAGGCTGTGTTGACGGTTGCACTCTGCGGCGTTCCAGTCGTGGCCGCGATCGAAGCGGGCGGTCCGGCAAGGTTCGTCATCACAAAACCCGGGCTGGTGGTCAGTCCTTTCGCAGTTGCCGTTACTGTGTATTTGCCCGAGACCGTGTTGGATTTGAAGATCTGCGAAGTGGCCACGCCATTGCCGTTGGTAATAGCCGTGTTCCCGCACGGGAAGATCCCACTGGCACCGGTCGCTGGCGAATTGAATGTCACCAGCAAACCAGACACCGGATGAGCGGCGGAGTCTTGCACCGTGGCCACCAGGAGATTTGCGAAGTTTTTGTTCACGACAACGCTCTGCGGAGTCCCCGAGGTCGCCTTGATGCTCGCCGGAACTCGCACATCGGTAACCGTGAGTGTCACAGGCACGATCATCTGCATCGTGTTGCTGGGATATTCGAAGTACAGGATTTCCCCAGAGTAGACTCCGGCCGGCAACCCTGCCCCATTGGCAGTCGCAGTGATGGTTGTGGGCGTGCCAAGTACGCCCGTAGCGGGAGAAGTCTTCAGCCAATTACCGCCTTTCCCGGTAGCTACAGCGACGGTATAGAAGTTGAATGCGGTGCCCGTACTCGTCACCGAGAACGTCTGCGCTGCCGGTGTAGCCCCGCCGAGGTTCATGTTGAAGTTCAGAGGAGCCAACCTGCTGAACACATTCGGTCCGATGACAACCGTCACTGGGACGGTGACGTTGCCTCCCGACGATTGGAACAGCAGTTGGCCGTTGAAACTGCCAGCCACCAGTCCGTTCCCGGGCAGCGCAGCGTTAACAACCTTCACAGTGACGGTCGATGGCGCCGTGCCGGCCTTGATTGACACGCTGAGCCACGCGCCGCCATCCGATGTGGTGGTCACGAGTTTCCACGCCAGCCCTCCCGATCCCGCAGCGCGGACTTGCAGCGTTTGAGCCGGAGGGCTCGTGGTGCTGGGCGTGAAGGAGTAATTCATCAGCCCCGGCAGGCTATCAAACAATGGTCCGCACGACGTGATGGTTAAGGTCACCGGTATCGTGATCGACATCGTGTTGCTCGGATACTCGGAGAAGATAATCTCCCCGGTATATGTTCCCACGGGTAACGCCGTCGCATTGATGCTCACCGCAAACGCTTCCGGCGTGGTGAAGACCCCCGACGTGGCACTAAGCTTCAACCAACTTCCGCCTTTGGACGTGGATACGGATGCATTGTAAAAGTTGAAATTCGTGCCCGTGCTCGTCATGCTGATCACTTGCGGCAGCGGATTTGCGCCGCCAAACGGCATGTTGAAGCTCAGCGGATTCATCTGATTGAACACATTCGGTCCAACCGTCGCGCATACCGGAATTGTCGCTGAGTTCCCGGTAGTCAGGAACACCACCTGGCCGCAGAAAGTACCAGCCACAAGTCCTCCGCCCGGCAAGTTAGCCGGAGCGATCCCCACATTCACTGTGGAAGGTGCGGTCCCGGTTGCCGCGACGACGGTCAGCCACTTTCCGCCATCGGCCGTGCTCACCGAACTCGTCCACTTCAATGTTCCGGTTCCCGCATTTCCGATTTGCACCGGCTGCACGGGAGGCTTGCCCCCAGGTTTCAGGAAGAAACTAAGTTGCCCCGGAAGATTGTCGAAATACGCCGTAGTGGCGGGCGAAACTGTCAACGTCACCGGCACCGTGAGCGACATCGTGTTGCTGGGATATTGGGAGAAGACAATTTCTCCCGTATATGTCCCTGCTGGCAGCGTGGAGGCACTTACGCTAACGGTGATCGCTTCGGGAGTCGTGAGCACGCCGCTGGCGGGAGCAATTTTCAGCCAGCTGCCGCCGTTGGAAGTCGACACCGACGCATCATAAAAATTGAAATTAGATCCCGTACTGGCGACCGTGATTTCCTGCGGCAGCGGATTCCCGCCGCCCTGTGGTCATCGTAAAGCTGAGCGGATTCACCTGCTGAAACACGTTCGGCCCTACAACCGCGCATACCGGAACCGTGCCAACATCACCCGATGTCTGGAATGTAATCTGTCCGCAGTAAGTACCGGCAACCAGGCCGTCGCCCGGCAGCGACGCTGGGACGATCGACACCGTCACCGTCGCCGGCGCACTTCCTGTGAGCGGCGACGCGTTCAACCACTTGCCGCCGTCCGAGGTCGACACTGATCCGGTCCAACTCAGACTGCCCGTGCCGGCATTTCTGATCTGCAAAGTCTGCGCCGGCGGAGTGCCGCCCGCAGTGTAGAAACTCAAGCCCCCGGGCAGGTTGTCGAAGTATGGCACGCTGTCTGGGGCCACGATGGTCAACGTCACCGGCACCGTCAGCGCCATTGTGTTACTCGGATATTCGAAATAAACAATTTCCCCGGTGTAGGTTCCCGGAGGCATCGTTGCGGCACTTACGCTCACCGTGGTGGCTTCGGGCGTAGTCAGCACACCTGAGGCAGGATTGGTCGACAGCCAGTTCCCGCCTGTCCCTGTCGCTATGGCAGCCCTATAGAAATTGAAGTTAGTATCGTTGCTCGCGTGGTTCAGCACTTGCGGCAACGGGTTCGCGCCGCCTTGTGTCATCGTAAAGCTGATCGGATTTTCCTGGCGAAAAACACTGTCTCCCACAACCACGCACACAGGCACGGTCCCCACGTCACCAGGCGTTTGAAACACGACCTGTCCGCAATACGTGCCGGCGACCAGGCCTCCCCCAGGCAGGTTCGCAGGCACAATACCCACGTTGACGCTGGAGGGCGCGGTGCCAGTCGCGGCTGACATGGTCAGCCATTTACCACCGTCGGCGGTGCTCTTCGATCCAGTCCATTTCAATGTTCCGATTCCACCATTCCTGATCTGCACCGGCTGCGTTGGTGCCGTGCCTCCTGTCGTCATGAAATAACTCAGCCCACCGGCAAGGTTGTCGAAGAACGTTTTGCTCGCGGCCGCCTCTATCGTCAAAGTCACCGGCACCGTCATCACAAGCGTGTTGCTGGGATACTCGAAGAAAATAATCTCCCCCGTATACGTTCCCGCCGGCAGCGTGGAAGCGTTCACAACGCTTACGGTGAAGGCCGAGGGCGTTCCGTGTACGCCGGTGGCGGGCGCGATCTGCAGCCAGCTGCCGCCGTTTCCGGTTGCTACAAGATCGGTATAAAAATTAAACGTGGTCCCAGTACTGCCAATCGTCACCACCTGCGGCAGCGGACTCAATCCGGCAAGTGGCATAGTGAAGTTGAGCGGATTCACCTGGCTGAATCCGTCCGCGGCCACGGTCACCCTCACGGGTACGGTCACAGTATTCTTGGCCGATTGGAACGTGATCAATCCAACCCACGTTCCCGCGACGGTTCCTCCGCCCGGCAGCGCTGAAGGGACCAGTCCCACCGAAACCGTCGTGGGTGCCTTTCCAGATTTGACACTCATCGTCAGCCACGCGCCGCCATCGGCAGTCGTTGCCGTCGCGGTCCAGCTTAGCGTCCCGCTCCCTCCGTTTCTCACCTGCATGGACTGGGCGGGCGGAGCGCCTCCGGTTACGAGAGAAAAGCTGACTTCTCCCGCCAGGTCATCGAAAAATGGCGTGCCCGTCGCCCCAACAATCAAAGTCACCGGCACCGTCATCGTCGGAACGCCGCTCGGATACTGCTTGATTACTACCTGTCCTGTGTAGGTACCAGCCGCTAGCGAGGCGTCCGGATTCACGCTAACCACCCATGCCGCGGGCGTGGCATAAATGCCGCTGGCCGGGGAAATCTGCAGCCACGAACCGCCCGTGTTCGTTGAGGCTGTCGCGTCGCTGTTGAATTGTGCCCCCTTGCTCGCAGCGGTCAAAACTTGCGGCAGCGGATTCGCCCCCGCGAATGTCTTGGTGAAAGAAAGCCCCGGAACATTGTAAAAAGTTTGGGCCTGAAGCGCCGGAACCAGCGCCACCATCAGAAGGACTGGGACTAGGACAAGAACTGACAGAATCCGCGACCCGTGAGCTTTCTTCATAGAAATTCTCCTGTTTCTTTCTTTTTTGTCTTTCTGATTTCCTATTCAACTTGCCGGCTTCGACCGTGCCCCACTTGATCTCTCATCGATGCAACGGATAGCAACGAGTCTCCCATCTCGAAACTCCGCTTCCACGTTCATGCCGATCTTCGGTGGTTGGGGGGACTGCCACAGATCGGCGGGAAAAAAAGGAAATTGCTGCCCATCAATGATCACGAGTCCGTGCCCGATTCCTGGCTCGCGGAGAACCTTCCCGCGCTTCCGGATTTCGCCCGACGGCCACCGAAACAGCGCCAAAACCAGCATGGATGATGCGAGGATTTGCATATTGCCCTGTTGCATCGGTAGGGCATCACTGGTAGCATCTCTGCGTTCGACTTCAGTAAGCCGTTCCTCTCCCCTAAAGAGGAGACCGCCCACAGCGGTCTTCACTACGCATTGCGCAAACGCTCAGGGAAAACCGTCATGGCGTTGAGAAATTCTTATCGGGGAGTTGCTTTGGAGTTCAGCGCGGCCAACGCAACAGTGCAGGAAAGAAGTTCGCTCGATCACCTGTTCAGCCTGACTTATGAGGAACTGCGCCGGCTGGCCTCCAGCGTAAAGCGTGGAGATCCCAGCATCACCCTCAGTCCCACCGCTCTGGTCAATGAAGCCTGGGTGAAACTCGCGAACTCTCTCCCAGTCACCGCAACCTCCCAGTTGCACTTCAAGCGGATCGCAGCCCGGGCCATGCGCCAGGTTTTGATCGAGGCCGCGCGGCGCCGGAATACCCACAAGCGGGGCGGCGAGGGCGAAGCTATTTTTGTCACATTCGATGACTCGCTCCACGGCTCTCCAAGCGGAGGGGCGGAACTGCTGTCCCTCGATAGCGCCCTCGACGAACTGGCTCGTATCGAGCCTCGCCAGGCGGCAATCGTCGAAACGCGTTTCTTCGGAGGACTGCAGGTCAGCGAGATTTCAAGTCTGCTGGGCGTATCGGAAGCCACCGTCCTGCGGGACTGGCGGGCGGCAAAAGCGTGGCTCGGGCAGGCGCTTCGTCGGACGGCGTAACGCAAACCTCCGCACCGTAAGTTGGAACCTAATCTATGGACAGTGCGCGCTGGCACCGAATCCAGACTATTTTTCACGACGCGGCAGACTTGCCCCAGGCCGACCAGAACGCATTCGTGGAGGCAGCTTGCGGCGACGACAAGACGCTCCTCGCTGAAGTTCTCGCCATGCTTCATCAGGACGCGAGCGGACACTCCCTGCTCGATCGCAACATTGCCGACGTTGCGCATGCAACGTTTGCCAAGAGTGCTCCCGAGTCCCTCATCCTCAAAGAAATCGGTCCCTACAAAATCATAAGATTGTTGGGCGAAGGAGGAATGGGAGTCGTTTATCTTGCGGAGCGTCGCGATCTTCACACGCAGGTCGCGGTCAAGATCCTGCGGGATGCCTGGCTTTCCCCCTCTCGCCGCGAACGTTTTGCCACCGAACAGCGCACGCTCGCACAACTGAATCATCCCTCGATTGCGCGCCTCTACGACGCCGATGTGCTCGACGACGGCACTCCATGGTTTGTTATGGAGTACGTTGACGGCGCTCCGCTCACCTCCTATTGCCGAAAGCTCGACTGCTCGGTCGAACAGCGTCTCAAACTTTTCCGCTCCGTATGTGAGGCCGTCCAGCACGCCCATAGTCACGCGGTCATTCACCGTGATCTGAAGCCATCGAACATCCTTGTAAAAAACGACGGCTCCGTCCGCTTGCTCGATTTCGGCATTGCCAAGCAAATCGAGAGCCTCGATCTCCAAGTCGACCAGACCATGACCGGCCTGCGAATGATGACGCCGGCGTACGCCTCGCCCGAGCAGGTCCGCGGCGATCGAGTCGGAATCGGTACCGACGTTTATTCCCTTGGCGTCATCCTTTATGAGCTGTTGACGGGACAACTTCCCTTCGACTTGTCAGGTCTCACGCCTGCCGAAGCCGCCACGGTCATCACCGAGCACGAACCCGGAAAGCCATCCACCGCCGTGAGTTCGAGTGCCGGCTCCGGCGCAAACTCTCGTGTGCTGACCCTCGGCAAAACTGCCTGGGCCGATCTTGATTGCTTGTGCCTCAACGCGATGCACAAGGATCCCTCGCGGCGCTATCGATCAGTGGAAGCTCTCATCCGCGACGTCGACCATTACCTCAACGGTGAACCCCTGGAGGCGCGCCCCGACGCGTTGGCCTACCGGATCGGCAAGTTTGTTCGCAGGCATCGAGGCGCGGTTGCCGCTACCGCCGTGACCTCCATGTTAATCGTCGGATTGGTCATCTTCTTCACTCTCCGCTTGGCCAAGGCGCGCGATACCGCCCTTAGCGAAGCCGCACGCACGCAGCGCATTCAGCAATTCATGACCAGTCTCTTCCAGGGTGGCGACGCGACGACTGGCCCCTCTGAATCTTTGCGGGTTATCACCGTCGTTGATCGAGGCGTGCAGGAAGCGAGAAAGCTCGACAACGACCCCAAAGTGCAAGCTGAGCTCTACCAGAATCTTGGCACCATCTACCAGAAGCTCGGCAAGTTCGACCAGGCAGATGCGTTACTGCGTTTGGCGCTCGACCGGCGCAAAGCATTATTCGGAGCGGATAGTGAGGAAGTCGCCGAGAGCCTTATTGCCCTAGGTTTGTTGCGCTCTGACCAGGCCCATTTAGAGGAGTCTGAGCAACTGGTTCAAGACGGTCTCGCCATGACCCGGCGGCACGTGCCGCCGGATCATCCGGCAGTCGCGAAAGCATATCTTGCCTTCGGAAAAGTGCTTGCGCAACGCGGCTCCTACGATCGCGCCATCGATGCTCTGAACGAGGCCGTGCGCCTGCGTTCGGCTCCAGGAGTCGCGCCAGCCGACTTGGCCGCCAGTCTCTCCGCCCTCGCCGATGCACACTACTCCGCCGGACACTACGATATCTGCCGCTCCTTATATACGCGCGTCCTCGAGATGCACCGCCAGATTTATGATCCCCGCCACCCGCTGATCGCCGACGATCTCGGCAGTCTCGGTGCCGTCCAGCGTGATTTGGGTTATTACAGTGAGGCCGAACAGTTAGACCGGCAGGCGCTCGATATCGTTCAGTCGTATTACGGCCACGACCATCCCGAGACCGCCGCTCGCTTGACCGCACTGGCCGAATCGCTCACGTATGAGAAGAAGTATGACGAGGCCGTCTCCGCTCTTGAACAGGCTCTCGCAATTCAGCAGCGAGTTTATGGCCCGGCGCATCCGTCCGTCGCTGAAACTCTCAACGAATTGGGAAACGTTGCTTCCATGCGCGACAAGTTGGATGACGCCGAGGTCCAGTTCCGCCGCGCCGTCGATATCTATCGCGCCGTCTACGGCGATCACCATTATCTGGTCGCGATAGCCCTCTCCAATGTGGCGGGCATCTACATGGACAAAAAAGACTATCCACATGCCGAACAGATATTTCGTGACGTCATCCGCCGTTACACCGAAACGCTTCCCCCTGACAACGTCAACACCGGCATCGCGCATATCAAGCTGGGCCGCACGCTGCTTCGCCAAAATCGATATAAAGACGCAGAGCACGAGACTCGGGCTGGCTACGAAATCTTGATCAAGCAGAGCAGTCCATCCACGAGTTTCACGCACGCCGCGCGAAAAGACCTCGCCGCCGAATACGATGCTTTGAACCAACCCCAGCAAGCCGCGCGCTTTCGTGCCGAACTGGCCGAGGTCAGTGCGAATTCCAACACCACCGCTCGCCAGTAGTGCATTATCGAGAGCCCCATACCCGCGCCGTCGCGAAATCGCGGCGCTCGCCCAAGAAAGTGCTGACCTCAAAGGAACAAAAGCTTGTATCGTAGTTCCTCATGAGAGGTCCCCATGGACTCGCCGACCACTGAAAAGATTTTTTCGGCACTAGATACATTTCGCATCGAGCTTCCTTCCTGGGGGTTTGCCAACACTGGCACTCGCTTTGGCAAGTTCATTCAGCCAGCCGCGGCGACCACGACCGAAGAAAAGTTCTGCGATGCCGGACAGGTTCACCTTCTGACGGGAGTCTGTCCTACGGTTGCGCTGCATGTGTTATGGGACTGCCCTCATGGTGTAGAAAGTGCCGATGAGATCAAGCAATTCGCCACCCGCTACGGCGTGTCGCCTGGCTCGATCAATCCGAATCTCTTCCAGGATCAGGAGTACAAATACGGCTCGTTTGGAAATCCTGACGAAGCCGTTCGGCGTCGTGCGATGCAACACACAGTCGACAGCATCGAGATTGCGAAGCGTCTCAATAGCCGCGACATTTCCTTTTGGTTTGCCGACGGCTCGAACTATCCGGGCACAGCAAACATTCGGCAGCGCAAGCAGTGGTTCACCGATGGATTGAAGCAGGCGCACCGGAGCTTATCGCCCGATCAGCGAATGCTGATTGAATACAAGCCCTTCGAACCAGCCTTCTATCACACGGATATTGCGGATTGGGGCATGGCGCTTCTCCTGTCGCGCGCCGCAGGTTCGCAGGCCAAAGTTCTCGTGGATACAGGCCATCACTATGCCGCACAGAATATCGAGCAAATCGTGGCCTGGCTCCTTTCCGAAAATATGCTCGGCGGTTTCCACTTCAACGACCGTCGCTATGCAGACGACGACCTGACTCTGGGTTCGATCGATCCATATCAGGTTTTCCGCATCTTCCACGAGATCCACTTTTTCGAGAATGAAACTGGACAGCGGGCTGACATTGCATACATGGTTGATCAAAGCCACAATCTCAAAGGCAAGATTGAAGCCATGATCCAGACCGTAACCATGGCCCAGCAACTTTTCGCGAAGGCGGCTTTGGTGGACACGAAGACCCTGGCAATTGCCCAACAGAAATGTGATTTGGTTGCCGCGGAGTCGCTGCTGCAGGACGCGTTTGCGACCGACGTTCGCCCCGCAATCCTGGAGTGGAGAGACTCAAAGGGTCTGCCAAGAGATCCCATCGCGGCATTCCGCGAAAGTGGTTATCTCGAACGAATCACCAAAGATCGCGCAAAGAGGAATTCGAACAGCGTTACTTCCTATGCGTGACGCTGCCGGCTATCGGCGACACTCAATGGTGTAATTGACGCATCTCTAACGGATATCGCGAAGACGTGCTTGCAAAACGAGAGCATCGCCGACCTCCTTATCTCGCCTTTGACCTTGGGGCCGAGAGCGGCCGTGCGGTATTGGCCGACTTGCAGTCAGGAATCCTCACGACAAGAGAGGTGCACCGCTTCAGCAATCATCCTGTCGAAAGTGGTCTTTCGTTGCGCTGGGATGTCGAACGTTTGTGGCTTGAGATTCGCCGAGCCTTGAATTCTCTCGGAGACCTGAAACTCGCCGGCATCGGCGTGGACGCGTGGGGCGTGGACTATGCACTACTCGGCGAAGACGGGCAACTTCTCGAGATGCCGTACCATTACCGCGATCGCCGCACCGAGGGCGCCATGGAGGAAGTCTTTCGAAGACTGCCGAGAGAAGACATCTACCGTACTACCGGCATTCAATTCATGCCGATCAATACCCTGTACCAGCTTTATGCGGCGCATCGAGACACCCCCACAATCGTCGAAGCGGCAAAACAAATGCTGACCATCCCTGATCTATTCAATTATTGGTTGAGTGGAAAGGCGGTATGCGAGTTCACCAATGCAACGACTACTCAGATGGTCGATGCGGCTCAACGAGTCTGGGCGAGAGATCTCATGCAGCATGTAGGCTTGCGCACAGATCTTCCTGCTCCAATCGTTGAACCTGGAACTGTCATCGGACCCATGTTGAGCGGAATCGTCGCGAATTCGACTTTGGCTGGAACTCCCGTGATCGCGCCGGCGTGTCACGATACTGGGTCTGCGGTTGCAGCCATTACTGCGCGGGATGGCATCGCCTTTTTAAGTTCTGGAACATGGTCGCTGATTGGGACCGAACTGGATGCTCCGGTTGTCACTCCCGAGGCGCTGAAACTCAATTTCACCAATGAAGGCGGTGTCAATGGGACAACTCGCCTGCTGAAAAATGTCATGGGACTCTGGATGCTGCAAGAGTGCAGAAATTCCTGGAGCGCTCAAGGCATGAACGGCGGATACGTGGAACTCGTAGACTTGGCGAATCGCGAACCGGAGTTCGCCCATCTTGTTGATCCTGACGATGAACTCTTTCTGCGCCCCAGAGACATGCTCGTTGCGATCGATCAGTTCTGTTCTAAGACGCATCAGCCCTCTCCGTCGACCGCCGGTGCCTACGTGCGATGCATTTTCGAGAGTCTTGCGATGAAGTACCGGCTGAGCGTTCGCAGTCTCGAAAAGATTTGCGGACATCCCATCGAACAAATTCGGGTCGTCGGTGGTGGCTCGAAGAATCGACTCCTGAACCAATTCACTGCAAACGCCACCGGTCGAACGGTGCTTGCCGGTCCGGCAGAAGCGACCGCACTTGGCAATATCGCGATCCAACTCCTGGCGACTCGCGAAGCATCATCACTCCGAGAAGTGCGTGCCATCGTTGACAGATCCTTCTCCACCGAAGTTTTCGAACCCATCGATACCGACAAGTGGGAACAGCACTTCCAACGATTCGAACAATACTGCGAGACAACTCATGCCTGAAATCAAAGAAATGACGTACTTGAAAGACCAATGGAATGAAGACCGAGCTCGTGAACTGGGAAGCAATCCGCTGGCTCTTTTGCGGTATCGCTCGAATTTGCTCGGCGCCGATCTCCGCATTACGAACTTCGGTGGAGGCAATACCAGCTCTAAAATCGAACTCCCCGACCCCTTCACTGGCCAGCCAACTCGCGTTCTTGCCGTAAAAGGAAGCGGCGGAGATATTGGCTCGATTACCGAATCCGGCTTCGCCCTGCTCTACTTAGATCGTCTCGAACATTTGAAAAAACTATATCGCGGAGAGAAGTATGAAGATGAGATGGTCGGCTACTACCCGCTCTCCGCCTTCGGTGAGAATCGTGTTGCCGCCTCCATCGATACTCCCTTGCACGCGTTCCTGCCTTTTGCACATGTGGATCATTTGCATCCGGATTGGGCAATCGCTCTTGCCGCCAGTGCAAACGGCAAGCGCAAGCTCGACGAGTTCAACAGAGAATTCGATCGGAAAATCGGCTGGGTCCCCTGGCAGCGTCCCGGGTTTGAGTTGGCGCTGCTGATCGAAACAGCGGTGAACGACAACCCGGGCTCGGAGGGGCTCATCCTTGGCGGCCACGGCCTGTTCACCTGGGGAATGACGCAGCGCGACTGTTATCTCAACAGCATTCGCACCATCGATCAGATGGGCGAATTTATTCAAAGGCATCAGGCAAAGAAAGCATCTGTCTTTGGTGGCGTCGACAGCGCGCCAGTGCAAGATCGCAAAAGCATCGCTTGTCGGATTCTCCCCGCCCTGCGCGGGGCAGTCTCCTCAAACCGGCGCGTCGTGGCGCACTATACCGACGACGAAGATGCGCTCAGCTTCGCCGGCTCCAAATGGGCGAAAGAGCTGAGCACTCTGGGCACCAGTTGCCCGGATCACTTCCTGCGAACTCGAGTCTGCCCATGGTTCGTCAATTGGAACCCGGAAAAGGAGGACGTAGAAATTCTGAAGGCGCGAATTCAGAAGGATGTTGCCGGTTATCGCGAAGTCTATAAACAGTATTACGAACAATGGGCAACGCCTGATTCACCCAAGCTTCGCGATTCCAATCCGACCGTCGTCGTAATTCCAGGCCTCGGACTTTTCGGCTTCGGCAAAAACAAGAAAGAAGCTCGCATTACGACGGAGTTTTTCATCAACGCGATCCATGTCATGGCTGGCGCCAACGCGCTGGAAGATGATGAGGTCGCCGATCCCTTACCACAGGCGCGGACCCAGGAGCAGTCGAAACAGTTCACACAATTCCACAATTACGTTGCACTCCCTCGATCCGAGGCATTCCGCATCGAGTACTGGGCCCTTGAGGAAGCCAAGCTTCAGCGCATGCCTCCCGAAGCCGAGTTCAGCCGCAAGATCGCCTTGATTATTGGCGCCGCCAGCGGCATTGGCCGCGAAGTGGCATTGCTGCTGGGCCGCAAAGGCGCACAAGTCGTGGTTGCCGACTTCGACTTCAATGGCGCGTCGAGAGTATCAAACGAAGTTGCGAAAGTGTCCTCCGAGGAGTTCGTGGCCGCCACAACCGTCAATCTCAGTTCGTCGGAATCCCTGTCAGATGCACTTCGATTCACGGTTTCCAAATTCGGCGGCATCGATATCATCGTCAATACCGCCGCGATCTATCCCGTCCCCGGCGCCGATGGAGAGCTTTCCGATGCCCAATGGGCCCAAACGCTTCTCGTCAATGTGACCGGGAACTATCTGCTGGCTCGCGAAAGTGATTGGGTATTCAAAGAACAAAACCTGCCGGCAGCGATGGTCTTCGCTACCTCCGCCAACGCGGTCGTACCGAAACAAGGAAGTGAGGCGTACGACACCAGCAAGGCCGCATTAAACCACCTCATTCGCGAACTTGCCGTCAAGCTGGGCCCAACCGTGCGGGTGAACGGAATCGCGCCCGCCACGGTAGTGGCAGGTTCGACCATGTTCCCCCGTGACCGTGTCATCCAATCCCTTCAGAAATACAAGATTGCCTTTTCTGAATCGGAGTCCACGGAAGAACTTCGCAACAAGTTGGCGGATTTTTACGCGCAGCGCACTCTGACCAAGCGACCGATTCTCCCGCAAGACTGTGCCGCCGCCATCGTATGGCTCGCCGGAGAAGAAAGCTCGAAGACTACCGGACACGTGATCCCCGTCGACGGAGGCTTGTCCGAAGCTTATCTCCGTTAAGGAGAGATCGTTAAGCAGAGATCAATGCAACGCATTTGTTTTCGAGGAGCCAAATGAATCCCAATCCGGCGTTGGGCGTATGTCTTCACTGGTTGGGCGGTCTCGCGTCCGCGAGTTTCTACGTCCCTTATCGCGGAGTGAAAAATTGGGCGTGGGAAACTTATTGGCTCGTCGGTGGATTCTTCAGTTGGATCATCGCGCCCTGGCTGTTGGCATTCACTATGACTCGGGACCTTGCCCATGTGCTCCACGAGGCGCCCGGCAGCGCGCTTTTTTGGGCCTACTTCTTTGGCTTTCTTTGGGGACTCGGCGGTCTGACGTTTGGGCTGACTATGCGCTATCTCGGCATGTCGCTCGGCATGGCAGTCGCACTTGGATACACCGCCGCCTTTGGCACGCTCGTGCCTCCCATCTTCCGAGGTGAGTTCGCGAGCCAGGTTCTAGGCACACATTCCGGACTGATCATTCTCGGTGGTGTCGGGATTTGTCTGCTCGGAATCGCGGTCGCAGGCGCGGCCGGAATTTCGAAAGAGCGCGAGATGTCGGATGAACAGAAGAAAGCATCGATTAAAGAATTCGATCTGAAAAAAGGATTGGTCGTCGCAACGTTCTCCGGTGTCATGAGCGCTTGTTTCGCATACGGACTGGCCGCAGGAGATCCCATCAAAGCCATCACCGTGCAGCACGGAACCGCAGGACTGTGGCAGGGCCTCCCCGTGCTGGTAGTAGTCCTCGCAGGCGGTTTTACGACCAATTTCATTTGGTGCGTCATTCTGAACCTCAGAAATCACACCGGCTATCAATACTTTCAATCTGAGATTCGTGGGGAGTTTCCGAAACGAAGCCAGGAACACATTCTTGAAGCCTCCACAGATGCACCCGCCGAGGAGATGGCGGTCGCCCTCGCAGTCGAAACCGATGTCCCGTTAAGAGCGCCAATGCTCCCCAACTATTTCTTCTCAGCCGTGGCGGGAACAACGTGGTACATGCAGTTTTTCTTTTACACCATGGGCGAAACGCAGATGGGGCGCTTCAAGTTCTCGAGTTGGACGCTGCACATGGCCAGCATCATCATCTTCAGCACTCTGTGGGGCATTGCGCTCAAAGAGTGGAAAGGTGCTGGAGCCAAAACGAAGCTCCTCGTGGCCTTGAGCCTGCTGGTATTGGTAGCCTCCACCGTGGTCGTCGGCTACGGAAACTACGTCGCGGGAGCACATTAAGCCTCTGCAAATATGCCCTTATACACGACACCACCGCTATTACCCATACCTTGAATCCTCCAACACGTTTGTGCCATTTCTAATCAACACGGCTCGCCATACCCTTCTGGCAGCTTCTTCGCACCATCCCCTGGGAGAACCAAATGGAGTGCCAGACCAAAGATGAACTTGAGCAGCACCTGTCCGACATCCGCAAGCTTGCTACAAATCCTAGCCTCACTTCTGACGAAAAGGATTCGGCTGCCCGTGCCGAGCGCTTTGCCATGGCTCTTCTGAAGGAACACGATGCGACCGGCCACGCTGGTAAAAGATGCCCCTTCGCCACTTCGTTAGGTTGAGACTGGCAACACCTTTCGCAACTTCGCTCAATGACGGTTGAAACTCCCTGCCGTTGTGGCCCGACGCTCATGGCTAGAATCGCTTTCGAAGTCTCCATAGCACTACCGAAACTGCGAACCAGGCTAGTGTCGCGCCGGCAAGCACAAGCCAAGCCTTATGGTTGGGAATGCACTTCCAAACCAACAGTGCGAAAATAAGAAGCCCGATGCTTCCCATCGCGGCCCCCGCCGCATCCACACTGACTGCTTCTCTGCCGCGCTTGGTTCCTTCCAGTCCATGCTCTTTCTTCTTTTCTATTTCGTGCTTCTCTATCAAAGTCGCGCCTGCCGGAAAAATAGCCGGGAACGCCAGGAACAGACCGCCTATGCCCGCTCCGTATTCTTTGGCGATGACTCCTGCCACCACCGTAATCAATCCACCAAAAATAAAGCGAACGACATACTCGTTCCATTTTGTTCGTTTTAGGACAGAAGGATCGACTTTGATCGGCATGACTATTCCAGCCACAAATACCACAGCCCAAACGCTACACACAGCCAAATGGGCACCAAGCCCATCGTGATCCAGAGCGCGCTGGGTCTTCGGTGCATCATGATCCAGCTCACAGCCGAAGCATAGACAAGAAACGCTATCGACCCGGCCATCATGGAACGGGCTTCATTCCCAGCGTATCGCGCCCCGTCAGTTGCGACGGTAAGACCCAAAGTGGCGAGCGCCACCGACGGTGCGGCGCCGAACAATCCAGCGAAAGATTTGGGTTTGAGCAGGTCGCCAATCAACGCGAAGGTGGAGACCACGACTCCGCCGACTAAGAAACGAATGATGATCTGGATCATCGCTTGCTCGATTTCACCAGCCTTCGAGCTTCATCCGGCCCTTTAATATCCAGCACCCGATAGTTCTTGCCAGAGAGCTTGTGGTAGTTGACAAAGAATTCCTGCAGTTCGAGGCAGAACTCCTTGCCCAGATCATGAGGGCACTGCCTAAACCATGGGGGATCGAAGGACACGAAGCAATACGGTGGTTAGCGTAGTACGAACACTTTTCGCGGCCGCAGCTGACAATTGCTATATTTCGCTGCAATTGTTTGATCGCCATACCGACAGCAATAGGAAGATAGTTCATTCGGTTCAGACGGCGATGGAGCCCTCTCCGCCCCATCGCCGCCTGACCGTTCGCTTCTCAGTGCGGCATTCTGCCGAAAACCGAGATCGCCGCACAATGGCCTGAAAGAGCACCGTTGCAGCACATTCGAGCCAGCTTCCTCGCACTCCATATCGGCAGGCGCATTCATGTACCGATGGTCCCGCCATGGCCGCCTGACCGTGGAAGCACGCCGACACTTTTTCGGAAGTTGCCCTGCGCACGAAGTTCGCTCAGAGAAAAATGCAACCAAGCGCAAACACGAACTTGCAAAACATCCTTGGCTTGGAACAATGCATCCTACTCCGACCCGCGTTTCGGCGAGACGTGCGACTCGCGGCCGCATAGTTCAAGTCATCATTGGAGCTATTACGCAATGTCGCGGCACGAGATGAATCCGGCAATTTTGTTTTGACCTCGGACTTTGAGCTAATTCAGTCTCCTCAAACCTCTTCTCCATTCCGACATCCAAGCGCAAGAGTCAATCAGCAGCGGCACTACACCTTTCAGATTTTTCCCGCAGGGGAAGCCTCCAGTTCCGCGCTGACGCGTGCCCTGCATAAATCCACCCGACCCGAGTCGCAACCGATCCGAGGACGGAACTCCAACAAGCCCATCGCCTCAAAGACTGCGAGCGTTTCGTCGAAAACATGCTTGCAAGTCTGAGTGCCGTGGGGATTGGCCCGGCAAGCGCGCCCCCGGCCCGCGTGATCCACCCGCTGGCACCATTTTTGAGAGGATCGAGTTCGGTATCATTTCGCGATTCGATAAGAAATCCTTCCAGCGTTTCGAAGACCGCCGCGCCCACTCCCAGAGCCTGTAGAGCGCGGCTCTTGCGATGCCCCATTAATTCCAGCAGTCCGATGGCAGCTCCTAATCCGGAAGCTCCGAAGTGAATGGGCAGAGTTCTGGCGCTGCGATTCCACACCGGAATCGACGTCGCTCCGATGAGGACTCCCGTGTAGTTCGAAAAAGGCAATCCGAAAGTCAGTGACGCTGCTTGCCCGGCATTTTCCAAAACCCGCAAAGGTAAAGACGGTCCGTAACGGTCCTGCAGGTATCCTGCAAACGCAGTAGCGCTCGCTGCGGTCGAAAAACCCAGCAGCGTCCAGACTCCCACCGACATCGGACTCTGCGGTTTGAAAACTCGCAGCATAGCGAGAAACCGTTCCGGGCGGCCGAGATCTGAGATGAGCAGCGCCGGAGAAATCACGGAGCCGGCAGCCGCAATCCACCGAGCGTGGCGCACGAGTTGACGATCTGCGCCCGTGTAGTCAGCAATCGCACCAATCACAGCCGCAGCCCCGGCCGCGCCGCCCACAAAGAAATAGAGCGGGATCTGCCACGTCCAGGGCGGTTGCTTCAACAGCGGAATCTGGTAATACCCGTTTTCCGGCGATGCCTGCGGAAACGGCGCGCCCATCGGCCGTTGTCCTACGACCTGCAAACGTCCCTGCTCCGCCTGTCGACGGATTTCCTCGAGATGGCGTTCGCGAAGATCGCTGTTTACTTTCGGGATCGACCGTGGATTGCTCATTGTTCTATTTGCTCAGTTTCTGAGAGCGTCGCTTCTCGTATCTGCCCTCAGCGATGAATGCCATCAGCGTCCCCGCGAGAAGTAGCCCAGCTCCGATCGCAGAAGACGTCCACGCTTTCTTCAAGTGAACGGTAGGTACTTCCGGAGAAGGCGGCAGATTGTAAGTCCGCGGATCGCCGCGGATGATGAATAAGGCGTGCGTGCCGCGAACACTCGTTTCTTCCGGATCATAAATCGCCGCATCCTCCACGCCTCTGCGATGCAATTCCTCCACCCGATCGCTGGCACGCTCTCGAAGTTCTCCAATCTCGCCGAACTTAATGGACTCGGTGGGACACGCCTTCGCGCAAGCCGGCTCTAGTCCCACTTTCTGGCGGTCATAACAGAATGTGCATTTGAACGCCCGCCCGTCTTTCTGATTTCGTTCCACCACGCCAAAAGGACATGATGTCACGCAGTACCCGCACCCGTTGCAGACATCGGGCTGGATGAAGACTCCGCCGAATTCGGTTCTGACAATGGATCCGGTGGGGCAAGCCTCCAGGCACCCCGCCTCTTCGCAGTGCTTGCATACGTCGGACGAGAATGTCCACGAAGCCTGTTCTCCGGAATTTCCCCCGATACCAGGAACTGGTGGCTGCTCGACGAACTTCACATGCCGCCACGTCGAAGCACCGACCGCTCCCGTGTTGTCATAGGAGAAGCCGCTCCAATCCAGGCCATCTTCGCTGACTCCATTCCATTCTTTGCAGGCCACTTCACACGCTTTGCAGCCAATGCACAGAGTCGAGTCCGTAAGGAATGCGGTTGTGGTCATGCGCTGCGTCCCCGTATACGATGCAAGTTCTTCCCAGGCTGCTGCTCTTGCGCGCGACGCCCGGCAACCACGTTACACGTTAAAGCCTTCGTTTCCATGATGCGCACGTTCGGCTCCTCGCTAATCGCGAGCAGATCGTTGACTACATCGCCGGTCACGTTACCCCGATATCCCCAGTGATAAGGAAGGCCTACCTGGTGCACTATGTGTCCATCAATCCGCACGGGCCTCATGCGAGACGTCACCAGCACTCGTGCGTTAATCATCGCCCGTGCTGTCATAATCGTCGCCCACTGTCCATGCACCAATCCGACTTCTGCGGCCAGTTCCGGCGATACCTCAGTGAATAGTTCAGGCTGCAGCTCGGAAAGATGGGATAGGTGCCGCGACATTCCACCGGCGGTGTGATGTTCCGTCAGACGGTAGGTTGTGAGTATGTATGGAAATCGCGCGTCGCGTGCCGCCGCATACGGATTGTCCGGCCGCTTCTTTCTATCTGCGGCAGGATTCGTTTGCTGATCGTAAAGCGGATTTTCTATGACCGATTCCAGCGCTTCGTAATGCGCCGGTAACGGCCCGTCCTTCAACCCGCTCGCAACATACAGCCAACCTACACCGTCAGGATGCAAGGTGAATGGTTTTGCCCCGCCCAAGGCCTCGACGCCGTGTCCGTCGTGAAGATTCGCTGGAGCATGCGGAGGAATCTTTTTATCGTAATCAGCGTTGTCGAGTCCTGCCCATTCCTGCTTTTCCTCGTCCCACCACACCAGTTTCTTGCGCTCGCTCCACGGTTTTCCATCGGGCCGCGCCGAGGCTCGGTTGTAAATAATGCGGCAATCATTCGGCCACGCAAATCCCCACCCGTGACCCAGCATATCTTTAGAATCGCGTTCATTTGCGCGATTGCGTCCTTGCTCGGGAAAAACGCCACAGTAGATCCACGCTCCGCATGCAGTCGAGCCATCGTTTTTCAGATCCTGAATGTGCCCGAGTTGCTTATGGTCGGGCAGTGACCAGCCGTTGATTTCTCTCAGCACTTCATCGACTCTCGGCTCAGCCTGCGGACCTTCCGTTGTGTAGTCCCAGGTAAGCGCTCGAAGACTCTCGTTGCGCAAATCATGATCATGCTCTGCCATCCCCTTGAGTCGCCGCCCCAAATGCACCATGAACCACGTCTCGCTGCGCGCATCGCCGGGCGGATCGACAGCCTTTTCTCGATGCTGGAGCAGACGCTGCGTATTGGTGAACGTTCCCGCTTTTTCAGCTGTGCCTGCCGCGGGAAACAAGAACACCTCGGTCGCAATCGACTCCGGCGAAAGCTCGCCTCGTTCCACTTCCGGCGAGGCGTACCAGAACGAGGCCGTCTCGGTCTCGACCATGTCGCGCACCACCAGCCATTTCAACTTCGCCAGCGCTTTGCGCTCAAGCCGGCCATTCGAGGCCCCCACCGCCGGATTCTGTCCCATGACAAATAGACCGTCAAGCTTGCCGTCGGCCATATCGAGCCAATATCCGAAATGTGAATGATCGCCCGTTACCCGCGGCAGCCAATCGAAGCCCCACTCATTCTCCTGAGTCGCGTTGGCGCCATAGTAAGCCTTCATCAAGCTGATGAAGTACTTGTCGAATCCCGCCCACAGCCCGGTACGGGCACTGTGTTTCTTCACATACGCTTGCAACGTGCGAGATTCTTCTCCAAAAAACGGCATCGGAAGGTAGCCCGGCAGGATGTCGTAGAGCGTGGGAATGTCGGTCGAGCCCTGTATTGAAGCATGACCTCGCAGAGCGAGAATTCCGCCACCCGGCCGCCCGATGTTTCCGAGCAACAACTGAAGTATGGAAGCGGTGCGAATGATTTGCACGCCTTTGGAGTGCTGAGTCCAGCCGACTGCATAGCAAATCGCCGCCGTCTTCTCAGGCCCGGAAGCCGATGAGAATATCTCGGCAACTTTCAAGAACACGTCCTGGGAGACTCCGCAGAATCGTTCTACGAGCTCAGGCGTATACCGCGAGAAATGCCGCTTGAGAACCTGAAAAACACACCGTGGATGTTGCAGCGTTGGGTCAGACTCGAAGTCCCCGCTCTCTTGCGCCTCCCCTCCGCGATCTTTGCCATGTCCGCCGCCAGCTTCGCCATGCCCAGGAACCTCACCCGCAGCTTTTTTCGCCGGCGCTCCCGCATAGAGCCACGACTCAGGATCATATTTTTTCTTTTCGTCGTCCCAACCCGAGAAAAATCCATCCAGGTCTTCAGTGTCACGAAAGTCCTCGCGCAGAATTGTCGGCGCATTCGTGTAATGAACCACGTAGTCGTGAAACTCTCTGCGGTTCTCGAGAACATAATGAACCAGTGCTCCCAAGAAGATGATGTCGCTCCCGGCGCGCAGGGGAACCCAAATATCCGCCATTGCGGAGGTTCGCGTGAAACGCGGATCCACATGGATGATCTTCGCCCCCTTTTCGCGAGCCTCCATCACCCACTGAAAACCCACGGGGTGGTTCTCAGCCATTGACGAGCCCATAATAAGGATGGCGTCAGAATTGCTTAGGTCCTGTTGCGCAGTGGTCGCTCCGCCCCGGCCAAAGGATGTGCCCAGACCGGGCACGGTGGAGCTGTGTCATATCCGTGCCTGATTGCTCAGGCACACCATTCCAAGTCCCGCCGTAAATAATTTCTTGATCAGATAATTCTCTTCAATGTCGAGCGTCGCGCCGCCGAGATGGGCGAGTGCCGTCGTCTGCATAAGCGATTGGCCTTCGCGTGATTCTTCAAAACTTTTTTCCCGCGTCTCCCAGACCCGCTTGCCCACCATATCCATGGCCTCAGCCAGAGGAATGTCCTTCCACTCACGGGAATAAGGCGCCCGATATTTCACCGTTTTCAATCGTCCTGCGTGCGTGTGCAACTCAAACGTGTCTGCGCCTTTGGGGCAAAGGTGGCCTCGCGATATGGGCGAATCAGGGTCGCCTTCGATGGATATGAGCTTGCCCTTCTTGTGGTAAACGAGCTGTCCGCAGCCGACGCCGCAGTAAGGGCAGATAGAGCGAGCAACTTCCGCCCCAGCCGTTTTGGGCAGGAGTTCGCGTGTACGTTCCGTCATCGCCTCAACGCCGGTTCCGTCGGTGCCATTTCGAAGCTGCTGAATCAAAGGCCAGCGTGAAAGATATTCGCGGATCATTGAAATTGTTCCCGAGAACAGTTTAAGGACTGATTGAGCCCGGCGACAACGTCACCGGGCTCGCTCCGTCAGGCAGCTTTCTTTTTTGCTCCGAATTTGATGAGAACTTTCGTATAACCGTCGATTCGTTGGTCAAATTTTTCGTACGCCTGCGGTGCTTCGTCGATGGAGATACGATGGCTCACGATCTGGCTGGGCTTCGCTCGTCCATTGATGATCAGGTCCCGCAGATATTCGTTGTATTTCTTGACTGGAGCCTGCCCGGTTCCAAGGCTGAGCGCCTTATCGAAGAAATCCGCAAGCGGAAATGGAAAAATTCCATTCTTCGCGTCTTTGTCCTCGGCACCTGGGTCGGGCGCAATGAAAACCCCGATCAGTCCAACCGCACCCGCGGGATTCACGACGCGAATCACGTTTTCCAGCACTTGTGTCGCCTTCTCCTGCTTGGGATGCTTGTCATCGCGAGCCTGATAGCCGACCGCATCAATCGCACAGTCAACTCCCTCCAGTTTTTCTTCACCCGGACGATAGCTCTGTTGAATACCTTTATTCTTCTTTCGCAGTTTGAAGATTTGTTCGACCGGGTCGCCCTCACTGAAATTTATGGGAATTGCCCCAAGCTCCTTCGCTTTCTCAAGCCGCTCGGGAATATTATCCACAACGTACACTTCAGAAGCTCCTTTTAGAATTGAACTATAGGCGGCCAGCAATCCCACTGGGCCCGCCCCGAATACAGCGACGGTGTTCCCGGGCTTCACACAGGCAAGCTCGGTTGCGTGATAGCCGGTCGGGAACACATCTGACAGAAGCAGGAAATCATCTTCCCACTGATCTCCCGGCGTTCCGGGCAACTTCAGGCAATTGAAGTCGGCGTGCGGAACAAGAACGAACTCGGCTTGCCCGCCTGCATAGGGCCCCATGCCCGCATATCCATAAGCTGCGCTTGCTCCCTCCGGATTCATGGTCAGGCAGGCATGAGTGTTGCCGCGGTGACAGTTGTAGCAGAATCCGCAAGAAATGTTGAACGGCAAGACAACCCGATCACCTTTCTTAATACTCGAAACCGCCTCGCCTGCTTCTTCGATCACACCCATGATCTCGTGCCCAACTACCGTTCCCTTGTCGAGCGGTGTGCGGCCGTCGTACATATGAAGATCACTGCCGCAAATGCCACTTGTCGTAACTCGTAAAAGTGCGTCGGTTGGAGATTTCAGCTTTGGCTTCGGATGATTCGAAACCGACATCTTCCGCGTTCCCTCGTAACTCACTGCTTTCACGATCCCCTCCAGATAAAGAATCCACATCCGATCTTTTCAACAACCATGGGGCTTCGTCCATACACCAAGTTCTGTAAGGCAGGCACTCGAACCGGCTCTCGAAACGCCCGAAGGGCTGGATTAAAGTCCATAGACCCCAATCCCAACAGCAATCAGGGTTCTTTTAAAGCCGGCTAACGAAATATCGGTATGGCTAACGCCCCCTCCAACCTCCACGATTCAAACTGGAGAATTTTGGCTGTCGTTTCAGAGGGAGCAGAATGCCTGACGCGTCGCAGATAAATCACCTGAGCAAGCTCTCGGATCCCGTAATCGCCCCGGAGCAGGCGGTCGAAGAGGTTGAGGTCTTGCAGGCCTCGATCAAGGCTGGCTCGGTCGCCCAGATCGTGGTCGCTGTAATCGCAGTCATCGGGCTGATCTATCTGCTGAAGTTTGTACTGGTCACGACCTTGATATCCATACTGCTGGCGTATTTGCTCGAACCGCCCGTGAAATGGTTGGGCCGATTGCGCATCCCCCGATGGATAGGCGCCCTTCTCGTGGTCCTGTCTGTATTGGCTTTGCTAGGCGGCTTGGCGGACTACTCCTACAACAGCGCGGCGCAATTCGCCGATCAACTTCCTGCTTACTCTGCGCGAATTCGCAATATGGTCGGGAGCATTCGATACGACGTCGATCGAATAACCGATCAAGCACGCTCCATCGTGGAATCCCCAAAGAGCGACAAACGAACTGCGCAGGTTCGAGTCGAAGAGGCGCCCAGCGTCGTTGGGTTGATTTCGAAGAGCAGCGACGCGATCCTTGACCTCTCCCTGGCCGCCGGCTTCATGCCCTTCCTCGTCTATTTCATGCTCACTCTCAAAGACCGTACGCACACCGCAACCGTTCGGCTATTCCCAAAAGAACATCGCCTGCTCGCGCATCGCACGGTTGGCAGGATCTCCACTATGATTCGCACTTATATCGTTGCGAATGTGCTTATCGGTCTGCTGAACACTGTGCTTTGCACACTGATTTTTTGGCTCTTGGGAATCAAATACTTCTACTTCATCGGTGCCCTCAGCGGATTCATCAACCTTGTTCCCTATCTCGGCGTGTTTGTATCGATATTGCCTCCCCTCGCGGCCGGCATCGACACTCTCAACAAAACTGGAATTCTGGTGATCATCGTAGGTCTGATTGCAATTCACCTGGTCACCATGAATGTCCTCTATCCGAAATTTGTCGGAAAACGCCTGCGACTCAATCCTTTGGCCGTGAGCCTGTCGCTCCTGTTCTGGGTCTGGATCTGGGGACCGATCGGCCTGATTCTCGCTCTGCCAATCCTGGGCGCGACGAAGATCATTTGCGACTATGTCGATCCCCTGCAGGGCGTGGGCCAATGGCTCGGAGACTCGCTCACGTGAGACTCTGCGCGCACCGATGCCACTCTCTTTCTGGTGAGGCGGCTTAGCACGCATCATCCCGGCCAATTCTTCAGGATTCAGTGCCGCCGACTGAGTGACTTCAGATAAGCAACGACCGCTTTCGCGTCTTCGACAGACATCCGAAACTGCGGCATTGGCGGTCGCAGAGGCTTGCCATCGCGCCAGATTCCTGTTGTCAACAATTTGATCATCTCAGCGTCCGTTCCCGGAGGATTGCCTGCAATTCTCGGAGCCAGGATCGGCCAGTCCTCTGTCGGTCGGGCCGGCTGCAGCCATAATGGCGCGCCCTCCAGCCATTTACTACGATCGAGGCCGCCTTGAGCGTCTCGTGGTGTGTGACATTCGCTGCATACTGCCAGATCGTCAGCGATGTATCTGCCCCGCTCAACCAGCGTTTGCTTGCCTCGGGGAGCGGAAACCGTTTTCGCACGGGCCTCATTACTCTGGCCGAGACAGTGAAGACACAGGACTCCCACCAGAATCACGGCGGCGCCAACGAAGCTCGTATCTTGCAAACGCATTAGTCTCGTGATCGACTCTCTCCAGCCTGGACCGCGATCTTGAACACAATTGGCTCGCCGGGCATACAGCACTTCCCCTTCCCGACGATTGTTTTGGATGTCGGACTTTCTTTCTAGGTTGCGAAAAGAAGATCAAGATAGGGCAGCCGGCGAAATGTATCCCAGCAGCGGTGAAATGCGGCAGAGTTTCGTTTTGGAGTTTTCATAAGCCCAACAAAAAATTGGCTCCTCAGGTAGGATTCGAACCTACAACCCTCCGGTTAACAGCCGGATGCTCTGCCATTGAGCTACTGAGGAGTGTGGTGAGCCGGACGAGAGCCAGCTTCGATTTTTATCATAGCATCCTCGGGGAGCTTGTGAAAACAGATTGCTAGCGCAGCGTTCCCGTCACACCATTCCATCTTGAAATCGTCCAACGCCTTTCTGATACGCTTAGCAGTTGGCCTGGCCACTCCGCTCGCCACTGCGCCAACCGCTCGTCTGAGGTATTTATGTCAGGAGGTTTGCGTTTGTTCTGGGCTCTCTCTTCCCTGTTTCTGATCGTCGCTGCCGTCCACGCTGCAGGCGATTCCAAGTCTGCCAAGAAATCTCCTGCCGCTTCCGCCCCAGTTGAACTTCCCCAGGTCGAGATCAAACCCATCGCGGACTATTTCCACGGCACGCGCGTCATCGACAACTACCGGTGGCTCGAGGATGGCAAGAGCGCCGAGACGCAGAAGTTTGTCGCCGAAGAAATGGCGTACACCCGTTCGCTGCTCGATCCTCTTCCGGGGCGCGCACGAATCAACAAACGCCTGACCGAGTTGCTTTCGATCGGCAGCGTCACGCCTCCGCAACCCGCGGGCAGGTATTACTTCTACACGCGGCGCGAAGGCGCGCAGAACCAGCCAATCCTTTATGTGCGCGAAGGACTCAACGGCTCCGACCGTGTTCTCGTTGATCCCAACGAACTCTCCGCCGACGGCACGGTCGCACTCGACTGGTACCAGCCCAGCGAAAACGGAAAGTATCTTGCCTACGGCACATCTTTCGGCGGATCGGAGATGAGCACGCTGCACGTCATCGAAATCAAAACCAACACCGTGCTCCCGGACACCATCGAACGCACGCGCGCCGCATCCATCGCCTGGCTGCCCGACAACTCCGGCTTCTACTACACGCGCTATCCCAACAAAGGCGACCTGCCCGACGGCCAGGAGATGTACAACCGGCACGTGTTCTTTCACCTGCTCGGGGACGATGTCGATCACGACGACAAGATTTTCGGCGAAGGACGCGATCCCGAAGACTGGCCCAACTTGCATTTGTCCAACGACGGCCGCTGGCTGCTCATCACCGTCGAGCAAGGCTGGACCAAGTCCGAACTCTTTCTCAAGGATTTGCAGAGAGACACTCCTCCCACGCGCGTCACGACCGGGAAGGAATTTCTCTACGCGGGCGAAGTTTACGATGGCAAGCTCTACATCACCACCAACGAAGACGCTCCGCGCTACCGCGTCTTCGTCACCGACGCCGGCGACTACGAGCGCAACCACTGGAAAGAACTCATCCCGCAATCCGACGCGGTGCTGCAAGGCACGGCCGTCTTCGGCAGAAAACTTCTTCGCGCAGTACGAACAGAATGCCAGTTCGCAGCTCAAGATTTTTGATCTCGACGGCAAAAAGCTCACGGACCTCGCGCTTCCCGCCATCGGCACAGTCTTCGGCTCCGGAGGCCGCTGGAATCGCGACGAAGTTTTCTATGGCTTCCAGTCCTTCACGTTCGCGCCGTCGATTTATCGCTACGACCTGAAAGACAACTCCACCACGCTCTGGACCAAAGTCGAGGCGCCCTCCATCGATCCCTCCGCCTACGACGTCGCGCAGGAATGGTTCAAGTCGAAAGACGGCACGCGCGTCCCGATGTTCATCGTGCACAAGAAAGGTCTGACGAAAAACGGAAAGAATCCCACGCTGCTCACCGGCTACGGCGGATTCAACGTCAGCCTCACGCCCACTTTCAGCCGCACGGCGTACCTCTGGATGGAACACGGCGGCATCTACGCCGTCGCCAACCTCCGCGGAGGCGCCGAGTTCGGCGAAGACTGGCACCGCGCCGGCATGCTCGAAAAGAAACAGAACGTGTTCGATGACATGATCGCCGCCGCCCAGCACTTAATCTCTGAGAAATACACGGACGCGAAGCACCTCGCCATCCAGGGCGGCTCCAACGGAGGCCTCCTCATGGGCGCGATGATCACGCAGCGCCCAGACTTGTTCCGCGCCGTAGTCTGCCAAGTCCCACTGCTCGACATGCTGCACTATCAGGATTTCCAGATTGCGAAATTGTGGATCCCCGAATATGGCAGCGCCGAAAATCCCGAGCAATTCAAATGGCTCTACGCCTACTCCCCGTATCACCACGTGAAGTCCGGTGCGGAATATCCCGCAGTTCTATTCATGACCGCGGATACAGACACAAGGGTAGATCCGATGCACGCAAAGAAGATGACCGCCGAGATGCAGGCCGAAGCGAGGAATGGATCAAGCCGCACGAGGCCTATCCTGTTGAGGATTGAAAGCAAAGCCGGCCATGGCGCGGGGAAACCCGTGACCAAACAGATTGAAGAATTTACGGATGTGTATTCGTTCTTGTTCTGGCAGCTGGGGGTGAAATAGAGCAGTACTCAGTACTCGGTTCCCAGTACTCAGAAAAACCTGATCACTCATTTTTGCCCGGTTTTTTCCGAGTACTGGTTCTCTCGCGCCGCCGATTTTGTCGCCGCGATCAGGCCATTCACGATTCGTCCCAGCTCTGACGATTTCTCCAGCAGGATGCCGGCTTCTTTTTCTCCGAGATAGCCGAGATCGCTGGCCAATATGATTTGGGTTTCGACCTCGGCCAGAGAACCGCGCGCGTTATTCAAAAAGTGCTGGAATTCGCTTCGTGAATAGCGGGCTTGTCCCTCGGCGATGTTGCTGGGCACCGATACCGCCGCTCGCCGGAGCTGGGTCTTGAGACCGTAAATCTCCTCTTTCGAAAAGTCTTGCGTTGCGAGATAGATTTCTTTTACCAGAATCATGGCCTTTTGCCAGGCGATGAGATCACGATAAGAACCAGCCACACTCTTAGCCTCCAAGAACATGCTCTCACCGGGAGTATGGTTGCTGACGCCGATGACGAAAAAAACTGTTGGACTATTCCGAATCAGGAAAAAGGCGGGGCGTTCTCCGCACGATTCGAGAGTTTTTCCGCGCTTTCCACTTTCCCGTTTTGGGACGGATATTTTTCCGGGAGGACGGTTTTTGTTGATTTTGGGATGGCGGAATTTCTATCTTAAAGGTATCTAACCAAAAGTTGGGTTGGGAATGAATCCTGCGCTGGCTTGGGAGGCGCGGGAGTGGAGGAGTGTCTACGAAGATGGAAGCAGAGAAGGAAGTGGCGAGGGGCGGGGACTACAGCGTGATTGTGCCTTGGATGATGGCGATGGCGGATCCGAAGGAGGAGTGGTGGAAGCGGACGAGGAGGAATCCGAAGCGGGCGGGGGAAATATCGCAGATGGCGTTTCTGCTGAAGGCGAAGACGCTGGGATTTGCGGTGGCGTTGCCGTGGGGCGACAGCGAACGGAATGATTTTGTGGTGTGGAAAGAGAATGGTCCGATGTTTCGAGTGCAAGTGAAGGGGACGGGGAGACTGCATCGGCGGGGATATGAGGTGCAGCCGGTGCACTCGACGCGAGGCAGGGGCAAGAAGCGATATACGAAGAAAGAGATTGATGTGGTGGCGGCGCACGTACAGCCGGTGGATGTGTGGTACCTACTGCCGATGGCGGCGGTGGGGCGGGCGAAGAGCCTGAGGTTCTATCCGGACATCAAGAGCAGACGGCCGATGTGGGAGGAGTATCGCGAGGCTTGGGAGGTGTTGGAGCGCGAGGAGAAGGGACGACGCGGGAAGTAGCGCGTATCGCGGGGCGAGCAAGATCAAAGGCCGCGAGCATCGGCAGCACTGCGCCCCACCCTTGCAAAAAGCGCAAGGATGCGCCACCCGAGCGTCGCGTGAGTCGCGCCTCCGACGCAGCGCGAAATAAGCCAAACTGATATAGCCTTACTGACGCCGGTGCGGTGGATGCCGGCTTCGGAGCTGACTCCTATGCGCAAGAGCATTTCTGTATCAGCCATTTCTCTTCTTTTGCTCGCGTCTTACGCTTTCCCGCAGGCCACCAAGACTCCTGCCACGCGGCGCGGACCGAGTGTCGCTGTCGGCAGCCAGGGCGTGGTTGTCTCCGGCAGGCCTGCCGCCACTGCCGCCGGCGTCAAGATTCTGGAGCAAGGAGGCAATGCCGCCGACGCAGGCGCCGCCACTCTGCTCGCACTGTCGGTAACTTATGTCGGCGCGTTTTGCGTGGGAGGAGAAGTTCCCATCCTCGTTTACAGCGCCGACCACAAAAATGTGAAGTTGCTTGAGGGACAAGGCGAGGCTCCTCGCGATCCTAAAGCGATCGACTGGTACATGAAACACGGAATCCCGGACGGTGACGTCAAGGCTGCCGCCGTGCCCGCCACCATCGATGCAATCGTCACCCTGCTGAAACTTTACGGGACCAAGAGCTTCCAGGAGGTCGTGCAGCCGACGCTCGCCATTTTGGATGCCGGCGGCCCGACCTGGTATATCGACACCGGCAGCGACAAGAAAATCGAAACCGGCATCAACTGGCAAGCGGACATGGCGGTGACCTTTCGCAAATTAGTCGAATCCGAAAAAGGTGCGAAAGGTACGCGCGAGCAGAAACTGCAAGCCGTGTCCGACCGGTTCTATCGCGGCGATATCGCCGACGCGCTGGAAGCCTGGTATATCGAAAAAGGCGGCTTCCTGCGCAAGGCGGATTTGGCCGCACACAAAACTCCCGTGGTCGATCCGCTCGAAACTATCTACCGTGGCTACACGGTGTATAAGACTGGTCCGCTAACGCAGGGTCCTTATCTCTTGCAGGCGCTGCGATTGCTCGAAGGTTTCGACCTGAAGAAGATGGGATTCAATTCGGCGGATTACATCCACACGGTAATTGAAGCGGAGAAGCTGGCGCTGGCGGATCGCGACGAATATTACGGCGATCCGAACTTTGTGAAGGTGCCGATGCAGCAGTTGCTTTCCGATCCATACACGGAAATGCGGCGGAAGCTGATCGATCCGAAAAAGGCGTCGCTCGAACTGCGGCCCGGCGACCCTTACAATATGAAACCAACCAAGCCGCCCACCATCACCGGACCATGGCATGGCGGCACCACCGTCATGTGCGTCACGGATAAGTTTGGCAACGTCATCGCGGCGACTCCCAGTGGCCTATCAAGCACAGCCGGCGTGGCCGGACGCACGGGCATTATCCACGGAAGCCGGCTCAGCAGCTTGAACACGTTTGCTGGAACTCCCAACGTGATCCAGCCGGGCAAGCGGCCGCGCATCACGCTGAGCCCCACGCTGCTTTTTCATGACCACCAACCCGTGATGGCGATCTCGGTCGCGGGCGGCGACATGCAGGATCAGGCAGCGATCCAGGTCATCCTTAATTATGTCGAGTTCGGCATGAGTCCCGAGGAGGCGTTCAAGGCGCCGCGCTTCTCCACCGATCATTTCATCAGCTCCTTCGGTCAGGACGCCGCCCGCCTGGGCAGCCTGTCTGTGCCCAACAGTGTCCCCGAAAAAGTGCAGGACGACTTGAGGTCTCGCGGCCACGTCGTCACCGTCGGCCGCGGCGGAGTGGGAGGAGTAGCGCTCATCGGCATTGACCCCAAGACCAAGCAGGCTACGGCAGTCGGCCCGGCTGCGGGGAAAATGGAGTAGAGCTGCTGTTTGTTGCCGGCAGCGATTCGAGGAATTTCGACGAGGGTCCGCTTCACAGCCGAAGGGGAGGATCGCTGGCGCTCCTGCGCAACTCTTCGGCGCTGCGGCAGCGGCTTGCGATGCGGTTCATCTCCTGGCACTTCGGGCAGGCGCATTTGAAATAGATTCCGTCTGGACCCGCGGTGTGTCCACAACTGAAACACATGAATTTTTTGCCACGCCGGAACATGGGGCGAAACTCGTTGCCCAGCACACAATAGGGGCAACGCACGATCTCTTGCTGCATTTCTTTCCGATCTCCTTCCCTCTCGTCCACGTACTCGAGTCCAACCCTGGCTTCACTTCGCGCCAGCAGGGGAGGTACGGAACGGAGCAACAGGTCACTTCAGTGAAAAGACCTGTGCCCCAAGTTTGTCACCATAAAACAAGGACGCATGGAAGGAAATGGCCCGATCGTAGGAGAGGAGTAGCCCAATGGCGGGGGATCCTCTACTCGTTGCGCAAGGCGATCATCGGATCGACCGACGACGCTCGCCACGCCGGCAGTGCCGCAGCCAGCACGATGACCGGCAACACGATCGCGGTGACGGCGGCATAGGTCAACGCGTCGGTGCTCGTCAGTCCGAAGAGCATGGAGTTCAGCAGACGGCTCGCGGCAATCGACAGCAGGACTCCCGCCACAATGCCGATAGCGGCCAGCCTGACTGCTCCGCCGAGCACGAGTGCGACGATGTTGCCGCGCTGCGCGCCGAGCGCCGAGCGCAGTCCGAACTCCGACGTGCGCCGCGTGGTCACGTAGCTCATCACGGCGTACATGCCGGAGAGCGCGAGCAGCAGCGCCAACACGGCGAAGCTCGATGCGAGCGCGGTGCTGAATCGCTGCGCGGTGATGGAGTCATCGACGAGTTCGGTCATCGTGGTGAACTTCGTCGCGACTTCGGGGTTCATGGCGCGCACCGTGTTCTGCACCATCGGGATCAACGCCGCAGGATTGCCCGGCGTACGGACAACGACCTCCGGCGGAGTGGTGAACACGTGGAAGAATTCCGGATCCACCAGAAATGCCGGGACGAACTCCGCGGACCTGGCAAGTTGCACGCCCATTTCGCCGCCGTTGTAGAAGCTGAACGCTTCGAAGGAATCTTTGTCGGCGCGCAGGTCTTCGAGGTCTCCGCCGGTGAGGCGCCAGATCGCGTTCCCTTTGTCCGTGAACTTCGTGTTCACGGCGACGATGCGGGCGGCATCGGGATAACGCAGCGACTTCAGGACGACGCCGTTCACTACGGTGAACATTGCTGTGGTGGCGCCAATGCCGAGAGCCAGCGTAATGATAGCGACCGCCGCGAAACCGGGATTCACCCGCAGCATGCGAAAAGCGTAGCGAAGATCGGCAGTGAAGTTCATACAATTCCTCCGCAACAGGATAGACGTGCAGCTGTATCTTTGGTACTGCAAGAAGGAGTCGACCGCCCCACGCACGCTTCCCTATCGTTTCTTGATTCGTGGTCAATCGGCGTCTGATCTAATAGTCGCATGCCTTCAACAACAACCGTTCTCGTGACTGGCGGATCGGGTTTCATCGGCAGCCATACGATCCTGCAACTTCTGGCCGCAGGGCACCAAGTGCGCACGACGGTGCGGAATTTGAAGCGCGAGGACGATGTTCGCGCGATGCTGAGGCGCGGGGGCGCGGAACCCGGCGAGCGATTGCGGTTCATCGCGGCCGATCTTGAAAAGGATGCCGGCTGGCGAGACGCTGCAGACGGCTGCGAATACGTGCTGCACGTGGCTTCGCCCTTTCCCCAGACTGTGCCCAAACACGAGGACGAATTGATTGTCCCCGCACGCGAAGGCACGCTGCGCGTATTGCGCGCGGCCCGCGACGCAGGCGTGAAGCGCGTGGTGCTGACGTCTTCGTTCGCGGCGATCGGCTACGGCCGTAAACCGCAGAGCGCGTCTTTCACTGAGAAGGACTGGACCGACGTCAACGGTGAGGGCGTGGCCCCATACGCAAAATCGAAGACGCTGGCCGAGCGCGCCGCATGGGATTTCATCGCTCGCGAAGGCGGCACGCTCGAGCTGTCCGTCATCAATCCGGTAGGAGTGTTCGGACCGGTGCTCGGCCCGGACTATTCGACCTCGATCCTGGTCGTGCAGCGCCTGATGGACGGCGCCATGCCGGGCCTTCCACGTTTGTACTTCGGCGCCGTTGATGTGCGCGATGTCGCGGACTTGCACATTCGGGCGATGACTGATGCAGCGGCGAAAGGTGAACGATTTCTCGCCGTGGCTGGTGATTTCATCTCGGCGCTCGACATCGCGAAGGTGTTGAAGAGCCGCATGGGTGCTACCGCGAAAAGAGTTCCGACCAGGGAACTGCCGAACTGGATGGTGCGTCTTGCATCGCTACGGGATCCGGCGGTGAAGCAGATTCTGCCTGAACTGGGCAAGAAGAAAAATGCCACCAACGAAAAGGCACGGCGCGTGCTGGGGTGGACGCCGCGCTCGAACGAGGAGGCGATCGTTGCCACCGCCGAAAGTCTGGTGCAGCTTGGACTTTTGAAGGACAGCGCAAGGAAAGCGGCTTGAAGCTTCGCCCGATATTTAGTAAGAGTCCTTTGCAGGGCGGTGCGATTACTTCTTGGACTTGATCGGCTCCCATTGACACTAGCGGCGCTCCGACAAGGGATCATCCGAACCCAGTACTCGGTACTCAGTACTCGGTACTCGGTACTGAGACGCCTCGTAGCTGAAAATGGTGAAACAGAGCGTTGTGTTTTGTTGCGAGAAAAGAGAAACGGATGACGAATTGATTGGTTGTACTTGGGGGTGTGGCTCAGGCAGAATGAAACGTCTTTTGTTGACTCCGATGCTGAGGTTCTTCTGATGAGATTGTTTCACGCAGATGTTCTCTTCGCAGTGATACTGTCCGCTGTCGCATGCGTCATTGCGATTCCCGCCGCCGGGCAGACCGAAGCGACGCCTCTTGTGTATCCGAAAGCGAAGACGGTCGACCAGGTCGACGACTATCACGGAACGAAAGTTGCCGATCCCTACCGCTGGCTCGAAGATACTGACTCGGCCGACACCCATGCCTGGGTTGAGGCTGAGAACAAGCTGACATTCAGCTATCTGGATCAGATTCCTTACCGGTCGGCCATTCGCGACCGGCTGCTGAAGCTGTGGAATTACGAGCGCTTCACAGTTCCCGAGCAGCAGGGCGGACGATACTTTTATCAACATAACGACGGCCTGCAGAACCAGAACGTTTTGCTCGTGGCGGAGTCGCTGAACGCGGAGCCGCGAGTGTTGCTCGATCCGAACACGCTTTCAACCGACGGCACGGTGGCGCTCGCGGGGTCGGCTTTGTCCGACGACGGCAAGCTGATGGCCTACGGCACGGCGACTTCGGGATCGGACTGGACTGAGTGGCATGTGCGCGACGTGGACACGAGTAAGGATCTTCCCGACGACATCAAGTGGGTGAAGTTTTCGGGCGCGTCGTGGACGAAGGACAACAAGGGTTTCTACTACAGCCGCTACGACGAGCCGAAAGAAGGCACGGTGATGCGCGGCGCCAACTATTTTCAGAAGCTTTACTACCACCGGCTGGGCACGGCGCAATCGGAGGACAAACTGGTTTACGACCGTCCGGATAATAAGGAGCTGGGCTTCGCCGGCGGTGTGACCGACGATGGGCGCTATCTTGTTATTTCGGTGTGGCAAGGGACTTCGCCCAAGAACCGCCTCTACTATAAGGATCTGACGCAGCCCGATTCGCAGGTGGTGCGACTGCTCGACGATTTCGACGCGCAATATTCATTTGTCGACAATGACGGACCGGTTTTCTTGATTCAGACTGATCTCGACGCTCCGCGAGGGCGGTTGATTGCGATTGATATCCGGCATCCGGAGCGGGCGAACTGGAAGACCCTGGTGCCGCAGGGCGCGGACAAACTGGAGTCGGCCAGCATCGTAGACAACCTGCTGCTCGTGGGATATCTGAAGGACGCCCGCACCGAGGTTCGCGTGTACGACCTGAACGGCAAGTTCGTGCGTAATGTCGATCTGCCGGGCATCGGCACAGCTTCGGGGTTCGGAGGCAAGCGCAAGGATAAGGAAACTTTCTATTCCTTCACCAGCTTCACTTCGCCGACCACGATTTATCGTTACGATCCGGCGGCGGGGCAGAGTTCCGTGTTCCGCAAGCCGAAGGTCGACTTTGACGCGTCGCAGTTCGAGACCAAGCAGGTCTTTTACAACAGCAAAGACGGCACGCGCGTGCCGATGTTCCTGACCTATAAGAAAGGACTAAAGCTCGACGGCCAGAATCCGACGCTGCTTTACGCGTATGGTGGATTCGACATCTCGCTGACGCCTTTCTTCTCCGTTCCCAACGTAGTGTGGCTCGAGATGGGAGGCATCTACGCGCAGCCGAACCTGCGGGGCGGCGGCGAATACGGAGAAGACTGGCACCTCGCCGGAACGAAGGCGAAGAAGCAAAATGTGTTCGACGATTTCATTGGCGCGGCCGAGTGGCTGATCGCGAACAAGTACACGTCGACGCCCAAGCTCGCGATTCGCGGCGCCAGCAATGGAGGCCTGTTGATCGGCGCCTGCCTGACGCAGCGTCCGGACCTGTATGGAGCGACACTGCCCGAAGTTGGCGTCATGGATATGCTGCGCTTCCAGAAATTCACAATTGGCTGGGCCTGGACATCCGACTATGGGTCGTCGGACAACGCCGAGGATTTCAAATGGCTCTACGCGTATTCGCCGCTGCAGAACCTGAAGCCGGGAACGAAATATCCTCCCACGATGATTTCGACTTCCGATCACGATGACCGCGTAGTGCCGGGACACAGCTTCAAGTTCGCGGCCACCATGCAGGCGGACCAGGCGGGGCCGGCGCCGGTGCTGATTCGCATTGAGACCAAGGCGGGTCACGGCGCCGGCAAGCCGATCTCGAAGGTGATTGATGAGACGGCTGACGCGTGGGGATTCGTAGCGCACAATCTGAATATGAAGGTAGATCTGCACTAGGAAGGTCTGGCGGGAACAAAAAAAGGACGCGGTCGTGAGGGCCGGAACGTTGGGGCACCAACACTGGCCCATGACCGCGTCGAGACGCATCCGCTGGCACAGACGCGCTTGGAATGTTACGAGTGCAACTCTAGCGTCTGGGGCACGAGGGTCACAATACGGTCAATCCTGTAGGAGCGGCCAGGGCGCGGTCTACGGTGTTCACCCGATTCTGCGAGCGCGGGGGATTCGCTAAAAACGGTGTAATTTGTTAAGCAGTGGGAGAGAGACTTGCCAACGAGGGGGGAGCATAGGCTCCCCTTTTTGATTGCAGGTTCCTGCGGCTGGGCTTGATTCCTCTCCGATTACCGGCTTGTTTGGGGCAGGCTCATGGCCCAAAAATTGACTTTGCGTTGAACCGGCGGGCTTGCGATTCCGTGATAAAATCCTCGGGCTTCGGGCTGAAAGCCGCTTGGGACGGGCTATTCAGCTCATCAACGTTTCGTCGTTTCCTCAGAGGGCCACTTTTATGAGTTCTTGTGCGCGCCGCTTCACTCGTCTGACCTCGTCGTTGTTCTACTCATTCATGATTCTTGGCTTGACTTCCGCTGTGGCACTGCCACGTGCAACGGCGCAATCAAAACTCGCGAATGGGCTGCCGAAACGAATCGTCGCCGACTACGGCTACTGGAGCAAATATCAGACGCCGCCTTACGGGCATGGGCAAATTCCTTACAAGGAGTTGACGCACATCAATCATGCGGGCATTTCGTTTAATGCCGACGGGAGCCTCAGCGTGCCCGACGGATTCATCGAGCCCGAACTCAACAATCGCGCGCACGCCGCCGGGGTCAAGGTGATGTTGCTGCTGGGCGGTGATTTTGCCGGACTCGAGACGACGGGCGCGGTGCAGACTCTGGTGGACAATATTGCCGCGTTCGAGAAGCAGTACGCCTACGACGGCGTGGACGTGGACTGGGAGTATCCGGAGACGGACGCTGATCGGCGCCTGCTGGTGGAGGTCATGTCGCGACTGCGCAAGTCGAACCCGAACTACGTGTTGTCGATCGACGCTCCGCCGTGGCAAGGATACGGATACAACTTGAAGCAGTTGATGAACTCACTCGACTACTTCAACATCATGATGTTCGACTGTGCGGGTCCGTGGACGCAATATGGCCAGCTCAATTCGCCGATCTTCTGGAACAAGCGCGATCCGGCGCCCTATGAGTGCAATCCGGGCGGGAGCGCCGAGTTGGCGGCTAATATTTTCCTGAAGGTGGTTCCTCCCGCTCAACTCAATATGGGGACGCCGTTCTACGGCTACCGTTATCTCAACATCAATGCTGAATTCGGGCTCTGTCCGAACTGGGTTCACACTCCCGATCAGGAGTGCGATAACGCGGTGATCACCATGAGCTACGCTCCGGCGATCAAGATTCTGATCAATAATCCGCAATATGGTTGGCAGACGTATTACGATCCGGTGGCGTTCGTGCCGTACATGCTCAAGACAGACGGAAGTGAAGGCTACATCACTTACGACGACGCGTTCTCAACCTATTACCGCACCTGGTATTCGGATTGGAATCGCGGCCTGGGCGGGATGTTCATGTGGTCGCTCGACGCGGACTACGACGGGCACTCGCAGGACTTGCTGGGGGCGATGTACGCGGCGACCGTAAGCCAGCACTGAGGCTGGCCCTCAGCACTGAACCTGACGATTTCGCGCGACTAACGGCACGAGTCGTAGACGATTCGAGAGTTTTTCCGCAACGGCTTTGAGAAGTGCGCTTCCCGGAACATTTATGAGGCATATTGTGATTGGCGAGTTTGCGGGAGTTTTAGAAAATCGATTTTATCCAATATGGGAAGACCGCCTCTTGTACCTTCTTCTGGGGGTTTGACCGTGCCTATCCGACGTGTTATAAATGCCCGTTTTGCGCTGGTAGATCGGGACTAGAGCCCTATTTCTCTAGGCCGCTTTATTGCGGTTGCTTTGGTGTCGAACAGCGCAAACTCCGACGCGGCCAAGCTTCAGCACTCCTTCAGGTCTTGCAGTGGAAGCGTGTTCGGACCCCGGAAGCGATATCGGATGTTCGATTGAGCGTGTTCACGGTCACAGCAATCAGGATCGTGGTTCGCGATCATGGATATTGCTGCCGGAAGGCAGTGCCTAAACACGTTTTGCAATTTTCCTTAAAACTGTCATCGTTCGGAGGACTTCTTATGCGCACCTGTCTTGCCAGTGCTGCGTTCCTGCGCGGCATGGTCACGAAAATTTCGGCTGTAGCCGCGCTGCTTACCGTCGGCGTCGCTACCGCTTTTGGTCAACCTGCCGGCGAAGTTGGAGGCGAGGCTTCGTTGAAGCTGCCCGATCTTTCGCAGGTCAGCTTTTTCCACGGCGCCATCGACGGCCACAGACTGCTGCTGATCGGCATTCTGTTCTGCCTGCTCGGGCTTGGCTTTGGCATGTTCATTTACATGCGGCTGAAGAACCTGCCCGTGCATCGAGCGATGCGCGAAATCTCGGAACTCATTTACGAAACCTGCAAGACGTATCTGGTCACGCAAGGCAAATTCATTCTGCTGTTGTGGGCATTCATCGCCGTAATTATTGCGGCTTACTTCGGATGGCTCTCGCCGGTGCCCGACAAATCGGTAGCGCTGACGCTTCCGATTATTCTGGCGTTCAGCCTGCTGGGCATTGCGGGCAGTTACGGCGTTGCGTGGTTTGGGATTCGCGTAAACACCTTCGCGAATTCGCGGACGGCGTTCGCTTCCCTTCCCGGCAAGCCGTATCCCGTCTACCAGATTCCGCTTGAGGCAGGCATGAGCATCGGCATGATGCTGATCAGCGTAGAACTGCTGATGATGCTGATCATTCTGCTGTTCGTACCGGGGGATTATGCGGGCGCGTGTTTCATCGGGTTTGCGATTGGCGAATCGCTGGGCGCGGCGGCGCTGCGCATTGCGGGCGGCATCTTCACCAAGATCGCCGACATCGGGTCTGACTTGATGAAGATCGTTTTCAAGATCAAGGAAGACGACGCTCGCAACCCGGGCGTCATTGCCGATTGCACTGGCGACAATGCGGGCGACTCAGTTGGTCCTTCGGCGGACGGCTTCGAAACGTACGGCGTAACTGGCGTGGCGTTGATCGCGTTCATCCTGCTTGGCGTGAAAGACCCCAGCGTGCAGGTGCAGTTGCTGGTATGGATCTTCGTGATGCGCGTGATGATGCTGGTTTCGAGTTCGCTGTCGTACTTCCTGAACGGAATCTATGCCAAAGCGCGGTATGGCTCAGCGAGCGAGATGAACTTCGAAGCGCCATTGACTTCGCTGGTATGGCTCACGTCGATTATCTCGATCGCCATCACGTATGCGATTTCTTACTTCGTCATTCCTGATCTTGGCGCGGACGGCTCGCAGTGGTGGAAGCTGTCGACCATTATTTCTTGCGGCACACTCGCGGGAGCGTTGATTCCTGAACTGGTGAAGGTGTTCACTTCGACGGAATCGCGGCACGTGAAAGAAGTTGTGATATCGGCGCAGGAAGGCGGAGCGTCACTCGGCATCCTGTCGGGATTCGTTGCGGGCAACTTCTCGGGCTATTATCTCGGCCTCGCGATGATGATTCTCATGGCGGTTGCCTATGAGATGAGTACGCTGGGATTGGCGGTGGCGGCGGGAATGCTGGCGCCTGCAGTATTCGCGTTTGGCCTGGTGGCGTTTGGGTTTCTGGGCATGGGTCCGGTCACGATCGCGGTGGATTCATATGGACCTGTAACCGACAATGCGCAATCGGTGTATGAGCTTTCGCTGATCGAGTCTGTGCCGAATGTTGAGGCAGAGATCAAGAAGGACTTCAACATGACGGTTGATTTCGAGCGCGCCAAGCATTTGCTCGAAGCCAACGACGGCGCGGGCAATACGTTCAAGGCGACGGCAAAGCCGGTGTTGATCGGCACTGCGGTCGTCGGAGCGACGACCATGATTTTCTCCATCATCATGGCGTTGACCAACGGACTCACCGACGCCGAGGGCGTGGCTAAACTCTCGCTGCTATACGCTCCGTTTTTCCTGGGATTGATCACCGGTGGAGCGATGATTTACTGGTTCACCGGCGCGTCGACTCAGGCCGTCACCACGGGAGCTTATCGCGCCGTCGAGTTCATCAAGGCCAACATTAAACTCGAAGGCGCGGAGAAGGCTTCCGTGGAGGACAGCAAGAAGGTGGTTGCCATCTGCACGAAGTACGCGCAGAAAGGCATGCTGAACATCTTCATCGCCGTCTTCTTCGGCACGCTGGCCTTCGCGTTTGTCGATCCGTTCTTCTTCGTGGGCTACCTGATTTCGATTGCAATCTTCGGGCTCTACCAGGCGATCTTCATGGCCAACGCTGGAGCCGCTTGGGATAACGCCAAGAAGATTGTCGAAGTCGAAATGAAGCAGAAGGGCACGCCGCTGCACGATGCGACAGTCATTGGCGACACGGTCGGCGATCCGTTCAAAGACACGTCGTCGGTGGCGCTGAATCCGGTCATCAAGTTCACGACGCTGTTCGGATTGCTGGCTGTGGAACTGGCGGTGAAGTTGGCGGTGGATCAGGGGACGACGCTGACGCGAGTGTTTGCGCTGGCGTTCTTCGTGGTGTCGTTCACGTTCGTGTACCGGTCGTTCTATAGCATGAGGATCAAGGCGGGCGCGGAGTAGCTCGCTCGGGAAACATCAACGCCATCCGGAACATTCCGGATGGCGTTTTTTATTGGGTCGAGCGGCGCTCGACGGACAGCCGAAGGCGGCTGTCCTCACATAGATGCTTGGTCGCGGGTTAGCGCCAGTACAAGTCGCGGCGATCCTGATGCAGGTCGCGATATTCGCGGTGCAGTTCGCGGCGCTCGTGGCGCGCGGCGGCGTAGTTTCCGCGCCGGAGATCGCGGCGCAACTCGTGGCGATCACGGGCTATTTTGGCTTCATCATGACGAATGTCGCGGCGCAGGCCGCGGTCGCTTGCCAGCGCCGGGGCGACACTCATTCCGACCAGCAAGAGCATTCCAGCTATTGCGCGTTTCATATCATCCTCCAGCCGCATTCCGCGGTTAGAGGATTGAACACGCGGGCTGGGAGGGAGTTGCGGGCTTCCACCGAACGAGTTTCTTGAGGGGGTGAACATCACGATGGTGCATTTCGGAGAATATCTTCGCCAGGCTGCCAACAAAACCCTTATCGCAAAGCTCGCTAAGAAGGGCCGCAAAGTTCGCGAAGAAAAACTAGCCAAGAGCTAACGGCTAGGAGCTAAGAGCTTTCTAGTTCGGGCCCTTCATTTTGTCTTTCACGCTCTTGGCCAGCTTTTCGATCTCGTCGGCTTTTTTGATTACGTCGAGGGAGAGAACATTTTCGTCGGACTTATCGACGTAGGCCTTCAGTTCAACGGAGAGTTTCAAGAGTTTGTCGGTGTCGGACTTGAGCGCGGCGACGCGCTCCTTCGCGGCTCTCTTCTCCATGTCGTGCTGGATGCGGGCTTGGGCTTCATCTTCGTCCCCCGGAGTCACCGGGTACTCTCGGATGGGCGGCGGCGACGATTGCTGCGCTCTTGAGATCAGGACAAAGGTGAAGACGGCGAGCAGGCAAAAAACTGACGTCCATACGTGAAATCTTGAATGCACGGCAACCTCGCAAGAGAGCCAGGCAGCACTTCTCCATGAAAATTATACTTCGAGGCAAGACACAAATCGGAGCGCAAAGATCGCAAAGAACATCCGCAAAGATCGCTAAGCAGGTCGAGTGAGCCCGGTCTGAATAGCGGCGCCGAATGTCTATTCTGGGTAAATGAAAAAAGCCAGAGACTCACTCTGGCTTTCTCACGCACAGCTTGTTGAGTTACAGCGCGCTCATGTTTGCGAGGAATTCGCTGTTGCCTTTGGTTTTGCTGAGTTTGTCGATCAGCAATTCCATGGCTTCGACCGGCGACAGCGGGTTCAGCACTTTGCGCAGAACCCAGATGCGCGAGAGGTCTTCCTTCGGGATGAGCAGTTCTTCTTTACGCGTGCCGGAGCGTTGAATGTCGATAGCCGGGAAGACGCGCTTGTCGACGAGTTTGCGCTCGAGGATGATTTCACTGTTGCCCGTGCCTTTGAATTCTTCGAAGATCACATCGTCCATGCGGCTGCCGGTATCGATCAGCGCGGTGGCGATGATGGTGAGCGATCCACCTTCTTCGATGTTGCGGGCCGATCCGAAGAAACGCTTCGGGCGCTGCAACGCGTTGGAATCGACGCCGCCGGAGAGCACTTTGCCGCTGGGCGGAACGATTGTGTTGTAGGCGCGCGCGAGACGCGTGATGGAGTCGAGGAGAATGACGACGTCGCGTTTGTGTTCGACGAGGCGCTTCGCTTTTTCGATCACCATTTCGGCGACCTGGACGTGACGGGCAGCGGGCTCGTCGAAGGTCGAAGAAATGACTTCGCCTTTTACGGATCGCTGCATGTCGGTGACTTCTTCAGGCCGCTCGTCGATGAGGAGAACCATCAGCACGACTTCGGGATGATTCGCCGTGATCGAGTTGGCGACGTTCTGGAGCAGCATGGTCTTGCCGGCGCGCGGCGGAGAAACGATGAGGCCGCGCTGTCCCTTGCCGAGGGGCGTGAGCAAATCCATGACGCGGGCGCTGGCGTTCTCGCGGGTAGTCTCGAGTTTGAGGCGCTCCTGCGGGTACAGCGGCGTCAGATTGTCGAACAGGATCTTGTTGCGGGCTTCGTCGGGCGACTCGAAGTTGACGGCTTCAATTTTGACGAGCGCGAAATATTTTTCGCCTTCATGGGGCGGACGAACCTGGCCGCTGATGGTGTCGCCGGTCTTGAGATCGAATTTGCGGATCTGGGAGGGCGAGACGTAAATGTCGTCGGGGCCTGGGAGGTAGTTGTAATCGGGAGAGCGGAGGAAACCGTAGCCGTCGGGCAGGATTTCGAGGACGCCTTCAGCGAAAATGTGGCCTTCTTTCTCGCTTTGCGCTTGCAGGATCTTGAAGATCAAGTCCTGTTTGCGCATACCGCTGGCACCGGGAAGATCCAAGGTCCTTGCGATCTTGGTCAACTCAGTGATGTTCTTTTCTTTCAGTTCAGCAATGGTCATGATTCACCTAAACCCGTGCACTAGAGCGTATTCAGTAGTGTCAGCGGGAGATTTTCAAAAGGAGGGGACTCAGGAAAGACGCAAGTAATACCAGGCAGGAAGGCGGGGCTGGGTTAAGCAGCCCGCCGTTGTGCCTCAGCAAAATTCTCTGGTTCCGATAGAACTTCTTGCCGCTCCGCGCCTGCGATCCGGTCCAAAACGCCGTTCATAGTTTCCTGGATTCTGGTGCTGGGCCGATGGAACTTCCGCGTGGCCTTGGAGGCAAGCTGACAAAGCATATAACGATTCCGCAGAGTCTGTAAAGCATCAAACACACGATCAGAGCGCATGTGTTCCATTTCTCCTTACTTTATGATTGTGGCCTTGCGCGTTCGTCCTTTCGCCACGGGAGGTGACCAGAACCCCAGAGTCCGGTCTAAGTCACTGATTCCTAGTAGGTTGTAAAAGGAGTCTAGCGTAAAACTCACTTTGAATAGATGCGTGACAGGACCCCGAAGATGCTCAAATTTCTGGACGTCCTTTGCAGGCTGCAGACGATTTGAAAAAGCCCAGAAGTTTCCGGATGTCCCTGGAACTGGCTAATGTATCTGTAGAGAAAGGAGAGGTCAAGTATTTATTTGTCAACCTGGGGTCGGGTGAATATTTCCGAGTTGGGAAGTTTACTTTCTTACAACCCCACCCCCCTCCCCCTCGATCCATTGGAATCATCGCTTTAGGGGAAAATCACCAAAAAATCATAGAGCTGGAATCACGTAGGGGTAAAATCTTCTATCCAAAGAAGTTACGGCGCATTGGGTTGTCAAATGAACAGGGGACTTAGACATAGAATCGGGGGCGATGGGAGAGAAAGTCAAGGAGAAAGAGCGGTGGGACGGCGAGGTCGTCCCGTTGCGGGAATGGTGAAATGACCGGCGTACGGATCGACTCATGGTTGTGGGCCGCGCGGTTCTTTAAGACGCGGACGGTGGCGAAGCACGCGTGCGAACTGGGCCGGATCGTGTCGAACGGGCAGACGGCGAAGGCGGCGCGGGAAGTGCGAGTGGGTGACATGCTGCGGATTTCGAATGAGGGCGGAGATTTTGAGGTCGAAGTACTGGCTCTGAGTGAAGTGCGGGGACCGGCGTCGGTGGCCCAGACGCTGTATCGGGAGACGGAGCAGAGCCGGGAGTCGCGGGCAAAGGTGGCAGCGGAGCACAAGGCGATGCGGGAGTTCGAGACGCTGCCGCAGGGCCGGCCGTCGAAACGGGATCGGCGACACATTATCCAGTTCCGCGGGCGGGGGTGACGGGACGGCGACGCGGACCTAGGGCTACGGGCGCAAACTGGATTTACGCAAAGGCGCAAAAAGTCTCACAAAGGAGGGCAAAGAAAGGCCACATGATTGCCAATGCTATCAGCTGCATGTCTTGCCGGCGCGTCGAGAAAGTCCGACGATGGTGGCAACTGTTTGGCGAACCACAGGCTGGTGTGATCGAAGTCACAGACCGAAGCGATGCTGGCCACTAGCGTTGAAGTGGACAATTCCTTCGAATGTGAGGGCGTGATTTCATGGCAATTTCTTCTCCTACTTCTTCCCGCGTTTTGAACCCCAGCCTGGAGTCGAAGATCATGACGGCGGCCGAAGCGGCGGCGTTGATCCGGTCCGGCGATCAGATTGGCATGAGCGGATTTACCGGGTCGGGCTATCCGAAAGCGGTGCCGATTGAACTGGCGCATCGCATTGCGGATGCGCATTTCCGCGGGCAGAAGTTTCAGGTCAGCGTGTTTACCGGGGCATCGACGGGGCCGGAACTTGACGGGGCGCTGGCGATGGCGGGCGGGATTCATCTGCGGCTTCCCTACCAGTCGGATCCGGAGACGCGGAAGCGGATCAATGCGGGCGAGATGGACTATATGGACATTCATCTCAGCCACGTGGCGCAGTTCGTCGAGTATGGATTTCTGGGGAAACTGGATGTCGCGCTGATCGAAGTCACGGCGATCCTGGAAGACGGACGGGTAATACCGAGTTCCTCGCTGGGAAACAACAAGACTTGGATCGATTGCGCGGAACGCATCATTTTGGAAGTGAACTCGTGGCAGCCGATGGCGCTCGAGGGTATGCACGATATTTATTACGGGCTGGAAGCGCCTCCGAACCGCGGGCCGATTCCGCTGATAAGGCCGGGGCAGAGGATTGGGTCGCCGTATCTGCAAATCCCGGCGGAGAAGATTGCGGCGATCGTGTTGACGGATTCTCCGGATCGGAACAGCGCGTTCAAGGCGCCGGATGATGCGTCGAAGAAGATTGCGGGGCACATCCTGGAATTCTTGAGTTGGGAAGTGAAGAAGGGACGAATGACGGCGAATCTGCTGCCGCTGCAATCGGGCGTGGGCAACATTGCAAATGCGGTGTTGTTTGGGCTGGAGGAAGGGCCGTTCCAGGATCTGACTTCGTATACCGAGGTGATTCAGGACGGGATGATTCGCCTGCTGAAGTCGGGGAAGGTGACGTCGGCGTCGGCGACGGCGTTCTCGCTGAGTCCGGAGATGCTCAACGAAGTGAATGCCGACATGGCGAGCTATCGCGAGCGGATTGTGCTGCGGCCGCAGGATATTTCGAATAATCCGGGGATCATTCGGCGGCTGGGGGTGATCGCGATGAATGGGATGATCGAGGCCGATATTTATGGCAACGTGAACTCGACGCATGTGATGGGATCGCGCATTCAGAACGGGATTGGCGGGTCGGGAGACTTCGCGCGGAATGGATACCTGTCGATCTTCATGGCGCCGTCGTCGGCGAAGAAAGGGACGATTTCGACGATTGTGCCAATGGTCTCGCATGTGGACCACACCGAGCACGACGTGCAGGTGCTGGTCACGGAAAATGGATTGGCCGATTTGCGCGGGTTGTCGCCGAAGGAGCGGGCTAAGCTGGTGATTGAGAAGTGCGCGGGCGCGGAGTACAAGCCGCTGCTGAAGGATTATTTGTCGCGGGCGGAGTCCCTGTCGTATGGGAAGCATACGCCGCATCTGCTGACGGAATCGCTCAGCTGGCATAGCCGGTATTTGCGGAGCGGGAATATGCTGCCGAAGGGAGAGAACTAGCTTTCAGCTTGGAGCTTTCAGCTTTCAGCTCTTGTCTCTTACCTTGGAGCTTCGAGTTTTGACGCAAAGATCGCGGGCGGCACGCTGTGCGAAATTCAGCTCGCACTTCGGCGCCGCCCGTAACTACGTTAGGCGGAAGGTTATCTATTTGTTGTCCGGTTTGGCGGGTGGAGGCGTGGGCGGTGGAGCAGCGGGCGTCGGAGTTGCTGCGGGCGGTGCAGTTTGCAGTTTCGCCAGGGAATCGTCTACGCGTTTTTTGAAATCGCCCTCGTCATTGTGAACGAGGCCGCTATAGGCGGTCTGAACCTGGAGTTCGCAGGTTTCTCCCTTGCCGTTCAAAACGACAGAGTTGATGCGCTTGCCGCCGAGAGAGCCTCCGATCACAAACGAAGCCGTCATTTCTGTGTTATCGATTCCGAGAATTCCGTACTTGCCGGAGTTCCGCAGCGCGTCTTTTACCGCAGGCCACAGAGTTGCGCACGAAACCGTGTAATTCTCCTTGTGGGTCTTTGCCAGAGCGGGCCCAACCGCAATCAGCAGCATAAGAATGACAACGGTGAATCGTCTCATGGAGTCTTCTCCTTCGGATTGAACAATCGAAAGCGCCGAGCCGGGAAAGGGGCTTGACAGCGAATTGTGGGCCTTTCAATTCCAGAAAGCAGTGCGTTCGCTCACAGGTCAGTTAGCAGGATGGCGATGGGCGGAAGCACAAGGTTCCTCGCTCACGACTTCCTGTGCTACGCTACCGTCGAATAGTGCGCCTCTTGGCTGGGAGGATTGATGCCACATTTGCCGGCCCATCCCGTCTGGCTTTGGCTAGTTCTCGCAAGCCCGGTTCTTCCCTGGCTTGTTCTGTGGATCGTCGCCAACCGACTTAACATATCGGTGAAACCTCTGTCGCCCTGGGCTTTCGGTGGTTCTGTCTTGTTCTTCATACCGTACGTTCTGTTGGATCAGATCGCTGGACGAAAGAGTCTGAGTTTGGCCTTCGGCGCAATCTCTTACTCCTGTTGGTCTGCGATGGTGTTTATCCAGAGAAGGTACATGTTCGAGACTTTGCCTGCCGCCGGCAACAAGTGGTATCTCCCCTGGCGGGCGGCGCGGATCTCCATTCCGTCCACGATGCGCATCCTGGTTCGGGACATCGATTCGGTTTCGCCGTGGTACGTGGAGAAGCTTGGGCTCCGCAAGTTGAGCGTGAATCCCCATGGCGAAACTGACATCGCAACGCTCCGGTTTAAAGAAGATGGGAACTCGGTCATACTCACTACTTGTGGAGGTTTTCAGACTGGCAAGACTCCGATCCTGTTTACCAAGAGAATTGGCAAGGTGAGGGATGTGATGGCCGCGCGCGGGGTAAACGTTGGAACGATCAAGCGGGATCGGCAAGGGATTCGCTATTTTCAAATTCACGATCCGGAAGGAAACGAGATTGAAGTTGTGGAGGACCGCTGAGCGCCGGACCTCTTAACTTGATCTCGTCCGCCGGCCTGCGTCCCCGTTCGAATTCATATGAGGACCGGCGTCCGTTCGTGGGGACTGGTGTAAGGCATCGCGTTCCTGGCGGCGTTTCAAGCATCCCTCCGGGATGCGGTTCGATCTTGGCTCACGACCCGGCGTTGGAAACGCCGGGCTATTTTAAGATGTCCCTGCGGGACAGAAGCGCAGGGCCTTCCAAAACTCCAGAGGCCTTTCATTTCACCGCGTGCTGTTTGGTCCAAGACATTTGCTGCAAGCCGTCTGTTGAGCTGCGTTCTTTCTGATGACTATAGTGGGGCGCTCGTCTGTCTGCACAAATCGGCGGAAACTGGTTCTGCAGCCGCCCCACATGCATCCAAGAGAGGATTATGACTGCTGAAGGAAATCCTGCCCGCGTTCAAGTCATTCACTCGGAAACCCGGCCACCGGAGTCTCGCCAACTGAATCTGTGGCTGGAGGAACTGGTCGCTCGTAATGGCAGCGACCTGCTGCTGGTGCCGCTGGCGCCTGCGGCGATTCGGGTGGAGGGAGCGCTGGTCACGATCGGCGAAAGCCCGCTCGGCGGGGAGGAGATCGAGGCTGCAGTGCTGCCCGCGATGGCGGCCCACGCTCGCAAGGAGTACGAGGCTGACCACATCGCGGACTCGTCGTATCGAATCGAAGGGGTGGGGCGGTTTCGGATCAATCTGCATCGGGAGCGCGGGCGGGCTGCGGCGACTGTGCGGGCGCTGCCGACAAAGATACCTGCCCTGGGGGATCTTCATCTGCCGGCGGGAGTGGGGGCACTGGCGAAGTTGCAGCGTGGGCTGGTGATCGTTGGCGGAGCGACGGGGTCGGGCAAGACTACGACGCTGGCGGCGCTGGTAAACGAAATCAACCAGCGGGACGCACGGCATGTGGTGACGATTGAAGATCCGATCGAGTATGAGCACACCCACAACCGCAGCGTGATCGAGCAGGTGGAGATTGGCATTGATGCGCCGGACTTCCCTACCGCGCTGCGGGCGGCGATGCGGCAGGCTCCCGACGTCATTGTCGTGGGCGAGATGCGCGATGCGGAGACCGCTCGCATTGCGTTGTCGGCGGCGGAGACCGGGCATCTCGTCTTTACGACTTTGCACACGACGGATGCGGCATCGACGGTATCGCGCATCGCGGATTCGTTCCCGCAGGAGCGCCAGCATTCCGTTCGAGCGGAGATGGCCATGGCATTGGCCGCGATGCTGACGCAGACGCTGATTCCGCGAAAGAGCGGCGGGCGCGTGCCGGCGGCGGAACTGCTGATGGTTGGGTATGGGGCGCGGCAGCATATCCGGAAGAATGCGCTGCAGCATTTGCATCAGGAGATCACGATCACGCGCAAGCAAGGATCGTTCACAATGGAGGAGTCTCTGGCGCAGCTTGTGTTTCAGAATGATCTGAGCCGGGAAGATGCGCTGACGCGTGCGATTCATCCGGAGGATCTGGACACGATGTTGAAGAGCAAGGGATTCTAAGGCGCAGCGCGTGAAGGTGTGTCCACTCCCGGACAGGATATTTTGAGAACGGACGCATTTGCCGTCGAGCCAGGCGCGCCCAATTCCGTAGACCTTGAGAGAACAATCACTTAGCGCAGGCCATATTTAGGCCAGGCAGATGCAGTTCAATACCCAACCCATCTCGTAGATAGAGGATGCCGATGCCTTTTCATGACCTGAGGATCGCTGTTCGCCACCTGATGAAGTCTCCTGGCTTTACGGCCACGGCAGTGCTGATGCTTGCGCTCGGAATCGGCGCAACGACCGCCATCTTCTCGGTCGTGGAGGGCGTTTTGTTGCGGCCGCTGCCATTTCCGCATCCCGAACGGCTGGTGCAACTCGCGGATATTCTTCAAGGCGCGGATGTGGGAGGGAACGGCGAGGCCGGGGTCACGGCTCCGGATATTCAGAACTACACGCGTGGCACGCACAGCTTTGAAAGTCTGGGCGGATATCGGCCGGGGAGTTACGAACTGTCGGGTATTGGCGAGCCGGCGCAGGTGATTGCGGCGCGGATGACGGGAGGAGTGTTTCCGGCGCTGCAAGTGGCGCCTCTGCTCGGCCGGTATTTCACGCAACAGGAAGATGACCAGAAGGAACAGGTCGCCGTGGTCAGCTACTCCCTTTGGCAGAAACGCATGGCCGGTGATCCGCAGGCTTTGGGGAAGAAGGTTCTGCTGGACCGGAAGCCCTATGTAGTGATCGGCGTGATGCCGCGGAACTTTGAGTTTCCGCTGGTGCCGGGGCACTTGAACAGCAGCGAGTTGTGGATCCCCATGAGCTTCAGTCCGGATGAACTCGGAGTGGGCGGAGCCGCCGGGTGGAACTCCAACATGGTTGGACGGCTGAAGCCTGGAGTCACCGCGGCACAGGCGCAGAGCGATGCAGAGCGGGTGGCCGAGGAGACGATGCGCGGATATCCCCCATTCATGGCGAGCCTGCATATCCTCGCGGTCGTGCGCTCGCTGCATGAAGAAACGGTTGAGCAGGCTCGGCAACTGGTGCGAACGTTGTTCTTGGCGATTGTGGTGGTGTTGCTGATCGCGTGTGCGAATCTGGCCGGGCTGCTGCTGGTGCGCGCGATTCGGCGACGGCGTGAGGTTGCAGTACGACTGGCACTGGGAGCGCGCAGCGGTGTGCTGTTGCGGCAGGCGATCCTGGAGAGCCTGGTGTTGAGTGTGAGTGGAGGAGTGCTTGGGCTGGCCCTAGCCGCGATCGCGTTGCGCGTGGGCGTGAGTTGGCTGCCGGAAACGCTGCCCCGGATTAACGAGATCGGGCTCGATTGGAAGGTGGCGTCGTTTGCGATCATTCTCGGAGTGTTGACGGGTATTGTGTGCGGGCTGGCTCCAGCGTTCGCCGCGCTGCGGACGAGCGTGAATGAGACTCTCAAGGAAGGTGGACGAACGGGATCCGCTGGCGGAGGTCACGCGCGTTTGCGCTCGGCGCTGGTGGTGGGCGAGATCGCAATTGCTCTTATGCTGCTGGTCGCGTCCGGTCTGCTGTTGCGAAGCTTCGAGAAGATGCGGAATGTTGATCTCGGCTTCCGAGCGGACCATGTTCTTGTGGCCTCTTACTCGCTGCCGGACAAACAGTATGCGACACAAGCCGCGGTTGATGGATTCAATGATGAGCTGGTTCGCCGTGTGCAGCACCTTCCTGGCGTGAAATCCGCGGGACTTTCGTCGTTCGTACCGGCGTCGGGCTCTAACAGCAACACCACGTTCGTCGTAGATGGATACGCTCCTCCGCCGGGGGCCAGCATGAATCTCGCCAGGCTGGTGACAGTTGAAGGAGACTATCTGCAAGCGATGGGAATTCCATTGCTCAGCGGCCGTTTTTTTACACCTTCGGATACGGCGAGCAACCAGCTGGTCGCAATCGTGAATCACAAACTCGCCGAGCACTACTGGCCTGGGGGCGACCCTATCGGGAAGCGGCTGCGCATCGGCACCCCGGACATGCAACCGCCGTGGCTGACGGTGGTGGGGGAAATCGCCGACATAAAAGAAGGTTCGCCGGACGCTCCCGCGAAGGAGGAGTGGTATCAACCCGTTGAGCAAATTGAAAAGTCGCTGGGTTCGATGGGCTCGCCAACCGACATCAATGGCAACGGAGGATACATCGCGTTGCGCACTGCGGCAGAGCCGCAGGAGATGGAGAATCTTCTCCGCGCAACTGTTCGATCCATCGATTCCCAGTTGCCGCTGACGCAGGTCCAAAGCATGGAGCAAGCGGTCGCCGAAAGCGAAGCGCCGCGTCGGTTCAACACCGTGCTGATCTCTGCGTTTGCGATTGCGGCTGTGCTGCTGGCGGCGCTTGGGATCTACAGCGTGATTGCGTTCTCGGCGGCTCTTCGGGTGCACGAGATGGCGATCCGCATCGCGCTGGGCTCGCAGCGGTCAGGAATTCTAGGCCTAGTCTTCCGGTCCGCCGCCAAGCTCGCAGTCGTGGGCTGCATCCTGGGATTAGTGGGTGCGGCGGCAGCGTCCCATTTGTTGCAGTCGCTCCTGTTTGGAGTGAGCCCCTTCGATCCGGTCGTGCTGGCGCTGGCCGCGGCATTCGTGCTGCTGTTGGCTTTGGTAGCGGCATTATTGCCGGCGCGTCGTGCGGCGTCGATCGATCCGATGAAGGCGCTTCGCGCGGATTGAAGGGCTAGCGGATCACTACGTCCAGTACGTGCGATCCAAACTCCGGTATTGGATGGCTTCGGCGATGTGTTTGGGCTCGAGGTTGGGGACTTCTTCGAGGTCGGCGATGGTGCGGGCTACTTTGAGGATGCGGTCGTGAGCTCTGGCGCTCAGGCCTTGCTGGGTCATGGCGCGTTCGAGCAGGCGTTCGCAATCCGCTGACAGTTGGCAGAAGGGGCGGATGTGGCGGGAAGACATCTGGGCGTTGCAATAGATCTTTTCGCGGGAAGAGGCGAAGCGTTCGAGCTGCTTCTGGCGCGTGCGGATAACACGCTCGCGAATCTTGGCTGAGTTTTCCGGCTCCACGGTCGAGCGCATTTCCTTGTAGTTCACGGCGGGGACGTCGATGTGGATATCGATTCGGTCCATCAACGGGCCGGAGATTTTCGAAATATAGCGTTGGATCATGGCCGGGCTACATTGGCAGTCGCGGGAACGGTCGTTGTGAAAGCCGCAGGGGCAAGGGTTCATCGCGGCGGCCAGCATGAAGCGGGCAGGGAACGTGATCGACATGGACGCGCGGGCGATGCTGACCGTGCCGTCCTCGAGCGGCTGGCGCAGAACTTCGAGAACGTTGCGGGGAAATTCAGGGAGTTCGTCGAGAAAGAGCAGACCGTTGTGGGCGAGCGAGACTTCGCCGGGGCGCGGGATGACTCCGCCGCCGATGAGTCCGGCGTCAGAAATGGTGTGGTGCGGCGATCGGTAGGGCCGGGTGCCGACGAGGCCGTTGCGCTGGTCGAGCACTCCGGCGACACTGTGAATCTTGGTGGTCTCGAGGGCTTCTTCGAAGGTGAAGGGCGGCAGGATGGTCGGCATGCGTTTGGCCAGCATGGTCTTGCCGGAGCCGGGCGGGCCGATCATGAGGATGTTGTGGCCTCCGGCGCAGGCGATCTCGATGGCACGCTTGGCGGTTTGCTGTCCGCGCACTTCTTTGAAGTCGACAAAGAATTGTTGCGACTCACGCAGCAGGGATTCGTGATCGGCCTTGACGGGAACGATGCCGTTGCCTGAGTTGATGAAGTGGATGACATCAAGCAGCGATTTGACAGGATAGACGTCGACGCCGCCAACCATGGCGGCTTCTTTCGCGTTGGCCTCGGGAACAACCATGCGAGTGATCTTGCGTCCGCGCGCTTCGATTGCGATTGGAAGGGCGCCACGCACGCTGCGAACTCCACCATCGAGAGAAAGTTCTCCGACGAAAAGACAGTCGGGAATTTCTTTCTTTGTGAGGCCGCCATAGGCTCCGACAATGCCGAGGGCCATGGGGAGGTCGAATCCTGATCCTTCTTTCTTGATGTCGGCGGGGGCGAGGTTGATGGTGATCTGCGTGGGCGGGATGTCGTAGCCACAGTTCTTGAGAGCGGCACGGACGCGGTCGCGAGACTCGCGAACCGCGGCGTCGGGGAGGCCGACGGTGTGGAAGTGGTCCTGATCGCACTTGATGCCGGAGCAGTCGACCTCCACTTGAATAATGTTGGCGTCGATGCCGTAGACCGCGGCGCTGAGAGTCTTATAGAGCATGGAGGCTAGTTCAACGTCCCCACTTCTCGCGCAAAAACCGCGCGAGAAATGGGGCACCCGGGTTTCGTGCTTTGTCCGGAAATTTCAGAATCCCCACTCTAACGCCGCAAAAGACGCGGCATTAGGATGGGCCACCCGAGTGTGGGCACACGAAGTCCTGATCTTCCAGGTACCTACCTTACGGATGCGGGGATGGTCTTGGCTGTGACGGATGTCACTGGGGGCTGTGGAAAACAGCGTTCCATTCTCGGGATTTCAAACCTGAACCAGGGAGCAATACGTAAACGCTTGACCGGAAGCTGAATCTTCCTCCACATCTTCCTTTTCATACACATAACAAACGAGCAGCCGTGGACCGTTCACGTACCAAGATGTCCAATAGCGAGGTTGTCCGGCGGGGGTGGAATAGAATTAGGATGCTTGCAGGTTAGGAACGGTAATTCCCTCTCATGATCCCCGAGCCGGCTCATTCCTCACGCGCGTCTCGCCCCCCCGGAAATCTGGAACGCGAAGAATCTCAGCTGTGGCGATGGGCCTTGCTGTTCATGGTCTTGCTGGCCGCGGCGCTGGCGGCGCTGATGTGGGAGCGGCTGGAAAATGTCCCGTATTCGCTGCGCGCGATTCCGATCGGCGTTCTCGTGTTATCGATCCTGTTCGCGGTTTATGCCTATGGACGACGACGCGAAGTCAGCGAACTCAAGGGGCTCTTGCGTGGACTGCAGGAGCACGTGGGCGCGGCGCCTTCGGAAGAACAACTCGACCAGTTGAGCCAGGTCATCATGCGGTCTCAGCGGAGTTTCAAGGAGCTGATCGACTCCTTTGATGAACCGGCGTGCGCGCTGTCGCTTGACGGAACATTGAGAACGGTGAATAAGCGCGTTGCCGAACTGACTGGACTGCCGTACTCCGAACTGGTGAACCGGAAGATTTACGACTTTATCGACGAGCCGACGCGTGAAGATGTGGAACGCGGTCTGGGACGATTTCTGGAGAAAAAGCGCTGGGCGGGAACAGCGCGGCTGCGGCTGAAGAACAGCACACGGCCTCTTTATTTTGATTGCGTGCTGAATGGAATCGTGAAGGGTGACGAGGTTGTCGGCGCCAGCCTTCTGGGGCGCGACGTGACCGAGCAGCGCGAGAAAGAACTGCGCTTCACGGAATTGTTTGAGACGTTGCAGGAGGGCGTGTATTTCAGCACGCCGGACGGGCAGTTGCTCGATGCTAATCCCGCGTTGGTGAGCATGCTGGGCTATGCGGAGAAGAGAGATCTGCTGTCGGTTGAGCCGTCGGCTTTGAATTTTGATCCCGGGCAGCCGGTGCTGGGACGGGCGATTGACGACCGCGGTGGCGTGCGCACACGCGAAATCAAACTGCGGAAAAAAGACGGTACCACCGCGGTATTTCTCGATTCGTCACGGGCCGTGTGGGATACTTCGGGCAATATCATCCGCTATCAGGGGACGCTGGTCGACATCACCGAGAAACGGAAGATGGAGCGCCAACTGGCACAGCAGGAGGAGTTCCGCGCCCGGTTGCTGGAAAGCTTCCCGGACCTGATTCTGGTGGTGGACCTCGAGGAACGGTACACGTTCGTCAGTTCACGGGCGCAAGATCTGCTGGGGCGTCAGCCATCGGACATGCTGGGCAAGAAGATTTCAGATCTGGAGGATCATTCGCCGGACTTAGCTTCGCTCTATCACACGGTGGCTTCGGGCCAGCAGGCCTTTGGCGCGGCGGAGTACGGAGCGCGGCACCGCGATGGAAATTGGCGAACCATGCGCGCCGCAGGCAGCCAACTGGTCGACGCGGAGGGAACGATCAACGGTGTCATCATTTCGGTGCGCGACATTACGATCGAACGGAAACTGGAGCAGCAAGTAGTACAGAGTGAGCGGCTGGCCGCCATGGGAGCGATGATTGGCGGGGTCGCGCACGAGTTGAACAATCCGCTGACCAGCATCATGGGCGTGAGTGAACTGCTGCAGGATACCGAAACCAACGAAACATCGCGCAAACAACTGGCGATGCTGCAGCAGCAGGCGCGGCGCGCTGCCGAGATCGTACAGAATCTGACCTACTTCTCGCGACCTCCCGCGCCGGGCAAAAGCAGAATCAATCTGGTCGAAGTGGTCGAGCGCACGCTGAACCTGCACGCGTATTCGCTGCGCAAGAACAACATCACCGTCGATTTTCTGAAAGAGCTGGGGATGCCGTACGCGCTGGGCGATCCGCACCAGTTGATGCAGGTCTTCCTGAACCTGATCGTAAATGCGGAGCAGGCCATCCGCGAAGCGCGCGACAAGGGGACTCTCAGAATTCGCGTGGGCAAGGGGGACAAGACGGTTTGGGTGAGCTTTCACGACGATGGCCCGGGCATTCCGAAGGAAAATCTGGCAAGCATCTTCGATCCGTTCTATACAACGAAGCGGCCGGGGCGTGGAACTGGCTTGGGCCTGAGCATCTGCAAGTCGGTTATGAAGGAACACAACGGCAGCGTGGAAGCGGCGAACGCTCTGGAGGGTGGCGCGGTGTTTACGGTGACATTGCCGGTAGCGGTGATCAATTGAGTTGGATTGACGACGATTGCGGCACCATTAAGATTTGAGGTCCAACGGATCAAGCTGCAACAGCTCTTCCTCGGAATACTCCAGAAATAACTTGCCATTTATCCGAGCGCCCTTCGATATAGCCAGAATCACCAAAAGAGCGCGAACATTGTCAGGCTGCTTCGCAGAATCGAATGCGGCGAGCCCGATCTGTGCCAGTTCCTGAATCGCGTTGGCGAGGGTCAAACGGAACTCGGTAGCCGCTCTTCTGATCGCTCCAGCGCTTGTCGTCTAGACTGAGCATCAGGACACCGTACTACCGTTCCACAGCCATCGCAACGGCGTTGCCGCCGCCGAGGCACAGGGCGGCGATGCCGCGTTTGACGTCGCGGCGAATCATTTCGTAGATCAGGGTAACCAGCACGCGGGCGCCGCTGGCGCCGATTGGATGGCCAATGGCCACTGCGCCGCCGTTGACGTTGACTTTCTCAGGATTCAGGCCGAGTTCGCGCATGACGCCGAGCGCCTGCACGGAAAATGCTTCGTTCAGTTCGTAGAGATCGACGTCTTCATTCTTCCAGCCAGTCTTCTCCCAGATTGTGCGGACCGCGCCGACGGGAGCCATCATGACCCATTTCGGTTCGACGCCGCTGGTGGCTTGCGCAATGATGCGGACCATTGGCTTGGCACCGAGGTCGGCCGCGCGCTTCGCACTGGTGACGACGACCGCGGCGGCACCATCGTTCACGCCCGGTGCGTTACCGGCGGTGACTGTGCCGTCTTTCTTGAAAGCGGGCTTTAGGGCGCGAAGAATCTCGATGGTGGTGTCTTCGCGCGGAGACTCGTCTTTGTCGAAGATCGTAGAGGGCGCTCCCTTCTTCTTCGCCGGAATCTCGACGGGGACGATCTGCGATTTGAATCGGCATTCTTTGATCGCGGCGACGGCTTTGCGGTGCGAGTTCACTGCGAACTCGTCCTGCTCTTCGCGCGAGATGTTGTATTTCTCAGCAACGTTCTCGCCAGTGATGCCCATGTGGTAGTCGTTGTAAATGTCCCATAGACCATCGTGCACCATGGAGTCGACGACCTGACCGTTGCCGAGACGATATCCCTTGCGCGCTTGCGGCAAGAGATACGGAGCGTTGGTCATCGATTCCATCCCGCCGGCGACGACGATGGAACTGTTGCCGGTCTGGATCGCTTGCGCGGCGAGCGCGACGGATTTCAATCCGGAGCCGCAGACTTTGTTTATTGTCATGGCACCTGTCGCAGCAGAGAGTCCACCGTAGATGGCGGCTTGTCGCGCAGGATTTTGTCCGAGGCCGGCGGTGACGACGTTGCCCATGATGCATTCGTCGACGAGATTGGGATCGAGGCCCGCGCGCTTCACGGCTTCGCGCACGGCGATGGCGCCGAGTTGGGGCGCGCTGAAATCGGAGAGGCTGCCCTGAAATTTTCCGACCGGCGTGCGGCAGCCGGAGATGATGACGACATCGTCAAAAGAGGCCATGAATCAAGCTCCCACGAAGATTTTTCCGTTTTCATTATAGATGCGGCAGCGGCGGATTGCTTGGCGGCGAACCGGGCATGCGATACGCACCTGCGACTCGCGAGTGCCGACCGATGATCAGAGAATGGGTGAACGGCGGCGGAGATTTCAATGCGATCTAGGCGGAGGAGCGTCTCGAAATTGCTTGGCTTCGATAAATTTGGTTGACATTTGCCATGAGAATTCACGCGCGTGACTTTGGTACAACGACTTCACAGGTCTAGCATCATCATTTTTCTCTTGACTTCATTTTTCATTAACTCTATGTTTCAACTAGTTGCGACAAAACACCGTTGCAAATTTTCCATGAAGAATGGAAGGGAGAATAGAACCAATGGCAACCAAGAAAAAGGCAAAGAAGAAAAAGAAGCATTAAGAAAGATCAGTACGAAGTCAAAGGGGGACGCGAATTGCGTCCCCTTAGTTTTTTTGGGGCGGGCGGGGAAAATCTGAAATCGCAAAGAACGCTAAGAACGGCCGCGAAGGACGCGAAGACAACCGCTCCCGTGTTCTTCGAACTTCAATTTGCTTTCGCAGCACTCGGTGCTTTTTGAGGAATGCGCTTCTCTTTTTCGGGGCACAGACTCCGATAGGCGCAGAAGTTGCAATGGATGCCGGGTTTCGCTGCGAAGACGCCATCGGCAATTCCAAGCGCCGCTGCTTCCACCCGCTGGCGGGCAGCCAGAAGTTCTGATTCCGTGCGCGTTGTGATGACCGGAACGTTCTCTTCGAGGTTGTGAAAGATTAAGGCTCCGACCGTGTATCCCCACTTTTCTTTCGCCGCGATCGCGTAAAGAGAAAGCTGCAAGCTCTCATCGGCATTTTCCTGATCACGAGCTTTGCCGGTCTTGTAGTCGACGATGGCTACACTGCCATCGGGACGGCTGTCGATGCGGTCGATGCGCCCGGTGACCAGCGTTTCCCCCACATGAATCTCGAACGACTCCTCGGTGTGTAAGACCTGGGGCGCCGCAATCGTCCGGACCGAGGCGAGGAATTCGCGCAGTTGCGAGATTCCCTGCTCCTCATACAACTCGTGCTGGTAGCTTTCCTGAATTTTGGCGTCGGCGAGATCTTTGCGGAAGAGATCGATCAATTCTTCGTCGGACTTCGGACGGCCGAGTTTCACGGAATCGAAATAGGTTTTCAGGACGCGATGAATCGCGGCACCATATTGCATGGCAGCCGCGGGCCTGGCGGGAATGCGCCAGTCGCGCTCCAACTTGAAGCGCAGCCCGCAGCGTTCGTAGGTGTCGACGGCAGAGGCGCTCAGACGCTTGTGCAATCCGTCGAGCACCGGCAATTCAAACCAAGTATTCGTCCGCGACTCGTTCGGATAGAGCGGAGACGCGGCGGCGGCCATGTCGAAGGTCGCTTGAGCGCCTCCAGCGGGGAACGCACGGAACCACGGAGCGACGCTGCGATTCGCCATTAGTTCGCGAATGTATCCGGGCGGCGTCTTGTCATTCTTCCCGGTGCCCTCGCGCGCGTAGATGCGCAGCGTATCGCGAGCACGGGTCATCGCCACGTAAAACAGGCGGCGCTCTTCCTGGTTGTGCAACGACTTGTCGTCCGCGCTGGGGCCGGAATCCGGATCGTGCAGTTCTCGCGGAAAGGCGACCAGAGTCTCTTTGTAGTTGCTGGGGAAAGCACTCCGGTTGGCGCGCAGAATGAAAACGTGAGGAAATTCGAGCCCCTTAGCGCCGTGCACCGTCATGAGCCGTACCGCATTCTCGGTATCGTTCGCGAGGAGAGGAATTACGCCGCCGGCTTCGCGAAAATATGCCAGATAGTCGACGAGTTCCTCCAGTTCGATTGTCTTGTTGACCTTCTTCTTCTCCCACTCTTCGACGAATTTCAAGGCTGCCTGAAGGATCGGCGACGCGGCATTGAGCGCGAACTCCTTCACAATGATGTCGAGCGCGGCGCGGGCCTTCGCGTTGCGGCGGCGGATTTCTTCGCGGGTCCGCTGAATCGCGGCGACGATCTCCGAGCCGCCGGCAACACGGTCGAGAGCGGAAAAGAGTGGGATCACCTTCCCTTCGCGACCCTGGCGGGCGATGGCGCGCATTTCCTGGCGTAGCGCCTCCGGGTCGACGTGGAAACACGGCAGGGCGGCAACGCGGAAAAGGCTGACGTCATCGCCAGAGTTGACCACCGCGTTGAGACATGCAAACAGATCGCGGGCTTCGGGCGTGTCGGAGATGTCCATGCTCTCGATGACGAACGGGATGTCGGCTTCGGCAAGTTCCTGGACGACTTCGTCCCGCTGGTAGTGAGAGCGGTAGAGGATGCCGAAATCCGACCACCTGCACTTTGCCTTGTGGCGGGCGTCGCGAAGATAGCTGACCAGATCGGGTCCTTCGGAGGCGCGGCTTGCGAGAATCACCGCCGAGACTGGCGGGCGGGCCACTGCAGCGCCTGACTGCTCAGCTTCTTCATCGCGAGCGGATTGCAACGGCGTGCGACGATAGGCAAGCACTCCGTCGGCATGCTTCGCGAAGACCGGTGGATTCTCGTTGATCAGCGCGAAGGCCGTGCGCAGAATCGGAGTAGTGGAGCGGCGGTTCTTCTCTAGCACCACCAGCTTCGCAGAGGGAAAGCTGCGGTGGAAGAGTTCGAACGCCTCGCTCGAGGCTCCGCGGAAGCGATAAATCGACTGGTCAGGATCGCCGACCGCAAAGATGTTGCCATCGGTTCCAGCGAGGCGCGAAAGAATCTGGATCTGAGCGAAGTTGGCGTCCTGGAATTCGTCGGCGAGGATGAAACGGGCGCCCGAACGGGCCTCGGCGAGCACGCTCTCGTCGGTGTGCAGCAGGGCATGCGCGCGCGTGATCATGTGGCTGAAGGTGCCGAGATTTTCTTCCTGCAGCCAGCGCTCCATTGTCGTGAACACCCGAGCGATCTCGCGGCAGCGACCCAGGACTTCGGCGTCGTCGAGGGCCGTTTTCGACTTCACGACGCGAGGAATCGGGACTTCGTTGCGTTCGAGGCGCTCGACGTATTGGGAGTATTTTTCTGGTGTGACGAGTTCGTCGTGACAGCGGCTGACAAACTCCAGCAGGTCGTTTAGGAATTGGCCGATGTTGGCGGCGCGAATGTAGTGCTCGAGATGAAGATCGCGCATGCGGCGGCGGAGGTAGATCCAGAGATCTTTCTCGTCGAGAACGCCGAAATCCTGATGAACGCGCTTCAGCAAGCCGAGGCAATAGTCGTGGAATGTGGCGGCATTCACTTCTTCGCCACCAAGCAGCTTGCGCAGGCGGTCCTTCATCTCCCGGGCGGCGTTAACGGTGTAGGTGAGGGCCAGAATCTCGTGGGGCTTGGCATGACCCTCGCGGACCAGGCGCTCAATGCGGTAGGTGAGGACGGAAGTCTTGCCGGTGCCCGCACCGGCGACGACCAGCATGGGTCCACGCACGTGTTCGATAGCTTCGCGCTGGCGATCGTCGGGAGTGAAGGGAGCGGGACGGGAGTTCGACTTCGGAGACGGCATTCGGGTCAGGATAACACTTGCGTCTGAGGAAATATTGGGCACGCCTCGCTTCCGGCGTCAGCGGGCGAGGCGCCCGCCGGACAGCCGCCGGGACGACGGCACTACGTTTGATTCAGCTCTGAAATTGCGATTGCGGTGGCGGCGATGGCGGCGGTTTCGGCGCGGAGGATCGTGGGGCCGAGGGAGGCGGAGAGCCATTTGTATTCTTGGAACAGATGTAATTCTTCGTCGGTCCAACCGCCTTCGGGGCCGATCGCCAGAATGAGATCGCGTTCGGCCGATTTGATGACGTCGCGCAGTTGAGTCTTGGCTTCTGATTCCGATAGCACAATTCTTGTTGCGCTCGGAAGGCTCATCGCGTCTTGCAAGTTGATGGGATCGGCGAGCTCGGGTGGCGACGCGCGGCGAGATTGCTCGGCGGCTTGCAGCGTTATTCTACGCCAGCGCTCCGCGCGCTTGGCGGCAGCGGAGGCCAGGTGCGATTCGGTGCGACGAGCGATCGCGGGAACGATTCGCGCGACGCCGAGTTCCGTGCATTTCTCGATGGCCCACTCCATGCGATCGAATTTAAAGACGGCGAGAACGAGAGTGATATTGACTGAGGCAGCGGCGGGGACCTCCTCGGCCAGTTCGAATTCGACACGGTCGGGGGCGATGGAGGTGATGCGTCCGCGACGGACGGCGGCGCCGCCTGCAATGTCGAACTCTTGTCCTAGGCGAGCCCGCAGGACGCGGACGAGATGGTCAGCGTGTTCTCCGGTCAGCGCGGCGTGGTTGCCGGAGATTTCGTCGGCGATGAAGCGGCGGCGGGTCATGCGAGTAGACTTGCAGCGGCTGAAGCCGCAAATTTCCGACCGATTACGGCATCGCTGAAGCGATGCCCCGATACGAACCGGCTATCCGAAGATGTCTTTCATTTTGCTGAGCAGCGAGCGGAGCAGCGGCTGGTTGTCGACTTTCGAGAGGGCATCGAGTTCCTCCAGCAGTTCTTTCTGCCGCTTATTAAGTTTGGTCGGGACCTGGACGAGCACCTGCACATAGAGATCGCCTTTGCCGTGACTGTTCAGGATCGGCACGCCCTTGTTGCGGATGCGGAATGTTGCGTTCGGCTGTGTGCCGTCGGGGATCTTCAGAGCGTGCTCGCCTTCCATGGTGGGCACCTGGATCTCAGCGCCCATCGCAGCTTGCGGCACGGAGATCGGCACGACGCAGTGCAGGTCATTGCCTTCGCGCGCGAAAAACGGATGCTCCTTCACATGCAGCACGACGTACAAATCTCCGGCGGGACCGCCGAACTGTCCGACCTCGCCGGCGCCGGAAAATCGGATTCGCGTTCCGTCTTCGACGCCCGGCGGAACTTTGGCGTCGACGGTGCGCTGGCGCAGGATGCGGCCTTCGCCTTTGCACTTCGCGCAAGGATCAGTAATGACGCTCCCGGAACCCTGGCATGCAGGGCAGGTGCGCGCAATACTGAAGAATCCCTGCTGGTAGCGGACCTGGCCGCGACCGTTGCACGACCGGCAGGTCGTAGGACCTTTGCCGGGAGCGGCGCCGGAGCCTCGACAATCTTCGCAAGCTTCGTGGCGGCGAACGGTGACACGCGTTTCTTTGCCGAAGTAGGCTTCTTCGAACTCGAGGGTGAGATCTTCGCGAAGATCGGCGCCGCGCTGCACGCGGCTGCGGCGGCGTCCCGTGCCGCCAAACATGTCGCCGAATCCGAAAAATTCGCCGAAGATGTCGCTGAAATCCTGGAACACCGTCGGATCGAAGCCTGCCGCCTGCCCGGAGCCCCCGAGTCCGGCGTGACCATAGCGATCGTAGGCCGCGCGCTTTTCGGAATCGGCGAGGATGGCATAGGCCTCGCTGACTTCCTTGAATTTTTCTTCGGCGTCGGGATTATTGGGATTGCGGTCCGGATGGAACTGGAGTGCAAGTTTGCGATACGCGCTCTTGAGTTCGATTTCCGTACACGTGCGGGTGACGCCGAGTACTTCGTAGTAATCGCGTTTTGTATTTGTGTTCAGAACTGGCCTTTCGTTCAATTTGCAGCGCCTGAAGGCGCGATTGGTTTCCCCTCACTTGCGCGATGCCTGAAGGCATCGCCTGATACGAAGCGTGAAATTCTTCACGCTGCGGCCGGGTACAGTAGGCTTCAGCATGCGGCACGCTTCAGCGCGCGGCAGCGTCAGCAGACGGCGCGCCGCTCAGGCCCTAGCTCCCCGGGTTCTTCGCGACCTTGACCATGGCGGGACGCAGCAGGCGGTCTTTGAGTTTGTAACCGCGCTGCAACTCTTCGATCACCTCGTGGTCGGCCGCTTCGGAGGTCTCCACCATTTCGATCGCCTCGTGGACATGGGGATCGAAAGGCTCTCCTTTGGCAGGAATGGCGCGCACCCCCAACTTCGCCAGCGCATCCTGCAACTGCTTGTAGATGAGTTCCACGCCGCTGCGGAAGTCGCCCGGTTCGGACTTCACTTGGAGCGCGCGCTCGAAGCTGTCCATGACCGGCAGCAGGGGCTTGATGGAATCCGCGGCGGCATAGTCGCGGAATTCCTGCTGCTCCTTGCTGGCACGGCGGCGAGCGTTCTCAAATTCTGCCTGCGCACGCGCGAGGCGGTCGAGCAGCGAGTCGCGCTCTGCTTTGAGCTTTTGCAATTCGGCTTCTGTGGCGGAAGCCGGGCTCGCTGAGGCTCCGCTTACGCTCGCTCCCGACGGAGAGTCGTCTCCATCGCTCGGGGGAAGCTCGTGGTCGAGATCAAGTCCTGGCATTTCGGTTTCCGCTTTTCCAGTCGATTTCTTCATAACTGCTTGCATTACTCCGATTCATTCAAGATCTTGTCGAACAAACGCGCGATGTACGATACCGCGGTGATGGTGTGCTGGTAGTCCATGCGAGTTGGACCAATCACGGCGAGGGAGCCCATTACTTCGTTTCCGGCATGCGCGGGTGCGCCGATCAAAACAAAATTCTGCATCGACGGGAGAGCCTGATCGAGGCCGATGACGACGCGTACGGCTTCCTGCTTCACGTCGAGATAGGCACTGAGAAGCTGGACGACTTTTTCTTTTTCTTCCAGTGTTTGTAGCATCTCCTGCAGCCGCTGGCGGTCCTGTTCGCCGGTAACCAGGTTCGACGCACCTTCCACGAACACCACTTGCGATCCCTGCTCTGCGGCCAACGCGCCTTGCTTGTACAGTTGCTCGATGGAGTTCATGAGGCGATCGTAATCGCTGCGCTCCTGATCGATGCGGCGCCCGAGTTCAGAGCGCATTGATTCCATCGTCCAGCCACGAAAATTTTCGTTGATATAGCGCGCGGCCAGGTCGAGATCGGACTGCGACAGATCGAGGCGCAGCACGCGATCGCGCACCAGGCCGGAACGAGTTACTAACACAGCCAAGACTTTTTGATCGCCGAGTCGCGAGAAGTAAACGTGCTCCAGCGCGTTCTTCGGACCGCTGGTCGCCACCGTGACGCCGACATTGCGGGAGATGAGCGAGAGCACGTGCGAGGTGCGCTCCATGAACTCCTGCACGTCGGTGATGCCGGCGAGCGAGTCGGAGATCATGGATTCTTCTTGCGGCGCAAGGCGCGCGTCGCCGGAGATCTGCTCAACGTAGTAGCGGTAGGCTTCGGTCGTGGGCACGCGTCCCGAGGAGGTGTGCGTCTGCTCGAGAAATCCGGCGTCGGAGAGGTCGGCCATCACGTTGCGGATCGAGGCCGGGCTCAGGCCTTCGCGGTTCGAGCGCGCGAGCGTGCGCGATCCGACAGGCTCGCCGGTCGAGATAAACGTCTCGACGATGGCGGTCAGAATTTCGCGTTCGCGATTCCCGATGTTAGGGTCTGCAGGCATGGTACGTAATGTACGCTATCTCACTCCGAGAGGCGGTGACTGAGGGTAGACACAGCTCCCAATCCATTTTACCTAACTATTTTAGATGCAGGAGGATGGGTTTTGGGAGCAAAGGGGGGAATCCCCGAGACTCGGGGAACGCTAGACAGCAAGACGGAGCGACCGGGGTCAAAGCATTATCATCAATGCATGTACGAATTTTTCGCCAGGTGCGTCGCATCGGGAGCATAATGTTCGCGTGACACCGAAGCGTGCATTCTGGGAGGCTTTTGCAACAGTGTGCCTGCCTAGCCTAATACTCTGGTCGGTCTTCGCTTACGTCCTGAGATCGAAGTTGAACCTGCCGTATGCTGAGGCCCTTCCGATATATCTGTTCCTTGCAATACTCCCGATGCCACTTGTTTTTCCACTCTCTCGGCGGTATGTGAGAGGCGCTCCCGGCAATGCGAAAATGGTATCACCAAAACTTAACATCGCTCTGGCGATCCTGTTTGCAGTCGTCGGGATATTGCACACGGCGGAGCTTCCCAGCCTGCTTCGCGCCCACAAGAACGGCTGGGATATCTTATTTCATGCTGCAATCGCAACGGTCTGGCTAATTATGAGCATCGAGTATGTTCGACGCGCCACGACGAAGCACCCTCCTGCGGCAATGTGAGACTCCCGCTTCTCAGTCGTTGAAACGAGCGGTCTCGCTCCCTGACCTGCCCTACCGCCGGACTCAAATTCGTCCAGCCCACGACATTCGGCGTAAAGCCTGAAACCCTCGACACATCGAATCTTTGAACGCCGCGGTGCTGGTATGCTCTATCTCTTCCCATGAAAGCCAAAACTCACATTGCGGTCATCGGAGCCGGCGCATTCGGCGGCTGGACTGCGCTGCATCTTCTTGAGCGTGGGGCGCGGGTTACGCTGCTTGACGCTTGGGGACCCGGGAATTCGCGGGCGTCGTCTGGTGGGGAGACTCGCGTGATGCGCGGGACTTACGGTCCTGATCAGCCTTACACGGAGATGGCGGCTCGCGCTTTGAAGCTGTGGGCGAAATACGAGCGGCGATGGAAGCGGCAGTTTCTGCATCGCTGCGGCGTGTTGTGGATGGCTTCGGGGCGCGACGATGCGTTTGAGCGTGGGTCGGTAGCGACGCTGCGGGCGGCGAAGATCAAGTTTCAGGAATTGTCGACGGCGGCGATGAAGAGGCGCTGGCCGCAGATCAACTTTGATGGCATCGAGTGGGGCATCTTCGAGCCGGAGTGCGGATATCTGGATGCGCGGACGAGTTGCACGGCGGTGGTTGAGGCGTTTGTTGCGGCGGGGGGAAAGTATCGGCAGGTTGCGGTCGTGGCCGAGGGATTAGAGGATGCGCCTCTTTCTAGTGTTGCATTGTCGGACGGCTCCCGGCTCAAAGCTGACTTCTTCGTCTTCGCTTGCGGACCTTGGCTCGGGAAATTGTTTCCCGAGGCGATTGGCGCGCTGGTGCAGCCGACCAAGCAGGATATTTTCTTCTTCGGAGCGCCGGCGGGCGACGATCGTTTCAGCGACGCGCATCTGCCGGTGTGGGGCGATCATCGTGGACGCTTTCGCTATGGGATCCCGGGCAGCGGACGGCGCGGGTTCAAGATCGCGGACGACACGCGCGGGGCGGCGTTTGATCCGACTGACGGGGAGAGGGTCGTTGATCCTGAGACGTTGAAGGATATTCGCGAGTATGTCGGCTTTCGCTTCCCTGCCCTGAAGGACGCGCCGCTGGTCGAGACTCGCGTTTGCCAGTACGAGCAGACTCCGGATGGGCACTTCATTATTGACCGGCATCCTGGGGCGGAGAACGTTTGGATTGTTGGCGGAGGCTCGGGGCACGGGTTCAAGCATGGTCCGGCTGTGGGGGAGATGGTGGCGGAGTTGGTTTTGGGGGAGCGCGAGGCGGAGGCTACTTTTCGGCTCGCTAGGTTCAAAAACATTTAACCACAGGGGACACAGAGAACCACAGGGGAAGGCCGTTGTGACATCCCACCCTAACGCCGCAAAGAGCGCGTCGTTAGGATGGGCCACCCGGCCTCGTGGCGAAAAAGACTTTTATTGGATCTGAATCACGCTGGCGGGGGCGGCGGCTTTGATTTCGGCTGTGCGGGCGGCTACGTTTTTCGCGAAGTCGTAGATTGATTTTGCGTGCGGTGAGTTTTCGCCTTCTAAGACGACTGGCGTGCCTCCGTCGCCGGACTTGCGCACTTCGGGATCGAGCGCAATGTTTCCCAGGAACGGCACGCTGAAGCGCTCTGCCATTTTCTCGGCGCCGCCGCGCGAGAAGATGTCCACTTCGTGCTGGCAATGCGGGCAGGTGAAGTAGCTCATGTTCTCGACCACGCCCACGATATCGACTTTCATCTGGCGAAACATTTCGATGGCCTTGCGGGCGTCCTGCAGCGAAACGTCCGACGGAGTCGAGACCACGACTGCGCCCGTCAACGGCACGGTCTGCACCAGTGAGAGCGCGATATCGCCCGTGCCGGGCGGCATGTCGACGATGAGATAGTCGAGCTGTCCCCACTCAACGAGGCCGAGAAACTGGCGGATGATCTGGTGCAGCATGGGACCGCGCCAGATGATGGGCTTGTCGCCGGGATTGAGGAGTCCAACGGAAATCACTTTCAGACCGAAGGCCTGCAGCGGCTCAATGCGATTCTCGCCCACCATGCGCGGCTGCTCGTTCACACCCAGCATCAGCGGGACGTTGGGGCCGTAGACGTCGGCGTCGAGCAGTCCGACTTTGTGGCCGAGTTTGGTCAGCGCGACAGCCAGGTTCACCGAGAGCGTGGTCTTGCCGACGCCGCCCTTGCCCGATCCGACGGCGATGATGGCGTCGACACCCGGCAGCGGTTGCGGGCCCTGCTGCGCGGGGCCTTGTCCATGTTGGTGCGGTGTATGTGCGCTCAAAGAATCACACTCCAGAGAGGGATTGCGGGATGAGAAGAACCCCAAGAATCGATTATACAGGCGCGTGAGTGGCGGTCACAGAAGACAAGGCGCCGCGGATTTCACGGATTCACACGGATACACCGGGAGTCTGGTTGATCTTGATCCGTGACGATCCGTGAGATCCGTGGCGGGCCTTAGTAGCCTTCGCCTTCTAGTTTCACTTTGCCTTTGAACATGCGGAACAGGAGAGTGAAATAGCCTAGCGAGAGAATCATGCCGAGGATCCACCAGGTCAGGCCGACCTGCAGGCCGTGTTCGCCGGCGGCGGTGTTGTAGATGGTGAGGCTGCGTGCGGGGTCGGTGCTTGCCGGGAGAACTGTGGGATAAAGGGCAAAGGCCGCGCCGACCAGCATTCCGACGATGTAGAGCGCGGACGCGACGAAGGCCATCTTTTCTGCGCCCTTCTCTTTGCCTTTCAGGATGCCGTGCATCATCACCGCGAGCGAGCCGTACACGAGGACGGGGATAACGAATCCGATCGGGTGATGTTTGTAGTTATCGAGAACACCGGGCCGGATGGTCACGGTCGCGACCAACCCAACGACGGTCAAGAGCACTAGCACCGGCCACGCTGCCTTGGCAACGGTTCGGGCACGACGGTTCAGGTCATCTTCGGTCTTTACGGCGATATATAAGGAGCCGTGCACGGTCAGCGTGACGAGGGCGATCACGCCGGTGAGAACCGTGTACCAGTCGAGGATGCCGTTGTTCGTCCCGCCGGTGCCCTGGTTGACGCGGAAGTTGGTCCAGAGCGGCTCGAAGAAGTATTGGTCGGGGCCGAGGGGAACGCCGCGGACGACGTTGCCGAGGGCCGCGCCGAAGAAGATGCAGAGCAGGATGCTGGCGACGCAGAACACGACGTCGAAGAATCCGCGCCAGACGGGATTCTCCATGTGAGCGCGGAGTTCGATGCCGATGCCGCGCAACATGAGTAGCCAGAGCACCATCATGAGCGGCAGATAGAATCCGCTGAAGCTTGAGGCGTAGAGCAGCGGGAAGGCGAAATAGAGGGTGCCTCCAGCGGCGAGGAGCCAGACTTCGTTGCCGTCCCAGACGGGGCCGATGGCGCGCATGATTTTGCGGCGCTCGTCAGGGGTGCGGGCGGCGCCAAGATAGATGACGCCGGCGCCTAGGTCGAATCCGTCGAGTACGACGTAGGCGGCCACCATGACTGCAACGATCATGAACCAGAGTGTTGGCATTGCGATCCCTCGTTGATCTACTGCAAAATCGTTCAAAAAACTGCCATTTCGAGCGAAGCGAGAAACCTGATTCGTGCTGGCGCGGACAAACAGCAGGTTCCTCGTCGCTTGCGCTCCTCGGAATGACAACGGCCGAGGAGAGTCTTACTGCGTCGCTGAAACGGCATCGCTAAAGCGATGCCCTGATACGAACCCTCACGCGCCGGCATCTTGCCGGGGCTGTAACAGCATCTCGGCTTCGACAAGCGGCGGCGAGACGCCACCGCGACAGCCGCCGAGACGGCGGCGCTACTTTACTATCAATGTCCCGTGGCTGGTGCGGCTTCGGGGCCCTGTTCGATTTCGCGGCGGACCAGGAACAGAAACAGGATTCCTAGCACCGTGTACATACCCATGAATCCCAGCAGGGTGAACATGCCGTTGCCAGCCGAGACTGTTTTCGAATATCCATCTGCGGTGCGCATGAGTGAATAGACCAGCCAAGGCTGGCGTCCGATTTCTGCCGTGATCCATCCTGCTGTGTTTGCGATGTAGGGGAACGGCAGGGAGAGCAGTAGGATCCAGAGCATCCAGTGACTGGAGAACAGCTTGCCGCGCCACAACAGGAATGCCGATACGACCATGATCGCGATGAAGATCGTGCCCAGTCCAACCATGATGTGATAACTGAAGTAGAGCAGGGAGATGTTCGTCGGCCACTCATCCTGCGGGAAGGCGTCGAGTCCTTTGACTTCGGCCGTCCATGCACGATAGGTCAGAAAGCTGAGCGCGTTGGGAATGACGAGAGGGTTGTCGATCTTCTTTGCGTCGACATCAGGCTGGCCGACGAGCACCAGCGGCGCGCCGGGCTGCGTGGCGAAGAGCGCTTCCATGGCCGCTAGCGTTACCGGTTGATTTTGCGCGATCAGGCGGCCCTGGCCATCACCTGTGGGGAACAGTTGGAGCACGCTGAAGATGAGTCCTGCGATAACGCCGGTCCGAACGAAGATGCGTGCGTGCTCCTGAAACTTGCCCCAGAGCAGGTAGAACGCACCGACGGACGTCATGACGAACGCGTCCGTGATGACGGCGCCGGACATATTATGAGCATATTGCCACCATGCCCACGGATTGAGGACCAGCGCCCAGAAGCTGCTGAGTTGCACCGATCCGTCGGCAGCTTTCACGTAGCCCACGGGATGCTGCATCCAGGCGTCGGTGGCGACGATGAAGAATCCGGAGAGCCATGATCCTAGAAATACCGCGACGGCAGACCACCAATGGCCGCGCGGGCTGAGGCGCTTTTCGCCGTAGAGAAAGAGGCCGAGGAATGCGGACTCCATGAAGAAGGCGAACATGCCTTCCATGCCCAGCGTTTGGCCGATGACGCCTCCGGCAAAACGCGAGAAGTGGGACCAGTTCGTGCCGAACTGAAATTCCATGGGGATGCCGGTGACGACGCCGAGAACGAAGTTGATGCCGAAGATCCGGGCCCAGAAGCGGGCCGCCTGGTGATAGCGCTCGTCATTGTGGCGAAGGCCGAGCGTCTTCAGGATCACGATGAGCGGAGCGAGTCCCATGGTGAGTTGGGGGAAGAGATAGTGGAAGGTAACGGTAAAAGCAAAGTGAAGACGGTGAACTAGGAGGGCACTATCCATGAAGAACCTCGACCCAATAAGTTAACCAGTTCTGAAGAGCCAATATGTGATTTGAATCACAGCTGGCCTTGAAAAGTTAACGTGCCTTGTTGCGGCGTTCCAATTCGGTACGGCGAATCTCGCGGCGGCGGCCGGCGTCGTCGTAGCGGCGCCGCTGTTCGTCGGTTTCCGGAATGACTGGCGCCACAGCCAGACGCTTGCCTGCGCCGTCGATGGCCACAAATGTCAGGTGTGCGGAGGCCACATGTTGTGCCGTGTCGGCGATGTAGTCCTCGACAAAGACCTTCACGCCAACTTCCATGGAACTATGGAAGACGCGGTTGACCGACGATTTCAGGATGACAAGATCGCCCACGCGGACGGGAACCAGGAAGTCGATGTGATCGACGGAAGCGGTGACCACGTAATTGCGTGAATGGCGGTGGGCGGCCATGGCGCCCGCGAGATCGATCCAGTGCATGAGGCGGCCACCGAGCAGAGCGGCGAGCGGGTTGGCGTCGTTGGGCAGGACGATCTCGGCCATCTCGGATTGAGAGTCGCGGACCGGGCGGGGCACCAAGTCATCGTGTGTCATGTTTGAGTTCTCTTCTTCGGGCCGAGATTTCTCAGCTCGCGTTCTAGGATTTCTTTTTCAGGTACGAGTCCAGAAAACATTCCGCCATCTTCTGGACACGCGGATCGTTGTGCTGGCGCAGCCACATGGTTTGTGCCAGGTCATATTCGAGATCGCCATGTTCGACCGGCAGATGATTTCGCTCGCAGACATAGTGCAGGGAGAGCACGCGAGCCGGGGATTGTGCGCTGCGATTTGCCACCGCTTTCGTGGACGTCTCTGGAGGAGCGATTACCGCGAAGCGGACGGCGTCGCACGTTCGTTCAAAGGGCGCCCACGCGCAACCACCGGCGTAACCAAGATTGCAGAAGACCTCGAGAATGTGCTGCGGTGGTTGTTCGCCCTGATGGCCGGGGGCGGTGCAGTGGCCGAGCCATCCGCCACCGAGAGGAAGGCGCGCGGGATGTGGCCAGTTACCGTTTTCTAGCTTCTGCACCGGCATGAAATACGGACAGGCCAACTTGCAGTCCTCTCTAGGACGGAATTGTTGGGACTGGACATTGTAATCAGTTGCGGGAGGACTGGCGAGTTCGGGAGGGCAAGAAAGAGCGATAACCACAAAGGACACAAAGGGTCACGAAGGAAACCGCGAACGCAGGGCTGCTGAGTGTAGTAATCTCGTGGGGCGAATCGTAGTTCACCTTATGGACCGCATCGCTGCTCTCAACGAAATTCTGACGGAGAATCCGAAGGACGCGTTTGCGCGCTACGGGCTCGCCATGGAGTACTCCAAGCAGGGCGACTTTGACCGGGCGCTGGCGGAGTTCTCGATTCTGCTGGAAAACCATCCTGAGTACACGGCCGGATATTTCATGGCGGCGCAGACGCTGGTGCGAGCAGAGCGCGTGGACGATGCGAAGAGAATGCTGAACGACGGCATAGCTTCGGCGCGGCGCACCGGGAATCTGCATGCGCAATCGGAGATGGAAGCGATGCTCGGGGAGTTACGGTAGGAATTTCGAATTTCGAGTTTCGAGAACAGGATCTCACGACTCTAGATCCTCTTACTTCGCCATTCTTCCCATCGCCCACTCCACGACAGATGGGAACAACTGATAAACCTTCACGGGAATGTGCATCGTCCAGGGGACGATGACTTCGCGCTTGCGTTTCAAATATCCGCGAAGGGTGGCGCGGGCTACGCGGTCGGCGGTGACGCCTCGCACCGTACCGGGGCGAACCTTCCTCAGTTCCTTGCCTCGAACTGCGTTTTCGCCGAAAGCGGTCTGCACGTAGCCGGGACAAACCGTCAGCACGCGAATCCCGTCCTTCTTTAATTCCACTCCGGCGGCCTTGCCAATGGCATTCAGCGCGAACTTGGTCGCGCTGTAGGCAGCATGAAACGGCAGGGGAATGTGTCCAGCGACGCTGGAGATGTTGATGATCGTTCCGCCGCCCTGCTGCTGCATCACCGGAATGACGGCTTGCATGGCTGACACGGCGCCGAAGAAGTTCGTTTCGAACATGTCGTGACAAGCCGCCATGTCCATCTGCGAAACCGAATCGAGCAGACCATGGCCGGCGTTATTGATCCAAACGTCGATGCGCTTGAAATGATGCAGAGTAAGCGCTAGGACGCGGTCGATCTCTTCGGAGTTGCGGACATCGCAAGATAGTGCAGTGGTGCGATCGGGGAAACCCACGCGCGTGCGAGCCGCCTCGGCCCGGGCGGTGTCGCGCGACAACATGACGACGCTCGCCCCTTGCTGCGCAAAAACCTTGGTGATGGCTTCGCCAATGCCCATCGAAGCGCCGGTAACGACGACGACTTGCCCTTCCAGTTCCATGTTCGCGTTGTATTCTCCGCGCAGCGGCAAGTCAAGACGCGAACGTACCGGAGAATCTGCTTCCGCAAGGCTATCGTACAATCGAAAAGCTACTGGCTAGCACGCTCCACTGGAGATCGCGTGGCGCTTCTTCCCCTGTTTCCGCTCAATGTCGTTCTGCTCCCGGGCGCTCCGCTGCCGCTGCACATTTTCGAACCGCGCTATAAGGAAATGATTGGGGAGTGCAGGGCTAACAACGCGCCGTTCGGAGTGGTTCGGGCTACCGACGAGGGGATTGCAGACATCGGATGCACCGCCGAAATTGTCAGCATCACGAAAGAATATTCCGACGGGCGGATGGATCTGGTCGCGGAGGGGCGCAAGCGATTTGAAGTGCTGGAAATCAACGAGGAGCGATCGTTCCTGAGGGCGGAAGTGTTGCTGGTGCCGGATGAACCGGGCGTTCCAGCGCAGGAGCAGAGGGCGCGGGCAATCGAGTTTCATCGCCAGATTCTTTCGCTGGCTGGCGCGGTTCAGGATCTGTCGGACGCGGACCAGAGCGCGCTCTCTTTCCATCTTGCCGGATCGCTGCCTCTCGATCTGGACTTCAAGCAGAGATTGCTCGCGATGCGATCGGAGAGCGAGCGCATCGAAACGGTCGCGAAGTACTTTGAGACTATTCTTCCCAACCTTCAGCGGGCGGCGCGGGCGCGGGAAAAAGCCGGGGGGAATGGGCACGCGCATTGAGCGCGGCGTTAGGTCTTGGGCCTGGGTCTTGGGCCTGGGTCTTAGGTCTTGGGGTCTCGCCCTAACCGCAGATTGGCGCTGCGTGTGAAAACGCGCGACGGGTGCGGCGCGTATAATCGGGAAAGTTTGTTTGTGGGGGTTCCCTTCATGAGTCTTCCGCGCACACTGGGTGATCTGCGCCGTAGTATTTTTTCCGAAGAGCGTCTGCGCACGCGCCACGTTAAGGATGAATTGCGCGAGAACCTGACGGCTCGACTGCGCGCGAGTGGCGATGCTCCGGTGTTTCCTGGGATCGTCGGCTACGACGATACGGTGGTGCCGCAGATTATCAATGCAATTCTTTCGCGCCACAATTTCATTCTGCTGGGATTGCGCGGGCAGGCCAAAAGCCGCATCCTGCGCGCATTGACGACGCTGCTCGATCCGCACATGCCGTATCTGGCGGGATGCGAGGTGCATGACAATCCTTATGCGCCGATCTGCCGGCGTTGCCGGGAAGAAGTTGCGCGACTCGGGGACGCTACGCCGATCGCTTATCTCTCGCCTGATGAACGTTATGTCGAGAAGTTGGCGACACCTGACGTAACGATTGCCGATTTGATTGGCGATATTGATCCCATCAAGGCGGCGCGTGGTGGACACGAACTGTCGAGTGAACTGACGGTTCACTATGGTTTGCTGCCGCGCGCGAATCGCGGGATCTTTGCGATCAATGAGTTGCCGGATCTCGCGGGAAAAATTCAGGTCGGACTGTTCAACATCATGCAAGAAGGCGACGTACAGATTAAGGGATATCCGATCCGGCTGCCGCTCGATGTGGCGCTGGTGTTCAGCGCGAATCCAGAGGACTACACGGCGCGAGGCAAGATTATTACGCCTCTGAAGGACCGCATTGGATCGGAGATTCGCACACACTATCCGGCGACTGTGGAGGAAGGGATTGCGATCACAGCGCAGGAGGCGTGGACGCGGCGCAACGGACATCCGATGCACCTGCCGAACTATGTGCAGGAGGTGATCGAGCGCGTGGCGTTCGCGGCGCGCGAGGACAAGAAAATCGACAAGCGGTCCGGCGTGAGCCAGCGGTTGCCGATCTCGGCGATGGAGAATGTGATCTCGAACGCGGAGCGGCGGGCGATTCGCAACGACGAGAAGATGGTTGTTCCGCGCATCAGCGATGTATATGCGGCGTTGCCGGCGATTACCGGCAAGTTGGAGTTGGAATACGAAGGCGAGATGAAGGGTGCGGACTTTGTGGGACGCGAACTGATCCGCGCGGCAATTGCCAAAACCTACGACGAATATTTCACTGGCGCGAACGTGCAGCAGATTGTGCAGTGGTTCGATCTCGGCGGGGAGATTCAGTTGTCCGATTCAATCGCCGCGACCGAGGCGCTGGAGAATCTGAGAGAAATCCAAGGCCTCATCGACAAGCTCGGGCCGCTGAAAGTTACGCAGAAAGATGGCCCTGAGCAGCAGGTGTCGGCGGCGGAGTTCATCCTGGAAGGTCTGCACGCGCACAAGCGCATCGGACGCAGCGAGGAGCGGGTGTTTAAGGCCGGAGAGAAGAAGCCTGAGCCGGTGCGGGAGAAATCGATGGAGCCGGAGGACAGGCCGTACCGGCAGAGAAGGCAGTTTAATTGAGCGATGAGCGATGAGCGATGAGCAATCAGCGATGAGCGGCGAGTTTGCGAGCGGTCAGAGTTCGCGATGAATCCGTTTGCTCACGGCTCATAACTCATTGCTCACAGCCGATCTTATGAAACGCATTCGTTATTCCAAATACGTTCCCGATCCTGCGGGCGAGATGAGCATGGAGGACCTGCTCAGCGCGCTGTCGGATTACCTGCTGCAGAGTGGGTTTCAGGATTCCATGTGGTACGAGATGCCCGAGGGCGAGCAGACGCTCGACGAATTGCGGCGAGCCATTGAGCAGGCGTTGATGGACGGCGAAATGTTCGATGAGAAGTTGCGCGAGCAGATCGAGCAGATGCAGATGGATGGAAAGCTCGACGAGTTGATCGAGCAACTCATCGAGCGGATGCAGCAGGAAGACTACATTTCTGTCGACGAGCCGCATGATCCGGCGCGTCAGTCGAGTGTGGGCGGGCAGACTGGAGAGGCACAGCAGGCCAAGTTCGAGATCACCGACAAGAGTCTCGACTTCCTGGGATTCAAGTCACTGCGCAATCTGCTTGGATCGCTGGGCAAGTCGAGTTTTGGACGGCATGACACGCGCGATCTGGCTACTGGCATCGAAGCGAGCGGATCGTCGAAGACGTACGAATTCGGCGACACGCTGAATCTCGACATCACGGCGACGCTTTCTAGCGCGATCCAGCGCGAAGGGCTGACGCTGCCGCTGAATATCGAATATTCGGATTTGCAGGTGCATCAGTGCGAATATCAGTCGTCGTGCGCGACTGTGGTGATGCTGGACTGCTCGCACTCGATGATTCTTTACGGCGAAGACCGGTTCACTCCGGCGAAAAAAGTGGCGATGGCGCTGTCGCATTTGATTCGGACGCAGTATCCGGGAGATTCGCTGTCTCTCGTGCTGTTTCACGACTCGGCGGAGGAAGTTCCACTATCGCAGTTGGCGCGGGTGAAGGTTGGGCCGTACTACACCAACACGCGCGAAGGGCTGCGGATGGCCCAGAGGATACTGCAACGGCAGAAAAAAGACATGAAGCAGATCGTGATGATCACCGACGGCAAGCCTTCTGCGCTGACGCTGGAAGATGGGCGGATTTATAAGAACGCCTTCGGGCTTGATCCGCTGGTGGTCAGCCAGACGCTCGAAGAAGTTTCGAAGTGCAAGCGGGCGGGTGTGCTGATCAATACGTTCATGCTGGCATCCGATTACGGTCTGGTGCAGTTCGTGCAGAAAGTCACGGAAATGTGCCGGGGGAAGGCCTACTTCACGACGCCGTATACGCTGGGGCAGTATCTGCTGATGGATTACATGTCGCGGAAGACCAAGACGATTCATTAATCCCATATTTCTTCGGGAAGGCTAAAGCCCTGAGGAGTTTAGTCCGCTGACGCGGCCCTGAAGGGCCGCTCTTCCACGGTCGCGCCCGGCCCACGGGTGACGGACTCCTGACGAATGATGAACGGCTTAGGCCGCGGACGGTTCCCAAGACGGTCGACCTGCCCTTCCCTACTCGTTGAATGCGGCCAAGTGCTGATACTCTTTTGTGTAGACATGGCGAACTGTATTCGATGTGGGCGGCAGATGCCGGGGTTGAGTTTCGGGAAGAAGATCTGCCAGTGGTGTAAGCAACACGAAGCGGCCCAGCGCGGCGAAGATGGCGACGACGCAAAGCAGATCGTCATGCCGGCGCCGTGGGTGCGACGTGGAGAAAGCACCATCACACTGACACACGTGCTCTTCGGAGCAAACGTGGCCGTCTTCCTGGCGATGATGTATGCCGGCGGCTTTGCCATGGATTTCAACGGGCAGGTGATGGCGGACTTCGGCGCCAATTACGGTCCGTACACTCTCTCAGGCCAATGGTGGCGGCTGCTTACGTACATGTTTGTTCACGGCGGCTTCTTGCACATCGCATTCAACATGTGGTGCCTGTGGGACCTGGGTGCGCTCGCCGAATCGCTCTATGGGCGCTGGACTTATCTTGCCGTGTATTTACTGACTGGCTTTGCGGGCGGCGTGGCCAGCGTGGGATGGGACCCGAGCAGGCTCAGTGTCGGCGCTTCGGGCGCGATCTTCGGCTTAGCTGGAGCACTGGCGGCATCGTTCTACTTAGGCGAATTCTCGTTGCCGAGCGTCGCAATCCGCGGCACGCTGCGGAGCCTGGTCTTCTTTATCGGTTTTAACGTGTTGTTCGGGAGCTTGTTTCCGGGCATCGACAATGCCTGCCATGCGGGTGGACTGCTGAGCGGGCTAATTCTCGGGGCGGTAATCGCGCGCCTTGCGCCGCACCACGACAGGCCGATGCGTCGAGTCGGCGCCATTCTATTCGTCGCACTACTAGTATGCGGCAGCGCCCTTGGAATGCTGCGCTGGCGTGGATCTCAATTCCCTGCACGGATGATTCTCGCGCAAAGAAATCTCGATACACAAATTGGGGATCTTCAGAAGAGAATAAAAGGCAACCCCCAGGATGCTGCCGCGCACTACTCGCTCGCGCACGCCTACTTTAACAAGGGGCAATTGCCTGAAGGCGAAGCGGAACTGAAGCGCGTGCTCGAGTTGCAGCCGCAAAATGGAAGGGCGCAAGTGGACCTGGGCGGCCTCTACCTCAGCGAAAACCGACCGCAAGAAGCACAGCAGGCGTTCACGAAATTGGCGGCGATGGAACCGAACAATGCGACCGCACACCTCGGGCTGGGGATGGCGCTGGCTGACGAACAGAACCACAAAGCGGCAGTCGATGAATATAAGACGGCATTGCAAATCGATCCGCGGATCGGCCAGGCGCAGTACCGCATGGGCGTCTCTCTGGCTCAGTTGAAGCAGTATGACGAGGCGATCGCTTCGTTTCTCAAAGAGCGGGAGATGAGCGGCGACGATCCCGACTTGGAGACTGCGCTCGCGGACGCATACCAGGCGAAGGGCATGACACAGCAGGCGCAGGAGGCGAGGAACAGGGCGGCACAACTGAAGGGCGGACAGGCGGACTGATGTCGGCACCTGGGGAACGGTTGAGTTCCTCGTGGAAATTCCTTTTAACGGCGCAGGCACTGCCGGCTATCAGGGGTTCTTCGCTTCGCTCAGAATGACAGAAAACAACATTCGTCAGCTTTTCGTAAGTTCTCCGACTGCACGATAAGCTTGGTTGATGGCTTCGTCGGTGTAGGCGTAGGCTCCGGCGTCGGCGTTGGCGATGGCGATGCGGCCATGGGGCTTGCGGGCGATCTCGCACGGAGTGACGCCACCTTCCAGCCAGAACTTGTCGAACAACGAGTTGTATTCGTAGGCATAGCCGTGGGGCCAGCGATTCACGGTGATGGCGGCGATGTCGCGGGCGGGATCGAATCCACCCGGCCCTAGAGCGCGGGCAAGCTGATCGCGAATCTTGCGCTCCATCGTATCGAACGTGGTCATGAAGAGTTCCATGCGGCCCATGCGGTGCTGGTCGCGCGCGGGGCGGCCGGGATGGCACGCCGCCTTCATCATGTGAACGACGATCGGTTCTTCGGGCTTGCGCGCGCACTCGTATCCGCCGATGCTGACGGGCAAGTCGAGGTTCATGAAGCTGTGATACATGCCGGGGGCGTAAATGGAATTGGCGCCTGCTTTCTGAAATGAGGTCCAGTTGCGGATGGCGACGTTGGTGTAGAGCAACGGAACTTTCTGGGCCGACGCCAGCGCTTCTTTCTGTTGGTCAGGAAGTTCTTCGCAGATGTAAGGGATTACGACGTGCCAGCAGGCGAGGATCGAGTTCTTGGCTTTAGCGGTGTAGACCTTGCCGCCGCGCGCGTACGTGACTTCGACTTCCTTCGCGCTCGCGGCGTCGCCGAGATGCTTTACGCGCACAGCGGTGCTGCTGACGCGAATACGTACTGGAGAGCCGGGATCATCCAGCTTGGAATAATTTGCTTTTGCCAGAACGACGTCAGTCGCAGTGTTGCCGGGAATCACTGCGGGAATCAATTTGCGAACGAGCAGGCGCGCGATGCTGGCATTGCCATCGGGAAAGTGGAAGAAGTATTTCTCGGCCTCTTCGTTAGGGATGGCATCGCGGTTCATGCCCTTGCCGGGCGCGGGATCGAGCTTCAGGCCATCGAAGCCGGCAAAACCTAGTCCCCAGGCATCCTGAGCCGCGACTGCGTCGATGCCAATACCGAAGAGCGGTTGCGGCAGCGCCTGGTACATCTTGATGATGTCTTCGTGAACGCCGACAACGTCTTTAAGGTAGCTGGCGTAGCTCATGCGCGCGAGCTTTGCCTTTTTCTGGTCGGACGTTAGTCCAGGAAAATAGTCTTTCGGATCCTGATACAGGCGCTGGATGTCGCTCTTCGCCTGATCGGCAATGGGAGCCTCGGCGATAAACTGCTTCATCAATTCCGTAGAGAACTTGGAGGCATCCTCAGCCTCGTCTCCGCCGCGGGGATTAGGATTCACCACGAGTTTGTCGGCGCCGAAGGTTTCTTTGTCGAAGAAGATTTTCGAGCGGAGGCCGTTCGAACGGTAGAGCTTCTTGTCGACATACTTGGGATAAGAAGCAACGTCGATGCCGAGTTCCTCAATCACTCCCTTGGCCACCGCGCTATAAGGTGCGGGACTCTCGATGGAGAAGGTGCCGCCAAAACCGAGGCGGAACGCGTCGTTCACGCGAAACTCGTTGCGCTTGGCGTGTCCGCCGAAATCGTCGTGGTTATCGAGAATGAGAATGCGCGACTTCGAGCCGGCAGCTTTGCGATAGAAGTGCGCCGCAGCGAGACCGCTGATGCCTCCGCCGACGACAATCAGGTCGTAAGTCTCGCCGGTATCTTCGGGCTTGCCAACAGAATCCCAAAAGGTGCCGTCGCGCAAGCTGTGGGCAGCCTCGAACGAACCGGGATGGCTGCCCCGCATTCCGGTCAGTGCGGGAGGATAGTAATTCGGAGATTTCTCCGGCGACTCATCGACGGCGAAAAGATCCCACGGCATGATCGCCGCGCCCGCTGTGACCGCGACGCCGTTGAGAAAGTCACGACGCGTGATCTTGCGATGCATTCCCAGTTCGCGGTCCCGTGAATCTGACACGATCTCCTCCCGCAGGTTGTACGAAGCGTCTGTTGAGTTTTGCGGCGGCGCCTACGAGGGCGATCCGCCTTCGGATTTCTTAACCGCTAACTCGGCGCCCTGAAAGCCGATCTTGCTGTGAGTTCCGTCGCAGAAGGGCTTGTTGACGGACCCGCCGCAACGGCAAAGCGAGAATGCGGGCTTGCCTGTGAGGTCGAACTGGTTGCCGTTGACGTCCACGAGTTCGACCGTGCCTTCAGGAGCCTCAACGCGGTACGGCCCGTTGGGTCTGACTGTGATCTTGATTTGTGCCATGGAACGATTCCTCCAACCTTACGGGTTTCTAGTAAGCATACGAAGATATCACGACTATGGGCGCTCTTGCAGCGCGCCCTCTACGCCGCGACGGAGCGGACTGCGATCAGGCTGCGATAAAGCTGCAGATAGTCTTCGATCATGCGCTTGGTGGTGAAGCGCTCGCGGGCTCGCGAGTAGGCAAGTTCGGCGTAGGCACGGCACATGGTGCGGTCGGAGTTGAGCAGGCGAATGTTTTCGGCCAGGCTCGCAGCGTCGTTGGTGCGGAAGTAAAGAGCGGCGTCTCCCCAGGTCTCGCGGAAGCTTGGAATGTCATTGGCGACGATCGCGCAACGCGAGAATGCGGCTTCAAGAACAGGCATGCCCAAGGGTTCGTAGCGCGATGTGGCCGCGAAGATTGAGGCCCGGCTGTACAGCACGCGCAATTGCGCTTCGGTCTGAGCGCCGCGAATCGCGACGGAAGTCTCTGCAGTCGCAACTTTTACGTCGGCGCGAATCGGAACGCGTGGCACGGGCACGGTATGTTCGGCTCCCACAATGCACACAGGCAAAGGATGCACGTGCTGAGTTAGCAAAGAAACCTGCTTGCCGGCATCGACGAGGCGGCCCACGGCCAGCACACAGTTGTCTTTGCTGACATAGGGATTAAAGAATATCGGGTTGCGTCCAGGATAGATGACGGCATCGCGTCGTGGCTTCGTGTAGCAGGTGCGGACGCGATCCAACATCCAGGCTGAGGGAGCGACTACGGCGTCGGCGCTGGCAATGCCGCAGAGAATCGTGTCGCGATACCACTTGAGCGTGCGGCTCGATCTCGGCGCGCGATCCTGGACTGCCTGCGTCCAGGTAATCAGGTCGCCGTGCGCCATCACCACTCGCGGGACATCCACGGGAAGATTGCCGTAACAGAATTGGTTGAGATGGAGAACGTCGGGGCGGAGTTCGTTGATTAATGCAACGAGGAACGCGGACGACTCGGGCAGGTCATCCTCGGCTTCCAGCATCCACTCGAGACGGAAGGCTGTGGGGCGGTAGTCGAGGCCATGCAGATGGTCCATCCACGTCGTCTGCTCGGGGAGTGGAATTTCGCCGAAACTGACCAAGGTGACGCGCACGCCCCGCGTGACCAGACCGGTGACGAGTTCGCGAGTGTAGGTCCACGCTCCGGAGAGCGTATCGGCGGTGACCAGGACGTGCACAGAACCTCCGGGGAGAAGCGGGCGGGATGCCGCATGGGACGCGGGATGCCACCAGCTAATTGCCGTCCATTCTAGTGGGAATGAGGCTCGACGGGAAGTGATTTCAGAAGGGGGCGGCGCAAAACATTGCAGCATACTTGTTGACGCCGGAATAACGTGCAACCAGTGGTTTCCCGCCCCATCCCGCGAGACAGGATGGGGGTGGACGGACAATTAACTCAAGAGCGCGAGAACGGTGAAATCAGTTCACCTGCAGACGCATGCGCAGTTCCCGCGCCAGATTGTCGATGGCTCGAATTTTTTCCGCGGCTGGTCCGGGGACGTCAGGCACCGACATAGCCAGTTCGCAGGATAGAAGCATCGCCGTGAGCGTCTCGCGCATTTCGCTGTGCATTTGCTCGGCGACAGCACGACGCGCGGCGGTTTCCTCGCGCTTGCGGCGGTGCAGCGCCGAGCGTACTTCACGGACCAAACGCTCCATTCCCGTGACGGCGAAGTTGATGTAGACCGGGAACGCGGTGCCCAAGTGCTCGACCATCTGATCGCTTTCGTCGGGCTCAGTCTCAAGCAGAAACTGATCGATGACGGCGGCGGAATAAGTTTGTTCGCGCAGGCGCGTGGAGGCCTCCTGCAGGTTTTGAGCCCAGTGCGTTTCCCTTCCAGTCGCTGCATTCAAGGAATCGGCGCACTGTTGGCCCCGTGCTGACGGTGTAATGAGTAGGATCATGCCCTTTCCATTTGCACGTCTGCCGCCAGAGAACTAGCGCTGAAAATACAGCGCTTAGCATTCGAGGCGGCAGAGAAGCGTCCCGCTGCGGAACCGCAGTCCGGCACAGGAGTTCGGAAATTGCACGCTCAGGATTGATATTCCTGAGCGGCGTAGTCCTTCAGCTTGCGGTACAGCGTCGTTTTTCCGATACCTAACAGGCGTGCGGCTTGCAGCTTGTCGCCGTTCAGTTCGGTGATCGCATTGAGGATCGTCAGTCTCTCGAGTTCTGCCATGGGGATGATCTTGCCGCGCCCGTTGCTGTCTCCGTTGGATGCTTCCTGGGCAGGCAAGTTGGCAATTTCGCGAGGCAAGTCGGTCGTGTGAATGAGTGGTCCACTGGTAAAGGCATAGGTTCGCTCGAGGCAGTTCTCGAGTTCGCGAACGTTTCCGGGCCAGTCATAGGCGAGCATTGCCTTGAGAGCATCGTCGCTGAGCATCTTTTCCAGCCCAGAGGTCCGCACCATGCGCTCCATGAAGTGAGCAATCAATAAGGGGATGTCCTGACGGCGCTCGCGCAGCGCTGGGATACGCAGGCTCAGCACATTGAGGCGGAAGTAAAGATCGCGGCGGAAAGTTCCTTGCATGACGGCCTGTTCCAAGTCGCGATTGGTGGCGGCAAGGATGCGGATATTGATCGGCATACGGCGGGTGCTACCTACTGGGCGAATCTCCTTTTCCTGAATCGCCCGCAGCATTTTGGCCTGAAGATCGACCGGGAGTTCTCCGACTTCGTCGAGGAAGATGGTTCCTCCCTCGGCCATCGACATAAGCCCGTCTTTCGATTGATTGGCGCCGGTGAAAGCACCCTTCACATAGCCGAAGAGTTCGCTCTCGATCAGGGTGGGAACGAGAGAGCCACAATCCACGGGGATGAAAGGCTTGTCGCGGAAGGGGCCGGAGTAATGGATGGAGCGAGCCACCATCTCCTTGCCGGTGCCGCTCTCGCCGAGGATCAGGACCGGATGCACGCTGTTCGCGGCCTTGGCGATGATGCGATAAAGCTTCTCCATTTCCGGAGCGTGGCCGACAATGCCGCCGAATCCCTGCTTGGATTTCACTTTCTCGCGGAGCAGCCGGTTCTCCGATTTCAACTTCAGATGCGTGGCCACGCGCTCGAGCAACAGCTTCAGTTCGTCAGCGCTGAAGGGTTTGGTCACGTAGTCATAGGCGCCATTCTTCATGGCTTGCACCGCCGACTGCACAGTGCCGTAGCCGGTCACGACGATAACTACCGCCTCGGGGCGGCGTTCCTTGATGCGGCGGAGGGCGTCGAGGCCGCCGGCGCCCGGTAGACGCAGATCAAGCAGGACCGCGTCAAAGGACTGGGTATCGAGAAGACGATAGGCATGCTCGGCGGAGTCTGCGATGTAGGCGGTGTAGCCCAGAGACAGCGCGACTTCGCGACATGCTTCGCGGATCGACCGTTCGTCGTCCACGATCAGAAGGTTGAGAAAGTTGGCCGCTTCAATCTGCGGAGTGGAGGTAATCGGACTTAGAGCTGCTGACGTCATACGTTTTATTCCTTTTCTATGGCTGGGAATGCCCCCTCAGATTTGGTGCATTTCTTGACTTGCAGAGAATTCGTCGCCGCATCAGGAACGAGCGGCAGCAGGACGGTCACGCGTGTTCCGCAAGCGGGCGCGCTGTCCACGTGGATCAAGCCGCCGTTGCTGGTCACGATGTCGTGTACCGTTGCCAATCCAAGCCCGGTGCCCTTGCCGCCAGACTTGGTGGTGAAGAAAGCTTCGAAGAGATGAGCCTGCGTGGCGGCGTCCATGCCACTGCCGGTGTCTCCAACTACAAAGAGTGCGCAAGGAAGCAACGCAGCGCTGGCGGAGCCGGATTCAGTAAGAACCTGCACCTTGCCATTGCGGGTTTCGACAGTAATGGCGCCGCCCGATGGCATGGCGTCCCTTGCGTTGAGAACAAGGTTGAGAAGAATCTGTTGGACCTGAGTCGGGTCCATTTTCACCAGGCCCAGATTCGGATCGAGGTGGAACTCGATCTGGATGTTTTCGCCAATCAGGCGAACCAGCAGGTTGCGCATTCCTTCGGCGATCTCGTTCAACGAAAGCAGACGCGGCTCGCTGTTCGTAGGACGCGCCACCGCAAGTAGTTGCCGCACGAGGCCGGTAGCCTGCAAGCCGGCGCTGCGAATCTCCTGAGCATATTTGCGGACGCGGTGGCAGGGTTCTAGATTGGCCAGGAGCAGATCGCAGTACAGAAGAACTCCGGTCAGGAGGTTGTTGAAGTCGTGCGCGACGCCGCCTGCCAGACGGCCCACTGCCTCTAACTTCTCGGCCTGGCGGAGGCGCAGCTCGGCGTCCCGATCGCGGGTCAACTGGCCGGGGTGAGCCGACTCCAGCAGGGCCAGGGCATATTCCGGCTCGCCGTTGGTTGCTTGAACTCGCCAGATGGTCCAGCGCTCGGATTGACGGTCGGCGTCGGTCCGACTGGAATCAATTTGAAAGCTGTCACGGCTTCCGTCGAACAGTTCGCGAAGCAGGCGCCTTCCTTCGCTGGGATCTTGAGGATGAATGAGATCGGCAAGAAAGAGTGGACGCGAGACGCTTGACCGGCCGGCGAGCATCCGTTCCAGTGCAGGATTCAGTGCGGTGATATTGCCTTGGCGCTGACACTGTGCCAGGCCAACGGGTGCATTTTCGAATTGAAAGGATAGTTCCGTTTTCGGAGGCTGGTGCGTCCATGCGAACTCAGTGGCAGCGTTCATACCCCTACTTTGCTCGGGAATATTCCCGGAAGGAACCGGAAATCCCGTCGCTTGAGACCTTGGTTTTCCTGAAATGGGAATCGGCTGGGTCGATCGGCGTTTAGTTCATATCCCATTTCGGCTCACTATAGAGAAATGGGGCCGTCGGGCAGAAGGTCAGATGTCACTAAAACGGGAAATCTTTTTGTGGAAAACTCTGTCGAAACTCGTCCGAAGCGTTTTTAACGGCCAGAAATGATCTGCTGGGGGACGATCGAGACGGATTCGGCCAGCCGGAAGGTGAGACGGCGGCCTTTTTCCAGAGTAACGGCCGAGGGGTCGGTCTCTGGAGCTATTCCCCGGGCGAAAAGGCTGGAGGTCTGAATGGGGAGATCCTTCCCTGCCAGGTCGATGGAGTCCAGGGTTAGTCGAACGTAGCCGCGGTTGCGCTTGACCTTCGAGGCGCGGGCCGATTCGACCCTGCCGGCGACGGTAATTCCCCGGGGAACGAGGGTGTTGCCTTCACTGACGACCGGTTCGTCAAGAATCGCCTCAAATGTGCCCTTGGCTACGGGGTTTTCGGCCGAGATAGGATTCTTCAGGCGAACAGTAAGGAGAGTGCCCGCGGGAAGGCTTTCGGTGTCGCGAAAAGGCAGCGCTGATTCGGGCTTCTGGCCTTCGTCTTTGTCTTTCTCTTTGTCTTTCTTGGAAATCGAGGTGACATTAGGCCCGGAGGCGGTGGTGCTTCCGTCTTCGTGAAACGGAACCTGCTGGTCCGTCGACGTGGTTGCGTCGTCAGCCGCTACCCCGGCCGGACGGGAACACCCCGCCAGCAGTAGCAGGGAGAGCAGCGTGGGGATTATGAGATCTCGCAGCCCGCGGAAGCGGCCCATCCTGAACATCCTCCGTCCGCACTTTCAAACGAGGAAGTGGCAACTCGAATACCACACACGAACTCATGGAATCAGAGGCTTGCCGGTAGCAGGTAAGGGGAACCGTGTAGATTCTTCTCAGCACCGGCACCGAAAAAATGATTTGGGATGTGGACACCGCCCGCCTGCACAAAGAAAATCGCGGAGAGCGCTCTTTCGAACGCTCTCCGCGAAGAGTAAACCCCATCAGTTACGGCTCGATTATTTCTTCTTCGGCGCCGCTTTCTTGGGGGCAGGCTTCTTCATTTCACTCTCTCTGCCACCGATCAGACTCAAAGCATCCGCGGCATTGAAGGGGAATTGGCGAACCGACGTTTCGGTCTGACCCGCGGCATTCAGCGTGACATCCACGCGGCGATTGCTGGCCAGCAGAATCACGTTGATCCTCGTCAGGGCGCGCTTGCGCTCCTCGGTAGTGATTTCGGTGTTCTTGTCGACCGACTCTTTCACTTCCGCGAGTGTCAGGTTGTGATCTTTTCCGAAGGCCTTGGTTTCAATGTCGGCCTCAGGAACGCCCTGCTCGATGAGGAAGCTCTTGACTCGAGCTACGCGACGTTCGGACAGAGCCTGATTGAATGCTGCGGAACCGCGCATATCGGCGTGGCCCTCAAGGGTTAGGTGCGCGTCTGGCTTGGCTTCAAGGTATTTCTTGAAGTCCGTCGCCAGAGTGATCAGCGTCTTCTGCTGGCTGGGGAGCAGTCCAGCGTTTGGATCCTTCACCGGCGGCTCGTTGGTCGGGAAGTAGACGCTGTGCAGAGCGAGGCGGGCTTCCAAGACTTTGTCGACCTTCGGGGCCGGCGGATTCTCCACCATCACCTCGGTCGTGGCTTGTCCGGTAAGGCCGCGCGAATCTGTACAGGTCGCATTTACCGTCAGTGAACCGGCCGGAACACCCGCGGTGTTTAGAGTTGCCGACGTGCCGCTACCGGAAACCGTGCCGCCCGTGGAGGTCCAGTTCGCAACGGAAACGGGAACGCCGTCTGGGCTGGTGCAGGACGCCGAGAGGTTGACGCTGCCGCCGGTCACGAGACTCGTCGGGCTGGCAGACAAGGACATGGTTGGCGGATTCTTCGGCGGTAATGGCTTAACGGTATAAGTCGCCGAGCAACTCGCCACGTTATTCTTTGTCGACTTCGGGTCGGTTACGGTCGCCTTCGCCGAATAATTTCCCGGAGCCGCATTGTTGGTATCGATGGTGGCCGTAGTGTCTTTCGCGGTCAGCGTTCCACCGTCGGCGGTCCAGGCGTAAGTGACGGTGTGTTTGGGGTTGAAGTTGCTAGCAGTGACTGTGGCTGTAATCGGCTCGCCAACCATCACTTCGGTCGGCTGTACACTGCACGAGGCAGCGGGAGGAACGGCTTCGGCTCCGCCCCAGTTGAATACGACGCCCGTGCGCAGCCTCACACCGTCAAACGAGGGACGTTGCAGGCTGGGAAATACCGGACTTACAAAAGTAGCGTAGTTGTGGTGCGCCCAAACATAGTCCGCCTCGAACAACCTCCAAGAGAACGTCTTCCCGAGCGGAATATCCATACCGCCGCCGACGATGGCGCCGATTCCGTTGTTACCCGAGATCGAAACAGCATTGTCGTAGGTGACGCGATTGTAGCTAAACAGGGCGTGCGCAAAGAATGCAGCGTTCTCGGAGCGCAGCATAAAGCGTGGTCCGGCGGACGCCGTCCACTCGGAAGCGGAGGACGGAGTGTTGCGGCTGTATCCGAAGTCGGCTTCGAGGCCCACATGAGGATCGAAGTTATAGGTCACCGCACTGCCAAATCCTTTGGCCATGTCGGGAAGCTTGAATGCTGTTGGGTTCGTGGGATCCGAGCCAACGGGCACTGTGGCGCCGGGATGCATCCATTGATAACCCACGAAGATATCTATTTTAGGAGTGGAGTCGTTCTGCGCGATGGCAGAGGTCGTGAAGAAGAGCGAGGTTAGAATCGCGAAGACGCCCACCACCAGCAGGCGGCTTGCGCGTGGTGTAGAAACAAATAACATGGAATCCTCCAAATGTGATCGTTCACCGACTGCCGGTGCAACCGGGTGCTTTAGGGAAAATTCAGCAGTGGCGACGGATGATGAGACCTTACCCTGGGAACCAAGAATTCTACCTTACCCGCAGCTTAAAGCAAAAGCGTAGACTTGAAGGATTGCCAATGTGGATAACCGAGCTTCTGCCTCGTCTCAAATTGACATCCCAGCGAGAGCCCAGTAAAACCAGCGGTTGGGCGACCGTTCCAGACCTTGCCGGGCAGGAAGCTGGCCGCGTATCGTGGGGGATTCTGATCTGAAAATCGACCAGGATTAAGTCAGGCTTTCGGATAAGGGTTCTCGAGTAGCTTTAGGCAAACGAAAGAGCAAGAACACGTAAAATGAGCCACGAAAAAGTATTGATTGTTGAGGACGAAGAGAACGAGCGTTCCGGTCTAGCGGAGCTCGTTTCATCGTGGGGCCTCCGGGTGGAAACGGCCCGCGACGGCGTCGAGGGACTGGACAAGGCGACGCAGTGGTCTCCTTCGATCGTTATCACCGACCTCAAAATGCCGCGAATGGGAGGCCTCGATCTACTCGGGCGCCTGGCCGAACAGGACCAGACCATCGCCGTCATTCTCGTCACCGCTCAGGGGACGATCGACAGCGCGGTACAGGCGATGCGCATGGGCGCTTATGACTACATCACCAAGCCAATCGACACCAACCGTTTACGGACGATTCTCGCGAACGCCTCTGCCCTGCTTGGAACGCGCGCGGAGCTTGAGGCTACGCGGCGGCGGCTACGAGATGCGGGATCGCTCGGACGGCTCAGCGGCGCCTCGCGCAAGATGCAGGAGATTTTCCGACTCATCGAAATGGTTGCGCCGAGCACTGCATCCGTATTGATCACCGGAGCCAGTGGTACGGGCAAGGAGCTGGTGGCGCGCACGATTCATGATCTGAGTCCGCGGAAGGACAGGCCGTTCGTAGCTATCAACTGCGCAGCAATTCCTGAGACATTGATGGAAAGCGAAATTTTCGGCCACGAAAAGGGTGCGTTTACGGGCGCGCTGGAACGCCGGACAGGTTGCTTCGAACTGGCGGAGGGCGGAACGCTGCTGCTGGACGAAATCGGGGAGATGCCGGTCGGAACCCAAGCCAAGCTTCTGCGTGTTCTCGAAGACCACAAACTGCGGCGGTTGGGCAGCAAGGTGGAGACCGCGGTGGATGTGCGTGTACTCGCCGCCACGAATAAGGTTCCGGATGAGGCCGTTTCCAAAGGCGAGTTGCGCAGCGATCTGTATTACCGCCTCAACGTGTTCAATATCCATATGCCTCCGCTGCGCGAGCACAAAGAGGACATTGCGGCCCTGGTGCAATTGTTGCTCGCTGAGATGGGAACGAAGCACTCGCGCAAAGTGAGTGCGGTGAGCGAAGCGGTGCTGAACCAGTTCGGCGCGTACTCGTGGCCGGGAAATGTGCGCGAGTTGCGGAACACGATCGAGCGCGCCGTCATCGTTTGCGACGCAGGCGTGATCGAAACCAAGCATCTGCCGCCGGGATTTGGCCAGGCTCCGCTGCGCGCCGCGGCCAACGATCCTGATGCGGTGCGGCTGGGCGTGGGCACGACCGTCGAAGAAGCGGAGAAGATGCTGATCCTGAAGACTCTGGAAGCGACTAGCAACAACAAAACGCGGGCGGCGGAAATTCTTGGCATCAGCCTGAAGACGTTGCATAACAAGTTGAAGGAATACGGCAGCGCAACGGCAGATGGGGCTGCCGGCAAAGAAGAAGCACCGGTGAGTTAGCCCGGCGACGCGCGTCAGGTCCTGACCAGCGGTTCGCACATCGCAATCTATGCTGCGCCGAAAAACCATTATCGTCCTGATGATCACCTTCATGGTGACGCTGATGGTCTCGGCGTTTTCTTATCTGTACATTTCACAGATTGTCCGGCTGCGCCTCGACAATGCCAACGAAACCGCGAAACAGCTTGCGCACCAGCTCGCCTATGCTGCGGAAAACGACCTGCCCGATTTTTCCAGCACAAATGTCGACACGAGCGATCCGGTTGCGGTGCGGCGGGCGACCGTGGAGTTTCTGCAGACTGACATCGATCTGAACAATATGTTGCAGTACGCGCGCGGAAGCTGGGCCTTCCTGATGGATGCCACCATCATTGGACCTGAAGGCAAGGCTTTGCTCGACACAGATGTATCGATGGTCGGAAAAATCGTTCCTGCACGCCCGGACTTCCAACAGGTGGTGAGTTCGAAGTTCCGCGATCAGATCCGCCTGGTCTACGGTCCTCCCGCGGTATACGACGTGAGTTATGACCTGCGGCTAAATGGCCAGCCCTTCGGCAGCGTTCGCATTGGGGTTTCTCCGGTCTTTCTGAAACGAGAGATCAATCTAAAACTCATGCAGGCGGTCTACTCTTCGATCGCCTTGATATTTCTTTCGCTGATTCTTTCGGCCGGGATCTCAAACCTGGCACTCGGCCCATTGAAGGAAATCAATCGGAATTTGGACAGCATGGCTGCGGGCGAACCCGATCAAATCGGCGGTGGCGGCCGTTCGCCGCACGACGAATATGGCCTCGTAACTTTGAAGATCGCAAACCTGGGTCGTCAGATTCGCGACAGCAAGGAAATCTTCTCTGCCCTCAAAGACAACGTGGATCAACTCATGGCCAAGTTGCAGGATGGCCTGATGCTCTTTGCCCGAGATTCACGGGTGGTGCTGGTCAGCGCGCCGGTGGAGGCCTTCCTCGGACGTCCTCGCGCGGACCTGCTGGGACGGACGGTGCAAGAGGTATTTGACCGGCACTCTCTTCTGGGAACGGCGCTGCTCGATTCATTCGAGCGCAGGCGCCCGCTGTCGGAACGGGAGTTTGAAGCGGCAGGCGGAAAACGAGTGCAAGTCTCCCTTGACTTCGTGCAAGAGAAGAACTCGCAGATTGGTGCGCTGCTGATCATGCGCGACACCGAGTCGGTGCGCCGCATCGGCGATGAGATTGAAATGTCGCGGCGTCTGTCGGCCAGTGGACGCCTCACGCGGGGCGTGGCGCATGAAGTAAAAAATCCGATCAACGCGATCGTGCTTCACCTGCAGCTGCTTCAGAATAAGCTGGCGCATCAGGAGCCCGACACGCGGCGCCACATGGACATCATCGATAGCGAGATTCGTCGCTTGGACCGCGTGGTTCAAACGCTGGTTGATTTCACCCGGCCGCGCGATCTTCATCTGGAAGAAGTCGACCTGCGTCGCCTGATGGAAGACGTGGCGCAACTCGCCGCTCCGGACGCGGAGCAGCACGGCGTCACGATCGAGCGCCACATCCCGGAACAGCGGTTGCCAATCAAAGTCGACGTCGACCTGATGAAGCAGGCCATTCTCAACGTGGTGATCAACGGAGTACAGGCTATGCCTGCGGGAGGCCTGCTCACAATCTCGGTGCGGCGCGAAGGAGCGGTGGTTATCGCCGAAGTTCGCGACGAGGGAAGCGGAATCCCGCAGGAAATGCACGATAAGATCTTCGAGCTCTATTTCACGACGAAAAAAGAAGGCAGCGGCATCGGGCTTGGCGCAGACTTATCAGATTCTCCAATGGCACTACGGCACGGTGGATTTCGAATCAGAGGAGCGGATTGGTACGACCTTCCGTTTCCAGATACCGCTTGCCGCACCGCCTGCAATCTCGGCGGGTCGCGAATATGTCGCTGACACAACTGCCTCTCAGCACGGAGATTGACCGGGCGCGGCACTGTGAAAATCCTTGCAGTCACTCTCGGCCTGCCGATCACTCTGAAGAGGTAGAATGAAGTGGATTCTGCAATTGGGCCCTGGAACCCGGGAATGACTCTGGCCGCACTTTTCCTCGTCAGTATTTCTTACACCCTGTCGGCGCAGCCGCTGGTGGCGGCGTCCGTGCATCCAGTCGCGCAGCAGCAGGTTCCGGCGGACAAGACAAGCGGATCTGCGGGAGAGACTGATCAGAGCAGCGCAGCGCCCGAGTCTTCGACTCCTCCGAAAGCGACTCCTTCAACCTCCGCGCCAGCTCAAACAACTTCAGGTCAGAGTCCGCAAACAACGGCAAAGCAGCGTCGTAAAAAGAAAAAAGCGACGGGCACGAATTGCGTAAGCGCAACTACAACGAACGATCCCGCCACCGCGAGCGGCATGCCGCCTGGCTCTGCTCCGAAGGATCCTGCGAAGCCACAGAGTGAGACCGCTGCCGGCACAGGGGCGACGACACCCTGCCCTCCGCCGAAAGTGATTGTGCGTCAGGGAGGAACTTCAGATCCCAGCATTCAACTGGCGGGAGGAGCGATCGGCGACCAGGCAGCGCAACAACGAGATACCGCCAATCAAATGCTGGAAGCGACGGAAGCCAACCTCAAGAAACTTTCCGAGGCTGAACTCAACGCGAACCAGCAAGACATGGTGAAGCAAGTCCGCCAGTTTATGGCGCAATCGAGGAGCGCGGTAAAGGCGAGCGATTTCGAGCGCGCTCGGACGCTTGCCTGGAAAGCGCAACTGCTCTCCGAAGAACTCACTAAACCAGCGAAGTAAAACGGGACCCTTTCGGCCAGTCACTTTCCCTTCGCACGTGCAGCGTTAACCTTGGTTAACAGATCCTGCGACATCGATTGCAACGGACCAGGAATTTTGACTGCTTCCGTCAGCGCCTCGCGAGCTTCAGTCAGCTTATTCAACTTGCCGTAGGCGAAGCCGAGTCCGTAGAGAGCTCGGGCATACTGCTGATCATCCTGTCCCTTGAGCAGGGTCGCGGCAGACTTGAGTTCTGAGATGGCGGAGGTGGTCTTGTCCTGTTTCAAGTAAGCCCAGCCGATCGTGTTGTAGGCGGCCCCCGCGGAAAGCTTGCGAGTCTTGTCGGCGTCGGGAGCGTCGGCCTTGGCGACCTCGATTGCCTTTTGCGAGTAGGAAATTGCCTTTGCGGCGCTGCCGGGTTTGCCGTCGTCGGCGTAGTATCCCGCCAGCAGGAGCAGCGCCGGCAAAGAGTTCGGGTTCACCGCGAGAATCTTTTCTCCGTACGACACCAGGCGGGCATTGTCTTTCAGTTGACTCAGGGACTCGAGTGCGAGATTCGAGACCGTCTCTTGATACTTCGAGTCTGGAAACGCCGCCGAAAACTTTTCGATGTACTCCATGCGGGACTTGGGATCGGTTTCGCTGGAGAGCACATTCAGAGCGGACGTTTCCAGGAAATCGCAGTTGCTCTGCACCGACGACTTATCGTCGTTCACCTTTCGAGCAAACTCTTCGTCGCTCATTCCTTCAGGCTTAGGTTGCTTTGCGACCGATGTGCAGACCTCGCCGCCCTTGGTAGCGTAGTCAATCAGTTTGGCGTTGTTCTTCGCTTGCAGCGCGATGTTCGCCTGCGACACGACGATATCGAGGTCGTGCGGAGATCCGGCCAGCGCCTTGTCTCCGTAGTCGAGCGCTTTTTGCAGATCGCCAGTTGACTGGTAGGCTTGCGAAATTTGCCAGTTTCCGTACGCTACGGCCGCCTGATTCGAGGAGAACTTCTGGACGAACTCTTCGTAAAGGGCCACTCTCTTCTGAGGATCCTGCTCGCTCGAGATGGTCTGGAGTGCCTTGTCTTCGTCGGTGCCCGCGCCAATTGTGATGTGGTCGACCTGGGCGCTCGTGCGAGGAACACTAAGAGCGAAAGAGAAAGAGAAGAGCACAACCAGAATCAGCGATGAGCAACGTCTCATACTCCCCTCCGGTGTACGCGAGATAGGATTTTCTTTTTTCGAGCAGGCGAATCCTAGCGCCGAACGGGGCTGTACGCAAGGGCGGAGATCACTTCGACCTAAGAATCTAAAATCGCTAACTACGAAGGACACGAAGGAACCGCCCAGAGGTCCCCGTGATACTTCGTTTCCTCGTGTGGTTCTCGCTTTTGACACGCGCATGCCATTCCTCGGCTAAAGTAGAACGATGCGTGAGATTTTCAGCCAGCGTCCGTTGCGCTTTGTTTTCGCGGCGAACTTGATTTCGATGCTGGGCAGCGGGATGAACTCGGCCGCTGTGGCCTGGTACATCCTGCAGGCCACGCATTCCGAGATGGCGCTGGGCACATTCGCGGTTCTGCAGACCGTTCCGGCCATGCTCATGCTTCCTTTCACCGGCGTGATCATCGACCGGGAGGATCGTCGGCGCCTGGTGATGTGGCTCGACGCCGTACGTGCCGTGATTATCGTGACGGTGGCCGTCCTCGCATTCCAGCATCGCGTCCATGTCTGGCAACTTTACTTAATGAACACGCTGGTCGCCGCCGGCTTCTGGATGTTCTGGCCAACCATCACCGCGCTGATCCAGGAACTCACGCCAGAGGGCCAGTTCGTGCAGTCGAACACATTTCTGCTGGCGGGCGTGCAGGGCGGATTTTTGATCGCGGGAGCGCTCGTCGGATTCATGTACGACCACATCGGGCTCGGCGGCGTGCTGCTGATCGACGTGTCGACTTACGTCGTTTCGTTCCTGTGCTACTTCGCCGTGCGCAAAGGACGCCACGTCGTGCTTCGGCCCGAGGAACTTCGCGCCGACATCCGCGCAGCCGAAACGCAGTTTCAGATTTTCTGGCGTGAGATGCGCGAGGGTCTGCACTTCTTGCGCGATCATCGACCAGTCATCTTGCTAGGCGCCAGTTGGGCTCTGTTTCTGGGAGCGATGATCACCGGAGTGGTCGTCACGCCATCGCTGAGCGACCGCGTTTTTCATGCGGGAGCCAAAGGCTACGGCTGGCTCAACATGGGATGGGGTGCCGGTGCGTTTGCGGGGGCGTTTTACGCCACACCGGCCATTGCATTGCTCGGAGGCCGCCGCGCCATTGCCTTCTCGATGGCGCTACTATCGGTTTGCGTGGTCAGCGCTCCGATCATGCCGTTTCTTTATGTCGCGATCCTTGTTTACTTCGTGATGGGATCCGCACGCGGCGTCGGCGGAGTCGCCATGAATACGAGCTTGATGGAGATGGTCCCGAAGCACCTGATGGGGCGCGTGCAGAATGCCTTTTACTTTGCCGGGACATTCCTGCAGCTCGTGTTGGCGATCGGAGTGGGCACGATGGCGCACAAAGTTAGCCTGGTGGGGGCATTTGCGATTCTGGCCTGCGTGTACGGCTTATCATTCGTCGCTGCGAGTTGGCCGGTGGAGACCGGTGTTCGCGAAGAAGTCGCAGCCAAGTGAGGCACAGGCCTTGATGGTGGCCCATCCTAGCCGCGTTCTTTGCGGCTAGGGTGGGAGCCGCGAATCTCGTTGAGCCGACCGCCTTCTGTGTCTCCGTGGTAAATCGCACTCCTGCCCTGTTATTCTTTCCAATCCTAAGGAGCACACATGTCCTCAGAACTACAGGGCCGTAACGGCGTCGTCTTCGGAGTTGCCAATAAGCGCTCGATCGCGTGGTCCATCGCCACGGGACTGCATGCCGCCGGAATGAAGCTGGCCATCACCTATCAGAACGAGCGTTTGGAGCAGGAAGCCAAAGATCTGATCCTCTCGCTGCCGGGCGCCGAAGCCTACATGTGCGATGTCTCCAAGGACGAAGAGATCGCCGGCCTCTTCGCCAAGCTTAAAGAACGTCACGGCAAGCTGCATACCCTGGTGCATTCCGTGGCCTACGCTCCAGCGGACGAACTCAAAGGCGACTTCATCAACACCACGCGGGAAGGATTTCGCGTTGCTCTCGACGTCAGCGTCTATTCGCTGATTGCCGTGGCGCGCGCCGCGGCTCCGCTGATGGAAGACGGCGGATCGATCCTGACGATGACCTACTACGCCTCCGAAAAAGTCGTGCCCCGCTACAACGTTATGGCCGTGGCGAAGGCGGGTCTCGAATGTTCTGTGCGATACCTGGCGTATGAGCTGGGGAAAAAGAAGATTCGAGTGAATGCAATTTCCGCCGGTCCCATCAAGACGCTTGCTGCGCGCGGCATCGCGGGCTTCGGCGACATGCTCAAAGGACACGAAGAGCGCGCTCCGCTCGGCCGTCGCGTAGAAGTCGAAGAGGTCGGGTCCACCGGAGTCTTTCTGGCATCGGACGCGAGTTCCGGCATTACCGGCGAAGTGATCTACGTGGATTGCGGGTACAACATCATGGGGTTCTGAAAGCGGTTCTCGTCGCTATTCGCCTCTTCTCGCTACGGTTTGCCAGTCTGAGGCGTCGCCAGACGAATGGTCATCGCATGAAGTCCGCCATCCCTGCCCAGTGCTTGCTGTCGTCGCAGTGCGTCTTGTGATAGTCGAGTCCCTCCAGCAGTATGCTGAGCCCGTACAGTGCAAGGTAGGAAACAGCAGACAATATGAAGATGAGCATAGAACTGACCACAAGGAAGCCGAGCGTTCGCACCACATCACGGTTCAACCGGACGGCCATAACTACCGACGCCAATGCCAGGCTGACAACAAATGCCAGCCAAAGGACTGTTATCCATCGCGGCACTCGATGCTCTACACATTTGATCTCTTCCGGCAGCGCATCTTTCATCACGGGAATTCTCGCAGGCTTATCGTAACCAACCGCAGGCGATTTGACTCATTGGTGCCCTCCTTCGCTCAGAAGTTCAATATACCTATCAACGCGGTTCGCGAGGCGTCCGTCCATCTACCTCCTGACGCTTATCCTCCGTTCGCTCTCTCCCGCTCTCTCCAAGACAATCTCCACATCCCGCTCCTGCACCAGCCGCGGGAACTTCTCTCCCCACTCGATCAGCAGAATGCTGTTCTCCGACCGCAGGTCATCCAGGCCGAGTGTCTCCAACTCTCGCTGCGTGTCGATGCGGTAAAGATCAATGTGATAGAGATTGGCGCGGGGTCCGCGATATTCATGAATCAGCGTGAAGGTGGGACTGGTGACATCTTCTTCCGCGGCGGCTTCGAACGCGGCGGCGATTCCTTTGACCAACGTGGTCTTGCCGGCACCGAGGTCGCCGCGCAATAGAACAAGTTTTGGTGGGGTGAGACTCTCGGCAAGACTGCGGCCGAAGGCGATCGTCTGTTCAGGCGAGTGGGTCGTAACTTCTCTTGTCACCCCTTGCGTACTGGTTTCGTTCGGCACACGACCAGTATAGCGAGGGCCGTGTTGGCGGTGCCCGTTGAGCTTCGCTCGACTGGACAGCCGAGGGCGGCTGTCCCCACATCAAGCTCTCGCCGTCCGGCGGGTTCAGTGTGTGGGGAACGCGCTCGACTTCAGTCCCATCGAACTCCGGTCCACTACGTGATCGAGCGATGTTCGCAGGCGGCGATGGTCGTCATCCTCGATGGCCACAAAACGGAAGGGTTGCAGGACGCCCTCGTCCGTCTTCATCATGGGGCTGAGGACTTCGGCCATGCCGTGCACGGGACCTGCCTGGGTTTGAAATGCGACTTCTACGAAGTCACCCTGTCCCAGCGAGTGGGTCAAACGGAGCAGTCCACCGGTCACGGAAATAGATTGGAGTTTCGCTTTGGTGCGGCGGCCATCTTCCAGTCGGATCGCAGCCAGGACAGAATCTCCCAGCTGAATTCGGGCCGCGCGCCGCGAAGGGTGCGGTTGGGGGAATTGGGTCATAAGCCATCTGAACTATGGCACTAGGCTCTGTTGCGTAATAGATTACTGAAGCCCGTCGTCCGGATTCCGCACTGGCAGCCTGAACTGAAGGCATCGAGGCCTTGCGTTATGAGGCGGTTAGCGCATTGTTAACTAATTGAATAATGTCCCACGGGACAAGGCTGCAATCGAGGGCGACCAGTTTCAGACGTGGGGCGATCGTCCCATTTAGTATGTCTGAATTCCTCGGAGGCACGACATGTTTCGCATCTCGCATCTGGCTATTCTCGCGATGATATTTGCTGCTACGGTTTCCTACGGTCAGGGTGCAGGAGCGCCCGCGCAGCCGCCGCTTCGCGTCGCAATCATAGGTTTGGTCCACGGACACGTACACGGATTTCTCGGCCAGTGGCGGCACAGCCCCTTGATCGATATTGTCAGCGTCGTCGAGCCAGATCAACGCCTGCTGTCACAGGCCGCGGCTCGCTATGGATTCGACCACGCCATATTATTCACCGATCTCGAGAGCATGCTCACGAAGATCCATCCCCAGGCCGTGTTGGTCTATACGAACACCTACGATCATCGCCGCGTGGTGGAAGCGTGCGCGCGTCACGGCGTGCACGTCATGATGGAGAAACCGCTTGCCGTCAGCCTCGACGACGCGCTGGCGATTGAGAAGGCCGCGCACGAAGGCAGGATTCATGTGCTGGTGAACTATGAGACCTCCTGGTATCGAAGCAACCACGCAGCTTACGACCTCGTGCATGAGGGCGCGATCGGCGACGTCCGGAAAGTCGTGGTGCACGACGGCCATAATGGCCCGAAAGAAATTCACGTTGAGCCGGAATTTTTAGCCTGGCTGACCGATCCCAAACTGAACGGCGGCGGCGCGCTCTTCGACTTCGGCTGCTACGGCGCCGACCTGATGACTTGGCTGATGAACGGCCAACGGCCGCTGACCGTTACAGCTGTCACGCAGCAGATCAAGCCCGAGATCTATTCGCGCGTGGACGATGAGGCGACAATCATCCTGACATATCCGAAGGCGCAGGCAATTATCCAAGCTTCGTGGAATTGGCCCTTCGGTCGGAAAGATATGGAAGTGTACGGACAGACTGGATCGGCAATCACGGTTCAGCGCGACGATATCCGGGTGCGGCGAGGCGGAGAGAACAGCAAGGAAGAACTGATGGCCGCTAAACCCGTGCCCGCGCCTTACGACGACGAATTGTCCTATCTGCGGGCCGTCGTGCTCGATGGAGCAAAGGAAGACGCGCTGTCATCGTTGGAGACGAATGTGACCGTGACGGAAATTCTCGATGCGGCACGACGTTCGGCGGCGACGGGAAAGACGGTGCATTTGCCATCAAGCAGATGAAATTGTCATCCTGAGCGTAGCCAACACTTCGCGTTCGCGAAGTGTTGGCGAAGTCGAAGGACCCCTCGCCTGCATTTTCCACCTTTACCGTCTCAGGGAGTTCTCACGACGCGCCGTTCCGGCGAATGCCTTGAGTCGCCACAGAAGCGAGTCAGAGCGTCAGGGATCCTTCGACTTCGTGCGGCTTGCGCTTCGCGCAAACCGCACTCCGCTCAGGATGACATTGGGTAAGTTTCAAATCAGTCCCAGTGCACGACCTTCTCCTGCGCCGTTTTTTGCACTCGCCTGAACGCCTCTGGCAATCCTCGCAGCAAATCCGTCGCGACCAGAGAGTGTTCGCCAACCGTTTCGCGCATCACGTCGCCGGCAAGCCCGTGCAGGTGCACCGCCGCAAGCACCGCCAACAAAGTGTCGTTCGGATTCTGTGCTGTCGTCTGCTGAGCAACCATGGCCGCAACCATGCCGGTCAGAATATCTCCGGTACCGCCGGTCGACATGCCGGGATTGCCTGTGGTGTTGGCCCACGCTTCGCCGTCGGGCTGAACGATTAGAGTACGGTGCCCCTTCAGGACCACGATCAGTTCGTGCTCGCGGGCAAATCGTCGCGCCACGCCCAGACGGTCCTTTTGGACATCGGCGGTGGAACAGCCCGCCAGTCGTGCCATTTCGCCTGGGTGAGGAGTAATGACGAGGGTCCGTCCCTTACCGCTCAGTTCGTTCGTCCGGCCCTCGAATGCGTTCAGGCCGTCGGCGTCGAGGACAACCGGAATTTCGCTCTTGCTCACAAGCGTTCGCACGAGATCAGACGTTTCCGGGAAACGCGAGATCCCTGGACCAATCGCCAGCACGCTCTTCCCTTTCGCGAGCGCATCCAATTGCTCGCCAGCGCTCACCGCGATAGTTCCCGCACTGGTCTCAGGTAGCGGCTCGGTCATCAGTTCAGGATAAAACCCCGCGACCGTTGGCAGCGCAGACTTCGGAGTGGCGACCGTCGCCAACCCCGCGCCTGCTCGCAACGCCGACATCCCAGCCATTGCGACCGAGCCCGCTTTGCCGACTGATCCGCCGATCACCAACACGTGTCCATAGTTGCCTTTGTTCGACTCCGCCGGGCGCGGCGCAATCAGCGGTGCGAAGTCTCGAGCGGTCGTCACATTGAGATGGATCGACGAAACGATCGCCTCTTCGGGCGATCCGATTGCTGCCACGTACGTCGATCCACAGGTGAGCAGGCTGAAAACATGGGCTGGACGCGCCGCCGTGAATGTGACGATCGAATCCGCGCGGGCGAACATTCCCGTCTGCGGCGTCATCGCATCGGCATCGGCACCGGATGGAATGTCGACGGCAATCACTGGCGACGCGCTCGCGTTCATAATCTCGATCGCTTCGGCGTATAGGCCCTTCACGGGCGGCGTGAAACCCGTGCCCAGAATCGAATCAAGATAGAGGTCTGCCGGGAGCGAGAGGCGCACGCAGTCGCTCTTCAGATCTTCGCTGGAGGTTACGGTGATTGCATCGGTGGGCAACTTCCCAAACATGATGGCCGCGTCGCCCTTCAGCTCTGCGGGGCTCGCCAGCAGGATGACCTGGACTGTCTTGCCCTTCTGATGCAACCGCCGCGCCGCTACAAAACCATCGCCGCCGTTGTTGCCCTTGCCGCAAAAGACGACAATCCGGCGTGCCGCGCCGTGATGCGCAAACACGTGCTCAGCCACCGCCGCGCCGGCATTCTCCATCAATGTGAGGGACGGCACGCCGAAGCGCTCGCTGGTGGCGCGATCGATGGCGCGCATTTCCTCTGCGGTGACGATTTTCATGATGAACTCAGGATACAACCAGGAACTGATTGCGATCGGTTGGAATGTTTTGGAAAGGCGTCATCCCGAAGACCCGCGCTTTCACCAGCGGCCGAAACTAAGATGTTTGCTTCGAGATCCCTCACTCCGCCTGAAGAACGGCTACGCTCGGGACGACGCCACCGAAGCGAGTACAAGATTCGATCAGCCTTCACGAACTCGCCGTCTGTTCCAGTCGCCGCAACTGCGCGGGTTCACCCATGGCGATCAGGTAATCGTCGGGCTCGATTCGCTCGTCGGGCGCGGGATTGAAGCGCATCCCCTCGTGCCGCTTGATGGCCAGCACGATCACTCCGCGCTCCTGCCGGATGCGTGAACTCTCAATCGTCTTTCCGGCAAACGCAGAATTCTGTGTGATGTGAATCTGCCCGATCTCCAGATCGATGCCGAGGTGCGTGGTCGCCGTATCGAGAAAGCTGACCACATGCGGACGCAGCAAGGATTGCGCAATGCGCTGCCCGGCAAACGAATATGGAGAAACAACAGCATCGGCACCGGCGGTGAGCAAATGTTTTTCCGCGCCATCTTCGCTGGCACGGGCGATGATTTTCAGCTTCGGATTCAGTCCACGCGCAGTTAAGCACGATGTAGAGATTAGTAGCGTCAGTTGTGGTTGCGGCGATCAACCCGCGGGCGTGCTCGATATGCGCCTCCCGAAGGACCGCTTCTTGCGTGGAGTCACCTGCCACGACCAGCCAGTTCTCCGACGCGTAGCGCTGTCGCTTGGTTTCGGCATTCTCGATGATCACGAACGGCACGGGCTTGCGCGCCAGTTCGCGCGCCACGCTGCGTCCTACCCGCCCCATGCCGCAGATGATGTAGTGGCCGTCGAGGCGTCCGATTTCGCGCTCCATCCGCCGCCTTCCAAAGAAGCTTTGCAGCTCGAATTCTAGCAAAGCCTGGCTCAGGGCCCCGACTCCCAGCAAGAGCAACGACACGCCCGCAAGAATAACGAATACGTTGAAGACGCGCCCCGCGTGCGACAGGGGATGCACTTCCTGATATCCGATGGTGGTCAGCGTCGTGACCACCATGTAGAAGCCGTCGAACCACGGCCAGCCTTCGATGAAGTGATAGCCAGCAGTCCCGATCGTCATGACGAGCAGGAGCAGCGCGCCGATGGTTCGTAAATTGCGGAGGGCTTTCATGGGAATGCAGTGATTAGTGGCTAGTGATCAGTGATCAGTAAACTTCGTTTTCCGATTTGCCTTTCTGATCACTGATCACTGATCACTATTCACTATTCACTATTCACTAGCCACTGACCAGCAATCACTGACCACTGTAGAACAAAAACGCCCTCCGCGCTGTGCGGAGGGCCTCGGAATCAAATCACGCTGATCACGCTTCCGGAGTTTTCCCCGCTGCCAGCGCCTGCACGCGGCTGTGCTTTACGCCGTAGGTGAAGTAAACGACCAGACCAATCAGCAGCCAAACCACCAGACGGAGCCAGTTGATCCAGCCCAGATTGATCATCATGTACCCATTGCAGATCACACCCAGGATCGGCACCAGCGGCACCCATGGCGTCCGGAAAGGCCGCGGCTGGTTGGGATTCGTGCGCCGCAACACCATTACCGAAATCGATACGATCACAAAGGCCAACAGCGTCCCGATGTTGACCATCTTTCCGATGTCGTCGATCGGCGTCAGGCTGCCGACAACCGCAGCCAGCAGGCCCACCAAAATCGTATTCTTCCAGGGCGTGCGAAACTTGGGATGTACATCGGCGAAGAACTTTTTGGGAAGCAGGCCGTCATTGGCCATCGAGTAGAGCACCCGCGTCTGGCCGAGCAACATCACCAGCATCACGCTCGTCAGCCCAGCTAAAGCGCCAAGCGTAATAATGTTCGCCGCCGTGGTTAGCCCCCGATCGAGAAACGCAACCGCGACCGGCGCTTCAATGTTGATCTGCTGCCAATGCACCATTCCAGTCAGCACACCGGCCACCGCGATATACAACACCGTACAGATTGCAAGCGACGCGATCATGCCAATCGGCAAGTCGCGCTGCGGATTCTTCGCTTCCTGCGCCGTGGTTGAGACCGCGTCGAAACCGATGTAGGCGAAGAATATGTAGGCCGCCCCTTGCCAGATACCACTCAAACCGTGAGGCGCGTATGAGTGCCAGTCCATGCCCCAATTTGCGCGATTGATGTAGTGGGCGCCCAGCGCGATCACGAAGAGCACCACTGCCACCTTAATCACTACGATCGTAGCGTTGAACCTCGCGCTCTCTTTGATGCCCACGACCAGAATCGCCGTGATCACGAGCGCGATGAGGAAGGCAGGCAGGTTGAAACCGATTTCCATGCCAAACAAGTGTGGAGCGCCTAGCAACTCATGCGCTCGCTGCAGCAGTTCCGGAGACTGAGCGGCTATGATCGCGCTCACCTTATCGAGAAACGCCTGCGTGCCCGGCACCAAGGAAGAATCCGAAGCCTGTGCGATCTGCCTCGCAACTACGTTCTCGGCTGTCTTCAGCGCAGTCCAGTGGTCATAGGCCAGCCACAGGGGCATCTTGATGTGGACGATATTCAACAGTTCAATGAAGTGATTCGACCAGCCGGAAGAAACGGTGCTGGCGCCCATGGCATATTCGAGAGTTAGATCCCAGCCGATGATCCACGCCAGCAATTCACCCAACGTCGCGTAAGCGTAGGTATAAGCGCTGCCCGCCAGCGGAATCATGGCTGCGAATTCGGCGTAGCATAAACCGGCAAACGCGCATCCCAGGCCGGACAGAACAAACGACAAAGAGAGTCCCGGGCCAGCATATTGTGCGCCGAGTCCGACCATGACAAAGATACCTGCGCCGATAATTGCGCCCACGCCCAGCGCGGTGAGCTGAAAGACTCCCAGAGTGCGTTTCAGGCTGTGGTCACCGGTCTCGCGCGCCTCTTCCATCAGCAGGTTTAGCGGCTTGGTTGCCAGCAGATTTGCCATCCGTTTGGTTTCTCCTTGGCTCTTAGGCGGACCGACTTGTGTCGACACGCCGCGTATTCCTCGACCAGGCGTAATACACGGGAATTCCCAACAAGACCACAATCAGGCCCGGCCATGTGAACTGCGGTTTGTAGAGCAATAGTACGACGTCAATGAATAAGGCCATGACAATATAAATGATTGGAAGGATCGGGTAACCCACTGCCCGGTAGGGACGCTCGGCGTCGGGATGCGTCCGCCGCAGCACGAATAGGCCGACGATCGTCAGAATGTAGAACACCAGCACGGCAAAAATAATGTAGTCGAGAAGCTGGCCGTAGCTGCCGGAGATGCAGAGCAGGCAGGCCCACACCATCTGCACCATGAGCGAAACCGCGGGAGTCTTGTAAGTAGGATGCAGTTTGGCGACGTTGCGGAAGAACAGGCCGTCTTTCGCCATGGCGTAGTACACGCGCGCGCCGGAGAGAATAAGCCCATTGGCGCAGCCAAAGCCTGAAATCATGATTGCGGCGGCCATCAGATATCCGCCGGCGGAACCGAACATCTGCGTCATGACTGCCGTGCCCACGCGGTCTTCGGCGGCGTGCTTGATTCCGCGGGCAAGAATCGTTACCCCGCCTTCGACGCCGTCGAGCGGCAGCGCGCTCAGATAGATAAAGTTGCAGGCAATGTAGAGGGCAATGACCACGCCCGTGCCTAGAGCCAGAGACAGCGGCAGGTTGCGGCTGGGATTCTTCACTTCCCCGGCTGTGAAGGTCACATTGTTCCAAGCGTCAGCCGAGAATAGCGACCCGACCTGCGCCACGGCAAGAATGGTCAGCGTGCCCACCATTACGATCGGACCTCCGACACCGACCTGAACGGCGTGCTGCGCGCCGAGTCCGGCGTTGTGCCAGAAGTTCGCACCGAAGTTTGCCGCAAGCGCTGTCGCGTTACGGCCAAGAGCGAAACCGAACACAGCCAGTCCGAGCAGGGCCGAGACCTTGGCCGCGGTGAAGATGTTCTGAATTACCGCGCCTGTCTTCACTCCGAAGATGTTGACGATCGACAGGAAGATGACCAGCAGGATCGCCATCAGATTCTGTGTGTTGATGCCCACGTCCATGTTGCCCAGCACCATGGGACCGACGTGAATAGGAGGGACTTTCCATATGTGCCAGATCCAATGGGTCGAAGAAATCGAGGGGACGAAGACGCCGAGGAACTTGCCAAAGGCCACGCCCACGGCGGCAATCGTACCGGTCTGAATCACAAGGAAGAGCGTCCAGCCGTAAAGAAATCCCCAGAGCGGCCCGAGCGCCTCGCGCAGATAAACATATTGGCCGCCGGCCCGCGGCATCATCGCGGCCAGTTCGCCGTAGCTGAGCGCGGCCACGATGGTCATGAATCCGGCAACAGCCCATGCGCCGATCAGCAGCGCGGGAGAATCCACCTCGCGGCCAATTTCGGCCGACACAATAAAGATGCCGGAGCCGATCATCGACCCCATGACCAGCATGGTGGCGCTGGTCAGGCCGAGGCCCTTGACCAGTTCCTTGTCCTGATGACTATGGATGTCCCAGTCGCTGCCTTTGGACGGCTGCGTTGTCGATGTGCTCAGGAATGGCTCCTATTTCGTCGTTTGTCGTTCGTCGTTTGTCGTTCGTCGGTCGTGTTTTCTGTCCAGTCATCCTGAGGAGGGAGCTCTTTGCCCGACGAAGGACCTATGCATTCTGCTCGCTGCCAGCAAACTGCACAGGTCCTTCGCTTCGCTCAGGATGACAAGTTATTTTAGTCAACGGTCAACGACCGGTGACCAACGCCGCTTCTCGACCCCTGAGACTTTACCCTAAGATCCGCAAAAATTCCTCTGCTGATTTACGCGGGTCGCGGAGGAGGTCGGATATCACGGCCACGGAATCCGCCCCGGCCGCGATGACAGAAGCCGCGTTCGCTCGGGTGATGCCTCCAATGGCGACAAGCGGCTTACGAGTCAAAACCCGCGCCCGGCGCACGCCTTCGAGGCCAACGACTGGGTCGGGATTCGCCTTGCTTGACGTGGCGAATACGGGCCCGATCGCCAGATAGTCGGCGGAAGTCTTATCAGCTTCGGCCAGTTGCTCGGGATTATGCGTCGAAACGCCCAGCCAGCGGTCCGGCCCGATGATCTTGCGGACTGACTGGGGAGATAAGTCCTCCTGCCCGACGTGAACGCCGTCGAAGTCCGCGGCTAAACAGAGATCAGCCCGGTCGTTCATAATCAGCCTCACCGGGTTTGGACCGTGCACAGACTTGGGGTGCCCCACGTCTCGCCGATTTTGCGAGACGTGGGAACCGGAGACGAGCCGTCTGCTCAACTCCCTCGCGTGCTCCAGGATGACGCGCGCGTTCCCGGACTTATTCCGATACTGAATCAGCACGCACCCGGCCGCCGCCAACTCTTCCGCGGCGGCGAAAAGCGCATCAGCGTTCGGAAAGAAGCCGGAGTCGAGGATCGGATACAACCGGGGCAGCTGAATCATGCGCGCATTCAATCTACTATCGCGACAGCTCGCAAATCCAATTCACTTCCCAGGTCTTGCCGCCGTCGGGGGAGAAAGCTTTTTCAAAACGCGCCGATTTGGCGGAGATGTTGAGCCAGACGTAGCGCAGAGGGACTGCGCGACCTTTGTATTTATCCTGACCGAAGAACTCGCCGCGATTTCCGGAAGCATGCGATTCTCGCCGGTTTGGCGAGACGTGGGGATGAGCTAGAATTCAGTGACATGACGGGCCTTGAATTCGAGGTCGTGTGGTTCGATCAGGACGCGATCGAGTACAGTGTCACATGTTCAAACGGCTCCTTTGGTGGTGCTACGAGGTTGTATTCGTCACACGTCGATCTGACAAATGCCGCAGATATTCTGAGCGGCTTCCCGTCGAATATCAAAGGTTGTCGCAATCTGAGGCTCGGAACATTCGCCCCGGAGTTAGCGGGAGGCGGCATTGACATGATCTTCAAATGCGTAGACTCGGCGGGACACGCAGTCGTGCTCGTGACGCTTAGAGATAACGGTCGCGAGGGCATCCGCCAGCCTCAGTCCGTGAATCTTTGTATTCCCGTTGAATCGGGCTCAATCGATTCCTTTGTGGCGAAGGTCCATTCGATGGATGACGTAGTCGGAGCGAAGGCCTACCTGCACATGGCCGACCACAAGGTTCCCTGGGTTCAGCGAGGCTTTCCCAATCTTCGGCGATAACGAGCGACGCTCACTTCCCGTTCTTCTTCAGGAACCGCTCAATGAATCCCGTATCAATCTTCCCTGCCCGGAAATCTTCGTCGGCCAGAATCTTCCGATGCAGCGGGATCGTCGTGTACACGCCCTCGACGATAAACATCTCGAGCGCCCTCGCCATGCGCGAAACCGCCTCGTTGCGATCCTTGGCTCGCACGATCAGCTTGGCGATCAACGAATCGTAGTACGGCGGAATCACTCCCTCGGCATAGGCGGCCGTATCGACGCGCACTCCAGTTCCGCCCGGAGGATGGAATGCCGTGATCTTCCCCGCCGACGGCGTGAACTTCTCCGGATGCTCGGCGTTGATGCGGCACTCGATCGAATGCCCGCGATGCACAATCGGCCCCTGCAGCACCTCCCGCATGTGCGCCCCCGCAGCGATCATGATCTGACTTTTAACTAGATCGACATCCGTCACCATCTCGGTGACCGGATGTTCCACCTGAATCCGCGTATTCATTTCGATAAAATGCAGGCGCTTGTCCTGGTCCATCAGGAATTCAATCGTGCCTGCATTGCTGTAGCCAATCGCCGCCAGCGACTTGCACAGTACTCCGCCAATCTCGTTGCGCAGTTCAGGAGTGACCTGCGTCGAAGGAGATTCCTCGAGCAACTTCTGATGCCGCCGCTGGATCGAACACTCGCGCTCACCTAGGCTGACGACGTTGCCATGTTCGTCGGCCAGCACCTGAAACTCAATGTGCCGCGGATGCTCGACGTACTTCTCCATGTAGAGATCGCCGTTGCCGAACGCGCCCGCCGCTTCGGCCTGCGCCGCCTTGAACAGACCCGGCAATTCCTCTTCGTTGCGAACGATGCGCATGCCACGCCCGCCGCCTCCGGCCGAGGCCTTCACGATCACCGGAAATCCTACCTGCCGCGCCCACTCAATCGCCTCGCCGTCCGACGCGATGATTCCGTCCGAGCCCGGCAGAATCGGCACGCCTGCCTGCTTCATCGCCGTTCGCGCTTTTTCCTTCTCGCCCATCAGGCGCGTCACTTCCGGGCGCGGGCCAATGAACTTGATACCGCTGGTCTCGCACACTTCGGCGAAGTTGGCGTTCTCGGCCAACAATCCGTAGCCGGGATGGATGGCCTCGACGTTGGCAATTTCCGCGGCGCTGATCACCGCTGGAATATTCAGATAGCTGAGTGCGAGCTGCGGCGGCCCAATGCAGATCGCTTCATCGGCGAAACGTACCGGCAGCGAATTTCGGTCGGCCTCGCTGTAGATGGCGACCGTGCGGATGCCGAGTTCCTTGCACGCGCAAATCACGCGCAAGGCAATCTCTCCGCGATTGGCAATCAGAATCTTTTTAAACATGAAATCCAGCTTTCAGCTCTCAGCTGTCAGCTCTTGGCTACCCCACATTGACGGTTGGAAACAATTCTGCTGAAGGAAACGTAACTTGACGCGCCGCAGGGAATCGCAAAATCACTGCTTCGGCCTGATCACGAACAGATCCTGCCCGTATTCGATCGGCTGTCCATTGACGGCGAGTTTCTTGACAATCTCCCCTGCGACGTCTGACTCAATCTCATTGAGCAACTTCATGGCCTCGACGATACAGACCACCTGCCCCACTTCGACCATGTCTCCCGGCTTCACAAACGGAGGAGCGCCGGGCGAGGGCGCCTCATAGAACGTCCCCACAATGGGTGACTTCACCATGTGAAGTCCTTCTTCGGGAGCGGGAGGCGCGGTCGCAGCCGGCGCGGCTGCGACAGGAACGCCGCCCAGTTCATGTGCCGCCGGGGGCGCTGCTGGGACCGCATAATAACGCGGGTCGCCGTGCATATGGACGGAGGTATGCTCCCCGGCCCGCTTGATCTTCACTTTGACATCGCCGCGTTCCAGTTCGAACTCGGCAATATCCTTCTCGATGAGGAACTCTATGAGTTCTTTCAGCTCTTTTTGATTCATGTACGGTGGGACTGCTTGCCACTCCAGCCCGCGCCCGATAACCGGCGCGCGAAGAAGCCGGGCGTAGTCCTTGCCCGGCTGATTCATTTACAACTCTAAGAAGACTACACAGCTAAAAAGTCTTTACTCGTCGGCGTCAACACGTCACAGCCACTCGCGGTGACTGTCACTATGTCTTCGATCCTCACGCCCCATTTGCCGGGGAAGTATACTCCCGGCTCGATCGTGATGACCATCCCCGGCTGCAGAATCTCTTTCTGCCCGGCTGCGACCCTGGGGACCTCGTGAATCTCCAACCCTACCCCGTGCCCGGTCGAATGGGTAAAATAACGCCCTAACCCGGCCTTCCGCAATACCTTACGGGCTGCCTCGTCGACTTCACCGACAGCAATGCCGGGCCGAACCGCTTCAATTGCCGCTTGTTGAGCCTCGCGAACCGCCCCATAAGCCTGTCGGGCATCCTCGGGAACCACGCCCGAAGTGGCGCTCACCCATACAGTGCGGGTCTGATCGGAACAATAACCTGAAAGTATAACACCGAAGTCGCAGACGACGAACCCACCGCGGGGGATTGCCTGGTTCGACGCCCGACCGTGTGGCAACGCCGAGCGCGCCCCGGCCGCGATGATCGTGGAAAACGACATTTCCTCGGATCCCGCCCGGCGCGCGGCGAACTCCATCTCAGCCGCGACCTCGGTCTCCTTCACGCCCGGGCGCAAAACCTCGAGAGCACGGTCGAACAATTTCGCGCCCAAATTCACTGCAGCCCGTATAAGTTCCAGTTCGTCGGCGTCCTTGATCATCCGGGCCCGCTCGACTACGGGGTACGCGTCTTTTAATCGCACTCCCGGGGCACGCAGATCGCTCAGGCGCTTCTTGTCGGCCATCGTGACGTGCTCGGCTTCGAGGCCGACTGTCCACCCTCGCGCCCGTTTGCGACGCTTCCTCAGAAACTCCGCCAGGGCCTGCAGCGCTGACTTGCGGGCGATGACCACCCTAGCGGCCTTTACTTCGTCGTGGGCCTGCGTGTCATAGCGGAAGTCGCTGAAAAAGACGCTGCCCGCTTCCTCCACCAGCAGCAGGCCGGTGCTGCCGGTAAATCCACAAAGGTAGCGGATGTTGGGGAGATGGCTGATCAGGAGTGCATCGAACCGGGTCGTCGCGAGATGCTCCCTCAGTTTCTTCTGGCGCGCGTGGAAGTCCATCGGGGGGAGTTTACCAGCTAGCAGTGAGCGATGAGCAGTGAGCCACGGACAGTGGACACCGGACTTGAGAAAATCCGTGCCTGACTGCTCAATACTCACCGCTCATTGCTCACAGCTCATTACTCACAGCTCCCGGCTAAACGCAAAGCCGCCGTCCTGACAGGTTCTTCAGGACGGCGGCTTCAATCTTCGAACTCGCTGCTAACTCGGACGCTGCTATGTCTGAATAATTCGCGGCGTGATGAAGAAAATCAGCTCCTGGTTAGAGGTCTGAACTTGCGTGTGCTTGAACAGGTTGCCAAGGTACGGAAGATTGCCCAACAACGGCACCTGCGAGATGTTGATCGAGTTCTGCGTCTGGATGACGCCGCCGATCACCACCGTGCCGCCGTCGGTCACCAGTACCTGCGTGGTGGCCTGCTGCGTAATCAGTTCCGGGTTGCCCTGCACTTCCTGACCAAAGTTCGGCGTGGTGTTTTCCACGTCCACGTTCAGGAAGATGGTGTTTTCTGAAGTGATCTGCGGAGTCACCGTCAACCGCAGGAAGGCGTCGACGTAAGTGACGGTCGGAGGTCCACCCAACTGCGCCTGCGTCACGATCGGCACGCGCACACCCTGTTTTACGAGGGCTTGGATGTTGTTCTGCGTGACCACTCGCGGACGGGAGAGAACCTTCAACAGGCCGCGCGATTCAGCCATCGAGAGGATAGCGTCGATGCGCACGTTGTTGCTGGCGTTCACGAAGCTGAACCCGCTCGAAGGCGAGGTCGATCCCAGGTTCGAGAACAACGGAATCGAAGATCCCGTTGAGGTTCCCGTGCCCGGCACCGTGATGTAGCCAGGGGTAAGGCCGCCGACAGTCGTCGGAGACGAACCCGCAGCCTGGTTTCCACCGATTGCGCTGTGGCCGTTGCCCCAGCCGAAGCCGAACTGCGTACCGATATCGCGCGCGAACTGCCGGGTTGCGGCCACCACGCGGGCTTCGATTTCGACTTCCTGCGTCTTGCGGTCGAGCTGCGTCAGCAGGCGGTCGATGGTCGGAATCACTTTCGGAATGTCGTTGATGATGACGGCGTTCGTACGGTCATCCGCCACAACATCGCCGCGCTGCGAGAGGAACTTCTTTACCGTGATGATGACGTCTTTCGCCTTGGCGTAGCTGAGGAAGCGGGTCACCGAGACTTTCTCGACGGCCAGAGCTTCCGATTCGATCTGCGCCCGGCGGGCATCGGCTTCGCGCTTCAGAGTCTCAACCGTGGCGATGCGCAGGACGTTGCCTTCCAGTTCACGCGCCAGGTCGTTGTTCTTGAGAACGATGTCGAGTGCCTGATCCCACGGCACATCATCGAGGACGACAGTCAGTGTGCCGTGCACGTTCGGATCGAGCACGACGTTCAGTCCGCTGATTTCGTGAATAAGGCGGAAGAAATCCTTCAGGTCAACGTCTTTCAGGTTCACCGAGATCGGCTCACCCGTGTACTTCGGACCCGTCGAGGCCGGCTGCTGTCCAGCCTGAGCCTTCTGCTCGGCAGCAAGGTTCACTGCCGGAGTGATCGTAGGAGACTGGCTCTGCGCCGGAGTCGCATGCAGGCTGACCGGAAGCAGTTCCGCCGCGGTCTTGTCGGAGAAGCGGGCAGCGGCTTCCTGGGCCCGAACCGTGGGCTCATCGGCTGCGTCAGCTTTCTTGACGTCGCTCGCGACTGCGCTCTTGGCCTGATACGTAGGTTCGACGAACACGAAGTCGGAGGAGGCAGAATCCTTAGCAGTCGGCTTCGCCGACGGAGTGGTCTCCGCCTTCGGCGCCGATTTCGTCTCCATCACGCGAGGAGCGAAGGGCGACATCGGATGCGCCAGTGGAGCGCCTCCGCCCTCCCTGCCGCTCAAATCCGCGGTAGCCGTCTTCGATTGAGGAGCTGAATTGACCTTGGCTGCCGCGCCCTCGTGCAGGGTAAGCACCAGCTTCCCCGCGGGACCGGGCGTCAGGTCATAGGTGCAGGCCTGGTCGAGATCGACGACGATGCGCGTGGTCGGAGGCGTCTGGCCATCCGTGCCGATGCGCACGCCCTTGACCCCATCCGCACCCACCGCGATGCGGCGCTGACCGGTCGCCATAACGGTTCCCGGCAGATCCACCACCACGCGGGCGGGCGAGTCCAGAGTGCTGAGCTTCGGCGTGACCGTGCCGCTGGATTTCATTTCGACCCGGATGTCGTCCGTGCCCCGGACTACGTTGACTCGATCGAGCTGGTTCGGTGTCTGGGCACCCGCAGCCCCCACCATTACAACCACGGCCAGCAGCGATTCGAACTTTGTCAGCAGTTGCTTTCGCATTTCGCCTCTCCCCAACCCGCAGGCCTGGGGCCCGCGTGTCCTTCTTCAAAAACTTGATTTCAGCGGCTCGTTTCCGGGTCCGCCGTCTTGCCTAAACCGCCGGCGTGAAGATTCTCTTTACCACTTCGCGCGTGAGCGGCTTGCCCAGTTTGTCCTGCACCGTCTCCTGGAATACCACCGAATCACCCGTGATCCTCACGACGTAGCCGTTGAATACAGGGTCGTTCTCGCGCAGAAAATACGCTTTGTTCAGGTTGTTGGTGACCACAGCGATAAAGCCGCTGTCGGACTTCACCACACCCCGAAGATTGATGTTGCCGATCTCCAGGCACTTCTTCCCTGTCGAACATCCGGAACCGTTCTGCTGCTGCACGACGGGGCTGAAGAACGGATCGCGTTTCCCGTTCATCGCCCACTTCTTGTCTTCGGGCTTCGGCTGCTTGGAGTTGTCCCCAATCTTGCTGGCATCCGCCGCAGCAGGTGCGACCTCCGGAAGCGCAGGCGTCGTCTCTTTGGCGACCTGCTGCTTCTCCGCGGGCTTCGCAGCAGGCTTGGCCACAGGAGCAGCGACCTTCTCCGCTACGACGGTCTTCACTTTCGCTGGGGCAGCTGTTTTCGCTGGAGCCGTCGCACTCTTTGCCACGGTCTTCGCTACGGCCTTGGTTTCCGATTTTGCGGCGGCCTGTTCTCCGGACTCCGCTCCATCCTGCCCGTGCAGGGTCAGGATGATTTTCTCGCCGGAACCAGACAAGTCGTAGGAGAGAGCCTTTTCCAGATCGACTACAACGCTGGTCGTCGGAGGCGTCTTGCCGTCCATCCCGATGCGCACGCCCTTGACTCCGTCGCTGCCGACGGGAATCTTGCTCTGCGCACCGGCGACAACTGTCTCCGGCAGCTCCACGACAACGCGGGCCGGCGACTTCAATTTGCTGACCCTCGGCGTCACCGCTTCGCTGGTATTGATTTCGATCTGGATGCCGTCCGCGCCCTGCGCCACGTTTACTTTCCGGAGCTGGTTGTGCGAGGCGGAAGCCGAGACGCTCTTCGATGCAGCCGCTGCCGGCGCGGGAGCCTGAGCCGCCGGGGCCGACTTCGCTCCCGGAATCGTCGCTGGCTTCACCGCGGGAGCCGGAGCTCCCGGCGCGGGCTTGGTTGAGGCCGGAACTCCTGCCGCATCCAGCGCCGCGTTGCTATCGTTGGCCTGCTTCTGCTGCAGCGATTTTGCAATGCTGCGCGCGTTGTCGATGGCATCCGGGTTCTGGGCCACAGACGTGGCCACAATCCCGCCTACCATCATTGCCGTTGCCAAAATGCCTGTTGTCAGCTTGATCGCTGTCATAGTTATTCCTACCTCGCCGCTGGCGTTCCGGGCTTAGCCCCGGCTGCCGCGACTGAAGGTTGCAAATCGTGACTGAAGTATGTGGTCGCCGTGAAAGACGCCACTACGCTCTCATTCGGCGCGTACTGGTACTGGTGCTTGACCTTCGCTGCGCCCGGATTCTTGGTCGAGGACACCGTCAGCCCACTGACGTTGACGATCCTCTCCAGCTTGCTCACCCGGTCAAAGAAGTTCAGCGTCGAATAGTACGGTCCGTCGAGCTCGAGGTCGAAGGGGACTTCGGTGTAGTACTGCTGCGACTTCGTATCTTCCGCCTTGTAGCGCCGCAGTTCCACCCCTGCTTTCTGCGCCTCGGAGTCCAGCATGGTGATGAACTGATCCACCTGCTTCTCGTCGGGGACGATGCGCTGCTCGATCTCCAGCTGCTGTTTCAGCTCGGCCAGCTGCTGCTCAATCTGCTTCAGCTTGGGCCGGTAGGATTCGAGCTCGTTGTTTTCCCGAATTTTGTCTTCGAGGGCGTGCTGCGCGGCCGTGTTCTTTTCGTCCTGGCTCTTGAACACCGTGAAGTACAGAGCTGCCGTTACCACGGCGCCGCCGAGAATCACCGCTCCCCACTGCTTGATGCCTGACAGTTCACTGAAATTAGCCATAGGTCCGCCTCTTACGACTTTCCTTTATCGCAGTTCAACTTGAACTGGAACGCCTGCATGTCTTTGATCTGCTCGTCCTGCCAGGTTTCGTCGATCTCCACATTCTTGAAGTAGCCAGTCTTCTGCAGGTTCGCAATCAGGTTGGCCACGGCATCCGTGCTCAGCGCCGTCCCTTCAAGCTTCACCGTTGGACCGGTGTCGTCCATCTTGCTCAGCCACACTGCTTCTGTGTTGTTCACCGTTTGGCCCAGCATGGCCATCAGGTTGACCGGGCCGCCGTTCTGGGCCGCGCGCAGGCCGTCGATCACATCCACACGCCGCTTGTAATTGTCAGCTTGGGCTTGGCGCTCCAGGAAGCGCGCCTTCACATCGGCCAGTTCGCGGTTATGCCTCTCCGCTTCCGTCATCTTGACCGCGATCGCTTTGCCCTGGTGATCGAGCCGGTACCAGTAGCCGAGGTTAAAGAGCCCAGCAAGCACGACGACCACCAGCACCTTCAGCTTGGGAGATCCCATATCCCCCATTTCCATCGATGGCATCGATGGACCGCCGCCGCCCCGCTTACTTTTGCCCTTGGAATTTTCGAGCAGATTGATTTTGATCATAGCGATTCAAAGCTCCTCAGGGCCAAGCCCACCGCCACTGCCATCTGGCCGGGGTTCTGCTCGACCAGTTCCGCTCCGTGCCCTTCCACGGGAGGCGTTACCCGCTGGAACGGATTCAACAACTCAACCGGCATCGAAAACTCCTGCCGCAACGCTTCCACCAGGCCGGGAACCTTCGACGATCCGCCCGCCAGGTAGATTTTCTCGATGTGCTCGCCCGCTGCGCTGGCGCGGAAGAAGTCGAACGTCTTCTGAATTTCGAGCACGATGATCTCGGTGACCTGCTGCAGGATCGGCTGCTTCGCGTCCTCGCTCACCGTTCCTACCTTGTTGCCCAGCTTGAGCGACTCGGCATCGTCGAAGCTCAGATCCAGTTCCTTCTGCAGCGAGTCGGTGTACTGATGGCCGCCCACGCTGACGTCGCGCGGGAACAGCGGCGTAGTGCCTTTCACGATGTTGATGTTCATCACGCTGGCGCCCAGGTTCAGCAGTGCCACCACCTGGCCCGGCGCCGGCTGGTAGTTGTACTCGTAGCAGTTCTGCAGGGCGAGCGCGTCAATATCGACAATAGCCGGAGTGCGGCCTGCCATCGAGAGTACGTTGGTGTAGTTCAGAATCTTGTCCTTCTTCACTGCGACCAGCAGGACGTCCATCTGTGGAGTGCCCACTTCGTCGGAGAGAATCTGGTAGTCGAGGCTGACATCGGCCAGATCGAAGGGAATATGCTGCGCCGCTTCTTTCTCGATGGTCTCGGCCAGTTCCTGGTCGCTCATCGAAGGCAGCGAGATTTTCTTCACGATCACCGAGTGTCCGCTCACCGCGGTAGCCACAGCCTTGGTTTTGATCGCGTTGTCGAGGAACAGCTTCGAGATCGCGCTCGACACTGTGCCCGAGTCCACGATCATCGAATCGACCACGATGTCGCTAGACAGCGGCTCCAGACCGAGGTGTGCGACTTCAATCTGCCCACCCTTTTTCTTCAGCTCCACCGCCTTGATGCTCGAGGAGCCTACATCCAGGCCAACAATGGACTTCGATCCCAATCCAAACATGTGCCCACCTTTTACTGTGACCCGGCAGCTTTGGCCGCTGCCTTCGGTTTGCGTTTCACCTGCGGTTCCATCTCGCTCGACTTTTCTTCCATCCACTGATCCAGCCGCGATTTCTTAAAGCGCCAGCGGTTGCCGAGCTTGAACGCGGGAATCTTCTGCTCGCCAACGTACTTGTAAAGCGTGTCCGGACTCACGCCCAGATACTGCGACGCCTGGCGAATGTTCATGACTTCTCGCGAGTCGGCCATAGTTCCTTTGCCCTACCGCTTATCCATTCCCCGCTCCGGCTTCCCGGCCCGCAGGTTTCTTCAGGAGACTGCCTCGCCCTCAACTGCTGCTCCGAGGGCTTTCGGTGTCCCGAGCATATATCAACCCCGAAAAACCCCGGCTCGAAGCGAATCTCCGTGTTTTATTGGGTTTTTTGCCTGTTTCTTGGAATTGGCTGGAATCTTGGCTTGTGCGAGAAACCAGATAGTGTAGCTATGCCGAACCTTTCCACAATTACTGGTAGTGGTCATGCAACTAGCGCACAGTCACCCGCAGAACGGTAACTGAAGTACTAGGCACGGTACGGAGGTACTACGTCGTCCGGTGAAGGTGCTGCATTCGCGGACTTTAGCTCGATCGCGAAACGAGCCGGTTGGAGTTACTGTACGTCGGAAACCTTACCGTTCAGGAACGTCACTTTCACGTCCTTGTACACATAAATCTGTTTTGCACCTACGTTGAAGATTTTCTCGGGCTTGCCCAAAACCGCTTGCACTTGATCGGTCGTCATTCCCAATTGAACGGTCTGGGGCTCCGCTTGTTGTTCTTGCTGTGCAGGCTGTTGGGCGCCCTGTTGTTGCTGGCTTGCATCATTGCCCTGCCCCTGCTGATCCTGATCGCTGATCGCGAATACTTGGCCGATCGTGTCTTCCACCTCGCCCGCGTTGGCTTTGTCCAGATAGCCCTTCGCAAACTGGAATACGACTTCCCCCTTCATTGAAGTTGGAGGATTCACTCCGCTGCAGGAGTCGCAGGCTACGACCGCAAATGATATCTTCGCCTTGTCGAGGTTGACGTCAATCTTGGTGGGATAAACTTTGTCTCCAACCTGGTAGTACTTGGAGACAGACTTCACCATGCCGGCGCAAAATCCGACAGACGGATGCAAGCTGTTGTCCTGAAATTTTGCCGGGCACACCGCCACCGCTTTCCACGGAACGCTGAGCACTCCACCCTTTTGGACGGCAAGCAGAGTGCCCGGCTCGACGACTGCGATACCGCCCGAATCCGATCCCATCTTCACCAGCTTGTACTGCGCGTTGAGTTGTTCCTGCAACGTAACCGTTTGCGCGCCGGCGATTGACGCCAGAAAGATGGTTGTGAATCCGAGGGCAAGAAATAGATTGCGCGAGCGCATAGACTCCTCGTGCTTGCGGTGTGTAGTGTGAGGCGCCGCTTCCAGCGACGATGACGCGATTCTTATTGCACGTCTGAAACTTTCCCGTTCAAGAACGTGACCTTGAGATCTTTGTAGACCCAGATCTGCTTCGCGCCGAGATTGACGATCTTGTCCGGCTTGCCGAGAGCAGTCTGCACCTGATCCGTGGTCTGCCCCTTCTCAATCGTCTCGGGCTGGGCTTGTTGTTGCGGTTGCTGCGCTGCCTGCTGATCCTGACCTCCCTGCTCTCCCTGGCCTTGCGCATCCTGGCCGCCCTGCTGTCCTTGATCCTGTTGCTGCTGCGAATCGTCACTGATGGAGAGCAGTTGCCCAATCGTGTCCTCGACATCTCCTGCGCTCGCTTTGGCGAGAGATCCCTTGGGAAACTGGAAGACCACATTCGCCTTGTTATAGGTCGTCGGATCGGTCTTGTTGCAGGTATCACACGCGACGATGCCCATGGTCACGGTGTCTTTTTCCAGGCTCACGTCGATCTTCGTTGGATACACCTTGTCGCCCTTGGCAAACAATTTCGTCGTTTGACCTTGCGACGCAGTTTGCGAGAAGTGTCCAAAGAGCGCCTTCTTTCCCGACACCATCAAGTTGTTTGGCGGATGCACCGCACCACCTTCGTACTTGTTGGTGAGAGCGGTCTTGTCCGAATAGGGCACACCGAGCATGCCACCCTTTTGGACCGCCAACAGGGTGCCTTCCTCGACGACCGAATATCCGCTCGTGTCCGATCCCATCTTCACGATCTTGTACTGGGCGGTGAGCTGCTCCTGCAGCGAAACGCTTTGAGCACTGGCGCATGCCCCCGGGAACGCCACGGCGCACGCGACTGCCACGATGGCGAGAATCATTTTTTCGAACTTGTGTCCCATGACTAAACTTCTCCTCTCAAAATCTGCCCTCTGTCGCAGGGGATCAACAGCAGACACGATTGAATCGGAACCCTGGGTGTGCGGTTCTGCGATGAACCGCGCGATGAACCGAAAAGACAGCGAGCGTCACCCCTTCAAGGTGACGCCCCTGTGGTAGTTATGCGGACCGGACGGCGTATTTACTGGGACCCGCCTCCAGCGTCCTGTTTGACTTCGGTTTCGGTCTGATCGGCGGCCTTCTCCTCATCGTCGATCGTCTTGCTGGCGCTCTTGTCCGGATCAGGTTCGGGAACGTCGCCCTTCACCGTAGCGGTGTCGGGAGCCTTCGGCAAACCGCCGGTGCCATTCTTCTTTGCCAGCTCGCCCATGCCTGCGGCAAGCTGCTCCTGGAAATGATTGTGCATTTCCTGGAGATCGTCGACCGAGACCGCAACCTGCTTGCCCGCGCCGCAGTCGCCTTTCTTGCTGGCTGCCACGCTGACGTTCACGTTGTTGTCGCCATCGGGAGTGTCGGTGAGACGGGTGATTACATCGCCCGCCGTCAGAGAACACTCGTCGCCATCGGCAACGACACTCAGGTCATTGTTCACCACAAAAGTTCGCCGAGCAGGATCGAGCGCCGGTGGTACTTCGTCCTTCGTGGAGGCTGTTGAACCGCCATCCGAACCACCGGAGGACGAGGCGCCCTTCGCCGCGTCCGCCTGATCTGCGGCGAGCTGAGCTTTCACCTCTTCCGCAATGGCCTGCTTCACTTCAGGACTGAGTGCGACCGGGCCGGAACTTGCCGGCGCCGAAGGCGCATTACTCGCCTGCAAGTCGTCGGAAGCTGCCGCCGCATTGGAAGCGTTGGCGTCCGCATTCGCCGCGTAGGCAGCCTGCAGACTCGCCGCGACCAAATAGTCGGTCAGCCAGAATGCTGCTGACGGATACACGGGATACGGAGCAAAATACGCGCCGTAGTATCCATACCAGGGCGCTCCGCCCCATCCCCAACCGTAGTAGACCGGCGAGACCCACGGGTTATACGCCCATCCGTAATACGCGGGGTGATACCAGTACGGATGGTACCAACCGTAGTAGGGACGTCCTCCCCAGTAGTAGCCCCGATAAACTCCCACGCGGTATGCGCCGTGGTAGTAGTAAGTCCGCGAGTAGTAGCTGCGGCCGCCGCGCACCACATAAGCCCGCTGCACGTATCCGCCGCGGCGCCCGTAGCTCACGACGCGCGCGCCATTGTGCTCGCGCACGATCGTCCGACCGCCGTGCATGTTGTGCTCAATATGCATTCCGTTCCGGTTGACGGAGCGGATCTGTCCATTGGGACGCAGATGCGCCGAGCCTCCACCCTTCAGCGAAACGTTCCTGCCCGGAGCCGTATGCCCGCCATGCCCAGCATTCATCGCCCCGTGCCCACCGGCCATGTTCCCGTGGGTGGTCGTGCCCGCATGAGTCGTGCTGCCGGTGTGCGAGGTCATGCCGCCACCGTGGGTCGTCGTTCCGGTGTGGCTTGTGGTGGTGTTGTGCATCGCAGTCCCGTGCGTCGTCGTACCGGTGTGGGTTGTCGTTCCGGTGTGCGTCGTTGCGCCGCCAGCGTGGGTCGTCGTACCGGTATGCGTTGTCGTTCCCGCATGGCTCGTGTTGCCGCCGTGACTCTGGGCCGCGCCCCCGTGGCTAGGCGCGCCCCCGTGGCTAGGAGCACTCGCATGGCTGGGCGCACTCGCATGGCTGGGCGCGCTCGGATGGGACGGCGCACTTGGCTTGTGTTGAGCCACTGCGAAGGCTGGCACCACCATCATCACTAACAAGGGAATGTATTTCCGCAGACCGCTTCCATTCGTCTTGAAATTCATCGCAGACTCCTCGAATCCAAAGATCTCTCTCGATTGCAAAGGCCCAGATGCAAGCCAGCAGTGAACGGCACAGGAAACAATCCGTTGCTTCTCCCCGCCCCAGAGAGAAGGCCAGCACGAGCCCCAGGCAAGACTGCCGAGAGCGCCCAAACAGGCATTCTACGGCGGAGCAACGTTACCAAAATGCGGCTGCACGCGCAATTGTTTTCTCGGGCGTGGTCTCCTTCCTCCTAACGACTGCCCTGCGGTAATCTTGTTCCGTCAGCCGGAGGGACATTTTGCGATATCTCGATCGTTTACAACCGCTTGCTCTTCTCGTGATGCGTCTGGCAGTCGGCGTCATTATGGTGACCCACGGCTATCACAAAGTCTTTGGAGGCTTGCATCACCACGCTCAAGTCGTTGCTGGTCTCGGTCTGCCGGCGTGGTTAGGTTATGTCTCGTCTTTCACCGAGTTCCTCGGAGGTCTCCTGCTGCTCGCAGGATTCTTTACCCGGGTGGCCGCGCTCTTTGTCTGCGGCGACCTGGTCGTCGCCATCTGGAAGGTTCACCTGCACAATGGACTCATCGGCTCGCCCGATCGCCCCGGATATGAACTCGCGCTGGCGGTTGCTGCGCTGGCCTTCGGCCTCATCTTTTTAGGAGGCGGTCCGATCGCACTTGATCACGTCCTACGCGGCGGCGGTAGCGGTATCTCGAAGCGATAGCGGTCACAGCTTTTGACCATTCAGGGCGCAACTTTTTGCACGGAACTGGGTTCTATCAAGGCGCCGGAATCCGTCTACCTTGAGACGGGTTACCGGAAAGGTAACAAGAATCTTCACGTTTCACTCGCGGCCAATTTGAATCTCGGCGGCGCTGAAATTATGATGGGTACTGCATCCATGCACTTGCATCCAAACGGTTTGGCGGTCGCATCTTACCGTCAGCATCGATCTTGAACGGAGGTTCTCTTGAAAAAACTTGCCTTCCTCGCGACCGTGTTTTCCTTCTTTATGCTAGCCAACTTTGCTTCGGCGCAGCAGGCTGATGCAATGTTTGGCTTCGGGACGCTGGTGTCTCCGGGAGCCCAAGCGTGCGGTTTCTCTTCGTCCGCCCAGAACTTTGTGTGTCCCGAAAAAGGGGGCCTCTACACGAATATCGGCGCAGACGTGATCTTCCACCGGCGCCTCGGTGTCGGCTTTGACGCTACATGGAAAGCGGGCCAAGGCCAGTATGGCGGCAACGGGGGTCAGCCCTTCCGTCCTATCCTGTTTGACTTCAACGGCGTCTACCAGCCTCGCATCAACAAGAAGGCCGGACTTGACCTCATGGCGGGCATCGGGTGGCAGAGCACTCGCTTCTATGGATACCAGCCCACCAGCGGCTGCGTCTATTTTGGCGCTTGCTATCTTAGCTCCAACCACTTCCTGATCGACGCGGGAGCCGGCCTTCGTTACTACGTTTGGGGCCATGTCTTCGTTCGCCCCGAAGTCCGCTATTACAACATCCACAACAACACGGCCGACTTCAGTTCCGGCAACGTTATCCACCTGGGCGCCTCAATCGGATACACTATCGGTCCAGACTAAACAGCGGCTGGCGCGGACGGCTAATCCGTTTTTCTTTGGGCCGCCAGGGGTGCTTTTCGAGCACCCGGTCGTAGCCGTCCGGTATGCTGTTTCCGAACACCAATCACGTAACAGGGGGCTGGATTGAGAAGGTTCCTTTCGCGCACGTCCGTTTGCACCATCGTCCTACTTGCAGGAATTGCGAGCGCTCAGCAGATTAACGTTGCCGTTGGCGGCAGCACGCTGTTTTCCACCAAATCCAACAGCGCATCGCTGGCTTACCCACCTCCTCCGGAGAGGGGTGGATCGTTTGCCAGCGTGAGTGCCCAGATTATCTTCAGCAACCGCTTGGGCTTCAGCGCCGAAGCGGTGGCCCGCTCGAAAAAAGGACTCTACAACAGCTACCAGGAGTATCGGCCGGTACTGTATGACGTCAATGCAGTCTTTGCCCCGCGCCTGCCATGGCGCAATGGCCGGATGACCGCCGATTTTCTGGGCGGCGTGGGCGGCGAGAGCTTGATCTTCTACAACCAGTTCACCACCTGTGGCCCATCGAACGGCGGAAATTGCCCGATCTTCGTGAACAGCAATCATCTTCTGCTGCACCTTAGCGGCGACGTGCGCTACTACTTCTTCCGGCACTTCTTCGTCCGCCCTGAGGCGCACTACTACTACATCGTGAATAACTCCGAGTTCCACACCGGCAACGTGCTCCGCCTCGGAGCCTCGATCGGATACACCTTCGGCTCCCGCTAGACTCGACGAAAAAACGTTTCCAAACAAAAAAGGCAGCGCCGCGTTGGCGCTGCCTTTGAGCTTTTATCCGATCCGATTCTACGGTTCCTGTTCGCAGATCTCAGCTTCGTGAATGGCCTGGTCGAGGTGTTCGATCGCCTTGAGGCGGTGTCCGTGAAAATCCGAAGTCGCGGATTCCAAATGATGCTTCGCATTCCGCATGGCCTCGAGTCCTTCGTGGATGTGCGGATGCGGAGGCGGTACCGGTGCGACCGCAGCCGCCGGTACTGGAGCCACTGCAGCAACGGCCGGCGCAACGGGAGCCTTCGGCCCAGCTGCCGCCACCGGGAAAGCAAGCGCAAAGAGCAGTGTTGCCATGATCAGCAGACTCAGAAACCCAATCTTCTTCATGCGTTCCTCCTCGTCCGACTCTCGGCTCGGACGCAGCCGGTATGATTCATTGCCAGCCCCGGGCAACTCCCCGTCCGCCCCGAACGAGGGCCCGCGACACCCGCACAGTATAGCGGCACATTCCCCGCTTCCCTTGTGCAAAAGTTAACTCGGAAGGTGCCCTCATTTGCCCCGGCGGCTTCGCCACCACCAGAACGCCAATGCCAGCAGCACCAGCACCACGACCGCCAGGTCGAACCGCTTGATATCCTGCTCCAGTCGTCCGAAGTGCCGCCCGAACAGATAGCCTGCGCTCGAAATCGCAGTCACCCACACCGCCGCGCCAAGGAAGTTGTAGAGGAGGAACTTTCGCCACGGCATCCGCAACACGCCTGCCATTGGCCCAGCGATAATCCGCATGCCGAACACAAAGCGAGCAAAGAAAATCGTGACCGCTCCGAATCGCGCGAAGAGGTTTTCTCCCCGCTCCACCATCTCGTTTTTAATCCGGAAGAAGGATTGATAACGCACCAGCATCCGTCGTCCGCCGTAAAAGCCGAGAGCGAATCCGAGATTGTCGCCGAGCATGGCGGCAATCGTCGCCACGACAATGATCCAGCGGAGTTGCAGATCGTGTTCCGAGTAAGCCAGGAAACTCGCGAGCAGAAGAATCGTCTCTCCCGGCACCGGCACGCCGGCATTCTCCAGCAGAAGCGCCGCAGCCACAGCCCAATAGCCATACTGCACCACCGCACTCCGCAACAAATCGACAATGTGGTGGGTCATGATGGAGCGATGCCAGATCTATTTGACAGTTCTACGTCGTCAGAAACTGTATCAGTGCCCGGTTGAACTCTTCCGGACATTCCTCATAAGGCAGGTGGCCAACGCCGGGAAAGACAACCGTCTTCACATTCGCGAAATGCCGCGCCAGCGGCTCCATCGAAGAAAAATACACCGCAGGATCTTTGTCGCCCCACATCAACAGCGTGGGAATCGCCGCCAGTTTCGGCAGCAGCCTCTCCTGTTCTCGAAGATCGGCGGTCCATGTGCGAACAATGCTCAATGCATGTTCGAACAGGCCGGGAATCGCGAGCGGTGCGCTGTAGCCATCCAGACTGCCAGGCGGAATCTTCTTAGGATCGCCGAACATCCGCCCGTGCCAGTAGGGATACATCGCCGATACGCGGCGGGTCCGAATGCCTGCGCGAAACAGAGTCGCGCCGAACCTCGAACCGAAAAACGGCGCTAGCCACTTCCCGTGCCTCGAGTAAGGATTCACCGGCGCCACCAGGATTAACCGCCGGACTCTGGGCCCGTTGCCGTCGATGCATTCAGCAGCCACAGCCGTCGCAACAATTCCGCCTCGCGATGTGCCCAGAAGATCGAACGATGTAAGGCCAAGATTTTCGGCAAATTTCACGACTCGCAGTGCCGTCGCTCGCACCGAGTGGTCGATCCCTTTGGGACGATCGGAGAATCCTGCGCCCAGCAAGTCAGGCGCATATGTCGTCGCGTAGGGCGCGAGCGCAGCCATCGCATAGCGCCAGGAAAACGAATATCCCATCAATCCGTGGAGCAAAATCAGCGGCGGCCCTGACCCTGCGCGCAGATAGCGCATGCGCGCGCCGTCGAAATCCATCCAGCATTCCTGAGTGCCCGCACTCATAGGCGAAGCCAGGCGGCCCGAGATTTCCTGAACGTTACTCATGACCGTCACATGAAAAAAATCTTTCCCGCGCCGAGGACAACTCTTTCACTACCACCGGACTCCTATTGAGTGAAACAAAGCCTCTGTCGCTTCACTTGGGGAGCTTCGGCTCCCCGTTTTTTGTGGTTGCCGACGACGCTCCGGGTGGCCCGTCCTAACCGCGTTCTGTGCGCTTAGGGTGGGAACTCTGAGTAATCGCGCGAGATCCTAGCGTGGTCTGAAGTCCGACGCCCGTTTCTTACGCCGCCTTCCGCTTCTTCCCCAACAACTTCTTCAACACGCGAATCCCTTTGTCCACGTGCTTCTCTTCCATCAAGAATGGCGGCAGAAAGCGCACCACCGTATCCTGCGTGCTGTTGAAGAGAACTCCCGCAGCCAAGCCTTCATCGACGATCGGCCGCGCCGGAATGTCCAGCTGAATTCCCTGGATAAAGCCCCGCCCACGCACTCCAATCGCTGCTGCGCGCTTCTCGACCACTTCTTTCAACTGCTGCTGCAAGTACGCGCCAACTTTGTTCACGTTCTCCAGCAGCTTTTCGTCCTCCACAATCGCCAGAAACTCCAGCGCAACACGGCAGGCCAGCGGACCGCCCCCGAACGTCGTGCCATGTTGTCCCGGAGAAATCGCGGTCGCGAATTCTTCCTTCGCGATGAAAGCCCCCAGCGGAAGTCCCGCCGCAATCGGCTTGGCAATCGCGACAATGTCAGGCGTAACGCCGAACGTCTGAAACGCAAAAATCGTTCCTGTCCGCCCCAACCCGCACTGAATCTCGTCGAAGATCAGCGCCACCTTGTGACGATCGGCCAGCGCGCGGCATTCGCGCAGGAACTCCACCGAGCACTCGAAGATTCCGCCTTCGCCGAAAATTGGTTCCAGCACGATGGCGCAAGTGTTGTCGTTCACCGCTGCGCGCAGACTTTCCAGATCATTCTGCTTCACAAACGTCACATCTTCGAGCAGCGGCTCGAATCCTTTGCGATGTTTGTCCTGACCGGTGAGCGACAGCGCCCCAAACGTGCGCCCGTGATACGACCCCTCCAGCGCCACCAGTCGGCTCTTCGCCTCACCGCCCGCGCGATGCCCCGCGAGCCGCGCCAGTTTGATCGATCCCTCGATCGCCTCGGTCCCGCTGTTTGAGAAAAACGCGCGATTCAATCCTGAGAGCGCGCACAACTTCTCCGCCAGTGGCCCCTGATATTCGTGGTAGTAGAGATTCGAAACATGCACCAGCTTCGCTGCCTGCTCCCGAATCGCCTTCACGATCCGCGGATGCGCGTGGCCCAGCGCGTTCACGCCGAGACCGGAGACGAAGTCGAGATAGCGCTTGCCTTCGATGTCGTACAGGAACACGCCCTTACCACGCGCCAGCACAATCGGATAACGGTTATAAGTGTGAAGGAGAAACTGCCGCTCACGTTCCGCGATTTGTTCAAAGGTATTCATAAGAAGATTAATTTTACCGGACGGGATGGGTGAACCGATGATGTGTTTGGGAATTTCGTGCGCGCGAGCGGACTTCGAACAATTCCTTTTCAGGCGTTACGTCGCAAACGCCTTAGCCGTCTCCACGAAGGTCGCCGCTGGCGCCGCCGGTAAAGCGCCGATCTCAGCCGCATAACGATAAAAGAGTTGCAATCCCTCGAGGCAACCCGCATCAAGCTGGTAGTGAATATTCTCAGTCAAGTATCGGCGAACGTCAGCTTCGCTAATGCCCAACCGCGGCGCCCATTCCTGCCCAATCCGCGTGAGGCTCGAAGGCTGCAATCCATGATCGCGTGAGTTGCGAAACACCGCCGCGAGATCCACCGACGGATCGGCATCCGCTAACGCCGCGCTGCGAACCGCCCAGAAAGCAAACACAAAAGGCTTCCCCGTATAGCGAATCCACTCTTCCGCCAGATCGACCGTGTGATATCGCTTGCGATCAATCTTCAGCGCCGGGTCGCCGATGAGCAGACCGGCATCGTGCCCCTCAAGCATCTTCTCGATTTCGGGAGCCATCGCCGTATAGATCCGCTCCCCACCCAGCCATTTTTCGAACAGGACCTTCGCGAGCGCGACGGAGGTCATCGATGAAGTGTCTAGTGCAACGGTCCGAACCTCTTCGAGAGGCCGCTTGCTGACCAGCAGAATCGAACGCACCGCCCGTCGTGAGGCGATCGCAACGTCGGGCAGAATCTTCAACCCGGGAATCTCGGCATAGGCTGCCGCAGGAATAATCCCGATGTCGGCCGTCCCGTCGGCCAGCGCCCGGGCGCATGCCGAGGGCACGGTATACGAGATATCGAACTGCCGGCCAGCCTCGCCATGCTCGAAATCCCACATCAACGGCGCAGTATTAAGGTAGGAGATGGCGGAAATATGTAAACGTCTCATGCCAATTTGGTATCTTTCCACAATTTTAACAAACCATTGTGACGTATGACCTTGACACGCTTCTTCGGCGCTCAGTACAGTCCGCTCGGAGTGCATCGTGTCCATTGCTGTCGCATCCCCCGCCGCAACTCATCTCCTGGAGTGGCTGGCCATTTCGCTCACGCCTGGCCTAGGACCCACCAAGTCGCGCAAGCTAGTCGAACATTTCGGATCTCCCGAAGCCGTCTTCCGCGCCTCGTTGACGGAGCTCGAAAGCACCGGCATCCAAGCCGTTTCGGCGCAATCGTTGGCTACAGGAAAGTCGGCAGAACTCGCGCGCGAGGAGATTGCAAACGCGGCTGCCGCAGACGCAATCCTCCTGTCCATGGACGATTCCTCGTACCCGCCGCGCCTGAAGGAAATCTACGATCCCCCGCTCATCCTTCGCGTGCGCGGCAACATCGAGTGCCTGACCAAGGCCGGCATTGCCATGGTCGGAACGCGCCATCCCACGCCATATGGCTCCGGCATGGCCGAGCGCTTGGCGGCTGACCTCGCAGCGCAGGGCCTGGTCATTATTAGTGGCATGGCGCGCGGCGTCGATACCGCCAGCCATCGCGGCGCGATCTCCGCGAAGGGCAAAACCGTCGCAGTGTTTGGCACCGGTGTCGACGTCATCTATCCGAAAGAAAACTCGCGCCTCGCCGAACAGATTCTCGCCCTCGGCGGCGCGCTGATCTCCGAATTTCCCCTGGGAACTTTCGCCGCGCCGCAGAACTTTCCCATCCGCAACCGCATCATCAGCGGAATGTCGGTCGGCGTGCTCGTCGTCGAAGCCGCCGAATATTCCGGCACACGCATCACTGCCCGATGCGCACTCGAGCAGAATCGCGACGTCTTCGCAGTGCCCGGCAACGTCACCAACAAAAATTCCTGGGGACCGAACACACTCATCAAACAGGGCGCAAAGCTGGTCGCGACCTGGGAAGATGTTTGGGAGGATCTCCCTACAGAAGTACGACTTGCATTGACTCCGCCCGCCTCGCCTGAATCCCAAGGCGCCTCGTCCGCATCTCTATTCCCGGACGAAGGGCTCCCTCCTCACGAAAAGCGAATCCTGAGCCTGCTGAAAGCCGACGAAGCCACGCACATCGACGAAATTGTCGAGAAGCTGGAGAACGAACTGTCGTCCTCAGAAATCTTCGCCGCATTGTTCGAACTAGAGCTAAACGGCAAAGTTCGGCAAATGCCAGGGAAGAATTTCGTAAAAAGCTTCTGAGCGATGAGCTATGAGCGTTGAGCCATGAGCAATCAAGTCGCTATCGCGGAGGCCGAGTGAAGAACTACAAGGACCTGATCGTGTGGAAGAAAGCTCACCAGATGACGCTGGAGGTCTACAGTGCGACTCGCGAGTTTCCGAGAGAGGAGCTCTTTGGACTAACCAGCCAAGTGCGCCGCTCTGCGGCTTCTGTGGGAGCCAACATAGCGGAGGGGTCTGGCCGGCGTTCCAACAACGAAATCTGTCGCTTCCTGCAAATCGCCCGTGGATCAGCCAGTGAAACGGAATACCACCTGATGCTTGCTCACGATCTGAAGTTCCTGAGGGAAGAGGATTTTCGACGGCTATCGAGCCAGGCAGATGAGGTACAACGGATGCTTACCGGACTGATTCAAAGCTTCCATCCGGCGAAGAGAGATGTACCCGCTGCGGAGGACGGCGCCTGGCGAAGAGGGGAGGCGCTTTGACTCATTGCTCACGGCTCATTGCTCATAGCTTCCCTTCCCGTAACTTGTTGCCTTCCGCCCATTCGTGCTAGCTTCGAAAACGGAACTCGCAGAAATAGAGGATACATTGTCAAAAGGTTTAGTCATTGTCGAATCGCCGGCCAAGGCGAAAACAATTCAGAAATATCTTGGCAAAGGCTTCAGTGTTGAGGCTTCGCTCGGCCATGTCAAAGATCTGCCGAAGAGCACTCTGGGTGTCGATACCAATAACGATTTCGAAACCGACTACGTCGTTATCCCCGGCAAAGAAAAAGTTGTCGCCAAGCTGAAGAAGCTGGCGGCATCGGCGGACGCCATCTATCTGGCGCCTGACCCGGACCGCGAAGGCGAGGCCATCGCCGCCCACCTGGCGTTCGAACTCGACGAGGATCACGGGAAAAAGAAGAAAGCCAAGAAGGCGAAAAAAGGAGAGCCCGAAGCTCCTCCGCGCATTCAACGCGTCACCTTCAACGAAATCACGAAGCGGGCCGTGCAGGCCGCCTTCGAACATCCGCGCGCCATCGATCAGAACCTGGTCGACGCCCAGCAGGCTCGCCGAGTGCTCGACCGTCTCGTGGGATATCAGGTCTCCCCGCTGCTGTGGGACAAAGTTCGCCGCGGCTTGTCCGCCGGTCGCGTGCAGACGGTTGCTCTCCGACTGATCGTCGAGCGCGAACGCGAAATCAAAGCCTTTGAGAAAAAAGAATATTGGACCATCGACGCCAACCTCGCCGCCGCTAAGCCGCCTGCGTTCGACGCGCGCTTTCTTGGTAAGGGCGAGGAAAAAGTTGAGGTCACCAACGGCGAGGACGCGGAAAAGATCCGCGAAGCTCTCGAGAAAGCAGATTGGGTCGTACGCTCGGTCGACAAGAAAGAGCGGCGCCGCAACGCCGCGCCTCCTTTCACCACCAGCAAACTGCAGCAGGACTCTTCCCGCAAGCTGCGCTTCAGCGTGAAGCGCACCATGATGATCGCGCAGCGCCTCTATGAAGGCGTCGAACTCGGTGAAGAAGGATCCGTCGGCCTCATCACCTACATGCGTACCGATTCCACCCGCGTCGCGCCGGAAGCGATTCAGGAAGTGCGCGAGTTTGTCGGCAAGGAGTACGGCCAGCAGTACCTGCCCGAGCAGCCCAACACATTCAAAGAAAAGAAGGAAGCGCAAGGTGCGCACGAGGCGATCCGCCCGACCTCGGCCATGCGGCAGCCCGACCAGATCAAACAGTATTTAAAGGAAGATGAGTTCAAGGTCTACAAGCTGATCTGGCAGCGCTTCGTTGCCTCGCAGATTAATCCCGCAGTCTTCGATCAGACCACCGTCGATATCGACGCAAGATCGAAGACCGGCAGCGACGTTTTCTGGTTCCGCGTAACCGGATCGGTTCTCAAGTTCGACGGCTTCCTCCGCGTCTACGAAGAATCAAAAGAAGGCAAAGACGAAGAGGACGAGGAACTGAAGCACAAGCTGCCTGCACTTGAAGCCGGCGAAAAGCTGACGCTTAAGGAACTGAAACCCGAGCAGCACTTCACCGAACCGCCGCCTCGCTTCAACGAAGCTTCGCTGGTGAAAGAACTGGAAGAACGCGGTATCGGCCGTCCCTCGACCTACGCCGCAATTCTCACCACGATTCAAGAGCGGCAGTACGTGCAGAAGATCGGCGGAAAATTCACGCCCACGGAAATCGGTCTGGTCGTCACCGATCTGCTCGTCGAAAACTTCCGCGACATCTTCGATTTGCAATACACCGCACGCCTCGAAGAAGAACTCGATGAAATAGAAGAAGGCAAAGAGAAGTGGCAAGACGCCATGGCCGACTTCTACAAGAAGTTTCAGAAGGATCTCAAATATGCCGAAAAGCATATGGAGAACATCAAGCGGATGGAGAAGCCCACAGATGAGAAGTGCGAACTCTGTGGCTCGCCGCTGGTCATCAAGTGGGGCAAGCATGGATCCTTCTACGCTTGCAGCACTTACGAGAAAGACGATCCCAACACCTGCAAGTTCACCAAAGAAAATCCGATTAACCTGCCCGATCTCGACTCTGCCGATGTGCAGGAAACCGGAGCCGCCGAGGAGTATTGCGAAAACTGCGGCCGCGTGATGGTTCTGAAGCGTGGGCGCTTCGGCCAGTTCATGGCCTGCACAGGCTATCCCGACTGCAAAACCACGCGCCGTCTCGACCAGGGCAAGAAAGTTCCAGACATTCCACTCGACGAGCTGTGCCCGAAGTGCGGCCGCAATATGATGATCCGCCACGGCCGCTTCGGCGAGTTCACCGCGTGCAGCGGATATCCGGAATGCAAGTACGTGAAGCAGAACTACATCGGCGTGAAATGTCCCGACTGCAAAGACGGCGACCTCGTCGAAAAGCGCGCGCGCAAAGGCAACACATTCTACGGTTGCGGAAATTATCCGAAGTGCAAATTCACTTCGGCCCACAAACCCATCGCCGAAAAGTGCCCGAGTTGCGGCAGCGAATATCTGGTCGAGAAGAACCTGAAAGCTGGCCCGGTGATCGCATGCCCTAACAAAGAGTGCGACTACGAGCGGCCGGCGCCACCACCACCGCCAAATCCCGAAGCCGCGGCAACGACCGCATAGGGGAATTGAGTAATTGAGAAATTTGGCAATTGGGGAAATCTAAGATTACTCGATTTGCAATTACTCAATTACTAAATTTCCCAATTACTCAATTCCCCATGAGGTGCTTACCATGTCCAAGAAGCCAACGATTGCAGACGCTCAACTCATTCTCCAACTCTACGATCTTCGCCGCGAAGCCGAGATGCGAAAAGCCCGCAACTGGTGGGGCGGTGAATTCTTCCCGCAGAGCGCCGACGATTTCCTGAAAGTTGTGTGGGCGGCCGGTACGCAAGAGAACGCTTGGCTGCGCCAGGTCAGCGGCTACTGGGGACTGGTTGCCTCTTTCGTTCTGACCGGTGTTTTGAATGAAGAACTATTTCTGCAGCCGGGCTTCAGCGGCGAACTGTTTCTGATCTACGCCAAGGTTCATCCCTTCGTGAAAGAGCTGCGCGAAAAACTCAACGATCCCAATTTCTTCGTTCAGATCGAAAAGGTCGTCACCCGTACGAAATGGGGAAAGAATCGCCTGCAATTCATGATGAAGCGCGTCGAGACCATCAGGCAACGGATGGCAGAGGCTAAACGCAACGCATAACATCTGGCAGAATGGCCGCACGATGAATCATTCGAGTCGTCGCCTTTCCCATACTCGCTAGCGTTCCCGTTCTGGCCGGCACTGTACGCAAGATGCGAGTGCCTCCACCGAGAACCTTCCCTCTTTCTGTTATCCTAATCGGTCGTGCGGATGATCTGGTGGTTCCTGATCCTGGGTGTAAGCACGCTTGTCGTAGTGTGCGTTGCGATCGCCTTGTACATGCGCCTGCGCCGCCACTTGCGGAAAACTCAGGCCGCCCACGGCGAGACGTCGACTGAAGTCGAGCGCGAGCGCCACGCCGGCACCATCGAGCATTAGCATTGCAGTGATCGGGAGGAAGCATTCATGGAAAAGACCTCAATTCAAGTATTCAACACGCCGCAGGAGCGGGCCCTCGAGGCTTCGCGGCAGGTCGCCCTGGTCGTCGGCGCCAGCCTCTTCGTGGCGTTGTGCGCGCACATCACGATCTCGCTGATGCCTCTCACTCCTATTCCACTGACGGTTCAGAATCTCGGCGTTTTGCTGGTCGGTCTGTTGCTCGGGAGCCGCCGCGGATTCGCAGCGCTCATGCTCTATTTGATGGAAGGAGTAATCGGCTTGCCGGCGTTTAGTCCGATAGGTACCGGCGGCATCGCACAGTTGCTTGGACCGACCGGCGGATTTCTTATGGTCTATCCGTTCGTCGCATTTCTTGCCGGCTACATCTTCGAGCGGGGATCGAAAAGTTTTCTGCGCGCCGTGACCGCGGGAGTCCTCGCTGAGATCCTGCTGTTCGTCGGAGGCTTGAGCTGGCTCTACGTCTTTACGCACTCGATAACGAAAGCAGCTTACCTCGGCCTGTATTGGTTCATCGCCGCGGAAGTCATAAAAGTGATGTTCGCCGCCGCCATCGCCGCGCGGTGGAGCAAGAGCGCTATCAGGCGGTAACAGACAAGATTGATGTCAGCCTATGCCTTCAGGGATAGCGTGGCATTAACGATATCCGCGCCTTCAGGCGCTGCAGTGCAGAAGTGGCTTCTCCGCGAACTGCTCTGTGGGGAGTTCCGAACAAAATGACCACCGCATCTGAAACAAAATTGCCCGGCAGCAATGCCTCCGCCCAGGTCCGCGAAATTACCGTGGCTCACAGCCCCGACTCCGACGACGCCTTCATGTTCTACGGCCTGGCCACGAACAAGGTCCGGACTCCCGGCCTGCGCTTCACCCATACGCTCTGCGATATCGAGACGCTGAACCAGAAGGCGCGCGATGGCGTCTACGATGTCAGCGCGATTTCGTTCCACGCCTACCCTTATGTTCAGGATAAATACGCGCTGATGGCGTGCGGTGGCAGCGTGGGAGAGGGCTACGGGCCGATGATCGTCTCGCCGCGCCCGTTTACTGCCAGCGAAATTAAAACTAAGAAGATCGCGGTGCCGGGCACGCTCACCACCGCCTACCTCGCTCTACATCTTTTTGCTCCCGGAGTCGAAACCGAAGTCGTTCCCTTCGACCAGATCATTCCCCAAGTGCTTGAAGGCAAGTACGAGGCTGGACTCATTATTCACGAAGGGCAGTTGACCTACGACAAGTCGGGACTGCATCGCGTCGTCGATCTCGGCAAGTGGTGGCAGAAGGTGACCGGCCTGCCTTTGCCTCTCGGCGGCAACGCGATTCGCCGCGCTCTCGGTCCGGAACTCATGCCCGCGGTTTCCGCGGCGTTGCGCGACAGCATTCAGTACGGACTCGACCATCGCGAAGAGGCGCTCTCGTACGCCATGCAATTCGCGCGCGACCTCGACACGCAATCCGCCGACAAGTTTATCGGCATGTACGTGAACGAACGCACGCTCGACTACGGCGCCGATGGCCGCGAAGCCGTTCGCCGCCTGCTCGACATGGGTCACAAAGCCGGCATCATCGGCCCGGAAGCCAAAGTGGATTGGGTTTAATGAGCGATGAGCGATGAGCTACGAGCGATGAGCAACCGCCCGTACTTCCGGCCCTTCTCCGGGAACATCGCGAAGACCCTAACGCGCATGGCTCTGGCTTGCTCACTGCTCATAGCTCATTGCTCATAGCTCCTGTGGCCCAAACCCTCCTCATCGACGCCGACGACACGCTCTGGGAGAACAACATTTACTTCGAGCGCGCCATCGCTGCATTCATTTCGTTTCTGAATCACCAGAAATTTCCTCCCGAGCAAGTCCGCGCGGTGCTCAATGACGTAGAGCGCGAGTGCATCGTAACGCACGGCTACGGCCTGCGCAGTTTCTCGCATGCACTTGTGACAACTTTTGAACGCCTGAGCGTCACGCCTGTCACTTCTGAGTCGCGTGCGCAAATCGAGCGCTTCACGCACCAGATCATCGATCACCCGATCGAGATGCTGCCCGAGGTACCTGGGACTCTGCAATACCTGTCGCAGCGTCATCGCCTGATCCTGGTCACCAAGGGCGCGGTCCCAGAACAGAGTGGGAAAGTTGAGCGCTCAGGGCTGAAACCATATTTCGCTTCGGTAGAGATTGTGGCTGAGAAAAATCCAGCGGCCTACGCTCGGGTGGTCGAACAACACCAACTCGAACTCGACTCAACGTGGATGGTGGGCAACAGTCCGAAATCCGACATCAATCCTGCGCTCGCCGCCGGCCTGCACGCCGTTTTTATTCCTCACGGCGACACATGGATTCTCGAGCACGAGGAGATCAACCCCGCACCCCCGCAACAGAAGTTGCTCATCGTCGGTCGCTTCGCCGAATTGCGCGAATACTTCTAGCGCGGAGCCTTGGTTCCATTCGAGATGTCATCCTGAGCGAAGCGAAGGAGCTCTGGAAGTGCCGGCGGCACTCTTCAGTCGCTCGACAATCCCAGACATCCTGAAATCAAACTCCCGCTGAAATCGCCCGGCATCCAACAACCTCGGATTCCCTTTCGCATAACTCTCACCCACCCGCACGCTGATATTCGAGTTCAACCTCTCGACTTCGCGCTTCAGATCGTCCACTACCATCGATTCGCAAGGCGCGTTGTACACGGAGTGCCCCGGACGCGTGCCTTCCAACAACGCCACCAACATTCTCGCCACATCATCGACGTGAACCATTAACAGCCTCTCCGCTCCCACATACGGCACAGTGATTTCAACGGGATGATCCGCGCTAAGAAACTCAAAGATTTCACTCCTCCACGCCGATGAAGTCGATCGCGACCCAGGTCCCACAACTCGCCCGATCCGCAGACTCACGAATTCCAAACCATGACACTGGCGATACGCCTCCCCCAGTTGTTCCACGTAAAGTTTCGCAGCGCCGTAGAGATCCTCAGGCCCCCCGCGATCTTTTTCGGAAACGATCTGTTCCGCGCCGCAGGTCCCATAAACACTCAATGAACTTCCAAACACAACGCGCGGCACTCCGAACCGTTGCGCCATTTCCAACAGATTGACGCTTCCCTCCACATTCACCCGCGTAGCCCGCACAGGATCCCGCTGCGCAGCGGTCGGCAAAATCGCAGCCAGATGAATGACTCCTGCGATCCCCTCATTCTCAAAAACCCGCCGCACCTGAGCAACATCACCGATGTCACACAGAATCTCGCGCTTTGACTCGCAGTCATTTTCAGCCGTCGCCGGAGCGCTCTGATCTATCGAAACGACCCGATAACCTTCACGCTGTAAAAGTTTTCCAGCCGCGCGCCCAATGAATCCGCGGCCTCCCGTCACCATCACCGACCTGTCTTTAGCCGCGTCCATGGCCCTCTCGTGGCGGAATCAGCTGTGTCACTGTGTTTTCATTCTGGTCACCGCATCAAGGTAACCAACAACCGCTCTCGCTCCGCGTATTTCTCGCGTGTTACCCTCATCTTGCTCAGCGATCTGGCTCCCACTTCGTCCGTGGCGGTTCAGACTAACAATTTACGGCGGCTGTTGCACACGGTTGAGGCGCTCTCTGAACTCGGGCCCGCGCTTACGGCGGAGCGTGAGTTCTCGGACACTTCACGGCTCATGCTGTCTGCCATCATGGAAGCGGCAGGCGCACGCGAAGGCGCGCTCTTCCTCTTCAACGACAAGCCCGCCATGCTGACATCGGCCTCGGCTCAGGGATTCGCTCTGATGCCCGACCCGGCCTTCATTCCTCTCCTTCCGAAACACGTGCACGCGCTCAGCGCGGCACGCGGTCCCATCGTTCTCAACTCTTCCACGTATTCCGTATTCTTGAGTTCGAATGGCAACGTTGCACCGGAATTATTCAAGTGCCTCGCCCCGCTCAAAGCCGCCGGACGTTTGGCCGGTATCGTCGCTCTCGGCCGCCGCCCCGGCGACGCGCTCTACGAAGATAGCGAACTCGACGCTCTCGATCTGCTGTGCAGCTACGTCGCATTGGCCGTTCAGAATCACGCCCTCACGCAGAGCATTGCCCAGCGCGTCTCAGAAAACCTGCGGCTGATGGCTTCCCTGCACGGCTTCTACGACAACGCACTCGAAGCCTTCGCCACTGCGATTGACGTGAAGCACGTCAACATTCACGGACACTCGTTGCGCGTTGGACGTTATGCCGCCGCCATCGGCGAGGCCATGGGCATGGAATCCGGCGAAGTGGCAGCCCTGCGCAGCGCGGGATATCTTCACGATATTGGCAAAGTCGCCGTCGATCGTCGCCTGTTCGGCAAAACCACCGCGCTCGATGCCGACGAATTTCGCGAGATGGCCGACCACACCACCGTCGGCCACCAGATCGTGAGCAGCGTGCAGTTTCCCTGGCCGAAAATTCCCGAGGCCGTGCGCTGGCACCACGAGCGCAGTGACGGCTCCGGCTATCCCGACAAACTCGGCCAGGACGATTTGCCCATGGCCGTGCGCATCGTCGGCCTGGCTGATTCATTCGATGCCATGACCAGCATTCGCCCCTATCGCGCTCCGTTCTCCGTGGGCAGCGCGTTGAGCGATCTGGTGCGAATGGCTCCGCAAAAGTTCGATCCGAACGTGGTGCAGGGCTTGTTGATTCAAGTGCGCCGCGACGCCGTCGGGAGCAACCGCGCGCCACTGCTCGACGGGATGTCGGTCAACATCGCAGCCAGCGACATCGACCAGCTCGCTGCCGCTTTGCAGCACAAAGTCTCGCGCGGCAAGGTCTACCTGACAAAGGAACTCGGTTCGTAGCAAGTCGTATCTCCTGAGTTCCTGAGCACTGCGTTTTCCTTCGCGATCTTCGCGGCCGCCTTTGCGATCTTTGCGTCTGGCTTTTCAAACACTTAAAGCGCCCATTTCACGAGCAACTTTTCCGCCCGATCGGGTTCATAATCAGGGAGACCTTCACCTTCCCGGAGTCTTCATGCGATCGAGCCTCGGTAAGCTCGCCCTGCTTCTACTGGGCTTGAGCCTCGCCTGCGCGGTTCCGCAATTGCTCGCCAAGAAAAAGGACAAGGCACCCGAATCCAGCGCCGACGAGCAGCGCCGCGCGGTGCACTCACTGAATCGCCTCACGTTCGGCCCGCGGCCTGGCGATGTCCAGCAAGTTATGGCGATGGGCGTCGACGCCTGGATCGATCAGCAACTTCATCCAGAAAGAATTTCTGACTCCGCTATCGAATCTCGTCTCGCCCCGTTTCGCACGCTGCGCATGAGTTCGCGAGAAATCGCCGAAGAGTTTCCCGACAATCAACTGATCCGTCAAGTCATGGACGGCAAACGCTCCATGCCTTCCGATCCCGCCAAGCGCGCGGTGTATCAGGTTCAGATCGCGCGCATGGAGGAAAAGAGGGAGAGGAAGGCGGAAGCCGCCGCCCAGCCTCCCGCTGCTGCCGAAGCCATGAAGGCGCCCGCGGATATCTCCGCGCAAGCAAGCGCCGCAGACGCAGCCACGACCGCCAAGACCGCCGAGGAACTCGCCGCCGCAGCCAACGCCAGCGCTAATACAGGGAACGCATCCAGCACTCTGGCGGACGCCAATGCGATGACCTCTCCCAACCCTGCGGCGATGGCCAACAGTGCAATGCCGAACGATGCGTCAACGGCGTCCTCAGCAGACGTAGAGACCACCACCACGACAAAGGCCGCGCCAGTCGACGATCCTGAGGCGCGTCTCCGCGAAGAGCGTCTCTATGCCGACCTCAAAGTTCAGGGATTGATCGATGTTCCTCCCACGCAGCGTTACAAGACCGTGATGGCGATGACTCCGGTTGAGCAACTCGCCTTTGCCGACGCGTTGCGCGGCGGCCAGAGTCAGGAGTTCCTCGCCGGCCTCGATCCCAAACAGAAAGAAACGCTGCAGGCCATGAATAATCCGCAAGCCGTCGTCGTGGACGAACTCGTACAGGCGAAGCTGCTGCGGGCCATTTACAGCGAACGCCAGCTCGAAGAGGTGATGACCGACTTCTGGTTCAACCACTTCAACGTGTTCGTCAACAAGGGCGCCGATCGCATGCTGCTCACGAACTATGAGCAGGATGTGATCCGCCCGCACGCGCTCGGCAAATTTGAAGATCTTCTCGTGGCCACCGCCAAGAGTCCGGCGATGTTGTTCTACCTCGATAACTGGTTGAGCATAGGGCCAGAGTCGATGCAGGCGCTCGGCATCCCTGCGCACCCGATGGGTCCGTATGGACCGTACGGTCGCCCGCGGCGCTTTCCCCCAAAGCTGAACGCCAAACGCAAGAGCGGCCTGAACGAAAACTACGGCCGCGAGTTGCTCGAACTGCACACGCTCAGCGTCAACGGCGGCTACTCGCAACGCGATGTCACCGAGGTCGCCAAGGTTTTCACCGGATGGACCATCGACAAACCATACGAAGGCGCCACGTTCCGCTATGACCCTCGCATGCACGAGCCCGGCCCGAAATTCGTTCTCGGCCACCGCATCAAGTTCAAAGGCGAAGACGAAGGCCGCGAAGTCTTGCACCGCCTTGCCACCAGCCCACAGACAGCACACTTCATCTCGCTGAAGCTGGCGCAGCGTTTCGTCTCCGACGATCCACCGCCGGCGCTCGTCGATCGCATGGCGAAAACTTTTCAGAAGAAGAAAGGCGACATTCGTGAAGTCCTCTCGACGTTGTTTCATTCGCCTGAATTTTGGGCGGACGGGACATATCGTGCGAAGGTGAAAACACCGCTCGAGTTCGTCGCCTCCGCCGTTCGCGCCACCGGAGCCGATGTTGATGACGCCATGCCGCTGGCCCGTCAGCTGAACAACATGGGCATGCCTCTCTATGGAGCGCAGCCGCCCACCGGCTACTCGATGAAGGCCGAGACATGGGTAAGCTCGTCAGCGCTGCTGAATCGTATGAATTTCGCACTGGCGTTAACGAGCGGCAAAGTCCGCGGCGTCAAAGTCGACGTCGTGCAATTGGAAGGAGGACCTCCTCCGCCAACGGATGCGTTTCTTGCGCTTTCGGCGCTCGAAGGAAAGCTGCTCGTGGCAGACGTTTCGAAGCAAACGCACGATTCGATCGTCGCGCAGATCGAAGCACCAGCAAAAGTTCCCGCGAGCGATCAGCAGAACAAGAATCCGCAAAGTAAAGACAAGCGAGCGCAGCCCAAGCCGCCCGATGCCAGCACGATCGCCGGCCTGTTGCTGGGTTCGCCCGAGTTTCAGAGAAGATGAAAAGCCAGCCGTCAGCTATCAGCTATGAGCTTCTTGCCAGAGGCTGATAACTGAGAGCTGACGGCTGAAAGGTGAAAGCTGAAAGCTGGAGTACCCCATGTCGATCACGCGTCGCATCTTCCTTCGCAACAGCGCCCTCGCCGCCGTCGGCACCGCTGCGATCCCGAGCTTTCTCACGCGCGCCGCTTTTGGCGCGGTCGACGCGGGCGCGCGCAACAAACGCCTGGTCGTCATTTTTCAGCGCGGCGCGGCCGACGGCTTGAACATCGTCGTCCCTCACTCCGAACCGCAGTATTATGCGATGCGCCCGAGCATCAGCATTCCGCGCAAGTCGGTGCTCGATCTCGACGGCCACTTCGGCCTGCATCCATCGCTCGCGGCATTTCAACCGCTTTGGCAGCAGCGTCACCTTGCCATTGTTCACGCCGCCGGATCGCCCGACACCACCCGCTCTCACTTCGACGCGCAGGATTTCATGGAGACCGGGACTCCCGGCGTGAAATCCACCGACGACGGATGGCTCAACCGCTCGCTTCACAGTTTGCCGGCGGCGTCGGGCAATTCTCCGTTTCGCGCGATTGCCCTCGGCCCGTCTGTGCCCCGCATCCTCAGTGGCTCCGAGCCCACCGTCGCCATGAATAACATCAACGACTTCTCGGTTGGAGGTCGCAGCGCCAAGCCTTCGCTTGCCGCCAACGCATTCGAGGCCATGTATGACCACTCGTCGGACTCTGTGCTTCATGGCACGGGAGAAGAAACATTCGATGCCGTGAAGATGCTGAAGACGGCCGATCCGGGAAAGTACAAGCCCGCTGCTAACGCCAACTATCCCAAGGGACGCTTCAGCGACAGCCTGCGTCAGCTCGCGCAACTCATCAAGGCCAACCTCGGTGTGCAGGTTGCCTTCGCCGACATCGGCGGATGGGATCATCACGTCAACGAAGGCTCGACCGAAGGCCAGCTCGCGAACGTGCTCACCGACTTCTCGCAATCGATTACCGCATTCTGGAACGATCTCGGCGATCTTGGAGAAGATACAGTGGTCGTCACCATGTCAGAGTTCGGCCGGACTGCCCGCGAAAACGGCAACCGCGGCACCGACCACGGCCACGCCAACGTAATGTTTGTTCTGGGCGGACCAGTGAAGGGTGGAAAGGTATACGGTCGCTGGCCCGGCCTCGATCAATCGCAACTCTACGAAGGCCGCGATCTGGCGCTGACGACCGACTTCCGCCAGGTGATTGGCGAGGCCGTCGCGCGGCACATGGGGAACAGGAATCTGAGCGAAGTCTTCCCAGGATACGACAATCAGTCGGGGAAATTCCTGAAGCTGATGGGGTAGCAAACTAAGTCTCGATCAGCACATCGCCGCCTTCAATCTTCAGCGGATAGATCGCCACCCGTGCTTTGGAGTCCTGCGCAGCCTCACCGGTTTTGGGATCCCACGCCCAGCCATGCCACGGGCAGACGACCTTGCCGTTCTCGATCATTCCCTGCCCCAGCGGGCCGCCGCGGTGAAGGCAGACGTTGTCCATCGCGCTGAACGCGCCGTTCACGTTGGCAATGCAGATGGTCTTCGCGCCGCAGGGGAATTCCTTGGCTTCGTCGGCAGCGGGGAGTTCGGAATGTGTGGTGAGCCTGGTGAAGGTGGGCATCGTTTGTGGTCTGGGTGCGACTGCCGAGCTTCGCTCGGCGGACGGACGAATGCGTTCGTCCCTACACGAGCTATTTCGGCTGCAGCGTTTGCGCGATCATGACCTGGCGTTTGAAGTTCTCCACCATGTTTGGATCGAGCCGGACTTCGGTGGGCTTCTTCGCAAGCGTCATGGTATCGATTTTGTCCTGCAGTTTGAGCAGCGCGTAGAAAAGGTTCTCGGGGCGCGGCGGACATCCGGTAACGTAGACGTCGACCGGGACAACCTTGTCGACGCCCTGCAACACCGCATAGGTGTTGAACGGGCCGCCGACCGACGAACATGCGCCCATGGAGATCACCCACTTCGGGTCGGGCATCTGGTCATAGATGCGCTTCAACACCGGGGCCATCTTGAGCGTGACGGTGCCGGCGACGATCATCAGATCGCTCTGCCGAGGGCTGGGACGAAACACTTCCGAGCCGAAGCGCGCGATGTCGAAGCGCGAGGTCGACGACGCGATCATCTCGATCGCGCAGCAGGCCAGGCCAAACGTCATCGGCCACACCGCAGACTTGCGCGCCCAGTTGAACACGTAATCAACCGTGCTGATCATGAAATTCTTTTCGAACTTGTTTTGCAGCCAGCCCATGAATGGTCCTCGGTTGGATGGTCCTTCGCCAAGCGCCTACACAGGCAGTCTAGGTGGGGCGCGAAACCGTGTCAAACGCGGCTTGCCGGGTTCATCCCACCGCGAGTCCACCATTGCCCACCCTTAGCATTTTTGGAGAAGATAACAACAGTTACTCAGATTGCCCGCGATTAGTGAGAAGTAAGGGTGTAGGACGAATTCTTCTTTGTTTCTGGCGCCAATGTACCGGCATCGGCGTGCATGAGTCTTGCTTCCTCGGGCAGAAACGACAGCTGTGACATGAGTGCAAGGCGCGTCTGTTCGACTCCCCAATGCGCTTGCATGATTCCTGCGATCGAATGCGCGTGGGCTCCAAGCAGTAAATGGCCTAATTCGTGGGCTATGACGCAGCCCAGGATTAAGGCCGTGTCGTTCTTGTTGCTCTCGCCGCCCGGTATGCGAGGCAGGTAGTCGTAGTAGACCACTGCGAGAAGGTCGTGAAGCTTGGCATAGCCGGAAATCGTATCCTCAAACTTGTTTTGAGCCGGGCCTGTCATTATCGCCAGCATAAACACACGGCCGGGCCCTTTCCGGCAAGGTTCATCTCCCGTCGGACAATCTCGCCAGGTCACCGGCACCCCAACTTGTTCGAGGATTCTGCCAGCTTCCTTCTCTGCCTTCACAAGTGTTTCAGCCGGGGCCTTCCTGAAGTTGAAAACCAGCACGGTAGTGGAACGGCCTTGGTCAGTCTCCGACGCAAAGGCAATTGAAGAAAGAGCCGGGCCTATCAGTGCTGACGTGCCCACGAGTAAGAGGACTAGTTTGAACTGACGGCCGGTAGAACTCCAGCTTCCAGCCTTGGATACTTCCGTGCCGCGGTTTGTTTTCATGCCATCCTCCGCCGCAGTCCGCCGCGGTGAGGACAGATTGTGCCGGAACGCTGGCTACCTCAATGTCTGGAGGGTTGATTGATGGTCAAAGAAAGATTGGAAGAAGGTAAGTCGGTAATTCATTGAAGAAATTAGCTTTAAGTAGGAGTGTTAGAAGCCACCGTCAGCTCTCCTGCACTCACTGCCATGCCGTCGAGTGCTAGACTGGCCTACGACATTCGAGGTGCGCGGGTGATGGACACAGTCTCCACACCGAAGGTGGTACGGTTTGGCACCTACGAGGTGGATCTACGCTCGGGAGAAATTCGAAAGAATGGATTAAAGGTGAGGCTCACCGGCCAGCCCTTTCAGATCCTGGCCATCCTGCTGGAGCGACCCGGCGAACTGGTCACGCGTGAAGAATTACAAAAGCGTCTGTGGCCGGGCGACACGTTCGTTGATTTCGATAGCGGACTGAATGCCGCTGTCAACCGCGTACGCGAGGCGCTCGGAGATTCTGCGGACAACCCGCGATTTGTTGAGACTCTCCCCAAGCGCGGCTACCGCTTCGTTGGGCAGGTGGCGCCGCAGCGAGCAATTTCAACCAAATCCGAATCCGTTGGCAACGGCCGGCGAAACGAAATCCCGCGCCGCGGTTGGAAAGTTGGAATCGCTGCCGGATCAGTCATTTTGTTAACAGCCTTCGGTTTGCTGTTCCCCGCCATCGCCAGACGCTTCCTGCGACAGGCGCAGCCGAACCTACTTGAGGTAGTTCCCTTAACTACTCTGCCCGGTCAGGAGATCTCTCCCAGTTTCTCACCGGATGGCAGCCAAGTGGCTTTTGGATGGAACGGCGAAAATAATGGCGCCGGGTTCGACCTATATGTCAAAGTCATTGGCACCGATAAGCCATTGCGATTGACGAATCATCCAGTGCCATGGCTCGGTGTGGCCTGGGCTCCTGATGGACGTTCGATTGCCGTAAACCGCCTGGCCAGCGAGGACCGGGGCATTTTTCTCGTTCCGGCGCTGGGTGGGCCGGAACGAAAACTCGCTTCCACGAATAATTTCGCCCTCTGGGCCCCTGACGCGACCCTTTCCTGGTCACCGGATGGGAAGCAACTAGCCTTCGCCGATCACACTCCTTTGGCAGGGTACTCGACACAAATCTTTATCCTCTCGCTGGACACGCTGGCGAGGACGAGGATGGAGACCGGTTGTGAATCGACTTTTGGGCCTGGGTTTTCTCCGCTGGGGGGCTCGCTCGTCTATCTCTGTGTTAGAGACGATGGGGATTACTCTTTGAATTTGCTGGACCTTCGGGGAGGCTCGAACAAGCGACTTTTCGCCGGACCACTGAGGATTCGGAATCCAACGTGGACCCGCGACGGCGCACGGATTATTTTCTCCTACGGTTCTGGAAACACGCCTTTCGCAGGCGCAGGCGGCAACCTGTGGCAGATCACGCCCGGGGGGACTGAATCTCCGGAAAAAATGGCCGTTGGGCACGATGCCACTTCTGCGATCGTCAGCTCATCCGGCAATCGGTTAGCGTACGTCCAGACCCAAATCAACGGAAATATCTGGCGGGTGGACTTGGATGGCTCTAACGCCAAGGCCCATATCCTGGTGACCTCAACGCGAGAGCAGTATGCCCCATCTATTTCGCCGGATGGCAAAAGGGTTGTTTTCTCGTCGAACCGTTCCGGTAGTGACGAAATATGGGTTTGTGACAGTGATGGCTCCAATGCTCAGCAGCTGACCTCATTCGGTGGCGCACTGACGGGAACGCCCCACTGGTCGCCTGATGGCAAACAGATCGTCTTCGACTCACGGGTTGCAGGAGAGGCCAATGTGTATGTCATCGACGCAGACGGCGGAGTCGCCAGGAAATTAGAAACTGGAACCCGAATGAATTCCTTGCCCGGTTGGTCCCATGACGGGAAATGGATCTATTTCGCGAGTGGCTTAACCCATTCGAATCTCACTCTCTGGCGAGTGGCTGCGACCGGTGGACGCGCGTTACAAATCACCAAGACAGCCTCGATCATGCCCATCGAATCGCCCGATGGACAGTATCTCTATTTCGTCCGCTTCACGGGAGGAAAGTTCCGGTTGTGGCGCACGAGGCCTGATGGGTCCGGTGAAAGCATAGTGAACGCAATGCCTCCCCTAATCTCGGACGGCTATGAATGGTTGCCTTTTGAATCCGGCATTTATTTTTACGCATATAAAGATGGTAACGCGGAGATTGATTTACTTGATCTCCCCACGTCGCGCATTCGTCGAATCAGCACACTCGACAAACCTCCTGCACCTTGGCTGGGCGGGCTTTCCGTTTCACCCGACGGCAAGTGGTTGCTATACTCACGGATCGATGAAACGGCCAGCGATTTGATGCTGGTGGAGAACTTTCGTTGAACCTAACGTCCCGCTGTTTTGGTCCTCCGTGCGATGACTTCTGCAGGTTCCCAAAAACGGAGCCGCCGAAAACGCGCTCGAAATAAACCGATCTCGAAATTATTTTTCAGCGGCTCACAGCCACAGTCGACTCTCCTGACGTAATCTCGCGATGTCTTTGGTTGGAGCGCTGCCGAAGAAGCGGCTGTATTCGCGGCTGAACTGGGACGCGCTGAGATAGCCGACACGCTGGCTCGCGGTGCCCGCGTCCGTCATGGTCGACAACATGAGACGCCTCGCTTCCTGCAGACGCAGCACTTTTTGATAGTGCAGCGGGCTCATCGAAGTGACGGACTTAAAGTGCTCGTGGAACGACGACACACTCATGTGCACCAGGTCCGCTAACTCTTCGACCTTCATCGGTTGGTGGAAATTATCCCGCAGCCACGAAATGGCCTTCGCAACGCGCTGCACGCTCGATTCCGCGAAGCCCATTTGAGCGACGCGAAGCCCGATTGGGCTGCGCAGGAGGCGGATCAGAATTTCGTCGATCACGAGCGGAGCGAGCAACTCGGCGTCGGCGGCCTGCGGTAAACAGTCCATGAGCCTGATAGCGGCGCTGATGATGTTGGGGTCAATGGGAGTGATGTAGACGGCGCTTCTCTCCTGCACGGGAGGTACACCGTGCGGATAGACCTTCAAGACCAGTTCGGCGATCTTGTGCGGATCGAGTTCGAATCTCAGAGAGAGGTAGGGTTCGGAATGGCTGGCGCGCGTGACCTGGGCAGCCACCGGCAGCGCAACCGAGAAGACGATCATGCGCGATGCGTCATATTCAAAGACCTCGTCGCCGACGATCACGGTCTTCGCTCCTTGCGCGACGATGCACAGCGACGACACCTGCAGCGCGTGCACGCATTCCTTGTTGGCGCGTGAGAAGCGACTGGCGTGAACACCCAGAATGCGCAGGTCGAAACTGCCATCGTGTGGCGCATAGGCCGCAATGAGGCGCGCCAGGCGCGCCGTGTCAAACTGCCCTTTTTCTGCAGCCAGGTCTGCACGGCGGAGGAGTGCGATTTTGCCGTTGGCTTTCACGTCTTCGAGAATACCTCGTTTGAAATCATGAACGCTTTCAATGCGTCTGCATCTGCGTCTGCATCTGGATCACAACGGCGACATCAAACTTTGCGTAGTACTTTTTCACGTCACCGGCGCCGTACTTGGCGCGGAATTTCTCGACCACGGTCGACACCTGTTTTTTATCGGTGAGAGGTACGGCGTTGAATTCACTGCCCTCGCCGCGGGCATCGATCCGCATCTTCGGGTTCTTGAGTATGTTCTTGTACCACTGCGTATCCGAGCCCTTCACCGGAAGGAGGTAAAGCTTGTCTTCACCTTCGTCCAGGACAAACCAGACTGGGTTTGAGATGGTGTGTCCAGACTTTCTGCCGGTGACAGTAATGTTAATTTCGCGATATCGCGCGAGGCGGTCTTTAAGGGTGTCGTTTACGCTTGGCTTAGGGCTCATGCCAATGTCCTCCTGATGTTTATGGGGCGATGACTTCGATTCCTGAGCTGCTTGGTTGCCATTCTTCCTCTCGGCCTTCGCTCTGCGTCCCTGCCACGTTCACGAGTACGTGATCGGCAACGCTGTCCCATGCGTTATGGATGCTGGTGAAGAGCAACAGGAGCGCCGCGCCTCCAACGCAGAACAGCGCTTCGCGGGTCATTCCCCAAACCGCTCGAAGCGGTACGCCAATTCTGGGCCTCCGTCTCCTTCATACGCAAGCTGGCCGATGAGCAGGGCAAATGGCTCGGTGTAACGCGCGATTCGCAACGGGCCGGCATCAATCGGATCGAAACCCACGTCGCGGATTAATTTCGCTGTCAGCTTTTTTGCCTTTTCGTCGTCGCCGCAATACACCAGACTTGGCCGGCTGACCTTGCGCTTCGCTTCGAACACATCGAACAGTACTTCGCTCGGCACAGTGTTGAACGCGCAAACGACATGAGCGCGAGGAACTTTTTTTGCCAGCTCTTCGGCTCCGGAGGACGTCGTGCCGATGATGAGTGCTGTGTTGTCATCATTCATCGGCAGCGAGCAGGTGACAATTACTTTGCCCGACAGATCGCCGGCCTGGTTCAGAACTTCGTCGAACCGAGACCAGTGGACCGCAAGGAGCACGGCTTCGGCATGCTGCGCGGCTTCCTGCGGAGTGCCGGCACGTGCCGTTGCGCCGCCGTCGCGCGCGAGCTTCTTCAGCTTTTCCTGACTGCGGGCGTAGCTGAACACGACTTCGTGTCCAGCGCGCGCGAAGATTGTTCCGAGCTTGGCGCCCATCAATCCCGAACCTAGAATGCCGATTCGCATGCTGCCTCCCCTTCCTCGTCGAAGCGTGGCCAGGCCTCTCAAAAGAGTCTACTCAGACTTAAGAGAAGCCATATCGATGGAGAACCGGTACTTCACATCCGACTTGAGCAGCCTCTCGTAGGCCTCGTTGACTTTTTGGATCGGAATGACTTCGACATCGGCGGTGATGTTGTGCTGTCCGCAGAAGTTGAGCATCTCCTGAGTTTCGGCAATACCGCCGATGTTCGAGCCGGAAAAACTGCGACGGCGCATGATCAGGCTGAAGGCCGAAACACCGAGCGGCTTGGGCGGAGCCCCGACGATGGTGAGGTTGCCGTCACGGCGGAGCAGGTTGATGTAGGCGTTGATGTCGTGATCGGCTGAAACGGTATCGAGAATGCAATCGAAGCTCTCGTTGTGCTTCTGCATTTCGTCGGCATTGCGAGAGACGACCGTTTCGTCAGCACCGAGGCGAAGCGCGTCTTCTTTCTTTTTTGGGGAAGTGGTGAAGACGACCACGTGGGCTCCCAGCGCGTGAGCAAACTTCACGCCCATGTGGCCGAGTCCGCCGAGACCCACTACACCTACTTTCTGACCCTTGCCGACTTTCCATCGCCGCATGGGCGAGTAGGTTGTGATTCCAGCACAGAGCAGAGGAGCGGTTCCGGAGAGAGGAAGATTCGACGGGACCTGCAGGACGAACCTCTGGTCGACGACAATGCTTTCGGAATAACCACCGTAGGTCACGCCTCCGAGATGCTTGTCGGGGGAGTTGAAGGTGAGGACCAGGTTCGGGCAGAAGTTCTCAAATCCAGCGCGGCATTCGGGACAGGTGCCATCTGAATCGACGAGGCAGCCTACTGCGGCGAGGTCGCCCGGTTTGAAGTTCTTCACGGCGGAGCCGACTTTCGTGACGCGCCCGACAATCTCATGTCCCGGAACAATCGGATAAACGGTGGGCATGAACTCGCTCCACTCGTTGCGCACCGCGTGCAGATCGGAGTGGCAGATCCCACAGAACAGGATTTCGATCTGAATGTCGGTTTCAGAGGGATCGCGTCGCGGAATCGAAGTATGCGCCAACGCCGATGTCGCGCTGGCGGCCGAATATGCTTTCACTTTGCTCATTAATTTGCCTTTCATAACCCAGTCATCTTTTCGATGGCTTCAGGGTACCGCGCTCCTTCGACTGTGATCTTGGAAGCTGCGGTTTCGATTTCGCTGAGATCGGTGGACGTCAGATGCACTTCGAGTGCGCCGATATTTTCTTCGAGGCGGTTGAGTTTGGTAGTGCCTGGGATGGGAGCGATCCATGGCTTCTGCGCCAGCAGCCAGGCCAAAGCAATCTGGGCGGGCGTCGCCTTCTTCTGCTTCGCAATGTTGCCCAGCAGATCAATCAGAGACTGGTTGGCCGCAAGAGCGTCCGGCGCGAAGCGAGGAAGCTTGCTTCGGAAATCGGTACTGTCGAATTTCGCGTCCTCTTTGATGGCGCCAGTTAAGAATCCCTTGCCCAGCGGGCTATACGGGACGAATCCGATTCCGAGTTCCTCGAGCATTGGGATGATTTCCTGTTCCGGCTTTCTCCACCACAGCGAGTATTCGCTCTGCAATGCGGTGAGCGGCTGCACGGCGTGAGCGCGGCGAATGGTCTTTGCCGATGCCTCCGACATGCCGAAGTGCTTGACCTTGCCGGCTTGAATCAGTTCCTTCACCGCGCCGGCGACATCTTCGATGGGAACGTTCGGATCAACCCGATGCTGGTACAGCAAGTCGATGCTCTCCACTCTAAGCCGTTTCAGCGAGCCTTCGACGGCCTGCTTGATGTGCTCGGGTTGACTATTTACGGGCGCCGCGCCCGGGCGATGATCGCCACCACCAAAATCAAAGCCGAATTTGGTGGCGATTACTACTTTGCCGCGAAATGGGGCGAGCGCCTCGCCAACCAACTCCTCGTTCAGGAACGGGCCGTAGACTTCGGCGGTATCGAAGAATGTGACGCCGCGATCGACCGCGGCGTGGAGAAGAGTGGTCATCTCCTTCTTGTCTTTCGGCGGACCGTAGGAAAAGCTCATTCCCATACAGCCGAGTCCCAGCGCAGAGACTTCAAGATTGCTTTTTCCAAGTTTGCGTTTTTGCATTGCGTTTGGTTCCTTTCTAGAAATCATTTACGAAGACATTTATGACACGGGCGCTAATACGATCTGAACGAGGATAGCCTGCCGAGCATTTGCCTGCTTGCCTGTTTCGATGAAGTTCTTGCCTGATTCTCCGATTGGAAAAAGTTTCGGCATTCCTTTGGGCAGGATATCGTGTTCTCCAAAAGCCAACCGGAATGAAATTCCGACTCGGGCTCTGTGAAAGATTTCTTCGAGTGCGATGTAAGAAAACTCCTGACCCGTAGACTACCTAGCTGTGAGAGTTGCGAGGCGATGCCCGAAATAATGTCGGCGCAGGACAGACTGTTCGAACAGGCGGCGGTCGAGTACGCCGGCGCGCTGGAGCGGCTTGCGCGCAGCTATGAAGCGGACGCGGAAATGCGGCGCGATCTGCTGCAGGAGATCCATGTGGCATTGTGGCGAAGCTTTGCGAATTTTAACGGCTTGTGTTCGATGCGAACCTGGGTTTATCGCGTGGCGCACAACACCGCGGTTTCGCATGTGGTTCGCGAGCGCAGAAGACGAGAACTGAGGATGGTGAGCCTGGAGGAGATCGACCAGATGCCGGCGGGTGCGGGCGAGAGTCGCGACCGGGAACAGCAGTTGGAGCAACTGCTGGCCATGGTGCGGCGCCTGAAACCGATCGACCGGCAGGTAATTCTGGCGTACCTCGAGGATATGGATGCGTCGCAGATCGCGGAGATTACCGGGTTGTCGCCGGGAAATGTGGCGACGAAAATTCATCGGATCAAAAACATCTTGTCGCGACGATTTCAGGCAGGTGAGCCGTCCGGAGAAGAGTCTGGAGTGAAGCCCGGAGAAGAGCAATGACGGATGAGACAAGGGTCGATGAAAGCAAAAGGCTGTGGCAAGAGCAGCCACTGGAGGGAATGAGTATGTCACTCAAGGAAGTTCATGCACGGATCGAGAAACTGGGGCGCGCGGTGCGCAGACGAAATCTGATTGGCGGTTTCGCCTGTGTGGTTGTGGTGTTGGGCTTTGCCTATTTCTTTGTGGCGCTGTCGAACACAACGGAACGCCTGGAGCGCGTGGGCGCGGCGCTCACGGTGATTGGCGCGGGCTACATTATGGGGCAGCTCGTCGTGGGGAAGATGAAGACGGCGGCGCTCTATCAGGGGCAGGCGCAGGCAAGCCTGGCGTTTTATCGGTCGGAACTGCAGAGGCAGCGCGATTTTCATCAGGGCTTCTGGTTCTGGTCGCGACTTATCGCGTTTGTGCCGGGACCGTTCATTTTCTGCGCAGGGGTGGCGAAGGCGAATCCAGGGCAGGCTTGGCCAATGACGATTGAGGCGGTGCTGGTGGCCGTGCTTCTGATTGCAGCGATTCCCATGAATGGTCGCCTGGCGCGAAAATATCAGCGGGAGTTGGATGAGTCGGCCGGGTGAGTTTCCGTTGAGTGGTTGCTTCCCATCCTACGTCGCAAAGAACGCGACCTTAGCATGGGGCCACTCACGCGCCTGCCCGCCTGATAAAATTACCTATTCTGTGGATCCCTTATGTCACTCACCAAACAGCAGGCGCTGGAGATGTTTGAGTCTGATGATCTGATCGGCATTGGGATGGAGGCGGACGCCGTACGGCGCAAGCTTCATCCTGAGGGCACGGTCACCTACATCATCGATCGCAACATTAACTACACCAACTTTTGCACGGAGTATTGCACCTTCTGCGCGTTTTACCGGCCGCTGAAGGGGCCCGCGGCGAAGGAAGGATACATCCTCGACTTCGACACGATCTACGACAAGATTCGCGAGACGGTGGAACTGGGCGGGACCGGTGTGCTGATGCAGGGCGGGCTGCATCCGGATTTGAAGATTGACTGGCACGAGAAGATGCTGCGCGGAATCAAGGAGCGGTTTCCGCAGGTGCATCTGCATTGTTATTCGGCGTCGGAGATTCTTGCGATTGCGGAGTACAGCGGGCTGTCGATTCGCGACACGATTCTGCGGCTGCGCGATGCGGGGCTCGATTCGATTCCCGGCGGCGGCGCGGAAATTCTCGACGACGAAGTGCGCTACAAGATCGCGCGGCTGAAGTGTCTTACCGAAGACTGGATCAACGTGCATCGCACGGCCCATCAGATCGGGATGCGGACGACCGCGACCATGATGTTTGGCGTCGGCGAGAATTACGAAAATCGCATCAACCATTTTCAGAAACTTTACGAGTTGCAGGAAGAGACGGGCGGGTTCACGGCGTTTATCCCGTGGAGCTTTCAGCCGCAGCATACTGCGCTCGGCGGACGGCATTGGGATGAAGCTACGGCGGTGGAGTATTTGAAGGTGCTGGCGATCTCGCGGATTTATCTTTCGAACTTCCTCAATGTGCAGTCGAGCTGGGTAACACAGGGATTAAAAGTCTGCCAGATGGGACTGCGCTTTGGTGGCAATGATGTGGGCTCGGTAATGCTCGAAGAGAACGTGGTTCGAGCGGCGGGCGTTACGAACTGCACCACGGAAGAAGAATTGCGAAGGATTATTAGGGACGCGGGATTCCGTCCGGCGCAGAGAGATACGTTGTACCGGCAATATTTCCTGAACTAGACAGATTCTTACCACGGCCGCAAGGACAGCAGATTCCTCCGCCCCTCGCGTTCGCTCGGGGGTCGGAATGACAAGGGAACTGCGGTTGAGGCGGGGCAGTGCAGTCTGACAGGTCGTCCAACCAGCAGGGCGCGCGTCGCGCGTCCGACAGCCGAGGCGGCTCTCCCCACATAGATCGAAGCTACTGTTTCAGAATCCAGGTTGACATTTTCTCCAGCGCTACGGGAGACATGGTCTCTTCGATTTCGGCGTATTCGGAAGGGGCGCCGGTTTTCGCGGTCTGAAACAGGTGATTCAGGCCGGGGAGTTCGTCGACTTCGAAGTGCTTGTTGCCGCCCTCTTCCAGCGCCTTGCGAATTGCCGGCAGGTTCTGAGCGGGTAGCACCTGTTTGTCGAGTGAGCCATTGATCGCGAGGACGGGGCAGGTTACTTTTCGCAATGCCGTCGCGGGATCGTAGGTCAGGAAGTAGCGGAACCATGGCGAGGTAACTTGTTCGATTTGTAGTCCGATCTGGGCTTCGGGAATCTGCCCCGCCAGTTTTTCCTTCAGCTCTTTTTCCAGTACGGCTTTATCTTTTTCGGTTTCGACCAGCGTAAGTATCTCTTTCTCTTTTGTTGCGTTCTTTGCCGCCTCTTCAGAACTCTTGCCGCTGGCGACTTCGATCGCTTCCCCTTGGGCGACTATGACCTGATCTCCGGGGACTCCGGTGCCTGCCATCATCACGATGAATGCGACGTCTTTGTTTCGTGCCGCGATCATGGGCGCGATGACTCCCCCTTCGCTGTGCCCGATCAGGCCGATCTTGCGAGGATTCACTTCTGCCCGCGTTTTCAAGTAGGCGATGCCGGCTTCGGTATCGGTGGCGAAGTCGGCGGTGGTCGCGGTTTTGAAGTCTCCCGTGGATTTAGCAGTGCCGCGGTCGTCGGCGCGCAATACAACAATTCCGCGGCGCGTGAGATAGTCGGCAAGAATAAGAAACGGCTTGTGCCCGAGCAAAGTCTCATCGCGATCCTGCGGGCCTGATCCGGTGATGAGCACGACGGCAGGAAATGGGCCTTTGCCTTGAGGAATCGTAAGCGTTGCGGCCAGCGTGACGCTCTGCTGCTTGTTATCGTAGGAAACTTCTTCTTCGCGGTAGGGATACGGCTTGACCGGATTCTGCGGGCGCTTCGGTTCGAGATCCGCCTGATCCTTCACGCGTTTCAGAATGAGTGGGTGCGCGGCGCCGAGTTGGGTGAAGGTGCCGTCGATGGATTGGAGATCGGCGGCGATTTTGCCCTCGAAGACTCCTCCAATGGCTTTGGCTTCGATCTTCAAGTTCGCGCCATCGCGCGTGACCGAGGTTGTGGGCAGCCCTTTCTGGCCCTGGTCAGGGCTGTCTAGCGTGGCGATGAGGCCGTCTTCAGTGTTGACAAGGTGAAAGACGACTCGCAGCCGGACGGCTCCCAAGTCGAGTGATCCCATCCACGCCCCGTCGATGTCGGAGGGCTTGGCAGGCTTGTGTTCGATCTTGAGGGGCGGGGCGCCACGTTTGAAATTCAGGGGCAAAGACGCGCCCTGCGACCAGGTACCGGAGATGGTCTTGCCATCCGCCGAAACTTTGCCTTCATACGTGCCGTGGACGGCTTCGATCTCGAGGCTCAGCGTGGAGTCTTTCAGAGTGACGGAACTTACCGGAATGCCGTTGGTTCCTTGATCGACGCTGTCGAGCGTGGCTTTCAGGCTGCCGTCTGCGGACTTCGTGATGTGCAGAACAAGGCGGAGTTCGGCCCCGCTCGCGCTGAGTGTCCCCTGCCAATCGCCCGAGAGGTCCTGGGCGTGAGCGAGGCTCGGTACGATGATCAGCAGTGCCAGAGTCAGAATGCGCTTCATGCGGTTCGCCCCTCCCTGGGGCAAATTGTTCATGTGTCCGGTGAGGAATTGCGTTAGTGCAGTTCGCCGCGCCGCTCCAGTTGCTTGTAGAAGACTAACGAGTAGATCACCGGGACCAACGCCGCGACGAGGATCGTAGTGATGGGAAACCAGAAGGGCGCCCGCAAGATTACGGCCAGCAATCCCAGCAGGCCTCCGACGAAAAAAGTCTTGGCGGCGAATCGGTGGGTGACGTTCCACACGCGCTCGTCGGCGATGGTCCACGGAGTGCGAATGCCGACATAGAAATTTCTGCGCACCTTACCGAGGACGTTCCCAAGGAGCGCGATGAGCAAGCAGACTCCGCCTTCGACCGCGCGAGTTACGTCGAGCGCCACGCCCAGTGCTGAGATCAGCATGAGCAGTTGGAAATAGGCCATCATGGCGACGGTCACGATCATGATGTAGAGGTAGGTCGCGCGGAAAGAATCCACTTCGAACTTCTTCGGAGAGAGCCAGGGGAGCGCGGAGAACATCAATACGATCGCGGTCATCATACCGGGGCCGAGGAGCAACAGCATCCACTTTGGGCCCCAGCCGTTCACATGGCCTTGCGCGTCCCAATGGAGAGGAACGATGTTGGGCAGCTGCGGGTAGGCGACCAGCGTGCCCACAAGCATTGCCAGAACGACCGCGGCCGCGCCGAGGTAGTAGTTGCGGTTGGTTCGATCGGCGATGTTCATTTTGGGTCTTCTTCCTGCGGTGTTTTGTGGGCCGGTTCCTGCCCATTGCCCTTGATCAAGTCCATGGCCCACGCCATTAAGTCCTGCACGACAGTTGTGTTCAGGGCGTACCAGATCTGCTGGCCGTCGCGGCGGCTGGTAAGCAGGTCGGCGTCCTTCAATACGGCGAAGTGGTGAGACATGGTGGGCTTGGTCATGTCGAAGCGCTCCGCCAGGTCGCCAGCCGTCATCTCACCGCGGCGGAGGAGGTTGAGAATCTCGCGGCGTGTGGGATCGGCTAGCGCTTTGAAGGCTTTGTTGGAGGATGAGGCCATTGTTAGATGGTTGTGTAATTAGATGACTATCTAAATATAGGACCTATTCCTGTTCCTGTCAATCAGCAGAAGAACAAAAGCGTTAACCACCAAGGACACGAAGATCCACGAAGGAAAACCGCGCTTGGGGCTGCGGTTGATCCGGGTTAGAATAGGGACGGCCGATCCTCCCGGCTGGTTTAGCAGCTGTTCTCGACGTTCCCGAAATCAATCCATGAAACTGGGCTCTGCATTTCTGGTGATGTCTCTGCTGGGAGCGTCCGCTTTGGGGCAGGGTGCGCCCGCGAAGACGGCCCGCGCGGTGATCTCGGGCATCGTGACCAAGGATCCGTCGGGCGAACCCGTGAAAAAGGCTCTTATCGAGCTGATCGCCGAGAACCAGGCAGCTGGTGGAGATTACACGGCGGTGAGCGGGCTCGATGGCGGCTTTCGCATTGAGGGGATCGCGCCCGGGCGATATCGGCTGTTCGCAGAGCGCACGGGATATCTCGAAGTCGACAAGCATCGGGCGCGCAGCGATGGGAGGGTGCTGGCTCTGACTGCTGGGCAGGAACTGAAGGATCTGAACATTCACTTGGAAGCCGCAGCGGTCGTGCAAGGCCACGTGACCGACGAAGACGGCGATCCCCTGGCGAACGCCCAAGTGTCGGTGCTGCGCCAGAAGTTCGTCGTGGGACACAGCCGGTGGGAGCAGGCCGGCGCGGAACGGACGAATGATCTCGGGGAATATCGAATTGCTGGACTGGCGGCGGGAAGTTATTACCTCTCGGTGAATCCTCCGCCAGACTTCAAGAGCCTGATCGAGACTGCGGGCGTGTCGGCAGAAACGCGCGGGGCAAAGGAAGCTGACAAGCCAGCGACGTCGTATCAGACGACCTACTATCCCGGGACTGGGGATCGAAGCCAAGCCTCGCCGATCCAGTTGCACGCCGGCGACGAGTTTCCGGCAAACTTCTCGCTGACGCCGAGTCCGAGCCTGAGCATTCGGGGGTCGGTGGTGAATCTTCCGCCGCGCTCCTCAGCGGCCGTCATGCTGCAGTCCCGTGATTTCAATGTCGTACTGAATGGCGCGGAGATACGGAAGGATGGCAGCTTCGTGATTCGCGACGTTGCGCCGGGCGCGTATACGATTTTGGCCACAGTCGATAATTCCGCAGTTCCGATGATGGCGCGGCAATCGCTGCAGGTCATGAACAGCGTCGATGGCCTGCGGCTGGCTCCGCAACCTGGCGGGTGGGTTCGCGGTCGGTTGCGGATCGAGAGTAACGGCAACGCGAGGCAATTCGATCCTACTCAGATTTTTCTGTCGCTACGCTCGGTCGATGGCGACGACGATTCGCTTGGGACGCTCTCTCTGGGAGACGGATTCTCCAATGTGGCTCACGTCGCGGTGGACGGCAGCTTTGAATGGAAAAGCGTTCCGCCGGGAAACTATTATGTGCAACTCGCGGGCGATACCGGCATGAATGCGGATCTGTTTCTGAAAGGTGTGGCAGCGGGCGGACGCGAGGCCGATGCTTCGGGAATCAGCGTGAATGGCGGCACAACTGTGCTCGATCTGGTAGCAAGCACCAATGGTGGGGTAGTCGAAGGAGTAGTCACCGACCAGAAAGGCGCGCCGGTCGCGAATGCGGTGATCGTTGCGGTGCCAGAGCCGCGATTGCGCACGCGGGTCGATCGCTATCACAAGACGACCAGCGACCAGAGCGGACGCTTCAGCCTGCGCGGGATTCCTCCGGGAGACTATACGCTGCTGGCATGGGAGAGCGTGGACAGCGACGCGTACTACAATCCCGAGTTTCTCAAGGCGTATGAGAGCCAAGGAGTCTCGGTGCGTTTGAGCGAAGGCGACCGGAAGACAATGCAGGTGCAGGCGATCCCTGAGGCGGAAGATCAGCCATAGAGATTGGCAGTAGAACGAGTCGAAAAGAGAAAAGCCCAGCTCATCCTCGAGCTGGGCTTTTTGAGCGACGGGGTTAGTGTGCCATGCCTCCACTCTTGCATGTCTTGGAGATGTGTTTCATCGAAGTGACGTCGATCGATTGCGGCGCAGACGCGGATGCTCCGGTGCTGCCGGGCGCAGCGGAGTCAGACGAGGCAACGCCGGTGACTTTGATCTCGTGGCCGACGTGGTCAGCGAGCTTCGCCGTGTCGCCGGTCAATTGAATGGTATTGCCGTGCTTGTCCGTCAGCATGTACTTGCCCGCGGAACTGCTCAGACAACCTACAACGGACGTTTGAGAGGCGCTCGCCTGTTGCGAGCCGGTTTGCCCGGTGGCGGGCGCATCCTGTGCTACGGCCCAGGTGACACCGAGCAGCAGCACTGAGAGTAACAGCAGTTGTCGCATGATGGAACCTCCACTTTTTCGAAATCCCTGTATTTCTATTGGGCTGCGGTCCCAGCGGAGATTTGGGGTGATGCACGCCGTTCCCCGAGAGTGTCAAGGTTTCGTGGATGCTGCAATACAGCCTTTGCCTGAACTCAGATTCCTCGATCTTTCGACCTGCCGACACGTAAAGGAGTAACTCTTTGCTTCTCAAAGGCTTACACGAGCATCGCCGCACCACAACGGCTCATCTAATGTAGTGTGGGAAGAAATTGGAGGTGAGTACTTATGAAGCTGGCGAGATGGAGCACAGTGGCCGCAAGCTGCGTTCTAGCGGCGCTTCTGTCTGTGCCTGCTTGGGGAGCGAACACAGACAGCAGTCATACGGCAGTGCCGGGAACCCTGAACTACGTGGAGGGGCAGGCGTCGATGGGTAACCAGACGCTCGATTCCAAGGCGGTAGGCTCGGCAAATCTACAGAACGGAGAAGTCCTGGAAACGGGGAACGGCAAGGCCGAAATCCTGCTGACGCCGGGAGTTTACCTGCGGCTGGGCAGCAACAGTTCGGTGAAGATGGTTTCCAACAGCCTGACGAATACGCAGGTCGCGCTCGACCAGGGCGAGGCGATGCTGGAAGTCGATCAACTCTACAAAGAGAACGACATCCACGTTAGCCAACCTGGCGCGGACACCCGAGTCGTAAAGACGGGTCTATACGACTTCGATGCGGCGAACCAGCAGGTTCGCGTGTTTGACGGCAAAGCAATCGTTTCCGCCGACGACCGCAATACAACGGTGAAGAAGGGACACGAGCTCGCGCTGAATTCCAGCAAGATCAAAGCGGAGGGCTTCAACAAGAATGAAGTCGCGCAGAACGATGACCTTTATCGCTGGAGCAGTTTGCGGTCGGAATACTTGTCTCAGGCTAACGTCGACTCGGCCCAGATGTATTACGCGAACGGAGGATACGGTCCGGGATGGTGGGGTGCGGGATGGTACTGGGATCCGTGGTTTGCGGGATACACGTTTCTACCGGGTAGCGGCTTCTTCTACAACCCGTTTGGGTGGGGCTTCTATTCGCCGCTCGTGGTGTACCGCATGCCATTTGTCGTTGGCCGCGGATACTCTCATGGCTATCACCACTTCGACGGATCGCGTCCTATGGCGATTGGCCGCGGATTCCATGGCAACTCCGTCCGTAGCTTCAGGGGCGGGGCTGGCATGGGTGGCTTTCACGGCGGCGCGGTACGCGGCGGCGGAATGCGCGGCGGTGGGTTTGGCGGATTCCATGGCGGCGGATTCCGTGGCGGCGGTGGAATGGGCCGCCGTTAACGCGGTAAGAAGAAGTACAAAATAGATGAGGTGCGCTGCGGCGCGCCTCTTTTCTTGTTCAGGTGCCTTAGCTGGGATCTTCTCGTGAGGTGGATTTCACCAGTGGTGGGTTTCAACGACCTCTGAGTTCGCATCGGCCGCCTTGGTATCGTCCGCGTGGATTTTGCCATCGTCTTCCGCATAGAACGAACGATGCTGAGCGTCGAGCATCTTGGGCGTCATGGTGAGAATGAAGTTGTCTTTCTTTCCCTTGTAGCCGACGGTGTAGTCACCGCGGTCCGGATTCAACATGCGCTGGGTGAAGGTTCCGGAGTGCACGAGCTGGGCTAGGGAGAGGGCGTAGTGGCCGTAGTGCTTATTAAATCCGACTTCGGCGCGCATGACCACGCGCATGTAGGCAAGCGCCGCGGCTTCGGAATCCGAGTGGGCTGGGTCGCCGTGAAACTTCGGGGTATAGGCCGGAGCCTGAGTTGCAGGCGCAGGCGTTGCATCTTGTGCGAACAGCGCGCAAACACCGAGGAAGAATACGAAGATCATGATCCACAACAGGGCCGGTCTTTTCGAACAAATCATGCGAAGGCATCTCCGGGAAAAGTGAGCGGTTTGTTAGCGCGCGCATTCAAATGAGGCTCGCCGTGCCTGAATTTGGCCGCCAATCCTGCGTTCAGGCTTATTTTTCTATGTTACTCCCGTAATTTCACTTCAGTCACCTTCTCTTTGCTTTACGCCGAATTATTACTATGCTGAGTAGAAGAATCTAACCCTACAGGGAAAACTATGAAAGCAGCAGTAGCCAGAAAACCAGTGATCAAAATCGCGGTGGTGGAAAGCGATCCATTGCGCTTCGTTGGGTTCCGCGCATTGTTCGACTCTGAGCCCGAGTTCGAACTCGTGTCCGCCGCATTGCCTGAGATCAGCACGCTGCAAGGCATCGATCTCATTCTGCTCGGCAACCGTTCCGGACAAAACTTATTTGACGTGATGGCCAGCCTGAAGGCAACGCGTCCTGATTTACGCATTATCGTGACCGGTTCTGGAATCGATGAAGAAACCATCCTGAAAGCGATCGCGTCGGGGGCCAAGGGATACGTGGACGAGGCCGCCACACCAGCGGAGTTTGCGCAGGCGATTCGCATCGTGAACCAGGGATCGGTATGGGCCCCGCGTCGAGTTCTATCGATGTTCATCGAGCGAGTGTCATCTGCCCCGGGCCGGATCTTTCCGGCGGGCCGCGTGACGTTCACCGACCGCGAAAAAGAAGTTCTGGAAATGCTGGTGGCCGGACGTTCCAACAAAGAGATCGGCGGCCAGTTGGGAATTGAAGAGCGCACCGTGAAAGCGCACGTCGCGAAGCTGATGCGCAAGGTGGGCGTGCAGAATCGGATTGCGTTGTCGGTGCATGCGATTACGCATTCGCTGGTGACGGCGAAGTAAGGCAGTGAGCGGTGAGCAGCGAACGGACCGAACCTGGTGGCTCATTGCTCGCAGCTCACCGCTCAGGGTAAAAACGGTAACTTCCGGACACTTACCTTCGTAATCTTGTCTGGAATTCGGAGGCACCGCATACTCGCCTCACCTACCACAGAACCTGGGAGACGGGGTTGAGAGTGGCGATTAGGGTCACTGCTTTCAGCCCCGCATTTTTTGTCCGCGAGTCTCTCGCTCCCGTTCAATTCTTTCGACAAAATCAGATCGCAGTGGCAGCGCCTCTGAAGGCGGGATTCTTGCTTGCGGCACTTGTTGCGCGCCTGAAGGCGCGCCCTGATACGAGTCTTGGATTCCATGCCTGAGGCGCGCCTGAGGCAAGCCTGGTTCATCCGATCCTGGTCCATCTGATCTTGCCCCATCTGATCCTGGTCCGTTCATGCAACGATCTGACTTCATTTACAATCCAAGTATCTGATCCCAGTGAATCTTGTTGTGTGGTGAGGCACCAATGAAGAAGCTTGTATTGCTGACCCTGATTGTGTCGCTGTGTGCGCTAGCCATGGCGGCTGATGACGATGCGAAGGACTCCAAGGCAACGGACCGCCTTCAGGCCGCTGCAGATGTGCTGAATGACATTCAATCCACACCAGACTCGGGCATTCCCAGCGAAATCATGGGTTCGGCCGAGTGCGTTGCCGTGGTTCCGTCGATGTTGAAGGGCGGGTTCATTGTCGGCGCGAAATACGGCCGCGGACTGGCCAGTTGCCGCACGGCGAAAGGATGGAGCGCTCCGGCATTCTTTATGGTGACGGGCGGCAGCTTTGGATTTCAGATCGGCGGACAGGCCGTGGATCTGGTTATGCTGATCATGAACAAGAACGGCATGCAGCATCTGCTGTCGAGCAAGTTCGCGCTGGGCGCCGACGCGTCGGTGGCGGCCGGTCCTGTGGGACGTCACGCCGAGGGAAACACAGACTGGAAGATGCGTGCCGAGGTGCTCACCTATTCTCGTGCGCGCGGAGTGTTTGCCGGCGTGAGTTTGAATGGAGCCGTGGTGAAGCAGGATAAGGACACCACGCGTGACTTTTACGGACACATGGTGACGTCGAAGGCGTCGTTGACGGGCGAGGTCGATCCGCCGGCGGGGGCGAATCCATTTCTGTCGACGCTCTCCAAATGGGCGCAGGACGCGGCGAAGTAGGCTTGGATTCGGACCTCTGACCGCGGACATCGGACTTCGATCTGGTGTTTCCTTGAGGCGCGTTGAGCCGAGATTTGACAATGGATTTTTCGGGTGATAGCGTCACGCTTCCCTGATGCGTCGGAAACTCGAATACGCGGCTGCGTGGCCGTTCATCAAATTGCTGGGCTTGATGCCGCGATCTATGTCGCGGGCCTTCGCGATTAGTCTGGGCCGCGTTGTCTATCTTCTGCATTTTCGCTTGCGCGAAGTCGGCATGCGCAATCTGGCCATGGCGCTTCCGGAAAAAAGCGAGGCCGAGCGAGCCAGCATTTTGCGCGGAGTCTTCACTTCCCTGGGCCGACAACTCGCCGAGTTGTGCCAGTTTCCTCGATACTCCCCTGAGAACATAGACGAAGTCGTGGTCTACGACGGGCTCGAGAACTACGAGCAGGCCTATGCTCGGGGCAAGGGAGTGCTCTTTCTGACCGCTCATTTCGGCGGGTGGGAGCTTTCCGCATTCGCTCATTCGCTGCACGGGCACTGGCTGCACATCGTGATGCGGCCGATGGATAATCCATATCTCGACCGCATGATCGAGCACTACCGCACAATGCATGGCAACAAGACGGTCGCCAAGGACGACTTCGTGCGCGGGTTGCTGGCGGCGATGAAGGCGGGGGAAACGGTGGGAATTCTGATGGACACGAACATGACTCCGCCGCAGGGCGTGTTCGTGGATTTCTTCGGCATCAAGGCTTGTACGGCGAGCGGGTTAGCGCGAATTGCGCTGCGCACCGACGCGGCGGTGCTTCCTGGATTTACGATCTGGGATGAGGCGTTAGGCAAGTACCGACTGCGCTTCGATCCGGCGGTCGAGTTGATTCGCACAGGCGATCTGGAGGCGGACATCGTCGCGAACACGCAGAGGTTCACGAAAGTGATTGAGGACTACGTGCGGAAATATCCGGACCAGTGGCTATGGGTTCACCGGCGATGGAAAACGAGGCCGGAGGGAGAACCGCCGCTGTATTGATGGTGCGTCTTGCCCAATTCTGTCATCTATCAAGTAGGCAGATTGAATCTCTTTCAGCCCATCCCGAATGCGAGTAATGCGGCCGACGCGACTCGGCCGCTGGCGGATCGCATGCGTCCGCGCACGCTCGAAGAGTACGTTGGGCAGGAGCACCTGATCGGACCGGGCAAACCGCTGCGCACACAGGTCGATCGCGACGACACCGGCTCGCTGATTTTCTGGGGACCTCCGGGCACGGGCAAGACAACGCTGGCGAAGATCATCGCGAATATGACCAAGGCGGAGTTCATTGAATTCTCCGCCGTACTCGCCGGGATCAAGGAAATCAAGCAGGTCATGGCCGACGCGGAACGCGCGCGACAATACGGCACGCGGACGATCGTCTTCATCGACGAGATTCATCGCTTCAACAAGGCGCAGCAAGATGCTTTTCTGCCGCATGTGGAGAAGGGCAACATCCGGCTGATCGGGGCGACCACCGAGAATCCGTCATTCGAGATTAACTCGGCGTTGCTGTCGCGCTGCCGAGTGTACGTGCTGAAGCCGCTGACCGAAGAACAGATCGTGCTGCTGCTCAGGCGAGCTCTGACGGACCGCGAACGCGGCTTAGGCGAGATGAATCTAGCGGCGTCCGATGATGTTCTCAAGAAAATCGCCAGCTACACCAGCGGCGACGCGCGCAGCGGTTACAACGTTCTGGAAGTCGCTGCAGGACTTGCGCAAAAGAATTCTGAAGGTATTCGCGAGATTACCGACGAGATTGTCCGCGACGCGCTGCAGAAGCGCACTCTGCTCTACGACAAAACCGGCGAAGAACACTACAACCTGATTTCGGCGCTGCACAAATCGGTGCGCAACAGTGATCCCGACGCGGCTCTGTATTGGCTGGGGCGAATGCTCGAAGCGGGAGAAGATCCGCTTTATGTTGCACGGCGCGTGGTGCGCATGGCCGTAGAAGATATTGGGCTGGCCGACCCGAACGCCCTGTCTTTGTGCATGGCGGCGCGCGATGCGGTCGACTTTATCGGCATGCCCGAGGGCAATCTGGCGCTGGCGCAAGCGGTGGTCTATCTGTCGGTCGCGCCGAAGTCGAATGCGCTGTACACCGCATACGGCGAGGTGCAGCAAGATGTCGAGCAGACTGCAGCTGACGCAGTGCCGCTGCACCTGCGCAACGCTCCGACGAGCCTGATGAGGGGACTCGGCTACGGCCAGGGATATCAGTACGCCCACGATCTCGAGGCCAAGGTAGCTGACATGCAATGCCTGCCCGACAACTTGCGCGACCGCGTCTATTACAGGCCGACGAATGAAGGCATTGAGAAACGCATTCGAGAGCGGCTGGAAGAGATCAAGCGGCAGCGTTCGCGCGCCTCTGAAGGCCCCAATTCCGCACCGAATTCACAGCCAGATTCCCTGTCAAAGAAAGAATCGTAGCCTCCGACTGCGACATCTTATTGGGCAACGATGAGGGTGTGCTAAATCTGTTTTGGGGCTGCTTCTTATGTCTGCGCTTACCAGTACTGTTAGTGACGAGACTCTTCCCGTTCGCGCTCTGCCCGCGGACCTCGTAGAAGACCTGCAGCGCGTGCAAAAAGCTGCTCAGAGAATTACGTCCATTCTCGACCTGGATCAACTCATCGAAAGTGTAGTGAACGAAGTAATCGACTCGTTCGGCTGCGTTGAAGCGGGAATTTACCTGCATGACGAGGATCGCAGCGAGATGGTGCTGGCGGGCGTGCGTGGATGCAGTGTAAACGGCAAGGGCTTTCGCTTGAAGATCGGCCAGGAAGGGATGGTCGGCTACGTCGCTTCTACGGGCCAGATGCGTTACGCGCCCGACGTGCGAAAAGATCAGTACTACATCGGATGCGAGGACTCGACGCTCTCTGAGGTTGCGATTCCCCTGCGCGTGGGTGAGCAGTTAGTGGGCGTTTTTACGGCATCGCATCCTGAGGTCGATGGATTTCCCCGCCAGCAATTGAGAATTCTACAAGCGCTATGCGATCACGTGGCAGTCGCGATTTATAACGCACGACGGCTGCAGTCGGAGCGGGCGGAGCGCGCGGCGTTGGATCGCGAAGCCCAGGAAGCGCGGACCATTCAGCAGGCTCTGTTGCCAAAGAGTTCTCCTTACATCCCCGGCTTTGTGGTTTCTGGCCTAAGCGTGCCAGCGCGCGCCGTGGGTGGCGATTGGTACGACTTCATTCCGTTTCCGGATGGACGGTGGGGACTCGTACTCGCCGACGTTTCGGGCAAAGGCACTGCCGCTGCTCTGCTGATGTCTGCTACGCGTGGCGTATTCCGGTCACTGGCTGAAGCATGCTGCTCCCCTAGCGAAGTGCTGACAAAGCTGAACCAGTTACTGGTCGATGACTTCCCTGCTGGAAAATTTGTAACGATGGTTTACGCAGTGCTGGACCCCGCGACCCGCACCGTGGTTTTTGCCAACGCCGGGCATTTGCGGCCGCTCTTCACCGACGACGAGGGCGAACATTTTCTCGACACTGAACGCGGATTGCCGCTCGGGTTGAGCTGCGGGGATTATTCCGAAACGCATATCACGCTGTCGCCGGGATCGAAGCTTGTCTTCTACAGCGATGGAATTACCGAAGCGGAGAATGCGCACGAAGAGGAATACGGCCTGTGCCGGCTTGCGGAGCATGTCTTGAAGCCAGGAGCGTCGGCGGTGAGCATCATCGACGACGTGCGTTCCTTCGCCAATGGTTCCGGTGTGCGCGACGATGCGAGCGTGGTATTTGTGGGAGTCGGACGCTAAATCGTCGGGGGCTAGCTCATCGCAGGCGCGCGCGATGTTCCTGCAGGATGCAGCGGTCCATCACAACGAAGATTCCCTCCTTGCGCGCTTTTTCCGCAGCCTTCTCATTGATGATTTCTTCCTGCATCCAGACAGCCGGAATTTTGAGCTGGATCGCCTGATCGACAATTGCTTCGACATACTCCGGACGGCGAAAAATATTCACGATGTCGATCTTCTCCTGCCCTTTCTGCGGAATATCGAGCAGAGACGGGTACGCTTTTTCTCCCAGAGATTCCTGAATCTGGGGATTCACCGGAATAATGCGATATCCGTGGCTCTGCATGTAGGCCGAAACGCCGTGGCTGGGTCGCAGCGGATTATCAGAGAGGCCGACGACGGCGATCGTCTTGGCGCGCTTCAGCAAATCTGTAATGGGATCGGATTGTGGTAGGGAAGCCAAAGGATCTCCATTCTATTCGCGCTTGCAGTCTATTTCTTGGCGGCTGCGTCCAGCTTCTGCTTGTACAGTTTCAGAGCCAGCTTGCGAATGGTTTCCGAAACATCTTTGTTCCCAGAGATGTTCTTCAGATCCGTTGGCAAAATATATTTCATCAGGCCCAAGCCGAGGTCGAGGGGCGTACGCGGATTTGCCACCAGATTCCGCACGACAATGTAGTTCTTCATGAAGCGCCGCTTGAGCGGAATTTGCCGGAGCACTGCTTCGAGCACATTCTTCTGGCTGGCAAATTTTTCTACTTCGCCGTCCGAGAGCTTGGGGGCCTCGAGCACCGCAAGCGCCACGACCTTCGTGCCGTCGCGAATGAGAAGCGAACGCTCTTCTTTGTTCCCCTTCAACGCCAGCTGGATACGTCCCTTAACGTCGAGATGGCTGATTTTCTGGAGCGCATTCTCGCGCTTGGGAGCGACCGGCGGCTTGGGAACGGGCGCCACTTTCGGCGCTGCTGCGACTGGCGCGGGAGCTTCGGCCGGGGTGGGCGCCTCTGCACTCTCGATCACCGGAAAATAATCTGCTCCGAGTAACTCAACGACACCGCCGATGGACTGGAAAGGTTTCTCGCCCTCCGATGCGATCTCGTCAGCGTGCTCGTTTATGTAGGCCGTGACAGTTTCTTCATCAGCGCCACCGGCTTCAGGCTCGTGGCCGGCATGGTCGGCCGCTTCGCCTTCGCCTTGCGCCTGTCCCGCTTGCGCCTGAGTCACGGAAACCTGGTGAAGCACGGGAGCGTTCTGCTGGACGGCGGAAGATCCGGAGCCGCTCGAATAGCGGCGCAACTCCTCCGCCTCTTCCTTCTTCAAATACGGATTCGACTTGAGGGCCGTAACCACGGCGGCCAACGACTGCACTCGCGTGCTTTTGACCATCACTTCAACCGTTTCGCGCAGGGCGGTGCTCGCGAGTTTCACCAGACCCTTCTCAGGAACCGAGGGATTTTCGAGCAGGGCGGGCAGCAGCGCCGGGCGCAGATTATCGGGTGAAATTAGGTACTTAAGAACTTCCTCTGTTGTTTGGGGATCAGAGGCCGCGGCCACCGAGGATTTCTCGTCCCATCCAGCCAGGGTCATGCGCGCCAGTTCACCGAAAACCTTGTTGTGCCGGGCCAGATAGACGAGGATTTCAATGTTCTCGGCGGCGGGCACTTGCAGCGCGCCGCGCGCAGCAAACTGCATCATGTTCGAGGGCAGCTTCGAAGCGCGGACTTGATCGATCAAACGCCCCATAGTTCAGGCCTCGACCGCGGGTGAAGTTCTGGCGCCGGAAACCGGCGTCTTTCCGGCTAGCGACTCGAGTTCGTTCACCGCAAGTTCCAGCTCTCTTGTGATGCGGTTGCGCTTATGCCGGAGAAATACGTCCCGCAAAGTCCGATAGTACCAAAGAGTGCCCTCGCGTCCACCGTGGAACCGTGACCAGACAGATTCTCCGACGGCGCGGTAGTCGCTGAGGATGGAGCGGACGTTGTTCAGTTTGTCGGCAGCCGAAACCAGGCGCGTATCGGCGCCTTCGGTCTTCAAACGCCGGATGTAGGTCTGCTTGCGCTCGAGCCACGGCGCCTTGGGATACGTATCGGCATCGGTGCAGCCGTCGACCACTTTGGCGACGCGATCGCCGAACTTGCGGCGAATTTCTTTGAGCAAGGGCGCTCCGCCGCAGTCTTCCACCACATCATGCAGAAGCGCGGCAATGGCGAGGTCTTCGTCGCCGCCCGCTTCGAGCACCAGCGAAGCGACACCCATCAAGTGCGCGATATACGGGATGGTCGACGCCTTGCGCGTTTGCTTTTTGTGTTTCTCGGCGGCGAACAAGAACGCACGCAGGAAGCGTGGCCCAAGCTTGATGCTCTTCTGCGCCTTTAGCGCTTTTCTTGCTGCGGTCTTCACGACTTCTCCCCGCGCCGGGCCAGCAGATATGCGCGAATGAACGGCAGCAGATCGCCGTCAAGCACGCGATCGACGTCGCCGACTTCGGTCTTCGTGCGATGGTCTTTGATCATGCGATAAGGCTGCAGCACGTACGAGCGAATCTGCGATCCGAATTCGATGTCGAGTTTCGAGTCTTCGATTTTCTTGGTGGCGGCGCGCTTCTTCTCCATCTCGTACTCATAGAGCTTGGAGCGCAACATGCTCATGGCGCGCTCTTTGTTCTTGTGCTGCGAGCGCTCATTCTGGCAATTGGCAACCAGACCCGTAGCAATGTGCGTGATGCGCACGGCTGAATCTGTGGTGTTCACATGCTGTCCGCCCTTGCCGCTCGAGCGGTAAGTATCGATGCGGATATCCTCCGGCTTGATGACGATATCGATGCTGTCGTCAATCTCCGGAGAGACGAAGACGCTGGCAAATGAAGTGTGGCGGCGCTTCGCCTGATCGAAGGGCGAAATACGGACGAGTCTATGCACGCCGATCTCGCCCTGCAGAAGTCCGAAGGCGTACTCGCCGTTGACGGCAAACGTCGCGGATTTGAGTCCGGCTTCTTCGCCTGCCTGATAGTCGTAGAGGACGGTTTCGAATCCCTGGCGCTCAGCCCAGCGCAAATACATGCGCAGAAGCATGTCGGCCCAATCCTGTGATTCTGTGCCGCCGGCGCCGGGATGAATGGTGACAATGGCGTTGCGCGCGTCGTTCTCGCCCGAAAGCAGCGTCTCGGTTTCAAGCTTGTCGATCAACGCGGTCAGGGCGCCGATTTCGCGCTGCAGATCGGCATCAACGTTCTCGCCTTCTTTGGCGAGATCGAAGTACGCGGCAATGTCATCGCCGCGGCGCTGGAGGTCGGCGTCGGTCGCGAGCAGGTGCTCCAACCGCTTCTTCTCGCGCATGACCTGCTGTGAACGCTGCGGATTCGACCACAGATTCGGGTCGGCAGACTGCTTTTCAATTTCTGCTAGTTGCGGACGGAGCTTCTCCGCGTCAAAGATACTCCCGAAGTTCGTGGACCTTCTTGCCCAGCTTTTCGTACTCCAGCACCATCTCCTGATTCATGAGGACGCTTCAACCTTCTTACGGTTTTTGAAAAATGGCAGGCGCATGAGCAGCGCTGCTATCAAAATTATCGCACACGCGTATGCGAACCAGTCGCCATTACGTGTGTAGAAAGTAGTTACGGAAGTGAGGGAATATGGCGCAACCAGCGCCGTTCGCTCTTTGCGAGGCACACGGGCGGCCACGCGGCCCATGGGATCGATCGAAGCGGTGACGCCAGTGTCGGTGGCGCTCAAAATCCAGCGATCGTTTTCGATGGCGCGCATGCGTGTCTGGTTCAGGTGCTGCGCGTAGGCGCCGCTGTCGCCATACCATCCATCGTTGGAAATGTTCACGAAGACCTGTGCACCATCGTTGGCGAACTGCCGAACCTCGTCGGGGAAAATGGACTCGTAGCAGATGAAGACGCCGAGAGGAATGCCTCCCGCGTCTAACGGTTTTCGCGATGAACCGCGTCCGAACTCGCCAACTTCTTTGGTCAAGCCACCCGCGAACGAAAAGAGACTCGGGAACGGCAAGTATTCGCCGAAGGGCACGAGGTGAATTTTGTCGTAGCGCGCTTTCCAATCGCCGGTGGGGCTGACCAATGCGGCGGAGTTAAAGATCGGTGAAGCCTCCTTCGACGTGCTCGGGGCGTCACTCCCTATCGCCCCGGCCACGGTCCAGGTGTTAGCCTCGCGCGCCATATCGCTGACCGCATCACGAAAGCGAGCGTCATTGGTGAAAAACGGAGCCGGAGATTCCGGCCAGACGATGAGATCGACCTTCCCGTTCGCGCTTGCAGACTTCACGGTCAGAGCGGTGAGTTGCGTCAGAGTTTGCTGAAAATACCCAGGCTGCGTCCAGTTGGCGGAGACCGGAACATTCTCCTGTACGAGCAGGGCTGCGCGGTCTGCCTTCGACGATGGAGCTTCGATCAATCTCCCTGCCTGCAGTACGCATGCGGCGGCCAGCGCTGCGACCAGCATCGAGCTACGCTTTTGTTTCGGGATCAGAAATGCGGCTGCGAGCGCGACGTTCACTAGCACAATCTCAAACGAGATGCCGTAGACGCCGGTCCATCCAGCGAGACGGCATAGAGCGACGTTGTTGACTTGAGAGATCCCCAAGAGGTTCCAAGGAAATCCAGTGATTCGCGTCCGCGCCAATTCGACGGCTACCCAGAGAAATGGGATCGTCACCAGGGCGCGGCGCTCGTCGCGCGTCGGGCCCACGAGCAGGCTCACGAACAGGCCGAAGAATCCGTGATACAGGCCGAGGTAGCAGCAAAAAAGAAACAGCGCGAGGATGGCGGCAGAAGTGCTGAGGCCGCCATAGTTACGCATCGTATCGAAGATCCAGTAGCAGGTGCCCGCATACCAGAGGATTCCGCACACGTAGGCGAGTAGAAAAGCTTGCACGGGCGTCGCAGGCCGAAGTTTGAGGGAGCCTGCAACCTCGAGTTCGCCCGCAGGACGCGCGCGCAGCAGCGCAACGATCAGGGGCGCGATCGCAACCCATGAAAGAACGTAAACGCCGGGAAGAGGAAAGATGAGGACCTGCAGAACCGCCGACAGCACGACCAACAGCCAGGCGCTGGGATGAATTTGCCGCACGCGCAAGGATAGCAAAAGCAGTGATCAGGGATCAGTGATCAGTGGCTAGTGGTCTAGGTTCCCTTCTTACACAACGCTTTTTGCCAGATTTGAACGGACGTACTCCACAATCTCTGGCGTTACATAGGGCGGCGGGGTTACGCGGAAGATAGGGCGTTCGGCTACCGGCTTCAGAGAGACCGCTTGCCACGCGGGCCCAGTGGCGGCTTCGTGCAGGATCACTGCGCTGGCCCGGTCGAGGAATTCGCGGGCTGAGTTCTTAAAGTCGGCTGTCGCGGGATCGAGCACGGTCAGATACAGATCGGGACGCAGGAACTTCAGAACGCTGTTCGATTCGATGATCACATTACCAGCGGTCTCGATCTTCGCTCGCAGCGCAGGCATCGCTTCGGCAAGGCGACCTTGCTCGGTCCGCACCCACAGTGCGCGCTTCGCTCCAGCAACAAGAAATCTCGACGTATCCGACTCGCCAGAGCGGTCGCGCTCTTCTGAAATCGCCCAGGAGTGGTCGCCGGTGGTGCAGTCGCACGGCTCTCCGTTCGCCGAGCAGACGCCGTGACCGTACTGCGTGATCTTCACGGCGGTCCAATCAAACTCGGGCAGTGCCCAGATCAAGCCCGCGACCACGCTGGTCTTGCCAACGCTGCGCGAGTGTCCGCCAATGACGACGAATGCCATGCTTAGTCTTTTTTCGCGATGCGCGCCAACGTCGCCAACTGTTTCAGATACTGCCGCAGCGGCTGCGCCGGCGTTCCCCAGAACGCAACGCCCTTGCCGCGCAAGACCTTGTTCGGCAGAACGCCGCCCTGCCCACCGAGCATGACGCCCTCTCCAATGCGCGCGTGCTCGCCAATGCCAACTTGGCCGCCGAGCACGACGCCATCCTCAATCACAATGCTTCCAGAGAGACCGGTCTGCGCGGCAATCACGACGTCTTCGCCGATCTGGCAGTTGTGGCCAATGTGGACCAGATTGTCTATCTTCGTTCCCCGACGAATGCGCGTCTCGTCGAGCGCTCCGCGATCGATGGTCGTATTGGCCCCGATCTCGACATCGTCTTCGATGACTAACCGGCCCACCTGCGGGAATTTTTCGTAATGTCCATTCTTGCGATCGCGCACGTAACCGAAGCCGTCGCTGCCCAGCACCGCGCCCGCATGCACAATGACGCGATCGCCCAGCGTAGTGCCGGGATAGATCGTCACGTTCGGATAGATTTCGCAGTCGCGGCCAATTCTGACGCCAGCGCCGATGGCGCATCCGGCGCCCACGCGCGTGTTCTCGCCAATTTGCGCCTGTTCGCTGACAACAGCTCGCTCCTCGATGAGTACGCCCGCGCCGAGCACCACGGAAGGATGAATGACCGCGGTGGAGTGCACACTTCCATGCTGCGAAGCGGCCCCCGACCCGTCGCGCAGCGCGCGAGCCGCACGCGCGAAACTGAGCTTCGGATGCTGGCTGATGAGGAGCGGTCGATCGCTGGCGATCGAGACCGCGAATTCTCCTGCGATGACGGCCCCGGCTGGCGACCGGAGGGCCGCCGCCAGATGCTTCTCGTCCTCGACAAAGACAAGATCCTGCGGAGTCGCCGACTCAATGCTGGCCACGCCACTCACTTCTACGCGGCCATCGCCTAGCAGACGTGCATCCACTGCCGTCGCGATTTCCTGCAGCGAGCGCTTCATGGCTTTCACTGTATAGCAGCGAGGCAAGCGGAAGGAAGGGCAGGACAATGCCAGTCAGGACCAGGAAGGATCACACGGAGCGCAACGCCCACTTCTACGGAGCCGTGCAGGTATTTTTACCCTGGCACATGATGAAGGTACCTTGGCCCGCACAACTGGGGTCGCCTTGGCCCCCGGTCAGGGTCCACGTACCCGTGACAACTCCATTGCTCAGCGTGCCAGTGGTTGTGGTAGTTCCGCTCGAAGTCCCGGTAAGGTTTCCAGTGAGGTTCAGAGCATTGCTGGTGGTCTCCGACAGCGCATTGTAGGTCAGCGTGCCGGTTACCGCGCCGTTCGAAGCGGTGGTCAACGTCGCCGAGCCGTTGGCACTTACAAAATTCTGGCCAACCTGAAAGCAGGCATTGGAATTGATGAAGCCAATCTGGTTGATCGTGAGTGGAGCGGTGTTGGCCACCGCGAACTGCGTCACGAAGCTCAGCTTGCTGGCCTCGCCCTTGCCGCCGATGAGTTGAGCCTCCCAATTGCCGTTGGTCTCGGTGTTGATGATGTTGGTGGGAGGAGTATTGCCGCAGCCGCCAACTGCGAGTTCCAGCGCCAGCAGGGTCAGGATTGCAAGTTTCTTCATCTACCGTCCTTGAGTTAGGGTCCCTATGAGAATAGAGAGATGCAGGCAGGGTCGTCAATGGATGTAAGGCACCCGGCCCCGGATGTCTCCGGGGTCCTGGGCCGGCTCATCTTCCCTTCTCTGTTGGCGAATCATCGGCTCATCGGAGGCGGCGCGACCGGGTTCATGGTAAATGTGCCGTTGCCAGTGCAATTCGCGGTAGCTCCCGTGACGGTCCATGTACCGGAGATCACTCCGTTGTTGACCGTTCCGTCAAGAGTGAGAGTGTTCACCTCGACTCCCGTGGACGTGACAACGTAATGGAATTTCCCGGAAACCTGGCCGTTGAAGTTCCCAGAAATCGTGAACGAACCGCTCTCAGTAGAGCTCGGGAACACGCAGGGCGTGTTGTTCAGGCTAATGTTGAAACTGGTTGTCCCCAAAGATCCGTCGGCGTTGACGGTCAGGTCCGTCATAAAGATAAGCGTGTTGGCGGACGCCGAATTCAGCGTCGCCGACCACATCCCGTTGATGTTGCCATTGACATGGGAATTCGACCCGCAGCTGGAAAGGACGAAGCCAATCCCGAGCAGACAAGCGATGATAGTTTTCTTCATGCGAGGTAACTCCTCACTCTCTCGGACCCCGAAGCGGCACAATGGAAAGAACCCGAGCCTCGCACAAAGGTTGCGGCTTCCGGCCTATAGCGCAAACCGACTGACACTGAAGGAGATAGGCAGCCCCACAACGACCAGTGCACCACCAGGCCAGAATCAGGTCATCGGAGTTCGTACGGGCCCTTGGAATGGAGCGCGGAGATCGGCAGGACAACAAGATTCATGACCTCCTGCACGGCGCCGCCAAAGAACAGTCCGCAGACCAGCAGATGTTCCTTACTTGATGAAGTAGCCGGAGACTCTCCACTTCCCATCTTTGTCGAGCATGGGAACGATCGTCTCCGTCGCGCCTGCCTTGTGCTCGAAGTCGGTGTCGTACTGGATCACGACATATTCCCCCTCGGGCGCATTGGGCAGCGTCTTGGTGTAGGTGGCGCTCTTGAGCTTGCGCGACAGGACTTTGCCTTGGGGCGTGCGAGCTTTCCCGAGGGCGTCCAGCCATTGATCTTTAGTGACGGCAGACTTGAACAACTGAGCAGCCTCGTCCCAGCTGTTCGCATACTTCCCCGAGTCCACGAGGGCAAGCCACGATTCGGAGGATTGTTGAGCAAGCTGCTCTGGCTTTTGCTGGGCCTGCGCGACTGCGACTCCGCACATCAATACCGTGAATAGAAGCGTTGACGCGGAGATCATTTTGCTTTGTGAGAATGTAGCGGTCATAAGAGTGCTCCTTTCGTAAGTAATCAACAGTCGTGGAATCAGCGAATGCGCGCGCGTGCATTGAGCGGCCGGGCCGGCGAGCAGTTCCCGTCAACGCAAAATGCCACGCGATGGCCGCGCCAATCCGCAGATCAGCAGCGCGATCGACACGCCGAGCAAGAAGCCGCTGGCGAAATGAGAGATGTTGCCACTCGTCCAGAGCCGCAGGGCGAGGCCGATTGCCAGGGCCAACGAACCTGCGGCGGTGAACAGACCGTTCCTACTGCGAGTCATGATGCCTCCCAAGCAAGGTTCTGCGATTACTATGCGCACAAGGGTGCACACGGAAGTTTGTGCAAACAGCCTTCGCGGGCGTGGGCCCGCGACACACGAGTTAAGCGCCGCGCTTCGTCTTCAACTCCGCCAGCAACTGCTCGATGCGATCTTCTTTTTCGAGCGCGGCCAGGCGGTCGTCGATGTTGTCGCCGGCGATTTCCGACTTCGCCTGGCTTACAGCTTCCGAGTGCGCGACTTTCTTCTTCATGCGGTCGAATGCCGCCGCCTTCGAGCCATCGCCTGACGCCAGGCGCGCGTCGCTGGCCTTGCCTACGGCGCGGGCCCGGCGATGCTGTGCGATCAGCACGTCGGCCTTGGCCTGAGCCTCGGTCAGCTTCTGCTCCAGCTGGCGCAGAGCGGACTTCAGGTTCTCCACCTGCGCCTTCTGGTCGGCGACCTGCTGCGTGAAGTTCTCGCTGAGTTCGCGATAGCTTTCCACGCGCAGCAGAGACGCGCGCGCCAGGTCGTCTTCTTTCTTGTCGACGGCGAGTTCGGCCTTGCGCATCCACTCGGCCACTTTTTCCTCGTTCTCTTTCTGCTTTTTTTCGAGCAGGTGCTGGTCGGCGATGGCAATCGCGACCTGCGTCTTGACCTGCAGCAGTTGATTCTGCATGTCGAGAATGACCTGCTTGATCATCTTTTCCGGTTCCTCGGCCTTGTCGATCAGATCGTTGAGATTGGCCCGGACCAGTGTTGAAACGCGCTCTAGTAATGCCATGGTGAACCCCCTTCTTGAATCAGCTACTAGCTGCTAGCTTCTAGCCGCTAGCTTGTTGCCTGGATTTCTCGATTCATGCGCGCGATGGATCTGCTCGCACTCTGGACAGTCCGCTGCTTTTCCGCGGAACGATGCGGCGCCTAACACCATGCCGATTGCCACTCCGATCGCTAACCACGCTCCGACATGGCCGGCGAGGACTCCGAAGACCGCTCCCAGCACCGCTCCCAGAGCAAGACCAAGTCCAGCGTGATTTGATTTGTTCGTCATAACCTTCACTCCTCTGGCCCCACTCGCTTCGCTCAGTTTGAAGCGGGAACGAGCCCCGGCCCGTTCCCGCGCCCCTCGCTAGGCTTTCGGCGAATTCCCCGGCTTCGGGGTCTTGTCGCCGATCTGCCGTACTTTGCCCAGCAACTCTGACAGCGGCATGCCCGAGAGCGTCTCGAACAGCGCCGGCACTTGCGCCGCCATCTTGGTGATGTCGCCCGTGATCTTGTTCATCCCAGAGGCATCGCCGTTTCCGGTCGACACGATGGTGATCTTGTCGACGTTGGCCAGCGGAGACGCCAGCGCTTTCACGACTTCCGGCATGGTGGCGAACAATCGATCGATGACCGCCGCCTGGTTGTACTCCTGGAATGCTTCGGCCTTCACATTCATCGCCTTGGCTTCGGCCTCACCTTTCTTGAAGATGATTTCGGCTTCGGCTTCGCCTTGTGCGCGAATCGAGGACGCCTGGCCTTCGGCTTCCGCGATCAGGCGCTGCTTCTCGGCGGCGGCGAGCGTCTCAATGCGCTGACGCTCGATCTCCGCCCCTTTCAGCACGGTCGCGATCAATTCCTTCTCGCGGCGATTGATTTCCGCTTCCTGCACCTTGACCTGCTGCTCTTTCTCGATCTGCTGCACCTTCACCTGCTCAGCGATCACCTGCTGCTGCATGATGTTGGTCTGTATGTCATAGGCCTTGTCGGCTTGCGCCTGCTGGCGCTTGGTGACTTCGAGGTACTGCGCTTTCTTGACTTCAAGATCGCGCTGCGCTTCCGCCTGCTTGGCGAGCGACAACGTCTCTGCCAGCACACGCTCCTGATCGGCTTGTGCCTTTGCCACAGCCGATTCCCGCGTCGCCAGCGCGCGCTTGATCGCGGTATCGCGATCGGCTTCCGCCGCGGCCACGTCGGCGTCGCGCTTGATGCGGGCAACGTCGGGGCGCCCCATGTTGGTGATGTATTCGTTCTTGTCGCGGACCTCCTTGATGGTGAACGAGATGACTTCGAGCCCCATCTTGTTCATGTCATCGGCGCAGGTGCCCCGCATGCGGTCGGAAACCATCTCCGGCTGCTTCACAATCTCTTCCACCGTAAGCTGGCCGATGATGCCGCGCAGATGTCCTTCCATCACCAGACGGATCAATCCCTGGCGCTCGTCATCGCTCTTGGTCAGGAATTGCTCGGACGCCGTCAGAATCGACTCTGTGTCCGACTTCACCTTGATTTGTGCAACGGCTTCCACCGTCACGGCGACGCCCTGCTTGGTGTAGAGATCCTGCTGCGGCGCCACGTCAAACGACATCAATTCGAGCGAGAGCTCGCGGCAAACCTGCACCATGGGCAGAACCATCGTGCCGTGTCCTTTTACCACGTGCGTTCCACCCAGGCCGTACACGATGAGTGCTTCATGCGGCCCCGCTTTGCGATAGAGCCTGGCCATTCCATTAATCAGGAACAGAATGACCATCACGGCAAGGCCGACAAAAATCCAGATCACTACCACATTCGAAAGACCACTGAACATAACGCCTCCTGTCACAACTGCAGTTCTCAGTTCTCAGTTCTCGGTTCTCAGTTCTTGGCAGCCAAGGGCAAGGCGGTGCTACTGAGAACTGACAACTGAGAACTTCCTCTGCCCACTGACTCCGAATGGGCCGGCGGCGGGTTCAAATTGAATTTCACAATCCCGTAATTGCCGTAGCACAAAAAGCCCAACACGACATACGAAATGAACAGCGCCGGCCAGGAAGCCTCCGGCTTGAGGGCGCGTGCGATCAGCGTCGAAAGCGTGAACAGGAACAGCATCACGCCCATGATGCCGAGCCCCAGTATTAGCGACCCTTCGCGGGAGGTGTACCCGTTCGGATGCCAATCCGCATCGAAGTGCACCGCCATACGCAGGGGCAGTTGATCCCAGGCGCGCCAGTAATTCAGCGCGGTGGCGGGAAGCGCCACCCACATCAGCCAGACCAGCGTTTTGTACCAGTCGCGATTCATGTGATCTCCCGATTAGCGCTCAACAGAAGCGCCGGCAGTTGTTTCGTCTTCTCCCGACATCTCGCTCCACAAGCGAACGTAGGCAATTCCCTTCTCGTAGCGCGTGACCACGACTTCGGTTCCCTTGGCGATCGCGCCGCCATCCTCGCTGCGAGCACCGCAGACGCGGCGCGTTCCCATTTGTGAATAGAGCAGTTCGCCCGTTCCGCCTGCGCGAATTGGAAAGGAAAGCTTTCCGAGCACGCCGACCATTTCGTAGTCCGCCGGATCCATGTCTTCCTCGTCCGACATCAGAACTCTGCTCAAGACGACAAAGATGATTCCGCCGCCGACCAGGCCGCTCGCCACCGACAACGTCAATCCCAACCCCACCCATACCGTCGAGAAGCGCGTGAGCAGATATCCTGTGCCTCCGAACCACGCAAGAAACGCCGCGATCGACGGCGGATTGAACGGCGAAACGCTAGCGCCATGTGTTGCTCTACCCGATTGCGCAGCCTGGGTGGCGGCGTGCGCCGGCGCCACATGTCCCGCACCCGCGTGCGCCGCCGGGCCGCTAGCCACCGGACCGTGCGCCATCGGCGCGTGCCCAACCGCGTGTCCATGAAAGTGCGGCAGATGCAAACGGCCAAGGCGCGAACTGCCAAACACGAACGAAAAGAAACTGAAGCAGAAGCCAATCGCGAAACAGATCAAGTAAAAATCGGACCAATCGAGTCTTGTCGAGGTCATCGAATTCGCCTCCCTTCCGCATTCATCTCCGCGCGCGATGTCCGGCGATGGTTGCCGTTCGTCGCGGCGAGTTCAGGGCGTAACGCCTCCAAGAGGCGATCAGCCAGTCCAGGTGTATCGAGAATCGCTCCCAACAAGAGGAAGCAGCGCCGCGTATCTTTCTCGCGTGCGGCCTTGATCAGCACCTCGCTGACTTCCGGATCATTGGCGAATTTCTCCGAACCTTGCAGCAGCCATACGTCAAGCTGTCCTTCGGTCGTCCGCAAATCAGAGGTCAACTCGGCGTGGTAGCCCTCCGGATCATCCACCAGAAATCCCGGATGCACCTTGAAGAACTTCGCCAATAGCGCGCGCGAAGACTGTGTCATGTGCGGGCGCGCTCCGTTTTCAATCTGCGAGAGATAGGACTGGCTGATACTGCTGCCCTTGCCCAGTTCTTCGCGAAGGGCGCGCACCAACTCAAGCTGCGTCATGGGACGGCCCAGACCGCGCAACGATCCCTCGACTTCGCGCAGGTACCGAATTTTCTCGCCCAGCTTCACAATTTCCGTCCTTGCGGTGTATTCCAATACGAGATATTTATATTGCAATTTGCGATTATTGTCAAGATTTGTATAGTGCGCCTTTTCAACGGCTTACAGGCAGTTGGCTACGACCTGATGGGCGGCTACGGTTTAATTGCCTGAGTCGCGCTGGTACAGGCGAGCCTGATAGACGGCAGGTAATATCTCACTCGGAGACTCGGCTCGCACAAAGCTTCGCACCAGCTCCGAGCGCGAGAAGTGTCCGAGGCTGAGGATGCGGATCAACTCGTCTTTGGAAAAGCTCTCCCAAGCGCGGCCGCGTCCCCAGGGAAAGCACGTTGCTTCGACCGCACAGGAGCCGAGACCTTCACGTTTGCCGGCTTCAATCTGCTCACGCAGCCAGCGAAGGTACAGAAGTTTCTTCTCCAACGCCTGGTGCGGGTCTTCGCGAATGACGACTCCGGGGATTTCGGGAAAATCACGACGCAAAGTGTGAACGTGGCCATGCCCTTCGACTAGCACCTCGATGTCGAGTCCCAGCAGACGCTCGAGCGTATCGATCCACTTGCGACTATCGACATCCGGATTCGGAGTGGCGAAGTAACTGCCCATGAAGGCATCGCCAGCAATCAGGACTTTCTCGCGGCGGTCGTAAAGGACAATGTGATCGTCACAATGCCCAGGCGTCTCGATGACTTCCAGATCTCCATGACTCGCGTGAATGCTCTCCTGCAAAATTTCGAACGGCGGCCGAAGCGGTTCCGGTTGTCCAATGATTGCGGCGCGGACCCAGGGCAGGCGCCAGGGAGATTCAAGCAATCTAGCCGTCTGGGAAGAAAGGTAGAGCGGCACATTGGCTGAGTCTGCAGCCCAATTCAGGTTGCCGACGTGTTCTTCGTGGTGATGCGTCGCTACTACTGCACTGATTCCGCCCTTCGGAAACTGCCGCAGATGCCGCGCCAGCGAACGCCGCATCCGGGGCGACCCCGGATCGATCAAGAGCCCGTCATAGCAAATCGCGGTAAACAGTTCTCCAAAGAGAAGAGGGACTACGTCACAGGGAATTCCTCCAAGAAATAAGACCGTCAGTTTTCCGCCCGGAAAATCAATGCGGCGACGGAACGTCCGCACGTGCGCACTCCACTGACCGAGCGCATCGCGCACACCCGCTCCCACGATCAATGGCAGACGTATCAACAATCCGATCAGGTAGCAACTCCAGAAAGTTCCGAAGAATGAGTTCTTCTTCACTTCGTCGGGACGGGCCACCCGGCATGCTCCGCCTCGGCATTTGCTGACCGCATAGCGATTGCGCGCGACGAAACGGTAAGCGGCATGCCCGAGCCAGCGAAATGGTGGGAATTGGCCCAGCCAGCCAATCGGAAATGTCGCCGGAAACAGCCGCGCCAGTTCGGCTACCGCATCCCACCCGCGGCGCACTTCACCGTCTGGCGTTACGACATGCAGTTCTCGCAAGCAGTCATCTAGCTTCAGGGCGGGATGAATCAGGGGCAGCATCTCGGGGTCGATCGGAAGCGCAGCCACCTTCGCGTGGCGATCGAGAAGCCTCAGCCATGACACAAATGCCTGACAGATTTCGCATTGCTCATCGTAGATGGCAGCATATTGATCTGGGCGAAAACCGGCATCACGGACGGAAGAACTCGATGCGGAGACGGCAGTATGCGAGCTCACGTCGATTCTCGTCGGCGAAGCAAATGTTAGTCCGCTGCGATTTTGGCAGAAGGCTCGTCGACACACCAGCGATTTCGGTCCTGATGCCTACTGAACGTCACCCTTCGTTTTTCGATGACTTGCGGCGAGACAAAGAATGATGAACGTCTGGGCCTACGTAGATGCTGAGGGCTTCATGATGAGAATTCCATGGCCGGTGCATCCCGTTTGGCCCGTCATCTCCCAAGTACCGGAAATGCTGCCGGGGGTTGGACTCGTAATTCCCGGACCGCCGGAAGCTCCAGAGGTGCGCGTTCCGCTCACTGTAAGCACATTGTTCGGACCCGGAAAGGCGGTTGAGACGGTCATTGTGAAAGTCCCAATCACGAAGCCGCCGGAACTGCCAGTAGCCGAAAACATTGCGCTCGAGGTCAGAGGAGGACTGAAACAGGAGGGGCCATCCAATACGAATCCCGACACGTCGACAGCCGATCCGCTCTCCTGTTTCAGTGTTGCAGAAAAACTTCCGGCTGGGGTCGCATCCGGATAGAACAGTTGACCAAGCCAGGGACCGTCAATGTTCTTCGCGGTGTCTGCTCCGCAAGCGGCGAGCAGTGCAGTGAGAAGCACAAGTGTCGCTACTGTTTTCTTCATGTCCGACCTCCTCCCCGAAGCCGGTCCGTAGAGCGTGCAATTCTGGCGAAGTCGCAGCGGCGGCCTCCCAATTATCTACAAACCCGCTTCGATGCGCGATCGCGGATCGAGGTAATCGCGCAGCGCGTCTCCGATGAAGTTGAAGCTCAACACGGCCAGCATGACCGTGAGCGCGGGAACGATTACCAGGTGTGGAGCATTGAAAAGATAGGCGCGGCCGTCGTTCAGCATGGTTCCCCAGCTTGCCGTCGGCGGAGGGACGCCGAGCCCGAGAAAACTCATAGTAGCTTCGGCAAGAATGGCGCCAGCCATGCCGATCGCGGCCTGCACGATGACGGGCTGAATGATGTTCGGCAGAATGTGGCGAACGATGATTCGCAGATCGCTCGCACCCAGAGCACGCGCCGCCTCGACGAATTCTCGTTCGCGGGCAGCGAGAACTTGTCCGCGGACCAGGCGTGCATAGCCCACCCATCCTCCAAGAGAAAGCGCGAGCACGAGATTGAAAATGCCGGGACCGCGGAACGCGACGAATGCGATGGCGAGGAGAATCCCTGGAAACGACAGAAACGCGTTCATGAGCACAACGTTGACGAAGCGGTCGATTGCTCCTCCGTAATATCCGGCGACGGAGCCGATCACAAGCCCGAGAAAAAGCGAAGTGAGCACAACGCAACTGCCCACCACCATCGAGATGCGAGCGCCGTAGATGGTGCGCGAGAGAATGTCGCGGCCAAGTTCGTCGGTGCCGAACCAATGCGCCCGCGACGGTGGGTCAAGACGCGCGGGAAGATTGATGGAGGCGGGATCCTGCGGCGCGATCCAAGGCGCGAACAGCGCAAAGATGACAAAGACCACTACCAGCACCGCACCGGTGGCTGCGAGCGGATTGTGGCGCGCATTTCCGGCGACCCGACGACGGAGCGAGATGGCGACGGTGGACATGGACTGAATATTAAACTGTTGACTGCCCTTGAGCTGACTTGGAGATTATGTTCTCATTAGAGAATATCGGGACCACGTGCCCGCTCCGCACGCGCGCCCTAACCTCCAACCTTCAGCTTGCATTCCTCAGGAGGAAAATCATGAGCAGCAAAGTATCGTACATTCCCAAGGACTACAACACCATTACGCCGTACCTGATTGTGAAGGACGCTGCCCGGGCCATCGAGTACTACAAGAAAGTCTTCGGAGCCACCGAACTCTTTCGGATGAATGGTCCAGACGGCAAGGTCGGTCACGCCGAACTAAAAATCGGCAACTCGCATGTCATGCTGGCCGACGAGAACCCCAGCATGGGTCAGGGGCACACCAGCGCGGCCACGATCGGCGCGAGTCCGGTGAGCCTCTACATATACCTTCCCGATGTCGATCAGGTGGTACAGCGCGCCGCGGCCGCGGGAGGGAAGGTCCTGAAGCCCGTAGAGGACCAATTCTACGGCGATCGCTCCGGCTTCCTGCAAGATCCGTTCGGACATCTATGGGGCGTTGCCACTCACGTGGAAGATGTGGCGCCCAAAGAACTGGAAGAACGGATGAAGAAGGTCGGACGAGCAGCATAACTTGAAACAGCCGGGAGGCGGGGCGCACGCTAAGCCCCGCCTTTCGTGTATCTCGATGGTCTATCCCTCGAGCGCTTTGCGGAGGTCTTTCATCAGCAGCATAAGCTGCATTTCGTGAACGGGTGACGCTTCGAACCCAAAGTGCTCATAAACTCTTCTCGCCTGATCGTCGATTGCGTGGACGAGGACCGCACGCGCTCCCACGATATCTGCGGCCTGAGCGATTCGCAGAAGCGCATCTTTGAGAAGCGCCTTTCCCAGCCCCCTCCCTTTCTCATCTTTGTCGACAGCAAGCCTTGCCAAGAGAATGACCGGGATCGGATGCCGGGCAAGCCCTTTGGCGATGCGGGCGGGCGCCTCTTCCAACGAGACACTGCCGGCAGAAACTGAGTAGTAGCCGACCACCGATCCGTTGCGATGGACCACGTACGTTCGAGCAGATTCATTCTTCTGGTTGACCAGAGCAAAGCGTTTCAACCAATCGTTCAGAGATTCGTGAGCGCCACAATCGAAGCGGCTGACGTCATGTGACTCCGAGATTGTTTCTACTCCCGATAGCGGCGGTTTCGGATGCGGCATCAACGCTGGTCAAGGATCGTGGATTCGGCAAGAAGTTGCTTGAGCCGCAGCTTGAGCTTCGCTGGGCGATCGAGGGCTTCACTGAACTTTTGCCAGGCTGCGGAGCTGACCTCGAAATTGCGCGCGTCGGCAATTTCCTGTTGGGCTCGAACGCAGGCGCTCTCCAGGATGAAGTTTGTGATGTTCACACCGCGTCGCTCGGCGCCGAGGCGAATAAGCCGGGCTTCGCGCTCGCTGAGTCGCACGTTAAAACGCTCCGTACGTTTCTTCTTAGCTCCTGTCGTGGCCATGGAGTTCCTTGTGCGTACAATGGGCGCACATGTACGTATAGTGTACGTCTATCATAGCGCGGCGTCAAGCAGGCAGTAATGGCGCGTCTGACTTACTGCCGAATTCTCGGGTTCCCCACCGAGTACATCACGTCGGTCAGAAAGTTCACTGCGACGTACGTCAGCCCAATCGCCAGGATGCAGCCTTGCACCAGAAAGTAATCGCGATTGGAGATGGCGTCGATGGTCAGTCGGCCGATGCCGGGCCAGGAAAAAATCTTTTCCGTGACGATGGCGCCTGCCAGCAGGGCGCCGAACTGCAGGCCTAACACCGTGAGCATCGGGATCATGGCGTTGCGCAGCGCGTGGCGATAAACGACCGTGCGCTCGGGTAGTCCTTTGGCGCGGGCGGTGCGGATGTAGTCCTGGCTCAGTTCCTCGAGCATCGAAGTACGCACCATCCGCGTAAGAATGGCGGCCAGCGCGCTGCCCATCGTAAGCGCGGGCAGCACGAGATTCGCGAACGAGCCGGCACCCGAGACCGGGAGCCATCCGAACTTGATGGCGAAGAGCAAAATGAGGATGGGGCCTAGCGCGAAGTTAGGAAACGACAGCCCGAAGAGGCTGACGACCGAGAGCACGCGGTCGTCCCATCGATTGCGGCGACGGGCCGAGCGAACGCCCGCCGGAATCGAAAGAATGATCGCAACGAACAGCGACGCCAGCGTCAGGCGCAACGTGTACGGATAACGCTGCGCGATCATCCTCGTCACGCTCTGGTTGTAACGAAACGATGGGCCCAGGTCGCCATGCAACACGCCTTTCCAGTACCGGACGTATTGCTCACCAAGCGGGGCGTCAAGGCCGTACAGATGCCGCGTCGCGGCGATGTCGGAGGGCGGCGCGCCTTCGCCAAGCATCTGCTGGATGGGGTCTCCGGGCACGAGGTGGATGAGCAGGAAGACGAGGCTGACCACCAGCCAGATGACCGGCAAGGTGTAGAGGACGCGTTGGATGATAGTTCTCAGTTCTCAGTTCTCAGTCGCTGGCCGCTGGCCGCTTGTCGCTTGTCGCTTGTCGTTACTCTTCATATTGTCATCCTGAGAGAAGCGAGCTCGAATGAACTCGCGTAGCGAAGGATCCCTGCACTGCGGGGCGTCTCGCGTATCGCACGAGGGGAATTCTTGGTGAGTCGGACGTCCTTGAAAATGCCTTCACACTTGCGTTGAGCAAACGTTGTGCAGGGGTCCTTCGACTGCGCGCGACGGTTCGCTTCACTCACCATCGTGCTCCGCTCAGGATGACATTCCTTAGGATTACTTGTAATCACCAGCATGCCGTCAGCCCCCGCCCTGCCGCGCCGCCTCCGCTTCGCCCTCTGCCTTCGCGGTCTTCTCGATTCGCACCCGAGCGATGCGGTGGCCTTCCAGCTCTTCAACCGTGTAGCGCCGGCCTTCGTATTCGAAGGAGTCGCGCAGCTCCGGAATTCGCTGCAGGCGCGCCAGAATAAATCCGGCCAGCGTTTCGAATCCAGCATCGTGCGGTAACGTCAATCCATACTCGGCATCGAGGTCGCGGATGTTGACCGACCCTTCGAGCACCAGCACTGACTCATCTTCCAACGCAGGCTCGCTCGGCATCACATCGAATTCGTCCTCAATGTTCCCGACTAGCTGTTCGAGAATATCCTCGACCGTGATCACGCCGGCAGTCGATCCAAATTCATCAACTACGACCGCGAGATGACGCCGGCGCTCTTTGAATTCTGCCAGCAATTCCGCAAGCACCTTCGTCTCAGGAACGACCAGCACGTCGTGCATGATCTGGCTGATCTGAATGCGGGCAATGCGCGTCGCGGTCGACTGCCCGAGATTGCTCAATCGCAGGCGCATCCAACGCATGAGGTCTTTGTAGTAGAGCACGCCGACGATGTGTTCCGGCCCCCGCTGCGGATCGTAGATTGGGATCCGCGAGTGCTGGCCTTCGACCACGCGGGCCAGCGACTCATCGAGCATGAGGTCGGAGGGCAGAGAAAAAATATCAGGGCGCGCGACCATGACCTCGCGAACGGTAATGCTGTCGAGTTCGATCGCGCTGTGGATCATCTCTTCCTGAAACTCAGGAATCTGCCCGAGCTGGCGGCTGGCAGTGACAATGAGCTTCAGTTCGTCGGGAGAATGCACCGCTCCGCCGCGGCGGGCGGCCTGCGCGCCAAACACGCGAAGCACCAGGCCTCCAGAGCGGCGCATGAAATACAGGATGGGGCGCGTCAGGGTAAGGAAGGCCTCCATGGGCGCGGCCACGGCGAGCGCAATCTGCTCGGCGCGCTGCAAGGCGAGCGTCTTCGGAACCAATTCGCCCAGGATTACGTGCATATAGGTGATCAGGGTGAAGGCAATTGCGATGGCAATGCCATGGGCGTAAATGGCGACGTGAGGCAGGCGTTGGACGAAATGCAGGTTGCCCACTAAGCCTGCGACCATGGGCTCGCCGATCCACCCAAGGGTGAGGCTCACCATGGTGATGCCGAGTTGAACGCCGTTCACGACTTCGTCGAGATGCTGGTGCAGGCGCTGGACGATGCGGGCTCCGATGCGTCCAGCTTCGATGAGTTGCTGAATACGCGTATCACGCACGCTCACCAAAGAAAACTCAGCGGCCGCGAAGAAGGCGTTGGCTGCGACCAGGAGCAGGATCAGAAAGACCCGGAGCAGCACAAAGGCGATCATGGATGGGTAATTCTAACATTTGAAAGGCAGTTGCTAGGCGAGCAGTGGACAGTGACTAGTGATCAGAAACACTACCGTGCCTTGCTGCCCGGAAGAACCCGGCCACCTATCCGCATGGTTATCGCGCGTGCTTGGGGTCACAAAAATCCGGAGCCGAATCGGCTATCCTTTTTACCGGCCGCTGGTCTAACTGACAGGCGGCAGAGGAGTTGGGCAACCCGCCGGTCTTTTTCACCTTCTAGCTGAGAAAATCATAGGTTCCCAAAAGTAAGGAACAAATAGAAGTCTGGACCCGTACTAGAGACTGAGGGCGGCGGAATGGCTCCCAATCTCCACTTGGCGGCATCTACAGGAGGCGTCGTGAACGGTAACGGAAATAATAAGAAGAAGCGTCGCAAATTAATCATTTGGGTAAGTGTGGTGGGAGTCATAGTGCTGCTGATTGCGGGTGGAGTTTTCGCAGCGACGCGCGGCGGCACTAAGATTGATCCCTCAAAGCTCGCCAAAGTGGAAAAAGGGGACTTGGCCAAGAGCGTGGTCGCGACCGGAAAGGTCACGCCCATCACCAAGGTCGAAGTGAAATCGAAAGCCAGCGGCATCGTGAAAAAGCTTCTGGTCGACTACGGAGATCACGTCAAGAAAGGCCAACTCCTCGCTCAGCTCGATAAGATCGAGATTGAAGCGCAGGTCGCGCAATCGCGAGCCGCGCTTGAAGCGGCCGAGGCAAATTTAAAGAGTTCGCAGGCTGACTTTGAACGCTCCAAAGTGGACGCGGAAGGCCCCGACGTGCCCCTGCTGAAGCGCGCTTACGACCGCGCACTCGGCATGGCCAAAGACGGCGTCGTTTCCGCTTCCGCGCTCGATGACGCGCAGAAGAACTACGAGATGGCGCTCAACAAGCAGAATGTTTCCAAAGCGCAGGTGACCGTGCTGAAGGCGAAGATCGCACAGGCGCAGGCGCAGGTAGTAGAAGATCAGGCCAATCTCACCCAGCTCGAAGAACAGCTCAGCTATACCGACATCGTTTCGCCGATTGATGGCATCGTGCTCTCGCGCGACGTCGAGATGGGCGACGCGGTCAGTTCGATCCTCGTGTTGGGATCGTCCGCGACACTCGTCATGACGCTGGGCGATACCAGCGAGGTCTATGTAAAGGGCAAGGTCGACGAGAGCGATATCGGCAAGGTGTATCTGGGACAGCGCGCCCGCATCAAGGTGGAGTCGTTCAAAGACAAGACCTTTGAAGGCAAGGTCACGAAGATTTCTCCGATGGGCGTGGAGAAAGATAACGTCACGACGTTCGAAGTGCGAGTCTCCATCCAGAACCCGGGCGGCGAACTGAAAGCCGAGATGACCGCCAACGCGGAAATCATTCTGGAAGAACACAAGAACGTTCTGCAGATTCCGGAAGGCGCGATCATCTACGACAAAGACAAGAAAGCATCCGTAGAGGTTCCCGACCCGAAGGGTAAAGAAGGCAAGGATAAAGTTGCCGTCAACATCGGAATCTCAAACGGCGCCAAGACCGAAGTGCTGAGCGGGCTGAAGGAAGGCGATCAGGTCGTACTGCAATAGCGAAGACAGACCTCAGCCCTCAGACCTCGGACTTCAGCCAAGAACGCTGCGCTCCGAGGTCTGAGTTGCGTAGAACGGTTTTCCAAGTCTGAAGTCCGACGTCTGAGGTCCGAGGTCCGGTTCCCCATGACTCTCTCCGAAATCCTGCGCCAGGCGTTTGCCACATTTCGGGCCCACAAGATGCGGACCTTCCTCACCATGTTCGGCATCGTGTGGGGGATCGCGTCGGTGATCATCCTGGTAGGGCTGGGACGCGGCTTCAGCATCGATCAGAAGCGGCACATGCAGACGCTAGGCAAAGACCTCGTCATCATGTGGGGCGGACGAACCAGTTCGCAGGTAGGCGGGCGCGCGGCCGGGCGTGAGATCCAGTTGCACGTCGACGATGCCGAGTTGATCCGCGACGAATGTTACCTGGTGAAATTCGTCAGCCCGGAGTTGCGGCGCACGATTCCAGAAGTCAGCCAATACAATCTCGCGAACCGCGGCGTGGTCGGGATGTGGCCTTCGTACCAGAGTTTCCGCTCGCTCCTGATTTCCGAAGGACGCCTCATCACCGACGACGACGAGCGCGAGGGACGCCGCGTGCTCATACTGGGATCGAAAGCCTACCGTCAGCTCTTCCCCGGACAGCCCGCTCTTGGCGCGACCATCTTGGTGCAGAGCGTTCCCTATCTCGTGGTCGGCATTCTGCAGGAGAAAAAGCAGAACTCGAATTACAGCGGCCCCGATAACGACTACCTGTTCGCGCCGTACTCGGCGGTTTCGCGCGATTTCCCGCCTCCGACTAAACCCGGTGCCGGCATTACGCGCGGATATCTGGACGACATCGTCTTCGAAGTGGGCGATCCAGAAGAACATGAAGCTGCAGTCTTACAGGTGCGCCATGCACTCGCTCGCGTTCATCACTTCGATGCAGCCGACAAGGACGCACTCTTCATCTGGGACACCATGGACGGCGCGAAAATGCTCGACAAGATTTTCGGCGTGGTGACAATCTTCTTCGGCTGTGTGGCGATCGTGACGCTCTGCCTGGGTGGGATCGGCGTCATGAATATCATGCTCGTCTCGGTGACCGAGCGCACTCGCGAAATCGGCACTCGCAAGGCAATGGGAGCGACCAAGCGCGACATCCTGCGGCAGTTCTTTGCCGAGTCGGCCATGCTGACGATCGTCAGCGGAATTCTCGGACTCAGTTTCGGAATGGGAACATGCGCCGCGCTCGAAGCCTTGCCGCTGCCTGACTTCGTCCCGCATCCCATCGTTTCGTGGATTTCGATTGTTGCTTCGATTCTGACACTTTCGTTAATTACCGTGACCGCGGGCATGTATCCCGCTCAGCGCGCCGCGGATATGACACCTGTGGAGTCACTGCGATATGAATAACCAAACTCTTCGTTCCGCTACTGTGTCCAGCCGGTCCGTGCTGAGATCGTCTCTGACGGTCGCGCTGGTCGTGCTTTTCGCATCTACCATGCTTCTCGCTTCTTCCACGCCCGCAGCCACGTTCGATCGAAACACTGCAGGTGAGCGGCCCTGTCGATCTCGAGGTGCTCACTCACTCGGGCGACGTCACCATTCGCGCCGGGATCTGCCGGAACAGTGCAGATTCACGGCAAAATCTTTATGAGCGATCGCTGGAACATCTTGCCCGGCGTCGGAATCGGTGGGAACCGGCAAGATGTGCAGCAGGTACAACAGAATCCTCCGATTCGCCAGGAGGGCAACAGCATTCACATCGACTACGTGAACATGCACAACATCTCCGTCGACTACGAGATCACCGTGCCTGCCGACGTGACGATCCGCTCACACACCGGCTCCGGAGATCAGATCATCGAAGGCACGCGCGGCAACGTCGACGTGCAAACCGGGTCGGGCGATGTGAAACTTGACCGGGTTACCGGCGAAGTTCATCTGCAGACCGGATCGGGTGATGTGCGGGCTCGCGAGATTTCCGGTTCGGTGAAGGGCGGCGCCGGAAGCGGCGACATTGAAATTGAAGAAACCGGATCGGGCGACGTCGATATGCACACTGGCTCCGGGAATATCACTGCGCGCGGCATTCACGGCGCATTCCACGGCGAAGCCGGAAGCGGCGACATTACCGCCGAAGGAACTCAAAGCGGCACGTGGGAGATTCAGTCTGGTTCGGGCAACGTAAACGTGCGCCTGCCCTCGAATGCTGCCTTCGACGCCGACATTTCCACAAGTTCTGGGACGATCGACGTGGACTCGCCGGTCGAGATGACTGTGCAGGGACGTGTGCAACAAGAGCGGAAATCGATTCGCGGCAAAGTGCGCGGCGGCGGCCCATTGCTCTCCGTGCGAACTGGGTCAGGCGACGTGCACATCCAGTAAGAAAACATTAGCCACGGATGAACACGGATGAACACAGGTGGGCCTTGATTTGGCTTGCTCTAGATCCGTGCAGATCCGTGAAATCCGTGGCAGGTTTTGTCGATTCATGTACCTGAAAGAACTCATCTCGCAAGGCTGGCAGTCGCTCATGCGCGATCGTATGCGCTCGGCTCTGACCATGCTGGGCATCGTCTGGGGCCTGGCCTCCGTCGTCCTACTGCTGGCCTACGGCCAGGGACTTGGCGGATGCGTTCTGCATGCGTTCCTGAACATGGGCAACAACGTCATCGTCATTTGGCCCGGGCAGACCAGCATGCAGGCCGGAGGCCAGCGCGCAGGCAAGAAGGTCAACTACGAACTCGAAGATGTAGAAGCGATTCGCGACGAAGTGCCGATCGTGCGGGCGGTGAGCGGCGAGATCGACCGCGATTTCGGATTCAAGATTGGAACGCGCGTAGTCTCGATCCAGGTGCGAGGCGTGGATATGCCTTACGGCCAGATGCGCAAGCTGGATCTTGCCGATGGCCGCTACTTCAACGAGGGCGATTTCGCCGACCACCGCCGCGTCGTCATCCTTGGCTACAACGCGGCGAAGAAAGTATTTCAAGGCGCGCCCGGCGTGGGACAGCACGTCGAAATCGGCGGACTCGACTTCGAAGTCATCGCCACCATGCGCAACAAGATTCAGGACTCGATGTATCAGGGTCCCGACAACGAGAACGGATTCATTCCCTTCGCGCTCATGCGCGATTTGAAGAACGTTCGCGATCCCGACGAGATCATCATTCAGCCGACGGCGCCGGAACTGAACAAGAAGGCGCTCATGGCCGTGCGCGAAGTGATTGCACGTCGCCATCATTTCGATCCCAAAGACGACAAAGCCACTCCGGAGTGGGACACGATTGAAGATCGAGCCATGATCAACGGCTTTTCCTACGGACTGCAAGCCGTGCTGGGACTGATTGGCGTCGTCACGCTGGCCGTAGGCGGCATCGGCGTCATGAACATCATGCTTGTGTCCGTCACGGAACGCACACGAGAGATCGGCCTGCGCAAGGCCATCGGAGCGCGCCCGCGGCACATCCTGGTGCAGTTTCTGCTGGAAGCACTGGTACTGACGTTTGTCGGCGGATTGATCGGAATGGCTGTCGCCGAGCTTCTAACCTGGGCCATTCCTCCTATGCCCCTGTACGACGAGTTCTACAAGACCGCCGACCACGAAGGCGCAATCTTCCTGCACGCATCCATGAGCGTGATGATCATTTCGTTCGTAATCCTGTCTCTCGTCGGAATCGTCTCCGGCTTCTTCCCCGCACTGAAAGCCTCACGGCTCAATCCGATCGAAGCGTTGCGCTACGAATAGGCGAACCTAGCAGGATGACCTCCGCGACCGCCCTCACTTCCCTTTCCCATTCTCCGTGCTCGCAATGAATGCCGCGACGTTGTTATGCAGGTTCTTCAACGAATCCTCATGCGCGTAGACCATGTGGCCGGATTCGTAGAACTTGAATTCGATATTCTTCTGCAGCTTCGGCGGAATCGGCAGGTGGTGCATTTCGAAAACGCCTTCATAGAACGGCGTGGCCAGATCGAAATAGCCCGCGTTCACCAGAACCTTCAGGTCCGGGTTGTACTTCATCGCATTGGCCAGATCGACCATGACGTTCGTCGCCTGCGGAAACGCTATGGGGACGCCCGGAGCCTGATGCAGGAAGTTCCAGCCCTTCTCGACATCGATTTCCGGCTTGTACTCCAGGTTCTCTCCAAACTTCAAATCCTTGCGCACATAATCGTTGAAAGCGGAAACATAAGCCGAGCCAATCGCCGCCGATTGCGGATCATATTCCGCCTCCCGGCTAAGAGGATCGATCGTCGGCCCCGAGAACCGCGTGTCGAGCCGCCCCGTCGTACTGTCGCTGTCGCCTTCGAGAGTCTTCTCGAACTGTCCCGCATTCACGCGCAGGTCCGACTTCTCGATGTATTCAACGGGCAGCCCTGTGTAGCGATGAAGTTTCGCGACAATCTCTTTACGCTCATCCGCCGACAGCGTCGATCCCGCGCCCAGCGCCACCGCATAGTCCGTCATCGCGAAATGTTCTACGTCAGCAAGCAGCGTGGCCAAGTCTGCCGGCGGATCGGGCAGCTTGTGGTGATACCAGGCCGTCGCAGCGTAGGTCGGCAGCGCCAGCTGATACGGCAAATCAATCCCGGGATTGTACTGCGGCGTGTCTGCATTGATGTCGTAGCAGAGAACTTGCGAAAGCAGAACGACTCCGTTGAAATCGATGAAGCGCTCAGTCTCAAGAATATTGATCAACGCCCCTGATCGCGTCGTGCCATAGCTCTCGCCGAACAAATATTTCGGCGAATTCCAGCGTCCGTATTTTGCAAGGAATTGCGCGATGAAATCGCCAAACGCCTGCGCGTCGGCATCGGTGCCATAGAACGACTTCTGCCGATCCTTGCCCGCGATGCGACTGAAGCCGGTTCCCGGCGCATCCACGAAAACCAGATCGCTCACGTCGAGCAGGCTGTAATCGTTATTCACCACCGGATAGGGCGCTGCGGGAGTGTGGGAATTGTCGAGCGTCACCACGCGCTTCGGCCCAAACGCTCCCATGTGCAGCCACACGCTCGACGAACCCGGCCCACCGTTATAGAAGGAACGTCACCGGACGCACGCCGCTCGAGTTCGCCCGACTTGAAATACGCAACGTAAAACATGCTGGCTTCCGCCGGCAGGCTCTTATCGTCCTTGTCCCGATTCTCCGGAACGTCATCCCAGCCTTTGGGATGCACGACGATCGTCCCGGCGAACGCATCGTAAGGTATCGCCTTTCCGGCGATCGTGACCGAGCCTTTGCTGGCTTGCTGCTCGGGCTTGAGGCCTTCAGGCTTGGCGGCGTCGTGCTTGCCTCCGTCATCCTCCTTCGATTGAGCACGCGCGGGGCTGAGAAACAGAGAGAAGGCCACAATAGAGACTGCAATAGTGAGAGCGGCGATTTTCATTGATCAGATTTTCCTTGATCGCAGAGTTCGAACTACTCTGCGGCCAGGTCCGGTATAGCGGCACTCATGCTACTTGCGCAGAAAGCACAAGTCAAAAAACACGCCCCAATCGAAATCCACCTACGCAAAACACTGCCGACGCGGATCCACCTCCGACTCTTGTTCTGATTCCGTAACTTGTCCTGATTTCGTAAAACAAATGTTATTCGTATTGTCTGCCCCTTCGACCGCCTTATCCTTCTTTGATCAGTCGGCCCCACGTGTATGTCCAACGAGATTTCTGCGCCATCAGGCGCGGTATCTCTTGCCCCCAACAGACATAAGAGAATCTCAGGAGGAATTGTGAATCGGAGAATTTTTGTATCGCTGCTCTCCCTCGCATCGTTCGTCTTCGCCGGAGTTATGCAAGGCCGTGCCCAGACACTGATGACGCGCCACGTCCGCCAAGTAACCCTCAATGGCCTGGCAAGGCCGGTCGGGCGTGTTCCCATCAATCGAATCATGCAACTGGATGTCGTTCTGCCCTTGCGCGACGCAGCCGGACTCGACTCCTTTCTCGCCGAGTTGTACAGCGGGACTGTCCCAAACCATAATCATTTCCTGACTCCAGCCGAGTTCACGGTGCGATTCGGCCCCACGCAGCACGACTATGACGCCGTCGTCCGCTACATGTTGGCGCACGGCCTGGCGGTCGTCGGAGGATCGCGCGACGGCATGGATGTTCAAGTCCGAGGACCGGTGACGGCGATCGAAGCTGCCTTCCACGTCACGCTGATGACCTATCAGCATCCCACTGAGAATCGCACTTTCTATGCCCCAGACCGCGAGCCCACGGTGGACCTGCCCTTCGCGCTCTGGCATGTCTCAGGACTCGATAACTACTCCATCCCGCATCCGCTGTATGTGAAGAAGAGCGACTACGCCAAAGCGCACGGCATTAGTCCGGAAGCCGTCGTCAAACACGCGACGACCGGCTCCGGACCCTCCGCATCGTTTCTGGGCAGCGACATGCGCGCAGCCTACTACGGCGGATCGGCGCTGACGGGCTCCGGGCAGAACCTGGGACTATTCGAATACCTGGGCACCGACCTTGCCGATTTGACCACGTACTACAAGAACGTGAAGCAGACCAATAGCGTTCCGGTCACGGTGCTCTCCACCGACGGCACCAGCACGAGCTGCGTCGATTCCAGGTCGGGAGGTCGCTGCGACGACACCGAACAGACGCTGGATATGACGCAAGCCTTGGGTATGGCGCCAGGGCTGGCCAGCCTCGTGATGTATGTTGGCTCGTCCGACACGGCCATCATCAGCTCGATGACGACGCACAGCCCGCTTCCAACCACCATCGGATGCTCGTGGGGATGGACGCCGGCCGATCCGACCACGCTCGATCCTTATTTCAAGAAGATGGCGGCCCAGGGTCAGAATTTCTTCGCAGCCTCGGGCGACAGCTCGACTTGGTCAACGAGAAATGAAGCCTGGCCCGCGGACGATGCCAACATCGTATCGGTCGGCGGCACGGACCTCACGACCGCCAGCGCGGGCGGCGCCTGGAAGTCGGAGACGGCCTGGGTCGACAGCGGCGGCGGGATCTCTCCCGACAAGATCGCGATCCCCTCGTGGCAGCAACTCGCGGGCGTGATCAACTCCAGCAACAAGGGCTCAACCACGTTGCGCAACGGGCCGGATGTATCGGCCAATGCCAACTTCACCTTCTACGTCTGCGCTGACCAGACCACCTGCACAGCGAACGACTACGGCGGCACCAGCTTTGCCGCTCCCATGTGGGCGGGTTACATCGCTCTGGTCAACCAACAATTGAAGACCAATGGTTTCTCAACCATCGGCTTCATCAACCCGTATCTGTATTCCTTTGGCGTGAGTTCGAGCTATCACACGGACTTTCACGACATCACCAGCGGCAAGTCGGGCAGCTACTCGGCAGTCACTGGTTATGATCTGGTGACCGGATGGGGCAGCCCGAATGGACAAGGACTGATCAACGCACTGGTGGCCGAGAACTAGCTAGATAGAAAGACGGTGCAGATACATGAAAAGGGCCGGACTCGTCGAGTCCGGGCCTTTTCGTCGATGATGCTCGCCTTTAAACCAGCTCACGCCAAGTGAGCATCGAAGGACGCGGATACACGAACGAAACTTGGCGACTCAGGCTATTACCTAGGTGCCTTGACGCATCACTTCCCGCACAATTAACTTCGCTGTACCTAGAATTTTGTCTTCCAGCGAGGAAAAGTTGGCATATCGTCCGGTCATCACTCTTACCACCGATTTTGGAACCAACGATCATTTTGTGGGCGCGCTCAAAGGCGTGATCGTTGATATCGTGCCTGAGGCTCAGATCGTCGACATTACACACGCCGTGCAGGCTTTCGACGTGCTCGACGGAGCGCTGGCCATTGCCCAGTCGTATTCGTACTTTCCGAATGGCACGATTCACATGGTCGTGGTGGACCCGGGGGTGGGCACAACGCGACGTCCGATTTTGGCTTCGAGCGACGGCTATCATTTCGTCGCGCCCGACAACGGCGTGCTTTCCATGGTCTATGCCAAGGAAGGCCGCATTCACGTCCGGCACATTACATCGGAGCATTATTTCCGCCAGCCAGTGAGCAACACATTTCATGGGCGCGACGTGTTTGCACCCGTGGCTGCCTATCTTGCCAAGCAGGTCGACTCGCATAAGTTCGGCGACGAGATCGAAGACTACGTGAAGTTCGCAGCGCCCCGGCCAAAGCCGGCCGGCGAAAACCGCATGCGCGGCGTTGTGCTGAAAATTGATCGCTTCGGCAACATGATCACCAACGTGACTCCGGCCGACGTTCCGGCGCTCTTTGGCGCTAAGGCCGCGCCTTTCAAGATTGTCATAGGCGGCCGCGAGATTACCGACATCCGCACAAACTACGCGGAGGGCGCTCCCGGAGAAGTCTTCGGCATTCTCGGCAGCATGGGATATCTCGAGATCGTCGCCAACCGTGCGCCCGCGGCCCAGATTACCGGCGCCGGCAAGGGCAGCGAAGTCAGCATCATTCTTGGAGAAGCGTCGGCAGCGGGAAAGGGCGCGTAGGGCAGTGAGCAGTGGTCAGTGGCTAGTGATCAGCCGCCAACTGCCGGGCAAATCAGGTTTGATTTCACTGGTCACTGATCACTGATCACTGTGTTAAGAACTTTTTGGTTTCGGGTGAACCCAGCGCTCCATCTCTCCCGTCCATCGTAGAAAATTCCACAGTTCGTGGCGCTCGCGCCACATGAACTCCCAGAATTCCAGGAAGCCGATCTGCGTCATCTTCACGCCCGTGTAGGTTTCGATGCGCCACAGCAGGTACGGGCTCCGCCAGGGAGCGAGTCGATGCCCCTTGGTGGCATTCCATAAAAAGCGGAGCTTGTAGCGCATGGGGACATCATAACCACAAAGAACACGAAGACACGAAGGAAAAGCGAGTCTTGGGTCTGAGGTCTTGGGTCTGAGGTCCGACGCCTGAGGTCCGACGCCAGTCCCTAACACCCAAGTCCCAAACCGAGCTCCGCGCTCCCCATGTTAAAATCCACTCTCCGCCGAGACTTCCACGAATGTCTGACGCAGATGCCCGCCAGAGGGCCCGCCAACAAGCTGAAGACCACTACTACGTGGCGCTCGACCTTATGGCCGAAGGACATCTAGAGAAAGCTGTCGCTGCCTATCAGGAATCTCTCACCGCCGATCCGACCTTCACCGAAGCGATGCACGGCCTGGCGCGGGCCCTGCAGGATCTGCAACGTTACGACGATGCGATCGCCGTCGCGCTGAGGCTGGCAGAAATCGATCCCGACGACGTGCTGGCGCACACGAGCCTGTCGGTGCTCTACATGAAAAAAGGAATGATTCCCGAGGCCGAAGCGGAAGGCGCGAAAGCGCGAGTCCTGGGATGGAAGCAGCAGTTGAAAAAAGGTGGCTCTTAGCTCTTAGCTTTGATTTCCTGCGGAGTTGGACCTGACACAATCTGCTAGCGACGTCCGGTCGATAACTCCTCTGCCCCGCGTCGCTGAGAGCTGACGGCTGACAGCTGACAGCTACAACCCGTACTTCTTCATCAAATGCCGGAACGATCGATAGGAGATGCCCAGCACATCGGCGGCCTTGGTCTGCACGCCTCCGCTCTGGTTCAGAGCGTTCTGCAGCAGCGCGCGCTCAAGGCCGGCCACGTAGTTTTCCATGCCCACACCTTCGGGCAGGCTCACGTCGACTCCAATCTCCGGCAGTCCTCCTCCGGCAGAGGCAGCAGCGGCACGCGCTTTCGGACGCTCGGCGGGCAGTTCAACGTGCAACTCATCGGTGGTTTCGAGAGCGACTGCGCGTTCCACCGTGTTTTCCAGTTGGCGCACGTTGCCCGGCCACTCGTACCCGCACAGCGAATCGAGCGACCGCGCATGCACGCGCAGGATGCTTCGTCCCGCGGCGCTCGCATACTTCTTCAGAAAGTGGTTGACCAGTAGTGGAATATCCTCACGTCGCTCGCGTAACGGCGGCACGCGAATGGGAATGACATTCAACCGGTAATAGAGATCTTCGCGAAACGCGTTCTCGGCAACGGCCTTGTCGAGATCGCGATTCGTGGCGGCAATGACGCGCACATCAATCGAGATTTCACTGGTCGAACCCACCGGCCGCACGGTGCGTTCCTGCAGCACGCGCAGCAGTTTGACCTGCATGGCCAGCGTCATCTCGCTGATCTCGTCCAGAAAAATCGTTCCGCCATCGGCGACTTCGAACAGTCCACGCTTGTTCTGGTTCGCCCCGGTGAAGGCGCCCTTCAGGTAGCCGAAGAGTTCGCTCTCGAGCAAGGTCTCAGGAAAAGCGCCGCAGTTCACGGAGACGAAGGCATCCGTCGCGCGTGGAGAACATACGTGAACCGCGCGCGCGACGAGTTCCTTTCCAGTACCGCTCTCTCCGTGAATCAGAACCGTGCTGGCAGTCGAGGCAACGATGCGCACCGTCTGCTTCAGCTTTTCTATCGCCTCGCTCGATCCAATGATGTTGTCGAGCGAGTTGCGCGTAGCGGCATCGCGGCGCAGCGCGAAGTTCTGCTTGCTCAGATTTAACTTTTCAAGGGCGCGGTTGATCGCCAGCTTGATCTCATCCACCAGTCCAGGGCTCTTACGGATGTAGTCGGTCGCGCCCCCGGCCTTCACCGCTTCCACGGCGGCTTCGTAGTCATCCACGGCAGTTATCAAAATGACGGCGGAGTCCGGCGAAACGCGGTGCGCGTGGCGCAGCACTTCAATGCCGTCGATCGTCGGCATCTTGATGTCGGTGATGATCACGTCGTAGAGCGCACCGTCAATTTTATTCTTGGCCGTCTGCCCCGCCTGCACGGTTTCCACGCGATGGCCCTCGCGCCGCAGGGAAATATCGAGCATTTCGCAAATGGAACGCTCGTCGTCGCAGACCAGAATATTAGCCATGCAACCTCCCTCCCGCGGCCGCAGCAACCAGCGGCTGCGCAGAGCCCGTCACTTCGGCCTTGCCCGCACCAGTTGCCTCGGTCGCGACGGACCGCTCGGCATCGAGGCGCCGCAATCGCAGGACAAACGTGGTTCCCTGCCCCGGCTTCGAACGCGCCCACACCTTGCCTTCGTGCGCCTGCACCACTTGATAGACAATGGCGAGGCCCAGTCCAGTGCCACCTTCGAAGTTCGACTGGAAAGGCTCGAAAATCTTTTCAATTTGTTGCGGACTCATCCCGGCGCCCGTATCGGTGAAACCAACCTGCCAGTCATCGCCCAGAGATTCGAGAGTCACGGTCAGTGTGCCTCCGCCTTTCATGGCACGGACCGCGTTCTCGCAAAAATTCCAGAACACCTGCTTGATCTTGTCGCCATCGGCAAAGACGAGAGCCTGCCGCACCGCAAACCGGCGCTCGAGCTTGATCCCGGTCTTCTCTGCAACCATGCGGTGATCCATCAAAGTCAGCGTGTCTTCCACAAGCTGGATCAGGTCGGCTTTTTCGAAGTGATATTGCTTGGTGCGCGAGTAATTCAGGAAGTCGGTGATGATGCTGTTCAGCCTCTGCGACTCGCGCGTGACAATGTCGAGCAGCCGGCGGTGCTCCTCGTTCATCTCAGGGACACCCGACAACATGCTCACCGAGCCTGCAATCGACGTCAGCGGATTGCGGATCTCATGTGCGATGGCCGCCGCCAGGCGTCCCACAGCCGCGAGGCGATCCTGCATGCGCACTTCGCGCTCCAGGCGGCGCAACTCGGTCAGGTCGTCGAGAACATAAACGCACCCCAGGTCGCCGCGCTCCGGCACAGTTAGAGCAGCTACCCGGACCCGCACCGTTTTTCGGAATTTCGTCGGAGCATCAAAACGAACTTCGCCGTACGCATTCTTCGATTCGACGCTGGGCAGCCGGTCAAGAAAGAGTTCATCCACCCGCGATCCCAGCAATTCCGCCGGGGTGCGCTCTAGCAGCCGTTGGGCGGCGGCATTCACCAGGGTGATGCGGCCGTCGAGTCCGGTAGTGATCAACCCGCTGCTGATGGAGTGAATGATGTTTTCGTGCAGGACCTGCAGGCTCTCGAGAGCCCCGCTGGTGTCTTTCAGCTGAACTCGCACCTGCCGCAGTTTCGCCGTGAGCAGGCCCGCCAGGTACGCCACTGCAAGAAACGCAAACAGGTTGACGAAGATGATCGCCTGCAGCGCCTTGAAGCTGGGATGCGTAACGCAATACGAAGGCACCACTTCGTAGTAATTCAGTTCGAGGACGGTCCCATAAAGAATGAAGGAAAGAGCGGCGACCAGCTGCGCCCACACCCGCGGCAGCAACACGGCCGCGACAATAATGACCAGCGGATAGAGAAAGTTAAGCGAACTGTCCCACCCGCCGGTTTCGTGAATCACCAGACTGACCAGGATCAGGTCGGTCAGCACCTGCAACGCAGCTTGCAGGCGATGCTCCTGCCAGAACGAAAGCAGCAGCACATAAAAAAGAGAAACACTGAACCACAGCAGGATGGTGCTCAGGAAAAACCGCATGGGCAGCGGCGTTGGCGTGAACTCGGCAACCGCGAGTTCCACCGCCAGCAGCAGCGTCAGGATGAAAATACGAACCTTAACCAGCCATACCAGCCAATTGCGCTCGTCAAAGGTCGATTGCATCGCGAATCCGATTTCAGGTCGTAGAACTTGGGTCGTGGGTCTTGGCCCTCGAGGTTTCTCTTGGGTGCCAGGGCCGTAAGAAACCCAAGCACCTGACACCCAAGACCCAAGACCGATTTTGTCTTACCCAGCCAACTTGGCGATCATGGCGAACAGCGGCATGTAGAGCGAAATGACGATGCCGCCGACGCTCACGCCCAGCATGGCGATAATCGCCGGCTCTAACATCGCCAGCATGTCTTTGGTGGCTGCGTCGACTTCTTCTTCGTAGAAGTCGGCAATTTTCTGCAACATCGAATCCATCGCGCCCGTGGCTTCACCGACTCCAATCATCTGCGTCACCATGTTCGGAAAGACGCCGCACTCCCGCAGCGGATCGACGATGGTGCGCCCTTCTTCGATCGCCTTCCGCACCTTCATCAGCGCTTCTTCCAGCACCGCATTGCCGGAGGTCTTCGCCGTGATGCTCAGACCTTCGAGAATCGGCACGCCAGAAGTGATGAGTGTGCCGAGGGTCCGCGTGAAGCGGCCGACCGCGATTTTGCGCAGCAGGGATCCCAGCACAGGCAGGTAGAGCAGGCCCTTGTCGAAGTAGTAGCGGCCCCGCGGATGCTTGCGCATCTGCTTGACGCCAAAGTACAGACCGAACCCGCCGACGAAGAACATCCACCAGAAGGTTTGCACGAACGCACTCAGTCCCATGACGATGCGCGTCGGCAGAGGCAGTGCAACGCCCAGTCCGGCAAACAGATTGGCGAAAATCGGCACGACCCATTTGAGCAGCGCGCCGACAATCAGTACCGCAATGCTGACTACGGCGACGGGGTAAATCAAAGCCGACTTCACCGCAGATCGCAGGCGCACGGCTTTTTCCACGTAAGTCGCCAGGCGCTGCAGAATGATGTCGAGAATACCGCCCGTTTCACCGGCCTCGATCATGTTGGTGGTCAGATCGTCGAATACCACGGGATATTGGCGCATGGCATTGGCCAGCGTCGCGCCCCCTTCCACCGTGGTACGGACACCAACCAGCGTTTTCTGGAATGCCTGATTTTCCTGGTTCGACGCCAGGATTTCCAGACACTGCACCAGCGGCAGACCGGCATCGATCATGACCGAGAACTGGCGGAAGAACACCGCGATGTCCTTGACCGCAACCTTCCCCGACCCAAATGTGGGCAGCGAGAATTCCTTGCCCTTTTCGCGAATCGCGCCGGGTGTGATGCGCTCACGCCGCAATGCCTGCGCCAACGACTGTTTGTTGGCCGCCATCCGCTCACCGGAAATCTTCTGTCCGTTGGCGTCCTTGCCGGAAAATGTAAAGACTGGCATGGTTTTTAGCCTCTCCTTGCTAATGTCCTGTCACTGCCGTATCTGCTTCTTACAAACTGTGCTCGCGCAAATCTTCGTACTCCCGCTCTAGTGTTTCGACGTCGCCGCTCCTCTGGCCAGCGTCGAACTCGCCGAGTTGGGACGATTCAAAAGGCTGGCACCACGGTTGATCATCTCCTGCAATTCGTCGGTGTTGCTCGAACGCGCCATCGCGACTTCCAGCGAAATCTGCTTCTGGAAATACGAAGTCGCCAGCGCCTGGTTGAATGTCTGCATGCCGAATTTTTCCTGCCCGGACTGCATGGACGAATAGATCTGGTGAATCTTGTCTTCGCGGATCAGGTTGCGCACGGCCGGATTGGGGATGAGGATTTCCATGATCATGGCGCGGCCCTTGCCGTCGATACGCGGCAGCAGGCTTTGGCACATGATGCCTTCCAGAACCAGCGAAAGCTGCGCGCGAATCTGCGGCTGCTGGTGGGCCGGGAAGACGTCGATGATACGGTTGATGGTCGAGGTCGCCGAGTTCGTGTGCAGCGTGCCGAACGTCAAGTGACCGGTTTCGGCGATTCGCAATGCCGACTCGATCGTTTCCAGGTCGCGCATTTCGCCGATCAGCACCACGTCCGGGTCTTCACGAAGGGCGGCTCGCAATGCGTCCGTGAAACTCTTCGTATCCGCGTGCAGTTCGCGTTGATTGACCACGCAGTTCTTATTCATGTGCACGAATTCGATCGGATCTTCGATGGTCAGAATGTGGTCGTGGCGCTCGCTGTTGATCTTGTCGATCATCGACGCCAGTGTGGTCGATTTGCCCGATCCCGTTGGTCCCGTCACCAGCACCAGTCCGCGCGGCTTGTCGCAGAGTTTACTCACCACGGGCGCCAGGCCAAGCTGATTGAACGACTTGATCTCAAACGGAATCAGACGGAAAACGGCAGCCGTGGCTCCGCGCTGGTTAAAGACATTGGCGCGAAAGCGGGCCAGTCCTTTCAAACCGAAGGAGAAGTCAAGCTCCAGGCTTTCTTCAAAGCGGTGTTTCTGCGAGTCGGTCATCACGCTGTAGGCCAGCTGCTTGGTCTCGGCCGGAGTCATTTGCGGCAGATCAAGCGGCACGAGATGGCCGTGCACACGAATCTGAGGCGGCGAATTGGTCGTAATGTGCAAGTCGCTGCCGTTCATCTCCAGCATTCTCTTGAGCAGATCGCTTAACGACAAACCCATGGTGAAGCTCCCTTTCGTCAGTCCTTAGTCCCGAAGTCCCGAGTCCTGAGTCCTGAGTTCCGAGCCTGACGACTCAGGACTCGGGACTCGCGGCTCACTAGTGAATCGTTTCGCGTGCCACTTCCTCGAGCGTGGTCATCCCGGCCGCAACCTTGATCAATCCGCTGCGGCGCAGCGTGATCATCCCGCGCTCAATCGCCTTCTTCTTTAACTCGACTGCCGAGGCGCCGACCAAAACCAGTTCGCGAATCTCGTCGTCAACCTCCATGACCTCATACAAACCACAGCGGCCCTTGTAGCCCGTGTTGTTGCAGACGCCGCAGCCCTTGCCTTTCTGAATCTTCACTGTCTTGGCTTCTTCCGGACCGTAGCCGGCGTCAATCAGCGTCTGCACTGGCACTTCCATCGGCTCAATGCAGTCTTTGCAAATGCGCCGGACCAGTCGCTGTGCGCAGATCAAGTGAACCGACGTTGCCACCAGGAACGGTTCAATGCCCATGTTCATCAAGCGCGTAATCGTTTCGGGCGCGCCGTTGGTGTGCAGCGTTGAGAGCACGAGGTGGCCCGTAAGCGCGGCCTTAATGGCAATTTCGGCGGTTTCGAAGTCTCGAATCTCACCGACCAGAATGATGTTCGGATCCTGCCGCAGGAACGATCGCAGGGCAGCCGCAAAGTTCAATCCAATCTGCTCTTTCATCTGCACCTGGTTGACGCCCTGCAACTGGAACTCGACCGGATCTTCGGCGGTCATAATGTTCGTATCAGGCTGGTTCAACCGCGAGATCGACGAGTACAGCGTGTTGGTTTTGCCCGATCCCGTCGGTCCCGTCACCAGCACCATGCCGTACGGCTTCAAAATCGCTTTTTCGAATTTCACCAGTGACTCGGATTCGAAACCGAGTTTCGTCATGTCGAGACGCAGGTTCTCTTTGTCGAGCAACCGGAGCACGATTTTTTCGCCCCACAAGGTGGGCAGCGTGCTTACGCGGAAGTCGAGCTGCTTCTTGCGCCCGCCAATGTTCATCTTCAGCATGATGCGGCCGTCTTGCGGCAGCCGCTTTTCGCTGATGTCGAGCTTGGCCATGATCTTCAGGCGCGATGTGATTGCGTCCTTCAACTTCAGCGGCGGCGACATGATCGACTGCAGCACGCCGTCAATACGGAACCTCACCCGGAATTCTTTTTCGTACGGTTCGATGTGAATGTCGCTGGCGCCCCGCTTCACAGCGTCGCCGAGCACCACGTTCACCAGCTTGACCACCGGAGCTTCGTCGGCCGCTTTCTCCAGTTCCGCCAGCTCCATCTGCTGTTCTTCGGACTGCAGTTCGACGTCGCTGTCGCCCATTTCCGACATCGACTGCATCACGGTCTCAAGGTCTTCTCCGGTGCTGGTGCCGTAGGCTTTGTCGATCCCAGCCAGAATCGAACTCTCCGACGCGACCACCGGCTCGATATTGAAGCCGGTCATGAACTTGATATCGTCCATCGCGAAGACGTTGGTCGGATCGACCATGGCGATGGTGAGCGACGCACCCACGCGGCTGAGCGGCAGAATCTGGTAGCGCTTCGCGGTTTCGAACGGGATCAGCTTGACGACGGCAGGGTCGATTTCAAAATAGGAGAGGTTGATCGCCGGAACGCCATACTGCCGCGAAAGAAAGTTCGTGACGTCCTCGTCCGTGAGGAAGCCGAGCTTCACCAGGGCGGACCCCAGCCGACAGCTCTGTTCTTTCTGAACCTTATTCGCTTGTTCCAACTGCTCTGTGGTGATGATCTTCTCTTTGACGAGAAGGTCACCCAGCCGTTGAGACATACGTCGATCTCCTATCCACGCGGGTGGAACGACGCCTGACACTTATGCGCAGGCACTGGCGCAAATGGCTGTCTATCATTGGGAGAGAAACGCAGCTCATTCGCGTTGACATAAATTGTCAACGCAAGCGCGTTACCGTACCACTTACTTTGGTACTTGGACCTGCTGTGTAGTTCGAGCAATTGCATGGATTTCGCCCTGAACCCCGCGCCAAATGCCAGTTTCTCGCGATATACCAGGCGTTTCACCTGCCCAGGTACATGCACTTCAGTAAGTCTCAAGCCTCATTACGAGCCGCAAATCCTTGTCAGAGCTCACCCTCGATTAGACTCGACAGAAGGAATTTCTTAACTTGTCGCGACCGGCTAACAAAAATAAGGGAGACGAACTCCGCGCGTACTACCACACTCTCTACAACGCGTGGGGAGCGCAGCACTGGTGGCCTGCGGAAACGCCTTTCGAGGTCATCATCGGCGCTTACTTAACGCAGAACACCGCGTGGACGAACGTAGAACGCGCCCTCACAAAATTGCGCGACGCGCAGTTGCTCAGCATCGATGGGATCCGGCAAGTCCGGCTCTCCAGGCTCGAGCGCTTGATTCGCTCCTCGGGCTATTTCCGGCAGAAGGCGAAGCGCCTGAAAACATTCATCGCCTTCCTCGACGAGAATCATGAAGGCTCGTTGGACCGCCTCTTCAGTCAACCCACGGAAAAGCTCCGCGAAGAGCTGTTGGGCTTGAACGGCATCGGCCCCGAGACCGCGGACTCTATCCTTCTTTACGCGGGAAATCATCCCGTCTTCGTCGTCGACGCCTACACTCGCCGCATTCTCGGCCGTCACGAAATCCTTCCCGAAAAAACCGACTACGAAGACATCCGAGATTTATTCGAGCACGCACTCGCACCCGTCGCAAAGGCACAGCAGAATGCACCCCCTCTCGAATCCGGCTTCCGAGGCGCAGCTCACCCTCCATCGGCCATGAGCACCGCCCGGCGCACCGCCCTCGCTCAGGTCTATAACGAAATGCACGGCCTCATCGTCGGCGTAGGCAAGCACCATTGTGGGAAATCACAGCCAAAATGTGACGGATGTCCTTTACAGCGCTTCCTGCCGGGCGTTAAGTGATGAATACGGCCCCTTGAGCCGACGACGCCACCCCTCATGACAACAGGCTGTCACATTCGACTCCTGGCAACATTTCTGATCGCGGCCGCGGCGACTCCTCCAATGACCATGCGGCAAGCCGCCGACGCCGCGCACCTGCTCGTTGGCACCGCCGTTCGTCCCGGCCTTCTTTCCGAGGCTAAATATTCTGCGACTCTGGCTCACGAATTCAACATGGTCGAACCTGAGGACGCGATGAAATGGTGGACCATTCGCCAAGCCGCCGGCGCCTTCGATTTTCGCAAGGGTGATGAAGTTGTCCGCTTTGCGCAGGCTCACAGCATGAAAGTCCGCGGGCATTGCCTGGTCTGGGACCACAATAATCCCGACTGGCTCGCGCAAAGCCAGTTCTCGCCAGCGCAGTTATCGCGCGTGCTGCAAGAGCACATCGCCACAGTAATGAAACACTACGCCGACCAGGTCTTCGCCTGGGACGTAGTCAACGAGGCCTTCGACGAAAAGGGTCTCTTAAAAGACTCTCCCTGGCTCAACAAGCCCGGCATCGGCTTCGACGGCAATGGCACCGCGTATATAGAACAAGCCTTTCGCTGGGCGCGCGAGGCCGATCCCCACGCACTGCTTTTCTACAACGACAACGGAGGCGAGGGACTCGGCATCAAGTCCGACGCGATTTACGCAATGGTGAAGGATTTCAAGCGTCGCGGCGTCCCCATCGATGGGGTGGGGCTGCAAATGCACATCTCCAAGCTCGACCTTGATACTTCAGCGATTGCCACGAATATTGCGAGGCTGGCCGCGCTCGGCATTCAAGTTCACATCACCGAACTCGATGTTTCCCTGCCGCTGGACGCCGCCGGCGCAGCCACAAAAGATGATCTACTTCGCCAGGCTGCAGTCTATCGCGGCATCGTCCACGCCTGTCTGCAAAGTCCTGGCTGCACGGCAATTCAGACCTGGGGATTCACCGACAACTATTCCTGGATCGGCTCTCACACCCACGGTACGCGCGGCGCAGCTCTGCTCTTCGATCGCGCCTACAAGCCGAAGCCCGCCTATGATGCCCTCACCCAGGAATTCTCGCGCGTTCAGGAACTATCGCACACAGATCGTCACCCCCAGTAAGCCTCGCTTGCCCCCGGTCTCGTGCATCTATAATGACCTTGCGTCCTGTGGCACAACCGGCTCCAATCCGGCCCGCGAAGACCTCGCATCGCAAGCAGGTCATCATCCTGCTTGCGATTGCAGTCTTTCTTCTGCTCGCGATTGAAGTCTCTCTGACCGCCTTCGATCTAAGCTTCCTGCGCCCGGGCAACAATCAGGACATCGCCGTCTTCGCAGCGCTCTCCGCCCTGATATTTCTTCTCTTCGTCGCGCTCACATTTGTTCTGATGCGCAATCTGCTGAAGCTCTTTGCCGAGCGGCGACTGGGCGTACTCGGCTCGAAATTTCGTACGCGCATGGTCGCGGGCGCGCTGTTGCTCTCGTTCGTCCCGGTGATGGTGATGTACTGGTTCTCCTACGGCCTGATGAATCGCTCCATCGACAAATGGTTCTCGACTCCGGTCGAAGAGGTGCGCGCCGACACTCACGCCATGGCCTCGCTCTTGGCCAGTTACGGTACGCAGAACGCGCGTGCCGAAGCGGCCGCAATCGTCGCGTCTCCCGAGGTCGAGCGCGCCTTTGAGGGCCACAGCTTTTCGAGTGTCGTGGAAGAGTTTCAACATCATGAACTGACGTTACAGGGAGGATTCGCATTTGCCATTCAGGATGGCGACGCACAAGCCAGCTTCAATGCGCCGGCGCCCTGGCCTGCTCTGAAAAACAGGTTGCCTCTCTCTGACGCGGCCGCCGGACTCCCCGCGCAATTCACCTGGCAGCAAACGGATTACACCCTTGGCAGCGTGCCCGTCGCAGGGGGAGGCCTGATTCTGGTGGCGATCCCGTTGCCCCACGAATTTCTGCAAACCGTAAACCAGGTTCAGGCCAGCCAGCAGCGCTATTACGATCTGGCGCGCGAGCGCCGCGTCGTCCGCCGCACTTACATGGGTCTGCTTCTGCTGCTCACGATGCTGGTATTGTTCGTGACCACATGGCTCGCGCTGTTTCTCGCGAAAATTGTGACGCGCCCTCTCGCGGCCCTGGCGGAGGCAACGCAAGAAATTTCCCGCGGACATCTCGACTACCGCGTCGACGTCAGCGCCGCCGACGAGATCGGAGACCTCGTACGCTCCTTCAACCGCATGGCGGAGGATCTCGGAGCCAGCCGCCGGCAACTTGAAGCGTCCAGCCGCGAATTGACCGCTGCCAACGAGGAATTAGATCAGCGCCGCCGCCAGATGGAAACCATCCTCGAGAGCATTCCGACCGGCGTGCTCTCACTCGACGCCGGCCGCCGCGTCACCCACGTCAACCAGGCGCTGCTCCGGATGTTTCACCCCGATGCCCGACACGACGATGCGAATCAGATTCTTCGCGGCGCTTCGCTCGCCGAAGTTTTCCCCGCGGAAGTATTAGAAGACTTCGAGCCCCTGCTTCGTCGCGCCGATCGCATGGGCATGACGACCAGCCAGATGGAGATGCAGTTGCCCCGAGTCTCGCTGAATGTCGCCGTGACGGTCGCCACGCTCCGCCATCAGGACCCTCGTTCCGGATACGTCGTTGTCTTCGAAGATCTCTCCGACCTGCTGAAAGCGCAAAAGCAGGCAGCATGGCGCGAGGTCGCACGCCGCGTCGCCCATGAGATCAAGAATCCGCTTACCCCGATCGCCCTCTCTGCGGAGCGCATTCAGCGCCATCTCGACCGCGCTACTCCGGACGATCCCGCGTCGCTCGGCGTGATGCGCTCGTGCGCGGAAACGATTGCCGGCGCAGTCGCGACCGTTCGTCAACTCGTCGACGAATTCTCCACGCTCGCGCGCTTCCCTGTCGCCAAACCGCAGAAGACTGACCTCAACGAGATCGTCGAGAACGCGCTCTCCATGTTTAATGGCCGCCTGGATGGGATCAGCGTGCACAAATCGCTCGCGCCCGATCTGCCCAAAGTGATGGCCGACAGCGAATCGATCAAGCGCGCCGTCGCCAACCTCGTCGACAACGCCGCCGAGTCGCTGCAGGATTCCATGGTACGCGAGATCGAAATCGCGACTTCGCTGGTGGCCAGCCGCGACGCCGTCGAGATCACCATTGCCGACACCGGCCACGGCGTCACCCGCGAACTCAAGGAGAAGCTTTTTCTGCCCTACTTCTCAACCAAGAAGCGCGGCACCGGGCTCGGCCTTGCCATCGTGAGCCGCGTCATCGAAGACCATCATGGTTCCATTCGCGTGGAGGAGAATCGTCCCGTGGGCACGCGCTTCATCGTGGAACTGCCGGTAGTGCTAGAACCCACTCCCGCGCCAGCAGCGGTTCAACATGCCTGACCAACATGCATAACATCCTGATCGTTGACGACGAAGCCGGCATCCGCGACTCTCTCGCCGCCATTCTGGGCGACGAAGATTATTCCGCGTCTTCCGTCGAGAGCGGCGAGGCGTGCCTCGAGTTACTCCGCAAAACGCCGTTCGATGTGGTCCTGCTCGATATCTGGATGCCCGGCATCGACGGCCTCGAGACCCTCGAGCGAATTCGCGAGCTCGACAATCCGCCCGAAGTCATCATGATCTCCGGCCACGGCACTATCGAAACTGCCGTCCGCGCGACGAAACTCGGCGCCTACGACTTCCTCGAAAAGCCCCTCTCTCTCGAGAAGACTCTGATCCTGGTCAAGAACGCGATCGACGCCAAGAAATTGCACCGCGAAAACGTCGACTTGAAGAAGCAGTTGCACGCCAAGAGCGTGATCGTCGGCGACAGCATTCCTATGAAAGCTCTGCGCCAGCAGATTGGCCTCATGGCCCCCACAAACGGCCGCGTCTTGATCTACGGCGAGTCAGGTACGGGCAAGGAACTCGTCGCCCACGCGATCCATGGTCAGAGCCTGCGCAAGGACGAAACCTTCGTCGAGGTCAACTGCGCCGCCATCCCGGAAGACCTGATCGAGAGCGAATTGTTCGGCCATTACAAAGGATCATTCCCGCACGCAGCAGAAGACAAAGAAGGGAAGTTCCATCAGGCCAATGGAGGCACGCTCTTCCTCGATGAAGTCGGCGACATGAGCCTGAAGACGCAGTCGAAAGTTCTGCGTACGCTCGAAGAACAACGCTTCAACGCGGTGGGCAGCAACGAAACCATCACCGTTGACGTTCGGGTGATCGCGTCGACCAACAAAGATTTGGAAGAGGAGATCTCGCGCGGCAACTTCCGCGAAGATCTGTTCTATCGTCTCAACGTAATTCCGTTTTTCGTTCCGCCGCTGCGCGAACGCAAAGAAGACATCCCGCTGTTCGCGCGCCATTTTCTGAAAGAACTTGCGGCGACCTACGGACGCCGTCCCCGCGAAATCACCGACGACGCAATCGAAGTCCTCATGCGCTATTCGTGGCCCGGGAACGTGCGCGAACTGCGCAATGTGATCGAACGCATCGTGATCATGAACCCCACCACTACGCGCCTCGACAGCAAACATCTGCCGCCGCTGGTCTACCGCGACGGCAGCCGCCGCACGCCCAAGCGTGAATTCTCCACGCTCCACCAGGCCCGCGACGCGTACGAGCGCGACTACATCCTCAAAACCCTCGACCAGAATCATGGCAACGTCAGCCGCACCGCTGAAGTGTTAGGCCTCGAGCGCAGCCATCTCTACCGCAAGATGAAGGCGCTGGAGATCGCCGCGAAAGAATAGATGGTAGCCTGGCCTGTGGCCGAGGCCACCAGCCTTGGAACCTACGGAACGACCCCGTACACCGCGCCCACCCCGCCCTTCCCGCCTAATTGCGTGGCGCCAAACAGCACCCCGTTCTTCCAAACAATGGGGCCGCCAATCGGTTGAGAGCCGTCAGTTCTAGAGTTCGGCGTGCCGAAGCTGTGCAGAATAGTCTCTGTCCAGTCGCCGCCCTCAGATGTGGGAGGCGACAGCTCGAACAGGGTTCCGCAACCTCGGGATTCGCAGTTGAAATCGGTCGCGCCGCTGCCGCCCAGCCATGTGGTGCTGTAAAGATTTCCAACTTTGTCGAAGACCACCTCGGCCTTGGGCTGCGCGCCATCCGTGCCATTTCCGAAGTTGTGGAGAACGTTTTCCGTCCACGTGCCTCCAGCCACGGCAGGCGGCACCAGTTCGAATGCTGTGCCCGCGTTGTACACACCCCCATTTGCAGTGGTCCCGTAAAGGCGGCCCTTGTTATGAAAGGTCAGGTTACTGCGAGGTACATCCGTTCCGCTGAAAGAATAAATCAATTTGAAGATCCATGATCCACCCGCCACGGTCGGCGGAGTCAACCTGTAGACTGCCCCAGGCACAGACTCCGACTGAAGCGCATCTCCCTCGGTCGCTCCGTACAGGTTTCCCTTCGAGTCAAATATTGGAGTGCCTACCGGAATGATCGCGCCTTGCCGGACCTTGAAAGAGTGGAGTACCGTTTCCGTCCAAGTCCCGCCCGGCGAGGCGGGAGGCGTCAACTTATAGACCACGCCGCATCCGCCCTGGCAGAGGCCGTTTTGCATTGCACTACCGCCGAATGGGGCCACGCCATAAAGATTGCCCGCGTTGTCGAATACCACTCCCGCTGCAATCCCTGTACTGTTCGAGAGGCTCCCGTCCGTGAGCCCGCCCTGAAAATTGTGGAGTATGGATTCAACCCATGGGTCGCCCGCAACCGCGGGAGGGGAAAGTTCAAAAACAACTCCGAAACCGGTTGTCCCGCCGAGAGCGGTGCCATAGATGTTCCCAGCCGCGTCGAAGACTAGTGCGGACTGCGGGCTTCTCCCATCGGAGCTGCTGGTGACGCCACCCGTGAAGCTGTAGAGCGTAGTCTCAATCCATTGTTCCTTTGGTGGCACTGGCCGCGTGAGTTTGAAGACCGTTCCCGCGCCGACTCCACACTGTTCGGTAGTGCCATACAGATTCCCTGCGCTGTCGGCGACCAGTTTTCCTTGAGGTTGGCACCCTGCCGGCGTGGAGTGGGAAGAATACGGAAAAGAATAAACGAGAAACTCGCTTTGGCCAGCGGCCAAACCAGCACACCCAAACACGCAGTGCAATGAGCGCCGCGAACAGCACGTTGCGAACAGGCAGAGACCACGTGTATGTCATCGGGGAAACTCCTGAAAAGAGAAGTCACGCACTACTGGGATGGAGGCTTGCGCAGAACTTCAGCCAACGATTGCGGGAGATTATAAACCCAAGGCGCGGGCCCAGGCGAGCGAATACTTCCGGCCCTACTGGTTCAGCGGCAGCAGCGCTTGGCACGCGGCTTCACTGGCGATCCCGGCGCCCGTTGGCTGCACACGGATCACCGCATCCTCAAACGAGCAGAAGCTGCGAATGCCAGTCTGGTTGAGCGTTACGGGAACCGCCGTCGCGTAGTACTGCGACGCCGGAGGTCCACCGGCGCCGGTCGCCGAAAACGTATATCCACTCTTGGTGCCGCCCGCCAGCACACTGTCGATCAGGCAGGCGGAGGTCGAGGTCGGTGTGCATGGCGAAACACCGCCAAGATTAGTCAGCGCCGCCGCATAACCCACCGTCGGATAAGCGGAGTTGTACGTGATCTCTCCGGTATTGATCGTGCGAATCGAAGCGACAGCCGATGACTCGTTCGCCGCCATGCGGGCACGCAGCAGGTTGGGAATGGCGATGGCCGCAATGATCAGAATAATCGCAACTACGATCAGCAACTCGATCAGTGAGAAGCCCTTTGATTTTCGCATCGAAATTGTCCTCCGTTGAAAATTCGCGCGCAGCAGATCCGGCGCAACCGGAGAAACCTACCGCTCCACGTCGTTCTCTTTAGATCCTTATCGCTTCACCATGTGAATCTCGGTGCCGTTCTTGCGGAACTCCACCTTATCCATCAACTGGTTGATCAGAAAAATTCCGCGTCCGTGATTCGAGTAAAGATTCTCGCCGAGGGTGCAACTGGGAATCGCTTTCGGATCAAATCCCGGTCCCGGATCGCGCACGATAATCAGCACGCCGCGCTGCTCGTCGCAAGCAACGAGGCACTCGACAACCTTGCTGGGATCTTCCTTCGCGCCGTGCACCACGGCGTTGGCAAGCGCCTCCTGCAGCGACAACTCGATGGCGTCTTCCTTGCCATCGACGCACTTCGTTTGGCGAACGGCCTCCATCACTTGCTCGACCACGGGATCCACCGCCCTGCGGTCTGCCGCGAGTGTCACGCGCACCTGCAGACTCAGTTTTTCTGGATCGAAGTCGTGCTCCGGAAGTTGTGCCTCGGAAGAAGCCCCAGATTCCATGGTGGGTTCGCTCGTCCTTGTCCGCCCTCGAACTCGGCCTGCTGGGATTCTAGTCGCAAGCGCCAAATCCGGCAATGGCCGCGCCCTTTGGGGCCTTCGCCCGCATAACACAACTCTACCCGTCCGTGTCGTTTCGGCTCCCACTGGAAAGAACGGCGGCGGTACCCTGATCTTGCATGCGATGTTCAAGCTGTCGGCGCCAATCTAGTTCCTCGACGAAACGGCGCGAATCGCGCCACCCCGGCTCAGCCTTGACGTAGAGCTCGAGGAAGACTTTAGTCCCTAGCATGCGCTCCATCTGCAAGCGCGCGGCCGTGCCGATCTTCTTCAGCATCTGGCCGCCCTTGCCCACCAGAATTCCCTTCTGCCCCTGGCGTTCGCAATAAATCGTCGCCGCGATTCGCGCCAGCTTTGCGCCTTCTTCAAAACTGTCGACGATCACCGTGGTCGCGTACGGAATCTCTTCGCTCGTATTCAGCAGCACCTGTTCGCGAATGATTTCCGCGGCCATGAAGCGCGCCGGTTGATCGGTTATCTGATCCTCGGGAAAGTACGCTGGCCCTGCGGGCAGCGCCTCGATCACCAACTCCAGCAGCGCGTCGAGGCCTTTGCGCTTGAGCGCTGAGATCGGGATCACTTCGCTGAAGTTGTAGAGCTTGCGATATTCCTCGATCAGCGGCAGCAACTTCGATTTCTCGCGGATGAGATCGACCTTGTTCAGCAGCAGGAACGCCTTCGTCTTCGGCCGCTTCAGCAGGTCGAGCGCGAACTGGTCGCGCGGATCGAACTTGCGCGTCACGTCCATAATGACGAGCACCAGGTCGCAACCTTCCAGCGCCTCGCGTACTTCGACCATCATCTTGCGCCCCAGCGAACTGTCGGGCTTGTGCACTCCGGGCGTATCGATAAGCACGATCTGCCCGCCGCCGTGCTTCCCCTTGCCCTTCGGAACGTGAACGACGCCCTGAATCCGATTGCGCGTCGTCTGCGGCTTGGGCGAAATGATCGCAAGCTTCTCGCCCACGAGCGCATTAAGCAGCGTCGACTTCCCCGCATTGGGGCGTCCAAGAATACAAACGAAACCAGAACGAAATGGCATATAGAGGTGCTGTGATCATCGAGCGACGAATTGTAAACTATGAGCTATGAGCAACGAGCAACCTGCGCGCGCTATTTGCTCATTGCTCATAGCTCACAGCTCACGGTCTTATATCAGTTTCAACTGCTGCGGCTGCACCGCGCTCACCCGCACCCGCTCGACTTTGCGATCGGTGGAATCCAGCACTTCAAACCGCAGCCCGTCATCTTCCACCACTTCACCCTTGCGCGGAATGCGCCCCGCAAGTTCGCTCACCAATCCTGCGATCGTCGCCGACTCCTTCCCTTCCGGCTTGCTGCCGAAGAGTTCGTCGAGGCGGTCCACATCCATGCCGCCAGAAACGATGAACGAGCGGTCGCCTTCGCGCACAATCTCCGGCTTGTCGTGCTCGTCGCGAATCTCGCCCACAATCTCTTCCACGAGATCTTCAATCGTGACCAGCCCCGCCACGCCGCCGTATTCATCGACCACAATCGCCATACGGATATTCTGCTTCTGCATCTCGCGCAGCAGGTCGCTTCCCAGCTTGCTCTCAGGAACGAAATAAACGTCGCGCCGCATCAGCGAATCGAGATGGCGCACGTGGGCTTCGGTGTCGGGCACCTGCAGCACATCCTGCGCGTAGACAATCCCTTTGATGTTGTGAATGCTGCCTTCATACACGGGCACGCGCGAGTAATGCTTCACGCGCAGCATCTCGATAAATCGTTCAACCGTCGTATCGACCGGAACCGCAAACATCACCGGACGCGGCTTCATCGCTTCGCGCACCGTCTTTCCGCTGAACTCCACCACCGACTGGATCAGGTCCCGGTCACCTTCCTGAATGATTCCCTCTTCCTGTCCCGCTTCAATCAACGCATCCACCGCCTCCGCCGAAGTCTCCGGCTCATCATTCGTATTCTGCCGGGTCAGCGAAGCCACCGACCGCAGGAACCCCAGCACAATCGTCGCCGGCATCACCAGATAAATGAGGATCTTCAGGAACAGCGTCCAGCGAATCAGCCACTCACCCTTCGTTCGCGAGAAAAACACAAATGGCAGAAAGCGATTGCACACAATCACGATCAACACCAGGCTGATCGTGGCCTGCAGGATCTCGTAAATACTCCACAGTTGATCGCTGAAAACAACGAAACCAACAATCATCGCGATCGCCGCCGTGGTCAACTGCGTCAGCACCGCCATCGACAGCGATGCGCGGGCCCGGCTGATCCCAAGCGCCGGCTCAATCTTCTGCTCGAACGCGTCGATGTTGTCCTGGAATTCGCGCGACAGAAACTTGCCCGCTTCTTGATAGACGCGGTCCACGTACGAGACCAGCGTCAGCAGTCCGAGCAGAAACAGAAGCGTGAAGGCAACGCCAAGACTCATGCCGTCCGCCGCTTCCTCGCCGGCACTCGGCGCTGAGCCATGCGTCCCGCTCGTTCAATCAGTGCAGCCGGCAGCCGCAGCGCCCTCCGCAACTTCTCTTCCTTGCGCGCCATCTGACCATTATCGCGCTCATGATCAAAGCCGGCCAGATGCAGCATCCCATGCAGCGCCAGGATCTTGATCTCTTCAGCGGCCGAGTGACCAAGCCGCATCGCATTCTGCACCGCGATGTCGGCGGAGATTGCAATCTCCCCCGCCAATAGCACCGCCTTGCGCGATCCCTTCGAAGGCAAAGCCGACGGAAACGACAGCACATCGGTAGCTTTGTCGTGGCTGCGAAACGCGCGATTCAGCGAGCGCACCGCCGCACTGCCGGTCACAAGCACGTTGACCCTGCCCCGCAGTCCCGCTGCGCGGCGCGCGCGCAAGACAAACCGCTCAAGCCCACGCTCGCTCACGCCCGTTACTCTCTTCTGCAGAATCACCAAGTATTCTTCCACTCCAAAAGTAAAAGGAGGGCCCAAGTCGCAGCCCTCCCGCCCAATGCCGACTGATTATCCTTTGGCGTTCGCCGACGCCGTCTTCCCGTCGCCAGCCGCTCCTGCAACGTGATGGTCATTCACATGCGCATTCGCCGCCTCGGTACGATGAGATTCACCGTGCTTCGCCTCGCCACCCTTCGGCTCCGCCAGTAACAACATCTGCTCCGCGGCGCGTGCCTTGTGCTCGTCGTAGGCTCGAACGATCCGCTGCACCAGATGATGCCGCACCACGTCCGTCTCGTCGAAGTGTACAAAGGCCAGGCCCTCGACGTTCTTCAGCACATCGATCGCCTCCAGCAATCCGCTGCGCCGCGCGTTCGGCAAATCGATCTGCGTGACGTCGCCCGTAATCACCGCCTTCGAGTTAAACCCGAGACGCGTGACGAACATCTTCATCTGCTCCGAGGTCGTATTCTGCGCCTCGTCGAGAATCACAAACGAATCGTTCAACGTGCGTCCGCGCATGAACGCGATCGGCGCAATCTCGATGACGTTCTTCTCCAGGTAGCGATCGACCTTCTCCGGATCGAGCATGTCATACAGCGCGTCGTACAGCGGACGCAGGTACGGATCAATCTTGTCCTGCAGCGTGCCCGGCAGAAATCCCAGCCGCTCGCCCGCTTCCACCGCCGGCCGCGCCAGGATAATCCGGTTCACGCGCTTGGCCAGCAGCGCCGAAATCGCCATCGCCACCGCCAGATACGTCTTGCCCGTGCCCGCCGGACCAATGCCGAACACCATGTCGTGCTTCTCGATCGTGTCGAGATAGCGCCGCTGGTTGCTGCTTTTGGGCTGGACCATGCGTCGTCCCAGCGAACGCTGCCGCCCTGCGTCGGCCAATCCCCGCAGCGTCGTATTCGGATCGGACGTCAGCACGCGCAGCATGCTGTTCAAGTCGCCATTATTGAACGCGTACCCGGAGCGCTGCAGGGCTTCGTAGTCGGTGAAGACCTGCTCGGCGCGAGCCACGTCGCGCGCCGCTCCCTCAAGCTCAACGGCGTTCGACCGCAGATTAATGGTGATGTTGAGGCCATCTTCCAGCAGGCGCACATTCTCGTCCCGCGTGCCGAACAGCGTCTCGATGTTAGGACTAATCCCGATGCTCTTCTTCATTCAGTCTCGTTCTTCGTAGCCTGCCGCGCTCCTCTTGAACCGGCGTCGTTCCGAAGGCCCGCGTTCTCTCCAGCGGGCTGAGGAATGTCGCGCGCCTCGTCTTATACGCTCTTGTCCCGGCACCCGGCGAACAGAGCCGGCGCTAGCCTGACACCGGCCCACACCTTTGCCTGTTCACAGACAAAGCAAGGTTTCGCTTGGAGACGGGACCTACCGGAATGCGCATGCCCAGGAGGCAAGTCACTACCATTATTGTAAAGCCTACCCCGCGGCGAAGTGGGAGTCAATCCCGAGGGACCGCAGATCACTCTGATTTACGAAAGCCTCTGGTTGATCTACGAAAACCTTCAAGGCGGCGTCATTCCGAAGGCCTGCGTTTTTTCCAGCGGGCCGAGAAATCTCGCGTGCGTTGTCTCAGCCTTGCGATGTCAACGTTTGACCGTCCGCGCGCCGGTCCCCTATAATCATCCATTCGGACCCACCCCGAACATCTTGCTGTACACACAAAGGTAAAGAACCAGACATGGCAAATCATCTTTCGGCGCTCAAGCGCGCCCGCCAGACCGAGAGCCGCACGACGCGCAACCGCGCCAACACTTCCACCCTGCGTACGCAACTGCGCGACCTGCGCGAGACCATCGCCAAGGGCGACAAGGCCGCGGCCGAACAGTCCTATCGCAAGACCGTCTCCGCCCTCGACAAGGCCATCCAAAAAGGCACGCTCCACGAGAATACCGCCTCGCGCTACAAGTCCCGCCTGGGCAAACGCGTCGGCGCGATGGCGTAATAGCCGCAGCCTCTCAGCCACACACTAAAGCCCCATCAGGGACTCGTATCAGGCGACGCCTTCAGGCGTCGCGTAACCGCGCGAAAATCCATCGCGCCTTCAGGCGCTGCCCTCGGTCTTGGGAAGGGCCCGGCTTTAAGCCGGGCCCTTAGAAGCCCACAAGAACCCTGGGCTTCAGCCCCTGAGGCCGTCTTTTTTCCACAGAAAAATTCCTAATCCTGTGACGAACAACCTTGACCCTGGATACAGAAAAGCTCAAAACTAGCTTCGTGCCACAACAATCCACCGCCGCAAGCAGCGCCCTAACTCCTTATTCCACAAGATTTTACCCGCAACTCCTTTCCGCTCAAGATTTTGGCCGGAACCGCCCGATACCCCCTCCGCAACTCTATGAAAACAGATATTTTAGCGAGATCGCAAAAAAAATCTGTGGTATGACCACTTCTTGGCGATTGGATTTGATCGACGTCCCGATTCTTAGTACCTTGCTGCTGAAGGCGTTCGCACCCGAGGTGCACGTTGCCAATATCCGCTTCAGACTCGATCACGCTCGCCGTTGAACACACCAAGCAGCAACTGTTTAAACCCTTCCGCATCGCTCAGTGGACGAAGCTGGCTTTCGTCGGCTTGCTCGCGGGCGAACTGGGCGGGAACGGATGTAGCGGCTCGAACCTCCACGCGCCCCTCCATCCCGGGAGCACGCCGCATGGCGGCATTCCGGGTGCGCTCGGCATCGATCCCACGCTGCTCGCGGCTCTGGCCGCGCTCGCGGCGACCATCATCATTACTTCGCTCGCAGTGGGCCTCGTCCTCATGTATGTCGGCAGCGTGATGCGCTTCGTGTTGTTCGACAGCGTCCTCACCAAGGAGTGTCACATCCGTTGGAGCTGGAGCCGAAGGCTGGGCCCCGGTTGGCGATACTTCGTCTTTAAGTTGCTGTACGCTCTGTTAACTCTGGCAGCAGTCGGCGTGCTGGTGGGGATTCCCGCGGCGATCGCGTTCGCGAATGGCTGGTTCAAAGATCCGAGAGAGCATCTGCTTCCGCTGATATCAGGCGGCATCATTCTCTTTGTGCTGTTCTTCCTTTTCATCCTTATCACCGCGGTGATTCTCGTGCTCACGAAGGACTTCGTGATTCCCCAGATGGCTCTGGAGAACGTCGATGTGATGGAGGGATGGCGGCGGCTATGGGCCATGATGCAAGTCGAGAAGGGCGCATACGCCGCCTACATCGGGATGAAGATCGTGCTCGCGTTCGTCGTGTCGATCCTGATCGGAATCGCGACGCTGATTCTGGGAGTCATCATCGCCATCCCAAGCATCGCATTTGGACTGCTGGCGGTTCTCAGCGGCAAGTCGGCGGGGTGGACGTGGAACGCTCACACGATCGCATTGGCTATTGTGGTCGGGTGCATCCTGTTAGCAGTCTTTCTCTACTTCGTTTCGCTGATCGCGGTGCCTGCGATAGTGTTCTTTCCCGGCCTACTCCATGTATTTCTTTGCCGGACGATATCCGCAGCTGAGCGCGGCGCTCCATGCCGCACCACGGCAACCGGCGCCGCAAGGCAATGCGCCCGCGACGGATCAGCTTGCTTAAGCTAAACGGGAAGCTGCTCTTGCATCCAGCCCGGCGTTTCGAGCTTGGGCTCGGTGGTTAAGTCGATCACCAGGCGCTCGAGCACCATGCGTTTGCTCACCGGATTGGAGCGCAGGGCAAGATCGGCTTTCGCGACCAATCGGATGGCGCGGGTAAGTTCGCGGCGATTCTTGTAGCGGCGCGCTTGTTTGATGATGTCGTCGGCGGCGAAGGGAGGCACGCGGAATCCCTGCCACAGCGCGGCCCACAGCATGCGCTGGTCGCGGACGTTTCGCTCGAGAATCACCAGCATCTGCCGAAAGGTTTTCGCGAGCATGTAGATGTGTCCGATGGCGGCATCTTCGCCTTCCCCTGAGGCCAGAATCGCGTCGAGCACTTCGAGCGCGCGCGCGCGGTCTTTGCTCGAGATGGCGTCGGTCAGTTCATAGAGCGAGCGCTGCTTGGCTGCGAGCACCATGGTCTCGACATCGCCGAGCGTGATGCGCTTCTTCTCGCCAACGTAGAGGATCAGCTTCTCGAGTTCGTTGGAGATCATCATCATGTCGCCGCCGAGGGCGTCGACGAGTTCACGCGCGCCGTCGGGCTCGATCTTCACTTCGCGGCTGGCGCAATACTCTGAAATCCAGCGGACGGCTTCGCCTTCCTCCACTCGCGCCAGTTCAACGATGCCGCAGTACGGGCCCATGGTTTCGCGGATGCGCTGGTAGCGTTCTTTGTCCTGCATCTCCATGCGGCGCACGTCAGCGGGAATGCTGATGTGGTCGGCGACGAAGACGACGAGCGCGTCGGGATTCGGATTTTTACAGTAGTCTTCGATGGCGGCGAGTTTCTCCTCGTTCGATCCGCGGCCAAAGAGATTCTTCACGCCGCGCACGAAGAAGACCTGGAATGGCGCCATCAGCGAAGGGGTGCGGGCGCGGTCGAGGATCTCGGCGAGATCGGTTTCGGCGAGATCGAATTCGAAAAAGCTGAAGTCGCGGAGATCAACAGGAACCAGGTGCTCGAGGATCGCGTCGCGAAAGCGCTTGCGGAAGAAAGCTTCATCACCGACAAAGACGTATGCCGCGCGGAGCTTGCGCGATTCGAGTTCGCTGACGAAACGCTCGGCTTGGGCGAAAGCTTTCATGGGGCAGTGGCTAGTGATTAGTGATTAGTGATCAGTGATCAGCGATCAGTGGTTCGTGATTAGTGGTCGGCGGCTGAGAGCTGCGTTGTACACGGCTTATCTCTAAGCACTGACCCCTGATCACTAATCACTAATCACTGATCACTGCCCACTAGCCACTCTACCATCAGAACCCTTCCAGAATATTAGACACCAGGGTACGCGCGAAATCGTTCGACAGGCGACGGAAGGCCGGCGAATCTTCCTCGAAGAAGCTCTGAAGATCCTGCGAGACTTCATACTGCTCGCGAAACAGGTACGCCGGATTCTGATAGAGCACCTTCCCGTGCCGATCAGAGAGCGAAACCTTGATGCTCACCACAACGAGCACGCTCGCGGCACGGCCGGTATTTGTGTCGTACGCGAGTGGAGTCGCTGAGGTCGAGAGAACCGTTCCGCGCAGCGTGGCATCGGCGTCGCCGCCGGCATCGTTGAGGATGTGATACCGAGTGCGCGTGGTGAACTCTCGCACCACCGACGCAGTCAGCATCTGCTCGATGCGATAAGTGGTGGTCTCATTCTTGAAGGCCGGTACGGCGATGGTCTTCACATCTTGCGGAAGCTGCACCGCGTGTCCGGCCGTGTGGTAGCCACATCCGGATAGCGACAGAAACAGAGACAGCGCCAACGCGCGCCGCATCCACGTCGCCGTCATCCACAGCTTCATTGAATCTTCCCGGTCGGACGAGTAGCGGCCATGCTCTCGGCGCACTCGACCGCGGTGAGCGCTGCGATCCGAAGATTATCGGCTGCGACCCAGAGCCAGACGCCGTTCGGCTGCGCCGGATCGTTCTTCAGCGAAAGCAGAATGTCGCCTTGTCCTGCGGAACTGACATTGCTCGGCGAATCTTCATCTGCGCCGGGGACGACCACGTGATCGCCCGCGAGCGCTTGAGACAAGGCCGGCAGGTCGACTGGTTTATCCATCTCGACGTACAGGGCCAGCGCGTGACCATGAAAAATGGGAGCTTGCAGCAGCAGGAGTGAGGGCCGCGGAGCGTCAGTGCCAGCAATCTTCTGATAGTGGCGGAGCACGCGCGCTTCGACCGAATCAAGCGCCGTCTGCGACTTCTGCCCGTATCGCGCGACCATGTTGAACGCCACCTGCGCGTCGTAGACATCTTTCGGCAGGGGCTGGAACGAGAGCAGGTTGACGGTCTGCTGGTGCAGTTCGTCCATGCCGCGCTGTCCATGCTCGGAGGCCGGTTCGAAAATCGTGGCCACCGCGCGGACGATCGTGCCTGCCTTCTTCGCTCGCAACAGGAGCAGCGCGAGCGCAACGGACACGGGGTGCGCAGTTACGCAGGGGCCGGGCTGCAGTTCGGGAGGCGCGAGTTGCCCACGTTCTCGCTCGATCCAAAGAGAGCGAACGTTGGCTCCCGGCTCGTTCTCAAGAGCTGCAGAGAGATCGATGATGGCGCTGCCGGCATCGCGTGCATCTTTCCAGCTCTTGCGCGTGCTCGCTTCGTCGGACGCGAAGAAAGTGAAGTCTACGTGTTCGAACTGCTCAGCGCGGACTCTTTGAATGAAGCTGATCTCGTCGCCCATGGCCTCGAGTTGGCCCAGAGATTCGTCGTCATCGAGCAGTCGGATGTCGACGGCGGGAAAGTTGCGCTCGTTCAGCATCTCGGCAACTTCTTTTCCTTTGAGCGAGGCGGCGCCGACAATCGCAGCGCGATAGAGGCTCCCGCGAGTTGCAGCGGGATGCGGGGCCGGCGTTGTCTTGACGGGCTCGCTCATGATGCCTGCGCCTCCTTGTAGGGAGGTGGCGGAGGATTCGTTCGGCGGCGGAAGATCCACTGCACGCGCCAGAAGACGCCGGAGATCATGTACAGCAGCGCGATCGCAAACAGGACACGCCGCGAGAAGAAGAAAATCGCGGCGAACAGCGCTGCCATAAGAACGATCAGGCGGAAAGGATGGCGCGACCGGAAATCGATGTCTTTGAAACTGTAGAAGCGCCACGTGCTGACCATCAGGTAGCCGACGGTTGTCACCATGGCGACCCAGGTCAGCGCGGTGTACCACGAGATGAGAGGATCGCCCGCGGAAAAGTGTACGACGGCCGCAATCACACCAGCTCCTGCCGGGATGGGCATGCCTACGAAATATTTCTTTCCGGGACGCCCGGGATTCGAGGGCTGTGGATTGTTTGCGATGTTGAAACGCGCGAGGCGGCTGGCTCCCGCGATCAGAAACAGGAAGCTGGCAATCGCTCCCAACTGCGTCAGCTTGATGTGCCAGTCGGTGAGCAGCACGGGGGGCATGAGGTTGAATCCCCACGTCCAAGCCAGCATGGCGGGGGCGACACCGAAGGTGATGACATCGGCGAGCGAGTCTAGTTCCTTGCCGAAGTCGCTGCTGGTGCCGGTCATGCGGGCGATGCGGCCGTCGAGTCCGTCGAACAGCACGGCAAAGCCGATGGCCTTGGCGGCATTGTCCAAATGCCAGTAGTCGCTGATGGTTGCATGCATGACCTGCAGAATGGCGTAGAAGCCGAGCGCCATGTTTGCAGTCGTGAACAGCGACGGGAGAATGTACATTCCCTTGCTGAGCCGTTGCCGCTGTCTGGGAGGAGACTGATCCATTAATCAGCCCTCTTAGCTGAGGAGATGCCGGCTGAAGAGATGCCGGCGGACGCGAGTTCGCGCTGCGGCGGCAGGTACGCGAGCACGCTGGCTCCGCCTTTCACGCGATCGCCGATCTTCACATTGACGCGGGCGGAGGCGTCGACCAGCACATCGACGCGCGAGCCGAACTTGATGAGACCCACGCGCTGGCCGCGTTCGAGGCGATCTCCGGCCTTGGGATAGAAAACGATGCGCCGCGCCAGCAGTCCCGCGATCTGCTTGAAGATGACGGTCTGGCCGTCGCCTTCATTTTCCACGGTGACGATGTTCTGCTCGTTCAACTCGGCGGAAGCTTCGTTCATCGCGTTCAGGTACTGTCCGCGCTGGTAGCGGATGTCGCGAATGACGCCGGTGATGGGCGAGCGGTTCACGTGCACGTTGAAGACGCTGAGGAAGATGCTGAGGCGCGTTTGCTGGCGAGTTCCCACCGTTACGGTGGAGACGTCGGTGACCTTGCCATCGCCGGGAGAAACCACGGCGCCGGCGTCCTGCGGGATAGCGCGCTCGGGATCGCGGAAGAACCACAGAAAGAAGAACGCAAGCAAGCACGGGATGATCGCCCACGCGGGACTGGTCAGCCAGCCGAGAAGCACAGCCGCGGCGATGAGAGGCGCGGCGTAAAAGTATCCGTCACGAACCATGGGAGCTTTTCATTATAGATGAGGGGGATGGGTGGGAGGGTTTGAGTACAGGGTGGGCACGTAGAGTTTTACAGATAGAAGGTTGGAACGTTCGATGGTAAATGGTGGCAATGGCATTTCGCGCGGCGATCGTCGATGAGAGAAATGGGGATGTTTCTGAGGGCTGGCCCATTCTTTCCGAATCAGAATTCCTCATGGTTGCCCCACCCTTCCCGCGCTTTTTGCGGGAGGGTGGGCTCAACGAGCACGACTCCCATTTGTTGTCGCCTCCGCGCGGTCCATTGCGACTCGATCTCGACAATCCCTTCCGTCCCTGTCGCATAGTGAACAAAGCTACTCCATTTCCAGTCTTCTGGCCTCTTCGCCAGTCCTCGCTTGACCGGATTGCGATGGATGTAGCGCAGCTTCTCGATGCGCTTCGCTTCGCTCCAGACGGGAAAATCGTAATAGCGGACCTGCCAAAAGCGCAGGAGGTGTTTCGGGCGCAGCTTTTGTGACGTGATCTGTTTGAGCATCTGTATCACCACAGACAGCTTCGAGCGTTCCGGTTCGCTGAGCAGCAGGTGCACGTGCTCGGGCATCACGACATAACTGGTGATGTAGCAACCGTACCAGGCGCGGACCCGCTCAAGGGTCCTCTCGAAGGTCTCCTTCGCCGCCAACGGATCGAGCAGCCGCATGCGGCGATAGCAACTGAACGTGATGAAATGCAGGCAACGCTGATCTTGATAGCGGACTGGTTTGACGTGCATTCATGCGGATTGTAGTCCGCGCAGAGACCCCACCCTCCCGCAAAAAACGCGGGAAGGGTGGGGCAACCCCAAATCGGGAATTTGTGAAACGATGGGCCAGCCCCCAGGACTTTCCGGCTGCAGCAGCGGCGAATCGAAAGCTAGGTTCCTCCACCTTCGCGATCCATAGGAGCTAAGTCTCGAGCGCGTTCCATTCGCAGATCAATGACTCTTACCAGTGCAGGCCTACAGTCATCGTAGAACGTACCGCTCACTGGACCTCTAATTGAGCTCGATAAAGCGGCGCTGCCGAATTTCAGAGCCAAAGAGGTTCAGCAGACCCACATAGCGCATCGTTGGTTTCCGACCACTGCAGTAAACTGCCTTGACGTGCAGAGCAACGGATCGGTACCTGCATTCTATGCACAAACATCGCTCTGTTCTCGTTTGCCAACAATTACACTTGCTCCTCGAACGTAACGTCGCCTTGTCGCCGCCTCGGCTCTAGCAGCGTGCAGGGTCATGCGCCTATCTTTCACGCCGATAAGTAAAGTAAAGAATCAAACAAAGGCTGATCGCTCCATCAACAATGCCCACCGCATTAGCGAGCTTAGGGCCGGTGTAGCTGTAAACCCTCCGCAGCCGAGCTTCAATTCTTACCTGCGTCAGGATAATCACAGGAACGCTCACAACCGTCACGAACCCCGCTGCCAGCCTCTTCAGCGATTGCCGCGGCAATGGGCCGAAGTACTTCACCGCCACAAATACGATCCCTACCTGCAACACCCCGAGTAGTGCGATTAGTCCAATGGATTCGGCCATTACAAACCCTCAGTGGCACCCACACTTAGGTGAAGACTGCTGCTGTTGCGACGACAGTGTCTGCGTCACCAACGCGCCAGAAGCGGTACCTCCCAGACCACTAACTGTTGACGTCAAAACGGTCGCTGGCAGTTCGGCCAGTTCGAGGGACGCCTGATATAGGGGGGTCACCGCAGCCCCAACCCCTGTCACGGCTCCGCCGACCACGGCTCCTGCCGTAGACGCCCAGTTATACGTTTTGCAACCGGAAGTGTCCTGGCCGAGGACAATCGTCTGTCCGATGAAGTCTCCCCCCGCCCGAGACAGCGCCCACGACGATTAACCCCCAGTTCCCACTCCCATGCTAGGATCAAACAATCCTGCCACCCCTCTCTGATCGAGCCATTGCTAGGATTGAGTTGCGCCTTCCATTTTATATCACCCTGGACACGATCCGTCGAACACCATTTTCCCTCCGGTAAAAGTCAACCGGTCGTCTTGATGTCGCAAGCGGAGGCTGAGGCGGAAGTGTCTCGGTTATAATTTCAGGGGATTGTTTCCGACATAAGTGTAAAAATTGCGACCGCCCCTGAATTCCGACGGGTCTTCCGAGATAAACCGTCCGACTTTTGGGTCGTAGTATCGGAACCGGTAGTAATAGAGCCCGGTTTCGGAATCTGACTCCCGTGCGACGAACTGCAGCGGATTTTGCTCTGTGCCAGTCGATGTCGTCTGCCCAAAACTGTCGTAGGTTAGAGTATCCGTAGTCGCGCCGGAGGCATTTGTTAGCGAGGTAATCGAACCCAGGTCGTCTGCATCATAGTAGCCCGTCGCTCCTGAACGCAGTTGGGAATGAGTTCGTCGATGCGCAATCCATCAGCGTAGCTGGCTAGCACGCTACCGCTTGCGGTAAGCTCGTGAACCAACCGATGCCGATCATAGAGGTAGTTCGTGGTGCCGAGCGGACCGATCTCCGGATTCGCCGATGAATCAGATCGTCTTGAAGGTTGTGGTTCCGCCGTTCGTTCCCGGCACGACAGCTTGGGTTAGCCGATTCTCGAAGTCCCAGGTATAGGATTTGCCGGAGGGGTCGGAGAGGCTATCGCCGTTTGCGTCGCAGGCAACTGTGGATGCGGGTGTCATAGGCGAATCGGGCCGCATCGTAGCCACAGGATCGGGCTTTCTGAAAACCTCAGTGGACTCTGTTTTCTTGGACGAACTTTTCCAGATCCTTTGGTTCGATGTACGGCTCACTGGTTCCGCACTTAACGGGCTTCACATCACCGACAGAACTGCTTCCGCAAAGACCCGGCACCTTGATCAGGATTGGGTTGCTCTGGTCCATGTAGAAGAACCCGTTCACCCCAGGCGCTCCGGTAGTCTCAGCATCAAAGATGTAAACTTGGCCATTGGCAAGAGAAAGTGCCGCTCCACTGCTGGGAAACTTCTGCACGTAACCGGTTGGCACCTTGCCATATGCGATCTGCATGCCGGTAACTGAAGCACCAGGAGCGTCGTTCGTCGCGGCGATACTCCACATAAGCGACTGGTCATCAACAGGAGTTGCGATCTTATGCCCCTGTCGAGGACCATAAACATGAAAAGATACAAGCCGTCCACTTCCATCAAAAGAAAAGGACGGTCCAACTCCAAGCCTTGCTGACGTCGCGACCTCGCAGCCAGCGAGGATGAGCAAGAGAAGACAAATCAGGGATGGCAATACGGTATTTCTAGCCTTCATTTTCATTTCTCCCGCCACTGCGTGGTTCCAAAGCGTCGATCGATCTCAGAAGAAAGGCGGCGGTCCGGGCGTTAGGCGGTGCGTTCAGTTAACGATTTACGGCACCAGTTCATACCAAAAGTGTCCCCACGGGTCGTACATCGGGTTGTATTCATCTTCGTGGGTCTCGTCCAGTGATTCTTGTAGGACTTGTCGGGATATTTCAAGGAAAGGGCATTCCGTCAGGCTTGCGGAACTCCCAGCCGCCACTATGAGCAATTGGATCCGAGAAGAGAAATGGGTTTCCTGGGATGGAAAGCCCGCCAGAATTCGGCACAGCAATAGCAATTCTCGGCCAGTTGTCGCTCAAGTACAAGCCGTTCTGTTCGAGTATTCTCCTTGCCACATCGCAAGCTCCCGGGACAACTATTCCCGTCTTACTCAAGGAAATTTGTAGCCTGGGCAGAGACTCTTCATCGAAGCGATATCCGGCGGGTTGACCGCAGCTAACCCGAACGGATCCATAAAGCGCGTCGGGGAGTTCCTCACGTAACGATAGAAATTAGATCCCCCCTCGAAGTGGGCCATATCCTCATTGATGAAGCGCCCGATGGTCGGATCGAAATATCGCGTGCGGTAATACTGGAGCCCGGTTTCCGGGTCATAGTCTCGCCCGGTGTACTGGAACGGGTTGGTGACCGTGCCAGTGGAAGCAGTCAAATGGCCGAATGAATCATAGGCGTAGGTGTTCGCGATCGTCCCAGAAGTGGTGCTTAGCGTTGTCACGGAACCAAGCCCATCTTGTTCGTAATAGCTGGTTGTTCCAGACCGAAGCTCAGCGAGTGGTTGGTCTATGCCAAGGCTTTGGTTTGGCACATATCGAGCGAGGACATTTCCACTGTTATCCACCTCCTCTATGACGTTTGCGCCGCTACGACCAGCGTCCGTCTCACCATAGAGGTAATTCGTGGTGCCGAGTGGTCCGCTCTTCTGAATCCTCCGCCCGAAGGGATCGTACCTGAAGGCTGTTGTTCCGCCATTCGCGGGGGTACAACTGTTAGGCAACCGGTTCTCGAAGTCCCAGGTATACGTCTTGCCGGAGCATCGGAGAAGGTATTGCCGTTTGCGCCGCCGTGAAGCTGCCGGCCGAATTCGAGGTCAGCTCGTTCGACGAATTGTAGTTGTAGGTCGGCACACCGGATGATGACAGTCTATTCCCAACCGCATCGTAACTGTAGCTCTCGGTGGTACTACCACCCTGCGTGACTTGGGTCAGTTCATATATCGGATCGTAACCATAATTCGAGGTTACCCCATTCAGATAATTCGTTTTCGCCGTGCGATTTCCTGCCGCATCATACGCGTAGCTCGCGCCATCGAGCGTGTTCATGCCCGCCTGGTGCACCACGCTCAAGAGGCGTGAGAGCGAATCGTAGCTGTAGCCTGTATTGACTCCATTGGGCCGCGTCAGGCTCGTTCTACGGCTCAGCGCATCATAGCCAAAGCCGAACGATCCTGCCCAGGAGTTGGCCAGGCCGCTCAGCCGGTTCAGCGTATCGTATCCATAGGTGTATTCTGTCGCCGCTTTACGGCTTGGGGCGTGGAGAGTTACCCCTACTACTTTTTCTTTCCTTCTTGCGTCTTCACTTTTTCGGCGCCGATGGCGCGAACCAGTCGGCGAAGGCTTGTGCGTTCGGGGTTCCGAGGCCCGTCACGTCGTCCCAACCCGGTGTGATTTTCTGGTGGTATTCCTGGCCGAAGGAGACATCGAGCGTGGCTTTCTGGCCGTCGACCGAATCCCAGATCGCGCTGTAGAACTTCCCGAACAGTGGCTCGACCACCTCTAACGTTTCCGACGGGGTGTAGCTATTCGTCACCGAACTCGACTCCTGGATCACGGCAGTGACGTTGTGTCCGGGAACGTAGGGGACGACGTCGGTGATGGTGCTCGCCGGCATGGAATACAGATAAGGAGCGGCCTGGCCGAGCGGCGTTCCGGCTTCTTGATTCGCGATCGCCCACAGCGCGGAGAACATTGGAGTCGACAGGCTCGTGCCGCCGACGGCGAACCAGAGCTGTTCGGGAAGCTGTTTCGGCTCGCTGATCAATACCGCGGCGCCGGTGAAGGGATCGGCGAGCCAGGAAACGTCCGGGACTTGACGGAATGTTCCCGACAACGATGCCTGGAACCATGGCTTCGCGAAATAAGCGCTCGCCCCGCCACCGGAGCCGCCATCGAATCCGTAGAAGTTCAGATTGCGCGGCGGATCGTAGATAACGCCTCCTTGTTCGAGGATGGAAACGTGAGACTCCCATCCGGCCTGAAAGGCGATGGAGTTGTCGGAGTGCAGTGCGAGGCTGACGCCGCCGATGCCGGTGGCGTAGGGAAGATCGGCGGGCACGCTGACTGTGGGAGGAATGTGATCTGTTGAGTAGTTGCCGCTGTCGCCGGAGGCGAAGTTCGTCGCGACGCCCAGAACAGCGGCGATTTCCGAGATGAGATTCTCTTTGGCGAGTTCGGTCGGGTCAGTGAAGAACTCCGGGCTCGAGTAGCTGCCGGAGATTACGTTGCCGAGGCCATAATTCGCGGCGTAGTAGACAGCCTCATCCACATCCTCGAAAGAAGCCGTGGGCGGCACAACGAGGTCAAGGTTCGCGCCGGGAGCGATGGCGTGGGCCCATTCGACGTCGAGGTTGATCTCCATGTCGACACTCGCGCACACCGACGGCCCGGGAATATGAAGGATGCTGAAGTTCGACGAGGTTAAGGCGGGCAGGCCAAACTTCTTCGAGAAGACGTTGGCGTCACTCAGGATGGTCGGCGAGCCGCACCAGTCAATGATGACGATCGTCTGACCCGCACCGTTGAAGCCTTCAGCATAGAGGCCGTTGAGATTGTAGGCGGCGTAGAGATTCGACGGAGAATATCCGCAGCCCGGCGAGGTCGAATAATATCCGTTGCCCTTGTAAGTGGCTTTGGGATAACCGCCGCCGGTCGTTTCTGTCTCGGTGCGCAGACCCGGGAAGCAGACGGACTGGAAAAAGCTCGCGTCAGGCGCAGAGGCGGCCTGGGAAAGATCCTTGCGAGTTGTCGTCTGTGGATGAGGCGAGATTCGTTGGGCGCAGGTCCAGCGGATGCTCGAACTGGCCGCTGTCGAGTCCAGAGATCGCCTGCACGAGCGGCGCCGCGGGGCCTTCGACGTAGGGGTCGCCGGCATTGGCACGGAATGTTTTGGTGCCAGCCTGATATTCGTTGAGTTGAACGTGGAAGGCGGACTCAATGTCGGCGACCGTCCCTTGGGCGCGCACGTAGAAGTTGTTGGGACCGACGCGCAACGACCTTTAAATTGTGCGACTCGAAAAAATCCTGAACAGTCTTGGCCTGCGCGGCCGTGGGCGCAAAGCGCGACGCGATGTCGGAACTCTTCAGCCAGTGGCGATAGTTGGAGGAATGCGGGTTGTAGAGACTGATGGCCAGAGCGTTCAGCTCTGCGCGATTGCGCGGGTTCAGCCAGATGCTTACTTCGATGGTCTGCGAGGGATCGGCGGCGCCAACATTCTTGGCGGTGGAAACGTACGTTGGTGTGTTATGGGAAATGAATTGGCCATCGGCCGCATGGACTGGGAGGGTGATGGTCGCCACCGTCGCAATAAGAACTGCCACGAAGCATAGCCAGCGCAGCGGCTGAATGTTGCGGCCGCACGGCTGCAGGGGAACTTCGATGTTGCCTTCGATCACGGGCTTCTCCTTCGGAAAAGGAATTTTGAAGTGCTTGCGAAATCGTCCCGAGCGATGCGGTCGCGATTTGCGAGCGAATTATGCTCGCGAAGGAAAGCGGACTGGCCCCAGGTTCAACAGCAGCAACTGCGTTGCGGAAATAATAACGCGGAACACTGCCTGCTGCGGTTAAGTTTTCTCTTCGGTCGAACGAAAATTCAGTGACCTGAAATGGGCTTCGGAATCGGCCTAGGTGGAAGGTTTTTCAGCGGGAGATGCGCTTCGAGGGCTTACCGCAAAAGAAACTTGTAACTACAAATAAAAAAGGCGCTTCATCGCGCCGGGGTGATAGCTGGGTCGTAGATAGGTAAATCCCGCAGCGGCAAGGCCGCGTGGAATTTGGCCAGAGTTCTTACGCTACGTTTACGCCGTACTGCTGCCGATACTCGCGCTCAATCGACTCCATCTGGTCCTTCAGGCGAAGTTTCAGCTTCTTGAGCCGGACTTCTTCCAGCTTCTCGTCTTCGCTTAAGTATCTTTTTTGGGTGAGTGAGTCGAGACGTTGCGAGTACTGCGTGTGCTCCTGGGCTAACCTGCGGAATTCGTCGTGATTGCTCAGGAGCTCGTCCTTCGAAGTCAGCATTCAGCGGACCTCCAAACCGGGATATAAGGCGAAGTTAGCACAGGCACAAAACGTTGGGCAATGCCCAAAAGTGGTGCATGTCTCAATATGAGAATCGGTTAAGGCAGGCTTCGGCGGTAGAGAAGAGCGTCTTCGAGGGGGTCTGTGTAGTAGGACTTGCGGCGGCCGGTGGGCTCGAATCCGGCTTTCTCGTAGAGCTTTCGGGCTGCGATGTTGGACTCGCGGACTTCAAGAAACACTGACTCACTGTTTGTTTCGCGCGCGAGCGAGAGCAGTTCGTTGAGGAGACGTGCGCCGATCCCCTTGGTGCGCAGTTCGGGGGCTACAACGATGTTTTCCAACTCCCATTCGGGAGCGATGTGCTGGGCGATAAGAAATCCTGCGAGCGAAGAGCCCTCGGTCGATTTGTTGGATTTGCTTGGGTGCGAGGCTGCTTCACCGCCGGCTTCAGTTTCGGCGACGAGGACAATCCGCTCTGCGCCCCTTCCGGCCGACTGGAACGCCTGCAGGTACTGCTGCTCGGTCCAATGAGCGGCGGTTGGACTTTGCCGGTCGAGGCGCATCATCGACGGAATATCCGCGGCTGTGGCTGGACGAATCTTAACGACATCTCGCAGTTGTTCGTTCACAGAATTTGCTGTGCTCCTGATGCCGCTAAGAGCTGACCTTGGCGAGAATCTCGGCGTCGGTGCGACGAATGTAGTTCGCTTCGAGCTGCTCCGGAGTGACAGTTTCACCCGCTTGCAGTTTTCTCGAACCGAGCCGGGCGATCTCTGCGGCTCCGGGAAACGCTACCGAGCAAACAGCAAGCCCGGCATCGCGAGCAACGGCGGCGAGCTTTTCATCTGGAGTAGCGACCGTGGCGAGTTTCCCCATCGACAGGAATTCATCTTTCGTCAGTAAGCGTTCGTGCGCGACCTTCGCGGACTCACCGACAACTTCGTACTCGCCGACATAAACTTCGCCGCGCCCTGCGTCGAGCGCTGCAGCGACTTTGCCTTCCGCGCGACTGGCAATTGCGAGCAACTCCAGCAGCGAGACAGGAACGATCGGCTTCTTAAGAATCTCCGCGAGCCCCTTGATGGCGGCCAGGCCCACGCGCAGGCCGGTGAACGATCCAGGGCCCGAAACCACTACGAACGCCTCGATATCAGTCTTGCGGAATCCGTGATTGGCGAGAAGCGCCGCGATCTGCGGCACAAGTTGCGCAGAAAACATGCCACCGGTTAACGACGCGACTTCGATCACTTCGATTTTGTGCGGATCGGGCTCCGCGCGCACGAGGGCGACGCTGCCATTTCTGCCGGACGTGTCGGTGACGAGAAGAAGCATGGTTGCGTTTCTTGCTCTGCAGGAGTCCGAACGATTTCGCGACTATCGAATCAACCCAGTCTATGTAGCAGCGGCTACGTGATTCCCGCCTTGGCTGCGATCTCTTCCACCAGCGTATAGGGATCGCGCTTATGCTCAGCGACTTCCGCGGCCAGCCGCGCTACGTTGCCGTCGCCGAGTTGCGCGCGCGCTTTCTCGAGCATGACGTCGCGCAGCATCTCGACGAGGCGCTCCTGCCAGTTCTCGACGCTCTTTTTCAGAACGAGGTTTTCCTTTTGCAGATAGGCCTCATACGCAGCGATGGCTACAGCCAGTTCGTCCACGCCCTTCCCTTCGCTGGCGACGGTTTTCACGATTGGAGGCGTCCATCCATCATGACGCACAGCCAGCGATTGCAGCCCGCGAATTTCGCGTTCCACGCGCTCGGCGCCCTCGTGATCGCTCTTGTTGATGACGAAGATGTCAGCGATCTCCATGATGCCCGCCTTGATCGTCTGCACGTCGTCACCCATGCCGGGGACGAGAATCACGATCGTGATCTCGGCGAGGCGCACGATGTCGACCTCGTCCTGGCCGACGCCGACGGTCTCGATCAGGATCATGTCGCGGCCCGAGGCATCGAGCACAGTCGTGACGTCGGCCGTGGTGCGCGCCAGGCCGCCGAGCGATCCGCGGGTCGCCATGCTGCGAATGTAGATGCCCGCGTCGGAGAAATGCTCCTGCATGCGGATGCGATCGCCCAGAATCGCGCCACCGGTGTAGGGACTGGTGGGATCGACGGCGATAATTCCCGACGGTACGATTCTGTTTGCGATAAAGCCGCGCCAGATGATCGACGAGCGTGCTCTTCCCTGCTCCCGGCGAGCCCGTCAGGCCGATCACACGGGCGCGTCCGCTGTGCGGAAACAAGGCCTTGAGCAAATCGGACGAGCCCGGGGCGCGATTCTCGACGGCAGAAATAGCGCGGGCGAGCGCGCGCACGTCGCCCGCTCGCAACGACGTAATCCAAGACTGAATGTCGTGATTGGAACCAGCCGTCTGCAAGCGAACAGTGTAAAGCAGGATAGGGGTCTGCGAAACCGGAGCACCTTGCAACGAAGCCGAGGCCCCTTCCCGAATCATTACGGGCTCGTGCGAGCGATCCGACGAAATCAGTTCTAATGCCTCTTGGCGCCGCAGGCCGGGCACGACCAACGTTCGCCCGCAAGCAAAGGAGTAGTGCAGAACGGACAGACCGTGTCGCAGGCAGGCGGGATCGTGGCGAGGCGTTCCTTGAGCGACGGATCTTTCGGAGTGCCGAGCAACTGATAGAGCAGACGCAGCCGCGCCCACCAGCGGACCGACGCGCAGCAGCCAGCCGAGAATGCTTACGCTTTCGTCGACTGGGACGGTCCAGAACATCCCCGAAAGAATGACGAGGCAAACCAGGCCGATCCACTTGAACGATCGCCGCGCCTTCGGGCTGCGGTGAGGATCGCGGCGACAAGCGGCGCAGGCCCAATGCGTCCAGCGGCCGACGGGCACCAGCGGAACCCAGAAGATATGGCCCACATCGAAGGTGCGAGTCGCAATGGCGCGCCGCGGCCCCTGGCATGACAGGCAATAGTCATTGCGAAAGCCAACCCGCTTTGGCCAGAAATGGTAGGAGCCGTGGATGAGGAACATGGGATCCCTCGACCGTCAGACAATGGTAGCGCGTCGCGTCCTGACTTTCTCTAGCTAAGAGCTAGTCTTTCAGCAACTGCCGCGCGATCACAAGTCGCTGAATCTCGCTGGTGCCTTCGCCGATCGTGCAGAGCTTCACGTCGCGATAAAACTTTTCGGCGGGATAGTCTTTGATGAAGCCATAGCCCCCGTGAATCTGCACGCCTTCGTTGGCGCATCTCACCGCGACTTCGCTGGCATAGAGCTTTGCCATCGACGACTCTTGCGTGGTCTTCATGCCGGCATCTTTCATCGAAGCGGCGCGCATGGTGAGCAGCATGGCGGCGTCGATCTCGGTGGCCATGTCGGCCAGTTTCCACTGGATCGCCTGAAAATCGCTGATGGCTTTGCCGAACTGCTTGCGTTGCTTGGAATATTTCAGCGCCGCCTCGTAGGCACCCTCGGCCATGCCCAATGAGAGGGCGGCGATGGAGATGCGGCCGCCGTCGAGCACGCGCATGGCGTCGGGAAATCCCTGGCCTTCGCCGCCCAGCAGATTTTCAGCGGGAATCACGCAATCTTCGAAAATCAATTCTGCCGTATCGCTGGCGCGTAGGCCCAGCTTGTTTTCTTTCTTGCCGGGACGGAATCCCTTGGTGTCTTTCTCGACCAGGAATGCGGAGATTCCGTGGGTGTGCGCCGTGCGATCGGTGACCGCGAGCACGACGACTACGTCGGCGTAGTGGCCGTTGGTGCAAAAAGTCTTGGTGCCGTTGAGCACCCAATTATTTCCGCGGCGGACGGCGGTCATGCGGGCGCTGCCGGCGTCGGATCCGGACGATGGCTCGGTGAGTCCCCAGGCGCCGATGAATTCTCCGGTCGCGAGTTTGCTGACGTATTTCTTTTTCTGCGTTTCGTTGCCGGCGAGAAAAATATGATTGGAGCAGAGCGACGTGTGCGCCGCCACGATGATTCCGACTGAGCCATCGACGCGAGAGAGTTCTTCAATCGCCGTGACGTACTCGACGTAGCCCATGCCTGCGCCGCCGTACTCGGGAGGAAAGATGGTTCCGAGCAGTCCAAGCTTGCCGATTTCTTTAATCGTCGCGAGCGGAAACTCGCCGGCTTCGTCCCACTTCATGACGTGCGGCTTGATCTCGCGCTCGGCAAACTCGCGGACGCTCTTTTTTAATTGAAGTTGCTCTTCGTTCAGTTGGAAATCCACAGTTCCTCCGGCACGTTCGGGTGGCGGGCCTAAGTTTCGATTAGAACATAGCGCTCGGAGAGGAAGAAGTTACCTCCGGAGGGCGACGAGAGACGCACTGCGGACCGCATGAACACTGACGATTCTGCTTGTTTCAGGCTGATGCCCAACCGACCGGATGGTTTGGCATTTTGAGCTCCGGCAGTCGAGTTTGTTGGAAAGAAAACCTTGGACCACAGGGGACACGGAGGATCACAGGGTAAAACTATGCGGGCGGATCCTTCGTAAGATTTCTTTTTTGGTTGAAAAGTTACTTAGCGGCTGCTGACTCGGACGCGAGGAAGGCCTGGAAGACTTCGTTCGACAGCAGACGGCCACGCGGCGTGAGACGAATCGTGTCCGAGTCTTGTTCCAGCAGACCGCCGGTGACGAGGTCCGCGATCGCGGGGCGCAGGTTGTCGAGGGATGGCTCGCCGAAATTCGCGGTGACTTCGCCCAGGTTCACGCCGCGGTTCAAGCGCAATCCTAGAAAGAAAGCCTCTTCCAGCGCCGCGGCGCGCGAGACTCGCGTCTTTTGCAGGGGCGAACCGGCAACATATTTCTCGAGGACGTCTGCCGTCGCGAAGCGTACGGACTCGTCGGCAGGCGTGGAGGACATCAACATCGAGTGCGCGTCTACTCCGAAGCCGAGATAAGGCTGGCGCGTCCAGTACTTGAGATTGTGGCGCGATTCGAAGCCGACGCGCGCGAAGTTGGAAATTTCATATTGCGCGACGCCGGCGGCATTCAGTTGCTCGCAGGCGGCTATGTAGAAATCCGCAGTGGCTTCTTCGTCGGGAACAAAGTGCGCGTGATAGCGCGTTCCACCCGCGATCAGCTCGCGGCCCAACCGCGAGTCGTCATCGACCTCGAGCATATAGACGCTCACGTGCGGAGCGCCCGTAGCGACCGTTTCCGACAGAGACATCTGCCAGCTTTCGGCAGTCTGGTGCGGCAGTCCGGCGATCAGATCGATGTTGATGTTCGCAATCTCGACCGAGCGCAGGCGGGCAATGTCTTCAAGCACGGTGGACCGCTTATGCAGGCGTCCAACCGCAGCGGCCTCGCCGTCGACAAACGACTGCACGCCGAGGCTGACGCGATTCACGCCGCAATGCAGGAGCGCATTAATCACGTTCGGAGCCAGCGTCCCGGGAGCGCATTCGACCGTCACCTCGGCGTCGGCGCGCACTTCAAACTGCGAACGCACAGCGGCGAAAATGCGCGCTAGCTGTGCGGGGGCTAGCACGGTCGGCGTTCCTCCGCCAAGGTAGATCGAGTCGACTTCGTGCTCGAACTGCCCGCCCATTTCACCGGCAATCTCCTGCGCATTCCGAATGTCGGCGCATACCCGATCGACATAGCGCTCGAAAACGACGCGCGAAAACACGTCGGAGGCGAAGTTGCAGTAACTGCACTTCGTCTTGCAGAACGGGACGGAGATGTAGATCCCCAAGGCCACTGCTCTGATTATCCCACCCGCAAACCTTTTCCATCCCGCCGCCTGTCTCCACCATCTATTTAAGGTACCCTGTTCGAAGGCGCGCTCAACGCCGCTCGCCCGCTTCTCCTACGAACTCAGACCGGAATTGCGCCGGCAGATTATGGCCCAGGAAGAGGAAATACTCGGCAAAGCGTACGACAGCCGCCTGATGCGGCGGTTGCTCACCTACCTGCGCCCGTACGGCTGGCAGGTGACGGTGGCCATCGTTTCCATTATTTTCAAGTCGATCGCCGACGTGCTTGGACCTTACCTGGTGAAAGTCGCCGTCGACCGGTATCTGGCGCCAGTCAAAGGCACGGCTTCGGGCCTGTGGAATTGGCTGAGCCCGGATCCGATGCATGGAATCGCGCAGATTTCAGGCATTTACTTCGGGCTGCTCCTGTTCTCGTTCGTGCTTGAGTTTCTGCAAACCTACTTCATGCAGTGGACGGGCCAGAAGGTGATGTTCGATCTGCGCAGCCAGATTTTCCGTCACCTACAGCGGATGCACGTCGCGTTCTACGATAAGAATCCCGTGGGCCGGCTCGTCACGCGCGTCACGACCGACGTCGACGCCTTGAACGAAATGTTTACTTCCGGCGTCGTATCGATTTTCGAAGACCTGTTCGTACTCGTCGGCATCGTGATCATCATGTTGTCGATGAACTGGAAGCTGGCGCTGATCACCTTTGCTGTATTGCCCCTGATCGTGGTCGCGACCAAGATCTTCCGGGACAAGGTTCGCGATTCCTACCGGCGCATTCGCATCGCGATCGCGCGCATCAATTCCTACCTGCAGGAGCACGTCAGCGGCATGGTTGTGCTGCAACTGTTCAACCGCGAGCGCAAGGCCTACACGCGCTTTTCGGAGATCAATCGCGGACACATGGATGCCTACAAAGACGCGATCCTGGCCTATGCCGTTTACTATCCGGTCGTCGATTTCTTTTCGGCGATCGCGATAGCGTGCGTCATTTGGTGGGGCGGGCAGGATGTGATGCGCGGCATTGTGTCCAAGAGCGTCTCTGTGTCGTTCGGCGGCTCATCGGCCGTATCGTTTCACCTGGTCGCGACGGCGGCTTCGCTCGGTGTGCTGATCGCATTCACGCAATATGCGATGAGATTTTTCCGTCCGATCATGGACTTCAGCGAGAAGTACAACATTCTGCAGTCGGCGATGGCCGCGAGCGAGCGCATTTTCAAATTGCTGGATACTCCCGTCGACATCGTGTCGCCCGCAGTGACGAAGAAACCCGAAGGCCCCGGCCGCATCGAATTCGACCACGTCTGGTTCGCATATCGAGAGGTTGCGGAAGACAGCGAGTGCTCGTGTGGCGACGGACGCATTCGTCCGTCCCGCCCTCGCGAAGCGCGGCGCATCGGGGAATGGCGATGGAGTCAAAGAGGCATTAGCCGGGAATGCCCGCGTGGAGACGGCGGCCTCCGGCAACGGCGACGCCGCTTCCACCCAGCCCGACTGGGTTCTGCGCGATGTCACCTTCTCCATCGAACCCGGCGAGACCATCGCCGTAGTCGGACACACTGGCGCGGGCAAGACGACGCTCATTTCGCTCCTGCTGCGCTTTTATGACGTGCAGAAGGGCGCCATCCGCATTGACGGCGTCGATGTCAAAGAGATGGACCTCGTCGACCTGCGCTCCCGCTTTGGCGTCGTGTTGCAGGATCCATTTTTGTTTACCGGCACGATCGGCGGCAACATTCGCCTCGGCACCGATCGCATTCAAGACGAGCATGTCTCGAAGGCTGCCGAGGATGTGAATCTCGGCGACTTCGTCCGCGCCCTGCCCAATGGCTTTAATGAAGAAGTCCGCGAGCGCGGGTCGACGCTATCGACGGGCCAGAAGCAGCTGATCTCGTTCGCCCGCGCCCTGGCGCATGAGCCCAAAATTCTGATCCTCGACGAGGCCACCTCGAGCGTCGATACCGAGACCGAATTCAAAGTGCGCGACGCGCTCAACCACATGGTCGAAGGGCGCACGTCGCTGATCATCGCGCACAGGTTGTCAACGATTCAGCGCGCCGACAAAATCATAGTGATGCACAAAGGCCAGGTACGCGAAATCGGCACGCACCAGGAACTGCTAGCCAATCGGGGGATTTACTACAAGCTGTATCAGTTGCAGTATAAGGATCAGGAGTTGAACATGGCGCGCGCAACGTCGCCGGAGAATGGCACCGGACTCCAGCAGCCCGAGGTTACAGCAAGCGCGGACGACTAGCCTGCCTTGCGGGCTCCCGTTGAATCGAAGTAGCTTTACAATCATTTCTTGCTCATCCTGATCTCAGCGGGCGAAGCTTCGGGGGAGATGTATGGGGCGCAGCTGATTGATGCGCTGCGGCGCGCGGCCAGCCAAAACCCAGCGGAGCTTCGCTCCGCACAGACGGGCGAGGCGCCCGTCCCCACACAGGCAAAACCGCTTCGCTTCTTCGGCGTCGGCGGCGATCGCATGCGGGCTGCCGGGTGCGAGACCGTCATCGACACCAAAGACCTCGCCGTCGTCGGCATCACCGAAATTCTCAGCCGGCTCCCGCAAATTCTCGGGCTCTATCGACGACTGATCCGCGAGGCCGACCGGCGGCGGCCCGATCTCGCCATCGTCATCGACTCTCCGGCATTCAACTGGCGCGTGGCGCGGCAGATGAAACGGCGCGGCATTCCTACCGTGTATTACGTGGCGCCGCAGTTCTGGGCATGGCGACAGGGACGCGTGCGCCTTCTCCGTGACTACATCGACAAGGCGTTGGTCATCTTCCCGTTCGAAGAAAAGTTCTATCGCGACCGCGGCGTGGACGCGACCTTCGTCGGCCATCCTTTAGCGGAACTGCCGCCTCCGACTATCAGCCGCAGCGACTACGCGGCACAAGTCGAACTCGACCCGCAGAAGCTTGATCCTGAGAAAGAATGGATCACGCTCATGCCCGGCAGCCGCGTCAAAGAAGTCCGCATGAACCTGCCGACGATCCTCGAATCCGCCGCGCAGCTCGGCCCGGCCTACGAATACCTGCTCCCGGTGGCGCCGACGCTCGATCGCAACTTCTTGCGCGGTCTGATCGGACCACACAAAGTCAGGCTTGTGCCCGACGCTCTGCCCGCTCTCTACCATTCGCGCGCGGGCATTGTGGCCAGCGGGACGGCCACCGTGGAAGCCGCCATGATGAACACGCCGTTCGTCATGGTCTACCGCGTCACGCCCCTGACTTACATGCTGGGCAAGCCGCGCGTGAAGGTGCCGCGATTTGCCATGGTGAACCTGATTGCCGGGGAGGAAGTCGTCCCGGAACTGGTGCAGAACGATTTCACGGCGCGGAATGTGGTCGCACAGCTGACCGAAATCCTGCCTGACGGGCCCGCTCGTGAGCGCATGCTGCAGGGTCTGGCTGGGGTGAAGGCGCGGCTGCGGGCGCCAGAACGGGCGCCGGCAGCGGCTCAGCACCCGGCGGACCGTGCCGCGGAAATCATCCTGGGTATGCTGCCGATGGGAATGCTGCCGAAATGACTGGCTCGCGGTCCCTTCCAAGGTTGTCATTCCGAGGAGCGAAGCGACGAGGAACCTGCTGTTCGCCTGCGTGGGCAGAAAGCAGGTTTCTCGCTGCGCTCGAAATGACAAGAACCCTGAAACGGCCAAATTCTGGAAATGAGGTAATGCCTCACTATGAAACTGAGGTACTGCTCGAAATGACAATAACCTGACATCCTGGCCCTTAACCTTGTGCTCCGCACATCTTTTGGGTCAGAATCTTCATCATAGGAAATGGGTTATCATTTCCCGGAGACTCTCCTGAATGTCGACTCACCGGCGGCGCGTACTGGGCGTCCTCTCTAGTTCCCTGACTCTAGCGGCGCTGATTCTGCTCGCGAGCCCGTCCTGGGCTGCGGAAAAGGCCCGCCTGCGTGTCGACGACTACCAGATTGACGCGGTGCTCGATCCGCATCTGCATCAGATCTCAGCTCACGCGAAAGTCAAATTCACCGCCCTGCAGGATCTCAGCGTCGCGATCTTCGAGTTGCACAACGATCTGCGAGTCACGAAGGTACTCGACGAAAAGAATCAGCCACTCTCCGCCGAGCGTGTCACGCAGGATTCGACCGTGCGCGTGCCGCTGCCCGCCGGCCTGGCAAAAGATGCCTCGACGACTCTGACCTTCGACTATGAAGGGTCGCTCGAAAACGCCGACAATAGCCCCGTCCCTGGCCTGAAGCTGGCCTACATTAGCGACGACACGAGCTACCTGCTGTATGCGGGACGCTGGTTTCCCGTCAGCGGATTTGGCCTGAACCGCTTTACGTCGACGATTAGCGTGACGCTGCCTGCGCACATGATGGTGATCGGCAGCGGCAAAGTGTCGGTCGTAGAACATGCGGCGTCGAACAAGCCCAACGCCAGCGTTCTGCCGACCAAGACGTATACGTTTGTTTCCGGCAAGCCCAGCTTCCCAGGAACCATCGTTGCCGGAATTTTTCAGGAATACAAAAGCGACGAAGCAGGTCTCGACCTGCACGTCTTTTTCAAGCCGAACCATCAGAGCCTTGCGCCAACCTACACCACGACCGCGGTTCAGGAGTTCACTTACTTCATCACGCTCTACGGACTGCCGCCTTCTCAAAAGCTCAACATTGTGGAGTTGCCGGGCGACACGCTTCCTTACGCATGGGCGCCGGAAATCGCAGGTCTGGCGGGACCTTCGATCACCGAGAAAACAAACTACCGGCTGATGGCCGACGCCATTGCGCACCAGTGGTGGGGTGTTTCCGTGAGCCCAGCGACCAAGGACGACTGGTGGTTGACCGACGGCTTCTCGCGCTATTCGGAAGCGATGTACGTGGAGAACGCCGCCGGAGCCGCGGGCCTGGAAGAAGCCGTAAAAGATATGTCGGTCGGCGCCTTGGCTTATGACACCGTGCCGCTCTCGAGTGCGAGTAAGCTCGATATCTTTTCGACGGAGTTTCAGTCGCTCGCCACCGACAAGGGCGCGATGATTCTCCACATGCTGCGCTGGGTGCTTGGCGAAGATAAATACAACAAGACCATGCGCGAGTTTGCCACACAGTTCGCCGGCAAAGTCGGCGAGCATGGACGATTTCAAGACCATCGCCGAGAAAAACTATGGAGATCAGCTGACCTGGTTCTTCTCGCAGTGGCTCGATTCAACGGGCGCGCCTGAGTTCAAGCTGAAATACACGACCTATCGCTTGGGCGGAGCCGCTGCCGAGCAAACAGGCGATAAGAAGGTTCCGGGATTCCGCGTTACTGGAGAAATTTCCCAGGATCTCGATCTGTTCCGCATGCCGGTAGACCTGAGAATCGATACGGACGGGAAGACCGAGAACAAGCGCATCGAAGTTGTCGGCACAAGCTCGCCGTTTACGATTGATACGTTTGGGCGGCCGCGACGCATTTCGATCGATCCTGACCACCACGTACTGACGAACTCCAGCGACGTGAAGTTACGCTCGGCCATCTTGCGCGGACAGGCACTGCAGCAGCAGGCAGATCTTTCCGGGGCGCTGACGGAATACAACAAGGCTCTCGACCTTAATAAGAATAGTTCGCTGGCGCAGTACCGGATTGCCGAAGTCTTCTTCCTGCAGCGGAACTATCAGTCGTCGGCCAACGCCTACCGGTCTTCCCTGGATGGCGATGGCGATCCGCGGTGGACAGAAGTCTGGAGTCGGCTGCAGCTGGGAAAGATTTTCGACATCACGGGCCAGCGCGAGCGCGCGGTCAATGAATACCGCCAGGCGCTGCAAACCAACGACAACACGTTTGGCGCGCTTGAGGAGGCTCGCAAGTATCTGCAGAAGGCCTACGAGCGGCCCAAGGAAAAACAGTAATTCGCGAGTGGAGTGGAACCGGTCGGCAGGTTACGACTGAATCCAGCGTTCCGCCCCTTCGAACGTGTGGAAAATCTCAATATTCCTCTGGGTCCGCAGAATCTTATGCATGCGGGCGGCGTGACTCTGCACCGAGGTTCGGACCACAAAAGCGCGGCGGGCATCGGTCGAGAAGGGATCGATCTCGTCCGCCAAGCGCAGGAATTCGTCGGCCTGTAGATCGAGTTCTTCTACATCAGTCAAATCCGTAATCTCGGAAAATGTAGGGCGGAATGCGGCGTTTGCGCGCAGCAAGTGTGAGTACCGCTCGATGTCTTGAAAGGTCACCCTCTTCCCAAACTTGACCACGACCAAGCGCTTCTGCGCATCGACGGTATAGTCTGCCGAGCGACCGACGTGCCCCGCGCCAGTTTGATCGGAAGACTTACTTCGCCGCACAGCTTCTCCGTGAGACAAGCCGCACCTCCACACGCTGTCGAATCGGTCTGCCTTAGGTGCTATCGGCGGTTTTGCATCAAACTTCATTCCGGAGGAACACTTCCCTCTCGGGAGTCGGGGGTGGCGTATTTCTCACAGGTTGTATCCGGCGCACGGGTTCCGTATCTTAGGAGCCGCGCCCGGCCGTCTAGCGCAGATTGAAGCATTCCCGGTTCTGAAAAAATCCCATGAGAGAACTCGTAAGCGTGATAGGCCTCGCTCTGGCGCTCGTGCTGACTGCGGATTCCCCGCCCCAACAGAAATTCCCGATTGTTTCCGTTGTGGACGCACCCACCATCGCCGATCGGCCCGTGGCGCTCGACGCTCAAGGCAAACTTCTTCCGTGGCCAATGCCTGACAACATTGGCTACTCCTACTCCTCGCATGTCATGTCGCAGTGGACCATCCTCTGGGACCAGTACAATCGACAGCGCCTGTACTACTACCATTGCTGCTTCGATATTGACCGCACTACCTACGAGCTCATTCCCGATCAGAAGTGGGCCAACTCCACGGGATACTTACGCGCCATGCTTCAGGGATTCATTGAGCGGCTCTATCCTTACACGGGCGATCCACGAATGTTGACGTTCCTGGAAGACTTCGTGGACTACGAACTCGAGCACGGAACGACGCCCGCCGATTACGTATGGTCGGGTGTGCCTTACGCCTCGGCCGATCCCGGCGTGGCCGACTATCGCGGATGGAGCAACCACGGTCACGACTATATCGAGCCGCACGTCGTTGGCGAAGACGGCTACGCTTACCTGCGCCTGTATGAGATGACCGGCAATACAAAGTACCTGCAGGCCGCCATCCGCTGCGCCAACGCCCTCGTCAAGAATTACAAGAAAGGAGACGCGGCGCACTCTCCGTGGCCCGTGCGCTGCTACGCCAAAGATGGCACAAGGCGCGGCGAAAAGCCGATGGGACCTTACTCCGCCAATGTCATCGAACCGATCATGCTCTTCGACGAACTGATCCGCTTGCGGCAGGGGAATATCGCGGACTACACAAGTACTCGCCAAAATGCGTGGCTGTGGTTCCAGACCTATCCGCTGGTCAACAACGTTTGGGTCGGATATTTTGAAGACGTCTCGCCCAGCATGGGCAACATGAATCAGGTGATCCCGCTCGAGTTCGCGCGCTACGTGCTGCTGCACCCGGAGAAAGATCCCCAATGGCGGGAACATGCGCGCAATTTGATCGAGTGGGTCAAGACGACTCCGAAGTGGCCAAAGTATATTGTGCACGGCGCCATGGTGACCACCGAGCAAGGTGATGGCGTCAACTTCTGCTGCAATCTGCCCAACCAATGTTGCGATAGCCACACATCGCGTCTTGCTGCCGTGGAAGCGCTCTATTTCGACAAGACTGGAGACGAGTCTTACCGCGAGGCTGCGTTTCGTTCCTATAACTGGGTTACGTACTTTCAGGGCTTGCCCGGCAAGACGCACGCGCCCTGGGGCGAAAACCAGTGGTGGTTTACCGACGAGTTCTCAGACGGTCCGCGGCGTCTCATGGATGCGTTTTGGGCGGTGCCGGAGTGGGCGCCTGCGGACGAATCGCACCTGCTTGGATCTTCGTCGGTGGTTAACAAAATCAGCTATCGAAAAGGATCGGTCACCTACTCGACGTTCGACCCAGAGTCGACGGACGTCTTGCGCCTTGATTTCGAACCCGACTCAGTAACGGCGAATGGGCGGGCGATCTCCGGGGGAAAGAGTCTGCCTGCGACAGGATCGGGATTCGTCTTTGACGAATCGACGCACGTTCTTCGTATTCGCCACGACGGCGCGCGCGACATCGACATTCAGGGCAGCGGCGGCCACGCTCGTCCACTTTACGTGACCTTCGATGATCCGCATCTCGCCGCAGGCACAAGCGTGGAGGGAGCATATCCTTCGGGCGTAATCGACTGGCCCCGCGGAGAATGGAAGATCGGAATCCCGGACGGAAAGTTTGGAACATTTAATATTGTCGCCGCGGATCCGGCGCAGGAGAAACTGGAATTCAACTTCCATTCACCGCGCGTGCTGGTCGGAATCGACGTGTATAACGGCGGCTCAACCGACGCCTTCATCACCATCGATTCCGAGAAGGAGCCTTCTGTAGCCGCGACTCTGCGCCCGGGAGAGCTGCGCCGCATTCGAACCTCGTGGCACGAAAGCACTTCGCGAATAGACATTCGCCTGAAGAATGGCGAGGGCCTGAAGTTCGACAATCTGGCATATACCTATCCGTGAAAATTCCAACTCAGGATCGGTGTCCGAGGGGGGAAACGAGAGCGTCCACAGCTAACCTTTTCCCGGTCTGCGGGGTCTAAGTAACTACATACCAGCAGGGAACTTTACGGGGCCCCGCTGCGTATCTCTGATCAGATGGTTAGGCGGGATTGAGACCCCTCGCCTGAACGTTACCCGGGTGCCCCCACGCTCCTCCCCGGAGGCGTGGGGGCATGATTTAATCATCCCTGTATGAGAATGCTGCTCGACATTGTGAGGCAGTCCCTGTCGACCCTCTGGGCGCACAAGCTGCGCTCGTTCCTGACTATGTTCGGGATCGCGTGGGGCGTGGGTTCGCTGCTGCTGTTGGTGGGATTGGGCGAAGGCTTTCGCAGCGGGCAGGAAAAGCAGCTTGCCACGCTCGGGCAAAACATAATGTTTATGTTTCCCGGGCGGATTCCGGCGGTTGAGGGCAGCACGCAATCAGGGCAGACGTATTACTTCACCTATAAAGATTATCTGGCGATTCGAAGTGAGGCGCAGTTCGTGGGCGCGCTGTCTCCGGTGCTGAACCGCGAAGACATTCGCGCGGTCAGCGATTACGGTTCCACCAACGGCCAGGTCTTTGGCGTGGCTCCCGATTACAACCAGATTCGGAATGTCCCTGTGGAACCGGGGCGATGGTTCAACAATCGGGACAACGCCGAGCGGCGGCGCGTCGCGGTTGTGGGATGGGAGTTGTTGAAGAACATGTTTCCCGGCCGACCGGCGGTGGGATCGACCATTCTTCTGAATGGAATCAACTTTGACGTTGTGGGCGTGGTCGCGAAGGTCGGACGCGACGGCAATAACGGAACCAACTCGCGAATCTTCATTCCGATCGATACCATGCAAGATCTTTTCCCGATGACGAAGGCGAACTCCGAGGACGCGATCTCGTTCCTGAACTATCAGCCGATCAGCAAGGATCTACATGCCGAAGCGAAGGATGAGATGCACCGGATCATCGCGCGGCGTCACGGGTTTAGTCCTAAGCTGCAGGATGCATTTGAAGACTGGGACACGATCGAGAACATGAAACGCGTCGGCCGGATTTTCGACGCGATGGATTGGTTCCTGGGAGTCGTCGGGGTAGTGACGCTGGGGCTTGGCGCGATCGGAATTATCAACATCATGCTGGTGTCGGTGACGGAGCGGACGAAGGAGATCGGCCTGCGAAAGGCGTTGGGAGCGACGTACCGCGCGATCCTGACGCAGTTCTTCATCGAGGGCGCGTTTCTCACGGCATTCAGCGGCGGCATTGGATTGGCGATTGCGACCGGGTTTGTGACGTTGCTGGCGATGCTGCCATCGCCGGAGGGATTTGATACTCCCAGAATCATTCCGGCTTCGGCGCTGGCCGCGATTGGTTCGTTGGCGATCGCAGGAATCGCGGCGGGATTGTATCCCGCGCGCAAAGCAGCGCTGCTTCCGCCGGTGGAAGCACTAAGACAAGAGTAGAGATTGCAGATTGCAGATTGCAGATTTCAAAAAGATTGCAGAAGGAAGAATGAAGGTTTCAGATTTTATTCATGATGAAATGGTTGCGGACTGGCTGCGAGGTCTTCAATCTTCATTCTGAAATCTAAAATCTGCAATCTTTGGCCAAAAGCCAACAGCTAAGAGCTGAATTTCCTATGATCGTCGATCTGGCAACTCAGGCCTACAACGCGCTTCGCCACAACCGGCGGCGCAGCGTGCTCACCATGCTCGGAATGGCGTGGGGGATTGCGACGGTCGTGTTGTTGCTGGCGTATGGAACCGGCTTTGAGCGCGGGCTGTGGTCGGCGTTTCGTTCGTTCGGTACGAATCTCGTTTTCATTTTTCCCGGACGCACCGAATTGCAGGCTGGTGGCACGAAGGCGGGGACGCAGGTTCGCCTTACGGTCAACGATCTTGACTACGTTCGCGCGGAAGTTCCGCTGTTGAAACGCGTTTCGCCGGAGGCGTTCAAGAATTGCGCGGTCGCGTATGGCACGCGCAGCGCGAACTACGGCGTGAGCGGCGTTTATGCTTCGTACGGTCGCATGCGAAAGATGGATGTTGCCGAAGGGACGTTCTTCAGCGAAGCCGACGACTACACGCATACCCGCGTCGCAGTCATTGGGTCCGACGCGAAAAAGAAGCTTTTCTCCGGACAGAATGCGCTCGGAGAGAACATCCGCGTCGACGGCATCTCCTATCAGATCGTCGGCATATTGAAACACCAGGTGCAGAACGGGGACGACAATATCAACGAGCATGTTTACGTTCCGTTCAGCGCGATGAGCGACCTGACCAACACGTACTACTTGAGTTCAATTGTGATGGAGTACGAAGGCGATCACGCCAAGGTGGTGAAAGGCGTGCGCGAGTCGATGGCTTTCCATCACAACTTCAATCCTAAAGACCAGCGCGCGATCTTCGTCTTCGACGTATTCGCCGACCTGATGGATCTGCAGGTAATCTCGACGGGGATCAAGATTCTTCTTGGCTTCATCGGACTGCTCACGCTGGGCATTGGCGGAGTCGGCCTGATGAACATCATGCTGGTGTCGGTGACGCAGCGCACGCGCGAGATTGGCGTCGAGAAGGCGCTCGGCGCGCATCGCTGGCACATTCTGTTCCAGTTCCTGGCGGAGGCTCTCGTGATCACCGCGCTGGGCGGATTGATGGGCGTGATTCTCGCATACGTAATTTCGTGGTCGGTGGGATCGCTGACGCTCTGGAGCGCGTTTGAAGATAATGCCAGCGAAGGCGACATTCATCTATACATCGACGCAGCTACGTTGATCTGGTCGACTGCGATTCTGAGCTTTGTTGGGATCATCAGCGGAATGCTGCCTGCGATCAAAGCTGCGAGATTGAATCCGATCGAAGCGCTGCGCTACGAGTAAGGTGCGAGGGCGAGACGCCCTCGCGACAGCCGGCGAGACGCCGGCGCTACACTTCTTCCCCTTCCTTTACAATCCTTCCTGTGCCGGAAGCCGGAAATCCTCGTCTCGAACGTGTGCTCGGACAGTTGCGCTTATATGAGCATCCGCTCCTGAATTTCTCGGCCCGCGCCAAGAGCGATGGCGTCGAGGTCATCATCAAGTTCAAGGACGAGAGCGTTCCGGTTCATACCTATTACTTCGACCTGCATCCGCGCGATCTCGACGATCCGCAATTCGAATGGGCCTTCCAGCGACAACTCTACGACGCGCTGCATGACTACTTTGTCGAGATGTTCATTCGCACGCCGCAGGATCGCGCCGATCGCCAGCGGAAGGGATTGTGAGCGCGCTCCGCGAAAAGATTCAGCGGGAGATTCGCGAACGCGGGCCAATTCCCTTCTCGCGGTATATGGAGTTGTGTCTCTACGATCCGGAGTTCGGTTACTACTCGCGGAATGCGCTCCAGTTCGGCAAAGCCGGGGACTTCTACACATCAAGCGACGTTCACGCTGTATTCGGGCGATTGCTAGCTCGGCAATTTGAGGAGATGTGGCGCGTTCTTGGATCACCTGAGCAAATTGTGCTGCGCGAACTCGGCGCTGGTCGAGGATTGTTTGCCCAGGATGTGCTGGACTGGTCGGAGAAAACATTTCCGGAGTCCTTTCAGGCGCTGCGTTACGTTCTGGTGGAGAGTTCTCCGGCGCTGCGATCGCGGATGGAACAGACGCTGAGGAAGCACGTTGCATCGGGCAAGGCGGTTATCCAGAACGAAACCTCAGGGGCTAAAGCCCAATCGTCTGATGTGCCATTCGGCACGAGTAAACTCGTGCCCTTCCCAAGTGTGCGCGACGCGAGCGAAGACGCACCTTTCCCAAGCATCGTCTTTGCCAATGAGTTCTTTGACGCGATTCCGGTTGAGGTTGTGAGTGCGAAGGGATCACTGCGCATTGATTCCCACGCTGGAAAGTTCGTGGAAACCTGGGTTCCATCTTCGGCAGATGAACTCGAATTTCTTGATGGGTATTCGATTCATCCTGAAGCTGGTGAGCGTGTGGAGGTTCCGCTTCAATCGCAGACGCATATGAACGCTGCGGCTTCGGTCGAGCGCGGATTCGTTGTCGTAGTCGACTACGGGTTTACCAGGGACGAGCAACTTGCGGGAAGGCATCGCGGAACAGTGAAGGCGATTCGACAGCATTCGGTGAGTGAGAATCCATATGAAGCTCCGGGCGAACAGGACATTACTGCAGACGTAAATTTCACGGCGCTTGCGGCTGCGGCGGAACAGCAGGGGATGCTCGCGCAAAAACTGGTCACGCAATCGCAGTTTCTGCTGGGCATCGGAGAGGCGAACGAGTTTGCGGATGCGTTTGAAGATTGCCGTTTGCCGCAAGAGCGCGCGAAGGTTGCGTTGCAGCTGAAGCATCTGGTTACGCCTGCGGGGATGGGCGAGAGTTTTCACGTGCTGATCGCGAGCAAGGGAGTTGAAGCGGAGAAGGTTGGTGGTCTTACAGGATTGGGATTTGGACGACGCGGGTAGAGCTGTTCCTGTTTCGGGAAGTTAACTATTTTGTTATCCCACCCCCCCTCCCCCGATCTATTGGAATCATCGGTTTAGCGGGAAATCGCCAAAAAATCTATGGGGCTCAAGCAGTTACGGGCAAAATCTTGAGCCTGAAGGAGTTAGGGGCGGTTTGGGTTTCAAAGAACTTGCGACGCAAGTTGTAGGATCGCTCCGTGGTTGGTAAACGTCAATGGAAAAGTGCGCGATAAGTAGGGCTGAGTTTCATTTTGGGAATGGACTGAGAGATGGAAACTCCTTTGTGAGTGCGCTGCTGGGCCCGCTGCGAGGGTCTTTCGCTTTGCTCAAGATGACAGAGGTTGGGGTTTCCGGATGGAAGAGCTCGTGTAGCGCGTCGGAAATAACGGGCGTTAAATGATTGTGCCTCGGTCCGCCTCGCCGGTCGTGTTCGGCGAGGCAGTCAAAGGCTTGAACCACGGGGGACACGGGGGATCACAGGGGAAACCGGCGACTCATAAAGGTCGATCTGTATCACGCACTACTTCGAAACCGCAGTCGGCTCCGGGTATTCGTAGACGCCGCGACCGGATTTGCGGCCTAGGCGCCCGGCTTTGACATATTGCACGAGCAGCGGGGCGGGGCGGTATTTCTCGCCCAAAGATTTGTGGAGATATTCGAGGATGTGCAGGCGGGTATCGAGGCCGACCAGGTCAATTAATTCGAAGGGACCCATAGGATGGTTGAGTCCGAGCTTCAGGGCCCTGTCGATGTCGGCGGCGGAGGCGATGCCTTCCTGCAGCATGTGGAAAGCTTCGTTGCCGATCATGGCGTTGATGCGGCTGGTAATGAATCCGGGGGACTCTTTGATGACGACGACTTCCTTGCCCATGCGCTTGCCGACTTCGACGGCGGTCGCTAGCGTGTCGTCGTCGGTTTCGAGGGCGCGGACGATTTCGAGTAACTTCATTTTGTGGACGGGATTGAAGAAGTGCATTCCGACGCATCTTTTCGCACGGTAGGTCACGCTCGCAATTTCAGTCACGCTGAGCGAGGACGTGTTGGACGCGAGCATTGTCGTGGGGCGGCAGATTTTGTCGAGGAGGGTGAAGATTTCGATCTTTGACTCCATCTCTTCAGGGACGGCTTCGATGACGAGGTCGGCTTCGCGCGCGGCCTCTTCGACGGAGCCGGCGTATTCGAGGCGGCGAAAGGCGGAGTCGGCGTCGGGCGCGGTGACTTTGCCAAGTTCGACGGCCTTGTCGAGGTTGGCGCGGATTTCAGTCTCGGCCTTGCGCAGAGCGGCGGGCAAGAGATCCTCGAGGATGGTGCGATATCCGCCTAATGCCGCGGCATGGGCGATGCCGCGTCCCATGGTGCCGGCGCCGATCACCGCAATCGTATGGACTTGAACCACCTACTTGTCCGCCTTTTCGAGGTCGGCGAGGGCGTCGTTGACGGAGGCGCCCGCAGCGCGCAAATATTCCGCCAGCCGCTTGCGCTCTTCGGTGTTCATATTTGGGATGTAGAGACACATGCGGCGAAGAGTCGCTGTGATGTCGTCCACGTAGTTCATCGCTCGAATGAGTTCGCCGGTTGCTACCATGATGGCTCCTGTCTCGTTCCGCCTGTGAATATCTCATCAGGCTTCGGCTTCCGCGTGTCGCGGAGCCGAATTTCTATTGTCGACCGAGCGCGTGATTTAGTAAAGGCAGGGTGGAAGTTGTCTGAGCACGGTCATTCCAGCGTGTACTGGCGAAAGCTTGAACGCTAAGTTCGCTAAGGATTCGCAAAGGACGCTAAGAAAGGCTTGCTGGGGCGCTGGGACCCCGTTTGCATCTGCGGACGAAAGACCTTCATCGCTAAGTTCGCTAAGGGCTCGCAAAGGACGCTAAGAAAACCAAAATCTCAATCTGAGTGTGCTTTATTCCCCCGAGTTGAGTACTGGGGATATAATCCGGATCAATTCTTTTTATGGGGCGTCGGGCACCAGCGCGAATCGAATAGGTATGGCGGACAAGCCTCTACGACGCTACATTTTCGCGAGCGACTTTGACCAGACGCTCACATTCAACGATTCCGGATATGTGCTGGCCGAACTCGTCGGAATTCCGACCGAGGAGTTCGAGCGCAAGGCCAAGGGAATGGCCAAGATCAACCTGGTGCAGCAGGGGGCGGAGCTTGCCTATTTGCTGTTGCACGATCCGGAGTTCAAGGCGAAGGTGCGGAAGGAACATCTTCGAGAAGTTGGAAAACGGATTCGGCTGAAGGGCGGAATCAAGCTGCTGTATCAGATTTTAAAGAACGGCATTGACGGGCACGAGTTCGATTTCTATGTGCTCTCGGCGGCGCCGGTTGAAGTGATTCAGTCGGCGCTCGAAGATATTGTTCCCCCCGATCATATTTTCGGGACGGAGTTTCGCTACGGTCCGGCGGGCGAGATCGAAACGATCGTGAGGGCCACGGCGGGATATGGGAAAGTTGCGGTGCTCGATCGACTGCTGGAGCAGCAGGTGTCGGGGCCGGATCACGTGATTTATACGGGCGACGGCAGTTCCGACATTCACGTGATGCTGCATATCAATGCGCGCGATGGGCTGACGATTGCGGTGTCGGAGTCTCCACATGTTTCGCAGATTGCGAAGCGGACGGTGCTGAGCACCAGCGCGCTCGCGGTGCTGGCGCCGATTCTGGAAGAAGTGGCCGGGTGGGAGCGCTACCGTATTCGCGGCTTTTTCGAGGCGAACGGCATGCTGATACAGGAGTGGGAGCGGGTGCGTACGGACTGGCTCACGGTGCGTCCGGCGGCGGATGAACCGTCGGAAGAAGTGGCGGCGAACTCACGAGACTGATCGCTCATGCTGCGTGACAAGAATCTTATCCCGCTGTCGCATCAGCACCAGCACGCGCTGGCGCTGTGCGTGCGGATCGATCGGGCATCGCCGATTGGCGAGGCTGATCTTGGGGCATGGCGGTCGGAAATCGCGCAACTCTTCGAGACAGAGATCGGCATACACTTCGCGGCGGAAGAGCAGGTTTTGTTTCCAGCGGCGCGACGGTTTCGGGAGTTGATTCCGCTAGTGGAAGACTTGGTGGCGGATCATACGGTGCTGCGGGAGAGCTTTGCGCAGGCGCATGAACTGTCGGCGGGGAATGTGACGGCTTCGGCGCAACTGCTTGCGACTCACGTTCGCAAGGAGGAACGCCAGTTGTTCGAGCAACTGCAGGCGCTGATGAGTGCGGAGGAACTGGCGGAGTTGGGTCAGAAGTTGGACGTGGCGCTCAAGGACGCGACGCAGGCTTGCATTCTTCCGAGCGAGGCGACGCGGTTGCGTCCGGGGAAATAAATCGGCTTATTGAACTGCGGCTGCGTGGACTTGACGGAATCGCGCGGCGGCTTCCCTGCCCATGTAACGTTCGAGCACGGTTGATTCGGTCTGACGAAGATCGACTACGACCAGGCCGTCGAGAACATTCGAAAATTTTCGGTCGACATTAAAGGCGAGTAGTTTGCCGCCGATCTTCGCGTACTGGCGGAGAAGGATGGGCAATCCCTTGCCGTCGGCTTCGATGTCGGCGATGGGCTGCGATAGTTCGTCGAGATCGCGCAGGGCCTGGCACATGCCGCGGCAATCCCAGCGATGCAGAAGCGGAGGGCGGAACGCGCTGCGGGGCTCGATCAGTCCGGCGAGGCGATCGTCTCGCATGCGAGCTTCGAAGAAACGATAAATCATTTCGCGCGAGGCTTCGTTGTAGTCGTTGCTGATGCTGACGGCCCCGAAGAGCACGGGAATCTCGGGATGCAGTGCGACGAGACGGGCAATTCCCTTCCACAGAAGAAGCAGCGGGGCGTACTGGCGCTGGTATTCGGGGCGGATGAAGGAGCGTCCGAGTTCGAGCGCCGGGCCGAGCTTTTGGAAGATTCTTTCGTCGTAGCGGAAGAGCGTGCTGGTATAGAGGCCGCTGATTCCGTGTTGCGCGAGAATTTCTGCAGTGTTTCCGGCGCGGTAAGCACCGACCAATTCACGCTTTGTTTTATTCCACAGCAAGATGTGCCAGTAGTAATCGTCGAAGCGGTCGAGGTCGAGGCGTTTGCCGGTGCCTTCTCCGGCTTTGCGAAAGGTCAGCTCGCGCAGGCGCCCAACTTCATGCAGAGTTTGCGGCGCTTCGCTGGCGGTTGCGACGTAGACGCCTAGGTCGCCGTTCGAAGCGAGGCAACGGTCTTCAGCGAGGCGGGCGATTTCGTCCGACATCAACTCGCGGGGCATGGCAGGAGCGACGGGTTCCTGAGTGCGGAGCGCGAGGCGAGATCGCACGGCCAGCGAGCGCAGAGGAGCGGGCTTGTTGCGCTTCGCCAGCAGGTAGGTGCGAGAGCGGAGATAGTCGGTGGCTTCGCGGTCTGTGGGGATGGCGGAAATGGCGTCGCTCGTAATTTCGCTGCCGATGCGGACTTCGACGGTCTTGCCTTCCTGCTGGAGAAATTCGTGGAGCAGGAATGCGGTACGAAGGTTGGGATGAATCATGCTGAGCAAGTGGAATCCGACGCCGTTGTGGCCGCAGAAATAGACGGGGAGAGCCGAGGCTCCAGTCTTGCGAATCAGGCGAGCGGCGGTTTCGTTCCACGCCGGGTCGGCAACTTGGGCGGCGGGCATTTGCCAGTGCGAGACTTCGCCGGAAGGAAAAATCGCGAGCATGCCGCCCTGCTGCAGCCAGGAGAGCGCTTGACGGAGGGCGCGACGATTGGAGTCGAGCGAGTGGTCGGATTGAAAGGGATCGACAAAGATGCAGTGCCGCTGCAATTCGGGCACGTCGCCGAGAAAGAAGTTGGTGAGAATTTTTACGTCGGGGCGAACGCGCGTGAGCAGCACGGTGAGGATGGCGCCGTCGAGCATGCCGTAAGGATGGTTCGCGACGACGACTACTGGGCCGGAGGAGGGAATGCGGGATTGGTCGGTGGGGTCGACGCGCAATGCGACTCGCATTTCGGCGAGAAGATTCTCGAGACGGAATCCGTCGGGCGATTGCTGGACGCGGCGATAGAGATCGCGGACTTTGCCGACAGGGGCAAACTTCGCGGCGAGGCTGGGAAAGTCTGCCATGCGCGACAACGCGTCTGCGGCGGGACGGTCCGTGTGCACATGATTCGAGGGCATGCTATAGGAATAGCGAAATCAGTTTGAGCGGGCGTGAAGAGCAGGTTAAAAGCTGATGAAATGTGGGCGCGGGGAGCGAGAGAGTAATCAGTAGTAACCATGCGGCTACTCAGCGCCTGAAGGCGCGACGATTTGTGCGATCTGGTGCGGCGCCTGAAGGCGGCGCCTGATACGAATCGTGCGTGGTGCGCGGACGGATTACGGAACCGTGCGGCTTCGGCCGCATGAGTGACGGGCCGTGAGTGCTTCCACCGCATGGGTTACGAATCGTGAGACCTTCCACCGCATGGGTTACGAATCGTGAGTGCTTCCGGCGACTGGGTTACGAATCGGGCATGTGCCGATAGCTGGCGTGGGTGGCTTACGTTTCTAAGCGGAAGCGGGTTTCGGCTAGGGCGTAGAGGCGGCGCCAGACCAAGCGATTGATGGTGACTACCGTTGCGGCCATCACCATGGTGGCGGCGAGGAGGAGATCGAAATTGCCGGCGTCGGTGGCCTGGGAGATGGTCGCGCCGAGTCCGGTGGTGGTGTAGATGTGACCCTTGAAATGAAAATATTCGGCAACGATGCTTGCGTTCCATGCGCCGCCCGAGGCCGTGACCAGACCCGTAATAAGGTAGGGGAAGATGCCGGGGAGGATCAGTTTTTTCCAGCGTTGAATACCCTCGAGGCGAAATACCGAGCAGCATTCTTTCAAGTCGGTGGGGATAGCGATGGCTCCGGCAATTACGTTGAAGAGGATGTACCACTGCGTGCCGAGCAAGAGAAGGACGATGGAACCGACACCTAGTCCGCCGCCGACGCGAATGAGAAGCAGCAACACTACGGGGAATAATGCGGTCGCTGGGACAGAGGCGGCGATTTGCGCAAGGGGTTGCGCAATGCGCGCCAGGCGCGGGTTGAAGCCGATTGCGACGCCGGCGGGGATGGTCCAGAGCGCGCCGATGAGCAGCGCGAGATTTACGCGCACGAAGGTTGCGAGGAGGCCAATACCGGCTTCCTGCAATTCCGCTTTCTGCAGGCCGGCAAGAATCATTGCGACTCGGACCACGCCGTAGCCCATTCCCGCGAGCAGGGCCAACGCCAGTACGCGGATGAGCCAGATTTTCCAGGGGCTGCGCTTCTCTTCTTTATCCGCAGAGTGAACTTGCGAAAAGTACTGCATGAGGCGCTCACTCATCGGGCGAACGGTTCTCTTGCGGATTTCGGCGAGGCTGCGCGAGTGGCGGATCAGGTCGAGTACCCAGGAGTGCGGGGCGTCGGTGCTCTCGACTTGTTCGACTTTGAACTTCTCGGCCCACGCGATGACCGGGCGCCAGACGAACTGATCGAGCAGAACGATGACGGCGATCATGGTGGCAACGCCCCAGAGAATGGAGCGCGTGTCGCCAGCGCTGGCGGCGGTTTGCAGATACGATCCGAGGCCGGGCAGGCGAAAGTCGCGCGAGCCGAGCACGAACATCTCGCAGGCCATGAGGAAGAACCATCCGCCGGCGACGGACATCATCGAGTTCCAAACCAGACCGATGGCGGAGAATGGAAGCTCCATCTCAATGAAGCGCTGCCACCAACTGAAGTTGTAGATACTCGCGGCCTCGCGCATTTCTTTTGGAATGCTCTTGAGCGAGGCGTAGAAACTGAAGGCCATGTTCCAGACCTGGCCGGTGAAGATCAGCAGGATCGCTCCGGCTTCGACGCCGAGTTGGCGGCCGGGAAAGAGCGCGACCATGGCCATCATGACGCCGGGAAGAAAACTCAAGACCGGAATCGACTGTAGAACATCGAGCAGAGGAATCATGAAGCGCTCAGCGCGCGGGTTGTAGGCGGCGATGTAGCCGTACACGAGCGTGAAGGCGAGGCTGAGGATGTAGGCGATGGTGATGCGGAGAAGTGAATATCCCGCATAGGCCGGCAGGGCGAGGAGGCTGCGGGAGATTTCAACTTCAGGGGTGAAGGGTCCGAGCCAGGTGCGTCCGACGACCAGAACGCCGTAGAACAGGGCGATACCGGCGGCGAACATGAGGAGATCGGGCAGGTACGAGATCTCGATGCTGGGCAGTTGCGTCCAGATCCGGTAGGCCGAGAATCCTCGCAGGCTGGCTGATTTCTTCATGGTCGTCGTTGAGTCAGGATCTCGTTCAGGATTTTGGGGCTTGGTTTTGGGTTTGCACCGTAGGAGCAGGCGGCGCGCCGGAGGGCGCGGGAGGCTCCGTTGGGGTCAATTCCGTTTGAACCAGGCGTCCGTTCTCGCGGTCGTAGTCGAAAATCTCGGCGTAGCGTCCCCAGTTCATGGCGGTCTCGAACTGGCGCTGCACTTCGTCTTCAGCGAAGTGTTCGTCGAGGATGTCGTGGAAAAACTCGTCGGCGATGGAATGATCGGACTTGCGCTTCAGGATGCTGTCAATCTGCTTGAGGATGGTGACGTGATCGAGAGCCGCCTGGCGGAACAGAACCTTGCGCTGCTGAATATCGGCGTCGGCGAATTGAACTCCTTGCGGCGTAATCTGCACGTCGCCTTCCTTCAATAACGCAAAACCGAGAAGCACACAGGCTTCGAGGATGGGGAGCAGGTCTTCGACGTCCATGACGAGTTCGTCGGAGAGGCGGAACAGATCTTCGCGTCCACCGCGATCATGGAGTAATTCCATGAGGCCGGCAATGCCTCCGACGCGCGCGTGCGGGAGCATCTGGTACCTCGCGGTGCGGAGAGGCGCTTCCTGCTTCTTCGAAGCGTCCTTCTTCAGGGCGGCGTTGAGGCCACCGGTGGGCAGAACAATTTCGGCGCTAGTTTCGGCGTCGGGGAGTGCATGCTCGATGTCGGGCTCGGTCATGACCTTGTAGATGTAGTCGACGAGTTCGACAAAGCGAGAGGACTTGCGGTCGCGCGGATGCGTGAGCCGGATGTTGAAGTCGGAACGAATGCGGGCGGGATTGCGCCCGAGCACCATAACGCGATCGGCGAGCATGACCGCCTCTTCGATGTTGTGGGTGACGATGAAGATGGCGCTGGTGGGCATCTTCTTGTTGAGCCAGAGTTCCAACAGTTCGCTGCGGAGGTTCTCGGCGGTGAGGACGTCGAGGGCGGAGAAGGGCTCGTCCATGAACAGGACTTCAGGTTCGACGACGAGGGCGCGGGCGAAGCCGACGCGCTGCTTCATGCCGCCGGAAAGTTCTTTAGGATAGGCGGTCTCGAATCCGTCGAGGCCGACGGTGTCGAGGGTGCGCAGGGCGCGCTTGTGGCGCTCAACCGGTGGAACGCCTCGGGCTTCGAGCGGAGCCTCGACGTTCTCGAGGACCGTGAGCCAGGGGAAGAGCGCGAAACTTTGAAAGACGATCGCGACGTTGGGGACCTGACCGTCGAGGGGCTTGCCGTGCCAGGTGAGCGATCCCGAGGATGGCTGCGAGAGGCCGGTCAGGATGCGCAGCAGCGTGGACTTGCCGCAGCCGGAGGGGCCGAGCAGTGCGATGATCTTGCCGGGCTCGATGGCGAGGTTGGTCGTGCCGACGACCTGGATCCGCGTGCCGTCGGGCTGCGGGTAGGACTTTTCGATGCCAATGGCTTCGATGATCGCGTTGGTGGCGGCGTCGGTCACGCGTACACTCCCGTACTTTCTATACACGATCTGGGCGGAAGCGCAAAGAGGCACTGGCTTTTAATGTTCCATTCACAAAACAGATGAGCAGTCGGTGTAGCGAAGGATCCGACCTTCAGCTTTCTTTCGCCCCTCCGGGGCTTCTATCTCCTCTCCCGATTCCCCATGGCTTACGCCATGGGCTGTATTCTTCCGCCGCTTCGCGGCTGGATTCCTCTACGATGTCGCCGCAATGCAACGTTTACGCGGCGAAGTTTTCGTTGGTTGGTCCGGCGGGCGACGTTGGTAGGCGGTCGCTCAGTTCGACGAGATGCGCCAGCTTGGCCATTAGTTCTGGCTTGAGCTGGGCGGGGTCGAAACGCCATCGCCAATTGCCTCCGTGGAGGCTGGGAGTGTTCATGCGAGCTTCGCTGCCGAGGCCGAGCGCGTCTTGCAGGGGGACGATGCTGATGCTCGCGGGAGAACAGAGCGCGGCGCGAATGAAACACCAGTGGATGCCATCGTCGCAGCGTCCGAGATAGGCCTCGGCGTTACGGCGTTCGTAGTCGGCGGCTCCGGAACGCCACCATCCCATGACCGTGTCGTTGTCGTGCGTGCCGGTGTAGATGACTTTTCCGATGGAGCGGTGTGGGAGATACATGTGCGCGCCTTCATCGCCGAAGCCGAATTGCAAGACGGACATGCCGGGGATGTGCAGGCGCTCGCGCAGCGCGTGGACTTCAGGAGTGATATAGCCGAGATCTTCGGCGAAGAAAGGCAAACCGCCGAGGGCTTCGCGAAGTTTCAGAAAAAGATCGTCGCGCGGACCGTCGACCCAACGGCCGTTGACGGCAGTGTCGTCGGCCGCGGGAATTTCCCAGAACTGATCGAATCCGCGGAAGTGATCGAGGCGGATGTAGTCGCAATTCTGCGTGGCCCAGCGGAGGCGCTGAATCCACCACTGATAGCCACGTCCCTTCATCACATCCCAGTGGTAGAGCGGATTTCCCCAGCGCTGTCCGGTCTTGCTGAAGTAATCAGGAGGGACGCCGGCGACGACTGCAGGTTCGAGATTCTCGGTGAGGCGGAAGAGTTCGCGATAGGTCCAGACATCGGCGCTGTCGTGATTCACAAAGATGGCAACGTCGCCGACGATGCGAATGGAGCGCTCGCCGCAGTAACGGCGCAACGAGCGCCATTGCTCGTAGAAAGCGAATTGCAGCGCGCTGCGAATTTGGATATCGACTGCGAGTTCGGTGCGAGCCTTTTCCAAGGCGGCGGGCTCGCGATAGGCGAGATCGCGCGGCCAGCGGTTCCAGCTTTCAAGCTTCTGCCTGGCTCGGAGCGCATCGAAGAGAACGAAGTCGTCGAGCCACCAGGCGTTTTCGGAACGAAAGGCTTCGAAGCGGCGCAGAGAATCGCCTGAGGCCGAGCGCACGAAGCTACGGGCCGCTTCGAACAAGAGCGGCATCTTCTGGGCAAAGACCTGCTCGTATTGGACGGGGCCTGGGTCGATGGAGAGTCCATCGAGCTTGGCCCAGTCGATCCAGCCATGATCGGCGAGGCGTTCGAGGCTGATGAGCAATGGATTTCCGGCGAACGCGGAGGTGGAGGAATACGGAGAGTTGCCGTAGCCGATCGGACCGAGCGGCAGAACCTGCCAAACGCCCTGACGGGCGGAAGCGAGGAAATCTACGAACTGATAAGCGGCTGGACCAAAATCACCGATGCCGCCGCGGGAAGGCAACGACGTGGGATGTAACAGAATGCCTGCGGCGCGCGAAAAGGGCATGTCACCGCCGCTACATTCCCTGCTGGTTGCCGGCGGTGGTCAACTGTTTCATCTCTTCCTGATTGATCTTGATCTTGCCGGATTTCTCCATCTGATCGCGCAGGCTGGAAACGAACAGGCCGAAGAGTTCCTGCTGCTTGGCTTGCATGAGCTGATCGCGAAGCTGATCGCGCTTGGAGGCGAAGTCGGACTCCGGAGGCGGCTGATTCTCGATGAGTTGGATGACTACGGCGGTCGCACCACTGTTGATGGGGCCGCTGATGTCCCCGGGCTTCATGTTGAAGGCAACGGAAGCCTGGCCGCTCATAGAACCGACGTCGGGAACCTGGCCATCGGGGAGGACGAGATCGCTGGTCTTGAAGGTTGCGCCGAGTTCCTTGGCGGCGCGCTTCAGATCGTGCTCGGCCTTGGCGCGGTCGGAGAGTTCCTGGATCTTCTGCGTGAGCAGGAGATTCGAGCGCTCATTCTTGAATTCGTCTTCGACCTTGGTGCGAACTTCTTCGAAGGTCGGCGTGGCCGGGGGCTTGACCGCGAGCAACTGGAAGACGGCGATTCCCTGCGACGCAGGAGCGACATCGGGCGGAGATTTTTCCGTCTCGGTGAAGACTGCGTCCATGAAGCCAGTGGCCGTTCCAAGTCCGGGCAGCGTATCTTTGCGCGTGAAGAAGTCGGTGGTGATGACTGGAATCTTCATGGCCGCGGCCGCGGCGTCGAGTCCGTTGGTGCGAGCCTGCTTGAGAAGAGCTTCCGCCTGCTTCTGGGCAACCTGTTGGGCTTTCTGGTGCTTGATGATCGGCTCGATTTCGGCTTTTACTTCGTCGAGCGACTTGGTGTGGGCTTCCTGCTTGTCGTCGACGCGAATGATGTGGAAGCCGTAGCTGCTCTTGACCAGATCGCTGATCTGCCCCTTGGGGAGGGAGAAGGCGACCTTTTCGAACTCGGGAACCGTCTGGCCTCTGCCAATCCATCCGAGGGAACCGCCGACCTTGGCGCTGCCCGGATCTTCCGAGTACTTCTTCGCGAGATCTTCAAGTTTGGCACCGCTCTTCAACTGTTTGAGCAGGTCTTCGGCGCGGCGCTGGGCTTCCTGTACTCCCTTTTCGTCGACCTTGCCATCGGGGCCGGGGAGAGGCGTCTTGATGAGGATGTGGCTGACCTTTACCTGTTCGGGCGTGCGGTACTCGTCGCGATGCTGATCGTAATAGTTGCGAAGATCGTCTTGTGTGACCTGGACTTGGGCTTCGGCTTTTCCGGTTTCGACTAAGGCGTATTTCACTTTGCGTTTTTCGGGGATCGAGTTGGCGTAGCTTCCCTTGTGGCCTTCGTAGTACGCGCGGAGTTCTTCGTCGGTGGGATGAAGTCCCTTGCGGAGGTCGTCCTGCTTGAGGACGGCGTAATCGAACTTCACTTTTGAGTTCTGCTTGATGAACTGCTCGCGCAGGTCGGATTCGCTGACGGTGGCGCTGCCGGCAATGAGCGCCTGCAGTTTGCTGAGCATGATGTCGTTGCCGACGGCTTCCTCGAATTTTACAGGCGTCAGATTGGCGCGCTGCAGCATCTCTTCATATTCCTGCTGCCCAATGAAGTTGCCATTCGGAAAGAAGGTGGCAGCGTAGCGGCCGTGCTCGAGGTCGTCCTGTATCTCTTGCGGAGTGACGCGCAGGCCCATGTGGCTGGCTTCGGAGAGCAGGGCCTGGCGGGTAATGAGCTGATCGGCCGCGCGTTGCGCGAAGAACGGCAGGAGCATCGCCGTATTGGCGCCGCCCTGCGGCATCTGCTGCTGGAGCATTTGGCGGGCGGTTTGGCGGACTTCGTCGACGGTGATGTCTCCACCTGCCACTTTGGCCACGACGCCGGCGCCGGGCGTGCCGGTGATTTCGGAGGTTAGGCCGCCGGGGATGAAGGCGATCACCATCGCGGCGCAGATCAGCAGAAGCAGGCCGCTCAGAACAATCTTCTTAGTCGGGCCTTGGGTTTGCAGAAATCGAATCATCTTCTTGTCACTCCAGAGTAGGAAGCGGAATTTTTAATTATAAACCAGAGGGGCGGGACGGGTAGGCGCGGCTATTCGCTTTGGTCCCTGGGAATGGGAGAGGGCACTCACCACGGGGGACACGGGGATTCACAGGGGATCGCTGCTTTGATTACGAAACCCCTCAGGGCTTCGCATTTCAGCTATTGAAACGAATTAATAGAAGTGTTATCCATTCTGGCGGGGCTTTTTGCGGAGCTCCCTTAATCTCACGACGTGTATGAATGGCGACTGAATTTCGGTCAACAGGAGCATCATGAACTCAGGCATCCGGCGGGCGGTCGTTTTCTCTATCGTGGTTCTGGCTCAATTCCTTCTGGTTTCATCCCTTCTCGCGAACGATACGAAGAAGCCTACTTCTACAACCAAGGCGGAGGTGGAAAACCAGATCACGCTGCATGAAGGCTGGTCGCTGCAAACCTCGGCTAAGGTTACTGCCAAGGGAGAAGACATTTCGACGGCGAAGTTTGTGCCCACGGGCTGGCATGTGGCGACGGTGCCCACCACGGTGGTGGCGGCGTTGGTGAAGGACAAGACATTTCCTGATCCTTTGTTTGGGATGAACCTGCGGGAGTTCGCGGGGGTTAACTATCCAATCGGCGCGAATTTTTCGAACATCGCGATGGCGCCCGATAGTCCGTACGCCGTTTCGTGGTGGTATCGCAAACAGTTCGCCGTGCCGGAGTCGTACAAGGGCAAGACGATCTGGCTGAAGTTCAATGGCATTAATTACCGCGCGAACATCTTCTTGAACGGAAAACAGATTGCGAAATCAGACGACGTCGCGGGAGCGTGGCGGACCTATGAATTCAACATTACCGACGCGGCCAAGCCGGGTGCGGAGAATGTGCTCGCGGTGCAGGCTTTCGCTCCCACTGACCACGACCTAGCGATCACGTTTGTGGACTGGAATCCGGCGCCGCCCGACAAAAATATGGGTCTGTGGCGGGAAGTCTATCTGACGACGAGCGGGCCTGTCGCGATGCGATATCCGACGGTGGTGTCGAAGCTGGATCTGCCGGCAACCGATAGCGCGCAGCTCACGGTGACGGCGCAATTGAAAAACGGGACGAACCAGCCGGTGAAGGGCGAGCTCAAGGGAAAAATCGAGAATGTGACATTCGAGCAGGACGTGGAACTCGGCGCCGAATGAGGCGAAAGACGTAACGTTCACGCCCGATAAGTTTACGCAGCTTGTGTTCGCGAATCCGCGGTTGTGGTGGCCGAAGCAGATGGGCAAGCCGAATCTTTATCCGCTGTCGATGGAGTTCGAAGTCGGCGGCGTGGTTAGCGACCATTCGAAGACGGAGTTCGGCATTCGCGAAATTACGTCGGACTTCAACTCGGTGGGCGGGCGGGCATTTCACATCAACGGCAAGAACATTCTGATTCGGGGCGGCGGCTGGACGCCCGATTTGATGATGCGGGAGAATTCGCAGCGCCTGCACGATGAATTCCGGTACGTGGGAGATATGGGGCTGAACACCGTCCGGCTGGAAGGCAAGCTGGAGACTCAGGAATTTTTCGACCTCGCCGATCATCAGGGAATTCTGGTGCTGGCGGGATGGTGCTGCTGCGATTTCTGGGAGCGGTGGCCGCGCTGGCAGCCAAAGGATTTTGAAATCGCGAAGGAATCGCTGCGCGATCAGATTTATCGACTGCGCAGCCATCCCAGCCTGGTGATGTGGCTGAATGGCAGCGACAACGCGCCGCCGCCGGACGTTGAGCAGATGTATCTCGACGTGGAGAAAGATCTGCGGTGGCCGAATCCGGTCGTATCTTCAGCTACGGGAAAGAAAACCAGCGTGACCGGCGATAGCGGAGTGAAGATGACGGGGCCGTACGAATATGTAGCTCCGAGCTATTGGGAGGTTGATACTCCCGAGGGGCAGCCGGGACGCAAGCAGTGCAATCCCGGAGGATGCGGCGGCGGTTATGGATTCAATATGGAAACCAGCATGGGGCCGGCCGTTCCGCCGGTCGAGAGCATTCGGGCCATGGTCGGCAAAGATCACATGTGGCCGATCGACGATGTGTGGAACTATCACGCGGGCGGCGGCGAGTTCAAAACGATTGGAGTTTTCACCGACGCGCTGACGAACCGGTACGGCAAGTCGGACAACGTGGAAGACTTTGCGATGAAATCGCAGATGCAGACTTATGAGGGCGTGCGCGCGATGTACGAGGCGTACAGCCGCAATAAGTATCAGGCGACGGGCGTGATCCAATGGATGCTCAACAACGCATGGCCGTCGATGATCTGGCATCTCTACGATTATTATTTGCGGCCGGGCGGCGGGTATTTTGGAGCGAAGCGAGCGATGGAGCCCTTGCATCCGATCTATGGATACGATGACCATTCGATCTGGGTGGTCAGCAGCCAGTATGTCGATGCCGCGGGACTGAAGCTTACGACGAAAATTTACAACCTGGATGGATCGGAAAAGTTCAAACAAGAGAATTCCGTAGACGCTGGAGCTGACAGCACGGCGAAAATCTTCACGCTTCCGGACGTGGCGGGGTTGAGTCCGACGTATTTCCTGGCTCTCCGACTGGAAGATTCCACGGGCAAACTTGTGGGATCGAATCTCTACTGGCTGTCGACCAAGCCGGAGACTCTTGACTGGGCGAAGTCGAATTGGTGGATGACTCCGACGGACTCTTACGCCGATTACACCGCACTCTCACAATTGCCGAAAGTTAAGCTGAAGGTTCGGGAGTTCAGCGAGAAGAAGGGCGAGGAGGAAGTCACGCACGTTACGCTGGAAAATCCAAGCCAGAGTCTTGCGTTCTTTATTCGACTGAAGGTCGACAAGGGAGTGAAGGGCGAGGAGATTCTCCCGGTGGTCTGGGAGGACAACTACATTTCGTTGCTGCCGGGAGAGAAGCGCGAGGTCACGGCGACGTATCGAGCTAGCGAATTGGGCGCGGCTAAGCCTGCGGTCGAAGTTAGCGGGTGGAACGCGCAGTGAATTTAGTAATTGGGTAATTTTGTAATTTGGTAATTGAAAACCTCGGCGCCTGTCTCGCCGAGGTTTTTCAATTTCTCAATTCTTCAATTTCTCAATTATTGAATCAGTCACACGTGCTGCGAGACACTCAGGATATTTCCGTCGGGGTCTTTGAACCAGGCCACTCTGTCGCCGGTGGGGGCCGTCCAGATGCCAAGGGCGTCTTGCTTGAAGAAGCCGAAGATTTCGAAGTGGACCCCTCTCTCTTGCAAGCCAGCGACAATTTTCTCAATGTCGGTTACTTGCCAGCCCAGGATCGTGAACTGCGCGGGGGTGAAGTCCTTCATCTTCGCCAAGCGGATCATGATGCCGTTGGCATCGAGCACCATAGCGAATCCGTCATCGTTGATGAACTTCAGTCCCAACACTCCTTCGTAGAAGGCTCTCGCCTTCTCTGCGTCTTTGGTGGGGACGAATGCGATGATGTTGATTGCACCCAGCATGGGATCCTCCGCGCCTCGAATCACGGCTGGGCAAAACATTACGTGCATTGATCGGACTGCCATCTTTCGCTATTGTGACAATAAATGTCGAAGATGCGACAAAGCGTGCATGAGTGTCCGCCCCTGCCCTCGCCGGTAAACACACTGGTTTACGACTTCACGCATGGTCATGTAATTCCGGAACACTTCCATCCAGAGGACCAGCTTGTTTATGCGTCGCAGGGCGTGATGACAGTGCGAACAGCGCAGGGGACGTGGGTTGTACCGGCACAGCGCGCGGTGTGGATTCCGGCCAGAATGCCGCATAGCATCATCATGTCGGGCGCGGTATCGATGCGCACGCTCTATTTGCGTGCGCGGATGGTGCGGCGGCTGCCTCGCACTTGTTGTGTGGTGAACGTGTCGCCGCTGCTGCAGGAGCTGATCCTGCACGCGTGCAACTATCCAAAGATGAGTCGAAGATCGAAGATGCACGCCCATCTGATCGATCTGCTCGTAGATCAGCTAGAAGCGGTGCGGGCGATTCCTCTCCAACTGCCGAGTCCGTCGGACCCGAGGGCGGTTCGCGTCGCGGAAATCCTTCAACGAGACCCAGCGGAGACCTATTCTCTGGAGTCGGCTTGCCGGAAGGCGGGAGCGAGCAAGCGGACGATTGAGAGAATATTCCAGCAGGAGACGCACTTATCGCTGGGGAAATGGAGGCAGCAACTGCGCCTGATGCGGTCATTACAGTTGCTGGCCGCGGGAGAGAAGATCACGCATGCGGCGCTGGAGGCCGGATATAGCACGCCCAGCGCGTTCATCGCAATGTTCCGGAAGGCGCTGGGAACCACGCCGCGGAGGTACTTCGAGAATTCTTCTGGAGCGACTCGCGCGCGGGCTACGAGTCGCTGAAGTCGATCATCACCGGAGCGGAGCGGAACCAATTCGTCTTGTATCCGACGTAGCCGATGCCGATGACGAACCAGATGCCGCCGACGGTTTTGGCGATGATATTCAGGTTGACCCAGATCAAGAGGCAAAACAGAAAACCAAGAATTGGGAGCAGCGTATCGGTGAGAAACTTGGTTTGATAGCCCTGCTGTCGCCTGACTGAGAACTGCCAGAAACAGGCGAAGTTGACGCCCATAAACGCGAGGAACGCGCCGAAGTTCAGCAACTCGCCCGCATGTTCGTATGCGCTGCCGATGTAGTTCAGCGCGATCGCACCTAGAAATGAGATCCCGCCGATCAGGAGGATGTTGTTGGTGGGAGTGCTGGTGCCGGGCTTAAGCTTTCCAAAAAATTTCTTGGGAAGCACATTGTCGCGACCCATGCCGAACAACAGGCGCGCTGCTCCGAGTGTGCCGGTCAATCCGCTGCCGAAGGCGGCCACGATCAGAATGAAGCCCATTGAATTAAACAGGACCTTGCCACCGACGCGGCTGCAGATGTCCATGAACGCGGTTTCGAGGTTGGGGAAGGTGCGCCAGTCCGGCCACACGCGCGCGCCGAGGTAAGCTTCGATGCCGCTGCAGACTCCGGCGAAAATACAGGTCAGGACCACCGCTAGTAGAACGTTGCGCTTGGGATTCTCCACGTCTTCGGCCAGGGTGGTCACGCCGTCGAAACCGATGTAAGTCAGTGCGGCGAAGGAAGTCGCGGTCAGAATCTTGTGCGCGTTAAAAGTCTTCGGATCATAGAGTGGCTGCAGCGAAAAGAGGCCCGCCCATCCCTGGCCGCCATACAAAAACTTCAGCGCCAGCACGATGAAAGCCACCACGACCACCGACATGATCGCCAGCAACACTTTGTTGGCTCTCGCGGATGCCTTTACTCCAATCAGGTTCAGCATCGTCATAATGCCCGCGATCAGAAACGCCCATACGACAAACGGAACCTGTTGCAGATAGCGCTCGTGCAACGCGGTAGAGATCCACACCGTGTTGATGAGCGGCTGCAGCAGGTAGTCGAGGATCATGGCCCAGCCGGCGAGGAATCCGAGATGCGGGTTGAGTCCCTTGCCGACGTATGTGTACGCCGAGCCTGCCGTGGGATAGAGCGTGCCCATGCGTCCGTAGCTGACCGCGGTGATGAGCATGGCGAAGAGAGCGATGAGAATGATGGTGACGAAATGGCCATCAGAGAGTTTCTGCGCCACGCCATAGAGAGGTACGGGCGCAATGGGCTGAATGAGAACGATTCCGTAAAAGATGAGATCCCAGAGGGTGAGCGTGCGGCGCAGGCGTGGAACGCCAGAGGTGGAGGCAGAAGAGTTTTCCATGGGCCCGGCTATTGGATTATGGGAGGGTCGAGATTGTCAAATTAAAACGTTTCTGTAGGGGATTATGAGGATGGCTGCATTGGCCGGAGCCCTCGGCGGCTCAAGCCGGAGTCATTTTTGCGCGACTTACGGCACGAGTAAAACTCGTGCCCTTCCCGGTTCATGTTTCGCGATCATCGTGTCGCTGAAGGTTTCGAGGACGGAGCCGGTTGCGGGTCCGTAGTCGAACCAGTAGCCGCGCTGCTCGTTGCCGGACATGTGGCGCGTGTTGTATTCGAGAAGATAGTTCACGTGCGCGTCGTCGAGGGGGAACGAATCGCGCGATGGATAGGGATATTCGCGCATGTTGAGGAACGGGAGCGGCGCGACGTAATTTCCGTCGGCGGCGTAGAAGTCCATGTCTTTTTCGTAGCCGTTAGCGGCGAAGAAATAGTCGCGCACCCATCCGGTGGGAACAGCGGGCAGATGCGAGGGATCGAAGTCGAGGCGGACTTCATCGCCAGAGCCGAAGACGGCGAGTTTGTCGTCGGTCGCGGTTAGCAGTGGGAGCACGTCGCCGTAGCGCGTGTAGGTTCCGGCGGGACGGGTGTAGGGGCCGGTGGCGCTGGCTTTCTCGTAGATGTAGTGCACATTGCCGGCGGGGGTGCCTTCGATCTTGAGCGGGTATCCGTGGAACTCGAGGTCGGCGTGAACGAGAGGAATAGCGGAGACACGGACTGCATTCCCACGCGCGAGATCCTTCGCTCCGCCTGAAAAACGGCTACGCTCAGGATGACGCCCCGAGGATTCCAAACCGCGCGATTCCTGCGGAGTGCGACTCACAAGAATATTGTCCCAGTAGATTTGGAGATTCGTGGTTAGGCGAATCTTTTGCGTGCCTTGCGGTAGTTTGCCGGTGAGGTCGGCGGTCATGGTGCGGGGACCGCCGGCGGGAAATCCCATGTCATCGACGACACGCTTCCACTTTCCTTGTGAGTCGAGGGCTTCCACGTAGGGGGCGAAGGCTTGCAAGCCCGCTTGCGAAGCGGCGTACATGCTGTTCGCGGTGAAGTATTCGACCTCGCCGTGCATGAGCAGCCAGAGCGGGCCGCCGCTGTAGGGCTCGCCGAGATCGAGGGTGAGAGTGTGCGGCTGGGCGAAGCCGGCGAACTGGGTCAGGGAGAAGTCGCCGATGTAACGGTGCGCGAGGAGATCGGGGAGAACGTTGTGGCCGTGGTCGTCCCATGCGGCGACGGGAGGCTTGGCGTCGCGGCTCACAACAACTTTGAACTGAGGGTAGGGTGGGTTCGAGGCGAAATATTCGTTGGGATAGACGTCGAGATTCACGGGATGATCGACCGCGAGCAGACGCACTTGATCGAGGTAGACGGCTTCCTCGAGGGGCTCCATGAAGCGGAAGCTCAAGAGGCGGGCGTCAGCCTTCGGACCTCGGACCTCAGCCACTTTGGTTCCGAGGTCAGCGGTCTGAGGCCTGACGTCAGTTTCTTTCTCGCGAATACTTTCACGAGGAATCTTGATGTACTCGACCGGGCGGGGAGTGTCGCGCTGGCCGGGGGCGATCCAGTGGCCGACGACGGCGGCGCCCAGCATGTCGGCGACGAATTCGTAGCGCTCGCCATTCCAGGCAAAGAGAGTGGGGCATGAACTGCCGCGGCGGTCGATCTCCATCAGGTCTTTTTGCTGATCGCCGGCGATCTGGATTTCGTCTTGCAACACGCCGGTGGGCCAGAGCATGCGGACGATGTCGGCGTCTTTGGAGTCGCCGAGACCGACGGTGAGGTAGGGCGAGTTCTGGCCGAGGTAGCCGTTGGAGCCGTAGATTTCAAACTTCTGCCGGTTGCCTCCGGAGAAAACTTCGACCTTGGTGCCGATGGCGGATTTGTTGTCGGCGAGTCCCTTGAGCGCGAGGCGCAGCCAGTGATTCTGATTGCCGCCTTCGTTGCGCAAGAGCACGGCGGGCCCGTGATTCTGCGTGATGAGCAGGTCGACGGCGCCGTCGTTGTCGTAGTCTCCGGTGATGATGGCACGCGGGTGGTCGAGATGAATCTTGTCGAGGCCGACATCGGAGGTGACGTCTTTGAATCCGTCGGGGCCGAGATTGCGGAAGAGCCTGATCTTCGCCTTTGCCGTCTTTCGTTTCGCCGACTGCGACGAGGTCGACCCAGCCGTCGTTATCGTAGTCGAAGGCGGCTATGCCGTAGGCCGAGACCCAGTTGGTCTCGGGGAGTTTGACTTGCTCGAAGGATTTGCCGTGGTTGTTGCGCCAGAGGGTGAGGGCGGGCGCACCCGTGTTTGTGAAGGCTAAGTCCATCCAGCCGTCGTGGTCGAAGTCCAAGGCAACCACACCAACCGTTGGCTGGGGCGGCTGAATCAGGGCATGCGCGATAAATTTCCCCTCTCGTGGATTCGGATAAAACACCGGCGAAGCCAGCGTATCTGCTCCTTCGGTGCTACCCGCGATTACGAAGTCGACGGCGCGGTCGTTGTTGTAGTCCGTGCCAATCGCGCCAATCCCTGACACTGCGCTCTCAACGCCGATTTCTACAACAGTAAACGTTCCATCACCATTGTTCCGCCAAACAGTACCAGTGCCCCGGCAGTTACCCATACACTCGTACATTCCGCTGGCGCCATAAAGATCGATGTCGCCGTCGTGATCGTAGTCAATAAATGTAAGACCCCCGATGGATGTGCCTTTGATTCCTGTGGCCGCGCTCACATCTTTGAACGTTCCGTTCTTCTCATTGTGCAGAAGCAGCACACGTTCAAAATCGCTGACGGCCAGGTCAGGGAAACCGTCGTTGTCGTAGTCTCCCGCTGTGCAGCTGACAGCATGAAGGCTCGGGTCCAGACCGGCGCGTTTCGTCACGTCCTCGAATTTGCCGGCACCCAGATTGTGATAGAGAGCCATGCCGTTGTGTGGACCATTGTCGGCAAGGAAGAGATCGACCTTGCCATCGTTGTCATAGTCGATGAAACAGGCGCTTGCGCCGACCATTCCTTTGTCTTGGTCAGTCTTTTGGCCAGTCTGCGCTGTCGACATCAACCCCGCCTCCTTCGTTACATCCACGAACTGAACCTTGATCTGGGGGCCGGGCTTTAACTGCGCTTGCGGGGATTCTACTGCGCGGGAGTACTGGCCTTGCTCGCCGTAGGCGAGGCTCATGGGGGCGCCGATTTTGTTTTGTGTGATGTATTGGAATTTCTTGAGGTGCTCGCGGGCGTGGTCGACGTCGGCGGATTGCTGGTACGCGCGCGACAGTCCGAATTCGGCCGAGGCGTGTAGAGGATTGAGTTTCAGAGCGCGGTCGAAGGCGTCGATGGCTTGCGGAAACTGCTTGGCCTGGGCATACGCGGTACCGAGAAAATACCAGGTGTCGGCATCGCTGGGATCGATCTCGGTGACGCGCCTGAATGCGTCGATGGCGGCTTGCGAGTCTCCAGTGTTCTTGGCCAGCAGGCCGAGGCTGTACCACGCGTTCGGATTCTTCGGGTCTTGCTTGAGAGCGTCATCCAGGGCGACTTTGGCTTGATCGACCTTCTGAAGATTCAGGTAGGCGATGCCAACGTTCAAGCGCGCGATTGCCAGTGCGGGATCGGCTTCGACCGCGGCCTGGAACGACTTCAGGCCCTTTTCGAAAAGCTGCTGGTTCATGTAGGCCACGCCGAGATTGTTGAGGCGCGCGGCTTCGACGGGATTCGGAGCTTTCGGCTGAGTCTGCGGGACGGCGGAGAAGAATCCAAAGGCGGCTAGAAACACGCCAGCGAGAGCGACCGAGATTCGCGGTGTCATTCGATACGATTTAAACACAGAGGACACGGAGAACACAGGGGGATTCGCAACCAGGGAATCTCTGATTGAGTCGCGAACTGAAGCACGGCGGCCCGAACCGTAGTAGAAACTCCTGACGAGGCCGCTGCTAGCACGGGCTGGCAAGGGGTTCTTCGCTTCGCTCAGAATGACAAAACAAAACAACACCGATTTCATCAGAGCTCCCTTAGTGGATCGGCGGGATTTTCCATGCACCACATTCTTTTTCGAGTGCGGCGGAGACGGCTAACACTTGTTCTTCTTCCCAGGGGCGGCCGACGATCTGCACGCCGATGGGCAGATTTTCAGGGGAGTGGCTCACGGGCACAACGGCTGCGGGATTGCCTAGCAGGTTGAACCACTCGGTGTAGCTCCAGGCGTCGAGGTAGTGCACGGTTTTGCCATCGATCGTCCAACTGCGCTCGCCGTGGCGGAAGGCGGGGATTGCGGCGGCCGGACATAAGAGGATGGGATAGTGGCGCATCTGGCCAAGGAATTCGGCGCGGAGCGTGTCGCGGCGAATCCAGGCTTCGAGGAATGAGTCGGCGGTGAGTTGAGGTTCGGCGGCGGACCATTCTAGAAACTGCTTCAGCGTTGGACTGAGATCTGGTTCGCGTCCGGCAAACATGGGGCGGATGAGCATGCCTCCGGCTACGACGAAGAATTTCTTCCAGAGAGTGCGGGCCTCTTCGAGGACCGTGGGACGAAATGGCTCGACTTGAAACCCGGCGCGATGCAGGGCTTCGGCAGCAGTGCGAACTGCGGCCCGAGTTTCGGGAGTGACGGGAGTGCGGCCGTCGTCTTCGAAATATCCGATGCGCAGTTTCTTGATTTCGTTCGCGCCCGGCCAGCGCAGAGCCAAGGGCGCAGCGCAGGAGTCGCCATCGTCGGGACCCTGCATTACTTCGAACATCGCTTTGAGATCGGCCACCGTTCGCGCCATGGGGCCGACCACGCCGAGCAGAGCAAACGGGCCGCCGGACGGGGGATAGTGGCCGGTTGAAGGAATGCGTCCGGGGGTGGGCTTGAGTCCGCAGATGCCGCTGAAGTGCGCGGGCACGCGAATGGAACCGCCGCCGTCGCTGCCGACACCAGCGGCGGACATTCCGGCGGCAATCGCTGCGGCCTCGCCACCGCTGGAACCGCCGGGCGTGCGATCGAGATCCCATGGACTGTTGGTGCGGGCGTGAAGAACGTTGTCGGTCTCCCAGGCCATGAGAAGTTCGGGTGTGTTCGTCGTGCCAAGAATGATCGCGCCCGCGTTGCGCAGGCGCGCGACTAAAGGCGCGTCGTGCGCGGCAACGAATCCGGCGCGCAGGCGGGTTCCGGCTTCGCAGCGGAGGCCGGCAACTTCTATGGAACTCTTGATGCTGATGGGAACGCCGTGGAGCGGGCCGAGGGGTTTGCGGCTCATCACTGCGGCTTCGGCGTCGCGGGCTTGTTGACGGACGCGGTCAGCATCGACTTGAACGAAGGCATTCAGCTTAGGATTCAGGCGTTCGATTTTCGCAAGGTGAGCTTCGGCGAGTTCGACGGGAGAGATCTTCTTGGTGCGAATTTGCTGCGCCATGGTTACGGCGGAAAGGAAGGTCAGGTCGGTCATGAGGCCCTTGCTCGCATCGCGCGATCCAGCATTTGTTTTTCTTCTTTTGTGAGCGCGCGAAATGCGCCCTTAGCAAGATTTCCGAGTTCAAGCGGGCCGATTGCGACGCGGACCAGTCGGAGCACTTCGATTCCGAAGGCGGCGAGCATGCGGCGAATCTGGCGGTTCTTGCCTTCGTCGAGAACCATTTCGAGCCAGCAGTTTTTTTCTCCCGAGCGCAGCAGGCGGACTTGCGCCGCGCGAAGGACCTCTCCGTTTATTTTCACGCCGTTCGTTAGCGTTGTTAAGAGGCTCTCGTCGGCGACGCATCCGATCTGCACGTGGTAGGTCTTGGGCAGATGCGTTTCTGGAGCGGCGATTCTGGCGCCCCATTCGGAGTCGTTGGTGAGCAGGAGCAGGCCCTCGCTGGCCTTGTCGAGGCGACCGACGGGGGCGACCCAAGGCAGAGGCTCGGGAGTCTTCGACAAGAGCGAATACACCGTGTCGCGGCCTTTCTCGTCGGATGCGGTCGTGACCAGACCGCGGGGCTTATTCATCACGAGGTAGAGTTTCTGCTGCAGCTCGATGGCGTGTCCATCGACCGTGATGCGATGGTGATCGGTGCTGACCGGTGTCTCGGGATTTCTGCGGAGCGTTCCGTTCACGCGCACGCGGCCTGCGCGGATCAGTTCGGCAGCCTGGGAGCGGGAACAATATCCCAGCTTCGAGAGTGCGCGGGCCAGGCCAATTCGACGCGTGGGGTTCTTCACCTTCACGGGTTCATGCTAAATGAATTCTGAGAAGTAAGAAGGGCACGCCGCCCCAGAAAGGGCGCCGCGTGTGCCATGTCGCGTAACCCGATCACAAATTGGTAGGATGATGATCGCTGAATCAGTAAGGAGATTTTTATGGCTCATCAACATCCTCCTCGCTTCCTGAAGATTGTGGACGACGCCAAGACGCGCGTGCGCGAGACGAACGCGGACACGGTAAAGAGCCGGATGGATCGTGGCGATAAATTCACTCTGATCGATGTTCGCGAGGAGAGCGAGTTCGCGAAAGATCATCTGCCGGGTGCGATTCATCTGGGCAAGGGCATCATCGAGAGGGACGTTGAGGCGCGCGTGCCTGAACTCGGCGCGGAGATGATCCTTTATTGTGGCGGAGGCTTTCGCTCGGCGTTGGCCGCCGATAACCTGCAGAAGATGGGATACACGAACGTGATTTCGATGGATGGCGGAATTAGAGAGTGGCGGGAAAAGAATTATCCGCTGGCGAAGGGCTGAGGAAAGTTCGGCGAACGATTTCTCCGGGCAAATCACGGAGAATCGCCTCGATTCTGTGGTAATCTGCGCGTCGTCCTTATTATGAATCGTCGTATCTTCTTTTGGTCTCTTACGTCGGCGCTCGCCGGCTTTCTTTTCGGGTTCGATACCGTCGTTATTTCCGGCGCGGAAAAAACCATTCAGACGCTCTGGGTGTTGAGTCCCAAGTTGCACGGCATCGCGATGGGATCGGCGCTCTATGGCACCGTGGTTGGGTCGCTGATCGGAGGATGGCCGGCGGACAAGTTCGGGCGCAAGGCTACGCTGCTGTGGATTGGCGTCCTTTATTTTGTGGGCGCGGTGGGATCGGGACTGGCGCCGAATGTGACTGCGTTCATCGCTGCACGCGTCATCGGAGGATTGGGGATTGGCATTTCGACGGTGGTCGCGCCGATGTATATCTCGGAGATTGCGCCGCCGAAGCATCGCGGACGTCTTGCCGGGATGTTCCAGTTCAACATTGTTTTTGGCATTTTGGTCGCGTACGTTTCGAATGCCCTGCTTGCGGGCATCGGTGACAACGCGTGGCGATGGATGCTGGGCGTCGCCGCGTTTCCATCGCTGCTCTACGCTTTGTTCTGCATTGGCCTTCCTGAGAGCCCGCGATGGCTGCTTAGCAGGAAGGGAGATCGAGCAGCGGCGCTGCAGGTGCTGCAACGCGCGCAGCCGGAAGTATCCGAAGCGGAGATTGCGGCGGAAGCCGATGAAATTGCAGCGGCATCTTCGGAGAAAGCATCGTCTGGGCGGTTCTGGACGCGGCGACTGCAGAAGCCGATCCTGCTGGCAATTCTGATTGCGTTTTTTAATCAGATGTCGGGGATCAACGCGATTCTGTACTTCGCTCCGCGGATTTTTGAACTCACCGGCCTGGGCGCGAAGGCGGCGTTGCTGCAGTCGGTGGGGATCGGCATCACTAATCTTATTTTCACGTTTATTGGACTCTGGCTCATCGACCGGTTGGGGCGGCGCACTCTTCTTTATATTGGGTCGTTCGGCTATATCGCCTCGCTGGGGCTGGTTGCGTGGGCTTTCTTCACGCAACATTTCTCGATCGTGCCGGCTTGCATCTTTGCCTTCATAGCCGCGCACGCGGTCGGACAGGGCGCCGTGATCTGGGTATTTATCTCTGAGATATTTCCCAATCGCCAGCGCGCGGAAGGCCAGACACTGGGCAGTTTCACGCACTGGATTTTTGCCGCGTTGCTTACGACTTTCTTTCCTACGATGGTCGCCGCGTTTCCGCCCGGGTACGTTTTTGCGTTCTTTACCGGGATGATGGTTCTGCAACTCATCTGGGTGAAGACGATGGTTCCGGAAACGAAGGGCGTGCCGCTGGAGCAGATTCAGAGGCAGCTGGGCATCGGGTAGGATTCGACTTCGCGTTCGGCTGACTTGAGGTAATGTAACAGTTTTAATTTTGTGGACTCGTAAGGTGGTCCGCGCGTTCCGTGCGTCCTTTGATAAAGAGCGCAAAGAACACGATACTGGCGCAGAATATGCTTGCAATGAGTGGAGGCCAAGGCGATCTCCCCTGAGCTTTTGCAAGTCTCCAAACCCCGTACATGAAGGCCGCTTTGCCGCCGACTAAGATGAGCCAGAACGCTAGGTAGGCCATGCTCCCCTATTCTACGCAGCTGATTGCTTGTATGGGCTTGGCTTCGCTGGCTCGGCATGTAGCTGTCGGCCATGAATTCAAACTGATACATTACCTGACCTGCACGGGAATTGACATTCGGCGATTCCTCTGGAAATATCGCAAGACCCACTCGGTTTTCTGCAACAACACTTTCTGATCCGGTAGAGGTATTCCATGGTTGGCATTCGCACGGTCGATCTGCGGAAGGTCTACAACTCGTCGCCGCCGTTCGCGGCCGGCGGGAGCTTCAGCGGCCCGCCGCGCGGTAAAGGGGAAAAACAGTCGAAGTCTGAAATTGTTGCGCTCAACGGGTTGTCGCTGGATATCATTCCAGGCGAGGTTTTTGGATTGCTTGGGCCGAACGGCGCGGGGAAATCCACGACCGTCGGAATTCTGACTACACGGGTGAGGCCGACCGGCGGGCAGGCGTGGATTGGGGAGCATGAAGTTTGGAAGGATCAGGTTGCGGTCAAGAGAATCATCGGCGTCGTGGCACAGCGCCCGAATCTGGACTTCTCGCTGACGGCGCGGGAAATCTTGCTGTTTCCGCCTCTCAGCTCGTGTTCGGCGAGGCACGCAAAGGCTTTCACCACTGAGGGCACGGGGGAACACAGGGGAAAACTGCGACTCATAAACGCCACTCTGCATGACGCACCGCACTAGTTCGCGCCGGCCTTCGTTAGACTTTCCCACGGCTTGCGCCGTGGGCTGCATTCTTGCGCCGCTTCGCGGCTGGGGCTGGGGCACGTCGACGCGCGCGAGACTAGTTGCGGTTACGTCTCGGTATGCCACGCGGGGGCGTATGCCGGTGCATGGTTGAAGGCTGTTTTGCGCTTCAGCGTGGGGGAAGAGGGCGGCGCAGGCGCTTCGGAGTTTGTGTGCGAGGGTGGGCCGGGGATTGGAAGCTCGAAGGAGCGGTCCAACTTGATGGCGACGGTGAATTCGCCTACGGCATTCGACTCGACGCGAAGGACCCTGCCGCGAGCGTTCAAGAGAATGCCGGGATCGGGTAGATTCTCAACACCGACGGCAACTTCGACAGCAGAGCCTTCTGGAATCAGCGACGCGCTGGAGAGGAGAATGCCACCGAGGCTGATGTTCTCGGAGCGAGTGTGCAAGTCCTTCTGCGACATTCTGATTAACACCGGCAAGTGAAGAGGGTAACGGACATCTCGCCGTACTGGACGCTGGGGGAGGTTCATCGGGCACCAACCTGTTGAAACAGGCTACGACGAAGACAAGTCGGGGCAATAGATGACGGAGGTACATTCCGTGCGCGCGCAGGGCCAAGGCTTGGGACAGTAATCTATTACCGCACTTACCCGCACTACGGCCTGCACTATGGCATGCACTACCGGCCTCGTATCGTCATCCGCCGGCGCGGTGATGGTCCGACCGACGCGGCTTCCGTAACCTTTGCTATCGCTGAACCGGTTACGATGAATTTATTGCTGCATCACGGCGTGAAATCGTGTTTGGAATATGCGAAGAGTGGCAACATCGACAAAGCGCGGGCTGTGTCGAACCCCGATTTGTCGCCGCATGTTTCGTTTGTAGATATGGGCGGGCACGGCTATTCGGTGGTGCACGTCACGAGTGAAATCTTCGAGGCGGAGTTTGTTTGTATTCCTCGTCCTATCGAACGGAGCGAACGACCTGATGGCGGGCCGCTGCGGTACCGCACTCGACATCGAGCAAACTTGTGGCGCAAGGGAGAAAGACCCAAGCTGGAGTTGCAGATTGTCGAGGCGATGCGCGATTTTCCGTGTGAGGTGCTACAAGCTAGCCTGCGGCTGATCCGATTGGTGACGTGTGCGACTGAGTCCATCAGCGAGACGAGAGTGCTCGGGTCTCCGATGTCGCAACCGCAGAGGCGGCGCGCTCAAGATGATGTTGGGCTCGCCACGCCTCCGCTCGTTGACGTGCTTGAGTGAGTTGGCCTTCACTGATTTCCAGGCTTGCACTGTGGAGAGCAGAATCCACATCCTCGCCGCCATCGCTTGCCACCTGAAGCCACATATAAGCGAGAGCGGGATCCGGTCTTACACCAATGCCGAGACGAAAGGTCTGCGCCAGATTGATAGCGGCATTCATGTTTCCATTCTCGGTCGCCAGAAGAAACAGCCTGAGTGCCCGAACCGTGTCCTGGGGAACACCACGCCCTGACTGGTACATTGATGCAAGATTGTTCTGAGCGCCTGCGTGCCCCTGTTGAGCTGCTTTGCGATACCAATCGGCGGCAGCGCCGAGATCCTGCGGGACGCCCTGGCCGGTTTCATAGCAGGAAGCGAGATTGAATTGTGCTGTCTGCAAACCAGCTTCTGCGGCTTTTCGGAACCACTGAGCTGCGCGTGCCGGATCGGCGGGTGCTCCCATCCCATCCAGGTAAGCGACGCCGAGGTTTGACTCGGCGGGGGCGTAGCCCTGCTCTGCAGCTTTCTCCCACCAGTGCATCCCGCCCTCATAGTCTTGCCTAACGCCCAATCCCTGAAAATAAAGTAGGCCGATATCCGTCTGTGCTGGCGCGTAGCCGTCCGCGGCGGCCCGGCGCAGCCACTCCAAACCTTTTTGATAGTCCTGATGCACCCCAATGCCGTGAATGTAGATGCGCCCCAGTTCGGTGATTGCGGCAGGCTCGGCCCGGTCTGCTGCTTTTCGATACCACACAAGCGCTTGCGCGAGATCCTGCGGCTCTCCTAATCCGCTGCTGTAGGCATATCCCATCAGGAACTGGTCGCGAGCGGAGCCGGCCTCGGCGCGGGCGCGAATCTTCAAGATTTGCTCGGGACTGCGGACTTGGCTGTCCAGCTGGGATTGACCAAATCGTCCGGTCGTTGACGGCCCTGCAGAGGCGTCCATCACAGGTGCACTTTTGATTTGGGCAGATAGCGAGCCAGCAACAATGAGGCAAAACTGCGTGAACCACACAATCCCACGGGTAACAGAGAAGGCTGAGCCTCGCTGAGCGATGCCGTTTGGCTGGCCTAGAGCGCGCATTCTTTTCTCCAGAACTCGCAATGCCCGACAAAGGAGCTGCTTCGTTTTGAGAAGAATGAGATGCGGTAAGGAACCCCACGTTCACTTACCGATGAAGATGATTATGAAAACAGTCAATCGCCAGCTTTGCAGTCAGGGCAGGGGCCCGGCGCTCGAAGCATGAGCGATCACCTGATGTTGTTTCGAGAATATGCCGCGAGCAAAGAGAGATGTCAAGGAGTCTTGGCTCAATACGAACGTTTTGACGCCAGCGAGTCGAGCTGCTGTTGCATTTTTAAACACCTCATCGCGCTAAGAAAGCCAGGCAGCGTTCGCGCAGGCACCGTTGTAGGAGCCACTCCTCGATAACAAAACACATGTGATCTCAGCCCCAACCCTCTGTGACCCTGTGCACAGAAAGCGTTGCACTCGCGGGTAGAGACTCGTGCGTTGCGTGCTCGGGCACAAAATCGTTTATGTCGCCGGAAATAGATGATTCTTGCGCTGAACGTGCAGGTCGAAGTGACTCACTCTCTCATATCGATGCTTAGAGGCCGTCAAAGCCCTCCTGCTGGCGTGGCAGCCTTACCGGTCGTGCAACGACTAGGCCAAACAAAGAACACCTTTCGCGCGCACCTGCTCACTGGTGCTCGTCCACATGATTACTGAGCGGCACCAACTCATAGCTCTCAACTTCGTCACATTGCGGTTCACGATCGCAGCGACGGTCTAATAGCGGAGGCGATACATGCAACGATGGGGCAGTCTGATTATCTTAGTTGCTTTAGCACTCGTACTAATAGTTACGCCACTCTGTGCGCAAACGATCACGGGGACGATCAGCGGTGTTGTCAGTGATCCAACCGGAGCTGTGGTTCCCCAAGCCACGGTTACCATCACCAATCACGCAACCGGATTGAGTCGTACCGTAACGACGAATGACATGGGCGAGTACACGGCGCCCGACCTGCCAAGCGGCATCTACCACATCACTGTGAAGCAGTCGAACTTCAAGGAAGGTGTGATCAACAACGTCGAAGTACACGTTGCCAGCACCGCCCTGGTGAACGTCCAGATGCAGATGGGCAACACCAGTGAACAAGTGACGGTGGAAGCGAATGCGATCCAAGTACAAACCGACAGCGCGCAATTGGGTGAAGTCGTAGGATCTGGTCAGGTTCGGGATCTGCCGCTCAATGGGCGCAACTTTGTGGCCCTGACGCAGCTCCAACCCGGCGTTGCCGCCGCTCGCAGCTATGACGCCGTAGGCAAAGGCCTGAAAGGCGGCGTGGATTTCGCGGTCAACGGGAACTCCATGTCGAACAACCTGTTCCTGGTGGACGGGGCCAACAACAACGACGTAGGTTCCAATCGTACGATCCTTGTTTATCCTTCCATCGAGTCCATTCAGGAATTCAAGATGCTGCGCAACTCCTACGGTCCGGAATACGGCCAGGCGTCAGGCGGCGTCGTCACGATCGTGACCAAGAGTGGAACCAATGATTGGCACGGCAGCATCTTCTACTCGGGCCGCAACGATGCTTTGAATGCATACGACTGGTTTGCCGCACGACAGGCATCTCAGGATCGGCTCGCCAACGTGACGCATCCGAGCACCGGCAGCATCTATTCCAACCCGAATGAGGATAAGCCGATTCTGCGTCACAACGATTTCGGTTACTCCCTGGGTGGACCGATCAAGAAGGACAAACTGTTCTTCTTCTTCAACGAGGAGTGGAACCGCGAAGTGCGCGGCGTTTCTCGCGCAGGGTGCGTACCCAACGCGGCGGAGCGAGCGGGTGATTTCTCAAACACAACCTGCGGCGACGTGATCACGAACCCATTTCCAGTCGCACTTCAGGCTGCTGGTAATCCCTATGCCATCGCTCAACCTCTGCAGGCGCTGACCGATCAGATGGGCCAGTTCCCTCTGCCGAACTTCAATTGCCCGACCACACCCGCAAATCCAGCAGGCGGACTGCCGGCAACCGGATCCTCCGGCTGTAACAATTGGCAGGCGTTTCCCAGCACAAAGTTGAACTACCGTCAGGAGAATGTTCGCGGTGACTACAACCTCACCAAGACGAACGTCCTGACCTTCCGCTACACGCAAGACACATGGGTGAACGGCGCTCCAAGCGCAGGCTATTGGGGTGACGATCCTTTTCCAGAGTTGGAGAGCAGTTGGGCACAGCCGGCCAAGTCCATCATCGGCAAGGTGACCTCGACGATTGGTTCCAACCTGATCAACACCGCCGAGTTCTCCTATTCGAATAACCGCATCATCATTACGGCAGGTGGTACGACGCCAGGCCTGGCGGCGACACTGAATTCGGACTTTCCAACAATATTTCCCGCGGACTTGAAGAGCCATCCCATCGGCATCCCAGCTTTAAACCTGGGAAACACGGGCGGCACAACCCAGATGCTTGCTCCCTGGAACAACAAGGAAGATCTCTACAACGTGAGGGACGACTTGTCCTGGGTTCACGGCCGACATACGTTCAAGTTTGGAACGTTCCTGGGATTCAATCTCAAGAACGAAGATAACGGCGGCGCAACTTCAGAACGTACCAACTTCAACGCGGCGAATTCATTCGTTGACATGACCCAAGGCACCATGGCTATCACCGGCATGCCCTTGGCTAATGCGATGATTCCGGGAAATATCTACACCGGGTTGTCGGAGACGTCAACGGACATTTACAACCAGATGCGGTGGCGCGATTACGAGTTCTACGCCGGCGACTCCTGGAAAGTGAATCGCAAACTCACCGTGGATTTGGGCGTGCGCTACTCCATGTTGCGGACCCCGTATCAGGTGAACGGATTAATGACCAGCTTCAATCCCAACCTCTACGACCCGAACGGCTCGCCGTTCGACGCTTGTAACGGTTTGTGGACTGTTCCCGGGAAAAATCCTTGCACAGACGCCAACTCAACCTTCAGCCGGACTGGGCAGTACGCATTCAGTGCGGGCACACCCGGGCCCAACAAGTATCTCAAGAACCAAAACAACCATCTGTTCGCGCCACGCCTGGGCGTCGCCTACGATGTGTTCGGTGACGGCAAGACTGCGCTGCGAGCCGGAATCGGACAGTTCTTCCAACGCGATCGAACCGCCATCTATACCATGTCGGCGAATGCTCCTTTCGCGCTCAACGCGAGCGGGTATGCGCGCACTCTGGATGGACCGTCGTTAACGACCACACAGTTCAGCCAGGCCGCAACATCGGCATTGGGAGGAGTCGATCCTTCCGATACGATGCCTAACTCCTGGCAGTGGAACGTAAGCGTGGAACGTAGCCTTGCCAGGGAAATGAGCCTGCAGGTTGCCTATGTCGGAAACCGGGCGATCCATCAGCTCACGACTTCCGACATCAACGAAGTTCCTCCTGATCAATGGGCCACGTGCGCATTCATGAGTAATTGCAATTCGCTGCGCCCGTATCCCAACGACGGTTTTCTCACGTGGTGGGCGCACTATGGCGACGCGAACTACCACGCTCTGCAAATGCTGTACAAAGCGAAGTATCGCGGAGCCCTAATCAACGCGACTTATACCTATTCGCATTCCATCGGCAACGTGCCGCTGGATGAATCGAATGGTACCGCTAACTCGCAAACGCTGACCTGGGCAGGAAACCCGAGCCTGGACCGTGGCAATACGCAAATCAACCGTCCCAGCATCTTCGTAGCTAACCTGCTTGTGCCTCTACCTGAACTTAAGGGCCACAATGCATTGGTGAGAAACACAGCGGGCGGCTGGATGGTGGGCGGTATCACGACTGCCATGTCCGGTCCGTCGACTACCATCAACAATGGCGGACTCACCGAAAACACGAGTCTATTGGATCCAGAGGGCCCACCGGCCTCTGGGCTCAACGCACTCTACGGCACTGGCAACGCAGGGCCGCCGTGGGCTCCGGGCTCCAATCGGCGTCCATCGATCACGGGCAGCAGTTGCACGGCGGGAGCCAGCGGGCCGAATATTTACAATCCCGCTGCCTTCACTGTGGTTGGTCAGGAAATCGGAACCATCGGGAATGAGCCTCTTGGCTATTGCCATGGACCGAGATTCGTGACGACCGACTTCACTCTACAGAAGAATTGGAAGATCACGGAGCGAGTCGGCCTGCAGTTCCGGCTCGACACGTTCAACCTGTTCAACCATCCTAACTTCTCGCCCAATGACAACGGCTCGCCAATTGGCAGCGTGAATTGTGGCGCGGCAACTGCCGGCGTCTATCAGCCGTGCAGCCCAACCAATAACCTGATCACCGTGATGCAACCAGGGGCAAGCCTGGCCGCAAGCTCGGTGGTCGTTAACAGTGATCGGGAAATCCAGTACGGCCTCAGAATCACGTTCTAGCCGTCTGGGTGAGTAGAATGTAAAAGTCGGGCAGGGATCGAAGCTGACCCTGCCCGACTTGTTTTGTGAAGCAGAACGCTGGGGAGTGATTGTGCAATACCGACGCGCTCAGTCCGCACCCGCTTGGCTGAGTTTGTCCGATCTTTCCCGTCAGTTCCCGCTCGCCGCAATGCTGTTCCTGATTTTGTGGGGCCTGGTCGCCTCGCCCTCGGTTCTCGCTCAGCAGCGGAATCGGCTACCTCAGCCAGCCAAGAATCGCAGCAGGGCGACCCTACGGCCGCCTCTGAGTCCTGAGCTTCAGGCGCGCTTGCAGTCTTTGGAATCAGCAAAGGAGGCTGGTGATCCCGTAGCCATCTCAAATGCCTGCCGTCCGTTGCTCGCGCAGGCATTGCGAGAAATGGGAAATCTTGAACTCATGCATGCATCCGCGGCGAGGGCGATCGAAGCCTTCCGCCGTTCCGGTAATTTCGAGGACTCATTCGCAACTCGTACTGATCTTGCGATCGCCTATCTGCAGGATCAGCGACTTGATGATTCCCTTTCAGTCATAACCGACGTTTTGGTTGCCGATCCCGACAATGCCCGCGCCTGGTACGTGCAGGGTAAAGTCTGGATGGCAAAGAAGCGCTTCGACAATGCCGCGGTGTCTTTCAATCGCGTTCTCAGCCTGCAGGACGATCCTGCGGCTTCGTTCCTGCTGGGTGCAGCATTGCTCCAACTGAAGGAACGCGAGAAGGCGGGAGAGGCGTTTCGCAGGTTTTCGGATGGGACGAAGGGGGATGCTGGCGTGCACTTACTGCTTGCCGACGCTTATCGTGCGGCAGACTACGTGGATGACTCCGCGAGGGAAATGCGGCAAGCTGGACCCAGCGCGAAATCTAAAGCGCGAATCTCATCGGCAATGGACTTAGTCATGGCTGATGCCGCTCGGCTCGGATCCAGCTTCGAGATGACGCCGATACGACAGAAAGGTGGGCAAATCGACGCGCTACGGGCGGAACTTCGCACGCAACTGGCGATGGCATTCAACGATCTGGGAACCGCCGAAGCGCGCCAACAGGAATATTCTTCTGCTCTGGGTCGTTTTCACGAAGCCGCTGGCTGGGATGCCGAGATCCCCGGTTTGTTGCGCAACACAGGAATCTCAGCCTGCCGCGCTACGGATTATCCGGAGTGTATCCGCGCGCTACGCCCAGTGATACAAGACAATCCCCAGGACAGCGTAGCCCGTTCCATGCTCGGAACCGCACTGTTCGCTACACATTCTTATGCGGATGCTGTGCAGGTGTTTACGCCTCTCGGCGACTCTGTGGTGCAACTTCACGAACTGGCGTATTCATGGGCGGCGTCCCTGGTGCAGATTAACAAGTATGGCGAGGCCGCTGCGCTTCTGAACAAGCTGGAAAAACAAGAACTGTCGACTGATATCCTCACGCTGGTGGCGCAGCTATGGTCACAGATGGGTGATTACCAGCATACAGTGCAGGTTTGCCACCGCATTCTGCAACTTGACACGAAACTACTGCGCGTCCACTACACCGCCGGAATGGCATTGCTCCGTCTAGATCGCCCGGCACAGGCGGAACAGGAATTCCGGGATGAACTGCGACTTGACGAAGGCAACGCCGACGCGCAATTTCATCTCGCCTTCTGCCTGCTGCAACAGTCCAAGAACGAACAGGCGGTGGAGTTGTTTAAAGAGGTGCTAGCCAGCCAACCAGATCATCCTGAAGCAAACTATGAACTGGGCAAAGAGCTGCGGATAGAAGGCAGATCTGCCGAATCACTCTCGTACCTGGAGGCGGCGGTGCGGCTGAAACCGCAATTCGAACCCGCTCACTATCAACTGCAGGCAGCTTATCGCGCGGTTGGTCGGAGCAACGATGCGGATCGGGAAGCGCGAATTTATCGTGCGCTGAAAGAGAAGAGCAGAAACATTACTTTGCCAGCCCCGCGGCCGGCGGCCGCTCCGTCGTCCCACTGAACCATGAAAGTATTCCGCAATTCGCTGCTCTGTTGCTTGTTCATCTCGCAGATTCTGATCTCGGGACATGGACAGGCCGGGCACGATGTAGCGCCTCCGCCTCCGGCTGGGCTGAAAACGGAGTCCTGCACGGGCCGTCCCGTGCCCCAACTCGAAGACGTTGCCGAAAAGGCCGGGATTCGCTTTCGCCATGTGTACTCTCCTGAGAAGAAGTACATTCCGGAATCCATGAGCGGCGGTGTCGTGCTCATCGACTATGACCGGGATGGCTGGCCTGACATCTACTTCACCAACGCGCCCACGATTGAGATGGCAATGAAGCACGAGACAGCCAGAGGCGCTCTCTATCACAATAATCATGACGGCACTTTCACCGACGTCACGGACAAAGCCGGCATTGGTACTCCCTGCTTCGCCAATGGCGGCGCCGTTGGCGACTATAACAATGACGGTTGGCCTGATCTCTACATCACCTGCCTCGGCGCTAACGTTCTTTACCGCAACAACGGCGACGGTACGTTTACGGACGTGACTGCTAAGGCGGGCGTCGGTGATCCAAGAAACTCCACCGGGGCCTCATTCGGAGACTACGACAACGATGGCTTTGTGGACTTGATGGTCACGAACTATGTCGACTTCCACTTTGACAATCTGCCCGCATTCGGCAAGCTTCCTATCTGCATGTTTCGTGGACTCGACGTACAGTGCGGTCCGCGCGGTCTGAAGGGCGCGGGCGACTCGCTCTATCACAACAACGGTAACGGCACATTTACCGATGTGTCGAAGGCCGCTGGCGTGGATGATCCCAGCGGATATTTTGGGCTCGGGGTCACCTGGGTTGACTTCAACAACACCGGCCGGTCCGACATCTTTGTTGCCAACGATGCGACGCCGAACTATCTCTACAAGAATGAAGGGAATGGGAAATTCACGGAGATCGGCCTCGAGTCCGGCACGTCCGTCAGTCAGGACGGTACTGAGCAGGCCAGCATGGGCGTGGCCGTCGGAGATTATGTGCACGAGGGGCGCCCGTCGATCTACGTCACGGATTTCGAGAACGAGTACAACACGGTCTATCGCAATAACGGTGACTGGCAATTTGACGACGTGTCGTACAAATCAGGCGAGGGATTGCCCTCGATGCCGTACGTGAAATGGGGTAACGCTTTCTTCGATGTGGATAACGATGGCTGGCTGGATCTGATCTTCGTTAGCGGGCATGTGTATCCGCAGGTTGCCACGCTGCCCTCTGGCGCGGGCTATCAACAGCCAGGCATGCTCCAACTCAATCAAGGGAATGGCCGGTTCTGTAACGCCAGCGACCAGGCGGGCCCGGCGTTGATGCAGCGCCGAACATCGCGCGGCCTTGCAGTCGGTGATCTGTTCAACGATGGGCAACTCGACGTTGTGGTGGAAGACATCGACGGCGCGCCGATGATTCTTCGCAATCACGGAGTGCCGGGCCGACATTGGGTCAGCCTGGAGTTGGCTGGAACCAAGAGCAACCGTCTCGCCATCGGCGCTCGGATCAAGCTCTCCGCCGGTGGCGTGACACAAACAGAACAAATCCGGAGTGGAGGGAGCTATCTTTCACAGAACGATCTTCGCGTGCACTTTGGCCTGGGCACAGCGGCGAAAATCGACAACATCGAGATCCGCTGGCCCTCGGGTACAACGGATGTCATCAAGAATCTCGAAGCCGACAAGTTCTACTCTGTTCTTGAGGGTAAGGGAGTCGTGCCCTCCGAACAGATACGTCCCAGCCCACACGCTAACTAGCATCGAATTTGAGGTAGTGCCTTCGGCCTTCCGGATTGATTTCCTAGGAACGGTGAGAAGTAGCCAGCTCGTTTCGCCGCGCTACGAACCTGGACGATCGTATTGGCGATACGTTGGCATTACGCAAACGGCTCCAGCTTGCCGAGGATGGTCGGCAGGTATTCCGCGACTGTCGGATGAATGTGCATGGCGCGCTGGATGACCGTATATGGCGCCTTCGCGTACATCACGTCCAGCAGAACGTGAATCACTTCGTCGCCCCCGACTCCAAGAATCGCAGCGCCCAGAATTTGCTTCGTCTCCGCGTCAACGCAGATTTTGATGAAGCCTTGGGTCTCACTTTTTTCGTAGGCCCGGCTCACTTTGGTCATCGGATATTTCACAGCGAGGGCGCGACGTCCGGATTTCCGTATCTCTGCGTCCGTCATGCCGCATCTCCCCAGTGGAGGATCGATGTATAGCGCGTAGGCTTGAATCCGGTCGGACACTCGGCGATGGTCAGCGTTAAAAAGATTGTCCGCAGCGATCTCGTAGTCGTTATAGGAAGTGTGGGTAAAGGCCCCGCGGCCGTTGCAATCTCCCAGCGCCCAGATGCCCGGCACGTTCGTTTGGAGTTGATCGTCGACGACGATGTAGCCGCGGTGATCAGTGGCAACGCCAGCCCGGTCCAGACCCAGGTCGCTGGTGTTAGGAGTACGTCCCACGGCCAGAAGCACGTGACTGCCGGAGACTTGCTTCGGGCTGTCGCTGCAATCCATTTTGACGATGACACCGGCATCGCCTTTCGCCAGCGAGATACATTTTGCATTCAGTCGGACGTGAATACCCTCCGCCTCCACGATTTCTCGCACAGATTGAGAGACATCTTCGTCCTCGCGTCCAATCAGACGCGGTCCCATTTCCACGATCGTAACTTCGCTCCCGAAGCGGCGATAGATCTGGGCGAACTCCAGCCCAACATAACTGCCGCCGACGATCACAAGATGCTCGGGCAAGAAATCGATGTCCATCATCGAGGAATTGGTAAGAAATGGGACGTCGTGAACTCCCGGCATGTCAGGGATAGAGGCCCGCGCTCCAACATTGATGTAGATTTTGTCGGCTTGCAGAACTTCATTGTTGACCACGACGGTATCCGACGACTGGAAGCGGGCGTGGCCCTGAATGACCGTACAATTTTTCGTTCCTCTCAGCCATTCCTCCACTCCCTTGCTGGATCTCCCGGCGATTGCATCCTTGCGCGCTTTGACGCGCTTTATGTCGACGCGCACATCACCAGTGGAGAAACCGTATTCCGCCCCTCGGCGGGTAACATGGATCGCATAGGCACTCGCCACGAGCGCCTTTGTCGGCGTGCATCCGGTATTGACACATGTGCCGCCAAATTTATCGCGTTCGATAACAGCGACAGTTTTACCGGCGCCTGCAAACCGTGCTGCCATAGACGGCCCCGCCTGGCCGGTGCCGATAACGATTGCGTCGAAATGCTTCACGTTCGAGACAGGGATCGCAGTGTTCATAGTTGCTCCAAGCGTGACCTTCCATTAAGCCAAAATCATGACAACGATTCTATTGGACGAACGTGTCGGCCACCGCCAGAGTGTAGATCGGACACTTGGGACTGGGCGGTGCGTCCATCATTCCGCTGGGATACCAACGTATAGCCAATACCATCGTCCAATTGATTCGGTGGAGCAGTTCGGTTGTAATCGGCTGATCGCGAGGATTCCGCTTGGAGCGACACTTAAGCAAGTGTTGGGAGGAAACATGGATCACGATGAGGCAATCCGGAAATTTGAACACTTGATGCTCAGAGAGGCTGATCAAGCCTACGAAGCGGCAACCGAGCTTGAGGCTTTGGTTTCGCATCTTCCCAATGAAAAGTCTCGACAGCTCGCGCAGTTCCAGGCAAAGGCCAGTCACAAACAGGCGAGGGAGTTTCGCGATCTGGCGCAGAAGGTAAAAGAGAAATAAGGCCGCGCCTTCTGTGTATCGATGCCGTTTACGCAGGGGCTGATGCGCGCGCGTTCTAGCCAAATACTTAAAGAAAGGATGCAAAGATATGCCAGAAGCGACCTGGAAGCCTCACGAGAAACATGGGCAGCTAACGACGCAGAGCGACTTGCCCGACAGCGTTTACGCATTTCCGAAGCAGCGTAAAGAACCGCTGACCGATGCACAGCATGTACGCAACGCGGTCGCGCGCTTCGATCAAGTCATCGATGTCTCCGATGCAGATCGTGCCTTGGCGTTCGCGAACATCGAGAAAGCCGCAAAGTACTACGACGTAAACTTGTCAGAGACGTCGTGGCACGATTTTGGTATTCATCCTCAAAAGAAATAGAAAAGAGGCTGCTACGAAAGCCGCTGTGACATGCAAAACCGAGGGAAGAGCTAAGAGTCTCGTCGGTCTCGTTCACCGCACAAAGGAGATCAAATATGAAAGCAGTCGTTGTCCACCAATATGGCGGGCCTGAAGTACTCAAGTTCGAGGACTACCCTGATCCGGTAGCAGGGCCCGGGGAAGTACTGGTTCGGGTCGCTGCTACCAGCGTGAATCCCATCGACTACAAACGGCGTGCAGGATTAACGAAGGATTTTTATCCCATGCAGTTCCCGGGACTAATAGGAGTCGATCTCTCCGGCACTGTGGTCAAAATTGGACCGGGAGTGGAAGGCTTTTCAGCCGGCGACCAGGTGTTTGCGATGGCGGACAATACCTACGCCGAGCTTTGTGTCGTGAAAGCCGCGGTTCTGGCGAAAGTTCCCAAGGGGCTCGATTTGATTCAGGCGGCGGCGCTACCGCTAGCGACGACGACCGGCAACCAGCTCTTGTTAGCCACGGGAATCAAAGCGGGCCAGACGGTTCTCGTTGTGGGGGCTGCTGGAAATGTCGGACGTTCGGCGGTATTCACGGCGAAACAATGCGGGGCGACGGTGATCGCAGGCGTTTTGAAGAGGCAGATGGATGAAGCGAAGACTGTCGGTGCGGATCAGGTGGTCGCAACCGACGACGACACCGCGATTGCGAATCTTCCTCAGTTGGATGCGGTGGCGGATGCGGTCGGCGGAAGAACCGCCGAGAAGCTGATCGCCAAGGTCAAGCCGGGAGGAGTGTATGCATCGGTCGTCGACCTACCGCAGAATGCCGCGAAGTATCCATCTGTAAAGGTGGTGCACGTATTCTCGAAGTTCGACAGGAAAACGCTGGAGTTCATGGCCGAGGCGGTTCGAGATGGCAAGCTAGTAATCCCGATCAGCCAAAAACTGCCGCTCAGTGAAGCGTCAGAGGCTCAGGCCGCGGCGGAAAAGGGTGGTATCGGGAAGGTCTTGCTGGTGGCTTGAAATCATCTCTCGAGCCGAGAAGGCATCGCATGAATCTACCTGACGCGCCGATCGCAGACGAAGGCTGGTTCAACAAGCACAATTGATGGCAAGCGATAGGCCGCTTCTTCTGACAGCTGGCCGCAACGTAGCGATGTCGTCGGCGAATCCGCACGTCAAATCATGTGTGGATCCGACCCAGTGAGCGCGCGATGCAGAGGCAACGAATGGATCCGCAAAGTACTGCATTTCCCGCGCAAGCTTGTCGCCTCTGAACTCCGCGACGGTCGCCCAGGACTGGATCAGCATCGGGGGCGTCCGATGGCGAACGCAACTTCCTGGAACACCTCTGATACGAAAGTATCGTCGATACCATCGTCCAATTGTTTTCCCCTCCTCTTCTCTGGCTTAATCGCAACTGTGCGAGACACATGTTGATGAGACTTAGAAATCTTTTCTGGCGAAGGGAAACACACCATGTCTGGACTTGTGACGAAATTTGCAGCACAAGAACAAGAGGAACCGAAGATCGAAACACGCCCCGCCGCGAAGCGTACAGCCCTCTTTACCATCGGTGCGACAGCCGTGGCATTGCTGGCAGTCCTCGTCGCCACTGCCCTTTACGCGCAGGACAAGTACGCCCTGAAATCGCCGAGTGGAATCGCGTTCTCCGACTTCAAGGGGTATGAGGACTGGTCTGTTGTTTCGTGCGCCCGGACCGACGAGGTCCTGAAGGTGATCGTCGCCAATCAGATAATGATCAATGCGTATAAGGCCGGCATCCCCGGCAATGGCCAGCCTTTCCCGGATGGCGCCAAGGTCGCGAAGCTCCAATGGAAGCCGAAAAAGAGCACCGAGGCGCAATTTGCCGTGGATGTGCCGGATGTCTTTCGGCAGGCTTTCGTCATGGAAAAAGACAGCAAGCGATTTCCAAAAAGCGGCGGGTGGGGATACGCGGTGGTCAACTACGATGCTGCATCGGACCAGTACTCGCCCGATCCCAAAAGCCTCTCAGACTGCGGACTGGCGTGCCATACGGCGGTGAAAGCCAAGGACTATATCTTCCACCCGTACCAGAAGCGTTGAACCGAGCCGGGACGGTCAATGGCGGACGGTGGAGCGTTTTCGTACGTGCTCCAAGTGACTAAACACACCACCCTAACTCGCGCATCGAATTGTGATGGGCACAGATGAATTCTGAATATCAGTATTCAGTATGAGGAGATGGACAATGAGTAACACGCCAAGACAGGAACAGAACTCGGTCGTTGCAGTTTACGGCCAACACACCACAGCAGAAAATGCCATCAAGGAGTTGAAGGATGGCGGGTTCGACATCAAGAAGCTGGCCATCGTTGGCCGCGACTACCAAACAGAATCGGATGTCGTCGGTTTCTATAACACAGGTGACAGGATGAAATACTGGGGCAAGTGGGGCGCATTCTGGGGCGGCCTCTGGGGTCTACTCGTGGGCGCAGCATTCCTGATTGTCCCCGGCATTGGACCCGTTGTTGCCGCCGGCTCCGTTGTCGACTGGATCGTTGCGGCCCTCGAGGGAGCAATCGTTGTAGGAGGGCTGAGCGCCTTGGGTGCTGGTCTCTACAGCATTGGTATCCCCAAAAACAGCGTCGTGAAATACGAGACGTCGATCAAAGCCGGCAAGTTCGTTCTGGTCGCGCATGGAACCGCCGCGGAAGTGGCGAAAGCCCGAGACACGTTGAAGACTTCAGGCGCCGAGCAAATCGACACCTACCAACCTTCGACGGAAGTAGAGCGCGCGGCCTGAGTTGGCTCGAGAAGTTCAGCGAGTCCGCACCGTTACCTTCACACACCTGTCACAGTGGCCTCATCAGGGAGGCCACTGTGTTTCAAGGTGCGACAGAAAAGCTTGGATTCATCTTTTCGTCAAATTGAAACGTGGGCTTTCCTGGGCCGAAGTGTCAGCCGCGATGTTCAGCTATCATGATTTGGAGAGGCTCGCTCCAGTCGCTGAGATCGCTCGACGGTGTTCTTCCACTGGACCCCTTGAATAAAATCTACGAAACCTATTTTTCTTCGGGCAAAGCTACGTCCCAAAGTTGAGAGGACAGTGGTCATGAATGTGAAGTTTGATTGGAATCGCCGATCGTTTCTGGCCGCGGTTGGAGCCCTATGGGGCGGTCTGTTCGCTCCGAACGAGTTGAACGCCGCGGGTATGTTTGGCAAGAAGCGCAAGTCTTCGATCCCACCAGAGGACGGCAGCCCGGTCGTACCCATTACAAGTGGCCTGGGCTCGACAGGCGACATCTACGCCGAGCTGGGAATCACACCTCTCGTCAACATCAATGGCACGCTCACCGTGATTGGCGGGTCAGTGATGAGGCCGGAGGTTATGGAGCTTATCCGGAGAGGCAACGAGCACTGTGTTTCGATCGACGAACTTGAGATCGCTGCCGGCAAGTTCATCAGCAAACTGTGCAAGTCCCCCGCTGGTTACACCGGTCTGGTGACGGGTGGCGCCGCCGCGGCCATGGTCGTTGGTTATGCCGGCATGATGACCGAGGACCTCGAGCCACGCATGCGAGACATTCCCGATGTAAGCAGTTTTCCCAGGAACGAAGTCATCATTCAGAAAAGCCATCGATATCCGTTTGACCACCAGATCCGCCAGACGGGCGCGAAACTGGTCGAAATCGAGACCCGAGAAGAGATGATTGCCGCGATCAATCCGAAGACGGTCGCGATTCACTTCACCAATATCCTTTCGGATAAAGGTAAAGTCAGCGGGCCTGAGACCGTCGCCATTGCCAAGGCCCATAACATCTACACCTTCAACGACGCCGCCGCAGATGTGCCGCCGAAAGAGCGACTCTGGGAATATCCGGCAATCGGCTTCGATATGGTCACGTTTAGCGGGGGCAAGGATATTCGAGGACCACAAGCCTCCGGCATATTGATCGGCAAGGAAGAGTTGATCCGCTATTCCCTGCTGAACATGAGCCCGCAGGAAGACCGCATTGGCCGTTGCTGCAAGGTCGGCAAGGAGACTATTTTCGGCCTGCTCAAAGCGCTTGAGATCTTTGTGAACCAGGATTTCGATGCCGAGTTGAGTATGTACGACGCGCGGGCGCAGGTCATTACCGATGCAGTGAAGCAGTTCGGAGTGACGCCGCTCCCTCGGGAGTTCAATCCTCAGGCCCTCGGCAACGTCACGCCGCGTTATAGTTGGCACATCGATACGTCAAAGCTCAACATTACCGGAGCGGAGGTAATGCAGAAATTGGCCGACACCCGGCCAATCGCGATCGGTAGCATGGGTGCCGCCGCAAGCGGCATGCGCGGACGCAATCCGGATGGGCCTGCGGTTGACGATCATAGCGGTCGTCATGGCCATCCCAGAGACCCGAATACCTTCGGGTTCGCTGTCTGGCAGCTCAAAGAGGGCGAGGACAAGATGATCGCAGTCCGCTTAGTCGAAATCTTCACGCATCTGAGTGCGTAGTCCTTCAACTCATTTGTCGGCTGCCTGCTCAAAACGCCGGTTTGCGCGGAGCTGGGGAGTCGGCTTCAGTTCGCCTGTTACGGCAACGGAGAAGCTGTGTTCATAAGGTAAATTGTCCGGCCCGTTCACGGTGAGCCGGACTGTGAAGTCGGCCGCTCTTGTGTAGCAATGAGAAACGCTCGACCCTTCCGAGATGGTCCCGTCGCCGAAGTCCCAGTGATAGCCGAGTGCAGGAACTCCGCCAGGGTCGGCCTGAGCCGAGAAGGCAATCGTCTCTCCGGCCTTCGACTGAGATGGAACTCGGGCCGTGACAGTTGGGGCGGCCTTGGCGACAGCAGTGTCCACCAGCTTGATCACCACCACCGATTGTGGCGCCTGATTATCAATCCGGAGCGCGCCGTTTTCGAGCGCAAAGGTTGCGCTGGAATCAATTACCCCAGTCGCCACCATCGTGTTACTCACTGGGATCCCGAGATCTATGAGGCTTAACGAACGCGAGCGTGGCTTGCCGGTCCAGTTGAAAGCGGTCAAGATGCTTTGCCGAGGGGTTTGCCGGAGCAGGAAAACACTCGGTTGTCCATCCTCGGGATCGTAGGTCATGAGATCTACGGGCGTCGAGGCTCGTCCGGCTTTGGACATGTTCAGCAAGTCCCGGTTTTCCGCCAACGCCAATCGATCCTTCTCGCTGTTGAGCACCAGCAGGTCATCGCCGATTTCGTACATGCCACCGGCGATTGCAGAGAGTGCGATCGAGACCTGCGCCGTTGCCAGCGAATGCGAGGAATGCTCGCCCGAATGCTCCACCAGATATGTATCGGTGATGTTGAAAGCGTCTGGATCATCAATGAAGAAGTTCCCGTTCATGTAGAAGCGCGCCGCAATGCCGGGGGCTGAAGTCTTCGACCTCAGAAAACTGTGTCCGGTGTCCGCGGAGACCCGGCCCGTATCCACCAACCCAACTGGATTAAGCATGGGGCTGCCGTCTTTGTCGAGGATCACTTCGTCGCCCACGGTGTTGCGGATGACCTGCAAACCGATGCGCTGGGCTTCGAGTGCAGTCGTGTTCGGGCGGTAGTAGTAGCCTTCAATGGCGGTCGTATCCATGAAGTCTAGTTTGATGAACCGAACTCCCCATTCCCGAACCAGTGTCTTGTAGGTCTGGCGCAAGTAATCCTGAGCGCCGGGATTCGTGGTATCCAGCGCATAAAGCGTATCAACACCCTGCCTCCAGACATCCTCCAAAGGAATCGGCTGGCCCTCGGCATTGTGGACCAACCAATCTTTGTGATGTTCGTAAACCCAGGCGCGGCTGCTTACCTCGAATGGCGCCGTCCACAAGCCAACCGTGAGGCCATCGCTCAAAATGTGATGAGTCACAAAACGCATGCCATCGGGGAATTGCGTCGCGTTGGCGGTGATGTACTCGCCGCGAGCGTACTGATAGCCCTCATCGATCTGGAAGAAGTTGTAACCGAGCGAATTCAAATGCTGCGACAGCCAATCGGCATTGACCAGCGTTTCGCCCTCGTTGATCGCGGCATAGTAAGCGGTCCAACTCCACCATCCCATTGGAATCTTGCTCGAAACACGTGCGTGATGTAGTTGTCGAATTGCGGAACCATAGGCGCGAAGCTGCGCCAGGTAATCCGGCCCTGCCGCGAACATCACTCGCTCAGAGCTCATCTCCTCGCCCGGATTGAGTGGAAGACTCAATTCGATCCGGTCACTTTTCAGGGACTTTGGTTCCAGCGTCTCTGCCTCACTGAGATCCTTCTGAATCTCAGTGGTCCCTGTCGACTCTACGGTGTACGATGCGACCTTGATTCCCGCGCCTTTTCCCTCGGACTGAAGCCGCAGAATAGTGAGGAAGCGATCGGAGGTGAGCGCGCCAAGAAATAGGCTCTGCTTGGTTTGCCGGTTATAGATAAGCTGGCTGCCGACTCCGCGATGCATTCCGCCCGGAACGTCCCCAAGATCGTAGATCACCAGGTCAGGCCAATCTTCGCTGAAGCTATCGGAGAGAACTCGCTCATCCGACGGACGACCGCCCAGGTTAACGATGGAGTCTCCCGTGGCCTCAACACTGCGGATTGCCTGCACCGAAGTCGCTTTGCTCGTTCCGTTCCTGACTCGCACTTGAACGGTGCCATAAGGGTTTTGGGTGTAGAGCTGCAACACATAAATAAGATCGGGACTGCCGGGGAGTCCGCTGCACGTCACCGTCAACTGTCGACCGGAACCTAGCACATCGCTGAATGGCGCCTCCGAAACCGAATGCGAGGGATAGCTCCCGGCACGCAGCCAGGTGTGATCGACTTCTGCACCGACGCTTGCTTGCAGGATGGATGGAGTGCCGACGAGTCCGAATTGATACGATCCGTCCTGCTGGTTGACGGTCACGGACAGGTTGCTATTCGTCAGTTCCTGGGCGGAACACGGCACAGCGGCCAGCGTCGACGCGCCCAGCATCAACCAGGAGATGATTGTCGTTAGCCGTCGAATCAAGTACTGTCGGTCGATCATGAGTTGGCTCCATCTTCGAAGATGACACTGCCGTCTTGAACCCCGCGCCTCAATGGCTTCCAGTCCGGGAAGAGGCAAATGACCACCCCGCTGGGCCTGAGCCAGCAGTCTGAACCGCGCAATATGGAAATATCTCGAAAATCTTATCACTGGACAAACGAAACAAAACGATATAAATAGTAACAGTTCGATAGGCGTTTGGGCGGGCTTCATACGAGGGCGAGGTTATCTGGCGAGTGAGTGCCTCAATGAACGTCGCGAATCTGCCCGACAGCGAACCCGCAGCCTCAAATTAAAAATTTGCCCTACCAAGATTGAATGGAGCGATAAGGAGAGATAAGTCCGATGCAGCGCAGAGATTTTATAAAAAGCACTGTCGCTCTTGCCGTGGCCGCGGAACTGGGAACGGGTAAGGCGCAGGCGAAGGTGCCGGCACATAACTGGGGAAAATACGACTTTGGCTCCGGTCCTCAGGTGAGTGATCGCCTCAATCAGGGGCCGTTCCCTCAATATGCACCTGATGCCATCATTCCCACTGACGACGTGGTGATGACTACTACCTCTTCGGAAGACGCTGTGCCGAACTATGGCAAGGGGCTGGTCACCTATATCACGGCAGACAGCGGCACGGATGAAATCAAGTCAGACAATATTCCTCAGGCGATCGAAGACCTGGTTCACTTTCCATTGGGCCAGCAGCTCTACATCCGCCCTACCTGGAGGGAAGTACAGCCACGGCCTGGACGCCTGCAACTGCCTGACTACCTGAAGCTGGTTTTTGATCTGGCGAAGAAGAACAACAAGCGGATTGGATTGCGAATTCAGATGTGCGCGCCGGATTATACGCACGAAGCGGCTCTCCCGGATTTTGTCCTGGAAAAGGTGCCGAAAGTTGATCTGATCCTGAGTGATCAAGAGGAAAGCGCTTCCGCAAAAAGATATTTAGCGAATCCTCATTCGCGTTACCAGCCCCGCTATGACGATCCTTTTTTTCAGCAAGCATTCAAAGAGCTCGTCGGGCAGTTGGCGGCGGAATTCGATGGCAATCCGCTCATCGAATTTATCGACACCTTTATGTATGGCTTCTGGGGTGAAGGGCATACCTGGCCGTTCAGCAATAATCCTTTCCCTGATTACCTAACCGCCGAGCGCACATGGACCAATATGCTCGAAGTTCAGCTTGAGAACTTTAAGAAGACTCCCTTGCTGACCAACACTCAACCGGACTACAGCCGGGTCGGTAATTCAGAACTGGTAGACCGCACGGTCCGCAGCAACAATTGGATTCGCAGCGACACGATTTTTATCGAAAACGAGCAGATCGAGGCGCTCAGCAACCGTCCACCCTGGATTGCCGCATTGCTGGAGCAGGGACTTCCGGGTAAGCCTCCCGATCCGAGTGCCGGACATGAAGGAATATCGCCGGCGGAGAACATGATCGATCATGTGATCGATGTCGGTGCGAACTACTGGTCGCTCTGGAACTTTCACCAGATCAACGCCAAAAATCTGATGAGCTATTACCAGGCGTATCCGGCGGCGTTCGATCGCATCAATCGCCGAATTGGTTATCGGGTGAGACCGTCTTTCATCTGGAGCTATAAGGACAGCAGTTACCTGGGGCTGATCGTTGGCTTTGCAAATGACGGTATCGCGGGCGTGCCGGGAGTATTGAGGGTGACCGTCGAGAGCGAGGATGGAAAGGTACTCACCAGCGGTTGCCTGGACGCCGGTTATCCGTTGCCCGGCAAGATTCGCCAGGCGCAGTTCGTACTTCCGGCCACGACCGATTGGAAGGGATTGAAACTTAGAGCCGAGATCGAGGTTAAGGGAATGCGCTATCCCGTGCGCTGGGCTTGTCACCAGAAACTGAACGATGACGGCTCGCTCACACTGCGTCCCAACCTCCGCCAGCAGGTCTAAGTCCTTCGCGAAATTCAACCTGCACAATCGTTCTCATGGCTTGTCTGAGGATGTATCCCTCGGAACCGTTTTGCGCCGAGACTCGGCGCAGCCTTGCGTTCTTCAGGTGGAAACACCTAATTTTGGCAACAGCCATTGTGTCAGGACCACATAGGCGACAACGAAGACCACGAGCCAAACCCAATGCATGTTCATTCTCTCCTATCTGCCAACTCCAAGTTTACGCAGAAAAATCATCATTGGGCACCAGTTCGTGAATCCGGACTGAAACAGATTCAAGCCAACAAACGCGGTGAATAGATACCAGTAAGGGCTCACGTAGTGCCCAAGCGCAAGGGACAGCAGGATAAAGCTGCCAGCGATCAATCGAAGTGCACGTTCCACGGTCATATTAGTTCTCCTTGAAAACAAGAAGGCTCTAGGCGATTTCACATTGTGGTGTTTCACATTCCGCTACATTTTCGGGCGAATGCGGATGCAGCGGCGGAAGCGAGTGCCGCCTCTGAGAAAGGTAGTAGAGGACCGGCACTGCCATTCGCGACAAAACGGTGGACGCGACCTCTCCCGCCATCAAGGACAGGGCCAGGCCCTGAAAAATCGGATCGAAGAGAATTACGCTCGCACCTACAACGACAGCCGCCGCAGTCAGCAGCATGGGGCGAAAGCGAACTGCTCCGGCGTCGACCACGGCATCCTCCAGCGACATGCCTTGAGACCGACGCAGCTCAATGAAATCGACGAGGATGATAGAGTTGCGCACGATGATTCCGGCGCCGGCGATGAAACCAATCATCGAGGTCGCTGTGAAGAAGGCACCCATCAATGCGTGTGCGGGCAAAATTCCAACCAGCGTGAGCGGGATCGGTGCCATGATCACGAGCGGCGTGACGAACGATCGGAACCAGCCGACAACCAAGACATAGATGAGGACCAGCACGGCGGCAAACGCTAGTCCCAGATCGCGGAAGACTTCGACCGTGATGTGCCACTCGCCATCCCACTTCATCGACAAGCGATCCATGCGGTCGGGCATCGTCGTGCCTTTGAACTGCTTGATCGCATAGCCATCAGGCAATTTGATTTTGTCGATGGCATCACTCATCTTCATGATCGCGTAAACCGGGCTCTCTTCCCCGCCTGCTACGTCACCGGTCACGTAAACGACGGGTTGCAGATTTTTGCGATAGACACTCGTATCAATCGTTGTTTGGCGGAGATCCGTTACCTCTTGCAGCGCGATCTGCCCTCCGGAGGCGGTCGGGAGTTTCAGGTTTTCGAGATTCTCGATACCTGAGCGGTCCGAGCGCGACAAGCGCACTTCGATCGGCACGTCTTCGCGCGAGTTCGGATCATGCAAGAGTCCGGCGCTTGCGCCGCTCAGTCCCACTTGCAGCGTGCGTGTCACATCGGCAGGCGAAACACCGTGCAGTGCCGCCTTATCGAGATCGACTTTCAGGTCGTACTTGGTCTGCGGATCCTCAACGTACCAGTCCACATCGACGACGCCGGGCGTTTGTTGAAAGACCTTCTTAATCTGTGCCGCCAATTCGATTTGGCTCTTGTAATCGGGCCCGTAGACTTCCGCTACGAGCGTTTGCAGCACCGGCGGGCCGGGAGGAACTTCAGCAACCTTGATGCGCGCACCGAAGGGCTGGGCAATCTTGTCCATTTCAGGACGGAGTCGTCGGGCAATTTCGTGGCTCTGCGCTTTGCGATCGTGACGTGACAGCAGATTTACTTGAATATCGGCCTGATTCGGTTTACGGCGCAGGAAATAGTGGCGCACCAGGCCGTTGAAGTTGTAGGGGCCGGATGTGCCGGCATAAATCTGATAATTAGTGACTTCGGGTTGCTGGCCGAGATAAGTCCCAAGCGCCTGCGCGACGCGGGTCGTTTGCTCCAACGGCGTTCCGTCCGGCATGTCAATGATGACCTGGAACTCGCTCTTGTTGTCGAAGGGGAGCATCTTTACTCGCACCCATTTCAACGGTACGAATGCCACCGCAGCCAGCAGCAGCACCACAACTCCGCCGAGAAACATCCAGCGGCGACGAGCGTCGAGTATCAGAGGATTCATGACGCGCCGATACAAGCGGGTCGTCCAGCCTTCGGTCTCATGTTTATCGTGGGCGCCCTCGCCGGCGTAGTTTCGAAGCAACCGCAAAGCTGCCCAAGGTGAAACCACGAAGGCCACCATCAAGGAAAACAGCATGGCCGCCGACGCTCCCACGGGGATCGGTCGCATGTAGGGGCCCATCAGGCCGCGAACGAAGGCCATCGGCAGGATGGCGCCGATGACGGCGAACGTCGCAAGGATCGTGGGGTTGCCGACCTCATCCACTGCTTCCACGGCCACTTCTGCGAGCGGACGCCCGCGGCTGCCAGGCAATCGGAAGTGGCGGACGATGTTCTCCACCACCACAATGGCATCGTCGACCAGAATGCCGATGGAGAAGATCAGAGCAAATAGCGTGACCCGGTTGAGCGTGTATCCGTAGAGATAAAAGATGGCCAAGGTAAGGGCCAGTGTGACGGGAACTGCCAGGAGCACGACGCCAGACTCGCGCCACCCTAGCGCCAGGGCTATCAGTAAGGTCACCGAGAGCGTCGCGATCAGGAGGTGCTTCAGCAGTTCATTCGACTTATCTTTCGCCGTCTCGCCATAGTTGCGCGTGACGGTGATGTTTAGATCGTTCGGCAATACATAGCCATGAAGAGAGGTGACCTTCTCCAGAACTCGTTCGGAAATTATTGTCGCGTTTGTACCCTTGCGCTTGGCGAGAGTGATCGTAACCGCGGGATAATCCACGCCGGTCGTCTGGCCTGAACCGCCACGAGCATTCGCAAACATCACATAGCTATCCGGCTCGGCGGGGCCGTCTTCCAGCTTCTCCACCACATCGCGCAAGTAGACTGGGCGGCCCGCGTGGATTCCGACCACCACTTGCTGCAAGTCCTCGGCCCGCGTGAAGAACCTTCCAGCTTCGACCTGGAATTCGTAGTTATCGCGAGCGAAGCTACCCGCGTCACCGCGAGCATTCGCGCTCTGAAGTTGACTTGCGACCGCCGCTGGCGTGAGGGCATAGGCTGCCAGACGCTGCGAATCCAAGACCACTCGTACCTGTCGAGGCTGACCTCCTATGATCGACGTTTCGGAAACATCGTCGAGTTGCTTGAGAGAATTTTCTAACTCGCCGGCGATGCGCCGCAAATGATATGAATCATAGTTCTTGCCCCATAGCGTGAGTGCCATGATCGGCACGTCATTGATCGATCGCACTTTGATGATCGGCTGTGAAACACCCGGTGGGATGCGATCGAAGTTGGAGAACAGTTTGTTGTAGGTCTGGATGATCGCGTCTTCTTCTTTCGACCCAACATAGAAGCGCACAATCAGCATGCTCATGCCCGGCTGGCTGATGGAATACACGTATTCGACGCCGGGAACTTCGCGAAGCAGCTTCTCCATGGGAAGACTAACCCGCTGTGAAATTTCCGCGGGTGAAGCACCCGGCATCTGCACAAACACGTCGAGCATGGGGACGACAATTTGCGGTTCTTCTTCGCGCGGAGTCTCAAGAATGCTGAAAGCACCCAGAAGCAATGCGGCGACGATCACCAACGGCGTCAGCTTCGAATCGATGAAGCTGTGAGCGATGCGCCCTGCGAGTCGTAGACGGTGCTCGGGTTGTTTTGGTGAACCGGGCCCGTTCTCTTTCATTGCTGGGCCTCGATGCGCTTGCCATTCAGATCGAGGTCGGCTGGCTTCGCGACCAGGCGCTCACCCGACTGGAGACCTGCGAGCACTTCCACCGCCGAGCCCGCCGTCTTTCCCAGCGTAATGTAGCGGAGGGTTGCGACACTGTTCTGGTCGAGTACGAAAACTCCTTGCAGTTGACCGCGGTCAACGACCGCCGTCTGTGGAATGAGCAATGCCGACCGATTCCCACGGGAGAATTGTGCTCGGCCGAACAGACCCGACCGCAGCCGCGCATCCGCAGGTAGTTCGATCTTCACCAGGAAACTGCGGCTGCCTGAGTCGGCGGCAGGTTCGATCTGTACGACTTTTCCTCGTTGCTGTGGGGTTTCCAATGCGTCCACTAGGACCGGCACCTGCTCGCCCATCCGCACGTAGCGCAGATCGTTTTCATTAATTGCAACTTCCAGCCGATAGTGCCCCAAGCCTTCGATTGTGAAGACTGGGAGGCCAGGACTGGCTAGCATGCCCGGATCGGCTTTCTTCTCGGTGATGACTCCATCGAATGGCGCAAGAATCCGCGTGTAGGAAAGGGATGTGTACGCCTGGGCTAACGCTGCCTTCGCTTGTGCCTGATCCGCGCGGGTCATGTCGCGATGCGCGACCGCCGCCTGGTATCGCGCCTTTACTTCATCGAATTCCTGTGGACTGGCTGACTTTCTGTCATAGAGAGTTTGGTAACGCGTCAGGGTTGATTGAGCAAGGGCCAAGTCGGAATCTGACGCCGCCACTTCTTGCTGAGCTGCGTTTTCGCCCGCCGTGGCGCGGTCTACCGCGGCCCGAGGCTGAGCATCATCAATGATCGCCAGCACCTGACCGCGCTGTACGCGGTCTCCCTCATGTGCGCGAAGTTCTACGATGTTCCCCATCGTCTGGCTTGCAAGCTGGCTGGTTTGTGCCGCTCGTATTGTTCCCACGGCTTCTAACAGATCGGGGCTGTCTAGCAGTTGTACCTGGAACACGGGAACACTGCGCACGGTCTCCGGGGGCGAAGGCTGTGCAGTCCGCTCATTGGAACAACCGCTTAGTCCGGCGGCGATCGCCGCGGCCAGAGGAACTAGACGAAAGAGAATGGGATTTGCGCGAATCATGGCATCACCGCCGGGGACTGAGTATTCAAGGTGCCGCTTGCCAACTCGAGACTGGCGTAGCTGGTATGAAACCGATAGACAGCCTCCCAATAATCCGTCTGACTGCGCCGCGCCGCTTCCTCCGCACCCAAAAGATCCGTCACGGTGGTGAGCCCGCCATCGTAGCGGTCCTGGTTGATACGCAGACTGTTCTGTGCCTGTGCGATGACAGCTCGTGCAACCTCGACTTCCTGCCGGGCGGAGTCCAGGTTGTAATAAGCGCGCCGGACTTCAAGGCGAATGCCATCGCTCGCCACTTGTTTCATCGCGGTGACTTTCTCTTGCAGCGCTCGTTCACGAGCCAGTTCCGCCCGTTTTGCTCCACCCCGGAAGAGGTCGAACTGCATCTCCAGCCCACCGAGCCAGTTGTTTCCTCCACCGCCCGCCACGAACGTTGGGTTGTCCATTTCCCATCCGGCGAAGGCGTTCACTCGCGGGCCGAACGATGACTTGGCGATGGCTACGCTCTGCTGCTGAGCCGATTCTTCGGATTGAATGCGCTTCATGTCTGGTCGATTCGTTAGAGCAAGTTTTTCGACATCCTGAAGAACCGGCACCGGAAGCGTGAGTTCCCTCAAGGTGTCCGCCGGCCGAAACGAAGTATCCATCGACACCCCCAGGGCGCTGTTCAATTCGGCCCGAGCTAAATCCAGATTGTTTTTAGCCTGAATGAGTTCCTGCTGTCGCTCTGCCATCCGCACCTTCGCGGTGAGCAGGTCCGATTCCACCACTAAGCCACTGTCGAAGCGCGACTGGCTACGATCCAGAATTGACTGCGACGTTTTTAGCGCCTGCTCAGCAAGCTCGAGTTGTTTCGTCGCCAGCAACGCGCCGTAATATGCATTGACGACACGGAATACGATCTCTTGCTCCGTACGCTCCAACTGATGCCCGGCAGCCTCGTTCATCTGCTTGGCCCGATTCACACCGTGCCAACTGGCAAAGGAATCAAACAGATTCCATGTGCCTCCGAAACGCGTGCTGAAGTTCCCAAAGGGTAAGGGAGTGTTGAGCTTGTTCAGCGAGAAATCGTCGGCGGTGAACCGCTGCTGCCGCAATCTGTTGCCAAACACATACACGGGATCATTCCCGCGGGTTGCGGTCTCGGAGAACGTCACTCGCGGCATGAGAGCCGATCGCGCTTCGCGCACGTCCGCCGACGACGCTTTTGTGTCGGCGAGGGCCATCTTGCGGAGAGGGTTTTTCTCCAACGCGATCCTTACCGCCTGCTGAAGTGTGAGGGGCGAGGGATCAGCGCTCTGTTGTGCCTGCGCCGCTAGCGAAATCCACAGTGTGACTGTGGCTACTGCGACGAATTTGACGCGAATCTTCAACTCTGGACTCCGGCAGTCTGGGTTCCCTTCATCCACTCGGTCTTCCCTTCGACAATCTCGTAGGTCGTATGAAAACTCGCCGTCTTTTGCACCATTGCCCCTACGGAGCAATACTTTTCCTCGGAGAGACGAATCGCTTCCTCCAAAGCCGCGACATCAATGTCGATTCCCGTGACTACGTGGTGAATTCGCACCGCCGTAAACACTTGCGGCGGACGCTCCGCCTGATCGGCCTCGACTCGAACTTCGTAGCCAGTGACTTTCTGGTGATACTTCTGGCGCAGAACGGTGATGACATCGAACGCGGTACAACCGGCCAACCCTGCCGCAACCAGTTCGATCGGTTTCGGACCGCTTCCCCCGGCCGCGTCATCCAGCAGAAGATTGTGTCCACTGCCGGTGAGTGCCACGAACTGCCTCTGCTGTTTAAGTGCCTGAGTCAGCTCAACTTTGGCGCTGATCATGATTGCCCTCCTGTCATTCCTATCGACCGGAACACGAATAAATGCAGAAAGCAGGATTTTGTTACAGGAGAATTCGAAAAAAGAAAGGGGGCAAAACCGTGAACTTTGGGCTACGACCGAACGGTCGCCGCAGCGCGGGTGTAGTGCTTCATAAGTTTCTTACGGAGCTTGACCGCGACTTTCCCGGAAGGACACTCTGCCGGAGCCTTCCGGCATTGTTCAATCGCTGCTTCCAGACTAGCCAGGAATACTTTGCACGGCCCGCATCCGTCGAGGTGTCTTTCCAGTTCCTCACACAGAGAGTCATCCAGTTTCTCATCGAGGTAGTTCGAGAGTTCGGCAAACATGGCCTTGCAGTTGGCCGGTTTGGGTTCGTCAGCAAAGGTTCTCTGTGGCACGAGGCTGCGGGTGTTGCGACCCGCCCGCGGATTCCACGCTTTCGTCAGTTCCTTGCGGACAAACAGCCTGGCGCGGTGCAGCCGAACCCGCACCGTTCCGGCTCGCAGTCCTGTGATTTCGGCAACCTCTTCATCAGTCAGACCCTCCATATCCCGTAACACCAGGACAATGCGATATTGGGCAGGCAGTTTCTGAATTGCTTCCCGCAACATTCCCGCTTCTTCGCTTCGAATTGCGAACCTCTCCGGATTTATTCCGCTTGCGGGACTCATTTTTTCCAGCTCTCGCCGGTCAGGCATCAGCTCTTCGAGCGAAAGGTCTTGTTTGGGAGCGAACTTGCTTCGGCGGCGACTCATCAGGCAGCGGTTCTTTGCAACTTTGTAAAGCCACACCACCAGCGCCTTCGGGCTGTCAAAGTTAGAAAGATGTGGAACTGACTTCAGCAGGACTTCCTGCATGGTGTCTTCCGCATCCTGACGCTGACCGCAAACCCTCATGCTGAAGGAGAAGACGGTGTTTTGCAGAAGCGCGAGGGCCTGTTCCAGGGCTTCATCATCGCCTCTCTGCAAAAGCAGAACCGCTTCTTCTATTTCGGAACGCATTCAGTTCAATGTAGCACTCCTGTCGCCTGCGCTCGGGTTGGTTGAGCAGGGGCAGGAAGGAGTTTCTTTACCTTCTTTACTTTCTTTACTTTCTTTCGGCGTCGCTTCCTGGAAAAAAAGGGCTGGGCCTTCACCAGCCCTCTTCACCAGTGTCCATCTGATGGTGGAGTCCTCAGAACTCCGCAACTATGCCAAGCGTTAGCATCTTCGCTGTGTCGTAGGTTGGGAAGCCCAGTATCGGGGTGGAGTTGAGGCGCTTGGGAGCACCCACCTGCCAACCGGATCCGGACCAGGTGTAGTCGTAGTTGATATAGCTCCCTTTCACCAGGAAGTGATCATGAATGCGGTGCGTGAGATAGGCTTCGTAGACATTGCCCCGTGTGTCGGTCTTGGGCGCGATAATGTCGTCTTCAGCCTGGGCGAAGTTGAACCAGTACTGGGTACCGTGGTTGAACTCGAATCCAACCTTGGTGCGGCCGTCGTCTTTGGGAATGCTATACCTGACACCCACGTAGTACATCTGGCCGTCGTGGTTGGTGGGCGTTTCGAAAGGATCACTCATCAGGCCGCCGAAGGGCGTGGTCAGGCTATTGGGGCGGAGACCCGACCAGTTGCCGCTGACAAAGAGATCGAAGTTTTGCAATTTTTTCTGCAGGTTTATGCCGTAGAGATCAATGGCTCCCAAGTTTGCCGATGGAGCATAGCGCATGACCACCGGGGCATTGACCGAAGCGCCAGTGAGCGGATTGTTGGGCAACACCATCAATCCATCGAAGCCATCAGTCACGTTCCAGGCGCGGGCCAACGTCGCTTGGATGAAGGTCTTGTCCGTGCTGTAGATATCCATATTGCCACCGAACAGGTGCACCGACTTGACCCGGTCCGCGGGAGTCTCGAGCAGGTTTCCGTTGCCAAAGCCAGACGAGTAGCCCATGCCGTAGCATGCGCGCAGTGTCATCTTTTCATTGACGTTGTAGCCGGCGGTGATTCCGTCGAACTGGAAGTCAATAAGGGAGCCAGATGGCGTACCTCCGCGAGGTTCGTCGTCCCGGAAGTTCAGAGGTGGGCCGTCGGTTGACGGCCGACGTCCGATAGAAAGATACAAATTCGACCCTCCGATATGATTCCAACTGAAGAAGGCGCGCTCCACACGCACCATGTCACCGGTGGGGACTCCCGCGGTGGTGCCGTCGATCGCCAGAGATGTAGGCTGGCCATCGAACACCTGCAGGCCGGTCGAATCTCCGAAGACCTTGTACATGCTGAGACGGGCTCCGAAACTCACGTTGTCGGCGACATGAGCGTCAAAGCGCAAGCGGAGGCGGTTGGTCATCAGGGCATCGCTGTTCGCACTGTAGGCGGCCTGAAGCACTCCCGGCACCTGACCGAGATAGCTCATAAACGCCTGTTGTTGCGCCGGCGTGAACGCGCTCACCATTTGCTTCAGTCCAGGGCTGTTCGGATTCGTGCTGGTGAATGTCAGATTGTTGATGAAATACTGATAAGCAGCGTAGTTACTGGCCACGGACGTGTTTAGTAACTGGCCAAAGTTTGCCGGCGTGTTGGCGGCGCCGTTGGGCAGCGTCGGGCTACTCAACAGGCCAATCATCTGACTGGGCGTGTAACCGTTCATACCGGCATACCACATCGAGTTCACCAACAGGTTTTGCATTTGCATGCCGTCGTAGTGGGTGGGAATGTTGCCACGGATCGTGTGTACCTCGAAGCGGTAGTCGCCTCCCCACTCCAATCGGTCGCGAAGAGATTTCCGTTCGGTCGTGTTGACGCGCTCGTTAAGGTCGCGGACGCTGGTTTGAAGATCGGACACCGCCTCGTCTTTCGGTGCTGGCTGTGTCGCTGGTGTGGCTGGGGCCTTGGCTGTTTTTTCTTGCGCATCGAGCCGCTGCTCCATGGCATTGATAGTTTTCTTGAGTTGGTCGATTTCCTGACGAAGCTGAACGGCATCATCCGCCGCAGGCGGCGCGGTTTGAGCCCATAGCCCCGAAACCAGCAGGAAGATCGGTACTGTCAGCAGAAGTTTCCGCATAGTAACAATTCCTCTCTTCTATAAATTGCGCGGCCAGCGGTTCTGAGGCCGGGAGGCCGGGCTGCACCGGTCAGGGTGAGTAAGGAAGGTTGACCGAGTACGGCAGGTACATGATTCACCAATCAGCAGGCCCACCGCAGTGCGCTCAGTCACACAGTTGCGAAAGTTCTTAATTACTTAAGAACGTATCGATTCGTGCTTCCCAAATCAGAAACAGTGTGCCCCGGATCACAGAAATGCTTCGGCTCGATCGGTATCATCTTCATCAGTTTCGAACTTACGAAAGTTAACAAGGTGGACACTTTCATGATGCGATCTGTGAAACTCATACTTTCCCTACTCGTCGTTGTCGCTATTTGCGGTCTATTCTCGGCTCTGCCGGCAGCTCAGAAAGGCAGCGAAACCAAGGGCCGCCATTTCTTCAAAGACACCTGCCGTCAATGCCACACCAAGGGAGCGGTGGGCGGAGAGCTAACGCCGATGAACAGAACCATGGCGCAATGGCGCGCCTACTTTGCCGCGGGAACTCACAACCACGGAAAGGAACCGCTGACGAAATATCTGCCGGCGGACCAACTGCTCGATTCTTCTGCTTTCCTTATCAGTCACGCGGCGGACTCGCCGCAACCGGAGACCTGCGGCAAGTAGAAACTGAACATCGTGGGCGCTTGCAGGCGACTTGCGAGTCGCGCGTTCAGCGCGAGGAGAACAGATATGATTCGAATGGTAGAGCCATCCCAGCCGGGCTGGGCCAATGGAATCCGGCCTTTGGTGGGCGCGGTAGTTGGCATCCTGTTGTGTGCTTCGTCGTTTGGCCAGAGTTCGGCTGGGAGTGCGAACACCCCGAATGAGCCTGCTAAAGCTTTAAGGCTCGCGCATCCCCAGATTGTCCTCAAAGATGAGACCGGCGAGAATGTGCTAAAGAGCGGTAGGCCGATTAGCACACGCCAGACTTGCGGCGGAGATTGTCACGATTACGAATTCATCGCGAACAGCTTCCATTTCCAGCAGGGCAAGAACGAGATGGATCGGGCTCTCCTGGCATCGCATGGCGCGCCGTCGTTCAATACATCCCCAGGGATGTTTGGCAAGTTCTCGATTATCCCAAACCGCCAGCTCACTCGAGCCGACATCAAAGATCCCTCGGATGCCGACATGAGCCAGCCGGAATGGCTGACGAAATGCGGCGGCTGCCATACTGGCGGCGGAATTTCGGAGTACGACCTGCGCGGGCACCGCTTTCTCAGTGCTGATGCAAAACCTAGCGGGCCCTTGGATCCCAGCTACAGTATTCGCGACCGGGCAACGGGTCAGATAATCCCCTGGGATTGGCAAAAGAGCGGCATTGCGGAAGCGGACTGTTTTTTGTGTCATGTCCCCAAAGCCACCCGCGGCGAGCGGAAAAAAGAAATGGCGGCGGGTGATTTTCGCTGGGCCAATAATGCAACCCTGGTCGATACAGGCATCGTGGTTCGGCAACAGAGCGGGGCATTCACCTACAACCACGCTGCTTTCAATAGCAATGGAACGGTGAAGGCGGAGGCCCTCGACCTGTCGGATCCGACACTTGAAAACTGTGCGCAATGCCATGGCTTTACGGCCCGAAATACAACGACGATTCAGCCGATTCAACACGCGGACATCATGCGCGGCACCGAGAAGTCAGGCTGGATCTACAACGGCGCCAAGATCAGCGACACGATCTCTCCCAACATGGTTGGGAAGGAGAAGATGGACTTCCCCTGGGACGTTCACGCAGCGGCCGGATTGATTTGCATCGATTGTCATTTCTCGGTAAATAACCCGGCACGCATGATTCAAGAAGACCCGAAGAAGAATCTGCGGTATAAGCCCAGAGAAGAAGATCTAGCAGTTTATCTGCGACGACCCGATCACAATTTCGCCCAGGGCGACATTCCGCCGGAAACAGTCGATCTGACAAGGCACGACACGATGCGCGCCTGTGGCGATTGTCATGATGCGGAAAAGGGCCACGCTTTTCTTCCCTACAAGTCTGCGCACTTCCGCAGCCTGGCCTGCCAAACTTGTCATATTCCCGCCGTCCACTTCTGGGCGTACCGCAGCGACGATTGGGGTTTTGTCATGGACACCGGCGGCAGTCGCATCACATATCGCGGCATCGAGGGTTCGATTGTGGATCCCGAATCAGAAGTGAGAGGCTATCTGCCGGCATACATCCCCACGGTCGACAAGACTGGCAATCAGCAGATACGGCCAACGAACCTGATCACCGGCGTCTACTGGTTCGACAAGGGCAAAGGCAGGCCGGTCTTTACGTGGCAGGTGCAAAATGCCCTTTATGCGGGCAAGGCGGCCGAAGGGGAGTTTCCGTATCGGCCAGAAATCCTCAAGGCATTCGCGGACAAGGACGGCATCATCGACCTTCCTCAGTCTGTTTACGACACGCCGGAAAAGATCGCTCTAGTGAAAGGGCTCTTACAGAAGTATTCCGCCGTCACGGAGCCCGAATTGCGAATTGAAGTCGTGCCCTGGGCCATGACTCATGGCATCGTGGGCAAGAAGCAGGCAGTTCGTGACTGCGTGGCATGCCATGGGAAAAACAGCATGCTCGCTCGCCCCGTCGATCTAAACTCATCACTCCCCACAGGAGTGCCGGTGATCTATCGCGGCAAAAAACTGAACGTGGTGAACTTTACAACTACGGAACCTTCGTTTGACAACCGAGTCTTGCTGAATTCGTTTTACATCGTCGGCTATAGCAGAACGCCGTGGGTCGAATGGCTCGGCTGGCTCTGCGTGGCTGGGGCAGTCTTATTCAGCCTGCTACATGGCGCATTGCGCCTTCTAGGTGGACGCTCATGAATTCACAATCGCCTCTGTACTCATTGCACGAGCGCGTATGGCATTGGCTCCAGGCGCTTGGGATGATCGGCCTTATCCTCACCGGGATGGCTGTTCACTATCCCGATCGGTTCGGAATATTCGGTTCCATGGCCAACGCAGTTCGCTGGCATTCCTGGATCGGATTTGCGCTGATCTTCAATGCTTTCCTCGGGATCTTCTACCACGTGACGGCGGACAAGTATCACCATTTCCTGCCCCGCATGGACGACTTCACCGGGGCGGCCATTCGTCAGGCGCGCTTTTATTTCTATGGCATCTTCAAAGGAGAGAAGCACCCGTTCGACGCCGATCCTCGGCGGAAACTGAACCCCCTGCAAAAGATCACATACCTGCTGCTGCTGAACGTTCTGCTGCCATTTCAGATTGTCACTGGCGTCCTGATGTGGGGTGCGGATCGCTGGCCGGGACTCTTCTCGCGGATTGGAGGGCTCTGGGTTCTTGGCCCCGCGCATACTCTCGGGAGTTATCTGTTTCTGGCATTTTTGATTGGCCACATTTACCTGTCAACTACGGGCCCCACTCCGGGAAGTCTTCTTCGCGCAATGCTTACGGACTATCATGTTGATGTGGAATGAGTGCCATGAGGAGGCCCTATTGACCAAGGCGCGAAAAGTGAAAGCTCGCACCGGGCAGCGTTCGATGGACGAGGAGCTCTATGAGAGACGGGCAGGAATCTGCAAGGCCTTTGCCAATCCCGTCCGGTTGAAGATCCTCGATTTGATTGCCGATGGCGAACGCCCCGTCTCCGAACTTCGTCGGCGCTTAGGCATATCGGAGGCTAATCTTTCCCAGCACCTAGCCGTATTGCGAGCTGCTGGCGTGGTCCAGACACGCCGAACCGGAAAACAAGTTCACTGCTACCTTGCACTCCCTGAAGTGAAAGAAGCTTGCGCTCTGATCTGTGCGGTGCTTCGAGCTCAAGTGAAGAGCGGCCGTCGGCTTGTGATCTGATTCGCTTGCAGATCGCTGCATTCTTTAGCGGCCACGGGGTGGCCAGCCCGTCCTTCGCGCCTTCTTAAAGGCACGAGACATCCCTTTTTTCGAAGGACGGGAGCCGGAAATGCCGACGCCAAGTGGGTTTGATCGGTGTCGACAACAAAATCAAATAGCACATGCAGCATCGCCACCCGCCTATAAATCAAAAGCCCCACTTTTCGCAAAAAAACGCAAGAAATAGAACACCCAGCTTATTTGAGGGATGCGTCGCGGACGGGAAGAAAAATTCCTTGGGCGATTTGTCGAATTCCGTTCGGCCGTTCGACTATATCGTGAAGGCAGGGCAATCGCCCCGCCGAACACTAGAAATATAGAGACCATTACCGGAGAAGAGAAATCATGCCACAGTATCTGGTTGCTAACTACCTCCCCGACAACTTCGACCCGTCCACTGTAACCGAAGCGATGATGGAGGAGATCCACGCGCTCAACCGCGAATTGATTGCTGCTGGGGCGAGGAAGTTCGCTTGCGGCATTGCCCCGGCTGCCAACGCAAAGACGCTGCGAAAGCAGTCCAACGGCAAGGTGCTCGTCACCGATGGGCCGTACACCGAGACCAAGGAGCACATGGGCGGATTTTGGATACTGGAATGCGCGAATATCGACGAGGCGCTTGCCTGGGCGAAGAAGGCTGCCATCGCTTGTGATGTGGCCGGCGAGGTGCGCGAGCTTCTCTTCTATCCGGCGCCGGAGGGAGCAACGGAATAGTCTGGGGCGGATGGTCCAGGCATTTGAGCCTGCGGACATTTACCAATTGGTGCCCCCTCCTTCGCAGATGGGACTCGAAGGAACTCAGTCATGAGAAAAATCGTTGCCGACTAAACAAAATGGAGTCGCTGTCAATTTTCGGTCTCCCGAGCGACATCTGATACGGAACAAGGATGAATCAAATGAAGTACGTCTGTTTGGGGTACATCGAGCCAGGAAAATTCGAAGCGATGACCGAGGACGAGCGACACGCAGTGCTCGACGAATGCTTTGAGCACAATGGCCATCTGCGCGCCAACGGACATCTGGTTGCCGAAGTATCTCTTCAGCCTCCGGAGACCGCATTGACCCTGCGCTGGAAAAACGGCAAAGTCGCGACCACCGACGGCCCCTATGCGGAGACCAAGGAACAGCTCGGTGGCATTCAGTTACTTGAGGCGCGAGACCTCAATCATGCCGTTCAGCTTGCTTCACAGCTTCCAGGTTTTAAGTGTGGACTTGGAACGATTGAGATACGGCCGGTAATGGATTTGACTGAAATCATAGAGGAGAGTGAGCAGCGGAGACGGCGAACGGATACCTCGCGGTGAGCGCGGCTATGGGGGAAAGAATGACCAGGTATCCAGAACAAAATCAAACTAGCACATGCAGCATCGCCCCCCACTTCGACAACCTCAGGGCAGGTGCTTGCCAAAAAACGCAAGGAAGGGGCACCCTTCAGACCCTAAACGGGTCGGCGCAGATTTCTTAGTTCCTGGATGAGGTCCTCCGCACTCGATTGTCGCTTTAAGTGTGTGGAGGACGAATCCCATGTCTCGCGTTGCCTACTTCGTTTGTTTGTCCCTATTTCTTTCGGTTACTCTGCTTCCCTTCCCGAGCTCGCTTGACGCTCAAGCCGGAAGGAATGGTTCGGCCCAGACGTACGGCCATGTGACCGTTGCCGCCGAGTTTCATCACGACCGTTCCGAACCCTTGCGGAACTTGTCACCCTCGACGACGGGGCGGCGCAGCGCTCTGGCGAATTTTGACATGCCGAAGTTCACCAGGCCGTCTCAGTCGGGCAGCGCGAACGCGGACTCGGCGCCACAGGTCAACGGAGGGACCGGAGTCACCACGACGCTCGGATTCTTCAATCTCCTGGGAGTGGGCAACTTTTTTAATGGCCCCAACGGATCGTTCACGCCCACGACCACTCCGTCGGACGCGACCGGCGCGGTTGGCACGACGCAATATCTCCAGTGGGTCGATGGCTCATTCGCGGTGTTTTCGAAGGCGACCGGCTCCATTCTCGTCGGGCCGACGCCGGGCAATACCATTTGGAGCGGCTTCGGCGGCCCGTGCGAGACGGACAATGACGGGCAGCCGACGGTGAATTTCGACAAGCTGGCGAATCGCTGGGTGGTCAGTCAGTATGCCATGTCGAGCGGAGCGCCCTATCTGCAGTGCGTTGCGGTCTCAACTACCGACGACGCGACGGGAACCTGGAACCGTTACTCCTTCCAGATCGGGTACCTCAACACCTCCTGGATCAATCGTGACGCGAGGTTGGGAGTTTGGCCCGACGCATACTACATGTCGTTCGATATGTATGCGGGAACGACCTTCGTGGGACCGAAATACTGCGCGTTACAGCGCAGCAACATGCTGGCCGGACAGGCCGCGGGCATTCAATGCGTCCAACTTCAAAGCCAGTACTTTGGCGCGATCGTTTCCGACGTGGATGGCTTGACTCCGCCACCAGCGGGAGCTCCGGCTTACTTTGCGGCTGATGATTTGAACTATCTTGCCTTGGACATCTGGAAGTTTCACGTCGATTGGAATGATTCTCAGAATTCGACTCTGAGTCTACCTATCCTGATGAATGAAGGGTTCTTTAATTTGGCGTGCACCGGTGCCGGGTCAGGAGATTGCGTAAAGCAGCCGAATGGAACGGGCCTCAATCCGTACGGCAACTTGGTGACGAGCCGCCTGCCTTACCGCAACTACCCCGACCATCAATCGTTGCTGGCCGCCGAGACGGTCGAGACCGTGACGGGCATTCGCTTCTACGAAATCCGAATCGGCTCTAGCGGCGATTTGTACCTGTATCAAGAAGGAACGTTTCTGCCGGACACGAATTCGTATCGTTTCATTCCCGCCATTGCGACGGACCGGGCAGGCAACATCGCGGTCGGATACAACTTGTCGAGTTCGCAGACTCCGCCCAGCCAATACGTGGCAACGCGAGCGCCGGGCGATGCTCTAGGCACGCTAGGAAACGAAACGCTGCTCAATCCGGGGAACGCGTCACAGACGACTTCGCTCTGGGATACGCGCGCCACCCTCACCGTCGATCCGATCGACGATTGCACTTACTACTACACGCAGCAATACCAGCCGATGGATGGAACGAATAACTGGACGACGCAAATTGAAGACTTCACGCTGGCGGGATGCCAGGTCACGACCGTCACGTTGCAGACCACTCCGGTCAACCTGCAGGTTTCAGAAAACTCGACGATTCAGCAAGCTCCGTTCAGCGGTCAATTCGCGGTTGGCAGTACGCTCGCCCTTTCGACGACGTCACCACAGGCTGGAACGCCTGGTGTGCGGTATGCGTTCAAGAGTTGGTCGGATGGCGGCGCGATGACTCACAACATCACGGTGCCAAGCGCGGGAGCTACGTACACCGCAGCTTTCAACACGCAATATGCGCTTACCTCGTCGGTTATGCCGGTCGGGAGTGGAAAGATTACGCCCGGGTCGGGCAGCTTCTTCAACGCCGGCAAGGTGGCAACCTTGACCGCCACTCCGGCGGCCGGGTACGCCTTCACCAACTGGACGGGAAGCGTCGCCAATGCCAAGAGCGCAACGACGACAATTACGATGAGCGCTCCGCAGACGATCAGTGCGGTTTTTACACCGTTACCGACTACAGTGAATGCTGCGCTCACTAGCCAGAGTGGGGCTTCGAACGCGCGCGTTTGGAGTTTCAGCTTCACGAATAAAGGGCCGGGGCAGGCCAACAACATTCACATCAACACGTTTGTGCTAACGCAGAGTGCTGGAGCGGCGTGCACACCGGTGGTGATTACGAAACTTCCAGAACTGGTTGGAAGCGTGGCTCCGGGCGGTGTTGTGAATGGAAGCGTATCGATTGACTTTTCCTCTTGCGCCTCCAACGTGCGCTTCTCGCTGACGATGGGGAGTTCGGAAAACAAAGGAGCTTCTCATTCAACCCTGAAGCTTAGCGGTCTGGCGATGTAGGGGATGGATAACACAAGATTCGAATAATGGGGCGCCTTGCCGGAAGCAATTTCGCAAGGCGCTCTTCTGTCTTTACTCGGATATTGTTCTTACGTGCAAGCGGCAGCCGGAAAGCTAGCGTTACTCTGCCAACTTTTCGCGGACCTGGGCTTCGAGTTGCTGAAAGAGGGGATCGCGGGTCAACGCCACAATGGTGTAATCGCCGGTGAGTACGCTGGACTCGCGGCGATCGAAGGCGATCTGAAGATAGTCCTCAGAGTCCTTGGTCTTGCCTAGGGCGGCACAGATTTCCGCGAGTTCATAAGCCGAGCCGGAGCCGTGATCAAACATATCTTTGCGAACGGGAAATTCGCTTTCCCACATGCCCTGCAAGCCGCCGACTGCGAATCCCTTTTCTCTGGCATCGGCGATTGCCAGGCCTGCCTGGTCGTGGCGCAATTCTGCGAGGCGCTTCCACTCTGAAAGGGCGGCGGGATAGTTCTTCGCGTCCCAGTAGATTTTTCCCAAATAGTTGTGGGTCGAGGAAAGCGAAGGCTCGGTTGTTTCCAGTTGCTTGAGGAGCGCGATTCCCTCGTCGCGGTGGCCAGCTGTCCAAAGAAGAAATCCTTTGTCGGCGAGAATTGCGGTGGACGAAGGCTCAAGTCGCTGGGCCTGCTCGATCTGGTCGAGAGCCTCCGGGAAGCGGTGCACCGCCAGCAGATAGGTCGCGTACCAGTGGTGGCCGCGGACAAGATCGGGATTCAACTCGAGGGCGCGCTTGAATTCGCGTTCGGCGGTGGCGCCTTGCCACGACCACCAGAAGGTAACAAATCCGAGCGAGCTGTGGGCTTCGGCAGAAGTGTCGTCGAGCTCGACGGCGCGTTGAGCCGCCGCTAGCGCGCGCGGATAAGCCTCGGTGGAAGGCATGGCTCCGAATTCTCGTAGCAGGTTATAGCAGTCGGCGAGACCGACGTAAGCCTGGGCGTCGCTTGGATCTTTGACGATTGCCTGTGTGAAATAGTCGATCGCCTTATTCAAGTCTTCGGGAGTACGGCGGTCCCAGTAGTAGCGTCCCTTGAGGTAGAGCTCCTGCGCGTCGGCACTGGGTGCATGGCGATTGGCCAGAGCCTTGAAGTGGAGTCCACGGCCTCCGAGCGAGAAGATCGCGACTAGGACTGCGGCCAGGACCAGCGGTATGAGCCAAGCAGCGACTCGGGCCGGGGTGAAGGGGGGCGTTGCTATTGGGACGGTTGGCGCAGAGGCCGATGAGGCCTGTTGCTGGTCACTCTCGACGGAAGGAGCCTCTTCGGCTTCTAGTTCTGTGCTCCGTCCTTTCAGCCACTCGGCTAGTTCTTCTGGATAAGCGAAGACAGTACCGCGCGCGCTTCCGGGGACGCGGTGAACGGGAAGCCCGCGCTCGGTTTCCCAGCGCTTGACGGTGCGCTCCGCGCGTCCGAAGAAGGAGGCGATTTCCTTCCACGAATCCAGACGCTTTCCGGCGAGTGGGTCGCGATTGGCTGACATACCTGAAATGACCTGAATTGGCGCGAGTCGGCCTGACTTGTCTCTTGCCCGGGGGAGGCGAAGCCGCCATAGTATAGCGCGATTCGAAGCGTGCCGCTCCCCCACGAAAGGGCCTGCCGAACGGCACGAATGGGCACTCAATCTGGCAACTTAACATTTTGAATCAGTGGTTTAGGAGGAGTTCTGATGTCTGTAAACCGCCTCTCGCACCAACTCTTTGTGACGATTTTCAGCGCCGCGCTGGTGCTCGGCCTGGTGGCGGTTGCTCACGGCCAGACTCCGACGACTATTTACAGCTTTTCTGGGAATAACAGCACCCCGAGAAATCCCAACGACCAGGCCGTAGCGCAGGGACGCAACGGCAACTTGTATTTCTCGACTTGCATTCCACTCAGCGTCGACTCGACGGTGTTGGACATCACAGCCTCGGGAACGCTCAAGTCCGTATACGTCCCGAGCAATTGCTCTTATGGAGTGTCGCTGGGAACTGACGGGAACATTTACAGCACAACTGGCAACAATGACGGGGGTGGCGGGATATACGGGACGGTTTACAAAGTCACGCCAGCGGGGGTTTCGACCACCCTGCATACCTTCACCAACGGTGCAGACGGGTCTTATCCTTATCACCCGCCAATCGAGGGTACGAACGGGATCTATTACGGAGTCACCTCCAACCAGGCTACGAATAGCACGGCGTATTCCGTCACATCCGCAGGGACGTTCACCACGCTACACACGTTCACTGGTCCCGATGGGCAGAATGTGTCTTCGCTGATGCAGGGAAGCGATGGAAATTTTTATGGGGCCAGCGTTTTGGGAGGAAGCAGCAACAATGGGGTCATCCTGAAGATGACTCCGGCCGGAACGGTGACCGTCCTGCATAATTTTTCGGGCACGGATGGATCTGCGGGTTACACGCCGTTGCTGCAGGCGAAAGACGGCAACTTTTATGGCACCACGCGCAGTGGCGGCACAAACGGGGCTGGAGTCCTTTTCAGAATGGGCCCAACCGGCGTTTATACGGTGCTCTACAACTTTCCCTCCACAGGAAACGCGGCGACCGGCGACTTCCCCTACTCCGGCCTGATCCAAGCCACCAATGGTTTGCTTTATGGCGTTACCAGCAACCAGCAGGGTCCATGGGGTTGGGGCACGATCTATAGCTACAACACCACCACGGCGACGCTTGCCACTCTCTACACTTTTGTGGGTGACGCGCTTGGCGGCCAACCCACCGGTCCATTGATCCAGATGACGGATGGGCTCCTCTATGGAACTACCTATGTGGGCGGGGACAACAACGGATGCACTACCGTGGAAAACGACGGCGAACTCGTCGGCGTTGGCGGCTGCGGCACGGTGTTCACCTTCAACATCGGCGCCAAGCCATTTGTCAGCCTGGTGTCGACGTCGGGAAAGGTCGGGTCAAACATCGGAATCATCGGCCAGGGATTCAGCGCGTCATCGGTGGTGAAGTTCCATGGAGTGACGGCCACAACCGTTACGCGCACGGGGACGACGTTCTTGCTCGCGACGGTGCCAGCCGGAGCGACCGACGGCCAAGTGACGGTGACGACTGGTACGACGACGCTCACCAGCGCGCAGAAGTTCATCGTGCACAACTCTTGGGCGAGCGGGAAGGCGATGCCGACCGCGGTTCAGTTCCCGGCGACCGGCACCGTCGGAAGCAAGATTTACGTCGTAGGCGGAGCGACCGCCACGGCGCTGGTTGGCGACAATCAGGTCTACACTCCCGCGAGCAACAGCTGGACGACAGCGGCGGCGATTCCAACTCCGGTTTATGGCGCCGCCAGCGCCGTGGTGAACGGCGTTCTGTATGTGATCGGTGGCTACACCACAACGAGCGGTACGGCAACCGGTATGGTGCAGGCCTATAACCCGACCACCAATAAATGGACTACGAAAACCGCCATGCCCACCGCGCGGGGAAGCACGGAGGCAGTCGTCGATGGCGGCATGATTTATGTCATTGGAGGAAACGGCGCGAGCCTCAGGCTGAACACGGTGGAAAAATTCAACCCGACGAGCGACGCCTGGACGACGGAGGCTCCGTTACTCGTTGGAAAGTCGGAGCCGTCTGTAGGTCTGCTGGGAACGAAGATCATCGCAGCCGGTGGATACACCGCTTCGCAGGACACTGGCGACAACGAGAGCTACAACGTTTCGACGAATGCATGGAGCGGCTTGATGCCGGATTCAGCGCATCGGAACGCCAGTTGTTTCGGCACTTCCCTGGGACAGTTGTACGTGGCTGGCGGCTCGAACAACGGCAGTCCTGTAACCGTGAACGAGTCGTTCAACGTAAGCACAAATAAGTGGACCACGCAGGCTACGATTCCTCAGGCGGTGATTGCTCCGGGATCGACTGTCGATGGTGGGTTGCTTTACTGCTTCGGCGGTTCAAACACCGGCGTTGCGACCCAGGGAACGGTCTACAACAACGTGCAGATTTATCAACCTTGAGAGTGGAGTGGGGACGGATTCGTACTTTTGCCGCGAGAGGGCGGCAAGAGTGGGAATCCAAAACGGCTCCGCAATTGCCCGCGTGGATGCGACAGCATTCGCCGGGCGGGAAAGCCGGGCTGGTTCGGTCCGGCTTTCTTTTTCTTAAGGGGTATTTTCTTTGAGCAGCGCAAGTTGGCGGCGCCCTCGCTGGGGGGCGGAGTTGGGTCGGGAGAGCCCTGGAATCACGTCGGTGGGCCAAATCAGCGAAGTATGGAATCAGCAATTGTGGGAGGTTGATATGCGGCGAGTATCCGCGAAGGCTTTCTTTCTGCTTGTCGTTTTTGTCCTCAGCTTTGCAATCATTGCGGCGACCGCAATTGCGCAGGAATCAATTATCTATAGCTTCGTTTACGGCGGATCGGATGGGCTGACTCCCGTCTCCGGTCTGGTTTCCGACGCCAAGGGGAATCTTTACGGCACCACCGCATCGGGAGGCACTTACGGTGACGGTACGGTGTTCGAGCTGTCGCCCTCGGGTGCGAGTTGGACGGAGAAGATCGTTCATAGCTTCGGCGCGAGCGGCGACGGAATCGCAGTCAAGGGGGGACTGATCTTCGACGCCAAAGGCAATCTGTACGGCGTGACCGCCAATGGGGGGACCGGCACGTGCGTCCTGGGCTGCGGGACGGTCTTTGAATTGACGCCTTCGGGTGGAACCTGGACCGAGAAGGTCCTCTACAGCTTCCAAAACGACACCACGGATGGCGCCAACCCTTTGCGCGAGAATCTGGTCTTCGACGCCAAGGGCAACCTCTATGGCACGACCAACGCCGGCGGCGCGAGCGGCCTGGGGACAGTGTTCGAGTTGGTCGCAGGAACGGGTGGGACCTGGACACAGAAGGTCCTCTACAGCTTCCAAAACAACAGTCTGGATGGTATCAACCCCGTAGCCGGCGTGGTCTTCGATGCAGCGGGCAACCTGTACGGCGCGACCGCCGCAGGGGGAGCGAACGGATACGGGACGGTATTTGAGTTGGCCGGAGGATCGGGCGGGACATGGACCTACAAAGTGCTCCACACGTTCGCCATCAATGGCATGGACGGAGCAGAGCCCCAAGGCGGCCTCTTGCTCGATGCCCAGGGCAATATTTTTGGAACGACCTACTACGGCGGCAACTACGGCCAGGGACTTCATCTGGGAACAGTCTTCGAGTTGTCACCGATTGGAGGCGCGTGGGTTGAGCAGATCCTGTACAACTTCACGGCCGCTCCGGATGGCTATTACCCGGCGTGCACTCTGGTGTTTGATACGGCCGGCAACCTGTATGGGACAACAACGGCTGGAGGGTCCGGAAACGGCTCCGGGACCGTGTTCGTCCTGAACCGCGCCTCGGGCTGGAAAGAGACGTCGCTGCACGGTTTCGCCGGCAGTTCAGACGGCGCCACTCCACTGGGCTCGCTGACGTTCGATGCGGCCGGCAATGTCTACGGTACGACCGAAGCGGGTGGCGCGAACAGCTTTGGACTGTACGGAGTCGTCTACAAGATTGCGTCGGTGGTGACCGCAGCCCCAAAGTTCTCGCCGGCGGGCGGCGCCTATAGCGCAGCGCAGACGGTGAAGATCACCGATGCGACACCGAACGCAACCATCTATTACTCGATCAACGGTGGTTCCCCGACACAGTACAAGTCGGCCATCACGGTATCGAGTTCGGAGACGATTACGGCGTATGCGATCTCCGGCTCACTTCCGCAGTCCCAGCCGGCAAAGGCGAATTACCAGATCGGCACGACTGCTGGAACCCCCTGGTTCTCGCCATCGGCGGGCACATACACTCTCGCGCAGTCAGTGACGATTACCGACGCGGCTCCGGGAGCCACGATCTACTACACGACCAACGGCAACACTCCGACCACATCGTCGACGAAATACACGGGGCCCATTTCGGTCACAGCCACAGAAACTATCAAAGCCCTTGCGGTCGCGTCGGGCTACACCAACAGCGCGGTCGCCTCAGCGGCTCTACACGATTAGTCCAATTACTCCTCCGACGGAAAAAATTCTCTACAACTTCGGCTCGATCACCAACGATGGCGGCGTGCCCCTCGCCAGCCTCGTGCGCGACAGCAGCGGGAATCTTTATGGCACGACCCGATTCGGCGGCCCGAACGAGATCACGTATGGCATCAATACCGTCACCGCGGGAACTGTCTTCGAACTGTCGCCCGGCACCGGCAGCACGTGGACGGAAAAGGTTCTATACAACTTCGGTGCGACTAGCAGCGACGGAGCATTGCCCATCGCAAGCCTTGTGCTCGACTCCAAAGGTAATCTCTACGGCACGACTCTGGCTGGAGGCGCTTACGGCCTCGGCACGGCGTTCGAGCTGTCGCCTGGCACCGGCGGCAAGTGGACGGAGAAGACTCTCTACAGCTTCGGAGTCTCTCTCGCCGATGGAAAAATCCCTGAAGCCGGGTTGATCTTCGATTCCAAGGGGAATCTCTACGGCACGACCAGCGTTGGAGGCACCAGCGACACGACTTACGGCGGTGGGTACGGGACTGTCTTTGAACTGTCGCCGGGCACTGGTAGCACGTGGACGGAGACGGTTCTCTACAACTTCAACTATCTGAGCCAGGCCGATGGTTATTTCCCGGAAGCGAATCTCGTCTTCGATTCCAAGGGAAATCTCTGGGGCACGACCGCCGATGGCGGCACGGGCCAGGATCTCGAAGGCGGAGGCACTGTCTTCGAACTCGTCCCCGCAGGGTGGCGGAGGCTGGACGGAGAAAGTGATCTACAACTTTGGCGGCGGCAGTCCGCAAGGCTACTTGATTACCGGCGGTGTCGTGCTCGACTCCGCTGGGAACGTCTACGGTGTCGCGCACTCCGGCGGTAACGGCTATGGTCTGGACGGCACCGTATTCGAATTGTCGCCGGGGACCGGAGGCACCTGGACTTTCAAGGTCCTGCACAGTTTCGGGGAGTATGAATCCGACGGCATCAATCCCAACGCAACGCTTGTATTCGACGCCGCAGGCAATATCTACGGCACGACGTATGCCGGCGGCTCATACGGCTACGGAAGCGTCTTCGAGATGATGCCGCAAACTGGCGGCGGCTGGATCGAAAGCGTTGTGCACAGCTTCAATCTCGTCAGCACAGACGGTGCGAACCCATCAGCGGCACTGATCCTCGACGGCAGCGGGAACCTCTACGGGACCACCGGCTATGGCGGATCTCACGGCGATGGCAATGCCGGCGAGGCCGGCGGCACGGTTTTTGAAATCGTGTCATCAACGAGCGGAGGCCCGGTCGCGCAGCTCTCGCCCACGAGCTTGGCCTTCGGGGCGGTCGGGACCGGCGTCACTAGTCCGGCCAGGAAAGTCACGCTGACTAATACCGGCACCGCCAGCCTCTCGATCTCAGCGATCGCGATCACTGGCGCTGACTTGGGAGACTTCGCGCAAACCCATACTTGCGGAGCCTCGCTGGCGGCAGGCGCAAGCTGCACGATCAGCGTGACATTCACGCCTACAACTACCGGAACGCGCACGGCCTCGCTCAGCGTGACTGACAATGCCACGGGCAGTCCGCAACTGGTAGCTCTCAGTGGAGTCGGTACCACCGCGAAACTGACTCCGCTCTCGTTCAGCTTCGGCTCCGTCGCGACTGGAGTGACGAGTCCGGCGAAAGTCGTAACGCTGACCAACATCGGCAACGCCAGCCTGACGATCACAGCGATCGGCTTTACGGGGACCAATGCCAGCGACTTCGCGCAAACTCATACGTGCGGAAGTTCGTTAGCGGCGGGCGCAAGTTGCACGATCAGCGTTACCTTTACTCCTGGCGCCACTGGCGCGCGCAGCGCGTCACTGAGCGTCACGGACAGCGGCGCGGGAAGTCCGCAGAAGGTAATCCTGAGCGGAGTCGGCACGACCGCAAAGCTTTCTCCTCTCGCCGTGGCCTTCGGATCAGTCTCCGTGGGAGTCAAGACTGCGGCGAAGACCGTTACCCTCACCAACCAGGGCACAAGCAGCCTGAGCATTGCGTCTATCGCGATTACTGGGACGGACGCCAGAGATTTCGCGCAGACTCACACCTGCGGCAGTTCGCTCGCCGCAGGAGCGAGTTGTACCATCAGCGTGACGTTCACCCCGGCAGCGACTGGCCTGCGCTCGGCGGCGCTCGCCGTCACAGACAATGCTGCCGGGAGTCCACAGAAAACGACACTCTCGGGCACGGGAAAGTAGTGAACGGAGAACAGATCAGGATGGGGATCTTGATACCTGTCTGAACGGGTTCTACCCAAAAACCACAAAGCCGGGCTGGTTGGCCCGGCTTTTCCTTTGTGGAACTGGCTTCCGTCGATTTTTTGTCAACCGGCGGCCCAGAATGTCAAATTCTCACGGCGTGCTCACCGCGTCCGTGTTTTCCAGCGCAGGGCAGAGTGCGTTTGCACGCAGCCTTACGCCTCATTCCCATTTTGCGCCATTGCGGGTTCACCGGCCCGTGCAGGCGCGAAACTTACATCACCATGGCCAGGTTTTCCAACTCAAGCTGCAGAACTGGCAGAGCGCACCCTGCCATCTCGACGCGGCCTGCCGCGTCCAGCGCCGCTTTGGGTGAAACCCCATAGCCGCGGCCCATCAGGAATACCTGAAGCAACTCCGCCGCCTCGTAGGAATCGATCATCCCCCCCTGAAGCAGGTCGCTCCTGAGAGCCGCCAACTCGGTCATCGTGAACCGATCTTTGTCATTCTTCTCGATCATCTTGGTGTTCGTCATGGCCGTCATCACCTCCGACTCCGACCTGTTAACTCTTTGCCGTATTAGACTCATCGGCAGCTGTGATAGTTGCATGCAATTGAGCTGCCTAATTCCGCCCACTTTTCCTATTACGGTCCCCAAGCCCCTCTGGATTCATTAACCCCTGTGAATATCGAAAGTTGCGGAGGGCCGGTTCTGGCAACTCCGGCCAGGAAAGTTTCCTTGGTACCCAAAAGTAATCTCAAAACTGACACTATGTGTCGGTTTCAGGACCGGTGCGACAAAGATCGTCTCTCAAAGGGAGAAATGATTTGGGGGGCTCGCCTTCGAGCCGGTTGTGGAGTCTTCACCCGCCATGGCGCTATCTCAATAGTGTTGCGTTGGTCCTGAGCGTTACGAAGGAGGCGAAGAATATCCTACGCTCGCGGTGCAAGGAGGAGCGAGCGACCGATCCTGCCGATCTTGCCCCGCAAATCTCGAGGCAGGACCGGTCGGGTGTGACTATGTGCTTGCCAGTGTCGCCTGAGCGGCGGCCACGGTCTCATAGAAGTGGAAGAACTGCTCGACGCGTGTGACTTGCATGGTGTTGCGCACGCGATCTGTCACGCCGGCCAGCGCCAGGCGGCGGCCATCCTTTTGACGGTTCACGTAGGCGCCGACCAGGGCTCCGATTCCCGCGGAGTCGATGTAGGGAACCTTCGTGAGGTCGAGGATGAGAATCTGCGAGCTGTCGGCGCGGACCATTGCCTGAAAGTCAAAGAAATTGGAAAGGAGAACGGGCCCGCTCAGACGCAATACACGCTGACCCGCCGGGGTGTCGCTGAGATCTTCGATGTGCAGAGACTCCTGAGGCATCCGCAGATCGTATTACGGCAATGTGAATGCTGTGTTAAAGGACGGGTAATTTTCCAGGAGTCAGGGCGTTTCGATCGTAGCCTCATCCAGCAACATGATGGGAATGTCGTCCTTCACCGCATACACCCGGTGGCACTGCTTACACTTCAAGCTCTCCGGGTTTTGGCGGTACTCGAGTTCCTGCTTGCACTCCGGACAAACCAGAATTTCCAGAAGATTCTTCGCAATCATGACGAAAAACATTGTACGACAGGCCGAGGTTTAGATCGTCTGCGCATTCGACGCGCCCGGCGGTGTAAAATTTTAGAGCCGGAGGGCTGAAATCAGCGCCTGAGGCCAAAACTATGCCAGCCCGCATCCTCGACGGAACCAAGATCGCGCAAGACATCCGCGCCGAAGTAGCTGCGGAAGTGAGGACCATGGCAGCTGCTGGCATGCGTCCTGGACTTGCTGTCGTGCTCATGGGGCACAATCCCGCCTCTGAAATCTATGTGCGCGGGAAGGTCAAAGCCTGCGAGGAAGTTGGCGTCTACAGCGAAAAACTCACCCCGCCGGAATCGGCGACGACTGATGAATTGCTTGCTGTGATCGAAGCGCTGAACCGGCGCGACGACATCGACGGGATTCTGGTGCAGCTTCCCCTCCCTCCACAGGTCGACGCGAAGAAAGTACTGATGGCCGTTGATCCGGCGAAGGATGTCGATGGTTTTCATCCCATGAACGTTGGATTTCTCTCCACGCAGCGTCCAGGGCTAGTGCCTTGCACGCCGGCGGGAGCGCTTGAAATTTTAAAGCGCAGCAGTATTGCGATTGCTGGAAGCGAGGCCGTAGTGGTCGGTCGCAGCGACATCGTCGGCAAGCCTGCCGCCATGCTGCTGCTGAACTCTAATGCCACAGTCACTGTGTGTCACTCGAAAACGCGCGATTTGCCCGGCGTCTGCAGGAGAGCCGACATCCTCGTGGCGGCGATCGGTCGGGCCGGCATGATCACGCGCGACTTTGTGAAGCCCGGCGCGACGGTGATCGACGTCGGAATGAATACAGTGACGGACGCCGCGGAGTTTCAACGCTTCTTTTCTGGCAACGCCAAGCGGGAAGAAAGCTTCCGCAAGAAAGGATCGACGCTCATCGGCGACGTGCATCCCGAGGTCGCAGAAGTTGCTGGCGCGATGACGCCAGTCCCGGGTGGCGTCGGTCCACTCACGATTGCGATGCTCATGTTCAACACAGTGAAGGCCGCGAAGATGCGGCGCGGAAACAGGATCCCGGAACTCTCGCGCGCCTGACATGAAGCCTCACCACAGAGACACAGAGGCACAGAGAAAAGCTTGCACCTTTTCCTTTTCCTTTTCCTTTTGCCTTTCTCCGTGCCTCTGTGTCTCTGTGGTGAAAATCTTTCTGCCGGAGGCGCGATGCTGAAAGTCGGCCTCACCGGAGGCATCGCGGCTGGCAAATCGGTGGTTGGGGAGATGTTTGTTGCGTTGGGGGCGCGCCTGGTGCAGGCCGATCGCATCGCGCATTTTTTGATGCAGCCAGGCGAGCCAGTCTACAACGAAGTTGTCCGCCAATTTGGCCGGGAGATTCTAAATCCTGACGGGAGCGTGAACCGCGCGAAGCTTGCTGAGGTTGCCTTCGGTGCCTCCGACGTGGCAGAGAGCAAGCGCGCTTCACGCGTCGAGGAACTCAACCGCATCGTGCATCCGGTCGTCATACGCAGCCAGGATGAATGGATGCAGGAGATGGGCCGCCAGGATGCGCACGCCGTCGCGATTGTGGAGGCGGCTCTGATTCTCGAAGCCGGCGCCGCCAAGCGCTTTGACCGACTCATCGTCGTAACTTGCACGGCGGAGCAGCGCGTTGCCCGTTTCGCTGCACGGCAGAAAATCGACGTCGAAACTGCGCGCAAGGAGGTCGTCCGGCGCATGGCTGCACAGCTTCCCGACGAAGAGAAGATCAAAGTCGCCAATTTTGTCATCGATAACTCTGGCCCGCTTGATTGCACGCGCGAGCAGGTCGGCAAGGTATGGGAGCAGTTGCGCGCGGCAGCCTGAGCAAAGCCTTTGACTGTGTGCTTCTTCGCGCGCCTTCTGGTTCGAGCGGTCATTGTTTTCTTCCTGCACAAGCTACTCGTCGCCGGCGTGCCACATCTCTTTAGTATTGTTTAGAATTAATCAGATGGACCTTTTTACTCTGCGACATCGTATCTATTTGCGGATGGTTGAATTATGAAAGTCATGCGGCCCCTGATTCTCGCGCTGGCCATCGCCGGCGCGTTCTTCTATTTCACCACGTGGCGTTCGAACTCGCAGGCTAGCGGACTGCATGGTCTGAACTTCCTGAGCCATCCCACGGATGTGGAGATCACTGAGGCTGCTCCCGGAGAAACGCTCGACGGCGAAGAGCAGAACAATATCTCCGTCTACCGCAAGAACATTCCGTCGGTGGTGAACGTTACCTCGCGCGCCATGACATTCGATTTCTTCTACGGCCTCGTGCCGCAGGAGGGGCAGGGCTCCGGATTTGTCATCGACAAAGACGGTCACATCCTGACTAACTATCACGTCATTGCCGACGCGCGGCAGGTGGAAGTAACGCTGCACAATCGCAAGAAGTACAAGGCGACCGTAGTAGGCACCGATCCTGCGCACGACCTCGCAGTGATCCAGATCAAGGCGTCCGATCTCGTTCCTGCGGTGCTGGGCGATTCGCGCAATCTGCAGGTGGGTCAGAAGGTGTATGCCATTGGCAATCCCTTTGGGTTATCCGGAACGATGACTCGAGGAATCGTGAGTTCGATCCGCCCGGTACGCGAGCCGAATGGCGCCTACATTGACGAAGCCATTCAGACGGATGCCGCGATCAATCCCGGCAACTCCGGTGGACCGCTGATGAACTGGCACGGCGAAGTCATTGGCATCAACACCATGATTCTTTCGAACGCGAACCAGAGTGCGGGCATCGGCTTCGCGATTCCCATCAATACCGCCAAAGCCGTGCTGAATGATCTGGTCACGCTGGGTCGGGTCCGGCGTCCGGCGCTGGGCGTGCGCACCATTCCCATTGGTCCCGAGTTGGCAGATGAAATCGGCTTGCCAGCGGACTACGGCCTGCTAATCGTACAAGTGACCCCAGGTGGTTCGGCGGATATGGCTGGACTGCGCGGCGGCAGCGAGCGGGCGTATTTGGGGAATACCCCCATCATGCTGGGCGGCGACTTGATCGTTGCCATCGACGGCCAAAAGGTGCAAGACGAAGACGATCTGGCGCAGATGATGGACAACCGCCGCGCCGGCGATACAGTAAAAGTCACGATCTACCGGAACAAGAAAAAGATGGATGTCAACGTTTCCCTGGGTGAAGCCCGGCAGGAAGTTTGAGGAAGACAGCTGTCAGCGATCAGCTATCAGCTGTCAGTCTTCGAGTCACTGCTCACGAATCGCGCCTGTGAGCGACAATCTTCTTGAATCCTCGCGTGCGCACGGTTACTCTGTCGTCCTGCCTATGACTGCCGTCCTTTAATTCCGCCGGCTGTAGCGTTGAGCGACACGCGCGCAAGAGTGTGCGCGTCGCTCCAGTCCTGCGTTGTCTTCCAACCAGAAAGGATTCTCACCATGCAATTCGTGGATAAGGCATTCGCTCGCCGTCTTGAATCGGTCGAGGAAATGCCACAGGTGCTGTACGCGCGAATGTTTCAGAAGACGCGGCCCGAAATACGAGCGGCACAAGAAGAGGTCTGCGGCGGTCATATGATTTTTGCTGGCCTGGGTTCGCCGATTGGACGGGCAACCGGCGCGGGCCTCGACCGCCCATTCACCGCTGAAGATCTCGATCGCGTTGAGCAGTTCTATCGGACCCACAAGGCTCCGTCACAGGTAGACCTGTGTCCCTTGCACGACGTGTCGGTCTTTGAGATGTTCAAAGCACGAGGCTATGCGATCGCTGAGCTGAACAATGTCCTATACCGTAAGCTGGATGCTGCGGAAGCTTTTCCGCAGGCTCCGGCCGGGTGTGAGATCCGGCCGAGTTTGCCGGAAGAGGCCAACCGCGCGGGAGAGATTGTGGAAACAGCGTTCTTCCCTGACGGTGCGCCGGAGGCCTATCGCGGCCTGATCGCTCCCTTCTACCAGATGGATGGGGCTCTGGCGTTCGCGGCGAGTGTCGAGGACACGCTGGTGGCTTGCGGTACTGGCCTCGTGATTTCCGAGCACAGAGTCTTCGCCCTCTGCGGCGCGGGCACGCTGGCAGAGTTTCGAGGACGTGGCTTGCAGACCGCGCTTCTGCGCGCCCGCATGGCGGCTGCAATTAAGGCCGGGTGCGAGTATGCAGTCGTCGTCACGCAGGGTGGGAGCACTTCACAACGAAACGCGGAGAGACTGGGCTTCCGCGTCGCCTATAGCAAGGTGACGGTGATCAAGCCCTTCATCGAGTAGTTGCCCGGTACGTGTAGCGACGGCATCTTACCGGATGTCGCGAGGACGTTCTGGCCCCCTTGGTTGTGTAGGAATGACCATTGCACGCGCCGAGCCTCTCCATGCATAGTGAAGAAATGAGCGTGGAGAGACTTGTTCTGAAAGGCAAAAACGTCCACCTGGAACCCCTCGACCATCGTCACATCGACGGGCTGGTGGCGGCTGCTGGCGTGGAGACTGAGCTTTACCGATGGAGTCCCGTCCCGCGTGGCCAGGCTGCAGTGACGGCCTACATCGAGACGGCTCTGGCGTGGAGAGACGCCGGGACAGCAGTGCCGTTCGCAATCATCCGCGTGAGTGACGGCGCCGTCATCGGGTCAACGCGCTTCTGGAATCTCGAGCGATGGGCGTGGCCGCAGGGCCATCCTTCGCGTGGCCGGGACGTTCCCGACGCATGCGAGATCGGCTACACATGGTTCGCGCGCTCCGCCATTCGAACCGGCGCCAACACCGGAGCCAAACTGCTCATGCTCACGCACGCTTTTGAGACCTGGCAGGTGCTCCGCGTCTGCTTTCATACTGACGCGCGCAACGAGCGCTCGCGCGCCGCCCTCGAACGCATTGGCGGGAAGTGCGAAGGAATTTTGCGCTCCCACCGCTTGGCGGCGGACTTTATCCCGCGTGACTCGGTGCGCTATTCAATCATCGCATCGGAATGGCCCACGGTGAAGGAACGGCTGCATCGGCTGATGGATCGAACGGAACGTTGATTCGTCCGCTCATGCGATCGTCTTGGGCTCGATGCCATAGGCCTTCGCCCACTGATCGTGCGTCTCCTGCGTGGCTGGCCACTGAAGGCACAGTCCGTACCCATCGGGATCTTTGAACCACAACTGTCTCATGCCGTAGGGCGCGACTTTCGGCTCTTTCAGTTGGACATCGTGCGCGCGAAGATGCTGGTAGGCACCATCGAGGTCCTTGCATCCGAAGAATAGGCAGGTGTCTTCATGGGCGGCGACACGGACGGGATCAGGCGCCGGCGGACGCTGATCTTTCTCGTACGCGGTATTAAGCATCACCTCAGCGCCATGCAGCCTCAGTCCGGCCCAATTGCAGTCATCGCCGGGTTGAGACGAGCCCCAGACTTCGAATCCCAGCACATCGCGATAGAAACGGATCGCGGTCGGCATGTCGAAAACCTGCAGCAGCGGGGCAACACCATGAATATCCATGGACGGAGGATCCTCCTGTTTCGGCAGGAAAATATATCAGAAGCGGGAAACAGCAGGACACTTGGCGAGAATCAAGAAGTGGATTGTTGCCCGTAGGGTGCACGCGTTTCCGTTGCACCGACCGGAAAGAACCTGAGCGGTCCTGACAAAGCAAAGAGCTTAATGATGGGGAAGGGGAGCCAGAGTACGTTGGCCCCCTGCTTAATTCTCGGCCCGCAAAGGTTTCGCTCAAGCTGTGACGGAGACGCCCGTCGCTTGCGAAGTACCCTGCGAAGAAGAAGCGCCGCCCTGCAGATCCTGCTGCAGCGTGCCGAACAACTGCTGAGCTGTAGAAATGTCGCCCGACTGCAAGGCCTCGCCGAGCTGTTGAAACAACTGGCTGACCGCACTACTTCCGCCGCCGCCGCCGTGATGATGATGGTGGCCGTGCGTCTGCCCGGATTGGCTTTGGAGATCCTGCTGGATCTTGGTGTAATCCTGCTGTGCCGCAGAAACATTTCCCGATTGCAGATCCTGCGATAGCTGCTGAAAGGCCTGCGCAAGGGGGTTGCTGCTCTGCGACGACGTGGAACTGGACTGCGGCGCCATTTGCTGCAGAGTCGCATAATCGCTCTGCGCCGCAGACAGATTCCCCGACTGCAAGTCCTGTCCTAGTTGCTGGAACTCCTGTTGGAGTTCTTTCATCTTGTTCTGGACGCTTTGCGAGCTGGTGTCAAACAAACTGTTGCTGGAGATACCGGATACTGACATTACTGTCTCCTCTCAAGAAGTCCTGCTTCATGGTCTGATCGGCATTTTTTCGGGCAACTTCGGTCGCCGCGACTACTCTTGGATTGGCAAGGCGAGGGCCAAACGGATGCGTAGCGGGTGCCGGCTTAACGTGAGCCATTTGCCCCAGTTAGAGGATCGACACGTTCGTTTGTACCGGCGAGACTGAAGTCACTAGGCAGGGTGTGCCGACCTTTGCAGGCAAAGCATACCGGTTCAGGCGAGTCGAGTTGCCAATGTGTTCCGTTTACATTTCAATCTTATTGGAACCTGATTTGTGCAATCGCGTCTCCAGTTTAGAGATATCCGATATGAAGGTTGATGATCTCCGCAAATACTGTCTGGCGTTTCCCGAGGCTACAGAAAATCTGCAGTGGGAAGATGATCTCTGCTTCAAGGTCCGCGGGAAGATATTCACGATCGTGAGCCTCGACAATCCCCGCCTGTGCTTCAAGTGCACGCCGGAGCTCTTTGCCGAATTGATTGAACGCGAGGATATTCATCCCGCGCCTTACGTCGGCCGCTACAGTTGGGTCATGCTCGATCGACTCGATGCCGTTCGCCGCGACGAATTGGAGGATCTCATCCGGCAGTCGTACGAGATGGTGGCTGCCAAGGCTCCGAAGCTCAAGAAGACCCGCAAGAAAAGACGTTAGCGTGCGTCTCATCCCGGTTCCGTTTTTCAGAACGCGCGTCCGGCCTTTGACATGGAACCATGCCGGCCGTGGTAGCCTCTCCGGGTGGGGTTGGGTCATGCCAGTGACCTACAGAATTGATGCCAGTCGAAAGCTGATTCGCACCACGTGCAGCAGCCCCTTGACCTATGAGGAGGTCATTGGCCACTTTCGCACTCTGAACGCGGATCCATCCTGCTTCGGTCACCTGGATGTTTTTCTGGATGTAAGCACGGCCGACACGTTACCGCAAAGCTCCCAGTTCGCGTCCATTAACGCGGAGCTCCGCATTCTTCGTGAGAAGGTGCAATTCGGAGCTTGTGCCATTGTTGCCACCCGCGACAGCATGTTCGGCATGATGCGGATGTTCGAGGTTCTCTCGGCGCAGTACTTCACCGTGATCCGGGTGTTCCGCGACTCGGTTGAGGCTGAGTTTTGGTTAGCTTCACAGCAAGGGGCGGCAAGTTCGGGGTGCTAACAATGGTCTTTGATTCCTCGGCGCGCCCCAGCCCACTCGATTTGACTCTGCTCGCCAGCCTCGGCTAGCCTCAAGAGTCCCGTGCAATCCCGTATGCTTTCAACCCGCATGCAGTGTGTGCGTCGATCACTGATGGTTTTGCTGATCGGCGCCCTACTGACCGTCACGGCGCCCCTCGCGGCGGCGTCGACGCAACCCGTCCATGCGCAGCACGGAATGGTCGTGACGGTGCATCAGCTGGCGTCGCAAGTGGGAGTTGGAATATTGAAAGCCGGGGGCAATGCGATTGATGCAGCTGTGGCCACCGGGTTTGCTTTGGCCGTCGTGCATCCGCCGGCCGGGAACATCGGCGGCGGCGGATTCATGCTGATCGTCATGGCCGACGGGAAGGCGCACTTTCTCGACTATCGTGAAAAAGCTCCCGCGGCGGCGACGCGCGACATGTATCTCGATGCGCAGGGCAACGTTATCGAAGGCGTCAGCGAAATTGGTTACAAAGCGATTGGCGTTCCGGGTTCTGTTGCGGGCATGGTCTATGCCGAACGCAAATACGGGAAGCTGACTCTGAAGCAGGTGATGGCCCCCGCCATCGAGCTGGCGCGCGAAGGGTACGCTCTGACTTGGGGAGAGGCCGAGGAGATGCACGACCAGTACCTGGCCAAGTTCCCCGAGTCGCGCCGCGTGTTCCAGCGCAACGGCGATTACTACAAGCCGGGAGAGATTTTTCGCCAGCCCGATCTGGCGCGCACTCTCGAGCGCATCGCCGAGAAGCCGGATGATTTCTACCACGGCGCTCTGGCGCGCGAACTGGCTGCAGCCATGCAGAAGGGCGGAGGCCTCATCACCGCCGACGATCTCGCGCACTACGAGGTGAAAGAACGCGAACCGGTCCGCGGCACCTATCGCGGATACGACATCATCAGTTCTCCTCCGCCGTCGTCGGGCGGTACCGTGTTGATCGAGTCTCTGAACATTCTCGAAGGCTACGATCTGGCCGGCATGGGAGATCGTTCCGCGCAGTCGATTCATTACACGGTCGAGGCGTTCCGCCGGGCGTTCTTCGATCGCGCGGAGTTCATGGGTGATCCCGACTTCTCTAAAATTCCTGTGGCCCAGTTAATCGACAAGAAATACGCCGCGGCCTGGCGCGAATCGATTGATCAAACCCACTCCAGCCCGAGCAAAGAGTTGAAGCGCCCCGCGGTCTTCAGCGAACTTGAGCAGTATGCCGCGTCGCATCCCGCTGCAGTACCGGGGCACGAGTCGAATCATACGACGCACTACTCCGTCGTCGACGCCGACGGCAACGCGGTTGCCGTGACCACTACCATCAACGACTGGTTCGGATCGCGTGTCACGGCCAAAGGCCTCGGATTCCTGCTGAACGACGAAATGGACGATTTCTCATCCAAGCCCGGCGTTCCGAATGGTGACGGCTTGATTCAAGGAATGGCGAACGCGATCGGGCCTGGCAAACGTCCACTGTCGTCAATGACGCCAACGATTGTGACGCGCGACGGCAAGGTTGTGATGGTTCTCGGTTCACCTGGCAGTTCGAAGATCATTACCACTGTGGCAAACGTCTTGATGGGCGTCGTCGACTACGGGATGAACATCCAGGAGGCGGTGAATGCGCCTCGCTTTCACAACCAGTGGCTGCCCGACGTGGTCAACGTGGAAAAATGGTTTTCGCCCGATACTCTGAACATACTCCGGCAGATGGGCTATAACATTGAGGTCGGCCTCCACTACGGGGAGAACGTATCGCCCTACTGGAGTGACGCCGAGTGCATCGCCGTCGACGCCAAGACCGGAGAACGTCTTGGCGCAACCGACGGCAGGAATAGTAATGGCAGGGCCGCGGGATACTAGAGCGGTTGCAGACTTCAGATTGTAGATTTTAGAGTGCAGATTGGCGATTGAAGGCAGATTGGAGCGAAGGTTTTTCAATCTGGATTCTGAAATCATCAATCTGAAATCTTCAAGGAAGCGCATGCAGAAAGCGGTTTCAACCTACTTATACGTGAAAGAGCGCCTGCATCCGGGCATTCTGGATGGTCTCGCCCGCAATGGAGTCCAGGCAATTGAAGTCTTTGCGGCGCGCCAGCATATCGACTATGCCAACCGCAAGGCGCACGTGAAGGAAATCGCCGACTGGTTTCGCGGCAGCGGCATCCCGCTCAACTCCGTGCACTCTCCGCTTTATGCCGACTATGAGTGGGGCCGCGCCGGAGCACCGCCCGTCAACATCGCTTCCCCCGACCGCGCGGGGCGCATTGAGGCGATGGACGAGATCAAGCGCGCGCTCGAAATCGCCGAACAGATTCCGTTTCGCTTCCTGATTCAGCACCTGGGAACAGCCAACGAGAGTTTTGACGAGCGCAAGTTCGAGGCGGCGATGACCTCCATCGAGCACCTGCGAGCCTTTGCCAAACCGCTCGGAGTGCGGATTCTGCTGGAGAATATTCCCAACGAACTGTCAACGCCCGACCGTCTGATTGAGATGATTCGTGGCGCGCATTTCGACGACGTTGGCGTCTGCTTCGATTTTGGCCACGCTCACATGGCGGGTTCTGTGCGCGAGGGATTCGAGATTCTACGAAGCCACATTTGCTCAACCCACGTGCACGACAACGACAAGATTAAGGACTCGCATCTGTGGCCGGGACAAGGAACAATCGACTGGAAAGAATCCATGGACCTGTTGCGCTCAGCCCCCCAGACCCCTCCAATGCTGCTGGAGATTGCGGAAGATGAGAAGGTGAACCCGCTGGAAAGACTGGGGGAGACGTTCGAGAAACTGGAGAATTGAGTCATTGAATGAGTGAGTCATTGAATCATTGAATCATTGAAACCTCGTGCCGTCTTTGCCAATGCCTCAATGTCTCAATCACTCAATGACTCAATCGATTATGTCTTCACTCGTAACCACCATCGCGGAAATCGGCAAGCACGATGGCCAGTCGGTTACTATCCGCGGCTGGCTTTATAACCTTCGCGAGAGCGGAAAACTGCTCTTCCCGCAATTTCGCGACGGCTCCGGCATCATCCAAGGAGTCGTCCCGAAGAATGCTGTCACCCCGGAAGTATTCGACGCAATCAAGACCCTGACACAAGAATCGAGCGTGATCGTCGAGGGGAAAGTGCGGGCCGACAAGCGCGCACACGGCGGCTATGAACTTGATGTCGTGAACGTCAAGGTCGTGCAGCGTGTGCCTGAATCTTCGCCCTACCCGATCACTCCCAAAGAACACGGCACCGACTTCCTGATGGAGCACCGCCATCTCTGGGTGCGTTCGCAGCGGCAGGCAGCGATTCTCCGCGTGCGCGCCGAGATTATCAAAGCCGCACGCGATTTCTTCGACGAACGCGGATTTACGCTGACCGATCCGCCGATCATCACTCCCGCCGCGTGTGAAGGCACCAGCACTCTCTTCCCCGTTGACTACTTCGACGAACAGGCGTTCCTCACGCAGTCAGGCCAACTCTATGTCGAGGCCATGGCTATGGCGCTGGGCAAGGTGTATTCGTTCGGTCCAACGTTTCGCGCCGAGAAGTCGAAGACGCGCCGCCACCTCACCGAGTTCTGGATGGTCGAGCCGGAAGTCGCCTATGCCGAACTCGACGACGTTATGGAACTCGCCGAGAGCCTCATCAGTTTCCTGGTGAAGCGCTGCCTCGAAAGGCGCCGCGTCGATCTGCAAACTATCGGCCGCGACATTTCCAAGCTGGAAAAAATCGAGCCGCCGTTTCCGCGCATCAGCTACGACGATGCCGTCAAGAATCTCCAGGAAGGCCACGCCAAGGGCGCGCTCGAATCGAAGTTCGAATGGGGCGGCGATCTCGGTTCTCCGGACGAGACATACCTCTCGGCGCAATTCGACAAGCCGGTCATGGTCCACCGCTACCCCGCGAAGGTGAAAGCGTTCTACATGGAACCGGACCCGCAGCGCCCAGAGCTTGCGTTGTGCGTCGATGTGTTGGCGCCCGAAGGTTATGGCGAAATCATCGGCGGCTCGCAGCGCATGGCGTCGTATGAACTACTTTTGCAGCGCATCCATGAACATGGCCTGCCCGAAGAAGCGTTCAAGTGGTATCTCGACCTGCGCAAGTTTGGGAGCGTGCCCCACGGTGGCTTCGGCATGGGCATTGAGCGCGCCGTAGCCTGGATCTGCGGTCTGGAGCACGTGCGCGAGACGATCCCGTTCCCGAGAATGCTGTACCGACTTTACCCGTGAACGGAATTGAGTAATTGGGGAATTTGGTAATTGAGAAATTTGAAGCTCGCGCCGCGAATTGGGTTTCAATGACCCAATTTCTGAATTTTCCAATTACCCAATCCGCGCCCGTCGATTGAAACTATGATGACTACAAGCGCACCGTCCTCCTCCATCATTCCCCGCAAGATTCGCGTCATCGGCGTTCCTCTTGATCTCGGCCAGTCGCGCCGTGGCGTCGACATGGGCCCATCCGCCGTTCGCGTCGCCGGACTTGAAGCCCGCCTTGAGGCCCTCGGACACGAAGTCGAAGATGGCGGCAACATCGCCGTGGCCATCCCCGAGCAGAAGAAAGAGGGCGACCCCCACGCCAAGTATCTGAAAGAAATTACGGCGACCTGCACGAAGCACGCGGAGCTAGTGGTCAAAACGCTGGAATCAGGAAGGGTTCCGCTCTGCCTCGGTGGTGATCATTCCATGGCCGCGGGCACCGTCTCGGGCGTCGCCGAGTTCTATCGCCGCCAGAACCAGCGTATCGGACTGATCTGGATCGATGCCCACACCGACATCAACACGCCCGAAACTTCCCCTAGTGGCAACGTTCACGGCATGCCGCTCGCCGCCATCATGGGACTTGGCCCCGCGGAACTCTCGAACATCTTCGATTTTTCTCCCAAGGTGAAACCGGAAAACTGTGTTTTGGTTGGCGTGCGCGATATCGACGCCATTGAGAAAGAGAATGTGCGCCGCGCGGGCATCGGCGTCTTCACCATGCGCGATATCGATGAACGTGGCATGCGCACTGTGATGGAAGAGGCGCTTCGTCTCGCAGGACATGGCACCGCCGGCTACCACATCTCTCTCGACATGGATTGGATCGATCCCGAAGACGCCCCCGGAGTCGGCACTCCCGTCCGCGGCGGCGCGACCTATCGCGAGGCGCACCTAGCCATGGAGATCATCGCCGACCACAGCCGCATGCTCAGTTTTGAAATCGTCGAGGTGAATCCCGTCATCGACGAACACAATCGCACCGCCGACCTGGCGGTCGAACTGGCTCTCTCGGCGTTCGGAAAAAAGATTCTGTAGTCGCGATTGCTGCCGACGTCTGGGGCGTTGGGCGTCCATTGACGCGGCCTCTGTCTCGGTATATCTCTATATCGCGCTATGTCTCGTCTCTATCTTCTGTCCGTCGCTTTGATCCTCGCCTTCGCCCTTCCCGCGGGCGCGCAGACCGACGCCTGGCTCGAAGTAACCACGCCGCATTTTTCCGTCATCAGCAACGCTGGCGAGAAAGATGCTCGCCATACCGCCCTCCAGTTCGAGCGCATGCGTTCCGTATTCGCCAGAGTCTTCCCCGAGTCGAACATCGACACGGCTACGCCCATCATTGTTCTCGCCATCCACGACAAGCGAAACATGGAGGCGATCGAACCGGCGACCTACTTGGGCAAAGGTCAGGTGAATCTTCTGGGCCTGTTCCTGCACGCGCCCGAGAAGAACTACGTCTTGGTTTTGGTGAATGCCCCCGGTCAGTACCCTTACGCGGCCATCTACCACGAGTACGCGCATTTCGTGCAAAGCCGCACCAATGATTGGATGCCGCTCTGGCTCACCGAAGGATGGGCCGAGTTCTACCAGACCGCCGAGATTCTGGATAGCGAAGTCCTGCTGGGAAAGCTTGATGCCGGCACGTGGCAGTTTCTGCAGAGCCACCGGCTGCTGCCGATTCCCACGCTCCTCGCCGTCGATACGCACTCGCCGTACTACCACGAGGAGGACAAGGGCTCCATGTTTTACTCCGAGTCTTGGGCGCTCACGCATTACATCAAGATCAGGGATTACCGCGAGGGCACGCATCGCCTGCAGGACTACCTTGATCTGGTCCACAAGAATGTCGAATCGGTCGCCGCCGCCACCCAGGCTTTCGGTGATCTCGATCAGCTACAGATGGACCTGCAGAAATACATCATGAACGAGGATTTCGAACTCCTGCACGTGGCGGGCGCTACCGATGTGGATGATTCATCCTTTGCCGTTCAGTCGCTGTCTCAGACTGAGGTTGACACTGTTCGAGCGGACGTCATGGCCTACAATCAGCGCGACAGTGACGCGCGAGCTTTGCTGCAGTCCGTGCTGCACGACGATCCCGCCAACGTTTCGGCGCGCGAGACCCTGGGGTTCATCGCGTTCCGCGATCGCAACTTCGACGAAGCCCGCAAATGGTTCGAGCAAGCCCTCAAACTCGATCCCCGGAACCTGCTCGCAAATTATTACTTCGCAGCTGCTGTCATCAAGAAAGGCTTGCCGCCTGCCGCTGATCAAACTCGTGTCGAGAATTCCTTAAGAACTGTCATCAAGCTCAATCCTTCGTTTGCGCCCGCCTATTACGGGTTGGGAATTCTGCTTACGATGCAGGGCAAGAACTTCGAGGAAGCGCGCCACTGGATGCAGAAGGCGATCGAGATGGATCCTGGCAATGTGGAGTTCCGTATCGACGAGGCCGGCCTCCTCATGCGTATGAATAAGAATAAAGACGCACTGCAAGCCCTCGAACTCGCCCGGAAGATGGCCCATACCCCTGAGCAAACGGCTGCCGTCGAGAATGTACTGCAGACCGAACGGCGATTTCAGGTGGAACAGGCCAAGCTGCAGAGTCAGAGCCTGGGCCCGCTCAACGGTACGAAGCCGGGGAGGGTTGCAGAGAACAATCTTCGAGAAACAGATGCTCGCGGAATTTACACGCCTCAACCCGACTACACAGAGGAAGCCCGCCAGGCCCACCGCGAGGGAGTTTGCGTGCTCTCAATGATTGTTGGCGTCGACGGTAAGACGAGCAATATTGTCGTGATCAAGAAAGTAGGCCTCGGTCTCGACGAAAAAGCTGTCGAAGCGGTGCGCACGTGGAGATTTGAACCGGGACGCCGGAAAGGCAAGCCAGTACTCACTCACCTCACTCTGAGTGTGCAGTTCAAGTTGTTTGGCAACGACAAGATTCTTGAGTTGTCGGAAAAGGTCAAGTCAGGTGATCCGGCGGCGGAATTCGAGCTGGCCAACGCTTTCTTCGAAGGCCGCGACATGCCAAAAGACGAGAAGCAGGGGGCAGTCTTGCTCGAAAGAGCCGCGCGCGATGGCTTGCCCGAGGCGCAATTCCAGATGGGCGAACGCACCTATGGCAACGGGGGCGATCCTGAAACCTATGTCGCAGCTTACGTCTGGTACGCCCTCGCACACCGGGGAGGCTCAGAGCAGGGGCAGGCCAAAACACAAATCCTCGCCGCAGAAATGACTCCGGCGCAACTGGCCGATGCGCAGAAGCGTCTTGAGAATTGGACTCCTCCTCAGCGAAGTGTTCCGACGAATCGTCCCTAATCTTTTGTAACCGGCGGTACCAACCCTGCGATTGACGGAAAACTCTCCCGGCGTCCACACTGAATAATCATGAGAAAGCTTCGGGTCGGCGTTTTATTTGGTGGGCGCAGTGGTGAGCATGAAGTCTCGCTGCTCTCGGCTGCATCGGTTCTTAACGCAATTGATAAAGATAAGTATGATGTTGTTCCCATCGGAATCACCAGGGAAGGCCGTTGGCTGACCGCGGAGCACGCCGAGAATCTGTTGACGGGCAAGCTAGTTCTCGAGCCGCGGAACCTGCGCGCAGGCGATCCTGAAACAACTTCTCCGGCCGCGGTGCTGGCTCAGGGAGAGTCAGTCGTGGTGCCGCCAGAGCCGCTTCATCGCCGCAGCGGCCTTGTACCTTTTCAGACTGATGCGCCTCTGGCCCGCCGTGCCAGCGATCGCGCCATTAACGTCGACATCATCTTTCCGGTGTTGCATGGCACGTTCGGCGAAGATGGAACAATTCAAGGCCTGTTCGAGCTCGCTGACATCCCGTATGTCGGCGCAGGCGTATTGGGTTCCGCCGCCGGGATGGATAAGGACATCATGAAGTCCCTGTTCATCGCCTCCGGCATCCCGATCGTCAAGCATGTCACGATCCTGCGCAGCGCGTGGGAAAACGACGCTAAGAAGGTTCAGAAGTTGGTCGAGAGCAAACTAACTTATCCCGTTTTCGTGAAGCCCGCGAACCTGGGATCATCCGTAGGAATCAGCAAGGCGCACAACCGCAAGGAACTTGGGCCGGCGATCGAAGAGGCGGCCAAGTTCGATCGCAAGATTGTCATCGAGCAAGGCGTTGGCGGGAAAAAAGACAAGGCCCGCGAGATTGAGTGCTCTGTGCTCGGCAACGACGAACCGGTAGCGTCGGTGCCCGGGGAAATCGTGCCGGGTAAGGAGTTCTACGATTACACGGCGAAGTACGTCGATGAAGGCTCGCAACTCATCATCCCGGCGAAACTGAGCAGAGCCGAAACGAAAAGAGTTCAGGAACTCGCGGTCAAGGCTTTTCAGGCGGTGGATTGCTCCGGCCTGGCGCGCGTTGACTTTCTGATGGATCCAAAGACGAAGAAGATTTACTTGAACGAGATAAACACCATGCCTGGCTTCACATCCATCAGCATGTATCCCAAGCTGTGGGCCGCGTCTGGGTTGGCCTACGCTGACTTGATCGACCGCCTGATTGAACTTGGACTGGAGCGGCACGAAGACAAAAAGAAGAATCAGTACTCCCGGTAGTAGTTGGATGGGCCGGATTTTTCGCAATGCCACGACTGAGAGTCCAGCGTTAGTCCTTCCCAGCACACACGAAGTTGGCTGCGTCGTAAGTGTCGCCGCTGCCTTTATACCTCGCGGCCTCCGGATACGCGCACAACGGCCGCGTCATCTTCGGATGGTTCCGGTCCCCTGGCGTGTACTTGGCAGCAATAATTGTAGATGGAGCTGTTCCTTTTTCTACCCATTGTTCCAGCGATGCGTCCACGCTATGTTGCGCATCATTGAACACGAGCTGTCCGACCTGCCCGAAAGAGTCGGCTCCCGGACCGTTGTCGCAGTGCTGCATACCAGGCACCATGTAAAGGCGCACGAAAGAATCCGTTGTGCTCTTGCCCATCTTTGCGACGACGCCGTCGTAGTATTCGACGGTGCTGAGCGCCGGGATCGCAGGATCGTTCCATCCGTGATACAGAATCAACTTTCCGCCCCTTGCCTTGAATGCTTTCAGATCAGTCTCATTCGCATTCAGCGCGCTCGCCGTCTTTTCTCTAGCGGCTTTCAGCCCAGCCTCCATCGTGAACGTCCTGTAATCCCAACTGGGATCTTCATAGACCATGTCGGAGAAGAATCCAAACCCAAAAAAAGCCGTCAGGTTCTTCGTAGGCTCAGGGCCGACGATCCATAGTGCCCATCCACCTTCGCCGTTCTCGGCGCCCGGCAAGTAGCCCGGAAAGATCGCATGACCGTGCGAGTCGTGTGGCCCGGCATAGATTTTCTTGAGCGCAGCCGCTTGCGGTGCGGTCAGGCATTTGTTGGTATCTTCTCCAGCTTTGCACTGAATCTTCGCCGGGTCGAAATGACATTGCCGCGGATCGTTGAGGATTCCATCGTGTACGCCGTCGAGCCCGTCGCAGGCTTCGACCACCGCATCTGCTATCAGAGGAATCTTCGCCTGCGGAATAAAACTGGCGTGATCGAGAGTCAAGGCCTGCGTGTCCCACACAGATGTTGCCAGCAGGGAGACCCAGTTATTGGCCGGGGCTCCGGCCAGAATGCCGTCATAGTCTGCCGGATAGCGCTGGGCCTCCATCAGCGCCTCGCGCCCGCCGTCGGAACATCCCGCAAAGTACGAGTGCTGCGAATTCTTTCCGTAGAACGCGTGCACCGCCGCCTTGGCGACGCGCGTCATTTCGTGGATGCCGCGGTGGCCGAAGTCGACCACCTTCTCCGGATGCCCCAGCGCCCATGCCGCATCGATCGGCGTGCCTTCGTGGCCTGTATTCGTCGCCGTGGCCGCATACCCTTTACTGACGGCCCATCCCAGTTGCATGTAGTCGATCAGGCCGGCGAACCCGCCGTTGCCAATGCCTTGCAGCTTTCCATTCCAGCCGACTGAGGGAAGCCAAACTTCGATTTTGATCTCGGAGTCCGAGGTCGGAGCGGCCATCACAACAACGCGGCAAAACGACGGCACGCCCTTGTAGAACGCCGTCAGATCGCGCCCCGTGAACCCCGCTGGAGGCCCGGCAAACGCGCCTGCGGCGACCGTCTGCGCGAAGATGATCTTCGCGCCGGAGATTGTCAGCCCCATCAGTTTGTCGCACGAGTCGTCGGCGAATGCCCGTGCCGCGAAGCATGTCGCGATCAACGCGAAGGTAAGTGCAAATTTGAAGCGCATCATCGTCATAAGCAGTTCTGGCTTTTCTTAGCGTTCTTCGCGAAGTCTTAGCGGACCTGGCGTTGAGATTTTCGACCCCAATTCCTCGCTGAAAAAGGCCGCTGCCGCATCAGCGTTGTGAAGGCATTCAAAACGCGAGATAAGGATCTACTGCCCCGCTGCCTTGCTCATGAATGCCGCTTGGTCCGCCTTCATCTTCTTTAGTCCGTCCATGGGCAGGTACACCATGTGTCCCGCGTCGTAGGTCGTGAAAGAAATGTTTTCTCGATACTTCGGAGGCAAGTTGAGGTGATCGATCGTGTAATTCACCGCGTAATACGGCGTTGCCAGATCGTAGTAGCCTTCCATGACCAGGATCTTTAGATACGGATTCTTCACAATCGCTTGCCGCATCGCCGAAGCCGTGTCGGGAAACCCCTGGATGGCCGAACCCCAATCCCACTTGTCGAAGCCTGCGTTCTGCGCGCGCACGTAGTAGGGCATGTCAGTCTTGTAATCCAAATCAGTGCGGATGTAGTTGTTGAAGACCGACGTGAACGGCGGTTGCGTGGCAGAGCCCGTGGGATCGTAGAAAGGTGTGTCCAGCAGGCCATTGGGATCAGGCCCCGTATAGCGCGCATCAAGCCGTCCTACGCGCAGTTTCTGGTCGATCAGCAGATAGTGCGTAAACTTCGGGACATTAATGCGCAGGTTGGCCTCGTCAATGACTTCCTTACTGAGGCCGGTGAATCGCGACAGTTGGTCGATGAGTCTTTCGCGCTCTTGCGGCGTCAGCGAGTCTCCCTTGTCGAGCGCCTGTTCATACTCGGTCGATGCGAATTGCTCCGCTTCCTGTCGCGCCTTGTTCATATCTTGTGCGAGATCGGGCGCCAGCTTGTGGTGGTAGCCCGCAATCATCGTGAACGACGGAATCAGGAAAATGTAAGGCTGGTCGTTGGTGTTGTTGTCTTCCAGTGTTTCGAAGTTCAACACGGTCGAAAGCAAAGTGATGCCGTTGAACGAAATTCCGCGATCGGCAAGGTATCCCGCAATGCCCGCGGCTCGCGTGGTGCCGTAGCTTTCGCCCAGAATAAAAAGGGGCGACGCCCACCGTTCGTTGCGGCTTATGTAGAGGCGTATGAATTCGCTGAACGACTCGATGTCGCCCTTCACTCCCCAGAATTTCTTGAAAATCTCCGCGTCTTCAGCCCGGCTGAATCCCGTGCCGATTGCATCAATCAATACGAGATCACTCTTGTCTAGCAGCGTGTAAGGATTGTCCTCCATCCGATATGGTGCGGGAGGCATGAAGCCGTCCGCTTGCAGAACCACTCTCCGCGGCCCGAGCGCTCCCATGTGCAGCCAGATTGATGCCGACCCTGGCCCGCCGTTGAACGCAAAGGTGAGGGGCCGCTTCGCAGCGTCCTGCCCATCGAGCGTGTACGCCACGTAGAACATCTCCGCTTCAATCTTCCCGTCGCCGCGCTTGATCGGAAGTCGGCCAGCTGTCGCTGTGTACTTGAGCAACTTGCCGTCCACGGTGATTTGGTGATGCGTCACCGCCGGCGGGACTTCGGCCATGTCGTAGTGCTCTTCTTTATCTTTGTCCCTGTCCTTATCTCTATCTCTATCGCCTGAACTCTCGCGAGCAGTCGGCTTTTGCTCGGGAGGCGCCTCCGGCCTGGCGCTTTCGGCGGGCTTCTCTGATGATTGAGCCGCCTGTTTCTTAGAGATTTGAGCCTTGGGCGAATCAGACTGTTGCGCGAGACATGTCGTACAGAAATACACAAAGAAGAGAATCGGGACAGCAGCGAACGTCGGGAAAACTCTTTTCATGGTTCATCCCCGAGGAGGATTTATCGCGACCAGATTTGTCTGGATTTCTGCGGTGCGAGGAATTGTACACCGGACGCCGGGGTTGAACCGAGGGAGGAAGGAGGAAGGGCGAAAGACGCAATTTCGCTGGCCCGCATGCTATTCTTCCGCGCATGCGACTGCGTCTTTCTCTGCCCTTCCTGATTCTGTGTTTGATTCTTTCGGTGCTACCCCTTCACGCTCGTGTCGTCCGCGTCGAGATCCAGTCTCGCACCGATGTCCTGAACGGCAAGTCCTTCGGCGACGCTGGCCCCTACGAGCGCATTACCGGACGCGTGTACTTCTCGCTTCCGGTTGCCAATCCGCATAATCAACGCATCGTCGATCTTGCGAACGCCGTGAATCTGAAAAACGGCGAAGTCGAATTCTCATCCGACTTCATCGCCGTCCGCCCGAAAGACTCTCACAAGGGCAACGGCTCGATGATTCTCGAAGTTCCGAACCGCGGCCACTCCCGCATTCTTTCTCTCGTTGACGGCGGCCACTGGGATCTCTCGAATGATGCCGGCGACGAATGGCTCCTGCGCAGTGGGTTTACCGTCGTCAGCCTCGGCTGGCAATGGGATGCCGCGGGCCCCGACGCGCTTCGGTTCTTTGCGCCTATCGCAAAAGAAAATGGGAGGACGATTACCGGCCTGTTGCGCGGCGATTTGATGCCCTCGATCGCGATGCCAGAGATCCCCCTGGGGCATCTCATCACCGGCAGCATGGGCGGCACTGAATATCCGGTGTCGGCTCCCGATGATCCGCGCAACACGCTGACGGTCCGCTACACCCGAGATGGAGAGCGGGTTGTCATCCCGCGCACCGAATGGCAGTTTGCTCACACCATCGACGGCAAACTCGCGCCGAGTGACCGGCACATCCACTTAGTCGGCGGTTTCCAACCGGGCAAGATTTACGAATACGTGTACGTGGTTGCTGATCCCGTTGTGGCCGGAGGAGGCTTCGCCGCGATTCGCGACTTCGCCTCTTACGCCAAGCACGCCCCTGACGCGATCGCTCCCGTTGCGCGCGTGTACGGCGAAGGCATTTCACAGAACGGTCGGTTTCTTCGCGACTTCCTTTATCAGGGCTTCAATGCCGATGAAGAAGGACACATCGCTCTCGATGGCGTTCTTGCCCACGTAGCCGGCGCTGGCCGCGGAAGTTTCAACTACCGGTTTGCCCAACCCTCACGCGACGCAGAGCCCACGTCGTCGGTTTTCTTTCCCACGGATATCTTTCCCTTCACCGATCAACCCGAGAAGGATCCGCTCACCGGAGACGCGGGGGGCTTGCTTGATCGCCCCGTCGCCGACAAAGTGGTGCCGAAGATTTTCTTCTCGAATACTTCCTACGAATACTGGGGACGCGCCGCGGCACTTATCCACGTCACCGCCGACGGCAAGCACGACGCGACTCTCTCCGATAACGTCCGCGTCTATCACTTCACCGGACTGCAGCACTTCACCGGCCCGTTTCCTCCGGCAAAAGGAACAGGTGATCTCTTTGGGCAGCAGCCGCAATCGCCGCTTCCCGTCAAATATTTCTGGCGTGCGATGATTTCGAACATGGACGCCTGGGTTCGCAACAATACTCTTCCGCCGGCGAGCAGCTATCCCAGGCTCGCCGACGGGACTCTCATCCAGCTTAGCGAATACAAGTTCCCGGCGATCCCTGGAGTTCGCAAGCCGCACGAAGCGAATGAAGCCTGGCGTCTCGACTTTGGGCCGAATTGGCGCAACGGAATCCTCACGACCCAGCCGCCGAATGTGGGTCAACCTTTCCCGGTGCTAGTGCCCCAGGTCGATGCCGACGGCAACGAACGCGATGGCGTCCGCCTGCCCGAAGTGACGGTTCCACTCGCCACCTATGCCAGCTGGAATCTTCGCGATCCTTCGATCGGCGCACCCGATCAGCGGGTGGCCTTCGAGTTGTCTTACCTTCCGTTTCCCAAGACCGCCGCCGAGCGCGAAAAGTCCGGAGACCAGCGGAAGTCCATCGCGGAGCGGTACGCCGGTCGCGAAGATTACCTGACTCGTTACAAAAGTGCTCTGGAAGACTTGATCAAGCAACGCTGGATTCTTCCCGAAGACCGCGAGGCTATGCTTCACCACGGCGAGGAGGAATGGGCCGAGGCCACGAAGTAATGCGGCAATACCAATAGTTTCGCCCTGGACGTGCGACCGTCCAGCGCCTTTCGTCACCTCGTCCCTCAAATCCGCCGATGTTACCCTCAGCTAGTAGTCCCCTCCCCACACAGCTCGGTTCCGGAGAAATTGATGCACCGCCTCTCTCTTGTGAAAGCCTGCGCCGTTCTCGTTCTCGGTCTGTCTCTGGCCGCACCTCTCTATGCTCACCATGTCAAGAGGGGCAGTTCCACGAACCTTCCGATTACGACGTCGTCCGCCAAGGCGCGCGAGCTGTATGAGAAGGGAATGATTGACTACGAGAATCTTTATCTTGAGCGCTGCAACGACGAATGGCGCGCCGCAGTAAAAGAAGATCCCAATCTGGCCGTCGCGTGGGCCTGGATTGCCTTCAACAGCGGCAATCCCGACGAAGTCAGCGCCGCTCGCGACAAGGCCAAAGCCATCGCGCCTAAGCTAACTCCCGGCGAGCAGCTGATGATTGCCTGGATCGTCAAGGTGCAGGAAGGCGACTTTATTGGCGGCATTACAGCCATGAATGACATGCTTGAGATGTATCCCCACGACAAGCATCTGCTTTACCTCGCCGGCAATTGGCTGATGGGAGAAAACGGCAACGAGCAGGCACAACGGTTCTTCGAGAAGGCGCTCGCGATCGATAAGAATTTCCCAGCAGCATTGAACGACCTCGCTTATGTCGAGGCTCGCAACCGGGAATTTGCCAAGGCATTTGCGGCTATGGATCGCTACGTCGTACTGCTGCCCAAGGAGCCCAATCCGCAGGATTCCTACGGAGAATTGCTCCGCATGGCCGGAAACTTTGAAGGCTCGCTCCAGCACTATCGTGCCGCGCTTAAGATCGATCCTGATTTCGTCACTTCGCAGCTCGGCCTCGGCGACACCTACGCTCTCATGGGCAATCAGGAGCAGGCCCGCATTGAATACGACAAGGCCATCCGTTTCGCCCACAACGAAGCCGACCGCCTGACCTATAGCATGCAGAAGGCAATGACCTACGTTCGCGACGGTAACTTCGTCGAAGCCGATCAGGAGTTCCTCGAGATCGCTCAAAATGCTCACGGCAAGGCGCAAGGCTTGCAGGAAGCGCAATCGTACCGTCACTTGGCGGAATATCAGGCCGACGCCAACGTCGCTTTGAAAGACTTGAAACTGGCCGAAGAAGCCCTCCACCACCAAGCCACCATTTCCCCCTCCGATCGCGACGAAGAGATGTCCCGCATCCTCCGCAACCGCGTTGTTTTCGCTGCCAACTCGGGCAACCATGCGCTGGCCGACAAGTCTCTGGAGCAGCTTGAGGCTCTAGCCAACGGCGGCCGCAACCGCGTCATCCAAAGTTCCTATCAGGGTGCAGCTGGAACCTTGCTCATGGGACGGAAGAAGTACGAGGACGCGATCTCACACTTGGAAGAAGATCAGGACAATCCTTTCACCCTTCAGTTGCTGGTCCAGGCCTATTACGAGACGATGCAGACTGACAAGCTACATGAAGTCGAAGCCAAGCTCCGCGGCACCAACATGCCCACCATGGAGCAGGCCCTGGTCGTCCCCGCAGCCCGCGCCAAACGTCCGGTGATGTAGGAGTGCAACCTCCCATCAGACTTCGACCTCAGCCCTCGGGGTTCGGAATTTGGTTGTCGAGATCGTCTGTGATCGGAAGTCCGAGCGCCTTAGCATTCGCGTTCCGTTTTGGATCGAATGCTCCGCGAAATACCCCGCCCGTGGTCGTCCAACTTGACACCTTGGTGTACATTAGTTGGGCGTTATAACCCCATGAAAGTCGACACCGAGCGCCGCGCCGGAACGAGAATTCCCACCCGCGTCCCTACGCGCGTCCGCACTCGCCAGGGAACCGACCATGCCGCACAGACTCGCGATGTCAGCGCCAACGGGGTGTTTCTCTACACCAAGTCCCGCATGGAAGAGGGCTCAGATGTGGAACTCGTGCTGATCCTCCCGCCCGAACTCACTTCGGGTGAGAAATGTTGGGTCTGCTGTCAGGCCACAATCGTTCGTGTCGAAGAGAACGGATCCGAATTCGGGATCGCCGCGCAAATCCAGCGCATGGACATCCTCCCAGAAGTCACGGTTTGATTCCGGCTTGCGGTGGGATGGTGCCGGGACCGTTTTAGGACTCATTTCCGCTTCCCAGTACCAAAAACTTCACGGTTGCGGGGAATTGGGCCAGCAGGTCGATGGGCCCTCCCGTAAGTCTGTGAAAAAAAGCTTCCCATTGCATCGCTAGCGGTGCAATAATGGCGGCCCTAGAATTGCTCTGGCAAAATCAGGTTCCAGGTGGGCCCAGGTATGTTGATTGATAAACTGGCGGCCGGTGTGGTGCAAGTTCAGACACCGATTGGTCCGCGATACGTAATGCCATCATTCACTCAGCGCGTCTATCTGCTTTGGATGTTTCGCAATTTCCCGATTCTCCCTCATGCCGTCCTCAGCCGTAGACAACAGCGCATGATCGACCGCATGTGCGGCGAGCAGCGGTTTGCCTCGATGGCTTATGCCGACGGCCTGGGCGAAGTGCCTGTGATTGGCACAATCGAGCATCGGCCTCCAGTGGCAGCGGATCAGTTGCCACCGCGGCGTCCGGCAACGACCGCTCCAGCTGGCGGCTTGGCTGCGGAAGTTCGTCAGCGGTCTTAGCTGCGTGTTGATTGGCGCGAGTTTGTGCGGCCGTAAGCAGTCGCGACTTTTTTGTCTCTAATCGCCTTCCGGTTAATCTGGAGATATTTGAGCCCGCACTCTCAAAGTCCTCCATTGGTTTTCTGCTTATTCGTCCACGAAGCATCCGATCGTAGTTCCGCAACCGCCCAAGGCCACTGTTGCACTCATTTCCTTCGTTGGCGGGCTCCATCATATTTTTCGGCAACTGTGAGTTCCAGAACGCGAACGAACGCTCCCGCCACGACCAATAAATACCAATAAATAAGGATGATCCTCATATCGGTCCTGCGCACGAAATTGTCTTGCCTGACAACTCGATGTCTTTGCGATGAAAGTTATGTTCCGACGCTGACGATCACTGAAAAGAATTCTCCCGCCCGAGCGAGGCGGTCTGCGCGACCTCAAATCATCGTTTACCGCAAGTTATACCAATTCTCATACAAGGCCATTCCTAAAACCGCAGCTCGGCGCGACTCAACAGCTCGAACGAATTGTCTACCCCGCGCGAAAGCAAAGCTTACAGCTAACTGTTATGGAAGAGGGATTGCACCCCTCGTGTAGGGGCGTTTGCTTCGGGCATGTGTGTCTGTGGTGTGCGGCCTCAGTTCCAAACCATTCTGGTTTGCAAGGAGATCATGATGACGCATTCCTGTTTTCGTTCAGCGCTGAGCTGGGGCGCTTCGAGCCTGCTTGTGTTGGCGATGTTATGTGGCCTTCCATCCTTCGTGGCCGCGCAGGACGTAGCCTCGCTCACCGGCGTCGTCACCGACGTGAGTGGCGCTGTCGTGTCTGACGCCGACGTCAGACTGCTAGACACGAAGACGAACACCGCCTACGAGGCTAAGACGAACGCGGTGGGTGCGTATTCGTTCAGCCCGCTGCATCCTGGTCCGGGATACCAGCTCACCTTCAGCAAAGAGGGCTTCGACACCGTGAAATTGACCGATGTCTATTTGGCGGTGAACGCGACCCATACGCAGAACGCGCAACTGAAAGTTGGAGCGACGTCTGAAACGGTCGAAGTGACGGGCGCTGCATCCGCCGTCACACTCGACACCAGCGACACCTCGATTGGAAACAACTTTGATATTCGCGAAGTTCACAACCTGCCGGTGCTCTTCCGCGACTCCATGGCTTCACTGGTGCAGTTCCAGCCAGGAGTTGTCGCGTCGTCGGCAGTCGACGACCCAAACAACAGCCGCACCGGCGCAGTCACTGGATCGCGCATCGATCAGGGCAACATCACATTGGATGGACTCGATGTGAACGACTTTGGCACGGGTCAGGCATTTACCGCGACGGCAAACGCTCCGGTGGATTCCATTCAGGAGTTTCGCGGCGAGACCGCGAATCCTCTGGCCGCGGAGGGTCGCGGCGCTGGCGCACAAATTACGTTGGTGACAAAGAGCGGAACCAATGATTGGCATGGATCGGTTTTCGAATATCTATACAACACCGTTTTCGAAGCGAATGACTACTTCAACATCCGCGCCGGAGTTCCTCGCGCGCAGCTCAACCGCAACCAGTTCGGCGTGACGCTCGGTGGCCCGATTAAGAAGAACAAGGCATTCTTCTTCCTCGATTACAACGGAAGACGAGATGCGCAAACCGACAACGTCGAGCGCGTCGTTCCGCTTGACAACTCCATTCTACCCACCGGCAACCTTCGCAATGGCGGCTTGGCGTACATCAACAACGGTCCCGGATGCGATGAGAACAGCCGCATCAACACGACGCCGCAGTGCATCACGCAACTTACCGCGACCGACGTGCAGAACATGTTCGGGCTGTCGCCGGACGCACCCTTGACTTCTTTTGTGGCTGGACGATATCCGATCGCAAATGATCTGAACGCCGGCGACGGCATCAACACTGGCGGATTCCGCTTCAGCGCTCCGGACCATCTTTCGGAAAACAATCTGATCGCAAAAGTCGATTTCAATGCGGGCAGCAAACATCGTCTGTTCGCAAAGTATTCGATCATTGGCGAGAAGTTGGGCGATAACGTGAACGGCGCGACGGTCCAGTTTCCCGGCGATCCGGTCACGAAGTTCATCATCGACACCAGTTACACGTTTTCGGTCGGCGATACCTGGACGATCAGCGCGAACAAGGTGAATCAGTTCACCTTCGGCGAATCAAGATCGAGGGTGAACTTCCCGACGCACTTTAATCCCGCCGGTGCCAACGATTTCAGCATCTTTGCCAACAATGGATCGAATCAGCCGATCCTCGATTCTCCATACCTTTCGCAAAGCACGCAGCGGCGCGACATCCCAATTCCAATTTTCCGCGATGATTTCTCGTACCAGCACGGCACTCACAATTTCCAGTTCGGTGGGACGTTCAAGCCCATCACCGCGTTGTCGAATGAAACACTCGACCTGAATGCGGTCACGATCGGGCTGGGAGGAAATCTCTTCGGTCTCAACTCTAGCTTACGGCCCGGTGACATTTTGCAAGATCCCGATGCTGTCGCGAATACGGAATGGGACACCGCGTTAGCCTTTAACGTCGGTCGCATCGCTTCTTGGCAGCAGAACATCAACTACAACCTGGGACAGCAACCCCTGCCGCAAGATTCTGGAGACATTCGCAAGTGGCGTTACTACGAGACGGAAGTCTACGCACAAGACACGTGGCGGATGCGGAACGACTTGACGTTGACCTACGGACTGCGCTGGCAGTTCTACTCGGTTCCCTACGAAACGCAGGGATACCAGAGCGTTCAAAATATCGACTCGGCCGCATTTTTCAATAACCGTAAAGCTGCAGCGGCGGCTGGTCTTTCAGGAACGACCAGCGACGTCATCCCTTTCGTGGTTTATACGAAGGGCGGCAAAGCCAATCATGGCCCGGGCTACTACAACGCTGACTGGAGAGACTTTGCGCCGCGTCTAAGCCTGGCCTACAACCCGCCTGCGAAGGATGGATTCCTGGGACGCCTTCTCGGCGATCGCAAAACTGTCATTCGCACCGGCGCCGGAATCGTCTTCGATCACCCGGGCACCGAGGCGGTGAACTTCGAACAGAACCGCAACAGCTATCTTTTCTCCAGTCAGACCACAACAAACTTTGGAACCGGCAATGGGTCGGTCGACTTGGTGAACGATCCAAGGTTCACCGGCATCACTGATGTACCGACCGGTCTTAGCACTCCTCAACAGCCAACCAATCCATTCACTCCTTTTGTGGATGACACTGGAAATGCCTACGGGGAGACGACCGGAGCCACATTCAATTACGCGATCGACCGCAACCTCAAAACTCCGTACAACATCATCTTTACTTTCGGAATTCAGCGCGAACTCCCGGGCAAGTTGCAACTAGATGTGAGCTACTTCGGACGTCTCGGCCGCCGTTTATTGATCCAGGCAGATGCTGGCCAGACTTTGAACTTCACCGACCCACAGTCGGGACATAAGCTGGCAGGAGACTTCGCCACCCTTTCGTCGCAGGCGAGACAGACGGGATTCAACGGCGCGGTGACACCGCAGCCGTTCTTCGAGAATGAAATAAACGCCGCTCTTGCACAGTTCGGCGCAAACTGCACCGATATAGGAAATCCGCAAGGCGCGCCCGAACCGAACTGTACACAAATCCTCTACGACTATGCCAGTGGCCTCGTCACCCGGGGCGATTTATCAGATTCGGTCTCTTTCTTAAACCAGGTTGGATTACTCGCTTCCGGCATTGGTTTGAGTCCGCAATTCGACACCAACGTGTACGTCACGAACCAGTCCTTCTCCAGTTACAACGGTTTGCTGGCAACGCTTCACAAGAAGTATTCCAATGGCCTGCAATTTGATTTGAACTACACATACGCTCACTCGATCGACAACGCTTCAGTCGCGGCGAACTCGTTCTTCACCGACTTCGTTTGCGACATCACAAACCTGCGGGTCTGCAAAGGCGATTCCGACTTCGACGTGCGCCACTCCATCAGTATGATCGGCGTCTACGAGTTGCCGTTCGGTCGAGGCAAAACATTCGGCGGGGGCGCGTCTGGCCTGCTGAATCAGGTGATCGGCGGCTGGTCTATCTCGGGGATCGAGAACTGGCACACAGGCCTCGCATTCCGCACAGGGTCGAACGCATTTCCCATCGGCTTCGCAACCGTGGCGCCCGGAATCTTCAACGGCGACACGCATGCGATCCGCAAGGGAATTCACAACGATGCGAGCAACGGAAACGCTCTGCAATTCTTTGCTGATCCCACCGCTGCTGTCGGATCGTTCTCCGGTCCGCTGGGATTGGAGATGGGGCCGCGCAACAACCTTCACGGCCCCGGCTATTCGAACACTGACATGGCTCTGATCAAGAACTTCAAGCTCACGGAAAGTGTGAGAATGGAGTTCCACGCGGAAGCCTTCAACGTGTTCAACCATCCCAGCTTCGCATTGCCTCTGAATGGATTGGGAGGCGTGGCGGACTTTACACTGCCAAGTTCGTTTGGCGTCATTACTGCGACCGCCAACTCGCCACGGCAGATGCAGCTTGCGTTACGGCTCGAGTTCTAGAAACGCATTTTGAATTCGAGAGGAACCGAGTGGGCCGGTCGAGGACCGGCCCCTCTTTTCAACGGTGAGAGACGCGGCAGACCCATGCACTGGGACAAGGCAGTACGACCGACGTTTCGACGATGAATTCTGTGAGAGGAATCTCTGGCAATGCTCGAATGCGGGAATCAGATTTTCTAGTCTGCGAATGTTGTCTCTGATTTATACGCGAGCGTCAATTCAGTTTATTCCTTGACCATTGCGAATTGATTTTGCGGGGCGTTCGAGAGGAATTGCCGACGTCGAACGCACTTGAGTTTATTTTTGGGATGAGGGTAAGCACCGATCCTCATGTCGCGAAAGAGGACCAACACGTCCCACCCGCTCAGCCGGCCGATTCCTGCACGAATGAACGCCATGCCCCCTGAGACTGCGAACCCTGGAAACAAGCCGGTGCCCGACGAGACCGAGCGCCCAGCGCCGAGTGCGCCCGTGAGTCCGCATGTGTTGGAGGTAATCCGCTCCGCTGAACGAGAGCTGACCGAACTCTTTCAACAACGCAGCGAGATCATGCGGCGCATTGGCACGATCCGGCAACTGCTGAACGGGCTGGTGAATTTGTTCGGCGAATCGGTGGTTGACCCGCAACTGCTGGCCGCGCTCGATCGCGGGGTCTCAGGCCGCCGCTCCGGCTTCACGCGCGCCTGCCGCACCGTACTGATGGAATCGAACCGGCCTCTGCGCACGCGCGAGGCCACCGAAATATTGCAGCGACGATTCCCTGAACTTGTCGGCCGCCACAAGGATTTGGCGGCGTCTGCCACGACGGTCTTCCACCGGCTCACCCGATATGCCGAGGTTCGCTGCTTTCTCGATGAAGAAGGAGTCCGCGTGTGGGAGTGGGTGCGAGAGCCGTAGCGCAACACGTTCAGAGGCCGGCTTGGCTCGTGAATCCCGGTGCCTGGATTCGAGAATGAAATCGCATTCGATCGCGAGCAGAATTCCAAGCCATGTCGGGCCCGTATCTGCACCGTTCTGCCGTCCCGTGATAAGCTAAAATGGCGAGGTTGACGTTGGGACCGCTGATGTTGAACTGCACGGTCTGCCGGCATCCCTCGGTGGCGAGTTTGCTGCAAGGCTTGACGGAGCCGGGCCAATGGGCAGGAATCGTGGCTCCGTTACCCTCCAGTCACACAATCCTGTTTGGCCAGGATTCTCAGCGGCATCGCGGGCGCGTAGCTCAATTGGCAGAGCAACTGACTCTTAATCAGTAGGTTGTAGGTTCGATTCCTACCGCGCTCACCATCTTTTCACCCTTGTTTTCAGCGATTTGACCAGGCTTTTCGCCGTCAACGGCGGACGATTAAAACACACCGAAACCATAATCGCGTCGGACACGCCCCGCCCAGACCGGAATTCGACAATTGTTCTTCGTCCTTTGCGTGCCCCATTTCTCGCGCTCTTTGCCAGAAGTGAGGCATTCGACTTATCGGCGGCGCGGTGGTGGGACGAGTGAATATGGAATCGAGTTCCGTGGTCCCTACTCGTCGAAAACCTCGACCTGTGGCGCAGTCTCGGTCAGCTGGTGGTCCATTCTCCCGCGCCTGAGCCAGCCCCAAGGACGGGTACCCGCATTGATCAATACGTTCGTCCAATAGATTCATCCTCGCACTTCTGCTAGCGTCCCTTTTAACAGCAAGAGCCGCTCGCTCTGGCATTGATAAGGAGTTCCAGATGGTCGTCACGAACGAACTGAAAGAGGCCGTGCGCGCGACCGCGCCTGTCGCGTCGAACACGCCTGAGTCGAACAGACTAAGTGTGAACGTTTTTACGGCCCCCGGAAAGACGATGGTCGGCGAGCGGCCCAAGCCCTTCGGCGAAGCGTTCGGCTTTGACCCGATCACGTCGACTTTAATCTTCGGCGAGTATGACGCGGTTCTGGTGGACGCCCTGGGGACAGTGGCCGAGGCCGAGGCGCTCGCGGATTGGGTCGCTCTGCACAACCGCAACCTGGAGACCATCTATATAACGCACGCCCATTTCGATCACTTCTACGGTCTGAGCATTCTGCTCGACCGTTTCCCCGGCGCTCGGGCGATAGCAACGCCCAAGACGCTGAACGCCATGCAGATGTCTTTCACTCCCACAGTGGAGCGATTAGCCCGCCGTATGTTTCCTGGGCAAGTGCCCACGAAGTTAGTTCCACCTGAGGCCTATGAGCACGACACGTTCACTCTCGAGGGCCACGAATTGCGCATCATCGAGCAGGGCCGCACCGATAGTCCGGATTCGACGTCTCTCTACGTTCCATCGATCGGCCTGATCGTCGCTGGCGACGTTGTCTACAACCAATGCCGCATGTATGTCGGCGACACTACCCCCGAGAGCCGAAAGAATTGGATCGCCGCGCTGGACCGGTTAGCGGCGCTGAACCCGACGATGGTTGTCGCCGGTCACAAGAAGACGGGCGCGCCCGACTCTCCCTCGACGATCCAGGAAACCAAGCGTTACCTCGAGGACTTCGATCGGCTGCAGAAAACCGCGAAGTCCGACCGGGAACTGTTCGATCAGATGACGGAGCTATATCCACATTGGGTAGCCAACCAGTCGTGGCTGATGTTTGGATTCCCCGGGGCATAACTGGGCATTCGGGCCCCTCCCGACTGTGGAATTCCGGCCACGGACTGACCTAAAGACCTGCTCAAGCTTCCCAAGGATTGATCACCCCGACTCCCGTTCGCTCAAAATCGGCTACATTCCTGGTCGCGACGGTCAGACCGTGCACGAGGCTGTGGCTGCGATGAGGGCGTCACGATCGGAGCGAGGGTCCGGTACGTGAAGCGTCGCGCATCGCTGGGCGACAGCGGTGTCAATGGACAGGATACGACCGGAGAATGTGGGCAACACGTGACGATCCATCCACTCACGAAGGATCGCACCTTGCTCTTTGTCGCGGCGTTCGATGAGAAGGATTCCGATCTCCAATTCCAGTACTGAAATGACAGAGATGTAGAGACTCGCCGAGGGTACGCGTTCGGCCCATTTCTTGACATTTTGATGGGTCTTCCCGGCTTTTCTTAATTCTGAAATCACGTTGGTATCAAGGATGAACATCAGGTCAGATCCGCCGTCTCGTGGAGGTTTCCCCGCAGACGAGGCGGCTCAAATTCAATCTCGGCTGCGGCCGGCATCGCCAATAAGTCCACAACGCTCTTATGCCCTCCAGTGATCCTTTCATACTCCTCCACCGTGAGCAGCACATGGGACGGACGGCCTCGATTCGTGATGAAAACGGGTCCTCGCTTAGCGGCTCTCTTTGCCCTGCTTGTGTCCTGATTAAAGTCTCGACTCGACAGTTTTGTAATGGCCATGCCTAGTCTCCAGTCCTGCGATGTAGCAACGTACCTACATTATAACAGCAGACCTTGGCTTTGTCTCGCGCTAGAAGAGATCGGCCAGCTCCTAACTACTGGCAGCCACATTTCCAGCCCATACTTTGGTGGTGATCGATACGTTCGTCCAATAGACCCGCCGAAGCGCTTCTGGCTTAATTGAGGTGCCGCTGATAAGAGCAACTCAGAAAATAGATTCGATTTCAGATTCGATTTCAAAAGGAGAACAAAATGACAACCAAAGGAAAAATCTTAGTGCTAGTCTCAAGCGGTCGCGGCCTGCCCTTGAAAGATGGCAAGGTTTACACCGGCGCTGGCTACTATCTCAACGAGCTTACGGTTCCAGTTCGCGCCCTGATGAAGGAGGGCTACGAAATCACTTTCGCCAACCCCAAAGGCAACACGCCACAAGTGGATGTGCATTCAGAGGTCGCCGATTTCTTCGGCGGAGACGCGGCCAAGCTTCAGGACTATATGTTATTCCGCGACGGCCTGGCTGGGCTCAGAGATCCACGCCGCATCTCGGATGTCATCGCTTCGGGCCTGGATCAATATGACGCTGTTTTCGTCCCCGGCGGCCATGGCCCCATGATGGACCTGCTCGATGATCCAGACGCGGGCATCGTGCTGAGACACTTTCATAAAACATCCAAGCCTACGGCAGTCCTCTGCCATGGACCGATTTCACTGCTCGCGGCGCTTCCGAATTCGCGGGAGTTCGTCGCTGCCCTGTCGGCGGGCGATGCCGCTGCAGCACACGCAAAGGCCCAAGGCTGGATCTATTCCGGATATAAGATGACTATCTTTTCGACAGCGGAAGAGCAGCAGCGGGAACCGCTTGAGATTGGTGGCAAGGTTCTCTTCTACCCGGACTTCGCCTTGAGCACGGCGGGCGGTGACGTAAGTGTGCTCGCTCCATGGACGAGCTACGTCGTTCAAGATCGCGAGTTGATCTCAGGCCAGAACCCGTTCTCTGATCAAGCGCTTCTGAAACTTCTTCTACCGGCACTCGATGAGAGGAAGAAAGTCGTTACAGCGGCATGAGAATCGGGGATTCCAGAAAGAGCTAAGTTTCCCCGCGCATGGAAGAAGGTTGTCCCTAGTTGGAAATTGGAGGCGTCAATGAGCAGCGTACAAATCGATCAAAAGAGCTATGAGATGCCCCCGAAAGCGGGGATCAGCATCGCGTGTTTTCTCACCGTCGTCGACATCGAGCGATCGGCTCGCTACTACGAAAAGGTCTTCGGCGCTCGCATCCTGAGCCTGGGTGACGGCAACGCGCCTGGCTACCTTCAGCTTGAGAATATCTGGATGATTCTGAACGTTGGGGGCGGGCCGACTCCGGATAAGCCGACGGTGACGCTCAGCGTCCCCGACCCGAATCACATCAACAGCTTTATGAATTTCCGCGTTGCGGATATTCAAGCCTGCTACAAGTTATGGAAAAGTCGAGGAGCGGAGTTCATCACGGAGCCGATCCCCAAGTACGGCGAGATACGCTGCTACATCCGCGATCCTGACGGCTACATCATCGAGGTCGGACAGAGCACCGACGTTACGTACGGTTAAAGCGCGGGTGGCCCGGGCTCCTATTCGTGAGGGTCCCTTAGATTGGTATGGGTGCCCCATTTCTCGCGTTCTTTGCGAGAAGTGGGGCTTTTGATTTGAGCTCACAACGAGTCGAATCTAGTACGAGGCCTCGCGAAATGGGCACCGCGCGGAGAGTCTTCATTACTACTGGCGCATCTCAGCAGCGACGTCGTCGCCGAACTTCTTTTGGATCTCCTTTTGCGTCTCGGGATCGAAGTCGGTCATGTCAAACATCCGGCGAACTTCGACCATTTCGTTATCCTTTCCCGGGATGCGCGAGGCCCACTCCAGCGCCTCTTCGCGCGACTTCACCTGGATGATCCAGTAGCCGCCGACCACTTCCTTCGCTTCGGTAAACGGACCGTCGGTAACTTTCGATTTTCCGCCTTTGAAAGTGACGCGCGCGCTCATCGTCGCGGGCGGGGTCAGCCCGTCGAGCGCGAGCAGCACGCCGGCTTTCCCTAGTTCCTCGTTGTACTTGCCCATTGCCTCCATATCTTTGAAGTCGGGCACCGTGCCGGCCTTTGCGTTTGCGTAGTCTTTCGGATACATGATCATCATGAAGCGCATAGTGTTCTCCTTGGGGTGTCGATTACTGAGTGTGGTGCGGACATCGTATCGGGGCCGCTATTTTTCTGAATTTCCATTCTTGGGGACTTAGCGTTTGCCGCTGAGTCTTTACATGCTCGGTGCCGGCGTTCCATCGGACCATTTGTCCACTCCTACCAGGAATACAGACAGTGGTGGGAAGGATTTGAGTTGTGGGTAGGCTTGCGCGTCGATGTACCAGTAATTTACGGACATGACTGGAGAGTTTGCGAGATTTGCGCCCCAGGCTGCGCCGTCTTTCGCTGTTTCGTAGAACATGAGGTGAGGACCATTATGGCCGCCGCTGTCGGTTAGATACGAGCCCTTCGACATCATGTAGGAGAAAGTTCCCGGCTCGAGGGGCGGTAATTCCTTTTTGTCCATCGCCGCTTTGATTGCGGCGATGACTTCGGGTTTGGAATGGCCAGCCAGGAGTAGTTCGGTGCGTTTGTAGGCGTAGGGAAGGATGGAGCGGGCGGCTGGTGGGTTGAGGCAATCCGCGGCGCGCACTTTTGGATTCCAAAATTCTGGGTTATCGAACATCGCCAACCAGCCGCGTCCGACCCAGCAGACCCAGCCGTTTTTTCCTTCGACCGCGGTTTCATAGCCGTGACGGGTTAGGACGATGACCGAGGCGTCGTGGGAGATGGCGTCTGGAGCGGCGCTGCGGGCTAAGGCGATTTCGGCGTCGCGATCCATCAGATATTGTTCTACCGGGGCCATCGTTGGATATGGTTGGTTGGGGCCTTGGGCAGCTGCGGGCAAGGACACCGCCGCGATCAGCGCGGAGACCAGTACGAATCCGCTTAGGAAAATGCTGTGTATTTGATTTCGGGTCATCGCTTTCCTCCATTTCTGGCGGGCCGGTTGCCCGGCCTTCACCACATAGTCGAACGGTCCCACCGGAATTCGACATGTCGTCGAGGAAATTTTACAGGGTGCCCCATTTCTCGCGTTCTTTGCGAGAAGTGGGGCTTTTGGCTGATTGTTCATAAATTAGGACGGGGTCCGTGCCAATGTTCATCCGTCACAGACACGACCTTGCACGTGTGCGTACAGTTTCTTCATGCCCTGGGGCCTAAAGCGCTATTACGGCACGGGAAGCCTCCATTTCATCACCTGGAGCTGCTATCGGCGCAAGCCCCTACTCGCCAATCCCGAGCGCCGCGATCTGGTACTTACTGTCCTCGAGTTGATGCGCGTTCGCTACCATTTTGCCGTGATCGGATACGTGGTCATGCCCGAACACGTACACCTGCTGATTTCCGAACCCTTGCTCTCCGAACCCTCGATTGGCAATCCCTCGAAGATAATTCAGGCGGTGAAGCTGAGCGTCTCCCGGCGGTTGGCCATTGCGGGCGAGTTCTCCGGCCGTTTCTGGCAGAGTCGTTTCTATGATTTTAATGTGTGGTGCCACCAGAAAGAGGTTGAGAAGCTGAAGTACATGCATCGCAACCCGGTGGTGCGTGGACTGGTAGCGAGTCCGGAGGATTGGCGGTGGAGTAGCTACCGCTCCTATGCATACGGAGAGGCCGGATTGGTTCGAATCAACGACTGGAGTTGGTGGGAGGAGAAAATTCGCCGGAGCGCTGGTTGAGGGTCGGGGAAGGCATCAGAATTAGATTTGGGTGCCCCATTGGATTTGGGTGCCCCATTTCTCGCGTTCTTTGCGAGAAGTGGGGCTTTTGGCTTGCAGCCCACGATAAGCCCGAGGTCAGTTCCGACGTTCAACCATCACACACGTGAACTAGTATTCGAGCACAATTTCGTCGTGCCCTGAGAACACAAGGGTCGAGAGGGCATCATCGAAAACCCCCCACTTCTCGCACAAAACGCGAGAAATGGGGCACCCGGCCCTTAGACCCGGAGACGTGGCTTCCGTCGTCCAGTTGTCGGTACAGCTTCGCCCGGTTTGATCACATGGGCCGACAATCGCGTTTGCGGAAAATCCTTCGGATTCAGGGTCACGATGAAATCGGCCCGGCCAGATTCAGCGCAACCGCAGAAGGGATCGTCCCCCGGATCGGGAGAGATGCTTGGCAGAGCAGAGGCAGGAACAAGTTCCGCCTCCTCTCGCAGCAGATTGATGATCTTCCCGATGAGTGCACGCCGGACGCCTAGCTTTCCCAAGACTCGTTTGTATTCCAGAAGAATCTCATCGCTCACCAGCCAGACAAACCTATCCTCTTCGATCCAGTCCCGGAGCAGGCTCGCGCTTGGATTCTTGGGAGCCAGTTCCGTTGATTTGAATCCCGCGATTCCCGCTACCAGGACGGATGTATCGACCACGCCTCTAGGCCGTTTTATTTTGGGAGCGGGTAACAACAGTGATCTCCGGCAGCTTCTTTCTTCCCGAACGATACTCTCGAACGGTCTTTAGAATCTCTTCCTCCGAGATATCGCCCAGATTAGTGGCGGCTTTCTGGACGCTCCGCAAGAACTCCTTCTTCCACCCAGCTCTCTTTCGACCCTTGGGAAGGTCCTTATAAACCGAGGCTCGAGGAATCTGGTCTTCCAATTCCCGTGCCAAGGCCCGAAGCGGAATCTTGATCTCGACAGCATCGATGCCATGAAGCGGACGAGAGCGAAGGCAGATGTCCCCCAAATCGCCAATTTTGGCTTTGCCAAGATTCTTCGAAAACGCCTCTGTAAATCTGGCCAAGAGATCACTCGAACTGCCGAGGGCCTCCTTGAGATAAAAAGCCACTTTCGCTTCTAACAGCAGATTCGTGTCAAACCAGCACACACTGTTGCGGCGCGCAGGACGGATAACACCAAGCTGCACCAGGTTCTGAAGATCTTTTGGCGGCACTCCCAGTACGGCGCTCGCCTGTTTGAGTTTGAGTGTAAGGTTTTGCATTTCGCTTAACCATCTAAAGTTTAGATGGTTATATGATGAAAATCAAGGGCTAACTTGAGTTAGCCGCAGCGGCTTCTGACGAGTCTCTTTTATTTCAACCCCCGGATCCGCTCTTGCAGGAACTGCCGCTCGGGTTCCTGCTGGGTCAGTGCCAGCGCCTTCTCATACGACGCTCGAGCCTCAGCGGTCCTGCCGAGTCTGCGATACATATCCGCGCGGGCGGAATGCGCCAGGTAATATTCTGCCAGTTCGCCCTGTTCCAGCACCGCGTCGATATGCGCCAGACCAGCCTCTGGACCATCGCGCATAGCAATGGCCACGGCACGATTTAGCTCAACAACGGGCGAAGGCTGAATTCGTAGCAATTGGTCGTAAATCGCAACAATCTGCTGCCAGTCGGTGGCGGCCACCGATTCCGCCTCTGCATGGACGGCCGCAATCGCAGCCTGCAGTGTGTAAGATCCGAACCGGCCCGACTTCATTTGATACCCCAGAGCTTTCTCCAGCAATGCCACTCCCTCCGCGATCTGCTCCCGGTTCCAGAGCGATCGGTCTTGATTCTCCAGCAAAATCAACTCTCCGGTCGGAGAAGTTCTCGCGGCGCGACGGGACTCCTGCAGCAACATCAACGCAACCAACCCAATCACCTCTGGCTCTGGATGAAGTTCCATCAGCAACCGCCCCAGTCGAATGGCCTCGCCGGTCAGCTCGGCCCGCGTCACCTCCGCTCCCGCCGCAGCCGAATAACCTTCGTTAAAGACGAGATAGACGACCTGCAGCACCGCGCCCAGCCGCTCCGGCAATTCCTCGGGCGTCGGCACCTCGTAGGGAATCGGCGTCTCGCGAATCTTTGCCTTGGCGCGCACAATGCGCTGCGCCAGCGTTCGCGGTGTCGTGAGGAAGGCCTTTGCGATCTCCTCGGTGGTCAGCCCGCACACTTCACGCAACGTGAGCGCGACGCGCGCTTCCGGCGCCAGAGATGGATGACAGCAGGTAAAAATCAACCGCAGCCGGTCGTCTTCAAGTGCAGCATCCTCAAAGCTGTCCTCTGCGTTGGAGTTCGCGGCCGAACTCCCTTGCGCTTCGAGATATCGCACGAGTTCATCTTGCGACGCATCGAATCTTGCTCGTCGGCGCAGAGTATCGATGGCTTTGAAGCGGGCCGTCGAAATCAGCCAGGGCCGCGGGTTATCGGGTACTCCGCTCGTCGGCCACAGGCTCAGCGCCGCCGCAAAGCCCTCGTGCATCGCCTCTTCGGCGAGATCAAAATCACCGAGCAGGCGGATCAGCGTTGCCAGGATCCGTCCCGAATCGACGCGGTAAAGGGAGTCGAGCAATTCGCGTATCCGCTCATGGTTGTGCTCAGGGGAACGCTCAGGCATGACACGCTCGGGCATGAGAAAGACCTTAGCAAACCATCCAACCCGAATCAATTTACCCAACGGCAAATCGATCGGAGCATCCCGCAACCGCCTGAATCCACAAAGGTTGCTCGCTCTGTACAAACTTGTACATACACCATTGTATTGCGGAATGTTCCTTCAGGAACACTGTGGAAAACTCCTGGCTTTGCGCGCTAAGTCACTCGTAACGCAGGCTTTCCACCGGATCGAGCTGCGCGGCGCGGGTGGCGGGAACGGTCCCGAAAATAATGCCGACAATCGACGACACAACAATGGCAATGATCGCCGACAAGCCTGACACAGGCACGCGGTAGTCAGTCACGAACCGGATCGACCACGGAATGGCCAGGCCAATGACGATGCCAACGATGCCTCCAGTGAGCGAGATCAAAACCGCCTCGGCCAGAAACTGATAGCGAATCTCGCGGTTGGTCGCGCCAATCGCCTTGCGTATTCCAATCTCGCGGATGCGCGAGTTAACCGTCGACAGCATGATGTTCATGATCCCGATGCCACTGACTAGCAGCGTCACCATCGCGATCACCAGCAGCATCCACGTCAGAGCTGTGAACGCCTTGTCCGCTACCTCAAGCAGGTGCGTGAGGTTCTGCACATCGTAAACGGACTCGCTGCGATGCCGTGACTTCAACACGCGCTGCACCTGCGCCGTGGCCGCGACCACCATTGAAGGATCGACGACCGAAAAGTACGCCATCTTCAGCGTCGGTGCTTCATTGAAGTAGCGGCTCACCGTATATGGAATCAGCAGCGTGCTGTCGGTGACCTCAGTCTGGCCGAAAGTATCCACGCGTTCCTTGAACGTTCCAATCACAGTGAAGGGCAGGCCGGAGAGCTTGATGACTTTTCCCACCGCCTCTTGGGGCGAACCGAAAACTTCATGCGCCAACTTGTCGGTGATGACGCCGACTTTATTGTGGGCCGTCGAGTCTTCATGATCGAAGAAGCGGCCCGACACAACCACGAGATTGCGCACGCGCGAATATTCAGGAGACACGCCGAGGATGACGAGGTCGCGCTCCTTCCCATTGCCAACCGGCACGCGATCGTTGAGTTGCACGATGGGAGTGGCGGCGGCGATTCCGGGAACGCTCTCCTGCACAGCCCGAATGTCGTCGATGGTGAGCGGGTCGGGCGTGCTGTTGTTGATGCGCTGCACACCGCCTTCATATTCCGCCCAGATGAGATTGGCGCCGATGCCTTGAATGAGGTTCAAGACATATTGGCGACCCGTCAAGCCGATCGAGACCACGAGAATCAGCGACGCCGTCCCGATGACCATGCCCAGCGCGGTCAGCATGAACCGCACCTTGTTGCTGCAGAACGTATCGTAGGAGAAGTTGATGATCTCTCCCAAGGCCATGTTGGGCCGCAGGCGCGCGCGCACTCGCTCCGTGGCCTTCGTCACGGTAGCGCCGGACAGCGTCGCGCTAGTGGTCGCTGCACTCGTCATGTTTGTTTGATGCCTGGATCAGATGCTACGGTCCTTTAAGTAAAGGCGCAAGCACCGCACGGGTGTCGTACAGGTATCGAGCAGGTATCGAGCAGGGCACGAACGAATTGTGTGCTTCCCCTCACGGTTAAGGCCTCAACTGTGGCAAAGTAGTAGGCACTGGGTCTCGAGTCTCCCGAGGCAAGTCTCGGATATTTACTGGAACTGATCATCGCTCTCACTGAATCTGCGATCGCGAAAGAATCTGCGCCTGAAGTAGTGACAGCGCGGACGCGTCGATCCTTGCTGTGGATGGTGCTGGCCGGATTGCTGATCCGGTTGATCGTCGTTGGATTTCTCTATCCCGAACGCACCGATCCAGCGCGAGACCACTGGCGTTTCGGCGGAGAGGCCGGACGCATCGCGCGCTCGATCGCGGAAGGAGAAGGCTTCAGCAATCCTCTGTTCGGCCAAACCGGGCCAACCGCGTGGCTTTCGCCGGTTTTTCCATATCTACTGGCGGGCATCTTCAAAGTATTCGGAGTGTATACGAAGACGTCAGCGCTGGTGGCGTTGACGCTCGATAGTCTCTTCTCTGCGCTGACCTGCATCCCAGTATTTCTGATCGCGCGACGGCACTTCGGACTGAAGACCGCGATCTGGGCTGGATGGGCGTGGGCTTTCTTTCCCTACGGAATCTATTTCTCGGCTGATTTTATTTGGGCGACGTCACTCACAACGCTGTTGATGAGCTTTGTCTTTTTGCTGGCCCTCCGACTGGAAGATTCGTCGAGCGGTTGGGATTGGGCTGCCTTCGGCGCGGTCGCGGGCTTCGGCGCGCTGACCGATCCGGTGGTCTTGTCAGCGGCTCCATTTCTGGGTGCGTGGATGTGGTTCCGGCGCTACCGGCAACACGCGCGCTGGTTCGCACCAGGACTCGCCGCTGTGCTGGCGGTGGTTGTCGTGACCGCGCCTTGGATGGTCAGGAATTATCAGACGTTTCACAAGTTCGTTCCCTTTCGCAGTTGCCTTGGCCTCGAAGTTTACTTCGGCAACAACGCGGACAGCTGGCACTGGGGGCCTCCGGGATATCATCCGTCAGACAACGAAGCCGAGTGGCAGGAGTACCAGCAACTAGGCGAGATCCCTTACGTGACGAAGAAATTTCACCAGGGGCTCGACTTCATCGACCATCATCGCGAGCTGTATGTATGGCAGACGATGCGGCGCGTGGTGTACTTGTGGACCGGCTACTGGAGCTTCAGTCACCGGTACTTGCAGGAGGAGCCGATGGATCCTCCAAACATTGTCTTCTGCACACTGCTGACAGTGTTCACGCTGATCGGTCTGTGGCGCGCGTGGCGGGAGAACGTCAACGTGGCAATGCCGTACATTTTAGTATTTACATTTTTTCCCATCGTGTACTACCTGACGCATCCAGAAGACTACTACCGGCGGCCGATTGATCCGTTGTTCGTGGTGTTGGCGGCCTTCGCGGTTGTGTCGTGGTTGGATCAGCGCTCGACGAAGCGAACCGCCGCGAGAATCGAGTAAAGACAATCCGATTTGAGAAATACAAGACGGGCATCTTTTTGCTGTTGCTGACAGCGGCTGCGCTGCTCACGCATGGCTACCATCCTTACGTTGAAGACGCCGAGATCTACCTCCCTGGAATTGAGAAGATCCTGAACCCGCGGCTGTTTCCGTCGGGACGCGAGTTCTTCGAATCGCATGCCAGCATGACGCTGTTTCCGAATGCGGTGGCGTGGTCGCTGCGTATAACACATTTGCCATTTGAGATCGGGCTGTTCATTTGGCATGTTGCGTCCATCTTTTTGTTACTCGCGGCCGTCTGGGAACTGAGCGGAATTCTTTTTCAGAGCGCGCGGTCGCGATGGGGAGCCGTCTGTCTGATCGCGGGATTGCTGACGATCCCGGTGTCTGGGACGGCGCTCTACATCATGGACCAGTACTTGAACCCGCGGAACCTGGCGGCGTTTGCGGCTATATTCGCGGTAGCGCGAATGCTGGAGAAGAAATACGTTCGCGCTGTGCTCTGGCTGATATTTGCAGCGTGCATGCATCCGCTGATGTGGGTATTTCCAGCGTCGTTCTGCGCGCTTTGGATTGTGCTGGAAAAAATCCCCACTCCTGGCGGAAAAGGCGCGCGAGAAATAGGGCGCCCGACAATGGCGGCCGGACTTGCTCTGCTTTTCATCCCCCTGGCCCCGCAGGCTTCTCCCGCTTACAACGAAGCTGCGAAGCTGCATGCGTATCACTACATCCAGCATTGGGAGTGGTACGAGTGGCTGGGCATTTTCGCTCCTCTGGTGTTGCTGTGGTGGTTTGGACAGATCGCAAAGACGCGGCAATGGACCCTGCTATCGCGAGCCTGCCGCGCATTCGCGATCTATGGAGTGATCTATTTTTTGATGGCTCTGGCGGTCGATCTGCCGGCGAGATTCGAGAGCCTGGCGCGCATTCAGCCCATGCGCAGCCTGGATCTGGAGTACATGTTTCTCTTCCTCTGCATTGGCGGATTTCTCGGTGAGTATGTGCTCAAGGATCGCGCCTGGCGCTGGCTCGTGCTCTTCGTGCCGCTGTGTGTCGGCATGTTTGCGGCACAGAGGTCGCTGTTTCCAGCGAGTGCGCACGTGGAGTGGCCGGAGCGCGCGCCAAGAAATCCATGGGCGCAGGCCTTCGTCTGGATCCAGCAGAACACGCCGGTCAACGCGCTCTTCGCGATCGATCCTCAATACATGCATATCGAAGGAGAAGACGAGATCGGATTTCGCTGCCTCGCCCAGCGGAGCCGCTTGGCCGATGCCATCAAAGACAACGGCGTGGTCAGCATGTTCCCTCCGCTGGCGGAGGAGTGGTTGGCCCAGGTGCAGGCACAAACGCCGTGGAAGGATTTTCAAGCCGGCGATTTCGCCCGCTTGAAGGAGCGCTTCGGCGTGAACTGGGTTGTTTTACAACAACCAGGCGTGCCGGGAATCGATTGTCAATATCAGAACGAAGCCTTACGGGTATGCCGTTTACCCTGATGGGCTAACCCGAAGAAATTTGGGCGCATCAAAGTTTCAAGACCCAGGGTTAATGATCAGATACAATCGCTGGACCCAGGAGAATCCAAGGCATGTCCCTTGCCCAAGCCGTTCAATCCCCCGTACGGCTGTTTCCTTTTGAAAAGTGGAGTCCCAACCTTTCAGCGCTGGCCAGGAAGTATCGCGAAAACTGGCCTTGCCCTCACATCCTGATCAAAGACTTCCTCGATCCGGAGGTCGCGCTGGCCATGGCCGAGGAGTTCCCTCAGCCTGACAGCAATGCGTGGACGCAATACAAGCACGCGAACGAAAACAAGCTCGGAATGCCCAAGCGGGAACTCTTTCCGGTCGCGCTGGGAACAGTGACCGACGAGTTGAATTCGCCGGAGTTTGTGGCGTGGGTTTCGGAGTTGACCGGAATTCCGAACCTGATGGCTGATCCGATGCTCGAGGGCGGCGGGCTGCACCAGTCGGGGCAGGGCGGATACTTGAACGTGCACACCGATTTTTCGAAGCACCACTTCCACACGAACTGGCACCGCCGCGTGAATCTGATTCTGTATCTGAATCCGGGATGGGACGAGAAGTGGGGCGGGGCGATCGAGCTGTGGGAGAAGTCATCCCGAAAGAAGATGAAGCGATGTGCAGTGAAGTATTCACCCCTGCTGAACCATGCACTCATCTTTACAACCGATGACCGGTCGCTGCACGGATTTCCTGATCCGTTGACATGCCCGGAGGGGCAATCGCGCAAGAGCCTGGCGTTGTATTACTACACGCTGGAAGCGAGCGAGAGGTTCGCGGGACACTCGACCGACTACTTCGCGCGGCCGCAGGACGGTTGGCGGAAGGCCGCGATGATCTGGCTCGACAAGAAAGCGGTTGATCTCTATTCGAGGGCCAAGGCGCGTTTTGGCTTCTCAGATGAAATTGCCAGCAAGGTGCTGGGGTGGTTGTCGGGGAAGAAGTAGGAGCGGGTTTCGCTCTGGCTTCTTGTTTTCTCCTGGCTTAAATCTTGGGTCACTCTCTCACTTCCTCGGGTCAGCCGCGCTTCGCGCAGGCTGGACGGGCGAAGGCGCCCGTCCCCACATGTTCTCGCTCTCGTTTTCATGGCGGACGTAGTAGGTGTCACGCTGGTCGGTTTCTAGTTTGCGGCCCTGGTCGCTGAAGCGCGGCAAGTGAGCAAAGCCAATTCGTTGAAACGCGAACTGCAGAGTTGTCGCCAGTACTTCGAATCCGTACTTCACGCTGCGGCGGAAGTTGATGGATGACGCTTCCGCAAAATACTTCGTAGGACACGACACTTCCCCGATCCGGAAGCCGAAGTGGACGCACTGGGCAAGCATCTGGTTGTCGAAGACGAAGTCGTCGGAGTTCTCCAGCAGCGGCAGCTCGGTGAGCACTTTGCGGCTGAAGGCGCGGTATCCAGTGTGATATTCGGAGAGCTTCACGCCAAGGAAAAGATTCTCGAATGCCGTCAGCAGCCGGTTGGCGACGTATTTATATCCCGGCATGCCGCCGCGAAGCGCTCCGCCGCCGATGATGCGCGACCCCAGCACTACGTCGTAGACATCATAGGCGACCATGCTGGCCATGGCGGTAGTGAGCAGCGGCGTGTATTGATAGTCGGGATGCAGCATGATGACGACGTCGGCGCCAGCGGCGAGAGCTTCGCGATAGCAGGTTTGCTGGTTGCGTCCGTAGCCGTAGTTGCGGTCGTGCTGGAAGACATGCAGGCCGAGGCGGCGGGCAAGGTCGACCGTGCCGTCGGAGCTGTGATCATCGACGAGGATGCGGATGTCGACGATCTCGGGCAGTTCTCCCACGGTAGCCTGAAGGGTTTTCTCCGCGTTGTAGGCGGGCATAACGACCGCTATGTGTTTGCCGTTAATCATCCTAAAATTGCGCTGACGGGTGTTTCTAATAGTTTACCCGAGATGACGGGGTCGGACACGGGCGAACCTTGAAGCTGATGAGTCCGAGTGAGAACGCGTGCCGTCCCAGCGGGACGCACGGTTATAGTGGCCATGCGATAGCCCGCCGGGGCAGTACCGGAAAAGCAAGAGCGAAGGAATTGAGCCTTCTTGAGAGGACGGCACAACTCGGGGGTAGCCGGAAGCCTATCCCCGCTAGAAGGCATGAGGTCCAGCGAAGGTACCGAAGACTGATCAGAGCCCATCTCGGCGCGAGTAAGTCTTTGGGAAGATCAGAAGATCAGAGGAAGCAAAGAGAAATTGCGGCAAGGAAGTGCGGGCAAGCGAGAGAGTGAAGAAATCAATTCCCCTTCAGCAAGGGGGTCCGGCTCGACACACGCCTCGCCTAGAAGGTCTTGTTTCCGCTCGAAGGCGTGAAATGCAACGTGAACGAATATCCTGGAAGGTTGATCGGAACCGAGTAGTCAGCCGACACATAGACCGCCGGTGCTCCTGGCGTGCCGATGCGCAACACGGTAACGTGCTCCGGCGTCAGCGGGAGATCATGCTCCTTCGCCTTCCTCATCACGGCATCGATCAGATCCTGGTCCGTCTGATGAGGATTCGCCCCACCGACCATTGCGACTTGCCGCAAATCGTCAGCAAACGAATAGTTCGCCATCTCCACCGGAGCGATTTGAAACCCCGCGTAGATCAGCGCGACGATACCGAGAAACCCGAGAATGGCTTTGAGTGTTCCCATGTCCCACAATCCGCTCCATCGTGGGACCTGGATAGACTCTATCCCGCCCGGCGGAGCATTCCCTGCAAATATTCGACTACCTCCGAAAGCGTAACATCGCGCACTTCGCGAGTCGAACGTAAAACGACCTCGACAGTACCTTCGGTAACCTTCTTGCCGACCGTGATTCTAAACGGGATACCGACCAAATCGGCGTCCTTGAACTTCACTCCCGGCCGCTCGTCCCGGTCATCCAGAATCACGTCGAACCCCGCGGCCTCCAGTCGCTTTGCAATGTCCTCCGCCGCCGTCTTCACCGTCTCATCCTTCACATTCACCGGCGCCACTACCACTTCAAACGGCGCAATCGACGGCGGCAGCCAGAACCCGTTCTCGTCGTTCCCCTGCTCCACCGCCGCCGTCAGGATGCGCTCAATCCCAATCCCATAGCAGCCCATGATCGGCATGACTTCCTTGCCGTTCCGGTCGAGCACGCGCGCGCCCATCGATTCCGAATAGCGATACCCCAGCTTGAAGATGTGCCCAATCTCCACTGCGGTATCGATGCGAAGTGCCTTCCCGCAATTCGGACAAGCCTCGCCCGCCGTCACCGCCCGCAGATCCGCATACGCCGTGGGATGAAAGTCCTTCCCCGGCGTCAGATTCTTCACGTGGTAGTTCTCTTTGTTCGCGCCCGCGATCAGATTCGAGCGACCCTCCAATGCTTTGTCGACTAGCAGCACAGGGGAATCTTTTTTCAAATCCTTCCCCCACTCAATCCCGAGTGGACCCAAATATCCGGCTGGAGACTTGAACAGAGCCTTGATCTCGTTTTCATCCATCGGCCTCGTCGTCGTGGCGATGGTCGCGTTGAGCTTGGATTCATTCAGCTGATGATCCCCGCGCATCAGTACAACAATCGCGCGCGACTTTTTCTTCCCCGCCGCGTCCATCTCCTCCGACATCAGCGCCAGAGTCTTGATCTTGTTCTTCGGCGACACGCCCAGAAATTTCGCCACGTCTTCGATCGTCTTCTGCCCCGGAGTGTGCACCTCCAGCGGCTTGCCATCGCCTTCCGGCGCAAGATCTCCCCACGGCTCCAGCTTTGAGGTCGCCTTCTCCATGTTGGCCGCGTAGTTGCAACCGTCGCAGCTCACAATCTGATCTTCCCCCGCGGTAGTTCGCACCATGAACTCGTGCGATTCCTTCCCGCCCATCGCCCCTGAGTCCGCCTCGACCACCATGTACTTCAATCCGCAGCGGTCGAAAATCCGGCAATACGTCTCGTAATGTTTCTTGTACGAAACATCCAGGCCTGCCGCGTCGATGTCGAACGAGTATGCGTCCTTCATCATGAACTGGCGCACGCGCAGCAGCCCCGACCTCGGCCGCGGTTCATCGCGAAACTTCGGGGCAATCTGATACCAGATCTGCGGCAGCTGCTTGTAACTTCGCAGATCCTTCAGCGCGATTGACGTCATGACCTCTTCTTCGGTCATGCCCAGGCACATGTCGGTGCCCTTGCGATCTTTCAGGCGAAACAGATTCTCGCCCATCAGCGCATAGCGTCCGCTGGCCTCCCAGAGTTCCCGCGGATGCAGCGCGGGCAAATAAAACTCCTGCCCGATCTTGTCCATCTCCTCGCGCACAATGCGCACGATCTTGTTAAACGACCGGTTGCCGAGAAAGAGGTAGGAATAAATCCCAGCTGCGAGCTGCCGAATATACCCCGCCCGCACCAGAAATTTATGCGAAGCGACCTCAGCGTCCGCCGGCGCCTCGCGCAATGTAGGAATAAAGCTTTCAGACCATCGATGCATAGTTTGAGTTCTCGGTAGAAAGGAGAATTTTTAGATTGTAAACGACGCAAACGTCGCGTATCGGGAACAGAGGGCTTCAACCCCAAACAAATCAGCGTTCCTTCGTGAATCTTTGTGTCCTTGAGTGGTTCCTACCTTTGAATTTATTCGGCCGCGAGAGGCTGTCCGGACAAAGACCGCCCCGGCAAACCAGATGATCGTACCCCGCCAAGCGGTGAAGTATCTCATTCCGCATGTCAGCGCAAGAGAGTGAACATCTTGACATTTCATTATTACTAAGTAACAATGAATAAACATCTATTTGGGATGCAAGCACCTCTTATGGCCACCTCCGCCGCCTCCAAGCCCATCATCAAGGTCGCCGATGAAGTATGGGTTGCGCTCGCCATGCTTCATCAGCGGCATCCTGAGTGTCCGGATTTTTCCATCGAAGAGATCATGGAATTCTCTGGTAAAGCCAAAGAGCTGAGAGGAGTTCTTGGACCGTTGCGGCCGGGGTTCTACGTCCATGTGGTGCAGCACTGCGTCGCAAACAGGCCTCCAAATCCGGGACGCTACCGTATGCTTGTGGAAACAGCCCCCGGACGTCGTCGTCTATTCCGGCCCGGTGACTCCTACAATCCTCAGCGCGAAGGAGGCAAGACTTCCCCGAAGCCCGAGGAACTACCCGAGAACTGGTTTCGGGGTCTCCTCTCCTGGTATCACCAGATTTGGTGTGCGCAAGCAGCAAAGCGGGCAGCGGAGGAAGATCCGCTGTTGGCCCTCTACGGTTCCGGCAAGAAACTTTGGGCAAATGAACATGCGGACGAATATGTAAGGCGATTGCGCGAGGGATGGGAATGAGCCGCGTCTTCTGGGACACAAACCTGTTCATCTATTTTCTGGAGGGCAACAATCAGTTGTCGGTCGATACAAGGCGCCTCCGAAAGAGCATGCTAGCCAGAGGAGACCAACTGCTCACGTCAGCTCTCACGCTCGGCGAAGTTCTCGTGAAACCTCTGGAGCAGGGCGACCGAGGTCTGTGCGCAAGATACGAAGACGCCATCACCCGGACTGCTTTGTTACTCCCATTCGACGGCAAAGCTGCTTGGAAGTATGCCCAAATTCGCTTTGATCGAACTGTGCGGGCGCCCGATGCCGTTCAACTCGCCTGCGCCGCTAGCGCGAACGTCGATTTGTTTGTCACCAACGACCGACGTCTGCAGGGAAAAAAAGTGAACGGCATCCAGTTCATCGTCGCTCTCGATCAGGCACCCCTCTAAAGTTGTGTCGCGGGTAGCTCCGTACTCCTTCTTCAGCCAACTGCTTCAAATCCCTCTTCTTAGGAAGTTCTAATCAAACAAGGCCATCAGGTTGCCCTGAGGGATTTTGCCGCGCAAGAAACGTCACCACAGCGCGCCCTCGGGAGCAATCGTGAAACACCGAATTCTTCTCGCCTTCGTTCTAATTCTTCTCGTCCTTGTCGTCGACACGACACCGAGCCACTGTCAGGAGACCGTGGCTGCCTCAGCGGGACCAAACAACGCTGAGCTGCCGAATACTCCCTCTGCAACAATGGCGACCACTTGCACAGGAAAGAGTGGCAAGCCGTGCCCGGAGTGGTTGCACAAGTTGATTGGGCAGTCTCCTCCGTTGCCGGGATCGCGGATGCCGCAAACCCCGCGGGATCCTTCCTCCGTGCACTTCTGGACGTACCGAGGGTGGCAAGAATCTCCCCTGCGAACCAACAAGCAGGTCTTCCATTCGAAGACATTTGTTGCGACACACGTCGGCGGAGCCATCGCCATGATCGTGGCCTGTCGCACAAGAAATTCCCGAGAGGATTGGGGATCAGAAGTACCGGCAGTAGCCGGAATGTTTGGGATGGACTACCTGCAATTCCGCTTCGTCGGCGGACCTAACGGCGTAGGACCCGCCATCTACGAGATGATCCACTACGGCCGGGCAAGTACGCGGTGACGACGGGCTGATGCCTCGCTTGCCGGCCTGGCCCAACGCCGCTACCCTGCCAACTGCTTCAAAATCTCTTTTCCTAGCTTCTGCGCTTCGCCAAAGAATTTCTGATACTCGAGGAACAGCCGGTTCAACTCCAGAGCCTTATCCGTCGACGGATGCTTGCGCAGAATCATGTCCCGCACATGCACCGGGTTCGGCAGCGTAGCATCCTCAGTCAACTCTTCCAGCGCGGTATTTGGATCATAGTGATACATAGGAAACTCTCGATTGAGAAATTTGGTAATTGAGTAATTGCGGAATTGAAAACCGAGCCCCGCAGGACGGCTTTTCAATTACACAATTACCAAATTACACAATCACCCAATTTTCAAACCATCTCCGTTCCCCACAAATCATGCAGATGCACAATGCCTTCGAGCCGCCGGCGTCCATCCACCACGATCAGCGAAGTGATCTTCCGCTCCTCCATCAACGCCAGAGCCGTCGCCGCAAACTCCGTGCCCGAAATCGTCTTTGGATCTCGCGTCATCGCCTCACCTGCGGTCAAGTCCATCACATCTTTCCCGCGCTTCTCCAATAGCCGCCGCAAGTCTCCGTCGCTGATAACTCCCACTAACTTCCCGCCCTCGACCACCGCCGTCACTCCCAATTTCTTCCGCGACATTTCGTAGATAACATCCGGCATGCGGGTCGCCGGCGTCACGCGCGGCAGCGCATCGCCGGTGTGCATCAGCGACTCCACCCGCGCCAGCCGCTTCCCCAACTTCCCCCCGGGATGCAGGTTCGCAAAATCTTCTTCCTTGAACCCACGCTTCTCACTCAATGTTACGGCGAGCGCATCACCCAACGCGAGCATCGTCGTAGTCGAAGCCGTCGGCGCCAGCCCCAGCGTGCAAGCTTCCTGGTCGATGGAACAATCGAGCGCCACTTCCGCCGCCGCAGCAAGTGTGGAACGGGCGCCCCCGCCCGCTGCTCTGGACATTGACTTTGACTTCGCCTCTTTCCTGGGATGCCGCAGGTCTCGCCGCTTTTGCGAGACCTGGGAGCCGCAAATCTCATCCCCCGTCATCGCAATCAGCGGCACTCGCAGCCGCTTGATGGTCGCCAGCAACGCCAGAATCTCCTCGGTCTCCCCGCTGGCTGAAAGCGCTAGCACGACATCCCCGCGCACCACCATGCCCAAATCCCCGTGCAGCGCCTCGACCGGATGCAGATACAGAGCCGGAGTCCCCGTCGAACTCAGCGTCGCCGCAATTTTCCGCGCAATGAGGCCGCTCTTCCCCATCCCGGTCACCACCACGCGCCCCTCGCATGAAAACATCAACTCCACTGCGCGCCGGAACTCGCCCGCCATCGGACCGCCAATCCGGTCCGCCAGCACCCGCAGCGCTTCGGCTTCAATGCGCACGACGTTCTCGCCAATGCTCTTCATTTGATCCTAACGAGTAAGCTTGCAGCAGCAAGCAGGAATGGTAACAAAACCCACGCCCGACCGTTCACTTTCGCCGGCCGTCGAATCCCGGCACAGCTCGTTCCTCAACGAAAGTAACCTACCTTGTGCTCTCGCCGTCGGCTACGCTTTTTTCAAAGCCATGAGTTATTCCTACGCCTATCTGTCGCAGGGCCAGCTGCACGTCAAGCTCGGCGACGATCCCTTGCGTCCGGTCGACAGCCGTTTCGGCCAGTCGGTGCGCGAGCGCGCCGCTCAAATCCAGAATCGCAACTCCTGGAAGACGCAAGGATCAGGCGCCCGATTTATGTCCGGTGGCTTGCTTTGGGGACGCCAGAATGCTGACGCCGCCGAAATCCGAGTCGCGATCACCGGAATCTCCTCAGGATGTCAAAACGGCGAACTGCTCTACAGTCTAGCCACTGACGATATCGGCGGCGTATTTCTCCTGCGCGACCGCGCCACCGACGAACTCCGCCTGCTTCACACTGCCGACTTCCGCGTCCGTCGCCTCTCCGCCGTCCGCCGGACACGATCTCGTCGCCTGCGTTCTCCAGCGTAAAGGAGAAAATTCCTCGATCGCTGTCATGCGCGCCGACGGCACCGAACTTCGCGAAGTCACCCAGGGCGATACCATCGACGACGCACCGCATTGGGTGCCCGGTTCCGCGCACGAAATCATTTTTCAGTCAGCCGCCATCGGACGCAACAGCGCCGGCTTCGCCGTCACACAGGCTGCCTTCGCCATCCACAAACTCGATCTCGACAGCGGAACCGTCACCACGCTCGCCGAAGATCCCAAGTTCGACCTGCTCACTCCGCAATTCTCAAAAGACGGGTCGCTGTATTACATCCGCCGGCCCTATCGCGACCCCAATCAGCCGCCCGGCCCATTGCGCGCCGCATTCGACTTTTTTCTGTTGCCCTTCCGGCTGCTTTACGCGGTCTTTCAGTTTCTTAACTTCTTCACCGTGCGCTATACCGGAAACAGTTTGACCACGACGGGCAACGCGCGCCAGAAGCACGCCGACATCCGCAAGATGATGGTCTGGGGCAACCTGATTGACGCCGAAAAATCTGCCGGCCCCAGCGACGGAGACTCTCCCGCCCTCGTCCCCAAATCCTGGGAACTAGTCCGCTGTACTCTCACGAACGACGGTGCCGGCGCAAAAAGAAAAGAAGAAGTCGTAGCCAAAGGCGTCCTCTGCTACGACCTCTACTCGGATGGCTCGGTGCTCTATTCAAACGGGAGCGGAGTCTATCGGCTTGATCCCCAGGGGACCTCCGAGTGCATGGCCAAGGACGCCCTAATCGAGCAAGTAGTCGCCGTCGAGGAGTAACACCGGTGTCGCGCACTTACGTAATTCCGCCTCAACATTCGCTACTCGAAGAGCGCCGGGCGATATCCGCCGGTTTGGGTCTTCTGTTGGGCACGCCGATCGGCTTTGGGATCGTCGCTCTTTGCTTACGATTCAGGCTTCGCGATCTCAGCCTCAACGACTTCCGTTTGTTCGCGATAACACTGATACCGCCCGCTATTGCTTTGTGGGTGCGAGCCACAACACTCCGCTCTTTGCGGATCGAGTTGGAAGAGAATAGATTAACCAGAATTCAAAAGCACCCACTGACCCGTTCACCACAGCGGCTTTCTTTCACCCGCGAGGACGTCGCCCACATCCGCGAAATCCCCAAACAGGGTCTGATGGTTCATGGCCGTAACTCTAAAGGCCGCTATCTCGATCTTGAGGTCCCTCGTTCGCTTGAAAACTACGACGACCTGCGCTCGCGGCTTGCCGCCTGGCAGCCAATTCACGAGTCTTGGTTGTAAGAAAAACGTCGATCTGCACCCTTCTCTTTGAAATCTTTAAGCTCTGGAACCTCAAAAATGATCCCCATCCACCCGCGCGAAGACATCCGCGGGCTTCTGCCCAAGCACCGCCAATCCTCGCGCCTGGACCACTTTATCCCACGGCCCGGCCTGCCAATTGTCGCGAACCTTCTCCACGTGCGCCCACAATGGAAGCGTCAGCATCAGATTGCGCGCCGTCGAATGGACATACGGTTCATACATCGATCGCAATTTCGCCAGCTTGTCCCGCCCGTACTCGTCGCTCCGCAGTTTCAATCCTGCGGCGGCCAGCACATCGCGCAGCCCATCCAACTCCGCATCGGTCAAACGCTCCGGCGCCGTGGGATCGTATCTCGCATTCACCACCTGCGCCAGATCCACGGCTGCATGCCGAGCCATCGCAAACGTCAACTTGGCCTGCCCCGGATGCACTCCCTCAATCCCCATCAGCACCAATGAACTCACATCGAGCATCGTCGTCAGCGCTCCCAGCCATGACTGGTTGCTGTGCTGCGAACGAAAGAAGCTGAGCACCGGATACGAAATCTGGCTCTCCAGCAATTCCGCCGCCCAACGCTCCCAATCCCGCAACACATCGTCCAGAACTCGCTGGTCCATTCCCAGATCGTTCGAGCGTCCCGCCAGCCGCACCAGCAGCTCCACCGCCGACGGAGGCGATCCCGCCCGCGCATCCAGCATCGAAATCTGAATCTCTCTCCTCGAAAACGACGAATACACCACCGGAATGTATCCGATTACCACGCCCAGAAACGCGAACCCCATCCCCGCTTCAAACACCGAAAGCGCCCGCGCGGCGCCCGAAGTCGGCACAATGTCGCCGTATCCCAGGGTGAAGAAAGTCTCGCCGCTGTGATACAGAATCTTGCCGAACGTGAGCGGCTCCCGGCTGAGTTGTTCGTGTCCTCCAATTCCGTACTGAATCAGCGCAAATCCGAAAATCAGCACCGCCGCCCAGAAACCGAGGAGCAGTATCAGTAACAGTGGCCCGAAATATCCCAGAAAATTCTGCTGCCGCGAAGTCTTCTTGATGCGGCGCGCGATATAGCGCCACGGCAACCACGTCCTGCGGTAGAAATACGCCGTCAACTTGAAATTCCGCAGAACCCGCCGCGGCAACACCACCGTCTCGAACGCATCCAGCAACACCACCCAAATCGCGATAATGCCGAACACAATCGCGATAATGCTGTTGTGTGAACTCATGGAAGTCGAACCCCAGGCCCCAGCGCAAACGCTCCGAGGGCAAATCAAGTGAAATGTAGATGCGGTGGGAAGGTTAACAGATTCGAGCGAACCTTCGCGGCAGGAACCGGTTAGTTAGAAGGCGTCATCCCGAAGTGCCCGCGCTTCCTCCAGCGGGCCGAGGGATCTCCCTTGCCCACATCGGGTTTTGAGAGCGCAAAGGATCAGAGGTCAGGCGTCCCAAGCCCTCACTGCGGCTTAGTCGGCGGACTCTGCGCCGGCTTCGCCGGAGTCGCAGGCTTCGCCGCAGGCTTCTTCTTCGCTGGCTTCTTCGGCGGCTCAGCATCGTCGATCACAATCTTCTTCGGAGGCGCCGCCGGAATCGCCGCCTGCGCCGTCTTCAGGTCGCCCCGCAGCCGCACAATCTCCGCTTCCTTGGCCGTCGACAGGCTTTCGATCCGCTCGCCAATCTGCTTCCGTGTCGCCTCAAACGCATTCAGATCGTTCGCCAGCGCCTGCAGATCGTCCTTCGATCCGAATGCCCCCGTGGACTCCACGACGCTTCCCAGAACGTCATACAGAGCGTCGAGATTCCGATAGAGCTTGAACGTCGCCGGCACGTCCTCCGGCGTAGCGCGCAACTGCCCAATGATCTCAGGCAGCGCTCCTTGCAGATTGCGCTGGATCGCATCCACGTTCGTCAGCGCCTGCTTCTTCGAGGCGGTGTCGGTCTTCCAGTGTTCAATCCGCAGATTCACTAGATTCGACTGCGTGGTCTTCGCCGTCGTTTCCAGCTGCGACAGCAGCCCATTCAACTGCGTCATTGACGCATACGATACCGGCTGGGCGTCCCCCGCAGGCCGCCCTTGCGCGGAATATTGCGGATTCGCCGGAGCCGCCGGTGCCGGAGCCGACTGGCACATCGCAGCGGCCGTCAGCAATAGAACGGACAAACCTGTTGAGAGGATGGAATTACGTTTCATTGTGTGGAACAGTGGCGTTCGCGGAAACAGCATACTACAACGGCAGCCCAACTGCCCCTCGGGGAGATCCCTGAGGCAAATACCGTCCCCGCGTGTACAACCCGCGCGTTATCGATTCTCTCCAAGGGTAGGAGTAACGAGAGATAATCTAAACGTAATCGCGATATGTCCCAACGCCCACACCTCGCCCTAACACTCATGGCCCTGCTCTTGTTCGCCTTCCCCGCACACGCCCAGGAACTCGCCCGCCGCCTCATCCTCAAAGACGGCTCCTACCAGCTGGTCACAAAATATGAGGTGAAAGGCGACCGCGTCCGCTACATGAGCGCCGAACGCGACGAGTGGGAGGAAATCCCCGAATCCCTCGTCGATTGGGCCGCCACCGAGAAATTCGAGAAGGATCGCACCGCCGGCGCATCGGTCCCCGAAGCCGTGCAACTCGACAAGGAGATCGAGCATGACCGCGAACTCGAGGAAGCGCAACTTCCCCAAGTCGCTCCCGGACTCCGCCTCCCTGAAGATTCCGGCGTCTTCCTCTTCGACAGTTTTCAGGGAGAGCCCCAACTCGACGAGATTCAACAAACCGCCGGCGACGTGAACCGAAACACGAAAGCCAACATTTTCCGTGGCGCCATCAATCCCATCGCCAGCGCCAAGCAGACCATCGAACTCGAAGGCGCTCACGCCACCATTCAATCTCACGTCGCCGTGCCATCGCTCTACATCAACGTCGACCCCAGCACCGGCGAGCCCGAGCAGCAAACCGCGGCTGGCCCGCAGCAGCCCCAACAGCCACAGCAGCCGATCGTTCCCTTTGATCGCTTTCGCATCGTTCGCACCGAGGTCAAAGGCAGCAAACGCATCGTCGGCGACGTCAAACGCGCCGTCACCGGCAAAATCAGCACGGACGAGCACGTCTCTAAAACCACCATCACGCACGTCACCGGAGGTTGGCTCAAAGTCACTCCCACCGAGCCTCTAGCCAGTGGAGAATATGCGCTCGTGGAAATGAACGGAAAGGAAGGAATGAATCTCTACGTCTGGGATTTCGGCGTCAACCCCAAAGCCCCCGCCAACGCCAACCCCTGGAAGCCCGACGCGAAAGCACCATCCCCAGCGCCCCCAAAACAAGACACCAAAGAGTAAGAGGTCTGAGGTTCGGTTCTGAGTACTGAGTACTGAGTACTGAGTACTGCCCTACTTCAAGACCCCCCGCTGAGCAATCCCGATATTATCCCGCGTGGAATTCTTCACCAGATACATCATCCCGTCCGCCTGCCGGATCACATCATGCGCCGTGCGCGCATCATGCGGATACGTCGCCAACCCTACCGACGCTCGAATATTCAAGTTCAACCCTTCTTCGCGGCAGAAACTGCTGGCTCGCAGCGCATCGAGCAACCGCTTGGCCACCACCAGCGCCTGATCCTTGCTCGTCTGCGGCAGCAGCACAACGAATTCATCCCCACCGTAGCGGAATGCGAAGTCAATCAAACGCAGCTGCGCCTTGATCAAATATCCAATCTCCGCCAGCAGCTTGCTTCCAACCAGGTGCCCGTGCGTGTCGTTGACCGACTTGAAGTGATCGAGGTCGATGAACAGAATGCTGAACTCGTATCCAAACCGCGACGAGCGGTAAACCTCGGTCTCCAGCGTCTTATAAAGATGACGGGCATTGTAGAGCCCCGTGCAGTCGTCCGTGATCGTGAGTTCCTGAATCTTCTCCACCCAGCGCGCGTTCTCGATCGCGATGGCCGCGTAGTCGCACAGCGACTGCAGGAAGAATAATTCCGACTCGGTGAACCGCGACATTTCCACGTTCACTAACTGGATCACGCCCAGCACGCGCAGCTTCGACCGCAGCGGCACGCAGATCACCGATCGCGTCTCCCACTTCGTCGCCTGGTCCACGCGGCTGGCAAAGACCGGATCGGTGCTGACGTCCGGCACAACGCGCGCCTCGCCGTTTTTCGCGACCCATCCCGCAATACCTTCGCCCATCTTCAGCCGGACGTTCTTCAGTTCTTCCGCTTTGTCGCCCACCGCAATCGCAAAATACAGTTCGTCATGCGCCTCATCCACCATCAGCAGCGACCACGTATCTGGGCGGAAATATTCCGCCATTTTGTCCATGATGGTTTGCAGAATGGAGTCGAGGTCCAGCGACGACGTGAGCGCCTTCGCCACGTCATGAAAAATCGTCAGCTCTTGGCTGTGGCGCGTCAATTGGGTGCCGGCCTCAGACATGCAGAAAATACCGTTGTTCCTCGTTTAGACGGGTGGCAGTTGAAAAATTATATTCGTCACTTTCGTGTGGGGGCAATGAACGTTGGTAACTAGAACCCCTAATGCCAACGCCATCAATCATTGTGGCCCAGTCAATGTGGCGCTGGCGCCCCCGCCCGCGGCCTTTGCCTTCGCATTTGATCTTTCTTAACTATCCTGACAGCCGGGTGCCCTACGTCTCGCCGATTTTGCGAGACGTGGGGATTTCGACTTTCTGAACCCGATCAGTTCAAGAATGGCGTAATCTTAGTCTGGTATGAACGTCCACAATATGAACGTCCACAAATTGATCCGTCACAGCCTTCTTCCCGCTGCTCTCGCACTGTCGGCTCTATCCCTCTCCCAAACCGCTCCCGATCCCCATGCCGTCCCCTCCATCGACGGCGGCATCGGACCCTGTACCGCCGATTTCACCGTCACCGACGCAGCCGGCGCCCCCGTCTATGCCGCCAAAGTGAAGGTCCACATCGCCTACGGATTCGGCTCCTTTCACAAGCTCGATCTCGAACAGGGCACCAATATCGATGGCAAGGCCCGCTTCATCGGCCTGCCCGACCGCACCAAGCACGGGCTCTACTTCCGCGCCTCCGAAGGCGACCGCACCGGCGAAGCGTTCGACGATCCCGCCAACACGTGCAAGGCACAATTCACCATCGCGATTCAAAAAAAGCCGTAATGGTGTCCGTCGAACGGGTCGACATGGACAAGTCGCAGGTTTCTCCGTGATCCTCTGTGTCCCCTGTGGTAGAAGCTTTTGAACCTCGTCGCTCTGCCACCCGAGTCAGTTGGATCTCTATTTCTGACGCAATCCTAGGTCGGCGCCGTACCGCAAATTTCTGCACATTGACAATCCGTCTGCGTTCGGTCCAGAATCTCGCCCAACGCTGTCGTTTTCGCTCCTCGCCCTTCGTCCTGATTCCATCCGCGTTTTTGAGTCTTGGGGCTTCACAGGAAAAACACAAGGTTTGAGAGGAGAACAGTGTCATGAAACGGACCTTCTGGTTCTGCGTCTTGGCAGGTCTTTGCCTATCGTCGAGTTTCGCTCAACAGTCTTCCACAGCATCTGCGGCAAAGGCCGCCGTACCAACTCTCGTCAATTTCAGCGGCACTCTGACCGACCTCAACGGCAAGCCCCTCACCGGCACTGTCGGCGTCACATTCTATCTATATAAGGACGAGCAAGGCGGATCTCCCCTCTGGCTCGAGACCCAGAATGTCCAGCCCGATCGCAGCGGCCACTACAGCGTCATGCTCGGTTCCACCCACAGCACCGGACTCCCCTCTGACATCTTCGTCGCCGGCGAAGCCCGCTGGCTCAGCGTCCAGCCCCAGGGACAAAAAGAATTTCCCCGCGTCATGCTCCTCAGCGTTCCCTACGCCCTCAAGGCCGGTGACGCCCAAACCATCGCCGGACTTCCCCCTTCCGCCTTCGTTCTCGCGGCGCCCTCGCCCATTGCCCCCGCGAGCCCATCCAGTAATACCTCTTCGCCAAACCCGCCACCTCCCGCCTCCGCCGTCACAACCTCCGGCGGCGTCGTAAATGCCCTTCCCCTCTGGACGACCGGCACCAACATCCAAAGCTCCTCCGTCACCCAGTCCGGTTCGGGCGCCACTGCCAAGATCGGCATCGACACCACCACGCCAACCAATACACTCGACGTGAAAGGTACTGCCATCGTTCGCGGTGCATTCACCCTGCCCGCCACCGGAGTCGCCACTGCCGCATCCGGCAAGAACTCGCAACCAGAAAGCTTCATCGCCTCCACCTTCAGCAGTTCCAGCCATTCGCCAATGGCGCAGACCTTCCGCTGGCAGGCGGAATCCGCCCTCAACAACACCTCAACTCCCGGAGGCACGCTCAACCTCCTCTACGGCCTCGGCTCCGCCACCCCCGCGGAAACCGGACTCCGCATCGGTCCCAAAGGCATCATCGGCTTCGCCACGGGCCAGACCTTCCCCGGCACCGGCTCCGTCAAGAGCGTCGCCCTGACGGCTCCTGCTTCCGATTTCACAGTTACTGGTTCGCCGGTCACCACCACCGGAACACTCGCCCTCGCCTGGAAGTAGCTCCCACCAGCACTGACACCGCGAACGCCATCGTCAAACGCGACGCCTCCGGCAGCTTCACGGCAACCACGATTTCGGCAGCGCCGTTAGCGTTAGTTCGTCGGAAGTATCGCCGGCGACTTCCTCACCAACGCGGCTGGTGTACCGGCGTCAGTCGGCGACGGCTACCTCCACCTCCGGAGCCTCCTCGGCGTTTCGGCCTCAACCAACAGCAATGACGCCGACGCTCTCTGGCGTCGCGGGATACAACAACTCCTTCGGCGGCGGACCCGGCGTTTACGGCTACAGCAACGGAGGCGGTGTCGGCGTCTACGGCGCCTTCGTGCAGCCGAGTAGCATCTCCTCTACCTTCTTCTCTGGTTTCGCCGGAATGTGGGGAGACGGAGGCCCGCAGGTTGACGGAGGTTCCTACGGCGTCATTGGCACGATCGACTCCGGAATTGCCGGCCTCTTCGCCAATAATTCCGGCGTCGACGAAGCACTCGAAGCGTTGAACTACAACAGCAACGGATTTCCCCTTGCCGTCTACAACGTGTACCACAGCTCGTATTGCACCGTGGATTCAGCCGGCGACCTCAACTGCTCCGGCACCAAGAACGCCATCGTCCCCCTTGATGGAGGCACCCGCAAAGTCGCCATGTCCGCCATCGAGGCCCCCCAGAACTGGTTCGAAGATGCCGGCTCCGCGAAGCTCACGAATGGCTCAGCCATCGTCCCCCTTGACCCCGACTACATGCAGACCGTCAACACCGAAAAGGAATATCAGGTCTTCCTCACTCCCTACGGCGATTGCAAGGGACTCTACGTCACCAATCGCACGGCGCGCTCCTTCGAAGTCCACGAACTCGGCGGCGGCACGGCCAGTCTCAGCTTCGGCTTTCGCATCATGGCCCTGCGCAAGAAGTATGAAACCGTCCGCTTCGCCGACCACACCAACGACCCTGACCCAATCAAGCGAGCCAAGGAACTGGAGATAAAAAGAGCCCAGCGCCAAGCCCATCCAGCCGTGACTCGCCCGATCTCGTCACAGGTCAGATAGGTTGCGCGTGGGATGCCCCATGTCTCGCCGCTTTTGCGAGACATGGGAACCACACATACTCAGCCCATTTCGTCATCGATGACAAAACCGCCGGGTGCCCCATGTCTCGCCGCCTTTGCGAGACATGGGAACCCGCATTCCCCGCAGGTTACCGTCCGTCTAGTCCCGATGGCTGTGGCGCGCTCATCCCGCTTGTCCTATCATGATTCCGTCGTCAGTCGCAGGCCAAGCGCGTGGGCGAGTTCGGAGAAAAATTCCGCAAAGAGCGCGAGAAGAAGGGCATCTCGCTCGATGACGTTTCCAACGTCACCAAGATCAGTTCGCGCATGCTCCTCGCCATCGAACAGGAACACTTCGACCAACTCCCCGGCGGCGTTTTCAACAAGGGATTCATTCGCGCCTACGCCAAGCATCTCGGCATGAACGACGAAGAGGCCGTCAACGGATATCTCGCCTGCATGCGCCAGGCTCAGATCGACGCTCAGGAAGCCTGGCAACCCGACCGCTCAACCGATCGTCGCACTACCCCCGACAGGCGGTCTCCGGCCGCATCCGGTACATCAGCCTCCAGCCAGCAAACGGAAGTTGAAGAACTTCCCGAACTGCACTTGCCTCGCGCCGAAGACGTTCGTCCCCCTCGGAAAGAATTATCTCCGGCAGACCGATAGCGGAATCCCCTGGCGAATTATCGCCGTCGCCACCGTGGTCGTTGTCCTCGCAATCATCCTGTGGACTCGCCACTCGCATAACGTCCACAGCTCAACCGCCGCGACAGTTCCCGTGCGAACCGCGCCGACCGCTGCGCCCACACCCGTTTCCGCGCCACCGGCAGCGGTTCAGACTCCACCCAGAGTCCCAATCGCGAAAGCCACGCCATCGTCGCGCCCATCGACGACGACCACTCAATCACAAACTGCGCCGACAAAAGCAACCGCGAGTGCCGACGGAAATAATTCGCCCGCGCAAATGCCGCAATCAACAATCTCGCAGCCCACAACCACGCCGCCTGCAGTCGACACTCCCGCTCCGCTGACACTGGTCATTCGCGCTTCCGAGAATTCCTGGATCTCCATCACCGCCGACGGTCAGGCCGTCAGCCAGGAAACCCTTATTGCCCCCGCGCACACATCCTTTCGAGCCTCCCGCGAAATCGTCGCCAAGGTCGGCAACGCCGCCGGAGTCAGCTTCCTCTGGAACGGCAAAGAGATTCCGCCAGACGGTGCCGAAGCCGAAGTCCGAACCTACGTCTTCACGCCCGATGGCATGCGAGTGTCGAGCGCTGCCCAGCCCCCAGCTCAGAATCAGTAGCGGGCGGGTGGCCCATGCTCTTAGTTTCGCTGGTATCACCAACGCTGTGGGTGCCCCGTCCTTGCGGTTTTTGCAAGGGCGGGAATTCTAGATGCCTGCAGTGAGAGCTTTTGCGTTCCTCATGCGATGCGGTGGCGAAACGAAATCTCGGTCCAACCCGTGTTCACCTGGACGGGTGGCCCATGCTCTTAATTTCGCTGGTATCACCAATGCTGTGGGTGCCCCGTCCTTGCGGTTTTTGCAAGGGCGGGAATTCCAGATGCCTGCAGTGAGAGCTTTTGCGTTCCTCACGCCACGCGGTGGCGAAACGAAATCTCGGTCCAACCCACGTTCACCTGCACCGGTCCAACTTCCTCGAGCAGATAAAAACGATAGCTGCTCCAACCCCACTGTTCCGGCGATTCCACCAATCCCCGCTTTACCGGATTGCGATGCATGTACCGGAGTTTTTCCACGCGCTTCTTCGTCGACCACACATTGAAGTCGTAGAAACGCCTGCCAGAATGGCCTGGGTTGAGGCTCGTCGCCAAAGAGATTCCGCTGACGTGGATTCCTCCGCTTGCGCTTGGGCAGCAACGCTCGCGCCGTGCGCTGCTTGAGTACCTGCATCAGTTTGGAAGGAGTTCCGATCTCTGGCTCAGTGACCAGCAGGTGAACATGTTCCGGCATAACGACGTAGCCGACGACCACGAAGCGGTAGCGGACGCGAACCTGTTCAAGAATGGAAAGGAAACGGTCGCGGGTAGCTGCGGAGTTCAGAAACGGCAATCGCCGGTAGCAAGACCAAGTGATAAAGTGCAGGTGATGAGCGCCATAGGTGCGATGCAGACCGCTGGGCATCAAGCCCATGGTACAAGCAGCATCGTACCCGCCCTTGCAAAAAACGCAAGGACGGGGCACCCACAGTTCCGAAATGAGAAAGGAAATCAAAATCTCAAAGGCCGGGCCACCCGTCTTTTTTGTGAACGTCGAATCCGATATAGTGAAGATTGTTCATAGGGTTCTCCGAGTGAGCTTTCTGAGCCGGCGCTTTCTTCGTCGGTCTCAGCATCGTAGCCGCTTCGAGAACCCTTCTTCATTTCACTTATGCATTCATACAGACGGGACGTTCACCTAATTTTGGTGGCGAGAAATTGGGGTCGGTCCCGTCTGTCCCCGTGTTTATATACCCGTGTTTATAATGGGGTCAGGTATGCTTGCACCTTCTGACATGACATCTCGGGCAGCAAGCCGGTTTGGCCTGCTCTCGTTGCTAATCGCATGGCCAACCCTCGTGGCTGTCGGGATATGGCTTTTCTTGACGCGGTAACTTAGCTTTAGCAAACGGCTTTCCTCCTGGTTCACTGATTTTTCTCGTACTGCTCGTCGTGTGGTCCATTCGCGGTCGGTGGGAGTCTCGAACGCTCTCCGAGTGGATGTGGACGATCGTTCCACTGTTTGTCTGGGTTTTTCTTTACGGACGAGTCCAGCGAGCAGTTCAGGAGCTTGCTGTCGGTCAGTCTCCCTTAGCGATGCGTACTTATGTAGTCGACTCCTTCATTTTCCTTAGCTTTGTGTTCCTTTGGATCATTGGCTTTCCAGATGATGAGGTTTTCGCCTTTGACACACGCAGATCGCGTCTGTTGTGGAGGGGCGTACTCACTGTCGTTGGCTCGGTAGTCGCCATTGTGCAGGTCCGCTACACCATGCTGCCAGCGCTCGAATCTGGACTCTCAAGTAGTCAACTCCTCCATGCATTTCAATTAAGGCTTGTTTTCGCTGTTTGTGTGCTTTATTTCTTGCTTCTAGGAAGAACGTTCTTACCGGCCACTATCAGAGATCTCCCTGCCGCTTTGCGCAGATCCAAGTAGAGAGGATACGGTTTGCGCAGCCTTCCCGCCCACCCACCCCATTCCCCATCCGCCCCCTCATTTCCGCTATTGAACTCATCCTAAGCCCTTTAGCGTCAAAACCGTTGCACCGCGGCAGCCCCTCTGTTAGCCTCTTATAGGACATCTCCCTCGATGCGTCGCCCAGTCGCGGCCGCGTGGATTTCCGGTCCCCCCAAGCAATAGAGACCAGACTTTTTCTGCACGACATAGAGCATAGAACGAAGATCGACCAATAGCGTGCAATAAGGAGACACATAACTTGGCAGCAAACCGTTATTTGTTCACCTCGGAATCCGTAACCGAAGGCCATCCCGATAAGATCGCGGATCAGATTTCCGACGCCATCCTCGACGCCTGCCTCGCTGAAGATTCCACCAGCCGCGTCGCCTGCGAAACCCTAACCGCCACCGGCCTGGTAGTCATCGCCGGAGAAATCACCACCAAGGCCTACGTCGATTTCCAGACCGTCGTCCGCGGCACCGTCGCCTCCATCGGATACGACAACGCCCTCTACGGCTTCGACGCCAACACCTGCGCTGTCATCTCCAGCATCAACAAGCAGTCCGGCGACATCGCCATGGGCGTAGACACCGGCGGCGCCGGCGACCAGGGAATGATGTTTGGCTATGCGGTTAATGAGAATGAGGAGTTGATGCCTACTCCCATCTCTTTGGCGCACAAGTTGACGCTGCGGCTTTCGCAGGTTCGGAAGAATGGAACACTTCCTTTCCTTCGGCCCGACGGCAAATCCCAAGTGACAGTTGAATATGACGCGCAGGGCAAGGTCATGCGCGTCGACGCGGTCGTCATCTCGACGCAGCACTCCGAGACTGTCAGCAACGACGAACTCCGCGCCGGGATCTTGAAGCATGTTATCCAGGCCGTGATTCCTCCCGACCTCCTCGACGAAGACACGAAATATCACATCAATCCCACGGGACGTTTCGTCATCGGCGGTCCGATGGGCGACACGGGGCTTACCGGACGCAAGATCATCGTCGACACCTACGGCGGCATGGGACGTCACGGCGGCGGGGCGTTTTCCGGCAAGGATCCGACGAAGGTCGATCGCTCGGCCGCTTACATGGCGCGACACATCGCGAAGAACGTGGTCGCCGGCGGACTCGCCGAGCGCTGCGAAGTGCAACTTGCGTATGCGATCGGCGTGGCCGACCCGGTCAGCGTGCTTGTGGAAACTTTCGGTACTGCGAAGGTCGATCAGGCGATCATTCCAGACCTGGTTCGCTCGCATTTCAAGTTGACGCCTCGCGGCATCATTGAGTCACTGAACCTGCGCCGTCCGATTTACAAGAAGACCGCCGCCTACGGACACTTTGGCCGCAGCGACGCCGACTTCACGTGGGAGGCAACCGACAAAGCGGCGAAACTTGCCAGCGATGCCGGTTTGCGGGAACCGGTAGCCGCTCGCAAATAGCGAAAGGCTTCAACCACAGGGGACACGGAGGAACACAGGGGAGATCTTGCCGACGGCTTCGGTGAATCGCTTTTGAGAACAAAGGCCAGAGCTTGACGCAAAGGTCGCGAAGAAAGTCTGCTAAGGACGCGAAGAAAACGGTAGCGAAAGGCTTCAACCACAGGGGACACGGAGGAACACAGGGGAACGCGATATCGCTACCACACTGGGACGTTCGTGTATTCTGCGATAAGGATTGTGGGCTAGCATTCATTCACATGTAATCAAGCACTGGTAATCAAACTTAATTTCTGCCGCTTCAAAGCGCGCCACACACAGGAGAGGTATGTCAACAGCAGCGATTAGCAGCGACATCAAGAACGTAGAAATGGCCGATTTGGGGAAGAAGCGCATCGAGTGGGCGAACCAGTCCATGAAGGTGTTGCAAATCATCCGCAAGGAGTTCATCAAGAACCAGCCACTGAAGGGCGTCCGCATCTCGGCCTGCCTTCACGTGACCGCCGAGACCGCGAACCTCGCGATCTGCCTGCGCGACGGCGGAGCCGAAGTCGTGCTCTGCGCCTCGAACCCTCTGTCGACGCAGGATGACGTGGCCGCCAGCCTCGTCCGCGATCACAGCATCCCGGTCTTCGCCATCAAGGGTGAGGATAACGACACGTATTACAACCACATCCTCGCCGCCATCGATCACAAGCCGCACATTACGATGGACGACGGCGCCGACCTCGTCACGATCCTTCACACCAAGCGCACCGACGCGCTCGAAGGCGTGATCGGCGGCACCGAAGAGACGACCACCGGCGTCATCCGCCTGCGCGCAATGGCGAAAGAGGGCGTCCTGAAATTCCCCATCGTCGCCGTCAACGACGCCGACACCAAACATCTTTTCGATAACCGTTACGGAACCGGACAGTCGACCCTTGACGGCATCATCCGCGCAACGAACTTCTTACTTGCGGGATCGAAGTTCGTCGTGGCCGGCTACGGCTGGTGCGGCCGCGGACTCGCTTCCCGCGCCCGTGGCGCTGGAGCGGAAGTCATCGTTACTGAAGTCGATCCCACGAAAGCGCTCGAAGCCGTGATGGACGGCTTCCGCGTGATGAGCATGGCGGAAGCCGCGAAACTCGGCGACGTCTTCTGCACCGTCACCGGGAACAAGAGCGTGCTCACGAAAGAACATTTCGCACTGATGAAGGACGGGGCAATCGTTTCGAACTCCGGCCACTTCAACGTCGAGATCGACATTCCGGCGCTCGAAACCATGTCGTCGTCGAAGCGCACCACGCGCAACTTCGTCGAAGAGTACTCTCTGAAAGACGGACGCAAAATCAACCTGCTCGGCGAAGGCCGCCTCATCAACCTGGCCGCCGCCGAAGGCCACCCCGCGTCGGTCATGGATATGTCCTTCGCCGACCAGGCGCTCTCGGTCGAGTACATGGTGAAGAACAATAAAAAGCTGGAGAAGACGGTCTACAAAGTTCCCGACGAACTCGACAAGCGCGTCGCCAAGCTGAAGCTCGAGTCGATGAGCATCAAAATCGATAAGCTCACGCCCGAGCAGGAAGAGTATTTGGCGGGCTGGAGCGAAGGAACGTAAGAGCAGCTATTAGCTGATTAGCTTTTAGCTCTTAGCCATTAGCCATGAGCAAAATCCATGCAGTAACAGCCGCCCTCGCTTGTCGCGGTTTCGGCAGTTTCGGGCTGTTTGATTTTGCCGTGTGGAGTGGGCGCCCTCGCCCGCTTTCTTTGGAAATAGGGACGAATACGGGCCAGACGGGTCCACACATTTGCCCCCACATTTGCCCTGAGCGAAATCACCAGTAGCTATCGCGGGCGCTTGGAGCGGCACACGCCTCTTTTCTTTCTTTCCATGTTCCGGTATCGGCATATTCCACTGCGGCGGGATAGAGATCGCAAACTGTGTTACATCCTGAACGTGACGTAAGGCAGTTCCGCTCTGTTCATATGTGCGGACCGTTTATACTTGGGCTGTCGCATACGGGGACATATTGACACTAGCGTCTTCCCCTCCACTATTCTCGTCCCCACGTCCCTATCTGTCGACTCCATCCCCCAGGTAGAGTATTTGGCGGGGTGGAGTGAAGGAACGCCCCGCCGAGTTACATAGCTGTCGATTTCAGACGGTGGTATCGTCTGCTCTAGGGCCCAGCCGCCGTTCAACCATTCATGGCTGCCCTCGACCATCGCTGTGCCCACGACGAGCTTCACCCGTTTGTCTTTGAATCCTACGCGCCCGTACACATTCCACCGTCGAAGGCCAATGGCTCTTCTCAGCCGGGGGTTGAGGTCACCCACAACCGCTCTGGTTATACGATAGAACATGCTGGTGTTAGCGGGATCGACATAGTAGTAGTAGATGCCTGAAGGGCCGATATCAACCATGTATTCATAGTCGGTCTTATCGGAGTATGTGTAGGGTTCTAGGAAGCGTCGCCAGGTTCCATATCGTTCCAGGATCGGGAGCACCTCGGCCTCGCTGTCGCCAATCCTTACATCCGCGGTTTTTTCAACATGGTGGGGCTTTTGCTGCCTCGTAGGCCAGATAAGCTCGTGCTAAGCCATAGCAACTCAGCACTGACCCAAGGCTTGGGGCTTTCGCCAGTAGTAATCGCGCCGGTGTTTTTTTCATTGGCTTGGCGGGCCTGCATTGGGTGGAGTTGTATCGCATCCGTGAGATGCAATTCAAAGAATGCAGGGACAAAGAATGCAGGGACAGACGGGACGTTACACTGATTTTCGTCCATTCCCCGCACCTCGCTATACACCGTCAAGTTTCCCACAAGCTTCGTCCTCAGCCGTGTGACATCTGACCTTGCGTTCCACAGGCCCGACGTCCGATCATTGGCTGATGAGATAACCATGTCGGCTCCTCGCGGGCGAGTAGACTTGGAAGCGCTCAAGCGACCAAGGCTCGGAGGAAAGGAGCCGAGCGATGATGATTATAGGTTGCGATTTGCACACACGCTACCAGCAGATTGCGATGCTGGACACGGAAACAGGAGAGTTGGTGGAACGGCGTCTGGAGCACGAGAACGGAGAGGCGAGAGCTTTCTACGCAGCGTTTTGCGGTGCGGTGCGAGTGGGGATCGAAGCCACCGGGCACACGCACTGGTTCGAGGTCATGCTGGCAGAACTAGGGCACGAGCTATGGATGGGAGATGCGGCCAAGATTCGTGCGTCGGTGATTCGCAAACAAAAGACGGATGCGCGGGACGCGGCCCACTTGTTGGATCTGCTGCGCCAGGATCGCTTTCCCAAGATCTGGCGGCCGTCGCCAGCGGAGCGGGACCTACGGCAATTGGTCTGGCACCGGCAGAAGCTGGTGTGGATGCGAGGAGCGGTGAAGAATCAACTGCACGCCTTGGCGATGGGAGAGGGCGTGTGCCGCAAGAAGAAACTGTTCACCGCGAAAGGACGCAAGGAACTGGAGGGTCTGACGCTGGGTCCCTGGGCCAGTTATCGGCGGCAAGAGTTGTTGCGTATGTTGGATGAGCTGGCGACGGCGACGGCGCAACTGGATGTGGCGGTGGAGCAAGCCGCGAAGAATCAGCCGCAAGCCGTGAGACTGATGACGCATCCCGGAGTGGGGCCCGTGACGTCGCTGGCTTTCGTGCTGATCATCGGCCGGTGGCACGTTTTGAACACAGTAAGCAGGTGGTGAGTTATCTGGGATTGAATCCGCAGGAACACAGTTCGGGCGGAAAGCAGCGGCTGGGATCGATCAGCAAGCAAGGCAACCCGATGATGCGATCGTTGCTGGTGGAAGCGGGTCACACGGCGGCGCGCTTGGATCCCGCACTGAAACGCATGTATCAACGATTAAAGTTTCGCCGTGGGGCCTCGGTGGCGAAAGTTGCCGTGGCTCGCAAGCTGGCCGTGAGGATGTACTGGATGCTGCGCAGCACGGCGGATTACGCGCAGCTGGTTCGCATGCAAGGCAGCCCGTGGGCCACCCTGGTGGAAAACAGTCCATCGCTGGGCTGATTGGGCGCCTTGCCTCCCGAAGAGTCGGGAGTCTGAACAACGAATCATGGTGCCAGAGACCGAATAGATGGTTGGTGGAACTAGCTTCCACCGCAGGATTCTGAAAGCGAGCTGCAGTCGCGTGAGCAAAAGCAAGATCAAAAGCAAGATCAAAAGCTTTCCAATAAGTAAGAACAAAAACTCGAGTTCAGCCCAGGGCTGAACTCGGACACTCTACGTGTCTCTTGACAATGCCGACATGGTTATAGAGGGTGGCCCACCCTTTGACTACGGTCCAGCCGGTCTTCGAGCGTTCTCTCGGACGACGGGGTCGTAGGATGGCTCGACCATCGCTCTCCTGCGTTGGTCCGCGGTCCGTGGGAACCGGGTTCCAAATTGTAACGTGCCCCGCCGGAAGTGGCACGGCAAAACACCGCATTCGACGGCAATCTAAGGATATGGCGCGATTCTGTGCCTTACCGCTTGTAGGCGCCCCCCCACGTGCCCGATTGTTCGGTGCGGCAAGTGAAATCCAAAACAGGAGATATCTCATGAAAAACAAGACCTTCGCATCGACGGCGAGCGCCATCGTGGTCCTGGTGCTGGCGGCATGCATCGGCGCACTGGCTCAAAGCTCGGCGCCAACCACGAGGTTTTCCGGGATGTTCGACACTTATACTCCCCAATCCACCACCAACAACGTGACCACCGGTCCGTATGAGATTCACGGCCCCTGGTCGGTGGCGTTAAAGGGAAACTCGCACGCGAATTTTTTCGCTGCTCTGAATATGGAGCTGTCCGATGGTTGGGTATTGACCCAGAACAGCGGGAATTTTGATCCGGCCGCCAGGGGCGCCCATACCCACCACCTCACCCTGCTCAATGGAACGGTGACGACATTGTCGACCGGGGGAATTGAAATTACCGGGTCGGCCAGGATTACGGTCAACGGAGTCGCTGCGCCTATTTCTCCCTCCGACGTGGTGATCGACATCACGGGCGGCAGCGACATCGCATTTTCCAATATCACACTCACCTTTGCCCAGCCGGGGGCCAAGCATTTTGGAGCCGAACCCCTGTCCGGATTCGTTCGAAGGAGCGCGAAATAAGGACGGATCGAGGTAGCGGATAGGTAGGTTCTGCCCGATCGGTTCCGGGGGGAGCCCGTTGGAGCAGACGCCCACCCGCTTCTATCGTTCCGCCGTTTTGTGTCTTGCCGCGTAAAGGCCGCCAATGGGGGCGGCCTCCGCAAAGAAATTCAAAGCAATATTTCGCTTCATTTGAAGAATGCACGGACACACGGAGGGAAGAATGCAGGGACGGAAGAATGCAGGACAAGAATGCAGGGGGAGGAGAATGCAGGGACAGACGGAGAATGCAGGGACAGACGGGACGTTACACTGATTTTCGTCCATTCCCCGCACCTCCTATACACCCGGCAAGTTTCCCACAAGCTTCGTCCTCAGCCGTGTGACATCTGCCCTTGCGTTCCACAGGCCCGACGTCCGATCATTGCCACAGCCGAAAGGCGTGGCGAGGGTCTCCAGGCCAGCAGCTAAGTCCTTATTTCGCAATATTTTGCGTGTAAGTCCTAGGCGCTCAAGATTTTGCCGGGACAAACCGGGATCGATGCCACCTAAGTTCTTTGAAATCAGGATTTTGAGAGTTACGGGAGAAAAATAAAATCAACGAGACCTTGGAAAGCACCCACGGAAGCCTAATGTTTTGAAGATTTTACCCGTAAAATATTGAGCCACTTAGACTTTTCTGCAGTTTTCCCCTAACCCCATGATTTGGAATCGAATCGGGGAAATGTGGCGCTGCTCTTTACTTCACTTCACTTCTTCGGAAAGCCGGGCTCGTTCTTGATCTCACGAATCTGCTGGATGTGCCTCTCGGCGTGCGTTGAGATCTCCAGCATCCACTGCCAGCAATCGATCACTTCTGGACCGCCCTCCCCAAAGCTGTGCGCCCGCATATCGTCGTTGGTAGTCTTGATGTATTCGATCATGGTGGCGCGCAGCGCCTGAAACTTCCCCAACGCCTCGGCCAGGTCCTTGTAGGTGTCGACTTTCTCGTGCCCACCGCCGGTCTTGGTATGCACCACGCGATCGATGCCGTACCACATAATGTCGGCGTCGGTCGCCGACGATTTCTTCTCCTTCATATCAGGCGCGGCCTTGAGGGCTTTCTGGATCTCGCGCCAATAGTCCGGTTCGGCCACCGCCAGATGGGATACAACTTGCCGGATGCTCCAGCGGTCCGGCGATGCTTTGTACTCCAGCTGCGCCGGCGACAACCCGCGCACCTGCTCGGCCACCATCTGGGTAGTCATCTCGAAGTGCACCAGCAGGTGTTCGCGGTCCGTATCGGACATCGGTGCGGCAGAGAGGCGAAGCGTCATGGTCAAGACAAGTAACGGCAGCATGCGGATGGTTTTCATAGAGGGATCCCAAACGCCCGTTTAGACTACTCCGCGCGAAGAAGGTGAGCAGCATGCGAGAGATTCCCGAGGAGCGGGCGCCTCACTTCGGCCCGGTTTTTGCCAAAAGCGGGGCCTTCCTTTGGATTAGCAAAGTCTATGTGGAGACAGCCGCCCCCTTCGACAAGCTCAGGGCAGGCTCTCGGCTGTCCAGCGGCCCGGAACTATCGGGCCGCTTTTGATTGCTTAAGTATGAGATCGTGAGCGTCCCGCGTCTGTCCCCGGGTTCCCCCACAAACGCTCGTGCAGGCGTGAAAGCAACTTTGCAAGTGGAGATTAGGAGGAGGTGATATAGAATTCTGCCGCGAAAATGGCAAACTCACTGAATGCAACGCAGCGCCGCCTCAAGAGAGAACTTGACGAGATAGCCGAGATCGTCGGAGTGGACTATTGGAACATTCGTGACTATGAACCTGAATCGTGGACGCCCAGATTGCATGTCATGAAACGGCAATTGGTGCGTGGGGAGGTGGTGACCCAGTACACGCTGATCGACGACCTACTGAGTACCGAGCTATGTAAGTACTTCCTTCCGGGAAAGAGCATCCTCGAGGAGTGGAAAACCAAGCGGTTCCGCCGCTTCAACTACTATGTGATCGAGCGGCTCTATATGACGCAGAAATTGGCGTTCCTGAAGGATGTGTTCAACGTCCCACGGGAGATTGCGTCAAAGATCGAAGAGATCAATGCACTACGGAACGCGCTCGTGTCTTGGTTCAGCCTGAAATGGAGAAGCGACGTTCTCCGTTAGTGAGTATTCCGCCCTTCGGGCGGGGATTTTCAAGGCATGGGGTCTTTCGATCCGATGGAGGTTGGGCGGCGCAAGAACGAGTCCTCACGCCCCCGTTCATCGAGGTTACAACCGTTACCGTCGTAAGCCGCAAGTTTGGCGCTGAAATGCTCTAATCTTAATCATGAACCTGCGAGCAGAATACGATATTGCGTGACGAAGGCTCTTTGCGATGCGGCGACTTGAAGGAGAGTTTTGAAGAGACTTCCCAAGACCTTGCTGTATAGCTGCCTTTTCCTCGTGGGCCTCTGCCTTTTGGCTCCGGTTAGTTTCCGCTTGTGGCTCAAGTACGAATATCATCTTCCGCCCGAGCAACGTGTGCGCAAACAATTTGAGAACGACCGGGCCGATTACATCCAATTCGCTACACTGCTGCAAAGAGATCAATCCGCACATTCTATCGACGACGGCGGTAGAGTCGATATTGATGGAGTGCACCCACGGCTAGTACCGGAATACCGGAATCTCATTCGCAAAATTGGAGCGAAGAACGTGGTCATCGGGAAAGATGGCTCCATTGAGTTCTCGCTTTACGGGTTCGGATGCGCGATCTGTTCGGATTCTTACATGGGCGTGCTCTACCTCCCGATAGATCGCAGGACGGACGCTCCCGCAGGGGGAGCATACCGTCGTTACATCTCTAGACAGCGCGACACTTCCTCAGGAACATGGGGCCGTTGCTACCGGTTTGTATATCGTGCCCATCGAGCCAGGATGGTTCATCTATCGGGACGAGTACCGAGAATGAAGTAGAGCACGCGGCTTGTTGGCAGTGACTCTGGCGTTGCTGTCTGGCGGCTTCCAACTTGCGGTCGCGTTCCGCGTGGATCTCCTGCTGACGGCCCGCCAGCACGTCGTTCGGCGTGATGTAGCCGGTAGCACTGTTCAGGCGGACGTTGTTGTAATGCTCCACGTAGCTCTCCACCAGACGCCGCGCATCTTCCAGCGACAGCGGCGTCCCCGGTCGGATGCACTCGCTTTTTAGCGACTTGTGCCAGCGCTCAATCTTGCCGTTCGACTGCGGATAGTAAGGGGAGGTCGCGCTTATTGGCGATGAAATGTTGCGCTAGGGCGTCGCATGCGCCTCGGCCAGCGCATGCTGCACTGCGAGCAACTCCTTCAACACTGCGCGCAGCTTAGTTGACTCGAGCGCGTTTGCTCCATCCGACTTCGCTTCCTTAGGGTTGTCGTGAACTTCCATGAAGACTCCGTCCACGCCCGCCGCCACCGCGGCGCGCGACAGCAGCGGGATAAACTCAGGCTGCCCTCCGCTTACCGCCGGGCCGTTTCCCTCGGACTGGGCCGATGGAAGCTGCACGGAGTGCGTCGCGTCGAACACGACCGGCGCAAACTTCCGCATGATCGCCAGCGACCGCATATCGACGACCAAATTGTTGTATCCGAAGCTAGCTCCGCGCTCGGTAAGAAAGACCTGCGTATTCCCCGCGTTGCGGCATTTCTCGACGGCGTGGCGCATATCCCAAGGCGAGACGAACTGCCCCTTCTTGATGTTCACTGGGCGCCCGCTCAATGCGGCGGCGACCACAAGATCGGTCTGCCGACTCAGGAACGCCGGAATCTGCAAAACATCGGCGACTTCCGCAACCTTGCCCACATCCGCCGTCTCATGCACGTCGGTCAGCACAGGCACATTGAGTTGGTCCTTGATCTTCTTCAGAATCCGCAGACCTTCCTTAATGCCGGGCCCACGAAAACTCCGAATCGAGGTGCGGTTTGCCTTGTCATAGCTCGCTTTGAAGATGAAGGGAAATCCCAGAGCTTTCGTTACACCCTTGATGATCTCCGCCATGCGGATGGCGTGCGCTTCGCTCTCGATCACGCACGGGCCAGCAATGAGAAAAAGATCCCCCGAGCCAATATGAATGTCGCCGACTTGGAAAGAAGATGTCATTCGCGATGTGGCTAGGGCCTTATGCAGATCCGCGCGGACTAAGACAATTCCTCATCAGCACTCCAGAATCCGTGATGATCCGTCAATATCCGTGGCCGACTAGACCTTGACTCGCTCCGGCCGATGGAACATCTCCACAGCGGCGGTTTCCTTCTCCGACCTTCGCTGCACGCCGATACTGGTATGCCGCGCCCACAAACGTGCTGAATAACGGATGCGGCTCCAGCGGCTTCGACTTGAACTCCGGATGAAACTGGCACCCGATGAAGTGTGGATGATCCGGCAGTTCCACCATCTCCACGTAAGTCCCATCCGGCGTCGAACCAGAAATTCGCAGCCCTGCCGCCACCATGGGCTCTTCGTATTCGCGATTGAACTCGTAGCGATGACGATGCCGCTCGCTGATCTCCAGCTTGCCGTAAATCTTGTGAGCCAGCGTGTCGGGCTCGATCTTGCAAGGCCACGCGCCCAGCCGCATCGTTCCGCCAAGTTCCTCGACGCCGCGCAACTCGCGCAACTTGTAGATCACGCGATGCGGCGTCGCCGGATCGAACTCGCTTGAATTCGCCTCCGCCAGCCCCACCACGTTGCGCGCAAACTCGATGCACGCCGTCTGCATCCCGAGACAAATGCCGAAGTATGGAACCTTCTTCTCGCGCGCATACCGGATCGCCACCAGCATTCCCTCGATGCCGCGTTTGCCGAATCCGCCGGGCACCAGGATTCCGTCGTAGCCTTCCAGTTGCGCTTCTACGCTCTTTTCGTCCGCGCTCTCCAGGCCCTCCGCCTCAATCCAGTTCAGCTGCAGCTTCAGATTGTGCGCGAGCGCTCCATGGATCAGCGCCTCTTTCAGTGACTTGTAGGAATCTTCGTACTCGACATACTTACCCACGATCCCGATCGTTACCGTGTCCTTCGGGTTGTACACGCGCTGCACAATGTCTTCCCAGCGTGACAGGTCGCGATCCTTCGCCTCCATGTGCAGATATTTCAACACCAGCGTGTCGACGTTTTCGTTGGCGAACATCAGCGGCACTTCGTAAATTGATGCCACATCTTTTGCGGCAATCACCGCCTCATCCGCCACGTTGCAGAACAGCGCGATCTTCGACTTGATGTCCTTTGCCAGAAACCGGTCCGTACGGCAGAGCAGAATATCCGGCTGAATTCCGATGCTCAGCAGTTCTTTCACCGAGTGCTGCGTCGGCTTGGTCTTTAACTCCTGCGCCGCCGCGATGAACGGCACCAGCGTCACATGCACAAATAAAGTGTGTTCGCGCCCCAGTTCCTGCCGCATCTGCCGGATCGCTTCCATAAACGGCAGTGACTCGATGTCACCAACCGTCCCACCGATTTCGACGATCGCCACATCCACATCCTGGGCGACCTTCTTCATTGCCGCCTTGATCTCATTCGTGACGTGTGGAATCACCTGCACCGTCTTGCCGAGGTAGTCGCCGCGCCGCTCCTTGGCGATGATCTGCTCATAGAGCCGCCCCGTGGTCCAGTTGTTGTCGCGAGAAAGTTTGGCGTGCGTGAAGCGCTCGTAGTGACCGAGGTCGAGGTCAGTCTCAGCGCCGTCGTCGGTCACAAAGACCTCGCCGTGCTGAAACGGAGACATCGTCCCCGGATCGACGTTGAGGTAGGGATCGAACTTCATCAGGTTGACCTTCATTCCGCGGCTCTCCAGTAGGCAGCCGATCGAAGCCGCCGCCAGTCCCTTGCCCAATGAAGACACAACTCCGCCCGTTACAAAGATGTACTTCGCTGGCATCTCTTCCTCGCTCTAAATTGTGTTTGAGAATTTGTGCAGGTGGGGTGCACGAGTAATTATGACAGAAAGGTCCTGTGGAAGAAATGGAAGAATTCGGATTATTTACTTGGCACAAACGCTCTGCTAACGTTGGCGGATGTCAAGCGATTTACTAGATGGCGTCCGCGCCAAGATTGAACGGGCCAGTGTGCACCTCAGCCAATTCGAGCATCTTGCTAGCCCCTTTCAAAGAGCGTACACGACGCGAGTTGCACCGGATCTCAAGGCGGGTGTTTTTCGCCTGTTCGCTAAAGATATGGGTGTCGGCGATCCACCAATCCAGTTGAGATTGCTCGCCGGTGAAATCGCCTACCAGTTGAGGTCTGCCCTCGACCATCTCGCCTACATATTCGCGCTGCAAGTCCCCGAATGGAGCAGGGAGTTTCCGATCTTTGATACGAGGGACGGATATGCAACCAAGGGACGCGCCAAAATAAATGGTGCGTCCGCCTACCACGAAACGGTCGTAAAAAGTGTCCAACCTTTTAGGCGAGGGGATGGCAGTCCCGCTCACTACGATGTCCTTTGGATGCTGCACAGCATTAATAACACCGACAAGCACCGAGTCATTCCCGCTTGTGCCACTTATCCCAGCGATCTCAGGGTTAAGGTGCAAATAGGGACCGGGTTTGATACGCATCTGGTTCATGTCCTGCCCGGTCTGACGCGCCCGAAGGACGGCACCGAGATCACCAGTTTCCCATGGCCCGATCTCGACGTGACCGTGAATGTGGAGACGTTTTGTGCGGTAGCGTTCGAGAAGATCGCTGACTCTCAGTTTGAGCCGATTGTTCCCTTCTTTACGGGCGCTATCTGCCAAGTCGCGGATATTGTTAATAGGTTTTGAGCTTAAACGGATCCCGATGGCATCCGATGTTTCACATTTGACAGTGAACCGCAGAGGCTTCAGATGAATGCAATGTTCTGGCTTGGAGTAGTGGCGCTGATTGTATTCACTGTTCTGATTTTGTGGCTGATTACAGAGATTAAGCGTCTCCGCGCTGTTTTGGCCGAACTGCTCGGTTCACTCGCCCAAGCCTCATGGCGCTTACAGGATTTTCCTCGCGCCTTGAACGGCAAGGTCTCCGTAGGCAATTCCTCGCCTAAAGACCCCGTCGCGTTGACTATCTCGGCCCGCTCAGCGAGAATACCTATGGCCGTCGGCAGCGAACGGCTCTTGTGTTTCCTCCAAAATAGTGGGCCTGTGGCGCAGCTGGGAGCGCGCTTCCATGGCATGGAAGAGGTCGTCGGTTCGATCCCGACCAGGTCCACCAATCCTGCCAACAACTTACGCGGTATTCCAGTCCTCGTTTACCCCTTGAATACCCGCAAAAGGCCCAAAATTCCGCCTTCCCGAGACTCCCTGCCAATGCTATAATTCCTGCCATCGTCCCCCAACGGACAGCCACACGTCTGTTTTAGATTACCCCCAAAGCAATACATCATTGAAGACCACCCAGAGCGAGTGATAGGGCCGCGAAGCCCCAAACAATTAACGATCTGATGGCATCAAACCTGACCTGTCGCAGTTGAGTTTAGGCACCTGAATAGGGCCATGGAGGGGCAATGTCGACTTTGACCGTACCGATTCCTGATAAAGGTGAAGTGAACATTCCGAATTTTCGGGTGCTTGGCGTGCGCGTACACGCAGTGCAGATTCCTGATGCGGTCCGCATCCTCGAACACTGGATCCACGAGCGCAGCGCCGTACACTACGTTTGCCCGACCGGAATGCATGGCGTGTCGGAAACGCTGAAGGAACCGCAGCTGCGCGAGATCCTTAACGCCGCCGACCTCATCACCACCGACGGTACCCCCCTGGTTTGGCTGGCCCGCAAGAATGGATATTCCTACATGAAGCGGCGCGTCTACGGCCCCGAGTTGATGGGGACCTTCATGAGAGAGACGGGCGCGAAATACAAGCATTTCTTCTATGGCAACCGCGCTTCCGCGGAAATGGCCGAGGTCAGCGCGAAAAAGTGGGGAACACGGTGCGTCGGAATTTATCCCCCGCCGCCCCAGGGTGTATGGCCGTTGCCGGAAGACGAAAAACGAAAACTCATTGAAGCGATCGAAACCGCGCAGCCCGACATCGTGTGGTGCGGTCTGGGCGCTCCCCGGCAGGAGAAATGGATGTATGAGTTTCGCCATCATCTGACCGTCCCTGTTCTGATCGGCGTAGGCGCGGCATTCGATTTCCACGTCGGAAAGTTGCAGCAGGCTCCGGTCTGGATGCAGGAGAACGGCCTGGAATGGTTCTTCCGCCTGTCGCATGAACCCAAGCGTCTGTGGCGCCGGTATCTTGTGAATGGCCCGAAGTTCGCGTGGAACGTGGGGCTCGAACTGACTCGTCTGAAAAAATTCAGCTAAGGTCGTCCTGCGTTCTCGGGGCTGGCGTTTCGCAGTCGTCCCCGAAAAATCCTGATAGATATCATGAGAAGTGGCGGCCTTGCGGCTGCAGAAAGGCGATCACGTGTCGGTTCTGGTCATTGGAGGAGCGGGTTATATCGGCAGTCATGCAGCGCGCGCACTGCGCCGCCATGGATACGACGTCTTGATTTATGACAATCTTTCCACCGGCTATCCCGAACTCGCGGAAGGTTTCGAAATGGTCGTCGGCGAAGTTGCGGATACGCCCAAGCTGGCCGCCGCGATGAAGCGCGTCGATGCCGTCATGCACTTCGCGGCAAATTCGCTGGTTCCCGAGTCCGTGAAGAACCCGCGCAAGTATTATCGCAATAACGTCGAGTGCGGCCTCAACATGCTGCACACCGCCATGGACAGCGGCCTCAACAAGATCATCTTTTCGTCGACCTGCTCTGTCTATGGCGCGCCGGAAGAGAGCCCGATCCGCGAGCAGACGCAGAAACAGCCCTGCAATCCCTATGGCGTGACAAAGTTGCTCGTCGAAAACGCGATGGAAGCCTACGACCAGGCCTACGGACTTCGTTACGTTGCCCTGCGCTACTTCAATGCAGCGGGCGCGGACGAGAGCGGTGAAATCGGCGAACTCCATCGTCCCGAAACGCACCTCATTCCCGCTTGTCTCACCGCAGTAGCCGGCGAGCGCGAGCAACTCGAAATCTTTGGAACCGACTATCCCACGCCCGACGGAACCTGCATTCGCGACTACATTCACGTCAACGACTTGGCCGAAGCGCACGTCCTCGCCTTCAAGTATCTCGATAAAGGCGGCAAGTCTGAAGCCATGAACCTCGCCACAGGACGCGGGAGTTCCGTGAAAGAAGTCGTTACGGCAGTCGAGGAAGTCACTGGCAAGCCCGTTCCGCGGAAGATTGTGCCGCGCCGCTCTGGCGATCCGCCGACCCTGGTGGCCGACCCCGCCCGTGCGCAAGCCGTGCTGGGGTGGAAGGCAGAACGCTCGCTTAAGGACATGGTCTCAACCGCGTGGAACTGGATGCACACCGGTCGCGAGCGCCTGCTGAAGACGGTGCAGGTACACCAGCACTAAGGCGGGTGATGAACGGAAGTCATTCGGTTCTTCTTAGCCTTCTTTGCGGATTTTCTTAGCGCCCTTTGCGATCAAAGCTTCTTCGCCCCGGGCGCAAGAGAATCCGCAACGCATTTTATGGCTGGATCTCAGCCCTTCCTTCGTGAACCTTCGTGACCTTTGTGGTTAACGGTTTTCGAAACTGAACCACTCCGCAAATTCCCCGGAGTGCTACGCTTGAAAGGTGAACGCATTTCGAACTCGCGCAAAGCTCATGGAGATCATGTGGAGGCGGTCGCCTCGGCCGTCAGGCCAGGACGTAGCCCCGCCCTTCACGGCTAATTTTGTCCTCGGCATAGCAACTTGCGTGGTCTTTCTGTCCTTCATGGCACTCCCGGCCTCCGCCGCGACTTGGAGCGTCCAAGCGCAGCCTGCTCGCATGGTCAACGGAGCCCCAGTCCTGTTTCAGGTGAAGTCCCCGGCCAAGCTCGACTCTCTGGCCGGCACATGGCTCGGTCATCAGCTGACCTTCAGCTATAACTCCGCGAGCAAAACCTGGACCGCCTTCGCCGGCGTCAGCCTCGAAACGACTCCCGGCAAATATGCGCTCGAGCTCAGCGGAATTCGCCATGCGCCCAACTCGCCTTTGACCTTCACACGCAGTTTCGCGGTCGCTCGCGCCAAGTATCCCCTGATCAAAGTCGAACTCAAGGTGGAGAAGAAATTCACCGAGCCGACTCCCGAGCAACTTGCCCAGATCGAAGAAGGCGTGAAGATCAAGCACGACTACCTAAGTCGCGTAACGCCGGAACGCGAGTGGTCCGGCAAATTCATCGCGCCCGCGCAGGCCGAAATCTCCGACGTCTTCGGATCGCAGCGCATCTTCAACGGCAAAACCCAGAGCCCGCATCTGGGTCTAGATTTTCGCGTCCCCACCGGAACCCCCGTGGCCGCCATGAATGACGGCACAGTACTACTCGCCCGCCCACTTTATTACGAGGGAAACTTCGTGGTCCTCGACCACGGTCAGGGACTTCTCACACTCTACCTGCATCTTTCGGAATTCAAAGTGAAGGAAGGTGACGTCGTGAAACGCGGCCAGGAGCTTGGACTAAGCGGCGGCACCGGTCGCGCCACCGGACCCCATCTTCACGTGGCGGTCCGCTGGCAAGGTACTTATCTCGATCCAGCCCGCCTTCTGCAACTGCCCCTTCCCTAACGGATAACGTAGACTCTACGCCGCTCCGCCCGACAATCTGCCGCGCGGCCCTCGCGGTGCCCCGTCGCGCAAGCTCTCGTTCAGCGTATCTTTTAATCCCAGATTTCGGATCAGCCGATGCAGGTAATTCGGATGCACTCCCAAGTGCCGCGCCGCTTCCGCATAGTTTCCATGCGTCTGCTCGACCGCCTCAATAATCAACTCTTTCTTAAGCTCCTTCACACTGGCGTGGTACTTACCCTCAGTCACCTCCGGCGGCGCGTCGTGTTCCAGCAGCGACTCCGGCAGATCTTCGAGCAGCACCATCTCCGGCGCGCCCATCACCAGCGCTCGTTCAATCGCGTTCTCGAGCTCGCGGACATTTCCCGGCCACTCGTAATTCACCAGCGCCGCCATCGCCTCCCGCGACACGGGCTTCACTTTCACTTTGCACCGCTTCGCGTATTTCTGCACGAAATGCCGCGTAAGCATCGGAATATCTTCTTTGTGCTCGCGCAAGGGGGGCATGGTCAGCTTCACGACGGCCAGCCGGTAGTACAGATCCTGACGAAACTGTCCCAACCGCACGGCCTCGTCCAGATCTCGATTCGTCGCCGCGATCAGCCGAATGTCCACCTTGATGGGATGCGTCCCTCCGACTCTTTCGAATTCCCGCTCCTGCAGTACGCGCAGCAGTTTCACCTGCAGCGACGGAGCTAACTCTCCGATCTCGTCGAGAAAAACAACGCCTCCATCCGCAACCTCAAGGCGCCCTTTTTTCTGTGTTGCGGCTCCGGTGAAACTGCCGCGCTCGTGCCCAAACAAATCGCTCTCCAGCAACGACTCCGGAATCGCCGCGCAATTGATCGCAACAAACGGCTTACTCCCGCGGCCGCTGTTGCGATGCAGAGCCCGCGCCGCAAGTTCCTTTCCCGTTCCGCTCTCGCCTTCGATCAGCACGGTCGAATCTGAGGGTGCAGCTTTCGCCAGGAAGCGGTAGACCTCTTTCATCCGCTCTCCTTCGCCCACCAGGCTCTGTTCCTGTCGAACCTCCGTCATCAACCGCTGATTCTCCTGCTCCAGCCACTGCAGGCGCCGCGCATTATCGAGCGCCACGGATGAGACCCCTGCAATCGCCGCCACCAGTTGCAGGTGATCCTCGTGAAAGCGTGCGCTGCCGTGCGTACTGTCCAGATAGATGCACCCAATGACTCTTTGAAACACCGTCAGGGGCACGCACAACAGCGATCGAACCTCAGACACAGCCAGGCTTTCGACATCCCGCAGTTGGTCGCTCCCCGGCACGTCCACTCCTAGAATCGCGACGTTCTCCTTCATCACCTGCGACGCGATCGTGCGGCTCACGCGAATCAGTTGCGGCTGTCCCGCCTGCCGCGTCCGTGCGTATAAAGAACTGAACTCTTGCGCTCCACCCTCCGCCAGTAGAATCGCGCCCCGGCTCGCCGGCACGACGTCAAAAATCAGGTCCAGCAGTTGCGCCTGCAATTCCTCCAGATCGCGGATCGCGTGCACCACCCGGCTGATCTTCAACAACGCGCTCAAATTGCGCGCCACCGGCGATGTCGCCGGCAACTCGCGCAGCAGCCGGTCGGGCTGCAGGTAGAGCACTTCTTTGGGATGAATGACTTTAGTCTCGGCCGACGGCAGGCTGTCATCGAACTCGACGCGGCTGGGCGGAACCGCGCGTTCGTCATCTTCCACCAGAAACAGGAACACCGAGTCGCCGATAGCGATCTCGTCCCCGTGACGCAACCAATGTTCCTTTACTGGCAGACCGTTCACCACTGTCCCGTTACGGCTGTCGAGATCCTTGATCTGAACACGCCCGTCTTCCTCGCGGCGAAATACGCAGTGCCTTCGCGAAACCGACGGATCCACCACCGCCACCGCGTTCGTCGGATCCCGCCCAAGCGTTCCTTCCCCTTCGGGTAATGGAATCGTTGAATCTATTAATGGTCCAGCTGTGGCCAGTAGTCTAGGATGCAATCAGGGTCCCCCACTCCGTGCAGAACGTCTTATCACAGCTCAAGCCGAAATGCATGCCCCGAGTACTCAGTTTCTAATATCCGAACGGCTAGGCAGACTATCTGATCGGATAGCTCCGCATAACTGAACTACGATCTCGTCCTTGATTCCGGTCAGCGTGCTAGCACGCTAAGTAACTGCCAGACCGAGGGTTCTGCGCCCGCTGGGACGCTCTCTCGAACCGCCTTGAATTGGAATTCGGCATGCATTGCTAAAAGTAGCGGGTACTCGGCTCAAAGCGACGGGGGAAGCGCTTTCGATCAGTTTCAGTCGAGGTTCCTGCTAGGTCGGAGGCCTGGGGGACCCCCTCATCGGGCTTCTGACCTTTTTTCTTTAATGGGAAGATTTTTCGTCGGTGGACCAGCGGCGCTTCAAGAACCACAGATTGATTGGGCTTGAGGCCCCGGCGATCCTCAACTAGCCGCCTCGCTCGCCTGACCTTGGCCCGACGCGTCGCCGACGGAAACCGCAACTCCATCGCGATAACTGACGGTCCTGCCTGAAATCGCGGGCACTCGTTCCCCCGGCACCAGAATCCCGATCAGGTTCAGCGGATCAGCCGCCGACAATGTCATCGCGTCCCCGCTGAGCGGCAAACTCCGCATCGCGCGCACTGACTCAACTGCCACCGGAAGCGCGAACTGCTCGCCAATAAATCCGTCCACGAATCGCCCGCCGCGAATCTCTCCGCGATCCTCGAGCCTCCGGAACCCCATGAGCAATTCACGCCAGGGCGGCAAGTTGGACTCCCGCGCCAGCAGGTCGCGAATCACAATCCCGTAACGCCGCAACAACATCCAGCAAGCCGCTTCAACCGCGCGCGGACGCTCCGCCGCCACATCCGCATGCAACAACGCCCACCGTCCGGAACTGTGTCGCGGACGCGTGCTGCGCCCGCTTCCCTGCCCTGCACGCCGCTTCGGATCGAGCAACGCCCGTAGATTATCGAACCCATCCGCAGTCACCAACCCCGCAGCAACCAGTTCCCACAGCGCGGTCTCGATCTCCGCCTTCAGTTTCCCCGTAGCCCGCACGATGTCCGCAAAGAATGAAGCCCCTCGCTGCCGCAGAAATTCGAGCACAAGCTGCGCCCCGTGGCTCAACCCACGCGACTCCTCCGAGACTGGGTGGGAATTTTGACGTATCCCCATCCAATCCGCGTCTTCTCTAACGAAAAATGTAATCGGCGCCACGCTCGTGGGAATCACGCGTCTCTGCCGCGGCGCACCCGAATCCCCGCCACCAGATTCCAACGTCGCCGGATGCGGCGACAACCTTCCCCATCCCACCGATCCGGTCAGGCAAAGCTGATCGAGCCACTTCGGATCGTAATCAACAATCCGCCGCGACAAAACCTGCCGCTCCCACGCATTCGCCGGAATCTCGAATCCCTGCAACTGCTGCAACACTTCGAGTGTCCCGCGCTCGCCCGTGACTTGCGTTCCCGGTGCGGCATGCTGCCACCGCATCAACCACCGCATAAACGCAGCCGCAGTGACGGGCTCAATCTGTTTCCGCAACATTCCAACGGTCAGACGGTGAATCCTCGCCAGCAACCGCCGCTCGCACCATTCCGTCTCGTGTTCATGTGTGGCGACAGTCGTCCCATGTGGCGTGGGCGCACCCGTCCGCGTGCCCGCAGCACCCGTGAAGCTGCCTCGCAGAACAGTCCCACTTGCCTCCATCCGCAACAAAGCCTTTTCGATATCGGCGGCAGTGAGCCCCACAATCTCCCCAAGCTGCGAAGCTGTCACCGGGCCAACGTGAGACATCCACCCAGTCACCAACGTGAGCAAAGCATCATCCCGCGAACTCTGCACAGTCTCCACATCCGCCAGGTTCTGCTCGAACGCAGCGAGAGGGAACAACTCCAGAAAACTCCGCGCCCGCTCCGCCGCAACCCAATACCGTCGTCCCTCGAATGAAGCGATACCCGCGCGTCCCTCCGTCAACAGCCGTTCGAAGAAAAATCCCCATCGCGAAGAAGACCCTGGGTGCCCCATTTCTCGCGCGTAGTCTGAGCGAGAAGTGGGGACCTCCTGATCGTCAGTTGCGAATCCCTCGGGCAGCGCGACCAGCGTGTGCAGCACATCGTGCAACTCATCCGCATCGCGCACATCGGGCCATGCCTCCTCCCGCACCTGCGCGATCGCCCCCGCATCCAGTCCGCCCACTTCCTCCAGCACTGACTCCGGCAGCATTCGCCGCATCGTCACCGCGCGCGCCCGCCGTTCTTCCAGCGGCGCATCGTCCAGAAACGCATACGGATTCGCATTCAGAATCTCGTGCGAAAACTGCGACGGGACGGGCGTGTCCACCGCGATCACTCGAATCTCTCCCGAAGCCATCCCCCGCAGCACCGACTTGAGTCCTTCCACATCCATTGCCTCAGTGAGCACGTCCTTCATCACTTCGCCGACCAGCGGATGGTCGGGAATCTTTCTCTCCCCTTCAATATTTTCGAAACACGCTGCCGCATCCGGAAACACCGACGCCAGCAGATCGTCCGACCGCATGCGCTGAATTTGCGCCGGAACTTTCTTGCCTCCCTGAAATCGCAACAACGCCAACGCGCGGTTCGCGTCCCATCGCCAGCGCGTGCCGAAGATCGGAGAGTCCAGCGCCGCCTGCTCCAGAATCGGCTGCACCGTGTCAGCCTGCAGAAAATGAAACACGTCGCCGAGCGGAAAACTGTGCTGCTCCGCCAGCGCAATGTTCAATCCGTTATCGGTTGCCGCCGCCTGCAACTCAAAGTTAAATCCCACGCAGAACCGCTTGCGCAGCGATAATCCCCACGCCTTGTTGATCCGCCCGCCAAACGGAGCGTGGATCACCAACTGCATCCCTCCACCTTCATCGAAGAATCTTTCCGCGATCACTGTAGTCTGCGTCGGCACCGCCCCCAACACGGCGCGCCCTTGCAGAACGTATTCGATGGCCTGCTCCGCGCCCGAATCATCGAGCCCGCATTCCTCTTTCAACCACGAAACCGCCGACGCCACTTCCGGTTGCGTCGCCGAAAATCCTACGGGAGACGTTCGCAGCAGCATCTCGCTGATTTTTTCCCGCAACTCGCCCACATGCGCCGACAATTCCTGCGTTCGCGCCGGAGCCTCGCCCCGCCAGAACGGGACGCTCGGCGGCGCTCCATGCGCATCCTGCACCAGCATCCGCCCCACGTTGGTCTCAATGCGATGAATCATCCACGACGTATTTCCCAACAGCATGACGTCGCCGCGATTGCTCTCCACCGCGAAATCTTCGTCCACCGTGCCGACGACAACTCCATCTGGCTGCGCGACCACGGTGTAAAGAGAATTGTCGGGAATTGCTCCGCCACTGGTGATAGCCGCCAGCCGCGCCCCGCGCCGCGCCCGTAGTTTTCCATTCACTCGATCACGATGCACGTACGCCCCATACCGCCCGCGCCGCGCCGCGATCCCCTCCGAAAGCATTTCGAGAATAGAGTTGAACGTCTCGCGTTTCAGTCCCCGATACGGATAGGCCCGTCGCACCAACGCGAACATCTCATCCTCGTCCCACCCATCATCGTCATGTAGCGCGGAATCATGTGGCGCAGGCGCCCCCGCCCGCGCATCCGCGGCATGCGCATAGGCGGCGCTGTCGTTAACCGTAGCGCCGGCGTCCTCGCCGGCCGTCGCGCGGCCATCCTGGCCGCGCACTCGCGATCCACCCCCCGCCGCGCAGGTCGCTACAATCTGCTGCGCCAGAACATCCAGCGGAGCGTCTGGAATCATGAGCCGGTCCAGATCCCCATGACGAATTGCCCGCACCAGCGCCGCGCATTCCATCAGATCGTCGCGAGTCGTACAGAAGAATCGTCCCTTCGGCACCGCGCCCCGCCAGTGTCCCGAACGTCCCACGCGCTGCAGCGCCACAGCAATTGCCCGCGGAGAATTGATCTGCACCGCCAGATCGACTGTCCCCACATCGATTCCCAGTTCGAGCGAGGCCGTCGCCACCAGCACCCGCACCTGGCCTTCTTTTAATTTCTTCTCGGCCGCCAGCCGCAGCTTGCGCGACAGGCTGCCGTGATGCGCCGCCACGTTCTCCTCGCCCATGCGCTCCCCTAACTGATGACACAGGCGTTCCGCCATCCTCCTTGTATTCACAAACACCAGCGTCGACCGGTGCTGCTCCACGAGCGCGACCAGCCGGTCGTAAATCGCGTCCCACATCTCGTTCGATGCCACCGGCCCCAGCGGCATCGGAGGCACTTCGATCGCAAGATCAAGCGTTCGCTTATGCCCGATGTTGACGATGACCGGATCAGGCCTATCGCTTCCTGTCAGAAAATGCGCGACGTCTTCAATCGGCTTCTGCGTAGCCGACAACCCAATCCGCACCGGCGGCTTGTGCGTCAGCGCCTCCAACCGCTCCAGCGACAGCGTCAGATGCGCCCCACGCTTGTCGTCCGCGACTGCATGAATCTCGTCAACAATCACGGTCTCAACATCCCGCAGAATTGCGCGACTCCGTTCCGAAGTCAGCAGAATGTATAGCGACTCCGGCGTCGTCACCAGGATGTGCGGAGGCCGCTTCAGCATCGCTCGCCGTTCCGGCTGCAACGTGTCGCCGGTCCGCACCGCCGTGCGAATCTCGGGCATCATCAGCCCGCGTTCGCCCGCCAGCGCGAGAATCTCTCCCAACGGCGCTTCGAGATTTTTTTGGATGTCGTTGCCCAGAGCCTTCAGCGGAGAAACGTACAACACTTCCGTCCGGTCCGTCAGATCGCCCGCCAGCGCCTTGCGCACCAGCCGGTCAATACACGCCAGAAATGCAGCGAGAGTCTTGCCGGACCCCGTCGGTGCAGAAATCAACGTGGTGCGCCCGGCGAGAATGTGCGGCCACCCTTGCTCCTGCGGCTCCGTCGGCGTGCCGAACTTCCGCACAAACCACTCCGCCACAATCGGGTGAGCCCAGGCCAGCGAATCGGGTAGGGACTGCATCCGAATATTGTAGCCGCAGAGCCGAATATTCGCCATATATTCGCCTGTGTAGAAACAAAAAAGCGAGAGCCCGCGGGCTCCCGCTCGTCGTTCCGCCAGTACCTACTTTGGACTGTTCTGTGCCGCCGTCTCCACCGACTCGCCGCCGATGGTCAAAACATACTTCTTTCCCTCGGGCCGAATCTGTGTCAACTCAACGTTCCCTTTCTCCCTGTTGATCACAAAGCCCGCGGGACCAGTTGTCTTCATGTTCACGACCTTAGCGGGAACGGTCGCCACCACATTCTTTCCTTTGTGGAAGGCGAGTTCGACGCTCGGCCCGCTGCCTTCCCATGTCACCGTGTATTTCCCGGCTGGCAGCGGAGTGCCGTTCACCGTCATCGCTTGGTGGGTTTCTACTGTCTCTTTTTCTGCCGCAAATGCGTTCGCCGCCATCAACAGAGCTGCACCCAACAACAAACTCGAATAGAGCTTTCTCGATTTCATTGGATTCCTTATTCTTTCCCGAAAGCGTCGGGAATCGGCTGCAGGCGGCAGGACCGGAGGCTCGACGCTGCTGGAAGAAGTGAACAACAGAGTCCGCGCTCCAGAACCGCACTCACCTGGGCCGCCAAACCGAGCGTGAGGAACCGTTCCGAAGTTTTGAGACTCGTGCTGCAGCGTCTCTGATTGCAGTTACGACTGTGCCGGCGAAAAAGTTCCGCGCGATTCAGTTGTCTTGGTGAGTGCAGTTCCGCCGCCAAACTCAGCTCTCTGCAAGCACCAGATTCCATTGGGTTCGCCTGTGCGGCGGCAACACCGCTTGTCCGATCCTGTGACGATTGCGTCCGAAAGTGGACGACTGCCTTCTTAACATCACGACAGGGTCCGTGTTTTGTAGATCTCCTCGGTCATTGCCCCATGCCTTCCCTCGAGGTGTTAGAATTCCCGGCGCTAGTTCCGAAACCACGGGAGAACCACTTGACCTCGCTGCGCTCGCTGGCCGCCTGCATTTTGCTTTTTACTTTCACCAACCTTGCATTAGCACAGTCACCAACTGAGCCAAACCACATGCAGGCTGTCTCGACGCCGCTGCTCGGTTACACGGAGCAAGCGTCCACCACCGAGCGCGACCTCGAGAAGAAATTTCAGGACGGCATTCTCCCCGACAACATCCGCGAAAATATGCGGCGGCTCTCAGCGCGTCCTCACCACGTCGGCTCGCCGTACGATAAAGACAACGCCGAGTGGATTCTCTCCCGCTTCAAGGAATGGGGATTTGACGCCCACATCGAAACCTTTGATGTTTTGTTTCCCACGCCGAAGGAGCGCCTGCTGGAACTGGTCGCTCCCACGCAGTTCCGCGCCAAGTTGCAGGAACCGGCTCTCTCCATCGATCCCACTTCCAATCAGACCTCCGAGCAACTGCCCACGTACAACGCCTATTCCGCCGACGGAGACGTGACCGGCGAACTCGTCTACGTGAACTTCGGCAATCGCGAAGATTACGAAGAGCTCGACCAGATGGGAGTTTCCGTCAAAGGAAAGATTGTGATCTCGCGTTATGGCTCCGGCTGGCGGGGCATCAAGCCGAAAGTCGCCGCCGAACACGGCGCCATCGGTTGCATTATCTATACCGATCCCAAGGGCGACGGCTTCTATTACGGCGATGACTATCCGACCGGAGGTTGGCGTCCGCGCGATGGCGTCCAGCGCGGCAGCGTGATGGACACCGACTATCCCGGTGATCCGCTGACTCCGGAAGTCGGCGCGGTGCCCGGCGCAAAGCGCCTCGCGATCAAAGATGCGAAGACCATCACCAAGATTCCGGTGCTGCCGATCTCCTATGCCGACGCGCAGCCGTTGCTCGCAGCCTTAAAAGGCGAGGTCGCACCAGAAGGCTGGCGTGGCGCCCTGCCTATTACCTATCACGTTGGGCCTGGCCCGGCGAAAGTCCACTTGAAGGTCACCTCCGACTGGTCTACCAAGCCTATCTACGATGTCATCGCGACGCTCAAGGGCTCCGCGCCCGACCAATGGGTCATTCGGGGGAATCATCACGATGCCTGGGTGAACGGCGCTGAGGATCCCATTTCTGGCATGGCCCCGGAAATGGAAGAAGCCCGCGTGCTTGGCGAGATGCACAAACAGGGATGGAATCCGAAACGTACGATCATGTATTGCGCCTGGGACGGCGAAGAGCCCGGCCTGCTCGGCTCAGTCGAGTGGGTCGAGACTCACGTTGACGAACTCAAGAAACATGCCGCCACCTACATCAATTCCGACGGCAATGAACGCGGCTATCTCTTCGCGGGCGGGACACAGGACTTGCAGGAGGTGGTAAGCGCGGTGGCGCATGACGTCAAGGATCCGGAGAAGAATATTTCCGTCTACGAGCGAGCCCACCTCCGCGGCATCGTGCACGCCAAAGATGCCGACGAACGCGGCAAGGCTCGCAAGCGGAATGACCTGCGGCTCACAGAGTTGGGCGATGGATCGGACTTCACCGCGTTCCAGGATTTCGCCGGAATCCCATCACTCAACCTCGGCTACGGCGGCGAAGATGATGGCGACCAGTATCACTCGATCTACGACGATTTCTACTGGTACACGCACTTCGCCGACACCAACTTTTCCTACGAGCGGGCACTTGCGCAAACCGCTGGCTCGACCGTTCTCCGCATCGCCAACGCGGACTTACTACCGTTCGACTACGCTCCCCAATACGACGCGATTTCGAAATATGAGTCGGATCTGGAGAAGCTGCTCAAAGACAAGCAAGACGAATTCACCGAGCGCAATCTTGAACTTGAGGAAGGCGCTCTCACCGCAACCGCGGACCCGCACAAAACCTATGTGCCTCCGCCGGTCGAGATCGTTCCGCCGTACATGAACTTCGCGCCCATGAAGAATTCTCTTGAACTGCTCAAGAGGAGTTCGGAGCGTTACTCGAAGGCGCTGGCCAAATTCCAGGCTGCGGGTTCAACCGAGGTGACACAATCCACGCTGGACGCGGTCAATGCCGACTTGCTGAATATCTCGCGCCTCTTCCTCAATGAGAAAGGACTGCCAGAGCGTCCCTGGTTCAAAAACCAGATTTATGCGCCTGGTGCTTACACCGGATATGGAGCCAAGCCGGTCGCTGCCGTCCGCGAATATATGGACCAGAAGAAATGGAAAGAAGCCGACGCGCAGATTCCTATGGTCGCGCAGGTCATCGATACGATCTCCGGGGGCATCGACAAAGCCGCTGCGGATCTCGAGGCCGCCGTCGCCAAGCACTGAAGACAACCAAAGAGTGCGCCATCCTTGTCCCTGCGCGTTTCGCGGGGACAGGATCGCTTTCGAGCCTCGCCGGGCTGCTAAACTTTCCCTCGATGCCCAAACTTTCGCCCGCCGCACGTGCCCGCAAGATCAAACTGCTGCTTTTCGACGTCGACGGGGTCCTCACCGACGGCAAGCTCTTCATCTTTCCCTCCCCTGCCGGCATACAGCAGACTGCTCTCGATCGGCGCGCGCAAACGCAATCCGCCGAGCACGCCGGCCAAGGCGGATTCGGATTTCAAAGCCAGACTTTAATCGAAGCCAAAGGCTTCCACGCGCACGATGGCACCTCGATTTCGCTCGCGCGCCTCGGCGGCATCAAATCTGGACTCATCACCAAGCGCATCTCTGAAACCGTCGCCCTGCGTGCCCGCGACTTGAAACTCGAATACGTTCGGCAGGGAGTTCAAGACAAGCGCACATGTTTCGAAGAGGTGGTGAGAGAAGAAGGAATCAAACCGGAAGAAGCCGCGTTCGTTGGCGACGACGTCATCGATCTCCCGGCCATGCGCGTCGCCGGACTGGCCATTGCAGTGAAGAACGCGCGCTCCGAAGTCAAAAAGGAGGCGCACTACATCACTCCCCACTCCGGCGGCGACGGCGCCCTTCGCGATGCCGTCGAGTTCATCCTCAAAGCCCAAGGCAAATGGAAAAAGGTTGTCGAAGCCTACATCGGAGAGCGAAGTCCGACGGTCCGATGAAAATCCAGAAATGAAAACCGCAGAGGGCGCCAAGGACGCAGAGGAAGTGGATGATAAAAACCCACGTATCAGGCTTTGGTCTAACTGAGAGCTGATAGCTGATAGCTGACAGCTAAAACAAAAACCCATCGGATGCTTGCTTGGGGCGTGCTCGGGTCAGCATCCGATGGGCTACCGTTTCTCCTTACTCACCCTGTTGTTTTCAGGAGTATGTAAAAGAATTAAACCCCATAACCCGCAGAAGTTCCGTCTAATTTTGTAAATGTTTGTAATTCTTTGGGGAGCAGTACACGAGACGGAAACCAAGGCCGCAGAACGCCCGTCCACGGCCACCTTTAGACTCGCTAAGTCCGTTAAAGAAAACCTAGTTAGGCAACGCAGGAGTCTTCACCGACACCATCTCCACAAATCTCTTGTCTTTTCTCAGAGTGGCGAACTCCGAGTCTTTGTAGACATTCTTAAAATCCTTGTAGCCCTCTTCCATCGCTTTCCTTAAATACTCCAGCGATCGATCAGAAAAGCCCATCTTGGCGTAAAGTTTCGCCACCGTGTAATCGTAGTGCGCTCGATCATCCGGGCTCGGCAACTGCGCCTGCACTCCGCCTCTTGACGTGCGTTCGAAAACATCGGGGTCGAGTTGCATGGCATGCTGGTAGGCCACCACAGCCCGCTCGAACTCCTTCTTCGAAAATAGCGCCGCCCCCAGATTGCTGAAGAACGAAGCCGAACTGTCGTCGAGCGCGATCGCCTTGTGATACTGCTTCACGGCCGCGCCGTATTTCTGCTCTTCGTAAAACACCACGCCCAGATTGTTGTAGGCGTCGGCGAAACTCCGGTCGAACTTCGACGCTTGTTCAAACGACTTTCGCGCCTCGCGATAGTGCTGCATCATCAGCTCGGTGATGCCCACCTTATTCAACAATCGCGCCGAGCGCTGCTCCTTGGCCATCGCAGCGCGATAAAAATCGAGCGCATCGAGGTAGAGCTTCTGCGCGCGCAACTGATCCGCCTGCGCCTCCAATTCGGCAACGGTTGCATCCGCTGCCGGAGGATCAACGGTCCGCAGCAACGGCGGCTTGACCTCTACTTGTTCAGCACGTGAAATCTGTGTGGACGCTACAGGTGAAAAAGCAAACACCAACGCGGTGAGGAAGGAAATCGAAACCAGCAATCTCGGGCAGGACGACATAGGCCACCCCCAGCTAGTGGACTCAATTTTGGCACAGTTTTGGCTGGACGGCGAAGATTTTGCGCGAGAATCGTGCGGTCGGTCCCAGGTCTCGAACCCGATCTACGGGGCATTCAAGCCCCAAGACCATCCCTAAGGCTTGAGCCCTAAGACCCAAGATCTAAAGGCTGTACCCCGATCAATGCGGCGCTGTCTGCCCACTGTCTGCTGGCTTAGACACCGGAGGCGCCGATTTGTCATCCTTAAATATTCCAACTATCTTTCCCAGGATCCCCTTCTTTTTCGGTGGGTTAGCCGGATCCTGCCCATTTGTCGCCTGTCCCGGTTCTACCGGCAGCGGCTTGGCCCCTCCACCAAACATGCGGGAAAACAATCCCTTAATTCCACCCTGGTCGTCACAGGTCTCGTGAGGCTCGGTTCCAACCACAAACGCAGACGTATAGTCGTCGGTGCAGGCCGGCGTCGCCAGCCGGTTCGTCACCTTATCCAACTCCACGTCCACCACGCCAGATGGCTGCTGGAACGCCTTCATGTCCTCATATTGCGGCAGTTCGACTGCCTTCTTCATGAATTCCGTCCAGATCGGCGCCGCCGTCACACCACCTGCCAGCCGCAAGTCGCTGTAGTCGTCGTATCCCACCCACACGATGCACAGCAGGTTCGAGGTATAACCCGCAAACCATCCATCGTGCGAACTTCCCGTCTTCCCCGCTGCCGGAGGCGTAAATCCCCGTCCGCGTACCGCCGAGAATCCCAACCCGTTGTTGATCACTCCCTCCATCATGTTGGTCATGACGTAGGCAATGCGCGGATCGAGCACTTGCCGCTGATCCGTGTTGTAGTTCGCGATCACATCTCCCTTGGCATTTCGCACCGAGCGCAGCAGGATCGGCGATAGCCGCACGCCATTGTTCGCGAACGACGTATACGCGCCCGCCATGTCCACCGGAGACGCATCGTACGATCCAAGGGCCATCGCCGGCGTCGGCTTCACCGATGCAATCCCCGCCGTCCGCGCCAGGTCCGCCACCTTGTCGTACCCAACTTCTTCCGCCACTTTCACCGTCGCGTTGTTCAGCGACATCGCCAGCGCATACCGCAGCGTCACCTCGCCGTGATACTCCTCTTTATAGTTGCGCGGCTCGTAGATCTGATCCCCATACGCGAAGCTCGTCGGCTCATCCTGCACGATCGATGCGGGCGTCAGTACCGACTGCGATCCGTCCAGCGCCGTATTCATTGCCGCGGCATACACAAACGGCTTGAAAATCGATCCCGTCGGACGCTTCGCCACTGCATGATTCAGCTGGCTCCAACCGTAGTCGCGTCCGCCCACCAGCGCCAGCACCGCGCCCGTATGCGGATCGAGCGCCACCAGCGCAACCTGCGCCTGCGGTCCCGGCAAAACCTTCGTCTCAAACTTTTTCCCAACCTTAATGCGCTTGGTGCGCATCCTCGTCACTTGCTCATCGACGAGCTTGATCCCAGACTCCACCGCCTGCGCGGCCGCCTTCTGCAGGTCCGGATCGAGCGTCGTGTAGATGCGGTACGACTGGTCGTTCAACTCCTGCTCGTTGAACTTGCTGATGAGCGTATCGCGCACCATGTCCACAAAATACGGCGCGTCGCTCGCTTCCGCGTTAGGCGGCGCCAGCTTCAGCGGAGTCGCCTTCGCTTTATCAGCCTGCTCCCGCGTGATCGCGTGAGTCTCGACCATCGATTCCAGCACCAGGTTCCGTCGATCCAGCGCCCGTTCTGGATGCCGGTAGGGCGACAGGTAACTTGGCCGTTGAATCAATCCCGCGAGCAACGCCGCCTCCGGCAGGGTGACGTCCTTCAGTTCCTTATTGAAATAGGACTGCGAAGCCTCTGCCAGCCCGCTGATCGAGAACGACCCGTGCTGTCCCAGCGGCACCCAGTTCGCGTAAATCTCAAAAATCTGCTGCTTGCTGAACTTCTGCTCAAGTTCTTCGGAGATGAGCATCTCGGTCAGCTTGCGCTTGACCGTCTTGTCCTCCGGATTCAAGAAGAATCCTCGCGACAGCTGCATGGTCAGCGTTGATCCGCCCTGGTCAAATTTCTGGTGTGTTAAACCGACGCGGCGCGTCATGTCGGCCAGTACCGCGCCAAAAAACCGTACGAAATTCACTCCGCTGTGCTCGAAGAAACTTCGATCCTCGATCGCCAGCACCGCCTGCACCATGACGGGCGGAATCTCCTTGTACTTCACCAGTTCGCGTTTTGATCGCTGCTCGGCGTCGAACAACGCCGTCACCTGCTGCGGCTCCAGTTCGTAGGCGGAAAGATCTGCGCCCTTGCTGGTGATGCGATCGACCTGCCCATCCTGAATGGTGATCCGCGCCGGCTCCGGGCTATGGTACGACTCCGGCCCAGGGGTGATTTCGATTCCGTCGTTCAGCAGCCGGAAACTTCCCAACTCTGACTGGCCCTGCTTGTCCGAATACCCCGCCCGCCGCAAATCTGCCGCAATCGCGTGCGCGTCGATCTTCTCGCCGTCCCGCACCGTCCGCGGCAGCGCATAGATCTTCGCGGCATTGGCGAAGACCGGCGTCCGGAACCGCTTCTCGATAATGCGGTCGTATTTGATGTAGTAGTAGGAAAACAGAACGGTGAACGACACGGCCAGAATCACGAACGCCACCAGCGCCGCGCGTACTACTGGGTCGCGGGGCAATCCACGGATATTCTTTCCCTCCGCTGCCCCGTTCCCCTTCGGAATCTTGATCTTGATCGTCACGATTTCAGCGTCTCAAACAACCTTTGCAAGGATTAAGGATAAGGATTGATTGTTCATGCGGGATAGCCGGTCTCCGCTTCCCGGCCGCAGCAGTGGCCATAGTCCCTTTCTCTTTGCTGATCCAGAGCGATGACAAAGCGGCGGTCATTATCCTTTAATCTCTCAGACGTTGGCGCACCTAAAAAGGTTTGTTTCTCTGTTCCCGCACTGGTCAACCAGCACCATCAATCACACCTCTACCAACGCTGGTGCCGGCCGCATCGGATACTTCATTGTACCCCTCGCCCCATAAACGAAAAGAGACCCGCAGTACATGCGGGTCTCAAAGCCGTCAACAACCACACGAACTCCCAGACGGCTGCTGCGGTTCTTAATTCGGGTCTGTCACGGCCCAGAACCCGGGCGTCGCCAGCGTCAGAGTGCCGACCTGCTGCGTCAGACTGCCTCCGGTCGCAACGTTGATCGGCGACAATAACGTTGTCACCGAGTTCGTAGTCGAATTCAGGTAGCTTGCGTAGGTGAACAGGAACAGCCCGCTGGGATCGAACTGTCCCCACGAACCTTCACCGTTCCCCAGAGAGAACGGCCCCCCAGACACCGCCGTCAGTTGGCCGGTGCTGGAAATGGTGTACCCTTCCACCGGGTTGAATGCCGTATCCGTGTCGTTGATACCGAACGAATAGACTAGATCCCCGCCGCTGTTGGACTGCGCTGCGATGTTAAGCGGCGAGTACACGGTGGCGAATGGCGATCCTGCAACCTGCGCGATCGCGCCCGCGTTCGCTCCCGATTGCGTAATCGTAAAGACGTAGAGGTGATTGTCATCCGATCCGCTCACAGGCACCGAATTTCCGCTGGTCCCGATCATGAACTGCCCCGTCGGCTCTCCCACCAACTGGAACATCGGGAAACTGAACGGACTTCCGACCACCGGCGTCAGTGCTCCCAGAGTGGTGCCGCCACTGCCTGTGCCGATCGAGTACGCTGCGATCTTCGTGCCCGTGTGCGTGGAATAAGTGCCATCCACCACATACAGATATTTCCCCAACCCGTCGATGGCCAGGTTCATCGGCGTGAACACCGGCGTCAGCAGCGGAACACTGAAAGGCGACCCTGCGACCGGGCTCAGCGCTCCCCCGGTCCCAATCTGAAAAACGTAGACTGTCCCACCCACCGCGTCCGAGATGAACATCAGCGTCCCGGCAGGATTCGTGATCATGTTTGCCTGTCCGACGCCCCCAATGAATCCGCCCAGGAACGATTCCGAATACGGACTGCCGCTGATCGTCGTCAGGTTTCCACTCGCGTCAATCGTCCACCCGAACAGCTGCCCCGTGTTCCCGAATCCAGCGTAGAGATACGTGTTCTGCGCCTGCACCAAGCCGACGCCGCCACTGTTCAAGGGAACCTGCGGCGCCGTGTATCCCGAGATGGCCGAGAATGTCCCTGCGCTGCTGCTCAGCGCAAATCCGTCGATGGTACCGTTCGTGCCGTTGCCGGTCTGGTCGATCGAATACGCGAAAGCGTCAACGGACCCACCCCCGCCACCACCTCCACCGCCGCCTCCGCCACCACCACCTCCGCCGCCAATGCCGCCCGTTCCCGGTGTGCAGCTCGAACTGCCGAACGTAACTTGGCAATGGTAAGAACCAGCGCAGCCCACCAGCAGCATGATTGCCAGCAGCAGCAGCAAACTCAGTAGCATTCGGACCAAACTCTTCATGAACTGCCTCCACCTGAGCGGGGTTGCGGACGTCCTGCCGCGAGCGTCAGGAGATGATTCCCAGATTCTGATTGTTGCCGGATCCCACCGCGGCGCGAACCATCGAATCAGCGGCGAGTCGTGAAAAAACTCTCACCCAGTCGCGATACTAGGTCGACAGTAACGTCATGGCAACGTTACGAATGTCATTGTCCCGCAAGAAGGTAAGCAGTCAGGCAAGGTCTCCGCGAAAACCTCTTACCGTTTCATCCCGTGGCGAGTCAGCCTCACGACGCTTTGTGGGGGTTGTCCCGGAGGGACATCCGAAAATAGCCCGGCGTTTTCAACGCCGGGTAGCCAGCCAATCGCGAAACGCATCCCGGAGGATGCCTGAAACATCACGGCAATCTCAACCTCGATTCACATACATCGCGAAGCGCCGACCGTGTCTGATTCGACACCAAACAACTCCATTCCTATTCCAAATCGCATCCCTAACGACCATCGTGCGACTACTTCGCACGCAGTAACTCGCCTCTCCGCGTCCTTACTCCCATCAACACACCAAAGGTAACTTGCCGCGCAATTCACATGACTACAACCGACACGAATAATTTTCAGAGACGCATTTCACCCAATATCCATGCGCCTCCGAGCACCATCCAAGAGTCTCACATCACTCCTCTTCGCACACACAAAATCTCGCGCGCTGATCCTGTGTGTGACCATCGGACGTGAACATTCGTTTGCCTGGTAACCACACATTTCCCTTGCCTGCGAAATTAGGAACTGACAACATGCGAATTGAAGTTCAAGTGGAAAGTTTGCGGAGGATTTTTCCTGTGAGACGAATCAACAACCTTCTGGCCGCTGTTCTCGCCGCCGTAGTGATCACTTCAACTGGATGCGGCGTGTCCGATAGCGTCAAGTCAATTATGCTGACCTCCAACTCGAATTCCACCGGAGGCACCTATAACCTCGTCGGAGTGGACGGGACTCTTCAGTTGAAGGCTTTTGCGATCTACCACAGCGGGAAGCAGGTGGACGTAACCAATGACGTCATCTTTACCATGGTCGCGACGGGTTGCACATTTAGTGGAGATGTCAACAATCCTTGTGGAGGAGCTCTGCCCACGCCCGGCCCGGATACGGTTACCATCAGCAAAACTGGCCTGATGACTGGTGTCCTTCCGGTCTGCACATGGCTCGATATCATCGACACCACGAAGACGCCTCCGGCCCCTGCCAGTCCGCCGATCTGGGAATACACCGGCTTTTATCAGACCACAGCGACCTACCATGGACTGGCCTCGCAACCGGTTGGAATCGGCTTAGGTGGCGCCGCCAGCAATTCGCCGACCGGCGGCTGCGGTCCTTCGTAGACTCACAGCGCAACCCCTCGGTCGTCGTCACAAACAATTCAAGTCCGCTCTAAAGTGCAGCCCACTCCGCGGGGCTGCACTTTACTTTTAGCCGCTTGTTTCCTCTGCGCGGTTTCTCTCACCGGTTCCCTTTTGCCTCCAGCGTCTCTTCTTGATCACCGCCACGCGCTCCTCAAGAATTCGCGCTGGAATCGGGAGGACTCTCATCCAGGGAAGGTAGATCTTCACTTCATGCCGTCGAGGATGGAGCCGACGATGCCGCCGACTACGCCGCCTTCGACAGCCTGCTTGCGGCCCTCCTGCGGCAAATATCGTTCGATGGCGTGTGCCAGCTTGGCGATGGGGAGCGTCTGCAGCCAGATTCGTCCCGGGCCGGTGAGCGCTGCCAGAAAGATTCCATCACCACCGAAGATCATGTTCCGGATGCCGGGGACGGTGGTGATTTGGAACGAGACGCTCGATTGAAACGCGCCCACATGGCCGGGATGCACGCGCAGAGTTTCTCCGGGTTGAAGATCGCGCACGACCAACTCGCCTGACAGTTCGATCCATGCGATGCCTTGTCCGGTGACTTTCTGGAGGAGGAATCCGTCGCCGCCGAAAATTCCAGCGCCAAGGGATTGCTGGAAGCCGACGCTGATCTGAATCTGCGGCGTGGCGCACAGGAAGCCGTGGCGATGAATCATGTAGTCGTGTCCCGGCGAAACTTCGACCGGCAGGATGTGCCCCGGCAACTTGGTCGCGAAGGCCAATTCACCCGCTGCGCCCAAGGCGCGGTATTCGGTCATGAAAATGGACCCGCCACCGGCTACGCGCTTCAGGACGCCGAAGATTCCGCCGCCCCCTCCGAATTGCGTGTGTGTCGTCATCTGGATCGAACTGCTCATCCACGAGAGTTCTCCAGCTTCGGAAATGATGGAGTCGTTGGGGTCAAGAATGAATTCGAGGACGGGCATGGTCGTGCCGTTGATGCGGCTCTGCATGGCGGATCTCCTGAGGAGTGGATGACTGCGGTCTCACAGCTGGCGGCCAGCTCGCGAGAAGTCAGAGTATACATCTGGTGGTCGATGTTGGGGCGAGCGAGGTGTGGGATTTTATCGCGATGACTTGTACAGCAGCGCCCGCCGACCTGTCAGAAGCTGACCAGGGGCTTCTTGAGTTGGCACTTCGCCTTAAGCCATTCGTGGAGAATCTCAACGTCGCCCGCCGGAATGCGGACAAACTCGCATCCCGCCGTACCGAACTCCCGAGTCCACAAGACGCGTGCTTCGACGCAAATCGCTTTCTTCGCGTCGGGCAGCATGATGCGGAATGACAGGGCATCGCCAACTGAGAGTTGTTCACGCGTGCTCAGGCCGATCCCACCATCGCCGATGTTTGTGACCGTGATGGGTAAGAGCCGATTGTTCCCGTCTGTCGCAAGAACCGGAGTCATGACTGCGTACCGGGCGTGGCGCCGGTGGTCCTGCACCATCCGCGAATAAACGGTCTTGATGGAATCGGCTCCGGTCTCAGCGGTCATTGGCTTCGTAAGTACGACGTGGGCACCCGGAATACGGCGATCGTTGGAAGAAACAGCGACGACCGTCTGCTTGTGCACTACATCGCACTTCTGAATCTCGCGCAACAGTTCGGTGGCCGAGCCATCGTCTTCCCAATCGATCACAACGAGGTCCGTGTTCCCCTGCTGCAACACGTTGAGGGCCTTGTCAGGAGTTAGACAAAGCTTGGTGCGAATCGAGAGGTTGTCGAGCACGTGGTTCAATGTGCAGACGACCTGCGGGTCGCGGGAAACAATCAAACACTCAAATGCCATGTCGGGCGTCATATCGCACCTTTCGCGTTCAGCAGGAATGGGGCGTGACTACAAATCCGTCTCGCTCCAGCTGCCATAGTTATCGTTGCAAGTAGATCGCCAGAGTATGTGCGGGATAAGTCAGTGAGCCTACGCGGGATAGGTCGCCGCTGGAGACCTCATTTATGTCTGTTCCCCGGACGCATGTCCTCGAATCAGACGTAACGATTGGAATGGTTACTTCGGGCGGCTAGGCGTCGGGCGCTACGCACTTTCTTCCTTCTTCTCAACTTTCATGCGCGCAAGCAGTTGGTAGATTGTGGCCCGACCAACGCCGAGAATTTCAGCGGCTCGTACTTTGTTGCCTCCCACCAGTTCAAGCACTCGCAGCACATGACGCCGCTGAACTTCTTCAAGAGACAGAAGAGTGTCGCTGGTGAGCGATTCGTCTGGCAGTTCGCCTCGCAGCCGCCCGGGCAGATCGTTGACATCCAGGAACTTCCCTTCCGTCATCATTGCGGCGTTGCCAATCACGTTCTCCAGTTCGCGGATGTTGCCCGGCCAGGGGTAAGTTGCCATCCGGCTTTGCGCCCGGCGAGTTAACCCCGCGATGGGCTTCTTGTATTCGGCGGCGAACTTCTGAACAAAATATCGTTCCAGCAAAGGCAAGTCTTCGCGCCGGCTAGCGAGCGATGGCAACGTGATTTCAACGACCGCCAGGCGATAGTAGAGATCCTCGCGAAATTGGCCTTCGCGCACCATGGTTCGTAAATCGCGATTGGTGGCTGCGATGACTCGCACGTCGATGGCCCGCGATGTGTTTGATCCGACTCGCCGTACTTGACGTTCCTGTAGAACGCGGAGCAACTTTGCCTGGGCTCCCAGCGAAAGTTCACCAATCTCATCGAGAAAAATGGTGCCATGATCGGCGCTCTCAAACAGGCCCGCTCGGTCCTGCATAGCGCCAGTGAACGCGCCTCGAACATAGCCGAACATTTCGCTTTCCGCCAGATTCTCGACCAGACCGGAACAGTTGAAGGCTACGAAGCGGTCCTGTTGAGAAGGGCTCAGCCGGTGCACCCCTCGAGCCACCAGTTCTTTCCCGGTCCCTGTCGCACCGGATACAAGTAGCGTCTTGAAGTGGGGAGCGATTCGCTTCATCTTGGCGAACACTTCGAGCATCAATGGGCTTCGGCTGACAATACCTTCGAACTGGCAGGCCTTCAGCAGTTCCTTGTCGAGCAGCAGCGTCTTGCGTCGTATTTCCGCTTCGACCAGCACACTGGCCACACGATCGCGAAGGCGTTGAATGTCGAGGGGCTTCGTCAGATAGTCGCACGCGCCCTTCTGAATCGCTTCGATGGCCGTCTCGGTGGAATAGTGGCCGGTAATCAGGATTACATTCGCAGCCGGATCTGCAGAGAGAATCCGCTCCAGTAACTCCATGCCTCTTACTTTCGGCATGACAAAATCGAGTAATACAATCCTGGGCCGCTCTTGCAGGAATAATTCAAGGCCGGCTTCGGGATCGTCAGTCGTGAATATCTGCAGCCCTTGCTCAGCAAGGGCGTCGGCAATCAAAAGCAGGGTTTGAGGATCGTCATCAACCGCCAGCAGCTTCGGGGCATTCAGCTTGCTCATGGGGACAAGGAGGACTTATGACGTATCTTCAAGTTCCCAAAAGGCAGGAGGTAAGTCAAGGAAAAAACGAGACTTATCATCTTAGTTATCACCGCGCTGTGATTTAGTGGATAGCTGAAGTCATATACGCGCCAATAACTCCAAGCGGATTTCAGTGGATCCGATTTATTGCCGTGATGGCGGTAAGTTATACCACTGTTCAGGAACAGCGCAACTTTCCGCAGCGGAAACTTTCTGATTTTTCCTATGTCAGGGCGAAGTTGTAGCACTGCAAGAACAACCTCCCTCAGCCGAAAGGCCCGACCGAAGTCGGGCCTTTCAAGGTTGGTACGGTATTGGAGGTTTCCCAGCGCCCCAGATGGGCCGCCCGTCCTGCTTAGTTGCAGGACATCATGTTCTGCGTTACTCCCTGCAGGCTAATCACGGAATTGGTGATCAGGGGCAGGCTCCAGAACTTGTTGTGATGTTTGCGCAGGTAGTAGGCGGCGAAGATCGATCCGGCGCTCTTCATGGAGGCAACCGCGTAGGCGCGACCAACCGTGGGGTGCGTGCCATACAGATAGGCCGACTGAACTTCCATGTTGCAGACGCCCTTCTTGCCGGCAAGCCAGTTCTCGCGGGCAAACAGCGTGGTGTAGGAGTCAGAGAACGTGCTGGCGGTCGAAATCAGCGCCAGACCGATGAACTTGGAATCTACAGTCTTGGTTTCCTTGGCAATCATGGGCGTCGGGGCCGCCACAGTTGCTTCAACAATGTAGCCTTCGGCCGCCATCACAGTGCTAGGAGCGTCTGGCAGTTCTTTCGCCGCAGAGATGCCGGTCAGAACCAGGACCACCAACGCTGAATATAGGATCGATTTCATGATTGCTTCTCCCTTTACCGCTGATTTAGCAGCCCCAGCTCCAGGCTTTCCGTTTGCCTCTGGTTTGCTGCTGTTCATCATGTGTCGAGATTACGTTAGTGAGCGTCCGGTCGACAATTGCGAGAACGTAATAGAAGGTAGTAACACGAGGTAACCAGCAGTGAGTGCCATACCGGGCCAAGACCCATATGGCACTCCTGCCCAGGTATCTCGAGAGTTGTCCTATGGCAGTGAATAGGCTGCGTATCGCTTGACGGAACCCACTCAGCGTCCGCCCGGACCAGGGCGCCGTCCCATACCCAGCCGCCAGGTGGAGCGGCGGGAGTGGTGGCTTTGGGGCTTTGCCGTCGCGGTTACTCTAGTTCTGACGTTCGGGATCCTCTCCCTGACGTTCCCCGGCTTCCATCTGCCTACCAGCGGCCCCTATTCGGTGAACTTGAAGGAGTGGGTACGCGGCCTGGCGGCGCTAGTGCTGCTATTTGATGTCTATACGATCTACCAACATCTGCAATTGCAGCGCATCCGGCGTCGTTTGGCCGAGCGGGACCGCCTTTTCCAACTCATCACGGAAAACGCCGCCGATATGATCGCCGTGGTGGATACTCAGGGCCGCCGGCTTTACAACAGCCCCGCTTATCAGACGGTCCTGGGATACGGCCCCGAAGAACTGGCGGCTACCTCTTCGCTGGAACAGATTCATCCCGACGACCGCGATCGTGTGCTCAGGGCGGCCGAGAAGGCGCGCCTGACAGGGCACGGAGAACGACTCGAATATCGCATCCGCCACAAGGACGGTACGTGGCGCTACCTGGAATCGACGTCCAGCGCGATTCCTGGCAAGGACGGCGGTACCGACGGACTGGTGATCGTCAACCGCGACATCACGGAACGCAAGCGGATTGAGGCACTGCTCGCGCACCAGGCGTTCTACGACGGTCTGACGAATCTCCCCAACCGGGCGCTGCTGCTCGATCGGCTTCAGCGGGCAATGGCTATTTCGCGGCGGCACATCGATTTCAAGTTCGCCGTCTTGTTTATCGACATCGACGAATTCAAGGTGTTCAACGACAGTCTTGGACATGAGGCCGGCGACGATCTTCTGATTCAGATTGCGCAGCGCCTGACGGCGTCATTGCGCAGCGTTGACACCGTAGTGCGCTCGAAGCAGGGGAAGAATGTGGACTTCGCTCCGGGTGACAGCACTCTGGCGCGGCCGGGAGGCGACGAGTTCGCCGTGCTCGCCGAGGAGCTTCGCGACCCGAGCGATGCCATCCGCATCGCCGAACGCATTCAGGAAAAGATGACTCTTCCTTTTGCGGTGAACGGTCACGAGATTGTGGTTACGGCGAGCATCGGCATCGCATTCAGCAACACGACCCGCACCGACGCTCAGGATGTGCTGCGCGATGCCGAGATCGCGATGTATCGCGCCAAGCAGGCGGGCAAGGCCCGGTGCGAGGTGTTTGACAATGCCATGCAACTGGGCGCGGTGAAGCGCTTGCAATTAGAGACCGATCTGCGCCGGGCGCTTGAACTCGATCAGTTCCGCGTTCACTACCAGCCGATCGTCTCACTACAGACGGGACAGATTGTAGGATTCGAAGGTCTCTCGCGCTGGCAGCGGCCCGAGGGCTTGGTCATGCCCGGTGAATTCATTAAGGTGGCCGACGAGACCGGACTCATCCTGTCTATCAATCGGAAGCTCTTGCGCGAGGCTTGCGAGCAACTCCGGCGCTGGCATGTCAGCTTCCCCTCGAATCCGCCGCTCAGCTTTAGCGCCAACATCACGGCCAAGCAATTCGCGCAGCCCGACCTGGCTGCCCAGATTGGCGAGATTCTTAAACAAACGGGCATGGATCCGCGGCTTATCGATTTGGAGATCACCGAGAACATTGCAATGGCCGACGCCGAACGGTCTGCGATTGTGCTCGAGGAGTTGAAGGCGCTCGGCGTGAGCCTGAGTATCGACGACTTTGGCACCGGTTACTCGTCGCTCTGCCGGCTGCAGCGCTTTCCCGTGGACACTTTGAAAATCGATCGAACCTTCATCTCCGGAATGGACAGCGATCCGGAAACTCATGAGATCGTTCGCATCATCGTTATGCTCGCCCACAACCTCCGCCTGAAAGTGGTGGCCGAGGGGATCGAACTACCTGCGCAAATGGAGATGCTGAAACAGCTTGGCTGCGAACTCGGCCAGGGCTACTTGTTCTCCAAGCCTGTGAGTGCGGAAACGATTGAACAGCTTCTGAGCGTTCACCGGGCGGCAAAGGCGAAGGCAGCCGGATCTTCTTCTGGATAGTCGCCTGTCACCGATGCTCGACCCGACTCTCGATGTGTTCTTGGCGGCGAGCTGATACGGCATCCCCACCTTGTCAGAAAGTAAAAAGTAAAACGAAAGCAACTTCCTCGCTTAGCGGCTTGCCGGTCGAGGCAGGCCGTTCTTGATCCAAGTTAGAATGAGGTTCGATTACTCTCGTGAGGTGGAACTTCATTATGCAGCGGGCATTTGGGTTAAGGATTCCGCAAACTTTGAAGGAAATATGCGATCCGGAGCGACTGGCTCTGATCGTTTACGACATGCAGGTCGGGATCGTGAAACAGATCGAGAATGGCCAACAAATCACGGACAAGGTGCTTCAGGTTCTCGATGCGGCCCGTAAAGCGGGAATTCGCACCTTCTTCACACGCCACATGTCGCTGCCGAGGGAACTGATGGGGGCATCGCAGTTCCGCATGGCGATGGCGTGGCAACGAGTGAAATCTGCAGAGGAGGTGAAGCCTTGGTTTTTGCGAGACTCACCAGGATTTCACCTGATTCCTGAGATGAATCCGCGCCCGAGCGAAGCCATCTTCGACAAGATCACCATGTCGGCGTTCGAAGGGACACCATTGGACATCGCGTTGCGCGATTGCGGCATTCAGGCGTTTGCCATCGTCGGCATTGCGATGGAGATCGGCATCGAACCCACGGCAAGACACGGGTCTGATCTGGGTTACATTCCGGTAGTGGTCAAAGACGCGTGTGGCTTCGGGCATCGCGATGCGGCCGAGCGTTCGAGTGCGAGCCTGGAGTTCGCAGGCGATGCTGTGCTTACAAATGCGGAAGCCATCTGCGCCGAAATAGGGGCGTACACGCGTTAAACGAACAACAGTCAGGATTTGATTCCAAAAACGAAATCTGACGCGGCTGCCCGCGTGGCCGCCGAGCCGCAAAGCGCGGCAAGGCTGCAAGAGTGTGTTTTGATTTGGGTTGGTGCCGGGAGGGGGAGTCGAACCCCCAAGACCCGAAGGTCGGCGGATTTTGAGTCCGCTGCGTCTGCCAGTTCCGCCATCCCGGCTCTTCGTGGAAGTACTTTATTCTAAGGCAATTTCTCTGCTAATTCACACCGGCACTCAGACAACAAATGCGAAACTTCGCAAACCGTGGAAGTTTTTGCTGATTTCCACGGCCTCTCATTCCTTGGCCGTGAAGCGCTTTGCCGGCGATTCTCGGGCTAAGAGCATTGCGACGGTCATAACGAAGCGCCCGCCCAAAATTCTATCACTTCATTTAAGAGCCGCTACGATTTGATTTCACGGGGTCTTAGCTTGTTCAATAACCGCGCTGTGTCCTCACTTTTTCATCAGGTGGATTTAGCGTCGGCGAGGGAGTCCCTTTGCCGAGGCCTCGGATCCAGGTGGTTCACGGAACGGTTCCACGGCAATGCGCTCGTAACGCACTTCCAGCACGGTCAGGTATTCTGTGCCGCCCGGCACTTGCAGGACTACTTCGTCACCCGCTGCCGACTTCATCAATGCGCGCGCTAGAGGTGACACCCAACTGATGTGGTTGCGGTCGAGATCGATCTCGTCGGTGCCCACGATGCTCACCACTCGCTCCACTCCCGCGGCATTGGCATAGCGCACGGTCGCCCCGAAAAATGCTCTCGTCGCCGCCTGCCCCGCTCTCGGAGCCTCTGGGTCTACCACTTCCGCGGCTTCAATTCGCTTGGTGAGAAAGCGAATCCGCCCATCGATCTGGCGCAGCCGCCGCTTGCCGTACTGATAGTCGGCGTTTTCACTGCGATCGCCGTTGCTGGCAGCCCACGCCACCACATCCGTCACGGCCGGGCGTTCCCTGGTGAGCAGAAACCGGTGCTCATCTTTGAGGCGCTCGAGCCCGCTCGGCGTGATGTAGTTCTTGACTGGCGTCGCGGGGGCGTCCGGTTGTGGTTTTCTGGTAAAGCCCTTTCGCATCTCGTAGTCTTTCCGGAGTATCCAATGGAGTGTACCCAATAAAAGCGGAGGAACGCTGCGCCCGAGACTGATTTTTTCACATTGTCCCGTAACCCTGGGACACACCCGCCACTTATATATCCCCACATTTCTGCGGGACGGCGAGGCGAAGTGTTCCTGCAGGAACACAACGTCATGACGGAATGGTGCAGACGATATCGTCATGACAGCTAACCCAAAGAAAATACGGCGGGAACGCCCACCGCCGATTTCAACGGGGATGGCGTGCCCGATCTGGCTATGTTGACCTACGGTGTCAATACAGCGTCGATTCTGCTGACTGTGCCCACCGAGACCGCGACGGCGACAGTGAACGGCATCGCGCCGGCCGCCCTTGGAACTCATTACGTGGATGCGAGCTATGCGGGCGATAGCAACTACGGTGCACTTACTTCCGGCACGACAGCGCTCACCGGCGGTCTGCCGCCGCCCGTGGTCTCGCCGACCTCCCTGTTTTTTGGCAACGAGGTGGTCGGCACGACCAGCCCCGCCAAAACGGTGACGCTGAAAAACACAGGCACGGGCACGCTCGAGATCAGCAGCATCACGGCCAGCGGTGACTTCGCGATCTCCGCGAACACCTGTGGTACCGCGCTCGCTGGGAAAAAGAGCTGCAAGGTGAGCATTACCTTCACGCCGATGGCTTTGGGTAAGCGAACCGGGGCGCTCACCTTTACCGACAACGCCATTAATAGTCCGCAGACAGTACCGCTGTTTGGAACGGGCGTCGAGCCCGCAACATTGACGCCGGCCAGCGCTATCTATGCGCAGCAGAACGTCGGCACTACCAGTGCGGCGAAAACATTTACGTTGGCAAACAACGCGCCCGTAGATCTGACTGGAATCGCAATCTCGACGACAGGCCATTTTGCGGTTTCGGCGACGACGTGCGAGGCAACCTTAATCGCCAAAGCGACGTGCACGATTAGCGTGACCTTCAGTCCGACGGTGATCGGAACACAGACGGGTCAGTTGATCGTCCAGGACAGCGCCAGCAATAACCCGCAAAAGTCGAATCTCACGGGAACGGGCCAGTAAATCGCTCCTAAGAGGAAAATCATAGAGGGAACCCACCCACCAGCGACGCGGGAGTTTTCCCGCAACGAGACTCTTTACTGCGTGGCGGGCAAGACAACGCTGTTCCAACAGCGTGATGCTGTTCTATCGAGCAAATTGAAAGGAGTACAGGCCACGTTAGGGGAACTGGTTGGCGGTGAAGCGGGAGCGATCATAACGTCGCAGTGAAGATAGCAGGGCTAGTTCGTAAACTGGACTTGCTGAAGGGTCGCTGGACTCTGGGGTTCTATGGAGAATAAGGCGCCTTCCTTCGATGAAAATATAATTCGAACGGGATCATCGTCGAATGGGCTGTTGGGCGGAAAGACCTTTTGCACCTCGAAGCTCAATCCTATTCTCCGGTCAGGCGCGAAATTCGGGCGTGCAAAGAAGGCGGCTGGCACAATGATGTCACCGGAAAAACCGTTCTCCGTCTTCTTCCACGCGGCCTGTATCTCGCTCTCGTAGTTGTGGGCCCGCGAGCGGATCGGGAAGAAATCCTCGTCGCAAAAAATACTTGGCTTCACGCCGGCGAAGTCGCCGGGACTCAGATAAAGGTCGAAGACGTCGGTCAATTTTCCGGGCTTGGCGGGAAGGGGCGACATCGTGTCCAGGACCAGGCGGAATGCGTCTCCGTTCTGCACTCCTCTACCTGAGAAGGGCTGGTAGAGTTCGGGATCAGTGACGTCCACTCCGATGTAAAGATTCTCTTCGTCCCAAGCCAAGGCAACCCGGGCGGAAAACTGAGATAGCCCTTTCCACAGGTCTTCGCCTTCGATCATCTGCGACTTCTTATTCAGAAGGTATACAGATCCAGCCTCCCACTTTGAAAAGTCACCATCAGGAACAGGTTTGGTCGCGACATTCGACGCCTTTAGAACATCCCGCCGGCGATCCCATTGGACTTTGCCATCAGGCAGATGATTGAATGCGGCATCGTTTTGAACACGAGCCAGTTGATCGCGGAGCAAATTCGGGATGGGGGATATTTCGGGCAGCAGCTTTTCGAACCGGCGCTGGCCCCGCAGCGGAGAGATTGAGGAACTCAACCTGGATACTTGCGCCTCGACCGCCGGAACATCAACCGGGGTCCAACTTTCCTCAAAAATCGACTTAAAGATCAAGCCATCTCCCTCCTCGGCGGTAAACATCTTCAGCAGCGGCGCGAGAATTGCCGGGGCGTCAGGGCCATACTGACTGACCAGCGCATGCTTCTGCGACGTTTCGGGATCGTAAGCGCGCGGGTTCCACAAATAGTCCGCTACTGTCTGCAGGGGAATCAAGGTGGCGTGCGCCTGATTCATGGGATTGGAAAACAACCCCTGCACCGCAGAAAACAGTTCAACGTCTCGTCCGCGGAGAGGATCCAGGTTCAGCCACCACCCCCCGTTGTCATTGGTGGGATAGTTGTCCCAGACCAGAGGCCTGCGGTGAATGTATCCACTCCATTCCTGAGCTTGAGTTGCGGTAATCGTCTGTGGAATAACCTCTGTGCCCGTCCAATCCAGCGGGATGTCGGAATGGACTCCGGCCCCCAGTTCTCGGATGTAGTCGCGACTGCCCCATTCATTGGTGTAAGTGGTAGGACAAACCGTCAGGCGATTTCCAGGCGAGAGCGTTTTGAGGTGATCGTACAAGCGGTTAATCAAGTAGATATGCGCTTGAGCGAGCGTCTTAAATCGTGCTTTATCCTCGGGATGGACCAGCTCTTGGGGCACGTCGTCTAGAAAGAGAGCGAAATTCGAGATCCCTAGTTTGCTGACACTTTCTAATTTTCGTGCGAGCGTCTGAAAATCCGCTTCGCTCGAATAGATGATGGAAAGGCCGGGGCTGATCGCAAAGCTGAGATCAACGAAGTTCTCTCTTGCGGTCGCCGCCAGTTCGCCCATGTGCTTCAGTTGCTTCGGCGGATAAGGCTCGCGCCAGAGCTTGCGGTGATAGGGATCGTCCTTCGGCCCGTAAATGTAGAGGTTCATTCCGTGTTGTCCTTCGAAGCGCAACACGTCCAGCCGGTCGGCATGGCTCCAGGGTGGTCCGTAGAAACCCTCCACAATGCCCCGAACAGGGAAGGAAGGATAGTCGGCGAGGATTACTTCAGCTCCGTCCTCTTGCAGGCGCACCGATTGCGGTCGTGGAACGAGATCCGTTGGGAGTTTCGCGACCCTGGTAGTCAGAAGATCTGGAATCCGCAGCAAGGCATTGTGCAACCCAACGGCGGAAACCGCGCGAATGCGAATTCGATAGGGCCGGGGATTGTCGGGATCGGTGCCGCCTGAATAAAGGCAGCGCAGAATGTAGCCTTCGTTCACCAGTTCTGCCGTTGGTCGAATGACCGCGTCCCGCGATTGCTGTTGGAGTTCGGTCAGGAAGGCGGCAGCATCAGCCACGCGATCCAACTGGATCTGCAGGCCGCTGGCATCGTGCGTTGAACTGGCTGTTGGCGCAGCACTGACCGAGAGATGAAGCGAAACGCCGCTTTGCGACGCTAGCTGCCGCAGCTGACGGTGAATCCGATTGTCCAACTCACCGCTGGAAACGACTGTCCAAGTCGGCCTAACTCGCCCTGTTGCGAACGGAGCGAGAAGCGTAACGAGGGAGAAGGCAACCAGTGCGAGCCTGCTTCGCATAAGAAGATGACTTTCAGCGCTGACCCAATGCCGCGACAATCGCCTTCTCCGCCAGGGGCGCCATTACGGAATAGCCCAACTTGTTCGGATGAACTCCATCTTCAGACAACTCCGCTTTGAGTCCGCGCTGCTCGTTCGTCATGGCGGAGTGGTAGTCGAGAAATACTAAGTCCTCTTTCGCGGCGTAGTCTTTGATCCAGTCATTCAGGGCGCGGATCTTTTCCACGGGAGCGAGATCCGGCCTCCAAGGGTATTTCGCTGCCGGCACGAGAGCCGATAGAATTACGCGAACGCCATTTCGCTTCGCGAGGTCCACCATCGAAGCCAGATTATCTTCAATTGCGGCGAGTGTGATGGGGCCTGTGTTTTCCGCGATATCGTTGGTGCCCGCGAGGATCACTACGACTTTGGGCTGCAGCGCAATCACGTCCTGACGAAAGCGAAGCACCATCTGCGGCGTCGTCTGCCCGCTGATTCCGCGATTCACATAAGGTTTGCCGGGGAAGGAGTCGGACAATGGCCAGAATTCCGTAATGGAATCGCCCATGAACACGACTCTCGCTTCTCCTTTGGCGGGCAGGCCGAGCTTCGCATCGTCATCGCGATATTTGGCCAGGTTAGGCCAGTCGCGCAGGGTCGTCTCCATTTCCTTCTGGTCTTCCTTGAGAGATGCGCAGGGATCTGACGGCTGTTGCGCGAAGGTAACGGACGACAGAATCAAAACGTAGAAGACAAGCGGAATTAGTCTTATAAATAAACGCACAATCTCGCCTCCGGCCACTCTTGGATCCATTTCGAACAGAAGACACGCGCGGACCCGACTTGGTCGCCGTAACAACTGCGCCCGCCGCTCGTCCCTGAAAACATCATTCGACTAGAAACTAATTTTCATTCCAAACTGCATCTGTCGGCTGGTGTTGGCATAGCTGATCTGTCCAAAGCCGCTCGATTCGATATCTCTATCGGGGAAGCCAAGGTTGGGATGATTGAATAGATCGGTGGCTTGAAACTTGAGTTGCGCGTTCATCCCTTCGTGTAAATGGGCGAGAGAGAAGTCCTTTAGGAGCGCCAAATCGACCGTTCGCCAGTTCGGTCCGTTCAGAATATTTCTTCCCGTGTTGCCGAATGTGTTGGCGGGAGCTTGCGCAAAGGCGGATGTGTTAAACCAGCAGTCGACGGTCCCCACCCGTGCGCCGTTGGGACACGTTCCACTGGTGGGGTTCCCGACCTGATTGGGACGAAAAGTTCCAGAGAGCGCTCCGCTGTTATTGGCGCTGTCGAAAGGACTGAAGGGCAAGCCGCTCCGGATCTGGTAAATGGAGGAGAGTTGCCATCCGCCGGCAATGGCGTTCACTACACCTCCCTGTTGCAGGAAGCGCTTTCCTTTTCCGAAAGGAAGTTGGTACACAAAGTTTCCGTTGAACATGTTTCTGATGTCTGTAGCCGCGCGGCCATAGTTGCCTCCCGGATCGTTGGCGTTCTGATAGCCCACGCGATCCGCCGACCCGGCCCCACCCCATCCAGCGCTAGTCAGAGTATCCAACGCCTTAGCCCAGGTGTAGTTCGCCTGCAATGAAAAATCTCTCGAGATCTGCTTCTTGGCGATAACCTGAAGGGAGTTGTAGTTGGACCAGCCGTCAAAGTAGGCTGCGCTGATCTGTCCAAATAGCGGATAGGGACGGGCATCTTGACCGGCTCCAAGTTGATTGGCAGGGACCTGATTCAGGTCTCGCGTGTATTGCAGGTTCACACCTCGATTGCCAACATAGCCAACATCGAGAACCACGCCGCCCTTTAGTTCATGCTGCACGTCGAAATGGAATTGCTCGGTATAAGGAATCGGCGAGTTGTAGAACGAATAATTGACGTCGGTGCCGTTGAGCAGATCGGGAGTACGAGTCGAATTGCTGGGATATACGAGTCGTCCTGGCGGAGGGCCCTCCGACAATTGGAATAGAGGCGCTGGATTCGAAGAGTCATAGATCATGGATCCCGATGGCACCCAACCCTGCCCCCACGCCTGCGCAGGCGCCGTAATGTTCTGCCCGGCAATGATGTTATAGATTCCGAAGCCTCCACGAATCGACCAGTCTTTGCCCGGCGCCCACGCAAAACCGAGCCGCGGCGAAAAGATGGCGGGCTTTGTTTCTGTCAGCGAGTTACGTCCATTTTGCCCGGCGTACCACATTGCCCCGAGCGACCCGTCCGCCGGATTCACGATGTTCGGCTGGAATGTGGACAACTTGTTATGGATTTCGCTCCAGCCACTTTGCAGCGTATAACGCACTCCCAGCGTCAGAGTCAGGTTCGGTTTGACTTTGTATTCATCCTGAACAAAGGCCTGCGCACTGTACATGCGCCCGCCGGTTTCCGGATTGATTGAAACGCCCCACCAGGACGGAACTCCGAGAAGGAAGTCGGCGTAGCCTTCTCCCTCTGTTGGGATGCCGTTGGTCAGAGCCTGGTCGGCTGGGTTCTGCGTGAATACACCGCTAAAATCGAACGCTCCAGCCGTCGCCGTTCCCCACCCCGTATTCACCCACCAGCGGTCGAACTCTCCGCCAAACTTGAGGATATGTTTGCCCTTCACCCAAGTCAGCACCTCGGAAGGCACGAAGGTTGTTTCGGCATCGATCGCAGGAGGAAATGGAGTGTAGCCAATTGCCGTACTAAGAGCACCTTCCATCGACATCGAAGGGAACATATCGTTCGGTGCATAGGACATTCCCAGTTTTGCGGGCCATCCCTGTCCCTGGTTCTTGACAGTCGCAACACCGCGCGCGCGACTCAGCGAAAAACGGAATTCGCTCACCAGCTTCGGTGTCAGGGTCCACACATCCGTAAACTGCCCTTGCGGCTCCGTGCCACTCCATGCCCCGCAGTTAATGGGGCAGTTCTGGTCGTTCAGAGGAGTGTTGTACTTCACAAACATCATCGAACCAGTCAGGCGGTTCTTAGCGGTGAAGTCGTAGTCAACCTTGCCTTGGAACCATGTGTTCGTGTCCGGAGACGCCAGGTTGGTGTAGTAGTTGTTGAAAAGGCCGGGACGGTTGGGAGCTGGAAAATTCTTCTGGACCGCCAGGGCAACGGCGTCCATGCGATTTTGCGGAATGATGTTGCCGTCAAAGGGAAGACGGCAGTTCCCATTGTTAGGATCAGTCGTAGCTGGATCGAAGATCTGGCCATTGATGACTTGCTGTCCATTGCACGGGTTAATAATCGGATTGCCGTCGTTATCGACCGCCGGCGCACCCAGAAGTGCCGAGAAATCACCGCTGGTGTAACCATTCGGCCCCGTCGTCGGATAACTGGTCGGAGCGGGTCCGGATGTATTGCTCGGATTTCTTTGATAAGCAAAGAAGAAGAACGCTTTGTCCTTCTTGATCGGGCCGCCAATATTGAAGCCATACTCGTTCCAGCGTATCGGCGGCTGGGTTTGCGCAAATTTATTCAGTGCATTGAAGGCGTCGTTCTGAATGTATTCGTAGACCGTGCCGTGAAAGCTGTTGGTGCCGCTCTTGGTGATCACGTTGAAAACTGAGAAGCCGCTGCCATGCTCCGCCCCAAAGTTTGACGTGTTGGCGCTGACCTCTTCGATCGAATCAATCGGCGGAGCTAGTAAATCCGCGTTTGATGACTGACCGAACATCGCGATGCCGCCATCGATCTGCCAATTGGAGAAATATCCCGCCTGCCCGTTCACGCCGACCGAGTCGCCCGTTGACGATTCCCCCCAGCCGGGATTCACTCCCGGCAAGGATGCGAGAATATCCATCCAACTGCGGTTTCCGGTGGGCGCGTCTGCAACCAGATGAGTATCGAACCGCGTATTCGTGTCGGTCGTCTCGGTTTCCAAGTCAGGCTGAGTCGCGGTGACCGTGACTTTCTCTGAACTCGTACCTATCTCGAGGGCAGCGTTGATCGTAATGGTTTGAACGTGTACTTCAATGCTGTCCCGCATCAGGGTCTTGAAAGCATCCTTAGAAAAGGTCAGGGAATAATCGCCAGGTGCGACGTAAGGAGCGTCATAAACTCCGGCGGCGTCCGTCGCGAGCGTCTGCACTAGACCCGTGGAGATATTGGTGATTGCGACCTTAACTCCCGGTAATGCCGCCTGAGACTGGTCCGTGACCGTGCCCCGGATCTCGCCGCTCTGCCTGCTCTGGCCCACAACCGGAACGAAGAATGCGGGAATCAATAAAGCCAAGACAGAGGCAAAACGCAACCTCGAACCGAAGGACGACATCGCCTATTTCTCCTTGGTAAATATGCAGGTCAAGCCGCGCATAGCAAATGAGGGCTGAGCACGAATTTCCAACTTACCTTTTGTCGAGCCTCGGGGCCAAAGCGTCAAGTTCGAAACAGTTCAGTGGCAGGTTTGAAACAAGATGGCTTGTTCAATTTCGGGAGCGTGTGTGGCGGCCGACTACTGAATTGCGGAGAAGTCCTGCCCCGATGAGCGAGTTCTCCACTTTTTCACAGACACGTGCGCTTCGTTGGTAGCGGTCTGCGCACACATTCCGCAGAGTCGCATGCTACCCTACGGCTAATTTGGAGAGCCCATGTCGAGAGTCTCAAAGGCGGTATTCTTCCTGATTTGGTTTTCTGTTCCAGTCGGCCTCGTTGCCCAGAATCCACCTTCCGGTCCGCAGCGTGCGATACGCGAACACTATGCCCGAGCTCAGCAGGCGATGGAGCAGAAGCAACTCGAGAGCGCATTTCGGGAATTCACTGCGATTCTGGTGCTCGATCCCAAAAATGTCGAAGCCCGGGGAGATCTGGGCGTTGTCCAGTTTCTGCAGGGAAATTACGCGGAGGCGACTGAGAACCTGCGCGCGGCGTTGCGCTTTCAGCCATCTCTGTGGAAAGCCCAGGCGATCCTCGGCCTCTGCGAAAACGCTTTGGGAAAATCCGACGCGGCGAAGGCCAATTTGGAGAAGTCACTCCCCCATTTGACCCAAGACCCGAAACTGCAGGTTCGCGCCGGGCTCGCTCTGGTCGAACTCGATTATCAGCGCCGCGATCTGGAGAAAGCTTCAGGTGTTCTCAGTTTGCTCCAGAAGACGAATCCAACCAACGTCGATGTTCTCTACGTCGTCTACCGAATTCACACCGATCTGGCCACGGAAGCGCGGCAAACATTGGCCATGGTTGCTCCCGATTCCGCACGCATGCACCAACTTCTGGCCCAGCACCTGATCAATGAACGCGACGCTACACACGCGATCGCGCAGTATCGGGAAGCCCTACGCATCGATCCGCATCTTCCAGGCGTGCATTTCGAACTGGGCGAGGCGATTCTGACGAACTCAGGCACCTCGGAGGGGCAGCAGGACGCGGAAAAGGAATTCGAGGCCGCCATTGCGGAGAACCCTCGCGACGCCAAGTCGGAGTGCCGTCTAGGCGATCTTTTCAGCCTGAGAGGCGATCACGAGATGGCACGGGAGCACTACGCACGCGCCGCTGATCTAGACCCTACGGAGTCCGAAGCGCAAGCCGGTCTGGGAAAGATCCTTATGTCGACTGGGCACCCAGAAGACGCCCTTCCTTACCTTCTCGCTGCGGTTCGTCTGGATCCCATCAACGCCCCGGCCCACTATCGGCTCGCACAGCTGTACCGTAAACTAGGACGAGCGGCCGATTCCCAAAAAGAACTCGCGACCTTCGACGAGTTGCGAAAAACTGAAGATCGACTCTCTGCAGCCTATGCTTTGATTGGGAAAAACCCAGGCAGCTCTCAGGTTCTTAATCCGGACGTTCCGTATTAGGTCGCGAACCCGCAGCGCCATCAGGGCGCCTGTTACGTGAATGTTTCGAACGTTTCTCAAGCGTTTGGCAAACAAGGGTTTGCACTCACGTTCACTCCTGCCTTTGTATCGGGCCCTGTGCTAAGATTCGGCGGGACAAGCTTCGTGTCGCACTCTTCGCTTCCAACCTCCAGACCGAGCCCGGAGTCAAGTCACACCGAGCCCGCGATTCCGGACGCTCTGGTGCGCGAGGAATTGGACCGGGTACTTTCCAGCCATGATTTCCAGGCAAGCAAGCTCTGCCAAAGCTTTCTTCGCTACGTCGTCGAGAACACTCTGAGCGGGCACTCCGACAGCCTCAAGGAACGGACAATCGGCGTTGACGTCTTCGGCAAACCCCCTTTGTACGATCCCGGCGAAGACGCAGGAGTTCGAGTCAAAGCCGGCGAGGTTCGAAAGCGGCTGCGGTCCTATTATTCAGCGCAGCCCGCTAAGGCCGAAGTCGTAATCGAACTTCCTTCCGGAACCTACATTCCCGAATTCCATCTTTCTAAACGCGCTGAGCAGCAGTTCCCGTCGAAGTCTTGGATTCGTTCCTGGCCATTGCTGGCCACTTCGGCCGCGGTCCTGGTGGGCTTAGCGGTGTCGGGACTTTTCTGGCTGCGTCCCCACCCCGTGGCAAATGCTCTCGACCAGTTTTGGTCTCCGGCATTCCAAAGTCACCAGGCGATCCTGGTGTGTACGGCACCCGTCCCGGTGTACTCTGACGTTCGGAATTCAGGCGGCGGAAACCCCGCGCGGGTTGAAGACTTCGTGCTGATCCCCAATCGTTTTGTAGCCATCAGCGATGTGAACTCCGCAACGCAGATTGCCGAAATGTTCGGGCGGATGGGACAGCCGTATAAGCTTCGAATTGGAAACGACGTCTCATTCCGGGACCTGCGTGCGGTACCCGCTGTCCTCGTGGGATTCTCCTACACGCAATGGCATGAAATCGGCGAGCACTTCCGCTATTCCATTGATTTGTCCCATCGACCTTTTGGAGTTTCGCAAGATGGCGCCCTCACGAATTGGACTATCAAAACCCACCCTGATGATCCCGAATTGAATGAGGATTACGCGATTGTGTCGCGCGTCTTTTATCCGGGCACGAACAGCGTCATCGTGGAAATCACCGGCATCTCCCATTACGGCACCGAGGCAGCTGCGGACCTGGTAACCAATGCGACCCTGTTGCAAGAAGCGCTCCGCAGATTACCTACAGGATGGCAGCAGAAAAACGTTCAAATCATTCTGCACGTGGAAGTGATTTCGGGCTCTCCGTCGGTCCCCACCGTTGTCGCCACGTTTGCCTGGTAGATCGGTTTTGCGTCGGCCGGGTTGACGTCTGGAACTCGATGATCTTTGCACCGCTTCTCATCGATTACCAGGCACCTGTATCTTCGCGCCTGGCGTCGTACCGGGGGTGGCTCCAGAGTTGCCATTTAAGAGTCACCGGAATTTTGTGCAGCTATGAAGCTCCAGTCTTCCCGAGGACTTAAACCCTAAGACTCCGCTATGTATGCCAGTTCCGCCATCCGGCTTGGGAAGGTTTGGCTATTGTGAATTTTTGAACCCGATCACGCCGGCTGAGGATTGCCTACCGGCGCGGCGATCATCGGCAACTCTACGCGGAAGGTTGAGCCGATTCCGGGAGAGCTTACCACTGTGATCGAACCGCGGTGCTGCGTGACGATCCAGTGCGCAATGGCCAACCCCAGGCCGACTCCGCCCTGGGCACGGCTTCGAGCTTTGTCCACACGATAGAAGCGCTCGAAGATTCTCCGTCTGATCTTGTTCGTCAATCCCCATTCCCGAGTCTTGAATCGTGATGACGGCGGTATCGCCTTTTTGCTCGAGCGACAAGTGTACTGATCCGGGCGCGGATGTGTACTTGAACGCGTTATCAAGCAGGATGTCCGCCAGCCTGCGCAAGGCGCTCTCGTCTCCCATGACGAATGAATCCCGAGCCTCGGCATTTTGCAGATCGAGGGTGGTTGAGAACTGCAGGTTGCGAATGGTTGCCACCTGCCCCCAGCTGTCGACAACGCCAATGAGCGTCTGTCGCAAATCGACGGCCTGCATCAGGAGCGACTCGCGCCCTGAATCGGCGCGAGCCAGAGAAAGCAGTTGCTCGATGAGGACGGTGGTTCGCTCCGCCTCGAGCAAGATATGTCTTAGAGATTCCTTATATTCAGCTTCGCCGCGAGATCGGCGCAGCGCCAGTTCGGCCTCGGTGCGGATGAGAGAAACCGGCGTCCGCAGTTCGTGGGAAGCATCGGCGGTGAATTCCGTGATTCGGCGAAACGCGGCTCTCAATCCGATCGAGCATTTCGTTCAGCGTGTCGGAGAGGCGCTGCAGTTCATCGCCGGTATTCAATTTCTGCAGACGGCTATTGAGACTCGCTCCGCCGACATTCGCGAGCAGTTCGCACGAGAGCGTCCACGGGAGCCAGGGCCCGGCGGCTCAGCCAGTAACCGCCGCCCGCGGCGACCAACAGCAACAACGGAGCGAACATCAGCAGATACGATCGGAACAGCGAGAGCGTCTCCACGGCATCGTCGGCTGGGGCGCCCATGGCCACCGTGTAGGCGCGGCCGTTCACGCCGTCGAGCCTTATGAAGATAAAGCGGAACGGACGTCCGTCGATGGTGCGGCTTTGCTCCACTCGCCGATTGAATTGAGCAGGAGCTGAAACCGAGTACGGGTGCGCCTGCAGAAAAACCGACCGATAAATCAGATCGCCATCGTCGATGTAGATCTCAAGATAATCCCCAGAGTGCTCAATGCCGTAAGTGTCGTTCACTTCCTGTTGCAACGTGGCGACTGACGCATCTTTCTTCCGCGCCTGCAGGAAACTCTTGAGGTCGGCAATCTGGCTCTCGAGATCGTCGTCGACCATGTCGTACAGATTGTGGCGCAGGATGAACCACATGCCGGCTCCGAAGACCACTTGGGCGATCGCGAAGATCGCCACATACCAGAGGGTAAGCCGCACGCCAATGGAGAGCCGTCTCATGCTGCCTGAATATCCTTAAGCATCCTGACGAATTGTGTAACCTACACCGCGAACAGTATGAATCAACTTTCGCCTGCCTGGCGCGTCGACCTTATTGCGCAACAGGTGCATAAACGCATCGAGCGTGTTCTCTTCGATATCGCGATCAAATCCCCAGACCGACTCGATCAGAGATCTCCGCGAAACCACTTTGCCCGGCGCGGTACATGAGCCGCTCCAGCAGATTGTATTCCGTGCGAGTCAGCGAAACACGTTCTTCGCCGCGAAGCACTTCGCGGCTGGCCGGATCGAGGACGAGATCTCCTACTCTTAGGCTAGTCTCTTGTGCCGCCAACGCACGCCGCTTCACAGTGCGCAGCCTAGCCAGGAGTTCGTCGAACGAAAACGGCTTGGTCATATAGTCGTCCGCGCCTAGATCAAGACCTTTCACGATATCGGGCACCGAGTCGCGCGCAGTCAGCATCAGAATCGGCGTCCGAATTTTTTCCGCGCGCAGGCGCTTGGCCAGTTCGTAGCCGCTGAGTTTCGGCATCATGATGTCGAGAATGATGACGTCGAACTCATAGGATTGCGCCAAGGAAAAACCCTCGGCACCATCCGACGCGCAAGTTGCCATATGCCCCTCCTCGGTCAATCCTTTGCGGAGAAGTTCGGCCATGCGCGCTTCGTCTTCGACGATCAGCAGTCTCATGAGATTCAGTCGAAAGCCAATAGTACGGAAGATATCTTTCGCAAATCGCCAACCTGAAAAAATATTAACTTCTCTTTCATTTCCGCGTCACACTCTGGCTCTACCATTTGCAGTCATTCTAGTCCCCTGAAATCAGACGTAAGCGAAGAGGCGCGTGGCCCGTGTCGCCGTGGGGAAGCTCTCTTCCGTCGTCAATCATTCTTGCAGCGAGGAGCTGACATCATGAACCTCAATCCCCGACGTTCCTTCCTTAGTTTCAGCCTTCGGTCTCTCTGGCGATTCACACTCTCGCTCGGCGTGTCGATTCTTATCGTCGGCTCGCAGAGCGCATTCGCGCAAGTAGATCGTGCGGTGCTCGAAGGGGCTGTAACGGATCAAACCGGAAGCGTGATCGTTGGAGCAAGTGTGAAGGTCCTGGACGTCCAGACCGGCTTCACCGAGGAGCAACAGAGCAATTCGAAGGGCTACTACCGGTTTTCGGGTTTGGCGGTCGGGGATTACAAAGTGACGGTTTCGGGCAACGGATTCAAGGCCAAGGTGGTCGAAGATGTCGTCCTCCGCGTTGGTCAGACTCGCACATTGGACGTGCAGCTTGCAGTCGGAGGAGTCAATGAGCAGGTCGATGTTAAGGCATCGACTGCGCCGGCAGACCGCACGTCGGCTGAGGCTTCAACAGTGATCGATGCGGAACAAATCTCGGAACTCCCGAACAATGGCCGCGACTGGGCGAGTTTCACCCTGCTCGCGCCCTTCGCGCAAGACGACGGAGGCGGTGACCAGCGCACGATCCGCTTCGCCGGTCGCGCCCGGGACGACAATAACTTCAGCTTTGACGGAGTCGACGCGGGAGGCATTCAGGAGCAGGCCCAAAAATCTCAAACGCGCCTGCAGATTTCACAGGACGCCATCGAAGAGTATCGCGTCAACAGCGCTCTTTATGACGCGGAATACGGCACTCAAGCCGGCGGTCAGATCGATGTGGTCACGAAATCCGGCACGAATGACTGGCACGGCACGGCTTTCGGGTACATCCGGAACTCTGTTTTCGATGCGCGGAATTTCAATGACTATGACCTGAACGGCAACCCTTATGTCCCGCCGTTCCGCATGGGACAGTACGGCTTCACACTGGGGGGACCAATCAAGAAGAACAACACGTTCTTCTTTATCAGTTACGAGGGGCTTCGACAGTTGCAGTCAACGACTCAGCAATTCACCGTGCCGAGTGCCCCTTTCCAGCAACAAGTACTCACAACATCCCCTCAGATGTGCACGATTATGCAGGCGTTCCCTTGGCGCGCCTCGGTGGGGACAATTGGAAGCTGCGCATCTCGCTTTACTTATCCTGATGCCGTGTTCCAGTCGACTTCCGATCCGAACGCCGATCTGGTGACCGCCGCAACACCAACGGTTGTTCATGAAGACACTTGGCTGATACGAATTGACCATAGGTTCGGCGAGAAGACTCTGCTCTACGGACGCGCGCAGCGCGACATCAGCCTGGTGGACGCGCCGAATGGCAGCAGCCTTCCAGAAGACAAACTGCAAGTCATCAACCATCCCGCGAATTACATGGTGGCGCTGGAGCACACTTTCACGCCGCAACTCTTCAATGAAGCCAAGTTTTATGTCAATCGCTCGCCTTATCACAATCCACAGGCCAGCGCGCTGCCGTTTGCGGTCAACACCAGCAACGCGTTCGTTGGCTTGAACGACAATACTGCCGACATCGAAGTGGGCTCGACATTTGGCTTGGTTGACAACCTGACTTGGACGCATGGCCGACATGCCTTCAAGACGGGCATGGAGATTCGCCGCGTTCGGTTGAACCAGGGTCAAACCGCGGACAACGTCCTCACCTTCGCAAGTGAAGGAGACATGGTCAATGCGAACCTCGCGAACATCAGCTACATCGCCCCCTGGTGCTGTCATGGACTGCGCCGGATGTTTTACATGCCGTACTTCCAGGACGAATGGAAGGTGACGCCGACCTTCACCTTCACCGCCGGACTTCGCTGGGAATACTACGGAGTTGCTCACGAGGCCACGAACCGCACAACGGTTTTTGACTTGAACCAATTCCACGGGGTGTGCCTGGGATCTGGCTCGTTCAACGTGCTGCCCGTACCGTCAAGTGCGGGCCCGATCAATACCCCGCCGTGCCCAAAGAATCCGTCACTCTACAATCCCAATTACAAGAATTTCGATCCTCGGATCGCGCTGGCATGGGCTCCGGCCGCTTTACATGGGAAGACGGTTATTCGCACCGGGTTTGGTCTATATCATGGAGCGGCGCAGAATGACGACTTGAATGCCGGCCTTGAGAGCGACACCTTCCGCGTTCAAGTCAACCAGACTCCACTTCCCCTGATCCCTGCTTACGAGCAAACATCTCCTGATCTCTCCGGGTTGTCCATTCAAAAGCAAGCCTCGCATCCGCGCGCACTTCAGCGGGAGGGACGGCGTGACCTGTACGCCGAAGAGTGGGGACTCACGGTCGAGCACGAACTGCCTGCCAACCTTCTGTTTTCCGCGCAATATCTTGGAAGCCGCGGTGTCCGCCTGTTCTCGCGCGGCGGCGTAAACCTGTGCGCGACTCCCGTAGCGCTCAACCCCTCTGGCACCGATTGTGTTCGGCCGCTAGACCAGTTCTATCCTGACCCGAACAATCCTGATCCCTTTGGTTCTGTCGACAGCAAGCAAGACATTGGATCGAGCACGTACAACGCCCTGGGACTGGCCCTGGAGCGCCGCTTCAGCCAAGGTCTCTCCTTTCAGTCGCGCTACACATGGTCGCACTCCATCAACGACGGGTCAGTTGGAGGCGGAGAGTCAAACGGACCGGAGAACGTCAACTGCCTGCCTTGCGACAAAGGGCCCAGCATTTTCGACGTTCGGAACAATGTCACCGTAGATGCCGTCTATGAACTTCCCTTTGGTCCCGGCAAACCTTACCTCAGTTCTCCGGGGGTTATCGGCAGAGTGCTGGGAGGCTGGCAGCTCAGCAGCGTCGGGCTCTGGCACACGGGTCATCCGCTGACCGTTTCGATGGACCTAAGCAATACCATCACCAATCCCAACAATTCGTTCACAGGAAATTTCCCCAGCACCTACCTGCTGCCGGATGGAAACGATCAGACCAATCAGCGCCCGGACGTCGTTCCCGGAGTGTCTCCGATTTTGCCGGGCGGCGGACGCAACGGCCTGCCCCTGATTAACGCCGCCGCGTTCACGGCGCCTCCGGTCGACGCCAATGGTAATTTCCTGCGCTATGGAGATGCTCCGAACGGGTTGGTGCGCGCGTTGGACTCCTGGCAGATCGATCTGGCGCTCACCAAGGAAACGAAGATCACGGAGCATGTCGACTTGGAGTTTGCGGTCCAGGCATTCAATATCCTGAATCACGTGCAACTGGGCGATCCCGGAGCACTTACTCTCACCTACGACACGACAGTCCCCGGAACCAACCTGTCGGTGCCCGGAAATTTCGGCATGATCAGCTCAACCGTCAATTTCAACAACAACAATGACAACGCAGCTTCACCCAACACTGGCACTGGGCTGCCGCGGCAAATTCAGTTCATGGTTCGGGTTAAGTTTTGATTGCCGGATTTGTTCTTCAGGCAAATTTCAGAGATGTGCTCTAACGTTGCTGCCGAGGACAAACCGAATGACAAGCCGCATCTTTAGTCTAACGAGCATTTTGATCTTGGGCTGCGTTTCATTGGCCGCTGCTGCCCCGTCCGGCGGGTATTCCGTGATCAAGAAAATCCCCATCCCTGGGCAGGGGAGCTTCGACTATCTCACCGTGGATGAGGGCGCCCGGCGTCTATACGTTTCGCACGGGACTCAGGTTGAAGTCCTCGACATCGATTCTCTTGCTTTGGTTGGCAACATTCCGAACACATCCGGCGTACATGGAGTTGCAATTGCTCCGGAGTTCGGGCGTGGATTTGTGAGCAACGGCCACGCCTCGACGGTCACGATCTTTGACCTGAAGACATTAAAGCCGATTGCGGATGTGCCGACCGGACAGAAGCCCGATGGAATCATCTACGATCCCGCCACCAAGCGAGTCTTCGCCTTCAATGGTGGAAGCAACAGCGTGACGGCGATTGACGCCGCCACCGGCAAAGTCGCAGGTACGGTCGAGTTGGGCGGTGGTCCCGAGTTCGCGGCGGCCGACGGCAGCGGATACGTCTTCAACAATCTTGAAGATGAAAGCCAGGTCTTGAAGATCAACGCGCGCGATCTCAAAGTCGAGCAACGTTGGCCGGCGGCTCCGTGCTCTTCCCCCAGCAGCATGGCCATGGACCGAGCGACTCGGCGACTCTTCATCGGTTGCAGAAGCAAGGCCATGGCTGTGCTTAATGCTGACACGGGTAAGGTCATCACCACGTTGCCCATCGGCGATCACGTCGACGCCACAGCCTTCGATGTGCAGACGAATCTGATTTTCAATTCCAATGGTGAGGGGACGATCACCGTGATTCACGAAGACAATCCCGACACGTATTCGGTTGTCGAAACTGTGAAAACCGTACCACGCGCTAAGACTATGGCCCTGGATCCAAAAACCCATCGACTTTTTCTTTCCACGGTTGAAAACGGACAGTTCGAAGTGCTGGTCGTGGGAAAATAGAAGTTACAAGGATTCGAGGCCCTCCTAAATGAGAACGCAACGCACGCCATTCGCGAAGGCTGCCGTCGCAGTGTTCGCGTCCGCCGTATTGCTCGCACTAGCCTGCTGCACCAGGAATTCAACTGCACAGGCGTCTCCGGTTGACCTGCAGGTCGGCGTGAAGGTTCCGTTCCGCTTTGTGGCCTACGGAGATACACGCTTTCACGACCCCAGCGACACCGAGGCGGCGAACCCCACGGCCCGCGTTGCGCTTGGTGCAGGCGATTGCAGCAGCCAATCCGGCATTTATTTGCTTCACCGGAGACATCGTCTACAACGGCTACGACGCCGACGACTGGAAAGTGTGGGACCGGGAAACGAGCATCTGGCGCGAGAAACGCATCCCGGTTTATCCCGCGATAGGCAACCACGAACTTCACGGAGACGAAAAAATCGCGCTGGGAAACTATTTTCAGCGCTTTCCCGATCTGAAGAATAGCCGGTACTACTCCGTGCGCGCCGCCAATACGCTTTTCCTCGTCCTCGATAGCTCTCAGGAAGAAGCGACTGGGCCGCAGGATCAGTGGCTCACCGACAAACTCGATCACGTTCCCGCCGATGTCGACTTTGTTTTTGTCATGGATCACCATCCACCCTACACCAGTTCCTCCGACATGAAGATGATGGGCGGTGGGCACTCCGCTCGTTCGCGCGAACAAGCACTGGCGAGAATTCTTGAGGAACGCCAGGGTCACGCACGTTACCGCATCGTGGTTTTCTCCGGACACGTACACAACTATGAGCGCCACGAACACGGCGGCGTCACGTATTTCGTGACCGGAGGAGGCGGCGCGCACGCCTATCCTATCGAGCGCGCGCCGGGTGATTCATTTCAAAGTAAGGAGATCAACTATCACTATCTGCTGGTCGAGGTCGACCACCAGCAGTTGAAGGTCACCATGAATCGCGTGGATTTTACGACCGGCAAAGCCGTTTGGTCGCAGCCCGACTCCGTCACGATTGCCACTCCTGGGGCCACGGGAGCGCAGGCGGGCGGCCGCTAGCGCTTAGGAACCCTGGCAGGTCTCCTGACACCGGTTCTTTTCCCACGACACACCCAGCGCGTGCAGGATCAGCTTGTCGTACAACGACAGTTTCTCGGGATCGATCACGGCTCCATACGCATACTGCACCGCTGGATCACAGGTAATGCACCACTTGTGGTGGCGGACGATTCCGCCGCAATGTTCACATACTGGCTGTGTGGCGGATCGATTGCTGTTGTACCAACTGGCTGCGGGGTTGACGAACATACTGCACCTCCAAATATGAGTTACATCAATTCCCCGTAGCCGACCGGAACAGCCTCGCGGAACTGCATCTGGGTGGAGCTTAGTGCTGGAGGCGGCAGAGCTCTATTCTGAGTGTCACGTCTGTGTGTGATTGCGATCACACACAGCGCGAGCGATTGGCCGCCCGCTGGCCCATATCGTCATCGCGGTCGCGCTGACAGGCCGGACGCGTCTGGTATCTTAGACAACATTGATGTCTTCCCCCTCCGATGCTGAACCGTAGAAATATTTTTGTTCTCGCGGCTCTCTACGCTGCCCTCGGTCTTCCCTGCCTTTGGGCGCAAACCGTGCAGGTGGAAGGTATAGTCCGCGATCCTAGCGGCGCAGTCGTTGCGGGAGCTTCGGTGCTCATGCGATCCGGCTTGTATAGCGCGTCCACGATGACCGACGCCAGCGGACGCTTCGTGTTTCCGAATGCTCCGTCTACTCTCGGGACCGTCGAGATCAGCCGTCAAGGATTCCGCACAACCGCACAGTCGTGGGGCTCAGGAACAACCCCAACCGTCAAGCTCGACATCGTTCTGCAGCCTGCATCGGCCAGCGAACAGGTGACTGTGTCGGCCGCGCGCACGGAAGTGCGCTTGTCCGAAACCCCCGGCAGCACCGTGTTGCTTTCGACCGCCGATGTGGCCGCGACTCCAGCCTTGCGCGTCGACGACGTACTGCGCCAGGTTCCCGGATTCTCGCTTTTCCGCCGATCGGACAGCCGCACCGCCAACGCCTCGAATCAGGGAGTTTCTCTTCGGGGCCTGGGCGGAACGGCCGCCAGCCGTGCCCTGGTGCTTGAAGACGGACTTCCTTTGGTCGACGCGTTCGGAGGCTGGGTGTATTGGGATCGCGTGCCGCGCGCGTCGCTCTCGAATGTCGAAGTATTCCGCGGTGGCGCTTCCAATCTCTATGGAAGCGACGCGCTCGGCGGAGTCGTGCAGTTCATTACGCGCCAGCCCGAACATCCCGCTGTCGCGCTGGAGACTTCGTACGGCAACGAACGCACTCCCGATCTTTCTTTCTGGACAGGAACTCGTGCGGGCAAGTGGGACGTCTCACTCGCCTCGGAAATGTTCCGCACCGACGGCTTCATCGTCGTGCCGACATGGCAGCGTGGAAGCATCGATACGGCGGCTAATTCAAAGGATGCAACCGTCGATTTGACGATAGGGCATCAACTTGGGGAGAAAGGGCGCGCCTTCGCGCGCGGCAGTTTCTACACCGAATTCCGCAACAACGGCACGCCCGTACAGACCAATGACACACGCATGGGCGAAGGCGCGGTCGGCATCGATCAGGAGTTCGGCAACCACGATTCTCTTGCCCTGCGCGCATATGGCCAGGTGCAGGGATACGATCAGGCGTTCTCTTCCGTCGCCGCGGATCGCAACAGCGAATCGCTCACCGATCTTCAATATGTTCCCGAACAAGTCGTTGGTGGCGGCGCGCAGTGGACGCACTTTCTTGGCAGCCACCAGACTCTCATCGCGGGTATGGACTCGATGGAAGTGATGGGAGCCAGCGACGAACAATTTTTCTCTTCCGGCACTCACACGCGAAACAACGCTTCGGGCGGACGGCAACGCATCCTGGGATGGTTCGGGGAAGATCTTATCCGCATCAACAATTGGACCGTCATTCTTGCCGGGAGATTCGACGACTGGAACAACTTCAACGCGAGTTCGATCTGCACGCCGGTCAATGGCGCCTGCACCTCGTCCAGCTTGTTGTATCCGTCGCGAAGTGACTTTGCCTTCAGTCCGCGCCTCTCGGTGCTGCGATCTCTGAATCACAACGTTTCCGTGACGGCATCGATGTATCGCGCCTTTCGCGCTCCCACCCTGAACGAGTTGTACCGCAGCTTCCGCCTCGCGAACGTTCTGACCCTGAACAATCCTTACCTCAACGCGGAACGACTGACCGGAGCGGAAGCGGGGATGAATGTCAGCGCGCTCGATCATAAGCTTGACCTTCGCGGAACATTTTTCTGGAGCGACATCGTCGATCCCGTGGAGAACGTCACTACCGATGCAGCGTCTTCGCCGGTCCTCCGGCAAAAGGAAAATCTGGGACGGATTCGTTCGCGGGGAGTGGAATTTGACAGTGTTATGCACCTCGGCCGCGACGTTCAAGTGTCCGCCGGCTACGAATTCACGGCGGCAACTGTCGTCAACTATACGGTTCCACAGGGCGCGGTCTCTCTCCTGGGAAACAATGTTGCGCAGGTCCCCCGCAACGTTTTCACCTGGGAAGCCCGCTACTGGAATCCATCGCGCGTCATGCTTAGCGTACAAGGCCGCTTCGTGGGCAACCAGTTCGATGACGACCAGAACCTATACCCACTCGGCCGTTTCTATACTATGGATCTGCAGATCGGTCGCAAGCTCACGCGCAATCTCGAAGTCTTTGCCGCCGCCGAGAATATTACGGATGAGCGCTACAACGTTGCGAATACTCCAACCGCGACCGGATCGCTCTTCAACGTCGGTCCGCCGATCCTGTATCGCATCGGACTGCGCGTGAATTTTCCCGCCGAAAGACCGTGAAAGTTTCCGACTCCCTGTCTGGGCAATTCCATCACTAATCGTTTATCCTGAAACGTTGTCTGACGCGCGCTGAGCGCACCGTGAGCATCGTCCTTATCTCTATCTCGACAAAGCACAAGCTAACAGGTAAGAGTTCCTTATGAAAACCGGCATCATCGGTCTGCCGCAGGTGGGCAAAACATCGCTGTTTCGAATTCTGACCAAGGCGCATCTTTCCGGCCAGGCCAGCAACCCGCGCGAGGCCCACATTGGAGTCGCGAAAGTTCCCGACGATCGCCTCGACCGCCTGGCCGCGCTCTACAACCCGAAGAAGCTGACGCATACTTCCGTCGAATACGTCGACGTCGGCGCCATCGGACAGGACGCCCTGAAAGAGACTGCCTATATCGGCCATCTGCGTCAGGTCGACGCGCTGGCGCATGTGGTGCGCGTGTTTGAAGATCCGGCGGTCCCGCTGGTGGCGGAGATTGATCCACTGCGCGACATCAAGAATGTGGAATTCGACCTGATGGTCAGCGATCTCGGCCAGATCGAGAAGCGTCTCGAGCGCCTGGAAAAAGATCTCAAGAAGATGAAGACGCCAGAACTCGAAAAGGAATTCGAACTCCTCAAGCGCGCCAACGCTCATCTGGGAACTGAGAAGCCGCTGCGCGAAATGGAGATGACCCCCGAGGACAAGAAGCGCATTCGCGGCTTTATGTTCCTAAGCGAGAAACCAATTTTCTACGTGCTCAACATCGGCGAGTCCACGGAGCTAGGCAAAGAACTCGACGAAGCCGTCGGCAAGTACAAGCTCACCGAGAGTGCCGCGCGTCCGAATGCCGCGGCAACAGCGATCTGCGGGAAAGTCGAAGCCGAACTGGCCGAAATGAGCGACGCCGATGCCGCCGAATTCCTTTCCAGCTATGGCTTGAAAGAGAGCGGCCTGGTGCGCCTGATCCGCACAACCTACCAACTGATGGGCCTGATTTCATTCTTTACAGCCGGCGAAGACGAATGCCGCGCCTGGCAAGTTCCGGCTCGCAGCCGTGCGCAGGAAGCGGCAGGAGCCATTCACTCCGATCTGGAAAAGCACTTTATCCGCGCCGAAACCATCCGCTGGGACCAGCTTCTCGAAGCCGGTTCCGAAGCCGCTGCCCGCGCGAAGGGTACGCTGCGCCTTGAAGGCAAGGACTATATTGTGCAGGACGGTGACGTGATGCACATCCGTCACAGCGGCTAGTAAGTGTCGCACGACCGTATACTCTTTCTATGCTCACGCGCCTGACGCTGCTTGCTTCAGTCTTGGCACTTTCCTGCAGCCTGTTTGCGCAGGCGAACGCCAAAGCCCCCGGCTCAGCGGACTGGAGTGAACCTTTCCCTCCGCATCGCATGATCGGCAACATCTACTATGTGGGAAGCCGTGGACTGGCCTCATACCTCATCACAACGCCCGCCGGCGACATTCTGATCAACAGCAATCTGAAGAGTTCAGTCCCGCTGATCCGCGAGAGTATTGAGAAGTTGGGCTTTCACTTCGGTGACGTGAAGATCTTGCTGATCAGTCATGCGCACTTCGATCACGATGGAAGCAGCGCTGAGATAAAAAAGCTTACCGGCGCAAAATACATGGTCATGGATGGCGATGTAGGCGTGGTCGAATCTGGCGGCAAGACCGACTTTCAATACGGTCACGACGCGAGCACCTGGTATCCGGCCGCCAAGGTGGACCGCATACTGCATGATGGCGATCAGGTGACGCTGGGCGACGCCGTGCTTACGGCTCACAAGACTGCCGGCCATACTAAGGGATGCACTACCTGGAGCTTGCGAGTCACTGAAGCCGGCCACACTTACGATGTCGTGATTGTGGGAAGCCCGAACGTCAATCCCGGATACAAGCTGGTGAACAACTCGCGTTATCCCGAGATTGCCGACGATTACGCGCGCGGCTTTCGTGTGCTCAAGTCGCTGCCGTGCGACGTTTTTCTGGGTGCCCACGGGGGCTATTACGAGATGGAAGCGAAGTACGCAAGACTGAACGCCGGCGGAACGAATCCATACATCGATCCCAACGGCTATCAGACCTATGTGAGTGACCGCGAACAGGCATTTCTGTCTGAGTTGAAGAAACAAACCGCGGCCGCGAAGAAGTAGCAGTCCGCATCCGTACTATCGAAAATATGGGCGCCATCGCCACCAGCATTCTACTCGGTCTGACCGCCGCCGCCGCCAACGTGTTTGGCGGGGCGATTATCGTGCAGAGGCACTGGGAGCGGCGCTACCTTCGCTACTTTGTGGCGCTGGGCGCGGGATTCATGCTGGCCACCGCTCTCATCGAAATGGTTCCAGAGAGCCTCGAACTCCGCGGGCGCTCTGCCGCAGTTCTCGTGCTTCTTGGATACCTGATCATCCATTTCTTCGAGCACACAGTCACGCCGCATTTTCACTTTGGCGAAGAGACGCATCGCGACGAGTTCATCCACTCCCACAAGGGATACTCCGTGCTGCTCGGGCTCATCATCCACACATTTTTTGACGGCATCGCCATCGCCTCTGGATTTCTGGTTTCGAACTGGCTGGGCTGGCTGATTTTCCTTGCGATCTTTCTGCACAAAATTCCCGAGGGATTCACTGTGAGTTCCGTCATGCTGGCCAGCGGACGCAGTCGGGGCATCGCATGGGGCGCGTCGGTGGTTTTGGGAGGATCTACTCTGGCGGGTGTTCTGACCATGGCGCTATTTCGCCATCACGTGGGCGCGGGCCTGCCGCTTGCGGCAGGAGTCACAATCTACGTTGCGGCGTCAGACCTGGTTCCAGAAGTGAACAAAGAGCCCGCGATGAAAATGGCACTGCTAGTCTTCGTGGGTGCGGCAATTTTCTTTCTGCTCGACTATCTGTTCCACGTGCACTAATCCTTCGAACGCTCCCCTGGATGAGCGTTTCGCGACGCCCGGCAACGCCAGCTATGGATGCGCGTTCCCCGCTACTGACGGATCGAGCAGGCGCAATCCTCCCGACGGGCACACATCCGGATACTCAGCGTAGTCGAATGCCTTTCCATCCTTCGGGTCGAAGCGTTTCAGCCAATCGACGACCTTGGTCACCGGATTTGGAAAGGGGTTCTCGCCGTCCGCATTCAACCAGTGCAAGCGCTGGGTCCGATCATTATCGTGCCTCACGACCTCCGCCCCGAAGCTCTCAGATTCCTGACGGATTAATCCGCCATGATTCCCCGACAGCCCCTTGAAGGCGTCCGACGCCAGCAGCGATTTCAATTGCTGCAACTGCTCTTGCGGCATTTTGCCGTGTAGTCTCTGAGTTTGTCCGTCGCTCTGCATCCGGATGATGCGGTAATCTCCGTCGCGAGATACCGCGACACAAACGTGCCGCACGTCTTCGGCCTGCATCGTCTGTGGACTGTCGTACGAAAGGCGAGCCATCAAATCAGGATCGGGGGAGTGATAGATCTCCTGCGCGAACAATCCGCCTGAGATGAAGACAACAGCGAATGTCAGCAACCATTTTGCATGGGCGAGCATTTCCACCTCCGCCGGCTTCGAAAGGCTAACTGCTAACTCAACATGAACACTGCTCGTAAGAACAATCTCAATCCACCGTGTGCTTGGCCGTGTACCCGTCGCGCGCGACCACATCGATCTTGACGTCTTTGCCCTTCTGATCCCTCACCTTCAGCGGGCCGCCATCAGGCGCAATCACCTGGACCTTCAGCTTGCGGTAAGTTCCGTCGAGCTTCGAGTTCGTGGGTGCATACGAGATCGTGTACTCGTTGCGGATGTCGTTTCCAATGTCCTGGAATTCTTCCGCATACTCGGCGTCAAAACGAGGAAAATACGCGCGCCCTCCGGTCATCGCCGCAAAGGTTCGCACCTCATTGTCGCCCTGCAGGTAGTCCATGTTTGACACCGGTATGCCCATGCCGTGCGCGTTGCGGCACATCCCAGGATGCGTTTCACAGTACTCTCGCACCATAAATCCGACGCTGATGGGGAAGATCGTGACATCTTTCGTGTCTTTGATCTTCTTCATGATCTTGTCGAGCGTCAGCTTGCTGAAGGTGTCGATCCCCGTGGTCACCAGGATCACGTATTTCTTTCCCTCCACGCGATCCAGGCGGTCGAGCGTGTCATACAAAGCGTCGAACATGTTCGTCTCGGCAAAACCCGGAATCCGCAGCTGATTCAATGCGCCGTACACCGCCCGCTTGTCTTGCGTGAAATCCACCAGGATGTGCGGCTGCATGTCGTAATATTCGACTGCGATCCAATCGTCCTTCTTCAGCGAATTCGCAAAAGCGTACGACGCCTCCAGCGCATCTCTCATGAAGAAATAATTCGTCGACGCAAACTCGATCAGCAATACCGCCGTGATCGGCGCCTGCGATACGGCAAAGTGCGACACCTGCTGCGGCACGCCGTCTTCCATAACGCGGAAGTTTCCCTGCTTCAACCCAGGGATGAACTGTCCATCTTTCGTCGTGACCAGAACATCGACATTCACGAGAGGCACGTTTACCTTCAACGAATAGTCCGGCATGTCCTCTGCCTTTTTCGTGACTGGCGGAGGCGGCGGAGGCGCGTCTTCAGCCTTCTTCTTTGGAATCGCGTACGGACCGATATTGTCGCCGGGGCCGCCCGCTTCGGCGGGGGCATCCTGCTTGGGTTTCCCGTTATCCGTTTGGGCGGGAGCCGGAGTCTGCTGCTGATCCTGCGCCCACGCGGCGAGCGACCCGAAAGTCAGCAGAAGAGAGGCGACCGCAATAACAAACAACCGCAGCGGATTTCGCTCTAACGTCTTGTCTTTATGGAGATTAAACATTGGTGAACCCCGAAAAGTCTCTGTGCTAGTATAGACGCAAGGATTCGCAATTGGGATGTTTTGCCCGGTCCCAGATCTTTCCCCTCCTGGCAACGAGTCGCAGTTGGTCAGAGTCTAATCAGTAGATGGCCCTTATTCCCAGGGTCTTTGTCGGGGTTACATGAGAAAAGTAGTTCTATCGCTTCTGGTCGCAGGCCTTTCCCTACCCTTATTTCTGGCTGCCCAAACCTCGCAGCCGACCATCCCAGTGGCGCAGATTCATCCCGGCATGCGCGGCGTTGCATACACCGTGTTTGAAGGCGTCAAGCCGGAGCCCATGGAGGTCGAAGTCCTGGGCGTTCTGCACAATGCGAACGGGCCGAAGGGTGACATCATCCTGATTCGCCTGCACGGGCAGAAGGTTGAATACACCGGCGTTGTCGCCGGCATGAGTGGCAGCCCGGTTTACCTCGACGGAAAACTGGCCGGAGCACTCGCCTTCCGAATTGGCGAATTCTCCAAGGAGCCGATCGCGGGCGTGACTCCGATCGCCGACATGCTCGAGATCAATGCGCTCGATAAATCGCCGTCAGAAGAAGCTGCCGCGACGAAGCCCGGAATCTCCAGCGTTGCAGGAAAGACTGCCGCTCCCGGCGATGGCGGCTCGCTGCCCGGTTCATCGCAGAACTTCGCCAATTATCTGAAGCCGATCGAGACGCCGCTCGTGTTCAACGGATTCTCCGAAGACGCAGTGCGTGATTTCGCCGGCATGTTCGCCTCCGCAGGAATTACTCCGGTGATGGGCGCGGGTTCCGTCACCAACGACAAGCAGCCCGAACCGCTCGAGCCCGGTTCCGCCGTGAGCGCGATTCTCGTGCGGGGCGACATGGACATCGCCGCCACCTGCACCGTCACCTACATCGATCCAGAGCGCCTGCTGGCCTGCGGGCATCCGCTGCTGCAGTTCGGCTCCGTCGACCTGCCCATGGACAAGGCAACTGTGCTGGCCACACTGCCGTCGCCGCTGAACGCTTTCAAGATCGTCAATACCACCGAAGAGGCTGGAGTCTTCGTTCAGGACCGCCACACGGGAATCATGGGAGTCTTCAACAAGCAGCCCGACATGATCCCGGTAACGCTGTCGATCCACGGCGGGGCGGGCGCCAAAGAATTTCACTACGAAGTGCTGAACAATCCCCGCCTGAGCCCCGTGGCAATCATGGCGACGGTGTTCAACGCCCTACATGGAGTGAACGAATACGGCGAGGAAATTACTTACCGCCTGAACGGCAGCATCAACGTGAAGGGCTTCCCGGAAGTTGGCCTGAAGAATATGTTCGTGCCGACCGAGAATGGACAGCCTGCAGCTATGGCCGCGGCTCTTTCCCTCGGCGAGCGCTTTGGGCGCATCTACGATAATCCTTACAACGCTCCCGCGGTGCAGAGCGTGAAGCTCGACTTCGACCTCGTCCGCGAGCGCCGCTGGGCGCGGCTCGAAAGCGCCCGCACGGATGTTACCGAAGCGCGCCCTGGCGATGAGGTCATCGTCGAGACCGTGCTCGCACCGTATCGCGGAGAACGTGTCGTGCGCCAGATTCCGGTGAAGATTCCCACGTCCGCCAGCAAAGGCACGCTGCGCATTTTAGTGAGCGACGGCGAGACTCTCGACCGCGTAGGCCGCACCAATCCGGCCTTTGGACGCAAGCTCGACCTGGCATCGACGATTTCGTTGCTCAACAAAGAGCACGCCAACAACCGCCTGTATGTTTCACTACTGGAGTCCGACCCCGAAGCGCGCGTCGGCGACAAAGTCATGCCCACGTTGCCCATCTCAGTCATGAACGTGATGGACGGCATGCGCGGAAACCAGGAGATGATCGTCAGCGGCGAGTCAAGCGTCGACGAAACCGCAACACCCGCCCTGGACTACGTAGTAAGCGGCGCCCAGCTACTGACCGTAACGGTGAAGTGAGAATGTAGGCACTTAATGTGGCGCGGGCACTCCTGCCCGCGAAATCTAAACCACAAGCAGCACTCTTTAAGTCGGCCGAACTTCCTTGACGAAAACAGCGAGTTCGAAAGTATCGCGAAACCGCGCCTCTCTCATGCTGCCGACAGTAGCGGGCAAGAGTGCCCGCACCACACAACCACTATTCTTCCTCGTCCTCACCCATCTGCATCGTCAAGTACCGCTCGTAGCCGAGCTCTTTGATCAGGTGCACTTGAGCTTCGAGGAAGTCGACGTGGCCTTCTTCGTCCTTGAGCAGGATCAAGAACAGATCGCGCGAGCCGTTGTCGCCTTCCTTCGTGGCGATCGCGATAGCATCGTTGTACTGCTTGACCGCCCCGACTTCCAGGGCCAGGTCGCTTTCGATCATTGCCTTGACCGTGCCGCCGACAGTCAGTTCAAGCGGCATCATCGACGGGCTGCCATCCAGAAACAAAATCCTCTCGATCAGCACTTCGGCGTGCTTCATCTCGCCGATGGATTGTTTCTTGATGAATTCAGAGAGCTTGTGATATCCCCAGTTCTCGCACATTTCCGCGTGCAGAAAATACTGGTTAATCGCGGTTAACTCTTCACGCAGTGCTTTGTTGAGTTCAGCAATAACTTTTGGATTACCTTTCATGGCGAACCGAGTATCGCAAAAGGATGAGTTCAGAGCAATAACAAAGGTTGAATCTCAAAGTCTCGTGTCCGCAAGCGGGAACAACTAGGTGAACTAGTTCAGACACCGATTCGAGAACGAACGCCCAACACCAGAGATCTACCCCAGGACTGCATCTATCGTCTTCAAGAGATCGGCTCTTGTGAACGGCTTCTCGAGCAGTCGAATCGCGCCCTCGACGCCTTGGTCTGCAATGAGTTCGCCAGTGTAGCCCGACATGTAGACAACCTTCATCGAAGGATGGGAGTCAATCAACCGCAACACCAGCTCGGGCCCATTCATTCCCTTCATCACAACGTCGGTGAGGATCAGGTCAATCGGTTGTGAACGGATCACCTCCAGAGCGGATTCCCCATCGACCGCCTCCAGGACTTTGTAGCCGTGCTCTTCGAGCATCTTCCGCGTCAGCCGCCGCATGAGGGCATCGTCTTCCGCCAGCAGGATCGTCAAACCTTCCCGCCTCGGAGGCAGAGCTTCCGTCTTAGTCTCGGGCGCCATGTCCAAGCTTGTGATCGGCGCTGGGAAGATAGATCTTGAACGTCGTCCCATGACCCACTTCGCTGTAGACCCAGACATGGCCGCCATTCTGCGTGACGATGCCGTAGACCGTCGCCAGGCCGAGTCCGCTTCCCTTGCCGATTTCTTTGGTCGTGAAGAAGGGCTCGAAGATGCGGGACCGTGTCGCCTCATCCATCCCGACTCCGTTATCGCTGATCGCCAGCATCACATAGCGGCCGGCGACCATCGAGTGCTCGCGGGCAAACGATTCATCAAACTCAAAGACCGAGGTCTCGATAATCAGCCTTCCGCCGCGGGGCATCGCATCCCGAGCGTTCACGGCGAGATTCACGACAATCTGATCCAGTTGCCCGGCATCCCCTTCAACAATTGCCGTTGCCGTGCGCGGCAAAAGCACAATCTCAACATCATCGCCCATCAGCGGGCGCAGAAGCTTGCTCACATCTTTCAGCTTCTGGTTCAAGTCCAACACCTGCATCTGCACCGGCTGCCGCCGGCTGAACGCCAGAAGCTGGCGCGTCAACGAGGCTCCACGCTTCGCCGCCTCGCGTATATTGTCGATATATTCCACGCTGTCCCCACTGACCCGGTCTTGCAGCAATTCAGAACAAGCAGTGACAATTCCCAAGAGGTTGTTGAAATCGTGCGCCACGCCGCCTGCTAGTCGCCCTACAGCCTCCATCTTCTGCGACTGCCGAAGCTGGTCCTCGATCTTCTTCTGCGAGGTGATGTTGCGGGCAATGGTTGATGCTCCTACAACCTTGCCCTCCGCGTCATAGATCGGAGAGACCGCGATCGATACGTTCAAATTGCGTCCATCTTTGGTGACCCTCATCGACTCGAAGTACTCGACTCGTTCTCCCTCGCGGATTTTCTTGAGGATGTTCGGAATTTCATCGGCGCGGTCTTTTGGAGCGAGCAGCGTGATCGATCTGCCGATCATTTCCTGCGCCGTATAGCCGTAGATGTGCTCCGCCCCTTTGTTCCAGTGCGTCACAATACCGTCGAGATTCTTGCCGATGATCGCATCCTGTGAGGAATCGACAATCAGCGCCAGCCGGTTCTGCGAATCGCGCAGTTCCCGGCTCTTTCGGCGGTCGAGTTCCTCGTTGACGCGGCGCAGTTCCTCCTCAATTCGTTTGCGATCGCTGATGTCGCGGATCACGCTCAGCACCATCATCCCATCGCCTGTAGTGACGGGACTTAAGCTGATCTCAACCGGGAATTCGGATCCGTCGCGGCGGCGTCCATAGAGGTCGAGTCCGGAACCCATGCGGCGAATCTTGGGCTTGGCATGAAACTGCTCTCGATGACGGTCGTGCTCGGGCCGCTGGCGCTCCGGAACCAGCATCTCAATCTTCTGCCCGATTAGTTCATCGCGCGTGTAGGCGAACAACGTCTCCGTCTGAGGGTTGGCCTGAATAATGACGCCCTGCTGGTTCACCGCCACAACGGCATCGGGAATCGCTTCCAGTATGCTGGGCGATAACAGTTTCTCGGCGACAGACTGATTGTCTTCTCTTGTGCTCACGACCGGTTGGCCCCATCCCATTCCCCACAGGTTGGCCTACTATACTGCAAAATCCAAACAGAGTCTGCGCCGATGCCGGGCCAGCACCACTAATCTAATTCCCCATTTGGGAGAGATTTCAGCGCAGCGAGAACTGGACAATCCCAACTTTATCCATGTGCCGGAAGCCGTCCGTGGCCAAGGCAGCCACCGCCATGAGAGTTCCGTTGTATCCCACATGCACAAGGAAACTTGCCGCTACTGATTTCGTGACGGCCCGCACCGAAGTTAACACCACACCGACAAGAGTAATCACCAGGACCGCCGACCATGACTTGTACTGAAGATAGTGGATGAGCCCGAAAGGAAGCGCCGTAAGCACAATTCCCGCCGCGATCCCGAGTCGCCGCGCCAGCACCGGATACAGAAACCCGCGAAAGAAAAGCTCCTCCATCAGAGGACCAACCGTGACCGCGAAGCCGGCGATCAGATAAGCGTCTCTGGGATTCGAAAAGAACTGGTCGAAGGGCGTGCTTTTCGGCATCGGCAAATACCGGCTCAGCAGGTCAATCGAGACCGTGAACAGTCCCAAGCCTAAGAGCCTCCAAGCCGCGCTTCCTGGCCAGTTCCAGCGAATCGCGCTCCAAAAACGCACATGGTACTTCCCTTCCACCAGCATGACCATGTAGATGGCCACGGCAATGTAGGAGAGGAACTCGCCAATCAGAGCCAGCACGGGTTTTTGCGCCACCTCGGAAAATGTGGTGTCAGGAAACACCAAAATCCGCGCGACCACGACGGTCAGGACTTCGGCAACAATCAAGGTTAGGATCGTGAGCAGTGCGATCAGCAGCACATCCCACCCATTCCACGCAGGATTCTCAATAGGCGGCGGCGCCGCCGCCGCGGGGGCGGTGCTCGGCAGAGCGACCGAGCCAAGTGGAAGAAGCTCAGGCGCGACTGGCCCCGGTGCCTCTGCACTCACCACCGGCTGCGGGTCGAACTGCGGATTGTCCTGAGATGACAAGATCTTTCCTTCAACTGACAACTGGCAACCGAGAACTGGCAACTGCCTTCCCAAAATATCCCGCCAGCGCCTGCCCTGTGTACGACTTCTTCACGCGCGCCACTTGCTCCGGCGTCCCCTGCGCCACAAGGCGTCCGCCCTCTTCTCCGCCCTCAGGCCCAAGATCGATAAGCCAATCGGCGTTGCGGATCACATCCAGGTTGTGTTCGATAATGACGATCGAATTCCCCAGATCCGTTAAACGATGGAGTACGTCGAGAAGCTTCTTTACGTCGTCGAAGTGAAGGCCAGTCGTCGGCTCGTCCAGCAGGTAGAGCGTCTTTCCCGTCTGGCGCTTCGACAACTCGCGCGCCAGTTTGATGCGCTGCGCTTCGCCGCCGGAGAGCGTCACGGCCGATTGCCCCAAGATGAATGTATCCCAGCCCAACATCGACTAGCGTCTGCAGCTTCTGCTTCACCTGCGGAATGTTTTCGAGAATCGGCAGCGAATCGGAGACCGGCATCTCCAGCAGATCGGCAATGGAATATCCGTTGTACTTCACCGCCAAAGTTTCCGAGTTATAACGCCGCCCTCCGCACACCTCGCACAACACATAAACGTCGGGCAGAAAATTCATCTCGATGCGGCGTTGCCCTTCGCCCTGGCACGCCTCGCAGCGCCCGCCCGAGACGTTGAACGAAAATCGTCCCGCCTTGTAGCCGCGTTCGCGCGACTCCGGCAACATGGCGTAGAAATCGCGGATCTGCGTGAACACTCCCGTATACGTCGCCGGATTCGACCGCGGCGTTCGACCAATCGGCGACTGATCGATGCGGATGACCTTATCAATGTTCTCCGCACCTGAAATCGCCTTGTGATCGCCCGCTTTCTCGCGCGAACGATAAAGTTGCCGCGCCAAAGCCTTGTACAGAATGTCATTCACCAGCGTCGATTTTCCCGATCCCGAGACGCCAGTCACGACAGTCATCACGCCCAACGGAAATGTCACGTCGAGGTTCTTAAGATTATTTTCCTTCGCGCCCAGAATCGTCAGCGCCGCGCCGTTCGCATGCCGGCGCTCCGGCCGCATCTCAATCGATGTCCGCCCGGAGATGTACGCCCCAGTCAGCGAGTCGGGATTGCTCATGATGTCTTCCGGAGTCCCATGCGCGACGAGCGCTCCACCATGTCGCCCCGCTCCGGGCCCAAGATCAACCACGTAGTCGGCGCGACGAATCGTCTCCTCATCGTGCTCGACCACGAGCACGGTGTTCCCGAGATCGCGCAAATTTTCCAGCGCATTCAGCAACCGGTCGTTATCTCGGTGGTGCAATCCGATCGACGGCTCATCCAGCACATACAACACACCGCGCAACTTCGATCCAATTTGCGTCGCCAGCCGAATGCGCTGCCCTTCGCCTCCCGACAAAGTCGCCGCCGAGCGATCGAGCGAGATGTATCCCAGGCCCACCGCATGCAAGAACTGCAACCGCTCAACGACTTCGTGCATGACGCGTCCAGCAATCGCGGCCTCGCGTCCTGCGAGCTTGATCCCCTGCGCCACCGTCAGCGACCGCGCCACCGGCATCGCGGTGAAGTCAGCAATCGACATCCCATTCACTTTGACGGCCAGACTCTCCGGCCGCAGGCGCTTCCCGTGACATGCCGGACACTCCGTCGCCGACATGTGATCCATCAGCCAGTCGCGATAGCCCTCCGACGTCGACTCTTCCAGATTCTGTTTCAAATACCCAAAGATTCCGTGAAATCCCGTCTTGCCTCCACGTCCCTGTTCCCCGTTCAGCAGAAAATCCTGCGTCTTCTCCGGAAGTTTTTCAAATGGAGTACTCAAGTCGATCCCATACGCCGCCGACACAATCTGCAACTGATGAATCAGATTCTGCGACGCCGACCCCGGCCCGAGCCCGCCATCGAGCAGCGGCTTCGACCAGTCACTGATCACCTTCGCCGGATCGAAGTCATATTTGCTGCCCAACCCGTGACACTCCGGGCACGCTCCATACATGCTGTTAAATGAAAACGATCGCGGCTCAAGTTGCGGCACGTTGATGCCGCAATCCGGACACGCCAGCTTCTCGGAATAAAGTTGCTCCTCGCCACCCACCACGGCAACTTGCACCAGCCCGCCCGCCAGCTTCATTGCCAGCCCGACCGACATCTCCAGCCGATGCTCGATCCCTGGCTTGACCAGCAGCCGGTCGATCACCACTTCAATTGTGTGATTCTTCCGTTTATCCAGATTGATCAGCGCTTCATCGTCCAGGCTGACGAGTTCCCCGTCGATGCGCGCTCGCGTGTAGCCGTGCTTGACGAGCGTCTCCATCTCTTTCTTGAACTCGCCCTTGCGTCCCCGGACGATCGGCGCCATCACCATGACGCGGTCCTCGGGCGTGAGCGCCATCACCCGCTGGACGATCTGATCCGCCGACTGCCGGCTGATCGCCCGCCCGCACTTGGGACAATGCGGCACTCCGATCGAAGCGAACAACAGGCGAAGATAGTCATAGATCTCCGTAATGGTCCCCACGGTCGACCGCGGACTGCGGCTGGTGGTCTTCTGCTCGATCGAGATCGACGGGCTAAGTCCATCAATTCCATCAACATCCGGACGCTCCATCTGGTCCAGGAACTGCCGCGCGTAGGCCGACAAAGTCTCCACATAGCGCCGCTGCCCCTCGGCATAAATCGTGTCGAAGGCGAGCGAAGACTTCCCCGATCCGCTAAGCCCGGTCACCACGGTCAGCGTGTTTCGCGGAATCTCAACGTCGATGTTTTTCAGATTGTGCTGCCGGGCGCCCCGGACAGAAATCTTGGTAATCGCCATGATCAGCCCGGGGTGATGTCCCTTCCGTAATGTCGACAGGTGACCAGAATTGTTCCAGAGTAGGAATGCACAGCTCTACTCCGTATCTTAGTCGTCAACAGAGCCGAGCGTCAACGCGGCGCGAACAGGTTAGATTGAAGAGTCGCGTCGCCGGCTACAGGAAACTTCCAGGTATACGGAATTCCGGGCAGTGCATCTGATAACCGCTCTTTACTAAGGTTGGTCGATCGTGAATTCGCTCCTTATGCCCGTCATTCTCTTCGTCACCGTCATCGCGTCGGTCGGATTCGGGGTTCTCGCCGCCTATCTCGCCGTCATCGGCATCCTGCACTCGTTCGGCCCCACTTCGCAGCCCGAACCCACGCGCCCGCGCCTGGTTTTAGTGCCTACGCAGAACCACGCCAGCGGCGACTAGGCGGTGTGCGCGGAATTGAGTAATTGGGAAATTCAGCAATTGCTCAATCGATAGGCGATTGAGAACTTGGTTCTCAATTCCCAAATTACTTCCCAATTACACAATCAGAAACCGTCCACTCTGAAAAAATCAGTAGATCACCTTCAGCGAAAACTGAATCTGCCGCGATGTGCCCGCCGTTTTGCTGATGATGCCAAATCCGCTGCCTTTAAGGATGTTCGACGGCAGCCCGAAATTCACCACGTTGAACACGTTGAAGAACTCCGCGCGAAACTCCAGCGTCCCAAACTCCGCGTTCCCGCGATGGCCGAACGGAGTGTCTTTGATCATGGCGATATCGAAGTCGTGATATCCCGGCCCTCGAAACGTGTCGCGGCCGAGCGTGCCGAAGCGGCCCTGATTCGGCCCCGTCCCGCCCGGAACATTGACTGGAATATTGAAGAACGATGCATTGTTCGCACCCAGGCCAAAGTAGTCATCGCGCACTGGACGGCTCGTCGAGAGATGCGGTATCGAGACCTGATCAGGACGGTCGCCCCCACCGAGCCCGACGCCAGTCTGCTGTTCGCCAGAAAACACGGTGAAGGGAGATCCCGTCGTCAACGTTGTGATGTTCAGAAACTGCCAGCCCTTGGTCAGCGGTTTCCCTAAACGACGCAGCCACGCCACGCGATCAAGCGGCAGCAACTCGATCACACTCACGGCAAACACATGCGTCACATCAAACGTTGACGGCCCCTTTTCCTCTGGCCGTATCCCATGGATTCTGCGGATTTGTCTGCAGCACCGTCCCTGCCGACCCGACGAGTCCGCCCAGTACGGCGCTGGTATCGTCCAGCGACTTCGAGTATGTGTAGCTCGCCTGCAGACCCAAGCCCAGGCGTGCGGAATTCTTCGTCAGGCTGGTTTGCAGAGAGTGGTATGTCGAGTGCGACGTGCTGGCAATCAGCGACTCCGAGCCAAAGCCTCCCGTTGGATTCCCTGACGAATCGAATTGCGTGAACGGCGCGAACGCCGGCGAGGCGCCGCCGTAACTGTTTGGCCAGAACACACGCGGAAGGTGAATCCCAGCCGTGGCCACGTACGACGCATTGAACTTGAAGTCGCCGAAATCGTGATCCACACCCGCGGTCCAGCTTCCGATGTACCCATTGCCAAAGTTCTTGACGATGCCAATCCCGGTAATCAACTGCACATTCCCCGGCGTGAGCGCGTCCAACTCATTCTGGAAGCGCGGCAGATCGATCACGGTATTCGCGGGAACATCCTGCGATCGGCCGGTAGCGAAAATTGGCTGGCCCGCTGTGTTGTAGGCCGTCGGCAGAGGCGTCGGCACAAACGTATTCTGAAATGGAAGTGGATTCGCCGGCTGCGCATAAATCGACAACGAGAACGCATAGGGAATCGCCGCCGTCAGAAAGTTGTCCTGCCACAGATTTGGAATCTCCGTTGTGATCGCTCCGCCCGCGTGCAGCACGGTGTGCCGGCCCAGGGCATAGTCCAGTCCCAGCCGCGGTCCCCAACCATTCCAATCCTGATCATAGGGAGGCTGCGGATTGATCAGAACTTCCTGCTTGGCCGTGCGATCCCAGTAGGGCACGGTCTTTCCGTCCGGCCCGAGAAATACGGGAAGGGATGTGCGCTTCGTCGCTTCATGAATGCGGCTGTTTACTTCATAACGCATTCCGTAGTTGACGGTGAGTTGCGACGTGGCTTTCCATGCATCCTGAAAATACAAGTTGTAAGCTTCGCGCCGCACGCCCGCTTCATCGAACTTGTCGCCCACCGGCGTAATGCTGGCGGGAGCAGTAATCCCGTAGGAATAAGGAGTCGCAGTCAGCAGTTGCGTTAGCGAGTCAGGCAGCAACTGTCCCTGCAGAATGTCGTTCATGCCGCTCGCCGACGGAATGTGCTCGGGCGAATACGCGGGACCGCCGCCGAAACTGTACGCCCCATTCGGATTCGTCCCGAAAATCGTCGAGTCGCGATTGACGCGAATCTCCAGCCCCCACTTGAACGCGTGCGATCCGCGCACGAGCGACATGTCTTCCTTCAGTTGATAGAGATTCGAGTACGATCCGAAGATCGATCCTGCGGGCGCGTAGTAGGCCTGGAAAAGGCCGTCTCCAAAACTAATTCCAGGCTGCGTGTGATTCGTCGTCGGAAAGAACGGCGTGCTGCGAATGTATCCCAGCGAAGTTTCCGAAATCAGATGCGGAGAAATCGTCCGCGTATATTTCACGCCCGCGCTGCGCTGGTGATCGTAGAACAGCACGCCGAAGCTGGAATTGATCGCCGTCTGATCGGGATTCGTCAGCGGCCCCGTCACCTGGTTCAAGCTGAATCGCGTCAACAGCGAGGCTTTATTCGAAATCTGGTGATCCACACGCACCGAGAACTGATCGGTCGTCGTGACCACCTTCGACGACGCGGCGTACGTTCGATCTCCGAAGGGTCCGTCCGGTTCGTTAGGCAGGGGATAGCCATTGAGCACCTGCACGACCTGAGGGTTTAGCGGAAGCGGAATCGTGAGCGTGTCGCCCGGATACGTCGTGGTGTCGATGCCCTGCCGCTCATCCGCCGTAGGTACCGGAATGACCTGGGTCGTGCCGAGCACCTGGCGAAATCCCTGGTACTCGCCGAAGTAAAATGTCTTGCCCCGCCCGTCATAGATTCCCGGCAAAACGATCGGTCCGCCGTTCGTAAATCCAAATTCATTGCGCGCAAATGGAGGAATACGCCGGCGCCCAGTCGGATCTTTGTAATCGAAATAATTTCGCGCGTCGAACGAGGCATTTCGCAGAAACTCGAACATGCTGCCATGGATCTGATTCACCCCCGACTTAGTCACAACATTGGTGTAGCTGGCGGCGCCGTGTCCAATCTCGGCCGGCATCACGCCGGAACTCGACTGCACCTCCTGAATGGCGTCAACATTGAAGTTGGAAAACGTCGCGCCGCCCATCTCCGGATCCGTGGTGTCGAATCCATCGACGGAAAACACCGTCGCCGTTCCGCGCTGGCCATTCACCGCAAACTGCTGCGTGAAATTGGCAGCGCCGTTGGCGTCGGTCATCGTCCCTGCGGCGAGCAGCAGAAATTTGCTGAAGTCGCGGGCGTTGAGGGGAAGGCTCGAAACTTCGGTGCTGGAAAGATGCTCACCGCCGCTCGCTTCTTTCGTGGCCTTGACCGGAGAGATCGAGACGAGAAGTTCATTCCCAGACGAAGCCAGCCGCAGACTCATGGTCATCGCCGAACTGTCTTTGACCGTGATCGGAGCCGCCGCCTTCCAGGTCTTGTCGCCGACCGCGACCGCAAGTGAGTAGCTGCCGGGCGCCAAGTCAGTGATTGCGAACTCTCCGCTGGCGATGGTGGTCACGTCATGATCTTGTTTGTGCTCAGGCAAGTGCATGGCCGGGTGCATAACGACGAAAGCCCCCGCCACAGGCTGGCCCGCACCATCAACGACCGAGCCGCTCCAAGTGGCGCCTGAAACGGCGGCTGCGACCGAGGCGGCAAACACGACGGCCGTCAAACACAAACTATGAATGCGATTTCGCGAGCGCATAAGGATGAACCGGGAATTATACGTTCTTCCCGCAGTAGAACCGGCATCTTGATGTCACGACAAAAGCCGTCTCCCGAACTTGCGTGATAGCATTTCCTTGGAGCCTCGCCCTTCCGGCCCACATGCCTCGCACTCGCTCCATCCCGCTTGGCCTTGCGTTGCTGGCGCTGACGTTCTCTCTCCCCGCCCTCGCCGCCGAGCCCTCGCCGTGGCTCGAGATCCACTCCACGCACTTCACCGTCATCACCGACGCCGGAGACAAGAAAGGCCGCGAAGTCGCTCTGCGCTTTGAGCAGATGCGCGCCGTCTTCGCCACCCTGTTGTCAAAGGAGCGCCTCAACCAGCCCATCCCGCTTACCATCCTCGCCTTCAAGAACGACCAGTCGTATTACCAGGCCGCTCCATTGCACGACGGCCGGCCCATCAACGTCCCAGGATTCTTCCTCCCCGGCGAAGATCAGGACTTCATTGTTCTCAACCTTTCTGAGGAGGAGTCCTGGCGCGCCGTCGCGCATGACTTCGCCCACATGCTGCTTAACGACAACTATCCTCCGGCCCAGGGATGGTTCGACGAAGGCCTCGCCGAATATTTCAGTTCCATCCGCGTCGACAATCGGCAGGTTGAAATCGGCGGCGATCCTGAACTCCGTCCCGCGGTCGCGCAGGATTTGCTCGGCAACCAGCGCGAGACGAATCCTCCGAAGTCGTTAACCGAATTGCTAGGCGCTCAGGTCTGGATCTCGATCCCTGACCTGTTCACGATGAAGCACGACGCTTCCTCCAATGCCGAAGACACACGCCACACGCTCTACTACGCGGAATCATGGATCGTCATGCACTACCTGCTGCACCAGCAGAAGCTCGCCGAGACTGGTATGTACTTCGATCTCGTATTGAACCAGCGCATGCCGGTAGAGGAGGCGATTCAAAAAGCCTACGGCATGACCTCCGCGCAACTGGAGCAGGCGGTCAAAGATTATTTCCACTCCCAGGCCGCGCTCTTCACCGCACTCGACTCCGGCCGGCCGAGTCCGGCGCAGCCCGCGAGCACAGCAAATCTTGATCAGGCCTACCGCTTCCCTACTCCCGTAGGTCCAGACGATTCGGCGATTACGCAAAAGCCGCTGCCCGAAGCCGACGAGCGCGCACTCTACGCCGAAGTCCAGATTCGCATTCCGGAACGGCGCGAGGTCGGACTGAAAGCATTACAAACGCTGGCGACGACGCCGACTCCGGCAGACATTAAGTCTGACGCGAAAGCACAACGCGCGGAGAAGAGAAACGAAGACGAGGCGCAACTCCCATCGAACGCTCTCGGTAATGCTCTTGCCCATCGCATCCTTGCCTGGGATCACATGCAGCGCGGTGAATTCCCTGAAGCCATCACCGAACTCGGCGACGCGGCCGCGCTGAACCAAGGGGACATGTGGATTCGCTATTACCTTTGCGCGCTGAAGTACCGCATGGCGCAGGCCAACCACACCGACATACAGGGCCTGCCCAACATGATGCTCGATCTCAGGTCAGTGCTGGATTGGTATCCTGAACTCGCCGCGGCCTACGACCTGCTTGGTCTCGCCCGCAATGAGGGCGGAAGCACTCCCGCGGCCATGCAGGCCGAACGCGCCGCCATGATGTTGAGTCCGCGCAACGAGATGTACGTCTATCATCTGGCGCAGATCTACATTGCGGGCAAGAAATGGGACGCCGCCGACGCGCTGCTCGACCGCTTGCGATCGAGTAACGATCCGAAGATGGCGACGCTCGCCCGCGACTTGCTCACGCGCGCGGGATCGGAGCGCAAGTACGGCATCTCCGGCGCAGGCCCGACGCAAACAACGCTGGCGCCGCAGAAATCTCCGTTCGATGTTCTCGACGAAGACGCCGCCAAGCGTGCCGCCGCCGAGCACGCACCGAACAGCGGAATGGCAGACAAGCGCCCCACAAAATTCTTGAAGGGACGCCTCGTCGATGTGGATTGCTCGAAAGCTCCCTCCGCCATCCTGACGGTCGCCGCCGGAAGCTCCGAACTGAAACTGCGCGCCGACGACTACAAGTCTTTGCTTCTGATTGGCGCCGACGACTTTTCCTGCGAGTGGCAAAATCGCCAGGTCACGGTGAACTACAAGCCCGGCGGCGTGACGGATGGCGATGTCGTCTCGCTGGAAGTGCACTGAAAGATCTCTTCGAGGAAAGCCTTACGCAGAAGTGTTCCTGCAGGAACGTATCGTCATGACGCTATCGTCAGCACAAAAGCGTCATGACAGGCAAGTCTAAGAAAACACGAGGGTGCCGGCAGCATCGTGCCCACCCTGCGAACATCGCGCCCCCTGGACTAATTCTGACTGCTCGTCCGCCCCTTTCGACGTTAGCAAGCCCCCTGCCTGCCTGTCACGGAAGCCTCTTTTAGAATGACTCCTATTCCTGGCCGCTTGCCTTTTTTGGTTAACTATAGTTAACTATCGTTACGCAGTCGTAGTTAAGGCGCAACGCCGGCTCGGAACAACTTCGCTGCACTGGGGATACGAAAATCACAATGCGTGTAATGTGCCTGCCGCTCGCTTTGACAATCGCTGCCTTGGTTGCCTCGCCTCTGGCACACGGGCAAGGCGAGACGACGACCGCCATCGTAGGGCAGGTCTCGGACGCAACCAATGCCGGTATTCCGGGAGCCACGGTCACGGTCACGAATCGAGAAACGGGCGCAACGCGCAGGGCCAACACCGATAGTGCCGGGAGGTTCGACTTTCCCCAGCTACAGCCCGGCCGATATTCAGTCCGCGTCGAAGCGCAAGGCTTCGAGCCACAACAAAATGACAACGTAATTTCCGGTCTGGGCCAGAAGCAGAATATTGATTTTCGGCTCAGCGTCGCCCAAGCCCGAGAAACCGTCGAGGTCAGTTCCGAACCTCCGCTGATCAATCCGGAGAATGCCAATACCTCCACAAACCTGAGTGCGCCCGCGCTCGAGAATCTTCCCAACCCAGGCGGAGATTTAACCTACCCCCTGCAATTTGCGCCCGGAGCCGTCATCAACACGGCGGGCAGCGGCAACGACTTCGTAGGCGGCACCAACGGCTACGGTAACGTCGAGTTCAACGGCTTGCCCGCGCTCTCCAACGGTTACATCGTCGACGGACTGGAGACGAACGATCCCCTTACCAACCTGAACAGCGGCCTCTCCACCAACTTAGTGCTGGGGCTGAATTCGATTTCGGAAGTGACGGTCAACACTCTTTCCTATTCCGCGGATCAGGGCCGCTATGGAGCGTCCCAGGTCAACTACGTCACCAAGTCGGGCACGAATCAGTTCCACGGCAATCTCTACGAACTGTGGAACGGATCGATTCTGAATGCCGCGGATTATTTCACGAACGCGACGCCGGGCAATCAGAAACCGGGAGCGACGGTGAATCACTTCGGAGGCAGTCTGGGCGGCCCGATCTTTCACGACAAGCTGTTTTTCTTTTTTGACAGCGAGTGGGTCCGCATCGCTCTGCCCATCGTCACGCCGACGACAGTCCCCACCGCCGCATTCCAGCAATACGTGCTCCAGCAGCTTCCGCTCGGCGGCACCGACTCGGTCACGGGTTCGACTTATCCCGCATCGCCGCAATCGGTCCCGTTCTATCAGAAGATGTTCTCGCTTTATGGCGCGACAAGTGGGTCGCCATTAACAGTACTGGGCTGCCCGTTCGATGTTGGCGGGGGCGCACCCGCAATCGCCAACGATGGAAACGGTTGCGCGAACCGGCAAAGCATCTCGCATTCGAGCGACGACCATGAGCAGGTTCAGACGGCCCGCATCGACTACAATATCGACGAGAGAAACACGGCGTGGTTCCGCTTTCAGCTCGACAATGGAGTACAGGCCGCTTACACCGACCCGATCAATCCGCTCTTCAATTCCGTCTCTCCTCAGCCTCTTTACTCTTTCGCAGGCGGGATACACGCACGTCTTTTCGCAGCATCTCGTGAATTATTTCAATCCGGCCTTTTCCTGGTACGAAAGCCTATTCGGGCCAAGCGACCTTCAGAAGACCCTGGCGGCCTTTCCGATCGTGCTGCAGGGCAGCGGTGCGAATGCGCCTTTTACCAAAGTCGGAGGACTGGATAACACCTGGGTTCAAGGAAGACGCGCGTCCCGCTTCTTTATCAACGACAACCTGGCATGGAGCCACGGCGCGCACGAACTTCGCTTCGGCACCAATACCCGAATCCTCCGGCTGAACGACTACGACTTCGCCGAGGGCTCGGTGCCGACCGTGACTTTCACCACGCTGCCGCAATATATCTACGGCGTCGCCTCGACGGCGGCGAAGACCTTTCCCACCTCGGCCAATGAGCCTTTCAACTTTCTGAATCTCGACCTCTATGCCCAGGACACATGGAAGGTGACGAAGCAGCTGACTTGGACTTTTGGATTGCGCGATACGTTTAACTCGAATCCGTTGAATCCGCATGGGCAAATCGCTCGCCTTCGCGGCTCATTCGCCTCCATCTCCCACGACGTGAATCAGCCGTTGAACGCTGCGATTCAGACCGGCCTCACGAATGTCTTCTCGTCAACTCCCATCGCGATCCTGCAACCAAGAACGGCAATTGCCTGGCAACTGGAGCCTAAGACCGTTCTGCGCGCCGGCTTTGGGATCTTTAGTGATATTCTGCCGGGCAGCATTGCCGACCTCGTGGGCGTCAACCCGCCCTATGTTCAGACATTCCAGGGCGGTCTGCTTGGGACTGTCGGCGGCACGGCCATCGCGCCCGGTGTACCGGGCAGTGCAGTCGATGCAACCGTCGCCGCAAATCAGCGGTTTAGCGCCGGATTTCCAAGTGGCCAGCTCTCCTGCGCGTCCGCTCAGTCAAATGCGGCCACCTGTCTTCCCCCGGTCGCGATTACGGCGGTCCCGAACGGCGAACTTCATGCACCGTATTTCATGGAGTGGAGTTTGGGACTTGAACATCAATTTGGAACGACTGCGAATGTGCAGGCGCAATATGTGGGAACACGCGCTGTGAACCAGCCCTACCTGACGCAAGTGAACGGATACCAGACGGTCTGCCCGGGCTGCTTCGCCCCATTTCCTTACATGGAGCCGACGGACGCGCGCTTTGGGGCGGTCACGCAGCTCTCCACTGGCGAGAACAGCCATTACAACGGCCTTCAACTGACGGCCATGAAGCGCCTCAGTCACGGCCTGCAAGGTCAGATCAATTACACCTGGAGCCGTTGCCTGGACACGGTTTCGAATGGAGGATTTCTGCAATTTTCCGCTGGCGGAATTCTGTCGCCGCTACCGGGAGAACTATCCCGCGACTACGGCCCATGCGACTACGACATCCGGCACAATCTCAATGCGCAGTATGTCTATCAACTGCCCGTAAGAGTGCGTAACCATACTTTGGGTTATGCGCTCAACGGGTGGCAGATTTCTGGCACTGCATTTTGGCATAGCGGAGTTCCGTTCTCTGTTCTAAGCACCCCTTACTCGGCCAACGGAAATGGAATTGTCCAGGGGAGTGGACCGCAGTTCGCCAGTGTCGTTCCCGGCGTGGCGTTGTATCAACACCACCCGGTGCAATCAGTGACGCAGCCGGGAACTATCCAGTGGCTCAACCCCAACGCGTTTGCGTCGGCCGTCGATCCAAGCACCGGAGAGTGTAATGGAGGCGACAATCTTCAGAATTGCCAATTCGGTGACCTTGGACGCAACGCCCTGCGCGGCCCAGACTTCTTCTGGAACGACTTCTACCTGACAAAATGGTTCCCCGTGACCGAGCATGTGAAACTTCGGCTCGAAGCTCAGTTCTTCAATGTCTTCAACCATCCGAACTTTGGCCTGCCTAGCATGACACTGGCCGGCCTGCCCGGAAAGTCCTCGACGCAAACGGGCTTCGGAGCCCTCACCTATACCACTTCCCCACCAACCGGCCTGCTTGGCGTAGGACTGGGCGGCGACAGCAGCCCGCGAATGATCGCATTTCAAGCGCGTCTGGAGTTCTGATCTTCGTTCGGGTGAAGGCGACGTAACGAAGAATGTCGAAGTGCACGACGCCCGGAACACGCGGCCGATTGTCGGCTGCATCCCCTACGTCCTTACTTCCCTCAAATAAAAAACCCTCCCGCTGGGAACGGGAGGGTTTCGAAATGGTTCGCAACTATGCGCGGACGACGTTGGCCGCCTGGAAGCCCTTCGGGCCTTTTAGCAAGTCAAACTCCACGGTCTCGCCCTCGTTGAGGGTGCGGTAGCCGTTCTCCTGAATGGCGGAGAAGTGAACGAACACATCTTCCCCCGTGGAGCGTTGGATGAATCCATATCCCTTCGCCCCGTTGAACCACTTTACTGTCCCTTTCTCTCTCACGGAAAAAACTCCTTTCACTGATCGTGAAGAATAGCTCTCCAGATTCTCGGATCGCGCTTCGCTCGACTGAAGCTCCCCTCAGAGAAACCGGTAGAACTTGCGGTTGCGTCTAAGATGTGCGGATGAAGTACTTCCAAAAAAGAAAAGACTCCTCAGTCCTCACCGCGGTATGCGTTCCGCAGCGGGAACTTCTGGAGCCCGACAATTTGGCGCGTTTCCACCACACCCAACAAACGTCAACCTGCCTTGCTGGTCTCGCCACCGGACCACTCCCCGGTATTGAGCAACAGATAATAAGCACTATTAAAACGATTCGCAAGAAGAATTAGAAAGGAATCGTAAGGGTGACCTCCGGTCAGTTCTGGATAACTTTCACTAAGATCAAGAAATCCCGGGTAACCGCACCGGAAACCACGGTTTCCCCACTTTGGTCAGCGAAATCGGCGCCTCTGTTACGATGAAAGCCACTCGCCGTGCCGAATCCTGCCATTCCGGCTCCTCCCAAGGCTGAGACCGCTCCACGCCGCCCTCCCGGCCGGCCTGCCGGGCTGGTGCTTTCCACCGTCAAGTACCTGATGCGCACCGATGTGCATACTTTTGCATTCTCGGTCGCCGCCAACGCGATTCTCTCCTTCTTCCCTTTTGTTGTATTGATGATGACCGTGATCCGGCGCGTGTTCCATTCGCCCGTCATGTACGAGGTGGTGCTGGAGCTCCTCCGCGACTACCTGCCCGCGGGTCAGGACTTCGTTATTCGCAACCTCAACGCCATGGTCAACTCTCGCCAGCAGGTGCAATTGCTATCGCTCGTTATTCTGCTGGTGACTTCGTCTGGAGTATTCCTTCCCCTGGAAGTTGCGCTCAACCGCGTCTGGCATTTCGAGAACAACCGCTCGTACCTGGGCAACCAGGTGATATCTCTTGGGCTGGCGTTTGCCTGCGGCGCGCTCGCTTTGCTCTCGATCGCTCTCTCGGCCGCTCCGGTCGCATTCATGCAATTCTTGCTGCGCGGCTACGGCACCGGGTTCGTGCACTATCTGGGATTCTTCATGGCAAAGGTCTTCGCCATCATCGCGAGCATTGCGATCTTCTTCCTGATCTACTGGCTGCTGCCCAATGGCAAAGTGCCGGCCCGGGCCGTGCTGCCCGCCGCCATCATTATGGGATTGCTCTCCGAGTCTCTGAAGTATGCCTACTTCTTCGCTCTGCCATTGTTGAATTTTCAGGAAGTCTACGGACCGTTTTCGCTTTCGGTGAGCATGATGTTCTGGGCATTTCTTTCGGGCTTGTTGCTTCTGGCTGGCGCCAATCTCTCAGCCCAGGAACATCTGCAGCAGTCGCTGTGACGCGCAAACAAAATCGAGTGTTATTTCACGGGCACGCTTGAAAACGGGATGCCGCGCTTGCGGTTGATGCGGCAGATGATATTCTCCAGCATCTTCGGCAGCAGGTTCATGCCGTGCGACGCCATCACTTCGTTCTTCTCGAGATATTCCTCGGCACCCGCCTCCATCAACTTCTGGCGATTCTTCTCCGAGAGACTGCTGAGCACAACGACGGGGATGTCGGCCGTCTCTGGATCGCTCTTCAGATGCTGCAGCACTTCGGGCCCGCTGAGCTTGGGCAGGATCATATCCAGCAGAATGAGATCCGGATTCAGATCGTGCGCAAAGCGGACCGCGGATTCACCGTCCACCGCGCAGACCACCTCATACCCGGCCTTGAGAAGAGCACTCTCGTTCTCCCGCCGGATTGGCTTGCTGTCCTCGACTAAGAGAATTTTCACGATCTCGCCTCGCCGCTGCCTTGTCCATCGGCAGAGAAAGGCTAGGAGATTAGTCGATTCGCTACCCAGACTGCACATAAAAAGAAAGGGCGCCGGCAAGCCGACGCCCTGCAAATCAATCAAACCGTAGCGCTGCCGTCCCGGCGGCTGTGGCGGGGGCGTCTCGTCCCCGCACCCTTACTTCTTCTGCTCTCCAATCGAAAGCAATTCGACCTCAAAAACCAGCGTAGATCCGGGAGCAATTTCACGGCTGGGTGGATGATCGCCATACGCCATATCAGCAGGAATGAAGAGTTGCCACTTTGATCCGACGGGCATCAACTGCAGCGCCTCAGTCCAACCCTTAATAACTCCAGTCAGGGGGAACGACGCTGGCTGACCGCGTTTGTAAGAACTGTCGAACTCGGTGCCGTTAAGCAGCTTGCCGCTATAGTTGCAAGTCACGGTATCGTTCGCCGTGGGCTTCGGGCCTGTACCCTCCTTCAGGATCTTGTATTGCAGGCCGCTGGGCAGCGTCACAACGCCTTCCTTCGTCTTGTTGGCAGCCAGAAACGCATCACCCTCCTTGCGGTTCGTCGCGCCTTCTTCTTTCGCTTTCGCGTCGAGCTTGGCTCGAACATCGGTCTGCAACTGCGTCAGCGCGGCGCGCGCTTCATCTTCGGTCATCGCCGTCTTTGCGCCGCTCTGGGCGTCCTTCAGGCCACGCGCCAATAGCGCGGGATCAAGCGTCATCCCCTGCCGATGCAGCCCCGTACCAAGGTTCATGCCCATGGCATAGCTTTCCTTCTCGCGCTGCGTCTTGAGCACGACGGGCGCTCCGGCAGTCTTCGCGCCGGTCTTGGCGCCGGTCTTGGCGCCTGACGCGGTCGTCTTTGTGGCTGTAGAAGTCTTTGGCTTCGGTGTCGTCGTGGCTGGTGGAGTGGATTGACTGGTGGTGGCTGCCGGAGTCTGCGCCGGGGCGTTGCCCAGTAGCATCATCCCCGCTGCCAATAGTTGAATCGCGATGGGTAGAGACTTTTGCATATATAGGTATTGTCCCATTGCCCGAGAGAGATGAGCAAACCCGCAGGAAGCGAGAACCACAAAGGGCACGAAGGAAAACCCTCAGAGTTCCTTCGTGAACCTTCCTGTCCTTCTTGGTTTCAGTTTTTCGCTGGCCCGTTCAATGCCGCGAACTCACGCCGGGCTTCCTGTGCGGGGACAAAGTCTGGGTCGGCGTTTTTCCAGATGTCGAGCAGTTCCTGATAGCTCTTAGTCGCGGCCGCCTTGTCGAACTGTGCTTGCGCCCGGGCCGTTCCCAGCAGGCAGAGAGAATAGTCCGGAGCCTGCGACTCTCCGCCTGCACCTTCCCCAAAAGCCAGTGCGCGAAAGCGAATTCCAGGCTCAAAATCGGCAACAGCCTGCTGCGGCTTCTTCAGATCCAGGGACGCGCGTCCTAGAAGTTGCGCCCCCTTGGTTACCAGCAGATAAGAAGGAGCGGACGAGAGCGGAGCGAGCAATCCCGCGACCTGCTCGGGATGGTGTTGCGCGAGTGCCGCCGCCGCTTTCACCTGTGGAACAATCATTTCGCTGTACAACGTGTTTGTGGGTGCCTGAGCAGCGGCCAGTTCCACTTCCTTCACGGCGGAGGCGCCTTCGCCGCAGAGGGCGAGAGCCATCGTGGCATCGGGAACGGTAGCAATCGAGTGGTCGAGACTCAGCCCCTTTTGCGCAGCTTCCCGAGCGGGACCGCAATTAGAGACCAGAGCATCGTGTACCGCCTTGACCGAGTACAGAAGGCCCGCTGCGTCGGGAATATGCTGCTGCTCGGCCCTCTGAGCCGACTGCTGCCAGTGCTGATCGGCTTCGTGCATCCGGCCAAGGTATAGATAGACCGTTGCCGCGCTCGCCTCCAGCAGAAAGCCATCCGGTCGTCCCGCTGCCCATTGGATGTGCTTCTCCCAGTCCGGCCGCCCCAGGAGGAACTCCACCTCCATGGTATTCGTCTGATACGCAGTATTGTCGCCGCCACCCTGATCAAGCGCCTCCTTCAGGTAGCGCTGTGCTTCCTCAATTTGTCCCATCTGAAGGAGCGTGCCGGCGGCATTGTTGGCAGCTACATTGTCCCATCGGGCGATTTCCCACGTCTTCTTGAAACCCTCGGCTGCCGGCGCCAGGTCCCCGACGATCCCATAAGCAGTCGCCAGATTATTCCACGCGGCGGCGTCCCTGGGATAGGTCGCCACAAAAAGCTTGTACGACTCGATCGCCTTCGGCATGTCGTACAACTGCAGCGCATATTGTGACTCGATATACATGCGCTCGCGCTCGGTCACTCGCTCGCGTAAATCGTAGGCCTTCTTCAAATACTCGACCGCCTTCGATACTCCGCCGACGTTCCCGTAAGCCACGCCAAGCCGCGCCCATCCCATGGCGAATGTCGGATCGAGTTGGATCGCCTGCTGGTAGAAATCCGCAGCCTGAGGAAAATCTCTGCCTTCGCGATGCTCGTCCTCTCCGAGCGAAAATGCGTGAAACGCCTGCAGTGAAGCCGTCGTCACATTGGTGTAGGGGGTCGTCAACTTCTGAATCGATGCCATCGACTCGCCCAGCCTCGCCCGTATCGCCGTGGCCGCGCTCGATACCGCCTGCAGCACCGCGGTCTTGTCCGCAGCGCTCACCTGCTCTCGGGCAAACACTTCGCCGGTAGCGCAGTTCACCGCATTGATCGAAATCACATACGACGGGCCCAGGCTGGTAATTGTTCCCGCAAGGTAAGCCTTGACTCCCAGCCGCTGTCCAAGCTGCTGGGCAAGTTCCGGCGAAATCTTCTCTTCCTTCGCCTGCCCCAGATACTGCAAGTTGCTGTGCAGTTCGGCGTCGCTGACCAGTTGCAGCAGCGGTGACTGTTCCAGCTGAATCGCAAGAGCTTCTTTCAACGTTGAATCGAAGACTGGATCGCCGGTCTGATTCGTGAAATCGGCGAGGATGAGTTGGTCTTTGTCCGTCAACTGCACGGTCGGATGCTTACGCCAATAGAATCCTGCCGCGATCACTGCGAGGACTAACAGCACTCCCGCCGGCACCATCCACTTGATCCATGCCCGCTGCGCGGGCGGCTCCGCCGCTATCGCTCGTGCTGCCGGATGACCTCACCACAGGCGCCGACCCGCTCGTCTTCTGCACCGCGGCAGGCACAGGCTCAAGCTGCGGAACCGGCTGGCTTGAGTTCGAAGAGGAACTCACCGCCGAACTTCGTCCCGACTCCAAATCGCGTTTCAAACGAAGCAATTCCGACTTGATGTCGACGGCATGTTGGTAGCGCAGGTCGCGATCTTTTTCCAGCGCACGGTTGATGACATCTTCGAGCTTTGCCGGCAGCTTCGAATTCAGCCGCACCGGCGCCACCGGCGACCGGTTCAGGATCTCATCGAAGATGACTCCTGAGGTTTCGCCGCGGAACGGAATCGCTCCCGTCGCCATTTCGTACAGAACAATGCCAAACGAAAACAGATCCGTGCGCGCATCGAGAGCCTTTCCCCGCACTTGCTCCGGAGACATATACGCCACGGTTCCCAGCGCCGATCCCGGGCTCGTCAAGTGCTGAGCGCTTAAGCCTTCCGTCTTGGTCGCTTCCGACGGATCGAGCGCCCGGCTCGATTCCTGCGTCACTTTGGCCAAGCCAAAGTCGAGAATCTTCGCCGTTCCCCGCGCCGTCACAAAAATATTTGCGGGCTTGATGTCGCGGTGCACAATACCCTTGGAATGCGCCGCGTCCAGCGCGTCGGCCACATCGATCCCGATCGACAGTAATTTCTCGATCTCCAGCGGAAGCACGCCGATCAGGTGCTTCAGCGTCTCGCCTTCCAGATATTCCATGACGATGAAGGCCTGCTCGCCCTCTTCGCCGATGTCATAAATCGTGCAAATGTTTGGATGATTCAACGCCGACGCCGCTTGTGCCTCACGCCTAAAACGGCTGAGCGCGCCGGGGTCGCGCGTCACATCTTCTGGAAGGAATTTCAGGGCGACAAAGCGTTTGAGGCGCGTGTCTTCGGCCTTATAGACAACGCCCATCCCTCCACCGCCGAGCTTTTCGATCACTCTGTAGTGAGAGATGTTTTGACCAATCATTGTTTCAGTCGTGGCGCAGCGCGCAGGGTCGAACCCCAAATTTCAGTTGAGCCATCTTAGGGGCCAACGCGAAACAAAGTCAACGATTTGGACGCGCCGACTTCACTTTTCCGCATCGCGGATGAGAACTACGTCGGCCTCGCGGTGACCGCGGATGATCGCCAACTGCTTGCCGTCGTACGAATAGTCGAAGTCGCGAATATATTCCGACTTGAAGTCGGTGAGTTGCTTACCCGGCGAGCCATCAAGATTCTGCTGCCAGAGATTGTCGGTCTGGCCTTCGCGCACCGGGTAAATAATGGCTTTGCCGTCGCGTTTGAACAGGATCGGCCCATCGCCGAAGGCCACGGCATACTCGGCGCGCGGCTTCTCGAAATCGAGGAACCGGATGGGCTGGCTGAAATCGAAGGACAACAATCCCAGCTTCTCCTTCGTTTCACCCACGCGATTCGTAATGATCGCAATGAGCTTTCCATCGGGAGAGACGGTGAACCGCCCGAAGATCGCGTAGTCAGGAAACTGTTGAGCTGCGCCACCATCCAGGGGAACCTTTTCGAGTTTAGAATCCGCGTCAGCGTAGAGCACCGTTTTGGAATCGGCAGAGCACACGGGCACAAAGTCGAACTTCCCGCTCGTGAGTTCCTTTACGTTTGCGCCGTCGGAATCCGCACGGAAGATATGGGCCTGGATATTGCCTTCCGAGCTACCCATGAAGACGAGGTGCCCGTCAGGACAAGAACGTGCGAATCCGGGAAACCGAACCTGCGAAAACAACGGCGTCTTCGCGCCGGAGGTAGGGTTGACCAACGTGACGCCCGTGTTGCTGATAGAGATCAGCAGCTGATCATCTCGGGTCCAGCCGATCTCGTAAGCCGGCGCGCCCTCCATCGTGATCGGCCGGGCCTGGGAACTACTGGCGCCGTCAGCCATGACGTACGACGTCATCTGCCTCTGCCCCTGGACGGTGGCCAGAGTGTGGCCATCGGCAGCGACGCTTAGATCACGATAGGAGTTGGTGTCGCGCGTGATAGGAGAAACCTTGCCGGACGGATACGCGACATGCACGATCTGGACCTGGCTGGAGAAAACAGGCACACCTAAAGTCAGCAGCCCGCTGCCATCGGGCAGCCAGACCGGCCGCGAGAAGAACAGGTCCTTCGAGATCAAGAATGGATTGCGTTTCCCGGTCTCGGCGTCGATCGCATCCAAGCCGCCCAGAGCGTCTCCGGGCTGAGAAAGCGGCATCACGATCTTCTTGCCATCCGGAGACCACGCCAGGTCGAATACCACCTCGCTCACCGGACCGGTAGCGATCGTCTTCTCATCAGTTCCTTCTGTCGACCGGATGATGACGCGATACTCGCCAACCTTCGGATTATTCGCAAGCAGGTACGCGAATCTCTTGCCGTCGGGCGAGAAGGTAATGTTTGAATCGATGTCGGTGACCAACTTCTCCGCATTGCCGCCCAGCACCGGCACCCGGTACAGATATTTCAAAGATTGGCTGCCAGCCTCCAAACGCAAGAAGTACAGGTAATTGCCATCCGGCGAAAAGCGCAGCCCCTGATACTCGAACCGCCCTGGCGCCACCACCTGCGTATTGCTGTTGGTGGGAACATTGCGCAGCCACAAACTCTGTTCGCCACCGTCATCCATGACGTGGAGCAGATATTTCCCGTCGGGCGATATAGCGACTAACGTGGCCTTCCCTGTCTGCGTCACCTTGCTGACAGAAAAATTTTGAAACGGAGCCGGCCGCGAGCGGGAAAGAAATGAGTAGACGCCATAACCCGCCGCTCCAATCAGCAAAATGGCGACGAGCGCTGTCACGCCGAGCCCGATCCTGTGCTGCTTCGCAACCTCCACCACGGCCGAACTGCTTGACGTCGAGGTAGACGTCTGCGCCGCACGCATAGCTCCCGAAGAAATCCCCGGCTGCTCGGTTGCCACCGGAATCTGCCGGCTGGAATCGGTATCGCGCTTCAGCCGCAGCAACTCCGACCGCATCTCCTTCGCGCTCTGGTAGCGCAGGTCGCGATCTTTCTCGAGCGCCCGGTTGATCACGTCCTCAAGCTTCGGTGGAAGCTCGGGATTGATCCGCGCGACCGGAATCGGCGCCTTTTCCAGGATCGCATTAAAGATAACCGCCGAGGTTTCCCCGCGAAATGGCAGCGCCCCGGTCGCCATCTCATACAGCACCGCCCCAAACGAAAACAGATCGCTGCGCGCGTCGAGGTCCTTTCCCTTCGCCTGCTCCGGCGACATGTAGGAAACCGTGCCCAGCGTCGATCCCGGACTCGTCAGGTGCGGATCTTGCATCGTGCCCGTCATTGTGTTTGCCGACGCAATCTGGCTGGACGATCCCGCGGCCGTCGCCACCTTCGCCAATCCAAAGTCGAGAATCTTGGCGTGCCCGCGCTCGGTCACAAAAATATTTGCCGGCTTGATGTCGCGATGGATGATTCCCTTGGCATGCGCCGCATCCAGCGCGTCGGCAATCTCGATCGCCAGCGTCAGAATCTGCTCCGTCTCCATCGGACGCCCCGCGATGCGATGCTTCAACGTCACGCCATCGAGAAATTCCATGGCAATGAACGCCTGGCCATTCTCTTCGCCAATGTCGTAGATCGTGCAGATGTTCGGATGGTTCAACGCCGACGCAGCCTGCGCCTCGCGTTGAAAACGGCTCAGGGATTGGGGATCGCGAGCAACTTCATCCGGAAGGAATTTCAGGGCAACAAAGCGGTGCAGCCGCGTGTCCTCGGCCTTATAAACGACACCCATCCCACCGCCGCCGAGCTTCTCGATCACTCTGTAGTGAGAGATGGTTTGACCAATCATCAGATGTTAGTGGCGCCGCCCGCACACTCAAACTGCAAGTTTCAGGTGAGCCATCTTAGGGGGCACAGGAAGCAAAGTCAACGCAAGGTCGCGCCGTTAGAAGTAGTCTCGAAGTTTAGTCGAGGGGACGGGTGGCCGGGCCTTTGAGATTTGATTTCCTTTGGGTTTTGCAAAGTCGAGTGAACTGGGAAGCATTGCGCCTGCTTGCTGCAATTCATCCATGATTACGAGATTCGCTCCGTCGAGAACGAAAGATCGCGTGCTATACTCGTTCGTAATCTCCCCCGAAAAAGGCTGGTTTCCAACTCTCCCAACGGCGAAGAAGGGCGATTGTGCCCTTGGTGGTTCTCGCTAGACCTCCAGAAGGTCGTCTGTTCGCCACAACGGCTCTGAGACGAACATGGAAACGATTCTATTTCAACAACTTCGCTCCACCACTCCCGATTCGGTTCGCCAGCGTTATTCGCGTCTATTCGCGTCTGGAGCGTTTGTGTTCCTCGCTCTCTCCACCACTCTCGGATGTGGTGGAAGCGGCTCTACGCAGCCACCGACTCGGACGCTGATGGCAGTGGCCGTGATGCCCGCGAACGCCTCCACTCCATTGGGAACATCGGAGCAATACAAGGCGACCGGCAGCTACTCAGACGGCACCACTGCGGATCTGACTGCCTCAGCTATTTGGACGTCTTCCGCACAAGATGTAGCCGGCATCAGTAACAGCGGGGGAACGAAAGGACTCGCTACCACTGCAGCGATGGGTTCAACCACCATCTCAGCGGCTTCCGGTTCTATCTCCGGCTCAACCGGTCTGACTGTGACGGCAGCTGTTCTTTCGACGATTGAGGTCACTCCGGCCACTCCTTCTACGTCAGTGGGCAAGACGCTGCAGTTCACGGCAACGGGCCATTATGGAGATGGCACAACGCAGCCTGTAACTGGGTCCGTCACCTGGACTTCATCGCTTCCCGCGATCGCAACCATCAGCAATGCGAGTGGCAGCCAGGGCCAATCCACCGGCGTTGCCAACGGGACGACCACGATTAAAGCGAGCTTGAGCGGCGTGAGTGGCTCGACAAACTTGAAAGTGAGCGATACCCCGTGTGTGGGACCCTGCGTGCTGACGGTTCACGACAACCTGTCCCGCGACGGCGTCATATCAAACGAAACTACGCTTAATCCGAACAACGTAACCAACACGACCTTCGGACAAGTAGGCTCAGTCACTGGGCTCACCGGACAAATCTATACCCAGCCTCTGTACATCAGCGGTATGTATAGCGCGACTCCCCTGGGAAATCTGATCATCGTGGCGACCGAACAGAATTGGGTCTATGCCATCAATGCAGATCCTCCCTACCAGATCGTCTGGAGTGGATCCTATATTCCCCAGGGTGAATCGGCTCTCGCGACAGGTCCGGGGCTCGATCTGGAATGCACGAACATCACGCCCAGTGTCGGCATAACCGGCACGCCAGTGATCGATCCCAACACGAAGGCCAATGCAAATCCGGTGATGTATTTCGTTACGAAGTCGGTGGACGGGAACAAAGCGTACCATCACCGCTTGCATGCCGTGGATGTCGTTACCGGCAGGGAGGTGTTGGGCGGTCCGGTCGAGATTCAGAGTCCAGCTTCCAGTCCCGTTGCGTTCGATCCGCATTATCAGAACCAGCGGTCGGGGTTGGCGCTCACCTACGACGCGAATGGAAACCCGCAGATTTACATCGAATGGGGAGCGCACTGCACTGAGGGCGACTGGCACGGATGGATGATGAAATACACGGTGTCGGCCGGGGCTCTCTCGACTGCGCCGGTCGCGTACTTCCTGACCACGCCAGGCGGCTATGGTGCAGGCCTTTGGATGAGCGGTGGTGCTCCGGCAGTCGATAACCTGGTCAACGGAAATCTTTACGTCGCATCAGGGCAGGGCTCATTCGACGGCACTCTCAATTTTGGTGAGAGCATCCTCAAGTTCAACAGCGATCTGACTCTGTCTGACTGGTACACGCCGAATGAATGGATGTGCCTCAACGGGATACCCGCTTTTCCCGTCGCTTGTTCCGGTGATTTGGATTTTGGTTCGGGAGGAGTCGTTCTGTTCAATGTTCCCAACGGCGTTCCAGAACTGGTCGCCGCCGGCAAGCGGGGAGAGGTTTACGTCGACTATCAGTCGAATCTCGGCCACCTCGATCCAATGCCCGCTCCGTCCGATTACTCCTATCAAACCTGCACAACTGGCTTACCCTATCCCGCGGGAAGCCAAAATGACATCGCGCAATGCTTTTTCGGAATCCAGAATATTCAGGGAAGCGGCCCAACCGGCAGCCGGGGCACACCGGTTTTTTGGAACAATACCCTTTACACTTCAGGTTCGGGAGACGTTATCCGAGCTTTCCCATTGAGCTTGCAGATCGGGACATTCGATACCACCGCAGCCATTTCGACGGACCAGCCCTATCTCAGCTATCCGGGAAGTGGTCTCACCGTTTCCTGGGATGGTGTTGATTCCACCACCGGAGTCCTGTGGAGCTTGCAAGTCCCCGGATACAACAGCACTCCTCCTTGGGCATCGATACTGCGCGCGTACACGCCAATTCCGACTGGGACCTCACTGAATCTGCTGTATCAGAGTTCGGTTGGTCCCGGAGCCATCAAGTTTCAGGTTCCTACCATCGCCAATGGCAAGGTGTTTGTAGCAGGTCAGGGTGTTACCGGAAACGAGGGCCAACTTTTTGTGTACGGCCTTTGTCCCTGCAATTAGCTCGTTGTCCAGCGCTGCGCGGTTTTCGCAGAGCCTGCCCTGAGCCCCCTTAGCAGTTCGAGAAAACCGGTGAACGTCCCGTCTGTATGAATGCATAAGTGAAATGAAGAAGGGTTCTCGAAGCGGCTACGATGCTGAGACCGACGAAGAAAGCGCCGGCTCAGAAAGCTCACTCGGAGAACCCTATGAACAATCTTCACTATATCGGATTCGACGTTCACAAAAAAGCCATCAGTTTCTGTGTCAAGACCGCTGCGGGCGAGATCGTGGAAGAAGGCAGCGTGCTGGCGCAACGCGAGGTTTTGCGGCGATGGGCCTCCGCCCGTCCGCAACCCTGGCGCGGAGCGATGGAAGCGACCCTGTTCAGCGCTTGGATCTACGACACGCTGAAACCCTACGGCGAGCAATTGGAGATGGCGCATCCGGCCAAAATGAAAGCCATCAGCGCGGGCAAGAAGAAGAGCGACACCATCGACGCGCGCACCATCGCCGACCTGGTGCGCTGCAATCTGTTACCGGCCTGCTATGTGGCTCCGCCACGGATTCGCGAACTTCGCCGCCTGCTGCGCTATCGCAGCCTGGTGGTGAGCGAAGCGGTACGCATGAAGAACAAGATGGCTGGTCTTCTGATGGAAACCGGCGCTCTCTATGTGAAGGAGAAGCTGCACCGCAAGAAATACTTCGCCAGTCTGCTGGAAGAACTCGAAGAAGTGCCGGAATCGGTGATCGATCTGCTGCGTTTGAGCCGGGGCGCTCTGGAGATGTTCGAGAACACGCAGAAGCGGTTGGTCCGCGAGTTACTCGCCGATCCCGAACTGGCCGAACGCGTGGAACGGTTGATGACGATTCCAGCGGTCGGAGAAATTACCGCTCTCACCTGGGCCTTGGAGGTCGGCGATCCCCAGCGTTTTCCCTCCTGCTCCGATGCCATGAGTTACTGCGGACTGACCGCCGCCTTGAAGTCCTCGGCGGGCAAGCAGAAACGCGGTCCTATCTCGAAACAGCGCAACCACTGGCTGCAAACCACGCTGATCGAGGCCGCCAAGCTGGCCCCGCGATGGAATCCGCAACTGGCGGCGCTGCATGCCCGCGAGTTAGAGCGTGGACATCGCAACCGCGCCACTCTGGCCGTGGCGCGCAAACTCGTCACCTATCTGCTGGCCGTCGACAAAAGCCGTCAGCCCTTCCAACTGCGCGTGCCTTTGGAAGAGCCAACCCAAAAAGCTGCCTGAGAAGGAAAAACTTTGAACTCAGCGGCGATCGACCGGCCATTCCTCGCCGACTCGGGGATTGGGCAGAGGAGTCTCGACTCCCGATGCGCCTTACCGTCTGTATCGAGGCCGGCCGGACAACCCTAACTCATACTTCGTGGACCGGGCTCGCGCCCGTTTCCCGCAAATGGATGTCTGGCCAAGCTGTTGCTTTGGCCGCTCTAAACGATCGCTGGCTGTTCGCTAACTCAACCGCACCACCTTCGCTTCGAGACCCCAATCCTCTAAGTGCTGGGAGACCTCCGTCTCCTCTTGACTTTTACTTATCATGGATGTCCCCGGTTTTATCGTCCGGTGGATTTGGTCATTGCACCAGATTGAACACCGTACCACCGGGCACCGGGTTCAGTGCGAGCCCTCCAGCCGATGTCGTGCCGTAGAATACCCCCTTCAGAAGGATCAGTTCGCCAGAGGGGTTAGCTCCGTCGCTGTGAGCAATTCCGCCAAACGAGTGTAGAACGACCTCGGTCCAGGCTCCTCCAGGAGTCTGAGGCGGCTTTAGCTTGAACACGACCCCGAGGCCGCGACCGCTGCCGATACCGCCGTAGAATGTTGTGCCATAGAGATTGTTGGCCGCATCGCGAATGACTCCAGCCATAGGGCTGCTGCCGCCCTTGGCAAAGAAGGCGAAACTGTGTAGCGTAGTTTCCTGCCATGCCCCGCCTGGACTTGTCGGTGGCGACAGTTCATACACGGCACCAGGGTCGGAATCTTGGGAGCCAAAGGTTGTGCCGTATAAGTTTCCAGCAGAGTCGAAGGTCACGGGGCCATAGGGATGCCCGCTGATGGTGAAGCCATAAAGGACAGTTTCAGTCCAGACTCCATTCTTCGGCGTCAGCTGGAAGACGGTGCCTGTCCCGCCGTTTCTCGCTCCGCCCTGATTGGTTGTGCCGTAAAACAAGCCATTACGAACAACCAGCCCAGCCAAGGGGTGGGTGCCGTCACCCGATACAACTCCAAAGCTGTGGATGATGCGGTACGTCCACGCTCCCCCTACTGTTGACGGAGGCTTTAGAACGAAGGCCGTTCCTAGGTTGGCGCTACCCCCATCTTGAGTCACACCGTAGAAGTTTCCCCGATAGAAGAGGAGCTTGCTGCCCTGTAGGTATCCAGGTGTCGGCAGGTTAGTTTCGGTCCAGTCGCCGACCTGGGAGCTCGGGGGACTCAGCTCGAAGACGCCTCCAGTCCGTATTCCATAGAGGTTGCCTTGATTGTCAAAGATTAGTGTTCCGTTGGGCGTAGACCCGTCGCTGCCACCTGTAAAGCTGTAGAGGATCGTTTCGGTCCAGTCGCCCCCTTCAGTCGCCGGCGGGGTCAGTTCAAAGACTACTCCGCAGCCAACCTTACTCACTGTGCAGAACCCTCCCTCCGGCGCCGTGCCGTAAAGATTTCCGGCCTTATCAGCCAGCAGCGCGCCTTGCGGAACCATCCCGTCGGGAGATCCTGTGAACTTGTGAATGACCTTTTCGACCGGGCCGGCAGCAAACGTGTTCAGACAAGAGCTTACGACAAGGAGACCCAAGACTTTCGTCCGGACGAAGTGGACTAGCTTCGCTACTGGCATGGCTGTACCTTTCAACTGAAGAAGAACCCGGAACTAAGACAAGACCAGTCTGTCTTGATTCATGGGCGATGTCAAGCTGCCGAAACCAAGATACCCGGTCTTTTATCGCTTAGCGGTCCCTTAGCAGGCTGCGGAAAAACTCGGTTCGAAGCGGTCACATGACAACCGGCCTAATGCTGGCGAGCGAATCCCATGCCCAATGGCATTCTTCAAGCTGGCCCTTTCGGGAAACCGTAACATGTACCGCTACCCACGGCCAAACCAAGTACACATGAACCCAAGAAGTTCCTTTCTCGTCAACCATGGTTGCGGCGGCTGCTTCGCATCCTTCAAGTTTTCGAGGCAGATCGAACGGCTTCCAACGAGCCTCCGCCTTTGTGCGGTCGGAGAGGCGTTGAGTGGCGGAAACTTGAGCGCCCGACTGCCGCGTAAAGCTGCTTAATTGCAGCAGGCAGGTGTCGCCTTTTCTCCAGTAACTGGAAACTCGATCATCGTGGTTTTCTAACACGTCTTCCGGCAACAAAAGAGAAACTGACGGGAACGGATTCGCAGCCTTCATACGCACACCGTTGTACATCTAGTTGGCCGAACCGTCTACAAGGTAGAACCGCTCATTTGGATTTTATGCAAGCTGGCGCAGTACCAGAAAACTCTCTTGTTTCCACAACACAACCTGATAAGAAGGAGGTATGCGCGGAAAAGACGAGCAGCAGTTGGACGTGTTCAGCTACATCAGCCCGGAGCAGCGAGTTCCGCAAGACCACCCATTGCGTTCGCTGCGGGCCATGACCGATGAGGCGCTACAGCAACTGCAACCCCGGTTCAACAAGCTGTACGCAAAAACCGGGCGACCATCGATTGCGCCGGAAAAGTTGTTGCGAGCACTCTTGCTCCAAGCGCTGTACTCGGTGAGAAGTGAACGGATGTTGATGGAACAGCTGGACTACAACTTGCTGTTCCGCTGGTTCGTGGGCTTGAACATGGACGACGCCATTTGGGATGTGACCGTATTCACCAAGAACCGCGAGCGCCTGCTCGATGGGGACATTGCGGAGGCTTTCTTCCAAGCCGTACTCCGACAGGCCCGCGAGCGGAGTCTGCTCTCGGACGAACACTTCACGGTGGATGGAACGCTACTGGAAGCGTGGGCGAGTGTGAAGAGTTATCAGCGCAAGGATGCTAAGAACGCCGTTCCGCCGGACGATCCTGGCAATGCGACGGTGGACTTCCACGGGGAGAAGCGGTCGAACGAGACGCACGCATCGAAGACGGACCCGGATGCGAAGATGGCACGCAAAGGCAAGGGCAAGGAAGCGAAGCTGAGTTACAACGGGAATCTGCTGGTGGAGAACCGCAACGGTCTGATCGTGAACACAGAGGTGTTCGAAGCCAACGGCGCGGCCGAACGCGATGCCGCGCTGGTGATGCTGGAGCAGATTCCGGGCAGCAAACAAGTGACGGTGGGAGGCGACAAGGCATACGACACCGCAGATTTCGTGGCCGAGTGCCGAAACTTGAAGGTCACACCGCACGTGGCGCAAAATCTAGAGCGGCCTGGTGGGAGTGCGATTGATGCTCGCACGACGCAGCACCCGGGATATGCCATCAGTCAGAGAAAGAGAAAGCGCATTGAAGAGTGCTTCGGATGGCTGAAGACGATCGCACTATTGCGGAAGGTTCGGCATCGCGGAGTCTTCAAGGTGGGATGGGTCTTCACCTTCGCGGCTGCTGCCTACAATCTGGTTCGCTTGCGGAATCTAGCGATTCAAGCGTCGTAGGCCAAGACCGAAGTGTGTTCGTTGCGCTCGAAAAACGGTCTGCGGGCCGCCGCGGATGCAGCCAAAGACTCTTCCCTTAATCACAGGATCGAAACTCAGGGAGAATCTGAGTCGCGGCGTATGTTTTTCCGCAGCCTGCTAGCGATTAAGTACTCAGTTCATCCAGATACAAACGCCAGCAACGACATTCCAGCGGAAATTCGCTTTGCAAGCTATCAATCCGTAAATGGGATTCTGGTCCCCTTCAGCATTCAGCAGATGCTCAACGCGGTGTCGTTCTCGACATTGCGTTTACCAATGTTGCTTTCAACACTGGCTTGCAAGAAATTCTATTCAGCCTTCAGTAAATACGGAGGATCAGCCAATGAACTGCTGTGCTTATGCCTTCTGGACAGCCGTCACGCTGTTGGCATTGATATGCGTCTGTCCCGCGCAAGTAACGACTGGCCTACACAGCACCGCAGCACCGAACGGAGCAGCTCAATACACGACTAACTATGGCTCATTCAACATTCAGACAAACTTCGGCTGCAACAATATTACGGAGGTGACGGCTGAACCGTATCACGAACACTGGAACGAACAAATTCCTAAGTATTCGGAACTCCAAAAACTTCAACCACTACAAATCCAAAGTTCCGTCGCGACTGTACACTCAAATGAAGTCTTAGTGCTGTGTCTATGGCGATGCTATGTGCGTTTGGCTGGAAGGCGGTAATCACCCACAAACGACGACTGTCATGGGCGGCACTAGAGGCCAATTCTGGGCTTGTCCAACTTGCCGGCGTGCTCAGGAGTTGCACGTCTGTTTTTTGGGGAACGAGTCTTATATCAGCCCTTGCCCCTGCAAATCGATCCTCGTATTCTCGGAATGGGATTTCCTCAGTACTGTTGGTGAACAGGACAGCGTCTCCCGGTTCCGCTTGAGAGAGGCAATAAGCGGTGGCATCGCGCCAATTATCGACATAATTCATGTTCGCGTACGCTTCATAGTACGACGTTACGCCCCGAAGCGACATTCCCGCTGTCACTATAAAGGCCGCGATGAGGATCGGTCGTGAACGGATATGTGCCATGCCGTCAGCGGCTAGGATCAGGAATGGCGGCAAACAGATTATGAGATACCGTGGTTGAAAGATGGGCTGGTGAAGAGAAACGGCTACAACAACAAGAATTGGAAACAGCAGCCATATCCATAGAAAAACGTAAGGAATAGAATTCCGGCAAACCGGGCCGCCCTCGGCGTCACTAAGATGCGACCTGAGCGAAACAAACAGCAATCCAATAAATAGAAGCAAGAGCGGCGACCCGGCCCCCCCACTCAAATAGAGAAAGAAATGGTAGACACTCGAAGCGAGATGACCTTTATTCATCCACGACAATTGAGACCGGTCGGAAACGAATAGTAAGGAGAAGAATAATGGGGCAATGAATACGCCGATAGTTCCGGCTGCGATGCAAGCGGATTTCTTCGTGATTGTCCTAGGGGCAGCGAAAAGGATGCTTATCCATTGGGCCGTTAAGACCAAAACACCGAAAACGTGAGCGTAGACCATCAAAACACTTACCAAAATGTATCGCACCGGGATTTTTCCTGAATCCGGTAAGTTCCAAAACAAGTGACAAGACAGAAGTGCCAGGAAAACAACCAGGCTGTAGCCTCGCGTCTCCTGAGAATACTGAATGTGAAAGGCGCTAACACTCATCAAGAAGGTCGCAATGCGAGCGTTCCGGACACCCCCAAAAGCCCGAGACAACAAGTAGATCGCTGGAATCGTCAACACACCAAATATTACCGAGAGGAGACGCAAGAACCACTCAGAATGGCCAATATGAATCCACCCCCGCAGCAAGAAATAATAAAGAGTCATGTTGGCTTCGCGATGAAACAGGGCAGTCGTAAATGTTTGCCAGCTACAACGGGCAAGCATGCTGCTCGTGGCTTCATCGAGCCAAAAGCTCCTTTTCCCGAGATTAATGAGTCGTAGAACGGTTGCCAGTGTAACGATGAGGCAAAACAAGAAGGTCGACCACTGCGGCCGCTGTCCGCTGGCTAGGGAAGGATCGCAAAGATGCTCTGGGCTGAAAGTGGTCTGCGTTTGTTTTCTCAAAATAGACATACCTGGTGGACGATTGCCCGGCACTCCTGTGCGACAAGTGAATCAGGTCTTAACATAGATTCGCTCATTACATCATCCGCCAGAAATAACCTACCACGTTCCTTGAACGGAAGCCGCCTCTTCGTGTGGTAGTGTGCCGTTTGAAATCCACAGGGCTAGCGGCATGCCGGCCCTGTCCTTGTTGCGCTGAGGACGCGAAACGGCACCCCTACCCTTCGTGCGAGCCACGACTGTTTACGAACGCTTGAAAGCGATTCGATGTACAACCTGATGGCAGCGAGCAATGTGGGAGTCATTTTGGAGTGGGGAACCGATTCGGTTTGGCGGCGTCCAGGTCGAGATGCCCGGTGGAAATGTGGTCAGCCATCAAGACGTGTGAAAACGCTGCACACCGTGCCGGGACACGGGCGGAATGTCCCGGCGCGAGTGAGCGCCACTGCTCATTGGAGCATGGAATGCACATTTCTACAGTTTTCGGGCCGCGAAATTGCTGCCCAACGCCATCGACCCGACCACGCACCAAGAGCTGATTGCTACTTGGTCATACTAACGATCGTGCCACAGGAATCCCCGTCACAGGTACTCCCACCTCCGTTACTGCCGCCGAACTGAGTAGCAATGTAGAGAGTACCAGCATAAAGAGCAGCGGCTGGCGTCGGCGTATCGCCGTCAGAAGATCCACCTTGAAACTGGTATACGGTTGAGAAAGTGTAAGCACCTGTCGTAGCGGATCTCGCCAGTTCAAAGACGATCCCCTTATCGCCGGCACCTCTAGGCGTAACGCCGAACAGGTTGCCGTTGCTGTCTCCTGTCAACGTTCCCCGCGCGGTGCGCCGCCTCCAGCGCTGCAGTAACGTCGATCGCAATCTTCAGCGCCTCTTTTAGCGGAAGCGGACCTTTCTTTAGCCGCTCCGCGAGCGTCTCCCCCTCCAGGAACTCCATCACCAGGAAGTCGACGCCGTCCTGATGCCCCAGGTCATACAGTGTGCAAATGCGCTGATGGTTCAACGAAGAAATTGCGCGAGCTTCGCGTTCGAATCGTTCTTTCAGCGCGGGATCGGAAGAAAGATGCTGCGCCAGTACTTTGATGGCCACGTCCCGCCCCAGCCGCGAATCGCGAGCGCGATACACTTCCCCCATCCCACCTGCGCCAAGCGGCGAAAGGATTTCGTATGGGCCAAGCTTGTTGCCAGCGGTAAGGGCCATCGGTGCGCGCAATTATAGCCCCCGCCAGACGCGACGCAGACAGAAGTACTTTCGACGAAGTATTCGGGCTCGGGACCTACGACTCGCAACTCGGGACTC